>NZ_WWCK01000010.1 GCF_009857435.1 Duganella rivi
TCGGCGTTATGATTCAATCAGGCATCGCCGTGCGCACGCCGCACGGCGCGTCGGTGGCGGAACTGCGCGCCGCGCTGGCCGCCAACCGCGCCCGCCCGCAGCTGGACAAGGAACTGTACGACGATGACGGCTATCCCATCCTGACCGCGCGCCTGGCCGATGCCGGCGATGCCGCGCTGCGCGCCGAGCTTGAACAATGGCGCAGCGCGCAGGCGCTGGACGACCCGCGCTTTGACCTGGCGCAGTGGCGCGCCCTGGCCGCCGCCACTGCGGTGCTGGCGGAACTGGCGGCGCTGGCGGCCAGCCACCAACAGCTAGCGCCATGGTGGCAGCAAGAGCAGGAACGCCAGCAACACCGCCTGCCGCCGGACGCCGCGCCGCTGCCGCCACCGCCGGCCCTGCAATTGCTGACCGTGTGGCCGCCTGAATGGCAGGCGCCGCAGCGCCACCTGGCAGAACGATGGCTGCGCGCAGTCGCTACCGAGGCCGGCTGGCCATCGGAGCGCCTCGCCAGCGCTGCGCCGGAGGCGGCGCAGCCTGCCGACGCGGCGCAAGTGCTGGCCGGCCTGCTGGCGCGCTGCGCTGACGCGCGCCAGCCCTGCCTGGCCATCGTGATTGCCGCCGGCTCGCACCTGAGCGATACCGGCATCGGCCGGCTGGCCAACGACAACGCACTATTTACCGCCCACCAGCCGCAAGGCCGCATCCCCGGCGAGGGGGCGGCCGGCCTGCTGCTGGCCGATGCTGCCCAGGCGGCGCTGCTGGCAGGCCGCGACCAGGGCGGCAGCCTGCTGCAGGCGCTCGACAGCGGCCAGCGCAGCAGCGGCGCCGACAGCGCCCAGCGCGACACCGACACCAGCCTGTCCAGCGCCGCCAGCGCGGTACTGCAAGCCGCGCAAGTCGATGGCGGCGCGATTACCGCCGTCACCGCCGACACCGGCCACCGCACCAGCCGCGTGACGGAGTTGATGCGCATGCTCACCGCCGTCACGCCGCAGCTCGATCCCGGCGCCGACCTCGCCAGCATCGGCGCCAGCTGCGGCAGCTGCGGCGATGCCACCTGGCTCACCGCGCTGGCGGTGGCCGATGCCGAAGCACAGGACCGCGGCGGTCCCGTGCTCTGTATCAGCAATGAAGATCCTTACCGCCGCTGCGCCGCGCTATTGCGCCCCGCGCTCCCGGCTTGACCACACCAAGCAACCGAGCCCTATCATGATGCAAAAATTCTGGCTATTCCTGATCCAACGCCGCACGCTGATCGTCATCGGCTGGCTGGCCTTTGCCGCGCTGCTGTTCATCGCCAGCGCCTTGCTGCAATGGCCGCCCGCCGTGCCGTGGACCATCCTGGCGGTGGCGCTGCTGTTCGGCGCCGCCATCTGGTACTGGCGCTACCGCAAGACCCAGCGCGCCGCCGGCGGCCTGGGCGACATGCTGGAGCAGCAGGCCAACAAGCCGGTGAAAGCCGATCCGGCCACGCGCCAGGAAACCGAGGCGCTGCGCACGCGCATGCTGGACGCCATCAGCACCATCAAAAACTCCAAGCTCGGGCAAACCTCCGGCAACGCCGCGCTGTACGAACTGCCGTGGTACATGATCATCGGCAATCCGGCGGCCGGCAAGAGCACTGCCATCGCCAGCTCCGGCCTGCAGTTCCCGTTCGCCGACAGCAAAATCGTGCAAGGCGTGGGCGGCACCCGCAACTGCGACTGGTTCTTTACCACCGACGGCATCCTGCTCGACACCGCCGGCCGCTACTCGGTGCTCGACGACGACCGCGCCGAGTGGTTCGGCTTCCTCGACCTGCTGAAAAAATACCGCAAGAAAGCGCCGATCAACGGCATCATCATCGCCGTCAGCGTGGCGGAACTGACCCGCAACCGCCCCGAATTCGCCATCCAGCTGGCCAAGAACCTGCGCCAGCGCGTGCAGGAACTGACCGAGCGGCTGGCCGTGCACGCGCCGGTCTACGTGCTGTTCACCAAGGCCGACCTGATCACCGGCTTTAATGAATTCTTCCAGGACAGCGAGCGCGGTGAGCGCGACAAGGTCTGGGGCGCCACCCTGCCCTACAACCGCGACGCCAGCGGCGAGGACGTGCTGAACCAGTTCGACGCCCGCTTCGATGAACTGTATGAGGGCCTGAAAGACCTCAGCGCCGCCAACATGGCGCTGCAATGGCGCGAGCGCATGCCGCCCGGCGTGTTCACCTTCCCACTGGAATTCAGCTCGATCAAGCCGTCGCTGCGCACCTTCATCGCCACGCTGTTTGAAGAAAACCCGTTCCAGTTCAAGCCGGTATTCCGCGGCTTCTACTTCACCAGCGCGCTGCAGGAAGGCGAAACCGTGTCGGCCTCGTCGCAACGCGTGGCGCAGCGCTTCGACCTGCAACTGAAACCATCCGAGCACGAGCAAGCCCACCAGCAGCAGGGCTACTTCCTGCTTAACCTGTTCCGCAAAGTGATCTTCGCCGACAAGGATCTGGTGGCGCAATACGCCAGCCCGGCCAAGATGCGCATGCGCTATATCGCCTTCTTTGCCGCCACCGCCTTTGCCGGCGTGGCGCTGGCCGGCTGGAGCTGGTCGTACATGAACAACCGACAGCTGGTGGCCAATGTGCAGGCGGATCTCGATCAGGCCATCAAGGTGCAGGAAAAAGCCATGGATCTGCAATCGCGCTTTGCCGCGCTGGAGATCCTGCAGGATCGCATCGAGCAACTGGATAAATATGAAGAGAACCGGCCACTGTCGCTGAGCCTCGGCCTGTACCAAGGCACGCTGCTGGATCGCAAGCTGCGCGAGGAATATTTCAACGGCGTACGCGAAGTGATGCTGAAGCCGGTCGGCCAGACGCTCGAAGCCTTCCTCGCGGAAGTCAACAACAACGCCGCGCAGCTGCAGCCGATGGCGCGCCCAGTCAGCGCCGCCGCCAATGGCAGCAACTCCGCGCCGCCGAACGCAACGCAGGCCGAAGCGGCAGCCGCCATCAACAACAGCGCGCTACAGTTCAAGGATGCGTCGCCCACCGATGCCGAAGACGCCTACAACGCGCTGAAGACCTACCTGATGCTGGGCGATAAATCGCGCGCCGAGGCCGGCCACCTGAACGACCAGATCACCCGCTACTGGCGCGTATGGCTGGACACCAACCGTGGCAGCATGCCGCGCGAGCAGCTGATCCGCAGCGCCGAGCGCATGATTTCGTTCTACCTGGCGCAGGTCAACGATACCTCCTGGCCGCAGATCGACAACCGCCTGGCGCTGGTCGACCAGACCCGCGACAACCTGCGCCGCGTGGTGCGCGGCATGCCGGCGCGCGAGCGCGTGTACGCCGACGTCAAGGCGCGCGCCGCTACCCGCTTCCCGGCGGTGACGGTGGCCTCCATCGTCGGCGACCAGGACAAGGAGCTGGTGCTGGGCAGCTATGCCGTGCCGGGCAGCTTTACCCGCGCCGCGTGGCAGGGCTTCGTGCAGGACGCCTTCCGCGAAGCGGCCAACCGCGAGCTGCAAAGCGCGGACTGGGTGCTGAAAACCTCTTCCAAGGACGACCTGACGCTGGAAGGCAGCCCGGAGCAAATCCAGAAATCGCTGGTCGACCTGTACAAGAACGACTACGCGCGCGAATGGCAGAAGTTCGTGCAGGGCGTGACGGTGCGCGAGCTGTCCAACTTCGACCAGGCGGCAGGCGCCATGAACCGGCTGGGCGATCCACAAACCTCGCCGCTGAATAAGCTGATGAACAGCGTCTACCAGCAAACCTCGTGGGACAATCCGTCGCTGCTGGACGCCGGCCTGCAACACGCCCAGCGCGGCGTGACCGGCTGGTTCAAGGAGACCATCCTGCGCCAGAAACCGTCGCAGGTAAATATCAATGTCAGCGGCGGCGTGCAGAACGCCGCCCTGCCGCTGGGCCCCGTGGGCCGCGAATTCTCCGGCGTGGCGCGCTTGGTGGTGGCCAAGGACAAGGATGCGTCGCTGATGCGCGGCTACATGGAGCAGTTATCCAGGCTGCGCGGCCGCTTCAATCAGATCAAGAATCAGGGCGATCCCGGCCCTGGCGCCAAACAGCTGATGCAGCAAACGCTGGACGGCAGCGGCTCCGAGCTGGCCGACGCGCTGAAATACGTGGACGAGCAAATGCTGACCGGGATGACCGACGCGCAGAAAGCCGCCATCCGCCCGCTGCTGGTGCGTCCGCTGATCCAGAGCTTCGCCGTGATCGTGCAACCGGCCGAGGTGGAGATCAACAAGGTATGGGCGGCGCAGGTGCTGCAGCCGTTCCGCCAGACGCTGGCGATGAAGTACCCGTTTGCCACCGAGTCAAGGGCGGAAGCCAGCAATGCCGAAATCGGCGTGGTGTTCGGCCCGGACGGTGCGATCGCCAAGTTCTTTAACACCACGCTTGGTCCGCTGGTGGTGCGCCGTGGCGACACGGTGAGCACGCGTACCTGGGCCAATATGGGCATCAATCTGGCGCCGCCGGTGGTGGCCAGCTTCCCTGGCTGGGTTGCGCCGCTGGCCGCCAATGGCGTCGCCAATGCGGCCGCATCCAGCGGCGGCGAGGGGCAGACCAATTTCGATTTGCAGGCGCTGGGCGCGGTCAGTGCGACCGAGTTCACCATCGAGATCGATGGCCAGGCCCTGCGCTGGCGCGGCCAGCCGCAGCCCTGGGTGCACATGGCATGGCCGAATCCCGCCGGTGTACCGGGCGCGAAGATCACCGCCATTACGCCGGAAGGCCGCAGCGTGGTGGTGTTCAACGAGCCGGGCCACTTCGGCCTGAAGAAAATGATCGACGCGGCCAAGCGCAAGCGCAAGGACAATGGCGCGTTCGAACTGACCTGGGATAACGCCGGCGTGGCGGTGACCGCCAACCTGAAAATCGTCGGCACCACGCCGCCGCCAGTGCAGGCGCAAGCCGCACCGGCGTCGGCCGGTTTCAAGCGCCTGCGCCTGCCGGACACGGTGACGGCCGCCGCGCCGCCTGCGCCGAGCGCCCCGGCAGCAGCGCCGGTGCCGAATGCTGCCCCGGCTGCGCCATCTAAGCCATCTACGCCGCCTGCGCCGCCAAGCGGCCCGGCCCCGGCCACCATGCCGGCGCCGCCAGCGACTGGCGCCATCCGCACTGCGGGAGCCCAGCCATGAGCCGCGGCGCCACTGTTGCCAACATCGGCTACTTCGGCAAAGTGCCGGGGCGCGGCGACTTTGTGAAAGGCGGCGACAGCCCTGCCCTGATCAAAGTGCTGGACGACTGGCTGGCCCAGGCCATGGATCTGATGAGTGCCGACGCCCGCTGGAAGCTCAATTACGACGCCGTCGCGCCGCTGCATTTTGCTTTTGTCGGCCCGCGCCGGCGGCACGCGATCGCCGGCCACATCGTCGCCAGCAGCGACCAGTCGTCGCGCCGCTTCCCCTTCCTGATGACCAGCAGCGTAGAAGTGCCGGAGCCGTCCGCCTTCGTCGCCAGCGCGCCGATGGTGTTCAACCGCCTGTGGAACCGGCTGGCGGCACTGAGCACCAGCGTGGTCAACGCCGGCGACCCCACCGTGCCGCTGCAACTGGCGGCCAGCGAGGCGGTCGAACTGGATCTGCGCAGCGCCGCCTACCAGGCCAGCTTCGACGACTTCCTGGAACTGCAAACTGTCGGCGGCCTCGATGCCATGCTGGCGCAAGCCGGCTTCCGGGGCTCGTCGCGCCAGGTGCTGCTGGCACTGGGCATGCTGCTGCAACCGGTGCTGGCCAGCAGCTCCAGCCGGCTGGATAAGACCCTGCTGCTGCCGCTGCCGCAAGACCCGATGTACCGCAACCTGGTGGCCTCGTTCTGGCTGCAACTGATCACGCCCTTCCTGGCACGTGCCGACTTTGAACTGGCGCTGTTCCTCACGCGCCTGCGCGAACAGCCGGTGCTGCTGGTCGGCTTCAGCGGCGCCACGCCGGCCACGCTGCACGCCATCATGGATCCGCACGCGGCGGCGGATCGCCATATCGCGTTTGAACAATCGGACTGGGTGGAAGAACAAGCTGACAGCGACTACGCCGTCAACAAGCTGTCGACCTACTTGTCGCAACCGTCCCTGTCACTCAAGTCCGCGCTGGAATCGGTCAGCGCGGCGTTTATCGGAACCTGAATCATGCGTACTCTCATATTGACAAGCTTGCTACTGGCTGCCGGCGCCGTTGGCGCGCAGGCCAACGCACCGCAACCGGGGCAAGTACTGGCCGCCGGCACCGTGGCCGATGAAGCCAGCAAAGCCGCCGTGCTGGCCAAGCTGCGCGAAGTCTACGGCGCCGACAAGGTGGTAGACCAAATCTCGATCGACAAGGTGGCCACGCCGGCCAACTGGAACAGCTACGTGCAAAAGCTGCTCACGCCGGACTTGAAACAAATCAGCCGCGGCCAGTTGAAAATTGATGGCAGCACCGTCAGCCTGCGCGGTGAAGTCGGCAACGAAGCGGTACGCCAGCGCATCGCCAGCAATATCGCGACCAGCCTGAATCCAACCTACACCGTCAATAACGGCCTGCGCGTCTCGGCCGCCGACCAGGGCGTGCTGGATAGCGCGCTGGCCAACCGGATCGTCGAATTCGAGAGCGGCAAGGCCGAGTTGACGCCAACCGGCAAGGCCATTCTCGATGAAATGGCGGCGGCGCTGCGCAAGCTCAGTAACCGCAAGGTCGACATCATCGGCCACACCGACAGCGCCGGCCTGCGCGCCACCAACCAGGGCCTGAGCCAGGCCCGCGCGGAGGCGGTCAAGGCCTACCTGGCCAGCCACGGTATCAACGCCGACCTGCTGACCGCCAGCGGCCAAGGGCCGGACCGGCCAATCGCCAGCAACGACACCGCAGAAGGCCGCGCGCGCAACCGCCGCATTGAATTCCGCATGGCACAGTGAGAGGACACCATGTATTCCGCACCAGAGCTTTTAGAACCGATTTCCGATAGCCAGCCGGCTGGTGGCGACCTATCGTTTTCCCCTGAACTGGACGCCATCGCGCAGGCGCGCAAATTTGATGATCCCTCGCTGGACCAGGGCGAGTGGGTGACTGAATTAAAGGAGGCCGACTGGCCGTTCGTGGTAGAGCGCTGCGCGCATTTGCTGAAAACCGCCAGCAAGGATCTGCGTCTTGGCGTCTGGCTGACCGAGGCTGGTGCGCGCGTGCATCAGTTGCGCGGCCTGGGCGAAGGATTTCTTCTGTTGGCCGGTTTGTGCGACCAGTACTGGGAGCGCGGCCTGTATCCGCAGGCAGAGGATGGCGACAACGACCAGCGCATCGGCAACCTGGCCTGGATACTGGCGCGCACGCCGGCGCTGGTGCGCGAGATCGCCCTGACCGAGAACGGCGACTACTCCAGCATCGACTTTGAAGAAGCCCGCAAGCGCGCGGGCAGCGGCGACGAAGCCCTGCAGAACCGCGCGCCGCGACTGGCGGACATGGAAACCGCCAAGCGCAATAACTCGGCGCAGTTTGCGTCGGCGTTCCGCGCCGATGCGCAGTTCTGCATCGAGGCGCTGGAACAGCTGGAGCGCGTGGCCGACGCGCGGCTGGGCAATGACAGCCCGGGCTTCTCCGCAGCGCGTGATGCGGTGAAATCGATGCTGCATACCATGCCGGCGCCGCAGCAGGCTAGCAACGGGCCGGGGGCAAATGGCAATGCAGGCGCCGGAGCCGCTGCCAGTGGGGCGTGGGATGCGAGCGGCGGAGTAGCCGGCGGCGCGGCGGATGGATATGGCGCGCTCGGTGGTGCGACGCTGGGCCAGCCGGGCGCGATCAGCAATCGCGCGCAGGCGGTAGCGCAGCTGCGGGCCGTGGCGGCATTCTTCCGCCGCAGCGAACCGCACAGCCCTGCCTCCTACTTTGCAGAGAAAGCTGCTACGGCGGCGGAACAAGATCTGCACAGCTGGCTGCGCTCCGTGGTGAAGGACCAGGCCTCGCTGGCGCACATCGAAGAACTGCTGGGGATCCAGGGCGAATCATAACGCGGCCAGGCGGCCGCTCTGTTACGGTAACGACACTTACCGTAACCCCGCAATGCTATTAAGCTGGGCGCGTGAAGAATCCCAATGCGAGGCCCAGGTGAGTGCAGTCAGTTCAATGCGCCAGGCAATGGCACGCGGTCGTCAACGCAATATGCAGCCCCAAGTTGTGCAGCAACGAAGCCTGCGCGGTTTGGCGGTCGAGCCGTCGGCAGCCTTTTCCGATCAACGTTCGCACGCGGCCTCGCAGCGTCAGCGGCAAAACACCGCCGACCACAGCCCGCAAAATGGTCGATTACAGGCGCTTCAGCGTATGGCGCAGGCCGGCGGCGCCAGCCAGACTATCCAGTGCGTCTTCACCTTCAGCAACTGGGTAGACTTCGACAGCAAGGCGACCGTCGTCAATCACACCATGACGGTCAAGGAGGTATTCGATAACATCAAGAATACCCGGGAGGGCAAGAAAATCCCGCCAGAAGATCTCATGGTCTACCTCAACGATTTTGACGGCAGTACTTTTGAGAGCCGGGAGAAATTGCTCAACCGTCTCAAGTCAGATACGTCGACCAATTTTACGGTATTAAAGCGGATTCAGTTCGTCAAGCAGGTTGCTAATCCTGGTGATGCCGTGATCGACTCTTTCTTCACTGGCTTGCCGGGATGGGAGTTCAAATACAAGCTGGCATTAGCCCAGGTTACAGGACACGCACCTATGGTGGCGAAGACCATCCAGCTGCTACAAGCCATACAGCCCTTGCTGGGTGCCGACATCACACCCGCTGGCGTGCAGGATATGCTGTCCAAGGCGTTTACAACGGTGTGGGAGCTGGCACCGGAGGAATATCTTACCGGTGATGCAACCGACGTGCTCAATGGCTTCATTACGACGCAACTTGGCGTCAATGGCGAGTTGGAGACATTGATCAATGCCGCCGCAATCGGCGCCGAGCAGGGAGAGCAAATCTTCAGCGGCGCGAAGTATTCCGAGTCCACGTCCCTCGGAAGCAAGGTCGAAGAAGATGTCGACGTATCATTTATTGATTCAGATGGCGTCTTAAATTTGATCGAAGCAGGCTACAGCGTAAAAGCCGTCAGGAACAAACTCATGGGCCCTGGACTGAAGCCGGGTATGGCGCCAGATGGCCAGAAACAGCGCTATCAGCACCTTGCCGGCAGTAGCCAGCTTGAGCAGGCTCCGGTAGGAGGATTAACAGGGTCAATGGCGGCGAACCGCTCCATATCAGGCATTAAGCTCTACTACTCCGTCCCAGTGGAGAATTTTGATCGGGATATCTACACGCCCGACGGCCTGGAGACCATCTCCAACCTGATTAAAATTAACGCTGGGCTGATGCTCGGCACGAGGCGCATTTCTCCGCTCGAATTGCAAGCATTGAAAGTCAGCATTGAAGTGCGGTTAGGTCAGCTCAGGGATCGATTGCGGGAGCTGGAGACCAAGCTCGAACTCGAGAAAATGGCGGAGCGCGAGGAAACCTTCTCGGACAATGACGCCTGGGCTGACGACGACGAATACCTGAGCCGCGCCGAAGCCGCAGAGCTGGCGCGGTTGCGTGCCTTGTTCAGCTGACCCATCCGCGCCACGCTCACCGACTTATTTCACAGTGTATTTGAATTGGCCCTGCTTGTTGGCGCTGACCTTGATCTTGCTGATCGCCGCACCTTCCGCCATGCGGGCCAATACCGATTCCGCGATTTCCGGCAGCAAGCTGCCATTCAGGATGTTGTCCACGTTGCGGGCGCCGGAGTCCACTTCCGTGCAGCGCGCCAGCACCGCTTCCACCAGCGCTTCGTCGTAGCTGAATTCCGCCTTGTGGTTGACGGCGATACGGCGCTCGATCTTGCCCAGTTTGAGCTTGATGATCTGCACCAGCACATCGTCAGGAATCGGATAGAACGGAATTACTTTCAAGCGTCCCAGGAAGGCCGGCTTGAATTGCTTCATCAGCGCTGGGCGGATCAGCTGTTCCAGTTCCTCCACCGAGGGTAGTACTTCTTTATTCAAGCAAGCCTGCATCATCGTGCCCGAGGCGACGTTGGAGGTCAGGATGATGATGGTGTTCTTGAAGTCGATCTCGCGCCCTTCTGCATCATCCATTACGCCCTTGTCGAACACCTGGAAGAACAGTTCCATTACGTCCGGGTGCGCCTTTTCCACTTCATCTAGCAGCACCACGCTGTACGGATTGCGGCGCACGGCCTCGGTCAGCACGCCGCCCTCGCCGTAGCCCACGTAGCCGGGCGGCGAGCCTTTCAGGCCGGAGACGCTGTGGGCTTCCTGGTACTCGCTCATGTTGATGGTGATGAGTTTGCGCTCGCCGCCATACAGCGTATCGGCCAGCGCCAAGGCGGTTTCGGTCTTGCCGATACCGGACGGCCCGACGAACAGGAACACGCCTTTCGGCTTGTTGGGGTCATCCAGGTTGGCACGCGAAGTACGCACGCGCTGGGCCACCGCTTCGATAGCGTGCGGTTGGCCAAGCACGCGCTGTTCAAGGCTTTCCGCCAGGCGCAG
Organism: Duganella rivi; assembly: GCF_009857435.1. Taxonomy (GTDB): domain Bacteria; phylum Pseudomonadota; class Gammaproteobacteria; order Burkholderiales; family Burkholderiaceae_D; genus Rugamonas; species Rugamonas rivi. The sequence goes on from NZ_WWCK01000010.1 coordinate 10,510, forward strand.
CACGGTCTTGATCTCGTCCTTGACCATTTTTCCGAGCGGGATGCCGGTCCAGCCGGCGACAATTTCCGCCACCACGTGGCCGTCCACCTGCACCGGCACCATGGGCGTTTCGCCTTGCAGCTCGCGCAGCTCGGCGACCATGGCCTGGATATCGCGGGCCTGCGTAGCCTCGCCTGCTGCGGCGCGGGCGGCGATGATGTCGGCCGTCAGCGCTTTCTCGCGCTCCCAACGCTCGGACAGCGCCTTGAGCTGCTCATCCGCCGCCGCGCGCGACTCGCGCAATTCCTGCAAGCGCACTGCCGGTGCGGCGCCGCCTTCGGATTGTTCCCGCTCCAAGGCAGCCGCCTCGGCGTCGATGCGTTCGATCTGGCGTGCCAGCGACTCAATGCGGGCCGGCGTCGCGTTCTGCCCCAGCGCCACCTTGGCGCAGGCGGTATCCAGCACGCTGATCGCCTTGTCCGGCAATTGGCGGCCCATAATGTAGCGATGCGACAGCCGCACCGCTTCGGTGATGGCCTCGTCGTACACGCGCACGCCGAAGTGCTGTTCCATCAGCGGCGCCATGCCGCGCAACATGGCGCATGCCAGTTCCTCGCTCGGCTCCTCCACTTTCACCACCTGGAAGCGGCGCGCCAGGGCAGCGTCTTTCTCAAAATACTTTTTGTACTCGCCCCACGTGGTGGCGGCAATGGTGCGCAATTCACCGCGTGCCAAGGCCGGCTTGAGCAGGTTGGCCGCGTCGTTCTGGCCGGCCTGGCCGCCGGCGCCGATCATGGTGTGCGCCTCGTCGATGAACAGAATAATCGCGTGCGGGCTTTTCTTCACTTCGTCGATGACGTTTTTCAGGCGGTTCTCAAACTCGCCCTTGACGCTGGCGCCGGCCTGTAACAGCCCCATATCCAGCGTGTGGATCTCCACGCCTTTCAGCACATCCGGCACGTCGTTCTGCGCAATGCGCAGCGCCAGCCCTTCCACCACGGCGGTCTTGCCGACGCCGGCCTCGCCGGTCAGGATGGGATTATTCTGGCGGCGGCGCATCAGGATATCGATGGCCTGGCGGATTTCCAGGTCGCGCCCAATCACCGGATCGACCTTGCCGTCGCGCGCGCGCTGGGTCAGGTTGGTGGTGAACTGATCCAGCGCAGGTGTCTTGCTGGCGGCGCGCGCTTGCAGTTCGCCGACAGGATCAACGCCTTGCTCGAGCGCGGCGGCACGCGCCACCGGCGTCTCATCCGAGCCGGCGGTGATTTTCTCCAAGTTATGCTTGATCTGCTCAAGATCGAAACGGGCAAACAGCTTGGAGCTGCGCGCCGCCAGCTGCGACAACTCGGTATCGGTCAGCAGCGCTTGCAGCAGGTGGCCGCTGCGGATCTGCGCCTGGGCGTCGTCCTGCAAATCCAGCGAAGCTATCAGCCAGGCGTTTTCAAACAGCTTGGGCAAGCGCGCCGAGAACACCGGCGTGCGCGTATTGCCGTTCTTGAAGCGCCCTACTTCGGCGCGCAGGTCGGCCTCCAGCTGGGTGATGCTGATATCGCACTGGCGCGCGATCAGCGCCACGTCGCTCTTGGGTTGCTCCAGCAGCGCCAGGAACAGGTGTTCGAGATCGACCTCGTACTGGCCCAGCGACACACACAGGCTGGCGGCGCGCGTGGCGGCGGCGCGGCTGGTGTCGTTCAATTTGCCGATCAGCGTTTTCAGATTGATGCTCATGTTGTTATCCTTTTTATGATGTGTGTATCTCATAGCGGACGTCGCTGCGATCCTGCCGCTGCGCCTCGGTGACCAGGAAACTGTCCCAGCCCAGGCGCCCGCCGCAGCAGTCTTGATCCAGCCGCGCGCCTTGCACGTCTTCGGCGCGCAGCACCAGCTGCACCTCATATTCCAGCGACACGCCGGTGAACATGGTCAACATGCTCTCCAGCGCGCGCGCCGCCTTGCCGCCGGGCAGGAAGGATTCGTAGCCTTCCCGATCCAGCGGTCCTATCACCAGCCGCATACGCAAGTCGCGCTGCCAGACGCGCGCGCCGGCCATGGCGCCGCCGCCCAGCACCGCGTTGGCCATGCCCAGCATGGTCTGCTGGCCATCCGGCACGTCGTACCAGGCGCCGATAAACTGCTCGGCGCGCACCGGCTGGCAGAAATATTCCGATAGCACGCGCGCGATCTGCACCGCCGATGCCGGCCGCTGTCCCATGGCGGTGGCAAAGTACGCCACCGATTCATCAAGCACGCCATCGCCGCCGTCCGACAGGCGCCGCCGCAGCGACGGGTTGTGCATGCCGGCCAGCGATAGCAGCAGCGGCAGGAATTCATCGCGGCCGTGCAGCTGGTACTTCAACTCCAGCCGGTACTTGCGCCACGCTTCGTAGAACAGCGCCAGCGCGCGGTTGGAAAAGGTATCGAGGAAGGCGCGCGGCCCCTCGTCTTTCTGGTACAGCGTGTGGGCGGCAATACGTTCGGTGTAATGCGCCGGCAGCGTGCCGCTGCTGCCCAGAAAACCCATGAAGGCCGGCGTGATGCGGATGTAGCGTAGCTGCGCCGTCGTCAGCGCCTCGCCGAGGCTGCGCACGTCGGTCGCCATGCCGCGCGGCTCCGGCTGCAGCGTTTCCAGCTGGCTGGCCGGGAAGCTAAGCGAGGTCGAATTCTGGAAGCGCAGGAAGTTGGCTACCGCGCCCTCGCCCGGCACGCCATGCCGCTTGAGCCACAGCTCCAGCATGCGCACGGCCTGGAAGTATTCGAACTTGTGCGGCTGGGCGAACAGGCGCTCGATTACAGCAGGCTCAAATCGCCGCTTCGTGGCAAGCATCGCAGCAGTTCCTCCCCGTTTTTATGCGACTTGATGACCAGCTGCGTGAAGCTGTTGGCATGCACGTACAGGCCGAGGAAGCGCTCGACGATCTGCGCAAACGCGTGGATGCCGCTGCCGACAAAGGCTTCTTCCTCCACCGTCAGCGTCACCTCGACGCCGCGCACCAGGCAGGCAAAGGGATTCCCCGGCAGCCAGGTATTAGCAGCCTTGTGCGACACGGCGACAATGCCGCCGATCTGCCGCTGCGACGCCGGTGAACGCGGCAGGTCGTACAGCGTGAGCATCTCGCGGAAGGCATCAACGCCGCCGCCGGTCAGCGACAGGTGGTTCAGCGACAGGTGTGAAATCAGGCGCCAGTGCGCCCCGCGTCCGCGCGCAAACCGGTACGACGGCGTCGGCTTGCGCAGGAAGCTGATGGCGCGCACGCTCGATCCGCCTTCCAGGAACAGGTCGCCGCCGCGCATGCCGTAGCTCAGCGATGCCGGCAGGTCGCGGTTGGTGCAGCTCAGCTCCAGGCTCAGGGTGTCGGTTTCTACCTCGGCCGGGTCGAAGTCGATATCGACGATGGAAATCTGCGTTTCATAGCCGGGACTTTTCTCGGCGATGTCCTCGTCGCGCCGCGCCACCCAGTAGTGGCCATGCTTTTCCGGCGTCTGGCCGTGGCGCAGCGAGTAGAAAGGGCGGAACTCCTGCACCGATTCGCCCTGCGGCGTCTGCCGCACCAGCTTGACCGACTCGATCGCCTGCACTGCGTAGGCAAACGCCCGCCGCGCATCGGCCAGCACCGGGTAGCTGGCGGCGGCGTGCGTCAGCCGTATCGGTTCGCCGCGCTGGCGGAACAGGTTGACCACCGGCGTGCAGCCCAGCAGCACGTTATTGGTGCTGAGCGTGGCCAGCATGCGCGCCAGGTCGGAATCGGTGCGCATGCCGGACAGCGCCAGGTGCAGCGTGACCGACTTGCAGCCCACCGGCAGCGCAGCGCCTATGGCCTGCAGGTCGAGGTCGAAGAAGTTGAATTTTTCAGGGAAGCAGAAATACTCGGTCAGCAGGCGGTAGGCGGTGTGCGAGCGCGCAGAAAAATCGATCAGCGCTTCATCCTCGCCAAAGCCCACCGGCGATACCGGTATCTTGTGCAGCTGGATCCAGCGGCCATTGCCGTCCGCTTCGACGTAGGCCGCCAGCGCGCGCGTGAACAGCGCATCGCGCAGCGCGGCGCAGAACGACGGTTCGCCGTCAATGAACACGCGCAGCTTGCCCAGGCCAAGCTGCGCCAGCGCTATCTGTTCCGCCGTGCAGGACAAGGTCAGGCTGATGCTGGACGTGGCTTGCGGCGGCGGGCGCACCGCTTCCGGTGCGGCAATGATGGGCGCGAAGCTGGCGCCGTCCAGCGCCAGCGGCGCCACCGTCACCGGGTAGGCGGTGCGAAAGGTGCAGGTGGCGCCGCGTACCGGACGCGTGGCCAGTTGCGTGCCGCGCGCGATTTCGCTGGCGGTGGTCAGCTGCGCGGCGGCGCCGCTGAAGTCCATGCGCGCAATCGAGCACGATGGAAAAGGCCGCAGGTAGTGCGGGTACAGCACTTCAAACAGCGCCTCGGTAAATTCCGGGTAATCGTCGTCGAGCCTCTTGGCGATGCGTGAATTGAGCAGCGCGAAGGACTCGATCATGCGTTCGATGTGCGGGTCTTCGCACACCTCGCCGCCGATCAGCAAGCGGCCGGCGATTTTAGGGTAGCGTTCCGAGAACTCGCGCGAATAGCGGCGCAGGAATCCCAGTTCACGCTCGTAATACGGCAGTAGTTGTTCCAATTTCTCAAACTCCCAGCGGCGCCGGGGTCAGGCGGCGCGCCTTGCTGATGGTGTAATGCAGGCTTGAGGGCTGCAGGACTGCGTCAAAATTGACAGGTTCATGGGCGCTGTTAACCACCAGCAGCGCCGTAATCGCGAAATTCAAACGGTTGACGGCGTCCCGCTGCAGCTCCAGCGACGCCTGCACGTTGCGCAGGCGCGGCTCGTGGCGGGCGATAGCCTTTTCCAGACTGCGGCAGATGAAAGCACGATCGTCTGTGCTCGACAGCGACAGGCCGGCAAAGTCATTCAGGCCATAGGTCGCGATCGACCGGCCGCATTCCGGGAAGCGTTTCAGGAGATCCTCCGGGATCACGGCCCGCGTATTGAGCAACGCTTCGAGGTCGCGCGCCACCGAATCCTTCAAGTCCTCGATGGACAGGCGCAACACCGCGCCGCTATTGCCGTTGCTGCCGTTGGGTGACCCGTCCATCAGGCGGTCGAACAAGCCCGGAGTAAATCCCTTCATTGCAAGTTAAGCCGTCTTGTTAGCCGACAGATCCCAGCCGCCGGAGGTATTGCCGCCCGAACCGCCGCCCACTTTTTGCTGGGTGTACTTCCACTTGACCTTGGAGTATTTCAGGGACACGTCTTCGGTCAGGATGTTGCCTGGTTCAACCGCTGGCGCCACGCTGGAGATCAGCACGTTTTCCAGTTCGATTTCGAAGTACTTGACGCGGTCGCCCTGGCCGTCGGCGCGCAGGAATTCCAGCTTGGCCTTAGGCAGGGTTTTGCCCGACGAGCAGTTTTGCAGCAGCAGCGGCGTGGCCAGGTCGGCCAGCTTGCTCACCACGATATCTTTGTGCTCGGTGCGTTCAGCGGTGTGACCGCCGCCGGTCGACGCGGTGGCCGATTTCGGTTGCAGCACTTCCCAATTGACCGATTTCACTTCGATCCAGTCTTTGTGGGTGGTGTCTGCCGACTCGCCTTTAATGCCGTCGATTTGCAGGTAGACGTCGATTGCCATTGGTATTCCTTTCAGTGATTAAAAATAAAACTCAGGTTTTGGTCGATGCTGGGAGCTCCGCGACCAATCGGAGGGAAACGGACAGTTCGTCGAGCTGGAAGTGCGGACGCAGGAAGGACACCGCGCGGTACACACCGGGACGACCCGGCACTTCCGACACCTGCACCGACGCCTCGCGCAGCGGGAACTGCGCCTTCTGCTCCTGGCTGGCGTTGTCGTCCAGCAGCACGTACTGGGTCAGCCAGCGGTTCAGGAAATCTTCCACGTTGGAAGCGGCGGCAAAGCTGCCGATCTTGTCGCGCATCATGGCCTTCATGTAGTGAGCGATGCGCGACACCGCGAAGATGTACTGCAACTGGGCCGACAGCACGGCGTTGGCGTTGGCGGCGTCGTTGGCATATTTCTTGGCCTTCTGCGCCGACTGCGCGCCGAAGAAGGCGGCGTAGTCGGTGTTCTTGCAGTGAACCAGCGAGATGAAACCGAGGTCGCTCAGTTCTTTCTCGCGGCGGTCGGTGATGGCGATCTCGGTCGGGCACTTGAGCGCCACTTCGCCCTCGTCGGTCTTGAAGGTGTGGGTCGGCAGGTCTTCCACCAGGCCGCCGCCCTCGACGCCGCGGATCGCCGCGCACCAGCCGTAGTCCTCGAAGGCCGCAGTCAGCTTGGTGCCGAAGGCGTAGGCGGCGTTACACCACAGGTATTTCTGGTGGTCGGTGCCGTCGACGTCTTCCACGAAGTTGAAGCCTTCGACGGTGGCGCCATCGGCCGGGTTGAACGGCAGACGGCCGAGGAAGCGCGGCAGGGTCAGGCCGACATAGCGCGCATCCTCGGACTCGCGGAACGACTTCCACTTGGCGTATTCCACCGTGTCGAACACTTTCGACAGGTCGCGCGGCTTGCCCAGTTCACTGTAGCTTTCCAGCCCGAACAGCTCCGGCGAGGCGGCCGAGATGAACGGCGCATGCGCGGCAGCTGCCACGTGCGACATCTGCTCGATGAAGTACATGTCTTCAGGCTGGCGGGTGATTTCGAAGTCGCCAATCAGGGCGCCGAACGGCGCACCGCCGAAGGTGCCGAATTCTTCTTCGTAGACCTTGCGGAACATGGTGCTCTGGTCGAATTCCAGCGCCGACTGGAAGTCCTTCACCAATTCCTTCTTGGTGGCGTTGAGCATCTTGATCTTCAGGTTCTGGCCGGTGGCGCTGTGCTTGACCAGGTAGTGCAGGCCCGTCCAGCTGCTTTCCAGCTTCTGGAATTCCGGCGCGTGCAGCACGGCCGACAACTGGGCCGAGATCAGGCGATCGAGTTCCGCCACGCGGGCGTCGATGGTGGCAGCCAGATTGTCGGATACCACCACCGTGCCTTCCATCACCTGGCTCACCAGCTCGGTGATCAGATCCTTGGCGCGGGCATGCTCGGTGCTCGACTTGGCGACCTTGCTTTGTTCGACGATCTGATCCAGCAGGGCCACTTCAGTGGCAGCAGGTGCGCCACCGGGAGTCAGTTGTGCGGACATGATCAGTCCTCCTTCTTGTCGGCGGTTTGCTGGCCCAGCACGGCCAGCTTCTCGGTGCTGTGCAGCACGTCGTTGAGAATGTCTTCCAGCTTGTCGTTGCCGGCCAGCTTGTTGCGCAGGTCGGCCAGCTTGGTGCGCGCCTCCAGCAGCTTGCGCAGCGGCTCCACCTGCTGCACCACCGCTTCCGGGCGGAAGTCGGCCATGGACTTGAACTTCAGGTCGACCGCGAACTCGCCGCCGCCTTCGCCCAGTTCATTCTTGACGCGGAAGTTGGCGCGCGGTTCCACGCCGTTCAGCACCTCGTCGAAGTTATCGCGGTCGATGTTGACGAACTTGCGCTCCTTGAGGCGCTTCTGCTCGACTTCCGAGTTGCCGCCGAAGTCACCCACCACGCCCATCACGAACGGCAATTCCTTGTTCTCGATGGCGTCGCCGATTTCGACGTCGTAAGTCATCTGCACCCGTGGCGGGCGAATTTTTTGCAGTTTTTTCTGCACGCTAGTGCTTTTGGACATGGCTATCCTCTCTCCGGTTATTTCAGGGCGCCGAACGGGTCGGCGCTGGATTCTTCTTGCTTGGCCTTGGCGGCCTTCTTGGCGCCGGCCTTGCCGCGCGCCGGCGTGGCGGCCTGCTGCACCGGCGCTGGCGCCGGCGGCACCAGCACGGCTTCGCCCAGGCTCTCGCGCAACAGCTTGGCCAAATCCTGCGACTCGGTACGGATCGAGCCGGACAAGTTGTTCTGGCGGCTCAGGTCGGACAGCGAGCGGGTCGACAGGCGCAGGCCGCTGATGGCGATGATGCTGTTGGCCAAGGTGTCGTTCGGGTCGCGCACCAGCACTTCCTGGGCGTTGACGATGGCTTCGCCGTACTGGCCGGCCTCGTAGCGGGCCTGGGCGATGCTGAGCCATGGCGACTTGTCGGACGGATAGGCTTGCGCCGCCTGCTGCCACAGCTTGACGGCTTGTTCCTTCTGGCCGCCGCTGGACGCGGTGCCGGCCTGCGCCAGCATGGATTGGAGACTGGGCTTGGCGGCCACCGGTGGCGCCACGGGGGCGGTGGTACAGGCGCTCAGCGCCACCACCGATACGATGGCTCCAGCCAGTTGCGCGGCCCGAGCAAAGGACAGTACGGTTGTCATGCTTACCTCAATTTCGATATCAAAAAAGAATACTTAAAAAACAATTTCTGCAACTGGGCGCCACGTTATCAGAAATTTATTATTGACCGCGTTCAATTGAACTCAACCGTGCGCGACCTTTAAAAAAAGAAATGTTATTGTTCTGATACTTTCAAAAAAGGCATAAGAAATGAGCAGCAAAATTCTTTGGGGCGAGGGCCTGTTCCTGCGTCCACAACACTTCCAACAGCAGGATCGCTACCACGAGCAGCGCCTGCACCAGAGCGTGCTGGCGCTGCACCCTTATGCCTGGGGTGTGAACCAGTTGCAGGTCGACCGTGACGCCTTGGCCAACCACAGCCTGCGCGTGCTGGAACTGTCGCTGCGCTTCCAGGACGGCGAGTTTTACGATGCGCCCGGCGCGGACGACCTGCCGGATGCGGTCGACCTGGCCCAGCTGCCGCAATCGCAGCAAACCGTCACCTACTACGCGGCGCTGCCGGCGTTCAAGCCGTTTGGCGGCAACTTCGGCGACGCGGCCAATAGCAGCAGTAGCAGCGCGGTGCGCTACCTGCAGCACAATCAGGACACGCCGGATCTGTACACCCACGCGGCGCCGGCCCAGCTCAGCTACCTGAAAAAGACCCTGCGGCTGGTGGCGGAATTCGAACCGCGCGATTCCTACACCCACTTCCCGCTGCTGCGCCTGCGCCGCGCGGCCACCGGCGGCTTTGAGCTGGACGCTTCTTTCGTGCCGCCCAGCCTGTCCGTGCGCAGCGCGCCGCTGCTGTTCCTGCAACTGCGCCGCCTGCTTGACGCGCTGCAGGCCAAGGTCAGCGCGCTGTACGGCCACCACCGCGAGCCGAGCAAGCACGTAATCGAATTCCGCTCGGGCGATATGTCTTCGTTCTGGCTGCTGCACACGGCCAGTTCCGCCTTCGCCTCGCTGACGCACTACTTCCAGCACCCGGCGCTGCACCCGGAACGCCTGTACGAGCAACTGCTGGGCCTGGCCGGGGCGCTGATGACCTTCTCCAAGAGCTGGACCCTGGCCGACCTGCCGCCCTACTCGCACAGCGATCCCGGCCCCGGCTTCGCCACCCTGCACCAGATCATCCGCGAGCTGCTGGACACCGTGATCTCGTCGCGCTACTTCGCCATCGCGCTGCGCGAGGTCAAGCCGTCCTACCACCACGGCATGCTGGACTCGGGCAAGATCGACGACAAGACCACCTTCTATATCGCGGTCTCGGCAGCCATGCCGGCCAGCGAGCTGGTGGACGTGGTGCCGCTGCGCTTCAAGGTCGGCGCACCGGACGACGTCGACAAGTTCGTGCTGTCGGCGATGCCGGGCGTGCGCCTGCAGCACGCGCCGCAAGTGCCGGCTGCGGTGCCGGTGCGGCCCGACGCGCTGTACTTCTCGATCGAGGCCAAGGGCCAGATGTATGAGCGCATGCTGCAAGCGCAATCGATCTCCATCTACGTACCCGGCGGCATACACGACCTGCAACTGGAGCTGGTCGCCGTCACATCCTGAGGTGTCGCATCATGAATACTGTTACCGCCCCTTCCCTGATGGGCGCCGCCCCGGCGGCGGCCGCCAGCCACGCGCCGCAAACCCTGCTGGATCTGATGTACGACGGCTTCTACGCCCTGTTCATGCTGAAGAACGGCAGCGGCCCGCAGGAAAACGCCGAGTTCGCGCACAAGATGACGCAATTCCTCGACGATTTCGGCCGCGCCGCCCGCAAGCACGGCGCCTCGCCGGACGATATCGACGCCGCCAAGTACGCGTTCTGCGCAGCGGTGGACGAAATCATCCTGCGCTCGCCGTTTGCCATCCGCGACACCTGGGAACGCCGCCCGCTGCAACTGGCGCTGTTCGGCGAGCAGCTGGCCGGCGAGAACTTCTTCCACCGGCTGGAAGCGCTGCGCGCGCGCGGCAGCGCGCACCTGCAGGCGCTGGAAGTGTTCCACATGTGCCTGCTGCTGGGCTTCCAGGGCCGCTACATCCTCGAAGGCTCGGAAAAACTCAACTACCTGACCGCGCGCCTGGGCGATGAAATCGCCCACATGAAAGGCAAGCGCGGCGGCTTTGCGCCGCACGCCGAGCGGCCGGACCAGGTGGTGCACAAGCTGCGCAGCGATTTGCCGCTGTGGGTGCTGTGCTCCGTGTTCGGGCTGGTGTGTGTGCTCGGCTACATCGGCCTGCGTACCTCGCTGGACCGTGGCACCGAGCAGCAGGTGGCGGCTTACAACGATGTCATCAAGCTGGCGCCGCGCCAGGCCAACCTGGTCATCACCCTGCCGTAATGGAGATCGCCTCGCTGATCCCCTCGGCACTGGGGCTGTTCGGCACCGGTTTGAGCCAGCACGCGCGCCTGCTCACCTTGGCCAGCGCGCAGGACTCGTCGCTGCCGCAAGCGCTGGTGCCCGAGCGTTTTTCGGGGCGCGAAGGCGTCAACGAACTGTATGCGTTTGAGATCGATGCGCTCAGCACCTCCACCGATCTGGCGCTGGACCAGTTCATCGGCGAAGAACTGACCGTCACCCTGCTGCAAGCCGACGGCAGCCGCCGCGCCTGGCACGGCATCTGCACCGAGGCGGCCTGGCTGGGCGCCGATGGCGGCACAGCGCGCTACCGCCTGCTGCTGGAACCGGCACTGGCGCTGTTGCGGCTGCGGCGCGACAGCTACATCTTTCAGGACAAAAACGCGCAGGACATCGTGACCGAGCTGCTGGCTGATTACCCGCAGTTGCGCTTTGAGTTCGACGTCACGCAAACGTTGGCGCCGCGCGCCATTTGTACCCAATACCGCGAAAGCGATCTGGAATTTTTGCAGCGCCTGCTGGCATCGGAAGGCCTGAGCTGGCGCTTTGAGCACGACCAGCCGGATCAGGAATCCACCGACGGCCAGGCCAGGCACAAGCTGATGATCTTTGACAGCAAGGCCAAGGCGCCCGAGATGCCGGGCGGCGCCGAGATCCGTTTCCACGGCGTGCGCGCCACCGACAGCGCCGACGCCATCGACCAGTTTGCCGCGCGCCGGCAGGTGCAGGCCAACGCGGTCAGCATCAGCAGCTGGGACCCGGCGCAGTTGCTGGCGCCCGGCGCCGAGCAGCTGTCCTCGCTGGATGCGGGTGAACTGCCGGCGCTGGCCGTCTACGACGGCGGCGGCGAGCGGATCGCCAGCGCCAGCGGCCAGCCCGAACAAATCAGCCAGCTGATGCTGCAGGCGCTGGAACTGGACAATAAGGTGTTCGAGGGCGAAGGCGCGGTACGCCAGCTGGCGGCCGGCCACGCCTTCGCGCTGAGCCAGCACGAGCGCTACGCCGAGGACAATCGCTTCACTGTGCTGTGGGTGCGGCACGAAGCGCGCAACAACGTGCCGTCGCAAGTGCAAAAAATCGGCGATCTGGTCGAGGCCGGCACCTATCGCAACAGCTTTGGCTGCGTACGCGAGGCCGTGGCCATCGTGCCGCGCGCGATTGCCGCGCCGCAGGCAGCAACCGCGCTGGGACCGCAGACCGCCATCGTGGTCGGCGCCGGCGGTGCGGTGGCGACCACCACGCGCGACCATCAGGTGCGCATCCAGTTCGCGTGGCAGCGCGGCCAGGGCGCCAATCCCGGCGGCGTCGCGCATGACACCGACGCCAAGGGCAGCGCGCCCGGCGACGACAGCAGCGGCACCTGGGTGCGCGTGGCCGAGGCGCTGGCCGGTCCTAACTGGGGTTCGCAATTCACACCGCGCATCGGCACCGAGGTGCTGGTCGATTTCATCGACAACGATATGGACCGGCCGCTGGTGGTGGCACAGCTGTACACGGGCGCCGATCAGCCGCCGTACGCGGCCGGCGTGGAATCGGGCGCCAACCATGCTGGCACCTTGTCCGGCATCCACAGCCACAACTTCGACGGCGGCGGCTACAACCAGTGGCAGCTGGACGACACGCCGGGCCAGGTGCGCACGCGGCTGGCCACCAGCAGCGCGGCCAGCCAGCTCAATCTCGGCTATCTGATTCATCAGGCGCCCTCCTCGTCGCAGCGCGGGGCCTATCGCGGCGCCGGCTTTGAGCTGCGCACCGACGCCTGGGCCGTGGTGCGCGGCGCCGAAGGCGTGCTGCTGACCACCAGCGGGCGCGGCGCGCAAGGCAGCGGCGTGGCGTCCACGCAGATGGATGCGGCCGAAGCGGTCGGCACGCTGAAAGCGGCGCAGGAACTGGGCAAGGCGCTGGGCGACGTCGCCACCAAGCAGCAGGCGCTGACCAGCGCGGCCGCGGCCAAGGCGCAGCAGGAACTGCTGTCGCGCATCGATCCCAAGGACAAAGGCAAGCATGACGGCGCGGTCAACGGTCAGGAAGCCAGCAAGGCGCAAAGCGGCGCGCGCGCGCTGGACGCCGCGCAGCCAGTGGAGAAATTCGCCGAGCCGCTGGTGTTGATGGACGCACCATCCAGCATCAACTGGGCCACGCCGGCATCGACCGTGCTGTTCGCCGGCGAACAGCTGCACTGGACCTCGCAGGCTGATCTGCACATGACGGCGGCGCATACCCTGTCCTCGGTGGCGGCCAACACGGCCGGCTACTTCAGCCAGAACGGCGGCATCCAGGCCATCGCCGCCAACGGCCCGGTATCGCTGCAAGCGCATACCGACCAGCTGGAGATCCTGGCCGACAAAGACATCAAGGTCATCTCGGTCAACGACAGCATCGAGATCAAGGCCAACCAGAAAATTGTGCTACAAGCCGGCCAATCCTCGATCACGCTGGACGGCGGCGACATCACCTTCGCCTGCCCCGGCAATTTCACGGTCAAGGGTGGGCAGCATACTTTTGGCGGTGCTGGCCGCAGTTCAGCTTCTCTCCTCAACCTTCCCGGTGAACTGACTCCGGAAAATCAACACTGGATTGCGCTTAACTATCTAGAACCAGAGACAGGTGAAGGTATTGCTGAAGCAGAGTACGAAATTTACTTTGAAAAAGGGACCGTGCTTAACGGTAAATTGGATGGCAGCGGCAAGGCGCGCCACGAGAACGTGCAAAATAAACGAGTAACAAAAGTCATCTATAAGCCACGCGCGCCCCTTCAAGAAAAGCCGCATGAATCATTAGAAAGTCTGGAGAAAGCATGAGTTCCCTAAATGCTTTAGTCATAGTGCAAAGTCCGAGGACGAACTAAATGGCAGAAATCAATGCCACGCAAATGCGCGATGCTTTGGCGTGGGTGACTAACGATCAGAAAACAGCAGAAGATCCTTCTACAAATCCTTGGGAATGGTTTTGGGAAGCTGTACAAGGCGACTTCAACGATGATCGGTCTACCGGACAAATTGTGCTGGACGCAGCGATCTCAATGATCCCACTTGTAGATCAGATCTGCGATGTCCGCGACCTTATTGCGAACTGCAAAAAACTCTATAAAGAGCCCGGGGACACCTGGGCATGGGTCGCTCTCGTTCTCACCTTGATTGGGCTTTTCCCAGTATTGGGATCACTGGTAAAAGGCGTATTGAAAGTGTTCTTTGCTTTTGTCCGACGCGCTGGAGGAGATCACGTCATTAAAGCTGTCGATGCAGCCATGACTTGGGTAATCACCCTGCTACGCCGTCGCGAATTCCAAAAATACTTGCACGCACATAAAATCGACGAGGTTTTCGATTGGCTGGCGAAACAGATCAAAGCTGTGCAAGCAAAAGTCAATACCACTGCCCTTTTGGCTGCTTTTGACAAAGCAATCCAAAGTCTGCAATCGATGGCGGACAAGGTCAAATATGTTCCTGTCATTTCTGGCAAGGCTGAGGATGCGATAGAACAAGTTAAGAATATACGTAGAATGGCCAAAAACGGCATGGACAGTGCAGTCCATAAAGTTGATGAGATTTTCGATGCTATCGTCAGACGCCTCGAAAATGAGGCATTGCGTGAGAAATACGGAATTCTCGACACTGCAAATGTCCACTTTCGCGGTGCACTCCCGGAGTCATCCGCTGTTGCATTGATGCGAAATCAGAAAACCAGGCCCACCTGGATCACTTTGGGCGACAGGATGTTTGATGAGGCAGACCCAGATGCTTACAAAACCATGCTTAGCATGCACGTTCGCCAAGGCTGGCCTACATTGTCAGAACAAAACATCAAGTCGTTTCATAAATTTGTTCCTGATGAGATAAAAGGTCCGGCACGGCTATACCGTATCATCGCTCCTACCAGCGGCGCGATGGGAGATTGCTGGGTTTCCGAAAAAGTGTTCAAAGAATTGCAAAGCGCAGCCGATCCGAAAGCGGCTTGGCGTAAACATCTTGCGGTTTGGCCGGACTGGAACGTCAATGGTCAGTTCGTGATATATGACGTTAAGGCGGGAGAAACGCTTAAAGTGTGGAGAGGTCCAGCTTCCAGCCAGGTCAAAGACGCACTTCCCGGCATGAGCCTAGAGGGCGGATGGGAGCAAGTGATCTTTAAGGTCGATCGCGCGAGCGGTATGGCTGATGACATGCGCTATTTTAAAATATCACCGGGAAAATCAAGTTGGATGGATCGAGGGATCGACTATGGTGACTATAGCAAGCTAACTGAACAACAGAAGCGGGCTTACACATCTCTTCGTATCAAAACCAATCACCCCAACATCAGCGGACCGTTTGAGACTGGTTGGGGATACACAGATTTTGGCGGCAAGGGTTTTCCGAACAAAATCGGCTTGCCCAGCTTCCCCGGACAAACAACAACATTGGCTAAGTAAAGAACCATGAACTCTCCTATCGAACTGACACAATGGCAAAAAAAACAAGCCGCATTACTTTACCATTTTGCCTCGCTGGACTATCTTAAGCGGATGCAGAATGCCTTGAATGACACTGTGTTTTTTGTAGAGCGAATTTTGGATTTGTCCCAAGCTCAAGATAGAGACCAGCATCTGATCAGTCAGCGTTGGGGGCACCGTGAAACGTCCGAAAATTGGGCGAACAACGCTTGGCCGTTCCTCAAAGATTTTCAGTTGACGACTGCAAGGCAAATCGCTGAGCGGGCAATTGAAAAATTCAACATTACAGGCATGAGCCAATTCCAGCGGGGGATCGACGAATACTCTATGGACTGGGCTTCTCCGGATGAGCAAGACGCGTTTCGCAAAAAAATAGAAGAGATATATTTCTACTCCAAAAATATCGATAACACCTTGGACAAATACTCTTCTTCCAGCAGATGGTACGACTTCAACCTCACTCTTGCATGGCAGCAGACCAAGAGCGAATTTTTGAGGCTACCTAAATTCAGAGTCCGCTCTGACATCGAGGTCGACTCCAACAAAACACCTCAAAGAACCGGAGTGTATGTCGCGACGGACGATCAAAATGCAAGCTTACAGTTCGCTTGGCGCGGGAGTACACAGGGACGCCTACTGTTAGGCCGTACTTTTAACTCGTTGGGGCTGGATGCAATTGCAAGCCTTGGCCGTACAGATCTTTGGCTAAACGAAGCTAAGATGCTGTCCTTCGTTCAACGCAAAAAAGGCGATCCGTTACTGAAAGAAGATGCCTTTTACGCTGAGTCGGACACTCCGGGCTTGGCGACTGAGCTGGTCGCCCGCACCGCGTTTACGAAGCTTGAAGCAAAATGGCAATACGTCGAGATGATAAACGGCGAATTTGAAGATTATGAGGACATCGAGCAGGCAAGTGTCGCTATCAACCGCGTGCGCCTCGAAAGCGGTTCGCTGTGTGAGGAGGCTGGATACTACTTTACGCCGGCCAAACCAGACTCCCGACGCTATTTCGCCAAAGGTGAAAGGCTCCCCGATATTGGGGGTACTTATGGGGCAACTATCTGGCAATGGGACACCGATCAGTAATTACAAAAGAGTCACTTAAAAATCAACGGCCAGCCGCGTGAAGTATGGCATTAAGTCGCACTGACATTGATGCCCACTGGTTTGCTCCCGAGGCCGGGTCATTACTAAGTGGCAATTACCAGCGACACAGCGAAGGGCTGCTGACGGCGCAGAGTGGCGCCGACCGCGCCGGCGACGATGAAATGAATATGCAGAACGCACCGTTTCAACTATCCACAACGCCAAAAGAACAGGTCAGCCTGCTGTACCATTTCGGGTCGCTTGAATGTGTGAAGGGATTGCAGCAACGCCTGCAAATGAAAGCAGTCGCAGATGAAGATGTATAGCACATTATTCGCGGTCTCCATGCTGGCCAGCTTGTCCTCGATGGCCATCGCGGGCTCACCAGATGGCTTACAGCTGGTGATGGTCGGCACGGCCAAAGCTGCCGCGCAAAAGCCTGCGCTGGATGCTTTTTTTAAACGCTACAACCCTGGTACCACCGATGCCGATTGCGAGGATACCCAGCTCAACATCAACAGCGTTTACGCTGAGCCAGGTAAAGCGGGCATCAGCCCGGAACTGGCGATCGCCGCCACCACCGACAAGAAGCAGCGTGCAGCATTAGGCAAGCTGATGTCCAAATTCCGCGATAAAACACATGATCGCGGCTTCGACGGCGCGCTGGTGTACGACGTGCAGAATGACAAAATCCTGCTGTATGGGATTTCGGCCATGTCTTCCATCAAACAGTACGTGTCCGTGCTGCCTCTGTCCGACCTGCAAAATCCTAAAAAAGCCAATCTGGCAGTATGTCATGCGCTGGTGCAGTTGCCGGTGCTGGCGGAACCCTGAAACAGCTCAAGCCCTCACCACACCAAACCATGAAGCGATTTCGCTATCTGCTGATTACTGCGATTTTCGTTTACTGCCTCAGCGTCGCGGTGTCAGCGGAGCAGAAAACCACCGATGCTGAGCAACTCAACAGCGTGCTCAATGTGCGCGATGCTGCTGAATACACTTATCCCACCAAGTTCGGCGATGTGCAGTTCGTGCGCGCTGATGGCAATCCCGGTGAGCCCGGCGACAACAGATGGTCCCTGATCCCATTCCCCGATTTATCTCTGCCGATGCTCCCCCTCCCCGACTAGATGAGCTCCAGCAGCCGACACCATAAAACCAAGACATCATGAAGCGAACCATACTCTGCTTGTCCTTTCTGATTAATCTGTCCACGGTCTTTGCACACGAATGCCCCAGTAAGCCATGCGGCAACACTGCCACCGGCGAAGATCCACAACGACTGCGTGCTCGTGAAGGAGCGGCCGGTACCGACGCTATCCGTGCCGGCGCTGACGATCAGCAGCGCTGGTCATCGATCCGGCTGAATTCCGATTCCACCAAGCCGGAGCGGCTCAAACTCGTCGTCGTGAAATCTGCAGGCTTCGAGATGCGCCTCGATCCGCAGCTAGGGCAGCTAACCTTCGGCACGCCAGTCGTGCGACACACTTTCGCGATTGCCTCCCCGCGCGGCGACAGAACTTCGGTGTGCCCCGAGTATTCGCTGCAGATTGTCGAGGCGTCCGCCGCCCATGCGTTGGCGCGCATGGTCTGTCTACAGGCGGAATATGCGCCTGCCCGCTATCACATGGGTGTCGATTACTATCTTTACGATGTAGATACCGGCGTGATGCGAAACATTTGGCGAGCGGCGGTCAGTGATAAGAATGGACGCATGCCTGACGCCAACCCGAAGCCCTCGCTGCAAGTGATACCGAATGGCTATCAATTGGACTGGTCCGGCGCGCCGCAGGGCCGTGGCAAAGACTCCACCACCACGCTGCACAACAGATTCACGCGCACCTCCGCCAAGAACGGCCAGCAAACACTGCTTTGCACCAATCTGAGCGTGCCAAAGGGCCAAGGCGTGGAAGACGAAATGTGCGAAGGCGGCATACTGCCGCGCGTGGTGAACAAATGATCGCCCGCATTTTGTTGCCGATCATTGCCGCAAGCAGCGTCGCGCAGGCAGCGGATGTCACGCCCATGCACCAGGGCTTGCACCAGTGGCCAGCGCTCGGCGGCAAGTTGATGCTGGTGGTAGGTACGTACCAGGATACTGTCGCTTATCGCCGCAGCTATACCTTCTATTTCAAGGAGGCCAAGGACGAGACCTGGTACCAGGCCCCGGTGTTTAACAAGAAGGGCTTGCCGGAGACGGAGTGGAATAGCGCGTCCGGCGGCGAGACCACGCTGGCCGACGGCGTAGTCGCCGCCCGACCGGATGGCGTCTACTTCATTACCGCTGACAAGAAGGCGGATCGCGGCTACGCGGAGAGAGGCGATATCACGGTAACCTGGAACAAACTCGTCACCGACGATAAGGACTACCCTGACGGCCCAACATATTTGTTCAAGCCCAGCTTTACGCGCAGTTATCCGAAGTCATCGTTGACCGTGGAGGCGGTGCTGGCGCGCGAGCTTAAAGCGGAGCCCAAGAAATGAGCGCTGTCGATGCGGCCTATCTCGCAGCCCAGCAGATCGTGGTAAAGGCGACTTGGTCAGCGCGCAGCGTGTCATCGACAAGGGTGGCGAGCACGTGCTGGTATTGAGCCGGAAGTCGGGGCTGTCGCCGTCTAAGCCGGCCGAACGCGAGGAATATCACGAGCTGAAGGCCGTGTATTACGGGCGCAAGGACGGACGCTGGAAAACCGAGTGGACCGTGCACGATATGGTGGACTGCCCTACCCTGGATTCAGCCGCGGAATTCTTCACGAGCGCGGTTAGCGTTACCGACCTGAATGGCGACGGCCGCAGCGAAGTCACTATTCCCTATCGCCTGTTTTGCGGTGGCGGTATCGACTACTCGACCGTTAAGGTAATCTTGCGCGAAGGCGGGACCAAGCTGGCGATACGCGGCGAACTGGAAATGTATCAACCCGGCGGCAAGCCTGCCCTGCAAGGTAAGAAGCAATACGATTCAGTGTTGGCCCAGCCGGCCAATAACGCGTATAAACAGCACCTGGACGCCGTCTGGGCGCGCATCAGGTTAATCCGACAGTAACGATGAACCCAATCACTGATTTGTCGCCATGGCGCCAGCGCCAGGTCGCGATGCTGTACCGCTATGCCTCGCTCGATTACATGAAGGCGCTGGACGACATACTCTCGCGGGTTATCGAGGGCCACACCACGCCGGCAATTGAGCAGTCCTTGGCGGCATCCTACGCGGAAGTCATGTCCTCGCAACAGCGCATGCATAACGATCCCCGGCTATGGGAACGCAAGATGCGCGAGACGCTGACCGAGATGCGCCAGTTGCTGCGCGAGGATATAAACGCCCGCAGCCGTGGCCGCTATCGGGCCGGAAGCCTCAATCACTTCTTCAAGCAAGTCTGCCATGCCGACAGCTATGACGGGTATCGCATGAGTGACGAGTACCACGTCTGCGAACATTTTGTCAGCAAATACAGTGCACCAACCGATAGCATCCTGGTCGAACACCTGCGACAACAGCCGCCGGATGAGCGCTGGTTCACCCATCACCTCGCGCAACATTTATTGGATCAGCCAGACTTGCCGCAGTTCCGCGTGCGTACCGACATCACCGCCCGCAGCGGCGAGTCCCCGCCGCGCGCCGGCGTGTATATCCGCCAGGACGATCCAGCCGCCCCGCCGCAATTTGCCTGGCCGGAGAAGGACCGAGGACAACTCGTAGACAGCGGGGCCGCCAAACCACGGTGCGGCTGGTACTATGTAGAGCTCAAACACTCGCTAATGTCCGGAACCGAACAGCGCTAGCGTTCATTTTCGACCAGTTCGTGGCTTAAACCGGCGTGGCACGGGAGTTGCACTGAGCACTGCATTCACACTGCGGAGGTCACCACATGGCGGAACTTACACTGGGCGCGCGCGGCACGGAACAGAGCATCGCGGTCGATATCAATGCGCGCGGGCAGATGGCCGGCATTATCGAGCAGGACAATGGCCGCCAGCGCGCCATCCTGTACGATAAGCGCCCTATCGAACTCGGCACGCTGGGCGGCAGCGACGGCTTCACCCGCGATATCAACAATGAAGGTGACGTGGTCGGCACGGCGCAAAACGCCAACGGCTACTGGCGCGCTTTCGTGGTTCGCCATGGCGAGCGCATGCAGGATCTCGGCACGCTGGGCGGCAACAGCAGCTACGGTGCCGCCATCAACGACAAGGGCCAGGTGGCCGGCTTTGCCGATACCAGCGACGGCTATTACCGCGCCTTCCTCAGCGACGGCGAGCATGCCCCGCGCGACCTCGGCACGCTGGGTGGCAAGATCAGCTACGCAGCCGGCATCAATCACCACGGCGACGTGGTCGGCACTGCCGCCCTGCCCGACGGCTACCGCCACGCTTTCCTGTACAAGGCCGGCGCCAGCATGCAGGACATCGGCACCCTGGGTGGCCGCTCCAGCAGCGCCAGCGCCATCAACGATAAGGGGGTGATCGTTGGTGCCTCGGAGACGGCGGATCGCCGCTGGCACGCGTTCGCCTGGGAGCAAGGCAAGATGAGCGACCTGGGCGCGCTGATCGGCTACGGCGACAGCTTTGCCACCGCCGTCAACAATGCCGGCCACGTGGTGGGCAGCATCCGCGTCGGCGATGAGCGGCGCTCGTTTGTCTACCGCGACGGCAGGATGATTGTGCATGCGGGCGGCCACGGGCTGTACCTGGTGAATGCCATCAACAACAATGAACTGGTGATCGGCGCGCGCAGCGCCAGCAACAAGTTCTATGCTTCAACCATGGTATCAAACCAGGCGCCGGTGGAAGATCATGGCGCCCAGGATTTGCTGACCGCCATTGCGCTGGTGCTGATCACCACGGTGGGCGTGGTGGTGTACAAGCGCCGCTATCGGGGTATCAGCTTGCCAGCCAGCCCCGTGTAGCACTTTTGTGCGACAGACAAGAACTTCCGTGAGTGGGATAGTGTCGTCCTCATAACATTCACACACGGGAGTCCCTGATGAACACCATCCTGCGCCGCATCGCCTGCGCCGCTGCCCTGCTGGCCGCCGGCGCCGCCAACGCCACCACCTATAACTTCAGCTACACCTTTTCCTACAATTCCCTCTTCGGTAACGATGTCGTCACCGGCAGCTTCGACGGCACGGCCAATGGCAACCTGATTACCAACCTGTCCAACGTCAAGGTGTACCGCAAGGGCGTTGCCTTCGACGGCGGCAACGATCTGAAAATTTTCAGCTGGAATGAGAATATCAATGCAGTGAGCGGCGGCGCAGTGGCGTCCTTCGACGGACTCGCCAACAACTTCCTGTTCAGCAGCAGTAGCTCGACCCCAGGCGGCGGCTGGTATAACGGCGAGACCTACGGCATGTATTCGTACAGCCCCGGCTGGGATCCATCCAAGGCCTACGTGCAGGGCGGCGGCGGCTACGCCCGCGCCGATACCACCAACTATTCGGCCGCCCGCTGGTCTGTCACAGCCGTACCGGAGCCAGCCACCTACGCCATGCTGCTCGGCGGCCTGGGGCTGGTAGGCGTAGCGGCCCGCCGCCGCAAGGCTGTCTAAATTACAGCGACGAAAAGTCGAGTTTGGTGCCGGTGGCGGCCTGGATCTGGTCCTTGCTGACGCCCGGCGCCAATTCGGTGACTTTCAGGCCGGCCTCGGTGACTTCCATCACGCCGAGATCGGTGATCACCAGATCCACCACGCCCACGCCGGTCAGCGGCAGGTCGCATTTCGGCAGCAGCTTGTGCGAGGTCGAGCCGTCCTTGGCGGTGGCGACGTGTTCCATCAGCACCACCACTTTCTTGACGCCGGCTACAAGGTCCATCGCGCCGCCCATGCCTTTGACCATTTTGCCGGGGATCATCCAGTTGGCCAGGTCGCCCTTCTCCGACACTTGCATCGCGCCCAGGATCGCCAGGTTGATTTTGCCGCCGCGGATCATGCCGAAGGAATCGGCCGAGCTGAAGTAAGCCGCACCCGGCAAGGCAGTCACAGTTTGCTTGCCGGCGTTGATCAGGTCGGCGTCGATTTCGTCTTCGGTCGGGAACGGGCCGATGCCCAGCAAGCCGTTTTCCGATTGCAGGAAGACTTCAATGCCCGATGGGACGTAGTTGGCCACCAGCGTCGGCAAGCCGATGCCGAGGTTGACGTAGTAACCGTCTTGCAGTTCCTTGGCCGCGCGCGCAGCCATTTCATCACGAGTCCATGCCATAGTAATCTCCGATATTCTTAGTTGGCGGCGCGCACGGTGCGCTGCTCGATGCGTTTTTCCGGCGTGGCGTTGACCACGATGCGATGCACGAAGATGCTCGGCAGGTGTACCTGGTCCGGGTCGATCTCGCCGGTTTCCACCAGCTGCTCGACTTCGACGATGCAAATCTTGCCGGCCATGGCCGCATTCGGGTTGAAGTTGCGCGCGGTTTTGCGGAACACCAGGTTGCCGGCCTTGTCGGCCTTCCAGGCCTTGACCAGCGCCACGTCGGCCACCAGGCTGCGTTCCATCACGTATTGCTCGCCGTCGAATTCGCGGATTTCCTTGCCGTCGGCAACGATGGTGCCGACGCCGGTCTTGGTGAAGAAGGCCGGGATACCGGCGCCGCCGGCGCGCAGCTTCTCCGCCAGGGTGCCTTGCGGCGTGAATTCCAGTTCCAGCTCGCCGGCCAGGTACTGGCGCGCGAACTCTTTATTTTCGCCCACGTAGGAGGCGATCATCTTCTTGATCTGGCGGGTTTCCAGCAACTGGCCGAGGCCGAAGCCGTCGACGCCGGCGTTGTTGGAGATGGCGGTCAAGCCGGTGACGCCGGAATCGCGCAGCGCGCCGATCAGCGCCTCGGGAATGCCGCACAGGCCGAAGCCGCCGACGGCAATGGTTTGCCCGCTTTGAACCACGCCGGCCAAGGCGCTGGCCGCGTCTGGAAAGATTTTATTCATATACGTCCCTTGTTTGATTTATGTTGCGTGTGCCTTGCCAACGTTATTAAATGCGTTAGTAAAGCGGCGATCCAGCATAGAATACGCACATCAAAAGTTCAATACCGTAGAAATACCTGCCAGAACATATGAGCGTTCAGCCTGCCATTATTGATTACGAATCCATCTTCCTGCACGCGCCGGTCGGCATGTGCATTTCCGAGAATCGCATCATCCAGTCCTGCAACGAGGCGCTGGCCGAGATGTTCGGCTACAGCCGCGCCCAGCTCGACGGCCTGTCTTTCCTCGCCCTGTACCCGACCATGGACGAGTTCCTGCGCACCGGCGACCGCATCATCCCCATCATGAACGCCAAGGGCCGCTACTCGGACGAACGCATCATGCGGCGCGCCGACGGCGAGCTGTTCTGGTGCCACGTCACCGGCCACGCCATGAAGTCCAGCGAGCCGCTCGGCCCCGGCATCTGGACGTTCGAGGATGTCAGCGAAAAACGCCCCGTCACCGCCGAGCTGACGCCGCGCGAGCGCGAGATCGCCGCCCTGCTGGTGGAAGGCAAGACCAGCAAAACCATCGCCCGCCAGGTCGACCTCAGCCCGCGCACGGTGGAAATGCACCGCGCCAAGCTGATGCGTAAATTCTCGGCCGCCACCTCGTCGGAGCTGGTTCACAAGCTGGTCGGCGTGCAGCTGTGATTACATCGCGGTCATGCCATCGTCGGCGGAAATGACGGCGCCGTTGATGAAGTTGGAGTCCTCGCCGGCCAGCAGCAACAGCAGGCCGTCGAGGTCTTCCGGCTTGCCCGGACGCTTGCGCGGCAGCATCTCGATCAGCTTCTGGCCCTGCTCGGTGGCGAAGTATTCCTCGTTGATCTCGGTCGAAATATAGCCGGGGCAAATGGCGTTGGTATTGATGCCGTACTTGCCCCACTCCACCGCCATGGCCTTGGTCATCTGCACCACGCCGGCCTTGCTCATGCAATACACGCCGATCTGCGGCAGCACCCGCAAACCGGCCACCGAGGCGATGTTGATGATGCGGTGCTTTTTAGATGGATCGCCCTTGACGCGCGCAATCATGCGCTTGGCGGTCTCCTGCGCCACGAAAAAAGCGCCGCGCAGATTGGTGTCCATCACGAAGTTGTAGTCCTCGGGCGTGACATCGACCAGCCGCTGGGTGGTCGACACGCCGGAGTTGTTGACGAGGATGTCGATCGGCCCCGCTTCGGTCTCGGCGTGGGCAATGGCCGACTTGATGCTGGCGTAATCCGTCACATCCAAACTGACTACGTGGGCCGCGCCGCCGTCGGCTTCAATCTCGGCGCGCAGTTCCTTCAGGCGCTCGGTGCGGCGCGAAGCCAGTACCACTTGCGCCCCCGCCTGGGCCAGGACTTTGGCAAACCGGGCTCCGAGACCGCTGGAGGCGCCGGTGATCAGCGCAATTTTTCCCTCAAAGTTAACTTCTATGCCCACGGGCGACTCCTAGTGTTGGTGATAATAGCTGTCTAATCGTAATCATTACACAAATCGCCAGGATTAGATTGCGGTGTCTAATAATGTCGCGGAAAATGGCAGCAATCCGACGGAAAAAGAAGCACGTTCGTGCTAAAATTTTTAAATTCACCACAATCACTATAACAACAGACCATGACTCAGCCTCAAAACCTCGTAGAACAGTATGGCCCACGCGACGCGATGGAGTATGACGTCGTCATCGTCGGCGGCGGCCCAGCAGGCTTGTCGGCAGCGATCAAGATCAAACAATTGGCCGCAGCAAAAGGCCAGGAAGTCTCCGTCGTCTTGCTGGAAAAAGGCGGCGAACTGGGCGCCCATACCCTGTCCGGCGCCGTGATGGATCCGAAGGCCCTGACCGAGCTGATCCCTGACTGGAAAGAAAAAGGCGCACCGCTGAACACCGAAGTCACCGAAGACCGCGTGCTGTTCCTGACCGAGACCAAGGCCTACAAGACCCCCAACCTGCTGCTGCCGAAGTGCTTTGAGAATCACGGCAACTACGTCATCTCGCTGGGCAACGTGGTGCGCTGGCTCGGCCAGCAAGCCGAAGCGCTGGGCGTGGAAATCTTCCCGGGCTTTGCCGCGGCCGAAGTGTTGTACAACGAGGACGGCTCGGTGAAAGGCGTCGCCACCGGCAATATGGGCGTGAAGCGCGACGGCGAAGCCGGCCCGGAATTCCAACTGGGCATGGAACTGCACGGCAAATACACCCTGTTCGCGGAAGGCGCGCGCGGCCACTTGGGCAAGCAGCTGATCGCCAAGTACGACCTGAACAAGGGCAAAGACCCGCAGTCCTACGGTATCGGCATTAAAGAACTATGGGAAATCGATCCGGCCAAGCACCAGCCAGGCCTGGTGGTGCACACCACCGGCTGGCCGCTGGACAGCAAAACCTACGGTGGCTCTTTCCTCTACCACCTGGAAAACAACCAGGTAGTGGTTGGCTACGTGGTCGGCCTGAACTACGAGAACCCGTACCTGTCGCCGTACGAAGAATTCCAGCGCTACAAGACCCACCCGGAAATCCGCGGTTTCTTTGAGGGCGCCAAACGTATCTCCTACGGCGCGCGCGCGATTACCGCCGGCGGCCTGCAATCGCTGCCGAAGCTGGTATTCCCAGGCGGCGCGCTGATCGGCTGCGACGCCGGTTTCCTGAACATGAGCCGCATCAAGGGTTCGCACGCCGCGATCAAGTCGGGCATGCTGGCCGCTGAATCGGTGTTCGAGGCGCTGGGCGCCGGCCGCCAGGCCGACGAACTGGCCGCCTACCCGGCCGCGTTCGAGCAATCGTGGCTGCACGAAGAACTGCACGTAGCGCGCAACGTCAAGCCATGGCTGAACAAGGGCCTGTACCTGGGTTCGCTGATGGCCGGCATCGACCAGATCGTCTTCCGCGGCAAAGCGCCATGGACGCTGCGCCACTCGCACGCCGACCACGAGTGCCTGAAACCGGCCTCGCAATTCAGCCCGATCACCTATCCGAAACCGGATGGCAAGCTGACCTTCGACCGCCTGTCGTCGGTATTCATCTCGAATACCAACCACGCCGAAGACCAGCCGATTCACCTGACGCTGAAAAATCCGAGCGTGCCGGTCGACGTCAATCTGGCCCAGTACGCAGGCCCGGAAGCGCGCTACTGCCCGGCCGGCGTGTATGAATTCGTCAAGACCGACGAAGGCGCCGACCGCTTGCAAATCAACGCCCAGAACTGCGTGCACTGCAAAACCTGCGACATTAAAGACCCAACCCAAAATATCGTCTGGATCACGCCGGAAGGCGGCGGCGGCCCGAACTATCCAAATATGTAAAAAAGCAACACTTTAAGAACAGCGCGGCTCATCCCCGCGCTGTTTTTCATTTGGCGCACGGTACGAATTCTTGCCCCCGCCCGCCAATCGGCCCATAATCGGCAGGTGGAAAAAGGCAGTAGACAGTGACTTTCAGGGGCCGGATAAAAAAATTTTCATAAATTTCCACAAAGCATTTAATGTCCTTCCAGATACGGTCGTCTTGTACTTGGGAGAGCACAAAGGATCCGTTGCTCCGAACTGAATCCACCTACCAGGAGTTATTTCATGCTGAGCCTTCACACTAACGCTGCGGCCCTTTCCGCACAGAACTCGATCGGTCGCACCCAGTCGCAACTGTCGACTTCGCAGACCCGCCTGAGCACCGGCTTCCGTGTCAATTCGGCCATGGACGATGCTGCAGGCCTGCAAATTGCAACCCGCTTGAAAGCACAAACCAGCGGTATGGCCATGGCCATGCGCAACACCCAGAACTCGATCTCGATGCTGCAAACCGGCGAAGGCGCGTTCGATGAAGTCACCACCATGCTGATCCGCATGAAAGACCTGGCGACCCAAGCTGCTGACGCATCGTCGACCACCAAAGACATCACCGCCCTGCAATCGGAATACGATGCACTGGGTAACGAACTGTTCAACATCGTTCGTAACACCACCTTCGGCGGCCAAGCTCTGCTGAACCCAACCGCGACCGGTACCGGTATCTCGGCCAACGTCGGCACCCTGGCTGCCGCCGTGAAATTCCAGATCGGCGCCACCTCGTCGGAAACCATGACCCTGGACCTGACCACCGCCGGTGGCCTGACCAACAACATGGACACCCTGAACACCGCCCTGGGCAACGTTTCGGCCAACTACAACACCCAGAACACCGCTGGTAACGCCAACCTGAGCACCGCCAACGTGGCTGCTACCCTGGACTCGATCACCACCGCGCTGGACGAAGTCGGCGCCATCCGTTCGACCCTGGGTGCTGCTGCTAACCGTCTGGACCACGTGTACAACAACCTGTCGAACGTATCGACCAACACCAAGGCCGCTACCGGCCGTATCATGGACACCGACTTCGCAACCGAGTCGTCGAACATGACCTCGTCGCAGATGCTGCTGCAAGCTGGCACCGCGATGCTGAAACAGTCGAACAGCACCTCGTCGCTGGTTATGTCCCTGCTGCAGTAATCGTAGTAATATCCGGGTATGTCCGCATACCCGGCCTACTAAAAGGGCCAACCGGAGCTTTTCGGTTGGCTTTTTTTATACCGGTAATTTTAGAAAGCGAGCCTGATGGCTGTAGATCGTATCGGACCCTCTTTACGCCCGCTCGGCGTTCCTGACCGGCCGCAAGCGCAGCCAGGCCAGGTCACGCGCGTGCCCGGCAGTGAAGGCCCGCTCGATCTCGATTTCCCGATCGGCCCGCTCGGCCCCAGTGGGCCGAACAGCACCAACGGCCCGAATTCCGTCGGCGCCATCCTCGATGGCCCCGACCACCAGCAAGCGCTGCCGCCCTCGCACGCCGAGGCGCTGGCCGCTGCGCTGGGCGAAGTGCCGGACGCCGGCGATCCCGCCGCCATGCGTCCCAACCAGGTTTTCCTGTCGCGCCAGCTGGTCTGGCAACCACCCGACACCAACGCCATGGCCGCCTCGTGGCAAGTGATGGTGCGCACCTACGGCGAGCAGCGCGCCGCGTGGCTGGAGCAAGCCACCGGCCAGCATCTGCCGGCCAGCCTGTTCATGACCGACCACACGCCCTCCAACCTGCGCGACGGCCGTCCCGGCATGCCGCTGGTGACCGAGATGGAACCGTGGCGCTTTGCCGTCTACGCCTGGGGCGCGGAACGGCTGGTGCTGAAAGTGGTGGTCAAGGACGATGACGAATACGACCGCAACCGCCGCCGCCGCACCCGCGTGGCCTTGCGCCTGGAACTGATGCTGCCGGGCGTGGGCCGGGTGGTGATCCAGATGGAGCCGGCCAGCGGCAACGGCGTAGTGCTGGAAGTGGGCGCAGCCCAGACTTCGGCAATGCAGCACATGCGCGACATGCTGCCGCAGCTGGCGGCCGTGGTCAGCCGCTCCGGCCTGAGCATCCTGCGCTGCCGCCTGCGCCGCGAACTGCCATCGTCGACCGGCGAACACTCCTACCCTAGCCGCATGCATACGGCGGCCCTGACGCAAGCGCTGTTCCGCGCCATGGCCGAAGTGGCGGTGCTGCTGTCCCAGCCTACCGTCCCGGACGACCTGTTCTCCGAATCGGCATGACGCCGGAACGGCCGGCGCATCCCAGTTTCGCGCAGGCCTTTGCCTATTGGCTCAAGCTCGGTTTCATCAGCTTTGGCGGCCCGGCCGGCCAGATCGCCATCATGCACCAGGAGCTGGTGGAGCGGCGGCGCTGGATTTCCGAGCAGCGCTTCCTGCATGCCCTCAATTACTGCATGCTGCTGCCCGGCCCCGAAGCCCAGCAGCTGGCCACCTATATCGGCTGGCTGCTGCACCGCACGCGCGGCGGCATTGCGGCCGGGGTGCTGTTCGTGCTGCCGTCTTTGTTCATCCTAATTGGATTGTCGTGGCTGTACATGGCGTGGGGCAGCGTGCCTGCGGTGGCCGGCGTGTTCTACGGCATCAAGCCGGCAGTGACGGCGCTGGTACTGCACGCGGCGTGGCGCGTCGGCACGCGCGCGCTGCGCAACCGCTGGCAGTGGACGGTGGCGGCGCTGGCCTTCATCGCCATCTTCGCGCTGCATGCCCCCTTCCCCTTGATCGTGCTGGCGGCAGCGCTGACCGGCTGGCTGGCGCCGCAGCGCTTCAACAGCAG
The DNA here is from genome assembly GCF_009857435.1 of Duganella rivi. Lineage (GTDB taxonomy): Bacteria > Pseudomonadota > Gammaproteobacteria > Burkholderiales > Burkholderiaceae_D > Rugamonas > Rugamonas rivi. The sequence goes on from NZ_WWCK01000010.1 coordinate 39,654, forward strand.
CAGCGCCCACGGCAAGGCGGCCGGCGCCCACCTTCCCGCCTTGATCGACGACGACACGCCGCCACCGCCGCACGCCCGCTTCCGCTGGCCGCGCTTCTGGCTGGTGCTCGGCATCCATCTCGGCTTGTGGCTGCTGGCGATGGCGGTGCTGGTGGCCATCTTCGGCGTTGACAGCGTGCTGACGCAGATGGCGTGGTTCTTCAGCAAGGCCGCGCTGCTGACCTTTGGCGGCGCCTACGCCGTGCTGCCGTACGTGTTTCAAGGCGCGGTCGAGCAGCACCACTGGCTCAGCGCGGCGCAAATGATGGACGGGCTGGCGCTGGGCGAAACCACGCCGGGGCCGCTGATCATGGTGGTCTCTTACGTCGGATTTGCGGGCGGCTGGAACACCGCCTTCCTCGGGCCGCACGCGTTGCTGCTAGCCGGTGCGCTGGCGGCGGCAGTGGTGACGTATTTCACCTTCCTGCCGTCCTTCCTGTTTATTTTGCTGGGCGGGCCATTCATCGAATCAACCCACGGCAAACTGCAATTTACCGCGCCGCTGACCGCCATCACGGCCGCCGTGGTCGGCGTGATCCTCAACCTCGCCCTGTTCTTTGCATGGCACACGCTGTGGCCGGCGGGCTGGCAAGGCGGCTTCGAGTGGCCGGCGGCGCTGATCGGACTGGCCGCGGGCGTGGCGCTGTTCCGCTACCAGCGCGGCGTGATCAGCGTCATCCTCGCCAGCGGCGCTGCCGGCCTGCTTAGCCTACTGTGCCGATGATGCTGACTTCGCGGTTTTCCGGGATCTCGTTGTACGAGAGTACATGCAGGCCCGGCGCGAACAGGCGGGCATAGCGCGCCAGCAGCGGACGGATTTGCGGCAGCACCAGCAACAGTGGCGGCGTGGCCTGCTGCTTCATTTGCTCGCGCGCCACCGGCATATTCACTTGCAACTGCGCCAGCAGGTGCGGGTCGATCGGGTAGTTGTCCAGCACCACCTTGCCGCTCTGGCGCGCTTGATTCAGCGAACCGAGCAGCATATTTTCCAGATCGCCGCCGAGGTTGAAGGCTTGCATCTCGGTTTTCTGGCCGAACAGGCTGGTGACGATCTGGCGGCGCAGCGCGCAGCGCACTTCGGCCGCCAGCAGGATAGGATCCTTGGTGGTTTCCGAGCTATCCACCAGCGTGGTGGCGATCGGCACAATATCTTTCAGCGAGACGTTCTCCGCCAGCAGCACGCGGAACACCCGCAGCATTTGCGTGTGCGTCAGCGCCTTGTCCAGCGCGGCTGCCAGCTTGGGCGAGATCGCCGTCAGGCGCTCCATCAGCGCCGGCACGTCTTCGTGGCGGAACAGCTCCGGCAGGTACTCGCGGATCAGCTTGGACAAGTGGGTGGCAATCGCACTTGGCGCTTCCACCACTTGATAACCGAGGCCCAGCGCGTTGGCTTTCTCGCTGGTTTCGATCCACGTCACCGGCATGCCGTAGGCCGGTTCGATGCCGGGAATGCCGTCGATCTGGCCGTACACGTTCGGCGACGGAATCGCCATCAGGCGATCGGCAAACACCTCGGCCTGCGACACCACGCTGCCCGACAAAATCACCGAATATTGCGTCGGCTTCAAGCCCAGATCGTCGCGCACGCCGATCGGCGGCAACAGCAAGCCCATCGATTCAGACAAGCTCTGGCGCACGCCCTTCACCCGCTTGCTCAGCGGCTCGCCGTGCGCCTTGTCGATCAGGCCCACCAGTTTGTAGCCGACCGCGATTTGCAGCGGCTGCACCGCCGGCAGGCTGTACCAGTCGAGATCGGGCGCGCGCTCGTCGCGCAGCGCCGCTTCTATCGCGTCGAGATTGCTGGTATCGGGCTTCTGCACCCTGTTGAGCAGCTTCCATCCCACATACGCCAGCACCAGCGCGAACGGGCCAAACATCTGCCATGGCATGCCCGGCACCATCGCCAGTACCAGCATCATGCCGGCTGCACTGAACATCACCTGCGGCGAGGTCAGAACCTGGTTGCCGACCTGCTGCTCGAAGTCGCCCGAATCGGAAATACGGGTCACCAGAATGGCCGCAGCGGCCGACAGCAGCAGCGCTGGAATCTGCGCCACCAGGCCGTCACCGATGGTCAGCAGCGCGTACTGTTTGAAGGCCGCGCCAAACGACATGTCCTGCATCAGCGCGCCAATCGCCACGCCGCCGACCATGTTGATGATCAGGATCAGGATCGACGCCACCGCGTCGCCGCGCACGAACTTGGAGGCGCCGTCCATGGCGCCATAGAAGTCCGCTTCCGCCGCCACTTCCAGGCGGCGTACCTGCGCCTTCTCTTGGTTGATCAGGCCGGCGTTCAAGTCGGCGTCAATCGCCATCTGCTTGCCCGGCAAGGCGTCCAAGGTGAAACGCGCCGACACTTCCGAGATACGCTCCGCACCCTTGGTCACCACCATGAAGTTGATGATCATCAGGATCACGAACACCACGATACCAACCACATAGTTACCACCGACCACCACGTTACCGAAGGCCTCGATCACGTGACCGGCGGCAGCCGTGCCTTCATGGCCGTGCAGCAGCACCACGCGGGTCGACGCCACGTTCAGCGTCAGGCGCAGCATGGTGGTGGCCAGCAGGACGGTCGGGAATACCGAGAAGTCCAGCGGACGGCGCACCGACACCGAGCCCAGGATCACAATCAGCGCCAGCACGATATTGAACGTGAACATCACGTCCAGCAAAATCGGCGGCAGCGGCAGCATGATCATCGCCAGAATAATCAGCAAGAATGCCGGGGTGGCAAACTTGTGGCGACGTATCTCCGCAATCATGGTTTGGAAAAAATTCACTGCTTAACCTCGCTCATGGATGTAGGTACAACAACTTCTCTTGGACGTTCCGGTTCGGCCGCGCGCCGCCCGGTACGGAATGCTTGCAACTGCAGCACATAGTTCAGCACCTGCGACACGGCCTGGTACAGCTGCACCGGGATCTGCTGGTTGACCTGGCTGGTGTTGTAGATGGCGCGCGCCAGCGGCGGCAGCTCCATCACTTCGATCTTGAATTCATAGGCCAGCTGCTTGATGTACAGCGCCATCTCGTCGAGGCCCTTGGCCACCACGTACGGCGCCTCTGCCTTGTTCAGATCGTACTTCAGCGCCACCGCGTAGTGCTCCGGGTTGACGATCACCACGTCGGCGGTGGGTACGCTCTTGCGCGCGCTGCGCCGCGCCAGCGCGCGCTGCAACTGGCGGATGCGCTGCTTGACTTCGGGACGGCCCTCGGTCGACTTGTGTTCTTCTTTCAAATCCTGCTTGGACATGCGCTGGTTCTTGGCGAAGAACCAGGCCTGCGCCGGCACGTCGATCAGCGCGAAGATGATGAATACCGCCACCATCGACATCAGCCCATCGAGCATCAGGTTGGAGCCGGTCATCATGGCCTGCCCCATCGGCATCATCTGCAATTGCGTGTAGTCGCCGATGCTGGAGCGGGCCACGTGGATCAGCACGGCAATCAGCACGCCGGCCTTGCCGATCGAGATCGCCAGTTCGAACGCGTGCTTGCCGCTGAACAGGCGGCCCAGGTTGGCGGCCGGACTCATGCGCGACAATTTCGGCTCCCAGTGCTTGGTCGAAACCACCCAGCCGCCCGGCACCATCGCGCCCAGCATGATGAACAGCGGCACCACGAACAGCGGCAGCACCATTTTGATCAGCAGCCACATCGAGCTGCTGAACACGGTCGACATCGCGTTATCAATCGCGCCTTCGCTATCGAGCGGCGCGAAGCTCTGGTGGAAGATTTCGTTAAATTCCATCAGATAGCCGGGCAGCAGGTAGACGAACAGCTTCAGGCTCACCAGGATGCCGATCGCGGTCGACAGGTCGCGCGAGCGGACGACCTGCCCTTCCTGGCGCGACTTCTTCAGCTTCTGCTGTGAAGCCTTTTCTGTTTTATCGCCTGTGCTCTCGTCAGCCATGGGCAGCCACCTGCATCTGCTGGCGTATCATCTCCAGCACCATGTTAGTCATGCGCACGTAGTGCTCGGGAATGAAGCGCACCACCTGCGCCAGCATCATCAAACCAAAGATGGTGATCACGGCAAAGCCCAGCGCGAACAAGTTCAGGCTGGGCGCCACGCGGTTCAGGAAGCCAAAACCGAGCTGCACCACCAGCGTCGAGAACACCACCGGGATTGCCAGCAGCATGGCCGCCGAAAAAATCCACGCCACGTTGTAGGCCACCGCTTCCATCAGGTGATTGCCGAAGCCATGGCCCAGCGGCCACGCCTTAAAACTTTGTCCGATCACGTTGGCGATCACCAGGTGGCCGTCGATCGCGAAGAACACGATGATGGCCAGGGTCGACAGCAGCGCCGAGGTCACGTCCGACGATTGGCCGTTGAGCGGATCATTCATCACCGCCATCGACAAGCCCATCTGCGACGACACCATAAAGCCAAGCACGCCAATCACCGACATTGCGAAGTGGAACGCCAGTCCCAGCACGAAGCCGATCAAGCCCTGCTCGATGGTAGCCACCACGCCGTGCATGGAAAACGGATTGATCGGCGCATGGCCGCCGGTCAGCGGCAGCATCAGAATCGACAGCACCAGCGCGATCAAAATGCGCACCGTCACCGGCGTGACCGCCTCGCCCAGCACCGGCGCGCCAAGGAACATCGCCAGGATGCGGCAGAACGGCCACCAGATGGCGGTCAGCAGCGGCAGCAACTGGGCGAGGACGGATTCCATGGCGGGAAGCTAGCCGACCAGGGTGGCGGCGCGGGTAAAGATGGAGACGCAGAAATCCATCAGGTAGGTCGCCATCCAGCGGCCCGCCAGGATGATGGCCAGCAGCGTGATAAGCAGCCTCGGCAGGAAGCTCAGCGTCTGTTCGTTGATCTGGGTGGCGGCCTGGAACAGCGCCACCAGCAAGCCGGTGATCAGGCCGGGCACGACCAGGATCACCACCAGCAGCATGACGATGTGCAGCGACTCGACGACCAGGTCGACGGCTATTTCAGGAGTCAGCATAGGGACACGCCTCTTCAGTACGCCTGCACGCTGGTCACCAGCGTATTCACGGTCAAGGTCCAGCCATCGACCAGCACGAACAGCAGCAGCTTGAACGGCAGCGAAATCACCAGCGGCGACAGCATCATCATACCCATCGCCATCAGCACCGACGACACCACCAGGTCAATCACCAGGAACGGGATGAACAGCATGCAGCCGATCTGGAACGCGGTCTTCAATTCCGACAGCACAAACGCCGCCAGCTTGACGGTGAACGCGTGCTGCGACGGTTCGGTAATCTTGTCTTCGCCGGCCAGGTGGGCGATCTGCTGCAAGGCGGCCTTGCTGGTTTGCGCCAGCATGAAGCGCGAGATCGGCTTCTCGGCGATTTGCAGCGCGGTCTCCAGGCCGATCTTGTCCTGGTCGTAAGGGACGAAGGCCTGCGTCCAGATCTCGTTGCCGATCGGGCGCATCACCAGCAAGGTCAAGATCAGCGCCACGCCGGTAATCACCCGGTTGGGCAAGCCCTGCTGCAAGCCCAGGGCCTGGCGCAGCAGCGACAGCACAATCACAAAGCGGGTAAAGCTGGTCATCATCATGACCATCACCGGGAGCAAGCCCAGCAAGGTCATGATGATCAGGATTTGCATCTTGACCGTCAGCTCGGTCTTGGCGCCCGGCACCACGTTGGCCAGCAGGTCGACCGCGTGGGCCATGCCCGGCGCGCAGGCGAGGCCCAGCAAGGCGGCAGCCGGCGCTAACGCGAGCAGGCGGCGCCGCCACTGCGCATTCATGCTCCAGGTCATGGAGTCATCATGTCCAGATTCAGGCCGTCCAGGTCGATCACTTTGAGGCCGTAGTTTTCGCCCGCCACCACCACTTCGGCGCGGCCGATGGCGGTGCCGTTCACCTTGATCACCAGCGGTTCGCCGGCCAGCACGTCCAGTTCCACCACGCTGTCCGGGCCGATGTTCATCAGGTCTTGCAGCGAAATGCGGGCCGACCCCACTTCCAGCGTCAAGGTCACCGGGATCTTGCGCATCATGGCTGGCAGATCGCGGCGCGGGGTCGAGACCGGGAGGTCGGTCAGCTCGTTGCCGGGCTGGTCGATAATCATCTCTTCCGACAGGTCTTCCAGCAGGGCGTCGCTTGGGTTGGCTACGTTCATGTTCATCATTATTCGGCGTCTTCAAAAGAGGTTAAACAGAGTTTGCCTTTGTGCTCGGTGACTTCGGCCGTAAACAGGCGGGAATCTTCAAGCAAGACGTCGGCTCTCGCTAAGCTGATTGGGATCACGTCGCCAACCTGCAAATCGTACAAGCTGCCCAGCGTGACTTCCTTGCTGGCCAAGCGGCCGACCAGGCCCACCTGCAAGCGCTGCGCCAGCGGGGCGGCGGTCTTGGGCTTTTTACCGGCGTCGCGGTCGCGCAGCAGGCCGCGCAGCACGCTGGCCATCAGCTGCTTGTCGAGGGCAAACCAGAACTGGCCGGTGGCTTCGCTGCCGGTTTCAGCGACGGTGACGGTAATCACCCAGGTGCCCTTGGGCGGATGCGAGCCCGGCGCAGGTTTAAATTCGGGCTCGGCGCCCTCTTCGGCCTCGCCTTCGGCCAGGGCCGGCTTCTCGATGGCAGGCAGGTTGAGTTCGATACGGCCAGCCAGAGTGCCGGCCAACTGTTGCCCAAGCACCACAGCAAGACGCTCTTCAGTGGCGGTGACGCGCACGGCGTTCTCGTCGAGGGGCGGCGCATCGGCCTTGGCTTCGGTTTTAGCGCCGCTGCCGTAGCGGTAGTTGAGGACGCTGAGCAGGACTTTGCGTTCCAGCGAAAAGGCGATCTGGCCGGCCGGCGCGGCAAAACTGAGCCAGCGGCTGCGGATCTCGTTGCCTTCCAGGCGGCTGAAGGCGACGTCCTGCACCTGGAAACCGCCCCAGTAGCGGCGGTTCATATTCAGGCGCATCGACTGCGCCAGGTCATCGCGCAACTGGGCCGCAAAAATGTGCAGCAGGTGCACCGGACGCCCCAACAGGCTAGGGTCCAGGACTTGATGTTGCGTCTGTTTTGTCGTTGTCATGTGTTGGCCATGGCGGTTAATTCTTTCCCACTCCTCCATCATCGCACTATCCAGCTAAAAACTGGTTACTTCAGGCGCAATTTTTTGGCTTGGTTGCTAATCGTAACTTAAAGTAGGACGATCTCGGTAGCAGCATACATCAAAATTCACATTATTGCTAATAAACAATATTTGATCAAAAAATTTCCTCCGAGACAAATACCACTTTACAGGAAAGTTGCTAGCAGGTAAGCTTACTTCAACTCATCTCCAGTGACACGCACTTCAACAAACGGCGCTTACTAAATGATTTGTAACGAAATTTGCTTAGAAAAAACTGTTTTGACCGCAGTGCAACAAAACGGTTCGAGAAACGCCCGCTGACGCTGCCCCATCGCACCCATCCACCGCAACTAGCCGAGCAGCTGCTCTCCTCGTGTCCGATTTTGACCGACAGGCTTACACTATCTTTCTTACAAGACTGTGACATGCGCAACGGATGTGTAGCACGATTGGTATATGGCAGCAGAATATCTGCACCATGGGCTTGCTGCTTTTCGGCAATCTCGCTAAGGTAGTCATCTGGATTCAATGCGGTAAAAAACGCGGTAAAAACGGGGGTAGCACCATGAGCAACGGATTCTCCAGCCTGATTCAGGCCGACCTGGCGTCGCTGACTAATGCGGCGCAAAACATGGCAAACAGCAGCCAGACCATCGCTGCCGCCAACCAGTACGGGGCGCACGACCCCAACGCTGCCTTCTCCTTCAGCCAGTCCATGCAAAACGCCATCGACAAGGTCAACACGCAGGACGTCGAGGCCGGCCAGAAAATGGCCGATGTCGATTCCGGCAAGAGCGACGACCTGGTCGGCGCCATGCTGTCGAGCCAGGAAGCCAGCCTGTCCTTCTCGATGTTGATGCAAGTGCGCAACAAGGTGATGGGCGGCCTCGACGAACTCATCAAATTACCGCTGTAAGCCTCTGCGAAAGCACACAAAGTGATTAACACCATCAAGTCCGCCTTCGAGCGCTGGCGTGCGAACCCGGCTGCCCCGACCCTGTCCCCCAATCTGCTGAAGACCCTGTACCCCATGCTGATGCTGGCCATCGGCTTGACGGCCCTGGTGCTGATGTACATGTGGAACAATCAGGCCAGCTACAAGCCCGTGTTTGGCGCGCGCGAAAAAGTCTCGGCGCCCGACATGATGAACGTGCTCGAAACCGACCACATCCCTTACCGCATTCACCCGGAAAGCGGCCAGGTGCTGGTGCCCGATTCGATGCTGGGCAAGGTGCGCATGCTGCTGGCCGCCAAGGGCGTGACCGCGCAGCTGCCGGCCGGGCTGGAATTGATGGACAAGAACGACCCGCTGGGGGTGTCGCAATTCGTGCAGGATGTGCGCTTCCGCCGCGGCCTGGAAGGCGAGCTGGCGCAATCGATCATGACGCTGGACGCGATCGCGCATGCGCGCGTGCACCTGTCGATCGCCAAATCGACCTCGTTCGTGTCGTCCGACGGCGAGAAATCGTCGGCATCGGTCGTGGTAGCGCTAAAACCTGGCCAGAAGCTGCAACCGGAAGCGATTGCCGCCGTGGTCAACATGGTGGCTGGCAGCGTTGCCAGCCTGGCGCCATCGCGCGTCAGCCTGGTTGACCAGGCGGGCAACCTGCTGTCGGCCCACATCGACCTGGCCGACGGCTTTGACGCCGGCACCAGCGGCAACGACGCCAGCAAGCGCTATGCCGACGAGGTCAAGGCCAACATCAAGGGCTTGATCGGCCCGGTCATTGGCGACGACAACTACCGCATGTCGGTGGCGGCCGCCGTCGACAACGACCGCGTTGAAGAAACCGTGGAAAAATACGGCGCCGATCCGAAGGTCACCAGCGAAGCCATGCGCGAAGAGCAGGATCGCAACCGCACCGTGATGGGTATTCCCGGCTCGCTGTCCAACCGCCCGCCACCGGCTGCCGCCAACCCGGCCGCCGCCACCCAGCAAACCGCCGGCACCGCTGCCGATCCAAACGCCGCGCCGGCCGACGGCACCGCGCGCAAGAACGCCACCACCCGCCAGTACGCCTACGACCGCAGCATCACCCAGACCAAGCGCAGCCGTGGCCGCCTTGAGAAGCTGAGCGTGGCCGTGGTGCTGGCGCAAGCTGCCGCGCCGACGCCGAAGACCGGCTGGAGCGCCGCTGAAATCGCCAACATCGACAAGATCCTGCGCAACGGCCTCGGTATCAATGCCGAGCGCGGCGACCAGCTAGTGGTGTCGGCCATGAACTTCCCGCCGAAAGCGGCTGCCGTGCAGTGGTGGGAAGAGCGCGACAACATCGTCGACATGAGCAAGTACGCCGGCTACGCGATTGCCGCCCTGCTCGGCTACCTGCTGCTGGCGCGCCCTATCCTGCGCCTGATCACCGCCCGCTTCACGCCCGATCCGAAAGAAGCAGCGCGCATCGCCGCCGAGCGCCGCGCCGCCGAACAAGCCGCCGTGGCCGCCGCCAAGGAAGCCAAGGAAGCCGCGGCAAAAGAACAAGCCGCGCTGGCCGGCAATGCTGCCCCGGGCATGCCGGGCGCCGCACCGGCACTGGGTGGCGTGGCCGGCGGCGCCGGCGGCATGCCAGTGGTGCCGCTGCTGGAAAATTACGATTTGCCGCCACCGGGTTCGGCAGTCGACGTCATGGTCGACCACCTGAAAGTGCTGGCAGCAAAAGAACCGGAACGCGTAGCCGAAGTCGTCAAACAATGGATGCAGAAAAATGGCCGAACTCAATAACATGGATGATGACGGCGAATACGCCGTACCGACCAAGCTGACGCCGGTGGAGCAAGCCGCCATCGTGCTGCTGAGCATAGGCGAAGAGCCGGCCGCAGCCGTGCTGCGCTGCCTGTCGCGCGAGGAATTGCTGGAAGTGACGCAAGTGATGTCGCGCATGAGCGGCATCAAGGTGGAATCGGTCAAGAACGCGATGCAAAAGTTCTTTGACGATTACCGCGAGCAGTCCGGCGTGCATGGCGCGTCGCGCAGCTACCTCAAGCGTTCGCTCGACCTGGCGCTGGGCGGCGATCTCGCCAATACCGTGCTGAACAATATTTACGGCGATGAGTTGCGCCCGAAAATGGCGCGCCTGCAGTGGGCCTCGCCGAAGTGGCTGGCCGAGTACATCTCCAACGAACACGTGCAGATGCAGGCGGTGTTCCTGGCCTTCCTGCCGGCCGCGCTGGCCGGCCAGATCATCGACGGCCTGCCGCAAGACAGCCGCGACCTGGTGCTGCTGAACCTGGCGCGCATGGAAGAAGTCGACGCCGACCTGCTGCAAGAGCTGGATGAACTGGTCGATCGCTGCCTGAGTTCCTTCGATTCGCAAGGCACCAGCGTGGAAGGCATCCGCCAGACCGCCGAGATCCTGAACCGCCTGCCGAGCAACCGCGCGCAGATGGTGGAACTGCTGCGCGCGCACGACCCGGACGTGGTGTCGAAAATCGAACTGTCGATGTACGACTTCTTCATCCTCGGCAACCAGACCGAGCAGGCAATTACCCGCATCCTGGAAGACGTGCCGCTGGAACAGTGGGCAATTGCGCTCAAGGGCGCCGACATCGCGGTGCGCGACGCCGTGCTGAAAACCATGCCGAAACGCCAGGCCCAGGCCTTCGAGGACATGATGCGCCGCGCCGGCCCGGTGCCGATGTCGCGTATCGAACAGACGCGCCAGGAAATCATGGCCACCGTGAAAGCGCTGGCCGACGCCGGCGAGGTCGAGATCCAGCTGTTTGCCGAGCAGGTGATTGAATGAAGCAATTCCGTGCCTACCGCTTCCCGCCACTGGCGCAATTCACCACCCAGCGCGCCGCTGCGGCGGCCGCGCAAGGCCATTCGCATGGCCACGGCGGCGACGGCGGCGCGCAGTGGGCCGCCTCGGTCAGCGAGGGCTTTGAACAGGGCCAGCGCGACGGTTACGAAATCGGCCTGGCGCGCGGCCAGGAAGACGGCTTTGAAGCGGGCCGCCTGTCCGGCCAGGAACAGGGCCGCGAAGAAGGCCGCCACGAAACCCTGGTTGCCTACGACCAGCTGGCGCGCCCGGTCGACGCCATGCTGAAGAGCCTGAAAAAGCTGCGCACCGACTACCGCGCCGCGCAGCGCAAGGAAGTGGTGGATCTGGTGGCCAAGGTGGCGCGCCAGGTGATCCGCGCCGAACTGGCGCTGCAGCCGGTGCAGTTGATGGCCTTGGTGGAGGAAACCCTGGCGTCGATGCCGCCGACCCGCGACGAGATCGACGTCTACCTGAACCCGGAAGAACTGAAGCGCATTGCCGACCTGGATCCAAAACGTTCCAAGCGTTGGAATCTGATTCCCGATGCCCGTCTTGAGGTAGGGGAATGCCGCATCAAAGCAGGCGATAATGAAGTTGATGCCGGCTGTCATCAACGTCTTGCGGCTGTCATGGAACAGGTCGATAATCAATTACAGATCGCCGACAGCGGCGATGAACCGGAGATCGAAGAGTGATCGCAGATGCCTTACGCAATCTGGAACTGGGTTCGGTACCCATGGCGACCCCGACGGGCCGCCTGGTGGGCGCATCCGGTTTATTGCTTGAGGCCGTGGGTTGCCCTTTGCACACGGGCCAGCGTTGCCAGATTGAGACAGTCAGCGGCGAATGGCTTGATGCGCAGGTGGTCGGTTTCCGCGACAAGCTGTCCTACCTGATGCCGTTCAAGAAAGCGGTCGGCCTGACCACCGGCGCGCGCGTGCTGCCCTCCCCTGAGAAAATCAGCCTGCAAATCGGCTCTAGCTGGCTGGGCCGCATGGTCAACGGGCTGGGCGAGCCGATCGACGGCCTCGGCAAGCTGACCGGCGATTTCCCGCTCGACTCGCAGCCGCCGCGCATCCATCCGCTGAAGAAAAAACCGGTCACCGAGCCGCTCGATGTCGGCGTGCGCGCCATCAATTCCATGCTGACCCTGGGCAAGGGCCAGCGCGTCGGCCTGATGGCCGGTTCCGGCGTCGGTAAATCGGTGCTGCTGGGCATCATGACGCGCCAGACCGTGGCCGACGTGGTCGTGGTCGGCCTGATCGGCGAACGTTCGCGCGAGGTGCGCGAGTTTGTCGATATGTCGCTGGGCAAGGAAGGCTTGCAAAAAGCCGTGCTGGTGATTGCCCCGGCCGACGAAAGCCCGCTGATGCGCGTCATGGCCACCGAACTGTGCCATTCGATTGCCGCCCACTACCGCGACCAGGGCAAGAATGTACTGCTGCTGGTCGACTCGCTGACCCGCTACGCCATGGCGCTGCGCGAAGTGGCGTTGGCGCTGGGCGAGCCGCCGGCCACCAAGGGCTACCCGCCGTCGGTGTTTTCCAACCTGCCGCAGCTGGTGGAATCGGCCGGCAACGGCGAAAACCAGGCCGGCAGCATGAGCGCGATTTACACCGTGCTGGCGGAAGGCGACGACCATCAGGATCCGGTGGTCGATACCGCGCGCGCCATTCTCGACGGTCACATCGTGATGACCCGCGAGCTGGCCGAGCGCGGCCACTACCCGGCCATCGACATCGGCGCGTCGATCAGCCGCTGCATGGCGCAAGTCATCAGCCACGAGCACGTGATGGCGGCGCGCGCGCTGAAAGCCAGCATGGCGCGCCACGACCGCGTGCGCGACCTGATCCCGCTCGGCGCTTACGTGCCCGGCGCCGACCCGATCACCGACAAGGCGGTGCAGCTGCACCCCAAGGTCGAAGATTTTCTGTGCCAAGGCACCAAGGAAGAAGCGCCGATCGGCGCCTGCATCGCCCAACTTGAAAAGCTGATGACATCATGAGCCAACAAAAAATCCGCAATCTGACCACCCTGGTGGCCCTGCGCAACACGGAAGTGGAGCGCCTGCAAACGGAAATGGCGGAAAAGGCCAGCGTGCGCGAGCGCTACCAGAAGAACCTGGAACGCCTGACCAGCCTGTACACCAACAGCGGCGCCAGCGGCAACCTCCACCCTGCCCTGGCCGGCAACTGCGGCGACTACAAGCAGGCGGTGATGGCCATGGCCGACAGCCACCGGCTCGACCTCCACATGCACGAGGCCGACATGGCGGTGTCGCAGCAGGCGCTGAACAAGGCCTGGGCCAAGCGCGAGGTGATGGATATGGTGTTGACCAAGGAACAAAAGGTCTACAACCAGCAGCAAACCGTCAAGGAGCGCAAACAACATGATGAACTGGCAACACAAGTGTGGCTGCGCAGCCAGAAATAAGCGCGGTTACAAAAAATAGTAGGAAATATTTTCATAGGGAAACGGTTAAGGTCGCCTTATATCAGGGTACACTTCACTTATCCTTTCCAGGAGCACGATCATGGCATCATCCGTCATTACCAGCCCAACTTACGATCCAAAGTCCTATTCGGAGGGCCTGGCCAACGAGTACGTGGCCGGCACCAAGGCCATCCTGGATGGCAAGCTGACCAAGAACACCGCGACCACCTCGGCTCTGAGCACCCTGAGTGCAGCCCTGAGCGCCTTCCAGGGCACGCTGTCGTCGCTGGTCAACAGCACTACCTCGGTGCAAGCCACCAGCGCCACCTTCAGCAATACCGCCGTGGCCACCGCCACCGCTACTGCCAAGGCGGTGCCGGGCACCTACTCGTTCTACGTCCAGCAACTGGCCACCGCCGGCCAGGTGTCGTATAACGTCAATGACAGCGTGGCCACCAACGCCGGCGCCATGAATGTGGTGCTGGCCGACGGCTCCACCTTCCAGGTCGACCTGGCCAATGCCGACAACAATATGGACGGCGTACTCAGCGCCAAGGAAGTGGCCGCGGCCATCAATTCGGCCGCCAACAACGGCTCGCGCGTGACCGCTTCCACCATGACGGTCAATGGCCAGACCAAGCTGCTGCTGACCTCGGCCAAGACCGGCGCCGACAACGCAGTCGCCTCGATCGATGTCTCCGGCCTCGGCGATGCCGGCCTGCAGGCTAGCTTGTCCAGCCAGAGCGTGGTGCGCGCCGCCAGCAATGCCATCGTGCGCGTTGGCGACGCCAACGGCGAAGCCGTCGAGCAAGCCTCGAATACCTTCAAGATCGTCGACGACGTCAGCTTTACCGTCACCCAGGCCCAGGCCGTGGGCGCGGCGCCGGTCACCATGACCGTGGGCGCCGACACCAAGGGCACCGCCGCCAACGTGCAAAGCTTCGTCACCGCCTACAATACCCTGCTGGCGGCGTTCAACACCGTCACTGCGGCCGGCGACCACACGCCGACCTCAAGCACCGACACCAGCCCGACCAGCGCCGATGCCGGCCTGCACAACGATGCCGGCGTGCTCAACCTGCGCGAGCGCTTGAACTCGGCGCTGCGCGCTGCCACTGGCGGCGTGTCGCTGATTAACTTCGGCATCACCGCCGGCAAGGACGGCACCCTGAGCCTGAAAACGGAACTGCTCGAACGTACCGTGGCCAACAATCCGGGCGCGCTCGACAGCCTGTTCGGCCGTGCCGGTATCGGCGTCGACAGCGGCGTGCTGGGCGCGATGAACAAGCTGACCACCGCCTGGACCAGCTCGGCCGGCGGCTACATCTCCGCCCGCCGCGACACTGCGGCCCGCGAGAAGGCCGACATTGACGACCGCCAGGCCTCCCTGCAAAACCAGTTCGACAACGCCTACAAGCGTTACCTGGCGCAATTTACCGCGCTGCAGCAGTTGCAATCGTCGATGACCTCGACTTCGAATATGTTCACGGCGCTGTTCTCGTCGGACAGCAGCAGCTAACGCGAACCACGACATTTTTTAGACCCGTACGGTGAATACCATGTTGAACCACGAAGCCTATAGCAGTTACCACTCCACCAATCTCGACGCCCAGGTCGCCCGGGCCTCGCCGATTGAGCTGGTGCTGGTGCTCACCGACGGCCTATTGGAAGAGCTGGCGCGCGCGCGCGGCCACATCGTCGGCAAGCGCTACGAACTCAAGGCCAAGAGCCTGAACAAGTGCACCGACATCATCAATGGCCTGTCGAGCTCGCTGGACTTCGACAACGGCGGCGAGGTGGTGGAAAACCTCGGCCGCCTGTATGAATATTGCGCCGGCCGCTTGTACACGGCCGGTGTCAGCCTCGATCCGGGCATCATCGACGAGGTCACCACCCTACTGACCACGATCAAAAAAGGATGGCTGGGCGTGCAGGCGAAAACCAATGGATAGGCAACGCACTTTGCTGCAAATGGCGCAGAAAATGAGCGCCGCCATCGCTTCCGAAGACTGGAAAACGCTGGCGGCGATTAACACGTTAATGGGAACCGTATTGCCGCAGATGGCAGCACAGGGCAAGTGGAGCAGCGGCGAATGGGCCGCCCTCTCCGCCCTGCGCCAGATGCACAACGAAGCAGTCAAGCGCTGCGACCGCGCCACCGGGGAACTGGGCAAACGGTTGCAAGAAATGCAGGCAAACAAAGAGGGCTGGCTGGCTTATGCCCTCGAAAGCGAATTAGCAGAAAGCGGAATCCAAGCATGACCACGACACTCTCCAGCGCAACGGCAGCGGCCAAAGCCGCCCAAGCCGAACTGACCGCCCCGGTGGCCGCCAATAACACGGTGACCGGCAATGGCGGCAAGAGCACGGCTACGTCCGGCAAGTCGAATGCCGACAGCAAGAGTGACAGCAGCGCCAGCCAGGCCCAGTCCAAGCCGGCGCCAGCCCCCCAGAATCCGCAAGCCAGCGCCGGCCGTCCAGCCGCGCCGGCCGCCAACCAGCCGGACGCCCGCAATGCCGGCGCCGCCGATGCTGCGGCCCAAGC
This sequence comes from Duganella rivi, assembly GCF_009857435.1. Lineage (GTDB taxonomy): Bacteria > Pseudomonadota > Gammaproteobacteria > Burkholderiales > Burkholderiaceae_D > Rugamonas > Rugamonas rivi. Next base: position 55,505 of record NZ_WWCK01000010.1, read on the forward strand.
CGCCGCCCAGGCAGCCGCCGATGCCGCTCCGGTAGTAGCGCCTTTGTTCTCGCAGTTGCTGAACCTGGCCGATGTGGCTGCCAGCGACGACAGTGCGGACACCACCGTGAAAACCGATGGCGACGACAGCACCGGTTCCGGCAGCGCCGCCGCCGGCAGCGTGTTGCCGGCCATGGTGACCTCGCTGCTGAACGTGGCAACCCCGGCGCCAACCGCGCCGGTCGCCGACGCCGGTGGCGAAGCCGCCAACGTCGAAGCGATCAGCGCCACGGCCAACCTGAGCAGCAGCGCTACCCGCCTCAACCTGTCCGCCGCCAGCGTGGCGGTGACGCCTGCCGCGCAACCGGCCGACGATGCCGCCGCTACCGCTGCCGCGCAAGCCAGCGCCGTGCCGGCCGCCGCCGCGCAGTCGGTCTACACCCAGGCCAACACCAGCGTGCTGGCTGCTGCAGCCGCGCGCCAGCCTGAACGCGACGCACCTGTCGATGCCGGCAGCGACACCGCTGCAGCGCCAAGCACCGATGCCGACGCCGTGCCGCTGGCTTCGGCCGTGCTGAGCACGCCGGTCAAGGAGTCGTGGGTCAACGGCGTGCGCGTGGTTACCCGTCCTGCCGACACCGCCAGCACCGCGCCGGCCACGACTACCGCCAACACCGCCACCGTGGCAGCGGCCGCCAGCAGCGGCGACGAGCGCGGCTTCTCGCTCAACAGCACCACCGTGACCACCAGCGCCGCCAGTGCCGGCGCCACCGCCACGGCGCCTGCCGCCAGCGGCGGCAGCACCGTAACCCTGGCCGGCGCGCCGGAACAATGGCAGCAGCCATTGCGCGAAGCGCTGGGCGACCGCTTGCAACTGCAGCTGCAGCGCAATAACGAACACGCGGTGATCCGCCTCGAACCGCCGAATATGGGCAGCATCGAAATCTCGATCCGCCACAGCGCCGGCGCGCTGCAAGTGAACCTGTCGGCCAACAACAGCGAAGTGCTGCGCCAGCTGAACACCATCGGCGACAGCGTGCGCCAGGATTTGTCGAACCGCCAATTCAGCGACGTGGCCGTGACCGTGTCGTCGTCGCGCGCCCAGGCGCAAGCCGACCAGGGCGGCCAGGGTGGTCGAGGCCAGCAGCGCAACCAGGACGACGGCCGCACGCCGGGCCGCGCCCTGAATGAAGACGACAGCACCGCCACCTTTGCCATGACCGGGGAGTAACTCGCACAATGAATAAAAAAGTCATCATCGCTTTAGTTGCGGTTGCCGTGGTCGGCGCGGCGGTTGCCGGCGGCGCCGTCTGGTTCATGTCCTCCAAGGGAGGCGACGAGCACGCCGCCGAAACCAAGGATGGCAAGGACGCCAAGAAGAAACCGGCCAAGAAGGAAGAAAAGAAATCGGAGCTGCCGCCCAAGTACCTGACGGTGGACAAGGTGGTGGTGATGCTCAAGCACGAACCCAACGATACGGTGACGCACTACCTGTCGGCCGACCTGGTGGTCGCTACCGACGCCAAGCGCGAGAAGGAAACCAAGGAAAACCTGCCGATGCTGCGCAGCGTGGCGGTGAAGACCCTGTCCAACCTGCCGATGGCCAGCGCGCGCGTGATGACCATCGACCAGTTTGCCGCAGAATTGAACAAGGCTTTCGACCATGAGTTTGAGGAAGAAGGCCGCGAGAAGCCGTTTGACGAAGTCATGATAGGCAAGCTCATTGTCGAGTAGGCCGCAGCAGCATGAACACAAGTGGAGCGGGCATGGGATATGTAGAGGAATTTGCAGACGCTTATGCTGAAAGCTACAGCGAACACGGCGTATCGACGCACGTGCACAGCGTAGCCGACGAGCAAAAGCATCTGCTGGCATATGCGCCGCTGGTCAAGCGCATTGTGCGCCAGCTCAATTCGCAAATCGCCGGCGCCATCGACCGCGACGATATGGAACAGATCGGCCTGATGGGGCTGCTCGAAGCGCTGCGCCGCTACGGCGAGCCGGATGGCGCCTTCGGCAGCTACGCCAGCTTGCGCATCCGCGGCGCGATCCTGGACGAATTGCGCCGCCAGGACTGGCGGCCGCGGGCGGTGCGCCAGCAAAGCCACAAGCTGCGCGACGGCGTGCGCGCCCTGACCCGGAAACTGGGCCGCGAACCGAGCGAGCACGAGATCATGGAAGCGCTGGAACTGACACCCGAGGGCTACCAGGCTTACCTGATGGATGAAAACGCCGAGCTGATCGCCAGCTTCGACGAAATCCTGCAGGAAAGCGTGAGCAACGACAGCGCACCGAGCCCGGAAGACCAGCTGGTGGTGCGGCGCAGCCTGGAGCAAGCCTTGCGCGGCCTGGACGAGCGCGAACAGCGCGTGGTGCAGATGTACTACGAGTTCGAGCTGAGCTACAAGGAAATCGCCGCCGTGCTGGACTTGACTGACGCCCGCGTCTGTCAGCTGAACAAGGCGGCGCTGAACAAAATGAAGGCAGTACTGCAAAACGCCTGAGCTGGGCGTGGCGCTTTGTGGCTAGGGATTAGAAAAATGACGCGGAAAGGCGAATCATCATGCAGCAAATAGTCGGTCTCCTCATAGTTTTAGGCAGCGTCTTCGGCGGCTTCTTCATGATGGGCGGCGCATTCCATCAGATTTGGCAGCCGATCGAGCTGATCGTGATCGCCGGCGCCGGCATGGGCGCGCTCGTCATTGGTAATCCTAGCCACGTGCTCAAGGAGATGATGACGCAGATTAAAAAGATCATCACCAAGAAAAAATACGACTCGGAATTCCAGCGCCAGTTGCTGCTGCTGATGTACGAGCTGCTGCAACTGGCGGCCGGCGGCCTGAAAGCGCTGGACGCCCACGTCGAAGCGCCGAAAGACAGCCCGCTGTTCCAGCGCTATCCGCGCGTGCTGGAAGAGCCGAAACTGCTGGCCTTCATCGTCGACAACTTCCGCCTGATGGCGATGGGCAAGATCAACGCGCACGAGCTCGAAGGCGTGCTGGAGCAGGAACTGGAAGCCATCCACACCGAGCTGGAACAGCCGGCCAAGTCGCTGGGCAAGATCGGCGAGGCGATGCCGGGCTTCGGTATTCTGGCGGCGGTGCTCGGCATCGTGATTACCATGAACACCGTGAACGAAGGCGCGACCTCGGGCGAGATCGCCGAGCACGTCGGCGCGGCGATGGTCGGTACCTTTATCGGTATTTTCTTCTGCTACGGCCTGATCGACCCGCTGTGCAATATGATGAAACAGCTGATCAACGCCGAAGCCTCGAACAAGGAAACCGTGAAAGTGGTGCTGGTCACCCATGTGGCCGGCAAACCGCCGCTGCTGGCAATTGACGCCGGCCGCCGCCTGGTGGCGCTCAACATCAAGCCGAGCTTTGCCCAGCTGGAGCGCTGGATCAACGATCTGGAAGGCCGCGACAGCGCGCCTGCCGATGATAGTTCGCGTCGTGGAGGCCGTGGTGCTAAAGCCGCATGACAAGGCGCATGACCAGACCATCGTCAAGCGCGGTGGCGGCAAGCACAAGCACGACGACCACGGCGGCGCCTGGAAGGTAGCGTTCGCCGACTTTTGTCTGGCGCTGATGTGCTTGTTCCTGGTGCTGTGGCTGATGGCGGCGCGGAATACCGAGTCGCTGGAACAAATCCTGACCGAGGCCGACGGCGCCAAGACCGACCAGGGCAAAGGCGTGATGCCGGAGCAGGTCGGCGGCCCGCGCGGCAGCCTGATCGACCGCTTCCCGATGCCGCACTTCGGCAGCTCGGAAGCCGAGGGCAAGCAAAAGGCCGCGGCCGACACCACCGACACGCCGGCCGAGCCATCGTCCAAGGTCAAGTACGACACCCCGGACGATCTGACCCAGCTGGCCAAGGTGCTGACCAAGATGAGCGCCGAGGCCGGCCTGTCGAGCAATCTCGAGTCCGTGGTGACGCCCTACGGCCTGCGCGTGATGCTGCACGATACCGACCGCCAGGGCATGTTCGTGCGCGGCAGCGCGGTGCCGACCGACAAGTTCCGCGCCCTGCTGCGCAAGATGGGCCCGCTGTTCCAGAAAATGGAAAACCAGATGCTGATCGTCGGCCACACCGACTCGCTGCAATACGCCGATACCAGCTACGCGGCGTTTTCCAACTGGACGCTGTCGGCCAACCGCGCCATGTCGGCCCGCTCGCAGCTGCTGGCCGGCGGCATGAACCGCGAATCGGTGCTGCAAGTGGTGGGCATGGCCGACCGCGCGCCGCTCGATACCAAGCGTGTCGACGCCGGCATCAACCGCCGCATAGAATTACTGATCCTGACCACCGCGCAAGCCAAGACCATTGCTACCATGTTTGGCATGCCGGACAGCAGTGACCCGCTGATCCACGACGTCAATACCGCCCTGCCCGACGCCACGCTGCTGCAACAGCTGCGCAGCAAGCTCGGCGGCGATAGCCCGCTGCGTGATCCGCGCCGTAACAAATAAGAGTTCGTATGGAAACCAAGCCAACACGAGGCACACGTATGAGAATCACGACTTCGACCCCGGACGGGATGGCCGTCCAGCGCGTGGCCGATAGCGCCCCGGTGGACGGCGCCGAGGCGGTGCACGCCCCTGCCCCGGCGCCGCTGCAATCGGCGGTGTTGCAACCGGCGCTGCAAGCGATGCGCGAGCTGCCGGAAATTGACCAGGAAAAAGTCGACCTGCTGCGCAACGCGCTGGCCAAGGGCGAGCTGCCGTTTGATCCGGGCAAGCTAGCCGGCCTGATCCAGCGCTTCCACGGGAGCGAGCAGTGATTGTTAGCAACAACCTCCCGCGCCAGGACGCCATGCGTCTGCTGCTGGCCGGGATTGCAGAAGATTTGCAAGCCTATCCTCAATTGCAAGCGCTGCTCGAGCAGCAATTCCAAGCCGCCCTGCGCCACAAAGCCGCCGAACTGGGGCCGGTGGCGGAGGCGATTTCCACCCTGGTCGACACCATGCAAGAGCGCCGCGCGCTGCGCGTGGCGCTGGTACAACGCTTGGTAGGCCCGCAAGGCACCATGCTGCAGGCTTTTGCCTTGCTGAAAAATGCGGCACGGGAGAGAATGGAAGCGGACTGGAACACGCTGGAACAGGCCGTCATTACGTGCAAAGCCGTGAGCAAGCGTAATGCCGACCTGCTGGTAGAGCAATACAGCATCATGCAGCGCGTGCTGCATGGCGAGGAGCAAATTTATGCGCCAGCTTAGCGCGACGCAGGCAACTGCGCCGACGGCCGCAACCGTATCGAATATCACCGCCAGCCGCCCTACCGCGGCTACTGGCGGCATGGCCGCGACCGGGGCCTTCAGCAACGCGTTTCAACAGGTGCAGGCCGACGTCGCCGCCTACATCGCCAAGGGCGACGGCGGCTTTGCCAGCAACGCCCAGCCGACCTCACAAGCGATGAGCCTGCAAGCGATGGCCTTGCGCAACCGCAGCGTCAATCACGAGGAAGAAGAACACGGCGTCGACAGCGAGATGCAGCAGCAATTCCTCGCCTCGATCAAGCCATGGGCCGAGGAAACCGCCGGCAAGCTCGGCGTGTCGCCGGAACTGGTGGCCGCCCACGCCGCGCTGGAATCGGGCTGGGGCAAGCAGCCGATGAAAAACGGCGCCGCCAGCGCCAACAACCTGTTCGGCGTCAAGGCCGGCAGCAACTGGCAAGGCGAAGTGGCCGTCGCCAGCACTACCGAGTACGAGCACGGCGCCATGCTGCGCAAGACCGAGCGCTTCCGCAGCTACCCGGACACCGCCAGCGCCTTCCGCGACTACGCCAGCCTGCTGACCAGCAATCCGCGCTACGCGGCGGCGCTCAACAGCGGCAGCGATGCCAAGGCCTTTGCCGGTGCGCTGGCCAAGGCCGGCTACGCCACCGATCCCAACTATGCAGACAAGCTGGGCAAGATCGCCGCGCAATTGCAGCGCGGCGGCGGCCTGGCCGGCCTTACTCCGACGGGGGACTAGCAGTGATCGGCGCAGAGACAGGTTCCACCGTGGCCGCGCCAGTCACCCGGGCGCGGATCACCGTGCCATTTGCATTGCGCACCCGCACCGTGTCGCCGCGCGCGCCGGCATCGAGCGCCTCGCCTGCCATGCTGACCTCGATTTGCTCCTGGCGCGCAACGATGCGCACCAGCTCGCCGCGCTTGACCAGGGTCGGCGAACTGAGCAAGGTTTTCCGTAAAATTTCGCCGGCCCGCAGCGCGCGCTTGCCGCTCATGCCGACGGCGTCTTGCGGATCGCTGATGCTGTCGCTGATGGCCGAGATGTCGTGGCGCTCCAGCAACACATCTTCATCTGCCAGTACTTTCCCTGCTGCCAAGTCGCTTGCCATCACAGCAATGCGCGCCGACACTTGCGCGCGCACGATGAACTCATATCGCCAGCCCGCCGCACCGCTGCAGACGGCAATGAAACGCATGCGGCTCGGCAAGCGCGTATCGGCTGCGGTGACCGTCACTGCTTGGCCGCATGCGGCCAGCGGCCTGCTGCCGGGCACCACCGTTACCCCCAATTGCGGCTCGCTCAAACCGGCGGCCTCGGCCCAACGCTCGATGTGCCTGCGTGCCGCTGCTTCGACGATTCCCGGCACCTGTTCCGCTGCCACTTGCGCTGGCGCAGAAAATACCGAAGAAAATGGAATGCAAAACAGCAACATTCCAGCCGAAACAGTTACAATACATTTGTTGTACATGAGCAATAGCCTCTACTATGATGCGATAGGTCATTCTACAGGGCGGCTAGTAGTTGCCGCCACTCATGTCGACGCGTTTTACTGCAACGTCACCACAGGGGAACAGTATGGGCATTAATTTCAAAGAGGCGGCTGGGGTACACGCCGATGCGCTGGCCTTGCGCGCCGAGCGCACCCGCATCCTGGCGGCCAATATCGCCAACGAGAACACGCCCGGCTTCCAGGCGCAGGACATGGATTTCAGCGCCACGCTGGCCAATGTGCAGGCGGTCGGCAATGGCGACCTCGGTGACGGCGGCGACAGCGCCCTGATGTACCGCGTCCCCTACCACCCTACGCGCGACGGCAACACCGTGGAAATCGGCGTCGAGCAGGCGGCGTTCTCGCAGAACGCCACCGACTTTGCCACCAGCCTGACCTTCGTCAACATGAAACTCAAAGGCCTGGCGAAAGCCATCAGCGGCCAGTAAGGCAGGAACCAGTATGTCCTTCAAGAATATTTCAGAGATCGCCGGCTCGGCGATGGCGGCCCAGTCGGTACGCCTGAATACCATCGCTTCCAACCTGGCCAACGCCGATTCGGTGGCCGGCACCGAGGCCGATACCTACCGCGCCCGCAAGCCGGTGTTTGCCGCCGTCATGAGCGACAGCCCGGACGGCATGAACAGCGCTGGCGGCAAGGTGCAGGTGCTGGACGTGGTGCAGTCGGACGAGCCGCTGCGCCAGGTCTACGAGCCCGGCAACCCGATGGCCAACGCCGAGGGCATGGTGTTCTACCCTAACGTCAATCAAGTGGCAGAGATGACCGACATGATGTCGGCATCGCGCGCATTTGAGACCAATGTTGAAGTGCTCGGCCGCATCCGTTCGATGCAGAGCTCCCTCCTTAAACTCGGTGAAGGCTAAGTCATGACCGTCAGTCTCCTCAACAACAACGGCAGCTCGTCCAGCACGGGCAACAGCAGCATCATTGGCAACACCGCCAGTGAAACCTCGGATATGTTCACCAAGCTGCTGGTGGCGCAGATCCAGAATCAGGATCCGCTGTCGCCGACCGACCCGGCGCAATTCGTCCAGCAGCTGACCCAGCTGTCGCAGACCGAATCGCTGCAAAACCTGACCAGCATCACCACCGCCAGCGCCAGCGCGCTGTCGAGCCTGCAAGTGATGGCGCTCGGCGGCCAGGTTGGCTCGGACGTGATGATCAGCACCAAGAACGTCAAGATCGACGGCAGCGACAGCAAGATCACCGGCCAGACCACGCTGGCCGCGTCGAGCACCGCCACCACCGTGGTGCTGACCGGCGCTGACGGCACGCGCCACGAGATCAAGCTGGGCACGCAAGCGCCGGGCACCGTCAGCTTCACCATCGACCCGGTCAAGCTCGGCCTGGACGAAGGCAGCTACAGCATCGCCATTGAGACCAGCAGCAAGGAAGTGCCGGGCGTTGAGATTCAAGGCCGTCTCAACAACGTGCGCCTGCTGTCGACCGGCGCAGTGCAGCTCAACGTCGCCAACATCGGCGACACCGGCTCGGACACCATTACTTCGTTTAACGGCAAGACCGCCACTCAATCTGTTCTCTAAGGAAGGACTCCACCATGAGTTTCGATATCGCATTGTCTGGCATCCAGGCCATTAACGATTCGCTGGACGTAACCAGCCACAATATCGCCAACGCCGGCACCTACGGTTACAAGTCGAGCCGCGCCAACTTCTCGACCCTGGTGGCGGGCAACCAGCAGACCGGCGTCAAGGTCGGCTCGATCACCCAGAGCATCGGCCTGGCCGGCGGCATCCTGAACACCGGCAACACCAAGGACGCGTCGATCAACGGCCGCGGCTTCTTCGTCACGCGCGCCAGCGACAACACCCTGCAATACACCCGCGTCGGCATTTTCAACGCTTCGGAAGACGGCTACCTGACCGACGCTTCGGGCCGCAAAGTGCAAGGCCGCTCGCTGACCCCGCCAAGCACCACGCTGGGCGCTGAAGGCGACCTGAAAATCCCTACCGGCCAGATTCCAGCCGTGGTCAGCCAGAAGGCCAACTACGTCGGCAATCTGTCGTCCGACTGGTCGATCACCACCTACGATGCCTCGACGGTGACCCCAACCACGCCGCCAGACCCAAGCACCTACAACATGGCCAAGACCACGACCATGTACGACACCCTCGGCGGCAAGCACAGTCTGACCCAATACTTCAGCAGCACCGCGCCGGGCCAAGTGGCAGTCAACTACACGCTGGACGGCAACCCGATTCCCGGCAACACCACGCTGGAATTCGACACCAACACCGGCCAAATGACGGTGCCGGATCCGCTGGTCGCCAAAGGCGTGGTGACGTTGGGCGACCTGAGCGCAATCGACACCTCCGACGCAACGCTGTGGCCGAAATTCACCAGCGGCGCCAAGATGGGCAACGCTGTCACCATCGACTACACCGGCACCAGCTACTTCGCCGGCGAAGCCACCACCGCCACCAACAACGCTGACGGCTATGCCTCGGGCACCTACCAGGGCATCGACCTGGGCAGCGACGGCTCGGTGATCGCCAAGTACAGCAACGGCGAGAAGCAATCGATCGGCAAGATCGTACTGGCCACCTTTGCCGACGAAGGCGCCCTGACCCAGATCAGCGACACCAGCTGGGTGGAGTCGAACAGCTCCGGCCCGGCCAACACCGACGTCGCCGGCGTCGGCGTCAACGGCTCGCTCAGCGTTGCCACCCTGGAGCAATCCAACGTCGACATCACCTCGGAACTGGTCGGCCTGATGACTTCGCAGCGCAACTACCAGGCCAACTCGAAAGTGATTCAGACCGAGTCGACCATGCTGCAATCGCTGATGCAAGCCATCTAAGGACACGCTGACACATGGACGCGCTGATTTACACCGCCATGAGCGGAGCCGAACGGGCTCTGCGCGGGCAACAGGTGCACGCCAACAACCTGGCCAATATCGACACAGGCGGCTTCCGCGCCAACATGGAGCAGTCGGCCGCGCAATCGGTCAACGGCTACGGTTACGACGACCGCCATATGTCGCAGTTGCAGGCCAACTCGGTCTCGACCAAGCCGGGCGCCATGAAAAGCACCGGCCGCGATCTGGACGTGGCAGTGGCCGGCAACGGCTTCCTGACCGTGCAAACGCAGGGCGGCGGCGAGGCCTACACCCGCGCCGGCGCCATGGTGCTCGATGAAAACGGCACCCTGCGCGTCAACGGCGACGTGGTGCTGGGCGAAGGCGGCCCGATCACCCTGCCCGAGTACACCAACATCGCCATCGGCAACGACGGCACCATCTCGATCCAGGCGCCGGGCACCACCACCATGCAGGTGATCGACAAGCTGCGCCTGGTGAAAGCGGAAGCGTCCGAGCTGACCAAGAACCAGCAAGGCTTGATGGTGGCGCGCGACGGCAATCCGCTGGCCACCGATCCTACCGTGGTGCTGCGTCCCGGCCACCTGGAAGGCAGCAATGTCTCGGCCGTTGAAGAAATGGTGTCGGTGATGAGCCTGAACCGCACTTTTGAAATCCAGATGAAATTGTTCTCGGCCACCGATTCGATGACCGAAGCCGGCAACCGCCTGATTAGCGGCAGCTAATCCACAAACACGACAGGGAGAAAACCATGAATCCAGCAATGTGGATCAGCAAAACCGGCGTACAAGCGCAAGACCAGAAACTGCAAGCCATCGCCAACAACCTGGCCAATGCCAACACGGTCGGCTTCAAGCGCGACCGCGTGGTGTTTGAAGACCTGTTCTACTCGGTGGAACAGCAGCCGGGCGCGCAGCGCGCCGACAACAACACCCTGACCCCGTCCGGCGTCCAGCTCGGTAACGGCGTGCACATGGTCGGCACCCAGAAGGTGTTCACCCAGGGCATCCTGCAAACCACCCAGCGCGAACTCGACATCTCGGTGATGGGCAACGGCTTCCTGTCGGTGCGCCAGCCTGACGGCACCACCGCCTACACCCGCGCCGGCCAGCTGCAGGTGGACGCCAACGGCATCCTGGTCAACGCCAGCGGCCTGCCGCTGATCCCGCAGATCACCGTGCCGGCCAACGCCACCGCGCTGAGCATCGGCGAAGATGGCACCGTGTCGGCCAAGATCGCCGACAACGCCACCCTGCAACAGCTGGGCCAGCTGACCCTGACCTCCTTCATCAACCCGACCGGCCTGCTGGCCCTCGGTGAAAACCTGTTTGCCGAAACGCCGTCGTCGGGCACGCCGACCGAGGGCACGCCGGGCACCGCCCAGTGGGGCAAGATCAAGCAAGGCACGCTGGAAGGCTCGAATGTGCAGGTGGTGGAAGAGATGGTCGACATGATCGCCGCCCAGCGCACCTACGAGATGAACACCAAGGTGCTGTCGGCTGCCGACAATATGCTGCAATACCTGTCGCAGGCGGCACGCTGATGAAATCCGCACTGCCTGCTCTGCTGCTGACGGCGCTTTCCCTGGCCGGCTGCGCCGCATTGCAGCCGCCGGCCGTGCGTCCCGGTCCTACCGACGAACCGCCGCCGGTAGCGCGCAACAGCGGGCCGCGCGGCGTATCGGGCGGCGTGTTCAGCACCGATGTTGGTTTGTCGCTGACCTCGGACAGCCGCGCCTTCCGCGTTGGCGACGTGGTCACCGTCAACCTGCAAGAAACCACGCAGGCCAGCAAGAAGGCCGGCACCAGCTTTTCCAAGGAATCGGCCGACAACATCAACGCGCCTAATTTGCTGGGCAAGACCTTCGGCAAGGCCGCGGTCGGCCTCGGCGCTTCGAACAGCTTTACCGGCGACGCCACCAGCACCCAGCAAAATGCGCTGACCGGCGCCATCACCGTGATCGTGCAGGAAGTGCTGCCGAACGGCTTGCTGCGCGTGTCGGGCGAAAAAACCCTGACCCTGAACAACGGCGAAGAATTCGTGCGCCTGCGCGGCTACCTGCGCGCGGCCGATATCGACGCCGACAACCAAGTGTCGTCACTGCGCATCGCCAACGCCCGCATCGCCTACTCGGCGCAGGGCACGCTGGCCGATTCGCAGCAGCCGGGCTGGCTGACGCGCTTCTTCAACGGCCCGCTGATGCCATTCTAAGTACGAACGGGTGATCCAATGAATTTTCGCAAGCTTCTCCTCGCCCTGCCCCTGGCCTTGTCGCTGGCCGTGCCGGCCCACGCCGCACAGGCGCTGCGCAACCTGGTTGCCATCGAGGGCGTGCGCGACAACCCGCTGGTCGGCTACGGCCTGGTGGTGGGCTTGAACGGCAGCGGCGACTCGACCCAGGTCAAGTTCTCCAGCCAGTCGGTGATCAATATGCTCAAGCAGTTCGGCGTGAAAGTGCCGGACGGTACCGACGCCAAATCCAAGAACGTGGCCACCGTGATGGTGTCGGCGGTGTTCCCGCCCGGCTACCGCAAGGGCCAGAGCATCGACGTGGTGGTGTCCTCGATGGGCGACGCCAAGAGCCTGCGCGGCGGCGCCCTGCTGCTGACGCCGATGCGCGCGGCCGACGGCGAAGTCTACGCGCTGGCGCAAGGCAACGTGGTGGTGGGCGGCTTTAGCGCCCAGGGCAAATCCGGCTCCTCGATCACCGTCAACACCCCGACCTCGGGCCGCATTCCGAGCGGCGCCAACATCGAGCGCGAGATCGGCACCGACTTTGCCACCAAGCCGACGGTGCGCCTGTCGCTGCGCCATCCGCACTTCCAGACCGCGATCAACATCGTCGACTCGATCAACAAGCGCTTTGGCGACATCGCCAGCGCCAGCGACGCCACCAGCGTGGACGTGGTCGCACCGAGCAACCCAACCCAGCGCGTGGCCTTCATGGCCAAGCTGGAAGCGATGAATATCGACGTCGGCGAAGATGCGCCGAAAGTGGTGTTCAACTCGCGCACCGGCACCGTGGTGATTGCCGAAGGCTTGCGCGTGCGCGCCGCCGCCGTCACCCACGGCTCGCTCAAGGTAGTGATTTCCGAATCGACCAAGGTCAGCCAGCCGAATGCGCTGGCCGGCGGCCAGACCGTGGCCGCGCCGCAATCGCAGGTGACGGCCGACCAGGGCCCGGCGCAAATGTTCAAGTGGCCGGCCGGCGCCAAGCTGCAATCGATTATCGACGTGGTCAACAGCCTCGGCGCCACCCCGGACGACATCATGGCGATCTTGCAGGCGCTCGACCAGGCCGGCGCCATCGAAGGCGAACTGGTCGTCATCTAAGGAACCACCATGGACAACACTTTCGACCCGTCCCGCCTGCTGGCCAAGGGCACGGCCGGCCAACTGAGCGGCACCCACGTCGAGCCGCAAGTGGCTGCCGCCGGCGACAATGTCGATCCGGCCTACCGCGCCAAGGCCACCGAGGCCGCCATCAAGTTTGAAAGCTTCTTCATCGGCCACATGCTGCACCAGATGCGCGACGGCACCCGCGCGCTGGCCGCCGAGGACAGCCCGAGCAAGAGCCGCATCAACGACGATATGCTGGATATGGCCGACAACCTGGTGGCCGACCAGATGGCCGGCAAGCGCGCCTTCGGCGTAGCCGACGCCATCCTGCGCCAGCTGTTGCCGCAACAACAATCTGCACCGGCTGTTAATGTTGCTAGTTCGCAAAATATAGACCCATCGCTTAATCAACAGCAATAAACGGTCGCCCGTTATGGATATCGGGCCAGTGCGGCAAAGCGCGCACGGGCTCCTCGGACTTCACCAGGAAAGACCCGCTACATGACCATCTCTAACAACGCACTGTCGGGCGCCCTGGCCGCCCAAGCTGCACTGAACGTCGTCAGTCAGAATATTGCCAATTCCCAAACCAAGGGCTATACCCGCCAAGGTGTGCTGCTGGTGGCCGTGCCGCCGCAGTCGGGCCAGCTATCGGGTGGCAACGGTGTGCAGATCGGCTCGCTGCTGCGTTTTAGCGATTCCTACAAGTCGCAGCAAATGTGGCGCGCCAATTCGGATCTGGGGCAGCGTTCGCAAGTCCAGCCTTACCTGACGCAGATGGAAAAAGTGATGAGCGACGACAAGTCGAGCATCAGCTACGGCATCGACACCTTCTTCAAGGCGCTGAATGCGGCCGGCGTCGACCCGACTTCGAGCCCGCTGCGCCAGGCCGTGATCACGGCGGCCGACTCGATGTCGCAACAGATCAACAGTATTTACAACGTCACCGCCAACCAGCTGATCTCGGTGCAGCAGCAGCAAAACGCCATCCTGCCGTCGCTCAACGAGTCGCTGGCTGGGATTGCCGCGCTCAACCAGCAGATCGTGGCGGTCGGCGCTTCGGGCAGCAATACCTCGGCGCTGATCGACCAGCGCGAACAGCTGATCGACAAGGTCGCCTCGCAAATCGGCGTGGAAGTCATCACCAACCCGGACGGCAGCGCCGCCGTGTCGCTGAAGACCGGCCAGCCGCTGGTGGTCGGCAACACCGCATCGAGCATCAACTACGACACCACCAGCGGCAGCCGCGTGCTGACCGCGACCTTCGCCGGCACCAAGTTCTCGCTTGACGATACCAAGGTCAGCGGCCAACTGGGCGGCCTGGCCGACTACAAGGCCAACACCCTGCTGCCGCTGCAAAAATCGATTTCCGAGGTGGCCGAGCAAATGTCGGCCAAAGTCAACGCCGTGCTGACCAGCGGCCTGAAGAGCGATGGCACGCCGGGCCAGGCGCTGCTGGAATTCAATCCGACCAGCGCCACCGGCCTGCTGCAAATAGCCACCGGCTTCCAGACCACCGACCTGGCGTTCTCCAGCGACGGCACGCCGGGCGACAGCGGCAACCTGCAAAAACTGATCGACATCAAGGGCCAGCCGATCACCCTGACCACGCTGGGCAGCGTGCTGCTAGGCGACGCCGACACCCAGATCGTCGGCCAGCTGGGCATCGACAGCCAGCAGAACCAGGCGCAGCTGAAAACCGCCACCACCATCCGCACCCAGGCGGAAGACGACTGGAAGTCGACCAGCGCGGTCAATACCGACGAGGAAGCCATCAACCTGGTGGAATTCCAGAATATGTACCAAGCGAACATGAAGGTGATTGCCGTGGCCAATAGCCTGTTCGACTCGACGCTGCAAATGTTCGGTTAAGGAGAGCCTGAATGCGTATCGCCACTAGTCAATTCCAGGCCACCATGAACCGCGGCCTGCAAGATAATCAGAGTGTGCTGGCCTCGCTGACCGCGCGCATGGCCAGCGGCAACAAGCTGGAAGTGCCGTCCGACGACCCGGTGACTGCGGTGCGCTTGTCGCGCCTGGCCCGCGAGGAAGCCATCGTCGGCCAGTACCGCGACAATATCTCGGCCATCAAGATCCGCCTGTCGACCAACGAGACCTACCTGACCTCGATGGTCAACGACATCACCCAGAGCCACGACTTGCTGGTCTGGGCCGCCGATTCGAGCAACACCGGCGAGGACTTGAAGTCGATGACGCAGACCATGACCTCGCTGCGCGACAGCCTGTACTACAGCGCCAACCAGAAGGATCAGGAAGGCCGCTACGTGTTCTCCGGCACCCTGACCGACACTCCGGCCATCAAGTACGACCCGAACGCGGCCATCGGCTCGCGCTACACCTTCGAGGGCAATACCAAGCAGCAGAAGTCGGTGGTCGGCAACGGCATTACCCAGACCGTCAACGTCGACGTCAGCGGCCTGGAAAACCTGCTCAACCAGATGGACACCACCATCTACGAGCTATCGCAGCCCGGCATTACCGCCGCGACGCCGTCGCTGAGCGCGGCCATCACCGCCAACATGGAAGGCGCCAGCGACACGCTGGAATTCATCGCCAGCAAGATTGCCAGCTTCGGCGGCGCCCAGAACGTGATGGAAACCCTGGACGGCAACCACGCCAACGTCAGCCTGTCGAACAAGACCGCGATCCACGACCTCGGCTCGCTGGACTACGGCGAGGCGGCGACCGAACTGAACGGCTACAACCTGGCGCTGCAAGCGTCGTACAAGGCTTACTCGAAAATCAGTAACCTGTCGCTGTTCAACATCCTGTAATTTTTTTAGCGAACCAGCGTATGCAAATCACGTCCACCGCCACACCTCAAGTCATTGTGCCAGGCGCCCATGCCGGCAATGCCACTGCGGTGGACGGCACCTCGCTGGGACTGAACGGCGAGAACGCCGCCACCGCCACTCCGGTTACGCCGACGCCGAACTCGGCGGCGCCGCTGCGCCGCGGCTTGAACAACTGGGATCAGCCGCTGCAAGGCGATATCTCGGGCGCCCAGCAGGCGCTCGACTTCCTCGAGCAAAGCGCGGCCCAGCTGCGCAATCTGAAGGCCGACCTCAGCGCCCGCCTGGCCAACCGCCAGCGCGCCGACGGCACCCTGGAAGCGCGCGTGCGCCAGTTCAGCAATAGCTGGCGCAACCGCACCACCGCGTCCGGCGGCACGCTCGATGCGCGCCTGAAATTCAGCAACAAGGGCACCAACACCACCTTCACCGTGCGCGGCATGAACCTGGCCAATTTGCGCAACGGCGGCCGCGAGGTGCTGGCGATTTCCATCGGCGGCGGCCAGAACGTCCGTTCGGTGGTGATCGAGCCGGGCCTGAGCGATGCGCAAATCGCCCAGCGTTTCGACGAGGCGCTGGCGCCGAGCGGCGTGCGCGCCGGGATCAGCGACGACGGCCAGCTGGAGTTTTCCACCGCCGAATCGCAGTGGGCCAATGTGCGCGACACCATTGCCGTGCAAGGCAGCGGCATCCGCTTCCCTACCGGTCAATTGAACCGCGTGAAGGCCGAGGCCGAAGCACCGGAAGTCGATCCCGACAGCTGGAATACCAGCGACCTGGAATCGATCCGTTCCACCCTGCAGCAAGTGGTGCAAGCGCTGGCCAAGGTAGAAGCGTCGATCGCCTCGGTGCACCAGGCGCTGATGCAAGTGACCGCGCGGGTGCAAAACGCCGCGCCGGCCGCCACCAAGAGCGGCATGGATCAAGTGGCGCAGAACTTTGTCAGCACCACCAAGCAGCCCGGCTACCAGTCGCTGCTGTCGATCACCTCGGCGCTGGCTGGCATCAGCCGCGAGCGCGTGGTTTCCTTGCTCAGCTTGCGCTAATTCAGCAGGCCAAGGCCGCGCCGCGCCAGCGCGGCAAACTCATCCACCGGCAGCGCCCCGGCAAACACATAACCCTGCGCATAATCGCAGCCAGCCATGGCCAGCAAGCCGCTTTGCGCCGGCGTTTCCACCCCTTCCGCCACCACCCGCAGACCCAGCTTGTGCGCCATGACGATCAGCGCCTCGCACATGGCGAGGTCGCCGCTGTCGCTGGCCAGGTGCTGGATGAAGCTGCCGTCCAGCTTGAGCAAGTCGATGCCGAAGTGCTTGAGGTGCGATAGCGAGGAATAGCCGGTGCCGAAGTTGTCGAGCGCCACCTGCAAGCCCATCTCGCGCAGCTCGCGCAAGCGGTCATTGATGCGCGGCGAGCCGTCCAGCAGCACGCCCTCGGTGATTTCCAGCACGATGCTGCGCGGCGGCAGCCCCAGGCGCGAGGCCAGCTGGAGCCAGTCCACGTACAGCGCGGTATCGCCGCGCAGCTGCGCTGGCGACTGGTTGATGCTGACCTGGAAACCGCTGCCCAGCTCCTCCTGCCAGCGCTTGGTCTGTTGCGCTACCTGGCGGAAGACCCAGTCGCCGATTTCCAGCATCATGCCGCCGGATTCGGCAAACGGCAGAAACTCGGCCGGCGTCAGCAAGCCTTGCTCCGGGTGGCGCCAGCGCAGCAGCGCCTCGGCACGCTCGATGCGGCCGGTTTGCAGGTTGACGATGGGCTGGTAGTGCAGCTCGAACTGTTCCTGTGCCAGTGCCGCGCGCAAGTCCAAGGTCACTTGCTGGCGCGCCTGCGCCGCCAGCTGCAAATCGGGCGTGAAATAGCTGTAGCGGTTGCGCCCGCCCTGCTTGGCCGCGTACATGGCTTGATCGGCGCTGCGCAGCAAGTCGTCCGGCGCGGCGGCGTCGGCCGGGTACAGCGCGATGCCGACGCTGGCCGAGATGCTGGGCTGGGCACCATCCAGCGCGAACGGCCGGCCCAGCAGCGCCAGCATGGCTTGCACGATGCGGTCGATGCCGTCGGCCTGCTCGAGCCCGGACAAGATCACCGTGAACTCGTCGCCGCCCAGCCGCGCCACCGTGTCCGAGCTGCGCACGCACAGGCCGATGCGGCGCGCCGCTTCCACCAGCACCGCGTCGCCCTGCTGGTGGCCGAGCGTGTCGTTGACCGCCTTGAAGCCGTCCAGATCGATGAACAGCAGCGCCAGCTGCGAGCCCTCGCGCCGCGCTTTCTTGATTTCCTGCTGCAGGCGGTCTTGGAACATATGGCGGTTGGGCAGCGCCGTCAGCGTGTCGAAATTGGCCTGGTGCCAGATCAGCTCGGCAGAGGCGCGGCTGGCCGTGATGTCGGTCACCAGCGCCAGCGCGCCGCGGTAGCTGCCGTCGTTGTCAAAGATGGGATTGGTGGCCAGCGTGGCCCACAAGTCGCTGCCGTCCTTGCGCATGAACTTGAACTCGTGGCGCTCCGACAAGCCCTGCTGGCGGCGCGCGATATTGCGTTCGAGGATGGTGCGTCCCTCCTCGTCCATGAAGGCCACCAGCGGCTGCTCCAGCATTTCCTCGATGCTGTAGCCGAGCATCTGCGCCATCTTGGGATTGACGAAGCTGGTGCGGGCGTTGGCGTCGATTTCCCAGATGCCCTCCTCGGCGTTGTGAACGATGCGGCGGAAGCGCTCCTCGCTGCGTTCCAGCGCGGCCAGCTTGCCCTCGGCCAGCTCCAGCACCACGCGGATGGCCTGGCCGCTGCTGTCGACACTGGCGCGCAGCGACACCGGGAAGCCCTGCTGGTTGCGGTTGCGCAGCATCTGCAAGTCGCACTGCTCGGGCTGGGTGGTGTTGATGGCGCGCCGCAGGAAGCCGTCGAAATCCTCGTGGAAGCGGGCGGCGATGAATTGGCGGAACGGCAGCCGCTCCGGGTTGTTGCGCGGCACGCCGAGCAGATCCGCGCCGACCACGTTCATTTGCAGGATGGTGGTGTCGAACGACAGCACGAAATAGCCGACCGGCGCCAGCAGGTAGATATCATTGAAATAATCTTGATCGGCGCCGTGGCCGATGGCCGCGTACGGCGCCACTGCAGCCTCGTCCGCGAGGACTGCCAGCCCGGGCAGCTCAGCGTGCATAGTCTTATCCATACACCCCCTTCGTTGATGTCTTTAGACTAACATCAGGCGGCGGCGATGTCGAGCATGCGGGCTATCGGGAGTGGTGCGCGCGGTTCAAGCGTTGTTCTGCGCGCCGTTGCAGCGCCTCAAACAGCAAGCTGAGCAGCCAATAGATGCCAGCGGCGGCCAGATACAGCGGCAGCGGCTGGAAAGTGGTGGCAATCACTTCCTTGGTGGACAACATCAATTCAGTCAGGGTGATCACCGAGACCAGCGAGGTATCCTTGATCAGGCTGATCAGCGTATTGCTCATGGCCGGCACCGCCACTCGCAGCGCTTGCGGCAGCACCACGTAGTACAGCGTGCGCCAGTAGCCTAGACCAAGGCTGAAACTGGCCGCCCACTGGCCCTTGCTGATCGAGGCGATCGCGCCGCGCAAGCTCTCGGACAGGAAAGCGCCCGAGTTCAGGCTCAGCGCCAGGATACCGGCCGTGACCGGCGTGAATTCAATCCCGACGCTGGGCAGGCCGTAGTAAATCACGAACATCTGCACCAGCAGCGGCGTGCCGCGCATCAGGCTGACGTAGACACTGGCCGGCCACGACAGCAGCCGGTACGGCAACAGCCGCAGCACCGCCACCGGGAAGCCGATCAGCAAGCCGCCCACCATGGCCGCCAGCGCGAACAGCACCGTGTAGCCGGCGCCGCGCAGCATGACGGGTGCGGCTTCGTGCAGCAGTTCCAGCCATTCCATCGCTTACGGCGCCTTGCTGACGTCGACGCCGAACCATTTCACCGAGATGGCTTTCAGGCTGCCGTCGGCGGCCGCATCGGCCAGCACCTTGTTGAGTGCAGCCTTGAATTCGGGATTGCCCTTCTTGAACGGAATGCCCATGCGCTCGACCGCGCCGACTTGCGCGCCGGCCTTGATCGGCAGCTTGGAAATTTTCAGCAGATAGGCCGACATCAGGCTATCGTTGAGCGCCGCGTCGATGCGGCCGGACGCCAGGTCCGACATGGTGTCCGGCGCGGCCGCGTAGCTGCGCACCTCGACGCCGGCAACCGCCTTGGCTTGCTGCTCGTAGACGCTGCCCTGCCCCACGCCGAGCTTCTTGCCCTTGAGGTCGGCCAGCGATTTGTAAGCTGCCGTGTCGTTACTGCGCACGATCAGCTGCGGCATCGAGTAAATATACGGCTGGGAAAAATCAAAGGCCTGCTCGCGCTTGGGATTGATGCCCACCTGCGAGATGATCACGTCGTACTTGCCCGCCGCCAGCCCGGCCAGGATACTGGCCCACTCGCTGCTGACAAATTCCACCTTCAAGCCCAGCTTGGCCGCCACCAGCTTGGCGACATCCACGTCATAACCAGCCAGCTCACCGTTCTTTTCCTTGTAATTGAACGGCGGGTAAGTGCCTTCCAGCGCCACTTTGAGCGTGCCGCGCGATTTCACCGTGGCCAGCAGATCGGCCGCCGCAGCAGGCAAAGCCAGCGCAGCAGCGGCCAGCACCAGAATGAAATGACGTTTCAGCATAAAACTCCTCTACCACGCGCCCATGCGGCGACGCAGCCCAAAATTGTGGCCCACGACCAAAATAGAGCTGGCGATCAAGCCGCTCAGCCCTATCATCAACTGCACCAGCTTATCGTCCGGCAGCACCCACATGCGTCCCGGCGGCGCTTCCTGCACCCGCGCAGCGGCCATGATCAGCGGTGCGATCCATTCCGCTTCCTCGGTCACGTCGAGCACGATGTGGCCGTCCTGCGTGGTCTGCATATAAATCTCGCCGCCCTCGGCCAAGGTGAAGCAAACGCCGTACCCGGTTTCATTCTTGCCGATGTGCTGCTGGAGCGCCTGATTATGCTCCTCGATCCACAGCTCGACGTCGGCCGGTGTTTCCAGCCCGCTCCACGGCACCGGGCGGAAGCGCGGTGCTGCTTGATTATCCTGCATGGTATTCCTGTTGAAACTCGCCAAACCGCCAGTGTAGCCGATCCGGGGTCACCCCTTCCATGTCCTTTGCAGGCCGGTGTCGGCGTGGATCCAGCCGCCGCTCGGGCCGGCGCGGTAGTAAAAGCCCACGCCGCCCTGGCGAAAACTCTTCACCAGCCCGCCCAGCACCTCGGCATTCAGGTTGGCGATGCGGATATCGGCCGCCCGTCCCACCATATGCAGGGACTGGCGCGCAGCAGGAACGCCGGCCTCGCGCAGCTTGTTATTGGAGGCCGGGGTGCGATAGCCGGACAAAATCTCCAGCGGCCCGTCGATGCCGTAGCGGCGCACGAAAGCTTGCGTGCCCCACAGCGTTTCAAACAGCTTGGGATCGATGTTGCGGGTCTCGTTGCCGCCATTAATGTCGCGCATCAAGTGACACAAGTCCTGGTAGGCCGAGTCAATGACCTCGCCGTCCTTCCAGTACAGCAGCTTGGCGCGCTCTTTGCTGGCTGGACGGATCACCTCGATGGTGCGCGGACGCAGCCAGAATTCCAGGTCGAGCGCCTGCGCGTCGAAAATATCGGGCGGCGGCGCCATGCCCATACCAGACGGCGCCGATTGCTCAGACGCGCGCGCCATGCTGCTGGATGGCGCCGGTGCCGGCGCTGGTGTCGGCTTGGGTGCAGGCTGGGCAATGCTGCTATGCCGCTGCTGCACGCTGGAAGCACAACCAATCAGCGGCACTGACAAGAAACTCGCCGCAGTCAGCCCTAAAAAATCCCTGCGCGTCGCCATAACATCCACCCTACCGTAAAAAGCAATATTGCCACTATAGCCTATGCGGAGGGAAAGAAAAACCGTCCTAACTTACGTTTAAGAAATGATACAGCTGCCGCAGCGATACAAAAATTGTGTATCGGAAACTTTACAACCGCTGCAGTTATATGCATTTTTGATGGCAGGCATTCCAACAATAAAGTATTCATATATGACGCATCGCAGTATAGTTCAGCCGTACCAGATGAGTTTTCCCATCGAACTAATTCACCGGAGCCTACCATGATTACCCGTTCTATCATCGCCCTGTCCCTGATCGCCCTGTCGACCATCAACCCAGCCAGCGCCGCTGCCCCAGCCGGCCGCCTGAACAACGCTGAGTGCGACGTGCCTAGCTACCGCAACTCGTGGCAAGACGACGAGCTGACCGGCAACGTCAAGCTGGCCGTGCTGGTCGATGCCAAAGGCAACGTGCAAGACACCAAAGTGATTTCGTCGAGCGGCCACGTGGCACTGGACAAAGCTTCGCTGCGCGCCAGCACCGGCTGCAAATTCAAGCCAGCGACCAACGGCAGCGAACCAGTCTGGGCACAAGTGCAATACAACTGGGTTCTGAACTAATGTTTATGCTGCGCGCCGCGCCGGTTCTTGCAACAAGACCGAGCGTGGCTCGTCAAGCAGATACCCTTGCACCAGCAATGACACACCTGCGGCCGCGCTAAGTTCGCGCAAGGCCGACAGGTGCTGCGGCGTCTCCAGCCGCTTGAACACCAGCTCCACACCGGCAGCAGCGCAACGCTGCAAGAGCGCCGTCAAACCTTCCCTGTCCTGTAATTCGCGCGCGTCGAGCTTGAACACGTCGGGCCGCAAGCGATCGAGCACGTCCACGCCATCCCGTGCGCTATTCACATTGACCGCGAAACGGAAGCCGTTGCGGCGATAGTTGTCCGACACATAATTGAGCAACCAGCCTTGCTGCGGCGTGGCCGCCGGCAATTGCAGCACCACCCGCTCCAGCGGCAACTCCAGCGCATCGAGGATGCGGCGGAACGCGTGGCCGTGATTGCTGCTGACCGCGCTCAGCAAGCGGTCATGCACGTTCAAGTACAGGTCGGTCGTGGTATTTTCCGCTTGCCGGAAGAAATTAATCGAATGCAGCATGCGGCACAGCCGATCCAGTTCGATCGACTCATCGTCGCTGGCGGCGTGATCGAGCAGCTTCCACAGCGACAGTCCCTGATCCTGCGCCGACACGCTGCGCGCCAGTCCCTCGTACGCCTTGACCTCGCCGCTGTCCAGGTGCCGGATCGGCTGGAACGCGCTGCTCATGGTGCAATTGAAAAACCGCCCTTGCGCCTTGCCCTCGTGATCGAGCCAGATGCTGGAAGCAGCGCCGGTGGCGTCGGATAGACGCGCCAGGTACTTTTGCAGGATGGGAAATAACATGGAACTCCTCGTGGGGTACGAACAATGTCGACAGCGTATGCGCGCGCGTAGGAAAGCAGAACGAATGCTTTCAGCTATGGATATGCCAAAACATTCGTTCCGCCGGGGCAGCACGGCCGTTATCGTGAGGACATCGTTTAACTAAAGTCGTTATCCCATGTGCCAATTACTTGCGATGAGCAGCAACAAACCCGCCGCGGTGGACTTTTCCTTTGCCGGCTTCGCCGAGCGCGGCGGCCGCACCGGCGAGCACAAGGATGGCTGGGGCATCGCCCTGCACACGCCGACCGGCTGCCGGCTGTACACCGACTACCTGCCGTCGATCCACTCGCCGCTGGCCGCCCAGTTCAAGCAAAGCCCGATCAAGGCGCGCAGCGTGGTGGCCCACATCCGCAAGGCCACGCAGGGCCGCGTGTCGCTGGAAAACAGCCACCCGTTCACGCGCGAGCTGTGGGGCCAGACCTGGTCATTCGCGCATAACGGCGATCTCAAGCTGTTTGATCCGAATCCCAGCCTGTACGCGCCGTGGGGCGACACCGATAGCGAACGCGCCTTCTGCCACTTGCTGTCCGGCCTGGCGCTGCGCTTCGAGCAGCAGCCCGAGCGCCACGTCTTGTACGCGGCGCTGGAAACGCTGGCCGGCGAGATTGCCGACTACGGCACCTTCAATTTCATCCTCTCCAACGGCGACTTGCTGTTTGCGCACTGCAGCACCGACCTGCACGTGGTGGTGCGCGAGTACCCGTTCTCGGTGGCGCACCTGATCGATTGCGACCTCAGCATCGACTTCAGCCGCCATAACCATCTCGACGACCGCATCGCCGTGATCGCCACCCAGCCGCTGACCTCCAACGAAACGTGGACGCGCTTTGCGACAGGCGAACTCAAGCTGTTTGCCGGTGGGATCGAGGTGGGAGCAGCGCCGGAGCGGCGCGAGAACTTGCGGGTGGCGTACTAATTAATCTCAGGCGGTATTGCAGTTGCAGAACTTCTTGCGCTTGGGCGCATTGGGGCACGTAGCGTCTTCGTCGAGCTGCTTCCAGAAAAACACCGTCTCAACACCGTAGGGCGAACGCACCATGCCGGCGTCGGTGTAGCCACGCTGGTTGAAAAATGCCTTCCCAGTCGCGGTGCTGTGCAGTTGCAACGCCTTCACGCCCCAGCTGCAAGCCTGTTCCTCCATGCGTTTCAGCAGCGCCGTGCCGACCCCCTGCCCGCGCGCTTCCGGCAGCAAATAACACAATGCCAGTTTGCCAGCGCCGGTCAGCAAGGCGACGCCGACGACAACACCTTCGCTCAATGCCACGAGCGAAAAATTGGTGGGCGAACTAAACCAGTTAGCCACCATCTGCGGGGTTTTATTGCCTAGCCACGCATCAAGGACGGCGGGATCATTTTTATGATCCGCCTCGCAGCACTCCTTGATGGAACGGCGTAAGACGTTGCATGCCGCTTCTGCATCCGTCGACGCGGCAATACGAATTTCGAGACTCATGTATGCTCACAAAACTTTACTAAGGGCGACTATACACCAAGCTGGATAAGGCCGTCGGATGCTGCCAGACTAGTGGGCGCTTCGATATTTGCCCACTAATGTTTTCAAAAATCCATATACGTTTTATAGTGGACTTCTAAGCATATTACGAAAAATTCGTATCTTTTCCGGGCGAAATTTTACACCATGGACGTCTGTTATTACGAAAGCTCATTATGACCACTAAAAATACTGCGCGCCGCGTTGTCATCTCCTCGTTCTTGGCCGCCTCGGCCGCCCTGCTGGGCCTGACGCTGCAAGCGCAAGCTGCCGACACCGTGCTGCTCAATGCCGCTTATGACGTTACCCGCGAGCTGTTTAAAGAGATCAATCCGGCTTTCGTCGCCCAGTGGAAGAAAACCACCGGCGAAAGCATCGACGTCAACCAGTCGCACGGCGGCTCGTCCAAGCAGGCGCGCTCGGTGGCCGATGGCCTGGAAGCGTCGGTGGTCACCATGAACCAGGCCAACGACATCGATATCCTGGTCGAGCGCGGTGTGGTGGCGGCCGACTGGGCCAAGAAATTCCCGAACAATGCCTCGCCGTTCTACTCCACCATGGTGTACCTCGTGCGCAAGGGCAATCCTAAACAGATCAAGGACTGGGCCGATCTGGCCAAGCCGGGCGTGAAAGTCATCATTCCGCACCCTAAAACCTCGGGCAACGGCCG
The DNA here is from genome assembly GCF_009857435.1 of Duganella rivi. Classification (GTDB taxonomy): domain Bacteria; phylum Pseudomonadota; class Gammaproteobacteria; order Burkholderiales; family Burkholderiaceae_D; genus Rugamonas; species Rugamonas rivi. Next base: position 80,730 of record NZ_WWCK01000010.1, read on the forward strand.
CTACACCTATCTGGCCGCGTGGGGCGCGGTAATCAAAAAAGGCGGCAACGAAGCGCAGGCGCGCGATCTGGTCGGCAAGATCTTCAAGAACGTGCCAGTGCTGGACGCCGGCGGCCGCGGCGCCACCACCACGTTCACCCAGCGTGAAATCGGCGACGTGCTGGTGACCTTTGAAAACGAAGTGAATCTGGTGCGCGAAGAGTTCGGCGACAAGTTTGACGTGGTCTACCCTTCGATCTCGATCCTGGCCGAATCGCCGGTGGCCGTGGTCGATAAAGTGGTCGACAAGCGCAACCTGCGCAAGCAAGCGACCGGCTACATCAACTTCCTGTACAGCGAAGAAGGCCAGGACATCATCGCCAAGCACTCGCTGCGCCCACGCTCGGAGAAAGCGTTCAAGAAATATAACGCCAACTTCCGTCAGGTCACCTTGTTCACCATCGACGACGTGTTCGGCGGCTGGAAAGCAGCGCAGGCCAAGCACTTTGCCGATGGCGGCGAGTTCGACAAAATCTATAACAAGTAACTGAGCAAATAAGATTATTCGGAACGATTCGTTCTCAAATGGCCGTCGGCCCCGTAATCTGGAAGCGTAATAATCAACCCAGACAAAGGAAGCACGATGGCCATTTCTGAAATTAATGTACGCAATCAATTCCGTGGCAAGATCAAGGAAATCATCTTTGGCCCAGTCGTTTCGGAAGTCGATGTGGAGACCCAGCACGGTATCGTCACCTCGGTGATTACCTCGCGCTCGATTCAAGACTTGAACCTCAAAGTCGGCAGCGAAGTGATTGCGCTGGTGAAATCGACCGAGGTTTCCATCGCCAAGATCGGCAGCTAGTTACACCCCGTCCCGGCCACCGCCGTGTCCGGTCTACGGAAAAAAGCCCTGGGCGCTCCCGTCCCAGGGCTTTTTTGCATAGAATCCGATACTTACATTCGATAGACGAGAAGCGACTTTAATGTTATTGTCTATTCTTAGAGAATATTGCCGTATAGCTAGACTATTTGCGCACGCCGCGTCTCCCGGACGCGCCCGATAGATTCCTCCCCTTTTTGAATACCGATATATGCTCAAGAAAATTGTTGCTGTATTGCTGACCTCGTTTACTGCGGCCGCGTTTGCCGCCGTGCCGCTCGGTTCGCAGTCGGTGTTGGTGGTTGAAGACGGCACCGGCAAGGTGCTGCTGGAAAAGAACGCCAACGCCCAAGTTCCCATCGCGTCGCTGACCAAGCTGATGACCGCCATGGTGGTGCTGGACGCTAAGCAAGACATGGACGAAAAGATCGCTATCGACCGTTCCGATGTCGATATGCTGAAACATAGCGCCTCGCGCGTGCCGGTCGGCGCGGAAATTTCGCGTGGCGACGTGCTGCAGTTGGCGCTGATGTCGTCAGACAACCGTGCTGCCGCGTCGCTGGGCCGCACCTATCCGGGTGGCTCGGAAGCCTTCAAGGCGGCGGTCAAAGCCAAGATTCGCGCGCTGGGTTTGACCCAGACCGTGATTGAGGAGCCGACCGGTTTGTCGCCGCATAATATGTCCACCGCGACTGAATTGGTGAAGATTGCAACGGCGGCTTCGGCCTACCCGGACATCCGCCGCATCACCACCGACACCAAGGACGTGATCAATATCAAAGGCCGCAAGGTTGAGTATCACAACACCAACCGCCTGGTTGGCGCCAAGGGCTGGGATGTGGGTTTGTCCAAGACCGGCTATACCGAAGAAGCCGGCCGCTGCCTGGTCATGCGCTTCAAGTCGGCTGGTAAAAATGCTACGTTGGTGTTGCTCAATGCCAAGGCCAATTCCGCGCGATTGATGGATGCGGTCAATATTCGCCGCTTCATTGCCGGCCCGGATGAGAAACCGAAAGTGATGAAAGCGTCGGTTTCGAGCAAGAAGAAGGCTGCTAAAACCACCAAGCGTACCCGCCGCGCGATGTAATCGAAAACCCGCACGGCCATGCGGGGTCTGACCCCGTACGGGGTCAGACCCCTAAGTGGTAACGCTAGCGCAGAGGCAAAAGCATGCGGGTTAGAAGCCAGATTTTGGTGTCAACGCGCCAATTACTGGCTTAACACCAGCCGCGCCGGGTTCGGCGCGCCCCTCAAGCGTCCAGCAAATGCCGCAAGCCACTCGCCCGCTGGGTACGCTGGCCGATGGCATCCAGTAGCACCTGCCCATTCGGCGTCAGTAACGTAAAGTAGTCGCGCGCCCGTGTGATGCCGGTGTAAATTAACTCCCTCGCCAGCATCCCGCCGCCATCCTTCGGCAACACCATGGCCGTGTGCAGGAACTCCGAACCCTGCGATTTATGCACCGTCATGGCAAATGCGGTTTCCACATTTCTTAACCTTGTGGCAAGCACGCTGCGCAACGTTTCACCTTCCGAGAAGTACACCCGCAACGCTCCCGGCCGCGCAGGATCCGGCAAGGTCAAGCCGATATCGCCGTTGAACACGCCGCTCGCATAATCATTCCGCGTCACCATCACCGGCCGCCCGACATACCATTCGCCAGTTCTCTTGAGCAATCCAGCCGACTGCAATCTCTGCTCAATAGCATCATTCAAGCCAGACACGCCCCACTCGCCTTCGCGCACCGCGCACAAAATACGGAAGCTTTCGAAGCTTTTCAGAATGGCAAGTCGTACGATGTCATCGGCATTTTCCGGCAAATTCTTAACCAATTGCAAATACGGCCGGTAGCCGCTTAAGGCCAGTTGCAGCAAGTCAGAAGACTGCGCCAAGTCCGTCCACACCACCTTGCCATCTTGCCCTGAGCGCAATACTTCCACCGCCTTGGCGGTATCGCCGGCATTCACCGCCAGCGCCAGCGCGCCGATCGGGCCGCCAAAACGACGGCTTTCGCGCAGCATCACTGTCTGCTGAGCAATCGGCCCGCCGTGACCAGCGAAACTTTCCGGGATCTCTTGACCTGTGCTGGCATGCACATATGACAAGGTTTCCGGCAGATATTCCCCGGCCTCGGCGTTATGGCACAGGTCGCCCAACACGGCCCCCGCCTCCACCGACGCCAGCTGATCCTTGTCGCCAAGCAAGATCAACGTCGCTTGCGGCGGCAAAGCGGCCAGCAGCGCCGACATCATTTCCAAGTGGATCATTGACGCCTCATCAACAATCAGCACGTCAACGTCAAGCTGATTGCCGGCGTGATGCTGGAATGCGCGCGTATCCGGCCTGGCGCCGAGCAGGCTATGCAGCGTTCGCGCCGCGCCCATGCGTGCCGCCAGTTCGCGCAACGGCAAAGCCGAACCGACTTTCTCCGCCAATTCATCAAGCGCAATATCGATCGACTGCTTGAGCCGCGCCGCCGCCTTGCCGGTCGGCGCCGCCAGCGCCACGCGCAAACCGGCCTGGCGCGGGCCGGCCGTGGCAAATAGCAAGGCCAGCAGGCGCGCCACCGTGTAAGTCTTGCCGGTGCCGGGGCCGCCGGTGATAATGCCCAGCTTGCCGCGCATGGCTACCGCGCACGCAACTTTCTGCCAATCCGTTCCACCGCCGCGCGCGGCATGCGGGAACAAAATATCGAGCCAGCGGCGGATTTCGGCTGTTTCGGCATCCGCATCAGCCGCCAAAACACCGCCCAGCGCCCGCGAGCGTACCGCGCCGGCCACATGCGTTTCATCTTGCCAGTAGCGGCGCAAGTAGAGACGGTCGCCATCGAGCACCAGCGGCTGGTTGACGTCAGCTGCGCCAACAGGCCAAACTTGCGTCGCAGCAGCCAGCAGCGCGCGCCAATCTGCAACAGTTTCAGGCCAATTGCCGACAGATGCACGAAGATCGTTCCATTCATCGCCACTCCAGCCCATCAACGCGGCCGGGTCGGCATTCAGCTCGCTCAACAGCAAGCAACTGTGGCCGCGTCCTTCCAATTCGGACAGCAGCACGCAAGCTGCCATCAATTGGGGCGACGCCGCGCCCACCGAGGCGATAAATCGTGCGAATGCGCCACTCAGGCGGCGCAACTGGCCAGCCTCGGTCAGCACATCAACCTGTTCGAAAAATTCTTTACTCATGAGGTACACCCAGCAGGCTGTCGAGCCCGTCCAGCAATTCGGGATCCGGCGCCAGCCAGTAGCAGCCGCGCGTTTGTGCGTTGCCTATGCCGCGCAGGAACATGAAGATCGCGCCGCCCAGCTGTTCGGCCGGATCGTAAGCGTCGCCCAGCCGGCTTTGCAGCAGCCGGTGCAGGGCCAACATATAAATAGCGCCTTGAATATCGTAGCGATGCTCGGCCATGGCGCCGATCAGCGCGGTCTCGTGATAGGCCGCATCGCCGCCGCCCAGCGCGTTCGATTTGTAATCGAGTACCCAATAGCGGCCCTCGTGTTCGAACACCAGGTCGCAAAAACCTTTGAGCATGCCGTGTAGCGCGCGCTCCGGCAGCGCCGGGCGTGATGCGCCGCCCAGCAGGTGCGTCGCGCATAGCTGATCCAGTGCGCCAGTGGTCAAACGATCACTCGGAAACCAGAATTCCATCTCGGGCAGCGGCTCGCCGATGCTGCTCAGCGGCGCATCGATGTACGGCAGCGGCGTGACGGCGATTTCGCGTAGCCACGCCAGTGTGTCCTCCAAGCGATTGCCCCAGCCAGCGCGCTCTACGCGGCGCGTCAGGCGCGATGCAAAATTCTCGTGGCCGACGATGGCAAAGCCCTCCTGCCCCATCCACTCCAGCTGTTCGTGCAGGAAGTTGCCGGGCACGGAGCCGCGCGGGAAACGATGCCACGGCGCGTCTTCCACGCGCGTCGGCTGCGTGGTGGGCAGGTCGCCGCCTTCCAGCAGCTTCTCCTGCAATGCGTCGCGTGGCACCGGGCCGGCGGCGCTGATGGTGCCGGTCGGCCCGGTGCGGCGTGCCAGCGAACTAAAACTGCCGACCGACCAATCGCGTTCGAAATGGCCGCCGTAATGCAAGGAGTCCAGCAACGGCGGGCGTTGTTCGATGCGGCTCAAGCGCGTGGCCGGCTGTGCGTTCATCGGCAGTTGCGTGATGCTGATCGCATCGCAGCCTTTGCACGCGTGCTGCCAGCGTTCCAGCATCAGTTCCGACGGCAGCGGCGAGCCGCCCGTCAGCAGATAGCCTAGCGCCGAATCGTGCAGCGTGTTCTCGCCTGCTTTGCGCGCGGCCAGCGCGGTGACGCCGAGCCACAGGAAATGGCGTGCACGCGTCAATGCCACGTACATCAGGCGCAAATCCTCTTGCAGGCGCGCGCGTTCGACCAAGTCCATGGCGGTCGTCCCCATGCTCATATCGACGCGGCGCACGCCGTCGTCGTCGCTAAATTCCACGAAGCTGCGATTGCGCTTGTCGGCCTTGCGCGCAGTGACGGCAAACGGCAAATACACCAGCGGATACTCAAGGCCTTTGGATTTGTGAACCGTGACTACCTTCACCAGCTCCGCGTCGCTCTCCAGGCGCAGCACGCGTTCATCGCCCGCGCCATCGCCGCCTTCAATCTGCTCCGCCAGCCAGCGGATCAGCGCTTGTTCGCCGTCCAGCTGGCGGCTGGCCGATTGCAGCAGTTCGGCCAAGTGCAGCAGATTGGTCAGACGCCGCTCGCCGCCCGCTTGCAACAGCAAAGCCGCAGGCAGTTGCAGCTCGTGGATGAAGCGGCGCAGCATGGCCAGCACGCCTTGGCGCTGCCAGATGACGTGCAGCGCTTTCAGTTGTTCGACGCGTTCTTCCCACGCCAATTCGTCCGAGGACAGGCGCGCCAGTTCGGCCAGCGGCAAGCCTGCGGTGCTGGTGGCGAAAGCGGCGCGCGCCAATGCGCCGTCCAGCGGATTGGCGACGGCCGACAGCCAGCGCAGCACGTCGGCCGCTTCTTCGCTGTCGGTGACGGAGTCCTTGTCCGACAAATACACGCTCGGCACGCCGCGCTTTTGCAGCGCGTGGCGGATCGCCTTCGCTTCTTTGTGATCGCGCACCAGCACCGCGATGTCGGCTGGCTGCAAGCGTTTGAATTCGCCGCCGCCATCAAAGCCGGTACGCGCATCATTGAGCTTGGCGACGATGTCTTCGGCGCAGTGATAGGCGAAGAAGTCGCGGTAAGCCTCGGACTTGAGATCCTGCGCGGCGCTGCATGCAATCACCATCGCCGGCACGTCGCCGGCTGCATTAACCATGCGCTCCTTGCGGCTCCTGGCGTCCACCGCGTCAAACGGCAGCGGATTCTCGCGCGTGTGGATGTCGCGGAAGCGGAAGGCGCCGCGTGCGAAGCCTTCGCCTGCCGCGCGTCCTTCGGCATGCAGGAACAGGTGATTGACCGCATCCACCACCGCCTTGGTCGAGCGGTAGTTGGTGCCTAGCTGGTAATGGCGGCCGGCCGTGGCGCGCCTTGCCGACAGGTAGCTGTGAATGTCGGCGCCGCGGAAGCCGTAGATCGACTGCTTAGGATCGCCGATCAGGAACAGGCCCGTGACTGGATCGTTGTCGGCCACGCGGTACAGCTCATTGAAGATCTGGTACTGGTTCGGCGCCGTGTCCTGGAATTCGTCGACCAGCGCGACCGGGTATTGATCGGTGATGCGCTTGCGCAGCGCAGCGCCGTTCTCGCCTTGCAGCGCGGCGTTCAAGCGGTCCAGCATGTCGGCAAAGCCGAATTGGCGATTACGCTTTTTCAGTTCCGCCATGCGGTCGGCGACGGCGGCGGCGGCATGGCGGTACAGCGCGTGCGACATTGGCTCAATTTCGGCCAGCGCATTTTTCAGCGGCTGGGTGGCGTCAAAGTCGTCCGGTATGGCCGTGCTGAAGTTCTTGGAGAACGCGTCTTCCAGTCCTTCAGGCGTGAGGCGATTCCAAGCGGTGTCCGAAATCTCGGGCATCAAGCTGCTTGGATCTTGCGCCCACGCGCGCAGGCCGTTGAACCAGCTAGTCAAGGAGTCCGGCCGCATCTTGTTGCCGTTGAAGCACTTCGGATCGGCCGCGCGATGGCCGGCAATCCACTGCTCCATGCGGTCGGCACGCTCATGCCAGCCAGCCTTGAGGGCCGCGAGTTGCGCTTGCTGATTGCGCTGCACTTCAGCGATTAACACGCCCAGTTTCTCGCCGCGCGCGGCCGCCGCGCCGAAAATATCGGCGCGTTTGACCAATTCGCGGATGGATTTCTTTAACGCGCCAACGTCGCCCCAGCAGGACAGCAGCACTTCCAGCGATGGCTCGTTCAGCGGATAAACCTGCTGCCGCCAGTAGTCGTGCGCCGCGTCTTCGAACAAGGTTTGTTCGTCGCTGAGCAGCTCCTCGTCGAACAAGCTGCCGCTGTCGAAGGCGTGCTCGCGCAACATGCGCTGGCACCACGCGTCGATGGTGAAGATGGCTGCTTCGTCCATCGTCTCGGCGGCCAGTTGCAGGCGATGCGCGGCTTGCTGCTGCAGGCTGTGATCTGGATAGGACTCCAGCAGCGCATCGAGATAATCGTCGCGCTGCTTAATCTCGCCTTTCGAGTGCGCGCGGAAGTAAGCCGCCGCTTCCACCAGGCGCTCGCGCACGCGGTTGGACAGCTCGCGCGTGGCGGCGCGGGTGAAGGTCATCACCAGGATATCGGCCGGCAGCAGCGGCCGCAGATAGGCGTTTTCACCGCCGTGTCCCAGCACCAGCCGCACGTACAGCGCAGCGATAGTCCACGTTTTGCCGGTGCCGGCGCTGGCCTCGATCAGGCGCGAGCCGTGCAGCGGGAAAGTCAGCGGGGCGAGTTGGTTAGCGTCGCTCATGCTGCGCCCTCGGCTTCGATCTTCTCGACCGTAATGCATTGTTCCATCCAATCCGCCAGCGGGCCATACAAGGCGCGCGAAATGTCGTCAAAATCTTCCTGCGCGCTGAGCGCCGCAAAGTCTCGCCACATGCGCGCGAGGCACAGGTCGACGCGCTCGCCGTCGATATCGAAGCCGCCGTCGTAGACCGCACGCGCATCGCCGCCCTGCACCAAGGCCAGCGCAGTTTTGCAGGCGGTCGGCAGCGGACGATTCATGCCGTCGCGCCACAGGCAGACCAGCTCGCGCAAGGCCTCTTGCGCCTGCGCCGGATCCAGCGGCTGCATGGTAACGATGGCGTCGCGCGCCACCAGGTAGCCGGTGACCTGCATGCCGGTGGCGCTGACGGCCAACTGGCGCAGCCACATTGCCATCAGCTTGTCGCCACGCGGCTTGCCCTGTTTGTCGGCCACGCGCGAGGACATCTGCGCCAGCCAAACCGTCTCGCTGCCGTTGCTGCGCAGTTGGTCGATCCAGTCGTCCAGCGGCACGCCCGCCAGCACCAGGTTAAGCGCTACTTTCGGCGCTGGCAGTTCGTAGTGGCGGCGTAAAGTCAGCCACGCGATACGCACCGGAACCAGCGCTTGCACCAGCTGGTGCTGATACTGCTGGCCGATCAAACCGATCGGCAGCACGCCTTCGCGCGCCAAGCGCTCGGCGCGTTGGGTCAGTTTGTCATACACCTCTTCGATTTCTTCCGGCGTTTCGGCGTCATCGAGCATGGTGTCTTCCAGCAGATAACGTTCCAGCGCGTTGAGCGAGAATGGCTCTTCGTCCTCGCCCACCAGCGCGGCTTCGCCAAACATCACGCCCAAGCGCTGACGGAAGAAGAAGCGCACCGGCTGGCGCATGAAGTTGTGCAGCACGCCGAGTTTGAGACGGTACTTATCGTCGATTTCGAACGGCGGCAGCGCGGCGGCTTCCTCCACCGCCGCCTCGTCGCCGTGGGCTTCGCGCCATTCGCGCGCGTAGGTCAGCAGACCGCCGGCTTCAAAGTAGCGGCGGCTGAACGGTTGCAGTGCGTGTTCGGTGGTACGCGCATGTAAATCAAGCTGCCAGCCATTGACCAGATAATCGCGCAACTGCGACACCAGCACCGACGGCGGCTGCTCGCTGTTGTCGCGCACATTGCGTCCCACCCAGCTGATATACAGCTTGTCGCGCGCGGCCAGCAAGGCTTCCAGCATCAGGTAGCGATCGTCGTCGCGGCGCGAACGGTCGCCGGGACGCGCCATGCCCGGCTGCGCCAGCAGGTCAAAGTCGGCCTTCGGCGCGCGGCGCGGGAAATCGCCGTCGTTCATGCCGAGCAAGCAAACTACGCGGAACGGCACGGCGCGCATCGGCATCAGGGTACAGAAGGTGACGCCGCCGGAGACGAATTGGTGATTCAAGGTCGGCTCGTCCATCAAGCCTAGCCACGCCTCGCGCAGCACAGCCAGCGGCACGGCTTCCTGGTAGCCCGCGCCTTCGCAGGTGTCCAGCCACTTGTTCAAGGCGTCGTCCAGCTGCGCCAGCGTCAGGCGGTCGCCCTCTTCGTTGGACTTGAAGAAGGCCGCCAGCAGCGCGCGCGCCTGCACGCCCCATTCGGTTGGAGAACGCGATTCGGCCAGCACGGCGCGCCAGTGCAGCAGCGATTCCACCAGCTGCGCCAGCGAACCGGCCAGCGCTGCGTCCAGGCCGCCGACCTCCGCATAGGGTTCGATGCCGGCAAAGCTGCCGCCATTGGCGCCGCCGCTGCCGCTGGCGTAACCGAGCAGCATGCGGCGCACGCCGAAAATCCACGCATTCTGTTCGCCGGCCGGGCCGAGACCCAGGCCGCTGCGGTGCTGCTGATCCAGGCCCCAGCGCACGCCCGCGCCCTCGATCCAGCGTCCCAGCGTCGGCAAGTCTTCTTCGTGCAAGCCGAAACGCGCGGCCAGCGCCGGCACGTCCAGCAAATCGCGCACTTCGCTTTGACGGCAGCGCTGCTGCGGGAGGCGCAGCAGCCATTCCAGCGCCACCAGCAGCGGATTAACGCTGCGGTCATTGACGTCGCCGATCTCGAACGGGATGTAGCGCGCGTCGTTGCGGCGGTGCTGGGCAAATACGGCGTGGATGGCGGCCGAGAAGGTGTCGATGTCGGGCACCATCACCACCACGTCGCGCGGACGCAGCGGACGGCCGCTTTGCTCGGCGTCGGCAAACATTTGCAGCAGCTGGTCGTGCAGGACTTCGACTTCGCGCTGCACGCTGTGGGTGACGTGGAATTCAATCGAGCGGTCGTCTTCAGAAGGCGGAATGTGCGGATGCTCGGACAGCGGCAGCAGCTCGCGCACGGCGGCCTGCACTTGCGTCAGCAGCGTATCGCCCTCGCCTTCGCTGAACAAGTCCACGCGCAGCGGCGCCACGGCGTCGTTCTCGGCCGAGGCGGCAGCGGCTTGCGCGGCTTCGTCGAATTCGTCGAGCATGCGCACGAAGTCGCGGCCCTGCCGTCCCCAGCTCGCCAGCAGCGGGTGGCTGTGCGCGTGCAGTTCTTCCAGCGGGATTTGGCCAAGGTCTTGGCCGTTGCGCAGTTGCTGGCGGCGGTGCGCGCTGCGCAGCAGGTCGCGGCCGTCGATAATGTCGCCCCAGTAGTACTGGCACGGATTCGGCACCGCCAGCAGCACCTGCGTGTGGTGCGCCAGCGAAGCCAGTGCCTGCAAGGTCTGGAACGGCAGCGCCGACACGCCAAAGATCACTACCCGGCGCGGCAAGCGCCCTTGCGGTTCCTCGCCGGCAGCGCAGGCGCGCACGAATTCAGTGTGGACGGTGGCACGGCCGAGGCCACGCTCATGCGGTTCCACGTCCTCGATCACGGCGCGCCACAACTGGCCTTGCCAGCGCTGGTCTTCCGGCAGCGGTGTGACGTCGCCGCGCGCGTTGCGCAGTTGATCGCGGCCGGCGGCCCAGTCGTCCAGCCAATCGGCGCGGTAGACCTGGTACTGGTCGAACAAGTCAGCCAGGCGCTCAGCCAGTTGCAGGCGGCGTTCAGGCTCGCCATCGGCGAGGAAGTGGCGCAGCGGGGTGAAGACGGGATCGTCCAGCAGCGCAGGCAAAAGCCGCATCAAGCGCCACGTCAGCGGGCCTTTATCGAAGGCGGAGATGGGCGGCACGCTCTCCCGTCCCAGCATGCCGCGATACGCGTCCCACAAGAAGCGCGCCGGCAGCGCCACGCGCGAGGCGGCGCAGATGCCGATTTCTTCGGCCAGCGCGATCTTCAGCCACTCAGCCACGCCGTTCGACTGCACCAGGAAGATTTCCGATTCCAGCGCCCCCAGCGGGTGATTGCGCAGCCATTGAAAAACGGCGGCGCGCAGCAGCTCCATTTGATTACCGTGCAAAATCAGCAGGCCGGGGGTGATGCCAGAGTGCATAGGGCTCTTTAGTGTGATCGAAGCCGTATTATCGCTCTAGCCCGGATCGTATGCCAGCAGTTCCTGTTCGATGTGCTGATCGAGGACGTCCAGCATGGCGTGCAGTTCCTGCACTAGCCGCCTGGCGTTGGCGGCGTCGGCGTCATGACGCACTTGTTCCAGCGCGTAGCACAGGTTCCCAAACTGCATGGCGCCGACCGCGCGCGCGGCCGACTTGGTGCGGTGGCCCAGTTCCGACAGATGGGCTAAGTCTTCCATCGCCAGCGCTTCGTCCATTTCCGCCAGCCCATCGCGGGCGGAGCTCAGGAATAGCACTGCGTATTTGCGCATTTTGTCTGGCTTGCCGGAGAAGGTTTCGGCCAGCGCGGCGACGTCGAACAATTCGGCAGGCTCCTCGCCGGCGGGCGGCGGGGCGGCCACGGGCTGCGATGCGGCGGCAAGCGATGCGGCCGCGCCAACCGGCGCGGTGCTGCC
>NZ_WWCK01000011.1 GCF_009857435.1 Duganella rivi
ATTGGGGACCGATCAAAGAATTTTTCGGCGGCATTTGGGACGGCGTGAAGGCCGCCTTTGCCGGCGGTATTAGCGGCATCGGCGCGCTTATCGTGAACTGGTCCCCGCTCGGCCTGTTCTACCAGGGATTCGCGGCCGTGATGTCCTGGTTTGGCGTGGAAATGCCGGCGAAGTTTTCGACCTTCGGCGCGAATATTCTTACTAGCCTGGGCAACGGAATTTCTAGCGGCCTGGACAGCGTTAAGGCATTCTTCGGCGGATTTTGGGACGGCGTAAAGGCGACCTTTGACGGCGGCATAGGCAGTATCAACGCGCTTATCCTGAACTGGTCCCCGCTCGGCCTGTTCTACCAGGGCTTCGCGGCCGTGATGTCCTGGTTTGGCGTGGAAATGCCGGCGAAGTTTTCGACCTTCGGCGCGAATATCTTGGATGGCCTGGTCAACGGCATCACTAGCCGCCTTGGCGCAGTCAAAGACGCGATCGTAGGCGCTGGCGAAAGCGCCGTCGCCTGGTTCAAAGAGAAGCTGGGCATTCACTCGCCTAGCCGCGTATTTGGCGAGCTGGGCGGCTTTATCAGCCAGGGCGCGGCCATCGGCATCGACGACCAGAAAGCGGCGGTAGCCAAGGCGTCGTTGGCCCTTGCCGTGACGGCGGCCGGCGCGTTCAACTCGCCGGCGCTGGCCCAGGCCGCGCAGCTCGGCACAAACCTGGCACAAGGCGTCCAGGTGCAGATGGCCACGGCCGGCCAGCTCGCCGCGCCGCTGGGCCAGGCCGCGCCACAGGTAGGCAACCAAGTTCCGATCGATCGCCGTAGTTCGGTACTGACGCCCCAGGCTTCGCCAGGCGCTGCCAGTGCTGCGCCGGCGGCGGCCGCACCTAACTACACGATCCAGATTACCGCCGCACCTGGCATGGACCCGCAAGCGATCGCGCGCGCCGTTTCGGCCGAGCTGGACCGCCGCGAGCGGGCGAAGCAATCCCGCGCCATTTCGCGCCTGACCGATTAACCGAGAAAGAAAAGCATGTTGATGTCCCTGGATCAATTCGTATTCGGCCTGGATACCCTGGCCTACGACGCGCTGCAACGGCAAACCCGCTGGAAGCATCGCAACACGTCCCGCGTGGGCGCGCGCGATGCCTTCCAGTTTCTCGGCCCTGGCGACGAAACAATCAGCCTCACCGGCGTTGTGACGCCGGAAATGACAGCAACGGGGGACTTGTCCGCGTTGCAGGACTTGCGCGATATGGCCGACGAGGGCGAGGCCTATGTCCTGGTTGACGGTGCGGGATATGTGTACGGCGCGTTCGTGGTTGAAATGATGGGCGAGAATCAGACCTACCACGACCAAGACGGCATTCCGCGCAAAGTCGAATTCACCATCGGCCTTACTCGCGTCCCTGATACGCAACTGAGCGAGCAGGAGCAAGGGGAGGCAGAGGAATGAAACAGCCGACCCCTGCATTTACCATTACCCTGGACGGGAAGGATTTAACGAGCAAGGTAGAGCCGCGCTTGATAAGCCTAACCATCACCGAATGCCGAGGCGGTGAGGCCGACACCCTGGACCTGGTGTTAGACGACGCAGACGGCAAGCTGTCCATTCCGCCGCGCGGCGCGGTGCTGGCTGTCTCGATCGGATGGGATGGCGAAGGCCTGGTCGACAAGGGAACATTCACCGTTGACGAGACAGAACACAGCGGCGCACCAGACATCATCACCGTGCGCGGCCGCTCCGCCTCGATGACGAAGGAAATGGGCGAGCGCCAGGAGAAAAGCTGGCACCAAAAGACCGTGGGCGACATCGTGAAAACTATCGCGGCAAAGCACAAGCTCAAGCCCGTTGTGGGCGACGCCCTGGCGAAAATCGCTATCCCGCACATCGACCAAACGCACGAGTCCGATATGTCGTTCTTGACGCGCCTAGCGAAGCGCTACGATGCGACGATGACCGTCAAGGAAAGCAATTTGCTGTTTATGCCGATCGGCAAGGGCGTGAGCGCCGGCGGCAAGGATTTGCCTGTCATCGAAATCACGCGGGCCGATGGCGACCAGCACCGCTACCACGTCGCAGAACGGGAAAGCTATGAAGGGGTGAAAGCCTTCTATCGCGGCACCGGGCGCGCGAAGCGCAAGGAGCTGGTAATGGGCGGCGAGAACAACCGCAATATCAAGGTGCTGCCGGAAGTCTACGCAACCGAAGCCGAGGCACGCGCGGCGGCAAAATCCGAGCTGACCAGGTGTAAGCGCGGCCAAGCCACCATGAATTATTCCCTGGCATTGGGGCGAGGCGAGATCCGGCCCGAGCTGCCGGCGTATGTGTCCGGGTTCAAGGACGAGATTGACGCCACGCCCTGGCTGGTGAAGCGCGCAACGCACACAATCAGCGACCAGGGTTTTCTTACCGGCCTGGAACTGGAAATGCGCGACGATCCGGCCAGCGCGCGGCACCGGACCAACTTCCGCCGGCCAGGTAAATGACCGTCTAAAAAACCTTGGCTTTATTGACACTCAACAGAAAGGGGCGAAATCGCCCCTTTTCTTCGTCCTGAGTGTCTAAAAACTATGTCTAGTTTTCTATGTATAATAAACCTTGTTTTCATTTGATTTTTATACAAAGGGAATTATCGTTATGCGTAACGTCAAAATTCGCGGCCGCCATATCGTCGCATCCATGCGTGCGCCCACTTCGTCGCTGCGGCTCTGGCTCAACGAAAAGGCCAGAACCGCCACCGGAAAGGATGCCGAATTTATCGGGCAAGTGCGCCAGCTCCTGGACGATCCCGCCGGCCGTGATATAGGCGCTTGCGGCGCTTGTGACGTGCCGGTGCTACTACCCCAGCCACCCGAGCCTGGCGAGCGCCTGTGCGCCGCGTGCGAGGCCGTGTCGGGGCAAATGGATGTGGAAGAAGCGGCCAAGGCCCAGCAGGGAAACAAAAAGCGCTTGATACGCCTATTCGTGGACGGCCAGGAGTTCCCCGGCGAGATAACCGAATTCACCGCGCCGGCACGGCTGCAGCCCGACTGGCCGCAATGGTTGAGCGTGGGCTATGCGGCCCCGATCGACGCCGCGCAGTTCTTTGGCGAATTCACGCCCGCGCCAGTGACACCGCTCGATGACCTGGCGCGCGAATACTACGAGCGCACCGAGGCCTACGACCGCACGGTATGTACCGGCCCAATACGCGACGGCAGCATCATGCCGGCGACCGCGCGCGAGCAAAGCCTTATCAACCGCCACGCCACCGACTTGCTGCGCGAGCTGCGCCAGCGCGCCGAACGCCTGGGCTACACCAGGAACGACTTACGCCAGGCCATGAGGAACTACAAATGAATCTCGATATCATCAGCGGCGGCATGCGCATAGGCTACGCCCGAGTTTCGACCGTAGACCAGAATTTAGACCTTCAACGCGACGCCCTGACGCGCTCGGGATGCGCGCAGATTTACCAGGACAAGGCCAGCAGCCGCACCACCAAGGCGCGCCCGGAGCTGGAGAACATGCGCCGCGCGCTGCGGCCTGGCGACACCCTGGTTGTGTGGCGGCTCGATCGACTGGGCGGCAACGTCAACGACCTAATCACCATCGTCAACGAATTGATGGCCGCCGGCATTGAGTTTGAAAGCCTGACCGAAAGCATAGACACCAAGACGCCGCACGGCCGCATGTTCTTTACCGTCATGGCGGCTATGAACCAGTACCGGCTCGATGTCATCCATGAAAACACGATGGCCGGATTGAAGGCGGCCAGGGCGCGCGGCCGCGTCGGCGGGCGGCCGCCGGCGCTCGATGAAAAGGGCGTGAGCGACGCCAAGGCGATGATTTCCGGCGGCATGACGATGGCCGATGTTGCCGCGCGCCTGAACATCAGCCGCGCGACGCTGTACAACACGCTGAACCGGGCCGAGGCCGCAGACGCAAAAACGGCCGCGAGTGCGGCCGAGGTAAAGGGGACGAAGAAAAAGAAAGCTGGTTAGAAGACGCGGGAAATTTTCGACTGGCAGAATCCGATAACCTCTATCGAATCGCCGCCTTCGGGCGGTATCACATCAACCGCGTAAGAGGTATTTTCATAGCTTACGCGGGTTGCCCCTCGTACCATGCGCTGCAACCTGGCGACGCGCAGCACGTCACCAAAGCGCACCAGGTAGACGCCATCCGTGTTGCGCGGGCGGCGATCGATCACCATGTATTGACCGTCATCGATCGTGCCAAGCATCGCGTCACCGCATGCGCGCACGATCATGGTTTCGCCGGCGGATAGCCCTTGTTCATCCATGAGCGCGCGCGGCACCGTGACGAACGAGGGCGCGCTCGCGCCGGCTACCAGGTACGTGCGCATATCGAACAGCGGCAAGGCAATGCCGCCGGAATCTATCCCTTCTGTAATGGTGTTTTCGACATCCTCCGTTGTAAACCCACCACGCCCTAGTATCAGCCAGTCAAGGCTGCACGCCTTACGAATTGCAATCTTTATGCACTCCGCAATCGGCGTTGTTTCGCGCGACTTCCAAACGGCTGGCGCGCTCTTGGATATCTCCAAGTACGCAGCCAGCTCTATGTCTTTCTGGACGCCTACCGCCAGCTTCATTCTGTCCACCACGGCGGCGACGTCGATCTTTTCGTTGTCCATTGTTCTTAGAAAAAGTTTCAAAAAGTAATCTCAACCTAATGCTCGCCAGCAAATAACGGGTTACAATTTACATATTGCAACACAGTGACACACACTATTACATTATGCAAACGACAATGCAATCGAAACCTACCCGCGTACCGATCCCGTTAAGCGAGAAAGAACGCAAGCAACTCAAGGGCATGGCGGCAAAGGAGATTCGTAGCGAATCTGCGATGGCGCGCATTATCTATCTCGCTGGCCTGAAGCAACTTTCCGAAAAGAAGTAGTTTTCCTATCTACATTTCCGTTTGACAACAAGTAGAAAGGGCTGGGGAGCGCCTTCTACATGACCAGGAAAAACACACTATGAGCATGAGAATTTCTATCCCCTGCCCCCATTGCGACGCCCGTGCAACCGCACGCAGCAGCCGGCAACTATCTAAAACCCTTCGGGAAATCTACTACCAATGCACCGACGTGGAATGCGGCCACACCTTCGTCGCCAGCCTGGAAGCCACGCGCACGCTGTCGCCATCCTCCAAGCCGCGAACCGAAGTGCGCTTGCCTCTGTCGCCGGCTGTCGTGCACCGAGTAATGCACCAGCTCGAATTACAGGGATTAACCCCTAGCACATGATACTAACTCAATACTGAATCAATATGAATACAATAGCACTCTCGCCCCTGGCGCTCGCGTTCCTGCAACAACACGAAGGCGAACACCTAGCGCACGAAACCGAGCGCCTGGTGGAGCGCTGCACCGCCCACCTGGTAGAAACCGGCATGTGCTCGGCCAGCTCGGCGCGCGATATCACCATGCAAGCGCTGGGCGAGCTGAGCGCGCGCCGCCGCATCGGGCATATCGATTGCACCAGGACCACCAGCTTTACTCTGTTCCTGATCGACTCCCAGGGCCAGCGCCGCGCCCTCACGATCGCCGCCCTTCTCGCCCTGATCGAAGCGCCGGTAGTCACCGCCGCCTAAACCACTTTCCACCAGTACCACCAGCATCGCCGCCACCAGGCGGCGATATGCCGTGCGCCTGGCAGTAAACCGAGCATCAAGGAATCACCGCAACATGGCAGACATAAACAAACTGAAACGCCTTATCGACTTGCACGACCTGGCCGACCGCCTGGGCCTCAAGCGCGGACCAGGTGGAGAAAAGGCGCTGTACCACTCACCGCAACACCCGGACAAAAGCCCATCCCTCTCGATCTTCGTTGACCATCCCAAGAACGGGACCGGCTGGAAGGACCACAGCCAGGAAGGCGTGGGCGGCTCTTGCATCGACCTGGTTATGCTCAAGTTCGGCATGTCGGCCAGCGAGGCAATGAAGTGGTTGCACGAGTCCTACGCCATTCCATTCGACAAACCAGAACAGCCCCAGGAGCAGCGCCCTAAAAGTACCCTCGATTTCATCGCTGAAAAATGCGTCAACGGCCGGGAGAAGGCGCGCGAGTATCTGAAAGGCCGAGGTATCAGCGATGCCGCGATCGATGCCGGCATGAAGGCCAAGACGATCGGCTACAACGACTGGACCAGCACGGCTATCAGCGAGGGTAATGTGGGGTTCGGCGGTCCTGCTGCAGCCTTCCTCGTCCGCGATCCTGATACGCTGCAAGTGGTAGGCGTCGATATGCGTTTCTTCGATCCTGAGCGCAACGGGAAAGTAAAGACCCAAAGCCACGGCACGAAGGACGGCATAGGCTGGACCGTGGACTGGCGCAAGCTGCAACGCGCCGAGCGCGTCTACATCGTAGAAAGCTCGATCAACGCCCTATCGATCGACTCTTGCAATATCCCGAAGGCGGCCAGCTTTGCTATTCGCGGAATCGGCAATGCTGAGCTGATCGACTTCGCTTTCCTCAAGGGTAAACAGGTCATCATTTGCATGGACAATGACGAGCCATTCCCCGATGGCCACCACCAGGCCGGCCGCCGTCCTGGCCCCGAAGCCGCGTGGGCGCTTTACGACCGCCTTACAGCCATGAACATCAGCGCCGTGATCGTTGACCAGACTGAATGGAAGAACAGCGACGGCGAGAACATCAACGACGCCAACGACGTGCTGGACGAGCTGGGCGTCGACGCGCTGCGCAAGTTCCTGGACGTGTTTGAACCGTGGCTGATCGCCGGCCAGGTTGGCGACGCCACCAGGAAGGGCAAGCCGCGCGTCTACCTGCCGGCGCATGACTTCGCCCAATACTGGAAATTCCGCACCCGCCTGGATTTCACCAGTTACATCGGCCGCATGACCAAGAACGACGAAACCGGCGAAGAAACGCCGGTTCTGCAAGACCTGGCCGGCTTCCGCATCGCATCGCTGAGCCGGGTTTCCGTCGCCAGCGCTACGGCCACCATGACCGGCGACAAGGACCAATCCCCAAGCGTCTACTTTGCCGTGACGGTGCAGACCCCGCGCCACGGCGCGCAGCTCACCCGCAAGGTGCTGCTTGACGACCAGCTCCACAACACGCAGCAATGGTCGAAGTTCGGCCCGATCTGGAAGCCGGCCGAGTTCTCGCGTATGGTCAACATCCTGGAACGTACCGCGCACATCGGCGCGCGCAACGCGGCGAACTACGTGGGCCTGGCCTGGCGCGATGGCGAGCTGATCGTCAACGAAGGGCCGGACTGCTATTTCACCGAGGGAGAGAAGCAATGCCCCTACTACAACCTCACATTCCCGTCAGGACCGGTCCAGGACGCGGCGAAAGTGATCCGGGCATACCAGACCACCTTTACCAACAACGCCGCCTCTACGGCCCTCGTATGGGCCTTGGGCGGCCATATGAAAACGCTGCTTGGATTCTGGCCCCACATGACCCTCCAGGCTGACAAAAGCTCCGGTAAGTCCACCCTGATTAAGCGCCTGGAGCGCACCATCAATTTCACGATGTTTTCCGGCCAGTCGCTGCAAACCGAATTCCGCCTGTTGACCAGCATCAGCCACACCAGCCACCCGGTAGGATGGGAAGAGCTGAGCGCCCGCCGGCAAGACGTGATCGACAAGGCCGTGGGCCTCCTGCAAGAAAATTACCAATACACCGTGACCAAGCGTGGCGCGGAAATGACCGAGTACCTGTTGTCCGCGCCGGTCATGCTCGCCGGCGAGGACGTGCCGGTGCGTAGCCTCCTGGGCAAGATCGTGCGTACCACCTTGACCGGGAAAAAAGGACCGCTGATGCCGGAAGACCTGCCGCGCTTCCCTGTGCGCCAGTGGCTGCAATTCCTGGCCGGCCTGAACAAGATGGACGTGGTAGCGAAGTACGCCGAGCTGCGCGACCACTGCCTGGCGAAAAGCCGCGCCGGCGGCAGCGACGAGGGCGCGAAGCGTATGGCCGGCAACTACGCGGCCGTCATGCTGGCTTGGCGCTACCTGGCCGAGTTCGCCGGCATGGACTACCGCGAGGGCGACTTCGGGCAAGACCTCCTGAAAGAGATGAATTCCCACCTGTCCGAGTCCAGCGCCGACCGCTCGCCGTGGGTTTGGATCATGGAAACCGTGCTGTCTGAGATCGACGCCGGCAGCTTCAAGCACCCGTACAAGTTCGACAATATCGATGGTAGCGATGTCCTGTTGATCCGTACCGGCCACATCATGGACCACATCGCGCACTCAAGCCATTTGCGCGACAAGTGGAACAGCTTGCCAGTCAAGACGCCGGCCGTGTTCAAACGCCAGCTTGAGCAAGCCGAGGTGATCGTCGGCGGCGAGGTGGAGCGCACCATTTTGACCAGGCGCGTAGGCCACCTGACGGCGCTGTCCCTGGAAGTCCTGGGCAAGTTCGGCCTGTCCGTATCGATTCGCAAAGACTGAGCGGGGAAACGATGACCGAGCAAACCCGCTGCATCATGTGCAAACATTTCACCCTGCGGCCGCGCACCAGGACCGGCAGCAACGAGCCATTGCGCGAGCAGGACCGCCAGTACAGCAAAACGGGCCTGGGCCGCTGTGCGCACACCCAGGAAAGCTACCGCTGGCACTCGGCCGAGTGTCCCAGGGAATGCGCCAAGGCCGTGCCGATCGACGCCGACCAGGTACAGGCCCGCCGCGCCTACATCGCCAATATCGCATTGGTATCAACATAGTAGCGATTGCCGTTATCTTGATAGCGTGTTGATATCGAAGCGATAGCAGCATGATAGAAAAAGGGCCGTCCCGGAGGTGACGGCCCTTTCATTTCCACGCCGCACTCCTGCGGCGCTGTCTCCTTCTAGGTATTGAGTTGGTCCAGTTTAGCGACTTCGTCCAGTACCCAATTTTGATATTCCTCAACCATAGCGCGGGTTTTGACCAGGCCTTCGTCGCTGCCATCATCGTGTATCGCTTGAAGCACCGTGGTCATGCCCAGCGCTTGCGATCGGAAGTTTTGTAGGATCGCGCGCCGGCGTTCCATAAAATGGATTTTCAAATCGTCACGCATCGGCACCTTCATATCCAGGATGTCGCGGTTGGTCTGGATCATAACGGCCAGCTCTTCCGGCTTGATCGATATTGCCATGCTTCCCCCTATCGGTTTGCTTCGCGTTCTTCGGCCGCGACGAACCGCGACACCGCCAGGGCGAAGCCGGCCGCGCGGCTCAAGCCCAGCGCCTTCGCCTTCTTGTCCAGCTCGGCCAGCAGCTTCGCATCGATCGTCAGGCTGATAGGCTTCTTGCGGCCACCGTCCACCACTGGCGCCGTAGTGCGCGCATGCGCGCCGGCGTCAGGAGCGGCGGCGATCTTCGCTTGTACGTCCGCTTCGGTCACGCCTGGTTTCAAGGTAATGCCGCCGCCTGGTTTTGCCGTCATGTTTGATTTCATATTAATACCTCTCTAATACTGTGTTGATCTTATCTTGATATCAAGGTGATGTTAGGTTAATCGACGGCGACCACATCACCCGGTTTCAGCTTGTCACTGGCAACGATGCGGCCGGCGGGGTGTTCCTCGTCAGGCACCAGGCGAACGTAAGCCGGCACATGCTCGCCGTTCGCTGTTGCCACCGCTTGCTCCACCAGCAGATCGATTTCTAACTTCGCCTCTGGCGGTGCGCCCTTGTATTCCGCGATGTAGCGGCCCTGGGCGCTGGCGTGAGAAATCGCCTTGCGATCGCCCAGGCGGGCCGTGATGACCGGGAAACCAGATTCGTACACCGTCGCTATCGCGGCGTAGTTATCGCCCTCCTGGCCGGCCGGATCGGCTTTGTTCAGGAACGCAATGACCTTGAAATCTTTCACGCCCAGCATTTCACGCAGCAGCTTGACGGTGTTCTCAAAGGCCCAAACCTCATACGAGCGGGGAGCAAAAGGAAACAGTACAACATCGCAGAGCGTCAGCGCCGCACGCATGGCCCCGTTGTCATTCGCCGCCACGTCGATAACGACATCATCGAACTGGCCGGCTTTCAACAGGACTTGCGCACGCAGCGACGGACCATCCGGCAGCGGCGTAGCCTCGATGCCTGGCAAGCCGGCTTCAATGCGCGCGGTCAGGGACAAGAACAGGTGTTTCTGTTCATCGTCGCCATCGACGCCCCAGGCGCGGCGGCCCATGCGAGCCAGGCCGGTAATCAGTTGCGTGGACGTGGTGGACTTGCCAGCGCCGCCTTTTTTGTTCACTACCGCGTAAATTGCCATGATATTTATTTCCTATTAAAAATATAGCTGTTCGATTGTATGGTAATACTTATTTGATATCAACTTGATGGTGTAACGCCGTGTTACTGCGACGCTTTCGGCGTATGGTCTTCTAGTGTTTTAAGCAACGCTTCTTGCTCAAGTATCGCATCAACGATCGCATGACGGACGTGCATAACTTCGCCTGGCGTGCCGTTGCCATTCTTGACCAGGCGAGCCACATGCGCGGCGTTCTCCAGGTCGAACCGCGTAGCCTGGTGCGGATCGGCGGTGCGCGGGTTGATCGCCTCGCCGTCCTCGATGTCGAAGGCCAGCGGCAAGCCTTCAACCACCACCACATAGGCTTGCGCCAGCACCACGCCGCGCAGCGCCTCGCCGGCACGCTGATAGCGGGCGATTGCTTCGCGGGTTTCCTTGAGTACAGCGGTCCAGTCGTTCATGTTCATGTTTCCCCCTCATAGCGCCCGCTGTGGCGGGCTGGTTGATTCCGGTAAGCCCGCCACCTGGCGAGCTGGCGGGTTAGAAAAAGTAGTACGCGACGTTGCCGCATTCCTCGTCCTGGTCTTCGCTGTCGAAGCGCACACCAGGAACGGCGGCCATGATCGCCTTGGCCTTGGCAAAGGCCGCCGCACCGTCCACCAGTACCGAGAACATGCCGGCGTTGATGAACGTGATTTCAGCGGTCACACCGTCTTTTTTCAGCGCGGCGGCCATGCGTTCCTGGATGAGATTCAACATTGTTTTCCCTTAAAAGTTCATGCGACAGACTCAATAGTATCTTAATCTCATGTTGATATCAACATGATGTATAAATAATTGTGGTTTGATTGCATCTTGATGTTAATACCAACTTGATATATACGGGTGCGCGACGCCGGCGGCCGCAGACCTGGCCACCCGGATCTGCCCTCGATCGGCGCTCGATGCCGAGGCGGGCTGCAGGAAGCGCCGGCGGCCGCCGACCTGGTGCGCGATCCAGGACACCGGCCGGCCTCGATCGGCGCTCGATGCCGAGGCCGGCTGCAGCGCCAGGCCGGCCGCTACCTGGTGCGCGTCATGCCGGCGGCCGCCGGCGCGATCGCGGCCGCCGAGCAGCTGGTCGACCAGGTGTTTGCGGGCCTCGATCGGGACCAGGCGACGCCGGCCAGGCCGGAAAAGCCGGCCGGAAAGAGCCAGGGTAGGGCGACAGTCCCGGCGCTGTCGATACGGCACAGGGAAAACCGTGCGGCCGTGGATTTGCTGCTGATTTTGAGCTAAGTATCTGATTTATATAGAAACAGCATCCCCGGATGACTGCCGTTTTTCCCCGGATCGGCCCACTTTGTCCACGCCGCCACTTTCCGCCCCTTTACCTCTCTCTCTCTCTAAATCATTGAAAAGAAAGAAGAAAAGACAAGCAGGGAAGAAAGGAAGTGCGCGCGCCCATCCACAGGCCAAAGGCGTTTTTCCCCCTGTTTTTCCCCCTGCCTATTTTTTAATCCCCCGATTCCAGGGCTTCCCCCGGATTTTTCCGGGGATCGTGGGGGATAAATTTTCTCGACAAATCAAGCAGTTACATGCTAAAGCGACCTCATTCCACCGATCCACGGCCCGCGCTGCCTATGGTCCCGCCACGGCGTAACGACTCTTTCTTTCCCGGCTCGCCTTTCTCGCCCCTCCAAAACGCATCAAAACCGCCTCTAACGTGCGTCATGTTGCGTCGGGCATTTACCCCTGATTTCGGCCGAAAGCCGCACCAGGGGCCGCTATAGCCCTGCTGCTGGCTGCATCAAAAAGGGGGTATCAAGCACAAGAGGCTCGCGGGCGGGAGGGTTCGGCAACCGCAAGCTAACCGCGTCCCTGGTACGCCTCCCAGGCCATAGGAGGCCCGTAGCGCCGTTTTCAGCCTTGGGACGTGAAAAGGGGCGGCCGCACACCAAAAACGCGCCACAGGCCCGGAGAACGCGCCCCAGGGGCATCGCCGGCGGCCCGGAACATGAACAACTTGCGGCCCTGGCCGTAGGGTTGCGCCAACAAAGGAACCCGCCGGCCCTATCGGCCAGCGGGCGGCGCTGGTCTGCCGGCCTTCCTGGCCGCTGGCCGCAACCAGGCCGCCGGCCAGTCCTGGCGCGCGCCTTGGCCGGCGGCTTGCCGCCTGTCCAACTTCGCCGCCTTCGCGCCGAAGCCGGCCAGGATGCGTTAAACGAGTGAGCGGGGAGTACGGAAAGAATGAAGAAACCCCGGTGCGCTGACGGCCGCCGGCGCGAAGTCGGCCGCCGTCCTGCAAGCCTGGGGTTATGGGCGCGTGAATGACTAGCGCCGAGCTGGCCGCCGCGTCCCGAGAGGGCGCGGGGTTTCGGGCAGCGTGAACGGGGCGCAGGGTCCGCAGCCCGCGCGGGGTTTGCGCGGGTGAGCCGGTAGGAGCCGGCCCGGTAGGGCTTGGCCGCTTGCGGCCAACTCCGTAGCCCGGCGAAGACCTGTGCAACCGTGTGTTGGCGTAAGCGTCACCCTTGTTGAGTTTTCCTTGTGCGCGCAGCGCAGTCTGGTTTTGCTTTTCCCAGTCTTCCTTGTGCGCCCAAAGGGCGCAGTCTCGACTTGTCTACCCCGCGATCGTGGAACGTGAGGAACAATCTAATAGGGCAAATAAATTGCGAAATTGGGCGGGAACCCGCGCCAGCACTGGCTTTCTTCGTTGCGAGGGTTACGCACCGTGGTGCGTAGTGCTACGCACGGCGGTGCGTAGAGTCACGCACCTGGGCGGTAAAAGGTGCAGGTTTACCCGTTTTCGTCAAGAGTCTACGCACGGCGATGCGTAGTACCATGCACGTTAGCAGTAAACCTATGTCGTTGAATCGGTAAACCTATGTTCCCTGAGCGGCAAACCTGGTATGATGATGCCACCGAATCACTACAGGCGCAATCATCATGGTTAGCAAAGCAAAGAACATCACCCTACCCGCCGACACCGAGGAAACGCGGGGCAATAAAACCCAGGGCTGGTTGCAAACTGAGAAGTCAGCACACCAGGCCATGTGGAAGCTGGGCATTAAGCACCCGATGGCGTTGGCGGTTCTGCATTTCATGGTTTCCAAGCTGTCGAAGGGAACAAACGGCGTTGTCATCAGTGCTGCCGCCCTGGCGCGGCAAATGGGCCTTGCGCCTCGCACAGTGCAAAATACGATCACCGTTTTGCGAGACTGCAAATTCGTCCAGGTACTCAAATCCGGCAACTGCAACGTGTACATCATCAACTCGCGCGTGGCATGGCAGGGCGAGCGTGGGATGCGTTTCTCTGTCTTCAACACCGCGATGGTGATTGACGAGCAAGAGCAGACGCAAACCATTGAGGAACTGGAAGCCGAGGCAGACGAACAAATGCACGTGCCGGTTATGACCTTCAACGAAGAAATCCAACTCGACGCGATCGACGCGCCGCCGGCGCTGCCGTCCCAGGGAAGCTTGTTGCCGGAATAAGCGATACGCGCCGGTACACCGCCGGCGCTAACCTGGTCACTCCTGCGGCGTCGCTTCGATCGTGTAAGGCTTGAAGCGCACCACCTCCTCCCCAATCCACTCGTTCAGCTCCAGGAACCGCGCTTGTAGCGGTTCCACCTCATTGCGCCCGAACACCTTGGCCGCCGTGTCGGCCGCGCCAAAGCCGCCCGTATTGCTCGGCACCACGCCCAGGAGCTGCGGCGGTACGCGGTGCGCCGCCAGCATGTCGTCGCGCGTGATGTTCTTGATGTTGAAAAACTCGTCCTTGGCCGTGACCTCCGAAACCGGGATAAGCTGGATACCGTCTTTCTTGCCGTTCGGCGCGTACATGAACAGGTTGCGGAAATTGCCCGGTCCCTTGCTGTCCTTGAGCGCCTGGCGCATGGCTTTAACATCGTCCTCGTTCTGCGCCGCGTCCGTCATGTACAGGATGAAGCCGGCGTGGCTACCGTTCTCGTAATACTTCCGGCGGAACAGCGTCGCGCTTTCGTTCAACCAGGCGGAATGCAGGGAACCCAGGTACTCCGGCAAGCCGTACACTTCCTGGTTGATGTCCGGTTCCATCAAGTGAAAAACCGAATCGGGCGCAAACTCGTATGCGTCTTTCAGGTTGTCGCGGTCCACGAAATAGTAGCGGTCCAGATCGACGCCGCGCCGCGTGTATTTCGATAGGGCTGGGACGAGTTTTAAGGGGCCGCCAAGGCGCGAACTGCGCTTCTCCAGGTAGCCATTGCCGAAGGTCAGGAAATTGAGCGCCCAGGAGCTAAACGCCTGGCGCGTCAGCAGCTTGTGAGGAATGAAGGTGGACGCCAACACATTGCGCTTGAAGAACATGGCCGAGCTGTGGTGCGTGCCGGCGTGGAAAGTCTTTGCCAGGCCGTCAAAGCTGACCGGCGGTTCGTACCAATCGTTATAGGCTGTGCATTGCACGTAATCGAGAATGCTCGATCGGTCCATGACTGGCACCGGATCGCCAAACGTGAAGGCCTCCGCGCGGCTTTGCGTCACTACGGCCGGCGCTGCTGCAGCCGCGCTCGCCTGGTCCTGGTTGTTGTGGTGTTCGGTCATCCTGTGAAAATCTCCATAAAGCTGCTGTTGTTTGCTGTGGTTCCTTCCAACGGTTCATTGGAAAGGGCATTGAGTACCGCCCAGGCCAGATCCGCGTGGCCTGTCTCGGCCGAATGGCCGGCGGTGTATGTGACCTGGCGGCCGCTGGGCGTCATGGTCTTTTTGATCGCCATGAACGATTGCGCTACATCGGTCCAGCCGGCGTCGAACTGCAAGCGCGCCTTGCTGATGACGGAAAGGCCTTTCAGCACCAGGCGGCCTTTCAGCTCTGCCGTGTAGTCCAGACCGACCACGGCCGGGAAGAACTGCTTTACGAGCTGGTGGACGCCGTGCCCCAGGCCTGTGCGGTCGATCGCTATGTACGAGACGTTGTAGCGCTCTGTAATTTTTTTGATGAAGGCCGCTTGTCCTTCAAAGTCCATCCCCCGGAACTGGTGTTTTTCCAGCATGCGGAACTTGCCGCCAGGGACCGCCGGCGGCGCGATCACCACGCAGCCGGCCGAGTCGCCGGATAGCGCCGGATCGTAGCCAACCCATACCTGCTTATAGCCAAAGGGGCGCTCTGCAAACGGCTTGAAATCGTCCGCCCATTCAACCCAGGAATCGACCATGCAGCGCTGTAGATCGGCCAGCGGGAAAATGGACGCGCTGTCGTCAATGAAGTGGCACATGTAGAGCTGTGCGTACTCGGCTGGGCTGTTCTCCAGCTTCAATTCGTCCAGGTCGAACAGGTTGCAGCCGCCGGCCGCCGCGTCCTCCACCGTGACGATTTGCCGCCACTGGCGATCCGCGCCAAACGCGCCGCCGGCCAGCGCCTTGTGCGTGGTATCGATCGTCACTTTGTCGGCCGTCGCGCGGCCCTTGTTGGCGCTGTCGCCGGACCAGAAGGCGTGCGCCTCATGCGTCAGACTGGAAGGCGTAGAAAAGTAAGTCTTGCGCCAGTTCTTGTGCGACGCCATCGCCGCCGCTACCTTGTTCAGCTTCGTAAAGCCAGGCACCCAAAAATATTCATCGAAGTAGAAATTGCCGTGATAGCTCTGTGCCGTGTTGGCGTTCGTGCTCAAGAAAATCAGCTCGGCACCGTTCGGCAACAGGATGGTTTCGCCGGTCAGCTCCATATCGATCGTCTGCCGCACGAAGGCGCAGATATAGGCCCGGAAAACATGCACCTGGGCCTTGCTGGCGGATAGGAAAATCTGGTTGCGGCCGGTCAGCAGCGCATCAATCAGCGCCTCGCGCGCGAAGTACCAGGTAGCGCCGATCTGGCGCGACTTGAGGACGTTGCGCGTGCGCTTGTCGCCGTTCCTGTACCACGTCTTCTGGTAGTCGAATAGCGATTCCTCAAACGCGGCCAGCAGCTTCGCGGTTTGTTCTTCCGTGATGGCATTGCGCGCCGGCTTCTTTTTCGGCTCGGCATTGCGCGCCAGGATGTTCGGATTTAGGTCTGACTCTTTCCCCGTTTCGCGGTACTTGACGATGCGCTCGCCGCGCTCCAACTGGCGCATGAGCAAATCAATTTCTTTGAAGTCGCCAGGAGTTTTTGCGTCCTTCGATATCAGCGATATGAGGCGCTGTTCTAGCGACAGCTCGACCTTTTGCAAAGGCGTGAACTTGTCCCACTCGTCGCGCGCATGCCAGGCCTGTACGGTGCTGCGCTTCTCGTCCAGATGGCGAGCAATGGACGATATGCGCCAGCCCTGCCAGTACAGGTCGCGCGCGATTCTGCGGGGGTCTTTTTCCAGTAGTTGAGCGGTGAAATTTTCAATCATGCGGCCAGTGTGACGGCCTCGCGTGCGCGCGAAAATCACCAACGAATGTGCTGGCAACCAGCACAAACTCTAATCATTGAGAGAACGATTCCGAACGCGCACCATGCAATCCGTCACACCACTTATCACCTGACGGAGAACACAACCCAATGAGCAAAGCAGCAGACACCAGCAAAGCGAAATCGAAAAAATTCCGCGTTGCAGTAGAAGGCGCGACCACCGACGGCCGCGAAATCACCCGCGAATGGATTACGCAGATGGCGGCGAACTACAGCGCCACCAAGTACGGCGCGCGCGTCAACCTGGAACACATTCGCGGCATCCTGCCCGACAGCCAGTTCAAGGCCTACGGCGACGTGCTGGAACTGGAAGCGCAAGAGCTGAGCGGCGAGTTTTCCGGCAAGCTGGGCCTGTTCGCCACCATCGCGCCTCTGCCCGACCTGGTAGCCATGACCAACGCCGGCCAAAAGATTTACACCTCGATCGAAGTTGATCCGAACTTCGCCAAGACCGGCGAGGCGTACATGGTAGGCCTGGCCGTCACCGACAGCCCCGCCAGCCTGGGTACCGAGATTCTGGCTTTCGCAGCTCAAAACCCGGCAGCCTCGCCATTCGCGCACAAAAAGCAAAGCCCGCAAAACCTGTTCACGGCGGCAGTGGAAACCGTCATCGAAATGGAAGCAGCGGCCGCGCCTGGCGCAGTCGCCAAGCTGTTCAGCACCGTGCAAGAGCTGCTGGCCGGCGGCGCGAAGAAAACCGCATCCGATGAAGCACGCTTCGCCGACATCGGCCAGGCCGTGAACCTGTTGGCGACGCACACCCAGGAACAAGCCACGCAGTTCGCCGCGACCATCGACAAGCAGAACAAGGAAATCGCGGACCTGAAAGCCCAGGGCGAGAAGGACCGCAAGGAAGTGGCCGACCTGACCGCGAAGCTGTCGAAGCAGGACGCCAACCCGGCGAGCCGTCCACCAGCCACCGGCGGCGGCAGCGCCAATCTGGCCGAGTTCTAACCAGTAACACAACCACCAAACGATTTAGGAGATTTACCCAGATGTTGAACGATACCCGTGTGAAGTTTGAAGGCTACCTGGCGCAAGTTGCAAAGCTGAACGCCGTAGCCTCCGCGCTGCAAAAATTCAGCGTGGCCCCCGCTGTGCAACAAAAGCTGGAAAAGAAAATTCAGCAATCCAGCGCCTTCCTGTCCTCGATTAACGTTATCGGCGTTACCAACCAGGAAGGCGAAAAGCTGGGCCTGGGCGTAGGCAGCACCGTAGCCAGCACCACCGACACCAGCAAGAACAAGCGCAACACCACCGATATTTCCAATATCGAACTGGTCAACAAATACCGCTGCGAGCAAACGAACTTCGACTGGCACATCGGCTACGGCAAGCTGGACGCCTGGGCCGAACAGCCGGAATTCCAAACCATGCTGGCCGAGGCGATCGCGCAGCGCCAAGCGCTCGACCGCGTAATGATCGGCTGGAACGGCATCGCCCGCGCGGCCACCTCCGACCGCGCAGCACATCCGCTGCTGCAAGACGTGAACAAAGGCTGGTTGCAGCAAATCCGCGAGAACGCACCGCAGCGCGTTATGTCCCACGGCAGCCTGGCGGCCGACAAGATCAAGGTAGGCGCGGGCGGCGACTACGAGAACCTGGACGCCCTGGTGTTCGACCTGGTAAACGAATTCCTGGACGAATGGCACCAGGAAGACACCGGCCTGGTTGTTATCTGCGGCCGCCGTCTGCTGGCTGACAAATACTTCCCGATCATCAACCAGCAACAGGCGAACACCGAAAAGCTGGCCGCCGATATGATCGTCAGCCAAAAGCGTATCGGCAACCTGCCAGCGGTACGTGTTCCTAACTTCCCGGCTAACGGTCTGCTGGTCACGCGCCTGGACAACCTGTCGGTCTACTTCCAGAAGGGCGCGCGCCGTCGCCAGGTGAAAGAGGCGTCCGAGTGGGACCGCGTGGAAAACTACGAGTCGTCCAACGAAGCGTATGTCGTGGAAGACTACGGCATGACCGCGCTGGCCGAAAACATCGAACTGCTGCCAGTACCGAAGGCGTAACGATGACCAGCCCCGCACGAGCCCACTTCCAGCGCGTGATTGCTGCCCGCACGGCAGCAGCCGCGCCGCACGGCGGCACGCTGGCCGGCGCAAGCAACTACGAGCTGATGCTCGCAAAGCTGGCGACCGACCGCGCGCGACTGCACCAGGTCAAGTCCAACGAGCGCAAGGCCGCCGTAAAGCGCGAACTGCTGCCGGAGTACGAGAACTATGTAACCGGCTCGCTGGAAGGCGGGCGCGGGGCGCAAGACGACGTACTCACCACAATCATGCTGTGGCGCATCGACGCCGGCGACTATGCCGGCGCGCTGCCAATCGCTGAATACGCGCTGACTCACCGGCTGACGCTGCCCGATGAATTCAGCCGCTCCACGGCAACCGTGGTGGCGGAAGAATTCGCGGAACAGGCAATCATCGCCTTGCGCGCCGGCCAGCCTTTCGACGTTGAGCAGTTGAAGCACGTAGCCGACCTGACCGAGCCGCATGATATGCCCGACCAGGTGCGCGCCAAGCTGTACAAGGCGATCGGCCTGACGGTGCAGGACAAGCCCGAAGTGGCTTTGCTGTACCTGAATCGCGCCTTGAAGCTGCATGACCGATCGGGCGTGAAACAAGACATTGACCGGCTGCAAAAGCAGCTCGGCAACTCCGCCGCCGGCAGCAATGCCAGCGGCACGTAAAGAGCCTCCCCGGCCTGGCGGCGCTGGCTGACGATAGCAAAGCCCTTGCGGCTCCACGCTGTCCGAAGCCAGCCCACCGCCTCTAACCGAAAGCAACACCGTATGTCTTCCTTTATCGCAAACGAACCAGTCAGCACGCCGACCAGCGCACCAGGCGAAACCCCGCCGGCCGGCATCATCACCAATGACGGCTTTTTCCCCGATATCGACCTGGCGCACCTGCGCGCAGCCGTGCGCCTCAACGGCACCGTGACCGACGAGCGCCTGGTCGACGCCCTGGTCAGCGCAATGATTAACGTCAACGGCGAGCTGGCGGCCTGGAAAGTGGCGAGCATCGCTGCAGGAGCCGTCAACCTGGAAGCCATGCCGCCACAGCTCGGCGGCAAGAGCATCAAGGCCACGCTGTACCGCACGGCGGTGTACCGCAGCACGAAAGCGGATCTCACCGAGCGATACCGCGACTACGACAGCACGAAGGCCGGCGATCGCGCCGCCGACGAGCTGGAACCCTCGATCGATGACGACCGCCGCGCCGCTCGCTGGGCTATCCGCGATCTGCTGGGCGTAGCGCGTACCACGGTAGAGCTGATCTGATGCGCGTCACCACGCAACAGGGCGACACCGTAGACCTTCTGTGCTGGCGGCACCGGAAGCAAACGGCCGGCATCGTT
This sequence comes from Duganella rivi, assembly GCF_009857435.1. Taxonomy (GTDB): domain Bacteria; phylum Pseudomonadota; class Gammaproteobacteria; order Burkholderiales; family Burkholderiaceae_D; genus Rugamonas; species Rugamonas rivi. The sequence goes on from NZ_WWCK01000011.1 coordinate 19,981, forward strand.
GAAGCCACGCTAGAGCTAAACCCAGGCCTGGCCGATTACGGCCCGGTCCTACCACATGGCCTGGTTGTTGAGCTACCAGACCCGCAAACCGCAAAACCAAAAACCAACCTCATCAACCTGTGGGACTAATTTAGGACTCAAGATGGCAGAACCAAGCACCACAACTATCGCCGTAGCCTCTGCGGCCGGCGTCGGCTTCGCAAGCCTGTTCCCAGGCGTTGACGGTAACGCCCTGATCGGCGCTTTCGCCGGCGCGTCGCTCCTGGTAGTGAACTCCAAAGACATCAATATCCCCCAGCGCATCACCTACCTGGTGATTTCGCTGATCGTGGGCTACCTGGGCGCGCCCGATGTCGTCAACAACGTCACGGTTATCCGATCGACAGGCGTAGCCGCTTTCCTGGTTTCCGCCTCCGCGATCACCGTCACGCTGCAACTGCTGGAGCGTTTGAAAAACATTGATCTGCTGTCGTTCTTCGGCAAGAAAGGCAAGGACGAATGAACACTGAATTCATCGGCGCGCACATCGCCATGACTTTCTATTTCCTCGCTTGCGGCCGCGTGCTGCTGTACCGGAAAGAGGGCGCGCGCCACCGCCGCCACGTTTCCTGGATTGCCTGGGCAATCCTGGTTGTCCTGGCCGCCTCTGGCATCGACCTGCTGGTCAACCCGCGCGAGCTGGGCGTCATCGAAACCGCGCGCGCAATCCTCATCGACGTTTTTGTATTTGGCGCACGCGGCAACGTGGCGCGCTTACTCTGGAGAGAATGAACATGCTGTATAAATTTGGCGATCACGGCGCGGAAGTGGAAAACCTGCAAAAGCGGCTGACCAGCAGCGGCCACCCGGTCCCTGTGACCGGCTACTTTGACCACGGCACCGAGGCGGCCGTCATGGCGGTGCAGAAAGCGAAAGGCCTGGTAGTGGACGGCATCGCCGGCCCGAAAACCTTTATCGCGCTGCGCGGCGTGACGCTGCCGCACCACCTGACCGACGCCGACCTGGTGAACGCTGCCGAGCTGCTGGGCGTGCAAGTGGCGGCCGTGCGCGCCGTCAACGAGGTGGAATCTGTCGGCCAGGGCATGTTGCCGGATGGCCGCCCCAAAATCCTGTTTGAGCGCCACGTCTTCTGGAAGCGCCTGGAAGCGCACGGCATCGACCCGGCGCCGATCGCGGCCCACAAGCCGGCCCTGGTATCCCAGGAGCGCGGCGGCTACCAGGGCGGCGCGGCCGAGTACATGCGCCTGGCCGGCGCTATGCTGATCTGCGAGGCGGCGGCCTATGAGGCATGCTCCTGGGGCGCGTTCCAAATCATGGGCTATCACTGGAAAGACCTTGGCTACGAGAGCCTGGCGGAATTCGTCGCCGCGATGGAAGAAAGCGAAGCCGAGCAGCTCGGCGCGTTCGTTCGTTTCATCGCTCAAGACGCCGCGCTCCTGGCGGCGTTGAAGGCCCGCAAGTGGTCCACCTTCGCCAAGCTCTACAACGGCCCGGACTACGCCCGCAACCTCTACGACGCCAAACTGGCCCAGGCATACACCAAGTACAGCCAGGCCGAGAAGGCGGCCGCATGACGGCCCTTGCTGCGCGCCTGGCGGGCCTCAAGGGCGTCACCCTTCCGGCCTACGCGAAGTGGGCTGCAGCGGCCGCACTGATGGCCGCAGCCTACGGCGTCGGCCGACTGCACGAAGCGCGGCGCGGCGCTGACGCCATGATCGCCTACCAGGCGAAGCAAACCGCCCAGGGCGTCCGCATCGTTGAGCGCCAGGGCAAGGTGGTGACGGTCACGGAAACCAAATACCGCGACCGCATCCAAACCGTGTATGTGAAGGGAGAAGAAATTGAGAAAAGCATTCCTGTGTACGTCCAGCCGGCCGATGTTGGCCGCTTTGCTGTCAACGCTGGTTTTGTCCGCGTGCTCGCCGCCGGCTGGACTGGTGAAGCTGTCGGACCCGCCCGCGATTCTGACCGAGAACCCGCCGGCGTTCCGCTCGATGACATCGCCGCAACGGAAGTCCACAACGCCACAAGCTGCCGCGCCTGGCGCAAACAAGTCATCGGCTGGCGTGAGTTCTACGCCGGCCAGCAAGTAGCGATCAACGGCCAGGCCGGCACCTGGGCCGACTCCCTGGAGGATGACGATGAATAAGCCAGGTAGCCTACGCGCCGCGATCGCGGCGGCCGCGCCGGAATTGAAGACCTCACCGGACAAGTTCAACGTGTTCATCGACGGCGGCACCATCGTTTCTATTTCCACGTCCATGCCATCGTTTGAATATCGATGCACTATCAACCTGATATTGCTCGACTTCGCCGGCGACGCCGACCAGGTGTTTATTGCGCTGCTGGCCTGGGTTCGCACCAATCAGCCCGACTTGATGGACAACGACACGCTGCGGCAGTCGGCAATCAAGTTTGAGGTGGACCACCTCAACAACGAGACGTGCGACATTTCCATAACGCTGCCGCTCACAGAGTCGGTGCGCGTCACCAGGGACGCCGCCGGCGCGTACCAGGTGCAGCACCTCCAGGAGCCGGTACCGGACTGGCGCACCACTGGTTCCCTGGTAGCGTTGTAATGGACGACCTGACCGCGATAGAGGAATGGGCCGGCGGCTTGCTGGCCCAGCTCCAACCAGGCCAGCGCCGCGCCGTGGCCACGGACATTGCGCGCAAGCTGCGCCGCAGCCAGCAAAGCCGCATCAAAGACCAGCTCAACCCGGACGGCAGCAAATACGAGCCGCGAAAGCAGAAGCTGCGCGGCAAATCGGGCCGTATCAAGCGCAAGGCCATGTTCGCCAAGCTGCGCACCGTCAAGTACCTGAAAATCGATTCCGACGCCAACGGCCTGGCCGTGGGGTTCGCCGGCCGCGTCGCCGCCCTGGCGCGAGTCCACCAGGAGGGCGAAACGTCGCCGCTGCGCCCTGGCGGCCCCCGCTACAAGTACCCGGTGCGCCAGCTACTCGGTTTTACGGCCTCTGAACGCGAAATGATCCAAGACACTATCTTGGCCCACCTGACCCTATAAAACCCGCCAGCGGCCCGATTTCTGGCCCTGGCGGGCCTTTTAATGCAGCCGGCCCGCCGCAACCTTGTGGATTCGGGCGTTTTCTTCGCAACCTACCCATTTCAAGCCTGCTTCCTGGGCCGCTACCAGGTGCGTGCCGCAGCCGGCGAACAGGTCCAGCACCGTGCCGCCTTCCGGCACCAGGCGAACGACCTGGCGCGCTACCTCGATCGGCTTCTCGGTCAAATGCTTTTTCGGGAAGTCCAGCGCCGTGCTGAAAACGCCAGGCAAGTACACCGAGGCGTCTTTGTCCATATCCCCCTTGCTGGCCCACAGGATGAATTCGGCCTGTTGCTTGAAACCGCCCTTGCGTGGACGCGAGCGGCCGGTGGTCTTGTCCCACACTGCGATACCGCGCAGCGTAAAGCCGGCGGCCTGGATCACGTCCGTCAGCGTCGCCATTTGCCGCCAGTCGATATAGCAGACCAGGAGGCCGCCCGGTTTCATTGCGCGCTGTGCGGCGATCAACCAGGAGTGACACCAGAACGACCAGGAGCGCTGGTCCATGTTGTCGAAGTTGAAGTCCTCGTATTCCATCGCCGTAGCGTTGTTGATGTACTTCTGTCCGGTGGACTGCTTGCGCGTGCCGGAATGCAGACCGCCCGAAGAATACGGCGGATCGGTGAAAAGCATATCGATCGAATTGCGCGGCAGCGTGCGCACGAATTCCAGCGCGTCTACGTTGTGCAACTTGTTCAGATAATCGGTGGCGTCCTGCTTTGCTTTCTTCGTTGCTGCGATCTTTTTCACTTCCTGAATTTCCTATAAATGGTGAGGGAACGCCCGCAGCCAAAGGCCGCGATAGCGCATACCTGCCATTCTCGGAAATGTTTTGTGTCAGCACACCACCGAGCGAGTGTGGCCGCAGCGGGTACAAACGCATGTTGCTGACTCGCGCGCACGCGAGCGGCACCATGCAGACATGGACACTAACGAACTCTACCGGCTGATTTTGAACCTTGTACGCAAGGGCACGATTCTGGCCGTCGATCACGACAAAGAGGTATGCCGCGTGCAAAGCGGCGACCTGGAAACCAACTGGATCAACTGGCTTGCGCTGGCCGCCGGCGAAACGACCGACTGGAACCCGCCGACCGTGGGCGAACTGGTCTTGCTGTTCTGCCCTGGCGGCGATCCCACCGAGGGCGTAGCGCTGCGCGGCATCAACACCGACGAGGTGAAAGCGCCGAGCCACAAGCCGACCACGCATACCCGGCGCTATCCCGATGGCGCGGTCATTGAATACGACCACGAAGCGCACGCGCTCACCGTGACCATGCCGGAAGGTGGCACCGCTGTTTTCACCGTTCCCGCTTCGGTCACGATCAACACGAAGGCCGCGACTATCAACGCCAGCGACAGCGCGACGGTCAACACGAAGGCCGCGACCATCAACGCCGACGACAGCGCAACGATCAAATCGAAAAAGGTAACGATAGACGCACCTGACACCCTCTGCACAGGAAACCTGACCGTTCAAAAAACGCTGGCCTACCTGGGCGGTATGACCGGCAGCGGCAGCGCGCCAGGATCTGGCGGCAAGGCGGCCAAGATCAACGGCGGCATCGATGCCACCGACGACATTACGGCGAAAGGTATCAGCCTGGTCAAGCACGTCCACCAGGAGCAGGGTGACGGTAAAGACGTGGGGCCGGCGAAATGATCGGCATGGACGCAAAAACCGGCCGCAGCCTGCAAGGCCTGGCGCACCTGTACCAGTCAATCGGAAAAGTCCTCACGACGCCCGAAGGCTCTTGCGTCGCGCGCCGTACTTTCGGATCAAAGATTTTTTCACTGATCGACGCGCCGAACAATCCGGCCACGCGCGTGCGGCTGTATGCCGCCGCCGCCACGGCGTTGATGAAGTGGGAACCGCGCCTCAAGCTGACGCGCGTGTCCATTTCCGGCGCGCCGAGCATGGACGGCAAACAATCCCTGGACATCGAAGGCACCACCCGGATTTCCGGCGAACTGGTCAACACGTCCGTTTCTCTCTCCGCTGAAAGGACTGTATGAGCACGCCGATTGATTTAACGCTGCTGGCCGCGCCCGCCGTTGTCGAAGTCATCGACTATGAAACCCTGTACGCCAGCCGCAAGGCGCGCATGATTGCGCTGTGGCCGGCCGACCAGCAAGCCGAGGTGGCCGCCACCCTGGCGCTGGAGTCGGAACCGCTGGCCCGCAGCTTGCAGGAGAACACCTTTATCGAAATGGTGCTGCGCCAGCGCATCAACGACGCCGCGCGCGCCGTGATGCTCGCCTATGCGCAAGGCACCGACCTGGACCAGCTCGCCGCCGGCAAGAACCTGCAACGCCAGGTGTTGACGCCCGCCGACGAAGAGAACGGCATTCCCGCCGTGATGGAAAGCGATAGCGACTTGCGCTATCGAATCCAGATCGCACCGGAAAGCCTGTCTGTGGCCGGCCCCGAAGGCGCTTACGAGTCGCTGGCGCGCAACGCGGACGCGCGGGTACTCGATGCGTCCGTTGACAGCCCTACGCCTGGTCAAGTCCGCGTCACGATCCTGGCGCGCGACGGCGCGGGCGAAGCCAGCGGCGAGCTGACGGCGGCCGTCGCCGCCGCGCTGAACAGCAAGACCGCGCGCCCCCTGACGGATGAAGTTATTGTGGAGAGCGCCGAGATTCTCGGCTACATGGTGCGCGGCATCCTGTACACCTTTCCCGGCCCGGATTCCAGCGTGGTGCTGGCGACGGCGCGCAAGAACCTGGACACCTACATACAGACCTGTCACCGCCTGGGCCGCCGCGCCACGCGCGCCGGCATCGAAGCGGCCCTGATGGTCCCAGGGATGGAAAACGTGGTGCTGGAGCTGCCACAGGCCGACATCGTGACGACGAAGCGGCAAGCGCCTAACTGCACCCTGGTTGACCTGGCTTACGGCGGCGTCTATGGCGCTTAACCTGCTGCCACCGAACGCCACGCGGCTAGAGCGCGTCCTGGCCGAAGTCTGCGGCGTCATCGGCGATTTGCCGGTGACGATCCGCGAGATTATGGACCCGGACAAATGCCCCGTAGCGCTGCTGCCGTGGCTGGCCTGGGCCGTCCATGTGGACGCCTGGGACGATGCCTGGAGCGAAGCGCAAAAGCGCGCCGTCATCAAATCGGCCTACCAGGTCCATGTACAGAAAGGCACCGTGGCGTCCGTCGAATCCGCCCTGGCGGCCCTGGGCGTGACTGCTGATGTCGTTGAGTGGTGGCAGCAATCGCCGCGCGGCGTGCCTTACACCTTCCGCCTCGACGTGGACACGGAAAACGTGGGCATGACGGAAGTTTTCGCGCAGTCGATCGAACGCCAGGTGGCGGCCGTCAAGCCAGCCCGTTCACATTTCACCGTCCAGTTTATCGCCAAGACCCGCCCCGCAATCAGCGTAGGCGTGGCGGTACAGGACGTAATCATTACCAGCGTCTACCCAAAACAGAAATGAGCCAAACCTACTATTCCCTAATAACCGCCGCCGGCCTGGCCGAGCTGGCGGACGCGCAAGTAGCGCGCGAAGTTGTCCCGTTCACCCATATCGCTATCGGGGACGGCAACGGCCATGCAACCGCCCCGGACGAGAACACCGCCGGCCTGGTAAACAAGGTCTACCAGGTGGAAATCAGCAGCATCAAGAAAGACCCGACGCACCCCACCTGGTTCATTTTTGAAGCGGCCGTACCGGAAGACGTGGGCGGCTGGACCGCGCGCGAGCTGGCCCTGATCGGTGGCCGCGTACCAGGCAAGGTCATGGCCGTCAGCAACTACCCGGCGGTGGAGAAGGTGGCGGCCGCCGACGGCAGCGCCCGCGCAATGATCGTGCGTTTTTACATGGAATACGTCAACGGGGCCGTTATCAGCCTCTCGGTCAATCCCCAGGCCTACGCCACGGCGCAATCGGTGTTGCAGTCGATCGCGGACCACATGGCGGCGCTGGACCCTCACCCGCAGTATTTGACCAAGGCCGAGGCCGACGCCTTCTACGACACGATCGGCCTGGCCGCTGACGCGATCCAGCAGGACGCGGCCCGCCTGTCCAGTCACATCGCGGCGGCCGATCCGCACCCGCAGTACGTCAACGGCGCCAGGGCGGCTGCAGCAAATGCCAACCGCTGGGCCGAAGAATTTTTTAACGCAGCAGGATAGAAAGGAAACACATCAATGGCAGTGAAAAGCGGCGATTTGGGCGGCGGCACCCTGGAAGCCGGGAAAGAAAAGATCGGCTATGCGTGCGCCGCGCCGGCCGTGGCGGCAACGATCACCGTCTCGTTTTGCAACAAGTCCCTGGGGCCGGTGAAAGTCCGCCTGGCGCTCGGCCCTGGCGCGGACAGCAAGGCGGCCGGAACGCGGTTCTTGGAATTCGATTCCGAGGTAGGAAAGACACTGGAGCGCACCGGCATCGCCGTTTCTGCGGGAACCAACGTGTTCGTGCAATGCGACCAGGCAAACACAGATTACGCCATCTACGGCTATGAAAAACAGTAAGGAGTAAGCAATGGGACGTAATGTAAGCGCTGCATCTAGCGCCAGTTCTTCGCAGCCGGTCTACTACACGACCGTCACCGTAGGCGAGGACGTACAGCAAGGGCAAATCGCCGTGCTGGGCGAGGACAATCTCGCCTACTACGGCGCGGACCCAGCCGTGCCGGCAAATTCGGTTCGGCCAATCGTCAACCTGACGCCGATCATCAACGCTATCTTGATGCCGGCACCGGCGCGGCCGACCGATACGAACGGCATCAACAGCACCAACCAGTCCAGCTCCTGGGGGGGCTTGAACTGTATCGCCGGCGCGGCCCTCTCAAATGGCAACTACGTAGTCGCGTGGCAGCTCAACAGCGGCAATTTCCCGGTACAGTTCGCCATCTTCAACAACGCCGGCCAGCAGCAGGGCGCGGTGGTTACTGTGGACGGTGCAGCCGCAACTGGTACCACGGCTTTCTGTGTTTCCATCGCGGCACTGACCGGCGGTGGCTTCGCCCTCGCCTTCGGTCGAACCGTGGCCCCCTGGGTGCAATACGGCGTCTACGACAACAACGGGGCCGTGGTGAAAGCGCTTACAGCCGTCAACGCCGCCATTACCGGAGTGGGCGGTGGTGGCACGCAAATTTACGCGCTCGCCTTGAGCAACGGCGGATTCGCCTTGGCATACATGAATACGTCTGTTCCAGTGACGGCCTACGCGGTGTATGACGCCACCGGCACCGTAGTCAAAGCCAATACGGCCTTGGCCGGCGGCGGCAACGGCTTTGTGCAAGGCGCTGCTTTCTCCGCTGCCCAGGGAGGCGGCTTTGTCATCGCTTACAGCACGCAAACCAATGGCACGATGGTGCAGAAATTCAAGAATGACGGAACCGCCGTAGCGGCAGCAGCGGCCACCGGCGGCGGCAACAGCAACTACAGCGCAGTAACGCCGAACGGTAATGCTGGCGGCTTCGCCGTCGCATCGCTGGTATCAGCAAATTTGACGGTCACGCTCTACAACACGAACGGCATCCAAGCAGCCGCCCCGGCAAGTGCGGGAGCCGTATCCACCGGCGCGACCTACCCGCGTATCGTCGGCCTGGCGAATGGCGATGTTGCCGTTGCCATGATGGGCAGCGGCACCAACATTACGCTTGCCTTCCACAGCGGCACCACTGGCAAAGTCTTAAAGTCCTACACCTACGCCCAAATTCCGCTTACCTACAACAGCAACGCCGACGTGTCTTTGTACGCGACCAAGGCGGGCGGCCTGTCCCTGATCGGCATGCTTTCCGGTGGCTCGCTGCAATGTGCTTTCGACGCAAACTACAACCTGGCGGCCCCCTATGTGGCGCTGCCTACGCCCTATGTCCCATATGGGAACACGCCGCCTGTGTTCTTCCCACTGGTGAACCCGGTAAAGGCAAGCGCCGACCTCGCCGTGCTGGCGGGGCAGACCAACACCGGCGGCCTGTTTGTCGGCCAGATCATGCCCTACATGCCTCGATTTATCCCTCTCGGCGTCTACACGAATAACGCGGCCAAGGGACAAACAGCCCAGGTCCAGTACACCGGATCGATAAGCCTGGCCGTTGGCTTCCAGGCTCCTTACAACGTCGACGCGCAATCGCAAACGCCGCCAGGTCAGCGTATGAGCATCGTCGGCAATAGCGTAATCATGAACGGTATGCAGTCTTCGTCGCGCGTGCGCCGAAACATCAACTAAGAAAGGAAGGAAATGGCATCCGGTATTCTCGGAATTCTTAACGGCGTGGGGAGTCTCTCCTACACCCCGACAGTAAATTCGCAAGTCCTATTAACCGCCTCTGGCAGTAGCGTTCCCGCAATCAGCATCAATGGCGTCAGCGGCTTGATAGCCTCGCAAGGAGTGACGTTGAAGTTGTTTGTCGGAGCAAATCAAACCCTGACAGTCGGTACCGTAGCAAGTACTACCGTACTCGTTTCTTGCCTGGAGGAAGAAGCACAATGAAAATCGTTTTTGTTACTGATGGCCGCGTAGTCGGCACAGCCTTGCCTACCTCCCCGCTTGTGGTTGTTGAATGCCCTTCTCAAGACGTGGTGAAAATTTTAGTCGCGACCGAAACCCAGGTGGAAGAAGGCTGGACCCATGATGTAGTTGATGGCGTCGATGTATTCAGCAAACCTACGCCAAAACCGCCGACTGTTGGCCCGAATGAATTCCATTTTCTGTGGACAATTCAAGAGCAGATGGTTATTGAAGAACTTCGCGCCGATGACGTGGGCGTGAATCTGTTCATGCGCCGGCTGGACGATCCGCGTACTACCGAGGTAGTACTGTCGGCGTCCGCTGTTCAAGCGGCGATCGCACACACCATTGACGCTTTGGTAGCGGCCGGCGTCATCGCACCAGAAAACCGCGACAAGCGGCTGGCGGCAATTATCAGCGGGAAGCCGGTATGAGCGCGGCGGTAATCGGGAAGCTGTTAGCTGAACTGGCCGAATCTCTGCGCGAGCGCGCGGCCAAGTTCGCTATCTTCCTGGTTTGTCAGCTCGCGCATGCCCTGGCGTCCCTGTGGATGCTTGCCGCGATCGTCACAGGAAGCGACCGCTACTGGCGGATTGCGCGCGGCTACGATCGCGTAGGCAACGCCGCCACCGGCGGCCTGGACACTGAAACGGTAAGCAGCCGCGCAAGCCGAGCCAGGAAAGAGGGGCGGCGCTGGGGCTGCATCTTATGTCGCATCCTTGACCGAATCGACCCCGACCATTGCAGCAAATCCGAAGGCGTATAACGCGCCGCGGCCTCCGTAAATCCCTCCCTTTTCGGCCGGTTTCTGACAAAAACCGGCCGAGTCATTTGTACCCGCTTCCACCACATTCGCAAGTTGATGCGCTTCCCGCACGCGCGCGGCAAGCTGTCGCCACTGTCAGCACACACAGCACCACGACCGCACCCGCGATCGCGGTTTATCACCACCACCAGGAGTAATTTTTTATGGCAAACGACGACTACCACCACGGTATCCGCGTCACCGAAGTCAACCAGGGTACGCGCCCTATCCGCACCGTATCGTCCTCGATCGTGGGCATGGTCTGCACCGCCGAGGATGCAGACCCGGCAGTATTCCCGCTGGATACGCCCGTACTGCTGACCAACGTTGTAACCGCGCTGGGCAGCGCTGGCACCAAAGGCACCTTGCGCGCGGCGCTGGTAGCCATCGGCGCGCAGACCAAGCCGCTCACTGTGGTTGTGCGCGTGGCCGAAGGCGCGACGCCGGCGGAAACCGCCGCCAACGTCATCGGCACCGTAACGCCCCAGGGCAAATATACGGGCCTCAAGGCGCTGCTTGGCGCGCAAGGCCGCCTGAAGGTCAAGCCGCGCATCATCGGCGCGCCTTGGCTCGATACGCAAGCCGTGGCGGCCGAAGTTGTAGCGACCGCGCAGAAGCTGCGCGCCTTCTCCTACGTTTCGGCCAATGGCTGCGCCACCAAGGAAGACGCGGCCGCCTACCGCGCGCTGTTCGCCGCCCGCGAAGTCATGGTCATTTGGCCTGAGTTCCTGGCGCTGGACACCGTAACCAAGAAAGAAACGGTAGTCCCGGCCGTGGCCTACGCCCTGGGCCTGCGCGCCAAGATCGACAACGATACTGGCTGGCATAAGACACTTTCTAACGTCGCGGTCAACGGCGTCACCGGCATTTCCAAAGACGTGTTTTGGGACTTGCAAGACCCGAACACCGACGCGGGCTACCTGAACAGCAAGGAAATCACGACCCTGATTTGCGTGGATGGCTTCCGCTTCTGGGGTAGCCGCACCTGTTCCGATGATCCGCTGTTCGCCTTCGAGAACTACACCCGCACGGCGCAAATCCTGGCCGACACGATGGCCGAGGCGCATATGTGGGCCGTGGACAAGGATATGTACGCATCCCTGGTCAAAGACATCCTGAACGGCATCAACGCCAAGCTGGCGGCGCTGAAAGCCGGCGGCTACATCATCGACGGTAGCGCCTGGTATGACGACACGCTCAACAGTGTTGACGACCTCAAGGCCGGCAAGCTGCGCATCTCCTACGACTACACCCCGGTGCCGCCGCTGGAAGATTTGGAGCTGATCCAGCGCATTACGGATACCTACCTGATGGACTTCGCCGCCAGCATCGCGGCGTCCTGACCAATCACCAAACCATAGCAAGGAAAAGAGAGCATGGGTTTACCTACCACCCTGAAAAACTTCGCTGTCTTCAATGACGGTAACAACTACCAGGGCCAAGTGTCGGAAGTCACTTTGCCGAAGCTGACCCGAAAGCTGGAAGACTGGCGCGGCGGCGGCATGAACGGCCCTATCAAACTGGACTACGGCCAGGAAGGTATGTCTATCGAATGCACCTACGGCGGCATCATGCGCACGGTGCTGGAGCAATGGGGCTCGCTGACCCATGACGGCGTGCAAATGCGTTTCGCCGGCGCATACCAGGCCGAGGACAACGCAACCCCGGACGCGGTGGAAGTCGTCATGCGCGGCCGCCACGGCGAATTCGATTTCGGCAATGCCAAGCCAGGCGACGCCAGCCCGTTCAAAGTCAAGACCGAGCTGAGCTACTACAAGCTGACCATCAACGGCCAAGACATCATCGAAATCGACCTGGTGAACATGATCGAAAAAATCAACGGCGTGGACAACCTGGCGAAAGTCCGTACCGCGATCGGCCTGTAATTCAAACCCAATCCCCGCCCGATCGGGCGGGACACCCAACATAGAAAACTGAGGAATCACCATGACCACCACCACCGTTAAAGACCCGAACACCTACACCCTGACCTCGCCTCTGCAACGCGGCAACCAGACCATCACCGACGTGACCTTGCGCCGCCCGCTGGCCGGCGAGCTGCGCGGCACCAAGCTGACCGCCATCGTCGACCTGGATATCGACTCGATGGCAAAGGTGTTCCCGCGCATCACCACGCCGATGCTGACCGAGCAGGACGTGTACCGCCTGGACCCGGCCGACATTCTGCAATTGGGCGGGCTGTTCAACGCTTTTTTCTTGCCGAAGGAGCAGCCAGCGAACACGGAATCCCCGACCGAGTAGAAAACGCGATGGCCGATATCGCCGTGGTGTTCCATTGGACGCCACAGGCGATGGACGGCATGAGCCTGGCTGAACTGATGGACTGGCGCGAGCAAGCGCGCATACGAAGTGGGAACGAGTAAATGTCAAACGAACTGAAATTGCGCGTGCTGTTCGATATGGTGGACCGCGTAACGCGGCCGCTGCGCAATGTCCTGGAAGGGAACAAGGGCGCGGCTAAAGCACTGAGCGAAACCCGCAACCGGCTCAAAGAGCTGGGAAAGACGCAACAGGACGTGGGCGCGTTCCGCGAGCTGCGCACCGGATTGCGCGACACCGACGCCCAGCTCGCCGCCGCGCAGCAGCGCGTTAGAACCCTGGCCGGCGAGATGGGGCGATCCGGCCCGCCGACCAGGGCGATGGCGCGGGATTTTGAAAGCGCGAAGCGGGCTGCAGCAGAATTGACCGCCACCCAGGCGCGGCAGCAAAACGAGCTGCGCGAGCTGCGCGGCCGCCTGGCCGGCGCGGGCATCGACACCCGCAGCCTGGCGCAGCACGAACGCAACTTGCGCGGCGAGATCGAATCAACCACGGCGGCGATGCGCCAGCAGCAAGCCCGCCTGGCTGAGCTGGCCGCGCGCGAGCGGCGCGTAGCCGAGGCGCGTAGCCGCATGGAACGCACCCAGGCAACCGCCGGCCGCCTGGCCGGTAGCGGCGCTGGCGCGCTGGCCGCCGGCGCTGTCACCGGCGCGGCATTGAAAGCACCTGTCACCGAGTACGCCAAGGCCGAGGATTCCGCTACCCAGCTCAAGGTTGCCTTGATGCGCGCCGGCGCGGTAGTTCCTCCCGAATTCCAGAAAATCAACGACCTGGCGATGAAGCTGGGCGACAAGCTGCCAGGCACCACCGCCGACTTCCAAGACATGATGACCATGTTGAGTCGCCAGGGCATCGGTGCGCAAACCATCCTGGGCGGCGTGGGAGAGGCCACCGCCTACCTGGGCGTCCAGCTCAAGAAAGCGCCGGCAGAGGCGGCCGAGTTCGCGGCGAAATTGCAGGACGCCACGCGCTCCACCGACAAGGAAATGATGGGCCTGATGGACGTTATCCAAAAGACGTTCTATCTCGGCGTGGATGACAGCAACATGCTGCAAGGCTTCGCCAAGCTGTCGCCGGCAATGGACACGCTCAAGGTAAAAGGCCTGGAAGGGGCGAAAGCCCTGGCACCGTTGCTGGTCATGGCAGACCAGGCGGGCATGGCCGGCGAATCCGCCGGCAACGCATACCGCAAGATTTTCCAGATGTCGATGGACAAAGCGAAGATCGACAAGGCAAACAAGCAGCTCGGCCCAGGTAACAAGCTGGAATTCACGAACGGTAAAGGCGAGTTCGGCGGCTTCGATCAAATGTTCAAGCAGTTCAAAAAGCTTGAAGGCCTCACCACGCAAAAGCGCCTGGGCGTGCTGAAAGAGGTATTCGGGGACGATGCGGAAACGCTGCAAGTCGTCGCGCTACTGATCGAAAAGGGCGCGAATGGCTACGGCGAAGTGCAAGCCAAGATGAACGCCCAGGCGTCCTTGCAGCAGCGCGTAAATACCCAGCTCGGCACCCTTAAGAATCTGTGGGAAGCTGCCGGCGGCACATTTACAAACGGCCTGGTAGCGATGGGCGATTCTATCTCGCCAGAACTGAAAGCCACCACCGAATGGCTGGGCGATATGGCGCAAAGCGTGGGACAGTGGGCGCGCGAAAATCCGAAGCTGGCCGGCGGCCTGATGAAGACTGCCGCCGCCCTGGCCCTGGTGCTGACCGTGGGCGGCGGCCTCATGCTCACCGTGGCGTCCATTCTCGGCCCTATGGCGGTCCTGCGGTTCAGCATGACCACGCTGGGAATGCAGGGCGGGTTGCTGGCAAACGTGTTCCGCATGGCCGCCTCACCGCTTCGCCTGGTTGGCTCGGCCATCATGTTCATCGGCCGCGCGCTACTGATGAACCCTATAGGCCTGACGATTACCGCTATTGGCCTGGCCGCGTATGGCATCTACAAGTATTGGGGACCGATCAAAGAATTTTTCGGCGGCATTTGGGACGGCGTGAAGGCCGCCTTTGCCGGCGGTATTAGCGGCATCGGCGCGCTTATCGTGAACTGGTCCCCGCTCGGCCTGTTCTACCAGGG
>NZ_WWCK01000012.1 GCF_009857435.1 Duganella rivi
TGCTTGAGCATTTAATGCTTTTTGTTGCAGCATCAAACGCCCACATTTATCGACTGTAATTTTTTAAAGACCGTATTGCTTGCTGTTGAAGCGTTGTGTTCATCAGCACAGAAGCGAGATTATGAAGTGTTTCGTTTATCTCGTCAACCCCTCGCTTTTCTTCGTTTCGCTTTGCAGCGTCTGCGTTGTCTTGCGAGGGACAGAACTATAGCAAGCCGCTCCCTGCTTTGGCAAGAGGTAAAATAATAAATCTTTCGATTCATAAGCTGCCTCATGTCCATCTCCCCTATTTATAACGAAGCGCTGGCCGCGCAACTCGACCGCGCCATTAATAACAAGACCAAGCCGCTGGGCAGCCTGGGCGTGCTGGAGGCATTGGCCAAGCAAATCGGCCTTATACAGAACACTCGCGATATCGCCATTAATAAGCCAGCCATATTAGTGTTCGCCGCCGATCACGGCGTAGTCGCCGAGGGCATCTCCGCGTATCCGCAGGATGTGACGTGGCAAATGGTAGAGAACTTCCTCGCCGGCGGCGCGGCGATTAACGTTTTCGCTGCGCAGAACAACTGCACGCTGCGCGTGATCGACGCCGGCGTGAATCACGACTTCGGCCCGCGCGACGGCCTGACTGATCGCAAGCTGGCCCACGGCACCCGCAACTTCGCGCAAGAGCCGGCCATGAGCCGCGATCTGTGCGACACCGCGCTGGCCGCCGGCGCAGCGCTGGCCGCCGAACTGGAAGGTAATCTGGTCGGCTTCGGCGAAATGGGTATCGGTAACACCACCGCCGCCGCAGCGCTGATGCACAAACTGACCGGTATCCCGGTATCGCAATGCGTGGGCGCCGGCACCGGTCTCTCGGCGGAAGGCATCCTGCACAAGCAGCGCGTCATCGAGGCGGCTGTCGCCAGACATGCCAGCGCCGCCGAGCCGCTCGACGTGCTGACCGCCTTCGGTGGACTGGAAATCGCCATGATGGCCGGCGCCATGCTGAAAGCGGCCGAACTGCGCAAGGTGCTACTGATCGACGGCTTTATCGTCACCAGCGCCTTGCTGGTCGCCGCCCGCATGCAGCCGGCGATTCTCGACTACTGCGTGTTCGCTCACTGCTCCAACGAAAACGGCCACCAGCAAATGCTGTCGGCACTCGGCGCCAAGTCGCTGCTGAATCTCGGCCTGCGTCTCGGCGAAGGCACCGGCTGCGCGCTGGCGCTGCCACTGCTGCATGCCGCCGCCAACTTCCTGAACCAGATGGCGACCTTCGAGTCGGCGCAGGTCAGCGAGAAGTCGGAATAATGCACCAGCTGCGCCTGTTCTTCACCGCGCTGCAATTCTTCACCCGCCTGCCGATTCCCGGCTGGGTGGGTTTTGACCCTGCGTGGCTGAATCAGGCCTCGCGCTACTTCCCTCTCGTGGGCGTGGTAGTGGCGCTGATTACCGGCGCAGCCTATTTAGTAGCCGCGTGGTTCCTGCCAGCGCCGGTCGCTGTGATTATCTCCACCGCCGTCGGCATCTACGCCACCGGCGCATTTCACGAAGACGGCTTTGCCGATATGTGCGACGGCTTCGGCGGCGGCATGACGCCCGAGCGGGTGCTGGAGATTATGAAGGACTCGCGCATCGGCGCTTACGGCGCCATCGGCACCATCTGCATGCTGGCCCTGAAACTAACCACACTTGCCATGCTGCCGCCGCTAGCCGCCATCGGCGCGCTACTAGTGGCGCATCCGCTTTCGCGATTCATGGCAACCTCGCTGATCTGGCGTCTCGACTACGCCCGTGCGGAAGGCAAGGCAAAGCCGCTGGCGCAAAAGATGGGCAACGGCGAATTCGCCATCGCCGCCATCACCGTCGCCGTGCCGCTGCTAGCCGTGGGTGCACTGCAATGGCTGCCGGTGGCCGGTCTGCTGGCCGGCACACTGGCGGCAGCCATTGCTACCTTCTGGCTAGCCCGAAAATTCGTGCGCCGCATCGGTGGCTACACCGGCGATTGTCTCGGCGCGGTACAGCAAGTGACAGAAGTGATGTTCTATCTGTGCGCGCTAGCCTGCCTGCCGCGATGAAGCTGATACTGGTCCGCCATCCGCAACCGCTAGTCGCGCCGGGCATCTGCTACGGCAGCACCGACCTTGCGGTCGCGCCGGAGCAGCTGGAGCAAACGCTGGCCGCACTCAAGCTGCCAGCCGGCCTGCCGATCTACTCAAGCCCCCTGCGCCGCTGCGCCGATCTGGCCGCACGCCTGAGCGCCGCCACCATCTACGACGCCCGCCTCGCCGAGATGCATTTCGGCGCATGGGAGATGCAGCCATGGGATCAAATCCCGCGCAGCGACATTGACGCATGGGCCGCTGACACGGTCCACTACCGTCCCGGCGGCGGCGAAAGCGTGCTGCAAATGGCCGAGCGCATCACCGCCTTTTACAACACGCTGGCCACGGACGCAATCATCATCGGCCACGCCGGAACCATGCGCCTACTGGCCGCCCGCCATGCCGGCTTAACCCCTGTAGAAATGGCGCTACAAGCCGCACAAACCGCCCATCAAATCCCCTACGGCTCCACTTTGATTCTTTAAACCCGTATAATGTGCGGGTTTTGGTGCTCGCGCGTCTGTTCAGATGCGCAGTTAAACGGGAAACACGAAGCTGTTAAAAAAGCCAACGTGTGCTGCCCCCGCAACGGTAAGCAAGTGTCGCCGCTGTACGCGATAAACCGCCTCTCAACACCACTGTGCCTCGGCATGGGAAGGTAAGGCGGTCTGACTTGTTAGCCCGGATACCGGCCAAATCAGGTGGAAGCGGGCACACCCCGCTTCTGTTCACAATTGGCCTACGGGGACGTCGGCCGGTTGCTACTAACAGAAAAATTATCATGACCTTTCGTATCTCCCGTCCTGCGGCGCTGACGTCGCTGGCGCTGGCCATGGCTGCCTGCTACGCGCACGCTGAATCTGCATCCTCGCCTGCCGACACCGTCGTTGTTACCGCCACCCGCACGCCGCAGCCGCTGGCTAACGTCATCAGCGACACCATCACCATCAGCGCAGAACAGATTTCCGAATCGGGCGCAGGCTCCATCGTCGACCTGCTGCAACGCCAGCGCGGCATCGAGATCGCCCGCAACGGCGGCGCAGGTACCGCGTCCAGCGTCTACATCCGAGGCGCCAACAGCAACCAAAACATCGTGCTGGTTGATGGCGTGCGCATCGGCTCCTCGACCACCGGCGCCGCCAACTGGAGCGCTATCCCGCTGACCGCCATCGACCATATTGAAATCGTCTACGGCCCATTGAGCTCCCTGTATGGCGCTGACGCCATCGGCGGCGTGATCCAGATCTTCACCAAGAAGGGCAAAGGCGCGCCAAGCGTGACTGCCTTCGCAGGCTACGGCAGCGACAAGACGCGCGAAGCCGACGCCACCCTGTCCGGCGCCACCGGCGGTGAGCACAGCTTCAGCTACGCGATCAGCGCGGGCAAAGAAAAATCGGACGGCTTCAACGCCACCCGTCCAGCGCTGTCCTCATACAACGCAGACCGCGACGGCTACGACAAGGAAAACGTCTCCGGCCAATTCAGCTTGCAAATCGCGCCAGGCTATGAAGCCGGCGCGCTGTTCTTGCACAGCAAACTGGAATCGCAGTACGACGCCGGCGCCTCCGCCTACGACGTGCGCAGCACGGCTTCGCTGGATACCGCCGCCGTCTACGGCAAGGCCAAGTTGGTGCCGAACGTCGACACGCTGGTGCAGTACTCGGAAAGCCGCGACAAGGGCCAGAACTGGAGCAGCGCCGCAGCTGCAGGCTATTCGCGCATCGACACCAAGCAGACCGACATCACCGTGCAAAACGATATCCGCATCGGCGAAGACATGCTGCAAGTGCTGTACGATCACCGCAAGGAAGAAGTATCGACCAATGGTTCGAATGCGCTGAACCGCGACCGCACCACCAACTCGTGGGCAGCTTCGTACAACGCGCGCCGCGGCGCCAATCTGCTGAACGCCGCTATCCGCCGTGATAACTCGGTGTACGGTTCGAAGAACACCGGCTCGCTGGGCTACGGCTACGACTTCACCTCGCAGCTGCGCGCCACCGCCAGCTACGGCACCAGCTTCCGCGCACCGACCTACAACGAGTTGTACTACCCTGGCTACGGCAATCCAGGCAACAAGCCGGAACAAGGCAAGAACGCCGAAATCGGCATTCGCTGGGATGACGGCGTGAACGCGCTGAGCGCCAACTACTACCGCAACAAGCTGTCCGACCTGCTGGTCAACACCACGCCTTGCCCGTTCGGCACCGCCGGCTATGCCTTCGGCTGCGCCTACAACGTCAGCAAAGCGACCTTGGAAGGTGTGACGATTTCCGGCGCCACCAAGCTGGCCGGCCTTAATCTGGCTGCCAACATCGACTTGCAAGATCCGAAGGACGATAGCAGCGACAAGCGCCTCGCGCGCCGCTCGAAAAAGCACGGCAACGTGACCGCCGATTACCGCATCGCCGCGCTGAAACTGGGTGCGGAACTGGAATTCTCCGGCGACCGTTTCGATGACGCAGCCAACAAGAATCGCCTTGGCGGCTATGGCTTGGTGAATCTGTACGCGACCTATGCCTTCACCCGCGACTGGTCGGCGCTGGTCCGCTGGAATAACATCGGCGACAAGCAGTACGACTTGGCGCGCAACTATGGAACGCCGGGTTCCAAGGTGTTTGCCGGCATCCGTTACGGCTACAAATAATGGTGTAACCTGCCGGGGATGGACGTCCTTCCCCGGCAGTTTTTTTGAAAGCAGTGCATGCATTCTTTCTCCCGCAATCTGCGACAGCGCGCCACCATCACCCTTGCAGGGTTGCTGCTGTTCGCGTTTGCCAGCCTGATTTTTTCGGGTATGACCGGTTCGGTCTCGATTCCCCTTTCCGATATTCCTGCGGCGCTCAATGAGCTGCTGCATGGCCAGAATTCGACGCTGGCAGCTACCCTGCTCGACCTGCGTGTCAGTCGCGCGGTATCCGCTTTCGTCACCGGTGCGGCGTTGTCGCTGGCCGGCGTGATGATGCAGGCGCTGTTGCGCAATCCGCTGGCCGATCCTTATGTACTTGGCCTGTCCGCCGGCGCCTCGGTCGGCGCGCTGGCTGCCCTGCTGTTCATGTGCGCCGCGTGGATGGTGGACGCAGCCGCCTTTGGCGGCGCAGTCGCCGTCTCCATGATGCTATATGTGCTGGCCCGGCGCGATCTGCGCGGCGGCACGGCGGCCGAAGGCGGCACCGCGCTGTTACTGCTGACCGGTGCGATCCTGTCCTCCGCCTGCATGGCGCTGGTGACGCTGATGCTGTCCATCGCGCCCGAAAGCCGCCTGCGCAGCATGGTGTTCTGGATGATAGGCGATTTGTCGGGCACTCAGATGCGCTGGCTGCCGTGGGCGGTGCTGATCGCCGCGCTGATCTTCGCGCTGCGTAATGCGCGCGCTATGAATGTGATGGCGCTGCACGCCGAAGCTGCGGCTACGCTGGGTATCCGCGTGGGCGCGCTGCGCAAAGGCTTGTTCTTCGTCTCTGGCTTGCTGACCGCCAGCGCTGTGACTAGCGCCGGCAGCATCGGCTTCGTCGGCCTGATCGTGCCGCATGCCTGCCGCTTTGCGGTTGGCCCCGATCACCGCATCTTGATTCCCGCAGCGACGCTGGCTGGCGGCACCTTCCTGCTGCTGGCCGACACGCTGGCCCGCACCGTCATCGCGCCGCAGCAGCTGCCGGTGGGCGTGGTAACGGCCTTGATCGGTGCACCGGTCTTCCTGTATCAACTTCACCGGCTGCGCAAATGATGATCAGCACTCATAAACTTTATCTGAGCGTCGGCCAGCGCCAGCTGGTGTCTGATCTCGAGTGGCAGGTGCGCCAAGGCGAATGCTGGAGCGTTATCGGCCGCAATGGCGCAGGCAAGAGCACTTTGCTACGCGCTCTGGCCGGACTGCGTTCGCCGGAAGCCGGCCACGTGGCGCTGGACGGCCGGCCGCTGCCTGAATGGCCGCTGGCGGAACTGGCGCGCCAGCGCGCCTTCCTCGCGCAGAGCCGCAGCGACGCCTTCTCCTACAGCGTGATTGAAACCGTGCTGTCGGCGCGCCATCCCTACCACGACAACCGCTACTGGGAAGACAGCGACGATCACGCCATCGCCATCAAATCGCTGGCAGCGATGGAAGTGGCCGATCTCGCCGCGCGCGATGTGCGCACCTTGTCCGGCGGCGAGCGCCAGCGCGTGGCGATTGCCGCCATGCTGGCGCAAGACACGCCGCTGCTGCTGCTCGATGAACCGGCCAATGCGCTGGATCTCGCACACCAGGTCAGCGTGATGGGCATCGTCGCGCGCCTGTGCCGCGAACAAGGCAAGACCGCCGTCATGATCGGCCACGATTTAACGCTGGCGCATAGCGTCTCCACCCACGCGCTGCTGCTGAAAGGCGATGGCCGCTGGCTGGCCGGCACCACGGCCGACGTGATGCAGGCCGATATCCTCAGCGATTATCTGGGCCACCCGATCGAAGTAATCAAGCACGGCAAGCGCAGCATCTTTATCCCCAACGAGGAAACCCAATGAGCGACGACATCAACGAACGTCACCGCGTGCGCATGGAGCGCAAGAAGGCCATCATCGACGCCAAGATCGCAGCGGCAGATAAACAGATCGGCATCATCATCGTCAACACCGGCAACGGCAAGGGCAAGAGCTCCAGCGCCTTCGGCATGGCGATCCGCGCCATGGGCCACGGCATGAAGGTCGGCGTGGTGCAGTTCATCAAAGGCGCGCTGCAAACCGGCGAGGAGCGCTTCCTGCGCCGCTTTCCCGAAGAGATCAGCTTCCACGCCATGGGCGAAGGCTACACCTGGGAGACGCAAAACCGCGAGCGCGATATCGCCAAGGCGCAGGTGGCGTGGGAACAAGCGAAGAAATTCCTCGCCGATCCCGAGATCGGGCTGGTGATTTTCGATGAATTGAACATCGCCCTCAAGTACAAGTATCTGGACGTTGACTTGGTAATCAACGACCTGCTGGCACGCCCGGCGATGCAGCACGTCTGCATTACCGGGCGTGGCGCGCCGCCGGAGCTGATCGAGATCGCCGACACGGTCACTGAAATGGAAGTGGTCAAGCACGCGTTCAAGGCCGGTATCGGCGCACAGGCGGGCACCGAATGGTAAAGGCACTGCTGGTTGCCGCCGTCTCGTCGGGACAGGGCAAGACCACCGCCACCGCCGCGCTGGCGCGCAAGCTGGTTCGCATGGGCCAGCGCGTGCGCGTGTTCAAGTGCGGGCCAGACTTTATCGATCCGATGCTGCTGGAGCGCGCCAGTGGTGCGCCTGTGCGCTCGCTCGATTTGTGGATGGTCGGTAAAGAGCTATGCAGCCAGCAGCTGGCGCAAGCCGCCGCACAAGCGGACGTGATCCTGATTGAAGGCGTGATGGGCTTATACGACGGCACGCCCTCCTCGGCTGACTTGTCGCGCGAATTCGGCGTGCCGGTGATGGCAGTGATCGATGCCGGCGCCATGGCGCAAACCGCCGGCGCGCTGGTGCACGGCCTGCGCGACTACGGCCCGGTAGAGATGGCCGGCGTGATCGCCAACCGCGTCGCCAGCGAAGGTCACGCCAAAATGGTGGCGTCCTCGCTGCGCGACATTCCGCTGTTTGCTACTTTGCCGAAGCAGGCCAAGTCGCTCCCCGAACGCCACCTCGGCCTCGTGCTGCCGGGCGAAGTGCAAGACATCGACCTACTGCTTGACGATCTGGCCGACCAACTGGTGTTCGATGAAGCGGCGTGGGATCGCCTGCCGCCGGTGCATATCGCCCCAGCGCCAGCACCGTCGCCAGAAGCAGTGCTAGCCGGGAAGGCCATCGCCATTGCGCGCGATGCGGCCTTCATGTTCCTCTACCCGGCCAATCTTGAAACGCTGCGCGCAATGGGTGCGACGCTGGAGTTTTTCTCGCCGCTCGCCGACGAAGCAGTACCGACGGAAGCCGATGCCGTCTACCTCCCCGGCGGCTATCCAGAACTGCACGCGGAGCAGTTGTCGCAGGCGGCAACGTGGCAGGCTTCGATCCGCGCCGCGCACGCAGCGGGAACGCCTATCTTTGCGGAATGCGGCGGCATGATGGCGCTGGCCGATACGCTGGCCGATCAAGCGGGAAAAACATGGAATATGGCAGGCCTTCTGCCCGGCGCTGTGGCGATGCAGCCACGCCTCGCGGGCCTCGGTTCGCAGGGATTGGACACGCCGCACGGCGTGCTGCGCGGCCACACCTTCCACTACTCCAGGCTGGCGACCGGCGTGACGCCGGCCGCGTACACTGTGAAGCATCCCTCCGCAATACAAGGTGAGGCCGTGTATCAGGTAGGATCGTTGACGGCCTCGTATTTTCACGCATACTTTGCATCCAACCCGGCGGCAAGCGCCGCCCTGTTTTTAAGGAGAGTGTGACATGACACGTACACTGGTTCTGGGCGGCGCGCGCTCCGGCAAAAGCGCTTATGCCGAACGTCTGGCCGCCGACTCGGGCAAAGAAGTGGTCTACATCGCCACCGCCACTGCCGGCGACTCGGAAATGGCAGCGCGCATCGCGCATCACCGCGCTGGCCGGCCGCACGAGTGGATCACGGTGGAGGAGCCGCTGGCATTGGGTAACCAGCTTTTGCGCTGGTCGTCGCCAGATCGCCTGATCCTGGTCGACTGCCTGACGCTTTGGCTTAGCAACCTGCTGTTCAGCGGCGGACAAGAATATCCTGACGTCGGTGAAATCACCCTGCCCGCCCTATTCCACGAGCAGCACGACATGCTTGCCAGCGCCCTAACCAAGTGCGCCAGCGACATCGTGCTGGTATCGAACGAGGTAGGTCTCGGCATCATGCCGATGGGCTCCGTCTCGCGCTGCTTCATGGATGAACAGGGACGCCTGAACCAGTCCGTTGCCGCCATCTGCGACCGCGCCGTGTTTGTCGCCGCCGGCCTGCCGCTGGTATTAAAAGGATAGCCGTGCTGAGTGGACTAAGTTTTTCCGCCATCGCGCTTTTGATGGCGGTGGGCGTGCTGCTGGATTTGTGGTGGGGCGAGGTGCGCCGCTGGCATCCGCTGGTCGGCTTCGGCAATTGGGCGATTGTGCTGGAGCGTAGGCTCAATCAAGGCAGCCTGCGTTTTGCGCGCGGCATGCTGGCGTGGATGCTGGCCGTGCTGCCCTTGACCGCGTTGGCCGCACTGCTGATCTGGGCCTTGGCCCTGCCAGCCGCACAAGCGGCCGTCCACGCCCTCATGCTGTACTTCTGTCTCGGCCTGCGCAGCCTGCGCGACCACAATCTGCCGATAGCCGATGCGCTCTCGCAGAACGATTTACCTAACGCCCGCCTGCTGACAGCCCGCATCGTCAGCCGCGATACCACCAGCGCCAGCGAGATTGAACTGACCAAGGCCAGCGCCGAATCGCTGCTGGAAAACGGCAACGACGCGGTGTTTGGCACGCTGTTCTGGTTCATCATCGCCGGCGGCCCCGGTGCGGTCTTGTTCCGCATGGCGAATACGCTGGATGCCATGTGGGGCTACCGCACGCCGCGATTGCTGCAATTCGGCTGCGCCGCCGCCCGCATCGACGATGCGCTCAATTACATTCCTGCCCGTTTGACCGCGCTCTCTTACGTGCTGCTGGCGCCCGGCCTGCAAGGCAAGCGCCGTGCATGGCAATGCTGGCGCGCGCAGGCGCCCATGTGGGATAGCCCAAATGCCGGCCCGGTAATGTCCAGCGGCGCTGGTGCGCTTGGCGTGCAGTTGGGCGGCGCGGCGGTCTATCACGGCGAAGTCGAACATCGTCCGACACTGGGCAACGGCCCGCTGGCCACCGGCGCAGACATCGGCCGCGCATGGCAACTGGTGGCGCGCACGACGGCGCTGTGGCTGGCCCTCGCCAGTACCGTCGCTGTACTGCTGGAGATCACACATGCTTGAACATGGCGGCAATCTGCGCGACGCCGCGAAGCGCTTTGGCCGCGATAACTGGCTCGATCTATCTACCGGAATCAATCCGCATTGGTATCCGGCTCCCGCGCTGGCGGGCAACGCGTGGCATCGCTTGCCGGAGCCTGATCCCGCATTGGTGGCGGCAGCGGAAGCCTTCTATGGCGCGCCGCACATGCTGCCGGTGGCCGGCACGCAAGCGGCGATTCAAGCGCTGCCTCGCTTACGCAAACCATCGCGCGTTGCCGTCAGCGCGCCCTCCTACGCGGAACACGCGCACCATTGGGCTGATCACGGCCACACATTGACGCTTACGCCTTACGATGCGTTGGAAGCCGCCGTGACGCACAACGACGTGGTGGTGGTGGTCAACCCGAACAACCCTACCGGCGCGGTGGTGCCGGCGACGCAGTTGCTCCGATGGGTCGATCAATTGGCCGCGCGCGGCGGCTGGCTGGTAGTAGACGAAGCATTTGGCGACACCGCGCAGCACAACAGCGTGGCCGCGCACACGGCGCGTCCTGGCTTGATCGTCCTGCGCTCGGTCGGAAAATTCTTTGGCCTGGCCGGCATCCGGCTTGGCTTCGTGGCCGCGCATGCGAACCTGCTGCGCGATTTGGCCGACCTTCTGGGGCCGTGGACTATCAGTGGCCCGGCGCAGCAAATCGCGCTGGCCGCGTTGAGCGATCACGCATGGCACGCCAACACGCGCGCGGAGCTGCACGCCAGCGGCGAGCGCCTGCAAGCGCTGCTGGGCGCGCATGGCATTCAATCCAATGGCACGCCGCTATTCCAGTGGTGGGCCGAGCCGCAGCCGGAAGCGTTCTGGCAGCACATGGCGGAACGCGGCATCTGGGTACGACTCTTCACACAAGCGGCACGCGGCATTCGTCTTGGCCTGCCGCCGGACGAAGCAGGCTGGCAACGCCTGCAAACAGCACTCACTGAATGGAACAAGAAATGAAAGCTCTGATCTTTGCCGCAGCCCTCCTCGCATCAGCCATTGCCGCCGCAGCGCCAGTCACCGTGCGCGACGATGATGGTAACGTCGTCACACTCGCCAAACCTGCCCAGCGCGTGATCGCCATGGCGCCGCACGTGACGGAATTGCTGTTCGCCGCCGGTGCAGGCGACAAGATCGTCGGCGCGGTCACTTACAGCGACTACCCGGAAGCCGCAAAAAAAATCCCGCGCGTCGGCGACAACCGCCTGATCGATATGGAACGCGTCGCGGCGATGAAGCCAGACCTGATCGTCATCTGGATGCACGGCGGTTTCGAACGCCAGATTGAAGGCCTGCGCAAACTCGGCATCCCGCTGTTCCACAGCGAGCCAACCAAGCTGGAAGGCATCGCCGAAAACGTCGAACGTCTCGGCCAGTTGATGGGCACCGAGGCCGTCGCCAATCCCGCTGCCGCCGAGATCCGCCAGCAGTTCGCCGCCATGGCCAAGCAGTATTCCAACCGTCCGCCGCTACGCCTGTTCTACCAAGTGTGGGACAAGCCGCTCTACACCCTGAGCGGAAAATCGATTGTCAGCGACTCGATCCGCTTGTGCGGCGGCGTCAATATCTTCGCTGATCAAAAAGTCACCGCACCGATCATCAGCATGGAAGCCGTGCTGCAAGCGAATCCCGAAGCCATCTTCGGCACCAGCGAAAAAGACTACGGCAGCGTCGATCTGTGGAAGCCATATGGCACGCTGCTCGCCGTGAAGAACAACAATCTATTCCGCTTACAGGGCGACTTGCTGAACCGCGCCGGCCCGCGCATGGTGGCCGGCACCAAAGCACTGTGCGAAAAAATCGAAGAAGCCCGCCAGCATCGTAATTAATATGTCATTCCCCTACTCCACCCTGATGGTGCAAGGCACCACCTCGGACGCTGGTAAAAGTACCGTCGTCGCAGCCTTATGTCGCCTGCTCAAGCGGCGAGGCGTGCGCGTGGTTCCGTTCAAGCCGCAGAACATGGCGCTCAACAGCGCAGTGACCTCAGACGGCGGTGAGATCGGCCGCGCGCAAGCGCTGCAAGCCATCGCCGCCGGCGTGCCGCCGCACACCGATATGAACCCGATCCTGCTCAAGCCATCGAGCGACATCGGCGCCCAGGTCATCATTCACGGCAAGGTGCGCGCCGAGATGAACGCGCGCGACTACCACCAGTACAAGACCGTCGCCATGCAGGCGGTGCTCGAGTCGCATGAGCGCCTGCTGCAGCAGTATGAGTGTGTGATGGTGGAAGGCGCTGGCAGTCCAGCCGAAATCAATCTGCGCGACCGCGATATCGCCAACATGGGCTTTGCCGAAAAAGTGGACTGCCCGGTGATACTGGTGGCGGACATTGATCGCGGCGGCGTATTCGCCCACATCGTCGGCACGCTGGCCTGCTTGTCGGAGAGCGAACGCAATCGCACCATCGGCTTCGTCATCAACCGCTTCCGTGGCGATATCAAGCTGCTGGAGCCGGGGCTGGAGTGGCTGGAGCAGCAAACCGGCAAGCCGGTGTTGGCGGTGCTGCCCTACCTGCACGGCCTATTCCTCGACGCCGAAGACGCGGTGCAGCCAGTGCAAGCCGCGCGCGGCGCCTTCCGCGTGGTGGTTCCCAGCCTGCCGCGCATGAGCAACCACACCGACTTCGACGCGCTGCGTGCGCACCCCGATGTGGATCTGCATTTCGTGCGTCAGAGCGAACCGATACCGCCGGCAGATCTGATCATCCTCCCCGGCAGCAAAAACACGCGCGGCGATCTGGATTGGCTGCGCGCCCAAGGCTGGCCGCAACAGATAGAACGCCACTTGCGCTACGGCGGCAAAGTAATCGGCGTATGTGGCGGCTTCCAGATGCTGGGGCTAAGCGTGACCGACCCGCTGGGCATGGAGGGCAAAGCCGGTGAGTCGCCTGCCCTCGGCCTGCTCGATCTGCGCACTGAAATGAGTCTAGACAAAAGACTGCAGCAAGTACAAGGCGTTTGCGCTTTCGATGAAGACCGCGCACCAGTCGCCGGCTACGAAATCCACATGGGCGTCTCCACCGGCGGCGCGCTCGCCAACCCGGCCTTTATCATCAATGGCCGCCCGGAAGGCGCACTGTCCGCCGACGGCCAAATCCTCGGCACCTACCTGCATGGCCTGTTCGATACGCCGGAAGCCATCAGCGCCTTGCTGCGCTGGGCTGGTCTCAACTCGCAGAACACCGTGGACACCTCCGCCCTGCGCGAAGCCAGCCTGGATCGCATCGCCGACGCCACGCAGCCATTATTGGACGCACTGCTTAAACTAAAATGAATCCGCACGCCTACCCCGACGCCGAAATTGCCGGCGTCTATCGCGCCATCCGCGAACGCCGCGATGTCCGCCACTTCAAGCGCGGCCCGCTGGAGCCGGGCCAACTGGAACGCTTCCTCACCGCTGCCCACAATGGGCCCAGCGTCGGCTACATGCAGCCGTGGCGTTTCGTCCGCATCACCGATACTGCACTGCGCACCCGCATTCACCAGCACGTGAACGAAGAACGCATCAAGACCGCCGAAGCGCTGGGCAAGCGCGCGGAAGATTTCATGAAGCTGAAAGTGGAAGGCATACTGGAATGCGCGGAGGTGCTGGTGGTCGGCCTGATCGACAAGCGCGATCAATACGTATTCGGCCGCCGCACCATGCCGGAGATGGACTTGGCATCCGCCGCCTGTGCGCTGCAAAACTTCTGGCTGGCCGCGCGCGCGGAAGGCATAGGCGCCGGCTGGGTATCGATGTTCGATCCGCAGCAGCTGCGCGGCATCGTCGGCATGCCGGAGGGCAGCCAGCCGATCGCCGTCCTATGCGTGGGCCACGTCCACGAGTTTTATACCGCGCCGATGCTGGAACTGAAGAAATGGGATCAGCGCCGCCCACTCACCGACATCCTGTTCGAAAACCGCTGGGATCAACCGGCCTAGCACTCCTCGATGCGGCGGTTGCCCGGCCCGGCGCGCACGCGCAAGCTGCGCTCCGTCGCCGCCGTATAGTCGTGCTTCAACACCGTATCGACAAAGCGCCAATCGCAGCGCACCTGCTCATGGCTGGCGGTAACGATCATGTAGCCACGCTTGCTGGTCTGCGCGTAGTACAGCGGCTCGATCAAGTCCACCATCATGTTAGCCACATCCTCGGGGTCGCGGTCAGGGTAAGCGCCTTCCATGCCCGGCGACGATACCGAGGCAGTGGCAAACTCCACGCCTATCTGCTTGCCCTGCGCATCGCGCAAATCGCTGGCCCACGCGTTATGCGTGTCGCCAGCCAGCACCACCAGATTCTTGCGGTGCTTCTGCATCATCTCAAACACCTGCTCGCGGTCAGCCTGATAGCCATCCCACGAATCCAGATAGCACGGCAAAGTTGGCGCCGACAGCCAGCGCTGCTCTTTCGGCGTTACGCACGAAGGATCAGCCGCCGCGCGCTTCTTCAGCGCCGAGTAGTCGGTGCAACTGCACTCGCCCATCACCACCGCGGTCGGATACTCCATGCGCGCCATCAACACCTGCTGGCCCAGCATCTGCCAGCGCGCGTTTGAACGGCTGACCTGCCCTTCCAGCCACGCCATCTGCTCGCGGCCTATCATCTGGCGGCGCGGCGAACACACGTCCTGCTTGTACTTCTCCACGTCGAAGTGCTTATGCTCGTCGTAGTAAGAGGACATCATCAACTGCTGATCGCGCGCGATCAACCGCGTGTCCAGCATGTGCAGCGAGACGATGCCGCCGAAATCAAACGAGCGATAAATTTTATCCGGCGCCGACATATCCGGCACGCGAATCGGCATCCACTCGTGGTACGCCGTCAGCGCCGCCAGCTTGCGCAACTCAAACGGCCCATACTTGCTGGCCTTGTGATCGACAGAGCCGTCGCGCCACGTGTCGTCGGCAATCTCGTGGTCATCCCACACGGTGATGAAAGGCATCGCGGCATGCACCGCCTGCAGATCCGGGTCGGAGCGGTACTGCGCGTAGCGGCGGCGATAATCGTCCATGCGCAGCAGCAGATCGCGCGGCTCGGACACCCGGCCCAGCGCCTCCGCATTGCCGCAAGCGTAGCCGGTGCTTTCGTATTCGTAGATGTAGTCGCCTATGTGCAGTGCGGCGTCGATATCGTCCTGCTTTGCCGCATCGGCGTAAACGTTGAAGTACCCAGCCGGGTAGTTCGAGCAGGAGAACACCGCCAACCGCACTTGCCGCGCATCGCCGCGCGCCAGCGTCTTGGTGCGGCCGACCACCGACTTCTCGCTATCGACCGCAAACTGGTAGTAGTACACGTGCCCCGGCAGCAGGCCGGCAGCATCCACCTTCACCGTGTAGTCCTTTTGCGCGGAGGTGATCACGCTACCGTGCGCAATCACTTGCTGCATGGCCGGATCAGTCGCCATCTGCCAGCGCACGGCGACTTCGCCGGCTTGGGCCGGTGTCACGCGCGTCCAGAGGATCACGCGATCACTGAGCGGATCGCCACTCGCCACGCCGTGACGGAAACCGGCGACGCCACTATCGCCCATGCCGGCGGCAGTGCTGGTGCAGCCGCTCAGGCCCGTCGCGCCCACGCCCAACAGCGCGGTCGATGCGGCCATGCGGCGGATAAAGGTACGGCGTCCTTCCATGCTGCTCTCCCTCTAGCCATAGCAATGTGCGCAACTTACGCCCCAAGCGTGACGTCCTTATGACCGTTGTGTTTATTTTGTGTGACAATCACTGTATGAATGCCGCCGCCGCCAAGCGCTACCTGCCGTGGGTAGTCGCCACCACCCTCTTCATGGAGCAGCTGGACTCCACCGTTGTCAACACGGCCATCCCTGCGATGGCCGCCAGCTTGCAAGTGACGCCACTGAGCTTGAAAGCCGTGGTCACCAGCTACATCCTCAGTCTCGCCGTCTCGATCCCCATCAGCGGCTGGATGGCCGACCGCTTCGGCACGCGCCGCGTGTTCATGACCGCGATTGCCATTTTCACCATCGCCTCGGTGCTGTGCGGCCTGTCGGTCAACTCGCCGATGCTGGTGGCGGCGCGGCTGCTGCAAGGCTTCGGCGCGGCGATGATGATGCCGGTCGGACGCTTGACCATCGTCCGCACTTATCCGAAGCACGAGCTGCTGGCGGCCATGAACTTCGTTATCATTCCGGCGCTGATTGGGCCGCTGCTCGGGCCCACCATCGGCGGCTTGATCGTGCACTGGCTGACGTGGCGCGATATTTTCTTCATCAACGTGCCGGTCGGGCTGGTGGCGATGTTCCTCGCGCACCGCTACATGCCGGACTATCACGGCGACCATCCAAGACCATTGGACTTCATCGGCTTCGTTTTGTTCGGCACCGGCATCGCCTTGCTGTCATGGCTGCTGGAAGTCTTCGGCGAGCACAAACTTGACGTCACCTCGGCCTCGGTGCTGCTGTTTATTTCGATCGCGCTGCTGGCGGCTTACGTGTGGCACGCCAAGGATGCGGAGTTCCCGCTGCTGCGCCTCTCGCTGTTCAAGATTCGCACCTTCCGCGTATCGGTGCTGGGCGGCTTCGTCACGCGCATTGGCGTCGGCGGACTGCCTTTCCTGCTGCCGCTGCTGTACCAGTTGGGCCTCGGCCTGCCGGCGTGGCAATCGGGCTTGCTGATGATGCCGTCCGCTGCGGCGGCCATGGGCATGAAGGTGATTTCGGCGCGCGTGCTGGGACGCTTCGGTTATCGCCAGGTGCTGACCGTGAATACGCTGCTGATCGGCGTCACCATCAGCATGTTCGCGTTTGTGCAGCAAGGCACGCCGCTGTATGTGATCGTGGCGATCAGCTTGTGCCTCGGCTTCTTCAATTCGCTGCAATTCTCCAGCATGAACAGCATTGCCTACGCCGATGTCGATCAATCCAATTCCAGCATGGCCAGCACCATGGCCAGCTCGATGCAGCAGCTGTCGATGAGTTTCGGGCTGGCGGCCGGCTCGCTGGTCACCGGCTGGTATCTGGGCGACATGCCGCAATCGAATCGCGTGGCGCTGACGTCGGCGCTGCATCATGCCTTCATCACGCTGGCCGTCTTGACGGTACTGTCCTCGCTCACCTTCCGCACACTGCGCAAGAGCGATGGTGAAGCCATCAGCCAAGCGAAGCGCCCAGGCGAACAATCAGGCGATTGACATACGGATCCAGCTCCAGCGGCCCGTGATAGTGCTCGGGTGCGTAGCGGTAAGCGTAACTGGGCAGCAGCGAGTACTGGATCTGCAACATCAGGCGCGGTTGCAGCGCCGGCGCCGTGCCCTTGTGGATGCCGGCCGTATCGACTGCGAAGCAAAAGCCGCGCGTGCCGATGGCGGTCAACAGCATGTCGGCGCTATGAGCGTCGGTGATTTCGCGGTCGCTGTAGAAGCGCAAACGCATCGGCGCCTGCGTCAAGTGGCTGCCATGCAGGTAGATATGCGGGCCGGCGCCATCATCAACGTCGGTGAGATAAACCAGCACTTTCAGGTAGCGCCAATCCTCGGAATCGCGATGAAAGGCCTGCAAGGCGCTGCTGTCGCCGGCCACCGGGAACGACCAGCGCAGGCCCAGTGCGGAAATGGTCGGCTTGCAATTGAGGTAGCGCGCCGCCAATCCCAGCAAGACCGGGCTATTGGCCAGCGCCAGTATGTGCGGACAAGCGATCACGTCGCGCAAGTGGTAATCGGCCACGCGCACCGCCTCGGGCCGTTGCGCCAGCGCGAAGCCGGAACGCTCGCGATCACGATCAATTAGCAGCTTGTCACTTAGCCAAGCGCGGATCTCGCCGCATTGCGTGGTGTCGAGCAGATGACCGAGCGGTGCATAGCCGCTGCGGTGCAAATCCTGCAGGGCCACCTGCTCGGCGGGCGTGGCCGCGTACCATACCTTGCCCGAGCCTTGGCGCAGCCTCACCGCGGCGCTGAGCGCGCGCACCACCAGCCGGCGCAGCGTGGGGTAAGTCACGATGCGCTGGCTGTAGTACAACAGACTATGAAGCGGGGCAAAACGGCGGCCGGGTTTCAGCTGCGCATATTCCATTGGGCTTTCCTCCCATGTCACCTCTGAGAAGGTAACAATCCGGGAGCCGCCCCGCCTTGATGTGGGCTAAACCTTGGTACGGCGGCGCGCAATCGCTCCTACCAGCGCCAAGCCGCCCAGCAACATCGCGTAGGTGCCTGGCTCCGGTACGGCGGCGACCTTGGTGTAGGTGCCGTCGAAGGTGTAGGCCGCGCCAACGCCGTTGATGTGGGTGGCGCCGATCAGCGACAGGAAAGCCGCGTCCGACGAGTAATCGCCCAGCAGGCGGAAGGCATAACCCCCAGTTGCCGCCTCGGTGAATGTCAGCGTCTTGCCGTCCACCACCGTGCCCAGTGCTCCAAAGGTCAGCGCCGAGCCGCCCAGCAGCACCGACGAGTCGCCGGTTAGCGAGAGACTGGCGAAACTCTGGCCGGCTGCACCGGCGTTGACCAAGCGCAGCGTGCCGCCATTGAGGATCAGCGCGCTGTCGGCGGACAGGCGCTGGGCGCCGTCCAGCGTCAGGCTGCCGCCGCTCAGTTGGGTCGCACCGCTGTAGCTGCTGATGCCCGAGAAGGTGATGTTACCGCTCTGCACTTCCACCTTGCTGAAGTTGGAAATCGCGCCGGCGTAGCTGAAGCTGTTGCCCGGGCCGGTATTCACCACCAGCGTGTTTTGCGTACCGCTGCCGCCGTTGATGCTGCCGCTGATCGTGCCGCCGGTAATGGTCACGCTGTTGACGCCGCTACCGAGCTCAATTGCCTTGCCGCTGCTGGAACCGTCGATTACGCCGCCGGTAACGATAACGGTCTTGTCAGCGTTGCCCTTGATGGCGGCGCTGGTCAAGCCGCCGCCTTGAATGCTGGCGCCGGCGTTGTTGAGGATGGTGATGGTGTAGCCGCTGGCTGCGCCTGTTGCCACGATGGCGGCATCGCTGTCGCCACGGATCAAGCCGCCGGCCTGATTGGTGATGGTGGCGTGGGCGTACAAGCCTTCGCGCGTGCCGCTCAGCGGGCCGCTGGTGATGTCGTTGCCTGCCAGCGTAATCCCGCGTCCAACGGCGTTGGTGTTGCCGGCGCTGACCAGTCCCTCAATGATGCCGGCGTTGGTGATACTGCCGCCGCCAAAGCTAACGCCTTCGCTATAGGCAAGGCCACTGCCCGGCGCGCTGTAAGCATTGAGCGAGCGGATGATGCCGGTGCTGGAGTTGGTGATGCTGGCGATACCGTCCGCATCAATGCCGTCGCCATCGCCGTTGCCGCCGTAACCGGTGATCAAGCCATGGTTGATGATGGTGGCATTTTGTTTGCTGTTGTAGCCATCCAGATTGATGCCGGAGCCGTTCAAGCCGCGAATCTCGCCGCCAGCGCTATTGGTCACGCTGATGGTGAAGTTGGATGCGGCATCAGCCTGCTCGCCCGTGATGCCATGACGGCCGCCTTCGATCACGCCGCTGGCCAAATTGAAGACTAGCACGCCGGTATTTTTCTGCGCATCGACGCCGTCGCTACCACTGCCGTCTGGCTTAACGATATTGGACTGGATTTTACCGGCGTTGTTCACGACGCCATTCAGGCCCGGACGCACCGCGTCGGCATCAGTGGCTTTCAGCAAGCCGCCTTTGAAATTGTTGACCACATTGGCGCCGGTAACGTTGCTGAAATCTACCGCCTGCGCGCCGCCTGCGCCGGAATTCAGCGAGATCAGCGAACCGTAGTTGTTGAGCGTGACAGTGGCGTTAGGCTGGGCCATCTGGATCACGTCGGCATTGGCGGCTTGCATCAAGGCCGTGCTATTGGTGGTGCTGCCGTTGTTGATGACGAGGTCGTTCACGCCGGTGTTGTCGCGGATGACACGGCCGCTGCCGGTTTGCTTGATCGTGCCGAGGTTGCTGATCGTGGCGTTTTTGCCGGTCACGGTAATCGCCACCGTGCTGCCGCTCACGCTCAGCACGCCGCTGGCGCCGACCGAGCCGGTCTGGTCATTGCTCAGCGTTTGCGCGGTGCTGCTGTTGCCGGTGATGTTGAAATCAGCTGCCGTGGCAACGCCAAAAGGCAGCGCAGCCAGCAGCAGGAATTGAATTGCGGAAGATGGTTTTTGCATGATGTATGTCCCCGGATAATTAGAACGACGTCAGCGCCTTGGCGAACTTGATCAGCCACAAGCGGCTTGGACGCTCGACGTCGGCGCCGCGCGCCACGCGGATGCTGTTGGCGGCGTTGCAGCCAGCCGAGCTGCTGGCGATGATCACGCCGTTCGCATCGATATTGCACTTGGTGACATCGGCGTCGTCGACCGACTTGCCGTTGGCGTCAAACACCTTGGTCTTGAGACCGAAGTCGTTGTCGTTGGCCAGTGCCAGCGTGCTGCCGTCGACGATGGTCAAGCCTTCCGCTTTTTCAGCCAGCCAGCCGATGGCGTTCAGATCCAGCAACAGGGTTTTCTTCAGCGTGGTGACGGCTTTCCAGTCAGCGCCGTTGACGGCTACGCCACCCATGCTGCTTTTCTCCAGGTCGGAGGTAGTGGCGTTGAAGGCAGTTGCCGAGATGTCGGTGGCCGAGCCGATCTCGATCAGCATCAGCTTGTTGAACACCTTGCCGCTAGGCGCAGCACCTTGCTCGATCACGATGAACTTGCCGTTACCCAGCGCGACCACGTCGCCCAGCTTGGCGTTGCCGGTACGGCCGTCCTGGTAATCGGCCGCTTCCAGCGGGTAGGCGTACATCTTACCGGCCTTGCCGGTGGTTGGATCGAACTCGGTCCAGCGGGTGAAGCGCGCGAAGCGTTCGACCAGCTCGCTCTTGCCGGTGACCGAGTAGGTCGCGCTGCCATCGGTCAGCGGGCTTTGCAGGAAGCCGTGCAGCTTGTCGGTGGTGGCATCCAGTGCCAGGCCTTCCATGCCACGATTGGCGCGGCGCTTCAGGAAGATGTCCGGCAGGCCGGCGCCCGGTGCGTACTTGTTCAGAATGATGCCGGTGGCCGGATCGATCTTCATGATGAACGGGCCGTACTCGTCCGACACCCACAGCACGTTGCGCTTCTTATCAACGACGATAGCTTCGGTATCGATGCCGTTAGCGTCAAACGTGGCTTTGCTGTTGGCGTCGTACTTCATCGCATCCATCACCGGCAATTCGGCCGAGTTGCCAACCGTGCCCGGTGGAATGGCCAGGCCGCTGGTCTTCACCGTGGCCGATGCCTTGATCGGGGTCGACGAAGTCAGCACCGCGCCCGACTTGCCCACCGTGATCACGCCAAATGCCGGCGCAAAGCTCGGCGATGGGAAGATCTTGGCGCCAGTGGTGCCGGTGCCGGTCAGCGCAGGCAAGTTAGGGCCGTCGCCGTTCGGGCCGCGGTCGGTCAGGCCATAGAACTCCAGCTCGCCATTCGCGTTGGTGCCTTTGAAGGCGATCGACGAACCGTACGATGGCAGGAAGCCCAGCGGGAAGTCTTCTTTCACCTTGGCGTTGGCGCCTTCGTATGGAATGTAATAGCTGTTGGCCGCTTGCACCTGGTAGCGCGTCACGGTAACCGAGACCGCGCCCAGCGGCGTGGTTTGGCTGAACGTTTCGTTGACTGGCGTGCCGACCTTGGATGCCAGCGTATCTTCAAAGTGCTCGCGCACCAGCGCACGGCGGCTGTCATCGATCGTACGAGCGGCGTACTTGGCGCCGGCGGCGGTCAGGTTGGCGCCAAGGACAGTGTTGAAGGCGTCAGCAGTGGCGTTGAAGTCAGCGGTCTTGGAAGCCAGTGCGGTTTTCACGTCGGCATTCAGCTTGATGCCGTTGGATGGATCGCTATCATCATCCAGCAATTGCAGGGCCAGCAGGCGGTTGACGACTTTGCTGTCTTTAACGTCGGTGACGCCGGCCAGTTGCAGCGGCGTGATGGTGGCGGCACAAGGCGCGCTGCCCAGTGCGATGCCGCCGACGCTGAAGGTCACGGTATCGCCAGCGTAGCAAGTGAATTCGCCCTTGGCATTAGTGCTGGCCTTGGCGGCGGTGCCCGCCACGTAGTCCAGATTTTCCACTGCGCCGTCCAGGAAGGCGCCGGTCATTGGCGTCTTAGGCGTTTCCGGTGCAGCGCTATCGCTGCCGCCGCAACCTGCCAGAACGGAGAACACGGCGAGCGACACCAAGGAGAATTTTTTCATGCTGACTTGTCCCTAATTTTAGAAAAAGGACAAGCTTAGCGAGGGCGCGTTACAGGCTGATGACAGACGCAAAAAAGCCCGCTCAGGTTTCACCTGAACGGGCTTTTTCTAAATAACTAGCTTGACGATAACCTACTTTCACACTGGTTGCAGCACTATCATCGGCGTAGAGTCGTTTCACGGTCCTGTTCGGGATGGGAAGGGGTGGGACCGACTTACTATGGTCATCAAGC
>NZ_WWCK01000013.1 GCF_009857435.1 Duganella rivi
CTCACCCGTTCGCCACTCGCCACCAGAGCAAGCTCCGTGCTGCCGTTCGACTTGCATGTGTAAGGCATGCCGCCAGCGTTCAATCTGAGCCAGGATCAAACTCTTTAGTTTAATCTCTGTTTTATCCCGTTTTACCGAGATGGTTCGCTCACTCAAAATACTGACAGTATTACTACTGTATTATTTCTTGTTGAGCATTTAATGCTTTTTGTTGCAGCATCAAACGCCCACATTTATCGACTGTAATTTTTTAAAGATCTGTACTGCTTGCTGCGAATCGTTGTGTCCGTCAGCGAAGAGATGAGATTATGCCGTGTGGCATTCATCCCGTCAACCCTCTTTTTTCGTTTGCTACAATCGCGACCTTTGATTTCGATAGAAAGCAGCAATGAGCAACACGATTAAACGCGGTGGATTCAGCTCCAGCTTCGGCGTGCTGGCCGCCACACTGGGCTCCGCAGTCGGCCTTGGCAATATTTGGAAGTTCCCTTCTTTGACTGGCGCCAACGGCGGCGCCGGCTTCTTGCTGGTGTATTTGCTGGCGACCCTGGTGATCGGCCTGCCAGTGATGATTGCGGAAATTACCATGGGCCGCGCCGCCAAGGCTAACCCCATCACCACGCTACAAACGCTAAGCCCTAAAAAGAGTCTGCCGTGGTGGCTGGTGGGCGTGGCCGGCATGCTGGCCTCCTTCTTGATTCTGTCTTTCTATTCCGAAGTCGTGGCGTGGGTGTTTGCCTATGTGTTCAAAGCCATCGGCGGCAGCATTCTCAGCAGCGATCGCCACGTGACCGAAAGCGCGTTCAGCGCGCTGATTAGCGACCCGGTGCAATCGCTGCTGTGGCAATGGGGCGTGCTGGTCTTCATCGGCGGCATTCTGCTGCTCGGTGTGACCAAGGGCATTGAAGGCATCACCAAGAAATTGATGCCGGTGCTGTTCCTGCTGTTATTGGTGCTGTGCGCGGTCAGCCTGACGCTGCCTAAAGTAGCGGAAGGCTTGGCCTTCCTGTTCAAGCCCGACTTCAGCAAGATCACCTCGGGCGTGATTCTGACTGCGATGGGCCTCGCCTTCTTCAAGCTGTCGCTTGGCATGGGCACCATGATGACGTACGGCTCCTACTTCCGCGACGATCAAAACATTCCCGCCACCACAGTGCGCGTGATGCTGGCTGACTTGTTCGTCTCCATGCTGGCCGGTATCGCCATCTTCCCGGCGGTGTTCAGCTTTGGCTTTGAACCGTCGGCCGGCCCGTCGCTGGTGTTCATTACGATCCCGGCGGTGTTCTCGCAAATCCCCGGTGGCCAGTTGCTGATGATTGCCTTCTTCATTCTCGCATCCGTGGCTGCCACCGGCGCCATGCTGTCGCTGATGGAAGTACCGGTCGTGATCCTGCACGAGCGCATCGGCATGAGCCGCCCGAAAGCCACGCTGCTGACCATTGCCGCACTAGTGGTCTTGGGGGCGAGCTGCGCGCTGACCAACAACCTGCTGGCCGACTTCAAATTGTTCGGCAAGAATATGTTCGACCTGTTCGACTTCGCTTCGTCGAATGTGCTGCTGCCACTGGGTGGCATATCGCTAGCGTTGTTCGTTGGCTGGGTGTGGGGCCGCGACAACTTCCAGCGCGCGCTGTCAAATCAGGGCACACTGCACAACGCCGCAGTGACGGGCGCGGTATTTTTCCTGCTGCGCTACGTGTCGCCGTTGCTGATCCTGATAGTGATGCTGAAAGGCCTCGATTTGTTCTAAGGCAGCGTTATATACTGGCCGGATCATCTATATGAGGGTGCGCGATGAACCAGAGCGAGATCCCCGTAGTGCCGATGCCGACGATCCTGATCGTCGACGACTCGCCGTCCTACCTGGCCGCGCTACTGGATCGGCTGGAACGGCACGGCTTCCTGATCGTGCTGGCGCAAACTGCGGCGGAAGGCCTGATGCGGGCCGCCTTCGCCGAGCCGGATCTGATCCTGCTCGACGTGGTGATGCCCGACATCGACGGCTTTGAAGCCTGCCGCCGCCTCAAGGCCGGCAAGAACACCAAGGATATTCCGGTCATCTTCATGACCGGGCTCACCGATCCCAAGCAGAAAGTCACCGGCTTTGACGCCGGCGGCGTCGACTACATCACCAAGCCCTTCCAGATCGAGGAAGTGCTGGCCCGCATCAACACCCACCTTGCGCTGCGTCGCGCCAACCGCGAACTGCAAGACATGATCGCCACCTTGGCTAAGGCGCGCGAAGACCTGGTCCGCAATGAAAAGCTGGCCGGGTTAGGCGCGCTGGTGGCCGGCATCGCACACGAACTCAACACGCCGATAGGCAATAGTTTGATGGCCGCCAGCACCTTCGAAATGCAGACCGACGATATCAGCCGCCACATCACGGCTGAGGGCGGCATCACGCGCAAGGAGTTCGAGCACTACATCGAGAATGCGCGGTTGTCGGTCGATATCCTCAGCCGCAATCTGCATCGCGCGGCCGACATCGTCACCAACTTCAAGCAGGTGGCGGTGGATCAGACCAGCTCGCAGCGGCGCAGCTTCTTGCTGGGCGAAGTCATCGCCGGCAATTTGCTGACCTTGCAGCCGACCATCAAGCGCACGCCGTTTGTCATCCAGCAGCATGTGCCGGCGGATCTCATGATGGAGAGCTATCCGGGGCCGCTCGGCCAGGTCGTGACTAACCTGATCAACAACGCCATCCTGCACGGCTACGATGGCCGCAGCGAAGGCCTGATCGCGGTCAGCGCGCAGCTATCGGCGCAGGGCTGGGTGACGCTAAGTGTGGAAGACCATGGCGTCGGCATCGCGCGCGACGATTTGCCGCGCATCTTTGATCCCTTCTTTACCACCAAGATGGGCGTGGGCGGCTCCGGGCTGGGGCTGAACATCGTCCACAACATCGTCACCGAGATTCTCGGCGGCCGCATCGATGTCGCCAGCGAAGTGGGTGGCGGCACCCGCTTTACGCTGACTTTGCCGATGTCGGCGCCGATCAAGTGAGCGCCTACTCTTGTGCCCAGATAGCAAGCACGCCATCGGTCACACCGGCCTTGTGGTTGCCGAGGTGCTGCACAATGAAGTAGCCAAGTTCGCCGTTGGTGCGCGTGTAGAGGTAGGCGGAGAAGGCGATGAACTTGCCAGTCGAGAGATCCGGCAAGACTTGCCCGTTCAAGATGGCCGAGACGCTCGCGGCATCGAAGGTCAGCACACCATTCGCGACCGGGAACACGCCGCTACCGTCCGCCTCAAACTTGAACGACTTCACATTGCTGCCGCCGACGGCGCAGTTCTCGCGGTACACCGTGAACTTCTGGCCGGCGAGTTCGGACGCGTCGCTTAGGCGCCACGCGGTGCGCGCCACCAGCACGTCAGTCGACTTGGTGACGGTGCCGTTAGCGGTGACGACCGGGCTGCACAGCATGCTCACGGCGGGCAGTTTATTGGATGCAATGATCGTTGCGCTGGCCGCAACCGGCGCGCCATAGACGTAACCGGCTTCATCGCTGCGCGTCCAATCAATGCTCTGCGGCTCGGCGCCGTACGTCAGCTTGCCGCCATTGGGCAAGTAAGGAGGATAACCAGGCAACTGGTAACTGTATCCGGCCGCATACAGCGGCTGGTTGTTCACACTCTGCAAATAGTGATAGCCAACATAGCGCCGCACCACTAGCGGATTGCCCGGGATCTCATCCATCGTGGCCACGAAAGCTTCGATGTCCGCACGGAAGGCTTGGATGTCGGTGGCAGCCGTGACGCGGCCAAGCAAGTCGCGCGCGCCATCGCTGTAACCGCCAGTGCCGTAAGTCAGCTTGCGGCTCTCGGCGCCGGGCTGGGACAGCAGCGACGTAAAGATGCTGGCCGCCTGCACCTTCTTCGCGAGGATTTGTGCATCGCCATTCTGCGCTCCGCCAAGTATGCTCATCACCGCCTGCGCACGGGTGAGAATGCGCTGATCTATCAAACCAGCCCAGTACTCGCGGCCGCCCGCCTCCGAATAACGGTTGAAGCCGTTCTGATAAATGGCATTAATGTAGGAGGCGTTATTGCTAACGTACAGATCCTGCGCCTCGACGCTGTTGACCATGGCATCGAGCACAATGGTGATGTCTGTATTGACGCCATAGCCGGCCAGCCACGCCGACAAGTTCTGCGGCAGCGCCCTGTCAGCGAAGATCTTGCTCCAGTAAGCGAGGCCTCCAGCGTCAGCCGGGCGGCCGAAGAAGCCGATGTACAAACTCTGGGTCAGTTGCGTGTAGTCCGCCGCCGCAGGAACTGCAGCGGCACTGCGCAGCGCTTGTGGTGCGCGCGCAGGATTGGAGGGAGTATCGGAGGAGCCGCCGCATGCAGTCAGCAGCAGGGCCAGGGAGGCAAGTGGGACAAGGTTCTTCATAAGCACTTTCAAGG
Organism: Duganella rivi; assembly: GCF_009857435.1. Lineage (GTDB taxonomy): Bacteria > Pseudomonadota > Gammaproteobacteria > Burkholderiales > Burkholderiaceae_D > Rugamonas > Rugamonas rivi. The sequence goes on from NZ_WWCK01000013.1 coordinate 4,411, forward strand.
TGTTAGAAAGAAGCCAATGATACCTTTTTTATAATTCAATGAATACAAAAAAGCCCGCACAGAACGCTGAGCGGGCTTTTTCTAAATAACTAGCTTGACGATAACCTACTTTCACACTGGTTGCAGCACTATCATCGGCGTAGAGTCGTTTCACGGTCCTGTTCGGGATGGGAAGGGGTGGGACCGACTTACTATGGT
>NZ_WWCK01000014.1 GCF_009857435.1 Duganella rivi
GTCAAAGCTTGATGACCATAGTAAGTCGGTCCCACCCCTTCCCATCCCGAACAGGACCGTGAAACGACTCTACGCCGATGATAGTGCTGCAACCAGTGTGAAAGTAGGTTATCGTCAAGCTAGTTATATAAAAAAATCCTCTATCGGCTCTGCTGGTAGGGGATTTTTTGCATTTGTGCCTTATACTCGTGCTCTTATTATTTCAGTAACCTAGAGGCACAATGAAGTTTTCAGAATTAAAGCTGGCGCATCGCTTCGCTTTACTCATGGGTATTATCGTTGCCGGCTTCGCGCTGTACGGCGGCTGGTCCTTCCATGTACTCAATCACGTTAAGGTCAATGGCCCGATTTATCAGCGGGTAGTACAGGGTAAAGACCTGATCGCGGACATTCTGCCGCCGCCTGAATACATCATTGAATCCTACCTGGTTTCCTTGCAGGCCGTGAGTGCGCCGCCAGCCGAACGCAAGGCACTGATCGACAATCTCAAATCCCTCAAGAACGACTACGACACGCGTCACGACTTCTGGACCAAGGAAGTGCTGGAAGACGATATCAAGGATTTGCTGCTGAACGGCGCCGACAAGCCTGCGCAAGAGTTTTACCAGGTCGCGTTTACGCAGTTTGTGCCAGCACTGGAAAAAGATGATGCGGCAGCTGCCGCTGCCGCATTGGATGTGATGAAGCAGCGCTACGCGCAGCATCGCGCCGCCATCAATAAGCTGGTGGAGCGCGCCACCAAGCGCAACGCCGATGATGAGGCGGACGCCAAATCGCAAATCGCTTCTTCGACCGCCGTTATGCTGACGATCCTTCTGGGCTCCGTCGGTTTGGCTGCCGCGTTCCTGTACGCGCTGGCGCGCAACCTGATGAGCCAATTGGGTGGCGAACCGCGTTACGCAGCCGCCATCGCGGGCAGTATCGCTTCGGGTAATTTGGGCGTCACCATCCACACCTCGCCGCGCGATCAAGATAGTTTGCTGGCTGCGATGAAAGCCATGCAGGACGGCTTGACCAACATCGTTGGCCAGATCCGCAGCGGCACCGGCACCATCGCCAGTGCATCGGTGCAGATCGCATCGGGTAATCAGGATCTGTCGGCGCGCACCGAAGCGCAAGCGTCGGCGCTGGAGCAAACCACGTCTTCGGTGGAGGCGCTGACTGATGCGGTTAAACACAACGCCGGCAATGCGCGCCAGGCGCAGCAGCTTGCGTTGTCCGCATCGGAAGTCGCTGTGCGCGGTGGTGAAGTGGTGGCGCAGGTGGTGGACACCATGGGCGCGATCAACACATCGTCGAAGAAGATCGTGGACATCATTGCGGTCATCGACGGCATCGCATTCCAGACCAATATCCTGGCATTGAATGCAGCAGTGGAAGCGGCGCGCGCCGGTGAGCAGGGACGCGGCTTTGCCGTTGTCGCGACCGAGGTGCGCAACCTCGCGCAGCGTTCATCGGCAGCAGCCAAAGAGATCAAGGTGCTGATTGACGACTCGGTGGAGACGGTTGACGCAGGCGCGCGCCTGGTCAATCAGGCCGGCGCCACGATGGATGAAGTGGTGAACAGCGTACGCCGCGTGACGGATATCATCAGCGACATCAGCGCGGCCAGCGAAGAGCAAACTACCGGCATCGAGCAAATCAGCCAGGCGATACGCCAGATGGATGGCGTGACCCAGCAAAACGCTGCGCTGGTTGAAGAAGCCGCCGCCGCTGCGCACAGCATGCAGGATCAAGCGCAGCATCTGTCGGCAGCGGTCAGCACCTTCAAGCTGTCGGATGAAAAACCGCTGCGCTTACGCTGATCGTTAGAACTGATACAGCGCACTGACTCCTAGCATCCAGTTGCGCTGCGGCGCCGCTTCGTAATAGCGCTTGTTGGTGTCGCCGACGATCACCGAACCGACGTAGTTTTTATCGAGCAGATTGTTTAAGCGCGCGTACTGCTTGAAGCGCCAGCCGCCCCACTGCTGGCGCGCCGTGATGCGTGCATTCAGCACGCCATATCCGGGCGCCGCCTTATCCGCGTTGCTGTCTTCGACGTAGATATCGCTGGCAGCAATCGCCTCCAGCGCTGCGCCCCATCTGCCGGCGCTTTCCTGCCACGCCAGTTCCGCATACGCATTCGCATTTGGCACGCCGGGCAACCGGCTGCCTTTCAGCACATTGCCATAGCCTTGGTCGTAGATCGCGCGCAGCGTGGTAAGCGCCAGGCGCGTGCTAAAGCCATAACGCCATGTCGCATCGAGCGACAACTCCGCGCCTTGGCGCAAAGTCTTGCCGCCGTTGCGATAACTGGTGCGGCCGCCGCTCGCGGTATCGACTACCAGCTCGTCGTCGGTCTTCACCTGGAACAGCGCGGCGTTGATGCGGACGCCATCATTCAGACGCGCTTTGATGCCGCCTTCCAGGTGCGTGCTGTATGCAGGCTGCAATCGGAAATTGAAACCGCCGCCCGTACCCGAGTAGAACAGTTCATTGAGTGTCGGCGTTTCGAAACCGCGCGCCGCGCTCGCGTACACATTCAGTTGTGGCGCCACGCGATACAGCACGCCCAGCACCGGCGTGGTGTGACTGTAGTTGAGCGAACCGCTGTCATTACCGTTGCTGATGAAGTGATCGTCGACCGAAATCTTCACGCGGTTATGACGCAGGCCGGCGCTGAGTTGCCACGCACCACTGTCCCATTCCGTTTGCAGATAAGGATCGAGATTGCTGACCTTATCGTCTTCGTCGCGGCGCAGCGCGCCCTTCACGCCGAACTGATTGCCGATGAAATTCTCGTAGCCTTGGCGCGCATCGCTGGAGCGGCCGTACTCCACGCCGGCAGTGGTAGTCAGCTTGCCGATAGCGAGATGCTGCACATGCGTCCAGCTGATCTCCGCGCCGGAGAAGTCGCGCTCAAAATCCACCACGCCGCCGGAGTGCGTGGCCGGCGCTTGAAACGCCTTGGAGAATGCCTGGTACTGAATCACTTCACGATTGCCGCCGTACGCGGTCACGCGCAAGCGATCATCGCCGAAGTGCTGCTCCCACGCCGCGCCGATTTGCTGATGGCTGATGCTCTTGCGCGTGTTGTAGCGATCGGCCAGCGTGCGTTTTGGTGTTTGCGTATCGGCGTTATCGGTTTCGTTCGCGCGTGGATCGCGCTGATAAGTCGCCCAGGTGACGCCGAGCGGATCTTGCGTGTCGTCTTGTCGCAGTGCGCTGGCGACGATGCTCAGTTTAGCGCCATCGACAGGCGCGAGCGTCAGCTTGGCGTAGGCCTGATCTCGGGTGGCTGCGCTGTGTGCGCGATAGCCGTCGGTATCGAAGCGCGAGGCATCGAGCAGGTAGCCGATACCGCCTTGCTTACCTTGCGCATTGAGGTCGGTCTTGTGCGTGCCGTAACTGCCGCCGCTAACGTTCAACTCCACCGATGGCGCGCCTTCGCCCTCTTTGCTGAATAGCTGAATCACGCCGCCGGCGTGGTTGCCGTAGATTGCGGAGTAAGGCCCGCGCAGTACTTCAATGCGTTCGGCCATATCGAGATTGAAGGTGGCTGCTTGTCCCTGGCCGTCCGGCATGCTGGCCGGGATGCCGTCCGCAATAAGATGCACGCCGCGCACGCCGAAAGCCGACCGCGCGCCGAAGCCGCGTGAAGAGATCTGCAAATCCTGTGCGTAGTTCTGCCGGTTCTGCACCACCAGTCCGGGCACCGCAGCCAATGCTTCGGATGCGTTGACGCGCGGCTGGCTGTCATCGATTGCCACCGCATCAATGGATGCCGGTACATCAAAGCTGGCGCGTTCAGTGCGGGTGCCACTGATGACGACAATCGGCGCTTCGGTAACAGCGGCGGCAAGTAGTGCGGCGATGAACAAAATATCTTCCTTGGTAACGATGAAAACGAACTATAACAAAAAGGCTTGCCAGGTGAGCGCAGGCTTTGTTATAGTTCTGTCCCTCGCAAGACACGGCAAACAAATGCTGAGTTAAGCGAAAAAAACGAAGTAAAAAGAAGGCTTGACGAGATAAACGAAATACTTCATAATCTTGCCTCTTCGCTGATGAACAAAACGCTTCTTCAGCTAGCAACACAAGATGATCTTTAAAAATCAACAGTCGATAAGTGTGGGCATTTGGTGCTGCAACAAAAAGCATTAAATGCTCAACAAGAAATAATACAGTAGTGATACTGTCAGTATTTTGAGTGAGCGAACCATCTCGGTAAAACGAGATAAAACAGAGATTAAACTAAAGAGTTTGATCCTGGCTCAGATTGAACGCTGGCGGCATGCCTTACACATGCAAGTCGAACG
>NZ_WWCK01000015.1 GCF_009857435.1 Duganella rivi
AAAGCTTGATGACCATAGTAAGTCGGTCCCACCCCTTCCCATCCCGAACAGGACCGTGAAACGACTCTACGCCGATGATAGTGCTGCAACCAGTGTGAAAGTAGGTTATCGTCAAGCTAGTTATTAAGTGAGAAGGCCCGGTCTGTGACCGGGCCTTTTTGCGTTTACCCTCTTAATTCTGCGGGTTGAACCGCCAGGAATTGCCGCATGGCGTTGACCTCCTCGGTCGGGCTGCGGCCAAAGTAGCGCTTGAATTCGCGGCTGAATTGGGACGGGCTTTCATAGCCGACCTGCGCCGAGGCCAATTGCGCCGTAATATCGCTGCGCGCCATCAGCAGCCGCGCCTGATGCAGGCGGGCTGACTTCAGATATTGAATCGGCGAGCAGTGCGTCACCGATTTGAAATGCACGTGAAAAGCCGGCACGCTCATGCTGGCTTCCGCTGCCAGCATGCCGACATCGATATCGGCCGCGTAATCGGCGTGGATCCGGCGCAGCGCTTTGGCAATGCGGCCGAACTGGCCCTGGCTGGTCAGCGCCGCGCGCATGGCGGCGCCTTGTTCGCCCATCAGCACGCGGTAGCAGATTTCACGCACAATGGCCGGCCCCAGCACGCGCGCTTCGAGCGGCGAATTCAATGCTTCCATCAGGCGCAACACAGTGTCGCGCAGGCGCTCGTCCATGCGGGTGGTCATCATGCCTTTTGGCATGGCGGGGACGTCGTTGGCGTTCTGGTCGATGGCGAACATCAGGTCGGCCAGCGTGGTGCGGTCGATGCGGATCGAGATGCCCAGAAAGGGATTTTCCGGCGACGCCTCGACGGTCGCGGTGAACGGCATAGGCACGGCCACCACCAGATAGTGGTCGGCATCGAACTGCAGGATCTCATTGCCGAAATGGGTGCGCTTGTGGCCTTGCAGCGCGATGGCGATGCACGGATCGTACATGGCGGGCGACTTGGTGGCCCTCTGTGTGGAGCGCGTCAGGCGCACGTCGTCGACCAGCGTCTCGATCGAGCCGTCGACCGGGGCCAGTTGGTTGTGCAGGGCGATCATGCGTTCCATGCTTCACTCCATATTGATTGCGGTGAATAGGAATGATCCATGATTCCCGGCCGTATCGCCACATTTGCTTGTGCGATCCATAGGATTAGGCAAGAACTACATAGTGATGTGCATTCGCAGCATCCGCTTTAGCCCGTAAGATGCAGCCTGGTGTTAATGGCTTTGAAAGGATCGCATCATGACGCAAACTGAGCGCAAAGTTATCTTGATCGCCGGCGCCAGCCGCGGCAGCGGCCCGGCTACTGCCCGGCAGCTGGCAGGGCAGGGGCATCACGTGGTGCTGGGAGCACGCCGCTCCAGCAAGCTGCACGCGCTGGTGACGGAAATCCGCAAGGCCGGCGGTTCGGCTGAATGGTATGCGCTGGACGTGAACCAGCCGGAGGAAATGCGCGAATTCCTGGCGTTTGCCGAGGATGTCCACAAGCGCGTGGACGTGGTCATCAACAACGCTTGAACAAGACCTGAATCATGCTCTCCACTGTGGCCTGCAAATGTTCCTGGCCATGGTAAATCCGCTCCATCACCACATTGCCGCGCGTGAAAGCCACCAGCAGGCGCGCGGCCGCTTGCGGCGATAGCGTCAGGCGGTCTCTGGCATCCGCCTGCGACAGCCGCTCTTCCAGCACTTGCTCCAATCCGTCCAGCATGCCGCGCAGTGCATTGCGCACCGGTTCATCCATGGCGGTTTCGTCGGTGGCGATCTTGGTCGTCAGGCAGCCGCGCGTATGCGATGACGGCGTGCCGTCCAGTTGCGGCACCGGTTCCGACATCGAAGCAATCACATACGCAAAGTAGGCGCGCAAGGCGGCTTCGGCATCGGCCAGCCGCATGTGCTCGCGCACCTTCCCAAGGTAGTGCTCCCGGTAGCGCGCAAACGCCAGCAGGAAAATGTTTTGTTTATCGCCATACGCGTGATACAGCGAGCCGCGCAGCACGCCGGTCGCTTGCGCCAGCTCCTGCATCGAGGTGGCACCATAACCGCGCCGCCAGAACACGTGCATGGCGCGCTCCAGCGCCTGGTCTTCGTTGAATTGTTTTATGCCTGCCATGAAGTCGATTATCGGTATGTTTGACACAGCTGTCAAGTTTGACTATGCTGTCAAACATGATTGAAGCCTGAGAGGAATTCCATGGATGCCTTAGATGATCGCGGCGCGGCCTTGCGCGCTATTTTTGCCGGCTTGTGTGCCAGCCTGGTAGGGATAGGACTGGCGCGCTTCGCCTACACGCCGCTGATCCCGCCGATGATCGAAGCGCATTGGTTCGCCGCCAAGGATGTGATCTACCTCGGCGCCGCCAACCTGGTCGGCTACCTGGTCGGCGCCTTGATGGGCCGGCCGCTAGCGCGCCGCTATGGTGCGCGGCCGACATTGCGCGCGATGATGCTGCTGGCCTCGGCCGCGTTCTTTGCCTGTGCGTTTCCGCTGTCGGTGGGCTGGTTCTTTAGCTGGCGTCTGCTGTCGGGCATTGCGGGCGGCATCATCATGGTGCTGGCGGCAATGACGGTGTTGCCGCATGTGCCCGCCAATCGCAAAGGGATGGCGAGCGGCGCTATTTTCCTCGGCGTTGGCCTTGGGATTGCCGCGTCGGGCACGGTGGTGCCGCTGTTGCTGGACGTGAGCATGCGCGCGACCTGGCTCGGCTTGGGCGCCCTGTCGCTGCTGTTGAGTGTTGTCAGCTGGAAGTGCTGGCCGCATGCGGCGCACACCTCTGTGCCTCTGGGGGAAACCAAGCCGGCGGTGCAAGCGGCGGTACGGCTCGATCTGCATCTGTTGTATATGCAGTACGCGCTGATGGCGGTGGGCTTGGTGCCGATAATGGTGTTCCTGGTCGACTATGTGGCGCGCGGACTTGGGTGGGGCTCGCATACGGCGGCGCTGTTCTGGATTGTGTACGGTGTTGGCGCGACGATAGGGCCGATGGTGTATGGCTCGCTGGCTGATCGCGCAGGGCCGGCGCTGACCAGTCACTTGATCATCTGGCTGCAAGTCGCGGCAATTGCGGTGATGATGTTCTCGGTCAACCACATGGGACTGCTGGTGGCGACGCTGGTGATCGGCTCGTTCCCGCCGGGGATCGTGCCGGTTACGCTGAGCCGCGTGCAGCGCATACTGGAAGGCGACGCGCATGCGCAAAATATGGTGTGGAGCAAGGCCACCACAGTGTTCGCGCTGTTCCAGGCGCTGGCTGGCTATGCCTATTCCTATGTGTTCGCACACAGTGGCGGCAATCACCGCCTGTTGATGGCCATCGGCGCCGGCGCACTGATTATTGCCTTATTGGCGGATGGCGTGAAGAAAGCCCTTGTCAGAAGGTGCGCGCCTTGTTATGATTCTGTCCCTCGCGAAACACTACATGCAAATGCAGAGTGAAGCGAGAAAAAGTAAGGGTTGACGAGATATACGAAACGCTTCATAATCTCATCTCTCTGCTGCGAACAAAACGCTTCGCAGTGCAAGACAAGATCTTTAAAAATCAACAGTCGATAAGTGTGGGCATTTGGTGCTGCAACAAAAAGCATTAAATGCTCAACAAGAAATAATACAGTAGTGATACTGTCAGTATTTTGAGTGAGCGAACCATCTCGGTA
>NZ_WWCK01000016.1:0-1361 GCF_009857435.1 Duganella rivi
AAGGTTATAGGGACAAGCCGTACGGGCAATTAGTATCAGTTAGCTTAATGCATTACTGCACTTCCACACCTGACCTATCAACGTCCTGGTCTCGAACGACCCTTCAAGGAGCTCAAGGCTCCGGGAAATCTCATCTTAAGGCAAGTTTCCCGCTTAGATGCTTTCAGCGGTTATCTCTTCCGAACTTAGCTACCCGGCAATGCCACTGGCGTGACAACCGGTACACCAGAGGTTCGTCCACTCCGGTCCTCTCGTACTAGGAGCAGCCCCCTTCAAATTTCCAACGCCCACGGCAGATAGGGACCAAACTGTCTCACGACGTTTTAAACCCAGCTCACGTACCACTTTAAATGGCGAACAGCCATACCCTTGGGACCGGCTACAGCCCCAGGATGTGATGAGCCGACATCGAGGTGCCAAACTCCCCCGTCGATATGAACTCTTGGGAGGAATCAGCCTGTTATCCCCAGAGTACCTTTTATCCGTTGAGCGATGGCCCTTCCATACAGAACCACCGGATCACTATGTCCTACTTTCGTACCTGCTCGACTTGTCGGTCTCGCAGTTAAGCACGCTTATGCCATTGCACTATTAGCACGATGTCCGACCGTACCTAGCGTACCTTCGAACTCCTCCGTTACACTTTAGGAGGAGACCGCCCCAGTCAAACTGCCTACCATGCACTGTCCCCGACCCGGATAACGGGCCAAGGTTAGAACCTCAAATGAACCAGGGTGGTATTTCAAGGATGGCTCCATAGGAACTGGCGTCCCTACTTCAAAGCCTCCCACCTATCCTACACAGATTGATTCAAAGTCCAATGCAAAGCTACAGTAAAGGTTCATGGGGTCTTTCCGTCTAGCCGCGGGTAGATTGCATCATCACAAACACTTCAACTTCGCTGAGTCTCGGGAGGAGACAGTGTGGCCATCGTTACGCCATTCGTGCAGGTCGGAACTTACCCGACAAGGAATTTCGCTACCTTAGGACCGTTATAGTTACGGCCGCCGTTTACTGGGACTTCAATCAAGAGCTTGCACCCCATCATTTAATCTTCCAGCACCGGGCAGGCGTCACACCCTATACGTCCACTTTCGTGTTTGCAGAGTGCTGTGTTTTTATTAAACAGTCGCAGCCACCAGTTTATTGCAACCTTTTCGCCCTATCACAGTAAAGTGACCAAGCTACCGAGGCGTACCTTTTCCCGAAGTTACGGTACCAATTTGCCGAGTTCCTTCTCCCGAGTTCTCTCAAGCGCCTTAGAATACTCATCTCGCCCACCTGTGTCGGTTTGCGGTACGGTCTCGTATGACTGAAGCTTAGAGGCTTTTCTTGGAACCACTTCCGATTGCTCGTGAACA
>NZ_WWCK01000016.1:1452-2621 GCF_009857435.1 Duganella rivi
ACGGATATCCGCAGCTTCGGTGACTGGCTTAGCCCCGTTACATCTTCCGCGCAGGACGACTCGATCAGTGAGCTATTACGCTTTCTTTAAATGATGGCTGCTTCTAAGCCAACATCCTGACTGTTTTAGCCTTCCCACTTCGTTTTCCACTTAGCCAATCTTTGGGACCTTAGCTGGCGGTCTGGGTTGTTTCCCTCTTGACGCCGGACGTTAGCACCCGACGTCTGTCTCCCAAGCTCGCACTCATCGGTATTCGGAGTTTGCAATGGTTTGGTAAGTCGCGATGACCCCCTAGCCATAACAGTGCTCTACCCCCGATGGTGATACTTGAGGCACTACCTAAATAGTTTTCGGAGAGAACCAGCTATTTCCAAGTTTGTTTAGCCTTTCACCCCTACCCACAGCTCATCCCCTAATTTTTCAACATTAGTGGGTTCGGACCTCCAGTGCGTGTTACCGCACCTTCATCCTGGCCATGAGTAGATCACTTGGTTTCGGGTCTACACCCAGCGACTATCGCCCTGTTCGGACTCGATTTCTCTACGGCTTCCCTATTTGGTTAACCTTGCCACTGAATGTAAGTCGCTGACCCATTATACAAAAGGTACGCAGTCACCCCTTGCGAGGCTCCTACTGTTTGTATGCACACGGTTTCAGGATCTATTTCACTCCCCTCCCGGGGTTCTTTTCGCCTTTCCCTCACGGTACTGGTTCACTATCGGTCGATTACGAGTATTTAGCCTTGGAGGATGGTCCCCCCATATTCAGACAGGATTTCTCGTGTCCCGCCCTACTTGTCGTACGCTTAGTACCACCAATCTGATTTCGAATACGGGACTATCACCCGCTATGGTTCCTATTTCCAGAGGATTCTTCTATCAGACTGACTATCACGTACAGGCTCTTCCCATTTCGCTCGCCACTACTTTGGGAATCTCGGTTGATTTCTTTTCCTGCAGCTACTTAGATGTTTCAGTTCGCCGCGTTCGCCTCACACACCTATGTATTCAGTGAGTGATACCCTAAAAGGGTGGGTTTCCCCATTCGGAAATCTGCGGATCAAAGCTTGTTTGCTAGCTCCCCGCAGCTTATCGCAAGCTACTACGTCCTTCATCGCCTGTAATCGCCAAGGCATCCGCCATGTGCACTTATTCACTTGTCCCTATAAC
>NZ_WWCK01000018.1 GCF_009857435.1 Duganella rivi
ACTACGTGAAGTTGGAATCGCTAGTAATCGCGGATCAGCATGTCGCGGTGAATACGTTCCCGGGTCTTGTACACACCGCCCGTCACACCATGGGAGCGGGTTTTACCAGAAGTAGGTAGCTTAACCGCAAGGAGGGCGCTTACCACGGTAGGATTCGTGACTGGGGTGAAGTCGTAACAAGGTAGCCGTATCGGAAGGTGCGGCTGGATCACCTCCTTTCTAGAGTTTGCTCATCAAGCGCTCACACTTATCGACTGTAACGAGATAGAGAACAGCATAGGGTCTGTAGCTCAGCTGGTTAGAGCACCGTGTTGATAACGCGGGGGTCGTTGGTTCGAGCCCAACCAGACCCACCAAGACATATTGGGGGATTAGCTCAGCTGGGAGAGCACCTGCTTTGCAAGCAGGGGGTCGTCGGTTCGATCCCGTCATCCTCCACCACTTACCTGTTTTTACGTAAGCACTAAGATGTTTAGGTAAAAGCAGTACCGTTCTTTAACAATCTGGAAGAAGTAAAGTTTTATTTAAGCGTGTGAGAAATCACACACTTAGGGTAGTAAAACTCATCATCACAAGTAGTAAATGCTTAGAGCTATAGCCGTCAAGGTTATAGGGACAAGTGAATAAGTGCACATGGCGGATGCCTTGGCGATTACAGGCGATGAAGGACGTAGTAGCTTGCGATAAGCTGCGGGGAGCTAGCAAACAAGCTTTGATCCGCAGATTTCCGAAT
>NZ_WWCK01000019.1 GCF_009857435.1 Duganella rivi
CCGAGTTCCTTCTCCCGAGTTCTCTCAAGCGCCTTAGAATACTCATCTCGCCCACCTGTGTCGGTTTGCGGTACGGTCTCGTATGACTGAAGCTTAGAGGCTTTTCTTGGAACCACTTCCGATTGCTACGTGAACAAGTTCACTCGTCCCAGTCCCTTGGATTGCGTACCCGGATTTGCCTAAGTACCTCCTATGAACCAGAAACTGACTATTCCAACAGTCAGACAACCTTCCGCGATCCGTCCCCCCATCGCATCATACGACGGTGCAGGAATATTAACCTGCTTCCCATCAGCTACGCATCTCTGCCTCGCCTTAGGGGCCGACTCACCCTGCTCCGATGAACGTTGAACAGGAAACCTTGGGCTTACGGCGTGGGGGCTTTTCACCCCCATTATCGCTACTCATGTCAGCATTCGCACTTCTGATACCTCCAGCATCCTTTACAAGACACCTTCGCAGGCTTACAGAACGCTCTCCTACCATATCCTTACGGATATCCGCAGCTTCGGTGACTGGCTTAGCCCCGTTACATCTTCCGCGCAGGACGACTCGATCAGTGAGCTATTACGCTTTCTTTAAATGATGGCTGCTTCTAAGCCAACATCCTGACTGTTTTA
>NZ_WWCK01000001.1 GCF_009857435.1 Duganella rivi
CGCCACTCGCCACCAGAGCAAGCTCCGTGCTGCCGTTCGACTTGCATGTGTAAGGCATGCCGCCAGCGTTCAATCTGAGCCAGGATCAAACTCTTTAGTTTAATCTCTGTTTTATCCCGTTTTACCGGGATGGTTCGCTCTTACTCAAAATACTGACAGTATTTCTACTGAATATTTATTGCTTGAGCATTTAATGCTTTTTGTTGCAGCATCAAACGCCCACATTTATCGACTGTAATTTTTTAAAGACCGTATTGCTTGCTGTTGAAGCGTTGTGTTCATCAGCACAGAAGCGAGATTATGAAGCATTTGATTTATCTCGTCAACCCCTCGCTTTCTATCGTTTCGCTTTGCAGCGTCTGCGTTGTTCTGCGAGGGACCGAACTATAGCAAACGCTAGCCACCTTTGGCAAGGGCTTCTTTGCCAATTACCGTCTAATCCCCGTTTTTTGCAGACTGTCGCAATCGCATGGCTTATAAGAGCGATGCTGGGTACACTTGCTTCATGTTAAGAGTGAGTTGAAAGCCGTTCATGTTTCCTACGCCTAAAGTGCAAGACACCCTGAAAACCGCCGGCAGCCTGCTGCATCGCGGCTTTGATGCGACCGCCACCTGGGTCACCCAGCTGTCCTGGTGGAAGTTCCTGGTGTTTGCAGCCCTGATGCTGGCCGCCGGCTCCATTCTGCAGGACGAGCTGTTCTCCTCCAATCCGATACAGGACGACATCGATCGCGGCGAGCAGCACAGTATGCAAAAGCGCAAAAGCGGCGATACCAATATCCTGATCGACGACAGCGGCATTCACTTCAACCCGCGCGGCAAACTGCGCAACAAGGACAAGAACGAAGACGGCACACCGCCTGTGGCCGCGCCGGAAGCACCGGAAGCCCCGGCCGCGCCCGAGGCGCCGGAAGCGCCGTCAGCGCCAACCAAGTCTGGCGCTGCCTCGGTGCCATCGCTACCGGCGCTGCCGGGCGAAGAAGTCCATATCGACCTGCCGCCGCAGATCGGCGAGGAATTGTCCAACGCTATTGAAGAAGCGGTAGACACCGCCGCCGAGCAGAAAGTGGCCCGCTACCACGGCCAGGCCTCCACCTGGTTCAAGAGTTTCGTGACCCTGCTGGTGCTGGCCCTGTTCGCCACCAAGTTCCTGATGGGCAGCAAAAAGCGCGCCGAGGCGGAAACCCAGACCGCTACCGCCGTCGCCGAGCGCGAATCCATGCAGCGCCAGCTCAGCGAAGCCAAGATGCAAATGATGCAAGCCCAGGTTGAGCCGCACTTCCTGTTCAACACGCTGGCATCGGTCGAACACCTGATCGAGACCGACCCGCCGCGCGCCTCGGCCATGCAGCGCAGCCTGATCAAATACCTGCGCGCGGTGCTGCCACAAATGCGCGATAACAACCTGATTACCAACCTCGGCCGCGAAGCCGACATGGTGGCGGCCTACCTCGCCCTGCTGAAGATGCGCATGGAAGAACGCCTGACCATCGATTTCGACATCCCCGACGGCCTGCGCACCGCTGCCTTCCCGCCGATGATGCTCCAGTCAATGGTGGAAAACGCCATCAAGCACGGCCTCGAAGGCAAGCCCGAGGGCGGCACGCTGAAAGTGCGCGCCGACGTCGCCCACAACAAGCTGCGCGTGATTGTCACCGACAACGGCCTCGGCTTCGGCGCCAAGCCCAGCGACGGCACCGGCCTCGGCCTGAGCAACATCCGCGAGCGCCTGAAACTGCTGCACGGCGAACAAGGCCAGCTGCTGATCGCCGCCAACAGCCCAAGCGGCGTGATCGTCACCATCGAGGTGCCTTACCAGTTGGCTAAATCAAGCTGATTGCTAATTACGGCAATTCGTTGAATAATAATTTAAACAACCTTCACACCCGAACAAGATGCCTACAGCAATCATTGCAGATGACGAACGTTTGATGCGCGACCAACTGCGCATGCGCCTTGGCCAAGTCTGGCCCGAGCTGGAAATTATTGGCGAAGCCAAGAACGGCGACGAAGCCATCGAACTGGTCGACAGCCTCAAGCCGGACTTCACCTTCCTCGATATCCGCATGCCCGGCAAGACCGGCATGGAAGCGGCCTCAGTCATCGGCAACAAGAGCAACATCGTGTTCGTGACCGCCTACGACGCCTACGCGGTGGAAGCGTTTGAGCGCGGCGCCATCGACTACGTGCTGAAACCGCCTGAGCAAGAGCGCCTGCAAGTCACGGTCGATCGCCTGAAAACCCGCATGAACAAGCCGGCCGCCGCAGCCGACGTCAACGCCAGCGTGACCGCCATGCTGGCCCAGCTGACCGAGAAGATCGCCGCGCCCAAGCCGGCCCACCTGCAATGGATACAGGCCAGCATCGGCCAAGACCTGCGCATGATTCCAGTCGAGGAAATCCTGTTCTTCCGCTCGGATGAAAAATACACCTGCGTGCAGACCGAGAAATACGAGGCGCTGATCCGCAAGCCGGTGCGCGACCTGGCCGAGGAACTCGATCCGGCGCTGTTCTGGCAAATCCACCGCGCCACCCTGGTCAACGTCAACGCCATCGAAGGCGTGACGCGCGACATCCGCGGCCGCCACCTCGTCATGATCAAAGGCCGCTCCGACAAGCTGGAAGTGAGCCGCAGCTTCCTGCACTTGTTCAAGCAAATGTAAGCGCCAGCGGTACACGCCTGAGCTACATCAACTCCCCTCTCCCGCTCCTGACTTAGTGTGACTCCAGGCGGCCCTCGGCCGCAGGGAGACACACATGGGCCGCAGCATACAAACAATCCTCCTTCTCTCGGCGCTGGCCGTCACCATCCGCCTGTCCTGGCGCATGGGCCAGCAATACGCGCGCAGCACCCGCGTGCAGGAACAACTGGAACAATCGTATTCACAGCTGCGCGAACTGTCGGCGGCGCTGCAAACCATCCGCGAAGAAGAACGCAAGCACATCGCGCGCGAGTTGCACGACGACCTTGGTCAACTGCTGGCCACGCTGCGCGGCGACCTCGCGCTGCTGCAACGCCAAGGCAACAACAGCGCCGCCGCCCGCAAGCTGCAGCGCGGCATGGATGAACTGCTGATGTCGGCCATCACTTCGCTGCGCCGCATTGCCGGCAACCTGCGCCCACGCGCGCTCGATGAAGGAGGTTTGTATTTTGCGCTGGAAAGCCTGCGCCATGAATTTGAACAGCGCAACGGCATTGCGTGCACGCTGGACGCCAATGAGGAGGAATTAACGCTGGACGACGATTACAGCACCGCCATCTTCCGCATTGCGCAGGAAGCGCTGACCAACATCACCCGCCACGCCGAAGCGCGCAAGGTAGCGCTGTCGCTGTATCGCCAGGATGGGGCATTGCACATCACCATCCATGATGACGGGCGCGGCATCGCCGAACAGGACATGGACAAGGCTTCGTCCTTCGGCCTGATCGGGATGCGCGAGCGCGTCTGGGCACTGCATGGCGATATCGCCATCATCAACGACGGCGGCACCCGGATCATGATCCGATTGCCGCTGCCGCCTTCTGCAACCGCTTAGAACGAGTGACGCAGGCCGATGTTGAAGGCCTTGTCGCCGCTACCAGCTTCGTTGTTGTTGCCAACGGTGTAGCCGGCGCCGTTCTTGTTCTTGATCTTGGCGTAAGCAACGTAGGCGCCGGTACGCTTCGACAGCGAGTACAGGTAACCCAGTGCCCACTGGTCGGCGTCCTGATTGTTGACGGTCTTGTCGTTCTTACGGATGTAAGAAGTCATGATCGAACCATTGCCGGCTGGGATGGTCGCGCCGATCAGCACGTCGTTGCTGTCCAGGCTAGGCTTTGGCGCCACGGTGTAGCCGTAAGCGTTGGCCACTGGGATCTGGGAGCTGTTCACGCCCTTGTTGGCGCCGTACGCGAAGTAGGCCTTCACGACTTTGAAATCGTAGTTGGCGGCGAACATAGTGGTGCGGCCGGTGTCCTGAACTTTGGCAGGAGTGGTGCCGACAGCAGCGGTGTCGTTGTTCTTGTTGTTGTAGACCAGGCGCGCGTTCAGCGGGCCTTGGGCGTAGTTCAGGCCAAAGCCGAACTGACGGCCGGCGGTGTTGCTGCCAGCTTGCTCGCCCAGCGCGTACAGGGCGTCGCCGCTGAAGCCTTCCACCACTGGGGTCGAGTACACCAGCGCGTTGCTTACGCGGGTGTTGGCGCCAGCCGATGGGAACAGGTTTTTGATCGAACCAGCATAGCCGGCGCCGAATGGGTCAGCCACCTGGCTTTGTGCCAGGTACAGCGGGGTGTACTGGCGGCCGATGGTCAGCTGGCCGGCGTCTTTGGATTTCAGACCCACGAAGGCTTGACGGTTGAAGATGGTGTTGGTGCTGTCCAGCGTACCGTCGTCGGCCTTGAAGCCGGTTTCCAGGGTGAAGATAGCCGACAGGCCGTTGCCCAGGTCTTCGGTGCCGCGGAAGCCGATGCGGGACTGGCCGCCGATGCCGCTGGTCACTTTGGTCAGGGAGCCGGCTGCACCGCCGCGCTCGCTAACGACACCGACATCCACCAGGCCGTAGATGGTGACGTTCGATTGAGCTTGGGCTTGTGCAGCGAAGCCGCCGATGATCATTGCTGCCAGAGTAAGTTTTTTCACTTGATGTTCTCTACTTAAGGTTGATGAAAACTGCACGTTGGAGTTCACGGCCGAGATCATGCCTATCAATTACTTCAACAATGTGACATCAGTCATTTGTTGTAAATCAACATCAAGTGATTTATTTATTTCAAGCGGCAGCTGAGCAGGTAGTAGTACTCCAGGCGCTCGATGCGGATCTGCTTGGTGTGGTTGGCAAAGCGCTTGCGCAGGGTGCTGTCGGTCAGGTAATTCTTCATGATTTCATAGCGCTGGCCATCGTCGGCGGTCAGGAACTGGAAGGTGTTGCCTTCCTGATCGGTGCGGGCGATGACCGTCGAACTGCCGTCGACGTAGGATTCATCAAGGATCACCAGCAGCACATCCTTGCCCAGCTTGGCGCGCAGGGTTTTCAGGTACTTTTCCTGGTCTTCGCGGCGCACGTGGCACCACAGGTTGCCGATGAACACGGCCGTGTACTGGCCTTCCAGCCCGTCCGGCAGGTTGAAGGCGTCCATTTGCCCGAAGGTGACGATGTCTTCGTCGAGGCCGCGCGTTTCGGCCAGATCCAGCATTTCCTGCGAAATATCGGTGGCGTGCACCGATTCGGCCGTTTCCGAGATCAAATCAGTCCAGTAGGCGGTGCCGCAGCCCAGTTCCAGCACTTTATGGTCTTGGAACAGCTCGGCGACCATTTCCTGCAGATCGTCCAGATCGTCGTAGCGCGCTTCCTGCGCATAGACTTGGTCGTAATTGTCCGCGTTGACGGCGTAGTATTGTGTCAACTGGTTGGTAATCATGATGATGCTTTCTTTATAGTTCGTAGTTCTCTTTTTCGCCGCTCATAGCCTGTTCGATCAACTTGCGGTTGAGCGTCGGGGCCAGCAGTTCGATAAAGGTGTAAATATAGCTGCGCAGGTAGGCGCCCTGCTTGACCGCCACCCGCGACACATTCATGCCGAACAGGTGGCCCACAGGGATGGCGCGCAGATTCTTGTCGCGCTCGGCGTCGAAGGCCATGCCCGCTATGATACCAATCCCCATGCCCAACTCCACATAAGTCTTGATCACGTCGGCGTCGATGGCTTCCAGCAGCACGTCCAGCTTCAGGCCGCGCAGGGAAAACGCGTGGTCGATCTTGCTGCGGCCGGCGAAGGCGCCATCATACGTGATGATCGGGAAAGCCGCGATCTCTTCCAGCGTCGGCTGCTTGTTGCGCAGCAGCGGATGGTCGGGCGGCACCACCACCACGTGCTCCCACTGGTAGCACGGCAAGGTCACCAGACCGGTGACGCCGGCAATCGACTCGGTGGCAATGCACAAGTCGGCCTGGTCGCGCTGCACCATCTCGGCGATCTGCTGCGGATTGCCTTGCAATAAAGATAATCTTACCTTCGGGAACTTGACCATGAAGGCCTGCACCACCTTGGGCAAGGTGTAGCGCGCCTGCGTGTGCGTGGTGGCGATGGTAAAACTGCCGCTATCCTGCGCCGCATATTCCTTGCCGATGCGCTTGAGGGAGTCGATTTCCTGCATAATCAACTCTACCGACGACAGCACCAGCCGCCCCGGCTCGGTCAGGCCACGGATACGCTTGCCGTGACGGGTGAAGATATCGACACCCAACTCTTCTTCCAGCTCGATAATCGCCTTGGAGACGCCCGGTTGCGAGGTGAACAAGGCCTTGGCGGCATCAGTCAAATTGTAATTCTGGCGTACTGCTTCGCGCACGAAGCGCAGTTGGTGAAGGTTCATTGCAGGTCTTGGCCCATCTTAAAATTATTAGCGTCCATGCTTATGCCCAATCCTTATATAAGCAAATAAAGACTAAGTCGTATGGAATAAAGACGAAGTTTATTACTATTAGCGCTAGTTTGGGGAATCAGCGACTATCCAGGAAGAATATTCATGTATCAATACGACCAATACGACCACCTCATCGTCCGCGAGCGCATCGCCCAGTACCGCGACCAAGTGCGCCGCCGCCTGTCCGATGAGCTGACCGAAGCCGAATTCCTGCCGCTGCGCTTGCAGAACGGCCTGTACATGCAGCGCCACGCTTATATGCTGCGCATTGCCGTGCCCTACGGTTTGTTAGCATCTAAGCAAATGCGTATGTTCGCACATATCGCCCGCAAATACGACCGCGGCTATGGCCACTTCACCACCCGCCAAAACATCCAGTTTAACTGGGTTGAGCTGGAGCAGACCCCGGATATCCTGAGCGACCTCGCCTCGGTCGAGATGCACGCCATCCAAACTTCGGGCAACTGCATCCGCAACACCACCTCCGATCCGTACGCCGGCGTTGCTGCCGACGAGATCATCGATCCGCGTCCATACGCCGAGGTGCTGCGCCAGTGGTCGACCTTCCACCCTGAATTCATCGCCCTGCCGCGCAAGTTTAAAGTCGCGATCAACGGCGCCGTCGAAGACCGCGCCGCGATTGCGATTCACGACATCGGCCTGACCGTGGTGCGCAACGACGCCGGCGAGATCGGCTTCAAATTCATGGCCGGCGGCGGCATGGGCCGCACGCCGATCATCGGCAGCGTGATCCGCGAGTTCCTGCCGTGGCAGCACCTGCTGACCTACACCGAAGCCGTGATGCGCGTGTATAACCAGTACGGCCGGCGCGACAACAAGTACAAGGCCCGCATCAAGATCCTGCTGAAAGCCATCGGCGTGGAAGAGTTTACCCGCCAGGTGGAAGAGGAATGGGCCGACCTGAAAGACGGCCCTGAAACCCTGACCATCGAAGAGATGCAGCGCGTGATCGACTACTTCCAGCCGCCGGCCTACAAGCAGCTGGATGACAGCGATGCCGCCTTGCAGGCGCAAGCTGCGGATAACAAGGCCTTCTCCAACTGGCTCAAGCGCAACGTCAAGCCGCACAAGGTGCCGGGCTACGCTGCCGTGGCGCTGTCGCTGAAGAAGACCGGCGTGCCGCCGGGCGACGCCACCGCCGAGCAGATGGACTTCATGGCCGACCTGGCGGATCGCTACAGCTTCGGCGAACTGCGCGTCACCCATGAACAGAACATCATCCTGGCCGACGTCGAGCAGTCGCAGTTGTTCGCGCTGTGGCAGGAAGCCAAGGCCCACGGCCTGGCGACGCCGAACATCGGCCTGCTGACCGACATGATCTGCTGCCCTGGCGGCGACTTCTGCTCGCTGGCCAACGCCAAGTCGATCCCGATTGCGGCCGCCATCGCGGAGCGCTTCGACAACATCGACTATCAGCACGACATCGGCGAGATCGAACTGAATATCTCCGGCTGCATCAACGCCTGCGGCCACCATCACGTCGGCAGTATCGGCGTGCTCGGTGTGGATAAAGACGGCAGCGAATGGTATCAAGTGTCGATCGGCGGCGCGCAAGGCAATAACGCCGCCATCGGCAAGATCATCGGCCCATCGTTCTCCGCGCTGCAAATGCCGGAAGTGATCGACCGCCTGCTGCAAGTCTACCTGCGCGAGCGTTTTGAAGATGAATCGTTTGCCGCCTGCGCGCAGCGCCTGGGCGTCGCACCGTTCAAGGAATTTGTGTACGCCACGCCGATCGCTGAAAAAGGCGGCCGCCTGGTTGGAGAGGATGAATATGTCTAAGAATTTGATTATCAAGGGCCGTGAAGTAGTGGCAGACGATTGGCAGGTACTGCGACTGGCCGAGCCGGTCGAAGGCGCGCCTGCGCACGATCCGGCCACCGTGGCCGTCCCTGAGGGCAAATTCATCGTGCCACTGAGCCTGTGGCTGGTGCAGCGCGACGTGCTGGCAGCGCGCACCGCCGCAGGCGAAATCGCGGTGTGGATCGCTTCCGATGAACGTCCTGACACACTGAAAGGCCTGCTGGATCAGTTCCCGCTGATCGCCGTCGACTTCCCGAAATTCACCGATGGCCGCGGCTACTCGATCGCCTACAACCTGCGCACCCGCCTGGGCTGGACAGGCGAATTGCGCGCCATCGGCGACGTGCTGCGCGACCAGCTGTTCTCGATGCAGCGCGTGGGCTTCAACGCTTACGCCGTGCGCGCCGACCGCGATCCGCACGATGCACTGAAAGGCCTGTCCGATTTCTCTGAAACCTACCAGGCTTCGGTCGATCAGAAAGTCCCGCTGTTCCGCCGCCACGCGCGCCCTGCGCCGGTTGCGGCCAACAACGACGGCGCCGGCATCTGATTGGAGCTGCAATGAGTGACCTGAGCAAGCTGATTGCGGACACGCGCGCCACGCTGTCCCGCATCGCCAGCGACTTTTCCCCGGCCGTCTTTGCCTCCTCGCTGGCGGCGGAAGACATGGTGCTGACTGATTTGATCCTGAAGGGCCAGTACGGTATCGGCATCTTCTCGCTTGAAACCGGGCGCCTGCACAAGGAAACGCTGGACATGCTGGACAAGGTGAAAGCCCACTACGGCTACGACATCGCGGTCTACAAGCCGCAAGCCGAAGCGGTAGAGGCCTACGTGGCGCAGAATGGCCTCAACGCCTTCTACGACAGCGTCGAGATGCGCAAGGAATGCTGCCGCATCCGCAAGGTCGAGCCGCTGGGTCGCGCCTTGGCCGGCAACAAGGCCTGGGTCACCGGCCAGCGCCGCGCGCAAGCAGCCACCCGCGGCTCGCTGCAGGTGGAAGAAGATGACGCCGCCCACCTGATGACCAAGTTTAATCCGCTGGCCGACTGGTCGGAGGAAGACGTCTGGAACTACATCCGTGAAAACGGCGTGCCATACAACGCGCTGCACGACCAGGGTTATCCATCGATCGGCTGCGAACCGTGTACCCGCGCCATCGAGCCAGGCGAAGATGTCCGCGCCGGCCGCTGGTGGTGGGAAAACCCGGAGTCGAAAGAGTGCGGCCTGCACGTAGTCGACGGCAAACTGATACGCATTAAAAAAGGCTAAGTCCAAATGAACGCTTTAGTAGAAAACAACGCGCACGTGAACTCGCGCCACCTCGATGCACTGGAATCGGAAGCGATCCACATCATGCGCGAAGTCGCGGCCGAATGCAGCAACCCTGCCCTGCTGTTCTCGGGCGGTAAAGACTCGGTGGTCTTGCTGCGCATCGCCGAGAAGGCTTTCCGTCCCGGTAAATTCCCGTTCCCGCTGGTGCACGTCGATACCGGCCACAATTTTGAAGAAGTCATCACCTTCCGCGACAAGCGCGTGGCAGAACTGGGCGAACGCCTGATCGTCGGCTCGGTGGAAGAATCGATCCGCAAGGGCACCGTGCGCCTGCGTAATCCGCAAACCGATTCGCGCAATGCCGCACAAGCCGTGACGCTGCTGGAAACCATCGCCGAACATGGCTTCGACGCCTGCATCGGCGGCGCGCGCCGCGACGAAGAGAAGGCCCGCGCCAAGGAGCGCATCTTCTCCTTCCGCGATGAATTCGGCCAGTGGGATCCGAAGTCGCAGCGCCCGGAACTGTGGGATCTGTATAACACCCGCGTCCACCCGGGCGAAAACATGCGCGTGTTCCCGATTTCGAATTGGACTGAATTGGATGTGTGGCAGTACATCGCCCGCGAAAAGCTGGAACTGCCGCCGATCTACTTCGCCCACGAGCGCCAGGTCATTCCGCGCAACGGCCTGCTGGTGCCGCTGACCGATCTGACCCCGGCGCGCGAAGGCGAAACCGTTGAGACCCAGGTAGTGCGCTTCCGTACCGTGGGCGATATCTCCTGCACCTGCCCCGTGTCCTCGGACGCCGCGACCGTGGAGCAGATCATCGCTGAAACCGCGATCACCCAAGTGACCGAACGCGGCGCCACCCGCATGGACGACCAGACGTCCGAAGCCTCGATGGAAAAACGTAAAAAAGCAGGATACTTCTAATGACTACGAGTACGAATACCAACGCGAACGAACAAAGCCTGCTGCGTTTCATCACTGCCGGTTCCGTCGACGACGGCAAGTCCACCCTGATCGGCCGCCTGCTGTTCGACAGCAAGGGCATCTTTGCCGACCAGCTGGACGCCATGTCGCGCTCCAAGCATAAGCGCACCGTGGGCGACACCGTCGATCTGTCGCTGCTGACCGACGGCCTGGAAGCCGAGCGCGAACAAGGCATCACCATCGACGTGGCTTACCGCTATTTCGCCACGCCCAAGCGCAAGTTCATCATTGCCGACACGCCGGGCCACGAGCAATACACCCGCAACATGGTGACCGGCGCTTCGACCGCCGATGCCGTCATCATCCTGGTGGACGTATCGAAAGTGAAGCTGCGCGAAGATGGTGGCGTTGATCTGCTGATCCAGACCAAGCGTCACTCGACCATCGCCCACCTGCTGCAGATCGAGCACGTGATCGTTGCTGTCAACAAGATGGACTTGGTGAACTACGATCAGGACATCTACAACCGCATCGTTAAAGCCTACGGCGAGTTTGCTGCGTCGCTGGGTTTGAAGGACATCACGCCGATTCCGCTGTCCGCCCTGACCGGCGACAACGTGGTGGAGAAAAGCGAGAAACTGGGCTGGTATCAAGGCCCTACCCTGATCGAGCTGCTGGAATCGCTGTCGGTGTACGACGAATCGCACGACGCGCCGTTCCGCTTCCCGGTGCAATTGGTGGCGCGCCACAACGGCCACGAAGCCAACGACTTCCGTGGCTACATGGGCCGCATCGAAGCAGGCAAAGTGTCGGTGGGCGATCAGCTGGTGGTGCAGCCATCGGGCCAAAGCGCGACCGTGAAAGATATCCTGACGCTGGAAGGCTCGCATCAATCGGCGGTGGTAGGCCAATCGGTCACGCTGCTGTTGAACGAGTATCTCGACATTTCGCGCGGCGATCTGCTGTCCAGCGCCGGCAAGCCGGCCACGCAGCTCAAGCAGCTGAAAGCCGATGTGTGCTGGATGTCCGACGAGCCGCTGGACGTGCGCCGTAAGTACTGGATCAAGCACGGCACCAAGCAGACCTCGGCCAAAGTGAAGACCATCGAGTCCCTGTTGGACATCAACACCCAGCAGCGCCACAGCGCCGAAGGCTTGAAGCTGAACGACATCGCAACGATAGAACTGAGCGTGCAGCAGCCATTGGCGGCCGACGCCTACAGCGACATCCGCGCTACCGGCGCCTTTATCCTGATCGATGAAGTGACCCACCAGACCGTTGCAGCAGGTATGATTCGCCTGTAACCCAAACCTCGTCATTCCGGCGAAAGCCGGAATCCATACTGAGCATCCCGCATACTGTCTATGGATCCCGGCCTGCGCCGGGATGACGAAGTCAAAGCTATCCGCCATGGCCACTCTCGGAAAAGTGTATTTGATCGGCGCCGGCCCCGGCGCCCAAGACCTCATCACCGTGCGCGGTGCGCGCCTGCTGGCGCAAGCCGACATCGTGCTGCACGACGCACTGGTGATCCCCGAGATGCTGGAACTCTGCCCGCAGGCGGAGAAAATCTCCGTCGGCAAACGCAGCGGCCAACGCTCGGTGGCGCAGCAAGTCATCAATCAGCAGCTGGTCGAAGCAGCACAACGCGCCAAGCTGGTAGTGCGTTTAAAAGGCGGCGACCCGATGATGTTCGGCCGCGCCGATGAAGAACTGCGCGCGCTGGAAGAAGTTGGCATTGAAGTCGAAGTCGTCCCCGGCATCACCACCGCATTGGCCGCAGCAGCCGCCACCAAGCAGCCGCTGACCAAGCGCGGCGTGGCGCGCAGCGTGGGCTTTTTCACCTCCTCCACCGCGCCCGAACACTCGGATCACGACGCCATTCCAGAAACCGATACGCTGATCCAGTACATGGGCGGGCGCGAAGCCATCGCCACCGCAGAGCGCTTGCTGGCGCACGGCCACGCGCCGGATACGCCGGTGGTGGTCATCGAAAACGTCAGCCGCCCGGATCAACTAATCCATCGCATCACCATCGCCCAGCTGACGCAGGGCCTCGGCACGCCGCACGGCCCGGTGCTGGTCATGATCGGTGAAGCCATGCGCGTACGTGTGCATCAGCGGGATTAGCAACGAGATTAGCAACGAGATTAGCAAGACAATAGCCGCTCAACTCCGCGCCTGAATTTCAATTTTCCGTACTAGAATGTCCACTCCCACCATAAGAGGTTTGAATGGACATTGTTCAAAGACTGGAAAGCGCCTGGCAAACCCACGCCGACGGCCATTTTGAAGCCGCCTTGCAGGAATATAGCGCGCTGTTCGACGAAGCCGATGCCGCTGCGCTGCGCCTGTCCTACGTGCTGGCCGCATGGGCCAAGCTGGCGGAAGAATACCTGCCGGCGCGCCAGGCGCTGGTCGCCCTGCGTGACCGCCTGACCGCTGAACTGCCGGCTGCACCGCAGCTGTTCCACGACATCCGCGTCATCAACGACAAGCTGGGCGACTTGCAGAACACCTACCACCTGTTCCAAAGCCTGCCGGAAGCGCTGGCGCAGCAAAACGCCCGCGCCGCCCTGCCGTCGATCATGGCATGCGGCGACTTTGAACTGGCGCGCCGCTACCTGCCGCATCCCGAGCATCACCTGGCGCTGGCAGCGATGCAGCTCAATGAACTGAAGAACAAGGCCAACGTCCTCACCACCGAAGGCATGGCCGAACTGCTGGCCGACGTATTCAACTACACCACCGAAGTTGCATTGGTACTGGACTTGCTGAACGGCTGCGGCGATACTGCTGCGGCGGCGATCGCGCGCCAGCAAGCCGTCTCGCTGGTGCAAGCGCCCGAAGCGCGCGCATGCGTGCAAGCGGAGCTCGATGCTCCCGGCACCACGCTGGACGCCATGGTTGAACTACAAAATTCGGTGACTGCATAGTGAACAAGATTGTCGCGCAAGCCCTCCTCCTCTCTGCCTTGCTGCCGGCCGCCATTACGGCATCGGCCGCCCTGCCCACCTACGATTTCAAAGTGGTACGCAGCTACCCGCACGACACGCAAGCCTTCACCGAAGGCCTGCTGTACCGCGACGGCGTTCTGTACGAGAGCACGGGCTTGAACGGCAAATCATCGATCCGCAAAGTCGATCTGGCGACTGGCAAAATCCTGCAAAGCAAAGACATCCCGCCGCAGTACTTCGGCGAAGGCTTGACTGCATGGGGTGATACGCTGATCGGCCTGACCTGGCAAACGCAGACCGGCTTCGTGTTCGATTTGAAGACGTTTGAATTCAAAAGCCAGTTCGCCTATCCAGGCGAAGGCTGGGGTCTGACGCAGAACGGCAAAGAACTGATCATGAGCGACGGCACCGCCACGCTGCGCTTCCTCGATCCGAAAACCTTCCTCGAAGTGCGCCGCGTGAAGGTAACGGCGGACGGCATCGCCGTCGATCAGCTGAATGAACTGGAAGTGGTGGAAGGCGAAATCTACGCCAACATCTGGCACACGAATACGATTGCACGGATTGATCCCGCGACTGGCAAAATCCTCGGCTGGATCGACTTCAGCAAACTCTATCCCGAGGCAGGCAAAGGCCAAAACGGCGAAAACGTCATGAATGGCATCGCCTACGACGCCGAGAAAAAGCGCCTGTTCGTCACCGGCAAACTCTGGCCGAAAATCTACGAAGTAAAAATCATTCCACGCAAATAACTACCCCGCACGCTTTTAGCGATACGCATGCGTCACCGCTTAGGGGTCTGACCCCGTACGGGGTCAGACCCCGTGTGGCAGTGCGGGTCTAAAGAAGAGCGGATACGCAGTAGTCAGAAAGTGCTTTAAGGACGGCGGGGTTTTCGCCGGCCGCCTCCACGACCTTGATAGCGGCCTGCGGATACTGGAGGCGCAACTCATCCAGCATCAACGGCAGGTCGCGCAGCACATGGCCCCCCTGCCCTAAAAACACCGGCACCACGGTAATGTCGTTAACGCCGCCGGCAGTCAATGACGCCACCAGCTCCGGCAAACGCGGCGACATCAACTCAAGAAAAGCCAGCTCCACCCGCACTTGCGGCTCGCGCGCCTGCGTCAAATCGCGCAGACGCTCAAACGGCGCCGCCCACGATGCAGCGCGGGCGCCGTGTGCAAACAAGACCAGTGCGCGTTGATGATTCATCAGTGCCGCTCCACCCACCACATGGCCCATATCGCCAGCAGCAGGAATAATAAGCTCGGCGCAATCGCCGTCAGAACCGCCGGCCAGGTACTCAGCACGCCAAGGTGCGAGAACAGCGTATTCACCAGCAGGAAACTCACCCCCAGCATAATGCCGAGGAAAATCTTCAAACTCACGCCGCCGCTACGCGTGTGCAGGTAACCAAACGGCAGCGCCAGCGCCATCAACACAAAAATCGCCAGCGGGTCGAACAGCTTTTTCCAGAACGCGATCTTGAAGCGCTCGGTCTCCTGCTTGTTCTCTTGCAGGTGGCGGGTGTACACCGCCAGCTCATTCGCCGACATGCGTTCCGGGTCTGAACGCGACACCGACAAAATCTTAGGCGTAATCTCGGACAGCAAATCCTTGGTGGCGCTACGGCGGGTTTCGATCATGCTCGATTCCTGAGCATAGTTGTTAGCCAGCGTGGCTTCAATGCCAGGCTTAAGCAGTTCAGGATTGGTAAAGATATTCTCCGTCACATCGCTGAGCAGCCACTTGTTATTGCCCTGGAAGGTGCCGGTCTTGGCCTGCGTGATGGAGCGCAAACGGAAGCTGGTATCGAACTCGTACAGCTTCACATCTTTCAGCGTGCCGTCGGCCCCCACTTCGCGCACGTTGAAGAAGCGCGAACCGGTCACGGTGCCGGTCATGCCTTCCGACTTGACGATATCTTTAGTCCACAGGCCGGAACGGAACTCGGTAGAGATGGTCGTGCCGCGCGACGACAGCTTGAACTTCTCCGCCAGCGGCGCCGTGCGCGGCACCACCAGTTCACCGACGATAAACG
This sequence comes from Duganella rivi, assembly GCF_009857435.1. Taxonomy (GTDB): domain Bacteria; phylum Pseudomonadota; class Gammaproteobacteria; order Burkholderiales; family Burkholderiaceae_D; genus Rugamonas; species Rugamonas rivi. The sequence continues at coordinate 15,438 of NZ_WWCK01000001.1, forward strand.
TCAGCACCACCAGCACCAGGCCGATCTTGGCCAGCATCCACGCCACCATCTGTGTCGACATGCTGGACGCGCGCATGATGGTGAATTCCGACGTGGCCGCAAACTGCGCCATGGTGTAGATAGTGCCGATCAGCGCCGCCAGTGGCATCACTTCGTACACGTGGCCGGGAATCTGCACCAGCACATACATGAATGCATATTGCACGCCGTAGCCATTCTTGCTGACCTTGGGCAGTTCGCCGGTGAGATCCATGAAGGCTTGCAGCGCCAGGAAGGCCACCAGCACAAAGGCGACGGCTTGCAGTATCGAGACTGCGAAATAGCGTTGCAGGATTTTCATTGCGAGACAGCCTTCTTATTAGCGTGGCGGTTGCGCTTGAGCGCAGCCAGCAACGCCAGCGGGTGATAACGGTGATTCAAATACAAACGCCATGCAAACAGGCCAAATACCAGCAGCATGGCCGCCGCGTGCAGCGGCCACCACGACACGGCAAACGTCGCCTTGCCCTGGCGGACGCTGGCCTCGAGCAGTTTGACGAAGTTGTTATAGCTGAAGAAGATCAGCAGCGCGATGATCAAGTTGGCCGAACTGCCGGCGCGCGGATTGACGAAGCCCAGCGGAATCGCCAGTAAAATCAGCACCAGGCAAGTGAGCGGCGAGGCCGCGCGCCACAGCAGTTCTGCGCGCGCGCCGTTGCTGGTGTCGTCGAGTAGCTGCATGGTCGGCGTGCTGTCGGTATCGCGGTCGCCCTCCAGTTCCTGATTCTGGCTGGTGACGCGCATGCTGTAGCTTTCGAATTCCATGGTCTGGAAGTCGGCCTGTCCCGGCACGCCCTGGTAGCGGCGGCCGTTCTTCAGCACCAGATAGCGCTCGCCTTTCGGCCCGGTGTTGATCACGCCCTCGCGCGCGACGATGACGGCGGTGCCCTTCTCGTCGACGGTGTTGACGAACACGTTCTGCACCACGGCCGTTTTACCGGCCACGCCTTCTACAAAGAAGATGCGGTTGGCCGACGCCGATTCCTTGAACTGGCCCGGCGAGACCTTTTGCAGGTCTTCGCGCTTTTCAAAGCGTTCCACGTACTCCGAGCTTTTCTGCTTGGCCCACGGCGTGGCGACAAAACTCAGCACGCCGGTCAAGAACACGATCGGCAGGCCGAAGGTCAGCACCGGCATGATCCAGCGCGTCAGCGACAGGCCGGAGGCAAACCACACCACCATCTCGGAATCGCGGTAGGTGCGCGTGACCACCATCAGCACTGAAATAAAGCTGGTGAGGATGAGGATAGTTGGCAGATAATTCAGCGTTGCGAACACGATCAGCGCGATCACGTCGCTGGACGCCACCTTGCCGCCTGCGGCCTTGCCGAGGACAGCGATCAGTGTCCAGGTCACGCAAATGCTGAACAAGACCGTGAAGGAAGCGCCGGCTGTAGCAGCCATTTCACGTCGTAGGGCGCGTTGGAAGATCATTGAAGATTATAATTCGGTAGTTTGGCCCGCATATACCTTATGCGGGGCCACAGTTTTAAGTACGTATACGACACGGAGAATCAAATGGACTTTAGCATAAAAGCATTCGACACAAAAAACACCATCGCTACGGCCAAAGCCGGCGTCATCGCCGTCGCGGTCTTCGAGAACAAGAAGCTGTCGCAAGCTGCCAAGGCGCTGGACGGCGCTGGTGAAATCACCGCTGCGCTGAAGTCCGGCGACATTACCGGCAAATCCGGCACCACCCTGCTGCTGCGCGGCCTGAAAGGCGCCGCCGCCGAACGCGTGCTGCTGGTCGGCCTGGGCAGCGACGAAACCGTTAGCGAGAAAAGCTTCGCCGGCGGCGTGGCTGCGGCACTCAAGGCATTCTCCTCCCTCGGCACGAGCGACGCTATTATCGCATTGCCACTGACCGAAGTGAAAGAGCGCGATGTGAATTGGGCGATCCGCAACGTGGTGCAGAGCGCCCACGAATCGGTGTTCCGCACCGATGGCCAAAAGAGCAAGAAGGATCCGGCCGCCGCCGGCGTCAAGAAAATCGCCCTGGCCGTACCTAACACCGCCGCGACCAAGCTGGCGCTGGCCCAGGCCGTGGCGATCGCCAACGGCATGGATCTGACCAAGGAGCTGGGCAACACCTCGGCCAACGTATGCACCCCGACCCACCTGGCGAACGTGGCCAAGAAGCTGGGCAAGGACTACAAGTTCGACGTTGAAGTACTGGATCGCAAACAGCTGGAAGCGCTGAAGATGAACAGCTTCCTGTCGGTCACCAACGGCAGCGAGCAGCCGCCGAAATTCATCGTCATGAAGCACATGGGCGGCAAGGCCAAGGACGCGCCAGTGGTGCTGGTCGGTAAAGGCATCACCTTCGACACCGGCGGCATTTCGCTGAAGCCCGGCCCTGGCATGGACGAGATGAAGTACGACATGGGCGGCGCCGCCTCGGTGCTGGGCACCTTCCGCGCCATCGGCGAGATGAACCTGAAGCTGAACGTGATCGGCATTATCGCTTCGTGCGAAAACATGCCGTCGGGCCGCGCCACCAAGCCGGGCGACATCGTCACCTCGATGAACGGCTTGACCATCGAGATCCTGAACACCGATGCCGAAGGCCGCCTGATTCTGTGCGACGCGCTGACCTACGCCGAGCGCTTCAACCCGGCCGCCGTGATCGACATCGCCACCCTGACCGGCGCCTGCATCGTGGCGCTGGGCCACCACAAGAGCGGCCTGTTCACCCGCGACGACGAAGCGCACAACAAGCTGGCCGACGAGATCCTGGCTGCCGGCAAAAACGCCAGCGACACCGCATGGCGCCTGCCGATCGGCGAAGAGTACAACGAGCAGTTGAAGTCGAACTTCGCCGACCTGGCCAACATCGGCACCCCGGGCGGCGCATCGTGCACCGCTGCTGCGTTCCTGGAAAACTTCACCCGCAAGTACACCTGGGCGCACCTGGATATCGCCGGCACCGCGTGGAAATCGGGCGGCGCAAAAGGCGCGACTGGCCGTCCAGTCCCGCTGCTGTCGAACTTCCTGATTAATCGTGCCTAAAGCGCGTTCGTAATTTAGAAAAGGGTCACGCCGGGCGCCGGCGCTGGCCCTTCTTCTTTTTCCTGCGCAGGATGCATGACCACCGTCAGCGTGGCCGGATAGTCGTAACCTGCGCCGGTATTCTTATCGATGACGTAGCCGACACCGGCCGTCAGCGCCAGATTCCCCCACAGATTGCCGTCCGCCTTGGACTCGACCTTCTCATACGCCCAGCCCTTGCCGGCCTTCTGGCAATCGATGCGCAGCGGCCCCGCGCTCTTGCGCAGCGTGACGCGCGCCGGCGTCGTGACAAACCACTTGCCCACGTCGTTATACAGCACGCAGCCGACACCGGCGATCTCGCGGTGATCGAGCACGGTTTGCACCAGCACGTTTTGCTGAGTGGATTCAGTCAGGGAAGCGCAACCAGCCATGGCGGCCAATAGCGCAGTTACCGCGACGGCGGAGCGGAAGTACATGGTCTGTCCCGGAAAATGGAGTCAGGCCCAGTGTAGCAGTCCGCCGTCGGTTTTATTTGCTTGATCAAGCGGCGTAAAGCGTTGCACTTTTACGCGTTGTGGCGATCCGGCGTTTTGGCAGCGACCGGCGTTTCAGCCTGTTCTTGCTGCTTCTTCTTCAGACCCTGCACCACTTTCAGGATGTCATCCATGCCACCCGCGCCGCCCAGCGACGAGAAAGCGTCCAGCACTTCGTTCAACACCTGGTTGCGCACGGCGGCTTCGTCGGAATTGATCGCCGCCGGACGCTGCACAGCTTCGGCGGCGCGCTTTTCAGCGGCGGCAGCTTCTTTCTGTGCGGCGGTCTTGCGGCCGCCCGGCGTTTTGCCATGTTCCAGCGCCGCCTGCCAGATCACCCAGCGGCGTTGCGTTTCGAAGACCAGATACTCGTCTGGCTTATCTTCACGGCGTCGAACGATGTGACCGTCGCGCTGTGCCCATGCCTCAAATGCAGTTCGCATTTTTTATTCCTTTGCAAATGCGCCAAGCGCCATTTACTGTAAAAACGACTAACTATTTCCGTATAGTATCATTTATTGCGTCACCACAACACATAAATATACATCGGCTTGTATTTTGCAGTTGCTAAACGGAAACAATCATTATCCGCCTAATTTGTACCAGTATATTTCTAATTTACTTACTTTGTCTTGCCTTTCCGTTCTATTTTGACAACAACGAGACACTATTGGCAATTTTTTTTTGATTTCACAGATTTTGCAACATTTTAGGCCCTCCAAGCCTGTTGACGGAAGCATTTTTCATGTTTTTTCATACAACTTTACAAGTCGATAAGTAGATGTGTTAAATCGGGATGCTGTAAGATGCAAGCCACATCGGGCAAACGCCCCTCCCCGAACCCGCAAGGAACCTCAGCATCATGAAATTAGCCACCTGGAATGTTAACTCTTTGAACGTAAGACTGCCGCACGTTATGAAGTGGCTAGAGGAGAACCCCACCGATGTGCTATGTATTCAGGAAACAAAATTAACTGACGACAAGTTTCCTGCGGCCGCAATCGAGGCTGCCGGCTACCACGTCGTGTACAGCGGCCAGAAGACTTACAACGGCGTGGCCATCATTTCCAAGCAGCCGATTGCCGATGTTGTAAAAAACAATCCAAAATTCGAAGATCCGCAGCAGCGTATCCTCGCTGCAACGATTGATGGCGTGCGCGTGGTATGCGCTTACGTGCCGAACGGCCAAAGCGTCGACTCGGACAAGTACGAGTACAAGCTGGCCTGGCTGTCGGCCTTCCACGACTGGATCAAGGAAGAAGCGGCGCAGCACCCGCAGCTGGCGGTGGTCGGCGACTACAACATCGCGCCGGAAGACCGCGACGTGCACGATCCGGCCGCGTGGGTAGGCCAGGTGCTGGTGTCGGACAAGGAACGCGCGGCGCTGAACCGCCTGCTGGAGATTGGCCTGACCGATTCCTACCGCCTGTTCGAGCAGCCGGAAAAATCGTTCAGCTGGTGGGATTACCGCGCGCTGGGCTTCCGCTTGAACAAAGGCTTGCGCATCGATCACATCCTGCTGTCGCCAGCCCTGGTCAAGCGCTGCAGCGCCTGCATCATCGACCGCGTACCGCGCAAGTGGGAACAGCCGTCCGACCACGCACCGGTAGTCGCCACGCTGGACTAAAAGAATGATGGGGTTGACGCTGCCTGTTGCCTTAAAAGCGCGCGGCACCACCCCAACCGGCACACCGCTGCGGCCAGGGTCTGACCCCGTACGGGGTCAGACCCTTTCGTTTGGGGTACTAACATCAGCACACCAATCAAGCGCCAACACCGATTCATGCGATGCCCCCCGCTGATCAGCAGCGCGGCAAGAGCAGCTGGGCCGTCGCGTGCGGCACCGGCTGCGAGAACAAATAGCCTTGCGCGAATTGGCAGCCGTGGCGCTGCAGCAGCGCGTACTGCGCCTCGGTCTCCACGCCCTCCGCCACCACCGACAGCTGCAAGCTGTCCGATAATGCGATGATCGCCGCCACGATGGCGCGGTCTTCCGCACTCTCTTCCAAGTCCTTGATGAAGGCGCGGTCGATCTTGATCTTCTTGACCGGGAAGCGCTTCAGGTAAGCCAGCGACGAATAGCCGGTGCCGAAATCGTCGATCGACAAGCGGATGCCCATGGCGTTGATATGGCCGAGAATTTCCAGCGTCTGCTCGCCGTGCTGCATCAGCGCTGTCTCGGTGATTTCGAATTCGATCAGCGCCGGGTCGATGCCGGTGTCGTCGAGGATGCCGCGAATCGATTCCACCAGCCCGCGGTGCATGAACTGGCGCGGCGACAGGTTGACCGCCAGCGGCACCGGCGTCATGCCCTGGCTCTGCCACGCCATGCTTTGCTTGCAGGCTTGGCGGATCACCCATTCGCCGATCGGCACAATCATGCCGTTTTCTTCGATGATGGGGATGAACTGGTCGGGCGTAATCAGCTCCACGCCGCCACGGCGCCAGCGCAGCAGCACTTCCATCGCATGCAGGCGGCGCGTGCCGATGTCCATGATGGGCTGGAAGTACAGCTCGAATTCATCGGCCGCCAGCGCGCCGCGCAAGCTGGACTCCAGCTCGAAGTGGCGCGCCGCCGTCTGGTTCATGGCCTCCTTGAAGAACTGGTAGTTGTTACGGCCGCTGGCCTTGGCGTGGTACATGGCGCCGTCGGCGTTGCGCATCAGCGTTTCAACGTCGCCGCCGTCATCCGGGTAGACGCTGATGCCGATCGATGGCGTGATGTGCAGGTTGCGGCCCTCCAGCGGGAAGCTCTCGGACAAGGCTTCAATGATTTTCTCGGCTACCTGGCTCGCTTCATCAGCGGCGCGTATGCCCGGCACCAGCACCACGAATTCATCGCCACCCAAGCGGGCCACGGTATCGCTGGCGCGTACCGCGCGGCACAAGCGGCTGGCCACTTCTTTCAGCAGCTGGTCGCCGGTCATGTGGCCAAGCGAATCGTTAATCATCTTGAAGCGGTCCAGGTCGATGAACATCACCGCCAGTTTGCGCTCGGTGCGCTGCGCCGCCAGCATGGCGCGATCCAGGCGATCCGACAACAGCGCGCGGTTCGGCAAACCGGTCAGGCTGTCGTGGTACGCCATGTGGTGCACGCGCGCTTCCGCCTGGCGGCGTTCGACAATCTCGCCTTGCAACTGGGCGTTGGCGCCGGCCAGTTCGGCGGTGCGCTCCTGCACCCGCAATTCCAGTTCATCACGCGCGCGGGCCACGGCTTCCGCGGCCTCGCGCCGCGTGGTGATGTCGTCCACCAGCCACACCGAGCGTCCGGTGGCCTCCGCCAGATCGAACGGACGGCCGGACAAGCGTGCCCAGAAAGTGCTGCCGTCCTTGCGTACCAGCTGATATTCGGCGACGTTGACATGGCCGGCGCGGAAGTCGCGCGCCGTTTCGTTGCGCGCCCGATCCCAGGCATCGGTATCGGCGTAGAAGGCCTGCACGCTCAGATTATTCATCTCGCCGGGGCCGTAGCCGAACAGCTCTTCCATCTTGCGGTTGCAGCGCAAGTTGCGGCCGTTCTCCACGACCGAAATGCCCAGCACCGCACTGTCGAGAATCGCCTGGTTCTCCAGCAGTGCATTGCGCAGCGCTTCCTCGGCGCGTTTTTGTTCGGTGCGGTCTTCAATCACCCAGATGGTGCCGGCGCTTGGATCGTCCGGGTTGACCACGTAGCCGATCAACTGCGCCCACAAGGTGGTGTCGTCGGCGCGGCGCATCTCAATCTCGGTCTGGAACGGCTTGCCAACGGAGAGGAAGGGATAAGCCTCCGCGCCCAAGCGCTCGTATGCTTCTTGCGATGGATACAGCGCGCGGCCCGGCAGGTTAAGGCCCGAGTGCTCATCGTAGCGGAACATCTCGGCGAAGCCGCGGTTATAGCGCGTGATGACGCGGTTCTTGGTGAACAGGATACTCATCGAGGCGTTGGTCATGATCGCCTCGACCTCCATCTGCGTTTGCAGCGAGTGCGTCACGTCTTCCAGAATCCAGATGGTGCCGCCGCCACGCCGCTGGTCATCGACCGCGCGGGCACGCACCCGGCACCAGAACAAGCTGCCATCCTTGCGCCGGAATTCGTAGGCGTGTTTTTCATACGGCTGGCCGGCGCTGAGCGATGGCCCGGCTTCCTTGCCGAAGTCCTCGTAATGCTGCGCCGATTGGAACAGCACCACCGCCGGCTGGCCTTCCATCTCGCCCGGCGCGTAGCCGAACATCTCGGCCATGCGCGCATTACAGCTCAACATTAGCTGCGCCTTGGTAAACAGGATGCCGACCGAGGCGTTGTCGAGAATCGCTTTCTGCTCAAGCAGCATGCGGCGCAGCTTTTCTTCGTCCAGCTTATGCTCGTTGATGTCTTCCATGATCCACATGGTGCCGTCAGCGGTGTGCAGCGGATCGATGGCGCGGCCGAACAGACGCGCCCAGAACAGCGAACCGTCTTTGCGGCGCACCTGGATTTCGGCGGCATAGGACTGCCCTTGCGACAGCGGCGGCCCGGCCTCCTGTCCCAGCTTGATGAACGCTTCCTCGCTCGGATAGACGATTACGCTGGGCGCACCTTCCAGTTCATGGCGGCTGTAGCCCAGCATTTCAGCGCAGCGGATATTGCACTCGACGATGACGCCGTCCTTGCTGAACAAGATGCCGACTGCCGCATTCTCCAGAATGGCCTGCTGCTCCAACAGCGTTTTGCGCAGCGCGCGCTGGTCACGCTGGGCTTCCGTGATGTCGTGGAAGACGATGGTATAGCCGTCAACGCCGGCGCCAGGCGGCAGCGGCTTGGCCCATGCCTGCACCGAGATGTATTGGCCGTCGGCGCAAGTGAGGCAGCTATCCCAGCGCGCCGCGCTTTGCAGGCTGGCCAAACTGGCAGCGCGCACATGGCGCGCAAATAGATCACCGACCGGACGGCCGCCAGGATCAAGGCCCAGCAGCGCAATCAATTCCGTATTCGCGGCCAGCACGGCACCGTCCGCGCTACAGGCGCAGGCAGGCACGCCGATCAACGCCAGCGCGTCAGCTACGAAATCAGGAGTGGTGGGCACACGATACCTAGGCAACATAGTTGGCAGATCATAAACCACATTAGTGGCATCTGCTATTAAAGTGTATTCGTGCGCGCGTAAAAACGACAATGCCCGGCAAACCGGGCATTGTCGTACCACTTGCTATTTTTTTACTAGTGCGCAGTAGCGCCGGCAGCGCCGATGCCAGTCTCGGAACGCATCTGCTGCGCCTCGAAGCCAGCGCGGTCGATGCGCGCGCGTCCGCTCTTGTCCAGCATCGAGAACAGCCAGATGCAGAAGAAGCCCGCCGGCATGGAGAAGATGGCCGGCGACGCATACGGGAACACGGCTTGCGCGTGACCCAGCACGTCTACCCACACGGACTTCGACAGCACCGTCATCACCAGCGCCATGGTCAGGCCGACAAAGCCGCCGATGGTGGCGCCGCGCGTGGTGCAATCCTTCCACAGCACGGACATGAACAGTACCGGGAAATTGGCCGACGCCGCAATCGCAAACGCCAGCGATACCATGAAGGCGATGTTCTGCTTTTCAAACGCGATGCCCAGCACCACGGCCACAACGCCCAAGGCAATGGTGGTGATCTTCGATACTTTCAGTTCGCTCGCGCCGGTCGCCTGGCCCTTCTTGATCACGGTCGCATACAAGTCGTGCGACACGGCCGATGCGCCGGACAAGGTCAGGCCGGCCACCACCGCGAGGATGGTCGCAAACGCCACTGCCGAAATAAAGCCGAGGAACACGTTGCCGCCAACGGCCTTGGCCAAGTGCACCGCCGCCATATTGTTACCGCCAAGGAGTTTGCCCGCTGCGTCCTTGAACTCAGGATTGGTGCTCACCAAAACGATGGCGCCGAAACCGATGATGAAGGTCAGCACGTAGAAGTAAGCGATCCAGGTAGTCGCCCAGAACACCGACTTGCGCGCTTCTTTCGCGCTAGGCACGGTGAAGAAGCGCATCAGGATGTGCGGCAGGCCGGCGGTGCCGAACATCAGCGCCATGCCGAACGAGATTGCGGAAATCGGATCCTTGATGAAGGTGCCAGGGCCCATGATGGCTTCTTTATTGGCGTGCACTTCAACCGACTTGGCAAACAGCGCCTCTGGGCTGAAGTTAAACTGCGCCAGCACCACGATCGCCATGAAGCTTGCGCCACCCAGCAGCATGATGGCCTTGATGATCTGCACCCAGGTGGTGGCAGTCATACCGCCGAACAGCACGTACACCATCATCAGCGTACCAACCAGCACCACGGCGACCCAGTATTCGAGGCCGAACAGCAGTTTAATCAGCTGGCCCGCACCGACCATCTGCGCGATCAGGTAGAACGCCACCACCACCAGCGTGCCGGAAGCGGAGAAGATGCGGATTGGCGCTTGCTTGAAGCGGTACGCAGCCACGTCGGCAAAAGTGTAGCGGCCCAGGTTACGCAGGCGTTCCGCCATCAGGAAGGTGATGACCGGCCAGCCGACCAGGAAGCCGATGGCGTAGATCAGGCCATCGTAACCATTCAGGAAAACCGATGCGGAGATGCCGAGGAAGGATGCCGCCGACATGAAGTCGCCCGCAATCGCAAGGCCGTTCTGGAAGCCGGTGATGCCGCCGCCGGCGGTGTAGAAATCGGAAGCGGAGCGCGTTTTGGCGGCGGCCCACTTGGTGATATAAAGCGTGAACAGCACAAACACGCCGAACATGATGATAGCGGTCCAGTTGGTCGGCTGTTTAACGGCTTGACCAAGGTCGCCGCCGGCGGCCAGCGCCGCACCGCAAGTAGCCAGCAAGGCAGGCGCCATCAGGCGTTTCAGGGCGCTCATGGTTTCACCTTGTCGTGGATGGCTTGGGTCAGTTGGTCGTACTGGTTGTTGGCGCGGCGCACGTAGACGCCGGTAATCAGCACGGTGAACACGATCACGAACAGGCCTATCGGCATGCCCCACGTCATAACGCCGTCGCCGGTTTTCGTGGCGAGGAATTCTTTATCGAACGCGATCAGCAGGATGTAGCCGTAGTAGACCAGCATCATCAGCGCGGTGAGCGCCCAGCCGAAACGGGAGCGCGATTTCACTAACTTGTGATAGCTAGGATCGCGCTTAATTTGTTGTACGAGGTCGTCGTGCATGAGGTGTCTCCTTTTTTAATGTGCTTGCAGATTAAAACCGGAGGCTTACCACTCGCTTACGCGCGCTCATTTTTTTGATGGGGTTGACGCTGCTGGTCGCCGTAAAAACGCGCGGCACCAACCCAACCCGCACACCGCTGCGGCCAGGGTCTGACCCCGTACGGGGTCAGACCCTTTCGTTAGGGGTACAAATAAAAGCACACCTGCTACGCGCCAACGATAGCTCGTTCGAAGTACCCCTTATTTTTCCAGTGCGCGTTGAATTTGCTGTAGCGATGCTGGATCTTCAATTGACGTCAGGTCGCCGGGGTTGCGGCCTTCGCAGATCGCTTGTATCGAACGGCGCAGCAGCTTGCCGGAACGCGTCTTCGGCAGTTGCGTAACGAAGTACACGCGCGCAGGCCGCGCCACAGCGCCCAGTTGTCGATCTACTACCGCCATCACGTCTTGTTCGCTGGTGGCGGCGTTGGCGTCTTTGAGAATTGCGAACGCCACAGCCACCTGCCCTTTCAGCTTATCCTCCACGCCCACCACGGCGACCTCGGACACGTTGGGATGGCTGGTGATGGACTCTTCAATCTCGCGTGTGCCGAGGCGATGGCCGGCGACATTGATCACATCATCGGTGCGGCCGAGGATGAAGTAGTAGCCGTCCGCATCGCGCACGCCCCAATCGAAAGTCGAGTACAGCATCTTGCCGTTCGACTCAGTCCAGTAAGTGTCGACGAAACGCTGGTCGTTGCCGTACACCGTCTGCATGCAGCCGGGCGGCAGCGGGCCTTCAATCATCACCACGCCTTTTTCGTTGGCGCTGCATTCCACACCGGTGGATTCGTTCACCAGCTTGACCTTGTAGCCGTACATGGCCACGCCGGGGCTGCCCAGCTTGGTCGGCGCATCTTCAATGCCCTTGGCGATGGAGAGTATCGGCCAACCGGTTTCGGTCTGCCAGTAGTTGTCGATGATCGGTACGCCGAGTTCTCCGGCGATCCAGCTTGATGTCGTTTCATCGAGCGGCTCACCGGCGAGATACAGTGCCTTCAGCGAAGACTTGTCGTACTTGCGCATGAACTGCGGTTCCTGCTTGCGCAGCACCCGGATTGCTGTCGGCGCCGAGAACATGCGCGTGACTTTGTACTTTTCGACGATGCTCCACCAGATGCCGGGATCGGGACAGATCGGCAAGCCCTCGTACATGATGGTCGCCATGCCGGCGATCAGCGGGCCGTAGACGATGTACGAGTGCCCCACTACCCAGCCAATATCGGAAGTGGCAAAGAAGGTCTCGCCTGCGTTGCCGCAGAAGTTGTACTTCATCGACGCCGCCAGCGCCACCGCATAGCCGCCAACGTCGCGCTGCACGCCTTTCGGTTTGCCGGTGGTGCCGGAGGTGTAAAGAATGTAGGAAGGCTCGTTCGATTCCAGCCACGTTACCGGCACTTGCGCGGCCAGGTGCGAAGCACGCAGCGCGGCGCAATCGACATCACGGCCTTCAACACGTTCCATCGGTGCCAGGCCACGATCCACCAGCAGCACGCGCGACGGCTTGGCTGACGACAGCGCGATTGCTTCATCGAGCAGCGGCTTGTACGGAATCGCCTTGCCATTGCGCGAACCTGCATCGGCGGAGACGATCAGCACCGGCTTGGCGTCGTCGATGCGGCTTGCCAAACTGTTGGCCGCAAAGCCGCCGAACACCACCGAGTGCACCGCGCCGATGCGCGCGCAGGCCAGCATGGCGAATGCTGCTTCGGCGATCATCGGCATATAGATCAGCACACGGTCGCCCTTGCGCACGCCGAGCGATTGCATCATCGCTGCGAAGCGCTGGACTTCCGCGTGCAGTTCTTTAAAGGAGTAGCTACGCTCCGTGTTGGTCTCGGTAGAGACGGCGATCAGCGCCGGCTTATCGCCCTGCCCACCCGGCAAGCACCACCGATCCACCGCGTTGTGACACAGATTAGTGCGCCCGCCCACGAACCAGCGGGCGAACGGCGGATTTGCATAATCCAGCACTTGCGTAAACGGCGTGTTCCAATCGATGAGCGCAGCTTCGTCTTGCCAGAATTGTTCGGGCGTGACGATAGAGCGCTGATAAAAATCAGCGTACTTCATGTCTCCTCCGGTTTTTTGTGACTGCTTAAGCGGGTACGCGTACCCAGCCTTCCATCAGTACCCGCGCGCTGCGGCTCATTACCGCTTTTGTCACGCTCCATTCTCCGTTCTGCTGCATCGCCTCCGCGCCGACCCGCAAGGTGCCGGATGGATGGCCGAAGCGCACCGCGCCGCGTTCACCGCCGCCCGCCGCCAGGTTCACCAGCGTGCCGGGAATCGCGGCGGCAGTGCCGATAGCGACAGCAGCGGTGCCCATCATGGCGTGATGCAGCTTGCCCATCGAAAGCGCGCGCACCAGCAGATCGATATCGCCCGCCGCTACTTGCTTGCCGCTCGATGCAACGTAGGATGTTGGCGGCGCCACAAACGCCACCTTCGGCGTGTGCTGGCGCCTGGCCGCTTCGCTCAGTTCCTTGATGAGACCCATGCGCAGCGCGCCGTAAGCGCGAATGGTTTCGAACATCGCCAGCGCCTTGGCGTCGCCGTTGACCGCGTCCTGCAATTCCGTGCCGGTGTAGCCGATGGCATCGGCGTTGATGAAGATGGTCGGAATGCCGGCGTTAATCATGGTCGCCTTCAGCGTGCCAACGCCGGGGACTTCCAGATCGTCCACCAGCTGGCCGGTTGGGAACATCGAACCGCCAGCGCCCTCTTCTTCCGCCGCCGGATCCATGAACTCCAGCTGCACTTCCGCCGCTGGGAAGGTCACGCCGTCCAGTTCAAAGTCGCCGGTCTCCTGCACCTCGCCGTTGGTGATGGGGATGTGCGCGATGATGGTCTTGCCGATGTTGGCCTGCCACACGCGCACCACAGCCACGCCGTTGTGCGGCACGCGGGCCGGATCAACCAGACCGCCGCTGATAGCGAACGCGCCGACTGCGGCGGACAGGTTGCCGCAGTTGCCGCTCCAGTCCACGAACGCTGTGTCGATGGAAACCTGGCCGAACAGATAGTCAACATCGTGGCCAAAGCGCGTGCTCTTGGACAGAATCACCGCTTTGCTGGTGCTCGACGTTGCGCCGCCCATGCCGTCAATGTGCTTGCCGTACGGGTCTGGGCTGCCGATCACGCGCAGCAGCAGCTGGTCGCGCGCGGCGCCCGGCTGCTGCGCAGCCTCCGGCAAATCCTGCAAGCGGAAGAACACACCCTTGCTGGTGCCGCCGCGCATATACGTGGCGGGGATTTTGATTTGAGGTTGGTGCGCCATCATGCCGCCTTTGCCGATGCAAGGAAGTCTTGCGCGAAGCGTTGCAGCACGCCGCCCGCTTCGTAGATCGACACGTCTTCCGACGAATCCAGACGGCAGGTCACCGGCACTTCCACGCGCTCGCCGTTGCGGCGATGGATCACCAGCGTCAGCGTGCCGCGCGGCGTGCGCTGGCCGATGACATCGTAGGTCTCGGTGCCGTCCAGCGCCAGCGTCAGGCGGTTCACACCCGGCTGGAACTCCAGCGGCAGCACACCCATGCCAACCAGGTTGGTGCGGTGGATGCGCTCAAAGCCTTCGGCCACGATCACTTCCACTCCCGCCAAGCGAACGCCCTTGGCCGCCCAGTCGCGCGACGACCCCTGGCCGTAGTCTGCACCAGCGACGATAATCAGCGGCTGCTTGCGATCCATGTAAGTCTCAATCGCTTCCCACATGCGCAGCACTTTGCCTTCCGGCTCTACGCGCGCCAGCGAACCAGCTTTGACCTTGCCATCTGCATCGCGCACCATTTCGTTCTTCAGGGTTGGATTGGCGAAGGTAGCGCGTTGCGCGGTCAGGTGGTCGCCGCGGTGGGTGGCGTAGGAATTGAAATCCTCTTCCGGCAAGCCCATTTTGTGCAGGTACTCGCCGGCGGCGGAATCCATCATGATCGCATTCGATGGCGACAAGTGGTCGGTGGTGATGTTGTCGCCCAGGATGGCCAGCGGACGCATGCCCTTCAGCGTGCGCTCGCCTGCCAGCGCGCCTTCCCAGTAAGGCGGACGGCGGATGTAGGTCGATTGCGCGCGCCAGTCGTACAGCGGCGCGGCACGTTCGGTCTCGCCTTCGCTGCGCGCAAACATCGGGATGTAGACTTTGCGGAACTGTTCCGGCTTGACCGAAGATTCAACGATGGCGTCGATCTCTTCGTCGCTTGGCCACAAATCTTTCAGCGTGATGGCTTTGCCGCTGGCGTCGTGGCCCAGCACATCTTTCTCGATGTCGAAGCGAATGGTGCCGGCAATCGCGTACGCCACCACCAGCGGCGGCGATGCGAGGAAGGCCTGCTTGGCGTACGGGTGAATACGGCCATCGAAGTTACGGTTGCCCGACAAGACAGCGGTTGCGTACAGATCACGCTCTACTACTTCTTTTTGAATCACCGGATCCAGCGCACCGGACATGCCGTTGCACGAGGTGCAGGCATACGCCACCACGCCAAAGCCCAGCTTTTCCAGTTCCGGCATCAGGCCAGCTTCTTCAAGGTATAGGGTGACGGCCTTGGAGCCCGGCGCCAGGGAGGACTTGACCCACGGCTTGCGCAGCAACCCCGCCTTGTTGGCGTTACGCGCCAGCAGACCGGCAGCGATCATATTGCGCGGATTATTGGTGTTGGTGCAGCTGGTGATGGCGGCGATGATCACCGCGCCATCCGGCATCTTGCCCGGCTCATTTTCCACCACGCCCGAAATACCGCGCGCAGCCAATTCGCTGGTTGGCACGCGCTTGTGCGGATTCGACGGGCCGGCGATATTGCGCACCACGGTCGACAAGTCGAACTTCAGCACGCGTTCGTACTCCGCCGTTTTCAGGCTGTCCGACCATAGGCCGGTGTGTTTGGCATAATGCTCGACCAGCGCTACCAGTGCGTCATCGCGGCCGGTCAGCTTGAGGTACTTGATGGTCTGCTCGTCAATCGAGAACATGGCCGCAGTGGCGCCGAATTCCGGCGCCATGTTGGAGATGGTGGCGCGGTCGCCCAGCGTCAGCGCGGTCGCGCCTTCGCCGTAGAATTCCAGATAAGCCGACACCACTTTTTCCTTGCGCAGGAATTCCGTCAGCGCCAGCACGATGTCGGTGGCGGTGATGCCCTCTTGCGGCTTGCCGCTCAGTTCAACGCCGATGATGTCCGGCAGCCGCATCCACGATGCGCGGCCCAGCATCACGGTCTCCGCTTCCAGACCGCCGACGCCGATGGCGATCACGCCCAGCGCATCGACCATCGGCGTGTGCGAGTCGGTGCCGACCAGCGTGTCGGGATAAGCCACGCCGTCCGCGACCTGAATCACCGGCGACATGCGCTCCAGATTAATCTGGTGCAGGATGCCGTTACCCGGTGGGATCACGTCCACGTTCTGGAACGCTTTCTTCGTCCAATCGATAAAGTGGAAGCGGTCTTCGTTGCGGCGATCTTCAATCGCGCGGTTCTTCTCGAACGCTTGCGGATCGAAGCCGCCGCATTCCACCGCTAGCGAGTGATCCACCACCAACTGCGTCGGCACCACCGGATTGACTTGCGCCGGGTCGCCGCCTTGCAGTGCAATCGCGTCACGCAAGCCGGCCAGATCGACCAGCGCCGTTTGGCCGAGAATATCGTGACACACCACGCGTGCTGGGAACCATGGGAAGTCCAGGTCGCGCTTACGCTCGATCAGTTGCGACAGCGAGGCGTTCAGCGTAGCCGGATCGCAGCGGCGCACGAGGTTTTCCGCCAGTACGCGCGAGGTGTATGGCAGCTTGGCCCAGGCGCCGGGCTGGATCGCATCGACGGCTTCTCGCGCGTCGAAGTAGTCTAGCTGGGTGCCCGGTAAGGCTTTACGGAATTGGGTGTTCATGATTATTTGCGGTCTTTGATCGGGACGAATTTCAGGTCTTCCGGGCCGACGTAGTTGGCGCTTGGGCGAATGATCTTGTTGTCGATGCGCTGCTCGATGATGTGCGCCGACCAGCCGGAGGTGCGCGAGATGACGAACAGCGGCGTGAACATCGCAGTCGGTACGCCCATCATGTGGTACGACACGGCCGAGAACCAGTCCAAGTTCGGGAACATTTTTTTGATTTCCCACATCACCGATTCAAGGCGCTCGGCGATATCGAACATCTTGGTCGAACCGGCTTCCTCGGAGAGCTGGCGCGCCACGTCTTTAATGACCACGTTGCGCGGATCGGAGACGGTGTACACCGGGTGGCCGAAGCCGATCACCACTTCTTTGTTGGCGACGCGGTTGCGGATATCGGCTTCCGCTTCGTCCGGGTTATCGTAGCGTTTCTGGATTTCGAAAGCGACTTCGTTGGCGCCGCCGTGCTTAGGGCCGCGCAGCGCGCCGATTGCGCCAGTCACCGCCGAGTGGATATCCGAGCCAGTGCCGGAGATGACGCGGCTGGTGAAGGTCGAGGCGTTAAATTCGTGTTCCGCGTACAGGATCAGCGAGGTGTGCATCGCGCGTACCCACGAATCGCGCGGCTTCTCGCCGTGCAGCAGGTGCAGGAAGTGGCCGCCGATGGAGTCGTCGTCGGTTTCCACTTCGATGCGTTTGCCGTTATGGCTGTAGTGATACCAGTACAGCAGCATGGAACCGAACGACGCCATCAAACGGTCGGCGATATCGCGCGCGCCCGGCGTGTTGTGGTCATCCTTCTCAGGCAGCACGCAGCCCAGCACCGACACGCCGGTACGCATCACGTCCATGGGGTGGGCCGATGCAGGCAGTGCTTCCAGTGCCGACTTCACCGCTTGCGGCAGGCCGCGCAGCGATTTGAGCTTGGCCTTGTAGCCCTTCAGTTCCGCAACGGTCGGCAGTTTGCCGTGTACCAGCAGGTAGGCGATTTCTTCGAACTCGCAGGTGGTGGCGACATCCAGGATGTCGTAGCCGCGATAGTGCAGGTCATTGCCGGTTTTACCAACGGAGCACAGCGCGGTGTTACCGGCGGCGACGCCCGACAGGGCTACGGATTTTTTTGGCTTGAAGGTAGTAGCTTCGGTCATTTTAATGTCTCCTCTTATTTCTTCTGTGCGGCGAACAGTGCGTCCAGCTTCTGCTCAAAATCGTGATAGTTGATGCGCTCATAGAGTTCGGCGCGGGTCTGCATGGTATCGACCACGTTCTTCTGCGTGCCATCGCGGCGGATCGCGCCGTAGACGTTTTCGGCAGCCTTGTTCATGGCGCGGAAAGCAGACAGCGGATACAGCACCAGGCCCACGTCGGCGCTGCGCAATTCTTCCACGGTGAACAGCGGTGTTGAACCGAATTCGGTGATGTTGGCCAGCACCGGCACTTTGACGGCGGCGGCGAACTGCTTGTACATCTCCAGCGTGATCATCGCTTCCGGGAAGATCATGTCGGCGCCAGCTTCCACGCAGGCGACGGCGCGCTCGATGGCAGCGTCGAGGCCTTCCACGGCCAGCGCGTCGGTGCGGGCCATGATGACGAATTGATCGTCGGTGCGCGCGTCAACAGCGGCCTTGATGCGGTCGACCATTTCTTCTTTGCTGACGATTTCTTTGCCCGGACGGTGACCGCAGCGCTTAGCTCCAACCTGGTCTTCGATGTGGGTAGCGGCTGCGCCGAATTTAATCAGCGACTTGACGGTGCGGGCCACGTTGAAGGCCGATGCGCCGAAGCCGGTGTCCGAGTCGACCAACAGCGGCAGCTCGCACACGTCGGTGATGCGGCGCACGTCGGTCAGCACGTCGTCCAGATTGGAGATGCCAAGATCCGGCAGGCCGAGCGAACCCGCCGCTACACCGCCGCCCGACAGGTAGATCGCTTTAAAGCCGGCGCGCTTGGCCAGCAGTGCGTGATTGGCGTTGATGGCGCCGACGACCTGCAGCGGGGATTCTTCCTGGACGGCTTTGCGGAACGCGGCGCCTGCGGAGTAGTGACTCATGTTGTGACCTTTCGGTGATGCGTTGAAGTTGCGCTCTCTAGTGCAAGGGCTGTGCCAGATGAGCAAGCTATACAAATCAATCACTTACGCCGCACGCTATGTTGCAACATGAAACACTGAAACGCATTTGAACTATAATTGAAACATGCGACATTCCACGCCCCTGCCCTTCGACGCCAACGACAAGCCGGTTATCTGGACGGTTTCGGTCTCGCGCCTGTCCGACCTGTTCCGCGATATCACGCTGGAATACGACAGCCTCGCCACCATTGAGCCGATCAATCTCGGTTTCGACGAAGCGGCCAAGCACATACGCGAACGCCTCGCCACCGAGCGTTGCGACGCGGTGATTGCGGCCGGCTCCAACGCGGCTTATCTGAAGGGTCGCCTGTCGGTGCCGGTGGTGATTGCGAAGTTCAGCGGCTTGGATGTGATGCAGGCGTTGGCGCGTGCGCGGCGGGTGTCGGAGCGGATCGGCATCATCACGTACCAAGAGCGCTTATCCGAATTGGCGGAGTTCTCCAGCACTTTCGGTTTCGACGTAGCGCAACGTACTTACGTGACCGAGGAAGATGCGCGCGCGCAGATCAATGATTTGAAAGCGGCAGGCATTAAAGCGATTGTCGGGGCGGGCTTGATTACTGACTTGGCCGAGGAAGCCGGATTGACTGGCGTGTTTGTGTATTCGGCTGCGTCGATCCGGCACGCGTTTGATGATGCGCTGGAGATGGCGCGCTTGACGCAGCTGGAATCGAACCGCAGCCGCGCGCGCGGTGCGGTAGTCACGGATACGCTGCGCGCCAAGCATGGCATCCATGATCTGCGCGGCGACTCGGCGGCGATGGAAACGGTGCGGCAATCGGTGGTGCTGTATGCGAAATCGCCGGCGACCGTGCTGATACAAGGAGAAACTGGATGCGGCAAGGAGCTGGTGGCGCAGGCAATCCACCGCGAGGCGCCTCGCACACTGGGCCAGAACCGGCCTTTCGTCGCCGTGAATTGCGGGGCGATTGCAGAGTCGCTGCTAGAGTCGGAGTTGTTTGGCCACGAGGAAGGTGCGTTCACCGGTGCGCGGCGCGGCGGGCATGCTGGGCTATTTGAAGCGGCCAATCGCGGCACGCTATTCCTCGACGAAATCGGCGAGATGCCCTTGACGCTGCAAACCCGCTTGCTGCGGGTGCTGGAGGAGCGCGAGGTGGTGCGGGTCGGCGGCACACGGCCGATACCCGTCAATGTGCGCATCATCAGCGCCACGCATTGCGACCTGGAACAGCGCGTGCGCGAGGGACGTTTCAGGGCGGACTTGTTCTATCGGCTGGCGGTGCTGCGTTTGACGCTGCCGCCGTTACGCGCGCGGCCGGAGGATGTGTTGTCGCTGGCTGAGTGGTCGCTAAAGAATGCGCTGGCGTCGCTGGGCGCGCGGCCGCATCCGAATCTGCATGCGGAGATGATGGCGTGTGCGCCGCTGTTGCAGCGCTACGATTGGCCCGGCAATGTGCGCGAGCTGCGCAATCTGACCGAACGCCTCGCCTTGTTCCTCGCCGCCGAGCCGCTGCAGGCGCTGACGCCCGCCTTCGTCCTTAGCGTCGCCCCGGAACTTGCCGCCCGCCCCGCTGCGCTGCATGATGCGGCCGCTCCGGCCATGCCGCCTTCGGACGAACGCATCTCGGACGTGCTCGCCCGCTTTGGCGGCCGGCGCGACGCCGCTGCCGATTATCTCGGCATTAGCCGCACCACTCTCTGGCGCAAACTCAAAGCCGAGGGCTAGCTACCGTTCATCACGGCGCCAAAACCACTCATCCCAAATCCCTCGCCGCCGCCGAGGCGCGCCGATAGCATGGCTGCACTTACTCACCAAACGGAGAACGCCATGCTGACCAAGATCATCGCCACCCTCGCCGCCGCCTTCGCACTGGGCCACGCCGCCGCTGCCGAACATCCCGCCTTCAAAGTCGACGTCACCGGCAAGGGCGCACCTATCATCCTGATCCCAGGCCTCGGCTCGGGCGGCGATGTGTGGGACGGCACTGTCGCTCACTATTGCGCCGACGGCAAATACCAATGCCACGTCCTGACGCTGGCAGGCTTCGCCGGCCAGCCCGCCATCGCCGAACCGCTGCTGCCCGCCGTCGAACAACAACTGAGCGCCTACATCAAGGCTAACAAATTCGACCGCCCAGTCGTCATCGGCCATAGCCTTGGCGGATTCCTCGGCATGCAACTGGCGGCCAATCACCCAGAACAAGTGGGCAAACTGGTGATCGTCGACACCCTGCCCGCAGTCGCCGCAGCGCAGATGCCCAGCGCCACCCCGGCGCAACTGAAAGAGATGGCGGCCGGCATGCGCGCCAACATGGAAGGACAAGACCCGGCCACCTTCAAGGCCGCACAGCTGCGCATGATGCGCACCATGATCACGCGACAAGAGGACATCGACAAAGCGATCGTGCGCGGTGGCTTGTCGGATCGCCGCACTGTCATCGACGCCATGGCCGATATGACGGCCACCGATCTGCGCCAAGAAGTGGGCCGCATCAAAGCGCCAACGCTGGTTCTCGGCACCTGGATCGCCTACAAAGACTACGCGCCCAAAGCCGCCATCACCGCCGTCTACACCACCCAGTACGCGCAGCTGAAAGGCGCCAAAATCGAAATCGCCGACAACGCGCGCCACTTCATCATGTACGACGATCCGGCTTGGATGTATGATCGTATCGACAACTTCCTGAACTAAGCCATGACTCACGACCGTCCACTGCTCGCCCGCTTGAACTGGTACTGGATCTGCCAGTTGGCCGGCTGGGGCTTCCTCCCCCTGTTCGCCGGCGCCATGGGCGCGACGCGGATGCCGGGCCTGATCTGGGTGATGTGGTGGGGAGCCGGCAGCGGCATCATTATCTCCGGCTTGTGGCACCGGTTGCTGAAACACCGGCAGCGCAATGGGCAGCGTATCAGCTGGAAGATGGTGCTGGGCGGTGTGCTGGCGCTGGGTGCGATCCATACGGCCGCGCAGTTCCTGGGCTTTGTGATCTTCACGCCGAACCAAATGGTGCGCGGCTATAGCTGGATACCTTCTGCGCTGATGTCGTGGTGGTCGATTTACCTGGTGTGGAATGTCTTCTACATGGCGGTGCTGTCGCTGCGGCGCGCCAACCGCGCGGAGGCAGAGTCGCTGCGTTTGGAGATCGCAGCTAAAGATGCGGAGCTGCGCGCCTTGCAGGCCCAGGTCAATCCGCACTTCTTCTTCAACAGCATGAATAGCGTGCGTGCGCTGATTTACGAAGAACCGGAAGCCGCCGCGCAAATGATCGATCAACTGGCGAGCGTGATGCGCTACGCGCTGCAGTCGGGCCATCACGATACAGTGCCGCTGTCGGCAGAGATTGAAGCGGTGCAGGCTTATCTCGCCATCGAGAAAATACGCTTTGAAGAACGGATGCGGGTCAGCGTGGAGATTGGGCTGGGATTGGAGCAGGTGCGCATTCCGCCGATGTCACTGCAAACGCTGGTGGAGAACGCGGTCAAGTACGGCGTTGAAACCAGTCCTACCGGCAGCGAGATTCGCATCCGCGCACAACGCATGGACGATGGTTCGGTGCATATCGAAATCGCCAACCTCGGTGCGATCGTGCCGTTTGCGAATTCCACCAAGGTCGGCTTGATCAACACGCGCAAGCGGCTGGCATTGGCCTTGGGCGCGAATGCGCAGTTGGATTTATCGGAAAACAGTGGCTGGGTACGCGCCACGCTCACCTTACCGGAGGCCGCGTAATGCGCGCATTACTGATCGATGACGAGCGCCTTGCGCGCGCTGAATTGCGTCGCCTGCTGGCGGCGCATCCCGAAGTGGAAATTGTGGGCGAAGCAGTCAACGCAGCAGACGGCGTGCAGCAAATCCTCGCACTCAAGCCGGATTTGATTTTCCTCGACGTGCAAATGCCGGGCGGCTCCGGCTTCGACATGCTGGCCGCATTGGAGGAGGCGCCGGAAGTCATCTTCACCACCGCCTTCGATCAATACGCGCTGCAAGCGTTTGAAGTGAACGCGCTCGATTATTTGCAGAAGCCGATACAGGCGGCGCGCATGGCCTCAGCCCTGCAACGCTGCGCCGCGCGCCATCACCGCGAGGCCGCATCAACGGCTAGCAAAAAACTGTTCATCAAAGACGGCGAGCGATGCTGGTTCGTGGCGCTGGAAGACATCCGCCTGTTTGAATCCGACGGCAACTACACGCGCGTCTACTTCGGCCAGAATCAACCGCTGATGCTGCGCTCCTTGAACCAACTGGAAGAGAAGCTCGATCCGCAGCGCTTCTTCCGCGCCAGCCGCCGCCACATCGTCAATCTCGATCACATCGAGCAAGCCGCACCAAACGACGCCGGTGGCCTGGATCTCACCCTGCGCAATCAACTCGCCATTGAAGTCTCCCGCCGCCGCGCCCCGCAATTCAAGGCGCTGACCAGCATCTAGCTACGCAAGGCCTGCCCTGCCGGTAGGCGCATGGCAGCCCATGTGTGGCGGGTGATAGCGATGAGGGCGGTGCTTAGGGTAAGCAGCAGTGCCAAGGCCAGTGTCCAGTAGCCGATAGGGGCGCGGTCGATGTAGCTGCTTAGGTGGCGCTCGATCAGCACCAAGGCGATGGGCAGGCTGATGGCGGCGGCAATCAGGATCATGGCGCCGGTTTCGCGTACGACCAATAAACCGATGTCGCTGCGGCGCGCGCCGTGGAGTTTGCGCAGGACGATTTCGCGGGCGCGGCGTTGCACCGTGTTGGCCGAGAGGACGTAGGTGCCGAAGGCTGCAATCGCCAATGCTATGCTGCTTGCTACTGCCAGCAATTTCGCCATGCGCGCGTCTTCGGCGTAGTGGGCTTTTAGTACGTCTTCAGCGCGGTAGATTTTCGGGATGGCGTCCGGGAAGTAGCCAGGCCACAGGGCTTGCGCGGCGCGCTCGACTTCCGCCGGTGCGCCGGCTGCCCGTACGCTGAGCACCATGCCTTGGTTGCCCAAGGCGTAGGCAGTCGCCGCAGGCTGTTCGTGCAGTGAACGGAAGCGCAGCTCCGGCGCGATGCCGACGATGCGCGCGGTGATGACGGCATTATCGAATCCAGTAAAGGTCACGCTCTGCCCTACCGCCTGTTCGGCGCTGGCGAAACCAAGTTCGCGCGCGGCGACGGCGTTCAGCACCATCGTCGTCGCATCGTTGTCCTTGTCCGCGCTGGATTGGAACAAGCGCCCTGCCGCCGGTGCGATGCCGTACAGTTCAAAGAAATTGGCGCTGACCATTTTCATCTCCATCGATGCTGCCGCGCCGCCGGGACGTTTGAGTGTTCGTGTCCACAGCCAATCGAGTCGGCCGACTGGATCTTCGGAAACCGCTACACCCGCCACGCCGGGCTGCGCCTGCAAAGCGGAGACGAAGCGCTGCGCCTTGTCCGCATCTCTCACGTGCCCCGGCATGTCGACGATCACCAGCGGCGATGGATCGAAGCCCGGCGCGGCGCGCATGGCGTAATCGGTCTGCCATGCGACCGCGATGGTTACGCTGGCCAATCCCATCGCGGTGGCGATCTGCATCACGGTGAGTGCGCGCCGCCACTGCATGCTGCCGCGCGATTCCATATCGGGCCGCCCTGCCAGCACCTGCGTTGGATGCACGCGCAGCGCAATCCATGCAGGATAAGCCGCCGTTACAATACCGAGCAGCGCGCCGATGCCGAAAGCCAGCGCGATATTCTGCGGCGAGAACAAGCCGTCCAGCTGGCGATTCACCAGTTGCGAAAAGACCGGCAGCGCCAGCCACGCCATCAACAATCCAAGCGCGGTCGCGGCCAAGGCCACCAGCAAAGACTCCAGCAGGAATTGCAGCACAATCTGCGGCACGCCCGCACCCAGCACTTTGCGCATCGCCATTTCGCGCTGGCGGCGCAGCACGCGTACCGTGGTGAGGTTGACGTAGTTGATCGCAGCCAGCAGCAGAATCAACGCGGCCAGCAGCGCCAGCCCGCCAACCACGCGTGGATTGGCGCGGTCACCCGGCAGCGCAATAAAGCTATTGGCGATCTTGTCATCGAAGTAGGCGTCGCGCAGCGGAGAGATGGTTAGCTCGATGGCCTTGCGCTGGCCGAGCCGTTCGCGCGCTTCAGGAGAGAATTGATTGAGGCTTGGCGCCCTGTCGACGGCCTGTTGCAAGCGCGCCAGAATATCAGGCAGCGATGCGCCGGGCTGTAGACG
This sequence comes from Duganella rivi, assembly GCF_009857435.1. Lineage (GTDB taxonomy): Bacteria > Pseudomonadota > Gammaproteobacteria > Burkholderiales > Burkholderiaceae_D > Rugamonas > Rugamonas rivi. The sequence goes on from NZ_WWCK01000001.1 coordinate 40,352, forward strand.
CAGCAGCATCTTGGTCATCCAGCCATGTTCGCCGGTCAGCATTTCGTGGCGAATGTCCGGCTCCACCACCGCGCCATTCACGCCGAACAGCAACTCAAACGGAATGGTGGTATTGGCCGGCGGCGCTGCCACCACCGCCCCCACCTGCATGGTATGCCCTTCCGCCGTGATGGTACGGCCCAGCGCATCGCGCGTGCCGAACATGCGCACGGCAGCGGCATCGGTGATAACAAAGCGATCCGGCCGTTCCAGCGCTGTAGACAGATCGCCTTGCAGCGCGCGCATGCCGAGCAGCGATGGAAAACCCGGCAGCACAATCAAGCCGCGCACCGTCAGCAGATTACGGCCTGCCCGCACCGTCAACGGCGTAATCTCGGGACGCGCTGGGATGTAGCTGGTGGCGTCAACCACGCCCGGCATCTTCAGCGCAAGCTCGCGCAAGAACATCGGCGCGATATCGAACAGCGGTGACGACGGCTCCACATTGAAGTGATGCTTCACCACGTACACCTGCTCCACCTCCGGCACATGGCGATCGTACTCCATCGAGTAACGCACAAAGCCAAGCAGCAGCAGGCTCGCCGCCAAACCGATGCTCAGGCTCAGTATCGCCGTCAAGGCGTATGCCGGTTCTTGTATCAAGGTGCGCCAGCCGATGCGAAAGTCCATGTTCAATCCTGTTATGAAGTTATCGCATCAAACTGCAACATCCATGCCACGCGTTTTACGGCGCGGCTTTGTCCGATAGTGAACGCGCTACTGTTCAATTTCGGACATTCAGTCCCGGAATGGTCTGCGGCGCGTATGGTTTCACTGGCTGCTCTTTCATTTTTTTAGCCAGCATCTCCAGCGCCACTTCCAGTTGACGATCCTGGCCCTGGTAGGTGGCGTGCGGCAGATTGTCCACCACCACGTCCGGCGACACGCCCACGCCTTCAATCAGCCATTGACCGTCTTCGACGTGGAACTGGCCCATCTCGGCCACGCGCGCCATGCCGTTGTCGCTCAGGCGATTGTTATCGGACAGCCAAACGCCCGCGCCCGCAGTGCGCTTGCCGACCAGCGGCGCAAGGCCCAGCGATTTGATACCTGCCGCAAAAGTCTCGCCGTCCGAGTAGGTGTATTCATCGATCAGCACCACAAGGTGGCCGCGGAAGGTGTTCTGCATATTCGGCGACGGCGCCACGCCCGGCGGCGCCCAGAAGGCCCACGCCTTGCGCAGCAACTTCTCGATGATCCAGCTATCGATATTGCCGCCGTTGTTGCGGCGGACGTCGATGATCAAGCCATCGCGGTTCACATTGGCGTAGAAGTCGCGTGCAAACGAGGCGATGTCGTTCGGCCCCATCGCGCGCAGATGCAGATAGCCGATGCGGCCCTTGGATACTGCCTCCACTTGGCGCGCGCGCGACTGCTCCCAATCGCTGTAGCGCAGCGCGGCATGCTTGGTCATGTTCACCGGCAGCACGATTACTGAGCGCGTTTCAGCCTTGCGCTTCACTTGCAGCAGCACTTGCTTGTCGGCTTGATTGAGCAGCAGGTCGGCGATATCGCGCGCCTCCAGCACCGGCTTGCCGTTGACGGCGGTGATGATGTCGCCCTGTTTCACATCCACGCCGGCTTGCGCCAGCGGGCCGCGTTCGGACGGCAGTTCCGGTTCGCTGGCGTAGATGTGATCCACGCGATAGCCTTCGGCAGTACGCGACAGCAGCGCGCCCAAACCTGCCGGCGTTCCTTCCGACGCCGAACGGCGAATATCGCCGGGACGAATCTGCGAGTGCAGCGCGCCGACTTCGCTAATCATCATGCCCAGCACATCGTCCAGCTCCGCGCGGTCAGTCACGCGATCCACCAGCGGCGCGTACTTGGCGCGCACGGCCGGCCAGTCGGCGCCGCGCATCTTGACGTCGTACAGGAAGTCGCGGTGCATGCGCCATGCGTCGTTGAACATCTGCTTCCATTCCAGGCGCGGATTGGAGGTGAACGTCCAGTCATCGACTTTGATCTTGGCTTTGCTGACATCCATCGGCGCCTTGGCGCCTGCATCAACTACCAGCATCTCGCCGGCGCCAGCGCCGAAGGTGCGGTAGTAGACGTGCTTCTTATCCTGCGACAGATCGTACTCGCGCACACCGGCCACGAACAATTCCGGCTGCGGGCCGTTGCTGGCGATGGCCAGCGTTTTCAGATTGGCTTTGCCGTCGCCGCCATCGGCATCGAGGAAGTACAGGCGCTTATCGTCCACTTGCAGCGAGCGGTAATTGCCGGCGGCCAGCGGCACTTCATACAGGCGCTCCGCGAGGCCGGCGTAGACAATCGCCGGCGAGCCTTTTACGGCGGCTTTCGGCGCAGCCTTGGCGACGGCTTTTTCGGCAGCCTTCTCTGCGGCCTGCTCGGTTGCGCCTTCGGCTGGTTTATCACCCGGCTTGCTCAACTCATCGTCAGGCTTGAACGGGAAGCGGTTCTCCGGTTGCAGCGCCAGCGCGAAGATGGCGGTGCGCTTGTCGAACACCGGCCCCATATTGCGGTCGCCCCACGGCGAGCCATTCGCCAGCTGGAAGTTACGGGCCGAGAGGAAGTACAGCCATTTGCCGTCCGGCGAAAACACCGGCGCGCGCGAGGTGTAGCGGTCGCTGGTGACGAAGCTCAGTTGTTTGCTGTCGATGCTGTACAAGCCAATCTGGTTGCGCTGCTCGGTGCTGGCGGCGCGCACCAGTGCGAGGTTTTTGCTGTCCGGCGACCAGGCGATTTCGTCATAGTCGCCGAGACCGACCTTGCCCGCGTCATCGATCACGATGTTGGCCTTGGTGGCCAGATCCAGCAACCAGAAGCGGCCCTTCTTGTCGGTGTGACCGAGCCAGCGGCCGTCCGGCGATGGGTAGAGCTGCCAGCGGTGGTTGTTGCCGTCCTTGGTCAACTGCTCGCCCTTGCCCGAACCGTCGGCGGCAAATTTCCAGATTTCGTTTTCGCCAGTGGTATCGACGATCGCGTAGATGGATTTGTCGTCATGGCTGAAGACTGCCTGGCGTGCGCGCGAACCTTCCGGGATGGCGATTTCCACGCGACGCTGCGCGCCGGTGCCGGCCACGCTGACGCGGCCGCGCGCGGTCAGCACGATGCGTTCAAACTTGCCGGCGATTTGCACGTTGGTCAGGCTCTCCAGCGGCGAGCGGATTTGGCGCGTGCGCTGCTGGTCAAAGTCGGAGACCAGGCTAATCGCCAGCTGTTCATCCTTGCTGCTTTGCAGATCGAGCACGTGCAAATCTGCGCCCAGCTGATAGACGATGCGGCCTTCGCCGATGGCGGCATTGCGCACGTCCCAATCTGTGTACTTGGTGAGCTGGCGCGGGTCGCTGCCATCGGCCGCCATCGACCACAGATTGGCCGAGCCGCTACGGTCGCTGATGAAGTAGACGCGGCCCTGCCACCACATCGGATGCTTGTTGTTGCCGGCATCGGAGGCCAGCAGCTGCACCGCTTCGGCGCTGCCGCTCACATCGTAGCGCCACAGCTGCGCGTAGGCGCCGCCGCGATACGCTTTGACGTTGTCATTGGTCAGCGCCAAGCCGTTGCGGGTGAAGTACAGCGTGTTGCCGGTATCGTCCAGCACCGCGTCGTGCGCATCGGCCAGCGGGAAGATGCGGCGTTGCAGACTGTCCGGCTTGACGGCAGCAATCACCATGCTGCGTCCCGGCCCGGTGCCGCTGGCCATGCTGACCAGCACCTCGCCCTGCGCGCTCCAGCCCAGCACCGCGACGGCGCCGTTCTCGAAGCTGATGCGCTTGGGCAGGCCGCCCGCCAGCGGCATCACGTACGCTTCCTGCGCGCCTTCGTAGGCGGCGGAAAACGCGACCCACTTGCCGTCGCGCGAGATGGCGGCGTTGGTTTCAGCGGCCGGATGGGTGGTCAGGCGCTGGGCCGCGCCACCGTGGGCGCTGGTCTTCCACAAGTCGCCCTCCGCGGTGAAGACGACGTTATCGCCACGGATGGCGGGATAGCGGTAATAAGCCTCGGCCGCCATCGCGGACGACAGCAAACCGGCGGACATCAACATCAAGGCAAGCGGGCGGGACAGGTTCATGGACAGGGTCAAAGGTTGTCGAATGGAACGACAATTTTGGCACAGCTTGCCCGCACGCGGCACGAAAAAAACCCGCCGGGTGGCGGGTTCCGTATTTAGTCGACTTCGACCGTTTCCGGCGGCTGGCTTGGCGCCGCATCCGGCGGTTCCGGGAAGTCCAGCTTGACCACATCCTTGTCGTCCAGATCGACCACCACCTTGCCGCCAGTGACCAGGCGGCCAAACAGCAGCTCGTCGGCCAGGGCCTTGCGGATCATGTCCTGGATCAGGCGCGACATCGGGCGTGCGCCCATGAGCGGGTCGAAACCTTTCTTGCCCAGGTAGGCGCGCAGCTTCTCGGTAAACACTGCCTCGACTTTCTTCTCGTGCAGCTGCTCTTCCAGCTGCATCAGGAACTTGTCGACCACGCGCAGGATGATTTCCTCGTCCAGCGCGCGGAAGCTGATGATGGCGTCCAGGCGGTTGCGGAACTCCGGCGTGAACATGCGCTTGATGTCGCCCATTTCGTCGCCAGCCTGCTTGGAGGTGGTGAAACCAATAGTCGATTTTTGCAGCGATTCCGCGCCCGCATTGGTGGTCATGATGATGATCACGTTGCGGAAGTCCGCCTTGCGGCCGTTGTTGTCGGTCAGCGTGCCGTGGTCCATCACTTGCAGCAGGATGTTGAAAATGTCCGGGTGGGCTTTTTCAATCTCGTCCAGCAGCAGCACGGTGTGCGGCTTCTTGGTGATCGCTTCGGTCAGCAGGCCGCCCTGGTCGAAACCAACGTAGCCCGGCGGCGCGCCGATCATGCGCGACACGGCGTGACGCTCCATGTATTCCGACATGTCAAAGCGCACCAGCTCGATGCCAAGGATGAAGGCCAACTGCTTGGCCACCTCGGTCTTGCCGACGCCGGTAGGGCCGGAGAACAGGAAGGAGCCGATCGGCTTGTCGGTCTTGCCCAAGCCAGCACGCGCCATCTTGATGGCCGAGGCCAGCGCTTCGATCGCAGGATCCTGGCCGAACACCACGTTGCGCAGGTCGCGGTCGATGGTTTGCAGCTTGCTGCGGTCGTCCTGGTTGACGGTTTGCGGCGGGATGCGCGCGATCTTCGAGATGATGTCCTCGATCTCGCTCTTGCCGATGGTTTTCTTCTGCTTCGATTTCGGCAGGATGCGCTGCGCTGCACCGGCTTCGTCGATCACGTCGATGGCCTTGTCCGGCAGATGGCGGTCGTTGATGAAGCGGGCCGCCAATTCAGCTGCAGTCGACAGCGCCGACGACGAATATTTCACGCCGTGGTGCTCTTCGAAGCGCGACTTCAGGCCGCGCAGGATTTGCACGGTCTGCTCGACGGTCGGTTCGTTGACGTCCACTTTCTGGAAGCGGCGGCTCAGCGCGTGATCTTTCTCGAACACGCCACGGAACTCGGTGTAGGTGGTCGCACCAACGCACTTCAGCTGGCCGTTGGCCAAGGCTGGTTTCAGCAGGTTGGACGCATCCAGCGTGCCGCCCGACGCCGAGCCGGCGCCGATGATGGTGTGGATCTCGTCGATGAACAGAATGCCGTTCGGATTGTCCTTCAATTGCTTGAGGACGGCCTTCAGGCGCTGCTCAAAGTCGCCGCGATACTTGGTGCCGGCCAGCAGCGCGCCCATGTCGAGCGAGTACACCACGGCGTTTTGCAGGATTTCCGGCACGTCGCCCTGGGTGATGCGGTAAGCCAGGCCTTCAGCGATGGCCGTCTTGCCCACGCCCGCTTCGCCCACCAGCAGCGGGTTGTTCTTGCGGCGGCGGCACAGGATCTGGATCACGCGATCCACTTCCTCTTCGCGGCCGATCAGCGGATCGATCTTGCCGTCGGCGGCCGATTTGTTCAGGTTCTGGGTGAACTGGTCGAGCGGGCTTTCCTTGCTCTGGCCTTCGCCGGCCGGTGCGCCCTCTTCCACGCCCTCGGACGCCTTGGCGGTGTCCGATTGCTGATCTTTACGCACGCCGTGCGAGATAAAGTTGACCACGTCGAGACGGGTCACGCCCTGCTGGTGCAGGTAGTACACCGCGTGCGAATCTTTCTCGCCGAAGATGGCCACCAGCACGTTGGCGCCGGTCACTTCCTTCTTGCCGTTCGAGGCCGACTGGACGTGCATGATGGCGCGCTGAATCACGCGCTGGAAACCGAGCGTCGGCTGGGTATCGACCTCGCCCGTGCCAGGCACGGTCGGGGTGTTATCACCAATAAAGTTGGTCAGGGTTTTGCGCAGATCTTCAATGTTGACGGCGCATGCGCGCAACACTTCGGCGGCCGAAGGGTTGTCCAGCAAGGCCAGCAGCAGGTGCTCTACCGTGATGAATTCGTGCCGTGCCTGTCGGGCTTCGACAAACGCCATGTGCAAACTTACTTCCAATTCCTGCGCAATCATACTTCCTCCATCACGCACTGCAGGGGATGCCCTGCCTTGCGCGCATGCGTTAAAACGAACTCCACTTTGGTACAGGCTATATCTTTAGAGAACACGCCGCATACCCCCTTGCCGTAGCGGTGCACACTGAGCATGATTTGCGTGGCGGTCTCTCGGTCTTTGTTGAAATACTCTTGAATGATTGCGACCACAAATTCCATTGGGGTGTAGTCGTCATTCAGCAACGCCACCTGGTACAACGGTGGCGGCTTCAGCGTTTGCCGCTCCAAGAGGGTTTCGGTATCTTGCTTGGTTGCCATACGCTTATATTCTAATGCTTTCGTGGTTGATGCAATGTGCATTTCGCTGCACATATCCAATTGTTTTCCATCTTACGCGCTTTCTCAACTTGGCGCAGATGGCGCCCCTTTCCCCGAAATCAAGAGTTGCTTTTTCGTCATTCGTCTTAAAAGTAGCAAAATGCCCACAAATCTGCTTGACTTTCAAATTTGGTGCGCTAACAATGCGTTATCGGCTGCGTGCAGAAATGTACAAGGTGATAAGAAGTGGGCGTGAGGAGAGGGGCAAGAAGCTTCTTGCTTTTATGGCTCGTGTGATAGGTTTTAATTTAGAAAGTTCTTTTTATGGCAACTGGTACTGTTAAGTGGTTCAATGATTCCAAAGGTTTTGGCTTCATCACTCCAGATGACGGCGGCGAAGATTTGTTCGCTCACTTCTCCGCAATCAACATGAACGGTTTTAAGACCCTGAAAGAAGGTCAAAAAGTTCAGTTCGAAGTCACGCAAGGCCCTAAAGGCAAGCAAGCTTCCAACATCCAGTCGGCTTAATTACCAAGCCCTGATGTGAAAAAACCCCGCGACGCGGGGTTTTTTTTCGCCCCTACCTGCCACAGTCTGTTGCAATTTTGCCTCCCCCGCACTGCACAACTTTTTGTGCAGTGCAAGATTGGTTTGACGTAAAATCATCCTTATAACTAATTCAACTTTTTGTGTGGGAACGACAAATGATTTTTGTGACAGGCGGCGCCGGCTTCATCGGTTCTAACTTCGTGCTTGACTGGCTGGCACAGTCAGACGAGCCAGTACTCAATTACGACAAGCTGACTTACGCGGGCAACCTCAACAACTTGGCGACACTCAAGCAGGACGCGCGCCACACCTTCGTGCGCGGCGACATTTGCGATCAGGCGCAGGTGCTGGCCCTGTTCCAGCAGCACAAGCCGCGCGCGGTGGTGCACTTTGCAGCGGAAAGCCACGTCGACCGTTCCATCCTCGGCCCGGGCGAATTCATCAACACCAACATCAACGGCACTTTCAGCCTGCTGGAAGCGGCGCGCGCCTATTGGTCTGCGCTGCCGGAAGACGAGAAGTCGGCCTTCCGCTTCCTGCACGTGTCCACCGACGAAGTGTACGGCACGCTGGGCCCGGATGATGCGCCGTTCAGCGAAACCACTGCGTTTGCGCCAAACAGCCCGTATTCGGCCTCCAAAGCAGCATCCGATCACCTGGTACGCTCGTACTTCCACACCTATGGCTTGCCGGTGCTGACGACCAACTGCTCGAATAACTACGGCCCGTATCACTTCCCGGAAAAGCTGATCCCGCTGATCATCGCCAACGCGCAAGCGGGCAAGCCGCTGCCGATCTACGGCGACGGCCAGCAAGTGCGTGACTGGCTGTATGTCAGCGACCACTGCGCCGCCATCCGCCGCGTGCTGGAAGCCGGCCGCCTCGGCGAAACCTACAACGTCGGCGGCTGGAACGAAATGGCCAACCTCGACGTGGTGCACACCCTGTGCGACATGCTGGACAAGCTCAAGCCTAAAGCTGCCGGCAGCTACCGCGATCAAATCACCTTCGTCAAAGACCGTCCGGGCCACGACCGCCGCTACGCCATCGACGCGCGCAAGCTGGAACGCGAACTGGGCTGGAAACCGGCCGAGACCTTCCAGACCGGCATCGCCAAGACCGTGCAGTGGTACCTGGACAATCAGGCTTGGGTAGCCGACGTGCAATCGGGCAGCTACGCCAAGTGGGTGGAAACCAATTACTTCAATCGCGAGGGGCAGTAATGAGCAACAAGCGCAAAGGCATCATTCTGGCGGGCGGCTCCGGCACCCGCCTGTACCCGGTGACGATGAGCGTCTCCAAGCAGCTATTACCGATTTACGACAAGCCGATGATCTATCATCCGCTGACCACGCTGATGCTGGCCGGCATGCGCGAGATCCTGATTATCTCCACGCCGCAAGACACGCCGCGCTTCAAGGATTTGCTGGGCGACGGCAGCCAGTGGGGCATCAGCATCAGCTACGCGGTGCAGCCTTCGCCGGACGGCCTGGCGCAAGCCTTCATCATCGGCAAAGAGTTTGTGGGCGATTCGCCGTCGGCGCTGATTTTGGGCGACAACATCTACTACGGTAACGATCTGGACGCCCTGCTCCGCCACGCCACCGAGCAAACCTCGGGCGCCACCGTGTTCGCCTACCACGTGCAAGATCCTGAGCGTTACGGCGTGGTCGAGTTCGATGCGAACCGCACTGCCGTATCGATTGAAGAAAAGCCGCAGCAGCCAAAGTCCAACTACGCCGTCACCGGCCTGTATTTCTACGATAGCCAAGTGTGCGATATCGCGGCCAGCATCAAACCATCGGCGCGCGGCGAACTGGAAATCACCGACGTCAACAAGGCCTACCTCGAAAAGCAGCAATTGAACGTAGAAGTGATGGGCCGCGGCATGGCGTGGCTGGACACCGGCACCCACGAGTCGCTGCTGGAAGCCGGCCAATTCATCGCCACCATCGAGAAGCGCCAGGGCTTGAAAGTGGCATGCCCGGAAGAGATCGCCTACCGCAAGGGTTACATCAACGGCGACCAGCTGCGCAAGCTGGCCGAGCCGCTGAAGAAAAACCAGTACGGTCAATATCTGCTGCAAATCCTGGAAGATAAGGTGATCCCACGATGAACGTCATTAAAACGCCACTGGAAGGCTTGCTGGTACTGGAACCGCGCGTGTTCGGCGACGACCGCGGTTTCTTCTTTGAGAGCTTCAACGCCAAGCGCTTTGCCGAGCTGACCGGCGTCACTGCCGAGTTCGTGCAAGACAATCACTCGCGCTCGAAGAAAGGCGTACTGCGCGGCATGCACTACCAAATCCAGCACGCGCAAGGCAAGCTGGTGCGCGCCACCGCGGGCACGGTGCTCGATGTGGTGCTCGATATCCGCAAGAGCTCGGCCACCTTCGGCCAGTCGTACAGCATTGAGCTGTCGGCCGAGAACAAGCGCCAGCTGTGGATTCCGCCCGGCTTCGCGCATGGCTTCGTCGTGATCTCCGAGACCGCCGAGTTTCTCTACAAAACCACCGACTACTGGGCGCCCGAGTACGAGCGCTCGATCCTGTGGAACGATCCAGCCGTGGCCCACGCATGGCCGCCGGAACTCGACGTCATGCTCTCGGCGAAAGACCAGGCAGGCGTGCTGCTGGCCGATGCCGAGGTGTTCGAGTAACTAGGCAGATGGACGGACATAGCGGCGCACGATCACCACGCACTGATCCGTCCACGCTTTCACGGCTGCGATGACGACCTTCTTCTGGTTCAGCACCGGCAACTCAACGCCCTTCCACGACAAATAGCCAAACACAGAAGCGACTGCCAGCGAGATCAGGAAATTCTCATGCCACGCCCGGAATTCCGGCAGCAACTGGTAAGTCGCTTGCTGGATGGCGAAGCCGTACAGATAGATGCCATACGAAATGTCGCCAGCCCACAGCACCGGCGTGCGGCGCACATTGAGCAAGCCGATGTAGACGGTCACATACGCCACTGTAGGCGCCGCCAGGAAATCGGTCTCCGGCCGCTGCAACAGCAGCCAGGTGGCGGCCACGGCGCCGCAGAACAGCGAGAAACTGTGCGGGATTTTTTCGCGCAGCAGATAAATCGCCACGCCCCAGAAGAAGGCCCACACTACCGAGCGGCCGCTAGGCCGGCCCGCGTAGTGCATTTCCCAGTAGGTGAAGTTCATTACCGTGAAAACCAGGGTTGCCGCAATCAGCAGGCAAAGGAAAGCCATCGGCCGGCGATGCAGCGACAGCAGGAACACCACCGAGATGCCGATGTAGCACTTCAGCTCGTAAGGAATCGTCCATAGCTGTACGTTGACCACCTTCGAGTTGTTTTGCTCAAACACGCCCGGCAGGTAGTACTGAATCTCGCCCAGGATATTCAGGAAATAGCGGGCGAAGGTGGGATGGGTAAAGTACTCCGACAGCGGCAGCGAGGTCAGCAGCACCCCAATCAGCAAGGCCGAGATCACCACCTCGCAGCACAGCGCGGGAAAGATGCGCAGCACGCGCAAGGTAAGGAAAGTCGGCAAATGCTCAGTACGCACCAGGCTGCCGGCGACCAGGAAACCGCTCAGGGCAAAGAAGCTCGGCACCAGGAATTCGATGAGCGGGCGCAGCGGGCCGGTATAGAACGGCCGTTCTGCTGCAGCGCCATAACAAACCATCACGGAGTGCCACGCGATGATGGCTACCGACAAGATAATGCGCAGGTAGTCAAAACCCGTCGGACGATGCGATGCAAGGACAGACTGCTGCTCTAGACTAAACATGGGAGCTCCGATCAGGAAATGACTTTATTTACATGACATATTTGCAATATATTTAGTATATAGATAATTATGGTGCGTCGCAAAATATTTCGACCGTCCAGGCATAAAAAAACCCACCGGATCGCTCCGGTGGGTCTTTTGAGAGAGGGCTAAAGCCGGTTTTACATCTGCTCGATCATCACGTCGCCGAAGCCCGAGCACGACACCTGGTTGGCGCCTTCCATCAGGCGCGCGAAGTCGTAGGTCACTTGCTTGGAGTTGATGGCTTTTTCCATCGACTTGATGATCAGGTCGGCGGCTTCCGTCCAGCCCATGTGGCGCAGCATCATCTCGGCCGACAGAATCATCGAGCCTGGGTTGACGTAGTTTTTGCCGGCGTACTTCGGCGCGGTGCCGTGGGTCGCTTCAAACATGGCCACCGAGTCCGACAGGTTGGCGCCCGGCGCGATGCCGATACCGCCCACTTGCGCCGCCAGCGCGTCCGACACGTAGTCGCCGTTCAGGTTCAAGGTGGCGATCACGCTGTACTCCATGGGGCGCAGCAGGATCTGCTGGAGGAACGCGTCGGCAATCGAATCCTTGATGGTGATGTCGCGGCCGGTCTTTGGATTCTTGAACTTGCACCATGGGCCGCCGTCAATCAGCTCGGCGCCGAATTCTTTTTGCGCCAGCGCGTAGGCCCAGTCACGGAAGCCGCCCTCGGTGTACTTCATGATGTTGCCCTTGTGGACAATGGTCACCGATGGCTTGTCGTTGTCGATCGCGTACTGGATGGCCTTGCGCATCAGGCGCTCGGTGCCTTCCACCGACACCGGCTTGATGCCGATGGCCGAGGTTTCAGGGAAGCGGATCTTGTTGGCGCCCAGTTCGTTGACCAGGAAATCGATCAGCTTTTTCGCGCCTTCGCTGCCTTGGGTGTATTCGATGCCGGCGTAGATGTCTTCCGAGTTTTCGCGGAAGATCACCATATTGGTTTTTTCCGGCTCCTTCAGCGGCGACGGCACGCCGCTAAAGTAGCGCACCGGGCGCAAGCAAACGTACAGATCGAGTTGCTGGCGCAGCGCCACGTTGAGCGAGCGGATGCCGCCGCCGACCGGCGTGGTCAGCGGGCCCTTGATCGAGACCACGTAGTCCTTGACCGCCGCCAGCGTTTCTTCCGGCAGCCACACGTCCGGGCCGTACACGCGGGTCGATTTTTCGCCGGCAAAAATTTCCATCCAGCGGATTTGACGCTTGCCACCGTAAGACTTTGCCACTGCGGCATCCACCACTTTCAGCATCACCGGGGTGATGTCGAGACCGGTGCCATCACCTTCGATATAGGGAATGATCGGGTTATCTGGTACATTCAGGGAAAAATCCGCGTTGACGGTGATTTTCTGGCCGTCCGCCGGTACGTTGATATGTTGATACATCTGATGATTCTCCGAAGGGGATAGTCCAAGTCTTCTATAAGATATAAGACGGTTGTTTCACATTATGCACGAGTATGTAGTGAGGCGCCATGACTTTCAAGCCTACACCAATTTCCGCTTTCTATAATGCCCCTGATTTTATTCAATAAACCGTTTCAAGTGCTGTGCCAGTTCTCGGCGCAAGACGACAAGGCCACGCTGGCCGATCACCTGAAGATCCCCAACATCTATCCAGCCGGCCGGCTCGACTACGACAGCGAAGGCCTGATGCTGCTGACCGACGACGGCAAGCTGCAGCACGCCATTGCCCACCCCGACCACAAGGCCGGCAAGACCTACCTGGTGCAAGTGGACGGCGTGCCGGACGCCGCCGCCATGACCAGGCTGCAAGCCCCAATCGACCTCGGCGATTTCGTCACCAAGCCTTGCCACGCGGTGCACATTGCCGAGCCCGAGTGGCTGTGGCCGCGCAATCCGCCGATCCGCCAGCGCGCCGGCCAGCCCACCAGCTGGCTGGCGATCACGCTGCAAGAAGGCAAGAACCGCCAGGTGCGGCGCATGACGGCGGCAGTCGGCCTGCCGACGCTGCGGCTGGTGCGCAGCGCCATCGGCAACATCTCCCTGGCAAGCCACCCGCTGATGCCGGGTGAGTGGATGGAAGTGTCGCCCAAAGACCTCAGCCGCTAGCAGCTCGACAACACTTGCCCGATTACTTGCTCTATTATTAGGCAGCTAGGCGCCGCCGCGCCTGGAGGATGCCATGCCTGCTGAACCGAGCGCCGACTACACCGAGTCCCCCTACTACCTGCAAGCCGTGGCCGCGCTGGCCCGGCGGCAGACCGTGACCGCGCACGAGGACATCTACTGCGACAACGGCATAAAGCTGGTGTCCAAGGGCACCGAACTGGGCGAAGAACAATTCCAGCGCCTTGCCCGCCACAAACTCCACGAGCCGCTCGACAATATGCTGATCAGCGAGCGCGCCATCGACGCCGCCAGCCTGTCGATCGAGGCCGGCAAAATCCTGGAACACGATCCCATTTACGCCCGCCTCGCCAACCGCAGCGGCGATCCGCTGGCGGTCAAGCACGGCCTGGCCGCGCTCAAGCTGCCGCCGCCACTGCTGATGCGGCTGACCGTGCTGCGCGACCAGCGCCAGGAGATGTTCCAGCACACCCTGCGTACCGCCATCATCGCCTATGCGCTGGCGCAGCGCCTCAAGCTGCCGCCGCCCGAGCGCCAGGTGCTGCTGCTGGCCGCGCTATGCCACGACCTCGGCGAGATGCACACCGACCCCATGCTGCTCGACAGCGGCCATGCCATCACGCCCGACGAGCGCCGCTACGTGCACGTGCACCCGCTCGCCAGCCACATGGTGCTGAACGCGATCAAGGACTTCCCGCCGGCGGCGCGGCAGGCGGTCTTGCAGCACCACGAGAGGATGGACGGCAGCGGCTATCCGCACGGCCTGCGCGCCGACAAGATCACGCCGCTAGCCAAATTGCTGGCGGTGGCCGACGTGGCCGAAACCGTGATTCGCCGCTTCGATTTGCCGCGCCTGGACATGCTGGCGCGCCTGCACCAGAACCGTTTCGACCGCGCCGCCGCCGACGCGCTGCGCGACCTGATCCACGCCACCCCGGAAGACGCCCTGCCGATGCCGCAAGAGCAGCTGGACGCCGCCACCAAGCTGGCCCACCTGTCCGACGTGCTGCGCGCCTGGTTCGCCCAGCGCAGCGTGTTCGAGCACATGGTCGCGCCGGCCGAGCCGGAACGCTCGCCGCTGGCCTTCCTGTTCGAGCGCATGAACACCATCCGCCAGCTGGTGCTGCAAGCGGGCTTCGATCCCGACCGCAGCGAGAGCATGCTGTTCATCGCCCAGGACGATCCCGCCATCTTGTTGGAACTGCGCACCATGCTCGATGAAATCGAGTGGCTGCAACTCGACCTCGCCAACGAGATCGACCGCCGCTCGGCCGAGCTGCAAGGCCTGTCGCCGCAACCGCTGCACGCGCTGCTTCAGCACCTGCGCCCGGGCTAAACCAAACGCACAAACGACAAAAGCCGCACTGGCAATGCCAGCGCGGCTTTTCGCTTGGTCTTCCTGAAAAGGAAAATTAAGCTGCCAGTGCTTTCAAAGCAGCGGCCAGACGGCTCTTGTGGCGAGCTGCCTTGTTTTTGTGGATGATTTTCTTGTCAGCGATGCTGTCGATAGTCGACACCGAAGCTTGGAAGATGGTCGTCGCAGCAGCTTTGTCGCCAGCTTGGATCGCTTTACGCACAGCTTTGATAGCGGTACGCAGGGTCGAACGCTGAGCCGAGTTGTGAGCGTTTTGCTTAACTGCTTGACGAGCGCGTTTACGCGCTTGTGCGGTATTTGCCATGAAATTTCCTAAACAGGTAAATGATGCGTTTGCAAACGTTAATGTTTGGCAAACAGGTGCGTCCTAGGTTGCCATAAGAGCGAACCGTGTGAGTCAAACTACTGCCTGCCAAACATTAATGTCTGCGCAACAGAATTTTGTACAGCCTGTGATTATAGCGATATTTATTGGCAGGAGCAACTATAATCACGTCCCATGAACTTGCTTAAGACACTTACCGCCATCTCCAGCATGACCATGCTGTCCCGGATCACCGGCCTCCTGCGTGAAACCTTGATCGCCCGCGCCTTTGGCGCCGGCGCCATGACCGACGCTTACACGGTCGCGTTCCGCATCCCTAATCTATTGCGGCGTTTATTTGCCGAGGGCGCGTTCTCGCAAGCCTTCGTGCCGATCCTGGCCGAGTACAAGAACCAGCAGGGACAGGAAGCCAGCAAAAAGCTGGTCGACCACGTCGCCAACACACTGGTGTGGGCCACCTTGATCGTCACGGTGATCGGCATTATAGCCTCGCCGCTGTTTATTTACCTGATTGCCAGCGGCCTCAAGGAGTTCGACGCGGCGGTCTGGATGACGCGCCTGATGTTCCCATATATTAGCTTCATGGCCTTCGTGGCCATGGCGGGCGGCGTGCTCAACACCTGGCGCGAGTTCAAAATCCCGGCCTTTACGCCGGTGCTGCTGAATATTTCGTCGATTCTGGCTTCGCTGTTCCTGCAACAGCACCTGGCCCAGCCGATCTACGCCATGGCGATTGCCGTGTTCGTGGGCGGCGTGCTGCAAGTGGCGATCCAGGTGCCGGCGCTGGTGAAAATCGGCATGCTGCCGACGCTGTCGTGGAATCCGGCAGCAGGACTGGGCGACCCCGGCGTGCGCCGCGTGCTGAAGAAGATGGGGCCAGCCGTGTTTGCCGTCTCGGCCGCGCAGATCAGCTTGATGATCAACACCAGCATCGCCTCGCGGCTGGAGACCGGCAGCATCTCGTGGCTGTCCTACGCCGACCGCCTGATGGAATTCCCCACAGCCCTGCTGGGCGTGGCGCTGGGCACCATCTTGCTGCCCAGCCTGTCCAAGGCCAAGGCCGACGACGACACCCAGGAATACTCGGACTTGCTGGACTGGGGCCTGCGCCTGACCTTCCTGCTGGCGCTGCCGGCGGCGGTGGGCTTGGCGGTGCTGGCCGAGCCGATGATCGCCACCCTGTTCCACTACGGCGCCTTCACCGACGAGGCGGCGGCGCAATCGGCGCGCCCGCTGATTGCCTACTGTGCCGGCCTGCTTGGCATTATCCTGGTGAAGACGCTGGCGCCGGCCTTCTACGCGCAGCAAGACATCCGCACTCCAGTACGCATTGCCATCGTGGTGCTGATCGCTACCCAGCTGATGAACCTGTTGTTCGTGCCTTATTTGCGGGTGTCCGGCCTGGCCTTGTCGATCGGCCTCGGCGCCTGCCTGAACGCGGCTTTCTTGTACACCGGCCTGCGCAAGCGCAATATCTACCGCCCGCTGCCGGGCTGGCCGCTGTTCTGCGTCAAGCTGGTGATCGGCTGCGGCCTGATGGGCGCGGCTGCATGGTTCGGCTCGCAGCAAATCGATTGGATCGGCTTGCAGCACCATGCCTTCCTGCGCCTGGGCGCCCTGCTGCTGCTGGTCGGCCTGTGCGGCGCGGTCTACTTTGGCGCGCTGCTGGCGATGGGCTTCCGCCTGCGCGACTTCAAGCGCATCGCCCGCTAAGCCCACAAAACGCCGGACGAAAAAAAACCCGCTCAAAAGCGGGTTTTTTTACGCTAGCAGAAATTAAGCTGCTTTTTTGGCTTTGCGGCGAGCAACAGCACCAACCAGTGCCAGGCCACCCAGCAGCATGCCGTAGGTTGCTGGTTCTGGAACAGCGCTCACGCTGATTTCGCCCGAGTAGCCGAACTTGGTGCCGGTGTAGCCAGGGGTTTTGATGCCAACCAGGCTCAGCGAGAATGGGCCGGAACCGGTGTAGTCGAAGTCCAGGAACTGCAGCTTGCCGCCCGAGATGGTGCCGACTACGCTGCTCGAACCACCGCTCAGAACCGAGCTACCCCACTTCACGTTCTGCGAGCTCAGGGTGATGTAGATGTTGTAAACGCCAGCGCCCAGGCCGGTGAAGGACAGGACGTCATCGCCGTCGGCCAGCGTGGTGCCTACGCTGTCGAAGGTGATCAGGTTGGTGGTGTTCAGGGCGATCGACTGGTCATCCGCCATGGCGCCAAACGAAGCAGCGGCCAGTACTGCACCGGCAACGATAGATTTCAATTTCATGTGATTTTCCTTAATCAACGAATTGTGGCTGCTTTGCGTCAACCACTTGGTGGGTTAATAGGAGTACTGCTGAGATGAATCATAACATAAACACATTAATTACGATTGTAAATTTTCTATTTTTAATTTCTTTTAAACAACTGCTTTCGCATCGCAAAATAAAACTATCTGCGGTGCACCATTTCGGGCTACCGGGAAGTAGCTTTTGGTGAGAAAGTTGGTATTTTTTTTACTCTAAAACCGGTTCGGCTGGCGGCTTTTCCGGCTCTGTCGCAGGGGCCTGCTCAGAGTGAGAAACGGGCTCATCAGGGGCTGGCAGCGTGCTTTTTTCAGCCTCGTCCGCTGTGACTGCCACGGTCGAATTTGGTGCAGCTGAAATTTGTGGTGTTTGGGCGTTGTTTTGTTGTAACGCAGGTACACTTTGGGCAACTTGTGCTTGATTTTCGCTATTTTCAATCGTGCGCGGGGCTTCGGTGGCGATAGCGAATTTCCACTCAGAAATACGACTTTTGCCTGCAAATCCAGAATATCGTGCGGGAAAGTTACCTATTTTCACAGGTCGTGCATCCGACAAACTGTAGACGGCCAGCACGCCCATTTTGTCGCCTAAATAAACAATGCCCCATTCGGCCTTGCCGGTCATCGGATCGACAAAAATCTTGCGCAAATGGCGGCGCATGCCAGGGAAACGGGGATCTTTGAGCAGATCTTTGAGCGACGGCGGCTGCGTCGGCATTCCTTGCGGCGTGGCGTCGGCGTAGCTTTTGAGGGCGTCGCTAAAGGCCGCGCCGATATCGAGCAGCTCTTGCTCTGCCCTGCTGCGCTGCAACACTGAACCTAGTTTTATGGCCGAGGCGGTGACCATGGCAACGATTGCCACCACGATTATCAAGCTCAAATAGGTGAATCCGCGCGCAGCCTTGACGCGGCGCGGCAAGCGGCGCAATGTTGTTTCTTCGGCCATATTACCAATCGGCGTATGGCTTGCCGCTGCGGTCGTTGCCGGCGGCGCTGCTGCGGATGTTGTAGACGCTGCCCTTGGTGTTGTCCTCCGGCGGCACGATCGTCCATGCTGCGTCGCTCTCGGCAATCGGGTCGTACGGCAGCGCGCGCAAATAATGTTTTTCTACCAATTGCTCCAGCGAATCCGGGTAGCGGCCGGTGTCGCCGTAATATTGATCCAGCACCTGGCGCACATTGCGCAGGTTGTCGGCCAGCACCACTTCCTTCGATTTGTCGATGCTGGGGAAGTAGCGTGGAATGGCGAGCGTCAGCATCAAGGCCACAATTCCCAGCACCACCAGCAATTCGATCAGCGTGAATCCTTTGCGCTTCATGGTCACCACTTCTTGTACGGTACGCCGTTCAGGCCGGGCTTTTCACTGAGGCTGTAGACGTCGTAGACGTCCTCGCCCTCTCTTGGCGAATCAGCCTCGCTGGCATAACTGCGCTTGCCCCAGGTTTGCGCGTCGCTCAGCATGGCGTCGGCATTGAACGGGTCGCGCGGAATGCGGCGCAGGAAAAAGATCTTGGCTTGCTTGGGGTTTTGCAGATCCGGCGTGCCTTCGACCAGTGCTTCCAGTGTTTTCGGGTAGCCGCTGCCGGCCAGCGACTTGGCAATGCGGCCTTGGTCGTAAGCGAGCTTGTAAGCGTCCAGCGCGTGGCGAATCTCGCGCAGCGACTCGCGCAAGTCCTGCTCCTGGCGGCGCTGCACCACCACTTGCGCAGTCGGGATCACCAAGGCGCTGAGCAGGCCGAGGATGGCCAGCGTCACCAGCAGCTCGATCAAAGTGAACCCGCGCGCGCGCTTCATTGCCCTGCTCCGCTTACTGCTGCACCGGCGGTGCGGCTTCAGGCGCCGGCGACGGCTCGGCCGCAGGCGCTTGCACCGCCTGCGGTTGCGCGCCTTGCGACGGCGGCAGCGGTGCAGGCTGTGATTGCGATAGCGGAGTTGCTTGCACCGGCGATGGCGCAGGCGCTGCCGCACCGGTGGCTGCGGGCGCAGGCGCCGGCGCCTGCCGGGCCGGCGATGCCGGCAGCGGCACGGTGGCGCGCGGCGTCAAGTCCGGGCGGCGGCGGAAGCTCGCCTCGGTGCCGGCAGAGAATTCGGAAGCCGAGGCTTCTGGACGCTGCACGTTGCGGATCAAGTGCGGCGTAATCGACAGCACAATCTCGGTCTTCTGATTATCGTCGCGCTGCTTGCCGAACAAGCGGCTCACGAGCGGCAGCTCGCTAAAGCCCGGCACCTTATCCGACGAATTGCGCTCCTCGTTGTTGATCAAGCCCGCCAGTACCTGGTTCTCGCCGTCCTTCAATTGCAACATGGTCGACGCCTGGCGAGTGCCAAGTTGATAGGCCATGGTGCCGTTCTTGGTGGTGATGGCGTTCACCAGATTGCTGACCTCCAGCTGCATGCGGATCGCCACCTCGTTATTCAGGTAGATGGTCGGCTCGGCGTTCAGCGTCAGGCCGACGTCCACGTAAGTCACCGAGTCGCTGGCGAAGCCGCCCACGCCGGAGGATACGGTGGAGGTAATCACCGGCAGCTTGTCGCCGATGACGATCTTGGCTTTCTCCTTGTTGCGCACGCGGATGCGCGGATTGGCCAGCAGGTTGGAGTCAGCGTCGTTCTTGTTGGCGGTGACCGACAGGTTCACGCCGGTGACACCGATGGTGCGCTGGTTCAGATTATTCAAATCGCGCACGGTGATGCCGGTGCCGCCCGAAGTGGACAGCGGCGCGAAGCCCAGGGTAGTCGGCCACACTACGCCAAGATCCATCAGGCGCGAACGCTTCACTTCAAGGATTTCCACTTCCAGCATCACTTCCGCTTCCGGCGCATCCTGCAATGAAATCAAGCGCTCGGCCAGGCGAATGGCTTCCGGCGTGTCGCGCACGATGATCAGGTTGAGCTTTTCATCCACCACCACGTCGCGCGACTTGAGAATCGTCTTGAGCGTATTGGCCACCAGCTTGGCCTCGGCATTAGCAAGGAAGAAGGTCTTCACCGTCATCTCTTGGTATTCCTTGAGCTTTACCGCCACGTTGGGATAGATCAGGATGGTATTGGCGTCCATGACTTGCTGCTCCAGCTGATTGGTCAGCAGCAGGAAGTAGATGGCCGATTCGACGGTGCTGTTCTTCAGCAGCACAGTGGTCTTCTGATCGGTCTTCACATCCTTGTCGAACACGAAGTTCAAGCCCGAGCGGCGCGAGATCACTTCAAACACCTGCTTCAGCGGCGCATCGCGGAACTCGATGGTAATCGGCTGCTTGTAGGATTTCGACAGGCCCGACTCCACTGCCGGCGGCGCACTCTTGTCGGCGACTTCGCGCAGCATGGCGCGCGCCTTGTCGCTGTCCGGCGATTCGGTCAGGATGGCGTTGAGCTTTTGCTTGGCCAGTTCATACTCGCCTTTGTTGAGGTGCTGGGTGGCGGCTTCCATCAACCTGGCCTGGCGGCTGTCGCGATCCAGCGAACGCAGGCCGGCGACGGCGCGCTCGTTGCGCGCGTCAAGACCCAGCACGCGGCGGTAGCCCTGCTCTGCCTGCGCGGCGCGGCCCTCGGATTGGTCACGCTCGGCAGCTTCCAGCAAGCGCTGGACGGCGCGATCGCGCGCACTCAGATAAGCGCTGCGGTATTGCGCGTTGGTCGGATCGGCCTGCACTGCCTCCTGGTATTTAGCGAGACCCGCTTCGATCTGATTTTTCGAGATCAGGTCATTGCCGTCGCGGTAGGCCATTTGCGCGGCGCAGCCGCTCAGCAGGATGGCCAGCGCAGCGCAGCGGCCTATGGTCATAAGAAGGCTAGCCATCACTCAAGTGCTCCAATATTCATCTGTTGTTGCTGATTCAAAGGCATATAGGTCAAGGACATCAGCGGCGGCGCAATCTTCTCGACGCGGTAGACGCCATCGATCACGGTTTGATTGCGCACCGAGTAGGTCTTGTCGCCGCGCGCGAGGAACACTTCCCACGCGCCGTCCGCCAGCGCCTTGCCGATGTAGGTGAACGGCATTGGCGGCGCCACCGGCGCCGGCGGCGGCGTGTTCGATGGCGGCGGCGGAGGTGGCGGCGGCGGATTCCAGTTCTGGCCTGCGAACACGCCCTCGCCCGAGGCGAAGGTAGCGTCGCCAGCTTCGCCCACCAGCTGCGCGCGCGGGATCAGCGGCAGGATCACGGCGTCGGCTTGCTGCGGCTTGTCGCTGCCGGCGGTGCGTGGTGCAGGCGCTTGCGCCGGCGTGTTGGTGCGCGCCACCGGTTCGGCAATGCTGCCGGAAGGCGAGTTATCGCCAAACAGCACCAGCCCTGCGGCGCCCACCAGCGCCAGCACCATCACTATCTGATAGGGCTTCATGGCTCGGCATCCTTCAGGTACAAGGTAAAGCGCAAGCGCGCTTCCACCGTGGGGTCGGCAATGGTGTCGCGGCGGAAGCCCACTTCATCGAGCGAGGCATACGGCATGGCGCGCAAGCCCTGCATGGCGAACTGCCAGATCGATTGATACGGCCCTTTCACCGGCAAGATGATTTGGTAAGTGCTGACGCGGCTCGCCTTGTCGTAGCCCGCCTTGTACTCGCCTTGATTCAGCACCAGGCTGGACTTGGCGGCAAGGTCGAACAGCACTTTCACTTGCTGCTCGGCGTAGCGCTTCTCGCCCAGCGTATCGTAGAACGCAGCGAGGTTTTGATTGGCCGACGGCGGTGGCGGCGGCGTTACCAGCGCGGACGGCGCGGGCAATGGCTGCGCCATCACGCGTGCTTGCGCGGCGCGCTGCGGCAGCAGCCATGCCCACGCTGCCACGCCGGCGATGCACAAGGCAATCGCCACGCACGCCGGAATACCAAGACGCAGCACGGCAATGCGCGCGCGCAGCAGCAGCGCCGCCACATTCACTTGATTCAGCGCGGCTGCCATGTGGCCTCCAATTGGAATCGCAATGGCCGGTTAGGGTCGGCGTCGTTGATTTCATGGCGAATCAGAATCACGCCGCTGAAACTCTCCTGCTCTTTCAGCGCTGCCACATAGTCCACCATATCGTCGCTGGTCTTGGTTTCAGCGGTAATCTTGAGGATGCGCTTGCGTGGATCGGGTTCCATTGCCACTAGCGCCACCGTGCGCGGCGTGGCGGCCAGCACCGCGTCCTGCAGCTCGCGCCACGGCAGATTCAGTTGCATCACCGCGCCGTTGACGAAGCTGGCCTGCGCTTCAGGAATGACAACACGCGCCACTTCCGCTGCGGGACGCTTCGACAGCGCGGCAACGCGTTCCCGCAAATGCTCCACTTGATGCGCGCGTTCACGCTGCTGCTCAACCAGGTGCCAGCCGCCAAGCGCCGCACCGGCGCACAGCAGCACGCCCACGCCGGCCAGCGCCAGCACGGCGGGATGGACATGGAACAAAGTGCGGCGCGCGCTGCGCGGTGCGAAATCGATCTTCATGCTTTTCATGCCGCGCCTCCGTTCAACACGCTGCATGGAATCTGAGCCGAGCTAGTCGCCGGTTTGATCCACGCGGCAGGCGCGTTGCCATGCACTTGCAGCAGCGACGGCGCCTCCATATCCAGCAGCAGCGCTTCGCGTTGCAGGGTTTGCGTCAGCCAGTCTTGATCTGCGCCTTGTGGAATCGGCAACGCGCGTACGGCACGCAAGCCTTTGCCATCGGTTTCAGTGGCGGCCAACGTCAACAACTGCTCGTGCACGAGGCCAAACCATGCGCCCTGCTTGAGGCCATGGCGACTCGTGTTCCATGCGCTGACAAAGCGCGGCTCGATAGCGACGGTGGACAGCTTGCAGTCCTGCGCCACCACGCGCAGCGCGGCCAGCAAGGCACGCGGCACGGCGGCGGCGAAGAACGGCTGCACCGCATCCCAGTCAGCCGAGACTTGCCACGCCGCAGGCACCTCGCCGTACAGCGATTGAAAACGCAGAGCGGCCGCCGCTTCCAGGTCGGCCATGCGCGCTGCGCCAGCCGGCGGCGTCACGCGCCACATGCGGGTCAACTCGTCGGACAGTACAAAGCTGACTGGCCAGCCTTCCACGTTCAACTCGCCCAGCACGGCGCGCAAGGCGTTGGCAATGGCGTCTGCCGGATGGTCGCCGGATGGCGCGATCTGCTGCGAGGCCAGCGTTTCCGGCGCGGTTGCGGCGCGGCCCGGGAAGCGCCAGCGAGCTACGCGCTGCACGCTCACGGCATGCGGCGCGACGTCGATGCGCAAGAATTGTCCGATCGCTCTACGCATGCAAGGTCACCCGTTTAATTTCAGTCAGCGTGGTGCTGCCGCGCTTGACCAGTTCCAGCGCGGCCTGACGCAGGCTGCGCGTGCCATTTTCGTGCGCCGCTTGTTTGATCTGGCGGATCGGCCGCTTGTCGACAATCAGTTCGCGGATTTCGTCGTTCAAGGTCAGAATCTCCGCGATGGAACGGCGGCCTTTGTAGCCGGTGCCGCGGCAATCGCCGCAGCCCTTGCCCTGCATGAAGCGATACTCGTAGACATCGGCGCGCGTCATGCCGACACTGGCCAGTTCGTGGTCGTCCGGCGTGTATTCGGTGGCGCAGTGCGGGCAGTTGGTGCGGATCAAACGCTGCGCCCAGATGCCGTTCAGCGCCGATACAAACGCATACGGATCGATGCCCATGTGGGTGAAGCGGCCGAACACGTCGAACACATTATTCGCGTGCACGGTGGTCAGCACCAAGTGGCCGGTCAACGCCGACTGCACGGCGATTTCCGCCGTCTCGCGGTCGCGGATTTCACCGACCATGATTTTGTCCGGGTCGTGGCGCAGGATGGAGCGCAGGCCCTTGGCAAACGTCAGGCCCTTCTTCTCGTTGACCGGGATTTGCAGGATGCCCGGCAGCTGGTACTCGACCGGATCCTCAATCGTGATGATTTTTTCGCGGCCGTTGTGGATCTCGGTCAGTGCAGCGTACAGCGTGGTGGTCTTGCCGGAACCGGTCGGCCCGGTCACCAGCAGCATGCCGTAAGCTTCTTGCGCCAGAGTGCGCAGCGTGGCCAGCGACGGTGCATCGAAGCCCAGCGCTTCCAGGGTCAGCGAACCGTAAGCCTCAATCATGGCGCGCTTGTCGAGAATACGGATCACCGCATCTTCGCCGTGGATGCTCGGCATGATGGAGACGCGCAAATCGATCTCGCGTCCATTGGCCTCCACGCGGAAGCTGCCGTCTTGCGGCACGCGGCGTTCGGCGATGTCCAGCTCCGCCAGCACCTTGATGCGCGAAATAATTTGCTCGGCCACGTCCATGCCGTTGACGGCAGTGGCGTGATCGAGCACGCCGTCCACGCGGTACTTGACCGCCAGGCCGCCAGCCGTGCTTTCCAGGTGAATGTCGGACGCGCCGGCTTTCAGCGCATCGTAAAGCGTTGAGTTGACCAAGCGCACTGCCGGACTTGCGCCTTCCGACACCGAGGCAAACGACAGCACCGCCGCCGTCTTGCCGTCGCGCCGTCCTTCGCTGGCGCCAGGCAGCAGCGAGTCGGTGGCGCGCGCCGATTCCTCCTGTTTGGACAGATAGGCTTGAATATCGGCCTGCAGCGCAAGGCGCGCGGCCAATGGCGCCGACGGCGTGGCGCGCGCCTGCGTGCCGAGCCACGTTTGCAGATCGAGGTCGAACGGATCGGCAATCACGCCCACCACCGTGTTGTCCTGCGTGCGCAGCAGCACGCAGTGGCGCGCCATCGCTTGCGACAGCGGCAGCAGATCCCACGCCGGTTCGTAGGCCAGCATATCGACAGTCTCCAGCACCGCCATGCCGAACGGCTGCGCCAGCGAACGCACCAGCAAGCGCGGTTCGGCGCCGGTCAGCGCTTCCAGTTCCTCCACCAGGGTGCGCTTGGATTGCTGGGCCAAGTGGCGGGCCCGCGCCAATAACGCGGTGTCGATCATGACATATCTCCAGCCAAATCAAAGATCGGCATATACAGCAGCACCACGATAGCGCCGACCACCAGGCCGATGGCCGCCATCAGCAGCGGTTCAAAAGTACGCGTGAAACGTTCGATCCAGCGGCTGATCTCACCGTCGTAAAAAGCAGCGGACTGGGTCAGCATCGGCCCCATGTCGCCGGTGCGCTCGCCCACGCGCAGCATGCGCAGCGAAATCGGCGTGGTCAATTGACTGGCTTCAAAGGCAGTCGATAGCGGCAGGCCCGCTTCAATATCGGCGCGCGCAGTTTGCAGGTTCTGGCGCATGGCGTTCGACACCATGCCCTGCACCGTCTCAATCGCGTGCACGATGGTGATGCCGCCCTCGCTCAACATGCCGAGCGTCAGATACAGCCGCGATAATTCGTAAATGCGCACGCGCTCACCGATGCCGGGCAGCTTGCCCAGCAAGCGCGCCATGCCGCCATTGGCCAGCAGGCGGCGCACGCCCAGTCCCAGTGCGGCCAGCACGGCGGCAATGCCGGCCAACAGCAGAGTGGTGTGCGAGCCGGCGAACTGGCCCCAGTTCAGCATCTGCTGCGACAGCCATGGCAGGTTGCGGCCGGCGCCTTGATAGACCTCGGCAAAGCGCGGCACCACATAGCCGATCAGGAACAGGCTCACGCCGCCGCCGACCAGCAACAAAATACAAGGATAAATCGCCGCCGACACCAGCTTGGCGCGCACGATGTCGATGCGCTGCTGGTAATCGATGAAGCGCGCCAATGAACGCGGTAGATCCGAGGTACCCTCGGCCGCTTTGACAATGCCGACGTACAGCGGCGGGAACAAATCCGGCTGCTCGGCCAGTACGGCAGAAAAGCGCTGCCCTTCGCGCAGGCCGCCCAGCAAGCGTTCCAGCACGCCGCGCGTGGCCGGATTGTTTTCCTTTTCCAGCAAGGCTTCCAGCCCTTCGACGATGCCCAGGCCTGCGGTCAGCAGCGCCAGCAGCTCCTGACTGAACAGCACCAGCGAGAGCGCGCGGCGCTTGCCGCCGCGTCCCGGCAGGCCCAGTCGGCCCTGCACCGGCGTGATAGCGCTAACGAACAAGCCGCGCGCTTCGACCTGCCTGCGCGCATCGGCCTCATCGCGCCCATCGATCACCAAGTGCGAGATGACCATATCGGCCGACAGGGTGCGTACGTCGAACTGCATGGGTAGGCGCCGCTTAGCGCGAGGTGATGTCGGCGTCTTCGCCCTCACCGCCCGGCTGGCCGTTGCGGCCTTCCGAGGTGATGATGAACTCAGCGCCGGCCTCCGGGCCCTTGTACTTGTACGGATGGCCCCACGGATCGGGCGGGATGCCCTTCTTCAGGTAAGGGCCGTTCCACTTGGCGCCCACGCTAGGGGCGGTGGTCACCAGCACATTCAAGCCTTCTTCGGTGGTCGGATAGCGGCCGACGTCGAGGCGGAAAGTGTCGAGCGCTTTTTCAAACGCTTCGATCTGCGCCTTGGCGATGGTCACTTCCGATTTGCCCAGTTGGGCGAAGTATTTCGGCCCCACGTACGCAGCCAACAAACCGATGATGACGATCACCACCAGCAGTTCCAGCAAAGTGAAACCGGCCGCCTTGCGCAAGCCGGTCTTGCCGCCTTTAATTACCACTTCCATCCACGCAACTCCTCTGCGATTAACTAGCTGGCTTAAAGTCAGAGGCTACCATGCGGTTTGCATCTCAGACAATCTTTTCTTGCACTCAACCACCAGCGGTGCGCGTCGGCAACGACAGGCGCAAGCTCCACGAACGCGATTGCAGCCAACGCAGCAATGGACGCTCGACAAAGTAGTACGCAGCGCCACCGGCAGCTAGCGATGCCACCAACACGGCAATGAAGGTTACCGCCGGGCCGGCCAGCGTGTAGAGCGGCGTCTTGAGGGCGATTTTCAAGAACAGGCCCATGGTGGCGAGATGGGTCAGATAGATGGAGTAAGAGGCGTCACCGAGGAAGCCCAGAACCTTGGGCACGGCAAATTTGTAGTGCGCCTCCATCTGCGTCAGGCCGGCAATAAGGGCGGCAAAGCCGGCGGCAATCACAATGCCGGACAGGCTGTAAGGCAAGGCCACCCAGAAGCCCACGGCCAGCAACGCGAGGCCAACAGCGAAGTCAACCACACCCTTGCCGCGCTGCTTGTAGCGCCAGTAGGCCGCCATCCCGAGCAGGAAATACAGCGAATATGCCGAGGTGTAGACATTTAGCGCAGTGCGCTCATGCTCGCCGGGGAAGTGATACAGGGCGATCGCAACGACAGCCAGCACGGCCATGGCGATCATGCCGAGCCGTTTGTTGAGCAACAGCAGCGAGAACACGGCGTAAAACTGCAACTCATGGAACAGCGTCCAGGCCGGCGCCAGCGGCGGCGACGAGGCATTGACGCGCACCAAGGTGATCGTGGTCAGCCAGTCGGCCAAGCTTTTCGGCACGTTGGAATCCTGCCCAAAGCCCATCATCACCAAGAACACAAAGGCGCCCGTGTACAGCCAGTAGACCGGGAACAGGCGCGAAAAGCGACGGTAGGCAAAGTGCCCCCACTTTTCCGGCTTGCCGATATCGCGCTCGTGGGCAAACAGGATGATGAAGCCGGACAGCACGAAGAAGAAGTCCACGCCGAGGTGACCGCGGCTGGTGTAGTCAATGAAAGGACTCACCCCGCCGTAGCGTGGCAACAACATGTAAATGGAGAGGTGAAAAGCAACAACACTAATGGCGGCTAAAGCCCGCCCAGCTTGCAGGGTTCTCAGCATGATGTCCTCGGAAAGGGTGGATGATCGCCACCTGTCCCGAGTTGACGAACGAATAAATTTGACCTGTTATTATTTTTGCCACGTGACTAATGATATCAATTTATCTCTTAATGATCTAGCAAATTACGATTGCCGCGGCGCATCATACAACAGTGCTCAAGCCGCCCTTGCCAGCGGTTGTGGCGGACGGTCGAACAGGTGGAGGGCCATGCCGCGCGCGATCGCTTGGGCACGGTTGGAAACGCCAAGCAGCCGATACAGCCGTTGCAGGTGATTCTTTACCGTCAGGCCAGAAATGCCCAGGATCAAGCCGATTTCCTCGTTGCTCTTGCCTTCGCGCACCCAGTGCAGGATTTCGGCTTCGCGCGCGCTGACCGGCCGCGCCAGGGTGCCGGCGCGCGCTTGCGCTTGCTGTCGGTTGATCCGTTGCAAGCTCATGTGCAGGTGCGGCAAAAGTAGCTCGAAGAAGTAGGCATGGCGCGGGCGCGGACGGTGCGGCAGGCCGAATAGCACGAAGAAAGTCGAGCCGCCCGGCAAGCGCTCGCTGCCGTGCATCAGCATATTTTCCAGTCCCAGTTCACGCAGCTCGCCCTGGAAGGCCGCCAAGCCCTGCCCTGCTTTCAGTGGGTCGGCGCCGGGGCCGGCATCCAGCAGCGCCGGCAAGCGGGCGACCTGGCGGCAGTGATGCGCCAGCCGCAGCGCCAGCCCATCTTCGCGATCAACCAGGCGGCCCAGCAGGTCGGCGTCCAGCACGGTGCTGTGCAGGCACTCCACGTGTTGCAGTTCGTCTTGCGTGCCCAGTTGCAGGCACACCATCACCTGGTGCGGCAGCAGCGCCTGCAACGGCCCCTGCGTCCACAAGAAGAACTGGCGCGCATCTTGCACCGGCAGCGCGCCTTCAATTGCGTGCAGCAGGTACTCTTGCTCCAGCTTGCTCAGGATGACCAGCTGTTCCATGCTCATGCTTGTGCCGCCACGAAGCGGTAGCCGCTGCCGCGCACGGTTTCGATGCGCTGCTGGTAGCCGCTCGGCTGCAGTGCGCTGCGCAGGCGGCCGACGTGGGTGTCGACGGTGCGCTCATCGAGGTAGGCGGCGCTGCCCCACACTTGATCGAGCAGCTGGGCGCGGGTGTGCACGCGCTCGGGATGGCTCATCAGGAAATTCAGCAGCTTGAATTCGACCCGGCCCAGCGCCAGTTCGCGCGCGCCGGCGGTCACGCGCTGGGTGCAGGGATCGAGCCGCAGGCCCGCCAGTTGCACCGGAGCGTCGGCCATGACTGCGGCCGACCAGCGGCGCAGCAGGCAATGCACGCGCGCCACCATCTCGCGCGGGCTGAAAGGTTTGGTCATGTAATCGTCGGCGCCGCTTTCCAGCGCCATAATTTTGTCGGGCTCGCCGCAGCGCGCGGTCACCATCATGATCGGCAGGCTGCGCGTGCGCGATTGCGCGCGCAGGCGGCGCACCAGCGACAGGCCGCTCTGGCCCGGCAGATTCCAGTCCAGCAGCAACAGGTCGGGGAGGTGATCTTCCAGCATCAGCATGGCGCTCTCGGCATCGGCGGCGCGGCTGACCTGGTAGCCCGCCATGCCGAGGTTGAGGGCAATCAGCTCTTGAATCGCGGGCGTGCTTTCAATGATGAGGATGTGAGCGGCTGGCATAGCGTTTCCCTGTAAAGGAAATACTATGCAATAAGCAATCTGGCTTTACTAATATGATTTCTTTGGCGGATTCAGATTTAAAAAATATAAATCTGAATCCGCCGGGTGTTTGACCTTTAAGCCTGCTGACGGCGCCGGGCCAGGCCCAGCAAGGCCAAGCCGCCTGCCAGCATGGCCCAGGTCGACGGTTCCGGCACTGGCGAGGTCAGGGTCGGAATGCTGTTGCTCAGTGGCGTGGCCGCCACAGCGCCCTCGCCTGCCGTCACGCCGGCCGTCCAGTTCAGCTGTACCAGTTCGCCGGAGGCAAGGCTGGTGCCGAGGTAGGCGCTGTAGTCGGCGTTCATCAGCGCGACCGAGAACACCGAGCCGCCCGAGGTTTGCAAGGGATCGGCTGCGCCGCTGAAGCTGACGTTGAAGCCGATCTTGCCGCCGCTGAAGCTGACTGCGTGGAACAGGTCATTCCAGCCGCCAGGGTCGTCGTTGGTGATGGTATAGCCGGTCGCCAGCGAGCCGGCCACGTTGCCTACAGTCTGGGCCGTGCTGCTGTCGCCAAAGCCGATGAAGTCGGTCAGCGTGACCGAAGCCAGCGCGGTGCCGGCATTGCCTGGGTTGAATTGCAGGTCGATCCAGCCGTCGCCGGTGAAACTCGACGTGTCGAACTCGACGTGGTACGTGGCGGCGGAAGCGAGGCTGGCGGCGGCGCTCAGGGCCAGCGCCAGCAAGCTGCGGCGCAAAGTGATGGAGGTGTTAAACATGTTCGTCATTCCTTAGAAAGTGCCGCTATAAACTTGGGTGGTGTAGCTGATCGCCGCAGTGCCGGTCTTGGTGAAGGTGACTGGTACGGTCAGCGTGGCGCCGGCAGCCAGGCTGCTGGTGTTGGCCGTGATGTACGGCACGCCGCTACGCTTGCCGCTGGCGTTGACCAGGTTCACGCCGCTCGGCAGGCCGGACAGTGCAATCTGCAGTGGGCCGGTCAGCGCTGCGCCGCTGGTATTGGTGATGCTCAGCGTGCCAGTCCACTGGCCGGTCAGGCGGGCGTAGGCCAGGCCGGAGTTGACCACCTTGACGCTGCTGCTGACGTCGGTGTACGGCGCTTGCAGGTTCAGGCTGATCACGACCGGATCGTGGTCGGAGGCGCGGTACGGTGCGCTGGTGTACTTGTCCTGCGGCTTGCCGTCGGTGTTGTAGTCCAGCACGGTTGGTTCGTCGGCGTTGTTATGCCACTCGGCGGCATCCACCACTTGCGGGCTCAGCGCGGCGCTGGCCAGTGCGTGGTCGAGGTAGCCCGCTTCGCCGTTGAAGACGAAGGAGTACGGCATGTTGCCGCTGCCGCGCACGAAGCGCTCCAGCTGGTTGACGTAACCGGTGGCGGTGATGGCGGCGATCGGGTCTTCCTGACCGTAGGCGTTGAAATCGCCGATCAGCAGCACCTTGGCGTCGCCGGCGGCGGCCACCACTTGCGGCACGAACACGTTCACCAGGCGCTGGGCTTGCTGAATGCGCTGCGCGTTCCAGCAGCTTTGGCTATCGCCTTGATCGGCGTTCGGGCCGCTGGCCGGGCAGCTGCCCTTCGATTTCAAGTGGTTGACCACCACCGAGAACTTGGCGCCGTTGTTGGCGACGAAGGTCTGCGCCATCGGCGGACGGTTGTTGATGGCGTCGCTATCGGACATGGCCGGGCCCGCCACGGTCACTGCCGATGGCTTGTAGATCATGGCCACGCGGATCGCGTCGGTGCCGGTGGCCGGTGGCAGCGGCGCCACGGCATAGGTTTTGAAGCCGGTGCCCGGCAAGATCGCTTCGTTGAGCGAGGCAACCAGGCGGCCTACGGTGTAGTCGCCATCGTTCTGGATTTCCATCAGGCCGAAGACGTCGGCGTTGATGGCCTTCAGCTCGCCGACGATCTTGGCGGTCTGGCGGTTGAACTCGTTCATATTGTCGGCGCCGCGGCAGTTGGAAGCAAGCGTCTTGCCATCCACCAGGCAGCCCTTGCCGGACTCGCCCTTGTCGTTGCCACCGTTGGTGAAGGTAGTGAAGTAGTTCAGCACGTTGGCGCTGGCGACTTTGATGTTGCCTGCCACCAGCGCCGGTACGTCGGCGCGCGGGTTGTCGTGCGAGAACGACGGCGCTTCGGTCGGCTGCAATTTGAACCCAGCGCCGCCACCGCCCTTGGCGCCAAAGTCGATCACGCCGGTCAGGTTGGAGACGCTGTCGCCAGCGCGCAGCGAGCCGTCTTCACCGAGGTAAGGAATGGTGGTCGGCGTGACAAAGATGCCGTCGTCCAGAACGATCTGATTGAGCTGGTTGGCTGCGGCATGCGCCACGGCGTCTGCCGTGCCCGGGCGGTAGCGGTTGGAGGCGATCTCCAGGCGGCCCGACGACAGCGTGATCTCGCCGCGCGTGCCGAGGAACTCCAGCTGCGACACGGTCAGCGGGCTGCTGAAGCGCACCAGCATGCCTTCGACCTGGCCAAGATTGGCGTGCGGCAGCTGGATGTTGGTCGGGGTGACGGCAATGCCGCCGGCCAGCTTGGCAATTGCAGTGACGTTTTGCAGCTCGGTGTAGGAACGGGTGGCGGTGGCCGGGGTGTATTCGGTCACGCCGGCGGTCACGCGCACGCGGTCGCCGATCTGCACCGTGCCGATGTTGGCGGCGGTGGTGTAGACGAAGATGCCGTCCGAGGTCAGCGGATTGCTGTCGCCGTTTTCATCCTGGATGAAGAAGCCAGAGGCGACCTTGGCGGTCACCACGCCCTCGGTGGTCTGGATGGTGTTGGCGTACGGGCTGGTATCGCCCTCGCCCTGGATTTGCGGGATGGTGTGGGTGACGGCGGCCGGCGTGGCCACGGTCACGTTGATGGTGCAGCTGGCTTCTTGCGACTGGTCGTTGCCGAACTTGATGGCGACCGGGTAGCTCGCTGCCGGCACGCCCGGCGCCACGCTCAGGCTGGCCGTGGCCACGCCGCCGGCTTCGCCCGCAGCGCTGAAGTTG
The DNA here is from genome assembly GCF_009857435.1 of Duganella rivi. Lineage (GTDB taxonomy): Bacteria > Pseudomonadota > Gammaproteobacteria > Burkholderiales > Burkholderiaceae_D > Rugamonas > Rugamonas rivi. The sequence continues at coordinate 72,874 of NZ_WWCK01000001.1, forward strand.
ACCAGGCTGATGCCTGCCACGGCGGCCGAGGTGATGCGGGCGCTGTTGACGATGCCATCGCTGTCGGTCGCGCTCAGGTCGGCGGTGCCGCCCACGCCAAAGGCCAGCGCCACGTTGGCCGGGCAGGTGGCGACGATAGGCGGCTGCTGCACCCCGCCGCACACGTTCAGCGGACTGGCGCTGTTGCGCGGGGTCGGCGCGCCGATGCTGAAGTCGCTGCTGTTGTTGTCGGTGTCGGTGCAACCACCGTTGCCGCGCAGGGCGGCGTTGGCGTTGCTCAGGACGGCGGTGGCCGTGCCCTCGGCCACGTTGGCGCCGCCAAAGCCGATGAAGTCGACCACGCTGCCGCCCATGGTGCCGGCGCCGGACAGCGCGGTGGTGCTATTGACCAGCGCGACCTTGCCGGCGGTGGCGCTCATCGCGATGCTGCCGCTGGTGTCGTTGGCCGGCAGCGGCGAGAAGGTGCCGGCCGCGGTGCCCGCGCCCTCCTGCACCAGGTAGTACTGGCCCGGTTTCAGGGTCACGTTGGTCAGGTTGGTGACTTGCCAGCTGGTGCCGCTGGCGGACGCGTACTGCACGCTCCAGCCATTGAGGCTGACCGTGGTGGCGCCACGATTGAACAGCTCGATGAAGTCGTTCTTGTACGAGGCGCCGCCGTTGCCGCCGCCGCCGTACACCTGGCTGATGACGACCGACGGGGAAGCGGCGAAGGCCGGCGCCGAGAGCGCGCCCAGCAGTGCAACGGCAAGCGCGGTACGCGCTGGCGGAGGGAAGATTTTTTTCATGGCCAGTCCTGAAATATTAACAAATTGTTTTTGAAGCTTGCAATTTGCATATTACTGACTGGGCTTGACGCCTTCATGACACAGATTTAGTCCGAACGGACTAAAAGGTGGTAGAAAACCACGCTTGTTGTCCGGCTAGAAATTCATAAAAGACGTGCTATACTAATTACCATGATGAAACAATAATTACTCTCATATAACTACCATGTGCTCGCCTACCCTTCGCTCCCTGTTGTGCATCGCCCTGCTGACGGCAGGCGCCAGTGCGTCCGCAGACAACGCTGTGCCGGCCACGGCGGCTCCGTGCCTGGTCAAGACCAACGCGCAGCAGACGCCGGAGCAGCAGCGCGAACAGCTCAAGCAAACGTGGCGCCGCCACTGCGCGCTGACCGATGCCGAAAAAGCGGATGACGAGTATGAGATGAAGGAAAACGAGCGGCCGCAAGATGAAGCGACCAAACGGCTCGATGAATTGCTGGGCGCGCGGCGCGCTCTCGATAGCGCCGAGCCGCCGCCGGTCGACACCATCACCGCCGCCGGCCATGGTTACGGCGACCGCAACCACTGGCCGCAAGGCGGCGCGCCGGGCAGCGTGCTCGACTACGCCAATCCCCCGTACGCTGACGAGGAACGCCACCGCCAGCTGCTGCGCCAAGGCGCGGACGGCGCCAGCCTGCCGGCGGTGCCGGAACCAGGCGAGGCCGGCATGCTGCTGGCCGGCCTGGGACTGCTAGCCGGCATCGGCGCCTACCGCCGGCGCCAGCATCTTAAGAAAATCAGCGGCGATACGGCGCCGCCAGCGGCTCGCCAATAAATACCCCCTGCGCCGGCCACGCCACGCTGCGCCAGTAAGCCTCAATCGCGCTCACGCCGCGCAGATAGTGCGACAACAGCACTGTCGGCTGCGGGAATTTCTGCCAGTAGTTGCACGGCTCGCTCACAGTGCCGTAGCTGGCAGTGGCGCCCGCTTCCAGCCAGCGCAAGCTGCTCATCTGCGTATTCCCCAGCAAATCACCGCCAAACGAAGTCAGGCTGTCGGCCAATGCGCCCGGCAGGAATTGCAGCGTCTCCAGCTTGGCCACGCGCGCCATGCCGGTCTGGTAAATCATGATGTCTTTTTCGTTTTCAATCAGGTCGGCGTTGGCGCGCCTGATGGTCAGCTTGCGGGTCGGGATCACGGCGGCGCGCGGATAGAACGGCGCGCGGCTGTTGCGCGCGGTCTCGCTGGTGGTCAAGTACCACGCGTTGGCCGCCGGCGTGCTGAAGCCGCTGACCACGCCGCGCCCGATCAGGGCCTTGGCCTGCTCCACCGAATCGGTCGGCATCAGCATGGCCAGGCGCATGCCGTGCTCGGCGTGCGGATGCGGCGTGGTGGTGTTGAAGTAGGGATTGACCTTGGCCGGGCCGCACGGCGTGGCGCACACGGCGCTGTCAAAGCCCAGCGTGTAGGCGCTGGTGATGGAATTGCATTCAACTGCGTAAGGCGCAGTCCACACCATCAGCACGGCCTCGATGTGCGGGCCGAGCTTGGCGTCAATTTGCTCTTTGAGTAGACGGAATTGCTCGGCGTCGAGCTTGCGCGGGCGGTCGGGGATGCGCACGTGAACCACGTTCTCGGCCGGCACGTTGCGCTGCTGGCGGTAGTACTCGCCGATTTCTACGCTGTTGGGCTCGTCATCGTTGATGACGAGCGCCAGTTGCGCCGGCTTCAAGGCTACCGCCGGAGCGGCCACTTGGGCTTGGGCCAAGCCCAAGCCGCAGACCAGCAGTGCCAGTCCCACTATCATCTTTCGCAATTACAGGTTCCGATCACAAACAGGTTAGTCATGCTGCAGAACTGTAACATACGGCCGCTGTTAGCTGCGCTGGTAGACGTCCTCGAAACGCACGATATCGTCCTCGCCGAGGTAGCTGCCCGACTGCACTTCGATCAAGTGCAGCGGCAACTTGCCCGGGTTTTCCAGGCGGTGGTTCATGCCGATCGGGATGTAGGTCGATTCGTTTTCCGTCAGCAGCGTCACGGTGTCGCCGCAGGTCACGCGGGCGGTGCCGCTGACCACGATCCAGTGCTCGGCACGGTGGTGGTGCATTTGCAGCGACAGCTTGCCGCCCGGGTTGACGGTGATGCGCTTGACCTGGAAACGCTCGCCGAGGTCGATGCCCTCGTAGCAGCCCCACGGACGGTACACCTTGGTGTGGTGCAGGTGTTCGGTACGCTGTTCGGTCTTCAAGTGCTCGACGATGTTTTTCACGCGCTGCACTTGGTCTTTGTGCGTGACCAGCACGGCGTCGGCGGTTTCCACCACCACCAGGTCTTTAACGCCAACCACCGCCACGATGCGGCTCTCGGCGCGCACCAGCGAACCGCTGACATCATCGAGGTATACGTCGCCACGGCTGACGTTGCCACGCTCGTCGGCTTGCTGCACTTCCCACAGCGCCGACCACGAGCCGACATCGCTCCAGCCGATCGAAGCCGGCACCACCGCCGCATGGCGGGTGCGCTCCATCACGGCGTAGTCGATCGAATCCGATGGGCAGGCTGCGAACGCAGCTTCGTCGAGGCGGCAGAAATCCAGGTCGCGGTAGCTTTGGGCCACGGCGGCGGCGCAAGCGCTGGCCATGGCCGGCTGGAATTCCTGCAATTCGCTCAGATAAGTGGCGGCGCGGAACAGGAACATGCCGCTGTTCCAGAAGTAATTGCCGGCCGCGAGGAAACCTTCGGCGGTGGCGCGGTCTGGCTTTTCAACAAAGCGATCCACCGCAAAGGCGCCGGCCTGTGCCAGCGCGGCGCCGGCGCGGATGTAGCCGTAGCCGGTTTCCGGCGCGGTCGGCACGATGCCGAAGGTGGCCAGCGCACCGCCTTGCGCCACGGCAGCAGCCTGGTCGATGGCGGCATGGAAGGCGGCCACGTCGGTGATCACGTGGTCGGCCGGCAGCACCAGCATCAGCGCTTCCGGGTCAATCGCCTGCAAGTACAGCGCGGCGGCGGCCACGGCCGGCGCGGTGTTGCGCGCCAGCGGTTCCAGCATGATGCCTTGCGGCGCCAGATCGATTTCGCGCAGCTGTTCGGCCACCAGGAAGCGGTGTTCATTGCCGCAGACGATCAGCGGCGCAGCCAGCGCCGGGTGCTCGCGCAGGCGCAAGGCAGTTTCCTGCAGCATGGTGCGATCCGAAACCAGCGGCAGCAATTGCTTGGGCAACGCCGCGCGCGACAATGGCCACAGGCGGGTGCCGGCGCCGCCGGACAGGATGACAGGATAAATTTTCATGGACTCACACTCTTATGGATTGAAACAATATTATTCTTGTCGAGCCGCCGCTTGTTGCGGCGGTCGCGCGCATTGGCCCAGGTATCTGGATCGTACTCCGAGAAGTGCTTCATGTCGCCGGCGCGGTCGACACTATATTCCTTAAACACGATCATCTCGTCCAGAGAAACATTCGGTAACACTCGGGTGTACTCGAACAGCACGCTGCGGGTCAGGCTGGCGCCGCTGCAAATATGGCTGCCGCTGCCGATCCAGGTCGGGCCGACGATGGTCACACCGCTCTCGATGCGGGTGCCGGAGCCGATGTAGACCGGGCCTTCAATGGTGGTGCCCTCCCAGTCGATGCTGGTGTTGAGGCCGACCCACAGGCCGTCGTTGATCTGGATGCCCGGCATGTCGAGGTGGGCCACCTCGCCCATCAGCACGCTCTGGCACACTTCCCAGTAATCGCTGACGGTGCCGATGTCGATCCAGTTGAAGCTGCGGGTCTGGGCGTAGAACGGCATGCCTTTTTCGGCCAGCAGCGGGAACAGGTCGGAACCGATGTCAAAGGTTTCCTTGCTCGGGATCAGATCCAGCACTTCCGGTTCGAAGATGTAGATGCCGGTGCTGGCGAAGTTCGACAGCGCTTCGGCCTGGCTCGGCTTTTCCTGGAACGACTTGATGCGGCCATCTTTCTCGGTCACCACCACGCCGTAGCTCGACACCTTATCCCACGGCACTGCCTTGGTCACCACCGAGGCCATCGCGCCCTTGCGCTTGTGCTCGAACAGGGCCGATTTGATGTCGAGATCGATCAGCGCGTCGCCGCACAGCACAATGGTGGTGTCATCAAAGAAGCCGCCAAATTCCTGGATCTTCTTCATGCCGCCCGCCGAACCCAGCGGCTGGGGGATGACCTCGCCCTGGTCGTTGGTATAGCCCTCGAACGAGTAGCCGATCTGGACGCCGTACTGATGGCCCTCGCCGAAATAATCCTCGATTTTTTCGTGCAGGTAGCTGACGTTGACCATGATTTCCTTGATGCCGTACTTCTCAAGGTGCTCGATCAAATAGGCCATTACCGGCTTGCCCAGGATGGGAATCATCGGCTTCGGCAAGTCATAGGTCAACGGACGCACACGGGTTCCCTTGCCTGCAGCAAGTATCATCGCTTTCATTCCTAGTCACTCCTCTGTCGCAATTATCGTTTGGCGCAACTGGGATGGTCGGCACCACCTCGACCAGCAGCATGTTTCTGGCATCGCAGATGCAGCAGCATTAGTGGGCAATATTACAACATTTCCCAAATTCTCGCCAATTGTGACACGACAATCGTGCGTGGTGACATGCAAGATCGTATCGGCGAGGAAATATGATGCTGCAATGCGACATCAGCTCAAGCTTACCACAGCATTTTCGCTATTTTTCCGACAACCAACGACATTCCGCACTGCAATATAATTTACAGCCATATCTAGCCGGAAACGTTGTCAGTTGCCGCAATATTTTTACAATATTGCTACGTGCGCATGATGTTTTCGTTAAAATGGCCGCGTAGACCACCTCCTGCCACGGCGCAGACCAAATCCATGACCCCACACCGATATAGCTACCTTGATGGCTTGCGCGGCATCGCCGCCTTTTTTGTTTTAGTCCGGCATACCGAGCCGTTCTGGAACTTTACATTTCCTCGCAGCTACCTGGCAGTAGATATATTTTTCATCCTCAGCGGGTTTGTCATTTCCATGGCCTACGATGAGAAGCTACGGAAAAAATCCTTGCAACCGCTGGAATTCCTGAAGGTCAGGGTGATCCGGCTTTACCCGGTGCTCTTCCTTTCCTTGATCGTCAGCATCAGCATCTTTATTTACCAATGGCAGTCCGGCCGGCCCTCGCTTACGCCGCAAACCTTTTCACTGGTAGCGCTGTTTGCCCTGTTCCTCATTCCCATAAAAGTGAGCGGCTACGCCAGTTTGTTCGTGATTAACGGGCCGTTCTGGTCTTTGTTTTACGAAATCATCGCCAACGCCATCTATGCTTTCATCAGACCGCTCCTGCGCGGCCGCCTGCTGCTGCTGAGCATCGCTGGCTTTGGCGTGATTGTGTGCGCCGGCGCCTTTGCCCATCATGATCTGGACGTCGGTTTTAACTGGGGCGTGGTGTCAATGGGCGCGGGCTTTTCGCGCGCCATGCTGGGCATTTTCATTGGCCTGCTGCTGCACCGGAAGTTCGCATTTTTTGAGAAACACATCAAAAAACTCCCGCCAACTTTTTCCATCATCGTGATGTGCGCGATTTTCTGCTCGCCGACGTTCGGCAAATGGAGCCCGCTGGTGGATATCGCCGCCATCTTTGTACTATTCCCGCTGTGTGTTTATTGGGGTGCAGTGCCTGACGGCGATAAAAAATATCCAGTGCTGCAAGCACTCGGCTCAGCCAGTTATCCGCTTTACGTGCTGCACGTACCGCTGGGCTATGTGTTCGCGGTTGCCTTCCAGCCGGTATTTGCGAAATACGCGCCGTTCTCCGGGATCGCGTTTGCCCTGATGTTGATCGCGCTGTCGATAGCGGTCGAAAAAGTGTACGACATCCCGGTGCGACGCTGGCTTTCCAGCCGCCTTTTGGCCCGACGAAAAAATTATGCGGCTACTCCCGAAGCGACGTAGCCGCCGGCATCGAGCAAGGGGCCGCATCGCGGCCCCTTGCTTTTATCACGCGTCAGGCAATGGATGCGGCCTGAGCCTGCCAGCGCCACGTGTCCGCGCACATCTGCTCGATGCCGCGCTCGGCACGCCAGCCCAGCTCACGCTCAGCCAAGGCGGCATCGGCGTAGCACTGGGCGATGTCACCGGCACGGCGCGGTGCGAACTGGTACGGAATACGGCGGCCGCTGGCCTGCTCGAACGCATGCACCATCTCCAACACGCTGCTCCCGCGGCCGGTGCCGAGGTTGTAGGTCAGCACGCCGCTGGCGCCTGCCAGCTTTTGCAGGGTCTTGACGTGGCCGATGGCCAGATCCACCACGTGGATGTAATCACGTACGCCGGTGCCGTCCGGGGTGGCGTAGTCGTTGCCGAAGATCGACAATTGCTCGCGCCGGCCCTCGGCCACCTGGGCAATGTACGGCATCAGGTTGTTTGGAATGCCATTCGGATCTTCGCCTATCTGGCCGCTCTCATGCGCGCCCACAGGGTTGAAGTAGCGCAGCAGCGCGATTTTCCACGATGGGTCGGCGATCGCCACATCACGCAGGATTTCCTCGATCATCAGCTTGCTGCGGCCGTAAGGATTGGTCGCTTGCAGCGGGAAATGCTCCAGGATAGGCACAGCGTGCGGATCGCCGTACACGGTGGCCGAGGAACTGAATACCAGCGTCTTCACACCGGCTTCGGCCATCACTTCCAGCAGCACCTGGGTGCCGTGGACGTTGTAATCATAGTAGCGCAGCGGCTGCTGCACGGACTCACCTACCGCCTTCAGGCCGGCAAAGTGCACCACAGCGTCGATTTTCTGGCTGGCGAACAGGGCACGCAGCGCAGCGCCATCGCGCACGTCAATCTCTTGGAAATGGCAAGCCTTGCCACTGATGGCTTCGATACGCTGCGCCACATTGGCTTTGCTATTGACCAGGTTGTCGATGGCCACCACCTCATGCCCGGCCGCCAGCAACTCCACGCACGTGTGCGACCCGATGTAACCCAGCCCCCCAGTAACCAATATTTTCATAAACCCTCTCCATTGAATGCCGTCGGCGGCAAGCCGCCACCGCCTGCCATTTTACTACGAACTATTGCGATAATATTCACAAATTTAGTATCGTTCATAGGCATTTGCGGACTTACAAAAGTGCCTAAAAAACATAACATTAAGTACACGGTTGCATCATGCAGGCAACAAAATTATGGAAAATTGATTGCCGTACAGAGGTTTGCGCGTACAATAAACCCCGAGCACAGAGCCCCGCCGATTGTAACCGCGAGGATCATTGCCCCCAGCCCTTCTCGACGCGTGAACCCTGCCCCTGCTTACGGTTGCTTGCGTCCTCAACTCATCGCGGCGGATAAAGTTATGAAAACGATTAAAAAACTCCTAATTACTCTGCTGCTCGGCGCTGCCGTCAGCACCTCGGCCTCGGCTGCCGACTTCAGGGCCGGCAATGGCGTGTTCCTGCTGAACGGTCAACCTTTCTACGGCATCGGCGTCAACTATCAAGACGCGTTCCTGCGCTACATGGAGTCGGGTGGTCGCGACGTCACGTGGAAGGCCGGCCTGGCCACGCTGAAAGCCTACAACATCCCGTTCATTCGCATCAACGCGATTGGTTTCTGGCCTGATAATATTCAGAAAAACTACCTGTCGAACCCGGCGCTGTACTATACCCGCATGGACGAGTTCCTCAAGGAATGCGCGGCGCAAAATGTCGGCGTCATCATGGACTTGTTCTGGAATTACCCGGCTTGGACTGACCTGAACCTCGAGCGCGTGCCGGCATGGGGAGACGCCAACAGCAAGACCCGCGTGATGATGCGCAAGATCACCACCGATATCGTCACCCGCTACAAGGACAACGCCGCAGTGTGGGCTTGGGAATTCTCAAACGAATCCAACGCGCTGATCGACATCCCGGCTACCATCGGTAACTACCAGTGGATGGCGAAAGCCGCGACCGCCCCGGCGCGTACCGCCGCCGACAACATCACCGTCGACACCATCATCAACGCGCTCAATGACTTTACCGCCACCGTGCGCGCCATCGACAAGGTTCACCCGGTGTTCAGCGGGCATGACCACCCGCGCAACAACGCCTACCACCTGCCTACCAGCTGGGCCATCGACACTCCTGCTCAGTACGGCACGATCCTGTCACGCGACAACGGCACCGCAGACACCGTCTCCATGCACCTGTATCCGTACGGTGAGTTCGCCGCCTTCGGCCCGGACGCCACTAACCCGGCTGGCCTGCCTGGCACCTTCAACAACATCATCGCGGCCTCGGTGGCACGCAGCCGTACCAAGGACGCCGCCGGCAAGCTGCTCGATCCGCGTCCGTTCTTCCTCGGCGAGTTCGGCACCAATGACAAAGATCTGACCCCAACCGTGGCGCAGGCCAAGTTCTACGAGCAAACCGCCAGCATCATCGCCAACCGCGTGCCGCTGTCGGCGCTGTGGGTGTTTGACTGGGCAGCACAGGAAGGCTTGTACAGCGTCACCGCGACCAACAGCCGCAAGTACCAGCTGGATCGCCTGAAGGAAATGAACACCACCATGAAGACCTGGAAGTAAGCGGTTCTTCCCATGAAAAAAGCCCGGTCACTGACCGGGCTTTTTTATTTGCATACGCGCTGGTAGAGCGCCGCGGTCTCGCGCGCGATTTGCGGCCAACTGTAACGCTCGCTGACAAAGGCGCGCAGGCGCTCGCGGTAGCCGGCGTCCAACGGTTGGGCCGCTACCTGTTCCAGCGCCATGGCCAGCTGCGCCACCTGGCCCAGCGGGTAGTAACGAATGTCATCGCAATTGACAGCCATGTTGGCCGGGATATCACTGGCCACCACCGGCAGGCCGTAGCTCAGCGCTTCCAGCAGCGCGATCGGCAAACCCTCGTGCGAGGACGGCAGCACGAACACGCCGGCATTGGCATACAGCTCGGCCAGCGCGGCGCCGGTCTGGAAGCCGGTGCACACTACCCCCGCCTGGGCGGCGGCCGCATCGAGCACCGACTGGGTATAGGCATCCGGGTGATCGGAAGCGCCAACCAGTACCAGTTTCCAGCCCGGCAGCCTGGCTTGCGCATAAGCCTGGATCAAATCGAGATGGCGCTTTTCCGGCACGATGCGGCTAACCAGCAACACATAGCGCCCTGCTTCCAAGCCGAATTTTTCCAGTGTGGCGCCGGCCGGCAGCAGCTTCGGCAGGTGCACACCGTTGGGAATCAGCGCCGGCTCGACGCGATGCTTGCGCTGCACCAGTTCCTTGATCACGCTGGAAATCACAATCGCTTGCTGCGAATGGCGCATTGACCAACGCTCGCCCAGTTGCAGCACGGTGCGCGCGAAGCGGCCCCATTTTTGGCGATCGTAGTCGGGGCCGTGGTGGGTTGCCACTACCTTCAAGCCCAGCAAGCGCGCCAGCGGCGTTACGATGCCGGGGCCGATGGCCTGGATATGCAGGATGTCGGGCCGGCGCAGGCCGGCATACAGCACCGCCAGCGTGGTGTGGATGATGGCTTCCAGGCCGCGCGAGCGCGGGCTCCACAGCGACTTGAAGCGCACGCCGTTCCAGCTATCGCCCACTGCCGCCGGCTGGTACGGCGAACGCACCACTGCTTCCACCTCGCAGCCCAGTTTCACCAGTTCCGTGCCCAGTTGCTCGGCGTGGGTTTCCACCCCGCCCTGCACGTTAGGAAAACCACGGATGCCGATAATCATCACCTTCATGCAGCCGGCTCCATGTTGAAGCGGGCGCTGACTTGGCGCGCCAGGCTGGCCCAGCTAAAGTCGGTGGCCAGGCGCGCGCGCGCGGCTTGTCCCATGGCGCGCGCACGGGCCGGGTCGGCCAGCGCATCGCGGATCTGGGCCGACATCGCGGCCAGGTCGTTCGGCGGCACCAGCCAGCCGGTTTCGCCTTGCAGCACCAGTTCGCGGTAAAACAGGAAGTCGAACACCACGGCCGGCAAGCCCATCGCCATGGCCTCCAGGCAGGTGCCCGGCAGGCCTTCGTAGTACGAAGTCGACACATACAGCTTGCTGCGGCGGTAGTAGCCAGCCATCTCGGCAAATGGCACCTTGCCGGTCAGCGTGATGTTCGGCAGTTTGCCGAGCTCGGCGTTGACGTATTCGTCGTCGTCGCCATAGCCAACGATGCAGATGCGGATACCGGGCTGCTCGCGCACCAGGCGCTGGCACAGCTCGACCATCGGCCGGCTGCCCTTGCGGCGCTCGATACGGCCGCAGAACAGCACGTCGATATCCTGCACCGCGTCCGGTTCCGGCACAAAGCGTTCAAGGTCGACGCCATTTGGAATAATCGCCATCGGGCCGTTGTAGCCGTAGCGCAGCACTTCCTGCCGGCCCTGCTCGGACAAGGTGATCACGCTGCGCACGCGGCGGAAGATGTAATGCTCCATGCGCATCTTGATCCACAGCGACAGCGCGCCCCACTGGCTTTGGAACAGCGGCGTGTCGTAGTAGCGGCCCGACATGCCGAGGTAGGTGGTGTGGGCGGTCAGCAGCACCGGAATTTCCGGCGGCAGGAACAGGCCCGGAATCAGCGGCGGAAAGTGGAAGTTGACGCCGGTGATCGCGCCCTCGGCGTACAGCTTGCGCAGCAGGCGGCGCATTTTCAAGCTCCACTCGATCAGGCTGAAGCGGTTCGACGAGAACGGGATGTGGACGATTTCCACGCCCGGATAGCTGCGCTCGCTGCGATGCTCGTCGCCGGTAATCAGCAGCACGCGCTGGCCAGGCGGCAAGTTCGACAGGTAGGAATCAAGGTAGCGGGCGATACCGCCGACGCCGTAAAACTGCGGATAAACAATCGCGATCATGCGCGGCTCCCAAAAATACGATGCTGGTCAGCGACCAGGCGCTCCCACGTGAAGGCGTCCAGCACGCGCTGGCGCGCGGCGTTGCCGACTTGTTCGATGCGGGCCGGCTGTTCCAGCAAGCCTTCCACCGCGGCGGTAATGGCGGCGGCGTCATCGGCCGGCACCAGCACGCCGGTCTGGCCGTCGGTCACCAGTTCCGGCACGCCGCCGACAGCGGTCGCCACCAGGCAGGTGCCGGACGACATCGCTTCCAGCACCACCAGCGGGCAAGGGTCTTGCCACACCGACGGCACCACGATCACGTCGGCGGCCGAATACAGGTACTTGAGCTGGTGGTGCGGCAGGAAACCGGTGAAGATGATGGCGTCCTTGACCGGCGCCGCCATCGCCACCAGGCTTTCAATGTAAGGCGTAGTCGCCGCGCCGGCGAAGAACGACGAGCCGGCAATCACCAGCCGCGTTTCGGGACGGCGCGCGTGCAGCTTGCGGAAGGCCTCGATCAGCACATGCACGCCCTTGATCTCGGTCAGGCGGCCAACGTACAGCAGGTAGCGCAGCTGCGGGTCGAGCGGCAGTACCTTGGCCAGCGCGTCGGTGGCCTCGTCGCCGTAAGGGCGGAACACGGCCGGCTCGGTCGAGTTGAGCAGCACGGTAAATTTGTGCGCGTGTTCAGGATAGAAGCGCACCGCCTGGCGGCGGATGTAGTCGCTCACGCAAATCACGGTATCGACCCGCGCCAGCGCGCGCCGGTAGAACGGCCGCAGCAGGCGCATGCCGAGGTGCTCGTTATGCATGTGCAGCACCAGCTTTTGGCCCGGACGCTTCTCGATGAAGAACATCAGGTTCGGTTCGTTCTGGATGTTGATGATGTCGACATTCATCTCGCGCAACGCAGCGCCGGCGCGGCGGCCGTAAGACCACACGTTCTGGATCTTGGCCAGGTAGCGCAAGGGATTGCGCCAGGTGACGCGCTCCTTGATGCGGGCAAACCAGCGCTCAGTGGAGGTCCATGGAATGCCGACGTGGGCCATCGGGCTGGCGCTATTGCTTTCCGCGCCGGCCGGACGCGAAATCACGGTCACCCGGGTGTGCTCATCCTGCATGCGGCCGAACGCCTCCTGCACCCAATGTTCCACTGCCCCACCCTGCACCGGGGGCACCGGCAACAATTCAGGAACCACCACCGCGATAGATGCCAAAACACACTCCTCAAAATCAAATCAAAAATGAACCGCCATCAGGACAGCGACAGGTATTGCGCGTGCTGGCGGGCGATGTGCGGCCACTGGTACTTGGCGCTTTTCTCGCTCAGTTCGGCGGCATAGCTGGCGTAGTTGGCGCGCAGCTGGACGATGGCCTCGGCCAGCTCGGCGGCCGGGGCCTTGCCGGCGGTCAGCAGGCCAGACCAGTCGCGCAGGGTTTCGCCAAAGTCGCCGATGTCGGTGGCAATGAACGGTTTGTCGAAGGCCATGGCCAGCTTGATCACGCCGCTGGTGGTGCCTTCAAGGTAAGGCAGCGCCACCACGTGGGCTGCGGTGAAGTAGTGCTGCACTTTCTCGAACGGGATCACGTGGTCGTGCATGACAACGTTCGGTGCGTCCTTGTATTGATCGAGTTCCGCTGCGGCGGCGGCCGGCAAGCCGCTGCCACGGCCACCGGCCACCACGAACTTGATGTGCGGCTGGTCGCGCAGCATGGCGCTGGTACGCAGGAATTCGAGGATGCCCTTGCGCACGTCAAGGTGGCCGAAGAACAGCACCACGAAGTCATCCGGCGACACGCCCGGCAATTGCGCCAGCGCTTGCTCGCGGCTCAATTCGCCGAGGCGGAAGATGTCGTAAATCCCGTGCGGCACCAGCAGCGGCTTGGTGCGCACGCCCATCTCCTGCAAGCCTTGCACGGTGCGCTCGGAGTGCGCCACCAGCTTGTCGAAGCGGCGGTAGAACCATGCGCACAAGGCGCGGCTCCACGGCTTGGGATGGTGGGGCAGCAAGTCGTGCACGGTCAGCGCCATGCGGATGCCAAACAGGCGGAACAGCATGACGATGAAGCCTTCCAGCAGCGGGAATTTGAGCCACGACTGCCACAACACCATGTCGGGCCGGGTGCGCAGGGTGTAGAACACGTAGCGCAGGATGTCGAGCGGGTACTGGCGGGTGCGGCGGAACAGGTGGGCGTGCTGGAAGTCCACCTGGTAGCGCGCCGGGTCGTAGCTATCGGCGGTGACCAGGGTGGTCTCGGCCAGCTTGCTCAACTCGCGGCACAGCGAGACTGCATAATCGGCCAAACCGCTGGTGCCACTGAAAGACACTACATGGATACGGCGGGGAGTTGTCGTCATGGGCAAGGTTCCGGTCTAAAAAATGCCGTCAGGCCTGTCGCTTGCGGTTGCTGAGGCCACGCGGCGGCAAGCCCAGCAGCGCCACCAGCGACCACTTGATTTCGAAAAAGTCGCGGCGCAGCGCAGCGCGTCCCAGCTCCAGCAGCATGCTGAAGTACAGTAGCGGCAGGCGCGCCGGGAAGAAGCGGCGCGTGAACTTGAGGCGGTTGTGCTGCAGGTAGTACAGCGCGGTAGCCGACAGCTTGCCGCGCGCACCGGTGCCGATCGAGCCGCCTTCCTTGTGGTACACCAGGCTATCCGGCGCATACACCAGGCGGTAGCGGCCGGCCGCGCGGCAGGCCCAATCGAATTCTTCGAAGTACAGGAAGTAGTCTTCCGCCATCAGGCCGATGTCGCGCAGGAAGGCGTCGCTGACCATCATCGAGGCGCCGGCCACGTAGGCCATGCGCTGCTCGATGGCGGCGGCGTCCAGCGGCTCGGCGGCCGGCTGGTTGGCGGCCAGCGGCACCGCGCGGCAGCGCCATGGATTGTATGAGCTGCCGCCCGCCACCTGTACCACTTGCGATGCATAGTAGTGGCGCAGCGTGGAGCCGCCGATGCCGGCTTGCGGCTCGGCTTCCATGCGCGCGACCAGGCGGCGCAAGGCGTCCGGCTCGATCACGGTATCGTTGTTGAGCAGCCAGTAGTAGGCGTAGCGGCCGCTGGCCATGGCGTGGCGCAGGCCGACGTTGTTGCCGCCAGCGAAGCCGAGGTTGCCGCCGGTGTCGATCAGCGTCAGCGGCACATCATGCGCCGACGCTTGCAGCGCTTGCGTTGCGTTCAGCCGCTGATAGGCGACCGGCTTGCCCAGTGGCGAGGCGCGCAGGCGCTGGAAGCCTTCGGCGCCGCCGGCCTCCAGCTGGCCGTCGGCCCAGGCGGCGATCTTGTCGAGCGAACCGTCGCTGGAGGCGTTGTCGCACACGATGACGCGGAAATCCGGGTAATCGCTGCGTAACAGGGTTTCAAGGCACTCAATGGTGTCAGCCCAACCGTTCCAGTTGAGCAGCACCACCGCCACCGGCTTGGCACTCATCGCGCCACCTGTGCGGCGTTGTCGCGCTGCTCCTTGAGCACCAGCAGCAGCGCACAGATCAGCGCCACGAACACCAGATTGAAGTCGATCGACAGCACGGCACGCGTGGCCAGCACGCCGATCAGCGACACCGCCAGCATGCGCGCCATCAAGCGCGGCCCGGGATCTGTCTCAACAAAGGACAGGCGCAAGCCCATGACGATGAAGCCAATAAAGGTGGCAATAAACAGCACCACGCCCGGCACGCCGGAGTCGAGCGCGATGGTCAGGTAGTAGCTGTCGACCGAGGTGCGGGTAGCACTGGTGCGGAAGCCGACATGGGAATTGCCGATGCCGACGCCGTAGCCCAGTACCGGCTGTTTCTCGATCTTCGGCAGCCCCAGCTGGTACTGCATGATGCGCGCGGTACTGCTGCCGCGCTCGTAAGCATTACGGCCCTGCACCAGGTCGGTTACGAAAGGCAGAATTGCCAGCGCCGCCGTGACGATGCCGATCAGGCCGACCATCGAGATCAGGCCGCGCGGGGTCAGGCCGCCGCGTCCACGCAGGTTTTCAAAGAAGTACAGCACCAGCGTCAGGCCCAGCACCGCGGCGCCGGCCAGAATCGCCGAGCGCGTGCCGGACAGCACGATGCCGCCCATCATCAGCGCCAGCGAGGCCGCGCCAGCGACCTTGTAGCGCTGCTTGCTGCTGTGGAATAGCAGGAACACCGCCATCGGCAAGGTCAGCATCAGGAATTCCGCCAGCACCATTGGGTGCTCGAAGGTCGCTTGCACGCGGTTGCCGCCGTCGCGCAGCTTGTCGGCCAGCGCCTGCGCCACTACCTCGCTGTCAGCCGGCACCAGCTTGGCAAACAGGTTGTGGCCGATTATCCGCTCCAGGCCGCCCAGCAAGGCCACGATGACGGCGCCGCCCACCAGCAGCTTCATGATGAAGGCGACGTCACGGCGGTCGCGCAGGCTGGACATGGCGACAAAAAACACCACGTGAAAGTTGAACACGCTCCAGAAGAACTGCACCACGGCGAACACCGGCTGCTCGGAGGTAAAGCCGCTCAGCAAGCGCCAGCCGAGGAAGGCCAGCAGCAGGTACAGCGCCCAGCCGCCGCTGCGCCAGCGGCGGAAGAAACGCGCCGACAGCGCCGGCGAGGTAAACATTTTGTACAGCCAATAGAACAGCAGCAGCACGGTCAGCAAACGCTTCGGCTCCATCGCCGGCAAGCCGCCGGTACTGAACGACACGTAATTCGGCCACAGCATGGCCGCCGACAGCACGCCCACCAGCAGCACGTTGAGACGGGCAGCCGGATCGTCGCTGCTCTTGGGCGCGGCCCATACCAGCGCCAGTACCAGCGGCATCGACATGATGACCACCAGCCGCACGGCCGTGCCCGGATCAAGGCCGATCAGGGCACCGACGATAAAGGCGACAAACAAAATCCCCAGCACCACCAAGGCGCTGATCGCCAACGCGGCCAGCTTGCCGCGCTTGCGTGTTGCGGAAAAAGTATAGGTACTCATCACATACCCGACAGTTAGGCCACGCGTTTCTGCGCACTCAAGTCACGCAGCGTCTGTTCGACGAAGTCTTCGTAGCGGCGCAGCTTGGTGTCGGCGATCGCGTTACCGCGGTCGACTGCCTTTTTGAGCTCGGCGCGCAGTTCCAGCCCGCCCAGTACCTTGTCGAGGATTTGCTCGGCGCTGGCGGCCTTGCAATCGCCGTAGTGCGGGTATTCCAGCGCGGCGAACAGGCCGTTGAACTTGCGGCTGTAGGCCAGCGGCACCACCGGCACGCCACTCGAGAACGCGGCGATGCAGGCGTGCATGCGGGCGCCGGTGAAGAAATCCATGCCCGAGATGAAGGACTTGGCCTCGCTCGGCGAGGCAAAGCGCGGCGCCAGGCGCAGCTGCGGGTAATCTTGCTGCAGGCGCTCCGAGGCCAGATAGTCGTCCTCGACCGGCAGGTCGTGCGCCAGCACGTGCGGCACCAGCCACACGTCGCAGTCGCCGCGCGCCAGCAGGCGCTCGATCATCTGGCGCGTCATGGCGGTGTAGTCGAGGCTCAGGCCCAGCTCGTTGGCGCCGGTGTAACCGCCGTTGTACAGCAGGCCCGACACGTTGATGCCGACCTGCAGGCGCTCGCCGGCAGTGCGCTCGGGGCGCTGGAACGGCAGGCGGAACGCCACGTCCACCACTTGATCGGCGCGCGCGGTCAGGCCGTGCTGTTCCAGGTAGCCGAACGACAGGCCGTCGCGCGCGAACACGCGGCTGCAGCGGCGCATCACGGCGTGCGCCATCAGGCGGCTGACCGGACGCTCGAACGGGCCGATGGTTTGCGGGCTCAGCACCAGCGGACGGCGCTTGAACAGCGCCACCGATTTGGCAAACACCTGCATGCGCAGGCGCGGCAGCCCGTAGATATCGGTAAAGCTGTCGCCCTCACCGATGTCAAACACCACGTCGCACTGGCCGATCTGCGACGGGAACGGCGAGATGCCGGCCAGGGTGCGCTTGATCGAAATTGGTGCGCCGCGCTCCAGGTTGTTGTCGCCGGCAAAGTAATCCATGCCGCCGGTGGTGCCGAACACGCGGAACTTCACCTCCACCCCGGCGCGCGCGGCGGCCTGGCGGATGATGGCGATTTGCGATTCCGTCAATGCGCCTACCCCGAGGTTATCCGAGGAGGTCGAGTGCCATAACAGTCCGATGAGTAGCATAGTTGTATTTCCGCAGTAAAAAGTGTGGTCGCCGCCGGCGCCAGCCGGGCGGCGCGCAGGAACCGTCATGGTTCCCTCCGCCTCTTAGGGCGCGCCGTTGCCGATCAGGCGCTGGCGGCCGCTTTCGCTGACGCTGGCCAGCATGTCGTTGACGAAGCGCTGTTGCAAGACGTATGCCCGCTCGCGGTCGGTCTCGATGCTGGACACCCGCACCAGCATGCCGTCAGGCACTTGTCCGGCCAGACTATAGCGCAACTGTTGCCATTTCTGGCTCATGCCCGGGTCAATCGTGTGCTCGCCGACCGTGATCCAGTAGGTAATCGGCTCGATGCGGTTACCCTGGGTGGCCACCAAGCGGCGCACCGGCAAGCTGCCGTAAGCGGTAGATAGCTGGTCGAGCCGGTTGTAATTCATGTTGAAGCCCTGCGCGACGTAACACACCTCGGGCCGGTGCACAGCCATGGTGTTGCTCTGGTCGCCACCATAGGCCACCGACAGCATCACGCGCTCGCCCTGCTTGTTGATGTAGGTGCGCGACAGGGTCTGGTTGTAGATGCGGTTCAACTGACGCTGGGTTTCTGGATCCACTTTCAGCGGCACAACGGAAGCGTCGATCTCCCAGTCGGCAAAGCTGGCCGGTACCAGTTTCTCCAGTTCGAAATGGCCTTTTTGGTCGGCCATGTTGACGGTTGGCGTCAGCGCGCGGGTGCCGACGGCAGTGGCCAGCATGGCCCCTGCCAGCACCACGTTGGTTACAGTGCGGTTCATGCTGCCTCCTTGGCGGCGCGGCGCGCCGACCACGTCTTGGCCATCCACAGCAGCAAAGTGTCGAGGCTGACGATCAGCAGCAAGGCGCTAATGAACAGCACCATGCCGGCAAAGCCGTGCAGGAAACCTTGGCCGGCGGCGTCGCCGAAATAATAGGTAATCAAGACCAGCACGATCACGCGGATCACGTTGGCGGTAAACGAGATCGGGATGATCAAGATCGCCAGCACGACATTGCGGAAGCCGACGGTGGTGCGGGCCACGTTCAGGTACAGCAAGCCCAGCGCTTCCAGGGTCAGCAGGGTTTGCAGGCCGGCGCAGGCATCCGCCACCAGCAACTGGTATTGGCCGATTTGCAGGATCACGCCAGTCCGGGCGATCGGGTAGCCCAGCCCATACAGCAAGGCTTCGGTCACATAGGACACGGCCAGCTTCATCGGCAGGGTCAGCATGCTGACGATCTCGCCCGGCAGCGGAATCAGGAACAGCATGAAGAAGAACGGGAACCACAGCACCTTGAGCGCGCGTCCGCCGCGCAGCACCAGCAGCACCGAGGCGCTGATCAGGATGAAGGAAATCATGGCAAACGACATGATGTGCTGCGAGCGACCGAACAGGTAGAACAGCACGCCCAGCGCAAACACCGGCCAGCCCCACTTGGTGCCTGGCTGGTCGTCGGTCAGCGCGCGCACTTGCGGCCAGCCGCGGTACACCAGCCACAGCGACAGCGCCAGGATGATCGGCCCGTGCGCCTGTTCCTCGGTCATCCACATGCCGTTCAGCAGGTCGTACAGCAGCGGGATGAACAGCAACAACAGGCCGAACAGCGCCCCGCCCCACTCCTGCAGCAGGGGGCGTAACTGGTTGGCGCGCCCGGGCGCCTGATTCAGTTGGGCTTCTGGCATCATCAGAAATCAACCATGACAGCGCCAACTACCTTGGCGCCGCTGTGCGACAGTTGCTCGGTCATGGCGTTGATATCCGCGACCAGGGTGTGATTCTTGCGCGCAACCAGCAGCACGCCGCCCACGCGCGAGGCAATTGCCAGCGCATCGGCGCCGACCGAGAACGGCGGCACGTCGTACAGCACGATGTCGTGCTGGGCCTCGAGCTCGGTGCTCATGTTGCGGAACGAGGCGCGGCTCAGCAGTTCCTGCGGATTCGGCGGCAAGGTGCCGGCGGCCAGCAGCGACAGCGAGAGGAAGGCCGGGATGCGGGTGATCACGTCCAGGCCGGCGCGGCCGGCCAGCGCGTCCGACAGCCCCTGGCGCGCGCCGCTGTTGAAGGTGGCGTGCTGCGACGGCGTGCGCAGGTTGGCGTCCACCAGCAAGGTGTTTTCACCGAGCTGGGAGAACACGATGGCCAGGTTGGCGGCAAAGGTGCTGACGCCGTCGCCGCTGTTGATGCCGGCAATCGCCAGCGACTTGTGGCTGGCGAACCAGCGCAGCATCAGCTGGCTACGCACGGCGCGCAGGGTTTCCACCTGGGCGCTGAACGGCTCGTAGGCTGCTACCAGCAGCGGCGAGTAGTTGGACTCGCCTTTTTGCAGGTAGGGATAGTCGAACTGGCGCGCCAGCACTTGCTGGATGTCAGCTTCCGTGATCAGGCCGAGGCGCTGGGCCGCTTCGCCGAAACGAATGCCCAGTTCCTTTTGCATGCGCAAGACGCGCTCGGCGTTTTCAGGCGAGATCTTGCCCGATTCCAGCAGCAAGCCGCCGATGCTGGAGTCACCGCGGCCGCTGGCCTGCTGCGGGGCGGGAGTGGAGAGAACGCTAGAGTTCATAGGAGTGTCCATCATCGTTTAGTTCAAGCGCAAGCGGGAATTGGAGGAAAACAGTTTCTTGATGCCGGTCGGGCGGCGCGCAGCAGCATTCCAGTCGATCACGCCCAGCACCGGCGCTTGCAGCGCTTCGGCCAGGTCGCCTTCGGAGCGCACGCGGCGGTCCAGCATTTCAGCCAGCAGACCGAAGCCCAGGCCGAGGAAGCCGCCGAGGAAGATCGACAGGATGGTGTTCAGCACCAGGCGCGGCGACGATGGCTCGATCGGCGGCACGGCCGGGTTCAGCACGGCGATGTCGGACTGGTCGGCCTGGCCCTCGATCTTGGTCTGCGAGAAGCGCTGCGAGGTCACGTCAAACGCGCGCTGGGCGCTTTCCACGTCTTTTTGCAGCACGCCCATCTCATCGCGGGTGCGGTTCAGTTCCAGCACCTTGTTCTTCTGCTCGGTCAGTGCGGTGCGGATGGCCGCTTCACGCTGTTGCAGGATGGCGGCGTTGTTGCGCACCGAGTTCGAGGTGACCTTCATCTGCACTGCCAGCTCGGCCTTCATCTTGTCCACTTCGGCTTTGGCCGACTGGTACTGCGGGTGGTTCTTGTCCAGGCGCTCGCCGACTTCGGCCAGCTTGGACTCGGCGGCGGCCAGCGAGGCGCGCAGGTTCTGGATCAGCGGGTTGCCGATCACGTCCGGCGATTCCAGTGCGTCGCTGCCGACGGCCATGCGCTGGCGCGAGTTGGCTTCCATCAGTTGGCCCTGGGCGATCACCAGCTGCGCCGACAGGTCGTTCAGGCGGTTCGATTCCACGTCCAGGCGGTTGTCCAGGCTGACGATGCCGTGTTCTTGCTGGTACTTGGACAGGCGGCTTTGCGCCGCTTCCACCGCGTCGCGCAGCAGCTTGGTTTGCTCGTCGAAGTACACCGAGGCTTTTTTCAGCGGCTCAACGCGCAGCTGGATCGATACCTTCTGATATTGCTCGGCAAAGGCATTGGCGATCGCCGCCACGAATTGCGGGTCGCTGCCCTTGAAGCTGATTTCCACCACGCTCGATTCTTTCGACGGCACGATGTCGAGTTTCTTCAGCAGCAGGTCAGCCAGCCAGTCGCGCACCGTGCCCTTGCCGTCGGCCGCTTCGTTGAACTGGGCGATCACGGCCGGGCTTTGCGCCAGTTGCAGCGAGTCGACCACGCGCAGCGCCACGTTCTTGCTGGTGATGATGTCGATCTGGGTCGCCATGTAGCCGGGCAGCAGCTGGCCCGGCATGGTCAGGCCGGTCAGCGGGTCGACGCCCTTGTAGTTGAGCAGCACCGACGAGGTGGCTTTGTAGGTCTTAGGCAGCAGCAAGCTGACCACCACCGTGGTGACCACGGTGAAGACCAGGGTCAACAGGATGACCCGCTTGCGCGCGCGGAGGATGAGGAGAAACTGGGCAAAGTTCATGGTCGGGTTTCCGATTTCAGTGTTCAGCAACGGCTGGCGGGGCTGCCCCCGCCGGCAGGATTAAAACAGGCTTTCCTGTACGTACACCACGTCGTCGGGGCGCAGCAGGTCGTCGTGCTTGGCACTGATGACCTCGATTTTGCCCTGCGCGTCGGTGCGCTTGATGCGGACGCCGCGTTCGGTGCCGCGCGGGGTCAGGCCGCCGCCGGCCGACAGCGCCTGCAGCACGGTCATCTGGCGCTCCAGACGCACTGGGCCCGGACGCTGCACTTCGCCGTAGATGTAGAAGCGCGGTGCGCGCTCGACATACAGCACGTCGTTCGCTTGCAGGTCGAAGTCGCGGGTCAGCTCGCCCTTGCGCGCCATGTCGACGATGTCGATCTGTTCGCGCTGGGTCTGGCCGCCGCGCTTGCGCAGCAGGGTGACGAAGTCGCCGCCGTCGGCCGCAACGCCGCCGGCCGAGGCCAGGATGTCGAGCACGGTGCGCTTGCCATCGACCGGATAGCGGCCCGGGCGGTTAACCTGGCCCAGCACCGACACCTGCTGGCTTTGCAGCGAGGTGACCACGATGTTGACCTGCGGCTGCTTGACGAAGCCGCCGCTTTGCAGCAATTGCGCCAGTTTTTTCTCGGCCGCCGCGGTCGACAGGCCGCCCACCGGCACCACGCCCAGCAGCGGGAAGGTAATGGTGCCCGATTCGCTGACGCGGGTTTCCAGCGACAAGTCAGGGTTGTTATACACCAGCACCTTGATCACGTCGCCCGGGCCGAGCTCGACGTCGGCCGCGCTCGCGCCGCCAACGGTAAACAGCAGGGCCAGCGCCGCCAGCCACATTCCAATTCGTTTCATCATGTAGTCCATCCTCCAGAGTCTGCTTTGCGTGCGGTGTACGGGTTATTTCAAGCCTGCAACGCCGCGCGCGGTGGCGTCGCCCGCCGAAGCGGCGTCGGTGGCCGCCGGGACAGCCGCGGCGGCGGCCGGGGCCGGGGCGGCAGCTGGCGTCGCCGCCGGAGCCGCTTCCGGCTCGCCCGTGGTCTTGTTGAAGTACTCGATCTTGGCGGCCGCACGCAGGCGCGCCATTTCCGCGGCGGCGGCGGTCTTGCTGCGCTGACCGGCGAGGAATTGCTCGATCTGCGGTGCAGCAACCTGCTCGGTGACCGGCGCGTCCTTGATATCGGTAACAGCGATGATCACGCTGCGCGCGCCTTCGCGCACGATGAACAGCTGGCCCTTCGGCAGCGACAGCACTTTGGCGCTCATTTCCGGCGGCAGGTCGGAGGTGGCGCGCGCGGCCTGGCTGCGGCTGAATTCAACCTTGTGCGCTTCCATCCAGCTGGCGACCTCTTCCAGCGACTTGTTGGCGTCCAGCACGGCTTTCAGCTCAGGCGACAGATCCTTGGTAGCCACCACCAGCTGGCGCATTTCCAGCACCTTGCGGTTGGCGAAGAACACCGGGTTCTTGGCGTAGTACTCGGATACCTCGGCGGCGGTCGGCTTGGTCGGCGCCGGCAGGTGCTTCTGCATGTAGGCCTGGGCGATGATCAGCGCCTTGGCGCGCTCGATCGACTGCACCACTTTCGGATCGCGGTCGAGTTTTTCCTTGGTCGCTTCGCTCAGCAGCAGCTGGCGGTCGATCAGGCTTTCCAGCAATTGTTTGCTGGCGGTTTCTTGCTGCTGCGCCGGCACGTTGGCGCGTTGCAGTTCCTCGTTCAATTGCAGCACGGTGACTTCTTCACCGTTGACGCTGGCCAAGGCCTGGCCCGGCTTGTGGGAACCCTTGCTGCAACCGGCCAGGGCCAGCAACACCAGCAGTACCCCGGCGGCTTGCAGGGGCGCGCGCGCGCGGTTGGTGGTGGAATTTGCACGCGTAAATTTGTTCAACATGTTGTCCTCAAAGTTACCTGTCTTAGTTTATGTTGCACTGCACAGGAAAGAGCCAATATGGCGGTTAGTATGGAGGCCGTTCAGCCGATTGTCAATATTGCAAACACCTTTGTCACCTTAACATGCCCTTAAAGCACCACCTGCTCTAATGGGCATTCTCACGCTTGAGCACCACCTGCACGGTGCGCAAGATAATCCACACATCCAGCAGCAGCGACCAGCGGCGCAGATAGTCGAGGTCGTAATTGATGCGTGCTTCCATCTTATCGAGCGTTTCGGTTTCACCGCGCAAGCCATTCACTTGCGCCCAGCCGGTAATGCCTGGCTTGACCTTGTGACGCAGCATATACCCCTTGATCAGCTTGCGGTACTGCTCGTTGTGCGCGACGGCGTGCGGACGCGGCCCAACAATACTCATGCGGCCTTGCAGCACGTTGATGAACTGCGGCAACTCGTCCAGCGAGCTCTTACGCAAGAAGGCGCCGACCTTGGTCACCCGGCTGTCGTTCTTGGTTGCCTGGGTGACTTTGGCGCCATCCTCGGCCACCGTCATCGAGCGGAATTTGTAGACGATGATTTCCTCGCCATACAGGCCGTAGCGGCGCTGGCGGAAGATGATCGGCCCCGGCGAGGTGCTGCGGATGGCCAGGGCAATCACCAGCATGATCGGCAGCAGCATCACCTGGATCACCAGCGCCAGCACAATGTCGCTGGTGCGCTTGACCATGCTGTTAAAGCCGGTGAACGGCGATTCGCAGATGGCGATCACCGGCATGCCGCCCACGGTGTCGAAACGCGCCTGCATCAGGTCGAACACATAAATGTCCGGCAGGAAGTAGACCGAGGCGGTGGTGTCCTGCAGTTCGTCGAGCAGCTTGCGGATGCGCGGCTGGGCCGACAGCGGCTGGCTGATGACGATCATCTTGATGCCGTTCTGGCGCACGTACTCGGCCACGTCGGCCATCTTGCCCAGCATCGGATGCACCATGCCCTCGGGGCGGCGATCCTCGGTGCGGTCATCGAAGAAGCCGGTCACATTCATGTACAGGTTGGGATTGCTGCCCACCACCTTGGCGAACTTCAGGCCGACGTCGTTGGCGCCGATCACCACCACCGAGCGTACTTCCTTGGCGCGGCTGGCGCGGCCCGGCATGATCAGGTGGCTGCTCAGCAGCAGCACCGGGGTCAGGATGAACCAGCACAGCATTACCCGAGGGTCGAAGCGGCTGGACAGGCCGCTGGCGGCGCCGAGCACGCACAGCAGCGCCACGGTCAGCACCCAGCCTACCACCATGTCGCGCGCATAGGCCGCCATGCGGTTGCCGCGCCATGCACGGTACGGATCGATGTGCGAGTACACCGCCGACGAGATGAAGAACGCCAGCACCATCAGCACCAGGGCGTAGCCATTGAACTGAACCCCCAGCAGCATCGACGACAGGTACAGCATCCCCATGATGATCAGGGGATCGAGCACTCGCTGGAAAAACGAGATCAGCGGAATATCATTAACGGTCATGCGGATTCCACTGGTTTAGAATTGCAGGTTGACATACACCGAGCCGCCGTTGGAACGGTAGGAAGTGCCATAGCGGCGATCGATGCTGCGGCTCTCGCGGTTGAATGAAGCGCCAACGCCGATGTTGTCGCGGAAGGCATAGTTGACGCCGAGCGAAGCGGTGCGGCTGCTGTCGCCAAACGACGGCAAGATCACCGTGCCAAGCTTGGGCTCGCTAAAATCGCGGTGCACGTTTTGCAGTTGCGCGTCGAAGCGCACGCGATCCAGCGGCGACCAGCTGCCGCGCAGGCTGGCGCCGCGGTTCAAGCTGTATGGCGTCAGGCCGCCCTCGTACGCCGAGAATTCGCGCCACGCGGCGCCGATAAAGTTCAAGGTGACGCGCGGCGACCAGGTGGCGGTCAAGCGGCCGTTGGTACCGCTGGCGTCGCGACTGTTCGACGCCTCGTGACGGCGCGCCGTGTGACCCACTTCCGCCTCCAGCTTGGATTGCGCCGACGCCAGCCAGAGCACCTTCAGGCGGTAGGCGTTCTGGGTGAAATCCTCGTTGGCAAAGAAGCCGCGCACGCCGTCCGGGTAATCGCCGCGCTGGCGGCGCGCCACCAGGCCGATGGTGCTACCGGTCGGCGACAGGTAGTCAAAGCCCAGTTCAGCGTTCCGCTCGGTGCGATCCAGGTATTTCTGCGAAGCCAGATCGTAGCGGAACTCGTCTTGCCAGTAGCGGGTGCGAACCTGCCAGCGCGGATAGACGTGCCAGTTCAAGTCGGCAAAGCCATTGCGCTGCACGCGCAAGTTACGCTGGACGCTGTGGAAATCGTTGAACGAGGACAGCGTTTGCGAGTAGCGTCCGCCCACCGAACCGTTCAGGTTGTCGCCCAGGCGCCAGCGGAAGGTGGCGTCGGCATCCTCGCCGCTGTAATCGAGCTCATCGTATTTATTGAAGTGCACCTTGCTCAGCTTGACGTTGGCCTCGATGCGCTGGCGGCCGATCGGCCGATCCAACGAGACGCCGAACATGGTCTGGCGCAGCGTATCGGAACGCCCTTCCGGCCCCGGCTCGACGCCGTCGGGCACGCGGAACAAGTTGTTGTCCGTGGTGTAGGTGACGCCCAGGAAGGGATGCAGCGTATCGCTGAGCGCGGCATGCGCCGGCAAGCTCAGCGCGCATCCGCACAGCGCCGCCAGGGCAGCCTGCCAACCGAGGGTGGAGAAAACCGCTGGAACGCGGCGTTGCTGGTTCAGTCGCGAGATGCTGGGCATGGTTTTTATGATGTCGATGGTGCAAGTAAGTGTTTCGTCAATGTTACCAGAAAGTCCACTGCGCGGTCGCTAGCACGTAGCAAGCGAGCACACCATTTGTCACGGCGTGCGCCAGGATCGGCGACCACAGGTTTTTACTGGTCATATACAAAGCGCTGTATATGGCGCCGGCCACCATGCCAGCCAGCCACAGTTGATGCTCAATCCCGAATAATATCACCGTAACAATAAATCCTGTAATTTTTACATGTGCAGGATTTACATTAAGAAAATCTTGTTTTTGCAGCCAGCGCATCAGAAAAGACCGCCAGAATAGCTCTTCCATCAGCGGCACCACCAGCGCGGCCCCGGCGGCGCGCAGCAGCGCCAGCGGCCAGTCAATGGCGCCGTCGACGCGCGGATCGAAGCCGGACGAGGTGCCGATCACCATCCACGGCGCCACCAGCGAAATCCACAGCACGAACACCAGCAGGCCGGCCAGCACGGCCAGCGCCGCCTGCCGCCACGGCAAATGCAGCGGGCGCAGTTCAACGTAATGGGAGCGGTAGGCCAGCAACGCCAGCACCACGGCGGCGATCTTGACTACGTACAGATAGCGTAACTGGTCAGCAGTCCAACCGGCCTTGGCAAGCATGTCGCCGAGGGCCAGGAAAGCCAGGTAAAGAGCAAACGGAACGATGCGCGGAAGCGTCTGCTGATTAAACACCCAGCCTCCCGTGCGGTACGGGAGGGAAGCCTGGCTGATGCCAGCAAGGGATGCCTACGCAGACGTCGTTCATGGGGCGCGCATGAAGTGTAAGATGAAAGCGATTATAGATGACGCAACGCAGCAAGTGCGCCCTGCTGAGTTGCGGTGTGCAAGAATTACAACAGTTGTATTTTAGCCCTTGCTGCCAGCCTCGATTTGCTCCCAGCGCTCCAGCGCGGTCAGCAGTTCCAGCTCGATTTCCTCGACCCGCGCGGTGACGCGGCGCGCTTCGGCGGCGTTTTTCTTGTACAGATCAGGATCGGACAGCTGCAAGGTCAGCGCGCTTTGCTCATCTTCCAGCGCGGCGATCAGCTTCGGCAGCTCTTCCAGTTCGCGCTGTTCTTTAAAGCTGAGTTTGCGGGCCTTGGCGGCTGGCGCAGCGGCGGCTGGCGCCGGTGCGGCTTCAGCCTTGGCCGGCTTGGCGGCTGGCTTGGCTGGCGCCGCCACCGTGGAACGCACGCGCTCCCAGTCGCTGTAGCCGCCGACGAATTCGCGCCACTGCCCTTCGCCCTCGGCCACGATCACCTGCGTGACCACGTTGTCGAGGAAAGTACGGTCGTGACTGACCAGGAACACGGTGCCGGTGTACTCTTCCAGCAGTTCTTCCAGCAGTTCCAGCGTTTCGATGTCGAGGTCGTTGGTTGGTTCGTCCAGCACCAGGCAGTTGGCCGGTTTGGCGAACAGGCGCGCCAGCAGCAGGCGGTTGCGTTCACCACCAGACAGCGACTTCACCGGCGAACGCGCGCGCTCCGGCGAGAACAGGAAATCGTTCAGATAGCTCATCGAGTGCTTGCGCTGGCCGTTGATCTCGACCCAGTCGCTGCCCGGCGAGATGGTGTCGACCAGGCTGGCTTCTTCGTTGAGCTGGGTACGCATCTGGTCGAAGTACGCCACTTCCAGCTTGGTGCCGAGCTTGGCCACGCCGCTGTCCGGCGCCAGTTCGCCCAAAATCATTTTCAGCATGGTGGTCTTGCCGGCGCCGTTGGCGCCGATCAGGCCGACCTTGTCGCCGCGCAGGATGGTGCCGGTGAAGTTGCTGACAATCGCGCGCTCGCCGTAGCTCTTGCTGATGCCTTCCAGCTCGGCCACGATCTTGCCCGAACGTTCGCCCACCGAGACTTCCAGCTTGACCTGGCCCTGCTGCTCGCGGCGCGCAGCGCGTTGCAGCCGCAGCGCTTCCAGGCGGCGCACGCGCCCCTCGTCGCGCACACGGCGTGCCTTGACGCCCTTGCGGATCCAGATTTCTTCCTGCGCCAGCACCTTGTCGAACTTGGCGTTTTCCACTTCCTCGTTTTCCAGCAGTTCCGCCTTGCGGGCCTGGTAGGTGGTGAAGTTGCCCGGGAAGGACAGCAAGCGGCCGCGATCGAGTTCAATAATACGGGTAGCCACGTTATCGAGGAACGAACGATCGTGGGTAATAAACAGCACGCTGCCCTTGAAGTCGCGCAGCAAGCCTTCCAGCCACTGGATCGAGGTGAAATCCAGGTGGTTGGTCGGTTCGTCCAGCAGCAGCACATCCGGCGCCGATACCAGCGCACGCGCCAGCGCCACCCGCTTTTGCATACCGCCGGACAGTTCGCGCATCAGCAGGTGGCCCGGCAGGTTCAGCTTGCCGAGTACGGTCTCGACCTTGTTGGCCACGTTCCAGCCATCTTTAGCGTCGAGCAGCACCTGGATATCGTGCATGCGCGCCATCAGGGCGTCGTCGTCGCCTTGTCCAAACTGGCCGGTCAGCGCGTCGTACTCCTTGAGCAGCGCCGGTAGCTCGCCAAGCCCGGACGCCACGGCGTCGTGCACCGACATCTCCGGCTCAAACACCGGCTCCTGCTCGACGTAGACGATATTCAGGTTCTGCTGCATCACCAGCAGGCCGTCGTCCAGCTTGAAGCGGCCGGAAATAATCTTCAGCAGCGACGATTTGCCGGTGCCGTTACGGCCGATCAGACCGACGCGCTCGCCGGTCTCCAGCGAAAATTCTGCGTGATCGAGCAGCGCGACGTGACCAAACGCCAGTAGCGCGGAAGAGAGCGAGATAACAGCCATGATGGTGGGAGAAAATTGTAAGAAGGCGGTATTGTACCGATAAGCTGGCGCCGCAGGTCACTTTCCCGCCTGCCGACTATGCGATACACTGGATTTATGTCCCTGCGCCCTCTTCCACTCCGCCGCCAACGCGGCGCCGCCCTGCTGATGCTGGTGGCGCTGGCGGGTATAGGTTCGGCCGCGCTGCTGATGCAAGCCTACAAGCCCGGCGCCGACGATTTGCGCCAGGAACTGCAAACCCAGCAAATCCTCGGCGACGCGCGCGAAGCCCTGCTCGGCTACGCCGCCCTGCACGGCCGGCTGCCGCGCCCCGCCGTTTCGGCGCTCGATGGCACGGAAGACGCCCAGCCCTGCGATAGCGCCGAGAGCTGCAACGGCTTCATTCCATGGGTAACATTGGGGATACGCGGCTATGATAGCTGGGGCAAACTACTGCGTTACAGCGTGACGCCGGCCTTCACCGTCACGCCAATCCGCCAGCTGACCACCGGCGACAAGGTGGTGATCGGGCGCGCCGCCAACGGCCTGCCGACCTACATCATCGGCCAGGCGCAGTGCGAACCGTACGCGCAGTGCGCGCCGGCGGTGCTGTATTCCAGTGGCAAGTACAACCTCGGCACCAGCGTGCTGGGCATTCACCAGGCCAGCGTGGCCACCACCAATGTGGACGAGCGCCAGAACGACGCCACGCCTACCTACTTCATCAGCCGCGCGCGCAGCGACAACGCCGGCGCTGCCGGCGGCGAGTTCGATGACATGGTGACGTGGGTGCCGATCCAGCAGTTGCAGGCGCGCTTGCGCGCTACCCGCAGCTTCTGACTCAGGCTTGACG
Organism: Duganella rivi; assembly: GCF_009857435.1. Lineage (GTDB taxonomy): Bacteria > Pseudomonadota > Gammaproteobacteria > Burkholderiales > Burkholderiaceae_D > Rugamonas > Rugamonas rivi. The sequence continues at coordinate 102,850 of NZ_WWCK01000001.1, forward strand.
CTTGCGGCGCACGACAGCCAGCAGGCCAAGGCCGGCCAGCATCATGGCGTAGGTTTCCGCTTCCGGCACCGCCGATACACTGGCGACGCGCACGAAGTACTGGGCGGCAGCCGGGATGCTGAAATCGATCGAGTGCACGCCGTGCACGCTCGCGGTGATGCTGTTGAAGGTATCGTTGTCTTCCAAAACGACCGACTTGGTCGCCAGCACGCCGCCATCGAGTCCCTTGAAGGTCAGCGTCAAGGTTGGGCTCACGCCCGGCGGCATGCCGCTGCCGTAGCCGTCCCATGGGCGGCCGTTCAGGCTGATGGAGCTGAAATCAAGGGTGCCAGCGTCATAGGTCAAGGTGCTGACGTTGACATCATAGAAACTGATAATCGGCGCATCGAAGAACGCGACCCACTTGCCGTCGTAGGTAAAGTCGCCATAAGTACCACCAGTGAACCCCGGATAGGTCGTCAGGTCGTAGGTGGCAGCCTGCGCGCCGGCCGATAGCCCTGCTGCCAAGGCAAACATTGCGAAATATTTTTTCATTGCATACAACCCCGAGACCGGGTTCCTCCAAGTGACATTAAAAGCAATTCAACTACAACAATATACGTTTCACGTGGTGCAGTGTAAATATTTTTTTGCAATAGTGTGTAACTATCAAGTGCGTAACAACCTTTCCCGCGAGCGGAGCGACCCGCTATAATGCGCTGCGTCCTCCCCGTAGCACAATGGATAGTGCACATGCCTCCTAAGCGTGGGATACTGGTTCGATTCCAGTCGGGGGGACCACTCCCATTCCCTCCGGCACCGCATATTTCCTTACTTCAATACCCTGACGCAGGGTGCCGCACTGCACAAAAAATATTGGCGCTTGACCTCTAAATTTGCCATAATTCCAACTCCTATGCGTCCCACGAACGGCTATCCCGATGTTAGATAAATTGCATATTTTTGGTAGTGCACACCGTCCAACCAAGGCCAGGATCTGGCTGCGCTTCCTGAAAAACTCCCATAAGATCTTTGCCGACGTGCTGTACGACGTGTCGCGCTACGTGAAATATTCGTCGAGCTTCCACCTGTCGGGCGCGGGCAACCTGAAGTCGCGCATCACCGCCAAGTACCATGAGATCGAAAAAGGCCTGTCGCTGCCGGCGCCGCGCAAGGGCTTCGGCGTCGAGAAAATCGACGAGCTCACCTTCCTGATGAACGAATACATCGCCCGCTACGGCAAGGACGATTTCCTGCGCGCGCCGTCGAGCACCCTGCGCGCCTACGTCAAGTTCAATGAGTCGCACCAGCTGTTCGACTACCCGCGCAAGGACAAGATCCAGGCCATGCTGGCCAGCCTCGATGAATACGCCGACGTCAACGGCGGCGTGATCGGCCTGGATGCCAGCGAGATTTACGGCATCACCGAACCGGTGTCGGATCAGTTCTTCCTGCGCCGCTACAGTATCCGCCAGTTCTCCGACAAGCCGGTGGCGCGCGAGGACATCGACTCCGCCGTCGCCATCGCCTTGAAATCCCCTGCCGTCTGCAACCGCCAGGACGGTTTCGTGCACGTGGTCGAGAACAAGGAACTGATCAAGAAGATGACCGACATGCACGGCGGCGCGCGCGGCTTTGCCGAGAAGATCGACAAGCTGCTGGTCATCACCAACAAGCTGACCAACTTCTGGGAAAGCGGCGAGCGCAACCAGTGCTGGATCGACGGCGGCCTGTTCTCGATGAGCCTGATCCTCGGTCTGCACTCCAAGGGCATCGGCTCGTGCTGCCTGAACTGGAGCAAGCGCGCCAAGGAAGACAAGGCCATGCGCGACCTGCTGAATATCCCTGATTCCGAAGTCATCATCATGCTGCTGGCGGTCGGCCACCTGCCCGAGCATTTGAACGTTGCCTACTCCAACCGGAAGCCAGTCACGCAAGCGCGCCGTTATCTTTAATCGCCAACGGCCAGCATGTTCTCCAAAAAAATCCTCGCGGCTGCTTCCGTCTTTTCAAAACTCATTAGTGGCTCCGGTGTCTTCATCGTCACCGGCTACTTTATCAGTCCCGAGAGCCTCGGCCGGCTGGCGGTGTTCGTGGCGTATTCCACGCTGATGTGCCTCGTCACCGACTACGGCCTGCAAAATCCGGCGCTGCGCGAAATCTCGATCGATAACAACAAGGCAGCGTCGATCTTCAACAAGTACACGCTGTTCAGGATCTTCCTGTTCCTGCCGGTATTTGCGCTGACGCTCGGGGTGTTCCTCGCCACCGGCACGCTGCACACCACCGACCTTGTATTCTTCTCCTGCCTGGCCGTGGCTTCGCTATTTAGCTCGCACGGCGACTTTGCGCAGATTTACTTCCGCGGCATCGGCAAGTATGCGACCGAGGCGTGGATCTCGATTATCAGCGGCGTGCTGCACCTGGTGCTGGTCGGCCTGGTGGCGTATGAATTCAAGGAGGTCGAGTACATCGGCATGGCGATCCTCGGCTCCAAGTTATTCTACCTGGCGGCGTCGGTGATTGCGGCCAAGCGCTACGACCGCGTGTTCAGCTGGTCGCTGCAAGATGTGCGCGACACTGCGGCCAGTTTCTTCAGCGATTTGAAGCGGCTGAAATACTACGCCGGCGATAGCGTGGTGACGGCGTCGTTTGCGCAGTTGGACATTATCTTCGTCAGCCACTTCTTCGGCATGCACTTCTCCGGCGTGTACCAGGTGGGGGCGAAGGTGACGCAGATTAGTCTCGCCGTGGTGCAGGTGTTTTCTGCCACTTATATTCCGTCGATTTCCAACAACCTGCATGGCAAGCAGCGCAACGAGGCCGAGGCTTCGCGCAACCTGCGCTCGGCCACCATTGAGCTGTTCATCGTCGGCGTGGTGTTCGCACTGGGAATGGTGTTTATCCTGCCTTACATCCTGCACGCGGTGTTTGGCACCAAGTACGAGGAAGGCAATATCCTGTTCGTCGGCTTCGGCATGGCAGTGATTGCGCGCTGCCTCGCGGCGCCATTCGGCATTGCCCTGATCGCGCTGGATAAGCCGAAGGTGCGCTTGATCGGCCAATTGATCGTGTCCGGCACCTACTCGCTGCTGGCGGTACTGCTGTTCCCGACTTTCGGCTTTGCCGCCGCCTCGACGGTGATGGCGATTTCGCTGTGGACTGCACTGGCGTTTTATTCCAGCTGCACCTACCGTGCCTCGCCATCGCTGATGAAGAACGCCTTCTTGCCGCATCGCTCCTAGGACGTTACGGCACGACGGCGGTCACCTCGATCTCCACCTTGGCGCGGTCTTCGACCAGCGCCATCACCTGTACCGCGGTCATTGCCGGGTAATGCGCGCCGATGATTTCGCGGTAGGCGCGGCCGATTTCCTTGTAGGCCGCGACGTATTCGTTCTTGTCCACCACGTACCAGGTCATGCGCACGATGTGCTCCGGCCTGGCCTCCGCTTCCTTCAGCACGGCGACGATGTTGAGCAAGGCTTGCCGCGCCTGGCCCGCGAAATCGTCGGTGTGGAACACGCCGTCGCCGTCCCAGCCTATCATGCCGCTGACGAATACCATGCGGCCAGTGGCGGCGATGCCGTTGGCATAGCCGCGTGGACGCGCCCAACCTGGCGGTTGCAATATCTCCATCATGTCTCCTTCAGCAGCTCGCGCGCGATAATCAATTGCTGCACCTCGGTCGCGCCTTCGTAAATGCGCAGCGCGCGGATTTCGCGGTACAGGCTTTCGACGATCTGGCCACTGACCACACCGAGGCCGCCGAACATCTGCAGCGCAGCGTCGATCACCTGCTGCGCGGTTTCGGTGGCGTGCAGTTTCGCCATCGCCGCTTCTTTCGTTACCTTCCCGCCCTGGTCGCGCTGCCACGCGGCGCGGTAGGTCAGCAAGGCCGAGGTATCGATGCCGGTCGCCATCTCGGCCAGCTTGGCCTGGGTGAGCTGGAAGTCGGCCAGCACCTGGCCGAACATCTGGCGCTGCGTGGCTCGCTGCAAGGCCTCGTCCAGCGCGCGCCGCGCAAAGCCCAGCGCCGCTGCCGCCACCGAGGTACGGAATACATCCAGCGTCGCCATCGCCACCTTGAAACCCTGCCCTGCCTCGCCCAGGCGCTTGGCGGCCGGGATGCGGCAGTTAGTGAATTGCAGGCGCGCCAGCGGATGCGGGGCGATCACGTTGATGCGTTCCGCGATGCTGAAGCCGGGCGTGTTGGCATCTACGATGAAAGCGCTGATGCCGCGCGCGCCGGGCTGCTCGCCGGTGCGGGCAAACACCACATAGAAGTCGGCAATGCCGCCGTTGGAGATCCAGGTTTTCTCGCCGTTTAAAACATAGTGGTCGCCATCCAGCACCGCTGCACACTGCATCGCCGCGACGTCCGATCCGGCCTGTGGTTCAGACAACGCAAACGCCGCAATCGCTTCACCACGCGCCACGCGCGGCAGGTACTCGGCGCGATTAGCCTCGCTGCCGAATAAGCTGATAGCACCGGAGCCCAAGCCCTGCATGGCGAACGCAAAGTCGGCGAGACCGTTGTGGCGCGCCAGCGTTTCGCGGATCAGGCAAATGGCGCGGGTGTCGATGCTGTCGCTTACGCCGCCGTGCGCGGTACCGCCGATGGCGTGACGCAGCCAGCCGCCCTCGCCCAGTTGGCGCACCAGTTGGCGGCAAGCCGCATCCACGTCCTGCTCATGGCCGTGCGCGATGCGCTGCGCAGCCCATGCATCCAGCGCCTGTTCCAGCGCGGCGTGGCGCGGTTCGAAGAACGGCCACGCGAGATAATTTTTATCGCTCATTAATTGCCCTCGAATTGAGGTTTTTGCTTGGCGACGAAGGCGTGATAGGCGCGATGGAAGTCCTGCGTCGCCATGCAGATGGCTTGCGCCTGCGCTTCCGCTTCAATCGCTTCGTCCACGCCCATATTCCATTCTTGTTGCAGCATCTTCTTGGTCATGCCGTGCGCGAAGGTTGGGCCGCTGGCGAGCGCTTGTGCGTAGTCGCGCGCCGCGTCCAGCAAGGCTTCCGGTTCTTGCACGCTGTTGAAGAAGCCCCAGCGCTCAGCCTCCGCGCCCGACATCGAACGCCCGGTGTATAGCAGCTCCGCCGCGCGTCCCTGCCCGATCACGCGCGGCAGCAGCGAGCAGGCGCCCATATCGGCGCCGGCCAGGCCCACGCGCGTGAACAGGAAGGCGGTCTTGCTGCGCGCCGTGCCGATGCGTATGTCCGATGCCAGCGCGAGAATCGCACCGGCGCCCGCGCACACGCCGTCCACCGCCGCGATCAGCGGCTGCGGGCAGGCGCGCATGGCTTTCACCAGGTCGCCGGTCATGCGCGTGAAGGCCAGCAGGCCGGGCATATCGAGCTTGGTCAGCGGGCCGATGATGTCGTGCACGTCGCCGCCGGAGCAGAAGTTTTCGCCGGCGCCGGTCAGCACCACGGCCTTGATCTCGTTATCGTAGGCCAGCGCGCGGAACAAGTCGCGCAGCTCGGCATAGGATTCAAAGGTCAGCGGATTTTTACGCTCCGGGCGGTTCAAGGTGAGCGTGGCAACGCCGCCGTCTACCTCGAATAGAAAATGCTTGGGTGTGTACTGCATGGTGATTCCTTTAGTTCAGTTGCTGCTTGATCGCGGACAGCATGTCGATCAGTTGTGCCTTATCGGCGCTGGAGACGCCTTGCAGCAGCTCCTCGATCCAGCTTTCGTGTTCTGCCGCCATGGTGGCGAAGGCTTTGCGGCCGGCCGGCGTTAGCTTGACGCTGTAGGCGCGGCCGTCTTTCGGATCGGGCACGCGCACCACCAGCTTTTCCAGCTCCAGCTGATCGGTGATGCCGGTGATGTTCCCGCCCGTGACCATCATGCGCTTGGACAGCTCGCCCATGCGCAGGCCTTGCGGATGGCGTTCCAGCTGCGCCATCAAGTCAAAGCGCGGCAGCGTGATGCCGAAGCTGGAACGCAAGCGGCTGCGGATCTCGTTCTCGATCTTGACGGTGCACGACAACATGCGCAGCCACAGTTTCAGCGACTGGTGGTGGTCTTGCGTCAGGCGGCTGGCCAGATCCAGTTGTTCTTCATCTTCCATAATTTCCTCGTGCCAGATTGCGTTCCATTTGCTGTTTGCCGGGCAGGTATTGCTTGGGCCAAGCGGCTGCGGTGTAGCCGATGCGCGCAGCTTCGGCGAGTGTCCATGCCGGATTGGCCAGGTGCGGCCGCCCCACTGCGCACAAGTCGGCGCGGCCGGCGGCGATGATGCTGTTGACGTGATCCGCTTCAAAGATGGAGCCGACGGCGATGGCGCCGATGCCGGCTTCGTTGCGGATGCGGTCTGCGAATGGCGCCTGGAACATGCGGCCATACACGGGCTTCTCAAGTTTGCTGACCTGGCCGGATGAGCAGTCGATCATATCGGCGCCGGCGGCTTTGAACAGGCGTGCGATGTGCACGGCGTCATCCGGCGTGATGCCGCCTTCTACCCAATCGTGGGCGGAGATGCGAACGCTCATCGGCTTGTGCGACGGCCATGCGGCACGCATCGCTTTGAAGATCCTCAGCGGATAGCGGCAGCGGTTTTCAAGACTGCCGCCGTATTCGTCACTGCGTTGGTTGGTCAGCGGCGAGATGAAGGACGATAGCAGATAGCCGTGGGCGCAGTGCAGTTCCAGCCAGTCGAAGCCTGCTTCCTCAGCGGCTAGCGTGGCGCGCACGAAATCCTTTTGGATGCGATCCATATCGGCGGCCGTGATTTCGCGCGCAGTTTGCGAGACGCCTTGCAGGTATTGCTGTGGCGAGGCGGAGAGCAGCGGCCAGTTGTCTTTTTCCAGGGGCTGGTCGATGCCGTCCCACATGGCGCGGGTGGAGCCTTTGGCGCCGGCGTGACCAAGTTGCAGCGCGATGGCGGCGTCGCTGTGCTGGTGGACGAAATCAACGATGCGTTTCCACGCCTGCGTGTGTTCGGGCTTGTACATGCCGGGGCAGTATGGCGTGATGCGGGCATCGGCGGAGACGCAGGTCATTTCGGCAAAGACCAAGGCAGCGCCACCCAGCGCGCGCGCGCCGAGGTGGGCCAGATGGTAGTCGCCAGCGACACCGTCTACAGCGCTGTATTGCGCCATCGGCGAAACGGCGATGCGGTTTTTCAGCGTGAGGCCGCGTACCGTGTAGGGCGTGAACATCGGCGGTACGGTGGTGGCTGCTGCCCCGGCGCGCTGGGCGAACCAGCGTTCATAGCTGGCGACGTAGGCGGCATCGCGCAATCGCAGGTTTTCGTGCGACAGGCGCTGGCTGCGGGTCAGCATGGAGTAGGCAAACTGCGGCGCTTCCATCGACGTGTAGCGCTCTACGTTCTCGAACCATTCCATCGAATTGCGTGCCGCGCTTTGCAGCTTGAGCACTTCCACTGCGCGCAATTCTTCATACGCCGCCAATGCGCTGCGCGCGTCGGCGTGCGCGCCGAAACAGCGCGCCAATTCAATCGCATCTTCCAGCGCCAGCTTGGTGCCCGAGCCGATCGAATAATGCGCGCTATGCGCGGCATCGCCCATCAGCACCACCGGCACGTTGCCGTCCCAATGCACCCACTTGCCGCACACAATGCGCGGGAACGTAATCCACATCGCCGAGCCGCGCAGGTGCGACGCGTTGGACATCAGCTTATGCCCATCCAGCTGTTCTGCAAACAAACGCTCGCAGAACGCAATCGATTCCTCCTGCGTCATCGTCTCCAATCCCGCTGCGCGCCATACCGATTCCGGCGTCTCAACGATAAAGGTCGAGGTATCGGCATCGTACTGGTAGATGTGCGCCTGGAACCAGCCATGCTCCGTCTGTTTAAACGCAAAGGTGAACGCATCAAACTTCTTGCGCGTGCCGAGCCACACGAAGCGGCAGCGGCGCGGCTCTATCATCGGCTGATAGCTGTCCGCGTAGCGCGCGCGGATGCGGCTATTGAGGCCGTCAGAAGCAATCACCAGATCAGCGCCATACTGCGCATAGTCGGTCAGCTCGGTCTCAAACACCAGCTCCACGCCCAACTCCTCGCAACGATGCTGCAAAATGTTGAGCAAGTGCTTGCGTCCAATACCGCAGAAACCATGGCCGCCCGATGTCACCTTCTGGCCCTTGAAGAACACGTCGATATCATCCCAGTGATTGAAGGACGCTTCAATCGCCTGCGCGGTCGGCGCATCCGCTTCCGTCAGGTTACCCAGCGTCTGGTCGGAAAACACCACACCCCAGCCAAACGTGTCGTAGGGACGATTGCGCTCCACCACCACGATCTGGTGAGCCGGATTCTGTTTTTTCATCAGCAGGGCAAAGTACAAGCCTGCCGGGCCGCCGCCTACGCAAAGTATCTTCATCTCATTCACTACGCAATTTAAAGCGTTGCAGCTTGCCGGTTTCGGTGCGCGGCAAAGCATGCAAGAATTTCACCGAGCGCGGATATTTGTATGGCGCGATCTGCGCCTTCACAAACTCCTGCAGCTGCACCGCCAACTCCGCCGAGGCCTCAAAGCCGGCACGCAGCACCACGTGCGCTTCCACAATCTGTCCGCGTTCCTCGTCCGCCTTGCCGACCACGCCGCACTCCGCCACCGCCGGGTGACGCAGCAACACGTCCTCCACTTCCGGGCCGGCGATGTTATAGCCGGCCGAGATAATCATGTCGTCCGTGCGCGAGCGATAGTAGAAGTAGCCGTCGGCGTCCATCTCATACGCATCACCAGTCAGGTTCCAGCCGTTCAGCACATAATCGCGCTGTCGCTCATCGTCCAGGTAGCGGCATCCGGTCGGGCCTTTCACCGCCAGCCTGCCGATCACGCCCGGCCCCACCGGCTTGCCGTTCAAATCAAGGATGCAAGCCTGGTAGCCCGGCACCGGCTTGCCGGTCGCACCGGGCCGCGCCTGCTCGCCGGCTGCCGAGATAAAGATGTGCAGCAGCTCGGTCGCGCCTATGCCGTCTATCATCACCAAGCCGGTGGCCTGCCGCCAGCTTTCGCGCGTGGCCGCCGGCAGCGCCTCACCGGCCGACACGCTCTTGTGCAGGCTCGATAAATCATACTGTCCCGCCACCACCGCCATTTGCCGGTACAAGGTCGGGGCAGTAAAGCACACCGTGGCGCGGTATGTCTCTATCGCTTTCAGCAGGGTTTCCGACGATAGCTTCTCCAGCAGCACGGCCGTCGCACCAACGCGCAGCGGGAATAGCAGCAAGCCACCGAGGCCGAAGGTAAAGGCCAGCGGCGGCGTGCCGATAAACACGTCGCTGCGCTGCGAGTGCAGCACCGAGCGCGGGAAGCAGTCGCAAATCACCATCACGTCGCGATGGAAATGCATGGTGCCTTTCGGGACGCCGGTGGTGCCCGAGGTGAAGCTGATCAGGCACACATCGTCGGCCGCCGTATCGACTGAGTCGAAGTGCGCCGGCTGCGCCGCCATCGCCGCTTCCAGCGTATCCGGCGCGCTGCCCTCGCCGCCGAACCACAGGGTATTGCCACGCGCCGCTTGCGGTAGCTCTGCGGCTTCCAACTCCACGCGCAGACAATCGGCGCACAGCACCGCATTGACCTGCGCCTTGTTGGCTATCGTGCCGAGTTCACGCGCGCGCAACAGCGGCATGGTCGGCACGGCGATCAAGCCGGCCTTGATCACCGCCAGTATGCACGCCGCCATCATGGGATTGTTCGCGCCGCGCAGCAGCACACGGTTACCCGTCTCCAGCTTCATCGGCCCGCGCAGCACGTGGGCGATGCGATCCACCTGCTCCATCAGCTGCGCGTATGTCCATTCGATTTGCGCGCCGCGCAGGGCGATGCGTTCGGGCGCGCAGCCTTCCAGCAGCGCGGCCACGCAATTGAGGCGCGGCGGGTACTGCAACTCGGGCAAGTCAAAGCATAATTCCGGCCACAGTTCCGGTGGCGGCAGGTGCGCGCGCGCGAAATCGTCCGTGTAAGCACTGGCAGTGAGAGGTCTAGTCATGATCGCCCTGAAGTTGGAAGTCGAAAGTGATCCGCTGCACAGCGGATCACTTTAAACTTAAACTATCTCAACATCAAGTGTTTATGCTGCTTCCTGCCGCACGAGACCCGACTGGTGTACCACGGCGCGCACCACATCCGACAGCACCGCCTGCACCGCCTCGTTGGACAGCTGGCCCGGCGCGATGCTTTTCAACGCCGCAGCGGCGCCGTGCAGGCCGAGCGTGACGCAGCCCGCATGCAGGCGATCGATGCGCACCTGCGCCTCGCTTTGCTCCCCCTTGGCCAGCATGGCTTGCAGATCGCCGCCGGCGGCGGTCAATTGGTTCTGAAAACCGCTCAGGTAAACCAGCAGGCGCTCGCCGTTGATGCCAAGGCGGCGCAGCGTTTCAGCCGGCGCTTCGGCTTGATGCTCGTAGCCGTTGGCCGCTTGATCAAGGAAATTGACCAGGTGGACGCGCACCTGCTCCGCTTGAAAGGGCTTGACGATGTAGCCGGTGGCGCCGGACTGGGTGGCTTCTTCCACCGTGTCCTTGTCGTTGGCCGAGGTCACCAGCACGAACGGCATGCTGTTGATCTCAGGATGCGACTTCACGCGCTGTAGCAGCTCCATGCCGGACAAGCGCGGCATGCGCAAATCGCAAAAGCAGATGGCGGGACGCAAGCCTTCTTCCAGCTGCCGCCATGCATCGGCGCCGTCTTCCGCTTCAACGATGTCAAAACTGCCGCAGCTATCGATCAGGTGCATCAGCACCATGCGCGAGACGACATCATCGTCCACTACCAGAACTTTCATGTGGTTCCTTGTGTCGTTTTGTCATGATCTTACATCAACCAGCTTTAGATGCAATGTCCTACACAAGAAAGATTGCACCTGATTGCACCTTACAGCGTGCTAGCCGCGCGCACCTGCTCCAGCAAGCGGCGCAGCTGCGGCATGGCCGTCTCCACTTGCTGCCAGTTGCCGTGATCCGCTTCCATTTCAAGATCACCACACAACGCTTGCAGCTCCTGCTCTTCCAGGTAGCCGGCGCTGCCCTTCATGCCGTGCAGCAGGCGCCCCGCCACTTCGCGGTCGCGTTGCAGCAGCGCGTATTCAAGGTCGGCCAGGCGCAGCGGCGCATCCTGATTGAACACGCTGCGCAAGCGGGCTTTCAAATCGCTAGCGCCACCGCTGTGCTGCGCCAGGCGCGAAGTCTCCAGCGACGCCGGCGCCACGCCGAACATGGAATCCAGTTCCGGGGTGCCGAGCGCAGGATGACGGCGCGGCTGCATGCGCGGCAGCTGGAAGCCGCGCTGCAACTGGCGCTCAATGGCGCGGCTTAACTGGAAGTGCAGCTTGTCTTCATCAATCGGCTTGGTCAGGAAGTCATCCATGCCGGCAGCGAGGTAGCGGCTGCGGTCTTCTTCGCTGGCGTTGGCGGTCAGCGCGATGATCATCAATTCCTGGTCACGCACCGGTGCGCCATCCGGCCCGCCCGAGCGGATCAAGCGCGTGGCGCTGGCGCCGTCCATTTCCGGCATGCGGCCATCCATCAGGATCAGATCATAACGCGAGAGCGAGCAGGCTTTCACGGCCAGCGCGCCATTTGCCGCAATATCCACCTTATGGCCGAGATCTTCCAGCATCATGCGAATGATGATTTGATTGGTCGGGAAGTCTTCTGCGCACAGCACCTTCAATTGATGGCTGTGCGGCTCGCGCGGCACGTGCGGCACCACCGGCGGCGCCACGCCATTCGGCAGCGGCAGCTCAAACATGAAGACACTGCCCTTGCCCGGCGTGCTGACGGCGTTGATGCTGCCGCCCATCAGTTCCACCAATTGGCGGCAGATCGCCAGGCCGAGACCCGTGCCGCCGTAACGGCGCGTGGTGGAAGCGTCGGCCTGCTCGAATTGCTGGAACAGGCGCGGGATGGCGTCTGCCTCGATGCCGATGCCGGTATCGGCGACGCTGAAGCGGATGCGGTTATGCTCGCCCTCGTCCGGCACGCATTCGACGCGCATCTTGACCGAACCTTGCTGCGTAAATTTGAAGGCGTTGCCGACCAGGTTGACCAGCACCTGCCGCAAGCGGGTTGGATCGCCGACCACGAACTGCGGCAAGCGCTCATCAAACTCCAGGCTAAAACCAACGCTGTGCGCTGCTGCCTGTTCTTCAAACAGGCTCACCACGTTCTCCACCGCCGCCGACAGCGAGAAGTCGATATTCTCAATCGTCAGCTTGCCCGCTTCGATCTTGGAGAAGTCCAGCAAGTCGTTAATGATGGACAGCAGCGACTGCGCATTGGCCTGCCCGCGCAAAATCTGCTCGCGCGTGCCGGCCGCCATGTGCGGATCGCGCAGCGCGAAACCCAGCATGCCGATCACGCCGGCCAGCGGGGTGCGCATCTCGTGGCTCATATTGGCAAGGAATTCGGATTTCTGGCGCGTGGCGTCTTCCGCCTTTTGCTTGGCGTAGCGCAGGCGCTCCTCGTTATCCTGCAAGGCGCGGTTGGCCAGCGCCAGCTCCTCGGTGTGCAAGCGCACCTGGCGTTCCTGCGCCATCAGCTGATCCTGCGTCTGGCGCAGCGTTTGCAGCGTGTCTTCCAGCTGCTGGTAAGCGCGCGCGTTTTCCAGTCCGGCGGCGGCGTGAGAGGCCAGCGTTTGCAGCATGTCCATGTGCACGCGCTGATAGGCGTTGCGCTCCGTGCTTTGCACGCACAGCAGGCCGACCACGCGGTCGTTGATGACCAGCGGCGCGTACATCATCGAGTGCGCCTTCGCCACAGGCTGGCCGTCTTCGCGCACGCACGGCACCAGCGACTCCAGCCCGGATTCGTCCATGTAGTCGCGGTACTCCTTGCGGAAGTCATTGATGAAAATCGGCTTGCGATGTGTAAGGCACCACACCGCCAGTTGGTTAGGCTGATCCAGCCGGCGCTGGTACGGCAAGGTGCGCACGCCGCCTTCAATCGCAAACGGGAAGTCGATCACGCCATCGTCCTCGCGCACGAAGCCGATGCCGAAGATCTGCGCGTTCATCAGGTGATTGACGTGGCGGTACAGCGTCTGCATGGTGGTTTCCATGTCCAGCGACGCGCTCATCTCGCGGCCCAATTCGCTGAGCACCGAGATGTTGCGGTGGGCCTGCTCCACTTCTTCCTTCTGGCGCTCGGTGTCGATGCGGCGCTGCTCGGCCTCGGCGCGCTGCGCTTCCGCTTCCAGGCGGCGCCGTTCCAGTTCATGCTTCTGCTGTTGCAGCTGCTGGTTCTTATGCTCGACTTCCGCCGTGCGCGAGCCGACCAGGTGCTCCAGGCGCCACTGCTGGTGGCGCAAGGCGCGCACGCGCGCGTGATAGGCGGCGTAAGCCGCACCGGCAGCGATCAGCGCCAGCAGGGAACGGAACCACCAGGTTTTCCAGAACGGCGGGCGGATGGTGATTTCCAGCGTGGCCGCATTGTCGTTCCAGATGCCGTCCTTGTTGGCGGCCTTCACGCGGAACACGTACTTGCCGGGATCAAGATTGGTGTAGGTGGCGAAGCGCTTGGTGGAATCGGTGACTACCCAGTCTTCATCGAAGCCCTGCAGCTGGTAGGCAAAGCGGTTGCGCTGCGGCGCGGCGTAGTGCAAGGCCGCGAACTCCAGCGAAAACACGGAGTCCGCTTCCAGCAAGGTCAACGCGCCGGTGTGTTCGATGGCGGTTTTCAGCACCTCGCCATGCTCGCCCTGCCCCGGCTTGAGCGACTTGTTAAAGATCTGGAAGTCGGTAATCGCCACCGTCGGCGCCACGCTGTTCTCGCGCACCTCGGCCGGCGAGAACGCGGTGATGCCGTTAAAGCCGCCGAAGTACAGCGTGCCGTCCGGCGTGCGCAGGGCTGCGCCATCAAAGTACGCGCCCTCGATGGTGCCGTCTGCGCCGCTGTAATTGCGCACCAGTCCCGTCTCAATATTCAAGCGTGACAAGCCGCTGTTGGTGCTCATCCAAAGATTGCCGGCGTCGTCCGGCAGGATGGAGGCGATGGCGTCGTCGGCGATGCCGTCCTTGCGCAGGTAGCGGCGGAACTTCACGCTGCCGTCCGCCGATACCTCCATCTTGTTCAAGCCTGCCGCCGTGCCGACCCAGATCGCGCCGCGCGCATCTTCGTACAGGTAGTGCACCTCGTCGTGACTGAGGCTATGCGGATCGTTCGGGTCGCGCCGGTAGTGGCGGAATTTGTCGGTCTTGCGGTCCAGCAGATCGAGGCCGTTGAAGGTGCCGATCCACAGCTGGCCATTGCGGTCTTCCAGTATCGGCCGCACCACGTTGTCCGACAGGCTGGCCGGATCGGCAGGATCGTGGCGGAAGGTGCGTGACTCCAGCGTGTTCGGATCGAGCCGGTGCAAGCCGCCGCGCGAAGCAATCCACAGCACGCCGCTGCGGTCGCCAACGATGTTGCGGATGGTGTCGCTGGCCGGATCACCGCGCACGAAGGACACGGCGCGTATCACGCCGGTCGCCAGGTTCAAATGATTGATGCCAGCCGGGCCGCCCAGCCAGATATTGCCGTTCTTCTCGCGCCACAGCGTGGTCACCTGGTCGTCGCTGATGCTGTTGGCGTTCTGCGGATTGTGGCGCCACACTTTGCTCTCGCCGGTGACAGGATCGTACAGATTCAAACCGCCGCTGCTGCCCAGCCACAGCTTGCCGCGTCCATCGGGCAGGATGCCGCGTATCTTATTGTCCGACAGGGAGTTAGGCTGGTCGGCCTGCCGCACGATGCGCGCGAAACCACCGCTGCCCATATCGACGCGGCTGACGCCATCGTTCCAGGTGCCGACCCAGAAAGTGCCTACGCGGTCGCGGTACATGGCGGAGATTTGATTATCGGCCACGCTGTGCGTGTCGCTGACTTGATGGCGATACTGCACCAGCCGCTCTTCGCCCGGCAGCCAGCGGAACAAGCCGTCGGCCAGCGAGCCTACCCACAGATTGGCTTCCCCATCTTCGTACAAGGTGGTGATGCTGACGCCGGGCTTGAGTCCCTCGCGCGCACCGAGGCGGCGGCGCTGCGGCTCGGCGCCCAGCAAGCGCCATTGCTCAAGGCCCGCTTGGGTGCCGACCCACAATGTCTGCGCGCTATCGACTTGCAGCGCGATGACGGAGTTGAATTTACTGTCGCCGCTGGTGTCGATGGCGTAGTGCTGGAAGCGCGTGCCGCCCGGCGGCAGCATGTCCAGGCCGGACGCGGTGCCGACCCACAGGCGCCCTGCCGCATCGCGCGCCAAGGCATTCACATGATCGTTGGCTAGGCTGCCCGCATCGGAAGGATCGTGATGCCAGCTGGTGAAGCGCTTGCTGGCCGGGTCGAAGTGATGCAGACCGTCGGCGGTGGCAACCCACAGGCCGCCCAAGCCATCATCAACAATCGCGCGCACGTGGCGGTTGCCGTTGCCGCGCTGCGCCGATTCGCGCGGCAGAAAGTGCGTGAAGGTCTTGGTGGCTGAATCGTAGCGATCCAGACCGCCGTCGGTGCCTACCCACAGCTGGCCGGAGCGATCGAGATGCAGCACGCGCACCCAGTTGTCGGCAAGGCTGTGCGGATCGGAGATGGCGCTCTTGTAGGTGATGGTGCGGTAGCCGTCAAAGCGCGTCAGGCCTGCCTGGGTGCCGAGCCAGATGAAGCCCTGCTTGTCCTGCGCGATGGCCAGCACGGTTTCCTGCGCCAGTCCATGTTCAACGCTCAGCTGCTCGAAGCGCAAGGTGCGCGGCGGCGCGGCGGCCGATGCGCCCAGGCTCCACAACAGCAGGAGCGGCAGCAGCATTCGGCAGCAGAGACTTTTCAAGCGCAGCATTAAATAATCAGGATTCAAAGAAGGCCAGCACGTCGCTCTTGCGCGCATGGGTGTCGCGCTGGCCGAGGCGAATCAACTCGCAAGTGTAGGTGGATTCAAATAGCAGGTAGGAGGCCAGTGCCGCGCCGCGCGCCTCAGTTGCGCCGATACCGGACAACATGGTGCGGATCGGCGCCGGCAGGCTGGCAATGTGGCGGCTGGCGATATCGTCCAGACGTTCGGACGGCGCGATCACCAGCAGTTCGACCGGTTTAAGCGGCGTCTTTTCCAGGTACTCGGGCGGCAGCATGGACAAGGTTTTGTTGACGCGCTCCAGCCGCTCGATATCGACCGCCAGGCTATCGAGGAAGATCGACGACATAGCGTGGCCGGCGATTTGCGCCAGGCTCGGATAACGCGCTGCGTTCTTTTCGGCGGCGCTGCGCGGCGGCTCGGTCAGGCGTCCGGCGCCGACCACCAGCACCTTGCTGGCGCCGAGGTGAATCGCCGGCGAGATCGGCGCCAGCTGGCGCATCGAACCATCGCCGCAGTATTCGCGGTGGCCGCCCATGTACAGCGGCGTGGCCGGAAAAATAAACGGGATCGCCGACGATGCCAGCAAGTGCTCGACGCCGATCTGGTCTTGCAGCGCCACGCGCTGCATGCGGATCCACGGCGCGATGTCGGCGGCGGTTTGGTAAAAGGTCAGGTGATTGCCGCCGGTGTAGGACGAAGCGGTAACGGCCAGCGCATGCAGCAAGCCTTCGGACAACACCGCGTCGAGGCGCGGCAAATCCAGCATGCGGTGCAGCAGGCCGACCAGCGGCGTGTTGTCGAGCAGGGAGGCCGGCGGCGCGGCGCGCCACTTGCGCAGCAGCCAGCCGAAGGACAACAGGGACAGCCAGCGCGCGCCGGAGCGGATCACGCCCAGCGAATCGGCGCGGTAGACTTCTTCCACGGTGATGTGCTGCCAGACGTCGAGCAGCTTTTGCACGCCCTCGCCGAAGTTGTCGGCGCGGCAGGCCAAGGCCGTGGCGTTGATCGCACCAGCGGAGGTGCCGCAAATGATATCAAAAGGATTACGGGCCGGCGGCCAGCCCTCTTCCCAGAGAATTTCCGAAATCGCCTGCAGCACGCCGACCTGGTAGGCGGCCCGCGCACCGCCCCCGGTCAGGATCAAGCCTGTTTTCTTTTGTAGTCCCATCGTGCAAGATTATCAGGGTCTACGGCTTTTGGGGAGGAGTTAATCCCCTAAAACGACACCTTCCCGGCGCGGATCGGCGCCGCCGAACCATTCCAGCTTGCCGTTGACGACGCGGCGCTGGATGCCCTGCAGGCCCGAATTCTGGTCATATTCGCGGATATCGTGGCCGCGCGCCTTGAGCTGCTCAACCACGGCTCGGCTGACGCGCCCTGCTTCGAGCTCGGTCGGACCATTGCGGCTGCCGATGTTGGGCAGGCTGATGGCCTGCTGCACGTCCAGTCCCCAGTCCAGCGTCCCGACCAGCACTTTCGCCACGTAGTTGATGATGGTGGAGCCGCCCGGCGAACCGGTGGCCAGCACCAGCTTGTGCGTGCCCTTTTCAAACACCAGCGTCGGCGACATGGCGCTGCGCGGGCGCTTGCCGGCTTGGACGCGGTTGGCGATCGGGCCGTCGGCGTCCTGCGAATCGAAGGAGAAATCGGTCAGCTGGTTGTTCAGCATGAAGCCGTCCACCATCTGGCGCGCACCGAAGGCATCTTCCACCGAAGTGGTCATGGACAGGCTGCCGCCGTAAGCATCCACTGCCACCAGGTGCGAGGTGGATGGCTTGTCGATGGCGGTGTCGGCGCCCCATGCGACTTGCATGGTGTCCGGCGTGCCGTATTTCGCCTTTCCCATCGACTGCTGGCCGATCAATGCCGCGCGCTGTTTCAGGTAGCCCTTATCCAGCATGGCGCTCACGCCCTTGCCGGGCAATGGTACGAAGTCGGTGTCGGCCACATAGCGGTTGCGGTCTGCATAAGCCAGGCGGCCCGCTTCGGTGAACAGGTGGATGCCTTCCGCCGTCAGCTCGCCGTTGACCGGCTTGTACGGGCTGATGTCCTTGTACTCCAAAATGCCCAGCATCTGCGCGATGGCGATGCCGCCCGACGATGGCGGCGGCGCGCCGCACACAGTCCACTTTTTGTAATCGCTACATACCGGATCGCGCTCCTTGGCCTGGTAGCCGGCGATGTCGGCGGCGGTCAGCAAGCCGGGGTTGGTCGGATGCGAGGCTACCTTGGCGGCGATATCGCTGGCGATGCGGCCCTTGTAGAAAGCGTCGGCGCCGCCGTCGGCGATTTCGCGCAGGGTGCGCGCCAGTTCGGGATTCTTCAGCAGATAGCCGACCGGGCGCGGTTTGCCTTGTTCATCGAAGAAGTAGGCGCGCGCCACCGGGTCGCGCGACAGGAATTTGTCCCACGACAGCAGCGCGTTCAGGCGCGGGCTGACGGCAAAGCCGTCGGCGGCCAGCTTGATCGCCGGCTGGAACAGGGTTTTCCACGGCAGCCTGCCGTGCTGTTTATGTGCCAGCTCCAGCATGCGCAGCACGCCCGGCGCACCGGTTGAACGGCCGCCGACCACGCCCACTTCGCGCGATACCGGCTTGCCGTCTTTATCCTGGAACAGGTGTTCGTCCGCTGCGGCGGGCGCAGTTTCGCGGCCGTCGTAGGATTGCACGCGCTTGGCGTCGGCATACATCAGGAAGGAGCCGCCGCCGATGCCGGACGATTGCGGCTCCACCAGCGTCAGCACCATTTGCATGGCGATGGCGGCATCGACCGCGCTGCCGCCCTGCTTGAGCATTTGGTAGCCGGCCTGGGTGGCCAGCGGGTTGGCGGCGGCCACCATGAATTTGTGAGCTGACTTGCCAGCCTTCTCGGCATAGCCGGTGGCGATTTCCGGTGCGTGGTCGGGCGTGGCGCGCTGGGCGTAGGAAGGGGCATGCAGCGCGGCCAGCACTGCGGCGCTGAGCGCCAGTGTTTTCAAGCGCAGCATGGTTTAACGCGACAGCACGAAGGCGCCGGCGGTCACCAGCAGCAGGCCGGCGATCTTGGTCGGCGTCAGCGCTTCTTGCAGCATCAGCGTGCCGGCCGCAGTCACCAAGGCCATGGTCACGGCCGTCATCACCGGGTAGGCCAGGCTGATTTGCAGGCGTTGCAGGGCGAAGGTGTAGAAGATGAAGCCGAGACCGTAGGAGCCGCAGGCGGCGCCAAGGTAAGCCAGCCGCACGAAGTTCAAGCCGGCCTCGCCCTGGCTGGACATCTTGATCAGAAACGTCGACGTGGCGCTAGCCAGTGCGGCCAGCGCGCACCACAGATATCCAACATAGGTAGGATTCATGAATCAGATAAACCTTGCTTTCAGAAGCTGGCCGCCACCATCAGCACGCCGCAGGCCGCAATCACCACCAAGCTGACGCGGTCCTTGCTGACATACAGCACTGGGTCTTCGTTGACCTCGCCCCGGAAGGACAAGGTCCACAAACGGCCCAGCCAGAACACCAGCAGGGGCAAAATCCCCATCAAAAACTGCGGATGCGCGTACAGCTTCAAGATGTTATTCGAATTAAAGTACAGCATGAACACCAGCATGGCGATGAAGCCGCTGTTGATGCCCATGATGCCGACCGGCAGCTTGTCGCGGATAGTGTAGCTGCGTCCGCTGGTCTTTTGCTTGCCTTGGCTCTCCAGATTATACAGCTCGCTATAACGCTTGAGTAAAGCGAGGCTCAGGAAGATAAAGAACGAGAACGCCAGCAGCCAGAACGACGGCTCGATGCTGGTGGCGGCCGCGCCGCCGAGGATGCGCATGGTGTACAGCAGCGCCAGCGCGACGATGTCGATCATCAGCAGGCGCTTGAGGTAAATCGAATACGCCAGGGTGCTGGCAAAGTAGACCGACACGGCCAGCAACAGTAGCGGTTCGGTCCACGCGCACACCAGCAGGCCGGCCACCGCCAGCAGCACTGAGCCGATCAACGCCACCGGCAGCGGCAGCGAGCCGTTGGCGATCGGGCGGCGGTGCTTGGTCGGGTGGCGGCGGTCGTCCGGCGCGTCGAGCGCGTCGTTCAGCAGGTAGGCGCTGGAGGCACACATCGAGAACGCGGCAAACGCCACCAGCGCTTGCAGGAATACGTCCAGCGTCAGCGCGTGGCCGGCCAGCATCGGCACGAACACCAGCATGTTTTTCAGCCATTGGCGTGGACGCATGGCCTTGATCAACGGCTTGAGCCAGCCCACGCGCGGCGTGCCGGCCTGGGTGGTGGCGCGGCCGCCGGCCAGGCGGAATGGCTTGCCGGTCACCGAGAAGGCCGAGCGGCTGGCTTCCCACACGGCCACGTCGACCTTGGCGTTGCCGATGTAGTCGAAGCCCTGCTCGCCGTACAGCTCGGTCAGTTTCCTGGCCTTGTTGCGCGAGGTCAGGTTGACGCCCTGCTCGGTCGCCAGCACCTGGTCGAACAGACCGACGTGCTTGGCAATGGCGTCGGCAAAGCGGCGCTCCGAGCCGGTGGCCAGCACGATGTAGCGGCCCTGCTCGCGTTGGCGCGCCAGGTCGCCCAGCAGCGCCTTGTCGTAGGGCAGCGTTTCCGGGTTGATCTCGACCAGGCCGGCAATGCGCTCCTTGAAGCCGGCCTTGCCCCGCAACAACCAAAACGGCAAGCGCCACAGGTACATGAAGCGGACCTTGATGAATACGAGAATGGCTTCCCACAGCAGGTCGGAATGGATCAGCGTGCCGTCAAGATCGACCACCAGCGGCTTGTCTTGTTTGAGGACAGTTTTGTCCGAGGCAAAGGTGGCGCTCATGGTTATGCTCCTGCCAAGGTGTAGCCAGTCGGGTTAAGCTGGCTTTGCGGTGCGGTGGCCGTGCTCTTGGCGCGGATTGCGCACACCATCAGGGCCACACCGACCGGGATGAAGGCGTCGAACTGGCGGCTTTCGTTCAGCTGCCCGACGAAGAAGGTCATCACGGCCAGGCACGGCAGCAAGGCCACGCACCAGCGCAGGGCGACCGGCGCGCTGCGCAGGCCGAAGGCAGCAATTGCGTACCACAGCAGCAACGGGCCAAGCGACGACACGATCTGGGTCGGCTGGTGCAGGAACAGGTTGATATTCAGGGCCGGCTTGCCGCCTTCCCACGCGCTCTTGGCCGGCAGCAAGGTAAACATCAGCACGCGCACCGCGCCGTAGCAAGCCAGCTGCAGGGCGAGGAAGCCGGCCAGCTTCGGCAGCTTGATTTGACCGAACAAGACCAAGGCGCTAATGCCGACCAGGAACAGGGTCAGCTCGTGGTTGAGCGTGCCGATGGTGAACACCAGCAGGTAAGGCAGCAGGCGATGGGTCAGCAGGAAGCGCAGGGCCAGCGCGTACACGGCAATGATGGCAATGTCGTAGAAAGTGTAATACTTGATGGTCGGCGCCCACATCAGCAGGGCGAGGAACTGGCCGACGAAAGCCAGGTCTTCACGGATGAACAGGGCCGAGAAGCGTTTCACCGCCCACAGCGCCACGAACACCGCCACCATTTGCGAGAAGATGTAGGCGTGCAGGTAGGACAACGACGGCGCCACGTACAGCAGCGCCTGCGCCGGGAACAGCAGCAATACGCGGTGCTGGAACGGCGGCTTGCCGGTGTAGTTCAGCATCTTCTCGATCGGATACCAGCTTTCCTCGCTGCCGAAAATAATCAGGAACAGGTAGAACAGGAAGGCATACAGCAGGGTCAGGCCCAGTTCAGGCAGGGGCGAGCGATTACCCGGATTGCCGAGGCGGTAGTTGAACAACGCCAAGGTAGGCACCAAGCCGGCCCAGATCAGGATGAAGAAGCGCGCCAGGTAATCGATCTTGGCGACGTAAAAATCAATCGGGTGTGGCGTTCCGCGGCCCCAGGTACGGTTCAGGAAGGCAAGCACGTCGCCATTGGCATGGGGCAGCCATTGTTGCACAGCAAAAAAATAAACCGCAACCCCGAGCAGGCCAATACCAAAGATCGAGATTAGCGCACGTCGCAAAAATAGCGCATTCATGTTGCTTGCCCCTGAAAAGTAGATTGCCAAACAATAGTTTATCTGGACACAATCTCACTATTATCATTAATTGTATGCTTAATGACAATCAATTTTTCAATTGTGCGAAGCAGCAATCACTTCCAAGGGTAGCAGAGCTTATTTCGGCTGCATGCGGATCGCGCCGTCCAGTCGGATGGTTTCGCCGTTCAGCATGGCGTTTTCGATGATGGCTTGCGCCAGTTGAGCGTACTCGGCTGGCTTGCCGAGGCGCGGCGGGAACGGCACCATGGCGCCCAGCGCGTCCTGCACCTCTTGCGGCATGCCCATCAGCATTGGCGTTTCGAAAATGCCGGGGGCGATGGTCATCACGCGGATGGCGTTGCGCGACAGGTCGCGCGCCATCGGCAGGGTCAGGCCGGCAACAGCGGCCTTGGAGGCGGCGTAGGCGGCCTGGCCGATCTGGCCGTCGAAGGCGGCCACCGAGGCGGTGTTGATGATGACGCCGCGCTCGCCGGTTTCCAGCGGCGCGTTCTTGCTCATGGCGTCGGCCGCCAGGCGCGACATATTGAAAGTACCGATCAGGTTGATGTTGACCACGCGCTGGAACAGCTCCAGCGGGTGCGGGCCGTCCTTGCCGACGGTCTTGGCGGCCGGGGCCACGCCAGCGCAGTTGATCACCCCGCGCAGCGTGCCCAGCGCCAGCGCTGCGTCGACCACGGCCTTGCCGTCGGCTTCCGAGGTGACGTCGCACTTGACGAACACGCCGCCCAACTCTGCGGCCAGCGTCTGCCCTGCTTCCACCTGCACATCCGCCAGCACCACCTTCCCGCCCTGCGCCACAATCATGCGCGCCGTGCCCGCGCCCAGGCCCGAGGCGCCGCCGGTGATGATGAATACCTTGCCCTTGATTTGCATGCCAGTCTCCTGTTTTTTAATTGACGTTTACGTAAACGTCAGCATTATAACAAGGCAGGCGGAATGGCATTCAAGTGGGCGACTTCAAACGTGGGAATGGCTTCCGAGGTGTTGCTGAGGCTGGCCGGGTTGAACCAGCAGCTGTCGATGCCGTAGCGGTTGGCGCCGAGGATATCGGCATCGAGGCGGTCGCCGATGATGATGGTTTCAGCCTTGCTGACGGCGCGCGCCATGCCGGCGGTGTATTCGAAGAAGCGGCTGTCCGGCTTGGCGTAGCCGCAGGCTTCCGAGGTGGCGATGAAGGAAATGCACGGCCCCAAGCCCGAGGCAGCCACGCGCCGGTGCTGGATCGCATCGACGCCGTTGGTGATGATGCCGACCTCGCCCTGCCCCGCCAACTGCTCGCACAGCGCCAGCGCGCCGTCGATCAGCACCACGGTGTCGGCCAGCGACTCGAGGTACAGCACGCTGGCCGCTTGCGGATCCAATTCCAGCCCGTTGGCGGCAAAAGTCTTGCGGAAGCGCTCGACCTTGAGGAAGTCCTTGCTCACATCGCCGGTTTCAAAACTGCGCCACAGCGCGGTGTTAATCGCCTGATACTGCGCGAACAGCGCGTCCGTCACCGTGTGGTGACCAAGCTGCTGCAAGGTGCGGGTGAAAGAAAGCTGCTCGGAAGCTTTGAAGTCGAGCAGCGTGTCGTCTAGGTCAAAGAGAAATAATCGGTGTTTCATTGCTCGACAGAGCGCTTTGCATGAGGGACGTGTTGAATAATGTGGCCCATCAAACGGTCGATGTTCCAGTTCCGACTGGCACTATAGCAAACCGGCGGCGTGATGTGCAGCCCGGTCGATTCCTGGATGCGCCGCTGCACCGAGTCGACTTTGTCGGCCAAAAATTTGGCCAGCTCGGTATCCGGGCGATTCTGCCCGTGGTTCCAGTGGCGCCCCTTCATGGCTTGATCGGACTGGTTGATGGCGACCACCACCCGCTCCGGCGCGATGGCTTTCAGCACCACCGACTCCAGCAGGTGGAACGCAGTGCCGAGATCGCGCGAGCTACCGTCGAGAACCACCAGTGCGAGGTCGATGAAGCGATATCCTTCCTGCGGCGGCGCGCAGCAGTTCAGCAGCTTTTGCGTGATGGCCTTGGCGTGCTGCACATCTGCCTCAGCACCGTCACCGAGGCCGGCTGAATCGTGGATGCGTAGATAGTCGTGCACGCGGTAGGCAGCGATGCTCTTGGTTTCAGGATCGACGCCCTCCCCAACCTTGGCCACGGTGTCACCGAAGATGGCGTTCAAGGTGGAGCTCTTGCCCGCGCCGGTAGCGCCGACCAGCAGCACGTCCAGCGGCCGGAATAAGCCGCGCTCGACGATCACCGAGCGCAGCTGCTCGCTGCGAGGGCCGCGCGGGTCGTACGGCGCGGGCGCGGCGTCAAGCATGTCTAACAAAGCCCGCGTGTGTGCAGAGGCCCCCTCCATCGACCGCAGTATCTCGGAAAACATGCTGACCATTAGCTCTCCCCTTAGCTGAAGAACGACTTCAAACCGCCCCATGCAGCGCCGATCACACCGCCGATCTTGGCGCCAACAGGGCCAAAGAGCTGGGCGCCAATCGCGGCGCCCGCCATGGCCCCGTCGGCCACCGACTCGAGGAAGGATTTCCTGATCTCCGCGCGGTAGTCGTGCAAGCCGTCGTCGTGCTTCCAGACCTTCTGGTCGTTGTTGATGTCCTGCGCGAACACGGCGCGCTTTTCCTTCTTGGTGTGACGCAGAATGAAGGCCAGCAGCTTGGACAGGTTGTACGGTTGCTGTTGCTGGTCGCCGTCCTTGTAACCGGCCGAGTAGTAAATCGGTTCGACGTCCACGCCGGTGGCTTCCTTGATGCGGCGGCGAGTCGACTCCACTTTGTCATCGAGGAACTTGATCAACTCCGGCTGCGGCTGCATGCGCTCAGCATCCCAGTAGCGCCCCTTCATGGCCACGTCGGCCTGGTTGATGGCAATCAGCAGGCGGTTCTGGTCTTCGCCGAGGTTGGGGATGATGACGCTATTGATCAGTTCAAACGAGGTGCCGAGGTCGCGCGAGCTGCCGTCCAGCAGCACCAGCACCAAGTCGATCAGCGGCTCGCCGCTGGCATCCTTTTCGTACAGCTTGCTGATGATGTTCTTGGCGTGGCGCTGGTCGGCTTCCTTGCCGTCGCCCAGGCCCGGCGAGTCGAACAGGACGATGTTGTCCAGCTCGTACTTGGTGATGTCCATGGTTTCTGGATCGACGCCCTGCCCCACCTTGGCCTTGTCCGAATTGAACAGCGCATTGATGGTCGAGGACTTGCCACAGCCGGTAGCACCAGTCACCAGGATGTTGACCTTGGTCTCCTTGAGGCGGGCCAAGTTCCGCATCACCACCGCCTTGGTTTGCTCGTCGAGGCTGGGGTCGTCGCGGAAGCTGTTAATCAAATCCTGCGTGAAATGCGTGCTAGTCATTTAATCTCCGAAAAGTAGATAGGCTTACCGATAGTTGGCAACGTGCAACTACTGAAGCTTATCATCTTGCCGGGCGGCAAAAATGCACACATTCTCACTTGCGTACGAGTACAGCGCTGTCAGTCCTGCTTCAAACCGCTACCTAGCATTGAATCATGACGCCTGAGCGCGAGCACACCTTGCCTTGCGGGGTGACCACCGAGCCGGGCCCGAGGCTGTTATAGCGCACGCCGTTGGCGCCGAAGCAGCCGGCAGCGTCACAAGTGGTGGTGGGGACTGGCGGCTTGACGATGCCGTCAAGCGCCGGCAATGGCGGCGAAGTCGGCATCGCCAGTTTCGGTAGCGGTTTGGTCTGCGGCATGCGCTGTATGATTTGCGGCACCGGGCGGCGCGGCATCGGCACCTGGGCCGGCGCGGTGCGGCACGGCTCTACTGCTAACGCCGTGCCGTCCGCATTCAAGGTGCACACCGGCAGCTTGGCGTACTCGTCCACAGGCTCATCGGCCCAAGCGTATTCGCACACCAGCATGCCGAACACGAACACTACCGTGAATGCGGTGGATTTGGCGATGTTCATGGCGTTTCCTCCCTGCTTACATAATAGCCCTGCAAGCGCGGGAGGGAAGCCGGGAAACAATTCGTAACCTTACTGCTGCACGGGCATCGGCGGTGGCGGCGGCACCTCGGCCGGCAGCACCCTGGCATGCGGCGGCGCTTGCGGCGCCGATACCGCCAGCCATCCTGCCGCCGGCAGCAGCGGCACCAGCAGCAGCGCGACGATGTTGATGATCTTGATCAGCGGATTGACTGCCGGGCCGGCCGTGTCCTTGTACGGGTCGCCCACAGTGTCGCCGGTAACGGCTGCCTTGTGCGCATCCGAACCCTTGCCGCCGTGGTGGCCGTCTTCAATGTATTTCTTGGCGTTGTCCCAGGCGCCGCCGCCAGTGGTCATGGAAATTGCCACGAACAGGCCGGTGATGATGGTACCCATCAGCATGCCGCCCAGCGCGGCCGAGCCCAACAGCATGCCGACCAGAACCGGCACGACTACCGGCAACAGCGACGGGATAATCATTTCCTTGATGGCCGAAGCAGTCAGCATATCAACCGCCTTGTCGTACTCCGGCTTGCCGGTGCCATCCATGATGCCCTTGATGTCGCGGAACTGGCGGCGCACTTCCACCACCACCGCGCCAGCCGCGCGGCCGACCGCTTCCATCGCCATGGCGCCGAACAGGTAAGGGATCAAGCCGCCGATGATCAGGCCGACAATCACCATGGGGTTGGACAGGTCAAAGGTAATCGAGCGCCCCGCCGATTCCAGCGCGTGGGTGTAGTCGGCAAACAGCACCAGTGCCGCCAGGCCGGCCGAGCCGATGGCGTAGCCCTTGGTGACCGCCTTGGTGGTGTTGCCGACCGCATCCAGCGGGTCGGTAATCGCGCGCACCGATTCCGGCATGCCCGACATTTCGGCGATGCCGCCGGCGTTGTCGGTAATCGGGCCGTAGGCGTCCAGCGCCACCACGATGCCGGCCATCGACAGCATGGACGTCGCGGCAATCGCCACGCCGTACAGCTGGCCCAGCTGATAGGACACCAGGATCGCCGCGCACACCGCCAGCACTGGCCAAGCGGTGGATTTCATCGACACGCCCAAGCCGGCAATGATGTTGGTGCCGTGGCCGGTGGTCGACGCTTGCGCAATGTGCTTAACCGGCGGGAAGTCAGTACCCGTGTAGTACTCGGTGATGTAGACCATCAGCCCGGTCAGCACAATGCCGACCACGGTGCAGCCGATCATCTTGTAGCGCATGGCGTCGTCCGGCCACAGCTGCCACGTCACGATCACGAAGCCAATCAGCGACAGGCCAGCCGCCCACCACAAGCCGGTGTACAGCGCCGACATGATCTTCTTGCCCGGCTTGGCCTTGACCATCGAGCAGCCGATGATGGAAGCGATGATGGACACCGCACCAAGCAGCAGCGGATACACCACCGCGGTGGTGCCGGCGTCACTCAGCAGCAGCGCGCCCAGCAGCATGGTGGCGATCAGCGTCACCACATAGGTTTCAAACAGGTCGGCGGCCATGCCGGCGCAATCGCCGACGTTGTCGCCGACGTTATCGGCAATCACGGCCGGATTGCGCGGATCATCTTCCGGGATGCCCGCCTCGACCTTGCCGACCAAGTCCGCGCCCACGTCCGCGCCCTTGGTGAAGATGCCGCCGCCGAGCCGCGCAAAGATCGAAATCAGCGAGGCGCCAAACGCCAGCCCGATCAGCGGCTTGATGATGTCATGCAGCGTCAGCGACGGATTCGGGTAAGCCGACGAGGCCACGCCGGTCAGGAACATATAAAACAGCACCACGCCCAACAAGCCCAGCCCGACCACCAGCATGCCGGTGATGGCGCCGCCCTTGAACGCGACGTCGAGCGCTTCGTTCATGCCCTTGGATGCCGCCTGCGCGGTGCGCACATTGGCGCGCACCGAGACATTCATGCCAATGAAGCCGCAGGCGCCCGACAACACGGCGCCGATCAGGAAGCCGATCGCGGTTTGAATGTCGAGCAGAACACCGATGAGGATCAAGAGCACCACGCCGACGATCGCGATGGTGCGGTATTGGCGCGCTAGGTAGGCTGCGGCGCCCTGTTGAATCGCTAGCGCGATTTCCTGCATGCGCGGATTGCCCGCGTCCTGTCGCAGAATCCAGCTCCGCGACCAAAGTCCATAAACCACGGCAATAATGCCGCACGCAACTGCGAACCATAAGCTGGCTGCCATAGTGTCCCCTTATTTTTGTTGATCAAGCTTGTACAACCACACTGCAAAGGTGCGAACTGCAAAACTTCAAAAAATTTGGGATGGCGCTGGCTAAAAAAAGAGCGGACCATCGGTCCGCTCTACTTTACAGCTTATTTCGATAGCGCGGCAAACGCGCTGTCGCGAATTTGCTCGACGGGGCCGACGCCCTCGATGCGGCGGTACTTCGGTGCGCCCGGCTGGCCCGACTGCGCCCAGGTGTTGTAGTAGCCCAGCAGCACTTCGGTTTGGTTGTGGTAGACGTCCAGGCGCTTCTTCACGACTTCTGCCTTGTCGTCGTCGCGCTGTACCAGGTCTTCACCGGTGACGTCGTCCTTGCCGTCTACTTTAGGCGGGTTGAACTTGACGTGGTAGACGCGGCCCGAGGCCGGGTGGCAGCGGCGGCCATCCATGCGCTCGATAATCGATTCGTCCGGCACGGCGATTTCCAGCACGTAGTCCACGGCCACGCCGCCGTCTTTCATGGCGTCGGCTTGGGCGATGGTGCGTGGGAAGCCGTCGAACAGGTAGCCGTTGGCGCAGTCCGGCTGGGCCAGGCGATCCTTGACCAGGCCAATAATGATGTCGTCCGATACCAGGCCACCCGCGTCCATGACTTTTTTGGCGGCCATACCCAGTTCCGTGCCAGCCTTGATGGCGGCGCGCAGCATATCACCAGTGGAAATTTGCGGGATGTTGTATTTTTCTTTGATGAAATTAGCCTGGGTGCCCTTGCCGGCACCTGGTGCTCCTAACAGAATGAGACGCATGAAGTTTCCTAAAAACAGATATGGGGTATGGGTTAGTTAGTGTCAGATCGTACGAAACTTACCACAAAACTTAGTCGTTACGCCAATTTCTGGTTGATATTCCGTGTGAATATCGCACAGTCATGAACGTTATAACAGGGGTAACTGACTCCGAACTGACGACGAGCTGACGCGATTTTTAAACTGATTTAATAGTGCTGGCGAACCCGTTCCAGGTCTTCCGGCGTGTCCACACCGGCGGCCGGGGCCGCGTCGGTGACGTGCACGGCGATCGGGTAGCCGTGCCACAGCACCCGCAGCTGCTCCAGCGCCTCGATCGATTCCAGCGGCGAGACCTCCAGCGCCGGGTAGGCTTGCAGGAAGTCGTTGCGGTAGGCGTACAGCCCGATGTGACGGAGCGGTACATAGCCGGCAGGCAGGCTATCCTTGGACTGCGCAAAGGCGTCGCGGTTCCACGGTATGGTCGCGCGCGAGAAATACAGGGCGCGGCCGTGCTTGTCCAACACCACTTTCACCACGTTCGGATTGAACGCGTCGGCGGCGTCGTGCAGCGGGTGGGCGCAGGTCGACATGGCGACGTCAGCGTTGATGCGGGCGGCAGCCGCTTGCAGCAGCGCCGGATCGATCAGCGGCTCGTCGCCTTGCAGGTTGACGATGACGGCGTCGGCCGGCAGCTTGAGCGCGCGCGCCACCTCGGCGATGCGGTCGGTGCCGGACGGATGGTCGGCGCGGGTCATGCAGACTTCCACGCCGTGCTGTTCGCAGGCGACCTTGATGTCGGCGTGGTCGGTGGCGACGATGATGCGCGAGGCACCCGACAGCTGGGCGCGCTCGGCGACGCGCACCACCATCGGCTTGCCGCCGAGGTCGGCCAGCGGCTTGTTCGGCAGCCGGGTCGAGGCCAGGCGGGCCGGGATGATAACGATGAAGGACACTGCTTAGTCCGCCTTATCCTGCAGGGTGCGCGCTTCGTCGGCCCACATGATGGGGATGCCGTCGCGGATAGGATAGGCCAGGCGGTCGCCTTTGCAAATCATCTCCTGCGCCTTTTTATCGTACTCCAGAGGGCCTTTGCAGACCGGGCATACAAGGATATCAAGCAATCGAGCGTCCACGACATTTCTCCACAATTTGGTCGGCCAGCGCGCGGTCGATGCGCGCTGTTACCGGGACGACCCACAGGCGTGGATCGTCACTGAGTTCTTCAATTTGCGCACATTTTACTGCATCCTTCTCGGTCATCAAGATAAGGTCGGCATCAAGAGTGGCAAAAGGGCGGTCCTGGAAGTCGTGATGATCGGGCAGAGGCAGCTCCGTAATGCTCAACCCGGCCCCCTTCAGCATGCCGAAGAAGCGTGCAGGATTGCCGATGCCAGCGACGGCGGCGATACGCAATTCGGGGTGAGCCGCGAGTTCTGACAAGGACTGTTTTCGGGTACGGTCCCGGAGTTGCTCGGCGTGTTCCCCCACGAGCGTCATCTGGACCACCGGCCGTCGCGTCATAGGGGTCTGACCCCGTACGGGGTCAGACCCCGCCTTACCGGGTTGGACCGCACGCACCAAATCCCCAGTCAGCTCCGGCGCATTAATCACGGTGAAATCGCGGCGGCGGCTCACCGGTTCGCGCAGCGGCCCGGCCGGCAGCAGCCAGCCATTGCCCGCCCCGCGCCCATCGAACAGGATGATTTCCACATCGCGCTGCAGCTTGTAGTGCTGCAAGCCGTCGTCCGTCAGCAAAATATCCACCTCGGGATACGCAGCCAGCAAGGCGCGCCCGGTCGCTGCCCGATCGCGTCCCACCATCACCGGCGCACCGGTGCGCTGCTTGATCAGCAAAGGCTCGTCGCCCACCTGCGCCGGCGTCGACGCCGCAGTCACTTCGCGCGCGCCCTCTTCCGCACTGCCAAAACCACGCGAAATCACGCCCGGCCGCATGCCCGCCTCCTGCAAAGCCTGCACCAGCCAAATCGTCAGCGGCGTCTTGCCTGTCCCGCCGATGTAGATATTCCCCACCACCACCACCGGCACCGGCAGCCGCGACGACTTCAGCACGCCCGCGCGGAACAAGGCCGCGCGCACGCCGCTCACCAAGCGAAACACCAGGGAAACCGGCCACAAGGCACAGGCCAGCGGCCCGCGCCGCAGCCAATTACGTGTCAGCGTCGCTTCCAGCGCCGACGATTTATTTTGTGCCACCGGTTTGCGCCGCGAAAGTAAGTTTTTCATAGCCGGCAATGCGCGCGGCTTCCATTACATTGATCACCATCTGGTGCATGGCGAACTGGTCGGCATTGACGATCACCACCGGCGACTTGCCCGCATCGCCGGCCTTGCCGGCCGCCTCGCGCATCGACTGCGCAAAACCGCCCACATCGCGGAACGACACCGGCTCGCCGTTGATGGTGTAGTTGCCCTTGGCGTCCACCGTCACATTCAGTTCAAACGGCTTCTCGGTGGCCTTCTGCGCATCGGCCGTCGGCAGCGTGATTTGCAGCTCGGTGAATTTGCTGTAAGTCGTGCTGACCATCAGGAAAATCAGGATCACCAGCAGCACGTCGATAAACGGGATCAGGTTGATCTCGGGATCCTCGCGGCGCTGGCCTTTGCGGAAATTCATGGTACGGCCTTACTTGCGCTTGCTGTGAACGATGTCGACAAACTTCACCGCCTGTTGCTCCATGTCGATGATGAAGCTATCGACCAGCGCGCGGAAGTGGCGGTAGAACACCAGGGTCGGCATCGCAATCGCCAGGCCGAAGCCGGTGTTGTACAAGGCCACCGAGATGCCGTGCGCCAGCGCCGCCGGATTGGAACCAGCCGCATTCTGCGAACCGAAAATCTCGATCATGCCGACCACCGTGCCGAACAAGCCCATCAGCGGGGCCAGGGTGGCGATGGTGCCGAGCGTCGTCAGGAAGCGCTCCAGCGTGTGCGCCACGCCGCTGCCCGCTTCTTCGATGGATTCCTTCATCACCTCGCGCGGTGCGTCGACATTGCGCAGCGCAGCCGACAGCACGATGCCGAGCGGCGAGCTTTTTTCCAGCTTGTCGATAATGTCCGGGGTGATGTGGTTGCTGCGGTAGACCTGCACTACCTCGTCCAACAGCTTCTTAGGGATGATCTTGCTGCGGCGCAGGTACATCAGGCGCTCAACAATCAGGGCCATTGCGACGATGGAAGCAATCAACAACAACCAGATAGGCCAACCTGCAGCTTGGAATATGGCGAGCAAAACGAACTCCTAAGATATAAACAACCGAATGGCGCAATGTATCGTGTTGGGCCGATGTCGGCAAGTGTCTAGCGGAGTTCTCAACATTTTCTGTGGACAATAATGTGAGCAAGACTAGCCCTTCATGGCTAAACTATTGATCTGTAAGGGAATACTTGCGCAGCTTAAAATTCGCGCAGCCAGATAGGAACTTATCTCAGTTATGCCCAATTTCTGTGGACAAGATTGTGAGCAAGGAGGCGAAGTTATCCTAAGCTGTTGATTTCGCTTATAATTTTTCCCGTGCGCAAAAAAAGTGCAGACTTCAAGTAGCCAAACTACGCTGTGCATTTCCACACAATTAATGTGGATAAGATTGTTAGCAAGCACTTCCAAAACATGAAATATCGTTGATTTATAAGGGTTTTTTTGCCCTGAGTAAAAATTTAGCACGAGGGTGTTTTTAGCCCTTTTTCAGAGGCGAAGTGGGCTTATCCACCGGGCTCGGGCTGAAAGCGATCAATCGCTTTCAGCTATCGCCCGGCACTGTGCACTTCTGCACATTTTATGTGGATAAGATTGTTAGCAAGGCGCAAGTTGGCTAGGCAAGTCATTGATCCGTAATATCTTTATTGCCTTGCGCAAAAATAAAGCAGGCGATTTCGGGCGGTCGCTGGGGCATCAGCTGACGTGCAGGCAGGCCGTCCGTGATATTCACCGCGCGGGGCTCCGCGACACTCTTTGCAGAGTTTTGCACAAATTCTGTGGATAAAAGTGTGAGAAACAGTGCACAGGAGCACTTAAGTCATTGATTCAGCACAATATAATTTCCGTGCGCAAATTTTGGGCATGGCAAAAACGGCAAGAAGGAATAGGCTATCGCTCACAAAAGTTTCACACATCTTTTGTGGATAACTTTGTGCGTAACCGCCCATGGGAAAGGCAAAGTGCTTGATCTGTAAGGGTTTTTCCTCCGTGCACGCAAATACGGCAGAAATGTTTACCCTTTAAAATCATAGACCTACCTATAATACTTACCGCTCTACTTACTCTATGACCGCTGTGTGACCAAACGCACATAGTGTGGATAGTTTCAATTTTTGAAATGCTATGAACTTCGACGAACGCCAAGAATCCGCCTCTGCCGCTGCCCCGGTCATCACCGTGAGCGCGCTGAACCAGTCCGTGGCGCGGCTGCTGGAACGCACCTTTCCGCTGACGTGGATTTCGGGCGAGATCTCCAACTTCACGCGGGCGGCGTCGGGACATTGGTACTTCACGCTGAAGGACGATGCCGCGCAGGTGCGGGCCGTGATGTTCCGTGGCCGCGCCCAGTACGCCAACTTCGTGCCGCGCGAGGGCGACAAGGTCGAGGTGCGGGCGCTGGTCACGCTGTACGGGCCGCGCGGCGATTATCAGATCAATGTGGAGGCGATCCGGCGCGCCGGCGTGGGCTCGCTGTTTGAGGCTTTCCAGCGGCTCAAGGAGAAGCTCGATGCGGCCGGCTTGTTTCACCCGGATCGCAAGCGCGCCTTGCCGATTTTCCCGCGCGCGATTGGCATTGTCACCAGTCCGCAGGCAGCGGCCTTGCGCGATGTGCTGACGGCCTTGAAGCGGCGCGCGCCGCATGTGCAGGTGATTCTCTACCCTACGCCGGTACAGGGCCAGCTGGCGGCGGAGAAGATTGCGGCAGCGATTGATACGGCTTCGCTGCGCAATGATTGCGATGTGCTGATCGTGTGCCGTGGTGGCGGCAGCATTGAGGATTTGTGGTCGTTCAATGATGAGGAAGTGGCGTACGCGGTGGCGAATTGCCGCATGCCGGTGATTTCCGGCGTGGGTCACGAAACGGACTTCACGATTTGCGATTTTGCCGCCGACTTGCGCGCCGCCACGCCGACGGCGGCGGCGGAATTGGCGGCCACGCCGCGCGCCGACTGGATCGGATCGCTGCGCGCGGACGTGGTGGATTTGCGCCGCGCCATGCGCCGCGCGTTTAACGATGCGGAGCAAACGCTGGATGGCTACTCGCGCCGCTTGTTGAATCCAAGTGCGCAGATCGGGCAGCAGCGCCACAAGCTGCAAGCCTTGGCCACCAACATGACGCACGCCAACCGCGCGCCGCTGACGCAAGCGCGTCATCAGTTGGATCGGTTGAGTGGAAGGCTGGGTGCGCGCAAGCCGGAAGTGGCTGGCGCGCGCTCGGTGCTGGCGAGTTTGCAGCATCGCTCCGCGATCAGCATCAACACGCAGTTAAGCCAGCGCCGTGAAGCACTGGGCGCCCTCGCCTCGCAGCTGGAATTATTGAATCCGCAGCGTACGCTGGAGCGCGGCTACGCTATAGTCACTGATGAGCAAGGCACTATCGTGCGCACCCCTAATCAACTGCACGCTGATACGACGCTGACGTTGATGCTGGCAGAGGGTAGCGCGCAGGTCGGCATCAACGCCGTCCAACCCGGTAAGGCGGGGTCAGACCCCGCAGGGGTCTGACCCCTAAGACGCGGCGGCCGCAGGTCGAGATGGCTGTGGGTTAACTCGCAGACAGCATGGCGGACATGCCAATCAGAACGGGGTTCTGCTCAGTGATAACGTAGGTGGGGATGTGCGCCAGGTAATCAGAGAAGCGCCCCTTCTGCTCAAAGCGCGCGCGAAAACCTGAGCGCTCAAAGAACTCGCTCATCTTCAGCACGGTACGGCCGCCGATGTAGATACCGCCTTTCGCGCCCAGGGTCAGCGCGACATTACCCGCCACAGTCCCCAGCATTTCACAGAACGCCAGCAAGGTTTCCTCGCACACCGGATCCAGCCGATGCACGCCACGATCCATAATTTCAGCCGTAGTCAGATTCTGCGGCTCCACCCGCGCCCGCTCGCACAGCGCGCGGTACACCAGCGCAAGGCCGATGCCCGACACCAGCCGCTCGCTCGACACGTGCTCGTGATAGCGCCGCGCATAACGCAAGATATCAATCTCGCGCTCGTTCATCGGCGCGAAAGTAGCGTGGCCGCCTTCGCTGTCGATGGCAATCCAGCGCTCGCCGGCCGGCACCAGCGCCGACACGCCCAGCCCCGCATCCGCGCCCACCAGCCCGATCGGCGAGCCGCTGCGGACAACACCGCCGCCAATCTGATGCTTGTGCTCCGGCGCCAGATACGGCAAGGCACTGGCCAGCGCCGTGAAGTCATTCACCACCACCAGCGATTTCAAGCTGAACTGGGAACACACGGCCTCGATCGAGAACGACCAGTGGTGATTGGTCATGGTCACCCAATCGCCGTCGATCGGGTTGGCAATCGCGATGCCCGCGAAGCGCGCCTGATAGCCGCCCGCCGCCACCGTCGCCGCCTGCGACAAGTAGGCCACCATCGCCGCCCCGAGGGTCGGGTAGGCCTGGCACTCGGTCACCCACACCGCCTCGATCTGGTTGGGCGCCGTCTCCAGTCCGAAGCTGGCGCTGGTGCCGCCGATGTCGGCCAGAATGCGCGGGCCGTGCGCGAGGTGCGAAAAAGCGTCGCGTTTCATGTCTCTTTCCGTTCTGTTTCTTGTCGTTCTGGCTAGCGCTTGAATTATATGGCATACAATGCCATGAAAACGTTTTCAAGCATGTGGCCATTAAATAACGCCAACAGCAGAAAGTCAATGCGTTGTCACTCCCCACATTGGCAGAAAGCCCTTGGGTTATGGTAATCTCTGGCGAAAAGGTTTTCATAACTACACCACAAAGGAAATACTTTGGCAGACACCTCGCACTCCTCCGGCCCATCGACCCTGATGGATGTTGCACGCCAAGCGGGAGTGTCGCCGAGTACGGTTTCACGCATTCTCAACGGCACCGCCAAGGTCTCGGACGACAAGCGCCAAGCCGTGCTGGCCGCCATCGAGCAGATGAATTTCGCGCCCAACCAGATGGCGCAAGGCCTGAAAAAAGGCCGCTCGATGACCATCGGCATCGTGGTGCAGGATATTTCCTCGCCCTTCTTCGATGAAACGCTGCGCGGCGTCGACGACGGCCTGAAAGGCACCGGCTTTGCCTCGGTGATCGTCAGCGGCCACTGGAATGCCGAGGAAGAAGCCGACCGCATCCGCCTGCTGCTGGCGCGCAAGGTCGATGGCATCATCCTGCTGTCGGGCCGCATGGCCGACGAGACGGTGCTGAATTTCGCGTCCCAGCGCCCCATCGTCTCCACCGGCCGCGCCTTGCAAACCCGCACCGCGCTCGGCTTCAAGATGGACAATGAATACGGCGCCTATCTGGCTGTGCACCACCTGATCGAGCTGGGCCATCGCCACATCGCCTTTATTTCCGGGCCATCCAACAACGCCGACGCCAATGAGCGCCTGGCAGGTTACAAGCGCGCCTTGCACGAGGCCGGCCTGCCGCTGGACGAGAACCTGGTGGTCGAGGGTAATTACCATGAGGCCAGCGGCATGCTGGCCATGAACCGCTTGTTCGACACGCACCAGCATTTCACCGCCGTGTTTGCGGCCAATGACCTGAGCGCCTACGGTGCGCGGCTGGCCCTGTACCGCAAGGGCATCCGGGTGCCGGACGATATCTCGCTGGTCGGCTTCGACGATTTGCCGGGCTCGTCGTACACGACGCCGCCGCTGACTACCATCCGCCAGCCGCTGTACGATATTGGCCGCATCGCCACCCAGGCGCTGCTGCGCATCATCAACGGCGAAGCCGCGTGCGGCGAGGTGCCGCCGCTGGAGCTGATCGTGCGGGAAACCACCCGCCGCGTACGGTAACGGCAGCTAATCCACACAAAACGCCGGACTTTTCTGCGATCGTCGCCCATCCGCTTTACAATGGTGGGCGTTTCGACATTTTTAACACCCACACAAAGGAAGAACAATGGAACATACCCTGCCACCTCTGCCATATGCAATCGACGCCCTGGCGCCTGCTATCTCGCAAGAAACGCTGGAATACCACTACGGTAAGCACCACCAAACGTATGTCACCAACCTGAACAACCTGATCAAGGGCACCGAGTTCGAGAACCTGTCGCTGGAAGAAATCATCAAGAAATCGTCGGGCGGCATCTTCAACAACTCGGCCCAGATCTGGAACCACACCTTCTTCTGGAACAGCCTGACCCCGAACGGCAAAGGCGCACCTGAAGGCGCGCTGGCGGACGCCATCAACGCCAAGTGGGGCTCGTTCGACAAGTTCAAGGAAGAGTTCACCAAGTCGGCCGTTGGCAACTTCGGTTCGAGCTGGACTTGGCTGGTGAAAAAGGCTGACGGTTCGCTGGACATCGTCAACACCTCGAACGCCGCTACTCCACTGACCACCGATGCCAAGCCGCTGATCACCATCGACCTGTGGGAACACGCTTACTACATCGACTACCGCAACGCCCGTCCTAAGTTCATCGAGACCTTCTTCAAGCTCGCCAACTGGGACTTCGCTGCCGCCAACTTCGCCTGAGCGAACCCGGCAGCATGAAAGGCCCGCTTCGGCGGGTTTTTTTACGCCCGTTTGCGCTGCGACAAACAGCGATCAAAGTGCGAGGATATCTTTGCAGGACGGAGGATGTCATGAAAAAGCTGCCCAACCACGGCACTGAAATTACCCCAAACTTTGGCAAACCACCCAAGGAGACGGAAGATTTCTAACCTCAGTTCAAGATCTTGGCACCGGTCCGGCGACGCGACTGCTACACCAGTTGATGGTGATGAGCGACTGCGTCCCCTGGGCCGAAATGATCCGCGACTATGACTGGCACGAGGTCGTCCTCGCCCCGCCAGACTGCTGCCCCGGCGCCCATCAGCTCTACAGTTTCGTTCTTTACGTCGCGTCGAATGAAGTCTACGAAATCTTTGCGCACAAACGCACCGCCCGAAGTCGTGTGTGTACCGGCACGTGTGCTCAAACTAGGGAACTAGCTGCAGCGTCTTCACGGTTTTGAATTCGCTCTTTTCGCCGGCGCCGGCGTTGTTGCCGCGGCTTTCCAGGCGGGTGGTGATCAGGCGTTTGCCGGCTACGCTGTAGACGCTTTGTTCTTCGGTCTTGCCGCTGAAGCTCACGACCAGGAATGCGCGGCCTGAGAAATTCTGTACCAGCCGGCTGCCCAGCGGCGTGCCGTCGGCGCCGATCCAGACGAAGATGTTGCCCTCAAAGTCTTTGACATATTTGCGCTGACGGTCGCTGATCACGTCCATGCCTTGCGCGTAGGTCAGCATGCGCGCCGGCTTGCCCTGGAAGCTGTCCACCTTCTCCGATTTGAATACCGCCTTCTCCAAGTGCTGCGCCAGCACCGCCGCTGCCGCCACCATCGGCCGCAACTCGTTCGGACTGAAATCGCGCGACGCCGTCAACGTCGGCGTTTTCGCATTCGGATTGCGTGCCTGCGCCACCGCCTCCGCATCGAGCCGCGCCAGCATCTCGCGGCTATAACTAAGCTGCATGCCACGCGCGCCATCCTCGATGCCGACGCTGGCCTGGCCGTTGACCTCCTCGGCCTCCTTGCCCTCGCCCTCTTTTCGCCATACGCTAGCATCCAGCGTCGCCTTCAACGGCGCCTGCTCCTGCAAGCGTTCCAGCGCCGCTTTCAAATCTGCCGCGCCGTCCGCGTGGGCCGCATTGGCAGCGATCGCCATCAACAAAATCGACCAGCGCATGCACTCTCCTGTGGATTTTTGATAGCACGATTATAATCATCGAGCCCTATCCCACCATGGAGACATTTACAATGAGTTACCTCGCATCCCCGCACCGCTACGAAGAGATGCAGTACCGTACCTGCGGCCGCAGCGGCTTGAAGCTGCCGGCCATGTCGCTCGGCCTGTGGCATAACTTTGGCGATACCAATACCCTCGCCTCGCAGCGCGAGATGCTGCGCACCGCGTTCGACCTGGGCATCACCCACTTCGACCTCGCCAACAACTACGGCCCGCCGTACGGCTCCGCCGAAACCAATTTCGGCCACTTGTTCAAGGAAGACTTCAAGCCCTACCGCGATGAACTGATCATCTCCACCAAGGCCGGATGGGATATGTGGCCCGGCCCTTACGGCCAGGGCGGCGGCTCGCGCAAGTACGTGCTGGCCAGCCTCGATCAATCGCTGCAACGCATGGGCCTTGATTACGTCGATATCTTCTACTCGCACCGCTTCGATCCCGACACGCCGCTGGAAGAAACCATGGCGGCATTGGCGCACGCAGTCCACCAGGGCAAGGCGCTGTACGTGGGCGTGTCGTCCTACTCCGCCGAGAAAACCGCCGAAGCCGCGCGCCTGCTAAAGGACTGGAAGGTGCCATGCCTGATCCACCAGCCGTCCTACAATATGCTGAACCGCTGGATCGAAACCGAAGGCTTGCTCGACACGCTGGGCCAGGAAGGCATCGGCTGCATCACCTTCACCGCGCTGGCGCAAGGCATCTTGAGCGATAAGTATCTGAACGGCGTGCCGTCCGATGCGCGCATCAACCGTCCCGGCGGCGGCTCGCTGCAAAAGTCGCATCTGAGCGAAGCCAATCTGGAACGCGTGCGCGGCCTGAATGAAATCGCCAAGCGACGCGGCCAAACGCTGGCGCAAATGGCGCTGGCATGGGTGCTGCGCGATCCACGCATCACTTCTACGCTGATCGGCGCCAGCAACGCTGCGCAAATCCGCGAGAACGTGGCCGCGCTCAAAAACCTGTCCTTCACCGCAGAAGAACTGGCGCAGATCGACGCGCAGGCACAGGAAGGCGCCATCAACCTCTGGGCCGGATCGTCGTCGCACCGATAATGGATCGCTTCAACGCCATGCGCATTTTCACCCGCATCGTCGAGCTGGAAAGTTTCAGCAAGGCGGCGGAGGATTTGCAGATACCGCCCGCCACGGCCACCTACACCATCAAGCAGCTGGAGGCACGACTGGGTGTGCGTCTGCTCCAGCGCACCACGCGCCACGTCAGCACCACGCTGGATGGCCAGGCCTACTACCAGCGCTGCGTGCGGATCCTGGCGGATGTGGAGGAGACCGAGGCCGGTTTCGGTAACAGCGGCGTGGCGCCGCGCGGCAAGCTGCGGGTCGATTTGCAGGGCACACTCTCCCGGCATTACGTGCTGCCGCGCCTCAAGGAGTTCTTTGCCCGCTACCCGGACATCGAACTGGAAATCGGCATGGGCGACCGCTTGGTCGACCTGGTGCGCGACGGCATTGATTGCGTGCTGCGCGTGGGCGAGCTGCGCGACTCCAGCATGGTCGGCCGCCGCGTCGCCAGCTTGCAGCAGGTGACTTGCGCCAGCGCCGCCTATTTCAAGCAGCACGGCGTCCCGCTCACGCTGGACGATCTGCACACGCAGGGCCACCGCGCGGTCAACTTCTTCTCCTCCGCTACCGGCAAGATGTTCCCGTTTGATTTCATCGTCGATGGTGAAGAACGCAGCATCCACCTGCCGGGCAGCGTCTCTGTCGGCAGCGCCGAAGCTTACGCGGCCTGCTGCGCCAATGACCTTGGACTGGTACAGATGCCGCGCTACCACGTCGAACAGGAGCTCCGCAGCGGCGCCTTCGTCGAAGTGCTGGCGCAGTGGCGGCCGCGCCCTATGCCGGTCTCGGTGCTCTACCCGCATCAGCGCCAGTTATCGCCACGCGTACGGGTATTCGTCGACTGGCTGTCCGACGTAATGACCGCTGCTTCCTGAATCTCGTTTAAAAAAACCTATCGTGCCCATTGGAATTTTTTACTTTACAAATGTAATATTCATCTCTATAGTTGAATCATCAACCAAGGAGATCACCATGAGCACAACCACCAAGCATCTGCTGACCGCTGCCGCAACCGTGGCTTTTGCGATCGCCGCCACAGCTACCACCGTGACCAACGCTTTCGCCCAGACCGCGACGACGACCGCTCCGGCCGCCACTGCTACCGCAACCAGCGCCGCTAAAACCGCTGTCGCCAACAGCGCACTGGCCTCGGTCAAAGTGCAGCCAGCCGGCAAAACCCGCGCCGAAGTGCAAGCCGAATACTTTGAAGCACGCAAAAACGGCACCCTGCTGGAAACCGAAGCCGACTTCGACGTCGCTCAAACCCGCAAGCACATCGTCAAGTAAACAGCACCCGTGAAGCAGCTCGCGTCCGCCGCCGTCGTTGTCGCCGCAGCCTTGCTGGCTGCCGGTTGCGCGGACATGGGCAACGTCAAACCGCAGGCCGCGCAGCTCAAGCCCGCCGATCTGAGTCCCGGCAAGGCGCTCAGCGCCGCCAGCGCCAACGTGGCGTGGCCGGATGAACGCTGGTGGGAAGCGCTGCACGACGAGCAGCTGAACCAATTAGTGAACACCGCGCTGAGCGACAACCCATCGCTGCGCGCGGCGCTGGCCCGCGTACGTCAAGCCGAAGCACTGGCAGGCGTCGCCAAGGCCGCCACGCTGCCGCGCGTGGATGCCTCGGCCAGCGCCGACCGCGAGTTGTACTCGGCGCATAGCACGATCCCCGCACCACTGGCTGGGAACTACGCGTGGAAAAACACGGCCACGCTATCCGGTTCCTACGATCTGGATCTGTGGGGTCGCAACCGCGATGCGCTGGCCGCTGCGCTGGATGAAGTGCACATGGCAGCCGCCGAATCGCAGATGGCGCGCCTGACGCTGGAGACCTCCATCGTCCGCAGCTACATCCAGCTGTCGCTGGCCTACGCGCTGCAAGACAGCGTGGCCGCGAATCTGGCGCAGCGCCAGCGCATCCTCGATATCACGCGCCGCCGCAAGGCCGTAGGCATCGCCACCGATATCGACGTAACGAGTATTGAAACAACGCTGCCCGCAGGACGGCGCGAGCATGAGCAATATGGCGAGACCATCGCTCTGCTGCGCAACCAGCTGGCGGCACTGATCGGCAAGGGACCGGGCGACGGCGATGCGATCGCCCGGCCAATGCTGACCCTTGAAGGTGCGCACGACGCAGTACCAGCCAATTTGCCGGCCGAACTAGTAGGACGCCGCCCGGACATCGTGGCACAGCGCTGGCGCGTAGAAGCCTCCGGCACGCGCATAGCCAGCGCGAAGAAGGACTTCTACCCAAACATCAACCTGGCGGCGTTTGCCGGTGTGCAGTCGCTGGGCTTCGGCCACTTTCTGGAAGCAAGCTCGCAGATGCGCGGCATTACGCCCGCCGTCAGCCTGCCGATTTTTGAAGGCGGCCGCTTGCGCAGCCAGTTAGGCAATCAAACCGCGTTGTATGACGGCGCGGTTGAACAGTACAACGCCACAGTGATTCAAGCCATGTCGGACGTGGCCAATGCCGTGGTCAAGATTGAATCAGTCAAGCAGCAGGACCTGCTGGCGCAACGCGCACTCGATTCGGCGCGTCGCCAGCAGCAGCTTGCAGAACGCGCATATCAAGCCGGTTTGACGGATACTCTCAACGTCATCAACGCACAGATGACGTTATTGAACGAACAGCAGCAGATGGCGCAAGTGGCGAGCAAACAACTGGATAACTTCGCATTGTTGATGTCGGCGTTGGGCGGAGGCATAAAACTGGATTCACATTGATACTTAGATAGTACAATCAATCCTTTCCAAAAATATCAGAGGAGTGGCAATGAGTAGTTTTGAAGCGACTAAAAAACGCCTTAAAAATATCCATGGCCGAATACCGGAATTCCCAGAGGAGTTGATGCGCCTGGTGCGCATGACTTATCACATCCAGAAACGGATGAAAGATTTGAGTAACGCCGCGCTGCGCCAATACGACTTGGTCGATGCCAGCTACATGGTGCTGGCGGTGCTGTACGGTTCGGACAATGAAACATCGACCGCGTCGACGCTGGGCGAGGCCTGCATGGAAAAGCCGGCCAACCTGACGCGCGTGTGCAATGACCTGGAAGCCCAAGGCCTGATCACGCGCGGCAACCGTCCCGGCGACCGCCGCTGCGTGATGATTTCGCTGACCGACAGTGGCCGTGCGCTGGCCGAAAAAGTGCTGCCTGAAGTCTGGGCCAAGACCACGCGTGCCTACGATGGCTTCAGCGCGGAAGAAGCAAAACAACTGGAAGCGCTGCTGAAACGGCAGCTCGATAACTTAGAATCTCTTAGCTAGACCTCATCTCATGAACGCTTCTCCCGCCGCCCAGCCCTCCAAGGATCACAGCGCGGCGCGGAGAATATTCAACTGGTTTCAGTTTCAAACTGCCGATTGGCTACGCACCGAGGGCGAACGCTGGATCTTCGTCGCCAAGGCCATGCTGGCTTCCTTCTCGGCGCTGTGGCTGGCCTTTCGCCTCGGCCTCGACGCTCCCTACACCGCACTTGCCACCACCATCATTCTCGCGATGCCCAGCAGCGGCATGGTGCTGGAGAAGGCCTTCTACCGTTTTCTCGGCACGCTGGTCGGCTGTTCGGCCGCGCTGGCGCTGGTGGGCTTGTTCCCGCAAATGCCGACCGTGCTGTTTATCGGCCTGGCGCTGTGGGTGGCGCTGTGCACCGGCGGCGCGGCCATGCATCGCAATCAGCAGTCATATAGTTTTGTGCTGGCTGGGTACACGGCGGTGATGATCGCGGTGCCGGCGGTGGATGCGCCGGCCAATGTGTTCACGCTGGCGGTGACGCGGGTGACCGAGGTTGGGCTGGGGATTATTTGTTCGGCAGTGGTGCACGATGTGTTTTTCCCGCGCCGCCACTCGCGCGCCGTGATGCGCACGGTGCAGGCGCGCTATGCGGGCTTTATCGATTTCTGCCGCAAGGTGCTGGAGCAGCGCATCACGCCTGCCGACGCGGAGTTGAATCACCTGAAGTTTGCAGCAGATATCGCGGCGCTGGAGTCGGGCCGCGCCGCCGCGTTCTTTGAAGCTGGCCATTCGCGCTCGCACACGCGCCAGCTGCACGCGTTCAACGCGGCCTTCATGACGGCGCTGACGACGTTCTACACGCTGCACCGTCTAAGCCATCGCCTACGCGCGGCCAGCGCGAACGCCGCCGGCATGGCCCGCGTGCTGGCGCTGGTCGAGCCGCTGGAGGCGCATATGGCTGCGGCGCTGCGCGACGACCTCACCGCCGCGCGGCTGGCGCAGATGCGCAATGCGCTGGCGAACGACATCATCGCC
Source organism: Duganella rivi (assembly GCF_009857435.1). Classification (GTDB taxonomy): domain Bacteria; phylum Pseudomonadota; class Gammaproteobacteria; order Burkholderiales; family Burkholderiaceae_D; genus Rugamonas; species Rugamonas rivi. The sequence continues at coordinate 146,865 of NZ_WWCK01000001.1, forward strand.
GCGCGCGCGCAACTGGCTGCTGGCCCGGCAGTGGAGCGCGCGCTGCAAATCGATTTCGACACGGCAGTCGAACTGCTGGAACGCTTTGCCGGCAACCTCGCCGACTTCGCCACGCTGTACCACGGCTTAGCGCAAGAGAAGCGCCAGCAAGTCAGCGATCCCGGCTCCTACTCGCCGAAGACGCCGCCCGCCATCATCGTCGCCAGTGGCGTGCGCGCTGGCGCCACGCTGCTGATCACCGCTGCCATATGGTACTGGCTCGCATGGTCCGCCACCATCAATACCATCTTGATGGCGACCATCTTCTGCGCACTGGCCTCCTCCTCCCCGAAACCAACGGTACTGGTATCGCAAGTGCTGATCGGCTTCCTGATCGCCATGCCGCTCGCTTTCATCACCGAGTTCCTGATGGTCGCCAAAGCCGACAACTTCTACCCGCTGGTGCTGGCCGCCCTGCCGTTATTCGCCTTCGGCGCTTACCTCAGCAGCGGCCCGCGCTGGGCCGGCGTCGGCATAGGCCTCGGCATGTTCTCCGCGACGCTGGTGGTGCCCACCAACTTGATGCGCTACGACGTTGAATCCTTCATCAGCAGCGAACTCTCGCTAACCATGGGCGTCGGCGTGGCCTACCTGATGTTCAAGGTAGTGCTGCCCGAGCACACCATGGGCCATCGCGGCCACGTCGCCGCGGCCTTGTGGCGCGAAGCGCAAAACGCATGCAGCGCGCGCCTGCACCGCCTCAAGCGCCGCTTCGACAACCGCGTGCGCGACCTGCTAAGCCAAGTGAACGCCGCCGCCGGCCCCGCACCGAATGCCGAAACGCGCGCCGTAGTACGCCAAGGCTTAACCCTGCTGGAACTGGGCCACGCCGTGATCGAACTGCGCCATCTGCTGGCCGCCTCGCACGCAGGCGCCGCGCGCGACAGCCTCCAAGCCGTGCTGCACTTGCTGGCCGCCTACCTGCACGCGCCATCGCGCGCCAGCGGCGAGCGCGCACTGCAAGCCATCCTCGATGCCGGCGCCGCCGTTCGCGCCGCCCTGCCCGACGCCCATCCCGAACGGCGCGCGCGCCTGCACACCGCGCTGACGGATCTGCATTCCATTTACACGTCCTTGCTGGACCAGCTATCAGGAGAACCGCATGTTCCAACACCTGCCGCGTGAAGTCGACTTTTTCGGCGTGCTGCTGCCCGGCGTATTGCCGGTATTCCTCGCCGCCGTGCTGCTACAACTGGTGCTGGACGCAGGCCTGAGCTACGTCGGCGCCTATCGCCGCAGCTGGCACCCGGCGCTGGTACGGCTCTGCATGTTCGTCTGCATCTTCAGCGCCTTACTGGTCACGCTGTACAAATAACTTAAACCTTCTGTGAGAATCACCCGTGAGCGCATCTAAAATTTTCCGATTTTGCCTGACCATGTTGTTGCTGGCGGCAGCCCTGTGGATGGGCCGCTCGGCATGGGACCACTACATGGAATCGGCATGGACCCGCGATGGCCGCATCAAAGCCGACGTAGTCACCATCAGCGCCGACGTCGCAGGCACCGTGACCGAAGTACTGGTGCACGATAACCAGCTGGTGCAAAAAGGCGAGGTGCTGTTCGTGGTCGACAAGGCGCGCTACGAAAATGCACTGGCACAGGCCAAGGCCATGCTGGCGTCGCAGCAGGTAGAGAAAGGCCGCCGCACGCAGGAAGCCAAGCGCCGCGCGGGCTTGGACACCACCATCGTGTCGGCCGAGAGTAAAGAGACCGCCGAAGCCGCAGCAGGCACCGCGTCAGCGCAATATCAAGCCGCACTGTCGGCCCGCAATCTGGCGGAGCTGAACCTGGAACGCACCGTGGTGCGCGCCCCGGTCACCGGCTACGTCACCAACTTGAACGTGCACACGGGCGACTTCGCCGCCGTCGGCGCAGCCAAGCTGGCCCTGATTAACAGCGAATCGTTCTACGTGGTAGGCTACTTTGAAGAGACCAAACTGCCGCTGCTAAAAGTGAACGACAAGGTGGAAGTCCACATGATGAGCGGCGAAGCGCAGCTGCAAGGCCACATCGAAAGCATCGCGCGCGGCATCACCGACCGCGACGCCAACATGGGCCGCGAGCTGCTGGCCGACGTCAACCCAACCTTCAATTGGGTGCGCCTGGCGCAACGCGTGCCGGTGCGCATCCATATTGATGAAAAGCCGAAGAACCTCGATCTGGTGGCCGGTACAACTTGCACAGTGGTGATCCATGGATAGCAATCTGATTCGCCTGTTCCTCGACGCTGCGCAGCTGGGCAGCTTTTCGGCGGCGGGCCGCAAGCAAGGCTTGTCGCCGGCGGCGGCCAGCGCCAGCATCTTGCGGCTGGAAGCATCGCTGCAAGTGAAACTATTCGAGCGCACTACACGCCAGTTACGTCTGACCGAGGAAGGCCGCTTGTATCGGCACTTCAGCGAGCAGGCGATGGCGCTGATGACGGAGGCGGAAGACAGCCTGCACGCCGGCACCAGTGCGGTACGCGGCGTGGTGAAGATCTCCGCGCCGTCGGATCTCGGCCGCAACGTGCTGCTGCCGATGCTGGACGAATTCCGCGCGCGCCATCCAGAGGTGCAGTACGCGCTGACGCTCAGCGACAGCACTTCCAACCTGGTGCAGGACGATATCGACCTCGCGCTGCGCTACGGCCAATTGGCGGACAGCGAAATGGTGGCGCGCGTACTGGCGCCGAGCCGCCGCGTAGTCTGTGCCGCGCCATCGCTGATCGCGCAGGACGGCGGCCCGGCCACGCCGGAAGACTTGGCCAGCCTGCCTACACTGGTACTAGTCACGGCGATCGGCCCGATGCAGGAATGGCGCTACCGCAGCAACGACGCCGCCGATGAGCGCCTGTCAGTGCGCGTGCGCCGCTCGCAGCAGAGCAATGACGGCGAGATTATCCGCAAGTGGGCGATTGCCGGCCAAGGCTACGCTTACAAATCCATCCTCGATATTTCGGACGATCTGCGTTGCGGGCGGCTGGTGACGGTGCTGGACGAATACTTCACCGACAGCGCGCCGCTCAACCTCCTGTACCACCGCAACCGCTACCAGCCGCCGCGCATCGCGCTGCTTATTGAGTTTTTGCTGGAGCGCTTTGCGAACCTGGCATAAGGCCCATTTGCTGCAATAAGGTCAGGTTGTCTTCAAGGTGCCAGTTCTCGGCAATGCGGCCATCCACCACGTGATACAGGTCGAAGGCTTGGAAGTCGATGGCCTGGCCCGCGCCTTGCGCGTCGCCGAACTTGCCGGTGAAGTGGCCGGTGAAGTGCAGCCGCACCGAAACATGGTCGCCGTGCGGCACGATGTGGGTGGCTTCCGCGCGCAAGTCCGGCACCGCCGCACGGAAGGCCTTGGACGCTTGCAGCGGGCCATTCACGCCCTGCTCGCGGCCAGCCGGCAAAGTGCGGTCGATAAAATCCGGGGCCAGCGCTTTTTGCGCCAGGGCCGGATCGCCGGTATTCCAGAAAGCCGCGTAGGTACGGGCGGCGTCAACGACAGGATCGGCGTGGGCAGCAGTGGCGCCGGCAAACAGACTAGCAAGAACAAGTGCTTTCATGATGGCTTCCTTGGGTTGAGTTGATGGAAGCCATTCTGCGCTCCGCAGCGCCACGGGGGAATGTGGCGCCCCCTTGAAGCACTTTCAATTACAGATTGAAGATCGGGCTTAGCGCGCGCCACCCGCATCCACCAGCGCACCGCTGACGTAGGAAGACTGCTCGCTCAGCAGCCAGAGGATGGTTTCGGCGATTTCTTCCGGCTGGCCGCCGCGTCCGAGCGGCACGGTGGACGCCAATTTGTCGACGCGATCCGCATCGCCGCCGCTGGCGTGAATCTCGGTGTAGATAATCCCCGGCCGCACGCAGTTGACGCGGATGCCTTCAGGGCCGACTTCTTTCGAAAGACCCAGCGTCAGCACGTCGACCGCGCCCTTGGAGGCCGCGTAGTCCACGTAAACATTGCCGCCGCCATGGCGCGAGGCACCCGAAGACACATTGACGATCGCACCACCCTGCCCGCCGCGCGCGGTGGACATGCGCTTGACCGCCTCGCGGCTGCACAGGAAATAGCTGAGGATATTGGTGTTGAACACACGCTGCAAGCGCTCGGCCGACATATCGGCCAGTTTGCCCTGCTGTTCCAGCACGCCGACGTTGTTGACCAGCGCCGTCAGTGGCCCCAGCTTTTCATCGACGACGGCGAATAAACGCAGCACGTCCGCCTCGACGCCGACGTCGGCCTGCACGGCGATCGCCTCGCCGCCTTCGGCCACGATCTGCGCACGCAGGCGCTCGGCCGCAGCGGCGTTGCTGTGGTAGTTGATGCAGACCGCGTAACCGCGGCGGCTGGCCAGCAGCGCGATCGCGGCCCCGATCCCCCGGCTGCTGCCGGTTACCAGCAAGACCTGCTTCATGGGGCTTACTTGGCCGGGCTGAGATTAGTCAGCGCGTAGGTCAGGTGCTGCCACCAGTGTTCGCGCGACTGCACCGTGCGCAGGCATTTTTTATCGAGTTCGGTTTTAAACACCGGATCCATGCACTGCTTGGTGAGCAACGCGTTGCGCTGGTTCTCGGCGTTCACCAGCGCGACGCTCAGCCAGAAAATCAGGCCGAGGAACACGATGGCCAAGCTCCACGCGACGTGGTTGATGTAGGCCCATTCAAACAAGGTCTCCAGCGCCGGGGAAGATTCCTTGTAAATCTTCATGACCTGGCCTTCGACTTCCTCTTGCTCGTTGCGAGGGAATTTCATTGCCCTACCCGTCCTTCCTTGATTACTTCTTGCCCGCGCGTTCCTGCAGCGATTTCGCTACCAGGCTATCGACCACCGCGAACATGGCTTTGTGCGCCTCGTCGGCCGAGGTCAGGCCGTGTCCCGCCACTGCCGGCGAGGTGGTGTAATGGCCGTCGATCACCAGAGCCGGCACACTATCCAGTTTATACTGCGCGGCCACTTGCTGCGCGCGTTTCAATTTGGTCTGTACGCCGAAGGAATTGAACGCTTCCAGATATTTGGCCTTGTCTACGCCGTTCTTGACCAGGAAGTCCAGCAGGGAAGCATCGGTATTCAGGCGGTTGCGCTCCACGTGGATGGCGCGGAACAGTTTCTCGTGCAGGTTCGTGATGTTCAGGGCTTCCAGCGTGTAGAAAGCCTTGGCTTGCGCGTCGTCGCCCATGTGCATGCGCTTGAAGACGATCTTGTCGCCGTTCTTTTTCACCCAGTCAGCCAGCACCGGATCGAGCACGTTGCAGTGCGGGCAGTGGTACATGAAGAACTCCAGAACCTCGACCTTTTTGCCGGTCTCCGGGCGCGGAGCGTTGACGGTGTTGTAATCCAGGCCATCCTTGAAGTCGGCGGCGGAAGCGCCGGCGGCGGCAGCCATGAAGGCGACGGTGGCAAGCAGTGGGCGCAGGAAGCTCAGGAAACGCATAACAGTCCTTGAATGTGAGATAAGTGGCAAACGCGGGGAGATTACCACTTTTTCCCCGCTTCGGCCTAGGTATTAAGCTGGCTTTAAGGGCGGCGCTTGCGAGCTGAGTCCAGTTTTTCACACAGCACGGCGATGCCGTCGGCAATGCGCGGCGTGGCGCGCACCAGTCGTTCGCTATCGAGCATGAACAGGTTGTCGCGCTGAACCGCCAGCATGCCCTTGTACGGCTTCCAGATATTGATGCCGGACTGGCTGTCATGCCGCTCGCTGCCGATGATGGCTTCTGGATTTTCCTGCAACACCGCTTCGGTGCTGACCGACGGCGCGGTCACTTTCAAGCCGGCGAACACGTTGCGGCCGCCGCACACGCGCATGGCGTCGCTGGCGATATGCTCGCCGTTCAGCGTGAACAGCGGCTTTTCCCAGATTTGGTAGAACACCTTGACCGGCGGGCGCTGAGCGTAAGTGGCGGTCAGCCTGGCAATTTTCTGGCGGTAGTCGCGCGCGGCTGCTTGGGCAGCGGCGTCGGTGCCGAGCAGTTGGCCGAGGCGGGTCAGGCTAGTCGCCACCTCCTCCAGCTTTTTAGGCTCGCTGTAGAAAATCGGGATGCCAAGACTTTTCAGCTGCGCCAGTTGGCGCTCGGTGTTCCCGGTTTGCCAGACCACCAGCAAATCCGGGCGCAGCGCCAGCACGCGCTCCATGTCGATCTGGGCGTCGCTGCCGATCAGCGGCAGGCGCTTGGCCGCTTCCGGGTAGTCGCTGAAGTTCATGGCGCCGACCACGCGCTCGCCGCCGCCTGCCGCGAACAGCAGTTCGGTGATGTGCGGCGCGGTCGAGATCACGCGCTGCGCAGGCTTGGCCAGCGTGACGCGGTTGCCGGCGTCGTCCTGCACGGTGATGGCGGCGTGGGCGGAGCCAGCCAGCGCCAACATGGTCAAGATCGCAGCGCGCATCATCAGAACTCGTATCGCGCCGAGAGTTTCAACTGGCGGCCGTCCGACGGGTAGATGCCACCCTTGCAGGAGAAGGCTTGCGAGTAGTAATGCTTGTCCGCGAGGTTCTGGCCCGAGATCGCCCATTCCCACTGGCCGAATTTGCGCGCGTAGCGTGCGTCCAGCGTGGCGTAAGACGGCATCTCGCCCGCGCAGCTATTGCTGAAGTCCGAGCCATAGCGCTGCTTGTCGGCCCACTGCACGCCGACATCGGCGCTTTGGCCGTCGGCCGGAGTCCAGCTCAACCGCGCGGTCAGCACGTTCTTCGGCACCAGCACCATCTCCTTGCCATCGTTGACGCCCTCGGTGAACTTGGCTTGTACGTGCTGATAGTGTGCACTGACAGTCCACGCGGCGGCGATGCGCTGTTCAGCATCCAGCTCAAAACCTTGGCGGCGGGTCGGGTCCAGATTGGTGTTGGCGCCATAACCGAAGTTCAGCGTTGGATCGTAGAAGATTTCGTTGACCAGATTGTGGCGGAACACGCGCGCAGTGATCTTTTGCGCGGCGTTGGCGTAGCTCAGGCCCAGTTCCGCGTCGTGCGATTGCTGCGCCGCCAGCGGCTTGTTGAAGACTGGCGTGTAGGCGTTTTCGTCGGAGTTCGCCACGCGGTAGCTCTGGCCTACCTTGCCGAATACAGTCAGCGCGGCGACCGGCATGTAGCTGGCTTGCAGCTCCCATGCGTTCAAGCCCTGCACCACGTTGTAGGCGGCGCCGGCCAGCGGGTCGGTGAAGTCCTTGTCGAAGATTTCGCGGCGCACGCCGGCCGAGACGCGGCCTTCATGGGCGGCGTCGAAGCGCAGTTCGTCGCGCAGGTACAGCGCTTTCGATTTTTGATGGGCGTCGGCAGCGGAGAAGCTGGAGGTCGTGGTGCGCTCCCACTTGATGAAGTCCACACCAGCTACCAGCTCGTTGACCATGCCGTTGATCGCGCCCAGCTTGCGCACGCGCGGCGAGAATTGCCACTGCTTGCTGTCGTAGCTTGAGGCCGATGGAACACCGCCGTAGAAGTATGTCGCGTCCACCGTCTTCTTGCGGTACGACAGATCGGCGGCGACATCGTGGCCAAACAAGCGGTATTGACCGGACACGATCAGGCGGTCACTATCGAGCGAGCCGTTGTCGTTCGGCGTGGTGGTCTTGCGCGGATTGGCGTTGAACTGCGCTTCGCTGAGCGAACCGGCAAAGCGCGAATCCTGGCGCGCACCTTCGTAGCGGAAGCCGATGCGGTCAAATTGATTGGCGAACCACTGCGCGCCGCCGCTGAATTGGGTTTGTTTGAAGTCGTTGTTATCGCGGTAGTTGTCGCTGCGCTGGGTGCCGAGCGTGGCGTCGGCGGCAAAGTTGTCCCATGCCTGCGCGCCCGACACGCGCACTTCACCGGCGTGGAACTGGCCGCCTTCGACGAACACGCTGCCACGGCTACTGTTGGCCGTTGGACGCTTGGTGACGATGTTAATCACACCGCCGGTCGCGCCGTCGCCGTACAACACGCTGGCGCCGCCGCGCGTGATTTCAATGCGTTCCACGGTGTCGATCGGGATGGTCGACAGGATGGCGTTGCTCAATTCATTCTCCGACAAGCGCACGCCATCCAGCACGATCACCAGATTCTGGCTGCTGTTGGTGCCGAAGCCGCGCAGATCAAGGCCGAAGTCCGGGCTGCCGTCCAGCGACTGGCGGCCGTACACACCGCCGATTTTGCGGATGGCGGCATTGACGTCGTTGGCGCCGGCGCGGCGAATCTCGTCCGCGCTGATGATGGTGGCGCCGATAGGCGCCAGCGCCGGATCAGCGTCAAAGCGCGAACCGGTCACAGTGACGCTGGCAAGCGCCGCGCCGCCCTGCGTGGCGCCATCTTCGGCCAGTACAACGGTGGGAGCGGTAAAGCACAGGGAAACGGCGGCAGCCAGCAAGCGCGGGCGGAAGGCGGAGGAAATCATTATTGTGGTCATTTTCGAAAGAGACATCCGCCGGCGTCCCCGCAGGCTGGAAGCGTACGGAAGCTGCATCGCAGCTTCCCCCTCGTCTGGCCGGTATCCGGGCTGGTTACGGTTGCGGGGGCAGCACACTGGGGTTACGTGTTTCCCTGTCGCCAGACGGGCGTATTATACGCCCGACAAGATCATTCAGCTTTTAGATATGATCTATCCATATTTACAGCATTGATTGCGTAGTTTGAGGTGTTTATAGTGAAGTCTGAAAGGAATTCACCATGAAGCTACCTACCTATTTTCTGTCCCACGGCGGCGGTCCATGGCCGTTCATGATGGACCAAGTCGGCCACCTGTACGCCAAGCTGGACGCGTCGCTGCGCGATATTCCGCGCCAAATCGGCGTCACGCCCAAGGCTGTGCTGGTGATTACGGCGCACTGGGAGGGCCGCGAATTCATGCTGTCGTCGTCGGCCAAGCCGCCGATGATTTACGACTACGGCGGCTTCCCGCCGCACACCTACCAAGTGCAATACTCGGCGCCCGGCTCGCCGGAGTTGGCGGCGCAGGTGCAGGCCTTGCTGCAGGCCGGCGGCCACGCGGCGGTGCTGGATGCGGAGCGCGGTTTCGATCATGGTACTTTCAGCGCCATGTATCCGGTGTACCCGCAGGCCGATGTGCCGATCGTGCAGCTGTCGCTGAAGTATGGACTGGATCCAGAGACGCACTTGGCGGTGGGCCGTTTGCTGGCGCCCTTGCGCGAACAGGGCGTGCTGATTATCGGCAGCGGCCTTAGCTACCACAACCTGCGCGCGTTCAATGCGAATGGCGCAGCGGCGTCGCACGCGTTTGACGGCTGGCTGCAACAGGCGATGGCGCTGCCGCCGCAGGAACGCAGCGCGGCGCTGGTGGAGTGGGAACAAGCGCCGGCGGCGCGCATGGCGCATCCGCGCGAGGAGCACTTGCTGCCGTTGATGGTGGTGGTGGGCGCTGCGGAGAATGAACCCGCAACCATGCCCTACCACGAAGATGCTTTTATGGGTGCTCTCGCCGTCAGTAGTTACCGCTTCGGACAGGCCGCGGCTTAAAGCTTGACGCTGCACCCCGCCCCCTGCTCTGCATTGGGGGTGGGGTGCTAACAGCGTTCTATGTACCGCGCTTGCCGTTGGCGGCGGCGCGGGCTTTTTCGGCGGCGATGGCGGCTTTTTCGGCTGCCTTCACTGCCATCTCTTCGGCGTGCTGCGCCAGACGCACGCCACGCGTCTCCGGCGTCTCCAGCGAGATGCGGCCTAACACGCCGCTGCGGTAATCGCCGAGGAAGGTATGTGCCGCTTTCTCGTAATCGAGATCGCCGCCCTTCTGGCGGAAGCCGCGCTTCATGCCCACGCCTTCCACTACGCCAATCGCATCAAATGTCTCAATCTCTTTAAAACCGTAGCGCGCCACCAGCAACTCCGGGTAGTGCACCAGCAGCTCGCCGGCCAGGAACTCGGCCACTTCCTCTTCGATCAGCGCGTTCGAGCCAATCGCGTGGCTGGCCGCCAGCATCAGGCCATCGCTCGGCAGCGCGATCTTCGGCCACAACATGCCCGGCGTATCGACCAGGATGGTGTTCTTGTCGAGATAAAGCTTTTGCTGCTGCTTGGTCACGGCCGGCTCGTCGCCCACTTTGGCCACGCGCTTTTTCAGCAAGGCGTTCATCAGCGTCGATTTGCCGACGTTGGGTATCCCCATGATCATGATGCGCAGCGGCTTGGTCGGCACGCCGCGGTGCGGCGCCAGTTGCTTGGCCAGATCAGGAATGCGCGCCACGTCGGCTGGCTTCTTGGTGGTCATGGCGTAGGCGGTCACGCCTTCCTGCGCGTTGTAGTAGGCAGTCCAGGCGGCGGTGGCGGCCGGATCGGCCAGGTCGATCTTGTTCAAAATTTTCAGGCACGGACGCTGGCGGAACTTGCGCAGCTCCTCCACCATCGGGTTGGTGCTGGCCTCGGGCAGGCGCGCGTCGACCACCTCGATCACCAGATCGGTGTTCTCCATCTGTTCCGCCGCCTTCTTCTTGGCGGCGTTCATATGCCCTGGGTACCATTGTATCGACATGCTCTGACCTTCAAAATCGTTCTAACAATCCGCTATTTTACCTGCTGGACGGCGCGGGATTCGTTTATGATGAGGCGCGTTATCCCTTTTATTACACAAACAATAACTACGGAGTGCTGAAGATGAGCATAGCTGCACCGTCCAACCCGAAAGAAATCACGCTACGCGGGATTATTTTGGGGATTCTGATTACGCTGGTATTTACCGCCGCCCAGGTCTATCTGGGACTGAAAGTCGGCCTGACCTTCGCCACCTCGATCCCGGCCGCGGTGATTTCGATGGCGCTGCTCAGCGCTTTCAAGGATGCCACCATCCAGGAAAACAATATCGTCCAGACCATCGCCTCCGCAGCGGGCACCTTGGCCTCGGTGATTTTCGTGCTGCCAGGCCTGCTGATGATCGGCTGGTGGGCGCACGTGCCGTTCTGGCCGACCTTCGGCGCTTGCGCCGTCGGCGGCGTGCTCGGTGTGATGTACACGGTGCCGCTGCGCCGCGCGCTGGTGTCGCAGTCCGACCTGCCCTATCCTGAAGGCGTGGCCGCCGCCGAAGTGCTGAAAGTCGGCATGGCCTCGCGCGAAGGCGCGGCCGAAGGTAAAGCCGGTCTGCGCGCGGTGGTATGGGGCAGCCTGACCTCGGCGCTGTTTGCAGCCGGCGGCGCGGCCAAGCTGATGGCCGCTGAAGTGGCGATCTTCTTCCGCACCGGCGCTGGCGCCACCGGCATCGGCGCATCGAGCTCGCTGGCGCTGATCGGCGCTGGTCACCTGATGGGCATCACGGTCGGTATCGCCATGCTGGCCGGCTTGATCATCGCGTGGGGCATCCTGGTGCCGCTGATGAGCAATCTGACCCCGCTGGCGGCTGGCGTAGAAGTCGCCGACCACGCGCTGGGCATTTGGAAAACGCAAGTGCGCATGATGGGCGCAGGCGTGATCGGCATTGCCGCCATCATCACGCTGGCCGGTCTGGCCAAGCCGATTCTGGGCGGTTTGAAATCGGCCATGGAAACTGCGCGCAAAGCCAAGCTGGAAGGCGCGTCGCTGGATCGCACCGAACTCGATATCCCGATCTTCATCGTCGGCCTGGTCACGCTGCTGTCGATGGTGCCTGCGGGCTGGCTGCTGGCCAGCTTCCTGCAAGGCGGCCCGCTGGCGTCGCTGTCGGTACCGCTGGTGGCGGTCGGCGTGGGCTACGTGCTGGTGGCCGGTATCTTTGCCGCTGCGGTGTGCGGCTACATGGCGGGCCTGATTGGTTCGTCGAACTCGCCGGTATCCGGCATCGCCATCCTGACCATTCTTGGCGCGGCGCTCAGCGTCGGCATGGTCGGCCGCAGCGTGATGGGCCCGGAAGTGGCGCAGGCGCTGATCGCTTACGCGCTGTTCGTCACCACCGTGGTGCTGGCGGTGGCCGTGATCGGCAACGACAACCTGCAGGATTTGAAGACCGGCCAATTGGTCAACGCCACTCCGTGGAAGCAGCAGGTTGGCTTGCTGATCGGCGTTGCCGCCGGTTCCTGCGTAGTGCCGCCGGTGCTGGAGCTGCTCAATCACGCCAACGGTTTCGTCGGCGCGCCGAATCTCGATTCGATCTCCGACCAGCCGCTGGCCGCGCCGCAAGCGCTGCTGATTTCCACCCTGGCCAAGGGCGTCATCGGCGGCAATCTGCAATGGGATTTGCTGGGCTATGGCGTGCTGATCGGCCTCGGTCTGGTGCTGATTAACTTCGCGCTGAAAAAATCCAGCAACAATCAATACAGCTTGCCGCCATTGGGCGTGGGCCTGGCGATTTATCTGCCGAGCGCCGTGATCACTCCTGTCGTCATCGGCGCGATTACCGGCTACCTGTTCGACCGCGCGGTTGAAAAGAAAGCCGGCGGCGAAGCGGCCAAGCGTATCGGCGTGCTGGTGATGTCGGGCTTCATCGTCGGCGAGAGTTTGTTCAACGTGGCGCTGGCCGGCTTGATCGTGCTGTCGGGCCAAGGCGAGCCGCTGGCGGTAGCCACCGGCATGGGCGAAGGCACCAGCATGACGGTCGCGCTGATCGTCGGCACCGCCATCGTGTGGGGCTTGTACCGCTGGTCGGCCAAGAGCGGCCAGGCTGTCCATCGTAGTTGATAGACAAATAAGCCCTCGGCCTCTATGATTGCCAAATTCGCAATCATAGAGGCCACATGAAAAAAAACCTGCTCCCCCTCCTGTTCGCGCTGCTGGCCCACGGCGCACACGCTGCGGCACCTCGCGCCGCCGATTTCTTCCAAACTCCGCAAGTCAGCCATGTCAGCTTGTCGCCCAAGGGCGGCTATGTCGCTGCGGTGACGGCGCTGCCGGACAGCCAAACCGCACTGGCGGTGCGCGATACGCGCGATCTGTCCAAATTCAAAGTCATCATCAAGACCTCCGAGAATGAGGTCATCACGGCGGTTCACTGGATCAATGAAAACCGCATCGGCTTCACCATCAAGAACCTGCGCATTGAGTTCGAAGGCAACCTCGATGAAATGGCGGCCGACCGCGATGGCAGCAACCTCACGCACCTCATCAGCGGCAACTGGGAGCATAACCGCGAGGCCACCGGCAGCATGATCAAGGCGCGCCTGCTGACCGCCGACTATTTCTTCTACGATGTCACGCACGACGGCTCGGACGATATCATCGTCGAGAAGTACGTGTGGAACCAGATCGATCCGCAGCCCGACCATTCGCGCCTGTACCGGCTCAATACCCGCACCCGCCTGTTGAGCGATCTGCTGGACGGCACCCAGCCGGACGCGGTGCAAGATTGGCTGGTCGACGCCAACAGCGTGCCGCGCATCGCGCAGTCGCGCAAAAAGGGCCGCTGCATCAGCAGCTACCGCGCCGCCAAGGAAACCACTTGGCGCGAACTCGATAACGGCACCTGCTTCCAGGACAAGCTGTTCGAGCCGCTGTTCTTCGACGGCGACGATACGCTGTACGTGCGCGCCAGCCACCAAGGCTACGGCGCCCTGTTCCGCTATGATCTCAAGGCCATGAAGCTGGCCGCCACGCCGTTCGTGTCGGTGCCGGGCTTTGACTTCAACGGCACGCCGGAAATCGATAGCGCCAGCCGCCGCCTGCTCGGCATCCATGTGCAAACCGATGCCGGCACCACGGTCTGGCTCAATCCGCAGATGAAGGCCGACCAGGCCAGGATTGACGCCCTGCTGCCGGCCACCACCAACACCATCCGCTGCGGCGGCGAGTGTCTGGCTTCGCCGGTGCTGCTGGTGGTGGCGTCGTCCGACCGCCAGCCCGACCATTACATCATCTACGACCGCGCCAGCGGCAAGCTGGCCGGCTTGGGCTCGTCGCATCCCGGCATCGATCCGGCGTTAATGGGCCTGCGCGACTTCCACCGCTATAAGGCGCGCGATGGCCGCAGCATTCCGGCCTACGTCACGCTGCCGCCGGGCGACGCGGCCGGCCCGCGCCCGGCCGTGGTGCTGGTGCACGGCGGCCCGCACGCGCGCGGCGCTTACTGGGACTGGGATGCCGAGGCGCAGTTCCTGGCGGCGCGCGGCTACGTGGTGATCCAGCCGGAATTCCGCGGCGGCACCGGCTTCGGCTATGACCACTTCCGAGCAGGCATGAAGCAATGGGGCATGGCGATGCAGGACGACCTGGCCGACGCTGCGCAGTGGGCGATCAAGCAAGGCTGGGCCGATCCCAAGCGCATCGCCATCATGGGCGCCAGCTACGGCGGCTACGCCACCCTGATGGGACTCATCAAAAACCCGGAACTGTACCGCTGCGGCGTTGAGTGGGCCGGCGTGACCGATATCGGCCTGCGCTTCACGGCGGTGCAGTCGGACGCCTCGCGCGAGACGCTCAACTATTCGCTGCGCACCTTGATCGGTGATCCCGACAAGGACGCGGAACTGTTCCGCCGCTACTCGCCGCTGGTGCGCGCGGCTGAGCTGAAACAGCCGCTGTTGATGGCGCATGGTTTCGAAGACCGCCGCGTGACGATGGAACACGCCACCCGCTTCTACAATGCGGTCAGGCAGCACAATCAAAACGTCGAGTTAATCACCTACCCGAACGAGGCTCACGGCTGGCGCCACGAGGAAAACCGCATCGCCTTCTGGCAACGGGTGGAAGCCTTCCTCGACAAGAACCTCAAGCAGGCCAACTAGGCGCACTCCTACTTGCGCGTGGCCGGTGCACCGACAGCGCCCACCGGCCATGCGCGGCATGATGGGGACTCACTAGCTCAGGGAGGCCTGTCATGCGCGCACTTGTTTATCACTCGGCCAATGAGGTCCAAGTCGATACGGTTCCCGATCCAATTTTGCAGGAAGCCGACGACGTTATTATCCGCATTACCGCCACCGCGATTTGCGGCTCCGATTTGCACCTCTACCGTGGCAAGGTGCCGGGCATGAAGACCGGCGATATTCTTGGCCATGAGTTCATGGGCGAGGTGGTCGACACCGGCAGCGGCGTGACCGCGCTGCAAAAAGGCGACCGCGTGGTGGTGCCGTTCGTGATCGCCTGCGGCAGCTGCCATTTCTGCGATATGGCGCTGTACTCCGCTTGCGAGACCACCAACCCCGATCGCGGCACCATCATGAATAAAAAGTCGCTGCGCCCGGGCGCGGCGCTATTCGGCTTTACCCACAACTATGGCGGCGTGCCGGGCGGCCAGGCGGAATATGCGCGAGTGCCGAAGGCCAACGTGGGGCCGATCAAGATCCCCGATGCGCTTAGCGACGAGCAGGTGCTATTCCTCAGCGATATCCTGCCGACCGGCTACCAAGCGGTGCTAAATGCCGACGTGAAACCCGGCAGCACAGTGGCGATTTTCGGCGCCGGCCCGGTGGGCCAGATGGCGGCGGCTTGCGCGCGCATGCTCGGCGCGGAGGCCATCTTCATGGTCGACCACCACGCCTACCGGCTGGAGTTCGCGCGCGCCGCGTATGGCGTGGTGCCGATTAATTTCGACGATACCGATGCGGCGGAGGTCATCATCAGCCATACCGCCAATCGCGGAGTGGATGCGGTGATTGACGCCGTCGGTTTTGAAGCCAAGGGCAGCGCGCTGGAGACCGCGCTCACCAATCTCAAACTGGAAGGCAGCAGCGGCGCCGCGCTACGCCAGTGCATTGCCGCCGTGCGGCGCGGCGGCATCGTCAGCGTGCCAGGCGTGTATGCGGGCTTCATCCACGGCTTCCTGTTTGGCGACGCGTTTGAAAAAGGCATCACGATACGCGGCGGCCAGACCCACGTGCAGCAGCACATGCCGCTGCTGCTGGAGCGCATCTGGGAAGGCAAGCTGCAACCGGAAGCGATTATCACCCACCGCCTGCCGCTGGAGTTGGCGGCCGAGGGTTATCGCCTGTTCGATAAGAAGCAGGATAACTGCCGCAAGGTGATCTTGCGGCCGGGGACTTAAATCTCGGCCAGCGCCTTGATGTGCGCCACGGCGCTGCGGCCCAGCGCCGACAGGTTGTAGCCGCCTTCGAGACAGCTGACGATGCGGCCTTGCGCGTGTTCGCGCGCGACCGCCATCACCTGCTCCGTGATCCACGCGTAGTCGGCTTCTACCAGGCCCATGCCGCCGATATCGTCTTCACGGTGGGCGTCAAAGCCTGCCGAGATGAAGATCATCTGCGGCTTGAACGCGTGCAGCGCCGGCAGCCATTGTTCCGTAACGATTTTGCGCACCACGTCGCCCTTGGTGTGGGCCGGCACCGGCACGTTGACCTGATTGGCGGTGATCGGCGGCGGTTCGCTGTACGGATACAGCGGATGCTGGAAGAAGCTCACCATCAGCGCGCGCTTCTCGTTGATGAACGCTTCCTCGGTGCCGTTGCCGTGGTGGACGTCGAAATCGACGATGGCCACGCGCGACAGGCCGCGCACGTCCAGCGCGTGCTTGGCCGCTACCGCCACGTTGTTAAACAGGCAGAAGCCCATCGGCTCGATCGGCCGCGCGTGGTGGCCCGGCGGACGCACCGAGCAAAACGCATTGTCAATTTCGCCGTCGATCACAGCGTTGGTGGCGGCAACGGCGGCGCCGGCCGCGCGCTGGGCGGCGCGCCAGCTCCAGGCGTTGAGCGAGGTGTCGGCGTCGATGGGATAGGTGTCGCCTTCGTCCGGCACGTTGTCGCGCACGATGGCAATCGCGTTTTTGCTGTGGTTGCGCTCAAGGTCGGCCAGATCCACCAGCGGCGCCTCGCGGTGCTCCAGCAGGTCGCTGATGTGCGAGCCGATTAACTGGTCGGCAATCGCTTGCAGGCGCGCCGGCGACTCAGGATGCCAGTCGCCCATGTCGTGGCGCTGGCAATCGGGATGGCTGTAGATAGCTGTGGTCATGTTATTTTTACTGCTGCGAGCTGTTTCTCGCATAGAATCCCCTCAGGCGCTAATCTACCATACATATCATGAGCACAAAATTGCACGCCGTGGCACGGCAGGTCGGTGACATCATCGTCGGCAAGGAGTTGCAGATCCGGCAGGCGCTCACCTGCCTGCTGGCCGGCGGTCATTTGCTGGTGGAGGATGTGCCGGGGGTGGGCAAGACCACGCTGGCGCACGCGCTGTCGATTTCGCTGGGGCTGCGTTTCAACCGCATCCAGTTCACCAGCGATTTGCTGCCGGCCGATGTCAATGGCATTTCGATTTATGAGCGCGAGCAGAACGGCTTCGTGTTCCATCCGGGGCCGATTTTCACGCAGGTGCTGCTGGCCGATGAGATCAACCGCGCCACGCCGAAGACGCAATCGGGCTTGCTGGAGGCGATGGAGGAGCGGCAGGTCAGCGCCGACGGCGTGACGCGCGCCCTGCCCGAGCCGTTCTTTGTGATCGCCACGCAGAACCCGACGCATCAGGTGGGGACTTTCCCGCTGCCGGAGTCGCAGCTCGACCGCTTCCTGATGTGCCTATCGCTGGGCTACCCGGATGCGGCGGCCGAGCGCGCGCTGCTGATGGGCGAAGACAGGCGCGTGCTGCTCAAGTCGCTGCCGCCGGCGATGACGCCGGCCGAACTGGCGCAGGCGCAGCAAGGGCTGCGGCAAATTCACGCGTCGGCCGCGCTGATCGATTATGTGCAGGCGCTGGCGGCGGCTTCGCGACAAAACGGCACGTTTGCTGAGGGCCTCAGCCCGCGCGCGGCGATTGCGCTGCTGCAGGCGGCGCGCGCGTGGGCGTCGCTGGAAGGACGCGATCACGTGCTGCCTGAGGATGTGCAGGCGGTGCTGGTGCCGGTGTGCGCGCATCGCTTGCGGCCTTTGAAATCGGCGCACGGCGTGGCCCTGGCCAGCCGTGATTTGGTCTTGCAGCTGCAAGAGTCGGTGCCGGTTTAATTCGTCATGGTCGCCGCTCTGCAAGCGCTATATCGCAAGGGGCGCGACAAGTGGTTATTCCAGTTGCGCGACAGCGAACCGGGGACGGTGACGCTGACCATGCGCCGCGTGTTCATCGTGCCGACGCGCGCGGGGCTGGCGTTTTCGGTGCTGCTGCTGGTGATGCTGATCGGCGCGCTCAATTACAACCTTGGTCTGGGCTTTGCGCTGACGTTTTTCACCGGCGCCTGCGCGGTGGCCGATATGTATATGACGGCCAGGAACCTGGCCTTGCTGCAGCTGGCGCCGGGCCGCGCGCAGCCGGTGTTTGCCGGCGAGGAGGCGCAGTTTGAATTGCATATTTTGAACCGCAGCAAGCAGGATCGCTATGCGGTCTGGCTGGGCTTTCAGGCCGATGGTGAGCCGCGCCACGTGACCGATGTGGCGGCGGGTGCGGGCAGCGCGGTGCGCCTGTCGGCATCGACACGGGAGCGTGGCTGGCTGGCCGCGCCGCGCGTGCGCCTGGTGACGCGTTTTCCGCTTGGTTTGTTCAAGGCCTGGAGTTATTGGCGGCCGGATGCCAAGGTGCTGGTCTATCCGGCGCCCGAGACGCCGCCGTCGCCGCTGCCGTCTACCGGCGCGGCCAGCGAGGATGGGCATGGCACGGTGGGACTCGATAATTTTGCCGGTATCCGCAGCTATCAGCCGGGCGATCCGATGAAGCATCTGGCGTGGCGGCAGATTGCGCGCCATGATCCGGCACTGGGCGGGCAGCTGGTGACCAAGCACTTTGAGGGCGGCGCGGTGGCGGAGTTGAGCCTCGATTTTGCGGCGCTGCCGTTGCAGATGGATTTGGAGCAGAAGCTGTCGCGCATGGCGGGCTGGGTGCTGGAGGCCGAGCAGCGCGCCCTGCCCTACAGCTTCCGCCTCGCCCAGCACGCATACGGCCCCGCCCTTGGCGACGCCCACCGCGCCGCCTGCCTGCGCGCCCTCGCCTTGTTCGGCAAGGAGGGCCAGTGAGCAGGTTTGCGCTCCAGCTCACGCGCGACAAAGCGGATACGCTGTTGTTGCTGGCCGCCGCGCTGATGGTGCTGGCGCCGCACGCCGCGCACCTGCCGTGGTGGATCAGCGCCCTCACCGCGCTCACGCTGCTGTGGCGCGCCGCCATCACGTGGATGGGCAAGCGCATGCCGCCGGTGTGGGTGCTGGTGCCGATCGCGCTGGCAGCCATGGCCGGCGTCTACCTCACCTACCGCACCCTGCTCGGCCGCGACGCCGGCGTGGCCATGCTGGTGCTGCTGCTGGCCTTCAAGCTGCTGGAAATGCACGCCAAGCGCGATCTGTTCGTGATCACCTTCCTCAGCTTCTTCGTCCTGCTGACGATTTTCCTCTACTCGCAAACCATCCCGACCGCGCTGTTCGTAGCGCTAACGCTGGTGGTGCTACTAACCGCCCAGCTATCGTTCCAGTACACCGGCGCCGTGCCGCCACTACACCAGCGCCTGCGCACCGCCGCCACCATCAGCGCACTGGCCGCGCCGCTGGCGGCCCTGCTATTCATCGGTTTCCCGCGCATCCAGGGCCCGCTGTGGGGCTTGCCTGGCGATGCGCTAGGCGGCAAGACCGGCTTGAGCGACACCATGGCGCCCGGCAGCCTGTCCTCGCTGGCGCAATCGGACGATCCAGCCTTCCGCGTGCGTTTCCTCGACCAAGCGCCAGCCCAGCACCAGCTCTACTGGCGCAGCATCGTGCTCGGCGACTACGACGGCCGCACCTGGACGCGCGTGCCGCGCAAGCGCGGCCTGCAACGGCTGGAAATCGCCATCGCCGTGCGCGGCCAGCCGCTGCGCTACGAGACCACCATGGAAGCCAGCAACACACGCTGGCTGGCCCTGCTGGAACTGGCCGGCCCCAACTTCCACCTGCCAGGCCACCGCCTGCGCGACACCGACGAGATGGAGCAGTACACCGTCGATCCGATCGAGCGCCGCCTGCGTTTCAGCGCCAGCGCCTACCTCGACTACACACTGCAAGCGGGCGAACAGCCGGAGCGCATGGCGCGCTGGCTGGAGCTGCCGACCGGTTTCAATCCGCGCACGCTGGCGCTGGCGCAGCAGCTGCGCGCGGCCCAGCCCAACGCCGCCGCACAGCAACTAAGCAACGCGGTGCTGACCCGCTTCCGCACGCAAGCCTACAGCTACACGCTGGAGCCACCGCTGCTGGGCCGCAATGCCGTCGACGACTTCCTGTTCACTAGCAAGGCCGGGTTCTGCGAACACTACGCCGGCGCCTACGTGGTGCTGATGCGCGCCATGGGCGTGGCGGCGCGCGTGGTCACCGGCTACCAGGGCGGCGAGATGAACCCAGTCGACGGCTATCTCACCGTGCGCCAATCCGACGCCCACGCCTGGGCCGAGATCTGGACGCCGCAGGCCGGCTGGCAGCGCGTCGATCCGACCGCCGCCGTAGCCCCGGAGCGCGTCCAGCGCAACCTCGCGCGCGCCCTGCCGCGCGGCAGCGGCTTCGGCGAATTTGCGCTGACGCCGCTGCTCGACCTGCAAAACAATCCCAATTCGTGGCTGGCGCGGCTACGCTACAACTATGCCGCGTTGAATAATTCTTGGAATCAATGGGTACTGGATTACAATCCCGATAGGCAGCGAAGTTTCCTCGAAGAACTAGGCGCGGTGCTGGGCAACTGGCGTACTGCGCTGGCGGCGGCGCTGGTGGCCACCCTGTTGTGGGTGCTGCGCTGGCGGCGGCAACAACAGCCGCTGGCGCCGCTGGACAGCTTGTACGCGGCCTTTTGCCGGCAGCAGGCGCGCCACGGTTATGCGCGCCGCCCGGCCGAGGGGCCGCGCAGCTACGCGGCGCGCCTGGCGGCGATGCCGGCCAGCGCGGAAAAACACGCTGCCATGAACCAGTTTTTGCACCTGTACGGTATGCTGAAGTATGGCGCCGGCGGGCCCGAATCACGCTCGGCGTCGCTGGCGACGCTGAAAACATTGCTACCTTTATGCCGATGAAGACTCTGATGACCGCCCTGCTGCTCAGCGCAGCGACCCTGAGTGCGACCAGCTCTGCCGCGCCAGTCGACCGCTACGGCTACACCCTGCCGCCCAGCATGCAGAAAAAGAAAAAGCCGGCTGCGCCGAAGAAGAAGGCCGCGCCGGCCGTGGACTACGTTGGCGAGTACGTCAACTTCGGCGACTGGAAAGAGGTGCGCGCGTTCCTGGACGACGTCGCCACCCGCGACGGCTTTGACCGCGCCGAACTAAACGCGCTGATGGCGCAAGTGCGCTACGTCGACGCCGCCGTGCAGCTGGTCAAACCGGCGCCGCCCGGCAAGCCGAAAAACTGGCAGGCGTATAGCAAGATGATGGTCGACCCGGTGCGCATCGACGCCGGCGTCAAGTTCTGGAACGAGAATAGCGATGCGCTCAACCGCGCCGAATCGCTGTACGGCATCCCGGCCGAGATCCTGGTCGGCATCATCGGCGTGGAAACCGTGTACGGCCGCAACACCGGCCGCTTCCGCGTGCTCGACGCGCTGACCACGCTGGCCTTCTCCTACCCAGAAGCGCCGCAGCGCCGCGAGCGCATGGAATTCTTCCGTGGCGAATTGGAAGCGACCTTGCTGTTTGCGCGCCAATCGGGCATCGATCCACTGTCGCTGAAAGGTTCGTTTGCCGGCGCCATCGGCATGCCGCAATTCATGCCAAGCAGCGTGATGAAATACGCGGTCGATTTTGACGGCAGCGGCAAGATTGACCTGCTCGGTTCCAGCAGCGACGCCATCGGCAGCGTGGCCGCCTTCCTTGCCGGCCACGGCTGGCAGCGCGAGCAGCAGGGGCCGGTGGCGTACCCGGCCAGCGTGTCGCCCAACCGCGTCTGGGAGCCCATGGTCAACCAGGGGCTGGTGGCCAAGTACCGCGCGCCGGAGCTGGCTGCGGCCGGCGTCACGCCAGCGGTAACGCCGCCCGATCAACTGTACGGACTGGTGGATTTGCAAAACGGCGCCGATCCAACGGAATACTGGCTGGCCAACGCCAACTTCTTTGCCATCACCCAGTACAACCGCAGCTATTTCTACGCGATGTCGGTGGTGGAACTGGGCAAGGCCATCAAGCAGGCCAAGGGCGGCGCGGCGGTGGCGGGACTAACTTCAGGAATGTAAGCAAGCGTAAAAAACTTTGTACCGCGAGCTTGCTCGCGGTATTGTTTAGTTGACACTTGGAAACAAATTGTACACACTGTTGGGAAAGCAGTAAGAAATGGGCTACTTTACAACGGAATTGTTATACAATTAACTTTAACCGTTAATTAAAAGTGTGCACAAGAAGCTTAGCACACAACTCGGTGTATAATTCTCACACAATGTTGCAGTCGGACAACAATACCCTGCGGGAAGAAGGTTTTTTTTATTGCTGCTGAGTATGAGATTGCGGACTGTTGTACAATTGTGTATATATTATGAAACTTGTTATCCTGGAACCCGTGTCCGTGTGTGAGTACTCCTGGTAAGGATGGACATAGACGCAGCAAAGCCCCGAGTGTTGTACTTTGCAGGACAACTTTACAGAAGGAAAAGACGACATGACAAACCAAGTCGGCATAGACATGAACAACGATGCGGATGGCGATGATCTGCTGCAATACAATCCCAACCGCCTGCTCGATACCCTGATCGAGAACCTGCGTCTGAAAAACGATGCAGCGCTGTCGCGCGCGCTGGAAGTAGCACCGCCCGTGATCAGCAAAATCCGTCACCACCGCCTGCCGGTCGGCGCTTCGCTGCTGATCCGCATGCACGAAGTATCGGATCTGAGCATCCGCGACCTGCGTTACTTGATGGGCGACCGCCGCAACAAGTTCCGCATCAGCGACAAGCAATTCAAGCCTAAAGAAGGCGAAACCCCAGGCGGCAGCAACAACGGCTAATCCAGCCCGCGTTAGCAGTACCTGATCAGAGTGCCCTCCCCCCTTTTAGAAGGGACGAGGGCATTTTGTTTTAGGCGGGGAACACGCCGGTGGACAGGTAGCGGTCGCCGCGGTCGCAGACGATGAACACGATGGTGGCGTTTTCCACGGTGTTGGAAATGCGCAGCGCGATTTCGCAGGCGCCGGCGGCGGAGATGCCGCAGAAGATGCCTTCTTCAGCGGCCATGCGGCGCGCCATGCGCTCGGCTGCCGCCTGCGACACCGACTCCACGCGATCCACGCGCGAGCGGTCATAGATTTTCGGCAGATAGGCTTCCGGCCATTTGCGGATGCCGGGAATCGACGAGCCCTCTTCCGGCTCGGCGCCGATGATCTGCACGTCCGGATTCTGTTCCTTCAAGTAACGCGAGGTGCCCATGATGGTGCCGGTGGTGCCCATGGCGCTGACGAAGTGCGTCACGCGGCCGTCGGTGTCGCGCCAGATTTCCGGGCCAGTGCTTTCGTAGTGGGCGCGGGCGTTGTCCTGGTTGCCGAACTGGTCGAGGATGATGCCCTTGCCGTCCTTTTGCAATTGCTCGGCCATGTCGCGCGCGTATTCCATGCCGCCGGTTTTCGGCGTCAGCATGATTTGCGCGCCGTAGGCGGCCATGCTCTGGCGGCGCTCGACGCTGAGGTTCTCCGGCATCAGCAACAGCATCTTGTAGCCGCGAATGGCAGCGGCCATTGCCAGTGCGATGCCGGTGTTGCCGCTGGTGGCTTCGATCAGCGTGTCGCCCGGCTTGATGTCGCCGCGCTCCTCGGCGCGCTTCAGCATCGACATGGCGGCGCGATCCTTGACCGAGCCGGCCGGATTATTGCCTTCCAGCTTGCCCAGAATGATATTGTTGCGGGCCGCTGCTTCGGCGCCCGGCAGGCGCATCAGCTGCACCAGCGGCGTGTTGCCGATCGTATCTTGCAAAGTCTTGTAAGCCATCGTGTTCTTGTTTGAGTTCGCGAAAACAACCATTTTAGCCGAGTTGACAGAAAGCGACCGGCTACCTCTTAAGACTTTGGACTGCGACGGCGGCTTACGCTAGACTGGCAACACTCGTGCAACCAGCTTCATATTCGGAATTGTTATGGCTACCTCCCCTGCAGAACTCCTGCCTGAATTAACCCCGGACGAACCGTCGCCGTCCACCATCCACAATCTGGAACAGCGCACGCACCAGATCTTCCCGACGCTGAGCGCGGCCGACATCCGCCACATGCAGCGTTTTGGCCATGTGGTGTGCTTCAAAGATGGCGAAATGATCTTCGAAGCGGGTAAGACCAGCTTCGGCCTGATCCTCGTGCTCAAGGGCGGGATTGAGGTGAATCGCTACGATGGGTTGGGCAACACTTCTTATGTGACCACTCACACGCCCGGCCAGTTCAGCGGCGAAGTGGCGCAGCTGTCGGGCCGGCCGTCGCTGGGCAACGGCCATGCGGTCGGTGATGTGGAGGCGCTGGTGGTGCCGTCGGAATCGTTGCGCGCCTTGCTGGTGGCGCATGCCGAGCTGGGCGAGCGTATCGTGCGGGCGCTGATCCTGCGCCGCGTGGGCTTGATTGAACAGGCGTCGGGCGGGCCGGTGATTGTCGGGCCGCGCGGCCATGGCCGCATCCACACCATGCAAACTTTCTTGGCTGCCAACGGCCATCCGCACATCGTGCTCGATCCTGAGCATAACCAGCAAGCGGCGGATTTGATGGAACACTATCAGCCGCGCGCGGAAGAACTGCCGCTGGTGGTGTGCCCGGACGGCGTGGTCAAGAAAAATCCAAGCGTGGTCGAGATCGGCCGCTGCCTCGGCATGCTGCCGGAGCTCGATACCGACAAGGTGTGGGACGTGATTGTGGTTGGCGCCGGGCCGGCTGGCTTGGCGACGGCGGTGTACGCGGCCTCTGAAGGCTTGTCAGTGCTGGCGCTGGAAACGCGCGCCTACGGCGGGCAAGCAGGCGCCAGTGCGCGCATCGAAAACTATCTCGGCTTCCCGACCGGCGTGTCGGGCCGCGCACTGGCTGGACGTGCTTACGTGCAGGCGCAGAAGTTTGGCGTGGAAGTGGCGATTCCGGCGCCGGCCGGTCGCTTGATCTGCGATACCTATCCGCTGGAAGTGGAAATGTGCGGCAGCTTGCAGCGCTTGAAAGCGCGCACTGTGGTGCTGTCGTGCGGCGCGCGTTATCGCCGTCCATCGCTGGCGAATCTCAAGCAGTTTGAAGGCAAAGGCGTGTACTACTGGGCTTCGCCGGTTGAGGCCAAGCTGTGCAAGACGGAAGAGATTGTGCTGGTCGGCGGCGGCAACTCGGCGGGCCAGGCGGCGGTGTTCTTGTCGGGCTACGCGTCCAAGGTGCACATGTTGATCCGCAAGGAGAGCTTGTCGTCCACCATGTCGAGCTACCTGATCGAACGGATCCAGGCCACGCCAAATATCGAGCTGCACACCTGCACCGAAATCGTCGCGCTGGAAGGCGATGAGGACGGTCTCAAGCAGGTTCGCGTGCGCAACGCCAAGACCGAGGACGAACGTGACTACGATATTTGCCGCGTGTTCCTGTTCATCGGCGCCGATCCAAATACGGGCTGGCTGAGCGACTGCGGCGTGGATGTCGACAACCACGGCTTCATCCGCACCGGCTTTGATGTGACCAAGGCGCAGTGCAAGGCCAACTTCGCGAATGGCGTGTATCCGAAAGACCTGCCGTCGCGTGCGGCGTTGGAGACCAGCGTGCCCGGCGTGTTTGCCATTGGCGACGTGCGCGCGACCTCGACCAAGCGGGTCGCAGCAGCGGTGGGTGAAGGCGCAGCGGTGGTCTCGCAAATTCACCAGTTCCTGGCTGCCCTGCCGTTGAGCACAACCTAACCCCCAAGCGCAAACCAAGCGGGTTCAGGTTCTGTTTTTCTACTGAGTGCGCGGGAATCGCTAAACCCGCACTGCGGCGACCGGGGGTCTGACCCCGTACGGGGTCAGACCCCAAACTTTTGGGTTCAGCGCCGGTGGCTCAATCAACCAGTGCGAGCCTTGATGCGGCGGAGTTGGGCGGCTTGGTAGGCGGCGAAGGCGTTGTCGAACAGGGTGCGGATGAGCGGGTCGTCGACGATGTCGGCGTCGGCGGGCGCGCCCTTGATGCGCATGTACATGGAGGTTAGGGATTCGCCCAGCGCCAGGCCTGCGTACAGTTTGGCGGCGGGGATTTCGGTAGTCCATGTTGGCGCTTCTTCGTCACCCATCAAAGCAATGGTGTCGCCGTGGATGCGATAGCGGTAGTGCCGGGCCTCGCCCACTTGCTCGTAGACGGAGAGTTGCCAAACGCAGGGCGTCGAGAAGTAGCTGTCTTCCGGGAGCTCCATGTCTTGGTAACGCTCGATCAGCCCCTCGCAGCAAAACGCTTCGACCCGCGCGGCTTGTTCTTCCGTCAGCGCGGCGAAGTGCTGTGCGATGTCCGAAGTTGGCGGCGGCACGATGTCAGGATCGTAGGCGAAGTCGATGTCTTGATCGCCTACCGGCAGCACCCACGGCAGCGGCTCGGCGGGCGTGAGCGCGGCGGCGGACAACTCCACCGCCACCGATGGATTCAGGCGCACCACCCGCGCCGCCGGCAGCCACTCGCATACCGCCTGCTCAAACTGCCGGTAAGTGATCGGGAACATGGCGCGGTTGTACCACGACCACGGCTCCTGATTGAACTGGCAGGAACTCGGCACCACGTAGCGCGGCGCCAGCGCTTGCAGCTGCTCCGGCCACTCCTCCGGCAATTCAACCGGGCCACGTTCCGCGCGCGACGGCGCAATCACATCCACCTCGCGCATGGTCTGGAAAGGCCACAGCACCATGTCCCACGGCGCGTAGGGCTTGAGCTGTTCCAGCGTCTCAGGATCCATCCACGAGTCGACCACGTTGAGCACATTCAGGCCTTCTGCGCGCACCTGGAACATCGAGTCCACGTCAGCCTCCAAGGCGCGGCGCGGGATCACTTCAAACTCACCGATCACCACCGGCACATCCAGCGCCAGTGGCTGCACATCCGCAAAGCCCAATTCACGGATCATCGCAAACAATTCGTCGAACAGGCAGTAGAGATAAATTGGCGTCGCGCGATCCAGCAGATCAAGGCTCTCCAGCGAACAATGATCATCATGGAAGTGCGAAATGAACACCGCATCCGGCCGCAACGCCCTCACCTGCGCGAGGTCGAAGCGGACGTCGGGAAACGCGTGGCAATTGCGGCTGAACGGGTTCTCAAATATCGGGTCGAACACGATCTGCGTGCCGCCGCTTTCGAACACGTAGCCGGCGTGGAGGATGCGGGATATCTTCATCAGCGCAGCGGGGTTGGATAGCTGGCAGGGCTAACGTTGCCGTCAACATCAATCGCCTGCACGCCGAAGTACACATTGTCCTTCGACTGCGGCATGGTGAACTCGGTCACCTTGCCGACGAACTTCGATCCCTGCCAATCCGCCGCCGTGGTATCGCGCCAGACGATGCGGTAGCCCGCCAGATCCGGCTCGCTGTTGGCCTGCCAAACCAGCTCGGTATCGTTTTGCAGTTTGGACGTGCGCACTTGCACTTTCTGTGGCGCGGCTGGCGCCAAGGCCAGCGACGACAAGGCCGCCGCATTCACCCGCGCCACCTTGGCGATGTAGTTGTAGTCGTTATACTGCGGCAGGTCGCCAATCAGCACACCATTCTCGGTGCGGATATTCTGGTGCTGGTGATTGAAATCCTCGGCCGGCTCGGTGAAGCGCAGGGCCGCATAGCCGCGCTCCAGGAACGGCATATGGTCGCCGCCGCGCAGGTAGCGGTCGCGCCGCTGAATTACGTTGACTTTAAACTTTGGCACATAACGCTCGCCCGCCTCTTTCACCGCACGCGCCAGTTGACGCGACAGCGAGTCGTTCTCGCCGCCGGTCTGGATCAGCGTGCGCACCACGTCGCTGTTCTCCTTCTGCACCGGCAGGCCTTCTGCAAACAGGCGCACTTGCGTGTCGTCCTTCTTGCCGTGTTCATCGCGCGAGCTGCCGATGATATCGTTGGTGAACATGCCGGCGATGTTGAGATTCTTCTGCTTCGCCTGCTCGGCCCAATGCGCCGCACCCAGCAAGCCCTGCTCTTCCGCCGCCACCGTCATGAACACCAGCGTGGCGTCGAATTTGTATTTGGCCATCACGCAGGCCATCTCCATCACGGCGGCTGTGCCGGAGGCGTCATCGTTGGCGCCCGGCGCATCGCCCACCGCGTCCATCACGTCGGTATTGCGCGAGTCGTAATGGCCGCTCACCACGTACATGCGCTCCACTGACGCCGCCTGGGTGCCTGGCAAGGTCGCCACCACGTTGACGATTTCAGTCGGCTTGCTGATGCGCGCGGAGACCGGCGCGATATGGCTGTCGAATGCCACTTGCAACGGCGTGCCCACGCCGCAGCGCTCCAGTTCCGCCTTGATCCAGCGCCGCGCCGCACCAATACCCTCGGTCTCGGACACCGTGTCCGACATCGTGTGGCGCGTGCGGAAGCTCACCAGCTTGCGGATGGTGGCTTCGATACGGGCTGGGGAAATTTGTTTGACGATCTGGTCGATCTGGGCCTGATGGCGCTTGGTATCAGGTTCGGCGGCCATGGCAGGCGCGGCGATCAGCAGGGCCAGCGCAATGGGCGTCAACTGCGTTTTAAGCTGCATACAGCGGTCTCCGTGGTGGAAGCCCGCAGCATTGCACTGCGGGCCATTGGAAAGCCACTATCTTACTTGCTGGACTTGGCCGGCGCACCATCTTTCGACTTGCCGTTCACTTGCAGTCCGGCCTCGGACAGCCTGATGGAGTTCTTTTCGCCGATGCCTTTGACCCGCTGCTGCAGGTCGGCCCAGTCCTTGAATTCGCCCTTCTTGCGCTCCTCGAGGATGGCCTTGGTCTTGGCCGGGCCGAGGCCGCGGATGCTGTCCAGCGCGGCCGCGTCGGCCTTGTTGACGTCCACTTGCGCCCACGCCGCCGCCATGCTCAACAGCATGGTCAGCATCAGCAATAGTTTCTTGATCATCATAGTCTCCGTTGAGGTTAAGCAAGATGCGACTATTCGCACCTTGATCAAGCACCTTAACGGAGCCCGGCTGCTACACGGTTGAGCCAGATCAAGCGCCGAACAATTCCTCGCGCGTGACGGTGGCCGTACCGAGCTTGCCGACCACGATGCCGCCGGCGCGGTTGGCGGTTTCCACCGCTTCCTGCCAGCCGGCGCCGGTGCCCAGCATGCAGGCCATCGTCGCGATCACGGTGTCGCCTGCGCCGGAGACGTCGAACACCTCGCGCGCCTGCGCCGGCGTGTGGTATTGCGCGCCGTCGGTGTACAGGGTCATGCCCTCTTCCGAGCGGGTCAGCAGCAGCGCA
The DNA here is from genome assembly GCF_009857435.1 of Duganella rivi. Lineage (GTDB taxonomy): Bacteria > Pseudomonadota > Gammaproteobacteria > Burkholderiales > Burkholderiaceae_D > Rugamonas > Rugamonas rivi. The sequence continues at coordinate 175,981 of NZ_WWCK01000001.1, forward strand.
TCGAGCTTGAGTTCCGCGCGCAAGGCTTGCGCCTTGGCGGTCAGCTGCTCCTCGCTATTCCACGAGCCGGCGATGCGCTTGAATTCGGACTTGTTCGGCGTCAGCACGGTCGCACCGGCGTAGCGCGAGAAATCGTCGCCCTTCGGATCGACCATCACCACCTTGCCTGCCGCGCGCGCGGCCGCGATCATGTCGGCCACCGCCACCAGGCTGCCCTTGGCGTAATCCGACAGCACGATCACATCGTAATCGGCCAGCAGCGCCTTGAACTGTTCCAGCTTGTCGCGCAACACGGTATCGGTCGGCGCTTCTTCAAAATCGATGCGTACCATTTGCTGCTGGCGGCCGATCACGCGCAGCTTGATGATGGTGGAAATCGCCTCGTCGCGTTTCAGGTAGCTGCGAATGCCGCCGCCTTCCAGCAGCGAGGCCACCTCGTCGCCCGCCTCGTCGTTGCCGACGATGCCCAGCAAGCCAGCCTGCGCGCCCAGCGCCGCCGCGTTGCGCGACACGTTGGCCGCGCCGCCGAGGCGCGCTTCGCGCTTCTCGATGCGCACCACCGGCACAGGCGCTTCCGGCGAAATGCGGCTGACATCACCGAACCAGTAACGGTCGAGCATTACGTCACCCACTACCAGGATGCGTACTTTATCCAGATTGGTCGTCACGGTGCGGCCTCGTTAAGTGCGGGTCAGGATGGAACGGCCAATGCCGTGGTACTCAAAGCCCGCTTCGGCCATCGCTTCCGGCTCGAACAGGTTGCGGCCGTCGAAGATGACGGCATGCGCCAGCGCCGCCTTGATGCGGTCGAAGTCCGGGCTGCGGAACGCCTTCCACTCGGTGACGATGATCAGCGCCTCGGCGCCGGTCAGCGTGTCCATCGGGCTGTCAGCAAAGCGCACGCGCGCCAATTCTTCCGGCGTCAGGTCGAGCGCCAGTACGCGCTTGGCTTCCGCCATGGCGACCGGGTCGTACACCGCCACCGTGGCGCCGGCGTCGATCAATTGACGCAGCAATTCGCGCGACGGCGCTTCGCGCATGTCATCGGTGTTCGGCTTGAAGGCCAGGCCCCACACGGCAAAGTGCTTACCGCTCAAGTCCGCGCCAAAGCGCGCCAGCACCTTGCGGCCCAGTACCAGCTTCTGTTTATCGTTGACCGCTTCCACCGCGCGCAGGATCAGCAAGTCCTGCGAGTACTGGCGCGCGGTGCGTTCCAGCGCCTGCACGTCTTTCGGGAAGCACGAGCCGCCATAGCCTGCACCGGCGTATAGGAAGCTGTGGCCGATGCGCGGATCGGAACCGATACCGTGGCGCACCGCTTCAATGTCCGCGCCCACGTGGTCGGCCAGGTTGGCCAGCTCGTTCATGAACGAGATGCGGGTCGCCAGCATGGCATTGGCAGCGTACTTGGTGAACTCCGCCGAACGCACATCCATCCAGAAAGTGCGCTCGTGATTGCGGTTGAACGGCGCATACAGCTTCTTCATCTTGGCGGCCGCCTTCTCGCCTTCAGGCGAGTTGTCATGGCCGATCACGATGCGGTCAGGACGCATGAAGTCTTCCACCGCCGCGCCCTCTTTCAAGAACTCGGGATTGGACACCACCGAGAACGACGCCGCTGCGCCGCGCGTCGCCAGTTCTTCCTTCAGCGCCGCCGTCACGCGATCGGCCGTGCCGACAGGGACGGTCGATTTATCGACGATGACTTTAAAGCCGGTCATGTGCTTGCCGATGTTGCGGGCCGCAGCCAGCACATACTGCAAGTCGGCTGAGCCATCTTCATCGGGCGGCGTGCCGACCGCGATGAACTGCACCTCGCCGTGCGCCACCGAGGCCGCAACGTCGGTCGAGAACTGGATGCGGCCGGCCGCGCGGTTGCGCGCCACCACCTCTTCCAGGCCCGGTTCGTGGATCGGGATGCCGCCGCTGTTCAGCAGGTCGATCTTCTTTTGATCGACGTCGAGGCAGAACACATCATTGCCCAACTCCGCCAGGCAGGCGCCGGTAACAAGGCCGACGTAGCCGGTGCCGATAATCGTGATTTTCATGGTGATGCTCTTTTCAATTCATTACATTCAATTCTTCGGTACGGCGCGGCGGGTAGGTTTCCCACTTGCTGCAACCCGGGCACTGCCAGTAGAACTGGCGCGCCTTGAAGCCGCAGTGGCTGCACTGGTAGCGCGCCAGCTTTTGCGTGTAGCCGTGTACCAGGTTCTTCACCATCGACAGCTCCGGCACCACGGCCGGCGGCGCATCCATCAGGCGCGCTTCCAGGAACTTGTCCAGTCCCAGCAAGGTCGGCGTGCGGCGCAGCTGATCGCCGACCAATTGCTTGGCCGCTTCCACGCCGTCGAGCTCCAGCACTCCCTTGTACACCACCTCGACCAGGTCGATCGAAGATGCCTGCTCAAGATAGGATTTCAAGAGATTGACGCCTTCCTGCGGGCGACCCACTTTGCGGTAGCCGTCCATCAGGCGCTGCGCCACCAGTGCCACGTGCGGCACGCTGATTTGCTCGACGCGGCGCCAGGTCAGCAGCGCGCCCTCCACATCGCCCTGCGCCAGTTGCGCATCGCCGGTCAGCATGGTGGCGCGCACGTTGACGCGATCCGCTTGCAGCGATTTCTCCAGCAGCACCAAGGCTTCCTCGGGATGCAGATGCACCAGCGCGTCCTGCGCCAGTTCGCAGTAGAACTGCGCGATTTCCTTCTGGCGCGAACCTGCGCCCGATTCCTGCAGCCCAATCGCCGCCTCGATCGCGCGCGGCCATTCTTTCTCGCGCTGGAAAATCTCCAGCAGCGCGCGGCGCGCCTGCGCCGAATACTGGCCGTTGAGCAGGGAGTTAAACGTCTCTTCCGCGCGATCCAGCAGGCCTGCCTTCAGGTAGTCCATGCCCAGCTCATACTGCGCATGCTCCTTCTCTTCCTGCGGCAGATCCGGCCGCGCCAGCAGGTTTTGGTGGATGCGGATGGCGCGCTCGGTCTCGCCGCGGCGGCGGAACAGATTACCGAGCGCGAAGTGCATCTCGGCCGATTCGGGATCGAGCCGCACGATCTCGATGAACGCATCGACCGCCTTGTCCGGCTGCTCGTTGAGCAAGTGGTTCAAGCCCTTGTAATAGCCGCGCGGCAGCGTGCGCGATTCCGACAGCAGCTGGCGGATATCCACCCGCGCCGCGACCCATCCCAGGCCAAAGAAGACCGGGATGCCCAGTAACCACCAGAGTTCAAATTCCATGCTAGGTCTGTGTAATTGTTATTGTTGATTATTGTGGATTATTGCGTGTTAACGCTGTCCGGCTGCGGCTGCTGGGCAGCCTGCTGCGCCGAGGTTTGCAGCGTGTGGATGGTTGTCTTGTGCTTGTTCGCTTCGCGCCGGTGGCGGAACACCGTGGGCGTCAGCGCCAGCACGCCGAGCACGGCGCCGGCCACAAAAAAGCCCAGCAGCATCAGCACCAGCGGGCCGCGCAGCTCATAGTGCAGGAACAATTGCAGATCGACTTCCTGCGAGTTCTTCAGCGCGAAGCTGAAAAACAGGACAAAGATAATGAAGCCTACGAGGGTGGAGATGAATTTCATCAGCCGGGTTCCTGTTGAGTAATTCCGAGAGCGCCAGTATCGCACCTCGGGCAACAAAAAAAAAGCGGCATCCCGAAGGACGCCGCTTTGTTTAACTATTGAATGCTTCAGTCCTCGATGATCGGTTGCCCGACCATCGCGTCAACCCGCTCGCGCAATTGCTTGCCCGGCTTGAAGTGCGGCACCCGCTTTTCCGGCACCATCACCTTGTCGCCCGACTTCGGGTTGCGCCCGATGCGTGGCGGCCGGCTGTTGAGGGCAAAGCTGCCAAAACCGCGGATCTCGATGCGCTGACCGGTCGCCAGGGCGTTGGTCATCGCGTCGAGAATGGTTTTGACGGCATATTCCGCATCTTTGGCCACCAGCTGAGAATAACGCTCAGCCAGGCGGTTGATAAGTTCGGACTTAGTCATCGACTATAGTTCTTAGTTCTTGTTGTCCAGCTTCGCTTTCAGCAGTGCGCCCAGGCTGGTGGTGCCCGAAGCGGCGCTGCTGTCAGCGGCGATGTTTTTCATCGCTTCAGCGGTGTCAGCCGAATCTTTGGCTTTGATCGACAGCTGGATCGAACGTGCTTTACGGTCGATGTTGATCACCAGAGCTTCGACGGAATCGCCGACTTTCAGGTGGGTGCCAGCATCTTCCACGCGGTCACGCGAGATTTCCGAAGCGCGCAGGTAGCCTTCAACTTCTTCCGACAGCTGGATCACGGCGCCTTTAGGCTCAACCGATTTAACGGTGCCGGTTACCAGTGCGCCTTTGTCGTTCATGGCGGCGAAGTTGTTGAATGGATCACCTTCCAGTTGCTTAACGCCCAGGGAAACGCGCTCACGCTCAACGTCGATGGCCAGAACCACGGCTTCCAGTTCGTCGCCTTTCTTGAACTTGCGTACGGCTTCTTCGCCGGACTCGGTCCACGACAGGTCGGACAGGTGTACCAGGCCGTCGATGTTGCCAGCCAGGCCGATGAACACGCCGAAGTCGGTGATCGATTTGATCGCGCCTTTGACTTTATCGCCCTTCTTGTGGGTTACGCCGAAGTCGTCCCATGGGTTGGCTTTGCACTGCTTCATGCCCAGCGAGATACGGCGACGCTCTTCGTCGATCTCCAGAACCATCACTTCTACTTCGTCGCCCAGCTGGACAACCTTGTTAGGAGCAACGTTCTTGTTGGTCCAGTCCATTTCCGACACGTGAACCAGGCCTTCGATGCCTTGTTCAACTTCAACGAACGCACCGTAGTCGGTCAGGTTGGTGACTTTACCGAACAGGCGGGTGCCTTGTGGGTAACGACGCGACAGGCCAGTCCATGGGTCATCGCCCAGTTGCTTCACGCCCAGCGAAACACGGTTCTTCTCTTGATCGTATTTCAGGACTTTAGCGGTGATTTCCTGGCCAACGGTCAGCACTTCCGATGGGTGACGCACACGACGCCATGCCAGGTCGGTGATGTGCAGCAGGCCGTCGATGCCGCCCAGATCCACGAACGCGCCGTAGTCGGTGATGTTCTTCACAACGCCGGTCACCACGGTGCCTTCTTTCAGGGTTTCCATCAGCTTCTGGCGCTCTTCGCCCATCGAAGCTTCGATCACGGCGCGGCGCGACAGCACTACGTTGTTACGCTTGCGATCCAGCTTGATAACCTTGAACTCGAGGGTCTTGCCTTCGAATGGGGTGGTGTCCTTGACTGGACGGGTGTCTACCAGCGAACCTGGCAGGAAGGCACGGATGCCGTTGGTCAGAACGGTCAGGCCGCCCTTGACTTTGCCGTTCACGGTGCCGACCACGATCTCGCCCGACTCCATTGCTTTTTCCAGTGCCAGCCACGAAGCCAGACGCTTGGCTTTGTCGCGCGACAGGATGGTATCGCCGAAACCATTTTCCAGCGATTCGATGGCCACGGAAACGAAGTCACCTACTTTGACTTCCAGTTCGCCTTGGTCATTTTTGAATTCTTCAACAGGGATGAATGCTTCCGATTTCAGGCCGGCGTTGACGATCACGAAGTTGTGATCCAGACGAACGACTTCAGCCGAGATCACTTCGCCCGAACGCATGTCTTGACGCGACAGGGATTCTTCGAAGAGGGCTGCAAAACTTTCCATATTAGACATTGTATTTCCAGGTTACCAGCAAGGCCCGCGGTATGCGGCTTCAACTGGGTTAGGTTGATAAAAATTTACGACTTTGCTACGGCGGCGTACCATGCAAGCACTTGTTCGACCGCTTGATCAGCGTTCATTTCAGAGGTGTCCAGCACGAAAGCGCCTTCCGCCGGGGCCAGCGGCGCGATGGCCCGGTTTGTATCCCGGTCGTCCCGCGCCTGCAAATCCACCAGTAGGTCTTGCATATTAGCAGAAAATCCCTTGTCTATCAATTGCTTATAGCGGCGCTCTGCGCGAGCCTTGACCGAGGCCGTCAAAAACACCTTGAGCGGGGCGTGCGGGAAGATCACCGAGCCCATGTCGCGGCCGTCCGCCACCAGGCCCGGCGCCTTGCGAAAACCCAGTTGCAGCCCTACCAGCGCATGGCGCACGGCCGGGAATGTAGCGATCCTGGAGGCGGTATTACCCACCTCTTCCGCCCGGATCGCATCCGTGACGTTTTCATGCGACAGGATGATATCGCCGCCCTGGAAACTGCAATGCAGGTGCTCGGCCAGCTTGGCCAGCGCGTGCTCGTCGGTCAGTTCGGTGCCGCGGCGCAGGGCCGACAGCGCGGTCAAGCGATACAGGGCGCCCGAGTCCAGGTAATGGAAGCCGAGCTTATCGGCAACGCGGTGTGCGACCGTGCCCTTGCCGGATGCGGTAGGGCCGTCGATGGTGATGACTGGAATCTGGGATGTTGGCATATCAGTTACTTTGCAATCTTGGCAAATGCGTTGAAATATTCAGGGAAAGTCTTGTTCACGCACTTAGGATCGTTGATGCGCACCGTGGCGCCCTTGCGCAGCGCGCCGTCCAGCGAGGTCAGCGAGAAGCACATGGCCATGCGGTGATCGTCGTAGGTATCAATGGTAGCAGGCGTCAGCGCGGCAGGCGGCGTAACCTTGATGTAGTCCGCGCCCTCTTCCACGACAGCGCCAACTTTGCGCAGCTCGGTTGCCATGGCCGCAATGCGGTCGGTCTCCTTGACGCGCCAGCTGGCGATGTTGCGCAGCGTTGATGGGCCGTCGGCGTACAGCGCGGCGATGGCGATGGTCATGGCCGCATCCGGGATGTGATTGAAGTCGGCGTCGATGGCCTTCAGCGGGCCGCTGCTGCGCGCTTCGATCCAGTTGTCGCCCATGGTGATCTGCGCGCCCATCTGCTCCAATGCGGCGGCAAAGCGCACGTCGCCCTGGATGCTGTCCTTGCCCACGCCTTCCACGCGCACCGGGCCGCCGGCAATCGCGCCAGCCGCCAGGAAGTAGGACGCCGACGAGGCGTCACCCTCAACGTGAATAGTGCCTGGCGACTGGTAGACCTTGCCCGGCTGGATGGTGAACGACTCCCAGCCGGTCTGCTCGACCTTGACGCCGAAGCGGCGGATCAGGTTCAGCGTGATTTCGATGTAGGGCTTGGAGATCAATTCGCCGATCACGTCGATGGTGATTGCGTGGTCTTTCGCCATCAGCGGCGCCACCATCAGCAGCGCGGTCAGGAACTGGCTCGATACGTCACCGCGCACCGACAGGCGCTCGGTGATGATCTTGCCCTGCTTGATGTGCAGTGGCGGGAAGCCTGGGTTGCCGGTGTATTCGACATTGGTGCCGGCGGCGTTCAGCGCATCGACCAAGTCGCCGATCGGACGCTCGTGCATGCGCGGCACGCCGTGCAGCGTGTAGTCGCCACCGATCACGGCCAGCGCGGCGGTCAACGGGCGGATCGCGGTGCCGGCGTTGCCCATGAAAAGATCCGCCGATTTATTCGGCAGCACGCCGGCCACGCCGGTGACGTGGTGGATAGTGCCGGTGGCGGTTTTCTCTTCCGTCCACTGCACGCCGAGGGAGCGCAGCGCGGCCAGCATCACGGCCGTGTCGTCGGACGCCAGCAGATCGACAATGGCGACCTGCCCTTGCGACAGCGCGGAGAGCAGCAGGATGCGGTTGGAAATCGATTTAGAACCCGGCAAACGCACCGCGCCCTGCACGTGTTTAACGGGTTGAAGGTCAATATAATCAGTCATGCTTAATCCTCATTTACGGGCGCGGACGGCACCGGCGAAACCCGCACTGCGGCGACCGGGGGTCTGACCCCGTACGGGGTCAGACCCCATTTGTCCGGGTTTGGCTGCGCGGCTCAATCTGCGTTCCCGTGTTTAGTCTTTCGGCGGCGCTTCGGCCGTCTCGATCGCGGTTATCCATTGATGGCGGGCGTGTTGGGCATTAGTGTAAACGCCTTCCAACCCAGCCCCGTCCCCCGCCGCCAGTTGGGCGCGCAGCGTAGTCAATTGCGCCATGTAGGCGTCCAGTTCCGTCAGCAGCGCCGATTGGTTGGCCAGGCTGATATCGCGCCACATCTCCGGCGACGATCCGGCGATCCTCGTGAAATCGCGGAAGCCGCTGGCGGCGTATTGGAACAGCAGATCGGCGTGCGGCTTCTTCGCAATGTCGTCTACCAGTGCGTAGGCCAGCAGGTGCGGCAGGTGGCTTACCGCCGCGAACACCTTGTCGTGTTCTTCCGGCGTTAAGCGGTGGATGATGGCGTCGCAAGCGCGCCATGCTGCCGCTACGCGCTCCACGTCAGCCTCCGTATTTTCGGCCAGCGCGGTGAGCACCACCTTCTTGCCGACATACAGATTGTCGATGGCCGCATCCGGGCCATTGGTTTCGCGGCCCGCAATCGGATGGCCGGGCACGAACTGCGCCACCTTGCTACCCAGCGCACTGCGCGCGGCAGCCACTACGTCGGACTTGGTGCTGCCCGCATCAGTGACCACAGTGCCCCCTTGCAGATGCGGCGCAATGGCCGCCAGAATCGCCTCGGTCTGCGCGACCGGCGCAGCCAGCAGCACGAGATCCGCACCATGCAGCGCTTCCGCCAGCGACGCCGGATCGCCCGCCACAGCTATCGCGTCAACGATGCCCAACTCCAGCGCGCGCGCCATCGACGCGGCCGAGCGGCCGACGCCGACGATGGTGTGCACCGCGCCAGCCTTCTTCAGCGAGCGCGCGAACGAGCCGCCGATCAGACCTACGCCAAAAATTACGACCTTGTTCAGCATTACTCCGCCAATGCTTTCGCCAGTGCCGCGATGAAGACCGCATTCTCTTGCGGCAGGCCGATGGAAATACGCAGCCACTCAGGCAAACCGTAATTACCAACCGGACGCACAATCACGCCCTGCTTCAACAGCGACAGATTCACACGCGCGCCGGCGCCGGCATCACTACCAACCTTCACCAGCACGAAGTTACCGTACGACGGCACATACTCGAGGCCCATCTGCTCAAACGCCTCGACGAATTGCTGGTAGCCTGCCGCGTTATTGGCCGCGCTCCGCTTCAGGAATTCCTTGTCGTTCAGCGCCGCGATGGCCGCTGCCTGTGCCAGCGAGTTCACGTTAAACGGCTGGCGAATACGATTCATCAAATCCGTCAACGCCGGCTGCGCAATCGCGAAGCCCACGCGCAGGCCTGCCAGGCCATACGCCTTGGAGAAGGTGCGCGACACCAACAGGTTAGGATACTTCTTCACCCACTCTGCCGATTCAAACTGGTTTTCTTCGGACAGGAACTCGTTGTAAGCCTCGTCCAGCACCACGACAACGTGCGCCGGCACCTTGGCGACAAACGCCTCGATCTCCGCCGCCGGAATAAACGTGCCGGTCGGGTTGTTCGGATTGGCGATAAACACCAGACGCGTATCGTCGCGGATCGCCGCCAGCATGGCCGGCAGGTCGTGGCCATGCGCCTTGGCCGGCACCACGATGTGCTGCGCCCCCACGCCTTGCGTCGCCAGCGCATACACCGCGAACGAATACTGCGAATACACGATCGACTGGCCGCGCTCCACAAACGCATGCGCAGCGATTTCCAGAATATCGTTGGAGCCGTTACCGAGCGTGATCCAATCCGCAGGCACGTCGTAACGCTTGGCCAGCGCGCCCTTCAAATCAAAGCCGTTGGCATCCGGGTAGCGCCCCAGTTCCGCCACCGCAGCGGCCATCGCCTGCTGCGCCGATGCCGGCACGCCGAACGGATTCTCGTTCGACGCCAGCTTCACAATGGTCGCCTCATCGAGGCCGAATTCACGCGCGACTTCCGAAATCGGTTTGCCGGCCTGGTATGGGGCGATGGCGCGGACGTATTCCGGGCCGTAGTTCTTACTCATGTTCTCTCTCTTCGAAAATCAGGTCAGGCTCACCGGGTAGGAACCCAGCACCTTGAAGAATGCAGCGTTGCCTTGCAGCTCATCGAGCGCCTTGGCGACGGCGGGATCTTGCACATGGCCTTCCACGTCGACGTAGAAGTAGTACTCCCACGTGCCGGTGCGCGCCGGGCGCGACTCGAAGCGCGTCATCGACACGCCGTGCTGTGCCAGCGATCCAAGCAGGCGATAAATCGAACCCGCCTTGTGCGGCGCCGCCAGCGCCAGCGAGGTGCGATCCTCGCCAGAAGGGCCGGCCTGCAGGGAACCAATCACGGCAAAGCGCGTGCGGTTGTGCGGATCATCCTGAATGTTTGCCTTCACCGTACCGAGGCCATAGCGCACGCCTGCGCGCTCGCCTGCAATCGCGGCGATGGTGTGATCGTCACGCGCCATGCGCGCCGCTTCCGCGTTGGACGACACGGCGCGGCGTTCGATCTCGGGGTAGTTATTGTTCAACCAGATCTGGCATTGCGCCAGCGCCTGCGCGTGCGCGCAAATCGCGGTGACGCCTTCCATATTGCCGGTGCCGGTCAACAGGCTGTGACGCACAGCGATCGACACTTCGCCGCTGATGGTCAGCGGCGTATGCAGCAGCAAGTCCAGCGTGCGGCCGATGGCGCCTTCGGTCGAATTCTCAACCGGCACCACGCCGAATTCCGCCGTCCCAGCCTCGGTGGCGCGGAACACTTCATCAATCGACGAGCAAGGCAGCACATCCACCGCCGTGCCGAATTGCTGATACACGGCTTGTTCGCTGTAGGTGCCCGCTGGGCCGAGGAAGGCCACCGTCACGCGCTTCTCCAGCGAGCGGCACGCGGACATGATCTCGCGCCAAATCGTTTGCAATTCCGCGTTGCCCATCGGGCCGGGATTGCGATCCGCCACGCCGCGCAGCACTTGTGCCTCGCGCTCAGGGCGGAACACCGGCGCGCCGGTTTCGGCTTTCACGTGCCCCACTTCCTGCGCCACTTTCGCGCGCTGGTTCAGCAGATCCAGGATTTGCGCGTCAATCGAATCGATTTGTTCGCGCAAGGGTTTAAGTTTGTCGTTCATTTATCGGCCTGCAAATTCGTTCAAGTAGTCTACGAGCGCTTGCACGCCCTCGATAGGCATCGCGTTATAGATCGATGCGCGCATACCGCCGACGGACTTGTGGCCCTTCAGTTGCAGCAGGCCGCGCGCTTTGGCGCCGGCCAGGAATGCTTCGTTCTTGCTTTCATCCTTCAGGTAGAAGGGTACGTTCATGCGCGAGCGGTTGGCCGGCGCCACGCGATTTTGATAGAAATCGTCGACGTCCAGCGCCGCGTACAGCAGCTCGGCCTTGGCCTTGGCGCGGCGCTCCATCTCGGCCACGCCGCCCTGCTGCTTCAGCCACTGGAACACCAGGCCGGCGATATAGATGCCGTAAGTCGGCGGCGTGTTGTACATCGATTCGTTATCGGCTACCAGCTTGAAATCAAACGCCGACGGGCACACCGGCAGCGCCTTGCCTAGCAAGTCGTCGCGAATAATCACGATGGTCACGCCGGCCGGGCCGATGTTCTTCTGCGCGCCTGCGAAGATCACGCCGTACTTGGCGACGTCGATCACGCGCGACAAAATATGCGACGACATATCGGCCACCAGCACGCGGTCTTTAAAACGCGTATCGTTAAAGTCCGGCTGATACTCGACGCCGTCGATGGTCTCGTTGGTGCACATGTGCAGGTACGCAGCATCGGCAGTCAGTTGCCAATCCGCTTGCGCCGGCACCGCCGTCGTATTCGACGCGGCGGTATTCACCTTGGCGTACTTGCCCGCTTCCTTGATGGACTTGGCCGACCACGAACCGGTGTGAATGAAATCGATGGTTGCACCTTCAGGCTTGTGGCCCAGCAGGTTCAACGGAATCAGGGCGTTTTGCGACAGACCGCCGCCCTGCATGAACAAAATCTTGTAATTGTCCGGCACTGCCAGCAGCTCGCGCAGATCGCGCTCGGCTGCCTTGTAAATCGACATAAACTCCGGCCCGCGATGGCTCATCTCCATGACGGACATACCGCTGCCATGCCAATCCAGCATTTCAGCAGCAGCTTGCGCCAAGACTTCCTTCGGCAATACGGCAGGGCCGGCGGAGAAGTTAAAGATTTGCGTCATTACGTTCCTTAAAAAATAAAAACGGGGCCAATCCTATTGCCGGTTTTGCGCAATAGCCTTGGCCCCGCTGGCTCACAACTTCGAGCGTTTACTCAGTAGCCGAATCCGGGCCCGGTTCCAGCTCCACTTCGTCGATATCGGTTTCGACCACGCGCTGCAGGCCGGACAGCTTGGTGCCGTCTTCCACTGCGATCAGGGTCACGCCCTGCGTCGCGCGGCCCATCTCGCGGATTTCCGATACGCGGGTGCGAATCAGCACGCCGCCGGTGGTGATCAGCATGATCTCGTCCGACGAATCCACCAGCGTGGCCGCCACCACCTTGCCGTTACGCTCGGAGGTCTGGATCGCGATCATGCCCTTGGTGCCACGGCCGTGACGGGTGTACTCGATGATAGGCGTACGCTTGCCGAAGCCGTTCTCGGTTGCAGTCAGCACCGACTGCTGCTCGTTTTCCGCCACCAGCAGCGCGATCACGCGCTGGCCTTCGTCAAGGTTCATGCCGCGCACGCCGCGGGCGTTACGGCCCATCGGACGGACGTCGTTCTCGTCGAAGCGCACAGCTTTGCCGGCGTCGGAGAACAGCATCACATCGTGTTCGCCATCGGTCAGCGCAGCGCCGATCAGGAAGTCGCCTTCGTCCAGGTCGACCGCGATAATGCCGGCCTTGCGTGGATTGCTGAAGTCTTTCAGCGGCGTTTTCTTCACGGTGCCCAGGCTGGTGGACATGAAGACGTAGTGGTCTTCAGGGAAGGTGCGGTTCTCGCCCGACAGCGGCAGGATGACCGTGATCTTCTCGTTGTCCGCCAATGGGAACATATTGACGATAGGCTTGCCACGCGAGTTGCGCGAGCCTTGCGGCACTTCCCATACCTTCAGCCAGTACAAGCGGCCACGGTTGGAGAAGCACAAGATGTAATCGTGCGTGTTGGCGATGAACAGCTGGTCGATCCAGTCTTCATCCTTGGTCGCCATGGCTTGCTTGCCGCGGCCGCCGCGTTTCTGCGCGCGGTATTCGCTGATCGGCTGCGCCTTCATGTAACCGGTGTGCGACAAGGTCACCACCATGTCTTGCGGCGTGATCAGGTCTTCGGTATTCAGGTCGCTGGCGTTGTGTTCGATGTTGGAGCGGCGTGGATCCTTGGCTGGATCGCCAAACTCGCCCACCATCGAGGTCATCTCGTCGGTGATGATGGTGGTCACGCGGGCCGGCTTGGACAGGATGTCCAGCAGGTCGGCGATTTCCGCCATCACGTCCTTGTACTCGTTGACGATCTTGTCCTGTTCCAGGCCGGTCAGGCGTTGCAGGCGCATTTGCAGGATCTCTTGCGCCTGGTCGTCGGACAGTTTGTACAAGCCGTCGCTCTGCATGCCATAGTGCTTAGGCAGGTGCTCAGGACGGAAGGCGTCGATGCCGCCGATGGTGTCGCCTTCGCCGGTACGGGCCAGCATCTCGCGCACCAGCGAGGAATCCCACGATTTTTCCATCAGGGCGGTCTTCGCCACTGGCGGCGTCGGCGCGGCCTTGATGATAGCGATGAATTCATCGATGTTGGCCAGTGCCACTGCCAGGCCTTCCAGCACGTGGCCGCGTTCGCGCGCCTTGCGCAGTTCGAACACGGTACGGCGCGTCACCACTTCGCGGCGGTGCGACAGGAAGCACGACAGCATTTCCTTCAGGTTCAGCAGGCGCGGCTGGCCGTCGACCAGCGCCACCATGTTCATGCCGAAGGTGTCTTGCAACTGGGTCTGCTTGTACAGATTGTTCAGCACCACTTCCGGTACTTCGCCGCGTTTCAGCTCGATCACCACGCGCATGCCCGATTTATCGGACTCGTCGCGGATGTCGGAAATGCCTTCGAGCTTCTTGTCGCGCACGTTCTCGGCGATGCGCTCCAGCAGCGATTTCTTGTTGACCTGGTATGGCAGCTCGTCAACGATGATGGCGGTGCGGCCGCCGTCCTTGCCGTATTCTTCGTAGTGGGTCTTGGCGCGCATCACCACGCGGCCGCGGCCAGTGCGGTAGCCGTCGCGCACGCCCGACACGCCGTAAATCGTGCCGCCGGTCGGGAAGTCTGGCGCCGGGATCAGTTCGATCAGCTCGTCGATCGTGCAATCCGGGTTGTTCAGCACGTGCAGCGCGCCGGCAATCACTTCGTGCAGGTTGTGCGGCGGGATGTTGGTGGCCATACCCACCGCGATACCGGACGAACCGTTGATCAGCAGGTTGGGAATACGGGTCGGCAGGACGGTCGGTTCTTTTTCCTTGCCGTCGTAGTTAGGCTGGAAGTCGACCGTGTCCTTGTCGATATCGGCCAGCAGTTCGCTGGAAATCTTGTCAAGACGGCACTCGGTGTAACGCATTGCCGCGGCGCCGTCGCCGTCGACCGAGCCGAAGTTACCCTGGCCGTCGACCAGCATGTAGCGCAGCGAGAAGTCCTGCGCCATGCGCACCAGCGTGTCGTAAATCGAGGCGTCGCCGTGCGGGTGGTACTTACCCATGGTCTCGCCCACCACACGGGCGCACTTGACGTAAGGGCGGTTCCACACGTTGTTCATTTCGTGCATCGAGTACAGGACGCGGCGGTGTACAGGCTTCAGGCCGTCACGCACATCCGGCAAGGCGCGGCCGACGATCACGCTCATGGCGTAATCGAGGTAGCTCTTGCGCATCTCTTCTTCGAGGGAAATCGGGATTGTTTCTTTTGCGAATTGATCCATTGGCCGGTCGTTTTACTGTGGTTTGTTAAGCCTCTCCCAAGAGACAGGCAAGCGTACGATTTTAGCATGGGCGCACGGCAACTAGCGGAATTCCGCAGTAGCCCAGCGTTTATGCGGTGTCGCGCCGGTGTAGCACGCGTAACAACTTGTAATATTCATGACACATTACTCAATTATTATCGACAATCACGTTGCAACAAAACAACATTTTGGTTGAACGCGAAAAGGCGCCGTGTTGGAGCGTTTTAAACGACTTTCATCGGCTGTGGCAAAATGGACGAGAAGTCAATTGCTTGAATCACAAGCGGAAAACGAGCCCGACGCCCCTGCGTGGTAGAATTCGCCCCACGCAAAGAACTCGCCGCGCAGTTTTCTGCAGATAGACATCACCCCGAAAGGAACAAAAATATGAAAAAACTTATTTCGATGTTGGCCATCTCGGCTGCATTTGCCGGCTCGGCCATCGCGCAGACCGCACCTACCGCCCCTCCGTACGCTCCAGTCACCCAAGACATCAAAGCCGCCACCCCGAAAAGCGCTTACGTGCAAGATGCACGCGGCGTGATCGCCCGTGACCCGTTCGGCCTGTGCTGGCGCACTGGCTACTGGACTCCGGCTGATGCCGTGCCAGGTTGCGATCTGCCGATCTGCGTTGAGCCAGAAAAACTGGAAAACGGCAAATGCGTCGCACCGCCGCCACCAGCACCGGCCCCTGCACCGGCGCCAGCCCCAGTGCCAGCTGCTGCACCAGTGGCAGCGCCAGTGCCAACCGCACAAAAAGTGAGCTTCGCGGCTGACGCCTTCTTCGACTTCGACAAGGCCGTGCTGAAACCAGAAGGCAAAGCCAAGCTGGACGACGTCACCTCGAAACTGGGTTCGATCAACCTGGAAGTGATCATCGCCGTCGGTCACACCGACTCGGTCGGTTCGGATGAGTACAACCAGAAGCTGTCGGTACGCCGCGCTGAAGCCGTCAAAGCCTACATCATCTCGAAAGGCGTAGAAGCCAACCGCGTGTACACCGAAGGCAAAGGCGAGAAGCAACCGGTAGCGGACAACAAAACCGCCGAAGGCCGCGCTAAAAACCGCCGCGTAGAAATCGAAGTGGTCGGCACCAGCAAGTAATTGCTAGCGCACCACTGAGGAAGGCCCCGCTTCGGCGGGGCTTTTTTTTACCCGCTGCTTTAGAATAGCGGAATTAGTCTTTTAAAATCGTTGCCATGAACGCTGATCCATTAGAACTGCAAAAATTCTCCGAACTCGCTCACCGCTGGTGGGATCCGACCTCGGAGTTCCGCCCGCTGCACGAGATTAACCCGCTGCGCCTGGAATGGATCAACGCGCGCGCGCCGCTGGCCGGCAAGAATGTGATCGACATCGGCTGCGGCGGCGGCATTCTGTCGGAATCGATGGCGCGCAAGGGCGCCACCGTCACCGGCATCGACCTCGGCGAAAAAGCGCTGAAGGTGGCCGACCTGCACTCGCTGGAATCAGGCGTGCAAGTGCGCTACAAGCTGATCGCCGCCGAAGAGATGGCCGCGCAGGAAGCCGGCCAGTACGACGTCGTCACCTGCATGGAAATGCTGGAACACGTACCCGACCCATCGGCCATCGTGCGCGCCTGCGCGGCGCTGGTGAAACCGGGCGGCCACGTGTTCTTCTCGACCCTGAACCGCAATCCGAAAGCCTATCTGTTCGCGGTGATCGGCGCCGAGTACATTCTGCGCATGCTGCCGAAAGGCACCCACGATTACGACAAGTTCATCACCCCATCCGAGCTGTCGCAATTCATCCGCAGCGCCGGGCTGGAAGTGCAAGGCTTCAAGGGCATGGGCTACAACCCGCTGACCAAGATCTACTCGCTCAACGACGACACCAGCGTCAACTACCTGGTGGCCGCGCGCCGCCCTCTGTAAGCCATGACCATGACTCTGCCCGCCGCACCGCGCGCCATCCTGTTCGACCTCGACGGCACCCTGGCCGACACCGCGCCCGACCTGGCCGCCGCCGTCAACCTGCTGCGCGCCAGGCGCGGGCTGGAGCCGACCGCCTACGAGATCCTGCGCCCGACCGCTTCGGCCGGCGCGCGCGGCATGATCGGCGCCTCGTTCGGCATCACGCCCGACGATGAGCGCTACCTCGCACTGCGCGACGAATTCCTCAACAACTACGAGGCCGCCATCGCCGTGCACAGCGGCTTGTTCGACGGCGTCACCGCGCTGCTGGACGGCATTGAGGCGGCTGGCGTGCAATGGGGCATCGTCACCAACAAGCACCAGCGCTTCACCACCCCGCTGCTGCCGCAGATCGGCCTTGGCCACGCGGCTTGCGCCATCTCCGGCGACACCACGCCGCATCCGAAACCGCACCCGGAGCCGCTGCTGGAAGCGGCGCGCCGCCTGAACCTGGCGCCGGAACAATGCTGGTACGTGGGCGACGATTTGCGCGACATCCAGGCCGGCAAGGCCGCCGGCATGCTGACCGTGGCTGCCGGCTGGGGCTATTGCGGCGCGACCGAGCCGCAACATTGGCACGCAGATTATCTGTTCGTGCAACCGTCCGAACTGCTGGATCTATTACAATCCACTGTAACCAACAGCGCGCTGGCAGCCTAATCCGAAGCAATATTGTCTATTTCGTTGTATAGACGAATCATCGCGCCAAACTCTAGTTGCCGTGCGGCAAAAATTAGCTTAGTCTCGCTGCCATACTCAACCACTGAGGCGCAACATGCAAACCTTCGAGCCGGCTGCCCAAACCCCGCAGCCCTCCGTCGATTCAAGCATCCCGCCGCCGCAGCGCACCGCTGCGCCGCAGAGCTGGATGGTGCGCGTTACCGACGCCAAGTACCACTGGTATGACCTGCTGGCCGGCTTTGCTGAAAAGCCGGACATCCGCGACCCGATCGGCCGCTACATGCGCCGCATGCAGTTCGAACTGGACGCCACTTCGGAGCACAACCACCTGTTCTTTGCCGTCACCCGCCCGCGCGTGCGCTTCGACATCGCCGGCGCGCTGCAATGGGGCTTCTTCTCGCTCAAGCTGACCTTGCCGCTGCTGCTGGGCGCTGAGCAGACCAAGGACAGCATCACGGTCGAACTCAAGGTGCCGTTCGCGGCCACCATGAAAAAGCCGAGCGTGACCCTGACCGAGAATTTCATCAGCCTCAACTGGGGCGGCCTGGTCGAAGTATTTTCCGTGCACGACTTGCTGATGACCTACGCCCACACGCTCAAGCTACCCAGCAAGGTCGCCTACGTCGGCCGCACGCGCGATCCGGAGGGCCGCCTCGGCAAAGGCCGCTTGCCGGCCATGCACAAGGTGCGCGCCCAGTTCGGCGAGCACTACGACACCCTGCTGCTGGTGATCGGCACCGAGGTCGAAGTCAGCTGCGCCGAAGGCGACCCGGCCGGGCACGACGTCAACCAGCACCCGCAGGCCGCCGACGCACTGCATGCCGAGCGCGTCGACATGATCGAAGCCGCCCTGATCCGCTACTTCGAAGGCAGCGCGCCGCGCTTCCACGGCACCGAAGAACGGCAGCAGCGCAGCGAGCGCATCACCGCCGTGCAGGCTGCCAACCACCTGGTGCAATACACCATCGATCTCGAGTTGCCGGATACCGGTTTTTACAACTACCTGAGCTCGGAATTCGTGACGTCCGCCAAGCGCCACCTGCTCAGCTGCTTCGTTGCCGACGGCAAAGCCCAGGTTGCGCCCATGCCACTGCCCACGCCGCTCAAGGGTAGCAAGGCCTGACTAGTGATACATTGAGTGATTTCTTGCCTTTGACGAAGTTTCCACATGGAAATGCCGCGCCGGAGGCACTATAATCACGTCACGATGAGACACTTGGAGCGCGCACGATGAGCAATGACGACGACGATTACCCTGATCCGTCGCCGGAAGAGCTAGGCATAGGCGCCTTGTTCGAAGAAGCGCCCGAGCCATTCCATGACCTGGTGGCGCCGCCGCCGGACGCCATGGAAGAATTGCTGCCGCTGATGCCGCAGCGTACCGCCGCGCCGCAAACCTGGGTGGTCACCGTGGCCGACGCCAAATTCCACTGGTACGACCTGATCGCCGGCTTCCCGGAAGTGCCGGACATCCGCGACCCGGTCGGTCGCCACCTGCGCCGCATGCAGTTCGACCTTGAGGCGACCAGCGAGAAACGCCTGATCTACTTCGCGGTCAACCGCCCGCGCGTACGCTTCGACCCCTCTCGCAGCACCAGCTGGGGCTTCTTCTCGCTCAAGCTGACCATCCCGCTGCTGGTCGGCCCGGAAGAGAAAAAAGACACGCTCACCATCGAGCTGACGGTGCCGTTTGCCGCCACGCTGAAAAAGCCGTCGGTGGTGCTGACCGACCGCTTCATCACGCTCAACTGGGGCGGCTTGATCGAGGCGCTGTCGATCCACGACGTGTTGCAGCAGTACGAGAACAATCTCAACTACAAGACCGAGGTGCAGTACGTCGGCCAGACCAAGGATCCGCTGGGCCGTCTGGCGCGCGCGCGCCTGACGCCGGTGCAGCGCGTGCACCAGAAGTTTAGCGAAGACAACGACATGCTGCTGCTGATCCAGCGCTTCAATATCGAAGCCATGTCGGACGACGGCGATCCGGCCGAGCTGGAAGTCAACCAGAACCCGGTGGCCGCCGACATGCTGCTCAAGGACCGCATCGATGCCGTCGAATGCGCGCTGATCCGCTACTTCGAAGGCCCGGAAATGCACGGCCGCAGCGACAAGGAGGCCGAGGTGCGCAAGCAGCGCCTGCGCGAGCTGCAAGCCACCAATAATCTGGAAAGCTTCCGCATCGATCTCCGATTGGAAGAGTCCGGCAAGTACCACGATTTATACTCGCGTCATGCGAGCGTGTCGCGCAGCCACATCATCGACTGCACCATCGTCGATGGCAATGTGCTGGTCACCCGCGTGCCGGACAAGATCGCCAAGCCTTAAACCGCCGCCCGGCCTGGCTTGTCACAAACCGGGCCGCTGTCACGTCTAGGATGGATGATGACTGATAATGCGATTTTCACGGCCCTGCGGCCGCGCCTGTTCTCGATTGCCTACCGCATGCTGGGCATCCGCGCCGATGCCGAGGACGTGGTGCAGGACGCCTGGCTGCGCTGGCAAGGCAGCGACCACGAGGCCGTGCAATCGGCCGAGGCGTGGCTGGTGACTATCACCACCCGGCTGTCGATAGACCGTCTGCGCACGCGCGCGGCTGAGCGCGAATCCTACGTCGGCTGGTGGCTGCCCGAGCCCATCGTCGAACTGGACGAGCGCACGCCGGAGACGCAGGCGGAATTGGCTAGCGAAGTGTCGATGGCCTTGCTGTGGGTGCTGGAGCGCCTGTCGCCCGAGGAGCGCGCGGCGTTCTTGATGCGGCAAGTGTTTGAGCAGGATTACGCCGACATCGCCGGCATCCTCGGCAAGAGCGAAGCGGCCTGCCGGCAGATGGTGCACCGCGCGCAGGAGCGCGTGCAGCAGGACAAGCCGCGCTTCAACGTGCCGCAGGAAGCGCATCACGCGCTGCTGGGCCGCTTCATCGCCGCAGCACAAGTCGGCGACCGCGATGCCATGAAAACCATGCTGGCCGACGATGTGCAACTGGTGGCCGATGGCGGCGGCAAGGTCAACTCCTATCTGCACATCTTGCATGGCGCGGGCCGCGTGGCGGGCTCGTTCTGGTCGCTGGAACACCAGTACCCGCAGCAAGTGGTGTACCGCCAAGCGCGCGTCAACGGCGCTCCGGGGCTGGTGCGCTATGTGGACGGCAAACTGGAATCGGCGCAATCGTTTGTGATCGAAGGCGAGCAGATCGTCGCCGTGTTCATCGTCCGCAATCCAGACAAACTGGCGGGCGTGCCGCAAACTATTTTTTAAAAGCTGTCACAACAGGCTAGCGTGGCCCGTCTTACAGGGTATGGAGGGCGCAATGGTGTGGCCTCCGCTTACTCCGAGAGGCATCATCATGACTCAAGCTCGCATCCCCTTCTTCCAGCTCGCCCCGGCCAATTTGCAGGCCATGATTGCGCTGTCCGGCTCCGTGAAAAAAAGCTCGCTCGGCATCCGCCTGGTGGAACTGATTAACCTGCGCGTGTCGCAGATCAACGGCTGCGGCGTGTGCGTCGACATGCACTGGCGCGACCTGATCAAGCAGGAAATCGAACCACGCCACCTGAACGCCATCGCCGGCTGGCGCGAAGCCCCGCCCTCCTTCTTCAGCGAGCGCGAACGCGCCGCCCTCAACTGGGCCGAAGCCGTCAACGCCCTGCCGCACAAGCAGCCAAGCGACGATGATTTCAACCTGCTCAAGACCCACTTCAGCAACACCGAAATTGCCGAACTCAGCTACGCCATCGCCACCATCCGCGCTTGGAACGTCATCAACGCCAGCCTGCACAACCAAATCCCGGAAGTGCCGCCGCCGGGTTTCTAAACGAAGGTTTGCTAAGGCGCGTCGTCAATATGCTTATGCGTGGCGACGCGCCGCAAGATCGCCGTTTCACCGTCGATTTCAAATGAAATTTTGTAGGCGTGATTGGACATCACATCGATGGTGAAAATCTTCGGATTTCGATGGCCGCGCAAACTGTGAAGACGCCGGCTATTGGGAATGGGATGTTTCATTAAATCTGCGACTGCAGCGGCGACTGCCTGCTGCAACTTGGATGAGAGACTTTTGTAATCTCGCTCGAATCGCGGCAAACGTTTCAGCGTCGTGATGTGCGGGCCGCTGGTATGCACGCATTCACCTCAGCGCGGCGAATAAAGCATCAGCCGATGTGAACTCTTGCTCGATGGGCGTCTCGCCATCGGCAATACTTTCGCCAATCAGCCACGCCAAGGTATTCAGCTTGTTATGCAATTCAGCTGCCTCATCAGCCAATCGCGCGAAGGCTTCCACGATACCATCCTCATCGCTTAAGTCCGCATCGGCAGCGACTGAGATATGGCACTCATTGGTCACCCGATAAAACTCACTCATCTGATCGCGTGCATCTTCGAAGATGGCAACCAAATCGGTGCCGTCATCAATGGTAATACCATGCTCCTTGATGCGCGCGATGAAGCGATCGGCAGCATCATTTGCCAACTGCACTTCCATGAGTTGCTCATCAAGGCGTGCCAGCGTCGTTTCAATCAGTTTGAGCAGCGAGAGATTGCGCGATCGGTTTTGCACTAAACGCCCGAACGCCGATAACTCGCGTGTTTCGGTGGTGCGCATTGTGAATCTCCTTCGAATCGCATTTAGAAAAGCAACAAGCTTGCAATCAAGAATGTACGCTAGTTTTTCTAGTGTATCGCATTCCTTTAGCAACGGCTCTGGCGATTCGCAAAGCCGTTGCTTATTGCGGCCAGGCTCGCATGGCGAGGGCTGCTACTTCTAGCAGTTTCTTGCGGCCTGCGCCATCGCGTGCTTGCAAGGTCATGCCCTCGATGACGGTGTAGTAGAAGCGCGCCAAGGCGGAGGCCTCGGTGTCCGCCGGTAGTTCGCCCGCTTGCGCGGCGCGCTGGATGGCGAGACGGATGCCCGCCTCTATCGCCGCCCGCCGTTCGCGCATCAGCCCCTGCACCTTCTCGCTCGCCGCCGAGCCATTCACCGCCGATGCAATCACCATGCAGCCCGGCGGCCGCCCCGCGCGCGTCAATTCAATCGCGTTGCCCTTCAATAGCTTATCCACCGTCTCCCGCGCCGACAGGCCCTCAGCAAACACGGCATTGGCATTGCCCGGCCCAGCCGCGTAACGCTCCACCGCTTCGTGGAACAAGCTTTCCTTGTCGCCAAAAGCGGTGTACAGGCTGGGCGGCGTGACGCCCATGGCCGCCGTTAAATCGCTGATGGAGGTGGTTTCGTAGCCTTGTCGCCAAAACAGCAACATGGCTTGTTCCAGCGCGGCATCGCGATCAAACGACAACGGACGCCCGCGGCTGCGGGGCGGAGTAGTAGGAGCAATAGTAGTTGCGGCTTCTTTTTTCATAGTGATCGATATTAAATTCATTGACAGTGGATTGCAAGGGGAATATATTTCGCTAAATTACGTATCGATCACTACGTAATTATCAAGATACCTCACCCGGAGAAACACCATGCAATTCCCTCACGGCGCCGCACGCGCCATCGCCATTGCCGCCGCACTCACCGTCGGCGGTGCCCTGCCCGTTGCCCATGCGGCCCAACCTGCCAAGATCAGCCAAGCGGAATTGAGCGATGCCGCGCTGGTCAAAACCCTGCCCGGCTTTAGCAACGGCTACGCCGAGGTCAACGGCACCCGCCTGCACTACGTCGAAGGCGGCAAAGGCGAGCCACTGGTGCTGCTGCCGGGCTGGCCGGAAACCTGGTGGGCCTTCCACAAGGTGATGCCGGAACTGTCCAAGCACTACCGCGTCATTGCGCTCGACCTGCGCGGCATGGGCGGCTCGGCCAAGCCGGCCGGCGGCTACGACAAGAAAAACATGGCCAAAGACGTCTACGAACTGCTCAAGCAAAAAGGCTATGACAAGGCCCACATCGCCGGCCACGACATCGGCGCCCAAGTCGCGTGGAGCTACGCCGCCAACTACCCGCAAGCCACCAGCAAGCTGGTCATGCTGGACGTGCCGCACCCTGACCAAGGCCTGTACAGCTGGCCTATCCTGCCGGGCGTCGGCACCTTCAACGAGAAGATCGACGAGCGCGCGCCGTTTGTCTGGTGGTTCGCCTTCCACCAAGTGAAAGGCCTGCCGGAAAAACTGCTGGCCGGCCGCGTCCACCTTGAGCAAGAATGGTTCTTCACCTACCTGCTGAAAGACGAAGCGGCGCTGTCGGCAAAAGACCGCGCCGTCTACGCCAACGCCTACAACACCGCCGACGCCATCCGCGCCGGCAACGCGTGGTATCAAGCCTTCCCGCAAGACATCGTCGATGAGAAGGAATACAAGAAGCTCGAGATGCCGGTGCTGGGCATTGCCGGCCCCGGCTACGGCTGGCTGAGTTCCACGCTGGCGGCCAAGGCTAGCAACGCCCGCACCATCCGCCTGGAAAACAGCGGCCACTTCGTGCAGGAAGAAGCGCCGGCTGACACCGCCAAGCACATCATCGACTTCCTGAAGTAAGGAGCACGCCATGAACCGCAATTCCGCATCGCTAGCCAACCTGCAGCGCCGCACCGTATTGCGCGCGGCAGCCGCCGTCGCCGGCGCACTGGCCCTGCCCTCCCCGCTGCGCGCAGCGGCCCGCAGCGAGGCGATCACGCCGTTCCGGGTTGCGGTTCCACAGGCGCAGCTCGATGACCTGAAACAAAGGCTGGCGCGCACGCGCTGGCCGGAAGCGGAGACCAGCGGCGACTGGCGCCAAGGCGTGCCGCTGGCCGCCGCCAAGTCGCTGGCCAGCTACTGGCGCGAGCGCTACGACTGGCGCCGCTTCGAGCGCAAGCTCAACACCTATCCGCAGTTCCGCACCGAGATCGACGGCCTCGGCATCCACTTCCTGCACGTGCGCTCGAAACATGCCAATGCGCTGCCGCTGCTGCTGACGCACGGCTGGCCCGGTTCCATCGTCGAATTCATGAAAGTGATTCCGCTGCTGACCGATCCCGAAGCGCACGGCGGCAAGGCCGAAGACGCCTTCCACCTGATCATCCCCTCCCTGCCCGGCTTCGGCTTTTCCGACAAGCCCAGCGGCGCAGGCTGGAACCTGCTGCGCACCGGCCAGGCATGGGCCACGCTGATGGCGCGGCTTGGCTACAAGAAGTGGGTCGCCCAAGGCGGCGACTGGGGCGCCGGCGTGACCACCGTGCTGGGCCACTTGAAACCAGCGGGCCTGGCCGGCATCCACCTGAACTGGCAATTCGTGTTCCCGGAAAAAATCCCGGAAGTGCTGAGCGCCGAGGAACAGCGCGCCGTCGATGGCGCCAACAAATTCCTGACCGAAGGCGCGGGCTACTTCCGCATGCAGGCCACGCGCCCGCAAACCATAGGCTACGCGCTCAATGATTCGCCGGTGGCGCTGATGAGCTTCATCTACGACAAATTCCACGACTGGGCCGATCCCTCCTCGGTGCTGACGCAGGACGAACTGCTCGATAACATCAGCCTGTACTGGCTGACCGGCAGCGGCGCCTCGGCCGCGCGCATCTACTGGGAAAACGCCAATGGCAGCTTCTCGGGCGGCAAGCTGTCGCTGCCGGTAGCGGCTTCCGTATTCCCGTACGAGATTTATCGCGCGCCCGAAAGCTGGGCGCGCCAGACCTACTCGCAACTGGTGTACTGGAACACCGTCGACAAGGGCGGCCACTTCGCCGCCTTTGAGCAGCCGTCCTTGTTTGCCAACGAACTGCGCGCTGGCTTCCGCCCGATGCGCTGAGGAGAACGCCATGCGATCATTGCGCGCACTTGCCGCCGTCCTGATCGCCGCCTGCGCAATGCCAGCGTGGGCGACGCAGCAAATCGTCTTGACCAGCATGCTGTCCAAGGAGGACGCGCCGGTCGGCAAGCTCAACTACCTGATTTACAGCGAGGCCTTCCGCCGCCTCGGCTACCAACTGGTACTGGTGCAAGCGCCGCCCTTGCGCGGCGGAGTCTACGCCGCGCAAGGGCGTGGTTGACGGCGAACTAGGACGCGGCAAAGATTATGGCGACAGCCATCCCAACCTCGTGCGCGTCAACGAACCGGCGCTGAGCCTGACGCTGGCCGCGTATGCGCTCAATCCCACCCTCAAGCTGAAAAACTGGGACAGCATGCAAGGCGACCGCTGGCGCGTTGAATACCAGCGCGGCATGCAGATGCCGAGCACGCGGCTGGCCAGCGTGGTGCCGGCCAGCCTGCAATCGACCATCTCCTCGCCGCGCCTCGGCCTGCGCAAGCTGGCGGCCGGCAGAACCGACATCTACATCGACTTTGCCGAACACATCGATCCCCTGCTGAAAAGCGAGCCGTTCACATTCAGCGAGCTGGTGGTCAAAGTCGGCAACATGGAACGGGTCGCCATCCATGCCTACCTGAACCGCCGTCACGCCGCGCTGGAGCCCAAACTCTCCGCCGTCCTGCGCGACATGAAAACCGAAGGCCTGATCAAGGCCTACACCCAGCAAGCCCACCACTCCAGCAAGGCCGATTAAGCCCGGTTGAACCTGGCGAGGCTTCACGCCGGCGGTGCTGGACGGCCGCTGGCGCCCACCAGCATGGCCGTTGCCAGTGCGAAGGCAGCGCCGATGCCCATGGCGCTGGCCAGGCCGAAGTGGTCGACGCTGAGGCCGCCCACCAGTGCGCCACCGGCCAGCGCTGCCTGCCCGGTCGCCA
The DNA here is from genome assembly GCF_009857435.1 of Duganella rivi. GTDB lineage: Bacteria > Pseudomonadota > Gammaproteobacteria > Burkholderiales > Burkholderiaceae_D > Rugamonas > Rugamonas rivi. The sequence continues at coordinate 202,053 of NZ_WWCK01000001.1, forward strand.
CAAACAGCGCCGAGACGCTTTCCAGGTGCGCCGGTGCAGCGCTGAACAGCCATCCCTGGATCACGATCGGCAGCAGGCCAAAGCCCAGCCCCCACACCATGACCAGCAGGATCGACAGCGGTACATTGCCAGCGAACGCCAGCAGCATCAGCATCGGCAAGGCCAGCATCAGCACCGCCGCCACGAATGCCCATTGCACGTTGCGGCTGATGGCCCAGCCGCCGACCAGATTGCCGATAAAGCCGAGCGCGCCGAAACCAAACAGGACCGCGCTGATGGCCGCCGCCGGCACGCCGGACTGCTGTACCAGGAACGGCGTGATGTAGGTGTAGGCAGAGAACTGGCCGATGAAAACCAGGATAATCGCCAGCACGCCGACGCGCACCTTGCCCATCCTCAGCACCACGGGAATCTCGGCCAGCCCCTTGCCTGCCGCCAGCCGGATCGACGGCAGCAGCGCCACCAAGGCCAGCATCACCAGCAGCGCTACCGCTGTCGCCAGGCCGAACGCGGTGCGCCAGCCCAGCATGCCGCCGATCAGCGTCCCGGCCGGCATGCCTGCCACCGTACCCAGCGAGATGCCGGAGAAAATCAAGGAGGTGGCGCGGCCGCCTTCCGGCCCCGGCCGCAAGCGCGGCCCCAGCGCGCCGGCGATGGTCCAGAAACCACCGACGGCAATCCCGAGCAGCACCCGGCCCACCATCAGCATGGCAAAGCTGTCCGCCAGCGCCACCGCCAGGTTGGACAAGGCAAGCAGCGCCAACAGTGCGCACAGCACATGGCGCCGATCCAGCTTGCCGGCAAAGCCCAGCGCCAGCGGCGCGGCAATTGCCGCCACCACGCCCGGCGTAGTCACCATCAGGCCGGTCTGACCGGCGCTGATGGACAGCGCCTGGCTAATCTGCGGCAGCAGGCCGATCGGCAAGAACTCGGTGGTGACCAGCGCAAATGCGCCGACCCCGATGGCCGCCACCGCCGCCCACGAGGCCGGCGGTGTTTCTACTTTCACGGTATCGCGCATGGATCAACCGAACTTGACCAGGTTCAGCGTCGGCAGCGAGCCGCCGGGGAACTGCGCGAGGCGGCCGCCGCCGTCCAGCGTGCCGAGGTCGATGCCGGCAAAGCCCAACTGCTCCACCAGCGCCATCACGGTCAGCTTGGCGGCAGGATTGTCGCCGGCGATAAACAGCACCCGGCGGCCGCCTTCCGCGCCCGGCGCGCGCGTCAGCAGGCCCGGTTGCAAATGGTTGAACGCCTTGACCAGCTTGGCGCCCGGCACCAGTTCCTGCACCACGGTGCTGGACGCCTTGCCGCCCAAATCAAACGGCCGGAACAACGGTGCTTCGATCGGGTTGCTGGTGTCGATCACAATGCGCCCGCTCCACGAGCCCATACCTTCCACCGCCGCCGGGATCTTCGACCACGGCACCGCGATAAACACCACTTGGGCTTGCGCCGCTTCGGCCGTGGTGACCGGCGTCAGCAGCGGCCCCAGTTCGTCGGCCAAGGCGGCCAGCGAGGCTGGGCCGCGGCTGTTGGAGATGGCGACCGGGATGCCGGCGCGGGTCAGGATGCGGGCGATGGCGGAGCCAATCTGGCCCGCACCGATGATGGAAATCTTCATGGTGCGGTCTCCTTAGGCGGTGAAGCCGCCGTCAACCAGCAAATCCTGGCCGGTCACGAACGCGGCTTCTTCGCCGGCCAGATACGATACGGCAGCGGCCACGTCCTTGCCCTCGCCGTAGCGCCCAACCGCGATGCCCGGCTTGACGAAATCGGCAATCGGGCCATCGGCCGGATTCATGTCGCTATCGGTCGGGCCGGGATGGATGGTGTTGACGGTAATGCCGCGCGGGCCGAGGTCGCGCACCAGGCCGCGGGTGTAGCCGGACAGCGCGCCCTTGGTCAGGGTGTAGACCGAGGCGGTCGGGAACGCCGCGTAGCGGGTCATCGAGCTGCCGATATGGATGATGCGGCCGCCCTTGTCCATATGGCGCAAGGCTTCCTGCGTCGCCACCACGGCGCCGGTGACGTTGACCGCCAGGATACGCTCGTAGTCTTCGAACTTGATTTCTTCCGGCGCGCCCAGCACGCTGATGCCGGCGTTGTTGACGAGGATGTCGATCTTGCCGAATTGCGCCGCCACTTGCGCCACGGCGGCACGCACCGCTTGCGGCGAACCGGCGTCGGCCTGAATGGCGATGGCGCGGCCGCCGGCCGCTTCAATCTCGGCCACAACGGCCTGCGCTTTTTCCGGCGAGGCGTGGTAAGTAATGGCAACGGTAGCGCCGTCGGCAGCCAGGCGGCGGGCGATGGCGGCGCCGATGCTGCGCGATGCGCCGGTCACGATGGCAATCTTGTCTTGCAGTTTGCGGGTGGTGTTCATGAAAAACTCCTATCGGTAAAAGGGAAGGTGTGAACACAGTATGGCGGCCCTCGGCTAACAGCAGTAGTCACAACTGGCTATAATCTGTTTCAATGAATACTTGAAAGTACCGGCATGGAAACCCTGTCCAACCTGGAATCGTTTGTGCGCAGCGCGGAGTCGTCGAGCTTTTCCTCGGCGGCGCGGCAATTGGCGCTGACACCGGCGGCGGTGAGCCGCAACGTGGCGCAGCTGGAGCGCAACCTCGGCGTACGGCTATTCCAGCGCAGCACGCGCGGCTTGAAATTAACGGAAGAAGGCGAACGCTTTCTGCGCGCCGTCAGCAGCGGACTGGACAGCATCCAGGGCGCGATCGCCGAGCTGACCACCAACAAGGGCGAACCGGCCGGCGTGCTGACCTTGTCGATGCCGCCGCGCTTCGGCCGCCAGCACCTGCTGCCGCTGCTGCAAGCGTACAAACAGCGCTATCCCGCAGTCACGCTCGACTGCAGTTTCGATAACCGCCAGGTGGATTTGATTGCCGACCGCATCGATGTCGCCATCGGCGGTGGTTTTGAATTGACGCCAGGCGTGGTGGCGCGCGTACTGGCGCCGGCCCATGCAATTGCGGTGGCGTCGCCGGCCTACGTGCAAGGTCTCGGCACGGCGCTGCCGCGCACGCCGGCCGACCTGGCCCAGCTAGACGGTGTCATGATGCGCTCGCCGCAAACGCGGCGCATGAAAACCTGGACGATGCGCAACCGGCGCGGCACCGAAATGCCGGCCGAGCTGCGCCCTGCCCTGCTGGTCAACGATCCCGACGCCATCTGCGCCGCAGCGCTGATGGGCATGGGCGTGGCGCTGCTGGCCATGCCGGACGTGATCGACCACCTTGAACGCGGCGAACTGGTGCGCCTGCTGCCCGACTGGTATGTCGACGCCGGCCCGATCTCGCTGTATTTCACCAGCCAAAAGCTGATGCCGGCCAAGACCCGTACCTTTGTCGACTTCGTTACCGAATCATTCAAGCAAGCGCAATTGGCGCAGCGCTTTACAGCGCGCTAGCCAGCACTTGGCGCAGCGACTTGGCCGGTGCGCCGGTCAGGCGTTGCAGCGCTGGATCGGGCTGATCGAACGCGCCGGCTGCAATCGCCGCCCACCACGCGTTGAAGAAGGCGGCCACCGGCGCCGGCAAACCGGCCGCCTCGCGCTCCGCTGCGTACTCGGCCGGGGAGATGGCGGTGTAGCTGACCGGCGTTGCCAGCAGTTCGGCATACGCGGCGGCCAAGTCGTGCATCGAATAGCTGCTGCCGGCGTTCAGGCTGACCTCGGTATTTTCATGGCCGTCCTGCGCCAGGATGGCGGCGCTGGCGGCGGCCAGATCGTCGCGGCTGGTCAGCGGAATACGGCCGTCGCCGGCCGGTACGCGAATACCGCTGGTTGCCACGCGGTCGCCAACAAACACCGGGATCGATTCCGCATACAGCGGATGCTGAACGATGGTGTAAGCCATGCCGGAAGCGCGCAGCAACTGCTCGGTAGCGATGTCGCTATCGGTCACGCCCTCGATGCCGACCGTCACGCCGTCGCGGCGCTGGATCGACGGGTAGACGATGTGGCGCACGCCGGCCGCCTGCGCGGCACGGATCACATTGGCGTGCTGGGCCAGCCGGTCGCTGAAGGCTACGGCCGACACGAGGAACAGCTTGTCGATGCCTTGCAGCGCCGCCAGCATGCTCTCGAAATCGGTGTAATCGGCGCGGCGCACTTCCACGCCCAGCGCACTCAGTTCGGCGGCCTGCTCAGGGTCGCGCGCGCTGGCGACGACCTGCTGCGCCGGCAGGTGTTTCAACAATGCCTTGATGATGGCCTTACCCAAGTGACCGCTTGCGCCGGTAACCAGAATTTTGTTCATGATGAAGCTCCTTTGTGATTTGGTGGCTTCACTATAGTCATGGCATTCCGCTTAAAACAGCGGTAATCTGTCAATTCACTTTCAAGCAAATTCGCGGAATCATGGAAAAGCTCGCCAACATCGAATCGTTTGTGCGCACCGCCGAGGCTGGCAGTTTTACAGCCGCTGCGCGCCGGCTCGGGCTAACGCCGGCGGCGGTCAGCCGCAACGTCAAGCGGCTGGAAGACAACCTCGGCCTGCTGCTGTTCCAGCGCAGCACCCGCAGCCTCGTGCTGACCGAAGCCGGCGCGCAGTTTCTCGGCGACGTCAGTGCCGGCCTGAGCAGCATTCAAGGCGCGGTTGACCGCTTGGCCAGCGCCGACGATGTGCCGGCCGGCTTGCTGAAGGTGAGCCTGCCGATCGGCATGGGCATGGGGCAAGTGCTGTCGCTGCTGCCGGCCTTCACGCAGCGCTACCCGGCCGTGCAGTTGGAACTGAATTTCGAGAACCGCCAGGTCGACCTGATCGCCGAAGGTTTCGATATCGCGGTCGGCGGCGCGATCGAGTTGCCGCAGGGCGTGGTGGCGCGCGAGCTGTGCCGCATCCACGTGGTAGCGCTGGCCTCGCCCAGCTTCCTGCGCGCGCACGGCACGCCCACCACACTCGCCGAACTGGAGCACATGACCGGCGTGGTGATGCGCTCGGTACAAAGCGGCAAGGTGAGGATTTTCACGCTGCGTAATGCCGACGGCGAGCAATGCAACGTCAACCTCAAGCCGTCGGTGATCGTCAACGATCCCGAGGCGCTGTGCCGCTGCGCCGTGCTCGGCATGGGCGTGACGCTGGCGCCGTTGACGCAGGCAGCGGCTTACATCGAACGCGGCGAGCTGGTGCGCCTGCTGCCCGCGTGGCACGGCGAAGTGGGCGCGGTGTCGCTGTACTTCTCCGGCCAACGCCTGCTGCCAGCCAAGACGCGCGCCTTTGTTGATTTCCTCGTGGAGCAATTCCGCAGCCGACAACTGGCGCGGCGCTTTGCGGCGCTGCCGCCTAGTCCAAAGTCGCAAACAGGTCGGCGGCCCAGTCGATAAACACCCGTAGGCGGTTGCTGACGTAGCGGTTGGACGGGAACACGACATAGAACGGATAGGGCTCGGGCTGCCACTTCTCAAGAATCGGCACCAGTGCGCCGCTGGCGAGGTGCGGCGCGGCGGCGTATTTGAAAGTCTGCATCACGCCGAGACCGGCGAGGCCGGCCGCAAGGTGGGCATTGCTCTCGTTGACGCCCACTGAGCGCGAGCCTTGAATCGCCAGCTTCTCGCCGCCCTTGGCGAAATTCAGCGGCAAGCCGCGCCCGGTACGGGTCGATAAATAATGCGCGATGACGTGGCCGTCTTCCAATTCCGACGGATGCTTAGGCACGCCGTGGTCGCGCAGGTAGGCCGGCGTGGCACAGGTGACCCACGAAGCGCTGCCAACCTGGCGGCCGATCAGCGATAGATCGGTCAACTCGCCGCCGCGAATCACGCAATCGACGTTGTCGCCGATCAGGTTGACGTGCTTGTCGGAGACGCCCATGTCCACCCGGATGTCCGGGTAGCGCGCCAGGAATGCCGGCAAGGCCGGCAACACCACAAGGTTCGCAATCGAGCTGCCCATATCAATCCGCAGATGGCCGCGCGGACGCGATTGCGCGGCGCTAAAGCTGGCGTCCACATCATCCAGCTCCTTCAGCAGACGCTGGGTCTTCTCGTAATACTGCGCGCCCTCCGGCGTGACCGACACCCGCCGCGTGGTGCGCAACAGCAGCTTGACGCGCAAGTGCGCCTCCAGCTGCTGGATCGACTTGGTCAGGCTGGCATTGGGCATGCCCAGCGTGTCGGCGGCCTTGGTGAAGCTGCCCGCCTCCACCACCCGCGCAAAGGCGCGGATCGCTTGCAATTGATCCATCGGAATTCCTCATTATTCATGGATGGAAATAATCCATTTCGTTACAGCTACTTTATTCAATAGTTCGCGGCGCGTAAAGTGGATTCCGTTGTCAACCACATTTCACAAGGAGTTACATCATGAGCAACGCACAAAAACTGGCAGGTAAAGTAGCACTGGTCACCGGCGGCACCACCGGCATCGGCTTCGCTTCGGCGCAAGACTTCGCAGCGCAAGGCGCAGTGGTGTACATCACCGGCCGCCGCCAGGCGGAACTGGACGCCGCCGTGGCCGCCATCCGCGCCACCGGCGCCACCGCCTACGGCGTCCAGGGCGACGTCGCCAAGCTGGAAGACCTGGACCGCATCTACGCTGAAATCGAAACCCGCTCGGGCCACCTCGACGTGCTGTTCGCCAACGCCGGCGGCGGCGACATGATGCCGCTGGAAGCGGTGACCGAGGAACACTTCGACCGCATCTTCAACAGCAACGTGAAAGGCACGCTGTTCACCGTGCAAAAAGCGCTGCGCCTGCTGAAAGACGGCAGTTCGGTGATCCTGACCGCTTCCACCACTTCGGTGAAAGGCACGGAAAACTTCAGCGTCTACAGCGCCAGCAAGGCTGCTGTGCGCAACTTCGCGCGCAACTGGCTGCTGGATCTGAAACCACGCAACATCCGCGTCAACGCGGTCAGCCCTGGCCCAGTGCATACGCCTGGCCTGGCGGGCTTAGTGCCGGAAGAACATCAGGCTGGCCTGCTCGGCCACCTGGCCACGCTGGTGCCGATCGGCCGCCTCGGCCAGCCATCCGAAGTGGCCAAGGCCGTGACCTTCCTGGCTTCCGACGACAGCACCTTCATCAACGGCATTGAGCTGTTCGTGGACGGCGGCATCGCCCAGATCTAAAGCAAAAAAGGCCGAGCCTCAACGAGGCCCGGCCTTTCCAGATCCGCCCTACCAGGAGCGAAATTAAGCTTTACGGCGACGCGCTGCGAAGCCCACCAGGCCGAGGCCTGCCAGCAGCATGGCGTAGGTGCCTGGTTCCGGCACGGCGGTGACGCTGACCATGTCGAGCATGCCATCAGTGCTGTCGGTGTTCACGCTGGTATCGCGGAACAGCAGATGGGTGCTGCTGCTGGTGGCCACGAAGGTGAACGAATACGGCGAGACCAAGGCCGCCTGATTGTGGGTGCCATAGGCGCTGACGTCCAACGAGCCCAACAGCGACTGGCCGTTCGATGCCTCAACCGTCATCGTCTGCAACGCGCTGCCGGAGATGGCGCCGTAAGAGAAATTCACGGTGTAGGTATTGCCGGCAACGGTGGCCAAGTCCTGGAAGATGGTACCGCCGGTCATTTGGCCCCAGCCAAAAAAGGCCGCCGCCACGCCGTTGACGCCAGGATAGCCGCTGCCGTCGATACCGCAGCAATTGATGTACGCCGAGACTGGCGCGAAGCCGGTAGTCTGGGTCGAACCCCAGCCAGCGCCGCCGTCTTCGAAGCTGCCGTTGGTCACCAAATCAGTAGCGCTAGCGCCTGCTGCAGCAAAGGCCAGCAAGCTGGCGGCAATAATTTTCTTCATGGTGAGCCCTCGGTTTAATGTACATAGAAACAACAGTGATTGCTATTTTACATCAAATCTAGCGCCGTAGGAATGCGATCCGATAATAAAACCGCATCGCGCAACACCAAAATTTTTAGGAGCTTTACATGATTTCTTTTTACACCTGGGGCACGCCGAACGGCCGCAAAGTCGCCATTCTGCTGGAAGAGCTGGGCCTCGCGTATGACACCATCGCCGTCAACCTGGGCCGCAACGAGCAGTTTGCGCCGGGCTTTCTGGCCATCTCGCCCAACAACAAAATTCCCGCCATCGTTGACCATAGTGCCGAGGGCGGTGCTCTGTCCGTGTTTGAAAGCGGTGCGATTCTGACGTATTTGGCCGAGCGCCATGGCCGCTTCCTGCCTGCCGAAGGCGCGGCACGCTACAAGGCGCTGGAATGGCTGCACTGGCAGATGGGCGGACTGGGCCCGATGCTGGGGCAGTTGGGCTACTTTGAAAAATTCGCCAAAGAGAAATCGGCCGTGGCCAGCGCGCGCTTCATCGCCGAAGCGGATCGCTTGCTGTCAGTGATGGACAAGCGACTGGCCGACAGCCACTACCTGGCCGGCGACGACTACACCATCGCCGACATCGCCGCCTATCCGTGGGTAGTCACCGCCGACACGTTCTTGGCCGACGTCCTCGCCGAACGCCTCGCCACCAAGCCGGCCCTGTTGGCATGGATGGAAAAAATCGCCGCCCGCCCCGCCGTTAAGCGCGGCATGGCGGTGCCAGCTCTCTAGGTCAGCACGGTTACTACACCGGTGCACATGCAATGTCGCTGACAGTCGTTTTGATGATTTTTCCGGTTGCATCGTATTCATGCTCACATCGGTAAGGTAGGCGCACACTGCTGGCACCAAAGTCACGCGGATTTCGCGTCACCACCATTAGCTTATCGATGTTGCCAGTCGCGCCGATAATGGCATCCGGAAGTTTGATGTTGCGCTTATTGGGACGTTCAGCCAATCCAGCTGCACGAATCTTTGCCGCCTCGAACGCGACCAAGTCATTCGTGTGAATTACCTTGATGCCGAGTGCGCCGATAAATGCTTGAAACTGATTGAGCTGGTTCGACGAGATACAGCCGACGGCCACCTCCATCCAGCTCACTGCGCTGATGGAAATATCTGAGTAATAGCTGATCTCCGTTCTGGCCTCGCTGACGCCATTCATGGCATCCATCACGATACTAGAGTCGAGCAAAGCTTTCACCATTCGGCGCGCAGTTCTTCTTGAAATGCCAGGCCGTCCTGTGGAATATCGGTACGATTTTTCCACATACCGAAGATCAGATCGATTGCTTCCAAGCGCTTTTGCCGCTCTTGCTCTTTTTGGCGGGCGATTACGTCTATCGACTCGGTGCGCGGTAGGGAACTCTGGCGATGCCCACTCTGCTTACTGTCTGGCACGTGCGTGGTCATATTACCCTCCACATTTTAAGAAAGCGGCTTCTGATACTTTAGCATTTCTGCGCAACCATGTGCCGCGAGTTATCAATGATGCCTAATGTAATGACAAGGGTATTGACTCACATCAGGTGCGAGTCATTGATACTTAGCACGCTGCCTCGACATGATAGACATCGAGGCAGCTATCGATGCAACGATCAGGCCGCGAAGCCGCTGTCTATCAGCAAGTCGGCGCCGGTGACAAAGGCTGCTTCTGGCCCGGCCAGATAGGCAATCATCGCGGCCACCTCATCGGCATGGCCGTGGCGTTTCACGGCGACGGGGTCCACGGCGACGGGGTCCGGCGACGGGGTCTGCTCTGCCAATCGCACACGAGGTCAGCTAGGTTTATTGAAATGTTTTAGGGAATTAGTTTCCGTTTGGAATTTAAAGCGCAAACCGCCTCCCGGCGGTTTTTTAGTCAGACGAATCGGAGAGGCGTTGCGCTTGCAAGCGCAACGCCGCTTCGCGGGCGGCTCGCATGCGAGCCGAATTCCCCGCTACGCCCCGCGTCCCGCGGTTTCGATTCCCGCTCAGCGACAGCGGCGAACAAAAACAAAGGCCCCGTGCTTTCGCACGGGGCCTTTGTTTTTGTTCGGTGGTGGAGTCGGCGTCACTCGAACTCAATCACAAGAAACCCTTACCAGATAAGGAAGAACGCAATTTCTTGATGATTCGATTCTACAGAGCTACCCCCAGCATTACCCCCAAATTACCTCGCTTGGGGTGTATGGCGCTGGACGCCAATAGACACATTCTACATCGAACAAAAAGTTGCAAGCCTGTTGTTTACCGTTCACAGGCATGCGCCCGACAGGCTTGCGGAACATCAACCGCGATGCACGATGGCGTCGTTCAACGCTGCGATGACTTGGTTCAGGTAGTCGCGCTGATGCGTCACGAGCGCTGTTGTCTCACCGGCAGAGGTGGACAGTAGGATGTGGTAGATGGTCTTCTGCTCAACCATGTAATAGATGGCAGCAAGGGCAATCAGCACGCCGACAATGACGTTTGCGGCAGCAGCGATAAGCAGACCGATAGCCAGAATGATGATGCCGCCCAGACGACTCGGTTTCTTCTCGTATGGCTTCACCGAAGTCACGTTGTTCATTGCGAAGGTCTGACCGCCACTGATAAACCGAGCGTTCGTTACCTTCACGTCCTCATACTCAAAGAATGTACGTTCTTCCATCCCGTAGTTTCCCTTTTGGAATTAATAGTTGTTGGTGCAGCTATGCTACTTGGTTTCCGATTGGGAATATGCACACATTGTCACAATGCCGTATCCTGAATCACGTAGAGCAGCATTAAAAGAAGTTAGCCAGCCCGTCACCTCTTTTTCATCTAAAAGCCTTCATCATTGTCTTATTGGAAACTACTACCTAGATAAGTGCGCTAAACTGAGGGCAGTTAAATGTCCGAGGGCAATCCGATGCGAAACGATGACAACCTATCAGAGACGATCACAAAGCTCCCTTTATATCGAAAAGTCCTATTGAATGCCACTGAGTCTCAGCGAATGGCAGAGCGCATTCAGGAATATTCAGGGCGCTTCGATCAATACTGCCCCAAATGTGCGCAAACCGCCACTTTCAGTTTTCAAGTTGACCCCGAGTTTAGTGCCAGTCAACGGCGCTTGGCTGCTTCGGCCACCAATATTAGAAGTCCAAACACCGGAGCCCGTCTGGTGCATACTAATTTCAGTAAGCACGCCGTTTGCACACGCAATAATCATCGCGCCATCTATCATTTCCAAGCCTTTGATGATGGGATTATGAAGATTGGCCAATTCCCCAGCGTGGCAGACATACTCTCTGGCGACATTCAGAAATACAAAAAGGTATTTGACGATTCAGAGATGAAGGGACTTAAAACAGCAATTGGACTGCACGCACACGGCGTTGGTGCTGGTGCATTCATCTACCTTCGTAAGATTTTCGAGGCTCAGGTTGAGCAAGCGCATGTTATCGCACGAAATGATAAGGACTGGGATGATGGTGCCTATACCAAATTGATGAGAATGTCTGAACGAATTGAAACTTTGAAACTTTACCTCCCTGAAATACTTGTTCGCAATAACACGCTATACTCAATTCTTAGTGAGCATTTACATCTTGGGCCAAGTGAACAGGAATGCGTAGATAACTTTGATGTTGTCTTACAAGGCATTTTCCTCATTGCAGAGGAGAAGCTAGAAAAATTACAGCGTGCAAACCAGTTAGCCGACTTCAATAGAAGCAAGCAAGCGCTACTGGAGTTGCGCGCAGCAGAAGCGGCAGCAAGAGCCGCCGCGACTGGAAGCTGAGTCACCCTAATAGGATCAAAGCCGCCCAAACCTTATTCCCCTGGAGCAATCTTGCAAGCTGAAAATCTCTCAAAGATAGTAGAAGCCAGTTCAAAAAGCTTAGCTCTACTGGCAACCGTGTGTGTTGGATTCTCGGTTATATACGACTTCGGATATCTTTACGGGCTTGGACTCAGTTTAAGAGAAGTTCCAACATCATTCTCCGATCACTTACGCAGCGCCATAATATGGCTCCCTAGCAGTGCAATCTTTGTTGTATTTGAGTTCTTCATCGCTTTCTACTTCTCAAAAAGGGATGCAATAACCGCTCAAAAAAACAACATTACCCCTAGCCAGAAAGATGCCATTGATAACATAGCTACAGGTTTTGGTGCGAGTGTGAATGTGCTTCTTTGGGTGTTAATGGGAGATCGGTTCATTTGGGCAGGGGCGCTGGGAATGGGCATGTTTGTGATGCTGTTTGCTTTCATGGTGAAAACGAACATTCCGACTGCCTACCAATCGGCTTTCATGTATGCTGCCTTAGCTATTTTAGGTGCATGTGTTCTATTTGGAATGGCAGAAACAAACGCAACCTCATTATTAGATGAGAAGGTCGAGGATGAGTTAGTATTAAAGAACAAGGACGCCACTCAAACAATTAAAGGAAGGGTTCTGAGAAGATTCGAGCGCTCTCTAATAATCGTGAATGAACAGCGAATTATCTCAATAATTAACCCGGATGATCTAGTTCGCGTTAACTTTCACAGAGAACGGAATGGAAACACTGGGCTTCTCTGCAAATACCTTGGTAAAGCTTGTCCGCAAGACTCCAATAAGACCGGAGACAAGGCTGAGGTGTTGAAACCTCAAAAATAAAAAATCGCAATGTCCACTGCGCCATTAAACAGGCCACCGGCCCGGTGAATATCGCACTGTAGGCCTAGGAAAATATCTGTAGGCGCTTGCTGGCGCTGGTAGGCAGCATTGCACTGCCCGGAAGGGGAAGGCCCGTAGCGGGCCTCATATCGCGTCCTACGCTGCTTTGAGAATGGCGTACAGAGTAGCGCGACTGATGCCGTAGTCTTCCGCCAGCTTGGCCTTGTTTGCACCGGGTACTGCCGCCTCCTTGCGCAGCTTATCTTGCGTCTCCTTGTTCAGCTTGGCACTGCGCCCCATGTGCTTACCAGCAGCGCGGGCCTTGGCTTGCCCTTCGGCCCTACGGTCGTTAATCATCGCCAGTTCAAATGCAGACACAGCGCCCAGCATGGTCAGCATCATCTTATTCACCGGGTTATCTTTGTCACCAGTGAAGGTAAGCTGTTCTTTGTGGAAGGTGATGGTCACGCCCTTCTCCGTCAACTGCTGAACCAGCGACAGCAGATCGGCAGTGTTGCGGGCCAGTCGGCTAATCTCATGCACCACTACCGTGTCACCCTTGCGTACATGCGTCAGCATGCGCTTGAGTTCAGGGCGGTTAGTGTCGCTGCCGCTGCACTTGTCGGTGAACGTTTCATCCAGTTCGATGCCGTCCAACTGACGCACGGTGTTCTGGCCTACCGAGCTAACCCGTACATAACCAACTGTCTGACCCTTGCTCATATTGCGCCCCATGTGTGAATGTGTACGGAAAGTATAGAGGACTTTACGGAATGTGTAAAGAAACTCTGAACAGCATACTTCTTGGACACGATGTTATGCGGGTTTGCGGGGAGGCAGCACTGGTGAGTGGAAAGTATGCCTTGTTGGACAGTCCAGAAACGACAAAGGCCGAACCACAACCCGGTGATGGGTCATGATCCGGCCTACGGTGGTAGATGCTGGTTCAGTGCAGATACACTTGAGGGACTTGAAGCGAACGTTGCAGAACCTTGCTGACGGTATCACCGCGCCACGCTCCCTTGTTCGCTGTTGGCACGCCAAGCTGGTTGAGGTTGTCAGCGATGGCTGTGTACGTCATGCCTGTACCGCGCAGCAATCGAATCGGGCCAGCAATACGTGACGCGAACCCGTCAGCCTTCGCCTTGACGGCTGCTGCACCCTTCCGGCCAGCCTCTTTCAAGTTCACCCGGTTGCCCAGCACAATGCCTCGTTCCTGAGCATTAGCCAGCCCGATCTTCGTCAGGTTAGAGTGACTAGCGCGTTCGTGGATGCCGTGCAGCATGTGGTGATGGGCCTTGCAGACGGTCAGCAGGTTGAACCCGTCATTGGTTCCACCCAGCAGCACCGGCATGATGTGATGCTGATGCAGGTTGGTTGTGGCCTCGCAGTAGTTGCACTTCTTTGCACGCTTCTTGCCGAGCGCTGGTGATGTTGATGCTGTCATTACTTCTGTCCTCCTTGTACGCTGCTTGCCAGCGCGATTAAACTTTCAATTACTTGGCTACCTGTACGGCCCGATGCTGCACCAAGGCGCTTGAGCGCAGCCCACGATGCCGGTGGAAGCAGGATCATCCCTCGTTCAAGCAAACCGTTACTGCCGTAGATCAAGCGCTGGCGCACTGGCCCGTCATTAGTGCGGAATGAGGTGTACTTATCGAACATGGGCTGCTCCCTTCGGGGCATACTTGGTCAGGTGCTTGCCGACGAAGGCATTGAAGCTGGCCTTCTCCTGTTCTGCCTTGGTCAGCGCTGGTGCTGGCTTGTCGGCCACTGGTGCGCTGAACATGCCCTTCGTGCTGGCGAGTGTCTTGTCAGCCTTTGCAATGGCGCGGTGCGCTTTCGCTGTCTGGGCGTTGGATTCGGCAATCAGCCGACGTGTAATCGCGTTCTTCATTTTGATTCCTTCACTTTGATATTCCGCTTGTCAGCCTCGATGACCAAGGATTCAAGCAACTTGCTGGTACTGATGTTGTTGGCTTTGCAGAGTCGCCAAGCTGCCTTCCATGCGTCTTCTGACAGGAACACGGTACGGCGCTCAAGGCGCTTACCGCATGCGAGAGTTGCGATGGCCCGGTGAACACCGGGAATCTGGTCATACGGTTCTTGGACGACCGCTGCTGCTAGTGTCGTGGACGGGCTAACAGGCCCGAACAGTGCTGCTTTCATTTGGTTTCCTTTGATGCTTGTGGCTGCATAGCGCAGCCTTGTTGATAGACTTCCTGAATCACCTTCCACGCCTTCTCTGGCATGTTTGCAAAGCGACGTTCGAGCGTCAGTTCAGGTGCGTAAGTTGCGCGGGCTAGCACAGGGCCAGGACTCCGCGAAGGCGCTGATTTAGTTGCTGTCATTGCTTTTCCTTCTTGTTTTGACCTACCACGGACGAACGGGGTCAACCGGGTTGACGGGAACGACAGTGGCAGGTGGAGAGTTGAAACGATGTGGCCTGTTCAGGCCGGGATACGCACCGGGAAGGTGGTAGAGGACTTGCTTACAGCTTGGCTGCTTGGTCTTTCAGACGGCGCAGAGCGTTGGTCTGGTCTGCGATCTGGGCGTCAAGCTTGGCTTTCGCTTCGGCACGCTGCATGTCGGCCATCATCTTGCGGGCCGCTGCTTCGACTTCACGCTGGCGGTCAATCTCTTGCAGTTCCAGTGCGTGACCGGTGGTCTTGTTAGCCCGGTCAATCGTTTCTTGATCTGGACTACCGAGTACCAGCGTTACGGCAATCTGTCCGTTGGTTGAGAAGAACTGCGGGCTGATATCTGGCGAGCAGATATAGCCGTTCCGCATGTGAACTGCTGCCTCTGCCAGCACAGTGCCGGGATAGTCATGCAGGTTGATGGCGTAGGGCTTCGTGTTCGGAGTCGTTGCTGGCGCTACTGCTGGTGCTTCTACTGCTGGTGCTGCTGTCTTAGTCATGGTCTGATTCCTTTGTTGGCTTGTTTAAAGTGTTACGGATGTAGTCTGAAACTCGGTGGCGGTTCCACTCCAACCCGCTGGCGGTCTGGAAGCCCGCTTTGGTCAGGTGGTTGGCGATGATGCGTAGCGAGGCTACCGGGCGTAGCGTGCTGATGATGCGATTAACGGCGGTGTAGTAGTCGTCATTGTTCAGGCGACCGCCGAAGCTTGGTGCTGCTTGAAATGCGGGCATGGGTGTGGCTCCTTACTGATAGGATTGATCGGATGTTGGATGGGGAAACTGGTGCTGCTAGGAGAGATTCGGACAGGTGCGTACTTCTTCTTACTTATACCGCTATTTTATAGCATGCGACCTAGTTTGTCAAATAAGCCCACAGTTTCCACCAACTGTCAAGTGCCGGTTGAATACTTCATCAATACCCCTACTGTGAAACGGGTTACTTTGACTAGGCTCCCACCGGGAATCGTGCAGGGTAAGTGCAGAAAATCATGCTTTCGCTAAAGGGGTAAGTCAGCTACGTACCCATGCTTGGCATTTTCCTCGTACCGATGAAAACGCGATTTTGCTTAACTAAACTGTGCAGGAAGGCGAAATACGAAACCGGGCAGACAGGCAGATTACGAAGCTGGGCAGCAGGAAGAATGCAGAGCTATGCAGGAGACTAGGCAGAAGTCAAGAAGTATAGCTATGTAGTATAGCCTTAATTGACAAAGTGTTGCTTTGATGCTACAATAACCCCGAACGAGCGGAGCGAGTGAGGATATGTAGTATTACCTAAGCTATATACTAGGTAGTACACTATGTATTCTTATATTAAGAAGAAGATAGTTGAGTAGTTGGTAGTTTATTAAGTTTAACACCTAAGCAATACTACTTAATCTATATTGCCTAAGCTAGCCGGTCAGGCTCTACCACCGTCCCGGCGATGCTCGGTCAAGGCCAACTACCGACCACTCCCGACCCCGCCCACCTTCTCACCCTACCC
Source organism: Duganella rivi (assembly GCF_009857435.1). Classification (GTDB taxonomy): domain Bacteria; phylum Pseudomonadota; class Gammaproteobacteria; order Burkholderiales; family Burkholderiaceae_D; genus Rugamonas; species Rugamonas rivi. Next base: position 218,359 of record NZ_WWCK01000001.1, read on the forward strand.
TGCAAAACACTCCAAGGTCATTAGAGGCCCGTAGAGCGATTTAAATAGGTCGATGGCTACCAGCATACCAACCGAGTAATAATCGCCGCTTGGAGGTGCCTTAAAATCGATTCTAGCCACATCCTCGATTGCCACGGACAGCACTATAGACCATTTCCGGGAGAATTCAAGGTGAACACCTCCCTGCCCTGCCAAGCGCCAAGCGTCGTAAATCTTAGCTTGCAGTTCGTAGCTGTAGGACATAGCCATCAGCATAGCTTCGCGTTCTGGGAAGTTGTAGATATTCCGCACCTGTGTACCGCCAGCCCCATTCTTGTAGGTAGTAGTTCCAATAAATTTTGGAGCTACGTTTTGGCCTAGCACCTTCGGCACTTTGGTGATGAAGCTGTCGTGTCGCAGCACAGCAGCACCGGGCATACGAGTTGCGTTGATGTAGTCAACCATTTGCAGCGAAGACATGGTAGGCACACCGTTGATTTCGGTCAGGGTCATGCCCATTACTTCGCCTTCGGCTTCGCTACTTCCAGTTCAGCTTCCGTAGCTGACAGTTCCAGTTTCAGCACGTTTGCTTGCTTACGCTCGGCAATCCATGCCTCCGCTGCTGCGACAGGATCATCGAAGTTCGGCAGTAGCGCTACCGGAGCTTCCTGCTTACTTACCTTGGCTTCCGCTTCGTCCCATGCGTCCAGAACGGCAGCTTGCAGATCGTAGCTGTAGGACATAGCCATGCGGATAGCTTCCTTACGTGGGAAGTTGTAGATGGCTTGGTCACGCAAACCACCCGTACCGGAGGCATATTTTTTGGTTCCTAAAAACTTAGGAGCCATAATATCGCCAAGTACCGTAGGCACTTTTGCCATAAAGTTATCATGGCGCAGGATTGCTGAACCCGGCTTGCGAATGTGGTTGATGAAGTCCACGATATCCAGCGACGACATGGTTTTGGTGCCGTCCTCGTTAGTTACGATTCGCAGTGCAGGGATGTTCTCTGCTGCTACGCTCACAACAGCGCTAGGAGCGCGTCCAGCGGTGCGGGAGTTCTGTACGGTGGCTACGGTGCCGGTCGAACCTTCTGGAACGAACTGGGTAGGCTGCGGCACGTTACTGATTGGCGCTGCACCTCCCAGCACTTCCGGCATCGCCAGCAGATCGCTCACCAGTGCTTAAACTTTCAGCAGCCAATTTTTCGGCCACTGGTTTTGATGCCGACGCCCGAAGGCCAGGAGTGGCGCTACTTCCGCCCAGTTTGACCCATTATCAAGGCTCAAAAGTTGTCCACAGACGTTTGGGTTTTACACAGTAACCCCATGAAATTAAAGACTTTTTTCTTCAAAAAGATGCTTGCAATTGACGGAAACGGTCGGCTATGATGCTGACCGATGCGCAATCACGCCCATCAACTCTACAGGAGCCGACAAACACGTAATACAAGGAGGTACAATGCAGCAGCAATTCCACGAACACCCACACATCCAACTGCTCACTGACAAGCAGGTTGCCGGGATACTGGGTATCAGCAAGTCCGGGGTCTGGGCGAAAGTCAAAGACGAAATAGGCTTCCCGCAGCCGTTCAAACTCTCTGCCAACGCAACACGCTGGAAGCTATCAGCGGTTGAAGCCTTCATAAACCTGAAAGCTGGCACGATCCACTAAAAGAGAAAAGCCGCTACGTTCGCACGCAGCGGCCTTAATGCGTTTACGCAGCCTCAGCGATAGGCGGAGGTTGCAGCGGAATCACCTTGCCGCCCCGCTGCGCAGCAGCCAGTTGTTCGCCCCACCACTTGTACAAAGCAATGCGCTGCTCAAAGCGCTCGCCACGGTCATAGGCACGCACCACCTCGTTATCATGGGCATGATCCAGCGCCAGTTCCACCACGTCGCGCTCGAAGCCGTTATCACGAGCCAGCGTCGTGAACGCACTGCGCCAGCCGTGCGGAGTGTGCTTCTTCGCCAGCTTCAACGTTACCCGGTAAGCCTTCTCGACGGACTCGCAGGTAATGTGCTTGCCACCAGCGGGCGACGGGAACAGGAAGCCACGACCACCGATCAGATTCCGCCAGTTACGCAACTCCACTGCTATCTCGGCACACAGAGGGATGCGGTGATCCATTTCACGATCCTTGACCTTCATCTTGTCGCGTGGAATCGTCCATACAGGCTGTTCGCTATCCAGATCAAACTCCTTCCACTCTGCCTCAATGATGTTCCCGATACGGGCAGCAGTGAAGGCGCAGAGTCGGTGCGCCATGCGCACAGAACCGGACAAGTGAGCAATCTCAGCACGGCGCAGCAGGTCGCCAAGAGAGGCATAGTCCAACAGCGCTGGCATCCGTCCACCATCCTTCTTGCGCGGCAGTACCTCGCGTGCCGGTGCTGCCGGGTTGTGTAGGAGATGCCCCTTCGCTTGGGCGTAACGAAATACCCCGTTCAGGTGTTGAAGGATGCGGGACGCGGTTTCCAGCACATCGCGCTTGTTGATAGCCAGCACGGTCGTGGCGACCATCGCGGGCGTGATACCCCCAACTGGAAGCTTGCCCAGCGCCGGGTACACGTCACGCTCGAACGCACGCTGCGACTTCTCGAAGTGAGTCTTGCCCCACTCCTTCTTCTTCATTGCAAACCATTCAGCAGCCACCACCTCGAACGTATTGTCAGAACTGGCAGCGCTCGCAGCACGATTCAACCGGCGACTGATTACCGGGTCACGGCCTTCCAGCAGCAAGCTCTTTACCTCAGTAAGCTCAATGCGGGCCGCTGCCAGCGTAACCAGCGGATAGGTGCCAATCGAGTACAGTCGTTCCTTGCCGTCGAAGCGGTACTTGATACGCCACGTTGCCCCACCTGCCGGTGTAATGAACAGGTGCAGCCCACCACCGTCTGCCAGCTTCTTGCCGCTCTCAGCCTTGGCTACGAACGCCCTAATTGCCTTATCCGTAAGCTTCGATACCCCGATACCCCCAGCCATCATTTTCCTTTCAGTTCGTTTTCACGGAACGCCCCCGTTAATACCCCCAGTATGACTGGATGGGGTTGGACTTGGCAAGGTGGGGTTAGAGGCTAAGTAACTGTAAACACAAAAGAAAACGCCGTCACTTGGACGGCGTTGGATGCTACTAGAGTATTTTGTGGTGGAGTCGGCGGGAATCGAACCCGCAGTAAATGAGAAGCCATGCGGGCTACACGGCGATGGCTGGCATAAAGTTGCCATTTATCTGGAAATCCCATTGTGAGGCTTGCCACTGTTGAAGTAAAAAGGGACCGGTTTCCCGGCCCCCTTTTTCAATCTAGCTTATCGCTTACTGTTGGGTGTAATGTTGGTAGGTACCCAAACACCACCCGGCTTCGAGGTGGGGGGGGCGCGATGATTGTCAGGAATGGTGGCATAGTTGCTAGTCGAGCCGCCGCGCGGACCCTGCTCGCGATAAATACCACCTCGATTACCTGGCGTCTGACCAGGCTTGATACCATTCGAATTTGCCATGTAGGCCTCCGATTCCGTTACAAGTAAATTGTTGTAGTGCGGGTTAACCCGCATTAGAATGGAGTCCTCAGAAACGTTATTACAACGCAACTGAGGACTAGCGCTTTTACGATATTCTGATCATATGGGTGCTAGCCATATCCGATCCCTGCCTTTCCAGCTCAACATTGCTGGTTATGTTTACCGCCCGTCAGCGGCTGGGTTCAAAATACGGGGTCTCTGGTCTGCAAACCGAGACCCCATTCCTTATCATGCCAACCACAATATCTAGTGGCTGGTCATCAAGATTTGTCCGATTGTAGTAGCCGTCATTTTCTCGTGCAAGGGGAAATTTTGTCGTTTACGGCAATTTTTCTATTGACTTTGCGAAAGGCCTTTTACCACGAGGCGCGCGGCGATAGCGCTCACTAACGCGAGCTCATCCGAATGCATAAAAAATACTCAATTCTCTATGAAAAACCGCTAGCGATCTGTGCATAAGTTGGCATTTTGATAGTTATTTGTGCAATACCGATGATGCAGCAGTACATTTCGCCTACGACGACGGAGTAAGGAGGCGTGCAGTTACGCCAAAAGTTACGCCAACGAATTACCGTAACCTCCTTGCCTCCGCTTTCGACAATTCCCGCTCCTTGACGTCGATCTCGCACAGCCAGCCGGCGCGCTCCAACTGCTCCGGCCTGTCACCGTGCGCCGGACTTACGTGCAGCCCACCTAGCTCGAAGGTGGAGTCCGACATCCAGAGCAGGCCGCAATTGACCAGCCGCTTTTGCGGGAAGGTTGAAATCTGGTGGCCGTGCAGCTCGGCGCACGGCGTATGGCGCTGGAGCGCGGCGGAGTAGTCGCCGGCGACCACCAATCTGCCGCGCGTGCCGCTTCCATCACGCACCGCGCTCCTGGGAATGGCCACGCCCGACTGGTACATGTCCTTGACCCGAAAGCCGACTGCAGCGTCGGGCACGTAGAGCTGGCAAACCCAAGTCTGCGAGGTGCTTCGGATTTTTTGATATTCGTCCTTGCGCTCCTCGATACCACTAAGAGCTAGTGTCCACCCTTTAAACTGCACGAGTTCCGGCACGGCCAACTGGGCGAGAATGCGCTTCTGCTCGCCGATTGGATACAAGCGCGCCACCTTAGACGGCCGGCGGTTGCCATCCAGCGTTACGTCGACCACCAGCAACTCCAGCAGCGATGCGCCCTCGACCACAGGCACCGCGCTGGCCAGCGCCGCGCCATCCTCACGCCGCCGTTGTGCCCACACCTTCATTGTTTTGTCCCAAATAAATACTGTTTATTCATACAGTATATCAGGTGCGGCTAATCGCGCTATTATAGAAATCCTAACGTTAGGAGTGAGCCGTCATGTGCGTGAACTTTCGACCACCAGACCCGGAAATGCTCGATGCGGTCATGGGCGTGATCATTGACCTGCACGACACTGGATTTTGGAAAACGGAAACGTGGAAGGACTACGGCGCGCCGATCGTGCGCCGCGGCGCCGACGGCCAGCGCGAGGGCGTGTTGGCCAGCTACGGCATCGTGCCGCGCAAGCGCATCCCCGCCGGCGTCAAGCCGTTCGACACGATGAACGCGCGCGCCGAGACAGTCGGACAGCTCCGCTCGTTTTCGAGCGCATGGAAGAATTCCCAGCTATGCCTGGTGCCGATGACCAGCTTCTACGAACCGAACTACGAGAGTGGTAAGCCGGTGCGTTGGGGCATCGGCATGGCCGACGAGTCAATGTTCGCCGTGGCAGGCCTTTGGCGCGCATGGGATGGTGAGCACGGCCCGGAGTACAGCTTCACCCAGTTGACGATCAACGCCGACGAGCACCCGCTGATGCGCCGCTTCCACAAGCCTGGGGATGAGAAGCGCGCGCTGGTGATCGTGCCGCAGGCTGAATGGGACGACTGGCTGGCCTGCACCGCCCCCGAGTTCGCGCGCAGCTTCCTGCGCCACTACCCCGCCGAGTCGATGCGTGCTTGGGAATTCCCGGTGCCGCCACGCGCCACGAAAGCGGATCCGGCCGCGCCGGCACCAGACAGACAGATGGGATTATTATGACAAGCGAACCGATGCAAGATCGCCCACCCGAAGGCAGCCTCGTCCGCCAGCGCGGCGACCCGAATGGCCAGGTGATGTGGGTTAAGTCGCCTGCTCTTGGAGAAGAGCACGACTGGGAGGGTGTGCGGAACGGAGTCTACTGCGAGTGGGTCATCGACGGCGAGCCGCGGTTTGAGGTGTTTCGCCCCAGCGACCTCGTGGTTGTCGATGCCGCGACCGTCAGCGACAACCAGCAATAACCGCCTCCAGTTCACCGGTGTACTTCCGGTACCGCACCCAGTCTCGAACCAGCGCAAGGATCTTGTCGCCATCGCTGGCCGTGGCCGGCAGCTGATCGAACTCATACGCAGGCGGCACCGGGGCGCTCCTCACGCACGGGACGGCCACCGGCACCTGAACCGTTTGCGTGGCTGGTGCCGGGCCGCCGGCGCAACTAGCCAACATGCAGGAGTAGAAGAAAACAGCAGGTGCAGCGAAAATCCGCAGGTGGTGCAGGCGCGCCATCATCGTACTTTCTCCAACAGTTGGTTCACGTAGGGCATGGCGTCCGCGCAACTGGCCGCCCGCACGCCGGTGATCTGCTGCAGCGCCTGGTCGTACCGACGACCATTCGCCGCGGCGGCTTGCTGGGCCGCCGCCCCGCGAGCCTCTGCCTCACGCGCCAACTTGGCCTGCGCCAGAATTGCCGTGTTTTGAGCATCAACGCCAGCACGCAGTTGCGCATTGATACCCTGCTCCGTTCTCAGGTCGACCATCGCCTTGTCGCGCGCGGCGCTCGCCAGCCACCATCCCGTGCCGGAGCCGACGCCTACCACCATCAACATAATGGCCAGCACTACCGTCGCCGCCTTCCAGAGGTAACTAACCAGCGCGCCGCTGGCGCCGGCCACCACATCAGCCAACGGACTCACGATACCGACCATGCCGCGAGGTATTTCTGCACGCGCACCTTGAACACGTTGTGCACGTGCTCGCGGTTGATATCGCAAGCCGACCGGCCGCCGTACAGCGGCTGGCGCGACTTCAAGCAGTGGTGCTCCACGTGCCCAAACCAATGCGCTGGATCGCAAGCCTTGGCCAGCGCGCAGGCGCGGCGCTCGCGCTGCACGCCACCCGGGCCGCCGTTGTAGCCGGCATCGCCGAACTCCAGCGCGGCCGGCGCCTGCCGGAACTGGCGCGCCGAGTCCCGCGACATCAGCACCAGCGCACGGAATTGCAGATCAGGTCGCTGGTACACGGTCGACCACGTCAATGCGCCCAGCTCGGCGCCGTACTGCCCGCGCAGATCAGCAAGCGCGTCAAAGCGGGTGCTGCCGTCGGCACGGTAGGCACGCGTGATCTGGCCGACGCCAGCGCCCTCTTCCCTCTCGGTCTTCAACTTCGCGCCCGGATTCCAGCAGCCGCGCGAGCGCAGCGAGATGCACGACTCCTGCTCGACCAAACTGGCCAGTAGGACTGGACGCGGGTGATCCGGCCACAGGCGCTGCTGCTCGGATTTTAGTAGTGGCATGTACTTCACGGCGCCGGCCGGCAGTTGATCGGCCGCGTGTGCGCGCGGCGAGAACACCAACAGCAGGCCGACCAGCACGATGGCGATCGCGATCAGCGCGAGGCCGGCGCCAGTCGACTCCTTGCCGGCGGTCTCGAACAACTTGCTCATATCGGCTGCCGGATAGTCCAGCAACTTCTTGCGGATCATGTGCGAAGCGGCAACGGCCCAGATTCCTTGCAGCATGGCCAGTCCGCCCAAGGCAGTAGCCCAGCCGCTGTCAGGATCCGAAGCCAAGGAGCCGAGCGCGGCCAGCAGCGTGCCAACGAACAGAAATACCGCGCGGTGGCGGGTGATGTAAGTCCAGATGCTCATTTCATACCTTTCACAGAACCGTAGGCGGCGATACCTACGATGGTTACGATGATGGCCTTCCAGAGCATGGCCCAGACGCCTCGGCCCAGATCGCTATAGAAGCGTTCAGTCACTTTCTTGTCCAACAGCTGAACTATCGCCTCCACATCAGAGTCGGTCAGCTTGCGGTCTTCTTCTGGCATGAGAGCCCTTTCACTGTTTGGAATCGGCAAATAAATACGTGAACACAAATCGACTACTCAGTTGGCTCATCGATGGGCACCTCAGGATCGACTAAAACAGGCGGATCGTCGGCCGCCACCGGCGCCGACGGATAAGTGATCGTGTACGAACCGATCACATCGAACTGGAAGTCGACGCCGTCAGCGTGAAGGCGATCCTCCAGTGTCTGGATAGACATAAAGGGGCCGAACGTCCCCGCTTCCGAAACGATGATCGTGCTCATGCGCAGGCCTCCAGTCGCTTGATCGTGGCGCCGAACGGCCCAAGAGTTTCAAGCCCCCAGGACTCATTCGCCGCTGCTCCATACGTACCCGCACTGAAGGCTGCGGCCATAGCCGAAATGGCATGCACACCGGCCGAGGAAAACACACCATCGCCGGAAGAAGTACCCGGGCCGGCCGCGCTATACGCTTTGCCACCAGCCTGCAACAGGGTGTAGCTCCGATTTCCATACTGGTCGCTGGAGGCCGGCAAGCTGATTGACTTCCTGAACCCCTTACTGCCGACCAGCACCGGTGCCGCGCCGGCGCAATCGATGGACAGCAGATACGCCGCGACGCTGTCCGAGAACGCAAAGCACGCGACGCTGGACGAACTGAGTAGAGCAACTGAGTCTTGATTGACCGTGTTGGTGGCGATGTAGGTTAAAGAAGCACCAGCAGACGCCGTACCTGCGGTATCCGTCAAGAGATCGATCTGCACTTTGGAGGTTCCGCTCAGGGCGTATATAAACGCCGTCTTGTTTGAATTGACTTGCAAAAAATCGCCGGACGCCAAGGATTGATTGCCGGTCAGGCTGGCTACTAGAACACTTGAGCAAGTCTCGGTCGCCCCCGATAATTTAAAGATTGCCAAGATCAGGCCTGCGTTGGTAACAGTGGACGCCACAATGTTTCCATTGCCGTTTACGGCCGCGCGGAAACTATTAGCCAATGACGTATTCGGAGTCGTCGTTGCGGCAGTTCCAATTGCAAATGACGCACCCGAAACCGTGTAGGGGACACACGTGAGGAATTTAGGGCCACCATCGTAATACAGGGCGCGCACAACGTTCCCCGCAGCGAATAATTTGGCCGCCGCCCCAGCGGCTCCTGAGTTAATCAAGTTCTCAGTTCCGATCGTCGGGGTTGTCCCGCTCACAGTCAGCGCAGTTAGAGCGGCGTTTTGCGAGTAGAGATAGGACAGCACAAACGACGCGCCAACTGCGAGCAGTGGCACCGAATCAGAGACCGTGCTACTGATTGATCTAGTTGCCGCGCTTCCCGAATTGACGTTAAGGCTCACGCCCGTGACCGAAACTGTGACAGCTTGCAGGGTGCCGCCTACTGCACTAACAACCAGCAGCTGATTCGCAGCCGAAAGGATTGCGCTACGCAGGGTGAACGCGCCGCTGCGGATCAACGCGGGCGCGCCCCAGCTATTTGTCGATGAATCAAAGACAACGCCATACAGCGAGCCGAACAAGAAAAAGGTGCGGTTCGTATCAATCTGCACGCGCTGGAGGAAGGCGGCGCTGGCCGTACTGATAGCTGCCGTCTCCAGAATGGCCGTTACACCGACCTTCTGAATACCCGACATGCCCCACATGCCGGCGATAGTCGTATTGTCGGACAAACCGATCATCGCTGTCGAACGAGCGCGCACCCAACCGAGTTTATTGCCCGAATTGTCCCTGATGCCGTAGTCGACGTCGCCTGCGTTGTACACCGCGAACATCGCTATACCCTTCTGACAAGTGGTCGCGTCAGGGAGAATCAAGAAGTAACCAGCTGAAGCCGGCGTGACGGTGATCGCCGCCGGCGACGTCGCAGTGAGCGCCGCGCTAGCGGTCAGCAGCTGGCCACCCAGTCCGAGAGAAAAAACTTGAATTGCCCAATGTGTAGGATCTAGAGAAGGGTCGACAGCACCCGAGCCAGCGCCAATGCGTCGATATGGGAGATGGTTGGCCGGAGCCCAAACGACATCACCATCACCATAAACGGCGCCGCTCACCCACTTCACCGATGCGCTTGCCGACGCGGCCGCGATCGCTGCGGAATTTGCATCGGTGGCCGACGCAGCGGCCGCTAGCGCGCTAAGATAAGCTCGCAGAGCGTTCTGGTAGGTATTCAGGCCCAGGGCGTTCATCTGGTTGCCAAATGGCGCTTGCGCCGCTGTCCAAGCATCAGCCATCGGATCAAAGTTGACCGGATCGCTTGTGCTTGGGCCAGGCGGAAGTTGATCCGCCGGCGTAGGTTGTACGGGTGCATCGAGTATCATGGGCTAGACTTCCTCAAGCTCAAGAGTGGTTACGGTGATTGTTTTTTCCAAATTGATGGCGAAGCGTTTGTAAATCCCAAGGATTAACAAAGCTTCGAAGTACTCGTGGTCGCTATCATCCAGCCCAGACCATACGACTGGCTTCGCATCCAGATCCCTACGAATCTGGCGTAGGCGCTCGATGAGCGACTTATCAGTTTCAACAATGAGATTTGCCTTGGGAATATTCGGCTTCGGCTGCAATTCACTATTGCCGTCGTCGTCGCGCTTCACTTTCGAGAAATTCAAGACGTCGGACTCAGCGCTATAACGAACGCCGCCCAGATACTCGGCCATTCCAACCACGCAAGAACCACACTCAGTATTGCCGAACGCGTTGGAGATCGCGACCGTAATCGTCGCATTGGAGTATGGCGGCAGGTCGAATAAAGCAAGGCTTTCTTTAGTGCGGAAGCCACGGCGCAAATACTCGCTCCATTTGCGGACATCGCGCCTAATGAGGTTCACTGTCTTCGAGTAAGCGACCACACCAGCAACCTCGACGGTGACCGCCACCGAAGTTGCCGCGAGCCCCAGCAGCGCAATGGCGCTGACACGCTTGACCGGAGTCAGCACAACCGACAGCGTGCCCCCAAAGATTGTGCGCGTATTGCGCAACAGATCGAACATAGCCCACCGATTGGTGGCGCCAACCAGGAACCACTTCTCGCCGTCAGACAGAGGATTTCCTACGTTGCCGGACATAAGTGATTGGTAGACCTGGTGTGAAGCCGGATCGATTACTCGCCATCCCAACGCGTACGTAGCTCCAGCTGCATACACGTTATAGGTTGTGCCGGCAAAGACCCACCACGCAGGCGAACTTGCCGGCGCATTTCCGACGTTTCCGCCCTTCTTCGATGCAAAGCAATCGAATGCTCCGTTGGCGCCGGTAACGGAAACCAAAGCGCCAGCCGCGTAGGTTGTCCCGGTCGCGTATGCAGTAGGCACGCCTTCCGGCACAGGGCTACTTGTAAGGATCGCGTCGGTAATCGAGATTGGAGGAATAACGTTCATTCGCTTGTCGTCACCAAAGCATCACCATCACGGGTGACACGTTGAAGGATATCGGCCGCCTTCTTCGAGGCGGTCGCCGAGTTGCCGGTGTTGGTCGCCACCACCTCCAGCGCGTAGATCAACCGCTGGGCGGTCGCTTCTGTGAGTCCACCGCTCGAGTCGGCATTCAGAATCGCGCGCGTCTGAGAAGCGGTGTAGATACGGGCGGGCTGGGCGAAGTTTGCCAATTCAGGCCCGCGTTCGCCAACAAGGGACAGGCCGGAGGCAACTCCGCCATTTTCGTGCGCACCGATGGCGCCGTTTTTCAATGCCGTCTGCCAGAACGAAGCCGCTGATGTCGCAAAGTCAGACTTGCTCCCTGCCATTTTTTCAATCAAGCTCTTCACGAAAGCGAAATCGGTGGCGTAGGATAGAGATCCAGCGCCACGCGCCTTCGAGGCCTCCAAAAACTTATTTGCAGCAGACTGAATGTTGTCGCTATCGGCCCGCAAGAGAGCATCTTTCGAAAGTTCGTACTTCGCCTGGCTGGAGAGTGGCGACAGGTCGCCAATACTTAGCTCGTCGTTGAATTTACGGAGCGCCGCAGCCGCTTCAGTAGCCTTTTTAATGCTATCAGCCAGTGCGTTCCCTAGGCTCAGCGTAGCCGCGGCGGAGGACTCTTGCGCTGCCTTGATCGCCTCGGCAGCTTTAGCATGCGCATCGGCCGAAGCCTTGGCGGCCTGCACCTGATCAAACAAAGCCCGGTTGCTCTCATCGAGCGCGTCGCGCTCCTTCGCCAGCAGTTGGGCCGAAGACATAGTCAACTCGTCTAGCTGGTTGCGCAAGGTCTTGCGCTCATCAGCGATTTCCTGCTCAGTCTTGGTCAGATCCTCCGTCGCCGCGTGCGTCTCTGCGAAGGCTTTAGCCAACCCGAGCAATGTTGCATACTGCTGCGCGCCAGCGTCGGTCAAGAGCGCACCAGAACTCGCAAGGCCCAGCACGTAGTCCTTGAATTTTTCACGCGTGTCCAAGCTTTGCAGGCCCATTTTGGCTAGTTGATCGGTGACGTACTTCTGCACCGGCGCCAGTTGCTCGGCCTTACTCAGGAAATCTTTCGCGAAATTGTCGGACTGGCTGGCCAGTTCATCAATGCCACCAGCCAGCTCAATCAGGCGCTCGCGCGCCGAAACACTGGCGATACCGGTAGCTCCGAAAGTACTGCCAGTGGCGGCGAGAATAGCGTCCAACTTGGCGTAATCACCAGCGATACGCATCACCGTTTCAGCGTAGCCCTCACCTACCTGCCGGAATTTATCCAGTTCGGGAAACGCAGCTGCCGCGATCTCATCCATCGATTTCGAGATGACGGAGTTAAGCGCATCGGTCAACTCCGTACCGGTCAGCCCCTTCAAGGAAACCTTGGTGCTTTCCAGTGTCAAATTGTCCAACACCTTGATAATGTCGGCCGCTGAGCCGCCCATCGCTTCGGATGCCGCTTGGAGAGACTTGTCCAAGTTCGTAAAAATCAGGCCGAACTGCTTCGACAACTCATCGTTCAAGCCTTGCGTCTCAATGCGGTTACTCGTGCTCTTCGACAGTCCGAACCAACTGGACTTGGTTGTATCTATACTGGCGTACTGCTCGAAGCCTTGTCCCGCCTGCAGGCTGCGTACACTTCCACCGTACTGCAATCCCGAGTCGACGATCTTTTGGGTCGTCTTCCCCCACAGTTTGGAAACGGCGCCACCGATTGCACCGCCGATGGCAGCGCCAAGTGGCCCCGCGAGCAGCCCCCCTGCAATAGCGCCAAGCCCTGCGCTGCCAGCCAGCGCTGTTGGCCCGCCGGTTGCAATCGTTCCCGTCTGAATGCCCATATTTGCGCCATCAGTAAGGCCCGTGGTACGCACCACCAGATTAGTCAAGCCCACCATCGATGATTCAATGTTCTTCAGCGCGGTCAGCATGCCCTGATTGATCGGCAGCATATCATTGGAGTTTTGGGTAAGCAGCTCAATGGAATGGCGGATCGAGTCCGATTTCGCCGAGCTGTCACCGAAGACGGAACCTGTCCCCTGCGTCTTCTGCATGTCAGCAGCGCTCATCCCGCCGCTGCCACCTCCGCCGCCGGTGGATGCACCGAGCGCCGCCATCACGCCGATCATTGCGGCAACGCCAGCAAAACCGCCGAAGCCTGACTGAGCGAACATTTGGGCCGCACCTGCTGCAATTGCCGGGCCGATCGAAGCCAGATTCATCGCCAACTGAGCCAGGTGGAAGGCCTGGGATACGCCTTGCAACACCTTATAGCCCTTGCTCTGCTCGCCGAAGAATTCTGAGGCGGCGCCCGCGATGTCACCATACGCCCCCATACGCACCTGCGTCTCCTTTTGGGTGATCGCGATATTTGCGGCTGACAGCTTTTTTGAATCGTTGGCGTAAGCCACCGCCGCCGCAGCGCGCGCGCGCTCTACCGTGGTTTGGGCGATCCCATAGTCCTGCAAGGAAGCGCGCAGCTTCGTTAACGCATCGCCGGCGCCGCCGAAGGCGTCCTTCAACGCGTCACCGAAGGACTTCGCTTTCATAGGGTCGAGGTAGTCCTCCAAATCTTTTGCGCTGAATTTATCCGATGCCTCCTGCTTGACTGCGCCGGCTCGCTTCGCAGTGGCAAGATCCCGCAACTGCTGCGCCTGACGCCGGTATTCTTCGGAAAGCTTACCGCTAAAATCCAAGCCGTCAGCGATCTCGGCGTTCTGTTCGGCCAGTGCTGCACGATCCTCGAGGCGGGCGATGGTCAGTTCCATCTGACCGGCCTTAGTTAGACCAATCTCGGCATTAGCGTCACGCTGAACAATGATCTGATCTGCGAGCGATCGATTTACGGCTTGCTGCTTTTCAACGGCGTTAGCGTAGTTTTCCGCAGCCGCACGGCTTCGACGAACCTCAAGCTCTTCTAGCTCGTTTTGTTCTTGAAGCGCACGGGTAGCCTGCTGAGCGGACAACTGGGCAATCTGGCCACGCAGCGCAGCCTGATCCTTCTGACTATTTTGTTTTTTCGCGGTAAGCGCGAGTTCTTCGGCCAGGCGGGACTTCTCCTTCTCAAATGCGGCATTGTCGAGTTGTGCGACCGCGCGGATGTAGTCCTCTTCAAGAACCAATCCTGATCGATTCTTGGACGTCAGCAAATCAACCGACCGGCGAATTACCGCGTCTTCGGTAGCGCCTCGGCGCTTGATCGCCTCAATCTGAGAGTCGATGGCATCGTTTGCGATATCACCATAGCTTTGGGTGATCTGGGCGATGCGTTTCGAAATCGCCTCGTCGGAAGCATGAGCGGCAGCACCTTCAGCACGGGCTTTGGCGATTGCGTTTTCCAATTGCAGCTGACGCGGAAGATACTTCTCGCCATCTTGCATCCATTTGATCTTGGCCTGCTCAAGATCGTTCGCCGCCTTCTTACTGGCGGCGACCTCCCCTTCCTTTTTCTTCCGATCTTCAAGTCCGCTTAGCTCGGCCTGCAAGATCGCTTTACGCTTGTTGGAGTCGGCACGGTTTTCGGCGGAGCTGCCCACAAACGTCATCTGCTCCAGCTTGATTTTCTGGAGTTTGCTTTTTACATCATTGATCTTATCGTCGAGTGTGTCCTCACGCCCAACGTTAAGCATGAAGTCCCAAGCCTTGCTGGCTTTCAGACCGACCCATTCCCACGCCGATTCCAGCGTGCCCAGATTAGCCTTAATGCCGGCGGTGCGCTGATCCAGCGCCGCCGCGTATGCTTTCTGCGCGAGATCACCAGCAGCGTCTACATCGCCTTTGCGTTCGAGGGCTACAATCTGTTCGTACACCGCTGCGGTGAGAAAGTTGTAACGCTCGTTCAGGCGTAGCGTCGCCTGGACGGGCGACTTTCCAAGATCCTCGAAATCCTTCACGGTGGAAGTGAGGGCTATACCAACGCTTTTTTCAGCGTTGACGGCCGTGGTCGCGAAGGCTTTCAGATTTTCCCGCCCCACTCGGCCGGTTTCGGTCAGCGCGGCAATGGCAGCTGCCGCCTGCTTTTGAGTCGCGTCGCCACTGCCAATCTCGCGGGCCATGCTGGCGAGCTGGTCTTTCGTCACGCCGGCAGCATTGCCAGACATCACAATGGCACGATTGAACGCGGCCGCCTCCTTGCTGCCCTGATAGTACGCATATCCGACAGCGGCGGCGGCGGCTGCCAAAACGGTATACGGGTTGATTAGCCCCAAAGCGTAGCCGCCAAGCGCGCGGGCTGCAGCGCCGGTGCTGCCGAACATATCGCGCAGTTGGCCGCCCTGCTGAAGTAAAACAGTGAGTGGGTTCTGGCCTGCTTGTAGGCTCACCACGATGTCGGTGAACTGCGCCGGCACTTGGCGCAAAGCGGCAGCGGTCTGAGCTGCCGACACACCAAGCCGCCGGAGCTGATCGCCGCCGCCTGCCATACTGTTAAGCGCACCAGTCGCCTCTGTGCGAAGACGATGGTACTCAGCAATGGCTTGAGTGGCTTCGGCAGTAATGAGGACGCGAGTTTCAGCCATCTCGATTTTCACTCCATGCATCCAACATCGCATCCTCCATCGTTTGAATCTTCGCCAGCAAGGCGGCGCGATCTTGGCGTCTCACGCCGCAAATTCGCATAACAGCCTCGACACCCTCAGCCCGAAGCCCGATCGCCTCGCCCATCGCAGTTACATTCCACTGTCGCCGGATCTTCGCGTAGAAGTTCCACGCATCGAGGTTCTCCGGCCAGAGATAGACCACGGGCGGGTCGAACCGCCTTTTCTCATAAACCGGCACCAAGCCCCAAAAGGCGGCGGAGGTGTCCACCGCTGTGGCCTGAGCTTCCTCTTCTTGCTCCGAACAAATCTGACCAAGCGCAGATAGGCGGGCGAGGCTTCTTAGTTTTTTTCTACGGCGCCATTTTCTTTCACAAAAGTGTTGAAACACAGCAATGCCAAGCCAGCGATGTCGATCAGCTGATCGAATGAGTCAGGGCAGAACGGCGCCGGCGTATCGTCCTCTTCCAAAACCAAGCGCTGACCTTCCCAGCCCTTAACGATTTCGCGCAGAATGTCCTTGATAGAGCTTTGAGAGGACATCTTTGTCTTCAGATCATCAGCACTCAATCGGTCGCAGGTGAGCTTGAACTTGAAGGCAACGGTGTTGCCGTGCTCGTCCTTCAAATTCCCTTCAACGGGAACAATCACGGTGTCACTCACCATCACCTTGTATTTCTTTTTGCTCATTTTCTAAATTCCCTTCGTTGAACGTACTCGATTAGTAGAAGACCAGGCGCAATTCGTCATTGCCGGCTTTAGGGTTGACGTTCAGCTTGAAACCAATCAACCGCTGACCGTTCAACTCGTCCTTAGTTGGCTCCAGGCGCTGAACCGATGCCAGGAACAGCATCACCATGTCGCCAACGACCGTCCCGTGTTGCAGACCCACACTCGTCAGAGCAGTCGACTTGACATCGGCGAGGAAGGCGACCTCCTGCGCGGCCGTAAGATCGAGCTTCACCGAGCCCGTCATTTTGCGATCGGTAATGGGAACCGATTCACCGCCAAGCAGTGCATTGAATGGAGTTTGGATGCCGAAATCGACAGTGATGCCTTGGCTCGGGTACGTACTGCCGGAGGTGAGCGCGGGTGCGCCGGTGGAGGCGTGAGTGCAGCCAAAAGTAAGATCACCGGAGTTCGCGTCTATCACGGTTTGTGGCACGCGCCATGCGGTGAGCGTCGTGGCCGGCAGCGGATCTTCGATATCGCCGCCGTCCTTGGCGACGAACTTGAATTTCAGCTTCGGAATCCCGCCCTGCGTCATATCCAGCGAAGCGCTGCCGCGCGCGCCGACCAACTTGTGCAGCACGCCGTCGTCGTACCAGTAGATAGTCAGCGACTCGAAGTTGCCAGAGATCGGCGTATAGTCCACACGAGTCCCAGCCGTGATAACTTCAGCGAAACCACAGGCGCGCAGGAGCGGCCCCAGCGGAGGCGCGGTACCGGGAGTGCCGGAACCAACGACTTCGATGTCGAAGCTGGCTTCCTTATAGCGCGTGCCGATCAGCTCCTCGGAGTTGCCCAAATACTTGCGGATGATGTCGCGAGCCTGATTTTGCGCGTTAAGCACATTGATCGACACATTGCTGACGAGCAAAGCATTTGCGGCACCAATCGGGATAGAATCTTGGCCGTAAGTGGTCTCCAACTTTGCCAGGATAACGGTATTGCGAGTATTGCGGCTCATAGCGTACTCCCGGTTATTTGGCGTCTTGCGCCGGTTCAGTTTCGACACGGGTCAGCGCGCCGGACTTGGGGCAACGGACAAAGCTGCCACCATGCTCCGGTTGCTCGACGACTTGCTCGTCCAGTGGACGAGTTTCCAAGCTAGCTTGGTCTTGGTCGCTGCTCAGCGCGCCGGTGTCGGCGCTCTTACCGACACCAGATTTCGAATCGTTCGACTTAGACATGCTCTAACGTCCTTCCCTTAGTACGATGTTCAACAATAAATTTAGCGGTAGTGCAGCCGAGCGCGGTGTCTAGCTCGTCCAGATCCCATGACAGTGTGTCGCCGTCCAGTGGGGCAACCTCGATGGCCTTACCTCCTAAAGAGGGGTTCTCGGCCAGCGCCGCGAAGACCTGCTCGACAATTTCATCGGACGCCTCGTCAGGCTCACCACCAGTCATGCGGCCGTACGACTCGATCTGCACCAGCGTCTTCCAGGTAGTTGGGCCGCCTTTCACATGCGCGAGCATGCTGGCACTGCGACCAAGGCGGACAATCACTGCGTGCGGCGTCTCCGAGTTGATCGCGCGTGTCCGCGAGCTGTAGACCCTGCCCGCCGCGACGCCCGCGGCGATCAGGGTGGATACAACCGCTTTCAGCACCAACCGATGGGAGGTGGTCATCGCTTCTCCAGCACTACCACACTCAGGCCAGCGAGAGCCTGGCCGTCGGGGTGGCGGTCAACTACAGACCAGATCGCGCCATTGATGGAGAGTTCCATCCCAATGAAATCGAGCGGAACATCTTCGTTCGCAATCACCATCTGCGGTTCAGAAGCGCCGATACCGACAACGCCCACCATCCCGACTTTGTATTCGGCGTCGAAGATCACGCGCACGCCCTCGCCATTGATTAAGGCTGTCGCGTTCGACAGCTTTTTCATGGCGGCGCTGTTGATACGCGCTTCGACAAGCTCGAACATGGTCAGGCGTTGATCTTGATGTTGACGGTTCCCGCGCCATTACCAGCCGCGTAAGCGGCGTAGCCGGCCAAGATGTTGCTACCAACAGTGGTAGTGAGTCGGTTGTTGCCGGCGTCCCAGTACAGCAGATCGCCTTGAGCGACGACATCGGTCGTCAGCTTTGGCAACTGCCAGACATCAGTGACTTGAACGGGGCCGGATTGGCCCACAGCGATATCGCCCAGAGCGATACCGATGCGCTTACCGATCACCACGACGGCGCCAGACGACACCGCAGTGATCGCGGTGAAGCTCAGCACTTCACCGTCTTGAACGTAGTTCTTCGCCATGAGTGGCTCCTTGAGGGTTGTCGGCCACTCCCGTGGCCTGGATCGGTGATCGGTGCTTACGCGCCAGGATTGGATTGCATGGTGCGGAAGTCGAGCGGCGCAACGCCTGCATCGTGGCGCACCTTGAACTCGACGCCGTCGATAGTCCAGCCATCCTTTTGCTCCAGCGTCGGCGTTTCGACGCCATCGAGGTAGCTAACCTCCACGGTGTCGGTGATGTTCGCGTTAGCCGTGCCGTACCAGGCGGTCGCCGACGCAGCGTCGAGGCGAGCATCGGAGATCACTTCGAAGGTGCCGCGCACGAAGTTAGGCGTGGTGTTGTTCTTGGTTGCCGCACCGACCTCGTACTCGCTATCGCGTACGACACTGGCGGTACCTTCCAGCGCCAGTGGCACCAACAGCTGCGCCAGGCGGATGTTCAGCACAGCGTTGCCGTCCGTCTGTTTACCCATCGCCACGCGCATTTGATCCACCGACAGGGTGCTGATGCCGGAACCGGTCATCAGGTTCTTGTGGTTTGCGTGGAACAGCTGAACGTTGTCGCGCATGGTCGGGTTGCTGGTCAAGATGCCGTACACCAGGTCGCCGATCGTGCGGATGGCCGCACGGCCCATCCGGCGCGGGATTTTGGAGAAGGCATCGAGATCGTCGTTAATGACGGTCTGGCGAGTGATTGAGAACAACTTGCCGTAGGTGGCCAGTTGCACCGTCTCGCCGCGCTCGCCGACGGTAGCGTAGGTGTATTCCGCACCATCCTGCACCTTGGACAGCGTAGGGAACGAGTTCAGGTCAACGCGCTTGCCAGGCTTGAAGTCGCCCAGCGTGCCTTTCGAAGTCCACTTTTGGAAGGTTTCGTCAGCTTCCTCGTAGCCCTTGAGCATCGCCTTGTTGGCGACGTTCTGCAGCAGCAACGGGAAATCGCTACCAGTGTGCGTGAATGCAGCAGCCACCAGCGCCATCTTATCCATGCCTCGCGCGCTCACACCGAGATGCGCCAGCGATTCGCGGGCCAGATCCATCAGGTTAAAGCTACGGAAGCCGTTAGCAGTGTCGTCGTTGCCGAGGCCGGCCTTTGCCATCAACGCTGCTGCCGCACCGGCGCGGAACTTGTCGCGCGAATCTTCCATCGTAATGATGCGGGTCACTGCCGCCGGCGTCGAATCTTTGCCGAGGTGAGCGAGCAGTTTTGCGTTCGCCTTCTCGACCGTGCACTCTTGGTCATCCTGGCATGCGAGCATCAGCGCGTTCGCGCCTTCAACGTTGGAGAACTTGGCGAACGCCGCCGAGATATCGGCGCGACGGATCTTGTCCGCTGCGAGCGCGGCGTTGGCGGCCGCAGCGGCCGCAGCCTGGACATCAGCCGGCGTGGTTACTGCAATAACAGGCGCTGCGGTCTGTGCTGCTGGCGCGGTTTGATTCATGGTAACGTTCTCCTTGGTGGTGATGACTGGCGCCAGAATTGCCGCCGCGGTTGTTTCTTGTGTGGGGAAAGATTTGTAGCGCGCACGCGCCGTAGCATGGAGGTGTGCCGAGGCGGCAATGGGGACTGCTGACACGATTGTGTCGATCAGCTGCGCTGCTTCCGCTTCTGCGGCGGTGTACCAGTGATCCTTGCCGTCCTTGAGCAAGGCCAGCGCGCCGGCCTTGTCGCCGGAACGGACGGCGTAGCTCGTGGCCATCGCGTCCGAGTACGTGTCGAGCATCTCGGCATAGTCGCGCATCTGGTTCGCATTGCCGGAGACCCAGTCCAACCAGGGGGCGTGGATCATCAGCAGCGCGTTCTCGGCCATCTGGATCTCGTCGCCAGCCATCGCAATCAGGCTGGCAATTGACGCGGCAACGGCATCGACGATCGTGGTGACGGTAGCCGGGTGGCGCTTGATGGCGTTGAAGATTGCGATGCCATCGGCTACCGAGCCGCCAAAGCTGTTGATGCGCACGGTCATTTCGGTGACATCCAACGCCGCGATCTCGCGAACGAAGTCCTTAGCGGCGATCGTGTCGCCGTACCAGCTTTCGCCGATGTCGCCGTAGATCAGGATCTCGGCCGACGACGCGGCGACCGCACCTGCAGCGGCTGGCCGCGCGTGGGCGCGGATGGTGTACCACTTCTGCTGATTGTCTTGGTTTTGCGTAGGTGCGGACATGTGCGTTCCTTGTTCAGTTCGCACAGTTTCGCGTTTGGCCAGTCTCATTTCTACGTAAAACCGAGACTGCTATCGCCAATGTCACGGCTGGATCATCGCGTGTCGGACGGAGCCGCTGGCCACCGCCACATTACCGAAGCTTCTCGTCAATAAGCATAACGGTACATGTTTTGGCAATAAGTTCAGTTCATAAAATGTTGCAATATAAATACGGAAAAGTACGATCATCACTACCTTTGCGCCGTATTGCGGTACATTAATAGATGTCTTTTTTGCACCAAAATGGATCTCATTCTCGGAAAACAATTTGAATCGGAATCTTTATGAAACTATATAAGTTTTTGCACGCAGCCCTGCTTGCAGGACTGATGTGCTCGGCACAGGCTGCCGACTACGCGAAATTCGGCTTTACGGCAGCTGTCTCAACGATCCTGGTCGATGGTAAGCCAATAACAGAAGATGTCATCACAATCAAAGGGAAAGAACTTCGCCTCGGCGATAGCATCAAAGGAACATTCTCATTCAGTACCGTCGCACCCGTTTGGATGACGGTAACTCCTGATATCGATTTAATCTATAAAGACTTGGGCTATTCGGAGTTCTCGTCTACAAGTGGCTTAGCGTTCGGTGATTACTTGGCGCCACAGTCGAGCCAGTTCCGGGTCGTGAATGGCGGAGCTCCCTCAAGCGCCGACTCCTTGTCGTTCACTTTCACTCCCTACCAGAGCGATGCCGAACGAGCCACCTTCCTCTTCAGCGATCCAACCGGCAGCTCCCTAAATAGCCCATCTCTCCCATTGGACTTGAACCTTAATAAATTTGCCACTCACTCACTGCGATATGCTATCGACTCCGGCGTCGGTCAGATCGAACTAGTTGCCGAGGTGGCTGTCCTGCGTAATCTTTCGCCCGTGCCGGAGCCCTCGACCTACGCCATGCTGTTGGCCGGCCTGTGCCTAACCACCGCCATCGCGCGCCGGAAGCGCCCAGCTGCGCGAGTTGCCGTTGGAACGATAGCGGCGCGCGCTCCGGTTGACGCGCCCGCTACCTTTCAACTGCCACACCGATGCCGCTGATGGTTAACGCTACCGCGTTTGCGGAAATGTCAGCAATCGTGCCATCGGGGAACGCCCGGATGTGCAGCATCGAACGACGGTTTACCGCTCCAGCCATGTGGTCCCAAATTTCCTGGTCGTCCACGATGGATGGGAGCAGAACAATGTCCTGCGCACTAAACGGGACGCCGTTTGAAGCATTACACATAGCATAGATCGTCGTCCCGACGGGGATCGAGTCAGGAACATCACCGGGAACCTGCGCTGTTGTGTGGGCCGGGATCGCCCCGCCCACAGTTTCCCAGTACACGCTGTCGAGCCATATCTCGGTGACGCCGGTGCGGGTGCCGTTGGAATTGTAGAGTTTGAATTTGTAGGCGACGTGGTGCCATTCTCCCAATTCAAAGTCAGGGAGCCTGTCGTTGGTGTTGCCGGATGTTACGCCCGCTGTACCGTTGAAGTAACGGCCATCGGAATAGAACGATTTATTATTAGCAACCAATCGGGCAAGAATGGCGAAGCCAGCCGAAGCCGCCGCGTTTCGGAAGTCCATCATGACCTCGGCGTTATTCAGCGTGCCGGTCAGCTTAAACCAGAACATCAATGCATAGCCGGTGCTGGACTGGTGCGCTGCCGTGCTGGTGAACCGAATGTTGATACCACCGCCGCGATTACCAAGGTTGCGCATTGCACAGGCGGGTCGCATCGCGTTTCGGCGCGACGCCATGGCGCCGCCGACGTTGCGCTGTGGCAGTTGGGCATAGTTGAAAGCCTTGGCAATAGCCATGATGTCTGCGGCACGGGAAGTCGCGGCCTGCGGGTCGATGGCCCATACGCTCTGGCCGGATGCAGCGGCGATGCTGGTCAACTGGACGTTCCACATCAGTGACGTATGAGCATACGGCACGACCGCCTTGGCGAGACGCCACTTTTTCCGCGTGCTGTAGAACTGGGATGCGGTATCTGCATCGTATTCGTTATCGATGCTCACTCCCCATTCGCCGATGATAAGCGGCTTGCGGTCTGCCCGAGCCATATCGGCGTACGCCTGCATCATCGGTTCCACGCCCTCGTAACCAAACGAGTTGTAGACAGCGATAGGGAGAGTACCAACCTCCAAGTTCTGCAACCCAGTGAAAGCGTAGTAGCCGTACATGTGCAGGCAGTACGCATCGAGGCCAGCGAACAGTACTCGGTAGCGTGCTACGGACTGTTCAACGGTTTCCTTGGTGCGGTTGAGCACAATCACTGGCGCGGTAATGTTGGCCGTCACCATGATGCCTGGCTTGGCTGCGCGTGCGGCATCGGCAACCGATTTGAACCATGCGCCCAACTGCGCCGGGGTCGGGTCGGTGAGGCCCGCGTTATCCGTGGTGTACTCGTTCCCGATCGACATCATGCCGATCGCAGGGTGATCGCGGTAGCGGGACACGAACCACGTCATTAACGATTGCGCATAGATGGCCGTCTTCGACGTGGTGCTGCCATATGCAACTGGCTTGGTTTCCCCGAAAAGACCAGGGATGGTGGCTTGGCCGAACAGAATACAGTGCATCCCAATCAAGCCGTAAGCAGCAAGCGCATCCATGTAGGTATCGCACGCAGCCTTGAAGGTCGGCCGCAGATTAGCGTCCGTTACAGTATCAGGCAAGGTCGCGGTATTATGGATGAAACTTGTGTAGTCCGCGCCGCTAAAGCCAGTAAGGCCAACACGGACCAGTTTCCCTCCACAGTCCTTGATGTATTGCAGGTTGAACGCGCGCGACGAGTTGCCGCCAGCTAGGTTGTAGTATTGGTCCGACAGAATGGAATAATAGTTGAAACTGAATGGCGTGAGATTAAGTGCATTAATCTTTTCCAATGGACTCAAGGCTGCGGCTTGAACGCTGCCAAGCACCGCACTCCCCACCGTCGCATCGAGACTGCCAGCGGTGCAGTTAACGACAATCACATTAATGCCGGACAGTGGACCCATGACCACTTTCTGATCAGCAGCGATGGGCACAGTCTTCACTAGGCTACCGTCACTGCTATATTGCTGCGCGACACCTGTTGAGGCCGCAGCGGCCTTGATAGCAATGGAGTCTCCCTCCACCAAGAGAAACGTCTCCGGTGAGCCTGGGGCAATACCCGACCTGCTAGGCGACGATGATTGCTTGAGGCGGGCGATTTCCGCCATGGACAGGAATTCTGCGATGTCAATCATTGTTTCACCCAATCCGATACACCAGTGATCACGCCATTGTCGCGGCTGATGGTCTTAACGAAAGTACCTGCAGTCGTCGTCCAAGTATCAGTGACGATCAACCCACCGACTCGGCCGTAAACGTGCGAGCCGCCGGAAGTGGGGATGCCGCTAGCATCCACAAGGGCTACCTGAGGGATCCGCAAGGTTGGGTCGTCGGGATGGGCGACGCCCGCGGCCGAGTTAGGAACGACTGGTACCGGTTTGCTCATTTTCTTTGTCCTCTTTGACATCATCGTTGCCGGAATCTTCAGGCGGTTCTTCCCGCGCCGGCGCGGCGGGCAACTTGCGCACGTTCGCGAAGTCGGCCGAGAACACCAACTTCATCTCACCGACCTTGGTGCGGTACTGGTTGATCTGTTCAAGCACGTCGTGCGGGTTGGCACCGCGCTTGCGCATTACCTCCACCTCGCTCGCGAAGCCGGCCTGCACCAGCGCCGTCCACGCCAATGCTTCTTTCATTGGGTCGATCCAAGGCATGGCCTGGCCGACGTAAAGCGCATCGCTCGCCGTCGATGGGACAACATCCTTGGGTATCCGCGCGGCACCAGACAGATGCGCGATCTGCACGATGTCTTCCCACACCGGCTGCACGAACTGGCCAACGAAGTCATCGGCTGCTACGGCGTAGTGGACCCATTGCTCGACCAGTTCTTGGCGCTGCGCGGAATAGGTGCCGTTGTAGTCGCGCGAAATGCTGGAGTAGCTGGCGCCAATGCCGGCGGCCACCGCGCGCAGCTGACCGCTGCGGAACGTGATCAAGTTCGGGTTCGGGCGATTGGAGTCGATCATCCCGATGTCCTCACCGGGCTTGAGGTCCTTGATGACCATGCCCGGCGACATCGCGATATCAGTCGAGTTATTGTCAGCGGCAGCGTTGGCGGCGAAACGATCGACGTCGTAGTCCTCCGGCGCGCCGCGGCGTACATACGCAGTTAGGGACGCAGCCACTTTCGCGGCGATCCGTTCGCTTTCCTCGTACTCTTTGATGTCCTCCAGCCGAGTGATGACGCTGGCGAAGATTGAGACACCGCGCATTTGGCCGATGCGGTCTATCGAAGCGACATGTAGCACGTTGGCCATGGGAATGCGCTTGAGGTCAGCGTTGCGCTTCAGGAAGCTGATACCGTTAGGGAATTCCTTGTAGCACCAGATGGCGGTCGCACGGCCCCAGGCATTGCGCTCGATACCCTGCTGAACCCGGTTCGCCTCGTCGTAGTGGTCGAACGGAACGAGGTCCGCTTCGAACAACTCCAAGGAGTATGGAAGTGTCGTTCCGTGGTCGAGAAGCGGGACCGCGCCGCGCAAGCGCTGGGCAAAAAATTCACCATCGCGCAGCCACGAGGCACAGCCGAGGCGCTGCACCTTCGACCAGTGGTGCTTGTGCGTCACCTCGGGGCACTTGCACCAGTCGCGATAAACCTCCTTCAGCGCGCGGGCATATTCCTCGTGGATGGTGCCGTCAGCGCGGCGAGGCTGCGGCTCGATGCCGATGCCGTTGGGGCCGACGATGTTGTTGACCATGGTGCGTAACGCACCACGGAAAATGTCGTGGTTCTGTTCAAGATTCCGCGCCAAGTCGCGCAGCGCGACCGCGCCCTGCTGCACCTGCAGGTCGGGCGAGCGCTGGTCACGTTTTCCTTTGCGAAGTCGCGAGGGCTTCGCCGCGTCGTACTGGCTTAGGACGTACCGCGCGTGCATGCGGCGCAGGCCCGCGCGCGGGAACACCGCGGCAATCGCCCGGTCGAGCAGGTTCATTGGAATCGGCGCCAGCGTGCGACTCATCATTCGCCCGCGAAGTTGGCCAGCGACACGCCCAGACCACCAAACGTCGGCCGCCCGGCGGCGGCGCCTTGCGCGCTCAAGCTGCGTTGCTCCCATTCTTGGCGCCCCTTGCGGATCTCACCCAGATCCTCCATGCGCAGGATGCGATCACCGAAACGCGCCTCCTTACCTTCAAGGAGCGCGCTTTCGGCGGCCAAGTACTTGGCGATCATTTCGGCTGGAGTTGGGGACATAGTGCGGTTCCTGTGGCTTGACGCCTGAAGGTACCGCCTGCGCAGTCTCTTTTCTATGGAAACTGGAGACTCGACGCGGGGCCAGCTTCGTCGGGCAGGCGCTCCGCCGCGCGCAGGTCTTTGTAGAATTGGCCGCGGCTGATGCCAAACTCGGCCTGCAACTCGCGCCTGTTTGTCATGTTGTATCGCGCCTTGATCGCACGGCGGCGCTCCACCACGTTCACCGAGACCTTCTTGACGTAGACTGCTTGACCGCCCCAGTCGAGCCTCATTTTCCGCTCCAATTTCTGGAGTATGTCATCGCACAATGCCAGTTCTGGCACGGCCCGCAGCTCCTGCAACAGGGCCGAGACGATGTCGTAAGTTTGATCGTCGTTCAACTGAATCCCCTATCTGCCCATTCTTCAGAGGCAAAACTGCTACGAGCACGATGCACATTCGAAGGCTGCGCCGGTGGGGCTTCCGCTTTCGGTGGCGATGCGACCGCCACTGGCGCCGGCACTACCGGCGCAGCTGCTGGATTGGCGAACAGATCGGCCATCGCTGGCTGCACCTTCGCTTCAAGGTCATCCCAGAACTTGGCCGGCTTCTTTGTCAGGTCCAGATGCGTCTCCAGCCAGATCATGTAGGTGGCGCAGTCCCAAGCCTCCACGCGCTTGCGCAGCGGCGTCCAGCGCGATTCGCGCCCGTTCGCCGTGGCGCGCTCCACGCGCGCCTCCCCCGCCATTTGCTTGAAGTACTCATCAGTGGCGTCCTTTGAGAAATGCATGTAACCGGGGCCCGGACGCTCGATGCTCATGCGGCCAAATAGCAGATCCTTGGCCAAATTGGTGCCCACCTGCCACAACTTGAGTCCGCGCTTGAGTTTCTTCCCTCGCCAGTCGAGATCCACCAGCGAAACGCCATCTTTGATGTGTTTTTCACGCCCGGAGCGGCCACGGATTGCGAACGTCTTTCTTGAGGTGTGCGCGTGGACAAAGTTGTACACCGCTTGCGTGTGGTGGCCTTGGGTGTCGATGCAGTTCGCATGGATCTTCAGCTTCGTGCCGGCCGCGTGCTCAAACTCGGTTTCGAATAAGTACTCTTCGACGTCGAGCCATACCTGATCCTCTGCCGGGTTGCCGTAGAAGATTTTGTGCTCGACGAGCCAAGTCTCGCAGCCACGACCATACGCTCGAACGGTGTACTCAATCCGATTGTCCTGCGTATCGCCAGACGCCAGAAGCAGCAGGCCGCCGCGCGGCACCGTGCCGAAAATATGCGGCTCGGCTTGATCTTTCAGTTGGTCAGCATCCGTCTTTTCCATCTCCAATGCCCACGGCAGGCCGAGCGTTGTGTTGTGGAAGGTCTTGAGCTTGGTGACGTCACCGGACAATGCCTTTTCGTGCGCCTCAAGGAACTCATCCACCAAGTCCGCCCATGTGGCAGCTGGACTGTATGCCGTCCAGACGTGGAAGGCGATATGCTGCGGCGGCGCGATCTCGGCACCGGCGGCATTGCGGAAGACGCCAGAGGCATCGATCATCATTGTGCCATCAGAGTTTTGCCACCGGCCTTCTTCCGCCACCGCGAGGTATTCCGCTTGCGTAATCAGCAGCCCGCATTCCGCATTCGGGCAAAGATGGCGAACCGAGGAGGAGTCACCGGTCACCCATTTGAAGCCCGTGGAATCGTCCTTCTTGCCCCACGATAGCGCATGGTATTGGCCACACCCTGGGCAGGGAATCGCATACTTGAACCGCTCATCGGCTGCGTCATGGCGCTCTTGTATCAGCGAGAAGCCCGACAGCTTCGGTGTCGAGCCGGTCACCATCTTCGGGAATGTTGCGCCTTCGACCCGCTTTGCCGCGAGCTTATCCGGCGCCCCTTCCTTTTCGATGTCGCGCAGGAATGCATCGAGCTCGTCCAGGAATGCCACATCGACCGAGATCCGGCGGTAAGCCCGCGCTGCCGTGCCGCCTCGCGTATGAAGCAGGCAACCGAGAAACTTCTTCTGCGCCAGCGTATTGTCCTTGTGGCGTGCCAGATGCGCCGGCATGGCCCGGGCCATGACCTTCACATCGCGCAGCATGGTGTCGAGCTCCGTCTTGACGAACTCGTCGTTGTCGCCATCGGTCGGCTGCCACAGCACCTGGTTCCGGCGCTTGTGCTCAGCGAAGTAGCCAATCGCCGCCAGCAGGATCTTGGTATAGCCGACACGTGCCGACTTCATGAAGTCGATGAAACGGATGTCATCATTACTGATGCACGCCATGATCGCACGCTGGAATGGCCACGGCCGCCACTCCTGTTCGACGTAGGAGGATTCCTTGGAGAGGTAGAAGTGCTCACGTGCCCACTCCTCCAGCGTCATCGGTTCGGGTACGCCGAACGAACCGACTCCGCGCGACCAGATAGCGCCCAGCTCTGGCGAATGCCAGTTGAGGACTTCGTACATATCGCTCAAATCTCACCCTCCTCGTCAGGCTCATCATCGACAGTCACGTCAGGGTCGTCGTCGCGTATATCCGCGAGCGACATGCTGGCGGCGATATTGCGCACGCGCGCGATCTCGGCGCCGATAGCATTGATCTCTTCCGCCGGTAGCCCGGGCACGCGGCGGCGCACCGCACCGGGGATTGCGTCGAAAATGCCAGCGATGCGGGCGCCAGCCTTTGCCAGAATCTCCTCGATCAGAACGGCCGGCATCAGCTGCTTCTGCGTGACGGCGTTCTGCAACGCCACACGGATGCGCTGCTCGCGCGCAAGGCCTGCCCGCTCTGTCGCCAGATCGAGATCGCCATTCGCCGCACGGCCGGCGGCCTGCTCACGCAAGTGCGAACAATAAGCCTGCAGCAGCTGGATGCCCGGCACGCTCGTATCCAGCACGCCGCGCCCCACCAAGTTGCCGACCGCCTGTTGGCTGATGCCGACCAGCGAACCGAATTGGGCTTGGGTCATTGGCTGGTTCAGTTCAAATTCTGACAATACAACCCCCTTAGAATTGGCCCATGACTAGCGCGGAGTCAGGGTTCGAACTACCCCTGACAGCCGCAGCTCGGGAGTACCTTTGGAAATTTTGCTTTTCATCAATCATTCACCAATGCAATATATTCCCGAGCACAATGTTTCTTTCGACGCATCGTTTTTGCGCCGCGACGTGGCCGCCGCCCCGCCCCGCTCAGCATCTTCGCCTCAACGGCAGCACGCGCCTGCAGCACTAGAACGGCGCTGCCGTACTGCTTGGTGACGACGCCCTGACCGATCACATTGACGATGGCGTCGCGCGTGGCGGCCATGGCGACGTCGACGCGCCGCAGGGTCTCCCTCGCAGCGCATACGAGTTTTAACTTGTCCTTGCGCTTCATCGCGCCGTCCTTTCTGCCTCGATAAAGGCCTTGGCAAACTCGGTAGGGAATTCGTTGGCAGCTGTCTGCTCGGCCACGTACTTGAAGTCGAAGCGCTCTTGGTAAACCGCCGACCGCACGAACAACAACACCGGGCGGATGGCCGTGCCGCGCGCGAAGCTGGTGCGCTGGTAGACGCCCAGCGGCAAGCGGTCACCGGGATGGCCGATGAAGTAGGACATGCCCTGCTGCCGCTTCGATCCGCGCGCCAGGCGGGCGCGGCCCTTGTCGGTCATGTTGGCCTTGTAGCCCATCTCCGGGAAGGCGCTGAAGAAGGCGAGGATCTGGACGATCTGGCCGCTGCTCATGTTGCCGTAGGCATCCATGCGTGCGCCGCTGGCCGGCACAGCACGGTAGCCGGTGGGCATGGCGCCAACGGCTTGCAGCGCGCGCTCAAATCGCTTCTGCACCCGTTGGCCGCCATCGATCTGTGCACGCAGGAACTTCGCAGCCGGCACCGCCTTGGTGGCCTCGTCCTTCAGCATCACGGTTGCTTCGAGGTGCGCCGCCGTGGCCGGCTTCACGTACACGCTCGATAGCGTGTACGGCGTCGGGTTGCGGAACACGTCCCGCATTTCCTTGACCTCGGCGGCGGCTGCCTTCTGCGCCGTCTTGGTAAGCGCCACACGAGCAGCAAAATTCACCTGCTTCTGGCCCGCCGTGCTGATTGCAGCCAACGCACTGATCGCACCTCGAACATCAACGACCATAACACCCTCCTTTGCTGACGATTACAAGCGCAAAGGGCAACCCTGTAATAGATGAACCCTTATATTTACTGGTGCTTAACATGGTTAACAGGGTTAACATGGTTTGATCCACGCGCACGAGATTAGATAAATAGTGAGAACGGAAAGCCTCAATGCTGTAAAACTTCATGCGTGTGCGCGTTGTCCATGCAAACCCTGTTAACCCTGTATAGCCCGCATGGATACTAGGCTTCAGTCGATCACGCTTAGCGGCGGAAGCGTTAAACCTTGTTATATTCAGCGCGTGCATCAGCTCGTCACCCGGATATCGGCCAGATCGCGGAACGTGTGGCACTGCTTGCTCAAGGTGTCGGTGCTGTCGTTCTCAACGTGGAACACTGTCAGCAGCTGCTTCTTTGCCCCTACATGCACCCACTGACGGCTCTTTGGCACGCGCTGGGCAATCAGCTCTGAAAACTTCGTCAACGACAACGACCTGAAGCCGAACCGATTGCAGTACCGCGAGTAGACGACGTACAAATCCTCGGACAAGCAGCAGCAATAGGGAACCGCCAAATCACCGGCCTTCCAAGAAAGGTAGAAAGCCTCCCAGTCGGGTCGGCCGAAGTTGATGACGCGTTCTTTCGACGGCGTCATCAGCGGCTTGGTGTGTTCGTTGAACGTCCCCACGTCATACTCCAGCAGGAAGGCGTAGAAGGCCTCAATCAGGCCCCGATCCAGCAGCGCCTTGATCTTCTCCAGCAACTCCTCGCCGGGGTGCACGCGCGCCTCGACAACGAGGAACCGGCGGTCCTCCGGCTCGATCGGAACGGCCTGGAACTCGTTCGACAACATCACGCAGTTCAGGTGGTTGGCCTCGGTGCGGTCGTCTTTGAACTTTTGGGTAATCGAGGCGTCCCGGCCTGTGATCATGTGCTTGATGACGCCAAAATGGCTGTACTTGTCTTGCCGCGATAGGATCTCCTCGAACACGACGTACAACTTCTGCGATCGCCACGTCGTGAATGTCGCTTCCAATTGGTGCTGGCCGCCAGTCGCGCCGGCGGCGCCGTAGATCGGCTTGATGATGCCCTCGAAGAACAGGCTCTTACCTGTCCCCTGCTTTTCTCCGAAGAAGAGCAAGGCGGTCTGCATCTTGGCACCCGGGTGTTGAAGGGGGTAGGCCAGCCAGCTCAGCACCCAGCGGAACACCTCGTCCGCATTCTTCTCGTGCGAGCACAGGTTGTAGAGCAGCTGTAGCACCAAATCGACGTGCGCGTCGTTTTTCTTCGGCGTGAGCGGGAAACCTTGGAACATGTTGATGTGCGTATTCAGGTCAACCTGCTGAGTAGGGTCAAACACCAGCTTTTCGAGATCGACCTCGCGTCGAAGCGGGTGCTTCAGCCACCGCGAGGACAGTTCAATCCCGCGCGCCAGCGTCATCGCGTCATACCCGAGGATCGTGCGATTGTAGGCGTCCCATACGGTCTTTGTGCCGTACAGGAGCGTGTACCTGTCTAGCATCATCACGATCTGGTCCTCCCCCGCCCCCCCATCGTCGACGGCAACGCCGCGGATCGTGCGCGGCAGATCGCGCGGGCTGATGGTGCGCCGAGCACCGTGTGCCGCCCAGGACTTTGCAGCGTCCTTGCCGACCATGTCCACGAATGCGGCGCGCTTCATGCGCAGCTTGTTCAGGGAATCCCACACGTCGGTGGAACCCTGCACCAAGGCGCAGTGCGAGAGCGCCCAGTCCAGCGTGAAGATGCCAGCCATCACCGGGCGGCCGTCGCCTTCGGAGGGGGACGGGGAACCGGCTGGATCGGGCGCTGATTCGGAGGAAGCATCCGGCTCGGCGCTTCCGTCTTGCGCCTCCTCACCGGGCGGCGCCAACGACAAAGAGGGCGCGGGAGAATCAGGCACCGGCTGCGCAGGCTCGCCGAGCAGACGCTGCACGACCGGCGCCAGCTGTGCGGCCACATCGTTGATAGACTGCTCGACATGCAGATCGTTGAAGTCGGTCCACTTGTTCTCGCCGCGATCGGCGAACACAGGGAACACCACCTCCGCGTTGCCCACTTCGCGCGCGGCAGCCCGCGCCGATGCAATACCGACATTCTCGAATTTCAGTAGCCGCATGCGGCGGCCGCACCGAATGTCCGCCTCGATGTAGGGCGTGCTGTTCGGATCGGTCCGATACCAGGCGCGTACAGTCACGCGCTCATCCTCCCGCGTCAAGCAAACGTGGTCGAGGCCATCAATCGCCGGCGGCGTCTCGACGTCGAACTGCTCCAGCAGATCGCGTGCATATCGTTGCTGGATCTGCCAGTCATCGTCAGCGAAGAACAGCAGCACGGCATTGGGGAAGTCAGCGCGCAGCTGGCGCGCAACGGCGAGGAGGTTTCCGGCGCTGAAGGTGACCATCACCGGGAACGCCTCGTTTGTCGCCATACGCACCGACTGGCCGGATGCATAGCCCTCCGCGACGCCAATCAGGTGCGTAGTGTCGTCAATCGTACCGAGCAAACACGCTGCACCGATCATGTCGGCGCCGGTGTTGAATTTCTTGCTGCCATCCGGTGCGATCTTCTGCACGCTGGCCAGCTCAGGCTTCGCGCCGCGCCGGTATTTGCGCGCAGGGATCAGCAGCACGCCGTCGGCGGTGACGCGCGCGAAGCTGCCCGTAACCTGCTTCCGCTTCAAGTAGGCGACGTCATCGGGATTGGTGATCGCCTTAGCCATCGCCCACTGACCACGCGCACGTCCAGCCGCAGCGGCGACCACGCGCTCCTTGCGCTCTTGCTCCTGCTTCTCAAGCTCCGCCTGGCGTCGTTCGAACTCGGCTTTCTCCGCATCGCTGATGCCGGACCAGTCGAACGTGACCGACACCGTACCAGGATCGCGTCCATGCCAGAGGCCGAACGAGCCAACAATCTGCTGCTGGCCATTGTCGAGCGTGATTTCGCGGAGGCGATACCACGCCTTTTTACCGCCCTTTCCGAAGCGATGTATCTTGCCGTTGCGGATCGGCAGTCCGTCGCCGGGCAGCGTCGGCAGGCCGTGCCCTCGCATCTCAGCGATGAGGTCGTCGAGCGTCATGCTACTGCGCAGTGAAGGGCAAATTTTGGGGGCATCAAAACTCCTCTGTTAATATTTACTTTTTTCAATCTGGATAATCCTTCTCCACCAATGACGCACATCACCCATCCAACCGTTTTTAACGTCGACGGCGTGAAGTTCCAGGTCACGGCCCTAACTCAGCTCACCGATCAGGAGGCCGCGAAAATCGTGCGGCGATTCATAGCTGGGCGTAAATTCACGAAGAAGGACATTGGGAAGACGATTCAAGTGGTGACGCTTTTCGATCAAGAGAGCATAGGATTGCTATAAACGCGCTGCGCGCGCTTGCGGGTATAGTTACGCGCGCGCTGGTCAAAGCATCAAAAATATCCACACTGCCGTCGCTGCCTTCGGCGATCGCGAAGCCAAGCGCGCCGTCGATAACTGACTTTTCCGATGTACTGAGCCGAACATCGGAGCGCCGCAAGCTATAAGCGTTGGGCGTCACTGGCACAACCGGCTGCTCGCTTTCAGTCATTGGATGCCTCGACTGATGTAGAAAGGTTGGTAGCGCATTCTTCGCGCCAGGTCGGCGCGGATTCGGAAGCCACCGTCGCAGTGGTGGAATCTCGGCTTTCGCCGGCCCAATGGTTTACAAGGGGTACTGAATGGCTCATCGCTGACGACGGGCGCTGCCCCGCCTTAAGGCGACCACAATCGCCCCGGTAGCACGCTATACAAATATCGAAAGAGTCTGCGAAGCCGATGACCATGCCGGGAGCAATGCGAAATTCGCTCTCAACCGGCGGCTGAAATAGGCCGCGAAACGCCCGCGCAATCCGTCCGAGAAACAGCCGCGATCGATGCAGCAGGCGCTTAAGGCCGGTCCGACGTCGATAGGACAAGCTGCCAGCGCCACCAAACGGCAAGTTGATACGGCTGACGCGACGTGCACACATAGCGATCCCCTTCACTTCTCGACCATGCCCTTGAGGCGATTGACCATCGTGGTCACCGCAGCCTTAGCGCGGTACGCGGCCTCCTCGACGCGCGCCACCTCGTGCTGCTCCACCAGGCCGTCGGCCAGTGTCGTGTACAGCTCGGCACCAACCTCCCCGTGCGCCGCGACGGCCTTTGCGAACACTTCCAGGATCGCCATGTCGCACTGCGCCATCTCGCCCTCTACCTTGACGCACACGTAGCCGTGGTTTTGCGCCAAGGCGTGCAGCACGCTGTGGTCGCCGGTCAGGGCCATCAGCATGTCCAGCTCGGCCGGGCTGAAGTAGTTCGCGCCGCTGTTCGGGTTGGCCTTATTGCGCATGATCTGCGTGCGGATGCTCATGCGGATGGCCAGCGCCTCCAGGCCGCCTATCGCGCTGTGAACGGTTTTGTAGATCGCATCGGAAAGATTCATTTGTTGGCCCGCTAAAAAATGAGGAAGTTTCTAAAATGGCATGACATACTTACAGCGTACTCAGCTTGGACATGTCGCCGTGCGGTTCTCGGGCATGCCGTAAATGTCATCGAAGGTGAGATCGTGACCTCGGCGAGCGGCGAACGCTATCAGCCGCCTCGCAACATCAGGCGGCATATTCTGACCTCGCTCGTAGTGGGAAACATTCCCTTGAGTGACCTGCAACTCTTCAGCAAGGGTGCGTTGAGTAACTCCGAGCTGTGCTCGGATATGGGCAATCGGGTTCATGAGCAAATATTAGTCCGACTGCTAATTTTAGTCAACAGTCTGACTAATTGAAAATTATTAGCTTTACTTATATCGTTGACTAACTATGCCAGCACAGCCGCTTTCCACTGAGCAACTTGCCGACGCCGCTCGTCTGAAACAATTGTTTCGACAGTGGCAGGCAACTCGCAAACAATCAGGTTTGCCGTCTTCGCAAGAGGCGGCGGCGGAGCTGCTCGGCTTCGGGCAAAGTGCCGTTGCCCAGTATCTCAACGGAAAGATCCCTCTTAACGTCGAGGCGGGCGTCAAGTTTGTAGAACTCCTTGGCGTCGAGCTCTCTGCATTTAGTACAGACCTCGCTAAGCAAGCAGGCCGCCTGGCCGGGAGCGTACGAACCGCTGCTGAGCCAGACTTTCTCGCCATTTCGAAGGGAACTCGGCCAACTGCAGTTATCGCTGAGACGAAGCCCTACAGCCCTCTCCCACCTCAGCTTCAAGCCCAAGTTTTTCTTGGGCACCTCGACGAGCGCGAGGCCGCCCTTATTCATCGCTATCGCATGGCGACAACCAAGGGGAAACAACTAGTGGAAGACATGGCGGATGCAGTGGAAAAGGAAGAGTTATTTGTTGTTCACCACGAGACGCAGTCGAAGTAGCTCTCTAGGGTGACGGCGCGCCATAAGCGCAAGAATGGGAAGCATCCGCAACTGGTCTGCATCGCTCAATTGGCGAAACGCCAACATAGCCCTCTCTATGTTCGTCATGTCTGGCAACTAAAGTAGTCAAATAGCAACTGCTTAAGATACTACTTTTGGTGTTGAATATACTAACAAATTGTCACAACCACGCCATTCCCGACCGAAACAGAGGGAGATGATCGGCGGGGGCGCGGGCGACCAATGAAACGTTTACCTACTTTTTTAACATTTCGGCAGGCGTTGCCTGGGCCTGCCCTGCATTCCTTGGCCGCTCTTGTATTGCTTTTTCCATTACATGGGTGATAGCGGCCAGCGCCTCATCATCCATTTGCTCCAATAGCTCACGCGCCCTCTGCTCAGCTGCGGCGCGCGCTTTGCTACATACCATTGTCATTCCTTTCAGTTGTTGCCATACAGCAGAATATACGTGAACTGTCACAAATTTCCCTATTGGAAATTGATATTACAAACTGATAATTCCGAGACCTATCCTATCGCGCCTATGCGAGGCAGGGTGCGTCTTGAAATGTTAAATTTTAGACCACCGGCAAAGGAGAAAAAAAGTGACACCAATTGACATCAAAAACAACACTTCTCAGGAGTGTCGCGCATTATCGCGCGCATGACCAAGCAAAAGCCGCCCAAAGATACCCATCAGACCACGCTCCGAATGTCCAAGCAGATGCACTCTGAAATCAAGGACGTCGCTGACAGCAAGGGGTGGTCTGTCAACGACGAAGTGAATTTCCGTCTACGTGCGTTCTCCCTTCACCAGCAAATGCTCGCTGTAGCTGCCGATGTCACCGATATCAAGGCGATGCTTCGGCGCCTAGTCGATAGCCAATAAGTTCCTCCCAGAGCCCCGTCCACCGGGGCTTTTTTGTGGCGCATCCGCCATCCCATCTACAAATTCACCCCTAAGCAAAAAAAATATTAGTGATTATTAGTCGGACTGTTGACAATGAATAGCAGTCGGACTAATATTTCTTTGCGTTCTTTACAGATGGAGAGAGCCAAGCCGTGTTCGCCTACACCGTCACAGTGCGCCGCCACGGTGCCAGTCCCATCAAGTTTTTCGCGATCGGCCGCAGCAGTGGCGCCGTGAGCGAGTCCGCCGCTGCGCGCTTCAGCGATACCGAAGCCGCTTCGATTTCCGTCCACCCTTTCCGCCGGAGCCGCAAATGAACATGCTCGAACTAATCAAGCCGCTGACCCGCATCGAGATCGCTGACCTGATCGCGACAGCTTTCCCGCCGACGCGCCCTCCGCGCAGTGAAGCCTACCGCCTGGGCGTCGAGAAGGCGCTGGAGACCGCCAGCAGCGGCACCATGCTGCCTGATCTGTACGAGGCTGGCACGGTCGCATACGACGCTTTCCACGCTGGCGCAGACGAAGGCCGCGCGATTTGGGCGCGCCACATCGCCACGAAGGCCAATCTCCCCCACCGCCAGCTGGCGCCCGCGAACGCACCTGACCTGCTTGCAGCGGAACTGATCCACGCCAGCGCGATCATCACTTCGTTCGTCGCTCACGTCACGCCGGAGCAACTGGGCTCGGTGCGCGCCGAGCTGGAGTTGGCCGGCGTCATTCGTAAGACCGGCACCATCAGTCGCGCCGTCGAGCGCACCGCCGTTCTGGTGCAGACCGGCTTCCTCTTCAAGCCCGAGCACAACAGCCCGGTGCTGACCAAGAGCGCTATCGCGACGCAGTAACGATCCCACTACAAGGAGAACCACCATGGCGAAGGCCAAGAAAAAAGAGCAGGCGCAGGCCGTATTCATCTACGGCCCTCCCGGTGTCGGAAAGACCAAAAACGCCGAGGCGCTGATGACGCACTACGGAAAGAAGCAAGCCATCGACTTCGACCACGACGCGAAGCCGATCCCGGACAACGCGATCATCTTCCTGCAAGAGCCATCCCCGAACTTCCCGCGTGCGATCGCATTCGCCGACGCCATGCGCGACGCCGGTCTGGCCGAGTAGGAGTCGGTATGCGCCCCTTCAATTCTGCATGCGCAGCACCGATGGCCCTCTCGGTTGTGATGGCCATCGCAGCGCTAGTCGGCTGCTCGCAGCGCGACGACAGCGATCCACCAGGCGGCCGCAGCGGGCTGCTGATCTACACGGACAACCTGACCGGCTGCCAGTACCTAAGCCGACCAAGGTTCCTGCTGAAGCCTGAGCCCCTCGCTCCTCGCATGCGAGCAGATGGCACCCAGGTGTGCGTGCAGGACAGCAAGGCACGCTGAAATGACTCGACCAGCACCAGACCAAATCGCACTCGAAGTCGCGCATCGCGGCTTGCGAACTGACCTGGCGCTGGAGCAGGTGCTGGCCGATCCAGCCCTGCGAATCATTCTTGAAAACCGCGCGCGGTACCACATGCAGCGCCGCGCACGTATCGATGTGAAGAAGCTGCAAGCCAACGACAACGACTGAAAGGAAGCGCCATGTTCGCTTTGAACAAACCGGCTCTGCAGACAGCAGGCCAAATCCTGAATCAGCAATGCGCCGCTGCGGCGCGTGCTGCGGCCGAGATGACCGTCCCGCGCAAAGGCAAGCCACCTGTCGCACCAGGCGTAGAAGACCTGGTCAACGCGGCCATCACCGACCTCGCAACCGCATCGGCTTCCTATCGTTCGAAGCAGCCGCCTTACGTCCTGAATGGCGAACAGCGCGAGCCCGTGGCAGACAAGCTGGCTTCTGCTGTGACGCACATCTTCCATCTGGCGGAAGCGAATGGCATCGACCTGGGCAACGCGATCGCGCTGCACCTGTCGGACGAGACCACGCCGTTCTAATCGCAGCGATGCAAAAGTTCGTCAACCCCGGCGACACCGTCAGCTTCGACAGCGACGCCGGCAAAAAGATCGGCACGGTGGATTCCATCGTGACCGACATAACCAACGGCGCCAAGGTTGCCACCGTCCGCCTGCCGTGCGGCGGCACCACCGCGCTGCCCATCAACCACCTTCGCCAAGAGGCAAACCAATGACGCAACGCGCGTTTTCCCTGGTCCTGCAGGACATCCGCGACGGCCGCACTCATAGCGAGCTGACCGCCAGCATGGAAGAACTGCTGACCGCCGTACGCAACACCGGCAAGGCCGGCTCCATCACGCTGGAGATCAAGGTCAAACCGAACACCCGCGGCGGCGACATCGACCGCGTACTGGTGACCGACAAAGTCACCACCAAGATTCCGAAGCCGGAACGCGGCGACGATTTCTTCTTCGTCACCGACGACAACAACCTGTCGCGCAACCACCCGCGCCAGCACTCCCTCGACCTGCGCACCGCTGCCGGCGGCGCGCCTTCTCAACTTAAGGAAGCAGCACAATGAGCGATCAAAACCAAACGGCGGGCGTCGCAGCCCTCGCCGCAACGCCGGGCGAACACATCCACCTGGCCGGCGGCATCCTGGACAAGTTGTTGGCGCAAGCCGCAGCGTCCAACGCCGTCGTTACCTCCGGTGGCGTGACCCAGTTATTGGCCCCGCCCGACTACAAGGCAACCGACCTGACCGCAGCTATCGAAGCCGCGCGCATGGCGCCGAGCCGCAAGAAGGGCACCGTACACCTGGGCGATCTCGACAGCTTCCTCACCTACGTGATCCAGCAGGGCGATCCGCAGCGCACTCGCGTCTATGCCGACGTCGAGTCGCGCACGCTCACCGCCATCTTCAACGACCACCAAGGCGTGGCGGACGGCGACGCCGCCGGCTGGCGTGACCACCGCGCCGTCTACACGGCCGAGCTGAGCAAGGAGTTCGAGAACTGGCTCGGCAACAACGGCAAGCCGATGGAGCAGGAGCCGTTCGCCATCTTCCTCGAAGATAACATCGCCGACGTGGTCGAGCCATCTGGCGACACGTTGATGACCGTGGCCCTGACACTGCAGGCGAAGAACGAAGTGAACTTCAGTTCCAGCCGGCGCCTCGACAATGGCCAGGTGCAACTGCAGTACACCGAGAACTTGACCACCACCGCCGGCGGCGCCGCCGCGATGGAAGTGCCACGCACCTTCGCCATCGGCACCCGCCTGTTCAAAGGCGGCGAAGGCTACAAGATCAGCGCCCGCCTGAAGCTGCGCGTCGGCAACGGCAAGGTGAAGTTCTGGTACGAACTGGACCGCCCTCACCTGGCGATCGAGGACGCCTTCAAGGCCTACGTCGAGCAGGCTCGCGCTGGCAAGTTCACCCTGCTGATCGGCAAGGCGTAATCAATGCGCCGCCCGCTCCCGAAAGGCAACGTGCCAATGGTCACTGAGACGCACCGGCGCCTGGCGCTGGAACTGCGCCTAGCGTGCGAGGCGCTTATCGGCGCTCCGTCACCAGAGACCTACAACACGCTGTCCAAGATGCTGGCGGCGCTGAAGCGCGCGGGTATGACCGCTCCGGCGCTTGCCGACGCCACCGACACCATGAACCTTATCGTCGACCGCTACGAGCGCGCAGGCAAGGTGGGCCTCAGCGGCGACGACATGGTCGCCCTGCGTCGTGCAATCGCCAGTATCGACGGCGCTATGGCGCGCATCCCGGTCAACCTGCTCGACGAGGCCATTGTGGCCGTTGAGGTCTTCTGCGCCAACGCTGGCGCCTGATCTATGAAACGCGACAACTTCACTATTCCACTGGACCTTGGCCACGAACTGATCATCGACAACTTCGCTGGCGGCGGGGGCACCAGCACCGGGCTTGAGGCCGCGTTCGGCCGCCCGGTCGATATCGCCATCAACCACGATCCCGAAGCGCTGGCGATGCACGCGCTGAATCATCCGTACACTCGCCACCTGTGCGAGAGCGTCTGGGATATCGATCCGATCGAGGTGACGGGCAATCGCCCGGTGGCGTTGGTCTGGCTTAGCCCGGACTGCAAGCACTTTAGCAAGGCCAAGGGCGGCACGCCGGTCAGCAAGAAGATCCGCGGCTTGGCCTGGGTCGCAATGCGCTGGGCGGCAAAATGCAAGCCGCGCGTCATCATGCTGGAGAACGTCGAGGAGTTCAAAACCTGGGGGCCGCTGATCGTCGGCGCCGACGGGAAACTGCGACCGGACCCTGCGAAGAAGGGCAAGACCTTCGCCAGCTTCGTGAGCCAGCTCAAAGGGCACGGCTATTCGGTCGAGTTTCGCGAGATCCGCGCAAGCGACCACAACACTCCGACCATTCGCAAGCGCCTGTTCATGGTCGCACGCCGCGACGGCCTACCAATCGCCTGGCCGGATCAGTCGCACGGTGCTCCGAATCTGGCTGCCGTCGCCAGCGGCCAGCTGCAGCCGCACCGCACGGCAGCCGAGTGCATCGATTTCTCGCTGCCGTGCCCTAGCATCTTCGAGCGCGACAAGCCGCTGGCCGAGGCTACTCTGCGCCGCATTGCCAAGGGCATCATGCGATATGTGGTCGATGCTGACGCGCCGTTCATCGTCGGCGCCGGCGGCCCAGCTCGCGCTGCCGAGCCGCGCCCGGTGGACAAACCATTCGGCACGCTGCTGGCGCGCAATGATGGCTACTTCTGCGCGCCGACGATCGTCCCTGTCACGCACCAGGGTGGCGATCGTGTAGAGCCCGTCGACGAGCCTTTCCGCACCATCACCGGCGCCAACCGTGGAGAGAAGGCGATCTCCGTAGCCACTCTGGTGCAGACCGGCTATGGCGAGCGCGACGGCCAAGCGCCGCGCGCCCTCGACATCCGGAAGCCGCTGGGCACCGTCGTCGCCGGCGCCAGCAAGGCCGCGCTGGTATCAGCGTTCCTGACCGAGCATGCGCAAGCAGCCAACCAGCGCGTGATGCCGGCTGACGAGCCGCTGCGCACCATCTGCGCGCAGGTGAAGGGCGGCCACTTCAGCATGGTGTCAGCCGTCCTGGTCGACGCAGCGCACGGCGAGGTATCGCCGACCGGCGTAAAGCGCTGGGGCCAGGGCATCAAGCAGGTCGACGAGCCGATTGGCACCGTGACCGCCAGCGGCAACAAGGCGCTGGCCACGGCCTTCTTGGCGAAGCACTACACCGGCGTGGTTGGGTCCGAGCTGGATGATCCAATCGGGACCATCACCAGCAGCGATCACCACAGCCTGGTGACCAGCAGCCTCGTCAAATTGCGCGGCACCAGCACAGCCGCCAGCATTGACGAGCCGCTGCATACGGTCAGCGCTGGCGGCCAGCACCATGCCGAGGTACGCGCCTTCTTGGTCAAGTACTACGGCACCGATCAGGATCCGCGCCTCGACGAGCCGCTGCACACCGTCACCACCAAGGACCGTTACGGCCTGGTGACGATCCAGGGCATCGACTACATGATCGTCGACATCGGGCTGCGCATGCTGCAGCCGAAGGAGTTGTACGCCGCGCAGGGCTTCCCGCGCACTTACCAGTTCGAGGAAATCCCGGATCCGAAGGCGCTGTTCGTCGATGGCAAGCAGGTGGATGGCGATCCTCGCCTGCTGCCGCGCCGCAAGCTGTCGAAGTCAGCGCAGGTGCGCATGTGCGGCAACAGCGTCTGCCCGCCGGTCGCCGAGGCGCTGATCCGCGCGAACTTCGCTCACGAGCGCGCATGGGCCTACGCAGCGTGAACCAGAAGGAGTAGCAATATGAAACGCCATATTCCACCGCCACCTGAATCGCCACCGACGCGCCGCACACGAGACGGAGATTTCGACGTCAGCGCTCCGATCGCAGTGTTGCTCGCGCTTCTCCTGCTTTGGAATTGGTGGCCATGAGCGCGCCGCACTGGCGCGACGACGCCGACAAGCACGACATGCGCATCCACCGCTCAAAGCAGCTGGCGCGGCCGGTGCTGCACAACGGGGTCAAGAAATTCATCGCTGGCTTCTGCTGGCACGACGGCGACGAAGAAATGGTCGTCTACCTGAAAGGCAGCGCCGAGCCGGTGCGGCCATGTGAAATAACCATACTGGAGCAATCCCATGAGTGAGCAAATCAAAGCCGACACCACCAGCACCGACGACATGTTGATCAGCACGCTGCGCGCATGTGGCTTCTTCGTGCGGCAAACCGGGTTGCTGGAAGGCCAGTGCCCGCAGGTATCCGGCACCATCGATAATGCCGCTGCTTTCTTCAAGCTGGCAGTGACCGGCGCCGACGCCAGCATGGTGTTGGCCTTCGGCCCTCACCTCAAGGACGGCGAATCGCCATTGCAGCGCCTGGAGCGAGAGATCAAAGACAGCGAGACGCTGGCAACGATGCTGGCCAATGAGCGCGCCAAG
The DNA here is from genome assembly GCF_009857435.1 of Duganella rivi. Classification (GTDB taxonomy): domain Bacteria; phylum Pseudomonadota; class Gammaproteobacteria; order Burkholderiales; family Burkholderiaceae_D; genus Rugamonas; species Rugamonas rivi. Next base: position 261,030 of record NZ_WWCK01000001.1, read on the forward strand.
AATGCTGAGGCGGCCCGCCGTTACAACTACCTGCGCGACACACCCGGCATGCTGCCGTTGGACGTATGGGACGCGCTGGAGGGAACAGGTGCAGTGATCGATGCCAAATTCGATCAAGCGGCTTACGGCACTGGACTGGATCACGCAATCGATACCGCCATTGCAGCGCAAGCGTCGAAAGGGAATACGGCATGATCACCGCCAGCCTGATGTCTCAGCCTGGCCGCTGGCTGCCTGGTGCAGCGCTGGCCGCCACGGCACCGACAAACGACATTCCACCCATGACCGATCCACTGGGCCTGCACTGGCGGCAACCGGCCGATATCCGTTCCGCACCGATGGATGACGAATTCGTGCGACTCACCTCACGACAGGTGGCTGGACTGCTTGAATACTCGAGCAGCTACCCATCGGGCACCTACGACGGCAAGTGCTGGCTGCGCGACGGCGGCGCAGTCCAGTGGCTATGCTGGTACGGCCCGCACGACGAGCCGGGCAAGATCAGCATCGAGTACAGGGCCGTGCTGACTGAGGAGGCGGCGCTGCATGAGCTGGGCCGTCGGATATGACGCGCAAGTGGCAAGGCGCCCGCACGTGCTGGCACTGCGGCCAAAAGTTCCGCACTCAACGCGGTGGCGGGTACATCTTTGCGGTTGTGAAGGACCCGATAGGCAATCTGTTGCGGCTGCACAAGGATTGCGTAAAACATGTGACCGGCGGCGGCTACGCTGCGGTAGCAAATGAAGTGGAGAGTTAGCTTTATGCTACGCTATATGACTATCGCCAAGTTTTCCGCAGAATCCGGCTACACCGAGGACGCCATACGGACGAAGATCCGCGATGGTATCTGGCCGGAAGGGAAGGTTTGGATCAAAGCGCCCGATGGGCGGAACTTAATTGATGCGCTGGGGTATGAGAAATGGGTCGAGACGGGCGAGGCGTTAAAGGTGCGTCGGAGAGTAGCATCGAAATCACCTTCATGTATCGTGGGATCCGCTGCCGGGAGCGCATCCCGCTCAAGCCCACCTCCGCTAATCTAAAGCGAGCCGAGCAGCACCGCTCAGCGATTTTGCACGCAATCGCCACCAACAGTTTCGACTATGCGGCCACCTTCCCCGAGTCGAAGAATGCAGCAAAGTTTGCCGGCCAGCCAGGGGACGTCCGAACCGTCGAAAGCTATCTCGACGCTTGGCTTGATCGGCAGAAGAAACAGCTCAAAGCCAGCACCTACAATGGCTACCGGAAGATCGTCGTGGGCTACCTGGTGCCGTGGTTCGGCACCCTCAAACTGTCGGCGCTACAGAAGAAGGATGTGCGCGACAAGCTCGAACCTCTCGAAGCCAGCAACAAGACGTTGGCCAACATCCAAAGCGTCCTACGAGCTGCCCTGACCGAAGCCGCGGACATCGACCAACTAATCGAGACCAACCCGATGGCTGGATGGAGTTATTCCAAAGTTGAGCCTCCAAAAGAAACGGACGACATCGACCCATTCACGCGCGACGAGCAGCTGGCGATCCTCAAGGCCGCAGATGGTCAAGGGAAAAATTTGATCCAGTTCGCGTTCTGGACAGGCATGCGTACATCCGAGCTGGTCGCGCTGGACTGGAAAGACGTCGATTTCATCCGGGCCGTGGTCCGCGTGTCCAAAGCTATGACTCAGCATGCGACCAGCGTTGAGACGACCAAGACTGTGGCGGGACGCCGCGAGATCAAACTCCTTGGCGGCGCGCTGGAGGCACTGCAAAACCAGAAGCAGTACACCTACCTCGCGGGCCAAGAGATATTCCAAAACCCGCAAACCGGCGAGCGCTGGGCCGGCGACCAGCCAATCCGCAAGACGCTATGGCAATGGGTGGTGAAGAAGGCGGGAGTGCGATATCGATACCCTTACCAGACGCGCCATACCTACGCCAGCATGATGCTGTCGGCAGGCGAACATCCGATGTGGGTTGCCAAGCAAATGGGCCACCGCGACTGGACGATGATCGCTCGCCGCTACGGCAGGTGGATGCCGGACGCAGATGCTCAGGCAGGAAGCCGAGCAGAGGCTTTATATGGGACGCATCAGCTCCCCGTGTTGCAAAATTCCATGGACAAGCATTGACGAAAAAAATCCGCCTGAAGGCGGATTTTTCATTTACGCTGCCTTCTTCAAGCCGGCTTGCGATTTTTCATTTCGTCGGGAGGGACCGCAGAGCGCCTTAATCAAAACTTCTCTGCCGACATCGGCAGCAGCAGCGACGACCGCACTCCTAATAGCGCCATCGAAAGCTTCCCGGTCAGCATTGCGTAATGCCGCCAAGCTCATGTAGCGAACTGTTTCCATTTCCATCTCCTAATTAACTGCAATTACAAGCCAACGACCTTCAAATTTAGTGGTGAAACCACCTGTCGTGCCGTGATTATCGAGCTTTGCCAAATGCGCCTGCAGGGATACCAAGAACGTCATCTCTTGATCATTCCGACCATAAATTTTAATAACTCGAGCCTTATGGACATCGGTTAATCCGATAACGCCCTGCACTCCCGCGACATATATATCGACTAAACTTACCAGCATATCAGCCGACGAGATCTGTGAAGGCGAATGCTCGGGGCCCATCGAAATCTCGAGCATTTTCAACCAGCCCACATCCGGCCCAGCCCGACGGCTGTAGACAATCTCAGCTACAGCCACCGCTTGGTCACTACCTTCAGCAAAAATTCCGTAAGCATAGGAATCACCGACAACCGTATAGTCGATATGCGCTGCTACCCAGTTCAAGTCCTTTTCGAACTCATGAAACGGCATATCAAGCTGAGCGGCTTTTTCCGTCCAGCGCCCGATCGTGCGCTCCAACCGGACATGGTCAAACTGGGCAAGCTCGTATTTCAAAACACACCTTCAATGTAAGATGAATCTACTGAAATCCAAGGGGAACGGCATGATCCCGCTCAACCCCTATTCATTCAAGACTCAAGCAAATCAGTTAATAAAAAATACCAATTTGCTATCCTACTCGATGATCGAAAATTAGCAACCTGTACTTATGTACAGATGCCCATTTGCAACACCTCTACAAATGAGCAGGCGATTATGGCACATCCTTTGCCGCTGTGCTTAAAGGGCACGGAAATTTACAATAGCGGATCCAAGCACCAAACGTACCGCATGCTATCAATGGGGTCAGTTAAAGCGCGCACTCAGGAAGAGCGGCAAGGACGAGGGTAGGTGGGTACTGATGCTGCCATTCGGTTGTCATTTTGGTGCCTAAACAGCCCCAAAATACCCCAAAAAAAAGACAGCATCATTACTTAAGTCATTGATACTAAAGTGTTTAGTGGTGGAGTCGGCGGGAATCGAACCCGCGTCCGCAAGCACTCTACAGACAGTTCTACATACTTAGCACTATCATTTAATTTAACCTGTACAACACGGATGTGCACGTTTTGGACAAGCGATTCACCTTAGATTTAGCGCTGCTTCAAGTGACCCGTCACAGCGCGATTCCCTGTAAATGACTCCATGACTTTTAACGGTCCGCCCCAGGGAAGAAGCGTTTAGGAGCTAACAGCCCTTAAGCTGCCAGTGCGTACGAGTTATCGTTTGCAGTTATTGATTTCTGGGTGTATTTACGAGGTAACCAGGCCTCGGTATGCCCTGTTCTGCTTTGCAACCCACGTCGAAACCAGGTCGACCCCACAGGCTTACTATTCTACCGTAGTTTGCAATCGCCCGCCATCTGCGTCAAACGCCCGTCACATTCGGCCGTTATGATGGCACCAGTTCTCACATGGAACGACTAATTAGCGCCCCCAGCGGGCGGCTACTACCGGCGCCGGCGGTCGGGAAATATACCGGCACCACATTCCCCTTCTGTTTTCACCAATCCAGCCACAGTTGTTGTTGCGCCGCAGCACACTGCTGCGGATTTGTGAATTTCGTGCCGACACTGCATTAAAATGGAAGTGTTATCCCTCCAGCGCCCGACACCGCCATGCACGATGCCGCCGTCCAAGCTGTTCCCGGCCCGAAGAAACGCGGGCGGCCCCAGAAAGGGGAAGGTGGCGGCCTGCGCGCCGAATTGATCGAGAAGTCCGCCCTGCTGTTCCGCACCAAGGGCTATGACAACACCACCGTGCGCGATATCGCCGCCGCCGCCGGCATCCAGGCCGGCAGCTGGTTTTATCACTTCAAGACCAAGCAGGACATCCTGGCCGCCATCATGGAGCAAGGCTTGCAGCGCTCGCTGGCCGAGATCGAGGTGATCGCCGCCCAGCCGCTCGCCCCCAGCGTCATGCTGCAACGGCTGGTCGAGGCCCACCTGCATACTCTGCTCGCGCCCGACCACCACTTTATCGCCGTGCTGCTGTACGAGTGGCGCTCGCTGGACGAGGTTTCGCGCGACCGCCTGGTCGCCCTCAAGGACCGCTACGAGGAGATTTGGGACCGCGCCATCGCCGCACTGCACCATTCGGGCGACTGGATCATGCCCTCGCAGTTCGACCGCCTGCTGATCTTCGGCGCGCTGAATTGGACGGTGCAATGGTACAAGCCGGGCAGCGGCGCCGACGTGCAGGAATTGGCGCAACAGGCCGTACGTTTCATCCTGCGCACGCCCGCGCCAGTTGAGGCACAATAGAGCATTCGCCCCACTCTCAGGAATGCCCATGATTTACGAGATCGCCGAGTTGTATATCCAGCCCGAGGCCCATGCCGAGTTCCAGGCGGCGGTAGCCAAGGCGGTGCCGATTTTCAAGGCCGCCACCGGTTGCCTGTCGATGCGCCTCGACCGCGATATCGAGACGCCAGACACCTATCACCTGGTGATCGGCTGGCAAACGCTGGAAAACCACACGGTCGATTTCCGCGGCAGCGCGGGTTTTCAGGATTGGCGCGGACTGGTCGGCAGCTATTTCGCGCTGCCGCCGAAGGTTGAGCATTTCGAAACCGTGGTCGCCGGTTTCTAACCGTAACCGCGCCACGCACCATGCGTCTCAGCAGGAGGCCATCATGACCCGCACCATCCACCGTAATTTTGAGCAATTGTCCGATGCCGAGAGCGCCCGCAGCGCCTTGCTCTCCAGCGGTTTCCCGCAGTCCAGCGTCAAGCTGACCAAGCACACCGCCCTGCCGCCCAGCGTGGCGACCAGCGCGGTCGGCAATTTGCTGGACTCGCTCACGCCGGGCGGGCCGGCCGCCGCAGCCGCCGCGCGCCAGCGCACCGGCGCCATGCTGACCGTCGACATCTATGATGATGACGACCGCGACAAGGCCGACACCATCATGGGCGGCTACGGCGCCCGCGACGCTTAACTGACCAGCGCCGCCTCGTCGTCGTCCGCGTCACAATCGGCGCCGCCGCACTGGCGTTGCAGCCAGTCGCCGGCATCGGCCACGCTCAGCGGCCGCGCATAGAAGAAACCTTGCAAGGCGTGACAGCCCGCGTCACGCGCGGCGATCGCTTGCTCCAGGGTTTCGATGCCCTCGGCCACCACCTGCAATTCCAGCGCCGAGGCCAGGCGGCAAATCGCCGTCACCACGGCCACCGCATCCGGCGCGGGCAACGGGGAGATCAGGCCGCGGTCAATTTTCAAGGTACTCAGCGGCAGCTCGCGCAACATGCTGAGCGAAGAGAAACCGGTGCCGAAATCATCCATCGCCACCTCCACGCCCAGCGCGCGCAGCTGCTGCAACTGGTGCTGCGTGTCGGCCAGGTTATCGACCGCCGCGCTCTCGGTAATTTCCAGCGTCAGGCTGGACGGCGGAATGCCGCTCTCGCGCAGCAAGCGCTCCACCAGCTGCGGGAAGCCTTGGTTCAGCAACTGCATCGGCGACACATTGACCGCCACCGGCAGGCAATCGCCATACGCCAGCCGCCACGCGGCAATCTGATGGCAAGCGCGCTCCAGCAGCATCGCGCCCAACTCAGGAATCAAACCAGTCCGCTCGGCAATCGCGATAAAGTCCACCGGGCTCACCAGGCCGATGCCGGGACGCTGCCAGCGCGCCAGCGCCTCGAAGCCCAGCAGCTTGCCGCTGGCCGCATCCACCTTGGGCTGGTAATCGAGATAGACTTCCTGGTTGCGGATCCCCTTGCGCAGCGCCTGCTCGGTATCGAGCGCACTACGCGAAACCTGTTCAAAGCGCCGCTCGGCCAGTGCCAGCGAGGTGCCGGGAATGCGCTTGGCCTGGTACATGGCAGCGTTGGCAGCACGCAGCAGCGCCTCGGCATTTCCTGCATGCTCAGGGAACAGCGCCATGCCCATCGACGCATCGATCACATACTCGCCGCCGGCCAGCTTGATCGCCCGCGCACACGCCGCTTGCAGGCGCGCCGCGATATCGCGCGCACCGTCCGTATCGCCGTCGGGATCGACGATGGCAAACTCGTCGCCGCCCAGCCGCATCAACTCGGCGCGCGCGCCCAGCACGTCCCTTAGCTGCGCCGCAAACGCCTTCAACACCTGGTCGCCGACCACGTGGCCCTGACTCTGGTTGAACAGCTTGAAGCGGTCGATATTCAGCACCACCAGCGTGCAGTGCAGCCCGGCGTCAGCGCGATAGCAGTATTCCTTGAGCCGCTGCATCAGCACCGTGCGGTTCGGCAGCCCAGTCAATTTATCGTGCGTGGCTTGGTGCAGCAACTCGCGTGCGCTGGCGTTGCGCTCAGTGTCATCGGTAATCAGAATCTGGGTGGCCGGCGCGCCGTCCCACTCGATCCGCCATGCCTCGAAGCGCAGCTCCAATTCGCGCCCGCCTGCCACTTCGCGCCGCCCTTCCCAGTTCGCCGTTTCGGTTTCGCCGGTTTGCAGCTGGCGATGGTAGCGTTGCAGCAGTTCGTCGCTAAATGATTGCGGCGGCAGATCGGCAAACGCCACGTAGCGGCCGAGGCCCAGCGGCATGCCGTAAATCTGCCGTACCGCCGGATTGGCGTACAGGATGCGCGCGCCATCCGTCACCACCACGCCCTGCACCGAGTGTTCGGTCAATTGCTGGAAGCGGGTCGCCAGCTTGCCGGCCTCGCGCAGCGCGCCGTCCAGCGCCGACAAGCCGAACACCGCGCCGATCAAGGTTCGCAGCAAGGTAGCGATAACGATGTTGAGCGCCAGCGCCTGCTCGCCATAGGCCAGCAGCAGCAGTTGGTTCAGTCCCAGCGCGATCAGCAGCACACCGACCAAGCGCACGCCGGGCGCGGTGCGCCAGAGCCAGTACACGGCCAGCGTGCCCACCGAGGTCAGCACGCTCATGTTGAACAGCGCCCAGCACAGCAGCTTGGCGTTATTTTGCGGCAGCAGCAAGGCGGCCAGCGCCAGCGCAATAATGAGCGCGGCCGCCCCTTGCGGCAGGCGGCGGCCCGACAGCTGCATCACGCCGGAAGCGAGGAATAGCAAGTTCGGAATCGCGCCCAGCACCACCAGCGGCAAGCCGGCGCCTTGCCACGGCGCCGGTGCGCCGGTGTGCACCAGATAGCCGAGCGGCAGCAGCGCGGCAAACAGCGTCGAGCAGCCCATGTCGCGCGCGAAGGTTTGCGCGCGGTGGCGCCGCCACACCAGCAGCAGCGCCGCGCCAACCACCGTGTAGATGCCCGCGTTCAGCAGGAACAGCTCGGTCATGGCACCGCGGGATGGTTGAACACCTGGCGCAAGTAGGCCAGGAAGGTCTGGTCCCTGCAAACAGTCTTGCCGGGTGAGTCGGACAGTTTGGCCACCGACTGGCCATTGCAGCACACCAGCTTCATGACGATATTGAGCGGCGCCAGTCCGACGTCGTTGGTCAAGTGCGTGCCGATGCCGAAGCCGGTCATGATGCGGTCGGCAAAGTGGCGGTACAGCGCAATCGCGCTATCGAGGTTGAGGCCGTCCGAGAATACCAGCCGCTTGGTCTTGGGATCGATGCGCAGCGCGCCGTAGTGGGCGATGGCTTTCTCGCCCCACACCACGGGATCACCGGAATCATGGCGCAGGCCGTCGAACAGCTTGGCGAAGTAGAGGTCGAAGTCGTCGAGGAAGGCGTCCATGCCCACCACGTCGGTCAGCGCCACGCCGAGGTCGCCGCGATATTCCTGCACCCACGCTTCCAGCGAGGCCTTTTGAAAATCGCGCAGGCGCACGCCGAAGGCCTGGAATGATTGCATGTACTCATGCGCCATGGTGCCGATCGGGATCAAGCCGAACTGCATCGCTTGATAAACGTTGGAGGTACCTTTGAAATATTCGGGCACCTCGCGCGCTAGGCGCTGCACCACCTCGTCATGCCACGCAGCCGAGTAGCGGCGGCGCGTGCCGAAGTCGGAAAACTCGAACGGGAAGCGGCGCGCCGGCTCGGCGCTGAAGGCTTTCAGCTTGGCGATCTTGGCGCTGAGGCGCGCACGCCCTTCGACCAAGGCGGCTTCGGCGTCAAAGCGGCGGAAGTACAGTTCATTGACGATGTAGAGCACGTAAATTTCAAAGCCCATCACGTGCACTTGCGGGCCGCCGGCGTGGATCAGCAGCGTGTCGCCCTCGGTGCGCACCTCGATGAACTTGCGCTGGAAGCGGAACACGGTTAGGAAGTCGACGAAATCGCTTTTCATGTAGCGCAGCGAACGCAGGTAGCTGAGCTCGGCATCGCTGAAACTCATCGAGCACAGATGATCAAGCTCGCGCTCCACCTCTTCCTTCAATTCCGCCAGCGGGAAAGCCGGCGTGTTGCGGCACACGAATTCGTACTCGGTGTGCGAGTTCGGATGGCCATGCAGCAGCGCCTGCCACATGGTGAATTTGTACAGATCCGTCTCCAGCAGGCTACGGACGATGGGCTGCTTCATGCGTGTCCTTCAGTGCGGCCGGCGTTCTCCAGCAGTTCAGGCAATACGTCGGCCGATTGCATCAGCTGCACGCCGCGCGCCTGCATCGCTTGCAGGAAGGCCTGGTATTGCGGCGCAAAGCCGGTCACCGGGCTGATGCAGTCGGTCACCAGCACCAGCTTGGCCAGCGAGGCTGCGCCGTACTCGGCTTCAAAATAATCGGCGATGTGTTCGACCGTGGCTTTGACGCAGTGGCTACCGGCCTCGCCCGCCACGTAAATGCGGTCGGCCTCGGCCAGCGCGCGCACGAATTTAAAGTTGAACTGGGTGTCGGGATCATCGGCATCGGGCACCTCGGCTTGCACTGCCGAATAGTGTTCCGTCCACGGATTGGAGCCCTTGGCCAGCTTGGCGACGATGCCCAACGACGCTTCTTCCCAGTGGCCGTATGCGGCGTGCACGTCGGCGTGCACGTTGTTGCCCCAGCTGCCGATCTCGCAGTGCACCGGCCACACCATCAGCTTGTAGCGGCCTGCCGCTTCCAGCTTGTCGAGGTAGTTCAGCGCCAGCGGCAAAGCGGCGGGATGGCGCGGCGTGTAGCGTTGCGCGCGTACGTCGGCGGCGGTAATTTCAGTGAAGGGAGCGACGGGAGCGCCATCAGCCGCGATCCAGAAGGTCGGGTGGGCGATGTCGAAACGGTGATGCGAATCGAGCGTGATGCTGATCGCGGTAAGACCGGCGCGGCCCCGGTTAATCAGGCCGGCAAGGCGTAGCATGTCTTGATGTGCACCCGGTACTGGCAGGGCCGGCGCGAGTGGCTGGCGGCTGACTGGGTCTAGCGGGCGGTAGGTTTCCGGCAGATCGCAAAAGTCGTTTTGCGGATCGATCACCAAGAGATGCAGGTTGCGTTTCATGGAGGCTCCATTGCTGTAAGCCTCCATGATACCGCACGAGACGTGACTATTGCTTAGGCAGCAATCGCCTCGATTTGCGCACGGCTCTTGGCCAGTGCTGCTGCAACAGCGTCGTCGCCCATTGCCACGCCTTCAGCAACCACGAAGGTCACGTCGGTCATGCCGAGGAAGCCCAGTACCGAACGCAGGTAGGTGGTGGTGTGGTCGTAAGCGGCGGCTGGGCCTTCGCTGTACGCGCCGCCGGTGGCAACGAATACGATCACTTTCTTGCCGTGTACCAGGCCTTCAGGGCCGTTGGCGCCGTATTGGAAGGTGCGGCCAGCGCGGGCAACGTGGTCGATCCAGGCTTTCAGGCCCGAGGTCACGGAGAAGTTGTACATCGGCGCGCCGATGACGATGGTGTCGGCAGCCAGCAGCTCGTCAACCAGGACGTCCGAAGTCTTGATGGTGAAGGCTTGCTCGGCGTTGCGCTGCTCGGCCGGGGTGAAGTAAGCGCCCAGCATTTGCTCGGTCAGGTGCGGCACTGGATTGGTCGCTACGTCGCGGGTCACCACGGTGGTGGTCGCGTCGGCGGCTTTCAGTTTAGCGATGAATTCTGCGCCCAGTTGACGGGTCAGGGAGCCGGTGCTGCGCACGCTGCTGTCGATGTGAAGTACTTTTGCCATGATGCTGTGTCCTTTCGGTGAGGGAATGGCTGCATCATAAAACGATTATAATATCGATGAAACGTGGTTTATTTAAATGTTATCTATCGATAAAATCGATTATGAGAGATCCCGGCCTTCCCTCCCTCGACCAGTTGCGCGTGTTCATTGCTGTCATTGACCATGGCGGTTTTGCCCATGCGGCGCGCGCCTTGCACCGTACCCAGTCGGTGATTAGTTACACAATTGCCAATCTTGAGGAGCAGCTCAATGTGGCACTGCTCGACCGCAGCAAGCGCAAGCCGACCTTAACCGAGGCCGGCAAAGCCTTGCTGGCCGATGCGCGCGCCGTGTCGCTCAAGGTCGATGGCATGCGGGCGCGGGCCAAGGCCTTGTCGGCAGGGCTGGAGGCCGAGGTGTCGCTAGTGGTGGACGTGATGTTCTCGACCTGCAAACTGGTGCGCATTCTGCACGCGTTTCAGAAGGAATTTCCGACCGTGTCGATGCGTTTGCGCACCGAGGCGCTGGGCGCGGTGACGCAGCTGGTGGCCGACGGCACCTGCCGCATCGGTATCAGCGGCTGGATGCCGGGCACGCCGGACGTGATCGAGCGGCAGGCGTGCGGTTTCGTGACTATGGTGCCGGTGGTGGCGCCCGGCCATCCGCTGGCGCAGATCGAAGGCATCGTGCCGACAGGCGTGCTGCGCGAACATACCCAGCTGGTGCTGACGGATCGCAGCACACTGACGCAGGGGCAGGATTTTGGCGTGCTGGCCTTGCGCGATTGGCGCCTGGGCGATCTCAGCTCCAAGCATGCGCTGCTGCGCAACGGCATCGGCTGGGGCAATATGCCGCTGGAGTTTGTGCAGTGGGATTTGGATGCGGGCCGCCTCGTGCAGCTGCAAATTCCCGAGGGCAGCGAATTCAGCTTCCCTCTGTACGTGATTCGCCGTGGCGACGAAGAACCGGGGCCGGCTACGCGCTGGCTGATGGAGCAATTCCTGGAGCTCGACCAGCCAGGCCTGGACTTGACGGAAGAGGAGCGCGCAGCCGCCGCCGAGCACTGTCTGCCGGCACATGGCTACCACCAGTTGACCGATCGCCTGCCGGCGCCGCCGCAACCGAACGCGCCGTCCGGCGTTGCTGTAGCCGCGCCAATCTCGCTGCGGCCGCGCTAAGCTAAGCGCGCGGGTTGAAGGCCATCTCGCGCGCCATGGTTTGATACAGCTCGCGCTGCCGGTCGCTATTGGCCGGCGGCAGCACCACTTCGAGCAGCAGGTACAAATCACCGGCCTCCTTGCCCGGGATGCCGCGCCCGCGCAGGCGCAGCTTGCGGCCGCTTTGCGAACCGGCCGGCACCGTCACATGCACCTTGCCCGACGGCGTCGTCACCTCGATCTCGCCGCCCAACGCCAGTTCCCACGGCGCCACCGGCACGGTCTGATACACGTCGCGCCCTTCCGTGCGATAGCGCGGATGCGGCGTGAACTGAATCTCCAGGTACAGATCACCCGGCCCGGCCGCGCCGGGCTGCCCTTGTCCCGACAGCCGCAGTTGCTGGCCCTCCGTCACGCCGGCGGGAATCGTCACGCTCAGATTGCGCTCGCGCGTGAAAATGCGATCCTGGGCATCGCGCTCGGCCACCGTCAAGCTCACGGTACGGGTTGCGCCGTTGTAGGCGTCGGCCAAATCGATACGGATACTGGCATGGCTATCCTCGCCGCGCCGCGGCGGCGCGCGCCGGCGTCCGCCGAGATTGGCAAACAAATCAGCAAAGAAATCGCTGTTCATCGGGTCGCCGGCACCAGCGCCGCCAAAGCCGCGTCCCCAATCCGGCGGCGGACGGAACTCCTGGCCGGCGCGATACTGATGGCCGCGTCCCAGCTCATCGTAAGCAGCACGCTTTTCCGCATCGCCCAGCACGCCGTAAGCCTCGTTGATCTCCTGCGTCTTGCGCTGGGCATCAGGCTCCTTGCTCAAATCCGGGTGATACTTGCGTACCAGCTTGCGATAAGCCTTCTTGATGTCATCGTCGGACGCAGTCTTGGCCACGCCGAGAGTTTGGTAGTAGTCCTTGTATTCCACGCTATTTGGCTTTCTTCGGTTCCACTTCGCGCACTGAGGAAATCATGTCATTGAATCCCTTCAGCTCGGCGTACTCGCCCTCTTTCAACACCATGCATTTGCCTTTGTAATGCTTTTCCGCGCACACCTCCCACGACCCCTTGTGCACCACCACGCTGGAGGTCTTGTCGTTAAAGCCTTGCTGATCCAGATCCGGCGCAGCCTCGTGCAGCGTGATCGCCGGGCCACCCAAGTGGGCGCGCGTGTACAGCGTGATGTCGCCGGCACTGGCAGCCACGCAGGTGGCGCCAAGCACAGCGGCGGCAAGCAGTTTATGCATGGACTGTCTCCGAAGGGTGAGCCCGCATCATAACGCGCAAATATGTTAGCAACACAGTAAAATTGTACGTTTCTGTAACGCTATTTAACGCGCCCCCATTATGCCGCACACCTTCACTTTGCCCAACGTCCGCCGCGAAATCGCCTCCCTGTGGCAACTCGCGTGGCCGGTGCTGATCGGTCAGTTGGCCAATGTCGGCATGGGCGTGGCCGACGTCGCCATGACTGGCCATGCCAGCGCCGACGAACTGGCAGCCGTGTCGCTGGGCGCTTCGGTGTGGGGCATCATTCTGGTCACCGTGACCGGCATCATGATGGCCGTTAACAGCATCGTCGCACATGATGTCGGTGCAGGCGCGCTCGATAAGGTGCCGCACACCGTGCGCCAGGCACTGTGGAGCAGTCTCGGCGTGGGATTGGCGGCGGCGCTGCTGGCCAATGTGGCGACGCTGGTGTTCGACTACCTCTACCTCGGGCCGCACGTGCAGCACCAGGCAACGCTGTTCGTGCACATCATCAGCATCGGCCTGGTGCCGCTGGCCGCCTACCGTGCGCTGTACGGCTACAGCACCAGCATCAACCAGACCAAGCCGGTGATGGTGATCGCCTTGCTGGGTCTGGCCTTCAACGTGCTGGTCAACTGGCTGCTGATCTTCGGCCACTTCGGCCTGCCGAAAATGGGCGGCGTCGGCTGCGCAGTCGCTACCGGCTTGTGCATGTGGCTGATGCTGGGCGCAATGCTGCTGTGGATCCGCTTCGCGCCGGCCTACCGCGAGACCTACCCGTTCACGCACTGGGAATGGCCGCACTGGCCGGAGATACGCTCCACCCTGCGCCTCGGCCTGCCGATCGGCGTGACCTACTTTGCCGAAGTCAGCGCATTTGGCGCGGTGAGCCTGCTGGTGGCGCGTTACGGCGTGGTGGAAGTATCGGCGCACCAGATTGCGCTCAACTTTAGTTCACTTACTTTCATGGTGCCGCTGAGTTTTGGCATCGCGCTGATTACCCGCGTCGGCCAGGCCATGGGCGAAGGCGATGCGGTGCGTGCGCGTTTCGTGGCGTGGGTCGGCGTGGGCATGTCGCTGGCGTTTGGCTTGCTGTCGGCGTTGCTGATGGTGGCGTTCCGCCAGCAAATCGCTGCAGCCTACACTTCCGACCTTGCGGTGCAGGCGCTGTGCGTCTATCTGCTGCTGTTTGCCGCGCTGTTCCAATTGTTCGATGCCACCCAAGTGGCGGCGTCAAGCGCGATTCGCGGCTACAAGGTCACGCGCGCGCCGATGCAAATCCAGCTGCTGGCGTTCTGGGGCTTTGCGCTGCCGCTGGGCTGCTGGCTGGGATTGGGCCACGATATGGCGGCGGCCGGCTTCTGGATCGGCCTGACCATCGGCCTGACCGTGGCGGCGATTTTGCTGAGCTGGTCGCTGCAACGGCTGTCGCAGCAGCGGGTGGCCGAAGGAAAAACGGTTTTGGGGCGCTGATTCCCAATCTTGCTGTCTCGCCACGGGCGGTGCGGTCTGGTATCGTCTTGGATTCTGCAACCAAGAGACACACCATGCGCTTCATACTTTGTTTCCTCGCCCTGCTGGCCGGCTCGCAAGCCTCCGCCGAACAACTCACGCTCGACCGCCTGCACAGCGATCCATCGCTCACCGGCCCCGGCGTGCGCAGCCTGAAAGTCTCGCCGGACGGCGCCCGCGTCACCTTCCTGCGCGGCCGCGACGACAACCAATTCCAGCTCGACCTGTGGGAATACAACCTCAAGGACAAGAGCACGCACCGCCTGGTCGATTCCAAGATCCTGGTGGCGGAAGAAAACCTGTCGGACGCCGAGAAAGCACGCCGCGAGCGCGAGCGTACCGCCTCGTTCAAAGGCATCCTGAGCTACAGCTGGTCGCCGGACGGCAAGCGCCTGCTGGTGCCGATCGCCGGCAATCTGTACCTGGTGGATGTCAGCAAGCCGGATCAGGCGCGCATGGTCGCTTCGGGCAATGTGCTCGATCCAAAAATTTCGCCGCAAGGCCGCTACGTGTCCTTCGTGCGCGATCAGAACCTGTTCGTGATCGACCTCAGCACCGGCAAAGAAAAGCAGCTGACCACCGACGGCAAAGGCACCATCCACAACGGTGAAGCCGAGTTCATCGCGCAAGAAGAAATGTCGCAGACCACCGGCTACTACTGGGCGCCGGATGATTCCGCCATCGCCTACAAGCGCTACGACGAATCGCCAGTGCCAATCGCGCGCCGCTTTGAAATCTATGCCGACCGCACCGACGTGATCGAACAGCGCTACCCTGCCGCCGGCGATCCTAACGTGCTGGTGGAGTTGAAGATCGTCTCGCCGGTCAGCGGCGAAATCCGCGACGTTGACCTGGGCGCCAACAAAGACATCTACCTGGTGCGCGCCGACTGGGCCGCCAACAGCAAGGCCGTGCTGTTCCAGCGCCAGAGCCGTGACCAGAAAACGCTGGAACTGGTATCGGTCGATGCCGCCACGCTGGCGCAAAAAGTGCTGATCACCGAAACCTCGAAAACCTGGGTCAGCATCTTTGACGACCTGCGCTTCCTGTCGAATAACAAGGGCTTCATCTGGTCGTCGGAACGCACCGGCCGCAAGCACCTGTACCTGTACGACATGAACGGCAAGCTGCTGCACGCCATCTCGAAAGGCGAATGGGGCGTGGAGCAACTGCTGGCCGTGGATGAAAAGAGCGGCCGCGTATTCGTTGAATCGAACCGCGATGCAGTGATCGACAACCAGACCTATGCGCTCAAGCTGGACGGCAGCACCGCCGACAAGCCAGTGCGCCTGACCCAGGGTGACGGCTGGCACAACACCTCGTTCGCGCGCAACGGCGAAGTGTTTGTCGACACCTACTCGAACCCGGACACGCCGCCGCAAGTGAGCATCCGCCGTCCAGACGGCAGCATGGTCGAATGGCTGGAGCGCAATGAGCTGAACGCCAATCACCCATACGGCAAGTACCTCGACTCGCACCTGAAAACCGAGTACGGCACGCTGAAAGCCAAGGACGGCCAAACCCTGTACTACTCGATGATCAAGCCGGCCAACTTCAACCCGGCCAAGAAATACCCGGTGTTCCTGTTCACCTACGGCGGCCCGCACTCGCAGCGCGTGCAGCGCACCTGGGGCAACTTCTTTGACCAATATATGGCGCAGCAAGGCTTCATCGTGTGGCGCCTGGATAACCGTGGTTCGGGCCGCCGCGAGCGCGCCTTCACCGACGCCATCTACCACCAGCTGGGCCGCGTGGAAGTGGAAGACCAGCTGACCGGCGTGGAGTGGCTGGGCAAGCAGAGCTACGTCGATCCCAAGCGCGTTGGCGTGTTCGGCTGGAGCTACGGCGGCTTCATGACCTTGCGCCTGCTGGCGGAAGCATCGGACAAGATCGCGATGGGCGTATCGGTAGCGCCGGTCACCGACTGGACGCTGTACGACACCCACTACACCGAGCAATTCATGGGCACGCCAAAAGAGAATCCGGCTGGCTATGAATACAGCGGCGTGTACTCGCATCTGGATGGTTTGAAATCGCCGCTGCTGCTGATTCACGGCATGGCCGACGACAACGTGCTGTTCACCAACACCACGCGCATGATCGACGCGCTGGTCAAGCGCAACGTGCAGTTCGAGCTGATGACCTACCCTGGCGGCAAGCACGGCATCTCGGGACGTCCATCGCAGCGCCACGTGTACGGCAAGATCGAAGCGTTCTTTAAAAAGAACCTGAAGCCTGAGTAAAACGAAAAAAGCCGCTGATCAAACAGCGGCTTTTTTTTCGCGGTATACCGAGTTAGTTGCGGTTACCTTTGGCGATGTCCTTAACGGTTTCTTTGGCGTCGCCATAGCCCTTCTGGACTTTGCCTTCGGCTTGCTTGTTCAGGCCCTTGGCTTGCTGCTCGGAGCTGCCTACCAGCTTGCCAGCTTCTTCCTGGATTTTGCCGCCGATTTCCTTGGCTTTACCTTTGACTTGATCCTTGTTCATGATGAACTCCTTATTAGCTAAAGGACACACAGCCCAGTGCTGTGTGCATGGAGTCCACTATAGGCCGGTCAGCGCTGAGCTTCTGTGCGATTCCGAACGCAACGCCAAACACTAGCCAGCCACGGCTGCTGCTCGCGCGGCAAGCCGTCCGGCCGGTAGTAGTGGCGCACAGGCGCAAAGCCCGCCTCGGTCAAATAGCGCTCCCACGTTTCGTAATCGTAATAACTGCCGTAGCGCGGGCCGTTCCAGCCCTCGCGGTTATCGCCGCGCGGATTGGAGCTGAACAACACGCCGCCGCTCTTGAGCGCATCATGCAAGCGGCGCAGCACCTGCGGCAACGCCGCGCTGGGCACATGGAACAGCGAGGCGTTGGCGTACACGCCATCGAAATGCTGCGCCGGCAAGTCCAGGTGAACGAAGTCCTGCTGCCACACTTCACAGCCACTGAAAGCATGCGCCATCTCCACGAAGCGCGCCGAACCGTCGATGCCGATGGCCTCGTGGCCCATGGCCTTGAGCGCTTTGAGATCCCGCCCCGGCCCGCAACCGAGGTCGAGCAGGCGATACGGTGCCGGCGCTTCGATTGCCTCCAGCAAAGCCGCGATATTCTGGCTCACATCATGGTCGATGGTGCCCGCGAAAAACTGCTCAGCATTACGTTCATAATGCTGCAACGTGGTTTGTGTAATCTGGTCGATGTTTTCTGGTTCCATCCCGCTAGTGTACCGCGACACAGAAAAGCGACGCTTCCTCTGTAAATCTCTTCTTTCATTCGAGGAATCCCTATATAGTTAGCCTATAGCAACGCGCTAATTCCCAAGGAGATAAATATGAAACTTGATGCCCTGTTCCAGAATCCAACTGCGTTGCCCACCGCGCCGAAAGTCGTGGAAGAGCTGATCAGCAGTTTCGACAAGGCCAGCGTCTCGACCGAAGAGATCGCGAAGAAATTGTCGACGGATCCGGTGCTGAGCGCCAAGCTGCTGCGACTGGCCAACTCGGCCTACTACCATGTCTCGCGCAGCATCGGCACCGTGGAAGACGCCGTGCTGATGCTCGGCTTCGTCACCGTGCGCACGCTGGTGATTAGTTCCGGCCTGGTCAGCGGCTTCAAGACCGTGCCGGGTCTCGACCTCAAACAGTTCTGGAAATACAGTCTGCACACCGCCGTTGCGGCCAAGTGGATCGCCAAGAAAACCAAGGAAAACACCGACCTCGCCTTCACCATCGGCATGATGCACGCGATCGGCCAGCTGGTGATTCACTCCGCCGCGCCGGAACAGGCAATGGCGCTGGACAAGGTTGCCGGCCCGCTCGATTCGCGCCGCCTGGACGCTGAACAAGCATCGCTGGGCTACACCTTTGCCGACGTTGGCGCCGAGCTGGCCAAGCGCTGGAAATTCCCGCACACCTTCTCGGAGACCATTTCGGCCTTCCCGGAACCGCATCACAATGGCGAGTTGAACCGTTTGGCTGCCGTGGTGGCGCTGGCTGCATGGCGTGCCCGCGTGGCCTCGGCGGAATTGAACGATGATGAAATTTCGGCATGCTACCCGGTCGACCTGGCCGAAGAACTGGGCCTCGAAGACAACGCCCTGATCGACGACATGCCACCGCCGGACGAACTGAGCGCTGGCTTGGAGGAATTGGTTAAGTAAAAGTTGATTTTTTAATCATCAAAATCCGCCTGTTTTGCCGCAGGCGGATTTTTTTTCGATTTTTTTTCAAAAAACCCTAAAGTTCCCGTTTAAGGCGACGTTAATCAGGACATGCGGTAATCCGCTTAACTAAGCCAGGTGGGAATATGACCTCTTCCGAAGTTCTCTCGATGTACGAAAACATTGCCGGTTTGACCAATCAAATGGCGGCCGCTGCACGCATGGGAGATATGGACCGCCTGGGCAAGCTGGAAAGCCAGTGCGCTACCGAGGCGCGCGCGGTGAGCACCGGCGTACCGGCCTTGGCGGGTGCACAGCGCCTGCGCAAGATCGACCTGCTGAAACAAATCCTGGCCAACGACCGCGAAATCCGCGACGTGACTGATCCTTGGATGAACGAAGTTCCGGGCATGGCTCGTCAGTAAAAATTCACCCCAAAGTCAAAAGCGCCAAACCGGCGCTTTTTTTTCGTCCGAGTGAGACGCGCAACCCTTAGTGCAAAATGGGGTCTGACCCCGTACGGGGTCAGACCCCGGCATGCCGCCGTGCGGGTTTAAGCGGACAATGCCACGCGCAGCGACAAGGCAATGCCCTGCGCCGCTTTGTTGATCTCTTCCAGCGAAGGGAAGCTTGGGGCGATGCGGATGTGGCGGTCTTTCGGGTCTACACCATACGGGAAGGCCGCGCCGGCCGGGGTCAGGGTAATGCCAGCCTCTTTCGCCAGCGCTACCGTGCGCTTGGCCGCGCCATCCGGCGTAATCAGGTCGATGAAGTAACCGCCATCAGGCACCGTCCACGACACCCCCGGCACATCACCAAGGTGCGCCTGGAACTGCTCCAGCACCGCATCAAACTTCGGCTTCAGCAGCTGGCGATGCTTTTCCATCAGCGCTTCCACGGTCGGCAGGTCTTGCAGGAAGCGCACATGGCGCAACTGGTTAATCTTGTCCGGGCCAATGCTGCGCAACCCTGCATGCTTGGTCCACCAGGCGATATTGGCAGGCGACGCCGCCAGCGCCGCCACGCCCGAACCAGCCCAGCTCACCTTCGACGACGACGCAAACACAATCGCGCGATCCGGGTTGCCGGCCTGCGCGCAAGCCTCAAGAATATTCGCCACGGCCAGCTTCTTCTCGCCGAGATGATGGAAGCGGTAAGCGTCATCCCACATCAAACGGAAGTCTGGCGCGGCGGTTTTCATCGCCGCCAGGCGCTGCACCACTTTGTCCGAGTACACCACGCCGCCCGGATTGCTGTACTTCGGCACGATCCACATGCCCTTGATGCTGGCGTCTTCTGCCACCAGCTTTTCGACCAGATCCATGTCCGGGCCTTCGGCCGTCATCGGAATGTTGATCATCTTGATGCCGCGTGCTTCGCAGATGGCGAAGTGGCGGTCGTAGCCCGGCACCGGGCACAGGAAGGTCACCGGATTTTGCACCCATGGCGCGTGGCCCGGCACGCCGTTCAGCAGGCTGTAGACGATCACGTCATGCATCAGGGACAGGCTGGAGCTGCTATCCACCACCACTTGCGCAGCCGGCACATCGAGCAACTGACCAAACAGGGCGCGCGCTTCCGGCAGGCCGATGGTGCCGCCGTAGTTACGGGCGTCGGTGCCGTCGGCAGCGGTGTAGCTGTGCAGCGCCTCGGTCAGCGCATTGGACAAATCCAACTGCTCCGGTGCTGGCTTGCCGCGCGACATATCGAGTTTGAGGCCGAGTTGTTTGAAGGCTTGGTATTGGTCTGCTACGCTCATGGGGGCTCTTTCAAATGTGGGGAAAATACTATACCCCAGATTGTTCAGGCCGGATCAGAGCTTAGCGCTATATGCTTATGCGTTCATCGCATTAGACGACGGATTCGGGCGCGGGCTCCGCTTCAGGTGCAGCTTCCGGTGCTTTTTTCTTGCGGAAGCCTTGCCAGATTTTCAGCGGCCCCTTGCCGGCGCTCTTCTTGCGCCAGATGATAAAGCCGCCGCCCAGCAGCGCCAGCAGACCAACGCCGCCAGCGATCAGCGGGATGGTGTTGCTGCTGGCTTGTTCGGCTGGCTTTTCTTTTTCCTTCTTGTACTTCAGCTTGGGCAGCACGCGCACTTGCTTGGTCGGCACGGAAGAAGCCGAAGCCGCGCCACTCGCCGCCGCCTCGCCCGACGCAGCCGATGCTGCCGACGCACCAGCAGCAGCCTTCGCCGCATGCGCCTCCGTCTCGCCCTGCTCCGCCATGCTAGCCGACGCCCGCGCCGACGACGCACCTTTGCCGCCAGCCTCCGCAGACGACGCGCCACCGGCAGCGGCATGCCCTGCGCCAGCACCGCCACCGCCGCTCGCGCTCACGGTAGTCTTGGCCGCAGCCCCGGCAGAGGCACCGCCAGTTGATGCCGCGCTGGCTGGTGCTGGCGCAGCCTTGACCGGCTGTGACGCGGCATGCCCCACGCTCGCGGCAGCACTCGCCCCCGAACCGACCGCTTTGCTCGCACTCCCCGCATTCGTGGCCGGAGCTGCTGGCGCGCTGGCCTTCGCCGCTGACGCCGGCGCGGCAGCGGCTGGAACGGCGGCCGGCGCACTCCCGCCAAGCGCGCCTTGCAGCGCCTTCAGCTTGCCCTCCAACTCGGTCAGTTTGCTGGCGATTTCCGTATTGTGATTATCCAGTGCCACGCATTCCTTGGCGGGCATCCCGCCGCTCGGGCATGACGCCGGCGCGGGCCGCTTCACGCCCTTCGGCAATGGCAGCGGCGCCAGCGGCAGCAAGGCCTGCGAGACGCTCATCGGCACCTCGCCCACCTCTTCCTTGTCAGACGGTTTAATCGGCTTGCCGTCGGCCGCTACCAGCACGCCCGCAATCCGCCGCGCCTGAGCCTGCGCTCCAGCAGCCTTGACCTCGCCCGGCTTGCCCGTCTCCGCCTCGTGCACCGACGGCAGCGGCGCCGGCTTAGTCCGGTCACGCACCGGCGCCGCCTCCGCGACAGCCGCCGGCTTGGCGGCGGCTGTCCCCGCGCTGACGGCAGCACCAGCCGCAGTCGGCGCCGCACCCGGCTTGACAGCGGCCGCAGCCCTCGCCGCCCGCGCCTGTGCCGTGATTTGTTCTGCCTGCGCCGGCGTCATCGCGCTGGCCAAAGGTATTGGCGGCGCAGCAGGCGCAACCACTACTGGCTGCGGCGGTGGCGGCGGATTCGGATCATGCTGCAGCCACACAGTTGCCAGGCGCACCTCGGACTTGCCCGGCGCGCCCAGCTCCACGTACAGGTGCACGTAGTCGGCCTCCACCGCACGAGTGGTGGTGACATGCAAAATCTGCCGCGCCCCGCGCCGTTCGACCTGCATGCGCACCGAAGACAGCGCCGGATTCATGCTCACATTCGCACCGCGATACACGTCCGCCTGCGCCAAACGCACCGGCAAATTCGCCGCTTCCTCGGGCGTCAACGACACCAGATCGATATCGACCGCCAGCGGCTGGCCAATATACGAGCGCGGCGCGACGTCGCCCAGCTCGGCCGCCTGCGCGGCGCCAGCCAAGGCCAATAGGCAAATCGAAGTGGTTAAGTGCTTGTACTGCATCATCTTATCGGTCGCGGTCAGGCGAGAATTTCTAAAGTGTAACAGCTATAACGGCCGATTTTTCCGGTTTTGTAGCCCCCGGTTAATTTTTCCAAACTGCGCTACACTCATTTATCTCATCCCTCACAAAGGATCGCCCATGAGCACCCGTAGCGAACGCGATAGTTTTGGCCCGATCGACGTCCCCGACGCCCAGTTGTGGGGCGCACAGACCCAGCGCTCCCTCGAACACTTCCGCATCTCCACCGAAAAAATGCCGGTCGAACTGGTGCACGCGCTGGCCAGCGTCAAGCGCGCCGCCGCCCGCGTCAACCTCGACCTCGGCCTGCTGGACGGCCCGAAAGCCATCGCCATCACCCAGGCCGCCGACGAGGTGCTGGCCGACAAGCACCCGACCGAGTTCCCGCTGGCCGTGTGGCAAACCGGCTCCGGCACCCAGTCCAACATGAATATGAACGAAGTGCTGGCCAACCGCGGCTCCGAGTTGATGGGCGGCGTCCGCGGCGAGCGCCGCATGCTGCACCCGAACGACGACGTCAACAAAGGCCAGTCGTCGAACGACATCTTCCCTACCGCGATTCACGTGGCCGCCGCGCTGGCCCTGGCCAATAACGTACTGCCGGCGATCAAGCAACTGCGCGACAGCCTGCACGCCAAGGCCGAAGCCTTTGCCGACATCGTCAAAATCGGCCGCACCCACTTGCAAGACGCCACGCCGCTGACCCTGGGCCAGGAATTCTCCGGTTACGTCGCCCACCTCGACTTTGCCGAGCACGCCATCAAGGCAGCCCTGCCCGGTGTGCTGCAACTGGCGGCCGGCGGCACCGCCGTCGGCACCGGTCTCAACGCACACCCGGAATACGCAACCCGCATCGCGGCGGAGCTGGAACACGCGCTGCACCTGCCGTTCAAAACCGCCGACAACAAATTCGCCGCGCTGGCCGGCCACGACGCCCTGCTCTCCGCCCACGGCGCGCTGAAAACGCTGGCCGCCGCGCTGATGAAAATCGCCAACGATGTGCGCTGGATGGCCTCCGGCCCGCGCTCCGGCCTCGGTGAAATCACCATTCCTGAAAACGAACCGGGCAGCTCCATCATGCCGGGCAAGGTCAACCCGACCCAGTGCGAGGCGCTGACCATGCTGGCCTGCCAGGTGTTCGGCAACGACGTGGCGATCACCATGGGCGGCGCCTCCGGCAACTTCGAGCTCAACGTCTACAAGCCGATGATCGCCCACAACTTCCTGCAAAGCGCGCGCCTGCTGGCCGACGGCATGCGCAGCTTCGAGGAACACTGCGTGCATGGCATCGAGCCGAACAAGGATCGTATTGCGGAGTTGATGGAGCGCTCGCTGATGCTGGTCACCGCGCTGGCACCGCACATCGGCTACGACAAGGCGGCCTCCATCGCCAAGAAGGCGCAGCACGAAGGCACCACGCTGCAAGAGGCGGCACTGGCGCTGGGCTATGTGACGGCCGAGCAGTTCAGCCAGTGGATTGTGCCACTGGACATGACCAAGCCCGGCGCCAAAGGTTAATTGCGGCTAACTGCGGCTAAAAGCCGTACGAGTAGCGCACGCCCATCAGCAAGTCAGGCTTGGCGGCGGCATCGTGCCCGGGATTGACGCGCCACATCAGCGCGCCAGTCACGCGGCCTTTGTTGCCGTCGCGGCCGTACAGCTGCGTATAGCCAAGCTCCAGATCGCGCTCGGTTGCCGTTGGGCGCAAGTTGATGGTCGGCGCGCCCAGCGCGGCGGTGGCGGGATCGACCGCCAGCGGCGCGGTGCTGCTGTAATCGAGCGAACCGGTGCGCACCTTGGCCGGAATCGACAGGGTGAACGTAAAGCGGTCGTTGCTGGTAAACACTTGCCGGCGCACGTAGCCAACACTGTAGGCCATCGTGCGCACCGACGACACTTGCGACAACAAGCTGTCCGGCGCGCCTATGCCCTCGGTGCGGCCGTACGACAGCAAGCTTATCAGCGAACTATTCGGCGTCAGCGCGTAACCTAGCGAGAGCGAAGTAAAGGCGGTGGTTGGCCGCGCGTTCAACATCATTGACAGGCTGTGCTGCGTACTGGGTGCACCGCCCGCTTCACGCAGGATACCGAAGGTGACAATACTGGTGCCGCGTCCCATTTTCTTTTCAAATTCCGCGCTGCTGAGGAAGCGCTTGCTGTGCTCGTTGAGCATGGGGCCGAGCGGATCAACCAGCGAAAGATTGGCGGGCAGCCTGCCGAAGCGCAGCCGCGTGGTACTCCCCGCTCCTGCAAACGCCGCGTAGCGTTGCGCGGGCTCGCTCAACAGCGAATCGCCGAGCGCCGCCTGTCGATCCGCTGACTCAAACAGCAGGGCCGCTGTGGCACGCCTGTCAAACCATGGGGATGTTTGCGGTGACGCAAACGGGTCGGATGCGACGGCCTCTGTTCCTAGCAAGAACAGTGTCGCCAATGCCGGAATTAGCTTGTTCATGATGCAACTCGCTGCGGTTTTGTTGCCCCCTGCTTAATATTACAGCAGTTAATTCAGCATAGTCGTTCCTTTGCCCTCTAGCAATCCAAATTACTCTTCGGTGATGAGGTAAACTGCGCGGCTGTCGGAATGTCGCTACACTAGCTAAAGGCAGAGCGACAGCCGATTTCACATCATGGCAACAGAGGATAAAATGCAGAAAGTAAGTTTCGAATTAAATGGCGAATTTGTAGAGCTGAACCAGCTCCTGAAGCTGGCAGGACTGTGCGACAGCGGCGGCGCCGGCAAGCAAATCGTGGCTAGCGGCGACGTCAAAGTCGACGGCAAGCAAGAGTTGCGCAAGACCGCAAAAATTCGCGCCGGCCAGAAAGTAACTCTGGGCGACGTGCAAATTACCGTGGTCAACGCGTAATTTTTCTTGCATTAAGGAAATTGCGTCCTAAGCTGCAAGGAAGGGCTTTTGCGCATGCGCAAACTGGCGCGCGCCGGCCCGGCTATAGTGGCTTAATTTTAACAAGGTGGACGTCATGGACAGTCCTGAACCAGGCAGCCCTACCCAAGAGCGATTGCTGGACGATTTGCGCCAGGTGATTGAAAACGCGGAAGAACTGCTCAAGAATACCGACCAGTACCATGGCGCGCTGTACCAGGCCGCACGCGACAAGCTGGCCCAAGCCCTGGCAAGCGCCACCGAGGAGCTGGCGCGCTTCGAGGATATGCAGATTGACCGCATGATCGAGTTGACGGCCATCGCCAGCCGCTTGCACCGCGATTTGACCGGCGAGGCCCGCGTGCTACGCGCTTTCCGGCGCGAGCCCTGATTCCACCAGTATCGCGTGCGCCAGCCAGTGTTGCAGATTGGCGGCCACGTCGAAGTCTTCGTCCTGTTCAAAGGCCGCGTCCAGCGCGGCGCCGAAATTCCCTCCCCTCGATAACACACTCAGTGCGGCATGGCTTGCGGCGCTCAGTGGCTGCACGTCGGCTTGCCATTGCGGGCGCACGATGATGGCGTGGCTTGGGTTTGCCATGTTATCGGGGAAGGCGGTGTTGCGGCCGGGCTGGTGAGCCAACCAGAGTGGCACCACGGCGAGCTCCGAGGCGAACAGCTGCGTTGCCGGATGCAGCTGGAAGGTGGCGGCTTCGATTTGCTCGGGCGGGATGGTGGCGAGCTGCTGTGCGCTCAGCGCGGGTGCCGACGGCGCGTAGTGGGCGCGGTGCAGCTGCCATTCCAGTGCGGCCACGTCGGGCAGGTAGGGATAGTCGGCGACGTGCGGGAAGTCGCGCAAGAAGGTGTTGAAGTGTGCGCCGAAGCGGTTCAGGTCGGCGTTATCGGATGGGTGGGCGCGGCCGTAGGCACGCGCGAGACCTGCGAAGAATTCTTCGCCCACCAGCGCCAGCAGGATTGGGTAGGCGGCTGCCAGCGTCTTGGTCCAGGTGGTGGTGAGATTGCCTCGATAGAGGGCGTAGCGATGCTCGGCGTGGTCGGCCACGCACAGCGCCAGCACCTGAGGCGCAAGCTGCGCGTCGAACAGCGCACCTGCAAACAGCTGCTGCCCCGCCGCCAGCATCGAAGCGCCCTCTCGCTCGCCCTCGCCTTCGCCGAGGAACGCGGCCGACGGTACGGGCGGCACGGCGAGCGGCGCCGGCTGGGCGGCACGGGCGTGCAGCGTCTTGGCTTTATCGGCTTCTGCCAGCAGCACTTCTAGCGGTGGAATATCCGTATCCCACTCGATCAGCGTGGGCAGCGCACCGAAGCGGGCTAGCGCGGCCTCGTACAAGCGCCACACCGGCTCGGCGACACGGGCGCCGTGATGATCGATCAGCGCTTCCGGCGTCACCAGGTGCCCGGCCAAATGCAGCTCGCCCACCATGCCCGGCGCAATTGCCGCAATGGCCGCCAGCGCATCTTCGCCGTGGTTACATTGATTGACGTACAGGTTATTGATGTCCAGCAGCAGCCCGCAGCCGGTGCGCGCCGCCAGCGCCGCCATGAATTCCGCCTCGCTCATGGCATCCGCATTGAAACGCAAGTAGGTCGACACATTCTCCAGCAACAGCTGCCGGCCCAGCACGTCCTGCACCTTGCCCACGCGCGCGCTCATCAGATCCAGCGCGGCCCGATCCAGGGTCAGCGGCAGCAAATCATTGAGCTGCCGATCTGCCACCGCGCCCCAGCACAAGTGTTCGGACACCAGCACCGGCTCGATCTCGCGCACCAGCGCGCGCACGCGCCGCAAGTGCTCTTCGGAAAAGCCGCGCGCCGAACCGAGCCCCAGCCCGACGCCATGCAAACTCACGGGATAATCGCGCCGCAATTGCTGCAACACGTGCCAGTCCCAGCCGGCGCGATCGAGATAATTCTCGCTATGCACTTCCAGCCACGCCACGCGCGGCTGCTGTGCTAAAAATTGCTTGTAATGCGGAGCCCGCAGGCCAACGCCGACACCAAGCGCCATGGTCGCGGCTCCGTTAGGCAGCAATTACTTTTTCGGTGGCGTGGTTTTGCCGCCGGCCTTTTCGCACGTGCCCTTCGGCACCATGACCCACTCATCCGGCGCATTGTCAGTCTTGGCCTGGCCCGAGCACGAGTGGGCAGCAGTGCCGCAATCGTTCTGACCGGCCTTGGCCACGCCGTAGCATTTTTCTTTTTCTTCAGCGGCGGCCACGGTAGCGGCTTGGGTGGCGCACACGGTGGCGAGGGCGGCGGCGATCAGGGCTTGACGTTTATTCATTGTGGTCTCCAAAGTAAAAAGGGAAAAACATCCGCAGCGTACCAGCAATAACGCTAGTTCGCACCTGTCTCATCGTGGGAAGGTTGGGTGTGCACGAAGGCACCGCGCAGCGCGTGCTGCGCAGAAGGGAACGTCGCGGCGCAGGACAGGCCGCGCGGGTTAAGCTTTGGTGTTGATATTGTTGCCGAGGTGAGGCGGCAGATTAGGCACCGGCGGAATCGCCTCGATCAAGGCGGATGCGCTGGACGCCTGGATGTCCTGAGCTTTTTTCAGTACGGCAATACCGACGGCTTGTTTGGTGCCGGTATCGGCAATCGTCGTTGCGGTCTGAGCAATTCCGGTAACGTCCATGGGGCCCTCCAATTATGGCTATCACCCTGTTTACGGCCGATCCGCAAGTAACTTTAGCCGTTGTCTGAATTTTTTTTCAGATGCGTGAGCAGCCAGGCAAGCACCTGCTGCGGCTGGTTCAAATCCAGCCACGTGACGCTGGCGCGCAAGCCATCCGGGCGCGGATGGTCGGCCGCCACCGCGACCACGTGCTCGTCGTGCGGGTACAGCGGCGCGCGGCCGGCCTCCACGCGGTAGACTTCCAGCTTGTCGATCGGATAGGACTTGAAGCCTTCGAGCAAAGTCAAATCCGCTGGCGACAGGCGCGCCAGCTGCTCGTCCAGCGACGGCTCGGGCGCACCGCGCAGCTCGTGGATGATGGCGTAGCGGAACGGCGACGCCACCATCACCTCGGCCGCGCCGGCGGCGCGCAGGCGCGCGCTGTCCTTGTGCTGCGGTTCGAATTGCAAATCGTGGTGGCTGTGCTTGATGACGTTGACTTTGACGCCCTGCCCCGCCAGTTGCCCCAGCAAGTATTCCAGCAGCGTGGTCTTGCCGCTGCCGGAGGTGCCGACTACCCCGAGAATTTGTTGCATTGCCTGCCCTTCACCACCTCATGTTGATGCCACGCATTATACGCAGCAACATTTGATGGTGCAGCAGGTGGCTTAGTGTTGTTCCGGCTTGATGGTGGTGGCGCGCGCACCGCCGCCGAGCGACAAGGCGAGCAGGCCGAGCAGAACCAGCAGCACGCTCAGGCCGCTCGGCTCGGCAACCGGCACGGCCTCGGCGGCGTGGGCGCGCGGCATGTAGGAAGCGGCGGCGATCAGGAATGGCAGGAACTTCAAATGCTTCATGATATTTCCCTTGCAGAGTTCACAATGATAGAAAAATATCATGTTTTCATTACACGAGCATTACAGTTCAGTACGGGACGCGGTAACGGTAACCTTTGAAGTTGAAAACAGCCTCTTTCGGCTGGAGTTTTTCCAGTAGCAGGCCGGGAGCGACCTCCTCGCCTTCGTGGCGCAGGATTTTATCGACCAGCAATAGCCGGTCAGCGGCGTTTTTGGAATAGATGTAGCCGCCCACGGTCACCGGCGGGATCGAGCGCTGGATCGGCTCAGGCAGATCGCGCAGGTTGACCACCGGCTCCTCGGGCGCGGCGGCCGGCTTGACGGGCGTGGCCGCCACTGCCGGAGCAGGCGCCACAACAGGCTGCGATTGTTGCTGCGGACGCGCCTCTGGCGCCGAGTTGCGTGCCAGGTTAGCGACAGACGGCGGCAGATCAGCCACCGGCGCCGGCAACGGGGTCGGCGCCGGTGGCTGGCTTGCCGCCGGCCGTGCCGCTGGCGGCGCGGCCGCGACAGCCGGCGCCGGCGCATCTGTGGGCGCAGACGGCGCGCGCAACACCAGCACCAGCAGCACGCCGATCAGCGCCGCCATGCCCACCACCGATAACAGCAAAGGCTTACTGAAGCGCGCTGCCGGCGAGGCCGTATCCGTCGCCCGCAAACTCGGCGCGTGCAAGGTCGGTGCGCTGCCCAGCTGGCGTTCCGCCTGCGCCTTCTTCAGCGCTTCCAAAATATAAGACATAGAGGTAACCGAGATAGAGACCGCCCTATCTTAACGCATGCGCAGTGCTTGACAAAGCCGCACGCCACGCCAATACTATACCAAATGGTTAAGTATAACGACACCCAACTCGATCTCGTGTTTGCCGCCCTGGCCGACAGCACCCGCCGCCACGTGCTGCTGCAGCTCGACGCCGGCGCTTGCAGCGTGACCGAACTGGCCCAGCAGCACAGCATGTCGCTGCCCGGTTTCATGAAGCACCTCGCGGTGCTGGAGGCCGCCGGGCTCATTGCGCGCTCCAAGGAAGGCCGCGTGGTGCGCTGCGCACTGGAAGCCGCGCCAATGCAGGAAGCGGCGCAATGGATCGCCCACTACGAGCGCTTCTGGAACGGCCAGCTCGATGCACTGGGGCGCTTTCTTTATCACCAGGAGGAGACTGCATGCAAGCCACCGAAGTCCGCATCACCCGCCACTACCCCGTCAGCGCCGAGCGCGTCTGGGCCGCGTGGACCGACCCGCAAGCGCTAAGCCACTGGTTCGGCGCCGCCACCCAGGCCGAACTCGATGTTCGTCCGGGCGGCCGCTACCGCATCCGTTTCAACTCGCCCGACGGCACGGCCAACGAGGTCGGCGGCGAGTATCAGGAAGTCACGCCGCCGAGCCGGCTGGTGTTTAGCTGGGCCTTTCACAGCACGCCGGAGCGCGTCTCGCGCATCACCATCACGCTGACGCCAGCGAACGGCGGCACCGAACTGAGCTTTGTGCACGACCGCTTCTTCGACCAGCAGGGACGCGATAACCACGAACGCGGCTGGACACTATTCTTCACCAAGCTGGATCAACTATTGGAGACGTGACATGAAATACACCGGAAGCTGCCATTGCGGCCAAATCAAATTTGAAGCGGAGGGCGAAATTGGCGCCGCACTTTCCTGCAATTGCTCGATGTGCCAGCGCAAAGGGACGCTGATGTGGTTCATCCCGCGCGCGCAGCTGCGCCTGCTGACGCCGACAGAAAACCTTAGCACCTATCTGTTCAACAAGCACGTGATCAAGCACCACTTTTGCGCCAACTGCGGCATCCATCCGTTTGGCGAAGGACTCGCGCCCAATGGCGACGCGGTGGCGGTGGTCAATCTGCGCTGCATTGAGGAGATTGATCTTGCGGCCATCCCGGTGAATCACTACGACGGCCGCGCGCTGTAATCACTTCAAGCGCGGCTCCTGCACGCCGCCCAGCTGGTACAGGCGGATGAAGGTTTTCGGGCCGGCGACGCCGTCCGCTTTCAAATCCTGCGCGGCCTGGAACTCGGTGAGACGCTGGCGCAATGCGGCGTCGAGCGGCTGGTTTTCCTGCGGCTTTTTCAGGTCGTAGATTTGCGAGAGGCGCTTGGCCAGCCAGTCCACGTCCGGGCCGCGATCGCCGCTGCGCACTTCGTCGCGCCATGCACGCGGGGCGCGCCAGTAGGTGGTGAATTCGCCGTCGTAGCGGGCAGAGAGCGCCTCCACCGAGAGCGTTTGCGGTTTGCCGCCGGGCGTGACGATGGTGGCGGCGCCGGCGTCAAGCGCGGTCAGCAGGACGTAATTCGGTGCTGTTGGATCGTCGTGCAGCTTGAGCATGGCGGGACGGTCGAGCATCCGCAAATCCTCGATGCCGCCCTTGGCTTGCAGGCAGCGCAAATTGGCACGCGCAGCGGCCGAGCAAGGCTCGCCCTCCATCAGCGTCAATCCCCACAGCCCAGCGAGTTGACGCAAAGCCGCAGCACTATCCCGGCCGGGCTGCGGCAGGACGGCCACAGCGGGCTCGGGCGATGGAGTCGGCGCCGGCTTGGCCGCTACGGCGGCTTGCGCGTTGGCGACGATAGGCTTGGCTTCGCGTGACGCCAGTTGCCACGCTAATGCGCTGATCACCACGCCGCCCAGCAGGCCTGCGGCCACCAATGGCCAGCGCGCGGCTGCACCAGTTGCGTTGCGCGCGCCCTGCTCGGCCGCGCCTTCCGCGCCGGCAAACACCTCGCTGGCGGCGCGTTTCAAAATCGTCCGCGTGACCTGCGGCTGGTTCTCTACGTATGCCCCCAGCAAGGCCCGGTCGCACAGCAGGTTGATCCGGCGCGGCACGCCCTTGGTCAGCTTGTGCACCAAACCCATCAGCTTGCGCGGGAATGGCGCAATCGCCGTCGCGCCCGCCACCGCCAGCCGGTGCTCGATGTACGTACCGGTCTCCTCCTCCGACAGCGAGCCGAGGTGATAGCGCGCAATCACACGCTGCGCCAACTGCTCCAGCTCCGGCCGCGCCAGCATCTCGCGCAACTCCGGCTGGCCGATCAAAATAATCTGCAACAGCTTACGCTCGCTGGTCTCCAGATTGGTCAGCAAGCGCAGCTGCTCCAGCACCTCGGCCGACAAGTTCTGCGCCTCGTCGATAATCAGCACGTTGTTGCGCGCCTGCGCGTGGCTGGCCAGCAGGTAGGCATTGATCGCATCCACGTAGCCCTTCACGCTGACCGCGCCCGCCGGCTGCGGCGGCAACGCAATCCCGAACTCGTCGCAGATCGACAGCAGCAACTCCTCCACCGACAGCTTGGGATTGAAGATGTAGCCGAGCTTGCAGTTCTCGGGAATCTGCTCCATGAAGCAGCGGCACACCGTGGTCTTGCCCGCGCCGATCTCGCCGGTCAGCAGCACGAAGCCACCGCCGCTGCCGATGCCATACAACAGGTGCGCCAGCGCCTCGCGATGACGCTCGCTCATGAACAGATAGCGCGGATCAGGTGCAATGGAAAACGGCGATTGCTTCAGATTGAAAAAGTGCGTGTACATGAAAGCCTAGTAAATGCGCGACAGGCTATTTTAGCCGCTGTCGCACCGGAGGCGGCTGCACCGGCGGCAGCGGCTTGTACTTGGCGCAGTAAATCTTGGACTTGGTATCGAAATACACGATGCGGCTGGCCGGCTTGGCCTCGCGCACCGGATAGGCAGAAGTATCGATCACCGTGTAGTGCGTGCCGACCTGCTGGATGATGGCCTTCTCCAGATTCTCCGGCGTCGCCTCGGCTACCGCACCGACAAAAATATAGGTGCTGGTATCGTCGCTGACCATCACCTCGGAAATGGTGGTGCCCCACAGCGACGCGCCGGCCGTGCGGAACCAGAACGCCCCGCCCTCGTGCTTGTACGCCGCGCCGAAGTGCTTGAGCAGGTAGTTGTAGTAGTAAATGTTATCGGTGTGATCGCGGCACAGCAGGCCGTTACCGATGATGGTGCCGAAGGTGGTCGGCGCCTGTGCCGCCGCCGTGCCGCATGCAAGCGCCAAGGCCGCACCGATCCAGGCAATGCAAGTGCGCATTACGTTTTCGACAACCACGCGCGGTTGGCGCTGATGCGCGCCTTGGCCGTCGGTGGCAGTGCCTCGTAGCAGCCTGGGTATTGTTTCAAGGCATGCTCCCTGATTTCCTTTTGCAAGCCGTTAATCAAAAAAACATACAGCACACCACCGTCGCTGGTACTTTTAGTTCCCATGTATTTGATCATGTGCGCTCCTTACGCCCCGCGCAGGCTAGGTGCGCCCGGGCTTGATGCGTCCATTATGACATTACGGCCGAACTGGGGCCACACAAACAGTAACGGCCGCACAACGCCAAAGTTGAACTGCGGCTCAGCCCCGGTTTTTTGCAGCTTATCCCACGCTTCCGCGCGTCCGTCCCATGGCGTGCGACGGCGGCAGCGTTTTGTCATATCGTCCAGTTCTCGCCACTACCCATACCGAGACCGACCATGAAACACACGCTCCAACATGCCGCGCTGGCTACCACCCTGCTACTGGCCGCCTCCGTGGCCGGCGCCGCCGACAACAATAAACAGGACGATACCTATGGTAGCGAAACGCGCACAGTGGCGCCGTTCAGCAACCTCAACATCATCGGCCCGTTCCAGGTGATCGTGACCGCGCAGGCCGGCAACGCGATTGAAATCTCCGGCCCGCGCCGCCAGTTTGCCGAAATTGAAACCGTGGTCGAGAACGACACCCTGACCGTGCGCCAGCCGCGCAAGCAAAAAGGCTGGACGCTCAATTTCGGCTGGGGCAAGAACAGCAAGCCGCTGACCGTGCGCATCCCCGCCGCCAATCTGAAAAGTCTGCGCAACGCCGGCAGCGGCGACGTCGACTTGCAGCAATTCCAGGGCAAGCAGCTGAGCTTGGTGTCGGACGGCCCCGGCGACCTGCACGCCAGCGGCAAAGTGGGCGACCTCAGCGTGACCGCCAACGGCAGCGGCGACCTCGACTTGCGCAGCCTGTCGGCCGGCAACCTTAACTTACAGATGAGCGGCCCCGGCGACGTCAGCGCCAGCAGCGTGACGCAAGACCTCAACCTGGTGGTCAGCGGCTCGGGCGACCTCGACATCAACGACATCCACGCCGGCCGCGTCAGCGCCGCCCTGCATGGCCCCGGCTCAGTGATGCTGCGCGGCAGCGCCAAGGAAATCCGCGCCGAAGTGCATGGTTCGGGCGACCTCGAAGCGTGCAGCCTCAGCGCCGAAGCGGCCAGCGCCTCGCTGCACGGCCCCGGCGAAGCCTGCATCGCCGGCCACATCAAGAAGCTTGACGCCGAAGTGCACGGCTCCGGCGACCTGACCGTGCGCGGACTGGAAGCGCAAAGCGTGCGCGCGCGCCTTAGCGGCCCCGGCAATATGATCTTGTCCGGCAACGCAGCCGTGCTGAGCGCGCAAGTCAGCGGCCCGGGCGACCTTGACGCCCGCAAGCTGTGCACGCGCCAGACCGATATCACCGTGCACGGCCCCGGCAACGCGGTGGTGGCGCTGTCCGAGAAGGGTGATATGAGCCGCGCTCAAATGGTCACTTATCACCGTTGAAAAAGTGGGAACCCGTCCAAAGTGGCATGCAAATGCCACACTGGACGAGCCGCCGCAGAATTTGAATTTACTCAACAAATACAATCACTTAGAAAACGATTCCAAGACAACAACGCCAGTCCACTTTAATATTTTCTAATACCAGTTAAATACCTGTTGACAAGCTGGTTTGCCAACCCTATAGTGCCCTTCATCGCGGGCATCCCGGCATTAGCTTTCTCAGGTAGACATGATCGAATTTTTCATCGGCGTTGACGGCGGCGGCAGTGGCACCCGGGTGCGGCTGGCGCGCGCCGACGGTACGGAAATCGCCGAAGGCGCTGCCGGCCCATCGGGCCTGATGCATGGCATCGCCAAAGCCTGGGCCGCCGTTGAAGACGCCGCCGCGCAAGCCTTCCGCGCTGCCGGACTGGACTTCCCCGACAAATCCCGCATCGCCATCGGCCTCGGCCTGGCCGGCGTGCACAACCGGCAATGGGCCGCTGAATTCGTTGCCGCCAATCCCGGCTACGCGCACGTCGCGCTGGAAAGCGACGGCCATACCACCGTGCTCGGCGCACACCAAGGCCAGCCCGGCGCCATCATCGCGCTCGGCACCGGCAGCGTTGGCGAAATCAAATTGACCGATGGCCGCCACGTGGAAGTTGGCGGCTGGGGCTTCCCGGCCGGCGATGAAGCCAGCGGTGCGTGGATGGGACTGCGCGCGATCAACCATGTGCAGCAAGTGCTGGATGGCCGCATGCCGGCCAACGCCTTTGCCACCGATGTCGCCAACGCTTGCGGCGGAGGTACGGCTGAACCGCGCAACGCAATCCAGAACTGGCTGGCGCAAGCCACGCAAACCAACTACGCGCAACTGGCGCGCATCGTTCTGCAGCACGGCGATTGCAACGACACTGCGCGCGCCATTCTGCTGAACGCCGGCCGCGAGGTAGAACTGATGGCGAATGCGCTCGACGCCAGCGGCACGCTGCCGATCGCCCTGTGCGGCGGCCTCGCTGCGCCGCTGCGGCCTTACCTGCCGGTGTCCATGTTGAAGCGCATCGTCAATCCGCACGGCGACTCGGCAGCCGGCGCCCTGCGCTTAATCCAAACGCGCATCAAGGAGTAGGCCTGTGCTAGCCCAGTTGAGCGACTTCACGCCCGATCCCGACAGCGATACGCCGCTGTACATGCAGCTGGCGAACAAGCTGTCGGATGGTATCGCCGGTGGCGATTGGCGCGCCAACGAGGCATTGCCGTCCGAGCGCGTGCTGTCGGACATGCTCAACATCTCGCGCGTGACGGCGCGCAAAGCCATCGACATGCTGTGCGAGCGCGGCATGCTGACCCGCAAGCGCGGCTCCGGCACGTACATCACGCCGAAACTGGAGCAGCCCTTATCGCGCTTGACCAGCTTCTCCGAAGAGCTGCGTGAGCGCGGCTTCACGGCAGGCTCGCGCTGGCTGCAACGCGACATCGGCATCGCCTCGCCGGTGGAGCTGCTGTCGTTGGGTCTCTCGCCGAATATGCCGGTAGCACGCCTGAAGCGCCTGCGCACCGCCGATGACGTGGTGATGGCGATTGAAACCACCACCATTCCGGCGCAGTACATGCCGAATCCGCACAGCGTGAACGATTCGCTGTACGGCTACCTTGAAGCCAACGGCACCATCCCGATGCGCGCGCTGCAGCATATCCGCGCCGTCAACGCCAGCGAAGAACAGGCACGTTTGGCCAATATCCCTGCGGGTGCTGCGATGCTGCACATCACCCGCGTTAGTTATCTCGACAACGGCGCAGCAGTGGAACTGACCCACTCGTTCTGCCGCAGTGATTATTATGAATTCGTAGCGGAGTCGCGCAGATGAGCGATGCAATCAAAGGCAATATCCTGACACCGTCCGGCTGGATCCACGGTGAAATCAATTTCGACGATCGCATTTCTGCCATCATCGGCAGCAGCGCCGATCCTGCGCTCAATGAAGAAGTCTATATCCTGCCTGGCTTTATCGACCTGCACGTGCACGGTGGCGGCGGCCGAGACGTGATGGAAGGCGGCGACGCCGTGCGCACCATCGCAGCGGTGCACGCCAAACACGGCACCACCAGCATGCTGGCCACCACCATGACCGCGCCGCCGGAAGACATCGATATCGCACTGCGCGGCATCGGCGCGGCAGCGGCAGAGCGCCGCAGCGGCGAAGCGCGCGTGCTAGGCGCGCACCTGGAAGGCCCGTTCATCAACTCCGGCAAGCTCGGTGCACAGCCGCCGTACGCGCGTTCGGCCAAGCTGGCCGATGTCGAAAAATTGGAAGAACTGGCGCCGCTGCGGGTGATTACCGTCGCGCCGGAAATCGCCGGCCACCAGGAACTGGTCAAAGAATTGTCGGACGCCGGCATGCGCGTGCAGATCGGCCATACGCTGGGCACCTATGAAGACGGCGTGGCCGCATTGAAGCAAGGCGCGCGCAGCTTCACGCACTTGTTCAACGCCATGCCCGGCCTGCATCACCGCGAGCCCGGCATGGTCGGCGCGGCGCTCGCGCACGGCACCTACGCTGAACTGATTCCTGATCTGCTGCACGTTCATCCCGGTGCGATCCGCACGGCGCTGCGCTGCATCCCGAATGTTTATTGCGTCACCGATTCAACTTCCGCCACCGGCATGCCGGACGGCGAGTATATGCTGGGCCGTCACAAAGTCATGAAGTGCATGGGCGGCGTGCGCCTGCCCGATGGCACGCTGGCCGGCAGTACCCTCACCATGGACCAAGCGCTGCGCAACTTGGTCGGACTCGGCCTCGATCTGGCGGATGCCTCGGCACGGGTCTCAACGTATGCGGCCGATTATCTCGGCCTCTCAGAGCGGGGCCGTCTGGCTCCCGGCGCGTTTGCCGACTTCGTGGTGCTCGACCGTGACCTGAACCTCAAAGCCGTCTATATCGAAGGAGAATTGTTGTGACCTCAATGATGTTGAAAGAAGCCCTGTCCGCCGCTGATTGCGTAGCCCTGCAACTGGCCAACGACGGCGATCAATACGCGGAGCTGGGCCGCAAATTGAGGAGCACTTCCTTCTCGACCGCCCTGACCATCGCGCGCGGCAGCTCGGATCACGCTTGTGCCTACGTGGCTTACCTGATCATGGCCCGCCTGGGCCGCGTGGTGGCGTCGCTGCCGATGTCGCTGGTGACCTTGAATAAATCGCCGCTGATTACGCGTGACACGCTGGCGATCTCGATCTCGCAATCGGGCCAGAGCCCGGACGTGGTGGAGCCGATCCGCTACTTCCGCGACGGCGGCGCGACCACCATTGCACTGGTCAACGATATTGAATCGCCGCTGGCCAAGGCTGCGGAATTTGCGATGCCGCTGCGCGCTGGTAAAGAGCAAAG
The DNA here is from genome assembly GCF_009857435.1 of Duganella rivi. Taxonomy (GTDB): domain Bacteria; phylum Pseudomonadota; class Gammaproteobacteria; order Burkholderiales; family Burkholderiaceae_D; genus Rugamonas; species Rugamonas rivi. Next base: position 298,335 of record NZ_WWCK01000001.1, read on the forward strand.
CGTGGCTGCGACCAAGAGCTTCATCACCAGCCTGGTGGCTGGTGCGCGCCTGGTGGCGGCTTGGCAGAATGATCCTGAGCTGCTGGCCGGTTTGGAGGCGCTGCCGGAATCGCTGCGCGCGGCGACCACTGAAGACTGGTCGAAGGCGGTTGAGGTGCTGACGCCTGCGCGTAACATCATGGTGGTGGGGCGCGGCATCAGCTTCCCGGTGGCGCTGGAAGCGTCGCTGAAGTTTAAAGAAACCTCGGCGCTGCAAGCGGAAGCATTCAGCGGCGCGGAGATCAAGCACGGCCCGATGGCGCTGATCGAAGAAGGCTACCCGCTGGTGATCTTCGCGACGCGCGGCCCTACGCAGGCAAGCTTGCTGCAACTGGCTTCCGAGATGCGCGGCCGTGGTGCAAACGTGCTGCTGGCGGCTCCTGCTGATGTGGCGGAACGCGATTTGACCTTGCCGGTAGCGGCGACGCCGGATCTGGATCCGATTGTGGCGATTCAAGCGTTCTACAAAATGGCGGCAGAACTGTCGGCCGCGCGTGGTCTGAACCCGGACCAGCCGCGCCACCTGAGCAAAGTCACGAAAACGAACTAAAACCGTGATTGAGCCGCGCAGCCCCCGCAAGCTTGGGGGGTCTGACCCCGTACGGGGTCAGACCCCGGTTCGCCGCCGTGCGGGGTGGTTGCTGGCTCTAGCCGCCCTGCTAGCAAACCCTGCAAGCGCAGCCCCGCAAACCATCGAGTTCTGGACTTTCAGCATGAAGCCAAAGTTCACGCCTTACTACGAGAAGCTGGTGAAGAACTACGAAGCTGCGAATCCGGGCGTGCGGGTCGAATGGGTGGACTTCCCCTGGGATATCATCCAAACCAAACTGGTGACGCGCATCGTCGCGGGCACGCCGCCCGCGCTGGTCAATCTCAACGTGCCATGGGCCGACGAATTCGCGCGCGACGGCTTGCTCGCCCCTGTCGACACATTACTCGCCGACGCCCGCCCGCGCTATCTCGCCAGCACCTTGGAAGACCTGACCTTCAACGGCAAGACCTACGGCTTCCCGATGTACAGCAACGTCGCCGTCATCGCCTACAACACGCAGATCTTCAAAGCGGCTGGCATTCCGCACGCACCACGTGATCTAGATGAACAACTGCTGTTCGCGCGCCAGATCGCCGCGCGCACCGGCAAGGCAGGCCTGTGCCCTGCCCTGTCCAAGATCGATGGCCTGATGATGCAGCAAGGCCTGCCCGTCATCAGCAAAGGCAAAGCCGTATTCAACTCACCCGGCCACGTCGCCTTAATCCGCAAGCTGGCCGAAACCTACAAGGCCGGCGGCCTGCTGAAAGACGCGCTGTTCGCCGAAGATAACTTCCCCGCCGCGATTGACGCCTACAAGGGCGGCCGTCTCGGCATGCTGCTCGCCCCACCCACCGCAGTAAAGCGCATCGAGAGCGACGCCAAGGACATCTACGCCATCACCGACGTCGCACCCGCGCCGCTAGGCCCAACCGGGATTGCCGATGGCGGCTGGCTGATTCATTTCGCCGTGCCGAAAAATGTCGACGCCAAGTTGCTGCCAGCGGTCGGCAAATTCGCGCGCTACTTGACCAACGACGCCAATCAACTGGCCTTCGCCAAGCAAGCCAGCGTCTATCCGGCGATGGCGCAAGCGGCCAACGATCCATTCTTCACCACCGTGCCACCGAAAGCCGGCGCCGCAGAAAAGGCCGTCGCTGCGGGCGCGGTGTCGATGCCGCACTCGCACACGCTGTACGTGGCCGGCATCACCGACTACGACGAGTTGCGCCGCTACCTCGTTAAGGCAGTGGAAGCCGGCGTCACCGGCAAGCAAGACATCAAGCAGGCGCTGGATCAAGCGGTCGCCATCTGGAACAAGAAACTCGCCGCGCAGCGGAGCCACTGAGATGAACCGCAATCTCGCCGCATGGCTGTTCCTCGCGCCCGCACTCACACTGCTGGCCGTGTTCTCGTTCTGGCCCGTGGCTTTCGGTTCGCTGCTGGCCTTCACCGACTACAGCCTGATACGCGAAACGCACTGGGTCGGCCTCGATAATTTCCGCTACATCTTCGACAACGAGATGTTCGTCACCGGCCTGAAAAACTCGCTGCTGTTTTTGCTGATGGTGCCCTTCGTGCAAATCGGCGCATTGAGCCTTGCAGTTTTAGTGAACAACAAGCTGCCCGGCATCCGCTACTTCCGCGCCGCCTTCTACGTGCCGGTGGTGACCACCGTCTCCGTGGTTGGCATCATGTGGGGCTTCATGTTCCACGAACAGGGAACGCTCAATTACGTCCTTCAAACGCTCCAGCTGATTAACGCCCCGGTGGGCTGGCTGTCCAACGACACCATCGCCCTGTTCGCGATCATGTTCGTCACGCTATGGCGCGGCCTTGGCTGGTACATGGTGATGTACCTCGCCGCGCTGCAAGCCGTCCCAGCCGACATGCAGGAAGCAGCGATTCTCGATGGCGCCAATCGCTGGCAGCGATTCTGGAAAATCACCGTGCCGATGCTGCGACCAACCATTATGGTCTGCTCCATTCTATCCGTGCTGGCCGCACTCAAAGCCTATCAAGAAGTGGACGTGCTGACGCAAGGCGGCCCTATGAACTCCACCTTCACCGGCTTGTACTACGCTTACGATCAAGGCCTCAAACATTTGAAACTGCCGCGCGCCTTGGCCGCCAGCTTCGTCGTCTCCATCTTCTGCGTCGGCATCGCCTTACTGTGCCTGCGCTGGATTAAACCTAAGCACCGATGAAGACGATCACCCACTACCTGCTGCTGTGCGCCATTGCCGTGGTGTGCGTGTTCCCTTTCTGGTGGACGCTGGTAACCGCGCTCTCCACCGAAGGCAACATCTTCGCCTACCCGCCGACCTTCTGGCCCAAGGCGCCGTCGCTGGCCAACTTCGCCGAAGTATTCAACACGCTGCCGATGTGGGCGTTCTTCCGCAACTCGGTCTTCATCGCCGCCTGCACCGTGTTCTGGAAGCTGCTGCTGTGCTCCGCCGCCGCGTATCCGCTGGCGCGCATGCAGTTCAAGGGCCGCAAGCTGGTATTCGGCTTGATCCTCGCCACGCTGGTGCTGCCGTCGGAAGTCAACTTCCTGGTCAACTTCATCACCGTGACGAAACTGAGCCTCGTCGACACCTACGCCGGCGTGATCTTGCCCAACGTGGTCAACGCCGTCGCCATCCTGCTGCTGAAACAAGCTTTTGAAGAAGTGCCGCAAGACTTGATCGACGCCGCCCGCGTGGATGGCGCTTCCGAGTGGATCATCTTCAGTAAAATCATGTTGCCGCTGATCGCGCCGTGGCTGGCCACGGTCGGCATCCTGACGGCGGTGGAAGCATGGAACGAATATATCTGGCCTTCGATCGTGATGAGCAAGCCGGACGAATTCCCGCTGTCGGTGGGCGTGCTGTATTTGCGCGGCACCTTCGGCAGCAGCACGCGCGTGATCGCCGCCGGGACAGTGCTGACCATTCTGCCCACGCTGGCAGCCTTCTTATTTACTCAACGATTCTTCATGCGCGGCATGGAGGGAGCAGTGAAATGACAACTCAAAACGAATTACGCAAAATCGCCGGCCAACTGATTATGATCCGCTTCCCCGGCACCGTGCTGGATGCGGCCACTGCGGACTTCCTGAAAGCGAACAGCATCCGCGCCGTTTGCCTGTTCCGCGGGAATATGACCGACTCCGAGCAGCTGGCCAAGCTGACCGCCGACCTGCGCGCCGTAATGGGCCCGGAATCGCTGATCGCCATCGACCAGGAAGGCGGCGCCGTGGTGCGCTCCACCTGGGTGCCTGCGCCACCCGCCGCCATGGGCCTCGGCGCTGCCGACGACACCGACCTCGCCTACCGCACCGGCGCTGCCGTGGCGCGCGCGGTCAAGGCGCTGGGCTTCAACTGGAACTTCGCGCCGGTGCTGGACTTGAACAACAACCCGCACAATCCAGTGATCGCGGAACGCTCTTTCGGCGCAGAGCCGAAACGCGCCGCCGAACTGGCAATGTCGTGGATGGCCGGCAGCCATGCGGAAGGCGTGGCCTGCTGCGTCAAGCACTTCCCCGGCCACGGCGACACCAACGTTGATTCGCACCGCGACCTGCCGACCGTGAACAAGCCGGTCGAAGAACTGGACCGCCTCGAACTGGCGCCATTCCGCATTGCTTCCGGCGCAGCGCCGGCCATGATGACCGCGCACATCGTCTACCCAACGCTCGATCCCGAGAATCCAGCGACGATGTCGCGCCGCATCCTCAACGACCTGCTGCGCGAAGAGTGGCAGTACAAAGGCATCATCATCACCGACGGCATGGACATGCACGCCATCGCCGGCCGCTACGGGGTTGGCAATGCCGCCGTGCGCGCACTGACCGCAGGCGCCGATATGGTCATGGCGCTGGGCACCACCGAAACGCAAAACGAAACGCTGGACGCCATCGCCGCCGCCATCGCCTCGGGTGAACTGTCGCAGGCCGCAATCGACACTCGCCTCGACCGCCTGTCGTCGCTGGCGAAAGCCTATCCATGCAAACCGCGCTCGTACAAGGAAGATGCGGCCGACCGTGAGATCATGGCCGAAGGCTGGCGCCGCAGCCTGACCGCGTACGGCGCACCACAACGTCCGGCAGCTGGCGCCAAGGTACGCCTGGTCGCGCGCCAGGATGTGGTGAGCGACGGCGTCTCCGAAGCCGGCGTGCCGGCCGCCGTGGTAGCCGACTCGCTGCGCAAGCTGTACGACGTTGAACTGGTCACATTCGCCGACGCCGACACCTTCGACTGGAACGCACTGCCGCAAGACGGCCGCTTCACCATGCTGGCCTCCACCTCGCGCCTGCGCTACGGCCAGCACGCTCGCGACACGTGGCGTCCAGACCTGCACCTCGCGCTGTGGAATCCATATCAGGCACTAGACATCACCGCACCAGCGTTGATGACCTACGGCTTTGCCCAGCCAGCGCTGAACGCCATCAATGCATGGCTGTCCGGCGAACTACAAGCTACCGGCAACGCACCGGTAGCGGGCTTTAAATAAAGAAAACACGGGAGACTCCACATGAAAGCCACCATCCGCAATCCGAAGCTCTGGGTACCGACCTTGTACCTCGCCCAAGGCCTGCCCTTCTTCGCTGTCGCCATCGTCGCCAACCAAATGCTGAAGAGCATGGGCGTGCCGAACGACGAACTGAATCACTGGACTGCCTTGATCGGTTTTGCGTGGGTGTTTAAACCGCTGTGGAGCCCCTTCCTTGAACTGGCGCCGAGCAAAAAGCTGGTGGTCACCTTCTTCCAGGTATTCGGCGGCTTATGCCTCGGCGGCGTAGCGCTGGCGCTGCAAGCGCCGTTCTGGTTTGCCGCCAGCATGGCGATGCTTGCACTGGTCGGCATTTCCGCCGCCACCCACGACATTGCGTGCGACGGCTTGTACATCACCAGCCTGGATGAAAAAGGCCAGGCGCAATACGCCGGCTGGACCGGCACCTTCTTCAACGCCGCCAAGTTCTTCACCACCGGTGCGCTGCTGCTGTTGGCCGGCCACTTCGAGAAGACGCTGGGCGTGGTGCCGGCATGGACCATCTGCTTCTGCATACTCGGCGCGATGATGATTGCGCTTGGCCTGTACAACGGCTGGGCGCTGCCACTGGCAAAGAACGAAATCGCCGCAGGCACTAACGCCGCCAGCATCGCCCGCACCCTGCGCGAAGTGATCGTGGAGTTCTTCAAGAAACCGGGTATCTGGGTCTCGATCGTTTTCATCATTCTGTTCCGCGCAGGCGAGGCGCAGGTGCAGTCCATCGGCCCGCTGTTCCTGCGCGAAGCACGCCACCTCGGCGGCCTTGGCCTGAGCACCGCCGAAGTGGGCGCGGTGTATGGCACCGTAGGCACCGTGGCGTTCCTGGTCGGTTCCATCGCCGGCGGCTACTTCACCTCGTGGCTGAGCCTCAAGCGCGCCATCCTGTGGCTGATCCTCGCGGTCAATCTGCCGAACATCGCGTTTTACCTGCTGTCCTACTTCCAGCCGACCGACTTGTCCATTATCGGCGCGGCGCTGAGCGTGGAGATGTTCGGCTACGGCTTCGGCTTCGTCGGCTTGATCTTGTACATGATGCAGGTGGTCGCGCCGGGTAAATATCAAACCGCACACTATGCTTTCGCTACCGGCATCATGCAGCTGGGCTTTGTGCTGTTCAAGCTATTCAGCGGCGACATCCAGATCGCCTTGGGCTACCAGCACTTCTTCATCTGGGTCATGTTGTCGGCGATTCCGGTGGCGGTGCTGTCGCAGCTGATTCCGATGACTGCACGTCCGCAGCAGAAGGAAGAAGCACAGCCAGCGCCGCTGGAACAGGCGGTGTAAGCGCATGGCCAGCGTTAGTCTCAAGAACATCGTCAAGCATTACGATAAAACGCCGGTCATCCACGGCATCGACCTTGATATCGCCGACGGTGAATTCATGGTCTTCGTCGGCCCTTCCGGCTGCGGCAAGTCCACCTTGCTGCGCATGATCGCAGGCCTTGAAACCATCAGCGACGGCACGCTGCATATCGGCGGCACACTGGCCAACGACATCGCACCGGCGCAGCGCAAGCTGGCCATGGTGTTCCAGTCCTATGCGCTGTACCCGCACATGACGGTGTACGAGAACATGGCGTTTGCACTCAAACTGGCCGGCCACAAACCGGCCGAGGTGCAAGCGGCGGTGGAACGCGCGGCCGGCATCCTGCAAATCGCCCCGCTGCTCAAGCGCAAACCGAAAGAGCTGTCCGGCGGCCAGCGCCAGCGCGTGGCGATCGGCCGCGCCATCGTGCGCAAGCCGGAGGTGTTCCTGTTCGACGAGCCGCTATCCAATCTGGACGCGAGCCTGCGCGTGCAGATGCGCGTAGAGCTTAGCCGCCTGCACAGCGAACTGAAAACCACCATGATCTATGTGACCCACGATCAGGTGGAGGCGATGACACTGGGCCAGCGCATCGTGGTCTTCAACGGCGGCCGCATCGAGCAGGTAGGCACGCCGCAAGAACTGTATAACGCCCCGGCCAACCTGTTCGTGGCCGGCTTCCTCGGCACGCCGAAGATGAATTTCATCCCCGGCGAGATTGTCGCCGCCGGCGGCGGCAGCGTGTCAGTTCGCCTGACCGGCGGCGCCGTGGTCACCGTGGATGCAGCGGCCGGGCCGCAAACCGGCGACCAGGTCACTCTCGGCGTGCGCGCCGAGCACCTCTCCATCGCCGCAGCGCAGCATGAAGAGAATGTCATCCAAGTGGGCGTCGGCCACGTTGAGTACCTGGGTGACCTCTCCATCGTCTACACGACCTTGAACGGGCTGCCCGAGATGATCGCTGTGAAGCAGGCCGCAGAAGCGGCGCCGCTGCACGCCGGCAGCCACGCCAGCGTGTTTCTGCCGCCCTCCCGTTGCCTGCTTTTCAACTCCGAAGGCCGCGCCCTGCCTCGTGCACCGCAGCACATTTGAATTCGGAGTTCCGGCTGATTTTGTGTAACAATACGCGGGTTTACATCCCACAGTTTGAATTAAAGGATAACCATGTCCCATTCCCGTCTTGCTCGTATCAGCCTGCTCTTGGCCGCCATTGGCCTGAACGCCGCTCCTGCCATCGTTGGCATGGCCCCAGTCCACGCGGCTGAAGAAAAGAAAGCGCCGGAAGCTCCGAAAGACACCATCCGTCCAGAGATGTACAAGCTGGTGGATCCAGCACAAACCCGTCCAATGCTGGACGCGAAGAACTACACCGAATTCCAAAGCCGCATCGACCAGGCTGCGGCCCTGCCTAACCTGACCTCGTACGAGACCTTCATCCTGAACCAGCTGCGCGTGCAACTGGGTCAAGCGACGAACAACAATCAGCTGACGATCGAAGCATTGACCGTGCTGATTGACTCGCCTCACGTACCGAAGGAAAACAAGCTGCGCTTCATCGATGCTATCTCCAGCATCTACTACAGCTCCCTGAAAGACTACGACAACGCCATCAAGTGGTTCGAGCGTTACGGCGTGGAGTCGGGCGACAAGGCCAAGCAGCGCCCGTACATCATTCGCTCGTACTTCCTGAAGAACGACTTCGCCACCACCAAGACCGAAGTGCTGAAGGATATCGAAGCCGCCAAGCAGACCGGCGTGGCGCCAGCCAAGGAGACCCTGAACCTGCTGGGTAACGTCGGCATCAAGACCAAGGACACCGAACTGTATCTGCAAGCCGTGGAAGAGCTGACCCGCTACTACCCGACCGAAGACTACTGGAACGATCTGCTGAACCGCACCCGCGGCAAGAAAACCTACAACAACCGCCTGGATCTGGATCTGGTGCGCCTGAAGGCCGTTACCGTGCCGTCGAAGATGGAGCCTGAAGACTACGCCGAACAAGCCGAATTGTCGGTGCTGGCCGGCTTCTTCACCGAAGCGAAGATCGCCATGGACAAGGGCTATCCAAGCGGTATCCCAGCCGGCAAGGACAAAGCCGCCCTGCAAAAAATCCGCGACAGCGCCAACAAGGGCGCAGCTGACGATGCGAAAAACATCGACAGCGGCATCGCTCCTGCACAGAAGTCGAAAGACGGCGTTGGCCTGGTCAACCTGGGCTACAACTACGTGACCCTGGGCCAGTTCGACAAGGGCATCGACCTGATGAAGCAAGGTATCGCTAAAGGCGTGTCGAAGAATCCTGAAGATGCCAAGCTGCGCCTGGGTTACGCCCTGGCGATGGCAGGCAAGAAGGATGAATCGGTTGAAGTGCTGAAGCCTCTGGCAACCGGCACCGATCCACGCGCCGACCTGGCCCGCTACTGGATCATGTACCAGACCGGCCCGAAGATCGCCGCTGCTGAAGCCAAGTAATCAAATTAAAGCCAGCTTTCGAGCTGGCTTTTTTTACTTCATCCCGTCCCACAAGGTGCGCAACAAGTGATGCTCGCTGTCGTCGGCGCTCAGTTCCCAGAACATGGCGCCGCGCAGTTTCTGCTGCTTGATATAGCGGACCTTCTCTTTTAGCGACTGCGGATCCTCATACGTGATCCACACGCCGTTTTCCGCGTTGTACAGGTACGGCGCACTCGCAGCCGCATTCCAGTAACGCTTGCCCTTGCCCTGTAGCTGCGCGTAGCCGTACGAGTTGCCGCCGTTGATGCCATCGCTAACGCCGCCGGCGCAAGCCTGATACTGCCCATCGCCATCCGGCCCCGCCGCGCAGCCCTTCCAGCCGTAGCCATAGAACGGCACGCCCAGCACCAGCTTATCCGCCGCCACGCCCGCGCCCAGGTAGCGCTGCACCGAACGCGATGCGTAGAAGCCATTGGCCGTCACAGGGTCTTTAGGATCGGCGTACAAGGCCGAGTGATGGCCGGTATTCTTCTCCCACGGCATATGGTAGTCATAGGCCATGATGTTGATCCAGTCGAGACTGCGCGCCAGCTCCTTCACCCACGCGCCGTCGCCGACGTAGTTGCCGTTGGCGCCGGCCGCGATGGTGATGGTGTAATGCTTGCCATCCTGCTTGCCCGCCGCGTCGAAAGCCGCGCGCAGTTCGCGTACCCAGGTGATGAAGTTCTGCCGGTCTTCCGGCCGCGCGCAAACTTCGCCCGCCACGCAAGGCACGCCGGCTTCGCCCGGGTATTCCCAATCGAGATCGACGCCATCCAGCCCGTACTTGCGCACCGTCTTCAGCGACGATGCGATAAAGTTAGCGCGCGCCGGCGCCGATGCGGCCACGTTGGAGAAGCGGTTCGACCAGTCCCACCCGCCGACCGAGATCACCACCTTGAATTGCGGATGCTGTTTTTTCAGCGCCACCAGTGCACGCAGATTGGCGCCGTCGGCCGCTTCATCGCGCCACGCCAGCGCGCCGTTGAGCGGCTCCTGGCAGGCCGCCACGTAGTTCACCGAGGGCTCGGGATTGCCATGCTTGCCGTCCCAGCACAGGTCAACGAAGGCATACAGCGCCATGGTCAGCCTGGACGCATCGACCGACGCCACTGGGAAGGACTCGTGCTTCCAGCCGGGATAGTAGCCCACCACTTCAGACGCCATCGCCGGCGACACCGCCAGCGCGGCCACCAAGGGAATTAATTTAGCTCGCATTCAGTTCCGCCACAAAGTCATACATATCGCCACGGAAGTAAGAGCGGCAAAATTCCACCGCGCGCCCGTCGCGCAAAAAGCCGAGACGCTCGACCGCCAATCCCGCATCGCCTTCTTTCGCTTGCAGCAGCATGGCCTGTTCCGCGTTGAGCAGCAGCGCCGACAAGCGCTGTAAGGCGCGTACCGGCCGGTTGCCGGCTTTTTCCAGCGCGTCGTACATCGAGATATCCACCGCGTCCAGCGACGGCAAACAGGAAGCGACGATGGTCGCGTATTCAAGGCACATCGGCACATCGTCGGCATAGCGCATGCGGTTGAAGCGATACACCTTGGAGCCGGGACTCAATCGCAAGCGCATCGCCTCGTCCGGCGTGACCGTGCCTTCCGAGCGCTTGAGCCACACGCTGCGCGGCGTGCGCCCGCGTGCCTTCATGTCCTCGGAAAAGGACGTCAGCTTGGAGAAGTTCTTTTCAATGCGAGTGTTGATGAAGTTACCGGAGCCGGGCCGGCGCACCAGCACGCCCTCGGCCACCAGGCCGTCGATCGCCTTGCGCACCGTGATGCGCGAGATTTCCAAGTCGGCCGCCAACTGGCGTTCGGCCGGCAAAGCATCCTCCGGCTTGAGGACATGGTGCTCGATTGAAGAGCGCAAGGCGCGCTGCAAGCGTTGATACAGGGGTAGGTTACTGGTCTCATTGAGGTGCTGCCGGATGTGTACCAGTGGTGTCATTTGATCGCTTTCCATAACGATGAAGACCTCTCCTGTCAGTTTGTTCGAGGATAATACCAAAAAAAGACCACCACAAATCCAGCGTTGACGCAATGCCTACAAAAAAATTCTATGAAAACGCATAACGCCTTTAGGTAAAGGCTTTCCTCGTGTTGCATACACGCACACCCGCTTGCCATACCACCATCCATCCGGTCTTACAAGGTTGTCGAAAAGATACTTTGTCGGCTACATACAACATAACAAAAAAGAATTTTAAAGTGGTAGTGATCTGGTATTAAAACGCGGGTATATTGGCGTTGGATTGGTTTTGAACGTGATCTAAAAAGAAGCACATCAACAATCGGTTGGCTCGGCGGAGCCTTCATCAACGGGAGGGAACATGAATCACAATTCGAATAACATCAAGATGTCCAAACTAACGCCTATCGCCACTGCGGCTGCGATCCTGACGCTGAGCGTCTCGATGAACGCCTACGCGCAACAGGCCGCAACCGAGAAAGAGCCGGAGACCGTCATCGTGAGCGGTATCCGCGGTTCGCTGCAGCAGTCGCTGTCGGTGAAGCGCAATGCGTCGGCCAACGTCGACGTCATCACTGCGGAAGACGTGGGCAAGATGCCTGACAAGAACGTGGCCGACTCGCTGCAGCGCGTGCCGGGCGTGAACATCTCCACCTCGGGCGCAGGCTCGGGCGGCTTCGACGAAAACGACCGCGTGTCGATGCGCGGCACCGCGCCGTCGCTGACCCAGACCCTGATCAACGGCCACGCCGTATCGTCGGGCGACTGGTTCGTGCTGGATCAAGTGGGCGGCGCCGTGGGCCGTTCGGCGTCGTACTCGCTGCTGCCGTCGGAGATCGTCGGCCAGGTGATCGTGCACAAATCGCCAACCGCTGATCAAATCGAAGGTGGTTCGAGCGGCTCGATCGACATCAAGACCCGACACCCGCTGGACTTCAAGAATCCGATCTCGCTGGAAGCGACCGTGCAAGCGGTGTACGCCACCCTGCCGGAAAAAACCGATCCACAATTCAGTGGCCTGTTCAACTGGAAGAACGAAGCCGGCACGCTGGGCCTGATGGTGCAAGGCTTCTCGGAAAAACGCTCGCTGCGCCGCGATGGCCAGGAGCTGCTGCAGTGGACTCAGGTTGCACCGACCAACGCCGCCGTTAAAACCAATCCTGACCTGGCCAACGTCTGGTTCCCGCGCCTGATCGGCTCCTCGCTGTTCCAGCAAGAGCGCAAGCGTAAAGGCGGTTTGATCGACCTGCAATTCAAGCCTAGCCGCGACCTGTCGCTGGAAGCGACCTACTTCCGCTCGAAGATGGACGCGTCGAACTACAACACCAACTACATGACCGACATGAATGGCTCGGGCATGCTGGGTTCCGGCGTAGCGCCTGATCCAGGCTATGTAATCCGCAACGGCACGCTGGTGTCGGCATCGTTCACCAACAAGGGCACCGCCGCTGCACCACTGCGCTACGGTATCGTCGACAACATCGTGCGTGAAGGCGCTTACGCCCAGACCGAGTTCTTCGACCTGGACGGCAAATGGCGTCCAACCGACCGACTGACCCTGACCGCCAAAGCCGGTACCACCAAGGGCAAAGGCGTCACTCCAAGCCAGGGCGTGTTTGAAGGTGACGTCAACAACTCGGGCGCCAGCTACCAGTTGAACGGCATGGGCTCCCCGGCCACCGTCAAGTTCCCGAACATCGACGTATCGAAGTTCACCGGTACCCCGCTGGACTGGGTGTTCGGCGTATCGCCGGCATCGACCGACGACAAAGAGAGCTATGGCCAGATCGACGCGGCCTTCTCGCTGGACGCAGGCCCGCTGCGTGAAATCAAATTCGGCGCGCGTGCTACGCACCACACCCGCTCCAACTTCGAAGTGGCGCAGGGCCCTAACTGGTCTAACACCGACGTCGGCGGCACCAGCACCAACCCGGCATGGAACGGCACCACCTACCCTGGCAACTTCGGTAACGATCTGGGTGGCGACTTCCCTAAAAACGTCTGGATGCTCGATCCTGGCATCTTGAACGCATGGGGCGACCTGCACTCGAACCGCGACATCAGCCGCACCTACTACCAGGACATGTTCGACCTGACCGAGAAGACCAAGGCGATCTACGTCCAGGGTGAACTGGAAGGCGAAGGCTGGAGCGGTAACGTCGGCGTGCGCCTGGTTCGTACCGAAGGCACCTCGAACGGCTACCAGATCCTGCCGAACCAGCCCGCCGGCGAAACGCTGCCTGCGTATCCATGGGGCGGTTTCGTCAAGAAGACTGCCATCGACAACAACACCACCATCCCGCTGCCTAGCCTGAACTTGAAGTTCGACCTGCGCTCGGATCTGGTGGCGCGTGTTGGCGTGTCGCGCACCATGACCCGTCCTGACTACGGCGCATTGGGCGGCGCAGTGCTGCTGACCGACGAAACCCACACCGGTAACGGCGGTAACTCGCACCTGAAGCCAGTCAAGTCGAACAACCTGGACGCAACGCTGCAATGGTACTTCGCACCGCGCGCCCTGCTGTCGGCCGGTGTCTTCATCATGGACCTGAAAGACTACGTGGGCTACGGCGTCAGCACCGGCACCTTCATCGACACCCGCGCTTCGCAAGAGCAGAAGAAGCCAGTGTTCGCGACCTACTCGATCACCTCGCCGATCAACGTTGGCGCCAAGGTCAAAGGTCTTGAGCTGAACGCGCAAGTACCGGTAGGCGGCGGCTGGGGTATCGACGGTAACGTCACGCTGGCCGACTCGCACCTGGACTTCGGTGCTTGCCCTGCGATGCAAACCGCAACCTCGGGCGATCCATGCGACATGCTGGGCGCTTCGAAGACCACCGCCAACGGCGGCCTGTACTTCGAAAACGACAAGTTCAATGCCCGCGTGAGCTACGCATGGCGTTCGGACTTCCTGGCAGCGCAAGACCGCGGCACGCCGCTGTACCAGGCTGCGACCGGCACGTTGTCGGCTTCGTTCAACTACAACATCAACAAGAACATCACCTTGACGATCAGTGGTCAGAACTTGAACAACCCGATCCTGAAGAACTACATCTACAACAAGGATCAACCGGCACGTTTCTATGCTAACGGCGCGCAGTACTACGCTGGTCTGCACGTGAAATACTAATCGTCTTCATTGTGTAGTCTGTGCCCGCCTCGGCTGCCCCGGCCCTGGCGGGCTTTTTTATGCACGGCGGGGTTGACGTTGCTTGCCGCTTTAAAAGCGCGCGGCACCAACCCAACCCGCACACCGCTGCGGCCAGGGTCTGACCCCGTACGGGGTCAGACCCTTTCGTTCGGGGTGCTGTTCAGGGTTGCGAAGGGTGGCGCCAACCAGTTCTTATATTGCCCCCCCCTTTTTATGCCATCATACGTTTCATGAACACGCCTACTGAATACTACGACCTCGATCCGGCCCGTTTTTTTAGCGAGGTAGCGGGCAGCTATCGTCCCGCCATCTTGCGCGGCTTCGTGCGGCATTGGCCGGCGGTGCAGAAGGCGCTGCAATCGCCGGAGGCGCTGTGCCATTACGTGCTGAATTTCGCCACCGGGTTTGAAGTCGATGCGGTGATGACCCCGCCGGCCGAAGGTGGACGGCTGTTCTACAAGCCCGATATGGACGGCTTCAACTTTGTGCGCAACAAGGTGCCTGTGGCGCGTGTAATCGAGCAGCTGGCGCGCTACTCGCAGTTTGATGCGCCGCCGTCGGTGGCGGTGCAAAGCGCCTTGATCGACGACTGCATGCCGCGCTTCGCGCTGGAGAATTTGGCGCCGGCGCTACCGCCGTCAGTGAAGCCGCGCCTCTGGCTAGGCAACACCATCACCACGCCGGCGCATTTTGACGAGTCATACAATTTGGCGTGCGTGGTGAGCGGCAAGCGCCGCTTCACGCTGTTCCCGCCCGAGCAGGTGGACAATCTCTACATCGGCCCACTGGACTTCGCGCCGACGCCTACGCCTATCAGCATGGTCAACTTCCGCGATCCCGATTACGCGCTGCACCCGCGCTTTAAAGAAGCCCAGAAGGCCGCATTGATCGCCGACCTGCTTCCCGGCGATGCGCTCTACATCCCGACGCTGTGGTGGCACCACGTCCAATCCACCGGTCCATTGAACATGATGGTCAACTACTGGTGGAAAAACGAACAGCCAGCCGACGACGCAGGCACCACCTTCGACGCCCTGGTCGCCACGCTGAAAGCGATGAAACACCAGCCACCAGAAGTCCGCGCCGCATGGGGCGCGATCTTCCAGCACTACGTCTTCGATCCGACGCAAGATCCGTCCGCCCACCTGCCCGCCCACAAGCAAGGCGTCCTCAAAAACGCCCGTAATAGCTAGCTCGGCTGCGAGGATGCACGATGGGGAGTCTTTTCCCTGAATGGCGTCCGCTGCACGAAGCATCCGGCGACGCGGCAAGCGCAAGATCTATAACGACCCGCGCGTGATTACGCTGGATCGCCTGCCGAAGTTTTAAGGCTTCTTCGGCGCGGCGGCTGCGGCGGCGGCCTTGGCTTCGTCGCCCGCGATCACCACCGACAGTTTGGCTGGGTCAATGTGCTTGCGGAAAGCCGCATTGACTTGCGCCAGCGTGGCTGCTTTCAGCTTGGCTTCGTACTCTTTGCTCCACGCGTAGGTACGATTCAAGTACAGGTTACGGTTCCAGCCTGCGGCCACCACGTTGTCTTTGGCGCGGTTTTGCAAGCGCTGTTGCAGCAGGCCCGATTTGGCGCCGTCCAATTCCGCTTGCGTGAAGCCGTCCTTGCGCGCGCGCTCCAGTTCTTCGAGGATGGCCGCTTGCAGTTTCTTCAGGTTCTGCGGCGCGGCGATCGCGCCCATGCCGAAGTTGCCGGCACGGTCTTCATCGCCCGCAGAGACACCGCTACCGCCGCCATACGACAAGCCGTCCTTCTGGCGAATCCGATCCATCAGGCGCGATTTCAGCGCACCGCCGCCGAAGATGTAGTTGGCCAGATCCAGCGCCGCATAGTCGGCATCGTTGACGTTCAGATCCAGCGGCAAGCGCGCGGCGTAGGAGCCGTTCTCCTTGTCCGGCGCATTCAGCGACGCCTGCAACGGCGCCTTGTCCACGTTGGTGTTCAGGACTTTTCCATACGACGCCTTGCTGTTCCAGCCAGTGAAGCTTTCGTCGATGGTCTTGCTGATGGCTGTCTTGTCAAAGTCACCGACGATCGCCAGCTGGCCGTGATTGGCGCCGTAGAAGTTGCGGTGGAAGGCAATCACGTCTTCCAGCTTCAGCGCCTTCACTGCTTCCAGGCGCTCGGCCACGGTCAGCGAGTTACGGATGTCGCCTTTCGGGTAGTGGTTGAAGTGCTGCTCGATGGCTTCGTTGGCCAGCACTTGCGGCTCGCTGCGCGAGTACTCCAGGCCGACGATCCACTGCTGGCGCAGTTGTTCAAATTCGGCCTGCGGGAAGCTGGCGTCTTTCAGCACGTGTGCCACCAGGCGCAGCGCCGCATCCAGATTCGGGCCGGTGGTCTCGAAGTTGTACGGCGAGCCAGTGATCTTCAGCTTGGAGAAGGCGTCAGCCAACTGCTCGCGTGTGTACTTGCTGGTGCCGCGCGTGAGCATCTCGTTGGTGATGGCGCTGACCACGGCGGTGTTGACCAGGTTTTTCTCATCGCCCCAGCCCAGCGCGAGATTCACGGCCACGGTTTCGCCGCGGTTTTTCTTCGGCAGCAGCGCCACTTTCAGGCCGCCGATTTGCTTGATCTCGGTGCGGGCGTTGATGTTGTCCTGGCTCGGATCGAACACCTCCGAGGTCAGCACGCTGTCCTTGCCCTTGAAGTCCTTCATCACCTCGGCCACGCTCGGCGCGGCAGGAATGTCGGCGCGTTGCGGCGTGTCTTCCGGGATGAACTCACCGACCACGCGGTTGTCGCGCTTCAGGTAGCGCGCCGCCACATCGGCCACTTGCTGCGAGGTGATGCCCGGCAGTTTGTCGCGGCCGAGGAACAGCAAGCGCCAATCGCCAAGCGCCACCTCTTCCGACAAGGTCACGCCCACGCGCTGCGGATCGTTGAGCGATTTCTCGATGTAGTTGGCGAAGTTGCGGCGGGTGCGTTCCATCTCTTCTTCGGTCGGCGGCGTCTTTGCGAAGCTCTCGACGGCTTCGGTCAGCGCAGCGCGCACCGGCTCCAGCGGCTCGCCCGATTTGACCACGGCGCCAATGATTTGCAGGCCCGGCGCGTAACCGGTCATGCCAAAGCTGAACACCTGCGCGGCCTTGCCGCTTTCCACCAGCTGCTTGTGCAGGCGGCCGGTCGGCTCGTCGCCGAGGATTTGCGACATGAAGCTCAGCGCATCGCTATCGCCTTGCAGCGCGCTTGGAATCTTGTAGCCCAGCGCGACGATCTGCACGTCGCCCTTGCGGCGCACGGTGAAGCTGCGCTCACCATCCTGCGTCGGCTCGACCGTCCAGAATGGCGGCAGCACGCGCTTTGGTTTTGGGATCTTGCCGAAGGACTTGCTGATCCACGCCAGCGTTTGCGCCGGGTCAAATTTACCGGCCACCAGCAGCACCGCGTTATCGGGCTGGTAGTAAGTGCGGTAGAACGCTTGCAGGTTCTCGATCTTGACGTTCTCGATGTCGCTGCGGTTGCCGATGGTGGAGCGGCCATACGAATGCCAATCGTAGGCGATGCTCTGCATGCGCTTGAGCAGCACGCCGAACGGATTATTCTCGCCGGACTCGTACTCGTTGCGCACCACGGTCATCTCCGAGTCGAGATCCTTGCGCGCGATGAAGGAGTTGACCATGCGGTCGGCTTCCATCTCCAGCGCCCATTTCAGGTTCTCCGGGCTGGCCTGGAATACTTCGTAGTAGTTAGTGCGGTCGTTGGAGGTGGTGCCGTTGAACTCCATGCCGCGAGCAGCGAATTCCTTCGGAATGGCTTTATTTTTCGGCGAGCCTTTGAACACCATGTGTTCCAGCAAGTGCGCCATGCCTGTCTCGCCGTAGTTCTCGTGGCGCGAGCCGACCAAGTAGGTGACGTTGACGGTGACGGTAGGTTTGGAAGCGTCCGGGAACAGCAGCACTTTCAGGCCGTTCGGCAACCGGTACTCGGTAATGCCTTCGACCGACGGCCCTTTGACCACGCCGGCTGGCAGCGCAGCTGCGGCCCATGCAGACCCGGTAGCGACAAAGGACATCCCGCACAGCAGGAGGCTGGCGGCGGCGGCATGTTTCAGGCGGCTGGTGTTCATGTTCTCTCGCGAAAAAAGATGGAACACGCAGCATACGCCCACCGCGCTACGGTGAACAGATACTTAACAGAAAATTAAG
Organism: Duganella rivi; assembly: GCF_009857435.1. Classification (GTDB taxonomy): domain Bacteria; phylum Pseudomonadota; class Gammaproteobacteria; order Burkholderiales; family Burkholderiaceae_D; genus Rugamonas; species Rugamonas rivi. The sequence continues at coordinate 316,513 of NZ_WWCK01000001.1, forward strand.
TGAGAATTAATTCTTTTCAGGAACCAGGCAGGCGTCGACCACCTGCAGGTCGTTGTCCTTGGCGAAGGACAGCACGAAGTGATAGGCCATCGGCTCCAGCGCGCGCAGCTTGCCGTTGACCACCACGGATTTCACGCCATTGACCACGGTCGGCGTCACGTACGGCGAGAACTGCAAGTGGGAATCGCGGCCGCCGCCCGAGCCTTCCGGCTTGAAGCACGCCATCACCCCGCACAGGCGCTCAGCCCAGTCGCTGGGACGGAACTGCCTGCCATTGCTGGTTTGGCCAAGGATGAAGAACGAATCTTGCTGTTCTGCCGGTTTTTGAACGGACATAGGCGCGGTTGCTTCTGCGTAGAGGGGGTAAGAATCTTACGTATTATATCTTATAGAAGACCTAAATAAGTAAGCCCTTGATATTCAACGTCATTTTCAAGGGAGATACCACTTTGGTGCAGGAAATGCTCGCCCTGCACCACGGCAATACCGCTATTGTAACCCGTTAAGGCTATCCACCGAACCAAACAGCGCTCGACAACAGCAACAACAGCATCATCCACAACAACAGTGCACGCCAGACCAGGCCAACCGTGCTCTGCAGGGAGCGGATATTCGGCTCGTCGCCCGGCATCACGTCCGGTTCGACCTCGATATCGACCGTGGTGGCATCGACGAATTGGGCCTTGACGGCGTTTTCCACCGGCGAGCCGAGGCGCACGCCCATGGCGCCGCCGCCGGCCGACAGGATGATGCCGATCGCTTCGTTCGACCAGCGGTGGGCAAAATTACGCCACGCGTAGATTGCATCTTCAAAGTTACCGACCACGGCAAACGCCACGGCGGTCAGGCGCACCGGGATCCAGTCGATCCAGTAAAACGCGCGCGCGGCGAACTGGCCGAAGGCCTCGTTGCGCATGTGCTCAGGCTCGTTCCACGCGCGCGCCAGATGCTCGGACACGCGGTACATCACGGCGCAGGCCGGGCCGGCCGGCATCAGGAACCAGAAGAACACGCCGAACACATTGCGGTGCGTGGTGATCAGCGATTTCTCGACCGCGATGCGGGTGATTTCGGACGCTTCCATGCCGACCGTGTCGAGGCGCGTCCACTCGGCCAGCAAGGCGCGCGCGGCGGCTTCGTCGCCGGCGTTCAGCGCCAATTGGATCGAGGTGAAATAGTGGCTGTAATGGCGGAAGCCCAGCGTCATGTAGACGATCACCACGTTCCACGCAAAGGCGGCGTAGGTCAGCTCGTAGTGGCGCAGCACCCAGTAAATCACCGCGGTCGGCACCACCAGGATGCCCATCATCAGGAACCAGCCCATGCGGCCGTGGGTCGAGTGGCCGGCGTTGAACCAGGTCTCCATCCGCAACGCCAGGCGCTTGATTTCGGCGTAGATCGGATTGTCTGCGCGCAGCGGTTTCATCTGCTCGATCAACAGCGCGCATAAGATGGAAAGAAAAGTCATGTATATCCTTAGAGTCGTCCTGCCTTAATGGTCGTTACGATAGCCTAGTTCTCACTCCGCGCGCAAGAAATGGAACAGATTACGGAGCATGCCGGCCGTCGCGCCCCAGATGTAATAGCCCTCGTAAGGCATGGCGTAGAAGCTGCGGCGGCCGCCCGGCAAGTCCACCGACAGGCGCTGGTGGTTGGCGCCGTCCATCAGGAAGGCCAGCGGCACTTCGAAAATCGCGGCCACTTCGGACGGATCGGCGGTGACTTCAAACGGCGGCTGCACCAGCCCGACGACTGGCGTCACGCAATAACCAGTGCCGGTCAGATAGTTCGGCAAGGCGCCCAGCACTTCGACGTGATGGCGCGCGAGGCCGATCTCCTCCTCCGATTCGCGCAGCGCGGTGTCGGTGGTGTCAGCATCGTAATCTTCGGCGCGGCCGCCGGGGAAGCTGATCTGGCCGGCGTGGTCGGTCAGATTGGCGTTGCGCTGGGTTAGCAGCACCGTCAGGCCGGCCGGGCGCAGCACCAGCGGCACCAGCACCGAGGCTGGCGTGGGCGGGCGGTCGTCGCGGCCCGGGATCACGCGCTCTCTTTCTTCGGGCGTCCACGCGGCGGGCGGCGCGGCAAAGCGGCTGCGCAGCCACGCGGCGCTCAGGCGCTCAGGCTCGACGGCAGGCTCGCCGGCGATGGCGTCAACAGGCAGCTGCTGGGGGTCGAATAGTGGTTGTGCCAAGTGTGCTCCTCGAAAAAAAAAGGACGCCCGCAGGCGCCCCTTTCTCCAAACACAACCGATATTAAACGGCTGCTTTCGCCGCTGGGCGACGGTTTGGCAGTTTTTCTTTGATACGTGCCGATTTACCCGAACGATCACGCAGGTAGTACAGCTTAGCGCGACGTACGTCACCGCGGCGTTTCACTTCGATCGAAGCGATCAGCGGCGAGAACAGCTGGAAGGTACGCTCAACGCCTTCGCCGGACGAGATCTTACGAACGATGAAGTTCGAGTTCAGGCCACGGTTACGACGGGAGATAACAACGCCTTCGTAAGCCTGGGCGCGCTTGCGGGTGCCTTCGACTACGTTCACGTTCACGACTACGGTATCGCCAGGTGCAAAATCAGGAATGTTTTTGCCCAGGCGAGCGATTTCTTCTTGCTCGAGTTGTTGAATCAGGTTCATCTTAATGACTCCATAAACCATCGTGCTGGCGCGCTTTTAATATGCCCAGTAGAGGATGGGGTTATAACAGACAGGCTCAGAGGCCTGCCAAAAATTGCTCATCACGCTTGGTCAGCAATCCTGCTTCACGTGCCTTGACGAGCAAATCCGGTCGCTTGCGCGCGGTCGCTTCCAGCATGCGCTGGCGGCGCCATTTTTCAATCTCGGCGTGGTTGCCGCCCATCAGTACCGGCGGCACGCCCACACCTTCATACGTTTGAGGCCGCGTGTAGTGCGGCGAATCGAGCAAGCCGTTGAAGAAGCTGTCTTCAATGGCCGAGGCGCCGGTGTTCAATACGCCGGGAATCAGGCGGATCACCGCATCCATCAAGGCCATGGCCGGCAGCTCGCCGCCGGACAGCACGAAATCGCCAAGGCTGATTTCTTCATCCACGCAACGATCAAGCAAGCGCTGGTCTACTGCTTCGTAGCGGCCGCACAGAATCACCAGACCGGGTTCCTGCTTCAGCTGCATCACGCGTTCATGCGTCAACTGCTTGCCCTGTGGCGACATGAACAGCACGCGCGGCGTTGGCAGGCCGGCATCGACCTGGCGCTGCTTGGCTGCATTGAGCGTCGCTTCCAGCGGCTTGGCCAGCATCACCATGCCGGGGCCGCCGCCATACGGGCGGTCATCCACGGTGCGGTGATTGTCGGTGGTGAAATCACGCGGATTCCACAGCGACAGGCCACATTTATTCTGTTCAAACGCACGCCGGGTCACGCCCGACTGCGTAATTGCGGCAAACATTTCCGGGAACAGGGTTACGACATCAAATTGCATGGCGAACCGCCCTCAATGTATTGCGCTTAGTAATCAAGGCCCCAGTCGACGATGATCTTTTTTGCTTCCTTGTCCACCTTGTTGATGTACGCGTCCACAAATGGGATCAGGCGCTCTTGCGCCTCAACTTCTGCGGGGACGATGCGCAAGATCGACTGCGGACCATTGCTCATCATGTCAGCCACCTTACCCAGGTGCTCACCTTGCAGATTCTCTACTTCCAGACCGATCAGCTCGGCCCAGTAAAACTCATCATCGGTCAAGACCGGGAAGCGGCTTTGCGGAATGAAAACTGCGGCGCCCTTGAGCGCTTCAGCAACGTTCCGGTCAGTCACGCCAACCAAGCGCGCTACGACATCGCCGCCATGCAGTTTGACCTGCTGGACGTCCACATCGCGCAACGCCGGTTTATCGAGCCACCAGGTTTTGACCTTGAGGAGTGCATCCGCATCTTCCGAGAAAGGACGAATCCTGACCCAGCCAGCAACGCCATAAGCACCGAAGACAAAGCCTACCTGTGCCAGATCGTCGGGGACTTGCACCCCGGATGCATTCTTATCGGTCAAACCAGTAACCAGACTTAGGCTGCTTTTTTGTTCTGGGCTACCAGACGAGCAACGGTTGGCGACAGTTGTGCGCCGACGGATTGCCAGTGAGCCAGACGATCTTCAGTGATGCGCAGACCAACTTCAGCACCCGAAGCCATTGGGTTGTAGAAACCAATGCGCTCGATGAAACGGCCATCGCGACGATTACGCGAATCGGTTGCAACGATGTTGAAGAAAGGGCGCTTCTTGGCACCACCACGAGCTAAACGAATAACGACCATAATATTTCCAAAAAATTTGTGCTAGGACGGAAAAAGCCGCAAATTATAGCAAGCTTTGCCGCGAGGCAGCAAGCGTTAATGAAATAATTGGGCATGTTGGGGTAATCAAAGATTATCCCTTGTTCCGGCACTTGGGGCAATAGCTTTGCCTGCAAAAAAGGCGTGCCGGGGGCCGTATTATGCCTGATACTGGTGGCTCACAGACTATTTTGCTGAACAACCATGACTGTTTTGCATCAGACGCGTCACAAAAACAAGACAATTGCCGCCTTGCTGGCGTTTTTATTTGGCGGCCTCGGGCTGCAACGGCTGTACCTGGGCGGCCCGCGCGACCCGTGGCTGTGGGCTCACCTGGCCGCCCTGCCCGCCGCCCTGCTGGTGGCGCTGGGGGCGCCGCAGGCCGATGCCTTCTACAAGCTGCTGCCCATCATCCTGTCGGCGCTGGCCGGCTTCCTCGAAGCGCTGGTGATGGGGCTGACGCCGGACGAAAAGTGGGACGCCCGCCACAATGCCGGCTCGGGCACGCAATCGGACACGCAATGGCCGGTGGCCGTGGTGCTGGTGGCCAGCATGATGATCGGCTCGGGCGGTTTGATTGCCACCATCTCACGCCTGTTTGACTTGCTGTACACTGGTGGGGCTTACGGTTAATCAGGAGAACTACCATGTCCAACCGTTCCACCATCATTACCGCCCTGCTGCTGGCCGCCCTGTCCAGCACCGCGCAGGCGGAAAAAGCCAAGCCTGCAAAATGCCAGGACTGCGGCAAAGTGACGCAAATCGTGGTTGGTGAAAAAGCCGGCGAAAGCAGCGCCCTGGGCGTGATCGGCGGCGGCGTCGCCGGCGCCCTGCTCGGCAATCAAGTCGGCAGCGGCCATGGCCGCCAGCTGGCCACCATCGCCGGCGCAGCCGGCGGCGCCTACGCCGGCAAGAAGATCGAAGAGAAAGCCAAATCAAGCAAACAGTGGACAGTGCACGTGAAGTACGACGACGGCCGCCAGGCCTCCTTCGTCTTCGACCACGACCCGCAACTACTCACGGGCGACCGCGTCCAGAACCACAAGGACACCATCGTCCGCAAATAAGGATGACATGACAGCACCCACCTTCCCCACCGAATGGCAAGCACTGGTAGACCAGGCAGCAGGCGCGTTGCGCGCGCTGGCGCTGGACGAGACGGCCAAACAGAAATTCTGCAACGATCCCATGCTGCGACCGTACATGCACAAGGTGTCGCAGCGCTATGTGGCCGGACAGACGGTAGGCGAGGCTTTGCAGCGCGTTGAGCAGATCATCGCGCGCGGCCATGCTGCATCGGCCGAGTACATGGGCGAAAGCGTGCGCGACGAGGCGTTTGCCATGGCCGAGACAGAGGTGTTCCTGGAGCTGGTAAAGGCCATCGGTGAGCGCAATCTGAATTGCTCGATCTCGTTCGATCTGTCGCATGTGGGCTCGCTGGTGGACAGCGAACTAGGTTATCGCAACGCCCGCCGCATCGCGCTGGCCGCCGCCGAAATCAACCGCGAGGTGATGATTTCGATGGAAGGCATAGACCGTGCCGACGACATCTATGCCACCTACACCCGCCTGCATAAGGAAGACGACCTGCGCAACGTCGGCATCACCGTGCCGGCCAAGCGCCACCGCTCGGCGCAGGACTTGCCGGCGCTGATGAAGCTGCCGGGCCGCATCCGGCTGGTGAAAGGCGCCTTCCTCGAACCTGAAGGCGTAGCTTACGCCCGCAACAGCCCTGAGCTGGCGACCGCCTACCGCCGCTACGCGCAAGAGCTGCTGCTGAGCGGCCACAAGTGCTCAATCGCCACCCACGACCGCAGCATCCAGGCCAACCTCAGCAGCTTGATCGTGCAAGAGCGCATCGATCCACGCTGGTTTGAATTCGAATCGCTGATCGGCCTTGGCACCGAGCAAATCGATGCGCTGCAGGCGCAGGGCTTCCCGACGCGCGAATACGCGGTGTTCGGGCAGGAGCATTTCCTCTACGTGCTGAACCGCATCGCCGAGGAACCGATCCGCGTCTATCAGGCGATCCTCGACCTCAATGCAGGTTAAGCGCCACGAAAGACTCCAAGCTCCCAGCCGCTGAGCGCGGCGACGGGCGGGCGCCGGCCGCCACAGCCCAGGCCAGCACCCACTGGCCGGCCTTGATTTCATCGGCCGCAGTCTCGGCATGGAGCAGGCGCTGGGCAGCGTCATTCATGCGCTTGACGGCGTAAGCCTTACGGTCGGCAGTGGTGGCGGTGTGGATTACGATAGGTTTCATGCTGGGCTCTCCAAGAGAATGTCCAGCTTGTACGCACCGTAATCCGCATCGGATTCAACTTTTTTAGAATTGCTCGATATCCAGCGCCAGCACGCCTGCACTGCCCTCGATAATCGAGGTGCGGATGCCCGGGGACTGGGTCAGGAAGTGCTCAGCGAAGAAACGCGTGGTTGCAATCTTGGCCTTGTAGAAGCTGGCGTCGCCGTCGCCGGCACTCAGCTTCTGCTGCGAGATCAGCGCCGCGCGCGCCATCTGCCAGCCGCCCAGCACAATGCCGGCCAGTTTCAGATACGGCACGCTGCCCGAGAACACGCCCTTGATGTCGGCCTTGATGTTGGCTACCACGTAGTCCACCACCGCTTCCAGATCCGCCGCACCTTGCGACAGGTGTTTGCGGATCGCCGCGAAGTCAGCACCTTCCAGCTTGGCCAGCTCCGCTTCAGTCGCGCGCACTTGCGCGATCAAAGCCTTGGCCACCTTGCCCGCATCGCGCACGGTCTTGCGGCCGATCAGGTCATTGGCCTGAATTGCGGTCGTGCCTTCGTAGATGGTCAGGATCTTGGCATCGCGATAGTGCTGCGCCGCGCCGGTTTCTTCGATGAAGCCCGTGCCGCCGTGAATCTGCACGCCGTCGCGGGCCACGTCTTGCGACAGCTCGGTCGACCAGCCCTTGATGACCGGCACCAAGTACTCGTACACCGCCTGATTCTGCGCGCGCACTTCGGCATCGGCGCTGTGGTGGGCCGCGTCGTACAGCGAGGCGCCAACGTAGGCCAGCGCGCGCGCGGCCTCGGTCTGCGAACGCATATTCATCAGCAGGCGGCGCACGTCCGGGTGATTGATGATGGCGACACCGGCCGGCGAACCATTCAGGTCACGCGACTGCACGCGGTCTTTGGCGTAAGCCAGCGCGTGTTGATAAGCATGCTCCGACAAGCCAATACCCTGCATGCCCACGCCAAAGCGCGCCGCGTTCATCATGATGAACATATATTCCAGGCCGCGATTCTCTTCGCCCACCAGCGTGCCAATGGCGCCGCCGTTGTCGCCGAATTGCAGCACGGCGGTTGGCGAGGCCTTGATGCCCAGCTTGTGCTCGATCGATACGCAGTGCGCATCGTTGCGCGCGCCCAGCGAGCCGTCTTTATTCACCAGGAACTTCGGCACGATGAACAGCGAGATCCCCTTCACGCCCGCCGGTGCATCCGGCGTACGCGCCAGCACCAAGTGAACGATGTTCTCGGTCATGTCGTGGTCGCCGTAGGTGATGAAGATCTTGGTGCCGAAGATTTTGTAGGTGCCGTCGCCCTGCGGCTCGGCGCGGGTGCGCACGGCGGCCAGATCGGAACCGGCTTGCGGCTCGGTCAGATTCATGGTGCCAGTCCATTTGCCGGTCACCAGCGGTTCCAGGTAGGTGGCTTTTTGCTCTTCGCTGCCGGCGGTCAGCAGCGCTTCAATCGCGCCGTCCGACAGCAGCGGGCACAGCGCGAACGACAGGTTGGCGCCGTGCAGCATCTCCACGCATGGCGTGCCGACCAGCTTGGGCAAGCCCTGGCCGCCGAATTCCACCGGGTGTTGCAGGCCTTGCCAGCCGGCGTCGGCGAATTGGCGGAAGGCTTCCTTGAAGCCCTTGGTGGTGATGACGCCGTCCTTAGTCCAGTAGCTTGGCTCCTTGTCGCCTGCGTGGTTCAGCGGGGCGATTTCGCCGGCGACGAATTTCGCGCTTTCTTCCAGTACCGCTTCGGCGGTTTCCGGCGTTGCGTCTTCGCAGCCCGGCAGTTGGCTCACGGCTTGCAGGTTGGCCAGTTCGTTCATCACGAACAGCATGTCTTTGATCGGTGCTTGATATGGCATCTTATGTCTCCAAGAAAAAGGCCACGGCAACCCGGCATCCCGGATCAGCGTGGCCTGAGAGGTGCTTTGTGCGGGTTTAGCCCAGCTCAGCAACCAGTTGTGGCACAACTTCGAACAGGTCGCCAACGATGCCGTAGTCGGCAACGGAGAAGATCGGCGCTTCTGGATCTTTGTTGATCGCAACGATGGTCTTCGAATCTTTCATGCCGGCCAAGTGCTGGATCGCGCCCGAGATACCGACGGCGATGTACAGGTTAGGCGCAACGATCTTGCCGGTCTGGCCAACTTGCCAGTCGTTCGGCACGTAGCCCGCGTCCACCGCAGCGCGCGATGCGCCCATGGCGGCGTTCAGCTTGTCTGCCAGCGGTTCCAGGATCTTGAAGGCTTCGCCCGAACCCATGCCGCGGCCACCGGACACGATGATCTTGGCAGCGGTCAGTTCTGGACGATCCGACTTGGCCACTTCACGGCCGACGAAGGCCGATTTGCCCGAATCGGCAACGGCAGCCACGGTCTCGGTTGCAGCCGAACCGCCGGTAGCGGCAGCAGCGTCGAAGCCGGTCGAACGCACGGTGATGACTTTGACCTTGTCGCCCGACTGCACGGTAGCGATGGCGTTACCAGCGTAAATAGGACGCTCGAAGGTGTCCGGCGAATCAACCTTGGTGATTTCCGAAATCTGCGCTACGTCCAGCTTGGCTGCGACGCGTGGCAGGATGTTTTTGCCATAGGCGGTTGCTGGCGCCAGGATGTGGCTGTAGGCGCCGGCCACTGCCAGCACTTGTTCAGCCACGTTCTCTGCCAGGCCGTCAGCGAAGTGCGCGCCTTCGGCGACCAGCACTTTCGACACGCCGGCGATTTGCGCGGCAGCGGCAGCAGCGGCGCCGGCGTTCGAGCCAGCCACCAGTACGTGCACATCACCACCGCACTGGGCGGCAGCGGTGACGGTGTGCAGGGTGCTTGCCTTCAGGCTGGCGTTGTCGTGTTCTGCGATAACTAATGCGACCATTTTCGGATTCCTTTAGATAACTTTAGCTTCGGTGCGCAGTTTTGCGACCAGGGTAGCGGCGTCAGGCACTTTGATACCGGCCGAGCGCTTCGCTGGCTCGGCAACCTTGACGGTCTTCAGGCGCGGGGTAACGTCCACGCCCAGGTCTTCCGGCTTGGTCACGTCCAGCGGCTTTTTCTTCGCTTTCATGATGTTCGGCAGGGTCACGTAGCGCGGCTCGTTCAGGCGCAGGTCGGTGGTGACGATGGCCGGCAGGGTCAGCGCCAGGGTTTCCAGGCCGCCGTCCACTTCGCGGGTCACGGTGACTTTGCCGTCTTCCAGCACCACTTTCGAGGCGAAGGTCGCTTGCGGCCAGCCCAGCAGCGCAGCCAGCATCTGGCCGGTCTGGTTGGAGTCGTCGTCGATCGCTTGCTTGCCGAGGATGATCAGTTGCGGTTGCTCTTTGTCAGCCAGCGCTTTCAGCAGCTTGGCGACAGCCAGCGGTTCCAGTTCGGTAGCGGTTTCCACCAGGATGCCGCGGTCGGCGCCGATGGCCATCGCGGTACGCAGGGTTTCCTGGCATTGGGTGACGCCGGCGGACACGGCCACCACTTCGCTTACTTTGCCAGCTTCTTTCAGGCGGGTCGCTTCTTCAACCGCGATCTCGTCGAACGGGTTCATCGACATTTTGACGTTAGCGATATCGACGCCGGTGTTATCGGACTTCACGCGCACCTTGACGTTATAGTCGACTACACGTTTGACGGGTACCAAGACTTTCATAGCTGTGCCTTTGGGAAAAATAGGAATTCGGGACTAACAATGTGGGCTAGATTATATGAGAAATCTAGCCGCCACAAGAATTTTAAGCACGATCGTGCGTTTTTTCGCTAGTAGAAATCGTCTAAAAATAAAATCTTTCAGACGAACTTCTAGAAGGAAAAATACAGCGGCTGTTATTTGCGCTGCATCAAAAAGACAAACTCGCGGCCGATCTGGACGTGCGACAACAGGGCGTTGCCGGTTTGTTTGCAGAACGCCTGGAAATCGCGCACCGAACCCGGGTCCGTGGCCATGATACGCAGCACCTCGCCACTTTGCAGCTCGGCCAGTGCTTTTTTGGCCTTCAGGATAGGCAACGGGCAATTGAGGCCGCGTGCGTCCAGTTCCTTTTGAAATTCCATGATTTCGTTTTCAAGTATCGTGTCGCTCATCGAGAACCCGCTCTTTTGGTTAGGTGTGTCGTCATACTACTCCTTTTCGGGGCGGATGACGCGCTGCACCAAAATAGTTCGTTGTACGTTGCAAGTTTGCAACGGGAACTGGAAAGTATACAACAGTAACCCCGGAACGACAACGGCCTGCGCATGGTCACCAGACCGCACGCAGGCCGCATTAACACAGCTTTACAGCTGATTTTGTTGCTTTATACGCGCTCGCCTACCCATGCCGAAACTGCGGCCAGGGCGCCGGCCAGGCCGGACGGATCGGTGCCGCCGGCTTGCGCCATATCAGGGCGTCCGCCGCCTTTGCCGCCCACTTGTTGGGCAACGAAGTTCACCAGCTCGCCTGCTTTGACCTTGGAAGTGCTGTCTGCAGTGACGCCGGCGATCAGGCTGACTTTGCCGTCATTGACTGATGCCAGCACGATGGCGGCGGTCTTCAGCTTGTCTTTCAGCTTGTCCATGGTTTCGCGCAGCGCGGTCACGTCGGCGCCGTCCAGCGTGGCTGCCAGCACCTTGATGCCTTTGACGTCGACTGCCTGGCCCGCCAGCTCGTCGCCCTGCCCTGCGGCCAGCTTGGACTTCAGTGCCGCCAGTTCCTTCTCCAGCGATTTCACCTGGTCTTGCACGGCGCCGATCTTGACGGTCAGCTCGTCCGGGTTGGACTTCAGTGCAGCCGCCGCTTCATTCAGCTTGCGGGCCATGCCTTGCACCAGCGCCAGCGCGCCTTCGCCGGTCACGGCTTCCACGCGGCGGATACCAGCAGCAACGCCGCCTTCCGAGACGATCTTGAACAGGCCGATGTCGCCGGTGCGGTTGACGTGCACGCCGCCGCACAGCTCTTTCGACGAACCGATGTCCATCACGCGCACCTCGTCGCCGTACTTCTCGCCGAACAGCGCCATGGCGCCATGCTTGACCGCGTCGTCGAACGACATGTGGTGCTGCTGGGTCGCGTGGTTTTGCAGGATCTCGCGGTTGACGATGGCTTCCACTTGGGCGATTTCCGCAGCGGTCATCGGCGCGTTGTGGCTGAAGTCGAAACGGGCCTTGTCTGGATCAACCAGCGAGCCCTTCTGCGCCACGTGCGAACCCAGCACTTCGCGCAGGGCCTTATGCATCAGGTGGGTGGCCGAGTGGTTGCGGATGGTGCGGCCGCGCTTGGCTTCATCCACCTTGGCGCTGACGGCGTCGCCCACTTTCAGCGAGCCGCTTTCCAGCACGCCGTGGTGGCCGAACACGTCGGCTTGAATCTTCAGGGTGTCGCCGACGCTGAACTGCGCAGCGGCGGTAGCGATCACGCCCTGGTCGCCCACCTGGCCGCCCGACTCGGCGTAGAACGGGGTGGTGTCCAGCACCACGATGCCCGACTGGCCGGCTTTCAGTTCCTGTACCGGCGAACCTGCCGAGTACAGCGCGATAACCTTGCTGTCGAAGTTCAGGCTGTCGTAGCCGACGAATTTGTTTTTCTCGCCCGTGTACTCAACCTTGGCGTCCTTCACCGACTTGCCGCCCTTGCGCGACAGCTCCTGGCTTTCCTTCAGGGCGGCGTCGTAGCCTTCCTGGTCGAAGCCGATATTGCGCTCGCGGCAGATGTCGGCGGTCAGGTCTGGCGGGAAGCCATAGGTTTCGTACAGGGTGAAGGCGGTCGCGCCGTCGATGCGGGTGCCGTCCTTCGCCAGCTGGGCTTCCAGCACTTTCATGCCGGTTTCCAGCGTTTCGCCGAAGCGCTCTTCTTCCGCCTTCAGCATCTTGGCGACGTTGTCCTTGGCTTCTTCCAGCTCTGGATAGGCGGAGCCCATCTCGATCGCCAGGTCGGCCACCAGCTTGTAGAAGAATGGCTTGGTCTGGCCCAGCTTGTGGCCGTGACGCAGCGCGCGGCGGATGATGCGGCGCAGGACGTAAGCACGGCCTTCGCTGCCTGGAATCACGCCGTCAACAATCATGAACGCGGCCGAGCGGATGTGGTCGGCGATCACGCGCAGCGATTTGTTTTCCAGGTCGGTGGCGCCGGTTTCGCGCGCAGCGGCTTTGATCAGGGCCTGGAACAGGTCGATCTCGTAGTTCGAGTGCACGTGCTGCAGCACGGCGGCCAGGCGTTCCATGCCCATGCCGGTGTCCACCGACTGCTTCGGCAGCTTGTGCAGCACGCCAGCTTCGTCGCGGTTGAACTGCATGAACACCAGATTCCAGATTTCGATGAAGCGGTCGCCGTCTTCTTCCGGCGAGCCTGGAGGGCCGCCCCAGATGTCGGCGCCGTGGTCGTAGAAGATCTCGGTGCATGGGCCGCATGGGCCGGTGTCAGCCATCTGCCAGAAGTTGTCCGACGCGTAGCGCGCGCCCTTGTTGTCGCCGATGCGGATGATGCGCTCTTTCGGCACGCCCACTTCGTTAGCCCAGATATCGTAGGCTTCGTCGTCTTCCTGGTACACGGTCACGGTCAGCTTTTCGGCTGGCAGCATGTAGACCTTGGTCAGCAGTTCCCAGGCGAAGTTGATGGCGTCGCGCTTGAAATAGTCGCCGAAGCTGAAGTTACCCAGCATTTCGAAGAAGGTGTGGTGACGCGCGGTGTAGCCGACGTTTTCCAGGTCGTTGTGCTTACCGCCGGCGCGCACGCAGCGCTGCACCGAGGTGGCGCGGCTGTACGGGCGGCTATCGGTACCGGTGAACACGTCCTTGAACTGCACCATGCCGCTATTGGTCAGCAGCAGAGTCGGGTCATTGCCAGGCACCAGCGAGCTGGAACGAACAATCGTGTGACCTTTGGATTCAAAGAATTTAAGGAATTTGTCGCGAATTTCAGATGATTTCATGTCGTGAGCTAGTGGTAACTGGCAAATGCAAAGGATTGATTATATATCGAAGGACGGGCCGATCAAATCTATGCGGTCGGTGCAGAAGCCGTCCACGCCCCATGACAAGATTTCCCTGCCCCGCGCCGGATCGTTGACGGTATAGCAAAACAGGCCATAGCCGCCCTCTTTAATTTGGGCCGCCAGCGCGGGCGTCAAGTGCTTGTGGTTGGTGTGGATGGCAACCGCGTCCAGCGCCTTGGCCTGCTGCTGCCAGTCGGCGGGGATGGTGTCCAGCAGGTAGCCGCGCGGCACTTCAGGCGCGCTGTCGCGGGCGGCGGCCAGGGCCGCAAAGCTGAATGAGGACAGCAGCGGGTAGCCGGCCGGGTCGCCGGCGGCCAGTTCGGCGGCGTAATTGTCGCGGGTGATTTTGGCGACCCAGGCGCCGGTGGCGGCCTCAAAACCGTCGGCCGGCTTGATTTCCACATTCATCCAGATGCGCTGCGCCTTGCAATAATCGATGAACTGGGTGTAGAACGGTACCGGCTCGCCACGGAATTCCGGGCTGAACCAGCTGCCGGCGTCGAGCGCGGCCAGCGCGGCGGCGTCGGTTTGCGCCACGCTGCCCTGCCCGGCCACGGTGCGGCCCAATTCCGGGTCGTGCACCACCATGCCGATGCCGTCGCGCGACAGCATCACGTCGAACTCGACGGCGCGGAAGCCGTAAGCCAGGCCGGCACGCAGGCCGGCCACGGTGTTTTCCGGCGCCAGCGTACCGCCGCCGCGATGTGCAACAATTTTAGGGTAAGGCCACATGGCGACGCCTCGGAGGTTGTTATGGCAAGGATAGCAACGTTATCACGAATCGTACTCTTGCTACTAGCCGCGCCGATGGCGGATGCGGCAGCGCCGATACAGGACGAGGTGATGGCGCGCGCCGCCGTGCTGTACGCCGGCCGGCTAGCCGAACGCATCATCGACCGCGACGAACGCTTCACCGCCCGCGTGCGCGCCATTGCCGAGGTGCTGGTCGCGCAAGCGCGGCGCGATTACCCCGAGACGGCGGCGTGGGCATGGGAAGTCCACACCACCGACGATCCCGATCAAAACGCCGACTGCATGGCGGGCGGCAAAATCCTCGTCAGCAAGGCCTATGTCGAGCGCTTGCAGTTAAACGACGACGAGTTGGCCATGCTACTGGCGCACGAGATCGAGCACGCCACCCTGCATCACAATCTGAAGGAATACGAGGCTGCGATCCGGATGGAACCGGCATGGCTGCAACGGCCGTTCATTGAACTCGAATACGCGGTCGATCACGACCGTACTTTGATGGGCAAGCTGGCCGAGACCAATTACGCGCAGGAAGAAGAAGCCGACCTCGAGGGCTTGCGCCTGGCGTGGCGCGCAGGCTGGCCGGCCGAACGGCTATCGGGCTACTTCCGCAAGATGATGCGCGCCAGCGATAGCCCGCGCCGCAGCAAGGCCGATTACCCGTCGCCGGTGCAGCGCTGGCGGGCCGCACAAGCGGTGGCGGCCGACTTGCAAAAAAAATGACGCGCCGCCACACTAGCGGACTAAATTGCTCAAAAGGTAAAACATCCATGACAGCTCAAAAAGCGCTAGGCCATATCCGCGTGCTCGACCTGAGCCGCGTACTGGCAGGGCCGTGGTGCTCGCAGAATCTGGCCGACCTCGGTGCGGAAGTGATCAAGATCGAACGTCCGGGCAGCGGCGACGATACCCGCGCCTGGGGCCCGCCGTATGCGCGTGATGCCGACGGCAACAACACGACCGAGGCGGCCTACTACCTGTCCGCCAATCGCGGCAAGCAGTCGGTGACGGTGGACATCGCCAGCGCCGAAGGCCAGGAGCTGCTGCGCGAGCTGGTCAAGCACAGCGACGTGGTACTGGAGAATTACAAGGTCGGCCAGCTGAAACGCTACGGCCTCGATTACGACTCGCTGAAGGCAATCAAGCCGGACCTGGTCTACTGTTCGGTGACCGGTTTTGGCCAGGACGGCCCGTACGCGCACCGCGCCGGCTATGACTTCCTGATCCAAGGAATGGGCGGCCTGATGTCGGTGACCGGCGAGCGCGACGACCTGCCGGGCGGCGGTCCACAAAAAGCCGGCGTGGCGCTGACTGATTTGATGACCGGCATGTACGCCACCATCGCCATCCTCGCCGCGCTGACGCACCGCGACCGCAGCGGTGAAGGCCAGTACATCGATATGGCTTTGCTGGACGTACAGGTGGCGATGCTGGCGAACGCCGGCAGCAACTACCTCAACAGCGGCAAGATTCCCAAGCGCTGGGGCAATGCCCATCCGAACATCGTGCCGTACCAAACCTTCCAGTGCGCGGATAGCTACATCATCGTCGCCACGGGCAATGATGGGCAATATCAAAAGTTTGTGGAAGCGGGTGGCCGTCCTGAGCTCGCCTTCCACGAGCGCTATGCCACCAACCCGTTGCGCGTGCAGAATCGCGACGAGCTGGTGCCACTGCTGGCCGAGATGGTGCTGCAACAGCCGCGCGATTTCTGGATCAATAAGCTGGAAGAAGTCGGCGTGCCATGCGGCCCGATCAACAACCTCGATGACGTCTACAAGAACCCGCAAGTGGAAGCGCGCGGCATCGTGATGGAAGTGCCGCATCCAACGGCCGGCACGACCAAGCTAGTCCGCAGCCCGATGCGCATGTCGGCCACGCCAACCGACAACGCCGTCGCCCCGCCCCTGCTCGGCCAACACACCGACACCGTCCTGCGCAACCTCCTCGGCCGCACCGACCAACAAATAGCAGCCCTCCGCGCGAAGGGCGTGCTGTAAGTAGCCAACAGTGAGCGCTAGCGTCGCAACCGCGCGCGCTCACGGTCAGCGCGCCGCATTTCCGCCCTGACGGCACGGATAGCACCACGCACCGCGCCCGTCAGCGGCGCAAAATAGAAACGCAAGCTCTCCTTAAACATACGCTTCGCGTAACTTTCCTCTTTGATTTTCGCATCGTGGTTCATTCCGTTTGTCCTTTCAAGAAGTCCCAAGCCGAAAAAAACGCGGCATAGAGGAATAGCAGCACATCCAGCACGAGCAAGACGCGCGCAGTCAGTGCCACCAAGTAATAGGTGAAATCGGCGACGCCCAACTGACGTATTCCTTCCGAAAGCAAGTCCGCAACAACAGCTACTGCGGTAAATGCAATGAAGAAAACCAGGCTATACGCCAAACGGATGAGTTGACTGAACATAGTTTTTTTATGATCCATGATTTTTCAACTCCGGTTAGACACTCATATCGCGCTTGAGTTCCTGCATTTGGCTGCGCATGTGGGTGACGGCGCTCTTGATTTGTGCGGAGAGGGTCGGGATGTAGTCGCAGATGCGCTTGGCGCGTTCGGCCAACACGTCCATGTCATTGATCAGGCGGCGGATGCGCAGTTCGTCCAGGGTTTGCAAGACCTCGCGCGCATTGTCGGTGTGCTTGTCGAGCCGCTCCAGGCAGTCGCGCAATTCGCGCGGCAGTTGCGGTTCCGCCGACGCAGCTTGCGCAGCCAGCCTGACCGCGCGCTCAACAAAATAAAACCGGTGCTGGATATCGTTGATGTGCAACATGATGGTCTCCTCCATAAATGTGGATTCGACCAGCGCACGCCTCAGCAGTTGCAGCAATCAAGCGCGGCACTGATGTAGATCAGCCCGCGTGCACTTATTTTTCGGCCTGTCCCAGCGGCGCCAGCGAGCGCAGGCGCAGCGCGACCAGCAGCGCCAGCACCAGCGCAACGGCCAGCACCGCCACCACACCGGGCCAGCCGGCGCGGCCCCACATCACGCCCGTGGCCGAGCCGATCACGCTGGAACCGAGGTAGTAGAAGAACAGGTACAAGGCCGAGGCCAGCGCCTTGTTGCTGGTGGCGCGCCGCCCTACCCAGCTGCTGGCCACCGAGTGGGTCGCGAAGAAGCCGTAAGTGCACACTGCCACGCCCAGCAGAATCAGCGGCAGCCAGTTCGACAAGGTCAGCAGCAAGCCGCTGAACATGATCACGGCCATCAGCCACAGCACGTTGCGGCGGCCGTAGCGGTCGGCCAGCTTGCCCGCCCACACCGAGCTGTAAATCCCCAGCAGGTAGAAGAACGACACCGCGCCTACCAGGCTCTGGCTCAGCGTGAACGGCCCGCCCAGCAAGCGATAGGCGATGTAGTTGTACAGGCTGACAAACGCGCCCATCAGCAGGAAGGCCAGCACGAACAGCCACGGCAAGCCCGCATCCGACAGGTGCAACTTGAAGCCGGACGGCAGCGAGCGCCAGCCGCCGTGTGCCGGTGCGAAGTGGCGCGAGTCCGGCAAGCTGCGCCAGAACTCCACCGCCGCCGCAATCCCGGCCACGCCAACCATGCCCAGCGCCAGCCGCCACGAGTAGTGATCGCTGAGCACCGAAGTCATCACCCGCCCCGCCATGCCGCCAAACGCGCTGCCGCTGATGTACAAGCCCATCGACAAGCCCAGCGACTGCGGTTCGATTTCCTCGCCGAGGTAGGCCATGGCAATGGCCGGCATGCCGCCCAGCGCCACGCCCAGCAAGGCGCGCATTACCAGCAGTTGCGGATAGTTGTGGGCGAAGGCGCACAGCAAGGTCATGACGGCGGCAATGGCCATCGCCGCCACCATCAGCGGCTTGCGGCCCAGCCGCTCGGAAACGGCGCTGGAGGCCAGCAGCGACACGGCCAGCGCGCCGGTCGAGATCGATAGCACCATGCTGCTCTGCGCCGCGCTCAAGGCAAACTCGTGCGACAACAGCGGCATCAGCGGCTGCACGCAGTACAGCAGTGCGAAGGCCGAGAAGCCGCCAAAGAACATGGCGCGGTTGCTGCGTTTGAATTCGGGGCTGCCGAGGGCGATACGTGGAGCGGTGGCGGCTAACATGGCTGGCAGTTCCTGCGAGGTACGATGACGCATCTTAGGATTGCCACATTAAGCTGTCCAATATATATTTAAACCGTCAGTCATACTTTCTAAAGATAATGGAATTACGCCACCTGCGCTACTTCGTTGCCGTTGCCGAGGAGTTAAGCTTTACCCGCGCGGCCGAGCGATTGCACATCGGCCAGCCACCGCTCAGTCACCAGATTCAGCAGCTCGAAGCCGAAGTGGGCGCTCAGTTGCTGGAACGCAGCAAGCGCTGGGTGCGGCTGACGGAGGCAGGCAAGCTGTTCCTTGAGGATGCGCGCCGCGTGCTGGCCTTGTCCGAACAGGCGATGCAGACCGCGCGCCGGGCCGAACGTGGCGAGGCGGGCGAACTGCGCGTCGGCTTCACTTTTTCGACGCCGCTGACGCCGCTGTTTGCGGCCGTGATCAACCGCTACCGCCAGCGCTATCCGGGCGTGCAGCTGACCTTGCAGGAGATGTCGACCGTCGGCCAGATTGAATCGCTGGCGGCGCGTGAATTGGACTTGGGACTGGTGCGCCCGCCGGAGTTGACCTTGCCGGAAGCGGTGGAGATGACGGTACTGCGGCGCGATCCGCTGGTGATGGTGCTGCCGATCCGCCATCCGCTGGCGCAGAAGGAAAGCATCGCCATCAATGATTTGCAAGGCGAGCCGCTGGTGATGTACCCGGAGAGCGCCGGCACCGGCATTCACCCGCAGATTAACCGCTTGTGCCGGGAAGCCGGCTTCAAGCCGACGATTGCGATGGAGGCGGGAGAAGCGTCCACCATCATTGGCCTGGTGGCCGCCGGTTGCGGCGTGTCGGTGCTGCCGAGTTCCTTCGACATCATCCGCATGAGCGAGGTGTGCTATCGCCCGATGGCCGATGCCTCGGCCACGACCGCGCTGTATCTGGCCAAGCGCAAAGATGCGATATCGCCTTTAGTAGCGGCCTTCGTTGCCGTGGCAACGGAGGCCGCAGGGACTCAGGAGTAATCCGCGTCCAGTTCGGAGCCGGCGTAGTTTTCCAGTTCCGCGAACAGCGTTTTCATCGCCGTGCGGCCCTTGATGTTGTGCAGCACCGTGCAGTGCTGGCGATAGCTTTCAATCCGCTCCAGCAGCACCGGATGATGCTGCACCGGCACCTTGGCCAGCAGCGCTGCCCAGCCTGCCTCGTAATCCGGCTTGTTCTTGCGCACCGCTTTGACGAAACGCTCGAACTCCTTCTGGCCGGTACGCGCCACGATCATGCCGCCGCCTTCCACCGCAAAAATGATGGCCAGCGCAATCACGCCTTCCGCGTTGAGGTCGGCATCGCTGACCGGGCCTTCGGTATTGTGGCGGCGCAGCCAGTTGGCCAAGCGCACCACCGCCTGCACTTCCTTGCGCTGCTTGAACTGCACCGCGTAGCGCGCCGTGCCGTCCCAGTTCTGGTTCGGATCGGTCTGGCAGATATCGACAAACTTGTCGCGCAGGCGGCGTGCCGCGTACACCGGATCGGTATCGTACTCGCCGACCAGCGCATCTTCCGGCAAGGTCGACAATTCCTTGATCATGCGGAAGCCGATCTGGAACGCGTGTTCCGCGCCCTCGTCGATCAGCAAGTCCAGCGCGGCCAGGTCATCCTCGTCCGGCAGCGCGTGATCGAGGCCCAGCGACACGCAGCCAGTGGTCAGCTGCAGCGCCTTCTGGATGCCTTCCGCCGTGCGGTCGTTGGTGAACTTCTCGGCCACCATAGCGGTGATGCCGGTCAGTTCATCCGCGAGCGTGTAGGCGGCATCATCGTCTGGATGCTGGGCCAGTTGCTGGATCGCGCGCGTCAGGCGCGGCAGGGTTTCTACTACGATTGCTGGCAGCATCGATGCTCCGCCCATCACGAGAAGATGTTGGTGCCGACCGAGCGGCGCGAGGTTTTCGCGGCGCGCGTGGACGGTACTTGCTTGCGCAGGCGGTACAGCAGTTCCTTGGTCGAGCGCTGCAGGATGGTCGGCTCGGCGTCCGGGTCATCGTCGTACTCGGCGTCGGCCAAATCGGCGCTGTGGCGGAATTCCGGGAACAGCTCGAACAGCGCGCGGTCCCAGCCGTCTTCCGACGCTTGCGCCAAGGCGATCGCCAGCGGCACGATGTCGTTGTCGGAGGTGGTCTGGCCGGTCAGGTACGGGCCTTTCGAGATGATCTCGCCGGCCACTTCGAGGATTTCCTTCGGCGCCATCGAGAACAAAATCGCAAACGCGGTCGAGCCATGATCGGTGGCCGAGGCGGCAGCCAGCAGCTCGTTGCGGCGGTCTTCGTCGTCGGTCGAGAACACCACGCCGTGGATGTGCGCGAACAGCGACTCGGCGATGCGCTCTGGATCGTCCTCGATCTGGTCGTCCGGCCAGGTGGCGGCGATGAAGGCCAGGCTGTCGGCCCATGCTTTCGGCGGCACCAGCAGGGTCGCCAGCGACATCTTGCCGCCGTCGAAACCGGCCATGTGCAGCGCCGTCACTTGCGGCGGAATGTTGTTGAGCACTTCCACCACCGCCAGGTCGCCGAACTGGTCGGCGGCTTCGGCAAAGGCTTGCTCGGCGTGGCTCAGCGAGCCGGCCAGCACCAGTTCCGTGACTTGCTTGCTTAATGCTGGCAGATTGCTTTTGCTGTCATCGGACATGCTTATTCTCCATCCTGGTCGAACATTTGCGCGAAGTCGTCGCTGGCCGCATCTTCGTCTTCGATATCGTCGCCGTCGTCGTTGGCCGACAGTTGTTCCAGCGACTGGTCGTCATCATCCCACTTGCGCGGATTCTTGTGCAGGAAGGCGGTGATGATGGCCTGGCGCGCCAGATCCGGCATGCTCTCGGCAATCGCCTCGTACATGCGGGCCGGCTCGTCACCCTTGCACGAGGCCATGGCGAACACGCGCGCGGCGTCGCCGAACTCGTAGTCTTCGGCTTCGGCCAGCAGGCCTTTCGGGTTGTTGAACTCGATGTGATCGACCAGCGCGAAGGCCAGCATGTTCACGTCTTCAATGCCGCCGCCGTCGGCGTATTCACCAACCAGCGCGTCAACCATGCGCTGGTAATTCTTGCGATCCGGCGGATCGCCCAGGATGCCCTCGATCTGGCCTTCCAGCTCGCGCGATTGATAGGCGAATTCCGGGTGTACTTTTCTCATTGCTTACTTTCTTAAAACAGGTTGGTTCACGCAGCCGGCAGCGTGGTGCCATGCAGGGCGAAGACCGAACGCCACAGCTGATAGGCTTCCGCCTCCGCATCGATGATGATGCGGTGGTTGAGGCTCTGGTTGTATTCCTCGCGCTTGGCCGGGTCCGACAAGACCTCGTAGGCCTTGGTCACGGCCTTGAAACGGGCATCGGCGCCGGGCGCCGGATTGCGGTCAGGGTGGAAACGCATGGCCAGCGAGCGGTAGACCTTTTTGATCTCGTCTTCCGTGGCGTTAGGCGCGATACCCAGTGTGTTGTAATAATTTTCCATTTTGGAAACTCCGGGCTATGTTGCGCTGCAAATAAATCGCAAATTAATCGATCATTATACCGCGCCGCAGTATCCCCACTGGGGATACGGTAAAATGCAGCAACATAGAACTTTTGCACAGCCAACTTTCAGATGAGCAACGATAAAAACAGCCCAGCGCCAGCACTACCATCCAATTTCCTGCGCGCCATCGTCGAACACGATCTGGCGGCCGGCACCCACGTCCGCGACGGCATGCCGAGCGTGATCACCCGCTTCCCGCCAGAGCCGAACGGCTACCTGCACGTCGGCCACGCCAAGTCGATCTGCCTCAATTTTGGGCTGGCGCGCGATTATCAAGGGCGCTGCAACCTGCGTTTCGACGACACCAACCCGGCCAAGGAAGAGCAGGAATACGTCGACACCATCATCGACAGCGTGAAATGGCTGGGCTTTGACTACGACTACCCGGCAGCGGGCGGCGGCGTCGAGCACCACCTGCACTATGCTTCGGACTACTTCGAGCAGCTGTACCAGATGGCCGAGTACCTGATCGAGCAAGGCTACGCCTACGTCGACAGCCAGTCGGCCGACGACATGGCGGCCAACCGCGGCAACTTCAGCACGCCGGGCACCAACTCGCCGTTCCGCAACCGTCCTGCGGCCGAATCGCTGCAACTGTTCCGCGACATGAAGGCCGGCAAGTACGCCGACGGCGAGCACATCCTGCGCGCCAAGATCAGCGAAGACGCCATGGCCTCGCCGAACATGAATATGCGCGACCCGGCCATCTACCGCATCCGCCACGCCCACCATGTGCGCACCGGCGACGCCTGGTGCATCTACCCGATGTACGACTACACGCACCCGATCTCGGACGCGCTGGAAAACATCACCCACTCGATCTGCACGCTGGAATTCCAGGACCACCGCCCGTTCTACGACTGGCTGCTGGAAACCCTGTCGAAAGGCGGTTTCTTCAAGCTGCCGGTGCCGCGCCAGTACGAATTCTCGCGCCTGAACCTGACCTACGTGGTGACCTCCAAGCGCAAGCTGCGCCAGCTGGTGGAAGAGAAAATCGTCGACGGCTGGGACGATCCGCGCATGCCAACCATCGTCGGCCTGCGCCGCCGCGGCTACACGCCGGAAGCGATCAAGCTGTTCTGCGAACGCATCGGCGTGACCAAGGCCGACGGCTGGATCGACATGAGCACACTGGAAGGCTGCGTGCGCGAAGACCTGGATCCAAAAGCGCCGCGCGCCACCGCCGTGCTGCGCCCGCTGAAACTGATCATCGACAACTACCCGGAAGGCCAGACCGAAGAGTGCACCTCGCCGGTACACCCGCACCACCCGGAAATGGGCGTGCGCACCTTCCCGATCTCGCGCGAGCTGTGGATTGAAGAAGAAGACTTCATGGAAGCGCCAAGCAAGGGCTACTTCCGCTACTACCCGCCGATCGGCGACAACCCGGGCAGCCGCGTGCGCCTGCGCCACGGCTACGTGACCGAGTGCACCGGCTACGACAAGGATGAAAACGGCAAGGTCATCGCCGTGCACGTGAAGTACTTTGAAGATTCCAAGTCCGGCACGCCGGGTTCGGACAACTACAAGGTCAAGGGCAACATCCACTGGGTGTCGGCCGCTGCAGCACTGGAAGCCGAAGTGCGCCTGTACGACCGCCTGTTCACCGACGCCCAGCCGGACGCCGGCGGCAAGGACTTCCTCTCCCTGCTGAACCCGAACGCCAAGGAAGTGGTCACGGCCTACCTGGAACCGGGCATGACTGCGGCGCAGGCCGACCAGCGCTACCAGTTCGAGCGCCACGGCTACTTCGTTGCCGACCGCGTCGATTCGCAGCCAGGCAAGCCGGTGTTCAACCGCATCGTCACCCTGAAAGACAGCTGGGGCCCAGCCAAGTAAGCCCCACCCTGCTTTCCTTGAAAACGGCGCCTGCGGGTGCCGTTTTTTATTAACAGTTCGTATAGGACAAATGTCTTTTCAACAAAATTTCTTGACTCGGCGAACTGTTATTTCCTATAGTCAAAAAACTATGGAGTGTTCAAGGGACAGGTGGTGGCGGCATTCTTCGGAGCAAAACAACTGTTCTCGTCGTCCCGCCCGGCATGGTGGGCGGGGGTGTTGCTGTCGCTGGGGATCGGCGGGCTGTTCCACCTGGCGGCCTCCAAGACCATCGAGTACGACGCTGGCGAGCGCTTCCTGCACCAAGCGCAGAACGCGCAGTACAACATCAACTCGCGCATCAACGCCTACACCGACGTGCTGCGCGGCACCGCCAGCTTTTTCAACGCCGCCGACCAGGTCGACCGTGCCGGCTTCCACCGCTACGTTAGCGGCCTCAACATCGAGCGCCAGTTCCCGGCGCTGGACAACATCAACTACGCCCAGTACGTGACGCACGACGGCCGCACCGCCTTCGAGCACAGCCTGCGCGACGACACCGCGCTTGGCTACCCGGAGGCCATGCTGATCTCGCCGCCCGGGCAACGCGCCGAGTACTGGGTGCTGACCATGATCGAGCCGCTGCCCGAGTTCGGCGAGAAAATCGGCCGCGACATCGGCTACCGCGCGCCAGTGGCGCGGGCGCTGGCGCAGGGCCGCGACAGCGGCGAGCTGAGCGCCTCCGGCACGCCGATCGACAGCGCCCACCAGCCGCTGGGCGCGGGGCTGGCGCTGCGCTTGCCGATCTACCGTCCCGGCATGCCGACCGGCACGGTGGCGCAGCGCCGCGCCGCTTACGTGGGCTCGGTCGGCATCGGCTTTAGCGTGCCGCGCCTGGTGCAAGCGGCGCTGGAGCAAATGCAGGTACGCGACGCCCGCCTGGTGCTGTACGACGGCGGCGACCATGCCGGCCCGCGCGCCGAGGTGAAGCTGTTTGACAGCAAGCCTGACAGCCCGGCGCTGCGGCCCGCCGAGCTGTTCAGCGTCGAGCTGCCGATCGACTTCAACAGCCGCCACTGGCACGCCCACTTCAGCGCGCCCAAGGTCAGCTGGTACAGCCGCTTCGACACCTGGCTGCCGTGGCTGGCCATGGTGTGCGGCTTCAGCGGCTCGCTGATGTTCTTCCTGCTGTTCCACACGCTGTCCTCGTCGCGCATGCGGGCCGTGAAAATGGCCAAGGAAATGACGCGCGAGCTGCGCACCAGCCAGGCGCGGCTGCAACAGTCGCACCACAAGCTGCGCCGGCTGGCGGCGCACTCGGATCAAATCAAGGAGGAGGAACGCAAGCGCATTGCGCGCGAAATCCATGATGACCTCGGCCAGAATCTGCTGGTGCTGCGCATCGACGTCGACATGCTGTGCACACGCACCCGCCACCGCCACCCGCGCCTGCACGCGCGCGCCGAGCGCACGCTGGTGCAAATCGACAGCACCATCAAGAGCGTGCGCCACATCATCAACGACTTGCGTCCGACCGTACTCGACCTCGGCCTCAACGCGGCGGTGGAATGGCAGATCGCCCAGTTCCGCGCGCGCTCGGGCATGGTGTGCGAGCTGATCGACCATCAGACCGAGATCCGCGTCGACGACCACTGCGCCACCGCCTTCTTCCGCGTGCTGCAAGAATCGCTGAGCAATATCCAGCAGCACGCCCACGCCAGCCTGGTGCGGGTGGACTTGCGCCAGATTGAAAGCGTACTGAGCATGACCATCAGCGACAACGGCATCGGCCTGCCCGACGCCAGCCGCAACAAGGCCGGCTCGTTCGGGCTGGTCGGCATCGAGGAGCGCATCAGCCTGCTGGGCGGCACCTGCTCAATCAGCGCCAGTCCCAATGGCGGCACCACGGTGGCCATCACGGTGCCGGTCGGCGCCCGCGCCGCGCGCGAGGCGCCGTCCCGGGCCATGGACTTCGCGCTGTAGATTTCCACCAAACATTGATTAACATCAAGGAACATCTGTCTCCTACGGGCAAAATTAAAGCCGTTCGCTGCTTTTTCTCAACCCGTGTCACAACCAAAGGAGAATTTGATGAATGCCCAAGACCTGCACGCCATCGCCGCTCTCGACCTGGAACCGATCAAAGTCAAACTGATGCACCAGGAGTCCGGCGAAGGCTGGACGCTGGAGCGCGCCAACGCGGTGGAGTTCGAATACCGCCGCTTCCTGATCCTGATGAAAAAATTCCCGAACGAGCAGACCGCACCGCTGGTGGACGTGGACACCTTCTGGCATTACCACATTCTCGACACCATGAAATACGCGGCCGATTGCGACGCCGTGTTCGGCCACTTCCTGCACCACTTCCCGTACATCGGCCTGCGCGGCGAGGATGACGAGGCGGCCCACATCCGCGTCGGCCTGCGCATGAAACAGCTGTATGAAGATACTTTTGGCGAAGATTACGTGCGCAAAGCCGCGCAGGCCGATACCGCCCACTCGGGCGTGGCGGCGGTGTCGTTTGCCCATTCCGGCCTGGTGGGCGCGCAGTTTGCCCACTCGGGCGTGATCGGCGCGCAGTTTGCCCATTCTGGCGTGGTCGGCGCCAAGTTCGCGCATTCGGGCGTGGTGGGCGCGCAAGTGGCGCATTCCGGCGTGGTCGGCGCCAGCGCGGCACAGGCCGAGGCGGCCATCATCGCTGCGCAACAGTCGAGCTTTTATCAGCAGCGTCCGCGCCTGACCGCATAAAAAAACGGCGGCATGCTCAAAAAAGTGGCATACTCGGTGGTCTAGAGTAGAAGATGGGAGTACATCATGGCCGTCAATACCGTCGCCCCGAGCAGCAGCACCGCCGTCCAGCAAGCTATCCCCGCCCGCCAGCCGGAGCAAGTCAAGGCGGTGGACAAGCCAGCCGAACGCATTGAACAACCGCCGCCGCCACCTCCGCCGCAGGCTGCCGTCGCCCCGACGGTCAACACCAGCGGCCAGCGCATCGGCACCACCATCAGCACCTCGGCCTGAGCCGAACCGCCCAACAAAAACGGCGCGTCACCTTGCGGTGCGCGCCGTTTTCTATTGCTGTGCCTGAAATTACGAGGCCATCATTTCACGCAGTTCGCGGATGCTGAAATCGCTGATTTCGTGCATGCGGATCAGGATGGTGGCGCCGATAGGCAGCGTGTTGTGGCGGATCTTGGAGATGACCGGTGGGGCCACTTCCAGCGCGCGCGACAGCGCTGCATCGTTTTTCAGTTGCAGTTTTTCAATGATGGCGTCCAGCACGCGGTTTGGGTTGTACGTAGGCGACGCGGTAATTTCTTTGAGAGACATGGTAGGTAGTAGGTCACTGCCGCTTTTGGAAAAAAAACGACACTTATCCAATAAGAGTGATTATTGGATAGATTCTAACCCCTTTTTTTATGCTATGGCGAACTTTGTTGTAAAAAAAAGTATCAAACCATGTAAAGATCAGCTCGGACGACGGACTCCAGCTGCGAGGAAGCACCATTCAACCGCCATCAGCGTGGCCAATTGCGCGATGCTGCCCGGGAAAAACAAGGAGGTGGTGGAGAAGTGTTCGGGATAGCCGGCGCTGTAATGCCAGCCCAACTGGCGGCGGATTTCCTCCGGCATGGGAGGCGGCCGGTGACAAAACTCACGCTGTCGCTGGTGCATGTAGGCGCGGACTTGCTCCTTGGTTGGCTGCAAACTGGCTACCATGCGCGCACTCCTTATTGGAAGATGGCTAACAATATCGTATCACGCGACGCGTTCTTTGATATGCGTCAAACGCGTCAACTTATAAGTTTGTCACATAAAACCCACGATAACATTGCACTAGCTTAATTTTCGTTAATTCTTTACATATCTTTACATTGCAAGGCGACCGCCACGGTCGGATAACGTAGCCGCACGCCCAATTCGCGCTTGATGCGGCCGTTCTTCAGGCGGCGCGACTCCGACATAAACGACAACAGGGCCGGCGTCACCACCTGCTGCAACTCGGCGCGCGGGAGGCGTGGCGGGCGCGGCAGCTGGAAGGCGTCCGCCACCGCATCGAAATACTCCGCCATCTTCATCTCGCTGTCATCCACCGCATGGTAGGTACGGTTCGGTAGCGCACATAACAGCGCACGGACAATGATGGCGGCCAAATCGTCGGCGTGGATGTGGTTGGTGTAGACGTCATCGGCCTCGATCAGGGCCGGCGTGCCCTGCTGCAAACGCTTGATCGGCAAGCGGTCGCCGGCGTAAATCCCCGGCACCCGCAGCACCGACAGCGCCGCCCCGCTGCGCTGCGCCCAGCGCCGCAAGGTACGCTCGGCATCGACCCGGCGCAGCGCGCGGGCGTTGCGCGGCGCCACCGGGCGGCTCTCATCGAACAAGGCGCCGCCGCAATCGCCGTAGACACCGGTGGTGCTGATATAAACCAAGCGTCCTTGCTCGGGTAAAATGGCGGTCAAATTGCGCGTGCGGCTGTCCAGCACGCCTTCGGCAGGCGGCGGCGCCAGGTGGACGACCCACGGCGCCAGCCCGGCCAGGCGGCGCAAACTGGCTGGATCATCGAGGTTGGCCACCAGCGGCACGGCGCCGGCGGCCCGCAGTTCGGCGCGGCGTTCCGGCTGGCTGGTGGTGGCAAACACGCGGAAATGCGGCGTCAGCAGCGGCAACAGGCGCATGCCGACATCGCCGCAGCCGACGATCAGCACGCGCGGCCGACGGAATTGTTGAATTTTGAAGTTTTTCATCAGAAAGATTGTATGACGTTTCAGATAACTGTACAGCCTAGTGGCCATCAATTCAGCTGCGAGGCAGACGAAACCATCCTGGCCGCCGCCATGCGCGCCGGCGTCGGCCTGCCTTACGGCTGCAAAAACGGCGCTTGCAGCTCCTGCAAGGGCAAGGTGATTTCCGGCTCGGTCAGCCACAAGCCGCACCAGGAACGCGCCCTGACCAAGGACGAAGAAGCGGCCGGCTACTCGCTGCTGTGCTGCGCCACCACGCAGGGCGATCTGGTGATCGAAGCGCGCGAAGTGGCGGGCAGCGATGACTATCCTATCCGCAAAATGCCGTCGCGCGTATCGACGCTGGAAAAAGTCGCCTCGGACGTGATCGTCATTACGCTGCAGCTGCCGGCCAACGAGACGCTGAAATTCCGCGCCGGCCAGTACATCGAATTCATGCTGCGCGACGGCAAGCGCCGCAGCTACAGCATCGCCACGCCGCCCGATCAAGACCAGCCGCTGGCGCTGCACATCCGCCACATGCCGGGCGGCCTGTTCACCGACCAGGTGTTCACCACCATGAAAGAGCGCGACATCCTGCGCTTCGAAGGCCCGATGGGCACCTTCTTCGTGCGCGAAGATTCCGACAAGCCGATGGTACTGCTGGCCTCCGGTACCGGCTTTGCGCCGATCAAGGCCATCGTCGAACACATGCGCGCGCAAGGCTCGGAACGTCCAATGACCTTGTACTGGGGCGGCCGCCGTCCACAGGACTTGTACATGGATGCGCTGTGCCGCGAGTGGGCAGCTACCCTGCCGAACTTCAAGTATGTACCGGTGATTTCCAACGCACAGGACGAAGATAACTGGAGCGGCCGTACCGGCTTCGTGCACCAGGCCGTGATGGCCGACTTGCCGGATATGTCGGGCTACCAGGTCTACGCTTGCGGCGCACCGATTATGGTGGAATCGGCCAAGAAAGATTTCGCCGCCCAATGCGGTTTGCCGGATGAAGAGTTCTACGCGGACGCCTTCACCACCGAGGCCGACATCAACGCCTAACAAATTCATCCCACGGGCCTTTCGGGATGCAGAGTCCCAAAGGCTCTGCTCCCGAAAGCACCAATGTCCGACAGTAATTCACGCAACGGTTTCAGCGTCCTACGCCACCGCAACTTCACCCTCTACCTCTCCGCTCGAACGCTGGCCACCCTGGCCGTGCAAATGCAAAACGTCGCCATCGGCTGGCAAGTCTATTCGATGACGCACAACCTGTTCGACCTTGGCCTGATCGGCCTCGCGCAGTTCCTGCCCTTCCTTGCCCTGATCCTGATCGCCGGCCACGTCGCCGACCGCTATGACCGCCGCACCCTGATCGCCCTCGCGCTCGGCGCGCAACTGCTGTGCGGCCTGATGCTGCTGGCCTTCACTTACACCGGGCTGAGCGCCGTGTGGCCGGTGTTTGCGGTGCTGGTGGTGTATGGCAGCGCGCGTGCCTTCATGGGGCCGGCCACGCAAGCCATCCTGGTCAACCTGGTGCCGCAGGAAAGCTTCAGCAAAGCGGTGGCGCTGAGTTCTTCCAGCTTCCACGTGGCCGTGATTCTGGGCCCGACGCTGGGCGGACTGTTCTACCTGGCCGGGCCGAAAACGGTTTATATGATTTCCTCGGCGCTGCTGCTGGCGGCGGTGGTAATGATGTCGCTGGTGAAATCGGTCAAGCAGCCCAGCGCCAGCGGCCCGGCCTCGTGGCATACAGTGCTGGAAGGCTTGCGCTTCGTCTGGTCGCGCAAGATCGTGCTGGGCGCGATTTCGCTCGACCTGTTCGCGGTGCTGTTCGGCGGCGCCACCGCCCTGCTGCCGGCGCTGGCGCATGACGTGCTGCACGTCGGCCCGAGCGGCCTTGGCGCGCTGCGCACCATGCCGGGCGTGGGTGCGGCACTGTGTTCAATTGCACTGGCCTTCTTCCCGATTACCCGCCGCGTCGGTGCGTGGATGCTGGGCGGCGTGGCCGTGTTTGGCGTCTGCACCATCGTGCTTGGCGCCACCACCAGCTTCGTTATCGCGCTGGCGGCCTTGTTCCTGATGGGCGCTGGCGACATGATCAGCGTCTACGTGCGCCACCTGCTGGTGCAATACGAAACGCCGGATGAAATTCGCGGCCGCGTCAGCGCGGTCAACTCGGTGTTCATCGGCGCCTCCAACGAATTGGGCGAGTTTGAATCGGGCATCACCGCCGGCTGGCTGGGCCTGACGCGCGCGATCCTGTTCGGCGGCGCGGCAACCTTGGCCGTAGTCGGCGCCTGGACCGTGCTGTTCCCGGTACTATCGCGCATGGACCGCTTCCCGCACGAGGACAAGAAATGAGTTTCCGCCTGCCCGCCATCATCCACAGCCGCCCGCACCTGAGCACCGCGATCGTGCTGGGCGTGGCGGCCAGCCTGATCGTGCCGGAGACGTGGCCGTGGCAGAAGCAATTGCTGGCGTGCTGGAACGTGCTGGTGTGGACTTACCTCGCCACCATGGCGTGGATGATGGCGCAAGCCGACCACCACGACATCAAGCGCGCCGCCTGCCGCCAGGATGAGCGCGGGCCGGTGATCCTGGCCGTGCTGTCGCTGGCGGTGATGCTCAGCCTGGTGGCCATCATCTCGCAGCTGGCGGCGGGCAAGCCGTCGGATGATTTGCTGCAGCGCTACGCCCTGAGCGTGGCGACCTTGATCGGCTCGTGGTTCATGGTCGGCGTCATGTTCTGCTCGCACTATGCCCACCTGTACTACATCGACGACAGCGACGACAAGCCGCTCGGCTTTCCTGATGGCGACCTGGCGCCGAACTACTGGGACTTCCTGTACTTCTCGTTCACCATCAGCGTGGCGGTGCAAACCTCGGACGTCGCCGTGCGCAACCGCCGCCTGCGGCAAGTGGTGCTGGGCCAGTCGGTACTGTGCTTCTTCTACAACCTGGCTATCCTGGGCCTGTCGATCAACATCGCCGCATCCCTTCTCAACGGCTAGAAAAATGCGAGCGAAAACGACAAAATAGCTCCATTCCGCGAATGAAAACGACATTCCGCCAATATTTGACCGGAAAATGCGAGCCTAAACGACAGACGCAATTCCGCGAGAGAAAACGACAAAAACACCAAATACTGCGAACGTAAACGACATTGACCGACCTTTTGTGCCAAAATTGAGAGGGAAAACGACATCGCCGCCATATGAACACCCTCTCCAAATCCCAGCTAGGCAACAGTCTAAAGGCCGCACCATGGGAAGATGTCTACATTGCGGCGCAGCTCACGGTCGCCGATCGCAAACGTCTTGAGCGACAAGCAAAGCACGGCGTTTTCGTCAGGATTTACAAGGGTCTGTACGTCAACGCTGAAGGCGGCGCACCAAGTATTGAGCGCCGCGTTCGGTCACATTGGGCGAAAGTGGCGGGCGTGGTAGCGTCAGGCGGCGTGGTTTCACACAAGAGCGCACTCTTCGGCGGCCCCAAAGATGGCATGCTGGTTATTTCGCATCCCACTTTGACTCGGCGAAAAGTCACACTTCCAGGCCTCACCATCGAAATTCGCAATGGCGCCGGCTTTCTTGCCGGTGACATGCCACTCAGTCAATCCGGCCTACACTACTCTGGCCGCACCCGCGGCTTACTCGAAAATTTGGGCCGGAAATCTTCGATTCGCGCAGGACAAGAGGAGGTTGAGCATCGCCTCATCACAACGTTAAACTCATCCGGCGAACACGCGCTGAACGCCATCCGCGACGAAGCTGTGGTCCTGACGCAAAGCTTGAGACTCGAAGCGGAGGCGGCGACCTTGCGCCGTCTCATCGGAGAGCTACTAGGCACGCATCAGCGCGGAGAACTCAAAACCCCAGAGGGGATTCAAGTCGCCATTGGCAAGCCCGTGGACAAAGAGCGCATTGAACGCTTCAATCTACTCGCCGATTACCTGCGCGCTGCAACACTGCCACGCATTGAAGACACCATTCCACGCGGGCCATCAAGACACCACGCGGCGTTCATTGAATCCTACTTCTCCAACTTCGTGGAGGGCACCAAGTTCGCCATTGAAGATGCCCGCGACATTGTCATCCATAACAAGATTGTGGAGAGCCGCCCCAAAGATTCTCACGACATTCTGGGCGTATTCCGCCTCGCGGTCGAAGTACCATACAGGCACAGTCCACCAGTTGCAGGCGACGACTTTCTACCAGGCTTGAGCGAGTGGCACGGGCAGATGCTGCGCATGCGGCCCGAGGCACATCCGGGCACCATTAAAAGCCAATCGAACTACGCGGGCACGACTGAATTCGTAAAGCCTTCCCATGTGCGCGGTACCATTGAGGGAGGATCGCGCATTGCACTGTCCATCCCAGAAGGATTTGCGCGCGCCATTTTCTATGCTTTTCTGATCTCAGAAATCCATCCTTTTGACGATGGTAACGGCCGGCTCTCGCGGCTGGTGATGAATGCTGAACTATCTCGCGTCGGACTGCACCGTATCATCATCCCGACTTTATTTCACCCGCAATATATCGACTGCGTGCGCGTGCTCACCCGGCAAAACCAGCCTGCAGAATTTGTACGCAGCCTAGCCAAGATGGCGCGCTGGTGCGCACAATTCAATTACGCAGATTTGGACTTGCTGCTTGCTCAGCTCAAGCAGAGCAATGCGTTGGAAGAATCGCCGGCGCGATACCAACTCTTGAACGTCGACGGCAGCCGTGGCCTTGCCGGTTAGATATTTAACGTTCACTTAAGCTCGGAAGGAGTAAGATGGTCACGCAGTCCAACAACAGGAGCAAGCGTATGCAAATCCAAATTAACACTGACAAAACCATCGAACGTCATTCTGGTCTCGACGAACACGTGCAGACTGTCGTGAGCAATGCCCTCCACCGCTTCGGCGAGCAAATCACCCGCGTCGAAGTCCATCTCAGCGATAACCTTGGCCAGAAGTCGGCCGACGGCGACAATCGCTGCCTGATGGAAGCCCGCCTTAACGGACTTCAACCAATTGCCGTCAGCGACCATGCGGCCACGCTGCATCAAGCCATCAGCGGCGCGACCGATAAGCTGAAGCGCGCGGTCGATAGTGCGGTCGGCAAGCTGCACGATAACAAGCGCCACGCCGCCGGCGCTGGCTTAGTATCGGCCGCTGTAGTGGCCGACGCGGACGAAGAATAATTCCGCAACGGGAGCCGGCGCCTATCTTTGCGTCAGCTCCCGCAAGTACTTCAAGCCTTGCAGCGAACGGCTGCCATACCACGACATCATTTCCCCATCGACCAGCAGCACCGGCTTGCCAATTTGGCGTTCCAGCACATCCGCGTGCGCCTCGGTAAAGCGATACGGTTCGCTCGATAGCAGCACGCCGTCTATGCCGTTAATCAACTCCGAAGACCAGCGGAACTCCGGGTAGCGCGACTCGCCCAGATCCGGCACGCTCCAGCCAATTTCTTCCAGCATGCGGGCGATGTAGGTGTCCTGCGAAATCGTCATCCACGGGTCTTGCCACACGCAGTACAGCATGGTTTGCTGCGGCCCTTTCGGCGCGGCTTGCAGCAGCGCGTACTCGGTCTCAAACGCGGCGCACCATTCGGTTGCCTGCTGCTCGCGGCAGAACACCCCGCCCATCAAGCGCGCCAGGTCGAGATTGTCGCGCGGGCGTAGCGGATGCGTCACCACCAGATTGGGCACGAACTCGGCCAGCGCATCGGCGGTCGGCTTTTCGTTCTCGTCGATATTCAGCACCACGTGGGTCGGCGCCAGCGCGCGGATTTTTTCCAGGTTCACATCCTTGGTGCCGCCCACCTTGGGTATGGTTTGCACCACGTCCCACGGATGGATGCAAAAGCCGGTGCGCCCTACCACCTGCCCACTGAGGCCAAGGTCGCACAGCAGCTCGGTAATCGACGGCACCAGCGAGACGATGCGCGCGTTTGGATCGGGTTGGTGCTCGGCGCCCAGCGCGTCTATGTAAGCCATGTTGTTTCCGGTGATGTTGTGATGCCGGTATTGAAGCACTCCTCGACTCATGTGTGCAACAATATGTCCAATATTGAACCAGCTATATTCTTCTTGCATGAAACAAATCAGCACCTTTGGCTTATCGAGCTACCGGATCAGCGATTTACAACTGCTGCGCAATTCCGACGATGACGCCGCCGTCGCCAAAATGCTGGCGCACTGCCCTATCATGCAGGTGGAAGCCGACGAAGCCGTGGCCGAATCGGGCCGCGCGCGCCTGTACATCTTGCTGCGCGGCGCGCTGTCGGTCACCAATGATACCCGCACCGGCATGGCCGACGGCACGGTCAGCAAAATCCTGCCCGGTGAAAGCGTGGGCGAGCAATCGGTGCTGGATGAAGAAACCAACCTGGCCCACATCACCGCGCTGGAGCAAAGCGAAGTGCTGGTGGTCGAGGCCGACCTCGTGTGGCAGTTGATCGATGAATCGAACGTGTTGGCGCGTAATCTGCTGCGCCTGCTGTCGTTCCGCATCCGCGCCGCCAATGCCCAGTTGCGCCGCCGCCAGAAGCTGGGCGAGTTCTACCGCCAGCTATCAATGATCGACGGCCTGACCGGCTTGTACAACCGCGCCTGGCTGAACGACCTGCTGCCGACCATGGTTGCCACCGCGCACGGCTCCAACGCGCCGCTGGCGCTGATCATGATCGATCTCGATCACTTTAAAAAATTCAACGACAGCCACGGCCACGTGGCCGGCGACGAAGCGCTGCGCGCGGCCGCGCAGGTGCTGAGCGGCGCGCTGCGCCCCACCGATTTTGCGGTGCGCTACGGCGGCGAGGAAATGATGGTGCTGCTGCCCGATACCAGCGACAAGGTCGCGGTGTCGGTGGCCGAGCGCCTGTGCGAACGCATGCGGCAAGCGAAAGTGTTCGGCGACATGCGCCAGCCGCTGCCGCACATTACCGCCTCGTTCGGCGTGGCAGTCTTGCAGCCGCAGCAAAGCGAGCAGGACTTGATCCAGGCCGCCGATGCGGCGCTCTACCGCGCCAAGGAAAACGGCCGCAATCAGGTCGCGGCCTGAGCCGCCTCTTCTTCCCGCGGCTTAGGCTGATGGGCGGCGATGAAATCGGCATAGCCCTGCTGCACCAGGTCGTAGGTCTTGTCGATATTACTGGCGATATCGCCATTCAGCACCTTCAAGCTCTGCAACACATCGCGCGCTTCCTTGAAGCCCTGGTCAACGCCCTTTTTCAGCGTGCCGATGAAATTATTCAGCGTTTCGGTCTCATCCTCGCCGGGATGCTGCTGCTTATAGGCTTCGTAAAATGCCGTGGACAGCGATACAATGCGGCCAGCCGTGCCCTCCGGCGTATTATCCTGCGAGACGGCGTTCTGGATGGCGTTATCGCCGAAATCGTCCTTGAGCGCCTCGTTAATGCCGGTCAGCGCGGTTTTCAGCACCACCGACAGCGGTTCGTTCGAAGAATTTAACGATACCGTCAAGGAAGCTTGTACGATAGACACATTGAGATCGGCTTTGGCCTTGGCGGCTGCCGATACGGGTTTATCGTCGCGCGACTGAACCGGCGTGGCCGTGCTGCCCGACGTAACGGAAACTGGAGTAGCCATAATATTGCTCCTCATTGAACACGCTGGAATTATCGGCAGAATTTAAAATAACTGTAGCACCTATGACCAATCAGACTTTCCTCTGGCACGACTACGAAACTTTCGGCGCGGTGGCGCGCCGCGACCGCCCGGCGCAATTCGCCGCGATCCGCACTGACGCCGACCTCAACGAAATCGGCGATCCGATCATGCTGTATTGCAAGCCGGCCAATGATTTCCTGCCGGATCCGCAATCTTGCCTGATTACCGGCATCACGCCGCAGCAGTGCCTTGAATGGGGCGTGGCCGAGCACCAGTTTGCGGCCACCATCGAGCAGGCCTTCTCGCAGCCGGGCACCATCGGCGTCGGCTACAACACCATCCGCTTCGATGACGAGATCACCCGCTTCATGTTCTGGCGCAACCTGATCGATCCGTACGCGCGCGAGTGGCAAAACCAATGCGGCCGCTGGGATCTGCTGGACGTGGTGCGCATGACTTACGCGCTGCGGCCGGAGGGCATCAACTGGCCGGTCAAGGAAGACGGCAAGCCGAGCTTCAAGCTGGAAGATTTGGCCAAGGCCAACGGCCTGCTGCACGAGTCCGCGCACGATGCACTGTCGGACGTGCGCGCCACCATCGCCTTGGCGCGCTTGATCAAGCAGCATCAGCCCAAACTGTTCGACTTCTGCTTCGCGCTGCACAAGAAGGATCGCGTGGCGGACGAAATCGGCATGCACCTCGCGGCCAACCTGCGCCAGCCGTTCCTGCACGTGAGCGGCATGTTCCCGGCCGAGCGCGGCTGCATCGCGCTGGTGTATCCCCTGGGTACGCATCCGACCAACAAGAATGAAGTCATCGTTTGGGATTGCACTTACGATCCGAGCGAGCTGTTCACACTGGATGCGGACACCATTCGCATGCGCATTTTCACCCGCTCAGATGCGCTGCCGGAAGGCGTGACGCGCTTGCCGGTGAAGAGTATTCATCTGAATAAATCGCCGATGCTGGTGTCGAATCTGAAGACTTTGTCGCCGGCCATGGCGGCCAAGTGGGGCATGGATATCGAGCAGGGCAAGGCGCACGCGGCGATTGCTGCGGCTGGGCCGGATCTGAGCAAAGTGTGGGAAGAAGTGTTCTACCGTCCGGCTGGCGAGCCGCTGGATGTGGATGAGGATTTGTACAACGGCTTCATCAGCAAGGAAGACCGGCGCTTGCTCGACACGCTGCGGCGCGAGTCGCCGGCGCGCTTGGCGGTGGCGTCGCCGTCGTTCAGCGACGGGCGTTTGGCGGAGCTGCTGTTCCGCTACCGCGCGCGCAACTTCCCGGAGACCTTGTCGGAAACCGAGATGGAGCATTGGGAGCAGCATCGCGCCTCGCGCTTGTATGAGGGTGCTGGCGGTGCGCGTACTATTGACGATTACTTTGCGAAGATCGACGAGTTGCAGCAGTATGCAGACGAGCGCGCCGAACAAATCCTCGGCGAGCTGTATGAATACGCTGAACTAGTCGCTCCCGCGCAGTAACCCTAGGCAAAAAGGGGTCTGACCCCGTACGGGGTCAGACCCCGGCATGCGGGCTGCGGGGTGTTAGGCGCGATATTGGTTGATAGCGTCCCGGGTTTCTAACGCGACGCGCCGCGCGGCCATCGCGAAGTCTTCCCCCGCCGTTGGGGTCGCGTACAAAATCGCGCGCGAGGAGTTGATCATCATGCCGGCGCCGCTCGCGGTGCGGCCCGATTTCACGGTCGCCGCAATATCGCCACCTTGCGCGCCGATGCCAGGCACCAGCAGCGGCATCTCGCCGACAATCGCACGTACCTGCGCCAACTCTTCCGGGAAAGTCGCACCAACCACCAGCGCGCACTGTCCGGTTTTGTTCCACTTCTGCGCCACCAACTGCGCCACGTGCTGGTACAGCGGCTTGCCGCCCACATCCAGGAACTGCAAGTCCGAGCCGCCCGCATTCGAGGTGCGGCACAGAATAATCACGCCGCGATCGCTCCACTCCATGTACGGCTCAACCGAATCAAAGCCCATGTACGGGTTGACGGTCACCGCATCCGCGCCATAGCGGTCGTACGATTCACGCGCATACTGGCGCGCCGTCGCGCCGATGTCGCCACGCTTGGCATCCATAATCAGCGGAATGTGGGGATAATTCTCGCGCACGTAATCGCAGATTTTCTGCAACTGGTCTTCCGCGCTCAGCGCGGCAAAGTAGGCGATCTGCGGCTTGAACGAGCACGCCAGGTCGGCGGTCGCGTCGATGATCTCGCGGCAGAAGTGATAAATGCCTTGCGGGTCGTTCTGGAACTGGGCCGGCAGCTTGGCCATATCTGGATCCAGGCCGACGCACAACAGGGAGTCGTTGGCCGTCCAGGCGGCGGATAATTTGTTAATAAAAGTCACGACGGCCCCCTAAAGAAAATTGCAAACCCTCTATTGTAACCCGCCCACGGGGGGCTGTTAAAATTTGGGTTCACCACCAAAGAAAGCTCACTCCCATGAAATTATCCCAAAAAGTCGCGATCGTGACCGGCGCCACCCAAGGCATCGGGCTGGCCTGCGCCCAGCGCTTGATTAACGAAGGCGCCAAGGTCATGCTGGTGGACATCAAGCCGGAGGGCGCCGAAGCCGCCGCCAAGCTGGGCGATCAAGCCCGCTTTTTCGCCGCTGATGTCAGCCAGAAGGCCGATGTTAACGCCATGGTGGCCGCCACCCTTGCCGCCTTCAGCCGCATCGATATCCTGATCAATAACGCCGGCGTCACCCACGCCGCCAATTTCCTCGACGTCTGCGAGGAAGATTTCGACCGCGTGATGCGCATCAACCTGAAGTCCATGTTCCTGTGCGGCCAAGCAGTGGCGCGTGAGATGGTCAAGCAGCAGAGCGGTGCTATCATCAATATGTCCAGCGTGAACGCCGAACTGGCGATTCCGAACCAGGTGCCGTACGTGGTGTCGAAAGGCGCGATCAACCAGCTGACCAAGGTGATGTCGCTGAATCTGGTGTCGCACGGCATCCGCGTCAACGGCATCGGCCCCGGCACCATCTTGACCGAACTGGCCAAGCAAGCCGTGATGTCGAGCCCGGAGTCGCGCCACACCATTTTGTCGCGCACGCCGATGGGCCGCTGCGGCGAGCCGGAAGAAGTGGCCTCGATTGCCGCCTTCCTCGCCAGCGACGACGCCAGCTACATGACCGGCCAAACCCTGTACGTCGACGGCGGCCGCCTGGCGCTGAACTACACGGTGCCGGTCAACTAATCGTCGGACAGCGCCGCCACCTGTTCCAGCCAGCGCGCCACCACGGCCAGTTCCGCTTCGGTGAAGCCGGACTTGAGGTGGCCGTTCAGCTGATCGAGCAGGCGGCGCGATTGGCGGCTGGCGCGTTCGCCGTCGGACGTCAGGCGCAAGCGCGTGGCGCGGCCGTCGCTGACGTCGCCGGTGCGCTCGATCAAGCCGCCCGCCTGCATGCGCTTGGAGAGATTGGTGACGGCGGCCGGCGCTACGTGCAGCGCCTCGGCGATCTCGCCGATCTTGGCGTTGGGCGTGGACTCCAGGAAGAACAGCAAGCCCACCTGCGCCGAACTAATCCCCTCCCACGCGTGCGGACGCGTCTCCACCCAGCGCTGCAAGCCGCGATAGGCGCGGTTCAGCAAAAATCCAAACCGCGGCGGCGCACTGCTCATGCCGCCCCCAGCAGCCAGTTGCCGACCTGCGGCCACAGCGCATCCGCGCTGCGCTTGCGGAAGAAGCCCATGTGGCCGATGGCCGGCAAGCCCGCTTCGCGCGGCGTCACATGACGGCGCTCGATGCGCGCATTCACCAGCGGATGCAGCAATAAATCCATGGCGCGGCGATTGGCCCACGGATCATCCTCAAAGCCCAGCACCAGCAGCGGCAAATCCACCCGCGCCACGCGCCGTTTGGCGTCCATGGCCGGATCGTCGTAGAAGTAATGCGGCAGCGTCGTCCAGCGGCTCCATTGCAGCATCACCGGCCCTGGCAAATCCTCGCCCAACCCGAGACGTCGCCCCGGCATGTAGCCGAACACGCGGCACAGCAGCGGCGCCAGCAAGCGCATCACCGCCCACACGCGCAAACGCTCCAGCGTGCCGGTGATGGTGCGCGTCACACCGGCGTGCGCCGCGATGATGACCGCCGCCCGCAACTGCGGCGTGGCCGAGGACAGCGCAATCGCATGGCCGCCGACGCTGTGGCCCACCGCCAGCAGTGGCAGATCGGGGAAGCGCGCGGCAGCCCAGCGCGTCACCGCGCCGACGTCCTCCTCCATCCAATCGGCCATCGACACCGCGCAGTCGCGCAACGATCCGTTGCGCGAACGGCCGGTGCCGCGATAGTCGTAGGTCAGCACGTGCAGACCGAGACCGTGCAGATACGTGGCAAACGCCTGGTAGTAACCCTGCGTGACGGCCGTAGCCGGATGCAGCAGCACCACCGCGCGCGGCGACTGCGCTTGCCACAAGGTGGCGCCGAGCGCGCCTGCTGCTACCGGGATGTCGAACTGTTCCATTGAACGCCGCTCCAAATTCGTTAACGTGTTAACTAATTTAGCCAAGCAAACGCTCGATGTCAACCGATGAGTGCGGAGTTATGCTTAAACCTGATGTCTGGTATCTGAAACAACAATTAGACACATATCTGGCGACGCAGCATAATTACACCTGTCTCCACTATTCTCCTCCAAGAAAATAGTTTTAAGCCCGCTCAAGTCAGCGGGCTTTTTTTTGCCCGCTGTCATAACGCCGTAACAAACGCTGCCTATACTGGCTACATCTTAAGTACATGCAACCGATAGGCATGACTGAAGACTAGGCGCGCCGGGAATCGGCGCGCCACTCCCCTTCTCTTGCGGTGCATGGTATTGTCTGCCCCATGCTCAAACAACTGCTCCTTACCTCTTCCCACGCCCGCCTGCGCTACTGGACTGCCATCGTGCTGTACCTGCTGATTCTCGTGCTCGGCTCGATCCCCGGTGCGCGCCAGGATATCGGCCAGGTCGCCACCGGCGTCATCCTGCATTCGATTGCCTACGCTGGGCTGGCCTTCCTGATTTACACCGGCAGCCACGGCGGACTTGGGCTGCGCGCAGTCAAGGCCGTGCTCACCATCGCGCTGATGGGCGCGCTGGACGAGGTGGTGCAAAGCTTCTTCCCCTACCGCCATGGCGCGGTATCGGATTGGCTGGTCGATTGCAACGCGGCAGTGCTGGCGTCGGCCTTTATGTGGGCTCTGTGGAGTCGCTATCGCATCCTTCCGGCAGATTGAGATCGCGCGTGGCGAGCGCCACGTCTTGCCGCATTTCCTGGAGTTGTTCGGCCTTGGCCACGCGAACCAAGCCGTGCAGTGCATGAAGAAGAAAGTGCCGGCTGCGCGCGTCCTTGCACGTGGCGGCAATTAACTCTTCGATAATAGTGTCTGTCACGCGTGTCAACATATCGATGTCCTTTAAAGTGATACTCGACAATTATTGCGTGTAGGTAGCATGTTTCAATTGATGTATATCAATCCAAGCCATAGGTAAGGGAACGAAGTTCCGCCGCGCGCCTCTCACACTATTTAGGGAGGCGAAAATGAAGAAGATGACTCTGTGTGCCATGGCGCTGTGTGCCCTCTCCATGGCGGCCTGCGCGGACAGGATGAACAAATCCGCTAGCACCACCGGCAATGACATGACCGGCCCGGCGCCTGCGCCAATGGCGGCTTCAGCGCCCATGCCGGCACCAAGCTCGGCGCAAGCCGGCGTCGGCGTGGTACAGGCGATTGATCAATTGCAGCGGCAGGACGTGGGCGTGGGCATGCTCGGCGCGGCGGCGGCCGGCGGCATGCCAACCGACAAGGTCTACCGCATCACGATGCGGCTCGATGACGGCAGCACCCAAGTTGTGGTGGTGGAATCCGAGCCCAGCTACAAGATCGGTGACCGCGTCCGCTACAGCAACAGCACGGTGCAGTTTTATTAGTACAGCTGTTCGACCTGGTAGCCGCGCCGCTTAAGCAATTGCGGCAAGCCGTCATCACCGACCAGGTGCAGCATGCCGACACCGACAAAAGCCACTTGGTCTTGCTGCATGATGCGCTCGATGTTGGCGGCCATCTCGGGATTGCGCTTGCCGAGCAAGACGCGGCTCATGAATCCAGCGCTGACGCTGTCGCCGCTGGTAGCGGATTGCCACGCCGCGTTGATGCGCGCGCCGTCGGCGGCGCTCCAGGCATCGATCAAGGCCTGTGATTTTTTCAGGGAGTCGCCGTCGGCTAGGTCGGCCAGATTTTCGAGCAGGTACTGCTCTTGCTGGCGCTCGTCCAGGCTATCGAACAAGCCCAGCTGATAATCAGCGCTCTCCAACTCGCGCACCGTCTTGTCCTGTTTTTGCGCGGCGGCCAGCAGCGCGTACTCCACCGCCTGGCTGCGCTGGTAGCCGTGCAGGTCGAGTTCCGCGCCCACCAGCAGATTGGCTATCAGCCACGGCTTGTAGTGCTGCACCGATGCCAGCGGAATGTTGGCGCGCGCCAGCGCCTGTTCCATCTTGGCGAGCGTGGCCGGCGTCAAATGTTTTTGCACCGAGTCGCCTTCCGGGTAGCGCGCGTGGCGGGTCAACGCCAGCTGGAAGGCCTTGTCTTCACGGATATCGAGTTCGATCACCAGCGCCTTGGAATCGAGCAGCGCCCGCGCCGCCACCGCATCGAGCGGATAGGTGCCGTCGCGTCCGACGTGAATAGTGCCATAGAGATAACTGGTTTTACCCTCATGCGTCACGCGGTACAACTGGCCGGCGGCATAAACGGTCTGGCTGAACGCCAGCAGCAAAGCGAGGAAAAGAGCGCGGGCCATTGGATCGGAGATTTACATTGGGAGTTTCCAATGGTAAATCAGGATTATGGCCGGTCAGAAAGTATTTTTGAAAACCGTCGGCAAAATAAAACATTATTTAAGGCGACTTTGATAATTACTGAGTATTTTGCTCACACTTCCGTCTTTAATCATCTGATCGATTGCTTTATTTACCTCGACCAGGCGTACCCGGCCTTGCGGCGAG
Source organism: Duganella rivi (assembly GCF_009857435.1). Lineage (GTDB taxonomy): Bacteria > Pseudomonadota > Gammaproteobacteria > Burkholderiales > Burkholderiaceae_D > Rugamonas > Rugamonas rivi. Next base: position 359,590 of record NZ_WWCK01000001.1, read on the forward strand.
ACGGCGCACTGGGCTTTATAAGTTTTCACCACCAGCGGCGGATATATCGATAGTTTCTCGCCAACCTTGAGATAATAATCAAGCGTGTTTTTCTGGGTGATAGCATGATGCAAACGGCCGGCCGCCAATTTGCGCAAATTACCCGATGACGAATGGCCATCATCGCGCACAAAACCCTTGCCCATGGCTTTCTCCAATTCGGGATAGTAATAACCCAATACTGTCGCCACGGGCTGGCCATTTAAATCACTGAGTTTATTCGGCTGCGGCACCGAGGTATCGGTCACCACCACCTCGGACACGGGGAAAAAGCCGCGCGACCATTGAAATTGCCCCGGCAACCACGGCGGCAGATACAAGCACACCACGTCCGCCTGCCCCGATTCCAGCGCCATCGCGATGCGCTTGCGCGGCAGCAGCAGAAAGCTGGCCTCGCGGCCCAATTTACTAGCTAGCGCCTCGCCCACGTCTTTGTGTATACCCTCGACGATCTGGCCATCGCGGAAAGCGGCCATCGGCATTTCCGTGCCCGTATCGACGAGCACGACCAGCGGCGCCGCGACTGCATTCAAGGCAGCGGCGGCGCAAACCAGGGCGCCGCCAGCACGCTTGAGCCAATCTGTGTATGCTTCTCTATCCATTAAGAAAGATTATACCCACACTCTTTCAATGGGCTTGTTAGTCCACTTCAGATTAGGTAGCACCATGATTCCATTTTCCATACTTGACCTCTCCCCGATTGCCGAAGGCAGCAATCCTTCCGCCTCGTTCCGCAACACGCTGGACTTGGCGCAACACGGCGAACGCTGGGGTTACCAGCGCTACTGGCTGGCCGAACACCACGGCATGCCCGGCATTGCCAGCGCGGCCACGGCAGTGGTCATGGCCCACGTGGCCGGCGGCACCAGCACCATCCGCGTCGGCGCCGGCGGCATCATGCTGCCGAACCACTCGCCGCTGGTGATTGCCGAACAATTCGGCACGCTGGAGGCGCTGTTCCCAGGCCGTATCGACCTCGGCCTCGGCCGCGCGCCCGGTTCCGACCACACCACCGCGCGCGCCCTGCGCCGCAATCTTGAGTCGGACGCCGACGCCTTCCCGCAGGACGTGCTGGAACTGCAAGACTACATGTCCGACAATCCGCGCCAGCGCGTGCTGGCCGTGCCGGGCAAAGGCGCGAAAGTGCCGATGTGGATACTTGGCTCCAGCACCTTCGGCGCGCAACTGGCAGCGCACCTCGGCCTGCCGTTCGCATTCGCCTCGCACTTTGCGCCGCAGATGATGATGCAGGCGCTGTCGCTGTACCGCGCCAACTTCCAGCCGTCGGCGCAGCTGAGCAAGCCTTACGTCATGCTCGGCTTCAACGTGTTTGCCGCCGATACCAATGAAGAAGCGCATTTCCGCGCCACCTCCATGCAGCAAGCCTTCGTCAACCTGCGCACCGGCCGGCCGTCGCAACTGCCGCCGCCGAAAGCCGGCTACCTCGAATCGCTGGGCCTGCCGGAACGGGCGATGCTGGACTCCGTGTTGTCCTGCACCGCCATCGGCGCGGCGGACACGGTGAGCAAGCAGATCCAGGACTTCATCGCCCGCACCGGCGCCGATGAGCTGATGATTACCTCGCAAATCTATGCACACGCGCAGCGCCTGCGTTCGTACGAAATTACCGCCGAAGTACGCCAGTCGCTGGCCCGTGAACAGGCGGGGCTGTAATCAATGGAGCACAACAAGCACGACATTACGCCCGGCATGGTCTGGCTGTTTGCCATTGCGACCGGCCTGATCGTCGCCAACCTGTATTACGCACAAACGCTGATCGGCCCGATCAGCAAAGCCACCGGCCTTGATCCCGGCGCGGCTGGTTTGATCGTCACGCTGACGCAGATCGGCTACTGCATCGGCCTGCTGTTCATCGTGCCGCTCGGGGACTTGCTGGAGAACCGCCGCCTGATCGTGACGGCCCTGCTGACCACGGCGGTGGCCTTGCTGGCGGCCTCGATGACCAGCAGCGCCAACCTGTTCCTGTTTGCGGCGCTGTGCATCGGCCTTGGCTCGGTGGCGGCGCAGATCGTGGTTCCGTTCGCGGCGCACTTGTCGAAGCCGGAGACGCGCGGCAAGACCGTAGGCAAAGTAATGAGCGGCCTGCTGATGGGCATCATGCTGGCGCGGCCAGTGTCCAGCCTTGTGGCCGATGCGTTTGGCTGGCATGCGATCTTCGTGCTGTCGGCCATCACCACGGCGGCGCTGGCCTTGCTGCTGCGGGCCAAGCTGCCGAAGCGCCAGCCGGAAGGCGGCATGCACTACTTCGAGCTGCTCGGTTCGATGTGGCATCTGCTGAAAACCACGCCGATCCTGCGTCGCCGCGCGGCTTATCAGGCGTGCATGTTTGGGGCGTTCAGCTTGTTCTGGACTTGCGTGTCGCTGGAGTTGACCGGGCCGTATTTCCAGATCAGCCAGACTGGTGTGGCGATCTTTGCGCTGGTGGGTGTGGCGGGGGCGATTGCGTCGCCGATTGCAGGCCATCGCGCGGATCAGGGCAAGAGCCGTTCGACTACCGTGATCGCGCTGTCGCTGGGAGCGCTGGCGTTTGCGCTGCCGCTGGCGATTCATGGCAGCCGCCTGGTGGACTTGGGCGTGCTGGTGCTGACTTCGATTATTTTGGACATGGGCGTGTCGGCCAACCTGGTGACGGGCCAGCGCGCCATCTTCGCGCTGCCGCCGGAAATCCGTAGCCGCTTGAATGGCCTGTACATGGCGCTGTTCTTCATGGGTGGTGCGATAGGTTCATCGTTAGGCGGCTGGATGTTTGCGGCCCACGGCTGGACGGGGGTACTCTGGACAGGACTCGCGTTTCCGCTGATCGCATTGTGTGTGTTTGCTACTGAACCCCGCAAACCGTAGGGTCAGACCCCGTACGGGGTCTGACCCTTGGCTCGCCGTGCGGGGTAAGCAGGCGTTATCAAAACGCGCCGAGTTCGGGGGCGCTGGCCATCGCGATCAGTGCCCCCAAAAGCGGACTTGGCCTTGTAGCGAAACCGTGCCGTTGATGTTGAGGCTGCCTAGGCTGTTGGTCACCGGCGCGGTGGGATCGTTCTGCACGCTCAGCGATTCAAAGCCGAGATTGGTGTAGTGCACATAGCCCGGCAGCCCGATGGCGATGTAGTCGCCGCCGCCATCGGTGCGCGTCTGCACGCCGAGGCTGACGGCAAACATATCCACCGTCCCGCGCACATTCTTGAACACGATGTAGCGATTCTGCCCACCACCACTGAAGCCCAGCGACAAGCGGCTATCGCTCACCGCCCCCACCAGCGTCGGATCATTCAGCACCACGTGCGCGGCAAAGCTGATGCCGTCGCCGCCGCTCACCTGCGACAATTCCTTGTCGTCCAGCGGCTTTAGCTCGCCACCATGCGCCGCGCCCGCCATCAGCAATAAAATCAGCGCGCGCTTCATCATTGCTTGAACTTGATATCGAGGTACTGGATCTGCACCGATCCAATCCGCGACGAACCGAGATCCACCGTCGGCTGCCCCGGACTCACGAACGAAATATTATCAACCACGATGCTGCCCGCCGACGCCTGCCCATTGCCATAACGCGCATCCGGCCAATCAATGCCGATGTGCAGACGCGGCCCGTTCTCATCATTAAGCGCATTGATCACGGCCGGCTGCGCCGCCACATGCGCAATCACCCACGGATTGCCATCCACGCCGGCAATGTGTACGCCACTCATCACCATCGCCTCGGTCGCATCATCGCGCCCGCGCGGCTGGAACGACAGTTGGCCAATATCCATTTTCAGCGCCGCGCCAAACGCAATGCCGTCATTGACCTGTGGCGTGGTGAACTGCAAGCCGCCGCCATAAAACACCAAATCCTTGACCACCACACTGCCCTGCTCGCGCACCACGCCATTCGCGCCCACGCCCCAGTCGTACGCCAGCTGCCAGCGCTGATCGCCATTGATGTTGGTCGGGAAAGCGATCTTAATGTAATCCGCCAGTCCCGGTGCCGACGGCAAAATATCGAGGCGATACGGATCGGAAAACGGCAGCGGATTATCGCTGCGCGAAGCATGAAATTTTTCCACGTACAAGCTGCTGCCGACCGGCGTGGTGTAGCTGACACGCGCATCGCCGCTCATGGCAAAGCCGTTCAGATCAAAGCTGACGCCATCACGTCCGCGCACCGAGGACAAGGCACTGTCGCTCATCGGTTCCATCGCCGAAGCGGCCGACATGAACAACAGCAAGCCCACCATCAGCGCGCCTCGCATCAGCGGCCCTTCGGCAAATTAGGCGGCGCGACGCCGTTGGTGGCGAGCGCCTGCAATTTATCGCGCCAGTTCAGCCACATGCCTGCTTGCGCCGTGTCGTTGGCCGGCGCGCCGTTGGTGGTTGGGAATTGCACCGCCGTCTTCAACAGCGAAATCCAGAAGTCGCGGCTACCGCCACTGGCATCGCCTGCCGTCACGCCGCCCAATTGCGACAGGGTCAGGCAAGGCGCCGTGCACGCGCCATCCCAGCGCTTGCCGCCGCCGTCAGTGCGCGAGTCGAGTACGATGGTGCTGCCATCGGCCGCCGTGCCGGTCACCTGCATCGAGCCGGACAAAGTCGTAATCCGCAAACCAATATCGCCGCTGATCGATTCAAAGCCAAAACGCATGCCGATCGCCTCGCGCGAGGCGCCATCGGCCGCATTCTTGTAGACGAATTCAAAATAGGGATTACTGATCTGCACCACGCGCTGCGCGTCGGTGCCATCGCTGCGGCCGAATTGCAGCAGCGGGATATCGAGATCGGCGCCGCTGCCGTTGCGGGCGGCGTAGGCGTACTCGCCCAGCCGTATATTGCGCAGGTTGGCGCTCAGCGTGATGTCCGCGTCCAGCGCGATCTTGCTGAAGTCGAAGCCGTTCAAGCTGCTGTTGGTCATGGTGACCAAGCCCTGGCCGTTGACGGCCGATAGCTCGTCCTCGCTCATAGGCTGCATCTGTGCCGACGCCGCGTGCATGCCGCACAGCAGCGCCGCGACCAGCACCAGCCGGCGCAGTAATGTAGAAGTCATGAGATAGGGAGCGGCAGTTGCTGGGGTTGGCCCGTGCGCAACCGCCGCCGCTCAACTGATTAGTGAGCGAAGATCCACACGGTGGTACCGCGCATATCGATCTGGTTCATGGCGACCGAGCCGAACGAGGCAGCGTTGTTGCCCATCTTGATCGCGTCTACCGACACGTTCAGGTAGTGGCCGTCAGCCACGACGGTCGATGGGATGGCGATCTGCACCACGTCGCCGCCGGTGGTTGGATTGTAGAAGGTGCCTGGGTTGGTCACGCCGGCAGCGGTAGCCGCAGCCAGGAACGAGTTCTTCGACAGGATGTCGATGTTCGCAGCGATCAGGCCGTTGACCTTGATGCCGTTGAACGATACCGAACCGCCACCCAGACCGTTGGCGTCCAGCGCGTCGGTGTCGGTGTAGGTGAAGGAGTTGATTTTGATGTTCAGGTTGGCAGCGATCGACACGCCGTCCTGGCCGCTGACAGTGCTCAGCTCTGCGTCTTGAATTGGGGTCATGGCCGATGCCGAGAAGGCCAGGGTTGCCAGTGCTGCAGCAGCTGCGGTTTTGATGAATTGCATGTGATCGTCTCCGTTGATGGTTTTAATAGTTTTGCAGCGGTGTGTGTTTTTTTGATACTGCGGAACCAGTTTATGATCCCGCAGCTTGTACCGTCCATGACTCATCAGGCCAAGCTACAGGCCTGAGGAGCCGAGCCGATTAGTGGGCGAAGATCCACACGGTGGTGCCGCGCATGTCGATCTGGTTCATCGCGACCGAACCGAACGAGGCAGCGTTGTTGCCCATCTTGATCGCGTCGACCGACACGTTCAGGTAGTGGCCATCGGCTACCACGCTCGCAGGGATAGCGATCTGAACGACATCACCGCCGGTGGCTGGGTTGTAAAACGTGCCTGGGTTGGTCACGCCGGCCGCGCCGGCCGCTTGCAGGAACGAGGCTTTCGACAGGATGTCGATGTTGGCAGCGATCAGGCCGTTGACCTTGATGCCGTTGAACGACACCGAGCCGCCGCCCAGGCCGTTAGCGTCGAGCGCGTCGGTGTCGGTATAGACGAAGGAATCGATCTTGATGTTCAGGTTAGCAGCGATCGACACGCCGTCCTGGCCGCTGACGGTGCTCAGCTCTGCGTCCTGAATCGGGGTCATGGCCGATGCCGAGAACGCCACGGTTGCCAGTGCGGCAGCGATTGCGGTTTTGATGATTTGCATTTGTTATCTCCGGTTGTATGAAAATTTTTATCTGGGTCACGCCCCGCGTGAAAATCTTAATATTTGAATATTAATTAAATTAATCATATGAGTCGGCTACGCGACGGGTCTAGCTTGTTGCGCTGACCGCGAAGGCCAACAACTTGGCCCTGAGAGCCATCCAGAGTGAACAGCGTGTTGCACTTTTGTCGCCTGCCTTAGCATAGGTTTCACGACAAAACCTAGAAGCACATTTCTAAAAAATCAGGTGCGGCAGCGCGGAAAAGCATGCGTTAATAACTTACAAAAATGAAAAGACGAGTTGTCGCTTAAATAAAGCACGACCGTTCGAATTAAGAATATTGGAGACACCATGACACCAGCATTGGGGCGCCCGACGCCTCGGGGCGGAGCACACGCCAAAGCTTTGCACCGGACCTTCCACCACCTGAATTATCGCGCGCGCCTGCGTGCAACGCGCGAGCACTGAGCCATGCTGGCCCTGCTTCTAGGTGTGCTCGCCGCCCTCATCGGCGGCGCCGGCGCCATGTCGCGGCACGAACCGCAAGACCGTCCCAAGGACCAGTACGAAATGCCGCAGACCCTGCTGGGCGGGGGCGGCACCTACGTGCAATCGGTCAAGCTGGAGCCGTTTTCCGAGCTCAAGTACAAGCACATCGTGCGGCAGGCGTTCGACTACAGCTGCGGCTCGGCCGCGCTGGTGACCATCCTCAACTACCACCTCGGCGTGATGGTCAACGAGCAGCAAGCCATGGAAGGCATGCTGGAAAAAGGCGAGAAGGACAAGATCATCGAGCGGCGCGGTTTCTCGCTGCTGGACATGAAGCGCTACGTCGGCTCCATGGGCTTGTCCGGCGCCGGCTTCAAGGCCGAGATCAAGGACTTGATGACGCTCGACGAGCCGGCCATCGTGCCGATCGACTACGCCGGCTCCAAGCACTTCGTGGTACTGCGCGGCATCCGCGACGGCGTGGTCTACATTGCCGATCCGTCGGCCGGCAACATCGTGTTCTCGGTCGAAGAGTTCGCCCGCTGGTGGGACAAGAACACCTTGTTCATCATCTCGCCGGCCAAGGGCCAGCAGCCGGTGCGCCAGCTGGCGCTGACCGATCTCGAACTGGGCGTGGTCGACATGGATCGCGTCACCGGCAAAGGGCGGCAAGACCCGCTCAGCAATGCCGCCCAGCTGCTGATGCGCGCCACCAACTCGGGCGCAGCCGGCACCTGGATGCGCCACAACTAATCCCCCTCTCACAAGGAAGTCCCCATGATGTTACGCACCATACCCCTTGCCGTAGCCATCGCGTTTGCCGCCGCCCCGGTGCTGGCGCAACAAGCCAGCCAGCCCGCCACCGCTGACGCCGCGCGCGACGCGCTGGCCAAGAAAGAAGGCGAAGGCGATCAAAGCGCCCTGCTCAAGCAAACCCTGACGGCAGTGGACAAGCAATACACCCTGATCCGCCGCAACCAGCTGTCGGTCACGTACGACCTCAGCTACAACTACATCGGCGAAGACCGCATCGTGACCGACATCGGCAACGGCAGCGCCACCCTGTTCAACATCGAGAACAACAACTCGCACACGGTGACCAACTCGTTCTCTGCCGACTACGGCGTGCGCGACAACCTGACCGCCAACATCACCCTGCCGCTGATCTCGCGCTATGCCGACACCGCGGCGCGCAGCGGCATGTCCAACTCGATCGGCGATATCGGCATCGGCGCGCGCTGGCAGCCGTTCGAGGCGCGCCGCGACCAGCCCGGCCTGACCGTCACCGGCAACGTGCGCCTGCCGACCGGCCGCAGCCCGTTCAAGATCATTGCCGGCAGCGGCGAAGCGACCGGCAGCGGCGTCGGCGCCGCCACGGTCGGCCTCAACGTCAACAAGATCGTCGACCCGGTCGCGCTGTTCGGCTCGGTGAACTTCACCGCCAGCCTGCCGGCTAAAGACCTGTGGCAAGTCAACGGCTCGCGCATCTTGACGCGCGTGGCGCCGGGGCCGAGCGTCGGCTTTGGCCTGGGCTTTGCGTACGCGCTGTCGTACGGCATTTCCACCACCATCTCCTTCCAGGAAGCGATCTCGGCCGGTTCCAAGCTGCGCTTTGCCGATGGACTGGAAGCCAAGACCCATATGCAAACCTCGGGCATCCTCAACATGGGCCTCGGCTACCGTGTGTCGCCCAAGACCACGGTCAACTTCTCGGTCGGCATCGGCTTGACGCCGGACTCGCCTAACCTGATCGTGGGCATGAACTTGCCGTTGATCTTCTAATGATGCGCCGCCTCCTTATCGCTGCCGCCGTGGCTAGCACGCTCAGCGTGCCGGCGCACGCTGCGCTGACTGAAAACCTCACTACCAGCGTGGTTGCGATGGCGATGGGGAACGCGGTGACTGCCGACCCGCCAGGGATCGCTTCGATCCACTTCAACCCGGCCGGACTGGCGCGGCTGGAGGGCGATAGCGAGAGCATCCACAACTTCGTCGCTTCGATCCGCACCAGCGCCCGCTTCACGCCGGGCGACGGCTTTGACGTCGGCGGCTGGCGCGACGACCCACTGTCCAACACCTCGACCGGGCCGGTCAGACAGGTCATGTACGTGCCCGGCTACGGCATGCCCGGTTGGCGCTTGCCGGCGGTGGCCGTGCCCGGCATCGGCATGTCGTGGAACAAGCCCGGTTCGCCATGGACGTTTGCCACCGACAGCTATATGTCGCAAGCCATGAGTCTCGATCGCACCACCGATCCCAACGATCCCGGCCAATATCAAGGACGGCAACAGCAAATCCAGCGGCTGGTGTACGCGGCGCCGTCGGTCGGCTACAAATATTCGGAGACGCTGCGCTTTGGCGTGTCGGTGCCGATTGCGCACGCGGCCTTCGTGGTCGACACCAATATGCGCTTCCCGAACGAGTTGCTGGGTGTATTCGGCCAACTGCAAAAAGGCTGGTGCCCGGAAGATGGTGGCAACATCATCGACGTGTTCGGCTTTGGCGTGTGCGGTGGCGGCAAGGATGGCATGGTCAGTCCATTCAAGAAAGCCGCCAATATGCGGCTGGAACTGACCGCGCCGTTCGACCCGACCATCAACCTCGGCGTGCTGTGGGAACCATCACCCAAGTTTGCGCTGGGTGCGGTATTCCAAAGCGGCTCCAAGACCCACTACACCGGCACCTATGTATTCAAAGCCGAGCCGATGCTGCGCAACTTCGTGCGCGGCATGAACGCCAGCTTGCTGGGGCCGATTGCGGGCGCAGTGCTGGGCTTCCCATCCTCGATCCCGGCCGAGCAAAAAGGCAATATGAGCGCCACCATTCCCTTCCCTGCGCACTTGCAGGTGGGCGTGAAACTCAAGCCGATCAAATACATCCAGCTCAACGTCGACGCCAGCTACGCGCGCTGGAGCGATTGGGACGCGCTGCGCTTCCAGTTCGACCAGAGCGTCAAGCTGCTGGAAGTGGCGCGCCTGTACGGCATTCCGGATTCGGGCAAGCTGATCATCCCGCGCGGCTACAAGAGCGTGGTCAACTTTGCCTACGGTGTGCAGCTCAATCCGCTCGACAAGCTGGCGGTACGGATCGGCTACGAGCCGCGCAAGACCTCGATCCCGGCCGACAAAATCGACTTGCTGGCGCCGCTGCCGGACACCAAGCTGCGCAGTCTCGGCATCGGCTACAAGCTCGACAAGAACACCGACATCAACGTCACTGGTTCCTACATGACCGGCAAGTTCTACGCGCCGGCCAACACCAGCTGCAATATGAACTGCAACACCTTCCTCAACATCATCTACAACCCGTACGCGGGACAGAATGTCGGCGGCGATATCCACGTCCGCTACTTCGGCTTTGAATTGAACAAGCGTTTCTGATTTACTTGGAGGAGCACAAATGACAAAAGCAAAACACGGCCTGATGCTGCTGGCCTTAAGCGCAGCCTGCCTGAGCGCGCACGCGGCCGCGCCGGTTTCGCCGGCCAAGCAAGCGCTGGTCGACCAGGTTCTCAAACTGTGGAACATCGACACCATCGGCCAATCGATGCTGCAAGTGCCGGTGGCCGACGCGGTGCAACAGGCGCGCGCCATGCTGCAAGGCCGCGCCGCGCCGGAGAAGCGCGACGCCGCCATGAACGACATCGTCGGCGAAGCCAAGGCCTTCATGGCCGACGCCACGCCGATCACCCGCGCCAGCGCCGACAAGCTGATTCCGACCACCATCGCTCCGCTGCTGGCCGAGCGCTACAGCGAGGAAGAACTCAAGCAATTGATCGCCATCCTCGAATCGCCGGTGAAGAAAAAATTTGAAGCCATGCTGCCGGAAATGCAAAAGACCCTGGGCGAAGGCGTGGCGGCCGACACCCGCGCCGTGATCGATCCCAAGCTGCAAGGCCTGAAAGAAAAAATCGGCCTGCGTTTGCGTACCGCGGTCACGCCATGACGTACTCTTCCGCCCTGCATTTGGTGCGCGGCGTGAAATCGCGCCTGGCGCAATCCGGCGTGCAAGCAGAAGCGCTGTTCGCGCAGGCCGGCCTGGACGAAGGCGACGGCATCGCTTGCGACGCGCTCACGCTGTCCGACAAACTAAGCCACCTGTGGGAGTTGCTGGTGCAGCAATCGGGCGACCCGCTGATCGGGCTGAAAATCTCGGCGCCGCACCGGCTCGGCTGGCTCGGCGTGATGGGTCACATCATGCTGGTATCGCCGACCGTGCAAAGCTCGATCGAGCGCTGCCACGGCCACACGCGCGTCGGCCTGGTGCTGCCCGGTGCGCGGCGCGAAGTGCCGCAGCAGCGCTACGACTTCGTCTGGTGCGTGCTGCTGCGGTCCCTGCGCTGTGCGGCCGGACGCGACGACATCGCGCCGGTGGTGGTCGAATACGCCTTCCCGGCGCCGGCCAATGCGCACGTCTATGAAGAGACCTTCGGCTGCCCGGTACGCTTCAACATGCCACACAACGTGATGGAATTTTCCGACACCGACCTGGTGGCGGCCCTGCCAGCCACACCGCCTTTGGTGGATGGCGGCGGCGAGCGCGTACTAGCAACGCTGGCGGCGGCGCAACCGCCGACCTTCAGCGCCAAAGTGCAAGCCTTGCTGGCCAGCCTGCTGCCGAAAGGCCCGCCGCACCGCGACGACGTCGCCGCGCAAATGATGATGAGCGAGCGCACTTTGCAGCGCCGGCTGGCGGAAGAAGGCACCAGCTTCACCAACCTGGTCGACGACACCCGGCGCGAGCTGGCGCGGCAATCGCTGAGCGCGGGCGAACTCTCGCTGAAAATGCTGAGCTTCCAGCTGGGCTTCTCGGAGCCAAGCGCGTTCTACCGGGCGTGCAAGCGCTGGTTCGGCATGGCGCCGTCGGACATCCAGCACCTGGCGCATCAGGAAGGGCCGGGGCCGGACGTGCTGCAAGCGCCGACGCCGCGTAAATCGGCATAAAGGAGAACAAGATGGGATGGCTATCGAGCAATCAAAATAAATCGATGCTGGGTCAGCTGCTGGTCAAGCAGAAGCTGATTACCGAAGAACAGCTGGCCAGTGCAATCGAACTGCAACGCAAGACTGGCCAGCGGCTGGGTGACATCTTTGCCGAGCTGAACCTGATCACGCAAGAGCACATTGAAAACGCCCTGCGCAAACAGCGCCGTTTGCGGATGGCGGCGGCGATTGCCACCTCGTTATTAGCGCCACTGGAAACCTACGCAGCGAGCGCCCTGCCCGCCGCCGCGCTGACCGCCAGCGCGCCCATCAGCAACCGCGCCCTGCGCGCACTGAGCGACGAGGAACTGGGCGACACCGCCGCCCAGGGCCTGAGCGACGACCTGGTCAACGCCGTCAAACACGCCAAGAGCAATAACCTGGAAGTGGTGAGCGAGATGAGCAAGTTGCTCAATCCGGTGCTGGGCTTCCTCGAAGCGGACACCACGATGAAAAACGTCGTCTACGATCCGACCAAAGCAGCGGCGACCGTCAACAAAGACGGCAGCCTGACCTTAAGCTTGCCGTCCTCGATCGGCGAAATCGCCTTCAACAACATCCGCGTCAAAGGCACCGAGGGCAGCAGCTTCGGCAGCATCTCCATCAAAGGCATCGACCTGACTGGCACCACCATCACCGTCGGCTTCCATTAAAACCGGGGTCAGTTCTGCCAATCGGACACGGGCTCTACCGTAGCGTTCGCTACGGTAGAGCCCGTGTCCGATTGGCAGAACTGACCCCGAATTTTTAGTTACGCGGCACAGCGAAGGCGTCGCCGGCTTTCCATTCGGGCAGCTTGGCGCCGTTGGCGATCAGGCGGCCGAGGTTGAGCGTGTATTGCGCCATCTGCACTATGCCGCCCAAGTCCCAGCTCGGATCGTATTCGTCGCTGGCCTGGTGGTAGCGCTTGCCGTACGCCGCCATCTTGGCCTTGGCCGCTTCAGCGTCCTTGAGGTAGTCGCGGCCCGAGGTGATCGAGAACGCCGGCACGCCGTTTTTGGCAAAGCTGAAGTGGTCGCTACGGAAGTAGCCGCCCGCCAGATCTGGCTTGGCTTCGGCCACTTGCATGCCCATGCCTTTCGCTGCCGCCTCGGCCAGCTTGCCAAGCTCGGTGCGCTCGCTGCCTTGTGCGCCGATGTCGCGCGTGGCGCCGGCAAAGTTCAGGCTATCCAGATTCAGGTTGGCCGCCGTTTTCGCCAATGGCCACAGCGGCGACGAAGCATACGCCGCGCTACCCAGCAAGCCCTGCTCTTCGGCTGCGACCCACAGGAACATCTGGCTGCGCTTTGCCGGGAAGCGGCGCGCCTGCTCGGCCATCGCCAGCAAGGCTGCCGAACCGGAGGCGTTATCGACCGCGCCGTTGAAAATGGTATCGCCACTATCGCCTTGCTTGCCGAGGTGATCCCAGTGCGCGCTGTAAATCACCACTTCGTCCTTCAGCTTAGGATCGGTACCCGGCACCACGGCCGATACGTTGAATTGCTCCACTTTGCGCACCGCCGCTTTCATCTCGCCATTGAGCTTGGCCGCCAGCGGCACTGGCTTGAAGTCAGCCTTCTCCGCCGCTGCGCGCAACGCATCCAGATCCTGACCTGAGGCCGTGAACAGCGCACGCGCGGTATCGTCAGTGATCCAGCCTTGCAGCGGCGTGCCCAGCGTACCAGCCGCCAATTGGAAGCGCTCTACACCAGCCCAGCTATTTTGAATCACGCTCCAGCCATACGATGCCGTCGGCGTGGTGTGAATCAGCAGCACGCCAGCCGCGCCTTGGCGCTGCGCTTCTTCAAACTTGTAGCTCCAGCGGCCGTAGTAAGTCAGACCTTTGCCGTTGAAGCGGCTAGGCTGCTCCGCCGTCGGCTGCGGATCGTTGACCATCACGACGATGATCTTGCCCTTCACGTCGACGCCTTTAAAGTCATTCCACTTCTCGTCCGGCGCGGTGATGCCGTAACCAGCAAACACCAGCTCCGCGTTAAAGCTGTGCGACGCAGTCGCATCGCCCGGCGCAAACACCCAATCCTTGCCAAATGCGATATCCAGCGCCTTGCCGCCCGCTTCCAGTTTCAGCGTGCTCTCGGCCGGCTGCGTTTTCACGCCGGCGATCTGCACCGACTGGCGGAAGCTGTCGCCATTACCGGGCTTCAGTCCCAAGGCCAGCGCCTGCGATTCCAGATACGCCACAGTCAAATCGCCGCCGCGCTGGCCGGTGCCACGGCCTTCCAGCAAGTCGCTGGAGAGGAAGGCGAGGTGCGCGCGCAGCGGCGCTTCCTGCACCACGGCGGTCTTGCCGGCGTCGGCGTGAGCAGGGAATGCCAGCGCAAAGCTCATGGCCAGCACGGAGGCAGCGAAGGATTTTGTCATTTTTTTCATGATGTCCTGTGGGCGTAAGTAATCGTTGCGGGATTTCCGCGTCCGCATTGTATGCGAAAATGCGGGCATGACTGCTCGTTCTCCCTACATCGGCCGCTTCGCCCCTTCGCCCACCGGCCCCCTGCATATCGGCTCGCTGGTGGCCGCCATCGCCAGCTATCTCGACGCCAAGGTGCACCAAGGCCAATGGCTGGTGCGCATTGAAGACGTGGACGGCGCGCGCAATGTCGCCGGCGCCGATGAACATATCCTCGCCTCGCTCCTGCGCTGCGGCATGCAGTGGGACGGCGAAGTGACGTGGCAAACCAGGCGCTACGCGCTGTACGAACAAGCGATGCAGCAATTGGGCGACCTGGTCTATCCCTGCGGCTGCTCGCGCCGCGAGATCGCCGATTCGCAAGTGAACGCAGCCGCCGGCCCGAATCAGGCGCTGATCTATCCGGGCACCTGCCGCCACGGCCTCGCGCCCGGAAAGGTGGGCCGCGCGCTGCGCGTGAAGGTACCGCAATCGCCGCACTGCGTGCTGTCGTTTGAAGACCGCTGGTTCGGCCACACCAGCCAAGACCTGACCGCCGAAGTGGGCGATTTCATCATCGTGCGCGCCGACCGCTACTGGGCCTATCAATTGGCGGTGGTGGTGGACGATGGCGCGCAAGGCATCACCGACATCGTGCGCGGCGTTGATCTGCTGGATTCCACGCCGCGCCAGCTGTACCTGCAACAGGTGCTGAACCTGCCGCAGCCGAGCTACCTGCACGTGCCGGTGGTGCTGAACGAAGCCGGCGACAAGATGTCCAAGCAAACCGGCGCTATCGCCTTCGACGACGGTAGCGATCCGCAACAGCTGTTGCAAAAAGCCATGCTGCCAGCGGCCCGCTTCCTCGGCCTTGATGTGCAAGCGGAAAGTATCGATGCTTTCTGGCGCGCCGCCATCCCGGCATGGGCGCAGTTGCTGCAAACCTTGCCGCGCGGCGCTTGAAGGCGTGCGCCGCGTTACATCGCTTTTGCCTACACTGGTCTTATGGAAGTCGAACTCAAACTGTTACTCGCGCCCGAGGATAACGACAAGCTGCTGCATCACCCGCTGCTGGACACGCCCGCGCGCGTGCAGCAACTGACTGCGCGTTATTTCGATACGCCGGATCTGCATCTGCTGCGTCACGGCGCAGGCCTGCGCGTGCGCAAGGTGGACGGCGAGTGGATACAAACCATGAAGGCCGGCGGCAGCGTGCAAAGCGGCCTGCATAGCCGCAACGAGTGGGAAGGCCCGGTTGATCGCCCATGGCCGCGTCTCGGCAAGCTGCGCAAGATGGTAGGTGATGACGAACATTGGCTATCCATGCTGGACGTGCCGGAGTTAAAGGATCGCCTCGAACCGCTGTTCGTGGTAGACGTGCAGCGCCACTCGTGGGATGTGGAAATCGGCGGCAACCGCATCGAGGTGGTGCTGGACGTCGGCCACATCGAACGCAAAGCGCACAAGGTGCCGGTCAACGAAATTGAACTGGAATTGAAGGAAGGCGATCCCGCAGGCCTGTACGCGTTCGCGCTGCAACTGCTGGACGACATCCCGCTCCGCATCAGCAATATCAACAAAGCGCAGCGCGGCTATATGCTGGTGCGCGAAACCGGCAACGCACCGTTCCGCGCGCAGGCTTTGGCACTGGAAGTGGATGCGCCGCTGAGCGACGCGCTGCCCGCCGTGCTAGGCAACTGCCTGGAACAAATCCAACGCAACGAAATAGCAGTCATCGACGGCCACGATCCCGAAACACTGCACCAGATGCGCGTGGGCGTGCGTCGATTGCGCTCTGCCCTCAAGCTGTTCGACACGGTGGCGCCCTGCCCGCCCGCGCTGCAAGAGGACATCAACTGGCTAGGCGCGGAACTGGGCGCGGCGCGTGACTGGGACGTACTGGTCTCCTCCACACTGGCGCGCGTGGATGCCTCGCAAATGGAACTGCAATCATTGGCGCTGCAAACGGCTCACGCCAAACGGAGCGAGGCTGCGCAAGCCTTGCTGTCGCCGCGCTACACGCGCTTGATGCTGACCATGGGATCATGGATGCTGCAGACCGCGCCGCTGCTTAACGGCTCGGCCATGCAGTTTTCGCGTCAGAGCCTGCAACATTTGCACAAGTCCTTGATCAAGCGCGCCAACCGCATGAACGACAGCGACGCCGCCAGCGCCCACCGCACCCGCATCGCCGCCAAGCGTAGCCGCTACGCGCTGGAGTTCTTCCATGCGCTGTATCGCAGCAAAGGCACGCATACCTATTTAAAAGCGCTGGCCGCAGTGCAGGAAGAACTGGGGCAGCATAATGACCTGGCGGTGGCGGATCATCTGCTGCAAGAACTGGCGCAGCAGCATCCGCAATCTTCCGGCGCGATTCAATTCGCGCGCGGCTATCTATTAGCGCAGCAGGCTACGCAAGCTGCCGATCTAAACGCGATCCGCAACCGCCTGCACGCATTGCGACTGCCGCACTCCCGTCACTAGGCCAGCATCGGATACAGCGTTGCCACTAGCAGCAGCGCCATCACGATATTGAAGATGCGCACCGAGCGCGGGTCTTGCAGTACACGGCGCATCGCCACGCCGAACATGGCCCACGCGCCGACGCAGAACACGCCGATCACGCCAAAGATGCCAGCCAGCGTGGCCGCATCCAGCACGGTGAAGCCCTGCGGCAGATAGGTAGTCAAAGCGCTCAAGGCCATCACCCACGCCTTCGGATTAATCCACTGGAACGCAGCCGCGCCGAAAAAGCCCATCGGCTTGGACAGGCTGGCCTGCTCGCCAGTCATCGGCGCCGCATGCGCCAGCTTCCACGCCAGCCAAAGCAGATAGATCGCGCCGCCGTATTTGAGGATGGTTTGCAGCATCGGGAACTGTTCGAACACCACATGCAAGCCCATGCCGGTCGCAAAAATCATGAAGGTGAAGCCGCAGGTAATGCCGAACAAATGCGGCAGCGAACGCACGAAGCCGTAGTTCAAGCCCGAGGCAAGAATCATGGTGTTGTTCGGGCCGGGCGTGATGGAGCTGACGGCGGCAAAGGTACAAAGTGGCAGCAGCAATTCGGGCGACATGGCAGATCCGTGTGTGGAGTGTGTGCTTGCATTGTACGGCTAAGTGTACTGGCACACACCAGTACACTTTAGCAAACAGTTAGCACCACTGTATTGGTCGCTTTACCGGTACGGCTTACGCTTACCCAGCTTTTTGTAGAAGCCTTCCAGCTCGCGCGCCACCAAATCCTGGCCGTTTTCGATCACGAAATCCTGGAACGCCGCCGCCACCTTGGGAATCGGCTGATCGGTCAGGTGCATGATGTGCCAGTCGCCCTCCACCGGGCCGATCGGCAGCGTTGCCAGCAAGCCGGTCTCGAACTCCAGACCGCAGGCGTGCACCGACAGGAAGCCTACGCCAAGGCCCGCCGACACCATGCGCTTGATCGCCTCGTTGCTCGATACCTCGGAGCCGAATTCCGCCGCGTGGCCTTGTTCACGCAGCAGCTTCTCCACTGCCGTGCGCGTACCCGAACCGCGTTCACGCACCAGCAGGTTGGCCGCCATCACGTCATTGAGGGTGAGTTTTTTCTTCTTCATCAGCGGATGCGAAGGACTGGCCACAAACGCCATCGGGTGTCGCGCGAACTTGGCCGCATTGGTGCGCAATTCGCGCGGCGGCGTGCCCATGATGGCCAGCTCAATCTCGTGCCGCGCCAGCATGTTGATGATCTCCGTGCGGTTGCCCACCTGGAGCTTGAGGCGCACGTCCGGGCGCTCCAGCGTGAACGGCACCAGCATCGGCGGCAGCAAGTGCTCCGCCGTGGTCACCGCGCCGATGCGCAACGTACCGGAGGTGACGCCCTGCAGCGCCGCCAGTTCGTCGGTGGCCTGCTCCCATAAGCGCAGGATGCGCTCCGAGAATTCGGCCATCACCTCGCCCGCCGCCGTCAGCTGGATATTGCGACCCACTTTACGCGTGAGCGCAATGCCCGCAATCTCCTCCAGTGTGCGGATTTGCAACGACACTGCGGGCTGCGTGAGATGCATGGCATCCGCCGCGCGCGACACGCTCTCGTGCCGCGCA
The DNA here is from genome assembly GCF_009857435.1 of Duganella rivi. Lineage (GTDB taxonomy): Bacteria > Pseudomonadota > Gammaproteobacteria > Burkholderiales > Burkholderiaceae_D > Rugamonas > Rugamonas rivi. The sequence goes on from NZ_WWCK01000001.1 coordinate 377,820, forward strand.
ACCAAGACCAGCGACTGTAGCTGGCGAAAACTCGCGTGATACATAAACAATCCTTATCGATAATCCAAAATCTTTAATTTTTCTTTTGCAGATTCTACCTCTATATTCATAATCATCTGACATCGTTGAGCGAGAATGAGATGAGCATAGACGTGATCTTCATGGGTTTGGACGGGGTTCTTTTCGATACCGAAGCGCTGCACCTTGCAGCCTGCAACGCAGCGTTTGCCAACGCCGGCCTGTCGGTGCGCTGGACTTTGCCGGCGCTGCGCGCTGCCGCCGTTACCCACGGTTACGCCCGCGCCATCGGCTCCGCTGTCGCCATGCCGCCGCTGTCGCGCAATAAGCAGCGCGTGGCGAAACTGCTGGAAGATAAGCATCGCCAATTCCATCAACTGATCCTCGCGCGCCCGCCGCAAGCGCAAGCTGCTGCACTGGCGCTGATTGAAGACGCCACTGCAGCCGGCTGCAAAATCTGCATCCTGACCGATCTACCTGCACCCGCAGCCTCCGCGCTGCTGGAGCGCTACTTCGGCGCCGATGTGAATAGCTTGTTCAGCGTGGTCGCGGGCGGCGTTAATTTCGACAGCACTGCCGGCGCAGGCCCGTATGCTCACGCACTGCATGCTATCGGCGCAGCGCCGCACGACGCCATCGCTATCGACACCGCCGTTCCCGCACTGCGTGTGGCGGCCGATGCGGGCCTGTGGACTGTCTCCGTCGCACCGTATGGCGGCGACGTGGTGCGCCCGCGCCAATTCATCACTTTCGACGCCCTGCACGAATTGCAGGCCAGCCCCTACACGCCGGATCAGCAGCGCCCCGCACCGGGGCTGCATCGAGCGGCATAGTTTTTTTAACTCATACAGGAGGCGCATCATGGAAACCATCGTCATCGTCGGCGGCGGTGCGGGCGGGCTCGAACTCGCCACCCGTCTTGGAGATACGCTAGGCGCAGCAAAGCGCGCACGCGTGCTGCTGGTGGATCGCTGGCCCGGCCACTTCTGGAAGCCGTTGCTGCACACCGTCGCTTCCGGCAAGTGCGATCCGCAAGTGAACGAACTGCCGTTCAGCGCACAAGCGCTCGATCACGATTTTGAATTCGTGCAGGGCGATATGCTGTGCCTCGACCGCGCGCATCAAACCATCACCCTGTCGCCACGCGACGGCGGCGATGGCGCTTGCCGCGTTCTCGCTTACGATAAGCTGGTACTGGCGCTGGGCTCCGTCACCAATTTCTTCGGCGTGCCCGGCGCAGAGGAATACGCGCTGACGCTGGACAGCGTAGCCGATGCAGAAGATTTCCGCCGCCGCTTCTTCGATACCTGCATCCGCGCCGGCGAACGGAAAAAACCAGTCAACGTAGTGATCGTCGGCGGCGGCGCGACCGGCGTGGAACTGGCGGCGGAGTTGAGCAACACCGCGCGCACGCTGGCCGCTTATCGCGTGCACGAACTCGATCCCGAGCAGGACATCCGCATCACCGTGATTGAACGCGGCCAGCACCTGCTGCCGCAACTCGATCCGCTGCAAGCGCAGCGTGCAGCGCGCCATCTGCGCTCGCTCGGCATCAACGTAATGACTTCCACCAGCGTCGCCAGCGTCAGCGCCGATGCGGTGACCGATGCCGAGGGCACGGTCTATCCCGCCGACTTGGCCTTGTGGGCCGCCGGCGTGGAAGCACCGCCGCTGTGCGCCACCTTGAGCCTCAGCGTGAATCACCTGAGGAAGATCATGGTGGATTCCAGCCTGCGTTCGTCCAACGATGGCCGCATCTACGCGCTGGGCGATTGCGCCAACTACGTCTGTCCGGTCAAAGGCCCGGCGCCGCCGCGCGCGCAAGTCGCGCATCAGCAAGCCATGTTCCTGGCCGATCTGCTGGCGCGCAAAGAAGACACGCCGCGCCCGGACTTCCGCTATCACGACTACGGCTCGCTGATTTCTCTCGGCCAGCAAGCGGCAGTCGGCGCACTGACCGGGCCAGTGAGCGGCAAGCGCTATCGCGTCGCCGGGCCAATGGCCAGCGTGCTGTATCGGCTCCTATATCAAAAGCACCTGCTGCAGCTGCATGGCACGGTGCCGATGCTGGCGCACACGCTGGCCGACTGGCTGCGGGCGCGTGTGCTGCCGCCGGTGAGACTGCACCGCTAAAACCGGCCTATAATGGGTCTATGACGACCATCACTTCTCTGAACCGGGCTACGCCGGCTGTCGCCAATCCCGCGACCGCCGGCGCCTACACGTCCACTTCCGGCGCGGCCAATGCGGCAGGCGGCGGCTCATCCACCGTGGTATCGCTGGGCGGCGCGTCCGGCGAAGCGCCGGCCAAAGCGCTGGTGTGGGAAAACCGCACGCGCAGCACCGCCGCCACCATGATGGCGCAGAACTTCAACGAGCAAGCGCTCGCCGGACGCTTGAAGAATATCGGCGGCGAGCTATTGAAGCAGGTAGCGTACGACGGCGAAGATTTTTCGCAATCGGTGCAGCAAGCGCCCAACGGCGTGCAGGCCAATACTTACGACATGCTGGTATCGCCGTCGCAGGTTTCGCAGCATGGCATGGGCGACAACCAGATCGCGCTGACCATCACCACTCGCAGCGGCGTGAAAGTGGAATTGAAGCTGGATGCGGGTGATAGCAGCATCGCCATCGAAGCGCACAGCGACGGCAAACTCAATGACAGCGAGCGCAAGGCGCTGGGCAAGTTGGCCGAGGCGTTCCAAAAATCGATTGATGGCCTGACCGAAGATCCGCCGCGCATCGATCTATCCGGCCTGACGCAGTTCGATCACAGCGCTTTGTCAGCGGTGGATTTGAAAGGCCAGATCAAGATCAATCCGAAAGAAACGCAGCAACTGGAATTCCACGCCGATGGCACGCAGCGCACGCTCAGCTTCGCCGGCCCTGCGGGCAGCGCCAAGATCAACGTCGATCTGACCCAGCCTGCGGCGTGGGGCAGCAAGGAACAGCAGGCCAAGGCCTTGAACAACTACATGCAGCAAGTCGATCAAGCCGGCGCGCGCGGCCAAGCCAACGGCGCCATGGTCGATATGTTCAAAGACGCGTTCAAAGATATGAATAGCGATTACGGCACGCCAGCGGTTCCACAGCGCAGCATCCTGCTGACCGACCGCGATCGCGCCATGACCACCGGGCTGGCCGATTTCAGCGCATCGTTCGCACAGACCGAGGTGGCGTCCAATCCGGCGCGCGTTACGGAGAAGGACACTTTTGCTTACGAGCTGTCGCAGAAGACTTTTATCAGCGGCCACTCGCAACTGGATCGCAGCATCTCGCAACAGCAGCAGTCGCACTTGAAGGCGGCTTATCACTCGCCGGTATCTGCGGATGCGGCATTGGCGCTCGACCTGTCGCCGCAGTCGCAAAACTACAAGTACAACTTGATCGACGACTCGGCCAACAGCACCACCAGCGTCACTTACGACAAGGGCGTACTGACCAAGGCCACGCTGGATATGCAGGCGAACCAATCCAGCCGCGTGCTCAAATACACGCTGGGCAAGCTGAAAGACGACCAGACCACGCCGTCGGGGAATGCGCATTCTTACGATCTGCTGTCGCAACTCGACAAAGCCGATAACGCGCAAGCGCTGGCCAAGATCAACGACAAGATGTTCCTGAAATCGAATCCTGCCGCAATCCTGAGCTGACTGAATGAGCACACCTGAGTACTTCGCCCTGCTGGCGCGCTACAACGCCGATATGAATCAAAAGCTGTACGACGCAGCAGTCCAGCTATCGCCTGGCGAACTGGCAGCCGACCGCAAGGCCTTCTTTGGCTCGCTGCTCGGCACCATGAGCCACCTGCTGGCGGCGGATACAATTTGGCTCAAGCGATTCAGCACACATCCTGCCAGCTTCCCTGCATTGCAGGCCGCGCGCGATCTGCCGCAGCCGACCGGTCTCACGCACTCCTTCGGCGACGATCTCGCCACCCTGCGCACCTACCGCGAACAATTAGACGCCATCATCAAGGCATGGATTCCGCAGATCACGGAAGCCGATTTAGCGCATCACCTCGAATACCGCAGCATGCGCGGTGACTTGTACCGCAAGCACTTCGGCGGTGTGCTGCTGCACTTCTTCAACCATCAAACACATCATCGTGGACAAGCCAGCACGCTGCTAACGCAAGCGGGCATCGATATCGGCGTCACCGATCTGCTGGTGTGGTTACCGGATTCCCTCAATTAGTTCTAAGGACGTTTCATGTCGCTCGCCTATCGCGCCAACGCCGATTTCGCCAAGCTCAATCACCCCATGCGGGTGCCGCTATCGGCGGAAATCCACTCTCGCCCCTTCCTGCAATTGCAGCCGCCCGAGAGCCTGACCCATTTCGCCCTGTACCTGCAACAGGACCAGCCTTCGCGCCAGAATCATCGCAGCAGCCAGCACCAGATTCTGGAGCAGCTTTGCATGCATTACGGCGTAGCGGTGCCACATCCGCAAGCGCGCTACTTCTTCCACGACTTCGGCCGTTTCCGGCTGAAGTGGGAGTGCCACACCGAGTTCGCCACCTACACCTTTGTTGAACGCGGCGATCCCGATCTGGATTGCCGCACCGCGTTTGAGCGCATGCCGGTGCAGCATGTGCCGCATGAATGGCTGGCCGGCCTGCATGGAAAAATCATCGTCGCCGCCCACGTCCTGCTGTGCAAAGCCGCCGACGATGATGCCGAATTCGCAGCAAGCCTGCGCGATCTGTACCAGGGCAAATCGCTGGTCGGAAGCAGTACCGGCGGCAATGCGGAAGTGTGGACCGACTTCCTGATCCATCCCGATGGCTTCAGCCGCTTCGTGGTGCGCGACCAGCACCTGCGTGAATTCCAGCCGGGCCGTCTGGCGGGCCGCCTGCTGGAAATCGAAACCTACCGCATGATGGCCCTACTCGGCTTGCCGCAAGCCGAGGCCACGCAGCCAGCCTTGAACGGTATCGAGAGCGAACTGGCCGACCTCACCGCCACGCTGGTGAAGAACAACGCCAACGGTGATCAAGACATGCTGCACCGGATTACCAGCCTCGCTGCGCAGCTGGAGAAAATCTCGGTCAACAACAGCTACCGCTTTGCGGCCTCGCAGGCTTATTTCAATCTGGTGCAGTCGCGCATACAGGAACTGCGCGAAGTGCGTATTCCCGGCACGCCGACACTGGCGGAGTTCATGGGCCGCCGCCTGGCACCTGCGATGAACACCTGCACCTCGGTGGCACAACGGCAGGAAGCGCTGGCAAAACGTATCGCCCGCACCAACGACCTGCTGCGCACGCGCGTCGGCATAGAGCAGGAACAGCAGAACCGCAAAATCCTGCAATCGCTGGACGCGCGCGCAGCGCAGCAACTGCGCTTGCAGCAAGCCGTGGAAGGCCTGTCGGTCGCGGCGATTTCGTACTACACGCTGGGACTGGTGGGCTACGTCGGCAAAGCCCTGAAAGCAAGCGGCACGCCGGTCAATCCTGATCTGATGACCGGCATCGCCGTGCCGCTGGTGATCGGTGCCGTGTGGCTGGGCTTACGCCGCCTGCACCACCAGCTGTCGTCTAAGCACTGAAACGGCTAGCAAGGAAACTGGCAATGCGCGCTTGCGTCGACTCCAGATAGGGGATGTTGAGGTGGTCGGAATCGGGCACGATTTCATCCGCATGCAGCGTCCCCAATTTTTCGACCAGCAGATCGGTATGCGAATGCGGCACGATATCATCGAACGCCGCGCGCAGCACGTAGGTCGGCGCCTTGATCTGGTGCGCGTACTTGATCGATTCAAATTTATGCTGGAGCACATACTCCACCGGAATCGCCTTGAACTTACGCTTGGCGATGGCGAGGATGGAGTCGTACGGCGTAATCAGCACGATGGAATTCGCATCGCGCTCCATCGCCACCTGCACCGCCACGCCGGAACCGAGGCTGCGGCCCACCACCGCGATGCGCTTAGGATCGACGTGATGGCGCTCGCTCAGCCAGTCGTACAACATGCGGCCATCATCGACAAAATGTTCTTCCGCCGGGTCGCCATGGGAATCGCCGTAGCCGCGGTAGTTCACCGCCAGCACCGCCATGCCGGGGAATAGCTTGCCGGCGTCGCGCGCCACCCACGACACCTCCTCCGAACGGCCGCCGAAATAGACCACGCCCGGATGCGGGCCGGCCACCGGAGGCGTCATCAGCCAGCCGGCCAGGCGCGTACCGTCCTTGGCCCGCACCACGATAGGACGGGTGCGATGGCCGCTGCTATAAGGCTTGAGCACCTCGCGTTTGCTGCCCAGAGGGTTGAACAATAGCCGCTTCTGATTCGCGGCCACCGCTGCGGTTAAACCCATCCACAGAACGCTGGCGAGACCTGCCAAGCCGGCGATTTTTTTAGAATTATTCATAGCTTCTACTTTACTCCTCAGTTGCTACTATGCCGCGCGAAAAAGCGGGTTGCGTGGTATAGACCATACAACCCGGTATAATCTGCGCTTCAAATTTTTTAACTTTAGCTGGCAATGAAACCTGCTGTCGTCCTGCTGCATAGCTCCATGAGCTCCAAGTCCCAGTGGTCGTCGCTGAAAGCGCAACTGGGCGATGCCTACCGCTGCATCCCTGTCGATCTACTGGGCTACGGCGCCTCGCCCTTCCCTGCCGAAGCGGGCGAAGGCTATACCCACACGCTGGCGCACGAAGTCGACGCGGTGATCGCCTCCGTCGCCTCCGAGCTGGAGCCGGGCGAAGCGTTTCACCTGGTAGGTCACTCCTTTGGGGGAGCTTGCGCACTGCACATGGCGCGCCGCATGCCGCAACGGGTGCTGTCGCTCACGCTGTTCGAGCCGGTGGCCTTCCACCTGCTGCCGGAGCAGCACCCGGCCAAGCAGGAAATCGTCAACGTGGTCGCCAGCATCCGCGCTAGCGCTTCCGACCGCGACGCCACCCGCATCTTCATCGATTACTGGAACCGCGCCGGCGCTTTCGACGCCGCACCGCCAGCGGCGCAGGACAAAATGGTAGCGCAGATCGCCAAAGTGCGTCTGGACTTCGACGCGCTACTGGGCGAACAGGCAACGTTGGCAGATTTGTCCATGTTGACCATGCCGGCATTGGTAATGGCCGGTGAGCGTAGCCCCGGCTCCACTCGCCTCTTGGTAGAGCAGCTGGGCGAGTCGCTGCCTAACGCCACCGCGCTGCAGGCACGCTGCGCCCATATGGGGCCTATCACGCACGGCGATATCGTCAACCCGGTGATCGCCAGCTTCGTAAGCGGCGAGGAAGTCACACTGTCTTAAAGGCTATGCGGGCACTCGCCCCGCTCCCACGTAGCCTGCACTTTCGCCTTGGTCTCGAGCAGCGATGCACGCTGCTCGGCCAAGGTTTGCATCATCTGCTCGATATCCTGCAAGCGCGCGTCGAGGTTCTTCATCAGGCCTTCGTGCAGCGCGTCGCCTTCCAGCGCCATCACGGCACGTATCGCTTCCAGCGTGAAGCCCAGCTTCTGCCCGATCTGAATCAAATTGATGCGCTCCAGCGCCGTGTCGCTGTACGCGCGATAGCCGTTAGAGCCGCGTTCCGCCTTGGGCATCAAGCCCGCCTGCTCGTAGTATCGGATCGCCGACGCCGCAATGCCCGTGCGTTCGGCTAGTTCGCCAATTTTCATTTTCTGCTTGACCTTAAAGTGTACTTTAATCCTAGCATAGCTTATCGCCTTTACCAATTTGGGAATATCTATGCTCTTTACGTCACTCACGCTGCCGAACGGTAGCACCCTGCCCAACCGGCTCGCCAAGGCGGCCATGGAAGAAAGCCTGGCCGAACCGGGCCAGTTGCCGGGCGCCGTCATTCAGCGTTTGTATCAGCGCTGGGCCGAAGGCGGCACCGGTTTGCTCATTACCGGCAACGTCATGGTCGACCGCCGCGCGCTCACTGGCCCCGGCACCATTGCGCTGGAAGCTGGCACGCCACTTACGCCGTTCCAGGCGTGGGCGCAAGCCGCGCGCTCGCACGGCGCACAAGTTTGGATGCAGATTAATCATCCCGGCCGTCAGGTGATGGCGAATATGGGCGGCTTGGCGTGGGCGCCATCGGCCGTGGCGCTAGATCTGGGCAAGCACAGTAAGTTGTTTGCACAGCCGGTGGCCATGAGCGCGGCGAATATCGCAGAAGTGATTCAGCGCTTTGCAGATACCGCCTACGCCGCCGAGCAAGCGGGCTTCAACGGAGTGCAGATACATGCGGCGCATGGTTATCTGCTGTCGCAATTCCTGTCGCCGCTGACCAATCGCCGTGACGACGAATGGGGCGGTAGCTTGCAGAACCGTGCACGCTTGCTGCTGGAGGTGGTGCGCGCGGTGCGGGCACGCGTGTCGTCTGGATTTAGCGTCGCGGTCAAACTCAACTCCGCAGACTTCCAGCGCGGCGGTTTTTCGGAAGACGACGCACGGCAAGTGGTGCTGCTGTTGAATGAGCAAGCGGTTGATCTGATCGAACTCTCAGGCGGCAGCTACGAAAGCCCTGCCATGCAAGGCCGTACGGCTGATGGCCGCACGCTGGCGCGCGAAGCTTATTTCCTCGAATTCGCACAGGCGCTGGCCGCCGTTGCACGGATGCCGGTGATGACTACCGGCGGCATCACCCGTCCGGCGATTGCGGAACAGGTGCTGGCCAGTGGCGTGGCCGTAGTGGGTATAGCCACCGCGCTATCCGTTGCACCGGATCTGCCGCAGCAATGGCGCAGCGGCCACGCATTGAACGCGGCGGCGGCGCCGGTCAACTGGAAGGACAAGACCTTGGGCAGCATCGCCACCATGGCGCTGGTACGGCGTCGCATGCGTACGCTGGGCGCGGGTGGCAGCAGCGGCGGCAGCTTCAGTCCTTTGTGGACGCTGATTGCCGATCAGTTTCGCGCTAGCGTGTTGACGCGCCGCTACCGGAAGTGGCTTCTCCAATAACGATGTCGATGGTGTTCTCCAGCCAGATGCCCAGATTAGGCGTACGCGCTTGCTGGGCTGATGGCCCTAGTTCTCCCGGTGGATTGAACTTGGTGCCGACCGGGAGGATCGCGTTGAGAAAGGAGATGTCGCCGGGCGGGAAATCCATATGCGTTCCTTTCGGCTCGGAGCCTTCACCGCTGGCTTCCTTCGGCGTGAACACGCGCAGCGCGATGTCGTCGGCGTGATTGATGAACGTGATCGGCAAGTTCTTGGTCACCAGCGTCGCCCAGTAAACCTTGTCGTGGAAGCCTTTGAATTCAGGGTAGTTCCACGACAAGCCGGTGACGGTGTCGTTGTAGTCTTTCTGCCAGACGTCGAACTCCACGCCTTGCGTGCGGTTCTTCCATACGCGGTAAGGGCCGCGGCCCAGCCAGCGCATGGATTTCACTTCGCTTTCAGGATAGTCGAAGGTGACGCCAAGCGCGTCGACATAGCGACTGCCTTCCATTTGGTAGCCATAGTTCACGCTTAGTTTGCCGGCTGCGTTGAGTCGCCACTTCACCTCGCGCAGGTTACCGGTGTATTCAGCGGATACCACGACATCGTTGCCATCACGTTCGGCCTGTATGCGCTTGAGTTCCGCCTTGCCGGCAACGAGGCGCGGGCCGTTGGTCAGTGGCGAGATGATGTCGCCCTGTTTCAGTTCGCGCAGATAGCCGGTGGACTTGTCGATGATGGCGCTCAGTGCGCCGGCACGCAGGCGATAGCTATCGGCCAGCTCAGTCAGCGTGGCTGGCGCGGTCTGCCCGCTGGCGACCGCTGCGTCCACGGCTATGCGTTCTGCGACTTGCTGCGGGCTGGCGATCATCCACGACCACGTATAGATCTCGCGGCCATCGCGGTCGATCGCGGTGAAGTACAAGGCATCCTGCTTGCTCCAATCACGTGGCAAAGCGATGCTGGTGACACCACGCATGCCGGCTGCGGCGTCTGGCGCTTTGGCTCTTCCTTGGGCGACAACGGTGTGACCAGCATCGGCGCCAAAGCGCACCAGCTGCCAACTGAATTTCAGCTGATTGAGGTTGCTGAAGTCATACCGATTCTCCAGCGTGATCGCACCATCAAAGCTCGGCGGCAGCGATGCCATCTCCGACAACGGCAAATACACCGGTGACCAAATCTTCTTCACTGCAAAGAAGCTGCCCTCCTTCTCGCGGTACGGCCCTACGATGCCGTCCGGTGCGAGATTACCTGCAACGTCAATGGCACCGCCACGGTCATCGCGCACAATGCCCTCATCGGCAAAGGCCCAAATAAAACCGCCAGCACTAAGCGGATTAGCCAGCATCGCTCTCCACCAATCGTTCAAGCTTGCACCTGCGCCGCCATCGTACAAGCCATGCAGGAACTCGGTCGGCATAAACACATCGCGGCCGTTGAACAGCGAAGTCGCGCAGCAGTTATAGGTTGGGTAGTGCGCAGTATAGATGCCGCCAAAGTTTTCCCACGGATGAATCACCGGCCGCTTCTGCACATCCCAGTTGGCGAACAAGCGATCCAGGTCGCGATTGAAGCCACCCTCATTGCCATTGGCCCAAAACAGAATCGATGGATGATGCTGGTCTCGCTTCACCAGTTCTTTCACCAGCGGAGTAGAAACGTCCGTATCGTAAGCCTTCTGCCAGCCCGTCAACTCGTCGATCACGTACAGCCCTACTTCATCAGCCACGTCGAGGAAATGAGGATCGGGCGGATAGTGCGACATGCGCACCGCGTTCATGTTCATTTCCTTCATCAGCTTCGCGTCTTGGTAGCTAAGAGCTTTGCTGGTAGTGCGGCCGGAAGTCGGCCAGATCGAGTGGCGATTCGATCCTTTCAAGCGCACCTTGCGGCCATTGACGTAGACGCCGTCACGCGGCCGCAGCTCAATCGTGCGAAAGCCGATGATCTTGCTCACCTCGTGAACCGTCTTGCCGCCATTGAGCAATTGGAAGCGTACTTGATAGCGTTGCGGATTCTCCGCCGACCATGGCACGATGCGATCTACACGTCCGCGCAAATGCACCTTGCCGTCGACGACCTCCGCGCTTATCTCCTTGCCCAGCGACGCACCGGATAGCGTGGTGACGCGCGCACTGACCTTGCCGTTTCTTTCGCCAGCGAGGAAAACGTCAGCATTAAACTCACCGGTGTGTCGTGCATCGAGGCTGATGCGCTCAATGTTTGCAAGCGGCTTAGCCTCCAGCCACACCGGCCGATAGATGCCGCTGAATAGCCAGAAGTCCGCGCTACGTTCGGCGCGGTTGACCGATTCGTTGGCGGAGTAACGGTTCACCGTCACTTCCAGCTGATTGCTCTCGCCAGGCTTGAGCAAGCGCGTGACGTCGTAACGGAATTCGTAAAAGCCCCCCTGATGCACCGGACCTGCTGGCAGGCCGTTGATCTTGACCAGCGTGTCCGTCATCGCCGCGCCGAATACGATCTCAATCTGTTTGCCGCGCCACGTGGCGGGCACATTGAACTGGTGGCGATACACGCCCATGCTATCCGGCGCGGGATCTTTCTGCCAATCGTTGTAGTAGCGGTAGGTGCCGAAGCCCTCCATCTCCCAATTGGATGGAACCGGAATCTTCTTCCACGCACCGGCGTTGCGGCCACCGTTAACTTGAAAGTCCCACTCGACGCGATGGTCTTTATCGGTGCCGCTCAGGTATTGAATCTGCGTTGGGTCAGCAAGGCACTGGCTGCTCAGCGCCAGTAAGAAAGCACTCAGCAGCCAACGCATTACAAACTCCTTCCGAATTGTTTGCTTTCGCCGATTTTCAAGTTCAGCGGCACCACCTTGCCGCCGTAACGCACCTTACCTGCACCCTCGCCCGCAGTGCGGCGGATGGTGGCGGAGGTCAGCTTGCCGTTGGCCCAGCTCAGATCAACTTCGTAGCCGCCGCGTGCGCGCAAGCCTTGCACCGAGCCGCTGCCCCATGCCGACGGCAGTGCAGGCAGCAGATGGATTTCACCAGTCTGCGACTGCAGCAGCATTTCACAGATGGCCGCCGTCGCACCGAAGTTGCCATCGATTTGGAACGGAGGGTGGGCGTCAAACATGTTCGGATACGTCCCGCCGGCGTTGTTACTCTCCGTGCCTTGGCTGGCTTGCTGGGCGGCGCGCGCACCAGGCTTGGCGAGTTGGCCGCGCAGCATTTTGTAAGCGTGATCGCCATCCAGCAGGCGCGCCCAGTATGCAGTCTTCCACGCCATCGACCAGCCGGTGCCCGCATCGCCGCGTGCTTCCAGCGATTTTCGCGCAGCGGCGGCCAGTTCAGGCGTCTTGGTTGGCGAGATTTGGCGACCAGGAAATACGCCGAACAGGTGCGACACGTGACGGTGTGTATCGCCCGGCGTATCAAGCACTTTGTCTTTTTTCTCTTCCATCCATTCCAGCAGTTGGCCCCAGCTGCCGATACCCGGCGTGGCCAGCTTGTCGCGCATGGCGGCGATGCGGTCGCGGTACTGGGTATCGCCCAATGCGTCGGCGGCTTCCACGGTATTGTTGAACAAGTCCCAGATGATTTCCTGGTCATAGCTGACGCCATCTTCAATCGGGCCGTGCTCTGGCGACCAGCCGAGTGGCGCGACGAGGCGGCCGTCCGGCAGTTCTTTCAGGTAGTCTTCCCAGAAGGCGACGGCCTCCCGCATCATCGGGTAGGCCACGGTGCGCAGGAAGACTTTGTCCTGTGTGTACGCGTAGTGTTCCCAGAAGTGCTGCATGTACCATGCGTTGCCGGTCTTGTTCCACACGTAGCCCATGGCGCCGAAGGGATTCGACTCGGTACGCACCGTCCAGCCGCGTACCGGCTTGCCGGATTTGCTGACGAAGGTTTCTTCGCGCTGCACTGCTTCGCCGCTCAGGTCGGGCGCCGACATTTTCACCGAGGATGGATCAGCGATGGCCTTGGCGGCAGTGTCAGCCACCAGCTTGCGATAGACCGGCGCCATGCCTTGCACGAAGTCGAAGAACGGCTTTGCATGCTCGGAAAGGTTGGCCGGTTCGGCAGGCCAGTAGTTCATCTGAATGTTGATGTTGGTGTGGTAGTCCGAGTTCCACGGCGGCGTGAGACTATTGTTCCACAGGCCTTGCAGGTTGGCGGGCAGCGAGCCGCGTGAACTGGAGATCAGCAGGTAGCGGCCGAATTGGAAAAACTGCGCTTCCAGTTCGGGATCAAGACCTTCAGCGGTGTAAGCCTCGATGCGCTTGTCGGTCGTCAGCGCGCGGCGAGCGGCAGGCGCAGCGCCGAAGTCCACCGCGACGCGCTTGAACTGCGCAACGTAATCGCGTTCATGGGCAGCAAGAAGCGACGCCCACGCGCCAGGCGCGCGCGCGACGTCTGCGCCTGGCTCGGCGCTGGCCGACGGCTGCACTGCGCTCACGGCGGCGACTTCCGCGGCGACGCGAGGGAGCGGCGGCTCCCCGGCGAAGCGGCGGGCGGCATCGTTGACATAGCTGGTGCCCGCGCCGAGGATGAGCGTGATGGCGTCCGCGCCGGTGAAGGTAATCTTGCTGCCCTCCACCGTCAGCTTGCCGCCCTCGTTCAGCACCTGCACCTGGCTCGCATACTGCATCGCATTCGGCAGCGCGCCAGTCGCCACAATGCTGCCATCCTGCGCGCGAATCTGCGCACCGTGCATATCGGTCAGCTCTATCGAACCGGTGTACTGCCCGCGCTTATCCGCCGTCAGCCGTACCGCAATCACCTGCGCCGGATAACTGGCTAAGGCCTCGCGCTTGAACTTCACGCCGTTGTGCGTATAGCTCACCGTGTGCACACTGCGCCCCAAGTCCAGCTGGCGCGCATACGCCGTGGTTCCTTGCTCATGCCCCGGCAGATTGATATACAGATCGCCAAACGGCTGATACGCACCCATTGCTTTATCGTCGCCCGTCCACAGCGTGATGTCATTGAACTGCAAGCGCTCGCGCGCCAACTGTCCAAAGATCATCGCACCGATGCGGCCATTCCCGATAGGCAGCGCCTCCCTCTCCCAGCCCGCCGCCGTATCCGGCGCAGGCTGCGAATAGCGCAAGGTCAAATCCGGTGAAGCAGAAGCACTGGCGGCAATAAACACCGCCGCAAAAATCAATGGCTTCATTGAGGAATAATCTTAATTAGCACCACATCATTGACGCGCATCTTCACCTTTACCGAAGCCGCACCAGATGCAGGGACGCGCACCGTGCTGGTTTGCGGTCTATCCATGGTCAAGGCCTGCAAGCGCTCCACTACCCTCGGCGTCAGGGTCTTAGGCGATCCCAATTTCAGATAAGCCGTATGCGCATCATTGGCCTCAAAGCCGGTGCGATAAACGTTGACTGTATAAGCACCAGGCTTGAAGCCCTTCAAATCCACACTGATCGGCGCACCATCGCGCGTCGGCTGCACCGTGGTGTAGAAGCCGCGATTGCTGCGGCCCTGCTTCGGCGTCTGGAAGTCCCAAGCCAACACCTGCACGCCGCTGCCATCCTTGGCCGCATAGCTTTGCGCATCGGCCGTCTTGATCGCCGCATCACCCAGCTGATTCAGATACTTGTAAGCGAACCAGGATGGCTTGCGTATGCCCTGTGGATTCATCAAGCCAAAACCGCCTTCAAACGGCGCGGTCGGTGGGCCCGGCTCCTCGAACAAATCGCTGTAAGTCCAATAGCTCATGCCCTGCACGATGCCTTCGGTAGCTTTGAGCTTGCTCAAGATGTACGGCGCGCTGATGTAGGAATCGTGCACCGGGTCGCGCGGCGTGTAGCTGGTGCTCCATTCGGTGAAGTACAGCGGCATATCGCCATGGCCAGCAGCCTTCATCTCATTGCGCACTTTGCGCACGTCGCCAACGATGGCGTCCGGCGAAGGAGACAGTTTGGTATCGTCCTTGCCATTTTCGTCGAGGAAGCCGCCATCGACGCCGTAGGTATGCGTGGTGACAAAGTCCACCACCGAACCGGAAGCCTTGGCATGCGCCAGGAATTCCGGCACCCACGCCGCGCCAGCAGTCGAAGGCCCGCCAACGCGCAACGCAGGATCAATCGCCTTGATGGTGCGCGCGGTGTTATCGTACAAATCGAAGTAGGCCTTCTGGTCAGCCTTCTCCCAGAAGCCATCCAGATTCGGTTCGTTCCACACTTCGAAGAACCAGGTGCGCACCTCCTCTTTGCCGTAGCGCTCCTGCACGTGGCGCACAAAGGCATCCACCAGTCCTGCCCACTTCTTCGGATCAGGATGTGAGGTGTTGCCTTTCCAGTAGAAGATGCTCAGGTCAGAGCTGCGCATCGCCAGCGGCGTAAAGCCCAGTTCCACGAAAGGCTTCACGCCCATCTTCAGCAAACGGTCATACAGGTAATCGATTTTCGTCCAATCGTAGACCGGCTTGCCATCCACCTCCTTGTAGGTGCCCAGCACGTCGTGGAAGATGGCGTGGAAGCGTATGTAGCGGAAGCCTAATTCGTCCTTCGCAGTCTTCAGCTGCGCCAAGCTGTCGTCGCGGATCAGCGTACCCGGATAATCCGAGCCGACCGACAGATCGGCAAAGCGGTCGCGTGGCGTGGTCGGTGCGGCGGCATCCACCACGATATGACGGGTATCGGCAGCAGCGGCCATACCGGCCAACATCATCAACAACAATGCGGCAGGCTTCTTCATTTGGTCACCATGATCGCTTTGCCGTCGTAGCTGACTACCTTGTCGGCCACGTCGAAATTGTCAGTGCTCGACACACCCGGCTTGATGAAGCGCACCTTGAACTGGCGCTTGGCCACCATGCCCTTGTACTCACCCACGCGCGCGCCGATGGTGACCACGCCCGTCTTGTCGCTATAGCTCAACGGGATGCGGCTGGCTTCCCCACGCAGATAGCCATTGCTGACGCCATCATCCTCGTACAGGCTGAATTTGCCATCGGCGCCGGTGTACACGTACAGCGTGATCGGCGCATCCGGCTTCTCGTCCACGTATTGCGTCACAGGGCCGATAGGCAGAATCGCACCGGCTTTCACCAGCACCGGCATACGCGTTTCCGGTGCTTTGATCACGGCCGTGCTGCCGCCCTTGTGCAGCGCGCCGGTGTAGAAGTCATACCAGTCCGCGCCCTTCGGCATGTAGACGCTACGCTCGCGCGCGCCGTACACATACACCGGCGCCACCAGCATGCTGTGGCCGAACAGGTATTGATCCTTGATGTTCTTCACCGCGTCATCGTTCGGGAAGTCCATCACCAGGCCGCGCATGATGGCGCCGGACTCGTAATGGATGTCGGCGGCAGCCGAGTAAATATAAGGCATCAGGCGATAGCGCAGCTGGTCGTACCAGACCATCGATTCGCGCATCGGCGAACCTGCCGGCGAAATCTCGTGAATCTCGCGCTTCACCACTTCACCGTGGGAGCGGAACAGCGGCGAAAACGCGCCGAACTGGAACCAGCGCAGATTCAACTCGCGCCACTCTTTCATATCTTCCGGGTCGCCCTGCTTCGCACCGGTGCTGCGGTTCTCCTGTGCCGAGCCGACATCGCCGACCTGGAAGCGCGTTTCTTGCGCATAGCCGCCGATATCGTGCGTCCAGTTGGCGATGCCGGACATCGAGATGCTCACGCCCGCCGAAATCTGGTCGTACAGATTATTCCAGCGGCTGGCCGTATCGCCGCTCCACACGGCGGTAGCATTACGCTGAATGCCCGCAAAACCGGAACGCGACAAGATGAACTGTCGCTTCTCCGGCTGATCCTTCTTCAAGTGCGTGTAGAAGCCCTCAGTATGCACGAGGCTATACGGATTGAAGGTGATCTCGCCGCCGCCATAAATGGTCGGGCCGATGAGCTTTTTAAAGTCGCTCGGCCGCGTGTTGGACAGCACGTCCGGCTCGGTGTTATCCATCCACCACGCATCAAAGCCAAGATCCACCAGCTTAGGTTTCATCTGGCGATAGTAGATGTCGCGCGCTTCCGGCGCATACGGATCGTAGTGGCTGTTCTTGTAGCCCGGTCCTACCCAATCCAGTGCGCCATCCTCCACGTTCTTGGTCCACATGTGGCCCTTGGCCGCCAGTTCCTTGTAGTTGTCGGTGTTGGCGTAGAACTTGCCCCAGATCGAAATCATGATGCGCGCATTGGATTTGTGGACTTCATCCACCATCGCCTTCGCGTTCGGGAAGCGCGCCTTGTCGAAGTCGTGCGAGCCCCAGCCGTTTTCCGGCCAGTAGAACCAGTCCTGCACCATGTTATCGACCGGCCAGCCCTGCTTGCGATACTCGCGCAGCACGCCCAGCAACTGCTCCTGCGTCTCGTAGCGCTGGCGCGATTGCCAGAAGCCGTAAGCCCACTTCGGCATCATCGGCGCTTTACCGGTCAGGTGGTGATAGCCGGCGATGACCTTGTCGATGTTCTCGCCGTTGATCACGTAGTAGTTGATGCCCTGCGCGACTTCCGACGAGAAGGTCAGCGAATGACGTTCTGCTTCCGGCAGCGGATCGTTGTGCGTGATCGCCACCATGCCGCCGCTCGGCTTCCATTCCAGGTGCAACTTGACCGGCTTGTTGGCCTCGAACTTCACTTCAAAGTTGTGATACCAAGGATTCCAGCCCTGACGCCACACGTCCATGATTTGCTTGCCGTCGATGCTCAGCTTCGCGTAGTCCGACGAGTACAGCTGCATCTTGTGCACGCCCGCTTTGGCCGAGGACATCGAACCTTCCCACACCACTTTCAGGTTAGGCGCTTTCGGATCGCCAGCCTCCTTCGGCCAGTTCTCCGCCACGTCCTTCAGGTACTGGTAAGCGATATCCTTTTCCTGGCGCGTGAACACCAGCTTGTCGCCCACGTAGTAGCGCGCAGTCAGCCCACCGGCCTTACCGTCCGCATCGGTCAATTGCAGGTCGCGGCTCAGCCACGCATACGGCTTGGCGTCGCCAAAGCGCGAGATGGAATTGTTATCCCACAGGACGCCGTAGTTTTTATCCGAGACCACGAACGGCACGGCGATCGCCATATTGTGCTGCATGAGCAGCACGTCCTCGCCGTTCAAATTCATTTGATTGTTTTGATGCTGGCCCAAGCCGTAGAAGGCGTCCTTGGTGCCGTGGTTGAAGCCCTGCTTCACTGCGAGGAAAGGCTTACCATCAACCGATGTCGGCGACATGCTCTCCGCCTGCTGCGTCAAGAAGGCTTTTCCAGCAGCGTTAAAGAACTGTACTTGGCCAGTCGCCAGCGACACCGCCACCGAAATCTGCCTGGCCTTCAGCGTGACCTTATCCTTGCCCGACGCGCTGACACTGAAGTTACCGCTAACAGGAGCGGCCACCGTCATCAGCGATGGCGTCAGCGCCTTACCTGCTTGATCAAGCTTCACCACGTGGATGATGTTATCGGCCATGACCTCAAGCCGCACTTCCTTGGCTGCGCCGCTGTCAGGCTTGACCACCACGCCGGTGGCGGTCTTTTCAAACGTGCCGGCCATGGCGTGGCCGGCCATCATCACGGCCAACGCGGCGGCCGTGGGGACGAAAGTATTGATACGCATCGTGTCTCCGTTTTTATATTTAATACGTGCCGAGTTTAACCTTCAACACCACCGGATTGCCGGTAAGGTTGAGGCCATAGTCGGTTTGATCGCCATTCCAGTTGCGCTCCATGATCCATTTGCCTGCAGGGTCATAACGGCCCTCCTCCACGCGCGCCCACATGGACGGCTTGCCTTCGGCATGATCGATCTTCACGCGCGCACGCTGGCCGATGATGATGAATTCATTATCGCCGATCTGCGCAATCGACACGCCGCCGTTCGGCGACTCGGTGCCGGCCGGCAGATCCTTGACGTTCTTGAAGTATTCGCGCTCGCCAAACTGCCACTCGCGGAACGAGATAGTCGCCTTCCAGCCTTTCATGTCCACGGTTTGCGGCTGGCGGTCGTCGCCTTCCGCGATACCGTAAGTGCGGCCTTCAAACGCCCACTTGGCCCACTGGCGTTCCATCGGACGGAAAGCTGCGTAGATCTTGCCGAACGGTTCCACCATGGTCTTGTCGATGGCCTTGTGACCGAGCGGGAAATTGCTGTAGTCCGCGTAGTCGATGCCGAACGGCGCGAAGCCGATGGCGCCGCGGCCCAGCACTTGATAGGTGTAGCGCACGTACTCGGGCGCGTTGCTCATCTCCGGCACCATCAGCGGATTGTCCTTGCGCTGGAAGTGGTTGAGCGAGGCGGTGAACTTCTTCGAATCCGGGCCGTAGATATCCGGGCCGGCGAAATCGATATGCGGCGCGGCGGCGCGGTAGATATCGATCACGTCGTAGGTCGGGCCGCCGCTGGCGAAGTTGCCCTTCCATGGCTTGATTGGATTTTCCAGCGAGTCGCGCTGCGAGTTATTCACGTACATCGGCAGGTTGTAGACGGCGCGGCCGGCCTTGGCGATTTCTTCGATGTAGCTGGCGATGGAGTAAGCGTGGAAGTATTCGTCGGCGTAGTCGCCGTAGACCTGCTTCCACGTGCCGCTGGCAGCCAGCGCCACCGGGGATTTTTTACGCGCCAGCACGGCAGCAGGCACCGGCTGATTGAACAGCGCTTCCGCCTTGGGTGCGTAGTCGCGCGCAAAGCCGTAGGTGCCGACTTCATTCTCGACCTGCACCATGATGACGGTGCGCTGCGCTTCATCGATTTTCTTGATGTGGCCCATCAACGCCACGAAGGCCTTCTTGTCGGCCTTGAGGGTTTCCTCGCCTTGCGGCGACAGGCAGTAAATGCTCTTGCCCTCTTTGTCCAGCATGCGCGGGAAGCGCGCGTTGTTGAACTTGACCCATTCCGGCGCGTAGTTGGCGCCAGTGTTTTTCCAGGTGCCGAACCACAGCAGCACCAGTTTCACTTTATTCTTGCGCGCTTCAGCCACCAGCGTATCGACGTAGCTGAAATCGAATTTGCCTTCCACCTGCTCGATCTGTTCCCAGGCCACCGGGATTTCGAGCGTGTTGGCGTTCATGTCTTTAATCGCCGCGAAGACCTTGTTCAAGGCCAGCGGATAGTTACTGGAGTTCTGCGCCTGGCCACCGAGGATCACGAAAGGCGCGCCGTCCACCATCAAGGCGAAACGGCCATCCTTCTCTACGATCTTCGGTATATCCGGGGCGGCCGCCGCGCCAGTTGCGGCCATCAAAAAACTGAGGGAGGTAACAAGCTGGCGGGCGGTTTGCTTCATCTACTTAAAGCCTTTCTCTCAATTAGAAGTCGTAACTCAGTTTAGCCACTACGCGGCGACCGGTCTTGAACCATGCACGGCCCATCATACCGATATTTTGCTGCATGAGCTGCTTATAAGTTGCATCGGTCAGGTTCTGCGCTTCCAGGCCCAGTTGCAGCTTGTCGGTGAATTTGTAGAACACCGAGGCGTCCAGCTGGCCATAAGCATCCGACCAGGTAGGCAGCGCCCATGCGACATTGGTCTGGCCGTAGGTTGGGCTGGCCGGATTGGTGTCGGTAGCGTCGCCGCCCTTGGTGCCGTTGACGTTCACGCCTTGAAGTGCCTTCGAACGCCAGTTGTACGCCAAGCGCGCCGAGACCGGGCCTTTATCGTACAACAGCGCCAGGTTATACGATTGGCGCGACAGGTTTTCCAGCGGCAGATTGCCGAAGGTAGTGCCGTTGGTGTCGCAGCCATTCAGGTTCAGATTCAGGTTAGCTGCATTGTCGCCGCCGGTGCAGTACTTCGAATAGACCGGCGTGTACAGCTTACGCTCGCTGTCCACGAAGGTGAAGTTGGCTTGCACGCCGAGGCCAGACAGCGCGCCCGGCAGCTTGTCGAAGTACTGCTGGAAGGCCAGCTCCACACCGCGTGCATGGCCGCGCGCGCCGTTGATCGGGCCAGTGACGGTGAAGTCATGCAGCTTGCCCGCAGTATCCGGCAGCTGCTTGGTGTACACCTGCTTGACGATGATGTCCTTCAGGCGCTTGTTGAATACCGCGACGGTGAACGAACCGGTAGGAGCGAAGTACCACTCCGCCGTCAGGTCGACCTGCTTGGAGGTGGTTGGACGCAGCATCGGATTGCCGTCGCCGTTACCGGTCAGGCTTACGCTGTTGACGGTGGTG
Organism: Duganella rivi; assembly: GCF_009857435.1. GTDB lineage: Bacteria > Pseudomonadota > Gammaproteobacteria > Burkholderiales > Burkholderiaceae_D > Rugamonas > Rugamonas rivi. The sequence goes on from NZ_WWCK01000001.1 coordinate 398,852, forward strand.
ATGCCGGTGGCGGGATTGGTGCTGCTGTCCGCCGTTTGCGTCAGCGTGGTGTAGCCTTGCAGCTGCGTGAAGTCAGGACGCGACAGCGCCGACGCAACCGCGAAGCGGAACTGCAAGGTATCGGTAGCCTTCAAGCGCAAGTTCAGGCTAGGCAGGAAGTTATGGTAGTTGTTCTCATAATCCTTGCCTTCGGCGAACGGCTTGATGACCGGGACCGGCACGCCCGCCAAGGTGCCGCTCGGCACAGTCGAGCTGAAGACGGTGTAGCCGCGCGCGGTCGAATCGGTCTTCACATAACGCAGGCCGACATTACCGTCGATCGGGTATTTCAAGTTATCCCAGCCGAAGCGCATCTGGCCATACAGCGCCTTGGTCTTTTCCGATTGATCGTTGGTGCCAGCGTAGTTGTCGGCGCCGAAGGTCGCTTGCTGCCATGGTGCACAGGTACCGGTTGGATTCTGCTCCTTGCACAGGATGTCGTGGTAGGTATGCAGTTGTGCGTAGCTACCTGGGAAGCCTTGTGCCAGCGAGACGTTCGGGAACACCACCGACGGCACCGACACGCCTCCGTTGAAGAAGTTATTGAACGAGTGCAGGCTGGTATTACCACTGAAGCGCGGATCGCCCAGCGATGCCAGCTTGCTGATATCCCAGCCCACTTGCCACGGCTGGGTGATAGCGGCCCAGTTGTAATTCGGGTTGGAGTTCTGCGTGACCGCATCGCGGTCGGTCAAACGCACGCCAAAGCGGACGTCGCGCAGCACTGGGTGATCGAAGTCGTACTTAACGTCGGTCTTCCACGCGGTTTCCGTGGCCTTGCTCTGGTCAAGGTGCTCCATGGTGAACGCCCAGTAGTAATTCTTAGGGTCGGCCAGGTAAGCGCGGTCAGCGTCGGTGAACAAAATCTTCGGCACGTTGCCGCGCAGGTCCAGCGTTTCGCTCGGCATGGTCACGCCGGTAGCCACGGTGGAGTCGATGCTATGAGTGGTGGCCTTGATGTGCTGGAGGTCAGTGGTGACAGTCCAGTTGTCTTTGCGCCAGCGCAGGTTCCACGACAGGTCGGTGGTATCGGATTTACGGTTCGAGGTACGGGTGTCGTCGCCGAAGTTGATGCCGCCGTCGGCCGGATCGGTCAGGGTGCCGGTCAGCAGCTGGCCGTTGGCGCCAAAGGTGGCGTCAGGCGACACCTTGATGTTGTATGGGCTGGACTGCGCGAAGATCGCTTGTTCGTCCCACTGCATCTCGTACTTCGATTTGAAGTAGGTCAGGCTGCTCGACCAGTCGTCCTTCTTCCATTGCAGCGCGCCGTAAGCACCTTCGCGCTTGCGGTTGAATTCCAGCGTGCGCCACTGCGCGCCCTTCGGCACGAAGACGGTATTGCCCTTGGCGTCCTTGAGCGGATAGTAAGGCTCGACCTGGAAGGCGTCGGTGCGGGTGCCGCTTTCCGAGTAGGCCAAGTCCAGCAAGGCGCCGATTTCACCAATCGGCGTTTTCCAGCGGTTCGAGACCAAACCTGAAGCCGATGGCGAGGTCTTGCCCTTCTTCAGTTCCGACCAGGTGCGGTCAGCCGAGATGGACGCCTTGAAGCCCTTGTAATCGAACGGCATCGCGGTACGCAGATTAACCAAGCCGCCGACGGCGCCTTCGATCTGCTCTGCCGATGGATTCTTGTAGATGTCCACGCCGGACACCAGCTCAGGCGGCACGTCTTCAAAGTTCAGCGCACGGCCGCCGTTGGCGGAGAACGAGTCGCGGCCGTTTAATTCCGAGCGCACGTAGCTCAGGCCACGGATCGATACGCTCGAACCTTCGACCGAAAAGTGTTCCGGGTCGCCCTTGGCCATGGTGCGGTCGATGGTGACGCCAACCACGCGTTGCAGCACCTCGGTCACCGAACGATCCGGCAGCTTGCCCATGTCTTCGGCGACGATGGAGTCGACGATTTCGTCGGAGTTCTGTTTGATTTTCTGTGCCGACTGCAGCGCTGCACGCTGGCCGGTCACGATCACGGCGACTGGCTCGCCCTCGGTTTTAGGGGTGTCGGCCGTCTGTGCCACGGCGGCGCCGCTCAGCATCATCGTCATCTGGGCCAAGCCCATTGCGATGGCCGTTTTCTTTAAGTGTTTCATCTGCGATCTCCAAAGTTATACGAATTTTTCATAGCTCTTTGGCTATTCGTTATTGGTATTTCTCGTCGTCTGTGGGGTGTTCTCTGAACGCGGGTGCGAGTTATCCCGCCGGCGCTGAAAAGCGCGGTAATCTGGTCTTCATTGATGTCGTCTCGTTCGCTGTAATTTTTTTATCGCGTCGATCCACTGGCCGGGTGCCAATGTGCGCGATGATGAATCATTGTGCTGTCTGGGCAGACAACCCGCAATTGCGAAATTCACCAAGCGCGCGAACGATAATCAGCAATCGTCGCGCCAATCCTACAAATGAAAAGGGCCCGCTGATGCGGGCCCCGGTCATCGGCGATGCAGCGCTTACTTCACGCCGAGCTGCGCCTGCGTGTAGAAGCCGTCCTTCACCACCAAGTCCACATTGGCCTTGGTCAGCGCGATCGGTTTCAGGAACACCGAGTCCACTTCCTTGAAGCCGTTGTTGTACTTGGCGTTGAAGCCTGGCTTCTCGTTACGCACCAGCTGCACCGACAGCTTGGCCGCTTCCGATGCGATCAGTTTCAGCGGCTTGTAGACGGTCAGCGTTTGGGTGCCTGCGATCACGCGCTTCACTGCGGCCAGATCGGAGTCCTGGCCCGACACGGCGACCTTGCCGTCCAGTTTTTGCGATGCCAGCGCCTGGATCGCGCCGCCGGCGGTAGCGTCGTTCGATGCCACCACGGCGTCGATCTTGTTGCCGTTGGCGGTCAGCGCGTTTTCAACGATGGACATCGCCTCGGCCGGGCTCCAGTCCTTGACCCACTGCTTGCCCACCACCTTGACGTCGCCCTTGTCGATCAGCGGTTGCAGCACTTTCAGCTGGCCTTCGCGCAGCATCTTGGCGTTGCTGTCGGTCGGTGCGCCGCCCAGCAGGTAGAAGTTACCCTTTGGCTTGGCTGCCAGCACGCCTTGTGCTTGCAACTGGCCGACCATATTGTTATCGAACGAGATGTAGGCGTCGATATCGGCGTTCATGATCAGGCGGTCGTAAGAAACCACTTTGATCTTGGCCTTCTTCGCCTCGCGCACGGCATTGGTCAGTACCGTGGCGTTGTACGGCACGATCACCAGCACGTCGACGCCGCGCGAAATCAGGTTCTCGATTTGCGCGATCTGGCGCTGCTCGCTGGCGTCGGCCGATTGCACGAACACCTTGGCGCCTTGCTGCTCGGCGGCAGCGACGAAGTAGTCGCGGTCGCGCGCCCAACGTTCGAGGCGCAGGTCGTCAATCGAAAAGCCGATCTTGGGGTTCTTGGCGTCCGCCATAGCGTTACCGCCGGCGAAAGCCATCATCACGGCGATAGCGGCCGTGCTCAGTAATTTCTTCATTGTTTAAGTCTCCGGTTTAATTTTACTGCCCCGCTATGGTACATCAGGCGCCGTACCAGCCGGCATCCACATAGTACTCGCGGCCGGAACAACGCGCCGCACTGTCGGAAGCGAGGAACAGCGCCAGCGCTGCCACGTCGCCGATTTCCACGCGCTGCGGCAGGCATTGGCCGGCAAGGATGCGGGCTTCTTCTTCCGGCGTGTGCCACAGCGCTTCCTGGCGCGGCGTGCGCACGCCGCCGGGGATGATGGAGTTGACGCGGATGTTGTCGGGGCCGAGGTCGCGCGCCATGCCGCGCGTCATGCCTTCGATCGCGGCTTTCGCTGTCATGTAGAGCGTGAGGTCAGGCAGCGCAAGGTGCCAGGAGATGGAGCCGCAATTCAAAATCACGCCGCCACCCGCCGCCTGCATGCCTGGAATCACGGCCTGGGCGCAGAAGTACAGGTGGCGCAAGTTTACCGCCATGCGGTTTTCCCAGTACGCCGGCGTAACGTCCTTGATGGCGTGACGGTCGTCATTGGCGGCGTTGTTGATCAGGATATCGACCGTACCGATGGCCTCAAACACGGTGGCCACTTTTTCGAGATTGGTCAGATCGCAGTGCACGAACACCGGCGGCGCGGCCAGCGGCGACAAGCGCTCTTGCAGCGCGCGCGAATCTTTTTCTGCGATGTCGAGGAAGGTGACCTGCGCACCTTGCAGCGCAAAGGCTTCCACGATGCCGGCGCCGATGCCGCTACCGCCGCCGGTAATGACGACGCGCTTGCCGGCGAGACTAGGATAGATCGCCTGCTCGCGCGGCGTATTGATTGGTTTGTTCAAGGTCAGGTCTCCAAGGTAGCTGAAGAATTCTGACCCGCTTAAACATTAGCCGCAATTACGAAAATCACCAACAGCAGTCATAATTTACGCCGCCAGTTCCGGCGGCGGCAGCGCCGAGCCGTCATCGACGATGCCCAGCATGGCGCGGTCTTGGTAGGTGCGCGGCGTGCATCCGAGTTCGCGCTTGAACACCGCGTGCATATACTGCACCGAGGTGAAGCCGCAGCACAGCGCCACTTCCGCGATGCTGCGCTCACCACGCGCCAGCATCGACGTCGCCGCATCGAGCTTGAAGCGCAGGATCACATCATGCACGCTGCAATTGAGCTCCTGCCGGAAGTAGGACTCCAGCGACGAACGCGAAATGCCCACGTACTCCGCCACCTGGTGCGTCTTGATGCCTTGGCAGGCGTACTGGCGGATGAAGTGGCGCGCGCGCATGACGTGCGGATGCTTGGGCGCTTCGTGCTGGGTCGATGCCAGCACGTTGATGCCGACCGGGGGCACCAGCACGCGCGTGCCGCTCATGCGCACGCCGTGCAGCATCTGGTCCAGCAAGTGGGCGGCGGTGCGGCCCATCTCTTGCGCGCCCTGGATCACGGAGCTTAAGGGAATGCGGGTCAGCATGCGCGCCAGCGGATCGTTGTCGATGCCGATCAAGGCCACCTGCTCCGGCACCGCGATGCCGGCCATGATACAAGCCTGCATCAGCTGGCGCGCGCGCGCATCGGTGACGGCGATGATGCCGACCGGCTTGGGCAAACTATGCAGCCACTGGATCTGCTGCTCCACCGCCTCGTCCCACGACGGCGCGCTGGTGCCCAGGCCGCGGTAGATGTGCGGCTCCATCTTGTCCTGCCCCATCAGCGTGCGGAAGGCGTGCTCGCGCTCCTGCGCCCAGCGGTTTTCCTGCGCTTCCGGCAGCGAGAACATGGCGAAGTGGCGCAGGCCGGCCTCGATCAGGTGATCGCGCGCCATCTTAATCAGCTTGAAGTTATCGGTGGCGACGTAAGGCACGTCGTCGGGATAGGCGGTTTGATTTTCATACGAGCCGCCCACCGCCACCACCGGAATGCGGCTGCGCGTCAGGGCTTCGGCCACGGCCGGGTCGTCAAAGTCGGCGATGATGCCGTCACCCTGCCAGCGCTCGATGCCGGGCAGGCGCAGGCGGAAGTCCTCTTCCAGGAACAAATCCCACGCCGCGCGCGTGGAGCTGAGATAGGCGGCAACGCCGGCGATTACCTCGCGGTCAAAAATTTTATTTGCATTAAACAGCAGTGCAATCCGGTGTGACTTCATCTGCATTTCGACTACCCCGCTCCGAGACGTATGTACCCTTCTTGATAGTAACCGCCGTCTGGATGATGCAGATATGAAAAATTTCGCTTGATCCATAACGAAATCGACTAAATTCTTTAGAGAAATTACGTTTTCGGCTTGCCGAACACGATGCCACGGCCTGCGGTGCTCATGTAAACCACGCCGAAGGTGTTCATGTCGCCGACGACAAACTGGGCGTCGCCGGGGCCGCCATACTGGTGCTGGTCGTCGTTGATGCGCAGCCAAGAGGCGCCGCTGTCGGTCGAACGGTACACCCCGCGTACGCCGCCGACCTCGCCCCAGATGTAGACGGTTGGGTAGCTGGCGCCCGGCGCGGCCTTGCCGAAGCCGACGGCGGCCGCGTAGCTGACACCGGCCACGCCAGTGAAACTGGCGCCGGAATCGCTGCTACGCACCAAACCACCGTCGTACAGCGCTACCCAGACATCGCCTTCGCGGCCCGGCACAGCGCGCACGGCTTTCGAGCCGCGCGGCGATGGCAGCACGGCCGCCGTCGGTGCGAAGCTGGCGCCGGCGTCGGTACTGAGCAGCAGGCGGTCGTCGGCCAGTGCGTAGAACTTAAGCGGGTTGATTGGATCTGCCACGGCGCGCCCGCGCTGGGTGTTCAGGCCTGTCACTTCGTTCCAGGCCTTGCCTTCGTCGATGGAGCGGTAGCAGGTGGTAGAGTTTTCCGGGCAGTGCACGATCACCTTGCCATCCGCGCTTAGCGCCAGTTGGCCCTTCACGCCGTTCATGCTGGCGGTTTTGGCCCACGTTACGCCCATATCGTGCGAGATGTACATGGCGGTGCCGGCGCGTGCCACCACCTTGGGATTCAGCGCCGCGTAATCCAGTCCCCAAGTGGTGCCCATGGTCGGCGTATGGATAGGCGAGTACTGCGTAACGTCGGTGTGGCGGAAGCCGTCGTAATCGCCAATCGCGGAAATCAGCGGGCCGCCGGGAATGCTGACCAAATTCAGCGGCACGGATTCTTCCAGTCCCCGGTCTTCAAACTTCCACACCGGCTTGGCCGCATGGATATCGGTCGAGACGAACACGCCATTGCCGGAGACGACCATCAGCCGCCTGGTGTCGAAGGGATCGAACTCGATACTGGCGGTCCAGTGGATGAAACTGCCGGCGATCCAGCTCACGCCGTTGCTGTCGATCTGCACGCCGTTGGCAACGATGCTGTTCCAGCTTTTGCCGCCGTCCAGGGTTTCGTAGAACTGGTCGCCGATGCCGCCGCGCATTTGGTAGTGCGAGATGGTGGAGACGATCATGCGCTGCGGGTTGCCCGGATCAACGGTAATGCCGGAGTAGGCGCGGTTCAGCGGCGGCGAAATGTCGGTCCAGCGGCCGCTGGCGATGTCGTACTGCCATACGCCGCCTTCTTCCAGCCCTTCGCCCTTGGCCTTGTCGGCATGCGGCCCAGCGCCCTGCGCGAAGGTGACCACCAGCTTGCCGTTCGCGGCCACGGCGCGGCCGGGCATCAGCTTGCCTGGGCCGCCCGGCATCAGGCTGAAGGTCTGGCCGCCGTCGGACGAAACATACATATTGTCGCCGTAGCGCGAAACGCCGACGAAGATTTTGCCGCCGTCCAGCAGCACGAAGCTGATGCCGTTCTTGTTGTTGGTGGTGGTAACGTCCAGGCCGTCCAGACGATGCCACGTCAGGCCTTCATCGGTGCTCTTGAACAGGCCGTTGGCGCGGGTGCCGACGTACAGGATCTTGCCGTTACGCGGATCGACTTGCAGCTTTTCGCCATTGCCGCGTCCCATGCCGTTGCCGTGGATTTTGAACTGGCTGGTAACGTCGATGCGCTTGAAAGTCTGGCCGTAGTCGTCCGACTTGAGGATCGCACTGGCGCCGCCATTGAGGTAGGCGACGCCAGCGGAGAGATACAGCTTGTTGGGCGACGATGGGTCGATCGCCAATGATTCAATGCCGAGCAGGCCGGTGTCCTTATCGGACACCCAATCCATCAGCGGAATCCAGCGTTTTTTTTTACGTCCCAGCGATACGCGCCGCCGACGTCGGTGCGGGCGTAGACCAAGTCCTTCTCGGTCTTGCTGGTGATGATGCCGGAGACAAAGCCGCTGCCGCCGATGGCGACGTTGTCCCACGCGTACTGCCCGGCGGCCGGCAGCAGCTTCGCCAACTCCGGCGCCATGGCCTTGGCCCAGATCGCGTAGCCCTTCTCGTTCGGGTGCAGCAAGTCCGGCATGATGTCGCGCGACAGCGTGCCGTCCGCTTGCAGGAAGGCTTGGTTGATATTGGCGAAGAACACCTTCTGGTTGTCGGCAAAGCCGGCGATGATGGTGTTGATCTTCTCGTTGATCTGGCGCAGCTGGTCATCCGGCTTTTCACCGCGCGGGAAGATCGCCAGCAGCAGGATCCGGGTATTCGGCAGGCGCTTTTGCAGCTCGTCGATATTGCGCTTGATGCCGATGGCGGTGGTCTTCGGATCTTCCTGGCGATGGCCGGTGTTATTGGTGCCGAACATCAGCACCGCGACTTTCGGATCGATGCTGTCCACCTCGCCGTGCTGCAAGCGCCACAGCACGTTCTCGGTGCGGTCGCCGCCAAAGCCGAGCGCGAGGCCGTTCAGCGGCTTGTAGTAGCGATTCCAGATCGGCGCGCCGTCCTTTTCCCAGCCTTCGGTGATGGAGTCGCCGATGAACACCACTTGCGCGCTCTTGCCGAGCTGCCTGGCTTCCACTAGCTTCTTCTCGTGGCGCTCCGTCCACCAGCTGATCGACCACGACTCGTTGAGCTTGTCCGGCGTGACGGAGACGGTTTTGTAATCCGGGCAGCTGACGTTGGGCTTGCCGCTGAGCTGATACTTGACGTTGGCGACGGCAACCTTGCCCGCGCCGGTGCCGTTCAATTCGAACGGCTGGGTGATCTTGCTGAAGTCGTCGCCTTCGCGGTAGAAGCAGCTCGCTGCCACCACCAGATGCTGCCAGCCCTTGCCGGCCGCCGCGCGCGCCGGAAGTACGTAAGGCACGCTGCGCTCGCACTGCTCGCCGCACTTGACGCGGAACGACAAGCCGCCAGCCGACATCTCTTGCACATTGAGATCCAGCGCCAGCACGCCCTTGTCCAGGTACGGACGCAGATCAACTGGCTTGCCGCCCTGCACCCGCAGGCTGGCGTACCAGGCCTTGTTGAAATTGAGGGTCAGCGCGTCATCCTTCTTCGCCTTGGCCGACTTGCTAACGGCGACCACACCGTCCGGTGTCTTGGGGATTTCCACCGCGTCGCCGTCCAGCGTCTTGCTGGTGTCGGCGTCGGAAATGCTGATGCGGCCGGCCTCGAGCGGCTGGCCGGCATACACATCCAACTCCTGGGGCGCCGCGATCGCGGACGAGGACAGTACAGCCAGAACGGCGGCAAGGCGGATATTCATGGGGTTGTCTCGCTTATTTTTTATGCGCTCCATTGTGCTGGCACGAAGCGCGGGTTGCAATTATGAAATTCACCAACTTAAACAATGATATTGAAAGCCAGCCTTTAACGCTGGCCGTGCGTACGCGCACAAAGTGACGGCCTGAACACTCATAAGATCCTCTCAAGCCCAAAGGAGAATCCCATGCACTCGTTCACCCGTTCCTGCTTGCTCGGCCTTTGCTTGACACTCAGCCTGCCGCTGGCCATGGCACAAAGCCGCATCGACCAAAATCAGCCGGAGGCGTCTTTACCCATCGCCGGCCTGTATCAGACCGGGCTGGCGCAATCGTTCCAGACCGCGGCGGCCAGCATCACCGGCGCTGGCGCCATGCTGCGGCAGACCGAGGAAGCCGGCCCCATCACGATATCGCTGTGGGACGCGCTGCCCTCGCAAGGCGGAGTCAAGCTGGCGGAAGGCGTAGCACGCGGCCTGGGTAGCACCTGGGTGGACACCTTCTGGACGCCGGTGCAAGCCACCGCCGGCAAAACCTACTTCCTCGTCTTCACGAGCGATATTCCGTATTTCATCCTCAACGGCTCGGACGACGTCTACAAATTTGGCATGGCCTACGCCAATGACTACGCCGCCTTCCCCCAATACGACTACGCCTTCCGCACCTACGCCGGCCCGGCCGCACCGCCAGTGCCGGAGCCTGCCACCGTCGCCATGCTGCTGGCCGGCTTGTCTGCGCTTATCCTGCGTCGCCGCTTCTTGGGTTGATGCAGTACGGCCGCTCGCGGTATTCAAAGTAGTCAAAGTCCGCGTGCAGGCCGGCGCCAGACATGTCCTGGCAGGCCATGCCGACAAAGGCGCCCGTGAAGTTGGGCTGGCCCGGTGCGTTGGCTTCGTCCGATAAGATGCTGGCATCGAATTGCTGCGGCAGCCATTGCCACTCGCCGCCGTCCACGCGATACGCGAAATACAGGCGTTCTTCGTCTACTTCCACCCGCAGTTGCACCGGCACGCCCGACGGCAGCGCGATCGGCGCGGTGAAAGTGTCGGTCTGCACGTGGTTGGGCAGGCTGGTCATCACGCGCAGATGCTTGCCGGCTTGTTCGTCGTGCGTGATGTACAGGTAGTGGAACTTGGCCGCGCCGTAGTAGCACACCAGCCCGGCCTGCTGCTGGTAGTGCTCCGGTTCGAACTCCACCACTGTCGATGCGCTGTAGCAGTGCGACTGCTGGCGGCGCGCCACCAGCGCTTGCTTGAATTGGCTGCCCAGCGTTTCACGTCCAAACAGCCGCAGATGGCCAGGACGCGCGGTCAGGCTGAACAACTCTTCGGGCCACGGCGTGCGTAGCCATTGGAAGGCTGGCGGCAATTGCGGCGTATCGAATTCTGCGCGCACTGGCTCGGTATCGAAGCGGTATTCCGGCAAGCCCGGTGCGCGCGCTTGCATTTCCGGCGTGCCTTGCCCATCCAGCGTGCGTAGCCAGCCATCCTCGCCCCACACCATAGGCTGGATCGCGGTCTCGCGGCCCAGCGTGCAGGTGCCGCGATTGCGCAGCGGCCTTCCGCACAGGTAGACCATGTAGGTCTGGCCATCCTGCGTCTCCACCAAGTCCGCGTGGCCGGCGCGCTGCAAGGCTGCATCGGGTCGATGGCGCGCGCTCAGGATCGTTTGGTCTGGATGCAGTTCGTACGGCCCGTTGAGATTGCGCGAGCGCGCCATGGTCACGCCGTGATTCCAACCGGTGCCGCCCTCGGCGGTGAGCAGGTAGTAGTAGCCGTTGCGCTTGTACAGGTGCGGCGCCTCGGTCAAGCCATGCGCCGTGCCCTGGAAGATGTTTTCGCGCTTGCCTACAAGACGACCATCTGCGTATTCCTGCATCACAATGCCGGCAAAGCGATTGCTGCCGGGACGGTGATCCCACAACTGGTTCAGCACATACTTGCGGCCATCGTCGTCATGGAACAGCGACGGATCGAAACCGCTGCTGTTGAGATACACAGGATCCGACCACGGCCCTTCTATCGTCGGACTGGTCACGAGGTAATTGTGGAAGTCGCGCAAGGAAGCACTGCCCGTCGCGCCGCCGGTAGAGGTGCGTCCGTAGCGCTTCACGTCGGTATAGATCAGCCAGAACAAGCCGTCCGCATAAGTCAGGCACGGTGCCCATACGCCGCAAGAATCGGGCGCGCCCAGCATATTGAGCTGGCTGGCGCGCGTAAGCGGACGCGTCAGCAAGCGCCAGTTGACGAGATCGCGCGAGTGGTGAATCTGCACGCCCGGATACCACTCGAAAGTCGAAGTCGCAATGTAGTAATCATCGCCCACGCGCACGATGGACGGATCGGGATTGAAGCCGGTCAGGATAGGATTTTGAATCATGCAGTTTTCTCTCGCACCAAGGCCCAAAGCAATGCCGCCGCCACCAGATCCAGCACGGCAAGGCTGATAAAGAATGGCGTATAGCCCACGCTCGCCATCAGCCCGCCGATCAGCAAGGAGAAGATCAGCAGGCCGAGGTTGCCAAAGGTGCCGCACATGCCGGCCACCGTCGCCACCTCGTTACGGCGGAATAAGTCGGACGACATGGTAATCACCGTGACCGACAAGGTCTGGTGCGCAAAGCCTGCCAGGCTGAGCAAGGCAATCGCCGCGTACGGGCTATCGACGTAGCCGACAAAAGCGACGCCCATCATCATGCACGCACCAAGCGTGAACGCGCCACGCCGCGCATTAATCAGGCGCACGCCGCGCTTCTGCAAGGCCAGCACCACCAGCGGCCCGAACATGCAGCCAAGGTCGGCGGCGAGAAACGGCAGCCACGCGAACATCGCAATCTGCGCCAGATCGAAATGACGCACCGTGGTCAGATACAGCGGCACCCAGAACGCCAGCGTGCCCCATGCGGGATCGGCCAGAAAGCGTGGCAATGCAATGCCCCAGAAGTTGCGCATCTTGAGAATGCTGAGAATGGACGGCTTGGCGCCGTCGCCTTCGAGGTGCTGCTCCTTGCCGGCGGCGATATGCTGCGCCTCCTCGGCCGACAAGCGGCGATGGCGCGCCGGCGCGTCGTACAGCAGCAGCCACGCGCACACCCAGATCAAGCCCAGCGCGCCGGTAATCACAAACGCCGACTGCCAGTGGTAATGCAGGATCGCCCACACCACCAGCGGCGGCGCCAGCATGGAACCAAACGATGCGCCGATATTGAAGATGCCGCCCGCCAGTCCGCGCTCCTTGGCCGGGAACCATTCCGACACGGCTTTCATGCCGGCCGGATTGGCCGAGCCTTCGGCCAATCCCAGCAGGCCGCGCAGCACGGCCAGCGTCTGCCAGTTGGTGGCCAAGCCGTGCGCCATGCAAATGATCGACCACGCCGTCGCAAACATGGCGAAGCCGAATTTCAAGCCGATCACATCGAGCACGTAGCCGCACAGCGGCTGCAACATGATCGTGCCCTGGAAGGCGGCCGTGATGTACGAGTATTCCTTGGTGGAGATATGCAGATCAGCCAGCAACGTGGGCGCCGCCACCGCCAGCGTACTACGCGTGAGGTAATTGATGACCGCGCCCAGCATGATCAAGCTAATCATCCACCAGCGTAGCCCCCGGATTTTAGAACCAACCATGTTTGCGCAATCATCAAATAACGGGAGTGCAAAGATAGCACACTATCGCATTAAAATGATTGCGCAATCTTACTTCGCTTCAGAAGAGTTATCTGATGGGTGCGACTCTATCCAGGCAAAGGCTAGATTGTTGTAGTCAACGTAACTAAGCTCCTCCACTCGGCAGCGCACTTCTGCACTCAGCATCGGTAACTCACGCTTAAATCGGACATACCGATCCGCAATGAAAGCTCCGCCCGGCAATAACCCTCGCCCCTGACGCTCACTATGTAACCAGTCCCGCACATATCTGATTGCTGTACGCTCGCAATTGTTGTGTGCCCTGATGTCTTGCCCAGCAATGTCCGACAGAAATTTTTGATAGCGGTAGGGCTCGCTATCCAATATCAATAAGCTTTTGTCCCGAACTTTCTTGTCGCCATAGGACATTGCACCAATAAAGACGCCAAGTTCTAAAGGCATGTTGAAACGCGGGAGCTGATTGATGCCATCCAATTGCGTTCGCGAGATGTCATGCACCCCAAACTTACACTGCCGAATCAGTAATTTGATTTTCTCGAAGCGGGACTCGCCGCCGTTTTCAGATTCAAGCGCACTGCGCGGCCGAAAGCCGCAGTCATAGATAGCAAACACGATGGCCTCGTTGAGTCCGGCAAACTCGGTATCGAAGGGGCAGTTGATGAAGACATCCTCTCGCTCCTTTTGCATACGTTCATTCTTTCCGCGAACGAAGCATGACAGCTTGCACAGCCGCCCGCGCTTCCTCTAGAGTAAATGAATCATTCCCAACCGCAGGTAACTTTATCGAACGCAAAGGAAGCTCTTTTGCCCGATTCATGGCGATAATCTGTCCCAGCTTCGCCGCGCGCACCTTGCTTTTTTCAGATAATTTAGACATGACGCCCTCCTCAGTTTACACATATGCCTAACTTACTGAGTATAGAGCTTCCATTTATTTTTATTTTGTGGAAGCTCAAAGTGAGCGTTGTCAGCGCAGATCAAATCCTTGCGGTATCCAGTTGGGATCGAATTTACCGTCTGCCAGCAGACGGTCGGTGGCGGGAGCTTGCTTGGCGACGGCCAGCAGGGCTTGGTAGACCGCGTCGAAGTCGGCTTGCTGGTCGTGCAGCCAGCGTGTGATGTTGATGGTTTTGCCCGAGGCCAGCCGCGCCGAGATGCGCGGCTTGGCGGCATCCGGCACACCCGATTGCGTACTGGATGGAATCGCCGCCAACTGCTCAGCCGACAGTTGCCGCCACAGCGCGGCCACGGTGTCCGCCGGCACCGCGAGGCGGTAGCGCTTTTCGTGCAGGCTGGGGCCGCCGGCTGGATGCGTCACTAGCTGGCAATAGCCGCTGCCGTCCGCCGACAAATAGAGAATCTGACCGCCGTGCAGCGGGTGCACGTCGCGCAGTATGATGGCGGTGACTTGATCCACTTTCGCCCTTCCCTCCTTGGCGCTGGCTGCTGCTTGCGGCGTGGCGGCGTGCACAGGCGCCGCCAGCGCCAGCATCAGCAGGAGGGCAAGTTCACGCTTTTCGCTTGTTCGCATACACGCCTATCAAGACCATGCCCGCTACCATCAAGATCCATTGCGATGGTTCCGGCACCGAGGTCAAGATGAAGATGCCGTCGGGATTGAGTTGCTTCATATAGTCATAATACTGCTGGTAGTAACGCGAGTACATCACTGGATTGGCGTTCAGCGCGCCAAGGCCCATCACGCCATCGTCGGACAAGGTTGGATTAGGATACTTGTCGACCGCGCCGCCGATGTATTCATCGTACAGGCCCATCATGTGGCCGACCTCGTGCGCGTTGACGCTGGCGCCATCGCCGGTGTACCAGTTGGTCATATCGGCCCGGCCGGTGCCGGAGTGGACTTGGACCTTCTGGTTAAACGGCCCGTCGGTGGTGATGTCCACCAGGATCGGGATGAGTTTTCCCGTGGCCGTATCCTTGATGGCGTACTTGTTGTTCCACATGCCCTCCACGCCAGTAGTGACGGCGTTAATGTAAGCGGTTTTTTGCGCGTCGCTGTAGTTCAAGCCTGCATCGAACGAGAAATCGATTTGAATATCCTTGACCAGCTTGGTGCCGTCGAAGCTGCGCGTGTAGCTGTAGTCCCAACTGTAGGGGCCGAATGGACCGGCGTTGCCGGCGTTGTCTTTCAGGTCGGCGTCGCCGTAGGCCGGCGTGGTGCGGCTGCCGCTGATGTTTTCACTGCCTGTGTTCAGTGCGGCGGACGCCGTACCAGCTAGTGCACAGGCAACTATTATTGCTGACAGTTTATTTAGACTTTTCATTTGCAGCTCCCCTAGTCAGATTTTTACTCCCCCTTTATGCAACGGGGGTGAATCCAACTTAGGATACGCAAGTCACCAAGTCAAGCTGCTGAGCTAGGGGCGTGCCATTTCCGCCAATGCGTGATTTAGTGCTTGATTAAGCGTGTCTAAATGCGGCGCGATGGCCGCGAGTTGACCGGCATCGGCCAGCTTTTCGATCTGGGCGCAGCAGGTGTGCAAGGCGTCGGCGCCGAGGAAAGCGGCGGCACCCATCAGGCTGTGTGCGGCCAGGGCGATGGCACTGGCGTTGCCGTCTTTGAGGCCTTGCCGCGCTACTGTCAGCAAGCGCGGGCCTTCGCTCTGGAATGCCGACCACAAGGCTTGGTACAGCTTGTCGCCTTCGTTTGAACGTTGCACTCCTGGCGCCGGCAATTCATCTACGCCGAACATGGCGTCCAACTCCGCTAGCGCCGGTACGCCTGCTGGCGTGGTGCGCTGTTCGCCGACCAAGGCACGGCCCTGCGCCAGCAAGGCGTCCAGCTGGCGCGCAATCTCGCCGTGCAAGGCCATCTCATCGATAGGCTTGGCGAGGAAGCCGCTGGCGCCGGCCGCCATGAAGCGCTGCCGGTCTTCTGTGCTGGCGTTGGCGGTGAGCGCGATCACCGGTACGGCGGCATCGCGCACGCCGTTCAGTCCGGCACGCAGTTGCTGCACGGCGGTCACGCCATCCATGCGCGGCATGCGGCCGTCCATGATGACCAGGTCGAAATCGCGCGCAGCCAATTGCTCCAGCGCGGCCAAGCCATCTTCGACGATGGTGATGCTGTGGCCCATATTGCCCAGCAGTTCACGCAAGATGATTTGGTTGGTGTGGCCATCTTCCGCGCACAGCACAGCCAGGCTGGCGGCGTGCGGGTGGCCTGCTTCTGCTGGCCGAACGGCCACCGGCGCGCCGCGTTCCAGCGGCAGGTAGACGCGGAATACGCTGCCGATACCGACGTGGCTGCTCACCTCGATCTGTCCGCCCATCGCGGAGACGATGTTCTTGCAAATAGCGAGGCCCAAGCCGGCGCCGCCGTACTTGCGGGCGGTGGCGGTGCTGGCTTGTTCGAATTTCTGGAACAGGCGGCCGAGTGCGTCTGCCTCAATGCCGATACCGGTGTCGCGCACGGTGAGCATCAGGCCTTGCGTGTCGTGCTGAGCCACGCTCACGCGCACCTCGCCGCGTTCGGTGAATTTGATGCCATTGCCGACCAAGTTGAGCACCACTTGGCGCAAGCGCGTTGGATCGCCGCGCCACCATGACGGCAGGGTTGGATCGATGTCGGCAATCAGCGCAATGTGCTTGGCTTCGGCGCGGTTGGCCAGCAGGCCGGTCACCTCGTGCATCAGCGTGACGAGGTCGAAGTCCAATACTTCCAGCGGCATCTTGCCCGCTTCCAGCCGGGAGAAGTCGAGGATGTCGTTGATGATTTGCAGCAGCACCTCGGCATTGCTGAGGCTGAGGCGCAGCTTGTTGCGGGTGATGGCGTCCAGGCCGTTATCTTTCAGTGCCGAGCGCAGCATGCCGATCACGCCGCCAAGTGGCGTGCGGACTTCGTGGCTGATCATGGCGAGGAAATCGCTCTTGAGCTGGTTCGATACTTCGGCGGCGCGCTGTGCTGCCAGCGACTCGGCTTGGCGCGCTTGCGATGCGCGCAGGTCGGCTTCGCGCGCGTGCAGGGTGACGATTTGCGCTTCCAGCGTTTGGCGATAGCGGAGTTCGTTTTCGTGGCTGCGCGCGTGGGTGGCGCGTTGGCGCGCGAGTGCGCCGTCGAGGCCGTGCAGCAGGTAGGTGCAGGACAGCGTCAGCACCGTGGAGACCAGCAGGAAGTTCACGCTCAGGATGGCCCAGTGCGTGATGGGGCTGACTACCACCACCGCCATGCCCGGCTCGATGCCGCCCACGCAGCCGGCGAGGAACAAGGTCGCGCTACACCACAGCAGCGCCAGCATGGCAGGCACGCTGCCGATCAGCACCGTGCACAGTACTGGCACGGCGAGCAGGTAAATTTGAGAGAGAGGGCCGAGCGAGAACAGCAGCACTACCGCGATCACGTAGGCGATGCCGAGTATCCCAAGCGCGCGTCGCTGATACGAAATGTCGCGCCGGTAGTTGAGGAAGCCGGTGCCGGCCAGCGCGATGATGTCGGTAACGACCAGGAGCCAATGTCCCTGGCGCACTGCGCCCCACATGCTCGGCAGGATCGCCAGCACCCCGAGCCAGAAAGCCACTGCGCAGAGGCCGTCGAGCAAGCGGTTACGCCAGCCCTGTAAATCCTGATCGCCGTCCTCCAGCATCTCCGTATGCCGATGCAAGGCTGCGCGCAACACGCGTACCGGTAGGCTGTCAATCAAGGGAAGGCTCTCACTAGTCAGTTGGAATTAACAGGTGATTCTACTACTTCCAGCCAATAATAAAATGACATTCCAGTAGAAAGACGTGTCTTTACATAGATTGATCTAGCTCCAGACGCAAACAGCCCCCATGGCTGATTCTAAAGACTGCCAGATGCTGAATACCGTGGCATGAACGAGAGGTGATGTGGCTCTAGACTGCTCGCCAACACAATGCGCGCAGCTTAAACCGCCCAACAAAAAGCAACAAATATGTTTGAAATCCGATTGAATTCACAACATATTTGTTGTATTGTTTAGCCAATCTCCAAGACATCGGGAGGTTTATGAAATATAGCGAGTTCCGAGACGGTGGTTGCTCAAACAGGGTGCAGAATTTACTCCGGGCAAAGGAAGCCACCACAGGGTCTCTCTTAATGGTAAATCAACAGTCTTCCCGAACCACGGAGCGAAAGAAATAGGGACGGGACTGGTGGAGAAGATTAAGAAAGATCTTGGATTGAAGTAAGAAAAAATCCTGTTACCCTCATCCAATAGAAAAATAAAAACTAAAGCAGAGGATCACTATGTTGCTTTATCCCGTTACGCTTACACCAGATTCAAATGGCACTTTTCTGGTCAGCTTTCCCGATTTCCCAGAAGCGAACTCTGTCGGCGATGACAAAGAGGATGCTCTGACTCAAGCTGTCGATGCGCTTGAAACTACGCTGTCGATTTACTTTGACGAACGACGCCCCGTGCCACTTCCATCCGCGGCCGATGCCGGTGATGCAGTTGTTGCGCTTCCAGCATTGGAGACAGCTAAAGTGTTGGTATGGAATGAGATGTTTGCACAGAAATTACGCAAGGCCGATCTGGCGCGCATGCTTGATGTACATACCCCACAAATCGACCGCCTTTTTGATCTGGGCCATTCGTCTAAGATCGAATTCGTTGAACAAGCTGCTAAAGCGCTTGGAAAATCCCTGAACATCTCACTCGCGTAGATCCCCACCTCCTAGCCCACCGCCTCGAGACGCCGGCAACGGAAAATTTTTTATGGCGCTACGCGCGGCGTCTTCGGCGCGCCACCGCTTAGCGGTGGCAATCGGACGATTCGGAGCGGCTCGCCCCGGTAGGGGCGATGCCTTCGAATCCCCCCCGCAGAGCCTGCAGGGGTAAAGCAGGGAATTCGCGGTGCATTGCCCCGCGCCTGCGGAACAAGCCCAGATGGGCTCTGCTTCTCTCCGCCAAGGCACAAAAACAAAAAAGCCACCCGAGGGTGGCTTTTTGCTTTTTGTGTCCTGGCGAAGAGGCGGATTTATATCACGGAAAGTAAGCCATATTCTACTTCGGGGATATGCCTCTCAGGCTAGCGTCTACCCCGACCCGTACCACGACAGCTGACCGGAATCAAGGCACCGGCTCCGTTAGGGGGAGCGCGTCAGTTCCACCATAAAACATTGGATGAAGCTTCCCTTCAAATCTCGGATTCCACTCCGCGTCATCCGAGTCGCCTTCATAATGATATTCAGTTGAAGAGAAAACGACTTGCACATTGCGGGTAGAGCAGAGTTTTTTCAGCTCTAAGAAATAACGATTCAAATCATCATTATGAATATCATGCTGTTTTGGGGTGTCCAATATGAAAATGTTTAATGTCCCGTCAGAAATAGACATTTGCTCAATAAAAGCAGCATGGTAAGCCAATACAGTGCGAAGTTTGGTGCTTCCCTTTAATTGCCCAACAACTTCATTGCCAAAAATCGGAACAAAATCCTGTTTAAATGAAATATCATAGTTAACATTCGACGTTCCCAAAATATCGAGCCACCGGATGAGAGCAACTTTAAAAGTAGAGCGGACTCGAATTAACTCTGGAGAGAAGCCGCTCTCCCTTCCAAGCTCATGTAAAGTTGAAAGCGCCCTCTCTCTACGATCATGAGTTTCGAGATATCTCGTTTTTAGAACACTGATTTTTTTTAAGTCACCTAACTTTAACTGTATTTCAAGCATGCGAGTCTTAACAGCCGAAATTGCATCAACCAACGCATCTGTCTCAGTCTTCAAAGAAGTAACGACTTGACTTTGCTCAATATCGGAAATTTCCGCAAGCAGCCTACTACGTTTTTCTAAGTATCGATTTTTTCGCGTTTCTTCAGCTGACGAATTGCGGTCAAGATCTTTGATCTGGTCACGCAAATATAATAAATTCTTCCCAAAGGCATTTGAGCTCTTCAAGAACATTCCACAGTTATCAGATCCGCATATCTCATCAAACGACATGAATATACGACGAGCATCCTCGTTCAATGTTAATGTATTGATTTCGCTATTAATTTCACCAATAATATTTCTCTGTCCAAGCAGGCGCCTTTCAATCTCTTGTAACTCAATATCAATACTGTATACTTCTCTACGTTTGGCCCTAACGACCTGCCCCATAGCCTCAACAGATTCAGATTGGCTTTGGTTTGTTGATTTAAAACCATCCAGCTGTAGAGTTAAGCTATCAAGCTCAGCACGCAGCTCTTCCTCTACCACACCGTCAACATCAAGTTGAATTTTCGCATCCTCAAATTGTTTCTTTCGCTCACCGACTAATTTATCAAGTTCGTCAACTTCGCGGCGAAGTGCAATAGAGTCTTTTTTCTGGTCGAAAGAGTGCTTTGCTGCCAATTTCCAAGCAATTCGCATCATTTCTGAATGCTGATCCTTAATAAAGGTAGCAGGGGGCGAATAAAAACTGTTATATCCGTTATCTTGATCAAGGTAATATAAAGGTAAAATTGTACTAATGTAAGGAGAGATAACCTCTCCCTGCATCCCAACCAACCGTCGATCAGCATCCAAGTCAAGAAGCTGGAATAAATGGTCAGAGAATTCTCTCTCGCTATAAAAATGCTGAATTCTGCCATTCGACTCAAACGTCAGATCAAAATCTCGAGAAAATGCACGAGAGCTTTTAAATAATTCATCACCGACAGAAAAAGTCAGCTCGGCGTACTCGCAACGGCTATAGATATCGTCCCTAAATACACTATTATACCCAAGGCAAAATGCAATACTTTGGACAGTCGGCGTTTTTCCCGAACCATTTGGTCCGAACAGCTGCGTTATGTGATCTCCGAACTTAAGTAGTTCGGATCTCAATCCACCTATACCTCTGGGGGCAATCTGAAGAGTAAGCAATTTCATGATATTTGAAGATCAAGTTGGCGGGCGACACAAATATTTCTATATGCACGAGCAATCTGAGCTAGGTTATAAGCCAAATCATCTGCTTGTGCCTCCGTTGCACGCAGCAAAACTTTCTTACCTAGTTCACTTATTGATACCCTGCCGTGATCATTGAGGACATTAACCAGGCCCGCAGCGTCGAGAAAACGAAGAGCATTGACTGTGCGAATCCGCATTCCCGCAGACCAACCTAGTTGGTGGGATGATCCCTTGAAGCCGGACATGGTAAGCTCGATCGTTTCCCCAACAAACTGACCGATTTCCTGAACTTTTGGCTTACGCCTATCTTTAGCAAGAACTAGTATTATCAGAGCAATTAGCGGTAGTTGAAATAAAGCATCATTAGTAAGCTCTCCTTTTGCTCCACCTTTTTGTGGAACAGCGCCCTCGAGCTCGTGATCCGAATACTGTGCAAAAAATGAATCGAAATTCATGTCGTCCTCTTTATATATTCGGAAAAGAAAGCTCCCAATAACGCGTCCAAGTCCAAATCAGCAAAAGTTCCGCCGTCATGTAATTTTTTTAGCAATATTTGAAGAGGGGCCTTTATTTTCGATAGCTTTACTTGTCGTTTCCAATCAAGGCTTGTGTCCAATAGTTGGTTTATCTCATCGATGACCTCAGCTAGATCGAGGGCAGATTTTAGAGTTTTTCTGCACCATTCATCCCACTTAATTTTACAACGAGAGCAATATTCAACTGTATCAGAATCCTTCGCAGCTTCGCCAAGTATCCGCTGAATCAGGGATGCTGACTTTACAGCCTTCTCATCATTCCCCGCACGCAGCAACAGATAAGCCGGTCGAGAAATAGCCATAATATCCAATAAATCTTCAATATCAACGGAAGAGCTATCATCTATGTTGGCGGCATCCCATTTATCAATGACCCCACTAGATTTTGAAGCAATTAAATCTAACAATTTAAGAAGAATTTGATTTAACTCTGAATAAGATAACTCTACTTCACTGTACTCATGAATTTTCTTTCTTACAGTGCTATCAAATTCCACATTTTTTAGTTTTATATGTGAAACATCCGTATCAAAACATAATCTTGAGAGTAAATTTTTAATCTCATCAGGGGTTAAGCTTTTTGATATTTTTTCTTGAAAGCACTCATTGAACTTATTTATGAGGAGTTGCGAGTGCTTATCGGAAAAAGTCAAATCTTCGACGTCGACTCGAAAATCCTCTGCTTTCCCATCGAGGTGATTATTGGTCTGAAAGGTAACCGATTCACATGTATCTCCAAATATCACAGTATGGAGCAACAATTTCCCAACAAAGCTCTCACGTATTTTCGCCGCAGAGCATTTCGATACATCTTTGAGTCTGCCATCTATCCCAAGCAGCTCTCCAATCGTCCAATTTTCGTGTTGCTTCCCCTTGGTCTTAACCTGGACAAAACGGTAGCGGACCGCACCTTTCTCAGAACTCCGGACAACGTAGTCATCATGTAAATCGCAATAGACTCGGTCTACGTCCTTAGACTCTAAGATTGCCAACGCAGCCACTGCGGCCGCCCTAACCTGAGCTCTGTATCGAGCAAAGGAATCTCGTCCGTCTTGTTCACGAGGAGCGACATCAGCAAGAGTCATTTGCTTAGGCATGTTACGAAGTAAGTAATAGTCAGTTCATAACATATACTCTGCATATTTGGTTGTCGTCAAGAAAATATTTCAGATTGACATTGCAACTGTGTTTTTATACAGTATATTGCCGCTTAATTGGCTAGCTGTCAATCTGCCAACCTATCTGCTCAGGCGTTCACATCCTTGCTACCCTCACTCCTGCGCTTACTGTCATCGTCCAAGGTAAGCAGCATTAATTTGTTCGCGGCCGCGACGACGGCATCCGACGACGGCGACGACGGTGTCGGCGACGACGGTGTCAACTCTGTCATTTGGACACTCGGACAGAGTGTTTGATCTAACTCAAGACAGCATTTTTTGAATTTTGCACCGTGCACTGCGACATCGCTCCGCGCAGGGGCCGACGATTGAAGATGGACAAATTGCGATGGGAAAATAGTGCTTGTGGGAATTTTTGCTGGCGCTACGCGCGGCGCCTTCGGCGCGCCACCGCGTAGCGGTGGCAATCGGACGATTCGGAGCGGCTCGCCCCGGTAGGGGCGATGCCTTCGAATCCCCCGCGCAGAGCCCGCAGGGGCTCTGCTTCTCTCCGCCAGGACACAAAAAACAAAAAAGCCACCCGAGGGTGGCTTTTTGCTTTTTGTGTCCTGGCGGAGAGAGGGGGATTCGAACCCCCGATAGGCTATTAACCTATACACGCTTTCCAGGCGTGCGACTTCAACCACTCATCCACCTCTCCTGCATTTCCCAAATCTCGGGAAGCGCCGAATTATAGCAAAGATTCCCAAGAGTACAAAATTTATCAGGACGCCTCTTTCAATTGCTCAAGGATCGCAGGATTCTCCAGCGTCGACACGTCCTGCGTAATCACTTCGCCCTTGGCCAACACGCGCAGCAGACGACGCATGATTTTGCCCGACCGCGTTTTCGGCAGATTATCGCCAAAGCGAATCTCTTTCGGCTTCGCAATCGGACCAATCTCCTTGGCCACCCAATTACGCAGCTCCAGCGCAATCTTCTTGGCATCATCGCCAGTAGGACGCGCCTGCTTCAGCACCACGAATGCGCAAATCGATTCACCGGTCGTGTCGTCCGGCTTGCCGACCACCGCCGCCTCCGCCACCAGCGGATTCGCCACCAGCGCCGATTCGATTTCCATCGTACCCATGCGGTGGCCCGACACGTTCAACACGTCATCGATACGGCCGGTAATCGTGAAGTAGCCGGTATCCTTGTTGCGAATCGCGCCATCGCCAGCCAGGTACATGCGGCCGCCCAGCTCTTCCGGGAAGTACGAGGTCTTGAAGCGATCCGGGTTGTTCCAGATGGTGCGGATCATCGACGGCCATGGACGCTTCACCACCAAGATGCCGCCCTGCCCGTTCGGCACGTCATGACCAGACTCATCAACAATCGCGGCCATGATGCCCGGCAGCGGCAACGTGCACGAGCCCGGCACCATCGGCGTTGCGCCCGGCAGCGGGGTGATCATGTGGCCGCCGGTCTCGGTCTGCCAGAAGGTATCGACAATCGGGCACTGCTCTTTGCCCACCTGCGTGTAGTACCACATCCACGCTTCAGGATTGATCGGCTCGCCCACCGTACCCAGCAAGCGCAGCGACGACAGGTCGTAGTTTTTCGGATGCACTTTCGGATCCACGTCCGACGCTTTGATCAGCGAACGAATCGCCGTCGGCGCAGTGTAGAAGATGTTGACTTTGTGCTTGGCGATGGTTTCCCAGAACCGGCCCGCATTCGGGAAGGTCGGGATGCCTTCAAACACTACCTGCGTCGCGCCCACTGCGGTCGGGCCGTAGGCGATGTAGCTGTGGCCAGTTACCCAGCCGATGTCGGCCGTGCACCAGTACACATCGGAAGGCTTGATGTCGAACGACCATTTCATGGTCAGCGCCGCCCACAACAGGTAGCCGCCGCTCGAGTGCTGAACGCCTTTTGGCGTACCGGTCGAGCCCGAGGTGTACAGGATGAACAGTGGATGCTCGGCATCCACCCACTCCGGCTCGCATACCGCCGACTGGCCTTCGACCAGGTCGTGCAGCCACAGGTCGCGGCCTTCTTTGAAGGCGATCGCGCCGCCAGTGCGCTTGTAGACGATCACGTCTTTGATGGTGTCGCAGCCGCCCAGTGCCAGCGCTTCGTCAACGATGGCTTTCAGTGGCAGCTGTTTGCCGCCGCGCAGTTGTTCGTCGGCGGTGATCACGGCCACCGCGCCGGCGTCGATGATGCGCTCTTGCAGCGATTTGGCCGAGAAGCCGCCAAACACCACCGAGTGGGTCGCGCCGATACGCGCGCAAGCCTGCATCGCCGCCACGCCTTCCACCGACATCGACATGTAGATGATCACGCGGTCACCTTTTTTGATGCCGCGCGCTTTCAAGCCGTTGGCGAATTTGCAGACTTTTTCGTGCAGTTCTTTGTAGCTGACGTGGGTCGATTTGCCGTCGTCCGCTTCGAAGATGATCGCGGTCTTGTCGGCGTTGCCGTTTTGCAGATTGCGGTCGAGGCAGTTGTACGAGACGTTCAGCTTGCCGTCTTCGAACCATTTGTAGAACGGCGCGTTGTCTTCGTTCAGGGTGCGGGTGAATGGCGTTTGCCATTCGAGGTGTTCTTTCGCCAGGCGCGACCAGAAGCCTTCGTAGTCGGCCGCCGCCTCTGCGCACAGCGCGTTGTATGCATCCATGCCCGATACGGTGGCTTGACCGGCAAATGCCGCCGATGGGTTGAAGATGCGGGATTCTTGTGGACCTTGGGTTGTCGTGCTGCTCATGGTGTCTCCAATGTAGTAATCGTTTGCTATCAACATAAACGTGATCGCTTACTGTGCCCTTACAGCCATGCACGTCCCCGGCGGAGGATGGCATGGCGGACAATTTTACCAATTTTTCATTGCAGCCTACCGATGCGGTCGCCCGGCAGCACGTGTAAAATGTCGGCAGTCTTCATAGTCTGCCTCATTTTCAGGAGTTTTGCCCCAATGACCGAGCCTAATAAGAAGCTGCGCCCTCTGCCCGCTTTTATCTTTATGTCCCGCTGGTTGCAGCTGCCGCTGTACCTCGGCCTGATCCTGGCGCAGTGCGTTTATGTATTCCATTTCTGGGTCGAGCTGAAGGATTTGATCGGCGCCGCGCTCGGCAATGAAGCCGCGCTTCAGCACATCTTCCAAGCTGTCGCCGTGCCAGGCGCAGCGCTGCCAGAGAAGCTGAATGAAACCACTATCATGCTGGTCGTGCTTGGCCTGATCGATGTGGTGATGATTTCCAATCTGCTGGTGATGGTCATCATCGGCGGCTACGAAACTTTCGTGTCGCGCATGAATCTCGAATCCCACCCAGACCAGCCGGAGTGGCTGTCGCACGTGAACGCCTCCGTGCTGAAGACCAAGCTGGCGATGGCGATCATCGGCATCTCGTCCATCCATTTGCTGAAAACGTTTATTAACGCGGCGTCCTACAAGACCGAAGTGATTGCGGCCCAAACCGTAATCCACGTGGTGTTCCTGTTGTCGGCCCTGGCAATCGCCTACACCGACCGCATCACCACGATGACTCACAACGAATCCAAACACTAACCCACGCGAGAACATCATGACCATCATAAAGCAAGAAGACCTGATTGAATCCGTTGCCGCCGCGCTCCAGTACATCAGCTACTACCACCCTGCTGACTACATCGCGCACCTGGCCCGCGCTTACGAGCACGAGCAAAGCCCGGCCGCCAAGGACGCCATCGCGCAGATCCTGACCAACTCGCGCATGTGCGCCGAGGGCAAGCGTCCGATCTGCCAGGACACCGGCATCGTCAACGTCTTCCTGAAGATCGGCATGGGTGTGCGCTTTGAAGGCTTCACCGGCACCGTCACCGACGCCGTCAACGAAGGCGTGCGCCGCGCCTACAACTACGACGACAACAAGCTGCGCGCGTCGATCGTCGCCGACCCGCACTTCGACCGCAAGAACACCAAGGACAACACGCCGGCCGTGGTGCACATGGAACTGGTCGAAGGCGATACCGTCGACGTCAAGGTTGCTGCCAAAGGCGGCGGCTCGGAAAACAAGTCCAAGATGATCATGATGAATCCATCCGATTCGCTGGTCGACTGGGTACTGAAAACCGTGCCAACCATGGGCGCCGGCTGGTGCCCGCCAGGCATGCTGGGCATCGGTATCGGCGGCACCGCCGAGAAAGCCATGCTGATGGCAAAAGAAGTGCTGATGGAAGACATCGATATGTTCGAGCTGAAGCAGCGCGGCCCGCAGAATAAGCTGGAAGAACTGCGTATCGAGCTGTGCGACAAGATCAACGCACTGGGCATCGGCGCACAAGGCCTGGGTGGCTTGACCACGGTGCTGGACGTGAAGATCATGATGCACCCAACCCACGCTGCATCGAAGCCAGTCGCAATGATCCCGAACTGCGCAGCAACCCGCCACGGCCACTTCGTGCTGGACGGCTCCGGCCCTGCTTACATGACGCCGCCACCGCTGTCGACCTGGCCTGACGTGTCGTGGGCGCCGGACACCGAGAAATCGAAACGCGTGAACCTGGACACCCTGACCAAGGAAGAAGTCGCTTCGTGGAAGCCGGGCCAGACCCTGCTGCTGAACGGCAAAATGCTGACCGGCCGCGATGCCGCGCACAAGCGCATCCAGGACATGCTGGCCAAGGGCGAAGAACTGCCAGTGGACTTCAAGAACCGCGTGATCTACTACGTCGGCCCAGTTGATCCAGTGCGCGACGAAGTGGTTGGCCCAGCAGGCCCGACCACCGCGACCCGCATGGACAAGTTCACCGATATGATGCTGGAGAAAACCGGCCTGATCGCGATGATCGGTAAAGCCGAGCGCGGCCCTGCTGCGATCGAATCGATCAAGAAGCACCAGTCGGCGTACCTGATGGCCGTCGGCGGTTCCGCTTACCTGGTGTCGAAAGCCATCAAGCAATCGCGCGTGCTGGGCTTTGCCGATATGGGCATGGAAGCGATCTACGAGTTCGACGTGGTCGATATGCCTGTAACCGTGGCGGTGGACTCGGCCGGTACCTCGGTGCACAACACCGGCCCTGCGGAATGGAAAACGCGCATCGAGCAGTTGAACGTTCCGGTCGTCGTCGCCTGATGACGCGCGCCCGCTCTCCCGGTTGCCCGATCGGCGTGTTTGATTCCGGTGTGGGCGGGCTCTCGGTGCTGCGCCACATCCGCGTGCAGCAGCCGCATGAAGATCTGATGTACTTTGCCGATTCCGGCCACGCGCCGTATGGCGACAAGACCGAGCAGTACGTGGTCGAGCGCGCCTTAGCTGTGACGGACTTCCTGTTGGCGCAAGGCGCCAAGGCGCTGGTGGTGGCCTGCAATACCGCTACCGTGGCGGCCATCAAGGCCGTGCGCGCCAAGTATCCTGATTTGCCGGTGGTAGGCGTGGAGCCCGGTCTCAAGCCGGCTGCGGCAGCCACCCGCAATGGAAAGGTCGGCGTGCTGGCGACCGCGCGCACGCTCAAAGGCGACAAGTTCCTGCAACTGCGCGAGCAGATCAGCGCTGCCACGCAGGCTGAGTTCCTGTTGCAACCGGCAGTTGGTCTCGTTAATGAAATCGAAAAAGGCGACCTGCACGCGCCGGCGATTGCCGAGATGCTGGAGCGCTACGTCGCACCGCTGCTGGAACAAGGCGCCGATACGCTGGTGCTCGGCTGCACCCACTACCCTTTCGTCCGCGATGGCATTGAGCGCGTGCTGACTGAGCATGCCCGCAATGACGTTACGCTGATCGATACTGGTGATGCAGTAGCGCGCCAGCTGGGGCGCTTGCTGGAAGCTGGCGGCCTGTTGCGCGCCGACGGTGCGGGCACGCTGCGCGCTTATACCACCGGCGCAGCCGAAGCGCTGGCGCAAGCCTTTGCCGATCTGCTGGGGCTACAGCAGGCGGTGGAAAAGGTTGATGTTTAAGCCATGCGGCAGATTCCTGAAAAAATGCTGCAATTAAATTTGCAGGAATCGAAATCGGCTTGTATAATTCTGGCTCGTTGTTCAGCACTAGTTGAATAACAAAACAGCGGTGGCTGTAGCTCAGTTGGTAGAGTCCAGGATTGTGATTCCTGTTGTCGTGGGTTCGAGCCCCATCAGCCACCCCAAGAATTAAGTGAAAAGCCCAGTCTCTGACTGGGCTTTTCGCGTTTCAGGCTTGTTCATTTGATGTGGGTCTCATGACGTGCTGATTGCAGAGTTACGCTCAACTCATGTCCCAAGAGGAGGCCGCCATGCGCCCCACGAGCTTGCTTGACAATCAATCGGATCAGCCGGAGGATCACATTATGGCTACCAGCACCGACTCCAACGACGCCGCACTCAATGACCTCGTGCTCACCGTGAAGGTCATCGAGTCGAATTACGTCACCAAGGAGGAGCTAGCACACCTAAACGGCAAGGTTGACGGCCTGGCGGGCAGGGTTGATGTTCTGACAGACCAAGTTAGCGTCCTGACAAACCAAGTTGGCGTCCTGACAGACAAGGTCAGTTCCTTGAGCGCCAAGGTAGACGCCATGCCATCACAGCTTGAACTGATGATCAAAAATCAGATTGATCAAGCCTTCAAGGCCCACATGGAAGAGATGTACAGAATTTTCGCCACCAAGGCGGAACTCGCTGCCGCCATCAACCAGCAAACGTGGCGCATGATCGGATTTGGTGGCCTGCTGCTCAGCGCTGGCTACGCTTTCGCCCGCTTCGCCTAAGCCTTGGCGGCGCGCTGCGCCTTGATTTGGGCGGCGATTTTATCCAGCGTGTCCATCACCGTGCCGGGATTGAAGGGTTTGACGATGTAGCCCTTGGCGCCGCTGCGCAGCGACTGCTCCACCGTGCTGCGCTCAGTGCTGGCAGTCACCATCAACACGGCAGCGTTCGGCTGCTTTTCGCGTATCCAGTTGAGCAAGGTCAGGCCGTCGCCATCGGGCATCACCACGTCGAGGCAGATGATGTCGGCTTTTAACGAACGCAGCCTTAGACGCGCAGATTCCGCTGTGCCGGCATCACCAACCACATCGTACTTATCGCCCTGGATAATTACGCGCAGCAGGCCGCGCGTCATCTCGTTATCGTCAATAATGAAAACACTCAGTCCTTGGTGCAATGCCATGCAATCCTCCTCCTGACTATCATTCAAGCCATCATAACTTAATGCTCACACCCATGCCCACCGTTACAACTTTTTGACGCTGGTTATTGCCCGCGAGAACTAGGTTAACGCTACAATAGAACGGTCGTTTGCATGCCTATGCAAACCTGCATCTCTCCTGCTTATCCCCTGAATCCGTATAAGTCTATGTCTCAAGAAAAATCGATTAGCGAAGTCAGCACCTATGGCAAAGATACGCCCGTAGGTCGCCCCGACACCGACGGCAAAGCTGCCGTGTTCGTCCCCTCCCCATCGTTTGACGCAGGCAACAATGCCAATATCCGCCTCGGCGCCGGCATCGTCGGCTTCGGCAACCCGGATGGCACGCTGACCGTGTACTTCGAAAGCAACCGCTTCGACGAAACCAGCCTGCACAAGTGGGAAAACAAGGCGCGCAAGGCCTACGACCGCATGGTGGCCGGCGCCCCGACCGTCTCCAAGGCCAAGCTCAGCGCCAACATGCTGGAACAAATCGGCATCATCGATGGCATGGGCATCCACCTCAAGCAGCCAGAACGCCTTGAACAATGGCTGGCTCACTCCAACGCGATGGACACCGCGCCAGCTGGCCCGATCACGCTCTGGAAAACCAAATAATATTGACGAAAAGATAGAGACGGCGCTTTGTCCTACATCGCATCGGACGTTTGGCTGATGCAAAAAACAAGGCCCCGGACTAAGCTGGAGTTATTACAACTCCACTTAAATCCGGGGCCCATCATGGCACGCTATCTACATATCGCACTAGGCGCCTTGCTGATTACGCTGGCCGGCGCTTCCACTTATGAACTGTGCTCGGAAACCGTGCTAAGCAAGGCTTCCATCTACACCCTGCGTTAACGGTGGCGGTAGTGTCCGCGACCGCCCCAGCGGCTGCCGCAGCACCAGCGGCCAAACGAGAAATCCAATCCGATCGACACCGGCGGGTAGTAATACGCCGGCGCTGGCGCGTAGTACACCGGTGCTGGCGCATAGTAAACCGGCTGGCTGACGTACGTGGTCGTGTAAGCAGGCTGGGTGCTGTAAGCGACGCGCGACGGCTGGGCCGGCAGTTCCTCAGTCCATGTTCCCGATTGCACCTGCGAACCGGCCGGCAGCACGGCAACCGTGTGCCACTGATACGGATCCTGCACGCGGGCAGTGTTGGCGTAGTAAGCGGGACGCTGCGTCGCGCAGCCGGTCAGCGCCGCCAACGCGGCGACGGCAACAACAATAGTTTTCATGGCGGTTCTCCTCAATCCAAATCGTACTATATAAGGAAGCACGACACCGTTCGCCTGCCATTACAGTTTATTACACTCGCTAAACAAGCGAAAAAAAAGGAGCCGCGCGGGCTCCTTTTTTGATGGGGCAAACCGGATTAATCCAGTTTCCAGGCGTAGTCGACTTTCGTCCAGGTTTCAGCTGGCGCGCCGTCCTTGGTGCCCGGCTTGAACTTGCAAGCGCTCAGCGCCTTGATGGCGGCCTTGTCCAGATTCTTGAAGCCGCTGCTTTTCTCGACTTTCGAATCAGCCACGGTACCGTCCGGCTTCACGAGGAAGGACATCGATACGGTGCCCTGCTCTTCGTTCATCAGCGAGGCTTTTGGATATTCAGCCTTGCAGTTCTTCGCATCGAAACTGGCTGGCACTTCGGCGGCAAACACTGCCGGGGCGCTCGACACGAGCACTGCTGCGATCACACTCAACCAACGCTTATTTGTAGACATCTGATTTCCCCAAGTGTAAATATTAATCCAGCGTGCAGGCCATGCGACCGCATGGCCTGTTTGAGACTAATTACAGCTTCCAGCTATAGTCGACTTTGGTCCAGGTTTGGGCGACGGCGCCGTCCTTGGTACCAGGTTTGAATTTGCATGCGCTCAGGGCTTTCAGGGCTGCCTTGTCCAGGTTTTTGAAGCCGCTCGATTTTTCCACTTTCGACTCAACCACGCTGCCGTCGGTGCCGACCAGGAAGGCCATGGTCACGTCGCCCTGCTCTTCGTTCATCAGCGAGGCTTTTGGATATTCTGCTTTGCAGTTTTTGTCGCTCAGCGAGGCAGGCACTTCACCGGCAAAGGCGGTCGAAGCAACGGACAGGATGACGGCGGCGAATACAGATTTGTTCATGATGCGATTTCCCAATAAATTGTTATTAACAACTGGTTAAACGAACTCCACAGCGGGCCATGTGTCCACAAGGGCGGACGGCAGACTGCGGCAAATTTTTAGATGACTTAGAACTCTTCCCACTCGTCGCTGCCGGCGGTTGCTGCGGCGACTTTCTTCGGTTTGGCTGCTGGTGCAGGCGCTGGCTTGGCGGCCAGTTTCTTGACAGGAGCGCGAGCGGCTGCGATCGGCTTGACCACGGCTGCTTTGGCGGCCAGTGCTGGCGCTGCTACCACCGCGCGCTCTTCACCTTCCACCAGCTTGAAGATACTGACCACGCGCGACAACTCGCCGGCCTGATCTTGCAAGCTTTGTGCTGCGGCAGCGGCTTGTTCCACCAGCGCGGCATTCTGTTGGGTCATGCTGTCCATCTCGATGATGGACTGGTTGACCTGGGCAATACCAGCGCTCTGTTCCTGGCTGGCGTTGGCGATTTCACTCATGATGTCGGTCACGCGGCGTACCGAGGACACCACTTCGTCCATGGTCACACCGGCCTGGCCAACCAGCTTGGTGCCGGCGCCGACTTTTTCGACCGAATCATCGATCAGCATCTTGATTTCTTTGGCGGCACCAGCCGAACGCTGGGCCAGGTTACGCACTTCCGACGCCACCACCGCGAAGCCGCGGCCTTGCTCACCGGCACGGGCTGCTTCAACCGCAGCGTTCAGCGCCAGGATGTTGGTCTGGAAGGCGATGCCATCGATCACGCCGATGATGTCCACAATTTTCTTGGCCGATGCGTCGATCGAGCTCATGGTGTCAACCACTTCCGACACCACCTGGCCGCCGCGGATCGCCACGTCGGAAGCAGCCGATGCCAGCTGGTTCGCTTCACGGGCGTTGTCGGCGTTTTGCTTAACGGTCGAGGTCAGTTCGTCCATGGCAGATGCGGTTTTCTCCAGCGACGACGCTTGCATTTCGGTACGCGACGACAGGTCGACGTTACCAGCAGCGATTTCACGCGAAGCGGTGCCGATGGTTTCGGTGCCGGTACGCACCTGGCTGACGATGTCGCGCAGGCTGTCGCGCATTTCGCGCATTTCCGATACCAGGCTGTCCTTGTCGGCGCCCGAGGTGTCGATCGAGATCGACAGGTCGCCGTTGGCGATGCTGCCGGCGATCGAAGCGGTGTAGTCAGGCTCGCCGCCCAGCTGTTTCAGCAGGCCGCGGGTAATCACGTAAGCAGCCGCTACCGAGATCGCCACAGCCAGCAGGCCCATGATGATCATGAAGGTACGGGCGCTGGAGAAGCCGTTAGCGGCATCTACCTGCATCTGCGCATTCATCTTGTCTTCCAGCGCGCCCAGCTGATCCAGCGCGGTCATCCATTTTTTCTGGGCTGGACGGATTTCTTTCACCAGCACGCGGGTCGCTTCTTCAGGCTTGCTTGCCAGCCACAGTTCCGAGGCCTTGGCGATGGCCGGCATGGCCAGCGCTTCGCTTTCTTTCACGGTCGCCAGCAGCGCTTTTTCTTCGGCGCTGGCTTCTTTCGCAAATTGCGCGGTCAGCTTGTTCTGGAATTCGGTGTACTTGCCCGACAGTTCCTTGATGCGGTTCATGTCGGCTTCCATGTCGGCCGGATCGGCGATCATGGTCAGCACGCGCAGCGAGTTGACGCGCTCAGCTACGTTGTTACGCATATCCAGCACCAGGCGGGACACGACGTTGTTCACACTAATCACGTGATCCAGGCGATCCTGAATTTGCGCCATGCGCAGGATGCCGACGGCGGTCACAGCCACCAGGAATACCAGCACCAGGGCGAAACCAAGACCCAGGCGAGTACCGACTTTCATTTTTGCTAAATTCATTTCGTCTTCTTCTTTAGTGACACTGTTGATGAAGTTGCCCTGGATGACGCGTCTTATGGGCATGCCATCCAAACAAAACCCTTGCTGCTAAGTAATAAGCTATGACAGTAGCAAACAATGACTGCGAATGCAAAATTTGCAGCTCCACCAGCAGCTTGCATGTAGTTTTTTGGACCGCAATACACCACGAGAGACGGTGGATATGTGTGTATATTCAGGAATTATAGATGCAAATTTTGCCTCACAGCAAGCAAATACTGCCTGAAAAATGCGCAAACGAACTTTCTGCGTGGAAATTTAACCACACCCGTTGAAAGTTTGCCAAAAGCGATTTTTCTAAGCAGTAATACGCAGCTGTGCGGCGGCTTCCAGCAGCAGCTGGGCGTCGCCGCGGGCGAGCTGCTTGGAATCGGACAGAACTTGGCGGAAAGCGCGGGCGCCGGGCAAGCCGGTCATGATGCCCAGCATGTGGCGGGTGATGGAATTGAGCTTGAGGCCGAGCGGGCCGTAATGGGCCAGTTGGGCTTGAATGTAGGGCACCATGGCCTCCAAAACCTGCTGGCGGGTCTTGGGCGTGCTGCTATCACCATAGTAGCGCTGATCAAAGTTGGCCATCAGGAAGGGATTGTGGTATGCCTCACGGCCCAGCATCACACCGTCAAGGTGCTGCAGGTGCTGGTCAATCTCGGCTTCGGTCTTGATGCCGCCGTTGATGATGATTTCGAAGTCAGGGAAGTCGCGCTTGAGCTGGTAGGCGTACTCGTACTTGAGCGGCGGGATCTCGCGGTTTTCCTTGGGCGACAAGCCCTTGAGGATGGCGTTACGGGCGTGCACGATGAAGGTCGTGCAGCCGGCCTCGGCCACTTTGCCAACGAAGTCACGCACGAAATCGTAGCTTTGCTCGTTGTCGATGCCGATGCGGTGCTTGACCGTGACGTCGATCGACACCGCGTCGCGCATGGCCTTGACGCAGTCGGCCACCAGTTGTGGTTCGGCCATCAGGCAAGCGCCAAACGCGCCCTTTTGCACGCGCTCGGACGGGCAGCCGCAGTTCAGATTGACCTCGTCATAGCCCCACTTCTCGCCCAGCTTGGCGCTGGTGGCGAGGTCGGCCGGATCGCTGCCGCCCAGTTGCAGGGCGACCGGGTGCTCTTCCTCGTTGAAGCGCAGGTGGCGCTCGACGTCGCCGTAGACCAGCGCGCCGGTCGTGACCATCTCCGTGTACAGCCAGGTGTGCTTGGTGATTTCGCGGTGGAACACACGGCAATGGCGATCCGTCCAATCCATCATCGGCGCGACAGACAGGCGGCGGCTCGGCACTACAGCAGCTTGGTCGGCGGTCGGCAAATTGGAGTTGGTCATGATGGCTACGCTAATGGAATCGCAGAAGGGTCGACATTATAGCGCAAAAGGCAGGGTCACCAGTCCGACCAGGTAGCGGGCCGGCGTGGCGCCGGGATTTTCATAGGCGATCGGCTGGCCTTCGCGGAAGGCGACGCAGTCGCCCGCTTGCAGGCGCCACTGCTGCTCGCCGGCGGTGACGATAATCTCGCCCTCGATCAGCCAGACTTGCTGGTAGATGTCGGCGCTGTGCGGCGACTGCGCGTAGGAGACGCGCCGGCCCGGCGGGAACACCACTTCCACCAGCTGCATCGGCGAACGCACTGCCGGCGACAGCTGGCGGCGCGTGTAGCCGGAAGCCGGATCCGTCCACACCGCTTGCTGCGCGCGCGTGTTCAGTGGCGACGGCGCCGCATCCTCCGCTTCAAACAGCGAGGCCAGCGTGACGCCCAGTGCGCTGG
Organism: Duganella rivi; assembly: GCF_009857435.1. Classification (GTDB taxonomy): domain Bacteria; phylum Pseudomonadota; class Gammaproteobacteria; order Burkholderiales; family Burkholderiaceae_D; genus Rugamonas; species Rugamonas rivi. Next base: position 433,958 of record NZ_WWCK01000001.1, read on the forward strand.
CCAGCTTGTCCAGCACGGCAGCGGTGGCGCTGCTCTCGCCGCGCTCGATCAGGGAAATATTGGAACGGCTGACGCCGCTGCGCTCGGCCAGTGCCGCCAGCGACAGGCCGCGCGCATTGCGCAAGCTCAGTACACGGCGGGATATGAGTTGATTGATGTCCATGAAATCCATTATACTGGATTTTTCATCCAGAAAATAAGCCATCATGCCCATCGCCTTTGAAATGCCCGACCAGCCGGAAGTGCACGCGCTGATCGCAGAACTCGATACTTACCTGCTGGCACTCTACCCGGCCGAGTCCGTGTACGCGCTGGACGTCAAGACGCTGCTGCAACCGAATATCCAGTTTGCCGTGGCGCGCGATGCGGAAGGTGCGGCGGTCGGCTGCGGCGCGGTGGTGTTGACGCCGGAGTATGGCGAGATCAAGCGCATGTATTTGCGTCCGGCCGCGCGCGGCGCCGGCATGGCGGGTCAGTTGATGGGATTACTGGAGGAAACGGCACGCACCGCAGGCTGCCCGCAGCTGGTGCTGGAGACCGGCCCGGAGAACCCGGAAGCGCTGGCCCTGTACGCGCGTCACGGCTTTGAACGCTGCGGGCCGTACGGGGATTACCCGGACGATCCGTTCAGCGTGTTCATGCAGAAGAAACTCTAAGCCAACGCTAAGCGGCCGACGGCGCGCCCTTCTTCTTGCGCACCACCGCCAAGGTCGGCGCTTGCGGCCCGAAGATGGCCGCAATCCGATCCAGCCGCGTGGCAGCCTCGCCGGTCAGCGTGCCGGTCGCGCCGGCCACCTGGCGCACGATGCCCAGCGCTTCCTGCCGCGCCTCCGGCGCTTCCGGCAACAGCAGCGGCAAGTCGTTCAGCGCCGCCTCCTCGTTCACTTGCAGCATCAAGTACTGCTCGCGCAGGATTTTCTTCAGCGTGGTCACGTTCATAACCTTGTTGTCCGAAGTGCGCAAGCGCAGCTGGCGGATCGCTGCAAAGGCACGCTCGTCGGCCGCGCTCATCTCCGGGCTGCGGAAGATGTACAGCAGGCCGCGAATAATGCCCTCGGTCACCCCCCCCTCCTTCGTGCGCAGCGCCAGCGCGGCGCGGTTGGCGTTGATGGCTGCCTCGCGCGCAATGTCGCGGCCGATGCGGCGCGGCTTGCCGCCGTCCGTGCTCAAGCCCACCAGCGCTTGCAGCACCGGCGAACCGTACACGCTGAGGAAGATATTTTCGGTGGCCTGGTCACGTGCATCCCGGTAGCGATCCAGCGCCTCGACGATCTGCTTCGACCACGCCTCCTGCATTTGCAGGAACACGTTGTCCTTGCCCACCGGCCGGCGTTCCGCGCGCACCTTCTCGGCCAGCGCCGGGATTTGATTCAGCAGCGGATTCTTGCTGGAGAACGCGGTGTAGCGCATGCGCAGCGGATGGGCTTCGCGCAGGCGCTCGGCACTGGCCTCGGTCACCATGCTCTTCACCAGCGGGCTGGCAAAGGTTTGGTACAAGCCCTTGTTGATTTCCGACACCCGCGCCACGGTGGCGAAGCGGCGCTCGTCCTCAACGTCGTTGCCACCCAGTGCGCGCAGCGCATCGAGATTGCGGCGCTCGAAACGCATCACGTAATCGCCGGCCGCGAGGTCGCCGGAAGCGATCTCGGCTTGCAGCATTTCCTCGTCTTTATCGAGGAACACCGCCTCGTACAAGCCGGGCGGCATGATGTCGATCATGTCCATGGCCGCCGTGAATTCTTCGTGCTCCTTGTTGGCCACCGAGGCCGACACAAAGATCCCCAAATGGCCTATGCTCTGGTGCATGGAATAGATGATGGTCTGGCCGCCGGCCACCAGCGCCGCGTCGTCCTCGTACAGATCCAGCACCCAGCCCAGCGCCTGCTGCGGCGGCGTAATGTCATCGCCCCACGAGCAGAACACCACGATCGGCGACTTCACGTTGCGCAGATCGATCCGATGTCCTGCACTGTCGAGCAGCGCCGCATCGCTGAGGCGGTTGCCAACGAATAGCGAGTCGGCGATGTACTGCATCTCACCCGCATTCAACAGCACCGGGTTGCCCCACCATTTTTCAAACTCCAGGAAGCGCGGCGCCTCGGTATCGATCTTGGAGTAGACGTTGTAGTTCTTGCTCCAGAAGGTGTTGGACGGGTTCATCTTCTCAAAGTTGGCCACCAGTTGCGCACCGTCGAAAATGCCGTTGCCGAGATCACCGGCAAGCGCCGTCATCCACGTGCCGCCGAGAATGCCGCCGAGATAGCGCAAAGGATTCTTGCCGCGCACGCCAGCCCAGTACGACAGCGGCGCGCCGGCCAGCACCAGCGGCCCGACCAGGTCGGGATTCAAAGCGCTGGTCATCATGATTTGCCAGCCGGCCTGGCAGTTGCCGATCAGCGCAGGCTTGCCGTCTGCTTCAGGATGCAGCTCGGCTACCTTGGCGATGAACTGGGCTTCGGCGCGGCACACGTCTTCGATCGTCTGGCCCGGCACAGGATGCGGCAGGAAGCCGACGAAATAACACGGATGGCCGGCCTTCAGCACCACGCCGATTTCGCTGTCATGCTTCATGCCGCCGATGCCGGGGCCATGGCCGGCGCGCGGGTCGAATACGATGAAGGGGCGCTTGGTCGGATCAGGCTGGATGCCGTCCGGCTGCAAGATGTGCAGCAAGCCGTAGTTGACGGGACGTTCGAGGTGACGGCCATCCATCACCACTTCAAACTGGAAAGTCAGGACGTGGGGCGCGGTCTGTTCGGCGCGGTGGTTGCGCTCGTCGCCGCGTTCACGCAGCACGTCCATGAACAAGATCGAGCGCTGGGCAGCGTCGATCCAGTAGTCGGTTGCCTGCTGGGCAAGGTTGAAGGGATTACTGAACCAATTCACGTGATCCTCCGATGCGTTTATGTTGCCACGCACAAAAGTACCCCAGACCCAATGAAAACGCAAATGAAAAAGCCGCCTGACAGGCGGCTTTCTACCCCTCCACCGTAAGAGGGGTCTGACCCCGTACGGGGTCAGACCCCGCAGCGGATCGTATTGCGGGTTTAGCGCTTATGCGCCTTCGCGGGAAGCTTTTTTACGCTCGTGCTCTTTCAGGAAGCGCTTGCGCAGACGGATCGATTTCGGGGTGATTTCCACCAGTTCGTCGTCTTCGATGAACTCAACCGCGTATTCCAGCGACATGTTGATTGGTGGGACCAGGCGCACTGCCTCGTCGGTGCCCGAAGCACGCACGTTGGTCAGCTGCTTGCCCTTGATCGGGTTCACTACCAGGTCGTTGTCGCGCGAGTGGATACCGATGATCATGCCTTCGTACACCGGGGTGTTGTGCTCGACGAACATACGGCCGCGGTCTTGCAGTTTCCACAGGGCGTAAGCAACAGCGGCGCCGTCGTCTTGCGAGATCAGCACGCCGTTACGACGGCCGGCCAGTTCGCCTTTCGAGGTATCGACTGGAGCGTAGGCGTCAAACACGTGCGACATCAGGCCGGTACCACGGGTCAGGGTCATGAACTCGCCCTGGAAGCCGATCAGGCCACGGGCTGGAATACGGTATTCCAGACGCACACGGCCTTTGCCGTCCGATTCCATGTTTTGCAGGTCGCCACGACGACGGCCCAGTTCTTCCATGACGCCGCCCTGGTTGGCTTCTTCCACGTCAACCGACAGCATTTCGTACGGCTCTTCACGCACGCCATCAACCATCTTGAACACCACGCGTGGACGCGACACGGCCAGCTCGAAGCCTTCGCGACGCATGTTTTCGATCAGAATGGTCAGGTGCAGCTCACCACGGCCCGACACTTCAAAGATGGTGTCGTCGTCGGTTGGCAGCACGCGCAGCGCCACGTTCGATTTCAGTTCCTTGTCCAGACGGTCGCGCAGTTGGCGCGAGGTCACGAACTTGCCTTCGCGGCCAGCCAGCGGCGAGGTGTTGACCATGAAGTTCATGGTCAGGGTTGGTTCGTCGACGGTCAGCATCGGCAGCGCTTCCGGGGTGTCCGGTGCGCACACGGTCGAGCCGATACCGATTTCTTCGATACCGTTGATCAGGATAATGTCGCCGGCAACCGCTTCGTCCACCAGCACGCGCTCCAGGCCCTTGAAGTTCAGCACCTGGTTGATGCGGCCTTTGGTCGGGGTGTCGCCAGGGCCGTTCAGGAACACGACGTCCTGGCCAGCGCGCACGCGACCACGCGACACGCGGCCGATACCAATTTTACCCACGTAGGACGAGTAGTCCAGCGAGGTGATTTGCATTTGCAGCGGGCCGTCTGGATTGTCGTCACGGACTGGCACGTATTTCAGGATCGCGTCGAACAGTGGCTTCATGTCGCCGCCGCGCACGGACTCGTCCATGCCAGCGTAGCCGTTCAGGCCCGATGCGTACACGATAGGGAAGTCCAGCTGCTCGTCGGTTGCGCCCAGTTTGTCGAACAGTTCGAAGGTCTGGTTGATGGCCCAGTCAGCGCGTGCGCCTGGACGGTCGATCTTGTTCACCACCACGATAGGCTTCAGGCCCAGGGCCAGTGCTTTACGGGTCACGAAACGGGTCTGTGGCATCGGCCCTTCTTGGGCATCCACCAGCAGCAGAACCGAGTCCACCATCGACAGAACACGTTCCACTTCGCCGCCGAAGTCGGCGTGGCCTGGGGTGTCAACGATGTTGATGTGGGTGCCTTCGTACTCAACTGCGCAATTCTTCGACAGAATCGTAATGCCGCGCTCTTTTTCGAGGTCGTTCGAGTCCATCACGCGGGTATCAACCGCTTGGTTTTCGCGGAAGGTGCCGGACTGGCGCAGCAGTTGGTCAACCAGGGTGGTTTTACCGTGGTCAACGTGGGCGATGATTGCAATATTGCGAATTGCGCGTTTAGTATTAGACATGGTTGTATATGTGCGGAAAAACTGCGAGTGAGTACCTTCGAGGTACACGAAGCCCTCTAGTATAGCATGTTGCGATGCAACTCTATCGCTTTATTGCTGGCTAAATGCGATTAAACGTTCGGGCGCCAGAATGCTGTATTCGCCAAGGATGGCGGTGCCCAGCAATTTGTCGTCGAGATACACGCGCACCCTGCCCTGCTCCTGCGGCACGGTGATGGTTGGCTCCTTGCCCAATGGCAGGCGCTGGCCGTTCAGGAAGCGCTTTGCCAGCTCGGCATTCAGCTGCACTGCCGGGAAGCTGGACAGCAAAGCATCGACCGGCGACAGCAGCGACAGCGGCGCTTCGTGCGCCACCAGCGCGTCCAGCGTAATCATGTGCTCGCTGGTCAGCGCGCCGACTTGGGTGCGGCGCAGTGCGTTCAGGTGCGCGCCGCAACCGAGCGCTTCGCCGATGTCCTGGCCCAGCACGCGGATGTAGGTGCCCTTGCTGCAGGTGACCGACAGCTTCAGGAACGGCGCTTCATACGAAATCAATTCCAACTGGTGGATGATGACGTTGCGCGCTTCGCGTTCCAGCGTGATGCCGGCACGCGCGTATTCGTACAGCGGCTTACCATCGCGCTTCAGGGCCGAATACATCGGCGGCACTTGTGCGATCGGACCGCGGAATTTCTCCAGCACGACGTGGATCTGCTCCAGCGTGACGTTGACTTCGCGCGTATCCACCACTTCGCCCTCGGTGTCGCCGGTATCGGTGGTCTGGCCGAGGTGGACGATGGTTTCGTAAGTCTTGTCGGCTTCCAGCAAGTCCTGCGAGAACTTGGTGGCCTCGCCAAAGCACAGCGGCAGCAAGCCGGTGGCGAACGGGTCGAGGGTGCCGGTGTGGCCGGCCTTCTTGGCGTTCAGCACGCGCTTGGCCTTGATCAGTGCGTCATTGCTCGAAAAGCCGACCGGCTTGTCGAGCAACAGCACGCCGTCCACCAGATCGCGGACGCGCTTGGTACGAGCTTGATTCATTACGCCTGGCCGTCTTCTTCCTGGCCGTCGTCGAGCGAGCGGGTGCTATTGGCCTGGTCGATCAGTGCCGACATCGCCATGCCGCGCGCCGCCGAGGTGTCGTGCACGAAGTGCAGCTGCGGCAGCGTGTGAATGTGCAGGCGCTTGCCCAGCTGGTTGCGCAGGTAGCCAGCCGCCGCTTGCAGGCCAGCCAGCGTATTCTTCACGCTTTCCGCATCGTCCTTCAGCATGGTGAAGTAGATTTTGGCGTGGGCGTAGTCCGGGGTCAGCTGCACTTCAGCCAGCGTGATCATGCCGACGCGCGGATCTTTCAGTTCAAAGGCGATCAGTTCGGACAGGTCTTTCTGGATCTGATCGGCCACGCGCTGGCCGCGCTGTGGGATGTTTTTGCTATGTTTTGCCATGATGATTCCATAAACGGCAAGTGGACGGGAAGGCCCGTCCACTTTACCAGATACTGCTTTGCTACCCGTGAATTACAGGGTACGCGCGATTTCCTGCACTTCGAACACTTCCAGCGAGTCACCCACCTGGATGTCGTTGTAAGCCTTCAGCGACAGGCCGCACTCCAGACCGGCGCGTACTTCTTTCGCATCGTCCTTGAAGCGTTTGAGCGAGTCGATCTCGCCAGTCCAGACCACGATGTTGTTGCGCAGCAGGCGAACCGACGAGGTACGCTTGACCACACCATCGGTAACCAGGCAGCCGGCAATCGCGCCGACTTTGGACACCAGGATAACCTGACGTACTTCCACCTGGCCCGTGACGGTTTCGCGTTTCTCTGGCGCCAGCATGCCGGACAGTGCTGCTTTCACCTCTTCGATCGCGTCGTAGATGATGTTGTAGTAGCGGATGTCCACGCCGTTCGACTCGGCCAACTTGCGCGCCTGTGCATCAGCACGGGCGTTAAAGCCGATGATGACTGCTTTCGAAGCGACTGCCAGGTTGACGTCCGATTCGGTGATGCCACCGACTGCGGCGTGCACAACTTGTACGCGCACTTCCGAGGTCGACAGTTTCTGCAGCGAGCCCACCAGCGCTTCCTGCGAACCTTGCACGTCGGTCTTGATGATCAGCGGCAGGTTCTTCACTTCGCCTTCGGCCATCTGGTCGAACATGTTTTCCAGCTTCGCAGCTTGCTGTTTCGCCAGTTTCACGTCGCGGAACTTACCTTGACGGAACAGGCCGATCTCACGGGCTTTACGCTCGTCCGCCATGACCATGACTTCTTCACCGGCTTGCGGCACTTCGGTCAGGCCTTGAATCTCGACCGGGATCGATGGACCGGCTTCGTTGATCGGCTTGCCGTTTTCGTCCAGCATTGCACGAACACGGCCGTAGGACGAACCTGCCAGCACCACGTCGCCGCGCTTCAGCGTACCCGACTGAACCAGGATGGTGGCCACTGGGCCCTTACCTTTGTCCAGGCGGCCTTCAACCACCAGGCCGCGTGCCGGTGCGTCCACCGGTGCTTTCAGTTCCAGCACTTCAGCTTGCAGCAGCACTTGCTCCAGCAGGTTGTCGATACCTTCGCCGGTCTTGGCCGATACCGGCACGAATGGCGATTCGCCACCGTATTCTTCCGGCACCACGCTCTCGGCAACCAGCTCTTGCGTTACACGGTCCACGTTGCCGCCCGGTTTATCGATCTTATTGATCGCCACCACCAGAGGTACGCCAGCCGCTTTCGCGTGAGCGATAGCTTCTTTGGTCTGCGGCATCACGCCGTCGTCGGCTGCCACCACCAGAATAACGATGTCGGTTGCTTTCGCACCGCGGGCACGCATTGCCGTAAAGGCTTCGTGACCTGGCGTATCCAGGAAGGTGATGATGCCGCGCGGGGTCTCCACGTGGTAAGCACCGATGTGCTGGGTAATGCCGCCAGCTTCGCCCGACGCCACTTTGGCGCGGCGGATGTAGTCCAGCAGCGAGGTTTTACCGTGGTCAACGTGGCCCATGACGGTAACCACCGGCGCGCGCGGCAGCGACTCGAAGTGCGCGTGCTCGCCCTGGTCGGCCAGAATGGCTTCTGGATCGTCGATCTCGGCAGCGAACGCCTTGTGGCCCATTTCTTCCACCACGATCATGGCGGTTTCCTGGTCCAGCACCTGGTTGATGGTGCACATCTGGCCCAGCTTCATGAGCTGCTTGATCACCTCGGATGCCTTGACGGACATCTTGTGCGCCAGTTCAGCAACAGTGATGGTTTCAGGAACGTGCACGTCCTTGACGATGGCTTCGGTCGGCGCCTGGAAGTTGCTTTCACGCTCTTCCGATTGCTGATGGCGACGACCGCCCTTGCCACCGCGCCAGCTGTCGCGGCCGGTGCTTGCGCCAGCGCCGGCGTTGCCGCCACGGCCTTTGCCACCGCCCGGCGCGCCGCGCTTCTTGGCGTCATCCTGCCAGGTCGACGAGACGTTGGCCGACTTGATCGACTTCTTGTCTGCGCCGCCGGCGGCTGGCTTCTTGTCATCTTTCTTGTCACCGGCCTTGGCTGCGTTGGCAGCGGTAGCTGGCTTGTGCAGCGTGCCTTCGGCAACCTTAGGCTTGACCGGTGCAGGCGCAGGCTCAGGCGCTTTGATGGCGCGGCGTGGCGCATTCATCATGGCCTTGATCTGCGCGACTTCGTCGGCCACGGCCTGGCGTGCGCGCTCGGTGGCAGCAGCTTGTTCAGCGGCTTCCTTGGCAGCGGCAGCGGCCTTCTTCTTGGCTTCTTCAGCAGCAGCTTTTTTCTTCGCGTCTTCAGCAGCGGTGTCCGCAGCAGGCGCAGCCGAAGTAGCAGGCGCAGCGGCAGCAGCGGCCTTGGCGGCAGCAGCTTTCTTCGCTTCTTCTTCAGCTTCCTTCTTGGCGGCGGCTTCAGCTTCAGCGGTGGCCTTGGCCTGGGCGGCCTTGTCGGCTTCCAGCTTGGCCAGGCGCTCCTGCTTCTCGCGCAGTTCCGCTTCCTGACGTGCGATCAGTTCCGCTTGTTTGCGGGCTTCTTCCTCGCGGCGAGCGACTTCAGCCGCGTCGATCACCGGCGCTGCCGGGGCGGCAGGCGTGGTGGTCAGCGGTTCGTCGCGCTGCACGAAGGTACGCGTTTTCTTGACGGCGACCTGGATGGTGCGGGCCTTGCCATTGGCGTCGGCCTGCTTGATCTCGGTGGTTTCCTTGCGCGTCAGCGTAATTTTCTTCTTCTCTTCAGCACCAGCGCCGTGGGTGCGGCGCAGGTGGTCGAGCAGCTTATCCTTATCCTCTTTCGACAATGGATCTGACGCCGAACTTTTCTCGACGCCGGCAGAACGCAGCTGCGTCAGCAGCAAATCTGCAGGCATCTTCAGTTCGGTGGCAAATTGGGCTACGTTGTTACTCGCCATTCAGTCCTCTTTTCTATGTGTCGCGGAGATGATAAAGATACTCAAATTAAGCCTTTGCGGATTCAGCCAGACTCCAGGCCTTGGCTTGCAAGCCTTTGGCGCGGTCGTCATATTTCGCGTCAACCAACTTCATCTCATCGTCGGTCACATCTTCAAATTCACTCGTAATCAGTGCACGTGCGCGGTCGGACGACAGGGCCAGGATGGCGCCGAATTCGTCGTATGCCAGTGCAGCAAAAGCTTCTACTGTTTTGATACCAGCCAGGCCCAGCTTGCCGGCGGTGATGCGGTCCATGCCTTCCAGACCGACCAGCGCCTCGTCCATGCCTTCCAGGCCTTCTTCCGAAGCGATGGCTTCGGTGACCAGGGCGTCACGGGCGCGGGTGCGCAGTTCGTTGACGGTATCTTCGTCAAACGATTCGATTTCCAGCATCTCGGAGATCGGCACGTAAGCGATTTCTTCCAGGCTGGCAAAGCCTTCTTCCACCAGGATGTCGGCCACTTCCTGGTCGACGTCCAGTTTTTCCATGAACAGCGCGCGGATCGCGGCGGTTTCCTGGGCTGCCTTGTCGGCCGATTCCTCGGCCGTCATGATGTTGATCTTCCAGCCGGTCAGGTCGGAAGCCAGGCGTACGTTCTGGCCGGAGCGGCCGATGGCGATGGCCAGGTTCTCTTCGTCCACCACCACGTCCATCGCGTGCTTCTCTTCGTCGACGACGATCGAGGACACGTTGGCCGGCGCCAGTGCGCCGATCACGAACTGGGCCGGATCTTCCGACCACAGCACGATGTCCACGCGCTCGCCGCCCAGCTCGCCGGTAACAGCTTGCACGCGCGAACCGCGCATACCCACGCAGGTACCGATAGGATCGATACGCTTGTCGGCGGTGTAGACGGCGATCTTGGCGCGTACGCCGGCGTCGCGGGCGGCCGATTTAATTTCCAGCATGCCTTGCTCGATTTCCGGCACTTCCAGTTCGAACAGCTTCATGATGAACTCTGGCGCGGTGCGCGACAGGATCACTTGCGGGCCGCGCATATTGCGGTCCACGCGCAGGATGTAAGCACGGACGCGGTCGCCGATACGCAGATTCTCTTTCGGGATCATCTGGTCGCGTGGCAGGCGGGCTTCGATCTTGCCCGACTCAACGATGGCGTCGCCGCGTTCCATGCGCTTGATGGTGCCGGTAACCAGCGAATCGCCGCGTTCCAGGAAGTCAGCCAGGATTTGCTCGCGTTCAGCATCGCGCACGCGCTGCAGCACCACTTGCTTGGTGTCTTGCGCGAAGCGGCGGCCGAATTCCACGGACTCGATCGGCTCTTCGATGTGGTCGTCCACTTCGATGTCAGCGATTTGTTCTTTCGCTTCGAAGTGCAGGATTTCTTGGTCCGGCAATTGCAGGCCTGCTTCGTCAGGCACCACGTGCCAGCGACGGAAGGATTCGAACTCACCCGACTCGCGGTCGATCGAAACGCGGATGTCTACTTCACCCTCATAACGTTTCTTCGTGGCTTGCGCCAACGCGAACTCCAGTGCGCCGAAAACGACATCTTTATCGACGTTCTTCTCACGCGCCAGCGCGTCTACCAATAACAAAACTTCGCGACTCATGCTTTGCGTCCCTTAAAATCCACCTGTGGCACCAAGCGTGCCTTATCCACATCGGCGAGTGTGAAATCCAACTGCGCCGGACCTTCATTGCTTTCAAATTCCAACGACAAATTTTCGCCCTCGGGCTCCAGCAGGACGCCCGTGAACGATTTCCGGTTGTTCGTACCCGGCATGGCTGCGCGCAGTTTAATGACTACTTCGCAACCGGCAAAACGTGCAAAATCCGACAGCTTGCGCAGCGGACGGTCCAGGCCCGGCGACGAGATTTCGAGACGTTCGTAAGGAATGTTCTCGACCGTCAGCACGTGCGACAGCTGGTGGCTGACCGTGGCGCAATCTTCTACGGTAATCGGACCTTTTTCTTCGGCATCTTCTGCGCTGAAATCGATAAACACGCGCAGCAGTCCACGCTCGGCCCGTTCGACATCAACCAGCTCATAGCCCAGACCGGCGACGGTCTTTTCAATTAATTCCGGCAGCTGCAAGAAAATTCTCCAGTTCAAGACCTGTTTATGCGCGGCATAAAACAAGCCTGTTAAAACGGTTCAACAAAAAAAAAAATGGGCATCTGCCCATCTTCTTAAAACACCTAGCCAGATGAAGAGTTCCCGGTGTTTCAGTGCACTTGGAACTTTTACTAGGCTAGATATTATAACCTTATATGATCTGCGCTGCAATGCCGCACGGGCGGCATGACAGGCTTACAACAAGGTCAAAAGACACCTGAAGGCACCAACCCAACCCGCACACCGTTTGCTTCAGGGTCTGACCCCGTACGGGGTCAGACCCTTTCGTTCGGGGTGCTTGTCAGGGTGCGAGGCGAGGCGTCAACGGCTACGCATCCTTAGTACCCCGCCACACCGCTTAACCCTTACGGCGGCGTGGCATATCATGGCCGGTAGCACTGCCGCGAGACTGCTGTCCACGGCGCGGCGCGCCGCTGGCGGCGCCAAAACCGAAGGTGGTTTGCAGCGGATCCGGCTGGCGTGGGCCGCGGCTCGGGCCCTTGGCCTGCTGGCCGCGCCCCTGGCCTTGGCTCTGCCCACGGTTACCCTGGCCTTGCGGACGCGGGCCCGGCGCCTCACCCAGCGGACGGCCGCCAGCGTAAGCACCAATGCCCTGCGGACGACCACCCGGACGGCTCGACGTTTGGCCCTGGCCACCGCCTTGACGGCCCTTGCCGCCACGGTTGCCATTGCCACCGCCGTTGCCACCACCGAAACCACCCTGGCCACGGCCACCGCCGTTACGGGCCGGCTTGGCGAACGGCAGCGCGTTAGCGTTGCTCAGATCGGCGCGGTTGAAGTTAGGCTCGTTTTCATCGTCCTCGTCGTCATCGTAGAAATCACGATCGTCGCGACGGTCGGCACGCTCGGCGTGCTGATCGCGGTTGCCGTTGCGGCCGCGCTTTTCCGGCCCTTTGTTCTGGGCTGGTTTCGCTTGCTGCTGCGGCTTGGCGGCCGGCTTGGCGCCGTCGCCACCTTTTTTCTCGATGCTGTAGGCAGCCATCAGGCCGCGCACTGCGTTCTCTTCCATCTCTTCCCAGCGGCCGCGTTTCAGGCTGCTTGGCAGGGTCATGGCGCCGTAGCGGGTACGGATCAGGCGCGACACGGTCAAGCCAATCGCTTCGAACATGCGGCGCACCTCGCGGTTACGGCCTTCGCCGATGATTACGCGGTACCACTTGTTGATGCCTTCGCCGCCACCGTCGGCAATTTTCGAGAACTGCGCGACGCCGTCTTCCAGCTCAACGCCGGCCAGCAGTTTCTGGCGCATGCCCTCTTCCAGCACGCCCAGCGTGCGCACCGCGTATTCACGGTCGATGCCGTAGCGCGGGTGCATCAGGCGGTTAGCCAGATCGCCGGAGGTGGTGAACAACAGCAGGCCTTCGGTGTTGAAGTCGAGACGGCCCACAGCCAACCATTTGCCGGCCTTCATGGTCGGCAGGCGGTCGAATACCGATGGACGGCCATCCGGGTCGTCCATCGAAACGATCTCGCCGGCCGGCTTGTGATAGATCAGCACGCGCGGCGGCTTCTTGCTCACGCGGCGCTGGATCAGCTTGCCGTTGATACGCACCGCATCGGTCGGCAGAATGCGCTGGCCGATGTGGGCCGGCTCGCCGTTGACCGACACGCGGCCCGATACGATCAGTTCTTCCATGTCGCGGCGCGAGCCGAGACCGGCTTCGGCCAGCACTTTGTGCAGTTTTGGCGCATCGTCGTCCGAAGTCAGGTCGCGGCGCACCGGCTTGGCTGGTTGGCGGCCCTTGTGATCGTCGCTGTCGAACGCATCAGAAGTGACGTAAGAGAAGGCTGCGTCGGCATCATTGCCTTTCGCGCCGCCGGCGTTTTGACCGCCGCGCTGCTTGCCCTTCTTGTTGTTCTTGCCATTGCGCTGATTGTTATTGCGCTGCTCGTGGCGCGGCTTGTTCTCGCGCGCTACCGGCGTGCCCTCTTCCGCGGGCGCAGCGGCGCCTTCAGCGGCTACCACAGGCTCTGGACGCGGCATCGATGCCTCACGCAGTGCGCGCTGCTCGCGCATCTGGCGCGGGCCGCGTGGACGCTGCTGGCGCTCGGCGCGCTCACCACCTTCCACCGGTGCAGCGGCGGCCGGCGCAGGCGCAGCGGCAGGTGCTTCGGCAACGACAGACTCAGCAGCAGGCGCAGCAGCTTTCCTGGCGCGCGGCTTCTTGGCAACAGGCGCTTCGCCTTCAGCGGCTGGAGCAACTGCCTCGGCGGCATCAGCCTTCTTGGCGCGTGGCTTTTTCACTGGCGCCGGTGCGTCGGCAGCGGCTACATCAGCCTCGGCGGCCTTGGTCTTGCGTTTCGGCTTGGCGGCAGGCGCGTCGCCTGCGGCAATCGCCGCGTTATCCGCTTCGATCTGGGCTTTGGTGCGGCGCTTAGGCTTGGCAACAACTTCAGCTGCGTCGGAGACTGTCTCAGGGGTATTAGGTTTGTTCATTATTCGTTTCTTGGTTGTGCTCAGCGTCAACCGTTAAATCTGGCGCGGGGCCGGTTTCTTGCTCAGCGCTCTCTTGCGCCGCCTTTTCAAAGTTCTCTTGCAGAGCCGCTTCCAGGGTTTCCATGGCGTTCTGACCATCACTGATTTGCTGCAACGGCGGCAGCTGGGACAGCGAATTCAAGCCCAAATCATCCAAAAACTGCTTGGTGGTGCCCAGCAAAGCCGGGCGGCCGACGACGTCGCGATAACCGACGGCGTCCACCCAGCCACGATCTTCCAGCATCTTGATCGTCTGCGAGTTGACGGCTACGCCGCGTATCTCTTCAATATCGCCACGGGTGACCGGCTGGCGATAGGCGATGATGGCCAGCGTTTCCAGCGTTGCCCGCGAATACTTGGGCGGCTTTTCCGGGTTCAGCCGGTCGAGATACAGCTTCATCTCGGGACGGCTTTGAAAGCGCCAGCCGGTCGACAGGCTAATCACTTCAACACCCTTGCCGGCCCAGTCGAGCCGCAATTCTTCCAACAATTCCTTGATCGTATCGGCGCCTACGCCGGGGCCGCGCGGCCGGTCTTGGTCGTCCAGTTCGACAAACAGTTTTTTCAGACTGTGGATCGATAACGGCTCACGAGCGCATAGCAAGGCGGTTTCGAGGACTTTTTTAGCCTCAAGATTATCCATAAGCAAAATCGAAAGAAATCAATCACATTCAGAGAGGCTGGTGGGAGTTACTCGCTGAAGCTGCTTTTCCGACGCCAAGGCCTATGCGCACCTGGCGGGAGAGAGGGACATGCCAGCAACGGCCGAGACCGTTGCTTTCTACGTGAAACGTGGGCAGGAAGCCAGACGTTTCATCCAACACGGCGAATTGTACCTGATAAAACTACAAAACGCGCATTTCGACGTCATTGAAATGTAACTGAGCTTACGCGGCGGCAAGACGATCCGACAAGATTGCCGAAACGCCAACGAAAGCCGGGTACTCGGCGGTGATCACCCAGGTCGGTACCGCCGACAGGTATTTATTGAAACGGCCCTTGGCTTCAAAGCGGGCACGGAAGCCGGAACGGTCGAAGCGCTCACCCAGTTTCGGCACGATGCCGCCGCCGATGTAGATGCCGCCCTGCGCACCCAGGGTCACGGCGATGTTGCCGGCAATGGTGCCCAGCATGCAGCAGAAGGCCTCGATCACTTCGTCGCACAGCGGGCATTCGCCGGTCAGTGCGCGGCGCGAGATTTCCGCCGCCGTCAGTTTTTCCGCCGGCAGCTTGCCATGGTCGGCCAGCGCGCGGTAGATCAGTTCGATGCCGGCGCCGGACATCAGGCGTTCGGCCGACACGTGTTCGAATTCTTTCCATGCAAATTGCAGGATCGCCACTTCGGTCGGGTTGGCTGGCGAGAAGGTCACGTGGCCGCCTTCGCTCAGCAGCGCAGTCCAGCCATCCTTGCCGGGGATCAGGCCGGAGACGCCGAGGCCGGTGCCGGCGCCGATCAGGCCCAGCGGAGTACCCGGCACGCCGACGCCGCCGCCGACCTGGTGTTTTTGCGCTGCCGACAGCTGCGGCAGCGAGCTGGCCAGCGCGGTGAAGTCGTTCACGACTACCAAGGTGTCGAAGTTGACTTCGCGGCGCAGCGCCTCGATCGAGAATGCCCAGTGGTGGTTGGTCATGCGCACCATGTCGCCGGTAACCGGATTGGCAATTGCAATCGCGCCATTCCGAATACCGGTAACGCCGGCCTGAGCGACGGTCGGCGAGGCCAGATACGCAACCAGGGCGGCGGCCAAGGTCGGGTAAGCGGCGCACGCCAGCACTTCGATCGCTTCAATCTTGCCCGGGGCGGTTTCCAGCGCAAAGCGCGCGTTGGTGCCGCCGATGTCCGCCAGCAGACGCGGGCCACCAGGGAAAGCAGTGGTCAGGGAGGGAGGCGTTTGTACGGACTGAGCTGTCATGATGGGTCGAAATTAGTTGAGGCCTAAGCTTAAGGTATTTTGCCTGCGGCAGGCAAGCGGTGTTTGTAGTTTTAGTACAGTTTTGCTACACAAGTTTGTAATCCGCGATTTTTTGTCCGTAGTATGACTACCAGCAAAAATAATGGAAACGATTCCATATTTAGCTTTTAAAAACGCCGCAAGCAGCGGCGTTTTACTCAGGCAGAGGCTGTATTGTCTTCGCGCACGGTATCGCCGTTGGCGCGGAACGCAGCGTTCCACGCCTCCAGCCCGCCGTGCAGCGGCCGCGCCCGGTGGTAGCCTTGACCAACCAGCGCCTTGGCCACGTGGGCGGCCGTGACGTCATTCGGGCAGCTGCAATACACGATGATATGGCGCCCCTTGTCCAGCGCAATGATATCCACGCTCGGTTCGCCGCCATTGAACAGCAGCGCGCCCGGCACGGCCGGATCCAGCATTTGCGCGGTGGCGCTGCGGGCATCCACCAGAATCGGCTCCTTGCCCTGCTCCAGCATATTTTTCAGATCATCGACGGTGATGCGCTCGATGTCCACCGACTGGCGGAAGCGCTTGCGCTCCACATATTTAAACGCCACGAACAGACCTAGCAGCACGGCCAACACCACCAGCGCAGTAGTGCCCATGGTGCTCAGGATATCGAGCAACTGGTCCACACTGGTGTGGAAGAAAGCGCCGATGGCAATTCCGGTGCCGGCCCACAGCGAGCTACCCAGCACGGCATAGCCAAGGAATACACCGCGCGGCGTGCCCATGGCGCCGGCCAGCGGCGGCGCGATGACGTTGAAGCCGGGAATGAACTTGGCGACAATCAGGGCTTTCGGGCCCCAGCGGTTGAAGTTGTCTTCGGTCTGGCTGACGCAGTAATCGGGCGACAGCGAAATTTTGCACAGCAGCTTGAGGATGCGCTTGCCGTAGAAGCGGCCGGCGCGGAACCAGAAGCTGTCGCTAATCAGGCAAGCCAGCATGGCGACGGCCAGCACGGCGCTCCAGTGGGTGTCGCCGTCAACCGACATGGCGCCGGCCACGATCAGGATCGGATAGGCAGGAATCGGCATGCCGATCTGCTCGATCAGCACGATCGCAAACACGATCAGGACACCGTATTCTTGTAACAGGAGGATTAAATTCGCCATTCAGATATCTTAACTTAAAAATCGCTTAACCGCTTTGCGGGATAGCAGCCAGCAAGGCACGGGTGTAGGCCTGCTGCGGGTTACGGTACAACGTGTCGGCATCGGCCAGTTCGACGACGGCGCCGTGCTGCATCACCATGACTTGGTCGGCCATGTATTTCACCACCGACAGGTCGTGCGAAATAAAGATGTATGACAGGCCGAGCTCGTCCTGTAAATCTTGCAAAAGGTTGAGCACCTGCGCTTGTACCGAGACATCGAGTGCGGAAACCGACTCATCGCAGACCAGAATTTCCGGCTGCATGGTCAGGCAGCGGGCGATGGCGATGCGCTGCCGCTGGCCGCCGGAGAATTCGTGCGGGTAGCGCTGATAGGCGGTGGCCGGCAGGCCGACTTTGTCCAGCAGATTGAGGGCGATGGCTTTGCGCTCGCGGTCGCCGGCGCCGATGCGGTGGATGCGCATCGGTTCCAGCAGGATGTCGCCGACCGTGAAGCGCGGGTTGAGCGAGGCGTAAGGATTCTGGAACACGATCTGGATGCGGCGCTTGTAGGCCTGGAATTCGCGCGCGGACATGCTGAGCAGGTCGCGGCCGTCAAACAGGACGCTGCCGCCGCTGGCTTGGTGCAGGCGCAGCAGGGTCAGGCCGACGGTGGTCTTGCCGGAGCCAGATTCGCCGACCACGCCGAGCGTCCTGCCGCGCGCGAGGGTGAAGGAGACGTCTTTCACTGCGTGGAACTCGCGCTTGCCGAACCAGCCTTGGCGTTGCGAGAAGACTTTGCTCAGGTTACGCACTTCCAGCAACGGCGTCCCACCGTCGCCGCCATCGCCGCCATCGCCGCCGTCATTCCGGCGAACGCCGGAATCCATGCTGAGCGTCGCACTCCGCGGCGTATGGGTTCCGGCTTGCGCCGGAACGACGGCGGTGGGGCCGAGGAAATCGGCGATGACCGGCAGCCGGTGCGGCCGCTCATCCAGCTTCGGCCGGCAATGCAGCAACGCCCGCGTGTACGCATCCGCCGGTTCCGTCAGCACCTGCTTGGCCTCGCCCGCCTCGCGCACCTCGCCGTGGCGCATCACCACCACCTGATCCGCAATCTCCGCCACCAGCCCCAAGTCGTGCGTAATGAACAGCACCGACATCGCATGCCGCTTCTGCAAGCGCGCAATCAGCTCCATGATCTGCTTCTGGATGGTGACATCGAGCGCCGTGGTCGGCTCATCCGCAATCAGCAGCTTCGGCTCGCAGGCAATCGCCATCGCAATCATCACGCGCTGCTGCTGGCCGCCCGACAGCTCGCTCGGATACGCATTGATCCTGACGGCAGGCTCAGGAATACCCACCTCCTCCAGCAACTCCAGCGTGCGGCAGCGCGCCTGCGCGCTGCCCATCTTCATGTGCTGCCGCAGCACCTCGGCAATTTGCGCACCGACCGTGAACACCGGATTCAGCGAAGACATCGGTTCCTGAAAAATCATCGCCATATCCTTGCCGCACATGGCGCGCCGCTGCTTGCCGTCCAGCGCCAGCAAATCGCGGCCGTCAAACTCAATACAGCTGCCTTCGCCGATGAGCGCCGCCTGATCAAGCAAGCCCATCACCGCCAACGCGCTGACCGACTTGCCACTACCGGACTCGCCCACCAGCGCCACCGTGGCATTGCGCGGCACACTGAAACTAACGCCCTTCACCGCGGGCGCCGTACTCTTGCGGTCCACGCGAAAATCAATCCGCAGATTGCGGACATCGAGCAGCGTCATGCTTTCACCTTTGGATCAAGAGCGTCGCGCAGCGCGTCGGTGAACAGCGAGAACGCCGTCACCAGCAGCGCCATGGCAATCGCGGCAGCGGTCAGCTGCCACCAGCGGCCGAGGATCAATTCGTTCTGCGCCTCGTTGAGCATGCTGCCCCACGACACCACGCCGACCGGCACGCCAAAACCAAGGAAGCTCAAAATCACCTCGGCCTTGATGAAGCCCACCACCAGGATCGACATCTGCACCAGCGCCACATGGCTCACATTCGGGAAGATGTGGCCAAACATTTTGCGCCAGTGCGAAGCACCGATAGCGTCTGCCGCCAGCACGTACTCGCGCGCCTTGTGCTTGATGTATTCGGCGCGGATCAAACGATACGGCCCAGTCCAGCCGGTCAATCCGAGAATCAGCACGATGGTCAGCACACCCTTCTGCTGCAACACCGCCGCCACCGCGAGGATCATCAGCACCGAAGGGATCGCCGTGAAGATGCTGTAAAACCAATTGAAGAAATCGTCGACCACGCCGCCGCAATAACCGGACATCGCGCCGAACAAGGTGCCAAGGCCGACCGCCAAAACAGCAGCCACCAGCCCAACCACGATGGACGTTTCGCCGCCCTTGATGGTTTTCTTGATGATGTCATGGCCCCACTTGTCGCCGCCAAACGGCAAGGTCGCGCGCCGCGCCACAGCGCCCGCCGCAGCGCCCTCACCTGCTGCCCGCAACTGCGCCAAATCGTCAGCAAGCGGATCGACCACGCCATACATCTCGACGCTGCCTGCACGCAGTGCGCGGATATCGTCAGCAATTGGATCGAACGGATTTTCCGGCAAGGCCTGTTGCTGCTGCGCGGCCGGTGCAGAAACTGCCGCCGTGCCGCCAACAAAACTCGGCGGCGCGTAATTCACGCCGACTTCCTCTTCCCAATCCGCGACGATCAAGCCGCTGGCAGACAGCACCACCATCAGCAGAAACGCCACCACCACGGCGAGCGACACCATCGCCACACGATCCTCTCGCAAACGCCGCCAAGCGCCATGCACCATCATGACAACTTCACCCGAGGATCAACGGCTTGATACAGCAAGTCCGTCAACAGATTGAACACCATGGTCGCCGCCGCCACGTACACCGTGATCGCTTTAATCACCGGAAAATCGCTACGCTCCACCGCCAAGATCACCTCGCGCCCAATGCCCGGAATGCCAAAGAACCGCTCCAGCAAAAACGCACCGATCAACAGCGCCGGCAGATTGGACATCACATAAGTCAAAATCGGAATCGCCGCATTGCGCAGCACATGCACCCACATCACGCGCCGTTCGCTCACGCCTTTCGCGCGCGCCGTGCGTACATAATCCTGCCCCACTTCATCGAGCACAAAGCTGCGGAACAAGCGCAAGGTCGGCGCTATCGACACCGCCAGCCCGATCAAAATCGGCAGCACCGCATAGCGCAGCCCATCCCAGCCCTGCACCGGGAACAAGCCCAGCTTGTAAGCCAGCCCATACTGGAACACGATGATATACACCAGAATGCTGACCGACATCCCCACCGTGCACGCAATCATCACCGCGCGATCCGTCAGCGAGCCGCGTACAAACGCGATCACCAGCGCCAGCGCAATGCCGATCAAAGTCTCCAGCACAGTCAGCGGAATCAGCACCGTCAGCGACGGCCCCAGCCGCGTGGCGATGATGTTGGATACGGGCTCGCTGGTCGCCCAGCTCAAGCCAAAATCAAACGTCGCAATCTGCCTGATGAAAATCCACAGCTGCACGTAAAACGGCTGATCCACGCCCAACTGGCGGCGTATGTTGGCGATACTGTCGGCATTCGCCATCTTGCCGGCGAGGATGTAGGCCGGGTCGCCGCCCACCCAGTTAAACAGCACGAACACCAATACCACCACGCCCAGCATGGTCGGCAGCATCTGCCACAAGCGGCGCACTATGTAAGCCAGCATCTCTTAATCCTTGATGTCGATGTACTTCCATTCCTGATGCAGGATGGGATGCTTTTTATACCCCAGCACCGTCGGCTGCGCCAGCATATTCCGGTAGCGCGAGAAGGCCGGCATCACCGCTGCCTGCACTTCCAGTTGGCGCGCCATCTTGCGGTACAGCGCGTCGCGCTGCGGCCCCGGCGGCATGCGGTGGCTGGCTTCGAACCACGCGTCGTACTGCGCGTCCTGATAGCAGCCGTTGTTGTTCTGGCCGATGTTCCCGCCGTAGAACAGCTGCATGAAATTGTCGCCGTCCGGGTAGTCGGCCAGCCATTGATAGGTGCGCGACTGCACCTTGCACAGCATCTCGGCCTTCTGGATATCGCTGAAAATCATGCGCTGGTTATCCATGCGGATGCCGAGCCGGTTGTAAGTCTTGCGCCACAGCTCGGCCATCAAGACGCCATTGGCTTCGTTGCGCGAGGTGTAGGTGATGACGAGCGGTTTGCCGTCCGGCTGGGTGCGCCAGCCATCGGCGCCTTTCTTGTAGCCGTAGCGATCCAGCAGTTGATTGGCCAGCACCGGATCGTAGCGCAGCAGCGGCTGGTAGTTCGGATCGTGACCCGCCACGCCGGATGGAATCGGAAAATGCAAGCGCTGCGCCTCGCCGTTCAGCACCAGCTTGATTTCTTCATCGACGTCATGCGCCATGGCGATGGCGCGGCGCAAGGCGACCTTCTCCTTGCTGAAGCCACCGACCACCGGGTCTTGCATATTCCAGTAGTAATAGCTGAGCTCAGGATCGACGATGCGCGAAAGCTGTACGCCGCGTTGCGCCAACTCCGGCTTTAACTTGCCATCTGCCAGCGCTTTCGGCGCCAATGCGCCTTCCAGCCAGAACACGTCCGCGCCGCCGCTGATGAAGGACAGCCAGCGCGACTGGTCTTCCACCTGTACGCTAATCTCGATGCGGCCGATCTGCGGAATCTTCTTGCCCTTCATCTGCTGGACGATGCGCTCGTCACCCTCGGCGCTCGGCTGGAAATCCCACACCTGCGGCCGATGGCCGGTGTTCTCTTCCAGCACGATGCGGCTGCCGCGTATCCATTCACCGAGCTTGTAGACGCCGGTACCGACTGGATGGCCGGCCACCTCGCCCTTGCTGTCGCCGTACTTCTGCACCACCTCGCGCGCAACGGCTGACAGCGGCTCGTAGGCGAGGATCATGCCGAGATTGAAATCGGTGTGCGTGAGATGTATCCGCAGCGTGTATGGATCGAGGATTTCCAGTCCGGCCACCGGCGCGTCGTAGTCGAAACGGCCGCTTTTCTGCGCCTGTGCGGCCAGTGCATCCAGCCCGACTACCTTGCCCTCCAGCAGCCACGCATTCGGCGAGGCCAGGCGCGGATCGAACAGCCGCTTCCACGAGTAGACGTAATCGGCCACGGTCAGCTCGCGCGGCTTGCCGCCAAACGCCGGATCGGGCGTGAAATACGTGCCCTTCTTCAAGCGGATCAAGTAGGTTTTGCCGTCGGCCGACACTTCCGGCAAGGCCGCCGCCGTCTGCGGCGCCAGCTGCACCGGACGGGCCAGGTAATCGTAGGTGTAGAGCGTTTCGAAAATCGCCTCGGTGATATGGCCGGTGTAGTAATCCCGCCCCAGCGCCGGATCGAAACTGGCCTCGGCGGCCGGCAAGATGTAGCGCAAGGTCTTCACCGGCGCTGCCGCAGAACACACCGACGCGACCAGAACCAAGGTCGCGGCTGCGGCAAATTGTAAGCACTGCATAACCGTCCTCAAGCCGCAAAAAGTGGCCTTCACAATACAGCACTTTTTGCTTGGCAGGAATGCCACAAAACGCCCTACTTTGGTGCAGTCAAGGTGATTCTATGACGCAACGCAGCATTCTTGCGCGCTGGGCCGCAGCACGCCTTGCTTTGCAGCGCAATATGTCTTTACAAAAACCAGTGACTTTTTTACACAAAACGTTGTTTTTTCGCGTCAAAAATTTCAATTTTGTTTGACAAGCAAGTTCTTGCGGTGGTCTGATGCGCCCCTTCCTGAAAATACTTTATTTGTAGACATTTCGGAAAGATAAGACTTGTCGGCGGTTTCCCCCATTTCCGCCGCCAGCCTGAACGCTTTTTTCTTGGAGTTTTTGTAATGATGATGGAAACCGTTTTATCCCGCTCCGTGCGCCTGATGTTCTCAGGCTCGGTAGCAGCAGCACTGGCCATGCCAGCCTTCGCACAAAACGCCGAACCAACCGGCACCATTCAGCGCGTAGAAATCACCGGTTCGAGCATTAAGCGCGCTTCCGCCGAGACCGCCTCGCCAGTGCAAATGATCACCCGCGACGAACTGATGAAGTCCGGCAAAACCACCGTGGCTGAGTTCCTGCAGACCCTGACCGTGGACGGCGCCGGTTCGCTGCCGACCGGTTTCGGCAGCGGCTTCGCTGCTGGTTCGACCGCGATCTCGCTGCGCGGCCTGGGCGCGACCTCGACTCTGGTGCTGCTGAACGGCCGCCGCATGGCGCCGTTCGCGCGCGCCGATGACGGCCAGAAGAGCTTCACCGACCTGTCCAACATCCCGATGCAAATCGTCGAGCGTATCGAAGTGCTGAAGGATGGCGCCTCGTCGACCTACGGCGCCGACGCCATCGCCGGCGTGGTCAACATCATCCTGCGCAAAGACTTTGAAGGCGTGACCATCAAGGCCGACACCGGCACCTCGCGCTACAGCGACATGAACCAGAACAACCTGGCCGTCACCGTCGGCAAGGGCAACCTGGACGACAACAAGTACAACGTGGTGTTCAACCTCGAGTACAAGCAGTCCGACTCGCTGGCAGCCTCGGACCGCAAGGATCGCGCGTGGATCGGCCACGGCGACATCCGTCCGTGGGGCTACCTGCAGAACACCCAGTACATGGGCGGCTACATCACCCCAGGCGCCTCGTCGCCGACGCCGACCGGCGCATTGATGAACCCGAAGACCGGCAACTACACCTCGCTGGGCGGCTGCTCGCAGTTCTCGCAGACCGTCAAGCAGGACGCCGCCGGCGGCTGTCTGTGGTCGCAGGACCAGTTCCGCGACATCCAGCCGCAGGTTGAATCGATCAACCTGTACACCCGCGGCACGCTGCAAGTCAATTCCGACCTGCAGGTCTACACCGAAGTCGGCTACGCGAAGCGCGACAGCTCGTTCATGCTGGCGCCGGTATCGGCCACGCCGAACGTGGTGTTCCCTGCCAGCGCCGCCAATCCGGCCGGCGTGACCCTGTACTCGAACGAGCTGCTGATGGCCGCATCGCATCCGCAAAACATCTACGGCGCGGACACCCGCCTCCGTTACTCGATGTTCGACCTGGGCCCGAGCAACCACATCGCCAACAACGAGTTCACCCGCTTCGTGCTGGGCGCCAAGGGCAGCAACTTCGGCTGGGACTGGGATGCAGGCTTCACCCACTCGCGCTCGAAGCTGTACCTGGAATGGACCAACCAGCTGAACATGAATGTGCTGAAGTCGGCGCTGGGCGATCCGAAGAGCAAGTACTTCCCGTACTACATTGGCGCGCAAGCCTCGAAGAACCCGCAATCGCTGTACGACGCGCTGCGCTTGAACGCGACCTCCGATTCCAGCACCGAACTGAACATCGTCGACGTCAAGGCGTCGCGTGAACTGTTCGCCCTGCCTGGCGGTAACCTGGGCCTGGCGATCGGCGCCGAACACCGCCGCGAGATTCTGCACAACCCATCGCTGACCGGTTCGGAAGACGGTTCGTCGAACATCTCCTACGTGGCCGCGGACGGCAAGACCAACGTCTCGGCGATCTACGCCGAGCTGCTGGCGCCGGTGCTGAAGACGGTGGAACTGTCGGGCGCGCTGCGTTACGACCACTACGCCAAGTTCAACTCGACCACCCCGAAACTGGGCGCGAAGTGGACCCCGGTGAAAAGCTTCGCCCTGCGCGGCACCTACACCGAAGGCTTCCGTGCGCCAGGCGTGGCTGAATCGAACCCGGCCAGCCAGTCGACCGGCAACTCGTCCGTCGTCGATCCAGTGCGTTGCCCAGGCGGCAAGCCTGCGGCCGGCGGCGCCACCTCGCTCGATTGCAACATCACCATCGGCGCGGTCAAGCTGGGCAACCCGAACCTGCAACCGGAAAAGTCGAAAGGCTACACCCTGGGCCTGGTATGGGATCCGCTGAACGACACCAACCTGTCGCTGGACGCATGGAAAATCAAGCGCAGCAACGAAATCAACCCGCTGTCGTATGTTGAAGCGGCATCGCTGCCGACCGCCATCCGCGCGGACAACAACCTGGTGGTGAACGGCGTTGCGGTGCCGAACACCGGCACGCTGCTGCTGTCGAAGGCGCCTTACCAGAACTCCAGCTACACCGAGGTCAAAGGTATCGACCTGGACGTCAAGCAGCGCCTGCGCCTGGGCGAATACGGCAAGGCCACCATCAACCTGGTGTGGTCGCACACCGCTTCGTGGGTACGCGCCGACAAGAGCCAGACCTTCCAGTTCGCCGGCACGCACGGCAACTGTGACACCTCCGATTGCGCCGGTACGCCCAAGGACAAGATCAACCTGATCACGTCGTGGGACAAGGGCAACTGGAACGTGGCGGGCACCGTCAACTACCGCTCGGACCTGAAGAACATCCGCTACGAAGGCGCCAAGTGCGCAGTGACCTTCGCTGACGGCAGCGCCGCACCAAACAGCGCGTGCCGCCTGCCATCGTTCACCACGCTGGATCTGTCGACCCGCTACAACTGGAGCAAGTCGCTGCAGCTGTTCGCCTCGATGAACAACGTGCTTGATCGCGTCGCCCCGCTGGATGCCCTGACCTACGGCGGCATGAGCTTCAACCCGATGGATGCCTCCGGCGCCACCGGCCGCTACGTCAAAGTTGGCCTGCAATACAAGTTTGACTAAATATAATTAGTTAAATAAAAAGAAGAGCAGCGAGGAATCGCTGCTCTTTTTTTAATTATTGGCACAAACATGGTAATAATTTACACAAAGCCGCATAAAATTTGACAAGAGTGGTCTATAGGTGGTTTCATAACGGCCCTCGTGAGAATTGGTGAGATTCCGTCCTCATGAGTTTGAACCACTTGAGAGAGCACATTGCAACATGATTAAAGAAACAATCCTGTCCCGTTCGCTGCGCGTGATGTTCGCCGGCGGACTGGCCATGACCCTGGGCCATGCCTTCGCCCAGGAAGCAACTGAACAACCGATGCAGCGCGTCGAAATCACCGGCTCCAGCATCAAGCGCATCGCCGCCGAATCCTCGCTGCCGGTGCAATCGTTCAGCCAGAAAGACATCAAGAAGTCGGGCGTCACCACCGTGACCGACTTCATCCAGCAACTGCCGGCCATGCAGGGCTTCTCCGTGGCGGCCGACTCGGTCGGCGGCGGCGGCGGCGGTGTCACCACCGCATCGATCCACGACATCGGCGCCTCCTACACCCTGGTACTGCTGAACGGCCGCCGCGTGGCGCCGGCCAACTCCGGCACCACCATTGACCTGAACTCGATCCCGCTGTCGGCCATCGAGCGCGTGGAAGTGCTGACCGACGGCGCCTCGGCCCTGTACGGCGCCGACGCGATTGCCGGCGTGGTCAACTTCATCCTGAAAAAGGGTGCGGCCCCGTGGGAAATCAACGCCAAGTACAGCTCGCCTGAAAAGGCCGGCGGCAAGAGCAACTCGTTCAGCCTGAGCAAGGGCTTCGGCGACCTCGACGAAGACGGCTACAGCGTGTTCGTCTCGCTCAGCCACGACGAGCAAAAGCAGCTGAAAGCGTCGCAGCGCGACTTCGCCAAGAGCGGCATGGTGAACTTCACCGATCCGAAAAACGGCAAGGCCCTGCAATTCCAGAACGGCTCCACGCGCGCCATTCCAGCCAACGCCTCGATCGATTACAACGATGCCAAGGGCGAATCGCAGACCGTCAACCTGAACCCGTATGCACTGGCCCATGGCAACAAGTGCGCAGCCAACAACGTGGCCCTCGACGACGGCCAGTGCCTGTACGATTCGCCATCGACCATCGAGATCAACCCGGAATCGAGCCGCGACTCGCTGTTCAGCTCGGGCAGCCTGAAACTGGGCAACAGCGGCTTCAAGGCCTTCTTCGACGCGGCTTACACCGAAGCCAAGATCACCGCGCGCATCGCGCCGTACCCGGCCGACTTCTCGCTGTCGACCAGCTCGCCGCTGTTCAGCAAGTACCTGCAACCGTACCTGACGCCTGAGCAACTGGCCGGCGTGACCTCGGTGGCCGTCAAGTACCGCCTGTACGAAATGGGCAACCGCGGCTACGAGTACGGCACCAAGGCGACCCACCTGGTCGCAGGCCTGGATGGCGCGGCTTACGGCTGGGACATCAATGGCGCCCTGACCTACTCGCGCAACAAGCAGGAACAGAAATACCTGTCCGGCTTCCCATTGGCTGACAAGTTCGACGCGCTGCTCAACAGCGGCAGCTTCGACCCGTTCGCTTACCCGCAAGGCAGCATGCCGCAAGCCATGCGCGACCAGCTGAACGCTACCGGCTTCAGCGGCCTGTACAACACCCAGACCGTGGTCATGAAGGGCGCCGACGCGCACGCTTCGCGTCCAGTGTTTGAACTGGCAGGCGGCGCGGCCATGATCAGCGTGGGCGCGGACTACCGCGTCACCAGCTTCAAGACCGACCAGGAAGACGTGGCTGAAAAAGCCCTGATCCTGTTCGACAGCCCGGTCTACGACAACCACTACGAGCGTGCCAACACCGGCGCCTTCGCCGAGTTGCTGCTGCCTATCAGCAAGAAGTGGGAAGCCACCGTGTCGGGCCGCTTCGACAACATCGGCGCGGTGAAAGACAAAATCCTGGGCCGCGAAATCGGCGACTCGGCCAGCGCCGGCACCTACAAGGTCTCGACCAAGTACTCGGCCGCCAAGAACCTGATGCTGCGCGCCGCCACCGGCACCGGCTTCCGCGCCGCCAGCATGCAGGAAATCGCTGGCCCGCTGGAAGAGTTCGGCGTCACCGGCGGCTCCTACAGCTGCCCGCTGACTGCTGCCAACGGCATGGCCGGCCACCCGCTGGCCAAGTACTGCGCCACGCCGAGCCGCGGCCAGTTTGAAGTCTTCCAAGGCGGCAATCCTGACCTGAAGCCGGAGAAATCCAAGCAATGGTCGATCGGCGCCGTGTGGGAACCAACCAGCACCACCAGCGTCGCCATCGACCTGTGGAACGTGGAAATCCGCGACCAGGTGACCTCGGTATCGGAAGGCCTGATCTTCGCCAACCCGGCCAAGTACGCCAACCTGTTCACCACCAAGCACATCGCGTCTACCGGCCGCGACGTGCTGGCAATCAAGCTGCTGCCGATCAACATCGGTAAGGTGGAAAACCGCGGTATCGACTATGACTTCACCCAGAAGATCAAGCTGTTCGACGGCCGCCTGACCAACCGCCTGGCCGGTACTTACCTGCTGCGTTCGCGTTACACCACCCCGGGTACCGACGACCAGTGGGAAACCAGCCTGAACCAGTACGGTTCGAACGACAAGGTCAGCTTCCGCAACATCATCAAGGCCAGCACCTCGTGGGAAAACACCCAGTGGACCCACACCTTGAGCGCGAACTACCGCAACGGCTACACCGACAAGCATCAAAGCGCCAAAGATTGCGCGGTGGTGATCGCCGGTACGCAGGATTGCTACGACATCACGCTGGAAGTGCCGAGCTACACCACCTTCGACATGCAGTCGGCCTTCCGTCCGCTGAAGAACGTGGAGATCACTGCCGGCGTGAACAACCTGTTCGACCGTGATCCGCCGTTCTCGCTGCGTAACACCGGTTCGCACCAGATCGGTTACAACCCATCGTACTCGAGCGCGCTGGGCCGTACCTTCTACCTGAGCGGTTCGTACAAGTTCTAAGTTGTTAGTACTCCCCAAAAGCCCGGAGGCGCCGCAAGGCCCTCCGGGCTTTTTTATGTGTCGCCCGGAAGTAACGCATCTGCCGCATTAACCCGGATTTACACCTGCCGGCTTTGCGTTAATTGGTGCAAGGTATCCGTAGATTCACTACTTTTTTGCAAGCAAATCAGTATTTCCATCACGTCCAAACCGCTTCCCGCAAAACAAGCCTCTTGCTGGTGCGCCGCATGCACGCCGCCGTCGCGTTGACGATCGATCAAGCCGAATGCTCTGATAAAAAAACGAAAAGAACACACCCGTGGTTCATCGTTTCTAAATGGGAGCTAAAAATAATGATGGTTGAAACCGTATTGTCGCGATCGGTACGCCTGATCTGCGCCAGCGGCCTGGCGCTGGGCATGCAAGCGGCCATGGCACAAAGCACGGACGCGCCTATCCAGCGCGTTGAAATTACCGGTTCGAGCATTAAGCGCATTACCGCTGAAGGCGCGCTGCCAGTACAAACCCTGTCCAAGCTGCAGATCGAACAGTCCGGCGCCAGCAACGTGGCCGACCTGATCGCCACTCTGCCGTCGATGCAAGGCTTCACCACCTCGTCGATGTCGGTCAACGGCGGCGGTGGCGGCCTGCAAACCGCCTCCATCCACGCGATTGGCGAAGGCTACACCCTGGTGCTGCTGAACGGCCGCCGCCTGGCGCCTTCGACCTCCGGCTCCACCGTCAACCTGGCCAGCATTCCGCTGGCCGCCGTCGAGCGCGTCGAGATTTTGACCGACGGCGCCAACACCCTGTACGGCTCGGACGCGATTGCCGGCGTGGTCAACTTCATCCTGAAGAAAAACCAGCAAGACGCCGTCATTGAAGCTTCCTACAGCCAGCCGCGCAGCAGCGGCGGCACCACCTCGACCGCCTCGATTTCCAAGGGCTGGGGCGACCTCGACAAGGATGGCTACAACTTGCTGCTGTCGGTCGCGCACGACGAGAGCAAGGCCTCGTGGGCCAAGGACAGCGAGTTCTCGCAGTCGGGCGTGATTCCGTTCTACAACAACGGCAAGGCCTACAGCCTGTACCAGCTGAGCTCGAACTCGATCCCGGGCACCGCCACCGTCAAGTACACCAAGGCCGACGGCACCGCCAGCAGCGCCGCCTTCAGCCCCAACCTGTTCGCCACCGGCACCTGCAACGGCGCCAACCTGTTCAAGGTCGGCGACCGCTGCCTGTACGACTATGCCGCCACCGTGCAAAACACCCCGGCCCTGAAGCGCGACAGCGGCTTCGGCTCGCTCAACATCAAGATCAACGACAACCTGAACTTCTTTGCCGAAGGCCTGGTCTCGTCGTTCTCCAACACCGCCCAGTACGCGGCGCCGGCGCAGCCGCTGGGCCTGTCGCTGAGCAGCCCGCTGTACGCCAAGTACATCACGCCTTACTTGAGCCGTCTCGGCATCACCGATCCGAACTCGGTCACCAGCGTGACCATGAACCTGCGCCTGGTGGACGCCGGCGGCCGCGCCGACGAGTACAAGACCATCGCCAGGCATGCCGCCTTCGGCTTCGACGGCACCTGGAAAAACATCGACTGGCGCGCCGCCTATACCCACTCGGAAAACAAGCAGACCGACACCGCCGCCGGCGGCTACATGAGCTTGAACGCGTTTGACGCGCTGGTGGCAGCCGGCAAGTTCGATCCGTTCGCGCCGCCGGGCACCTCGCAGGCAGCGCTGGCTTCGGCCGTGCTGCACAACCAGTTCAGCGTCACCAAGTCGAAGATCGACATGGTGCAAGCGAGCGGCTCGGCTGAAGTGTTCAAGCTGCCGGCCGGCCCTGCGCAGTTGGCGCTGGGCGCCGACTTCACGCGCCAGGCCTACAGCGAAGCGCCGGACGCCTACTCGCAAGGCCAGAACAAGCAGCAGCCGGACTTCACCGACGCCATCGTTGGCGGCGGCGCCGGCGCGTTGCCGATCGACGCCACCCGCAAGAACTGGGGCGCCTACGGCGAGCTGCTGCTGCCGGTGCTGAAGAACATGGACTTGACCGTGTCCGGCCGCTACGACGACTTCACCGCCGTCACCAATAACAAGAACTTCGACACCGACGGCAACCTGATCGCCCCGGGCAAGCAAGGCGAAGCGGCCAGCAAGGCCACGTACAAAGTCGCGCTGCGCTGGAACCCGGTGGAATCGGTCTTGATCCGCGGCTCCTACGGTACCGGCTTCAAGGCGCCGAGCATGAGCAGCATCGTCAAGCCGCTGGTCAACGGCGGCTCGTCGCAGTTCCACGCCTGCCCGATCACCAGCGCCAGCGATCCGCGCTACAAGCTGTGCAACCCGGGCTCGTCGGAATACGGCCTGCTGTCGGGCGGCAACGCGGCCACCGGCGAAGGCGCGCTCAAGCCGGAAGAGTCGAAACAAGCCACCCTGGGCATCCGCGTCGAGCCGGTGGCCAGCCTGTCGATCGGCTTCGACTTCTGGGACGTGAAACTGCGCAACCAGATCCAGACCCTGTCGGAAGACCTGGTGTTCAACAACCCAGCCGTGTACGACAGCCTGCTGCGCACCTACTACGACCCGATCCAGAAGCAAAACGTGCTGGTCGCCGCGCTGACGCCGTTCAATCTGGCCACCTCGCACTACCAAGGTATCGACTGGGATCACACCTACAAGCTCAATACCGCACTGGGCAAGGCCAGCCTGCAATGGACTGGTACGTATATGACCAAGGCCGAGCAGGAAACCCCGGGCACCGGCCTGGAGAAGAACATCGGCCGCTTCAACTCCTACGCCGAAGTCACCTTCCGCTGGATCTCGAAGCTGACCGCGACCCTGAACACCGGCAAGCTGACCCACGCGCTGACCGCCAACTACCATTCGGGCTACACCGACCAGGTGTACAACGAGGATGACTCGGTGGTGCGCGAGGTCTTGGCCGATGGCAGCCTGGGCGACTACGTGCCGATCAGCCGCAAGGTCAGCTCGTACACCACCTTCGACTGGCAGACCAAGGCCAAGCTGGGCAAGCAGTTCACGCTGATGGCCGGCATCAAGAACCTGGCTGACATCGCCCCGCCATTCACCATCCGCAACGCGGGCGGCGGCAACCAGTCAGGCTACGACGGCCGCTACACCGACCCGCTGGGCCGCACGTTCTACCTGACCGGCTCGTACAAGTTCTAACAGCGTTTACATAAGGCCTCGGCCCGGACTTGCCGCAATGCATCTCCGGGCCGCATTGTTTGTCGCGTAAATGTGACGTTTTGTTACTTGATGAACTCAGGTTAATGAAAATTGGCTAACACCAAATTGGTGCGCTGCAACAGTAGTGCCACAGTACTTTTGCTTGCTTTTTGATAGGAAATCAATCTTTCCATCGTTTTGATGCCGCAGCGCACCAAATTAGAGCGTTTCTCCGCTAGAAATTGGCGCATTGTTGATTTCAAGTAAAGGATTCCACGTAAGGGTTTCCACATTGACAGTCTTTCCAACCGAATGATTTGATGAAAACACGCGGCAGCAGCAATGCCGACAAAAAATATACCAACACGCCCGTTATTCATCGTTTTAAATTTGGGAGCTAAATAATGATGGTTGAAACCGTATTGTCGCGGTCGGTACGCCTGATCTGCGCCAGTGGCCTGGCGCTGGGCATGCAAGCTGCCATGGCACAAACTGCGGACGCGCCTATCCAGCGCGTGGAAATTACCGGTTCGAGCATTAAGCGCATTACCGCTGAAGGCGCGCTGCCAGTGCAAACCCTGTCCAAGCTGCAAATCGAGCAGTCCGGTGCCACCAGCGTCGCCGACCTGATCGCCACCCTGCCGTCGATGCAAGGCTTCACCACCTCGTCGATGTCGGTCAACGGCGGCGGCGGCGGCCTGCAAACCGCCTCGATCCACTCGATCGGCGAAGGCTACACCCTGGTGCTGCTGAATGGCCGCCGCCTGGCGCCGTCGACCTCCGGCTCCACCGTCAACCTGGCCAGCATCCCGCTGGCCGCCGTCGAGCGCGTCGAGATCCTGACCGACGGCGCCAACACCCTGTACGGCTCGGACGCGATTGCCGGCGTGGTCAACTTCATCCTGAAGAAAAACCAGCAAGACGCCGTGGTCGAGGCGTCCTACAGCCAGCCGCGCGGCAGCGCCGGCCAAAGCTCGAATGTGTCGATCTCCAAGGGCTGGGGCGACATGGACAAAGACGGCTACAACATCCTGCTGTCGGCGGCCCATGATGAGAATACGGCGCTCTACGCCAAGGATCGCCCGTTCTCGCAAAGCGGCGTGCAAGCGTTCACCGACCACGGCAAGCAATACTCGCTGTACCAGCTGAGCGGCAACTCGATTCCCGGCAACGCCACCGTGCGCTTCACCAACAACGGCGAGCCCGACAGCGTATCGTTCGGCCCCAACCTGCTGGCCACCGGCAAGTGCAACGGCCCCAACGTGTTCAAGGTCGGTAAGCGCTGCCTGTTCGACTACGCAGCCACCGTGCAGCTCGTCCCTGCCCTGAAGCGCGACAGCGTGTTCGGCTCGGCCAACTACAAGCTCAACGAAAGCACCAACCTCTTCATCGAAGCGCTGGGCTCGTCGTTCAGCAACACCGCGCAGTACGCGCCGCCGGCGCAGGGCCTCGGCATTCCGCTGAACAGCGCGCTGTACGCCAAGTCGATCGCGCCGTACCTGGCCGCCGCCGGCGTGCCGGCCGGCGCCACCGTCACCGGCGCCACGATGAACCTGCGCCTGACCGACGCCGGCGGCCGCGCCGACGAGTACAAGACCGAGGCGCGCCACGTCGCTTTCGGCGTCGACGGCTCGTTCAAGGGCTTTGACTACCGCGCCGCCTACACCCACTCGGAAAACAAGCAGACCGACACCGCCGCCGGCGGCTACATGAGCCTGAACGCCTTCGACGCCCTGGTCAGCTCCGGCAAGTTCGATCCGTTCGCGCCGTCGGGCACCTCGCAGGCGGTGCTGGCGCCGGCCGTGCTGCACAACCAGCTGCTCGAGACCAAGTCCAAGCTCGACGTCATCCAGGCCAGCGCCTCGACCGAGCTGTTCAAGATGCCGGCCGGCGTCGCCCAGCTTGCCGTCGGCGGCGACTACACCCGGCAGAAATACAGCGAAGCGCCGGACGCCTACTCGCAAGGCCAGAACAAGCAGCAGCCGAACTTCACCGACGCCATCATCGGCGGCGGCGCCGGCGCGCTGCCGATCGACGCCAAGCGCACCAACTGGGGCGCGTACGGCGAGCTGCTGCTGCCGGTGCTGAAAAACATGGACTGGACCCTGTCCGGCCGCTACGACGACTTCACCGCCGTCACCAACAACAAGAACTT
This sequence comes from Duganella rivi, assembly GCF_009857435.1. GTDB lineage: Bacteria > Pseudomonadota > Gammaproteobacteria > Burkholderiales > Burkholderiaceae_D > Rugamonas > Rugamonas rivi. The sequence goes on from NZ_WWCK01000001.1 coordinate 467,883, forward strand.
CAACGCCGCCGGCGACCTGATCGCTCCCGGCAAGCAGGGCGAGACGGCCAGCAAGGCGACCTATAAAGTGGCGGTGCGCTGGAACCCGGTCGAGTCGCTGCTGATCCGCGGCTCCTACGGCACCGGCTTCAAGGCGCCGACGCTGACCAACATCGTCAAGCCGCTGGTCAACAACGGTTCCTCGCAGTTCCACGCCTGCCCGATCACCTCGCCGAGCGACCCGCGTTATCCGCTGTGCGTCAAGGGCGCGTCCGAGTACGGCCTGCTGACCGGCGGCAACGCCGCCACCGGCGCCGGCTCGCTCAAGCCGGAAGAGTCGAAGCAGGCCACGCTGGGCTTCCGCCTCGAACCGACGGCCAGCCTGTCGCTGGGCTTCGACCTGTGGGACGTCAAGCTGAACAACCAGATCCAGACCCTGTCCGAGGACACCGTGTTCGGCAACCCGGCGGTGTACGACTCGCTGCTGCGTTCCTACTACGATCCGATCCAGAAGCAGAACGTGCTGGTGGCCGCGCTGACCCCGTTCAACCTGGCCAGCTCGCACTTCCAGGGCATCGACTGGGATCACACGTTCAAGACCTCGACCATGTTCGGCAAGCTCAACGTGCAGTGGACCGGCACCTACATGAGCAAGGCCGAGCAGGAAACGCCGGAAAGCGGCGTCGAGAAGAACATCGGCCGCTTCAACTCGTACTCGGACGTGACCTTCCGCTGGATCTCGAAGCTGACCGCGTCGCTGAACACCGGCCGCTTCACCCATGCGCTGACGGCCAACTACCACTCGGGCTACACCGACCAGGTCTACGCCACCGCCGACGACAGCGTGGTGCGCGAAGTGCTGGCCGACGGCACGCTCGGCGACTACGTGCCGTTCAAGCGCCAGGTATCGTCGTACACCACCTTCGACTGGCAGACCAAGGCGCAGCTGGGCAAGCAGTTCACGCTGACCGCGGGTATCAAGAACCTGGCCGACATCGCGCCACCGTTCACCATCCGCAACGCCGGTGGCGGTAACCAGTCGGGCTACGATGGCCGCTACGCCGACCCGCTGGGCCGTACTTTCTATTTGACCGGCTCTTACAAGTTCTAAGCATCCTGCCCTGAACTTACTCACCCGGAGCGCCGCCTGGCGCCTCCGGGATTTTGTCGCATAAATGTAACGCGGTGTTTCACCGTGAACACAGATTAATAAAGTTTCCTTGCACCAAAATGTGACAAGATCACGACATTGAGACGATATTTTCGCTATTTTTTTGATAGCAAATCAATGTTTCATATCAGTCCAAATCCAAATGCACCAAATTAGAGCGTTTTTCGGCCGAATTTGGCGCGCCGAGCAACTGCCCTCTTTACATGCTTTAACCAAAGTTTGCACATTGACAGCAATTGCCAGCAGGTGATTTGATGGAGAAATGAAGGAAACACCAAGCTTCCTTCGCCGGCAGTGCCGGAACCAAGAATTTACCGGCGTGTTCATCGTTTTCAATGGGAGCTACACAATGATGGTTGAAACAGTAATGGCCCGTTCCGTGCGCATCATCTGCGCAGGTGGTCTGGCCTTTGGTATGCACGCAGCAGCAATGGCTCAGCAGGCAGACGCCGACGTGGTCGCCCGTGTTGAAATTACCGGTTCGTCGATTAAACGTATCGCCAAGGAAGGTTCGCTGCCAGTGCAGACCCTGTCCCGCGCCGATATCGAACAAAGCGGCGTGCAAAACGTGGCTGACCTGGTCGCCCAGCTGCCATCGATGCAAGGTTTCATCACCTCGTCGGCATCGGTCAACGGCGGCGGCGGCGGCGTGCAAACCGCATCGATCCACGCCATCGGCACCCAGTACACGCTGGTACTGTTGAACGGCCGCCGCATGGCGCCGTACGGCACCGGCAGCGCCGTCAACCTGGCCAGCATTCCGCTGTCGGCCGTCGAGCGCGTTGAGATCCTGACCGACGGCGCCTCGACCCTGTACGGTTCGGACGCGATTGCCGGCGTGATCAACTTCATCCTGAAGAAAAACCAGACCGACCTGGTCATTGACGCGACCTACAACGCGCCGCAAGAAAAAGGCGGCAAGAGCAGCAACTTCGCGATCAGCAAGGGCTGGGGCAACCTGGAAGCCGACGGCTTCAACGTCCAGGTATCGTACAGCCACGATGAACAGAAAGAGCTGAACGCCACCGACCGCGACTTCGCCAAATCGGGCGTGCACCGCTTCGAAAACGGCGGCAAGAAATACGCTACCTGGCAAACCTCGATCAACTCGACCCCGGCCAACGTCGAAGTCGTTGCCCCAGGCGACGTCGACCTGATCCTGAACCACGACCTGCTGGCCAAGAACGGTTGCACCCAGCCGAACACCTTCTCGCGCGGCGGCGCTTGCCGCTTCGACTACGCCGCCACCGTGCAGCTGCTGCCTGAACTGAAGCGCGACAGCGTGTTCGCCAACGGCTCCCTGAAACTGGGCAAGGACACCACCGCGTACAGCGAGCTGGTGCTGTCGAAGTTCACCAACACCGCGCGCTACGCGCCGGCGGCACAGCCGCTGACCGTGTTCAGCACCGATGCCGACACCGGCGTCAAGACCATCAACAACGCTTACATCGGCGCCTACAACAGCTCGATCGCGCCGTTGCTGGCCGGCCAGGGCGTGAACCCGGCTGACGTCACCGACGCCTTCCTGTACTACCGCGGCGCCGACGCCGGCGGCCGTACCGACGAGTACCGCACCGACGCCGTCCACTTCGTGGTGGGCGTGGACAGCAATATCTCCGGCTGGGACGTGGGCGCATCGTTCACCCACTCGCAGAACAAGCAGACCGACAAAGCACTGGCCGGCTACATGAGCGGCAACAAATTCGAAGAACTGGTGCGCACCGGTAAGTACAACCCGTTCGTGTCGTCGAGCGGCGCTGCCGCCGTGCTGGCTGACGCCGTGCTGCGCCAAGACCTGGGCCAGACCAAGTCGAAGATCGACGTCGCCAGCGCCAAGGCCTCGCGCGAAGTGTTCGAGATGGCGGGCGGCGCTGCCGCACTCGGCCTGGGCGCTGACTTCACCAAGCAAACCTACAAGGACACCCCGTCGCAGATCGCCATGGGCCCAGGCCCAGGCAATCCTGGCTGGACCGACGTCGAAATCGGCGGCGGCACCGGTTCGCAGGCACTGGACGCCAGCCGCCAGAGCTGGGGCGCGTTTGCCGAGTTGCTGATGCCAGTGGCCAAGGGCGTGGAAGTCACCTCGGCCGTGCGTTACGACAGCTACGACGCGGTTGAGAAAAAGAACGTCAGCTACGACACCGCCGGCAAGCCTGCCCCATCGGGCAAGCTCGGTGAAGACGTGGCCAAGGCAACCTACAAGCTGGCCGCGCGCTGGACTCCGGTGCAGTCGGTGCTGCTGCGCGGTTCCTACGGTACCGGCTTCAAGGCTCCGACCTTGAACAACATCGCCGACCCGCTGAAGAACGCCGGTTCCTCGAATCCGTTCGCTTGCCCGATCACGGCGCCAACCGACCCGCGCTACAAGTACTGCCGCGGCACCTCGGAATACGGCCTGCTGGACACCGGCAACCCGAACACCGGCGACAAGGCACTGAAAGCCGAGACCTCCAAGCAGGCAACGCTGGGCTTCCGCATCGAGCCAACCACCTCGCTGTCGTTCGGCCTGGACTGGTGGGATGTCAAGCTGAAGAACCAGATCCGCACCTACTCGCAGGATCAGCTGTTCGGCGTGCCAGCACTGGCTAACCAGTACATCGCCGTCTACGCCGACCCTATCCAGAAGAGCAACGTGCTGGTCGCAATCCGCCAGCCGCTGAACCTGGCCTCGTCGCGCTTCCAAGGCCTGGACTGGGATACCACCTACCGCACCGCGACCCCGATCGGCAAGGCCAGCGTCAACTGGACCGGTACCTTCATGCTCAAGGCTGAGCAAGAGACCCCGGGCGTCGGCAAAGAGAAATCGATCGGCCGCTTCGACTCCTACGATGACGTGGTGTTCCGCGTAGTGAGCCGCATGATCTTCACCCTGAAGAGCTCGGAAAAACTGAGCAACTCGCTGACCGTGAACTACCGCACGGGCTACCACGACAAGCCACTGACCGCCGACGACCAGGCCGTGCGCGAAGTGCTGGCCGACGGCAGCATCGGCGGCTACGTCGACATGACCGACCGCAAGGTCAGCTCGTACACCACGCTGGACTGGCAAGGCAAGTTCAACTACGTGAAGGGCCTGACCATCACCGCTGGCATCCGCAACCTGCTCGATCGTGATCCTCCGTTCTCGATCCGTAACTCGGGCGGTGGCAACCAAGTTGGTTACGACGGCCGTTACGCCGACCCGCTGGGCCGTACCTTCTACATCACCGGCCAGTACCGCTTCTAATCGCCTGACAGCCCGGCATTAGCAGCCAGCCCCAGGATCGCCTCGGTCAATACCGAGGTAGTCCTGGGGCTTTTTTATTGACTTTTTGTCTCATTTTTACAAAACAATAACCTTGTTTCATATACATCATCTCTGTGCAAATGTTTAGATCACAGATCTAACCGTCTTGGGAGTTGAATAAAATGATGCAAGAAAAAGTTTTGGCGCGCACCCTGCGCCGCGTGTACGCCGGCAGCCTGATCGGCCTCGGCTTGCTGGCGCCGCTGGCGCAAGCGCAATCGGACGCGCCTATGCAGCGCGTCGAAGTGACCGGCTCTTCGATCAAGCGCCTGGTGTCGGAAACCGCCAACCCGCTGAGCGTGATCAAGGCCGACGACTTCGTCAAGCAAGGCTTGACCACCGCACAGGAAGTGCTGGATCGCATTCCTTCCAACAGCTCCAGCTTCACCTCCGGCAACGTGGTCGGCGGTAACAGCTCGGGCCTGCCGACCGGCGGCCAGGCCAGCGCCGACCTGCGCGGCCTCGGCGGCGACAAGACCCTGGTGCTGCTGAACGGCCGCCGCATCGCCAACCATCCGTATGACGGCGCCAGCGTTGACCTCAACATCATTCCGGTGTCGGCACTGGATCGCGTGGAAGTGCTGCGCGACGGCGCCTCGGCCATCTACGGCACCGACGCCATCGGCGGCGTGATCAACTTCATCACCAAGCGCTCGGTGCAAACCACCACCATCACCGGCGAAGCGATCCTGCCGCGCAAGGACGGCGCCGATGAAAAACGCGTCAACATCTCGAGCGGCTTCGGCAACCTGGACGATGACGGCTACAACGTGTTCGGCGTGTTCGACTACCACAAGCTGGACATCCTGACCTCGCAGCAGCGCGAGTTCTCCAAGACCGGCGTGATCCCGTCGCGCGGCCTGGCGCTGACCTCCGGCACCACCTTCCCCGGCAACTATTTCGATCCGACCTCGCTGGTCTCCGGCAACCCCGGCTACGCCAGCGGCTGCGACGCGCCGAACTCGCTGCCGATCGGCGGCGGCGGCACCTGCCGCCAGGATTACACGCGCCAGATCGACAATCTACCGGAGCAGAAGCAGACCTCCTTCTTCGGCAAGGCCACCTTCAAGATCAACGGCGACCACCTGGCCTCGATCGAATACCTGCACTCGGAAAACGACGTGGTGTCGCACACCGCGCCGCCGCCGCAAACCGGCCTGATCCTGCCGAAGAGCAGCAAATACTACCCGGGCAATTCGGGCGGCGTGCCGGCCATGCCGGGTTTGTCGGGCGACCCGCTGTCGGTCAACTGGCGTCCGACCGAAGCGGGCGAGCGCGAAATCAATTCCAAGGGCGCGGCTGACCGCCTCAGCATCGCTGCCGAGGGCTTGTTCAAAGGCTGGGATTACAAGACCGGCTTTACCCTGTCGGAAAGCCGCTCGGCCGAGTACTTCACCGGCGGCTACGTCAACGACGAAAAATTCGCCGCCGGCGTGTTCAACGGCATCCTGAATCCATTCGGTAAACAAGACGCTGCCGGCGCTGCTTATCTGGCGACTACCGCCCTGCGCGGCCAGGTGCAGAAAGGCACGACCCGCAATACCGGCATCGACGCCAAGGCCAGCCGCGAGCTGATGGATCTGGCGGGCGGCAAGCTGGCAGTGGCGATCGGCGGCGAACTGCGCCGCGAAGAAGCGGACTTCTACGTCAACCGCGACATCGCCGGCCAAGCCGCGTCGTCGGGCCTGTCGGGTTCGCAATCGACCGATGGCGCGCGTACCGTGAAAGCCGTGTTCGGTGAAGTCAACCTGCCGCTGATTACCGATCTGGAAGTCAACCTGGCCGTGCGCTACGACGACTACAGCGACGTCGGCCACACCACCAATCCGAAACTGGGCCTGCGCTACCAGCCGACCAAGCAAGTGCTGCTGCGCGGCTCGGCCTCGACCGGCTTCCGCGCGCCGACGCTGTTTGAGAAAAACGCGCCGCTGTCGAAGAACGATACCAACAACTCGTACAACGACCCGATCCTGTGCCCGGGCGGCGTGCTGTCCTCGAACCCGATCGCCAATCCGCTGCGCGACTGCGACCTGCAACAGTTCAAGCTACAAGGCGGCAATGCCAACCTGAGCCCGGAAAAGTCCAAGACCTTCTCGTTCGGCGTGGTGTTGGAGCCGATCCCGCAAGCCACGCTGGCGGTCGACTACTGGAACATCAAGCTCAAGGACAAGATCAACGCGCTGCCGGAAGAAGCCATCTACGGCGACTACGAGAAATACAAGGCGCGCTTCCTGCGCAATGCCGACGGCTCGCCGTACGCGATCCTGGACTTGAAGGAGAATCTGGGCAAGGTCAACACCGACGGTGTCGACCTCAGCCTGACGCTGCGCTCGGGCGCTACCGACGCCGGCAACTTCACGCTGACCCTGGACGGCACCTACGTTCACAAGTATGAGTACCAGGACGAGCGCGATGGCCCGTTCATCCAGAACGTCGGCCGCTACGCCGCCAACAACCCGGTGTTCCGCTGGAAGCACAATCTGGCGCTGAACTGGCGCCTGGGTGTGTGGAACGCCACGCTGGCGCAGTCGTTCAAATCTGGCTACACCGACCAGAATCTGGACATCGAAGACCAGTACCTGAACAAGGTGCCGTCGTACGCGCTGTGGAACGTCTCGGGCAGCTACACCGGCTTCAAGGGCGTGACCCTGACCGCCGGCGTGAAGAACCTGCTGGATAAAGAGCCGCCGTTCTCGAACCAGGGCACGCTGTTCCAGAAAGGCTACGATCCACGCTACACCGATCCTGTAGGCCGCGCGCTGTACCTGCGCGGCAGCTACAGCTTCTAAGCAGTTACTTGGCAGCCGCCTCGCGCTGCTGCGTCGCAATGCGGCGCTGGCGCACGGCGGCGGCCAGGCCTTGCAGCACTTGCACACTGCTGTCCCAATCGATGCAGCCATCGGTCACGGATTGGCCGTAGGTCAGCTCCTTGCCCGGCACCAGATCCTGGCGGCCGGCCACCAGGTGCGACTCGACCATCACGCCAACGATGCGCTGCTCGCCGCCTGCCACCTGCCCGGCAATATCGGCGCACACCGGCACCTGGTTCTCCGGCTTTTTCGAGCTGTTGGCGTGCGATGCGTCGATCATCAGGCGCGCCGCCAGGCCTTGCGCGGCAATCGCCTTGCAGGCTTCGTCCACGCTGGCCGCGTCGTAGTTCGGCGTTTTGCCACCGCGCAGGATGATGTGGCAATCCTCGTTACCGTTGGTCGACACGATGGCCGAATGGCCGCCCTTGGTCACCGACAGGAAGTGGTGCGGCTGCGACGCCGCTTTGATCGCATCGACCGCGATGCGGACGTTGCCATCGGTGCCGTTCTTGAAGCCGACCGGGCACGACAGGCCCGACGCCAGCTCGCGGTGTACTTGCGATTCAGTGGTACGCGCACCAATCGCGCCCCACGAAATCAGGTCGGCAATGTACTGCGGCGAGATCACGTCGAGGAACTCGGTGCCGGCCGGCAGGCCCAGCTCGTTGATGTCGCGCAGCAGCTCGCGCGCCATGCGCAGGCCGTCATTGATGCGGAAGCTGTTGTCCATGTACGGGTCGTTGATCATGCCCTTCCAGCCGACCGTGGTGCGCGGTTTTTCGAAATACACGCGCATCACGATTTCCAGGTCGCCGGCCAGTTCCTTGCGCAGTTCGACCAGGCGGCGCGCGTATTCCATCGCCGCTTTCGGATCGTGAATGGAGCACGGGCCGATCACCACCATCAGGCGGTCATCCTGGCCGTGCAGGATACGGTGCAGCGCCACGCGCGCATTGGCGGCAGTCTGCTCCGCCGCTTCCGTGCACGCAAACTCGCGGATCAGGTGGGACGGTGGCGTCAGTTCCTTCATCTCGCGGATGCGTAAATCATCGGTACGGGGCATTGCTGTTCTCCAAAAAGTTTGGGGTAAAAAAAAACCGCCTCGGGCTGAGGCGGTTTTTTTGGATTCTGCTGGGACTCGTCTTGCTTCTACGTGCACCGGCCGCTAACTCCACCGCCTTGGGTTGGATAGCTAAAGTAAAACCAGCCGGTAAAGAAGAATTTGGTCATGTGGTCGACTATAGCGCCATTATTTGGCCCTTGGCAAGCGATTTTTTTTCGGCAATAAGGCCTCCCTACAAAACTTTACACCTCCGTAGTTGTCTTTACATCTTAGCCATTGTGACTAAATGTAACGTTCGGCGGCCAGCAAAATGCGGCGTTCCGGCATTTGCGCAAAAACTCGTCTTTACAGGTGCGTTTGTTTGCTACTGTTGGATATCCACACAATTATCTTTCGATCATTGTTCGTCCTACTACTGAATGTTTTGATGACCATCCCTTATCCCAAAACAAAATCAGGAGTGACACACCCATGATGATAGAAAGAGCTCTTACCCGATCTCTGCGCGTAATGTTCGCCGGCGGCCTCGTGGTTGGCATGCACGCAGCCGTCGCCCAAACCGACGACGGCGCTATCCAGCGCGTGGAAGTGACCGGGTCCAGCATCAAGCGCCTGGCCGCCGAAACGGCGCTGCCGATCACCAGCATCAAGGCATCCGACTTTGAGAAACAAGGCCTGACCACCGCAGCCGAAGTGATGAATACCTTGTCGATGAACCAGAGCTCGACCGGCAGCACGCAATCGGTAGGCTCTGGCACCGGCGGCATCGCCACCGCCGACCTGCGCGGCCTGGGCAGCAACAAGACGCTGGTGTTGCTGAACGGCCGCCGCCTGGCCAGCCACCCGTTCAACGGTTCCTCCGTGGACTTGAACATCATCCCGCTGTCGGCACTGGAACGCGTTGAAGTGCTGCGCGACGGCGCCTCGGCCATCTACGGCACCGACGCGATTGGCGGCGTGATCAACTTCATCACCAAGCGCTCGGTGCAAGGCGCCACGGTCAGCGTTGAACGCTACCAGCCGCAAGCGAGCGGAGCCGGTGCTGAGTCGCGCCTCAACCTGTCGGGCGGCTATGGCGACTTGAACAAGGATGGCTGGAATGTGTTCGGCGTGATCGACCTGCACAAGCAGACCGCGCTGGACGCGGCCGACCGCGACTTCTCCAGCACCAGCGTGCGCCCGGACAAGGGCATCAACAACAGCAGCGGCACCTCGCAGCCGGGCAACTTCTACTCGGACAACGGCATCACCGGCAATCCCTACTACGCCAGCGGCTGCGTCGGCAAAGGCCTGATCGCCAATAGCGCCAACGGTACTTGCCGCACCAACACCGTCGCCTACATCCAGGACATTCCGAAGACGCAGCAGGAATCCTTCCTCGGCAAGGCCACCTTCAAGCTGAGCGAAGACGACATCGCCACGGTTGAATACCTGCACAGCCGCTCGACCAATGCCAGCGCGATTGCACCGTCGCCGCTGACCGGCATCACCATGACCTCGGCCAGCCCTTACTACCCGGGCGGCAGCGCGGGCGTGCCAGCGGTGGCAGGCCTCACCGGCGAGAACCTGACCATCAACTGGCGCACCGTGGCCGCAGGCAAGCGCCAAGGCTACGACACCTCGATCTCCGACCGCCTGGTGCTGGCCTCGGAAGGCCTGGTGGCGGGCTGGGATTACAACGTCGGCCTGACCTACGGTATCAGCAAAGCCAGCAGCGCTTTCGCCGGCGGCTACACCAACGACTCGCTGATCAAGGCGGGCGTGCTGAACGGCACGCTGAATCCATTCGGCGAGCAATCGGCAGCCGGCCAGGCCTACATTGATTCGGCCCAACTGCTGGGCGAATACCTGGCCGCCAAGATGACCAGCATCGGCGTGGACGGCAAGATCAGCCGCGAGATTTATGAACTGCCGGCTGGCAGCGTCGGCTTCGCTATCGGCACCGAATTCCGCCATGACAAGGCCACCTACGACATCAACACCGACCTCGCCTCGCAGGCATCGAGCTCTGGCTATGCCGATGCAAAAGACCAGGCCGGCCAGCGCAACATTGCCGCGCTGTACTCGGAGCTGAGCGTACCGCTGACCAAATCGCTGGAACTGTCGGCCGCAGCGCGCTACGACCACTACAACGACGTCGGCGGCAGCTTCAATCCAAAGATCGGCCTGCGCTGGGAAGCCAGCAAGCAGCTGATGTTCCGCACTTCGTACAACACTGGCTTCCGTGCGCCGACGCTGTACGACCTGCATGGCCCGGCCACCTCCACCTTCACCAGCAATGCGTATGACGATCCGGTGCTGTGCCCGGGCGGCGTGGCAGCGGCTGGCGCCAATCCGAACGTGGCCTGCAACCAGCAGCAATACATCCGCAGCGGCGGCAATGCCAACCTGAAGCCGGAGAAATCCAAGACCTTCGCGCTGGGTGCGGTGTTTGAGCCGATCAATTCGCTGAGCGTGTCGCTGGACTACTTCAACATCAAGATCCGCGATTCGATCGGCACCGTGGCCGAGTCCACCATCTTCGACAACTACGAGAAGTACAAGAGCTACTTCGTGTACTCGGCTGATGGCAAGACTTTGCAGTACGTGAACGCGGTGCTCGATAACCTGGGCGAAGTGAAGACCTCGGGCATCGACACCAGCCTGCGCTGGAAGCTGCCGCGCACTTCAGTGGGCCACTTCACCTTCCAGTTCGACGGCACCTGGGTGCACAGCTACAAATACCAGAACGAGACTGGCGGCGAGTTTGTGGAGAACGTCGGCGTCTACGGCGACAACGCGCCGGTATTCCGCTGGAAGCACAATGCCACCATCAACTGGAAAAAAGGCGCATGGGGCGCGAGCTTCGCCAACAAGTACCTGAGCGGTTACGAGGATGAGAACGATGTGGCGGAGCAGTACTACCACCACGTGCGCGCGTACTCGACGTACTCGCTATCGGGCAGCTACACGGGCTTCAAGAATACCGACCTGACTGTCGGTATCAAGAACTTGTTTGACAGCGCGCCGCCGTACACCAATCAAGGTACGACCTTCCAGAGCGGTTACGATCCACGCTACACGGATCCGCTGGGCCGCACCTTCTACGTGAAGGCGACCTATAAGTTCTAACGGGGTTGACGCTGCTTGTCGCTTTAGAAGCTGACGGCACCAACCCAACCCGCACACCGCTGCGGCCAGGGTCTGACCCCGTACGGGGTCAGACCCTTTCGTGAGGGTTGCTCTTTACGAGCGTAAGTCAGCGCCTCGGGGTACTCATCTTGAGCACCCCGCTTTTTTAAGCGGTACCGCCGACGGTTACACCATCGATGCGCAGTGTCGGCTGGCCCACGCCGACCGGCACGCTCTGGCCTTCCTTGCCGCACACGCCAACACCCGGATCCAGCTTCATGTCGTTACCAATCATCGACACCCGGTTCAGCACTTCCGGGCCGTTGCCGATCAGCGTAGCGCCTTTCACCGGGTAGGTGATCTTGCCATTCTCGATCATGTAAGCCTCGCTGGCCGAGAACACGAATTTGCCGTTGGTGATATCGACCTGGCCGCCGCCGAAGTTCACCGCGTACAAACCATTCTTCACCGACGCCAGAATCTCGCCCGGGTCTTTATCGCCACCCAGCATATAGGTGTTGGTCATACGCGGCATCGGCAGGTGCGCGAACGATTCGCGGCGCGCGTTGCCGGTCACCGGCATCTTCATCAGACGCGCATTCATGGTGTCCTGAATATAGCCTTTCAAGATACCGTCTTCGATCAGCGTGGTGCACTGGGTTGGATTGCCTTCGTCGTCGATGTTGAGCGAACCGCGGCGATCCGCCAGCGTGCCGTCATCCACCACGGTCACACCCTTGGCCGCCACACGGTCGCCGATGCGGCCGGCAAACGTCGACGAACCCTTGCGGTTGAAGTCGCCCTCCAAACCGTGGCCGATCGCCTCGTGCAGCAGGATGCCAGGCCAGCCAGGGCCCAGCACCACGGTCATCGGGCCGGCCGGCGCCGGACGCGCATCCAGATTCACCACCGCCGAATTGACCGCATCGGTTGCGTACTGATCCAGCAGCGTATCGCTGAAGTAGCCATAGTCGTAACGGCCGCCGCCGCCCGACGAGCCGATTTCGCGGCGGCCGTTCTGTTCCACGATCACGGTCAGCGAGACGCGCACCAGCGGACGAATATCAGCAGCCAGCACGCCGTCGCTGCGCACCACCAGTACCACGTCATACTCGCCGGCCAGGCTGGCCATCACTTGCACCACGCGTGGATCCTTGGCGCGCGCCATTTTCTCGATGCGCTCCAGCAGCTTGACCTTGGCGGTCGCGTCGAGCGACACCAGCGGGTCATGCGGCAGGTACAGCGAGCGGCCGCCAACGTGATTGGTCGCGCCGGCCACCTTGATCTTGCCAGCGCCAGCACGGGCGATGGTGCGGGTAGCAGCGGCAGCGTCCATCAGCGCCGCTTCGGAGATTTCATCCGAATACGAGAACGCCGTCTTGTCGCCCGACACGGCGCGCACGCCCACGCCTTGGTCGATCGAGAAACTACCGGTCTTGACGATGCCCTCTTCCAGGCTCCAGCCCTCGTTCTTAGTGAACTGGAAATACAAGTCGGCGTAGTCAACCTTGTGGGTGAACATGCTGCCGAGCGTTTTGAGCAGCTTGCCTTCGTCCAGCCCGAACGGCGTCAGCAGGATATCGCGCGCTACGGCAAGGGTGGACAGATTCGGTTCAAATGGCTTCATGGTGATGCTTTCTGTTAGGTGTTACCGGCATTGTAGTGGATATCACATCGTCCGGTGTTTCAGCGCCGGCAGGCTGTCGCGCACGCCTTGCATGTAGCCGAGGTCGATCTCGCCCGCCACCACGCCCTCGCCCTCGGCCAGCACCGACTTGACCGCGCCCCACGGGTCGATCAGCATGCTGTGGCCCCAGGTACGGCGGCCATTCGGATGGGTGCCGCCCTGCGCTGCCGCCAGCACATAGCACTGGTTTTCAATCGCCCGCGCGCGCAGCAGGATTTCCCAGTGCGCCATGCCGGTGGTATAGGTAAAGGCGGCCGGCACCACGATCAGGGACACCGGCCCCAGCGCACGGAACAGTTCCGGGAAACGCAAGTCGTAGCACACCGACATACCAACCTTGCCGAACGGCGCCTCGAACGCGCCCACGTGCGTGCCCGGCACGATGGTCTTCGATTCGTTGTACGACTCCGTGCCCTTGGTAAAGCCAAACAGGTGGATCTTGTCGTAGCGGCCCACGTGCTCGCCCTGCGGGTTGTAGACCAGCGTGGTGTTAATGACTTTTTCAGGATCGTCCGAGGCCAGCGGCAAGGTGCCGCCGATCAGCCAGATGTTCAGCTCGCGCGCCAGGCCGGACATGAAATCCTGGATCGGCCCGCTGCCCAGCGGCTCCGCCACTTTGACCTTGTCGCTATCGTTCAAACCCATGATGGCCCAGTACTCGGGCAGCAGCACCAGCTGGGCGCCGTCCTGCGCGGCCTGCGTGACAAGGCGGCGCGCGGTGGCGATATTGTCCGGCACGGACGGCGAGGAAATCATTTGTACGGCGGCGACGGTATGCATGGCTATCCTTTCGGTGGCGCGGTCGGTTCTATTTTAGGAGCGTCGAGCTTGGTGACCACCGGTGCTTTCCACGGGCCAGTCACCTGCATATGATAGGTCAGCGCCTTCATCACCGGTGCACTCAGGAACAATTGCGCTAAAAAACTCCCCAAACCGATCACAGGATTGACGGCTAATGCATACACCAGCGGCGCGGTGCCGAGGTTGACCTCAGGAATCACCACCACGTGCAGGTTAGCCGTTTCGTTGGCGATGTCGGCGCTGCCGTCCATCAACACAGTGGCGGCGACGCCGTGCATTTTCAAGTTGTCGGTCTTGACGATGCCGCGGTTGATGTTGGCGTTGGCGGTGATGCCGTCAAACGCCAGGCCTTCCGAGAAGACGTCGTGGAAATCCAGTTTGAGCAGACGCGGCAAGGCTTGCAGGCTGAGCACGCCCAGCAGCTTGGCCGCGCCGGGGTCTTGCTTGAGGAACTGCCCCTTCTCCACGTTCATGGTGATCTGGCCGGACATGCTCGGCAAGTCCAGCGAGTACGGCAAGCCCTTCCACGCGATATCGCCTTTGAGCGTGCCCTTGCCGCCTTTCAGCGTGTCGACAAAACCGAAACGCTCGAGCAGCTTGCCGGCATCGATGATGTCGAGGTTGAAGTCGAGATTGGTGTTGTGCACGCCGTCCTTGCTGACCCACTTGCCGCTGCCGGTCAGCGCGCCGTCGGCGTTGGCCAGCGACAGCTTGCTGACGCGCCATTCGCGCGCGCTGCTCAGCTGTACGTTGTTCGCTTGCAGTTCCAGGCGGCCCAGCGGCTTGTTGAACAATTCAAAGCGATCCACCACCACGTCCAGCGCCGGGATGGTGGCGGCGGCGCTCTTGCCGTCCAACAGTTCCTGCACTTCGCTCGATGCCGATTCCGGGATCACCAGCGACGACAGGCGCGCGGTCACCTTGCCGAGGCCGGCGCCGGTGGATGGCTCGGCCCACGCTACGTGGCCATTGGCTTGCGTTGAATCGATGCTGGCTTGCCACATGCCTTTTTGATGAGTAACGCCGACCACAATGTTTTCTAGCTTGCGGTCGCCGATCACCAGTTCGCTGGCGCGCGCGGCGACCGAGTCCGGCAGCACGTACTGGGTGAAGTCGCTGCTGTCGTTCGCGGTCGAAGCACCGCCCTTGCCGGCCACGGCATCGCCAAAGTCCAGCCAGTTGTCGACATTCAGTTCGCGCAGATTGATGTTGAAGGCCAAGCCGCTGTCCGGCTCCGGCGCCGGCGTATTGACGCCGATGCCGCCGCGCGCCAGCTTCCAGTGCTGCTTGCTGGCCTTCTGCCGCTGGTAGCGCGCCGCGATGCTGGTGCCCAGCGTAATGCGGATATCGTCATGCAGCAGGCCGGCCGAATCCTGCGTCAGGCCGCTGGTCAGCACGAAGCGCAGCGGCATGGTGTCGGTCTGGGATTTCTTGACCGGCGCCGGCAAGTCCAGCCCGAGACCGGTCAAGCTGGAGTCGACCGCCACCACCACCTGGTGATCGCGCACCGTCACCGTGCCGCTGTAGCGCGTGGCGCCGCTGAAGTGCTCGGCCAGGCGCTGCATCGCTGGCGACTGGTAAGTCTGGCGGAAACCATCCGCCGTCATCAGCCCGCCCAGCTTGACCACGATGGCATTGTCCTTCTGGCTGCCGCCGGTAATCGATACCGGGCCGCCGAGGAAGTTGCCGGACAGCTGGTTCAGATTGACGCCGTGCTCGTTGAATTCGATCTTGCCCTGCGACGATTGCACCACCGGCATATCGTTCATCAAGGTGATGTCGTTGTTGACCAGTTGCAGCGTGCCGTTGACCTTGGTGTCGATGGCGTGCGCCAGCGGGATGCGCAAGCTCAGCGCCAGCTTGCTGTTGCCGCTAGCCTGCGTCTCGTCGGTGAAGTGCGAGATCCATTCCAGCACCGGGCTGTTGCTCACGTACTTGAGGAACTCCTGCATCGGGCCGGCGGCATTGCCGTCAATTTCCAGCATTGAGTCGTGGATCATCAAATCCGGGATCACCGCCTTGACGTTGCTCAGCGCAACGCCGCCCGTGGTTGCGGTGTCGCCGCGGATTTCCATGCGCGCGCGCTCGAACACGAAGCTGCCTTTGATGTGCTCGGCTTGCGGCCACAGGGGCAGCGGCTTGCCGTCCTTGCCCAGCTCTTTGCCGTCACGCAGATAGTGGCCCGGTTCGTAGTTGAGTTTGCCGTCGGTCAGCTTGCCGGCCACGCGGAATTCGCCGCGCGCCTTGTCGGCATTGCTGTCGCCGTGGAATGGGAAGTGCGCGAGATCGCCGCGCAGGCGCAGCGTCACATCGGTGGCGACGCCGCCTTCCAGCGCGCCAGTCAGCCAGTGATGCAAGTCGTGCGGCGTCTGCATCGGCAGGTAGCGACCAATGCGGTTGAGCTGGAAGCCGGTCAGCGTGCCGCTGAGGTCGGCCTTGCCCGGGCCTTTGCCGGCCAGCGGAATCAGGTGCGTGCCTTGCAGCGTGCCGCTCATGCCTTCCTGCTCGAAGTCCATGCTGTCGATCTGGAACAGCAACTGGTTGTCGGCCTCGAACGACCAGCGCGCCTTCAGATTCAGATGGTCGAACGGCATCGACGCTTCGGCAAAGTAGTCCGGCATCTGCAGCACCAGTTGCTGCGAGTTCAGGTTGAAGCTGCCGCCCTTTTCGGTGGCGTCGATCGAACCGCTCAGGTTATCGAAACCGGGAATCGCGGGCAGGCCGGCAATCGCCGGCGTCTTGGCGGTTTTCGGCTGGGCGATGCGCGGCGGCTGCGGCTTCAAGCCCAGTCCCACCAGGTCGCCCTTGATGCGATACGATTGCAAGGCCGGGAACGCGCCCTGCCACTCGGCCGAGAAGTTCTGCAGCAGGCCGCGCGGCGCGAAGCTGGCCAGCATCTTGTGCTGGTGCTCTTTGAGTGGCAGGCGCTCGGCGAGGCCGGCCAGTGTTTGCAAGTCCAGCTGGTGCGCGCGCAGTTCGACTTTCTCCGCCCTGGCGCCGGCCGCCGCGACAAAGGATTCCGACAGCGAGGTCGGCGCCATCACCAGGCCGTCACGGGTGGTCAGCGTCAGGTTGTTCAGTTCGATGCTGTGGCCGAGCGCGCCGAAACCCGGCGTCACCGCGCCAGGCTTCGGCGCCGGACGGACATCTTCGCGGGCGGCGATGCGGCCGCTCATCTGCTGCAAGTCCAGCAGCGGCAATTCCTTGCCCAGCACGGCGGTGATATCGGACAGGCCGACGTCGGCGGTAAAGCCGGTCAAGCGCGACTGGTCGACGCCCACCCAGGCGCGCAGCGAACCATGGCCGCTGCTCAGTTCAAACGGATAGTTGAGCCACGCCTTCCACGCGAGCAAGTCGGTGTTGCGGATATCGGCGTAGAGCTCGCCCTTCCACATCGAGAAGTTGGACAGGCGCGCGCCAAAGGCAGGATGCGTGAAGTCGGCCCGCACATCCACCGGCGCGGCCAGCGCGGCCGGCGGCGTGGCGCGCAAGGCAAGTTGATGATGCAGCCATTGGTTGCGCAGCACCACCGTCACATTGTCGAGCGCCAGCGGCGGCGCGGCGCGCTGGCGGTCAGTCCATTGCAGGCGACCCTCGCGGATCACGATGTCGCGCTGCACCAGCAGCCACTCCAGCCCCTTGCCGTCGCTCGGCTTGTCGAGATCGATGTAAATGCCAGCCACGAACAGGCGTCCGTCGGCCTCGCGTACGATTTCAAGGTTGGGACGGTTCAGCTCCAGCACGTGGAAGCGTGGCGTGCCGGTCACTGCCGTCCACCACGACAAGGTCGCCGATACGCTCGGCAAGGTCAGCGCCGGACGGCCTTGCTGGTCGTGCAGCACCACATCGCCCAGGATGAGATTGGGGCGGAAGCCATTCCACGAGGCGTACACGCGGGAAATGGTGACCGGATTGCCGACCGCGCTGCTGGCGGCGCGCTCGATATCGCCCTTGTAGTGGTCGATATTCGGCAGCACCGCGTAGCGCAGGGTGAGGAACAGGATTGTGAAGGCAAAATACAACAGCAGCGCCAGCTTCAGGGTGAAGCCCAGCACGTGGTGGGTGGCGAGATTGCAGATCCGATAGGCAGCACGAAGCCGATGCCAGCGCGCGGCCAACGGGCCTTCGCCTGTCACGGTCTCCTCTTCTGGTTTTTGCATCAATACGCTAATAAATCAGGCCATGCATCAAATAAATAGCAAACTCGCGCTACACTCGGTTTCGAGAGCAATTCTACCTTACCTCTATGAGTTCACCTTCAGTTTCCCGCTTCTACCAGCGCTGGCTGTCTGCCGCGCCCGACCGCAGTGCCAAGATCGATGAATTGGCGCAATTATCGCTTGCCCAGCTTAATCTGGATGAATATTTACAAAAAGAAGCAGAAGCGAATCCTGCCAGCCCGCTGCCGCTGGTGCGCTCGATGCGCCGCCTGCGCAACTTGCTGGTGTGCGCCCTGATCCGGCGCGACCTCGAGGGCAAGGCCAACCTGGCCGAAGTGGTCGAAACCATGACCCGCTTTGCTGATTTTGCCATCCAGAAACACATGACCGAGCTGCACGCCGAGATGGTGGCCGTCCACGGCCAGCCGATCGGCCGCGATTCCGGCCTGCCGCAGGAAATGATGGTGCTGGCCATGGGCAAGCAAGGCGGTGGCGAGCTCAATGTTTCCTCCGACATCGACCTGATCTTCGTCTACCCGGAAGACGGCGATACCGTAGCCGACGCCGGGCAGCGCAGCCTGTCCAACCATGAATTCTTCGTCCGCCTCGGCAAAAAACTGATCGCGGCACTGGCCGAGATCACCGAGGACGGCTACACCTTCCGCGTCGACATGGCCTTGCGCCCGAACGGCGCCTCCGGCCCACTGGCCGCCAGCCTTGGCATGGTGGAAAACTACCTGATCGTGCAGGGCCGCGAGTGGGAGCGCTACGCCTGGGTAAAGGCGCGCGCTGTCACCGGACGCGCCGAGGATATCGCCGCGCTGGATGCGATTGTCCGGCCGTTCTGCTTCCGCCGCTACCTGGACTTTGGCGTGATTGACGCCATCCGCAATATGCACGCGCAGATCCGCGCCGAGGTCAATCGGCAAGAGCGGCTGCACCCGGATCGCAGCAACAACGTCAAGCTGGGCCGCGGCGGCATCCGCGAGATCGAGTTCCTGGCGCAAGTCTTCCAGCTGATCCGCGGCGGCCGCGACGCCGCCCTGCGCGACCGCTCGACCCGCACCACCTTGCGCATCATTGCCGAGAAAGGCCTGCTAAGCCACGCCATCGTCTATCAACTGCTGGCTTCTTACACCTTCCTGCGCAACCTGGAGCATCGTTTGCAATACCTGGACGACGCCCAGACCCACACCCTGCCAGCCAATGACGCCGACCGCCAGACCGTGGCCGAGATGATGGGCTTGCCCGACGTTGCCACCTTGCTGGCCCAGCTGGACGCGCACCGCCAGTTTGTCGCCGGCCAGTTTGACGAGATGTTCTCGGACAAGACCGAAAGCAGCGAAAACGACATCGAACTGCAATCGAGCAACGAATGCGCCGATCCCGACAACCGCGAGGCCATGGTGGCCCGCTTCGGCACGCTCGGTTTCGCAGACCCGGAGGCCGCCACCAAGCGCCTGATCGCCACCTGGCAAGCGCCGCGCCTGCAATCGCTGCCGGAAGCCAGCCGCAACCGCCTGCAAGGACTGATCAACACGGCGCTGCCGCTGATCGTGCAGGCGGCGCAGGAGTCGAGCGGCGGCAACCAATTGGCCACCTTGGGCCGGCTGCTCGATTTCCTTGAAGCCATCGCGCGCCGCTCGGCCTATTTGTCGCTGCTGACCGAATACCCGCATACCCTGGCGCGCGTGATCCGCATGGTGCACGCCAGCGGCTGGGCGGCGCTGTTCCTGAGCCAGCACCCGATCCTGCTCGACGAGCTGCTGGACGACCGCGTGCGCAATGCCATATTTGACCCGGTGGCGCTGGCCGCCGATATCGACAAACAACTGGCAGCCTACCCCGGCGACACCGAGCGCCAGATGGACATCCTGCGCGAAATCCACCACGCCCAGTTGTTCCACCTGCTGGCGCAGGACCTGGCCGGCGACCTGACCGTGGAAAAGCTGGCCGACTACCTGTCGGCGCTGGCCGACACCATCGTCGCCGCCACCATCAAGGCGGTGTGGCAGACGGTGGCCACGCGCCACCGCGAAGTGCCGCTGTTCACGGTCATCGCTTACGGCAAGCTGGGCGGCAAGGAACTGGGCTATGTGTCCGACCTCGACGTGATCTTCCTGTACGACGATCCCGACCAGGACGCCCCGGCCCAGTACGCCAAGCTGGCGCAGCGCTTCATCACCTGGATGACCTCGCACACCTCGGCCGGCATCCTGTTCGACATCGACACCGCGCTGCGCCCGGACGGCGCCAGCGGCATGCTGGTCTCCAGCGTCACGTCGTTTGAGAAATACCAGAGCAACTCGGCATGGGTGTGGGAACACCAGGCGCTGACCCGGGCCCGCTACTGCGCCGGCGACGTGGCCATCGGCCAGCGTTTCGAGCAAATCCGCGAAGCCGTGCTGCGCAAGGAGCGTCCGCCCGGCGGCCCGCTCAAGCAAGAGGTGATTGCCATGCGCAAACGCATGGTCGATGCCAAGCCTAACCACAGCGCCCTGTTCGACCTCAAGCAAGACCCGGGCGGCATGATCGACATCGAGTTCATCGTGCAATTCCTTGTCCTGCAACACGCTGCCGCCTATCCTCAATTGACGGCCAACTTCGGCAACATCGCCCTGCTCCACATGTGCGCCGACCTCGGCCTGATCGACACCGGACTGGCCGCCAACGTGGCCGATGCCTACCGCAAGTATCGCAAGCTGCAACACCAGTTGCGCCTGCAGGGACAGGATCTGGCGCGCATTGACCCGGCGCTGGTCGGCAGCCACCCGGCCAATGTCTCGGCGCTGTGGCTGGCCATCTTTGGCGAGGCCGTTGCCACTTAACAACATTTTCTTTGTCAAAAGGTGCAATACTTCAGGAGCAGTTCCATCACATAAGGAGATAGCTATGAGAGCATTATTGGGCGCCGTGGCCTTGGGCCTCGGCTTGCTGGCAAGCTCGGGCGCTGCGCTGGCGGCCGACAAGGGGTCGGCAGACGAGGCGGTGGCGATGGTCAAGCGGGCCGTGGCCATGGTCAAGTCGGACGGCAAGGAGAAAACCTTTGCCGCCATTGCCGATCCGGCCAACACCTCGTTCCATGACCGCGATTTGTATATTTATGTGTATGACCTGAATGGCGTGGCTTTAGCGCACGGCAATAATCCCAAAATGGTCGGCAAGCCGCTGATCGGTTTAAAAGATAATGAAGGCAAGGCCATGATTAAAGAAATGGTCGATACCGCCAAGAATAAAGGCAAGGGCTGGGTCGATTTTAAATGGCCGAATCCCGTGACCAAGGCCGTTGAATCGAAGTCCGGCTATGTCGAGCGTGTTGACGATTTCCTGATCGGCTCCGGCATCTACAAGTAATTCCCTGTCCCCCTTCTTGCCGACAGTGCCGCCATTGCGCTGTTGGCATGCCTCAGCCTTTCGCCAGAGTCACAAACCCCTTTATTTCCACTAGTTAAACAGACACATTTTGTTACATTAGTGTTGCTGTTGCTTTTTTGCGAATGTTGGATTTTTTACGGCTTTTTACGTTTACAAGATGACTACGAAGTCGGTAAAGTTGGTCAGTTAAACCAAGAAATTTAACAAAAAATAAACGGAGAGTTGTTTCAATACACCCTAAGGAGTTCCGCAATGATGAAGGAAACAGTTTTGTCCCGTTCCGTGCGCATGATCTGCGTAGCCGGCATGGCGATGAGCGCGCAAGTTGCATTCGCACAAGAAGCTGCCCCGGCAGAAGCCGTACAGAAAGTACAAATTACCGGTTCGCGCCTGCTGTCGCCGAGCGCAGAATCGCCAACCCCGCTGCAAATCCTGACCTCGGCCGACATCGCCGCCTCGGGCGCAGTCAACCTGCAAGACCTGCTGCTGAAAAACCCAACCGTTGGTACGCCGTCGCTGAGCCGTACCAACTCGAACTTCCTGACCTCGGGCGGCGGCGTATCGACCGTCAACCTGCGTAACCTGGGCGATTCGCGTACCCTGGTGCTGGTCAATGGCCGCCGTTTCGTCTCGGGCGTACCGGGCGACACCGCAGTCGACTTGAACACCATCCCTACCGACTTCATCGAGCGCGTTGAACTGCTGACCGGTGGCGCTTCCGCAACCTACGGTTCGGACGCGGTGGCCGGTGTGGTCAACATCATCCTGAAGAAAAACTTCGAAGGCGTGACCGTCGACGCATCGACCGGCAAGAGCGACAAGAACGACGACTTCAAGAAAAAACTGTCGATTACCTTCGGCACCACCTCGGCCGACGGCGGCAGCAACATCATGGGTCACTTCGGTTACTCGAAGCAAGGCGCCGTGATGTCGAAAGACCGTCCGGGCCTGGGCGCTGCAGTCGACCAGATCTCGCTGGGCGCTGGCGTGACCGGCGACGCAAAAGACGCGTATACCCCGTACGCACCGTTCTACTCGAGCTTTGCACCGCAAGGCCGCTTCTTCTGGGGCCCAGCAACCGGCGCCGGCGGCGGCAGCTACACCTACGACAAGAACGGCAACCCGATTGCCTTCTCGACCAACGGTTCCGCCACCCTGCCGGCATCGGGCTTCAACCGCTCGGAATACCGCACCATCGCCGTGCCAACCGAGCGCTACTTGTTCGGCACCAACGGCAACCTGAAGCTGAACGAGAACCACAATGCGTTCTTCGAAGGCACCTACGCTGCCACCAAGGTCGACACCAACATCGAACCGTTCGCGCTGGATTCGGCCAACGTCTTCCGTCCTAGCGGCGTAGTGCAAGGCGAAACGCTGGTCAACGGCGTCAAGGTGCGCAACCCGATCATCCCGCAATACCTGTGGGATCGCATGACCGACACCGACGGCGATGGCTTGAAAGACTACCGCTTCACCCGCCGCCTGAACGAGTTTGGACCGCGCCACAGCTCCGTCAACCGCGGCACCCTGCGTTTGGCCACCGGCTTGAAGGGCACCCTGCCATTCACCAACGACTGGAGCTACGACGCCTTCGTCAGCTACGGCCGTACCACGGAATCGCAAGCGTCGACCGGCCAGATCAACATCGTCAACATGCGCAGCGCGCTGGCTGGCGTGCCTAACCCCGACATCCCTGGCGGCGTCATGTGCGCCGACGCGCAAGCTCGTCGCGACGGTTGCGTGCCTATCAACGTGTTCGGCCTGGGCGCCATTTCGCAAGACGCGCTGAAATACGTGACCGCACCGGGCTCGCTGGAAACCTCGGTGACCCAGAAGATCGCCGGCGGCACCATCACCGGTGAACTGCCATTCGGCCTGCCAGCTGGCCCGATCGGCATGGCAGCAGGCTACGAATGGCGCAGCGAAGATTCGGCCAGCGTGCCGGATCCACTGACCCAGGCTGGCCTGAACGCCGGCAATGCGATCCCAGCCACCTACGGCTCGTTCATCGTGCGTGAAGAATTCGTTGAGACCCGCGTACCGCTGCTGAAAGACAAGTTCTTGGCCAAGAACCTGGACTTCCGTGGTTCGTTCCGTCACGGCGACTACTCCACCGTAGGCAGCACCAACAGCTGGAACGCTGGTCTGGAATGGGCGCCGGTTTCGGACGTCAAGTTCCGCGGTACCCGCGCTGTGTCGACCCGTGCACCAAACATCGGTGAACTGTACCAGGCACCAGCACAAACCTTCCCAACGGTCAGCGACCCATGCGAAGGCACCAAGCTGACCGGCACCGACCCAATCAGCGTGGCTTGCCGTGCTGCACCAGGCGTAGCCGCCAACATGGCTGCTAACGGCGGCACCTTCACCCTGAACCAAGCCGACCGTCAAGGCGTCAGCGGCTACAACAAGGGCAACCCTAACCTGACGGCAGAAAAAGGCCGTTCGAGCACCGTTGGCGTGGTCGTCACCCCAACCTCGATCCCAATGCTGAGCAAGTTCACCTTCACGGCTGACTACTTCAACATCAAGATCGCGGACGCCATCATTAGCACCCCGCGTCAGTTCGCCCTGCAAAACTGCTACGGCGGCAACACCTACTACTGCCGCTACATCACCCGCCGTACCGCGGCTGAAGGCTCGAACAGCATCGGTACTCTGAAGTACGTCGACAGCTCGGCTGAAAACAGCGGCGGCTTCGGCACCGAAGGTATCGACTTGACCGCGTCGTGGGCTGATAAAGTCGGCCCAGGCCGTCTGAACGCCAAGATCTCGTACACCTATCTGAAAACCCTCTGGAACCGTCCAGAGAAAGATGCAGATAAAGACGAGGGCGCAGGCGAGCTGGAAAATCCACGCAACAAGGCAGTGCTGAACCTGGCCTACAAATGGGGTAACTTCGGCATCACCACCGTGACCAGCTACACCGGTCGCGTTGCGCTGGACGACCAGTTCGTTGCCTCGGCCTTCGACAATCCGCAGGATCTGGCGAAACTCGGTTCGTACACCACGACCGACTTCCAGCTGACCTACGACGTGAAGAAGAACTTCCAGCTGTACTTCGGCATGAACAACGCCTTCGACAAGAAGCCGCTGCCGATCATCACTGGCCTGAACGGCAACACCACCGGTACCGAGACCGACGCATCGGCTTACGATCCGATCGGCCGCCGCTACTACCTGGGTCTGCGCGTTTCGATGTAATCTGGATGGGGCGGCTCAGCCGCCCTGCCATAAAAAAACCCTCGCGGCTTACACCGCGAGGGTTTTTTATTAGCTGAACGCTTTGGATTACTTGGCGTTCATCAGTGCAACAGTGGTGTCCAGCATGCGGTTCGAGAAGCCCCACTCGTTGTCGTACCACGACGAGACTTTCACCAGGCGGCCCGACACCTTGGTCAGGGTCGAATCGAAGTTCGACGAGGCCGGGTTGTGGTTGAAGTCGACCGAGACCAGCGGTTCGGTCTGGTAGGTCAGCACTTCTTTCAGCGCGCCTTCAGCAGCGGCCTTCATCAGCGCGTTGACCTCATCCACGGTGGTGTCGCGCTTGGCGATGAACGACAGGTCGACCAGCGACACGTTGATGGTCGGCACGCGGATCGCGAAACCGTCCAGCTTGCCGTTCAGCTCAGGCAGCACCAGGCCGACCGCGGCGGCAGCGCCGGTCTTGGTCGGGATCATGCTCATGGTGGCCGAACGGGCGCGGCGCAGGTCTTCGTGCATCACGTCCGACAGCACCTGGTCATTGGTGTAAGCGTGCACGGTGGTCATCAGACCGGTTTCCACGCCGATGGCGTCGTTGAGCGGCTTGACCAGCGGCGCCAGGCAGTTGGTGGTGCACGAAGCGTTCGAGATCACGGTGTCGCTGGCTTTCAGCACGTGCTGGTTGACGCCGTACACGATGGTCGCGTCCACGTCCTTGCCGCCCGGCGCCGAGATGATGACTTTCTTGGCGCCGCCCTTCAGGTGAGCCGAAGCTTTTTCCTTGGTGGTGAAGAAGCCGGTGCACTCCAGCACCACGTCCACGCCCAGCTCGCCCCATGGGATTTCTGCCGGGTTGCGCTGTGCGAACACGCGGATCACGTCGCCGTTCACGATCATGTTGTCGCCGTCTACGGTCACGGTGCCTGGGAACTTGCCGTGGGCGGTGTCGTAGCGGGTCAGGTGGGCGTTGGCCTTGGCATCGCCCAGATCGTTAATTGCCACGATCTGGATGTCTTGCTTTTTGCCGCCTTCGTAGAAAGCACGCAGTACATTACGGCCGATACGGCCATAGCCATTGATTGCAACTTTGATCGTCATACTTTGCTCCTGATTAGAAATATTGGTGCTGCAATAAGCAATTATAGATTAAGCAATGACAGATTTGACTTTCGCCACCACGTTTTCTACCGTGAAGCCGAAGTGCTTGAACAGCACGCCTGCCGGAGCCGACTCACCGAAGGTATCGATGCCGACAACAGCGCCTTCCAGACCGACGTATTTGTACCAGAAATCGGTCACGCCGGCTTCGATTGCCACACGTGGCACGCCTTTGGTCAACACGCTGGCCTTGTAAGCGGCGTCTTGACGGTCAAATACATCAGTCGACGGCATCGACACCACGCGCGCGACGATGCCTTCCGCAGCCAGCGCCGAGGCGGCAGCTTGCGCCAGTTCGATTTCCGAACCGGTGGCGATCAGGGTCACTTTGGCGTCGGCGGCTTCGCGCAGCACGTAGCCGCCGCGGGCGATGTCGGCGATTTGCGCGTCGGTACGCTCCTGGTACGGCAGATTCTGGCGCGAGAAGATCAGGGTCGACGGGCCATCCTTGCGCTTGACTGCCGCGCCCCATGCCACCATCGATTCGGTGGTGTCGCATGGACGCCAGTTGTCCAGATTCGGGATCAGGCGCAGCGACGATACGTGCTCGACCGACTGGTGGGTCGGGCCGTCTTCGCCCAGGCCGATCGAGTCGTGGGTGAACACGAACAGCGAACGCTGTTTCATCAGTGCCGCCATGCGCAGCGCGTTGCGGCTGTAGTCGGCGAAGGTCAGGAAGGTGGCGCCGAACGGGATGTAGCCGCCGTGCAGGGCCACGCCGTTCATGATCGCCGACATGCCGAACTCGCGCACGCCGTAGTTGATGTGGTTGCCCGGCTGGCCCGAACGCACTGGCACGATTTCTTTCCAGTTGGTCAGGTTGGAACCGGTCAGGTCGGCCGAGCCGCCCAGGAATTCCGGCAGCACTGGCGCCAGCGCCTGGATCGCGTTCTGGCTAGCCTTGCGGGTGGCGATGTTTTCTTTCTTCTCGACGGTCGAGGCAATGCCGGCGGCCAGCGCTGCCTCGAAGGAGCCCGGCAGTTCGCCAGCCATGCGGCGGGTCAGTTCAGCAGCTTCCGCCGGGAACTTGGCCGTGTATTCCGCGAACTTGGCGTTCCAGTCGGCTTCCAGCTTGGCGCCGTTGGCTTTGCCGTCCCATGCGGCGTAGATGTCGGCAGGGATTTCGAACGGCGCGGCGCTCCAGCCGATGTACTCGCGGACGGCAGCCACTTCCTTGTCGCCCAGTGCGGCGCCGTGCACCTTGTCGCCGCCTTGCAGGTTAGGCGAACCTTTGCCGATGATGGTTTTGCAGCAGATCAGGGTCGGCTTGTCGGCGGCCTTGGCGGCAGCGATGGCGGCGGCAACCGCAGCCACGTCGTGGCCGTCCACCGCGCGGATCACGTTCCAGCCGTAGGCTTCGAAACGGGCCGGGGTGTCGTCGGTGAACCAGCCTTCCACCTTGCCGTCGATCGAGATGCCGTTATCGTCGTACAGCGCGATCAGTTTTTTCAGGCCCAGCGTGCCGGCCAGCGCGCAGGCTTCGTGCGAGATGCCTTCCATCAGGCAGCCGTCGCCGACGAAGGCGTAGGTGTAGTGATCGACCACGTCCAGGCCCGGCTTGTTGAATTCGCTTGCCAGCAGCCATTCAGCCAGCGCCATGCCGACCGCGTTGGCGATACCCTGGCCCAGCGGGCCGGTGGTGGTTTCCACGCCCGGGGTGTAGCCGACTTCCGGGTGGCCCGGGGTCTTCGAGTGCATCTGGCGGAAGGCCTTGATGTCGTCCATGCTCACGTCGTAGCCGCTCAGGTGCAGCAGCGCGTAGTGCAGCATCGAGCCGTGGCCGTTCGACAGCAGGAAGCGGTCGCGGTTCACCCATTTCGGGTTGGCCGGGTTGTGGCTGTAATGGCCGGACCACAGGGCGACGGCGATTTCAGCCATGCCCATCGGCATACCTGGGTGGCCGGAATTGGCCTTCTGGACGGCGTCCATTGCCAGCGCGCGGATCGCGTTAGCCATTTGGGTGGTTGGGAGCGTAGAAGTCATCGTTGATATCACGAAAGTATGGAAACTGGGAGCCGGGGCGCGGTCACCTCACGCGCACGACGCTGGCTGAGCCCATTATTTTACCAGACCATGACAGCCACCATTTAAAATTGCACTTCTACTTTCCCCGGATACCACGTTATGCCCCGCTTCTTTTGCCCCCAGCCGCTGGCCATCGGCCAGATCGTCGCCCTGCCCGAGGCGGTTGCCCACCATGTCCAAGTGCTGCGGCTGGCGCAGGGCGAACTGATCACCTTGTTTAATGGCGAAGGCGGCGAGTACACGGCCAGCCTGGTGGAGCTTGCGCGCCGCAGCGCCAGCGCCGAGATCAAGGTCCACACCGCGCGCGAGATCGAGCTGCCGTTTGCCGTGACTTTGGCGCAAGCGCTGCCAGAGGGCACGAAAATGGATTGGATTATCGAAAAAGCCATCGAACTGGGCGTGTCCGGCTTCCAGCCGCTGGCGGCGCAGCGCTGCGTGGTCAAGCTGTCGGCCGAGCGCGCCGAGAAAAAACTCGAGCACTGGCGCGGCATCATCGTCTCGGCCAGCGAGCAAAGCGGCCGCAACCGGCTAGCCCAGCTGGCGCCGCCGCAAGACTATAAAAACTGGATTACCCAGCAAGATCTGCATCGCCGCATCATCCTGACGCCGCGCGCCGGGCAATCGCTGGCCGAGTGGGCGCGCCACCAGGCGCCGCAGGCAGTCACGCTGGTGGTCGGCCCCGAAGGCGGTCTCAGCGAACAGGAAGAAGACCTGGCGCTGCGCCACGGCGCCCTGCCCCTGGCCATGGGCCCGCGCATCCTGCGCACCGAAACGGCGGCGCTGGCGGCGGTGTCGATATTAAGTGCAGCCTGGGGCGGCCTCTGATATAGCGCGCCCCAAATAAAAAAATCCCGCCCAGGCCTTGCGGCCCGGCGGGATTTTTTATGCGCGTCTGAAGCTTAGAACTTCAGGTTGGCGCCCACGGTGATCAGACGACCAACTGCGTCGTAGGTCTGTGGGAAGGTATTGCCGCTGTTGACCGCGGTGGTGGAGATGGTGCTACCCACGATAGGCGGTTTCTTGTTCGCTGCGTTGTTGATGCTGATGTTGAAACGCAGGTTCTTCGAGTAGTTGTACACGCCCGACAGGTCGACGTAGTTGAACGCCTTGATGTGCGAGTAAGCAGGCAGGAAGGTGCCAGCCAGCGGCTCGACATCGATAGCGCTGGTGTAACGCCAGTTGTAGCCCAGGGCGAAGTCGCCAACGTTCCAGGTGGTGCGCTGGTTGAACTTGTTCTTGAACACAGGTGCGTTAGCTACGTTGCCGCAAGCGGTCGAGTAGTAGCCCAGGCAGTCGCGGTTGATCGACACCGAGGTGCCCTGGAAGTCGAAGCTCTGCACGTGGGTGAAGTTCAGGCCCAGGTCGAAGCTGCCGAATTTCGGATCCAGGCCAATGTTCTTGGCTGGCAGCTTGTAGTTCACGGTCAGGTCGAAACCAGTGGTTTTCTGGTTGCCGGCGTTCGACAGCGGGGTCTGTACACCTTTTGCATCCACACCGTTGAAGGTACCGTTGGCTGGGTTACGGCCAATCATGCCGCAGTACGCGTTCAGGGTGTAGCTTGGGTTCAGGTTGTAGCAGCCATCCAGCACGTCGGTGGTCGACAGGCTCGAAATCGCTTCTTTAATCTTGATCTGGTAGTAGTCCAGCGAGATTGCCAGCTTAGGCAGCGGTTCCCACACGAAGCCCAGGGTTTTGGTCTTCGCGACTTCAGGGCCCAGGTTAGGGTTACCGCCGCTCAGGTTGTTGATCTGGCCAGCCGATGGTGCGGACAGCGAACCGATTTCGGTTTGCGGCACACCGGTCAGACGGCACAGGTTCGACAGGGTGCCGGCGGTATTCGCCTGCGCCTGGTTGATGCGGGTGCCCTGGCATGGGTCAACCGCCAGGTTCGACAGGCCGGTCACTTGTGGCGCGAACAGTTCGTTCACGTTAGGTGCGCGGGTTGCCTTCTGAACCATACCGCGGAAGCGGATCGACTTGACTGGTTCCCAGTCGGCGCCCAGTTTCCAGCTGTTGTAGCTCTGGTCGTCCTTGTTGCCCGATTTGAACTGGGTTTCGCGGTAGCCGACGTCAGCATTCAACGAACGGACGAATGGCTTGTCCTTGATCAGCGGGATCGACGATTCGATCGCCAGTTCGCGCAGGCGGAAGGTGCCCGAACGGTCTGGGGTTGGCGCGCCGGTGCCCAGCACTTCGCCGCTGATTTGCGACGCTGCGTCGGACTGGGTGCCAGCGGCAACTTTACGCTGTTCGGCGGTCACTGCGACGTTGATTGGGGTGTTGGCCCATGGGCTGACGAACTTCTCGCCCAGGTCGCCCTGGGTCGAGAACGAACCCACGTCCTGTTGCACGGTTTGCAGCAACAGAGCCGACGAGTTGATGAAGGCCAGCTGGTCGGCGGTGATCGAGCCGGCGGCGCCGAACACGTTCAGCGGTACGCAGTTGTTGGCGGTGTTCACGCAAGCGGTTTTGCTGACAGCGTTCAGTGCCTGCTGCACTTTCGACATCGAACCCCAGTTCTGGCGGGTTTGCAGTTGGTCCGCTTTACCGCGGGTCCAGTTAGCATCGTAGGTCCAGTCCAGGAAGAAGTCGCCCTTCACGCCGATGGTGTACTGCAGGGTCTTGTTGTCGAAGTTGTTGTAACGCGGGCCCAGCTCGACGAAGCGGCGGCCGATGGTCATCGGTACGATGGTGGTGTTGCCGACCACGCAGTTGGCCGAAGCGATGCCGCGGCGTTCGCAGATCTGCTGACGGGCTGCGTCAGGGATGTACGGGTTGCCGATAGGCACTTGGAACACGTTCAGGAAGGTGCCCGACTCAGCCAGGGTCGACGCCACTTTGCTGTTGGTGTAGAAGATGTTGGTGTAGACATCTGCTTTGTCGTTGATCTTGTAGTTACCCAGCGCGGTAGCCTGGGTACGATCCAGACCGGTCTGGTAGTAGTTCAGCGGGTTGGTGTTGTAGTTCACCACAGGCTGGATCAGCTTGCCGCTGGCCGGGTCGATCTGCCAGTTGCCCGACAGGGCGGTGGTGCCGCCGG
This sequence comes from Duganella rivi, assembly GCF_009857435.1. Lineage (GTDB taxonomy): Bacteria > Pseudomonadota > Gammaproteobacteria > Burkholderiales > Burkholderiaceae_D > Rugamonas > Rugamonas rivi. The sequence continues at coordinate 498,753 of NZ_WWCK01000001.1, forward strand.
TGCCTTGGGTGATCGAGAACACGCCAGGGATGGCGGTGCCGGAACCGGAGATGCCGCCGGTGGTCGAGCTCAGCGAGGTCACGCCGTAAGGACGCGAACCCTGGGTCACTGGATCAGCCGTGGTTTTGCCCAGGCTCACGACCACGTTGCCGCGGCCGTCATCGAGGTTGGCGCCGATGGTCAGGTCGGTGCGCTTGCGCTTGGCGTCGTGGTATTCGGTGGTGCCACCATAGTTGGTGCCGATTTCGATACCGCTGAAGTTACGCTTCAGCTTGAAGTCGACCACACCGGCCACAGCGTCGGCGCCGTAGGCAACCGATGCACCACCGGTCAGCACGTCAACGCGGTTCAGCAGGGCGACAGGAACGGAGTTGGTGTCGACGGTGCCGTTCAGGTTGAACGGTACAAAACGACGGCCGTCGATCAGCACCAGGGTACGGTTGGCACCCAGGCCGCGCAGGTCGACGGTGGCGGCGCCAGCGGTACCATTGTTGGTGCCAGGACCGATCGATGGCACGGCCGCTGGCAGCGCCTTGACGAATTCTTCAACAGCGACAGGCTGGGACGACTTGATCTCTTCGGCGGTGATCGAGGAAATCGGGCTGGTCGAGGTCGTGCCTGGAGCGGTAATGCGGGTACCGGTCACCTGCACCGATTCGATTTTTTGCGGTGCGGCTTCCTGTGCAATAGCGTTGTGCATCATTGCGGTCATGCCCACCAGCATCGAGCCGGCGAACACGGTGCGCAAGGTACGCGACATCATCTTCTCTTGAATCATTGTAAAACTCCCATTATTGAACTCCCTTCGCAGAGAGAAACCTAACCATGCACACGCGGACTTTTATTTAAAAAATCCGGCATATTTAATGGCCAGCCTGAAGGATTCTTTTAACCTGTGATTGATATTAGCCTTGGGACCGAATGGCCCCTGGGGGATTATCAGGGTGCTGAATCTCGCTTATTAACACCTGGCAAAATCGTGATTTGCAGGCGCATTGCATGAAACCATTGGCTTGCTAAAACTGTCAACCGCGATGACGAAACGTTTCATGAAAACAACGAAAGCAATACCTGTCGCAATGCAAGTACATTCACGCAGAGTTTTCTGCTGCAACGCACTAATTTTCATTATTTATCTACCAATACCAAAGATAACCACAGTTTTATTCATGAAAAACCTTGTAAAAATGAATTAAATACTGCAAAAACAGGATAATTATTGTATTTGTATCGCCATGCCGGAGTTGACTAGAGCGCAATATTTGTGCGGTGCAGCATTGAAAGTGTGTCATTATGGGCACAAAAGCACTGTTGCCAGCCCGACTCCGCCCGAAAACACCATTACAACGGAAGTTTCCAAAAGGAACCATTGTTGTTTTCACGCAACGCACGTTTTCAGTGCAACGGCGGCTAATTTGGTGCATATGCTTATGCGGTTTTCATTTTATAAATGAGATTCTCGTTTTATTTAACGACTATTTAAATCTGAATTAAATAAGCCGTACCGGCTTCCGGTATAAACGCCACTGGCGCCGATATTCGCCGGCCGCGGTTAGACCGGAACCGGCCGCAAAGGGTAAAATAGCGCCTGCGGCCGCTTCCCGGGGGATGGCCGCATCGCTCTCCGCTAGCTACGGAGCCCTGTCACCTGCTGGAAACCCACCATGTTGAGACTGAACGAACTCAAGCTTCCGCTCGATCACGCGGAAGCCGACCTGCCGGCCGCCATCATTGCGCGCCTCGGCATCCAGGCCGACGAACTGCTCGGCTTTACGATTTACAAGCGCAGCTACGACGCGCGCAAGAAAAGCGCCATCGTCCTGATCTACTCGATCGATATCGAGCTCAAGAACGAAACCGCGGTGCTCAAGCAGCACCACCACGACCTCCACATCATGCCGTCGCCGGACACCAGCTATAAGTTCGTGGCCGACGGCGCCGCGATTGCCGCCCGCGCCGATTTCCAGCGCCCGGTGGTGATCGGCATCGGCCCGTGCGGCCTGCTGGCGGCGCTGATCCTGGCGCAGATGGGCTTGCGCCCGATCATCGTCGAGCGCGGCAAGATCGTGCGCGAGCGCACCGTCGACACCTTTGGCTTCTGGCGCCAGCGCAAGCTCAACCCGGAATCGAACGTGCAGTTCGGCGAGGGCGGCGCCGGCACCTTCTCCGACGGCAAGCTGTACAGCCAGATCAAGGATCCAAAGCACTACGGCCGCAAGGTGCTGACCGAGTTCGTCAAGGCTGGCGCGCCGGAAGAAATCATCTACGTGAGCAAGCCGCACATCGGCACTTTCCGCCTGGTGAAGATGGTGGAATCGATGCGCGAAACCATTGAAGCGCTGGGCGGCGAGTACCGCTTCGAGAGCAAGGTCACCGACATCGATATCGAAGAAAGCGCCGACGGCCGCCAGGTGCGCGGCATCATGCTGGAAAGCGGCGAGAAGATCGTCACCAACCACGTGATCCTGGCCATCGGCCACAGCGCGCGCGACACCTTCCAGATGCTGTACGACCGCGGCGTCTACATCGAAGCCAAGCCGTTCTCAATCGGCTTCCGCGTCGAGCACCCGCAATCGCTGATCGATACCTGCCGCTTCGGCCCCAACGCCGGCCACCCGATCCTGGGCGCGGCCGACTACAAGCTGGTGCACCATGCGTCCAACGGCCGCGCCGTGTACAGCTTCTGCATGTGCCCGGGCGGCACGGTGGTGGCGGCGGCATCGGAGCCGGGCCGCGTGGTCACCAACGGCATGAGCCAGTACTCGCGCAACGAGCGCAACGCCAACAGCGCGATCGTGGTCAGCATTTCGCCGGAAGTTGATTATCCCGGCCACCCGCTGGCCGGCGTGGCGTTCCAGCGCGACCTCGAAGAGAAAGCCTTCCACCTCGGCGGCGGCACCTACAATGCGCCGGGCCAGTTGATGGGCGACTTCGTGGCGGGCAAGGCGTCGACCGACTTTGGCGCCGTGGTGCCGTCGTACAAACCGGGCATCACCCTGACCGACCTGGCGCAGATCCTGCCGGAGTTTGCCGTGACTGCCTTGCGCGAAGCCTTACCGGCGTTCGACAAGCAGCTCAAAGGCTACTTCAAGCACGATGCGGTGCTGACCGGGCTGGAGACGCGCACCTCGTCGCCGATCCGCATCAAGCGCCGCGACGATACGCTGCAAAGCCTGAACACCAAGGGCCTGTTCCCGGCCGGCGAAGGCGCCGGCTACGCGGGCGGCATCTTGTCGGCCGGCGTCGACGGCATCAAGGTGGCGGAAGCGGTCGCGCTGTCGCTGGCCGCAGAACAAGCTTAAACCTAAGCTTCAACCCAAGCCTAAGCCTTGGCATCCCTTACCGGCAGCCGCAGCTTGATGCGGCAGCCGGCATCCGGCGCGGTGGCCGCCACCGCGACCTGCCCGCCCATCTGGTGCACAATCGTGTAGACGATGTGCATGCCCAATCCCGAACCGCCCTGCCCGCGCTTGGTGGTGAAGAACGGCTCGAACAGGCGTTCGCGCACTTCCGCCGTCAAGCCGACGCCGTCATCGGCAAACTCCAGCAACAGCCAGTAGGCGCCGCCCTCCAGCGCCATGCGCGCGGCCAGCGATACCTTGCCGGGGCCGCCGTTGGGATAGCCATGCTTGGCCGCGTTCATCAGCAAGTTCGACAGCACTTGCGACCAGCGCCCGGCATCGAGCCGCGTGCGCAAGTCGGCGGCAATGTCGACTTCGACGCTGATGCCGACCTTGCGCAGCTCCGGCCCATGCGCCGACACCACGCTCAGCGCATGCTCGCGCAAGGCCACTTCCGTCACATGCTCGCTGCCCTGATCCACCGCCAGCTGCTTGAAGTTGCCGATCAGGTCGGCCGCGCGCGCCAGGTTGCGCTCGATCAGCTGCGCGCCTTCGCGCAGGCGCTGCGCCGTGGCCTGTAGCTCGGAGCGGCTGACGCGCTCGCCGGCCACGCACTTGAGCATGTCCTCGGCATAGCTGACCATGGTGGACGCGGCCGTTACCGCCACGCCGATCGGCGTGTTGACCTCGTGCGCCACGCCCGCCACCAGCGCGCCCAGTGCCACCATTTTTTCCTGCTCCACCAGCGTTGCCTGGGCCACCAGCAAGGCCTCGGTGCGGCGCACCACCTTGGCTTCCAGCTGCTGCTCGCGGTCTTGATGCTGCAACTCGGCCGAGCAGCGCGCGGCAAAAATCGACAGCAGCGACAAGGCCAGCAAACGCTTGTCTTCGGAGATCGGCTTGGTGTCAATGGCCGACAGGATGCCCAGCGGCTGGCCCTCGATATCGAGCATGGGGATGCCGATGTAGCTGTCGGCACCCATATCGACCAGCAAGGTGTCCAGCGGGTAGTCGGCCTGGATGCCGCTGGCGTGGAAGCACATGCATTGTTCGGTGACGTCCTGGCACGGCGTGTTGCGCAGGCTGTAGTCCATATTCGGCAGGTAGTCCTGCCCGCCCCACACGGCCAGCGTGCGGATGCCCTCGTCGCCGTCGTCCATGGTGATGCAGCGGCCGGCAATCACGTAGGTGACGTCGAGCGCCCGGGCCAAATCATGCACCAGGATGCGCATGAACTCCTCGCCGCGCGCGCGGGCGGTCGAGGCCGTGATCGAGCGCAGCGCGGCCTCGGCCAGTGTTCGCCCATCGGCCGCGTCGAACAGCGGCACCGCCTGCTTCTCCTCGCTCATGGTTCGGCTCCAGCTCGCTAAGACATCGCAATTGTATCGTTATTTGTCTACGTAAACATGGTTGTATGTTTTACGACTGCCTAGCATGTTCCAGCCATAAGTACGCAAAAGTTTTGTATTTTTGTGTAAAAAACTCGTTATTTTGGCAAAAAACCGCAGGAAGTGTTGTTTATGTCAAAGTTGTTACAGAGCGAGAATTGACCGTGAATCGTGCGGATGGTCTCATGAGCCTGCCATGAATAATTTCATTAATAGAATATTCATGGTGTAAGTTCCAATAATAAAGTAACAAGAAACGCCCCCCAAGGAGTTAATCAATGATGATGGAAACTGTTTTGTCGCGTTCGCTGCGCGTGATGTTTGCAGGCGGCGCCGCACTGATGCTGGCACAACCGGCATTCGCCCAAGATGCGCCTATCCAGCGCGTTGAAATTACCGGTTCGGCAATCAAGCGTATCGACGCTGAGACCGCCGTTCCAGTCACCGTGGTGAAAATGGCTGACCTGAAAAAGGAAGGCATTACCACGGTTGAGCAAGTACTGGCTAACCTGAGCGTCTCGCAGTCGTCGCAAGGCACCAGCCAGGTGGTCGGTTCCGGCACCGGCGGCGCTTCGTTCGCCGACCTGCGCGGCATCGGCGCCAACAAGACCCTGATCCTGCTGAACGGCCGCCGCCTCGCGAACAACGCCCTCGACAGCTCGGCACCTGACCTGAACATGATCCCGTTTGCCGCGCTGGAGCGCGTTGAAGTGCTGCGTGACGGCGCTTCCTCGCTGTACGGCTCGGATGCGGTGGGTGGCGTGATCAACTTCATCACCAAGAAAGACTACACGGGCGGCACCGTCACCGTGGGCGCAGACAGCCCGCAAGGCGACGGCGGCTTCTCCAAGAACGCCAACATCGGCTTCGGCTACGGCGATCTGGACAAGGATGGCTTCAACATCTTCGCCATGTTCGACCACCAGTCGCAGCAGCGCATCGGCGGCACCCAGCGCGACTTCAACACCCGCTACCCGGGCGGCCTGTCGGGTTCGACCAGCCCAGCCAACTACTACCAGGAAGTCTCGGCCAACCCGGCCGGCCCTGGCTGCACCACCGGCGACAAGCTGGTGCCTGCCGGCGACGGCTCGTGCCTGATGACCACCTCCAGCTTCGTTGACTACATCCCTAAGAGCAAGCGCAATACCGGCCTGATCAAGGGTACCTTCAAGCTCAACGAAAACCACGAACTGGGCGTGGAATACCTGTCGACCGAAAGCAAGATCCAGAGCGGCATCGCGCCGGTGCCATACGGCGGCCTGTACATCAACCGCCTGCGTCCTGACGGTTCGCTGAATCCTTACTTCCCAGGTAATGGCTCGATCCCTGCCGCGGTCACGCTCGATCCAAACTACATGGACATCGGCGGCGCCAACACCCCAGGCGTACAACCGGGCTTCGTGCACGCCAAGTGGCGCGACATGCCGAACGGCTCGCGCGCTGACGAAAACATCAACCGCCAGGAACGCCTGGTGGTGGAACTGAAAGGCACGCTGGCAGGCTGGGACTACCAGACCGCCCTGACCTACAACCAGAACAAGCTGAAAGAAAACCTGTACGGCTACTCCGATGGCGACATGATCACCAAAGGCGTACTGGACGGCGTGATCAACGTCTTCGGCGCACAAGACGCCGCCGGCACCGCGCTGCTGAACAACGCTGCCCTGAACGGCAACATCATGAACGCTGTCGGCCGCACCAAGGGCGCAGACTTCAAGATGAGCCGCGAAGTCGGCGACTGGCTGAACACCGGCCACCAGGCTGCACTGGCAGTTGGCGCGCAATACGAACACCAGGAATTCCGCAGCGCGGCCAACACCGAATACGCTGCCAAGGTGATCGCTTCGACCGGTATCGATCCAAACACCCTGAACGAAGGCACCCGCAACGTCTCGGCCTTCTTCTCGGAACTGAACCTGCCGCTGCTGAAGAACCTCGATGTGACCGCCGCCGTACGTTACGACAAGTACAGCGACTTCGGCCACACCGCCAATCCGAAGTTCGGCTTCACCTACCGTCCAGTGAACTCGCTGCTGCTGCGCGGTTCGTACTCGAAGGGCTTCCGCGCGCCTTCGCTGTATGAGCTGAACATGTCGGAAGCGTACACCAACTCCGGCAACACCCTGAACGATCCGGTCAACTGCCCAGGCGGTACGCCGATTCCAGGCAAGTCGGCTGCGGCTAACTGCAAACAGCAGTTCCAGGTGCTGAACGGCGGTAACGTCAACCTGCAACCAGAACGTTCGAAGAACGGTAGCCTGGGCATCGTGTGGGAACCGATCAACAACCTGTCGGTGACCGCTGACTGGTGGTCGATCCGCCTGACCCAGCAGATCTCGACCCTGCAGGACTTCGACATCCTGACCGATCCGACCACCTTCGCGTCGTACTACCACCGTAACCCGTCGGGCGATCTGGCTACCGATGGTTCGCAGTGCCCTAACCCGGTCACCTGCGGCTACATCGATACCCGCTACCAAAATCTGGGCGACCTGAACACCAACGGTGTCGACCTGTCGGCCAGCTACAAGCTGCGTACCAAGGACTATGGCACCTTCACCTTCGCCGACAACGCGACCTGGGTGCACAAGTACGAGTACCAGAACTTCATCGGCGACGAGATGCACCAGAACGTCGGCGCTTTCTCGGGTAACTCGGTGATCTTCCGCTGGCAGAACACCCTGAACCTGGGCTGGAGCAAGGGCGACTACGCTGCTGGCCTGACCGGTCACTACAAGTCGGGCTATGCTGACCAGGACGTGGAAGATCATCCAGGCCACCGCGTTGCTTCGTACACCACCTGGGATAGCTACGCTTCGTGGCAAGCGCTCAAGGGTCTGACCCTGACCGCCGGCGTGCGCAATATGTTCGACCGCGTACCACCGCTGTCGTACCAGAGCGCCGTGTTCCAGGCTGGCTACGATCCACGCTACACCGATCCAACCGGCCGCACCGCCTACGTGCGTGCAACCTACAACTTCTAAGTTGTTATGAAAATCCCGGCCTCGGCCGGGATTTTTTTTACAACCATCCTGCTTTTTTAAAGCGCCTGTGCAGATACAGGCACACGCCGACCATGACGGCAATCGCCATCGGATAGCCAAACTTCCAGTCCAGCTCCGGCATGTATTTGAAATTCATGCCCCACAAGCCGGCAAACGCGGTGACGATCGCAAAGATCGCGGCCCAAGCGGCCAGCCGCTTATTCACTTCGCTTTCCTCGATTGCCACCATCGACAGATTGACCTGCATCGCCGTCGCGATCGTGTCGCGGATGCCGTCCAGCGAGGCGCTGATGCGGTGCAGGTGATCGTGCACATCGCGGAAGTATTCCTGCGTCTCCTGGCACATCGACGGCACGCGCCCGCCGTGCAAGCGCCCCACCGCTTCCATCAGCGGCGCCACCACGTGGCGCACCACCGTGACCTTGCCCTTCAACTCGTACAGGCGCTGGATATTGTCGCGCTGCTGGCCCTGCGTAAAAATCATCTCCTCGATTTTTTCCAGTTCCGTCTCCAGCATATCGAGCACCGGGAAGTAGCGGTCCACCACCGCGTCCATCAGCGCGTACAGCACAAAGGCCGGGCCAAGGCGCAGCATGTGCGGCTCGCGCTCGGCACGCGCGCGCACGCCGAGGAAGCCTTGCTGGCTGTGGCCGTCGCGCGAGGACAGCACATAATTCTGGCCGACGAAAATATCGACCTCGCCCACCGCCACCTCGCCGTCGCGGCACTCGATGGTCTTCACCACCACGAACAGCGAGTCGCCGTACTCTTCGATCTTCGGGCGCTGGTGGCCGCGGCTCGCATCTTCGACCGCCAGCTCGTGCAGGCCGAATTCTTCCTTCATCTCGGCCAGCTCTTCGGGCTGGGCGTCACGCAACGCCACCCACACGAAGGTCTCCGGTTTCTCAACATAATCGCTGATATCTTCGACGGGGATGTCGGCCAGCTTCTTGCCATCCTGGTAGGCCACACAATTAATCAGCATACGCATTCCATAAAAAAGAAAAGCCCTTGGCTTCGTCAGCCAAGAGCTTACCTCAAACCAATGCCAAGCTAGATTACGCTACGGTTAAATAGCGCGCGGCCGGTTTGGTATTCGACAGCTTGTCCGCCATCGCGTGGCGCGCTTCTTCCATGCGGTTGAAGTCGTCCAGTTCCGGCAGCGGCGGCACCGTCACCAGTTCGCGCTGATCGAAGCCTGCCAGCGCGGCATCGACCAAATCTTCCGCCGTCATTACCCACGATGGCGGCAAATTCTCGACAGCGTGGCCGGCGCGATCCCAGAACTGGGTGGCGGTGGCGCCCGGCAGCACGGCTTGCACTTGCACGCCCTTGTCGCCCAGCTCATGGTGCAGCGATTGGGTCAGCGCCAGCACGAAGGCTTTGCTGCCGCCGTACACGCCATTCAGCAGTTCCGGCTTCAGCGCTACGATCGACGAGATGTTGATGATGGCGCCGCCGCCGCGCGCCACCAGGCCCGGCGCCACGGCGCGGGTCAAGCGGGTCAGCGCCGTGACGTTGACGTTGATCAGCGCATCGAGTTCTTCCGGCGTCGAATCGACCAGCGATTTGACGGCGCCGAGGCCGGCGTTATTGACCAGCATGCTGATGCTGGTATCGCTGGCAAGGCGCTCCTCGACGCGGCGCAAGTCGGCCGTCAACGCCAGGTCGGCGGCGATGGTATCCACCTTGCGTCCGGTGGAAGCCTCCAATCGGGCCGCCAGCGCCGACAGCTTGGCGCCGTCGCGGCCGGTCAAAATCAGGTTGTAGCCACGGCGGGCCAGACGGTCGGCGTAGACGGCGCCTATGCCAGAGGAAGCGCCGGTAATCAATGCGGTGGTAGTCATGCTGCTGTCCTTTCGTTGAGTTGACAGGAGCAGTGTAGCGGCGCAAACTAAGGCCCATGTGACATAGATACCTCTTTTTAGGCCATCATGAAAAAAACCATCGGTTTGCTGCTATTTCCCGGCTTTCAGATCGTCGACCTGGCGGCGGTGACCGTGTTCGAAGTCGCCAATGCCATGCCGGGCGGGCCCTACTATGAGACGCAAATGTTGTCCGAGCACGGCGGCGCGGTGCTCAGTTCAGCCGGCGTGCCGGTGGTCACGCAGCGCTTTGACGCGCCCGGTTTCGATACCGTCATGGTCGCGGGCGCCATGGAAGTGATGCCGTCAACGCCGGGCTTCGTGGCGTTCTTGCGCGATGCCAGCCTGGCCTCGCGGCGCACCGCCAGCATTTGCACCGGCGCGTTTCAGTTGGCCGAAGCCGGCCTGCTGCAAGGGCGCCGCGTTACCACGCACTGGGCGCTGGCGCGCGAACTGCAACGCCAGCATCCACACACCCGGGTCGAGGAAGACCGCATCTTTATCGAGGATGACCACGTGTGGAGTTCAGCCGGCATGACAGCGTGCATCGACCTGGCGCTGGCCTTGGTGGAAGCCGATTATGGCGTCGAGCTGGCGCGCGCGGTGGCGCGCAAGATGGTGGTGTATCACCGGCGCACCGGCGGGCAGTCGCAGTTTTCCGCGCTGCTGGAACTGGAGCCAAAATCGGATCGCATCCAGACCGCGCTGACCTACGCCAAGCGCAACCTGCGCAAAGCCTTGTCGGTGGATGAACTGGCCGATGCGGCCAACCTGAGCCGCCGCCAATTCACGCGTTCGTTCCGATTGGAGACCGGGCAATCGCCGGCCAAGGCGGTGGAAACCCTGCGCGTGGAAGCCGCGCGCACCATGATAGAAGAAGGCAACCACGCCATCGACGTGGTTGCCCGGGAAGTGGGATTCGACGATCCCGAACGCATGAGGAGAGCATTCATTCGCGCTTACGGGGTACCGCCGCAGGCGGTAAAGCGCGCAGCGCGGACGTCAGCGGCCTAAGCGGGAATCGTTCAACCCGCACTGCGGCGCACAGGGGTCTGACCCCGTACGGGGTCAGACCCCGACCTTTTGGGTGACGTTAACGCTCAATCATCCTTCGCGCCGTCGATGCCGAGCTCGGCGATCTTGCGGGTGATGGTGTTGCGGCCGATCCCCAAGCGTACTGCCGCGTCGTTCTTGCGGCCGTGCGTGTGCTTGAGCGCGGTGCGGATCAGCGCCGATTCAAACTGCCGTCCCAGTACCGCCATCACTTCCTGCTGGCCACCAACCAGCATGCTGGCCGCCTGCGACTCCAGCAGCGACAGCCACGCATCCGGCGAACCCGGCGCCGCGCCGGCTTCCGCCACCGCCGTCACCGTGCCGTGATGCTGCTGCGCGCTGTAGTTCTCCACCGGCACCGCCGACGACGGCGCACCCGCAACCGCCGCAGCACTGCCCTGCTCCTGCGACAGCTCCAGCGGCAAATCCTTGATCTCCACCGTCTGTCCCGGCGCCATCACCGTGATCCAGTTGCACAGGTTTTCCAGCTGGCGCACGTTGCCCGGCAACTCAAGGCTGCACAGGAACTGCAAGGCCGCATCGCTCATGCGCTTGGCTTCCACGCCGAGCTGCTTGGCGCTCTGCACCAGGAAGTGACGCACCAAAATAGGGATGTCCTCGCGGCGCTCCCTCAAACTGGGCAGGCGCAGGCGAATCACGTTCAAGCGGTGGAACAAGTCTTCGCGGAACAGGCCGTCGCGCACGCGCTGCTCCAGATTTTGGTGCGTCGCTGTAATCACGCGCACGTTGGCTTTCAATGGCTGGTGGCCGCCGACGCGGTAGAAGTGGCCGTCCGACAGCACGCGCAGCAAGCGCGTCTGCAAATCAAACGGCATGTCGCCGATTTCGTCGAGGAACAGCGTGCCGCCCTCGGCTTGCTCGAAGCGGCCGCGGCGCGTGGTCTGCGCGCCGGTAAAGGCGCCGCGCTCGTGGCCGAACAATTCCGACTCCAGCAAATCTTTCGGAATCGCCGCCGTGTTCAAGGCGATGAACGGCTGCGATGCACGCGGCGAATGCTTGTGCAGCGCGCGCGCCACCAGCTCTTTGCCGGAACCGGATTCGCCGGTAATCAGCACCGTCACATTCGATTGCGACAGGCGGCCGATGGCGCGGAAGACTTCCTGCATGGCCGGCGCCTGGCCGAGGATCTCCGGCGTTTCAGCCGGGCCCGATTCCACGCTGGTTTCGCGCAAGCTCTCGTCGAGCGCGCGGCGGATCAGCTCGACGGCCTTGTCGATATCGAACGGCTTGGCCAGGTATTCAAACGCGCCGCCCTGGAATGCCGCCACGGCCGAATCCAGATCGGAGAACGCGGTAATGATGATGACCGGCAGGCCGGGGAAGCGCGACTTCACCAGCTGCAGCAAGTCGAGGCCGGAATCGCCCGGCATGCGGATGTCGGACACCAGCACTTGCGGCGTCTCGAACTCCAGCGCGGCGATGGCGTCGCGCGCATTGGCAAAACTCTTGGTCGCCAGATTTTCCCTGGCTAATGCTTTTTCCAGTACCCAGCGGATCGATTCGTCGTCGTCAACTATCCAGATTGGCTTCATGTGTTTATGTGTATTCCGCGATGGATCTGTCTATCAAGGGACTCGGTCCGAACCACTCACCACGGCTTATGGCAACGGCAGCAGAATTCGGAAATCCGTAAATCCAGGCCGGCTCTCGCATTCGATCACGCCCATGTGCTGCTGCACGAAGGTCTGTGCCAAGGTTAACCCCAGGCCGCTGCCGCCTTCCCTGCCCGATACCAATGGGTAGAAGATGCGGTCGCGGATCTGGGGTGCGATACCCGGTCCATTGTCGATGATATGCAAGTCTAATGCCAGCCCGTAGCGAACCTTGGCCAGCGTGACCTGGCGCGCCACGCGCGTCTTCAAAACAATCTGCGCTTCGCCCGCTTCGATCTGCGCCGACAAGGCTTGCGCAGCGTTGTGCGCGATGTTGAGCACGGTCTGGATCAGTTGCTCCTTATCGCCGCGGAACTCGGGAATCGAGGCATCGTAATCGCGCAGGATGGTCAGGCCGGACGGGAACTCCGCCAGCATCAGGCTGCGCACGCGCTCCAGTACTTCGTGGATGTTGACGTCGCCGACGATGTGCGGCCGGCGGTGCGGCGCCAGCAGGCGATCGACCAGCGTCTGCAAGCGGTCGGCTTCCTTGATGATGACCTGCGTGTACTCGCGCAGCTGCACCGCGTGCAGCGCCGGCAGTTCCATCTCCAGCAGCTGCGCGGCGCCGCGGATGCCGCCCAGCGGGTTCTTAATTTCGTGCGCGAGGTTGCGAATCAGCTCCTTGTTGACCTGGCTTTGATCGAGGATGCGCTCCTCGCGATCCAGCTTGAGGTGCTGCTGATTTTCGCGCAGCTCGATCAGCACGCTGCAAGGCGGGTCTTCCAGCGCCGAGACAATGCTGTGCACGTGCAGCGGATCGCGGCCGGCGCGCTCCAGCGTCAAGTCCTGGCGCAGGTCGGAGAATTTGTGTTCGCGCGCTTGCGCGCAGATGTTGTCCAGCTCGTCGGTGTTGAGGAACTGCGCGCTCAGCGTTTGGCGCGACAGTGCCTTGAGCGAGCTCTCCAGCAGATTTTCGGCCGCCGCGTTGGCGTAGAAGATGCGGTCGTCGCAGTCCAGCACCACCACGGCGGAGGCCAGCAGCTCCAGCCCGGCCAGCGCTGGCGGGCGGCTGATGGCGGCGGCCGCGCGGGCCGCAATATTACTAACAAGGCTCATCGGATATTCGCGATCTCACGTTTCAAGGCATCGACATTTTTTTCCGAGCGGCTGATGCTGTCGCGCATGGCGGCCACCCGTTCCTGGTACTTGGCGTAGTTGCGTTCGTCGCCGCGCCGTTCCGGCTCGCCGCCGTTGAACTCGCGCCGCAACTCGGCCAGCTTCTGCATTTCGTTCTTCAACTCGTCTTCGAGTATGCCGCGGCGGTCGGCGTCGCGCGCGCGCTGCTCGGCGCTGTCAACGCGCGGGAACTCGCCGGGTACCGCCACCGGCTGGGCGTTGCGCGGCGATGGCGCTACGCGCCGCAGCGGCGCCGGCACCGTCATTCCGGGCAAATCCATCAGCTTGCAGTAGCTGCCGCGGTTGATGTCGGTGAACTCGACACTGCCGCCGGGCGGCTGGCACTTGTAAATCTGCCCATGCGCTGCGCCGGAGACTGCTAGCGCCAGCATGGCACTCAATTTGAAACTCGTTGTCATTCGTAATCCGTGGGTGGAGGCATCCATCCCGAATATACAACATCCAATAAAAAACGCGGGGAAAGCATGGCCTGCCCCGCGTTTCTTTGCTACCTCACCAGTGGGTGATTACAGCGAGTAGTACATGTCGAACTCAGCAGGGTGAGTGGTCATGCGCATACGTTGTACGTCTTGCATCTTCAGTTCGATGTAGGCATCGATCATCGAATCGGTGAACACGCCGCCGCGGGTCAGGAACTCGCGGTCTTTGTTCAGGTTGTCCAGAGCTTCTTCCAGCGATGCGCAGACGGTTGGGATCAGTGCATCTTCTTCCGGCGGCAGGTGGTACAGATCTTTCGATGCTGCTTCGCCTGGGTGGATCTTGTTCTGGATACCGTCCAGACCAGCCATCAGCAGTGCTGCGAAGCACAGGTAGACGTTGGCCAGTGGGTCTGGGAAGCGGGTTTCAATACGGCGGCCTTTTGGATTGGCCACGTGTGGAATACGGATCGAAGCCGAACGGTTTTTCGCCGAGTACGCCAGTTTCACTGGCGCTTCAAAGCCTGGCACCAGGCGCTTGTACGAGTTGGTGCCTGGGTTGGTGATCGCGTTCAGTGCTTTAGCGTGCTTGATGATGCCGCCGATGTAGTACAGCGCGGTTTCAGACAGGCCAGCATAGCCGTCGCCTGCGAACAGGTTGGTGCCGTCTTTCCAGATCGACTGGTGCACGTGCATGCCCGAACCGTTGTCGCCAACGATAGGTTTCGGCATGAAGGTGGCGGTTTTGCCGTAGCTGTGGGCCACGTTCCAGACCACGTATTTCAGGTTCTGGGTCCAGTCGGCGCGCTCAACCAGGGTCGAGAACTTGGTGCCGATTTCGTTCTGGCCAGCGCCAGCCACTTCGTGGTGGTGCACTTCAACCGGGATGCCCAGCGATTCCAGGATCAGGCACATTTCCGAACGCATGTCCTGGAAGCTGTCGACTGGTGGCACTGGGAAGTAGCCGCCCTTCACGGTTGGACGGTGGCCGCTGTTGCCGCCTTCGATTTCTTTGTCGGTCGACCACGAAGCTTCGTCCGAGTCCACTTTCACGAAGCAGCCCGACATGTCGATCTTCCAGCGTACGCTGTCGAAGATGAAGAATTCTGGTTCTGGGCCGAAGTAGGCGGTGTCGCCGATGCCCGACGATTTCAGGTAGGCTTCAGCGCGCTTGGCGATGGAGCGTGGATCGCGGTCGTAGCCCTTGCCGTCAGCAGGTTCGATCACGTCGCACTGCATGAACAGGGTGGTCTCTTCCATGAACGGGTCGATGCGCGCGGTGTTTGGATCCGGCAGCAGAATCATGTCCGATGCTTCAATACCTTTCCAGCCGGCGATCGAGGAACCGTCGAATGCGTGACCCGATTCGAACTTGTCGATGTCGAAAGCCGACACAGGCACGGTCACGTGCTGTTCTTTACCACGGGTATCAGCGAAACGGAAATCAACGAATTTAACTTCGTTTTCCTGGACCATTTTCAGAACTTCTGCGGCTGTAATTGCCATGCGTATCTCCTAAAGGGAATATGTGGAACTCGTGAGGCCTAAATAAGCAGTATCCGTGCCAGCCCAAAATGCAGTTACAGCAGATCAATTACGCACCATGGCGGTGCAATCATCACATTTTGCACCTTATGAGTGCGTTGTGGAATATTTTCTGAAAAGCGCATGGTTTTGGTGCATCGGGGTCGCGGGCTTACGCGGACGCCATATAATAAACTCAAACTTATAACTGGAACACCTTATGAGCAAAATAGATGAGATTCTGGCGTTGGCGCGCAGCCGCCGCAAAGACTGGGCCTATGAAGGCGCAGTGACGCCCGCTGAAGCCTACGAGTTATTGAGTCTGGAAAACGCCGTCAAGCTGGTCGACGTGCGTACGAATGCCGAGCGCGACTGGGTGGGACGGGTGGCGATTCCCGAGGCCCAACATGGTGCGGTGCAGTGGAATGTGTATCCTGGCGGCGTCAATAATCATGCATTTATCGAGCAATTGAACTCGGTAGCAAGAAAGGATCAAGTGATTTTGTTCCTGTGCCGCTCCGGCGTGCGCTCGCGTGGTGCAGCCACCCTGGCGAGCGAACACGGCTACCAGCATTGCTTCGACATCCTGGAAGGCTTTGAAGGCGACAAGGACGAGCGCGGCCACCGCAAGAACATCAACGGCTGGTGCCACGCGGGTTTGCCCTGGATCGGCGCTTAACCCACAGCCACCTCGGCCCGCGACCGCCGCCCACTGTAGGGTCTGACCCCGTACGGGGTCAGACCCTGCGTCGCTTTGGGGTCAAACCGGCACAGCGGCGGGCGCGGCCTCGCCCATCAGGAACTGGATACGCTTGCGCACGAACTGGATGTGGCTGCGCAAGCCGTACAAGCCATCGGCAAACGACAGCGGAATCGAGACCTGGTTGACCAAGTCCTCGATCTCGGTCAGCCGCTTGAGCTGTTCCTCGTACACCTGCATGCGCGTCGCTTCCGGCGCTTCCTCCACCTTCTGCTCCACCGCCCGCAGCTGGCCGTACCAGCGGTACACGCGCGAACGGATGCGCCACACGTACAGCGGCGGAATCACTTTCGACAGCGGCAGGATCAGTGCGCCCAGCGCCACCACCAGCACCCACATGCGGTCGAAGAAATTCGCCAGCCAGAAGGTCATGTAGCGTTGCAGGAATGGCGGGCCGCTCTTGTAGAACTTGGCCGCTTCGGGATCGACTGGAATCTCGGTGTACTTGGCCGATGGGAACTGGCCCTGCTGCTGGAACCAGCCCGCGCCGCTATGAATTCCGGCCGCCGCCTGCACGAACAAGTCCACCAGCGCCGAATGCAAATCCTCGCGTGCCACCAGCGTGGCGGTTGGCGCGATCAGGTTGTAGTCTTCGGCCGGCAGGTTGCGGCCGAGATCGACAATCCCTTGCGGCAGCATCACGTGGGTCAGGAACGGCAGCTTGCGCGAGTAGGCTTCGGCCTGATTGAAGTCGAACAGCTTGATGCCCGGTGTTTGCAGCAGCATCTGGATCAGCGGTGCCTCCGGGGCCGAGGTGAATACGAGGCCGTCGATGCGGCCTTCCAGCAGCTCCACCGTGGCCGGGGTATTGGCCAGCGAGAAGCGCTCAACCTCGCCCTTCTCTACGCCGTTCAGTTCAAGGATTTGGCGGAACAGGCGTGGCGAGCCGGCGCCCTTCGGGCCGTAGTTGATTTTCTTGCCGCGCAGGTCGGTCAGCTTGGTGATGGGCGGCTTGCCTTTCTCTTCGCGCAGGAACAGCCATAGCGGCTCGACGAACAGGCTGCCCAGCGAGGACAGGCCTTCGCGCTCGGCTGCTTCTTCGTTGGTGGAGCCGCTTTGGACGAAGGCGATGTCAACCTTGCCTTCTTTCAGGTTGCGCAGGTTTTCGCTGGAACCGGCCGACGGCACCATGGTGACCTTGACGCCGTGCTTGGCGAGGGCCGCCGCGTACTTCTTGCCGAATTCTTCGTAGGCCGAGTTTTCCTGGCCGGTGCCGAGGCGCACCGTGCGCGGCGGGGCGGGGTCAACCAGCCAGTAAGCGAGCAGGCAGACGCCGACGATCAGCAGCACCGTCGGCGCAGCGGCAACGATCAGGTCGCGCAGCGAGAATTGCGTGAACTTGAGAATCTTGGACATGTGATGGCGCATAGGTTTCATGGGCTCACACATTGCCAAGAATTCAGCAACTATGCAAGCGTGCAGGCGCAACCCTAAGCCAAAAAGGGTCTGACCCCGTACGGGGTCAGACCCTCCTATGCGAAGTGCGGGGTGAAAGCTAACCGCCGCAGGCCTGCAGTGGTGGCTTTGCAGCTTCGGTTGCAACTCCCCCAGTCTTGACGATCACAGGCAGCGCCGTGCCGGGTTTTGGCACGGCGTTGGGTTCAATCAACGGCATCAAACTCGGCGCCAGCACCACCAGCAGCTGCACCGGCAACGCACTGGTGAAGTCATAGTTCTTCGACTCCGGCCCATGCACATACGCCGTCATCGAACCAAAGAAACGCTCACCAATATTGAACACAAACGTCGCCGACCGGTTCACATAGCGCGACTCGATCAAGCGCCCACCGCCCGCATACACATCAAAGCGCTGGTCCCCCGTACCGGTCTTGCCGCCCACCGGAATAATCGACCCATCATGCGACACGAACGCCGCCTTCACCCGCTTGGCCGTACCATCCGACACCACCCCGCGTATCGCATCGGCCACCACGCGCGCCACTTCCGGCGACAGCACTTGCTCGTTGGTGGTCGGCGGCGCCTTGGTCACCAACGTTTCATACGGCGTACCTTTAGCAAAGTGCAGCGAGGTCACCCGCTGCGCACTCTTGCGCACGCCGCCATTAACGATAATCCCCATCATCTCCGCCAGCGAGGCCGGACGGTCAGCCGACGCGCCCAAGGTGGTCGCATACGACGGCACCAGCGATTCAAACGGATAGCCCATTTTCTTCCACTGCTTGTGGATTTCCATGAAGCCTTCCATCTCGATCAAGCCGGCAATCCGCTTGTCCTGCGCGTGCTTGCGATGGGTCTTGAACAGCCACTGATAAACCTCTTGCCGCTCTTTCTCGCTGGCCGCCGTCATCTGGCTCAGCGTCGCGCCCGGATGCAAACGCAGATATGCCGCCATCCACAACTCCAGCGGGTGCACGCTGGCCAAGTAGCCGCGATCCGCCAGCGACCATTTATCGATTGAATACTGGTCGTACAGCTTGGAGACACGCTCATCCGGCACTTCGTTCTGCGACGGCAGGTTGTCCTTCAAGAAGGCAGCAAACTGCTCTTCCGTCGCCAGCGGATACACGGTGCGATGTATCACCGCCAGGCGCACCGGCGTGCTGCGGATATTCGCCAGCAGGATCTTGTCCAGCTCGGACTCCGGCTTGCCCTTGTACTTGGCGTAGAAGCGCGCGAGGAATTCCTTGCCTTCCTTGTCCGCAAAGCGCGCCAGATAGCCGGCGCGGCGCGGATCATCCGCATCAGCCAGCAGCGAGGCCGACGAGCCCGGCGACTGGAACATGTAGTACTTGGCCACGTCGCGCATCAAGCGAACGAACACGAGATTGGTCGAATGGCGCAGCGCCTCGGTCACGGTCAGAATCTTGAAGTTGTCTTCCTTCGAGAAGTTGCCGAAGTGGTGCAGGCCGCCGCCGGTGAAGAAGCCCTCGCCCGGATTGCCGGAATACTTGCGCTCCATGGCCGCGTTCAGCATCGGCGTCAGCGCGCGTTTCTCCGCATCCACCGGCAGCGCCTTGAAGTATTCAATCGCCCACAGCGACAGCTTGTCTTGCGGATCAACCTTCACTTGGCCCAGCGCCGCCGCATCCATGCCGCTGAAACGCTTGTGCAGCTGATCGACGATATCGAGATAGGTAATCAGCGTGCGCAGCTTGGCGGTCGAGCCCAGATCGAGCTTGGCGCCTTCGTTGATGTCCAGCGGCTGGTCGAAGTTATCGGTCTGCAGGCGCAGCAGGTTATTCTGCTCGCCTTTCTCCAGCAAGGTGAAGCTGTACACCACGTTGGCCGGATCGCCGTTGCCCAGCATGCCCTTGCCGGTCAAGCCCGCAGCCTTGGCCTTTTCAGGATCGCGCAAATCGCGCAGCACTTGCGTGACCGCCGTCTGCGCTTGCGCATCCAAGGTGCTGACCACGCTCAGATCAAGGCGGTCGAGGTTGTACATGCGGTTGTCACCGAGCAGGTTCGCCAAGTGATTGCGGATCGCGTTCGACGCCTTGCGGCTGACGAAGGTTTGCGGCGGCGCCGACTGCAAGCCATTGCCGGTGGCCGGATGCAGCTTCTGCTGCAAGGCCACGTCGCGCATGGCCGGCGTGATGGCGCCGTCGTTGGCGAGGATGCGCAAGTGGCTGTTGGCCAGCACTTCCAGGTCGGCCGCGCCGTCGCCGAGGTAGTAGCTTGGACGGCGCTGTGCAATCATCAGGCTCAGCGCTTCCTTGTAGACCAGCGCAGTTTCGGGATCAGGATTATCGAGCTTGCCGCTCAGGCGCTTGTTGACGTCGTCAAACGAACGGCCGTACCACACCCACATGCCGTCGCCGATGCCATTCACTTCGCCGTAACCGGGCTTGGCCGACAGCGGCACCGTGTTGAGGTAATCCAGCACGATGCGGCGGCGCGCCTTGGTGGTGTCCGGGCCGTCTTGATACGAGCGCAGGCTGGCTGACACCATCTGCTGCAGCTTGTCGGTCATCGAGCCGGTACGGCCTTCCGGCGAGTGGCGATACTTTTCGATCTGCGTCGCCAGCGTGCTGCCGCCGGCCGCGCGGTGACCGCCGGCCACTGCGCTCACGCTTTTCTCCAGCACCGCCTTGCCCAGGCGATCCCACTCCACCGCCGGATTGCGCTTCGGATAGGTGTTATCGAGCAGCTCGCGGTTCTCGATGAACAGCAAGCTGTTAACCAGCGCCATCGGCGCTTGCTCGAACTTGTTGTAGATGCGTTCCGGGTAGCTGGCAGCAAACAATTCCTGCGCGCGGCAATCGACGATCGTCAGGCCGGTCTTGGTCTTTTCGCGATAGGTGGCAAAGATGCCCATATCGGCCAGTTCCGCCATCTTCGGCGAGATGCGCGCCTGCGCCGCCACCTGGTAATCGCGCGCGCTCAGCTTGCTCAAGTAGTCCGGCAAACCGGCATAGCCAAGCCGTTCGTCGTACGGGCTGTCGTGCGGGAAGCGGATCGATTTGCTCGGCCCCTTCTCGACCTTGTAGGTCATCTTGCTGGCCATATCGCTGAACACGCGCGCCTGCATCGACGAGGTCAGCGTTTCGCGGTAGCCCCAGTACGCAGCAAACGAAATGCCGATCAATAGCACCAGCAGGAAAGCATTACGCGAGCGCTTGCTTTTCTTGGGCGTGCCGTCTTCCGGCGGCAAGGGCGGATCCATTTGCGCCTGCGCCAGATGGGCTTCAGTTTGTTCGGGGGTAGGAGGCGGCACCACCTTCAGGTGGCGTTTGCGGCGATAACCAAATGCTGCCGCGCCTGCACGCAATTTGCGCACTGCGCGTACAACGAGACGGGGCCGGCGGAAACGACGATTGCTTAACATATGATTCAGACCGGTCGATGTTTCAGTAGAACTTACTAACTACACTTGCTAGCTTCCATTGCACCACAACGCAGCGCCGCTGACCGGAACGGACGCAGAATTTATTGCTTGCGCGGTTTGTTTTTCGCAAAAAAACAACGGCGTTCTCCCCGAAGGAGGAACGCCGTTTCACCCTGTTGATAACAGCGCGCACTAAATGTTGCTGAACTCTACATTGAGCTTGCGTAGCTCGTCGCACAATTGAAAGAAGGCAGTGGCCGTTTGCACCGGCTCGCCCTTGACGCCCAGCTCGATATGGCGGCGCGTGTTCGCATCGCCCACGCTAGGCAGGCTAAAGACTTTCACGCGCGGATATTGTTTTTCTATCGCCAGCATCAGCGGCGTCAGCGCCGATTCGGCGGCCTCGTACACCAGCACCGATTGCTCCATGCGCGGCTCGCGGTTGAACAGGTCGGCGTAGTGGTTGTCCAGCACCCACTCCAGCATCGGCCACGCCATCACCGGGAAGCCCGGCACGAAGTAGTGCTTGTGCAGCGCGAAGCCGGCGATGTTGTTGTAGGGATTGGGAATCAGCGCCGCGCCTTCCGCAAACTCGGCCATCTTGAGGCGGTGCAGGTTCTCGGCCGAATTCAGATCGGCGGTCTGGCCTGCTTCCTGCGCCATTTGCACGATGCGCTGCTGGATGTTGATCTTGCCCTGCTCGTGCAGCACCAGCGGCTTGCCCAGCGCGTCGGCGGCGGCCTGGCGCGTGTGATCGTCCGGCGTGGCGCCGATGCCGCCGCAGCAGAACACGATGTCGCTGCTGGCGAAAGTACGCTTGAGGGTGGCGGTGATGCGCACCGGGTCATCGGGCAGAATCTCGGCCCAGGTCAGTTGCAGGCCGCGCGTGGCCAGCATCTGCACTACCTTGGGAAAGTGCTGGTCGACCCGCCGGCCCGACAGGATTTCATCGCCAATAATGATGAGTCCGATTGCCATGTCTACTCCTCGATTAGGACTGCCTGCGCGCGCAACTGCGCCAGCGCATCCATGCAATAGTACGCGAACCACAGGCCGGTAAAGATAAAAATCAATACGTACAGCCAGATCGAAACGGCCGCGAGGAAGGGGAACATTACCACCGCCATCACGCCGCCCAGCCAGATCGCGCCCGGCAGCGCACCGGCAGCGCCCGAAATCACGCCAATCATCAGCAAGCGCCAGCGGTGTTCGCGCAGGATCTGGTGGCGCTCCTCGGTGCTGGCGTAGTCGGCCAGCGTGTCATACACCATCACGCGGCAAGTCAGCCAGCCCCACAGCAGCGCTTGCACCACCACCGCCAGCGGCGGGAAGGCGTACAGCGGCAGCGTGACGATCCACAAGCCGATGAAAATCAGCATGCCGCCCAGCGCCACGCCGATGCTGCCAAGGATGGAGCCGCCCTTGCGCTGCTCCAGTTGCGGATAGTGGCGCAGGCCGACGTGACGGCCGATCACTGGCATCGCCACCACGCCGATGAAAATCAGCGCGGTCAGGATCATCAGCGGCAGCAGCGCCAGCATGGCGATCAGCGGCGGCACCACCGAGGTCAGCGCGCCGAGGCCGAGGCTGCGCAGCCAGCTGGTGCTGGTGGCAAACAGATTGTGCTCGGTGAACAGCGCATGCAGTTGATCGACCAGCGGTTGCAAGTACAAGTACAGCAGCACCGCCCAGACGCCCAGCGCCAGCAGGAACGGCGCAATGCTCATCAACAGCATCTTGCCGTGCCACTGAGACAGGAAAGCGCGGCTCCACGCGCGGATCACAGCGCCCATCAAACTACCTCCTTGCGTGCGTATTCCACCATGCGTTTCAGGCCCAGCCAGTGCTGCGACCAGAAGCCTTGTCCGTATTCGCGGCCCGGCGTGCCGTCCACGCCGGGCAGCTGGTCGCGGATGCCGGTAGCGACGAATTCCGGCGTGAAGTTGGCGGTGCGGAAGATGATGTCCCACACCGGCAGCAGCACGGCAAAATTGCAGCCGCCCAGCTTGCCGTCCGTGTTTTCATGACCGACGCCGATAGCGTGGTGCATGCGGTGGTAGCGCGGCGACACCAGCAGGCGCTCGCCAAGCCAGCCGAAATGAATCTTGACGTTCGCATGCTGCAAGCTTTGCAGGATGCGCGACACCGACACCAGCAGCACGTACTGCGACGGCTCGACGCCGATGCCGATCGCAATCACGCCCATGTACACATCGCGCAGCAGGTCGTCGAGGATGTGGTTGCGGTTGTCGCTCCACAGGTTCATGTTTTGCTGGCTGTGGTGCAGGCCGTGCAGCGCCCACCACCAGTTGAACTTGTGCGAGGCGCGGTGATACCAGTAATCGAAGAAATCCAGCACCACGAAGTACACGAAGAATGCGCCGAGCGGGCTAATGCCCGGCCACAGCGTTTCCAGGTTAAACGGGCGGAAGCCGTCAAAGCGCAGCGCCGCCGTGACGCTGTCCAGCAGCGGATCGAGCGTCAGGAAAATCAGCACCGAAAAGATGCCGATACGGTGCAGCACGGTGTAGATGAAGTCGTTCCAGCGCGCGCGCGGGTCGGTGATTTTCTGCGCCGGGATCATCGATTCCAGCGGCCGCAGCACCAGGAACAGCAGCGCCAGTTCCAGCACGCCGATCAGCAGCCACTCGGTGCCCTCGAACGCATCTTCGACAAATTCGCCAAAGCCAAGCTGGAATATCAGCGGCTGGATTACAGTTTCAAACAACCAGCCTTGGGCCAGCCCCAGCCAGTCGGAGAAGGTTTGCATCATTTTTTAAATTTGGACAGGTAGTCAGGATGCTCGCGCAGCGTGGCGAAGCACATATCTTTTTGTTCCAGGCCGCTGATCAGCGGCTCCAGGTTGGCCGGCGCCCACGCATCCTTGCGCGACCAGATGCCCATGTGAATCAGCACGATATCGCCGCCGCGCAAATCGCGCAGGGATTTTTTCAGCAGCACGTCGTTCGGATAGGCCGAGCTCGATAGCTCGTCGCCGGAGAAGCCGGCTGGCGACCAGCCCACGTGCGCATAGCCGCAAGCCTGGCCCATTTCCAGCAGGCGCGGCGAGGTGCGTCCGGCCGGCGCGCGCCAGATCGGATCGAGGTGCTTGCCGGTCAGTTCGACAAAGCGCTGGTCGACGCGCTGGATTTGTTCGCAGTACTGCTTGGAAGTCAGGCTGATTTGCTTGCCGGCGCTGTCGCCAAAGCCGGGCTTGACCACGATCTTGCCGTCCGCGCCGTCCTTGGCATAGACCGCGTGGTCGAAGGTGTGCGAGCCGATGGCATGGCCTTCCGCCACGCGCGCTTTCCAGTAGGCAGACCATGAAGGATCAAGCGAGTAATCGCCGCGCACGGTTTTCTCGTTGGCGAGGAAGAAGGTGGCTTTGATCTTGTGGCGGCTGAGCGTGTCGGCAATCAGCTCGGCTTGCGATTGGCTGCCAGTGTCGAAAGTCAGGTAGATGGTGCCCTTGCACAGCACGCGCTTGGGCGCGGCGGCGGATGCCGATACAGCGCTCGCCGGCACAGCCGCCGCACTTGCCGCCGAGGCCGGGGCCACCGCGGCCGCAGCGCCAGGCGCTGCCGCCAGGCCGGCTGCACGGGCTTCCGCCGCGCGCCGCGCCGGGCCGTTGCGGTCGCGCGCCTGCGCATTGGCGGCGCGGGCCGCCGCGTTGACGTCACGCGCGCCATCGTTGACGGCCTTGGCCTGCACCGGTTCAACGGCGTGCACAGCCGGCGTCACCGCCAGCACCAACAGGGTCAGGGCGGCGGCAGTTTTCATCAGCGTTGAGCGGAGTTAAAGAAGAACACGCCGTGCGGCGAACGGCCCACCGGTATCGTCTTGATCACCTTGCGGGTTTTCAGATCAATCACCGCGACCTTTTTAATCCAGCGCAGCGTCACCCACATGGTCTTGCCGTCATCCGTCACTTCCATGCAGTCCGGGCCGCCCGGCACATTGATTTGGCCGACGTTTTCCAATGTCTTCTGATCAATGATGTTGATCGAATTGGAAACACGGTTCGACACATACGTGTAGCGGCCATCGCCGGCCGAGCGGAAGTTGTGCGCGCCCTGCCCGGTCTTGATGCGCTTGACGGTCTTCTGCGCTTTCCAGTCGATCACTTCAACGTAATCGCTGCCCATGATGCCGACCAGCAGATACTTATCGTCCGGCGTCATGGCGATACCGGCCGGCAGCTTGCCGACTGGCAGAGTCCACTTCAAGGTTTGCGTATTCAGGTCAATCGCGCTGACCTCGTCGCTGCCTTGCTGGGTGATGAACACCATATTGCTGGCGGCGTTAAAGGCCATGTGGCTCGGCAGCTTGGGCAGCGGGATGCGCTTGGCCAGCGTCATATTGGCGCCGTCGTATTTGTACAAATCCACGCGGTCGAGGCGTAGCGAGTTCGACACAAACCACTTCTGGTCGGGCGAAAAGCCGATCTGGTACGGGTCGAGGATATCCTTGATCTTGCGCTGCACCTGCCCAGATTTCGGGTCGAGGAAAATCAGCTCATTGCCGACCGAGCTGGCGACGATCAGCGATTTATTATCCGGCGTCGCCATCAAGTGATGCGGCTCCTTGCCAACCGGGATGGTGGACAAGTCCTTGTAGCTCGCTTGATCCAGCAATTGCACGGTGGCGTCACGCGAATTCAGGACAACCACGACATTGGCTTGCGCGCTGCCGATTGTCAGTAATGCGCAGGAAAGGACGATACGGCGGAAACTACGGAGCATGTAAGAGAATCGCTATAGAGGCAAAACCTCATTTTACGTGCAAACCTTTGCCCCTGCTACAATTCTGCCCTGTTTCTAATGAAAGGAAGATCATGTCCACTATTACCACCCCATCGGGCCTGCAATACATCGAACTGACCGTGGGCGAAGGCGCTGAAGCCAAGGCTGGCCAGAACGTCACCGTGCACTACACCGGCTGGCTGCAAAACGACGACGGCAGCAAAGGCCCGAAATTCGATTCGAGCAAAGACCGCAACGATCCGTTTGAATTCGCCCTGGGCGCCGGCATGGTGATCCGCGGCTGGGACGAAGGCGTGCAAGGCATGAAGATCGGCGGCACCCGCCAGCTGATCATCCCGTCGGATCTGGGCTACGGCTCGCGCGGCGCCGGCGGCGTGATTCCACCGAACGCTACCCTGATCTTTGACGTAGAACTGCTGGGCGTTTAATCCGGCTTAGCGCTGCCAGTTCCTGCGTAGCGCTTCCATCTCTGCTCGCGTGTCGAGCATGCCGCCGACGATGCGCTGGTCGATTGCTTCCAGCAGCGCCGTCGGCATCTCGGTTCCCGCCATCCGGTAATTGCCCATTGCAGGCAAAGGCCGCGCATTCTGCACCACCACCGGTATCCGCCACTCCTCGCTGGCGCGGCAAGCGATGCCCACCAAATCCTGCGTCCCGCCCACCAGCGTGAAGCTGCGGCAGTACGTGCCCTCGTTGGATAAAAAGCTCAGGCCGACCCGCACATCGCCATCGGACTGCGCAGCGCCGCCCAGCTGCTGGCTCAGTACCGCCGCCAGCCGGCCCTGCGCTACCAGCAAGCCGTTGCGGCTCACCATCTCGGTGGGAACGGAGGCCGGCTCGCCGAGCCAGTTGGGCTGCCAGCGCGCCAGGCCGAACTTACCGGCCGCCAGCCCCAGCACCATCACCAGCGCCAGCGCGCTCCACTCCAGCCAGCCCCAATGCCGCCGCGCTGCCTTGCGCGCGGCCTGCTGAGTCGCCAGGCGCTGCGCGCGCACCGCCGCCAGCTGTACCACGTTGGCGCCGTGGCCGGTACGCAGGCTGAAATCTTCATCGCGCGCGGCGCGCAAACGCGCCACCCGGCGCGCCAGGCTGCTGTCCAGACGCATGGCGGCTTCGACCTCAAGGCGGGTCGCCTCGTCTAAATCGCCATCGGCATATGCCATCAGTGTGTCGTCTGAAAAGCTCATGGTCCCGTCCTTTACGCATTCCATCATAAACCTTTTTTACGCAAAGTGCGGGTTTGCGAAAATCGCGTAAGCCCTTTAAATACAAGGCCTTATTTGCGCTGCAGCGCAGCGAGACAGCAAATACAAGGCGCGCTTCATCGAGAAACCATTACATTTGACAATATTTATGCTAATCTGCGCGCTCTAATAACCAAGGAGGTAGTAATGAAAAAAGGCGAACTGATTGCAGAATTTGCGAAACGCACCGAGTTGTCCGCTGCTGCCGCCAACGGCGCAGTGAACACTCTGATCGCCATCATCACTGAGCGCCTGAAAAAAGGCGACTCGGTTGGCATCACCGGCTTCGGCACCTTCTCCGTCGCTAAACGTGCTGCACGTAAAGGCCGCAATCCTGCAACCGGCGAAGCGATCAAGATCGCAGCGTCGAAAACCCCGAAATTCTCGGCTGGCGCCACGCTGAAATCGGCTGTCAACCCGACCAAGAAGAAGTAATTCTTTCGGAGTTTTGAGCAGTGCCCGCAAGGGCACCTGAAACGGCGGACCATGTGGGCTTACACCCAATATGGCCGCCGTTCTGTTTTGGAGCCCGCACTCTAGCGGCTACGGTTTATGATGGCGCGGTCATCCATCACATCAATCAAGGAGCGCGGTATGAGTTTGCAAGAACAATTTGATCAAGCCCAGGCGGACTCGAAGAACCTGCCGGAACGTCCAGACAACATGACCTTGCTGAAGATCTACGCCCTGTTCAAGCAGGCGTCGACCGGTGACGTCAGCGGCGAGCGTCCAGGCATGACCGACTTCGTCGGCCGCGCCAAGTACGACGCATGGGCCGAGCTGAAAGGCAAAACCCAGGACGAAGCGAAACAGCTGTACATCGATCTGATCGAAGATCTGAAATAAAAAAAAAGGCCCTTGCGGGCCTTTTTGCATGATGGGGTTGACGCTGCCGTTGCTGTTGCCTTGATGCGGATGGCACCAACCCAACCCGCACACCGCTACGGCCAGGGTCTGACCCCGTACGGGGTCAGACCCTTTCGTCAGGGGTACTGTTTAGGACTGTAAGTTGACGCCAACGCGTCATTGTCCTGCTACCCCGTCAGCCCCTTAGCCTGCCTTGCGGCGGCGGGCTGCGAAGCCAACCAGACCCAGGCCTGCCAGCAGCATCGCGTAGGTTTCTGGCTCAGGTACAGCCGAGGTCAGGCTGAAAGCGGTAATACGCTGGTCAGCGTCGGTACCGCCAGTGCCGCCGGTGAAGCCGACGTACATGGTATTGCCGAACTTGGCGCTCAGGTCGACGATCTTGCTATCGCTGACCGCATAGCTGGTGCCGGTCGACACATCCAGGAAGGTGCCGGTCATGCTCAGTTCGTGCGTGGTGGCGTTGTAGTTCACGGTCTGGGTGCCGGTCACGTTGTTCGATGCGCCCAGGCTGAACGGCGCGTCTTTCAGGTTCTGCACTTTGCCGTCGATGCTCAGGCCGTAGTCGTTCTTGTCCCACGACAGGATTACCGAGCCAACGGCGGTTGCGCCCTTGCCGCCCAGATTCCAGTAGCCGACGTCGCCGCCACCGGTGCCAGTGATGTTGTTGCCGATGTTCTGGAAGGCCAGCGAAATGCCATCCGCCATTTTGCCGACGCTGTGACCAGGCGTAGCGACGTCGCCCTTCAGCGAGAACGAGAAGGTGGTGCTGAACGACTGCGAAGTCGAAATGCCCTGGGTCAGCCAGCCTGCACCTGCCACACCGTGCGGATTCGATACATTGGTGTTCTGGGTCAGTTGCAGGGCGCCATTGGTGTACACCGCGCTGCCTACTGCGTTCAGGGTCGACAGGTCGATAACTGCAGCCGAAGCTGGGACGGCAAAGGCAGCGGCGACGGTGGCGGCGGCAATAGCTGGCATCAAGCGCATGTGAATTCCTTCAGATAGTGAAAGTGTGATTAGTCAAATGTCATCAATGGAAACGATTATCACACGTGCCATTCTTTTACGCAAATGAATTTTTCTAATAACAACAATAATTGTTTTTAAGAAACAAATACCTTACGCATTTTCTCGCTCACCTTGGCCTCGACCATGGACGCCATCATGCTGATCGGGAAGCCCAGCGCAATCTGCAACTGCGCCTGGTTCGGGCGCAAGGTCAGCGCGCCATTCACGCCGCTACGCTCGAAGCGCAGCACGTCGCCGTCCCAGCGGCAGGCTAATTCGAATTGTTCGGCCAGCTTGTCGGCCACTTGCTGGGCCGCTGCGCGCGCCTGCTCCGGCGCCAGCTGGTGTTCCTGGACGATGTTGATGTCCGCCATGCGGATCCCCCTGCTCTGAATAAACAAAGGCGACATGATGCCAGTTGCGCCCTTGCCGCGCCAGTCTGTGCGGGGATGGAATGAATTTGCTTATATGTATTGTATATAAGCGCGATTTGTGAGAAATAGCGAATTACCTTAAAATACAGTGCTTTGCCGAGGTTAGCCAGGCACTGCCCCGCCACCGACGCCGCTGCACACCAACATTGATAGGACTGTTATGACCCACGTTGTCACCGAATCTTGCATCGCTTGCCGTTACACGGACTGCGTCGATGTTTGCCCGGTAGATTGTTTCCGCCAAGGCCCAAACTTCCTCGCCATTGATCCTGACGAGTGCATCGACTGCGCCGTCTGCGTGGCTGAATGCCCGGTCAACGCGATCTACGCTGAAGAAGATGTCCCAGGCGATCAACAGCAATTCATCAAGCTCAACGTTGATCTGGCGCGCAAATGGCCTTCGATTACCAAGACCGTCGCTCCGCTGCCGGAAGCCGACCAGTTCAAGGACGTCAAAGAGAAACTGCAACTGCTGGTGCGCTAAGCCGCCCCAACAAAATCACAGGAAGAACCACGTATGAATAGTACCGTCACACCTACCGGCGTCATCGAAGCTGATGCCGTCATCATCGGCGCCGGCCCGGTCGGCCTGTTCCAGGTCTTCGAACTGGGCCTGCTGGAAATCAAAGCCCACGTTATCGATTCGCTGAACGCCGTGGGTGGACAGTGCGTGGAACTGTACCCTGACAAACCGATTTACGACATCCCTGCCGTGCCATCGTGCACCGGCCAGGAACTGACCGACAACCTGCTCAAGCAGATCGAACCGTTCGAGCCGACCTTCCACCTGGGCCAGGAAGTGACCAAGGTCGAGCGCCGCGACGACGGCCGCTTCGACGTCGAAACCACGCTGGGCACCAAGTTCCTGACCAAGACCATCTTCATCGCCGCCGGCGTCGGCTCGTTCCAGGCGCGTACCCTGAAGGTGGACGGCATTGACGTGTTCGAAGGCAGCCAGCTGCACTACAAGGTCAAAGATCCTGCCCAGTTCGAAGGCAAGAACCTGGTCATCTGCGGCGGCGGCGACTCCGCGCTGGACTGGGCGCTGAACTTCGTCGGCAAGGCCGAATCGGTCGTGCTGCTGCACCGCCGTGAAGACTTCCGCGCGGCGCCGGCCTCGGTCGCCAAGATGAAGGCGCTGTGCGACGACTACGAAATGCAGCTGCTGATCGGCACCGCCACCGGCTTCGAAACCTCGGCCGACGGCAAACTGGAACACCTGAAGGTGACCGCTGCCGACGGCGTGACCCGCCGCGTGCCGCTGGACATGCTGCTGGTGTTCTACGGCCTGTCGCCAAAGCTGGGCCCGATCGCTGAATGGGGCCTGGACATCGAGCGCCGCCAGCTGAAAGTGCAAAACACCGAGAAGTTCGAAACCAACGTGCCAGGCATCTTCGCCGTGGGCGACATTAACACCTACCCGGGCAAGAAGAAGCTGATCCTGTCGGGCTTCCACGAAGCCGCGCTGGCCGCGTTTGGCGCTGCGCCGTACATCTTCCCGGACAAGAAGATCCACATGCAGTACACCACCACCTCGCCAAAACTGCACAAGGTGCTGGGCGTCGAAACGCCTGTGTTCGATTAAGTACACAGCAGGCATCTGTCCTACACGAAAGCAGCCTTTTGGCTGCTTTTTTTATTCTCCAAACAGTATTAACCTTTCTTGCAAGGTTGCTTGTGGATTCCACGTAGCCTTGCACTTCGGAACAAGGAAATGCTTTAACGTCACAAACACAGCGCTGAAAATTTGGCTTATGATGTCAGTTATTGGTGCATCGCACCAAGCTCAACAATCGGGACTGCCCTATGCTCTACCAACTCCATGAAATGCAGCGTTCGCTGCTGACGCCCTTGATGCAGTGGGCGGACGCCTCCTCCAAGCTGTTCACCAATCCGATATCGCCGTTTGCACATACACCGTTTTCCCAACGTATCGCTGCAGGCTACGAGCTGATGTACCGCTTGGGCAAAGACTATGAAAAACCGGCGTTTGAAATCGACAGCACCGAAATCAAAGGCGAGACGGTAGGCATCATCGAGCACGTGGCAGTGAACAAACCCTTCTGCCGCCTGATCCACTTTAAAAAAGACCTGGACGATAAAAAGTTCAAGGCACTGAAACAGCCGACCGTGCTGCTGGTGGCGCCGTTGTCCGGCCACCATTCGACCCTGCTGCGCGACACCGTGCGCGGCCTGATCGTCGAGCACGACGTGTACATCACCGACTGGACAGATGCGCGCATGGTGCCGATGTCGGAAGGCCCGTTCCATCTGGACGACTACATCTTCTACGTGCAGGACTTCATCCGCCTGCTCGGCCCGGACGTGCACGTGATTTCCGTGTGCCAGCCGACCGTGCCGGTGCTGGCCGCGATTTCGCTGATGGCCTCGGACAACGATCCCAAGCTGCCGAAAACCATGACCATGATGGGCGGCCCGATCGACCCGCGCCGCTCGCCGACCGCCGTCAACAACCTGGCCACCGAAAAGAAGTTCTCGTGGTTTGAAAACACCGTGATCTACTCGGTGCCGCCGAACTATCCGGGCTTTGGCCGCAAAGTCTATCCGGGCTTCCTGCAGCACGCCGGCTTCATCGCCATGAACCCGGGCCGCCACGCGCAGAGCCACCGCGACTTCTACAATCACCTGGTGGAAGGCGACGAGGAAACCGCGGAATCGCACCGCAAGTTCTACGACGAATACAACGCCGTGCTGGACATGCCGGCCGAGTACTACCTCGACACCATCAAGACCGTATTCCAGGACTTCGCGCTGCCGAAAGGCGAATGGCTGGTAGGCGGCAAGCTGGTAAAGCCGTCCGACATCAAGAGCGTGGCGCTGTTCACTGTCGAAGGCGAGCTCGATGACATCTCCGGCGCCGGCCAGACGCAAGCCGCGCACGACCTGTGCAGCGGCATCCCGGCCGACATGCAGCAAGACTTTGTGGCGCCGGGCGCCGGCCACTACGGCATCTTCTCGGGCCGCCGCTGGCGCGAGATGGTGTGCCCGAAAATCACCGAGTTCATCAAGAAACACGGTTGATAGCAAGGATATACGCCCCGTCTGACGGGGCGTTTTACTATAATGGCGCTTTATCGCCATCCGCCAAGCCGTGTCCAATCCCAAGTCCCTCGCCGACCGCATCGAAGACGTCCTGCCGCAAACGCAATGCACCAAGTGCGGCTTTGACGGCTGCCGTCCGTATGCCGAGGCGATAGCGGCCGGCGCAGCCAACATCAACCAATGCCCGCCGGGCGGCGCAGAAGGCATCCAGAGGCTGTCATCGGTCACTGGTCACAAGGTTATCCCGCTGAACCCCGTGAACGGCCTGGAGCGCCCGCGCGCCGTCGCCTACATCGATGAGTCACTGTGCATCGGTTGCACGCTGTGCATCCAGGCTTGCCCGGTCGACGCGATAGTCGGCGCGGCCAAATTGATGCACACCGTCGTGCCGTCGCTGTGCACCGGCTGCGACTTGTGCGTGGCCCCCTGCCCGGTCGATTGCATCGTCATGTACCCGGTCACCGAGACCACCGGCTGGGACGCGTGGACACAGGCGGATGCCGACGCCGCGCGCGAACGCCACGACTTCCGCATCATGCGCCTCAAGCGCGAGAAACAGGAAAACGACGCGCGCCTGGCCGCCAAGGCCGAAGCCAAAATGGCCGCCGTGCAGGCGCTCGATCCGGCCGACGAAGCGGCAGCAGCAGAGAAAGAACGCAAGCGCGCCATCATCGCGGCGGCGATGGAGCGCGCACGTCTGAAAAAAGAACAAGACGCACAATGAATCCAGCCAAACGCCAAGAAATGTTCGAGCGCTTCCGCGCCGCCAATCCAAAACCAGTTACTGAGCTTGAATACACGACGCCATTTGAACTGCTGATCGCGGTGCTGCTGTCGGCGCAAGCGACCGACGTTGGCGTCAACAAAGCCACGCGCAAGCTGTACCCGGTGGCGAACACGCCGCAGGCGATATTGGATCTGGGAGAGGAAGAGTTAAAGACCTACATCCAGACCATCGGCCTGTATAAAACCAAGGCCAAGAACGTGATCGCCACCTGCCGGATGCTGATTGAACTGCACGGCGGCGAAGTGCCGGAAGATAGGGAAGCGCTGGAGGCGTTGCCAGGCGTCGGCCGCAAGACCGCCAACGTGGTGCTGAACACGGCGTTTGGACATCCGACCATGGCAGTGGACACGCACATCTTCCGCGTCTCCAACCGCACAGGTTTAGCGCCGGGGAAGAACGTCGACATCGTCGAACAGAAGCTGCTGAAATTCGTGCCCAAAGAATTTTTGCTGGACGCCCACCACTGGCTGATCCTGCACGGCCGTTACACCTGCAAAGCCCGCAAACCCGAATGCTGGAACTGCATGCAAATCGACCTGTGCGACTTTCGGGGTAAAACGCCAGCCCCTGAGAGCGCCTAACGAGCGCATGCTTTCACCCCAAAGCGCGGATCAGCCGCGGGGTCTGACCCCGTACGGGGTCAGACCCCTGTGTGGCCCTGCGGGGTTTTACAGCAGCACCAGGTTATCGCGATGAATCAGTTCCTTGCCTTCGACGAAACCAAGGATAGATTCGATCTCGCTTGACGGCTTGCGCATGATGCGGCGGGTTTCGGCGCTGGTGTAGTTCGACAGGCCGCGCGCTACCGGCACGCCATCCGCATTGACGCAGGTGATGACTGCACCGCGTCCAAACTCACCCCTTACATCGGTGACGCCAATCGGCAGCAGCGACTTGCCATCGCCCGTCAGCTTCTGCACCGCGCCCGCATCCAGCACCACCTGCCCTGCCGTGTGCAAATGATCCGCCATCCACTGCTTGCGCGCCGTCAGATGGCCGGTCTGCGCCGCCAGCTCAGTGCCGATCAACTCACCTCCGGCAAGGCGCGCCAGCACCTCATTCTCGCGGCCATACGCAATCACCGTATGCGCGCCCGACTTGGCCGCGCGCTTGGCCGCCAGAATCTTGGTCAGCATGCCGCCGCGCCCCAGGCTCGAACCCGCACCGCCAGCCATCGCCTCCAGCGCAGGATCGCCGGCGCGGCCATGCTGGATCAGCACCGCCGAAGGATCCTTGCGCGGGTCTGCACTAAACAAGCCTTGCTGGTCGGTGAGAATAATCAGCGCATCGGCTTCGATCAAATTGGCCACCAAAGCGCCCAGCGTATCGTTGTCGCCGAATTTGATTTCATCGGTGACCACCGTGTCGTTCTCATTAATGATCGGCACCACGCCCAGGCGCAGCAAGGTCGTCAGCGTCGAACGCGCATTCAGATAGCGCTCGCGATCGGCCAGGTCGGCGTGCGTGAGCAGCACTTGCGCCGTGCCCAATTGATGCGCGCGGAAGCTGGTTTCGTAAATCTGCGCGAGGCCCATCTGGCCGACGGCGGCGCAGGCTTGCAGTTCGTGGATATCGGTGGGACGCGCCTCAAAACCAAGGCGCAGCATGCCCTCGGCAATCGCGCCGGACGACACCAGCACCACCTCTTTGCCCAATGCGCGCAAGCCCGCAATCTGCGCGGCCCAGCGCGCGATCGCAGCGTGATCGAGTCCGCGTCCATCATTGGTGACCAGCGACGATCCAACCTTGATGATGATGCGGGTAGCTTTTTGTATGACAGAATTCATGGAGGCGACAATCTCAAAACAAGCGTAAAAAAATGTGCTGTATTTTGGCAGGCGGTTTGCCCTGCTTTGCCGCGGACAGTCGCCGCGCCCGTGATGCGGGAGCGGCGCCGAATGGGAAAGGCATAATCAGCTGATAACTGATTATGCCGGTGATGCAGTGTTTTAGTCGAGGATTTTGAAACGCGGATCGTCTGGGTCGATCGACGAAATGCCGCGCGCATCTTCCGCCATCTGGGTTTCTTCCGCGCGCTGTTCGACGCGGCGGGTTTCTTCCAGGTGCTTCTGGATCGCGTTGACCAGTTCCTGCGTGCCTTCGTGGCTCAGCGCGGAGATCTCGAACACCGGGCCCTTGAAGCCGAACTTCTTGATGAAGTCCTTGACCTTCTTGGCGCGTTCCTCTTCCGGCACCATGTCGAGCTTATTCAGCACCAGCCAGCGTGGCTTGTCGACCAGTTCTTCGTCGTACTTCTTCAGTTCATTGACCAGCGCCTTGGCTTCCTTCACCGGATCGACAGTCGCCTCAAACGGCGCCAGATCAACGATGTGCAGCAGCAGGCCGGTACGCGACAGGTGGCGCAGGAATTGGTGGCCCAGGCCTGCACCTTCAGCAGCGCCTTCGATCAAGCCAGGAATGTCGGCGATCACGAAGCTCTTTTCGTGCGACACGCGCACCACGCCCAGGTTCGGGTGCAGGGTCGTGAACGGATAATCGGCAATCTTCGGACGCGCGTTCGACACGGCGGTAATGAAGGTCGACTTGCCGGCGTTCGGCATGCCCAGCAGGCCCACGTCGGCCAGTACTTTCAGCTCCAGGCGCAGGGTGCGGTGTTCGCCTTCCTTGCCCGGCGTTTTCTGGCGCGGCGCTCGGTTGGTCGAGGTCTTGAAGTGGATGTTGCCCCAGCCGCCTTCGCCGCCCTTGGCCAGCAGTTCCAGTTGGCCGTGCTCGCTCAAGTCGGCCAGAATTTCGCCGGTGACGTCGTCGATGATCAGGGTGCCCAGCGGCATGCGCAGGTGCACGTCATCGGCGCCACGGCCATAGCAGTCGGCGCCACGGCCGGCTTCGCCGTTGCCGGCGCGGTGCACCTTGGAGAAGCGGAAATCGACCAAGGTATTGATGTTACGGTCCGCTACGGCCCAGATCGAGCCACCCTTGCCGCCGTCGCCGCCGTCAGGGCCGCCAAACGGGCGGAATTTTTCACGGCAAAACGACGAGCAGCCATTGCCGCCGTCACCACCGATCACTTCAATTTTTGCTTCGTCGATAAACTTCATGATGTACCGCCATAAAACTAAAAGGCTCTACCTAGGGGGCAGAGCCTTTCGATTGAAGGCTTGCGCCTTACAAGCGGCCCGCACAGCGGGCCGGAGCGTAAATTACGCTGCTACTACGGTGACGAACTGCTTCGAGCCTTCACCTTTTTTAACGAACTTAACCACGCCGTCCACCAGAGCGAACAGGGTGTGGTCTTTGCCGGTGCCTACACCTTCGCCGGCGCGCACTGGAGTGCCGCGTTGACGAATGATGATGCCGCCTGCATTGATCGTTTGGCCGCCGTAAACCTTAACGCCCAGGCGTTTTGATTCTGAGTCACGACCATTTCGCGTAGTGCCGCCGCCTTTTTTGTGTGCCATGCTAAAGCTCCTTGAATACTAGGATTGTGCCGACCGGGGATTAGCCGTTGATCGATACGATTTGGATTTCGGTGTAATTTTGGCGATGGCCTTGACGCTTCTGGTAGTGCTTACGACGACGCATCTTGAAAATTCGCACTTTATCGTGACGACCTTGTGCCACAACAGTAACCAGAACCTTAGCACCTTCAACCAGTGGAGCGCCGAACTTGATGCTCTCGCCTTCGCCGATGGCGAGGACCTGATCGATAGTGAGTTCGGAACCAATGTCTGCCGGTATCTGTTCTATTTTGAGTTTTTCACCTGCGGCAACTTTGTATTGTTTGCCACCGGTTTTTATGACCGCGTACATGATTTGAAACCTCTTCAAATGTTAAGAAAATTCCCCGTAAAAGAGGGGAACCGCAGATTATACACAGGATACGAATTTGCGTCAAAAACTATTCACAAACGGCGGAGGGCGTGGTATGTCAAACAATTTTGCCAGCAAAAGGGGGCATCGCCCCTTAGAACGGGGCCTTGTCGTATAATCCCGGCACCAATAGTCTAACTGCACAGGTTTGTCTTGTCTGCCGCCAACCAAAACACCATCATCCAAACCATTGCCGCCGACATGGACGCGGTCAATTCGGTGATCCGCCAACGCCTGCATTCCGAGGTGCCTCTCGTCAATCAGATTGCCGAATACATCATCAGTGCGGGCGGCAAACGCATCCGCCCGGTGCTGGTATTGCTGGTAGCGAACGCTTACTCCTATAAAGGCACGGCCCACCACGAGCTGGCGGCCGTGGTGGAATTCATCCACACCGCGACCCTGCTGCACGATGACGTGGTCGACGAATCGTCGCTGCGCCGCGGCCGCGCCACCGCCAATGCGCTGTTCGGTAACGCGGCGTCGGTGCTGGTGGGTGACTTCCTGTATTCGCGCGCGTTCCAGATGATGGTTGGCCTGAACAATATGCGCGTGATGCAAATCCTGTCGGACGCCACCAACGTGATCGCCGAAGGCGAAGTGCTGCAGCTGCTGAACATGCACGACCCGGACGTGACGCAAGAGCGCTACCTGCAAGTGATCCGTTCCAAAACCGCCAAGCTGTTTGAAGCAGCGGCTGAACTGGGCGCACTGGTGGCCGGCGCCAACGACGCACAGATTGCCGCCGCCGGCGAATACGGCCGCTCGCTGGGCACCGCGTTCCAGCTGATCGACGATGTGCTCGATTACGCCGGCGACGCCAGCGAAATCGGCAAAAACGTCGGCGACGACCTGCGCGAAGGCAAACCTACCCTGCCGCTGATCTACCTGATGGAAAACGGCACGCCGGAACAGCGCGAGCTGGTACGTTCGTGCATCGAAAACGGCGACGAGCAGCACTTCGACACCATCCTGGCTGCCATCACCAGCAGCGGTGCGCTCGACTACACGCGCGAGCAAGCGGTGATCGCCGCCAAGCGCGCCGCCGAAGCGATTGCCGATTTGCCGGACAGCGTCTACAAAGAGTCGCTGCTCCAGTTGGCGCACTTCTCAGTGCACCGCAATCACTAAAATCAACGGCGCCACTGGCGCCGTTGTTCATTGCCCACTTCGAAACAACGATTCACTCAGAACTCAACCAGAATTGAGAGACGAGTTGCATGCTTAATGTGCTCGATGGATTTGCGCACACGTTCAAAATCAGCCTGCCCGCCGTACAGCTTACTCATTACTTTGATTTTGGCTTGAATCGACGAATCGACTATCCGCCTAACATCATTTGAAAAATCCAGCGACAGTTCATGCTTGGTTACGTTATTGTTGCCAACCGCGCGTAGATTGTAGATACCGGTGAACAAGGAATCGCCATGTAGGCCATATTGATCTAGCAGTTTTGCTGCCAAGCCTAAATCCGCAGCACCGCCGCCTGCTTCCGTGGCCACGCGCGTAATCGACTTGCTTGAGTCGTTCGAGCTATTGGAGGCTGCCGATTTGAATTCGGCGTCGCCACTGGCGACCGGAGCGTTAACACCTAATGTCGCGCTAGTACTCGACTTATCATCGGCCTCGATATCGACTTCTTCAATATTGGTGACGGCGACTTTTTTAGCGCCCAGCGCAATACAAAGCTGCACGAAAAGACCGTATTTTCGGTGGACCAGCTCCTTCGCAAACGTATCGACGGGCACGAAGTGGTCGGTATAGCCCGGCTTGACGACAATGCTGCCAGGGCGAATTGCCGAGGCGTCAATAATGCGCGTTAGTGCCAGCATGTCATCGTTAGAACTCAGTGGCAGCGATATCACCTTGGTATCCATGCCGGGATTGGTGAACTCGGCAAGATCGGTTCTGGATGCCTGCCCTACATCCTCAAGAAAACGCTGATCGACGATAATGACTTTGCTGACGTATGGCTCGATCAATTTGTACTCCGTTAAACGTGACGCTTCATCTTTTTTGAAAGAGCAGCGCAAAAAAAATCAAAGGCCGAGGCCAGTTCAATAACCGCCCCAAGTGCGGGAACTGTTTGCCTGTCTCGATACTGAGCTCGCGCCCCATGAACGCCGGAATCGCTCGCAACGAAGCTATTGCAGAATGGCGCCCGCCACTGTAAAGGCTAAACAGCATCAGCACAGGAGAAACCCGTCCATCCGCGTCTTTCGTAACAGGGCGCACCACCACCACGCAGGAACCATCCAATGTTGCGCGACACTCGAATTCCGTCGTAGAAATAGGAAGGAGCCGCCCCGTTGATAGCACCTCGTCAATGACATGGCGGATCCCGCGCAAACGCCCATCTGTAGATTCTAGTTTGTCGTGGCGATGCCCACCATCCTGCGTGCACCAATACTCCACGTCGCCGCTGTTATCCAGCGCCTGACCGTACAAATAGATACTGCGGGACAGATCAAGCTGCATAGTCTTTCAGGATGCTCTCCAACAAACGCTGGAAGCTGCTCCTGTCAATCAGGTTCGCCGTGTACACGTAGCCTTTAACGCCCTCCATCGACTCAAACACACGCCGGAACTCCTCATCATCTTGCAGATGATTATTCACCTCAGCAGTGCTGATATCTTTTAAGAACGACTCATCCACGTGCGACGCGATGATGTTAAGGCGCTTGCTAGAGGTACTGGAGTTCGCCAACGCCTCAACGGTTTTACTCAGGTCATGCCTCACCCCCGCCATATATTCGCGTTCGTTTTTGCGGGCAAGGTTGACTAGGTAAAAAATGTGCTGGTGGGACTGCACCATTTCAAGCCAGTCAGAGAGGCGGTCGCGCGTGCCAGGCATATCGGTAATCGATTCGATCCGATACGAGCGGCCATCTATTTCCACTTTTGGAATGGAAGAATAAACGGTCTTCGCAGTCGTTGCCTCCTTTTGCCCCGACGGCTCCCTGTTAAGCAATTGGTTGATAAATGTAGTCTTGCCAGAATTTGGCAGGCCCCATATCGCAAACTTCCCTACCGATGTAGGAGCGAGGTCCTTTACTACTGGTGGCGGCGATTTGAGTTTTTTGTAGATGGTGTACGCAGTTCCTCCTGCGATTCCTAAAATAATAAATGGCAACATGTGCAATCTCGTCGGAAGATAAAAGCGGGTATGTATCGGCCCTGCGACCACCCGCTAAAGTAACATATTGCCCTTTAGAAAATATTCACACATTCTCACTAAATAAGGTGCTAAAGGATTTCCTGCACAAGCTCCGAGGGACGGCAAAGGCGCACGCCTTTGGCCGTCACGACCAGCGGACGCTCGATCAGGATGGGATGCGCCATCATGGCATCCAGCAGCGCCTCGTCCGACAGCGACGTATCGGCCAAATTCAATTCCACATACAGATCGCCCTTGTTGCGCATGGCCTGACGCACCGTCAGGCCGGCTTTGGCGATCATGTCTTTCAACGCCGCGCGCGATGGCGGGTTCTTGACATAGTCGATGATCTCCGGCTCCACGCCGGTGGCGCGGATAGCTTCCAGCGTTTTGCGCGAAGTGCCGCAAGCGGTGTTGTGATAAATCGTGATGCTCATGGTGCTGCCCTTGTACTGAATTCCAAAGGCAGCATTATGGCTTAAAACTTGGTCGCGAGGCTCACACCAATACTGCGCGGCGCAAGGCGATAGCCCTGCACGATGGACGCCACTTGCGGGTGCTGGATGATGGTGTCGGTATCGAACGCGTTCTTCACAAACACCGTGAAGGCGTAGCTGCCAAAGGTCATGCCGCCACTGAAGTCGGTGGTGTGATAGGACGGACGATCATGGTCGGTCTGCTCAGGATCGAGCGAGCCTTTGCTGGAGCCTACCCACTGCATGCCCGCCATCACAAACGCCGGACGCTCCCATGCCGAGAAGTTGTAGGTCGCGTTGACCGCCGCGTTATATTTCGGTACGCCCTGAATCCGCGCACCGGCCACCGCGCCGACCACGCCGTTTTCGATGCCGACATCGTTGGACAGCTCGGCCTTCACATAGCCGCCCGATGCGCTCAGCGTGAGGCCCGGCAGCGGCTTGGCCTTGATGTCGAACTCAAAGCCTTTGGTAGTAGCGTCGCCCGCATTGGCGTTGTAGGTGTACGCGCAAGTCGGCAGGTAGACGCCCTGCTGGATGTTCTTCCACTTCACGTAGAACACGTCCGCATTCAAGGTCACGCGGTTGTTGAGGAAGCGCGATTTGCTGCCCACTTCGTAACTCCACAAGCTGTCCGGCGAATACGACGGCGGGCCTTTCTCGATGCCGTTCGCTTCCAGATCGGGGCCGCAAGTCGTCGGCGGCACGTAGATGTTGGCGCCGCCGAGGCGGAAGCCTTTGGCCACGCTGGTGTACACGGTGTTGGCCGGGTTCACTTCCCACGTCAGCGCATACTTCGGCGTGAAAGCGCTGGACGAAGTCTCGGCGCTGCTGTTGTTGCCCGCGCCGGCGAGGTAGTTGCCGTTGCGCTGCTCCAGCGTGGTATTCGCTTTCAGGTAGCGCGCGCCGACGGTGGCGTGCACGGTCGGCGAGAAGTAGTAGTTCAACTCACCGAAAATCGATGCCTGCTTCTCGCGATAATGGAAAGCGCCGGCAAACGAGTTATCGTTCGGGAATTGGCCGGGACGCGCATCCGGCAGCAAATCAGGATCGGCGATATCGAAGCCGAACTGCTTGAACAAATCGGTCACGCCGAATATAGGATCATTCTCGATCACGTTGGTGTGCTGGCGCGAGAAGTAAGTACCGGCCAGCCAAGTCCACGGCGACACCTTCTCATCATACGGATGCGAAGCAAGGCGGAACTCCTGCGACACCTGGCGCACCTGATTATTCAAGTAGACCGCCGACGGCAAGCCGGCAATCGCTTCGATCAGTTCCGGCGGCGCTTTGCCGCCATCTTCGGTCGACGTGAGGAAGGTCGACAGCGAATAGCTGTTGTAGGCCGAGCCATTTTGCGTGCGGTCGAACTTGCGCTGGAAGTAGCTGGTGGCCGAGGTCAAATCAAACGGGCCGAGATCCCAGTTGACGGTCACGCTAGGCGCCAGCAGCTTATCGATCGACGGCTCGCGCACTTGCTTCTGCGCTTGATACAGCGGCAGCTCCAGATTGAAGGCCGCGATATCCTTGGCGTCGATGCGCTGGTAGTAGACCGACGGCGTCACCGTCACCGAGCGCGTTGGCCGCCACTTCAGCGAAGCGCGGAATTCCTGATCGTTGATCTTGTTGATGTTGTTGGCGATGACCTTGCCGTCGCCATCCACCTGGTTGATGTAGCCGCCCGTGTGCTGCGCCTGCACGCCGATGCGCAGCGCCAGTTCTTCAGGAATCAGCGGGAAATTGGCCACCACGTTGGCCGCATAGTTTGCGCTGCCGCCCTTGGTGCTGGAGCCTTCCGTGTACGTGGTGAATTCGCGCTCCTTCAAATCCGGCTCGTTCGGCACGAACTTGATGGTGCCGCCCATCGAGCTAGCGCCGTACAAGGTTGCTTGCGGGCCGCGCAGCACTTCCACCCGGTCGATATCGAAGAAGCGCGGCTCGATATTGCCCATGGTGTAGACGTTGCCGACCGTGACCGGCGTATCGCCAAGATAGATGCCGACCGTGGCCGCACCTGCCGTCGAGCTGATACCGCGGATCTCGATGTTGGAGGTGCCCGGCCCGGCGCCGCCAT
Organism: Duganella rivi; assembly: GCF_009857435.1. GTDB lineage: Bacteria > Pseudomonadota > Gammaproteobacteria > Burkholderiales > Burkholderiaceae_D > Rugamonas > Rugamonas rivi. The sequence continues at coordinate 541,408 of NZ_WWCK01000001.1, forward strand.
TACCGCTGGCCGCCGTGAAGGAGATATTCGGCACCACCCGCGTTAAATCGGTGATGTCGCGCACATGCTCCGCCTGCAGCTGGGAGCCTGTCACGGCGCTGATACTCATCGCCACCTTGGCCGGATCTTCCTTGCGCTTTTGCGCAGTGACCTTCACGACTTCGATTTCATCCGACTGCTGCTGTGCCCACGATGGGGCGCTGAATGCTGCAAGGACGGCGGTGGCGATGAGTTTGCGTCGAATATCCATGTGCGGTCTTCTCCTTGGCGCCCCAAAATGATGCATTTTGGGTTAGTTGCTTATATTAACCATATTAATGTTTTAACAAAGCAAGAAGTTTGCCAAGGCGTTGGTATCCGTCCACAGCTACTTGGTGACGCGCTTGCGCTCACCGCCAACCGGCTGCGGATGGTAAAGCGGCAGCTTATGCCGCTCCCGGTAGGCTTGAACCGCCAACAAGTAGCGATAGTAGGCCTGGGCGACAGGATCATCCGGCACCACGGCATCCGATTTGTTTTCCATTGCAGACTCCGCTATAAATTTTATAGCAGTTTAGCGCAGCATCTACCGGATCGCAATTTGTTTTATTAACTGAGTTTAGTAGCTTGTATGAGGCACTTCGACAGTTTGTCGAAGTGCAGCAAGGCGGCCTGGGTGAGTTCAATCTGCTTGCGGCGCGTGTCCTCGGTATCGGACAACATGATCCAGCCTTTTTCACGCATGGATATCAAGCGGGTATGCAGCGTGGCCGGAGAACCTAAATCCTTCTTTGCCATCATGTCGCGGACTGACAAGCGCTCCTCCGCCTGCCCCGCGCGCGCGACGATAGCGAGGATGCGTTCTTCCAGCGGATCGAGCGCCGGCAGCGACGGCAAGCCGCGCAGCGCTTCGGCCAATTGCAGGAAGCGCATGTAGATGTCGGCAGGTCGTTTAGGGGTACTCATGCTATAAATTTTAGCACAAGCTTGGCGCTGTACAGCACAATCAGCGTGCCGATCAAATCACCGGCAAACATCACCGCGAAACTTCCAGGGTCGCCATGCACGGCAAACCACAGGTGATGCAGCAGCGGGCTGGCGAGCGAGCAGCCTACCGCGCAAATCAGCAATCGCCCGGGGGTGAGATTGGTGAGCGAATCACGCAGGCCCAGGTACTTTTGCGCGACCAGGTAAATGACGTAGGGGCCGATGGCGCCGGCGATGGCGCCGCTAGTCGCGCGCAGCGCGTCGCCGGGAAAATAGTAGAAATAGCAGGCCAGCCAGCCGGCGATCAGCAAGCCCACCGCACCGGCGCGGCCGAACAGCAAGGTACACAACAGCCGCGTGCCGGCCGGCAGATACACCCAACCTATCCCTTGCAGGAATTCGGCGCGCTGGAAAAACAATTCATTCACCAGCATTGCCAGGCCGTGTATCAGGATCGTCGCCAGCACAAGATACAGGTTCATGCGGAAGGGGGAAATCGGTGTATTCATGGATTACAGGCCGTAGTCGACATCCCTCGGTGCGATGCCTTCATCGGCGCTGGCAACGAAAGCCTGCGCCTTGCTATCCTGCTTGTAGACCACGCCCTCTTTCATCACGAAGCTGACCTTGGTCATCAGGTTGATGTCGGCCAGCGGATTGCCCGGCACCGCCACCAGGTCGGCGAACTTGCCGGCGCTGATGCTGCCCAAATCCTTCTCTTGCTTGAGCAGCGCGGCGGCCTGGGTGGTGGCGGCTTGAATCGCGGCCAGCGGCGGCATGCCCGCTTCCACCATGTAGCCGAATTCCTTGGCGTTGTCGCCGTGCGGATAAACGGCGGCGTCGGTACCGAAGGCGATCTTCACGCCGGCCTTGTAGGCGCGGCCGGCCGTGCCCTGGATCAGCGGGCCAATGGCGGCGGCCTTCGCTGCCACTTGCGGCGGGAAGTAGCCCGGCACCTTGGCTTTGCCCTCGACGTATTTGCCGGCGATGATGGTGGGGACGTAGAAGGTGCCGTGCTCCTTCATCAGCTTCATGTCCTCTTCGTTCATGTAGGTGCCGTGCTCGATCGAATCGACGCCGCCGATAACGGCGCGGCGGATCGCCTCGGCGCCGTGCGCGTGGGCGGCCACCGTCATTTCGTAATCGTGGGCGGCAGCGACGACGGCCTTGATTTCTTCGATGGTCATCTGCGCGTTGTCGGCGCTCTTGCTTTCATCGAGCACGCCGCCGGACGGCATGATCTTGATCAGGTCTGCGCCGTCCTTGTAGTGCTGGCGCACCGCCTTCCATGCATCGGCGGCGCTGTTGATGATGCCGTCCTTGGGGCCGTAGTCGGCCATCAAGTCGGCGCGGTAGCCGTCCGAATCGTCGGCGTGGCCGCCGGTGGAGCCGACTGCTTTACCGGCGCTGAAAATGCGCGGGCCGGGAATCACGCCGGCGTTGATGGCGTTGCGCAGCGAGATCGAGGTGTTATCACGGTCGCCCAAATTGCGCACCGTGGTGAAGCCGGCCATCAGCGTCACGCGCGCGTAGTTGGTCGAGCGGATGGCGTAGTCGGCGATATTCCAGCGGAACTGGTCGGAGTAGCCGGTGGGGCTGGTTTGACTGGTGAGGTGGGTGTGGCTGTCGATCAGGCCGGGCAAGCAGGTTTGGCCGGCGAGGTCGATGACGGTGGCGCCTGCAGGAGCCTGGCGTCCGGCGACCACCTGCGTGATGCGCTTGCCGTCGATGACCACCGTGGTCTCGCCCAGCAGCTTGCCGGCTTGCGTGTCGAGTAGCTGGCCGCACTGCACGGCAACGAGGGATGGCGCGGCGCTGGCGCAGGTGGCGAAGCAAGCGGCGGCAATGGTCATGCCAGTGTGAATACGCATCGAAACTCCTTGGGTAAAAGGTGAGCGCAAAGTTTATCCCAACGATGATTGATGTATGATGAAAAAGCTTTCATATAACAAAACAGATGGAGACCTCACCTTGAGCATTTCTGTATCTAATACTGCTGTTAGCGCTATCAATCAGCTGGCCGCCGCTGCCCTGCTATTGGCCTTAGGCGCTGACGCCAGCGCGGCCATCCGCGTCAACCAGCTTGGCTTTGAACCGCAATCCGAAAAGCTGGCCGTGGTGACCGACGGCGCGGCCAGCAGCTTCGACGTCGTAGCCGCCGACACCGGCAAGACTGTTTTCAGCGGCAAGCTCGGTGCACCGGCGTCGTGGAAGCCGTCGGCGGAAACGGTGCGAGTGGCGGACTTCTCTGCGCTGAAAACGCCCGGCGAATACCGCATCAAGATCGATGGCCAAGCCCAGTCCGACCGCTTCGTCATCCGCGCCGACGCCTATCGGGCCCTGAACGCGGCGGCCATCAAGTCCTACTACCTGAACCGCTCCGGCATCGCGCTGTTGCCGCAATATGCCGGCGTGTACGCGCGCCCTGCCGGTCACCCGGATGACAAGGTGCTGGTGCACGCGTCGGCGGTGTCGAAGCAGCGCGCCGAGGGCAGCGTGCTGTCCAGTCCCAAGGGCTGGTACGACGCCGGCGACTACAACAAATACATCGTCAACTCCGGCATCTCGACCTACACCCTGCTGGCGGCGTTCGAACACTTCCCGCAATACTTCGCCAAACAAAACCTCAGCATCCCGGAATCGGGCAACGGCCTGCCGGACATTCTCAACGAGGCGTTGTGGAACCTCGACTGGATGCTGACCATGCAAGACCCCAATGACGGCGGCGTGTATCACAAGCTGACCAACAAGTCGTTCGACGGCATGGTGATGCCCGACCAGGCACAGCAAGCGCCGCGCTACGTAGTGCAGAAAAGTACCGCGGCGACGCTCGACTTCGCGGCAACCATGGCCGCGGCCAGCCGCATCTTCAAGGCTTACGAACAGCAGCGTCCCGGCCTGTCGGCGCGCATGATGGCGGCGGCGGAAGCGGCATGGCAATGGGCGCAAGCCAATCCGGCGGTGGTGTTCCGCAATCCGTCCGATATCAAGACCGGCGAATATGGCGACGCCCACCTCGATGACGAATTTGCGTGGGCAGCGGCGGAGCTGTACATCGGCACCGGCAAGGACAGCTACTATCGCGCCATCAAGGCGGAGCAGCTGCCCGCCACCACGCCGGCATGGAGCGACGTCGGCGGCCTGGCGTGGATCTCGCTGGCGCAGCACCGCGCGCACCTGACGCCGGCGGCCGACCGCAAGCTGATCGAACGCCGCATCGACGGCCTGGCCGTCAACCTGGCTGCCAGCTGGCGCGACTCCGCCTACCGCGTGGCGATGCAAGACAAGGACTTCGTTTGGGGCAGCAATGCCGTGGTGCTGAACCAGGCCATGATGCTGTTGCAAGGCTATCGGCTGAACGGCAAAGCCGAGTACCTGCAGGCGGCGCAATCGGGGCTCGACTATGTGCTGGGCCGGAATGCCACCGGCTACTCCTTCGTCACCGGCTTTGGCGCGCGGCCGGCCATGCATCCGCATCACCGTCCATCGGAGGCGGACAAAGTGGCGGCGCCGGTGCCGGGCTTCCTGGTCGGCGGCCCGCAGGCCGGCCAGCAGGACAAGAAAGACTGCCCGGCGCCCTACCCGGCCAACCTGCCCGCGACTTCGTATCTCGATCACGTGTGCAGCTACGCCAGCAACGAAATCGCCATCAACTGGAACGCGCCGCTGGTGTATGTCTCGGCCGCGCTCGACCAACTCACCGCAGGAGCATCAATGGAACAAAAAGTAGAACTGTCCACGCTGATTCATCAGGAACAAGTGCTGCAATTCGATAGCTTCAACAACGACACCGCACTGGCGCTGGGCCTGAAGGTGATTGAACTGGCGCGCGCCGCCGGCAAGTCGGTGTCCGTCAACGTCACACAGGACGGCACCATGCTGTTCTACCACGGCATGCCCGGCACCAACGCCGACAACGCCAACTGGATCCGCCGCAAGAGCAACCTGGTCAACCGCACCGGCCACAGCTCGTTCTACACCCACACCGAGGTAAAGAACGCCGGCGGCGACTACGACGCGCTGCCGGGCCTGGACATGAAAGAGTTCGCGGCGCATGGCGGCTCCTTCCCGCTGGTCGTCAAAGGCAAGGGCCGCATCGGCACGCTGACCGTCAGCGGCCTGCCGGGCGCCGAGGATCACGCGATGGCGGTGGCCGCGCTGAAAGCCGTCCTGAACATCGACACCAAGCTCTGAGGATACCCATGAGCGGCATCATCCGCTGGGGCATCCTCGGCACGGCTGTGCTGTGCGGCGCTGGCGGAATCTAGGGCACCGACCCGTAGAATTTTTCGTCGTAGTGCTGGCGCTCAAACTCCTCTTTGACGAAGTCGATAAACGCCCGCGACTTGGCCGGCATCAGGTTGCGGGTGCTGTAGAAGAGAGACACCTTCCCGGCATCCACCCACCAGCCGGGTAATAGCCTGACCAGCGAGCCGTCCTGGAGCCCAGGCAGCGCGTCTGGCACGACCAGCAGGGCGACGCCCAGACCGAGCCTCGCGGCCTGGATCACGCCAACGGCATCGTTCACGATCAGCGACTCGCGTAGCTCAGCCACTGTCTCCTGATTTTTAGCATTGCGCATCGTCCACTGGCGAACTCGTCCCTGGTTGCTACTCCTGATCACAATGCCGTCGAGGGCAGCCAGTTCAGCCGGATGCCTGGGCATACCCTGCGCTTCCACGTAGCCGGGCGACGCGACGGCAACCAGGTGCGCCGGGGCCAGCGGAACTGCGACCAGGCCTTCACCGCGTCCTATGCCCCCGCCCACTGTGACATCAAACCCCTCGGCGACAATGTCCACCTGGCGATTTTCCAGGTGCCATTCCACGCGCAGGTTCGGATAGCGTTCCCGCATGGCCGGCAGCATGGGCATCAGGTAATTGAGGCCGAAGGCCGTGGGCGTGCTGATCTTGAGAAGCCCCGAAGGCCCCGCGTTCACGTTCCCCACCTGCGACAGTGCGGCCTGTAGAACATCCAGGCTGCTGCCCATGTTGGCCATCAACTGCTCCCCCGCCTCGGTCAAGCTGAGCTTGCGCGTGGTGCGATGGAACAGGCGCACCCCAAGGTTCCGCTCCAGCATGGCGACGTTCCGGCTGATAGCAGTGGGCGTCAGCCCGAGGCGCCGGGCGGCAGCCGAGAAGCTCCCCGCCTCCGCGCTGCGAATGAAAGACTCAAGGTTCGACAAGGTTTCCATGCGCTGATTTTACACGAACAGTGGAAAGTCTTACCAATCATTACCGACTAATCATGCGGCAATTAAAACGGCAAACTTACTCCATCAACTAACCCAACAAGGAGTAAATCATGAAATACGCAATCATCGGCTCGGGCGCAATCGGTACCGCCATCGCACGTCAATTCGCTCGCCAAGGGCTGGAAGTCCAGGTCGCCAACACCCGCGGCCCGGCCAGCCTGGCGGCACTGGCCAACGAGCTGGGCTCGGCCATTGTGCCCGCCGAGCTGAAAGAAGCCCTGGCCGCTGACATCGTCTTCCTGGCCGTGCCGTTCGACGCGGTAGCCGCAGCGCTGAAAGATGCCCCTGCCTGGAACAACCGCATCATCGTCGACACCACCAACGCCATCGACTTCAAGGACTTCTCGCCTGCCGACCTGGGTGGTCGTCCATCGTCCGATATCGTGGCCGAGGCTGCGCCGGGTGCACGCCTGGTCAAGTCCTTCAACACCATGTTCGCCAACGTACTGGCCCGCAAGCCCGACGACGCCAAGGGCCGGCGCGTGCTGTTCTTGTCGGGGAATGACAAGGACGCGAACAAAACGCTCGCTGACCTGATTGAGCGCTTCGGCTACGCCCCGATCGACTTGGGATCCATCGCTGCCGGCGGCCTGTTGCAGCAGTTCGGCGGCCCGCTGACCACCCACAGCCTGGTGCAGCAGCGCCAAGGCGGCGCCTCGCTGCCCGAAATGGATGTGATCGACGCTTAACCCCCATACCACGCCGAAGGAGAACCATCATGCCGTCACTATTCGATTCAATCCAGCTGGGCGCGATCTCTGCCCCCAACCGTGTACTGATGGCCGCACTCACGCGCGGCCGGAATTCACGAGACCACGTGCCCACCGAAATAATGGTGCCTTACTACCGTCAACGGGCGAGCGCTGGCCTCATCATCACCGAGGCGACCGGTATCAGTCGCCAAGGCCTGGGCTGGCCTTACGCGCCGGGCCTGTGGAGCGATGAGCAAGTGGCGGCATGGCAGCCCATCACCAAGGCCGTGCACGAAGCCGGCGGGCGCATCTTTACCCAGCTCTGGCACATGGGCCGGGTGGTTCACCCCTCCTTCCTGGGCGGTGCGCAACCAGTGTCCGCCTCGGCGACGACGGCTCCCGGGCTTGCACACACCTACGACGGCAAGGCGCCGTACACCGAGGCGCGTGCGTTGCGCACTGAAGAGATACCAGGCATCGTGGATGACTTCCGCCGCGCGGCCAGGAATGCCCGCGCCGCCGGTTTTGACGGCATCCAGCTGCACGCTGCAAACGGCTACCTGCTCGACCAGTTCATGCGGGATAACAGCAACCACCGCCATGACGCCTATGGTGGCAGCGTGGAGAACCGCATTCGCCTGCTCCGCGAGGTCACCGAGGCGGTCGCCGGCGAAATCGGCGCTGATCGCACCTCTGTGCGTCTTTCTCCGAACGGCGAGATTCAAGGCGTTGATGACAGTCAGCCGGAAGTCTTGTTCACCGCCGCCGCGAAAGCGCTGTCGGAGATCGGCATCGCCTTCCTCGAGATCCGCGAGCCCAGCGCACCTCGCAACGACAAGATGCACCCGACGATACTGCGACCACCCATCGCGCCGGTGATCCGCGACGTCTTTAGCGGCCCGCTGGTCTTGAATACCGGCTATGACGGCGTGTCCGGCCAGGCTGCCCTGGATTCCGGCTTGGCTGACGCGATCGCATACGGCCGGCCATTCCTGGCGAACCCGGACTTGCCGCACCGGCTAAAGGTCGGCGCGGCGCTGAATCAAGACGACGAGGCCACGTGGTATAGCCGCGGCGAGCAAGGCTATCTCGACTACCCATTTTCTATCGACGCGAAAACGCGCGGGTAGCGCAGGCGCGAAAATGCGCAAGGCCGAAAACAACGTTTCGGCCATGTTCTATTGTGGCGCTGTCGCCCGGCTGTGCGGGTGTTGATCCGGGCAAGGAAATCTGATGTAATTAACATCACAGTCGGGGCGTAGCTTAGTCCGGTAAAGCGCTACGTTCGGGACGTAGAGACCGGAGGTTCGAATCCTCTCGCCCCGACCAAAATGTTTTCCAAAATAGGCAGTTATCGCATTGTCGATTTCACTTCTGGAGATCCGTAGCACATCAACGGCAATCACCGGGGTCTAAAAACTACGGCTAACGCGACGACTTCCTGATCTCCGCTCTGTCGGAGAGTGCCTTGCTGTGACTAGCTTTCGGCTCCCCAGGTAGGACTAGATAGAGTTTCACACGAGCCCCAGAAGTTCCTCGATACACGCCCCGTGGATGATCAACTGACCGCCCTCTGTGTAAACATCTGTCGTTCGAACAGAGGTCTTAACCTCGAAAAGATCTACATTAGACGCTGCAAACAACAGAAATGAAGTCAATCAAACTACAACAAGTTCAACTTTAGCTAGGCGAGAAGCCTTCATCGCGGAGCACTTGCTTCCCTGCCGCCGACGCCTCTGCATCGGCTCTCAGAAAGCTAATCTGGTTATTCTGGATCTTGCCCTTGAAACGACGGTAAGTATCAAACGATTCCAGAGTCTCGCCCGCGTTTGCGAGTTCCACAGCGATGATCTTGTCGGCGGCATCCTTGCCGTAACGAGCCACCATACCGGTGTAGGCGCTGTTCTCAAAAGCTTCACCAGCAGTACCAGACGCGGTCTTAACAGCAGCAACTGCAACTTGCTTTACTTTTTTCAAACTCATGATTTTCCTCTTAGATAAAGAAAGGCTTCCGGCGAAGACGGGAGAAAGAATTCGCCTTCCGCATTAAAAAGACGAGGCTATACCTCGCCAACGAATGCGGCGACGAAGGTACAAGTGACATTTCGTCACCGCATGTACCGTTCGTGCTTAGTCGCGCGAATAAAACTCTAGTCGCTTCGTCAACTCAGATGCGATTGGGTCATCCAAATCCCCATCCCACTGCAGGATTGGTGATTGTTCCGAGATATTGAAGTAAACAGATAAACTGGTTGGGGAGCAGCGCTGAGGCAAAAAGCCTTTATACAGCGCGGCCACAATGAAAGCACCGTGCGGAACATAGATGCCAGGCGTGACATAGCGAAAGACCTTTTCTGCCACATGCTTCAGCTCGTAACTAGTCCTCGTCGATAACATGTTAACGGTTCGCTGTGGCTCAAGCATGCTGACAAACGCGAGCGCGCGGCTGCACTCGTGGAGCATAATCAGGAGGTCGTCGTGTTCTTTTTGCCGATATTCTTCAACCGTCAATCCCAAATACTCGCCCCGTTCCTCCGAGAGCAGGCCCAAGCCGTATTGCGTGAGCGAAGGATTGCGCTTGGCGATCGATTCAATCGCGTCGACCGACATGGGATCAACGAACCCACGAACACGTTCCAGCGATTGGTTCAACAGTAGATCGATCGCTTTATTCCAGCCAAGTGGAATACCATGGGTCTCTGCCACGCTGTCTAAGGCAGTGTGCAGTGCTACCGCTGTGTTTTTTCGTAATTTCTTCGCGTCTTTTCGGCAGTTGCCAACAGTACGGCCAGAAGGAAATTTGAGATAGTCGGTATAGTCGACGTAAGACATTTCGTCTCCTCTTAACAGGGCAGCCGCCGACCACTACGTCCTGAGGACACGAAAAGAAATTTAACTACGCATATCCTATAAGCGGAATTCGCCAACGCAATGTTGGTCGGCGAAGCAAGTCCTGCGGACGACTTGGAACTGATAGTACCTCAATCGCTAGTCCGCCGCAAGAAGAGTATTCGATAACCGTGGTGTTCACAGTTCCAGCACCAGCCGCGTCCCGGCATCCGCCCACGAGACGCAAGTGCACATGCCCTGCTCGCGCATCGCTGGGGTTAAGCAAACGTCGCGGTGCTGGGGATGGCCTTGCAGTACCTGCGCGTAGCAGGTTGCACACTCGCCGCGCTTGCATTCGTAGGACACGAACACGTCGTTTGCAATCAAGGCGTCGAGGATGGAGGTGCCGGGCTGCACATTAATCACCATCTCCGACAGTGACAGTTCCACCACCAGCGGCTCGTCGCCGGACTGCGCGCGCGCGCCGAAGCTCTCCACGTGAATCGCTGTACTTGGCCATGCCAGCGCGGCCGCCGCGTCCGACAAGCCCTGCAACAAGCCGTGCGGGCCGCAGGCATATACGCGGTCGCCGTCCGAGTAAGCGCCCAGCAGCGCCGCCAGGTCGGCGCGCCCGGATTCTGCCGAAACATGTTCTCGCACCTGCACGCCGTCAACGGCGCGCAGTTCATCCAGCAGCACCAGGTGCGCGCGGTCGCGCGCCAGGTAGTGCAACTCCAGCGGCTGTCCCATCGCACCCAGCGCATGCGCCATCGACACCAGGGGCGTGATGCCGATGCCGCCGGCGACCAGCAGCACTCTTGCCGGCTTGGCTGGCTTGGCCGGCTCCAATGGGAAGCTGTTGAACGGCCCGCTCAGCTGGATTTCACTGCCGGGCCCAAACTCGTCGTGCAAGCAGCGCGAACCGCCCTTGCCGCCCTCCTCGCGCTGCACCACGATGCGGTAACGGTTCGCGGCGCCCGCCATGCCCACCAGTGAATAATGATTCGAGAATCGGCTGCCGGCGCTGGACGAGAAGTCGACAATAATGTGCGAACCGGGCAGCCATGGCGGTAGTGCGGCCCCGTCTTGCCGCCGGATCTGGAACTCCTTGATGCCGGGCGCGTGGCGAATAACATCGGCGATGACATAGCTCATGGCGGCGCCTTACAGTTTTTCGCTGGGGTTAAACGGCGACGCGTCGAAGTACTCCCACTCCAGCTCCTGCGGCGTGTCGCGCAAAATCCACGCGTCCACTTTGAACTCCCACACGCGCATGGTGCCGCCGGTCGCATCGGCGGTGCCCTGTTGATCCCACAGCACCTTCGCCTTGCCGGTCAATTGCAGCAGCTGACCGTGCTCGAAGTCGATCACGCACAGCCCGGCGCGCGGATCGACACTGAAATTGCCGAGCGTGTTGAACAGGCTGTTGCCGACATAGTCGGGAATTCTCAGCGTGGATTCATCGACCACCTGGATGAAGCCGGGCGTGCCGCCGCGATGGGAGGCATCCGCACCGGTGTCTGCATACCGGCTGGCGACAAACAGCGTATCGGCCTGGCGCACGATGGTCTCGGCAGTCCCGCCCAGCAGCGTACCGCAGGCGGAAGACACCGGCAGGCGCGTCTCGCCCAGCTTGCGCAACTGGCGCCGCTGGATGTACTTCGGGCAGTTCGGATACGCTTCGCGGATCTGCACCTCGACGCCATCGGCATCAAGGCGCTGCACGTTGCCATTGACGCGGTAGCGCCGGCGCGAACTCAACTCGAGAAACAACATGCCCAGGTCGGTGTGGTGCCCGATATTCGTCCACAACGGATCGTTGGGGTCGCGCTCCTTGAGCGGCACATCTATCGAGATGGTCGCCCCGGTGTCCGTGTGCAGGAAGCCGCTCGCACCGAACAGCACCGAGGCCCACACGGCGCCGGAGCGGTCGATGCTGCTCAACACCACCATCGACTGCTTGGCGATGAACGGCCGGGCGCCCGCGATCACGGTGTCCGTCAACACAGAAATATTCCGCGCCGCGATAGCTGCTTCGCCGGCACATTTTTGTACCGCCAGCTCGCCGGAATGAAAGCCGTTTTTGTCACTCATTGCGTTCTCCTCGCTAGATTGCCTAAGCGGATTCTCGGCCAGGAGCGCGTGCGCGTGAACCTATCTGCTAGCAATTCACTATTGCGAACAGCGAAATGATGAATTGAGCCTGGCAGCGTTCTCCGGCCAGGTTTTGATGCCTAGAATGCCTCATCCGCACAGCACAGCCGCGGACATCCCTCGATGAAACCAACCAACCGGAGCCCCACCATGAAAGCAGCCATCATTATCCTGTCCGACCCAAAAGCTGGCGAAGAAGCCTTGGGCCGCATGTTCAACGCGCTTGCAGCGGCCTACGACTTCAAGCAAAAGAAAACCGAAGTCGGCATTTACTTCCAGGGCACCGGCACCCGCTGGCCTGGCGTGCTGGCCAACACCGAGCATCCGATCCACGCCTTGTACAAGGCCGTTGAAGACACGGTCGTGGGGATTTCCTGCGGCTGCGCCGACGTGTTCGGCGCGCGCGAGGAAGTGGAAAAAGCTGGCTTTGACCTGATTACCGATAACAGCGTACCCGGCACCTCCGGTCTGCCTAGCATCGCGCAGATTGCCGCAGACGGCTATACGGTGTTCACCTTCTAATCAAGTTCAGTTGTCCGGGCCATCACCGGCGCCCCGCCGTGGTGGCAAACAACCCACAGCAACCCTATTGGAGGGATGATGGCACTCACGGATCTGCGCATAGGAACACGCCTTAGCCTGGGTTTTGCAGCGTTACTCGTCTTACTCCTGATACTGACCGCCACCGGCATCTCGCGCCTGCAGGTCGTGGCGGAAATCACCCACAAGCTCTCGACCGACGGCATCGACCGGATGCGCGCCATCCTGAGCTGGCAGCAGGGCATACAGCTGACCAACGCGCGCATCCTGGCCGCCGTCAAGAACCCGGATCCGGTGGCGCAGAAGTATTTCCAGGACTTGGTCGGCGCGTCGATAGAGGCCAACAGCCTGCTGCAAAAGAAGGTCGAGTCGATGGTCACCGAAGCGGATGGCAAGGCGCTGCTGGCCGGGATCATCGAGCGGCGCGCCACCGCGCGCGCCACCACCGCCGCCATTTTCAAGGAGAAGCAGGCCGGCAACGACGCGGTGGCAAACCAGATGGTCGCCGATGTGCTGATTCCCGTGACCACCGCCTACCTTGAAGAAATGGCGAAGCTGGTGGCCTACCAGGAGCGCGCCGTCAGCGCGATGGTGGCCGAGGCGTCCGAGCACGACCGTGACGGCAGGAACACCCTGCTGTGGGTCGGCGCCGCCGCCATCCTGATCGGCATAGGCTGCGCGTACTGGCTCACCTGCTCGATCACCCGCCCGCTGCTGGGCGCCGTGAGCGCCATTAACCGCGTGGCCTGCGGCGATCTAACCACCGAGATCAAGTCCTGCTCGCGCGATGAAACCGGGCAGCTGATGCAGGCGCTCCAGCAAATGAACTGCAATCTGGCGCGCATGGTGATGGAGGTGCGCGACGGCACCAACACCATCGCCACCGCTTCCGGGGAAATCGCCACCGGCAACCTCGATCTCTCGGCGCGCACCGAGTCGCAAGCCAGTTCTCTGGAGGAGACCGCTTCCTCGATGGAGCAGCTGACTTCCACCGTCAAGCAAAATGCCGAGAGCGCCCGGCAAGCCAACCAGCTGGCGGACTCCGCCGCCAGCGTGGCGGTGCGCGGCGGCGCCGTGGTTGCCGAGGTGGTCGCCACCATGAACGCGATCAACGCCTCCTCCAACAAGATCGTCGACATCATCGGCGTCATCGACGGCATCGCTTTCCAGACCAACATCCTGGCCTTGAATGCCGCCGTGGAAGCGGCGCGCGCCGGCGAGCAGGGGCGCGGCTTCGCGGTCGTGGCCTCGGAGGTCAGGAGCCTGGCGCAGCGCTCCGCCACCGCCGCCAAGGAAATCAAGGCGCTGATCGATGATTCGGTCGCCAAGGTGGGCGCCGGCAGCAAGCTGGTCGGCGTGGCCGGCACCACCATGGACGAGGTGGTCGCAAGCATCCAGCGCGTGGCCGGCATCATGGTGTCCATCACGGCGGCCAGCGCCGAGCAAACCTCCGGCATCGAGCAGATCAGCGCGGCGGTCAACATCATGGACAACGCCACCCAGCAAAATGCCGCGCTGGTGGAACAAGCGGCGGCCGCAACCGGCTCCATGCAACTCCAGGCCCAGCGCCTGGCCGATGCGGTAAGCGTGTTCAAGCTCAACGCCACCGGGCCGGCGCAGCAGCCGGCCGCCCTGCTTCCCGCCCCCCGGCTGCTGGGCAACACAGCATAGGGCGCGGACGATGAAAACCAGGCATGCAATCATGGCACTTTGCTGGTCTTGCGCACTTCCGGCATTTTCCCAGGTCACGCTATACGGCGTGATCGACACCGGCATCGAGCGCGTCAACCATACCAACGCCGCCGGCGACGCCGTCACGCGCATGCCGACGCTGACCGGCACGCTCCCGTCCCGCTGGGGCGTGCGCGGCACGGAAGACCTGGGCAACGGCGCCAGCGCCGTGTTCCAGCTGGAGTCGCAGTTCGGCCCCGACACCGGTGCCCAGGGCCAGGGCGGGCGCCTGTTCGGGCGCCAGGCCTGGCTTGGGCTGCGCGGCAGCTTCGGCACCCTGTCGATCGGGCGCCAAAGCAATATGACCTTCCACGCGCTGGTCAAGACCGACACCGTCGGCCCGTCGATTCACGGCGTGACCAATATGGATCTGTACTTGCCCAACGCGCGCAGCGACAATGCGCTGGCGTACAACGGCGTGTTCAACAACTTCATCGTCGGCGCCAGCCACAGCTTCGGGCGCGACGCCAATCCCGCCGGCTTCAGCGGGCCATCGGCCACCAACTGCCCCGGCGAGTCCGCCGCCGACAAGCGCGCCTGCCGGCAAACGACCGCGCTGCTCGGCTACGACACCGGCACCTGGGCAGTCTTCACCTCGTGGGACAAGCAGCATGGCGGCGCCGGCGCCAGCAACGGCCTGACCCGCAGCGCGGATCAGGAGCGCCGGCGCGTGATCAGCGGCTACTACCTGCGCGGAGCGGTCAAGCTGGGCGGCGGCTACATCAAGCGCGACACCGTCGCCGGCAGCAGGCAAGAGAGCGGCCTGTACTTTCTCGGCGCCAGCATTGCCGACCGCTTGTGGACTTACGATGTGCAATGCGCGCACCTGGACGTGGAGGCCTCGCCAAATGACACCACGCTGTACGTGGCGCGCGTGATCTACCACCTGTCCAAGCGCACCGCGCTGTACGGCACCTGGGGCTACGTGCGCAACCGGGGCAGCGCCGCCATTGCGGTGGACGCGGGCGGCACCGTCGGCCGAGGGCTTAACCAGTCGGGCCAGATGCTTGGGGTTCGGCATGTGTTCTAGGCTGATGCTCGCCGCCGCCCTGTATGTGCTCGCGCTCGCGCCGGCGGCGGTGCGCGCGGACACGCCGGTGTATATCGACCAGGTCGCCCCCCTGTATTTCCAGCAAGACGGCAACAACCATGGCCTGCTGTACGAGCTGGTGGAGGAAATGGCAAAAAGAGTGGGCAACCAGGGGCCGATCACGCCCTTGCCGCTGATGCGGCTGCGCAGCCAGATCAGCCTGCACCCCGACGCCCTTGGCACCTTGTGGCGCCTGCCCGAGCTGGAACCGCAGTATCGCTGGTGGTTCAAGCTGTTCGACGCCAAGTTCTACCTGATCGCCAGCGCCAGATCCACCGTCGATATTTCCTCCATCGAAGCGGCCAGGCAGCTGCGCATCGGCGTGATCCTCGGTTCGCCGGCCGAGTTGGCGGCGCGCCGGGCGGGCTTCCGGGACATCCAGGTGTCGACCAACCAGGAGGGCATCGCGCGCAAGCTCGATCTCGGCCGCATCGATGTGTGGCTGGGTTCGCCGCGCGTGGTGCAAGCGGTGTGCGCCAGGATCGGCATCCCGATTGCCAATTTCCGCATGGGGAAGCAAATCGCCGCGCTCGACCTCTACCTCGCCAGCGCGCCCACGTTCAACCCGGACGAGGCCGAACGCTGGCGGCTAGCGCTGGAGAAGATGAAAAAAGACGGCGCCTACGACGCCATCCTGGCGAAATACCCGGATTCGTTCGGCAAAAAATGAAGGCGTTGATGGTGTCTTGGCTCAGGTCATGCTTGCTGCTGGAGGCTGGCGGCATACATCAGTTGCAGCCGGTCGCGCATATTTCTCTTCGAGCTGGGGCAAGGTACATAGCCTTCGAGCCATTTCTTGGGGCAGCCGCCGCCGCACACCGGCAGCATGCAACAGGACGAGCATTGGTATGCACCGTCTTCGATCTTTTGGTTGAAATCGCCCAGGCGATCGCGCGCAGACGTGGCGTCTTCCTTCCATAGCTGGCCCAGCAGGTATTTGTTCGGCATCCCGTAGCTGGGCACGTAGGACACTTCGGTGCAATTGAAGATGTTTCCGTAGGCGTCGTACAAGCGGCTTTCCGGTTTCACGGCCATGCATACGATGGATTTCTGGGCCGGGATCAGTTGCGGATCAAACCCCAGTTCCACTTGCTGCGTTAGCCAATCGGTCTCCATCGCGGCGAACTCTTCCGGGCTGAGCGCGAGCTCATGCGCAGTGTTGCCCCATGAGTAGACCGATGCCACGTAGAACCTGATCTTCCCTTGCAGGCCCGCCTCGGCCAGCTGCCGCAACAACGGTGACACGCTATGGTAATTGCGCCGATCCACGTTACAGCGCACCGATACCGACAGCCCGTCCTGCGCACATTTTGCCAGCGCCAGCAGGTTGGCAAAGATGCGCTCGAAAGTTCGTCCGCCCCCCTTGTTGTGACGCCGCGCATCATGAACTTCGGCAATGCCGTCGAGTGTGACTTCAATCTGCTTGACCCTCATCGGCCCCACCAGCTCACTGATCAGGGCAGGCGTGAGCGCCACGCCGTTGGTGACCAGTTTGGCCCCATACGTGCAGTTCGCCGCGGCAGCAATCTCGATCAGGCGCGGCGTCATTCTGCGCATGGCGGCCAGGCCCAGCAGCGGTTCGCCGCCGAACCAGCATATGGACAGCGAGGCATAGCGGTTCGACCGCCGTATCCCGTTGCTGATCCGCTCCAGCACCAAGTCCTGATCCACCTCGCTCAGCTGTTTCGACGTGTGTTCCTGGCCGCAGTAATCACAGCCGAGCTGGCACAAGGCGGTGGGCTGAATCACCGAGTAGTAGTCGGAGGACGCAGCACTGGACGCATTGCTGCGGGCTAGCACTTGCTGCAATTCGTTTTCATCGGCAGGAACCAGCAACTGCATGCCGGCCAGCTCGCTCATCAGCGCATCGGGCAGTGACGGCGCGCCGGCCAGCAACCTTTGCCACGTCCCTTCATCGATGATGCGCACCTGCCCCGACCTGGTCGCAAGGACGATACGGTTGACAGCGCCATCGGCCGGATCGAGAAATGGCGGCGTTGCCACGTGGTAGAACGACAGCTTGTGTTGCATGGTCGGCTCCCGGCATCCGGCTTAGGTGGGGCCGGACTTGATGTTCTCCACTCCCGGCTGAATCGCACTGCCGCAGCCGCTGCCGCCACCACCGCCGCCGCAGTCGCAGTTGTTGGAGGCGGCCGCGCCCGGAATGCGCCGTACCCCGGGCTTGGCTTCGGCGATCTTTTGGCCCAGTCCCGGCAAGTTGACCACGAGGCGACCGAACTGGTCTATCTGCAAGTCTTCGGACTTCACGTTTTGCAGTATGGATTTCAAATCATTGGCCATGATCATCTCCCTTATCTCTGCCCGATATTGCCGGGATTATTGCGGATGATGTCCGGCGTGGTGAACCCGCTGCCCGGGCAATTGCAATTGTTGGACGCGCCCAGCGCGGGATTCTTGATGGCCGGGACTTGCGCCACGACCGCGTCGATCACATCCGTGTTGTGAATGATGAGTCTGCCAAACTCATCAATCGTAAAATCCGAGACACTCAGATTACTTAAAGCATCGCCAAGTTTTGGCATACAACCCCCAATAAGATTGAATTGAACTTCAGATCCGCGAAGCTGGACGCGCCAGAGTGCGGGACGCCACAATCAACTACCACCAGCAAAAAACCAGTCAGCGTCAGCGCTCCATCACGCTGTACGGGCAGCTCAATGCCGCCATGTCCATCTTCTTGATGCCGTTAATCCACGGCGCCAGCTTGGCGACGCTGATTTGCACTGTGCCATCGGCATTCAGCATGCCGATCGCATTTCTTTCGTCGGTTAAAGCCACCGTGCATTTGCCGATGGCGCCATTGGCCCTGATGACGAAAGAGTTGGCCTTGGCGGCGTAGCAGACCGTCGTGCCCGGCCCATCATGTGGCCGGGCAATCCCCTGGCTGATGTGGTGTTGAAAGCGCGCCAAGAGACGCTTGCGCTCGGTCGGGCCGAAGACGGCGATCTCCCCGCCGCGCGGGCCGCCCCAGTTTTGTATCGCTTGCAGATCGACCGAGAAGCGCTTGTCCGCGCCGAATTCAGCGATGACATAATCCAGAAAAACTTCGTAGCGCTGGACGTTATGCGGGCCGTAATGCAGCCGCAGCAGTACCGAGATGTCGAGATCGGATTGCTTGAGCGCGAGCAGATTGCTGAAGATGGTGTCGTAGGTTTTATCGCCATTGGCCATGACCCGCGTGCGGTTATGATCGTCCGCGAAACCATCGAGCGTGATCTGATATTCCCATACACCGACGGCAGCCAGCCGGGTCGCCAGGTCGCGGTCGAGCAGGTAGCCGTTGGTGGTGGCGGCACTGGTGAACAGGCAGCCATGCGCGGCCGCAGCCGCGCAGGCGTGCGCGCAGATCTCCAGCATGATTTCCTTGGCCAGCAGCGGCTCGCCGCCGAACCATGCAATCTTCAGCACATCGAGGCCGCCGATGCGGTGATTGATCAGCTGCTTGACGCCGTCCACCAAGGCTTGCGGCATGCGGCCGATTTTGAAGTCTTCGTAACAGTAGACGCAACGGAAATTGCATTTTTCAGTCGGGAAGATGATCAACTCCAATGTCCGGTTGGATAAGACTTCCGAGGCCAGCTCTGCCACCCGCATGTCCTCGTCCCGAATCTCGATTTGCCCGTTATTCACATTGCCTCCTGGTATGCCGTTGGTCGCGGGTGTTCAGGCGACACATCACGATCTTATTGCGCTGGCTCCAATTAACGCTTGATTTACCTCAAGCGTGCGCGGGGAACTACTTAGCAGCAGCCCTATCCAAGCCATTCCCGGCAGGACTGGCGCTCATTCCTTCCGGCTAGTGTTCATCGCCTGATTCCCATGGCACAGTGACTCCATACAACGGCAGCACAATTCTGCCGTCATTCGGGAGTCGGTATGAAGAGAAAAGCGTGGCTCGCGGCTGCGGCCCTGGCGGTGATCGCCGCCGGTACAGCCTATTGGATGTGGCAGCCGGCAATCGCGCCCATCCGCCCCTTGGCAGCAGGCGATTTTGCGCCGGACAGCGTGAGCCGTGGCGCGCGCGTCGTGGCCCAAGGCGACTGCATGGTTTGCCACACGTCGGCAACGGGCGCGCCGTACGCGGGCGGACTGCCGCTGCGGACGCCGTTCGGCACCATCTTCACCACCAACATCACGCCGGATACCGAGACCGGCATCGGCAACTGGTCGCTGGCCGCGTTCACACGGGCGCTGCGCCACGGCGTCGCGCGCGACGGCCACTTGCTCTATCCAGCCTTCCCCTACATCCACTACACGCGCATGTCGACGGCGGACATCAACGATGCCTACGCTTTTCTCATGACGCGCACGCCCGTCAATTTCAAGGCGCCGGACAACCAGCTACTGCTGCCGCTGCGCTTTCGTCCGCTGCTGGCGGGCTGGAATTTACTCTACCTGCGGCCGGGGCCGGAGGCCGACGATCCATCCCGCAGCGCCGAGTGGAACCGCGGCCGCTACCTGGTCGACGGCGCCGGCCATTGCGCGTCCTGTCACAGCACTCTGGATCCGATCGGCGGCGAACGCCGCCCGGCCTTCAGCGGCGGCAATATCGATGGCTGGGATGCGCCGGCGCTGACCAATCTGCTGAACACGCCCAAGCCCTGGACGCGCGAGCAACTGGCGCTGTATCTGCGCCACGGCTGGTCGTCCGAACACGGCGCGGCGGCAGGGCCGATGGGCCCGGTAGCGCACAGCTTGTCGCAACTGCCCGAGGCCGACAGCAACGCCATCGCCACCTACATCATGTCGCTGCAACAGCCCGCGACGACGCCGCGCGCCGTAACGCCGGCGGCCAGCGACCAGGCCCGCATCAGCCGGGGGGCTGCACTGTTCAGCGGCGCCTGTGCCGGCTGCCACAGCAGCGAAGCGCCGATGATGGCGGTGGCGGGACGCCCATCGCTGGCACTCAGCAGCGCCGTTGCCAGCGACCGGCCCGACAATGTGATCCAGGTGATGCTGAACGGCCTGCCGTTCAAAGACTCGGCCCACGCCACCTTCATGCCGCCGTTCGCGGCATCGCTGACGGACACGCAAATCGCCGACATCGCGGCCTACATCCGCGCCGACATCGGCAAGCGCGCCGCCTGGCAGGACGTCGATCGACGCGTGCGCACTATTCGAAAGGAAAACCAGCAATGAGCACACTCATCGTGAACGGTGTCCGCCATACCGTGGACATCGCCCCATCCACCCCGCTGCTGTACGCCCTGCGCAACCAGCTGGAACTGAACGGCGCAAAATTCGGCTGCGGCATGGGCCAATGCGGCGCTTGCACCGTGTTGTTGGACGGCCAGCCCATCTTTGGCTGCATCACGCCTGTCTCGGCCTGCGAGGGCCGCCAGGTACGCACCATCGAAGGCCTGGGCAATGCCGAGCATCCGGGCAAATTGCAGGCCGCGTTTATCAAGCACCAGGCGGCGCAATGCGGCTACTGCATCGCCGGCATGGTGATGCGCGCGCAGTCCTTGCTGGAGCAGCATCCGCATCCGAGCGAAGCACAGATACGCGCCCACATGGAGCCCAACCTTTGCCGTTGCGGCACGCATATGCGCATCATTGCCGCGATCAAAGACGTGGCGCAGGGAGCGGCACGATGAGCGCAACCATCGACCTGCGCCGCCGCGCGGTGCTGCGCGGCGGCGCCCTGGTGCTGGGCTTCACCTTGCTGCCGCCAAGCGCCTTCGCCGAATTCAACGGCATGGGCGTGCCGCCGATTGCCAACAAGGATTTGGCAGGCAGCCTGCAACGCACGCCGATGCTGGACGCCTGGATCAGGATCGCGCCGGACGGCACCGTCACCGTATTCACCGGCAAGGTGGAACTCGGCACCGGCGTGCGCACCGCCCTGTTGCAGGTCGCGGCCGAGCAACTGGACGTGGCGCCGGCCGCCATCACCTTCATCACCGCCGATACCGGGTTGACGCCTAACGAAGGCTTCACCGCCGGCAGCCACACCATGGCCGATAGCGGCACGGCGCTGCTGCACGCGGCGGCGCAAGTGCGCGCGCTGGTGGTGCAAGGTGCGGCTGCACAGCTGAAGGTAGCGGCAGCGCTGCTGCAGACCCGCAATGGCGCCGTCATCGCGCCCGACGGCCGCAGCGTGCATTACGGCGAGGCCGTGCGCGGCGTCAACCTGCATCAGGCGGCGGCGGTCAAGTCGCCGTTGAAAGACGCCCGTCAATACAAAGTGATCGGCGCCTCGCTGCCGCGTGTCGACATCCCCGCCAAGCTGACCGGCGGCGCCGCCTATGTGCAGGATTTGCGCTTGCCGGGCATGCTGCACGCCCGCGTGGTGCGTCCGCCGGCGTACGGCGCGCGCCTGTTGACCGCCGACTTTGCAGCGGTGCGCAAGATGCAAGGCGTGCTCAAGGTTCACGTGGACGGCAATTACCTGGCCGTCATTGCGAGCGACGAATGGCTGGCGATACAGGCCATGCGCGCGCTGTCCGCCAGCGCCAAATGGTCGCCAGGCCCGGCGCTGCCTGCTGCTGGGCAGATTCACGCAACGCTGCGCGCCTTGCCGTCGCAAGATATCGTCATCGCCGACCAGCATGGCCCGGTGGCCACGCCCGCGCTGACGCTGCGGCGCCGCTACACCAAGCAGTATGTGCTGCACGGTTCGATCGGCCCCTCGTGCTCGGTGGCCTTGCTGGAAGATGGGACGATGACCGTCTGGACGCACACGCAAGGGGTTTATCCATTGCGTGGCGCGCTTGCCGAGCTGCTGTCGATGCGGCCCGATTCGGTACGCTGCGTGCATACCGAGGGCGCCGGCTGCTACGGCCAGAACGGCGCCGACGATGTCGCCGCCGATGCCGCGCTACTGGCGCGCGCCATGCCGGGACGCCCGGTGCGCGTGCAGCTGATGCGCGACCAGGAAAATCAATGGGAACCCTACGCGCCGGCCATGAGCAGCCAGCTGTCGGCGTCGCTCGACGCGCAAGGAAAAATCTGCGACTGGCAGTATGCATTGTGGAGCGGCTCCCACAACGAACGTCCCGGCAATGCCGGCAAGCTGATACCGGCGCAACTGCTGGCCCAGCCTTTTACGCCCTCCCCTTCGCAGCCGATGCCGATGCCGGAAGGCGGTGGTGACCGCAATGCGATTCCGCTGTACACCCTGCCGCGCGCGAAGATCACCAACCACTTCCTGCCGGTCACGCCGCTGCGCACCTCGGCCATGCGTTCGCTGGGCGCGCACATCAACTTGTTTGCGATTGAAGGCATGATGGACGAACTGGCGGCCGCAGCGAACACCGACCCGGTGGAATTCCGCTTGCGCCACATGGACAACCCGCGCGCGCGCGCGGTGATCCAGCAAGCGGCCAGCGCGTTCGGCTGGCGCAAGCGCAAGAAACTGCGCGACCACGGCTTTGGCTTCGCCTTCGGGCAGTACAAGAACAGCATGGCGTACGTGGCGCTGGCGGTTGAAGTGCGCGTTGAGCGCAGCACCGGCGCAGTCAACATCGTGCGCGTGACGGCGGTGGTGGACTGCGGCCAGGGCGTCAATCCCGACGGCATCCGCAATCAAATTGAAGGCGGCATCCTGCAATCGTCCAGCTGGACGCTGTACGAAAAGCTGTTGTTCAAGCCGGAGGGCATCGCCAGCGTCGACTGGGCCAGCTATCCGATTATGCGCTATGCGCAGGCGCCGAAAAAAGTCGACGTGGTCATCCTCAATCGCCCCGGCGAAGCGTTTTTGGGCGTGGCGGAGGCAGCCCAGGGGCCGATGGCCGGCGCGCTAGGCAATGCGCTGGCTGATGCGATCGGCAAGCGCCTGTATGACCTGCCGCTCGCCGGCGCGCATTTAATCAGCTAGCAAGGCTTCCACGAAAGCCGCAAACGCCCGCGCCTTGGCGCTGGCCTTGCGGCCCGAGGAAAACACCGCCCATAGATCGACGGCGGGCAGCGTCCAGTCCTGCAGCACGCGCTGGACTTGGCCCGAAGCCAGTTCGGGCGCAAACATCCATTCGGACGCCACCGCCAGGCCCATATGCGCCAGCACCGCCGTGCGCACGCCCTCGGCGGCAGAACAGCGCAGCCGGCCTTGCAGCGACACCGACTCCTGCACCGCGCCGGACTGGAACACGTACATGGGATTTTTACTGGGACGGGTATAGATGATGGCGGCGTGTTCGCTCAATTCGGCGGGATGCTGTGGCTGGCCGTGCTGCAATAGATAGTCCGGCGTCGCCAGCACGGCGCGTGGGCTGTGCCCGATGCGCCGCGCGGTCATATCGGAATCGCTGAGGGCGCCGAGGCGCAGCGCCACATCAATGCCGCCCTCGAGCAAATCGATATTGTTATCGTCCAGCACCAGTTCCAATTGCAGTTGCGGATGCTGGCTGAGAAATTGGGACAAGCGCGGCACCACGTGCAGGCGCGCGAAGGTGACCGGCGCCGACACCACCAGGCGGCCGCCGAATTCGGTGTTGGCGCAGCGCGCGCTGGCGTCGGCGTCGGCGGCCAGCTGCAAGGCATGGCGCGCGCCCTGGTAGTAAGCCTGTCCCGGCTCGGTCGGCGTTAATCCACGGCTGGAGCGGAGCAAGAGCTGCACGCCCAAATCCGCTTCCAGCTGCGCGATCACCTTGGAGACCGCCGGTTGGCCGACGCCGAGACGGCGGGCGGCGGCGGAAAACGAGCCCGCCTCCACCACCGCCACCAGCGTCTCCATCGCTTGCCAGCGATCCACGCGGTTACCCCAGGCTTGGATAGTCGGTGTAGCCGCGCTCAGTCCCGCCGTAGAAGGAAAACGGATCAGGCGTGTTGTAGGGGCCGTCGGCGGCAATGCGCGCCACCAGATCGGGATTGGCGACATACAAGCGGCCGAAGGCCACCATGTCCGCCCTGCCGCCGGCAAGCAGTTGCTCGGCCATGTCAGGCGTCAGGCCGGCATTGGCGATCAGCGTGCCGTGGTAATTGCTGCGGATGATGTCGAGGATTTTCGGCATATCCGCCGTGCCGCCCCAGGCATTGGTGTCGGCGCCGTGGATATACGCCACGCCGTAGCCATTCAGCATGCGCGCCACGTAGCCGTAGGTTTCCGCCGCATTCGGATCGGTCGCGTTGTTGTAGGCGGCGAAAGGCGAGATGCGCACGCCGACGCGATTTTTCGGGAACACCGTCAACACCGCCTCGATCACCAGGCGCAGGAAGCGTGCGCGGTTCTCGACGCTGCCGCCAAATTCATCGGTGCGGCGGTTGACCAGCGGCGACAGGAATTGCTGCACCAGGTAGCCGTTGGCAGCGTGGATTTCAACGCCGTCCAGGCCGGCGCGCTTGGCGTTCTCGGCGCCGGCGCGGAACTCGGCAACGGCGGCGTACACCTCCTCGTTGCTCATCGCCCGCGACGGCGTGGCGTAGATGCGGGCATAGTAGCCGTTGGCCATGGCGCCGTACACCTGCAGCAGCGCCAGGTCGTCGTTGCCGCCGGACGGCGATAGCGGATCAGCGCCTTTCAGCAGCGCGTACGAGCTCACGCGGCCGCTGTGCCACAGCTGCATGAACATCTTGCCGCCGGCCGCGTGCACCTGCTCGGTGACGCCGCGCCAGCCCGCCACTTGCGCCTCATTGTAGATGCCGGGCGCCAGCTCAAACGCGGCCGAGTTGGGCGATACATTGGTGGCTTCGGTGATGATCAGTCCGGCTGTGGCGCGCTGCGCGTAGTACGCCGCGTTGAGGCTGACGGGCACCCCGTCGGCGCCGGAGCGAGCGCGCGTAATCGGCGCCATGGCGATGCGGTTGTTAAAGGTCAGGTCGCCGATTTGCAGTGGCTGTTGCAGCTTGTTCATGGTGGTACTCCCGGTGAGTGTTGGATGAAGAAACTATAGCCGGGAGCGGAAGCAGCGATAAGCCAGCCCACAAGCGCAAGACTTTTGCGCGCAGCGCAACGGGGTACTCGGACGAGTGTCCGTTGGCGCGTCATTACTGTATTGAAAAGCACCCCGGACGAAAGGGTCTGACCCCGTACGGGGTCAGACCCTGGCCGCAGCGGTGTGCGGGTTGGGTTGGTGCCGCGCGCTGTTACAGCGGCAAGCAGCGTCAACCCCGCAGCGATCAAGCCTGGATGAACGCCAATTGCGGCAACGCCGGCGGCCGCGATGGGCGGCGCGACAGCGGCGCCGTGCCCGCTGCCGCCGCCAAGTGGAAACTGCCCACCAGATCCGACAGCGACGTCGCCTGGTCGCGCAAGCTTGCCGCAGCCGCTGCAGCCTCCTCGACCAGCGCCGCGTTTTGCTGGGTCACGCCATCCATTTCCGTGATCGCCGTATTCACATGACTGATACCGGTGCGCTGCTCGACCGAGGCCTCGCTAATCGCCGAGATCACGGTCGTCACCTGCCCCACGCTGGCGACCACCTCGTCCATCGTAGCGCCCGCGCGCTCGACCATCAAAGTGCCGTCGCCGATATTGCGCACGGCGTCGTCGATCAGCGACTTGATTTCCCTGGCGGCGGCAGCGCTGCGCTGCGCCAGGTTGCGTACCTCGGACGCGACCACTGCAAAACCGCGCCCTTGCTCGCCTGCCCGCGCCGCCTCGACCGCCGCGTTCAAGGCCAGGATATTGGTCTGGAACGCGATGCTGTCAATGGTGCCGATAATCGCTTCGATCCGCGTGGCGCTGGCGTTGATCCTGCTCATGGTGCTGACCACTTCCGTCACCGCCTGGCCGCCGCGCCGGGCCACGCCGGACGCCGTCTTCGCCAACGCATTGGCTTGCGCCGAATGCTCGGCATTTTGCGCCACCGCCTGCGTTAGCTGTTCCATCGACGCCGCCGTCTCTTCCAGCGACCCGGCCTGCATTTCGGTGCGGCTCGACAGATCCAGATTGCCGGCCGCAATCTGCGTCGATGCCGCTGCAATGGTGTCGGCGCTGCCGCGAATATCGCCTATCATCTGCGCCAGGTTTTCCTGCATGGTGCGCATCGCAAACAGCAAGCTGTGGCGGTCGTCAGCGTCGGTGACAATCGCCACGCTCAAGTCTTTGCCGGCGATCTTCAGCGCCATCGCGGCGGCATATTCCGGGCTGCCGCCGATGGTGCGGTGCAAGCTGCGGTTCACGCCAATCACAATCGCCGACAGCAGCAAGCTCACCGCCGCGACTATCACGGCCACCTTCTGCAACGAAGCATAGAACGCCTTGTTAATGTCATCCACGTACAGCCCCGTCACCAGGGCCCAGCCCCACGGTTTAAAGCTGACCACCCGGCTGAGTTTTTCGGACGGCGCGGTACTGCCCGGACGCAGCCAGTAGTAGCTCAGGAATCCCTCGCCGGCGGCCGACGCCGCAGTGCGGGAAATCTCGCGGAACACGTAAAAGCCATGCGGGTCGGTAAAGCCGCTGAGGTCTTTGCCGTCATTTTCCGGGCGGCCCGGGTTTTGAATCGGCCGCGCGTCCATGCCGATGATCGCCAGGTAGCCGTCCTCGCCGTAGCGTATGCTCTTCAGCACCGACTTGGCGCGGATTTGCGCTTCGGCCTCGCTGATTTTTCCTGCCGCCGCTTCCGCCGACAAGGCCTCGACGATTTTCAGGGCGGCCTTGGCAACGTCAGCCAGATCGGCTTTGCGCTCGGTGTAGCGCAACTCCCTGGCCTCCATCACGTGAAACACGGAAACCGCGCACAGGCACACCAGGCTGGCAATCAGGGGGAGCCAGAGCTTGCGCTTGAATGTCAGATTTTTCATACCATTCCCTTTTCTCAATGGATCGCGTATTGATATCAAGCGCTTGGCGGCGCCTGCAACATGATTCAAAAGCGGCAGGCGATCAAGGCGCTGGCCGAGGCGCTCCTGCCTCAGGCGCCGGGTTTGACCAGATGACGCCATCGGCGCGCACCGTGGTGCGATTCAAAATCCGCCGCGTGGACGGCGTAATCGGCGTCGCCTTGTGCGCCACATGGAGGTTGTCCGCCACCACCACATCGCCCGGCAGCCAGTGGTGGACGTAGGTCGCATCGGGCCGCGAATAATGGCGGTCGACGGCGGCCATCAAGGCCTTCGAATGATCGGCGCTGTAGCCCAGCACGCCGGCCGTCAGGCCGATATTCAGGTACAGCGCGCGCGTGCCGGTCTTGGGATGGCGTAACACCAGCGGATGAACCACGCCGTTGCGATGGGCCGTGCTCAAGGTATCGAACTCTTCCTGGATATCGGGCTGCAGTTCCGCGTAGGCCTGCTGCAGATCGGTAAACAGCGTGTCGCCGCCCTCCTCGGACTGCACCTCGGAGTACCAGAAACTGATGGGCGTGGGATCTTCGCGGAACGAGCCGTCCGAATGCCAGTAGCGGCCGACGTCGACGTGGCCGTCCTCGGCACGGCTGGCGACGCGGAAAATTTCAGGCCATCCCGACAGCTGGCCGCGCATGGTGGGAAACACTTCCGGCTTGCCAAACACGTTGGTGGCCAAGACCTGGTCGCGCGGAGTCAACGACTGCCCGCGGATCACCAGCAGCCCGTATTCGAGCAGCGCGGCCCGCAGCAGCTCGGCAGTGCCGGCATCGGCCTGCCGCAGATCCATGCCTTCAATGGTGGCGCCAAATCCAACTGCCAATGGTGTGAGTTGCATAAGTCCTCCGAAGTAAACGTATGCAATCACTGTAAACCGCGCGCCAGATACTGATAATATAGGCAAATTCACATACACTTTTGCGTAGGCCGCAAAACAATGGATCGATTCGCTGAACTCAAGGCTTTTTGCCTGGTTGCCAGCAATGGTGGTTTTTCCTCCGCTGCGCGCCAGTTAAACGTGGCAACGTCGTCCGTCACCCGCCTGGTCGATGCGCTCGAGGCGCGCCTCGGCGCGCCGCTGCTGAACCGCTCGACGCGCAGCATCACGCTGACCGATAGCGGCCGCGAATACCTTGAGCAAGCCATCCAGATCCTGGCCGCCCTCGACGAGGCCGACGATACGGCGGCCGGACGCGGCGCCGAGCCGCAGGGCGTGCTGCGCGTCACCGCGCCGGTCACGCTGGCCAACCGCTATATCGCCCCGCTGTTGCCGCAGCTGGCGCAGCGCTATCCCAGGCTGGAACTCGATATGCGCCTCAGCGACGCCATGGTCAACATGGTGGACGAGGCCATCGACGTGGCGATCCGCATCGGCAATCCCGAACGGCAGCCCAACCTGATCGCCAGGAAGCTGGCCGGGCACAAGCGCTACATCTGCGCCAGTCCCGCTTACCTGGCGCAGCACGGCAAGCCGCAAGTGCCGGACGACCTGGCCCGGCACAACTGCCTGCTGTTTTCCTACGGCGCCGGACGCGCCAGCTGGCGCCTGCGCAATGCCGACCTGGCGGCGGAGGTCGAGGTACGCGGCAGTATCAGCGTCAACAATGCGGAAATGCTGCGCCAGGCGGCCATCGGCGGTCTCGGCCTGGTGATGCTGGCAGCCTGGCTGATCCAGGAAGACCTGGACGCCGGCAGGCTGGTGGCAGTGCTGACCGACTACCAGGTCAATCCCGGCGAGATGGAAGTGGGCATCTATGCGGTGTACCCGGCCAACCGGCGCGGCGCGACCAAGATCCATGTCTTCACGGACATGCTGGCCGAGGCCCTGCAGGCGGCCGAGCCCGGCGGGAACTAGGAATTAATTTTCCCAGTAGCCGCGCCGCATGGCGATCATCACCGCATGGGTGCGGTCGCGGGCGTCCAGCTTTTGCAGGATGGTTTTCATGTGGGCCTTGATGGTGTCTTCGCTCAGGCCCAGCCGCTGGCCGACGCGCTGGTTGGAATTGCCCTCGGCCACGCAGCGCAGCACTTCGATCTCGCGCTTGCTCAGCGTATCGGACTGGAAGTTGTTGGCAAGGTTGCAGGCCACTTGCGATGGCAGCGGCCGCTGTCCGGCGTGCACGGACACGATGTAGTCGCGCAGCTCGGTGCGGGCCAGGTTCTTGAGCAGGTAGCCGCTGGCGCCGGCTTTCAGTCCGCGCACCACCTGCACGTCGCCGTCAAAGGTGGTCAGGATGATGATGCGCGCCTGTGGATTCAGGCAGCGGATCGCCGCCGTGGCGTCGATGCCGTTCAGGCCCGGCATCTGCAAGTCCATCAGGGTCACGTCCGGGCGGAAACGCCGGTATTGTTCGATGGCGTCCTCGCCGTCGCTGGCTTCGGCCACCACCGAGAACCCGGTATCGGCCGCCAGTACCGCAGCGATGCCGCTACGCAGCAAAGGATGATCGTCGGCAATCATCACACTGATCGGCTTGTCGCTGTGGCTTAACATAACGGTACTCCTTGAAGGTTGCAAGCCAGCTTACCACCAGCGGCCCAGCGCGCCATCCCTCTATCGGGTATAAGCTAGCGCGGCGGGCAACACCAGTTGCCATTCGGTACCGCCACCGTCAAAGCTGCGCAGGTTCAGCTTGGCGTTGATGCGCTCGGCGCGCTCCAGCATGCCGCGCATGCCCCAGTGATTGTCGCGCCCGCCGTGGTTCAGCACCTCGGCCGGAATGCCGGCGCCATCGTCGCGCACCACGCAGCGCAATGCGCGCGCGCCGAAATGCACTTCGACCTCGATCCGCCCGGCTCGGGCGTGGGCGTAGGCATTGGCCAAGGCCTCGGTAATGATGGCCATGGCCTCGGTATAAATCAGGACCTCCAGCTGGCGCGCCGTGCCGCTCATTTTGAAGTGAACCGGACAGGCGTCGGCTGGCCGCAAGCGCGCAGCCGTGGCCAGGATGGCGTCCGCAAAGCTGAGCTTTTCGATATCCTCGCCGCGCAGCGCGCGGATCCGCTCGCGGCCCTCGTCCACCACGTCGTCGGCCTGTTGCAGCGCGGTTTCCAGCTGCACCCGCATGCTGTCCTTCTGCGGCAATTTCATCACTGCCGCTTGCAGATGCAGCATCAGGCTTTGCACCGATTGCAGCAGGGTGTCGTGCAGCTCGCGCGCGATGCGCTCGCGCTCGCTCACGCGTTCTTGCAGGCGGCCCGCCAGTTGCCGCGTCATGCGGTTGATTTGCCAGCGATAGCCGAGGTAGACCGCCGCCAACAGCAGCGCCGCGCACAGGGCGCGGAACCACCATGTTTCCGTCATGGCCGGCGCGATCGAGAAACGCACCGTGCTGCTCTCGTCGCTCCAGTTGCCGCTGTAGTCGCTGGCGCCGACCCTGAAGTGATAATCGCCGGACGCCAGGTTGCTGTAATAGGCGCTGCGGCGCGTGCCGGCTTCCTGCCAATCATCGTCAACCTCTTCGAGGCGGTAGCGGAAACGGATTTTCTCCGGCATCGACAGCGACGCCATGGTGTAGTCAATCTGCATCGCCGAACTGCCGGCAGCGAAGCGCGCATCGGCTTGCATCGGCCGTGCCTGCCCTGGTGCGCCCAGTGTCTTGACGACGATGGGATTGCCCGGCGCAGGCGGCGGCGGTTCGGCCGGGTTCAGGCGGAACACGCCGGTGGAGCGCACCACCCACAGCCGCGCGTCGGACGACAGCACCATCGAGGGCGACGGCATCACGCGCGGCGCTGTGCCCTCCAGGCCGTCGACCTGGTCTAGCCGCTCGTAGCGCACGCGGTAACCGGGCACGCGCTTGAACTGGGCAATCTCCGCCGCCGGGATGCGGAACAAGCCGGCCGTGGCATTGAGCCACAGGTCGCCGCTGTCCAGTTCGACGATGCCGGAAATGCCGTCAAAGCTTTCGCCGTTGACGCCGCCGACCTGCCTGAAACGGCCGGCGTCCAGCAGCGCCAGGCCGTTGTCGCCGCCGGCCCACACGTGCGGCCCGTGCAAGTGCAGCGCCAGCACCAGCCCCACCGTGAGTCCCTCGGCCGGGCCGTAGCGGCGCCGCGTGGCACCGGCCACCTGCTCCAGCAGGCCCGGATAATAGCCCAGCCACAAGCCGCCAGCGTCGGCGCGGGCCATCACGCTGACTTCGCCGGCATCGCCCTCCTTTTCCCACTCGCCGTTAGGCCGCAGGCGGTACAGGCCATGGCTGCCCAGCGCCGCCAGCACGCTGCCATCGCGCTCGGCCAGCACCGCGTTGGCGATCACGCCGCCGACGGCAGCGGGAAAAGCGATTTGCCGGCTATCGCTGCCCTGCACCCGGCGCAGCATTCCGTAGGATGAGCCCCACAGCACGCCGTCGCTGGAACGGCTGAAACCGGTGACCAGGTTGGCCCAGCCATCGCTGCGCGGCGGCCACAGCGGCGATAGGCTGGTGAATCCGCCCGGGTCGGCGGTCACGTGGAAGCCGCCGATCCAGGCGCCGCCGTGCTCGTCGGCCATGATGGCCGCGCCGATGGCCGCTTCCGGCACCGTGATCCGGGTCAGGCGGCCGCGCCGGAAGCGGTCGACGCCCTTGGCGGTAGCGGCCCAGACATTGCCCTCCTTGTCTTCAAACAGCGCGCTGACCGACGGCCCGCTCAGGCCTTGCGGCGGCGCCGTGGCGGCGACGCCGTGTACCGTGCGGTAGGACAGCCCTTCTTTCAGGCCTACCCACAGGTCGCCGTGCCGGTCGATCAGCAGGCTGGTCGGATCACCGAGGTGTTCCCACTGCCGCACCCGTGCATTGAGGCGCGGCTCGGCCAGCGCGTTGAAGCGGGCATGGGCCGCGTCCCAGCTCACGGCGCCGCCGTCGGGCAGCGCGAACAGCACGCCGATGCCGCTGTCGAACGGCGCCTTGACGAAGCGCGTGCTGCCGGGCTTGAGGCTGTACACGCCGGCATCGCCCTGCGCCCAGAACACGCCGTGACGGTCGCGCAGCAGCGTCTTGTACCAGCCGCCGGGCAGGTTCCACGCGCTGCCGGCCGCCTGCCAGCGTTCGTTTTCAAGGTAGTACATGCCTTGCGCGGTGGCCGCCCAGATGCGGCCATTGCCATCCCGCTCCACCTGCCACACGGCCCGGCTCGGCAAACCGTCGCGCTGGCCGTAACTGCGCAGCCGGCCTTGCCGCAACACGCTGGCGCCGCCGGTGCGATAGCCGATCCACAGGTCGCCGTCGGCAAAGGCGTTGACCATGCTGACGTTCCTGGTCAACAGCGGCGCGTTGGCCGGCGTGAACGGCTCGAACTGGATGCCGTCAAAACGGTACA
The DNA here is from genome assembly GCF_009857435.1 of Duganella rivi. Taxonomy (GTDB): domain Bacteria; phylum Pseudomonadota; class Gammaproteobacteria; order Burkholderiales; family Burkholderiaceae_D; genus Rugamonas; species Rugamonas rivi. The sequence continues at coordinate 573,713 of NZ_WWCK01000001.1, forward strand.
AGCCGGTCGGCCCGCCCAGCCACAGCCAGCCGTCGCGGCTTTGGGTGATGGACAAGATCATGGCCGGCGCGCCGTCGCGGGCAGTCCAGCTGGTGTGGTGCAGATTAATGGCAGGCGGCGCCACGCTGCCGGACGGGGCGGCAAGCGGCGACGCGCAGCAAGCGATAAGAGCCAGCAAAGCCAGTGCCTTGCCGCAACCGGGCCATGAAGTTCGCATTAAACAAAAGACAACCAACAATTAGTCAAAATTTTGATTTTTTCCTCTTCAGAAAATATTGTATAGAAATTCTTCACCCGATAGTGGGTATATTCGGGCAAGGCACTTGGCTATCCTGTGGACTTCCACCAGAGGAGATCATCATGTCAAGGACTATCACCAAGCTGTTTCGGATTTGTTTGCTGGCACTGTGCGCCATTGCCGGCGCGGCACAGGCCGAAGCGCCGAAAAGTAATTTCATCGAAGCCAATGGGGTGCGGCTGCACTACCTGTCAGCCGGCAAGGGCGACCCGGTCATCCTGATGCATGGCTACACCGAGTCGAGCCATATGTGGCTGCCGCTGATCGCCGAACTGTCGAAGAATCACCTGGTGATCGCGCCGGATCTGCGCGGCTTTGGCAAGTCCGCCACGCCGCAGGGGCCGTACACCAAGTCGGTCATGGCGCAGGACGTGCATGCGCTGGCGGCCGCGCTGGGCATCAAGTCGGCCAAGATCGTTGGGCATGACATCGGCCTGATGGTGGCGTACGCCTACGCCGCCCAGTATCCGAAGGAAGTCAGCAAGATCGTGCTGATGGATGCCTTCCTGCCGGGCGTCGGCAACTGGAAGGATGTGTGGCTGCTGCGCGACCTGTGGCACTTCCACTTCTACGGCGAGACGCCGCTGGCGCTGGTCAAGGGCCGCGAGCGCACTTACTTCGAACATTTCTGGAATGATTTCGCGGCCGACAAGACCAAGTCGCTGAGCGAAGCCGACCGCAAATTCTACGCGGCCGAGTATGCACAGCCAGACCACATGCGCGCCGGCTTCGAAGTGTTCCGCGCCTTTGAGAAAGACGCAGCGGAATTCGCCGCTTACGCCAAGACCCCGCTGACCATTCCGATGCTGGTGCTGACGGGCGAAAAAGCCTCGGGCGAATTCCTGATCCAGCAAGCGCGCCTGGTCGACAGCAACGTCGAAGGCGTCGTCATTAAAAACAGCGGTCACTGGCTGATGGAAGAAGCGACCGCTGAAGTGGTGCCTAAGCTGGTGAAGTTCCTGCAGTGATTTACAGGGCTGCTTCCAGTATTTGGCGGCTCACGGCGAGGGTGACGTCCTCGTGTTCGCCAAGGGCGGTCATGCCGTGGGCTTCGAGCTGGGCGATCACTTCGTCGATGTGGCCGGCGTTGAGGCCGTACTCGCGCAGGCGGGTGGGCACGCCCAGCGATTCAAAGAAGACGCGGGTGCTGGTGATGGCGATGCCGATGCGCTCGTCCTCGCTGCCCTCCGTGATGTTCCAGATACGCTCGGCGTACTGCAGCAGCTTGGCGCGCTTGGCCTCGCGCCGCACTTGCAGGTTGGCCGGCAGCACCGCCGCCAGCGTGCGCGCGTGGTCGATGCCGTGCAGCGCGGTCAGTTCGTGGCCGATCATGTGGGTCGACCAGTCTTCCGGCACGCCGGCAACGATCAAGCCGTTCAGCGCCAGGGTCGCCGTCCACATCAGGTTGGCGCGCGCATCGTAGTTGTCCGGCTTGGCCATCACTTCGGCGCCGATCTCCACCAGGGTCTGCAACAGGCCCTCGGCAAAGCGGTCTTGCACGCGGCCATCGACCGGGTAGGTCAGGTACTGCTCCATCACGTGGGTGAACGCATCAACCACGCCGTTGGCCACTTGCGGCAGCGGCAGGCTGTAGGTCTTGGTCGGATCCAGGATCGAGAAGCGCGGGAACACGTGCTCGCTGGCGAACACCAGCTTGGCCTTGGTCGCTTTCTTCGACACCACCGAGCCCTTGTTCATCTCGGAGCCGGTGGCCGGCAAGGTCAGCACGGTGCCGAACGGCAGCGCGCGGTGGACGGTGGCGCCGTGGCTTTCCATGATCTCCCACGGGTCGCCCGGATAGTCCACGGCGGCGGCCACGAACTTGGTGCCGTCGATCACCGAGCCGCCGCCCACTGCCAGCAGGAAGTTCAAGCCCTTGCGCTGGATCAGCGCGACCGCTTCCATCAAGGTTTCATAGCTGGGATTTGGTTCGATGCCGCCAAATTCGTGCACCTCGCGCTGACCGAGGCCGGCGCGCACTTCGGCCAGCGTGCCGTTGCGGCGCGCGCTTTCGCCGCCGTACAGAATCAGCACGCGGGCGCCGGCCGGAACCAGTTCATCGAGGCGGCTCACGGTCTTGGCGCCGAACACGATGCGGGTCGGGTTATGTAAATCAAAGTTCAACATTGCTGCATTCTCCAAAAAAATCACAGCGCGCGGCGGCGGGCCGCTTCGCCAAACACGCGCTTGGCATGGCCGCGCGTTTGCACGAATTCCAGTTGCTCGCCTTCCGGGCCCTTGGCGTAGATCAGCGTCCAGCCGTCGGACTTGCCGCTGGTGATCGGGTTGCTCCGGGTGTTGAGCGGTGCTTGCAGGCGCTCTTGCTCGCTGCCGGAATTGACGATGCGGTTGGCCTTTACCTGGTGCATGCCGCGCTTGGCCGATTCGCTCTCCAGATCGCGGATGAACTCGTTGAAGTCGACGTCCTCGCGGATGTAGAAGCAGATGTGCATCGAGCGCGGGAAGGCCGGGCTGGTTTTCTCGGTCGGCGGCGCAAAGCTGGCGCCGTTGCCTTGCGGCTGGTTGCTGTCGCGATATTGCAGCAGCTCGATCACCACGTTGTCGAACTGGATGAAGCGCACGTCCAGGCGCTGGGCGCCGCTGCGCAAGTCCGGGATGCCGACCGCGCGCGGGTTGACCTGGCGCTGCTTGGCGTCCAGCTCTTCGGTCAGCAGCAAGGTGTTGTGAATGACATCACCCTGGAAGTCGCCGTCGCGCATGATCTCGGTGCCGCCCAGTACCTCGGTGTAGAAGGCGAAAGCGCGATCCATGTTTTGCACGGTCAGGCCGAAGTGCTGCACGCCTTGCAGGCGGGCGCCAAGTGCGCCGCGCGCGGTGGCGGTGCTTGCGCCTTGGGCGGCAGCAGGGATAATAGCGGTGGCGGCCATGGCGCCGGCCGCCAGCATCACGCCGCGACGGCTTGGGTTGTCGATAGTCATGATTTACCTTTCGCAAATGATTTAGATGCGTCCACTGTAGCGAGCAGGCCTCGGCCCAGCCAGTTAAGAGCCGTTAATTTTGGTAAAGCAGCTGGGCAGTGTGAGATGATTGCGGAATGACGACGACCAGCAACTGCGAATATCACTTTGAGCCGTTCCGTTTCGTGCCCGCACAGCAACTGCTGCTGAACGGGGAGCGACCGGTGCGCCTTGGCAGCCGCGCCCTGGACATTCTGGCGGCATTGGTGGAGCGCCCCGGCGAGGTGCTCGGCAAACGCGAGCTGATGGCGCGCGCATGGCCGAATAGCGTGGTCGAGGAGGACAACCTCAAGGTACACGTGGCGGCCTTGCGGCGGGCGCTGCTCGACAATGGCAAGGAGTATCGTTACGTCGCTACCGTCAGCGGGCGCGGTTATCGCTTCGTGGCGCCGGTGGTCACCAGCAACCGCGAAACGGCGCCGCAGCCGGCCGCCATCCCGGCCAACTGGGAGCAACTCCGCAAACTGCCGCTGCCGGCCACCTGCCCGACCGGCCGCGCCGAGACCATCGCCTCCCTATTGCAAATCATGGAACAGCGCCGGCTGGTCAGCATCGTCGGCACCGGCGGCATTGGCAAGTCCACGGTGGCGCTGCCGGTGGTGGAAGCCTGCACCGCGCAAGCGAACATGGAAGCGTGCTTTGTCGATCTGAGCCCGGTCGCCGATGCGCAGTTCCTGGCCGGCGCGGTGGCCGCCGCGCTGGGCGTGCACGTGCATGGCGCCGACGGTGTGCAGGCGCTGATCGCCACCTTGCGCGAGCGGCGCGTGCTGCTGGTGCTCGATAGCTGCGAACACCTGGTCGATGCGGTCGCGGTGCTGGTCGAGCGCTTGCTCAACGGCGCCACCGACTTGCGGGTGCTGGCCACCAGCCGTGAACCGTTGCGCGTGGCCGGCGAATACGTGTACCGGTTGACGCCGCTGCCCTACCCAGTCGCCGGGACGCCATTGAGCGCGGCGCAGGGCCTGGGCTTTCCCGCGATTCAGCTATTCGTGCAGCGCGCGGCAGAAGGCCAGGATGGCTATCAACTGAGCGATGCCGATGCGCCGGCCGTGGCGGAAATCTGCCGCCGGCTCGACGGCATTCCGCTGGCCATTGAGCTGGCCGCCACGCGCATGGACGCACTCGGCGCGGCGGCGCTGGCAGAGCGCCTGGGCGATCGCTTCCAACTGCTGAAGCGCGGACGGCGTGGTGCACTGGAGCGCCACCGCACGCTGGAGGCGGCGCTGGACTGGAGCTACGAGCTGCTGCCGGAAGACGAGCGCTCCCTGCTGCGCGCGCTGGCCGTGTTTGCCGGCGGCTTCACGCTCGACGATGCCAGCAGCTTGTGCCAGCACGGGCCGCTCGATGTGGTTGATGGTGTGGCGGGGCTGGTTGACAAGTCGCTGCTGTCGGCCGATCTGAGCCGGCAATGCGTGCTGTATCGCCTGCTCGATACCACCAAGGCTTATGCGCTGGAAAAGCTCGATCTGCATGGCGAAACCGAGGCGATGCGGCGCCGCCACTTGCACCATTTGCGCGCGATACTGGAACGCGCCTCGGAAGAATGGAGCACGGCAACCGGCAACGGCTGGGCCGAGCGCCACGGCCGCCACCTCGACGATGTGCGCGCCGCGCTGGCATGGGCCTTCGGCCCCGGCGATGCGGCCGGACTGGGCATCGCCCTGACCGTGGCGGCGATTCCGCTCTGGGTCGAACTGTCGCTACTGGAAGAGGGCCGTCGCTGTATCACGCGCGCCCTGGGCTGCGAACCAGACGACTTCAGCGCGATGCGCCTGGAAGCGGCGCTGGGCGCGGTCATGCTGTACTCGAGCGGCCCGATCGCCGCAACCGAATCGGCCTGGTCGCGCGTGCTGGTGCTGGCGGAGGCGCAGCAGAACGCGGAATATCAATCAATGTCGCTGTGGGGACTGGCGGTCTGCCGCAGCTACGCCGGCGACGTGGCTGCGGTGCGCAGCTTGACCGAACGCTTCCAGGCCGCCAGCGGCAGCGCCGAGAAGCACGAGCTGCCGGTGCGCATGGAGCGCCTGATCGGCGCGGCCTTGCACTACGCCGGCGACCAGGCGGCGGCCCGCAGCCAGCTGGAGCATATGCTGGCGCACTATGTGCCGCCGGTGCGCAGTTCCCACCTCGCCCGCTTCCAGCTTGACCAGCGCGCGGCGGCGCTCACCACGCTCGCTTACGTGCTGTGGCTGCAAGGTGAAACCGAATCGGCCCGCGGCACGGTGCAGCAAGCCTTGCAGGAAGCGCGCGCGAGCGGCCATGCGCAAACCATCATGTACGTCATCAGCAACGCCGCCTTCCCGCTGATGGTGCAAATGGGCGACTTCGATGCCGCACAGGCGCTGCTGGACGAATTAGCGCTGCATCTGAAAACGCAATTGATGACGCTATGGCAAACGCTATGGCAATGCCTGCACGCCACCTTGGCCGTCCTGCGCGGCGATGCCGCCGCCCTGCCGCGATTGCAGCAAGCAGTGAGCCAGTTGCAGCAAGTTGAATATCGCCTGCACCTGAGCAGCCATGTGAGCACGCTTGCCATGGCGCTAGGCCAGCACGGACGGCACGCCGAAGGGCTGGTGCTGATCAACGACGCACTGGCCACCTGCGTAGCAGGCCAGGAGCGCTGGCTCGAAGCCGAGATGCTACGCATCAAGGGCACGCTGCTGGAAGCGAGCGATCCCGCCGCAGCGGAACAGGCTTACCGGCAGGCGCTCGCCATCGCCGAAGCGCAAGGTGCGCGCGCGTGGCAGCAGCGCGCCGCCGCCAGCCTGGAACGGCTGCAAGCAGCGCGCGGCCTGCCGGATAAGGCTTAGTTGCCGAGCACTGGATAGTCGGTGTAGCCGCCAGCGCCGCCACCGTAGAAGGTGCTGTGATCGGCTTCCGCCAATGGCGCATTGCGGCGCAGGCGCTCCACCAGATCCGGGTTCGAGATGAACGGACGGCCAAACGCCACCATATCTGCATGGCCGGAGTTCACCGCATCAATCGCCATCTGGCGGTCGTAGCTATTGTTGGCGATGTACTTGCCGCCAAATGCCGCGTGCAGGCGCTTGAAGTCAAACTGGCCGGCAGCGTTGTCGCCGCGGGTCTGGCCTTCCACGCAGTGCAGGTAGCCCAGGCCCAGCTTACCCAACTGCTCGGCCAGGTAGAAGTAGGTGCCTTCTGGATCGCTATCGAGCGGCGTATCGCCGACTGCGCGGGTGATCGGCGACAGGCGCAGGCCGACGCGCCCGGCGCCCCACACGCTGGCGACTGCCGTCACCACTTCAATCGGGAAGCGGGTACGGTTCTCCACCGGGCCGCCGTATTGGTCGGTGCGCAGGTTGGTGCTGTCGCGGATGAACTGGTCGAGCAGGTAGCAATTGGCCGCGTGGACTTCCACGCCGTCGAAGCCGGCATCCTTGGCGCACTGCGCCGCGTGACGATAATCTTCCACGATGCGGGCGATTTCCTCGGTTTCCAGCGCGCGCGGCATCGAAGGACGCTCAAAGCCTTCGCTCTCGAGGAAAATCTGCTCGCCGGCCTGGATGGCCGACGGCGCCACCGGTGCCGCACCACCGGCTTGCAGGCTGACGTGCGACATGCGGCCCACGTGCCACAGCTGGCAAACGATCTTGCCGCCGGCTGCATGCACGGCGTCGGTGATGCGGCGCCAGGCCGCTACCTGCTCGGTGGAGTAAATGCCCGGCGTGTACGCATAGCCGCGGCCTTCGCGCGAGATATTGGTGGCTTCGCTGATAATCAGGCCGGCGCTGGCGCGCTGGCGGTAGTACTCGACAGCGTGCTCGGAGTGCACGCCGTCCATATCGGCGCGCGAACGGGTCAAAGGCGCCATCGCCACGCGGTTGGCGACATCAATCGCACCAATGGCGGTTGGGGAAAACAACAGGGATTCAGAAGTAGACATGGTGTCAGGCCTTGCAGAAAAATTGATCGGATACCGTGAAGCCAGCTTAGCATCCGTCCCTGCCGGCAAGGGGTTAAGCGTGGTAAAACCTCGTAGCCGCCGTGCTTAACCAAATTTAACCTGTCACAATAGCCGTAATTTCTACGAATTCCTGGAAGGGCTTGAATGCATTACGACGTGATTGTGGTGGGCTTGGGGGCATTTGGCGCGGCGACGGTTTATCAGTTGGCGCGGCGTGGCGTCAATGTGGCGGGCGTGGATCGGTTTTCGCCGCCGCATGACCAGGGCTCCAGCCATGGTGATACGCGCATCACGCGGCAGGCGATTGGCGAGGGGGCTGCATACGTACCGCTGGCCTTGAATTCGCACCGCATCTGGCGCGAGTTGGAGGCGTTGAGCGGCGCGCCGTTGCTGGAAGCTTGCGGCATGCTGATGCTCAGCGATAGCCGGGTTGCTACGCGCGGCCATGGCACGGCCGATTTTGCCGGCGAGACGGCTGCGTTGGCGCGTTCGTTTGGCATCGAACATGATCTGCTTAATGCGGCGGAGATTGCGCAGCGCTTCCCGCAGTTCACCGGTTACAGCTCGCATGCTGTCGGCTACTACGAGCCGGGAGCCGGTTACGTTCGGCCGGAGCGCGCGATTGAGGTGCAGTTGAAGCTGGCGCAGCAAGCAGGTGCTGCGCTGTATCCGAATACGCCCGTGCTGTCGATGGAAGCATATGACGGTGGCGTGCGCGTACACACCAGCGCCGGCACGTTCACCGCAGGCCGCGTCATCTCGTGCGCTGGAATGTGGAGCGCCAAGCTGCTGGGCGGGCCGTTTCCGTCTTTGTTGAAGGTCTGTCGCCAGCAGTTGTTTTGGTTTGAGTTGGATGAGCCAGAGCGCTTCGCACCTGACTCCCCGGTCTACATTCTGCTCGACGGCGACGCCGATACCGATAGCTGCTACGGCTTCCCGCCGCTCCCCGGCGAGAACGCAATCAAGATCGCCACAGAGAATTATGCAGATAGCGGCGATCCAGATCACATCGACCGCAGCATCAATCAAGCCGACGTTGACGCCATGTACGAGCAGCACGTGGCGGGCCGACTGGCAGGCGTGTCACGCCGCCTGCTGAGGGCCAAGGCCTGCACTTACACCATCACCCCCGACTTCAATTTCTTGATCGACGAGCACCCGCAGCTGCCCGGCGTGACGGTGGTTTCGGCCTGTTCCGGCCATGGCTTCAAGCACTCTGCCGCTGTCGGCGAAGCGCTGGCCATGCACTACTGCCGCGAGACCGGTGCGGCCGACCTGTCGGCATTCCGCCTTAACAAGGCTGCTGTATCGGCTACGCGGTAGGTGCTGCTGCCCTCCTGCGTGCAGAACATGCGGCGATCGCGGCCGCTGATTTTCTCCAGGCAAGTTTGACCAGGTGTTATCGCTTGGCGTTGTGATAGCTGCCGGTGCCGCGCGTGAGCAGCGCATCCTCCGCCAGCAGCGTACCCGGTTGCAGCACTGGGCGCGCCTGCACTTGCGCGTACAGCGGCGCGAAGTCGGTGTGCGCCAGTTGCAGCAGCTCGTCCAGATCGCGGATGACGAAGTAAGTTTCCTGGAAATCGTCGATGCGGTAGTCGGTCTGCATCACGCGCGCGAGGTCGAAGCGCACGCGGTTGGGCGAAGCATCGTCCAGCGCGAAGATCGACTCGGTGTACGACGAGACGATGCCGGCGCCGTACAAGCGCAAGCCGTCCTTCTGCTGCACCAGTCCAAACTCCACCGTGTACCAGTAGACGCGCGCCAGCAGATCGAGCACGCCCTTCTCCCTGGCGCGCAGGCCGCCCACGCCGTAGGCCTGGATGTAGTCGGCGATGATGGGATTCATCAGCAGCGGCACGTGGCCGAACACGTCGTGAAACACGTCCGGCTCTTGCAAGTAATCCAGCTGGTCGGCGCGGCGGATGAATTGACCGGCCGGGAAACGGCGGTTGGCCAGGTGTTCGAAGAACACCTCATCCGGCACCAGTCCCGGCACCGCCACCACTTGCCAGCCGGTGTGCTGCATCAGCACTTCGTTCAGTTGGCGGAAGTCGGGGATTTTATCGGGCGCGATCGGCAGCGCGCGCATGCCGGCCAGGAACTCATCGCAGGCGCGGCCTTCCAGCAGCTTGCTTTGACGCTCGAACAGCGTCTTCCACACTTGGTGTTCTTCCGGCGTGTACTTGTCCCATTGCTGATCGATCGTCCAGTCGTCGCGCTGGCCCGGCGGCAGGTCAGACAGGTGCATGGCCGAATCCTTGGGCGATGGTGTCGCAGAACTGCGCCATGTCGATGTCCTTTTGCGTCAGGCCGCCGGCATCGTGCGTAGTCCAGCGTACCTGCACCTTGTTGTACACATTGCTCCACTCGGGATGGTGGTTGCGCTTTTCCGAGGTGATGGCGACCGCGCTCATGAAAGCGAACGCCTGCACGAAATCCGCGAACACGAAATCGCGGTGGATGGCCAGCTGGTTATCGGCCAGCGTCCATGCGGGTAAAGCGGCCAGTTTTTCCGGCAGCGTTTTGGTATCGAACTTTTCCATCTCAAACCACCGTCATCACTTGAACCATGGCGCGCGCCACCGGCGCCACGCCTGCACTCGACAGCGCCGCAAGGCACACACGGCCTGATTCAATCAGATACACGCCATGCACGTCGCGCAGTTTGCGGATTTGCTCGACCGGCAGGCCGGTGAAACTGAACATGCCCTGCTGCACGCGCAGGTAATCGAAGTCGCCGCCGGGCAGTTGGGCTTGCAACTGGGCCAGCAACTCGCTGCGGATTTGCTTCATGCGCTGGCGCATGGCGCCCAGCTCCGCTTCCCATTGTGCGCGCAGCTGCTGGTCTTCCAGCACGGTGGCGATCACGCGTGCGCCGTAGGCCGGAGGGCTGGAGTAGTTCTTGCGCACGGCCGATTGCAGCTGGCCCGAGACGGTCTGCATCTCGGCGGCATCCTTGCAGCTGACGTGCAGCGCGCCGCAACGCTCGCCGTAGATGGCGAAGTTCTTCGAGTAGGAACTGGCAACCAGCAGCGGGATATTCAGCTGCGCAAAGTGGCGGATCGCAAACGCGTCTTCGGCGATGCCGTCGCCAAAGCCCTGGTAGGCGATGTCGAAGAACGGCAACAGGCCGCGCTCTTGTACCACCAGCGCCAGCTCGCGCCACTGCTGCTGGTTGAGGTCTGCGCCGGTCGGGTTGTGGCAGCAGGCGTGCAGCACGACGATGTCGCCGGCCGGCAGTGCGCGCAGCGCGGACAGCATGGCATCAAAGGCCACGCCGTGGGTGGCGCGGTCGTAGTAAGGGTAAGTGCCCACTTCAAAGCCGGCGCCGCCAAAGATGCCTTTGTGGTTATCCCACGTTGGATCGCTGACCCACACGCGGGCTTGCGGGAACCAGGCTTTCAAAAAGTCCGCGCCGACTTTCAGCGCGCCGGAGCCGCCCAGCGTTTGTATGGTGGCGATGCGTTCTGCGTGTGCGTCGCCAAAGACCAGCGCGCGCGATTGGGCGCGGTAGGCAGGCAAACCAGCCATCGGCAAATATGGATGCGGGTGGAAGGACTGCGCCAGGCGTTCCTCGGCGGCTGCAACGGCGCCCATCAAAGGAATGCGCTGCTCGTCGTTCAGATAAACGCCGATGCTCAGGTTGATCTTGGCCGGCCGTGGATCGGCGGCAAATTGCTCGTTGAGGGTGAGGATAGGGTCGCCCGCAAAGGCTTCGACGTGCTGGAACATCCGGGTCTCCTGCTTTTTATGATGAAAACAGGAACAGCTTAACGCGCAAATTCCGGGAAAAGTAAGCGAATTTGACTATTATTTGTATAATTTACGCACAAAATATTCACGCAATGTACCGGAGACGCACATGACGATCACCACCATCGACAAGTTCGACTTGCAGCTGCTGACCGAGCTGCAGCGCGATGGCCTCGCCACCAATAGCACCTTGGGCAGCAAGATCCATTTATCGACCTCGCAGGTCAGCCGGCGCGTGCTGCGCCTGCAGGAAGGCGGTGTAATTGACCACTACGCGGCCATCATCGATCCGGTGGCGGTGGGCCTGGATGTGATGGCGTTCACCGAGGTGACGCTGGATCACCATCACCATTCGGCCAGCGACCGTTTTGAGCTGGAAGTGGAGAAGCTGCCGGAAGTGACCGAGTGCTACACGCTGGCCGGCCGCGCCGACTATCACCTGCGCGTGGTCGCGCCCGACCTTGCGGCGCTGTCCAAATTCATGACCGAGAAGATTCTGCGGATTCCCGGCGTGGCGCAGGTGAAGTCTACGGTCACGCTACGCAAGGTCAAGCACACGCACGTGCTGCCGCTCGATCACGTCACGCAGCCGACCGAGAACCGCAAACGCATCCAGTTCAACTGAGCTTGCAGTATTTGCGTTAGAACTCTTCCCAGCCGGACGTGCGGCAGCCGTGTTATTGGAAGTTCCTATCAAGAGCGCCTATCCCATCGCTCAATGCTTGGTGCGCTTCGCGGAGCGGTGCTGGGCCTTGGTTTCGCCGTGTTCCGTGCGTTGTTTATTGACGATACGCGCCGCGACTTCTTCTTCGCGGCCCTCGTAGCGCCCCTCCTGCTTGAACTTATGCTCAAGCTCCTTGTACTCGCGCTCGCGCTTGGGGCTGGCTCCTTTGGGCATGATGTCCTCCTTGGTTGACGGTCATGCTCACCGTAGGCCAAGCTCGGCGCGTGGTCTGTGGGCGACCTAACCTTGGGCGAACAACGCCTGCAAGTCGCCGTAGGGCATGGCTTGGGCGATCAGGGGGCCGGCGTTGCCGGTGGCGAGGAAGCCTTTCGCCATATCGGCGGCGATCGCCCACAAGGCTTGCGGGATGCCGGAGCCGGCGCTCAGGCGCACCACGCCCAGTTGATGCAGCTCGTCCGCCGACGGCAGGCCCGGCCAGTCCATCACGTTGACCGGCAAACCTGCAGCGGCGACCACGGCCTTGATTTCATCCACCTTGTAAATGCCCGGCACGAACAGGCCGTTGGCGCCCGCTTCCTTGTAGAGGGCGGCCCGGCGCAGCACTGCTGCCACACGCTCTTTTTCCGGCGCCAGCGCGCGCAGGTAGACGTCGGTGCGGGTGTTGATGAAGATGTCTTTGCCTTTCGACGCCGCCAGCTTTTTGATGGCGGTGATTTTCGACGCCAGCAGTTCCGGCGTGTCGTTGCCATCTTCAAGATTGATGCCGGCCACGCCCACTTCGATCAGGCGCAGCACGTCGCGCGCCACTTGTTCAGGCGAGGACGAATAGCCGTTTTCAAAATCCACCGACAGCGGCACGGTCAGCACGCGGGCGATGTTCGCGGCCACGGCGATGGCGTTATCCACCGGCAGATGGTCGTTGTCCGCATAGCCCTGCGCCCAAGCGACGCCGGCGCTGGTGGTGGCAATGGCCGACGCGCCCAGGCTTTCAAACAGGCGCGCGCTGCCGGCATCCCACGCGTTGGGCAGGTGCAGCAGTTTGCTTCCATCGTGCAGTTTTTTGAACTGTTCCATGCGGTCGGTCTCCTTGAATTAGAAAAGGCTGGCTTGCGCCGTCGTCAGGCTGGTAAAACTGTCGTTCATCGGCAGCAGGATCGAGTCGGCGATCGGCTGCAATTGCTTGGTCAGGTAATGCTCGTAGTCGATATGCGAGCGTACCACTTCCAGCGGCTCCGGCCCACCGGTAGTCATCACATAGCTGATCCAGCCGCCGTTCTGGTAGCGCAGCGGACGCTGTTGCGACTGATTGTACTCATCGGCCAAGCGCGCGGCGCGCACTTGCGGCGGCACGTTGACCTTGTATTCCTCCAGCGGCTGGCGCAGGCGCTTGCGGTACACCAGCAAGCTGTCGTAGGCGCCGGACAGGGTTTTCTGCGCGTACTCGCGCACGTAGTCTTGATACGGCTGGTCTTTGAAGATGCGCGTGAACAGGCCTTGCTGGAACTGCTGCGCCAGCGGCGTCCAGTCGCTGCGCGCCACCTCCAGGCCGCGATAGATCACTTCCTGCTCGCCCTTGCCGTTGATGATCAAACCGGCGTAGCGCTTCTTGCTGCCCAGGTCGGTGCCACGGATGGTCGGCATGAAGAATTTTTGGTAGTGCGCGTCGAACTCGATTTCGAGATGGCAGTCGAGGCCGTGCTTGTCCTTCAGCATGGTGCGCCACCAGTTGTTGATGTAGTCCGCCAGCTCCGCGCCGATGGCCAGCGCCGCGTCGTTCGGATACTCCTTTTTCAACCAGATGAAGATGGAGTCGGTGTCGCCGTAGATCACATCGTAGCCGCGCGCCTCGACCAGTTCGCGCGTTTGCTTCAGCATCTGGTGGCCGCGCAGCGTGACCGAGGACACCAGGCGCGGATTGAAGAAGCGGCACTCGCTCGCGCCCAGCACGCCGCAGAAGGAATTCATCAGTAGCTTGAGCGCGGTGGACAGCGGTTCGTTTTTGGCGCGCTTGGCGGCGTCGCGCTGCTTCCAGAGTTCGGTGGTGATGGCGGGCAGGCAGTGCTTTTCGCGCGAAAACACGGTGCCGTTGATGCCTTCCACCACGGTGGTTTTGTCCTCGGCCGCCTCGCCTTCAATCAGGCCGACCGGGTCGACCAGGAAGGTACGGATAATGGACGGATACAAGCTCTTGTAGTCCAGCACCACCACCGAATCGTAAAGGCCGGGCTTGGAGTCGAACACGAATCCGCCCGGCGACGCGCTGCCGTTGATGTCGCCGACGTTGGGCGCCACATAGCCCTCGCGATGCATGCGCGGCAGGTAGTGATGCGAGAAGGCCGCAATCGAACCACCGAGGTGGTCTGCCTGCAAGCCGGTCACGGTGGCCCGTTCGATCATGAAGGCCAGCAGGTTGGCCTTGTGGAAGATGCGCGTGACCAGCTCGCAGTCTTTGAGGTTGTAGGTCGCCAGCGCCGGCTTGTCTTGCTGGAAGCGGCGTTCGATTTCGGCCATCTTGTCGTAGTCGCTGCCGATTTCCTTGCCCTCGCCCAGCATGGCTTGCGCTACGTTCTCAAGGCTGAACGACGGGAACATCCACGACGCCGCTTTCAGGCAGTCGATACCGTCGAGGACGATGCGGCCCGGCATCGGCGCAAACCAGTAATCCTGCTTGCCGGGATGCTCGCGCCATTCGATGGCCTTGCCCTCGCGGCCCAGCGCCAGCGGCACCTTGTACTTATCGGCGTTCTTTTGCAGCACGCGCAAGTCGAACTGCACCACGTTCCAGCCAATGATGACGTCGGGATCGTGGCGCGCCAGCCATGCGTTCAGGCGTTCGATCAGCTGGCGCGGCGTGGCGCAGTATTCAAGAGCGAAATCGACTGGCGGTGGCTCGGCCGGCGTGGCGCCCAGCATGTAAACCTGTCGCTGGCCGCAGCCTTCCAGTGCGATGGAATACAGGTCGCCGTAAGCGCTGGTCTCGATATCGAGCGACACCATGTTCAGCGTGGGCCGGTAATCGGGCGCCGGCTTGAGCTTGCAGTTGTGGATGACGGCACCGCTGGCGTGACCGCCCTCGGCGTGCACGGTGGCGGTGATGAAGCGCTCCATCAGGTAGCGCTCGGGCGGGCGGATGTCGGCCTCGTACAATTTGACGCCGTGGTCGCGCAGGGTGCGCTCCAGCGCCGTCAACTGCTTGTAGCGCGAGGCGTACACGCCCATCACCGGCTGCTGCTGGAAGGTTTTGAGTTCCAGTTCGCGCAGTTCGATGCCGGCGTTGGGATCGATCTGCGCCTCGATCACCTCGCGCAGCGACGCTTCGGCAAACGCCACCGAGGTCTGCGCCGTGAGGCGAACCTTGCGCGGGCCGTTGTCGGTTGCCAGCCAAAAATCAATCTCCGTACCGCTGGGCGTGTCGCGCCAGTGGCGGGTCAGGATGAAGCCGGTTTGTGCGGTATGCGTCATGCCAGAATTATACTGTATGCGCATACAGCCCGCATTAGTCCTGCTGCAACCAGCCTCCCGCCTTGTACGATAGCCGCAACGCCGCCGGCCCGCGCGGCGCCGGACGGTGCTCGGGACGGCCCGGCGTGCCGGGACGTTCAACGTCGAAGGCCACGCCGTCCAGGCTGATTTCAACGGTGGCGCCCTCCTCGTCGCGGCCGGAAAACAGCAGCAAGGCGCCCGGCCCGCGCACGGCGCCGCGCAAGGTGGTCAGGCCCGACCAGCGATAACTCATCAGGTCGCCGGCCAGCCGGGTGGCAGCCTGCACCAGTTGCAGCCGTTCTTCCTGCGATGGATCGCCGCAGCCGACCCAGTGCAGGTGCACTTCGCACAGGCGGCCATGGGCGGCGTCAAACACGTAGTGCAGGCGCGCCGCGCACGGGCCGGGCGGCAGCGCCGGCAGCAGCAGTTCCAGCCGCTGCTCGCCGCTGAGAGGATCAACTTCGTGGCGCAAGACGGCCTTGGGATGCTCGCGGGCGATGATGTCCGCTACCATCGCCAGTTCCATACCCCAGCGGGCGCGGCCATAGCCAAGGCAGCGATAGCGATGCTCGCGCACCTGCCACGAGCGCGGTTGGCCGGTCAGCGATAATTCGAGCAGAGGACGTCGCGCACGGCGGGCAGCCGGCGCTGGCAGGGTGTCTAGGGCGTGCATGAATGGTCGTGCCTGATAAAACTAGCTTCATTTTATGTTGTCACTTCCACTCTTGTATGTAGCACGAAAGTACTACACGCGGTCGCCAGCCCGCGCCGACCGCGTAGAATGGCGGCATGACGCACACTGACCAGCCTGCCGCCCGCCCGATCCACGTCGCCATCGTCGAGGATGATCCCGATTTCAGCAACGCCCTCAGCGTGGTGGTGCAGCAGTCGGCGGATATGCATTTGATCGGCCGCGCCGGCACGCAGGCGGAAGGCCTGGCCATGCTGTCCGGCCCGCCTGCGGATGTGCTGCTGGTCGATCTCGGCCTGCCCGATGGCTCCGGCATCGCCGTGATCCGCGCTGCAGCACAGCTGTGGCCAAGTTGCAGCATCATGGTCAGCACCAATTTCGGCGATGAGACGCACGTGATGCGCTCGATTGAAGCGGGCGCCGCCGGCTACCTGTTGAAGGACAGCTCGCCCTCCAAGATGAGCGACGAAATCCGCAGCATTGCCAACGGCGGCAGCCCGATCAGCCCGATCATCGCGCGCCAGGTGCTGGCGCGCTTCCGCAATGCGCCCGCCGCCGTGCCGGTCAGCCACAATGACGACAGCCCCGCCCTGCTGTCCCAGCGCGAAAAAGAAGTGCTGGACTACATCACCAAGGGCTTCACCGTGCACGAGATCGCCGGCCTGATGCAGCTGTCCCACTTCACCGTGCGCACCTTCGTGCGGCGCATTTACAGCAAGCTCAAGGTAAGTTCCAAAGCCGAGGCCATCTACGAAGCCCGTACCCAGGGGCTGCTGTCCTGATGGAACGCTCGTCGCGGCTGCTGGCCAATCTCCTGCTGTTCTTCTCGGTCGCGGTGCTGATTGCGGCAGCTTCGCTGTATCTGGACAATGACGGCGGCCATGGCGGCGCGCCCAGCCTGCATTTAACGCAGGCCAGTTGGCAAGAAACCGTGGCCGCCGGTTACACGCCGCCGCCGTCAACCATCGATAGCGCCGCCCTGCCCCCTGCCTGGCAACTGGTGGCGCTGCCGTTCAGCCCGTCCATTTCCTTGCTTCGGCAAGCCGAGTCCGGCACCAGCGGCCGGCCACCGCACGCGGTGCGAGTGACGTGGCTGAAGGTGGCGGTGGATGGCCTGCCGGCACAGACGCGCGCGCTTGCGCTGTACGGCATCCGCGTGAAGACCGACGGCACCATCGCCGTCTATATCAACGGCGAGCTGGCTCACCAGGCGCAGCAGAACGGGCCGTCCTGGAACAGCACCCGCACGCCGCTGTGGTTCACGCTCGACCAGCGCCCCGGCACGCCGCCGGTGCGCGAGATTTTGCTGCGGCTGGAACATAGTTACGCGTCGCAGACGGCGGTGTCGTCGCTGCGGCTGGGGCCGGCCGATGTGCTGCGCACCTCTTACCATGTGCGCATGTGGTTGCAGCAGCAATTGCCCGGCATGCTCAGCGCAGCGTTCATGGCGGTGGGCGTGTTTGCCGTGTTCGTGTGGCTGCGCCGTCCGCAGGAGATTGCCTACCTGCTGTTCTTCAACCTGGCGGCGACTGCCTTCCTGCGTGGGCTGCATTTCTACGTCGACCTGCAAGTGGCCAACGACTGGTTCGCGTGGCTGACGGTTAACTCGCTGTTCTGGCTGGTGCTGTCGGTGCACTTCTTCCTGTGCCAGCTGCACCAGCGTCCGCTGGCGTGGCTGACGCGCGCGCTGGTGGCGGTGACCGTGCTGATCGGCGTGCTGACCTTGCCGGTGCTGGCGGTGCTGCCGAATATGCCCACCGTGACGCCGGTGATTTACCCGATTGCAGCTTTCATGAGCCTGGTGGCTTGCGTGGTCGGCGGCATCAGCGCGTGGCGCCATTCGTCCGAGGGGCGGCTGGTGGTGTACGGCCTGTTCGCCTGCACCGCCATGGGCATGACCGACTGGCTGCTGCAGAATAACGTAATCAGCGCGGAAGGCTGGTATCTCGGGGCGTATGCGCCGGCGGTGTGCTTCATCACCTTCGGCATTTTGATGTACCGGCGCTACCTGGATGCGATTGTGGAAGTGGAGCGGGTCAATGCCAGCCTGGCCGAGCGGCTGGCCAAGCGCGAGGTGGAACTGGAAGCCAGCCACCAGCGCCTGCGCGAAATCGAGCTGCGCCAGACCATTAGCGACGAGCGCCAGCGGCTGATGCAGGACATGCACGACGGCCTCGGTTCCTCGCTGATCAGCGCGATCCGCTCGGTCGAGCGCGGCAACATCAGCGACCAGCGCGTGTCGCAAATTTTGAAAGATTGCCTTGATGACCTCAAGCTGACCATCGATTCGATGGAGCCGGTGGAGGCGGATCTGCTGCTGTTGCTGGCTACCCTGCGCTTCCGCCTGGAGCCGCGCCTGGAAGGCACGGGCGTCAAGCTGCTGTGGG
The DNA here is from genome assembly GCF_009857435.1 of Duganella rivi. Taxonomy (GTDB): domain Bacteria; phylum Pseudomonadota; class Gammaproteobacteria; order Burkholderiales; family Burkholderiaceae_D; genus Rugamonas; species Rugamonas rivi. Next base: position 591,916 of record NZ_WWCK01000001.1, read on the forward strand.
AAGTGCGCGAGCTGCCGGCCCTGGCGTGGCTGAATCCATCGAGCGCGCTGCACATCTTGCGGATCGTCCAGGAGAGCATTGCCAACATCCTGCGCCACACGCGGGCGACTGAAATCCGGGTCGGCACCACGTCTGGCCTGGACGGCGTACAAGTGCACATCGCCGACAATGGCGGCGGCTTCGACGTGGCCCAGGCACTGTCGCACAGCAGCGGCCGCGGCCTACAAAACCAGCAACGCCGCGCCGCCTCGGTAGACGGCAACGTCAACTGGCAATCCAACCCCACCGGCACCCTGTTTACCCTCTGGCTGCCGCTGGTTCGTAAAAGCTGAGTTAGGCGCATACCAGCTTGTCGCCGGCCGCAGCCACCTTTATCGCGGCTTCGCGGAGGTCAACAGTGAGGCTTAAGCTCTCAGTCCCAGGCGGCACAGAGTCTAGAACTACACCTTTCACACTGATGGGAAAATGCTGGCCTTCGTGCAGCAGTTGAGCCTTAGCTCCTATCAGCACTACCCCGTCAAGTAGCTTCCCATCCAAGACTCCAACTTGCGCCCAAGCCAAACGGCTGATATGTGTGATTTCAAACGTAAATGCCATGATAGGCCTCCAGTCTTCCCACCAATCGTACATGAATACCACCGCAGGCGCATGCGGTTCTCCCTACGTTCAAACGGTGGAATCCGCCAGCGAACTTCGTTGCGTACAAGTGCGTAGGCAGCAATATATTCCATCACCCATACTACCTCCCTATTTCCTAACTGATTCGCCACAGCGTTATGAATACCTGAGTCAAACTGCAGCGCGTGAAGTAACTCTTCGCACCAAGTGGACTTACTCGGAGCGCGACTACATAGAATAGTATCGCTAGAAAGGCAGCTGGCTGCGGCGCTACGAAGTTTCAGATACTCCCGCGTTTTCAAATTTTGAAAAATTTTGGGCTTGTATCCGCGTCGAACATGCTGCCGCCATTTCTTTTCTGCGAATTTAGTGAACGAGTTAGGTGCTGGCCGGTCGTTAGCGACACGAGTACGGAAAAGCATAGTGGCCGCCACATTGAGAGATTCGATAAAAAATCAGATCTCGGCGCCATGCTTGCTTTTTAAGCTCGCTCAACAAGGACAAAAAAAAGCCCGCTACGGGAGCGGGCTAAATCTATTTCCTTGGAGGAGAATAGAGGAGACAGGTGAATGATGCCGCTTCCCCCACTATTTATCCAATTTATCTTTCTGATGCCAGAGATTCACACGGCGTATATCACTTAGAATTTCACGTCCAGCTTGACGCTGAAGTAGCGGAATACGTCGCGCGGCGGCACCCAGCTGTTGGCCGATACCTGCGGCGAGGTCGCAGTCGGGCCGGCGCGGAAGGACGACGGGCCGCTGGCGTTCGCATTCGGAATGTAGAAGCGATCGAACAGGTTGTTGACGCGGAAGCTGATCTTGTACTTGTCCTGTGCATCGCGCACGCCGAAGCCCAAATCAGTAATACTGTATGCCTTGTTACGCGCGTTCGGGTCGTTGTTGATGTTGGTGCTGTAGTCGCTCTGGTAACGCACATTGGTGTTGACGAAGCCTTTCAGCGGCCAGCCCGGAATGCCAAAGTCGTAGTTGGCGCCGACGTTCAGCTTGATCTTCGGCGTGCCCGGGAAGACTTGGCCGTCCAGATTCTGCACGCCAGTGGTCGAACCCGGCGCGATCGGGAAGCAGCGCGCGTTCTGGCCGGCGATCGAACCGTTGGCCGCCAGCTTGGTGCCGTTCACTGCAACGTTGGTCGGATCGCTATAGCACGGGCCGAACGCCCACTTCTCAATCGTCGGCAAGGTGAAGGCCAGCGCTGCGCTCACGCTCAGGCCGCTGCCGACCATGGCGTTGGCGTCGATCTCGAAACCGTGGGTGCGGATGTGCGGGATCGAGTTCAGCTGGCTGTAAATGGTCGGGTCATTCGGCAGCACGTAGGTGACGTTCTGCTGGTAGCCGAAGAAGTCCGAGTTGTAGTACGTGGCCGCCACCGACATGCGGTTGTTGAACAGGTTGGCCTTGGTGCCGATCTCGAAGCTCTGGCTGGTTTCCGGCTTGACCGGGAAGGCCGCCGCCGCTTTCAGGCCCGAGGTCACGTCATACGCTTCGCCCTTGTAGCCGGTCGATACCTGCGAGTACACCATCCAGTCCGGCGTGATTTGCTTCTGTAAGCTGATCTTGCCGGTGGTGGCCGGATCGCTGTTGCCGTAGCTCTGGAACTGATCCACGCCCACCGGGCCCGGCTTGAACGAGGCCTCGTCCAGCTGGTCGGTGTAGTAGTTGCGCTTGTAGTTGTAGCCCGAAATCTCCTGGTTGAAGCGCAGGCCCGCAGTCAGCGTCCACGTCGGCACGAATTCCCATGAGGCCTGGCCGAAGATCGACTTGTTGGTGTTGTAGATGTCGGTGTAGTAATTGGTCGGGCTCGATGGCGAGGTGGAGCTGCACACCGTCGGCGCCACGCAGTAGCCGCGTATGAAGTGGCGGTAGATCTCGTTATGCGCCACCCACAGGCCGGCCACGTACTTGAAGGTACCGGTGTCCGGCGAGACGTAGCGCAGTTCCTGCGTTTTCGAGCGGATATCGTAGGTGCCGAACTGGTAATTGCCGACGTTAGGCACGGCCGAACCGACCGAGTTGATGGTCGGCTGGTCGGTAAAGTCCTGGTCGCGGAAGTCGTTGGCCAGATACTTGCTCCACGAGGTGATCGACATCAGCGTGGCCTCGTTCGGCAAAGTCCACGACACTTTCAGGCCGACGCCGCGGTCGCTGGAAATCAGGCCGGTCGGGAAGTCGCGGCGCACGTTGCGGTTACCCGGATCGTTGACGTTGATGCCGGCCAGCAGCTGCGATGCCGGCAGTTGCGGATTGCCGTTCAGGTAGACGCCGTCGAGGCCGATCGGGGTCGATACCTGGGTGCCGGCCGCCGCCGAACCCGTGCGCAGGAAGAAACCGTTGACGGCTGTCACGCCGCGCGAATTCTCCTGGAGGTTGTAGCGCGGGCTCAGATCCACCTGCACGCTGTCGATCGGATTCCACTGCAGCTTGGCCATGAAGGTCTTGCCGCCCGAGCCGTTGACGTCCTTGCCGTCGGTCAGGTTGTGGAAGTTGCCCGGCATGCGGGTCTTGCCGGCGTACAGGCGCAGGGCGAAGTGCTCGTCCAGCTGGCCGCCTGCCGAGGCGTTGACGCGCCACTCGTTGTCGTTGGTCAGGTAGGTGCTGGCGCGGTACACCATCGGGCCGGAGATCGGCTTGGTGACGATGTTGACGGCGCCGGCCACTGCCGATTTACCGAACAGCGTCGATTGCGGGCCTTTCAGCACCTCGATGCGCGCCACGTCGGCCAAGTCTTTAAATGCCTGGAACTGGGTGGCGATCGGAATGTCGTCGATGATCACGGCCACGTCCGACTCGACGCCGATGCCGACCGACACAGTGCCGATGCCGCGCATGAAGATGGCGTTGTTGGCCGCCGTGGTGCCCGAGTTCAGGGTCAGCGACGGCATCATGGCCACCACGTCTTCGATCTCGCGGATATTGGTGCGCTGGATTTCCTGCTCGCTCATGACGGAAATCGCCATCGGCACGTTTTCCAGCTTTTCGACCCGCTTGTTGGCGGTGACCACCACGGTTTCCAGCGTGCCGGGCTTGGTGGTGGATTCGTCCTGCTGCGCGTGGGCGTTCATGGACAGTAAAGCGACGGCCAAGGCCGCCGCCATCGGCGTGAGGGGGATGCTGCGTTTCATGCTTGTCTCCTGCTTATAGTTTTAGTTAATCGTTTAACTTAAGTGACGAGCAAGATTAAATCAGCAATTTAAAGAAGTCAATAGATGTGGGAAAACCGCGCAACAGGTGCGCGGAAAACGATTACCTTAACTGTGCCGGACTATTTATAGCGGGCAAGTTCCATCTTGCCGATTTGGCTACGGTGCACCTCGTCCGGGCCGTCCGCCAGGCGCAGCGAGCGGGCGCTGGCGTAAGCATGGGCCAGGAACGGGTCGGCCATGCCGCCGCCGCCCTGCACCTGGATCGCCCAGTCGATCACCTGGCAGGCCATGGATGGCGCAGCCACCTTGATCATGGCGATTTCCTTGGCCGCCACCTTGTTGCCGACCGTGTCCATCATGTGGGCGGCGTTCAGCACCAGCAGGCGCGCCTGGTCGATCATGATGCGGGCCTCGGCAATGCGCTCCAGCGTGACGCCCTGCTCCGCCACCGGCTTGCCGAAGGCGACGCGGCTCAAGCTGCGCTTGCACATCTGCTCCAGCGCGCGCTCGGCCAGGCCGATCAAACGCATGCAGTGGTGGATGCGGCCCGGCCCCAGCCGGCCTTGGGCGATTTCGAAACCGCGGCCTTCGCCCAGCAGCAAATTGGCGGCCGGCACGCGCACGTTGTCGAACACGATTTCGGCGTGGCCGTGCGGCGCGTCGTCAAAGCCGAACACCGGCAGGTGGCGCAGGATGTTGACGCCCGGCGTATCGCGCGGCACCAGGATCATCGATTGCTGCTTGTGGCGGCTCGCATTGTCGGGATCGCTCTTGCCCATGAAGATAAACACGGCGCAGCGCGGATCGTTGGCGCCGGACGACCACCATTTGCGGCCATTGATCACGTAATGGTCGCCGTCGCGCACGATGGAACTGGCGATGTTGGTGGCGTCCGACGACGCCACTTCCGGCTCGGTCATGCCGAAGCAGGAGCGGATGCGGCCATCGAGCAAGGGCGCCAGCCACTGCTTCTGCTGCTCCGGCGTGCCGTAGCGCGCCAGCACTTCCATATTGCCGGTGTCCGGCGCCGAGCAGTTGAACACTTCCGGCGCCCAGTGCACGCGGCCCATGATTTCACACAGCGGCGCGTATTCGAGGTTGGTCAGGCCGGCGCCATGTTCGGAGTCGGGCAGGAACAGATTCCACAAGCCGGCAGCGCGCGCTTTGAGCTTGAGTTGTTCCATAATCTTGGTGGCGACCCACGCATTGCCGGCGGCGCGGTTGGCGTCGATCTCGGCGTGGAAGTTGGCTTCGTTTGGATAGATGTGTTCATCCATGAAGGCCGTGAGCCTGGCTTGTAGCGCCTTTACCTTCGGGCTGTAATCGAAATCCATGGTGTCTCCTCTTTATCGGTATGTGACCGTGCCATGCTGGCCTAGCCACTCAAGGTGCGCGTAGTTGTTCAGGTAATTCAGCGTGAATTGGCCGGGGCGTTGCAGCAGCTTGGTGACGGCGCAATTGGCCAGCGTCCAGTTCAGCTCCATCACCTGGTAGTCCTGTAGTCCCAGCAGGTGCTGCATCAGCGTGGCGATTACGCCGCCGGAGGTGAACACGATGGTGGTCTGCTTGCTGCTGTCGGTATCGAGGCGCTCGAGCGCGCGCACGCAGCGGCGGCGGAAGTCGGGCCAGGTTTCGGTGTAGTCGCTATCATGCCAGCCGCTCATCCAGCGTTGCATGGCGGCGCGGAACAGGTGCTCCAGCGCGCGCGCCGGTTCAACGTGACTGGCCAGCAGCGCCTTGAAGGCGACGGCGTCGGCGTATTCCGGGCAGTGGCGCAGCAGCACCTCGTGGTGATCGAATTCGGCGAAGTCGTGGTCGGTGATCCACTCGGTCTCCACCAGCAGCGGCTTCGGTAGTTCGGCCATGCAGGTGTCTGCCGTTTGGCGATGGCGCGCCATGCCACCGGTGACCACCTTGTGGAAGGCCTGGTGGCTGTTGGCATACCACTGGCCCAGCAAGCGTGCCTGCTCATAGCCCAGCTCCGACAGTTGATCGTAATTGGCGCTGCCGAACGAGGCCTGCCCGTGGCGCACCAGCAAAATTTGTCCCATATCGCATGTTCTCCCAGGCTGGTAGCTTAGCGCCTGTCCTATAATTCATCAAATGAATAGAATTAATTGGCCCGGATAAATATCGTGCATATATCAAAAGTGGATCTGAACTTGTTCATCGTGCTGGAGGCGATATACACCGAAGGCAGCATCACGCGCGCCAGCTTGAAGATGAATTTGACGCAGCCGGCGATCAGCCATGCGCTGAACCGCTTGCGGCAGCTGTTCGACGATCCGCTGTTTGAACGCCAGGGCCATGTGATGACACCGACGCCGCTGGCCCGCTCCATCATCGAACCGGTGCGGCGCGCCTTGCGCGGTTTTGAAGTAACGCTGAACGGTGCGGCGCGTTTTGATGCGGTCAGCAGCGAGCGTAGTTTTTCGCTGGGCGTGCGCGACGTGCTGGAAGCGAGCGTGCTGCCGCAACTGATGGCGGGGATTGCGCGCGAAGCGCCTTCTGTGACGCTGAATACCTTGCAGGTCAGCCGCCGCGAACTGGAAAGCGAACTGGCGGCCGGCACGCTGGACGCATGCCTCGACGTGCTGCTGCCGCTATCGAACGACATCCGCCGTGCGCAGCTGGCGGGCGATAAAACCGTGGTGCTGGTACGGCGCGGCCATCCGCTGGTGAAGCGGCGCGCGCTGCCGCTGGAGACGTATCTGCAACTGGAGCACATCCAAACCAGCTCGCGCCGGCGCGGGCCGGGGCTGGAGGACGTGGAGTTAAGCCGGCTAGGCCTACAGCGGCGCATCCGCCTGCGCTGCCAGCACTACTTCGCCGCCTGCCGCGTGGTCAGCGAAACCGATCTGGCGTTGACGATGCCCGAACGCCTGGCGCGCATCGTCAACCAGCAGTTCAACAACCAGCTCTTGCCCTTCCCTCTGGAGATGCCCTCGCTCGACATCTACCTCTACTGGCACGCCAACGTCGACAACGATCCCGCCAACCTGTGGCTGCGCGAGCAAATCACTGCAGCAATGCAGATCGCCGGTTAATTAGCAGCTGGGTTTTCCGCCAGCGGCCAGGATGCGCACGGTCTTGGCGATGTCGGTGCTGATGCGGGCGATGGCGCGGCGGTGGCCGGCGACTAGTTCGTCGTAACCGGCGCTGACGGTTTCTTGGGCGACGCTGCGGCAGGTGTGGACTTGGGTGCTGCCGACCAGGCGCACGCTCCACACGGCGTCGATCAGCGCGTACCGGCCCGGTGCGGATTCGAAGCGCTGGATGTTGGTGCTGATGCGGTAGACCGGGGCTTTGTCCGGCGTTGGCGTGCGGAAGACGTCGATCGTTCCTAGGTCACCTGATACCGCTAGCGATAGGGCCTGGCCGATTTCTGCTGCGGGCGGCGCGGCCCAGCGTTCCTGTTCCAGCAGGTCGACGCGGCCGGCGCCGGTGGTGACGACCAGCTGGTTGCGCGCTACTTGCTGCGGCACTGTCACCGCCGGTAGTTCGATGTAGTACGCAGGCGTGGCTTGCGGTGCACTGCCGCCCATGCCCACGCTCAGGCTATAGAAGTGCTCCGGCGGCGAGCTTGCGCAGCCTGCTATCAACGCCATCGCCGCAGTCACAAATACACGCATCATTTCTGCTCTCCTTTTTGCTTACCGCGTATCAGCGATTCAGGGTGGCGCTCCAGGTAGTCCGACAGCGCATTCAATGACTGCAAGGTTTGCGTCAACTGTTGCAAGGCTTCGCGCAAATCGGACTGCACCGGCGAATCCTTCTGCAGCAGTTGATCCGCTTCATTGAAAGTCTTGCGCGCCGCTGCCAAGGTGCCTTTCATTTCCGGCACCACTTGCGAGTCCAACTGCTTCATCAGCACATCGACGCTCTTCAAGGTATCGCGCAGGTTTTTGCCGATTTCTTCGAACGGCACTTTATCGAGCTTGCGCGCGATGCTGGAGATTTGCGTCTGCAATTCATCAAGACTGTTCGGCACCGTCGGCACCTCCGGTACTTCCGCCGTCATGTCCACCTTGGCCGGCGCCGCATTCGGGAAGAAGTCCAGCGCCACGTACAACTGCCCGGTCAACAGGTTCCCGGTTCGTAGCTGGCCGCGCAAGCCGCGCGCCACCAGGCGCTCCAGCAACTGCGGGCCGGCGTTGCGTTCCTGCTCACTGGCGATCGACTGCGCAAAGCTGCGGCCCAGGCGCGCCGGGTACATATCGACCGTGACCGGCATGCGGAAGTTCTTCTTCACCGGATCAAACTCGACGCCGACCGAGCGCACCTCGCCCATCACGATGCCGCGAAAATCGACCGGCGCGCCGGGCGACAATCCGCGCAGCGATTGGTCGAAATACAGCACGGTGGTAATCGGCACGCCATCCGGCTCGCGCAGCGCGGTGGCCTGATCTGCGCCCAGCAGAAACTCGCTGCCGGCCGGCGCCACGCTGGATGGCTTCTGCCCCGTGATCGATTCAAACGCTATGCCGCCCACCAGCAATGCCGCCAGCGACTGCGTGTTGACCTTGAAGCCGTTGGAATCCAGCCGCACATCAACACCGCTGGCATGCCACCAGCGCGTATTCTTGCCGACGTATTGATCGTAAGGCGCGCTGACGAAGACCGACATCTTCACGCCGCGCCCTTTCTCTTCCAGGTCGAAACCGGTCACCTGTCCCACTTGAATACGGCGATAGAAAATCGGCGAGCCGACATCGATAGAGCCCAGCGTTTCACCGTGCAGCGTGTAAGTCGTGCCCTTCTCATCGCGCGTCACTTGCGGCGGCTTTTCCAGTCCCGTAAAGTCAGTCCGCGTTTCCTCCGACTTGCCCGCATCGACGCCAATATAAGATCCCGACAGCAGCGTATTCAAGCCTGATACGCCGCTCGCACCGATGCGCGGCTTCACCACCCAGAAGCGCGTATCGGCCGCCGTGAAGCGCTTGGCCTCCTTGCTCATGTCAATCGTGACCAGCACCTTGGACAGATCGCGCGCCAGCGATATCGAGCGCACCAAGCCGATATCCACGTCCTTGTATTTGACCTTGGTCTTGCCCGGCTCCAGCCCGTCGGCGCTGCGGAAGCTGACGATCACCGTAGGCCCTTGATCGAGTATTGACTTAGCCACCAGCGTCAAGCCGATCAGCGCCGCCAGCAAGGGAATCAGCCACACCAGCGACGGCAGCCAGCGGCTGGCCTTCTCCACGTTAGGCTCCGGCAGCGGCGGCGCGCCGCTCTCGTTTTCAGACATGCTTCTCTCCATGGCTATCGATAGGATCCCAGATCAAGCGGGGATCGAACTGCATAGACGCGATCATGGTCAGCACCACCACGGCGCAAAACGCCATGGCGCCGGGGCCGGCCGTGATCACCGCCAGCGACTGGAAGCGCACCAGCGCCACCGTCAGCGTAATCACAAAAATATCGAGCATCGACCAGCGGCCGACAAACTCCACGATGCGGTACAAGGCGGTGCGCTGCAAAGGGCGCCAGCGCGAGCGGCGCTGCGCCGTCCACGCCAGCAAGGCCAGCGCCGCCAGCTTCAGCACCGGCACCACGATGCTGGCAATGAAAATAATCGCCGCCAGCGCTGGGGAGCCGCTCGTCCAGAAGTAGACCACGCCGCTGATGATCGTGTCGTCCTCCTTGCCGAACAGCGAATGGGTGTACATCACCGGCAGCAGGTTGGCCGGAATGTAGAGAATGGCCGCCGCCAGCAAGAAGGCCCAGGTGCGGCCCACGCTGTCCGGGCGGCGCCGGTGCAGGCGCGCGCCGCAACGCGCGCAATACTGGTGCCGCACCGTGTACTTGAGCGACTCCACCAGCCCGCAGCTGTGGCAAGCCAGCAGCGGCGCGCCCTTGCTGAGCGCCGCGTAGTGAAAAGTCTTTTGCGCCACGCGGCGCGGCCCCGGCAAGTGCTCGCCGAGATTCCACAAAATCCTGGGATCGAAGGACACCACAATCGCCAGCATCAGGGTCAGCGCACCAAACGCGAACAGGCCCGGTTGCACTAGCACTTGCGCGAGGCTGGTCATCTTCACGATGGTGATCAGGATGCCGATCATCAGCACCTCGGTCATGCCCCAGCGGCGCGCCATGCCGACCAACCGCAGCAAGTGATCGAAGCCTGCCGGCCGCTCGCCGTTACGCAGCGATAGCGTCACATACAGCAGCGAGCCCAATTCCACCGCCGGCAGCAGAATCGTGAACAGGAACACCAGCACCGCCACCAGCTGCATCTGCTCCATCCACAGCACGCGGATCGCACCGAGCAAGGTAGCGCTGCTGCTATAACCGCCCACCTCCAACTCGACGATCGGGAAGAACTGCGCAATCAGAAAGGTGATCACCGCGCCGAGCGTGATGGCCGCCATGCGGCTGGCGTCGGAATGGATGCCGCGATACAGGATCGAGCGGCAGCGCACGCAGCGCGCCTTCTCGCGCGGGCGTACCGGGCGGCGCAGATGCAGCACGCCGCAATCGTGGCAACTGATTAAATCGTATCGATGCACAGGTTGACCGTTGTATCCATCATGAGCCATATCATACGGCAAAGCCGGATCGGCTATCATAGAGCACGATTTGAATCCCGGAGACAGCCCATGCCCCGCTGTTGGCCCGCCTTGCTGGTCATTGCCCTCGCCTTTTCGGCGCCCGCAGCGGCGCAGGGCCCGGACACGCTAATCTTCGGCACCACCCACGAACGCGGCTCCTTCGCTTACGGCTATATCGACGAATACCTGCAGGCGCTATGCGCCGAAATCCGCCAGCGCTGCCAGTTGCAAAGCCTGCCGGGCCGGCGCGGCGCCGCCATGCTGGCCGATGGCAGCATCGTCGGCGAATTGGGACGGGTGCGCGAGTACAGCGAGCAGCACCCGGAATACAAGCGCATCGACGAACCCTTCATCAGCTTGCGCACTTATATGTTCACACGCGCCAGCCGGCCAGAAATCAATAGCTGGGACGAAGTGGCGAACAAGGTGCGCACCGTCAGCTACCAGCGCGGCGTTTACTTTTACCAGAAACGATTGGAGGCGCTGCGCCCGCAGGTGCAGCCGCACGACGTGCAGACTGTGACGGCCTGCTTGCAGATGGTGCTCAATGGCCGCGATCAGGCCTGCTTGTTCGATGACGGCAGCCTGGGGGAGGATGGCAAGGCGCTGTTGCCGCAAGGCCGGCTTGGCCGGCCGCTCGACGTCCTCAATCTCTACCTCTATCTAGGCAAGGATCATGCGGTACTGGCGCCGTCCATCAACGAGGCGGCCAAGCGCCTCCATGCTCAGGGCTTGAAGACGCGGCTGCACCGCAAGTACATTATTTCGCCTTGACGCTGGATGGCAGTTCCTGGAAGTCGTCCGATTTTTCCAGCGCCTGCCAGGTCGCCATCAGCGCCGGCGGCGGTGCAATCAGCTTGCGGGCGCCGAGATCCAGCCAGCCGCCGGTGCTGTTCACGCGCGCGGCCAGCTTGCCGTCCGGGCGAATGATGTCCGAACGCAGAATCCAGCGGCTGCCGTCTTCCGCCAGGCCGGCAAGGCCCAGCGTCACGGTGATTTCTTCCAGCAGCAGCACTTCCTTGAAATAGGAAATCTCGTCCTTCATCACCACCGGGCCGATATTGAGGCGCATGAATTCACTCATCGGGAAGCCATGCTCCGACAGGAACAGCATGCGCACGTCGCCGGATTTATCGAGGAAGGCCGTATTGCGCATATGGCTGTTGAAGTCCATGTCGCCCCAACCTGCCATCAGCTTTTTAGAAAACATCTTACGCTCCGAGGAAATCAAATAAGGTGCATGCTACCACCTTGGTCGCTTTCCGCAGGTCTTCGAGGTTGAGACGTTCGTCGGCTTTCTTGGCGTTGGATTCGGGCACGGTGCGCGGGCCAGCCCCGTACAGCACCGCCGGAATGCCGTGTTCACCGTACAGGCGCGCATCCGCGTACAGCGGCGTGCCTTGCGCCGGGATTTTCTCGCCGATGAAGGTTTGCGCGTTCTGCTGAATGCTGTCCACCAGTTTTTCCGTACCCGGACGTTCGCGCAGCGCGTGCGACAGCAGCAGGCGCTTGATCTCCAGCGTGATGCCGGGCACGCCCTGCACCGCGTTTTCGATCAGCGAACGCACTTGCGCTTCCACTTGCACCGGATCTTCTTCGGGGATCATGCGGCGATCCATCTTCAGCGTGACTTTACCCGGCACCACGTTGGTGTTGGTGCCGCCGTCGATGCGGCCTACCAGCATGGTCGGCGAGTCGATGCCGGCGATCTTCGATTTGATCTTCTTCAGTTCCGGCAGTTGGCCGTAGATGGCGTTGAGAATACGGGTGGCCGCTTGCAGCGCATCGTGGCCCGTCTCCGGCATGGCGCCGTGGCCGGACTTGCCATGCACCGTAATCTCCAGTTGCAGGCAGGCGTTGTGCGCGGTGACGATGTTGTAGCTGAAGCCTGCGGCGATCACGTAATCAGGCTTGGTCAGCTTTTGCTCCAGCAGCCAGCCCGGCCCGAGCAGGCCGCCGAATTCTTCGTCGTAGGTGAAGTGCAGTTCCAGCCCGCCCTTCAGCGGCACGCCAAGCGCCTCCAGCGCGCGCACCGCAAAGATGTAGGTAGCGAAGTCGCACTTCGATACGGCGGCAGCGCGGCCGTAGATAAAGCCGTTATCGACCACGCCGCCGTATGGCGGATAAGTCCAATTGTCGCCCGGCGGCACTACGTCGCCATGCGCGTTCAGCGCCACGGTCGGCCCGCCCGCCGCATAAGGACGGCGCACGATCAGGTTGGTGATGCTCTCCATGCCGTAATCGCGCACGGTTTGCTCCGGCACCGCGTGCTTCTCGGCAGTCCAGCCGTAGGCCGACACCAGATCGGCCACCACGTCGGCGTGCGGCGCATTGTTACCCGGCGGCGTATCGGTTGGTACGCGCAGCAGTTGCTGCAGCACGCCGACTTCCTCGTCAAAGTGATCGTCGATCCATTGCGCCAGTTGTACTTTTACAGTGCTCATACTCGTTCCTTCATTTAGCGCCGGACTCGTACCACGCAGCGATTTGCGCGCGCTCGGCGTCGGTCATATTGGTCAGGTTAGCCAGCGGCATGGCCTTGGTCTGCACCACCTGCTTGTAGATTTTTTCTGCGTTCTGGTGAATTTGTTCGGCGCTGTCGAAAGCGACGCCCAGCGGCGCGGCCGCGAAGCCCGGCTGCGTTGGATGGGCCGCGTGGCACGACAGGCAGCGCGCATCGATCACCGTTTTCACCTTGGCGAATTCCGCCGCCGGATCGGCAGCTGCCACTACCGGCGCAGGCTTAGGCGGCGCAATCGCCACCGCCACAGCGGCCAGCAGCGCGACGCCTATCGCCGGATAGCGCCATTCAACACGGCCCTTGTGGCGCAGGTTGAAGAAGTGGCGAATGACAACGCCGGCCGCCATGATAAACGCCAGCACCAGCCAGGCGTGATCGTGACGGTAGGTCATCGCGTAGTGGTTGCTGATCATGATGAACAGCACCGGCAGCGTGAAGTAGTTATTGTGGACGCTGCGCTGCTTGGCCTTCTGGCCGTGCACAGGATCGGGCATGCGGCCGGCCGACATCGCCTCCACCATTTTGCGCTGGCCCGGAATAATCAGCATCAGCACATTGCCGACCATGATGGTGCCGATCAGCGCACCGATATGAATGTAAGCCGCGCGGCCGCTCAGCACATGCGTCAGTCCATAAGCAGCAGCGGTAATCAGCGCGAAGATCACCACGCCGAAGGCTGCATCGTGCTTGCCCAGCGGGGAGCGGCACAGCAAGTCGTACACAGTCCAGCCGATGACCAGCGTGCCGATGCCGATGCCCACCGCTTGCAGACTAGTGAGATCCGCCACCGATTTATCGATCATCATCGCTTGCGCGTTGAAGTAGTAAGCGATGGTCAGCAGCGCAATCCCGGACAGCCAAGTGGAATAAGCCTCCCACTTAAACCAGTGTAATTCCTTCGGCAGTTCGGCCGGTGCGACCAGGTATTTTTGCGGGTTGTAGAAACCACCGCCATGCACCGCCCACAGCTCGCCCGACACGCCCTTCTTCGCCAGCTCCGATCCCGGCGCCGGTGGACGGATCGAATTGTCCAGCCACACAAAGTAGAACGAAGCGCCTATCCACGCGATGCCGGTGATGATATGCAGCCAGCGCACGAGAAGATTGGCCCACTCAAGGCCGTACGGGATCAGGTATTCCATGTATTTTTATCGGGTCAAAGATGTGGCTAATTTACAGAAGATAAACGGATTTGATTCCTGCTACATGAACATTAGAGTATATTAGACATATTCATTCCCGTATAACGTTAGCCTGCTCATGTCCGCTTTGCCGCAACACTTGGACCTTCACCTGATCCGTATTCTCTACCTGCTGCTGGTCGAGAAAAACGTCTCCCGCGTCGCCCTCAAGTTGAATCAACCGCAGCCCTCGATCTCGGCATCCTTGCGCAAGCTGCGCGAGCTGACCGGCGATCCGCTATTGGTGCGCGGCGCGCGCGGCATGGTGCCGACCCAGCACGGCGAGAGCCTGCTTGCACCAGCAAAGCGCATTTTGGACGAAACCGAGAACCTGTTCCTCAAGAAGGCACCTTTCGTGCCACAGGAAGAAGCGCGCACGTTTCACGTGGCCGCGCCGGATTATCTCGACAGCCAATTCCTGCCGAATCTTGTCGCGCTGCTGCGGCGCGGATCGCCCAACAGCCGTGTGAAAATCCATGGTCTGGGGCCCGGCGTGGACTATGTGCGCTTGCTGTCGGACGGCGATATGGATCTGGTCATCGCCAACTGGGACGAACCGCCCGAGCACCTGCACATGTCCAAGCTGTTCGAAGATCCCATCATCTGCGTGATGCGCGCCGACTGTCCGTACGCGCTGCGCACCGCCAGCGACAAGATGACGCTGGACGATTACCTCACCCTGCCGCACGTGGCGCCAACGCAGATCCTGCCCGGCTACCACGGCGTGATTGACGACTACCTGGAACGCCAAGGCTTGCAGCGCAACGTGATGGTGGAATCGGCCTACTTCGGCCTGATCCCCAATATGCTGGCGCAGACCGACCTTGTGCTGACCACCGGCAGCCAGTTCGTGCGCCACTACGAAAAGCTGATGCCGCTGAAGACGTACACCGTGCCGGTGAAATTCCCGGCGATGCGCTTCTACCAGCTGTGGCACGAGCGCGTGCACCAGGCGCCGGAACACAAGTGGTTGCGCGAGCAAGTGGCCGCAGCGGCCAAGGCGCTGTCGCAAAAGTAAGCGCAGTCTTATAAAGCTTAAGCCATACCGCATATATCGCGGCGGCGGTAGCACGTTATGATGTGAGCCATGATGACCACACTCTCCGAACTGAATAGCTGCGACACCGCCACCTTCATCGACCGCCTGCGCGGCATCTACGAGCACTCGCCGTGGATACCGGAACGCGCCGCTGCCCAGCGTCCGTTCGCCAACGAGACCGCGCTGAAGCTGGCCTTGCAGTCCGTGGTCAGCGCCGCTTCGCTCGATGAGCAACTGGGCCTGATCCGCGCCCACCCTGAACTGGCAGGCAAAGCGGCCGTCGCCGGCCAGCTCACCGCTGAATCGACCAGCGAACAAGCCAAGTCCGGCCTGCACCTGTGCAGTGCGGAGGAATTCGCGGTGCTGCACCAGCTGAATGCGGACTACAACGCGAAGTTTGGTTTCCCTTTCATCCTCGCGGTGAAAGGCCCGACCGGACAAGGTCTGACGCGCCAAAGCATCATCGCCACCTTTACACGCCGTTTGAAGAATCAGCGCGCCGATGAAATTGCGGAGTGCCTGCGCCAGATTAAACGCATCGCCGAGATTCGTCTCAACGATCTGCTGTCGGTGCAGCTAGAGTTCGGCCCGGCCATCATGCAGTGGAGCGAGGAACTGGCCGCGTGGAGCGACGATGCCGAAGGCTCCCTCACCTGCGCCTACATGACGCCCGCTCACCGCCAAACCGCAGCACAGATATTGGAGTGGATGCGCGCAGCAGGCATG
Source organism: Duganella rivi (assembly GCF_009857435.1). GTDB lineage: Bacteria > Pseudomonadota > Gammaproteobacteria > Burkholderiales > Burkholderiaceae_D > Rugamonas > Rugamonas rivi. The sequence continues at coordinate 607,715 of NZ_WWCK01000001.1, forward strand.
GACGCGCATATCGACGCAGTCGGCAACGTGGCTGGCGTCTATCGCTCCGACGCGCCAAACGCAAAGACGCTGATGACCGGTTCGCACTACGACACTGTGCGCAACGGTGGCAAGTATGACGGGCGTCTCGGCATCCTGCTGCCGATTGCGCTGGTGCGCCACCTGCATCGGCGCGGCGAGAAGCTGCCGTTTAATTTCGAGATCGTCGCCTTCGCGGAAGAAGAAGGCGTGCGTTTCAAGAGCACTTTCCTCGGCAGCACCGCCATCACCGGCCGCTTTGACTTGTCGCTGCTGGATCAAACCGACGCCGATGGCGTCAGCATGCGCGACGCCTTGCTGGCCGCCGGCCATGACGTGGCGCGCATTCCTGCCATCGCCCGCAATCCGGCTGACCTGCTGGGCTTCGTGGAAGTCCATATCGAACAAGGCCCGGTGCTGCTGGAGCGCGACCTCGCCTTGGGCGTGGTCACGGCGATTGCCGGCAGTTCGCGCTATCTGGTTGACTTGACAGGCCTTGCCAGCCACGCCGGCACCACGCCGATGACCATGCGTAAAGACGCTGCCGCCGCTGCCGCAGAAATCGTGCTGCTGGTCGAACAGCGCTGCGCGCAAGCTGAATCGCTGGTCGGCACCGTCGGCCAGTTGCAAGTACCGGGCGGTTCGGTCAACGTGATTCCGGGCGCATGCAAACTGTCGCTCGACATTCGCGCGGCCGATGATGCGGTGCGCCTCGCCGCAGTGAAGGAGGTATTGGAAGGCATCGCCGCCATCTGCGCGCGCCGCCAGGTTGAATACAGCGTGCAGCAAATCGTCGACGCCAAAGCCGCGCCATGCGCGCCGCGCCTGATGCAGCAGTTTGGCGATGCGATTGAACGCGCAGGCCTGCCGCGTTTCGATCTGCTCTCCGGCGCCGGTCACGATGCGATGGCCATGGCCGCCGTCACCGACGTCGCCATGCTGTTCACGCGCTGCGGCAACGGCGGCATCAGCCACAATCCGCTCGAGACCATGACCGCCGACGACGCCGACATCGCCGCCCGCGTGCTGCTGGACTTCCTGCGTTCTTATCAAGCCTGATCGCGCACGTACTGGCGCGGTGAGCAGCCCATCACGCGCTTGAAGGCGGTGCTGAAGGCGCTATCCGATTCATAGCCCAGCGATTGCGCAATCGCGGATACCGGCTGGCTGGTATGCACCAGCCGGTCGCCCGCCAGCAGCATGCGCCAGCGCGTTAAGTACTCCATCGGCGACGCGCCCACGGTTTGTTTGAACTTGAGCGCCAGCGTGGAGCGCGACATGCCGATATGCTGGGCCAGGCTTTCCAGCGTCCAGCGCTGCGCCGGCTCGCTGTGCAACGCACCGATGGCGTTGCCGATTTGCGGATCGGCCAGCGCATACAGCCAGCCTACACCGTCATTCTCTTCCTGCGCCAGCACCAGCCGCAAAGCCTGCACCAGCATCATGTGCGCCATGTGCTGCGCTACCAGCTCGCAACCGGGACGCCGTTCGATCAATTCCTGCACCAGTTTTTCCAGCGACCAGCGCAGCGCTTCGCGGTCTGCCTCCTTGTGCACGTGCGAGACGGGCGGCAGCGCCTCCAGCAAGATGCTGGTGTGCCGGCCATTGAATACGAAATGCCCGCCGACCAAAAAGCATTCCCCGCCTTCGTTGATGAGACCTACGCCGGTGCCGGCTGCACGCCGTCGGCGCAGCAGTTCCCGCGCATCTTGCGGTGGCAACGACAAGTCGCTGGTGAGACGAAACGGTAGTCCGCGCGGCAGCAAGAAACAGTCGCCGGCTTTCAGCAGCACCGGTTCAGCCACGCCTTCTACCGCCAGCCAGCACTGGCCGGTGACGATGGCGTAACACTTGATGCCTTCGTGCTGCGGGAACTGCAGCGACCAGTCGCCGCCCGCGTCAAAGCCGCCGGCCATGTAGCTGCGCGGTTTGAGCAGGGATAGCACATCTGATAAGGGATCCATGATTTTCGGACGATCGCAAAGAAAATACGGATTCTATAGCATGGATCGTCTGAGCGCCGCGCCCTATCATGCTCCCATCTAAACAAGGAGATGTGTATGCGAGTATTCGTAACGGGAGCAACGGGCTTTGTTGGTTCGGCGGTGATTGAGGAATTGTGGGCCGCTGGTCACGAGGTATTGGGACTGGCGCGCACCGATGATGGCGCGGCGTTATTGGCTAGCCGCGGCGTCGACGTGCATCGCGGCGAGTTGTCGGATGTGGAGAGCATGGCGGCTGGTGCACGCAAATGCGACGGCGTGATTCATACCGCCTTCATTCACGACTTTAGGGACTTCAATGCGGCTGGCGAGACGGATCGCCTGGCGATTGAGGCGATGGGCGAGGCACTGGCCGGCACCGGCAAGCCGTTGATTATTACGTCGGCTAGTGCGCATCTACGGCCCGGTCATATCGGCATTGAGCATGATATGCCGGATCCGCAGGCCAAGGCACGGCATCGGGTAGCGTCGGAAGAATCAACGCTGGCATTGGCCGCGCGCGGCGTGCGTTCGGCGGTGCTGCGTTTGCCGCCTTCTGTGCATGGTGAGGGCGACTATGGTTTCGTGCCGCGCTTAATCGGTATTGCGCGCGACAAGGGCGTGGCGGCTTACATTGGCGATGGCGAGAATCGCTGGCCTGCCGTGCATCGTCTTGATGCGGCGCGCTTGTATCGGCTGGCGTTGGAGCTAGGCGCCCCCGGTGGCCGTTATCACGCGATTGATGATCAGGCGATTCCAACGCGGGAGATTGCGGAGGCCATCGGCAAGGGTTTGAATCTGCCGGTGGTCAGCATCTCGGCGGAAGAAGCGGCGGAGCACTTCGGTTTTCTCTCGCGCTTCTTCGGCACCGACTGCCCATGTTCCAGCGCGCTCACGCAGCAGCAGCTGGGATGGAAGCCGCAAGGCTTGGGGCTTATTGAGGATCTGGCGCTACCGCACTACTTCCAAGTTTGACCAGTTCCGCAGACACTTGCGCAATGACCGGTGCCCAGCCGCCATCGCGCGGCTGGCGGAACAGGCGCATGGATGGATACCACGGCGTGTCATCGCGGTCTTTCATCCAGCGCCAGTCGCAGCGATAGTCGGGCAGCAGCAGCCAGCAAGGCTTGCCTAGCGCGCCGGCCAGATGCGCCACCGCCGTATCCACGCTAATCACCAGATCGAGATTGGCAATAACGGCGGCGGTGTCGGCAAAGTCGGCAAGCTGCGAGCCTAGCGGATACAGCTCCATGCCCGCCGGAGGCAGCAAAGCCTGCGCCTCGCCCGCACCCTTTTGCAGGCTGACGAAATGCACTTGCGCCACAGCCAGCGGTGAGAGCGTCATTAATGATGGCAGCGAGCGGTCGGCATCATTCTCAAAATTGCTATTGCCCCGCCATGCCAGGCCAACGCGCAAGCCCTGCTGCGGCAGCACCTCGCGCCAGTGCGCCACAAGTTCCGGCTGCGCGTGCAGGTACGGCATAGCCGCAGGAATCGACGCCATCTCGGTGCCGAATATTCCCGGCAAGCGCATAGGCCGCGTCCAATAATCCCAGCCGCCCGGCAGCGCTTCGCCAAGCGCGGACACACGATCGACACCATCCAATGTAGCGAACAAGCGCTGCAAAGCCGGATGGCACACTACCGATACCGTCGCACCGCGCGCCTTCAACATCGGCGCATAGCGGCAGAAATGAATCATATCGCCATGCCCAGCCTCCAGTCCAATCACGATGGACTTGCCGGCCAGCGGCTCGCCCTCCCAGAACGGACAATCAAACGACAGCGGAAACTGATCGAACTGCCAGCGCGCCTCCAGCATGCGCCAGCCTTCCTCAAAGCGCGCCTGCCGCAGCAAGAGATAACTGAGATTGAACTGCGTTCGCGCATGGTGCGGTTCGAGCGCCAAAGCCTGCCGATAACAAGCCTCCCCTTCCGGTTCGCGATGCGTACAGACCAGCAGCACACCAAGCTGATTCCATGCCGACCCCGAATCCGGCGCCAATGCCACCGCCGCGCGCATCGCCTCCTCCGATTCGGCAAAGCGCTTTTCCTTCAACAGCAGCGCACCGAGATTCTGCTGCAGCTGCGCGTGATCGGGCATTAGCGCAATCGCCTGCCGATAATGGAACTCCGCTTCCGCAGCAGCGCCCTGCTGTTCTTTCAGATAACCGAGATTCGCCCGCGCCGCAGCGTGCCATGGTTGCAAAGCCAAGGCTTGCAAATAGCACGCCTCGGCACCGGCGTAATCGCCGGCGGCCATGAGATGATTCGCTTCGAGATAGGCCTGTTGGGGATCGGTGTGCATCCGCAGAGTATGCACGCCGTCCCCGCGCCGGTCAAACGATGCGCGCGCGCTCCAGCATGGCGTGCAGCAGGACGTTGCATCCCGCTTCAAGGTGTTCGGCCTTGGCGTCTTCGATTTCGTTGTGGCTGATGCCGTCCTTGCATGGCACGAAAATCATGCCGGCCGGTGCCAAGCGCGCAGCGTAGATGGCATCGTGGCCAGCGCCGGAGACTACGTCCATGGTCGAGTATCCCAGTTTGGCGGTGGCATTGCGTACCGCGTCCACGCACTCAGGATGGAACGGGCATGGCGGGTAGTAGGACACGCGCTCGATCGAAATCTTCAAGCCGGTTTCGCTGCGGGTCTTGTCGATGAAGGCCAGCATCTCTTCGTGCATGGTGTTGAGCAGTTCATCGTTCACGTTGCGCAGGTCGATGCTGAATTTGACTTCGCCAGGAATCACGTTGCGGCTGTTCGGGAACACTTGTACCATGCCGACCGTGCCGCGTCCGTAAGGCGGATAGCGATTGGCGATGGCCACCACCTCCTGCATGATGCGGGTGGAGACTTGCAGCGCGTCCTTGCGCAATCCCATCGGCGTTGGGCCGGCATGCGCTTCCATGCCGGTGACCACGCAGTCGTACCACGAGAGGCCCATCACGGCAGGCACCACGCCGATTACTTTGTCGGCGTCTTCCAGCACCGGGCCTTGCTCGATGTGCGTTTCGAAGTAGGCGCCAATCGGATGGTCGCCCGGCACCTGCGGCCCTTTGTAGCCGATGCGTTCCAGTTCTTCGCCGACCGACTTGCCGTCGACATCGCGGGCCGCGTAGGCGGTCTCCAAGGAGAACGCGCCACAGAACACACCGGAGCCCATCATCACCGGCACAAAGCGTGAGCCTTCCTCGTTCGTCCAGAAGGCGACTTCAATCGGCGCCTCGGTTTTGATTTTGAGATCGTTCAGCGTGCGCACCACTTCCAGCCCGGCCAGCACGCCGTAGTTGCCGTCGAATTTGCCGCCGGTTGGCTGCGTGTCGATATGGCTTCCGGTCATCACCGGCGGCAGCGCGTTGTTCGTGCCGTCGCGGCGCATGAAGACATTGCCGATTTGGTCGATGGTAATCGACAGGCCCGCCTCCTTGGCCCAGCCGACCACCAGGTCGCGGCCTTGCTTATCGAGATCCGTCAGCGCCAGGCGCTTGACGCCGCCCTTCTCCGTTGCGCCGATCTTGGCCAATTCCATCAGCGATGCCCACAGGCGGTCACCATTAATTTTCATGTGAAGCTCCTTAACGCGCCGACGTTGCTTTGAACGCCGGGCGATTGATATAGCGGCCAGCGCCTTCTTGCGCCATCAGCACGCCGCGATGGAACACGACGTTACCGGCAGCGAGCGTGGTGCTAGGGATACCGCGCACGGTGCGGCCTTCGAAGACATTGAAGCCGCCCTTGGCGAACTGCGTCAGTGCGGAGATGGTGCGCGTGCCCTCTGGATCCCACACCACCACGTCCGCGTCCGCACCCGGCGCAATCACGCCCTTGCGCGGATAGATGTTGAAAATTTGCGCCGTGTTGGTCGATGTGACTTTGACGAACTCCGACGGCGTGAGCAAACCGGTATTCACGCCTGCATCCCAAATCACCGACATGCGGTCTTCCACACCGCCGCAGCCGTTTGGAATCTTGGTGAAATCATCCTTGCCCGCTGCTTTCTGCTCGGCGCAGAAGGTGCAGTGGTCGGTGGCTGTCGTATGCAGATTCCCGCCTTGCAGCCCTTGCCATAAGGCCTTCTGATGATGTTTGCTGCGGAACGGAGGGCTCATCACGTGGCCCGCTGCGAATTCCAGGTCATCGCTTTGATACACGCTATCGTCGATGATCAAGTGGCCGGCCAAAGCCTCGCCGTACACGCGCTGGCCGTGCGCGCGAGCGCGGGTGATGGCTTCCAGCGATTCTTCGCAAGAGACGTGCACGATGTACACCGGCGTATTCAACACGTTGGCAATCGCAATGGCGCGGTTGGCTGCTTCCGCTTCCACTTCCGGTGGACGCGACAACGGATGCGAACTAGGCCCGGTCAAACCGCGCTTAAGCAAATCCTGCTGCAGCTGATAAACCAGCTCGCCGTTCTCCGCGTGCACGGTCGGCATCGCGCCCAGTTCAAGGCAGCGGCGGAAGCTTTTCACCAGCGTTTCATCATCGGCCATGATGGCGTTCTTGTACGCCATGAAGTGCTTGAAGCTATTGACGCCGTGATCCTTCACGAGGATTTCCATATCGCGGTGCACGCTATCGTCCCACCACGTAATCGCTACATGGAAGGTGTAGTCGCCGGCGGACTTCTTGGCCCACTCGCGCCACTGGTGATAGGCCTCGATCAAATTCTGCTTCGGCGCCGGAATCACGAAATCGATAATGGTAGTGGTGCCACCGGCCAGCCCTGCGGCGGTGCCGGTGTAGAAATCATCCTGCGTCACCGTGCCCATAAACGGTAGGTTCATGTGCGTGTGTGGATCGATCCCGCCCGGCATGACGTACTGGCCACCGGCGTCGATCACCTTGGCGCCGGCTGGCACGTCGAGGCTCTCCCCGACTGCGACGATCTTGTCGCCGTCGCACAGCACGTCGGCACGAAAGGCACGATCGGCATTGACAACGGTGCCGCCACGGATGATTGTCTTCATAAGCTTCTCCTTACGGGTGGGCCGGCGCGCGCACGGCGGGCACGGTCTTCCCTTTCATCATAACCCCATACACCACCGCCGAAATGGCGATACCAACAAACCATGCATAGGTATAAATCGTTTTAAACGTTTCCGAAACGTCCGGGAAGGATGCCGGGAATGCCGCATTCAGGAAGCCCGGAATATTCGGCAGCACGCCGATCACGAAAGCCGCCAGCGCCGCCATATTCCATCCCTTGCCGTACGAATACTGGCCGTCTTCGCGATACAGATCGGCCACGTTCAATTCGGTTTTGCGCACGAGGTAGTAGTCCACAATCAGCACGCCGGCGATAGGGCCGAGCAACGCCGAATAGCCGATCAGCCAAGTGAAGATGTAGCCCTGCGTGGATTCCAGTATTTTCCAAGGCATCATCAGGATGGCGATGCCTGCGGTGATGTAGCCGCCGGTCTTGTAGCTGATTTTTTTCGGCGACAGCGCCGAGAAGTCGTAAGCCGGGCCAACCAGGTTGGCGGCCAGGTTAACGGAGACGGTATCGATCAACAGAATCAACAGCGCCACCAGCACTGCCACGCCGGTCATGCGGCTGGACAGGTCGACCGGATCCCAGATCGCTTTGCCATACAAAACCACCGTGGCCGAAGTCACGATCACCGCCATCGCCGCCAGCAAACCCATAGGCACAGGCAGGCCGACAGTTTGACCGATTACTTGATCGCGCTGCGTTTTAGCGAAGCGGGTGAAGTCAGGAATATTCAACGCCAGCGTAGCCCAGAATCCGACCATCGCGGTCAGCGAAGGCCAGAAGGTAGACCAGAACTGGCCGGCCTTCTTACCGCCTTCCACAAACTGCGATGGCGCCGACAGCAGGTCGCCAAAGCCGCCAGCCTTGTTGTGCACCCATGCCAGCAGCACGAAGCAAATCACAATCTTCAGCGGCGCGGTGTAGGTCTCCAGTTTGCGGATCGCATCCATGCCGTGCACGATGTAATAGAACTGGATCGCCCAGAACGCGAGGAAGCAAAGCAGCTGGCCGCCGTTGATGCCCAGGCCCGCGATCTTGTCGCCGCCAATGTCACCGCCGGCCATGACACCGAGCAGCGTGTAAATCATCGAGCCGCCGAACCAGGTTTGAATGCCATACCATCCGCAAGCAACGATCGCGCGCATCAGCGCCGGCAAGCGCGCGCCAGACGTACCGAAAGAAGCACGCGCCAGCACCGCATACGGAATGCCGTACTTGGTGCCGGCATGGCCGATCAACAGCATAGGCAGCAGCACGATGGCGTTGGCAAGGAACACCGTCAACACGGCCTGGTAACCGGACATGCCGCCTTCAATCAAGCTAGCCGACAAGGTGTAGGCCGGGATGCACATCACCATGCCGACCCACAGCGCGGAGAAGTGATACCAGCGCCACGTGCGCTGTGCTTCCGTCGTCGGAGCCAGGTCTTCGTTCCAGAGTTGCGTGCTGCCGGATGATTCATTGCTCAAGGCGTTCTCCAAAGGGTTGATTTATCCATACACCACTGCAAGTTCCGTACCTTAAAGCTTGCTTTTACCCCGCACTGCGGCATACCGGGGGTCTGACCCCGTACGGGTCAGACCCCTTTGGCTTAGGGTTGCTTTAGCGCTCAATCACACCGTCTCTGCCACCTTTTCCGCGCGTGGGTTGCGTGGATCCTGCGTCCAGTTCATGTATGGCTTGCCTGTATCCTGCGGCACCATCGTGATGCAACCCTGCACCGGACAGGTGATCTCGCACAGATTACACCCAACGCATTCTTCCTTGTTGACTTCATACGTGCGCGCGCCGGTGACTGCGTCGATCAGCTGGTTGATCGACTGGTGCGAGGTGTCTTCGCACGCCACGTAGCAGCGGCCGCACTTGATGCAGTCATCCTGATTGATCTGCGCGATCACCTGATAGTTCATGTTCAGGTATTTCCAGTCGGTGGTGTTGGGCACCGCCTTGCCGGAAAATTCGCTGATGCTCTTGTAGCCTTTTTGATCCATCCAGCGCGACAGGCCATCCTTCATCTCTTCAACGATGCGGAAGCCGTGCAGCATGGCCGCCGTGCACACTTGCACACAGCCAGAACCCAGCGCGATGAACTCTGCCGCATCGCGCCAGTTGCCGATGCCGCCGATACCGGAAATCGGCAAGCCCGCCGTTTGCGGATCGCGCGCAATCTCGGCCACCATGTTGAGCGCAATCGGCTTCACTGCAGAACCGCAGTAGCCGCCGTGCGTGCTGGCGCCGCCGACAATAGGGAATGCCACCATCTGATCCAAGTCCAGATGCGTAATCGAGTTGATGGTATTGATCAGCGAGACCGCATCCGCACCGCCGGCTTTTGCGGCGCGTGCAGGTGCGCGCACGTCGGTGATGTTCGGCGTCAGCTTAACGATGACCGGCAGCTTGGTATTCTGCTTGCACCAGCGCGTGACCATCTCCACGTACTCCGGCACCTGCCCCACTGCCGCGCCCATGCCGCGTTCCGGCATGCCGTGCGGGCAGCCGAAATTCAGTTCGATGCCGTCAGCACCGGTGGCTTCCACTTTCGGCATGATGTCGGCCCACAGTCTTTCTTCGCACGGCAGCATCAGCGATACGATGATCACGCGATCCGGCCAGTCCTTCTTCACTTGCGTAATCTCCTGCAGATTGATTTCCAGCGAACGGTCGGTAATCAGCTCGATGTTGTTGAAACCGAGGACTTCGCGGTTCTTGCCGTAGTGCGCCGAGTAGCGCGACGACACGTTGACGGCCGCAGGATCTTCGCCCAGCGTTTTCCACACCACGCCGCCCCATCCCGCCTCAAATGCGCGCACCACGTTATAAGCCTTGTCCGTCGGCGGCGCGGAGGCCAACCAGAATGGATTGATGGACTTGATGCCGCAGAATTCTATGCTCAGGTCAGCCATTATGCAGCCTCCTTCATACCGTTGATATCAGCATGGATGGCATGTGCCGCCAGCTTGCCGTGTTGAACCGCTTGCACGGTCAGATCCTGTCCCGGCGCCACGCAGTCACCGCCGGCGTAGATGCGCGGCAGGACTGTGCGGAACTGATCATCGACATAGATTTTGTCGCCGTCGCGTTTCAGTGTTTTCGCCAGCGGATCGCCGATGCTCGTTTCGTCCATGCTTTGGCCGATGGCCTTGAAGATGGCGTCTGCAGCAATCTCGAAAGTCTCGCCGGTGCCGGACAAGCGGCCGTTCACCAGCGCCGTTTTTTCAAAGCGCATGCCGCGCACGCGGCCTGCGTCGTCCAGCAGCACTTGCTGCGGCTGCGCCCATGTGCGCATGCGCACCTGGTTTTCTTTCGCGATGTGCTGTTCGTGCTCGGTCGCGCTCATCGCTTCAAAGCCGCGGCGATACACCAGCGTGACTTCCTCCGCGCCGAGGCGCTGGATCTGCACCGCCATATCGATGGCGGTATTACCCGCACCGATAACGATGGCGCGCGATGGCACCGGCAGTTTGCTCAAATCATCCGACTGGCGCAGCGCGGCGATGTAATCGACAGCAGCCAGCAGGCCCGGTGCATCTTCGCCGGTCAAGCCCATTTGCTTGCTGGCGCCGAGACCAAGTCCGAGGAACACCGCGTCGTACTGCACGTGCAAATCCTTGAGCTGCACATTGACGCCCAGCGTTTGACCGTGCTTGACGGTGATGCCGCCGATTTGCAGCAGGAACTCCACTTCCTTCTGCGCGAAGTTATCAGTCAGCTTGTACTTGGCGATGCCATATTCATTGAGTCCGCCGGATTTTTCTTTGGCTTCGTAGATCACCACCTCGTTGCCCAGCATGGCGAGGCGGTGCGCGCACGACAGGCCTGCGGGGCCGGCGCCGACGACGGCGATCTTCTTGCCGGTTGCAGCAGCGCGCGTAAACGGATGCGCATCGAGCTTCATGTTGTCGATAGCGTAGCGTTGCAGCAGGCCGATTTTCACCGGCTGGCCTTCGGCATCGTGATTACGCACGCAGGCGTCCTCGCACAGAATTTCGGTCGGGCAGACACGCGAGCAACTGCCACCGAGGATGTTCTGTTTCAGGATGCCGACGGCAGCGCCATTGATATTCTCATCGTGGATATTGCGGATAAAACTCGCCACGTCAATGTCCGATGGGCAGATGCGCGTGCATGGCGCATCGTAGCAATACAGGCAGCGCGAACTTTCAATCGCGGCCTGCCGCGCGTTCAATGGAGGAGCAAGGTCGGTGAAGTGTTTCGCCAGTGATTCATTGGCTTCCTTCGATTTCGGCAGGTAGCTTAGCGATTCGAGAATCATGATGGTTCCAGGTTATTTATTTCATCTGTGGGAATGCAAATTCTGCGCCAGCGCTAGCAGTGTTAGGCCAGCGCTGCATCACTGCTTTGTGACGCGTGTAGAAGCGCACACCTTCCGGGCCATATGCGTGATGGTCGCCGAACAGGCTGCGCTTCCAGCCGCCGAAACTGTTGAACGCCATCGGCACCGGCAGCGGCACGTTCACGCCTACCATGCCAACTTGAATCTGCCGCACGAACTCGCGCGCCACGCCGCCGTCGCGCGTGTAGATCGCCACGCCGTTGCCGTACTCGTTGCGGTTGATCAGTTCCACCGCGCTGCCCACATCGGGAGAGCGCAACATGCACAGCACCGGGCCGAAAATCTCTTCCTTGTAGATGGTCATATCCGGCGTGACGTGATCAAACAAGGTGCCGCCGATGAAGAAGCCGTTCTCACGCCCGGCCACTTTGTGATTGCGGCCATCGACCACCAGTTTCGCACCTTGCTCAACACCCTCGCCAATCAAGCGCTCTATGCGCTGCTTGGCTGCGCTGGTAACGACCGGCCCCATTTCGGCATCACTCGCCATACCGTCGCGCACTTTCAGTGCGGCGGTGCGCTTTGCCAGTGCGTCGACAATCTTGTCGCCCGCATCGCCGACAGCGACGACCACGGAGATCGCCATGCAGCGCTCACCAGCCGAGCCGAAGGCTGCGCCCATCAGCGCATCGACAGTCATCTCCATATCCGCATCCGGCATCACGACCATGTGGTTCTTCGCGCCGCCTAATGCCTGCACGCGCTTGCCCGATGCGCAGCCGCGCGAGTAGATGTATTCCGCAATCGGCGTCGAACCGACAAAGCTCACTGCCTGAACCACTGGATGATCGAGCAGCGCATCCACCGTCACCTTATCGCCTTGCACGACGTTGAAAACGCCGTCCGGCAAACCAGCTTCTTTCAGCAAGCGCGCATGCAGCAGCGATGGCGATGGATCGCGTTCGGAAGGCTTGAGTACGAAGGTATTGCCGCATGCGAGTGCGACCGGGAACATCCACATCGGCACCATCACCGGGAAGTTAAACGGCGTAATGCCAGCCACCACACCCAGCGCCTGGCGCATCGACCATGCATCGATACCGCGCGAGATTTGATCGGTGAATTCGCCCTTCAGCATTTGCGGGATGCCGACTGCAAACTCCACCATTTCAATACCGCGCGCCACTTCGCCCTGCGCATCGGCGAAGGTCTTGCCGTGTTCACGCGTGATCATGGCCGCGAATTCATCGGTGTGCTGCTGGCACAGTTGCAGATACTTGAACAGCACGCGCGCGCGCGTCAGCGGCGGCGTGGCCGACCACGCAGGAAATGCTTGCTCGGCTGCGCGCACGGCGGCGTCGACTTCCTCCGCCGTGCCCAAGGCCACTTTGGCTACCGGTTCGCCCAATGCGGGATTGAACACGTCTGCATGGCGGCCGCTTTGCGTATCGACGCTAACGCCGTTGATGAAATGGGTGATGGTATCCATGATGCTCTTTCTTTTTAAGGATCAGCCAAGAAGACTGTCCGCGTCTACATAGGTATAGCCAAGACCGTGCGCCACCGCTTCGTAAGTGACGTGGCCTTGGCAGACATTCAAACCGTTCTTCAAATGCGGATTGGCTTTCAGCGCTTTCTGCCAACCCTTATCGGCCAACGCTACCGCGTGGCCTATCGTTGCGTTATTCAGTGCGAAGGTCGAGGTGCGCGCCACTGCGCCCGGCATATTCGCCACGCAGTAGTGCACCACGCCGTCCACCAAGTAAGTCGGCTGTTCATGCGTGGTTGCGTGCGAGGTTTCAAAGCAGCCGCCTTGATCGATCGCCACGTCCACCACCACCGCGCCCTGCTTCATGCGCGCGATCATGGCCTTGGTCACCAGCTTGGGTGCTGCCGCACCGGGCACCAGCACGCCGCCGATCACCAAGTCCGCATCCAGCACAGCTTCCTCAATCGAGTGCGCGTTGGAATACATGGTGGAGATGCGGTTGCCATACACGAGATCCAGTTGGCGCAGACGGTCGATATTTTTATCGAGGATCGTCACACGCGCGCCGATGCCGACCGCCATCTGCAAAGCGTTGGTGCCGACCACGCCGGCGCCGATAATCGCGATATGGCCCGGCGCCACGCCCGGCACGCCGCCCAGCAGCAAGCCCATGCCGCCCTTGGATTTCTCCAGGTGTGCAGCGCCAGCCTGGATCGACATGCGCCCCGCCACCTCGCTCATCGGCGCCAGCAGCGGCAAGCCGCCGTTCGCGCCGGTGATGGTTTCATATGCGATGCAGACCGCGCCGGATTTCACGAGAGCCTTGGTCTGCTCAGGATCCGGCGCAAGGTGCAGATAGGTGTACAGAATCTGCCCTTGTCGCAGCATCGCGCATTCCTGCGGCTGCGGTTCTTTCACTTTCACGATCATCTCGGCGCGGGCGAAAATTTCATCTGCGTCTTCGACGATGCTGGCGCCGGATGCTTCGTACATCGCATCCGCGAGGCCGATGGCCGCGCCAGCGTTTTTCTGTACCAGTACTTGATGACCACGCAAAACGAGTTCCTTGACGCTGGCCGGGGTAAGGCCAACGCGGGACTCCTGGTTCTTAATCTCTTTTGGGACGCCGACCAGCATGGTAGTTCTCCTCATTCCAGGTTTTTAAGTACTTCCCTCAGCTTTCCGAACAGTTCGTCGATATGTTTTTTCTCCAGTACCAGCGGCGGCGACAGCGCGATGATGTCGCCGGTAGTGCGAATCAGGACGCCGTCTTCAAAGGCTTTCTTGAAGGCGGTGAAGGCGCGCACGCCCGGCTTACCCGGAATCGGCGCCAGCTCGATACCGGCGATCAAACCGATGGTGCGGATGTCGATAACGTGCGGCAGGCCTTTCAGCGAATGCACGGCGTCGGCCCAGTACTCGGCCATGCCGGCTGCGTGTTCGAGGATGTTCTGTTCCTTGAACACTTCCAGTGTCGCCAGCGATGCCGCGCAAGCCACCGGGTGACCCGAGTAGGTGTAACCGTGGAACAGTTCAATGCCGGCCGGTGCATCCATGAAGGCGTCGTGGATGTGCTTTTTGCTGAACACAGCGCCCATCGGAATGGTGCCGTTGGTGAGGCCTTTGGCGGTGGTCATCATGTCCGGCTCAACGTCGAAGTAATCGCCGGCGAAGGGCGTGGTCAAACGGCCGAAGCCCGTAATCACTTCATCGAAGATCAGCAGGATGCCATGCTTGGTGCACAGCTCGCGCAGGCGCTTGAGGTAACCCTTGGGTGGAATCAGCACGCCGGTGGAACCAGCCACCGGCTCCACGATCACCGCTGCGATGGTCGATGCGTCATGCAGCGCAACGATGCGTTCCAGTTCATCGGCAAGGTTGGCGCCATGTTCCGGCTCGCCGCGCGTGTAGGCGTTCTTTTCGAGGTTATGCGTGTGAGGCAGGTGATCGACGCCGGGCAGCATCACGCCATACGGCTTACGGTTGCCGGCGATGCCGCCGACCGAGATGCCGCCGAAGCCCACGCCGTGGTAGCCGCGCTCACGGCCGATCAAGCGTGTGCGGCTCGCTTCACCGCGCGCCTTATGATACGCCAGCGCGATCTTCAGCGCCGTGTCCACCGCCTCGGAGCCGGAGTTGGTGTAGAACACGTGGCCGTAGCGATGGTTGGTGTACTCCATCAGCTTTTCAGCGAGGTCGAAAGCAGCCGGGTGGCCCATCTGGAAGGTCGGCGCGAAATCGAGCTGGCCGACCATCTCGCGCACGGCGGCGACGATCTTCGGCTGCGCGTGGCCGCACGGTACGCACCACAAGCCCGCCGTGCCGTCCAGGATGCTGCGGCCGTCGACGTCCTTGTAGTACATGCCCTCCGCCGACACCAGCAGGCGTGGATGCTGCTTGAAATCGCGGTTGTTCGTGAATGGCATCCAGAAGGACGCCATCGATTCTGGTCGGGACTCGTTCATGCACATCTCCTATGAAACAACTGCTTTCGGATTTTTTTGACAGACCGTAAAAAAATTTACCAGTTGGCAAAATGATGATGCAATAATAGACAGCAGGACAACTATGGCACAGATACACATTTCATCAAACTGTCCAACCGTACTGGCAGCAAAAACACTACAGTTTTGGAGTTGAGGATGGAAGAAGGAAGTTGGCCCTGCGTTGCGATTGAGCGCAGGCAGAAAGGCAGCCTGGTAGAGCAGATCGTTGCCGCGATCAGCAGCATGATCGCGCGCCGGGAGTTGCACATCGGCACCAAAATGCCTTCAGTGCGACAGTTTGCGAAGTGTAATGGCGTCAGTACCTTTACAGTTGTGGAGGCCTATGACCGGCTGGTCACGCTTGGACTGTTGTCCTCGCGCCGCGGTTCCGGCTATTTTGTGGCGCGGCAGGATTTACCGGCCACCTTGCTGCCGGCGGCAATGCAGGCCACGCCAAATGCCATCGATGCGCTGACGCCCGAGCTGTACTCCGGCGTGTCGGAGGCGCTGGCGGTGGGTGCAGGCTGGCTGCCGCCTGAGTGGTATGGCGAGGACACCATTCTCGACGCGGTACGCCAGGCGATGCGCATCCCGGCCAACCGCTTGCGCGGCTACGGCCATCCGCTCGGTTTCCCTACTTTGCGCCAGCAGATGGCGGCTACGCTCAGCGATGAGTTATTCCCGGTGGAGGCGGAGCAAATTCTGCTGACGCACGGCGCGACTCACGCTTTCGATCTGGTACTAAGAACGCTGACCAAACCTGGCGACACCATATTCGTAGAAGATCCCGGCTACAGCAATTTGCTGTCGCTGATACGACACCATGGCTGTATAGCTGTCGGCATTCCGCGCGGCGAGAATGGGCTGGATCTGGACGCGCTAGCGCAGCAGGCGGCCCAGATGCAGCCGAAGCTCATGTTCGTCAACACTGTGCTGCAAAACCCGCTCGGCACCTCGCTCAGCGTGGCGCAGGCGCATCGCTTGCTGGCCTTGGCCGAGCAGTTCGACTTTTGGCTGGTGGAGGACGACATCTACCGCGAACTGGCGCCACGCGGCGAAGCTTCGCTGGCGGCCATGGATGGTTTAAGACGCGTGATCCGCGTTGGCAGTTTTTCCAAGACGCTGTCGCCGGTGCTACGCGTCGGCTCAATCAGCGCCTCGTCTTCGTTGATTCCCGAACTGCTGCGCGTGAAAATGCTGGCCGGCCTCACCACCTCCGAGATCAACGAACGCGCCGTCTACCACGCCATCACCGCCCGCCCTTACAGACGCATGGTGGACAAGCTGGTGACACAGCTGGACGCCGGCCGCGAACGCGCCATGGCCAGCCTGCGCGACGTCGGCATGACCTTGCTGGCGCGCCCGCGCGGCGGCATGTTCGTCAGCGCCGGCTGGCACGACGCACCAACCGCCGAATGGAACGGAAAAATCATCGCTGACCAGGCGCTGAAGCATGGCATCCTGCTCTCGCCGTGCGACTTCTTCATGCTGCGCGCGCCGGAATCGATCTGGTTCCGCTTCAACGTAGCCTACGCAGACCACCCGCAACTGCAAACCTTCTTGAGGCGCATATGCCGACAGTAAAAATCAATCGCCGCCTGCTCAACCGCGACAAGCTCGAAGCCGAAATCACCGCCGAAGCGGTGCGCGTGTTTGCCGAATGCGGCTACGAGGGCACATCCATCGCCACCGTGGCGGAGAATGCCGGCCTGTCGAAGCAGAACCTGATGTACTACTTCCCCACCAAGCAGGCCTTGTATCAGCGCGTGCTGGACGAAGTATTGGACGAATGGCTGGCGCGCATGGAAAGCCTCGCGGCAGTCGATCAAGATCCGCGCGAAGTGCTGCGCACCTACGTGCAAGCCAAGCTGAAATTCTCGCGCGAGAATCCGTGGGCCTCGCGCGTGTATGCGATGGAAGTGATCAGCGGCGCGCCGCTATACGGCGGCCAGATACAAAGCCGCGTGGTGCCGCTGGTACGCAAGGATATCGAGGTGTTTGAACAGTGGATCAGCGCGGGGAAAATCGCGCCGGTCAATGCGACGCATCTGCTGTTTGCGATTTGGGCGATGACGCAGTCTTATGCCGACTTCTCGGCCCAAATGGCACTGGTGCTGAACCGCAAACAGCTGACTAAAAAAGACTTCGACGATGCCGAGAAGGTCATCGTCGATATGGTGCTGGCGGCGATCAGCGTGCAGTCTTGCGGCGGCGCGCCATAAAGCCGATCACGCCCAGGCCGGCCAGCAGCATGGCGTAGGTTTCCGGTTCCGGCACTGGGCTGGTAAAGCCTTGCACGTTGGTGGACTTGAAGAAGTTGGTGGCGTTGATCTGTACTTGCGAGGCCCACGCATCCACGATCACGTTGCCGTTGATGACGCCCTGCCCGCCGCTAACCACCGCGTTCGGCGCGAGGATGCTGACGTTGGCGCCGGTGTTGATCTTGAGCGAGGTGGCGTCGGCAAAGTTGAACAGCACGTTGTAGCCGTCAAACGCCTGGTAGCCGCCCTGGAACAAGGCCGAGTTGCCGCTGACATTGACGATCAGCGTGGCGCCCTTGGCCATGCCTGAGATATCGAAATAAGTGCTTTTCTGCAGCGAGCTGGCGTTGAGGTCGATGATTTCAACCGCCTTCTTGCTACCGGTGATGTAGACGCCGCCCCACTTTTCCTCGGCCTTGGCGGTGGTGGCAAGTTTGTCCAGCGACTTGGAAGTCTGAGTCAGCTTGCTCTCGGTCGCCGCAAAGTCGACCGGCGACTTGCCGCTTTGTACCTTGGAAGCAGTGGTCGCGTTGGAGATGGTGCTGCCTTTACCGGCATAGGTGTCGCCGTTCAGGATGTCGCCGCCCTTGAAATTCAGGCTGCCGCCCGCGATCAGCGCGTAGTGGCCGTAGGCGTCCTTGTTCTTCTGGTTGACGGTGTAGGAACTCAGGGAGACATTGCCTGCGGCAACGATGGAGCCTTCGACGTCCGCGCTTGGTGCGCTGAAGTTACCGAAGGAAAACACATTGGCGCCGCCCATCAGCGAGCTCAAGTCCAGAACGGCAGCTTGGGCCGAGCCCAGCGCGGCAAACGTCAAAGCAACAGCAGAAACAGCGGTCTTGAGAGCAGCGGCCATGTGATTTTCCCTGTGAGAAACTTTAATTTCTCACAGGATATCACAGTGGAAGCTTTCTTTAAAACAATTTACGCACGGAAACGGCGCTTCATGAAGCCCATCAGGCCCAGGCCGGCCAGCAACATGGCGTAGGTGCCCGGCTCCGGCACGGCCGGCAGGGTGCCGGTGAAGGTTTGCTGGTGGATTTCGCCGTACTGGTACAGCGTCTTGGCGTACACACCGCCATCCACGTTGCCGTTGTTGTTGCGGAACGAGCCATCGGCCACCAGCACCTGGCCGGCCATGGTGTTGCCGATAGTGACAGCGGTATTCTCCCCGGTGAAGTTCCAGATCAGTTTGCTGCCCAGGTTCGAACCGTTGTTGAAGTTGGCGTTCAGGTTCAGCGTGGTGTTATCGGTATTAAAGATGACCGTGGTGGCGCTACCCAGATTGAAGTGGAAATCGACCAGGGAGCCCGTAAAAATCCGGGTGTCGTATTCGGTCAGGTCAAACACGGCCACGCTGCCGGTACCGGTGAAGTTGAAGGTCACGTCCTTGTCTTGCTTGGCGAACGCGACGCTGGCGCCGTTGCTGTTCTTCAAGGCAGCCAGCTGGCTGGACAGGCCCTTCAACACCGACGAGAAATCGGTCGAGGTCGACGCGGCCAGCGTGCTTTGCATGGTGCTGGTCGGCGCATTCAGGATTTTGCCGTTGAGGTTGATGTTGTTGTAGCTGGCAGCGTGGATCAGGCCGCCGAACTGCACGTTATCGGCCGCGCCGTTGATCCAGACGTCGCCGTTGGTGTAATGCGCGTTGGTGGACGAGCCGCCAACATAGGCGTCGCCATTGATGGTGGTGTTGTTGGCAGTGAGGCTGCCGCCAATGACCGCACCGCCCTTGTTATCGACCTTGATATTGTCCGCGCTGCCGCCGACGGTCAAACCGGCATAATTCGATGCCGGTACGCCAGCGCTGAGCTGCATGTATTCACCGCCATTGGCAGTCCCGCCGATGAAGGCACGGCCCTGGACGTGGGAGGTGGAGGTGGAACTACCAGTGACAACGACGTTAAATTGCTGCAACATCTGCTTTGCAGTCAATGGTGCAGGGGCAGCGGCTTGGACGGAACCAGCCAGCATCAGGGCAGTCAGAGCAACAGTACGCGTCATGGGAATCCTCGGCAAGATAACAAATAGGAAATATAATTGCCTTAAGTATATCACTAGTTTCCAAATTTTATGAATATTTTTTCAGCGTTCGAACTAATTACTCCGCGCCTGAAGTTGCGTTTTGTCGAGCCTGGCGACGCGGCCGCCCTGTTCCACCTGTTCTCCGATCCCGAGGCGCTGCGCTACTGGAGCAGCACGCCGTGGCTGCACCTGGCGCAGGCTGCCGACAACATCGAGCAAACGCTCAAGGCCTACCGCGACGGCACGGCGCTGCGGCTGGCCATGGTGTTGCCGGACGGCGAACTGATCGGCACCGTCACCCTGTACGATTTCGACCGCCGCAACCACCGCTGCCAGGTCGGCTACATGCTGGCGCGTCCGCACTGGGGCCAGCGCTACATGCAGGAAGCCTTGCCGGCGCTGATCGCCCACGGTTTCGGTGCGCTGGAACTGCACCGCATCGAGGCCGATATCCATCCCGACAACATTGCCTCCGAGCGCATCCTGGAAGGCTTGCACTTCCAGCGAGAAGGCTTGCTGCGCGAGCGCTGGTTCGTCGGCGGCGAGATTTCCGACAGCGTGATCTACGGCCTGCTGCGCAAGGATTGGGAAGCCGCCATTCATCCGGCGCGCTAACCGGCTATACCCGCAAAATTGCAGTTGATCGGATTTCGCTGCCGTCTCAAGCAGGCGCTTGCTAAAGTGGCTCCATCGCAACACTCATTAAAGGAGAAGCCAGATGGATAAAGTCACCTCCCTGTTCAACGAAATCTTCGAAGCCTTCATGCGCACGCTGCGCTTTGGCGTCGGCCTGATCGGCCGCATGTCGCCGCAGGCGCTGTTGGGTGCAGCGCTGGTGCTGGCGTTTATTTGTTCGATCCTGCCGCTGGCACTGGTGCTGTTCGCGGTATTCTTGCTGATCAAGCTGGCCGTGGGAGCCTTCGTGATTGGCAAGCGCCGCCAAAGCTACACTCCGTACAAGGACGTCGAATGAAAAAGAATCGGCTGGCCCAGGCCGGCTACAACAATGCCAAGAGCCTGCTCGACATCATCCGCGAGATCGGCGAAACCGCAGTCAGCGTGTGGTGGCATTTCTTTGATTGGCTGGCGCAGGTTGAGTGGCGCAAGCTGCTGATCATCTGGCTGCTGCTGTTGATTTTGTCGGCCTCGCTGTTCCACTTTACCGAGCAGGCCTGGGGCTTCATCTTGCTGTCGCTGGCCTTGAAGGTGCTGGCCGGCGGCAAGCGCAAGGCCGAGCTGGAAGCGCGTCACGCCGAGTCCCATGCGGACGAGGAAAGCATAGAACGCCGCGTGGTCGAAGCGCGCATGGCGGCGCTGCAAGCGCAAGTCGAACCGCACTTTTTATTCAATACGCTGGCCCTGATCGGCCAGCTGATCGAGACCGATCCGCCGCAAGCGGCGCGCATCCACCAGAATCTGATCGACTACCTGCGCGCGACGCTGCCGCAGATGCGCGCCAAGGGCGCGGGTACGCTGGGCCGCCAGATTGAAATGTCGCGCGCCTACCTCGCCATCATGCAGGCGCGCATGCGCTCGCGGCTGGCGGTGTCGATTGACGTGCCCGACGAAATGGCCAGCGCCACCTTCCCGGTGATGATGCTGCAAATTTTGATCGAGAACGCCATCAAGCATGGATTGGAACCGAAGATCGACGGCGGCCGCATCGACATCCGCGCCTCGGTCGATGGGCAGATGCTGCAAGTGGATGTGATCGACGATGGCGTCGGTTTCAATCCCTTCTCCAGCGACGGCGTCGGCCTGGCCAATGTGCGCGAGCGCTTGCGCATCCAGTACGGCAACCGCGCGCAGCTGGTGATTGAAGCGCCGCTGACCGGCGGCACCCGCGCCAGCATCCGCGTGCCCTACGCTCCCGATATTTTTGCAGGAACTCCGAAATGAATCGTCCTACCGCCCTGATCGCCGACGATGAAGAAGGCATGCGCCAGCAACTGCGCAGCCGCTTGCAGGACGCGTGGCCGGCGCTCGACATCGTGGCGGAAGCTGCCAACGGCATAGAGGCTGTGGCGCTGGCCGGGCAGCACCAGCCGGACATCGTGTTCCTGGATATCCGCATGCCGGGCTTGTCCGGCATCGAGGCGGCGCGCATGCTGTTCAATCGCTGCCATCTGGTGTTTGTCACCGCTTACGACCAGTACGCGATTGAAGCGTTTGAACAAGGCGCCCTGGATTATCTGCTCAAGCCGGTCGGCGGCGAGCGCTTGAAAACTACTTGCGCGCGCTTGCAGAGTTTGATCGGCCAGCAGCCGTCCAACATCGAGCGGCAGTTGAGCCAGTTGCTATCGCACCACAGCAAGCCGGCGGCCAAGCAGGAATACCTGCGCTGGATACAAGCCGTGGTCGGCGCCAACCTGCGCATGATCTCCACGCGCGAGGTGCTGTTCTTCCAGGCCGATGAAAAATACACGCGCGTGCAGACCGAGCAATCGGAAGTCTTGATCCGCAAGACCTTGAAGGAGTTGGCGGACGAATTGGACCCGAATGAATTCTGGCGCATCCACCGTTCCACGCTGGTGCGCGTCGATGCAATCGAAGAAGTCACGCGCGATTTGCGTGGGCGGCAAATGGTCCGCGTGCGCAACCACCCGGAGTTGTTGGAAGTGAGCCGCGGCCACACGCATTTATTCCAGCAAATGTAAGCGTGCGCGCCGGGCATCGGCGTATGATGGATCTCTTCTGTGAAGGGAGGGAACGATGTCCAGCATACCCAAGCAAACTCTCTGCGGCGTGATCCCGTGCCTGCGCTACCGCGACGCACCGGCCGCCATCGAATGGCTGCGCGACACGCTCGGCTTTACCGTGCAGTTCGTGGTGCCCAACGAAGACGGCAGCATCGCCCACGCGCAACTGACCTTTGGCAACAGCATGGTGATGCTGGGCTCCGCCTTCGATACGGACTACGGGCGATTGCTCAAGCAGCCGGGCGACATCGGCGGCTTCGTCACCCAAGGCAGCTACCTGGTGGTGAACGATGCGGACTTCGTCTACGGCCGCGTGCTGGAAAACGGCGGCCGCATTCTGCTCGACATCAAGGATGAAGACTACGGCGGGCGCGGCTTCACCTGCAGCGATCCCGAAGGCCACGTCTGGAGTATCGGTACCTACGATCCCTACAAGCCGGCAAACCAGTTATAGCCGTGCAGGTCTTCCCAGTAGCCGCTGGTGAATTCGTTCGATACCGTCAAGCCGGTCAAGTGCTTGGGATTCTTGAATCCCAGCTTGGTCGGTATGCGCAGGCGTAGCGGAAAACCGAATTCATCGGGCAGACTGTCTTGCCCATTGAAGCTGAACGCCAGCATGGTCTGCGGGTGCAGCGCGCTCGCCATGTCGATGCTGGTGTAATAGCCATCGGCACAGCGGAAGGCGACGTACTTCGCGCTGGTGTCCGCGCCTATCAGCGCAAGGAAGTGCGATAGCGGCACGCCGGTCCACTGGCCGATGGCGCTCCAGCCTTCGATGCAGACCAGGCGCGTGATCTCCGTCTGCGGCGGCAGCGCCTTGAGTTCCTTCAGCGTCCACTCGCCCGGCTTGCGAACCAGTCCATCAACTTTAAAGCGCCATTGCGATTCGTCTATCTCGGGCACCGAGGCCGACGAATAAAACGCATTGAAGCGGAATGGCAATGTCAGCTCGCTGCGGCTGAAGGTCGGCGCCAGCGTCTGCGGACGAAACAGCGCCGCCTGCGCCGCATCGTTAAAGCGCGAGACGCGTTTCAGCGCCGCTTCCACCGTCTCGTTCTCGCTGATGCGGCAGCCCGGCAACAGCGTTGCGGCCGCTGCGCCCAGCGACAGCCGCAACAGCTTGCGACGGCCTGTCCAGATTGTTTGCGTCATGATTTTTTAATCCCCAACATCGCCAGCAACAGGCGCGGCGAGCACAGCGCCAGCACAATATGGCCGCCGGCAAACGCAGCCAGCAAACCCATGCACAGGAAATGCGCCTGGCGCGCCATTTGGTAGCCGCCGAAAGCCTGTGTCAGCCATTGCAATTGCACCGGTTTCCAGATCGCCAGGCCTGACAGGATCACCAACGTCAGCAGCATCAGCACGCCCAGGTAAGCAGCTCTTTGCACGCGGCTGCGCTCCGCGCTGTCGCGCAGGTACAGGCGCCGCAAGCGCCCGGTCGCCACCAGCAGGATCACCGCCACGATGCCGTTGGCCGCCAGCAGCCACATGCCGGCGAAATGCCACAGCAACGCGCCCGGCAAGCTGCCGCCCAGCGTCAGGCTGCTGGCAAATCCAGCGATCCAGAACGGATCGGCGTTGTAGATTTGCCAGCCGCTGGTCAGCATCACCAGGAACACCGCCGCGTTCGTCCAATGGCACAGCCGCACCCATAGCGGCGGCGCGCCATGAACCAGCGCGGCGCTGCGCTCCTCATCAGATCGGTGGCAAGAAGCCATCGCGGCCAACCAGTACCGCATTGGCGGTGGCAACGCCATCCGCACCCGCCGCGCCGATCACCAGTACCTTGGCGCCCACCACGATCAGCTCGCGCTTGCCCGGAACGAACTGGCCGTAGACAGTGGCGCTATCGAGCACCACTTGCTGGGTCTTGCCGCCAAAGCGCATTTCCAGTTCGGTGGCGCTGGCCTTTTTGCTGACTTTGGCGACGGTGGCATTGGTCATCGTGCTGCGGTCGCCCAAATCCCAAGGGAAGTGGCCTTCGTTCATGCCGCGCGCCGGCTCAGGGAACACCATCACGCCCATGGCGCGCACCTTGCCCTGCGGCGCAGGCGCAGCGGCGATGCCGAGGTAGGCGTTTTCCTTGATCGCCGCAGCCGTGGTGCGCGACACGTCCAGTACTTGCGCCTGCTCCGGCAGCTTGACAATGGTCTTCACACCTTTGCGGTCGGTGACCGTCAGTTCGGTGGCGCTGACGGCGCTGACTTCACCGCGCAGGTGAATCTGGCTATCGGCGGCAAAACTGGCGGTGGCAGTGACCAGCGCGGCGCTGGCGATCAGTAAATTCAGCAATTTCATGACTATCCTTGAATGAATGAAACGGAACACGCACTATGCTGCCGCGCCGCCGCGCGCGCCATCGGTCAAACATCCGATGCCGGTGTTTTCTCCGGGGTCGCTATAATCGCCGTCATGTATCCTGAAACTACCGCCACCATCGCCGACGCCATGCGCACGCTGGCCTATATCGGCGACTTGAGCATGGGCCAGCCCACCGAACACTCGCTGCGCACGGCCTGGCTGGCAGCGCGCATCACTGAAGCCATGCATGGCTGTGGCGACCGTTGCGTCGCGGTGCAGCAGGTGGCCTTGCTGCGCTGGTCTGGCTGTACCGCCAATGCACCGGAATTCAGCGCGTTGATAGGCGACGATGTGGCGGGCCGCGCGAAAATGCTGTCGCAAAGGCCAGATCCCCAGTTCGCCCAGGTCGCCGAGCGGCTATACCGCGAGATCCACCCGCTGGCGGCAATCCATTGCGAGGTGTCGGGAGAAATTGCCGTCATGCTGCAAGTGCCAGGTGACGTGGAAAAGGCTTTGCGCACCATCTTTTCCACCTACGACGGCCACGGGCCATCGAGCCAGCCGCAAGCCGAGGTACCGGACAGCGTGTACATCGTGGCCTTGGCCAGCGACATTGAAATCCTCGGCCGCGAGCAAGGCCTGGACACCGCACTCGAAATCATCGCGCGCAAAAGCGGCAAGACCTATCCGCAGGAGCTGGCATCCATCGCCGAAAGGCACGCGGGTGCGTGGCTGGAGCTACTGGATCACGGCGATGATTGGCAGGCAGCACTGGACTTTGCACCCGCCTCCGGCAGCGCAGCGGTATCGCTGGAGCTGCTGGCCGACGTCATCGATCTCAAGCTGCCGTGGATGACCGGCTATTCGCGCCGCGTCGCACAGGCAGCCTTCGATGGCGCTGCCCAACTGGGACTCGACGCGGACACGCAGCTACGCTGCTATCGCGCGGCGCTGGTGCATGGCATCGGCCGCGCGGCCATCCCCAACGCGGTGTGGAACACCAGCGGGCGGCTTAGTCCCGGCGCGCGCGAGCAAATGCGGCTGGCGTCATATTGGACTAGCCGCGCTGCCACACGCATCGGTGCACTGGGCGACGCCGCCAATATCGGCTCTTACACCGGCGAACGTCTCGACGGCAGCGGCGCTTTTCGCGGCTGCACACTGGCGGCGATACCGCTGGAAGGCCAGGTCGTCGCCGCAGCAGCGGCGTGGGTGGCCTTGCAATCGCTGCGTCCCTGGCGCGCGGCCATGTCGGAGGATGAAGCCCGCGCCCTGTTGAAACAGGAAGCGGCTGCAGGCCGCTTTGGTGAAGCCGTCGTGCGTGCCGTCACCGGCGCATCGCCGGCGGCAGCCGAAGCACAGGACAAAATCCTGCTAACCGAGCGTGAGATTGAAATATTCCGCCGCATCAGCCTTGGGCTCACCAACAAGGAAGTGGCGCGCGTGCTGGCGATCAGCCCAAGCACCGTGCGCACGCACGTGGAAAACGTGTTCCGCAAATTAGGCTGCAACACCCGCGCTGCCGCGACGCTGAAAGCGTCGACACTGCGGCTGATTTAGCCCAGCGCGGCGACCAGCGCGGCATCGGCCACTCGTGTCGGCCGGATGCGGATGACGTTGCGGTAGAGCGGCGGCATGGCGGCGCACAGCGCGGCCAGTTCGGCTTCCGGCATCGAGGGCAGCACGTATTGGAATTGGGCTGGATTCGTCAATGGCAGCGGGCCTTCCATGGTAGAGCCATACGCGCCGAGGTTCATGAAGCTGACCGCGCTGGCGTCCGGGCCCTGCGCGAAAACGAAGGTGCCGTCTTTCGGATGGCCGAGGTAGTGGCGCACTTCGTCCTGCTGCGCCGGCGCGGCGCCGTTCATTAGCTTGTAGCGCAGCTGCGCGTAGGCGCGCGTGGTTTCCATGAAGGCGCTGCGGATGCCCGATTGCGCCATGCGGCCCGGCATGCATAGCAGCAGGTTGCCGAACGAATCGAGCAATGCCACCGCATCCCCTGCCCCGCCATGCTCACGGTCGCGCGCCATCGCTTGTTTTAAGAATGGCGCTAGACCGGCATCCGGCTGGTGCGGCTTGCAGCGGTAGGTCAAGGCATCCGGGTACTGCTGTTTCAGTGCACGCACGATGGCGTGATCGGCCGGCAGTGTGGCCGGATCTTTCAGCAACTCTTGCGGCAGGTCGGTGTTAAACATCTCCATCACTTCGGCCGATGTGGCCTCGAACACCAGCGAGCATAAGGCCTGCGTCGGTTCGGAGATGGTTTTCCCGATGAAGAAGGATTTCGGCGTCGCACCGCTGGCCGTACGCGAATACAGCGAGGAGCCGAGAATGGCGGGATAACTAAAGCTGTCGCCGGCCTGCGCGCGCAGCGCTTCCGGCAGCGCGTTGAAGCTGGCGCTTTGATCGAAGTTGATGCCGGCGTTTTTATCCGGCGCGGCCACCACCACGTTGAAGCCACCAGCCAGAATCGCACCGCTGCACATGCAGCATGGATCAAGCGAGGTAACGATGGTGATGTCCTGCGGCTCCGGCAGCTCGCGGCCCTTGGCGCGTTCGGCGTAGTACCAGTCGATTAACTGGCGCTCGCCGTGCGCGGTCGGGTCGTAGATTAAGCCGTCTTTGACGACGTTGTTGTGCAGCGATTGCAGCACGTTGCCATGCTGGTCGAGCATCAAGCCGCCGACGCCGAACGTGCCTTGCGTCTTGGCGGCGATAGCTTCAGCGGCGGCGACTGCCACCGCTGCCTGCACATCAATCGTCTTCTTCTTGAGGCCCATTACTTCTTTTTGAGATCCTGCCCACCGAAGGCGTTCGGCAGTTGTTCGGCGGCGGTGGTCTCGTAGATGTCGCCTTTCAGGTTGGTCAGCAAGACTGGCAGTTCGTTGCCGCCCAATTCCAGAATCACCTGGCGGCATGCGCCGCACGGCGCGATTGGGCCGTCGGTTTCACCGATCACCACCAGCTGGCTGAAATCACCGGGCTTGTAGCCATGCGCGAGTGCGCTGAACAAGGCAGTACGCTCGGCGCAATTGCACAGGCCATAGGATGCGTTTTCCACGTTACAGCCGTGGAAAAGCTTGCCGTCGTTGGTCAGCAGCGCAGCACCAACTTTGAAGTTGGAGTATGGCGCGTAGGCTTTCAGACGCGCGGCGGCGGCTTCGGCGATGAGTTCTTCTTTGTTCATGGGCGAATAGTCCGATAAATAACTGGGTTGGCTGCCGGTGCAGCATCGGCGATCTGGTACGAGGCTTGAATTTCGCGGATCGCTTGTTCAGCAGCTTCCTGCGTACGCGCATGCACCATCGCCAACGGCTGGCCGGCTTCGATTTTATCGCCCAAGCCAACCAGGCCGGTCAGACCAACAGCGTAGTCGATAGGATCGGCGGCACGGCGACGGCCGCCGCCCAGCGACACCACGGCCAGGCCGATTTCGCGGGTGTTGGCCGACGCGGCGTAGCCCGATTTCAGCGCCGGCGCCGGCACGATGATCGGCGAGCGTTCCAGGTACTTGTCCGGGTTGTCCATCAAATCCGCAGGGCCGCCCAGCGCCACCACCATGCGCGCGAAACGCTCGGCCGCTTCGCCGCTGTCCAGCGAGGCTTGCAGCTTGGCGCGTGCTTCGGTTTCGTCAGCGGCGAGTTTGCCCAGCACCAGCATCTCGGCGCACAGCGCCAAGGTGACTTCGTGCAGGCGCGCAGGACGCGACTTGCCGGTCAGGTAGTCGATCGCGCCGCGTACTTCAACGGCGTTACCGGCATATGGCGCCAGCGATTCATTCATGTCGGTCAGGACGGCGGAAGTCACCATGCCCGCGCCGTTGCCAACCTTGACGATGCTCTCGGCCAGTTCCACCGATTTCTCGTAGCTTGGCATGAAAGCGCCGCTGCCGACTTTCACGTCCATCGCCAGCGCATCCAGGCCGGCCGACAGTTTCTTCGACAGGATGGAGCCGGTGATCATGGCGACCGATTCCACCGTCGCCGTCACATCGCGCACGCCGTAGAACACCTTGTCCGACGGCGCCAGCGACGAAGTCTGGCCGATAATGGCAACGCCGACTTCCTTCACCACCTTGCGGAACAACGCGTTGTCCGGCACTGTGGAGTAGCCAGGGATGGAGTCGAACTTGTCCAGCGTGCCGCCGGTATGGCCGAGGCCACGGCCGGAGATCATCGGCACGTAGCCGCCGCATGCTGCGACCATAGGGCCGAGCAGCAGCGATACCACGTCGCCAACGCCGCCGGTGGAGTGCTTGTCCACCACCGGGCCGTTCAGGTCGAGCGAGCGCCAATCCAGCACTTCGCCGGAATCGCGCATGGCCAAGGTGAAGGCCACGCGTTCGTCCATGTTCATGTCTTTGAAGTAGACCGCCATCGCCAGCGCAGCGATCTGGCTTTCCGTCACGCGGCCCGAGGTAATGCCGCCGACGAAGAACTGAATCTCTTCGGCCGACAGCACGCCGCCGTCACGCTTCTTGCGAATAATCTCTTGGGGTAGAAACATGCGCTTCTCCGTTTCTGTAGATCGGTACGTCGCCGTGGAGTTTGCGGCACCCGCGAAACCCGCACTGCGACGAAGCTCGGGGTCTGACCCCGTACGGGGTCAGACCCCTTCTGTTAGGGGGGCTTTACACGCCGTAAGGAATCCAGATGTTTTTCACTTGCGACGCGTGCGCGAGGACTGCACGGCCGCCAGCTTGCGACGTGCTATACCAATCACGCCCCTTCGCCCCACCAACCCAGGTGCGCTTCAGCGAGCTAGCCGACAGGCGCTCGACTTCAGCACAGCCTTCCGCCGAACCGTCGTGACGCCACACTGCATCGATATCCGAGTGCGTTGCCAGCGTGCGCGCCAGTTCATCGGCCGAACCGGTGATGATGTTGACCACGCCAGCCGGCAGGTCGCTCGTGTCCAGCACTTGATACAGGTCGGTCGCCGACAGCGGATGCGCTTCCGACGGCACCACCACCACGCGGTTGCCCAGCGCGATAGCCGGCGCCACCAGCGAGATGAAGCCCAGCAGCGGCGCTTCGTTCGGGCAAACGATGCCAATCACGCCCAGCGGCTCATTCAGCGCCACGGTGATGCCGTGCATCGGCGGCTGGTGCGCCAGACCGTCGTATTTGTCGGCCCAGGCAGCCCAGTAGAACAGGCGCTCGATCGACGCTTGCACTTCTTTCTCGGCGTTTTTGGTGCCGGTCATGGCGGCGATGCGGGCTGCGAATTCCTCGCCGCGCGCGGCCAGGTTTTCAGCGATGTAGTACAGCACTTGCGCGCGGTTGTGCGCGGTGGCTTTCGTCCAGCCGGTGGCTTTGTGTGCAGCTTCCACGGCGTTGCGGATGTCTTTGCGATTGCCCTCGCCTACTTCGGCGATGAAGGAACCGTCAGCGCCGTGGATCGCGCGGCTGTAAGCGCCGTCAGGGCGTGCCTGTTTGCCACCGATATACAGCTTGGCGGTGCGGTCGATCGCGAATGCGCCACCCGCTGCCGGTGCTGCCTTGGCTTTGGCTTTCGGCTCGATGACCGGAGCAGCAGGACGCGCGTCTTCCGCCTTGGCGGTCAGGTACTCGTACATGCCTTCGCGGCCGCCTTCACGGCCGTAGCCGGATTCGCGGTAGCCGCCGAAGCCGCAAGCAGCGTCGAACTGGTTGGCAGTGTTAATCCACACCACGCCTGCCTTGATCGCAGGAGCGACGTCCAGCGCCAGCGAGATGTTCTCGGTCCACACGCAAGCGGCCAGGCCGTACACGGTGTTGTTCGCCAGTTGCACGGCTTCCGGCGGAGTGCGGAAGCTCATCGCCACCAGCACTGGTCCAAAGATTTCAGCCTGTGCCACGGCAGCCGAAGTCGATGCGCCGGTGATCAGGGTTAGCGGGAACCACGAGCCGTCGGCCGGCAGTTCGCATGCTGGCTGGTACACGGTGCAGCCTTCGTCGCGTGCCGATTGCACCAGGCCTTCAATGCGCTGCTTCTGTACTGGATCGACCAGCGCGCCGATGTCCATCGACTTGTCCAGCGGCGAGCCAAGGGTCAGCTTGTCCATGCGCGCGCGCAGCTTGGCGAGGAATTTCTCCTGCACCGATTCCTGCACCAGCAGGCGCGAACCTGCGCAGCAAACCTGGCCCTGGTTGAACCAGATCGAATCAACCAGGCCTTCAACGGCTGCATCCAGATCCGCATCTTCAAACACGATGAACGGCGACTTGCCGCCCAGTTCCAGCGACAGCTTCTTGCCGCTGCCTGCCGACGCTTCGCGGATCAAACGGCCAACTTCGGTCGAACCGGTGAAGGCCAGCTTGTCGATGCCTTCGTGCTTGACGATCGCTTCGCCCACGCGGCCATCGCCGGTGACGATGTTAACCACACCAGCAGGCACGCCCGCTTGTACGCAGATATCGGCGAACAGCATCGCGGTCAGCGAGGTGAATTCAGCAGGCTTGAACACCACGGTGTTACCAGCAGCCAGCGCAGGAGCGATTTTCCACGCCAGCATCAGCAGCGGGAAGTTCCACGGCACGATCTGGCCGACCACGCCGACGGCGCGGTAGTCGGAGAATTCTTCGGCTTGCAGTTGCGCCCAGCCAGCGTGGTAGTAGAAGTGACGCGCCACCAGCGGCAGATCGACGTCGCGCGTTTCGCGGATGGTCTTGCCGTTGTCTAGCGTTTCCAGCACCGCGAACAGGCGCGCGTGCTTTTGCATCAGGCGCGCGATCGAGTACATGATCTTGGCGCGGCCATGGCCGCCCAGTGCTTGCCAGCCCGGTTGCGCTGCGCGTGCAGCAGCAACTGCGCGGTCGACGTCGGCGGCGGTGCCTTGGGTCAGGTCAGCCAGCTTGGCGCCGCTGGCTGGGTTGATGGAAGCGAACAGCTCACCGGCTTCGCTCCACTCGTTGTTGATGAACAGGCCGAATTGGCGGCCGCGCTGTTCCAGCCACGCTTGCGCTTCTTTGGTGCTTTCCGGTGCTGGGCCGTATTCCATGGTGTTCAGGATCTCTTTGATGGTTGGCATGACAGTGTCCGTGTTCTTTAAGGTTGCGCGTGGCGGTGAGCGGCCGAGTAGTTACCGGTCACGTAGTGTTCCAGTTGACGCTCGATGTCGGTCAGCAGGCTGGATGCGCCGATGCGGAACAGGTGCGGCTCCAGCCACTCGTTGCCCAG
Organism: Duganella rivi; assembly: GCF_009857435.1. Classification (GTDB taxonomy): domain Bacteria; phylum Pseudomonadota; class Gammaproteobacteria; order Burkholderiales; family Burkholderiaceae_D; genus Rugamonas; species Rugamonas rivi. The sequence continues at coordinate 639,431 of NZ_WWCK01000001.1, forward strand.
TTCTTCCTTCATCAGGGTCAGGTACTGCAACGCGGCCTTGGCCGTGCCGACGCCACCCGCAGGCTTGTAGCCGATCTTGAAGCCGGTCTGCTCGTGGTACTCGCGGATCGCGCGCACCATGGTCAGCGACACAGGGATAGTGGCGTTGACCGGCTCTTTACCGGTCGAGGTCTTGATGAAGTCCGCGCCAGCCATCATGCACACCCACGATGCTTTCGCCACGTTTTCCAGCGTAACCAGTTCACCGGTCGCCAGAATCGCTTTCACGTGCGCTTCGCCGCAAGCCTTGCGGTAAGCCAGCATCTCGTCGTACAGCGCTTGCCAGTTGCCAGTCAAAACGTGCTGGCGGGTGATGACGATATCGATCTCGGTTGCGCCAGCGGCCACCGACAGTTCGATCTCGCGCACCTTGGTTTCCATGCTGGTCAAGCCAGCCGGGAAGCCGGTCGACACGGCAGCGATAGGCAGGCGGCCTTGCAGCACTTCCACCGCAGGCTTGATCATCTCGTGATACACGCATACCGCGCCGGTGGCGAGGTTGACGTCCTGCAGGCCCAGTGCTTCCACCAGATCGGTGCGCAGCGGACGCAGCGCCTTGCGGCACAGGCGCTCAACGCGGCCCGGCGTATCGTCGCCCGACAGCGTGGTCAGGTCGATCAGGCCGATGGCCTTGACCAGCCACGCGGCCTGGTATTCCTTCTTCACCGTGCGGCGGTTCGCCAGGCTGGCGGCGCGGCGGTCGGCGGCGGACTTGTTGACGTGGATGTGATTGATCCAGCCGAGATCCAGTGGGACTGCTTCGTTGCGTTTGAAGTCGCTCATAACAGATTGTTTCCGTTCGAAAGTGGCTTGACGCCAAGGTGGTGGGCCAGCGTCTGGCCGATGTCGGAGAAGGTTTCGGAGATGCCCAGCGACTGCGGCTTCACATTCGGGCCGAAGAAAATCATCGGGATGTGTTCACGCGTGTGGTCGGAGCCCGGCCAGGTTGGATCGCAGCCGTGATCGGCGGTGATCACCACCAGGTCATCCGCTTGCAGCTTGGCGATGAATTCCGGCAGGCGCGCATCCATCTCGTGCAGCGCATTCGAGTAGCCGTTGACGTCGCGGCGGTGGCCGAAGGCCTGGTCGAAGTCGACGAAGTTCACGAAGGTCAGCGACTTGTCGCCCGCTTCGTCGGCCACTTTCAGCAGCGCGTCGAACAGCGCCATGTTGTCCTTGCCCTTCACCACGCGCGATACGCCCTGGGTAGCGAAGATGTCGCTGATTTTGCCCAGCGCGATGACTTCGCCGCCGTCGTTCTTCACGTGATCGAGCAGCGTTGGCGCAGGCGGTGCGACAGCGTAGTCGTGGCGGTTGGTGGTGCGGGTGTAGTTGCCGTTCGCGCCGAGGAATGGGCGCGCGATCACGCGGCCGATGTTGTACGGTTCAACCAGTTTGAAGGCGATCTCGCACACTTCGTACAAACGCTCAAGGCCGAACGATTCTTCGTGCGCGGCGATTTGCAGCACCGAGTCGGCCGAGGTGTAGATAATCGGCTTGCCAGTGGCGACGTGTTCATCACCGTGCTTGTTGATGATCTCCGTGCCCGATGCGTGGCAGTCGCCGAGGAAGCCCGGCACGCCGGTCAGCTCTTGCAGCTTGGCGGTCAACTCGGCCGGGAACGACGGCACGGTTTTCGGGAAGTAGCCCCAGTCGAATTCCACCGGCACGCCGGCGATTTCCCAGTGGCCGGACTGCGTGTCCTTGCCGGTCGAACGTTCACGCGCCGCGCCATAGGCGGCGGTGAAGCCTTCGCGTTGCGTGAAGCCGGTGGCCCACTCGCCGCTGGCCAAATGCGCGGCGGCGGTCAGGCCCAGTTTTTCCATGGTCGGCAGCGACATCGGCTTGCCGCTCTTGGCGACTTGCTCGGCGATGTGGCCGAAGGTGTTGGCGCCGGCGTCGTTGTACTTCGCCGCGTCGGGCGTGGCGCCCAGGCCAAACGAATCGAGCAGCAGGATAAATGCGCGTTTCATAACGAACTCCTAAAAAGCAAAAGGGCGGACTAGCCGCCCTATTTGGTCTCTTAAGCTTGCGGCGTTTTTGCCACGTTACCCAAGAAGCCGAGGATCACTTCGACCAGCGAGGTCGCTGCAACCGCAGCGTACTTCAGAGTCTGTTCATGCGACAGCGGGAACGGCGACAGACCTTCCGCCAGATTGGTGATGGCCGATACGCCCACCACTTTCAAACCGCAGTGACGGGCCGACACCACTTCCGGCACCACCGACATACCCACCACGTCCGCGCCCAAGGTCTTGAACGCGCGGATTTCCGCAGGCGTCTCAAAGTTAGGGCCGGCGTAGGCGATGTACACGCCGTCGTGCAGGGTGACGTTTTTCTCTTTGGCCGAAGTGTGCAGCAGCGCGCGCAGTTCAGCGTCGTAAGCGTTGGCCATGCTGAAGAAGCGCGGGCCGAAGCGTTCGTCGTTCGGGCCCATCATCGGGGTGCCCGGCAGGAAGTTGATGTGGTCGGTCAGCGCCACCAGCGAACCGGCGTCCACTTCGGTGCGCAGCGAACCGGCGGCATTGGTCACGAACAGCATTTCGCAGCCCAGCAGCTTCATGGTGCGCACGGCGCTGGTCATCACGCCGAGGCCGTAGCCTTCGTAGACGTGGCCGCGGCCTTTCATGCACACTACTTGTACGCCCGACAGGGTGCCGATCACCAGTTCACCGGCGTGGCCGTGGACGGTCGAAATCGGGAAGCCCGGCAGTTGGTCGTAGCTGATGGTGACGGCGTCCGTCATTTGTTCCGCCAGCACACCCAAGCCCGAACCGAGGATCATCGCTACGCGCGGCTTGAAGCCCGCTGGGAGACGGGCGCGAATGATGTCGGCTGCCTGGAATGGGGAATTATTAGACATGGGAATCCTCTGATTTTTTGATATGGCTGGGGAAGCTGACACTATGCATCATCGTCCATATGTATGGCAAATACCATTTTTCTTAGCCATTTATATAAAAATGATATAAATCGGGAGTATTATAAACCAAGGGAAACTTAGCCGCCGCCGCGCGTTTGACTCAATCAGAACAAATGTTTACTATTGCGGACAAATGTTTAGCATGCATCCAAAGGCACTACCGTGACCGACTCTTCCAAAAAGGAACAGCTCTACCAGCTGATCCGCGCCAACCCCTTCATCTCCCAGCAAGACCTGGCGGTCGAGCTGCGCCTGTCGCGCTCGGCCGTGGCCGGTCACATAGCCGGTTTGATTCGCGAACGCCGCCTGCTGGGCCGCGCCTACGTGCTGCCGGACAAGCGCCCGGTGCTGTGCCTCGGCGCCGCCAACCTTGACCGCAAGCTGCGCACCATCGCATCCATGCAGCTGGGCACCTCCAATCCGGCCACCGCCGAAGAGGTCTACGGCGGCGTGGCGCGCAACATTGCCGAAAACCTGGCCCGCCTGAACCTGCCAACCGCCCTGCTCACCGCGCTTGGCGACGATGCCGCTGGCCGCAGCCTGCAAGACCACGCCGAGCAAGCGGGCATCGACACGCGCGGCAGCCTCAAGCTGCAAGACGTTGCCACCGGCACCTACACCGCCATCCTCGACGATAAGGGCGAGCTGGTGGTGGCGCTGGCCGACATGGCGCTGTACGACCGCATCACACCCGAGTTCCTCGCCAGCCGCCAGCCGCAGCGCGCGGCCGCCGCCATGACTGTGGCCGACCTGAACCTGCCGGCCGCCAGCATTGCCATCCTGCTGGAAAGCGCGCGCACCGACAATCTGCCCTTGGTGATTGTGGCGGTGTCGCAACCGAAGATGGCGCGCCTGCCGGCCGACTTGAAAGGCCTGCGCCTGCTGATTTTGAATCGCGGCGAACTGGAAACCCGCGCCGGCCGCAGCCTGCCGACCGAAGCCGACGTGCGCGCCGCCTGCCGCGAAGTGCAGGCGCAAGGCGCGCAAGACGTCATCGTTACCTGCGGCAGCCAGGGCGTGTACCACACGCAGGGCGGCGAACTGGTGTGGCTGGCCGCGCACCAGGTTGATGTGGTCGACGTGACCGGCGCCGGCGATGCGTTCTCGGCCGCCGTCTGCTGGTCGCTGTACCAGGGCAGCAATGATTTGACGCTGGCCTGCCGCCGTGGCCTGAAAGTCGCCGCCATGACGCTGGAAAGCCCCGAGACCGTGTCGCCGGTACTGGCCGCCGACATCCTCGACGAAATTCACGATTTTGATTTAAGCGCCCCGCTGTTCCCGAATAAAGGATAAAACCATGCACCAATACTTACTGTTCTCGCCGGAAGTGGCTGCCGCCCGCGCCGCCGGCAAAGCTATCGTCGCGCTGGAATCGACCATCATTTCGCACGGCATGCCGTATCCGCAAAACGTGCAGATGGCGCGGGAAGTGGAACAAATCATCCGCGACGGCGGCGCCGTGCCGGCCACCATCGCCATCATCGGCGGCAAGATCTGCATCGGCCTGTCGGACGAGCAGCTGGAGTTGCTGGGCACCTCGCCCGACGCAATGAAGGTCAGCCGCCGCGACTTGCCGTTCGTGCTGGCACAGAACAAGCTGGGCGCCACCACCGTGGCCGCCACCATGATTTGCGCTGAACTGGCCGGCATCCAGGTGTTTGTCACCGGCGGCATCGGCGGCGTGCACCGTGGCGCCGAGACCAGCTTCGACATCTCGGCCGACTTGCAGGAACTGGCGCACACCTCGGTGGCGGTGGTGTGCGCCGGCGTGAAATCGATCCTGGACATCGGCCTGACGCTGGAATACCTGGAAACCCACGGCGTGCCGGTGGTCAGCGTAGGCCAGCGCGGCTTCCCTGCTTTCTTCACCCGCGAGAGCGGCTTTAACGCCGACTTCCAGCTCGACACGCCGGCCGAGCAAGCGGCCTTCATCCACACCAAGTGGCAGCTTGGTTTGAAAGGCGGCGTGGTGGTCAGCAATCCAGTGCCTGCGGCGGAAGCGATGCCGAAACAAGAAATCGACCGCATCACCGAGCAAGCCTTGCAGGAAGCGGATCAGCAAGGCGTCACCGGCAAGAACGTGACGCCGTTCCTGCTGGCCCGCATCAAGGCGCTGACCGAGGGCCGCAGCCTGGCCACCAACATCGCACTGGTGAAGAACAACGCCCGTTGCGGCGCGGCCTTGGCCGTTGCCATGCAAGCAGCGCACTAACCTAATCTGGCCGACTCCATGTCCATCGATCTGAAACAACTGAAGTACTTCCTCGCGGTCGCTGAAGAAAAAAGTTTCAGCCGTGCCGCCGAGCGACTGCACATCTCGCAACCGCCATTGAGCCAGCAGATCATGAAGCTCGAAAGCGAGTTGGGCGTGAAGCTGTTCGCGCGCACCACCCGCACCTTCGAGCTGACGGTGGCCGGCAAGGCACTGATGACGGAAGCCGCCGAACTGCTGGGCAAGATGCGCATGACCATCGACACCATCCGCCAGATCGACCGCGGCGAAGTGGGCCGGCTACGCGTGGGCATCGTCGGCTCGGCCATGTGGGGGCCGATTCCTAGTCTATTGGAAGAATTCCAGACCAAGTTCCCGCGCGTGACCTGGACTATCCACGAACTGGGCCCGACCTTGCAGTACGACGCGCTGCGCGCCAAGCAGATCGACGTCGGCTTCTGGCGCGAGCCCAAGCTGGACGAGGACGATCTCAAGAACGACAACCTGCGCCAGGAGCTGTGCTTCCGTGAAGACGTGTGCGTGGCCATCAACGAACACCACCCGCTGGCCAAGCAGGACGCGATTGAACTGATCGACATTGCCGACGAGCCGATGCTGACGCTGGCGCTCGACAAGTCCTCGTTCCCGCGCTACCTGATCCAGTGCTGCGTGAAGGCCGGCTTCCAGCCGACCATTTTCCAGGAAGCGTCCGAGCCGCAAACCCTGCTGGCCATGGTCGGCGCGGGCCTGGGGGTGACGCTGATTCCCGAAACCACCAGCCGCATCGGCTGGCCGGGCGTGGTGTTCCTGCCGATCCGCACCAATCCGCCATCGGCCAATCTGTACATCACCTACACCACCACCGACGACGCGCCGGTGGTGCGGGCCTTCCTCAACATCCTGAATCCAAGCGGGTAGCAAGCGGATAGCAAGCTGGTAGCATATTTTGTAACTATTTTTTGCAATTCGAGTTTACGTATGGCAATATATCCCGACATCATTAACCGGGAGTTTTTGCATGCCATCGACCATTACTCAGAACCGCGCCACCTTCGCCGGAAAGTCAGAACCGAACGCATGGATCACTCTGTACGATGGCGATGACATGGTCGGCCTGGCCGTTGCAGACGCCACCGGCGCCTGGCGCGTGACCAGCGACAAGCTGGCCAATGGCCTGCACACCTTCTCAGTCATCCTTACCGATGCGGCTGGCAATGTCTCCGATCGCTCGCCTCCCACCTACGTCACCGTCAACGCGCCGGCCGGCACCCCGCCCAAGACGCAGATCAAGGCGCCGGCCGAGGTGCAGCTGAGCCTGGACACCGACACCGGCGCCTCCAGCACCGACCACGTCACCAACGTGACGCTGCCGGTATATATCGGCAAGGCCAAACCGGGCTCGTTTGTGGAACTGGTCATCGACGGCGTCAAGGGCAAGTTCGGCGTGCCGGTCGACGCCAATGGCAACTGGCAGGCGCGCGGCGATACGCTGGGCGAAGGCGCGCACACCATCAGCGTGATCGAGCACGACAGTGCCGGCAATACCTCGGCGCCATCCACCGTGATGAAGCTGACCATCGACACCAGCGCGCCGCTGAACGCCACGATTGCACTGGTGCCGCACGCAGGCGACGAGATCATCGGCGGCCAGACCACCATCCATAACGCCAGCCCGGCCTTCACTGGCACCGCCGAAGCCGGCGCCCACGTCGACCTCTACGAGTGGGACTACTTTAGCCTCAACAAAATCGGCAGCGCGGTGGCCGGCAAGGACGGTACCTGGTCCTTCACCGCCGCCGCGCTGGCCGACGGCCAGCACAACATCGTGGTGCAGACGAGCGACCTCGCGGGCAACAGGGCGGATCCGCAGGTGTTCACTTTCAGCATCGACACCGACGCGCCGCTGCTGTCATCCGATACCGGCATCCACGGCGACCAGATGACCAACCTGTCCACGCCGGTCATCTCCAACTGGGCCGCCCCCGGCACCAGCGTAGTGCTGTATGACGGTAAAAAAGTCGTCGGCAGCGGCGTGGCCGGCGCCGACGGCATCTGGAGCATCACCACCACGCCGCTGGCCGACGGCCAGCACAAGCTGGTCGCGCACTCGACCGACAAGGACGGCAACGCATTGCCCGTCTCCGGCACGCTGGTGCTGACCGTCGATACCGTTGGTCCCAAGACCGTCTCGACCAAGCCGCTGCTCGACGTCCGCGACGACTACGGCAGCTCGTCCAGCGACCAGATTACCAATGTCAACTCGCTGGCGGTGTACGGCACCACCGAGGCCGACGATCACGCCTTGGTCACGGTGTACGTCGATGGCGTTGCGTGGGCCACGCAGTCCTATGTCTCCAAGACCGGCGAATGGGGGGTGCAGCTGTACGGGCTGAGCGAAGGTGAGCACCACATCACCGCGGTCACCACCGACCAGGCCGGCAATGTTGGCGCGCACTCGGCCGAGTCCATCATCCTCATCGACACCAAGGCGCCCGCTGCGCCGGACGTGCCGGCGCTGGCCTCCCTGCCCAACAGCGCCACGCCGCGCCTGACTGGCAGCACCGAGGCCGGCGCCACCGTCATCCTGTACGACGGCGCTGACCGCGTCGGCAGTGCCGTGGCCGATGGCCAGGGCCTATGGAGTATCACCGCCAGCTCCCTGGCCGATGGCGAGCATAGCCTGACCGTCACCAGCACCGACCTGGCCGGCAATACGTCGGCCGCCTCTGCCGTGCTCAGCGTGAGCGTCAGTGCAGCGACGGCCGCAGTTGCCACGCCCACCGTTCCCGACCTGCAGGCCGCCTCCGACACCGGCGCTGCCAACAGCGACAATGTGACCAAGCTGTCCACGCCGACCATCACCGGCAAGGCAGCGGCCGGCACGACCGTGCTGCTGTTCGACGGCCTCACGCAAATCGGCACGGCGGTCGCCAATGACGCCGGCGCGTGGAGCTTCACGACCGGTACGCTGGCTGATGGCAAACATTACCTGAGCGCCGTGAGCCAGGACAGCAGCGGCCAGCAGTCGGCGCCATCGGCGGACTTGCTGGTCACCGTCGACACCACGATCAGCATCGGCACACCGGTGCTCGCGACGCAGTACGACACTGGCCGCTCGCACAGCGATGGCATCACCAATGTCACCACGCCGCAACTGAGCGGCACCAGCGACGCAGGCGCCACCGTCACCGTGTATGACGGCAAGACGGTCATCGGCACCACGGTTGCCGACGACAAGGGCGCATGGAGCTTCACCTGCAAGGCGCTGGCGGTGGGCACGCACAACTTCACGGTCAAGGCGGTCGACGCTGCCGGTAATACCTCGGCCGCATCGGCGGCGCTGACGGTCACGATCGACAACAAGGGACCCGCCGCACCAAGCAAGCTGGACTTGGTGGCAAGCGCCGACAGCGGCGTTTCCAACACGGACAACCTCACTGCGGCCAGCGCGCCGGTGGTGTCCGGCAAGGCGGAGGCCAATGCCAGCATCGCCCTGTACGAAGGCGCCACCCTGCTCGGCAGCACCATCGCCGACGACAGCGGCAACTGGAGCATCAGTTCCAGCGTATTACTGGCCGATGGCGTGCATAAGCTGACCGCCAAGGCCAGCGATGTGGCGGGCAACACCTCCGCCTCCTCGTCCGAACTGGCCGTGACCATCGACACCAAGTGTGCCGCCCCCACCGCGCTGGACCTGGCCACCGCATCCGACAAGGGCGTATCCACCAGCGACAACATCACCAGCATGGCGACGCCGGTCATTACCGGCAAGGCCGATGCCGGCGTCACCATCACGCTGTACGACGGCGCCACTGTGCTGGGCAAGGCCACCGCCAGCAACAACGGCTCGTGGAGCATCACCACCACCAAGCTGCTCGACGCCGAGCATCACTTGACGGCCAAGGCGACCGATGTGGCAGGCAATGTCTCGCTGGCGTCGGATGAATTGGTGTTCACCACCGACACCAAGGCGGTGCTGGTGACGGCCGCGCCGCTGCTCCACACGCTGTCCGACAGCGGCCGCTCGCAAAGCGACGGCATCACCAATATCGCCACGCCGAAAGTCAGCGGCGTGACCGAGGCCGGCGCCAGCGTGGCGCTGTACGACGGCTCCACGCTGGTCGGCAGCGTGACGGCCGACAACGACGGCAACTGGAGCATCACCTCCAAGGCGCTGACGGCAGGCGCGCACAAGCTGACGGTGAAAGTGACCGACATCGCCGGCAATATCTCCGCCGCTTCGCCGGTACTGGCGCTGACGGTCGATACCAAGGGACCGGATGCACCGGCCTCGCTGGATCTGCTCAGCATTTATGACACCGGCACGTCCAGCACCGACAACAAGACCGCCATCACCACGCCGGTCATCAGCGGCAAGGCGGAAGCCAACGCCATCGTCGCGCTGTACGACGGCGACACGCTGCTGGGCACCGCGCTTGCTGACAAGAGCGGCGCGTGGCAGATCACGTCGTCGGTATCGCTGAGCACCGGCGCGCACAGCTTGACGGCCAAGGCGACCGATGTGGCGGGCAATGTGTCGGCAGCGTCGTCCAAGCTGAACCTGACCATCGACCCGGCTGCCATCGGCCAAACGCTCACCGGCAGCAGCGCAGCCGACAACTTCGTGCTGAACAGCCAGGCAGGCGCGGTCAAGGTGAGCGCTTTCTCGGCCGCCGGCGGCGATCACCTGGTGCTGGCGCACGACTACAACGGCCTGTCGCTGAACAGCGCAGCCGACGTGGTGGCGCTCGGCCACGTGGATGGTAAAAACTTTGTGATCGACTTCGGCGCAGGCCACGAGGTAACGCTGGTTGGCGTGACCTCGCTGGCAGAGGCGGCGATTACTTTGCTGTAGTAGTTTAGTGCGTGAGGCCGCCGGCCTCGCGCAAATCCACCGTATGGGCAAGCGTGGTGCGGACGGCGATGCGCAGTCCTTCCACCACGTCTTCCAGCTTCATGCTGGCGGTGCCCGGATGATGGGCCGCTTGCTGCGGCAAGTATGGAATGTGAATGAAGCCGGCGCGCATGGTGGTGCCCCACTCGTGCGCCTGGTGCATCAAGCCATAAAATACGTGGTTGCAGACAAAGGTGCCGGCCGTCTGCGATACCGATGCCGGCAAGCCCGCCTCGCGCAGCTCGTGCACGATGGCCTTGATCGGCAAGGTGGAGAAGTACGCCGCCGGGCCGCCGTTCACAATCGGCTGATCGACCAACTGGCGCTGCTGGTTATCCGGGATCGGCGCATCATCGATATTGATCGCCACGCGCTCCACCGACATATCCACACGGCCGCCTGCCTGGCCGACCGCGATCACGATACTCGGTTGTAGTTCTTCCACTGCCTGGTGCACCACCTTGAGCGCATGCCCGAACACGCACGGCAGCTGGCGTGCATGGACAACGAACTCGCCCTCGTGCCAGCCGTCCAATTGACGCACGGCTTCCCACGAGGGGTTGATGGTCTCCTTGTTAAACGGTTCAAAGCCCGTTAACAATATTATCTTTTTCATCTCGACTGCTCCGGTCTTGCAACTAACCTTGGAAGCGTCTCACATATTCATCAAAAAATAAAGCAGCGCAATATTTGCTAACAATAAGGGCAAGGCCGTCGGCACTTGCATTTTTACCACCGCATTTTTATCCGGCAGCTCCAGCAGCGCGGCGGGCACGATGTTGAAATTGGCCGCCATCGGCGTCATCAGGGTGCCGCAGTAAGCGCTGAACATGCCGATGGCCGCCATCACCGCCGGGTTGGCATGGTACACGCCAACCAGCACCGGAATGCCGACACCGCCCGCCATCACCGGGAAGGCAGCAAAGCCATTGCCCATGATGATGGTGAACAGCGCCATGCCGATGCAGAACACGGCCACCGCCACCAGGCGCACGTCCATATTGATGTAGGAGGTGACCACGTGCGCCACCGCCTTGCCCATGCCGGCCTCGGTGAACAGCAAGCCGAGTACCGCCAGCATGTGCGGCAGCACCACCGCCCAGCCCAAGTGGTCGATCAGGCGGCGTGACTCGCGCATCGCTTGCATCGGCGTGGATCGCGTCAGCCAGCATGCCGTCGCCACCGCGAACAGCGAGCCGCAACCGAGGCTTACCAGCGTCAGGTTTTTCGGATCGAGCAGGAATAGCTCGCCCCACTTCACATCCTTGAACAGCGTAGAGCCAATCACGGTGGTGATGGGGATTAGCAGCGCAGGAATCAGCAGCTTATGGCCGAGACGCTGCGCGCTGCTGCGGCGCTCTTCGTCGCTGCGGTCGCCATAGCGGCCCAGCGTGACGCCGCCGAAACCGGCGATCAGCGCCATCACCACCATCAGCAAGCCCGCTACGACGGGCGGCAACTGCTTGCCGGCCAGGTAGATCACGGCGTACAAGGCCCAGAACAAGGCGCTGCTGTAGCGCTTGGGATTGTGCTGGTCGCGCAGCGCCATCCACGCCACCATCAGCAGCATGACGCCCAGCACGTAGTAGAAGTATTCGAGCTGGAGGATCATTTGGCGCTCCGTGCAATCTGCGCATCCAGACGATACAAGCGCCACGAGTGGATGATGAACGCGCACACCGCCGTCGGTATGCCCCACAGTGCCATATGCAGCGGATCAACCTCCAGCCCTTCGCCGCGCAAGATGGTTTGCATCAGCACGATGGCGCCGAAGGCCACAAAAATATCTTCGCCGAAGAACAGGCCGACGTTGTCGGTGGCGGCGGCCATGGCGCGGATGCGGTAGCGCATTTCCTGCGGCACGTTGGGATAGCGCACTTCGGCCGCGCCTTCCGCCATCGGTGCGATCAAAGGACGCACCATGTTTGGATGGCCGCCGATGCTGGTCAGGCCGAAGGCGGCGCTGATTTCTCGGATCGCCAAGTAGACGATCAGCAGGCGGCCGGTGGTGGCGGAGCGGATCCGCGCAATCGATGCCTGCGCATGCTCGCGCAAACCGTGACGCTCCAGCAGGCCGATGGCGGCAATTGGCAGCAGCAAAATCAAGGGCAGGTTGCGCGTCTTGATGAAGGCAGTGCCCAGCGTGGCCAGTAGCTGATCGACCGGCATGGCAGCGGCGATGCCGGTCACGGCGCAAGCGGCAATCACCACCAGCACAGGATGGGCGCGCAGCGCGAAGCCGGCGATGATGACGGCCACGCCCAGCAGCGGCCACAGATTAACAACGGTATGCACTAGCAGTCTCCCAATGTAAAAATCCCCGCACTCCTTTCGGATGTGCGGGGATTCTAAACTAGCCCGGCTTAGAAGTTGACCTTGAAGGTCGCGCCCCAAGTGCGTGGTTCGTTCAGCATACCGGTCAAGTTGTCGAAGTCGATCGCGCCGATGATGACTTGCTTGTCGGTGATGTTGCGGCCAAACGCAGCCACTTCATACTTGCCGTTGCCCCATTTGTAGCCGGCGCGCAGACCACCTTCGGTGAGTGGCTTGGCCTTGTACTCCGGTGCTTCGTACAGGAAGAAGTTGTAGCTGCTGCGGTAAGTCCAGTCGGTGTAAGCGTAGAACTCGCCATCGCCCAGGTCGGTGCTGTACTTGAGCGTGAAGTTAGCTTGCGACTTCGGCGCGCGTGGCAGCGGGTTGCCGTTGATCTTGGACGTGCCGGCAAACGGGCCTGCGGCATTGGTTGGGGTGCAACCGCTGGCGTGGGTCGGGTTATTGCCGTAGTTACCGCAGTACTGCACGAACAGGTTAGGATCCTTGATCTCGGTATCGTTGTAGCTGTAGCCCAGCGTGCCGCTGAAACCACCACCCAGGTTCGCTTGCAGATCCAGTTCGACACCTTGGCCGGTCACCTTGTCGGCGTTGATCAGCTGGTTCATATTGATCGAGCCACTGCCGGCGGTCAGCTGCTTGTCCTTCACGCGGTAGTGGAACACGGCTGCGCTCAAACGCGCGCGCTTGTCGAACAGATCCTGCTTCACACCGGCTTCATACGACAGCGCGCGCTCGGCGCCGGCGAACGATGGCTTGTCGGTCAGACCATTCAGACGGCCCTGCATGGAAGGCGCGCGGTAGCCGGTCGCCACGCGGGCAAACAGATTGGTGTTCTTGTCCAGCTCGTAGGTGCCGCTCAGATCCCAGCTGGTGTTTTTCGAGGTGTTGTCGATCTCGAACGGGCCCGAGCTCTTAGGCGGTTCGACACGGGTGGCCGAGAACTCTTTCTTGTCGTGCGTGAAGCGCAGGCCGCCGCGCACCTTGAACTTGTCGGTCACGGTGTAATTCAGCGAGCCAAACGCAGCCCACGATTTGGCGTTCTGGAACTGCTGCGCGTAGGCGGCGTTTTGCGGATTGCCCGGCGTGAACGAGTCAAAGCTGATCGAGTCGATCTGGATCGATTCGTCGAAGAAGAACAGGCCGCCAATCCACTGCAGCGGGCCGGTGTAGTTGGACTCGGCGCGGAACTCTTGCGAGAACTGCTTGTGGTTAGGCAGCAGGTCGGCGGTCTCGACCGGGAAAGGGATGTAGCCTGGGCCCGATGGCGGCGCGAACACGGCGCCGTAGCCGCCGTCAACGTCGGCGCGGCTGTTGAACTTCAGCGTTTCGTAGCCGGTGATCGAGTGCAGCGTGATGTCGCTCATGTTGTACTTCAGGCGAATGTTGCCGCCCTTGGTTTCCAGCTTCTGGTAGTTGACGCCGTCGGTCGGGTAGGAACCGTAGTCGAAGCCGTCCACCAGATCGTTGGTGCCCTTCTTGATGATGTTGGCACGGAACAGGGTGGCACTGCCGTGGTAGTCGCGCTCGTGGTAGTTGAACAAGGCGCTGAAGTCCTTGTTCGGCTGTACCAGTGCTTGCAGGCGGAAGGCGTTGTCGCCATAACCTTCGAAGTCCTGGGTGGCGGTATTCTTGTTCGGGTTGGTGTTGTGCACGCGGTCGTCGCGGTGCTGGCTGGTGCCCGAGAAGCGCAGCGCCACGGTGTCGCTGACCGGCACGTTGAACACGCCTTCCACGGTCTTGGCCGAGTAGTTGCCCACGCCCAGTTGCAGATAGCCTTCGGTCTTGAACACCGGCTTGGCCGAGTCGAACTTGATCACGCCGGCCGGCGAGTTACGGCCGAACAGCGTGCCTTGCGGGCCGCGCAGCACCTCGACCTGATCCACGTCGAAGACCGGGAAGCCTTTCAGCATGGCGTTTTCCTGCACGATATCGTCCATCACCAGGCCGACCGGCTGCGACGCGTTCAAATCGAAGTCGGTGTTACCCAGGCCGCGAATGTAGAAACGCGGGAAGGTACGGCCATAGTCCGATTCCACGTTGACCGACGGCGAACGGCCGGCCAGGAAACGGATGTCGGCGGCGCCCGAGGTCAGCACGTCCAGCTTGTCGCCCTTGAGGGTGGCGATCGACATCGGCACGTCCTTGATGTTTTCCGCGCGGCGCTGGGCCGTCACGATCACGGTTTCGAGCTGGTCTTTATCCTTGCTCTCGGCCGGGGTGTCTTCGGCGTACGCCAGCGGGAAAGCGCTGGCGACGGCCAGGGCGATCAGCGATCGCACTGCGAAACTGCGTTGCTTGCTCATATTGTCCTGCTCCCTTGCATTGTGTAAGTGAGTGTTTTAATTATTAAATGTCCATCGAAACTAAACCATTTCGCATATCGATATACAAATTACCAATCATGCTAGCACGTAAAAATTTCGAATTGATTCATATCTATTTTATATAAATAGCGAAGAAAAAACGAATTTGTCCTACATATCGGCGCTGGGGCATAGTAGTGGACTGTCCTAAACATAGGGCGTACAGCCGCTTTCTCTATGAAAGAGGGACGGCGCCAGCGGCCCGCCGGCGCGCGGAAGTTTTTCCAATCGGACAAAAAAGCAACAATACAAAAATATTTAATTCGGTGGGGCCTGTTGTTGCAGTGCGACATACACTCTTGGAACGGTAGATGAACAACATGCTCGAACACAGCCGGCTGCAGGCAGTCGGCGCCCTCGGACAACAAATCTGGCTCGACAACCTGAGCCGCCAACTGATCGCCTCCGGCCAACTGGCCGAGCTGATCGCCCACGACGGCGTGCAGGGCGTCACCTCGAATCCCGCCATTTTTTACCACGCCATTCAGCACGATCCGGCCTACCAGGCCGCCCTGCCCCTGCTGCGCACCGCGCACGCTTCGCCGGAAGCGCGTTTTGAAGCGCTGGTGATTCCCGACGTGCAGCGCGCCTGCGACCTGTTCGCGCCGCTGTACGCCGACAGCGACGGCCGCGCCGGCTTTGTCAGCTTTGAAGTGGCGCCGCGCCTTGCGCATGATGCCGCCGGCACCGTGGCCGAAGCCCAGCGTCTGTGGGCGCTGATCGCCCGCCCCAACGCCATGATCAAGATCCCGGCCACGCCGGCCGGCATCGCCGCGCTGGAAGACGTGATCTACGCAGGCATCAGCGTCAACATGACCCTGATCTTCAGCGCCAGCCAGGTGCAAGCCGTGCGCGCCGCCCACCGCCGCGGCTTGGCACGCCGTTTGCAAGACAAATTATCGGTACAGCGCATTGCCAGCGTGGCCAGCGTGTTCATCAGCCGCATCGACGTCGCGGTCGACGCCCTGCTGCCGGCAGGCGACAAACTGCGCGGGCAGGCCGCCATGGCCGCCGCCCGCATCGTCTACGCCGATAGCAAGAACGACAACGGTTTCGGCGTGTTTGCCGCCTTTGGCGCGACGCCGCAATGGCTGCTGTGGGCCAGCACCGCCACCAAGACCGCCGCCGAGCGCGATGTGCGCTACGTCGAGGGCTTGATCGGCCCGGACACCATCAACACGGTGCCGGACGCCACGCTGGCGGCGTTCCGCGACCACGGCGTGGCCGCGCTGACGCTGGGCACGGAGGTGCAGGCCGAGCGCGCCATACTGGCGCAATTGGCGCACCAAGGTATCGATTTGGAAACAATCGGCAAGCAATTGCTGGACGCCGGCCTCCTGCAATTCGAGCAAGCTTTTAGCAAGTTGCTAGCACTTACCGAGTGAAATCAGGGATTTAGAGGAATTAAACGGCAGGGAATTGCTCCTGTCGGCCAATAAAAATATACAATATCGATCTTCCAGGAGCCTATTCATGAAACTTTCACAACTTAGTTTGACGGTTGCAGCACTGTTTATCGCTGCCAGCGCGTCCGCGGCTGACCCAAAACTGGGCATCGTGTATGACGCAGGCGGCAAGTTCGACAAGTCGTTTAACCAGTCCGCTTTTGAAGGCGCTACGCGCTTCAATAAGGAAACCAATATCAAATTCATCGAGGTGCAAGCTTCGAGCGACACCCAGGCCGAACAGGTGCTGCGCGGCCTCGCCCGCAAGAACCTCGACCTGATCGCCTCGATCGGCTTCGCCCAGCAGGCGGCCGTGCAGAAGGTCGCCAAGGAATTCCCGAAAGTCCGCTTCGTGCTGATCGACGGCGTGGCGCAAGGCGCCAACGTCAACTCCATCACCTTCAAGGAAGAAGAAGGTTCGTACCTGGTGGGCGTGGCTGCGGCCATGGCCTCCAAGTCGAAGAAGCTGGGCTTCATCGGCGGCGTCGATATCCCGCTGATCCGCACCTTCGCTTGCGGCTACACGCAGGGCGCCAAGGCGGTCAATCCTAAAGTCGACGTGAGCTCCAACATGGTCGGCACCACCTCCGATTCGTGGAACAACCCGGCCAAGGGCGGCGAGCTGGCACGCTCGCAGTTTGACCGCGGCGTCGACGTAGTGTTTGCCGTGGCCGGCGGTTCGGGCCTGGGCACGCTGCAAACCGCCAAGGAAAAAGGCAAGCTGGCGATCGGCGTCGATTCGAACCAGAACTCGCTGTACCCTGGCTCGATCCTGACCTCGATGGTCAAGCGCGTCGACAACGCCGTCTACGACTCCTTCATGCAAATGAAGAACGGTACGTGGAAGGCTGGCGTCACTGCCAAGGGCTTGAAAGAAGGCGGCGTCGATTGGGCGCTGGATGAACACAACCGCAAGCTGATCACGCCGGAAATCGAGAAGCGTGTGATGGGCGCGCGCAAGGACATCATCGATGGCAAGGTCAAGGTCATCGATATTCGTTCGGGCGCTGCCTGCCCGGTCTAAAACCTGTTTGAACACGAAGCGCGCCGCCGGGGTTTTCCCCTCGCGGCGCGTTTTACTTAAATAAAAAACGATCCTATGCAGCCAGCAGTAGAATTTCGCGGCATCTCCAAGCACTTTGGGGCTGTAAAAGCGAACACGGACGTCAACTTCACCATCGCCAAGGGTTCCATCCACGGCCTGGTGGGCGAGAACGGCGCCGGCAAATCGACTCTGATGAGCATCCTGTACGGATACTACCGCGCCGACGGCGGGGAGATCCTGCTCGATGGCCAAGCGCGTCGCATCCATAACAGCCAGGAGGCGATTGCCCTCGGCATCGGCATGGTGCACCAGCACTTCATGCTGGTCGAGAACATGACCGTGCTCGATAACGTGATGCTGGGCAGCGAAGGCAGCTTCAAGCTCAAGGCCAAGCGCGTACAGGTGGAAGAGGAACTGCGCGAGATTTGCGCGCGCTACCGCCTCGACGTCGATCCACTGGCCACCATCCACGATTTGTCGGTGGGTGCGCAGCAGCGCGTGGAGATTCTCAAGCAGATCTACCGCAGCGCCAATATTCTGATTCTTGACGAACCGACCGCTGTGCTGACTGCGCAGGAGACCGAGTCGCTGTTTGAAATCCTGCGCCTGTTCAAGGAACAGGGCAAGACCATCATCCTGATCACGCACAAGCTGCAAGAGATCCTCGACATCACCGACACCGTCACCGTGATGCGCGGCGGCCGCGTGATCGGCGCCGTGCCGACCGCCGGCACCACCAAGGAAGACCTGGCCAATATGATGGTCGGCCGTCCGATCGAAAACAACCTGCCGCGCAAGCCTTACAACCCGGGTGCGCCGGTGCTGGAAGTCCAAGGCCTGCAACTGCTGGACGATCAAGGCGTCAAGCTGCTGGCCGATATCGGCTTCACGCTGCGCGCCGGCGAGATCGTGGCGATTGCCGGTGTGTCCGGCAACGGCCAGAGCGAATTGATGGAGATCCTGTCGGGCATGCGTTTGCCAACCGAAGGCAAGCTCGATTTCCTCGGCAAGGAACTGCCGTTCAAAGGCCGCTCGGATGCCGACGGCTTGCCGCGCACCTTCCGCGACCTGGGCATCGGCCACGTGCCGGAAGACCGCCTGCGCGATGGCGTGATCAAGGCCTTCTCGGTCATGCACAACACCATCTTCGGCTACCAGGACAAGCTGAAAAACAAGTGGGGCCTGCTGGACTTCAAAGCCATCGCAGCGCGTTGCGCAGAGCTGATGACGAATTTTGACGTACGTCCAAATAACCACGACCTGCGTATCGGCCTGCTCTCCGGCGGCAACCAGCAGAAGGTAGTGATCGCGCGCGAAGTGCTGGCGCAGCCAAAGCTGATGCTGGTCGGCCAGCCGACCCGCGGCGTCGACATCGGCACCATCGAGAGCATCCACACCCAGTTGCTGAAACTGCGCGATGAAGGCGTGGCGATCTTGCTGGTCTCCGTGGAATTGGAAGAAGTGCGCGCGCTGGCCGACCGTATCCTGGTCATGTGCGGCGGCCGCATTACCGGCGAACTGAAAATTGAAGAATTCGACACCACCCGCATCGGCCTGCTGATGGGGGGCGAGCATAAATCATGAATAAAGACCTGCCACGCTGGGCAACCGCGTTTGTATTGCCCGTTCTGAACCTGCTGTCGGCACTGCTGGTGACCGCGCTGGTGATCCACTTCCTCGGCGAGAGCCCGATTGAATCGCTGCAGATTTTGGTCAACAGCGCCGTCATCAACCCGGAAGGCTTGAGCTACACGCTGTTCTACGCGTCGACCTTCATCTTCACCGGCCTGGCCGTGTCGATCGCCATGCAGGCCGGCTTGTTCAACATCGGCGCCGAAGGCCAGATGTACTTTGCCGGCTTGGGCTTGACCTTGTCGATGCTGGCGTTCGATAGCTCGCTGCCGTTCTGGATCCTGATCCCGCTCGGCATCGTCAGCGCCGCGCTGTTTGGCGCACTGTGGGCCTTCCTGCCCGGCTACCTGCAAGCGAAGCGCGGCAGCCACGTGGTGGTGACCACCATCATGTTCAACTACATCGCCAACTCGCTGATGAATAGTGTGGTGCTGCAAATGGTGCCGCCAGGCGAACAGAATCCGGCCAGCCGCGTGTTCTCCGCTGCCGCTGAAATGCCGCGCCTGAACCAGTGGTTCCCGGTGCTGGGCGAGACGCCGCTCAACATCAGCTTCTTCATCGCGATTATCGCGCTGGTGATTTACGGCGTGGTGGTAACGCGTTCGGCGTGGGGCTTCAAGCTGCGCGCCACCGGTTTGAACCAGCACGCGGCGCACTACGCCGGCATCCGCATCAGCAAGATGATCATCATCGTGATGCTGATTTCGGGCGCGCTGGCCGGTCTCGGTTCGGTCAACTCCATCATGGGTTCGACCCACTACCTGTCGCTGGGCTTTGTCGGCGGCGCGGGCTTTATCGGCATCGCGATTGCGCTGATGGGCCGCCAGCACCCGGTCGGCATCTTCCTGTCGGCAGTGCTGTTTGGCGCGCTGACGCAAGGTGGCTTTGACCTGTCGCTGGAAAAGCAAAACATCCCGCCGGAGATGGTGATTGTGGTGCAGGGTGTGGTCATCCTGTTCTGCGGCGCGATGGAATACTTGTACGCGCCGGCTATCGCCAAAATGCTCAAATTGAAGAAGTGAGAACGATATGACTTTTGATGATCTCCATATCGGCAGTATCCTGGTATCGACCGTGCGCAATGCGCCGGTACTGATTTTCGCCGCCATGGCCGGCTTGTTTGCCGAGCGTTCGGGCGTGATCGACATCGGCCTGGAAGGCAAGATCCTGGCGTCGGCATTCGTGTCGGCGGCGGTGGCCTTCACCACGCAGAACCCTTGGTACGGCGTGATGGCCGGCGTGCTGGTGTCGATGCTGCTGGCTAGCTTGCAGGCCTACATCGCCATTACGCAAAAAGGCAACCAGCTGGTGGCCGGCATCGCCATCAACATCGCCATGAGCGGTTTGACCTTCGTGGTGGCGCAGTACATCTTCCAGCAAGGCGGCCGTACGCCGGATCTGGGCTCGGCGCGTTTGTTCGACGTGGTGCTGCCTGGTTCTGCGGCGGTGGAGCATATTCCGTTCATCGGCTGGCTGTACGCGCACCTGATCGGCGGCCATTCGGTGCTGGTGTACCTGGCGTTTGCACTGGTGCCGCTGGTGCACTGGCTGGTGTACCACAGCCGCTTCGGCCTGCGCCTGCGCGCTTGCGGCGAGAACCCGCATGCTGCCGATGCGGCCGGCGTCAACGTCGAACGCCAGCGCTACTTCGCGATGCTGATCGCGGGTTTCCTGTGCTCGTTCTCGGGCGCCTACCTGGCGATCGTACAGAGCGGCTTCTTCCTGCGCGATATGTCGGCTGGTGCAGGCTATCTGGCGCTGACGGCCATGGTGTTTGGTAACTGGCGTCCGCTGTACACCTTCATGGGCTGCCTGATGTTCGGCTTCTTCGGCGCGGTGCAGATCCAGATTGAAGGCGTAGAGTTGCCGGTGATCGGCCGCGTGCCGGGCGCCTTGATCCAGATGGTGCCATACGTGTTGACCGTGATCGTGCTGGCCGGCCTGATGGCCAAATCGGTGGCGCCTAAAGCCCTGGGCACCCCGTTCGTGAAGTCCCGTTAAAACGTCTTCATATAGGACAGCAGGTCGGCGACCTGCTGTTCATCCTTGATTCCCCAGAACCGCATACTCGTTCCCGGCACCACGTCGTGCGGTGCGCGCAGGTAGGCGGCTAGCGTCTTCTCATCCCAGGTCAATCCCGACTTCTTCATCGCTTCCGAATACTTGTAGTCCTTGGTCGAAGCGGCACGGCGTCCAATAATCCCATTCAACTGCGGCCCATAGCCCGCACTCGCATACGGCCCCACCGCGTGACAAGACGCACAGCGCCGAAATAAAAACGCGCCGTTCTTGGGATCGCCCACGCCTGTGGCGCAGGCTTGTCCAGCTAACAGCAGCACTGCTAAAAAATATAACTTCATACAAATACCCCAAAGCGAAAACCAAGCGGGTTCAGGTTCTGTTTCTCTGCTG
Organism: Duganella rivi; assembly: GCF_009857435.1. Taxonomy (GTDB): domain Bacteria; phylum Pseudomonadota; class Gammaproteobacteria; order Burkholderiales; family Burkholderiaceae_D; genus Rugamonas; species Rugamonas rivi. The sequence goes on from NZ_WWCK01000001.1 coordinate 660,730, forward strand.
AGTGTGCGGGAATCGCAAAACCCGCACTGCGGCGACCAGGGGTCTGACCCCATACGGGGTCAGACCCCAACCTTTTGGGTTGGCGGCGCGGCTCAATCAGCCTTCAGCGTAACAGATGCAAAGCGGCGTATTGGATGAGCATGATGGTTTTGCCGTCGGCGATGCGGCCGTCGGCGATCATTTGCAGGGCGTCTTCCATTTTTAATTCCAGCACTTCGATGTCTTCGCCTTCTTCGGCGATGCCGCCGCCGGCGCCGGGACGGCTGGCAGGGTCATATTCGGCGACGAAGAAGTAGAGGCGCTCGGTCACCGAGCCGGGACTCATGAAGGCTTCGAACACTTTGCGCACTTCGCCCACGCGGTAACCGGTTTCTTCTTCCACCTCGGCCTTGATGCGCTCCTCCGGCGAGGCTTGATCCAGCAGCCCCGCCGCGGTCTCGATCAGGAAGCCGTCATGGCCGTTGCCGTAAGTCGGAAAGCGGAACTGCCGCACCAGCAGCACCGTGCGCTGCTCGCGGTTGTACAGCAGGATGGTCGCGCCATTGCCGCGATCATAGGTCTCGCGCGTCTGCCGCTGCCAGCTGCCATCGCTGCGGCGATAGTCGAAGGTGGTCTTTTGCAGCAAGAACCAGTCGTCGGACAAAACTTCTACCTTGTGGATGCGAACGCGGTCTTCTGGCATGTTGATCTCCCATTTCTCCCATTGCGTTTATTTACGATATCATGCAATATCGTGCAATATCAAGAAATTTCATGCATATGCTGACACGCCAACGCAAAGAATTGCTGCTCGCCCGCCTGCACAAGGACGGCCAGATCGTCGCCAAATCGCTGAGCGAGGAGCTGGGCCTGTCCGAGGACACTATCCGCCGCGACCTGCGCGAACTGGCCAGCGAAGGCTTGCTGCAACGCGTACACGGCGGCGCCCTGCCCCCCTCGCCGGCGCTGGGCAACTTCGCGCAACGCCAGCAGATTTCCAGCGACACCAAGCCCGCCATCGCCCGCGCCGCGGCCGCCATGATCGAGCCGGGCCAGGTGGTCTTCATCGACGGCGGCACCACCGCCGTGCAGCTGGCGCGCGCGCTGCCGCAAGACTTGCGCTGCACCGTGGTCACGCACAGTCCCTCGGTGGCAGTGGAATTGGTCGAGCATCCGCTGGTTGATGTGATCCTGATCGGCGGCCGGTTATTCAAGCACTCCGTGGTGGCGATGGGGCCAGCGGCACTGGAAGCCATCACGCAAATCCGCACCGACATTTACTTCATGGGCGTGTGCAGCCTGCATCCGCAAACCGGCATCAGCACCGGCGATTTCGACGAGGCGGGCGTCAAGCGCGCCATCAGCAGCATGGCGCAGCGCACCGTGGTACTGGCGTCGCCGGAAAAACTGGACACCGCCTCGCCCTATCAAATCGCACCGCTGTCGCAAGTCCACACCATCATCGTCACCGGCGATGCGCCGGAAGCGCTGGTCGCGCCGTATCGCAACATGGGAATCGCCATCGCTAGGGCATAGACGTTTCAACATCTTCGCCCGCGCTACGTCCATGGAGCTGGAGCAGCAATACGTGCCGGTACGCCTGCCGGTCGATAAGGGCTTGCTCGGCTACCGCCTGTTCCTGATCCGCGGCGCCGATCTACCGCGCTTTGCCGCCGTCACCCCCATCACCGGGAAGTGATCAGGGCCAAATGGCCTTGAGTACAGCAGCGAGGTGGTAGCCGCCTTGTATCAACTGGGTCTTGGCCGCAGCCGATGATGGCAGAGGGTAGTTATCAGGGATCGCCAGCGGCCACACGTTGTACATCTCACCGGTGGTCTTGCTGGCTTGCTGCCCCATTGGCCCCGGCACCACGTCGGTGTAGGCCAGCTTGGCCACCACCAGCGTTTGATCGGCCCATTGATACGGCCACGTCACCGGGTCGCCGCTGCTAGGCGCCACCACCGGATTGCCCGCAATGACCATCTGCGCAAACTGCTCCGGCGTGCGCGCGCCGATGCGGCGGAAGGCGTAGTTCACCACCGTGCTGTCCCAGTACGAGTGGAAGGCGCGCGTGGTCTGCGGCGCGCGCGCCGGCGTACCGGCTGGCGCAGCAGGCTTGTCTTCCGCAGGAATCAGCTGCGCGCTATTGGCGGTCAGCTTGATATCGTCCAGTTGCAGATTATTGCCGCCGGTTGAACCGAAAGCTTCCTTGTCATCGAGCTGCTTCTGCGTCGGCAGCACAAAGCCGCCATTCTTGCCGACATAGCCTTCGCCCACGTGCAGCGGCTGCGCGATATCGCCGCTCAAGTGCGTCAACATCAACAAGGCCTGGCGCGGTGTGAAGTTATGCGGATTGGTGGTGGCGTCGCCCTTCCCTTGCAGCACGGCGATGCACTGCTTGAGCGTCTGCACGATATCGTGATCAGTGGTGCCGACGCCATGGTCTTCGTAGTGCGACAACTGGAACGGCACGTCGGTGTAGTGGTACTCGCTATGCTTAGGATTGGCGCTGGTGTAAGCCACCATCTCCGGCGTTTGCGGGCCGCAGTAAGTGCCCTTCACGCAGTCCGCCCACGACGCGACACCTGCCAGACTCTCGCCCGGCAGCAGCAAAGCCTGCACCTGCTTCTCAGCGTTGCTGCCCTTGATCAGTTGATCCGCAATCGCACCAACGGCGCGGTGGCCGTCGTTGCCCCAGGCGTGAGCGTTAAACGACACAAAGGCGCTGCTCAACGCCAGGATACATGCGAGCTTCTTCATTCAGGACTGCCTTTCGACGGCTTAGGATATTGCTTGTTGATGTCGAGGACTTGCGCGTACGGCGAGCTCCAGGTCTGCTCGTGCAGAGCGCTTACGCGCTGGGCCATCTTCTCGTTGCGCATCACCACTTCCAGATTGCGCGACAGGTCGAAGTAACCGCCGGCCCAATTGCTGGTGCCTACCCACGCGATCTGATTATCGATCACCATGGTCTTGCTGTGAATGACGCGCGCGAACGGAATGAAACCGCTCGACGCCACCGGCAGCGTCACCACGCGGATCTCCACGTTCGGCAGCACGGCCAGGCTTTTCAGGTAAGCCTGCGCCGGCTTTTCCAGATTCCAGTTGGAGACCATCAGCTTGATCTTCACGCCGCGCTGGGCCGCAGCACGCACCGCGTTGTCGATCACGCCGTAGTAAGGACGCGTGCCTTTCGGGCCGTAGCTCAACGGCGCGTAGTCCAGCAGCTGGATGCGCACTTCGTTCTTGGCTTCCGCCAGCAGCGCCGGCAAGCCGGTCTCGGAATCGCCGACGCCAGCAGGGTTGTATTGATTAGGGCTGGACAGCAGGAAGTTATGCTGGTGCAGATCGCCCATCGCCGTGCGCACATTCAGCACCGGCGCCACCTGCCCTGCCGACGTCAAGGCCTGCGCGCGCCAATCCTGATTGAAGATCGCCAGTACCTGCTCCACCACTTTCGCATCGGTGATGCGCAAGCCCGTTTCGTGGATGTGTTCAAACGAACGCCAGTCAAAATTCTGGCTGCCGATGTAGGCCGTGGCGCCGTCCACCACCAGGTACTTGGCGTGAATGATGCCGTTGCCGGTCAGCTTGTTGAAGTCCAGCACGCGGAACTCCAGGTTAGGAATCGCCTTCAGACGCTCAATGGTGGGCTGCTCCGACAAGCCGATGCCTTTTTGATCGAGCAGGAAGCGGATCTTCACGCCGCGCTTACCTGCGGCCTCCAGGCGCTCCACCACTTTTTCAAACACGCTGCCCGGCTTGACCACGGCGTAGAACTGGCCGATGACGATTTCGCTCTTGGCGTTATCGAACAACTCGGTCCACACTTGCGCGGCGCTGCGCAGGTCATCGCTGTGCAGCGAGGTTTCCACCGGCGCGGTCTGCACCAGTTCATAGCCGGGAATCGAAAACTCGGCGCGCGCCGGCGCTGCCAGCACGGCGGCCGACACCAAGGCCGAAAGTAAAATACGACGCATGCTCACTCCTAAAATTTTTACAGGCTCTTGAAGCGCACCAGCGGCGCGGCTGCACCCGCCGGTTTCTTATCCTGATCGCGCTTGATCAAATAGCTGGTCAGCGCATCGAGATCGCGCACGCCGGTCGGCGCGCGGTTGCTGCCCTTGGTGAAAGCCGGGAAACCATCGCCGCCTTCGGCCAGGAAGTTATTCGTCACCACGCGGTACTGCGACTCCATCTGCAGCGGCATGCCGTTCAGCTTCACGCTGCCCGGCACGATCTTGCGGCCTTCCGGCTGCGCCGGATCCCACTCGTACCAGAAGCCTTCCGACACTTGCAGCAAGCCGCGCTTCGCATCGCGGCCGCCGATCCACTGTTCTTCCAGCAGTTCGACGATTTGCGAGCCGCGCAGATTCATCGCCACCATGGTGTTCCCAAACGGGAGCACCGCCATTGCGTGGCCTAGCGTGACGCGGTTGCCTGCAGCGGTTTCCAGGTCTTGGCGAATACCGCCCGGATTTTGCAGCGCGATTTGCGCGCCGAAAGGACGGCCTGCATACAGCATGGAGTCCGCCACCAAGTCACCCAGCGCCGATTCGCGCGCGTGGTCTTTTCCACGCTTCACGCTCGGCACGGCCAGCGTGGCGATAGGCTGCGCCAGCGCGGCGGTGCTGCGTTCACGGGCCTTTTTCAAGTACGCATCCAGCGCGGGATCGGCCGGCCACGTGCCCGGCACCATCACTTCCTGCATGGCGCTGACATTGCGCACGGTGTTGGTCTCGGTATCCACGGTCAGCTTGATGCGCGACATAACGTGGCCGCCCATGTCGGACTGCGTCACGGTGCGGCCATCGACCTTGCACAAATAGCCCTGGTGCGAGTGGCCGCTAATGACCACGCGGATCGCGGGATCGAGGCGCTTCACTACGTCGGTGATCGGGCCTTTCAAATTGGCGCAATCCTGCTGGTCGAATTTATCGATGGTGCGGCCGCCTTGGTGGATCAGCACCACGAACACGCCTACGCCCTGCTTGCGCAGTTCCGGCAGCTGGCGGTTGATGGCATCCGCTTCGTCCACAAACTCCAGGCCCGCAATGCCGGAGGCCAGCGCCGATTCAGCGGTCTCGCGCAGCACGGTGCCGATGAAGCCGACCTTCACGCCGTGCGAGGTCTCGATTTTGTAGGCAGGCAGCACCGGCTTGCGCGTGGTCATATCGATCACGTTCGCAGCCAGGTACTGGAACTGCGCGCCTTGATAGGTGCCTTCAAATTTGCAGGCCTTATCAGCGCGCGGCGACACGCAGCCGCCCTTCTGCTGGCGCAGCAGCTCAATGCGGCCTTGATCGAATTCGTGATTGCCGACCGACGTCGCGCGCAGGCCGAGCAGATTCATCGCGCCGATGGTCGGCTCGTCGGCCCACATCGAGGAGATGGCCGGACTGGCGCCGATCAAGTCGCCGGCGCCGACCAGCAGCAGTTCCGGGTCTTGCTTGCGCCACGCTTGCAGCGCTGCGCCCAGCGTATCGATGCCGCCGGCCTGGATCACGCGCTCGCCGCCGCCGGCTGCGCTGTCCCAGGTGTACTTGCTGGCTTCCAGATTGCCATGGAAATCGTTCAACGCCACTAGTTGAACTTCGGTGATATTGGCCGGTGGCGGCGGAGGTTTGCGCCACGCGCAACCAGCCAGCGCAACGGCAATCAAGAGGCTCAGGTATTTGTTCATAGTCGCGTATTGTACAAATAAAAAAACGGCTGATGTTGCCATCAGCCGTTTTGATTCACTACGTTACAGACGAGAGATTAGAACTCGTACTTAACGGTAGCTTGCACTGCCCACTGCGATTCGCCTTTAACCTGGCGTACATCCAGCGCTTCAACTGCATCGCGCACTTTGTAGATGTACTTGCCGCTAGCGTCCAGGCCAACGTAGTCGACGAAGCTACGTGCTTGCGCACCAGCCGACTGGAAGCCCACTTCGTTGATACGGCCCCACTTCTTGTTCAGCAGATTGCCGAAGTTGAACATATCCAGCGTGAACGAAGCCTTGTGGCCCTTGAACAAACCTGGGATTTCCTGCGACAGGCGCAGATCGAAGGTGTTGGTCCATGGCGAGAAGTCGGTGTTACGGCCCACTACGCCGCCAGCAGCCTTCTTCAGTACCGAGTTGGCATTGACGATCGACCAGAACTTGTCTTCGTTGGCATGGTTGGTTGCGGTGTCGCCAGCGAACACCACTTGGCCCGAACCTGGCGCCGAAGGGATGTACATCAGGTCATTACCGGCCAGAGCATCACCGTTCATGTCGTTATTGATAGTCCAGCTGTATGGCTTACCGGTACGGCCTTCGTAGAACAAGCCGAAGGTGGTTTTGTACGAACCGAAGAAACGCTTCTGGAAGTTAACCAGCGCGCTGATACGGTCCTTCACCAGGTAGCTCGAGTTGGCGTTGACTTCTTCGTTCGGGTTGAGTACCGAGCGGCCCGAGAAGTTCGAGCCCGAAGTCGACGAGGTCAGTGGCGACACTTCGCGCGATTCGGTGTAGGTGTAAGCCACCGACCATTGCAGGCCGTTGACCATCGGACGGCTCAGCGAAACGGTCGCCTGGCTGCTGCCACCTTTGTGGGTGCCGGTTGCAACCAGCACGTTGTTGTAGGCGGCGTTGCTGCCAGCCTTGTTACGTGCAGGCGTAGTGCCGGTGCTGCCGCAGACAGCGCCGGTGGTCGTCAACGAACCGGTCGCCGACCAGCAAGCTGCGTTGTAGCCGCCGGCAGTGTAGTACAGCTCACGGCCATCGGTGCCGATCTTGGTAGGCTTACCCAAGTTCAAGTTCTGGTAGTAGATACCATCCTTGACGTCGGTCTTCAACGCTTCCAGGCCCAGCACGATGCCGTACCATGGCAGTTCGGTGTCAAACGCGATGTTCGACTTCCAGACCGATGGCTGCTTCAGGCCAGGAGCCAGTGCATCGACGTTGATCTGCGCTGCGCTGGTACCACCGCTCAGCACGGTAGGCTGCTTGGTGATATCAGGCGTGAAGGTGCCGCCAACGGCTGGGCAAGCGCGGGTCGACGAGTTGCAGCTGATGCTGGAGGTCACAACGCCAGGGTTGGAGAACGGGTTGGACAGCCACACGGTCGCCGCTGCACCTTGGAACAGGCCGGCGCCACCGCGCACTTGCATCGGACGAGCGCTGTCAAACTTGTAGTTGAAGCCGGCACGCGGCTGCCACACGTTCTGACCATCGAAGGTCTGGGTGTTGTCGATGCCGAAACCACCAGTCTGGCGGCCGCCAACTTCTGGGCCTACAGCGGCAGCAACACCAGCGTTACGCAGTGGACGGTCGCCCATGCGGGTCGCGTCCAGACGCAAGCCGTAGCTCACGGTCAGGTTGCTGTTAACCGACCAGGTATCTTGCACGAAAGCGCCTTCGTTTTTCATGCTGAAGGTCGATACGGCTTGATTCAGGTCGTAGCCCGAGTTAGGGATCTGCACGGTGTACGACGATGGACGGCCGATGCGGAAGTTTTCCAGCACAGCAGCTTGCATGTCGGCATTGCTCACCTTGGAGCAATCAGCCAGCGTGGCGCCACCCAGGAAAGCATAGCTCCAGTTGTTGACGCACGAGAAGGTGTAGTTGCCCCAGATATTTTGCAGGAAGGCGTTGTACACATCGTTCTTGCTGTAGTCGCCACCGAACTTGATCTCGTGGTCACCCACCGACCAGTTGGCGCCCAGGTAGGCGTCTTTGGTCTTGGTGCCCAGGATGTTGCGCTGGCGGCTGTTGTCGGTACCGAACGACAGGGTACGGGCGGTGGTCGGCACGGCAGCCGGGGTGCCCGCTGCATTGGCGCCAGTGAACGACAGGTTAATCAGCGGCAGGTTCGAGTTCAGGGTCGGCACGCTGTCATAGTCGCGCGACGACACTTTGAATTCGGTCGACAGGGTTGGGCTCCAGTCGGCGGTCCACTGGCCTACCAGCGTTTCGATGGTTTTGCCTTGCGAGAACCATTCCGAGTTCAGCGACAGGCCGGTAGCGCTCATGCCGGTGAATTGTGGCTCGGCTTGCTTGGTCTTCGAGTAACGCACCATGGCGCGGTGGTTGTCGTTGATGTTCCAGTCCAGTTTCACCAGGCTGTCATCCACGGTCAGGGCCGAACCAGCGGTCATGCTGGAGTCGCCGATGTTGATGCCGTAGGTGTTCTTGGCGATATCTTGCGCGCCGCTGATGGCCGATGGGTTAATGCCGACGTTGGTGAACTGGCTGCCGATCGGGCCGAAGGACGGCGCGTTACGGGTCGATTCCAGTTTTTCGTAGGCGGCGAAGATGAACAGTTTGTCTTCGATCAGCGGGCCGCCAACGGTAACACCCTTGGTGGTTTCCTTGAACGGCGCTGGTGCGCTGTAGGTGTCGGTCGAAGCGTTGTAGCGGTCGCCGGCCAGCTTGTCGTTACGGAACACATAGTAGACGCTGCCCTTGACCTTGTTGGTACCGGACTTGGTAACGGCGTTGATGTTGCCGCCGGTGTAGCCCTTCTGGGTCACGTCGTAGTTAGCCACGTTCACCTGCACCGACTGGATCGCTTCGATCGAGATCGGCTGCTTGGCGGTTGGGCTGCCGTTCGACTCCAGGCCGAAGGTGTCATTCACGGCCACGCCGTCAATGGTCAGCGAGTTGTAGCGCGAGTTCTGGCCGGCCACGGACATTTCGCCACGCTCTTTGTCGGTCTGCGCTACGCGTGGGTCGGAACGGGCGTAGTCTTGCAGGTTGCGGTTGATCGAACCCTGGATCGCCAGTTCGGTCGCGGTGATGCTGGTGCCGGCGCCCATGTTGGACTTGCTGAAGCGCTCGGAACGGGCCAGCGAGGTGCCGGTCACGGTAACCGATTGCACTGCGGCAGCGCCGAGGGTGGCATCCACGTTGGCGGTTTCCGCCAGCTGGGTGAACACGCCTTCGCGTTTCTCGGTCACACCATCCTTGGTGATCGTGATCGTGTACGGACCACCGGTACGCAGGCCACGCTGGACATAACGGCCTTCCGCGTCGGTGACGACGTTGCTGACGGTACCCGATTCAACGTGGGTAATGGTCACGGTCGCGCCGGCTGCTGGCTTGCCGTCGGTGGCCGAAATACGGCCGCCGATTGCCGAAGTGGTGTTCTGTGCAAAGGCCGGTGCTGTCGCTAGTGCGATAGACAGGCTGAGCGCGATTTGCGTCAGCTTGAGCCGCTTGTGATTGATCATTGTATAACCTCAAAAAAGACTAATAGTTATATGGAACCCCGTTGGTGACAGGGATCTCCCTCTTACTTTTGCTGCAACTGGTCTGGGCCGTTAAATCCCGGCGTGCCACGGGCAGCGGGTGAGTGTAACGACCAAATATGTCAGGGCCGTGACGTGTTTATGACAACTTTATGACATTAACTAACACGTTGAGAAGGCGAAAATCTTGCCTTTTTGGATCATTTCCGTGAACTATGAAGCAAGGAAAAATGCGTGACAAATACGATTTAATTTATAAATTTAGACGATAAAGGTATAAATAAGTCATAGGCGGGTCACAAAAACATGACACGCGTATCAGGCTGACAACAGGCGGGCGGAATTATAAGTCAGCCTTGCCTGCATGAAATCAATTCATTGCAAAATAAACAAAAATATCGAGGAAGACCACTAATTATTGTCGCAGGCGGACTACACAATTATCAGAAATAGACTTGCTTTTGATAATTATTGTGTTTTATGTCAGCGCGTAGAATAGCGCTGGAATGGAAATGAGTTTGTAACAATCGGGGCATTTGTCGGTTACACACCACAAATGCCCCGTTTTGATCAGCGGCCGGCCTTGGATTGGGCACCGGCAATCTCCGCCTCAAACTTGGCGAACTTGCCGTCCAATGCCTTCAAAAGACGCTGTTTGTCGGCATCGGCCAGGAAAGAATAGCGAATGCTGTCGTAAGACAACTTTTTCACCTCGGCGTAATCGGGCTGATAGCGGGCCGCGTACAGCACGTATTCGCCCGACAGATTGTTACGCGACACGCCGGCGTCGTCGGTCGACAACACGTATGGCACGCCATATTTGCGGAACAATGTGACCGGATGGGCCTGTTCCTTGATGCCGAGAATGAAGTCGTTGCTGCTCAAATTAACCTCGACCGCGATCTTCGCATCACGCATTTTTTTCATGATGGCCAGCGGATTGCTCTCGTGGGCGATGTCCATGCCGTGGCCGATGCGGCTGGCGCCAGCGACGTCGATCGCGTCCTTGATGTGGAAGGTCAGGCCTTCCGGCTCCACCATGCCCAGCGACAGCTCGCCGGCGTGCAGCGCCAGTTGGACTTTCGGATACTTGGTTTTCAGGTAGCGGTACATCTTCATGTGCAGCGCGTAATCGCGCATCGAGACGTTCACGCTTTCCTGGCCGACGATGTTCACGCCGACGATTTTCGGATGGCTGGACGCCAGCTTGAAGCTCGACAGAATCTGCGAATACACCTGCGACGGCGACAGGAAGCGCAGCGCGAACGGCTGGTAACGCAGCGTGAATTGGTCGTCGTCGATGCCGGCGCCGGACTTGTTCACGTTATCGATGTAGCCGGCGATCCAGCCCTGGAAGGCAGGATCTTTATCCAGCTTGGCGGTGAGCGCGGCGAAATCGGCATCGGTCACGCCGCCGCTCAGGGCTTTCTTGTCGAAGTCTACGTCTTGCGCAATCGGCGCGATCTCGAAGATGGTTTCGATGTAGCTCAGGTTTTCCTGAATGGCGCGCTGCTTCAGGCGCTGCAGGCCGTCGGCAGTGTTGGTCGACGAGACCGGGCCAAAGTAGGCGAAGGTGTCGAAGAATTGGCGGTCTGGCGGCGACTGAATCGCGCTATGGTTGTAGAAGTCCTTGTCCGACCAGCGCTGCAGCAGGTTCGCCAGCACGGTGTTGTCGTTCATGACATCCTGGCCGGATACGCAAGCGCCGGCAGGCTTGTTCTTCTCGATGGTGTAGTTAGCCTTGTTGACGCAGAAGCCTTCCTTGTCCACCCACTCCAGATACTGCTCGGCGTAGATCGCGCCCGAGTAGTGGTGATGCAGGTCGCCGCCCTTCGGCATCATGGTGAAGAACATCGTCAGCTCGGCCAGTTTCGGCTCCTTGCCCGGCGCGACCAGCGAGGCGAAGTGGCGCTTGGTGGCTTCCTCGTTGGCGTTGGCGGCTTGCGCTTGCGGCAGTGCGCACAGCACGGCGGCGGCCATGGCGATAGCGTGGATGTTTTTCTTCATGGTTCTTCCTTGGTTAATTCATTTCGCGGACGTGTACCTGGCGGCCGGCCGAATACGTGGCCGCAATCGCGCGGTCGTCGCCCAGCAAGGCCAATGCGAACAGCAGTTCTTCCAGGCTGCCGCCGTGCGCGGTGCGCCGTTGCAGCAGCGGCGTGGCTTGCGGATCGATGACGATGAAATCCGCTTCCGCGCCCTTGGCGAAATTACCGATCACGCCTTCCAGCTGCATGCTGCGCGCAGCGCCCAGCGTGGCGAGGTAGAACATGCGCAAGGCCGGCAAGTAACTGCCCTTCAAGCGCGCTACTTTATAGGCTTCATTCATCGTTTGCAACATGGAGAAGGACGTACCGCCGCCAACGTCGGTCGCCAGCGAGAGTAGCACGCCTGCTTTGTCGGCGCGTTCGAAGTCGAACAAGCCGCTGCCGAGGAATAGATTGGAGGTCGGGCAGATGGCGGCGGCGGACTGGGTTTCTGCCATGCGCTCGCGGTCGCGCTCATTGAGCCAGATGCAGTGGCCATACATGGCGCGCGGGCGCATCATGCCGTAGCTGTCGTAGACGTCGATGTAGCTGCGGGCTTGCGGGAACAGCTCGCGCACCCACGCGCATTCGGCTTCGTTTTCCGAGACGTGGGTCTGGATGAAAGTGTCCGGGTAGGCGCGCGCCAGTTCGCCGGCGAGGTGCAGTTGTTCTTCCGTCGATGTTGGGGCGAAGCGCGGCGTGATGGCGTACAGCGAACGGCCGCGCTTGTGCCAGCGCTTGATCAGCGCTTCGGTATCGCGCGCGCTGGATTCGGCGGTATCGCGCAAAAACTCGGGGCAGTTCCGATCCATCATGACTTTGCCGGCTACCATGCGCAGGCCGCGCTGTTCGCTGGCGGTGAAGAAAGCATCCACCGATTGCGGGTGCACGGTGCAGTAGACCATGGCGGTGGTGGTGCCGCAGCGGAGCAGTTCATCGAGGAAGAAGTCGGCCACGTTGGCGGCGTGAGTGCTATCTTCGAATTGACGCTCCGTTGGGAAGGTGTAGGTGTTCAGCCATGGCAGCAGGCCTTCCGATGGTGAGGCGATCATGTCGGTCTGCGGGTAGTGCAGGTGCGTGTCGATAAAGCCCGGCATTAGCAGCTTGCCGCTGTAGTCATGCACTGGCGTGCCCGGTGGCAGCGTCGCGTGCAGCGTGGCGTAGTCGCCGGCGGCTTGCACTTTGCCGTCTGCGACGATCAGCAGGCCGTCTTCGTGCCAGTCGTGGGACTGGTCGCTGAAGGCGGGATCCGCGAGAAAGTGCAGCAAGCTGCCACGGTAGGCTTGCAGGTTGGTGGTCATGGAGGTCTTTCTTAAATCTGAATGCGAATATTAGCGCGATGCGAACCGGCGTGCAGGTTCGCTGGCGTTGAGCGCGGCGATTTGCTGGGCTTCCCACACCATCAGCAATTGCGCGCACACGGAGGCGGCGATGGCGGCAGGAAGTTTGCTGGTGATGCCGGGTAGGCCGATGGGGCAAACCATGTTGGCGATGCGGTCTTGCGGCAGGCCGCGCGCGGCCATGCGGCGCTCGAATTGTACGCGCTTGGTGTTGGAGCCGATCAGGCCGAACCAGCCCACGTCTGCGCGATTGAGAATCGCTTCGCAGAGGCGCTGATCCAGCGCGTGGCTGTGGGTCATAACCAAGTAACTAGCGCCGGCCGGTGCATCAGCCACCGCCGCTTCCGGCGCATCGGTCGCTTCGACGGTAACGTTGGCCGGCACGCTGGCAGGGAACATATCCTCACGCTCATCGACCCAGATGACGGTGCAAGGCAGCTCACCCAGCATGCGCACGATGGCAGCACCAACATGGCCGGCACCAAACAAAACCAAATGCGCACGCGGCGCAAAGCAAGGATCAGCAAGCCAGCGACGGCCATCAGCATCACGCAAAACATGCGTGCCGCGTGTGCGATCAAGCATTGGTGCGTCCTCTCCTGCGCCTGCAACGATTGCGCCGTTAGCGTCGAGCAGCAACGCGGTCGCCGGGCCATCGATAGCGCTTAACCGCCAGCTGTCTTCACGACCGCGTGCGCGCAGAACGGCCAGTACATCGCTCAGCGGCTCATCGATCTTTTCAAATGCCAAGTGCACGACGCCACCGCAGCACTGCCCTAGTGTCGGGCCAAGCGCGTATCGCTCCAATCGAGCGACCGGGCCGGTGGATAACATTTCGCGTGCAAGCTCAATCGCGCACATTTCCAGATGACCGCCGCCGATCGTATCGTGCTGGCCGTGCGCAGTCACCAGCATCTTGGCGCCGGGCTCGCGCGGGCCGGAGCCCTCCACGATCGCCACGGTCACCAGCACTGCCGGTTCCGACACCTGCGCTGTCAGCCACTCATTCATCTCAGGCCGCCATTTCCACTGCGGACACCGCCCGCAGAATCTCTTCACTGGTCGCCGGCGCATTCAACGGCGGATTCACACGATGCCCGCCCACAGCGGAAATCGCATCGCGAATCGCAAAGAACACCGAGAACGGCAACAACAACGGCGGCTCACCCACCGCCTTGGAACGATGGATAATATCCTCCACATTCCCGTTATCAAACAGCTTCACACGGAAATCCTCAGGACAATCCGAAATCCCCGGAATCTTGTAAGTAGAAGGCGCATGCGTCATCAGCTTGCCCGCCGCATTCCACCACAACTGCTCCGTGGTCAGCCAGCCCATGCCCTGAATGAACGCGCCCTCCACCTGACCAATATCGATGGCCGGATTCAGCGAACGCCCTGCATCGTACAAAGCATCCGCGCGCAGCAGCTTCCACTCGCCGGTCAGCGTATCGACAACCACCTCCGATACCGCCGCACCATACGCGTAGTACGAGAAAGGATGACCGTTCATCGTCTTCGGATTCCAGTGCAAGCCCGGCGTGGCGTAGAAACCGTCAGACCACAATTGAACCCGCGCCAGATACGCCCTCTGCACCAGCTCAGGGAAAGCCACTTTGTGGCCGTTCACATGAACGTGATTATCGAAGAACCGCACCGGCTGTCCATCCTCATCGCCATACAGCTTGACCGCATACGCCGCCAAACGCTCACGAATCTGCCGCGCCGCATCCTGTGCCGCCTTGCCGTTCAAGTCCGCGCCGGTGGATGCCGCAGTGGCCGAAGTATTCGCCACCTTGCTGGTATCAGTCGCCGTGGCGCGAACGTGCGACATATCCACGCCCAGTTCATGCGCTACCACCTGCATCACCTTGGTGTTAATGCCCTGCCCCATCTCCGTGCCGCCATGATTGACCAGCACCGAGCCATCGACATACACGTGCACCAGCGCCCCGGCTTGATTCAAGTGCGTGACGTTGAATGCAATGCCGAACTTCAGCGGCGTGAAAGCCAAGCCTTTCTTCAGCACCGGGCTGCTAGCGTTAAAAGTCTCAATCGCCTTGCGGCGCGCGCGGTACTCGCTGGTCTGCTCCAGCTCCGCCGTCAGCACCCCGATGACGTTATCGACGATCTCCTGCCCATACGGCGTGACATTGCGCTCGGTCTTACCGTAGAAATTGAGACGACGGATATCCAGCGCATCGCGACCCAGATTGCGCGCGATTTCATCGATGATGTACTCAATCGCAATTGCACCTTGCGGGCCGCCGAAACCACGGAACGCCGTATTCGACTGCGTGTTGGTCTTGCCGCAGCCGGCGCGAATATCCACGTCCGACAAATAATAAGTGTTATCGAAGTGGCAGACCGCGCGCGTCGCAACTGGCCCCGACAAATCCGCCGAGAAGCCTGCGCGCAAAGTCATATCCACCTTGGCCGCCAGGATCTTGCCGCTGTCGTCGTAACCAACTTCATACTCGTAGAAGAAGCAGTGACGCTTGCCCGTCACCAGCATATCGTCATCACGATCCGCGCGTAGCTTGACCGGGCGGCGCAGCTTGGCCGCAGCAATGCCCGCCGAGGCAGCCCACAAAGCCGACTGCGACTCCTTGCCGCCGAAGCCACCGCCCATGCGGCGGCACTCCACTTGCACCTTGTGCGAATGCACACCGATGGCATGCGCCACCACGTGCTGCATCTCGCTCGGGTGCTGCGTTGAGCATTGCACCAGCATGCCATTGTCTTCCTTCGGAATCGCGTAGGCGATCTGGCCTTCGAGGTAGAACTGCTCCTGACCGCCGACGAATAGCTGGCCCTTAACCACGCGCGGCGCCATTTCAAACGCCGTCTGGTAATCGCCGCGCTTGAGCTGCATCGGCGGCAGCACGTACGAATTAGCTGCCTTGGCTTCCTGTGGCGTGAAGATGGCCGGCAGTTCGTCATACGTCACAACGGCTTTGCGCGCGGCACGCCGCGCGTTGTCGTGCGTGTCCGCCACCACGATGAAAATCGGCTGGCCGACATACATCACCTCTCCCGCGCTGAGGATAGGATCGTCGTGAATAATCGGCCCGCAATCATTGGTGCCGACGATATCAGTAGCCGTGTACACAGCCACCACGCCCGGCGCATTGCGTACCGGCGCCAAGTCTATCGCCGTAATGCGCGCATGCGCTTTCGACGATAAGCCCAGCGCCGCATGCAGCGTACCTTGCAGCTCGGGGATATCGTCGGTGTAAGTAGCTTGGCCCAGCACGTGCAGCTCGGCCGATTCGTGCGGGCGCGCGACGCCCACGGCTTTCCAAGCCGATTCCGCAATCGCAGATGGAGCAACTGGTTGATTCATGATGGCTCCTTTCAAGCGCGGCAAGCGAAGGCGTTGACGGCATCGGCCGCAAGCGGTGCATCAGCGCGCGTCTCAAACCAGAAACGGCGCAGCAGATTCTGCGCGGTCTGCATGCGATAGGTATTGGACGCGCGCATATCCGACAGCGGCGCGTAATCCTGCTGGAGCAAATCCATCGCTACGCGCAGATTGGCTTCGTTCCAGCCCAGGCCTATCAGCGATGCTTCGGCACGCGGTGCGCGGCGCGGCGTAGCAGCCATGCCGCCAAACGCAATGCGCGCATCCACAACCTTGCCGCCATCGAGCGCAAACGCAAACGCCGCGCACACCGCCGAGATATCCTGATCGAAGCGCTTGGCCAGCTTGTAGGTACGGAACTGCACGTTGGCACGCGGCAGCGGCACGCGCACAGCGACGACAAATTCGTCGGCTTGCATGTCCTTCTTCTGATAATCGAGATAGAAGGCTTCCAGCGCCAGCACGCGTTGGCCGGATGGGCCTTGCAGAACCACCTCGCTACCGAGAGCAATCATCCACGGCATGGAGTCGCCAATCGGCGAACCGTTGGCGACGTTGCCGCCCAGCGTGCCTGCATTCCGAATCGGCAGCGAAGCAAAGCGCTGCCACAACTCGCCCAGCTCCGCCGGATACAGCTTGCACAGCGCTTCATACGCATCATTCAACGATACGCCCGCGCCAATTTCCAGCATGCCGTCTTTCTGCTGCACGCTTTGCAGCGCCGTTACGTGGCCGAGGTAAATAATGTCGCCAAGTTCGCGCATCTGCTTGGTGACCCACAGGCCGATGTCGGTGGAACCAGCCAGCAGCGTCGCTGTCGGATGCGCGGTGCGCAGCGCCACCAGTTCCTCCAGCGTGCGTGGCGCGTGGAACGACTGGCCGCGCGCCGAGTAGGTGGAACCGGCTTCGCGCTGCAAGGCTTGCAGTTGCTGGGCCAACGCGGCGCGGTCGAACGATACTTTCGGCAGCTCGGTCATGCGATGCGCCGCATCGATGATCGGACGATAGCCAGTGCAGCGGCACAGGTTACCGGACAGGCAGTCGTCAATCTCCTTGCGCTGCGCAGGCTTGCCGTCTTTATCCAGGTACATGCCCCACAAAGACATCACAAAGCCCGGCGTACAGAAACCGCATTGCGAGCCGTGACATTCCACCATCGCCTGCTGCACCGGATGCAGCGCGCCATCCGGCTGCTGCATGTCTTCCACCGTGAACAGCGCTTTGCCGTCCAGCGTGGGCGCGAACTGAATGCAGGAATTCACCGCCTTCATTTCCAGCTGGCCTTGCGCATTCAAGCTGCCGACGATGACTGTGCATGCACCGCAATCGCCTTCCGCGCAGCCTTCCTTGGTGCCGGTGCAATGCAAATCCTCACGCAGGTGCTGAAGCACGGTGCGGGTCGGTGCGGCGTCGTGGATTTCTTGTACTGCGCCACGGAAGTAAAAACGAATCGGTTCAGACATCACAATCTCATTCAGCAAAAGGGTGCACAGTGCGCCAGTGTTCAGCGATATCGATACGGCGGGTGATCCAGACGTTGTCGTGGCTTTGCACGTAGTCGAGGAAGCGCGCCAGCGAGGCCGCGCGCGCCGGACGGCCGACGATGCGGCAGTGCAGGCCGATGTTCAGCATCTTCGGCTGGTTCAAGCCGTTCGGATCGCCCTCGGCATACAGCACGTCGAAGGCATCCTTCAGATAATCGAAGAACTGCGTGCCGGAGTTGAAGCCTTGGGCGGCGGCGAAGCGCATATCGTTAGTGTCCAGCGTGTATGGCAGGATCAGTTGCGGCGCGCTTACGGCCTGGCCGTCGGTATTGGTGAAATCCACCGTTTGCCAGAATGGCAGGTCGTCGCCGTAGTGGTCCGAGTCGTAGCGGAAGCCGCCATGCTCCATCACCAGTTTGCGCGTCTGCGGCGAATCGCGGCCGGTGTACCAGCCTTGCGGCGCACTGCCGGTCAGTTCGCGGATGATGTCGACCGCTTCCTTCATGTGGGCGCGCTCGGTGGCTTCGTCCATGTTTTGATAGCTGATCCAGCGCAGGCCGTGGCAAGCGATTTCGTGGCCCAGCTGTTTAAATGCGGCTACCGCCTCCGGGTTGCGCTTCAGCGCCATCGACACGCCAAAGATCGTCAGCGGCAGCTTGCGGTCTTCAAACATGCGCAGCAAACGCCACAAACCAGCGCGCGAACCGTACTCGTACAGCGATTCCATGCTCATATGGCGATTGCTGAACGAGGCCGCGCCGATAATCTCGGACAGGAAAGTCTCCGAGCCGGCATCGCCGTGCAGCACGCTGTTTTCGCCGCCTTCTTCGTAATTCAGGACGAATTGCACAGCGATGCGGGCCTTGTTCGGCCACTGGGCGTGCGGCGGTTTCGGGCCGTAACCGATCATGTCGCGCGGGTAGTTATCGTAGGTGGTCATGGCGCAGCTTAGTCTATGGGGGTTATATCCTTAATCATATATGCCTGCGTGCGTGGCAGTATATGATTTAGACAATAGATACCTGTTACAAGCAAATATAGGACCAATCATGGGCAAACTCAGTACACACGTTCTCGACATCACCCAAGGCAAGCCGGGCGCCGGCGTTAAAGTGGCTTTGTATGCGGTAGGGCCGCAGGGCCGCGAGCTGCTGAAAACTGACGTCACCAACGCCGACGGCCGCTGTTCCACCCCGCTGCTGGAGGGCGATGCACTGAAACAGGGCAAATATGAGCTGGTGTTCAGCGCCGGCGAATATTTCGCCGCGCAGGGCGTGGCGCTGCCGGAACCGCGCTTTATCGATGAGGTGACGCTGGCGTTCGGCGTGGCGCATGCGGATCAGAATTACCACGTGCCGCTGGTGGTGTCGCCGTGGGCCTATTCGACCTATCGCGGGAGCTGACCTGATAAGATGCGGGCACTATGACTGAATCCCTGGCCGCATCCTTTCTTCAACAAGCCGTCGAGCTGCATCAGCAGGGACGGTTCGAGCCGGCACAAGCGCTGTACCGGCAGGTCCTTGAACTCAATCCGCGCCAGTTCGATGCGCTGCATCTGCTGGGCGTGATCGCGCGACAGCAAGGCGACATTACCGCCGCCATCGACCTGATTTCGCGCGCGATTGCCATCGACGGCGCGCAAGCCAATGCGCATTGCAATCTGGGGGTGGCCTTGCTGGATGCGGGCCGCGCTGAAGAGGCGTTGGCCAGCCATGACCGCGCGCTGGCCTTGAATCCATCGTATGCGCTGGCGTGGAGCAATCGCGGCAACGCGCTGCGCAAGCTTGCCCGTCCGGCCGAGGCGCTGGACAGCTACCAGCGCGCCTTGCAGTTCAAGCCCGATTACGCGGAAGCGCACTGCAACCGCGCCATCGTCTTGCAGGACATGGGCCGCTATCTCGACGCGCTGGGCGCAGCCGAAGATGCGCTCAACATCAGGGATCGCTATGCCGATGCGTGGCTCGCACGCGGCAACGCCCTGCACTGCCTGCGCTACCTGCCGGAGGCTGTGGAGAGCTTCGACCGCGCCATCCACTTGCGGCCCGATTGGGCGGAGGCATACAGCGCGCAAGGTTCCTCGCTATTCAAACTCGGTGAATTCGGCGCGGCGCTGGACAGCTACGACCAGGCGCTCAAGCACCGTCCCGATTACGCGCTGGCCCACTACCATCGCGGCAACGCGCTGCGTTCATTGGACCGGCGCGAAGAAGCCATCGCCGCCTACCGCGCCGCGCTGGCGCATGGCGACAATCCAGAAACCATCGCCTTCGCACTGGCCTCGGTGGGCGAAGGCGAAACACCGGCCGCGCTGCCGAACGATTATGTGCGCTCGCTGTTCGACCAATACGCCAACCACTTCGACCAGCACTTGACCGAGGTACTCGGCTACAAAACACCTGCCGTGCTGGACGCCCTGCTGCGCCACGTCGCGCCGTCGTCGGATTTGAAGACAGTCGATCTAGGCTGCGGCACCGGCTTGTGCGGCCCATACCTGCGCGCCTACTCGCAGCACCTGCACGGCGTCGACCTGTCGCAGCAAATGCTGGACAAAGCCACCGAACGCAATCTGTACGACCACCTAGCCTGCGACGACCTCCTTCCGTTTTTGGCATCCCGCGAAGGCGCCTACGATCTGGCGGTAGCCGCCGACGTCTTCGTCTACATCGGAGACCTTGCGCCGGTGTTCAAGGCCGTCCACGCCGCGCTGCGTCCGGGCGGCCGCTTCTGCTTCTCGGTCGAATCTGGCGACGATGCCGACTACGTGCTGCGCCCATCCAACCGCTACGCCCACACGCTGGAATACCTGCAACGACTGGCCGCCGCCACCGGCTTCCAAGTCCTCGCCACCCAAGCCATGGAAGCCCGCCAGGAAAATGGCGCCCCCATCGCCGCCCACGCCATCATCATGAGCCGATAAGCATGGATGCCAATATCAAGCGGTTCATCGGCGATGCGGCGCTGCGGCGCGACGAGATAGGCGAATCGCCTTGCGAGGTGCATAGCTTCCAACGCGGGAAAGAACTTTATTTTTTGAAGACGTCGCCGGCAGTTTATGCGGAGACCACGTACAGCGTGCTGCGCGAGGCCGCAGTGCTGCAATGGCTATCGGGTCGGATTAACGTGCCGGAAGTGATGCTCACCGCGCAGGACGATCAGCGCGAGTACATGATCACGCGCGCAGTTCCCGGTAAGCCGTTGGCGGCGCTGATCGAGACCAAGCAGCCGGTGCTCGATCTATTCACCGAATCGCTGCGGCAGGTGCAATCGGTATCGATTGCTAACTGCCCGTTCGACTCCACCGCTGCGGTGCGCCTGCGCGAGCTGGAATTCCTCGTCAGCCAAGGTCTGATTGACGAAGACTTCGATTTCGACCAGTGGCCCGGCCTGCACACACCACAAGACCTGCTGGCCCGCCTGCACGCCACCATGCCGCAAGAAGACCTGGTGTTCTCGCATGGCGACCTTGGCGACTCCAACATCTTCGTCACCGACCACGACGAACTCCACTTCATCGACCTGGGCCGAGGCGGCAAGGCTGACCGCTGGCTCGACATCGCCTTCGTCCACCGCAACCTGAGCGAAGAAATCTCCGCCGCCAGCGCGCGTAAATTCCTCGCCCAACTCCCTTTCCCCGACGCGCCCCAAAAGCGTGAATTCTTCGAACAACTGGACGAACTCTTTTAGCAACTTTGGCGGCCCCGGCTCAAACAAAGGATAATAGCGGCTATATCATTTTGAGCATTCTGGAATACCCCCATGGAAATTAAGGTCAACTTCCTCGACAAGCTACGCATCGAGGCCAAATTCGACGACTTCACGGTCATTGCCGACCAGCCCATCCGCTACAAGGGCGACGGCTCGGCCCCCGGCCCGTTCGACTACTTCCTGGCCTCGTCCGCCCTGTGCGCGGCGTACTTCGTGAAGTTGTATTGCAATACCCGCAATATTCCAACCGAAAACATCCGCCTGTCGCAGAACAACATTGTTGATCCTGAAAACCGCTACAAGCAGATTTTCAAAATCCAGGTCGAGCTGCCGGAAGATATCTCGGACAAAGACCGTCAAGGCATCCTGCGCTCGATCGACCGCTGCACCGTGAAAAAAGTGGTGCAGGAAGGCCCGGACTTCATCATCGAAGAAGTCGCCAACCTGGACGCCGACGCGCAAGCGCTGCTGACCGTCAGCACCTCCGCCGAGACCAGCACCTACATCCCCGGCAAAGACCTGCCGCTGGAACAAACCATCGCCAACATGACCGCCGTGCTGGCCAACCTCGGCATCAAGATTGAAATCGCCTCGTGGCGCAACATCGTGCCGAACGTGTGGTCGCTGCACATCCGCGACGCGCACTCGCCGATGTGCTTCACCAACGGCAAGGGCTCCACCAAGGAAAGCGCGCTGGCCTCGGCGCTGGGCGAGTACATCGAACGCCTCAACAACAACCACTTCTACGCCGGCGCCTTCTGGGGCCAAGAGATCGCCAACGCGCCGTTCGTGCACTATCCGAACGAGCGCTGGTTCAAGCCGGGCCGCAAGGACGCGCTGCCAAAAGAAATCCTGGACGAATACTCGCTGGCCATCTACAACCCGGATGGCGAACTGCGCGGCTCGCACCTGATCGACACCAACTCCGGCAACGTCGAGCGCGGCATCTGCTCGCTGCCGTACACGCGCCAGTCGGACGGCGAGACCGTCTACTTCCCATCCAACCTGGTGGAGAACCTGTACGCCAGCAACGGCATGAGCGCCGGTAACACGCTGGCTGAAGCGCAAGTCCAATGCCTGTCGGAGATTTTCGAACGCGCGGTCAAGCGCGAAATCCTCGAAGGCGAACTCGCCCTGCCGGACGTGCCGCAAGAAGTGCTGGCGAAATATCCGGGCATCGTGGCCGGCATCAAGGGCTTGGAAGAGCAAGGCTTCCCGGTGCTGGTAAAAGACGCGTCGCTGGGCGGCCAATACCCAGTCATGTGCGTGACCTTGATGAACCCGCGCACCGGCGGCGTGTTTGCCTCGTTCGGCGCGCACCCAAGCCTGGAAGTGGCGCTGGAACGCAGCCTGACCGAACTGATGCAAGGCCGCAGCTTTGAAGGCCTCAACGACTTGCCGCGCCCGACCTTCGCCAGCGAAGCCGTCACCGAGCCGTACAACTTCGTTGAGCACTTCATCGACTCCAGCGGCATCGTCTCGTGGCGCTTCTTCAGCGCCAAGTCGGATTACGAATTCGTCGAGTGGGACTTCACCAGCCAAGGCGACAACGCCAACGCCGAAGAAGCCGCCACCCTGCTCGGCATCCTTGCCGACATGGGCAAAGAAGTCTACACCGCCGTCTACGACCAGCTGGGCGCAACGGCCTGCCGCATCCTGGTGCCCGGCTACTCGGAAGTCTACCCAGTGGAAGACCTGATCTGGGACAACACCAACAAATCGCTGCTGTTCCGCGAAGACGTGCTGAACCTGCACCGCCTCGACGACGACCAGCTCGAAGCCCTGCTGGACCGACTCGAAAACAACGAACTGGACGAATACGGCGACATCGCCACCCTGATCGGCGTCGAATTCGACGAAAACACCGAGTGGGGCCAGCTCACCGTGCTGGAACTGAAGCTGCTGATCAACCTTGCCCTGCAACAGTTCGAAGAAGCCCACGAACTGGTCGGCTCCTTCCTGCAATACAACGACAACACCGTCGAGCGCGGCCTGTTCTACCAAGCCATGAACGTGGCGCTGGAAGTCGAACTGGACGACGAGATGGACATGGACGACTACGAAGTCAACTTCCGCCGCATGTTCGGCAACGAGCGCATGGATGCCGTGCTGGGCTCGCTGGAAGGCACCGTGCGCTTCTACGGCCTGTTCGAGACCAGTATGCAATTGGAGGGGCTTGACAGGCACCAGCGCCTGATCGACAGTTACAACAAATTGCACCAAGCGCGCGCCAAGGCGACTGCGATATCAAGCTAAAGCGCTCACGCAAGCTTGGCCTGAGCTTGCTTGACGCGCTCCGCGATTAGACTTAAAGTCGACGTAACAACGCCCATGCTGGACTGATCATCAAATCAAGAATGTTAATTCTTGCGATCAGTCTGTATGGGCTTTTTAACGTCCGTATCGCATATGCTGACTATATGGAAAACGTATATCGCCCTCCGCGACAGGTTTGGAAGTTAGAATTCGGGCGACGGTAGACAACGTCATCACAAGCACCACGAACAATCCGTTCTGGTATATCAACCCCGAATACTTTAAAAATTTTTCGGATGCTGAACGAACACTCAAGAAGGCGCAGCAGCGCTTCATCCATGGCAAACAAGAGTTCGTTACTCATTATCGCGCGAGGTACTTTACCAGGCAGTCTTATGACTATCGAAGGATGCCGCCGTTCTGGCTGATCTCCGAAATTTTCACGCTCGAGCAGCTACTCAGCGTCTGCCAAAACCTCAATGACAAGCATCCAGCTTTCTTAGTCTCTGCGGGCGACAATAAACTGAACCGCGCCGCTCAACCGTTTGGCTTCAATTCCTACGGATCGTTGGTTAGCAATCTGGGTTGCATTCTTGAGTTGAGAAACCTATGCGCGCATCATAGCCGCCTCTGGAATCGCAATCTCAAGAACCCATCGGGTTTAAAAGGAAAACACTTTATTCATGTTAGCCATCCCAATCGACTGTATTCACATCTGCTGATGCTCCGGGTTTGCTGCAAAGCGCAAGGAATTGCAGATGGCATTGAGCCATTTATGACAACTATGTTTGCCTCAGTGCCAGTATTCGCAAGAGACAAGGCTAGTATGGGTTTTCCACCCAACTGGCAAACCGACAGTATTTGGGCGTAACTTGCATGCAACCCACCATTGCCTTAGAATTCAAAGCTCTTCCTCATTCCTCTATCCCCCTTGGATACCGTACCCTTATGGGTGCAATTTCTTGCACTCTTTATTCTGATCCTGTGTTCGGCCTTCTTCGCGATGGCGGAAACCGCCTTGATGGCGGCCAATCGCTATCGTTTGCGCCACGAGGCCAAGCGTGGCAGCCGCCGCGCGATTACCACGCTGTGGCTGCTGGAGCGTACCGATAAGCTGCTGTCGCTGGTGCTGATCGCCAACACCCTGTTCAACGCCGCCGCCACCGCGCTGGTGACGTCGATCGCCATCCAGTCTTTCGGCCACGACGACAACGTGATCACGCTGTCCACCGGCGGCGTGGCGTTCCTGCTGATTGTGTTCGCGGAGATTTCGCCGAAAGTCATCGGCGCCAGTTTCCCGGAAAAAATCGCGCTGCCGACCAGCATGGTGCTGAAGCCGCTGATGGCGATTTCCAAGCCGGTCATCTGGTTCGTCAACCTGTTCGTGTCGATGCTGCTGAAGCTGTTCGGCATCAAGGCCGGTTCGCACGCGCACGATCCACGCCTATCGCCGGAGGAACTGCGTTCGATCGTGCTGGAAGGCGGCAACTTCATCCCGCAAAAGCACAAGTCCATCCTGCTCAACCTGTTCGATCTCGAAACCATTTCGGTGGAAGACATCATGACCCCGCGCGCGCAAATCGAAGCGCTGGATCTGGAGATGCCGGTCGAAGAGATCATGCGCGAGCTGACCACCTGCTACCACAACAAGCTGCCGGTCTACGAAGGCGAGATCAACCGCATCATCGGCATCCTGCACGTGCGCAAAGCCGTCGCCCTGCTCAACCAGGAGGACGAGTTGACCACCGACCACCTGCGCGCGCTGCTGACCACGCCATACTTCATCCCGCAAGACACGCGCCTATTCACCCAGCTCCAGTACTTCCAGGAGAACAAGGAACGGCTCGGCATCATCGTTGACGAATACGGCGAAGTGCAGGGCCTGGTCACGCTGGACGACATCATCGAAGAGATGATCGGCGAGTTCACTACCTCCACGCCAAGCGCAAGCAAGGCGGAGAGCTTCGACTGGGACGCCAACGGCGAGTGCCTGCTGGACGGCACCACGCCGCTGCGCGACGTCAACAAGCGCCTCGGCCTGAACTTCCCGCTGGACGGCCCGAAGACACTGAACGGCATGCTGCTGGAACTGTTGCAAGAAATTCCAGACGCGCCGATCAGCCTCAAGGTCGACCAGTGCATCGTCGAAGTGGTGCAAGTGCACGACCAAGCCATCAAAGTCGTCAAATTGAGACGCCCCGCCGACCGCTAAGCGCTGTAAAAGCAAGCAAACGCGTGGGCGCGTGCAACAGAGCGGAGTAAAATTGTTGCGCGGGCTTTACAAAAATAATGCCTAAGAGCATTATTTCGTGATCGCCCTCCTCCAACCTGACAGACGCGACTATGGCAGCAGTCCTACCGAACGCAGCGCCAGGCGCCCCAATGCCGGGGCTGGCGAGGGCATTGATGCAGGCCGGCCGCCTGTCCGCCGCGCAAGCCGAGGGCTTGCAAAAGAAGTCAGTGGCGGAGAAGCTGGCCTTCATCGACGTGCTGCTGTCCAGCGGCGCGATCGATTCCAAGTCGCTGGCTTCATTCTGCGCCGAGACCTTTGCCTACCCGCTGATGGACGTAGCGGCCCTCAGCATGGAGGCGCTGCCGCCTAAGGTCATCGACAACAAGCTGATGCAGACCCAGCGCGTCATCGCCTTGGCCAAGCGCGGCAACAAGATGTCGGTAGCGATTTCCGATCCAACCAACACGCAAGCGCTGGATCAGATCAAGTTCCAGACCGAATCCACGGTTGAGCCGGTGATCGTGGCGCACGACGCGCTGCTGCAACTGCTGGCGCGCATCAACAAGAGTAGCGAGCAAACCATCGCCGATCTGGCGGGCGAAGAAGCCGACATCCAGTTCGCCGAGGAAGAAGAAGCGCCCACCACCGTTGCCGATCCCGGTGCTAACGACGTCGAAGACGCGCCGGTGGTACGCTTCCTCAACAAGATGCTGATGGACGCCGTCAACATGGGCGCATCCGACTTGCACTTCGAGCCATTTGAAAAGTTCTACCGCATCCGCTTCCGCGTGGACGGCGTGCTGATCGAGCATGCCCAGCCACCGATTTCGATCAAGGAAAAACTGGTCTCGCGCATCAAGGTGCTGGCCAAGCTGGACATCTCGGAAAAACGCGTGCCGCAAGACGGCCGCATGCGCCTGATCGTGTCGCCCACTAAGACCATCGACCTGCGCATCTCGACTCTGCCGACCCTGTTCGGCGAGAAGACCGTGATGCGTATCCTGGATGCCACGCAGGCGCAGATGGGCATCGACTCGCTCGGCTACGATCCCGATCAGAAAGAGCTGCTGCTGGACGCCATCCAGCGCCCCTATGGCATGGTGCTGGTGACCGGCCCGACCGGCTCCGGCAAGACCGTGTCGCTGTACACCTGCCTCAACATTTTGAACAAGCCCGGCATCAACATCTCGACCGCCGAAGACCCGGCCGAGATCAATCTGCCCGGCGTGAACCAGGTCAACGTCAACGACCGTGCCGGCCTGACCTTCCCGGTGGCGCTGAAATCGTTCCTGCGCCAAGACCCGGACATCATCATGGTCGGCGAGATCCGCGACCTGGAAACCGCCGACATCGCCATCAAGGCGGCGCAAACCGGCCACATGGTGTTCTCCACCTTGCACACCAACGATGCACCGTCGACGCTGACGCGCCTGATGAACATGGGCGTGGCGCCGTTCAACATCGCCTCGTCGGTGATTTTGATTACGGCCCAGAGGCTGGCGCGCCGGCTGTGCAGCTGCAAACAACCGGTCGATATCGCACCCGATCTGCTGGTAAAAGCCGGCTTCAAGCCCGAGGAACTCGACGGCACCTGGAAACCCTACGGCCCGGTCGGCTGCGAGCGCTGCAACGGCGGCGGCTACAAGGGCCGGGTCGGCATCTACCAGATCATGCCGATCACGCCGGCGATCGAGGCGTTGATCCTCGCGCACGGCAACTCCATGGATATCGCTGCCAAGTCCGAAGAAGAAGGCGTGAAGTCGCTGCGCCAATCCGGCTTGGTCAAGGTCAAGGCAGGCTTAACCAGCCTCGAAGAAGTGCTCGGCTGCACCAACGAATAGGATAGCGATCATGGCGACATCGGGCGGCAATCAGGTCAAGGAATCGGTCTTTGCCTGGGAGGGCAAGGATAAAACCGGCAAGACCGTGCGCGGTGAGCTACGGGCCGGCGGCGAGGCCGTGGTCAACGTTACCCTGCGCCGCCAGGGCATCATGGTCACCAAGGTCAAGAAGAAGGCCTACCGCTCGGGCAAGAAAGTCACCGACAAGGACATCACCCTGTTCACCCGCCAGTTGGCCACCATGATGAAGGCCGGCGTGCCGCTGCTGCAATCGTTCGACATTGTCGGCAAGGGCCACGCCAATCCGTCGGTCTCAAAACTGGTGATGGACTTGCGCGCCGATATCGAGACCGGCACCAGCCTCAACCAGGCATTCCGCAAGTTCCCGCTGTACTTCGATCCGTTGTTCTGCAACCTGGTCGGCGCGGGCGAACAAGCCGGTATCCTGGAAGATCTGCTGACAAGGCTGGCCATCTACAAGGAAAAGACGCTGGCCATGAAGGCCAAGATCAAATCTGCGCTGATGTACCCGGTGTCGATCCTGGCGGTGGCGTTTATCGTCACGGCAGTGATCATGATCTGGGTGGTGCCGGCGTTTAAGGAAGTGTTCACCAGCTTCGGCGCCAACCTGCCTGCACCGACCCTGTTCGTGATGGCGCTGTCGGAATTCTTCGTGCAGTGGTGGTGGGCCATCTTCGGCAGCTTGTTTGCCGCCATCTACTTCTTCTTCCGGGCATGGCAACGCTCGCTGCAAATGCAGCGCTTCATGGACAGGCTGCTGCTCAAGCTGCCCGTGTTTGGCGACGTGATCCGCAAGGCCACGGTGGCGCGCTGGACACGCACGCTGTCGACCATGTTCGCGGCCGGCGTGCCTCTGGTGGAATCGCTCGATTCCGTCGGCGGCGCGGCCGGCAACGCCGTCTACCTCGACGCCACGCGCAAGATCCAAACCGAGGTCAGCACCGGCACCAGCCTGACGGCGGCCATGCAAAACGCCGACGTATTCCCCAATATGGTGACGCAGATGGTCTCCATCGGCGAAGAGTCCGGCTCGCTGGACGCCATGCTGGCCAAGGTGGCCGACTTCTACGAGGAAGAAGTCGACGAGGCCGTGGCCTCGCTGTCCAGCCTGATGGAGCCGGCCATCATGGTGATCCTGGGCGTGCTGATCGGCGGCCTGGTGGTTGCCATGTACCTGCCGATCTTCAAGCTGGGCGCCGTGGTTTAAGCGCGTTCCAACACCGCGCGCTGGTTCGACAAGTAAATATTGTCGCGCGGCGCGTGCTTGCCGCTGTCGAGGTTGGCGATCCACTCGTCGGTGCTGACTACCGCTGCAAACGACGATTCCAGCACGATGCATTCCACGCGGTGAATCTCGGCCGCCGTCGCCATGCCCATGCGGTTGCGGTACGGCAGCGAACCGGCCGCGTCGTGCAGGAACTCCACGTGGTAGCCGTCGTGCATGGCCTGGCGTATGGTCGAATCGTTGCAGTTGTGCGTCATATAGCCGACGATGGCCACCGTATCGATATTGTTTTCCTTGAGCCACGCGCCAAAGTCGGTGCCGGCAAAAGTGGACGGTAAATCCTTGGTAATCAGCTTGTCGTAGTGGCGCTCGCCCACCACCGGATGCAGGGCAACGCCGAAACTATCCTTGGCAAAAATCGGCGCATCGGGCGGCAGCACGTGCTGCACCATCACGATCGGAATCTTGCGGGCAGTCGCCGCATCCATGGCGCGGCCGATTTGCACCAGCGACGCTTGCACGTCGGGAAATTCAATCTTGAAATTGCCGCTGACGTATTCGTTCTGCACATCGATCACAACGAGGGCGCGGCGCGGGGCGGAGGTAGACATGGGGCAGTCCTTTACAGTGGTGGGATTGAACTGGCAGCTTAGTAGCCGCCCACCGCGCCGCCATCCCTGCACGATGGTAATTGCCGATACCCCCACGGAGTTATAGCAAAAGGGTCACGCCTGTGGCACTGTAATGCTTTCCAATCCAAATCCATGACAGCAAATGGCGCAGGTTCCGATTACCGTGATGACGGCGGACGACCACCCGGTGTTCCGTCAGGGCATAGCCAGCGTGCTGGCCAGCGATCCCGGCTTCCAGTTGGTGGCCGAGGCTGCCGGCGGCCGCGAGGCGATTGCACTGTATCGCAGCCGCCATCCCGACCTGGTGCTGATGGATATCCAAATGCCTGACCTCGACGGCGTTGAGGCCACCCACATCATCCGCAACGAATACCCGAACGCAGCCATCGTCGTGCTGACCACCTATGAAGGCGACGCGCTGGTGATGCGCGCCATGAAGGCCGGCGCCGCCGGTTACCTGTTGAAAAGCGCTGCGCGGCGCGAAATGCTGGACACCATGCGCGCCATCCACGCGGGCCAGCGCCATGTGCCGCCGGTGCTGATCCAGGCAGTGGCGCGCCAACTACCGGGCGACACGTTGACCCCGCGCGAAGTGCAGGTGCTGGAACTGGCCTCGCTCGGCAAGAGCAACCGCCTGATCGGCCGCCAGCTATGCATCGCCGAAGAAACCGTCAAAGTCCACATGAAGAATCTGATGTCCAAGCTACAGGCCAACGACCGCACCCACGCGGTGCTGATCGGACTGGGACGCGGCATCATCGGCATGCGCCCCCGCTCGCGCCCTCTCCTGAGCTAGTGCCGCGTATCGGTACGGCCTAGCCATGCCACCAGCCGGTGCTGCCAGCCCAGCTTGCGCGGCACCTGGTAGCAAATCTCGCCCGGCACCTTGAGCATCACTTCCGTGCCCTGCTCTGGCAGGCTCAGCACCTCCAACGCGCCGGCCAGCCGCGCTGCTCGCTCGTGCATGCCGGCCAGCCCGCGCGGCGGCTGCTGCATGCCCTTGCCGTCGTCGCGCACGTAGAGCATGAAGAACTCGCAGCCATACACCAGTTCCAGTTCAACATTGCTGGCCTGCGCATGCTGGAAGGCGTTGTACAGCGCTTCGCGCGCGATGCCGTAGATTTCCTCGCCACGGTCGCCGTTAATCAGCGCTGGGTTGCCGCTCACAATCATGCGGAAAGTGCTGTTGAAATTTTCCTGCAAGGATTGACCGATGGCGGCCAGCGCCTGACCTAGATTATCGCCATACACCACCGGCATGCGCAGCGCGAGAATTTGATGTCGGCCCTCGGCCAGTACCTCATCGGCCTGGTCGAGGATGTGTTCGATGGTGGCACGCTCCGGGCTGTCGATCGCCAGCCGGTGGCTCACGCCTTGAAAGCGCAGGATCATGCCCTGCATGCTTTGCAGCAGCGTGTCGTGCAAGCCGGTAGCCACGCGCTCGCGTTCCGCCAGCAGGCGCATGCGGGCTTGGTAGCCGCGCCGCACGCGGCGCAGGCAGACCACAAAAGCAGCCGCAAACGTCAGGCATGCCAGTAACAGCCCGAGCATCAGGAATAGCGGTGTCTGTGAAAGCGGCGACAAGGAGGGCTCCGGGCGGAAAAACAGAGCTCCCACCTTGCCATTGCCTCAACCTTTTTACTATCCCCCCGACGAGATAGTGCAATTGGAAAAAGCGTCCGCAATGTTGCCGTAATGCTTTAAACTGGGCCTGTGATAATTTACGCATATTGACGCCATGTCGGAAACTACCCTGTTGTTCGCCCCTGCCGGCGTGCTGGCCATCAGCCTGATCGCCGGCCTGTTTGGCCTGCTGTTCGGGAGCTTCCTGAACGTGGTGATCCACCGACTGCCTATCATGATGCAGCGCGAGTCGGACAACTATGTGGCTAGCGAAAGCAACAAGCCGCTGCCGCACACCGGGCGCTACAACCTTGTCGTGCCGCGCTCGGCCTGCCCGCACTGCAAGCACCAGATCACGGCGGCGGAAAACATCCCGGTGGTGAGCTGGCTGGTCTTGCGCGGCAAGTGCAGCAACTGCAAAGCGCCGATCTCAGCCCGCTACCCGGCGGTGGAATTGCTGACCGGCGTGCTGTCGGCGCTGGTGGTGTGGAAGCTGGGCAGCGGCTGGGCCGGACTGTCGGCGCTGTTCTTCCTGTACTCGCTGATCGCCATGACCTTTATCGACGCCGACACCCAGTTGCTGCCGGACGACCTGACCCTCCCGCTGCTGTGGGCCGGCCTGCTGATGAACGTGAACGGCACCTTCGTGCCGCTGCAAGACGCAGTGATCGGCGCTGCGGCCGGCTACCTGGCGCTGTGGGCTATCTACTGGCTGTTCAAGCTGGCGACCGGCAAGGAAGGCATGGGCTACGGCGACTTCAAGCTGCTGGCCGCCCTCGGCGCGTGGATGGGCTGGGCCATGCTGCCGACCATCATCCTGCTGTCCTCGGTGGTGGGCGCCGTGGTCGGCATCGCGCTGATCGTGTTTGCCAAACGCGGCCGCAACAATCCGATTCCGTTCGGCCCCTACCTCGCGGCGGCCGGCCTGATCGCCCTGCTGTACGGCGGCCCGCTGTCGGCTTTCACCATGAACGTCGTCCATCCATGAGCGCAGCACCGTTTGCCATCGGCCTGACCGGCGGCATCGGCAGCGGCAAGAGCACCGTGGCCGACATGTTTGCGGCGCGCGGCGCCACCATCGTTGATACCGACCTGATCGCCCACAGCATGACCGCCCCCAACGGCCCCGCCATGCCAGCCATCATCGCCGAATTCGGCCCCGAGTTTGCGGATGCTTCCGGCGCGATGGATCGCGCCCGCATGCGCCAGCTGGTATTCAGCGACGCCGGCGCCAAGGCCAGGCTGGAAGCCATCCTGCATCCGCGCATCCGCGACGCCGCCTTGGCCGCCGCCGCCGCCGCGACCGGCAGCTACGTGATTTACGCGGTGCCGCTGCTGATCGAATCGGGGACGTGGCGTGCACGGGTCACGCGCGTGTTGGCGGTAGACTGTTCGGAAGATGTGCAGGTGGCCCGCGTGATGGCGCGCAACGGCCTGCCGGAAGCACAAGTACGGGCCATCATGGCGGCGCAAGTAAGCCGGGCGGAACGGCTGGCGGCAGCCGATGATGTTATTGTCAATAATGCAGGAATCGACGCTTTGGAGGCGCAAGTCGACCGTTTACACGCCTTATATCTGCAAATTCGCTGGTAATTTGGCGTAGAACGGCAATAATGCCTTCGCAACGTTTGTAATTTTGCTTGGCTTGCTTCAAAATCACGAGAATTCTTTGCAGGTCCATCTATAGAGGGATGTTATTTTGATCGTCTACGAATATCCTTTCAACGAGCGCATCCGCACGTTGCTGCGCCTGGAGGATTTGTACGAGAAATTCAAGTTCTTTGTGCATCAAGAACACCCCATGCAGCACCACGTTGCGCTGGCCACTATTTTCGACATGCTCGAAGTAGCCGGCCGCGCCGACCTCAAATCCGACCTGCTGCAAGAACTGGAGCGCCAGCGCCAAACGCTGCTGGGCTACCGCATGAATCCCAACGTGCAAGCGGAAACGCTGGACGCCATCCTCAATGAACTGGACGGCGTCAGCAGCGCGCTGGTCGCGGCCCAGGGCAAGACCGGCCAGAACGTGCGCGACAATGAATGGCTGATGAGCATCCGCGGCCGCACCATTATTCCGGGCGGCGCTTGCGAGTTCGATCTGCCGTCCTATTACGCCTGGCAGCAGCGCCCGGCCGAGCAGCGTTTCAACGACATCATCACCTGGTTCACGCCGCTGGCGCCGCTGTTTGATGCGCTGGGCCTGGTACTGCGCCTGCTGCGCGACTCGGGCGGCCCGGTCAAGATGATTGCCGTGGCCGGCAGCTACCAGCAGATGTTGCAGGGCAAGGTGTACCAGATGCTGCGCCTGACGCTCGATGAATCGCAGGGTGCGATCCCGGAAATTTCGGCCAACAAATACATGCTGTGGGTGCGATTCACCTCGCAGGGCGGCGACCTGAAACCCAAGCCGCTGGAAGATGATGTACCATTCGAGCTTACCCTTTGTAACTTCTAACGTAAGCTCATGACCACTGTAGTTGAATGCCCGACCTGCTCCGCCAAAGTGGAGTGGAAGCCGGAAAACAAATTCCGCCCGTTCTGCTCGGAACGCTGCAAAAAAATCGATTTAGGCGCCTGGGCCGAGGAAAAGTATGTAATTCCTGCGGCTCCGCCTAAAGATCCTCACGAAGAAGAATAAGCCCGTCACATCACTTTCACGGCTTTGCCGATGTACAGCACTGGCCCAGTCGGCTTGCCGATGGGCGAGCCGGTAGCTGGTTCCAGCGTGATCTCAAATAGCTGATCGGGCTGCACCGGCGGCAATTGATCGAGCGCCAGCTTTAGCGAACGATTCGACTGCACCAGTCCCAGCGATACTGGGCCGCTCCATCCCGGCGCCTTGGTCCAAAACTGCAAGGCCTTGCGATCCGGCACCACCGTGCCCCGCAACGGCGTCAGCGTCAACTGGCGGTTCATACTGGTCTGCACCACCCAGCCGGCGCCCTGATCCTGCGGCGCCACCAGCACCACCATGTAGGCGGCTTCCGGCGCGGTCGGCCGCAACACCAGCAGCAGCGCCAACACCAAACTGGCCGCGACGGCGCCGCCAGCCAGTCCGCGCCACAAGCGCAGATCGTCCCACCAGCGGCGCCAGCCATTGGCAGCTGCTGGCCCAGCCACGCCGGCTAGCGCTGGACGTACCGTCAAGCTGGCGGCAATCCGCGGCCATAAGCGCTCCGACGGCGCCGCTTCCGGCGCCAGCGCGGTCAAGGGCAGCAGGCGCTGTTCCCATGCATCGACTTCGGCACGCAGCAAAGGCTCATGCGCCAGCCGCTGCGCGACCTCACGCCGCGCCGCAGCCGACAGCGTGCCCAGCACATACTCGCCAGCCAGATGCTGTAATTGTTCGGGCGTTTCATTCATCCCATGCACTCCCGCAATGCGGCGAGGCCGCGCTTGAGCCAGGCCTTGACCGAGCCCAGCGGCGCATTCAGACGCGCCGCGATTTCACTGTGGCTGCAGCCGTCAACATAGGCGCAGACGATGCTGTTGCGCTTGGCGCTATCGAGATGCTCGAGGCAATCATGCAGGCGCCCCATGCTAGCCTGCAATTCAAACTGCTCCATGACCGGATCGGCCTGCGCTTCCTGTAAGGCGTCGAGCATTTCGGCGTCTGCCGACACTTCGCGCTCGCTGCCGCGCAAGGCGTTCAGGGCCTGATGCCGCACCACGCTATAAATCCAGCCGCGCGCTGCGCCGCGCCCTGCATCGTAGCTACCGGCCTTTTGCCAAATGCTGACAAAGGCATCGTGCAGCACGTCCTCGGCCAGATCGCGCCGGCGCACGATACGCAGCGCGACCCCAAGCAAATGGCGGCCGTCCTGCTGATATAGACGATGCAGGGCCTGCTGCTCGCCTTGGGCACAGGCGCGCAGCACAGCGTCGTAATCGAAAGCGTCGGCAGCGTTGGGCATCAACCGATTATAACGACAGTTATGCCGCTTTCCAGAAGATATAGTCGGCCTGATACTGAACCTTCTGACGGCTGCCGGCGTTGGCGGCGGTGCAGGCTGCGGCCGGGGCCACGCCGCCCTTGGTCGAGACGCGTTGAATGTGGCTGATGCCGAACATCTCGCCGCTGCCGATCGATGGATTAGCCTTCACCAACTGGTAAGGGATGTTGCCAGCACCGGCCGGCGCCACTGCCAACTGGGTGGCCGTCACTTTGGAGCCGTCGTTGCTCTGCCAAGTAGCCGGTGGGCCGAAGTATTTGCCCACGGCCTTACCGCTGCGGTCACTCAGCACCGCATCCGGGCCGATGAAAGCCCACTCGAACTGGTCAGCGGCATCTTTCTTGGCTTTGCACTCGTAGGTAATTTCACCGGCGCCGACGGTCTCCATGGCTACACGGTGGCCAGCCGGCACCTGAACGGCTTCCGGCAGGGATTGCTGGCTGAACTTTGGCGCGCCGGCGCAAGCAGATAGCGACAGGACGGCGGCAATAACAGCAATGGTTGGGGATGTTTGCATGGCGTAGCTCCTGGTCAGTGATAAGGGATCAGTGCGCGACAATCGCGGCTGATACCCTTACTACCCGCCAGCGCGCCGTTTGGATGCAGCGCGATGCAAATAAATTTTCAGACGTAGCGAACTTGCTCTAACCACTCCAGCAAAGGAATGGTGGCTGGCAGCAGCGGCTCGACGCCGACGGTTCCCTGCCAAGCAAACGCCTGCCCTTCCAAGCTTTGGGGCTCGCCTGACCAGTCGCGGCTGATGAAGAAGTGCAGCCGCACATGCGCGTGCGGATAGACGTACTCCACGCCGCACCACTCTTCGGCGCTGTGGATGGTTAAACCCAACTCCTCCACAAACTCGCGCTTTAAAGCTTCGAGAATGGTCTCGCCCGGATCGACTTTACCGCCCGGGAATTCCCAATAACCATCATACGGCTTGCCAGCCGGACGTTGGCCCAGCAGCAGATCACCGTTCGGCTTGATCAGCACGCCAACTGCGACATCAACAGGCTTGTTCATGCGAGCTTCCCCGCGTAGTCCTTGGCAAACTGCCACGCCACACGCCCCGAACGCGAACCGCGCTGCAAAGCCCAGCGCAAGGCGTCGCCGCGTGCCGCCTCGATCTGCTCTTCGGTACAGCCCAGCGACGACAGCCAGTGGCCGACAATCGCCAGATAATCATCCTGCTTGAACGGATAGAACGTCAGCCACAAGCCAAAGCGCTCGGACAGCGAGATTTTCTCTTCCACCGTTTCGCCCGGGTG
Source organism: Duganella rivi (assembly GCF_009857435.1). Lineage (GTDB taxonomy): Bacteria > Pseudomonadota > Gammaproteobacteria > Burkholderiales > Burkholderiaceae_D > Rugamonas > Rugamonas rivi. The sequence continues at coordinate 696,898 of NZ_WWCK01000001.1, forward strand.
CAGGTCGCCGTTTTCATCGTGCTTGTAGCTCATGTTGTCGGACATGCGCTCCGGCAGCAGGTGGCGGCGATTCGAGGTGGCGTAAATCAGCACATTGTCCGACTGCGCCGAGATGCTGCCGTCGAGCGCCACCTTCAGCGCCTTATAGCCGCTCTCGCCCTCTTCAAACGACAGGTCGTCGCAGAAGATGATGAAGCGCTCGGGACGGCCCGCCACCAGGTCAACGATATCCGGCAGCTCGGCCAGATCGGCCTTGTCCACTTCGATCAAGCGCAGGCCGTCCTTGCCGAACTGGTTCAGGCACGCCTTGATCAGCGAGGACTTGCCGGTGCCGCGCGCGCCAGTCAGCAGCACGTTGTTGGCCGGCTTGCCCGCCACGAACTGGCGGGTGTTCTGCTCGATCTGTTCTTTCTGCGGGCCGATATGCTGCAAATCGTCCAGCGCAATCGACGATACGTGCGCCACTGCTTGCAAGTAGCTCGGGCCGTTGCCGCGTTTCCTCCAACGGAAGGCAAAGCCCAAGCGCCAGTCTGGCTCGCGCGGCGCTTGCGGCAACACCGCCTCCACGCGCGCCAGCAGCGCCTCGGCTCGGACCAGGAATTGTTCGAGTGGCGTCGCCATCTTAGGAACGGTAGTCGGCGTTGATCGACACGTAATCGTGCGACAGGTCGCAGGTGTAGACCGTGGCCGATGCCGCGCCGCGCGCCAGCTTCACGCGCACCGTGATTTCGCTTTGCTGCATCACGCGCTGGCCGTCTTCTTCCTTGTAGTCCGGGTTGCGGCCGCCGTTCTTGGCAACCCACACGTCGTCCAGGTACAGGTTCAGCTTCGAGACGTCGAGATCGTCCACGCCGGCGTAACCGATGGCAGCCAGAATGCGGCCCAGGTTAGGATCGGAAGCGAAGAACGCGGTCTTCACCAGCGGCGAGTGGCCGATCGAGTAAGCGATCTTGCGGCACTCTTCCACGCTGCTGCCCTCTTCCACGATGATGCTCATGAACTTGGTCGCGCCTTCGCCGTCGCGCACGATTGCTTGCGCCAGGAACAGCGACAGTTCGGTCACTGCGTCGCGCAGCGCAGCGTATTCCGGCTGATCGACCGAGGTGATTTCCAGCGAGCCGGCGCCGGTGGCGATCAGCATGAAGGAATCGTTGGTCGAGGTATCACCGTCGATGGTGATGCAGTTGAACGACTGGTTGGCAGCGTGCTTGACCAGCTGATCCAGCACCGGCTGCGCCACTTTGGCGTCCAGCGCCAGGTAGCCCAGCATGGTCGCCATATTCGGCTTGATCATGCCCGCGCCTTTCGAGATGCCGGTCATGGTTACCGAGTGGCCGCCGATGGTGACGGTGCGCGAGCCGGCTTTCGGCTGCGTGTCGGTGGTCATGATGGCTTCGGCGGCGTTGTACCAGTTATCGGCCTTCAGGCCGGCGATGGCTTGCGGCAGGCCGGCGATCACTTTGGCAGCCGGCAGCGGCTCCAGAATCACGCCGGTCGAAAACGGCAGAATCTGCGCTGCGTCCACGCCCAGTTGCGCGGCCAAGGCCACGCAGGTTTCATTGGCCAGCGACAGGCCCAGTTCGCCGGTGCCGGCGTTGGCGTTGCCGGTGTTGACCAGCAGCGCCGCGATCGGCTTGCCGCTGGTTTGAGCGGCAGCCAGGTGCGCCTTGGCGATTTGCACCGGTGCGGCGCAGAAGCGGTTCAGGGTGAACACGCCGGCCACGGTGGCGGTCGGCGCCAGCTTCATGACCAGCACGTCCTTGCGGTTCGGCTTCTTGATGCCGGCTTCGGCAAAGCCGATTTCAACGCCCGCGACAGGCTTCAGTTCGGAGGCAATGGGCAGGGGGGAATTGACGGCCATATTCGTGATCTCGTGGGTGGAAAGAGGAGCCGCTATTGTAATACCTCGCGCCCCACCTGCGCAGCTAGTCCCGGATATCGTACAACTTCCTGTTTTTTCAGACTTTTTGCATAAAAACCACAAAAATTAGCACTATCGTTCGGTTTAACGTTTTCCCATTTCATGCTCTGCGGAAATTAGTCTAAGGTGTGAACCGAATGCCCCATCCCCGCATTGTTCCGAGACGCACCAGACGGCACAACCGTCTATACCAACAATAACCCCCACTGGACTACATACATGAAAAAGCAATTGTTAGCTGCAGCCGTACTCGCCGCCACCGCCGCCATGGCGCAGGCCGGCGCCTTGGATGATGGCAACCTGAGCATCAGCGGTTTCGGCACCGTCGGCGTCGCCAAGAGCAATACCGATGATGTGAAATTCGCCCGCTACAACCAGGCTGACGGCGTCGGCGACAGCGCCCGCCTCGGCCTCGACACCAACCTCGGCCTGCAAGCCACCTACAAGATCAACGACTGGCTGTCCGGCACCGCGCAAGTGCTGACCCGCAAAGCCACCGAACACACTTTCACCACCGATCTGACCTGGGCCTTCCTGAAAGCCCGCATCAACGATGAAGTCTCGGTGCGTATCGGCCGCGTAGTCGTGCCGACCTTCCTGATTTCCGATTACCAGAACGTCGGCTACGCCAACACCATGATGCGTCCGCCGATTGAAATGTACGGCCAGGCCCCGATCGAAAACTCGGACGGCGCCGACATCAACTACCAGCACGCGTTCGGCGACCTGAACTTCACCGCCCAGGCCTTCGCCGGCGTCAGCCGCGGCAAGCTGTTCGTCTCCTCGGGCGCTGGTTCGACCGCCACCTACCGCGCGCCTGCCGCCGGTTTCAGCGTGGCCGGCGAATACGGCCCGTTCATGCTGCGCTTCGCCCACGCGCGCGCCGACATGAAGATCAACGACATCCAGCCGATCAACGCCCTGACCAACACCCTGGCCAGCGTCGGCTTCACCCAGCTGGCGTCGGACATCACCTTCAGCAGCGGCAAGAAGATCGCCTTCACCTCGATCGGCGGCACCGTGGACTGGAACAACATCGTCGGCCAAGCCGAGTACGCGCAGCGCCGCGCCAAGGAAGCCGTCTACCTGCCGGACACCAACGCCTGGTACGCCATGCTCGGCTACCGCTTCGGCAAAGTGCTGCCGTACTACGCGCACGCTTCGGCCAAAGGCGCAGGCAGTTCGGTTACCGTGCCGGCTGCCCTGGCCAAGATCCCTGCCCTGAACGCCGGCGTCACCGGCCTGCTGGCGTCCGCCGAGCAAACCTCCGACATCGTCGGCGTGCGCTGGGACTTCGCCAAGCAACTGGCGCTGAAAGTCCAGGTGGATCGCGTCAAGCCGGGCGCCAAGTCGGGCCTGCTGATTAACGTGCCGGCCGCCGGCTACAACAAGAACGTCACCGTGGTCGCCGCCGGCCTCGACTTCGTATTCTGATGGATCGGGAGACCATAATAATGAAAAAACTCATGAGCGCTCTCGTGCTGTCGGCACTGGCCGCAGTAGCAGCACAGGCTTCGGCCGCTGAAATCGTCGTCATCGTCAGCAAGCAAAATCCGGCGACCCGCATGTTCTCGGAACAGGCTTCGCAGTTCTTCCTCGGCAAATCCAACCTGTTCACGCCGGTCGATCAAGCCGACGGTTCGGCCATCCGCAACGAGTTCTACCACAAGGTCGCGGACAAGGATGCGGCGCAGGTCAAGGCGCTGTGGTCGAAGCTGGTGTTCACCGGTAAAGCCACGCCGCCGAAAGAATATCCGAACAGCGCCGAGGTGAAGAAAGCAGTTGCTGCCGATCCGAAAGCAATCGGGTATATTGATAAATCGGCAGTTGACGATACTGTCAAAGTAATTTTGACCCTGCCTTAAACTCAGGTCGCCCTGCCAGCCTGCCGCGCTATCCGCGCGGTGGGCGCGTGAGCTCCTGGCCTCTAACTTGGAGTGAACGTTTTGAGTCTTTCGTTACGCGCGCGGTTCCTGATGCTCAGTGCAATTATCCAGGCACTGGTGGTTGGTCTGCTGATCTGGAACAGCCAGCGCCTGATGAACCACGCCGTCAACACCAACGCCGAACGGGTGGCGCAGGAATACGCGGTCACCCTCAATCTCTCCCTCAGTCCTTATGCCGTCGGCGGGCGCTTGCCCGAGCTGAATAGCTACCTGGCCGAAATGCTGTCCGACCCGGACGACAGCTTCCTGCGCTACCTGACTATCCTCGACGAAAACGAACAGCCCATCATCTCGGTCGGCAAGCGCAACATGCCGCTGCCGGCGATCTTGAAACAAGGCGGCGGCACCAGCTTCAAGGGTGTGCGCACCATCATCAGCGACGTGACGCTGCACGCGCGCTCGCCGCTGCTGCTGGCCGACAACCGCATTGGCAGCATCAACTTCGGCCTCACCACCAAAGACTTGAAGCAGGCGCGCGATGAAGTGATGCTGCAAGGCGGCCTGATTTCGCTGATCGGCTTTGCGGCCGGCATGCTGATGTTCTTCATCTTCACGCAGGGCATAGGCCGGCGCTTGCAAGCGCTGACCGGCGAGTCCGAGCAAATTGCGCAAGGCGATTACAGCAAGGCGCTGCCAGTCCATGGCGACGACGAGATCGCCGTTTTCACGCGCACCCTGAACGCCATGAGCGCGGCCCTGCGCGAACGGATTGCGCAACTGGAGCAATCGCAGCAGCGCTTGTCGGAATCGGAAGCGCGCTTCAAAACCCTGTTCGATATGGCGCCGCTGCCGCTGACCGTGTCCGACCGCGATGGCCGCATCATGGCCGCCAACCGCGCGCTGTCGCATACCTTCGGCACCGCCGCCACCCAGCTGATCGGCAAGCGCAGCGATGAAGTGCCGTTCTGGGCCAGCACCGTGGAGCGCGAACGCATCTGGAAAATGTACCGCGACGAAGGCGCCGTGCACGGCGCGATTGCCGGCGTGCTGCTGCCCGACGGCAGCGTGGGCAGCGTGGCGATCTGGTCGTCCTCGCTGACCCTGGATGGCAACCCGGCCATCATCTGGGCGCTGCTCGACTTGACCGAGGAACTGAACGCCAAGCGCGAACTGAAAGACCTCAACGTCTCGCTGGAAAGCCGCGTGCGCGAACGCTCGGCCGCGCTGGAACGCGCCAACGCCGACCTCAGCGCCGCGCTGCAAACCTTGCAGCACACGCAGGACGAATTGCTGGCGTCGGAAAAAATGGCGTCGCTGGGATCGCTGGTGGCCGGCATCGCGCACGAATTGAATACACCGATCGGCAACAGCCTGCTGGCCTCCACTGCCCTGCGCGACCGTGTGCACGAGTTTGACGCCCACGTTGCCGCCGGCGCTCTGCGTCGCTCGGAACTGACCGCGCATCTGGAAGAAGTGCGCATGGCAAGCGAACTGATTTCCGGCTCGCTGCACAAAGCCGCCGAGCTGATTTCCTCGTTCAAGCAAATTGCGGTCGACCAGACCAACGACCAGCGGCGCACCTTTGATTTGCTGTCGGCAGTGCACGACACCATCGCCACCTACATGCCGCGCCTGCGCCGCGTGCCGTGCGAAGTGGTGCTGCAAATCCCGGATGGCATGAGCTTCGATTCCTATCCGGGCGGGCTGTATCAAATCCTGAACAACCTGATCAACAACGCCATCAACCACGCGTTCGAGCACAGCAAGGGCGGCACCATCACCGTGCGCGCCGAAACCGTGGACGACGACATCATCGAGCTGATGTTCAGCGACGACGGCTGCGGCATGACCGACGACGTGCTCAAGCGCGTGTTCGATCCCTTCTTCACCACCAAGATGGGCCAGGGCGGCACCGGCCTTGGCATGAACATCGTCTACAACATCGTCACCGGCATTTTGGGCGGGCGCATCACCATCGACTCCGCGCCCGGCATCGGCACGGCGGTGCGCATGCTGTTGCCGCGCATCGCACCGCAGCGCGCCTGAGCGCAATTAAGCCATCTTACTTGCGCAGGTAGCCATGCATGCCCAGCCAGCGCACCCAGGCGTCGAACCAGCCGGTGCTGGTGGTGGTTTTCGGATACATGCCGAAGCCGTGGCCGCCCTGCTCGTACAGGTGGAACTCCACCGGCCGCTTGGCGCTGCGCCAGCTATCGATCAAGCCGTAGCCGCCATTGCCGAACAAGGGATCGTCGGCGGCCAGCGCCACGAACATTGGCGGCGCATCGGCCGGCACTTTCAACGACATCAGCGGGCCGTAGATGTTGCCGATGAAAGCAGGCTTGGCATCCTGTCCATGCAGCGTGGTCACCATGGTCAGCATGGCGCCGGCGGAAAAGCCGATCATGCCGATGCGGTTCGGATCAACTTTCCACTCTTGCGCGCGCGAGCGCACCAAGGCGAAGGCGGCGCGCGCGTCGGCGATCTGCGGCGCAAAGGTGACAGCCGGCTCTTCCTGCACCGAGGTATCGGCGGCGCGCCCGCCTTTCGAGAACAGCTCGGCCATGGCGCGGTTGAAGCCGTCCAGATCCGCCGGTGTCTGGATCAAGCGATACTTCAGCACGAACGCGGCCACGCCCTGCTTGGCCAGCGCCGTGGCCACGTCCCAGCCCTCGTTGTTCATCGACAGCGTGCGGAAGCCGCCGCCCGGCGCCACGATCACGGCCGCGCCGCTGGCCTTGGCCGGATCGGGCAGGAACGGCGTCAGCGTTGCCACCGTGACGTTGCGGGCAAACACGCTGCCGTACTGGCTGTGCCAGCTTTCCTTCACGCTGGCGCCGGGCAGTTCGCCCGTGTTCAGCGTGATGGCGTTGGGCTGGGCCGGTGCCGCGATCGGCGTCATCTTGTCGTTCTGCGCCATGGCGGGCGCAGCCAGCACGCCCATCAGGGTGAGCGCTGCCGCTATTTTTTTCATCATCATTGGATGGTCTCCTGGTTTATTGGTCTAAGGTCACACTGCGCTGCAATTGCAGCGTGGTCTCCTGCCCTGCCACGCCGGTGGCCGGCTGGCCTGAGCCCACGCTCAACTTGTATTGCCCCGGCAGCAGCTGCCGCACGCCGTCACGCGTGACAAAACTCAGGTCGCGCGGCGACAGGCGGAAGCTGATCTTGCGGCGTTCGCCCGGCTTCAGGCTCACGCGCTGGAAGCCGCGCAGCGCCAGCTTCGGCGCGCCCTCGAAGGCCGGCGGCGCCAGGTACAGCTGGGCCACGTCGTCACCAGCGCGAGCGCCGGTGTTGCTGATCTCGGTGCTGACCATCACGCCGTTTTCCGCTGCGCCGTCGATAGGCGTCACTTCCAGCGGCGCGTAGCGGAAGCTGGTGTAGCTCAGGCCCGCGCCGAACGGATACACCGGCGTGCCGGCGTAGTAGCGGTAAGTGCGGCCCTGCATGCCGTAGTCGTCAAACGGCGGCAGGTCGGACAGGCCGCGGTAGAAGGTCAACGGCAAGCGGCCGCCCGGATCGGCGCGGCCCGACAGCACGTCCGCCACCGCCAGTCCGCCGGACTGGCCCGGATACCATGCTTCCAAAATGGCGGAGGCATTGTCCTTGGCCCATGACAAATCAAGCGCGCTGCCGTTCATCAGCACCACCACCAGCGGCTTGCCGAGCGCCTTGGCGCGCTCCAGCAAGCGGCGCTGCTCGGCAGGCAGGTCGAGCGAGGTCTTGTCGCCGCCGGAGAAGCCTTCGATCTTGATCGCCATCTCCTCGCCTTCCAGATCCGAGGTCAGGCCGACCACGGCGACGATAACGTCGGCGTCGGCCGTGCCCGCCAGCAGGTCGGCTTCGGGATCGGTGGAGATGCGTTTCCAGAACAGGCCCGGCACGCCGGTGCCGCCGGTCTCCGCTTCAAATTGCAGCGGGTAGCGCTGGCCTTTCTCCAGGCGCGCCTGTTGCAATTGCAGCGGCTCGGCCCATTTCGAATACTCGGTAGCGTTGATTCCGGGCTGGCCGTTGATGGTCAGCGTGCCCTTCACGCCGCTGACGGCAAGGCGGTAAGTGCCCGTCTCCGGCGCAACCAGGAAGCCGTTCCACGTGACCTTGTGCTTGTCGGCCACCGCCTTCAATTCCAGCGCGTGCGCTTCCAGTCCCTGCTCCACGCGCGTGACGGTGGGCTTGCTGTCGTACTTGCCGTCGTTGCGGTTGTAGTAGTCGACGCGCAGGCCCTGCTTGCCGTCCGGCGTGCGCAAGGCGCTGGCGGGCACCGGGTCGCCGTCGGTAATCGAGGCGCCGGCGTGCACCAGCTTGATCTGCGCCTGCGGCATGGCGCGGCGCAGGCCGTCGATCACCGACACCGGCGGCGCCGACTGCGACGACGAGTAATTGCCGCGCAGGACGCGGGTAGCGTCGGCCAGCGGGCCGATCACGGCCAGCTTGACGCGCGGCTTGAGCGGCAGCACGCCGTCGTTCTTCAGCAGCACCAGGCTCTTGGTGGCCGACTCCAGCGCCAGCTGCCGGTGCGCCGCATTGCCGATGGCGCTGACCGGTACCGCCTTGCCATCGCGCTGCGGCAGTCCGGCCAGATCGCCGTTGCGGTAGCGCGCCGAGAACAGCCGCACCAGCGCTTGATCGATATCGCCCATGCTGATCAAGCCGCGCTGCCATGCCTCGCGGTAGCGCGCGCTCAGGTTCGGCGTATCGCCCAGCGTTTTGGTATTGCACTCGTTGTCGGTGCCGGCCTTCAGGGCGACCGCGACTGCGGCGGCCGGATCGGGCGCGTACTTGTGCTGTTCCGAGATGTCGGTCACCGCGTCGCAGTCAGACACCACATAGCCCTTGAAGCCCCAAGCGCCGCGCAAGTGCTGCTTCATCAGCAGCTCGCTGCCGCAGGCCGGCTGGCCGTTGATGCGGTTGTAGGCACACATGATGGAGCCGGCCTTGGCGTCGACAATGGCGGCGCGGAAGGCCGGCAGATAAGTATCCTCAAGGTCGCGCGCGGAGACGAACACGTCGGCATAGTGCCGCGTCGATTCCGGCCCGCTGTGCACCGCGAAGTGCTTGGGCGTGGCGATCACGTCCGGCAGATCCGGGTTAGCGCCTTGCATGCCGCGAATGAAGGCCACGCCCAGCGCCGCCGTCAAATGCGGATCTTCGCCGTACGTCTCTTGCCCGCGTCCCCAGCGCGGATCGCGGAAGATGTTGATATTCGGCGACCAGGTGTTGAGGCCGGTGCCGATGCGGCCAAGGTGGCCGGTCTCGCGGCCCAGCGTGTGCAGTGCGCGCACCTCGACGCTGATGGCGCCAGCCACCTGCTGCACCAGCGGCGCATCGAAACTGGCGGCCAGCCCAATTGGTTCCGGGAAGTTGGTGGTCGGCAGCGGCCCCAGCGCGCCGTGCAGCGATTCAGTCCACCAGTTGTATGCCGGGATGCCAAGGCGCGGCACGGCCGGCGCCACGTTCAGCAGCTGGTCGATCTTCTCGTCCAGCGTCATTTGTGCGATCAAGGCACGGGCCCGTCCATCGGCCTCGGCCAGTACGTCGGCACTGCGCGCGACTGCCGGAAAGGCCGCCATCAGCATCAGTGCACCGCATGTTGCTGCCAGTCGTAGCCGGCTTTTTTTGTCTCCTGCCAGATTCTCCATGTTACTCCCAATGTTAGCGACCCGAAAAATGTTTGCGATAACATTTTAGACTGTACTGCGGGAGTTGGTGGAGAACCAATAACTTTTTTAGCCGAACTGATACCGCAATGGATATCAGCGTATCAGCGTATCAGCGTGCGGCGTTCGACAAATTCGGCGCCGTAAGAGCGGTAGGTAAAGGTGGTCGCGCTGTCGGAGGACACCACTTCCAACACGCCGCCGTGCGAGATGGCGATCTCGGACGCGATAAACAGGCCGAGCCCCAAGCCTTGCCTCGCCTCAGCCTGATTAGCGCGCCAGAATGGCTTGAAAAGCTGCGCCTGCACGCCTTCCGGGATAGCACTGCCGCTGTTGGTCACCGCCAATTCGAAAATGCCATTCGACTGCTGGACGTTGACGTACACCGGCGCCGAAGGATCGCCATGCACGATGGCGTTATTCAGCAAGTTGGATAGCAGCTGAACCAAGCGTGAAGCGTCGCACAGCAGCGCCAGCCCCGCCGGCAGCTCGGCGATGATTTCGCGCTGCGGATGCACGCTGCGCAATTCCGCGATCGCTTGCTGCAGCGGCACTTCCAGCTGGTTCTCATGGCGCAGATTCAGCGAAATGCCGCCGCCCATGCGGCCCCGCGTGAAATCGGTGACCTCATCGACCAAGGTGGCGATGCGCTGGCTGCTGCGGCTCATGGTATCCAGCAGCGGCTTCAGCGACGGCGGCGCATGGTGGCGCAGGATTTCGGTGCCGTTCATGAGGGTGCTCAGCGGCGTCCTGATATCGTGGCCGAGCATGGCAATGAACTGCTCGCGCATCTTGGCGGTTTTCATTTCATCGGTGAGCGCAGCCTGGGTCTCGACCAGCACCACTTCGCTCGCCAATTGACGGCTGATGAGCTCGGCGAACAGCATCAAGGTATTGCGCGTGGTCTTTTCCGTGAGCTGGGCCTTGGCCGGGTCGAGTCCACACAAAGTACCGAAATACTCGCCGCTGGGCCGGTACAGCGGGATCGAGAAATAGCTTTGAAAGCCGTACATCCTCGGCGTGTGATGGTCACGGTATTGGTCGCTATCGGACACCGAGTCGATGATGATGGCGGCGTTATTGTCGCGCACCTCTTCGCACAACGTGGTGGTGATATCCAGCGCCGCGCCTACCTTCAAGCCAAAATTCAACTTGTCCAGCACTGCGCAGGAATGCCACGAGTCGGCGGTCACCCGCGCAATGCAGACGAAGCCGAGACCAGTCATCTCGGACACCGCCTCCAATATGGTAGGCACCGCGCTAATCTGGGCTATCGTCGCGATATCCGCTTCCAGGGTCTGACTCATACTCGTCTCCTGCTAATGCTCGAACCGAATAAAAAAAACCCGTAAAGCTTCACAACTTTACGGGTTCATCTTTGCAGCCCTGGCGATTACGCCAGCTTGCCGTGGCAGGCTTTGTATTTCTTGCCGCTGCCGCATGGGCATGGATCGTTGCGGCCGACTTTCAGGCCCAGTTCCATCAGCTGCTCGCCGCTCAGGCCTTGCAGTTCCGGCGGCAGGCCGGTGAATTGCGGCGGCGCCAGCAGGTCTTCCGGCGCGGCGTTCGGGTTGAAGTCGGCGTGCTGGTAGCTGACATTGTCCACGTGCGACTGCTGCATCGCGGCTTCCGCTGCATCGATCTCTTCACGCGACTGGATACGTACGGTCATGATCAGTTTAACGACTTCGTTTTTGATCATGTCCAGCATCTGACCGAACAGTTCAAACGCTTCGCGCTTGTACTCTTGCTTCGGATTCTTCTGAGCGTAGCCGCGCAGGTGGATACCCTGGCGCAGGTGATCGAGTGCCGCCAGGTGTTCGCGCCAGTGCGAGTCCACCGATTGCAGCATGACGTTGCGCTCGAAACCGCCGAACGATTCCTTGCCGACGATGTCCACTTTCGACTGGTACAGCGCATCGGCTGCGGCCAATACAGCTTCCAGGATTTCTTCGTCGTTCAGGTTGGCGTCTTTTTCCAGCATGGCGCGCAACGGCACGTCGATTTGCCACTCGGCTGCCAGTGCGGCTTCCAGACCCTTGATGTTCCACTGCTCTTCCACCGATTCTTCCGGCACGTATTCGCGTACCAGGTCGGTGAAGGCGCCGTGGCGCAGCGACTGGATCAGTTCCGAAATATCGGTCGCTTCCAGCAGTTCGTTACGCTGCTGGTAGATGACTTTACGCTGGTCGTTGGAGACGTCGTCATATTCCAGCAACTGCTTACGGATATCGAAGTTGCGCGCTTCCACCTTGCGCTGTGCGGACTCGATCGAGCGCGACACGATGCCCGCTTCAATCGGCTCGCCTTCCGGCATTTTCAAACGATCCATCACGGCGCGCACGCGGTCGCCGGCGAAGATGCGCAGCAACGGGTCGTCCAGCGACAGGAAGAAGCGCGACATGCCCGGGTCACCCTGGCGCGCGGCACGGCCACGCAGCTGGTTGTCCACGCGGCGCGATTCGTGACGCTCGGTGCCGACGATGTGCAGGCCGCCCGCAGCCACCACTTGCTCGTGCAGCGCTTGCCAGCCGTCGCGCAGCGCCTTGGCTTGCTTGGCTTTTTCTTCGTCGCTCAGGTCAGGATTGGCTTCGATGAACTGGATTTGTTTCTCAACGTTACCGCCCAACACGATGTCGGTACCGCGACCGGCCATGTTGGTGGCGATGGTGATGGCTTTCGGCGAACCTGCCTGGGCGATGATCTCTGCTTCGCGGGCGTGCTGCTTCGCGTTCAGCACGTTGTGCGGCAGGCCGGCCTTGGTCAGGATGCCCGACAGCAGTTCCGAGTTTTCAATCGAGGTGGTGCCCACCAGCACTGGCTGGCCGCGGTCGTAGCACTCGCGGATTTCCAGCATCATGGCGTTGTACTTTTCCTGCGCCGATTTGTAGACCTGGTCTTGGCGGTCTTTACGCTGCGAAGGACGGTTCGGCGGGATCACCACGGTCTCGAGGCCGTAGATTTCCTGGAACTCGTACGCTTCGGTATCGGCGGTACCGGTCATGCCGGACAGCTTGGCATACATGCGGAAGTAGTTCTGGAAGGTGATCGAGGCCAGCGTCTGGTTCTCGTTCTGGATCTTCACGCCCTCTTTCGCTTCCACCGCCTGGTGCAGGCCGTCCGACCAGCGGCGGCCGGTCATCAGGCGGCCGGTGAATTCGTCGACGATCACCACTTCATTGTTCTGCACCACGTAGTGCTGATCCTTGAAGTACAGCGCGTGCGCGCGCAGCGCCGCGTACAGGTGGTGCACCAGGGTGATGTTGGCCGAGTCGTACAGGGACGCGCCTTCCGGCAGCAGGCCCATCTGGGTCAGGATGCCTTCGGCTTTTTCATGGCCGGCTTCGGTCAGCAGCACCTGGTGGGATTTTTCATCCTTGGTGTAGTCGCCCGGCACTTCAATCTTGCCCTTGCCGTCGGCGGTTTCTTCGCCGATCTGCAGGGTCAGCAGGCGCGGCACTTCATTGATCTTGTAGTACAGGTCGGTGTGATTCTCGGCCTGGCCGGAGATGATCAGCGGGGTACGGGCTTCGTCGATCAGGATCGAGTCAACTTCATCGACGATGCCGAAGTTCAGCACGCGCTGCACGCGATCCTTGGCGTCGAACACCATGTTGTCGCGCAGGTAGTCGAAGCCGAATTCGTTGTTGGTGCCGTAAGTGATGTCCGAGGCGTAGGCGGTTTGCTTGTCGGCGTGCGGCATTTGCGACAGGTTGACACCGGTGGTCAGACCCAGCCAGCTGTACAGCTTGGCCATGGTGTCGGCGTCGCGCTGGGCCAGGTAATCATTGACGGTCACGATGTGCACGCCCTTGCCGGACAGCGCATTCAGGTAGGCCGGCAGGGTTGCGGTCAGGGTTTTGCCCTCGCCGGTGCCCATTTCAGCGATTTTGCCGTAGTGCAGAACCATGCCGCCGATCATCTGCACGTCGAAGTGGCGCATCTTCATCACGCGCTTGGACGCTTCGCGGCAGACCGCAAACGCTTCCGGCAGGATCTGATCCAGCGTCTCGCCATTGGCGATGCGTTCTTTAAAGGCCGGCGTCTTGGCTTGCAGCTCGGCGTCCGACAGTGCTTCCATGGCCGGTTCGAGCGCATTGATCTCGCGTACCGTTTTTTGGTATTGCTTGAGCAGGCGCTGGTTGCGGCTGCCGAAAATCTTGGTCAGAAAGGACATGCTTAATAAGGCCGGTTAAAGGTTCGACTACGACAAAAGACGGTGATTTTATCACGCGCTCGGAGCTACATTGGGTTATTGGCCGATATAACAATAGCCCAACCGTACACAATGTCACAAAATCAATCGATTTTAACCGGTGGTGACGATTTTGGGGTGCTGTGATAAGGTTCGCCGCATGCGCTTCAACTCTTCCAACATTTCCCTCAAGCGGCCAACGGCGGTAGGCGCCACCGACTTCCTGCGCCGCCACGACCGCATGGCCGCCCTGCTGCCGGCCGTCGAGCGCATGGCGCGCCTGCAAAAAGACTGCGCCCAGTGCCTGCCCACCATGTTCAAGCACTGCGAAATCCTGGCGTTTGAGGACGGCCAGCTGCTGCTGTCGCTGCCGACCACGGCGCTGGCGGCCAAGCTCAAGCAACAGTTGCCGAAATTACAAGATACGCTGGCCCAGCGCGGCTGGCAGGTGCACAGCGTGAAATTGAAGGTGCAAATGGCCAAGCCGGCCGAGATCAAGGAAAAGATGCGGGCGCTGGAGTTGCCCGGCGCGGCAGTGGAGGCCTTTGACCAGCTCAGCGCCGCGCTGGAGGCAACGCCGCAGAACAGCGCGCTGATCGACGCGGTGAAGGCCATGGTGGCCCGCCGCCGCGCCGGTGGCGGCTAAGGCTAGCCGTTAAGTTAGCGCCCACTCGCGCGCCATCTGGCGCACATACGATTGCGGCGCGGCGTCATTGCTGTCAAACGTCACGATTTCATAGGCATCCGGGTGCTTGAGCAGTTCCAGCAGCAGCTGGTTGTTCAGCGCGTGGCCGGACTTGTGCGCTTCGTAGCTGGCCAGCAGCGGGTGGCCGACCAGGTACAGGTCGCCGATCGCGTCGAGAATCTTGTGGCGCACGAACTCGTCTTCGTAGCGCAGGCCGTCCGAATTCAGGATGCGGTACTCGTCCATCACAATCGCGTTTTCCAGCGAGCCGCCACGGGCCAGGCCGATACCACGCAGCATTTCCACGTCCTGCATGAAGCCGAAGGTGCGGGCGCGGGCCACGTCGTGCACGTAGGAGACATCGCCAAAATCGACGTGGGCGCGCTGCTGCGTGCCGTCCACCGCCGGGTGGTTGAATTCGATGAAGAAGTCGAGCTTGAAGCCGTCGTGCGGCAGCAGGCGCGCCCATTTTTCCTTCTCGCCCGTGCCTTCGCGGATTTCGACCGGCTTTAGCACGCGGATGAATTTCTTGGCGGCCGGCTGTTCCAGCACGCCCGCTTGTTGCAACAAGAATACGAAGGACGAGGCCGAACCATCCATGATCGGGATTTCTTCGGCGCTGACTTCAATGTACAGATTGTCAATGCCAAGGCCGGCGCAGGCCGACATCAGGTGCTCGACGGTCGACACGCGCGCGCCTTCCTTGACCAGTACCGAAGCCATGCGGGTATCGCCCACTGCCATGGCGCTGGAGGGGAACTCCACCATGGGATCGAGATCGACGCGGCGGAACACGATGCCGGTATCCGGCGCGGCCGGGCGCAAGGTCAGCTCGACCTTGGTGCCGGAGTGCAATCCGACACCCGTGGTGCGGACCAGTTCTTTGATAGTGCGTTGTTTTAACATCTGACGATTATAACGAACTGTGGTTAAGGGTGCTCGGCTTCAACATGCACGGCCTCGCGCCGTACCAGATAGATGCCGCTGCCGATGATGATGCCGGCGCCGAGCAGGGTGTAACCGTCCGGCAGCACTTGCCATAACAGCCAGTCAATGGCCACGCCCCACGCCAGCGCCGTGTACTCGAACGGTGCCACCACCGAGGCCTTTCCCGAACTGAAAGCGCGGGTGATGGCCAACTGGCCGAAGAAGCCGCTCAGCGCCAAGGCCAGCAGCACCCAGCCATCTTCGGCGCGCACCGGCACCCAGTGCTGAACCGACATCGTCAAGCCGCCTGCCGACATCAGAATCAAATACCAGAACATCATCGATTCATTGCTATCGGTACGCGCCAACACGCGGCTGACGATGGCAGTGGTGGCGTAACACGCAGCCGACGCCAGAATCGCCAAGCCGCCGATCGACAGAAAGCCCGTACCTTCAGGACGCAGCACCACAATCACGCCGATCAGGCCTACCGCGATGGCGACCCACTGGCCCTTGCCGACCTTCTCTTTCAGGACAAACACCGACAGCGCCGTAATCAGCGCCGGCGCGATAAAGAAGATCGAATACGCCTCGGCCAGCGACAGCATGCTAAGGCCAAACGCGAACATGGTCAGCATGCCGACGCCCAGCGCGCTGCGGAACAAATGCATCGGCCAGCGCACGTTAAAGATGCCCTTGAACGCGCCGCGATACAACATGTAAGCGCACAGCAGTGGCAGCGAACTCAGCGCGCGCATAGCGGTTACCTGCGTGGCGGGATAGTGAGCGGATAGCAGCTTCATGGTGGTATCCATGAAGGAGAACATGGCGACGGCAATCAGCATCGCGTAAATGCTGTGCAGATTTTCGTTACGGCTGGACAGGGGAAGCTCCTTGACGAAAAAACGTCATCATGGCGACGTTGGGAGCCAGCATGGCGCGCTGGTCACCATAGTCATCATTATAGCCCGGCTGGCTTACATCAAACTGCGCTGCCCAAAAGCGGCGTACCATGGGTGTCCTCGCAGGAGACGATCATGGGCAAAACCATTACTCTAAAAGTTCAGCAGCTAAACGGGCAATTCGTGGTTTGCATTCCAGAAGATATCGCAGCACAGAAAAAGCTCGCCGCGGGCCAGCTCATCAAACTAAAAATCCTCAGAACGGCGGAAGAGATAGCCCTTGCAGAGGCCGCCGCAAACGCCCCAACACTGGAGCAAATGCTGGCCGATTATGACCCCGACAAATTCGGCGGCGAAGTGATGGCCTATCCCTTGGAAGGGCGGGAGATCATTAAATGAAACGCCAGCAAATCTGGAAGCCGGACCGGCGCGACATAATCTGGATCGATTTCAACCCGCATGTCGGCACCGAGATGAAGGACATTCATCCAATGGTCGTACTTTCGAACAATGCCTTTAATGAGCAGACCGGCCTGGTCATCGGACTGCCCATGACTACCGCCACCTTCAATGAGTCCAATCAATTCGCCGTCAAGACCGTATGGGCTAATGGCACAGTTCGCTACATACTGGCATCGCAGCCGAAATCACTGGACTGGCGAAACCGCCGTGCCCATCCACATCAATTGAAGAAAGTACCCGCCGATGCCTTTGCAATGGCATGTGCAAACCTCAACTACATCATCGCTGTCTGCTAACGACTGGGCGATCAAACTGATCTAGCACGCTTCAGCAGAGCTGACAGACCGCTACCGCCAGAAATCGGACCTTCGAAATCAGCTTATCTTTTTTTCTTGCCGATACATGGATAATGGTCCGAAAGATAAAGTTATATCCCCTAAGCGACGACCAAATATATTCTGTTGCCAATTAGCCGAATAGATCCGGCTCGAAGGATAGCCAAAATTGCTTACAAGATTAGGATCCTTCAGTAAGTCTCCGATCAAATACCAAGCTTGCTGTGTATGGTCTTTTGCACCGTACAGCCAGATCTCGCCAAGTGCAGTCGGCAATCTAAGCTCCGCTGGACGAAGTTCTTTTACATCTCGATTGATGTGAATGGCAACCACTAGATCCTTCGAATCTTTAAGCCTCTCCCCGAGCTTATCTAATATATCTTGGAGTTGAATATTTGGATTGACCTTTGACGGAGGAAATTCTTTTAACTGAACTGGCACCATTCTGGTGACATCGCCGGATTCGAATTTGGCGACAATGTCATAGTCTGAAGACTCGAAAAGTGCGAAGGACACATCTTGGCCGATTCGTGTACTCATACCATGACAAAAAAGAGCAGCTTGACGCCCCTCTAAATAAGGCTTCAATTTGTGAGTACGCAGTGCCGCAGTCTTATACGGCAGGTTGTCTAGTAGCCCGCTTCTCTCAATTCGTCTGAGTCCATCCAGGATAAGTCTGGGCCGGTAGTAAGTGAGCTTAAGCCATTCACGTGGGACTTTTTCATTTCTCATAGCTAGAGTATCGTAGTGTCCGCCTTTGGGCTCATTGATGTTGAATCGGTTGATTGCCTGCTTTTGGCCGTTATCGGCACTTAGCTTCTACATCTTGGACGAAGCTAGGAAATTCTGTCCTTGCGTCGCGTAACACCTCTGCGGCTTTGCGGGCGGGCACCGAATTCTTCAGCGCAAACCTTTCTAATTCGGGCTGTGGCACGCGCGCAGATTCGGGAAATGACGTCGCTTCGCAAGGCCCCATTCCATCAGCAAGAAGCCAAAGGTAATCGTAGAAATTGCGAGCCAGGACTGCGGTTTCACCTTCGGAGCCCATGAACACTATCGGCTGTGCTAACAAATCTGACGTGTTCCGCACGGTCCAAAACGCGACATAACCACCGGTGCCGTCTTGTCCAAAGACTCGGAATTTGGATGCATCAGCATCAGAATTGCCAGTCCAAGCCCTAAACCAGTGTGACGTCTCATCGACTGAGAGAAATACATCATACGGTTCAAAGTCGATGCCATCACCGTCGGCGTAGTCATATGGCAGCTGATTAACCTGGCTCAGCAGTTCTGGCAATGAATTCTTCTCACTTAACGACATGCTTTTCCAATTTAACCTAGGGCTTTCGAAAGGGCAGCTACTGGCCGTATGCCGGCGTCAAAGCTGCACGCTTACTCATATATCTTGCCGCAGTAAAGGAACACAGCGAACTTCTTCCATGGTGATGCTGCTGAGAGCCCCTGGCTAGCTCCGAATCCAGAATCATCAGCCCAGCTGCCAGCAGCTTCTAAAAAGTCTTCAATTGAATCATTTTCCCAAGTCTTGCCATCAGCGCGCCGGTCGTGTGCGAGGGCTTGGACAAACGCCAAGAATGTGGCCTCATCAGTTACCACTTCAAGTTTTTCGTGCAACTGCATATCTGTTTCCAAGATAATTTGAGGCCGTCCGCTTTTGGCCGATGTCAGCCTTTAATGTTCACTTCGTCAGAAAGACGCCTCATTTTTGAACACTGTGAGAATGCCATGTTCTCCAATTCGCTCGAAATCTTTCTCATAATAAGATCTTGCCCATTCTATAAACTGTTCGGCGTTCATCTGAATCATGTCAAGCAGCCGTGCCGAACCGTCATCAATGTCTTCATGAATTACTGCCTCCCCGGTCTTCCATGATTTACCATCTTCGCTCCAGCAGCAGAAAGTAACATCTTCGTATTCAGCGGCTTCGTCACTTAACAAGGTTAGAAGATTTGAAGGCATACCATCGTAGATTCCTGGCCAAATTCCGTATTCTTCACGTGCGTGAGGGCTAACCTCGGATTCGTGATCGAACCCTTTGATTACTGTTCTCCCATCCCCCCTGAAGAACGCTACAACGTTGTCTCCAGCACCGTTATCGTATTTAGCCATCACAATCCCGTCTGCCCAGTTCGGCTCATACCAGAATGCCCTTAGCCAATCTTTAGAGGTTATCGAGGAGTCGCATTCAGCTGCACATCGCCATGCCTTCTGAAGCTGATCCGGCGAAATTCGAGGAACGTTCATTTATTAAAATTCCAAATATTTTTTTATAATTAAAGGTCTGCTGTTGGCCGAGAACAGTCGTTTAAAACTCTAACTCATCTAGTCGTTTGTGTCAGATTAATCATCAATCACGGCAGCAGGATTACCAGTTTGAGATCATGGCGCTGGGCGAGGTGAAAGGTGATTTGGTTGAAGATCAGCTCACCGGCGCGTGGATGGTGGAAGCGGCGCTGGCCGCCTTCGCGGCTGACAACGTCCTGTGATTGCCACAGTGCGCGGAATTCAGCGCTGTCTTTGCTCAGTTCAGCGATCAGCGCGGCCAGCGGTTGCTGGGCGGCGTGCTTGCCGGTGTCGGCGCGGAACTCTGCGACCAGGCGGCGCGCACGTTCCTCCCAATCGACGATTAGGCCGCGCGCGGCGGGGCTGCGGAACATGAAGCGCAACAGGTTGGGCTTGGCGGGTGCGCTTTCTTCCACGTCGAGCCAGCCGCCGAACAGGGCTAGTGCGTGCTCGTTCCATGCCACTGCGTCCCACTGCCGGTTCAGCATGTAGGCCGGGCCGTCGATGGCGTCGACAATGGCTTGCAGCGATTGGTCCGCGCCGGCCTCGTCCTCGTCATGCTGTGGATCGAGGCGCTCGGCCAAGCTAAACAGGTAAGTGCGCTCGGCGGCGGTGAGATGCAGCACTTCAGCGATGCGCGCCAGCAGCTTGCCGGAAGCCGATACGCCCCTGCCCTGCTCCAGCCACGTCAGCCAGGTCGGGCTGACTTCGCACAGCTGCGCCAGTTCTTCACGCCGCAGACCTGGCGTGCGGCGGCGGCCGATGGATGGCAGGCCGACACTCTGCGGCGTGGTGCGTTCGCGATGAGCGCGGATAAACTCGCCTAGCGTGGTAGTCGTCATACTGGGATAAGTCCTTGTCTTGTTACAGGATAGCGATCCCTCTATTCTGCACTGACTTACCCATCTTGAGGAGAACATCATGCAGCAGCAAGCCGTCGTCGCCCAGCAGTTCGGCAATACCGCCAGCGCTTACCTCACCAGCAGCGTACATGCACAAGGCGCGGATCTGGGCATGCTGCGCGAGATGGCGGCCGTGCTGCCCAAGTGGCCGGTAGTGCTGGACCTCGGCTGCGGGGCGGGCCACGCCAGCTTTGCGGTGGCGCCGGTGGCGGAATCGGTAACGGCGTTTGATTTGTCGCCCGAGATGCTGGCGGTGGTGGCCGGCGCGGCGCGCGAACGTGGACTGGAAAACATCAGCACCCAGCAAGGCAACGTCGCCAGCCTGCCGTTTGCCGACGCCTCCTTCTGCATGGTAGTGACTCGCTTCTCGGCGCATCATTGGCTCGACGTGCCGGCCGCATTGCGCGAAGTGAAGCGCGTGCTGAAGCCGAAAGGCGTGCTGGCCATCATCGACATCACCGCCCCCGAAGCGCCCTTGCACGACACCACCCTGCAAGCAGTCGAACTGCTGCGCGACGGCTCGCACGTGCGCGACTATCGTCCGTCCGAGTGGCAGCAAATGCTGAGCAATGCCGGCTTCCAAAGCGAGCGTGTGAGCGACTGGAAACTGCAAATGCAATTCGACGACTGGACAGCCCGCATGCGCACACCCGCCGAACGAGTAACCGCCATCCGCAGCCTGCTCCGCACCGCCCCCGAAGAAACCCGCCACTACTTCGCCGTGCAAGCCGACGACTCCTTCACCATTGACTCAACCTTGTTCCGCGCTCAGCACGAATTCGGCAATATCTACTAACACAAAGCACTGACCGCACTATTAAGGATAGTTGCGGCTGGTATGGATGACGTTTAGCGCAGTCACGACCGTTGGTGTTTCAATGAATACAACAACGTAGTGTTTATGAACGACTAGCTCAAACGTTCCGGGAACGCGGCCTCGCCTACGAGGAAAATTGGAATCGGCAAGCTGCTCTACTTGATCATCGATGCGATCAAATAGTTGGCTCGCGGCGACGGGGTTGCTGCGTGCGATGAAGCGCTCTATGGCATCCAGATCCGCAAGGTAGCCCGCACTCCGGGCCACCTGCTTCATGACGCACCGCGGCTTACCTTCTTAGCGGCTCGGATCGCAGCCCACTCCTCCGCTGAGAATACGCGGTTGGAGCCATCTTTCAATCCGGTCAATGAAGCTTCGACTTTGCGTGTTACCCATTCATCGTGCGTAGGCAAGCGCAGGTTGGGACGCCACGCCGCAGTATCGACATTGACGTTGGCGA
Source organism: Duganella rivi (assembly GCF_009857435.1). Classification (GTDB taxonomy): domain Bacteria; phylum Pseudomonadota; class Gammaproteobacteria; order Burkholderiales; family Burkholderiaceae_D; genus Rugamonas; species Rugamonas rivi. The sequence goes on from NZ_WWCK01000001.1 coordinate 718,348, forward strand.
TCCCCATCTGCTTCAGCAAAAGCAGGACTTCACCTGGATCACGCCATATCGCAACGCCATCGTCTTGTGCAAGTTGAGTCACACCATCAGCGGTGATGATCCGCACCTCAAACACATCCCCATCGGCAAACAGCGTTACAGAGGATATATCTCCCGAGGCATAAACGCGCTGCAGCTCGGTCATATTCAACAGTTTCATCACGCCTCCTAATCACAGTGTACTAAGACCATGGTAAAGCCGCTACTGAAACAAACTATTGCCGCGGATCAAAATTAGGCTAACGGGTTTGCTTAGCGAAGAATTGCCAGATGATTTCATTGGCGTCGATGCTGGTGGTGGTTTTGCCGATGGGGAGGCCGATGTTGAAGGGATCGGCGCCGGGCCATGTGTGGCCGCCGTCCTGGATGGTCGCCAGTGCGACGCTTTGGCTGCCGTTGCTTTGTTCGCGCAGAGCGACGTCCGCGCCGCCGATGGTGCGGGGATTCGCTTCGGCGGCGTTGATGCCGTTTCGTTTCAGCCAGTAGCGGTAGCTGTCTTCGGCCGATAAGTAGCCGCTTGGCTTGCCGCCATATGCGACTACCTGGTCTGCGGTGCCGTGGATCAGGAGTACGCCAACTTTGCCGGACTTGGTGTGATGCTGTATCACCGGCTCCGGCATCGGCGCACCGATTGAGGCGACGGCAGCAAACAACTGCGGCAATTCTGCGGCAATGCGCAGCGCGAAGAAGCCGCCGCGCGATAGCCCGGTTGCGTACACGCGCTGCTTGTCGATGCGGTAGTCCTGCTGGAGCTTGGTCAGCAGCGCTTCGGCAAAGCCGATATCGTCGCTGCCTTCAAGGTAGGATGTACCGAAACCGACATTCCAATCCTGCTTGATTCCCGATGGGTAGACCACGATGAACTGGTGGCGATCCGCCGCGCGGTTCATCTGGGTGTACAGCATTTGCTCGGCCATGGTCATGCCGCTGCCGTGAAAACTGAAGACGACCGGGAAGGCTTTCTGCGGCTGGCTGTCGTAGGATGCCGGCGTGTAGACGATGTAGCGCCGCTTCTCTTCTTTGTGAACCAGCGATTTCACCTGCGCGAACGCAGGCAGCACTGCACATCCAAGGATCAAGGCAATCAGGAATTTCATGATGTGTACTCGTTGATGATTGAGGAATACACAGCATAAAAAACCGCAGGTGAAATCAAGGTGAAATCTGCGGGGTAATTTCGACGCGATACGCGGCCGTACCGGCGTGGAAGCGGATTTGCCAATGTATCGCGTCAGCGATACGCAGCAGCAGGTTCTGGCCGTGTTGAAAGCCCTGCATAGCCGCTGGATGCGCCGCGTCGACGGTGTTCTCCACCACTAGAACGCCACCAGCAAACGATAGCGATAACTGCGATCCCGGCCCACCATGGAACAGTGCATTGCTCACGCAGTTATTGATCAGCAGCGTGGACAAGTGGCGGTTGCCCACCACCGCCAACCGGTCGGGCAAGTCCATCACCAACGGGGCATCCTCGTGCAGTAGGCTCAGCAAACTATCCTCGATACAGCCGCGCAGGTCGAAAGTCTCGCTGGCGATGTGCTCAGCACGCGCCAATGCGAATAGAACGTTGATGGTGTTGCCCATTTCAACAAGACTGGCCTGCAGCTGTGCGACTCCCGGCTCGGCCAGCGGGCGCGATAAGGTGTTGTGCATGACCGTCAGCGGCGTGCGCAGCTCGTGGCTGATGTCGCGCGTGAAGGCATGCTCGCGCTCCAGCGCTGCGTGCAGCTCGGCCAGCGTGGCGCTGAGCTTTTGCGCGAGGTAGCCGATTTCATCACGCCGTCCCGCAGCGCTGAACGCGGCTGCGCCTTGCGGCGCGAAGCTCCGCACCTCGCGGGCCAGCACCTGCAACGGCGCAACCAAGCGCCGCGACAGCAAGTACGCCAGCAACAGCGCCAACGCGATCAAGCCAAGCGCAATCGCTGTCAGCAAACCGCCAACCTCCTGAAACAGCTTCGACACCACCAGCAACGGCCGCACATCGGCCAGCAGGTAGAGGCGCTGCGCATCCGGCAAATCGAGCGTGCGCAGATGGTAATGTGGCCCGCTGTTGGTTGAAATCTCGGCACGCACGCGGCCCCCACCCACTTGCTCGCGCACCTCCGCAGGCAACGCATCGGCGCTACGGTAGATGCGGATCAGATCATCATTAGGTGAAAGTAGTGTGCCGTGTTGGCTGAAGTACTGCGCCTCCCGCTCCAGCAAGCGGTCTACCAGCATATCTTCCGTCACGTATGAAATAACCAGCGCCAGTCCGGTATAGACGAGACAAATCAGCACCGTGAATCCGGCCAGTGCAACAAACAGGCCATGCCGGATCGAGCTAAACATCGAGCACCAGGCGATAGCCCAACTGAGGAATCGTGACGATCATCTTCGCCGCGCCAAGCAACTCCAACTGCTTGCGCAAGGCGTAGATGTGCGACTTGAGCGCATCGCTATCCGGCGGCTCGGCACCCCACAGCGCATGCATCAAAGAAGAACGCGACACGGCATGCGGGTACGCACTACACATCGCCAGCAAAATTTTAAAACCAGCCTGCGTCACAGCCAGCGGCGCGCCGTCAAGCAGCGCGCGCTTCTCGCGCAGCAACAGTGTCAAGGGACCGACACGCATCTCCTGATCGAGATGCGGTTGCCCGCGCCGCGCCAGCGCCTCGCAGCGCAAGGCCAGCTCGCGCAGATCGAACGGTTTGGTGAGATAGTCATCCGCGCCTTCACTGAAGCCGCGCGCTTTATCTTCAAACGCATCGCGCGCCGTCAGCATCAGCACCGGCACATTGCGCGGCGCGCGCGCTTTGATTGCGCGGCACACTTCCAGGCCATCGATATCAGGCAGATTCAGATCGAGCAGCACTACATCGTAAGCCTCGCGCATCGCCAGCTCGATGGCCAGCGCACCATTGGCAGCATGGTCGGTCTGCCACTTCAAGCCATCCAGGAATTCCACGACTTGGCGTGCGATGGTCGGATGGTCTTCCACCACCAATATGCTGAGCGGGCTACGATTCATGGCGCCTAAAGAAAAACGGCGCCGCAGCGCCGTTTGATGTATTACAGCTGGCCCAGCAGGGTTTCAGCGTTGGAGACTTCGAACTTGCCGCCTTGTTCGATGTTCAGCTGGGTGACCACGCCGTCCACAGCCAGCAGCGAGTAGCGCTGCGAGCGGGTGCCCATACCGAATTTGCTGAAGTCTGCATCCAGACCCAGTGCTTTCGAGTAAGCGGCGTTACCGTCGGCCATCATGCGCACGACGCCGGTAGCTTTCTGGTCGCGGCCCCATGCGCCCATCACGAAGGCGTCGTTGACCGAGATGCACCAGATTTCATCCACGCCCTTGGCTTTCAGCTCAGCTGCCAGCTTGACGTAGCCTGGCACGTGCTGTGCCGAGCAGGTTGGGGTGTAAGCGCCCGGCAGACCGAAGATGGCGATCTTCTTGCCCTTGACCAGGTCTTGCACGTTGAAGGTGTTAGGGCCGAGCGAGCAGCCTTCGGTTTCGGTTTCGATGAATTCGGACAGAGTGCCTTCTGGCAGTTTGTCGCCGATCTTGATGGTCATGGATGACTCCTTATTTATAAATGGAATGTAAAAAAGCCGCACCAAGGTGCGGCTCTTCCCTCGGATAGAACCCGAAGTATGCCTTAATCGGCTTGCTTGCGCAGGAAAGCTGGAATGTCGTAGGTTTCCATGCCGTTTTTCTCCATCGCGCGCACTTGCTCGGATGCCGATTCACGGCGCCATACTGCCGGCGCTTTCATGCCGTCGAAGGCTGGCGATGCACCGCCACCCATGCCGCCGGTTGCGCCCATCGACATGCCTTGCGCAGCAGCCGCACCACCCATCGCAGCCGATGGCATCATCGGGCTGTTGTGGGTGCCGGTGCGCAGCATTTGCTGCGGAACCAGTTGCACATGCTTCTTGGCTTTACCCAGGCCGGTAGCCACCACGGTCACGCGGATGTTGTCGCCCATGTCGTCGTCGTACGCAATACCTTGCGCGATCGACGCATCTGGTGCGGCGAACGCGCGCACAGCGGCCATGACTTCCTTGATCTCTTTACCTTTCAGGCCGCGCGATGCGGTGACGTTCACCAGCACGCCGCGGGCGCCCGACAGGTCGACACCGTCCAGCAGCGGCGAAGCCACGGCTTGTTCAGCAGCAATGCGTGCGCGATCCACGCCGGAAGCGGTAGCGGTGCCCATCATGGCTTTGCCTTGCTCGCCCATGATGGTCTTGACGTCGTTGAAGTCGACGTTGATGTGGCCTGGCACGTTGATGATCTCGGCGATACCGGCAACGGCGTTGTTCAGCACATCGTCAGCGTGTTGCAGCCATTCGATCAGCGATTCGTCTTCGTAGATCTCTTCCAGCTTTTCGTTCAGGATCACGATCAGCGAGTCGACGTTGGCCGACAGCTGTTCCAGACCTTCGTCGGCGATGTCCATGCACTTCTGGCCTTCGTGCGAGAACGGCTTCGAAACCACGGCCACGGTCAGCGCGCCCAGCGACTTCGCTACTTCCGCGACGATCGGTGCGGCGCCGGTGCCGGTGCCGCCGCCCATGCCGGCAGCGATGAAGACCATGTGCGCGCCGCGCAGCGAGTCTTCGATGCGCTGGCGCGAATCTTCCGCCAGCTTGCGGCCGACGTCAGGCTTCATCCCTGCGCCCAAACCGGTGTCGCCGATCTGGATGATGTTATCGGCCTTGGAAGTCGACAGCGCTTGCGCGTCGGTGTTCGCGGCGATGAACTCCACGCCGGACATGCCTTTGTTGATCATGTGCTGCACCGCATTGCCACCCGCACCGCCGACGCCAACGACCTTGATGACGGTACCCAAAGCTGCGTTATCGACCATATCGAACTCCATGATGTACTCCCTATCAGAATGCGGTTTTCAAGCGCCAGTCCTCATAATTGTAGGAGAACTGGAGATTGAAAACTGCGGTTTAATATAAAAAATTGAGATCTTTCGTACTGCCTCAGAAATTCCCGAGGAACCATTCCTTCATACGCTGCCAAACTGCCTTAACCGATCCATCCTGCCGCGTGACGATATGGCCACGCAGGTACTGCTTTTTCGCTTCCAACAGCAGGCCAAGCACGGTCGCGTAGCGCGGGCTGCGCACCACGTCGGCCAGCTGGCCACGGTAATCCGGCGTCCCCAAACGCGCCGGCTTGAGGAAAATGTCTTCCGCCATTTCGACCATGCCAGGCATGATTGCGGTGCCGCCGGTGAGCACGATGCCCGACGACAGCACGCCTTCGTAACCCGATTCGCGCACCACCTGGTGCACCATCGCGAACAGCTCTTCCACACGCGGCTCAATCACGGCGGCCAGCGCCTGGCGCGACAGATTGCGCGGGCCGCGGTCGCCCAGGCCCGGCACTTCCAGCGATTCGCCCGGATCGGCCAGCACTTGCTTGGCCACGCCGTAGCGGATCTTGATCTCTTCCGCTTCCGTGGTCGGGGTGCGCAGCGCCATCGCGATGTCGTTGGTGATCTGGTCGCCGGCAATCGGAATCACAGCGGTGTGACGGATTGCGCCGTCGGAGAACACTGCCACGTCGGTGGTGCCGCCGCCGATATCGATCAGCACTACGCCCAATTCTTTTTCGTCGCCGGTCAGCACCGCATCGGCGGACGCCATCGGCTGCAAAATCAGGTCAGACACTTCAAGGCCGCAACGGCGCACGCACTTGACGATGTTCTGTACCGCAGACACCGCGCCGGTCACGATGTGTACTTTCACTTCCAGACGAATGCCGCTCATGCCGATCGGCTCGCGCACATCTTCCTGGCTGTCGACGATGAACTCTTGCGGCACCGTATGCAGCAGCTGCTGGTCGGTCGGAATGTTAACCGCCTTTGCCGTTTCAATGACGCGCGCTACGTCGGTCGCCGTCACTTCTTTATCTTTGATCGCCACCATGCCGCTCGAGTTGAAGCTGCGGATATGGCTGCCCGCGATGCCGGCATAGACATTGCGGATCTTGCAGTCGGCCATCAGCTCCGCTTCTTCCAGCGCGCGCTGGATCGATTCCACGGTCGCTTCGATGTTGACCACCACGCCCTTCTTCAGGCCCTTGGACTCGTGCTGGCCCAGGCCGATCACTTCGTGGCGTCCATCGCCCATCACTTCGGCCACCACGGCCACCACCTTGGAGGTGCCGATATCGAGGCCGACGATCAGGTTTTTCGCGTCTTTAGTCATTTCTCTTTGCCTGCTTTACGGTTTTTTCACTAACGATTTTGGTTTCGCGCCTTCTGCCGGAATCTTCAATCCCTTCGCACTAAGCGCCAAGCCGTTCTGGTACCGCATGTCTATCGTTTCAATATTCGGCAGGTGCTCCACCAGTTGCGGATAAATTCCGATCAGGCGATCCACCCTTTCCTTCAACGTGGTGCTGGTCTGTTCCCGTCCCAGCGCCACGCTCATTCCATTATTCAGCTTCACCGTCCACGCATAGCGGCTGGACAGCGACAGCGTTTCCGGCACCAGCTTGAGCGGCGCAAACCACGCGCGCAGCTCACCGTAACGCGACAACACTTCCTTCTCGCTGCCTTCCGGCCCTTCAAACTCCGGCAGCGCGTGATCCTCTTCCGCTTCGGCCAGGTTGGCGGTGAACACATCGCCCTTGGTCGACAACAGCCGTCCGTCCTCGCCCCACGTGCCCAGCGCTTCATGCTCTTCCAGCGCCACAATCAGCTGGTCGGGCCATTCGCGCCGCACGGTTGCGCGGCGTACCCAGGGCACCGACTCAAACGCCTGGCGCACCGCGTCCAGGTTGGTGGTGAAGAAGTTGCCCTTGATACGGCCCAACGCGTTATTACGCAGCGTCAGGTGATTCACATGCTTCAGTTCTTCGTCACTGCTAATCGTTTCAATACGAATCGTGCGCAGGTTGAACATCGGACGCTGCGACACCCACCACACGCCGGACGCTATGCATGCCAACACGGTCAGCGCAAACAGGCCGCTGGCGGTTGCATTCAAAGCCTTCGCGTCATGCCACATCTACCACTCAGCCCTTCATCTTCAAACGCGCGCTGCGCAGGATTTCCACGCACAGGTCTTCATAGCTAATGCCTTCCGCGCGCGCCGCCATCGGCACCAGCGAGTGGCCGGTCATGCCCGGCGAGGTATTCACCTCCAGCAGGAACGGCTTTTGATCGCGTTCGCGCAGCAGCACGTCAACGCGTCCCCAGCCCTCGCAACCGAGCGCGCGGTAAGCTTCCACGGCGATGCGCTGCATCTCTGCGGTCAGCGCGTCCGGCAGCGCGGCTGGGCAGAAGTACTTGGTGTCGTCGGTGAAGTACTTGTTCTGGTAGTCGTAATTGCCTTCCGGCGCCACGATCTCCACGATAGGCAGCGCGCGTGCTTGTGCGCCGCTGCCCAGGATGGCGACGGTGAATTCCCGGCCGGTGACAAATTCTTCCGCCAGCACCGAGTCGTCCAGCGCGGCGGCTTTGTCGTACGCGGCCTGGAATTCAGCGGCCTCGGTCACCTTGGTGATGCCGATGGTCGAACCTTCATGCGGCGGCTTCACGATCAGCGGCAGGCCCAGATCAGCAGCGGTTGCGGCCAGATCGGATTGCGCGTTCAACACCGCGTAGCGCGGCGTCGGCAATCCTTGGTGCAGCCACACGATCTTTGTAGTGATCTTGTCCATGCCTACCGAGCTGGCGGTCACGCCGCTGCCAGTGTATGGAATGCCCAGCAGTTCCAGCGCGCCTTGCAGGCTGCCGTCTTCGCCGAAACGGCCGTGCAGCGCGATGAACACGCGGTCGAATTTTTCCGCGGCCAGTTCGGCCAGCGAGCGTTGGCCCGGATCGAAAGCGTGAGCGTCGATGCCTTTGCTTTGCAACGCGGCCAGCACGCCGGAGCCGGACATATTGGATATTTCACGTTCCGCAGAACGGCCGCCGAACAGCACGCCGACCTTGCCGAACGATTTTGCGTCTTGTGGATTAACGATGGTACTCACGATTCAGACCTTTGGATAATTAGTCAGTTTGGCTGGGACGCCGCTGATCGAGCCTGCGCCCATGGTCATCACAACGTCGCCGTCGCGTACCACGCCCATGATGGTTTCCGGCATATCGCCGATCGCCTCAACAAAAATTGGTTCGGTCTTGCCGCGTGCGCGCAGCGCATGCGCCAGCGCGCGGCCGTCGGCGGCGACAATCGGCGCTTCGCCGGCGGCGTACACCTCGCCCAGCACCAGCACGTCCGGCGTGCCCAGCACCTTGACGAAATCTTCGAACAGGTCGCGCGTGCGGCTGAAGCGGTGCGGCTGGAACGCCAGCACCAGGCGGCGGCCCGGATAAGCGGCGCGCGCTGCGGCCATGGTCACTTCCATTTCCAGCGGATGGTGGCCGAAGTCGTCGACCAGCGTGAACGTACCACCGCCCGGAATGGCGACGTCGCCATACTTGGTGAAGCGGCGGCCCACGCCCGCAAAGCCTGCGAGGCCCGCTTGCGTTGCGCTGTCTTCAATGCCGATCTCGCGGGCGATGGCCACGGCGGAGCAGGCATTCTGCACGTTGTGCAGGCCTGGCTGGTTCAGCACCACGTCCAGGTCTGGATAGCCTTCCTGCTTGACGGTGAAGTGCATTTCCACGCCAACGGCACGCGCGTTCACGGCGCGCACTTCGGCGTCTTCGGCGAAACCGTAGGTGGTGACTGGCTTGGTTACGTGCGGCAGGATCGAGCGTACATGCGGATCGTCGATGCACAGCATGGCGCGGCCGTAGAACGGCAGGCGGTGCGTGAAGTGGACAAAGGCCTGCTTGAGCTTTTCGAAATCGTGCTCGTAGGTTTCCATGTGATCGGCGTCGATATTGGTAATGACTTCGATCATCGGCGTCAGGTTCAGGAACGAGGCGTCCGACTCGTCGGCTTCGGCGACGAGGTATTCACCGGTGCCCAGCTTGGCGTTGGCGCCGGCTGCGGTCAGACGGCCGCCAATCACGAAGGTCGGATCGAGGCCACCCTGTGCCAGCACCGACGCCACCAGGCTGGTGGTAGTGGTCTTGCCGTGCGTGCCGGCGATGGCGATGCCGCGCTTCAGGCGCATCAACTCGCCCAGCATCACTGCGCGCGGGACGATAGGAATTTTACGGCTGCGTGCCGCTACTACTTCAGGGTTGTCCTGCTGTACAGCGGTCGAGGTCACGACGGCATCGGCGTTGCCGATGTTGGATTCCGCGTGGCCTTGATACACAGTCGCGCCCATATCGGCCAGGCGCTGGGTCACAGCGTTGCTGCCCAAGTCCGAGCCGGACACGGAGTAGCCCAGCGTGAGCAGCACTTCTGCAATGCCGCTCATGCCGCTACCGCCGATGCCGACGAAGTGTATGTTCTGTACTTTATGCTTCATGCTAAATCTTCCAATACTTTTGCGATCGCGTCGTTTGCGTCACGTTTGCCGACTTCACGCGCTGCGTTGGCCATGGCCAGGCAGGACGCGCGGGTCAGCGTTTCCAACAGCGCAGCAACGGATTGCGCGCTTAATTCCGTCTGCGGCATGTGAATCGCCGCTTTTTGTTTCGCCATCCACTGCGCGTTGTCGCGCTGGTGGCTGGTGGTAGATGCCATGAACGGCACCAGCACGCTGGCCACGCCAGCTGCCGTCAGTTCGGAAACGGTAATGGCGCCGGCGCGGCAGATCACCACGTCCGCATTGCTGTAGGCGGTGGCCATGTCGTCGATGAAGTCGACCACATTGGCCGTCACGCCGGCCTGCTGATACGCCGCGCGCAGCGCATCGATATTCTTTTTGCCCGACTGGTGGGTCACCAGGGGACGCTGTGCCTCAGGGATCAGCGCCAACGCCGCAGGCAGCGCATCGTTCAGCGCTTTCGCACCGAGGCTGCCGCCCACTACCAGAATACGCAGCGGGCCTTCGCGGCCTTCAAAGCGTTGGGCCGGCGATGCCATGTCCAGAATCTCCTTGCGCACCGGATTGCCGGTGACGACTGCCTTGCCCGCAGCATTGCCGAAGTTGGCAGGGAAGCCAAAGCACACGCGCGAAGCCGCAGGCACCAGCGTTTTGTTCGACAGCAGCAGCGCCGCATCGGCATTCACCAGCACCAGCGGCGTGCCGCGCAGGCGCGCCATCAAACCGCCCGGCACAGTCACATAACCGCCCATGCCCATCACCACGTCCGGCTTGCGGCTGCCGATAAAGCTGAAGCAGTCGGCAAACGCCTTCACCATCTTGAACGCGCCGCTCACCGTATGCTTCAGGCCTTTGCCGCGCATGCCGGTGAAGTTGATGCTATCCATCGCGATGCCGCTCTTAGGCACCAAGTCCTGTTCCATGCCGGCGGACGTACCCAGCCAGCTCACTTCCCAGCCGCGCGCACGCATGGTTTGCGCGATCGCCAGGCCTGGGAAAATATGACCGCCCGTACCGGCCGCCATAATCATTAATCGTTTCATAGTCTGCCACCACGCATCAGAACCCGGTTCTCGTAATCGATCCTGAGCAGAATCGCGAGTCCGATGCAGTTAATTACAACGCCCGTGCCGCCATAGCTCATCAGCGGCAGGGTCAAGCCCTTGGTTGGCAGTAAGCCCAGGTTTACACCCATGTTAATAAACGTCTGCACGCCGATCCAGATGCCGATGCCCTTGGCCGTCAGGCCGGCGAAGGTCTGATCGATGGCGATGGCCTGGCGGCCGATATCGAAAGCGCGCTTGATAATCCAGTAGAACATCGCGATCACCACCAGCACGCCGGCCAGGCCGAGTTCTTCGCCGATCACCGCCAGCAGGAAGTCGGTATGCGCTTCCGGCAGGTAGTGCAGTTTTTCCACGCTGCCGCCCAGCCCAACGCCAAAAAGCTCGCCGCGCCCGAAAGCGATCAGCGAGTGGGTCAGCTGGTAGGCCTTGTTCAATGCGTTGTCCTCTTCCCACGGATTGAGGTACGCGAAATAACGCTCGCGGCGGAATTTCGACAGCGCGATGATGGAGCCGAAGATCACCACCAGCACCGCGCCGATGCCGCCGAACCAGATCGCGTTGATCCCGCCCAGGAACAGGATGCCCATCGCGATGCAGACGATCACGCCGAAGGCGCCGAGATCCGGCTCCAGCAGCAGCAACAGGCCGACGAAACCAACCGCCGCCGCCATCGGCATAAAGCCCTTGGTCAGCTTGTGCATATACTGCTGCTTGCGCACGGTGTAGTCGGCGGCGTACAGCACGGCCACGACTTTCATCAGTTCCGAGGGCTGCACGTTGAATACCTTGAGCGACAGCCAGCGGCGGCCGCCGTTGACCACCACGCCGACGCCGGGAATCAGCACCAGCACCAGCAGCACCAAGGTGCCGATAAACAGGTACGGCGCCGCCTTCTGCAAATCGGCGACGCGGATGCGGAATACGAACAAGCCCACCACCAGCGAAACAGCGATGAACATCATCTGGCGTTGCAGGAAGTAGGTGTTCTGCCAGCGCACATAGTTGGCGAACTTCGGCGAATCCGGCAGCGAGATCGAGGCCGAATACACCATCACCATCCCGAGCAGCATGAGCAGCAGCGTGACCCAGACCAGCGGCTGGTCATACTCCATCATCTTCGACTGCCGCGCGCGACTCTCCATCGGCGTTTCAGCCGACTTGGAGCCAAAGCGGAACGGCAGCTGGAAGGCCATTAGATCTCCTGTCCCGCGTCGAGGGCGATGTCGCGCACGGTGTCGATGAACACCTGGGCGCGATGCGCGTAGTTCTTGAACATGTCCATGCTGGCGCACGCGGGCGACAGCAGCACGGCGTCGCCGGCTTGCGCCAGTTCGCTCGCGCGCTTGACCGCTTGCGGCAGGTCGGTGCCGCAGTCTTCCAGTTCGTACGCCAACACCACGCCCTGCTCGCGCGCGGCCGATTCCAGCGCGGCGCGGATTTGCGGGGCGTCGCGGCCGATCAGCAATGCGGCGCGGGCATAGCGGGCGACTGGTTCGGCCAGCGGCGCGAAGTCCTGTCCCTTGCCGTCGCCGCCGAGGATGACGACCAGGCGCTGGTTTTCGCCGGTGAAGGCTTTGCCGAGGCCATTCAATGCGGCCACGGTAGCGCCGACGTTGGTGCCTTTGCTGTCGTCGTAATATTCGACGTCGTTGATGGCGCTGACCAGTTCAACGCGGTGCGGCTGGCCGCGATATTCGCGCAAGCCATGCAGCAGCGGCGCCAGTGGCAGGTCGATGGCGCGGCACAGCGCCAGCGCGGCCAATGCGTTGGCGGCATTGTGCACGCCGCGAATTTGCAGTGCGTCGGCAGGCATCAGGTTCTTGACGATGCACTCGACCGGTGGCGGTGGTGGATCGTTCTTTTTGCGTTTCTTCGGTTCGCCCTCTTCTTCCGCCGGGATGGCGGTGGCGAGCCACAGCACGCCGCGTTCGTTGTTCAGGCCAAGGTCGTCGCGCAGCGTTGGCGCGTCGGTGCCGAAGGTGACATTATGGCCGGTGGCGCTGGCCATGCGCATGGTGGTGGCGTCATCGCGGTTCAACACGCGCACAGTGTTGGCAGCGAAGATGCGGTGCTTGGCGGCAGCGTAGGATGGCATGTCGCCGTGCCAGTCCAGGTGATCCTGCGTGACGTTCAACACGGTCGCCGCGTCGGCTTCCAGCGTGAAGGTGGTCTGCAGCTGGAAAGATGAGAGTTCGAGTACCCAGACTTCCGGCAGCGTTTCTTTATCGAGCACTTCGCGCAGCACGTCCAACGCCGCTGGGCTGATGTTGCCGGCCACGCGTACAGTTTTGCCAGCGCGTTCGCACAGTTGGCCGACCAGCGTGGTCACCGTGGTCTTGCCGTTGGTGCCGGTGATGGCGATGATCTTCGGCTCGTAGCTGTGCGATGCTTTCAGCGATTCCAGCGCCTGCGCGAACAACTCGATCTCGCCCCACACTTCAATGCCAGCGGCCATGGCGGCAGGATTAATCTCTGCCAGCTCGCGGTTCGGCGCCAGGCCAGGGCTGACGGCCACAAAGTCCACGCCTTCCAGCAGCGATGCGCCGAAGGGGCCGGCGACGAATTCCGCTTCCGGCAGCGCTTCTTTCAGCGCAGGCAAACGATCCGGCGACTCGCGCGTATCGGCCACGCGCACGCGCGCGCCGCTGCGGGCGAGCCATAGCGCCATCGCCAGGCCGGATTCACCCAGCCCGAGTACCAGTGCGTTTTTGCCTTCGTAAATCATCAGCGCAGTTTCAACGTCGAGAGTCCAACCAGTACCAAGATCATCGTGATAATCCAGAAGCGCACGACGACTTGGGTCTCTTTCCAGCCTTTTTGTTCAAAGTGGTGGTGCAGCGGCGCCATCAGGAACACGCGGCGGCCGGTGCCATAGCGCTTCTTGGTGTATTTGAACCAGCCCACCTGAATCATCACCGACACCGTCTCCGCAACGAAGATGCCGCCCATGATGAACAACACAATCTCTTGACGCACAATCACCGCAATAGTTCCCAACGCACCGCCCAGCGCCAACGCGCCGACGTCGCCCATGAACACTTGCGCCGGATGGGTGTTAAACCACAAGAACGCCAAGCCCGCGCCAGCCAGCGCGCCGCAGAAGATAATCAATTCGCCCGCGCCAGGAATGTGCGGAATGAACAAATACTTCGAATACGTCGAGCTACCGGTCAGGTAAGCGAACAGGCCCAGTGCCGAGCCGACCATAATCGTCGGCATAATCGCCAGACCATCCAAGCCGTCAGTGAAGTTAACGGCGTTGGACGAGCCGACGATGACACAGTAGGTCAGCGCGATGAAGCCCCACACGCCCAGCGGGTAGCTGATGGTTTTAAAGAACGGCACAATCAAGTCAGCCTTCGGCGGCAGATCCATTTCAAAGCCGGAACGCACCCACGCGAAGAACAGTTCGAATACTTGCGCGGTGCTGGTGGCCGACACCGAGAAAGCCAGGTACAGCGCAGCGGCGATACCAACCAGCGACTGCCAGAAATACTTCTCGCGCGAGCGCATGCCTTCCGGGTCTTGATACACCACCTTGCGGTAGTCATCCACCCAGCCCACTGCGCCGAAGCCCAGCGTGACGATCAGCACCGGCCAGATCAAGCGGTTCGACAGGTCGCACCACAGCAGCGTAGCAATCGCGATCGACAGCAGAATCAGCACGCCGCCCATGGTTGGGGTGCCGTGTTTTTTCAAGTGCGTTTGCGGGCCATCGGTACGCACGGCCTGGCCGTACTTCATCGCGGTCAGTTTGCGGATCACGAACGGGCCGGCGGCCAGGCCGATAAACAGCGCCGTCGCGGTAGCAAACACCGCGCGGAAAGTGATGAAGTTGAAGACGCGGAGTATCCCGACGTCCTGCTGGAAAAATTGTGCGAGCCAGAGCAGCATGATTAGTGACCTTCCTTGTTAGCTTGTTGCGACCCAATCAAATGCTGCACGACCCGCTCCATCTTCATGAAACGGGAGCCCTTGATTAATACAGTTGCATCGGGCGACACCGCTGCGTCCACCGCAGACAGCAAATCGCCAAAGTTTTCAAAATGACGAATGTTCGCGCCTTGCATCGCATTTGCCATGAAAGCGGCCAGTTCGCCTGTTACCAGCACCGTATCGATGCCTTTGTCCTGCGCGTATGCGCCTACTTCTTCGTGGAACTCGCGGCCTTGCGTGCCGACTTCGCCCATATCGCCGAGCACCAGCACGCGCGGCGCGGCGGCTTTCGATAGCACGTCGATGGCGGCGCGTACCGAGTCCGGGTTAGCGTTGTAGGTATCGTCGATCACCACGGCGCCGTTGGCGGCCTGCTTCTTCTGCAGACGGCCGCTGACCGGCGCGAAGGTGTCGAGTCCCAGCTTGATTTTTTCCAGCGGCACGCCGGCGGCATAGGTGCACGCCACTGCGGCCAGCGCATTGCGAACATTGTGTTCACCAGCGGCTTGCAGGCGCACGAAGAACTGGCGCGTGTCTGCTTCGCTTTCGCAGATGGTGATGAACATCTCGCTTTCGAAATCGCTGGCGCGGTAGGTGCAGCTCACTTCTGCATCCTTGGTCAGGCCGAAGCGCAGCATGCGGCGGCCGGCCGACAGTTCTTCCCAGATGCAGGTGAACTCGTCGCCATGCGGGAACACGGCTACGCCGTCGGTCGGCAGCGCGGACAGCACCGAGCCGTTCTCGCGCGCGACCGCTTCCACGGTGTGCATGAATTCCTGGTGCTCGCGCTGGGCGTTGTTGACCATGGCGATGTTCGCGCCGGCGATGGCGGCCAGGCGGCCGATTTCGCCCGGATGATTCATGCCCATCTCAATGACGGCCGACTGCTGTTGCGCATCCATGCGGAACAGCGTGAGCGGCACGCCGATTTCGTTATTCAAATTACCGCGCGTGGCCAAGCGGCCTTCTTCGCCATGGGCTGCGGCGAGGATCGCGGAGATCATTTCCTTGACCGTGGTCTTGCCGTTGCTGCCGGTGACGCCAATCACCGGGATGCTGAACTGCTTGCGCCAGTAGTTGGCGATCTGGCCCAGCGCCACCAGCGTGTTTGGAACAACGATAGCCGGCAGCGGGAAACCTTCCGGCATTTCTTCAACAACGACAGCGGCAACGCCCTTCTCCGCGACTTGCGCGAGGAAGTTGTGGGCGTCGAAAACTTCGCCGCGCAAAGCGACGAACAAAGCACCTGCGGCTACGCTACGGCTGTCGGTCGACACGCCGTTGAATACGAGGTCGTGCAACTGCGCACCGGCTCCCACGAAACGGGCGCCGGTCAGAGAAGGCAGAATTTGTGCGACTGATGCACGCATTAATTCGTCCTCATCATGGTTAAACGGGCCGACAGCGCCAGTTGCGCGTGATCGGCGTCGGAGAATGGCAGTTTCTTGCCCTTGATTTCCTGGTACGGCTCATGGCCTTTACCTGCCAGCAGGATCACGTCCGGCTTGCCGGCGTGCTTGATCGCGGACAGGATGGCGGCAGCGCGGTCGTCCAGCGTCTGCACCGTGGATGCAGGGTTGTTCTGATCCATGCCGGCCAGGATTTGTTCGATGATGGCGTGCGGATCTTCGCTGCGCGGATTGTCGCTCGTAACCAGCACGTGATCCGCCGCTTGCGCGATCTTGCCCAT
This sequence comes from Duganella rivi, assembly GCF_009857435.1. Taxonomy (GTDB): domain Bacteria; phylum Pseudomonadota; class Gammaproteobacteria; order Burkholderiales; family Burkholderiaceae_D; genus Rugamonas; species Rugamonas rivi. The sequence goes on from NZ_WWCK01000001.1 coordinate 734,483, forward strand.
CTGCGGACGCTTGCCCGGATCGCGGTCGCCGCCGCAGCCGAACACGCACCACAATTGGCCGCCACGGTCGTTGGCCACAGGACGCAGCGCGGCCAGCGTTTTCTCCAGCGCGTCCGGGGTGTGCGCGTAGTCGATGACGATCAACGGCGCTTCATGGCCGCCGACTTGCTGCATGCGGCCCGGCGCTGGCTCCAGCGCTTCGGCCGCATCGATGGCGGCGCGCAGGCCCAGGCCTTTGGCGATCATCGCGCCCATCACGCCCAGCGCGTTGCTGATATTGAAGCCCCCCACCAGATGCGTGCGCACTTGCGCCACGCCCAGCGGGCAGTCCAGATGGAATTCGGTGCCGCCGCTGCGGCCTGCGCGCAATTGGCTAGCGCGCAGCATCAGCACACCGTCGATGTCCGGCTGCGCTGCTGCGTCTTGCAGCGTGTAGCCGATCAGCGGGATGTTACCAGCCAACGGCGCCTTGCCTTTCAGGTGCGCGATCAGGCGCAGGCCTGCCGGATCGTCCAGGTTGACCACCGCCGTTTTCAGGCACGGCCAGTTAAACAGTTTGACCTTGGCGGCCTCGTAGGCTTCCATGGTGCCGTGATAGTCGAGGTGATCGCGGGTCAGGTTGGTAAACAGCGCCACGTCGAAGTGCATGCCCGATACGCGGCCTTGTTCCAGACCGATGGACGACACTTCAATCGCCAGCGCGGTTGCGCCCTGCTCGCGCAGGTCGGACAGGTTACGCGCCAAGAGTACCGCGTCCGGCGTGGTGTAGCCGGTAACGTCGTATTCCACTTCGCCGCGCGGACGGAACACGCCCACGCCCAGCGTGCCGATGACCGCTGCCGGCTCACCGGCGCGCGACAGCGCTTGGCCCAGCCACACGGCGCTCGAAGTTTTACCATTGGTGCCGGTCACGCCGACGGTGAACATGCCGGCATCCGGCTGCTGATAGAACGCGTGGGCGATCACGCCGGCGTTGGCCTTCAGGTTCTCAACCGTCAGATAAGGCACGGCCCATTTGTCGTTCCACGCAAAGCTTGCTGGATCGAGCACGATCAACGCTGCGCCGTGCTCGATGGCGCTTTCGATAAAGCTGCGCCCATCACCGGCATCGCCAGGATAAGCAAAAAACACATCGCCCAGCTTAATGCGGCGCGAATCCGAAGCCAGGTTCGCCGTTGGCGCCAGCTTGCGGATCGCGGAAGCAATCGCGATTGGGTCGAAAGTAGAAGTCGTCACATGTTCCCCTGTGCTGCTGATTCAGGAATGATGATATGGGTCAGATCCGAGTCCGGCGCGATATTCTTGGCGCGCAGTGCCTGCGCCGCCAATGCCGAAAACACCGGGCCTGCTACGTCGCCGCCGACGTGCACCGGGCCGCCCGGTTCGTCGATCATGACGGCGATGATGAAACGTGGATCCGACATCGGCGCCATGCCGACGAAGTTACCGATATATTTGGTTTGCGAGTAGCGGCCGTTGACTACCTTCTGTGCCGTACCGGTCTTGCCGCCGACGCGGTAGCCCGGCACTTGTGCTTTCACGGCGGAACCGCCCGGCTGCGTCACCATCTCCAGCATCTCGCGCATTTCGGCAGCGGTCTTGGCGCTGATCACCTGGGTGCCGTGCGGCGCTTCGTGCAGCTTCTGGAACGACAGCGGAATGATGTCGCCGTCGCGGGCGAAGATCATGTAAGCGCGTGCCAGCTGGATCAGCGATACCGAGATACCCTGGCCGAAGCTCATATTGGCTTGCTCGATAGGACGCCAGGATTTGTAAGGACGCACGCGGCCAGCGACGGCGCCGGGGAAGCCCCACTTCGGCTGCTGGCCGAAGCCGACCTTGGTGAACATCTCCCACATATCTTCGGCCGGCATGCCCAGCGCGATCTTGGACGTGCCGATGTTGGACGACTTCTGGATGATGCCCTGCACGTCGATCATGTAGTGCGGGTGCGTGTCGTGAATCACGCGGTCGGCAATCACCATCGAGCCGTTACCGGTGTCGAACATGGTGTGCGGCTTGATGCGTTTTTCGTCCAGCGCGAGGCCCACGGTGAACGGCTTGAGCGAGGAACCCGGCTCGAAGGTGTCGGTCATCACGCGGTTGCGCAGCTGTTCGCCGGTCAGCTTGGAACGGTCGTTTGGATTGTAGGTAGGCCAGTTGGCCAGCGCCAGCACTTCGCCGGTGTGCACGTCCAGCACCACCGCTGCACCAGCCTTGGCGTGGAACTTCTCTACCGCGTCTTTCACCTGGGTGAAAGCGATGTACTGGATCTTGCTGTCGATCGACAGGGTCAGATCTTTACCGTCGTGCGGCTCGCGCACCGACTCGATGTCTTCGACGATGCGGCCAAGGCGGTCTTTGATCACGCGGCGGCTGCCGGTCACGCCCTGCAGCGTTTTCTGCTGCGCCAGTTCCATCGATTCCTGGCCCTGGTCTTCCACGTTGGTGAAGCCGACCACGTGGGTCGTCACTTCGCCCTGCGGGTAGAAGCGCTTGTATTCTTTGCGGGTCTGGATGCCGTCGATACCGAGCTTGGTGATCTGCGAGGCCACGTCCTCTTCCACCTGGCGTTTCAGGTAGACGAAGCTGCGATCGGAATCGAGTTTCTTTTGCAGTTCGGCGTCGCTCATGTCGAGCAGCTTGGCCAGCTGTTTCAGCTTGGCCGGCGGCGCTTCCTGCACATCATCCGGGATCGCCCAGATGGCTTTCACCGGCACCGACGATGCCAGCACCTGATTATCGCGGTCGGTGATCTTGCCGCGCGTGGCCGGCAGTTCCAGCGTGCGCGCGTAACGGATCTCGCCCTGCTTTTGCAGGAACTGGGTCGACAAGCCTTGCAGCCACAGGGCGCGGCCGGCCAATGCGGCGAATGCGGCAAACAATACGAACAGCACAACGCGCGAGCGCCAGGTCGGCAAGCGGACTGCCAATACTGGGCTCTTGGAGAAGGCCACGCCTTTGGAGGCGGCCACGCGCGAGGTGTTCACATTGCTGCCGCGGCTCATTTGGAGGCCTCCGGCGTCAGATACTGCGTGCGCGCTGCGGTCAGCGGCGTCATATTCAAATCGCGGCGCGCGATGTCTTCGATGCGCGCGTGCTTGCCCAGCGTGGATTGATCCAGCTGCAGCTGCGCCCATTCGATATCCAGCTGGCGGGCCTGCGACTGGGTGCGTTCCAGTTCAATGAACAAGTGGCGTGCCTGATATTGGGCATTCACCAGCGACAGGCCGCAAGCGACCAGCAAAATCGTCAGCACCAGATTGATCTTGCCGCTCATGCGCCCCCCGGGATCGGCAAGCGACGGGCGACGCGCATCACCGCCGAACGGGCGCGCGGATTCTCGTCGACTTCTTTATCGGAAGGCTTCATCTTGGACAGCAGCTTGAGTTCCGGCTGCGGCAAGTCGACCGCGCGGATCGGCAAGCGGCGATCCGGCTGCTCGACATTGGCCTTGGACGCGAAGAAGCGCTTCACCATGCGGTCTTCCAGCGAGTGGAAGCTGATGATGGCCATGATCGCGCCCGGCGCCAGGCTGTCGTAAGCGCGGTTCAGACCGACTTCAAGGTCTTCAAGCTCTTTATTGATGAAAATCCGGATAGCCTGAAATGTGCGGGTTGCCGGATCCTTGCCCTTTTCCCGAGTCTTGACCGCGCCTGCCACGATGCCGGCAAGCTGTCGTGTGGTTGAAATTGGCTCGACTGCCCTGCGAGCAACAATCGCCTTTGCAATCTGAAAAGCAAACCGTTCTTCCCCATATTCCTTTATCACCTTTTCCAGTGTCTCTACGGTTTCAGTGGCAAGCCACTCCGCCGCCGACATGCCGCGCGTGGTGTCCATGCGCATATCGAGCGGGCCATCGTTACGGAAGCTGAAGCCGCGCGCGGCATCATCCACCTGCGGCGAGGAGATGCCGAGGTCGAGCAAGATGCCGTCGACTTGATTAATGCCGCGTTCAGCCAGCGCTTCGCGCATGGTGGCAAAGCTGTCGTGGACGATGGTGAAGCGCGGATCCTTGATTTGTTCGGCGGTGGCGATGGCTTGCGGATCCTTGTCGAAAGCGATCAGGCGTGCATTGGCGCACAGTTTCGACAGGATCAAACGCGAGTGGCCGCCGCGGCCAAACGTGCCGTCGACGAAGACGCCGTTGGCGCGCGCGCCATCGAGCGCCAGCGCATCGACTGCTTCGTCTAGCAGCACCGTGCGATGCTGGAATTCAGGCACCGTTGTCGTGGTCATGTGACGGGGCCTTAGAAAGAGAAATTAGCGAGTACATCGGGGGTGCCGGCTTCCATAGCCTGCAGCTCTTTTTCCGCCATCTTGGCGGCGTCCCAGATCTCGAAGTGCGAGCCCATGCCCATCATCATCACCTCTTTGTCGATGCCGACGGCGGCACGCAGTTCGGGCGAGATGAGGATGCGGCCGGCGGTGTCCATTTCCACGTCGGTGGCGTAACCGAGGAAAATGCGCTGCCAGGCGCGCGCTTGCATAGGCCAGGTGGAGATCTGTTGACGGTGTTGTTCCCACACAGGACGGGGGAACAGCATGACGCAGCCGTCGGGATGGCGCGTCAGGGTGAGGCGGCCTTCGCACTGGATCGAGAGCGCGTCACGGTGCTTGGCAGGGATGGACATCCTGCCTTTAGCATCGAGATTGATTGCGGACGCGCCTTGAAACACGTGAATACCTTTTACCTCAGTTGGTTAGCGGAGTCTGAGAAACTGGCTTCTTGATTTGGATCTTCCCTGTCCGCTAAGTCAGGCAAAATCTCCCACAAAAAGACACTTTTTCACACAGATGCCCACTTTAGAGGAAGCAATAACAGTGGTCAAGCGCTTTCAGCCAATCGAAACGGGGATTTTAGTAATGAAATTAAGGACTTAGCGCGATTCCTTGAAGCCAGCTAGAAATAAAATTACCTAATAAATTAAGTACTTATGTAAGGTTGTGAAGGTGTCACCTCATCTATACCCATGTGTTTAATGCTGAAAATGCTTATATAAAAAAATTGAATTAAAAGCATAAAGTTGCAAACAGCCAACATTGCAGTATCAAATGGACAACATGGGCGGGAGGATGGAAAACGCGGGTATCGGAGAGGGAAAACGCCAGTACAGCGCACCAGTAGCGCGCTCAAGAGGAATGAGGAACCTTCACAAAACAGCCACAACGAACTTCAGCATTTACTCAACAGCAACAGCATGAACGCAACTTGTCTATACAAATTTTGAGCTGCATCACCGTCATTATACGCTTTGAATTCAGCTCGAAACGACTGGAGATTAGGGCGTTTTCGCGGCGGGTTGATAGTGCGAGCAGCAACTAGGGTTCAGTAGACAGCGCCAAGCACACCCCGCACGAAAGGGTCTGACCCCGCACGGGGTCAGACCCTGGCCGCAGCGGTGTGCGGGTTGGGGTGGTGCCGCGTGCCGCCAATGCGAAAAACGCTCAGCACCGCCATCAGGGACGGCGCTCTTTTAACCCGCAGAAGCCACTTCCCAGCCGCGCGTGCGTTCTACGGCGCGCGACCATTTGGCGAGGAGTTCGGTGCGGCGGTCGGCGCTCATTGAGGGTTCGAAGCGGCGTTCGCAGTGCCATTGGGCGGCGATTTCTTCTTGCGTCTCCCAGAAGCCGACAGCCAGACCAGCAAGGTAGGCTGCGCCCAAGGCCGTGGTTTCGGTGACTTTAGGACGGACTACCGGCACACCCAGCAGATCGGCCTGGAATTGCATCAGGAGGTCGTTGCGGGCGGCGCCGCCGTCGGCGCGGACTTCAACCAGCGGCACAGATGCGTCTTTTTGCATGGCCGCCATCAGCTCGGCGCTTTGGTAGGCAATCGCTTCAAGCGCGGCGCGCGCGATGTGAGCGCGGGTGCTGCCTCGGCTCAATCCGAACAGCGAGCCACGCGCGTACGAGTCCCAGTGCGGCGCGCCCAAGCCGACAAAGGCCGGCACCATGAACACGCCGTCACTATCCGGCACGCTGGCCGCCAAGGCTTCCACTTCCGCCGATGACTTGATAATCCCGAGGCCGTCGCGCAGCCACTGCACCGTGGCGCCGCCCATGAAGACGCTGCCTTCTAATAGATAATCGGTCGCGCCATCGACCCGCCAGCCAACCGTAGTCAGCAAGCGGTTGTGCGAAGCCACCGCATGCTTACCAAGATGCATCAGCATGAAGCAGCCGGTGCCGTAGGTATTCTTGACCATGCCCGGCTGGTGGCACGCCTGCCCGAAAGTCGCAGCCTGCTGATCGCCGGCAATGCCGGCCACCGGGATCGCCGCGCCGAACAGGCTGTGGTGCGTGTTGCCCACCTCCTCGCTCGATGACACGATCTGCGGCAGCACCGCCTCCGGGATGCCGAACAGGTGCAGCAAGTCGTAATCCCAGCGCATCAGGTGGATGTTGAACAGCATGGTGCGGGAGGCGTTGCTGACGTCGGTGACGTGCTGCCCGGTCAGCTTGTAGACCAGCCAGCTATCGACGGTGCCAAACGCTAGCCCGCCCTGCTCCGCTTTCGCGCGCGCGCCGGGCACATGGTCGAGCAGCCACTTCAGCTTGGTCGCGGAAAAATAGGCATCGAGTTCCAGCCCGGAGATGTCGGTGATTTTCTTGGCTTTGCCGTCGGCGCGCAGCGCGTCGCACAGGTCGGCGGTGCGGCGGTCTTGCCAGACGATGGCCGGCGCGATCGGCTCGCCGGTCTTGCGATCCCACACCACGGTGGTCTCGCGCTGGTTGGTCACGCCGATGGCCAGCACATTATGCGGATCGACGTGATTGTCGGCCAAGACCTTGCGGGCGACGTTGAGCTGGCTATGCCAGATATCCATCGGGTCGTGCTCGACCCAGCCGGGATGCGGGAAGTGCTGAGGAAATTCCTGCGCCGCGCTGCCACAGATCTGGCCTTGATGGTCGAAGAGGATTGCGCGCGAACTGGTCGTGCCCTGATCGAGGGCGAGTATGAATTTTTTCATCTCGTGTAATTAGTTGAAGCAAGCCGATAGGCCGGATTTTGTTACGGCGCAGGCGAACCTGCGCTATGACAGCCATTCCTCTAGGCGCTGGATTACTCCAGCGCTCAAGCTTCCTACCCGCACGCTCCGCGAGCAACATCATCGCGTGCCTATTTGGAATTGCACCAAGTGGAGGTTACCGCGTTTCACCGTAACTTAATACGCTCGTCTCTGTGGCCCTATTCCTCGCCTTATACCCGAAGGCTTTCGACGGACGGCCGTTAACCGTCACCCTGCTCTATGGAGTCCGGACCTTCCTCCCGTCAGGCCTTACGCACTGACCAGCGGCTGTCTGGCTTGCTTCAGGCGATATTGTACCAGCCCGGCCCTCCAAATCTGAAATTTGGTGTCGCCATTCCAAAAGCCGCCCTCCCGCCGCCGCCGTAGAATGCTCGGATAATTCACCCACGAGGCTCACAATAATGACGCAACCATCCCGCACCGGCGGCCAGATTTTGGTCGATGCCCTGAAGATCCACGGCGTAGACACCGCTTTCGGCGTACCCGGCGAAAGCTATCTGGACGTGCTCGACGCCCTGCATGATTCCGATATCCGCTTCATCATCAACCGCCAGGAAGGCGGCGCCGCGTTCATGGCCGACGCCTACGGCAAGATGACGGGCAAACCGGGCATCTGCTTCGTCACCCGCGGGCCGGGCGCCACCAATGCCTCGATCGGCGTGCACACGGCGTTCCAGGATTCCACCCCGATGATCTTGTTCATCGGCCAGGTCGGCAGCGACTTTATCGACCGCGAAGCCTTCCAGGAAATCGACTACCGCCGCATGTACGGCCAGATGGCCAAGTGGGTCACGCAAATCGACCGCGCCGACCGCATGCCGGAATACATCGCGCGCGCCTTCCAGATCGCCACCAGCGGCCGTCCGGGCCCGGTGGTGCTGGCACTGCCGGAAGATATGCTGACCACCAAGGCGGTGGTGGCCGATACCCGCAGCTATCAAGCGGTGCAAGCTTCGCCGTCGGCCGCGCAGATCGACACCGTGCGCAGCATGCTGGCCTCGGCCAGGAAGCCACTGGTGCTGCTCGGCGGCGGCGGCTGGAATGAACAAGCCTGCGCCGACGTGCAGCGCTTTGCCGAAGCCAACCAGCTGCCGGTATCGTGCGCGTTCCGCTTCCAGGACTTGCTCGACAACGAACACCCTAACTACATCGGCGATGTCGGCATCGGCATCAACCCGAAACTGGCGGCGCGCGTGCGCGAGGCCGACGTGATCCTGGCTATCGGCCCGCGCCTCGGCGAGATGACCACCAGCGGCTATTCGCTGCTGGCCTCCCCGGTGCCGGCGCAGCGCCTGATCCATGTGCACGCCGACGCCGAAGAACTGGGCAGCGTCTATCAAGCGGAATTGATGATTAACAGCGGGATGCCGCAAGTCGCAGCGATGCTGGCAGCCATGGCGCCGGTCGATGCATCGGCATGGGCCGGCAGCGTGGCGGAAGCGCGCGCGGACTACGCGGCGTGGAAGCAGCAGCCAGCCATCTTCAAGGACGGCAAGGCGCCGCTGGACTTGTGGCAGGTGGTGCAGCAGATCGACAAGATCGCGCCGCACGACACCATCATCACCAACGGCGCCGGCAACTACGCCACCTGGGCGCACCGCTTCCACAGCTACGGCGGCATGCGCACGCAATTGGCGCCGACCAGCGGTGCGATGGGCTACAGTGTGCCGGCCGGCGTGGCCGCCAAGATTATCGATCCGGCGCGCACCGTGATCACCTTTGCAGGCGACGGCGAGTACATGATGAACGGCCAGGAGCTGGCGACGGCAGTGCAGTACCAGGCGGGCGTAGTCATCATCGTGTTTAACAACGCCATGTTCGGCACCATCCGCATGCACCAGGAGCGCGAGTATCCGGGCCGCGTGTCCGGCACCACGCTGCACAATCCTGATTTTGCGGCGCTGTCGGTGGCGTATGGCGGCAGCGGCGAGGTGGTGGTCAAGACCGAGGAGTTCGCCCCAGCACTGGAACGCGCGCTGGCTTACACGCGCGAGAAGAATCTGCCGGCGCTGATCGAGCTGCGCTACGACGGCAACCTGATCACGCCGGGCGCGACGCTGGAGACCATCCGTAAAAACGCAGAGGCAGCCAAAGCCGGTTCATAAACCGGCGGTCGTGGTGGAGCCGGTGTCGATCACCGGCTTGTCTTCTTCTTTTTCCTTCTTCACTTTCGGCGCGGGGCAGGCGCGGCAGGCGCCGGCCTTGCGGCTGAAATCCGTCACCAGCGGCAGCCGCATCGGCAGCGACTGATCCTCGCAATAGCCGCCTTCCAGCACCAGCGTCTTGCCGCCGTCGGCCAGCTTGCCGCTGATGGTGCGCTCTTCCTCGTCGGGCGGCTGCACCGTGAAATAAAACTGCTGGCCGCGCGGATCGATGGTCACGTCGCTGGCCACCACCGGCCAGCTCAAGCCGCCGGCGGTAAATTCGTACAGCACCGTATCGACTTCGGCAAAGCGTTGCAGCGTGATGCGCTGGCCGCCGAACTCGCCGCTGTCGGCGTGGATGCACAGGTCGGAATACACCAGCATGCCGTAGCGCGGCAAGACGCCGGGCTTGGCCGCTTTCTTCGGCGCGGCAAATACGGCGCACGACGCCAGCAGGATGGCGCCGGCAAGAAAAACTCGTCGAGTCATTTTCGCTTCCAGAAAAGAACAACGGCTGCACGAGGCAGCCGTTGTTGATCCTAAACCTGAATAATCAGATTAGAACGAGTGACGCAGGCCCAGGTTGAAGGCTTTGTCGCCCGAACCGGCTTCGCTGTTGTTACCAACGGTGTAGCCAGCGCCGTTCTTGTTCTTGATCTTAGCGTAAGCAACGTAGGTGCTGGTGCGCTTCGACAGGGCGTAGTTGTAGCCGATTGCCCACTGGTCAGCGTCACGGTTAGCAACTTCTTTGTCGTTCTTGCGGATGAACGAAGCCATGATGGTGCCAGCGGTCGATACTGGTGCGGTCAGGCCGATCAGGGCGTCGGTGCTGTCTTGCGAAGCAGCGAAGGTCAGGCCGCTGTAGGCGGTAGCCGAACCGTTCAGAGGAGCGCTGTTCAGGCCCTTGTCTTTCGAGTAGGCGCCGAACACTTTCACTACTTTGAAGTCGTAGTTAGCAGCGATCAAACCGTTGTGGCCGATGCCAGCGGTTTTCAGGGTCAGGGTGTCGTTGTTTTTGCTGTTGTAAGCAACTGCAACGTTCAGAGGACCGTTGTTGTAACCCAGCGATGCGCCCACTTGACGGGTAGCCGACGAGTCGCCAGCAACTTCACCCAGGCTGTACGAAACAGCGCCGGTGAAACCTTGCAGGTTAGGGGTTTTGTACACGATGGCGTTCGAGTTGCGGGTCATGAAGCTGGCAACTGGGAACAGGTTTTTCGCGGTACCAGCGTAGCCCATGGCGAATGGATCACCAACGTCGCGCAGGGTCTCGTAGTACGGGGTGTACTGGCGGCCCAGGGTCAGGGTGCCGGCGGTTTTCGACGACAGACCAACGAAGGCTTCACGGTTGAACAGGGTGCTGGTGGTGTTGTCCAGGGTGCCGTCATCGACACGGGCGCCGGTTTCCAGCTTGAAGATGGCGCTCAGACCACCGCCCAGATCTTCAGTGCCTTTGAAGCCGATACGCGATGCCGAAGCGGCGCCGCTGGTCACTTTGCTGACGTTGCCGTCTTTGCCGCCGCGCTCAGCGACGATGCCGGCGTCCAGGATGCCGTAGATGGTGACGTTCGATTGAGCGAATGCAGCGGAGCTGGTTGCTGCCAGTACGGCGATAGCGATAAGGGATTTTTTCATTACGTGTTTCCTTCAGTTGTGTTGCTGTAAAAATAAGCCAGTAGTACGGCGTGTTCGGTGCGTCTCGGCCTGAGCCGTTTGTGCGTGAGGGCAAACTCCCCAGCTGCCACTGTGCACCCGCTAATGGGATGCGTTCACTGTTGCGGCCGATAAATCTACGCCGGCCTTGTCGCAGCGCCCTCGTGGAGCGCCGGAGGCGGCACTATACTGATGCTTAGAAACTTCAACAAGTGTAAAACCATTCATACTGAACAGCGAACATTCTTGTCGTTTTTCCAAAGCAAGAGCATTTTACCGCATCGCAATATTTCCTGCCGAGCAAGCGAAACGGGCCGGGATTTCCGCACGAGGAACACGGTGGTTGTACCACTGCTCTTCGGACTAAGTAAAAATAGCCACTTTGCTATTTCTGACGCTATTTTATACTGAACGCCCCGCACGATTGCCTCTACCAAATGGTAATAAGCTAACAACCCCGGAGTTTGTTCGGCGGCTTTATCCCGCAAAATGGCCCCGAAACCAACTTTGCTCCTAGTATTACAGCTTTAGTTGTGAAGTAAATTTTGTCAAAACAGCAGTAAGTTGCATCAGGTTACCGATTTGTAAGAAATTGCTACCTGTTGTATTGGAGCCACAAAATAGTGCAAGCACTTGCGTTTTTGCACCATTTCAGTGCGGATTCGAGCGAACGTTCGTTGCTTGTTAGTATGAAACTGATTCAATCAAGCGCGCTGGCGTGGCCGGGCGGCGGGTGCTGCGGCGGGCGGCGGCACGCTCGTCGAGCTGGAATACGGCTACCTGCTGCGCCAGCGACGCGGCCTGCTCTTCCATGCTTTGCGAGGCGACGGCGGCCTCCTCCACCAGCGCGGCATTCTGCTGGGTCACCGCGTCCATGCCGGTAATGGCCGCGCTGAGCTGGGCGATGCCGTCGCGCTGCTGCTCGCCGGCGGCGGTGATCTCGCTCATGATATCGGTCACGCGGCGCACGCTGCTGACCACCTCTTCCATCGTGGCGCCGGCCTGCTCCACCAGCTTGCTGCCGGTCTCGACCTGCTCCACCGAATTATTGATCAACTCCTTGATTTCCTTGGCCGCCTCGGCCGAGCGCTTGGCCAGGTTACGCACCTCGGTGGCCACTACCGCAAAACCGCGGCCCTGCTCACCGGCACGGGCCGCTTCCACAGCCGCATTCAAGGCCAGCAAATTGGTCTGGAACGCCAGGCCGTCGATCACGCTGATGATGTCGACGATTTGGCGCGAGGCGCTGTTGATCGAGCCCATGGTGGTTACCACTTGCGCCACCACGGCGCCGCCCTTCTGGGCTACCGATGAGGCGCTCAGCGCCAGCTGGTTGGCGGCATCGGCGCTGGCCGCGTTCTGGTGCACGGCATCGATCAACTGGCCCATCGAGGCCGCCGTTTCCTCCAGCACTGCCGCATGCTGCTCAGTACGCACCGACAGGTCGGTGACGCCAATGGTGATCTGCTGCGAGGCACTGGCAATGGTATCGGTGCCGGAGCGTACCTGTCCGACCAGGCCGGCCAGGCTGTCGCGCATCAACTTCATGGCAAACAGGATGCTGTGCTGGTCGCCGGGACGGGTGTGCACCGGCACCGACAGCTGGCCGGCAGCGATTTGGCCGGCAATTTCGACCGCGTAGTCCGGCTCGCCACCGAGGCGCTTGACCAGCCAGTTGGTAATCAGGAACGCGCACAGCGCGCCCAGCACCACCGAGCCAACCAGCAGGGCAATAATCCAGCTGCGCGCCGCTTCGTACAGGGCATCGCCACGCTCGGCGGCCGCGATGCCGCCGTCGCCGTACAGCTTGACCAGCTTGTCGACCTGCCCGCGCAGCGACACGATCAGCTTGTTCGATTCGCCGCGAATCAGGGCCTTTGCCACGCCCACGTCGCCGGCGCGCATGGCGGCGCGGATCTTGGCGTCTTCCACCATGTAGCGATCCCACATGGCGAGGAATTCGCCGTACAGCGCCTTCTCTTCGTCGGACGCGATCAGCCTGGCGTAATCGTCCTGCATTTTCTTCAGATCGACCAGGTCGTTGGCGATCACCTTGTCATACTTGTCCATCTCGTCCAGTTCGGTGGAAATGATGTACTGGAATTCGCGGGTGCGGACGCGGGCGATTTGCGATTTGAGATCCTGCACCACGCGCATGGCCGGCATCCAGCGCGACGACAACTCGTCGACCGTGCCGTTCACCTGCGCCAGTTTAACCACGGACAGCGCGCCCACGCCTGCCGCCAGCAGCAACACCAGCGCAAACGCCAGCCCCAGTTTGGTTGCGAGTTTTAAATCAGATAGCCATTTCATTTTTTTTCGAGTCCTTAAAGCGGATAGCCGGCTGCGCGTTGTTTAGGCGCAGTCGGTTATGTTGTATTTGGGAAATATAATTTTCTGAGGCGAAATATTAGCGCATTGCCGGTTTTTGCGTCGGACGCGTTGAGTTAGTGCAATAAGCAATTTTTTGGCGCTTGTCCGGTATCGGTTTCCTATGAAAACCGGGGCTTTGGCGCAGCTGCTCACCGTCCCGCACAAAGAAACACTAGGTAGTTTCCACATGGACACATTTATTATGAAAACGCAATGCCTTATATCGCTACCAGTAGTCCAGTTACAACGGTCTTAATTTTTTCGCAGTCTTGCCAAATTTTTTTGTCATGGACAATCACCGGGTAAAGCAGGGTTTCAGCTGAATAGTTCCGTATGTCAACCCTGTGTCGTGGACAAGTAGTTTGCCAAGGACTAAGGTGTAAAAAGTGGCCCTGCCGTGTGCGTGTTTTCGTCCTTAAAACAAATGTAGAATGCAGCACCGTGCACCCGGACCCCGTGCCAACCCACGCGACTGCCCCAATCCCGCAGCCGCTTACGCAGATGACGAATACAGTTCCCTCACAACCAGTTCCTAGCACGATCAGCGACGTTGAGCGCGATACCGGCGTGGCAAAGGAAACCTTGCGCGTGTGGGAACGCCGCTACGATTTCCCACAGCCGCTGCGCGATCCCAATGGCGAGCGCGTGTACCCGCTCGAACAAGTTCACAAGCTGCGGCTGGTGAAGCGCCTGATCGACCTTGGCTTCCGTCCCGGCAAAGTAATTAAATTCAGCGCCGAGGAATTGCAGGCGCTGACCGGCAAGGCGACCGGCCTCGGCAACGGCCCGGTCACGCCCGCGCCTGAACTGCTCAGCTATCTGGAATTGTGCAAGAGCCATCAAATGGAAGCCATGCGCCGCAAGCTGTCGCAAGCGCTGCTGATGATGGGCTTGAAGAGTTTCGTGATCGAGCTGGTGGCGCCGCTGACCACCCTGATCGGCGAGGCGTGGGCCAGTGGCCAGTTGGCCACGTTTGAAGAACACTTATATACAGAGTCGCTGACGGTGGTGATGCGCAGTGCGATTTTCGCCATGCCGCAAGCCAACGCCAGCAATCTCGGTACGCCGCGCATTTTGCTGACCACCTTGCCGCAGGAACGTCATGGTCTGGGGCTGCTGATGGCCGAGGCCATGTGCGTGGCCGAAGGTGCGCAGTGCATTTCGCTCGGCGTGCAGACGCCGCTGCTCGATATCGTGGAAGCGGCGCGCGTGCAGCGGGTGGATATTATTGCGCTGTCGTTCTCGGTCGCCATGAACCCGCGCCAGGCGCTCGATGGGCTGGCCGAGCTGCACACGCGGCTGGGCGGTTGCGCCGAGCTGTGGGCCGGTGGCAGCAATGCCGCGCTCAAGCGCCGTAAGCCGGCGTATGTGGGGGTATTTGAGCTGGCCGATTTGGCGGGTGCGATCGCCGAATGGCGAGCGAGACATACCTCCTTGTCCGCCGGTTAGTACCCCGCACTACGGTCTGCGGCGGGGTCTGACCCCGTACGGGGTCAGACCCCTCTATCGCGGTGCGGGTTGACGCTCTGGTAAAATAGTCCTACTTCGTGCTGGCCAGCACCCCAAATTCATATCCATGTTCAGCTTTTTCAAGAAAAAACCTGTCGCTCCCGAAGCGCCTGCGGCGCCTGTTGCCGCCCCCACTCCCGTCGCTCCCGCCGCCGTTCCTGATGTGCCCGACCTGCTGCCAATCGAAGAACCGGCGCAGAAGCAATCGTGGATGTCGCGCCTGAAAGCCGGCCTGTCCAAGACCTCCAACAACCTGTCGGTGCTGTTCGTCGGCGCCAAGATCGACGACGATCTGTACGACGAACTGGAAGCCGCCCTGCTGATGTCCGACGCCGGCGTCGACGCCACCAGCTACCTGCTCGACGCCCTCAAGCGCAAGGTCAAGGAAGACAAGCTGCTGGACGCCGCCGCCGTCAAGGCCGCGCTCAAGCAACTGCTGCTGGAACTGCTGCAACCGCTGGAGCGCCCATTCGAGCTGGGCCGCCACACCCCTACCGTGATGATGATCTCCGGCGTCAACGGCGCCGGCAAGACCACCACCATCGGCAAGCTGGCCAAGCACATGCAGACCCACGGCCAATCGGTGCTGCTGGCCGCCGGCGACACCTTCCGCGCCGCCGCCCGCGAACAGCTGATGGTCTGGGGCCAGCGCAACAACATCACCGTGATCTCGCAAGCCTCGGGCGATCCGGCCGCCGTGTCGTTTGACGCCGTGCAGTCCGGCAAGGCCAAGGGCGTGGACGTGGTCATGGTCGACACCGCCGGCCGCCTGCCGACCCAGCTGCACCTGATGGAAGAATTGAAAAAAGTCCAGCGCGTGATCGGCAAGGGCATGGAAGGCGCACCGCACGAAACTCTGCTGGTGATCGACGGCAATACCGGGCAAAATGCGCTGGCGCAGGTGAAAGCCTTTGACGATGCGCTCAAGCTGAGCGGCCTCGTCATCACCAAGCTGGACGGCACCGCCAAGGGCGGCGTGCTGGCGGCCATTGCGCGCGTGCGGCCGGTGCCGGTGTACTTCATCGGCGTCGGCGAAAAGATTGAAGACTTGCAGCCGTTTGTGGCTGCCGAATTTGTAGAAGCACTGCTTGGATAATCAGACCTCTATGATCGAATTCCAGAACGTCTCGAAACAATACTCTTCCGATGTGACGGCGCTGCGCGACGTTTCATTCACGGTAAATAAAGGCGAACTGGTATTTCTGGCCGGCCCCTCCGGCGCCGGCAAATCCACCCTGATGAAAATGATTGCGGCCATGGAGCGTCCCAGCTCCGGCAAGGTGATCGTCAACGGCCAGGACATCAGCCGCATCAAGCCGGTGGCCGTGCCCTTCTTGCGGCGCAACCTGGGCCTGATCTTCCAGCAGCAGCGCTTGCTGACCGATCGCAGCGTGCTGGCCAACGTCATGCTGCCGTTGCTGGTGACTGGCGCTTCGTCCAGCCAAGCCGAACAGCGCGCCCGCGCCGCGCTCGACAAAGTCGGCCTCGGCGACCGCGCCAATGCGCAGCCACTGGCCCTGTCCGGCGGCGAGCAGCAGCGCGTGTCGATTGCGCGCGCCATCGTCAACCGTCCGCAAGTGATCCTGGCCGACGAGCCGACTGCCAATCTCGACCGCGCCAGCGCCAACAAAGTGCTGGATGCGCTGAAGGCTTTCAACTCGGTCGGCGTTACCTGCCTGATTTCCAGCCACGACGAGCAAATGCTGGATTCGGCCGCGCGCGTCATCCATCTCAACCAAGGCCAACTGGAGGTGGCGGCATGACTTACTGGTTCCGCCAACACCGCTACGCACTGGCTGCTGCGCTGGTGCATCTGCGCCGCTCGCCGGGCGGTTTCCTGTTCAACATCCTGGTGGTGGCGATTGCGCTGGCCCTGCCCTTCATGGGCGTGACCTTGCTCGACAACGTACGCCCGATGTCGGAAACGCTGTCGGTCGATCCAGAAATCAGCGTGTTCCTGAAACAGGAAACGCCGCGCGAGCAAGCCGAGGGCCTGGCCGTGCTGCTGCGCCAAACGGTCAAAGACAAGCAAGCCAAGATCATCTTCACCCCGCGCGAAAAAGCGCTGGATAACTTGAAGGACAAGAACGGCCTGGCCGACGTACTGGCCACCTTGGGCGACAACCCGCTGCCGGACAGCTACGTGCTGAAACTGGACGCCTTCCGCAATGCGCAGGCCGGCGGCGATGTCGACCAGTTGGCCGAGCAGATCCGCGCGCTACCCGGCGTCGATACCGTGCAAGTCGATTCAGCATGGGTAAAACGTCTGGCCGCGCTGCTCAATATCCTGCGCCTGGCCCTGCTGCTGCTGGCGGCAACCTTGGGCACGGTGGTGGTGGCCGTGATTTTCAATACCATCCGCCTGCAAGTGCTGACCCAGCGCGAGGAAATCCTGGTGTCCAAGCTGATCGGCGCGACCGACAGTTTCATCCACCGCCCGTTCTACTACACCGGCGCCCTGCTGGGCATCTGTGCCGGCGGCGTGGCGCTGGCCGCAGTGACCTTGGCGCTGCGCCCGCTGAACACCGCGATTGCTGAATTTGCAAGGTTGTATGCCTCGGAATTCCAGCTGGCTCCGCTGCAGCCGCTGGCCGTGGTGGCCCTGCTGGCCCTCTCCGCCGGCCTCGGCCTGATCGGCGCACGCCTCTCCGTCAAACGCCACACCGCGCGCTTAAACTAATCTCCCCGGGCCGTTCCGTGTGCACCCGCACGGAACGCGCGCTCTGACCGGCCTACGATGTTTTTTATCGTTAAGCCCGCCCTAAGATCCATCAAGCATTCTAAATACAACAGAAGTCCCCATAGTATTTTTACTATGAAGCCCATAGAAATCGGATGATTGGCACTCAACGACAGAGAGTGCTAATATATGTTCGACAGAGTACAGTAGTGCTCACAAGCAATCTCAAGCGAAGGAAACGAAAATGACTATGATGTCCGTGGTACCTGCAAAAAACAGTGCTCTGGGACTCGGGTTTACTGGCAACCTGGGTAACCTGGATGCCTACATTTCGGCCGTTAATCGCCTGCCGATGCTGACGCACGAAGAAGAAGTTTCCTTGGGCAAGCGCCTCAAAGAACAAAACGATCTGGGCGCCGCTGAGCGCCTGGTGATGTCGCACCTGCGCCTGGTGGTGTCGATCGCCCGCGGCTATCTGGGCTACGGCCTGCCGCACGGCGACCTGATCCAGGAAGGCAATATTGGCCTGATGAAGGCAGTCAAGCGTTTCGACCCTGATCAGGGCGTGCGTCTGGTGTCTTACGCCATGCACTGGATCAAGGCCGAGATGCATGAATACATCTTGAAGAACTGGCGTCTGGTCAAGGTGGCAACCACCAAGGCCCAGCGCAAGCTGTTCTTCAACCTGCGCAGCCACAAGCAAGGCCTGGACGCCATGACTCCGGCCCAGATCGATCAGTTGGCGAAGACGCTGGACGTCAAGCGCGAGGAAGTGATCGAGATGGAAACCCGCCTGAGCGGCCGCGACATCGCGCTGGAATCGCCAACCGATGACGAAGACGACAAGTTCGCGCCGATCGCCTACCTGTCGTCGGAAGCCAGCGAACCGACCCGCGTGCTGGAAGCCGAACAGGTGACCCGCCTGCAATCGGAAGGCCTGGAGGAAGCGCTGGGCAAGCTGGACGCCCGTTCGCGCCGCATCATCGAATCGCGCTGGCTGGCCAACGACGACGGTTCGGGCGCCACGCTGCATGAACTGGCTGACGAGTTCGGCGTATCGGCCGAGCGCATCCGCCAAATCGAAGTAGCCGCGCTGAAGAAAATGAAGGGCGCGCTGGCCGCCTACGTGTAAGCCATCCCCGCTCTCCCCCGGAATGCCGCCGGCGTACGCGCCGCGCGGCATTTTTTTTTGCGCGTCCTTTGACATGGCGCTGACCGCGTGCCGTTCGTGCGCCGTCAACATGGTCTTTTTGTTAAGCTTGCTTACAAAGGATGCAGGAGTTCTCTATGAAAACAACAATCTTGCGGCAGTTCATTGTGCTGCCTCTGCTGGCGGCCGTGATGGCCGCGCTATACGCTTGCGGCAGCATCAACGCCGCCCCGAAAACCGCCGCCGCACCGGCGCCGTTCACCACCAACTACGTGCTGCGCCAAGGCGGCAGCGTGCTAATCGCGCCAGCCGGTGTCGCATCGGCGTCCGGCAACGCCAGCATGGCGCCGGTCGCGCCGGTATTGCGGCTGGAGCGCGTCAACGACAGTCGCTGCCGCACCGGCGCTGTATGCGTCTGGGCCGGCTACATCAGCTTTAGCTTCGTGCTGCAGCAACCCGATGGCAGCGCCAGCAACTTCGTCCTGTCCGACAACATGCCCAACGGTACCGCCAGCGTCACGCGCAACGGCCTGAGCTTCACGCTGAGCGGCTTCGAGCCGCAGCAGGTGCCGGCAAAAAATGAAACCATGCCCGATTATCAGGTAAGCTTAAAGGTGAGCAACATTAACTCACCTTGAACCTTGCCCACATGACCACTCTGCCTCGTCCCGCCCGCACCGTTCTCGTTTCCTCGATCATCCTCTCCCTGACCCTGCCAGCCTTCGCCAAGACGCCGGTTGCCACCGGCACCGGCGGCGCCGTCGCCACCATCAGCGAACCCGCCTCGCAAGCGGCGATTGCGATTCTCAACAAGGGCGGCAACGCGGTCGATGCGGCCGTTGCGGCGGCGGCTACGCTGGGCGTGACCGATCCGTTCAGTTGCGGCATCGGCGGCGGCGGCTTCATGGTGATTTACCTCGCCAAAGACAAGCGCGTGATCACCATCGACCACCGCGAAACCGCGCCGGCCAGCTTCACGCCGAGCGTGTTCCTGAAAGACGGCAAGGAGATGGATTTCGAAACCGTAGTGGCCAGCGGCCGCTCGGTCGGCGTGCCGGGCACCGTGCGCGGCTGGCACGAGGCGCTGGATCGCTACGGCTCGATGTCGTTCAAGCAGGTGCTGGCGCCGGCGATTGATGTCGCCACCAAGGGCTTCAAGGTCAACGACAACTTCTCGCACCTGGTGCAGGAGAACGAGGCCAAGTTTGCGAAGTTCCCCGCCACTGCCGCGCTGTATCTGCGCAACGGCAAAGCGCTGCCCGCCGGCACGACCCTGCGCAATCCCGACCTGGCCAAGGCTTACCGCGAACTGGCGGCGGGCGGCGTGAAGGCTTTCTACAGCGGCAAAATGGCACGCGCTATGGTCGATGCGGTCAACGCCAACAGCGGCAATATCACGCTGGCCGATTTAGCCAACTACGAAGCGCGCCTGCGCCAGTCGGTGCACAGCACCTATCGCGGCTATGATTTGTACGGCATGCCGCTGCCAAGCAGCGGCGGCGTCGCGGTGGCCGAAGCGCTCAACATCCTGGAAGGCTACGACCTCAAATCGCTGCCGCGCGCAAAGGCCGAGCACCTGTACCTTGAAGCCAGCCGCCTCGCCTTCGCCGACCGCAACGCCTACCTCGCCGATCCTGAATTTGTCGACGCGCCGGTAGCGGGCTTGCTAAACAAGGACTACGCAGCGCGTCGCCGTGAACTGATCAACCCAGAACAAGCCAGCGCGCACGCGCCGGCCGGCGATCCGTACCCGTTCCAGGACGACGTGAGCGTGCCGCTGCGCCCCAATGCCAACAAGCTGATTGCAGAAGGCGCACACACCACCCACCTCACAGTGTCCGACAAGGACGGCAACATCGTCTCCTACACCTACACCATCGAATCGTGGGGCGGCAGCGGCATCGTGGTGCCGGGCTACGGCTTCTTGCTGAATAACGAGATGACCGACTTCGACTTCTCCGGCCCCGCGCCCAACGTGCCGGAAGCGGGCAAGCGTCCGCGCAGCAGCATGTCGCCGACTATCGCCTTCAAGAACGGCAAGCCGGCCTTCACCATCGGCAGCCCGGGCGGCGCGACCATCATCACCACTGTGCTGCAAACCATCTTCAACTACGTCGATCTGGGGATGTCGATGCCGGATGCGGTGAACGCGCCGCGCCTGTCGGAGCGCAACGGCCTGGCCACCGATATTGAACCGGGCTTCCCCGGCAGCGCGCAAGCGCAGGCGCTGGAGAAAACCGGCCAGCACTGGAATAAAACGCCGGAAGAAATCGGCGCCGCCAACGCGCTGGTGTTCAACCCGGACGGCACCGTGACGGCGGTGAGCGAAGGCCATCGCCACGGCGTCGGCAGCGCCTTGGTGCAGAAGCCCGCGCACTAAGCAAATTGTGGAATGCGCAAGCTGGCGGAGGCGCGGTAACGCCACGCCAGCGATTGCAACCATGCCTGTAACGACGGGCCTTCCTTCTGATCGCGGATGGCTGACAGCATGCCTTGCAAAGCGCCCGCCGCCAGCGCACAAGCCAGCGCGTGATGCGGACAATCCTCAACGCCAAAGCCCAGTCCATAGCTGCCGCAGCCACGCGCGTCACGGCTCGCTGCGGCCAGCACCAGCAAAATCTTCTGCCCTGCCTTCAGCTGCGCGCCGCCTATGTCGCAATCTTGCGTGACCGTGCGGCGCACGTTCTGCACCGGCGGATCGAAGCGGCTGACGGCGCACACCAGCGCTTGCATATCCTCGCTGCCGCAGCGTTCTTCCTCCGGCTCGCGCAACAGCGCCAGCACCGCGCTGCCGATTAAGCCAGTAGCTTCCTCGTACGCCAAGGCCGGCAAATGCAGGCCGCCCACGCCGGCCATCGCCAACTCGGGCACGCATGTCATCCACTGCGCCAGCTTGTCGGCGCGCCATAAGCGATGGCCGATGCGCTCTGCGGCCAAGCGTGCTGCTGCCGGATCAACATCCGCCAGCACGGCCGGCGACGGCGCTTGGCAACTGGCGTGCGCCATCACCTCATCCACGCGTTCGGCGCTGGCGGCGACCCACATTTCGAGACAGGGATCGAAATGCCAGCCGTGCGTGGCCGCCAGCGCGTCGTAATATGGATAAGGATTCGCGTGGGTGACAGCGGCCACCGCGTGCGGGAATGGCAGATCGTTGGGTTTCATAATCGCTCCGGCAGCTAAGCCATGATTAAGAATTTGCTCACAATATTACTGCTCGCCGAAACGCTACGCTATCACTCACTTGGGGGAAGACATGAAAAACTGGGCACGCGCCAACAAGGGCTTTTTGCTGTTCCTGATGCTGTTCGGCGTGTTCCGCACCGCCGTCGCCGACTGGAATCCTATCCCCTCCTCATCCATGCATCCCAATCTGCTGGAAGGCGACGTGGTGTTCGTCAATCGCCTCGCCTACAACGTCAAAGTGCCGCTGACCGACATCGTCATCAGCCAGACCGGCGAGCCGCAGCGCGGCGATATCGTCACCTTCTCCTCGCCGCGCAACGGCACGCGCCTGATCAAGCGCGTGATTGCTTTGCCGGGCGACCGCGTTGAAATGCGCAACGAGCAGCTCATCATCAACGGTAAGCCGGCCGGCTACGGCATCGCCAGCGAGGCGGTCGAAAACATCAAGGGCGTGGGCAACTTGACCGCCGTGCGCGTCGACGAATCGCTCGGTGATCGCAGCCACGCCATCCAGTTCCTGCCGCAGATACAGGCGCGCCGCAATTTCGATCCCATCGTGGTGCCGCCCGGCCAGTACATGATGTTGGGCGATAACCGCGACAACAGCGAAGACTCGCGCTTCATCGGCCTGGTGCCGCGCGCGCTGCTAATAGGCCGCGCCGAGCGCGTGCTGGCGTCGGCCGACATCACCGGCAACTGGATGCCGCGCACCGAACGCTTTGGCATGAGCCTCTACCCAAAGCAGTAATCCGCGCGCCGGCGGTGTTATGATGGCGTAGTATTTTCATAACATTGCCGGTGCCACGATGATCGAGTTTCAAAGCCTGTCCAAAGTCTACGGCAGCTTCAACGCCGTGAAGCCGCTGTCGCTGACCGTGCAGCGCGGCGAAGTGTTCGGCTTCCTCGGCCCCAACGGCGCCGGCAAAACCACCACCATCCGCATGATGATGGGGATTCTGGTGCCGACCAGCGGCCACGTCTTAATCGACAACCTCGATTGCCACGCCGAGCCGGCAGAAGTGAAGCGGCGCGTCGGCTACCTGCCCGACACGCCGGTGTTCTACGACTACCTGCGCGGCCGCGAGATCCTGCAATTCGTCGGCGAGATGCACGGCCTGCCGCGCGCAGAAGTAGCAGAACGCAGCAAGCGCCTGCTGGCGGAATTCGGTTTGCAGGAAGCGGGCGAAGACTACGCGGTCAACTACTCGCTCGGCATGAAGAAGCGCCTCGGCTTGGCCTGCGCGCTGATCCACGATCCGGCTGTGCTAATTCTCGATGAACCGATCAACGGCCTCGATCCGCGTGCCTCGCGCGATGTGCAGGAGCGCTTGCTGGCGGCTGCCGCGCGCGGCGTCACCATCTTCGTTTCAACTCACTTGCTGGATATGGCGGAAAAGCTGTGCGACCGCGTTGGCATCATCCATCATGGCCAACTGGTGGCCACCGGCACGCTCGATGAAATCCGCGCCGAAGCTTCGGCCAGCGGCTCGCTGGAAGATGTGTTCTTGAAGATCACCGACGAAGCCGCAGAAGAGACCGAGCAATGACACCGGCCTACACCATTTGGCTGATGACCAGAATGCGCCTGACGCGTCAGCGCAATATGCTGTTCAATAACCTGTTCCGCTTCAAGAAGAAAAAACCGCGCGACGGTATCGCGGCCAAGCGCAGAAACCTGTGGATACTGACGGCGCTGATGACGGTATTCATGGCGTTTTCGTTCACCGCCATGTCGGTCAACGTACTGCTCAACATGCAGTGCCATCTCGACCCGGCCAGCGAATGCAGCTATACCGGCAAGAACGGCGATCCGCGCACCAACCAGCATGCCGCCATTGAAGAATTAGCCAATGCCCCCTTCTCCGCACCGCTACTGAATGGCGTGACGCTGGAGCTCACCGCCCTCTTCCTGATCGCCGTGATACTACCGCTCGGGAATAAGGAAATGGCGCAGCCGGATTGGGATCTCGAATGGCTGGTGACCATGCCGGTCGAACGCGGCACGCTGCTGTGGGGACGCGTACTTGAACGCAGCGCCAGTAACATCTTCGGCTGGTTCGCGTTCCTGCCGGCCTTCGGCGTGATCGCATGGCACTCGGGATACACGTGGACGGCGCTACCGATTGCCATTCTGGCTGCCGTCGTGCTGCTGCCGCTGGCGGCGATGCTCTACACGCTGGCCGACACCGGCCTGCGCATGTGGCTTCCTGCGTCGCAGCTGCGCAATCTGCAAGCGGTGGCAGGCTTACTCAATCTGCCGCTGATCTACTTCGTCATGGCGCTCGGCATGCCGCAAGCGAACGGCTTTGTGATGGAGTGGGCGCGCAGCTTCCCTGGCTGGGCAAGCTGGACACCGCCCGGCATCGTGCTGAAAGCGATACAGGCGCAAAGCCTCTCGCAGTTTGCTGCCTATGCCGCGTTGCTGCTGGCGCAAACCGGCTTGCTATTGTGGGGCGGCATGGCGCTGCTGCGCTACCAGCTGCGTCATGGCGTGGTCAATTCCGGCGCGCGCGAAAGTGTACGGCGTGTGCCGCGTGCCGATGCCGCACCAGTCGCTGGATGGCGCGACTGGCTTTCGCCAATCAAGCGCCGCGAGCTAAGCTTACTAAGCCGCGACCGCAACTTCATGTTCCAAACCTTGCTACTGCCGATCATCATCATCGGCAGCCAGATGGTCTTCAACGGTAAGCTGAATAGCCTGTCGGAGCTGGGAGAACATCACACGCTGGCTGCGGCGATTGCGTTCGGCCTCGGCGTGTATGTGCTGATGCTGTCGGCCTTCCAGACACTGAACAACGAGGGCCACGTCCTCTGGCTGCTGTACACCGTGCCGCGTTCCATCGAAAGCGTGTTGAAAGAAAAAGCGCAGCTGTGGGGCGTGCTGACCATGGTCTATCCGCTGGCCGTTCTTGGCATCACCGCTTACTACACCACGCACGTGGAGTGGAGCATGCTGGTGCTGGTACTGACCGTGGCGGCCGGCATTCCAATCTACTCGATGATCGCCGTTTCGCTGGGCGTGTTCGCCTGCGATCCGCAAGCGGTGGATGTACGCACGCGCGTGCGTCCCACTTACGTCTACTTGTACATGCTGCTGGCCAGCTTCTACACTTGGTCGATTTATAGCAGTGTGTGGTCACAAAAACTGGTGGTGCTAGTGCTGACCGCATCGATGGCGCTGGCCCTGTGGCAGAAGGCGCGTGACTCGCTGCCCTATTTGCTCGATCCGGCCGCAGCGCCACCAGCGCGCGTCTCCACCGCCGATGGTCTGATCGCCGCCACCGCCTTCTTCATCCTGCAAGGCATCGTGATGCTGTTCTTCCGCAAGGTGAGCATGCCGGCGCTCACCATCGCCTTCAGCATCGCTGGATTGACCGTGTATTGCCTGATGCGATTGGTCTACTGGCGCAGCAAGACGGCCGGCGTACCGGCCATCCTGCGTGGCATGAACTGGCTAGTCTCGGCGCGCAGCGCGGCCATCGCTGCTGTCATCGCATGCTCCGTGGGACTTGGCTACATGGCAGTACTCCACCACACCGCGCTGTGGGCCGACCTGCAGAAAGCCGCCGCAATGACAGCGCGCTCGCGCGGCTGGATACTGGCGCTAGCCGTGATAGCCGCACCGCTGTGCGAAGAATTCATCTTCCGTGGCCTAATCTACGGCGGCTTGCGCCGCTCGATGAAAGCCGCGCCAGCGATGGTGATGAGCGCCGCAGTATTCGCGGTGGTGCACCCGCCGATATCGATGCTGCCTGTGTTCGTGCTGGGCCTGTGCGCCGCGTGGGCCTATGAACGCAGCAAAACCCTACTGGCGCCGATGCTGGTCCACGCGGTGTACAACGCCGTTATCCTTAGCCTCCAGCCTTGGCAATGACCTTGATTTCGAAATCGAAACCAGCCAACCAGGTGACGCCGACGGCGGTGATATTCGGATACGGCGCGCTGCCCCAGAACTCCGGCACCACGGCCCAAATGCGCTCAAAGCGGGTGTGTGGATCGATCATGAAAACGGTGACATCAACCACCTCTTCAAAGCTGCTTCCCGCCGCTGCCAGAATCTCGTTCAGGTTGCGGAAAGCCAGCCGTACCTGCTGTTCCAGGTCTGGCTCTGGCGATCCGTCAGGCAGGCTGCCGACCTGCCCGGACACGAACAGGAAGCCGTTGGAACGGATGGCAGGCGAATAATGGTAACGCTCATACAAATCTTGGCGGCCAGGTGGAAAAACAACATCGCGTGCAGTCATGATGAACTCCTCGTTAAGTGATGGCGAGACTGTAAACACTCGCCGGCACGCGATAAACACGCAAGTCGTACAATCACTGTTTGGATATACCAAACAATCTGACCATGGATCGATTTGACACTCTATTGGCCTTCGTGCGCGTGGTGGAAGCCGGCAGCTTCACCAAGGCGGCGCAAACGCTCCACATGAGTAAGACCACCGTATCGCAGCTGGTGCAGCAGCTGGAAGCGCGGTTGCAAGTCAAACTCCTCACGCGCACCACGCGGCAAGTCAAGGTCACTGCCGAAGGTGCGGCCTACTACGATCGCGTAGTACGTGTGCTGGGCGATCTGGAAGACGCCGATACCGATCTTGCGGGCGAACTGGCGGCGCCACGCGGACGGTTACGCATCGACGTGCCCACGCCATTCGCCCGCTTCATCCTCATGCCCGCGCTGCCGGACTTCCATCAGCGCTATCCGGCAATCCAGATCGATATGGGCGTCAGCGACCGCAATATAGATGTCATCGGCGAAAACGTGGACTGCGTGGTGCGTGGCGGCGAAATCACCGCATTGTCATTGGTGGCAAAGCACATCGGGAATTTGCAGCTGGGCCTCTACGCAGCGCCAGACTACTTGTGCCGCGCAGGGACGCCACAGCACCCGATTGACATCGAAAGCGAGGAACACCGCATTGTCGGATTCCTGCGCTCCAGCAGCGGCACGGTTAGCGCAGCAAAGATGCATCGGGACGGAGAAGAGCCTATCCAGATCAACGGGCGTTACGTCGTCGCAGCCGACGATGGCAACGCCTATCTGGCGGCTGGCCTGGCAGGGATGGGCATACTCTGGCTGCCGCGCTACATGGCGGAGCCACACGCGGCGCGCGGTGAACTCACGCCACTATTGGAAGACTGGTCGATAGACCCTATGCCGATGTATCTCGCCTATCCACAAAACCGCCACATCAGCGCCAAGCTGCGCGTCTTCATGGCATGGATAGACGAGTTAATGGCAAAGCTTTAGTCCTTGTAGCGGATCTCGGCCAGTGCGAAGCCGCCGCCATGGTAAGTGACGGAGGCGTTGGGCGATGGGTACTCGCCGCTGTCCGGGAACTTGCCGTCGAACTGCGACGAGCTGTCTTTCGGTTTAAAGCCGATGTGCGATGCCTTGCTGTTGTCCCACCATGCCACGTCGTTGTTCGACATGCCGAACAAGATGGTGAAGCCCACGCGCGTCGCAAACAGTGAACGGTGCAGCGCTTCGACCAGATCGTCGTAGCTCAGCCACGTCACCATCATGCGGCGATCCACCGGCTCCGGGAACGAAGAACCGATGCGCAGGCACACGGTCTCCAGTCCAGTGCGGTCGAAGTAATAGCTCGCCAGCTGCTCGCCAAAGCACTTGCTCACGCCGTAGAACGAATCTGGACGGGTCGGCGCAGTGGCGTCGATGTAGTCGGTGTTGCGATAGAAGCCCACCGTATGATTCGAGCTGGCGAAGATAATCCGCTTCACGCCCTTCTTGTGCGCGGCCTCATACAAATTAGCCGTGCCGAGAATATTCGCCTGCATGATGTTCTCGAAGGTGTTCTCGGTCGAGATGCCGCCGAAGTGCAGCACCGCCTCCACGCCTTCCATCAATTTCAGCACGGCGGCCTTGTCGGCCAGGTCGCACTGCACGATTTCTTCACCCTCGCCGGCCACGCCCATATCGGCGATATCGGACAGCACCACTACATCAGCCCACGGCTTGATGCGCTCGCGCAGAATCTTCCCCAGCCCGCCGGCAGCGCCGGTCAGCAGCAATCGTTTGAATGGTTTTGCCATGTTTGTGTCTCGCTTTATTGTTAGGTCACTGGGGCCGGGTTGAACAGCACCAGTGCGTTATGCAGTTTCCATTTCTCGGCATAGGTCTCGCGGCCGCTGGCCACGTCGAGCATCAGCTGGAACATCTCCCAGCCCACTTCCGCGATGGTGGCTTCGCCGCTGGCGATGCGGCCCGCGTTCACGTCCATCAGATCATGCCAGCGCTTGGCCAGATCGTTGCGCGTGGCGACTTTAATCACCGGCACTTCGGCCAAACCATACGGCGTGCCGCGGCCGGTGGTGAAGATATGCAGATTCATACCGGCCGCCACTTGCAGCGTGCCGCAAATGAAATCGCTGGCCGGCGTGGCCGCGTAGATCAGGCCTTTCTGCGTCAGCTTATCGCCCGGCGACAGCACGCCGGAAATCGGCGCACTGCCCGATTTGACGATCGAGCCCATGGCCTTCTCAACGATGTTGGACAAGCCGCCCTTCTTGTTGCCCGGCGTGGTGTTGGCGCTGCGGTCTACGCCGCCGCGCGTCAGATAATTGTCGTACCACGCCATCTCGCGGATCATGGCGTCTGCCACTTCCGGCGTGGTGGCGCGCGAGGTCAGTTGATCGATGCCGTCGCGGACTTCGGTCACTTCCGAGAACATCACGGTGGCGCCGGCACGCACCAGCAGGTCGGTGGCAAAGCCCACCGCAGGATTCGCCGTCACGCCGGAGAAGGCGTCGCTGCCGCCGCATTGCACGCCAACCACCAGCTCAGAAGCAGGCACGGTTTCACGCTGGCGCTTGTTCAGTTCAATCAGATTGGTCTCGGCCTGCTTCATGATCGATTCGATCATCGACATAAAGCCGACGTGCTGCGCATCCTGCAAACAGACCAGGCCCGGATCGGCGCCGCCGGCGTTTTGAATCGGGATCGAACCTTTCGGGAACAGGCGCGTAGGTTGCAGCTTCTCGCAACCGAGGCTGACCACCATTGCCTGCCCGCCGAAGTTAGGATTCAGCGCGATGTTGCGAATGGTGCGAATCGGGATGTTGGCGCCCGGCGCGTCAATCGCTACGCCGCAGCCGTAGGTGTGCTCCAGTCCCACCACGTCGTCGACGTTCGGGTACTTCGGCAGCAGTTCATTCTTGATGCGCTCCACCGCAAAATCCACCACGCCCGATACGCATTGCACGGTGGTGGTAATCGCGAGGATGTTGCGGGTGCCGACGCTACCGTCGGCATTGCGATAGCCTTGAAAGGTGTAGCCCTCCAGCGGCTCCATCGCGGGAGGCTTCACAGTCGCAATCGGCAAACCCGTTAGCTCGCGCGCGGCAGGCATTTCGACATTGTGTTCGGCCAGCCAGCTGCCCGCCGGCAGATCCTTGGCCGCAAAACCGATGGTGACGTTGTAGCGGATGACCTTGTCCCCCTTGGCCAGATCGCGCAGCGCCACCTTGTGGCCTTGCGGTACCGCTTCCAACAGCGTCAAGCCATTGGGGAAAACAGCGCCGGCAGGCAAGCCGCCGTCGTTGACGACAATCGCGACGTTATCGTTGTCGTGCATGAGGATGTAGCGCGGGGTGTTTGCGCTCGGCGATGTGCTCATCTGGCTTTCCTACGTTGTTTTTTAGTCTCGCAAAGTGGTCTGACCACTTCTGTTATTGGCCGGCCGGCATGCTGTTGTGGCCTCTGCGCCACACCCTGAAACCCGCATATTTTCAAGGGTTTAAGCCCTACAACTACAGGGCGCAGGTGGCTCTTCCATGAAATCAGTATGCCATTGAAAAATTAATTTGGCTAGTCCACATTGCGTATTTGGTCTGACCACCTTAGAATGGCCTGACCAGATGGCAAATCAATAAGCCACGCAATATTAACGAGACACCAATGTTGAAAAAGACCGGACTCCCTGCCGATAGCAACGCCCACGAACCGCGCCTGTACCGCGTCGTGGCCGACCGCATTCAGGAACTCATCCGCAACGAAAACATCGCCGCCGGCGAGCGCCTGCCGTCCGAGCGCGACCTGGCCACCAAGCTGAGTGTCAGCCGCGCCTCGCTGCGCGAAGCACTGATCGCCCTGGAACTGGGCGGCGTGATTGAGGTGCGCGGCGGCTCCGGCGTCTACGTCAGCGAACTGCCGGAAGAAACCGATCTGCCGGAAGCTGGTCCCGGTCCATTTGAAGTGCTGTCCGCGCGCCGCCTGATCGAATCCGAGATCGCCGCCATCGCCGCCCGCGTCGCCACCGACAGCGCCATCGACGCCATCCTGCAAGCGGTGGTGGAGATGGAAAAGCACCACGCAGATTATTCGAGCAACGAGCATTCGGACCGCAACTTCCACCTTGCCATCGCGCGCGCCACCGGCAACAGCGCCCTGGTGGGATCGCTGAACTACCTGTGGGATCAGCGCGGCCGCCTGTGGCACAAGCTCAAAGAACACTTCCAAACCGAGGAACTTCGACAGGAAACGCTGAAGGACCACCGCCGCATCCTGGAGGCGATTGCCGCCCACGATCCGGCGGCAGCGCGCAAAGCCATGCGCGCCCACCTTGAACGCGTGACCCGCACTTTCTCGCGCGGATAACAGAATCGTAGTAACGCAGGACCGGCCTCGATGCCGGCCGCGTAAATAAAGCAATCAAGTTATTGACCGACTCGACCTCG
Source organism: Duganella rivi (assembly GCF_009857435.1). Lineage (GTDB taxonomy): Bacteria > Pseudomonadota > Gammaproteobacteria > Burkholderiales > Burkholderiaceae_D > Rugamonas > Rugamonas rivi. The sequence continues at coordinate 764,909 of NZ_WWCK01000001.1, forward strand.
GCCCGCCCCTGCTCCACGCACGGCGCCACGGCCCTCGTCCCAGCGGCACGGAGTACGCGAGGTGCTCCACTCACGCAAGTGCTTTCCAGCGCTGCGTATAACTTTATTCAAGAGACGAAGGAGACAACACCATGAAGTCCGAGCACCCGGTCCAGAACCGTTCTGCACAACCCCGCCTGCTGCTGTCCGCCATTAGCTTGGCCGTGCTGACGCTGACCAATCAAGCCGCCGCGCAAAGCGACGATGCCAACATGACCCGCGTCGAAGTGACCGGTTCGAGCATCAAGCGCGTCGCCAACGAAGCCTCGCTGCCAGTCACCAGCGTTAAAGCCGAAGACCTGGTCAAGCAAGGCATGACCACCCTGGCAGACTTCATGATGGCGCTGCCGCAATCGGCATCGCTGGCTCCATCGAACGCCGGTTCCGGCACCAACATCAACTTGCGCGGCCTCGGTGTGAACCGCACGCTGGTGCTGTTGAACGGCCGCCGTCTCGCCAACGAGGCGATCGCCGACGGCTACGCCAACCTGGACGTGATTCCAATGAGCGCGATCGCGCGCGTTGAAGTGCTGCGCGATGGCGCTTCGTCGATCTACGGCTCCGACGCTATCGGCGGCGTGGTCAATTTCATCACCAAGACCCAGTTCGAAGGCACGCAGCTGACCGCGCAAGCCGTGCAGCCTGAGAAAAAAGGCGGCGGCGACGAGCAGCGCCTGACCGCTACCTGGGGCAAGGGCAATCTGGAACGCGACGGCTGGAGCTTCTACGCCACCGTCGACGCGCACCAGCGTACGCGCCTGGCCGCATCGGACCGCGCTTATCTGAGCTCCGTCGAGAAACTGACCGCACTGGGTCGCGCACCGACGCTGGGCACCGGCGGCAACGCCACCCCGGCCAACTTCACTACGCCGACCAATAAGAACGCGCAGAACCCATACGGCGCCACCGGCTGTCTGGCGCCCTACTCGATCCCAGGCCAAAAAGGCACCTGCGTCATCGACAACAACGAGTACGGCACCGCCTTGTACGCCAACCAGCAGGTCACCTTCTATGCGCGCGGCGCCATGAAGCTGAGCGAAGACCACATCGTGTCGATCGACTACTCGCGCGGCGAGGAGTTCATCAAGGCCACCCGCAACCCGACCAATGCACTGGCGGTCAAGGGCGTTGCGCCTATCCTGCCGTCCACCAGCAAGTGGTATCCAGGCGGTAGCGGCGGCGTTCCTGCCGTGGCAGGCCTGAACAATGCACCACTGACCGTGACCTGGGCCGTGGCCGATCTGGGCCTGGCCACCACCAAGGACGTGCAGCTGAACCAGCGCATCGCCGTCACCGACGAAGGCGTGATCGGCGGCTGGGACTACAAGGCCGGCCTGGTGATCGGCATCTCCGAGCGCGACAACTACTACTACAAGGGCTATGTCACCGGCCAAGGCCTGCTCGACGGCCTGAAAAACGGCAAGCTGAATCCATTCGGCCTGCAGGATGCCGACGGCAAGGCCTACCTGGCCTCGATCAGCGTGGACGGCGCCAAGAACCGTACCTCGAAATCGACCTTCACCGGCGTCGACCTGACCGCCAGCAAGGCGCTGATGGATCTGCCGGGCGGCTCGCTGGCACTGGCGGTGGGCGCAGACCTGCACCGCGACACCACCGAGGATACCAAGCTGGCCATCGTCAGCGACGTCACCTACGCCAACACCAGCCCTTCGCACGGCGAAGGTGGCCGTAACATCGCCGCGGTGTTCACCGAGATCAACGCGCCAGTCACCAAGACTCTGGAACTGAACGGCGCGGTACGTGCCGACCATTTCAGCGACTTTGGCACCACGGTCAATCCAAAAATCAGCTTCCGCTGGGAGCCGATGAAGCAGTTGATGTTCCGCGGCTCGGCCAACACCGGCTTCCGCGCACCGACCCTGTTTGACGCCTACGGCTACCGCCTGCCAGGCGCCACCGGCCTGACCGCCGCAAAGTGGGATGACCCGGTACTGTGCCCTGGCGGCACCCCAGGCGTGGCAGGCACCGGCACCGCAGTGCCAGGCCAGGTCACCGCCAACGTCTGCAACGTGCAGCTGCCTAAGCAGACCGGCTCCAACGCCAACCTGAAACCGGAAAAGTCGAAGGGCTTCACGCTGGGCGTGGTGATGGAACCGTTCAAGGACACCACCCTGTCGCTGGACTACTGGAACATCCGCATGACCGACATGCTGGCCAACCTGCCGGAGCAGGTGTACTTCCTGGACCCGGTCAAGTACGCCTCTTACTTCGTGCGTAATGCCGATGGCACCATCAACTACATCAACAACACCACGATGAACCTGGGCGGCCAGAAGGCGGCAGGTATCGACGTATCGGGTTCGTACACCTTCCCGAAAACCTCGTTCGGCACCTTCCGCCTGAACCTGGACGGCACGTATCTGACCCAGTTCGACAACCAGCTGTTTGACGGCAGCCCATTCGTGTCGAACATCGGCCAGTTCGGCCTGGCCAGCAACGGCACCACGTCGAGCTTCCCGATCATCACCTATCGCTGGAAGCACACGCTGCGCCTGAACTGGGCCTCGGGTAACTGGAACAGCACCCTGACCCAGAACTACAACTCGAAGTACACCGACCAGAACCTGGTGGCGAAGCAGTACTGGCGCGACATCAACTCGATGAAGATGTGGAACCTGACCACGACCTACAACGGTTTCAAAAACATCCAGGTCACCGCCGGCATCACCAACCTGTTCAACGCCGAACCACCGGCAACCAACAGCAGCTTGTACAGCTTTGGTTACTTGAGCAGCGCGGCCAGCCCGATCGGCCGTGCGTACAACGTGCGCGCAACCTACACCTTCTAATGCACTTCGCTTGAGCAAAGGCGCCGGGCCAACATCACGGCCGGCGCCTTTTTTTTGCCGGGATATCACATGAAACACCTCATCTCCTGCTTAGCCGCCGCAGCGACCGTGTGGGCTGGTAGCGCATCTGCGGCGGACAAACCGATCCGCTTTATTCTCGTCGGCGATTCGACCATGGCCAACACCAGCGGCTATGGCGATGCCTTTTGCGCGCGCGTGAATCGCGCCAACACCTGTCTCAATCTTGCGAAGGGCGGCCGCAGTTCCGGCAGTTTCCGCGCCGAGGGCCGCTGGGACGAGGTGGAAGGTTTGCTGCGCGGCGCGGCTGCTTACAGCGCCACTTATGTGCTGATCCAATTCGGCCATAACGATCAACCGGGTAAGCCCGGACGCTCTACCGATTTGAAAACCGAATTCCCTGTCAACATGGCGCGCTATGCGCAGGAAGTGAAAGCGCTGGGCGGTGTACCGGTGCTAATGACGCCTCTGACGCGCCGCACCTTCAAAGACGGCGTTTTGGAGAACAACCTAGCGCCGTGGGCCGACGTGATTCGCGCCACCGCCGCCGCGCAGAAAACGCCGCTGCTGGATTTGAATGCGGAGAGCTACGCCGCTGTGCAGGCCATGGGACAGGACGAAGCGGATACGCTGGCCATGGTGCCGCGTCCAGCCGACTATGGCGCTGCACCGGCAGCGGGCAAGGTCGAAGTGGCCGGCGCAGCTAAATCCGCATTTGACCGCACCCACGTTGGCGCCAAAGGCGCGGCCTATTTCTCGCGCATGGTGATGGAAGAGATTAAGCGCGCCTTGCCAGAAGTGGCGGGCCAATTCAAGCCGGAGAGCGAGCAGTGATTTATCGCCGTCTCTCCGCAGTGGCAGCGATGCTGTGCGCTGCCGGCGTCACGCACGCGCAGGACTCGCGCAAGGTCAACGAGCCGGTGCCGCCGCCAGCTTGCGTGGTGCTGACCGCCGGTGCTGCGATGGCAAATGCAGACGACACCTCCCGCATTCAAGCCGCCATCGACCAATGCCCTGCCGGGCGCTCGGTACGGCTGGTCGGCAGCAACGAGAAGCAGCGCTTCACTGCCGGCCCGCTCAAGCTGCGCAGCGGTGTTAGTTTGCTGGTCGATGAGGGCGCAACGCTGCAAGCCAGCCTCAATCCCAAACTGTACGACCGTGGCGCCAACACTTGCGGCACCATCGACAAACAAGGACGCGGCTGCAAACCCTTCATCACCATCGACAACGCCAAGTCCAGCGGCATCTACGGCGAAGGCATCATCGACGGCCAAGGTGGACGCGTAATCGACGGCGATTCAGAATCATGGTGGCAGCTGGCCCGCCGCGCGCAGAAGGAAGACGCCCGTCAAAACGTCCCGCGCCTGATCGAAGTCACCAACGCGCAAGACATCACGCTGCACAAAATCACGCTGCGCAACTCGCCCAATTTCCACGTCACGCTCAATAAAGTGGATGGCTTCACCGCGTGGAACGTGCGCATTGATACACCAGCCACTGCGCGCAATACCGACGGCATCGATCCTATCTCTTCGCGCAACGTCACTATCGCCTACAGCCATATCCGCACTGGCGATGACAACGTCGCCATCAAGGCTGGCAACAACGGCGCTACCGAGAACATCTCCATTCTGCACAACCGCTTCTACAGCGGCCACGGCATGTCCATCGGCAGCGAAACCAATGGCGGCGTGCGGCGCGTGCTGGTAGAGGACTTGAGCATGGACGGAACCACTTCTGGCTTGCGCATCAAGAGCGACGTCTCGCGCGGCGGCGTAGTCGATCAAATCAGCTATCGCAATGTCTGCCTGCGCAATGTAAAAACGCCGATCGACATCGACACCCACTACGACAACCGCGCGGAAGGTGCACTGGTGCCGGCCTATAGCAACATCATGCTGGACGATGTGCATAGCGTGACACCGGGCCGCATCATCATTCAGGGCTACGACGTCCAGAATCAGGTTCAGCTCAAGCTACGCAACGTCAGCATCGCCGGCAGGCGTGACCGCAAGATCGAGTTCGCCAATCTGTCGGGCGATGCAATCAGCAGCAAGGACACCAGCACCTGCGCCAACCGTTTCGCGCCCTTCCCAGAAGTGATGGCGGCCGGCACGCGTCCGCAACTGACGCTGGAACAGGCCAAGCAGTTCTCTTACAGCGAAGTGCTGAAGTACGTCGGCGTGGCAGGCAAGGAGACGGTTGATCCGTGGGATCCGCTGTCCGATCCACTGGCCAAAGGGGCGGCGTTCACGCCGGACTATATTGTCGACAAGGCGGCACGCGCCGATGGCTTCCGCACTTTCAACACCGTGCAGGAGGCCGTCAGCCGCATAGTGCTGGACAGCACGGCACGGCCAGGCAAGCGCCTGTACCTGCTGCTGAAACCGGGCGTGTATTCGGAGCTGGTCTACATCCCCTCCTCTGCCGCGCCGATCACCATGTATGGCGAAGGCAAGGACGCAGCCGCCACGCGCATCACCGCCAAGCTGGATGCCTCGATCACCGGTGCTTCCTACGACGCGCAATACGGCCCACAGTTCGCCAAGGCCGCACCGGCAGTGCAAGCGATGTACGCCACCATCAAGGATCGACCGCAAATCGGCACCTTCGGTACGCAGACCGTTTGGGCGCAGAACAATGGCTTCCAGGCGCGCAACCTGACCTTCGAAAACGGCTACAACAAGGACACCGGCAATGCCCGCGCCGAGGAACTCCCGAACGTCAACAACGTCCATCATCAAGCGCTGGCTTTGAGTGTGGACAGCGCCGACAAAGCGCAGTTCGAGAATATCCGCCTGATCGGCTTCCAGGACACGCTGTACCTGAAGTCGCCGCAGCCCGGCAGCACGGTGCGCAGCTTCTTCAATAAGTCCTACATTGAAGGTGATGTCGATTTCATTTTCGGCGACAGCACGGCCTACTTCTATCAAAGCGAGATTCGCACGCTGGGCGATCGCGGCGTGTCCTACGTCGCCGCGCCAGATACCCACGTGAAGACCAGGTACGGATTCGTATTCGACAACGTGCGCTTCACGCATGAAGGCGCGAAGACCGGTAACTTCTATTTGCTGCGCCAATGGTTCCATAGCTCGCGCTGCACGCCGTACGCGCCGCTGGCGGTGGAAGGCTATAGCTGCACCTACGGCCCGACCAATGGCTACAAGGCGCCAACCGGCACCGTCGCACGCGTATCGCTGGAAGCGGTCGGAAAAATGGCGGTGCTGAATTCGCGCATCGGTGCGCACATCAACAAACAGCAGCCTTGGTCGGACTGGAACAAGAAAGGCACGATCTCGTATCGCCCCGTTCAGTACAACTCGGACGACCACTGGAACAACCTGATTAAAGCCGGCATTGATCCCGTCAAGGATCTCGGCTACAGCAAGCGACCAACACCGGCCGATGTCTTCCTCGGTGAATTCAACAATTCGGATGAATAAGGATCACAGCATGACCTTCAATACCCAGCGCCGCAACCTGATGAAAGCCCTGCCTGCGGCGGGCCTGTCGATTGGCCTCCCTGCCGCTGCCGCTACTGCGCCCGATCCGTGGCTGCAAGCGCAAGCCATCGTTGATCACGTATCGCGTCCGCGCAAATTCCGCAAGCAGGACTTCAACATCACCGCTTACGGCGCCAAGACCTGCAAGCTGACCAAGGTGAAAGCGTGGGTCTCACACGAAGATCAGGAAGAACTGGGCACGCCCGCTGCCGGTTCGCATGACAATTACGCCGCCATCAAGACCGCGATCAAAGCCTGCCACGAGGCAGGCGGCGGCCGCGTGGTGATTCCGGCTGGCGACTGGTTCGTGGCCGGCCCTATCGTGCTGCTGTCGAATGTGAACGTCCACTTGAACAAAGGCGCGCACGTCTACTTCAGCCACAACCCAGCCGATTACGCCAAGTACGGCGATATCGATTGCGGCAAGCACGGTAAGCTGACCATCTCGCGCTGGCAGAGCAACGACTGCCTGAACTACTCGCCGATGGTCTACGCCTACGGCCAAGACAACATCGCGCTGACCGGCGACGATTGGACTGCGATTCTCGACGGCCAAGGCGGCGTACCATTCAACGACGTTGGCGATTGCTGGTGGACTTGGAAGGGAAAGCAAAAAACCATCAACTCCATCGGCCAAGGCACCACGCCTAACTTCAAAGCTGGCAAGATGTCGGAGAACACCGTCAATCCGCTGAACGTGGAGTCGCTGTCCATCATTGCACCGGCGCTGACGGAAGCAGAGCGCCTGCTGATTCAAGGCGAAGGCGATAAGTGGCGCTGGGATGCGCAGTATCTGCCGGCGCTGTCGGAAGCGGGTGTGCCGCTGTCCAAGCGCATCTTCGGCATCGGCCATTATCTGCGCGCGCCGATGATCCAGCTGATCGGCTGCACCAACGTGCTGCTGCAAGGCTACCGCGTGCAGAACACGCCGTTCTGGCAGCACCATCCAGTCCACTGCCGCAATCTGGTGATCCGCAATGTGGAGATGCACAGCCACGGCCCAAATAGCGACGGCTTCGACCCTGAAGCGTGCGATCACGTGCTGGTGGAAGGCTGCACCTTTGATACCGGTGACGACTGCATCGCCATCAAAGCCGGCAAGGATTTGGATACGCAGTACGGCCCATCGCAGAACATCGTCATCCAGAACTGCATCATGCACAGCGGCCATGGGGGCGTGACCTTGGGCAGCGAGATGGCGGGCGGTATCCAGAACGTGTACGCGCAAAAGCTGGTATTTGAAAACGCCAACTGGAAAACCAATCCGCTCAACACGGCGATTCGCATGAAGACCAATTTGAATCGCGGCGGCTACCTGCGCAATTTCTACGTGCGTGATTGCACGGTGCCAAACGGCGTGCAGATTTCGCCGTCGTTCTACGCATCGCTGCCGGGGTCTCCGATTCAGTCGAAGACCGTGGCGACTGCGGCCGGCGCCATCGTCACCTTCGATTGCGACTACACGCCGATCAGCGACAACGTGCGCACGCGCCCACCGATGGTCGATAACATCCAGATCTCCAACATCAAGGCAGGCAACGTCACCAAGGACGGCAAGACCGCGTCGTGCTTCCAGGCGATTGTGATCCTGGGGCCGGTGGCGTCGGACTACAATGGCCCGGGGCCGATGCCGCCGGTGTTCCCGGTCACGAACGTGTCGATCAGCGATTGCGATTTCGGCACGCCGGTGAACACCGCAGCGCCATGGTTCCTCTACAACGTGAAGAACCTCACGCTAAAGAACGTCACCATCGGCGACAAGGTGCACAACACGACTTTATCGGTGTAAGCAAGCGTCGCATCGGCGCAACCGCATGGCGTGGGCCTTGGCATATACTGGCCGGACTTTTACCGGGAGATCTGCCATGCGTCCACTGCTCACGCTACCGCTGCTGCCATTGCTGCTGTCCTCCATCGCCGTGCAAGCTGCACCTGCCGAAGCATTGAAGCCAATGGCATTCCTGGCGGGCCATTGCTGGAAAGGCGAGTTTCCCGGCTCGAAGCAAACCGACGAGCATTGCTTCCAATGGGCACAGGATGGACACTCCCTGCGCGATGTGCACACCGTGCGCACGCCGGGCAAGCCCGACTACGTGGGCGAGACGATTTACTACTACGACTGGTCAGCTAAGGTCGTGTCCTATCTCTACGTGGAAAACAGCGGCGGCTACAGCCGCGGCACCATGAAGCCCGCCACCGACGGCCTCGAATTCCCCGAAACGAACTACATCGCCAACGGCCTCACCCTCCCCTACCGTGTCAAATGGACAGTGAGCACCGACTCGTACGAAGCCTTCAGCGAAATGTACGTCAAAGACAAATGGGTTACCCAATTCAAGATGACCTTGAAGAAGCAGTAACTACGGGGCGACGCGGAAGTAGTCGATGTCGGCGTGGCCGCCGACGCCTGAGCTGAAGAGGCCCATTTGGGCGCCGACCCAGCGGCCCATTTTGGCGGTGAATTGGGCGCCGATTGGTGTGTATTTAACGCCGTCTGCGCTGTATGAGAATTGCGTTACGCCGCCGGCGATTACCTGCATGCGCAGCCAGACTTGCGGGGATGGCAGATCCACGCCCGCCTCCTGCTGTTCGTGGCAGTTGGCGTCGGCTTTATAGCAGCTGACCAGCGCCAGCTGGGTTCTGCCGTCGTTGCGGCGCGTGCCTAGCCAGATGTAGTCGGAGCCGTACATCACGAGTCCCGCGACGCCGCCATCTGACAAACCGCCCGCATCCAGCTTGGTCGTCACGGTAAAGGTTTCGGCCGGCAGTTTTTGCAGCAGCAGCGAAGGCACATCCCACAGGTTGCCAGTGCGCGATTGCGAGAACAAACGCAGCTTGCCGTCACCCAGCGCGTACCACGACGGCTGCCAGTTCGCATTCCACTGCCATTGCAAGCCAAGTTTAGAACCATTGAATTCGTCGCTGGTCGGCGGCGCAGCCTTGGCGTGGCCAGAAACCGGCATGCGATAACGCGCCACTGGCTGTCCCGCAGCCCCGCCAACGTCCTCACCGATCAACGGCCAGCCATCGCGCCAGATCATCGGCTGCAAATGCACTATGCGGCCATAGGCACGCTTGTCTTGAAAGTGGATGAACCAGTCTTCGCCTTGCGGCGTCTGCACCCACGCGCCTTGGTGTGGGCCGTTCACCGGCGAGCTGCCCTGCGCCAGTACGATGCGATCTTCATACGGCCCGTCGATGCTGCGCGAACGGAACGCCGACTGCCAGCCAAATTCCACACCGCCCGCCGGTGCAAACACGTAGTAGTAGCCATCGCGCTTGTAGAACTTCGGCCCTTCCAGCGTGGTGTACTTGGGCAGCTTGTTGCCGTCGATGATGATCTTGCCCGCATCATCCAAAAGACGGCTGGCGTCCGGCGCCATGCGGCGCAAGGTCAGCACGTTGGCGAAACCGGCGCGGCTCCTGGCCCACGCATGCAGCAAATAGGCTTGACCATCATCGTCCCACAGCGGCGTCGGATCGATCAGTCCTTTGCCGCCGACCAGCAAATGCGGCGCGCTCCACGGGCCGGCGAAGTCTTTCGCCGTCATCACGTAGATACCGAAATCAGGATCGGGATAGAAGATCCAGAATTTGCCGTCGTGGTAGCGCAGGCACGGCGCCCACACGCCCTTGCCATGCTGCGGCTTGGCGAAAACATCGAGCGGCACCTGCTGCTGCAAGGCGTGGCCAACCAGCGTCCAGTTGACGAGATCCGGCGACTGCAACAGCGGCAAGCCGGGCGCACTGTTAAAACTTGAGGAAACCAGGTAATACATATCGCCGACGCGGATCGCATCGGGATCGGAATAGTCAGCGTGGATAACCGGATTTTGATACTGCACCGGCGCAGTACTGCAAGCGGCCAGCAAGGCCGCAAACAAAAAGGGCAGACACCGTTGAAGTATCCGCCCCATCATCACGCTCCAAACAGCGTTTCAGCCACGCCTTTAACGCCAGGCCGCAGCAGTACCACCGAACCGCCCCACTCTGCATCTTCCGGCTTGCCGGAGACGATGGAGGTGACCAGCAGCGTGTCCAGATCCTTGCCGCCGAACGCGCACATGGATGGCTTCAGCATCGGCACCTCGACGCGGCGATCCACTTTGCCTTCCGGCGTATAGCGCAGGAGGTAGCCGCCGTCATTAGCGCAGATCCAGTAGCAGCCATCGGCATCGACCGCGGCGCCGTCAGGACGGCCCGCTTCCTTCGTCATATCGGCAAACACGCGGCGATTACTCGGCACACCATCAGCGATGTCGTAATCGAACGCCCACACCATGCGCCGTTGCGGATGCGAATCCGACAGGTACATGGTGCGGCCATCCGGCGAGAACGCCGTGCCGTTCTGCGTCAGCAGCTCCGACACGAACGGCGCCGAGATGCCGCGCGCCGCATCGTAGCGATACAGCTGGCCCACCGCGCGCGCCGCGCTCATGTCCATGAACATGGTGCCGGCCCAGAAGCGTCCTTGACGATCGCAACGTCCGTCGTTGAAGCGCATGCCCTCGCCCAAGCCGGCAGCCGGCGTCGCAAGCTTGAGCGCCGCTGCGGTCTGCTCAGCGCCCAGCGACAAGCTGAAGATGCCGCTCTCCATGCCCGCAATCAGGCCGCCGCCGGCCTTGGCCGCCACGCAGGCGACCATCTCGGCGTTGTCCCAATAGCGCGCCGCGCCGGTCGAGCCGTCCATGCGCCACACGCGCCTGGCCGGGATATCGACCCAGTACCAGGCGCCTTCGGCCGCGCTCCACGTCGGGCTTTCGCCCACCGTGCAGCTAACGCCGCTTACCCGTTCCATACCAGGTCGCCGTTCACCACGCGCGGAATGTTCTGTGGATTGGCGTCTGCCAGCGATTCAGGCAGCAGGTACGCAGGCACGTCTTGATACGACACTGGACGCAGGAAGCGGTCGATCGCCGACGCGCCCACCGAGGTGCTGCGGCTGTCCGAGGTCGAAGGGAACGGGCCGCCGTGAACCATGGCGTGCGCCACTTCCACGCCGGTGCCGAAACCGTTGAACAGGATACGGCCCACTTTACGCTCCAGGATCGGCAGCAACTTGGTCGCCAGCGCCTTGTCGTCGGCGGTTGCGTGCACGGCGCCGGTCAGCTGGCCTTCCAGGTGCTCGGCAACAGCCAGCAGTTCCGCTTCGTCTTCGGCGACCACCAGCAGCGAGGTTGGGCCAAAGATTTCGCCTTCCAGCGCCGGGTCGGCCAGGAAGCGCTTGGCGTCAACCTGGTACAGGAACGCTTGCGCGCCGCATGGCAGATCGTTGGTCTGGCCGGCAGCAACTTGCTGCACGCCTTCCACCGCTGCCAGGCCTTTCACGCCGCCGTTGTAGGCTTTGTGGATGCCAGGGGTCAGCATGGTGGTGGCTGGCTTGGCGCCGATGGTGCCGGCAGCGGCGGCCACGAAGGCTTGCAGCTTGTCCGACTTCAGCGCGATCAGCAGGCCTGGGTTGGTGCAGAACTGGCCCGAGCCCAGGGTCAGCGAATCGGCAAACGCTTGCGGCAGTTTAGGATTGTCCAGCGCGCCCGGCAGCAGGAACACAGGGTTGATCGAGCTCATCTCTGCATACACAGGGATCGGTTCTTTACGTGCAGCAGCGGTGTGCATCAGCGAAATGCCGCCGGCGCGCGAGCCGGTGAAGCCTACCGCCTTGATGAACGGATGCGCCACCAGGTTCTGGCCGATGGTCTGGCCCGAGCCGATCAGCATCGAGAACACGCCTTCAGGCATATTCGATTCGGCAGCAGCTTGCGCTACGGCCTTGCCCACCAGTTCCGAAGTGCCCAGGTGGGCCGAGTGCGCTTTCACAATGACCGGGCAGCCGGCAGCCAGTGCCGAGGCGGTATCGCCGCCGGCTACCGAGAACGCCAGCGGGAAGTTCGATGCGCCGAACACGGCGACAGGGCCGAGGCCGATTTTGCGCAGACGCAGGTCAGGACGCGGCGCAGGTGCGCGATCCGGCAGCGCGCTATCGAGCGTCGCGGTCTGGAAGCGGCCATCGCGCACGACCTTTGCGAACAGGCGCAGCTGGTTGCAGGTACGGCCGCGCTCGCCTTCCAGGCGGGCTTGCGGCAGGCCGGTTTCCTGCATTGCGCGTTCGATCAGGGTCGGGCCCAGATCCATGATGCGGTCAGCGATGGTTTCGAGGAACTTGGCGCGCACTTCCAGGCTGGTTTCGCGGTACACGTCGAACGCGGCGTTAGCCAGTTCCACAGCGCGTTGCAGGTCAGCAGCGCCGGCCAAACCGAACGCTGGTTCGATTTCCACATTGCGCGACGGATCGACTGCTTTCATCGAACCTTCTTTACCGTAGACCGCGCTGCGGCCAATAATCATTTCTCCTGCTACTTGCATTTTTGGCTCCGTATGTGTGAAAAGCGCGGACGAGCCGCGCTTGAATTTGTTTTTCGATTCAACTAATAGCTTAACCGATTATTGGGCGCCCTGCTTGAGCATCAGTTTGTGCAGCATATCCGTTTCTTCGGCGGTCAGGTCGGTCAACGGTGCGCGCACTGGGCCGGCGTCGTGGCCGGCCAGCTTGGCGCCGGCCTTGACGATCGACACGGCGTAGCCTGCTTTGCGGTTGCGAATCTCCAGGTACGGCAGGAAGAATTCGTCGATCATGCGGTTCTGTTCGGCGTGGTTGTCCGATGCGACAGCGTGGTAGAAGTCCATCGCCAGTTTCGGCATGAAGTTGAACACGGCCGACGAGTACACCGGGGTGCCCAGTGCCTTGTACGCGGCGGCGTACACTTCGGCGGTCGGCAAGCCGCCGAGGTAGCTGAAGCGGTCGCCCATTTTGCGCCAGATCGAGACCATCAGTTCGATGTCGCCGATACCGTCCTTGAAGCCGATCAGGTTCGGGCAACGGTCGGCCAGGATCGCCAGCGAGGTTGGGCTCAGGCGGCAGTTGGCGCGGTTGTACACCACCACGCCGAGGTTGGTGGCCTTGCAAACCTCTGCAACGTGTTCGATCAGGCCGTCTTGCGACGCTTCGGTCAGGTAATGCGGCAGCAGCAGCAGGCCTTGCGCGCCGGCTTTTTCGGCTTCCTTGGCGTAGGCAGCAGCCACGCGGGTCGGGCCGCCGACGCCGGCCAGGATCGGCACTTGGCCGCGGCAGGTATCAACCGCGGTCTTGATGATTTCTGGGTACTCTTGCGGGGTCAGCGAGAAGAACTCGCCGGTGCCGCCGGCGGCGAACAGTGCGCTGGCGCCGTACGGAGCCAGCCATTCCAGACGTTCAATGTAGGTCGACTTGCGGAAGTTGCCTTCGGCGTCAAAGTCGGTGACCGGGAACGACAGCAGGCCGGAGGAAAGGATTTTTTTCAGGTCATTCGGTTGCATTACAGTCTCCAATGTTGACGTCTGGTGTGAGGATGAGGGATGGACGCTCTTGCGCCTTGTTGTATGACATCGTACAACTAGATCTAAATGGAAGCAAGCGATTTCACGTTTCCCGTCAAATCGCCTGCCCAGGCGTTGCAGAAGTGTTACTGCGGCGCGCCGACCTCTTGCTGGGCACGGCGCAGGCGTTCACGGCTGTTGCTCAGGTGGGTGCGCATGGCGGCGCGGGCCGCTTCGGCGTCCTTGCGCAGGATGGCGTTGTAAATATCGTCATGCTCGCGGTTGACGCGCTCCTGATAGGCGATCGGGTCATCGTGCGCCAGTTGCGCTGAGTCGAGGCGCGCGCGCGGGATGATGGTGTTGCCGAGGTCGCTCAAGATATCGACGAAATAGCGGTTGCCGGTGGCCTGCGCGATCAGCAAGTGGAAGGCTTTGTCCGACTCCACTGCCCCCGGACGGTTTTGCGAAGCGACGATGCGCTTGAGCGCCGCGTCCATCAGCTCGACCTGCTCGTCGGTGCGGCGGGTAGCGGCCAGCCATGCCGCCTCGGTTTCCAGGCTGATGCGCAGCTCGAGGATCGCCAGCACGTCGCCGATGGTACGGATGGTGTCGGACGAGAAAATATTCGACGGCTGCGGCTCAAGCACAAAGGTGCCGATGCCGTGGCGCGTCTGCACCAGCCCGGCAGCTTGCAGATGCGAGATCGCCTCGCGCACCACGGTGCGGCTGACGCCGTGCATTTCCATGATGACGGACTCGGTCGGCAGTTTTTCGCCCGGTTTCAGCGTGCCGGCCTGGATGCTGTTGGTGAAGCCCTCCACCACGCCCTGCGCGAGGTTGCGGTGCTTCTTCTTGGGCGGTACGGGGGATACGGCGGCCGGTGTGGCGATCTGATTCATGGCGGTTTTGCTGTTGTATGACGACTATTAGGATACACGCATTGCTGCATAAAGCGATGCGCAGTTTGCCAGAGGTTGGGCCTCTAGTGTGTATTCAACATCATTTTTGCCACAGATTAGTGTGCTTACACCAGAAGCGCAGCGCTCATGGAGGCGGCCTCGTCGGCGGATTCCAGCAGGATCTGGTCGAGCAGCGCGTTGTCTTCCACGAAGCCATTCAGCGATGGATGGCCCTGCCCTGCCGCCAGCGGCGACGGCACCGGCGACAGCCGCTTGGCCAGCAGCAAGGTGTCGCGCAGGCCCAGCGGTGGCGGCGTCAGCGTGGCGCCGCGCAGCGAAACGATGGCCTGGCTGACCGGCTCGGGGATGGCCATCTTCTTCATCATCTCGCGCGAGATGATTTCCTGCGCCGCGCCCATCCACTCGGCTGGATCGTCGAGCAGGCCGGGGATTTCGTCGGCGCGCGACAGCAGATAGAAACCGCCGGCCTCGTGCACGATGCCGGCAAACAGCGCGGTATCAGGATCGGTGGAAGTCAGCTTGCGGCCGATCACGTGGGCCAGCGCCGCCGTGTGCGCCGTGTGGCGCCACAGCTGGTCAGCCTGGCGGCGCAAGTGATCGTCGCGGATGCGCGCGCCGAACTGGCGCACCACCATCGCCGCCGCCATGGTGTACAGATTGCGGAAGCCGACCCGCTGCACCGCCGCCCGCACGCTGGTGACCGGCGTGCCGCTGCGGTTGAACACCGCCGCATTGGCCAGCGCCACGGTGCGCGCCGCCAGCAGCGGCTCGCCCAGCACCTTGCGGATCACGTCTTCCATGTCGCAATCGGGATCGGCCAGCGCCAATTGCAGGCGCAGCGCCGCATTCACGCTGGTGGGAAAGACCAGCTCGCCACGCGCGGCTTGATCCACGATCTGCGAGAAGTCTTTTAATTTTTCCATGGAAATATTATAGCCCGTGACCGGCATTACTATCCAGACGCAAGGCATCGATGAGTCCAAGCAGGCTCACCAAGGCCACCAGCAGGAAGGCCAGGCGGTAATCGATGGCCGGCCAATCGGCGATGCCAAACTGCTGCGCGCTCCAGTGGCCGAGGCGCACGCCGGTCGCGCCCAACGCCACGCCGAGGCCGAGCGCGACCTGGAAGGCGGTGCTGAACAAGGTGTTGGCGGCGGCCATGCGCGGCTGCGGCACATCGGCAAAGGCGATGGTGTTCAAGGCGCTGAACTGCATCGAGCGCGTCAGGCCGCCGACGAACAGCACGGCGGCGGTCAGCCATACCGGCGTGGCCGGCGTCAGCAAGGCGCAGGCGGCCAGCGCGCTGACGTTGGCAAGGCCGTTCACGAGGATCACCGGCTTGAAGCCGAAGCGGCGCAAGATCGGCGTGGTGGCCGGCTTCATCATCAGGTTGCCGGCGAAGACGGCAATCACCAGCAGGCCGGAATGGAAAGCGTCGAGGCCAAAGCCGAGCTGAAACATCAGCGGCAGCAGGAACGGCACAGCGCCGATTGCCATGCGGAAGAGCGAGCCGCCGACGATGGTGATGGCAAAGGTGGGAATCGCAAACGAGGACAGGTCGATCAGCGGATGCCTGGCGCGCTTCAAGTGCCAGCCCAGCACGGCCAGCAGCAGCGCGCCGATCACGAGGCAAGCACCGGCCTCGTTCCAATCCGGGTTCTGGCCGCCGACCACTTCCGCGCCCCACGTCAGCAACAGCAAGGCGCTAGCGCTGAGCAGGAAGCCGGGCAAATCGAATGGACGCGGCTCGGCTGCGCGCTTGTCGGGAATCAGCCACCACGCCAGCGCCAGCGCGATCACGCCCAGCGGCAGGTTCAGATAAAAAATCCAGCGCCACGATGCATAGCTGGTGATGAAACCGCCCACCGGCGGGCCCAGCACCGGCGCCACCAAGGCCGGCCAGGTCAGCGTGGCGATCACCGCGATCAGTTTTTCCTTGGGCGTGTTGTTGAGCACTACGAGCCGGCCGACCGGCACCATCATCGCCCCGCCCGCGCCTTGCAGCACGCGCAGCCACACAAACTCAGTCAAGCTATTGGCCATGCCGCACAGTACCGAAGCCAGCGTGAAGATCGCCAGCGCCGCCGCAAACACGCGGCGCGCGCCGAAGCGCTCCGCCACCCAGCCGCTGATCGGAATGAATACGCCCAGCGTCAGCAGGTAGGCGCTGACGCCGATATTGAGCGCCAGCGGCGCTACACCAAAGGTCTGTGCGATGTCCGGCACCGCCGTCGTGATGACCGTGCCGTCCAGATTCTCCATGAAAAAAGCGCCCGCCACCAGCAGGGCAATCGAGCGGCTGCGTGGGTTCAGATTGTTAAGTGTGTTTTTCAAACCACGCTCCGAAGCGAACATACGTGCTAATTCTACGGCACTGCTATAGAGTCTAGCTACAAACACAACACAACAATGGAGACAACCACATGAAGAGAACTGCCGCCTATGCAGCGTGCCTGTCCGCGCTTGCTTTACTTTCGGGCCATGCTGCCGCGCAATCCTCCGTCACCATGTACGGTACCCTGGACGTCGGCCTCGACCGCGTCGACAAAGGCGAAGGCAATGTGCAGGGCACGGTGTTCGGCGTCAGCGGCACCACGCCGGTGCCGAACCGCATCGCTGCACCTGCCACCATTTCCACCCGCCTGACCCCGTCGCACACGCGCCAGAGCAATATCGGTTTCAAAGGCGTAGAAGACCTGGGCGGCGGCTATCGCGGCCTGTTCGTGCTGGAAGGCGGCGTCACCATCGATAACGGCGGCCTCGCCAACGACAACCGCCTGTTCGGCCGCCAAGCCTACGTCGGCCTGACCACGCCGGTTGGCGAAGTCAAACTGGGCCGCCAGGCCAGCCCGATGCTGATCTCCTACTACCTGGTCACGCCGGAAGCGCTGGGCTCGACCGACTTGTTCGGCGCCGGCCTGGTGGTCAACACCGTGCAAACGTGGCAGGACAATCAGATCAGCTACGCGATCAAGAAAGGCCCATGGACTGCCATCCTGTCCTACGCGACTAACTCCGGCATCGGCAGCGGCATCAGCGCAGCGCGCTCGGTGGCCACTTCGTCGACCCCGGTTGCAACCGGCACCACTGGCCAGATCGTCGGCGGCTTGACGGCCGGTGCAGAAACCGCCAGCGGCCGCGGCAAAACTACCGGCGCCATGCTGGCCTACCGCACCGACGACCTGGTGGCGCTGGCGTCCTACCACCGCAACAACTTCGACAACGTGCCGATCGGCGTGGTGTCGGGCACCACGCTGGTGCCGCTGTTCTACGGCGAGCACTTCACCTCGTTCATGGCGGCGGCCAAATACACCTTCCCTGGTGTCGGCACCTCGATCGCGGTGGCGGGCCACAACGCCCAGTTCACGCTGCGCGGCAATACCGATCCTGAAGTGCGTACCTGGACTGCTACCCTCAAACATCCGGTCGGCGCGTTCGACCTGACGGCGGTGTTCCTGAACACCTACTTCACCAACTACACCAAGGGCAAGGATCGCGGCCTGATGCTGGGCGCGGACTACAACTTCTCCAAGCGCACCGCCATCTACCTGCGCGCGGGCGGCATCAAGGATAAACGCGGCAACACCGTGGTCAGCAGCGCTACCCCGCTGCCGCTGGCTGGCGGCCCTGGCGCTATCCTGATCCCGCTGGGCACGCAGGAAGTGCCGCTGTTCTCGGGCGCCGGCCAGAATATCGACGCCCGCACCACCATGGTCAGCCTCGGCATTCGCCACTCGTTCTGACGAAAAAAAGCGGAGTACTGCCGGTACAGTACTCCGCTAAAAGACACACAGCCGAAATCGTTATTTATAAGTGCACGGCAATCTGCGGCAGCAGATCATCGAAAGTACGGCCGTTGCCGTTCTCGCCGATGGCGTGCATTTTCCACTCGCCGTTGTGGCGATACAGCTTGGCCATAATCTGCGCCGAGTGCGGCCCTTGCACCGACAGGTTAAAGCGCGCCACTTCCTTGCCGCTGGCCGCATCCAGCAAACGGCAATATGCATTCTCCACCTGCGCGAAAGTCTGGCCGGTGAAGCTGTTCACCGTGAATACCAGGCTCTTGATATTCGATGGCACGGCGTTCAGATCGACGTTGATTTGCTCATCGTCGCCATCGCCGGCGCCGGTGCGGTTGTCGCCGGTGTGGACTACGCTGCCGTCCTTGCTCTTCAGCTGGCGGAAGAAAATCACGTCCACCGGACGATGGCCTTCATCGAACAGCACGCACGAGGCGTCCAGGTCGACTGCTTCGGTCTTGGCGCCAAAGCCAAGGAAGCCCTTGGTCTTGATGGCGTCCCAGCCCAGGCCCATGGTCACGCGGCCCAGCGTGCCGCCGGCTTCCTTGTCCAGCGAGATCTTCTGGCCCTTGCTCAAATTGACTGACATAGTTGCTCCTTATTGCGCGGATTGACGCAGCAGCCAGGCTTGGAACGAAGTGCTGTTGCGCGAGCAGATCAGGACTTTGCCCTTGCCCGAGAAACGCAGCACCATGCCCTCGCCGCTGGTCTGGCTATTCACCAGGTTGCTGAGGAATCCGCTGTTGCCGCCCGTGGTCACCGAGATTTCGTAGCGCAGCGCGCTATCCCATGCCACCACGTGCGAGTTATCGATAATGATGTCGCGGCCCGGCTCCACTTCCAGTTGCGAGATCCCGCCGAAGCCGGACACCGCCACCTGGCCCACACCGCTGGTCTCGGTGATGAAGAAGCCGCCGCTTTGCGCGAACAGCGCATTGCCGACGCTTTGCGTGCGCACCTTCAGTTCAACGCTGGAGGTGGCGGCGACAAACGCGCCGTCGCTCAGCATGTACTGCTGGTTGCCGACGTCCAGAATCTGCATCGCACCGGGCAGGGTTGGCGCCAGCAGGCAATCGCCGTCGCCGCGCACCGCCTCGATGTGCTGCTGGAAGAAGGACTCGCCGTTGGCAAAGCGGCGCATGATGGCAGCGCCGATGCCGCCGGTGATCTTGCCCTTCAAATCGAGCGCGGCTTCCATCATCACCATCGCGTCCGATTCGCAGTAGATTTTTTCCCCCTGCCGCATCGAGACATGCAGGAAGGGATCGACGTCACCAGTGATCGAAAATACAGGCATGATTACGAGTCCTTTCCGTGTGAATTAAACGCCGACGCCGAACGAGCCGGCCAGCGGGCCGAGGCCGCCTTTAAAGCCCTGGCCGACGGCCTTGAACTTCCAATCGCCGCCGTTGCGATACACCTCGCCGAAAATCATGGCCGACTCGGTCGAGCTGTCTTCCGACAGGTCGTAGCGGGCGATTTCCGAATTATTGCCGGCGTTGACCGTGCGGATGAAAGCCTTCTGCACCATGCCGAAGTTCTGGCGGCGTGCATCGCCCTCGTGGATGGTGGCGCAGATTGCGATGCGTTCCACATCGGCCGGCACCTTGGCCAGATCGATGGTGACGGTTTCGTCGTCGCCATCGCCGGCGCCGGTGCGGTTGTCGCCCGAGTGGGCTACCGACTGGTCGGACGATTTCAGGTTGTTGTAGAAGATGAAGTCGAGGTCATTGCGCACCTTGCCATCGACTTTCAACAGGAAGGCCGAGCCGTCCAGGTCGAATGGGCTGCCGTCGGTGGAGCGTGCGTCCCAACCGAGACCGACCACGATCTTGCTCAAGCCAGGAGCTTCCTTGCTCAGATTAACGTTACCGCCTTTTTGCAGACTGATTGCCATTTGTGATACTCCTAAAATGAAAACCGGACTAGGTACTGCTGGGCGGCGAGCCGTTGTCCGTAATGAACGGCCCGCCGTATGCTTTACGCCGTGACGGCGAGAGTTTCTTGCTGGCGGCGGTGGCGGATCGAAGACCACACCGATGCCGCGATAAACGCCACACCAATCAAGCCGGTGAAGATCTCAGGCACATGGAACTTCATGCTTGCCAACATAATCGCGGCCAGGATACCGATCGCGTAGTGGGCGCCGTGTTCGAGGTACAGGAACTTGTCCAGCGTGCCCTTCTTCACCAAATAAATCGTCATCGAGCGGACAAACATCGCGCCGATCGCCAGGCCCAGCATGATGATCACGACGTCGGTGGTAATCGCAAACGCGCCGATCACGCCGTCGAAGCTGAACGAAGCATCGAGCACTTCGAGGTACAGGAAGCCGCCGATACCGCCGCGCTTCACCATGTCGCCGACGTTGCCGCCGCCTTCTTCTTCCTTCTCCAGCAGGCTGCTGATGCCGTCGACACCGACGTAAATCAGGATGCCCCACAGACCGGAAATCAGTACCACCAGCTTCTGGCCTTCTTCCACCAGGCCCATACAGCCGAGCAGCACGCCGATGGAAATCATTACCGAGATCGAAGAGACCTTGCCTAGCGAGCCGAGTTTCTTCTCGAAGTTACCGAGCCAGTGCGTTTCCTTTTCCGAGTCCAGCAAGAAGTTCAGGAACACCAGCAGCAGGAACATGCCGCCGAATGCCGCCACTTCAGCGTGGTGATTGGTCAGGTGCGTCGAATACGTTTTCGGATCATTCAGTGCCAGCGTCCAGACATCAACGATGCTCATGTCGGCAGCCACCGCCACAATCACCAGCGGGAACACCAGGCGCATACCGAACACCGCGATAATGATGCCGACGCCGAGGAACAGCTTCTGCCAATACTCATCCCAAGTCTTCAGCACGGAGGCATTCACCACCGCGTTGTCGAACGAAAGCGAGACTTCCATCGCGGCAAGAATCAGCGCAATACCGAACGCGGACAGCGCGCCGCCCCAGCCTGCTAGTTCATAGCCCCACCAGCCTGCCAACCCTAAGCAGATAAAGCTGACGAGGAAAGAAATTCTGAAATGCTTCATCGTTTTCTCTCATAGTTATTAGTCGATCGACGCAGTGTAAAGAAAACCGGCACTTTAAAAAATAGAAGATAATTGAAGTATTACTTCGAAAAAGCAGAACCATGAAAACCAGCGGATTGAATTTCAGACACTTGTATTTCTTTTGGATGGTGGCGAAAGAAGGCGGCGTCACGCGTGCGGCAGAGAAGCTGGGACTGGCCGTGCAAACCATCAGCATGCAGCTGGCGTCGCTGGAACAATCGATCGGCAAGCAGCTGCTGGAGCCGCAGGGACGGCGCCTGGTGCCGACCGAGGCGGGCCGCATGGCGCTCAACTATTGCGACCAAATCTTCCTGCTGGGCGACCAGTTGCAAGATGCCTTGGAAGAAGCCGACACCGGCAAGATGCGCCTCACCGTCGGCATCTCCGACTCGCTGCCCAAGCTGATTGCCTACCGCCTGCTGCAAGCGACGCAAACCATGGACACGCAAGTGCGGCTGGTCTGCATGGAAGACGAATTTGAAAATCTGCTGGCCGAACTGGCCTTGGGCAAGCTGGACGTGGTGCTGACCGACCGCACCGTGCGCGCAGGCGGCAGTCTGAAAGTATTCAGCCATTTGCTCGGCGAAAGCGATATGAAACTATTCGGCACACCGAAGCTGGCGCGCAAATACCGCCGCAACTTCCCGGCCAGCCTGGACGGCGCACCGTTGCTGGTGCCGACCCGCAACAACGCGCTGCGTGGCCGCATCGACGCGTGGCTGGTGCGGCATCAAGTGCGGCCGGAGATCGTCGGCGAGTTTGAGGACAACGCCATGCTCAACACCTTCGGCCGCAACGGCCTGGGCTTATTCTTCGCGCCGTCGGCCTTGGCGCAAGACATCGAAGACCAATTCGGCGCCGTGCTGGTCGGCGATGCGCCCGAGTTGCGCGAACACTTCTACGCCATCTCCAACGCCCGCAAAATCACCCACCCGGCCATCGAAGCTATCCTGAATGAAGTGCACTCCGGCCTGTTTGCAACTTAAATCGTTTAAGATGCAGGTTTCAACTACGTAAAACGCCGCTCGGCCCCTATGCAAAACTTCCTGCTTGTCGTTCTCGCTATCTTCTTGGTTGCTTTGAACGGTTTCTTCGTCGCTGCCGAATTCGGTATCGTCACATTGCGAAAAACGCGGGTGCGCGCGATCGCTAAAACACAGGGACTCAAGGGGCGCATCCTCGGCAAAGTACACGGCGAGCTGGACGCGTATCTGTCCGCTTGCCAGCTGGGCATTACGCTGGCCTCGCTGGGCCTGGGCTGGGTTGGCGAGCCGGCCTTCGCCAGCCTGCTGGAACCGCTGCTGACTTTCATCGGCATCACCTCGCCCGAGCTGGTGCACGGCATCGCCTTCGTGTTCGCGTTTGGCGTGATCTCGTTCCTGCACATTGTGGTGGGCGAGCTGGCGCCGAAGTCGCTGGCGATCCGCATGCCGGAAGCGGTCGGCCTGTGGGCCGCGCTGCCGCTGTACGCTTTCTACTGGGCCATGTACCCGTTCATCTACCTGCTCAACGCCAGCGCCAACATGGTGCTGGGCCTGGCCGGCTTGTCCGGCAAGGGCGGCCACGACAGCCACTACTCGGTGGATGAGCTCAAGCTGATCCTGCGCACCAGCCAGCCCGGCGAAAAATTCAACCAGGACGAGCGCAACATCCTGGCCCACTCGCTGGACTTCAGCGATCTGTCGGTGTCCGACCTGATGCGCCCGATTAACGAGGTGATCAGCCTGCACGCCACCCGCTCGCTCAACGACAACCTCGACACCATGCTGCGCAACCGCTTCAGCCGCTATCCTTACTACGACAAGGATGGCGATACCGTGCTGGGCGTGGTGCACTTGAAGGATTTGTTCTTTGCCATGCAGTCCGGCAAGCCGATTACCGACCTGGTGCCGTTCCTGCGCCCGGTCGAGACGATTTCGGCCCGCACCCCGGCGCTGGAACAGTTCCGCCGCTTCCGCGACGGCGCGCCGCACTTTGCGCTGATCGGCGAAAAGGGCAAGCGCCCGGTCGGCTTCATCACGCTCGACAATCTGCTCGGCGCCATGGTCGGCGAAATCCACGACGAATTCCGCCTCAACGAAAACGACTGGCTCAAGCAGCCGGACGGCACCCTGATCGGCAAGGCCAGCCTGCCGATCTTCTCGCTCGAACGCACGCTCGGCATCGACATCGAAAATGAAGAACTGGGGCTGGAAGAGGTAGAATCGGTGGGCGGCCTGATTATGCTGAAACTGGGCGACATCCCGAAACAGGGCCAACGCATCAGCTTCCGCAGTTTTGACATCGTCGCCAAGAAAATGAACGGTCCGCGCATCCTGCTGGTCAAGGTGATCCCGAAAGACGATACCGAGGACAACGCCGACCAGGATTGACCGGCGCCCCAGCAGCGCCACGGAGGAGACATGCTAGTCCGGCTTATTCTGTGTGGCGCCCTGCTTGCGTTGAGCGGCACGGCCGCCGCCGAAACCAATACCCCTTGCGGCCATCTGCGCGGCGCGTTCTACGAATACGGCGCGCTGTATTACAAGGCCGCCGACGGCAGCTGGACAGGCATCGACAAGGACGTGGTCGACGAGGTGGCGCGCCGCCTCGGCTGCACCATCGATCCCAGCACCGACTCGCGCGTGCGCATCTGGGCCGGCCTGAACGGCGGCAGCATCGATTTGTCGGTGTCGGCCATGTCGACCCCGGAGCGCGAGAAATTCGGCCGCGTGATTCCCTACCTCTCCGAGCGTAACTACGTGTTGCTCAACAAGGATGTCAGCCCCAGCATCCGCAGCATGGAAGATTTCCTGGCCGCACCCGGCATCAAGATCGGCGTCATCAAGACCTTCCGCCATGGCAAGGTCTACGATGCGTGGCTGGAGCGCTTGCGCGCGCAGGGCCGCGTCTACGAAGCGCCCGACTACGAGGCCATGCTGCGCCTGTTCAAGGTGGGCCGCGTGCAGGCAGTGATGGCGATCAGCACCGGCTGGTATCCGCTGATCAAGCAGGAACAGATGGCCGGCAACTACCGCATCATGGACTGGGCGCCGCCCAAGGATGCGGTGGTCGGCGGCTTGATCCTGTCGCGCCAGCACGTTGACGAAGCGCTGGCGGCGCGCTTCAGCCACGCCATCCGCGCCATGCGCGAAGACGGCACGCTCAAGCGCATCTTCGAGCGCCATCTCGACGCTGAGCTGGCAGCCAGGCTGCTGAACTTCTAAGCCGCGCCGGCAGTCCAGTTGCGCAGCAGGCCGAGGCCGACCGCCAGCAGGGTCGGGCCGATGAACAGGCCGACAAAGCCGAACGCCAGCACGCCGCCCATCACGCCCAGCAGCACCAGGATGAACGGCAAGCTGGAGCCACGCGAGATCAGCATCGGCTTGACCACGTTGTCGACGCCGCTGATCACGAACATGCCCCATACCAGCATGAAGATGGCCCAGCCGGTGCTGCCCTGGTTGAACAGCCAGATAGTAGCGCCGCCCCAGATCAGCGGCGGCCCGACCGGAATCAGCGAGAACAGGAAGGTGGCGACCGACAGCAGCGCCACCGCCGGCACGCCGGCAATCAGGAAGCCCACCGCCGCGACCACGGCCTGCGCCAGCGCGGTGCCAAGAATGCCGTACATCACGCCGCGCACGGTGCGGCTGACGGTGTCGGCCACGCTGACACTCTGCTCGCCGATCAGCTTGTCCATGCCGCTGGCCAGCGCTTGCAAAATCGCTTGGCCATCGCGGTACAGGAAGAAGCTGACGAACACCGCAAGGCTGACCTGCGCTACGCCGCTGCCCAGCACCATGCCGCCGCCCAGCAGCACGCGGCGGCCCGGTTCCAGCATGTTCTTGGCGGCGTTGAGCAATTCCTCGCGGCTGTGCAGCAGCTTGCCGAGGTAGGTGTAGGCGGCCTCGCCGACGACCGGGATATCCTTCAGCCAGCCCGGCGGATCGAGCGTGCCGCTGCCGAGACCGGCCTTCACTTGGTCGTAGAGGCCGGAGGCGTTATCGGCGATATTCCACGTCACCAGCGTCAGCGGCACGATGATAAGCAGCGTCAGGCCGATGCTCATCACCAGCGCGGCGACGGTGCGGCGCTGCTTCAAGCGCGCCAGCAGGCGCAGGTACAGCGGCCAGCTGGAGATGGTAATGGCGGCGGCAAACAGGATGGCGGCCAGGAACGGCCGCAGCACGATCAGGCAGCCGATCACCAGCAGGATGATGGCGGCGAGGCGGGTAAAGGGCTGGAAGCGCTGCTGCATGGGATCAGCCCAGCAACAGTTTGAGGTCATGCACGGCCGGCGCTACGCCCTGGCCGGAGCGCAGCAGCAGGCGCAGCTTGCCTTCCTTGTCGAACACGTAGCTGGCGGCCGTGTGGTCGACCGTGTAGCCATCCTTGGTGCTGCCCGGCACCTTGTTGTACATCACCTTGAACTCCTTGGCGACGGCGGCGGTCTGCTCCGGCGTGCCATACAGGCCGATGAAACGCTTATCGAAGGCCGGGACATACTCGGCCAGCAGCTTCTGCGTATCGCGCTCGGGATCGACGGTCACGAACAGCACCTGCACCTGGTCGGCTTGCGGGCCGAGCTGCTTGAGCACCTCGGTCATTTCCGCCATGGTGGTTGGGCACACGTCGGGGCACTGGGTATAGCCGAAGAACATCACCACCACCTTGCCCTTGAAGTCAGCCATGGTGCGCGGTTTGCCGGTATGGTCGGTGAGCGCAAAGTCCTTGGCAAACGAAGCGCCGGTCAGGTCGGTACTCTGAAACGCCACCTTCGGCGCCTCCCCCTTCTTCTCGCCGCAGCCGGCCAACAGGGAAACAGCAATCAAAGCAAAGGCGAGAACTTTTTTCATCAGCATGGATCTTTCGGTTGAACTTGTTGAGCTTGAACTTAGTCTAAGCAACATGATACCGCTAGAGGAGGCCGTCATGGACGAACAGGACGCGAAAGAAAAAATCCGCATCGCCATCCGCGAATCCAAATACGTTTGGCGCACACCGATCAGCCTAGTCAGGGAAACAAATATCCCCTTGGAAACGGTACTCATCTTGCTTGAAACAAGCGGCAGCTTCTTACGAGCCTACCGTACCAATGCACAAGGACGGTCCGTCTTTACCACCAGAGAAAAATACCTAGCCGATTCAGCTTGGAAGCGGCTGTGGCTAGATGCGTTCGCAAACAAAATCGGAGTATAGCCGCTTAGATTTTGATGTAGTGATCGACCAGCAGGGCGAGGAACAGGAGGCCGAGATAGATGATCGACCAGGCGAAGGCTTTGCGGGCGATCAGGTCGGTGTAGTGGCGGTAGATTTTCCAGGCGTGGCGCAGGAACACGGCGTTCAGGATGATCGCGCTGACCAGGTAGATCAGGCCGCTCATTTGCACCGCGTACGGCATCAAGGTGGTCGCGGCCAGGGCGATCGAGTACAGCCAGACGTGGAATTGGGTGAATTTCATGCCGTGCGTGACCGGCAGCATCGGCAGGCCGGACTTGGCGTAGTCATCGCGGCGGTACAGCGCCAGCGCCCAGAAGTGCGGCGGCGTCCAGACGAAGATGATCAGCACCAGCAGCCATGCCTCCATCGGCACGTCATTGGCGACCGCTGCCCAGCCCAAAGCCGGCGGCATCGCGCCCGACAGGCCGCCGATCACGATGTTCTGCGGCGTCGACGGTTTCAGGAACATCGTGTAGATAATCGCGTAACCG
This sequence comes from Duganella rivi, assembly GCF_009857435.1. Classification (GTDB taxonomy): domain Bacteria; phylum Pseudomonadota; class Gammaproteobacteria; order Burkholderiales; family Burkholderiaceae_D; genus Rugamonas; species Rugamonas rivi. Next base: position 792,096 of record NZ_WWCK01000001.1, read on the forward strand.
AGGAAGGTGACAAAGGTCAGCCACATGGTCAGCGGATTGACCAAGGTGTACAGCACCCACATGCCCGCGCCGCCGATCACCAGCGCAAACACCACGGTCTGCGAGACCGAAATATTCCCCAGCGCCATAGGACGGCGCGCGGTACGCGCCATGCGCGCATCGATTTCGCGCTCGGCCAGGCAGTTCACAGCAAACGCCGCACCGGTCAGCAGCCAGATACCGACCGTCGCGTACAGCACCAGCGACAGACTCGGCAAACCTTCCGCGGTGCCAAGGAACATGCCGATGACGGCGCAGAACACGGCCATCATGGTGACGCGGGGTTTGGTCAACGCCCAAAATTGCGAGGCGCGGCTCTGAGATTTGCTGCTAACGGTTTGCGTGGTCATGTGAGGTACTTAAATCAATGCCGTACCGTCGACGTGGGAGGATGCGAAGCGCTCGAAGCTGCCTTTTTTGCAATGTCGTACTGGTACTTAGCCTTGTAGTTTAACATGGTCAGCAAAAGTACCAGCAGCGCCGCCCCGGCGTTATGCAGCACGGCGATGGTCAGCGGGAAGCTCAGGTAGATGGTCGCCACACCGGTCAGGATCTGCGCACCCAGCGTCAAAGCGATGTTGCGGGCGGTGTTATGCAGCACGTCATGGCCCCAGGCGCGCCACGCCGCGTAGCCCGACACCAGCGCCACGATGAAGCCGAAGTTGCGGTGCACCCAGTGGATGGCGGTCAGCGCCGAAAACGGCAGGTAGTGGCCGGCCGCCGTCTTGCCCAGCTCGCGCCACAGGGTGAAGCCGTGTTCAAAATCCATCTCCGGGATCGCCTTGCCACCGCACAGCGGGAAGTCGGTACAGGCCAGGGTCGCGTAGTTGGTGCTGGTCCAGCCGCCGAGAGCCAGTTGCACCAGCAGCAGCGCCGCCGCCACGCCGGCCAGCACGCGGATATTGCGCATGGCCGGCGGCGAGGCGCTGACCACGGTGCGCGGCGCGTGCAGATGGTTCTGGCGGCCGCCGTACCATACCAGCAACGCCAGCAAGCCCATACCCAGCAGCAAATGGATGGTGACGATCACCGGTTGCAGTTTCAAGGTCACCGTCCACGCGCCAAACGCACCCTGCAAGCAAACGAAAAAGAATAAGGCCGTCGGCAGCCAAGGCGCGTATTCGGCGCGGCTGCCTTGCGATTTGCTCCACTGATACCAGGACTGCGCCATCATCGCCACGATCAGCACGCCGATGCACATGGCGAGGTAGCGGTGGATCATCTCGATCCACGCCTTGACCACGGTCACGGGACCGGTAGGCATCAGCGTTTCCGCAGCCACAATCTGCTCATGCGCCAGGAATGGATTGGCAGCGCCATAGCAGCCCGGCCAGTCCGGGCAACCGAGGCCGGAATCGGTCAGGCGCGTGAAAGCGCCAAACACGATCAGGTCAAACGTCAAAAACACGCTGACCCACACCAGCTTGCGGTACTTATTGGCGTCCGACGAAGTCCAGACGATGGCAGCCGGCAGCAGCGCAATCAACAGCGCCGTGATGGCCATTTGAGCAAGAGTGAGATGCATACAATATTTAACCTATGGCCGAAGCCTTCAACAATTTCGCGATGTCCTTATGGACCCGCTTGACCTTCTCGATATCGCTGGACACCGCGCCTTTCGGGAAACGCATCATCAAATTGCCCAGCGGGTCGATCAAATACACATGATCGGAGGCCCGATCCGCCGCGCCCTCTTCGAGCGGCAGCCACTTCTCCAGCACCGCGGCAGGCGCGCGCAGCATGCGGGTGCCGTCGTTCACGCGCAGCAGCATGGTTTCCAGTGGCTGATCGTCCGTAATCATCCACACCCGTTCGATGCGCTCCATCTCCTTGCCCTGCATGGTGCGCAGCTGGCGCATGGCGAACAGCTGGTCTTGGCACTCCTGCTGGCAGTCGGACGGCCCTACCTTCAGCATAATCCACTTGCCCTTGAAATCCTCCAGCTTGGCCGGCTTGCCGTCCAGCGTGGTGCTGGCCATGGCCGGAATCGGATACTGGCGCGGATCGATCAGCGCGCCGAAATTGGTCACGCCGCCCTTGGGTTTAATCACGTAATAGGTGAAGTATGACGCAATCAGCGGCGCCGCGCACACGGCCAATACGGCAAACAGCTTCCAGCGGCCACGTTGTTGCTTACTTGTTTTTTCCACGTCTGAATCCATTCGCTACAAAAAAGATAACCGCCATCGCCGCCAGCGCGTACCACTGGAAGGCGTAGCCCTGATGTTTTTCCACGCCCAGCGACGGCGCAGGCCAGTCGCGCACCATCTGTGCATCGTCGCCGGCAGGCTGGGCTGGAGCGCCCTGCTCCACCACAAACGGCTGCATGGTCAGGCCGCTATCCTTGGCCAGTTGCAGCGGATCGGCGTTTTGCACGATGGCGTTGGGCGCCAGCGGCGGCGCATCGCCCAGCTGCATCACGTGGCCGGCGTTGAGTCGCGCCACGCCTTGCAGCGTGACCGTGCCTTCGGGCGTGGCATAGTTGGGCAGCTTGTCGCGCACGGCCGGATCGCGCGGCAGCCAGCCGCGCGCCACCAGTACGTGCATATTCGAACCCGATATTTTAAACGGCATCAGCAGATAGAACCCTGCCCGCCCTTGATATGGCCGATTGTCGAGATAAACCGGCCAGCCGCGCACGAACTCGCCGTTGAGAGTGACGCGGCGGTAAACCACCGCATCAGCCGCCAGCGGCGCACCGCTCAGTTCCAGCGGCGCGGCTTGCGCACCTTCGGCCAGCTTGGCTTGCAGCGCGATTTTTTGCTCGGCGCGGCGCGATTGCCAATTGCCGAGTTGTACGCCCAAGGCCACCACCAGTACCGTAGCCACGAAAGGAATCAATTTAAAGCGGAACACCATTACAATGGAACCTCGATCAAATCGCCACTCCCTAAAGACATGAAAATTGCCGTCGCCATCGCGTTCATCCTGATCCTCGGCAGTCTGGGCGCGGCGTTCTTTTTCCTGATGCGCGACAAAGGCCGCAGCAACAACACCGTGCGCGCGCTGGCGGTACGCGTGGCCTTGTCGATCACCCTGTTCCTGCTGATCCTGCTGGCCTACCGCATGGGCTACATCCACCCGACCGGCATCCGCGCGGGATAACGGGTTGCTCACCATGAGTACTCGTTGACGCTTACCTATCAGTCCTGAAAAGCACCCCTAACGAAAGGGTCTGACCCCGTACGGGGTCAGACCCTGGCCGCAGCGGTTTGCGGGTTGGGTTGGTGCCGCGCGCGATTTAGGCAACAAGCAACGTCAGCCCCAACAAAAAAGCCGCACCGGAGTGCGGCTTTTGTGTCTCTGGATATTACAGCCAGTAGACCACCACGTACAGGCCTAACCAAACCACGTCGACGAAGTGCCAGTACCAGGCCGCGCCTTCAAACGCGAAGTGGTGATCCGGCGTGAAGTGGCCGCGCAGCACGCGGTACAGCACCACCGACAGCATGATCGCGCCCATGGTCACGTGGAAGCCGTGGAAGCCGGTCAGCATGAAGAAAGTGGAACCGTAGATGCCCGAGGTCAGTTTCAGGTTCAGCTCAGTGTAAGCGTGATGATATTCGTAGGCCTGGAAGCCCATGAACACCGCGCCCAGCAGAATCGTGGCAAACAGCCAGATCGCCGTTTGCGCGCGATGGCCGGCACGCAGCGCGTGGTGCGACAAGGTCAGCGTCACGCCCGAGGTCAGCAGCAGCGCGGTATTGATGGTCGGGATCGGGAACGGCCCCATGGTCTTGAACTCTTCCACCGTGCCCGCCGGGCTGGCGCCGCCCCAGTGCGCAGCGAAGTCCGGCCAGATGAACTTGTGATCCAGATCGCCCAGCCACGGCATGGTGATGGTACGCGCGTAGAACAGCGCGCCGAAGAACGCGCCGAAGAACATCACCTCGGAGAAGATGAACCAGCCCATCGACCAGCGATACGAATGGTCAATCCGCTGGCTGTACAAGCCGCCTTCGGATTCCTTGATCGCATCGCCGAACCAGAAGTACAGCACCACCAGCGTGAAGGCGATGCCGATCAGATTGGCCGCAGGGCCCCAAGGTGCATCATTCACCCAGCCGGAAGCACCAGCCATGGTCAGCAGCAAGGACAAGCCCGCCAGCAGCGGCCAGCGCGATGGGCCCGGTACGAAGTAGTACGGTGCGGCGCCGCCGTGTGTATGTGTGGAACTCATCTTCATCTCCCTAATCAACTTTTATTTAGCTACTACGAGTTTGACGATAGTTATCAGTAATCCTATGAACACAGCCACCGCCAGCAAGGCCGCGATGATGATGTGGAACGGGTTCAAGCCCTGCTGGTCCTCATCAAAATCACGCTTGCGGCGCAGGCCGACAAACGACCACAGCACAGCCTTCACCGAATACAGGAAGCCGGGCTTTTTGCTCATTTAATTGGCCGCCGTCTTGACCAAGCCGCCGCCCACTTCAAAGAAGGTGTACGACAGCGTGATCGTTTTTACGTCCTTCGGCAGTTTCGGATCGATGTAAAACACCACCGGCATCTGCCGTGCTTCATTGGCCTTCAAGGTTTGCTGCTTGAAGCAGAAGCATTCAACTTTTAAAAAATACGGCGTCGCATTTTGCGGCGCGTAGCTTGGGATGGCTTGCGCATTCATCTCGCGCTTTTGCGTGTTGACCACTTCGTACATCACCGTGGTCAGCTCGCCCGGATGCACCGTCATGCTGTTGACCGTGGGCCGGAAGCGCCATGGGCCTTGCGCATTGCCGTCGAATTCGATGGTCACGCTGCGGGTTTTATCCACCTGCGTGTTCTTGTCGAATTCGACCGTGCCATCCTTTTGCGTCAACACGTTCAAGCCCAGCGCTTCGCAGATCTGGCGGTAGAACGGGTTGAGCGCATAGGCAAAGCCGAACATCAGTACCGCGAAGATCGCCAGCTTGCCCAGTAACGCGCGATTACCCATATCAGCTCAGCCACATCCGTTTAACAAACACCGACACGAAGAAGAACAAGGCCAGCCCGCCCAGAATCAGGGCGGTGCGCAAGTTATTCGGCTTAGGTTGGCCGCTCATGATTATTTGAACTGTGGCGGGGTTTCAAAGGTGTGGAACGGCGCCGGCGACGGCACAGTCCACTCCAGGCCTTCCGCGCCTTCCCATGGCTTGTCTTCCGCTTTCTTGCCGCCGCGGATGGTCGGGATGATCACGCCGAACAGGAAGAACACTTGCGACAGGCCGAAACCGAAAGCGCCGATGGTGGCAATCATGTTGAAGTCGGTGAACTGCGCCGAGTAGTCGGCGTAGCGGCGCGGCATGCCGGCCAGACCCAGGAAGTGCATCGGGAAGAAAGTGATGTTGAAAGTAATCAGCGACAGCCAGAAGTGCGCCTTGCCCATGGTCTCGTTGTACATGTGGCCAGTCCATTTCGGCGACCAGTAGTAGAAACCGGCGAACAGTGCGAACAGCGAGCCGGCCACCAGCACGTAGTGGAAGTGCGCCACCACGTAGTAGGTGTCTTGCAGCTGGATGTCGATCGGGGTCACGGCCAGGATCAGGCCGGTGAAGCCGCCGATGGTGAACACGAAGATGAAGCCGACGGCAAACAGCATCGGCGTTTCAAACGTCATCGAACCGCGCCACATGGTGGCGATCCAGTTGAACACTTTCACGCCGGTCGGCACCGCGATCAGCATGGTGGCGTACATGAAGAACAGCTGCGAGGTCACTGGCATGCCGGTGGTGAACATGTGGTGCGCCCACACGATGAACGACAGGATCGCGATCGACGCGGTGGCGTACACCATCGACGCGTAGCCGAACAGCTGCTTGCGTGCAAACGCCGGCAGGATCTGCGAGACAATGCCGAACGCCGGCAGAATCATGATGTACACCTCTGGGTGGCCGAAGAACCAGAAGATGTGCTGGTACATGACCGGGTCGCCGCCGGCGGCCGCGTTGAAGAAGGTGGTGCCGAAGTGGCGGTCGGTCAGGGTCATGGTAATGGCGCCTGCCAGAACCGGCATCACAGCGATCAGCAGGTAGGCGGTAATCAGCCAGGTCCAGCAGAACATCGGCATCTTCATCAGGGTCATGCCAGGCGCGCGCATGTTAAGGATGGTGACGATGATGTTAATCGAGCCCATGATCGACGATGCGCCCATCAAGTGCATCGCGAAAATACCCATGTCCATGCCGGCGCCCATCTGGGTCGACAACGGCGCGTACAGGGTCCAGCCTGCAGCAGTCGCACCGCCCGGCACCAGGAACGAAGTCGCCAGCAGCAGCGCTGCCGGTGGCAGCAGCCAGAACGAGAAGTTGTTCATGCGGGCGAACGCCATATCGGACGCGCCGATCTGCAGCGGGATCATCCAGTTGGCGAAGCCAACGAAGGCCGGCATGATGGCGCCGAACACCATCACCAGGCCGTGCATGGTGGTCAGCTGATTGAAGAACTCCGGCTGGAAGAATTGCAGGCCCGGCTTGAACAGCTCGGTACGGATGCCCAGCGCCAGCACGCCGCCCGACAGCAGCATGACGAAGGAGAACCACAGGTACAGCGTGCCGATATCCTTGTGGTTGGTAGCGAACAGCCAGCGCGACAGACCATGCGGATGGTCGTGTGCGTGGTCGTGATCGTGTGCGTGATCCAAAGTGCTCGTGCTCATGTGTAACGCTCCTGATTACTTACGGGCAGCCAGGACTTCGGCTGGTTGAACGATGTTCTCGGCGGCCTTGTTCGACCAGCTATTGCGGGTGTAAGTAATCACAGCCGCGATATCCGTATCCGACAGTTGCTTCCAAGCTGGCATTTCGGCAGGATATTTCCCGCTCTTCTTACCGTGCAGCAGAACGTTGATTTGTTCGGCCTTAGGACCATTCACAGCTTCCGAACCATCGAGCGGCGCGAAGGCAGCCGGCACACCCTTGCCGTTGGCCTGGTGGCAAACCACGCAGTTGGTGTTGTAGACTTTTTCGCCCTTGGTTTTCAGTTCGTCGATGGTCCAGACCTTGTTTGGATCATCGGCCAATGCGGCCATTTCTTTCTTCTTGCCGTCGACCCAGGTCTTGTACTCGGCATCGGTTACCACACGCACCACGATAGGCATGAAGGCGTGCTCCTTGCCGCACAGTTCCGAGCAGTAGCCGCGGAAGGTGCCGGTGTGTTCGGCCTTGAACCAGGTGTCGCGCACGAAGCCCGGAATCGCGTCTTGCTTGACGGCGAAGGCCGGGATCGACCACGAGTGGATCACGTCATTGGCGGTGGTGATAAGGCGGATTTTGCGGTGGACTGGCACGACAACCTCGTTGTCGACTTCCATCAGGTAGTTGTCGCCGCGCTTCTCAGTTGGCTCGAAGCCCGGTGCGCCCACTTGCGCGCGCGGGGTGGACAGGGTGGACAGGAAGCTGATGCCCTCGCCTTCGCCCTTGAGGTAATCGTAGCCCCACTTCCACTGCATGCCGGTGACCTTGATGGTGATGTCGGCGTTGGAGGTGTCCTTCATGCCGACCACGGTGCGGGTGGCAGGCAGCGCCATCCCGATCACGATCAGGAACGGCACGATAGTCCACGCGACTTCAACGGCGGTCGATTCGTGGAAAGTGGCCGGCTTGTGGCCCAGCGACTTGCGGTGCTTGAAGATGGAATAGAACATCACGCCAAACACTGCGATGAAGATGACAAGGCAGACGCCCATCATCCAGTTATGCAGGCTATAAACTTCGGTGGCGATTTGGGTGGCGGGAGGTTGCAGGTTCAGTTCATTGGCGATTGGTCCGCCGGTGCCGCCGGTGGCTGCGGCGTAGGTGCCAGTGCTTGCTGCGGTCTCAGCTGCCCACGCCGGCAATCCTGCTGCCAGCATCGACAGTCCGAGCATCAACGCTTGAAGTCGCTTCGCATGTTTCATGTTTTCCCCAACTGCCCAAGAAATTAAAATAATTTTTTTAACGTCTTACCGGCTATCGGTGAACTGAACCGGCGACGCTCCTTAAACAACTCACGCCGGCCTGTTCGTACTGCTGAGGAACAACCCTGGCGCTCGATTCTGCTTAATTCAACTGCTCGTTCGTGCTCGATGTAACCTGATTTCGCCGGGGGTCGCGGGTTTATAGCTGGCGACGTGACATGCTGGCAAAATTAGTGAATGATTATATAGAACAAAAACGATGCACATCAACAAATAATCGATTTCACAACTATCGTGTTGCCAGCGGCCTTACGCCGCATGGCAACATGAAATCCACTCTTAGCGCGGCTTGCGCGGCGGATCAAAACGGATAATGGCTTCGCCCTTGGAAGTCACCTTCGGGGCAGGCCGGAAGGCGTGACCGTAGATAACTTCAAAGGTCAGGCCGAGTTTCCCATCGGAACGACGACCGCGTTCCAGCGACTCCAGCATGCGCTGCCAGGCGGCCTTGCCCATCATGCTGCGGCGCAACGTTGTCAGCGGATTACCGCCCAGTGCGCGTACGTCTGCCAGCAACGCTTGTGGCGTTTCATAGGTCACCGTGATGGTTTCCATGTCCAAAACCGGGGTGGAAAAACCGGCTTCAACCAGCTGATCGCCGAAATCGTGCATATCGACGAAAGGCAACACATGCGGCGCGAGGTCGGCTTCGGCAAACGCATGGCGCAGCTCGCGCAGCGAGTCCGGGCCGAAGGTGGAAAACATCAGCAAGCTATTCACGCGCAGCACGCGGCGCCACTCGGCAAACACGCGGTCCGGCTGCGGGTGCCAGTGCAAAGCCAGGTTAGACCACACGAGGTCCAGCGAGTTCGGGCCCAGCGGCAGCTCGGCAAAATCGCCGCACAGCAGGTCGACGCCACTTTTCGACGGCAGCAACTTGCTGATCAGCTGATTCAGCGAGGAAGACCTGGGGCCCGGCGCCTGGGCGGCGTGCAGCATGGCTTCGGCGGCGTCCAAACCGAGAATCTGGGCGGCGGGATACGATTTTTGCAACAAGGGCAAATCGGCGCCGGTTCCGCAACCGGCGTCCAAAACGCGCTGAGGCGCTATTTTAATCAATTCCAGCCGATCGAACATGCGCGAAGATACTTCACGGCGCAGGAAATCGGCGGGCGCGATGCGTTCAGGGCGGGAAAACAGCTTGCGCACGCGTTCGAGGTCGATCGGGGCGCTGAGTTTAGGGGGATTAGCAGGGACTTGCATGGTGAAGAGTCGTTGTAATGCGATAATGTCGGCAGTGTACATGGTTGCACGCCATCGCGACGACGGCCGGGCCGGTTTTCATAGCGGGAGCGTGGCATGAATGGCAAGATAAATCGAACGGCAACACGCCCAGCCGGGCTGCGCGAACTGCTCCGCCGCAGCGCCGGTGCGTTGCTGGCGCTGCTGCTGCCGAACGACTGCGCCCTATGCGGCGGCACCAGCATCGACGCGCTTTGCCCCGGCTGCAACGCCCAGTTCTTCGGTCCCGCCGCCGCCATCGCCCGCTGCCCCCGCTGCGCCAACCCGCTACCGGGAACCCCGCAGCCTGAGCATTCAGGGTCAGCTCTGTCATTCGGACACGAGCTCGGCGGTGGGCCGCAGGGAAAGTCGGGGTCAGTTCTGCCAATCGCACACGGCCTCGGCGGTCAGCTGTGCGGCAGCTGCCTCGCCAGCCCACCAGCGTTTGACCGCACGCTGGTCGCTGCCGATTATGCCTTGCCGGTCGACCAGCTGGTGTTGCAGCTAAAATTCGGCCACCGCTTGGCGCTGGCCCCGCTGTGCGCCCGCTTGCTGCGCGACGCCGTGCTGTCCCAACCGGACTACACGCTGCCCGCCCTGCTGTGCCCGGTGCCGCTGGGGCCGCGCAGGCTGGCCGAGCGCGGCTACAACCAGGCACTGGAAATCGCCAGACCGCTGGCGCGCAGCATGGGCGTCGCCCTGCACGCGCAACTGGTGGTGCGAGTCCACGAAACCGCGGCCCAGAGCAGCGTCGCGCCCGAGCAGCGCCGGCAAAACATCGCCGGCGCCTTTGCCGTGCCGGACGCCGCACTGGTGGCAGGCCGCCACATCGGCGTCGTCGATGACGTGATGACCAGCGGCCGCACCTTGAACGAACTGGCGGCAACGCTAAAGCGCCACGGCGCGGCGCAAGTGAGCAACCTGGTGTTTGCCCGTACGCCGCCGAATTGATTTAAAAAGGAAAACAGCATGTTCCACGTAGTCTTGGTTCACCCAGAAATCCCGCCGAACACCGGCAACGTCATCCGCCTGTGCGCCAACACCGGCGCGCAGCTGCACCTGATCGAGCCGCTGGGCTTCCCGCTGGAAGACTCCAAGCTCAAGCGAGCCGGCCTCGATTACCACGAGTACGCGCGCATGAAAGTGCACAGGAACTGGGAAGCGTTCCTGGCCGAAGTCCAGCCCGACCAAAGCCGCATGTACGCGATGACCACGCACGGCAGCTCACCGTTCGGCCAATGCGTCTTCCAGCCGGGCGACGTGTTCGTATTCGGCTCCGAAACCGCCGGCCTGCCGGTAGCGCTACGCGAAAGCTTCCCACCAGCCCAGCGCATCCGCCTGCCGATGCGCCCGGACAACCGCAGCATGAACCTGTCCAACACGGTCGCTGTGGTTGTGTTCGAAGCGTGGCGCCAAAACGGCTACGCCGGCGGCGCCTGAAACGTATTGAGGCAGCTCAAAGATCCTGTGCGCGTGTCCGAATGACAGAGCTGACCCTGAATTGCGGGCGCGCATGCAGCCACACCGAGCCCGACACACCGGCAATCAGCAGCACAATCGCCATCAGCTCCAACGGGCGAGGCGCTTGGTGCTGATACAAGAAACCGTACAGCAGCCCGAACAAGGTTTCGAATAGCAGTAGCTGCCCCGACAGGGTCACCGGCACGCGCCGGCTCGCAATATTCCACAGCTGATTACCGATCACCGACGCGCCCAGCGCGACTATCGACACCACGCTCCAGAAACGCAGCCAATCGCGCACGGCGCCACTCTCGCCCGGCCCGCCGGCCCAGCCGCATGCATAAGCCACAACCGCCATCAGCAACGCCACCACGCCGGTACTCAAGCCATACAAGCCCGACCACGCCGCGCCACTGAAATGCGGATTGCGCTTGAGGAAGCGCGCGTTGTCCACCGCGTACCAAGTCCAGCACAGCAGCGCACCAAACGCACACAGCATGCCCAGTGCGACCTGCGTCCACGCCGCCTGCCGCGCGGCGGCATGCGTGAACACGTCAACGTTGATACACACAATCCCCGCCACCACCAGCGCCAGCGGCCAAACCAACTGGCGCAATGGCAGCGCGCCATGATCGCGCCGTCCCAGCAAGGTCACGCTCAACGGTAGCAAGCCGATAATCAGGGAGGCCGCCGCCACACCGGCCAACTGCACGCCAGTCGATAGCAGCAAGTAGTAGACGATATTCCCCGCCAGCGCATGCCGCAGCAGCACCCGGCAATCGTCGCGCGTTAGCCGGCGCAGCAGGCCGCTCAAACGCGGCATCATCAGCACCAGGGTAATCAAGCCATACGCCAGATAGCGCCCCAGCGCCAGCTCCACCGGCGAGAACTCCGCCAGCCAGCGCGGCATAACAAAAATCATGCCCCAGAAGGCACCGGCCGCCAGGCCGCACAAAACGCCATACCACATAACAGTCTCCTTTCGGGAGACAGTGTGGCGGCACGCGGCCATTAAAGATTGTGCAGGACTAGCGCATTTTTGTCTGATTCTGCTGTCGATACGCCAGCGGCGTGATATCCATGGCGCGCCGCATCGCATGCGTCAGCGCGCTTTGATCGGCGTAGCCGGCCAAGATGGACAACTGCGCAATCGGCAACGATGATTCCACCAACTGCCGGCACACGAAGCGCAGACGCATCGCATTCAGCCAAGCCAGCGGCGTGGTATCCAACTCCTCGCGGAACACGCGATGCAGACGGCTCACGCTCAAGCAAGCCACTTGCGCCATGCTCTCGGTATTCCACGCGCGGCCGGGCGCCGCTTCAAACTGCGTCAGCGCCGCTTGCAGGCGCGATGCAGGGCGCAACGGCTGCCTGGTCACCGATTCCAGCAGCAACGGCGTCCAATTCGCCAGCACGCCGGCGCTGGCCGCGCCCTGCTCCTGCAGCAGGCCCATGAAATCGATCAGCTTGGCGGTGGCCGCACTAACCGGCGCAAACGGCCGCGCCGCCAGCAAGCCCGCCGTCTCGTCAGGCACGGCAGCCAAATCAAAATCCAAAATCAATGAGGCGTTGGGCTCGTGAGAAAACTGCGTATGCACCAGCCCCGGTGCAATGAAGGCGGCCCGCAGCGGATGCAGCAAGTCGCCTTGACCATTGATGTCCAAGGTCAGCTTGCCGCGCAACGGTAAAACCATCTGAGCGAAATCGTGCGCATCCGAGAACGGATCGTCGTAGCTGCGCAAATCGATTTCGGTCGCGCTCATCGCCGCGCGCCCCACACGGCCAGCAGCGCCAGCAAGCCCGCGCCCAGTAAGCCGACCAGCACAGTAGTCCCGGCCATGATGGCAGCCGGATTCCGCAAACCTGAAAACTCGGCCGCAAACGCCAGCACGACCGCCGTCACCAGCTGCGCCGGCAGCACAAAGCGCAAATTGCGGAAGGCCCACGGATTCTGACGCAGCCAATATTTGCGCGCGACCATCAGCGGCGGCCCCCACAACGCCAGCAGGAACGCCAACACCGCCACCAAGATCAGGATGATCCTCATTTGAACGACCGCACCTTGGCCAGCAACTTGGTCGTCGAGCGGTCATGCTCGAAGTCGATCGCCACCGCCTCGCCGCCGTAAGCGATCACCGCTTTGCCTTCCGGGATAGCATCCATCTGGTAATCGCCGCCCTTGGCGTAGATTTCTGGACGCGCTTCCTGCACCACTTCCAGCGCAGTGTCCTCGTCAAAGTCCACCACCAGGCTGACCGACTCCAGCGCCGCCAGCACCGCCATGCGATCGCCGCAATTGTTCAGCGGCCTATCATCGCCCTTGCCCAGCCGCTTGACCGACGCATCGGTATTGGCCGCCACCACCAGCGACGCGCCCAGCGCGCGCGCCTGCGCCAGATAGGTCACATGGCCGCGATGCAGAATATCGAACACGCCGTTGGTCAGCACCACCGGCTTCGGCAGCGCCGCCACGCGCGCAGCCAATTCGGCGCGGGTACAAATCTTGTCTTCAAATTGAGGCATAGTTAAGTCTTAGGTTCTTCGTCTTCAGTTTTTTCTTCTTCGATGCTTAAGGCACCAAACGCGCTACCGCCCTCGCCCGGCTCCGGCCGGCCGCCGTGCAGCTTGATCTGCAAGCGCAGGCCATTGGCCGAATCGGCATTACGCAGCGCTTCTTCGTAGGCGATATAGCCCTTATTATAAAGTTCATACAGCGCTTGGTCGAAAGTGCACATGCCAAGCTCGCGCGACTTGTGCATGATTTCCTTGATCGCCTGGAAGTTCCCCTTGAAGATCATCTCGGCAATCGTCGGCGTATTGAGCAGGATTTCAATCGCCGCCTTGCGCCCCTTGCCGTCCTCGGTGCGGATCAAGCGCTGCGACACAATCGCCCGCAGGTTCGACGACAAGTCCATCAACAGCTGGTTGCGCCGCTCCTCCGGGAAGAAGTTGATGATGCGATCCATGGTCTGATTGGCGTTATTCGCGTGCAGCGTGCCAAGGCACAGGTGGCCGGTCTCGGCAAACGCAATCGCGTGCTCCATGGTTTCGGTGTCGCGGATCTCGCCGATCAAAATCACATCCGGCGCTTGCCGCAGCGTGTTCTTCAGCGCGTTATGCCAAGAGCGCGTATCGACGCCGACCTCGCGGTGCGTAATCAAGCAGCCCTTATTCTTGTGCACGTACTCGACCGGATCTTCCACCGTGATGATGTGGCCGGCCGAATTGGCGTTGCGGTAATCGATCATCGCCGCCAGCGTGGTCGACTTGCCGGAACCGGTACCACCGACCACCAGCACCAGGCCGCGCTTGGTCATGATGATGTCCTTCAGCACCTCCGGCAGCGCCAGCTTTTCCAGCGATGGAATCTCGGACGCAATCGTGCGGATCACCATCGCCACGTTCTGCTGCTGCACGAAGACGTTGACGCGGAAGCGGCACACCTCCGGTAGCGAGATGGCAAAGTTGCATTCCAGTTCAGACTCGAACTCGGCCTGCTGCTTCTCGTTCATGATCGACAGCGCCAGCGCGCGCGTCACGCTGCCGGTGAGCTTCTGCTGGCTCAGCGCCTTCATCGCGCCTTGCGATTTCATACTCGGCGGGAAATCAGCCGAAATGAATAAATCGGAGCCGCCGGTGTGGTGCATCACCTTGAGCAGCTTGTGCAGATAAGCCTGCGCTTCTTCAGGACCAAATGTGGAGGACATACATCGCCTTTCAAGAATACGCTGCATTATAAAGACAGCATTCCGCTACAATAGCTCAACTTGGCGTTCCTATATTGCATCCCAGCATCGCCTGTGTTCAAATAACTTCATGACACTGACCGAACTGAAATATATCGTCGCCGTTGCAAGGGCGAAGCACTTCGGACACGCGGCCGAAGCATGTTACGTCGCCCAGCCGACGCTCTCGGTCGCCATCAAGAAACTCGAAGATGAATTGGGCGTCGTCCTGTTTGAACGCGGCGGCGCTGAAATCTCGGTCACCCCGCTGGGCGCGCAAATCGTTGCCCAGGCCGAGCGCGTGCTGGAACAAACCGCCGCCATCAAGGAACTCGCCAAGCAGAACAAGGATCCGCTGGCCGGCCCGCTGCGCCTTGGCGTGATCTATACCATCGGCCCGTATCTGCTGCCGCCGCTGGTCAAAGGCATGATCGACAAAGTGCCGCAGATGCCCTTGATCCTGCAAGAGAACTTCACCGTCAAGCTGCTGGAAATGCTGCGCCAGGGCGAGCTTGATGCCGCCATCATGGCGCTGCCGCTGCCGGAACACGGTATGGCGATGCAAGTGTTGTATGACGAACCGTTCGTGGTCGCCATGCCGTCGGCCCACCCATGGACCAAGCGCAAGAGCGTTCCCGCTGACGATTTGAAAACCGAAAATATGCTATTGCTTGGTAACGGACACTGCTTCCGTGATCAGGTACTGGAAGTATGTCCCGAGATGGCGCGTTTCTCTGCGCCGGGCAATGGCATGCAGCGCACCTTTGAAGGCTCCTCGCTTGAAACCATTCGTCACATGGTGGCCAGCGGCATCGGCCTGACCGTGCTGCCGCGCGCCTCGGTGCCGGACATGGACACCAAGGAAGGCATGCTGCAATTCCGCCCGTTCGACGAACCGGCGCCGTCGCGCCGCGTGGTGATCGTGTGGCGTAAAAGCTTCACCCGCAAGGCGGCCATCGATGCCGTGTGCGAGGTGGTGGCGTCCTGCAACCTGCCCGGCATTACTACCCTCTGCGCCGACGAATGACGGGCTTGGCCGGGATTTGCGATAATTACCGCTTTCCTGTTATCCAACGTCGCATATGACCAAGCTGCAGCTCTACCTTCGCCTGATCCGGGCAGACAAACCTATCGGCACCGTGTTGCTGCTGTGGCCGACCCTGTCGGCGATGTGGATGGCATCCGGCGGCGTGCCGGATTGGCACTTGCTGCTCATCTTCACGCTCGGCACGTTCCTGATGCGCTCAGCCGGCTGCGCAATTAACGACTACGCCGATCAGGACATCGACAAATTCGTCAGGCGCACCGCCGAGCGGCCTATTACCAGCGGCCGTGTCAGCGGCAAGGAAGCGCTGGCGATTGCCTTGGTCTTGACCCTGATCGCCTTCTGCCTGATCCTGCCGTTGAATGCGCTGACCAAGCAGATGTCGGTAGCGGCCGTGATCCTTGCCGGCACCTACCCGTACTTCAAGCGCTTCTTCGCCATCCCGCAAGCCTATTTGGGCATCGCTTTCGGCTTCGGCATTCCGATGGCGTTCGCGGCGATCCATAACCATGTGCCGCCAGTGGCGTGGATGCTGCTGATCGGGAACGTATTCTGGACGCTGGCTTACGATACCGCGTACGCCATGGCCGACCGCGAAGATGACCTGAAGATCGGCATCAAGACCTCCGCCATTACCTTTGGCCGCTACGACGTTGCCATCATCATGCTGTGCTACGTGCTGCACTTGTCCATCGTCCTGGTGTGCGGCTGGCAGCAAGGCTTGCGCACCTGGTTCCTGGCTGGACTGGCGGTGGCTGCGGGTCTGGCCATCTACCACTACACCCTGATCCGCAACCGCGAGCCCGGCCCTTGCCTGTACGCCTTCCGCCATAATAACTGGCTAGGCGGCGCTATCTTTGCAGGCGTAGTGCTAGATTATGCACTGCGCTAAGCACGATAGAGACGAGGTCATCATCATGGAACAGACTCCACCCAACGACAAAGCAGAAGCCCAGGCCGCCGCCGGCAACGTGCGCGACCGCCTGATGGACGATCTCCAGCACATCATCAGCGAAGCCGAGAAGTGGCTGGACGATAGCGCCGACACCCCAGAGGCCAGCGAAACGCGGATGCGCTTTGACGACGCCCTGCGCACCGCCAAGAGCGACCTGCACAAACTGGAAGACAGCTTCCTCGCCCACAGCCGCGTCGTGGCCGACAGCGTCAACCTCTACGTTCAGGAGAATCCATGGAAAGCCGTCGGCATCGGCGTTGCCGTGGGCGCCGTGATCGGCATGCTGCTGGCGCGCAAATAGCGTCCCAAAACATTGCCAACATGCTATCCTGCGCTGCATAACAGTAGCGGAGAGATGGGCATGCACGCGATACAGTCTCGAATGAAATACCTGCGCAATGCCGAGGCGTTTTGCGCGTTTTTCCTGCCATTGGTTTTCTGGCTGGACTGGCGCAAGTCCGAGCAGCCGGTGGCGTGGGATCTGCGCATCGCGGCGACCGCGCTGATGAGCTACATCCTGCTGCAAGGCGCGCTGTACTGGGGGCTGAAGCTGCAAGCCTTCGCCGGGCACCGGCCCCTTCCCGCTTACTTCCAGCAGCTCTACACCACATTCAAGTACTCCAACGTGATCGCCATCGGCGCCGTGCTGGCGTTGGTCGCCAGCCGCAGCGCGGCAGTCACCAGCGCGGACTTGGGCTGGACCGGCTGCGTGCTCGCGCTGGTGATCGCGGAGCAAATCAACTACTACCACTACCAGCTGATGTACGACACCCGCGCCGCCTTCGCCTACCTGCGCCGCAATGGCCGCCTGCGCGAAGCCGCCCTCGCCCTCGACCTCAAACGCTGCAAAACGACTAGCGCCTGAACAAATTACGGCGTCAGCCGCGATGGGTTTCTACGAGCGTGGAAAACCGCCAGCACAACGAGCCGCTTAGGCTCGACACGAAAATAGATTGAGTAGGGAAACCGGTGCAAGGATATGCGACGGATATCGGACTGGGTGAGTGGATAGCGCAGGGGATGCGCCGCAGCCAGTTTAACCACGCGGGTCATCTCGGCGTAAAACCTCGCTCCTAAGCCTTTGCGCTGCCCCTCGTACCAATGAACCGCATCGACGACATCCGCCGTCGCTGCCGGATCAAAGGTGATCGGCAAAGTCATTTGCGCAAACTGTTCTCAACTGCCGCAGTGACTTCCTCCAGCGACATAACGTTGTTCGGGTTTGCCAGGTGACGTTGATGACGTCGTTTTAGCTCCTCTTGTTGCGTCTGGGTCGGTGGCGGCACCGATTCGCTGTCGACAATCGCATCCCAAATTGCCTCGGCCAGCGCGATTTGGTCGTCAACTGGCAACGCTTTTGCCTGCGCCAATAAATCTACTTTCATCATGGGCCTCCACATCGAAAGTTCAGTCTATCACGCAACAGAAAGCTTGCAACTTGCGCAAAACATACTGTTATACTCGATTCATAAAAATCAAAATTTGGGGAGACTGGCAGATGAACAAGGCGTTACGCGTACTTGCATTATGTGGTTCCATGGGCATGCTGTTGAGCGCCTGCACCAAGACCGATGGCCCCGCCCCTTCGGCGGAAAAGGTCAGCGCTGATGCGGCGTTCCAGAAGAAGCTGCAAGAGCAGCTGCTGGACGCCAAGCCCGGCAGCGTGATCGAAATCCCGGCCGGCACTTATCACCTCACCTCCGGCCTCACCCTGCGCGGCGACGGCGTCACGATACGCGGCGCCGGCATGGAGAAAACCGTACTCTCGTTCAAGGGCCAAGTCACCGGGCCGGAAGGCTTGCTGGTCTACGGTAACGGCTTCACCATCGAAAACCTCACCATTGAAGATTCCAAGGGCGATGGCCTGAAGATTAACGATGGCGACACCATCACCGTCCGCAAGGTCAAGGTGCAATGGACCGGCGGCCCGAAAGTGACCAACGGCGCTTACGGCATCTACCCGGTCAAAACCAGAAACGTGCTGATCGAGGACAGCGTCGCCATCGGCGCCTCCGACGCCGGCATCTACGTCGGCCAATCGAACGGCGTGATCGTGCGCCGCTCGCGTGCCGAAGGCAACGTGGCCGGCATCGAGATCGAGAACACCGTCAACGCCGATGTCTACGACAACGTCGCCACCAACAACACCGGCGGCATCCTGGTGTTCAACATGCCTAACCTGTCGCAAGCCGGTCACAGCACCCGCGTGTACAAGAACAAGGTTGAGAAGAACAACCTCGGTAACTTTGCTGCGCGCGGCACCGCTGTGGCCAGCGTGCCGGCGGGTTCCGGCATCGTCATCAACTCCAACTCCAAGGTGGAGATTTTCGATAACGATGTGACCGACAACCAAACCGCCAACGTCATCATCTCCAGCTACCACTCGACCGGCTACTTTACCGAGAAAGGCGTGGCCGCTGGCTACGATCCGTATCCAAAAGCGATCTACGTCTACGGCAACCGCTTCAAAGGCGGCGGCGATTCGCCCGATGGCTTCGACCTGAAAGCGCTGAAGATCGCCATGTATGGCCTGAGCGGCCACCTGCCGGACGTGCTGTGGGACGGCTATATCGACACCAAGCTGTTGGTCAAAGGCGCGCTGCCGCCCGAGCATCGCATCTGTGTGCAAAAGGATGCCGACGTGCTCAACGCCGACGGCCCCAACAAGTACAAAAACCCGAGCAAGGACGCCGCGGCCTTCCGCTGCGAACTGGCCAAACTGCCACCTGTCACCATCGCTCAACTCGCCGCACAGTCATGATGTTTAAAACCGTAACTCGTCCGCTGCTGGCGGCGGCGTGCGCGCTCGCGCTGACCGCCTGCACGCAAAGCCAGCCGCCTGTCAGCTTCATCGCCGAAGGCAACCCGGAAAAACTCAGCGACTGGCATTTGATGGCGGTCTCCGGCAGCAAGCTCCATCTGAACAAAGACGTGGTGCCATACGACCTCAACACGCCGCTGTTCACCGACTACGCCCACAAGCTGCGCACGGTCTGGATGCCGAAGGGTCAAAGCGCAGTCTACAACCCTGACAACGCCTTCGACTTCCCGGTCGGCACCATCATCAGCAAAACCTTCTACTATCCGAAAGGCGCGGACGGCAAAACCGTGCTGGCCAATTACGACAGTGAAGGCGATCAGCTCGATACCAGCAAAGTGCGCCTGATCGAAACGCGTTTGCTGGTGAAGCGCGAAGGCGGCTGGATCGCCCTGCCCTACGTCTGGAATGCCGAGCAAACCGAGGCCGTGCTATCGCGCACCGGCGATCAAATTCCATTGGAAGTGGTGCACCAAGACCAGAGCGTCAACAATCTGACCTACGTGGTGCCGAACGTGAACCAGTGCGCGTCCTGCCACGTGGCCGATGTGAAGTCGCGCCAGTTCCAGCCGATCGGCCCGAAAGCGCGCCACCTGAACCGCAGCTACACGTATGAAGGCGTCAGCACCAACCAGCTGGCATACCTGGCGAAAGTGGGCTACCTGAACGGCTTGCCTGCCAATGCTGCCACGGCCGCGCCGCACAACGCCGTCTGGAGCGACAGCAGGCAAACCGTAGACGCGCGCGCGCGCGCCTACCTCGACATCAACTGCGCCCACTGCCACAACGACAAAGGCGCAGCCAATACCACCGCACTGCACCTGAATATTGGCGCACCGGCCGACTTGCATCTCGGCCTGTGCAAACCGCCAGTCGCCGCCGGCGCAGGCACCGGCGGCCGCAGCCACGACATCGCTCCCGGCAAGCCGGACGATTCCATCATGCTGTATCGATTGAACTCGGCCGAACCCGGCGTGATGATGCCGGAACTGGGACGCGGCTCAGTCCACAAAGAAGGCGTGGCCCTGATCCGCGAATGGATCGCAGCCATGAAGGAAGGCTGCGACAGCAAGTCTTAAGCTGCGCCGAGCTCGTCTCCGAGCTCTTTGCCGCGGGCGGCGGCGGCTTTGAGAGCAGTGATGATGGAGGCTTTGACGCCGCTGCTTTCCATGCTGGTCAGCGCGGCGTAGGTGGTGCCGCCTTTGGAGGTGACGCGTTCGCGCAGCAGCGACACTGGCTCCGACGAACGGTTGGCCAGTTGCGCCGCACCAGCAAAGGTCGCCAGCGCCAGTTGCGTGCCCTGCTCCGCGCTCAAGCCCATTTCCTCAGCCGCCTGCTGCATCGCTTCGATGAAGTAGAACACGTAGGCCGGGCCGCTGCCCGATACGGCGGTCACTGCATCGATGTTGCTTTCGTCATCGAGCCAGACGGTTGGGCCGACTGCGCGCAGGATGTCGTCGGCTGCTTTGATCTGCGCCTCGCTCACGCCCGCCATCGCCACCATGCCGGTGATGCCCATGCCGATCAGCGCCGGCGTATTCGGCATGCAGCGCACGATGGCGCCATAGCCGCCCAGCCAGCGCGACAAGTCTGCGCTGCGGATGCCGGCGGCAATCGATACGATCAGCGGCTGCTTGGCTTGAGCGATAAACGGCAGCAGTTGCGCGCTTACTTCGCGCATGTTTTGTGGTTTGACTGCCAGCACGATGACATCCGCGCCAGATAACACCGCGTCGGCCGATGGCGAGGTGGTGACGCCATACTGCTTATGCAAACGCTCCAACGCCTCCGCGTTAGGATCAATCACGTGAATATTCGCGCCGTCGGTCAACTTGTTGGCCAATCCCGCGATCAAGGCTGCAGCCATATTGCCGCCGCCGATAAATGCTATTTTCATGTCTCAAACCTTGTTATAGTTTCGTGCGCCAAAAATCGCGCTGCCCACGCGCACGATGGTCGCGCCTTCGAAAATCGCCGCCCGCATGTCAGCCGACATGCCCATCGACAGCGTATCGAGCGCCAGACCATCGGCCCGCAGTTGCTCGTACAACGCGCGCAGGCGGGCGAAGGCCGCGCGCTGCTGCGCAAACTCCACGGCCGGCTCGGGGATCGCCATCAGGCCGCGCAAGGTCAGATTCGGCAGCGCCGCGACCTTGTGAGCCAGCTCCGCCACTTCTTCCGGGGCGACGCCGCTCTTGCTGGCTTCGCCGCTGATATTCACCTGCAAACAGATGTGCAGCGGCGCCATGCCGGCCGGCCGCTGCTCGGACAGCCGCTGCGCAATCTTCTCGCGCTCGACCGTGTGCACCCATGCGAAGTTCTCCGCGATCGGGCGCGTCTTGTTGCTCTGGATCGGGCCGATGAAATGCCACTCCAGCGCCGGCGCGCCCGTCTCCTGCACGGCGCGGATCTTGTCCAATCCCTCTTGCAGGTAATTCTCGCCAAACGCGCGCTGGCCGGCTTCGACCGCCTCCAGCACCGCCTCCGGGCCAAAGGTCTTGGACACGGCCAGCAGTTGCACAGAGTCCGGCTGCCGGCCCGATTCTTGGGCTGTGGCAACAATAGTCGCGGTGATTGCTTGCAAGTTCTGGCGGATCAGGGACATAATCATTGAGTAAAAAACGTTAAACCGGCCACTAAAGCAGGGATTATAAATGGACATCTCCGAACTACTCGCATTCTCTGTCAAGAACAAAGCCTCGGACTTGCACCTGTCGGCCGGTCTGCCGCCGATGATCCGGGTGCACGGCGATGTCCGCCGCATCAACCTGCCGCCGCTGGAGCACAAGGACGTGCACGGCATGATCTATGACATCATGAACGACGGCCAGCGCAAGGTGTACGAGGAAATGCTGGAGATCGACTTCTCGTTTGCGATTCCCGGCCTGGCGCGCTTCCGCGTCAACGCCTACAACCAGGAGCGCGGCGCCTCGGCGGTGCTGCGGACCATTCCGTCCAAAATCCTCAGCCTGGAAGACCTGAACGCGCCAAAGATTTTTGCCGAGTTTGCGCTCAAGCCGCGCGGACTGGTGCTGGTGACCGGCCCGACCGGCTCCGGCAAATCGACCACGCTGGCGGCGATGGTCAATCACCTCAACGAAAACGAATACGGCCACATCCTGACGATCGAAGACCCGATCGAATTCGTGCACGAATCCAAGAAATGCCTGATCAACCAGCGCGAGGTGGGGCCGCACACGCTGTCGTTCAACAACGCGCTGCGCTCGGCGCTGCGCGAAGACCCGGACGCCATCCTCGTCGGCGAACTACGCGATCTGGAAACCATCCGCCTGGCGCTGTCGGCCGCCGAGACCGGCCACCTGGTGTTCGGCACCCTGCACACCTCGTCGGCGGCCAAGACCATTGACCGTATCGTCGACGTGTTCCCGGCCGATGAAAAGGAAATGGTGCGCGCCATGCTGTCGGAGTCGCTGCAAGCGGTGATCTCGCAGACCCTCTTGAAAACCAAGGACGGCGCCGGCCGCGTGGCCGCGCACGAAATCATGGTGGCGACACCGGCCATCCGCAACCTGATCCGCGAAGCGAAAGTAGCGCAGATGTACTCGGCGATCCAGACCGGCAGCGGCGTCGGCATGCAGACGCTGGATCAGAACCTGACCGACCTGGTTCGCCGCAACATCATCAGCGCTGCCGCCGCCCGCAACGCCGCCAAAACCCCGGAAAACTTCCCCGGCTAAGGATTCACCATGGAACGCGACCAGGCCTCTAAATTCATGTTCGACCTGCTGCGCCTGATGCTGGCCAAGAAGGGCTCGGACTTGTTCATCACCGCCGGCTTCCCGCCCGCCATCAAAATCGACGGCAAGATGACGCCGGTCTCGTCGCAGGTGCTGACCTCGGCCCACACGCTCGACCTCGCCCGCTCGATCATGAACGATAAGCAGGCCGCCAATTTCGAGCTGACCAAGGAGGCCAACTTCGCCATCAGCCCCGGCGACATCGGCCGCTTCCGCGTCTCCGCGTTTGTGCAGATGAGCTCGGTCGGCATGGTGCTGCGGACCATCACCTCGGAAATCCCGAAACTGGAAGACCTCGGCCTGCCCGAGGTGCTCAAGGATGTGGTGATGTCCAAGCGCGGCCTGGTGATCATGGTCGGCGCCACCGGCTCCGGCAAGTCGACCACGCTGGCCGCCATGCTCGGCTACCGCAACGAGAACAGCTACGGCCACATCATCACGATTGAAGATCCGGTCGAGTACGTCCACCCGCACAAGAATTGCATCGTCACCCAGCGCGAAGTCGGGGTCGATACCGAGGACTGGGAAGTGGCGCTGAAAAACACGCTGCGCCAGGCGCCCGACGTGATCCAGATCGGCGAGATCCGCGACCGCGAAACCATGGATCACGCGATTGCCTTTGCCGAAACCGGCCACCTGTGCCTGGCCACCTTGCACGCCAACAGCTCCAACCAGGCGCTCGACCGCATCATCAACTTCTTCCCTGAAGAGCGCCGCGCCCAACTGCTGATGGACTTGTCGCTCAACCTGCGCGGCATGATTTCGCAGCGCCTGATTCCGAAGAAGGAATCCAAGGGCCGCGCGGTCGCCATCGAAATCATGCTCAATTCGCCGCTGATTTCCGACCTGATCTTCAAGGGCCAAGTCCACGAAATTAAAGAGCTGATGAAGAAATCCCGCGAGCTCGGCATGCAGACCTTCGACCAGTCCCTGTTCGACCTGCACGAAGCCGACCTCATCACCTACGAAGACGCCCTGCGCAACGCCGACTCGGTCAACGACCTGCGCCTCGCCATCAAGCTGGAAGGCAAGGCCGCGAAAAACCGCGACCTGTCGGCCGGCACCGAACATTTAGGAATCGTTTAATGAGCACTATTTTCGACCTCTCCGCCGACAGCCTGTCCGGCCAGCCCGTCAGCCTTGCCCAGTACAAAGGCAAGGTGCTGTTGATCGTCAATACCGCCAGCAAGTGCGGCTTCACGCCGCAATACAAGGGCCTGGAAGCGGTCTACCAGCAGTTCAAGGACAAGGGCGTGGAAGTGCTGGGCTTCCCGTGCAACCAGTTCGGCGCGCAGGAACCGGGCCAGGCCGAGGAAATTGGCGCCTTCTGCGAGAAGAATTACGGCGTCACCTTCCCGCTGTTCGCCAAGATCGACGTCAATGGCGACAACGCCCACCCGCTGTTTCAAAAGCTGAAGAAGGACGCGCCCGGCATTCTCGGCACCGAGGGCATCAAGTGGAATTTCACCAAGTTCCTGATCCGCAAGGACGGCACCGTCTACAACCGCTACGCCCCCACCACCAAGCCGGAAGAGCTGATTGCCGACATCGAAAAGCTGCTGGCCGAATAATTGCCGCAACAAAATGTCCACGACAAGCGGAAAATTTCGAAAACGTTTTCCAAAAAACATCAAAAAGTTTAACTTTTAAGTAATAATGGACTTTGGTTCCTTTCAAATCAGTTGCCTATGTCCTTGTGGGGAAAACTTGTATCGCGGTGGTTAGGGATGGGGATGTACTCCCGGCTGTTCCTGCCCATTTTCGTGATCATCGCGGTCGTGGTGGTGGTGCGCTATCACCTGATGCTGGAGTCGGAAACCAGCTATGCGCAGGCGCGCTACAAGAGCGACGCCGCCGAACTAGGCGCGCATCTGCGCAAGACGCTGCAACCGGCTCTGAGCACGCCTGATCGCGGCAGCCTTGACGCGACGCTGTCCTCCGCCCTGCTGCTGAACGCCGACCTCGCGGCGGCGCGGCTCGATTACGCCGGCGGCCATCTCGAGGCGCTACGCACTGCGCACGCCGAACCAACCTATCCGGCGTGGTTCCCGCGCTTTAGCGCCATCACGCCGGCCAACTACAACATCAATCTTGGCGCCGCCACGCTGGCGCTGAGCTTTGAACCGACGCGGCCACTGGAGCAGGTGTGGCGCGCCGTGCACCGGCAAGCGATCATCACGCTGGCAAACATCACCATCATTTACACGTTGCTGGGGATTATCATCTTCGTCAACAAGCGCATGCTGCGCCGTTTGACCGAAGCGACCAACCGCTTTCAGAACGGCGATCACGATGTGCGCCTGCCGGTCAGCGGCACGCTGGAGGCGCGCATGCTGGCCTCCACCTTCAACAACATGGCGCAGCGCGTGCAGGCGCTGGTCTACAAGCTACAGCAAAGCCAGAACGATCTCAGTGCACAGCTGACGCGCACCCTGCTGGCGCAGCAGCAGCTACAGGTGGAGAAGGATCGCATTGAAGTCACGCTGACTTCCATCGGCGATGCGGTCATCACCACCGATATGACCGGCCGCATTGAGACCATCAACGAAGCCGCGCAGCAGTTGACCGGCTGGGCGGAGTCGCGTGCGCGCGGCATGGAGCTGCACCAGGTGTTTGTGTTGGCGAATAACTTCGGCCAGCACTCGCTGCTGAAAGCGATGAAGGCGATTTATGCCGGTGGCGAAGTGGTCAAGGTTGGCAATCAAAGCCTGCGCAATCGCATGGGACAAACCTGCACCGTGGAGTACACCGCCAACGCCATCCGCACGGCACGCGGCGAGGTGCAAGGCTCGGTGCTGGTGTTCCGCGACGTGACGGAGCGCCGCCAGCTGATGCAGCAGATTTCGTGGCAGAGCAATCACGACATCCTCACCGGCCTGCCCAACCGCAGTGCGCTGGCGCAGCGCTTCGAGCAGGAAGTGGAACGCGCGCGCGAGCATAACTATCTGCTGGCCGTCTGCCTGTTCGACCTCGATCACTTCCAGCATGTGAACCAGTCACTGGGCCAAGCCGTGGGCGATGAGGTTTTAAAGCAGGCCGCCAGCCGCTTGCACGATTTTGCCGGCCAGCGTCACTACGTGGCGCGCCTGGGCGGCGACGAATTCGTCCTGCTGCTGCCGGAGCTGGATGACCGCGCCGCCATCGATTACGCCATGAGCAAGTTGATGACGGCGCTGGCGCGCGATTACATCTGCGAAGGCAAGGCGGTCAGCATGTCCGCCAGCGCCGGCATCGCGGTTTATACCGGCAGCGATATCAGTGCGGACAGCTTGCTGCGCCATGCGGATCAAGCGCTGTATCAGGCCAAGATCACGGGCCGCAACCGCTATCACTTTTTCGATGCGGATCTCGATGAGCAGGTGCGCACGCACCACAACCGCCGCACCGAGGTGTGGAATGCGGTGCGCGCCAATGAGCTGGTGCTGTACTACCAGCCCAAGCTCGATATGCGCAAGGGCCGCATCATCGGCATGGAGGCGCTGCTGCGCTGGGAGCATCCGCTGCGCGGCACGATTTCACCAGGCGATTTCCTGCCGATCGTGGAGCACAGCGATGTGATCGTCGATATCGGCGAATGGGTGCTGCGCGAAGCGTTGCGGCAGTTGCAGTCGTGGCGGGCGTTTGATCCGGCGTGGGTTATCAGCGTAAATATCGCGGCGCGCCATTTCCAGCGCCACGATTTTGTCGAGCGCTTGAAGACGATACTGGGCGAGTTCCCTGATGTACCGCCGCATATGCTGGAGCTGGAGATATTGGAATCGTCGGCGCTCAGCGATATCGCGCATGTGCGCAGCATCATGCTCGATTGCCAGGCGCTGGGCATCAGCTTTGCGCTCGATGATTTTGGCACGGGCTATTCGTCAATGTCGTATTTGAAGCGCCTGCCGGCGGACATGCTGAAGATCGATCAGAGCTTCGTGCGCAATATGCTGGTGGATCGGGACGATCTGCATTTGGTTAGCGCGGTAATCGGGCTGGCGCGCTCGTTCGGTTTAGGCGTGATTGCGGAAGGCGTGGAAACCATTGAGCATGGCGCGATGCTGATGCGCCTTGGCTGCGACCTAGCGCAGGGCTACGGCATTGCGCGGCCGATGCCGGCGGATGATGTGTTGTCGTGGGTGGCCAGCTTTGATACGGCCGCCGTGTGGCAGGCGGCCGCCGTTCTGCCGCCTATCGTCAGTCTGCACGGCGATCCGGCCGGCGGCACTTCGCAGTTGGCCTTAATTTAAAGCGCGGTCTATCAATTCGATCCAGTGCAGTACCGGCGTTTCTGTGCCAGATTGCAGGTGCGCGGTGCAGCCGACATTGGCGGAGACGATGGTTTTTGCACCGGTGTCTTCAAGGCTGGCCAGCTTGCGGTCGCGCAGTTGCAGCGACAGTTCCGGTTGCAGCAGCGAGTAGGTGCCGGCCGAGCCGCAGCATAGATGGCTGTCGGCGCACAGCACCACGTCGACGCCAACTGCACGCAGCACGCCTTCGACCTTGCCGCGTATTTGCTGGCCGTGTTGCAGCGTGCAGGGAGGATGGTAGGCCACGCGGCCTACCGCGCCGACGCGCACGCGCTGCGCCAGTTCGGCCTCGAACTGCGGCATGATTTCACTGAGGTCTTTCGTCAGCGCCGAAATGCGCGCAGCCTTCGCCGCATACGCGCTGTCATGCGCCAGCAGGTGGCCATATTCCTTCACCGTGACGCCACAGCCCGATGCCGTCATCACGATGGCCTCGACCGCGCCTTGTTCCAGGTATGGCCACCACGCGTCGATATTGCGGCGCATATCGTCCAGCGCTTCTGCCTGCTCGTTGAGATGGTGACGCACCGCGCCGCAGCAGCCCGCTTTCGGAGCGACGATCAATTGCACGCCCAGCGCATCGAGCACGCGCGCGGTGGCGGCATTGATATTGGGCGCCATGGCAGGCTGCGCGCAGCCGTCCAGCACCAGCATCTTGCGCGCATGTTCGCGCGTCGGCCACACCCCTGCGTTCTGCCGCTGCGGCATCTTGTCCTGCAAGGCTGGCGATAACAACGGCCGCACCATCTGCCCTGCCCTTAGCGCCGCGCCAAACAATGCCTTGTTTGGCAAGCCCTCCGCCAGCACCTTGCGCTTGACGCGCTCACCGAGCGGGCGCTGTACGCGCTCCTCCACCACCTTGCGGCCAATATCGACCAAGCGGCCATACTTCACGCCGGACGGACAGGTGGTTTCGCAGTTGCGGCAAGTGAGACAGCGATCCAGGTGCGTCTGCGTCTTGGCAGTGACTTCTGCGCCTTCGAGTACCTGCTTGATCAGATAGATGCGGCCACGCGGCCCATCCAATTCGTCGCCCAGCAGCTGGTAGGTCGGACAAGTGGCCGTGCAAAAACCGCAGTGCACGCAAGCGCGCAAGATCGCTTCGGCCTCTTCGCCTTCGCGCGTGTGCTTGATGAAGTCAGCGAGATTAGTCTGCATACATGCGCCCCGGATTGAAGATGCCTGCCGGATCAAACGACTGCTTTAGCCGCTCATGGATTTTCGCCACTGCCGGCGCCAGCGGATGAAACACGCCGACGCTTTTATCCCCGCCACGGAACAGCGTCGCATGGCCGCCCGCCGCAGCGACCGTGCGCCGTATCGCAGCCGCGCGCTCCTCGCCATCATCCTCCACCTTAAGCCAACGCTGCGCACCGCCCCACTCGATCAACTGCTCGCCACGCAAAATAATCGCGCTGGCGTGCGACGGCACCGACATGCGCCACAACGTGCCGCCGTTGAAGTAGCCGTGCGTCTGATCGCGCAAGGAAGTCCAGAACGCCGCTGCCTCGGCATCCGCCAACACCTGCCCGCCAAGCTTGCGCTGTGCCGCAACCACCGCCGCATCCGCACCGGACAAACGCAGCGACAGCACGCCGCTGTGCCAGCAGCTGGCCGATAACGGCAACGGCTGCCCGGCCCATTCATTGAGCCGCGTTAACGCGTCAATCTCGCTCATCTCAAACCGCAAGCTGGCTTGGCGCAACGGCACCGGCAGTACCTTGAGCGACACCTCCAGTATCAGTCCCAGCGTGCCCAGCGAACCAGCCAACAAACGCGATACGTCATAACCGGCCACGTTCTTCATTACCTGTCCGCCGAAGCGCAGCACCTCGCCACGGCCATCCATCAACACCGCACCGAGCACAAAGTCGCGCACCGCACCAGCACTGGCACGGCGCGGGCCGGAAAGCGCACTCGCCACCACGCCGCCTATCGTCGACTCAGGGCCAAAGCGCGGCGGCTCAAACGCCAGCATCTGACTATGCTGCGCCAGCAGCGCCTCAATCTCCGCCAGCGGCGTGCCGCAGCGCGCCGTGATCACCAGCTCCGTCGGCTCGTAGGAAATGACGCCGCTATTAACGCGCGTGTCCAGCACCTCGCCTTGCAACGCTTGTCCGTACCAGTCCTTGGTGCCGCCGCCACGTATGCGCAACGGCACCTTGGCAGCGCGAATGCGGTCAGCAAATTCGTCGTATATGGTCATCGTCAAAAACGAGGAAGGTTGGGGAACGGCAGCGCACCGCCACTGACTTGCATCTTGCCGAATTCAGCACAGCGGTTCAGCGTGGGAATCGCCTTGTCGGGATTGAGCAAGCTGGCCGGATCAAAACTGCGCTTGACGGAGAAGAACGCCGCCAACTCGGAAGGCTTGAACTGCACGCACATCGAATCGATCTTCTCGATGCCGACGCCATGTTCGCCGGTGATGGTGCCGCCGACTTCCACGCATAGCGCGAGAATCTCCGCGCCAAACGCTTCGGCGCGATGAAACTCGTCCGGGATATTCGCGTTGAACAGAATCAGCGGATGAAGATTGCCGTCACCCGCATGAAATACATTGGCGCAGCGCAGGCCATACTTGACCTCCATCGCCGCGATGCCGGACAACACTTCGCCCAGGCGCTTGCGCGGGATGGTGCCGTCCATGCAGTAGTAATCGGGCGAAATGCGGCCGGCAGCCGGGAAGGCATTCTTGCGGCCCGACCAAAACTTCAGGCGCTCCGCTTCCGACTGCGACACCGCGATGGCAATCGCGCCCGCAGTGTTCAGCACCGCCGTCATGCGGGCGATTTCCTCTTCCACTTCCTCGATCGTGCCATCGGCTTCGCACAGCAGAATCGCGGCGGCCTCGGTGTCATAGCCAGCTTTGACGAACGGCTCCACCATGCGCGAGGAAGTCTGATCCATCATCTCCAGACCAGCCGGGATAATGCCGGCAGCGATCAGCGCGGCAACCGCGTGGCAGCCCTTCACCACCTCGTCAAACGAGGCCATGATCACGCGCGCGGTGGCCGGCTTTGGCACCAGCTTCACCGTCACCTCGGTGACGATGCCCAGCATGCCCTCGGAGCCGATAAACACCGACAGCAGATCGAGCCCCGGCGCATCCAGCCCCTCGCTGCCCAGTTCCACCACCTCGCCATCGATAGTCACCATGCGCACGCGCAGCACGTTGTGCACCGTCAGGCCGTACTTCAGGCAATGCACGCCGCCAGAGTTCTCGGCCACGTTGCCGCCGATGGTGCATGCGATCTGGGACGATGGATCGGGTGCATAGTACAAGCCATACTGCGCCGCCGCTTCCGAGATCGCCAGGTTGCGCACGCCCGGCTGCACCATCGCCGTTCGCGAATACGCATCCATGCGCAAAATGCGATTGAGGCGCGCGGTCGACAGCACCACGCCATCTGCAATCGGCATCGCACCGCCGGAGAGGCCAGTGCCCGCACCGCGCGGCACCACGGGCACGCCAAGTTCACGGCAAACGGCCAGCACCGCCACTACCTGCTCTTCGCTATCGGGCAGCACCACGATCATCGGCAACTGGCGATACGCGGCAAGTCCGTCGCATTCGTAGGGGCGAGTATCCTCCACCGCCGACAGCACGGCCCGCGCCGGCAGCACCCGCTGCAACGCCGCCGCCACGGCTTCCCGCCGAGCGCCAGGATCAGAAATAGTGTTCATG
The DNA here is from genome assembly GCF_009857435.1 of Duganella rivi. Classification (GTDB taxonomy): domain Bacteria; phylum Pseudomonadota; class Gammaproteobacteria; order Burkholderiales; family Burkholderiaceae_D; genus Rugamonas; species Rugamonas rivi. The sequence goes on from NZ_WWCK01000001.1 coordinate 823,031, forward strand.
GGTTACGCGCCTGAAAACACAGATTGAGACACGATTGTAAGCACAAACGCTGATTTGTTGTATTCTTTCGGGCGCAGCTACTTCACTTACTGGAACAGAGTTATGGAACACAATTTCGAACAAGCTTGGCTCCTCGCGCTGGAAGAACGGTTCGGCGTGCAGGCCAAGATCGGCCAAGTGGCGCTGGCTAACCTGCCGCGCATGCTGATCTACTATTTTCAGGATTTCCCGGCCCAAGGCATGCTCACCGCTGTCACCGCAGGCCTGTCCAACGCCAACCACCCGAACTGGGTGAACGGCAAGCCGGAACTGAGCTTCACGCTGCACACCACCGACACCGGCTGGGGCAGCGCCGCCGCCTACATCGCGCAGTCGTTTTTTAACGATAGCTCGTTCCACTACCAGGCGTCGTTCAAGATCGACCAGCCGATGTCCAAGGACAGCGCCATGAACGCCTGCTTCGTCTACCGTCCGCAGTTCATGAACGAAGAGCAGATCAAGTTCGAACTGCCCGACCGCACCATCTTCCTGGCCGGCCTGTTCCCGATGTACGATGAGGAAGTGCCGATGTACGAATCCAAGGGCATCCAGGAATTCTGGAATACGCCGGGCTTCGATCCTTACAATCCGCGCCGCGCCAGCATCGCACCGAAGGGCTGATCCATCATGGGCAACCGACTCTCGAAAATCGCTACCCGCACCGGCGACGGCGGCACCACCGGCCTCGGTGACGGCAGCCGCACCGACAAGGACAGCGTCCGCATTACCGCCATCGGCGAGGTGGACGAGCTGAATTCGCATCTCGGCCTGCTGCTGTGCGAGGACATGCCGGCCGACCTGCGCGAAGAACTGGTCAGCATCCAGCACGATCTGTTCGATCTGGGCGGCGAGTTGTGCATCCCTGGCTACCAGATGATCATGGAGGCGCACGTAGAACGCCTGGACGCATTGCTGGCCAAGTACAACGCCACCTTGCCGGCACTGACGGAATTCATTCTGCCTGCCGGCTCGCGCGCGGCGTCGCAGGCGCACGTCTGCCGCACCGTGTGCCGCCGTGCCGAACGGGCGATTGTCACGCTGGGCAAAGCGGAGACCATCCACGAGCATCCGCGCCAATATGTGAACCGCTTGTCGGATTTGCTGTTTGTGCTGTCGCGCGTGTTGAACCGCTACGCCGGCGGCAGCGACGTGCTGTGGCAGCACGAGCGCAAGCGCGGCTAATCACTCGCCGAACAGCCGCGCCATCCCTTGCGCCATGCTGAGACGCGAGGCGGTGGCCGGATAAGCACTGGACACCAGCGCCGATTGCTCGCTCGCTGCAAGCTTGCGATAAAAACTGACCATATCCTGCGCCGCCCAGCCGGCGCGATGCACCAGCACCATGCCTAAATGATCGGCTTCCGACTCCTGCATGCTGGATAATTTGGACAAGCGGATTTGCAGCGACAGGTCGCTGTCCAGCCGCGCCATCACCACATCGAGCGGCACCACCGGCAAGCGGTTCAGCAGCATCGCCTCGGAGAAGGTTTCACGATGATGTTCCGCCACCACGTGGGCCACCTCGTGCCCGAGCAGCGTCGCCAGCTCGCCATCCGTCAAGTCCAATTGATGCACGAAGGCGCTGCCGACCAGGATTTTCCCGCCTGCCATGCAGATGGCGTCCACCTCGGGATCGCTGGTGGTATGCACTTCCCACTGCCACTGCGCCGCTTCCGGCTTCAGCTCAACAGCGGCGCGGATCAACTCCGCGCTGATGTAGCGCAGCCGCGCCAATAGCGCACGGTCTTCATCCAGCCGCCCTGCCGCCGCCAGACCGACCGTGCGGTCGATATAGCGATCCTCCATGCGGGCATCTACCTCGTCCGCGCTGAAGCGCAGTTCCTGCGTCCGGCCAGATTCCGGCACCTGCGCGCACACTGAGCCGCAGGCAAGCAGCAAACCGGCAAAGATAGCTACGGGGGCATCCATGGCGATATAAACGGCATAAACTGTTTATATCAATGTAGGACACGAACCGGGAGCAGGCAAGAAAAAACCGCCCGAAGGCGGTTTTTTTAGGCGTTATTCACAACAAGCCGGGGCTCGTCGCCAGCATAGCGCTGTTTGATCGAAGCGGTGATGCCGGCGGCATCCAGGCCCACGCTGGCCAGCAGCTTGGACGGGTCGCCGTGGTCGATGAATTTGTCCGGCAGGCCAAGCATCAGCACCGGTTTGACGATGCCTTCCGCCGCCAGCGCTTCCGCCACGGCAGCGCCGGCGCCACCCATGATGCAACCCTCTTCGACAGTCACGAAGTAATCGTGATCGGCGGCCAGCTGCCTGACCAGTTCCACGTCCAGCGGCTTGACGAAACGCATATTGGCGACAGTGGCGTTCAGCGTTTCGCCGGCCGCCACGGAAGGCGCCACCATCGAACCGAAGGCCAGGATGGCGATCTTCTGGCCGGTGCGCTTGATTTCGCCCTTGCCGATTTCAATCGACGTCAGTTCCTTCGAAATCGCCGCGCCAACGCCTGCGCCGCGTGGATAGCGAATCGCTGCCGGGCCGTTGTAGTGGTAGCCGGTGGTCAGCATTTGACGGCATTCGTTTTCGTCCGACGCAGCCATCACCACCATATTCGGGATGCAGCGCAGGTAAGCCAGATCGTAGTTACCGGCGTGGGTCGCGCCGTCCGCACCCACCAGGCCTGCGCGATCCAGCGCAAAGGTCACGTCCAGATTTTGCAGCGCCACGTCGTGAATCAGCTGATCGTAAGCGCGTTGCAGGAAGGTCGAGTAAATCGCCACCACCGGTTTCATTCCTTCACAGGCCAAGCCCGCGCCGAAAGTCACCGAGTGCTGCTCGGCGATGCCGACGTCGAAGTAGCGATCCGGGTATTCCTGATCGAAGCGCACCATGCCCGAACCTTCGCGCATGGCCGGCGTAATGCCGACCAGCTTCTTGTCCGCAGCCGCCATATCGCACAGCCAATCGCCGAATACTTCAGTGTAGGTTTTCTTCGACGGCGCAGCAGCAGGCTTGATGCCTTCCGCAGGATTGAACTTGCCGGTGCCGTGATACAGAATCGGCTCGGCCTCGGCCAGCTTGTAACCCTGGCCCTTCTTGGTCACCACGTGCAGGAATTGCGGGCCTTTCAGCTGCTTGATGTTTTGCAGCGTCGGGATCAGCGAATCCAGATCGTGGCCGTCGATAGGGCCGATGTAGTTAAAGCCGAATTCTTCGAACATGGTGGCCGGAACCACCATGCCTTTGGCATGTTCTTCCAGTTTCTTCGCCAGTTCCAGTACCGGCGCAGGCAGCACCGACTTGCCGACGTTCTTGGCGGCGGCGTAGAACTTACCAGACATCAGGCGCGCCAGGTAACGGTTCAACGCACCAACCGGCGGCGAGATCGACATATCGTTGTCGTTCAAGATCACCAGCAGATTCACGTCTTCCTGCACGCCGGCGTTATTCAGCGCCTCGAACGCCATACCGGCCGTCATCGAGCCGTCGCCGATCACGGCGATCGCATGGCGATGCTCGCCCTTGATCTTGGCCGCTTGCGCCATGCCCAGCGCCGCCGAGATGGAGGTCGACGAGTGCGCGGTGCCGAAGGTGTCGTATTCCGATTCGTCGCGTTTCGGGAAGCCCGAAATGCCGCCCAGTTGGCGCAGCGTGTGCATGCGCTCGCGGCGGCCGGTCAGGATCTTGTGCGAGTAGGTCTGGTGGCCCACATCCCACACGATGCGGTCGTGCGGCGTGTTGAACACGTAGTGCAGCGCCACCGTCAATTCCACCGTGCCCAGATTGGACGACAAGTGGCCGCCGGTCTTGGACACGGAATCGAGCAGGTAGGCGCGCAGTTCGTGCGCCAGCGGCGTCAGTTGGGTGTACGCCAGTTTGCGTACATCGGCCGGTGAGTCTATTTTTTCGAGCAAGTTCATTTAAGCCTTCCGCTGCACGATCAAATCCGCGAGTTCGCGTAATCGCAGAGCTTTTTCTCCAAACGGCGCGAGCGCTGCGTGCGCGTCGAGCCGCAATTTTTCCGCCAGTGCGCGCGATGGTTCCAGACCCAGGATCGACACATAGGTCGGCTTGTTATCGGCGGCGTCCTTGCCGGCAGTCTTGCCCAGCGTGGCCGAATCGGCCGTCGCGTCGAGCACATCGTCCACCACCTGGAACGCCAGGCCGATGGCGCGCGCGTAGACATTCAGTCCGTTCAATTCGTCTTCGGTCAAGTCCTTGCCGGCCAGCGCGCCCAGTACCACGGAGGCGCGCAGCAAAGCACCGGTTTTCAGCTGGTGCATTTGCTCCAGCTGCTCCAGCGTCAAACTGATGCCGACGCTATCGAGGTCAATCGCCTGGCCGCCGCACATGCCGGCCGAACCGGATGCAGTGGCCAGCAAGCGCACCATCGCCAGCACGCGCGCCGGCGGCACAGCGGTCGCCTCGGACAACACCATGAAAGCCTGCGACTGCAGTGCGTCGCCGACCAGCAGCGCGGTCGCTTCGTCGTAGGCCACGTGCACGGTTGGTTTGCCGCGGCGCAGTTCATCATCGTCCATGCACGGCATATCGTCGTGCACCAGCGAGTAAGCGTGGATCATTTCCACCGCGGCCGCCGCGCGGCTCAAGGTGGCGGCGTCGGCGCCGAACAGCGCACCGGCCGCGTACACCAGCAGCGGGCGCACGCGCTTGCCGCCGCCCAGCAGCGCATAGCGCATGGCGTCGTGCAGCTTGGCCGGGATCACATCAGAAGCAGGCAGGAAACCGGATAAATCGTTTTCAGATCCGGCCTGCACGGTTTTCATCCAATCGTCGAAGGCGGCGTTCATTGCTCGCCCTCGCCGGTGACTACGAAGGGTTTAAGCATCTCGCCTTCCAATACTTTGACTTGCGACTCCACCTTTTCCAGCTGGGCGGCGCAGAATTTCACCAGCTCCGAGCCGCGTGCATAGGCGGCCACCGAAGCTTCCAACGGCAATTGACCCGCTTCCATTTGGGCGACCAGTTGCGCCAGTTCCGCCATCGCTTCTTCAAACGAAGCGGGAGCTGGGGCGGCGGCGGTCGCGTCGGCAGTTAATTTCTTAGACATAGGTCACTCGGTTATCTTAGCCCGATATTTTAGAGCAAACCACCTTATCCGGTGGAACATTAGAGCCCAACACTAGATTTTATCGCAATTGCCGGCCCCGCCCCCGAATTGTGCAAAAGACGGTATAATCGCCGGTTCTGTCCTAAATACCACCTCAACGCATTCGAATGCGGGTCGTCTTTACGGATTCTGTCTCTTCTTGGTTTGATTTTTAATTAAGGGGGGTTTGGATGTCCGATCTGGGTACCCACGCCAAGCTAGCGCGGCCAACTGCGCAACTTCCAGTCAACGTCTATTTTGACGAAGCGCTACTGCAGCGCGAAATGCAGCAATTATTTAAAGCCGGCCCGCGCTACGTCGGGCATGAGCTGATGGTGCCGAATGTCGGCGATTACGCCACCCTGACAGCCGAAAACGAAGGCCGCATGCTGGTGCGCAACGCCAATGGTCTGGAGCTATTGTCCAATGTCTGCCGCCATCGCCAAGCGCTGATGTTCAATGGCCGTGGCAATGCTAACAACATTGTCTGCCCGCTGCACCGCTGGACTTATGACCTCAAGGGTGAGTTGATCGGCGCGCCGCACTTCCCTGAAACGCCTTGCCTGAATCTGCCCAAGACCCAGCTGCAAAGCTGGAATGGCTTGCTATTCGAGCAAAATGGCTACAACGTCATGGAAGCGCTGAACGAGCTGTCGGTCACCAAGGATCTGGATTTCAGCGGCTACATGCTCGATCACGTGGAAGTGCACAACTGCGATTACAACTGGAAGACTTTTATTGAAGTCTATCTGGAGGATTATCACGTCGAGCCATTCCATCCGGGCCTCGGCAGCTTTGTCACCTGCGACGATCTGCGCTGGGAATTCGGCCGCGAGTACAGCGTGCAAACCGTGGGCGTACACAAGGGCCTGCAAAAATCCGGCTCGGAAGTCTACAAGCACTGGCAGGAGCAGGTACTGAAATTCCGCGGCGGCGAGCCGCCGCCGTATGGCGCTATCTGGCTGACGCTCTACCCTAACATCATGGTCGAGTGGTATCCGCACGTGCTGGTGGTATCGACCTTGTGGCCGGAAGGCCCGAACCGCACCAAGAACGTGGTGGAGTTCTACTATCCCGAAGAAATCGTGCTGTTCGAGCGGGAATTCATCGAGGCCGAACGCGCCGCCTACATGGAAACCTGCATCGAGGACGACGAGATCGGCCAGCGCATGGACGCCGGCCGCAAAGCCCTGATGGAGCGCGGCGAAACGGACGGCGGGCCGTATCAATCACCGATGGAAGACGGCATGCAGCACTTCCACGAGTGGTACCAACGTAAGATGAGTTTATAAGGTTGCACAATGCAGTCACTTTGGATGTTGTTTGCCAGTTTCATGTTTGCCGTCATGGGCGTTTGTGTGAAGCTGGCTTCCGTGGAGTTCTCAACATCCGAGTTGGTCTTGTACCGGGGCGTGGTCGGCGTGATCACCCTCGGCACGATTATCAAGCTGTCCGGCGAAACCTTCCGCACCGCCATGCCGGGCGCCCACCTGTGGCGCGGCATCATCGGCGTGATCTCCCTGTGGCTGTGGTACTACTCCATTGGTCAGCTGCCGCTGGCTACCGCCATGACCCTCAATTACATGTCGCCGATCTGGATCGCCGTGTGGCTGTTTGCGATGGGCTGGTGGCACGCCAAGAACGACATCAAGTGGCCGCTGCTGCTGGCCGTGGGCCTGAGCTTTGTCGGCGTGACGCTGCTGCTGCGCCCTGCTTTCCACGCCAACCAATTGACGCCGGCGCTGATCGCGCTGGGTTCCAGCGTGATTACCGCCACCGCCTACATGCAGGTTCGCAAAATGGGCCTGGCCGGCGAACCGGAAAACCGCGTGGTGTTCTACTTCACCGTGATGAATCTCGTGGCCGGCATCGTCGGCGTGTTTGTCACCGGCGGCAGCGACGGCCCGGTATTCCATCCGATTGGCAGCTGGCGCAGCGGCTTGCTGTTGCTGGCCATCGGCGTGTGCGCCACCAGCGCGCAGATTGCGATGACGCGTGCTTACCGCCTGGGGAATACGTTGGTGGTGGCGAATCTCCAGTACACCGGCATCGTGTTTTCCAGCGTGTGGGGCGTGTTCATTTTCGGCGACGTGTTCGACTGGCATAGCTGGGCGGGCATCGGCATCATCCTGGCGTCGGGCATGGCCGCGACGTTCTACAATACCCGCAACACCGAACGCGGTAAGGCGATTGCCAATACCGATCCTATCGCAAGCGAAGTTTAAGGAACCAGTCCATGCACACTACCCTGATCGACGCCTTTACCCTGTCCCAGCACCTGAATGATCCAAAGTGGGTCATCCTCGATTGCCGCCACGATTTACTGAATCCGAACGCGGGGCGCGACAGCTTCGCCATCGGCCATATCGCCGGTGCGCAGTTTGCCAATGTGGACACGGATTTGTCGGGCGCGAAGGTGGGCGCGGATGGCAAGTTCCTCGGCCGTCACCCGCTGCCGGGCCGCGCGGCCTTGATTGAAACGCTGCGCGGATGGGGCATCAACGACGACACGCAAGTGGTGGCCTATGACGCACACGGCGGCATGTTCGCGGCGCGCTTGTGGTGGCTGCTGCGCTGGGTCGGCCATCCGGCGGTGGCGGTATTGGATGGCGGCCTGGTGGCGTGGCAGTCGGCCGGCCAGTCCATGGTGACGCAAACCGAAGGCCGTCCGGCCGGCACTATCAGCGAGAAAGCTTCGCTGGTGTCGACGGTATCGGTGGACGAGGTGCTGGCCAATATCGACAGCCAATCGCGCACCGTGATTGACGCCCGCGCCAACGACCGCTATCGCGGCGAGAACGAAACCATCGATCCAGTCGGTGGCCACATCCCCGGTGCCAGGAACCGCTTCTTCAAAGACAACCTGACCGCAGAAGGCCGCTTCAAGGACGCCGCGCAGCTGAAGGCCGAATTCGCGCCGCTGTTTGCCGATCCATCGCAAGCCATCATGCAATGCGGCTCCGGCGTGACCGCCTGCCACAACCTGCTCGCGCTGGAAGTGGCGGGCCTGCCGGGCGCGGCACTCTACCCTGGCTCGTGGAGCGAGTGGTGCGCCGACACTACCCGCCCAGTCGCTACCGGCGCTTAAACCGCCTTGCTGCGATGGCGGCGCGCGGCGGCGCCGAGCAGCCCCAGCCCGCCCAGCATCATGCCGTAGGTGGATGGTTCCGGCACCGGCGTCACGCCGTCCCATATCGCCGACCGGCCCTCGGTTCCGGCAAAGGCGTGCAGCCGCACGTCGGTTGCCGTGCTGCCATAGTTGTAGAACGACACCTCCAGGGTACCCGACCAGCTCTCGCTCACACCCGACACCGTGTTGTCGTCGTTGACGTTGTAGTAGACCCAGAGGCCCTGCTCCTGCGAATCAAACTGGTCGACGCCATTCACCGTGCCGGAGATGTTCAAAAAGCTGCGCGCAATGGCGAACTCCCCCATGTCGGCGTCGAGGTTGTAGCCCATGCTGGTGAACGCCTTCAAGTCGGCCGTCATGCTGAAGGTGATCTTGGTCATCGGCGACAGCGTGAAGAAATTCTGGCCGCCGTTGCTGTTGGCAATGAAGTTGCGGTAGGAGCCGCTACCGTCGAGCCCGCTATTCGCGATCCCTTGCGAGGACATCGCCGTGAAGCCCGCGGCGTTGGCAGCCGTGGCCACCGAGCCGGTGGTGGAAGACCAGTCGGTCGTCAGTCCGGCCGTCAACATGCCGTCCCGCTTGGGCCCTGGTGCGTAGTCGTCGCTGCTGTATGACTCGAGCGCATCGCCCGCGCCCACTGCGTCGTTGTGCACCGTGGCCACTTGGCTCGGCGCGAACTTCAGCCACGGGGTCGTGCTGTCGGTCGGATTCAGGTCGAACAGGGTAATGTTCAGATTGCTGGTAATGGCACTGCTGGCGGCAGTGGCGGACGCCTGGCCAACGGCTGCGGCCAAGCAGCCGGCGACCAAGGTATGCATTGCGAGACGCTTCATAACTTCTCCTGTATTAAGCAAACTTGTTTATGCCGCGACATTGCGGCGGCGACGCGCAGCCGCACCGATCAGTCCCAGGCCGCCGAGCAACATGGCGTAGGTGGATGGCTCCGGCACGGCCGAAATCAGCGACTGGCCCTCGATGAGCGCAGAGGTGGTAAACGCGCCCAGCGTCTCCTCACTGCCGAGGTTGCTAAAGCTGGACGACAGCACCCCGCTCCAGCTGGACGAACCACCGCTCGGGATCGCGTCGCCGGGATAACCAACGCTGATTTCGTGCTCTTGCAGGTCGAACAGCTGGGTGTAGCCGTCAGCAGCCAGCCCGGCCACCTCCAGCGAAGCGTAGGCCGACGCCATTTCATTGCGCAACTCCCCGGAAACCGGCGTGAAGCCGGTGCTCACGCCCATCGAAACATCGACCGAGAACACGACCTGGGTATTGGCCGACAGGGTGAAATACCGCAGGTCGGCGCCGTACACGGGCACCCTGACCTCGCCCCTGAAAGAGCTGAGGTGGCCCGGCGTCGCCTGCGCCACGCCGGTCACGTTCAGCGCGTCGAAGCCATGGCCATCCGCCGAGGCGGTCAGGCTGGCGGACATCGATGCGGTCGCAGTGTGCACCCCGGTGCTGACACTGGAACTACCCCAGGCCCCGGTCTTCTGCGTGTGCTGGGCATGCAGGTCTTCCCAGCCATCCGGCGTCACCCAGGTAACCGCCGAGCCGCTGAGGAAGGCGCCGTCGGCGAATTTTTGCGGGACGGGCAGGAAGCTGATGCCGGCGGCAATGCCGTCGTTGGGGTCGAGATCGATCAGCGTGATCTTGAGATTGCCGAACGTTGTGGTGCTCTGGGCATCGGCAAATACCGAGCCGGCGGCCGCCGCCAAACAGGCGGCAACCAGCGCTTTGCGTACGAGTTTCATTGGTCCTCCCTTGAGTTAACAAGTAGCCAAGTATGCACAGCACGATTTGACTCGTCTATACAGTGCGGGATTTTTTAATTTTTACAAACGGTCAAAAAATCGCCTTTTTTGGCCCTGTAGCGCTGCCCACTTTCCCTATGAAACTCGCCAATTATCACGCCATTTTTATTGACTAAAATATATTGTTCATCCGTTGTATTAATGTGACTCCGAAATAACTTTAATTAAATTTATGATCACTTAGTTGACGAGGTTGCTATAGTTTAAGCCTATAGTATTTTCCAAAAACCTATATCCACCACGTTCACGGGAGCGCTTCAATGGCATCGAATCACCTGAGTCTCAAGCCGCTGATGTTAGCGGTAACACTGGCCTGCACCACCCTCGCCCACGCCGACGACGGCCGCAAGTCCTACATCGTGCAACTGACCGAGCAGCCGCTGGCCACCTACACCGGCGGACTCAACGGCATGCGCGCCACCAAGGCGGCGGCCGGCCAGCGCCTTGACCCGAACAGCGCCGCCGCGCGCCTGTACCGCGCCTACCTCGACAGCCGCCAGGCCCAGGCCAAGGCACTGCTGCGCCCCGACGCCGTCGGCCACCAGTACCAGCTGGTGTTCAACGGTTTTGCCGCCCGCCTCAGCGAAGCCGAGGTCGCCATGCTCAAGGGCAGCGGCCGGGTTGCCAGCATCACCCCGGACGAGCGCCACGAGGTGGTCACCAACTACACCCCAACCTTCCTCGGCCTCGATCAACCGGGCGGCCTGTGGGAGCAACTGGGCGGCAAGGACAAGGCCGGCGAGGACATCATCGTCGGCGTGATCGACACCGGCGTCTGGCCGGAAAACCTGTCCTACGCCGACCGCGTCGACGGCGACGGCCAGCCGACCTTCGACAGCAGCGGCACGCTGGCCTACGGCGCGCCGCCGGCGCGCTGGAAGGGCGCCTGCCAAACCGGCGAGGGCTTTACCACCGACGACTGCAACAACAAGCTGATTGGCGCGCGCTATTTCGACAAGGGCTTCCGCGCCTACGGGGCGCCGATCCACTGGAGCGAGTTCCGCTCGCCGCGCGATTCCCTGAGCGGGCCGGCCGGCGACGGCGGCCACGGCACCCACACCTCCAGCACGGCGGCCGGCAACGCCAAGGTGCCGGCGGTGGGCGGCAACGGCGACAAGCTCGGCGTGCGCACCGGCATCGCGCCGCGTGCGCGACTGGCCGTCTACAAAGTCTGCTGGAGTTACCGGCCGACCGACAGCGACATCAAGAACAGCTGCTTCGAGAGCGACAGCGTGGCCGCCATCGAGGCGGCCGTGGCCGACGGCGTCGATGTTCTGAACTTTTCGATCAGCGGCGGCGAGAGCCCGCTGGAGCCGGTCGAGCAAGCGTTCCGTCACGCGGTGGAGGCGGGCGTGTTCGTGGCCGCCGCCGGCGGCAACGACGGCCCGGCTAACCAGGTCAACCACGTCGCCCCGTGGCTGACCACGGTGGCTGCCGCCGCTCACGACCGCACCCAGCGCGCCCGCATCGCGCTTGGCAACGGCCAGTACTATAGCGGCATCTCGATCAGCACCAAGGCGCTGCCGGCCACGGCGCTGATCTACGGCGGCGCGGCGCTGGCGGCGGGCGGCAGCGCCAGCTTCGCCGAGCAGTGCCTTAGCAAAGCCACCGCCGGCGGCGTGCCGCAGCTCGACCCGGCCAAGGTCAGCGGCAAGATCGTCGCCTGCCAGCGCGGCAACAACCCGCGCACCGACAAGGCCGAGGCCGTCAAGGAGGCCGGCGGCATCGGCATGATCATGCTGGACGACGGCAACGGCCCGCTGATCGACATGTACAGCGTGCCGACCATCCACGTCGACCAGGCCGACGGCCAGGCCATCCGCGCCTACGCCACCAGCAGCGGCGCCACCGCCGCCATGTCGGCCAGCGAGCAGGTGCCGACCTACGGCCCGACCCTGGCCGCATTCTCGTCGCGCGGCCCGAATCGCTTCGACCCGGGCGTGCTCAAGCCGGACATGGCCGCGCCCGGCGTCGACATCCTGGCCGGCATCGCGCCGAGCCTGAGCGCCGCCCAGCGCAGCGCCGTGATCGCCGGCAGCGCGCCGGCCTACAGCCAGTCGGCCTATATGTCCGGTACCTCGATGGCGACGCCGCACGTGGCCGGCCTGGCCGCGCTGCTCAAGCAACGCCACCCGGGCTGGTCGCCGGCCGCCATCAAGTCGGCGCTGATGACCAGCACCCGCACCGTGCTGCCGACCGACCTCAGCGGCGATCAGGACGGCACCCTGCCGTGGGGCCAGGGCGCTGGCCTGGTGCTGCCGAACGGCGCCGCCGATCCCGGCCTGGTGTACGACATGGGCAGCACCGACTACCAGAAATACCTGTGCGGCGTCACCACCGACCCGACCGACTGCGCCAACGGCGCACTCAACGGCTACGCGCTGAACCTGGCCTCGATCACCGTGCCGGGCGTGGTGGGCAACAAGTCGGTCAGCCGCCGCGTCACCAACGTGGGCGACAAGCTGGCGATCTACACGCCGAACGTGCGCCTCGACGGCTTCGATGTCTCGATCTCGCCGCCGTCGCTGCAACTGGCGCCGGGCGAGACCCAGAGCTACACGGTCAGCCTGTCGCGCGACACGGCCATGCCGGGCGTGTGGCAAATGGGGGAACTGGTGTGGAGCGACGGCGAGCACAACGTGCGCAGCCCGCTGCAGGCGCGCTACAACGACGGCGTGGAAGCACCGGAGCGGGTCTCCGCCACCACCACCAGCGGCAGCCGCCAGGTCGAGGTGCAGACCGGCTTCGAAGGCCAGCTGGCCGCCGAGCGCGGCGGCATGCGCGAGTACACCCGTCTGGCGCAAACCGTGACACAGGCGGCCCGGAGCGCGACGGAAACGCTGCAAACCGTGGCGCAGGCCTGCGTGCAGCGCGGCCCCGGCGTCAAGACGACTTCGCTGGCCATCCCGAACAAGACCATCGTGGCGCGCTTCGAGCTGACCAACCTGGAGACCTCGGGCGGCGCCGACGACGACCTCGACTTGTACTTGTTCGATCAGTCGAACCGCCTGATCGCCGCCAGCGCCCACACCGACTCCAACGAGAGCATCACGCTGCACAACCTGTCGATGGGCATCGTAAAAGCCTGCGTGGTCGGCTACAAGCTGAAGAACGGCGCCAGCACCAACTACACGCTGTCATGGGCCACCGCAATCCCGAACGACACCAAGGGCAACGTGAAAGTGGCGCTGCCGTCCTCGGTCAAGATTGGCGGCACCTCCACGGTGGACGTCAGCTGGAGCGGACTGGAAAAAGGCAAGCACTACCTCGGCGGCGTGCTGTTCTACAACCCGCAGGGCGGCATCAAGTCGGTCACCGAGATCAACGTCGATACGCGTGACGTGACGCCGTCCAGCGGCGTGGCGTACGCCAAGCCCACTAATATTGAGATTGAACCGTAAGCAGCTCAGTGGCGTCCGCCGCCGGTGAGGAACAGCACGATCGCCACGCCGGCGGCGATCAGTAGTACCTGGGGAATCGATTCGCGCAGGGTGGCCCGGCGCTGCATTTGCGGCATCAGGTCACTCACGGCGATGTAGATGAAGCCGGACGAAGCAAACACCAGCACGTAGGGAATCAGGCTGCTGGCGCGATCCAGCGTGTAGTAGCCGAGCAAGCCGCCGGCAATCGCCAGCAGGCTGCACAGCAAGTTGTAGACGTAAGCGCGGGTACGCGAGAAACCGGCATTCAGCAGCACGATGAAGTCGCCGATTTCCTGCGGAATCTCGTGGGCGATAATCGCCAGGCCAGTAATCAAGCCCAGCTGCGGATCGGCCATGAAGGCGGCCGCAATCAAGATACCGTCGGTGAAGTTGTGCATGCCGTCGCCGACCAGGATCATCCAGCCCGCCTTGCCCGCTTCGTGCTTGTCGTGGCCATGGTGATGGTGGTGGCCGTCATGCTCGTGATGATGCGAATGACGCAAGATAGCCAATTTTTCAAGCAGGAAGAACGCCAGCAAGCCGCCCAGCAGCGTGGCGAACAGGCTGCGCGCGCTGGCCTGCGACTCGAACGCTTCCGGCAAGGCATGCAGCAGCGAGGTCGACAGCATAATGCCGACCGACAGGCTGACCATGCGCTCGACCACCTTGGACAGCAGCGTAAACGAGAACACGGCTGCCGCAGTGATGCTCACTACGCCAGCCAGTGTGGTGGCCAGAATGATAGAAATGAGTACGGGATCGATGGTATAGCCTCTGGTACTGAAGCCGCGCGCGCTGCCGCGCGGGCCGGGGACGCTATTTTACCCTCAAATGACAGTGTGTTGCATTAACCGGCCCAATTCCGGGATTAATGCGCCTGATCCCAGTTCGCGCCCACGCCCACTTCGGCAATCAGCGGCACCTTCAGCTGCGCCACGCCGGCCATCAATTCCGGCAGCTTTTGCTTGACCAATTCCAGCTCCGCATCCGGCACTTCCAGCACCAGTTCGTCGTGCACTTGCATGATCATCTTGGTGCCGAGCTTTTCGGTTTCCAGCCAGCCCTGCACCGCAACCATTGCCAGTTTGATCAGATCCGCCGCCGTGCCCTGCATCGGCGCGTTAATTGCCGCGCGTTCTGCACCTTGGCGGCGCGGGCCGTTCGGCGAATTGATCTCCGGCAGCCACAGGCGGCGGCCGAACACGGTCTCGACGTAGCCGCGCGCTTTGGCCTGCAGGCGGGTGTCGTCCATGTACTGCTTCACGCCGGCAAAGCGGGCGAAGTAGCGCTCGATGTAGCTCTGCGCCGCGCCGCGCTCGATGCCGAGATTGCCGGCCAGGCCAAACGCGCTCATGCCGTAGATCAGGCCGAAGTTAATCACCTTGGCATAGCGGCGCTGCTCGCTTTCCACCGATTCCGGCGCAACGCCAAAGATTTCAGCGGCGGTAGCACGGTGAATGTCCACGCCTTCGGCAAACGCGCGCAGCATGTTCTCGTCTTCCGAAATGTGCGCCATGATGCGCAGTTCGATTTGCGAGTAGTCGGCCGACACGATGTGCGAACCAGCCGGCGCCACGAAGGCTTCGCGGATGCGGCGGCCTTCCTTGGTGCGGATCGGAATGTTTTGCAGGTTAGGATCGTTGGACGCCAGGCGGCCCGTCACCGCCACCGCTTGCGCGTAGTTGGTGTGCACGCGGCCGGTTTGCTTGTTGATGCCCTTCGGCAGCTTGTCGGTGTAGGTCGATTTCAGCTTGGACAGGCTGCGGTATTCCAGCAGCACTTTCGGCAGCGGGTAATCTTCGGCCAGCTTTTGCAGCACTTCCTCGTCGGTCGACGGCGCGCCGCTAGGCGTTTTCTTCACCACCGGCAGCTTCAGTTTCTCGAAGAAGATTTCACCGATCTGCTTTGGCGAGCCGAGGTTGAACGGCTGCTCGGCCAGTTCATGCGCCTTGGCTTCCAGTTCGGCGATGCGCGCGCCCAATTCCGCCGATTGCGTTTCCAGCAGCGCGGCGTCGATCTGCACGCCGTTGCGCTCGATCTTTTGCAGCACCACGGCGGTGGGCAACTCGATATTGCGGTAGATGAAGTTGAGCTTCTCGTCCTTCTCCACTTCGCCGATCATGCTCTGGTGCAGGCGCAGCGTGATGTCGGCGTCTTCCGCCGCGTACTCGGTAGCGCGGTCGATGGCAACCTGGTCGAAGGTAATCATGCTGGCGCCCTTGCCGCACACGTCCGCGAACGGAATCGTGGTGTGGTTCAGGTGGCGCAGCGCCAGCGAATCCATATCGTGCGAGCGGTGCGATTCAAACACGTACGATTCCAGCAGCGTATCGTGGTGGATGCCTTGCAGCGACACGCCATGGTTGGCGAAGATGTGGCTGTCGTACTTGAGGTTCTGGCCGACCTTCAGCTTGGTGGCGTCTTCCAGCCATGGCTTCAGCTTGGCCAGCACATGCTCGCGCTCCAGCTGCTGTGGCACGCCCTGGTAAGCGTGCGCCACCGGAATGTAGCAAGCCTCGCCCGCTTTCACCGACAGCGAAATGCCGACCAGCTGCGCCGTCATCGGCTCCAGCGAAGTGGTCTCGGTGTCGACGGCGGTCAGCTCGGCGGCGTTGATCAGCGCGATCCACTTGTCCAGCTGCTCTTCCGTGTAGACGGTTTCGTAGGTGGCGACCACCGGTTCCGCAAACAGGTCGCCGTTGACCGACGCCGCGCCGCCCACCGGTGCATCCAGCGACACCTTGACGGTGGCAGCCGGGCCGCCAGTAGCCGCCGCCGCGCCCAGTTCGCGCAGCAGCGTTTTGAAGCCGTATTTGCTGAAGAAGTCCAACAGCGCCGGCTTGTCTTCCTCGCGGGCGACCAGCGATTCGCTGATCGACACCATGTGGCCCGACAAATCGCAATCCAGTTTCACGGTAATCAGCTCACGGCCCTTCGGCAGCCATTCCAGCGCATCGCGCAGGTTCTGGCCGACGGCGCCGGTAATGTTGGCGGCATTGGCGATCACGCCGTCCAGCGAATCGTACTGGGTCAGCCACTTGAGCGCGGTTTTCGGGCCGCACTTGGAGACGCCCGGCACATTATCGACGGTATCGCCGATCAGGGTCAGGTAATCGATGATGCGGTTAGGCGGCACGCCGAATTTGGCCAGCACGCCCGCCTCGTCCATCTTCTCATTGGTCATGGTATTGATCAGCATGACCTTGTCGTTGACCAGCTGCGCCAAGTCCTTGTCGCCGGTGGACACCACCACGTTCATGCCGGCCTTGGCCGCCTCCACCGACAAAGTGCCGATCACGTCATCGGCCTCCACGCCCTCCACCATCAAAATCGGCCAGCCCATGGCCTTGACCGCCTCGTGGATCGGCTCGATCTGCAAGCGCAAGTCATCCGGCATGGACGCGCGGGTGGCCTTGTATTCCGGGTACATATCATCACGGAAGGTCTTGCCCTTGGCGTCGAATACGCAGGCGATGTAGGCAGCCGGGAAATCCGCGCGCAGGCGGCGCAGCATATTGACCATGCCGTGCATGGCGCCGGTCGGGTGGCCGTCCGGGCTGCGCAGGTCTGGCAGCGCGTGGAAAGCGCGGTAAAGATAGCTGGAGCCGTCTACTAACAACAGGGTATTTTGCATAGGAACTATATGATGAGGATGACGCGTGAATGCAACATTATCGCAGGTGTTACAATGGATCATACACAAAAAAATACCAAGCTTTCTCTCTGCTAAAGGCGAGCCATCATGAAGCGCATCTCTCTCATCCTCCTGGCCTTGGTTGCCCAAACGGCGTTTGCCCAGTCGACGCCGAGCCAGGCGCCGCCCAAGCTGGAAAAGATCGAAGAATTCGTCGAAGACCCGATTACGGTCACCGCCAAGCCTAACGCGGAAGGCAAGATTGCCGAAAAACGCGACAACAGCGGTAATGTCACCGAAGCGACCGTCAAAAGCGGCCCAAGCACTTACACCCTGCGTCCCAACCACCCGCCCGGCGATACCACCAACGGTACCAACCGCGGCCCGATGTGGACGGTGCTAGAGTTCGACATCGGCAAGAAGAAAAAGAAAACGGACGAAGAGGCAGTGCAGGAAAACGCGCCGCCACCGCCGCCCACCACCAAATAACCAGATTCACCGAACTCATTACACTTTCACATGGCAGTCTTTACCCCGGTATCGCTGGAAGATGTCACCCAGTGGATCACCCAATTTCCGCTCGGCCAAGCGCTTGAGCTCAAAGGCATCAGTTCCGGCATCGAGAACAGCAACTTCTTCCTGACGACCGAGCGCGGCGAGTACGTGCTCACCATCTTTGAGAACCTGTCGTTTGAACAGCTGCCGTTTTACCTCAATTTAATGCGCCATCTGGCCGACCGCGGCGTGCTGGTGCCGGCGCCGATCGCCAACGACAAGGGCGAGCTGATTACGGCGCTGCACGGCAAGCCGGCCTCCATCGTCACCAAGCTGGAAGGCAGCTCGCAGATGTCGCCGCAGCCGGTGCATTGCGCCGAAGTAGGCGCCATGCTGGCCAAGATGCACCTCGCCGGTCTCGACTACAAGCTGCAACAACCGAATCTGCGCGGCCTCGACTGGTGGCATGAAACCACGCCGCTGGTACTGCCTTATATCCCGGAAGACAAGGCGCAACTGCTGAAGTCCGAAGTGCACTACCAGGAAACCTTTGCCGCTTGCGATCATTACAAGCAGCTGCAAGTGGGCCCGGTGCACGCCGACCTGTTCCGCAACAACGTGATGTTCGACGGCGAGCGCCTGACCGGCTTCTTCGACTTCTACTTTGCCGGCTGCGATACCTGGCTGTTCGACGTGGCCGTCACCGTCAACGACTGGTGCATCAACCTCGATACCGGCGTGCTGGACGAAGCCCGCGTGCGCGCCATGCTGGACGCCTACCACGCCGTGCGCCCGTTCACGGAAGCCGAAACGCACGCATGGCAGACCATGCTGCGCGCCGGTGCGCTGCGCTTCTGGCTGTCGCGCCTGTACGATTTCTACCGTCCGCGCGAGGCTGAAATGCTGACGCCGCACGATCCGACTCACTTCGAACGCATCCTGCGTGAACGCATCGCCACGCCGGCGCCGGAGCTGTTCTGATGGAAAAATTACCCGCACGCGTAGGCTGGCACTGGGTCAAGCAAGGCTTCGCGGTATTCCGCAAACAGCCCGGCGCCTTGATGGCCATCCTGTTCAGCTGCATGTTCGTGTCGCTGCTGTCGACCATCTTGCCGGTGGTCGGCGTGTTGCTGCCGGCCTTGCTGGCGCCGATGTTCAGCATCGCCCTGTTGCAAGGCTGCGCCGACATCGACAACGGCAAGCGCGCCATGCCGAATCTGCTGGTGGCCGGTTTCAAGTCGCCGATGAGCAAGCAATTGCTGCTGCTGGGCGTGGTGTATGTGGCGGTGGTGGGCGTGGCCTTCCTCGCGCTGCAACTGCTGGGCGCGGACGCTATCGCGCAGATCAACGAGAATCCGGGCAAGCTCGATCCAAAAATGGTCAGCGGCTTGCAGGGCGCGGCGTTCACGGCGTCGCTGATCTATATGGGCGGCTGGATGCTGACTTGCCTGGCTGCGCCGCTGATCTACTGGCAGAAAATGGCGCTGGGTAAGGCGCTGTTCTTCAGCGTGGTGACGGTGGTGCGCGAGATCAAGGCGTTTGCCGTGATGATGGTGTCGCTGTACGCGCTGTGCCAGCTGATGGGCGTGATTCCACTACTGCTGTTCGGTTCACCGCAGCTGGCGTTTGCGGCCATCTTCAGTATCATCCTGATGCTGATCGTGGTGATGCATTGCAGCTTGTATGCTGCCTACCGCCAGATCTTCGGCCCGCCGCAGACGGCAGCGCCTGCGACGGTCGATCTTAACAAGCTTTAAAGCCGTTCCAGCTTGGCGATGCTCAGATCCAGCACTTTCATGCCGGCAGCGCCAAAGTTGATCTGAGCGCGGGCGTTGTTGCCGCTGCCCTCGATATTCACAATCACGCCCTCGCCAAACTTGGCGTGGGCCACTGATTGACCTAGGCGCCAGCCCGAACTGGCTTCCGCCGCCTTGCTGGCAATCTTCTGCGCCAGCGCCTTGTCCGAGCCCACCAGCGGCGCTTCATCCCACGCCGATTTCTTCGCACCGAACCAGCTAGGCTGGACCTTCGGCGTCAGCCATTTCAGCGCATCTTCCGGCAGCTCATCAAAGAAACGCGACTTCATGTTGTAGCGGGTTTGGCCATGCAACATGCGGGTCTGCGCAAAGCTCAGGTACAGACGCTGGCGCGCGCGCGTAATCGCCACGTACATCAGGCGGCGTTCTTCTTCCACGCCGTCATGCTCGCGCGAGCTGCTCTCGTGCGGGAACAAGCCCTCTTCCAGGCCGGTGATGAAGACGTTGTTGAACTCCAGGCCCTTGGCCGAGTGCACCGTCATCATCTGCACTGCTTCCTGGCCGATGGTGGCTTGATTGTCGCCGGCCTCCAGCGAAGCGTGCGACAGGAAGGCCGACAGCGGCGACATTACGGTTGCCAGCGGCGCATCGGCGTCGAGAATCTCAAAGCCGTCTTCATTGACCACTGCCATGCCGGACGCAGCCTGCGACTGCGGGCCGAGGTGCGCAGGCGCGCCCTGCCCGTAGCCTTCTTCGGACACGAACTGGGTGGCCGCGCTGACCATCTGCTCCAAGTTTTCGATGCGGTCTGCGCCTTCTTTTTCAGTGGCGTAGTGGCTCAGCAGTGTGGACTGCTCCAGCACCACGCGCACCAGCTCCGGCAGGGCCATTTGCTGCGTTTCAAAACGCGTGCCTTCGATCAGCTTGACGAAGCCGGCCAGCGAAGTGCCGGCCTTGCCGGTCACGTACGGCACCGCCGCATACAGCGAAATGCCGTACTGGTCGGCCGCCGCTTGCAGCGTCTCGATCGAACGCACGCCGATACCGCGCGCCGGGAAATTCACCACGCGCAGGAAGGCCGAATCGTTGTGCGGATTGTCCATCAGTTGCAGGTAGGCGATGGCGTGCTTGACCTCGGCGCGCTGGAAGTAGCGCAGGCCGCCGTACACATGGTACGGAATGCCGGCCGAGAACAGCGCATGTTCAATCACGCGCGACTGCGCATTCGAACGGTACAGCACGGCGATTTCGCTGCGCGATGCGCCGTCGTGAATCAGGTTCTTGGTCTCTTCAATAATCCACGATGCTTCGGACAGATCCGAATTGGCCTCGTACACGCGCACTTGCTCGCCGTGGCCAGCGTCGGTACGCAGGTTCTTGCCGAGACGCTTGCTGTTATTGGCGATCAGCACGTTGGCCGCGTCCAGAATGTGGCCGTGCGAGCGGTAGTTCTGCTCCAGCTTGATCAGATTCTTGACGTTGTACTCGCGCTCGAAAGCGCTCATATTGCCGACGTTGGCGCCACGGAAGGCGTAAATCGACTGGTCATCGTCGCCCACCGCAAACAGCGCGCCGCCGTTCTGGCTGCCGTGGCCGGACATCAGCTTCAGCCACTTGTATTGCAGATCATTGGTATCCTGGAACTCGTCGACCAGAATGTGCTGGAAGCGCTGCTGGTAATGCTCGCGCAGCGGCTGGTTGCGCACCAGCAGTTCGTAGGTGCGCAGCAGCAGCTCGGCGAAATCGACCACGCCTTCGCGCTGGCACTGGTCATCGTAAAGCTGATACAGCTCGACCTTCTTGCGCTCATCGGCGTTGTACGGATCGATCTTATCGGCGCGCAGGCCTTGATCCTTGGCGCCGTTGATGAAGTACATCACCTCCTTCGGCGGAAACTTCTCGTCATCGACGTTATTGGCTTTCAGCAAGCGCTTGATGGCCGACAGCTGGTCTTGCGAATCCAGAATCTGGAAGGTCTGCGGCAGCGCGGCATCGCGGTGATGAGTGCGCAGCAAGCGGTTGCAAAGACCGTGGAAAGTGCCGATCCACATGCCGCGCGTATTAATCGGCAGCATGGCGGACAGGCGGGTCAGCATTTCCTTGGCGGCCTTGTTGGTAAAGGTCACGGCCAGAATGCCGGAAGGCGACACCTGGCCGGTTTGAATCAGCCAGGCGATACGGGTGGTCAGAACGCGGGTTTTACCGGAGCCGGCGCCCGCCAGAATCAGGGCGCTCTGGGCGGGCAAGGTAACAGCGGCAAGCTGCTCGTCGTTGAGGTTATGGAGAAGATTTTGCATCCCGTGATTATACCGGGATGCGTGTCATCAGGCCGATGGTGCCGGGACGGCCTTACCGTTTTGCAAACTCTCCTGCATCAGAGTGCGCAGCACGCGTTCAGCTTCGCGCACGGCTTCAGAGTGCTTGACGTTGAGTTCGGTCATGCGCACGTTCATCTCGCCCATTGGACGGCTGGCTTCGGCCATTTTCTGGTTCAGCGCTTTCATAGGGCCGTCCTGCTCGTGCAGCTTGGACATCTTCGCGCTCAGCTCGCGCTGATACTCGCTCATCTGCTTTTGCAGTGGCGCCATTTCCGCTTGCAGGGCCGCCATTTTCTGGGCGAATTCGCGGGACTTTTCAGGCGTGTTGTCAGCGCTGATTTCACGCGCTGCCCTGTCCATGCGGCGAGCGACTTTTTCCTGCTCACGCGCCAATTGTTCCATCTGGCGCTGATGCACCGCTGCTTCACGCTCGGCCTGCTTGCTGAACTGGCCGGCAGCGCTGTTCATCTCTTCGCCGATGGCGTTCATGATTTTGCCCTGGGCTTCCATCTTCTTGCCCTGTGCCTCCATTTGTTCGCCAATGCTGTTGACCGGCGCCCAGGCACTGTCGATCTTGGCCATCGCGGCGGGATCCTGGATCAGGTAAGTCTTGTCGCCCTCGCGGAACCAGAGGAAGTCGCCCTTCACCTTGTCGCGCAGGGCTGCAACTTTGCGGATATCCATTGTTGACGCGGAAACCGTGATGGCCTCCCGGTTGCTGCGGACGATGGCATAGTTGCCGCTCACCGGTTCCGGGCTGTAGGCAAAGCGGTCAATCTTGAGCTTGACTTGGCCAGCAGGCAAAGCTGGCAAGGCCGGTGTCGCAGGAATGGCTGGCGTAGCAGGAGCCGCAGGCAGTGCCGGCGTGGCCGGGATGGCTGGCACGGCCGGAACGGCAGGCAAGGCAGGTGCAGCCGGATCAAGCTGCGCGACACGCGCCGGCGGTGCTGGCGGAGCCGGTGGCGCGGCAGGTTCAGGCAAGTTGGCCACGGCCGGCGGCGCAGGCGGTGCGGCCGGTTCAACCAGTGCAGGCGGTTCTGGCGGGGCCGGTGGTTCCGGCGGCTGCGGTGCGGCGTGAACATAGAATACGGCGCCGGCCGCCAGCAGGCCGGCCAACGGTACGGCCATCTTCCAGCTAACCGGTTCAACATCGGGACGCAGCAGGCGTTTGATACGAGACATGAGATTTCCTCCGTGAGCCGCATGGGCTAGTTGTGTAGTGTCGAACTGAAAGCGATCCAGTTGCGACAGGGCTTGCGCCAGCTTGTGCGGCTGGCCGAGCATATCCACGGCAAGGTCGTCGGCGATTTGTTCTCGCTCAATCCGTATCCTGCGCGATATGGCCCAAACACTAGGGTGATAGAACAGCACGATTTCAATCGCGCTTTGTATGAGGTTCACGAGGTAGTCGTGACGCTTGATGTGCGCCAGTTCATGCGCCAGCAGCGCTTCCAGCAGATCGACCGGCATGCCGGTGATCAGCGCGGCCGGCACCAACACGATGGGCTTGAAGCAGCCGGCAGTAATCGGGCTATCGAGCTGGTCGGCCACGCCAAGACGCACGTGCTGCTCAATGCCGAAGCGGCGCGCCAGCTCGGACAAGCGGCGCTGCCAGTAAGGATTGTTGGTGAATTCGTCCGGGCGCGTGCGATCCGCAACCCATTTCAGGCCGATTGCCAAGCGCAGTGCCATCAGCGCGGCACCGGCCAGCCACAAGCCGACGATCCATGGCAGTTGGCGGCGCAACACATTCTGCGCGGCGTCCAGCGTGCCGTTATCGATGATGCCATGCGCAGCAGGTGCCAGAACGGAGAATACGACGGAGCTGCTGTCGGCCGAGACGGCCACAGTGGCCGCCTTGGCCGCGCCGGCGGCGGCAACGGCACGCGCATCAGCCAGTTGCATCAAAATACTCGACAGCGGCAACACCGCGCACAGCAGCAGCGCGCCGCAAGCCACGGCATAACGCGTCTGCGGCCGCGCCTTGCGCAGCAAATACATGGCCAGCGTCAGCGCCCAGCCGATCAGCAGCCCCTGCCAGACAAAGTGCAGCAGCGCCCAGCCGGTGGCAGGCACCAGCGCTGGTAACAGCGAAGTCAGTTCTTGATTCATTGCCGCACTCCCAAATGATGGATGTAGAATAAATTATCTAGATCGCGATGTCTAGAATTTTTTTTCTACATCCAAGCCGGGTGCAGCATCAAACCTGCCAGCCGCCTCCCAGCGCTTTGACTAATTGTACGCTGGCCTGCATGCGCCGCAGCTGGATGGCGGATGCCGCCAACTGCGCCTGCAAGGCCGCGTTCTGGCTGACCGCCACCTCCAGATAGGTCGCCACTCCACCCTTGTAGCGATAATTCGACTGCTCCAGCGCACGGCCGGCCGCCGCAGCCGCCGCTGCCTGGCTGGCGCCCTGCTGCTCCAGCTCGCGCAGCGCCACCAGGCTGTCCTCGACGTCGCGATACGCCGCCAGCACCGTGTTACGGTAATTCGCCACCTGTTCGTCGTAAGCCGCCTGCGCCTGCTGGTTCTGCGCGTTGCGGCGGCCACCGTCGAACAGGGTCAGCGCCGCCAGCGGGCCCACCGACCACGCGCGGCTCGGCGCCTGCAACCAGCTACCGGTCTGCGTGCTGTCGTAGCCGAATGCGGCTGCCAAGCTGAACACCGGGAAGTAAGCCGCCTTGGCCACGCCGATGCTGGCGTTGGCTGCTGCCACCCGGCGCTCGGCCGCCGCCACGTCGGGACGGCGCTCCAGCAGCGCCGACGGCAGGCCGGGATCGATGGCCGGTGGCGCTACGCTCTCTGCCAGCGCCCGCGGCGCCAGCTTGAAGCTGCTCGGATTTTCGCCCAGCAGCACGGCAATGGCATGCTCGGTCTGCGCGCGGTGCAGCCGCAGGTCAGCCGCCTTGGTGCGCGCCGTCTCCAGCTGTGCCTGCGCCTGCGCGACGTCGATGGATGCCGCCGCACCGCCCTTGAACAGGTTCTCGGTCAGTTGCAGCGCTTTGGCATATTCTTCGACCACGCGCTCCAGCAGCAGTTGTTGCGCATCATCGCTGCGCAAGCTGAAATAGTCCGACGCCAGCTCGGCGCGCAGTGACAATTCCAGCGTCGCCACGTCCGCGGTGCTGGCCTGCTCGCCCGCCTCCGCCGCCGACACTTGATTACGCACGCGCCCAAACACGTCCAGCTCGTACGACAAGTCCAGCCCGAGGCTGTAGTTGTTCCCCACCGGCTCCGCGCCCGGCTTGAAGCCCGGCGCATTCACCGAGGTACGCGCGCGCGTGGCGCCGGCTTTTGCCTCCACCGTTGGGTAGCGGTTGGCGCCGGCGAACTGGGTTTGCGCCCGCGCCTGTTGCAGCCGCGCCAGCGCGGCCTGCAAGCCCTGATTGCCCACGCTGATCTTGTCTTGCAGCGCGTCCAGGCCGGCGTCGCCGTACACCTTCCACCACTGGCCACGCGCCAGCGCGTCGGCGGGCTGCGCCTGTTTCCAGCCCGCCGCTTCCTGGAAAGCGGCAGCCGGGGCCGCCGATTCCGGGACGTGATAAGCCGGCGCCAGCGAGCAGCCGGCCAGCCCGGCCGCGAGCAGCGCCAATATCAATGGCCGCATCATGGCTTCACCTTTTGCGGCGTGGTTTTCACCGTCGCGCCGTCGACCAGCGAATCGGGTGGATTGAGGATCACCACGTCATTTGCGGTCAAGCCGTCCAGCACCTCGATGGTGGCGCCGAAATCGCGGCCCTGCTTGATGCTCTTGAGCTTGACGCGATTGTCGGCGCCAACCGTGGCCACCTGCAGGCCGGCGGAGCGGAACAGCACCGTGTTGGCCGGCAGGCGCACCGTCTCCGCCGCATCCGGGAACTTGAAATGTACCTCGACGTATGCGCCGGGGAACAGCTCGCCGTCGGCATTATCAAGCGCCAGTTCCACCTGCAAGGTGCGCGACACCGGATCCAGCGCGCGCGAGGTGCGCACTGCCTGGGCCTCGTACTTCTTGCCGGGACGCTCATCGAAGCGCAGCTCGGCCGGCAAGCCGGGCTTGGCCAACGCCGCGTACTTGCCCGGCAGCTGGACGTAGATGCGCAGCTTGCGCGTGTCGGCCAGGCGGAATAATTCGCTGCCGGCGCTCTGGCCGCCGTTGATCAGCGCCCCGGTGTCGGTGCGGCGCGCGGTAATTACGCCGTCGAACGGCGCCACCACGCGCTTGAACGATTCCAGATCGCGCAGGCGGGCGACGTTGGCCGCTGCTGCGTCGACCGCCGCCTTCTTGGCCTGCGCGTCGCCGAGCTTCTGGTCCGCGTCTTGCGCCGAGACCGACTGTGTCGCCAGCAGCCCTTTCCAGCGCTCACTGGTGGTGTTCGCCAGTGCATAGTTGGCCTGCGCGGTGGCCAGGTCGGCGCTGGCCTGGCGCAGTTGCTGATCGATTTCCGGCGTATCGATTTCCGCCAGCAGCTCGCCCTTCTTGACGCTGGCGCCGATATCGGGGTGCCAGGCCTTCAAGTAACCGCTGGTACGCGCGTAGATGGTGGCCTCGGTCTGCGCCTGCACGCTGCCCGGCAACACCAGCTCGTCGCCGCCGGTGCTGTGCACCGGCTTGGCGACAACGACGTTGATGACGGCGCCACTGGCGGCATCCTGCGCCAGCGCATCGCGCGCCTGCAGGCGGGTGCTGATGCCCCACGCCGCCAGCACCAGTGCGGCCACCGGCAAAATAATCAAAGCTTTACGAGACATGGGATACCTCCAGGTTGGATGCGGCCGGCGCGGCGAAACGGCCGCGGACCACGGAAAATACGACAGGAACAAAGAACAAGGTGGCGATGGTCGCGAAGATCAAGCCGCCGATCACGGCGCGGCCCAGCGGAGCGTTCTGCTCACCGCCGTCGCCCAGGCCCAGCGCCATCGGCAGCATGCCGATGATCATGGCCAGCGCGGTCATCATCACCGGGCGCAGACGGCCATAGCCTGCTTGCAGCGCGGCCTGCCAGGCGCTGTCGCCGGCATTCAGGCGTTCGCGTGCGAAGCTCACTACCAGCACGCTATTGGCGGTCGCCACGCCCATGCACATGATGGCGCCCGTTAATGCCGGCACGCTCACCGGCGTGCGGGTCAGGAACAGCATCCAGACGATGCCGGCCAATGCCGCCGGCAGCGCCGAGATGATGATCAGCGGGTCGACCAGCGACTGGAAATTCACCACGATCAGCAGGTACACCAGCAGGATCGCGCAGGCCAGGCCGAACAGCAGGCCGTTGAACGAGGCGTGCATGGTCTGCACCTGGCCGCGCACTTCGATCTTCGAGCCTTTCGGCAAGTCCTTCCTGGACTCTTCGACGATCTGGCTGATTTGCTTGGAGACATAGCCCAGATCCAGGCCCTCGGTAGTGCCATAGATGTCGATGGTCGGCACCGCGTTGTAATGGCTGACCACCGTCGGCGAGGCATTGCGCTTGACGCTGGCAACGTTCGACAGCAGTTGCTGCTGGCCGCCGTTGGTCACGGTCAATGGCGTGTTGCCGAGGTCATTCAGCGATTGCAGCTGGTGCTGCGGGGTCTGCGTCACCACGTTGTACTGGGTGCCGTTCTTCGGGTCGTTCCAGAACGAAGGCGAAGTCTGGAAGCTGCCCGACAGCGACACCAGCAGGTTGCTGGCAACGTTCTGCTCGGTCATGCCCAGCAGCGCGGCCTTGCTGCGGTCGACGTCCACGTCGATTTGCGGGTAATCATTCTCCTGCTGGATGCGCAGGTCAGCGGCGCCGGGCACGGTGCGCAGCTTTTGCAGCAGCTTGTTGGCGAACTCGCGGTTGGCCTTCACGTTGAAGCCGCTGATCTGGATATCGAGCGGCGACGGCAGGCCGAAGTTCAGGATCTGGCCGACGATGTCGGCTGGCAGGAACGAGAAGGTCACGTCGGGGAAGTCGGCGTTAAGCTTCTTGCGCAGCTGGTGCGTCAATTCCGCCACCGGCGTGTGCCCGTCGTTCAGGTTGATGAAGATGTCGGCATCGGCCGGGCCAACCGGCGCCGAGCTGCTGTAGGCCAGGTTGATGCCCGAGTATGGCAGGCCGAGGTTATCGACCACGTTCTTGATGTCGGCAGCCGGAATGGTGGCGCGGATTTCCTTCTCGATGCGGTCGGCCAGCGCTGCGGTTTCCTCGATGCGGGTGCCGCTGCGGGCGCGCATGTGCAGCTTGATCTGGTCGCCGTTCACGCTAGGGAAGAAGTCCTGCCCCAGGCCCGGCAACGGGCCGATCGGGAAGGCGATCAGTGCGCTCAGCGCCATCGCCGCCAGGAACACGCCGGCGAACCACGGGCCGCCGCGCAGCGCCGATTCCAGCAAGGCCTTGTAGCGTTCACGCGTGCGTTCGAAGCCGCGCTCGAAACTGGCCTGGAAGCGCGCCAGCACGCCTTGGCCATCGTGGGCAGCGCCCGGAGCATGCGGCTTGAGCAGGAATTTGCACAGGGTCGGCACCAGGGTACGCGACAGCAGGTACGAGGCCAGCATCGCAAACACCACGGCTTCCGCCATCGGCGCGAACAAGAATTTCGACACGCCGGCCAGCATGAACATCGGCACGAACACGATGCAGATCGCCAGCGTCGAGACCAGCGCCGGCAGCGCGATCTGCTGCGCGCCGTCGAGGATGGCTTGCTCCACCGGCTTGCCCTGCTCCAGGTGGAAGTTGATGTTCTCGATCGTCACCGTGGCGTCGTCGACCAGGATGCCGACCGCCAGCGCCAGCCCTCCCAGCGTCATGATGTTGATGGTCTCGCCCAGCGCCGACAGCGCCGCGATCGAGGCCAGGATCGACAGCGGGATCGACACTGTGATGATCAGGGTGCTGCGCCAGCTGCCGAGGAACAGCAGGATCAGCGCGCCGGTCAGCGCGCCGGCAATGATGGCCTCGTGCACCACGCCCTTGATGGCGGCGCGCACGAAGATCGACTGGTCGCTCAGCGCCTCGATCTTCAGCTCAGGCGGCAGCTGGGCGCGGATCTGCGGCAGCTTCTCGTTGACGGCATTGATGATGTCCAGCGTCGAGGCGTTACCGGTTTTCAGCACGTTCATCAGCACCGCGCGGCGGCCGTCCAGCCGCACCATATTGGTCTGCGGCGTATAGCCGTCGCGCACGTGGGCGACGTCGCGCACATACACCACGCTGCCGTTGACGGTCTTCACCGGCAGGTTGTTGAGGTCTTCGATATTGCGCGGGCTGGAATTGAGCTTGATGAAGTATTCCGACTCGCCGATCTTCTGCGTGCCGGCCGGGATCACCAGGTTCTGTGCACTGATCGCCGCCACCACGTCGTTGCCCGACAGGCCGCGCGCGCGCAGCGCGTTCAGGTCCAGATCCACCTGCACCTGGCGCTGCTTGCCGCCGTACGGGAATGGAATTGCCGCGCCCGGCACGGTGGCCAGCGCGGTGCGCAGGATGTTATTGCCGAGGTCATAGATCTGCGATTCCGGCAGGCTGTCGCTCGACAGCGCCAGTTGCAGGATCGGCACGGTGGACGCGTTGTAGGCCAGGATCAGCGGCGGCGTGGTGCCCTGCGGCGAAAAGCCGAGCAGCGTCTGCGAGGCGCCGGTGATCTGCGAGAACGCCAGTTCCTCCTTGGCGTTCGGCTGGAAATAATACTTGACCACCGAGGTGCCGGTCACCGACTGCGACTCGGTGTGCTCGATATCGTTGACGATGGTCTGCGCCACCCGCTCCGAGAACAGCACGATGCGGTTGGCGATTTCCTCCGGCTGCAAGCCGTTGTACTTCCAGATCACGGCCGTGATTGGAATCTTAATGTTGGGGAAAATATCAGTGGCGGTCTTGGCGATGGAGTAAATCCCCGCCAACACGATCAGCACTGCCAGCACCAGAAAAGTGTACGGCCGCCGCAGCGCCGTAATAACGATCCACATAGGATACCTTTCGCAATAACGTGCATATACACGTTTTGGGTAAAAAAATTGACGGGCACAGGTTCCCCTGAACGCCGTCAACTTGGTTTCATGAGTTGGCCGAATAATAGGTGCACATACACCTAAAGTCAATCCTTCCCTGCCTTACGGATAGGACAGGGGTATATCAGGCGGGGGTGATGTCGCGCGCCACGCGCACCACTTCCACCATGGAAGAGCGCAGCGCGTCCACCCGGTCGGCGCCATAGGTTTGCTCAAAGCGCTGGCTCACGGCGCGCCATAGCGGGCGGGCGCGCTCCAGCACTTCCTTGCCGGTTGGCGTGATGGTCAACAGGCGTTCGCGGCGGTCGGCGCCCACCGATACGGTGATCCAGCCATCGCGCTCCAGCGGCTTGACGTTGCGCGCCATGGTGGTACGGTCGATCACCATGCGCTCGGCCAGGTCGCTCAGCGCCAGCTGGCCTTCCTTGTCAACCTTGTTCAAAATGGAAAATTGCGTGAGGCGCAGTTGCATGGGACGCAAGGCCTCATCGTAAGCGCGGGTCACTGCCCGCGCCGCGCAGCGCACCGCGGCGCAGCTACATTCAAACATCGGCTCCATGGCCGGCTCCTTGCTGACTACAATTCGCGCATTATAGGCCAGATCGCCGCGCCAGGCAGGCGCGGCGATCTGGCTTTTAGTACAGCACAACCGAGCGGATCGACTCGCCGCTCTTCATCAGGTCGAAGCCCTGATTAATGTCTTCCAGTTTCAGGCGGTGGGTGATCAGGTCATCGATATTCAGCTTGCCTTCCATGTACCAGTCAACGATCTTCGGTACGTCGGTACGGCCGCGCGCGCCGCCGAAAGCGGAGCCCTTCCACTCGCGGCCGGTCACCAGCTGGAACGGACGGGTGGAGATTTCCTGGCCAGCAGCTGCCACGCCGATGATGATCGACTTGCCCCAGCCTTTGTGGCAGCACTCCAGCGCCTGGCGCATCAGGGTGGTGTTGCCGACGCACTCGAAGCTGTAGTCGGCGCCGCCGTCGGTCAGCTGGATGATGTGGTCGACCACGTTCTCCACTTCATTTGGATTCACGAAGTGGGTCATGCCGAACTTGCGCGCCATCGCTTCGCGCGCCGGGTTGATATCAACGCCGATGATCTTGTCCGCGCCCACCATCTTGGCCGCCTGGATCACGTTCAGGCCGATACCGCCCAGGCCGAACACCACCACGTTTGCGCCCGCTTCCACTTTGGCGGTGAACAGTACTGCGCCCACGCCGGTGGTCACGCCGCAACCGATGTAGCAAACTTTATCGAACGGCGCATCGCTGCGGATTTTCGCCAGCGCGATTTCCGGCACCACGATGTAGTTGGAGAAGGTCGACGTGCCCATGTAGTGATAGATAGGCTTGCCGTCGATGGAGAAGCGGCTGGTCGCATCCGGCATCAGGCCGCGGCCCTGGGTCGAGCGGATCGATTGGCACAGATTGGTTTTCTGCGACAGGCAGAATTTGCACTGGCGGCATTCCGGCGTGTACAGCGGAATGACGTGGTCGTCTTTTTTCAGCGATTTCACGCCGTGGCCAACGTCCACTACCACGCCCGCGCCTTCGTGGCCGAGAATCGCTGGGAAGATACCTTCCGGGTCAGCGCCGGACAGGGTGTAGTAATCGGTGTGGCAAATGCCGGTGGCCTTGATTTCCACCAGCACTTCGCCTTCGCGCGGGCCGCCCAGTTCGACTTCTTCAATCGTCAGGGGTTTGCCCGCTTGCCATGCAACGGCTGCTTTGGTTTTCATGAATGTTCCTTTCGCGTGGGAACGTCATGATAGCAAAATCAGTCGTGGAAAGCCTCAACCACTTTGCGCTGGCCGAGCATGAACGCATCGGCCACGTGACGCAGCGGCGCCACGTCCACATCCGACTTGCCGGCGCGGATGATGTCGGCAAAGCGCTGGTACAGCGATGGATACTCGGCCTCTTTCTCCAGCGCCTGCTCGGCGCCATTGATCCATAGACGCGCGCCGCCATTGGCCAGGCGCACTTCGCCGTCGGCCGTGGTGACGATGATGTCCCAGCTTTGCGGGCCGGTCTGGCGCCAGTCGAACTCCGCATGCACCTTGATACCTGCCGCGTCCTGGAAATGCAGGTCGGCGGCAATCGGCGCATCGCGGTTCTCCGGGAACTCCAGCGCAGCTTTGGTCAGGAACACGGCCGACGGCAAAATCTCGGTCACGATCGACAGCGCATTGATGCCCGGATCGAACACGCCCAGACCGCCCGCCTGCCAGATCCAGTCCTGGTTCGGGTGCCATTGGCGCACGTCTTCTTTCCAGATCACGTGCATGGCGGTTGGCTTGTTGGCCGCCAGGTGCGCCTTGGCCGGCTGCACGCCCGGCGCATAGCGCGAGTGCCAGCTGGCGAACAGGCTCACGCCCTGCTTGGCGGCGAAGGCTTCCAGATCAGCCACTTCCGACAAGGTCGCGCCCGGCGGTTTTTCCAGAAACACGTGCTTGCCGGCGGCCAGCGCCTTGTAGGCGGCGGCGTAACGGTACTGCGGCGGCATGCACAGCGACACCGCCTCGATATCCGGGCGCGCTTCCAGCATTGCCTCGATGGTCGGGAAGCTCGGAATATTGTCGATGGTGTTGTTGCGGCTGGCCGTGGCGACCAGCGTGAAGTTGCCGGCATTGGCGGCAATCGCCGGCACGTGCTGATCGTAGACGATCTTGCCCACACCGACGATGGCGAGTTTGATTGGTGACGTCATCTTGAGTCCTGATTGAGTTGATGCGGGAGCCTATCACCTCAAGCAGCCGCGCAACAAGCGCGGACGGACGTCACCGAGTATTTATTATCAATATTGCGATTATTGGGGTTCAACCGGCATCGCAGGGCCGATGCCCAGCAAATCCGACACCGTGCGCCACAGCTGGCGTGGCGAAGTCCACGGCTTGGGCAGGAAGGCGTTACCGGCATGATGCTGCTCGGGATGACGGGCCGAATACATCAGCACGCGCGCCTCGGCTTGCTGGCGGCGCAGGTCGTACAGCAGGTCGACACCGTCGCCATCCGGCAGATCGGGATCGAGCACCACCAGCGCGAACTTCCCTTTTTGCAGCATCTCCTGCGCGGCGGCCAAGGTAGGCACATGGGTTACCTGGGTTTCAGGCACCAGCAGCGCAGCCAGCACCAGTGCGGCGTCGTGGTCGCTGTCAACATGCAGCACGCGCGGCGCCTCGGCAAAAATGGAAAAGCCGATGGCGCCACCGCTGTCTTCGGTAAAAGGACGATAGGTACTGGTAGGGAAATCATTGGTCATGACGGTCTCCGCTGGAAAGCTGAACAAGCTCGGCGGAGTTGGGCCGAAAGGACGTGAGTGGCGCAGGGTACAGGCGGCCAGTGGGCGGCAGGAGCAGTTTGTGGCCCTGTCGCACTTGAGGCGGGCGGATAGCGTTATCCGCCGCTCAGGCGATAGTGTATAACAAAAATGTCGCAGGGCAAGAAAAATTGCCCGCGCCGTTTACTTTTTCAGACGGTTGTTGAATGCAGCATGCAAGCTATTGAGGGTCTCTTCGGCCGCCAACAGCTGATCCGCCACCTCGTTGACCTTGCGGCGGTTCGAGCGGGCGTGATCGCGCAGCACTTCGAAGGCAGTGTTGCGGTCGGTTTGGAACTTGCACATCAACAGGCCGACGGCGAGGCTGGTTTCGCGGCCGGCAGCCAGCGCGGCGTTCAGGTTCAGCTCGGTGCGGCGCAGCTGGCGGATTTCGTCGGCGCGCGCGAGGCCGGCGGTGAACGCGGGCATCAGGTGTTTTTCATCGACCGGTTTGACCAGGAAGCCGACCGCGCCGTACGAAGCGGCTTGCTTGCCAGCGTCGGCGTCACCGCGGCCGGACAGGAACATGAACGGCACCGAGCTGGTGGCGTGCAGTTGCTTGGCCAGTTCCAGGCCGTTCATGCCGGGCATGTGGATGTCGAGCAGAGCCATGTCGGGTTCGCGCTGGGCGATGGCTTGCAGGGCTTGTTCCGCCGACGATGCTTTGGACACTTCGTAGCCGGCATGGCCCAGTACTTCACCAAGGAAGTCCAGCAGCAGGGGATCGTCGTCGACGATGAGGATCAGGCGCTTCGGGGCAGGAGTAGATGCGGTCATGGGGCGGGAACCTTGGGCTAATACTAACGCCCCAATTATAAAACCGAATCCCCCCCACACTTCAAGCGTTTTTATTGCTGGGTGAAAAGCGATTGAAATTGGCCTACAGCCTGCCCGACACTTTCAGCTTGATACACGCTGCTGATGGCGGCCACCATGTGGGCGCCGCGCGCGACCAGCGGGGCGGCGTTTTCCGGCGTCATGCCGCCGATCACCACGGTGGGTACGCGGATCACTTCGCGCGCGTGGTCGAGGATGGTGGGCTGGGTAGTGACCGCATACTGCTTCACGCGCGACGGGTAAAAACCGCCGAAAGCGACGTAGCTGGCGCCTGCGTCTTGCGCGGCGAGCGCGCGCGGCAGGTCGCCATAGCAGGAGGCGCCGATGATTTTTCGTTGACCCAGTTTCATGCGAACGTGGGCCACTTCGGCATCGGTGCCGCCGAGGTGGACGCCGTCGGCATCGAGTTCGGCGCATAAGTCGACGTGGTCATTGATGATGAAAGGCACGCGGTAGCGGCGGCTTAATGCCAGCAGCGCCGCGGCTTGTTCACGGCGCAGCACCGGGCCGGCTTCCTTATGGCGGTATTGCAGCAGCGCGATCGGCGCGGCTTGCAAGGCCTGCTCGGTCAGTTGCAGCAGGCGACTGGTGTCATCCCAGTTGGGAGTGACGAGATAGAGTCCTTGCATGATGTGCTCTCTTTTCGATTAACGCAGCGGAATGCGCTGGCCGGCGGCGATGGCGTAAGCGTCGCGCAGCGCGTGAAAGGTGTAATGCTGGGCGTTCTCCAGCGCGACAGCGGTCGGCATGCCCAGCGCAAGCTGGCCGGCGATGGCGGCAGCGAGCGTGCACCCGCTGCCATGAAACTCGCCCGCCAACCGCGTCCACCGCCACTCGCGCCGAAGCCCGCCCTCGCCGCCCGCTGCGCCGGGGCCGTACCAGCGGTTGAAGACTTCGTCGCCTTCGCCATGGCCGCCGGTGATAAGGACGTGACGGCAGCCGCGCGCGCGCAGAACCCGTGCTTGCGCGTCCGGTTGCGTGGCGTCGCTGAGCGCTTGCGCCTCCGGCCCGTTAGGCGTGATGACCGTCGCCAGCGGCAGCAGCGGCGCCAACGCCTGCGCCGCATCATCGCGCGACAGCAGGTCGCCATGACCGCTGGCCAGCACCGGATCCAGCACGACCGGCAACTCCGGCTGGCGTTCACGCAAGCGCATGATCACCTCCGCAATCGCCAGCGCATTGGCGGCGCTGCCGGTGATGCCAATCTTCACCGCACTGATAGACATCTTGCGCGATAAAGCCTGCGCCTGGCGCAGCACCATGCCCGCATCCACCGGCTGCACGCCGTAGACACGGTCATTGTCCTGCACCGTCAGCGCAGTGCACACAGTGAGCGCATGCGCCCCCTGCCCCGCCACCGCCTGCAAGTCCGCCGACAGCCCCGCCCCGCCGGACGGATCGAGGCCGGCGAACACCAGTACGCATGGCCTCATGCCAAGCGGTCCGCCATCGGCGACGACGGCGATGCGGCGAACTTGCGCGCGATTCGGCCGGCGAGATACGCCTCGCGGCCAGCCTGCACGCCCAGCTTCATGGCCCGCGCCATGCGCACCGGATTCTGTGCACCGGCGATGGCGGTGTTCATCAACACGCCATCACAACCCAGCTCCATCGCAATCGCCGCATCCGAAGCCGTGCCGACGCCGGCATCCACCAGCACCGGCACATTGGCCTGCTCGATAATCAGCGACAGATTCCAAGGATTGAGAATCCCCATGCCCGAGCCGATCAAGGAAGCCAGCGGCATCACCGCCACGCAGCCGATATCCTCCAGCATGCGCGCCTGGATCGGATCATCGCTGCAATACACCATCACGTCGAAACCATCCTTGACCAGCGCTTCGGCCGCAACCAGGGTCTCCGGCATATTGGGGAACAACGTCTTCTCGTCACCGAGTACTTCCAGCTTCACCAGCTTATGGCCGTTGAGCAGCTCACGCGCCATTTGCAACGTGTAGATCGCATCCCTGGCGTTATAGCAGCCGGCGGTATTTGGCAAAATCGTGTAATGCGAAGGCGGCAGAACGTCCAGCAGCGACGGCGCCTTCGGATCCTGTCCGATATTCACGCGGCGAATCGCCACCGTGATGATTTCAGCTTCCGCAGCATCGGTCGCCTCGCGCGTCTGCTGCAAGTCCTTATACTTCCCACTCCCCACCAGCAAGCGTGACTTGTATTCCTTGCCTGCGATAATCAACGAATCTTGGGTTAAAGCGTTCATAAAATAGCTATCCTCCACAAATCTACCCCACACGCTTTTGCCTCGACATCAGCGTTACCACTTAGGGGTCAGACCCCGTACGGGGTCTGACCCCACCTGGCCGTGCGGGTTAAAGAAAAAATCAGCCGCCGCCGATGGCGCGCACAATATCCACCTTGTCCTGCGCTTGCAGGACACGTTCAGGCCACATCTGCCGCGGCACCACATTGCGATTGACCGCCAGCGCCAGCGCCTGTCCAGTGAGCTCCAGCGCATCTACCAGCTGATTCAAAGTCTGCTGCGGCGGCACCATGCGCGGCGCCCCGTTCAATTCAATCTCAATCATGATCGTTACGCCTTGCTGTACAACTCAGCGCCGTTCTTGATGAACTCCACCGCCTTCACCTGCATGCCCTCTTCCGCATACTGGCGCACCTCCTGCGTGATCTTCATCGAACAGAAATGCGGGCCGCACATCGAGCAGAAATGCGCGACCTTGGCGGAATCCTTCGGCAACGTCTCATCGTGGAATTCACGCGCCTTATCAGGATCGAGACCGATGTTGAACTGATCCTCCCAGCGGAATTCAAAGCGCGCCTTGGACAAAGCGTTATCGCGAATCTGCGCACCGGGATGGCCCTTCGCCAAATCCGCCGCATGCGCCGCGATCTTGTAAGTGATAATGCCATCCTTAACGTCATTCTTATCCGGCAAACCAAGATGCTCCTTCGGCGTCACGTAGCACAGCATCGCCGTGCCATACCAGCCGATTTGCGCGGCACCGATGCCGG
The DNA here is from genome assembly GCF_009857435.1 of Duganella rivi. GTDB lineage: Bacteria > Pseudomonadota > Gammaproteobacteria > Burkholderiales > Burkholderiaceae_D > Rugamonas > Rugamonas rivi. Next base: position 859,818 of record NZ_WWCK01000001.1, read on the forward strand.
AGGTGATGTGGTCATAGCCCGGCGCGATGTCCGTGGTCAAAGGCCCCAGCGTGTAGAACGGCGCCTCATGGCACTGCTCCAATTGCAGATCCATATTCTCTTTAATGAGCTGCATCGGCACGTGGCCCGGGCCTTCAATCATCACCTGCACATCGTGCTTCCACGCGATTTGCGTCAGTTCGCCCAGCGTCTTCAACTCCCCCAGCTGCGCTTCATCGTTAGCGTCATAAATCGAACCCGGACGCAAGCCGTCGCCCAGCGAAAACGACACGTCATACTTCTTCATGATTTCGCAAATCTCTTCGAAGTGCGTGTACAGGAAGTTCTCCTTGTGATGCGCGAGGCACCACTTGGCGAGAATCGATCCGCCGCGCGATACGATGCCCGTCATGCGCTTGGCCGTCAGCGGCACATAGCGCAGCAATACGCCAGCGTGAATGGTGAAGTAATCGACGCCTTGCTCCGCCTGTTCAATCAGCGTGTCGCGGTAGATCTCCCAGGTCAGATCCTCGGCCTTGCCGTTGACCTTCTCCAGCGCCTGGTAGATCGGCACCGTGCCGATAGGTACGGGCGAATTACGGATAATCCACTCGCGCGTTTCGTGTATGTGCTTGCCGGTGGAGAGATCCATCACCGTGTCGCCGCCCCAGCGAATCGACCACGTCATCTTCTCGACTTCTTCACCGATAGACGAGGTCACCGCCGAGTTGCCGATATTGGCGTTGATCTTGACCAGGAAATTACGGCCGATAATCATCGGTTCCACTTCCGGGTGATTGATATTGGCCGGGATGATGGCGCGGCCACGGGCGATTTCATCGCGCACGAATTCCGGCGTGATCTCGGCAGGAATCGCAGCGCCGTAAGCTTGGCCCGGATGCTGGCGGCCCATCAAATCAGCGAGGCGCTGGCCGGTCGAGCCGGAGGCTTTCAAGCTCTCGATGTACTCCTTGCGGCGCAGGTTTTCGCGGATGGCGACGTACTCCATCTCCGGCGTGACGATGCCCTGACGGGCGTAATGCATCTGCGTGACGTTCTTGCCATCGCGTGCGCGGCGCGGCTTGCGGTGCAGGTTAAAGCGCAGTTCTTCCAGCGCTGGATCAGCAAGCCGCGCCTTGCCGTAGACCGAGGTGGGGCCATCCAACTCCTCGGTATCGTCGCGCTCCAGTATCCACGGCAGGCGTGGCGTTTCGGTCAGGCCGGAGCGGATATCGATATGCGCGTCCGGGTCGGTGTACGGGCCGGAAGTATCGTAGACGTAAATCGGCGGGTTGGCTTCAAAGCCGAACGATGCGGGCGTATCGGCCTGCGAGATTTCGCGCATCGGCACGCGGATATCGGCGCGGCTGCCTTGCACGTAGACCTTGCGGGAATTGGGTAGTGGCTTGATTGCTGCCTCGTCCACCGTGGCGGTGGCGGACATGAATTTCGGGTTGGCGTTCATTTGGCTCCTTTGTTGGGCTACAGGAGCCAGCAAAGGAGGTTGGACGACGGCGCGCGCAGGTGCAACGATGGAACGGCGGCGCGGCGTTATCCTAAGCTTCCCTTCGCTGGCATTATCCAGATCAGGTTCGGAGGGTATTTCTCACCCGCTGCGCTCGCGCGCCGCAGGACCCCTAGCGTGTGCCACCTTGCGGCAGCGCGCCGATTATACGCCCGTCTTTCCCGATCCGACAACGATCTTCTGCTATCCTTGCTGGCGAACCGCTTACATAAGGAACGCCATGAAGAAATTTGCTTGTGCTTTGACCGTGTTGTGTTTGTCCGTCTCCTCCGCCTTTGCTGCCAGCTATCTCGATAAGCCGCTGGAAGAAAATCTGCCATCGCTGGTCGGCATCTACAAGCAAATCCACCAGTTCCCGGAACTGTCGCGCCAGGAGGTGAAGACTTCGGCGATGGTGGCGGAAGAGTTCCGCAAAGCCGGCTTCAAGGTCACTGAACGCGTTGGCAAATTCCCCGATGGCACGCAGGCTTACGGCGTAGTCGGCATCCTTGAAAACGGCCCCGGCCCACGCCTGCTGATTCGCGGCGACATGGACGCCCTGCCGATCATCGAAGAAACCGGCGTGCCCTACGCCAGCCAGGTGCGCACCAAGAACGCCGCCGGCCAGGACATCGGCGTGATGCACGCCTGCGGTCACGACATCCACACCACCACGTTGATCGGCACCGCGCGCATGATGGCGGCTACCCGCAAGCAGTGGAAAGGCACGCTGGTACTGGTCGGCCAGCCGGCCGAGGAAACTGCCGACGGCGCCAAGGCTCTATTGGCGGATAACTTCTACGAGCGCTTCGGCAAGCCGGACTTCGCCATCGCCTTGCACGACACGCCGTTCCGTGCCGCCGGCCAGGTGGCCGTCACCAGCGGCCCGACCACCGCCGGCGTGACCTCGATTGACGTCGTCATGCGCGGCATCGGCGGCCATGGCGCCGAACCGCAGAACGCTAAAGATCCGGTGGTGATGGCTGGCCAGTTCATCGTCCAGCTGCAAACCATCGTCAGCCGCGAGCAGGATCCGCGCGATCCGGCCGTGGTCACCATCGGCTCCATCCACGGCGGCACCAAGCGCAACATCATTCCATATGAAGTGAAACTGGAACTGACCACGCGCTCCTTCAGCGACAAGGCGAACCAGATCATCATCGACGGCGTGAAACGCATCGCGCGCGGCGTGGCGATTTCGGCCGGCGTGTCGGAAGACCGCATGCCCATCGTAACGGTGGTGGAGAAAGAAACGCTGCCGTCCATGCACAACAACCCGGCGCTGAATGCGAAAGTGACGAAGGCGCTGACCAGCGCGCTGGGCGCCGCCAACGTCTTTGAAGACGACGCGGTAATGAACAGCGAAGACTTCGGCCTGTTCGGCCTCCCCGGCCGTCAGATCCCGACCGTGATGTTCGGCCTGGGCGTGTCCGATCCGGCCGACCTGGCGGCAGCCAAGGCGGCCGGCAAGTCCGTCCCCGGCGCCCACACCAGCCGCTTCAAGCCGGAACCGGAGCCTAGCCTGCGCACCGGCGTGAAGGCCATGACCTCGGTGGCCACGGCCCTGCTGCAGTAATCAGTCCTTGAAGGCCGGCGTGGATTTGCTCATAGCGGCCATCATGGCCGCTTGCAGGTCGGCCGACATCAGCATGGCGGCGTTCCAGGTGGCGACGTAATTGAGGCCATCGGCCACCGAGTGGTCGCGCGCGTAGCTGATCATCTCCTTCACGCCACGTACCGACAGCGGCGACTTGGCGGCGATGTCGGCGGCGATTGCGCGTACGCCCTCGCGCAGTGCCTCCGGCGACTCGAACACGCGGTTCACGAAGCGCATCTCCTTGGCTTCCGCGCCATCGAACTTGCGGGCGGTGTAGGCCAGCTCGCGCGCCATGCCTTCGCCGATCAGGCGCGGCAGGCGTTGCAGGGTGCCCACGTCGGCCACCATGCCGATATCGATTTCCTTGATGGTGAACCAGGCGTCGGACGAGCAGTAGCGCATATCGGCGCAGCTGATCAAATCGATGCCGCCGCCCACGCAAGCGCCATGCACGGCAGCCAGCACCGGCTTGCGGCAGCGTTCAAGACTAGTCAGCGTATCCTGCAAATCCAGTATCACGCGACGCAAGTTTTCGCGCGTACGGCCATCGCAGTCATCGCGCACCTGCGCGCCGACGCCCATCATCATCTGCAGATCGATGCCAGCGGTGAAGGCCTTGCCCTCGCCTTCGAGAATCGCGACACGAATCTCGGGCGTCTCATCGACATAGCGGAACGCCGAACGAATATCGTTCCACATCGCCAAATTCATCGCATTCAACTTCTCCGGCCGATTCAAGCGCACCGTCGCAATCCCGCCCTCAATGCTCAACGTCACCGTTTCAAAGCTTGGCATACCTATGTCTCCTTTTAGCGATGCTCTCTTGTGTGCCATACACGCAAAATGTAGATCGCCGTATTTTTTATTTCATAGCGGATTTCATATTGGCGCACCAGAATCCGGCGCACCTCTCTTGGTGAGAACTCAGGCAGCAACTCCCCGATACGAGGGTTTGCCAGCAATACATCAGGAGCAGACACCAAGGCACGAAGGGCCCTCGCGGCGGCATCCTGATCGATCAGCGCAAGAAACTCATGCAGTCGATCAAGATCGGACAGCGCCTTGTTAGTCCACTGGATGTCCATGACTCATGGCCGTGGCAGCGGCTTGCTAGTGCCCAGACTATCTGCCCATCTCTTCACATCCTGCTGATCGACAAAACGTCCAGCGTCGACATCTTCCAGTGCCTCCAGCGTCATCGCGTGGCGAGCTTCTGCCAGCTCTCGGCTCAAAGCATCGAGGATGCGCTGCTTATCCGTCAAGCTTAATGATTTGATACTTTCCTCTATTTCGGCTAGGGTCAGGGCCATGGAATCCTCCTACGGGTTAGCCCATTGTAGCTGCCACAATAATGCGCAGCAGGGGCTGCGTCATCTATAATGGCTGTTTTCGCAAATTAAATCTGCCATATCATGGAATTAGCCAAGTCTTTCGAGCCTGCCGACATTGAACAATTCTGGCGCAGCGAGTGGGAGTCGCGCGGTTACTACACCGCCACCCTCGACGCCGGCAAACCTTCTTTCAGCATCCAGCTGCCGCCGCCGAACGTCACCGGCACCCTGCACATGGGCCATGCTTTCAACCAGACCATCATGGATGGCCTGACCCGCTACCACCGCATGCTCGGCCATAACACGGCCTGGATTCCGGGCACCGACCACGCCGGTATCGCCACCCAGATCGTGGTGGAACGCCAGCTCGACGCGCAGAAAGTCTCGCGCCATGACCTCGGCCGCGAAAAATTCATCGAAAAAGTCTGGGAGTGGAAAGAGAAATCCGGCTCCACCATCACCGGCCAGATGCGCCGCTTGGGCGCCTCGCCGGACTGGAAGCGCGAATACTTCACCATGGACGCCGAGCGCTCCAAGGTCGTCACCGAGGTGTTCGTGCGCCTGCACGAGCAAGGTCTGATCTACCGCGGCAAGCGCCTGGTCAACTGGGATCCGGTGCTGGGCACCGCCGTGTCCGACCTGGAAGTGGTGTCGGAAGAAGAAGACGGCTCGATGTGGTACATCAAGTACCCGCTGGCCGATGGCAGCGGCCACCTGACCGTCGCCACCACCCGTCCTGAAACCATGCTGGGCGACGTCGCCGTGGCCGTGGATCCAACCGACGAGCGCTACCAGCCGCTGGTCGGCAAGATGCTGACCCTGCCGCTGGTCGGCCGCGAAATCCCGATCATCGCCGACGAATACGTCGACAAAGCCTTCGGCACCGGCTGCGTGAAGATCACCCCTGCGCACGACTTCAACGACTACGCTGTCGGCCAGCGCCACAAGCTGGCCATGCCGTCGATCCTGACGCTGGAAGCCAAGATCGTTGACGACGCACCGGAAGCCTACCGTGGCCTCGACCGCTTTGAAGCGCGCAAGAAAATCGTCGCTGATCTGGAAGCGCAAGGCCTGCTGGAAGAAGTTAAAAAGCACAAGCTGATGGTGCCGCGCGGCGACCGTACCGGCGTGGTCATCGAGCCGATGCTGACCGACCAGTGGTTCGTCGCCATGAGCAAACCTGCACCGGAAGGCACTTTCAATCCGGGCAAATCGATTGCCGAAGTGGCGCTGGAAAAAGTATCGTCGGGCGAAATCAAATTCGTGCCAGAGAACTGGACCACCACCTACAACCAGTGGCTGAACAACATCCAGGACTGGTGCATCTCGCGCCAACTGTGGTGGGGCCACCAGATCCCGGCATGGTACGACGACGCCGGCAACATCTTCGTCGCCAAGACCGAAGAAGAAGCCAAGGCGCAAGCTGCGGCCAAAGGCATCACCGCGCCGCTGCGCCGCGACAACGACGTGCTGGACACCTGGTTCTCGTCCGCGCTGGTGCCGTTCTCGACCCTGGGCTGGCCGGAAGAGACGCCTGATATCAAGGCCTTCCTGCCATCGTCGGTGCTGGTGACCGGCTTTGACATCATCTTCTTCTGGGTGGCGCGCATGGTCATGATGACCGCGCACTTCACCGGCAAAGTGCCGTTCGAAACCGTGTACGTGCACGGTCTGGTGCGCGACTCGCAAGGCCAGAAGATGTCCAAGTCCAAGGGCAATACGCTGGATCCGATCGACCTGATCGACGGCATCGGCGTGGAAGCGCTGGTGGAAAAACGCACCACCGGTCTGATGAATCCGAAAGCCGCTGAAAAAATCGCCAAGGCTACCCGCAAGGAATTCCCGGAAGGTATCGCTGCCTACGGTACCGACGCGGTGCGCTTCACCATGGCGTCGTACGCCTCGCTGGGCCGCAACATCAACTTCGATCTGGGCCGCGCTGAAGGCTACCGCAACTTCTGCAACAAGCTGTGGAATGCGACCCGCTTCGTGATGATGAATACCGAAGGCAAGGATTGCTCGGCTTCCGAAGCCGACCTGTCGAACGCCGACAAGTGGATCATCTCGCTGCTGCAAAAGGCTGAGCTGGACGTGGCCAAGGGCTTCGAAGACTACCGCTTCGATAACATCGCCTCGGCCATCTACAAGTTCGTGTGGGACGAGTACTGCGACTGGTATCTGGAAGTCGCCAAGGTGCAGGTACAGAGCGGCACCGAAGGCCAGCAGCGCGCCACCCGTCACACGCTGCTGCGCGTGCTGGAAGTGGTGCTGCGCCTGGCGCACCCGGTGATTCCGTTTGTGACCGAAGCGTTGTGGCAAGCTGTTGCGCCGCTGGCCGGCAAGACTGGCGATTCGATCATGCTGCAGCCGTACCCGATCGCTAACACGGCCAACATCGATGAATCGGCTGAGGCTTGGATGCAGCAGCTGAAGGCGCTGACCGATGCGACCCGTAACCTGCGCGGTGAGATGCAGCTGGCGCCGTCGCTGCGCGTGCCGCTGATCGTCGAGCCGGGCAATGCTGCTGACAAAGCTGCGATGGAAGGCTTTGCACCGTACGTGCAGTCGCTGGCCAAGCTGGCGGAAGTGCAGATTGTGGACGCGCTGCCGGATTCTCCAGCCGCCGTGGCCATCGTTGGCACGACCAAGCTGATGCTGAAAGTGGAAATCGACGTGAAGGCCGAGCGCGAGCGTCTGACCAAGGAGATCACCCGTCTGGAAGGCGAGATCAACAAGGCCAACGGCAAGCTGTCGAACGAAAGCTTTGTGGCGCGCGCGCCAGCGGAAGTGGTGGCGCAGGAGAAAGAACGCGTGGCCAACTTCTCGGCTACGCTGGCCAAGATGCAAGAGCAGATTGCCAAACTGCCGGCAGCCTAATCAGACCCGCACTGCCATGCGGGGTCTGACCCCGTACGGGGTCAGACCCCTAAGTGGTACGGCATGCGTATCACTTAGGTTGTGGGTCTCAGGCCAGTAGTTCGGCGTAACGGGCGATGTCTACATTGCCCCCGCTGATGATGATGCCTACACGTTTTCCTTGCAGTTGGGTTTTCATCGCGCGCGCAGCCGCCAAGCCCAAACACCCCGTCGGCTCCACCACCATCTTCATGCGCTCCGCAAAGAAGCGCATCTCGGCACGCAGCTGTTCATCGCTGGCCGTCAAAATATCATCCACATCGCGCTGAATAATCGGGAAGGTCAGCTTGCCCAGGTGCTGCGTCTGCGCGCCATCCGCAATGGTCTTCGGGGTTTCAATGTGCACGATGCTGCCGCTGCGGAACGACTGCTGGCCATCGTTGCCCGCCTCCGGCTCCACGCCGTACAGCTTGGCCGCAGGCGACAAGGCACGCGTCGCCAATGCCGTGCCGCTCAACAGGCCACCGCCGCCCAGCGGCGCAAACACCGCGTCCAACAAGCCCACTTCTTCAAACAGTTCCTTGGCCGCCGTCCCCTGCCCCGCAATCACGTCCGCATGATCGTATGGCGGAATCAAGGTCAAGCCATGCTTGGCCGCCAGGTCGCGGCCGATTTGCTCGCGGTCTTCCTTGTAGCGGTCGTAAATCACCACCTGCGCACCATAGCCCTTGGTGGCGGCAATCTTGGCCGGCGGCGCATCATGCGGCATCACGATGGTGGCCGGAATGCCCAGCAGCTTGGCCGACAACGCAATCCCCTGCGCGTGATTCCCCGACGAGAACGCCACCACGCCGGCCTTGCGCTGCGCCGGCGTAAACTTGGCCAGCGAGTTGTAGCTGCCGCGGAATTTGAACGCCCCCATGCGCTGGAAGTTCTCGCACTTGAAGTACACCTCGGCGCCCAGCGCCTCGTTGACGGTGCGCGAGGTCAGCACCGGCGTCGCGTGCGCCACGCCAGCAATGCGCTCCGACGCTGCAACCACGTCGGCAAAAGTTGGGAGTTTCAGTTCGCTCATGATGGATTCCTGGGTGGATTAACGCGCGTCGTTGTATACGGTGGCGCGGGATACGTTGAGATAGGCGGCGACAATGTCCATGGCCCGCCGCACGTCGCTGAGGCCCGATTCTTTCAGCTCGCGCATCAGGGCTTTGCGCTCGTCGGCTTTCAGCGCGCGCGGCGTGGTGCCGAGACGCGCCGCAAACTGGTCGATGCGCAATCGGATAGCGTCGGCTCCTGAAGGCCCCATGGTTTCGCTGACAGCCGCTGCCGTGTCCACGCTGCCGAACTGCGTCAGCATGGTGTTCAGACTGCGGAACACGGTCAGGTCGACGTTCAGGCACAGCGCGGCCACGTACCGGCCTTGGCTGTCTTTGATACCGATCGAGGTGCTCTTGGCCAGACGGCCGTCAGGGAAAGTGTTGGGATAGTTGGCAATCACCTGCTCAAACGCCGGATCAGCCGCGCGCGCGAGACCCAGCTCGGTCGCAGGCGCGCCCACGCTGCGCCCGGACAGGTTGTTGTGGATCGCCAGGATGGCGTGCTCCGGCTCGGTCAGGTCGTGCAGCACCACTTCGCAGAACGGCGCGAGGGTTTTGCCCAGTCCGTCCGCCACGTGCTGCATCTGCGCCAGCAGGTTTTGATGTTCGGCAGTTTTCTTCATCCGAACATTTTATCTTATTTTAGATTTTTTGTTTAATTGGATGTCAGCCTCTAATTTCACGCCGCCACACGTTCGTATAATCGGTAGACAACTACAACCTTTGGAGACGCAAATGAAATTCCTCGCATTCATCGCCGCAACGGCCCTGAGCATTGCCCCGGCCTTCGCCCAAAACACCACGCCGGCTGGCCTGTGGAAAAACATCGATGATGAAACCGGCAAGCCGAAAGCACTGATCCGCATCACCGAGACCAACGGCGTGCTGACCGGCCAAATCGAAAAGCTGTTCCGCGACGCCAACGAAGACCAGAATCCGAAGTGCGAAAAATGCAGCGACGCGCGCAAGGATCAACCGATCCTTGGCATGACCATCCTGTCGAACCTGAAAAAAGACGGCGATGAATACGCCGGCGGCGAGATCCTCGACCCGAACAACGGCAAGGTCTACAAAAGCAAGCTGCACCTGACCGACGGCGGCAAGAAGCTGAGCGTGCGCGGCTACATCGGCGTGCCAATGCTGGGCCGCTCGCAGACCTGGGTACGCGAGCAGTAATTCCTACTGCTTCATGCCTTTGCCGGTGGCAGTCCAGTAGATACCACCCATCAAATGCGCAAGGTACTGCGGATCGCGGTACATATTGCCGTCATGCCCGAGGGCCGTCACGAACACGCGGCCCTTCTCCGCGTAGTGATACCAGCTCAGCGGGTGCTCCTTGCCCATGCCATGCGACACCTGCCCCGGCCAGATCTTGGTGGGGTCGTAGCTGCTCTCATCGACGTTCAGCACCGGGTTGATCTTGACCTGGTAGGGATTGTCGAACACGTAGAACTCATCGCTCCAGATCCAGTGATCCGGCAAGCCGAAGGCGGCGGGGAATTTGCTGTCGACCACATCGACCACGCCGGTTTGCAGCATCGGGTGATTGCCGGTGCGGCGGCCGACCAGCTTTTCATACCACGGCCAGGTGTTGGCCGGGATGATCAGCGAACGGTGCACCAGCATGGCGTTGCCGCCGGCCTTCATGTAATCCTCGAACTTCTTGCGGCGCGCTTCGTTGAGTTCTTCCGGCGGCGTGTTCAGGAACATCACGGCGGCATACTGCGACAGGTCGCCGTCGAACACTTCCGGCTTGTTGGTGTAGGTCATTTCGAAAGCGTGCAGCTTGCCCAGTCGCTCGAAGCTCTCGCGGGCAATCGGGATGTATTCGTAGTGGTATTTGCTCGGCATGGCCAGCACCAGGATTTTGTACTGCGTGTCGGCCCATGCGCTGGACATCATCATTACCCCGGCCGCAGCGGCCAGCACCAGTTTTTTCATCGTCTCCTCCGTTAAAGTTAGCGCTACCATTTTGCTGTAGTCTAACCCAAGGTGATACGATTTGGCCAAATGAAAATAATTCTCAACTTCATCGGTATCGTGGCGGTGATCCTGGGCGTGCTGGGCATCTTCCTGCCCTTGCTGCCAACCACGCCTTTCCTGCTGTTAGCGTCGGCCTGCTTCGCGCGCGCCTCGCCACGCATGCACAACTGGCTGCGCAACAACCGCGCCTTCGGCAAATACCTGCGCGACTACGAAAACGGCGCCGGCATTCCCCTGCGCGGCAAGGTGTGGATCCTGATCTTCATGTGGGGCTCGATGAGCTACTCGATCTGGCGTTCGGAGGCGCTGTGGCTGCGCCTGCTGGTTGTGCTGATCGGCACGTGCGTGACCATCTACCTGACCCGCTACGTGCCGACCATGCGCATCGAGAAGAAGTAATTACGTCGCTTGCTTGGTCGGCATCACTACCACTTGCTGCAAGTTCACGTGCTTAGGCTGCGCCGCGAGGAAGCCCACGACTTCGGCGATATCCTGCGGTTGCAGGAACTCCATGCTTTGCTGCGCGCCGGCCAGCCAGTCTTTCGCACCCTGGAACGTCCAGTGGCCTTGCAGCTCGGTCTCGGTGATGCCCGGCTCGATCATCGAGACGCGGATATTCTTCGATCCCAGTTCTGCGCGCAGGTGGCGAGTCAGGTGGCTGACGTAGGCCTTGGTGCCGCTGTAGACTGCAAAATACGGGTAGATGTTCTGGCCGGCGATGGACGAGGTGTTGATCAGATCCACGGTGGCGCCGGCTGCGGCGTTCGCGGCCAGTTGCGGAATGAAGGCAGAAATCACGCGCATCACACCGGTAACGTTGAGGTCGATCTGGTGTTCCCACTGGTCGATCTGGCGTTCTTCAATCGCGCCTGGCAGCATCACGCCGGCGTTGTTGAAGACCAGATCGGCCGGGCCGTAAGCTGCTTCGACCGCAGCCGCAGCGGCGTCCACCGAAGCTTGGCTGGTGACATCCACCGCCAAGGCCATTGCCTCGCCGCCGGCGGCGCGAATCTGATTCACCAATTCATCCAGCACGTCTTTGCGGCGGGCCAGCACGGCCACCTTGGCGCCGCGCGCGGCCAGCAGTTTAGCGGTGGCGAAGCCGATGCCGCTGGAGGCGCCGGTAATGACAGCAACACGATTTTCCATGGTAGTTCTCCTGTTTGGTTAATGCCGGAAAGCGCCGGCGACAGGTGAACTATAGGCAAATGACCGCAACCAAAGTAGTCGCAAAAATCCGTTTTAGTCGCAACTAAAAGTTTATACACGCAGCTCTTTTGGCGACAGATAGAACTGCTTGCTGTCCAGCAGGCGGTCGATAATGAAGTCAATGAAATGCCGCACCCGGCCCGGCATATCGGCCCGTTGTGGGAAGTACAGGAAGAAGCCCATACGCTCGCTGACGTAATCGGCCAGCAGCGGTTTCAGCAAGCCGGCGCGAATGGCGGCGGCGGCGTTGATGCTGTCGATCTGGCCGATGCCGATACCGGCCAGCACGGCGTGCATTTCGGTGTCGGGATCGTTGCTGAGCAAGACTGGCGTGACGTGGTGGAACACGGTGTCGCCGTCGATCTCAAATTCCCATGCCATAGGGCGGCCGCTGCCCGGCTGGCGATAGGCCGTGCAGCGATGCGACTGCAAGTCGTGCACGGTGCGCGGCGTGCCGTGGCGCTTCAGGTAAGCGGGCGTGGCGCAGACGATTTGCTGCACCGGGAATAAACGGCGGCTGACGATTTGTGCATCCGGCGGATTACCGCCCCGGAAGCCGACATCGATACGGTCGTGCACCAAGTCGCTAAAGCCATCCTCTTGAATCAGGTCGATTTGGATGTTGGGATATTTGGCCTGGAACTCGGCCAGCAAGGGCATCAAGATTTTGCGGCCCATCGAGCCGGAGGCCGCGACGCGGATCAGGCCCTCATCCTCGCGCGCCGCGTTGCGTGCGCGGGCCAGTGCGCCGACCACGCCTTCGAGGCTGGGCTTGATGGATTCCAGCAGCCGCTGGCCTTCCTCGGTCAAGGAGCTATTGCGCGTGGTGCGGTGAAACAGGCGCACGCCCAGATGCTGTTCGAACTGGCGGATGGTTTTACTGACGGCTTGCGGCGTGGTGCCCTGCGCTTCGGCGACCTTGTTAAAGCTGCCCAGTTCGGCAGCCTTGATGAAGGTCGAGATGGCGCGCAGTTCATCCATGTTTGCGCTTGGCGAGATGCCGATCAAGGCTGTTGGCGAAATTCTGGCGGTCGGACTGGCTGAAGGCGGCCGGGCCGCCGGTGTCGACGCCGCTGCCGCGCAGTTCATCCATGAAAGCGCGCATGGTCAGCATTTGCGCGATGTTGTCGTTGGTGTAGAACTCGCCGCGCGGATTCAGCGCGTGGCCACCCTTCTTCAATACATCGGATGCCAGCGGGATATCGCCGGTGATCACCAGGTCGCCCGGCTCCAGCAGGCGCACGATTTCCTGATCCGCCACGTCGGCGCCGGACGGCACTTGCACCGAACGGATGAAGCGCGATGGCGGCACGCGCAGCAACTGGTTGGCCACCAGCGTCACTTGCATCTGCACGCGGTCTGCCACGCGAAAAAGGATATCCTTGATGACGGCAGGACAGGCGTCAGCATCAACCCAGATCTGCATCATTGATCCCACAATTCGCCGTTAGGATTGGTGCGCGGCGGCGTGACGCCGAAGTGCTTGTAGGCTGCTGCCGTGGCAACGCGGCCGCGTGGCGTGCGTTGCAGGAAGCCTTGCTGGATAAGGTACGGTTCCAATACGTCTTCAATCGTATCAGCTGCTTCGCCGATGGCTGCGGCCAAGTTGCCGATGCCGACCGGGCCACCGCCGAACTTGTACAGCACCGCTTCCAGCAGCTTGCGATCCATGACGTCGAAGCCGACCGTGTCCACGTCCAGCATCACCAGCGCGGCGTCGGCTACGGATTTGGTGATTTCGCCGTTGCTCTTTACTTCCGCGTAGTCGCGCACGCGGCGCAGCAGGCGGTTGGCGATACGCGGCGTGCCGCGCGCGCGGCGGGCGATCTCGTGTGCGCCATCTTCGTCGATGTGGGCTTTCAGCAGCGCGGCGCTACGCGTGACGATTTGCGTCAGCTCGGCAGTGTTGTAGAACTCAAGACGGGCGACGATGCCGAAGCGGTCGCGCAGCGGATTGGTCAGCATACCGGCGCGGGTGGTGGCGCCGACTAGCGTGAACGGCTGCAAATCCAGCTTGACCGAGCGCGCGGCCGGGCCTTCGCCGATCATGATGTCGATCTGGTAGTCTTCCAACGCCGGGTACAGAATCTCCTCCACGACCGGCGACAGGCGGTGAATCTCGTCGATGAACAAGACGTCGTTGGCTTCCAGGTTGGTCAGGATCGCGGCCAGGTCGCCCGGACGCTCCAGCACCGGGCCGGAAGTCTGGCGCAGGTTCACACCCATCTCGCGGGCGATGATGTTGGCCAGCGTGGTTTTACCGAGGCCCGGTGGGCCGAACAGCAAGGTGTGATCGAGCGCTTCCTTGCGCTTGCGGGCGGCGGAAATGAAGATTTCCAGCTGATCGCGGATCTTGGCCTGCCCGACATACTCATCGAGATGCTTGGGACGCAGGGCGCGTTCGATCGCCTCTTCATTGGGAGAAGACGGCGCCGCGTCGATGATGCGCTGCTCGGTAAAATTATCGGTCTGTATGCTCATACAGTTATTTTACCCTGCCTTGACGATCACGCCGTCATCAATTACCCCTTGGAGAGGGCTTTGAGGGCTTGTTTGATGCCGTCGGAGACGGAAGCGCCGGCGGGTACAGTTTTGAGCGCCAGCAGCGCTTCTTTGTCGGAGTAGCCCAGCGCCAGCAGGGCGTTGAGGATGTCCGATTGCGAGTCCGGCGCAGCGTGCGCACCACCCGCGCCAATGTCCGCGCCGAGCTTGCCTTTCAGTTCCAGCAGCAGACGCTCGGCGGTTTTTTTGCCGATGCCGGGCACTTTCACCAGGCGGCCGGCTTCTTGCAGAGTCACCGCTTGCGCCAAGTCCGCAATCGACATGCCGGACAAGATCGACAACGCGGTGCGCGCGCCCACGCCGGTAATTTTGATCAGTTGACGGAACACGGCGCGCTCTTCGGCATTGCCGAAGCCAAACAGCAGGTGCGCATCTTCGCGGATCGCCTGATGCGTGAACAGCACTACTTTCTCGCCCACGCCCGGCAGGTTGTAGAAGGTGCTCATCGAGACGTCGACTTCGTAGCCGACGCCACCAACATCCACCAGCAGTTGCGGCGGATTTTTTTCAAGCAGAATCCCGGAGAGACGTCCGATCATGTTTTACCTTTAGAAGAAGTTAGCCGACCAGGCGGCCACGGCGCATGCGCAAGCCAGCCAGCGGGCCGTTGGCGGTGGCGTTGGTGCCGCCGGCGATCAGGGTCAGTGTTTCGCGGCTGTGCGCGTGGCAGATGGCGATGCCGAGCGCATCAGCCGCATCGGTTCCCGGCATGCCCGGCATCGACAGCAAGCGAACCACCATTTCCTGCATCTGCGCTTTCACCGCGCGGCCAGTGCCGACGATGGCTTTTTTGATTTGTGTTGGGGAATACTCGGCTACGCTCAGGTCGGCCGACACCAGCGCGCAAATCGCCGCGCCGCGTGCTTGACCCAGCAGCAGAGTCGATTGCGGATTGACGTTGACGAACACTTGTTCAATCGCGGCGCAGTCTGGATTGTAGGTGCGGGCGACTTCGCCCACGCCATCCAGAATCACCTTGAGCCGCGTCGGCAAATCGCCTTCGCCGCTCTTGATGGTGCCGGAGGCGATGTAGCGCAGCTTGTTGCCCTGCTTTTGTATGACGCCAAAGCCAGTGGTGCGCAAGCCGGGGTCGATGCCGAGAATAATCATTTACGGATTGTATGCAGTAAAGAAAAAGCCCGCAAGCGTTTCCCCCGGCCGGCGCACCAGGCTGGTATATAGTGCTGTTTTACTCCTGCCGATTGCGCCGCCCGACATGCATGTCCAGACCTTACGTTACTTCCTGATGGTCGCCACCACCGGCAGCTTCCTCGCCACCGCGCGCCACTTCGAGGTACCGGCATCGTCGGTCTCGCGTTTCATCGCGTCGCTGGAAAAGGAACTGGGACAGCAGCTGTTTTACCGCAGCACGCGCGCGGTCCGGCTGACCGAGCAGGGACAGCGCTACTACGCGCAAGTGCGCCAGGCGGTCGAACTGCTCGACAGCGCCGCCGAGCAGTTCGACAACGCCGCCAGCGCCATTCGCGGGCTCGTCAAGATCAACGCCGGGGAATCGCTGGGCCGGCTGCACCTGGGCGCCCTGGTCAACCAGCTGCAGGCCAGATACCCCGAGCTGGAGGTGGAACTCACCCTGAGCAATACCTACATCGATCCGGTCCAGGAAGGCGCCGACATTACGGTACGGGTGGGGCGCCTGGTCGATTCCGGCCTGATCGGCAAGGTCGTGTGCACACAACGCTATGTGCTTGCCGCCAGTCCGGCCTACCTGGCGGAACACGGCACGCCGCAGACCCCGGAAGACCTGCTGCAGCACAGTTGCCTGCTGTACAAAGGTGTCTACGAACCGCAGCGCTGGCATTTCCGCCAGTCCGCGCAGCAGCCCTTTGAGCCGCTGGTGGTGAGCGGCCCGCTACGCAGCAACAATTCCGAGGTGTTGGTCAACGCCGCCATGGCCGGCCGCGGCATCGTGCTCTTCCCCACCTGGATCTACTCGCCGAGCAGCTTCCAGGACGGCAGGCTGGTGCGGCTGCTGGCCGACTGGGACCTGGCCCCCTACGCGGACGAGGTGCACATCCAGATCCTGTCGCCCGAGAACAGGCTGCGCTCGCAAAAAGTGCGCGCGGTGTCCGCCTTCCTGGCCGAAGCGATCGGCTCGCCGCCGTATTGGGACGCGATCGCTTAGCGTAGCGCGTGGCGGCAAAAATGCAGTTTCCGCAAAACTGAAATGCCGGCGCCACGGATTGTCCGGGCGCAGGGCCAGCCCTATCATTTTCCCTGTCATTGAATCCATAGGAGAGCAGCATGACAGGGGCAAATAAAGTCGCCACCAACACGCCCATGCAGGCGGGGAAAAATCACGATGCGCTGGGCGCCTTCCACCCGCTGGGCCGCATCGGCGAACCACGCGAAGTGGCCGACGCCATCATCTTCCTCGAACAGGCGACGTTTGTCACGGGCGAAGTCATCCACGTCGACGGCGGCCGTCACGCCGGCCGCTGAACCGCCTTCGCGCCGCATCGCTCATCACGGGTGAGCCCACCCGATCCGATTTTTACAAGGAGTACTTCCATGAACACCACGCATGTGGCCGACTATTTCAAGGCCTTGAGCAACAAGGACACCCAAGGCATCGTTCCCCACCTGGCGGAAAACATCGTCCTGCTGGGACCGATCTTCCCGGAGCCGACGGCAGGAAGGGAGGCGGTGGTACAGATACTGTCCGGCTTCCTTGCCACGATAGACACGCTCGAAGTCAACCTCACGTTTGCATCCGGGCGCGACGTGGCCGTGTTCTTCAGCTTCTCGTGCAACGGCATCACGGTCAAGGGCAACGAGCACCTTCACCTCGATGAGAACGGCCTGATCGACCAGATTGAAGTGGCATGGCGACCGCTGCCCGACGCGGTGCGCATCCAGGAAATCTTCGCGCATAAACTGGGCTTTGAACCGATGCGGCTGGTATCGGCCAACGCTGCCGTCTGATCGCTTTTTCGCTGCAACGTCCCCAGGGCGGCGCGTGCCTTCACCGGCGGCGCCGCCCTTTTTCAATTCATTTTCACGAGTGTGAACATCATGACCAATTCAAACTACCAAGCGCTTGAACGCTATACGGCACAGGTGCTGCTGGGCGATGTGTGGAACCGCCCGCAACTGTCCAGACGCGACCGCAGCATCATCACCCTGTCCGTGCTGATCGCCCGTAACCAGAGTGCAGCGCTGCCGCATTACCTCGACCTCGCGCTCGATCATGGCGTGCGGCCCAGCGAGATCTCCGCCATGCTCGCGCATCTCGCGTTTTATTCAGGCTGGGGCAACGCGATGGCGGCGGCGGAAGCCGTGCAAGCCGTCTTTGCCCGGCGCGGTATTGAGGCGAACGCGCCAGCGCCGGCCGCACCGCTGCCCCTGGACGACAGCGCGGAGCAACGGCGCCACGCCATCGTCGAGCGCAAATACGGGGCGATTGCGCCGGGCCTGGTGCAGCTGACCAGGGATGTGATCTTCCAGGATCTGTGGCTGCAACCGGAACTGTCGCTACGCGATCGTTGCCTGGTGACGATTTGTTCTGTGATTGCGACTGCCCAGACTGCACAGCTGGCGTTTTACCTGAACCGGGCCATGGATAACGGCGTGAGCCGGGCGGAGCTGTCGGAAGTGATGACGCAGCTGGCGTTGTATTCTGGCTGGTCGAGCGTCTATACGGCGCTTGCGGTCATGAAGGAGGTATTGGAGAGCCGGCCTGACTGACCGGCCCGGTGTTGCGGGCTTAGCGGCCGGCGTGCTGGCCGCCGTCCACGTGGATGATTTCGCCCGTGACGAATTCCGCGGTTTCCAGGTAAGCGATGGCGCCGGCCACCTCGCTCGCATCGCCGACACGACCCAGCGGATGGTACTTGCCAAAGAACTGCAGGTTTTCCTCAGCGTGCATCGGCGTGCGGATCACGCCGGGCGCCACGGCGTTGAAGCGGATGCGCCGGTCGGCGTACTCGATCGCCAGCGCGCGGGTGGCCGCGTTCAGGCCGCCCTTGGTCAGGCCCGCCAGGCCCGTGTAGACGCCGCCACTCATGCCATTGTCGATGCTGCCTGTCACCGTCACCACGTGGCCGCCCGCCTGCTTTTCGATTTCAGCCAGCGCCAGCTGGGTGATGTGGAAGAAGCCCGCCATGTTCACGTTCATGATGGCGTTGTAGTCGTCGAAGGTGAACTCGGTGAACGGCTTGCCGATGTAAATGCCGGCATTGTTGACCAGTGTGTCCACACGGCCGAAGCGCGCAACCGCTTCGGCCACGATGCGTTGTGCGGTGGCGCGGTCGCCGATGTCGCCGGCCACGGTCACGATGTCAGGATCGTCGGACGGCTTGATCGTGCGCGAGGTTGCCACCACGCGGTAATCCAGCTGGCGATACGCCTTGACGATGGCGGCGCCGATACCCTGCGATGCGCCCGTAACGATAACGACTTTTTTTGCTGTGCTCATGCTGATTGCTCCTGAAAGTTTTGCGTTCAGGCCGATCAAAGCGTCGGCCCGTGCAGAAATAATAGGTGCAGCCATGCACAGCAACAATCCGCCCGCGCCGCATTTCATTTTTGCTGAAACAGCATTTTTGTCCGGGCATGAAAAAACCCCAGGGGCCGGGCGGCGCCTGGGGTTGTGCGGCACGCGGCCGGCGATCGGTAATGGATCAGTGACGGAAGTGGCGGGTGCCGGTGTACACCATGACGACGCCACGCTCGTCGGCGGCGTCGATTACTTCCTGGTCGCGCATCGAGCCGCCTGGGTGGATCACGCAGGTCGCGCCCGCATCGACCACCACGTCCAGGCCGTCACGGAACGGGAAGAACGCATCCGACGCCACCACCGAACCCGCCAGCGACAGGCCGGCATTCTGCGCCTTGATCGACGCGATACGTGCCGAGTCGATGCGGCTCATCTGGCCGGCGCCCACGCCCAGGGTCATGTTGTTACCGCAGAAGACGATGGCGTTCGACTTCACGTACTTGGCCACGCGCCATGCGAACATCATGTCCTGCAGTTCCTGCTGGGTAGGCTGCTTCTTGCTGACTACGCGCACGTCGTTCAGCAGCACGTTCTTCGAGTCAGCCGACTGCACCAGCAGGCCGCCGCCCACGCGCTTGAAGTCCATGGCGTTGACGCCGTCGCCCAGCGGGATTTCCAGCAGACGCACGTTCTGCTTGGCCGACAGGATTTGCTTGGCTTCAGCGGTGAACGAAGGCGCGATCAACACTTCCACGAACAGCTTGGCCAGTTCAGTTGCAGCAGCCGCATCCACTTCCACGTTGAAGGCGATGATGCCGCCGAACGCCGAGGTTGGATCGGTTTGCAGCGCGCGCTTGTACGCATCGACAGCATTCGCGCCCAGCGCCACGCCGCACGGATTAGCGTGCTTCACGATCACGCAAGCAGCCGACTGGTCGAAGCCGCCCATGCTCTTCACGCATTCCCACGCCGCGTCCGCATCAGCGATGTTGTTGAACGACAGTTCCTTGCCTTGCAGCTGCTTGTAGTTGGCCAGTGCACCAGGGGTGGTCACCACGTCGCGGTAGAACGCCGCCGACTGGTGCGGGTTTTCGCCGTAGCGCATGTCCTGCACTTTTTCGAAGGCCACGTTCAGCTTGGCTGGGTAGGCGCTGCGGGTCGCATGGGCGCGGGTAGCATCCAGGCTGGTCAGGTAGTTAGCGATCGCGCCGTCGTACTGCGCAGTGTGCGAGTAGACCTTGGTGGCCAGGGTGAAACGGGTGTCGTAGCTGACATAGCCCGGTGCGTTGTCGGTGGTTTTCATTTCCGCCAGCACCACGCCGTAGTCGGCTGGATCGCAGATCACCACCACGTCCTTGTGGTTCTTGGCTGCCGAACGCAGCATGGCTGGGCCGCCGATGTCGATGTTCTCGATGGCGTCGTCCAGGGTGCAGTCGTCTTTAGCGACGGTGGCCTGGAACGGGTACAGGTTGACCACCACCATGTCGATGGTCGGAATGCTGTGCTCTTCCAGTTTAGCCACGTGCTCTGGGAAATCGCGGCGGGCCAGGATGCCGCCGTGGACTTTCGGGTGCAGCGTTTTGACGCGGCCATCCAGCATCTCCGGGAAGCCGGTGTAGTCGGCAACTTCGGTCACGGCAACGCCGTTGTCGGCCAGCAGTTTGGCGGTGCCGCCGGTCGACAGAATGTTGACGCCCATGGCGGACAGCGCGCGCGCGAAGTCCAGCACACCGGTTTTGTCGGATACGGAGATGAGAGCTTGTTTAATCATGGCTATGAATGACTAGGGTGGTTAAATAATTCGTGCGGGCCGGCAGCGCGGCCGTCCCCAGCCACTCAATGCCGGATGGAACAGGCGCTTTTACAGCAGGCCGTGCTCTTGTAATTTCTTGCGCAAGGTATTGCGGTTGATGCCCAGCATCTGCGCCGCGTGCGACTGGTTGCCGTCGGCACGGGTCATGACCACTTCCAGTATCGGCTTTTCAACGGTCAGCACAACCATGTCGTAAATGTTCGATGCCTGTTGCTCGCCCAGATCGGCAAAGTACTCTTCGAGACTCTTCTGGACTACTTCCTGGATACTTTCTTTGCTCATTTTTTTTCGTTCGCTATGTAATCTGTTGACGCTGGCAAATCGATCCGGCTTGTGGCTGGAAACGTTTACCCTTCTGATATTGTGGCTTTTTTAGTACTATCTCGCACCGTTTAGGCGACCTGCAATTCTTCAGAGAGGCGGTATTGTAACCGTTCGCCGTAACTCCATTGAGATTCGAAGAATTGATCCACGGCAAGCAATTGTTCTTCAGTGGATTCCAGTAGGTTCATCCGTTGTCGGAATTCTTCACCGCCTTGCAGATCGCGCACGTACCAGCCGATGTGCTTGCGGGCGGTGCGCACGCCGAGATAGTCGCCGTAGAAGGCGTAGTGGGCGCGCAAATGTTCATCCATCAGCGCGCGCACTTCGTCCACGTACGGGGCCGGCAAGTGCTTGCCGGTGCGCAGGTAATGGTCGATCTCGCGGAAGATCCACGGTCGGCCTTGGGCGGCGCGGCCCACCATGACGGCGTCGGCGCCGGTGACATCCAGCACGTACTTGGCTTTTTCCGGCGAGGTGATGTCGCCGTTGGCCACTACTGGAATTGAAACCGATTTCTTCACGGCGGCAATGGTGTCGTACTCGGCGTCACCTTTGTAGCCGTCGGCGCGGGTGCGGCCGTGCAAGGTCAGCATGGCAATGCCGGCGTCCTCGGCAATGCGCGCGATTGTCAGCGCGTTTTTGTTCTCGCGATCCCAGCCGGTGCGGAATTTCAGCGTGACCGGCACGGCGACCGCGCCCACCACGGCATCGACGATGCGTTTGACCAGCTCCTCATCTTGCAGCAGGGCCGAACCGCACCACGCGTTGCAGACTTTCTTGACCGGGCAGCCCATGTTGATATCGATGATCTGGGCGCCGCGCTCGACGTTGAAACGGGCGCAGTCGGCCAGGTCTTTGGGGTCGGCGCCGGCAATTTGCACGGCTTTCGGCTCCATCTCACCGGTGTGGTCGGTGCGGCGCGAGCTCTTCTCGGTCGCCCACAACCGCGGGTTGGAGGCCGCCATTTCAGACACCGCATACCCCGCGCCCAGCTCCTTGCACAGCTGGCGGAAAGGACGATCCGTGACTCCCGCCATGGGGGCGACGAAAACGTTGTTGCGCAGTAAATGAGGGCCGATTTGCACTGACAATACCTAAAAGGGGGAGAAGGAACCTTCTATTTTAACCGAAGCCCTGCTCAAATAATAAGCACTATTTTTTATGAATTCGGCAAATGTGCAGT
This sequence comes from Duganella rivi, assembly GCF_009857435.1. Lineage (GTDB taxonomy): Bacteria > Pseudomonadota > Gammaproteobacteria > Burkholderiales > Burkholderiaceae_D > Rugamonas > Rugamonas rivi. The sequence continues at coordinate 881,712 of NZ_WWCK01000001.1, forward strand.
CTGAATGTTATGAACTGTTGTTTCCGTGCGTAAATTTAAAGCACGAACGTTAGATCACATCGTCCATCGCTGCCAGGGCAAGGTGCCCGACTTCGCCCCAGCTATCCAGCACCAGTTTTCCCTCAGAAATGGTGAACCGGTTAATGCTGGCATTCTTGACCTGGAAGTCGCGCGGGCTGTCCAGCTGGATGCCGCGCGCTTCGCGGTAGGCGCACTCCAGCACGCCGCCGTGGGCTACCACCGCCACGGTCTGGCCCACATGGCGCGCGGCCACGGCGCGCAGGCCGGCGATGGCGCGGTCGTAGAATTGGTGGAAGCTTTCGGCCACGCGGTCGCCGGCCGGCATCACGGCCTCAACGTCGCGCGCCTGCCAGCGGGCGAAGTCGTCCGGGTATTGCTGCTGGATGTCCTGGTACAGCATGCCTTCAAACACGCCGTAAGCGCGCTCGCGCAATTGGGCGTCGGTTTGCAGGCCCAGGCCGGCGTGCAGCGCGGCGACCGCTTGCGCGGTTTGCATGGCGCGCTGCAAGTCGCTGGAGACGATGGCGTCCAGCTTGTCAGCGGCCAATGCGCGTGCCAGGGCGGCGGCTTGACGCTCGCCCTCCTGGTTCAGCGGAATGTCGATATGGCCTTGCAGGCGGCGCACAGCATTCCATGCCGTCTCGCCGTGGCGGATCAATAAAATCGTGGTGTCAGTCATTTTATTTGGCGTTGGTTTGCAACCAGAAAGTCACCGGGCCATCATTGGTGAGTGACACTTTCATGTCGGCGCCAAACTGGCCGGTCTGTACTGTCTGATGTTTCGAGCGCGCCTGTTCGACAAAGTAATTGAACAGACGCAGTCCATCGGCAGGCGCAGCAGCCGGCGTGAACGACGGCCGCGTGCCAGACTTGGTGTCGGCCGCCAGCGTGAACTGCGGCACCAGCAGCAGGCCGCCTTGCGTATCGGTCACGCTGCGGTTCATCTTGCCCGCATCGTCGGCGAACACACGGTAACCGAGCAGCTTCGTGAGCAGCGCGTCCGCTTCTTTTTCCGTGTCGTTGCGCTCGGCACAGACCAGCACCATCAAACCGGCGTCGATGGCGCCTATCGTCACGCCATCGACTACCACGCTGGCGCTGCTGACGCGTTGCAGCAGCGCGATCATGCGGACAGGGTCACGCGCGCAAACTTGCGCTTGCCGACTTGCAGCACGAAGGTGCCGGCTTGCAGTTGCAACGCCTTGTCGCTGATGACAGCGCCGTCAACGCGCACGCCGCCCTGCTCCACCATGCGCATGGCTTCCGAAGTGGAAGCGCACAGGGTGGCTTGCTTCAGCAGTTGCGCCACGCCCAGCGGTGCGCCGGCCAGCGCCACTTCCGGGATGTCGTCCGGGATGCCGCCTTTCGAGCGGTTGACGAAGTCGGCCAGTGCATCTTCCGCCGCTTGCTGCGAGTGGAAGCGCGCCACGATTTCTTGTGCGATGGCGACCTTGGCGTCGCGCGGGTTGCGGCCGCCGGCGATCTCGGCCTTCAGCGCAGCCACGTCGGCGATCGAGCGGAACGACAGCAGATCGAAGTACTTCCACATCATGTCGTCGGAGATGCTCATGATCTTGGCGAACATGGTGTTGCCCGGCTCGGTGATGCCGATGTAGTTGTTCTTCGACTTGGACATTTTTTCAACGCCGTCCAAACCTTCCAGCAGCGGCATGGTCAAAATACATTGAGGCTCTTGACCGTAGTCCTTTTGCAGTTCGCGGCCCACCAGCAGATTGAATTTCTGGTCGGTGCCGCCCAGTTCGAGGTCGGCTTTCAGGGCCACCGAGTCGTAGCCCTGCATCAGCGGGTACAGGAATTCGTGCACGGCAATCGGCGTGCCATTTTTAAAGCGCTTGGTGAAATCGTCGCGCTCCATCATGCGCGCCACGGTGTAGCGCGATGCCAGCTGAATCATGCCGCGCGCGCCCAGCGGATCGCACCACTCCGAGTTGTAGCGGATCTCGGTCTTGGCCGGATCGAGCACCAGCGAGGCCTGCTTGAAGTAGGTCATGGCGTTTTGCTCGACCTGTTCCTTGGTCAGCGGCGGACGGGTGGCGTTGCGGCCCGACGGGTCGCCGATCATCGAGGTGAAGTCGCCGATCAGGAAGATCACCTGGTGGCCGAGGTCTTGCAGCTGGCGCATTTTATTCAGCACCACAGTGTGGCCAAGGTGCAGGTCAGGCGCGGTGGGATCCAGGCCCAGCTTGATGCGCAGCGGGACGCCGCTTTGTTCCGAGCGCGCCAGCTTTTGGGCGAACTCGCTTTCAATCAGCAACTCGTCGACACCGCGTTTGGTGATGGCGAGCGCCTCCTGGACGTTGTCGGATAACGGCAACGCTTTAGAGGGAGCCGGCGGTATCGAAGAAGAGGTAGTCATGGTTATTTAAGCGTATTTTTCAGAAAAAGGTAGGCAGCTTCAGGAGTTTGCTATAATCCTCGATCCATCAATCTTGCTGTACGATAACTAACAAAACTCATAATTAGAAGAAATAAAACGTTCCTGAATCGTTCAAGCGGCAAATTTTAACTGATTGCATGAACCAAATACATAAATTCACGAGCTCACGCTTGTTCAGTCTGCTAGGTTCCACGCGCAAGGCGCGCATCATCAGCGCGTCTGCATTGTTTCTCGCAGTATGTGCTTTTGGTGCCGCCGGCGTAGCGCCGCTCGCCCCTGATGCGTCCGATCTCCCGGTGAAAACTGTGCAGGAATCCGTGGTTGCACCGGATCTGGCGCCGCAGATCAACGCGCTGGAACAGCAGTCTTCCACTGCCCAATTCGTCCACGAAGAGAAAATCCGCGCCGGCGACACGCTGGCCACGCTGTTGACCCGCCTCGGCGTGGACGACGATGCGGCCGAAAACTTCATCAAGAAGGACAAGGTCGCAAAAGGCGTGATGCAGCTCAAGACCGGCAAGCGCGTGCAAGCGCAGACCGATGACGAAGGCAATCTGCAGTGGCTGCGCGCCACCGTGGTCGATGGCAAGGACGATCCGGTCACCAACATCAAAGTCACCCGCAAGGGCGACGGTTTTGTCGCCACCGCCGAACCAGCCAAGCTGGAGCGCCGCGTCGAGATGCACGCGCGTACCATTCGCTCGGGTTCGCTGTACGCGGCCACCGACTCCAACGAAGACGGCGCCAAGCTGCCGGACACCATCGTCAAGCAAATCATCGAGATGTTCTCGACCAACATCGACTTCCGTGGCGACCTGAAACGCGGCGACACTTTCAACGTGGTGTACGAAACCTTCTGGCAGGACGGCGAGTTTGTGCGCGCCGGCCGCGTGCTGGCGGGCGAGTTCACCAACAAGGGCACCACTTACCAGTCCGTGTGGTTTGAAGATCCGCAAAGCAAGCAAGGCGGCGGCTACTACAGCTTCGACGGCAAATCGCTGAAGAAAGCCTTCCTGAAATCGCCGGTGGAGTTCTCGCGTATTTCGTCCGGCTTCGCGATGCGCGTGCACCCGATTTCGGGCCAGTGGAAACAGCACAAGGGCATCGACTTCCCGGCGCCGACCGGCACCCCGATCCGCGCAGCGGGCGATGGCGTGATCGACTTTGCCGGCACCATGAACGGCTATGGCAACTTCATCATCATCAAGCACTGGAACAACTACACCACCGCCTATGCCCACATGAGCCGCTTCGGCAATGGCATGAAAAAAGGCGCGAAGGTGAACCAGGGTGATGTGATCGGCTATGTCGGCACCACCGGCTGGTCGACCGGCGCGCACTTGCACTACGAATTCCGCGTCGGTGGCGAGGCCAAGGATCCAAGCAAGATGAACGTGCAGGCGCAAGCGCCGCTGACCGCCGCTGAAATGGGCCGCTTCAAGGTCTACGCCAACGACATGATGCACCGCTTCGCGCTGCTGCGTCCGGCGGGCGGTGGTGGCGCCGCCACCCGCGTCGCGGCAAAATAACATCGCAGGCCAGTTCAGACTGGCCTGTTTTTTTTCACTCGATGACATTACGCGCGACCTTCAACGCCCTGCTCCTGTGCCTGCTTGCCGGGCATCCCTGCGTTCACGCTGCCGAGGCGCGGCCGCTGCTCACCGATTACACCCACACCGCCTGGACTGAACTGGACGGCGCGCCTACCGGCGCCACCAAGTTCGCGCAAGGCGCCGATGGCTGGCTGTGGATCGCCACGCCGACCGGCTTGTATCGCTTTGACGGCGTGCACTTCGAGCGCGTTACCACGGTCTACGGCCAGCCACTCGCGTCCAGCAACATCATGGCGCTGACCATAGCGCCCGATGGTGCGGTGTGGGTCGGCTATCGCGTCGGCGGGGTTTCGGTGTTCCGCAAGGATGGCGCGCATACCTACGTGGAAGCGGACGGCTTGCAACCGGTCGGCGTCATGCATATTGAAGTCGCGCCGGACGGCGCGGTATGGGCGGCCATGCGCGACGGCTTGGCGATCCTGCCGAAAGGCGGCCAGCGCTTCCAGTACTTGCCGGCTGACGCCGGCGTGCCGGCGCTGGGCGTATTCCAAGTGCTGTTCGCGCGCGATGGCACGACGTGGATCGGCACCAACATCGGCGCGTTCTTCCGCAAGCGCGGCGACAGCCGCTTCACGCAGGCATGGCCGCGCGACACGGCGCTGGTGGCACTCAATGAAGCGCCGGACGGCACGATCTGGGCCAACGATTTCAAGCACAACAACTACAAGGTGCGCGTGACCGAACCGGCCGCCGGCGTCACCATCCAGCCCGAGTTCGAAGGCGACGCCGTGCGCTGGGATCGCCGCAGCACCATGTGGGTCACCCACTCCTACAGCATAGAACGCAAGTTGCCGGGCGGCGGTGGCGACCAGCACGTCTCCAAGTCCGAGCGCCTCAGCGGCCCGATGCTGGGCGCCACCTTTGAAGACCGCGAGGGTAATTTATGGATCGGCACCTCGCGCGGCGTCGACCGCTTGCGCCGCAATCGCCTGCACACCACGCCGGTGGTCAAGCAGCTGGAATACCCGGCGCTGGTGGGCGGCCCGGACGGCGAGATGTGGGTCGGCGACTACGGCACGGCCGACTTGTGGAGCTTTAGCCCGGACGGCCGCCTGCGCCGCCAGGCAGAGGGAGCGCTGACCGCCAGCTACACCGCCCCCGACGGCGCGGTATGGCTAGGCAACCTCGATGGCGTGCGGCGGCTTGACCGCGATGGCAGCATCATCTACGCGCCGTTCCCGAACGCAGTGAAAAATCTGCGCGTGCATGCGCTGCAGCAGGATCGCCACGGGCGCCTGTGGGCATCCTTCTCGGCCGGCAAGGGCGTCTACCAGTTGAGCGACGGGCAGTGGGTTAAATCCGGCGGACGGCAAGGCTTGTCCGAGCTACTGACCACCACCATGACGCTCGACCACGCGGGCGATTTGTGGCTGGGCCACCTGCGCAGCCAGATCACCGTGGTCGGCGATAGCAGCGTGCGCGTGCTGGGGCCGGCGCAAGGCCTGCAACTCGGTACCATCTTGTCGCTGCAAGTGGAAGATCAAACCATGTGGGTCGGCGGCGAGAACGGCGTGGCGCTGTATCGCAACGGCCGCTTTACCACCTTGCTCGGCACCAACAACGAAGCGTTTCGCGGCGCCTCCGGCATCGTCCACATTCCCGGCGGCGACCTGTGGATCAACGGCGCCGAGGGCTTGTATCGCCTTGCCGCCGCCGATCTTGCCAAGTGGCTCAAGGACGAGCGCGGCAGCGTGGCGTTTGAGCGCTTCGATGCGCAAGATGGCATGCAGGGCCACGCGCCGCAGCTGCGCCCGGTGCCGTCGCTAAAGCGTTCGCGCGACGGCTTGCTGTGGTACGCCACCACGGGCGGCATTGGCACCATCGATCCGGCCAACATCCTGCGCAACCCGCTGCCGCCGCCGGTGGAGGTGGTCGGCTTGCTGGCGGACGGCGTACGCCAGGCTATCCCGCACGGCGACGTCATGGCGCTGCCGCAAGGCACGCGCGATATCCAGATCGACTTTACCGCGCTGGGCCTGTCGCTGCCGGAGCGCGTGCGCCTGCGCTACCGGCTGGTGGGCTTCGACCGCGCCTGGCAAGAGCCGGTCGGGCGGCGCCAGGCCTACTACACCAACTTAGCGCCGGGCAAGTATCGCTTTGAAGTAATCGCCTCCAACGAAGACAATGTCTGGAACGACAAGGGCGCGGTGCTGGAGATCGACATTCCACCGACCTTTGTACAGAGCGCGTGGTTCAAGGTATTGCTGGTGGCGCTGAGCCTGCTGCTGTTATACGCGGCCTATGCGCTGCGCATCCGCTACCTGACGCAGCGCCTGCAAGAGCGCTTGCATGAACGCCTGGCCGAGCGCACCCGCATCGCCCGTACCCTGCACGATACGCTGCTGCAAAGCATGCAGTCGCTGCTGCTATCGTTCGATGCGCACAGCCGGCACTTGAAGGAAGGCACGCAAGAGCGCATTCGGCTGGATCAAACCTTGAATCTGGCCGAGCAATTGCTGGTGGAGGGCCGCGACCAAATCATGGACTTGCGCGCCTGCTCGTCGCCCGAGGTATTGGCGCTGACGCTGGAGCAATTCGGCAAAGGCTTGGCCGAGCACCGCGCGCACCTGTTCGAAATCAAGGTCAGCGGCACGGCGCGGCAATTGCGCGCGGATGTGCACGACGAAATTTATGCCATCGCCCGCGAAGCGCTGTTCAACGCCTCGCGCTACGCCGACGCCAGCCGCATCACGCTGGAGATCGGCTACAGCAGCAGCGCCTTCGCCATGCACATCCGCGACAACGGCTGCGGCTTGGACGAGTCAGTCATGGCCTCGGGCTGCCGTCCCGGCCACTGGGGCCTACAAGGCATGCGCGAGCGCGCCAACCTCATCGGCGCCACGCTGACGATCGCCAGCGAAGCCGGCGAAGGCACCATCGTCACAGTAACCGTCCCAGCCAAGAAGGCCTACTGAACTATAATCAGGCGTTCACTCGGGAGACGCTATGGCTTTGTATATCGGTTTAATGTCGGGCACCAGCTTGGATGGTGTGGATGGTGCGCTGGCGCAGTTTAATGGCGAGGCGATCACTACGCTGGAGGCCGCTTACATTGCGTTCCCGCCATCGCTGCGGGCGGAGTTGATGGCGTTGCAGGCTAGCGGTGCGAATGAGATTGAGCGCGAGGCGCTGGCCGCGAATCAGTTGGCGCAGTATTACGCTCAGTGTGTGGCTGAATTGCTGCGCGAGTCCGGCAAGCAGGCCCAGGATGTGCGCGCGGTGGCGGTGCATGGGCAGACCATACGCCATCGTCCCGAGCTAGGCTTCACGCGCCAGACCAACAATCCTGCCTTGCTGGCCGAGTTGTGCGGAATCGATGTGATTGCAGATTTCCGCAGCCGCGATATCGCCGCTGGCGGGCAAGGTGCGCCATTGGTGCCGGCTTTCCATCAGGCCTTGTTTAGCAAGCAGGGACAGGCGCGCGTAGTGGCGAATATCGGCGGCATCTCCAACATCAGCGTGCTGAGCCGCGATGGGCGCGTGGCTGGTTTCGATACGGGGCCGGGCAATGTGTTGATGGATGGCTGGATCGCGCGCCATCGCCGGCAGGAATACGATGCGGATGGCGCTTGGGCGGCTAGCGGCAAGGTCATTCCTGATTTGCTGGCTGAGTTACTGAAGGAGCCTTACCTCGCGCTGCCTGCACCGAAAAGCACGGGCCGCGATTTGTTCCATCTCGATTGGCTGGATGCGCGTCTGGCCGTGCATCGCCCGGCCGCGCCGGAAGATGTGCAGCGCACCTTGACGCAGTACACCGCCGTCACGCTGGCCGATGCGATCAAGGCCTATGGCGGCGGTGCAGATGCTGTCTACATCTGCGGCGGCGGCGCCTACAACAGCGTGCTGATGGATGCGCTCGGCACAGAGCTGGGCAAGCAGGTACTGGTGGCGTCCACGCAAGCACTGGGCGTTGCGCCCAATCGCGTCGAAGCGCTGGCCTTTGCATGGCTCGGCTACCGATTCAGCGAGCGGCTGGCGGGCAATCTGCCGGCCGTCACCGGCGCGCAGGGTGAGCGCGTGCTGGGTGCGCTCTACCCGCGCTAACGCGCAATCCCGCGCAGGATCAGCTCTATCCCCGCCAGGAAATCGGCGCGGTCATCATGCTGGGGAAACTGCGCGGCGATGCTGCGCGTGAACGGATACTCGTCCGCATCCAGCGCCGACCACGCAGAGGCCACCTCGCCCAATATCGCAGTCCGGTCGCCGCCTAGCGCACGGCCCATCTGGGCATTGGCCGCGTTCTGCACGCTGACGCCGACGATGTAGCTCAACAGCGCCGACGCCGCAGCAAACTGCCCCGCCTCCGCCACGCCCATCGCCCTCACCTGTTGGCCTAGCCGTTCAAGGATGCGCACCATCGGCATCTGCAGCGGCGCGCGCGTGAGCGCCGGGCCCACCCATGGATGCGCATCAATCGCATCAAACAATCCCAGCGCCAGCGCGCGAATCACTTCCTGCGGCGCGGCGTCCGCCACCGGTGCGGCAAGCAGCGTGCGGGCGACAATCGCATCACAAGCGGCTGTCAGCAAATCACCCTTGTTGGCGACGTGCCAGTAGATTGCCCCTGCTCCCGTCGCCAGCCGCTCAGCCAAGGCGCGGAACGTGAGACCGCTCTCGCCACTGCTGTCCAGCAGCGCAATCGACTCTTCAATAATGCGCTCGCGGGACAGGCCATCCTCGCGGCGCGGTGTGTTTTTCATCATGGCCGCTATGTTGACATACCTGCGCCATTGCCGCAAAATCCAAATGGAACAACGTTCCATTATCGATGAATTATGAAAAACACACCAATTTCTATTATCGGCGCTGGGCTCGGTGGATTGATGCTGGCCCGCGTCCTGCACGTCCATGGCATTGCCGCCACCGTCTACGAGGGCGAAGCCTCGGCTGCGGCCCGCACACAAGGCGGCCTGCTCGACATCCATGATTTCAATGGCCAGCTCGCGCTCAAGGACGCCGGCTTGGTTGAAGAATTTACCGCGCTGATCCAGCACGGCGGCCAAGCCACGCGCGTGCTGGATCGCGAGGCCAACGTGCTGTTCGAGCAGCACGACGACGGCACCGGTGGCCGTCCCGAAGTCCAGCGTGGCGACCTGCGCCGCATCCTGTTGGAGTCGCTGCCGGAAAGCACTGTGCAATGGGGCCGCAAGCTGACGCAGGTGACTCCGCTAGGCAGCGGTCAGCACCAACTGCACTTTGCCGACGGCTCAACTGTCATCTGCGGCTTGCTGGTGGGCGCGGACGGCGCGTGGTCGCGCGTGCGCCCGCTGCTGTCCGACGCCAAGCCGGTCTACACCGGCACCGCGCTGATCGAAGCATGGCTGCACGACGCTGACCAGCGCCATCCAGCCAGCGCCGCTGCGGCAGGCGGCGGCTCCATGTTCGCGCTGGCGCCGGGGCAAGGCATCCTGTCGCACCGCGAGCCCAACGGTGTAGTCCATGCCTACATCGCGCTCAGCCGGTCGGAAGAATGGCTTACCAAGATCGACTTCAACGACGCCCCCGCCGCCAAGGCACGCATCGCCGCAGAATTTGAAAACTGGTCGCCGGCGCTGACCGCACTCATCACCGACAGCGATACTGCACCGGTGCTGCGCCTGATCCACGCCCTGCCAAACGAGCACCGCTGGCCGCGTATCCCCGGCGTCACGCTAGTCGGCGACGCCGCGCACCTGATGGCGCCATCCGGCGATGGCGCCAACCTCGCCATGTACGACGGCGCCGAACTCGCCAAGGCCATCGCCGCCCATCCCGGCAACCTCGATGCCGCGCTGGCTGCCTACGAGAGCGAACTCTTCCCCCGCAGCGCCAAGGCCGCCGCCGAAGCCGACGACGTCAACCAAGTCCTGTACGGCAATCACTCTCCGCACAGCCTCGTGAAAATGTTCACGCCATAAAAAGCGCACCAAACCTTCTATCCCAGCACCTGCTTCAACGATTGCGCTTCGAATAGCGCATCGCTCCAGGCTTCCAGTTGAGCCAAGCTAGCCTTGGTCAGCTTCTTCCGCGCAGTTTTCGATAGCGGGCCAAAACGCCACGTAATTTGCCGCTCCAACAACGCGATAGCCCCCTCCTTACGCCCCTGCTCCAGGCCCTTTTCCAAACCTTTTTCCCAACCTTTTTCCATGCCTTGCTTCAGGCCTTTTTCCAGGCCATTGTCGAAGAACATCTGCTCTAATGGATTGAGTAGTTCCATGTTGTGCTCCTTGTCCAATTGGACGGTCTCCCTCCAGTAGCGCTCCTGGTAAGACAGAGGTAAGGCCATCATCCAGTTAATCACTTTGAACAAAATAATTATGCGCTCTTTGCGCCAGCCATGTTGGTACAGTTGTTTGGTCAAGCGCCACTTGGCTGCGTAGAGTGCATCCGGGTCATGACGAGCTTGCTGTGCAAGTAGATGGGCCTGCGTCACCCAGGCAAATGGATTGTCCGAGGCGAGCAAGGTCTGATCGCGGCCAGCGTAATCGAGCAGTTTGGCAACGGGGAAAGTGATGCCCATCGTCGTCCCCAGCGTCTCAATATGAAAGCTATTAGGACGCCAGTTCGGATTTTCATCGGCTAACAGCACAAGGCTAGCCACCGGCCGCTTGTGCTCCCTGAAAATACGGTAGTTGTATTCAAACACGCGGCGCCCCAGCGAGGCATCATGCTGAGCTTGTACTTCAACGTGGATCAGCACCAAACCCAGTGTGCCATCACGCAAGCGCACCTCGACCAGCTTGTCGGCCACCATACCGTCCGGCGCTGAACCAAAGCCGATCCCAGCCAGCTCCTTGTCAAGAAAACGCGGGCGTTTCGACCAATCGACCTTGGGGGATAGCTCACTAAAAAAGAACGATATGAAGTCGCGGAACGCGTGCGTTAATACAGCCTTCCAGGGAACATCATAACGGGCGGGAGGGGCAAGGATCTGCATCAGCCCAGTCTATGACCGTACTCTGCAGCACCATTTGACAAGGCGCAATAAAAAACGGCGGCCCGCAGGCCGCCGTCCTTGTGGACAAGTCCGAATTTAAACCGAGAACGAGGAACCGCAGCCGCAGGTCGAAGTCGCGGTTGGGTTCTTGATCACGAACTGGGCGCCTTCCAGATCGTCCTTGTAGTCGATCTCCGCGCCAACCAGGTACTGGTAGCTCATCGAGTCGATCAACAGCTGGACGCCGTTCTTGACCATGGTGGTGTCGTCTTCATTGACGATTTCGTCGAAAGTGAAGCCATACTGGAAGCCGGAGCAGCCGCCGCCCTGCACGAATACGCGCAGTTTCAGGTCGGGATTGCCTTCCTCTTCGATCAGTTGGGCGACCTTTTCAGCAGCGCTATCGGTGAAGACGATAGGTGCTGGCATTTCGGCAACAGCATTCATTTCTAACTCCTACGAGAAAACAATTAAGGGCCATTATAGACCCTTGGTGTGATTTATGCTCCGCACCCCGCAAAAACAGCGGGTTTTACGGCAACAGGGCGATTTGCGTCAGGCCGGTGGTTTCTTCCAGACCGAACATCAGGTTCATACATTGCACCGCTTGGCCCGATGCGCCTTTGACCAGGTTGTCCTGCACCACCAGTACGATCACGGTGTTGCCGTTGTCCGGGCGGTGCAGCGCCAGACGCAGCATGTTGGAGCCACGGGTCGAACGGGTTTCCGGGTGCGAGCCAAACGGCATCACATCAACGAAGGCGCTGTCCTTATATTGGTCTTCAAACAGCTTCTGCAAGTCTTCGTTGCTGATCTCTTTGGTCAGGCGCGCGTACAGGGTCGAGTGCATGCCGCGGATCATTGGCACCAGATGCGGAGTGAAGATCAGGCCGACCTTGTCAGCGGTGAACTTTTGCAGCTGGGCCGAGGTTTCCGGGGTGTGGCGGTGGCCAGCCACGCCGTAGGCCTTGAAGTTGTCCGACGCTTCCGAGAACAGGGTGCCGATTTCCGCCTTGCGGCCGGCGCCCGACACGCCCGACTTGCAGTCGGCGATCAGCGAACCGGCGTCGACGATGCCGGCTTTCAGCAGCGGGTAGTAGCCCAGCTGCATGGTGGTTGGGTAGCAGCCAGGGTTGGCAACCAGGCGCGCGTTCTTGATGCTGTCGCGGTTCAGTTCGGCCAAACCGTAGGCCGCTTCTTCCAGCAATTCCGGGCAGGTGTGGTCGATCTTGTACCATTTTTCAAAGACAGCCTTGTCCTTGATGCGGAAGTCGGCGGCCAGGTCGATGACTTTGACGCCGGCTTTCAGCAGTTCAGGCGCTTGCGCCATGGCGACGCCGTGCGGGGTGGCGAAGAACACCACGTCGCATTTAGTCAGGTCGGCCTTATCCGGCGACGAGAAAGCGATGTTCACGCGGCCGCGCAGCGAAGGGAACATATCAGCAACTGGCAAGCCGTCCTCTTTGCGCGAGGTGATTGCCGTCAGTTCCACATCCGGGTGGACTGCCAACAAACGCAGCAGTTCTACCCCGGTGTATCCGGTGCCGCCGACGATGCCAACTTTGATCATGTTCTTTCCTTGAGGTGAGGTGCGTGGAGAAATGGGTGCCATTTTATCAGGCAATGGCTACCGGCGTATTACGCCAGACTATGCGTAGCCAGATGGAAAAAAAGCCGCCCGACCCAAGGCCGGCGGCTTTTTTGGCAGTGCGCCGCAAGCAGCGCACCAGAGCGTAAAAATTAACGCTTCGAGAATTGTTTTGCGCGACGTGCTTTGCGCAGACCAACTTTTTTACGTTCAACTTCACGTGCATCGCGGGTTACGAAGCCAGCGCGTGCCAGGTCACCTTTCAGGCCCGAATCGTAATCGATCAGAGCGCGGGTGATGCCGTGACGAACTGCACCAGCTTGGCCGGACTCGCCGCCGCCGTGTACGTTGACTTTGATGTCGAAACGTTCAACGTTGCCGGTCAGTTCCAGTGGTTGACGAATCACCATCAGGCCGGTTTCGCGCGAGAAGTATTCCGACGCTGGCTTGCCGTTAACGATGATCTGGCCGGTGCCAGCTTTGATGAACACACGAGCTACTGCACTCTTGCGACGGCCGGTGCCGTAATTGTAGTTACCGATCATGTCAGTTCCTTAGATTTCGAGTGCTTTAGGTTGCTGAGCAGCGTGCGGGTGCGAACCTTCGGCGTACACTTTCAGCTTCTTGATCATTGCGTAGCCCAGTGGGCCTTTTGGCAGCATGCCCTTAACGGCCTTCTCCAGAGCACGACCTGGGAAACGCTGTTGCATTTTCAGGAAGTTGGTCTCGTAGATGCCACCTGGGTAGCCCGAGTGACGGTAGTAGGTCTTCTCGGTTGCTTTGGTACCGGTCACGCGCAGTTTGCCTGCGTTGATGATGACGATGAAATCGCCGGTATCGACGTGAGGGGTGAACTCAGGCTTGTGCTTGCCGCGCAGTCGGAGTGCCACTTCGCTGGCAACACGTCCGAGGACTTTGTCCGTCGCGTCAATCACGAACCAGTCGCGCTGGACTTCATGTCCTTTAGCGGAAAAAGTTTTCATGTGATGACTTTCTGTATATAGAAATTACCGCTCAAATGGTGGTTCCGCTAGCAACTTCAGCGGACTCGGCCTTTTTATTTACTTTCCTGAGCGAATGGAAAGCCGACAATCATAACCGCTTGAAGGCTGCCAAGTCAAGCCCGATATAGCGTTCAGGCCGCAGAAACACAGGCCCGGCGCGGTCTATTACAATGTGGACAAAGTTTCTTATCACGGAGAATGCAATGGAATGCAAAGTTAGCTGGAACGGCCCATCGGGCATGAGTTTCCTGGCCCAGACCGGCTCCGGCCACTTGGTCAACATGGACGGCGCCCCGGAAGGCGGCGGCCACAACCTGGCGGCGCGTCCAATGGAAATGGTGTTGCTGGGCACCGGCGGCTGCACCGCTTACGACGTGGTCTTGATCCTGAAAAAAGGCCGCGCCGACATCCGCGGCTGCGAATGCACGCTCAAAGCCGAGCGCGCTGACACGGAGCCGAAAGTCTTCACCAAGATTAATTTCCACTTCGTGGTGACCGGCAAAGGCCTGAAACCGGAAGCGGTGGAACGCGCGATTACCCTGTCGCACGACAAATACTGCTCGGCATCAATCATGCTCGGCAAAACCGCCGAGATCACCCACTCGTTCGAGATCGTCGAAGCTTAAACGTAGTAAGCAGTGCTGGTCATGACCTTGCCCATGACCGACATCACTTGCTGTACCGGCGCTGGCACGTTGGCGGCGCCGAGGCGCTGGGCGGCGGCGCCGTGTTCAATTTCATCGATGCGCATTTGGTCGACGATGGCGCGCGACTTGGCGTCTTGCGGCGGCAGGCGATCGAGGTGGCTTTCCAGGTGCGCTTCCACTTGGCGCTCGGTTTCCACCACGAAGCCAAGGCTGCGGGCATCGCCCAGCACGGCGGCCACCGTGCCCAGCGCGTAAGCGCCAGCATAGAACAGCGGATTCAGCACACTGATGTGCGAGTTCAACTCGCCCAGGCGCTGCGCAGTCCACGCCAGATGATCTTCTTCCTCGCGGCTCGAATGCTCGAACTGCTCGCGGATTTCCGGCGTGCGGGCAAAGCGCGCCTGGGCGTTGTACAAGGCTTGCGCGCATACTTCGCCCACGTGATTCACGCGCATCAGACCGGCCGCATGGCGGCGCTCCGCTTCGCTCATCTCCGCATCGGCCGCGTGCGCGGCCGGCGTCGGTCGGGAAGCCGAGGCGACGCCAGTTACCACGCGCAGCGCCTTGTCGGCGCCGGCAATGAATCGGTCCAATGGAGTGTGATGATGTGCGGCCATGTGCAAGCTCGTGTCTTCAGTTGGAAAACCACATTTTAACTTGCGTCGGCCTCTTCGCGTAGTTGGCGCTGGCGTTCGATGTAATCGGCCACCGGGCCGCGCACATCGATCTTGGAGATGTCTTTTGCCACGCCCAGATTCAAGCCCAGCAGGAACGGGATGTTCTCCACCGGCACCTCGACGCAATGCTCGGCAAAGGCTTTCAAAAAGCGCTTGGATTCAACCACCCGCACCACTTTCTCGCCGCTCATGTACTGCAAGATGCTGGTAATGCTGTGGCCTTTGCCGATGCTGTGATAGATGAAACGGTTGAAATCGCGGTCCAGCTGTTTGAAGTCCAGCGTTTCCTTGGTCATCAGCCCGGACAGGTAATACAAACCCAGCGCCACACGGAAGAAACCGGTGGACTCTTCGCGGTCGACGCCACTTTGCATCACCGCCAGTATTTTTTCCTTGAGTTGCGCATTCATTTTTACCAAGCTCCCCTGTGCGACTATAGCAAGAGTTTTCTCAAACCAGTAGCTTGCGTGCCAGAATTTTCACATGCTATTCTTGAAACTTTCCGTTACAGGACGTCCACGATGATCGAGGTAAGGAGCCTGGCCAAGCGCTTTCGCCTGCCTGCGCGCGCCAGCAAAACCGCTGCGGCACGCGACCCGCGCGATCACAACGGCTGGTTCCACGCGGTGCGCGACGTCAGTTTCCGCTGCGCGCCAGGCGAAGTGCTCGGCCTGCTCGGCCCCAACGGGGCCGGCAAGACTACTACCCTGCGACTGCTCTCCACCGCCCTCAAGCCCGACGCCGGCAGCATCCACGCCAACGGCATCGACCTGCTGGAAAATCCCCTCGCCGCGCGCAAGCACATCGGCTTTTTATCCGGTTCAACCGGCCTGTACGGCCGCCTGACGGCGCGCGAAAACATCGAGTACTTCGGCCGCCTGCACGGCATGAGCCCGGCCTACCTCAAGCGCCGCTGCGACGAGTTGTTCGAGCTGCTGCAAATGCACGAGTTCGGCAACAAGCGGGCCGACCAGCTCTCCACCGGCATGAAGCAGAAATGCGCCATCGCCCGCACCGTGGTGCACGAACCGCAGATCGTCATTCTTGATGAGCCTACCACCGGTCTCGATGTGATGTCGGCCAAAATCCTGCTGGACTTTATCGCCAGCTACAAGGCGCTGCGCATTCCGCTGATTTTCTCTACCCACCACCTGCACGAGGTGGAAAAACTGTGCGACCGCGTGTGCATCATCAACCACGGCAAGACCGCCTTCCACGGCAGCATGGACGAGCTGCGCCAGCGCGGCGGCAGCGCCGATTTGTACGACGCCTTCGTCGGCATCATCAATCACGGAGGCTGAGCCATGTGGACTATCTACCTCAAGGAATTGCTGGAACTGGCGCGCGACCGCCGCACCTTTTTCTTCACCGTGTTCATTCCCGTGTTCGGCATGCCGCTGATTTTTGCCGGCTTCGGCCTGCTGTCCACCAGCATGTTCAAGCGCGCCAGCCAAGCCGATTTGACTTACGCCATCTTCGGCAAGCAGCACGCGCCGCAACTGGCCGAACGCTTCGCCAAGGAAAAAGGCTTCCACGAGATCGTGCTGACCAGCTCCGACGAGATCAAGCCCGCCATCGCCGCCGAGCGCATCAAGTTCGCGCTGGTGATTCCGCCCGGCCTCAACGAACAACTGCAAGCGCAGCAGCAAGGCGTGATCCAGCTGCATTACAACAGCGCCGCCACCGTCGACCTGACCCGCAAGCGCGTGATGTCGGTGATCGGCGGCGAGAACCGCGAACAACGCGAGCACGCCCTGTCCGCACTCAACCTCAACAAGCACCAGCTGGCCTTCGCGCTCGATCCGATCACGCTGGAAGACCACTCCACCGCCGACAAGCGCGAGCAGATGGGCGCAGTGGTCGGCGGCATGCTGCCCTACGTGCTGCTGATGGTGTGCCTGATGGCGGCGATGTACCCGGCCATCGACACCGGCGCCGGCGAGAAGGAGCGCGGCACGCTGGAAACCCTGCTGCTGGCGCCGGTCTCGCGCACCGCCATCGTGCTGGCCAAGTTCCTGACACTGTTCACGGTAGGCCTCAGTTCATCGCTGCTGATGATTGTCAGTGTCGGCCTGCTGCTGCATTTCTTCGGCCCGCACATCGGCGGCGACCTGGTGCAGATGGTCAGCGCCATCGGCGTGCTCGACCTTGCCATGGTGGCGCTGATGCTGGCGCCGACCGCCGCTATCTTTGCCGCCATCCTGCTGTCGATCTCGGTCTACGCCAAGAGCTACAAGGAAGCGGCCGGCCTGATCTCGCCGCTGATCCTGGTCACCATCCTGCCGACCTTCGTGGCGCTACTGCCGGGCGTGGAGCTGAACTGGAAATGGGCCATGGTGCCGCTGACCAATGTCTCGCTGGCGATGAAGGAGTTGGTCAAAGGAACGATGGACTACCGGATGTTCTCCGTGATATTACTGTCAACAACCCTGACTGCCGGCCTGCTGCTGGCCCTGTGCCGCTGGTGGTTCAACCGCGAGCAGGTTTTGTTCAGGAATTGAATAAGTTGTCTATTCAACCATGACCATCCCCTACCGGCCTATTCCGCCAATTCTGCACTCTGGCGCACCATTGTGCGGCCCATCGCAATGGCGCCCCGACTATGGATCAAATTCAATACAATGCCATCATGTGAAAAGTGGTTTGTCGCGCAGAATCAGGAGTTAGCATGGAATTAAGCATCAGCAACTTGTCCAAGACCTACAGCAACGGTGTCGTTGCGCTGGACAACATCTCGCTCACCATCCCGACCGGGATGTTCGGCTTGCTCGGCCCCAACGGCGCCGGCAAATCGACGCTGATGCGTACGTTGGCAACTTTGCAAGAATGCGATTCCGGCTCGGTGTTCTTCGGCGACCTCGACGTACTGGACGAAAAAGATGAAATCCGCCGCCTGCTTGGCTACCTGCCGCAGGACTTCGGCGTCTACCCGAAAGTAACCGCCTACGAACTGCTCGACCACTTCGCCGTGCTGAAAGGCCTGAGCAACCGCAACCGCCGCCGCGAGGTGGTCGATGGCCTGCTCCAGCAAACCAATTTGTTCGAGGTGCGCCACCAGCGCCTCGGCGGTTTCTCGGGCGGCATGCGCCAGCGCTTCGGCATCGCGCAGGCGCTGCTGGGCGATCCGAAACTGATCATCGTCGACGAGCCGACCGCCGGCCTCGACCCGCAAGAGCGCGTGCGCTTCCACAACCTGCTGTCCGACATCGGCGAGGACAAGACCGTGATCCTGTCCACCCACATCGTCAGCGACGTGGCCGACCTGTGCGCCAACATGGCCATCATCAACAAGGGCCACCTGCTGCTGTGCGGGCCGACGCAGGAGCTGATCCACGAGGTTAGCGACAAGATCTGGGCCCGCTTCATCAACAAGGCCGACCTGCCCTCGTTCCAGCTGCGCCACCCGGTGATCTCGTCGCGCCTGCTGTCGGGCCGCACGCTGATCCACGTCTATAGCGACACCGATCCCGGCGACGGTTTCGAGGAAGCCATCGGCGACCTGGAAGACGTCTACTTCGCCACCATCGCCGGCCGCCATCGCGCTGCGGGCACCTGCGATTAAGGGCGCATCATGTTTGCCATCGCCCTCTTTGAAGCGCGCCAGCGCCTCAAGCTGCTGTCCACCTGGGTCTACTTCTTCGGCTTCCTGGCGCTGACCATGCTGTGGATGGCGGCCGCCGGCGGCTTCTTCAAGGGCGCCTCGGTGACCTTCGGCAGCCAGCTGATCGACTCGCCGCGCTCGCTGATGTTCACCACCAGCTTCCTCGGCTCGATCGGCGTGATCGTGATTGCCGCCATGATGGGGCGCTCGGTGCAGCAGGACTTCGAGTACGACATGCAGCACTTCTTCTTCAGTGCGCCGATTAAGAAACACCAGTACATGTTTGGCCGCTTCCTCGGCGCCTACCTGACGCTGGCGGTGATCTTCACCAGCATTCTGCTCGGCGCGTGGCTGGGCAGCTTCATTCCCGGCATCGATCCCGAGCGGCTGGCGCACGCGGAGCCGATTGCCTATGTGATTCCATACCTGGTCGTCATCCTGCCCAACATCTTCATCTTTGGCGCGGTGTTCTTCATCCTGGCGGCGCTGACCCGGCGCATGCTGCCGGTCTACATTTCCAGCGTGGTAATGCTGGTCGGCTATATGGTGGCGCCGGGCCTGGCGCGCGACCTCGACTACAAGACCTTCGCCGCCCTGATCGATCCGTTCGGCACCACCGCCGTAATCCGCCTGACAGAGTACTGGCCCATCATCGAACGCAATACCCGCTTGTTCCTGCCGGAAGGCGTGTACCTGCTGAATCGCGTGATCTGGGCCGGCGCCGCGCTGGCAGGCCTGCTGGTCGGCTACTGGCGCTTCCACTTTATCGCCACCAGCGATAGCGGCCACGGCAAACGCACCAGCACCGGCGAAGGCGAGGTGCCGCAGCATCTGTCGCAGACCTCCGCCAACACGCAAGAAAAGCCGGACTTCCAGGCACGCAGCCTGGGCTGGCTGCTGCTGCGTTCCAGCTGGCTCAACCTGCGCGAAACCACCAAGAACATCTACTTCCTCGTCATCGTGCTGGCCGGCGTGATGATGATGGGCGCCTCCACCATCGACCTCGGCTCGATGTGGGGCACCAACACCTATCCAGTCACCTACCAGGTGCTGGAAGTGGTCAGCAACACCTTTGCACTGTTCATGATGGTGATTACCACCTTCTACGCCGGCGAACTGATCTGGCGCGAGCGCGAAGCGCACATGGGGCAAATGCTGGACGCGCTGCCGGTGCCGAGCTGGCTGCCGCTGTTGGCCAAACTGTTCGCGCTGATCGGCCTGCAAGCGCTGCTGATGCTGATCGTCATGCTGACCGGCATGGCGGTACAAATCTTCCAAGGCTACTTCCTGTTGGAGCCGGGTCTGTACCTCTATCACCTGTTCCTGGTGCAGATGCCGGGCTACGCATTGACAGCGGTACTGGCGATTGCGCTGCAAGTGATCATCAACCAGCGCTACCTCGCCTATTTTGCGATGATCGTCTACTACATCATCAGCGTGACGGCCGCTGGCATCGGGCTGGACAATCCGATGCTCATCTACGGCAACCTGCCGAGTTTTACCTATTCCGCAATGAATGGCTACGGCCACTTCCTGATCCGCGAGCGCTGGTACGAGGCTTACTGGGCCGGCGCAGCGCTGTTGCTGATCGTGCTGTCCTTGCTATTCTGGGCACGCGGCACCAATGACGGCTGGCGCCAGCGCCTGCAACTGGCGCGCCACGCGCTGACGGCGCCGGTGCTGGCCACCATCGCCGTGGGCGTGCTGATCTTCGCCGGCACCGGCGGCGTGCTGTTCTACAACCAGTACGTGGCCGACTGCTTCAAATCGGCCTACCACAAGGAAACCGAGAAGGCCGACTACGAGCGCAAGTACAAGCAATACGCCGTGCTGCCGCAGCCGCGCATCACCGACGTCAAGCTCAACATCGAGCTGTGGCCGGAGAAGCGCGCCTTGATCGCCAAGGGCCGCTACATATTGCAGAACAAGACGGCGCTGCCAGTCACCGACGTCATCATCTCGCAGGACAATAGCGTAGCCCAGTACCACGTGCGCTTCAGCCAGGAGGTGCGCAACGGCTTGCAGGATAGCGACCTTGGCTTCTACAGCTACAAGCTGAGCAAGCCGCTGGCGCCCGGCGCACAGCTGGCGATGGATTTTGAAATCAGCTACTCGCCGCAGGGCATCTTCGGTCTCGGGCGCGACACGCCGGTGGTCGGCAACGGCACCTTCTTCAACAACGGCATCATGCCGCACATCGGCTACCAGCAGGATTGGGAACTGAGCGATGCGCGCGACCGCAAGAAGCACAATCTGGTAGCGCGCGAACGCATGCTGCCGCGCGACGATCCGGCCGGTCTGGCCAACAACTTCACCGGCAACGACGCTGACTGGATCACCTTTGACGCCACGGTTGGCACCAGCGCCGACCAGACCGCGATAGCGCCGGGCATGCTGGTCAAGGATTGGACCAGCAAAGGCCGCCGCTACTTCCACTACAAGGTGGATCAGCCGATGCTGAATATGTACGCGGTGCAGTCGGCGCGCTACCTGGTCAAGCGCGACTGGTGGCAGGACGTGGGCATCGAGCTGTACTACCATCCGGGCCACGAGTACAACCTGGAGCGCATGGACAAGGGCATCAAGGAATCGCTCGATTACTACACCAGGAACTTCGGGCCGTACCAGCACAAGCTGGTGCGCATCGTTGAATTCCCGCGCTACGCGCAGTTTGCGCAGTCGTATCCGAACACCATTCCGTACTCGGAATCGGTGGGCTTCATTGCCAAGGTCAACGACAAGAATCCGAAAGATCTCGACTACCCGTTCTACGTCACCGCGCACGAAGTGGCGCACCAGTGGTGGGGCCATCAATTAGTAGGCGGCGACACGCGCGGCGGCACGGTGCTGAGCGAAACGCTGGCCGAATACTCGGCGCTGATGGTGATGAAGAAAAATTTCGGCGCAAGCAAAATGCGCCGCTTCCTGCACTACGACCTGGATCAGTACCTGCTAGGCCGCGCGCTGGAACGCAAGAAAGAACTGCCGCTGGCGGAAAACGAAAACCAGAACTACATCCAGTACCGCAAGGGCAGCCTGGCGATGTACCAGTTGCAGGACATGCTGGGCGAGGCCAAGATCAACGGCGCGCTGAAAGAGATTCTGAACCAGTATGGCCGCAAGTCCGGCCCGTATCCGAGCGTAACGGTGCTGGTCGATGCGCTGCGCAAGATTACGCCGGACGATCAGGCGTATCTGATTGACGACCTGTTCAACCACATCGTGCTGTACGAAAACCATGCGACTTCGGCGACGGCACGCAAGCTGAATGATGGGCGTTATGAGGTGAGCTTCGCGGTCAGCGCAGCCAAAGTACGGGCCGGCGAGCAAGGCGAGGAAAAAGACGTGGCGCTGAAAGACTGGATCGACATCGGCGTCGACGACAAAGACGGCAACAGCCTGCTACGCGAACGCAAGCTGATTGCGCAGAAAGACAACCGCTATACAGTCATCGTCAACGGCCGCCCGGCCAAAGCCGGCATCGATCCAGACAACAAACTGATCGACCGCAAGCCGGATGACAATATGATTAACGTGGAACTGCAAGCGCAATAAAAAAAGGGGCCATCGGCCCCTTTGATTTTTTGTGCGTCGTTTATGCCGAGAGCTGCAAGCGCTTGGTGCGCGCGGCTGGTGCTTCCTGCAGTTTGAAGACTGCCACGATGGCCGTCAGCGCATCCGCCTGATCGTGCAGCGACGATGCAGCGGCGGCAGCTTCTTCCACCAGCGCGGCGTTTTGCTGCGTCACCTGGTCCATCTGGCCGATGGCTTGGTTCACTTGCTCGATACCGCTGCTTTGTTCCAGCGAAGCGGAGGTAATTTCCCCCATGATGTCGGTCACGCGCTGAATGCTGTCCACTACTTCGGTCATGGTGCTGCCAGCTTGCGTGACCAAAGCGCTGCCGGTGTTGACCTTCTCCAGCGAATCATCAATCAGCGATTTGATTTCCTTGGCCGCCGCCGCGCTGCGCTGCGCCAGGTTACGCACTTCCGATGCCACCACCGCGAAACCACGGCCCTGCTCACCGGCACGCGCTGCTTCCACTGCCGCATTCAGCGCCAGAATATTGGTTTGGAACGCGATGCCGTCAATCACGCTAATGATGTCGGCAATCTTGCGCGAGGAACCGGTAATCGCTTCCATGGTATTCACCACTTCCGACACCACGCCACCACCGCGCTGCGCGACTTCCGATGCCTTCACCGCAAGCTGATTCGCCTGGCGTGCGTTGTCGGCATTCTGCTTCACGGTCGAAGTCAATTCTTCCATCGACGAGGCGGTCTCTTCCAGGCTGGACGCCTGTTCTTCCGTACGGCCCGACAAATCCAAATTACCGGCAGCGATCTGGCTCGATGCGGTCGAAATGCTCTCAGTGCCATTGCGCACTTCGGTCACGATGCTGATCAAGCCATCATTCATTTGCTGCAAGGCTTGCAGCAGGCGGCCGGTTTCATCCTTGCTGGTGACTTCGATATGCGTAGTCAAATCCTTCTGCGCCACGGCCACCGCGATATCGACCGCTTGGCTCAGCGGCACGGTAATGCCGCGCGTTAAGCGCCACGCGCACACCACGCCCAGCGCCAGCACGATCAGGCCGAACACGATCATGAACGTACGGCTGCTCAGGTACACCTGCTCGATGCGCTCGGCGTTGGCATCGATACTCTTGCGCTGCAACTCCAGCAGGCTGCTCAGTGAGCCGAGGTAGGCCTTGCCATCCGGCGTGAAGCGCTTCTCCAGCACTTCAGCCGCCTCTTCAATCTTGCCCTCTTTCTTCAGCGCGACGATGGCGTCGCGCGACGACAGATAGCGCTTGCGGTTATCCATCATGCCCTTGAAGATGGCCTTCTCTTCCTCGCTCTCCAGCAGCGGTTCCACCTTCTTCTGCAAGCCGTTCACCTCGGCAGTGGAGGACGCGGTTTCCTCGGCAAAGAACGGACCCAGCGATGGATCCGAGCTCTTCGAGATGGCCGAGGTACGGCGCACGCTGGTGTGGATCAGGCGGTACCAGTCTGAGATCATGCGCTCTTTCGCCAGCGGCTGCTGCATCATGTCGCGGGTCTCAGCCGCAACTGTGCCCATGTGACGAATGCCGATGACGGTCATCAAAATCATCAAAGCCAATACCAAGCCAAAGCCCGCCGCCAGGCGCGTGCCAATTTTCAAGTTTTTCATGATAGGTGCGCCCGCGAAGGCAATGTTGGAATTAAAGAAGCGTTACTACTGTTGAAACCGGGATTCGGGTAGAAGAAGTTTGATTACCCAAAGGAATCAATAGTTTACCACAGCAAATAATTTAATGCTTACGCGGTGACAGAAAGCGAGCTTACCAAGCCCATATCATAGGAGCTGGAGATGACTGTGCTGGCGAGATTGGGATTGGTTTTTAGCAGTTCCGCCCAGTTGGCAGCGGCTTGTTCGGACAGGCCACTGACTGTGCCCGCGCCGGTGTAGACGCCGGAACCGGAGGCGCTGCCCGCCAGCGTGGAGACAATGCCTTGATTCAGCGCCGATTGCGCCGAGGTCGAAGTGTCAACATTGCTGCTCTCTTCCGGTACGCTGATGGTTTCTTCCACCGTCCCGGCTTGCTGCAAAGTGGTGAGCAAGCCGCTAGGCGAATACACGGTCGCGCCAGTAGAGCCGCCGAGCGAAGCCACCACCGCCGACTGCGCCGACAAGCTCACCGCCTGCGACGACAAAGCCGCTGCAGCCGACGACGCCGGAGCGACGGTCGGCACATACGGCTGGTACGCCGCATTGGAGGTAACGGTGTTGAGCGAGACAGTCATGATGACTTCAATATAGCACCAAAACCGGGGTCAGTTCTGCCAATCGCACACGAGCTCATGTACCAATGGCAGAACTGACCCCGGTTTTGGCCAACGCTGCGGCTAGGTCGCGCTGCCACGCGCTCGCTTGAACGCGATTCCAGACTAGCGCTACGTGCTCCACGCACTCGAACGCGCAGTCGGTCACCTGGATGCGGCGCAACTCGCCATCTGCCAACGCGAAGTCCGGCAGGTAGGCCAGCGCTTGGCCGGCTTTTACCAGCGTTAGCAGTAATTGCAGGTCATCGGTCCAGTAGCGGATTTTGCGCGGCAGTTGGTCATCGCGCCAGCCGTCCGAATGCGCGCCGCGCTGCACGCCGCAAAATAGCGAACGGGACGGGCAGGCAAAGTCATGCTTCAGCACCTCGGCGTTAGTGGCCTTCAGCTTGCGTGCCTTGACCAGCGGGTGCTGCTTGCCCGCCATCAGGTGCAAGGTGATGCTGCCCAGCGGCGTGACCTCCCACTCATCCGACCAATGCTCGCCGCGACCCTCGATCACATCGCTGGTGACGATGGCGGCGTTGATGTCGCCGCGCGCCAAGGCGGCCAGCGCCTCGTCTTCAAACATCGCCTGCATTCGCAGGCTGGCCTCGGGATAAGCGTGCAGCGCTTGTGACAGCATCTCGCCATGCCGCCACAGCAAAATCGCCGGCCCGCCGATGCGACTATCGATGGCGGCTTGTTCACCCATCAGATCGGCCTTGGCTTGGTCGGCCAGCGCCAGCAGGGTTTGCGCGCGGCTCAGCAGCAACTGGCCGCTGTCGTTCAGCACCAGCTGCTTGGCGCTGCGGTCAAACAGCGGCTTGCCCAGCACATCCTCCAGCCGCTTGAGGGCTTTCGATACGGCCGACGGCGTCAAATGCATCTCCTGCGCCGCCGCGCCCAGCGAAGGACGGCGCGCCGCGCTGACAAAGATGCGCAAATCGCTGAGATTCATTGTTTCCTAATGGGATACAAAAGGTGAATTTAAGTTGCTTTACTGGATACAACCGTCATCTTACCATTCCGGCCTATGATTACGACCAAACAATGGATCTACCGCCGCCAGCCGACGGGCCAGATCACCACCGACCACTACGAACTCGTTGAGCAAGCGCTGGACACCACGCTGGCCGATGGCGAAGTGCTGATCGCGTCGCGCTATTTCAGCGTTGATCCCTATATGCGCATCGGCCAGTCCAGCAAGCCGACTTACGACACCGATCCGCATCCACTCAACACCGTGCAGCAAAGCGGCGTGGTGGCGCAAGTGCTAGCCTCCAACGCGCCCGGCTTTGCCGAAGGCGACTGGGTGCAAAGCTACACCGGCTGGCAAACCCACGCCCGCGTGCACGCCAGCGCATTGAAGCGCATCGATCCCGATCTGGCGCCGGTGACCACGGCACTGGGCGTGCTTGGCATGCCGGGCCGCACTGCATGGTTCGGCCTGACCGAATCGGGCAAGCCGCATGCGGGTGAAGTGGTGGTTGTGTCCGGTGCGGCTGGCGCGGTCGGTTCGCTGGTGGTGCAGTTCGCCAAGCGCCACGGTGCGCGCGTGCTCGGCATCGCCGGCGGCTTGGCCAAGTGCAACTGGGTGCGCGACACGCTAGGCGCTGACTGGGCCATCGACTACAAAGCCTTCAACAACGCTGAGGCGCTGGGTGCGGAAATCAAACGTCTGACCGGCGGCGTGGACGTCTACTTCGACAACGTGGGCGGCATGGTGACTGATGCCATCATCCCGCTGATCAACCGCCGCGCGCGCATCGTGATCTGCGGCCAGATCAGCCAGTACAGCGGCGGTTTGGAAACGCCGGAACTGGGCCCGCGCTTGCTGCACCACATGCTGTATCAGCGCGCCACGATTCAAGGCATGCTGGCGCGCGACTACCTGCACCGCATGGACGAAATGATCCGCATCGTTGGGCCGTGGGTGAAAGCGGGCGAGATCGTGTTTGAGGAAACCGTGATCGATGGTTTTGAGCAACTGCCATCGGCGCTGAACTCACTGTTCACCGGCGACCATCGCGGCAAACTGCTGGTAAAGGCATGATGAAGGCCTCCACCCTCTTCGCTGCGCTGCTACTGAGCGGCGCAGCGTTTGCAACCGACGTCACTTACGGCGAGCACGGCATGGCGCTGTTCGGCGGCAAGGATGGCTTGTACGCATCGCACCTGCCGATGTTCCATGCACCGCATGACTATCAAGTGATCCTGCAAGTGCACGTGGCCGATGCGGCCACCGATGCAGCGCTGCGCCGCCGCCTCGACGGCAAGACCGCCTTGTGGACTGTGGCGCCGGAAAAGTTTGAACTATCGCGCTTGGCGCCGCAAGCATCCACTCCGCTGAAGCAATTCAAAGCCGACTTGGTGCTGGGCCATTTCGAACAAGGCGGCAAAACGCAGTACGCCGCTTCGACCATCGTGGTCGACAAAGTCATCATGTACCGCAAGCTCTCGCCAGAACAGCGCGCCAGCGGCACAGCGACCTACACGCAAATCGGCAACGGCAAGCAGCGCTACCTCGTAAAGCAAATCGACAGCCGCCCCGACTACGACCATATCCTGTCCTACCGCGCCGCGCCGGGCGCTGCGACCGACGACATCACCGTCATCAAACAAGACCTGCGCCAACCCAGCCCCGCCGAATTAGCCACCGCCCTCCACACCCGCAGCGACGCTATCAAAGGCACCATCTACTTCTATACCGACGATTTGAAATAGCACTCTCTGAAAAAGGACTAAAGTTATACAGGCCGATTTCAGGGAGCTCGCCATGCCAGCCGCAAAACAAGCCGTCATCAAGCTTCTCGGCGCCTTGCCCGACGACTGCACGCTTGAGGATATTCAATACCATTTGTATGTCCTCACGAAAGTTAAACAGAGTCAGAAGCGCGTTAAGGCAGGAAGAATCCGCTCACCAAAGGAAGTCCATCGAAAACTAGAGAAATGGCTGAATAGATAGCCATCAAGACTGCGGATCAAACTGAAAAACGCGCAGCTCTTGAGCGCAGCGACAGGCCTTGGCGATGCGCGCGGCCCACGAAATGGCGTCATCGCGCGACGGGAGTTCGAGTACACAGAAGCCACCATCAAGCGCCGGTGCCCACGGATAACCGCCTTCGCTAACAGAGCCATCGGCTGAGACGAGCACCGGCGGCACCGCCTCATCAATGCCGCCGCCAAAGACATAAACGCCGGCGGCCTTCGCGTCATCGATTACTGCGTGCGCGTCACGGCCCACGGCTTCCCAGTCCCCATCAGGAACAACCATCGCCGCACTAGGGAAAGAGATGAGGTACTTGGCCATAGTCAGTTTTTCTCATGCATGATCTGGGCGTAGATTTCAGCCACCCGTGCAACTGAGATACCCTCTCGCTGCTCAACGGCCAAAGGATGATCTATCGGTTCGATTTCGATGTATGGACGGATGCCATCATTTCGCAAATACACTTGCGTTTTCAATCCTGCGGTCTCTGGGTAAGGTCTCAATGCTGCGTTTAGCCAACCGAAGAATGGACCTATATGTGCACGCTCTTTCTCATCGTAGCAAGCGGCCCACTGAGTAAAGCTCTTCTTGCTCAACGAGACCCAAACACCCCAAGAGAATGGTTCTTCCTCCCCATGAACGGGAATCTCGACACATCCGTGGATAAAGAAAAACTCTTCGTCAATAACGCAATCATCTGATCCAAGAGAGCAGCGCGCATCGCGCTCCTCGGCAGGTATCAGGTAGTAGCTTAGTGGAGCTCGCGCCCCAAAGCCAGGCATCCCGCGATGAATTTCGCCACACGATGCACAAGAAAATTCGAAGGTCATGAGTTACCACCCTTCCCTGCCATTACTATTCCTCTCTTTCCGCTGACTGTAGCTCTTTGATACGCTTGGGGATCTGCTCCATTTTCTCATCACCGTTGAAGGCATCGCAGTCTTCCGCCACCATTTTTTCTACGCCCTTGGCTTCTGAAAAGTACAGCTTTTCACAGTCGCATCGAAGGGTGGCCTTGATGCTCTGTTTTTGTTTGATGCGACGCACTTCAGCAACCCAACAGGAATCGGCACAGCCGCAAGAACGATATACGAGTTCCTCGCCTGCCACATTCCAATTCAATTTATAAGGGTGACCGGATTGCGCGCGAACCGTGCCGATTGCCATCAGCGCCGCTAAGAGAAAAAACGAGTGTCGGCTCATGTGACATTCCAACCGAAATCTTCGACGTGACGGATCACATCGGCCAACAATATTCTCCACGCTGTTGGTTCGTCGTGTCCAACCTCATCCCACATTCCTACGTTCAGTGTGCAATGGAGGCTTTGCTCCGCACTCCATGCACTAATCATTTGGATAGAGTTTTCGTCTCGCTGTGCTGCCGGTGGAATTACTAAAGTCTTCATGGGCTAGGAACGTTAATGTGAACGATGCCGCTGCATAGCTGCGCAACAGTATTCCAAATTTGGAAAGTAGTTGACGGCCGTCCAACGCAGAGCAGTCACGACGCGACTCTCTTCTGTAGCGCTTCTTGTGCTAGGATGCGGACGGTGAAATCCTGGGCCAATCAACATTCTGAGTTCTAGAAATCATCGAGTGAACAGTAAGCTGATCGCTCTACAGAACTTCCCTGCTCTATCGCGGGATGTCGCGCACAAAACGCACGCCGATGCGGGTATCGGTAAAGTCGGCCGCGTAGCGCCCGCGAAGACCGCATCGAACGTAGTTGACCTTGCCATACCATGCACCGCCACGAATGACACGCTTATCTTCGGCGTTGGTCTCGATGCGCGGATTGTTTTCCACCTCGGTCGGATACGGCGTGGCGAATTTGTCCGCCCCCCATTCCCAGACGTTCCCGGACATATCGTGAATACCCAAGCCATTCGGTTTCTTGGTGCCTACCGGATGGGTTTGATTGCCGACGGCGTCCTTGTCAAACCAGGCATATTCAACAACCTCGGCATCCTTCGAGGTTCCAGCCCAATTCTCTTCTTTGCCACCGCTGCGGCAAGCGTATTCCCACTCGGCCTCGGTAGGTAACCGGTACCCGCCTTTATCCTGCGCATTGAGCTTTCGAATAAACTCCCGCGCCTGATTCCACGAAATCCGCTCAACCGGGCATTGCTCACCGCATTCAGAGAATTTGGAGGGGCTAGTTTTCATCACCGCGCGCCACTGCGCTTGCGTGACTTCGTACTTGGCGATTTCGAAGCTGTCCAAGCACACTTTGTGCACTGGGCGCTCATGTTTTTCATAGACTTGAGTACCCATTTGAAAGCAACCACCGGGCACGCGAACCATTTCCATCGCAGGTAGAGCATCGTCGCTCCACGCAGGGCTGCCGGCGAAACACGCCAATATAAAAAACAGGAGTGCAAAAGGTTTCATGAATTTGCTCACTCAGAAGTTTTGATTTGTGTGTGATTTTAGGACAATCTGGATCAGCTGAGACAAGTCACGGTAGCATAGACATTTCATCTACATGGATCACTCCAGCGACGGCAGCACTTTCGAAAATTTGGGAAGTTTCAGTTCAATAGATTTCTGCTGAAACTCAAGCGCAGTAAGCGGCCCGATGACTACTTTGGATGGAGCAAAGCCCTCACGGAGCGACTCGCTTCTGCAGCGCTTCTTGCGCTATCGCATTGATGCTTTTGCCTTCTACCTGCGCTGTGATCGCCAGTTTCTCGTGAAGCTCGGGAGAAATTCTGAGGTTGAACTTTCCTGAAAAATGCCGGCGTGGTTCGATCCCTTGTTCTCGGCAAACAGCAAGGAACACTTCGAGCGACTTCTTAAATTCTGCACGCAGCTCTTTCGGATTTTTGCCGTAAAAGTCTGCGCCGCCGTTTAGTCCAAGAATCTCGCCGCGGAAAAGGTCTAGCTCCGGGTCATACTCAATCTTGGCCTGAAAATCATCTATGGTCATGACACTCATGGTTTTACTCCGTGTTGCTCCATCCACCGGCGAATACTGGCCACCGCACCTTTGTCCGTATTGGGAGATGGATGAGGACGGTGAAACACTCGCACCTCGCCAAACAGCACAACCGCAACGCGACTTCCCTCTCGCTCACTAACTTCCGCACCGAGTTCAATAAACAGGACTTCAATGTCGCGCCATGAAACATTCGCGCTGGCCGGATGCGCATAGATAGCTTCAAGGGTGCGTTGATGCTTTCGCCTCATGGGAAAATGGTACCATTAAATAGCACTGGAATTTCACGTCCGATCAAGAGATAACAGGACAGGCCGCCGGAATGTGCGGCGCGGAGCTCATTACGTTAACTACTGAATTAAGCTCCAACTGTTCATCTTTTGCCCAGAGCAAGAAGCGCTTGAACTCTTTGAGATGCGATTGGCGAGTTGGCACTACACAAAGAATCATGTAGAAAATGTACCAACCGACTACTAAAAACAGGAGAGTTGCGACAACATACTTGGCATCCCACTGGCCAGCTGCACCGCCCAGAACAGCAAGTGTTGCACCAAGAAAGAATGACATGACTGGATGGGTTGCAGTCGAAGTTTTGGAGTCGGTATCGATTAGCTCGTTCAAGAACAAAAGAGCATCCCCAACGCTACCAGTATAGGAGCTCTGGAGCTTTTCCCGAAATTGCAGGTATCGGATGTACTGATAATCATGTGCGAAGTATGTTACTCGATCTGGATACAAGCGATCCTGTTCTACAAATTCCGATCGTCGTGTCCGATCAAAAGACCAAGCCCAGAGGCAAGCGCTCAGTAACATACTGACGAAGTACAGCCATAGCGGTTGGAGGAAGAACTGAAGCACGCTACACAAAGCAAACAAACACTTTCCGCCCCATAAGCAGAGTTTCCATCGAAATTTGGCATGCCGATAGATTTGCATCACGATCTGCCATCTCGTAACCGATCGATACAATGCATAGAGTCGTACAAAGCTATCCATGGAACCTAACGTTTAAAGTAATTGGCTGCAGGAATCCAGCTAAAGGAAAGGCTAAGATGAGGACTGATCAGCACAATGATAGCTTAGATCCCTGCCGATTTTACAATCTGATTTTCCCCAAGTTTTCGCAAGGTGAGCCAAGTTGGCAATCCTTTGATTTTCAGTTTTTAGTGGGCAAAAAATAACCAATGAGGTGATATTATTTGCAACTCTATTATTGGGATCAGTTTATGCACCCGACGGAACTTCAATTGATTCAACTGGCGCAGCAGGTTGGCAGCATGGCGCAGCAGGCGGCTTTGGCTTATGAGCAGGCGCAGGCGGCGTTGCAGTTGGAGCGGCTGTTTACGCTCGATAGCATCGCCACCGAGGAAGGCACGCGGCAGGCGCTCGAGACTGTGGATCGGCTCACCGAACTGCATCAGGCGCATCAGCAGATATTTGCCAAGTTCGTGACGGCGGCAATGCAGCAGCTGACCGGCGCCATCGCCATGCTGCCACCGGAGAAGGCGTGTGAGTATGAGCAGGGGTTCATTCCTTCGCTGAATAGCACGCTGTCCAGCCAAGCGGAGTTTTTCGCTAACCGCGATCGCTGGATCCGTGCTGTGCGCGAGATGTTTGACATCGTTGATGAGAACCGCGATGTCATCAGCGTGGAAGAGGGGCAGTTACTTTTTCATGACGAGGAAGTGATCGACCGCTACGAGGCCGCGCAGCAGGTCATCAACGACATCCACGAGTACGAAGTCGCGCACATGAAGGAAAAGCTGGCGCGGGCGATGGCGTCTAGCGCCTACCTGGCGGCGCTGGAAAAAGGCGCGACGCAATAAGAAACGGGACCCGAAGGTCCCGTTTTTTTTACTCTGCGGTAGCAGCAGCTTTTTTGGCCGCTGGTTTCTTCGCTGCCGCTTTCTTGGCGGCTGGCTTTTTCACCGCAGCGGCTTTTTTCGCCGGTGCTTTTTTCGCCGGTGCGGCGGCGCCTTCGTCGCCATCGGCAGCAGCGGCTGCTTTACCTTTAGCCGGCGCTTTTGCCTTGCGCTCCTCAAACTCGAAGCTGATCTTGCCATCCTTGCCCTTCACGAGGAAGGCCTTGAACGGACGACGCGTACGCTGCGAGATGAAGCCCGGCAGCAGGTCGGTCTTGCCGTCGTTGAGCAGCTTGGCCATTTGCTCCGGCAGGATCTCTTGCTGCAAGATGATGCGGCCGCTGCGGAAATCGCACGTCTTCGGTTTCGCCACGCTGTGTTCGCACACGTAAGCCAGACCCATCTCGTACACGCCGCCATTGCACTTCGGGCATGGGCCCAGCGGTGTCTGCTGACTGAAGTCGACCGGTTCCGAATCTTCCGAGTCATCGTTCTGGCCGAAGTCGAACTCCAGCTTGAAATTGTTGATGTCCTCGTCGCGCACGATGCGCAGGATGGCCGCAAACGGACGGCCCATCTTGGAGCGGAAACCTTGCAGCGGGCCGATGGTGCGATCCTTCAGCAGCTGTTCCACTTCGTCGATTTCAAACTGGCGGCCGCCCGGCGTTTTGCTCATCGAGAAATCGCACTTGGTGCACGCGAAGCGGCGATAGTTTTCCTTGACCACGCCGCCGCAATTCGGGCAAGGCGTGTGCATGGTGTGGTAATCGCCCGGAATCGTATCATTGTCGTATTCCTTGGCGCGCTTGACGATGACCTGCGTCATCTGCGCAATCTCGCGCATGAATTCGTCACGCGAGATGCGGCCCTTCTCCATTTGCGACAGCTTGTATTCCCACTCGCCGGTCAGCTCTGGCGCGGTCAGTTCGTTGACGCCGAGGCCGCGCAGCAAGGTCATCAGCTGGAACGCCTTGGCGGTCGGCATCAGCTCGCGGCCTTCGCGCAGCAGGTATTTTTCGCTGATCAGACCTTCAATGGTGGCGGCGCGCGTGGCTGGCGTGCCCAAGCCTTTGCCGGCCATGGCGTCGCGCAGTTCGTCGTCTTCCACCAGCTTGCCGGCGCCTTCCATGGCGGACAGCAAGGTCGCCTCGGTGTAGCGTGCAGGCGGCTTGGTGACCAGGCCGTTGGCGTCGACTTTGTCGGTCAACACTTTCTCGCCCTTGGCAACCGGAACCAGGCTCTTGTTGTTGCCTTCCTTCTCCTTGTCGTCGCTGTCGGCTTCCTTGCCGTAGATCGCCAGCCAGCCCGGATTGGTCATGACCTTGCCTTCGGTCTTGAAGGTGTGGCCCGACACTTCGGTAAAGCGGGTGGTGACCTGGAACTCGGCCGCCGGGAAGAACACCGCCATGAAGCGGCGCGTCACCAGGTCGTACAGTTTCTGCTCAGGCTCGGACAGGTTCTTCGGTGCGATGGTGGTTGGAATGATCGCAAAGTGATCCGAAATCTTGGTGTTGTCGAAGATGCGCTTGTTCGGCTTGACCCAGCCCTTGTCCAGGATCTGCTTGGCGAACTGGTGATAGTTGTTGTTCTCTTTCACCACTTCCAGCGTCTGCTGCACGGTCGCCAGATAATCTTCCGGCAGGTGGCGCGAATCGGTACGCGGGTAGGTCAGCACTTTGTGCTTTTCGTACAGCGCTTGCGCCAGGCCCAGCGTGTTCTTGGCCGAGAAGCCGAAACGCGAGTTAGCCTCGCGCTGCAAGCTGGTCAGGTCGAACAGCGCCGGCGCCATCGAGGTGGTCGGCTTGGCTTCTTCGGTGACGTTGCCCTGCTTGCCGCGCACGGCCAGCGCGATGGAGTCGGCCGCAGCCTTGCTCCACAGGCGCTCGGCGCGTTTCTCAGGATCGGTCTCGTCTTTCTTGAACTTGGTGTCCAGCCAGCGGCCTTCGTACACGCCGGCGGCGCAGACGAATTCCGCGCGCACCTCCCAGTAGTCGCGCGGGACGAATTTCTTGATCTTCTCTTCGCGCTCGACCACGATCGACAGGGTCGGCGTTTGCACGCGGCCCACGGTGGTCAGGTAGAAGCCGCCCTCTTTCGAGTTGAAGGCGGTCATGGCGCGGGTGCCGTTGATGCCGATCAGCCAGTCCGCTTCCGAGCGGCAACGCGCGGCGTCGGCCAGCGGCATCATGTCTTCGTCGGTGCGCAGGTGGGCGAAGCCGTCGCGGATCGCGGTCGGCGTCATCGATTGCAGCCACAAACGCTTGACCGGCTGCTTGGCCTTGGCGTTCTGCGCGATCAGGCGGAAGATCAGTTCTCCTTCGCGGCCCGCGTCACATGCGTTAATCAAGGTGGTGACGTCTTTACGCTTGATCAGCTTGTTCAGCACCTTGAGGCGGGCCTCGGTCTTGGCGATCGGGTTCAGCGCAAAGTACGGCGGAATCATCGGCAGGTGCGCGAAGCTCCACTTGCCGCGCTTGACGTCATGTTCTTCCGGGACGGCGATTTCCAGCAGGTGACCGACGGCGGAGGACAACACGTACTCGTCGGATTCAAAGTACTCATCGTGCTTGGTGAAGCCGCCCAGCGTCTTCGCGATGTCGTTCGCGACAGACGGTTTTTCGGCGATGATGAGGGTTTTGCTCATATTTTAGTATCTCGTTTTTAACACTTTGGGGGATTAGCATGCGCATCATACATGGATCGCGGCGCAATCTACATGTTTCCGTCACAGTCTTATCAAGGCGATAATAATAAGCGGATTGCTTGGCGAACTGCAAGCGTACTGAATCACAGGAACAATTATGGCCTGTTGTGTTGCTTAAAGGGAAGTTTTTATGCGGACTTAATGCAACAGGCGCGGCGCTTGGTCTTCGTCCGAGCCGAACAGGTCGTCAAACATCAGCGCGTCCGGTTCCTTGCCCTGGCTCCACAGCAACATCAGCACGATGACTTTGAGCTTGCCCAGCGATACCGGCGCTTCGTCCAGCGCCAGCGCGCGCTCGATCACGATCTCGCGTTGCAGCGGCGACAAGACCTTGGCCGATTCGAGGAACTGGATGAAGCCGATGGCGGCGCCGCCCAGCGCGTCAGTTTCTTCGTCAACGTAGAAGCGGGTGCCGGTGGAGGCGGCGGTCAGCGCATGTTCAATCCCGGCCATTTCCGTCAGGTCGGTCAGCCATACCAGTGCTTCGGAGATCTCAACATCGTCAAAACCAACGGCCGACAGCTTCTTGGCCAATGCAGCCGGTTCCGGGCAGGCATCGGGACGATAATAAGTCTCGTAGAGATAAACAAGGACGTCGAACATGGCTCTACTCTATCAGTTAAAACGAATCGGAGACAAGTGCTGTTCAAAGCCGCAGCCGTTGAAACATTCCGCCCGGCAAGCGTTCGAGCAGGCCGGCCAGTTCCAGCGCCAGCAGTTGGCCTTGCAACTCGCCGGGCGACTGGTTCAAATGCAGCGCCAGCACCTCGGCTTGCACCGGATCAGCACCCATTGCATCCAGCACAAGATCGACAAAGCTGTCGTCCAGCGCGGAACGCGCACCGGCTTCGCCATCGGTCAGCATTTGCATATCGCTCAAGACATCGTAGCCGGATTCAACCAGCCGCGCGCCCTCGCGGATCAGTTGGTGGCAGCCTTTGGATAGTGTCGCATGAATCGACCCGGGGACGGCGTACACATCGCGTCCCTGCCCCACCGCCAGCTGCGCGGTAATCAGCGAGCCCGACTTTTCTGCCGCCTCCACCACCAGCACGCCGCGCGCGAGGCCGCTGATGATGCGGTTGCGGCGCGGGAAGTTGTCGCGCGAGGGCGGCGTGCCGAGCGGATATTCGCTCACCACGCAGCCTTCCTCGGCAATGCGGCGCGCCAGTGCGCCGTTGCGGGCGGGATAGATGCGGTCGATGCCGGTGCCCAGCACGGCGATGGTGCCGCCGGGGCCGTTTAAGCCGCCAAGGTGAGCCGCCGCGTCGATGCCGAGCGCCAGCCCGGACACCACGGTCACGCCGGCCTCGGACAAGGTCTGCGCCATGCGCTCGGCATTGAGCACGCCCTGCCGGCTGGCGTTGCGCGAACCGACTACCGCGATCGAACGGCGCGCCAGCAGCGAGGCGTCGCCCTTGAGGTACAGCAGCAGGGGCGCGGCCACGATGTTGCGCAGGTAGTCAGGATAATCGGGATGGGTGACCGGCAACAGGCGGTGGCCGGGCTGCGCTTGCCACGCCAGCATGGCGTCCAGCCGGGATTCCATCTCGTCGGCGGCCGCACCAGTAGGCGGCGACAGCAGGTTGGCAGCTTGGCGCGCCGTGACGATCTCCAGCAAGCGCTCTCGGCTCGCTTCAAAGATGGCTTGCGGCGTGCCCAGCGCTTCCAGCAGCTTGTGCGCCGTCAGCAGGCCGACACCGCCGGTCTGTTGCAGACGCAGCCAGCCCGCCAGCGCTGGCCTTGTCAATTCGGCAGGGGTATCCGTGGCTTGCACGGCGCGGCTTACTCCGGCGACTTGGCGACGTCGCCCACTTCCACCGGCGCTGTCACCTGCATGATCAAGCCGTAAGAAATATGCTTGAACGTGCGGAAGATAAACAAGCTGCCCACTTCTTCATCCGGCAGCTTGACCTGCTGCTCGCGCCCAAACCAGCTTTTCTGGCCGGTGGAATCGCTCACAGTTCTTCCTGCATGGTACAGCTGCAATACGGAGCCGACATCGAGTCCGTCAAGCTTTCCGCGATTAATGCTGACAATCTGATTTTGACCGGCGTGGGTCACGCCGCCATACACCGCCACCACCCGCGCATCAACCGCGCGCTCCGGCGGATGCGGCACGTAGTTTTGCATCGGCGTTGGCGGTACGGCGCGCAGCTGGTCGCCCTTGCCCATTTCCTGATTGGCGGTGGCCACGGTGAAGGTGTGCACGTCAGAACCGGGCTTGGCCTCGGTCTGTAATTTCAGCGTGCCTAAATAAAAGGCCTCGTAGCCGATGACTTGCTTGGTGACCGGATCTTTCAGCGGCGCGCCGGGACGGAACACCTGGAACGAGCTATTGTCCTTGAGATCGCCGCGCACGTAAGCCTTGTCGCCCTTGCCAAGGAACACGCGGCCTTCCTGCGTGGCGATGATGCGCGGCGCGCCTTTCAACTCGTCGTCTTCAATGATCAGCGGCTGAGTCAGGAACGGTTCGATCACGCCCGGCGGAATCGACGGCACGGCGTCCTTGCCCAAGCCCTCGGTGCGCACGCGCGGTTCCAGCTTTTGCGTGGACGGATCATTCAAGCCCTCGCCCAGCTGGTTGCCCAGCCGCAGGCGGCCTGTGGCGCGGTCGAACCAGATGATCTGGCCCGGATAAATCCAGTGCGGGTTAGCGATTTCGTCGCGGTTCATGCCCCAGACGGTGGGCCAGCACCACGGTTTTTGCAAGAACACGCCGGAGATATCCCACAGGGTGTCGCCCTTGACCACCACGTGGCGGTCGGGCGCATCGGGCCGGAATTCGCATTTCAGGGGAGCGGCCGAGGCGGCCGAGGCGGCGGCAAACAGGGCGGCCAGTGCGAAGCGGGTACCGACTGTGCTAAAATTTTTCATTAATAGATCCAGTAAGTGCGCCGCAAGCACACGGCAGCAGGCTAGTAAAGCTTGCCAAATTGAATCAAATTCTGCCCATAAAACCCTGAACTAGCAAGCGAAACCACGCTCGGGAAAACCGTGCTGCGACAGGGGCATTAGCAAGGCATTCACATAGTTTTCACTTAGTCATCATGGCAATTTTAAATATTCTGCGTTACCCCGATCCACGCCTGCACAAAGTGGCCGTACCGGTCACCGTGTTCGATGAGCGCCTGGAAAAGCTGGTGGCCGACATGGCCGAGACCATGTACGACGCGCCGGGCATCGGCCTGGCCGCCTCGCAGGTGGACGTGCACGAGCAAGTGGTAGTGATCGATATCACCGAAGACAAGAGCGGTCTGGTCGCCTACATCAACCCGGAAATCCTGTGGAGCAGCGATGACAAGCAGGTCTACGACGAAGGCTGCCTGTCGGTGCCGGGCGTGTACGACGGCGTTGAGCGTCCATCCAAAGTAAAAGTGCGCGCCTTTGACGTCAAGGGCCAGCCGTTTGAAGTGGACGCCGACGGCCTGCTGGCCGTGTGCATCCAGCACGAGATGGATCACCTGCAAGGCAAAGTGTTCGTTGAATACCTGTCACCGCTGAAGCGCAACCGCATCAAGACCAAGCTGCAAAAAGAAGAACGCGGCATGCAGCGCGAAGCCCAGCTGCGCGCACAAGGCCGTCGCTTCTGATGAAAGTCATCTTCGCCGGCACGCCGGAATTTGCCGCCGTAGCCCTGCAATCGCTGCATGAGGCTGGCTTTGACATCCCGCTGGTGCTGACCCAGCCCGACCGCCCTGCCGGCCGCGGCATGCAGTTGCAGCCGTCGGCGGTGAAGCAGTACGCGGTGTCGAAAGGCATCGAGGTATTGCAGCCGCTGTCGCTGCGCATGGACAGCAAAGACCCGCAGCGCGCCGAAGAAGCCAAGGCCGCGCATCAGCGCCTGCTGTCCACGCCGTACGACGTGATGGTGGTGGCCGCTTACGGCCTGATCCTGCCGCGCTCCACGCTCGACATCAAGCCTTGCCTCAACATCCACGGTTCGCTGCTGCCGCGCTGGCGCGGTGCTGCGCCGATTCACCGCGCGATTGAAGCGGGCGATACGGAAACCGGCATCACCATCATGGAGATGGAAGAAGGCCTGGACACCGGCCCGATGCTGCTGATCGAACGCGTTGCCATCGAAGACAGCGACACCACCGGCAGCCTGCACGACAAGCTGGCCGCGCTGGGCGGCAAGATGATTGTCGAGGCGCTCAACAAGATGAAGGCCGGCCAACTGCCTGCTACCGTGCAGCCGGAGGAAGGCGTCAACTACGCGTCCAAGATCAGCAAGGAAGAAGCGGCGCTGGACTTCACCCAATCGGCGGCGGAGATCAGCCGCAAGATCCGCGCTTTCAATCCCTTCCCCGGCGCGTACGGCACGGTCAACGAGGTCCACATCAAGCTGTGGGGCGCCGAGGTGCTGGACGGCGGCAACGCGCCAGCCGGCACAGTGCTGTCGGCCGATGCGCAGCATGGCATCGTGGTCGCTTGCGGCACTGGCGCGCTGCGCTTGACGCAGCTGCAAAAGCCCGGCGGCAAGCGCCTGCCTGCGGCGGAATTCATCAAGGGCTTCCCGCTCGAAGGCCTGCGCTTCAGCTAAAAATAGCGGTCTCAAGCACGATCGCCGCATATTCGTTATGATGGTTTATTGCCCGGTGAATTTCACACCGGGCCTTATACTCAAAGGGAATATGCATATGAGCGACGTGATCAATCACCTCAACTGGCGCTACGCCACCAAGAAATTCGACGCATCGAAAAAGCTCGATGAAGAGAAGCTGAACCGCATCCTGGAAGCGATCCGCCTGGCGCCGACGTCGAGCGGCTTGCAGCCGTTTGAAATCCTGGTAGTGAAGAACGACGGCCTGCGCGCCAAGATCCGCGAAGTGGCATGGGGTCAATCGCAAGTGACCGAAGCTTCGCACCTGCTGGTGTTCGCGGCCTGGGACAACATCACCCCGGCACGCATCGACGCTGCCTTTGATTACACCAACGAAGTGCGCGGCTTCATCAACGAAGGCTGGGAAGCTTATCGCAAGCAGTTGCACGGCATCGTTGCTGCACGCGGCGACGTGGCTAACTTCGACGCCGCAGCACGACAAGCCTACATCGGCCTCGGCGTCGCACTGGTGGCTGCTGCCGCTGAAGGCGTGGACAGCACCCCGATGGAAGGTTTCGATCCAGCGGCCGTCGACCAAATCCTGGGCCTGAAAGAGCGCAACCTGCGCAGCGTGGTAATCCTGCCGCTGGGCTATCGCCAGGAAGAAGGCGACTGGCTGGTGAACCTGAAAAAAGTTCGCCGTCCGAAAGACAAGTTCGTTAGCGAGATCGTTTAAACGCTTAGTCGATTAAGGAAACGACGCGGTCGCCGTCGGCTGGCTTGCAGCCGTCGGCGATCGGTGTCCAGCCGCGATGGATGACGACTTGTTTTTCATCGTGGCACAGCTCCACGCGCTCGCTTTGCGGAAAGCGGGCGCGCACAAAACTCTCTATCGTGGTCGGCAGGCTGATGTGCAGCTTGAGCGCGACGCGGTCTTCATCGGGATGATCGTCCAGGTGCAGCAGCGGCACGAAGGCTGAGGCCAGCATCCAGAAACGCGAGCCTACTTCTACCGGCTCCGGCACATAGTGTTCATCGCGCAGCCAGCGTTGCGCGCGTTCGCGTAAATCTTCCCCATCTTTCAGATTGCCCCAGCCAGCGGCCAGCATTTCGATCAGCCATTGATTGCAGTTCTGGTAGCGCAGACTGTAGGCGTAAGCATTGGCGCTGTACTGCGCGGCCAGCAGATGCAGTGCGCGCGGCGTATCGGGTTGCAGCGTTAGCACCGCTTGTGGCGGCAGGCGCACGATGCTCAGGTAGCCGAGCTTGGGATCGTCGGTGCCCATCGCAAAGCCGGCCAAGCCCTGATCGTAGATGCGCGGCCGGCCTTCATCGCAAGCGTAGTAAAGCTGACGCGCCGACCAAAGGCCCTGCTCCGAGCGCCAGGCAATGGCGGCATGCGAATAGCGGATGTTGAAGCGCGATAGATCGAGACCGGAGCGGCTGACCAGCGCGACGTTTTCTTCGGTGGCGGCCAGTTCGTCGCGCAGCACGGCGGCAAAGCGGAGCAGGCGGTCTTGTTCAGCAGCGCTGAGTTCTTGCGAACGGTCGCAGAAGCGCGCAGAGGATGCGTGGGCTGTGCTTGCCGCGAACAACAAGCACAGCGCCAGCGTAGGTGCTGGTTTCAAAGGCTCAGCGGACGTGAGGCCAGCTCGCCGTGCCACTCATCGGCCAGCACGAGGTAGAACGGCTGGCGATTGTCGGCGCGGCCGAACTCGATGCCGTAGACGCGGTTGTGCGCGTACATTGCATCGCCGACGGCCAGCTGCTGCTGATCGAAAGTCGACTGCGGCAGGTCAAGCACAATGCGCTGCTCTGGATCGTCAGCCTGCATGGTGACGCGGGTGCGGCCGGCGCGTTCCGGCGTAGCGGCAATCTGGATGATGCGGTAATCGCCATCGGCCACCTTGTTGCCGTTGTGCGAGCTGTTGCTGGAACTGGACAGTGAATCCGACACACTGCCACTGGAAGCGGAGCCGGCGCTGGAGGCCGACGACGCTATGCTTTCAGCCTGCGCGGTCAAGGCCAAACCCAATGCGCCGATGGCGGCGATCAAACGTAAAGAGCACTTCATCAACAACTCCTCAACTCAGCAAATGAGGAATTATAATCGTGCTGGTCTATGCCTAGGAGTTAGCCATGAGTGAAATCACCTGCTGGTTCGATTTCGCCAGCAACTACAGCTACCTGAGCGTGCTGCGGCTGGCGCGGCAACAGGACGTCATCGTCCACTGGAAGCCATTCCTGCTGGGGCCGATCTTCAAGGAGCAAGGCTGGGACAACTCGCCGTTCGTACTGCAAAAAGACAAGGGCGACTACGTCTGGAAGGACATGCCGCGCGAGTGTGCCAAGTACGGCTTGCCGTGGCGCCAGCCGTCCGCGTTCCCGCGCCGCTCGATACTGGCGGCGCGCGTGGCCTTGCTGGGCGAGCACCAGCCATGGATCGCCGAATTCTGCGCCCGCGTCATGCTGGCCAATTTCGAGCACGATGAAGACATCGGCAACCAGGCATGCATTGCCGCCATCCTGACCAGCATCGGCCTCGATGCTGAAGCCCTGCTAGCCGCCGCCCAATCGCCCGACAACAAAGCCCGCCTCCACGCCCGCAGCGACGAAGCACGCGCCCTCCACATCTTCGGCGCCCCCACCTTCTTCGTCGGCCCCGAAATGTATTGGGGCAACGACCGCCTCAGCGACGCCCTCGCCTACGCCACGCGCTGAAATAGCAGATTGTTGCGGGGATGCCGCTGTTGGCTGAAGCTTATTCAGGGATGCCGTATAATCTCAGACCGCCCTCAGCTTCAGGCGCGCTTCCCACGACCTTAGAGATATCAAATGAATAACACCGTGTCCCATACCGTCATGTCCAAGACCGATGCGCAGCTGCGCGAGATCCTCGCCCGCCGCATCATGATCCTCGACGGCGCCATGGGCACCATCATCCAGCAGTACAAGCTGGATGAGACCGCCTATCGCGGCGGCCCGACCGGCAAGTTCATTGACTTCGCTGCCCCCGCCGGCAGCGGCGCGCGCGAGCTGTTCGTCAAGGGCAATAACGAGCTGCTGACGCTGACCCAGCCGCACATCATCCAGGAGATCCACGAGCGCTATCTGGCCGGCGGCGCCGACATCATCGAGACCAACACCTTCGGCGCCACCTGGATCGCGCAGGACGATTACTACATGGGCGAGCTGGCCTATGAGATGAACGTGGAAGCGGCCAAGCTGGCGCGCAATGCCACCGCCAAGTACAGCACGCCGGACAAGCCGCGCTTTGTCGCCGGCGCGCTCGGCCCAACGCCGAAAACCGCCTCGATCTCGCCAGACGTCAACGATCCGGGCGCGCGCAACATCACCTTCGATCAGCTGGTCGATGCTTACTACGAGCAAACCAAAGGCCTGATCGCAGGCGGCGTTGATCTGCTGCTGGTCGAAACCATCTTCGACACGCTGAACTGCAAGGCCGCCCTGTTCGCCATCGAAAAGTACTACACCAATCACCCGGCGCAAGAACGCCTGCCGCTGATGATCTCCGGCACCGTGACCGACGCCTCGGGCCGCATCCTGTCCGGCCAAACCGTGCCGGCTTTCTGGAACTCGGTACGCCACGCCAAGCCGCTGACCATCGGCCTCAACTGCGCACTCGGCGCGGCGCTGATGCGTCCCTACGCCGAAGAGCTGTCGCAGATCGCTGACACCTTCGTCTGCATCTACCCGAACGCCGGCCTGCCTAACCCTATGAGCGACACCGGCTTCGACGAGCTACCGGCAGACACCTCGGCCCTGTTGAAGGAATTCGCCGAAGCGGGCTTCATCAACGTGGCTGGCGGCTGCTGCGGCACCACGCCGGATCACATCAAGGCTATCGGCGAAATCCTCTCCACCGTGCAGCCGCGCACCGTGCCGGAAGTGCCGGTAGCGCAGCGTTTGTCTGGCCTGGAGCCATTCACCATCGACGACGACTCGCTGTTCGTCAACGTCGGCGAGCGCACCAACGTGACCGGCTCCAAGGCCTTCGCGCGCATGATCTTGAACGAGCAATACGACGAAGCCCTGAGCGTGGCGCGCCAGCAGGTGGAAAACGGCGCGCAAGTCATCGACATCAATATGGACGAAGCGATGCTGGACTCGCAAGCCGCGATGACGCGCTTCCTCAACCTGATCGCCTCCGAGCCGGACATCTCGCGCGTGCCGATCATGATCGACTCGTCGAAATGGTCGGTGATCGAAGCAGGCCTGAAATGCGTGCAAGGCAAATCCATCGTCAACTCCATCTCGATGAAGGAAGGCGAGGAGGAATTCATCCGCCAGGCGAAACTGTGCCGCGCCTACGGCGCCGCCGTCATCGTCATGGCCTTCGATGAAAAAGGCCAGGCCGACACCTTCGAGCGCAAG
This sequence comes from Duganella rivi, assembly GCF_009857435.1. Classification (GTDB taxonomy): domain Bacteria; phylum Pseudomonadota; class Gammaproteobacteria; order Burkholderiales; family Burkholderiaceae_D; genus Rugamonas; species Rugamonas rivi. The sequence continues at coordinate 925,419 of NZ_WWCK01000001.1, forward strand.
ATCGAAATCTGCGCCCGCGCCTACAAGGTGCTGACCGAGCAAGTCGGCTTCCCGCCGGAAGACATCATCTTCGACCCGAACATTTTCGCGGTCGCTACCGGCATCGAAGAACACAACAACTACGCAGTGGACTTCATCAACGCCACCCGCTGGATTAAAGAGAACCTGCCGCACGCGAAAATCTCGGGCGGCGTATCGAACGTCTCGTTCTCCTTCCGCGGCAACGACCCGGCGCGTGAAGCGATCCACACCGTGTTCCTGTACCACGCCATCAAGGCCGGCATGACCATGGGCATTGTCAACGCCGGCATGGTCGGCGTCTACGACGACCTGGAACCGGAACTGCGCGAGCGCGTGGAAGACGTGGTGCTGAACCGCCGCGAAGACGCCACCGAACGCATGATCGAATTCGCCGGCACGCTGAAAGCCGGCGCCGGCAAGCAGGACGCCGCCAATCTGGAATGGCGCAACGGCCCGGTCGAAAAGCGCCTGGCGCACGCGCTGGTGCACGGCATCACCCAGTTCATCACCGACGACACCGAAGAAATGCGCGCCGCCGTGGCAGCCAAGGGCGGCCGCCCGATCCACGTGATCGAAGGCCCGCTGATGGACGGCATGAACATCGTCGGCGACCTGTTCGGCCAGGGCAAGATGTTCCTGCCGCAGGTGGTGAAATCGGCGCGCGTGATGAAGCAGGCCGTGGCCCACCTGATCCCGTTCATCGAGGAAGAAAAGCTGGCGGAGGAAAAACGCACCGGCATCGTCGCCAAGCCGAAGGGCAAGATCGTCATCGCCACCGTCAAGGGCGACGTGCACGACATCGGCAAGAACATCGTCTCGGTAGTCCTGCAATGCAATAACTTCGAAGTGGTGAACATGGGCGTGATGGTGCCCGCCTCAGAGATCCTGGCCAAGGCCAAGCTGGAGAACGCCGACATCATCGGCCTGTCGGGCCTGATCACGCCATCGCTGGAAGAAATGGCCCACGTCGCCAAGGAGATGCAGCGCGACGAGCACTTCCGCATGCTGAAGATCCCGCTGCTGATCGGCGGCGCCACCACCAGCCGCGCCCACACGGCAGTGAAGATCGCCCACAACTACGACGGCCCGGTAGTCTACGTGCCGGATGCATCGCGCTCGGTCTCGGTGGCGCAATCGCTGCTGACGCCGGAATCGCGCGAGCAGTACATCACCGAACTGGAACAGGATTACGAGCGCATCCGCGAACAGCACGCCAACAAGAAAGCGCTGCCGATGCTGTCGCTGGCCGACGCGCGCGCCAACAAGATGAAGCTGTCGTTCGCGCCGGTGAAGCCGAAGTTCATCGGCCGCCGCGAATTCAAGAACGTCGACCTCGGCACCATTGCCAGGTACATCGACTGGGGCCCGTTCTTCCAGACCTGGGATCTGGCCGGCCCCTTCCCTGCCATCCTGAACGATGAAGTGGTGGGCGAAGCGGCGACTAAAGTATTCGAAGAAGGCCAGGCGATGCTGAAGAAGCTGATCGACGGCCGCTGGCTCACCGCCAACGGCGTCATCTCGCTGCTGCCGGCCAACAGCGTCAACGACGACGATATCGAGGTCTACACCGACGATACGCGCAGCACCGTGGACTTCACCTACTACGGCCTGCGCCAGCAAGGCGTGAAGCCGGTGGTCGATGGCGTGCAGCGTCCTAACCAGTGCCTGGCCGACTTCATTGCGCCGAAAGACAGCGGCATCAAGGATTACATCGGCATGTTCGCCGTCACCGCCGGTCTCGGCATCGAGAAGCACGAGAAGCGCTTTGAAGATGCGCACGATGACTACTCGTCGATCATGTTGAAATCGCTGGCCGACCGCCTGGCCGAAGCGTTTGCCGAGTACCTGCACGAGCGCGTGCGTACCGACCTGTGGGGCTACGTGGCCGATGAAAAGCTGAGCAATGAAGAGCTGATCGGCGAGAAGTACCTCGGCATCCGTCCGGCGCCGGGCTACCCTGCTTGCCCTGAGCACACCGTCAAGCGCGAGATGTTCAACACCATGCAGGCCGGCGAGATCGGCATGGAACTGACCGACTCCTACGCCATGTATCCGGGCGCGGCGGTGTCAGGCTTCTACTTTGCGCACCCGGAGTCGAAATACTTCGTGGTTGGCAAAATCGGTAACGACCAGGTGGAAGATATGGTCAAGCGCCGCGGTGTCGCCAAGGAAGATGTGGAGCGCTGGCTGGCGCCTAACCTCTCCTAAGAGGCTAGGCAGTGTGCTGCTGCGTTACAGAGCGTAGCGCACCACGTTATCGCTCCACTCAAACGCGGCCATTTCCAGTTCCACCAGTTCGTCGGTGGACATGGCGAGGTCGCGCAGGGTCGGCACGATGTGGTTGTCCATTTCTTCAATGCGCTCGATGCATTCGACCAGCTTGAGCAGGTCGCCGAAGAAGCCTTCGCGCTGCAACAGCGCCGAGCGCACGTCTTCCGTGACCGGAATTTGTTCCAGGATCTCGGCCATCGAGATGCCGAACAGCGTATCCATCAGCGACATGATGCCGACCGTGAAAGCGATGTCGGCCGACTCGCGCTGCTTGGGCCGCAGCTTGCCGGCCAACAGCTCCAGCAGGCGGCCACGGGTGGTGGCCAGCATCAGCAGCGGCGTCATGCTGTGACCGCGCTTGCTCGGCTCGGCGTACAGCATGATTTGCAGCCAGCGCTGCAACTGACGGCGGCCGAGGATGGTCACCGCCTGGCTCAGCGAATCGATGCGCTGGCGCGCGCCCACGGCCGGCGTATTCACCAGGCGCAGCAGGTTGAGCGCTAGCGACACGTCGCGCTTGATGGCGCGTTCGATTTCCTGGTTGTCGGCATCCGAGGTGACCAAGGTCATCAGCTCCATCACCGCCAGCTGCGACGGCGACAGCTTCTTGCCGCTCATGATCACCGGCTTGGAGAAATAATAGCCCTGGAAATAATCGAAACCGAGGTCGAGGCAGTTCTTGAATTCTTCGCGCGTTTCCACCTTTTCCGCCACCAGCTTTTTCTTCTCCTGGCGGAAGCGCGGCGCCAGCTTCATCAGCGCCGACAGCGGGATGTTGCGCATGTCCATCTTGACGTAGTCCACCAGCGGCAGCAGTTCCAGCACGTCCGGGTTCTCGCCGGTAACGTCGTCCAGCGCAAAGCTGAAACCGTGGCCGACCAGCTCGCGGATACGCGCCACCACTTGCGGCGTGGCCTGCATGGTGTTGATAATCTCCAGCACCACCTTCTCGCGCGGCAGGAAGGGGAAGATGTCGCTCATGATCACATCGGCGTCAACATTGACGAAGCCGAGCGCGTCGCCGATGGTCTTTTCCATGCCCAGCTGCGAGGCGTGGGCGATCACCGCAGCAGTCGCGGTCAAATCGTTGGTCACATGGGCCGGCCCGACCGGAGCGTTGCGGAACAGCAACTCATAGCCGAACAGGGCCTGGTTGCGATCCAAAATGGGCTGGCGTCCCAGGTAGAACTCGCGCACGCGCAAGCTACGGGGCCCAGTGTCATGTAGAGTTAGATCGATCATTTGCCTATTTTGACAGCAATGGGCGGCTGTGTCTTGCAAAATAATCTCAATCTACCGCTTGTGGGATCCCGTCGATAAACAGTTTGAGTTCGCCCGGCTGGAAGGCTGTCCATTGTTCGTTGGTTGTCAGCGGCTGGGTGACGATGATGGCAACCCGGTCGTTGGGCGTGGTCACTTGCGAGAAATCCACGCTGACGTCTTCGTCGGACAGCTTGGCCGTATCAAACGGATGCTGGCGCACCAGGTAGAACAGATTGGTCGAACAATGGGCAAACAGCTCGCCGCCCGAGGACAGCATCATGTTGAAGGTGCCGTGGGTGGCGATCTCGTGCACCAGCGAACTCAGCACCGAGCGCAATTGATCCAGCGGCGGCCGCTGCTCGCCGAAACGGGCACGCAGCTGTTGCAGGATGTAGCAGAAGGCTAACTCGCTGTCGGTCGTGCCTACCGGGCGGAAGGCGCCGTTCAGCAGCGGCGCAAACTCCTTCAGGTCGCCGTTGTGGGCAAACACCCAGTACTGGCCCCACAGTTCGCGCACGAAGGGATGGCAGTTCTCCAATGCCACTTGGCCCTGGGTGGCCTTGCGGATGTGGGCAATGACGTTGGTGGACTTGATCGGGTAGCGCTTGATCAGCTCGGCAATCGGCGAGCTGATCGCGGCTTGGTGATCGACGAAGTGGCGCACGCCGGCGCCCTCAAAAAAGGCGATGCCCCAGCCGTCGTGATGGGTATCGGTCTGGCCGCCACGCATGGCAAAGCCGGTAAAGCTGAACACAATGTCGGTCGGGACATTGCAGTTCATTCCTAGAAGTTGGCACATGGCGTGATTATAACCACGCCATGCGCTAACCGGCCCCTTTTAATGCAGCAATACGGGCTGGCTCATCAGCGCATCGTAGCTGCCGAGGAATTCATCGATTTCCGCCATGGTGGGCTCGCCGGCAATCAGCTCGTTGACGTCGCGGCGGAAGTTCTGCGCCAGAATGCCGGCGATGAAGATTTCGCGCTTGCCGCCCTTGTCGACGATTTCATAGCCGCCGAAGCGCAATGCATCCAAGTTACGATCGGCGCCGAATTCGACAACACTGTATTGCTCGCTGTTGTAGATGAGGTTCATTTTGCTTCCTTTCACAAGGGGCGAAACACCTGCGTTTCCGCCTTCTCCCCACAGATGGGTCGAAAACGGGCCATTTCAAGGCCAATCAGCGGGCTGGGGCTAGGCCGCGATGTCGTCTTGCAGTTCCAGCAAGGCTCCGTAGGGCGCTTCGGACAGCCAGGTACGCAGCTGTTCCAAGTGCTCGGCGGACGCCAAGCTGATGTAGAGCCGCGCGGGGGGACGGCGCAGCACACGGTTTAATGTTACTCGCAAAATCAGATTACCGCTGCAATGGAGGCAGCCTGGAGCGATACGCAACACTTGTGGCGTGGTTTCGAAGGGAAATGGGCCATCCACAGGATCAAAGGATAAGGCCGAACTGCCGTCCGACAAACCCTCAAGGATGATAACGCTGGCCCCCTCCGATGGGAGATGGGCCGCAATGGCCGCCTCGCGCGCACCGGCGCGGGGGCCGGTGACCAGCCAGGCCGGCACCGGCGGCCGGTGATGGGCGGCCCCGGTTTCGGCTGCGCTGGTCACGGGGCTAGGCGCCCTTCTTTGCCAGCTTGCCCGGCTCGACGCCCAGTTGCTTGAGCTTGCGGTACAGGTGGGTACGTTCGAGGCCGGTTTTCTCGGCCACGCGCGTCATGCTGCCGCCTTCGCGGCCCAGGTGGTGCTCGAAGTACATGCGCTCGAATGCGTCGCGCGCCTCGCGCAGCGGCAGGTCGAACGACAGGTTGAACATGTGGTTGTCGGCGCCGGCCACGGTGGCGCCGCCGCGCACCGCGATCTGCGCCGAGGCCACCGGCTGGGCAAAGCCCGGCGCCGCCGATTCTTCCGGCTGCGCTGCCGCTACCGGGCGCGGCGCCAGCGCCGGGGCGCGCACGGTTTCCTGTGCACGGGTCAGGCCGGCCTGCACCGCTTTCAGCAGTTTTTGCAGGGCGATTGGTTTTTCCAGGAAGTTCAAGGCGCCGATCCGGGTCGCTTCGACCGCCGTATCGATCGTGGCGTGGCCCGACATCATGATCACCGGCATGGTGAGCAAACCGTCGCGCTGCCATTCCTTGAGCAGCGTGACGCCATCGGTATCCGGCATCCAGATATCGAGCAGCACCAGGTCAGGCGCACCCTGGGCACGCGCCTCGCGCGCCTGCTGGGCGTTTTCCGCCAGTTGTATTGCATGTCCTTCGTCGCTCAAGATTTCCGAGAGCAACTCGCGGATACCCATCTCATCGTCAACAACCAGAATGTTTGCCATCTTCCCTTGTCCTCATTTCGCCGTCGATAGACAGCAATGATTTTTGTAATTCATAGCACTTTAGCTATTTTGCGACGCCGGTGCTAACTTTAACAGCAAAATCAACACTGACGCGCCACTTCTATCGACATGGTTCTGGATATCGATCCGTCCGCCATGTTCTTCGATAATTTTTTTGACCATCGGCAGGCCGAGGCCGGTGCCGCGCGCCTTCGAGGTCACGTAGGGTTCAAACGCGCGCGCCAGGATTTTCGGTGCGAAACCGGGGCCGTTATCCGAGATCGCCAGCCGCACCGCCGTGCGCGCGTTTCCGTCCGCGCCCTGATAATGAATGGCTTCGGTGATCACGTCAATGCGTGGCTGCGGTGCGCCCTCCGGCAACTCGGCCATGGCGTCCTGCGCGTTCTGTAGCAGGTTGTGGATCACTTGTCGCAGCTGGGTCGGATCGCCCATGACCAGCGGCAAGCCCGCAGCCAGTTGCGGGTGAATAATGTCGTTTCCTTCGCCGCTGATGTAGAGGTGCAGGATCTCGTCGATCAGCGCGTTCAGATCCAGCGATTCCAGCACCGCCGGCGGCGTTTTGGCGTAGTCGCGGAAGTCGTCCACCATGCGCTTCATGGCCGCCACCTGGTTGACGATGGTGGCCGTGCCCTTGTTGAGCAGCTCGGCGTCGCCCGGCATCAGCTTGTCTTCAAGCTTCATCTGCATGCGCTCGGCCGATAGCTGGATCGGCGTCAGCGGATTCTTGATTTCGTGCGCCAGGCGGCGCGCCACCTCGCCCCAGGCGATCGAGCGCTGGGCCGAGATCACGTCGGAGATATCGTCGAACACCACCAGGTAGCCGCTGCCGCCTTCCACCGGCAGGCGCGAGCCGCGCGTCAGCAAGGTCAGGTCGTTACCTTCGACGCCGATGGCCTGGCGCGGCACTTCGATCTGGCGCTGCCAGTGCAGGCGCGCGATGTTGCGGCCGGCCGCCGACTGCGCATTCTGCGCCGCAAACGCGGCGACGATGGCGCCGCCGAATTCCTGCAAGCCTTCGATCTCGTCGAGCTTCTGGCCGATCATGGTAACGCCGGCCTGCTGCAAGATGCGCTCGACCGAGTCGTTGCAACTGACCAGGTGAAACTCGTGATCGAGCACCATCACGCCGGCCGACATATTCGCCAGCACCGACTCCAGGTGGGCCTTGGCGGTTTGCAGCGCCGAGCGGTTGCGCTCGACCGCGCTGCGGGCGTCCGACAGCTGGCGCGTCATGGTGTTGAACGACTGGGTCAGCGTGCCCAGTTCATCGGAAGTAGCAACGATAGGACGCGGCGACAAGTCGCCCTCCGCCACCGCGCGCGTACCTTCGGCCAGCAGCAGCAGCGGTTGCGCCAGGTCGTTGGCGATCAGGAAGGCGCTGGCAATCGCGCCGAACACCGCCAGCAGCAGGGTCAGCGTCAGCGTCACGATGTACATTTTGCGCAAGCCGACGCGGGCGTCGAAGCGCTCTTTGTAATCGGCGTAAGCGGCGCGGATGGTTTCGCCGTCGGCCGCCAATTGCGCCGGCGCCAGTTGCAGCAATTGCAGGTAGCGCGGCGCCAGGTGGGTGCCGTTCGGCTGCACGTGGTCGGGAATTGCCACCAGCACGCGCAGGCGCAGCTGGTTGAGGGTTTCGGCCGGCAGCGGTGCGTTGACCAGGTCGCTGTGCAGTTCGTTACCGCCTTCCGGTGCGCCGTAGACATCGTCCTTGCGCACCTTGGCCATCATGTCGCGGGTCGGCAAGTCGGCGCTCAGGTTGCCGCTGCGGCTGGCGCGGGCGCTGACCACCAGCCCGCCTTCGGCATCGACGATGATGGCGTTCTGCATGCCGGGCTGGCTCTTCACCAGGGCCGCCAGGGTGGCGCGCTCGGTGCCGAACGGGCGGTCGGCCAGTTCCTGCACGGTGCGGTTGGCGGTGACGGTCAGTTCAGCAACTGCACGGTCGAGGCCGGCACGGCTGAGGTTGATGCCCGATTCCAGCGCTTCTTCCACCGGCACGTTGAACCAGGAGTCAATCGAATGGGAAACAAACATCACCGAGACCAGGAAGATCACCAGCCCCGGCAGCACGCCGATGGCGGCAAACAGCAGCACCAGCCGCGTCATCAGCTTGGAACCAAACTTGCCGGCCTTGAAGCGGGCGTACAAGCGGAACAGGGAGACGGCCACCAGCAGCAGCAGTGAGACGGCCACCGCCGCGTTCAGGCCCAGCAGCCAGCCATAGTAGCGGTCGAAGAAGCCGGAATTGTCGGAGGCCGAGGCCAGCAGGAATAACAGGATGCTGACGATGCCGCCGCCAACGACAGAAAAATACCGCAGGGCCGTCTTCACTTACTCGGCCCTGTACTGGAAGGACTTCTTGTCGGACGCCAGGCGCCACTCGTTGTTGTTCAGGGCGTTGACCTTGAGCGGTTTGGGCACGTAATTGGGATCGAGGCCCATGCTCAGCTTGACGTTGTAGTTCTCGCCCACCTTGAGCGCACCGCGCGGCGCCACCAGCCAGCGGTTGGGGCGGCGGATCAGGAACAGCGCGTCTTCCAGCGTGGAGAAACTCTGGTGCACATTGCCGCTGATGGCCACGTTGTACTGGCGTGTCAGCACGTTGTACGACAGGCTGATGGTCTGGCGCGCGGTAATGGCTTTTTCGTCGAACCAATACCAGCGCGGGCGGGTGAATTCGATCTCGGTGTAGAAGTACAGCGTCTTGCCGTATTGCAGCGCGTCTTCCATCTCGCGGCTCAGTTCAAAGCCGTAGGTGGCGGAGAGGCGGTAGCCGTCCTCGGTGGACTCGACCAGGTAGCGGCGGATTTCCACGCCCTCGGCCGCGCGCGATGGCTGCGGCAACAATGCCAGCAGCATCAGCAGGGATCCGACTAGGAGGCGAAAAAATCGTAGTGTCACGTGTGGGCCGGTACTCAAGAGGTTACGCATTTTTCTCAAACAGCGCGTAGAACAAACCATCGTGATCCTGCCCGGAGCCGCCGGCGGGGAGCAATTGACCGGGCGCATCCAGTCGGACAGCCTTGTTGCGAACTGCAAAAGCGGCCGCCTGCGCCTCGGATTCCTGCGGCCACAAGGAACATGTCACGAATAGCAATTTACCACCCGGTGCCAGCATCTGCCAAAGGTTGTCGAGGATTTTGCCGGAAAGTGTTGCAAGTTGGAGCGTGTCGCCCTTGCGGCGCAGCCAGCGGATATCCGGGTGGCGGCGCACGATGCCGGAGGCGGTGCACGGCACGTCGGCCAGGATGCGGTCGAACTGCTGGCCGTCCCACCAGTCTTTATTTTGGGCGTCGGCCGGCTTCAGCGTGGCTTGCAATTGCAGACGCTCGAGGTTCTCGCCGACGCGGGCCAGGCGCTTGGCGTCGGCGTCCAGCGCGGTAACGTGGGCGTCGGCCAGTTCCAGGATGTGGCACGTCTTGCCGCCCGGGGCGGCGCAGGCGTCCAGCACGCGCATGCCGTTTTTGACGTCGAGCAGCGGCGCGGCCAGCTGGGCGCCGGCGTCCTGCACCGAGACCAGGCCTTCGGCAAAGCCGGGGATCAGCTGCACGCCGACCGGTTTGGCCAGCCGCACGGCGTACGGGCCGATCTGGGCGGCGGCCATGCCGGCCTCGGCCAGCTTGGCGAGGTACTGCTCCATGCTGGTTTTGCGGGCGTTGATGCGCAGGGTCAGCGGCGGCGCGCTGTTGCCGGTCGCCAGCACGCCTTGCCACTCTTGCGGCCATGCGGTTTTAACAGCGTCGATCCACCACTGTGGATAGTTCCATTTTGCTACCGGTTGCAGCAGGGCCGCGTCCAGCAGCGCCTTGCGCTCGCGCAGGAAGCGGCGCAGCACGGCGTTGACCATGCCCTTGGCGCGGGCGGTGTCCGGGTGGGCGTCGGCCGCCGTCACGGTCTGGTCGACCACGGTGAATTCTTCGTAGGGCGGCGTGTCGTCCGGGGCCGTCATCAGCGCCAGCGCGCAGGACAGCAGCGCGCCGACCAGCGGCTCCGGTGCTTTCGGCGCCATCAGCGCGATCAAGGCCTCGCTCTGGCCCAGCTGGCGCATGGCGCGGTAGGCGATGTCCTGCATGGCGCCGCGCGCTTGCGGGGTAGTGTCCTGCCTGGCCCAGACTTGCGCCAGCGCCTGCGGCAAATTGGTGCCGGTTTTAACCTGGGCGATGGCGTTGGCGGCGCCGATCAGGCTGAATGCCAGCGAATCCTGCTTGAGATTGGTCTGGAAACTCGTCTGCAACGCTGGTTTCAGGTCGCGCGCATGGCTGGAGCGCAGTTTCGGCGCGGCCGGCTTGGACTGGGCGGGCGACTTCAAAGAGAGCGTTGGACGCTTGTTCATATGTTAATTCCAGAATGGGTGACGGCTGTGATCGCGCAGTATACAGGAGAGCCTATGACAAGGCGATTACGACATATGTAAACACTTGTATCCGTGCCGACGCCGTTGGCCGGGCAACACAGTATAATTACCGCTGTTTGGCCGGCGCTGGCGCGCCCGCCGTTTCCACTATCTGATGAATTTTTAAGCGCATGTTAGCCCAACAAAAACAAGACATTACCGCCCTGTTCCAGGCCGCCCTCGCCCCTATCCTTGCCGGCACCGAAGTGACCGCCAACGTCGTGCTGGAGCGACCACGCGACCCGTCGCACGGCGATGTGGCTTGTAACGTCGCCATGCAGCTGGCCAAGCAGCTGAAGATGAACCCGCGCGAACTGGCCACCAAGCTGGTCGATGCCCTGCTGGCCGACCCGGCCCGCAACGGCCTGATCGACAGCGCCGAAATCGCCGGCCCGGGCTTCATCAACCTGCGCGTCAGCGCCGCCGCCAAGCAGTCGGTGGTCAAGACCGTGCTGGCGCAAGGCGCCGCCTTTGGTTCGGGCGATGCCGGCGCAGGCAAAAAAGTCATCATCGAATTCGTCTCCGCCAACCCAACCGGCCCGCTGCACGTGGGCCACGGCCGCCAGGCGGCGCTGGGCGATGCGCTGTCGTCGCTGTTCGTCTCGCAAGGCTACGACGTCACCCGCGAGTTCTACTACAACGACGCTGGCGTGCAAATTCAAACGCTGGCCAACTCGGTGCAAGCGCGCCTGCGCGGCTTCAAGCCGGGCGACACTGAATGGCCGGAATCGGCCTACAACGGCGACTACATCGCCGACATCGCCGCCGACTTCACCGCCAAGAAAACCGTATCGGCCTCCGACGGTTCGCCAGCCACCGCCTCGGGCGACGTGGAAGACATCGAATCGATCCGCGCCTTCGCCGTGACCTACCTGCGCAATGAGCAGGACATCGACCTGCAAGCCTTCGGCGTCAAGTTCGACAACTACTACTTGGAGTCGTCGCTGTACTCGGACGGCAAAGTGGATGCCGCCGTCGACATGCTGAACAAGTCCGGCAAGACCTACGAAGAAGACGGCGCCCTGTGGCTGCGCACCGAAGACTACGGCGACGACAAGAACCGCGTGATGCGCAAGAAGGACGGCACCTACACCTACTTCGTGCCGGACGTCGCTTACCACATCGTTAAATTCCAGCGCGGCTTCCAGCAAGCGATCAACGTGCAAGGCTCCGACCACCACGGCACCATCGCCCGCGTGCGCGCCGGCCTGCAAGCGGTCAACGTCGGCATCCCGCAGGGCTTCCCGGACTACGTGCTGCACAAGATGGTCACCGTGATGAAAGGCGGCGAAGAGGTCAAGATCTCCAAGCGCGCCGGCTCCTACGTCACCGTGCGCGACCTGATCGAATGGTCGGGCGGCGGCGACATCACCAAGGGCCGCGACGCCGTGCGCTTCTTCCTGATCTCGCGTAAAGCCGACACCGAATTCGTGTTCGATGTCGACGTCGCGCTGAAAACCTCGGACGAGAATCCGGTCTATTACGTGCAATACGCCCACGCGCGTATCTGCCGCATGCTGGAACAATGGACTGGCGACGAAGCCTCGCTGGCCAACGTCGACCTGTCGCCGCTGACCGCGCCAACCGAAGCCGCGCTGCTGGCAACCCTGGCCGCCTATCCAGAAACGCTGGCGCGCGCCCAAGCGGAACTGGGCCCGCACCAAATCGCCTTCTACCTGCGCGACCTGGCCGCCAACCTGCACAGCTTCTACTTCGCTGAGCGCGTACTGGTGGACGACGAAGCGCTGAAGGCGGCGCGCATCGCCCTGATGGTCGCCACCCGCCAGGTGCTGCGCAACGGCCTGGCGCTGATCGGCGTTTCGGCTCCTAACAAAATGTAATTGCGAAGGACATCCCGCACAATGAATTTCCGCTCCAGCTTTACACCTCGTACGCAGCAGCAGGGCAACACCTTCGTCGGCATCGTCATCGGCCTGGTTATCGGCCTGAGTATCGCTGTCGTCGTGGCGCTGATGATTACCAAGGGCTCGACGCCGTTCACGGACAAGGGCCATCCGAGCAAGGCAGCGGAACCAACGGCGGGACAAATCGCCGATCCGAATAAGCCGATGTACGGCAACAAGGACGCGGCGCGCGAAGCGGCCAAGGACTTTGCCAAAGACCAGGCGCCGGCAGCACCGGCGCCTGCGGCTCCAGCCAAGCCGGCGGCCGATCAGCTGCAAGCCGTAGTCGATAAGATTCAGGCTACGCCTGCTGCACCTGCACCGGCTAAACCGGCAGCAGCGGCTACCGCGCCAAACGCCGCCAACGTCGCACCACAGCCAGCCGCCAAAGCTGCTGCTGCCGATGCAGCCGCAGGCGACGACAAATTCATCTACTACCTGCAAGCTGGCGCCTTCCGCGAAGTAGCCGACGCCGAAAGCGCGCGCGCCAAGCTGGCCTTGCTGGGCTTTGAAGCCAACATCTCCGATCGTTCGACCGACACCGGCGTGCTGCATCGCGTGCGCCTCGGCCCTTACAACCAGGTCGAAGCGATGAACAAGGTTCGTAGCAAACTGTCCGAAAACGGCATCGACGTAGCCGTCGTACGCAATCAAAAATAAGGAATAACGATGCGCTTCCTGAAATTCGCCCTGACTGCAATCACCGCAGTGACATTCGGCGCTGTAGCGCTGACCGCATCGGCCTCCCCTGCCGATCCGAAAAACGGCGTCGAGTACAAAACGCTGGCCGCACCGCAGCCGGTGGACACCGGCAAAAAAGTCGAGATCATTGAATTCTTCGACTACGCCTGTCCGCATTGCAGCGCCTTCGATGACTCGCTGAACGCATGGGTGAAAAAACAGGGCGACAACGTGGTTCTCAAGCGCATGCACATCTCGCGCTCGGGCACTGACCTGCCGCAGCAGCGCATGTTCTTCACACTGGAAGCGATGGGCGTGCTGACGCCGGAACTGCACACCAAAGCCTTCAAGGAAATCCACGTCAACCGCAACCCGCTGCGCCGCGACGAGCAGGTGTTTGAATTCATCGCCAAGCAAGGCGTCGACAAGCAGAAATTCATCGACACCTACCGCGGCTTCGGCGTGGCCGGCCGCGTGCGCAAAGCCACCGCCATGATGGATGCCTACACCATCGACTCGTGGCCGACGCTGGCGGTGGACGGCAAGTACATCACCTCCCCGACCATGGCTGATGCCGGCGCCAACACCGCCAAGACCGAGGCCGACCTGCATACCGAAGTCGCGCAGGTGCTGGACGTATTGGTCGCCAAGGCCAAGGCAGAGAAGAAGTAAGCATGGCGCCTTTGCGCGTCTTCATCACCGGCGCCTCCAGCGGCATCGGCGCTGCGCTGGCCCGCCAGTACGCGGCGCAAGGCGCCACGCTAGGACTGCTTGCGCGGCGCGGCGACAGCCTCGCCGCTTTGATCGCCACACTCCCCAACGCCCAGCTGCATCGCGCTTATGCTGTCGATGTGCGCGACCACGCCGCCATCAACGAGGCGGCGCAAGCCTTCCTTGCTTACGCGGGCGGCGTTGATGTGGTGATCGCCAATGCCGGCATTTCGGTCGGCACGCTGACCGAATATGCGGAAGATATTCCGGTGTTCGCCGATATCATCGCCACCAATGTGGTGGCGACTGCCGCCACCTTCGCGCCCTTCATCACCGCCATGCGTTCGCAGCGCGCGCCGGGACGCCTGGTCGGCATCGGCAGCGTGGCCGGCATACGCGGCCTGCCGGGCGCGGAGGCCTACAGCGCCTCCAAAGCCGCCGTGATCAGCTACTGCGAATCGCTGCGACTGGAGATGAAACCGCACGGCATTCGTGTGGTCACCATCTGCCCCGGCTACATCGACACGCCGATGACGGAGAAGAATCCGTATCCGATGCCGTTCCTGATGGCGCCCGAAAAATTCGCCGCCGCTGCCGCGCAAGTGATTGCCGCCGGCCGCAGCTACGCCGTCATTCCATGGCAGATGGGCATCGTCGCCAAGATCCTGCGCTTGCTGCCGAATCCCGTCTACGATTGGGCCTTCGGCAAGGCGCCGCATAAACCTCGCAAGAAGCACCATGAGTAATCTCAACGCAGCGGCCATCGGCTCGCACTGCGCCACCTCCGCCACCCACGTGGCGATTGAAGTGGTGGCCGAAACCGGCTCCACCAATGCCGACCTGCTGGCCCGCATCGGCACATTGCGAGGCCCGACGCTGCGCATCGCCGAAAACCAAACCGCAGGCCGCGGCCGCGCCGGCCGTTCGTGGCTGTCCAAGCCCGGCGCCGCGCTGATGTTCTCGCTGGCGTGGCGCTTCAAAGGCCCGCTGCACAAAATGAGCGGCTTGCCGATGGCGGTCGGCGTTGCGTTGGCCGAGACCATCGCCTCGCTCGGCGTGCCGGTGCAAATCAAGTGGCCCAACGACTTGCTGCGCGACGGCGCCAAGCTGGCCGGCATCCTGGTTGAAACCCAGAAGACCGACGACGCCATCTGGGCCGTCATCGGCTGCGGCATCAACCTGCTGATGCCGGACGAACTGGAAGCGGCCATCGGCCGCGAAGTCGCCAGCGCGCCATGGCTGGCGCAAATGGATCGCAACCAATTGATGGCGGCATTACTGAGCCGCCTCGCCGCCGTGCTGGAAGAATTCGACGACACCGGCTTCGCACCCTTCGTCGACCGTTGGAACGCGCTGCACGCGTGGCAAGGCAAAGACGTGGTCTTGCTGGACAACGGCGAAGTAGTACAACAAGGCCGCGCCGCCGGCGTGGACGCCATCGGCCGCCTGATGCTGGATACCGGTCAAGGCCGCGTAGAAGTCTTATCCGGCGACGTCTCGCTGCGCTTATCTGGAGCACCAACATGATTTTACTGATCGACGCCGGCAACACCCGCGTCAAATGGGCGCTGGTGGCAGCTGGCGCGCCGCTGGGCGAGTGGATCGCGCACGGCGCCGCCACCCACGCCGACATGCCGCAACTGGAACTGGCGTGGTGCGAGGCCGCCGCCACGCATGGCGTCAGCCGCATCTTGGTCGCCAACGTGGCAGGCAACGCGCTGCGCGTGCAACTGGAATACGTGCTGCAACGCTGCCTCGCCGATCTGCAACCGGAATGGTTTGCCTCGCTGCCGGCGCTGGCCGGCGTCACCAACGGCTATCGCAATCCAGCGCAGCTGGGCTGCGACCGATTCGCCGCCGCCATTGCCGGCCACGCGCTGGCGCCGGGCGCGCGCACCATCGTGGTCAACTGCGGCACCGCCACCACCATCGATGCGGTCACGCCGGACGGCGTCTTCCTCGGCGGGATGATCCTGCCGGGACTGGGCTTGATGGCCAGCGCCCTGGCGCGCAATACCGCGCAGTTGCCGCAGATCGCCCAAGACGGTAAGCTGCCGGATGGATTCGCCGACAATACCGACGACGCCATCCTGAGCGGCATCCTGGCCGCGCAGAGCGGCGCCATCGAACATGCCTGCGCCCAGCATCAAGCCGCCGAGTGCATCATCTCCGGCGGCGCCGCGCCCTACATTGCGCCGATGCTGAAAGTACCGTACCGTATCGTCGAGAATATTGTGCTGATCGGATTACATGCTGCCGTGAGCAGCGCCGAATAAGAGGAAAGCTCTGTGCTGAAGTTTATTTTCTGGTCCCTGCTCGCCGTGAACGCTGCGCTGTTTGCGTATGGACGCGGCTATCTGGGCCACTTCAGCGGCAACGAGCGCGAACCGGAACGCCTGCTCAACCAGCTCAACGCCGACAAGCTGGCCATCATCTCGGCCGAAAAAGCCAACAACGCTGCCGCTGCCGCGACAGCCGCGCCGGAAACCAAGCCGGAGGTACAAGCCTGCCTGGAAGTGGCCAGTTTTGTACTGGCCGATGCGCGCCGCTTTGAAAGCCAGCTGGAAGCGCTGAAACTGGGCGACCGCCAGTCGCGCCACAACCTGCCGGGCAGCGAGGTATCGAGCTACATCGTTTACATTCCGCCGCAAGGCAGCAAGGAAGGCGCCGACAAGAAAGCCGGCGAACTGCGCGCGCTTGGCGTCAGCAACTACTTCATCATGTCCGACAATTCCCCGCTGCGCTGGGGGATTTCGCTGGGCGTATTCAAGACTGAAGGCGCAGCACAAAACCAGCTGGCCGCGCTGATGAAGCAAGGCGTGCGCACCGCGCGCGTAGCGCCGCGCATGAGCGGCAGCAAGCTGCTGGCCTACCAGTTCCGCGACGTCGACGCCGACCTCAAAGCCAAACTGGAAAAAATCCGCGCCGGCTTCCCGAATACCGAGACCCGCAGCTGCAAGTAAGTCACTCACATCCTGCGCTTGCGCATCGCCATCAGCAAGGGCACTCCCAGTAAGAACATCACGCCTGGCAAGGGCTCAGGAACGCTGGACGGGATGAAGGAGTGACCGTAATCCAGTCCGCTCGCCGATGAAATCGTGAAATCCACTGCGCTGCCATCGGCCAGGCTCACAGCATCTATCCCGCCCCAATAAATCGAGTGTCCCAGGTCGGCACTGGCGCTGCCGGTGGAGACAGTTCGGCCATCGCCCACCCAGGTTTGCACTATCAGCTGGGAATGGGTGTACAGCTCCATGTTGGCCGGCACCCAGCCGTCGAAGGTGTAGAGGCCATAGGGATCTTCATCCGCCCAGTTGGCATTGTTGGTGACGAGGCTGGCCCCGTTGTTCAGGATATCCACGCGCTGGCCGGCATTCAGCCTGAACTGGGTATTACCTATGTAATGATCGAAATTCCAGGAAGCATAGGCCATCGAGTGCGTCGCATTGCCCGGGCCATTGGCCATGCTGTAGTCCACCGCCAGCGTGCCCGATACCTGGATGGTGTAATGGATTTTCACCGGCGTGCCGACTTCCAGGCCCGGAACATTGACCGTCAAGCTGTCGCTCCATTGGCCGAATGCGCCCGCGGAACTGCCAAGCGGCCCCTGCGTGTACGAGGTCGACGCAGCCGCCTTCAGCACCCCGCCGGTCACGCTGCCGGAGGCCACCGAGTGGATCGTATAGGGCGCAACCAGGCCACCGCCGCTGTCCTTGTCGCCCGAATACGCGATGTCCAGCGTATGCGGAAGTTGATCGACATAGTACTCGTTGCCGACCTCGTACCACGCCCCGGCAGTCAATGACAGGCTGGCGGTGCCGCCAACGGTTGCGGCGGAAGCGGATAAGGAAATAGCGCCCAACACCACGGCCGCGATGCAGTAATTCATTCTCATGACCCCACCTCGTTGAAATAGACCAGCAAAGACTAAAGCGGGCGTAGCAAAATCACATCATCCAAACGCATGAGGCAGTGTTATATTCACAACATGACTACTTGAGAAAACGCCATCATGCCCGGTTCGGATTTTTCGCAGTTTGTCGCCAAGATTTATGATTCAGCGCTCAATCCCGGGCAGTGGGAAGTATTTCTCGTTGAACTGGCGCAGCGTTTAAACTCGCACGGCAGCGTCATTTGGGCCAATGATTTTGAACGTAAACAAGGCGAAATCGCGCTTCCGGGAGACGCTTTTTTCGTGAATCATGGCTTCGACCCTGCCGCCCTCGAAAGCTTCACCGCTTACTACTCGGAACACAATATCTGGCTGCAGGATGAGTCCCTGCACAACGAGGGCGAGGTCGTGGTCAGTTCACAGCTGTTCCCCGACAGCCAGGTCAAGAAGACCGAGTACTGGGGAGATTGGCTAAGGCCGCAGGAAATCTTTTACAGCGCGGCGGCCGTGGTCGAAAAACGCAACAACCGCTCCGTCAACGTCACGCTGGTACGTTCCGAGCGCGCCGGCCCCTACACGCCGGCGGAACTGGCCGTGCTGCGCGAATTGATGCCGCACTTTCAGTCGGCCATCGCGCTACATCGAAGACTGCACCAGCTAAAGGTCATCTCAGAGTCCGCAACCGAAGCGCTGGAGCGCATGTTCTGCGGCGTCATTCTCTTGGATGCGCAAGGCCGCGTGGTGCACGCCACCCGGCGCGCCTTGGCAATGCTGGAGAACAGCCTCCTATTGACCTGCATTCCGCACCGCAGATTGTCCTGCTTGCGATCGGCCGATGACGCGCGGTTGCAAAAAATACTGCACCGCGCATGCGGCATCGGCTCGGGGAACATGGAACAGGCGAACGCGGATGGCTCCATGCGCATCCCGCGTGCAGATGGCAGTTTTTTGCAGCTCTTGGTAACGCCGTTGCCATCCTGGTCTTCGCCGTTCGGTCAAAACGGAGCGGTGGCAGTCTTCCTCACGGATTCGGCCGAGGCGCAACGGAGCCTGGGTGGCGCCCTATCGAGGTTCTACCAATTGACCGAAGCGGAAGCGCGCCTGACCGAGGCGCTGGTCAACGGCAGCACCTTGCAGGAATACGCGGACAAACGGCAATTGTCGATCAATACCGTGCGTACCCAGCTCAAGGCTGCATGCGCAAAGATCGGCGTCAAGAGACAATCGGATCTGGTTCGCGTAGTTCTGACCGGGCCAGCCGTACTAGGGAAGTAATCAGCGCTGCACGATGATGGGCTTGAGGCCCAGCGACGACGGCAACCCTTGCGCCGCCTGCTGCGCTTCCTGGCGCGAGGTGAACGGGCCGCCGAACAGTCGGAACACCGAACCGCCCTGCACCACTTCCAAGCCATTCAGTTTGCTCGCCAGCTTGTCGCGCACCGCTTCCGCATTTTCAGCGCGCGAGTAGGCGCCCAGTTGCAGATAGAAGCCGCCCGCCACCGCCGATACCGGCGCAACGTAGCCGGCCGGCGCGCGGTCGGCCAGCATCAGCGTTTCGATTTCTTTCGGTGCGGCTGGCGTGAGTATCAGCGGCGGTTGCGGCGTCAGGCGCGCCTTGGTGCTGACGGATACGCCGTCGCGCGAAGCCAGCATGCGCTCGATTTCTTCCGGCAGGATGCGTTCGATTTTCAGCTCGTGGCTGCCCTTGCCCAGCAAGCCCAGTTTCAGCGCCGCCGTGTACGACACGTCGATCGCGCGATTCGCATGGAACGGACCACGGTCGTTAATTCGTACCACCACGGTTGCGCCACTGAGCATATTTGTCAGCCGCGCGTACGATGGAATTGGCAGGATCGGATGCGCCGCCGTCATCTTGTACATATCGTACGGTTCGCCGGACGAGGTGCGCTGGCCGTGGAATTTTTTACCGTACCAGCTGCCGACGCCGATCTGCGTGAACGGCTTGTCGTCGGTGATCGGCGTGTAGGTCTTGCCGAAGACGACGTAAGGCCGGTTGGAACGCGGGATCGGCGGATCGTTGCGCACGTCGGCGTCCGGCGTATCGGCCAGGTTCGGCGGCGGCGAATCGCCCGGGCCATCGTCCTGGTAGTAGCCGCCGCGCCCCGAGTTCGCGGGCGGCAGCACCGGCAGCGACGGATCGGGCTTGGAGGTGGATGGCGATTTAATCACCGGCCCCGTGGTTTGCACGGGACGCGGCGTAGGCTGCGTCGCAATCGGCGCGCTGCCGCAACCGGCCAAGACCAGCGCCGTGGCCAAGGTGGAAAGCTTGATAAGGGGGCGCATCAGGTTTGCACCAGTTTGCGGTGACGCTGGATGCTCATCAAGATGCCGGCGCCGAGGCCCAGCGTCAGCAGCGCAGTGCCGCCATAGCTCATGAACGGCAGCGGCACGCCCACCACCGGCAGGATGCCGCTCACCATGCCCATGTTGACGAAGGCGTAGGTGAAGTAAATCATGGTGACTGCACCGGCCAGCAAGCGGGTAAAGAAGTTGGGCGCATTCCCGGCGATCATCAGGCCGCGGCCGATCAGCATCAGGTACAGCACCATCAACACCAGGTTACCGATCAGGCCAAACTCCTCCGAGTACACGGCGAAGATAAAGTCGGTGGTGCGCTCCGGGATGAATTCCAGGTGGGCCTGCGTGCCGTGCGTCCAGCCCTTGCCGGTGATGCCGCCCGAACCGACCGCAATCGTCGACTGGATAATGTGGAAGCCCTTGCCCAGCGGGTCGGTGGTTGGATCGATCAGCGTCATCACGCGCTCGCGCTGGTAATCGTGCAGCACCGACCAGATCACCGGCAGCGCGGCACCGGCGGCGACAAACAATCCGATCAAGGCTTTCCAAGCCAGGCCGGCGAGGAAGATCACGCAGAAGCCGGCGGCGACCACCAGCAGCGCCGTGCCAAGATCCGGCTGGCGCACGATCAAGCCGACCGGCACCGCCAGCAGCAGCGCCGCAATCGCATACGATTGCCACGTCAGGTGGCCGGCGCGGCTCTGGAAGAACCACGCCAGCATCAGCGGCGTGACGATTTTCATGAATTCGGACGGCTGGATATCGACCACGCCGATGTGCAGCCAGCGCCGCGCACCCAGCTTGATGGTGCCGAACAGCGCGACGCAGACCAATAGGAATACGCCGAAGGCATAGGCCGGCACGGCGATCCGCATCATCATCTGCGGCGAGATATTCGCCACCAGCCACATGACGAAGAAGGACAGGAAGATGTTACGTATCTGGTCTTCCATCTTGCCGGGAATGCCGATACTGGCCGAGAATAGCGTAATCATGCTGACGGTTAGCAGCATGATGATGATGGCGGTCAGCGGGCCGTCAAAGACGGTGAAGTATGGCCGCATGCGACGCCACAGCGAACGTCTTTCGTGTATGCGCATGATGGATCCTTATTGTTTCTTCCGTGCCGGCGCAACCGGCGCAGGTGCAGGTGCGGCGGCCGGCGTTGGCGGCGGCGCCGGTGCAGGCGCCGGTTCGCGGCGTGCCTCGGCCGCAGCGGCGGCAGCTTCGGCGGCCTCCGGGTCTTCAATCGGCACGAATTCGACCGCGTCTTCCTTCGGCACCTTGGTGGTTTCCTTGTCCGCTGGGCGCTTGCCCAGCAAATAGAAGTCGAGAGCCTTGCGCGCGATCGGCGCGGCAATCTCCGCGCCCCAGCCGGCGTTTTCCACCACCATGGCAACCACGATCTTCGGCTTGTCGGCCGGTGCGAAGGCGGTGTACAGGGCGTTGTCGCGCAGGCGTTCGGCCAGTGCGGCGGCGTTGTACTTCTCGTTGGCCTTGATGCCCACCACCTGCGCCGTGCCGGTCTTGCCGCCGGAGGTGTAGGCAGCGTTGGCGAAGGCGCGGTAGGCAGTGCCGCCCGGCTCCGAGTTCACGCCCACCATCGCGCTCTTGATGATGTCGATGTTTTCCTGCTTGAGCGGAATGCGGTAGCTTTCGCTCGGCACGGTGAGCTTGCGCGCGCGGGTGCCGCCGTCTTCGACGATCTTGACCAGGTGCGGCTTCATCACGATGCCGTTGTTGGCCAGGTTGGCCATGGCGTGAGCGATCTGCAGCGGCGTGTACGAGTTGAAGCCGGAACCGTTACTGACCGAGATGGTATCGCCGCCGACCCACTTGCCGGCATTGCCCTTGAAGCGTTTGCGCTTCCATTCCTTGGACGGCAGCACACCGGTCTTTTCGTTATCGAGGTCGATGCCGGTTTTTTCACCGAAGCCGAACGGCTTCATGAAAGTAGTAATCGCATCGATACCCATGTCGTTACCAAGCTGGTAGTAGTAGGTATTGCAGGAGACGATGACCGAGCGGCGCAAGTCGACGTTACCGTGGCCGCCCACTTTATCGTCGCGGAACTTGTGGCCGCCGAGGTAGAAGTAGCCGGGATCAGGATAGGCTTGGGCCGCATTGCGCTTGCCCAGCTCCAGCGCCGCCAGCGCCATGAACGGCTTGAACGTGGAACCCGGCGCGTAGGTGCCGGACAACGGACGGTTGACCATCGGGCGATCAAGAGAAGTATTCAGTTCATTCCAGCTTTGCGAGTCGATGCCGTCCACGAACAGGTTGGGGTCGTAGCCGGGACGCGAGACGTAGGCGAGGATGTCGCCGGTCTCCGGTTCGATGGCGACAAACGCGCCGCGCCATTCGCCGAACGCTTCTTCCACCACCTTTTGCAGTTCGATGTCGATCGACAGGATCAGGTTATTGCCCGGCGTAGCAGCGGTGCGCGACAAGGTGCGGATGGCGCGGCCGCCGGCCGAGACTTCCACTTCCTCGTAGCCGGTCTGGCCGTGCAGCTGCTTCTCGTAGCTTTTTTCCAGGCCCTCTTTGCCGATATGGTCGGTGCCCTTGTAATTCGGGCCGTCGTCGGTGGCTTCGATGGCCTTGATTTCGGATTGATTAATACGGCCGATGTAGCCGATCACGTGCGATGCGGTTTCACCCAGCGGATACTGGCGGAACAAGCGCGCCTGCACCTCGACGCCGGGAAAGCGGAAACGCTGCGCGGTGAAGCGCGCGACTTCTTCGTCGGTGAGGCGGGTGCGCAGCGGCACGCTTTCGAAGCCCTTGGATTCATCGAGCAGTTTTTTAAAACGCTTGCGGTCTTTGATATCCACCGTCACCAGCTTGGACAGCTCGTCGATCGCTTCATCCAGCGTGGTGTGCAGCTTGGACGGCGTGATCTCCAGCGTGAAAGCCGAGTAGTTACGCGCGAGTACCACGCCGTTGCGATCGAGGATCAAGCCGCGATTCGGCACGATAGGCACGATGGCGATGCGGTTCTCTTCCGCCTTCACGGCAAAGTCGCTGTACTTCACGACTTGCAGCCAGATGAAGCGCAGCAGCAGCAAGCCGAAACAGAAAAACACCAGCCCGCCGAGCACCGTCAGGCGCAGGCGGAACTGTTGAAGTTCGCGCTGATTGTCCTTAATTTCAGTCATGCTAAGCGCGCAGTCAGATCGGGCGGGTGTGATCGCGGTCTACCGCGCGGCGTTGTGGCGCCAGCAGCAGCCAGGTCGCCAGCGGCCACAGGGCCGATGCCACCACGCTTTCGATGAAGTAGAACCAGCCGGGGAATTTACCGGACACGAAGAAGCGCACCACCAGTTGCACCGACTGCGCCATCAGCAGCAGCGGAAACACGTGCATGGCTTGCGTCCAGATCGGGAACCACAGCATCCGGCGATGCAGCATGATGGCGAAGTAGGACAGCAGCGTGTACGACAGCGCGTTCTCGCCGAGCAGCGTGGCGTCGTGCACGTCCATCAGCAGGCCGAGGAAGAAGGCGGTGCCGATGCCGACCTTGCGCGGCTGGTGCACGCCCCAGAACACCAGCAGCAGCGCCACGAAATCGGGCACGCCGACGAACTGGCCCCACGGCAGCAGGTTCAGAAGGAAGGCGCAGAACAAGCTAAACGCGATGAACAGCGGGCTAACCGGCAGCAGAATATAGTGCGGACGATTCATCGTGCCGGCTCCTTGGATTGATTGGCGTGCGGCGCGGCAGGCGCAGTCGCAGCGGCAGGCTTGGCGCCGGCGGGCGGCGTCGCTGCCGGCGTGGCCGCTGCGGCGTCGGTGGCGGCAGGCTTCGGCGCGGGCGCTGGTGGCGGCGGCATCACCGGCATCAGGCCGGGCGCACCGTTGGGCGCAGCGGCGGCAGGTGCGGTGGTGGCAGCAGGTGTAGCACCGGCTGCAGGCTGACCTTCAGCGCCCTCTTTCGGCACGTCCTTAATCGGCGCCATCTTGTTATTGTGCTTGCGCAGTGCGCGCGGCTCTTCATCTGCCGGACGCGCAGGCATCTCCGGCGTCGACATCAAAATCAGCAACTGCGTGTTGTTCATGATGCCGGCCAGCGGCTGGCAAATCACACCGCCAAACGAACCACCGGCGCTGTTCTCCACCTGCGTCACACGCGCCACTGCCAGACCGGCCGGATACACACCGTCCAGTCCAGAAGTCACCACGATATCGCCCACCTGGATATCCGCATTCGGCGCAGTAAAGCGCAGCTCCAGGTTGCCGGCCTTGCCGCGGCCATAAGCCACGCTACGCAAGCCATTGCGCAGCAGCTGCACCGGAATCGCCTGCTCCTTGTCGGACAGCAGCGTTACCTCGGAGGTGAACGGGAACACGCGCGTGACTTGGCCCACCACGCCCTGGTTGTCGATCACCGGCAAGCCAAGCGTCACATCGTGGCGCGTGCCGCGATCGAGAATAATCTTGCGGCTGTTGACATCGCGCGCGTCGTACAGCACATCGGCCAGCATCGACTTCACCGGCAAATGCTGGCGCGCGTCCAACAGGCGGCGCAACTGCGCATTCTCGGCAGCCTGCAACTGCGCCTGCTGCAAAGCCTGCGAACTGAGGATCTGCTGGCGGCGCAACTCGCGCACCTGCTTTTCCATCGATGACAAAGTAGAGAAATAATCGCCGACGCCGTAGATGGCGTCGCGCGGCAGCAAGGCCGCCATTTGCAGCGGATACAGCACGGTACCGGCAACCTGCCGTACCGTCGTCAGAGTCCGCATATGCGAGTCAACCAGCAGCAGTGCAATCGATATGCACGCGAACACCGTCATCTTGACCCGGGCCGAGGCGCCTTGCTTAAAAAGTGGCGGAGGACTGTATTCCATGACTTCCAATAAGCATCGGGGCCGCTGTTTCGCGGCCCCGTTTCGTCAGATCATTCGTAGGAGAAGATCGAACCCAGTTGGTCCATCCGCTCCAGCGCCATGCCGGAACCGCGCACCACGCAAGTCAGCGGATCTTCCGCCACCAGCACCGGCAGGCCGGTTTCTTCCATCAGCAGGCGATCCAGATCGCGCAGCAGCGCGCCGCCGCCGGTCAGCATCATGCCTTTTTCGGCAATGTCCGCACCCAGCTCTGGCGGGGTTTGTTCCAGCGCGTTTTTCACGGCCGAGACGATGTTGTTCAGCGGGTCGGTCAGCGCTTCCAGGATCTCGTTCGACGAGATGGTGAACGAACGTGGAATACCTTCCGACAGATTGCGGCCCTTGACTTCCATCTCCTTGACTTCGGAGCCAGGGAAGGCCGAACCGATGGCTTTCTTGATCGCTTCCGCGGTCTGTTCGCCAATCAGCATGCCGTAGTTACGGCGGATGTAGTTGACGATGGCTTCATCGAACTTGTCGCCGCCCACGCGCACGGAACCCTTGTAGACCATGCCGCCCAGCGAGATGATGCCCACTTCGGTGGTGCCGCCACCGATGTCGACCACCATCGAGCCGGTTGCATCCGACACCGGCAGGCCGGCACCGATGGCTGCTGCCATAGGCTCTTCAATCAGGTACACCTGCGAGGCGCCGGCGCCCAGTGCCGATTCGCGGATCGCGCGGCGTTCCACCTGCGTCGAGCCGCAAGGCACGCAAATGATGATGCGCGGCGATGGACGGAAGAATTTGGAGTCGTGCACCATGCGGATGAACTGCTTCAGCATTTGCTCGGTGACGGTGAAGTCGGCGATCACGCCGTCTTTCATCGGGCGGATCGCTTCGATGTTGCCAGGAACTTTGCCCAGCATCTGCTTTGCTTCTTTACCAACTGCTTGAATGGTCTTCTTGCCATTCGGGCCGCCTTCCTGGCGGATTGCGACTACCGAAGGTTCATCCAAAACGATGCCTTGGCCGCGAACGTAGATCAGGGTGTTGGCCGTGCCCAAGTCAATGGCCAGGTCGGAGGAAATGTAACGACGTAAAAAACCAAACATTAAAGTGTCCTGTGGCGCTACCAGTGTGCGCGTAAACCGTTGAGTAAAAAATTCTGTCCGAAATGCGGCGGCAGCAATGATTCAGCGCCGACAACGCATCAACCCGCCATTCTACCTTATAATTTGACTGTGATTTATCGAAAATCCACGCAAAAGTGTGGTGCTTGAGGCCGCGATTTAAGCGGCATTCGCCGGTGGTTGAAGGCGAATAGGCAGAAATTCAAGTTTTTTATCAATATTACAATTAATCCCGCCATGTCCCTGACCCTATCCGACGTAACACGCATTGCCAAACTGGCCCAACTTGAGATGAGCGAGCAGCAGAGCGCTACCGCTTTGGAGCAACTGAATGGCATTTTTGCGCTGGCCGAGCAGATGCAGGCGGTTGACACCGACGGCGTCGCCCCGCTGAGCCACCCGCTGGCGGCGCACATGAACAACATCGCCCTGCGCCTGCGCGAAGACGTGGCCAGCGAACCAAATCGCCGCGACGACTATCAAACCGTCGCACCGAAGACCCAGGACGGCCTGTACCTGGTGCCGAAAGTGATCGACTAAAAATACCGCCGCCGTCATTCCGGCGCAGGCCGGAATGACGCTGGGGACGCAACGAATTAACTGAAACGCCATGCACACCAAAACCATTAAAGAGCTGTCCGCCCTCCTGCAAAGCAAAGCGATTACCGCGACCGAACTGGCCACCCAGTTCCTCGACCGCATCGAGAAGAGCGACTTGAACGCCTTCCTGCACGTCGACCGCGCCCTGACCCTGGCGCAAGCCGCCGAAGCCGACAAACGTATCGCCGACGGCACCGCCGGCCCGCTGACCGGCGTGCCGATCGCACACAAAGATATCTTCGTCACCAAGGGCTGGCGCTCGACCGCCGGCTCGAAAATGCTGGCCGATTACGTCAGCCCATTCGACGCCACCGTGGTCGAGAAGTTCCGCGCGGCCGGCATGGTCACGCTGGGTAAGCTGAATTGCGACGAATTCGCCATGGGCTCGGCCAATGAAAACTCGGCCTTCGGCGCGGTGAAAAATCCGTGGGATAAAAAAGCTGTGCCGGGTGGTTCGTCGGGCGGTTCCGCTGCTGCTGTCGCGGCGCGCCTGGCGCCTGCCGTGACCGGCACCGACACCGGCGGTTCGATCCGCCAGCCGGCCGCGTTCTGCGGCATCACCGGCATCAAGCCGACCTACGGCCGCGTATCGCGCTTCGGCATGATCGCGTTTGCATCGTCGCTGGATCAAGGCGGCCCGATGGCGCAAACCGCGGAAGACTGCGCGCTGCTGCTGAACGCCATGGCCGGCTTTGACGAACGCGATTCGACCTCGCTGACGCCGGAACTGGGCGGCGTGGACGAAGACTTCACCCGTGAACTGGGCCAGCCGCTGACCGGCCTGCGCATCGGCGTGCCGAAAGAATACTTCGGTGAAGGCCTGTCGAAAGACGTGGAAGATGCAGTGCGCGCCGCGCTGGCGAAGTATGTGGAACTGGGCGCGACCCTAGTCGACATCTCGCTGCCGAATACCGCGCTGTCGATCCCTGCCTACTACATGATCGCGCCAGCCGAAGCCTCGTCCAACCTGTCGCGCTTTGACGGCGTGCGTTACGGCTTCCGCGCAGAAGGCTACAAAGACCTGCAAGACATGTACCGCAAGACCCGCGACCAGGGCTTCGGCAATGAAGTGAAGCGCCGCATCATGGTCGGCACCTATGTGCTGTGCCACGGCTACTACGATGCCTACTACCTGAAGGCACAAAAAATCCGCCGCCTGATCGCGCAGGATTTCGAGAAAGTGCTGAACGGCCCGGACGCAGTATGCGACGTCATCATGGGCCCAGTGGCGCCGACCGTGGCGTGGGACTTGGGCGATAAATCGGATGATCCGGTAGCGGCGTATTTGGCTGACATCTACACCCTGTCGACCAGCCTTGCCGGTCTGCCTGGCATGTCGATCCCTGTGGGCTTTGGCGCGAAAGATCGCCCGGTCGGCCTGCAAATCATCGGCAAACACTTTGGTGAAGCCAAGCTGCTGAACGTCGCTCACGCCTACCAGCAAGCGACCGACTGGCACACCCGCGCTCCGGCCGGCATCTAAAAAATAACGAATACAGCGAGAATCATATGGAATGGGAAGTCGTCATCGGTATTGAGAACCACGTGCAGCTCACTACCGCATCTAAAATCTTCAGCGGCTCGCCGACCACTTTCGGCGCCGAAGCCAACACCCAAGCCAGCCCGGTTGACCTGGCGCTGCCTGGCGTGCTGCCGGTCATGAACAAGCAAGCGGTAGACCGCGCGATTCGCTTCGGCCTCGCCGTTGGCGCCAAGATTGCGCCGGCATCGATCTTCGCCCGCAAAAACTACTTCTACCCCGACCTGCCGAAGGGCTACCAGATCAGCCAATTCGAAGATCCGGTAGTACAAGGCGGCTCGATGACCTTCGGCTACGAGAAGGACGGCGAATTCGTCACCAAGACGGTCAACCTGACCCGCGCCCACCTGGAAGAAGACGCAGGCAAGTCGCTGCACGAAGACTATGCAGGCATGTCGGGCATCGACCTGAATCGCGCCGGCACGCCGCTGCTGGAAATCGTCTCCGAGCCGGAGATCCGCAGCGCCGCTGAGGCAGTCGCGTACTGCAAAGCCTTGCACTCGCTGGTGATGTGGCTGGGCGTCTGCGACGGCAATATGCAGGAAGGCTCCTTCCGTTGCGACATCAACGTATCGGTGCGCCCAAAAGGCCAGAAAGAATTCGGCACCCGCTGCGAGATCAAGAACCTGAACTCGTTCCGCTTCATCGAAGAAGCCGTGCACGTGGAAGTGCGCCGCCAGATCGAACTGATTGAAGACGGCGGCAAAGTGGTGCAAGCAACCCGCCTGTACGATCCAGACCGCAAAGAAACGCGCGAAATGCGCAGCAAGGAAGACGCGCAGGATTACCGCTACTTCCCAGACCCGGATCTGCCGCCGCTGGTCATCTCCAACGCGTGGATCGACACCGTGAAAGCGTCGATGCCGGAACTGCCGGCCGCCATGCGCGCGCGCTTCGTCAGCGAATACGCGCTGCCGGAATATGACTCGCTGGTGCTGACCGCATCGAAAGCGATGGCGACCTACTTCGTGGCCGTGGTGGATGCAGCGGGCAAAGAAAACGCCAAGGCCGCCGCCAACTGGCTGATGGGCGACGTCTCGTCGACCCTGAACCGCGAAGGCGTGGACATCGCCGACGCGCCGGTCAAGCCTGCGCAACTGGCGCTGATGCTGAAGCGTATCGCCGACGGCACCATCAACAACAAGACCGCGAAAGAACTGTTCGGCGACATGTGGGCAGCGAAATCGGAAGACGACAATCTGGTCGACGCGCTGATCGAATCGAAAGGCCTAAAGCAGATCTCCGACACCGGCGCGCTGGAAGCCATCGTCAACGAAGTCATTGCCAACAACGAGAAGTCGGTGGAGCAGTACCGCGCTGGTAAAGAAGCCGCGATCAACTCCCTGATCGGCCAAGCGATGAAAGCCTCGCGCGGCAAAGCCAATCCGGCACAGCTGACCGAACTGCTGAAAGCAAAGCTGGCCGGCTAATTCTCTCGGCCTAAAGAAACGCCCCGCCGGCTCACGCTCGCGGGGCTTTTTTTCGCCTCAAAAATTAAAGTATACATTTTTGTCTAGACAGAATATTCTACATCTACCGCATTGAGGGAGATGTCATGAGTATTCCAAAGCCGACCGCCGCCGAGCTAGAGCTGCTGCAATCACTGTGGCCTCTCGGCCCGGCCACCGCCAAGCAAGTCCACGAAGCCATGCTGGCCGATAAGCCGGATCTCGCCTATGGCACCGTGCTGCGCCTGATGCAGATCATGCATACCAAGGGCATCCTGACCCGCGACGAGAGCCAGCGCTCGCACATCTACGCACCGGCGCAAGCGCAGGCTGCGCTGCAATCGAGCCTGCTCAAGGACTTGGTACAAAAAGCCTTCGCCGGCTCGGCCAAGGCGCTGGTGCTGGCGGCGCTCCGTTCCGGCATCTCGAAAAAAGAGCGCGAAGAAATCGAGAAGCTGCTGAAGGAAGAGAAGAAATGAGCGCCTTCATTTTCGCCCTCGGGCTGACGCTGATGCAATTCGTTTGGCAAGGCTAGCTGATCGGCTGCGCCACCGCCATCGCGCTTGCGCTGCTGCGCAATAGCCGCGCCGAGTACCGCTACATCATCGCTTGCAGTGCCTTGCTGGCCTGCCTTTGCTGGCCAGCGCTGGAGTTATGCCAGCGCCTCGCAGGCGAGGCAGCGGCTTCTAGCGCCAGCATCGCCGGCCTGCCGTGGCACGCGGATGCTGTCGGCGATGCAGATGCCTGGTTTAGCCTGCGTGATTCACTGCGCGGCATCGTCGGCCTGTGGGCGCTATGCGCCACCGCGCTAGCGCTGCGCATGGCGGCCGGGCTGTTGTGGATCGACCGCACCAGCAAGCAGCCATCGGCTTGCCAGCGCCACGATCAACTACGCTGGGAAACCGATCTCGCACGGCTGGCGCAGCGCTTCGGCATCACGCGCGAGGTGCGCCTGCGCGTGGTCGATACGCTGAGTAGTCCGATCACGGCCGGCTGGTGGCGTCCCGTGGTGCTGGTGCCGGCCGCGCTGGTGGGCGGCATGCCGCCGGATTTGCTGGAGGCGCTGCTGGCGCACGAAATGGCGCACATCAAGCGCCACGACTACCTGATTAACCTGCTGCAGAACGTGATCGAAACGCTGCTGTTCTACCACCCGGCCGTGTGGTGGATTTCGAACCGCATCCGTATTGAGCGCGAGCTGATAGCAGACGATGTCGCCGCAAGGCAGCTAGGCGAACCGCGGCGTCTGGCGCTTGCACTGTCCGAACTGGAGCGGCTCCAGTTCTCTACTCACCAACTGGCCCAAGCGGCCAACGGAGGAAACCTGATGATGCGTATCCAACACCTGCTGCGTCCTGCCCCGCAGGCCTTGAACTGGAAAGCGGCGCTTGCCATGCTGGGCATGGCGCTGTCCTGCTTGTCGATTTACGCGGAGGCCACGGCTGCCGATAAAAACGTCTCCGGCAAAATGCCGGCGATCGTTGATTTCAAGACATGCGCCAAGCCGGAATACCCGCAGGCGGCCATCACAGAGTCGCGCACCGGCACCGTGCATCTGGGCTTCCTGATCAGCACCAGCGGCAAAGTGAAGAACTCGAAAGTCGAACGTTCCAGCGGCCACACCGACCTCGATGAAGCCTCGCGCACCGCCATCGAAAAATGCACCTTCAAGCCCGCCACAAAAGCCGGCAAAGCCATCGAATCGTGGACGCGCCTGCAGTACGTTTGGGTCTTGGAATAAGGCTTAGGTCTGGGCCGGCATCCAACGCAGGATGTCGGCAAAGATTTGCTCGCGATTGAGCTCGTTGAAATTTTCGTGGAAGTTTTGCGGGTGGCGCTGGTAGGTCAGCAGGTGCGGCGGCACGGATTTCAGCAGCGCTTCGCCCGCGTCAGCGTCAGCCAACTGGTCGGCGCCAGCGACTACCGCAAACAGCGGCTGCGTCCATGATGGCATGCGCGCCGCCAGTCCTTGCTGCGCCTTGGTCAGCGCGTTGCCGAAGCGGACGGTGATTTCAGTGGCGCGGATCGCATCGCGTTCATCGTCGTAGTGGCGCGCGGTGATGCTGCTGTCGTGCGTCAGTTGATGCGTGAGCGATTCCAGCGGCACTTTCATGCGCGGCGCGAGCGCGCCCAGCACGCCGGCCAGCGCCAGCAGCATCGGCGATACCTTGATCGCATTCACGTAGTACGGCGAGGACATGATGTAGCCCTTGATCGCCGCCTCGCCGGCGAAATGGCCCAAGCCCAGGTGGGTGGCGATCAGCGCGCCCATTGAGTGGCCCATCACGTAGATCGGCAAGCCGGGATACTGCTGCTTGACCCATTGCAGGAACAGCTGGCTGTCATCGAGGAATACATCAAAACCGGGAATGTCGACCCGGCGCGCATCCTGATGGCCGCACAAATCGTAAGCCACCGTCGCAATGCCGTGCTGGCGGAAGTACAGCGCCGGCGTGACGTAGTCGCCGCCATGCGCCATGCCGCCGTGAATCGCGAGGATGACCGCGCGCGGCGCAGCCGGTTCCCACACATGGACACGGCGCCGCGCGCCCTGCCCGGCAGCGAACTCGGTGAGCCGGTCTTCGGAGAACCGCATCAAGCGGTGATGCTGAGATTAATGCCCATCTCTACCAGCATGGTCATATCGGCCAGCGAGAAGTCGATGCTAGGCGTCGCTGCGCCCTGATCGCAGGGGAAGGACACGCGCAGTTCGGCATCAACATCGGAACGTTCGAAGTGAATGCCGCGCGCGCGGCATTCGCCGAGGTAGAAGCGAATCTGCTTGAGCAGTTCGTTGGGATCTTGCTCGGTACCGATGGCGACGTAAAAGCCGGAATCGATGCGCACGCGGCCATCGGGCTTGACGTCGCCCTTTTGCCAGTCGCCGTGCGGCTCGGTCGGCAGACCATCGCGGATGTCCGCCAGGCCGTCGTCGTCACCGTGTACCTTGAGTGTTGCGATATTCATGGTCTACCTTTTTATGGTCTCCTACCCTAAGAAGGTTACACGATAGAAATATCAAAGTCTAGCAATATAGCTAATTAGGCAATGCCGTAGCGGGTGCGGTAAGCGGCCACTGCATCCTTGTATTGTGCCAGTTGCGGATCGGCGCCGGCGCCGTTCAGGAAGCTGAACAGGTCGTCGAGGTTGCCGATCGAAATTACCGGGATGCCGTACTTCTCGGTCACTTCCTGCACGGCCGACAGCTCGGACATCTGGCCATCCTTGCCGGCGCGCTCCATGCGATCCAGCGCGATCAGCACGGCGCACGGTTCGGCGCCGGCGGCGCGGATCATTTCCACCGACTCGCGCACCGAGGTGCCGGCCGAGATTACGTCGTCGATGATCACCACTTTGCCTTGCAGCTTGGCGCCGACGATGGTGCCGCCTTCGCCGTGATCCTTGGCTTCCTTGCGGTTGAAGGCGAACGAGGTGTTGCGGCCCTTGCCGGCCAGCGCCACGGCGGTGGCCGAAGCCAGCGTGATGCCCTTGTAGGCCGGGCCGAACAGCATGTCGAACTGCACGCCGGAATCGAGCAGCGTTTGCGCGTAGAACTGTGCCAGCTGAGCCAGCGTGGCGCCGTCATGGAACAGGCCGGCGTTGAAGAAGTACGGCGACTGGCGGCCGGCCTTGGTAGTGAATTCGCCGAAGCGCAGCACACCGGTGTTGACCGAAAACGCGATAAATTCCTGACGTAACGAAGTGGTATTACCCATCATGAAGCCTCATTTCTTTAAAGTGCCCGTATTTTACCGCTACACTAGCGCATTCCGTACTTTCTGCCCTGAATCTTCTATGCCAAAAATCATCTCCGCCAACTTGAACGGCATCCG
This sequence comes from Duganella rivi, assembly GCF_009857435.1. GTDB lineage: Bacteria > Pseudomonadota > Gammaproteobacteria > Burkholderiales > Burkholderiaceae_D > Rugamonas > Rugamonas rivi. Next base: position 958,611 of record NZ_WWCK01000001.1, read on the forward strand.
TTCCGCCGCCTCCAAAGGCTTCTTCACCTGGATGGCCAAGCAGGACGCCGACTTCGTCTGCGTGCAAGAACTGAAGGCGCAAGCGCCGGACATGACGCCGGAATTCCTCAACCCGGGCGGCTACCACGGCCACTTCCACTATGCCGAGAAAAAAGGCTACTCCGGCACCGGCGTCTACAGCAAGATCGAACCGGATCGCGTGGTGATCGGCTTTGGCTCGCCGGAATTCGACGCCGAGGGCCGCTACGTGCGCTGCGACTTCGGCAAGCTGACGGTGATCTCGGTCTACTGCCCGTCCGGCTCGTCCGGCCCGGAACGCCAGGAAGCCAAGTTCCGCTTCATGGACTTGTTCCTGCCGCACCTGCAGGCACTGCACGCGGAAGGCCGCGAAGTGGTGATCTGCGGCGACTGGAACATCGCCCACAAAGAGATCGACCTGAAGAACTGGAAAGGCAACAAGAAAAATTCCGGCTTCCTGCCGGAAGAGCGCGAATGGATGACCCGCATCTTTGACGAAGTCGGCTACGTCGACGTGCACCGCGGCCTCGACCCGCGCGAAGAGCAATACACCTGGTGGAGCAACCGCGGCCAGGCCTACGCCAAGAACGTCGGCTGGCGCATTGACTACCACGTGGCGACTCCGGGCATCGCCGCCAAGGCCACCACCGTTGCCATCTACAAGGAAGAAAAGTTCTCCGACCACGCGCCGCTGACCATCGAATACGGCGCCTTGTAAGTACCCACTTCGCTGCGCCTGCCGTTGCGGGCGCAGCAAGTTCGTTGTATCGCCGCACAAGTTAGGGTCTATGGAATTATCTAATCAGAAATAAGTGTGTTTCATTGTTATCATTGATGCTTCGCCCAGTATAACGATGAAAACACCATGAGCTCGCCTGTCCTGCAGTCCGTTACCTCGTCCAACAACGCCACTGTCGTCCTGCATTTCGACCGCGCCATTTCTCCCGGCGACCCCAGCATTGTCATCAGCGACGGTTTCTTCCAGACTTATGTGGGCACGAGCGGACTGGCCACGCGGCTGGTCGGCGCCACCGACCAGCGCATCCTCGACGCCGGTAACAGCAGTCTGAGCTACAACGGCAACGATCTCACCATCACCCTGTCGAGCGCCCTCAAGAACGGCCTCAGCTACAGCGTCACCATGGGCATGGGCAGCGTGATCGACGCCGATGGCCACACGGACGGGAACGCCGCCATCACTTCGCCCAAACTGTTTACCTTTGTGGCCAGCGGCAGCGCCGCCACGGTGGCGACGCCAACGGCTGTGGTGGCATCCACCCTGCACTTTGTCGATACCGGCACCAACAGCAGCGACTACGTCACCGCCACGCTCGACCAGACCCTGACCGGCACCTACACCGGCACGCTGGGCGCCAACGATTTCGTGCAAGTGTCGCTCGACAACGGCGCCAGCTGGCACAAGGCCACGCTGGGCGCCAACAAGAGCTGGAGCTACAGCGAAGAGGTCAATGAAGATAATTTGACCGAGGCCGGCGGCGGCTCCTTCCACGGCACGCTGCTGGCGCGCGTCAGCAACACGGCCGGCGGCAGCAGCGCCACGGCCAGCCAGAGCTACACCTACAGCAACCATCCGATCGAAATCGAGGTCGGCAGCAACTTCACGCTTTCGGCCGACACCGGCAGCAGCACTAGCGACCGCATCACCAAAACGGCTGCCCAAACCATCAGCGGCACTTACAGCGGCGTGCTGGAAAGCGGCCAGGTGGTGCAAGTGTCGGTGGACGGCGGCACCACCTGGGTCAATGCCAGCGCCGCCAACGGCACCTGGTCGAGCAACACCAAGCTCAATCTGCTGACCGGCAGCGACCGCCAAGTGCTGGCGCGCGTGACCGACGGCGCCGGCAACACCAGCGAGGTGGCATCGGCCAGCTACAAGCTGATCACCAGCACGGTATCGCTGTCCGGCCACGCGCTAACGCTGCCGGGCAGCACCGACAGCGGCGTCTCGTCCAGCGACGGCATTACGCAAAGCGCCAGCAAGGTCACCTTGAACGTGGCCGGCCTGCACGGCTTCCACGCCGGCGACACCATCGAAATCGTCGACACCAGCCACAGCTCGGCGGTGGTGGGCAGCTATGTGATCCAGTCCAGCGACTTGTACTACGGCGACGACTACTTCAGCATCAACCAGTACAACCCGGCCCAGCGCACCACGGTCGATATCAATCTCAACTCGCTGGCCGCAGGCGCGCACACGCTGGCCGCGCGCATTGTTGACGTGGCCGGCAACACGGCGGCCGCCAGCGGCACTACCTCGGTGACCGTCGATAATGTCGCGCCGGTGCTATCGACCTCGGCGCCGCTGGAAGACGAGATCGACGTCAGCACCGGCTTGACCAAGCTGACCTTCACTTTCAACGAAAACATCGCGATTGCCAACGGCACCATCGTCACCATCAGCGACGATAGCAACAGCGACAACGTGCAGGAAATCACGCTGTCGAGCAGCGCGGTCAGCGGCAAGACGCTGACCATCAACTTGACCAGCCCGCTCACCGCCGGCACCCATTACACGGTACAAGGCGCCATCATCACCGACATCGCGGGCAATGCCGGCGTCACCGGCGATACGCCGATGCTGCACTTTGTCACCGCCGGCGCCAGCTCCGGCGGCTCGGCGCCGGATGCGCCTGTCATTGGCTACACCGACACCGCGCCAGCCTCGGACACCAATTCCAGCTCGACGCTCCACCACGACGGCATCACCAACAACCGCCACATCAGCTTGACCGGCCTGGATCCGCAAGGCGTGTGGTACTACCGCCTCAGCCCGACCGGCAACTGGCTCCTCGGCGATGGCGACGGCTTCGACCTCGAAGACGGCACCTATGCCATGGATCAGATCGAAGTGAAGCAAACCGTGGCCGGGGTCGAGAGCAATATCAGCCGCATCCACACCCCGCTCGTCGTCGACACCGAGCCGTCCAGCGCCGTGGTGGTCGCCACCCCCACCTTCAGCGCCGGCGCCAATAGCATCAACGGCGCCGTTAGCGACAGCACGGATTTCAGCAATGAATTTGTCGAAGTCACCTTCGACCACGGCGCGACCTGGGTGCAGGCCAGCACCACCTTTACCGGTTCCGGCACGGCGACCTGGAGCCTGAGCGGCATTTCGGCCCAGTTGGGCAACAACTTCGGCGTGCGCCTGTCCGACCAGGCAGGCAACATCACGCCGTTTGCCAGCCTGCCCGAATCCAAGCCGGCCTACTACCTCGCCAGCGGCGGCGTCACCTTCTATCACCCGAGCGACACCTACACCCCGGTGTTCGGCGGCAGCGGCGCCGACACCATCACGCTTGGCGACCACGCGGCCGTATTCGGCGGCAACAACGACACCATCGTCACCGGCGACGATGCCGTCATCACGGTCGGCGCAAACGCCACGGTCACCACCGGCAACGGCAACAACGCCGTGATTGCCACCAGCGGCGCCAATATCACCACCGGCAACGGCGCTGACGTGATCACGATCGGCACTGCCAGCGGCGCCACCGTGCACGCCGGCGGCGGCACCGACCTCCTGTATCTGAGTGGCCTCAACACGATTTCGCTGTCGTCGCTGAGCGGCATCACCGGCATCGACAACCTGCACTTCAGCGACACCGGCGCCAATAGCCTGACCATCACCACCTCTGCCAGCCTGCACAACTTCAGCGACGCCGACCACTTGACCATCTCGGCCAGCGCCAGCGGCTCGACGGTGCACCTCGAAAGTTTTGTCTGGGGCGCGGCGGGCACGCAAAACGGCTACACCATCTATCACGATGGCCAAGGCAGCGGCAGCATGACGCTGCTGATCGCTCAAAACATCACGGTGGACATGTTCACGCAAACCTCGTAATGACTACAGCGTGCGGCGCGAGCGGAATTCGCGCCATTCGCCGCTGAGGGGATCAATAAAGCTGATGGCGCGCGCCAGCAGCTGCAAGGGCTGCGACACGTCATCCTGCTTGCACGGCAGCGCCACCGGATAAAACGCATCGTTCACAATGGGCACGCCCAGCGCCGACAGGTGCACGCGCAGCTGGTGCTGGCGGCCCGTGTGCGGATACAGGCGGTACAAGGTCAGCTCGCCGCGATGCTCGATCACGTCGATCAGCGTTTCCGAATTCGGCTCGCCCGCCACTTCCTTCATGACGAAGAACTTGTCGCCCTCCTCCATGCGGCTGCGATAGGTAAACGGGAACTGCACGTTGTGCAGGCGCGGCGCCAGGGCTTCGTACTCCTTGTCGATCACGCGCTTCTGGAACATGGATTGGTAGGTGCCGCGGCTGCCGGCATTGCGCGAGAAGATCACCACGCCCGCCGTCTCGCGATCCAGGCGGTGGATAGGCACCAGGTCTTCCTCGCCCAGCGTTTTACGCAAGCGCACCAGCAGCGTCTCGTGCAAGAAGCGTCCAGACGGAATCACCGGCAGGAAGTGCGGCTTGTCCACCACCACCAGGTGCTCGTCCAGGTGCAGAATCTCTTCCTTGAACGGGATTGGCGTTTCCGGTTCTTCCAGTTCGCGGTAGTAGAACATGCGCAGGCCGCGCTTGAAGCGGCTCGATGGCGTCAGCGGATTGCCGGCGCCATCGACCACGTCGCCGCGCGCCATGCGCTCGCGCCACGCCGCTTCCGGCACGTCCGGGAAGCGCGCCACCAGAAAGCTGATCATGTCGGGCCAGTCGCCCTCCGGCAGGTACAGATAGCTGGGCGCGACACCGTCGCGCATCGGCAGCGGGTGCGACGGCATATCAGGACTTCGGCAGCGCGAGCGAGCGGTAGGCCGGCAGTTTGTTCGGATCGAGCCCCTTGGCGCGCGCGTACACCGGCAACACCAGGTGCATATTCCTGTTCATGTCCTCGATGCGCTGGCTGCCGCTCGGGTGGGTGGACAGGAAAGGCAAGGGCTGATTCTTGTTCACGGCGCTCATCTTCGTCCACAGCGCGATGCCGGCGCGAGGATCGAAACCGGCACGCGCGGCGAGATCCATGCCGACCAAGTCCGCCTCGCTCTCGTCGCTGCGCGAGAAACTCAGCGACGCGAATTTGGCCGCACCGCTGCCGACTGCATCGCCCACGCGCGGATCGAGGCCGAAGTAAGCCGCACCGGCAGCACCGGCAAGGCGCGCCACCAGCGAGGTAGCGTTGTTCTTGCCGGCCTGCTCGCGCGCGTGCTCGCGCAAGGCATGGGCGATTTCGTGGCCCATCACCATCGCCACTTCATCGTCGGTCAGATTCAGTTTGACCAGGATGCCGTTGTAGAAGGCGATGCGGCCGCCGGGCATGCAGAACGCATTCACGGTCGGAGAATTCAGCAGGTTGACCTGCCAGTCCCACTTGGCCGCATCCGGGTTCCAGCGCGAGGTAAACGGGATCAGGCGGCCGGCAATCGCGCGCAGGCGTATCAGTTGCGGATTGCGGTCGGTGGCGACGGCGTCCTTCTGGTGCGCCTCGGCCAGCATTTGGTTGTACTGCAGCTTGGACTGTTCGTCGAACTGGCGTGAGTCGCCACCGGCCAGCCCGCGCAGGGGCGACAGTTTTTTGACGGGGATGCCGTCGTCTTGTGCCATGGCTGCGGCGCTGATCAGAAGCGCCAGCAGCACGGCTTTCAATTTAAGCTTTTTCATGTCCACTATTCCACGGAGCGATTTTCGGCAACATCATCATCGCCGGGAAAGCGAGGATGAAGCACACGATAAAGAACCAGAACCACCCGGTTTCCGCAACAATATACCCTACCGACGAATTAATGAAAGTGCGCGGCACCGCAGCCAGGCTGGAAAACAGCGCGTACTGGGTGGCGGTGTAGCGCGGATCGGTGGCGCGCGACATAAACGCCACCAGCGCCGCCGAGCCGAGGCCCAGGCTGGCAAACGCCTCGAAGCCGAAGACGGCGCTCAGCAGTAGTTTATCCGGGCCGACCTGCGCCAGCCACGCAAAGCCGAGAATCGCCAGCGCTTGCAGCACGCCGAACACCCACAGCGCGCGGTTGATGCCGAGCTTAATCATCCAGATGCCGCCCACCGCGCCGCCGGCCAAACTGGCCCACCAGCCGGTGGCGTTGGCCGCCAGGCCGATGTCCTTGGTGGAGAAGCCGATATCGAGGAAGAATTTGGTCGACAGCGCAGTCGACATGGTGTCGCCGATTTTATACAGCAGCACGAAGGCGATGATGAACATCGCCTGCTTGATGCCATCGCGCTTGATGAATTCACGGAACGGCAGCACCACCGCTTCTTGCAGATTCTTCGGCGGCTCGCCGTACAGCGCCGGTTCCTTCGCCAGCAAGGTGCAGACAAAGCCCGGCAGCATGAACGCCGCCACAGTCCAGAACACGATTTGCCATGGCTGGCTATCGGCCATCACCAAACCGAGCGCGCTTGGAATTAGGCTGGCCGCCTTGTAGGCGTTGACGATAATTGCCGCGCCCAGGCCTTGCTCCTCTTCCGCCAAAATCTCGCGGCGGTAAGCATCGATCACCACGTCCTGGCTGGCCGACAGGAAGGCGATCAGGAACACCATGCCGGCGATCAGCGACAGCTCCAGCTTGGGATCCAGCATACCGAGGCCGCCGATAAAGGCGAACAGCGCCAGCTGCGTCAGCGCCATCCAGCCGCGCCGGCGGCCCAGCGGCAGCACGGTGTAGCGATCCATGAATGGCGCCCACAGGAACTTAAACGTGTAGGGGAACATCGCCAGCCCGAACAGGCCGAGCGCTTTCACATCGAGCCCGGACTTCGCCAGCCACGCTTGCATCAGGTAGATCAGCGTGTACAGCGGCAGCCCGGAGCTAAAGCCGAGGAACAGGATGGAAACGGTGCGTCCGTTGATGTAGCTGTACCAGGGCGATGTTTGAGTCATTATTTTTTTCGTAGTCGGAAGACGGCAAGATCGCCGCGCAGGTTAGGCAGGAAGGATACACGCTTCCCCTCTGCCAGCGCCACACATTCAATCACTTCCAGCCCGCATTCTTCCGCCAGGTCGCGAAAATCGTTGATGGTGGCGCAGCGCAGATTGGGCGTGTCGTACCATTCGTACGGCAGCGATTCCGACACCGGCATGCGGCCCTTCAGCAGAGCTACGCGGTGCGGCCAGTAGGCAAAGTTGGGGAAGGAGACGATGGCCTCCTTGCCGACACGGACGATGTCGCGCAACAGCGCTTCCACGTGCTTCATCATCTGCAGGGACGACAGGCACAGCACCGTGTCGAAGGTGTTATCGCCAAACAGCGCTAGCCCGTTTTCCATATCCTGCTGGATCACGCGCACGCCGCGCTGGGTGCTGGCTAATACCTTGTCGTCGGCCAGCTCGATGCCGTAGCCGCTGCATTGCTTATCGCTTTGCAGATAGTCCATCATCACACCGTCGCCGCAGCCCAGATCCAGCACGTGCGCCTTGTCCTGCACCCAGTGCGCGATGAAGGCCAGATCCGGCCGCGCGCTGCTCAAATCATTGAAGTTCATACCGTGCCCTCGATCTCTTTCCACACCTGTCCGTAATAAGCGCGCACCATGTTCATGTAGCGCGGGTCTTCCAGCAGGAAGGCGTCGTGGCCGTGCGGCGCATCGATCTCGCCGTAGGTGACCTGGCTGCGGTTGCTGACCAGCGCCTGCACGATTTCGCGGCTGCGCTCCGGCGAGAAGCGCCAGTCGGTGGTGAAGGAAGCGAGGAAGAACTTGGCCTTGACGCCGGCCAGTGTCTTGGCCAGGTCGCCGCCATGCAGGCGCGCAGGGTCGAAGTAGTCGAGTGCCTTGGTAATCAGCAGATAGGTGTTGGCGTCGAAGTATTCGCTGAACTTATCGCCCTGGTAGCGCAGGTAGGATTCGATTTCAAAGTCGACGCCGAAGTCGAACTTGTAGTCGCTGCTCTCGGCGATATCGCGCAGTTTGCGGCCGAATTTTTCGGCCATGTCGTCGTCCGACAGGTAGGTGATGTGGCCGACCATGCGCGCCACGCGCAGGCCGTTCTTCGGCACCACGCCGTGTTCGTAGAAATCGCCGCCGTGATAATCAGGGTCGGACAGAATCGCCTGGCGCGCCACGTCGTTGAAGGCGATGTTCTGCGCCGACAGCTTGGCGGTCGAAGCGATCACCACGCAGTGGCGCAAGCGCTCCGGGTACATGATAGACCACGACAGCGCCTGCATGCCGCCCAGCGAACCGCCCATGACGGCGGCGAATTGTTTGATGCCCAGTTCATCGGCCAGGCGCGCCTGCGCGGCCACCCAGTCTTCCACCGTCACGACCGGGAAGGCGGCGCCGTATGGTTTGCCGGTGGCCGGATTGGTGTGCATCGGGCCAGTGGAACCGAAGCAGGAGCCGAGGTTATTAATCCCGATCACGAAGAATTTATCGGTATCGAGCGGCTTGCCCGGGCCGACCATATTGTCCCACCAGCCGGTGCTTTTCGGTTTGCCTTCGTATTCGCCGGCCACGTGGTGCGAGGCGTTCAGGGCGTGGCACACCAGCACCGCGTTGGATTTGTCGGCGTTCAGCGTGCCGTAGGTTTCGTACATCAGCATATAGTCGCGCAGCGACGCGCCGCTTTGCAGGCGCAAAGGCTCGGCAAAATGCATGGTTTGCGGCTTAACGTATCCGAGGGATGACATCGTTGATTTAGTTTTTATTGGGGCGGCCCCACGGGCCATCTAACAAGGTGGAGCCGCGAGGATGGGCTCCACCAACTTACATCAACTGTAATTGTTCGACCGCGTCTGCAATCACGTTGGGTTCCATCGAGCGCATGATCTTGCGGGTTTGCGGCATGATGCGCGCAAGGTCGCTGTTCAGGATTTCCTGCTTGACCGAGAGCAGTTGGGCCGGATGCATCGAGAACTCCCGCAATCCCATGCCCAGCAAGAGGCGTGTCAATTTAACATCCCCTGCCATTTCGCCGCATACCGCGACGTCGATCCCGGCTTTATGCCCGGCCGCAATCGTCATCGAGATCAATTGCAGCACAGCCGGATGCAGCGGATTGTAAAGGTGTGCGACCTCATAATCAACCCGGTCGATGGCCAGCGTGTACTGGATCAGGTCATTGGTGCCGATCGACAGGAAGTCCATGCGTTTGACGAACATCGGCAGCGCCAGTGCCGCCGCCGGGATTTCGATCATGGCGCCGACATCGACATCGTCATCGAACTTGATATTTTGCTCACGCAGTTCGGCCTTGGCCTGCGCGATCATGGCCAGCGACTGGTCGATCTCAAATGCGTGCGCCAGCATTGGAATCAGGATGCGCACCTTGCCGAACGCCGAGGCGCGCAAAATGGCGCGCAGCTGCGTCAAAAAGATTTGCGGCTCGGCGAGGCAGTAGCGGATCGCCCGCAAGCCCAGCGCCGGATTGAGCGCGGTTTGCTCGCCCTGGTCGAGCGGCTTGTCGGCGCCGATGTCCAAGGTACGAATCGTGACCGGGCGGCCCTTCATCGCCACCACGGCTTTTTTATACTGCTCGAATTGTTCGTCTTCCGATGGGATCTTGCTGTTGCGGCCCATGAACAGGAACTCGGAGCGGAACAGGCCTACGCCGTTGGCGCCCGCCTCCATCGCGGCCGGGCAATCGTCCGGCAGCTCGATGTTGGCCAGCAGCGTGATCTCGGTGCCGTCCTTGGTGATGGCCGGCGTTTTCTTGAGCTTCTGGAGTTTTTTGCGCGCGCGGGCGGCGGCTTGCTGGCGCTCGCGGTACTGCTCCAGCACCAGCGCGCTCGGATTGGCGATCACCACGCCGGCGTCACCGTCGATAATCAGCCAGTCGTCCTGATCGACCAGCGTGGAAGCGCCGGACATGCCGACCACCGCTGGAATATCGAGCGAACGCGCGACGATGGCGGTGTGCGAGTTTTGGCCGCCGACATCGGTCACAAAGCCGATGAAGGAGCGGTCGCGGAATTGCAGCATATCGGCCGGCGAGATATCGTGCGCGACGATGATCATCTGCGGCTGGACATCGTCCTCGCCAGCAACGGGCTTGGGCAGCATTTGCTCGGTGCCCATCAGCACCTTGAGCACGCGCTCGGCCACTTGCTGAATGTCGGCCTTGCGCTCGCGCAGGTAAGGGTCTTCGATTTCGTCAAACTGCGCCGACAACTCATCGATCTGCGTCAGCAGCGCCCATTCGGCGTTGTAGTGGCGGGTGCGGATGATGTCGAGCGGCGCTTCCGAGATCATCGGGTCGGACAGGATCAGCGCATGCACGTCGATGAACGCGCCCAGCTCCGTCGGTGCATCCTTGGGCAGCTCATTCCACAGCGTTTGCAGTTCTTTATGCACGGCGGCCAGCGCCTGCTGCAAGCGCGTGACCTCGGCCTCGACCTGCTCCTCGGCCACCAGGTAGTGCTTGACGTCCAGCGCCGCCGGCGCCAGCAAGTGCGCGCGGCCGATCGCGATACCGCGCGAAACCGGAATGCCATGCAAAGTAAAGGAGGCCATCGGCTGGCCTGCCGGGAAACGGGGACGGCTGCGCTCCGCAGGCATTACTCGCCTTCGCCGAACTTGTCGTTGACCAGCGCGGTCAAGGCGGCGACGCAATCGCCTTCATCGTCGCCGTCGGCTTCCAGCAGCACCTTGGCGCCCTTGCCGGCCGCCAGCATCATCACGCCCATGATGGATTTTGCGTTGATGCGGCGCGCGTTACGCGTCAGCCACACATCGCTTTTGTATTTTGCTGCCAGTTGGGTAAATTTGGCGGAAGCGCGCGCATGCAAACCAAGCTTGTTAATAATTTCGAGTTCTTGCTGAATCATTTTTCTTTTGTCTCAATCAGAGTGCGCATTGCAAAAAAATCGTCAGGACTACCCGACACGTGTGCGGTTATCGACCCGCACGGCGCCGCTTTGTGCACCGGCCAGCGCCATCTCGACCACCACGTCCAGCGTATCGCGGCGGTAGGTGATGGCGCGCAGCAGCATCGGCAAGCTGATGCCCGCAATAACCTCCACCCGGCCCGCGTCGGCCAAGCGGTTGCAGCAATTGGCGGGGGTGCCGCCCTTGACGTCGGTGATGACCAGCACGCCGTCGCCATCGTCGAGGCGTTTGATCGCCGCCGAGGCCAGATCCTGGACTTCACCGAGGTCTTGGTCGGCAATCACGTCGATCGCTTCCAGGTGCTCGGTCGGGCCACGAAACACGTGGGCGCAGGCCGCAAGAAAGGCCTCGCCCAGTGGAGCGTGAGTCATAAGTAGTATGCCTACCATATTGTTAAACCGCCAGTGAGTAATGAATATTTCTTGTCATCGGCCCAAGGCCACCGCCGCCTCGACCGCATCGATGAAAGTCGCTGCCACCGGGAAGCCGGTTTGCTGCGTAATCTCCTGGAAGCAGGTCGGGCTGGTGACGTTCACCTCTGTTAAGAAATCACCAATAACGTCTAATCCTACCAGCAACAGGCCGCGCGCCGCCAGTATCGGCCCCAGCGTGTTGGCGATTTCGAAGTCGCGCTCGGTTAATGGCTGGGCCACGCCGATGCCGCCGGCCGCCAGGTTGCCGCGCACTTCGCCGTTTTGCGGGATGCGCGCCAGCGCGAACGGCACCGGCTTGCCGCCGATGACGAGGATGCGCTTGTCGCCTTTGACGATGTCCGGGATATAGCGCTGAACCATGATGGTCTCTTTGCCGTTGTTGGTCAGTGTCTCGATGATCGAGCCGAGATTCATGCCGTCGGCCGTCACGCGGAAGATGCCGGTGCCGCCCATGCCGTCCAGCGGCTTGAGGATGATGTCGCCGTGCAGCTTCTGGAAGGCGCGGATGCGCTGTTCGTCCGATGTCACCAGGGTTGGCGAGGTGAATTGGCTGAACTGGGCAATCGACAGCTTCTCGTTGTGATCGCGGATCGCGGACGGCTTGTTGAACACCATGGCGCCCTGCTGCTCGGCCAACTCCAGCAGGTAGGTGCCGTAGACGTATTCCATGTCAAACGGCGGGTCTTTGCGCTGGAGGATGGCGTCGAATTCGCCGAGCCTGGTTTCGACCGGCTCGGCGGCGCGATACCAGTCAGCGCTGTCGCCGGTCAGCGTGATTTCCGAGACCTTGGCGCTGACTACGCCCTGCTCCACCGCCATATCCTTCTGCTCGAAGGCGTAGACGGTGTGGCCGCGCTTGCCGGCTTCCACCATCATGGCATAGGTGGAATCCTTGTAGGTTTTAAAGGTCGACAGCGGGTCGGCGAGGAAGGCGATTTTCATTGGGCGTCCAGTAGATACTGTAGAGGTAAGGGCTGATTTTAGTACACTTCTGGATTCGGATCAGTGCGCTCCATTTCCAGCGAGGCCGCCAGCAAGGCGAGGCGCGCCACCACGCCGTACACGTAGAAGCGGTTCGGCGCAGCCGTACCCGGCTTGGCCTTGAGATCCGGCACCGCGTGCTGCTGCGCGAACGCCAGCGGCACATACTGCGAACCGGGCGCGTTCAGGTTCTGGTCGACGCCCTTCTCGGCGTGGACGCGGTAAAAGCCGCCCACCACGTAGCGGTCGATCATGTAGACCACCGGCTCGGCCACGGCGCTCTCGATGCTTTCAAAGGTCGGCACGCCTTCCTGGATGATGAAGTCGGTCACTTCCTTGCCATCCTTGATGACGATCATCTTGTCGCGCTGGGCCTGGGTGAGATCCTTGATCTCGGCCGAGTCCTTGATGGTCAGGATGCTGGTGCCGTAGGTGCCGGCGTCCGGCTTGACGATCACGAACGGCTTCTGGTCCTTGATGCCGTATTCCTTGTACTTCTTCTTGATCTTGGCCAGCAGCGCGTCGACATTGGCGGCCAGGCACTCGTAGCCCTCGCCGGTGCGGAAGTTGACCGCGTCGCACTTGGCGTGGAATGGGTTCAGCATCCACGGATCAACGCCGATCAGCTTGCCGAATTTCTTGACCACCTCGTCATAGGCGTTCATGTGGTTGCTCTTGCGGCGCAGCGCCCAGCCGGCGTGCAGCGGCGGCAACAAGCTTTGCTCGTGGATGTTTTGCAGAATATCCGGGATGCCGGCCGACAGGTCGTTGTTCAGCAAGATCGTGCACGGATCGAAATCCTTGAGGCCGACGCGGCGGCCGTTCGGCGAGCGCACCAGCGGCTCGACCACCAGCATATTGCCGTCAGGCAAGGCAATCGGGGTCGGCTGGGTGACTTCAGGCGACAGTGAGCCAAGGCGCACGTGCAGGCCGGTCTGGCGGAAAATCTGCATCAGGCGGGCCACGTTTTGCCAGTAAGTCGGGTGGCGCTGGGTAATTTCCGGGATCAGCAGCAGGTTGCGCGCATCTGGGCAATACTTGTCGATCGCGGCCATGGCGGCTTGCACCGACAGCGGCAGCATCTCGGTCGCCAGCATGTTGAAACCGCCCGGGAACAGGTTGGTATCCACCGGCGCCAGCTTGTAACCGGCATTGCGCATATCCACCGAGCAATAGAATGGCGGCGTGTGCTCCTGCCACTCGAGGCGGAACCAGCGCTCAATGGCAGGGGTGGCGGCGAGGATTTTTTCTTCTAGGTCGAGCAGCGGCCCACTCAGGGCCGTGACGAGGTGGGGAACCATGTTTACATCCTTATTACCGTGCGGACTATGCCAAATGAGGGCAAAAATCCTATTTTAAAGGCAGGCAATAAAAAAAGCGCCCCGTAGGGCGCTTTCCGGTGAAACTTAGATGAAACTTTGATAATTAAGCGTGGTAAGCCGACTCACCGTGGGTGGTGATGTCCAGGCCTTCACGCTCTTCTTCTTCCGGTACGCGCAGGCCGATCACTACGTCCACCAGCTTGTAAGCGATGAACGACACCACGCCCGACCACAGGATGGTCACGCCAACACCGGTTGCCTGCACGATCACTTGCGAAGCGATCGAGTAGTCAGCCGATGCCTTGTTGGCAACGTAGTCGAAGATGCCTTGACCGCCCAGCGATGGCGCAGCAAACACGCCGGTCAGGATCGCGCCGAGGATACCGCCGACGCCGTGCACGCCGAACACGTCCAGCGAGTCATCCGCGCCCAGCAGGCGTTTCAGACCATTCACACCCCACAGGCAGATCACGCCAGCCAGCAGGCCGATGATCAGTGCGCCCATTGGGCCGACGAAACCGCAGGCTGGGGTGATAGCAACCAGGCCAGCCACTGCACCCGAAGCGCCACCCAGCATCGATGGTTTGCCTTTGAAGATCCACTCGGCGAACACCCACGATACGGTGGCAGCAGCGGTTGCCAGCAGGGTGTTGATGAAGGCCAGGCCAGCGATGTCAGCAGCTTCCAGTGCCGAACCGGCGTTGAAACCGAACCAGCCCACCCACAGCAGCGATGCGCCGATCATGGTCATGGTGACCGAGTGAGGCGCCATCGATTCGCGGCCGTAGCCGACGCGTTTGCCGATCATGTACGCACCAACCAGACCTGCAACAGCGGCGTTGATGTGCACCACGGTGCCGCCGGCGAAGTCCAGCGCGCCTTTTTGGAACAGGAAGCCGGCCTTGGCGGTTTCGGTCGCCAGGGTAGCCGCATCCTTGATCGCGTCAGGGCCAGTCCAGAACCAGACCATGTGAGCGATCGGCAGGTAAGCGAAGGTGAACCACAGCACCACGAAAGCCAGCACGGCGGTAAACTTGGCGCGTTCTGCGAAGGCGCCAATGATCAGGCCGCAGGTAATCGCAGCGAAGGTGGCCTGGAACGCGACGTACACGAACTCAGGAATCACCACGCCCTTGCTGAAGGTAGCAGCGTACGAGAAGGCGCCCTTGGCCGGATCCCAGATGCCGCTCAGGAAGGCACGGTCGAACTTACCGTAGAAAGCGTTACCTTCGGTGAACGCCAGCGAGTAGCCGTAGATGCACCACAGCACGATGATCAGGGCGAACACCATGAACACCTGCATCAGGATCGACAGCATGTTTTTCGAGCGCACCAGGCCGCCGTAGAACAGCGCCAGGCCAGGGATGGTCATCAGGATCACCAGCAGGGTCGAGACCATCATCCAGGCGGTGTCGCCTTTTTGCGGGGTTGGAGCAGCAGGAGCAGCTTCAGCAGGAGCGGCTGGCGCAGCGGCAGCTGGTGCGGCGGCTGGCGCGGCTTCAGGGGCGGCGGCCGGGGCCGAAGCAGCAGGAGCGGCGGCAGCGGCAGCCGGAGCTTCAGCCGGCTTGGCGTCCTGTGCATACACGGGTGCAGCCAGCGCGAACAGGATGGATACCCCAGCCAGCAAGCTTGTTATAGTTTTCTTCATTCTCATCATCCTCTTAGAGAGCTTCGTTGCCGGTCTCGCCGGTACGAATACGGATTACTTGTTCCAAGTTGTACACGAAGATTTTGCCGTCGCCGATTTTGCCGGTGCGGGCTGCGCCTTCAATGGCCTCGATGGCCTGCTCGACGATGGAGTCGTCCACTGCTGCTTCGATCTTGGTCTTCGGCAGGAAGTCCACCACGTATTCCGCACCGCGATACAGCTCGGTGTGGCCTTTCTGGCGACCGAAGCCTTTTACTTCGGTCACGGTAATCCCCTGCACGTTAATCGCCGACAGGGCTTCACGCACCTCGTCAAGCTTGAACGGCTTGATAATGGCGGTAATCATTTTCATACTGGCCTCGCTTAGAAGGTTTTGGAAATGGTCAGGACAGCGCCGGTTTTACCCAGGTTCTTCCCTTTTCCGACGTAGGCCTCGGTGTCGGCATAGACCGCCGCCAATGCCACACTCACTACGCCGAAATCTTTGGTGACGCCGACCTTGTAATCGGTGTAGCTGGCAGCGCCGTTGTTCTTCACGTTTTGACGACCTACGTGCAGGTTGAGGATGTAGCCTTCCCACACTTCCTGGTTCATCTGGCCGTCGATGTAGCCCGAGTTCTTGCTGTCGGCAAAGCCGAACAGGTTGGTGGTCGAGTGCGAATACTTGAGCGAGAACGGACCGGCGCTGATTTGGCCATACAGTTCGAAGGTGTTGGCGCTTGGGTTCAGCTTGTTCGATGGGTAGTAGTAGTACAGGCCGCCGACGTCGTAGCTGACGGTGTCGGTGATGGCGCCGCGCTTACCGGCATAGATATCCCATTCGACGCTGCCGTCGCCGCCGCCATCTTTCACCCACTTGATGTTGGTGGCCCAGGTGCCGGCGTAGAAGCCGGTTGGATTATTCACGTAGTCCGCGCCGCCTTGTACGGCCGGCTTGAGGCGGGTTTGCGAGATACCGCGGTAACGGTAATCGCTGACAACGGCAGCGTTAAAGCTGACTTCGTTGTCTGGTTTGGCTTCAGGGGCGGGTGCCGCCTCTTCAGCGTGCGCCATGGACGCGAATGCTAAGGTCAACGCAGCAATCAGGGTTAAGTTCTTGGCCATTTTCATAATTGTTTTTCCTAGTGAGTTGAACTTGATTAGCAGATGCGGTTTAAAATCCTTGTCAAGCGAAGCAATGAAAAGCATTCATAGGCTTCTTTAGCAGAATGTGTGCCAGCTAATGTTGTCTAGAAGGTAGGTGCCGTATCATCAACGACAACGGCCCGGCTTAGACCCAAGTGAGAATCCGCACCAGATTAACGCCGGATCGCACCATGATGGTGCATTGAAGGACTAACCAGATCAAGGAATATTATGGATATGAACACTTTTTTTAATGACTTGCAAAACAAGATCAGCCAAGCCATCGAAAACTCACCAGCAAAGGACATTGAGAAGAACGTCAAGTCCATGATGACGCAGGGTTTCGCCAAGCTGGATCTGGTCACCCGCGAGGAATTCGACATCCAGACCCAGGTGCTGGCCAAGACCCGCGCCAAGCTGGAAGCCCTGGAAACCCGTCTGGCTGAGCTGGAAAGCAAGATCAATCAGTAAGTAATAAATAGCGGGAACGTTTGTTCTCGCGCAAAACGGCGCGGCGGGCTGGGATTACGCTGGCGGTTGGTCTCTTCGTCCATACGCCATCCGTCCATCGCTCCCGCCATGTCACTCGCCGTACTCAAAAGCCGCGCCTTGGCCGGCATGGAGGCGCAAGAGGTCAGCGTCGAAGTGCACTTGGCTAACGGGCTGCCGGCTTTCACCATCGTCGGGCTGGCGGATACCGAGGTCAAGGAAGCCAAAGACCGTGTCCGCGCCGCCATTCAAAACGGCGGCTTTGAATTCCCCGCACAACGCATCACCGTCAATTTGGCGCCGACCTGCCCAAGGAATCGGGCCGCTTCGACTTGCCGATTGCGCTCGGCATCCTTGCCGCTTCCAAGCAAATTCCCTCGCGCCGCCTGCACCAATACGAATTTGCCGGCGAGCTGTCGCTGTCGGGCGAGTTGCGGCCGATCCGCGGCGCGCTGGCAATGTCGCTGGCCACCCGGCGCGACGGCGGCTGCCTCGCCTTCATCCTGCCGCTGGCCAATGCCGACGAAGCCGCGCTGGTATCGGGCGCCGCCATCTACCCGGCGCACTCGCTACTGCAAGTGTGCAGCCATTTCGCCGGCAAGTCGGTGGACGCCATGCTGTCGCGCCACGAGGCTGCACCGCTGGCCGCCGCGCCCGAGTACCCGGACTTTGCCGACGTTAAAGGGCAGCGCATGGTCAAGCGGGCGCTGGAGGTGGCTGCGGCCGGCAACCACTCGGTGCTGCTGGTCGGCCCGCCGGGCTCGGGCAAGACCATGCTGGCCTCGCGCTTCGTCGGCCTGCTGCCGGCTATGAGCGACGAGGAAGCGCTAGAGGCGGCCGCCGTGCAATCGCTGACCGGCAGCTTTCGCATCGAGCAGTGGAAGCGGCGGCCGTACCGCTCGCCGCACCACACCTCTTCCGGCGCCGCGCTGGTGGGCGGCGGCAGCGTGCCGCGTCCCGGCGAGATTTCATTGGCGCACCGTGGCGTACTTTTTCTGGACGAGCTGCCCGAGTTCGACCGCCGCGTGCTGGACGTGCTGCGCGAGCCGATGGAGTCCGGCCGCATCACCATCTCGCGCGCCGCGCGGCAGGCAGACTTTCCCGCCCACTTCCAATTAATCGCGGCAATGAATCCCTGTCCTTGCGGCTACTACGGCCACAAGACCGTGGCGTGCCGCTGCTCGCCCGATGTGCGGCTACGCTACCAAGGGCGCGTCTCCGGCCCGCTGCTAGACCGCATTGATATCCAGATGGAAGTCTGCTCGGTCGATCCCGAAATACTGGCAGCGCCCAGCGAGGCAGAGACATCGGCAGTGATCGCCGCCCGTGTGCAGACCGCTGCCAACGTCCAGTGCCAACGCCAAGGCAAGCGCAACCAATACCTCACTCCGCGCGAGATCGACCGCTACTGCAAGCTCGACCGCGAGAGCAAGTTCCAACTCAAGCAAATCACGCAGCAACTCAAATGGTCAGGCCGGGCTTACCACCGCATCCTGCGCGTGGCCCGCACGATTGCCGACCTCGCGGGTAGCAGCAACATCCAGCAAGCACATCTGACCGAAGCAATCCAATATCGGCGCGCATTAAACGAGTGAAAATCCGGCCGCTTTGCTGCTATATTGCTCGCAGCTAATTCACGCCATCAGGATGCTCATGACCCGCTTGCCCCTCTACCTTGCCGCCAGCGCCGTGCTGGCCGGCTGCGCCACCAAGCCTATCGCGCCAACCGATTTCACCGCCAACTCCGGCAGCCCGCGCGCGCCCGAGCAGCTCGCGGTGACGTTTGAAAAGGTTGATCTCGCCCTGCGCGTCGATCCAGCCAGCAAGAGCATCCGCGGCGACGCCGCCCTCACCTTCGTACTAAAAGAACCGCTGACCCGCATCGCCGTTGAACTTGACCGCAACCTGCCGATCGACAGCGCCAGCGTTGATGGCGTCGCGCTCGCTGCCAGCGCCATCAGCAATCCAGAAGGCCGCCTGTATCTCACCTTGCCAACGCCGTTGCCGGCCGGCGCCCGCACCACCGTACGCATCCAATATCACGGCTTGCCGACCATCGCCAAGAAAGCCCCGTGGGACGGCGGCTTCACCTGGAGCCAAACCGCCGACGGCCAGCCGTGGATCGCCACCACCGTCGAAGGCGAAGGCTGCGATTTATTCTGGCCCTGCATCGACCACCCGCAAGGCAAGCCGCAACTGATCGACCTGCACATCAGCGTGCCGGCGCCGCTGGTAGTCGCAGGCAACGGCGTCGCCACCGGCATGGAAGAAAAAGACGGCTGGCGCACCTACAACTGGCGCGCCAAGAATCCAAGCACCTACGGCGTCGCCCTCAACATCGGCCCCTACGAAATGCTGTCCGCCGACTACGCCAGCCGCTACGGCAACACCGTCCCGTTGCGCATGTGGTACTTGAAAGGCCACGACAAGCAAGCCCAGGGCCTGTTCACCGAATTCAAGCCCATGCTCGATTTCTTCGAAAACCGCATCGGCCCTTACCCGTTCGGCGACGAGAAAATGGGCGTGGTCGAAACGCCGCACCTCGGCATGGAACACCAGACCATCAACGCCTATGGCAACGGCTACGTCAAATCGCCGCTCGGCTACGACTGGCTGCTGCACCACGAGCTGTCGCACGAATGGTTCGGCAATCAAATGACCAACGCCGACTGGGATGATATGTGGCTGCACGAAGGCTTCGGTTCTTACATGCAGCCGCTGTACATGGAATCGCAGCGCGGCGAGATGGAATTCCAAACCGCGCTGTTCGAGTTTCGCAAGCAGGTGCTCAACAAAGCGCCCATCGTCAGCGGCAAAACCCAGCGCATCGAAGACATCTACCAGGACGAACGCGGCGGCCCCGGCCTCGACATCTACGTTAAAGGCGCGCTAGTGCTGCACACCCTGCGCAACCTGATCGGCGACGAACCGTTCTTCATCGCCACGCGCCGCATGGTCTACGGCACCGCTACGCCGCAGCCCGGCAACTTCCAGCCGCGCTGGAGCAGCAGCAAAGAGTTCATCCAGTTCGCCAACGAAGCCAGCGGCCGCGATCTGCAATGGTTCTTCGACGCCTATCTCTATCATGCCGCACTGCCGGAGCTAATCGAAGAACGCAGCGCCGACAAACTCAAGCTGCGCTGGAAATTGAAAGACGGCGGCGCCTTCCCGATGCCGCTGGAAGTACGCATCAACAACCGCATCGAGAAGCTAGCGATGAGCAACGGTGAAGGCGAACTGACACTGCCGCCGAACGCACTGGTTACCATCGACCCGATGTCGCGCGTGCTGCGCCAGCAGCATCACATCGATGAATGGAAAGCCATCGAGGACAAGAAAAAGAAAGCCAAGAAATGAAACGCTTACTGCCGTTATTGCTCACCCTCGCCCTCAGCGCTTGCAGCCCGAAATATGACTGGCGCGACTACCGCAGCAATGACGCGCCGTACGCCGTGCTGTTCCCGGCCAAGCCCGCCACGCAAACGCGCAGCATCAAGCTCGACCAACTGGACGTGAACATGACCATGAGCGCCGCCGATATCGACGGCGTCGTGTTTGCGGTCGGCAGCGCCCAGCTGGCAAACGCGGCACAGGCACCGGCCGCCGTTGACGCCATGAAAACCGCAATGGTGAAAAACATCAGCGCCACCATCACCAGCAGCAAGACGCTCCGCAGCGGCGCACTTGAGATTGAAGCAAGCGGCACCGAAAGAGGGCAAGCCATGCGCCTTATTGGGCGCTTTCTTGCCAAAGAAAAAAGAGTTTATCAAGTGATCGTTATCGGCCCCGCCCGCAACATCGAAGCCGAGCCCGTGGAGACCTTCCTCACTTCCTTTAAACTCAATTAAAACGATCGTGCTGGCTTAAAACATGCTTAATTCATGTGCGCCAGCGCCCAGAACGGCGGTGTTGTATCTTGTAAAGTTACAGGCATGGGCATAGAGTCTATCCAACGGAACCAAGAAAGAACGCTTATGTTAATCGCCTTCAAATCCAAATCCAGCCCTGAAGTCTTGATGTATCAAGAGCATGCCCAGCGCATTCTCGACCTGCTGCACAAGAACCCTAAGCGCGGCGTGATCACCGCCGCAGAAGCGGCAGAAGCGCTGTCCATCCTCGAACACGAAGTCGCTGAAACTAAGTTACACCCAGAGACCGATGTCGAGCACGACATTCACGCCCACGAACAGGAAGAAGGCGAGACCAAGGAACACGCGCAAGCACAGCGCGTCGGCTTCTCGGCCCGCGCCTACCCGCTGCTGGAAATGCTGCGCACCGCCAAGGCGGAGAACGAGCACATCATCTGGGGGATTTAATCCCCGGCCAGGGACGCCACCAGCGGCAAGTCGATGGTGAAGCGCGTCCCGACCCCGACCGCGCTATCTACGCGGATCGCGCCATCGAGTAGCGACGTCACGATGTTGTAGGTGATGCTCAAGCCAAGCCCGTTACCGCCCTGCCCCAGCTTGGTGGTGAAGAACGGATCGAAGATGCGCGCCTGATGCTCAATCGCGATGCCCCTGCCATCATCCTGGAACACGATGCGCACCCGATCCGCGCCCAGCTGCACCGCCCACATGCGGATCTCGCCACCCTCGCGGCCCTCGAACGCGTGCAGCAAGGCGTTGTTGATCAGGTTGATAATGACCTGTCCGTAGGGGCCTGGGAAGCTGTCCATCACGATATCGTCCGGCATCTCCAGCACGATGTGATGGCCGGCCTTGCGCACCTGGTTCTTCATCGTCATCACAATCTCGTGGCTGGCCTGGTGCAGATTAAACTTGCGCCGCTTGGCGCTGGCCTGATCCACCGCCACCTGCTTGAAGCTGTTCACCAGCTCGGCCGCATTGCGCAGGCTGCGCATCAGCAACGTTGATGCCTCACGCGCCGCTTCGATGAAATTGCGCAGGTCGGAGCGCCGCATGGTGTTGCCGGTATTGAGCGATTCAATTTCCGTCGTCTTGTCTTCCAGCGTGCTGGCAATCACCAAGCTGTTGCCGATCGGCGTATTCAGCTCGTGCGCGACGCCGGCCACCAGCGAGCCCAGCGCCGCCAGCTTCTCGCGCTCCACCAGCTGCTGCTGCGTGTCCTGCAACTGGCGATACGAGTCCGCATTGGCAAACGCCACCGCCACGTAGGATGCGAGCGTGGTCAGCATGTCGAGATCAATGCGCTGGTAAGCATGCGCGCGATAGCTGTGCACCGTAATCACGCCGCGCACTTGTCCGCTGACCGAGATCGGCACATAGATCAGCGAACGCGGCTCGGTCGGCAACGAGCCGTCTTCCAGCGTGCCCATGTCATCGGCGCCGGACACCAGGTCGAGGCTGGCGATATAGCGGTGGTACTCCTGCTCCAGGTCGTTGATGAACACTTCCTGCGCGTGATTGATGCACCACACCGACAGCTGATTCGGCTCGCGCATGCTGCGCGTGTAAGGCGTATAGCGCTTGCCGCGCTCCATCGCAAACGGATACTCGATCAGTTCCTGCTCCGCCCGGTAAATGCCGATGCCGAACACGCTGGCATCCATCAGCGCGTGCACCTGCTGGTACAGCAGCGACATAATCGCCTCGCTATCGAGATTGGCAGTGATACGGCGGCCGATATCGGACAGCAGCGCGATATTGCGATGCGCTGCCTCGACGTTTTCCTTCTCGCGTTCGATGAATTCCTTCTGCGCCACCAGCTCGCGCGTGCGGCTGCCGACTTCCTGCTCCAGCTCCTGCTTCTGCCGAACCAGCAAGCGAATCCGAATGCGGAACAGCAGATACGCGCCGCCCAGCAACAGCCCCGCCATCAGCAAGCGGAACCACCACGTTTTCCAGATCGGCGGTGCGATCGTCACTTCTATCGACACCGGTTGATTGCTCCACGCACCATCCTTGTTGGCGGCCTTTACGCGGAAGACATAGCGGCCTGGATCAAGATTGGTATAAGTGGCAAAGCGCTTACCCGCATCGGTAGTCACCCAGTCCGGGTCAAAGCCTTCCAGCTGGTAGGCATAGCGGTTGCGCTGCGGATCGGCGTAATGCAGGCCTGCGAATTCAAACGAAAACACCGCGTCGCGATACGATAGCGCCAGCGTCCTGGCTTGGTCTATCGGCCCCTGCGCCAGTACATCACTACGCGCACCGCCGTTGCTCAAGATCGATTGGTTGAAGATGGAAAAATCGGTAATCAGCACCGGCGGGGCTGTGGGATTATCGTGAATGCGCGCAGGCTGGAATGCCGTCACCCCCTCCAGGCCGCCGAAGTACAATGTGCCGTCCGGCGCGCGGTAGCCGGAGCCGATGAAATAAGAACCATCAATCAGGCCATCCTTCGAGGTGTAATTCTTGAACGCACCGGTCTCGGGATTAAACAGCGACACGCCGGCCGTGGTGCTGATCCAGAGGCGGCCCTGCTCATCGCCCAGTATCGCGCCGATCGGATCCGGCGAGCGGCCAGCGCCGGGCGGATAAAAACGGAAATGCAGCTTGCCGTCTTCGCCCATGCGCGCCATGCACAAGCCGGCCGCAGTGCCGATCCAGATGCGTTCCTGCTGATCTTGGTACAGATAGTGCACGCGGTTGTGACTCAGACTGTCGCGCTTGGCAGGATCGTGGCGGTAGTGTTCAAACTTGCCGGTGGCCGGATCGAAACGATCCAAACCGTTTTCAGTACCAGCCCATAGATTGCCGCGCTGGTCTTCCAGTAGCGCATACACGCGGCCGGCCAAGCGGTCTGGGTCGCTGGTATCGACGCGATAGGTTTGCATTTGCAGCGTCTGCGGATCGATGCGATGCAGCGCCAGGCGCGTGCCGACCCAGATCACGCCTTCGCGGTCGACCATCAAGCGCTGCACCGAGCGCGCTTGCGGATCATCACCCAGCCACACCGGCGTGTATCGGCCGCTGCCAGGATCACGCCACGACAGGCCGCTGATGGAGCCCACCCACAGCCGCCCGCGCAGATCACTCGCCAGCGCCATCAATTGATCGGATGGCATGGCGCCGGGACGCTGCTCTTCATTCGAGCTAAAACTCACCTTGCCCTGCGAGGGATCGAGCAGCGCAAGCCCGGTGCCGGCGCCTAGCCAAATCTTGCCGTCCGGCGCACCAGTGATCGCGCGCACCTTGTTACTACCGATGCTGGGGAGCACGCCGGGAGAATCGGTATAGCGCTCGAAACCGCCGCTATTCAAGTCGACGCGGTCCACCCCGGCATACCAATTGCCGACCCACAGCGTGCCGGTGCGGTCTTGGTACAGCGCGCTGATCTGGTTATCGCTGATACCGTGGCGGCTTTGCGTATCGCGCGGGTAATTGTAGTAGCGGCCGCTGTTGGGGTCGCGCCGTTTCAAGCCTTCCGTGAACGTGCCGAACCAGAGCGTGCCGTCGCGGTCATGCAGCAGCTTGGGCACGCGCAGCTCGGCTAGATCGGGCGGCAATGCCAGCGCCATGCGCTCGGCCGACTGTCCGCTCAAGCGCCACGCTTGCACGCCGCGCACGGTGCCGGCCCACAGCACGCCATCGGGGCCGATGGAAAGCGACAAAATGTGATTCTCGAGCCGCCGTTCCTGCGTGCCGAAATGACGGAATTGATTACTGCCGGCAGGCAGCATCTCGAGGCCGCGTCCAGTACCTATCCAGAGATTGCCCTGCTTGTCGTAGGCGAGCGCGCCGACGTGATCATCGCTGATGCTATTGCTGTCTGCATCGGCGTGGCGCAACAGCCGCACTTGCCCCTTGGCGATATCGAAATACTGCAAGCCCTCGCCGGTGGTCAGCCACAAGCCCTGCTTGCCATCGCTCAGGATGCCGGTCACGGACACCTTGGACAGCACGTGAACAAAGCCTTGAGTCACAGGGTCATAGCGATCAAGGCCGCCTTTATTGCCGACCCACAGCTGGCCGGCGGCGTCTTCATACAGCGCCTGCACGTAATTGTCTTGCAGGCTGCGCGGATTAGCGGGATCGTTCTTGAAGGTGGTGACGCGGTAGCCGTCGTAGCGGTTCAGCCCGGCCTGCGTGCCGAGCCACATGTAGCCGTGCTTGTCCTGGATAATGCTGGCAACCGACTCTTGCGTGAGCCCCTGCTCCACGCCGAGATGCTCAAAGCGCAGCGACAGCGGCGCTGCCTGCGCCACCGAAATCAACAAGAAGAGAAAAACAGCGCGCATAAGGTTGCATCTCCAATATGCAAGCCATTTTAATGCACAAAAGCAAAAAAGCCCCGCCGGATTTTATCCGGACGGGGCTTCTTCTAAATAACTAGCTTGACGATAACCTACTTTCACACTGGTTGCAGCACTATCATCGGCGTAGAGTCGTTTCACGGTCCTGTTCGGGATGGGAAGGGGTGGGACCGACTTACTATGGTCATCAAGCTTTGACTTGTATGCTGCGCAGCCCCTTATTGGGCTACGCAGCGAATCTGGGAGAAGTAAAGTTGGGGTATTAACTCATCAAGAGTAAATGCGTATAACCGTCAAGGTTATAGGGACAAGCCGTACGGGCAATTAGTATCAGTTAGCTTAATGCATTACTGCACTTCCACACCTGACCTATCAACGTCCTGGTCTCGAACGACCCTTCAAGGAGCTCAAGGCTCCGGGAA
>NZ_WWCK01000020.1 GCF_009857435.1 Duganella rivi
ATTCGGAAATCTGCGGATCAAAGCTTGTTTGCTAGCTCCCCGCAGCTTATCGCAAGCTACTACGTCCTTCATCGCCTGTAATCGCCAAGGCATCCGCCATGTGCACTTATTCACTTGTCCCTATAACGTTAGCTTCTGCGACTAACAGAAAGCGTTTATAGGAATAAGAATTGTTGCATGTTTGTTGATTTCTACAATCATTACCCATCCAAACGATTTCTCATTTGGATCATAACAATTACTTACTTCTTCCAGATTTTTAAAGAACGAGAACTACACTTACGAATAAGTCTGTTATTCGTAAAGGCATTTGGTGGAGGATGACGGGATCGAACCGACGACCCCCTGCTTGCAAAGCAGGTGCTCTCCCAGCTGAGCTAATCCCCCAAATCTTGGTGGGTCTGGTTGGGCTCGAACCAACGACCCCCGCGTTATCAA
>NZ_WWCK01000021.1 GCF_009857435.1 Duganella rivi
TAAATAACTAGCTTGACGATAACCTACTTTCACACTGGTTGCAGCACTATCATCGGCGTAGAGTCGTTTCACGGTCCTGTTCGGGATGGGAAGGGGTGGGACCGACTTACTATGGTCATCAAGCTTTAACTTGTACTAGCATCGCGTCTTTCTCCGCGCTGCCATGAAATCTGGAAGACAGTATTATAAACGATTTATACCGTTTATCAAGTAATTGTTTTGGGTAATGAAGAGAATCAACGCAACGATTCTTAATCTATAACCTGCTAAGGTTATAGGGACAAGCCGTACGGGCAATTAGTATCAGTTAGCTTAATGCATTACTGCACTTCCACACCTGACCTATCAACGTCCTGGTCTCGAACGACCCTTCAAGGAGCTCAAGGCTCCGGGAA
>NZ_WWCK01000022.1 GCF_009857435.1 Duganella rivi
ACTACGTGAAGTTGGAATCGCTAGTAATCGCGGATCAGCATGTCGCGGTGAATACGTTCCCGGGTCTTGTACACACCGCCCGTCACACCATGGGAGCGGGTTTTACCAGAAGTAGGTAGCTTAACCGCAAGGAGGGCGCTTACCACGGTAGGATTCGTGACTGGGGTGAAGTCGTAACAAGGTAGCCGTATCGGAAGGTGCGGCTGGATCACCTCCTTTCTAGAGTTTGCACACCAAGTGCTCACACTTATCTGCTGTAACGTTCTTTAACAATCTGGAAGAAGTAAAGTTTTATTTAAGCGTGTGAGAAATCACACACTTAGGGTAGTAAAACTCATCATCACAAGTAGTAAATGCTTAGAGCTATAGCCGTCAAGGTTATAGGGA
>NZ_WWCK01000023.1 GCF_009857435.1 Duganella rivi
AGAAGTAGGTAGCTTAACCGCAAGGAGGGCGCTTACCACGGTAGGATTCGTGACTGGGGTGAAGTCGTAACAAGGTAGCCGTATCGGAAGGTGCGGCTGGATCACCTCCTTTCTAGAGTTTGCTCATTAAGCGCTCACACTTATCGACTGTAACGAGATAGAGAACAGCATAGGGTCTGTAGCTCAGCTGGTTAGAGCACCGTGTTGATAACGCGGGGGTCGTTGGTTCGAGCCCAACCAGACCCACCAAGATTTGGGGGATTAGCTCAGCTGGGAGAGCACCTGCTTTGCAAGCAGGGGGTCGTCGGTTCGATCCCGTCATCCTCCACCA
>NZ_WWCK01000024.1 GCF_009857435.1 Duganella rivi
GTAGGAGTCTGGACCGTGTCTCAGTTCCAGTGTGGCTGGTCGTCCTCTCAGACCAGCTACTGATCGTTGCCTTGGTGGGCCTTTACCCCACCAACTAGCTAATCAGATATCGGCCGCTCCAGGAGCACAAGGTCTTGCGATCCCCTGCTTTCATCCTTAGATCGTATGCGGTATTAGCGTAACTTTCGCTACGTTATCCCCCACTCTTGGGTACGTTCCGATATATTACTCACCCGTTCGCCACTCGCCACCAGAGCAAGCTCCGTGCTGCCGTTCGACTTGCA
>NZ_WWCK01000025.1 GCF_009857435.1 Duganella rivi
CTATAGTTCTAAGCATTTACTACTTGTGATGATGAGTTTTACTACCCTAAGTGTGTGATTTCTCACACGCTTAAATAAAACTTTACTTCTTCCAGATTGTTAAAGAACGGTACTGCTTTTACCTAAATATCTTAGTGCTTACGTAAAAACAGGTAAGTGGTGGAGGATGACGGGATCGAACCGACGACCCCCTGCTTGCAAAGCAGGTGCTCTCCCAGCTGAGCTAATCCCCCAAATCTTGGTGGGTCTGGTTGGGCTCGAACCAACGACCCCCGCGTTATCAA
>NZ_WWCK01000026.1 GCF_009857435.1 Duganella rivi
GGACGTTGATAGGTCAGGTGTGGAAGTGCAGTAATGCATTAAGCTAACTGATACTAATTGCCCGTACGGCTTGTCCCTATAACCTTGACGGTTATACGCATTTACTCTTGATGAGTTAATACCCCAAACTTTACTTCTCCCAGATTCGCTGCGCAGCCCAACAAGGGGCTGCGCAGCATACAAGTCAAAGCTTGATGACCATAGTAAGTCGGTCCCACCCCTTCCCATCCCGAACAGGACCGTGAAACGACTCTACGCCGATGATAGTGCTGCAACCAGTG
>NZ_WWCK01000027.1 GCF_009857435.1 Duganella rivi
GTAGGAGTCTGGACCGTGTCTCAGTTCCAGTGTGGCTGGTCGTCCTCTCAGACCAGCTACTGATCGTTGCCTTGGTGGGCCTTTACCCCACCAACTAGCTAATCAGATATCGGCCGCTCCAGGAGCATGAGGTCTTGCGATCCCCCACTTTCATCCATAGATCGTATGCGGTATTAGCGTAACTTTCGCTACGTTATCCCCCACTCTTGGGTACGTTCCGATATATTACTCACCCGTTCGCCACTCGCCACCAGAGCAAGCTCCGTGCTGCCGT
>NZ_WWCK01000028.1 GCF_009857435.1 Duganella rivi
CGGTCCAGACTCCTACGGGAGGCAGCAGTGGGGAATTTTGGACAATGGGGGCAACCCTGATCCAGCAATGCCGCGTGAGTGAAGAAGGCCTTCGGGTTGTAAAGCTCTTTTGTCAGGGAAGAAAAGGGTGCGGCTAATATCTGCGCCTCATGACGGTACCTGAAGAATAAGCACCGGCTAACTACGTGCCAGCAGCCGCGGTAATACGTAGGGTGCAAGCGTTAATCGGAATTACTGGGCGTAAAGCGTGCGCAGGCGGTTTTGTAAGACTGT
>NZ_WWCK01000029.1 GCF_009857435.1 Duganella rivi
TAAGCATTTACTACTTGTGATGATGAGTTTTACTACCCTAAGTGTGTGATTTCTCACACGCTTAAATAAAACTTTACTTCTTCCAGATTGTTAAAGAACGTTACAGCAGATAAGTGTGAGCACTTGGCATAGTTCCGAAGAACTCTGCAAACTCTAGAAAGGAGGTGATCCAGCCGCACCTTCCGATACGGCTACCTTGTTACGACTTCACCCCAGTCACGAATCCTACCGTGGTAAGCGCCCTCCTTACGGTTAAGCTACCTACTTCTGGTA
>NZ_WWCK01000002.1 GCF_009857435.1 Duganella rivi
CCGGCAGCACAGCCGGCGCTGAAGCTGGCCGCCAAACCAGCCGCCAAGCCGGCCGCCCGTCCCGCAGCCAAGCCAGCTGCACGTCCCGCCGCAGCGCGGCCCGCGCCCAAGGCGCCGGCGGCCGACCGCAACGACGAGTGGGAAGAGTTCTAAGGCGCTGCGATTAAAGCTGGCAGAACTCGCCGCTGCCGGCGACCTGCCATTTTTTCGCCAGGTGATCGAGCTCGCCGCTGTCTTTCAGCTTGCGCAGCGCCGCCGACAGGCGCTGCTGGATGGCAGGCGGCACGTGTGGGCCGACCAGCATATAAGCCTGCGCCTGCCGCATCACGCCGGGCAGCACGCGGATTTGGCGATGTGCGCAGTATTCGCGGATCAGCGGATGGTTGGCGGGCGAGCGGTAGTAGAAAAACCGCCCGCGCCCGATCATCAGCTTGTGAAGATTTTGCCGCACACTGGCCGAGCCGGCGTCCACCCTTAGCGCTGGTATGGTGCTGAGTTGGCGGCTCGGGCCGGTGCCATTCACCGACAGCACCACGTTTTCGCCTCCCATCTGGATGATGTCCTGCCAGCGCGATACGGCCACTGTATCGTCAGCGCGCGCCAACAGCACGTACTGCAAGCTGAACAGGGCCGGTTCCAGCAGCTGCCGATCCTGCCGCTCCGCTGTTTTGGTCATGCCGCAGGCGACATCGAGCAGGCCGGCGTTGAGGTTGGCGTCGATCCGCGCCGACGGGCTCCAGCCTTGGTCACCGCTGAATAGCAAGCCGCTATCGGTTTTCTCGATGGCGCGAAAAATATCAATGCACAAGCCTTGAACGACCGGTTCGCCGTAGTGATCACCGGCGATAAACTTCGGTTCCGCCTCGGTTTGGGCGGCGGTGCGCAGGGTTGTGGCGCATGCGTTGGCGGTCAAGGCCATGAGGGAGATCAGCAACCATTTCATGACGTTCTCTCGGTCAGTGAAGAAGGTGATACCAGCGTATGCGTTGGCGATACCACAAACAATGCAGTTCAGTGGCGGATGTTTACTCTCAGAGTAATGAAAGCGCTATGATTCCCACATCATGATGATCGACGACGTGATCACGCTGAAGAAGCTGGAAGTGCTGTTGACCTTCATGGAGGTCAACAACCTCGCACGCGCGTCCGAAATGCTGGGACAGAGCGTGGTCAGCGTGCACCGCTCGCTGCATTCGCTGGAGGAGGGCTTGCGCTGCCCGCTGTTCAAGCGCGAGGGCCGCAACCTGGTGCCGCTGCCGGCCGCTTTTGCGTTTGCCAATTATGCGCAGCGTGCTTTGGGCGAAGTCGACAAGGGCGTGCGCAAGGCGCGCGAAGTGGCCGGTTTCGCTGCCGACCGCCTGAAAATGGGCTCGCTGTATTCGCTGACGCTGCGCTGCATCCCGCGCCTGATGACCGGGCTGAGCCTGCGCAAGCCGGATCTGCACATTGACCTGACCATGGGTTCCAACCGCGAGCTATTCCAGGGCTTGACCGATGGCCGCCTGGACGCCGCCGTGGTCGGCCTGCCGCCGGATTTCCAGCATGCGGATCTGCAGGCGGTGCCGCTGTTTGATGATGACCTGTATCTGGCCGCAGCGATACCTTCGGCCTATGCCGGAAGGGATAGCATCGATCTGGAAGAACTGCGCGGGGAAAAATTTGTGCGGCTGGCCGATGGCTTTGCCACAGCGGACAGCTTCGACCACGCCTTTGCGGTGGCCGGATACCAGCCCGACATCGCCGTCTCGGTCGGCGACATTTTCTCGCTGATTAACCTGGTGAGCGGCGGCTTGGGCTACAGCCTGTTACCGGGACGCGTGGCTGATTTCAGCCCGCGCATGCAGCTGTTGCCGCTGGCGGCACGTTACGCCAGTTGCCAGCGGGTCACGCTGCTGTTTGCGAAAAACCGCGAGCGTGATCCCAATCTGCTGGCGCTGGCCGCCGAATGCCGCATGTATCGCAATGCGGACGCTTGATTACTCTTCCAGCAGGCTACGCAGCATCCACGCGGTTTTTTCGTGGACGTCGAGACGTTGCGTGAGCAAGTCGGCGGTTGGCTGATCGTCGGCTTCGTCCACTACCGGCAGCAGCTTGCGCGCGGTGCGGGCCGTCGCTTCCTGCGCCGCCACCAGGTGACGCACCATGTCCAGCGCCGCCGGCACGCCTTCGATTTCCTTGATGGTCGCCAGCTTGACGAACTGGGCGTAGGTGCCCGGCGCCGGGTAGCCCAGCGCGCGGATGCGTTCGGCGATCTGATCCAGCGCCGCCCACTGCTCGGTGTACTGGGTCATAAACATCTGGTGCAGGGAGTTGAACATCGGCCCCTTCACGTTCCAGTGGAAGTTGTGGGTCATCAGGTACAGCGTGTAGCTATCGGCGAGCAGGCCGGACAGGCCTGCTGCGATAGTGGCGCGGCTTTCGTCGGAAAGGCCGATGTCGATCTTGATTGCTTTGTCACCCATCACATGCTCCTTCATTAATCAACGCAGACCTTTCCATTGTAGCGCTATGTGGCCGGCTCTGCCTGTACCGCTGACCAGCCGCCGCCGATGGCTTTCACCAGCTGCACGCCGGCCTGGCGGTAGCGCGTGGACAGGTCAAGTTCGCTGCGGCGCGATTGCAGGTAGGCCGTTTGCGCGGTCACTACTTCGAGATAGCTGGCGGCGCCCTGGTCGTAGCGCTTCTTGGCCAGGTCGAGTGCGCGGCCCGCCGCTTCTGCGGCCTGGTGGTCGAACCTGGCCGCCTCGTCGTAGTTGTTGAGCAGGGCGAGCTGGTCTTCCACTTGCTGGAAGGCGGTCAGCACCACCGAGCGGTAGCGCTGGCCGGCTTCGTCCAGCACCGCTTCCGCACCGGCGATTTGCGCTTTGCGGCGGCCGCCGTCGAGCAGGCTCACAGCCAAGGTCGGGCCGACTGCCCAGAACAGGTTGGACGCTTGCGCAAAGCGGCCAAAGTCGCTGCTTTGCAGGCCGGCGCTGGTACCCAGGTTCAGCGAAGGGAATAGCGCCGTGCGCGCCACGCCAACCTGGTCGCTGGCGGCCGCCACGCGCAGCGCAGCGGCGGCGATGTCGGGACGGCGTTGCAGCAGCAGCGACGGCACGCCGACCGGCAGCGCCGGCGTGGTGAAGCTGGCGTCGGTCGTTTCGACTTTGAAGCTGGAAGCGCTGGCGCCCACCAGCGCCGCAATCGCGTGTTCCTGCACGCTGCGCTGCGCCTGGCGCTGGCGCAGCAGGGAGCGCGTCGATTCCAGTTGGGTTTGCGCGCGGGCGAGATCCAGGCCGGAGGCGGTGCCGCCGTCGTGGCGCTGGGTTACGAGATCGGCTTGGCGTTGGTAGGCGGCCTCGGTGTCGCGCAGCAGCTTGATGTCGGCATCGGCGCCGCGCAGGGCCAGCAGCGTGTCGGCCAACTGGATTTGCAGCGACAAGCGCGCCGCAGCCAGGTCGGCATTGGCGGCGCGTTCCTGCGCCACGCCGGCGCTCACTTGCTTGCTGATGCGGCCCCACAGGTCTACTTCGTAGCCAAGGTCGAATTGCAGCGTGCCGCTGTTGTACTCCGACGGCGAGGTCGCGCCGCGCAGCGGCTTGAGGTCGGACTGGCGGATGCGCTGGCCGTTCAGCGAGGCGCCCAGCGTTGGCGATTCGGCCGCGCGCAGCACGCCGGTGGCGGCTTGCGCCTGCTTGTAGCGGGCGAGGGCGCTGGCCAAGTCCGGGCTGTTGGCGATCAGCTGCTGTTCCAGCTGATTCAACTGCGGATCCTGGTACATGGTCCACCATTCGGCCGGCAGCAGCGGCGCTTTGGCGTTGGCGTCGGCCCAGCCGGCGGGAATCTCGCGGAAGCTGTCAGCCATCGGCACTGCCGGCGGCTGCTGCACCGGCGCTTGCGCGCAAGCGGCAAGGGCCAGTGCCAGGGTAGTAGCGTAAAGGATCTTCACAGCTTGGCCTTTGCGTTGTTGGCGGCGGCCACGCGCACCACGTCGCCGGTGGCCACGCCGTCCGGCGGATTGGCGATGACCTGGTCATTGCGGTCGATGCCGGACGAGACTTCGAGCACATTGCCCAGGTCGCGGCTGACGGTAATCTGCTTGAGCACCACGCGGTTGTCCTTGCCCAGCGTTGCCACTTGGGTGCCGGCCTTGTTGAAGATCAGCGCGCTCGGCGGGATGCTCAGCGCATTGCTGCTCAGCGGCGAGTCGAAGTGAATCGACGCGTAGCCGCCCGGCAGCAGTTCGCGGTTATCGTTTTGCACGGTCAGCTGCACCAGCATGGCGCCGGAGCTGGCGTTGATGGCCTGCGACAGCGATTGCACGGTGGCGGTGAAGGTCTTGCCCGGACGTTCAGGCACGCTCAACTCGGCCTTGTCGCCGACCTTGATGGCAGCCACCTGGCGCTGCGGCACGTTGACGTAGACGCGCAAGCGGCTGATGTCGGACACCACGAACAACTCGCTGCCGACGGCGCCGCCGACGTTAATCAGCGCGCCGACATCGGTGTTGCGCGCAGTGACTACACCGTCAAACGGCGCCACCAGGCGTGTGTAGCGCTGCAGCGCCTGCACGCGGTCGACGTTGGCTTGCATGGCGTTGACGGCCGATTGCTTGGCTGCCAGATCGCCGGCTTTCTCATCGGCCTCTTGATGCGAGACGGCGTCCGCCGCCAGCAAGCCTTGCCAGCGCTTGGCGGTGCTGCTGGCCAGCGTCAGGTTGCTGCGCGCGGTGGCCAGTTCGGCTTTCGCTTGCAGCAGTTGCTGGTCGAGATCCGGGGTTTCGATATCGGCCAGCGTCTGGCCCGATTTCACCGGCGCGCCGATGTCGACATTCCAGTTTTTCAGGTAGCCGCTGACGCGGGCGTAGATCGGCGCGCGCGCCCATGGTTCGATGCGGGCCGGCAGTTCCAGCGAGGCGCCGGTCGCCTGGCCGGCGGCCAGTACGCTCACCACCGGAATCACCGGCGTGCTGGCTTCCTTGATTTGTCCGGCGAGCGAACGGCGGCTCATCACACCGGCCGCGACCAGCGCGACGGCAATGACGATGAGTCCTACGGCCAGCGGTTTGTGGCCCTTGCGAATGGTATTAGATGGCATGAGCAGGTGCTCCAGGAAGAGGTTGGTCGTTGGACTTGGTTTTAGGCGCGTGTTTCTTGTGCACGAGGCTGAACACGACCGGCACGAACAGCAGGGTAGCGGTAGTCGCGAAGATCAGGCCGCCGATCACGGCGCGGCCCAGCGGCGCATTTTGTTCGCCGCCGTCGCCGAGGCCCAGCGCCATCGGCAGCATGCCGATGATCATGGACAGGGCGGTCATCAGCACCGGACGGAAGCGCACGGAGCCGGCCTCCAGCGCAGCGGCAGTCGCATCGCCCAATTCATCGAGGCGTTCGCGGGCGAAGGAAATCACCAGCACCGAGTTGGCGGTAGCCACACCCATGCACATGATGGCACCGGTCAGCGCCGGCACCGACAAGGTCGTGTTGGTGGCAAACAGCATCCAGACGATGCCGGCCAGCGCGGCGGGCAGCGCCGACACGATCACCGCTGGATCGAGCCACGACTGGAAGTTCACCACGATCAGCAGGTAGATCAGTACCACCGCGCCGAGCAGGCCAAACAGCAGGCCGGCAAAGGCGCGATCCATGGTTTTCACTTGGCCCAGCATCTGCACGGTCGAGCCTTTCGGCAGCTCGGCCTTGGTTTCTTCCAGCACCTTGTTGATGTCCTTGGCGACGGCGCCGAGGTCGCGGTCTTGCGTGGTGGCGTAGATCTGCACCATCGGCTGGATGTCGTACTGGCTGATCAGCGCCGACGCGGTGCTGCGCTCGAAGCGCGCCACGCCGCCCAGCGTTGCGGTGCCGGTGGTCGCGCCGTTACCGACCGGCAGATTGGCCAATGCCGACAGTGAGTCCAGTTGCGGCTGCGGCGTTTGCATCACGATCGGGTAGCTGACGCCGTTGGCTGGATTGAGCCAGAAGGTCGGCGCCACCTGCGAGGAACCGGCCAGGTTGACCACCATGCTGTTGGTGATGTCGCGCGTGGTCAGGCCCAGTTGCTGCGCCTGGGTGCGGTCTACGTCAACGTTAAACACCGGCGCCTTGTTCGATTGCTGGATGCGCGCATCGGCCACGCCCGGAATGGCGCGCAGGCGTTTCAGCAGCTTCTCGGCGTAGACGTAGTTGTCGCCGATCTTGGCGCCGCGAATCTGTACGTCAATCGGCGCGGGCGAACCGAAGTTCAGAATCTGCGAGACGATGTCGGCCGGCGGGAACGAGAAGGTGGTGTCCGGGAATTCTTCCGGCAGCACCTTGCGCAGCTTGCGCACGTACTCGGCGGTCGGCTGGTGTTCCTCGCTGAGGGCGATCTGGAAGTCGCCGTCCTGCGTGCCCATCATGCCGGTGTTGTTGTAGGTGACGTTGATCGAGCTGGCCGGCATGCCGATGTTGTCGGTCAGGGTGACGATTTCCTCGGCCGGAATCACGCGCCGGATCGCTTGCTCGATGCGGGCAAAGCGCGCCGCGGTTTCCTCGATACGGGTGCCGACCGGCACGCGCACGTGGATCAGCACCTGGCCCGAGTCCACCGACGGGAAGAAGTTACTGCCCAGGAACGGCACCATCGAGAACGACGCCAGCACCACCAGCATGAAGCCGATGATGAACTTGCGGCGGTTAGCAACGGCCGATTCCAGGATGCCCGAGTAGCCGGCGCGCAGGCGCTCGAAGCGGGCTTCGAAAGCGCGCTGGAAACGCACCAGCGGATTGCCCGACGGCGCAGGCGTGCCGTGGCCGCCGTGGCCATGGGCATGGCCCTCGCCGGTGTCGTGCGGTTTCAGCAGGTAGTTGGCCATGGTCGGCACCAGGGTACGCGACAGGATGAACGAGCAGATCATGGCGAAGATCACCGCTTCGGCCATCGGCACGAACAGGAAGCGCGACACGCCGTCCAGGAAGAACATCGGCACGAATACGATACAGATACACAGCAGCGACACGAAGGCTGGCGTGGTGATCTGCGCCGCGCCGTCGAGGATCGCGGTTTCCACCGGCTTGCCGTGCTCAAGGTGCCAGTTGATGTTTTCAATGGTCACGGTGGCATCGTCGACCAGGATGCCGACTGCCAGCGCCAGGCCGCCCAGCGTCATCAGGTTGAGCGATTCGCCGATCGCCGACAAGGCGATGATGGAGCCGAGAATCGACAGCGGGATCGACACCGCAATGATGATGGTCGAGCGCCAGCTGCCGAGGAACAGCAGAATCATCAAGCTGGTCAGCGCAGCGGCGATCACGCCTTCGGAGGCCACGCCTTTAATGGCGGCGCGCACAAACACGGATTGGTCGTTGATCGGCGTAACTTTCAGGGCGTCCGGCCAGCCGGCTTTCAGCGTGTCGATCTTGGCGCGGATGCCGTCGACGATGTCCAGCGTGGAGGCCGAGCCGTTTTTCAGCACCGACATCAGCACCGAACGGCTGCCGTCCACGTGCACCACATTGGTTTGCGGCGCGTTGCCGTCGTGGACGTTGGCGATATCGCCAAGGTAGATGGTGGCGCCGTTGACCACTTTCACGGGCAGGCGCGCCAGATCGGCAATTGCCGACGGTGCGCTGTTCAATTGGATGGTGTATTCAAGCGTATCGATTTTCTGTGTGCCGACCGGGGTCAGCACGTTTTGCGCCGCCAATGCGTTGGCGATGTCTTGCGCCGACAGGCCGCGTGCTTGCAGCAAGGCTGGATCGACGTCGATCTGCACCTGGCGCTGCTTGCCGCCGTACGGCAGCGGGATCGCCGCGCCCGGCACGCTGACCAGCGGCGTACGCACCGTGTTGGTGCCAAGGTCGGACAGCTGCTGTTCGGACAAGCCCTTGCCGGACAAGGCTACCTGCAAGATCGGCACGGTGGCGGCGTTGTAGTTCAGGATCAGCGGCGGGGTAATACCGGCTGGCATTTGCTTAAGCAGCGACTGCGAGATCGCCGTCACCTGCGCGTTGGCCACCGCCACGTTGACGCCCGGCTGGAAGAAGATCTTGACGATGCTGACGCCGGTGTAGTTGTTGGCCTCGATGTGTTCAATGTCGTTGACCGTGGTGGTCAGCGCGCGCTGGAACTGGGTCGAGATGCGGCCGGCCATCTGGTCGGGCGGCTGGCCGGTGTACTGCCACGCCACCGCGATCACCGGGATCTTAATGTCGGGGAAGATGTCGGTCGGCGTGCGCAGCGCCGCCAACGGGCCGGCGATCAGCAGCAGCAAGGCCATGACCACAAATGTATAGGGGCGCCGAAGCGCCACACGGACGATATCAATTAACAAAGGTTACTCCCTGAGACAGGTTGCGGCGGAGTCGCGGCGCGAGGAATGCTACATTAGTGAATTATTCTATCTGGTTAATGGTTATGGCTGACTTAAGAATTGTTTCTGGCATGTATCAAGGTGTATCGGCGCGGCTGTAATCTGTTTGTAATCCGCGCGTCATGTTGCGGTCAGCGGGCGGTTTCTATACTGGGCACATCATCAACCCACAAGGAAATCA
This sequence comes from Duganella rivi, assembly GCF_009857435.1. Lineage (GTDB taxonomy): Bacteria > Pseudomonadota > Gammaproteobacteria > Burkholderiales > Burkholderiaceae_D > Rugamonas > Rugamonas rivi. The sequence continues at coordinate 8,511 of NZ_WWCK01000002.1, forward strand.
TCATGAACAAGCTGTTACTTGCCGGCGTATTCGCGGCGGTCTTTTCCGGTGCTGCTTCGGCAGCTGTCAATAATATCGTTTTAGTCCATGGCGCGTACGCCGATGGCTCGGGCTGGAATGAAGTGATCGCTCGCTTGCAGAAAGCCGGCAAGCACGTGACCTCGGTGCAGAACCCGCTGACCTCGCTGGCCGACGACGCCGAAGCCACCCGCCGCGCGCTGGCGCAGCAGGATGGCCCGACGATTTTGGTCGGCCACTCGTGGGCCGGCACCGTGATTAGCGAAACCGGCACCGATCCGAAAGTGAAGGCCTTGGTCTACGTGGCGGCGCGCGCGCCGGATGCGGGCGAGGATTACACCGCGCTGGCCGCCAAGTTCCCGGCGCCGCCAGCCAGCAAGGGCCTGGTCAAGACCCCGGACGGTTTCGCGCAGTTGAGCGAAGAAGCGTTTGTGCGCGATTTCGCCGGCGATCTGGATCCGGCCCAGGCGCGCGTGCTGTATGCAGGCCAAGGCCGCATTTCGCAGACCCTGTTCAGCGGCCGCACCACGCAGGCCGCGTGGAAGGTCAAGCCGACCTACTACGCGGTGTCGACCAACGACCGCACCACCTCGCCGGAACTGGAGCGCTTCCTGGCCAAGCGCATGGGGGCAACAACCATCGAACTGCCATCGAGCCATTTGTCGATGATTTCTCACGCCGACGAAATTACCGCATTGATTCTCGAAGCCGCCAAATAAAACCCCGCAACCTTAAGCGATACGCCAGCCGTACCACTTAGGGGTCTGACCCCGTACGGGGTCAGACCCCACATGGCAGTGCGGGTTAAGGAGCACCAACCAGCACCGCGCCGCCGCCAGCTTCCTTCACCGAAATGGTGGCGGGGCTGGCGGCATTATCGTTGGCTGCCGCCGCGCGCACCGGGCCGATCATGGTGCCATTGGCCATGCCCATGGCGTTGGTGCGGAAGCTGCCGATCGGTGCGGCCTGACTGCTGATGTAGATGTCGTACTGCGTATCCGGCTTCAGCTGGTACAGGAAGGCTTCGATGGCATCCACCACGCCGAGGTTACGCACCACCATGAAGCCCTTGCCGCCGGTGCCGCTTGGCTTGAGCTGGATGTTGTGCGCATCCTGATTCACGCGCGGCGCCAGGTTGGCGCGGTCGTCGGCGCTGGCCGCCACGTTGGACAGGTAGACCAGCGCTTGCGGCGCTTGCCCGCCGCCCATGGTAGCGACGATTTTATTGGTGGCGGTATCGATCACCTGCACACCGTCGCCGTTTTCCAGGCCGATGTAGACGCGCGTATTATCGTCCGACGTCCACGCGCCGTGCGGCAGCGCGCCGCTGGCGATGGTCGCCAGCAGCCTGGCTTCCTTACCGGTGCTGTAGACCTTGACCGCATTCTCGCCGCCCACCGTCACGTAGGCGCGCACCTCGCCGCCCACCTTGGCAAAGGCCAGATGGTTGGTGATAAAGCCGGTGTCGATCACGCCGGTGACTTCCAGCGTCTTGGTGCTGATGCGCGTGACCTTGCCCACATCCTTATGCGTCATCCAGATTTCGCTGAAGTCGGGCGTGAACTGCAGGAAGGGCGAGAACGGGCTGACCACGCTGATGCGCTTGATGATGGTATGCGTAGCGACATCGATAATGTCAACCGTCGGCGTAAAGCTGGAAACGGCAAACGCCAGCTTGCCATCCGGGTGGAACTGCACCATGCCCGGGCCAAGGTCGGTCTGGATGCGGCGCGTCTCCTTGAACGTGACCGGATCGATGACCGAGATATAGTCCTCGCCGCGCACCACTACCCAGACCTCTTTGCCGTCAGCGGTAAAGAAGCCCTCGTGCGGCGAGCGGCCGATATAGGTCTTGCCTTTGACCTTGTTGGTGGCGGTGTCGATAAACGTCACCGAGTTGGAGCCGTTGGAAATGGCGATCAGGGTCTTGTGATCCGGCGAGAAGCCAAGGCCATGGACATTGATCTCGCCACGGTACAGCGGCGACAGCACATCCGGCCGTGCATTTCCCAGCTTGATCTGGCCCAGCAGCGTGTTGCTGGCGGGGCTGAAGACGGAGATGGTGTTGGTATTCTGATCCGCCGTATAAACACGATCCAGCGGCGAGGTGGCGGCGACGGCGCAGGCGCAGCACAGTGCCGCGCCCGCAGCCAGTGCGAGTTGTTTCATTTGGTGGTCTCCTTGGAAGAGTGGCGTTGCAGCCAGGCCTGCATGACGTTGATCTCGTTCTGCTGCTCGGCGATGATGCCCAGCGCCAGGTTGCGGATCTCTGGATCCTGCGTGTGCAGCAGCACGGCTTTGGCCATATCGACAGCGCCCTGATGGTGGGGCATCATCATGGTGACAAAGTCGTGCTCCGCGATGCCGTTCATGGGCGCTTGCTGCATGCCTGCGTCCATGACGGCCATGGCGTCGTCCATCAGCGCGCTGAATGGCTTGGTGCTGCTGGCGACGAAGGGGGGCGGCGGCGCGGCCATGCTGTCCGCGCCGCCGTGGTGATGGTGTTCCTGCGCTTGCGCCCCTGCCGCCATCAGCGGCAGGATGGCGAGGCAGGCGATGATCGCCGGGCGCATTGGCTTAGCCGCGGTACAGCGGGTTGCTGGCGACGTAGACGGTCACCATGCCGGTGTTGATGCCTTCCGGCGCGATTTTCGACAGGTCGAAGGCTTCTTCGCTGTGCAACGTGTCAAAATGCCAGGTGAAGCGCTTGCCGTTGATGTCGAAGGTGACAGTGTCGCCGTTGTTGACGTTGACCCACTTGGTATCGGCGTTGATGGTGATCTGGCGGTCGGCGTTGGCGGCGGCGCTGGCCATGCCGAACTGCGGCTGCGGATTGACCGAGGCGTAAGCGGCGCCGGCGGATATAGCCGCAGCGGCAATGGCGGTAGCGATAATGGTGGTGCGCAGTGCTTTAAACATGATGCTTCCTTTCGTGGTTGAGTGAAGATGTAGCCAGTCTAAGGAGCGGGCACTGACAAGAAGATGACGTCCAGATGACAGATTTGTAATCCCTGCGGCCAGCTAAAAAGCCGACAATGAGCGCATCATGAAAATACTGATTGTTGAAGACGAACCGAAGGCAGGCGACTATCTGGTCAAGGGCCTGCACGAATCCGGCTACGTGGCGGATCTGGCGCGCAATGGCGTCGACGGCCTCGCGCTGGCGCTGGAACACGATTACGAATTGATCGTGCTGGACGTGATGCTGCCGCAGATGGATGGCTGGACGGTGATCAGCCGCCTGCGCGAACGCAAGGAAACGCCGGTGCTGTTCCTGACCGCGCGCGACGATGTGGTCGACCGCGTCAAAGGGCTGGAACTGGGCGCGGACGATTACCTGGTCAAGCCGTTTGCCTTTGCCGAACTGCTGGCCCGCATCAAGACGCTGATGCGGCGCGGGCCGGTGCGCGAGGCGGAAGTGATCCGCGTGGCCGACCTGGAAATCGATGTGCTGCGGCGGCGCGTGACGCGCGGCGGCCAGCGCATCGATCTCACGGCCAAGGAGTTCGCGCTGCTGCACCTGCTGGCCAAGCGCCAGGGCGAGGTGCTGTCGCGCACCCAGATCGCCTCCATGGTCTGGGATATGAATTTTGATTCGGACACCAACGTGGTGGACGTGGCGATCCGCCGCCTGCGCGCCAAGGTGGACGATCCGTTCCCGCTTAAGCTGGTGCAGACGGTGCGCGGCATGGGCTATCTGCTGGAGGAGCGCTCCTGATGCGCCGCCCGCTGTCGCTGACGCTGCGCGTGGCGCTGCTGCTGTCGGCGGTGTCGGTGGCGTCCTTCCTCGCCGTCGGCGCCTACTTGTACGCCACGCTGCAACGGCAAATGGCGCATCGCGACGACGTTGAGCTGATCGCCAAGGTGGATCAGATCCGCCATATCCTGGCGGAGCTGCCGTCGCTGGCTGCCATAGCGCAGGACAGCAAGCCGCTGACCGACACGCTGTTCGGCCACAATGACTTTATGCTCAAGGTGAACGCGCCAGATGGCAAGGCGCTGGTGCAAACCTCGGTCACGTCACGCCCGCTGCCGCACGTGGATAGCGTGCCCGCCGGGCGGCCGCTGACTCTTGATGATATCCACGACTGGCAGCCCGCCGTGGGCATCGGCCGTATGGTGCGCGCGACGGCAACCGTGGGCGGCGTGGATCCGGTACAAGTGACGCTGGCGCGCGAGCGCTCCGACCGGCTTAAACTACTGCGCGCCTACGCGGTGGATTTGCTGATGGCGCTATGCGGCGGCGCACTGCTGGCGACCTTGCTCGGCTACGCGGTGGTGCGCCACAGCATGCGCCGGCTGCGCAGCGTGATCGCCAAGGCCAATGACATCAGCACCAGCCGCATGAACACGCGCTTGTCGGTGCAGGATGCGCCGATTGAATTGCGCGAAATGGGCGAGGCGTTCAACGCCATGCTGAATCGATTGGAAGATGGCGTGCAGCGCCTGTCCGGCTTTGCCGCCGATCTGGCGCATGATATGCGTACCCCGCTCAATACGCTGATGCTGGAAACGCAGGTCGCGCTATCGAATACACGTTCGGCGGAGGAGTACCAGCAACTGCTGGCCTCCAACCTGGAAGAATACGAGCGGCTGGCGCGCATGATCGACAACACGCTGTTCCTCGCCCGCGTGGACAACGCCCAACTGGCCTTGCAGCGCGAATCGCTGGACGTGCAAGTGGAGTTGCAGCGCATTCACGACTATTTCGAGATGCTGGCGGAGGACGTGGGCGTGCAACTGAGCGTGGATGCGCCGCCGCTGCGAGCCGAGATCGATCCGATGCTGTTGCAGCGCGCCGTCAGCAACGTGCTGTCGAACGCGATCCGCCACACGCCGGCCGGCGGCGCGGTGCGGGTATCGGCGCGCGCGCTGGATGATGGCGTGGAATTGGCGGTCAGCAACACCGGCCCCGGCATCGCGCCCGAGCATTTGCCGCATATTTTTGACCGCTACTACCGCGCCGATCCGGCCCGTACCGCCGGTGCAGGCCTGGGCCTGTCCATCGTCCGCGCCATCATGGCCCTGCATGGCGGGAGTATCACCGTGGACAGCCAGCCGGGCGTCAAAACCACTTTTTTCATGATATTTAAAAAAATCTAAAAAAATTCAAAAAACCTGTCGATTTTTGTCGTGCTGCTTCGTCGTAGGTATAGAGTTACCCGTTCAATCACCCAAAGGAGACCGTCATGAATGCAAAAGTAGAGCCGATTCCACAAGACATGCACACCGTCACCCCGCACCTGATCTGCGAGGGCGCAGCCGACGCCATCGAGTTTTATAAAAAAGCCTTCAACGCCACCGAGTTGATGCGCCTGCCCGGCCCGAATAACCGCGTAATGCACGCCGGGATCAAGATCGGCGACTCGGTGATTATGCTGGCCGACGATTTCCCGGAATACGGCGGCCTGGGCCCGAAGGCGCTGAAAGGCAGCCCGGTCACGCTGCACCTGTACGTGGTCGATACCGACGCCGCATTCAAGCAAGCGGTGGACGCCGGCGCCTCGGTGCGCATGCCGCCGGCCGACATGTTCTGGGGCGACCGCTATGCGCAGGTCACCGATCCATTCGGCCATCACTGGTCGATTGCCACCCACATCAAGGATCTGACGCCGGAAGAAATGATGGAGGCGATGAAGCAGCAAGTGCCGCCATCCGACTGCCAATAAGGAGGCTTCCATGCGTTTCATGATTATCGTAAAAGCGACTGCCGACTCGGAAGCGGGCAAGATGCCGAGTACCGAGTTGCTGACGGCCATGGGCAAGTTCAACGAGGAGCTGGTCAACGCTGGCGTGCTGCTGGCGGGCGAAGGCTTGCATCCGAGTTCCAAGGGCGCGCGCATCCGCTACGACGGCGCCAGCCGCACCGTGATCGACGGCCCGTTTGCCGAGACCAAGGAGTTGATCGCCGGTTTCTGGCTGATTCAGGTGAAATCCAGGGAAGAAGCTATCGAGTGGATGAAGCGCTGTCCGAATCCGTTCGACGGCCCGTCGGAAATCGAAATCCGCCAGGTGTTTGAAATGAGCGACTTCGGTGATGCGGCAACACCGGAAGTAGTGGCGCAGGAAGAGGCTTTGCGCGCCCGCTTGTGATACCTTTATGCCTGGTATAGCTTGGAGCACGATGTAATGGAATTCATGGTACTGCGCCGCGCCAATCAGAGTACGGAACGAGGCATACAACCACCCGCGCTGGAGCCAGGTACTTTCCTGCGCCCCAGCGCGCAGGCGGTGCGGCTGCTGCGCCGCGAGGGCGAATGGAGCGAGGTGCGCGGCCCGTTCCCGCCCAAGGAGCTGGTGGCCGGCTTCGTGCTGCTGGAGGCGGAGTCGCGCGAGGACATCATCGAGCAGGTACGGTGGTGGCCCTTGTTCGACAGCGGTGCAGTCTATGAAATCCGCGACGCTGGCTGCCCCGGCAACTGCGTCGGCTTCGATGAACGCGGCACGGCCGCCGGCACCATCCCGCAGCGCAAGGAGGAGCTTACGCGCTACGTGGTGTTCCTGCGGTCGGACGCGGACAGCGAATCGGATGCGGTGCCGCCGCCGGAAGTCATCGATGTGATGAACCAGCATAATGAAAGCGGCGTGCAGCAAGGCGTGCTGCTGGCCGGTGAAGGCTTGAAAGGCACCACCGGCGCGGCACGTGTTCACTACGCCAATTCCAAGACCACCGTGGTGGACGGCCCGTTCACCGAGGTGAAGGAACTGATTGCCGGCTACTGGATGCTGCAAGCGGCGTCGATGGAGCAGGCGATTGCCTGGGCCAAGGCTTATCCGTATCCGCAACCGGGCGACCTCACGCTGGAAGTGCGCGAGGCGTGCGAACGTGTGTCGCACACCGAGTTCACACCGGAGATGGTCGCCGCCGAGGCGCGCATGCGTGCCGAACTGCTGGAGGCGGGCTTGCGCAACGCCTTCAGCAAAGCAGCCCGTGGCGGCTGACGTACACAAAATCGTCGAAGCGGTTTGGCGGATGGAGTCCGCCAGGATTATCGCTACGCTGGCGCGCATGCTGCGCGATGTCGGCCAGGCCGAAGAGCTGGCGCAGGATGCCCTGGTGCAGGCGCTGGAGCGCTGGCCGGAAAGCGGTGTGCCGGAGCAGCCGGCCGCCTGGCTGACCACTGTCGCCAAGAATCGCGCACTCGACGTGCTGCGCCACCGCGCCATGCATGCGGAAAAAGAAGCGGCCATCAGCTACGAGATCGATCATCAGCTACAGGATGCGGCGCCGGATCTGGAGGCCGCCGTCATCGATGCGCTGGAAAATGATATCGGCGATGATTTGCTGCGGCTGGTGTTTGTCGCCTGTCACCCGGTGCTGCCGACCGATGGCCGCGTGGCGCTGACCTTGCGCATGTTGGGCGGCTTGAGTACCGACGAAATCGCGCGTGCCTTCCTGGTGCCGGAGAAGACGGTGGCGCAGCGCATCGTGCGCGCCAAGCGCACGCTGTCGGAAGCCAGGGTGCCGTTTGAAGCGCCACGCGCGCATGAACTGGGCGAGCGCCTGGCCTCGGTGCTGCAAGTGATCTACCTGATTTACAACGAAGGCTACTCGGCCAGCGCCGGCGAGGATTGGATGCGTCCCGCGCTGTGCGAGGAGGCGCTGCGGCTGGGCCGGATCCTGGCTGAGTTGCAGCCGGATGAGCCGGAGGTGCATGGACTGGTGGCGCTGATGGAAATCCAGTCGTCGCGCGCCCGCGCTCGCGTGGGGCCGAAGGGCGAGCCGATCCTGCTGCTGGAGCAGGATCGCACGCGCTGGGATCAACTGCTGATACGGCGCGGCCTGGCCGCGCTGGCGCGCGCCGAGCACACGGAGCGCGGCTTCGGGCCGTATGCGCTGCAAGCGGCCATCGCGGCTTGCCATGCACGCGCGCGGCGTGCCGAGGATACCGATTGGGCGCGCATCGCGGCGCTGTATGACGCACTGGCGCAGTTGTCGCCATCGCCGATCGTGGAATTGAACCGTGCTGTCGCGCTGTCGATGGCCTACGGGCCGCAAGCGGGACTGGAGGTGGTGGATAGCCTGCTCGATGCGCCGGCCCTGAAGAACTACCATCTGCTGCCCAGCGTGCGCGGCGACTTGCTCGCCAAGCTGGGACGGCACGATGAAGCGCGCGCGGAATTCGAGCGCGCCGCGTCGCTGACGCAAAATCTGCGCGAACGCCAACTGCTGCTGGCGCGCGCCTCGTCCAACTAAATTACAGCGTCGCTTCCAGCACTTTGACCAGCGACTCGATGCCGTCGGCGTCGGTTTGGTCGAAGCGGTTCGGCAGCGGGCTATCCAGGTCGAACACGCCGACGATGGCGCCGTCCGGGCCGCGCACCGGCACCACCAGTTCCGAACGCGAGTTGACGTCGCAAGCGATGTGGCCGGGGAAGGCGTGCACATCTGGCACAACGATGGATTTGCCTTCCACCACGGTGGTGCCGCAGACGCCGCGGCCTTTCTTGATGCGGATGCAAGCCGGTTTGCCCTGGAACGGGCCGAGAACCAGTTCGTCGCCTTTGAGGAAGTAGAAACCGGCCCAGTTCAGGCCGGGCATGCTGTTGAACACCAGCGAGCTGAAATTGGCGGTGTTGGCGATCAGGTCGGATTCGCCGTGAACCAGGCCTTGCAGTTGCGGGCGCAGGTCGTTGTACATGGCATTTTTGGCATCGGCACTGTCGGTGCCGTAGACGGTGTCGCTGATGGTGAAGGTCATGATGTGCTGTGCGGTAAATATGCGAAGGGCTATATGGTAGCGCATCCCAACAAATCGCGACGTGTTCCTACCCCTTTTGTAAGCAGTCTCCTATAGCGCGGGCGCGGCGCAGGGATTACTCTGGTGAGCACACCAGTCCTGCCATGGGGAGGAAGACATGAGCACCAAAAGAAAGCGCGCCGTTAGCGCCCCGCCTAAAACGGCCAAGGCCATGCCGCCGCCAGCCATCGACATTGAGCTGCTGCTTACCCTCGGGGAAGACAGGCTGCGCTTTGATTGTGAGGAAAGTGACAATGTTTACTTTATGGCAGAGCTGATTGACCCCATGTGACCACAGAAATTAGTGCGTTGCCTGACAGAGCGTAATGCGGCGCGGAGGTATCATCGGCTATCGTCATTTGAAAGCCGTTTATGTCCGCAGATATGGTGATCGTCCGCCGTGAGGGCCTGTATTGTGTACCCGGCGATTTTTATATCGACCCGTGGCGTCCGGTCGAGCGCGCGGTAATTACCCATGGGCACGGCGATCATGCGCGCGGTGGCCATCAGCATTATCTGACCGCCGCCGAGGGCGTCAATGTGTTGCGCTCGCGGCTCGGCCAGGTCGATATTACCGGCCTGGCCTACGGCGAGCGGGTGCTGCACAACGGCGTGACGGTGTCGCTGCATCCGGCTGGCCACGTGCTGGGCTCGGCGCAAGTGCGGATGGAATACCGCGGCGAAGTGTGGGTGGCGTCTGGCGACTACAAGGTCGAGCCGGATCGCACCTGCACGCCGTTTGAACCGGTGCGTTGCGATACCTTCATCACCGAGTCGACCTTTGGCTTGCCGATTTATCAGTGGCGGCCGCAGCAGGAGATTGAGGACGACATCAATGCTTGGTGGGCTGCCAATGCGGCGCAGCAGCGCACCAGCGTGCTGCTCGGCTACAGCTTCGGCAAGGCGCAGCGCATGCTCAGTGGACTGGACTCCGGCATCGGCCCGATTGTCTGCCATGGCGCGGTGCAAAACCTCAACCAGGTCTACCGTGAAGAAGGCGTGTGGCTGCCGCCGACGCTGATGGTTGACCAGGTCGCCAAGAGCGAGCTTGGCAGTGCGCTGGTGCTGGCGCCGCCGTCAGCGGCCGGCTCGCCATGGATCAAGCGCTTCGGCGACTACAGCGATGCGTTTGCCAGCGGCTGGATGCAGTTGCGCGGCGCGCGCCGGCGCCGGGGCGTTGATCGCGGCTTTGTGCTGTCCGACCACGCAGACTGGCCGGGTTTGCTGTCAGCGATTACCGCCACCGGCGCCGCGCGCGTGATTGTCACCCACGGTTCGATTGCGGTCCTGGTGCGCTGGCTGCAGCAGCAAGGCTTGCAAGCGAGCGGCTTCGACACCGAGTACGGCGACGACGAGGCGGAGGACGCCGCTCCTGCCGCTGCCTCCTTATCGCTGGCAACCAGCGCCGAAGGTGGCCGCGATGCGTGAGTTCGCCCGCCTTTACGCCGCCCTCGACGAGACCACGGCCACCAACCGCAAGCTGGCGGCCTTGCAGGCCTATTTTGCCAGCGCCGCACCGCAAGACGCGGCGTGGGCGGTCTATTTCCTGGCGGGCGGCAAGCCGCGCCAAGCCGTGCCGACCAAGCTGCTGCGCTTATACGCCACCGAGTATGCCGGTCTCGACGAGTGGCTGTTTGATGAGTGCTATCAAGCCGTTGGCGACCTGGCTGAAACGATTGCCCTGATCCTGCCGCCGCCGCGCCATCCGAGCGAGATCGGGTTGGCCGACTGGATTGAGCTCGGTATCGCGCCATTGCGCGGCGCGGCGCCGGAAGCGGTGCGCGCTGCACTGTTCAGCTATTGGGATCAGCTCGAAGCGCGCGAACGGTTTTTGCTGACCAAGCTGATAGGCGGCGGTTTCCGGGTTGGCGTCTCGCGCCTGTTGGTGACGCGTGCGCTGAGCGCCATCGCCGGTCTGGACAGCAAACTGATCGCCCAGCGTCTGATGGGCTGGACCGATGGCAGCGTCAGCCCGACGGCGGCCGGTTATCAGCAATTGATCGCTGCGCACACGGCGCAAGAGCAAGCCGAGCGCGGCGGCCAGCCCTATCCGTTTTTCCTGGCCCACCCGCTGGAACGCGAGCCCTCCACGCTGGGCGCGCTGGGCGACTGGCAAGTCGAATGGAAGTATGACGGCATGCGCGCCCAGCTGGTGCGGCGCGACGGGCAAACCTGGCTGTGGTCGCGCGGCGAGGAATTGATCACCGAGCGCTTCCCCGAGCTGGCGGCGTTGCGCCTGCCGGAGGGCGTGGTGCTGGACGGCGAAATCCTGATCTGGCACGGCGGTGCCGCGCCGGCCCCGTTTTCCGACCTGCAAAAGCGCATGGGCCGCAAGCAGGTCTCGGCGCGCCTGCTGGGCGAACTGCCGGCGGTGATGGTGGTCTATGACTTGCTGGAACTGGATGGACGCGATCTGCGCGCGGCGCCCCAGGCTGAGCGGCGCCGCTTGCTCACGCAACTGATCGGTAGCATGCCGGGCTCGCCGCACTTGCGTCTGGCGCCGCTGATTAAGGCCGATAGCTGGGCGCAGCTGGCCCAGATCCGCACCGAGTCGCGCGCGCGTGGGGTGGAAGGCATGATGCTGAAAGCGCGCGACGCCCAGTACGGCGTCGGCCGCACCAAAAATGCCGGCACCTGGTGGAAATGGAAGATCGATCCCTACAGCGTGGATGCGGTGCTGATTTACGCTCAGGCCGGGCACGGCCGGCGCGCCTCGCTGTACACCGATTACACCTTTGCCGTATGGGACGAACAGCGCAATCTGGTGCCGTTTGCCAAGGCGTATTCCGGCCTGACCGATGCCGAGATTGCCAAAGTCGACCAGGCGATCCGCAAGACCACCATCGAAAAATTCGGCCCCGTGCGCAGCGTCACGCCGAGCATGGTGTTTGAGATCGGCTTTGAAGGCATTGCCAGTTCGCCGCGCCACAAGTCCGGCGTGGCGGTGCGCTTTCCGCGCATCTTGCGGCAGCGCCCGGATAAATCGATCGAGCAGGCCGACACGCTGGCGTCGCTGAAAAGCCTGCTGGCGGCAGCATGAACGGCGAGCAGTGGTTTGCCGCGCGCGGCTGGACGGTGTTTCCGTTTCAGCGCGAAGTGTGGGATGCTGCAGCGGCGGGGCGCTCGGGTTTGCTGCATGCGAGCACCGGCGCCGGCAAGACCTACGCCGTCTGGTTTGCCGCGCTGGAGCGCGCCGCCACGGTACGTTCGCCAGCTGGTCTGCGCATATTGTGGATCACGCCGATGCGGGCACTGGCCGCCGATACCTTGCGCGCGCTACAGGAGGCCGCGCCCGACTGGCAGGTGGAAGTGCGCAGCGGCGACACCAGCTCCGCGCAGCGCGCGCGCCAGAACAAGCGTCTGCCGGACGCCCTGATCACCACGCCGGAAAGCCTGACCCTGCTGCTCAGCCATGCCGATGCCGCCGAGCGCTTCCGTCATTTGCAGATGGTAATCATCGACGAATGGCACGAACTGATGGGCAACAAGCGCGGCGTGCAAACCCAGCTGGCGCTGGCGCGCTTGCGGCGCTGGCAGCCGGGGCTGCTGGTGTGGGGCCTGTCCGCCACCCTCGGCAACCTTGAGTGCGCCCGCCAGGCATTGATGCCGGACGGCGTGATCGTCGAAGGCCACGTCGCCAAGCCGCTGCTGATCGATACGCTGATCCCGGCCGCGCCGTCGCGTTTTCCGTGGGGCGGACACTTGGGCGTCCACATGCTGGCGCCGGTGATCGACGAAATCGAGCGCCACAGCACCACGCTGGTGTTCACCAACACCCGTTCGCAAGCCGAGCTCTGGTATCAGCATTTGCTGGAAGCGCGACCGGACTGGGCTGGGCTGATCGCGCTGCATCATGGTTCGCTGGACAAGGAGGTGCGCGAGTGGGTGGAACTGGGGCTGAAACAAGGGCAGTTGAAAGCGGTGGTGTGCACTTCCAGCCTCGACCTCGGCGTCGATTTCCTGCCGGTGGAACGCGTGCTGCAAATCGGCAGCGCCAAGGGGATTGCGCGGCTGCTGCAGCGGGCCGGGCGCAGCGGCCACGCGCCGGGCCGGGTGTCGCGCTTGACGCTGGTGCCGACGCAAAGCCTGGAATTGCTGGAGGCGGCTGGCGCGATTCAGGCCGTGGCGGCGCGCGACATCGAGGCGCGGCCAGTGCCGCACAAGCCGCTCGACGTGCTGGTGCAGCATCTGGTGACCATCGCGCTGGGCGGTGGCTTTCGCGCGCCGGAGTTGCTGGCGGAAGTGCGCAGCGCCTGGTCTTACCGCGAGCTCAGCGACGAAGAATGGCAATGGGCGCTCGATTTCGTCGCGCGCGGCGGCCAGACGCTGGAGGCGTATCCCGAATACCGCCGCGTGTTGCCGGATGATGAAGGCGTCTACCGGGTGCCGGATGTGGCGCTGGGGCGGCGCCACCGGATGGGCATCGGCACCATTGTTGCCGACGCTTCCTTGCAGGTGAAGTACGTCAGCGGCGGGCGGCTGGGCAGCGTTGAGGAATCGTTTATTGCGCGGCTGCGCAAGGGCGACCATTTCCTGTTTGCCGGCCGCATCCTCGAGTTCGTGCGTTTGCACGAAATGACTGCCTACGTAAGGCGCGCAACGGGCGCGCGGGGCGCGGTGCCGCGCTGGCAAGGCGGGCGCATGCCGCTGTCGTCGGAATTGGCGCACGCGGCGCTGGCGCAACTGGCGCTGGCCCAGGCCGGACGCTACGAGGGGCCGGAAATGCAGGCGCTCAAGCCGCTGCTGGCGATCCAGCAGCGCTGGTCGTCGCTGCCGACGGCGCAGGACACGGTGATCGAAGCCATGCACAGCCGCGAAGGCTGGCATCTGTTCATGTTTCCGTTTGCTGGCCGCTCGGTGCACCTGGGACTGGCGGCGTTGCTGGCCTACCGGGTCGGCCGCCAGCAGCCGGCGACGTTTTCGATGGCGATCAACGATTACGGACTGGAGCTGCTGTCAGCGCAGCCGCTGGACTGGGGAGCGCTGCTCGACGCCGGCACCGGCGCCGACATCGGTCTGCTCAGCACGGAGCACTTGCTGGAAGACGTGCTCGCCAGCCTGAACGCCAGCGAAATGGCGCAGCGCCGCTTCCGCGAAATTGCCCGCATCGCCGGGCTGGTGTTCCAGGGTTATCCTGGACAAGGCAGGAGTGCGCGCCAGTTGCAGGCATCGTCGTCGTTGTTCTTTGCCGTGTTCAGCAAGCACGACGCTGGCAACCTGCTGCTGACGCAGGCGCAGCGCGAGGTGCTGGAGCAAGAGCTGGAACTGGGACGCCTGCGCGCCACCTTGCTGGACTTGCAGGCACGCACGGTGCGTTTCCACGCGATTAAGCGCGCCACGCCGTTCGGCTTTGCCTTGATGGTGGAGCGTTTCCGCGAAAAACTCAGCACCGAAAAACTGTCGGATCGCGTGTCGCGCCTGGTACGCCAGCTGGAACGGGCGGCAGGCCCATGAGCTTGACGATCACAGTGGCCGGCGAGGCATTGCTCCTGCTGCCGCAGAAGGCCGTGTACTGGCCGAGCGAGCAAGTGCTGGTGGTGGCCGATATTCATTTCGGCAAGGCGGCCGCGTTCCGCGCGTTGGGCGTGCCGGTGCCGGCCGGCACCACCGGCGCCAACCTGGCCGCGCTCGATGCGCTGCTGGGGCTTTACCCGGTGCGGGAAATCCTGTTCCTCGGCGACTTCCTGCATTCGCGCACGGCGCGCGCGCCGGCCACGCTGACGGCGATGCAGGCATGGCGCGCGCGCTGGCCGCAAGTGCAGCTGACCTTGGTGCGCGGTAATCACGACGCGCATGCCGGCGATCCTCCCGCTGCACTGGGTATGCTGAGTGTGGATGAGCCGTATCAGCGCGGGCCGTTTGCATGCTGCCATCATCCGCAACCGGTGAGTGGCAGCGTGGTGCTGGCCGGACATCTTCACCCGGTGTACCACCTGCGCGCAGGTTGGGAGACGGTGCGTCTGCCGTGCTTTCTGCTGGCACCGGGGCGGCTGGTGCTGCCGTCGTTCGGCGCTTTCACCGGCGGCCATGCGGTGCAGCCTGAGCCGGGAGAGCGGGTTTTCGTCACCAGCGGCGAGACGGTGCTGGAAATTCCTTGATGCTGTTCTCCTACACTGCTTACTGCACACGTCCTACATCGTGTGCCCGGACGGTGCACTAGGATGACTACTCCTGCGCTGCAAGCAGGGCAGTCTTTAACGAGGAGATCATCATGGCAACCAGCGACAAAGGCAACAAGCAAGACGAGAAATCCGGCAACAAACAAAGCGGCGACACCAGCAAACGCGGTTTCGCTTCCATGGATCCAGAACAGCAGCGCGAAATTGCTGCTGAAGGCGGCCGCGCCGCGCATGAAAAAGGCACGGCGCACGAGTTTACCTCGGAAGAGGCGCGCCGCGCTGGCAGCATGAGCCACAAAAACGATGCGGGGCGCAGCAGCCAGAGCACCTCGTCGGATAGCGGTTCGCGCGGCAGCACTGGCGGCGGCAATAAAGGCAGCGCCGGCAGCTCGGGCAGCACCAAAGACGATGAGGATGAGGACACCGGTGACAACAGCCGTGGCGGCAGCGGTTCGCGCGGCGGCTCGGGCAGCAGCAGCGGTGGCTCAGGCGGTAGCTCGGGTGGTAGCCGTTCCAAGTCTTGACCATCCACAAGTAGTCCAATCGCAACCGCGGGCCATGCGCCTGCGGTTTTTTTTCGCCTGCGACTTTACATAATAGATACACAAGTTGGATTGACTCTTCAAATGATAATCATTATCATTTATGTTTTTCATCGAAGGAAGATCCGTGAGCGTACAAAGCGCCAGCTCCGCCCGCAATGCCAGCCGCGCCGTCTGGCTCAAGCATTTGCACCAGTGGCATTGGATCAGCTCGGCCATGTGCCTGCTCGGCATGTTCCTGTTTGCGATCACCGGCATCACCTTGAACCACGCCTCGCAGATCGAGGCCAAGCCGCACATCGTGCGCCAGCAGGCGCAGGCGCCGCAAGCGCTGACCGCTGAATTGCGCGCCTACGCAGAGCAGCACGACGGCGCCAAGGAGCCGCTGCCGGCCAAGGCTGAAGCATGGCTGGAACAGACCTTCAAGGTGCAGCCGGGCGGCCGCGCTGCTGAATGGTCGGTCGATGAAGTGTACCTGCCGATGCCCAAGGCCGGCGGCGATGCGTGGGTGCGCATCGGGCTGGAAGATGGCGCGACCGAATTTGAAAATACCGACCGCGGCTGGATCTCGTGGCTGAACGACGTCCACAAGGGCCGCAACACCGGCGCGGCGTGGAACTGGTTCATCGACATCTTTGCCGTGGCCTGCCTGGTGTTCTGCATCACCGGCTTACTGATCTTGAAATTCCACGCGGCCAACCGGCCGTTCACTTGGCCGATGGTGGGCCTGGGTGTACTGATTCCCGTAGTAATTGCACTGCTGTTTATTCACTAATCTCACGACAGGACTTCCATGAAATTACGCTACTCCATCGCGCTTAGTCTGCCACTTGCCAGTGCTTCGGCCATGGCTGCCGACCTCGCCCTGAAACTCGACGTGCCGCAACTGAACGTGGCCGAGTACCACCGTCCGTACATCGCCGCGTGGCTGGAGAACGCCGACCAGAAAGTGGTGGCCAACATCGCCGTGCTGTACGACACCAAGAAGAAGGACAACGCCGGCACCAAGTGGCTGAAAGACATGCGCCAGTGGTGGCGCAAGACCGGCCGCGAGCTGAGCATGCCGATGGACGGCGTGTCGGGCGCAACCAAGGCGCCGGGCGAAATCACCTTGAACGCCCCGAAAGGCGCGCTGGACAATCTGCCGGCCGGCCAATACACCGTGCTGGTGGAAGCCTCGCGCGAAGCCGGTGGCCGCGAAGTGGTGAAAGTGCCACTGGCATGGCCGCCAAAATCGGCTGCCAGCGTGAACGGCCAGGGCAAGGAAGAACTGGGCGCAGTTGTCGTGCAAGTCAAACCATAAGAACGGACGGGGATATGTCGAAACTGAATAAAACTGTAGTGGCGCTGGCGCTGGCTGGTTTGTCGATGGTGTCGCTGAGCGCGCACGCGCACAAGCCATGGCTGCTGCCATCGTCGAGCCAAGTGGAAGCGGGCCGCGACGGCAACGCCTGGGTGACCGTGGACGCCGCCATCTCGGAAGGCCTGTTCGATATCGATCACCAGCCGCTGAAGCTGGACGGCATTGAAGTCACCGGCCCGGACGGCGCCAAGGTGGCCATGGAGAACGCCAACAACGGCAAGCTGCGCAGCACCTTCGACCTGAAACTGGTGAAGACCGGCACCTACAAAATCGCGCTGGTGTCGCAAAGCGTGTTCGGCAGCTACAAGGACAAGGAAGGCAATGTGAAGCGCTTCCGCGGCACCGAGGAGTCGCTGGCCAAGGATGTACCGGCGGACGCCACCGAGGTGAAACTGTCGCGTACCGACAGCCGCTTGGAAACCTTCGTGTCGAATGGCGATGCAAGCAAGGAAGTGCTGAAGCCGACCGGTAAGGGACTGGAGCTGGTGCCGGTCACCCATCCGACCGAACTGCGCGCGGGCGAGAAGGCCACCTTCCGCTTCCTGCTGGACGGCAAGCCAGCCGCGAATCAAGGCGTGAGCCTGATTCCGGGCGGCGTGAAGTTCCGTGGCACGCTGGGCGAAATCCGCAAGAGCACCGACGCCAACGGCGAACTGACGTTTGTGCTGCCGGCAGCCGGCGCGTACATGGTCAGCAGCAGCTGGCCGGCAGCGGCGCCGCAAGTGCCGGGCCAGCCGCCGCAAATGCCTGCGCGCCGCGCGACTTACGCGGCCGTGGTCGAGATCCTGCCGGAATAAGGCTGGCATGCGCCGGGTTCTCCTGCCTCACGACATTTCCGACGACCCGGCGCCAGCAGGCGGCGTGATCCGCGACTACGCTGGCCGCAGCATGGGCACCAGCTGGTCAGTGCGGCTGGTGGCCGCGCCGGATGCGGCTTGCGATCATTTACAGGACGGGCTGCAACAGCAGCTCGATTCCATCGTGGCCGAGATGAGCCACTGGGAAGCGGAGTCCGACCTGGGCCGCTTCAACCGCGCGCCGAACGATAGCTGGCAGGTGTTGCCGCCGGCTTTCTTTGATGTGCTGTCTTACGCCATGGGCGTGGCGCGCGACTCCGGCGGCGCTTACGATCCGTGCGCTGGTTCGCTGGTCAACCTGTGGGGCTTCGGGCCGTATGGGCGTTTCGACCAGCCTGATTTTGTCGCCCCTTCGCAAGATGAAATTACCATCGCCCGCGCGCAGTTGGCGGCGCGGCCGGTGCAATTGCAGCGCGACGGCCGCCGCGCCTTGCAGCCGGGCGGCGTGCAGCTGGATTTGTCAGCCGTGGCCAAGGGCTACAGCGTGGACCGGCTGTCTTACTACTTGAAAACGCGGGGCTTTGCGCATCACCTGGTGGAGGTGGGCGGCGAGCTGCGCGGCGCCGGCGTCAAACCGGACGGGCAGCCGTGGTGGGTGATGCTGGAGCAGGTTACCGGCGCCGAGATGGACGAAATGGTGCTGGCGCTGCACGGCTTGTCGGTCGCCACCTCGGGCGACTACCGCCGCTACTTCGAGATGAACGGCCGGCGCTACTCCCACACCATCGACCCGCGCAACGGCATGCCGATCGCGAACGATCTGGCTTCCGTGACTGTGGTGCACCCGCAATGCATGGCGGCCGACGCCTGGTCGACCGCGCTGACCGTGCTGGGCAGCCGCGATGGCTTGCAGTTGGCCGAGCAGCAAGGCTTGGCTGCGCGATTTGTCGTTCGCCAAACGGACGGCAGTTTTACCGAATACCTGAGTTCCCATTTACGCAATATGCTTGACGAATGATTTGGACTAACGACCCCACCCGATTAATGCTGGTGGCAGGCATGGGCGCGGCTTACGCGCTGGTCTGCCTCGCGCCTTACTTGCGCACGCGCCGCAAGCGCTTGGCTGCCGCGCGCGCCAAGGCGGAAGCGGCGGCCATGCCCGACACTGGCTGGATCGTCGCCTACGCTAGCCAGACCGGCAATGCCGAGGAACTGGCGCAGCAGACCGCTGCCACCTTGAAGCTGGCCGGGATTCCGGCGCAGTTGTCCGAATTGTCTGAACTTGGGGCGGAAGATTTACAGCGCGCCGAGCGCGTGTTGTTCTTGGTCAGTACCTACGGCGAGGGCGATGCGCCGGATGGCGCAGCGGCGTTTGTCGGCCGCTTGATGACGACCTCGCTGCCGCTGCCGCGATTGCACTATGCGGTGCTGGCGCTGGGCGACAGTGCGTACGCGCAGTTCTGCGGTTTCGGCCGCGCGCTCGATCAGTGGCTGCAGGCGCAAGGCGCGCAGGCCTTGTTCCCGCGGGTGGAAGTGAATCGCAGTTCGGATGAGGCGATAGCGCAGTGGCGTCAGCAGTTGAGCCACTTGGTAGGCACCAGCGATGCGCCCGATTGGAGTGCGCCGGCGTTTGGCGAGTGGCGCTTGAGCGAGCGTGTGCAGTTGAATCTGGGTAGCGCGGGTGAGCCGATTTATCACCTGGAACTGGAGCCGGTTAGCGGTGTGCTGCCGGAGTGGCAGTCGGGCGATCTGGTGCAAGTTGCTGCACCGGCCGATCCATCGCGCGCGCGCGAGTATTCGATCGCGTCGATTCCTGCGGATGGACGCGTGCATTTGCTGGTGCGCTTGCATACGCATGAGGATGGCACGCATGGCGTGGCGTCGGGATGGTTGACGCAGCAGGCAGCGCTGGGTTCCAGCGTGCAGTTGCGGCTGCGCCAGCATAAGCGTTTCCGTTTGAATGGCAATTCGGAGCGGCCATTGATCTTGATCGGCAACGGCAGCGGCATCGCTGGTCTGCGCGGGCACTTGAAAGCGCGCGCGCTGGCGGGGCAGGGACGTAACTGGCTGCTGTTCGGCGAGCGCAATGCGGCTTACGATTACCACTACCGCGCCGAGCTCGACGGCTGGCAGCGCGATGGCATGCTGGAGAAACTGGACATGGTGTTCTCGCGCGATCAAGCCGAGCGGCGTTATGTGCAGGATCGTCTGGCCGAACAGGCCGACGAGGTGCGCGCGTGGGTGGCGCAAGGTGCGGCGATTTACATCTGCGGTAGCCTGGAGGGGATGGCGGCGGGAGTTGATACGGCCTTGGCAGCAGCCTTGGGCCGTGAAGTCCTTGATGACCTCGCTGCCACCGGCCGCTACCGTCGCGACGTCTACTAAAATTCGGGGTCAGTTCTGCCATTGGTACATGAGTACGTGTGCGATTGGCAGAACTGACCCCGAATTTAGTCTGCACCGGCCTGTTCGAGGCCGCGCGCCAGGCTGGAGATGCTAGGGTTGTCGATGAACACGCAACGCTTGCCGTTGCGCTTGCAGTAGTCTTTCACGCGCCAGTAGGCGCTGTGGCTGATGCAGCCGGTCTGGCAGATCACCAGGTCGGCCGCCGCCAGGCTCGCTTCGAGCCGGTTGGCGTTATCCTCCAAGCCGCCGTCATGATGCGTAAACTGCGCGCCTTCACGCTCGATCAACTCGCGGTAGCTGGCCACATTGCCATTCCTCCCGCCCACGCACAGCACGGCGCGATCGCTCAAGCGCAGCGGCATCTTCATGACGTGCTCAACCACTTGCTGTGCTTCTTCTTGCACTGCAACCGGCGCTTCAGCAGCGCGTGCTAATTCCAGCTTCAGCTCGTTGATCTGATTGCGCATGGCGCGCTCGCGTTCCTCCATCTGCGCCAGGCGCTCGGCCAGCCTGGCGCGCGACTCCAGTCCCGGAATCGACTCGCGCAACTGTTCCAGCTCAATCTTCAGCGAGTCGATCATGCTGTCCTTGCCCACCACTTGTGCGCGCAACTGCATCAGCTGCGCGCCATGCTTCTCGGCCTCGCTGCTTTTCTCGGCCATCAGGGCGGTAGCGCGCTGCTGCGCCTTGTTCAAATCGTGCGCCAGGCGCTTGTTCTCTTCCAGCGTGGCGTTGAACTTGCTGATGTCGGCACGCACACAAGCGCCGGCCTGGTGCTGCACCATGTGCAGGTCGCGGCACATCTGTTCTTCCAGCTCGGAAGTGCAGCGCGGGTGCGTGAGACCGGCCCAGAACGCGCCGGCCACGTCGCCATTCGCCACGGCGGTGCGCCACAGCTCGGCCACCTGCTCGGTGCTCTTGGCGTTGCGGAAGCGCAGCAACACCGGCGCGTAACGGCGCTCCAGCTCTTTTTGCAGTGCCTCGGACAGCCGGTTGCGCGTCGAGCATTCGGTCACCGCGCCGACGTGCACCTCGTAATCATCGGCCACCACCTTGCCATTGGTGACTTTATCGACCAGCTTGCGCAGCACGCCCAGCGGGAAGCCGACACCGACCAGCGGACAATGGCAGGCATGGCCCAGTTCCCACAGCCGGCGGCGGCGCGAAGCCTGCGCTTCCGGCTCTTTCGCCAGCGCGCTCAGCACATTGTTGATGACCGGCTTGATGACTTGCTGCTTGGCTTGTTCCGGCGCGCGGGTGGCGCCCACCGGGCCGCTAACCTGCGGCATGGCGGCGGCAATGATGGCCGCCAATGGATCGTGTTTTTCGCACATGTGAAGCGCTCCCGATTCAGGCCACCGACGGCGCGGTGCGCGCGCGTGCCATGATGCGGCTGAGGAAGTTGGTCTTTTCCTGCTCGTGCATATTGCGCTCCACCTCGTGCGCCCACTGCTCGGACAGCTGGGCGCAGGTTGCGCTCAGCACCGGCGCCAGGTCAGGCAGGCTAGCCAGTGCTTTCAAGTGGCGCTCGATGACCGAGGCCAGCTTGACGCAGCCGCCAGCGTCGTCGCTGCCGGCTGTGTAATGCGACATCAGATGCAGCACGGCGGACAGCATCAGTTCGGGATTGTGGCCGCCATGCGATGGGGCGAGGAAGATCGGGTTGCTTTGTTCGATGGCCATCAGACGCTCCTGATTCGGAAAGAGAGTTTGGCTGGCTAGGTTGGCTGGCTACTCGAGGGGGAGAGTGGGCGCGGCGGCGCCCTTTAACGCACAGTTAATTGGAATGCTTAAGCGGTGAGAATCAATTTATTCAGCTGGGTGATGCGCAAGCGGTAAACGCGGCCGCTGTGTTCGATTTCGAGCTCGCGGCCGCCTTCCATCAGGCTGGCGCTGGTGATGCGCTTGACTGGCTTGACGGCTTGTACGGCGGCAGCTGCAGCAACTGGGTGGGCAGCGATGGCAGGAGGCATGGCAGGGGTCGTTGTAATCATCGTCTGGTTCTCCATAAATAAGAATGATTCGTATTTGCATTCATTATTGTGGAAGCCGCGATGGAATGCAAGCCTTTTTCAGTTATAAATTCATTAAAAAAATGGCCCGGTCAGAAACCGGGCCCAAGGCTGGGTAATACGGGGGGTAATACTGAGTAAGACGACTGAGGTGCTACGTGCTACAAGGCCGCCAGCAACTGGCCGGACGGTACGGTATCGCCGCGCTTGCTGCGCGAAGCAGGGCGGCCGCGCGTGCGCGACGGCGGCAGGCGGCGTAAAGTTTTCAGGGCTTCGGGATCCTTGATGCCGATGGTGCGCTGGTCGACGCTGATCATGCCGATTTCGTTGAAGGCCGACAGCGTGCGGCTCACGGTTTCGAGCGTCAGCCCGAGGTAGCTGCCGATTTCGTGGCGCGTCATGCGCAGGTTGAACAGCTTGCTCGAATAGCCCATCTGCGCGAAGCGTTCGGCCAGCGCCACCAGGAAGCGCGCCACCCGCGCCTCGGCGCTCAGCGCGCCCAGCATGCCGATCATCGATTGCTCGCGTACCAGCTCGCGGCTCATCACGCCGTACATCATGTTTTCCAGCTCCGGGTGGATGCGGCCCAGCGTGGTCAGCTTCTTGAATGGCAGCAGGATCAGGTCGCAATCGGACAGCGCCACCGCTTCCGACGAGTAATGGCGGGTGTGGATGCCGTCCACGCCCAGCATGTCGCCCTTCATCGGGAAGCTCAGCACTTGCTCGTTGCCGTATTCGTCGATGAGCACGGTTTTCAAGAAGCCGGAATTGACGATGTACAGGGTGTCGAACGGCTGGCCGATGGTGTGGATGCGCTGGCCGGTTTTAAATTGCACGTGCTGGAACAGCAGCTCCTCGTTGGCCAGCGAGTTGGCCGCCGGAATGTGCAGGAGGTCGCAGACTTCCTTGAGGTTCGACCAGAGCCGCCCCTGACGCTGGCGGCCGGCTTCCATCGACGACGATTGCAGCGTCGTCGTGGCCGGGCGAATTTCAGTCGTTTGCGTAGACAGCATGGTTATCTCTCCTGTGGGCTAGGTGCTGTGCGGTATGGTTTCAGTATGCCAACACAGGGGAGGGATAGATATCAGCAAAGGCTGAATGTAGACGTAGGACTCACGCCGGCAAATGTAGGAGTTCTCCTACGCCCGAGCTTGCTTCGCTCAGGTCTTGAAGGGGGACAATAATCGATGGGCCACCGCGTACTGAACCATTTCCGACAGCGAACCCATGCCCATCTTCTGCATGATGCGGGTCTTGTGGGTGCTGACGGTTTTCACGCTCAGGTGCAGGCTGTTGGCGATCTCGGTAATGGAGCGGCCGGCCACCAGCAGCGAGAACACCTCGAATTCGCGGTCGGATAATTGTTTATGCAGCAGCGACTCGTGCGGCATCATGATGTTGAGCGCCAATTGCTCCGCCACTTCGGTACTAATATACGGACGGCCGGAAGCGACCTTGCGGATGGCGCCGACCAGCTGGGTGCCGGCGCTTTCCTTGGTCAGATAGCCCTGCGCGCCGGCGCGGATGGCGCGCACCGCGTACTGTTCTTCCTCGTGCATGGTGAGAATCAGGATGGCCAGCTTGGGGGCCTCGGCCTTGATCTGGCGGATCAGGTCGACGCCGCTGCGGCCGGGCATGGACAAGTCCAGCAGCAGCAGGTCGAAGCCGCCTTGGCGCACGTGGCCCAGCACCTCGAAGCCGTCGATGGCTTCGCCCACGATGTCGATGTCCGGCGCACCGTCGAGTATGCGCTTGAGGCCTTCACGCATGATGGTGTGGTCATCCGCAATGACGATACGAATCATAAGGGCCGCTAAAAAAGTGATTAATAGTAAGTGTTATTATGTTTGAATCAATCTTATGATCTTACTACAGAAAAGCGGCCGCACGCTGATTATTTGCCGGGTTCCTTGATTAAGCGGTGCACCAGTACCGGGATTTTGGAGTTGTGCAACACCTTGTTGGTTACACTGCCCAGCAGCAATTGGCCCCAGCCGCTGCGTCCGTGGGAGCCGATGAAGATCAGGTCGCAGCCGTTCTGTTGCGCCACGTCGACGATCTTCAGCGCGGCGCTCTCGTGGAACGCGGTCATGGCCTCGCAGCGCACGCCGCGCCGGGCGCAGGACGCGACCACGTCCTGGGTGTGCTCTTGCCCGGCACGCTGCATGGCGGCGCGGTATTCGTCCTCGCTGGGATAGCTGGGCGGGATGATTTCAACGTAGATCGGGTACTGGTACTCGGGCGCCACGAACAGCGCCAGCACCTCGGCGCCCAGCTGCTCGGCAAACTGCACGCCGGCGCAGGCGGTCTTGCTGGAGACGGCGGAACCGTCGGTGGTGATCAGGATTTTGCGGTACATGATGAACCTCCTTTCTGATTCAGCTCACAGCTTCATTGTAGTCGCGATTTACATTATTGATACTATGGAAAGACTTGATATTTATCAAATAAAAGTGCTTTGTCCTGCGGAGCGCGGTGTGGGCTTTTATGCTTTTTACAGGTTTTTTTTGCACTAAAGCACTACTTTTGTGTCTCGCGGCATACTCCGTTGTTCTATCCAATGTTAGTATCTCCAAATACAGCTAGTTTAGGGCAGCAAATTTACCAAATATGGAGAAGCAGGGATTATGACTAACGCCGCTGACGATTTCGACGCATTATTTGAAGAAGTGTCCGCTCAGAGCAAATCCGCAGCGCCAGCTCCAGCACCAGCACCCGCGCCGGCCGCTGCTGCGGAAGATGACCTGGAAAGCCTGTTCGAAGAAGTCGCCGCCGCCAGGCCGCCCGATGCGGCGGCATCCGCCGCACCCGAAGCCGCTCCTGCGGCTGCACCTGCCGCCGACGGCGGCGAGGGCGAGGGCGGCAAGGACGTGATGTTTGAACGCCTCGGCGGCATCGTGCGCCTGCTGCACGATTCGCTTCGCGAACTCGGCTACGACAAGGCGCTGACCGAAGCCGCGACCCAGATCAGCGACGCCCAAGACCGCCTCGAATACGTCGCCTCGCTTACCGAGCAAGCCGCCAACAAGGTGCTCAACACCCTGGACGAGGGCATGCCGGAGCAGGACGTGCTGTCCAAGCAGTCCAAGGACATGGAAACCCGCTGGGCCGACCTGTTTGCCGGCAAATTGAGCCTGGAACAGTTCAAGCAACTGGCCGGCGACTCGCAGAAATTCGCCGTGGCCGTGTCGGCCGCTACCGAAGCCGAAAAAGCCCGCCTGCTGGACATCATGATGGCGCAGGACTTCCAGGACATTACCGGTCAGCTGATCAAGAAGGTGGTGCACATCACCAAGACCGTGGAGCAAGAGCTGGCGCAGCTGCTGAAAGACAATGCGCCGCCTAGCGTCAAGGAAAAAATTGCGCAGAAAGAAGTGTCCCTGATGTCCGGCCCATCGGCTCCGACCGTGGCGCTGAATCAGGATAGTGTTGACGACCTTCTTGCCGATCTGGGGTTCTAATGGACGATATGCTGAAGGATTTCGTCGTTGAGGCGATGGATCTGGCGGTCAACGTGGAGGAGCACCTGCTGCGCCTCGAACGCGACCCGGACAATAAAGAGACGCTGAATGCGGTGTTCCGTTCCTTCCACACGATCAAGGGCGGTGCTGGTTTCATGGGCTTGCCTGCGCTGGTCGCGGCCTGCCACCTGACCGAAAACTTGTTCGACGCATTGCGTACCGGTGCTGCGCCGGTCACCCCGCTGTCGATCGAAGCGGCGTTGCAGGCCTCCGGCTTTGTGGCCGACCAGCTGGCTGAACTGAACGACGGCGCCGAACCGAGCAGCCTGCCGGCCTTGCCGGGCGACCTGGAAGCGCTGTTGAACGACGCCATTGCCGGCAAGTCCGACTCGGCGCCGGCCAAGCCTGCCGCCGCACCGGCGCCTGCCGCTGCCGCGCCAGCCCCGGTTGCCGCTGCTGCGGTCGCTGCGCCAGCCGCCGCGCCATCGGCCGACGGCCTGGACTGGGAAGGCATGTATGAAAGCGTGATGCCGGCCGGTAGCTATACCCGTTCCGCACCGCCGCCTGCTGCAGTTGCTGCCGCACCGGCCGCTGCGCCGGCCGCGCCTACCTCGGCTGAAATCGCCGCCGTTGCTGCTGAAGTCAAGGCTGCGCCGCGCCGCGAAGCCTCCGAGAAAAAGGAGGAGCGCCCGCAAAGTGCACCGGCCAAGGAAGAATCGATCCGTATCGACGCCGTCAAGCTGGACGCGCTGCTGGAAGTGGCTGGCGAATCGGTGCAGGCCGCCAACCAGGCCGCCGTGCTGCTGGAACGCCTGATGCAGTTCAAGTTTGAGGGCCAGGCGCAAACGCTGATGTCGACGCTGGCTGAAACGCTGGAACGCGCCTCGCGCTACTCGACCGAACTGCAGCGCGCCACGCTGGCAACCCGCATGCAGCCGGTGGGCCGCCTGTTCCAGAAATTCCCGCGACTGGTGCGCGAACTGGCCAAGGATCTGGGCAAGGAAGTCGATCTGAACATCGAGGGTGCGGAGACCGAAGTCGACCGCGTGGTGGTCGATTCGCTGTACGATCCGCTGGTGCACATGCTGCGCAACTCGCTCGACCACGGGGTGGAAACGCCGGAAGAGCGCGCCATTGCCGGCAAGCCGATCAAGTCCTTCATCCAGTTGAAAGCATGGCAGGAAGCCAACAGCGTCATGATCGTGCTGCAAGATGACGGCAAGGGCATGGATCCGGTCAAGCTGCGCGCCAAGGCGCTGCAGAAGGGTCTGATTTCCGAATCAGCGCAGCTTTCCACCGACGATTGCCTGCAACTGGTATTCTTACCGGGTTTCTCGACCAAGGAAGTGGCATCGAGCGTGTCCGGCCGCGGCGTCGGCATGGACGTGGTGAAGACCGCCGTGGAGAAAAACCGCGGCGCGATCCAGATCGAGTCCGAGCTGGGCAAGGGCACCAAGTTCTCCATCCGCCTGCCGATCGAGCTGTCGATTGTGCCGACCATGCTGGTGTCGACCTCGGGCGCCGCGCTGGCGCTGCCGATGGCCGTGGTGCAGCGTGTGGTCGAGCTGCCGGAAGTGTTCATGGAAGTGGGCGGCGCGCCGGTCTTGAAAGACCAGGGCCGTCCGCTGCCGGTGCGCTCGCTGGCCGATTCGCTCGGCTACGAGAGCTGCCGCGAGAAGGTGGGTATTGTTGTCTCGGCACCACAGCCTTACATCCTGGCCGTGGAAGCGGTGGACGGCACTGCCGACCTGGTGATTAAACCAATGACCGCGATTACCGTCGAGGGCATTACCGGCACGGCTCGCTCCGCCGAGGGCGAGCTGGTGCTAGTGGTAGGCCTATCGTTCCTAATGGACGGTTGTCGAGGTAGTGTACGCATGGCGGCCTGAGTCGAAAGACCGGGTTAGAAGGAACCGAAGCCTGCGTCCCACGCAGGCTTTTTTTTTCGGTATCACAATTAGTACCCCGCACGGCGGTATGCCGCGGGGTCTGACCCCGTACGGGGTCAGACCCCTCTCACGTAGTGCGGGGTAGCAGTATCAAGGGGTCATACCAAGTCGATCGGTATGCAGAAGGCGTCGGGCTCAAGAGGCTGGACAGCGGTGGCTGCTATTGCATTGCACAATATGGCATAATCAAGTTGGATAATCGTAGCAGTACGCAAACATCATCATGAAGACGCTTTACGACAAACTCTGGGAATCCCACGTGGTCCGTACCGAAGAGGACGGCACCACGATCCTGTACATCGACCGTCACCTCGTGCACGAAGTCACCAGCCCGCAAGCTTTCGACGGCCTGCGCGCCGCCAATCGCCAGCCGTGGCGCCTATCGGCCAACCTGGCCGTGGCCGACCACAACGTGCCGACCACCTCGCGCGCCGAAGGCATTGCCGACCCGGTCTCGCGCCTGCAAGTGGAAACGCTGGACAAGAACGCCAAGTCCTACGGTCTGACTTACTTCAACATGAACGACAAGCGCCAGGGCATCGTGCACGTGATCGGCCCTGAGCAGGGCGCGACCTTGCCGGGCATGACCGTGGTCTGCGGCGACTCGCACACCTCGACCCACGGCGCGTTCGGCGCGCTGGCGCACGGCATCGGCACCTCGGAAGTGGAGCACGTGCTGGCCACCCAGACCCTGTTGCAAAAGAAATCGAAAGCCATGCTGGTGGAAGTCAACGGCGTGCTGCCGGCCGGCGTGACTGCGAAAGATATCGTACTGGCGATCATCGGCAAGATCGGCACCGCCGGCGGCACCGGCTACTGCATGGAATTTGGCGGCTCGGCCATCCGCGCGTTGTCGATGGAAGGCCGCATGACGGTCTGCAATATGGCAATTGAAGCGGGCGCGCGCGCCGGCATCATCGGCGTCGACGACACCACCATCAACTATGTGAAAGGCCGTCCGTTCTCGCCGGCTGGCCCGCACTGGGATCAAGCCGTCGCTTACTGGCGCACGCTGCACACCGATCCGGGCGCCAAGTTCGACCTGGTCGTGACCTTGAACGCCGCCGAGATCAAGCCGCAAGTGACCTGGGGCACCTCGCCCGAGATGGTGCTGCCGGTCGATGGCCGCGTGCCTGATCCTGATCACGAAAAAGACAGCGTCAAGCGCAACGCCATGGAAAAGGCACTGGTCTATATGGACTTGAAGCCAAACACCGCCATCGAAGATATCCGCATCGACAAGGTGTTCATCGGCTCCTGCACCAACTCGCGCATTGAAGATTTGCGCGCGGCGGCAGCGGTGGTACGCGGCAAGCAGCGCGCATCCAACGTCAAGCTGGCGCTGGTGGTGCCCGGCTCGGGCCTGGTGAAAGAGCAAGCCGAGCGTGAAGGCCTGGATCAGATCTTTAAGGCCGCTGGTTTTGAATGGCGCGAACCGGGCTGCTCGATGTGCCTGGCGATGAATGCCGACCGCCTGGAACCGGGCGAGCGCTGCGCGTCGACCTCCAACCGTAACTTCGAAGGACGTCAGGGCCAAGGCGGCCGCACCCACCTGGTGTCGCCTGCGATGGCTGCGGCAGCCGGTATCGCCGGTCACTTTGTCGACGTACGCGCACTGCACTGACGCAGTTTTATAAATGAAAAACGCGGCTGAGGCGCCGCACAACTGTTAGGAACCATCATGAAAAAGATCTTCGCACTGACCATTATCGCTACCTTCGTACTGACTGGCTGCAACACCATTTCCGGCATGGGCAAGGACATCCAAAAAGCGGGGCAGGCGGTGCAAGGCGCCTCAGGCCATTAAAAATCCGGCGGGCCAGGCGCCCGTCCACAGTAGAACGATCATGGAAAAATTTACGATTTATGAAGGTTTGGTTGCGCCGCTGGATCGCGCCAATGTCGATACCGACGCCATCATCCCCAAGCAATTCCTGAAGTCCATCCACCGCACCGGCTTTGGCCCCAACCTGTTTGACGAGTGGCGCTATCTCGACCACGGTGAACCGGGCATGGACAACAGCAAGCGTCCGCTGAACCCGGAGTTCGTGCTGAACGAAGCGCGCTACCAGGGCGCCTCGATCCTGCTGACCCGCAAAAACTTCGGCTGCGGCTCCTCGCGCGAGCACGCGCCGTGGGCGCTCGATCAATACGGCTTCCGCGCGATCGTCGCGCCGTCGTTTGCCGACATCTTCTTCAACAACTGTTTCAAGAGCGGCTTGCTGCCCATCGTATTAACTGAAGCGCAGATCGATCATCTGTTCAACGAAGTCAAGGCCTTCCCCGGATACAAACTGGTGGTCGATCTTGAGCAGCAGCGCATTTCCACCAGCAACGGCAGCGTCTCCTACCCATTCGAGATCGACGCCTTCCGCAAATACTGCCTGATGAACGGGCTCGACGATATCGGCCTGACCCTGCGTCACGCCGACACTATCCGTGAATTCGAAGGGCGCCATCTGGCAAACCAACCATGGTTGGCTAACGTCATCTAAAGATCGAAAACATGAAAATCGCAATCCTCCCGGGCGATGGCATCGGCCCGGAAATCGTCACGCAGGCAGTCAAGGTACTGAACGTGCTGGGCGAAAAATTTGAGATGGAAACCGCCCCGGTCGGCGGCGCCGGCTACGAAGCCAGCGGCCACCCGCTGCCGGAAGCCACGCTGAAGCTGGCCAAGGACGCCGACGCGGTGCTGTTCGGCGCCGTTGGCGACTGGAAGTACGACACGCTGGATCGCCCGCTGCGTCCTGAGCAAGCGATTCTGGGTCTGCGTAAAAATCTGGGCTTGTTCGGCAATCTGCGTCCGGCGATTCTGTACCCGGAACTGGCCGGCGCTTCGACGCTGAAGCCGGAAGTGGTGTCGGGCCTCGACATCCTGATCGTGCGCGAACTGACCGGCGACATTTACTTCGGCCAGCCGCGCGGCGTGCGCGAGTGCCCTGACGGCCCGTTCAAAGGCCAGCGAGAAGGTTTCGACACCATGCGCTACGCCGAAGGCGAAATCCGCCGCATCGCCCACGTGGCGTTCCAGGCGGCGCAAAAGCGCGGCAAGCGCCTGACTTCGGTGGACAAGGCGAATGTGCTGGAGACTTTCCAGTTCTGGAAAGACATCGTCACCGACGTGCACAAGGAATACCCGGACGTGGCGCTCGATCACATGTACGTCGACAACGCGGCCATGCAGCTGGTGCGCGCGCCGAAGAAGTTCGACGTCATCGTGACCGGCAATATGTTCGGCGACATTCTGTCCGACGCAGCGGCCATGCTGACCGGTTCGATCGGCATGCTGCCATCGGCCTCGCTGGATGCCAACAACAAGGGCTTGTACGAGCCATCGCATGGTTCGGCGCCGGATATCGCCGGCAAAGGCATCGCCAATCCATTGGCAACCATTCTGTCGGCCGCCATGATGCTGCGTTTCTCGCTGAACAAAGTTGAGCAAGCAGACCGCATCGAAAACGCCGTCAAGAAAGTGCTGGCACAAGGCCTGCGCACTGCCGACATCTACGAAGAAGGCGCCACCAAAGTGGGCACCGAAGAGATGGGCAACGCGGTCGTCAAAGCACTGGCATAAAAAATTTATAGACAAGGAAGAGCAAAATGAAACTCGTAGGTCTGGTAGGTTGGCGCGGTATGGTAGGTTCGGTCCTGATGCAACGCATGCAGGAAGAGGGCGATTTCGCCCACATCGAACCGGTGTTCTTCACCACTTCGAATCCGGGCGGCAACGCACCGGCAATGGCCAAGAACGAAACCAAGCTGAAAAGCGCGACCGACATCGACGAACTGAAAAAGTGCGAGATCATCATCTCGTGCCAAGGCGGCGATTACACCACCGAAGTATTCCCGAAACTGCGCGCAGCCGGCTGGAACGGCTACTGGATCGATGCTGCATCGACCCTGCGCATGGAAAAAGACGCGGTCATCGTGCTGGATCCAGTGAACATGCACGTCATCAAGGACGCGCTGGGCAAGGGCGTAAAGAACTTCATCGGCGGTAACTGCACCGTGTCGTGCATGCTGATCGGTTTGGGCGGCCTGTTCCAGCACGGCCTGGTCGATTGGATGACCTCCATGACCTACCAGGCGGCATCGGGCGGCGGTGCACAGCACATGCGCGAACTGCTGACCCAGTTCGGCACCATCAACGGCGCGGTCAAGCCGCTGCTGGACGATCCTGCTTCGGCCATCCTGGAAATCGACCGTCAGGTGCTGGCAACCCAGCACGGTCTGTCGGCTGACGAGACCAAGCAGTTTGGCGTGCCGCTGGCCGGCAACCTGATCCCTTGGATCGACAAAGACCTGGGCAACGGCCAGTCGAAGGAAGAGTGGAAGGGCGGCGCCGAGACCAACAAGATTCTGGGCTTGGGCCCGGACTTCGGTTCGAAAGCGATCCCTGTGGACGGCCTGTGTGTGCGTATCGGTGCCATGCGCTGCCACTCGCAAGCACTGACTATCAAGCTGAACAAGGATGTGCCGCTGGATGAAATTACCGACATCATCGCCTCGGCCAACCAGTGGGCCAAGGTTGTGCCTAACACCCGCGAAGCGTCGATGAAAGACCTGTCGCCAGCGGCGGTGACCGGTAGCCTGACGATTCCGGTCGGCCGTCTGCGCAAGATGAGCATGGGCCCAGAGTACCTGTCGGCCTTTACCGTCGGCGACCAACTGCTGTGGGGCGCGGCTGAACCACTGCGCCGCATGCTGCGCATCGTTCTGGACCAGTAAACCCGCACTGCCACGCAGGGTCGGACCCCGTACGGGGGCCGACCCTGCAGCCGCGCACGCCGCACCATGCTGCAGGTTGTGGGGTTCATCGTCACAAGAGAAGGGCTTTTTCCTATGTGTTCTCATAGGGGAAAGCCCTTTTGTTGGTTTACAGTGGTGCAAAGCTTGCATGCTCCTGAGCATGATGTTATGTTGGTATATCCGGGAAAGTAACATTTTCCCTCTGACAATCATAAAAACGCCACACTATGCCTGTACAAAATCGCCCCTTTGTTTCGTTCGCGTTGAAGTCACTCACCAGCGCCGTTGCCAGCGCTGTTTTGTTGGCCGCGTCTGCAAATGCGGCGGGACTAGGCAAGCTAACTGTCCTGTCGGCGCTGGGACAGCCGCTGCGGGCGGAAATTGAACTCACGGCCGTGACCCCGGACGAAGCGAGCGCTCTGGTCGCCAAGCTGGCGCCGGCCGAGGCCTTCCGTTCGGCGAATATCGATTTCAACCCGGCGCTGATGTCGCTGCGGTTTGAAGTGGAGCCGCGCAACGGCAAGCAAGTAATCAAAGTGACCTCCAGCCAGCCGATCAACGAGCCGTTCGTCGACATGCTGCTGGAACTGAACTGGACTGGCGGCCGCATGGTGCGCGAGTACACCTTCCTGCTGGATCCGCCTGACCTGCGCGCTACCCAGGCGCCGCAAGTGACCGCGCCGGTAGACCTCGGTAACCGCGTGGCGCCGTCCGCCGCGCCGGCCCCGGCCCCGGCGCCAGCGGCAACGCCGGCTCCGGCCGCTGCGG
This sequence comes from Duganella rivi, assembly GCF_009857435.1. GTDB lineage: Bacteria > Pseudomonadota > Gammaproteobacteria > Burkholderiales > Burkholderiaceae_D > Rugamonas > Rugamonas rivi. Next base: position 41,439 of record NZ_WWCK01000002.1, read on the forward strand.
CAGCGCAGCCAGCCCGTCCGCCAGTCGCACCAGCGGCCAAGACCGCCGCCAGCGAATACACCGTCAAAGCCGGCGACAACCTGACTCGCATCGCCAATCAAGTGAAGCCGGTGGATGTATCGCTGGATTTGATGCTGGTAGCGCTATACCGCGCCAATCCTGAAGCGTTCAGTGGCAACAATATGAACCGCCTGAAATCGGGCCAGATCCTGGCCGTGCCGGATTCGGACGCGATCCGCAATGCCGGCAGCGATAGCGAGGCACGCGGCGTGGTGGTTGCACACGCAGCCGACTTCAACGCCTACCGTGCCAAGCTGGCAGGCCAGGTGGCCGCCAGCGCGCCGGCCAAGGAAGCCGATCCAACGCAAAACGTCTCCGGCAAAATCACCGCCAAGGTGGAAGAGAAACCAACCGCCACCAACACCGCCAAGGACAAGCTGACACTGTCCAAGGCCACCGCCAGCGCGCCGCAGCAAGGCAAGACGGGCCAAGCGGCGGAAGAAGACAAGATCGCCAAGCAAAAGCAGGTGGACGAAGCCGCCGCCCGCGTCAAGGAACTGGAAAAGAACGTCAACGATCTTGAAAAGTTGATGGCGGTGAAGAGCAAGGCTGCTGCCGACGCCAGGAAGCCATCGGCTTCCGCCTCGGCTGCTGCATCGGCCGCTTCCGGCGTGGTCACGATGGACGTGACGCCGCAGGAGCACAAACCGAAGCGCACGCTGGTGTTGCCGCCGAAGAAGCTGGCCGAGCCAAGCTTCTTCGAAACCCTGATGGACAACATCAACTACGTTGGTGCTGCCCTGGCGGCCGTGTTGCTGGGCGTGGTCGGCATCATGGCCTCGCGCCGTCGCAAGAAATTCGTGGTGCCGGCGGAAGAACCGTCCATCCTCGGCGACACCGCCATCCCGCCGCAAACGCCGCTGATCGCCGATGCCGGCGGCCAGAGCGTCGATACCAACAACAGCGTGTTCAACTCGAACTTCGCGCCATCGGCCAGCCAGCTCGATACCAATGAGGTTGATCCGGTCGCGGAAGCCGACGTCTACATCGCTTACGGCCGCGACGCACAGGCGGAAGAGATCCTGAAAGAAGCGCTGCGCACCCAGCCTGAGCGTCACGCCGTGCGCCTGAAACTGCTGGAAATCTACGTGGCACGCAAAGATGCGCGCTCGTTTGAAACGCAGGCGTCGGAACTGTACGCGATCACCCGCGGCCAAGGCGACGAGTGGGCGCAAGCCGCCGCCATGGGCCAAAGCCTGGATCCAGCCAATCCGCTGTACACCATGGGCAAGGATAGCGGCGACACGCCGTTTGCTGCCGCCCCGGTTGCCACCGCCGCCGTGGTTGGTGCTGCCGCCGCAGCCGCCGCCGCTGAGCCGGACTTCGGCAATGATTTCGGCGCAACCTATACTCCGGCCGAGGCGCCAGCCGCAGCTGCTCCGCTGGATCTGGATCTGAGCCAGGACGCTGCACCAGCGCCGGCACCTGCGCCAGCCCCGGCAGACCCGCTGGCCGACTTCAACGATCTCGACTTCGGCGCCGATCTCGACACCGCGCTGCCGCAAGCAGCCGATGCCGCAATCTCGCCAGCCTCGGTCGCAGCCGAATCCGACAACCTGATGGACTTCGACTTGGGCGGACTGAGCTTTGAGCCAGTCTCGGCGCCGGCCGCGCCAGCCATCGAAGTGCCAGCAGCTGCGCCGGCCCCAGCCGACGACCTGGGCATGGACTTCGGCCTCGATCTGCCATCGTCCGCGCCGGCTGAAGAGAGCAAGCCTTCGTCCGCCACCGATCCGCTGGATCTGGACTTGGCTGGCTTTGATATCCCAGAAGTACCGGCCCTGAGCGAACCGCCGAAAGCGGACGCCGGCGCGCTCGACTTCGACACCAGCCTCGACCTGCCGCCGGAAGTGGAAAGCATCACCGCCGCACCGCCACCGGCCGCGCAGGAATTTGACCTGTCCAGCATCGATCTGGATCTGGACAACCTGGGCGGCGGCGCAGCCACGGCCACCGAAGCGCCGGCCGCAGCCGCGCCGGTCAGCAACGAGCCGCTGTCCGCCCATCACATGGAAATGGACACCAAGCTGGATCTCGCCGACGCCTACCAGGAAATCGGCGATAAGGAAGGCGCACGCGAACTGCTGGATGAAGTGCTGCGCGGCGGTAATCCAGAGCAGGTTGCCAAGGCCAACCGCATGAAGGCTGCGCTGGGCTGAAGCATAGCCCGACCTGCGCCGTTATATAATCGCTGATTCAGACTTTTGGATTGGGCAGTAGTGAAACGGATAGCAATCGGGCTCCAGTACGACGGCCAGGCGTGGCATGGTTATCAAAAGCAGGATCACGGCCTGACGGTGCAGGACAAGCTGGAGCAGGCGCTGCTGGAATTTGCCACGGTGCCGCTGGCCACTACCTGCGCCGGCCGTACCGACGCTGGTGTGCACGCCTCCGAGCAGGTAGTGCACTTTGATACCGATCTGAACCGCTTGCCGCACGCATGGGTGCGCGGGGTTAATGCCTTCCTACCGCCGTCGATCGGCGTGCGCTGGGCCAAGGAACTGGAAGGCGATCCGGCTGAAGAGAACTTCTTCCACGCCCGTTTCAGTGCGCAGGCGCGCACTTATCACTACGTGTTGTACAACCATCAGGTGCGCTCGCCGCTGCTGAATGGCCGTGCTGGTTTTTACCATCACCAGCTGGACGTGGAGCGCATGCAGGAGGCGGTCAAGCCGCTGATCGGCACGCACGACTTCACCACCTTCCGCGCTGCGCACTGCCAGGCCAAGTCGCCGGTCAAGCTGATGCACGATATTCAGATTCGCAGGCAAGGTGATCTGATTATCTTCACGCTGAAAGCCAATGCTTTCTTGCACCACATGGTGCGTAATTTGGTGGGTTCGCTGGTCTACATCGGGCAGGGCAGGGAAGAGGTTAGCTGGATGGGTGAGCTGCTGGCTGCGAAAAATCGCCAGATCGCCGCGCCGACCTTCATGCCGGACGGGTTGTACCTGGCCAAAATCGATTACGATGAAAAGTGGGCGCTGCCGCAGGAAACCAGCAGCCAGCTGCCGTGGTTCTAAACCTTCACCCCTAACGAAAGGGTCTGACCCCGTACGGGGGCAGACCCTGGCCGCAGCGGTGTGCGGGTTGTATTGGTGCTATCCGCGCTAAAAGGAAAAACATGCGTACACGTATCAAGATTTGCGGTTTAACCCGTGAGCAAGACGTACAAGCCGTGATGGCTTCGGGCGCAGATGCGATCGGCTTCGTGTTCTATCCAAAAAGCCCACGCTACGTCACGCCCGAGCGTGCCGCTGAGTTGATCCGCACTGTGCCGCCGTTCATCACTACCGTCGGCCTGTTCGTCAACGCCTCGCCGGAAGAGGTGGCGGCAACCGTGAAGATCGCGCCGCTATCATTAATACAATTGCACGGCGACGAAACCGTGGCCGAAGGCGCGGCCATCGCCGCCGCCGCCGGACGCCAGTACATGAAAGTGTTCCGCGTCAAACCTGACACGCGCCCGGATGAACTGCTAGAATACGAGCAGGCAAACCGCGCCGCCAGTCCACTCTTCACCAGCCTGTTGCTGGATACCTATGTGGACGCCTACGGTGGTGCAGGAAAGGGTTTTGATTGGTCTCTCGTTCCAAAAGATCTCGCGCCTCGGGTCGTTTTGAGTGGTGGCTTGAGCGTACACAACGCGACTGACGCGGTGGTAGGTGTTCGTCCCTACGCTGTCGACATCAGTTCCGGTGTTGAAGCGTCCAAGGGAATCAAAGATGCCCGCAAGATTGCCGATTTTGTCACGGCGGTGCGGGTTGGAGATGCCACTATCGAAAGCGAAACCCATCATGAAAGCGCTGTTCCACGCTAAAGACTATGAATTACCCGACGCCAAAGGTCACTTTGGCCCCTACGGCGGCAGCTTTGTCGCCGAAACCCTGACTTACGCACTGGCCGAGCTCAACGAAGCCTACGCCAAGTACAGCAAAGACCCCGAGTTCCTCGAAGAATTCCGCTACGAGCTCAAGCACTTCGTCGGCCGCCCATCGCCGATTTATCACGCCAAGCGCTGGTCGGAAATCGCCGGCGGCGCGCAGATTTACTTCAAGCGCGAAGACCTGAACCACACCGGCGCGCACAAGATTAACAACGTCATCGGTCAAGCGCTGCTGGCCAAGCGCATGGGCAAGCCGCGCATCATCGCGGAAACCGGCGCGGGCCAGCACGGCGTTGCCACCGCCACCATCTGCGCGCGCTTCGGCCTGGAGTGCGTGGTCTACATGGGCAGCGAAGACGTCAAGCGCCAGGCGCAAAACGTCTATCGCATGAAGCTGCTGGGCGCGACCGTGGTGCCGGTGGAGTCCGGCTCCAAGACCTTGAAGGACGCTCTCAATGAAGCGATGCGCGACTGGGTCACCAACATTGAAAACACCTTCTACATCATCGGCACCGTGGCCGGCCCGCATCCGTATCCGATGCTGGTGCGCGATTTCCAGTCGGTGATCGGCGAGGAATGCCTGGTGCAGATGCCGGAAATGACCGGCCGCCAGCCGGATTACGTGGTGGCCTGCATCGGCGGCGGTTCCAACGCCATGGGCATTTTCTACCCGTACATCGATGAGAAGAACACCAAGCTGGTGGGCGTGGAAGCGGCGGGCGAGGGCCTCGATGGCGATAAGCACGCAGCCTCGCTGACCAAGGGCTACCCGGGCGTGTTGCACGGCAACCGTACCTATTTGCTGCAAGATACGAACGGCCAGATCATAGAGACGCACTCGGTCTCTGCCGGTCTCGACTATCCGGGCGTGGGCCCTGAGCACGCGTATTTGAAGGACAGCGGCCGCGCCCAGTACGAGTCGATTACGGACGAGGAAGCGCTCAAAGCCTTCCACGATTGCTGTCATATTGAAGGCATCATCCCTGCGCTGGAGTCGTCGCACGCCTTGGCCTACGCGGCCAAGCTGGCGGCCACGCTGCCGAAGGATAAGATTATATTGGCCAACCTGTCGGGCCGAGGTGACAAGGACATGCATACGGTAGCAGAGCGTATGGGTCTGAACTTCAACTAAGGAAACCGACAATGTCCAAAATCGCAGCAACCTTCAGCGCGTTGAAAGCGCAAAACAAAACCGCGCTTGTTACTTTCATCACTGCCGGCGATCCAGCGCCGGAACTGACCGTGCCGCTGATGCATGCCCTGGTGGCAGGCGGCGCCGATATCCTGGAACTGGGCGTGCCGTTCTCCGACCCGATGGCCGAAGGCCCGGTGATCCAGCGTGCGTGCGAACGCGCGCTGGCGCATGGCGTCGGCATCAAGGATGTGTTCGGCTATGTGGCCGAGTTCCGCAAAACCAACCAGACCACGCCGGTGGTGCTGATGGGTTATGCCAATCCGATCGAGCGCATTGGCCCGCAAGCGTTTATCGAGCAGTCGAAAGCGGTGGGCGCGGATGGCGCCATCGTGGTCGATTACCCGCCGGAAGAGTGCGAGGAATTTGCCGCCGCCATGCGCGCGGCCGAGCTGGACTTGATCTTCCTGCTGGCGCCGACCTCGACCGAGCAGCGCATTGAGCAGGTGGCCAAGGTCGGTGGCGGCTTCAGCTATTACGTCTCGCTGAAAGGCGTGACTGGCGCGGGCAATATCGATGTCGTGGACGTTGCCAACCGCCTGCAAGCCATCCGCAAGCACGTGAAGCTGCCGGTTGGGGTCGGCTTCGGCATCCGCGACGGCGCGACCGCGCGTGCCGTGGCCGAGGTGGCCGATGCGGTGGTGATCGGCAGCCGCATCATCCAGGAAATCGAAACTGTAGGCAAAGACCAGGCCGTCGCCGCCGTCCAGGCCTTCGCCGCTTCCATTCGCAGCGCTCTCGACGCCTGACGTCGCTCAAAACCCGACTGCTCACCTTGATACATAGTTAAGTACTCGTTATGTTGAAAGGGAGCGGTTGTGCGCTTCGAATGGGATTCCCGCAAAGCTAAAGCTAACTTGCGCGTACACGGTGTGAGTTTTATAACGTTTCGGCTGGACTTTGATTCGATCAGTTATTTTGAACAATTGGGCCAACAGTACGGCTTGTCTGCCGAGGAAATGATGTATATGTACCTGCGGCATATCGCTGGATCTGGTTATAAAGCTAATCTTGGTATTCTTACTCTGAAAGAACGTGAAGAATTGAAGAAATCACTGGAGGCGGAGGGCGATCTCCCTCTGGAGGGGTAGTAGAAATCCTCTAAAGTTCGACAGGGGGGGCAGAAACGGCTACACTTCGGGCCTAAGTTAGCTGCAAGGAGAATTTATGAGTTGGTTGGAAAAACTGCTGCCCCCACGTATCCAGCGTTCGGACGCGGGCGCGCGCAAGACCATGCCGGAAGGCCTGTGGGTCAAATGCCCATCGTGCGAAGCCGTGCTGTACCGCACCGACCTGGAGTCGAACCTGCACGTTTGCCCTAAGTGCGACCACCACATGCGCATCCGCGCCCGGGAGCGCCTCGACAGCCTGTTTGACGCCGGCGGCCGTTATGAAATCGGCATGGATACCCTGCCGGTCGATACGCTGAAGTTCAAAGACAGCAAAAAATACCCAGACCGCCTCAAGCAAGCGATGGAAGCCACCGGCGAGACCGATGCGCTGATCGTCATGGGCGGCTCCATCATGAGCCTGCCGGCCGTGGTGGCGTGCTTCGAATTCGAATTCATGGGCGGTTCCATGGGCTCCGTGGTGGGCGAGCGCTTCGTGCGCGGCGCGCAGATGGCGCTGGAACAGAAAGTACCGTTCATTTGCATCACCGCTACCGGCGGCGCCCGCATGCAAGAAGGCTTGCTGTCGCTGATGCAGATGGCGAAAACCACCGCCATGCTGACCAAGTTGTCGGATAAGAAACTGCCGTTCATCAGCGTGCTGACCGACCCGACCATGGGCGGCGTGTCCGCCTCGTTCGCCTTCATGGGCGACGTGGTGATCGCTGAACCGAAAGCCCTGATCGGCTTCGCCGGCCCGCGCGTGATCGAGAACACCGTACGCGAAAAGCTGCCGGAAGGCTTCCAGCGCGCCGAGTTCCTGGTGCAGAAGGGCGCTGTCGACATGATCGTTGACCGCCGCAAGATGCGCGAAGAAATCGCCCGCCTGCTGGCATTGCTGCAAAATCAACCTGTAGAGGTTCTGGCCTAAGAATCGGCTATCGCTTCACGCTGCGGCGCGCAATCGGATATCATCCGGCCTGCGCGCCGTTTTCATTTCAGAGTCTCATCATGTCGAACCTCCCAACTACTTTGCCTGCGTGGCTTGCGCTGCTTGAGTCGCGCCACGCCGAAACCGTCATCAACATGGGTCTTGACCGCGTTCTCGCCGTCAAGGAACGCCTGCAGCTGAGCTTTAGCTGCCCGACCATCATGGTGGCCGGCACCAATGGCAAGGGTTCGACCTGCTCGATGCTGGAATCGATCCTGATGCGTGCCGGTTATAAAGTCGGCCTGTACATCAAGCCGCACTTCCTCGATTTCAACGAGCGCGCCCGCATCAATGGCGACATGGCCAGCGATGAAACGCTGGTGGCCGCGTTCAACGCCGTTGAGGCGGCGCGCGGCGATATCTCGCTGACCTACTTCGAGTTCACTACCTTGGCCATCATGAAGCTGCTGTCGGAAGCCGGCATGGATGTGGTGATCCTGGAAGTGGGCCTTGGCGGCCGCCTGGATGCGGTCAACATCATCGATGCCGATGTCTCCATCGTCACCAGCGTCGATATCGACCACACCGACTACCTCGGCGATACCCGCGAGAAGATCGGCTTCGAGAAAGCCGGCATTTTCCGCGCCGGCAAAACCGCGATCTGCTCGGATCCAGTGCCGCCGCAAGCACTGATCGACCACGCCAACACCATCGGCGCCGATCTGTGGCTGATGGGCCGCGATTTCAATTACTCCGGCGACAAGCAACAGTGGAGCTACGGCGGCCGCGGCCAGCGCCGCAATTCGCTGGCTTACCCAAGCCTGCGCGGCGCCAACCAGATCCTCAACGCTTGCGCCGCACTGGCTGCACTGGAAGCGCTGAAGCTGGAACTGCCGGTCGGCGCGCAGGAAGTGCGCACCGGCTTGGTCACGGTGGAACTGCCGGGCCGCTTCCAGGTGCTGCCGGGCCGTCCGACCACCATCTTCGATGTGGCGCACAATCCGCACGCTGCTTCCGCCCTGAATCAGAACCTCGGCAACATGGGCTTCCACCGCTACACCTACGCCGTGTTCGGCTCCATGCAAGACAAGGATATCGACGGCGTGATCGCCGCGATGTCCGAGCACATCGACCACTGGTGCCTCGCCACGCTGCCATCGCCGCGCTCGGCCACGGCGTCGGAGCTGGCGGCCAAGGTGCAAACCGTGCAGCCGGAACGCGACGAACGCACCATCAATGTGTTCGATGATCCTGCCGCTGCATACGCAAATGCCGTCAGCCGGGCCGGTGAGGATGATAGAATTGTGGTCTTTGGATCTTTCCTGACTGTCGCCGGTGTGATGGCGGCGCGAAAATCCTCACTCCACTGAACGCACAGGACTGAAATCACGCATGGGCTTGTTCTCGAAATCCGGTAAAAACAAGCAAGACGCTGGTCAAGACAGCGGCTTTTACACCAGCGCAGATGACCGGGCGGCGACCGAGCACGCCCGCTCCAAGCGCGCCTCGTCGGCCGACGGCGGCGCGACCAAGCGCCGTTCGCGCGACCGCGAAGAGGATGATCCGGTCTTGCCGGAAAAGAAACGTGCACGCCGCCGCCTGGTTGGCGCCATCATGCTGGCGCTGGGCGTGGCCGTCGGCCTGCCGATGCTGCTCGATTCCGAGCCGAAACCGCTGTCGTCCGACATCGATATCAAAATTCCATCCAAGGAAAAAACTGCTGAAGCGATTCCTGCACCAGCGCCGGCGCCAGTAGCGGCTGCCGCTACGCTGGACAGCAAGGAAGAAATCGTTGAAGACGTGAAGCCTGAGGTTAAACCTGCGCCGAAACCAGTCGCGCCGGTAGTGGCCGATACCGCCAAGCAGGAAGCCAAGGCCGAGCAATTGGCCAAGGCCCAGGCCGAGCGCGAATTGAAAGCCCGCCAGGAAGCCGACTACAAGCAGGAGCTGGAACGCAAGCAAGCCGAGGCCAAAGCTGAAGCCAAGCTCAAAGCCGAAAAACAGGAAACCGAACGCAAGCTGGCTGAAGCCAAAGCCGCGAAAGCCGCTGAATCGGCCAAGCCGGCCGAATCCAAGCCTGCGGCCAAGTCCGAGGACGCGCGCGCACTGGCCATCCTCGAAGGCAAGCCAGCCGCCGCTGCTGAAAAATTCGTGCTGCAAGTAGCGGCCCTGAGCGATCAAGCCAAGGCCGACGAACTGCGCGCCAAACTGAAAAACGCGGGCATCAATTCCTTCACGCAGAAAACACCATCGGGCGTTACCCGTGTGCGTGTGGGGCCGTTCAGCAGCAAGGAAGAAGCCGAGAAGGTGAAGGCGAAGTTGAGCAGCATGGGCCTCGAAGGCCGCCTCGAAACCGTTTAACGCGCCGAACGACGTGACGATTTTCGATTACCTGGTGATCTTCGTGCTGGCCACGTCGGTCATTATCGGCGTGGTGCGCGGACTGGTGAAAGAAGTGCTGTCGCTGCTGAGCTGGGTGATTGCCTTTGTGGCCGCCAATGCTTACGCGGCGCCGCTGGCCGCGATGCTGCCGTCGGTGATCCCGGGCGAGGTGCTGCGCCTGATCGTTGCCTTTATCGCACTGTTTATCGGTGCGCGGATTTTAATGGGCCTGTTGTCGCTGGCGCTGGACGCCTTGATCGACGCGGGCGGCTTGAGCCTGCTGGATCGCTTGCTGGGCATGCTGTTCGGTGTCGGCCGCGGGCTTGTAATTGTGTTGGCTGCCGTCATCTTATGTGGGATGACCTCGCTGCCGAAGCAGGATTTTTGGAAGCATGCTGTCTTGAGTCCGTACGCTGAGCAGGGCGCTCGCATGGTCAAGCAATACCTTCCCGCTGCAATGGCGCAGCACGTGAATTTTTGAATTCTTTAAATCTGCGTTTTTAATCTGAAGTACCAGTCCAGGAGCATCATCATGTGTGGCATCGTCGGCGTCGTATCCCATCAACCTGTCAACCAAATGCTGTATGACGCCTTGTTGCTGTTGCAACACCGCGGTCAGGATGCGGCGGGTATCGCGACCAATCACAGCAGCATGTTCGCCATGCACAAGGCCAACGGCCTGGTGCGCGACGTGTTCCGTACCCGTAATATGCGTACGCTGCAAGGCAACTCCGGTATCGGCCACTGCCGCTACCCAACCGCCGGCTCGTCGAGCGAGGAAGAAGCGCAGCCGTTCTACGTCAACGCACCATTCGGCATCACGCTGGCGCACAACGGCAACCTGACCAACTGGGAACAGCTCAAGAAGGAAATGTTCCTGAATGACCGTCGCCACATCAACACCGACTCCGATTCGGAAGTGCTGCTGAACGTGCTGGCGCACGAAATCCAGAAAGCCACCGTCGATATTTCGATCGACGCCAATACCATCTTTGAAGCCGTGACCGTGCTGCATCGCCGTGTGCGCGGCGGCTACGCTGCCGTGGCGCAGATCGCCGGCGTCGGCTTGCTGGCTTTCCGCGATCCGTTCGGCATTCGTCCGCTGTGCCTGGGCATCAACGAAACCCCGGAAGGCGTGGAATACCTGATCGCTTCGGAATCGGTGGCGCTGGAAGGCATGGGCTTCCGCTTCGTGCGCGACATCGCGCCGGGCGAAGCAGTCTTCATCGACAACGACAAGCAACTGCATTCGCGCCAGTGCGCCGACAATCCGACCTTGAATCCATGCGTGTTCGAGTTCGTCTACCTCGCGCGTCCTGACTCGGTGATCGACGGCGCGTCGGTCTACGCCACCCGCCTGAAAATGGGCGAATACCTGGCCGAGAAGATCAAGCGCGAACTGAAAGACATGAAGATCGACGTGGTGATGCCGATCCCGGATTCGTCGCGTCCTGCCGCCATCCAGTTGGCGCTGGCGCTGAACGTAGAGTACCGCGAAGGCTTCATCAAGAACCGCTACATCGGCCGTACCTTCATCATGCCGGGCCAGGCGGCGCGCAAGAAATCGGTGCGCCAAAAGCTGAATGCCATCCCGGACGAATTCAAGGACAAGGTCGTGCTGCTGGTCGATGACTCCATCGTGCGCGGCACCACCAGCCGCGAGATCGTGCAGATGGCGCGCGACTCGGGCGCGAAGAAAGTGATCTTTGCGTCGGCTGCGCCGCCAGTGATCTACCCGAACGTGTACGGCATCGATATGCCGACCCGCGACGAGCTGATCGCCCACGGCCGCACCGTGGAAGAAGTGTGCAAGGAAATCACCGCCGATGCGCTGGTGTACCAGGACATCGACGCGCTGAAACGCGCCATCTCGGATGTGAATCCGGCGCTGACCAACTTTGAGGCGTCGTGCTTCGACGGCGTGTACGTAACCGGCGACGTGACCAAGGAATACCTGGACAAGCTGGAATACGCGCGTCACAACCCGACCAAGGCCAAGGCGCCGGAAGATGCGGCCCGTTCGCAGCTGAACCTGAACCTCGCCGCCACCGAAGCGTAACTATGACCGATAAGAAGAACTACGGTTTCACCACCACCATCCTGCACGGCGACCGCCAGAAGGGCATCGAGCACGGTTCGCTGCACAAGCCGATCCACACCTCCGTGGCGTTCGGCTACGCCGATGCGCGCCAACTGGCTTCTGTCTTCCAAGGCAAGGAGCCGGGCTTCCGCTACGGACGCCAGGGCAACCCGACCATCTCGGCGCTGGAAGAGAAGGTCAACAAGATGGAGCAGGGCGTCGGCACCATTTGCTTCGCGACCGGCATGGGCGCGATTGGCGCCGTGGTGCAGGCGCTGTTGCGCGCCGGTGATCACGTGGTGTCGTCGTCCTTCTTGTTCGGTAACACCAATAGCTTGTGGCAAACCGCCATGAGCCAGGGTATCGGCGTGTCCTTCGTGGACGCGACCGATGTGGTCAACGTCGAGGCGGCGATTACCGACAGTACCCGCGTGGTGTTTGTCGAGACCATCGCCAATCCGCGCACGCAAGTGGCGGATCTCAAGCGCATCGGCGAGCTGTGCCAGGCGCGTGGCATCTTGTACGTGGTGGACAACACCATGACCACGCCGTACCTGTTCCAGCCGAAAGCGGTGGGCGCGGGCCTGGTGGTCAATGCGCTGACCAAATCGATTGGCGGCCACGGCAACGCGCTGGGCGGCAGTCTGACCGATACCGGCGCTTACGACTGGACTCGGTTCCCGAACATCTACGAGAACTACAAGAAAGCTGCGCCTTTGCAGTGGGGCCTGGCGCAGATCCGCGCCAAGGCGCTGCGCGACTTCGGCTCCTCGCTGGCGCCGGATGCGGCGCACCACATCGCGGTCGGTGCGGAAACGCTGGCGCTGCGCATGCAGCGCACCACCGCCAACGCGCTGGCCTTGGCTGAGATGCTGGAGAAGGATGAGCGGGTCGCGGCGGTCTACTATCCTGGCCTGAAATCCCACCCGCAGCACGGCATCAGTTCGGAACTGTTCCGCGCGCACGGCTCGCTGCTGAGCTTTGAGTTGAAGGATGGACTGGATTGCTTCGACTTCCTGAACCGCCTGAAGCTGGCGATCCCGGCATCGAACCTGGGCGACAACCGCACGCTGATCATTCCAGTCGCGCACACCATCTTCTACGAGATGGGCGCCGAGCGCCGTGCTTCGATGGGCATCGCCGAATCGCTGATCCGCGTGTCGGTCGGCATCGAAGATACCAACGACCTGCTGGACGACTTCTGCACCGCGCTGGAAGGCTGCTGACGATGCGCGCGCTGATCGCCACTGGCCTGATAGTCGCAGCCACCGCTGCACAGGCCGGCGATCACCGCGTCGAGATCGATTACTACATGCATCACTACGACGGCGCTGACATCGCGCTGTCGCGCTTCCATTGCGGCGCGCCGAGCGCCGTGCACACGGCAGAAGAGCGCAACGCATGGCTGGCCTGCTACGGCCGCTTCACTGCCAACTACAAGAATGCGCTGCCGGTAGGGCGCAGCATTCCATCCGAGGTGGCGGACGCCATGAGCGACGCCGAGCTAGCGGCCGCGCAGCAACGGATGAATCAGGTATTTGTGCAGGTCGCACAAGAGGCACGCCAGCAAGCCGATCTGGTCTTGCTGGCGCAGGGTGACAGGCTTAGTGCCAAGTCCGCATCAGACCCACTGCAAGGCCTTCCAGTGCAAACTCATCGGCTTCTGGATCAACCTTGATGATCTTGAAGTCCGGGTTTTCCGGCAGCAGCTCGATGGTCGAGCCGGTCTTGCGGTAGCGCTTGACCGTTACTTCGCTGCCGATGCGGGCCACCACGATCTGGCCGTTCTTGGCGCTATCAACTTTTTTCACTGCCAGCAAATCGCCGTCCATGATGCCGGCGTCGCGCATCGACTCGCCGCGCACTTTCAGCAGGTAGTCCGGCTTGGAGGCAAACATGGCTGGATCAACGCTGTAGCTGGTTTCCAGATTCTCTTGCGCCAGGATCGGCGAGCCGGCGGCCACGCGGCCGATCAGCGGCAGCGACATCATCAGCGCGGCCGGCACTTTCGGTGCGGCCGGTTCGGCGTGCGCGCCCAGCAAACGAATGCCGCGCGAAGTGCCGGCGGCGATTTCAATCGCGCCCTTGCGCGCCAGCGCCTGCAAGTGTTCCTCGGCCGCGTTGGCGGATTTGAAGCCCAGTTCGTTGGCGATCTCGGCGCGGGTCGGCGGGAAGCCGGTGTTTTCGATGGCGTCCTTGATCAAATTCAGGATTTGTTCCTGTCGTGCAGTGAGCTTGAGCATGAGTGCAGTGAGCCTGTGTATATGAACAGTCTGTATTTTTGTACAGTGTGGGCCGAAATGCAAGGAAATTTGTTGCTCTGGACGAAATAATTTGCGTTTCCCGTTGCGCTGGCGTTTTTCCACAAAAGCTGCTATAGTCGCGGGCTTACCTCTTCCCACACCTGTCTTGACGCCAGGGTGGGCTATATCATCAAGTCCTTAAGGGAGTTATACATGCGTCACTACGAAATCGTATTTATCGTCCACCCGGACCAGAGCGAGCAAGTGCCCGCCATGATCGAGCGTTACAAAACCACCGTAACCTCGCGCGGCGGCAACGTTCACCGTGTTGAAGATTGGGGCCGTCGTCAAATGGCTTACCCAATCCAGAAACTGGCTAAAGCTCACTACATCTGCCTGAACATCGAAGCAGACAACGAGACCCTGGTTGAGCTGGAAACCGCATTCAAATTCAATGATGCCGTTCTGCGTCACCTGACCGTCAAGATGAAGAAAGCGGAAACCGCTCCTTCGCCGATGATGAAGTCGGTACAACGCGAAGACGCAGCTAAATCGCACCGCGCTGAAGCCGCCGCTGCTGCTCCAGCCGCTTAATTGTCCTGAGAAGGAACCGCGCTGAACCAGCTCCAGTTCATCGCCCTCATCGCCGAGCGGGATGCAATCCGTTACACCCCGGCCGGCATGCCGATCGTGAATGCTGTACTCCAGCACCGGTCGCAGCAGATGGAGGCGGGCATCGCCCGGTTGACCGAGTTTGAAGTGTCCGCAGTCGCTGCGGGCGAAATTTCAGGCCGGTTCAATGCGACGCCGTTAGGCGGGCTGTACGAGTTCACCGGATTTCTCAACAAGAAAAGCCGCAATAGCAAAAGCCTGGTGTTTCACATCATTGATTTTCGTGCTGTCCCAGACAGCTCAATTTAAATACAGGAGCCTAAAATGGCATTCGGTAAAAAGTTCGACAAAAACAAGCTCAAGCTGAAAGAAAAGCGCAAGCAACAAAACCCACTGTTCAAGCGCAAGAAGTTCTGCCGCTTCACCGCCGCTGGCGTTGAGCAAGTAGACTACAAAGACGTAGACACCCTGAAAGACTTCGTCCAGGAAAACGGCAAAATCATGCCAGCACGTCTGACCGGCACCAAAGCACACTACCAGCGTCAAGTTGACACCGCGATCAAACGCGCACGTTACCTGGCCCTGCTGCCGTACACCGATCTGCACAACGCTTAATCGCGGCAGAACATCTGGAGAAGAACTATGCAAATCATTCTGTTGGAAAAAGTTGTCAATCTGGGCAACCTGGGTGAAGTCGTTAAAGTTAAAGACGGCTACGCACGTAACTTCCTGATCCCGCAAAAAATGGCCCGTCGCGCAACCGCGTCGGCTATCGCGGAATTCGAAGCCAAGCGCGCTGAACTGGAAAAAGCTGCTGCCGCCAAGCTGGCTGCTGCTCAAGGCCAAGGCGAGAAACTGAACGGTATGACCGTGACCGTTTCGCAAAAAGCCGGCGTTGACGGCCGTCTGTTCGGCTCGGTAACCAACTTCGACATCGCTGAAGCCCTGACCAAAGCAGGTTTCGCTGTTGAAAAAGCCGCTGTGCGCCTGCCAACCGGTCCTCTGAAGACCACTGGCGAGTTCCCAGTGAGCGTTGCTCTGCACACCGACGTGGTGGTAGAAGTGACCGTTGCCGTTGTGGGCGAAGCTGCCTAAGACTGGACCGGGCGGCAACGCCTGTCTGGTTTTGCAACACCCTTGAAAAAGCCGGGCTTACCCCCGGCTTTTTTCTCGTCATAAATTTTGTACTCCGGCACAAGCAGGTATAATTCGCGCCATGAACGCCCCCTCCGATCCGCAAGTCGAGTCGCTCCGCGTCCCGCCGCATTCCATCGAAGCAGAACAGTCCGTCATCGGCGGCCTGCTGCGCGATAACGCGTCGTTTGACCGCATCGCCGACATGATGCAGCCGGAAGACTTTTACCGCTACGATCACCGCATCATCTTCGAGCAGATCGTGCGCATGATTAACGCCTCCAAGCCGGCCGACGTCATCACCGTGTTCGAGAACCTGACCCAGCTGGGCAAGGCCGAGGACGTGGGCGGCCTGGCCTACCTGAACGCGATGGCGCAGAACACGCCGTCGGCAGCGAATATCCGCCGCTACGCCGAGATCGTGCGCGACCGCTCGGTGCTGCGCCAGCTGATCACCGTGGCCGACGATATCTCGGGCCAGGCCTTCAGCCCGCAAGGCAAAGAGACCAAGGAAATCCTCGACGAAGCCGAGTCGCGCATTTTCGCGATTGCCGAGCAGGGCGCGCGCGGCGCGGCCGGCTGGCTGGCGGTGCAGCCGCTGCTGACCCAGGTGGTCGAGCGCATCGACGAGCTGTACTCGCGCGACAACCAGTCCGAGATTACCGGCGTGCCGACCGGCTTCATCGACCTCGACCGCATGACCTCGGGCTTGCAGCCGGGCGACCTGGTGATCGTGGCCGGCCGTCCGTCCATGGGCAAGACCGCGTTCTCGGTCAACATCGGCGAAAACGTTGCCATCGAAGCCGGATTGCCGGTGGCGATCTTCTCGATGGAGATGGGCGGCGCCCAGCTGGCCATGCGTATGCTCGGTTCGGTCGGCCAGCTCGACCAGCACCGCCTGCGTACCGGCCGCCTGAACGACGAGGATTGGCCGCGCCTGACGCACGCCATCCAGAAGATGAACGACGCCCAAGTCTTCATCGACGAAACCCCGGCATTGAACCCGATCGAGATGCGCGCCCGCGCGCGCCGCCTGGCGCGCCAGTGCGGCAAGCTCGGCCTGATCATTGTCGACTACCTGCAGCTGATGCAGGGTTCCAAGGCCGGTGACAACCGCGCCTCCGAGATCTCGGAGATCTCGCGTTCGCTGAAAGGCCTGGCCAAAGAGCTGGGCTGCCCGGTGATCGCGCTGTCGCAGCTGAACCGCTCGCTGGAACAACGCCCCAATAAACGTCCCGTCATGTCCGACTTGCGCGAATCCGGCGCTATCGAGCAGGACGCGGACGTCATCATCTTCCTGTATCGCGACGAGGTCTACAACGCCGACTCGCCCGATAAAGGAACGGCCGAAATCATTATCGGTAAGCAGCGTAACGGCCCGATCGGCGCGGTACGCTTGACCTGGATCGGCCAGTACACCAAGTTTGGCAATTACGTCGGTAACCTGTCTATCTATCAGGGCGACTAATCCTTGCGCCGGCTTACCATGCCGGCGATCTGCAGTAGTAATAAACGGAGAAAAATATGTTTGGACGTTTGATGCCCACCGAGGGCAAATTCTTTGACCTGTTCAATCAGCACGCTGAACTGTGCGTCAAAGGCGCAAAAGAAATGGTGGGCCTGATGTCCAATTTCGATGACCTGGAAAACCGCGTGCACGCGATTGAAAGCATCGAAAAGCAGGCCGACAAGATCACTTACCTGACGGTCGACCTGCTGCACAAGACCTTCATCACGCCGATCGACCGCGACGACATCCACAAGCTGATCACCCGCCAGGACGACATCCTCGACCTGCTGGAAGATGCGGCCCAGACCGTGTCGCTGTACGACCTGCACTCGGTGACCCCGGAAGCCAAGCGCCTGGCCGAGCTGGTGCTGGCCTGCGCCGAGAAAGTCAAGGAAGCGGTAGCGCTGCTGCACAACATGGACAACTCGCGCCAGATCGTCGCCATCTGCGAAGAGATCGACCGCCTGGAGTCGGACGCCGACCACGTGATGCGCGCCGCCATGTCCAAGCTGTTCCGCGACGAACCGGACGTGCGCAACCTGATCAAGATGAAGGCCATCTACGAAATCCTGGAAACCGTGACCGATCGTTGCGAAGATGTGGCCAACATCATCGAAGGCATCATCGTCGAAAACGCATAATTACAAAGACGAGTTCACATGCAAACCCTACAAATCAGTATCTACGTGCTGGGCATGCTGATTGCCCTGGCGCTGATATTTGACTTCATGAACGGCTTCCACGATGCCGCCAACGCGATCGCTACCGTGGTCTCGACCGGCGTGCTCAAGCCGCAAACGGCCGTTGCCATGGCGGCCTTGTTCAACTTCGTGGCGATCTTCGTGTTCCACCAGCTGACCGTGGCTGCCACGGTGGGCAAGGGCACCATCGATCCCGGCGTGGTCGACCAGTACGTGATCTTTGGCGCGCTGGTGGGCGCCATCGTGTGGAATATCTTCACCTGGTACTACGGCATTCCGTCGTCGTCGTCGCACGCGCTGATCGGCGGCCTGGTGGGCGCGGCTGTCGCCAAGAGCGGCACCGGTGCGCTGATCTCGGCCGGCCTGATCAAGACCGTGGTGTTCATCGTGCTGTCGCCGCTGCTAGGCTTCATCTTCGGTTCGCTGATGATGCTGCTGGTGTCGTGGATCTTCGTGCGCTCGACGCCGCGCCGCGTGGACAAGTGGTTCCGCCGCCTGCAACTGGTGTCGGCTGCTTCGTACAGCCTGGGCCACGGTGGTAACGATGCGCAGAAAACCATCGGCATCATCTGGATGCTGCTGATCGCTGCCGGTTATTCGAGCGCGGGCGCGGCTGAGCCGCCGCTGTGGGTGATCGTCTCGTGCTACACCGCGATCTCGTTCGGCACCCTGTTTGGCGGCTGGCGTATCGTGAAAACCATGGGCCAGAAAATCACCAAGCTGAAACCGGTGGGCGGCTTCTGCGCCGAGACCGGTGGCGCCATCACCCTGTTCACCGCGACCGCCCTGGGCGTGCCGGTGTCGACCACCCACACCATTACCGGCGCCATCGTCGGCGTGGGTTCGTCGCAGAAAATGTCGGCCGTGCGCTGGGGCGTGGCGGGCAACATCGTGTGGGCATGGATCTTCACCATTCCGGCCTCGGCGTTTGTCGCCGCGATCGCGTGGTGGGTGGGACACCACATCATGTAACACCAAGGGAGCTTCGGCTCCCTTTTTTATTGCACCGGCTGGCGCGGGCGAATGCGCAGCTCGTCGCCGATGCGCTCGATCTCCAGCATGATGTCGGGCTGGTCATAAGCGATCTCGGCAGGAATAATGATCGCTTGCTTATCGCCGCTTTGGAATGCCGTGGTGGGCTGCGGCGGCTTGATTGGGAAGAAGTGATCGCGAATAAACGTCATCGCGAGACCAAACGCCACGCTGCCAAGCATTCCTAGGCCAATTAATTCAAAAACTTCCCTGAGCGAGCTCCAGTTCATGTTCTTCTTCCTCTCAGAAGATCCACAAGTACAGCGCATAGCCAAAGTATAAAACCAATCAGAATAGACGTCCGCATGCCAATTTGGATTGCAGTAGAATTGAATAGTCCTTTTGATGATCGGAAGATGATGGCGATCGATTTTGCGGGTTTGAAGCAGTTGGCAGAAACATCGGCTGCGGTGACGGCGCCGTGCAATTGTCACGACGCGGGCATACTGGCATGGCAGGCGATGCCATTGAGCTTGGAGCTGGATCAGTTCGAGGAAGTGGCATCGCTGGTCGAAGACCCATTCGCCGAGCCGACCTTCACCGAATACCACCCGCACGGTACTCGCTACAACAGCGACGACGCCCCCATCGCCCCGCGCTTCTACCCCGCCAACCTCAGCCACGTCCTGCGCTGCGTAAAATGCAACCGCCACTACCTGCGCTACACCGAGGGCGGCGGCTATTTCAGCGAACTCCGCATCCGCGCCTTGCGGCCGCAACTGCTAGTCGACGCATCCCCATAAGGGGTTAAGCAGGCGGCGCTTCTAACCAGTTTTCGATTTCAATGCCGGGATAGTCAGCGAAGTCTTTAACGTTGTTTGTCACGAGGGTAATGCCCAGTGCGATGGCGTGTGCGGCGATCAGCTTGTCGAGTTGGTCACGTTTGCGGGTGCGTGTTGCTTGCCGCACTGGGCCGTAAGCTATCGCGGCGCCTGCATCAAACGATGCGACGGGGATGGACTGGATCATATTGGCCAGATTCCGTCGTTGAGCCAGCGGATTGGCGCTGGTCAAAACGCCGTACTCCAGTTCAGCAAATGTAATCGCTGATATCACGACGTCGCCGACATAGCATTTGTCGAATCGCGCTGCTATCTCAGGAGGTTGATCCTTCATCAGGTAGATGCAGATATTCGTATCCAGCATGAACTGAGCCATTAGAGCTCCTCGCGCTCTTGCTGCTCGTCTTGATCTCTGCCGGCAATCATGAAGTCGTCAGAGAAACGCGCGAATTTCTTTAGCACGCCCTTGAGAGATTTTTTGGCAGGGCGAATACGGAGCTCATCGCCGATGCGCTCGATCTCCAGCATGAGATCGGTTCGCTCATACGCTAGTTCCGCCGGGATGCGCACCGCTTGCGAGTTGCCGTTTTTGAATAGACGAGTTTTACGCATTTGTGCCTCCTTTGCTTTCAATTTAGGCCGCAAGCGGGAGGATGTAAATCTATAGATGTACAAAGCTTGATCTACAATACGCTCTGCTATTCGAAAGGGCGCGGCCATGGCTTATGACATTCAACTTGCAGAAGAAGATCCGGGGGCGGCCGATTCGGTGGCCTTGATGGACGAGTTGTCGACCGCACTGGAGGCGATTACCGGCGATGGCGGCAGGGCGTCGTTCGATGTCGAGGACGTGCGCGGCCCAATGGCGTGCTTCGTCGTTGCCCGCGACGATCACGGCATGCCCGTCGGCTGCGGCGCGCTGCGGCCGCTGGAGCCGGGCGTGGCCGAGATCAAGCGCATGTACGCGCGCCACGGCACCAGCGGCGTCGGCAGCGCGGTGCTGCACTACCTGGAGGAAGAGGCGGTCGCCATGGGCTATCAAGCGGTGTGGCTGGAGACCCGCCTGGTCAACCGCCGCGCAGTCGATTTCTACGAAGCGCGCGGCTACACCCGCATTGCCAACTACGGCAAATACATTGGCAACCCACTGGCGGTCTGCTTCGAGAAGCAATTGCCGTCCTCGCTGGAACTGGCATGAAGCACTTCCTCCTCCTTCCGATGCTGTTGCTTGCCCTGCCAGCCCGCGCCGCATCTCCGGGCGAGCTGGAGGACGACGATACCAGCGCAGCTTTTTCCTTGCCCAAAGGCGTCCGACTGCTGGCCGATCAGGATTACGGCCCGGATCCCCGTCAACGCTACGACGTCTACCTGCCGGCCAAGGCCGATCACGCGCCGGTGATTTTCATGGTTCACGGCGGCGCGTGGCGCACCGGCGATAAGGCCAATGCCCAAGTGGTGCAAAACAAGGTGCTGCACTGGACCCAGCGCGGCACCATCGTGGTCTCGATCAACTATCGATTGTTGCCGGCTTCCAGCGTGGCTACGCAAGCCGAAGATGTCGCCACGGCACTGGCGGCAGTGCAGGCCAAGGCCGCGAATTGGGGTGGCGACCGCGCCAAGTTCGTGCTGATGGGCCACTCGGCCGGCGCCCACCTGGTGGCGCTGCTGGCAGCTTCGCCATCATCGGCCCTCGCGCGCGGAGCGACGCCGTGGCTGGGGGCTGTGTCGCTCGATAGCGCGGCGATGGACGTGGAAGGCCTGATGCAGCAGCGCCACTTCCCGTTGTACGACCGCGCCTTTGGCAGCGATGCCAGTTATTGGCGCAGTGTGTCGCCGCTGGCACAATTGAAGCAGGGCGGGGCGCCGTTGCTGGCCGTGTGCTCGTCGCGCCGCCGCGATTCCTGTCCGCAGGCGCAAGGCCTCGCCGCGCGCGCCGCCACGCTGGGGATGCGCGTACAGGTCTTGCCGCAAGCGCTCAGCCACGGCGATATCAATGGCCTGCTGGGGCGGCCCGGTGCTTATACCGAGGCCGTAGACGCCTTCCTTGCCAGCCTGATGTAAGCATCGTCTTACATGCTGTCGCGCCGGAGGCTGCTTTCGTGCGGGCGATGCCGGGGGCACAATACAGTCCATGAAAATCATTGATCAACGCTACCTGGATAGCGACAACCGCTACTCCACCGAACCGTGCTTACTCAGCATCCTGGAACTCGACGACGTCACGCCCGAGGCTACTGAGACGCTGCAAGCACGCCTGTACACTGTCTTGCCTGGCCTGCGCCGCTTGCGCGGCGTAATCGGCAAGCGTGCCGACGCTGTGCCGCCTGTGGTGGAGCTGGTGCAGCAAACTGCCATTGAATTGCGCCGCCTGGCATTGAATGATATCGCCTTCGGCTTTATCGGCATCGTGCCGCGCATGCAGGGACGTTACCGCCTGGTGCTGCCATCAAGTGCAGCGGCGCCGGCGCTAGCCATGGCTACGCAACTGGTGAACGCCATGCTGGCCGGCCGCTCCTACAACTTAAAAGCCGGCCTGGCGCGCCTGCGCGCATTGGCGGATCGCCGCCAGAAGCCACGCGGTCACTTAATGCAGACGGCCCGTACCATTTTGATGTCGGTGATCCCCAAGAGGACTTTCTCTATGCCGTCCATTTTGAGGGTGAGCATGCCGTCCTCCAGCGCGGCTGCCAGCAGTTGAGCGACGCGGGCGTGTTCCTGAAGTAGCTTTTTCACCTTGTCGGTGCCGATCATCAGCTCGTGCAGGCCGACGCGTCCCTTATAGCCCTTGTTGCACTCGTCGCAGCCGACGGCGCGGTACATGGTGAATTTGCCGTCCTTGGTGTATTGCTGCCGCCAGCGCGCGAGGATGGTGTTCTTGTCGAGCAGGTCTTCGCAGTATTCGGACAGCAATGCATCAAGCTCCTCGGCCGATGGCTCGTAAGCTTGCTTGCATTTACCGCACAGGCGCTTGGCCAGCCGCTGCGCCAGGATGCCCAGCAGCGCATCGGAGAAGTTAAACGGATCCATGCCCATATCCAGCAGCCGCACAATGGATTCCGGCGCGCTGTTGGTGTGCAGCGTGGAGAATACCAAGTGCCCAGTGAGTGACGCTTCAATCCCCATGCTCACGGTTTCCTTGTCGCGCATCTCGCCGACCATGATGATGTCGGGATCGGCGCGCAGGAAAGCGCGCATCACGGTCGCGAAATCCAGTCCCGCCTTGCGGTTGACTTGCACTTGCCGCAAGCCTTTCTGTGTGATCTCGACCGGGTCTTCAGCGGTCCAAATCTTGGTGTCCGGCGTGTTCAGATAGTTGAGCACGGAGTGCAGGGTGGTGGTCTTGCCGGAGCCAGTCGGGCCACAGACAAAGAACAATCCGTACGGCTTGCTCACCGTCTCACGCAAACGCTCAAGGTTGAACGGCAGCACGCCCAGCTTGTCCAGCGGGATCGGCTCGCCGGCCGCCAATATCCGCATCACGATATCTTCCACGCCGCCCGACGACGGAATCGTCGCCACCCGCAACTCAATATCCAGCGGCCCGTATTTCTTGAACTTGATCTTGCCATCCTGCGGCTTGCGGCGCTCGGAGATGTCGAGGTCGCACATGATTTTCACGCGCGCCACCAGTGCCGCGCGGTAGCTGGCCGGAATCTCGATGTACGGCACCAGCGTGCCATCCTTGCGGAAGCGGATGCCGGTCTTGCCCTTGCCCGGCAGCGGTTCGATATGAATGTCCGACACGCCCTGCCGGTACGCATCCATGATGATTTTGTTGAGCAGTTTGACCAGCTCGTTCTCCACCGCCTCCGATACTTCGCCCGAGCCTTCGCCATCCTCGTCATAAGCGTCGTCCATGCCCGACAGCAGGTCGCCGACGCTGCCGCTATCGCCATGGCCGTAGAACTGTTCCACCATTTGCCGGAATTCGCGGTGCGAGGTCACGCGATACACTGGCTTGGCGCGCGGGAAGATTTGCTCAACGATGTGGGTATGCGCCACCCGTTCCGGGTCCAGCGCCGCCACCAGCAAGCCTTCCTTGCCATCTTCCAGCGGCAGCCAGCCGGATTCCTCCACGTACTGGCGCTTGAGATTTTTCAGCAACTCCACCGGCTTCAGGCGATCCGGCTTGAAGTGCTCATACGGCACGCCGAAATGCTTTTCCAGCGACACGCCTATCGCCGCAGGCTTGATCTCGTACTCGTCGATGAGCACATCCTCGATATCCACCGCCTTGGCGCGCGCGCTGCGGGTCGCTTGTTCCAGTTCTTGCGCCGAGATCACCGCCTCCGTCACCAAGCCGTCATACTTGGTGCGTACCATCTGCGGTGGTTTCATGCGCTGCGAAAACGCCACCGACAAGGTCTCGCACAATTCCTTCACGCCGTCCTCGGCGATGGTGGAGAAGGGCACGCGGTCGCGGTTGTTGATGAACTGGACCACGCCCAGCAGCTCGCGCGATTGCACCGCGATCAGCGGCGCCACCAGCATTTGCTTGGTGCGATAACCGGTGCGCTGGTCCACGCCTTGCTGGAAGCGCAGCTCCGGCGAGTAGCGGCCCAGCTCGGCCTGGTCGTAGACATCGGCAATGTTGACAGTCTTGCGGGTCAGCGCCACGTAGCCGGCGATACTGGCCGGGGTGATCGCCAGCTTCAGGTCGCGGAAGGAAGTCAGGCCGGTCTTGACCTTGGAGACGATGTAGTCCTTCTGCACGTCCAGCGCGTACAGGGTGAAGCGGTCGCAGTTGAACAGGTCGCAGAATTCCATGCCGAGGTCCAGCATGATCTCGTCGAGATTGCTGGTGGCGTGGATCTTGGTGGTAACGGCTTGCAGCTTCTGGAAAAACGCCAGCCGCAGATCGACATCAGTAGGTCGTACACTGGGTTGGCCGGCGTCCATGATCGCTCCGCTATGTCAGAGTTACTTCCATGCCTTCGTATGCGAGGAAGACCTGCAACTTGCCCAGTACCGGGGCGTGGCGCGCCATGACTTCGGCGAAGACGGCTTCCAGTTCGTCGTCGCTGCGCGTCGGTTCGTGATGGGTGCAGTATAGCGCTTTGACGCCGGTGCGCAGCGCCAAAGCAAACGCCGAGTCGAAAGTGCCGTGGCCCCAGCCCTGCTTGGCCGGATATTCTTCGCGGGTGTAGGAGCAGTCGACGATCAGTGCATCGACGCCTTGCACGGTGGCGTCGATTGCGGCGTTGCGCTCAGCCATCCATTGCTCGTAGGCGGCGTGTTCCGGGTGATCGGCTGGGTGGATGTTGTAGTGCGGCTCGTGGTCGCCGGTGAAAAACAGCGAGCGGCCGTTGCATTCGATGCGGTAGCCGAGGTCGGTGACTGGATGGTTCATCACCACGTTATTGACGGTGGCGTCGCCGACCTGGATCGGCTGGCCTACTTGCAGCGTTTGATATTCGATGGTGGCGTCCATCTGCGTTTCGCTGACCGGGAAGTAGCTGTTTTGCAGCTGCACGCCCATCACGTGCTCGATGCCGTTGCCGGTCACCGGATCGGTTACGCCATGCAAGCGCACGCGGCTGCCGCGGATGAACAGCGGGGTGAAGAACGGTAGGCCGTGGATATGGTCCCAGTGGCTGTGGGTGATGAAGATGTTGGCGTGGATCGGTTTGGTCTTGTTTTGAATCAGCGATTGCGCCAGCGAGAAAATACCGGTGCCGCCGTCGATCACGATCAGGGTATCGTTGTCGGTGCGTACTTCGATGCAGGTGGTGTTGCCGCCATAGCGCGCAGTGCGCGGGCCGGGGGAGGGAATGGATCCGCGAACTCCCCAAAATTTAAATTTCATACGCAATTCCCTGGCAATCGCTCTCTTTGTTGTTGGTTTGTTGCTGTCGATAATAGCTTTTTTTTCCAATAACAGGGAAAAGCCGATGCAAATTCGTCGCATC
Source organism: Duganella rivi (assembly GCF_009857435.1). Classification (GTDB taxonomy): domain Bacteria; phylum Pseudomonadota; class Gammaproteobacteria; order Burkholderiales; family Burkholderiaceae_D; genus Rugamonas; species Rugamonas rivi. The sequence continues at coordinate 67,002 of NZ_WWCK01000002.1, forward strand.
GGCAATTTCCTGATGTACAACAGCTTGCGTGAGAGCTACACTCTTCAACTGCGCTTGCAAGTTGCGCACTGTTGCGCCTCGTCCAAAACGTTGTATAAAAAAACAACCATGCAAGAGTTGAATCAAATCCAAGTAGCCGAGCGACTGGACCAGCTGACCGAGCTTAGCGTCCAGCTGGGGAGCAATCACGATACCGATTCGCTGCTGGAGCGCATCCTCATGGTGGCCAAGGGCATGACCAATGCCGACGGTGGCACCTTGTACCGTCCCAGTGAGGACATGCAACGGCTCGACTTTCACATCCTGCTGAACGACACGCTGAAGATCCACCAGGGCGGTTCCAGCGGCCAGCCCGTTTCGGGCGGCGTGCCGCTGTATGACGAGCACGGCGAGAAAAACCTGTCGGCGGTGGCGGCCTACGCGGCCCATTTCGGCCTGTCGGTCAACATCGAGGACGTCTACAAGGCCGACGTGTTCAACTTCTCCGGCATGGTCAAGTTCGACCAGATGCGCGGCTACCACTCGCAGTCGTTCCTGACGGTGCCGATGAGCGACCACGAGGGCGAGCTGGTCGGCGTGCTGCAACTGATCAACTCCAAGGACACCGAGACCGGCGAAATCCGCGCCTTCACCCAGACCGACCAGCGCTTCATCGAAGCCCTGGCGGCGCAAGCGGCGGTGGCGCTGACCCACCAGCGCCTGATCTTCCAGTTGGAAGAACTGCTGGAATCCCTGGTCAACCTGATCAACATCGGCATCGACGAGAAGTCGCCGTACACCGGCCGCCACTGCCAGTTTGTGCCGGAACTGACCATGATGCTGGCCGAAGCCGTGCACAACACAGAGACCGGCCCGCTGGCCGATTTCCGCATGAACGACGGCGATCGCAAGGAGCTGTGGCTGGCCGGCCTGCTGCACGATTGCGGCAAGATCACTACGCCGGTGCACGTGGTGGACAAGGCTACCAAGCTGGAGACCATCTTCGACCGCATCGCCATGGTCGACACGCGCTTCGAAGTGCTGCTGCGCGACGTTGAAATCGCCGCCCTCAAGCGCAAGCTGGAGCCGGGTGCAAACGTTGCCATGATCGATGCAGAACTGGCGGCGCAGCAAGCCGCCTTGCGCGCCGAGCGCGACTTCATCCGCATTGCCAACGTCGGCGGCGAGGGCATGAAGCCGGAAGACCAGGAGCGCGTGCGCGAGATCGCCAAGCGCCGCTGGATCGGCCCGGACGGCGCCGAGCGCGACTTCCTCGACGAAAACGAGTTGATGAACCTGACCATCAAGTTCGGCACCCTGACCGATGCCGAGCGCAAGGAAATCAACAACCACATCGTCATGACCATCAAGATGCTGGAAGCGCTGCCGTGGCCTAAGCATCTGAAGAACGTGCCGGAATACGCGGGCGGCCACCACGAGCGCATGGACGGCAAGGGCTATCCACGCGGCTTGACCAAGGATCAAATGTCGGTGCAGGCGCGGGTGATGGCGATTGCCGACATCTTCGAGGCGCTGACCGCCAAGGATCGCCCGTACAAGAAGGGCAAGATGCTGTCCGAGTCGCTGCGCATCCTCGGCAACTTCTCGCTCAACGGCCACATCGACCCGGACTTGTTCGACATCTTCATCCGCAAAAAAATCTACATGGAATTCGCCCATAAAAACATGGACGAAAAACAGATCGACTTCATCGACGAAGCCAAGATTCCCGGCTACACGCCCTGATGCGATTGCTGCCTGAAAAAGTCACCAAGATCCTGTCCAAGTATGGCTGGCGCTGGCTGCTGGGCATCCTGATCACGGCGCTGGGCGTGGCCTACTCGCTGGCGCTGTTCAGCAACGACACCGTGGCGCGGCTGGACAATCTATGGGCCGGCGAGCGCATGAAGCTGGAGCCGGCCACGCTCGACAAGCGCATCGTGATTGTCGATATCGACGGCAAATCGCTGACCGAATTCGGCCGCTTCCCGTGGAGCCGCAACGTCCACGCTACCTTGATTTCGCAACTGGTCGATCACTACAAGGTGGCGGCGGTCGGCTACGATATATCGTTCCCCGAGCCGGACACTTCGTCCGGCTACAACGTGCTGGAAAAACTGGCCAGGACCTCGCTGAAAGACGTGCCGGTACTGCGCGAGCGGCTTGACGAACTCAAGCCGATGCTCGATTACGACGGCGTGTTTGCCGGTGCGCTGGAAGGCAAGCCGGCCATCCTTGGTTTCAACTTGTCGCCGGATCAGGTCAAGGGCGCGCTGCCCAAGCCGCTGTTCTCCGAGGCCGACCTCAACGGCCGCGAACTGATCGCCTACAACGCGCCCGGTTACGAGGCCAACGTGCCGGTGCTGACCAAGGCCGCTGCCGGCGCGGGCAGCTTCTCGGTGGTGACCGACCCGGACGGCATTGTCCGCAGCGCCTACCTGATCCAGCAAGTGGGCGACGACTACTATCCATCGCTGTCGCTGGCGACGGCCTCGCTGTACCTGAAAGCGCTGGCGGTCAAGCCGCTGATGACGGAAACCGCCGATGAACTGTCGCAAAGCCAGCTCGACAGCGGCGGCTTCGATGCGCTGACCATTTTGCTGCCGGGCCGCAAGCAGCGCGTGATCCCGGTCGGCGAGGCGATGAGCACGGTGGTGCAATACCGTGGCCGTGGCGGCCCGCATGGCGGCTCCTTCCGCTACGTGTCGGCGGCCGACGTGATGACCGGCCGCGCCCAGGCCGATCTGCTGAACGGTACGGTGGTGCTGATCGGCACCACGGCGCCGGGGCTGGTCGACTTGCGGGCCACGCCGGTCAATCCTGAATATCCGGGGGTGGAGATCCACGCCAACCTGATCAAGTCCATTCTCGACAACCGCTTCAAGTCGCGCCCGTACTGGGCATTCGTGGCCGAGGCCGGCGAAATCCTGCTGGTCGGCCTGGCCTTGAGCTTTGCGCTGGCCGCCTTGTCGCCGCTGCGCGCCAGCGTGCTGGGCGGCGTCGCACTGGCGGCCACCGTGGGCCTCAACTACTACATGTACAGCGAGCAAGACCTGATCCTCAACCTGGCCATGCTGGTGCTGGTGATTTTCAGCCTGTTCGTGCTCAACGTGGTGTGGGGCTACTTCGGTGAGGTGCGCCGCAACCGGGGGCTGGTGCTGCGCTTCGGCGAATACGTGGCGCCGGAGCTGGTCGAGCAAATGTCGGAAGACCCGGACAAATACAATATGGACGGCGAGAGCCGCGAGCTGACCGTCATGTTTGTCGACGTGCGCGGCTTCACCACCATCTCGGAAGGCCTGACGCCGAAAGCGCTGCGCGAGTACATCAACCTCTACCTGACGGCAATGTCGGAAGACATCCGCAGCGCCCACCAGGGCACGCTCGACAAGTACATCGGCGACGCCGTGATGGCGTTCTGGGGCGCGCCGGTGGCGTTCGATGATCACGCCAGCCGCGGCGTCGCCACCTCGCTGCTGATGCAGGCCAGCGCCAAGCGCCTGAACGAAGACTTCCTCGCGCGCGGCTGGCCGGAATTGAAAATCGGTATCGGCCTCAACACCGGCATGATGCACGTGGGCGACATGGGCTCCAACATTCGCCGCGCCTACACGGTGATGGGCGATGCGGTCAACCTCGGCTCGCGCCTGGAGGGCATTACCAAAGTCTACGGCGTTGGCATCACGGTGGGCGAGAGCACCCGCGCCGCCGCGCCGGAATTCACTTACCGCGAACTGGATCTGGTGCGTGTCAAGGGCAAGAACGAACCGGTCGCCATCTTCGAACCGGTCGCGCTGGTGCAAGACACCGATGAGGCCACCAAGCACGAGGTGCAGCGCTGGCACGAAGCGCTGGCCGCTGTGCGTGCCCAGCAGTGGGACGAAGCCTGCGCCATCATCGCCGAGTTGCAGGCACTGTCGCCGCAGCGCGGCCTGTACCACCTGTACGTTGAACGCATCGCCTACTACCGCGAACACCCGCCGGGCGAGGGCTGGGATGGCGTCACCACCTTCGAAACCAAGTGATGTTATTCCGGCAAACATGATGCCGGAATAACGCAGCCACAGTTTTCCAAAAATATCGTGGCGATCCCGGCAAACGGGATTAAACTTTATAGAACATAAGTTTCCTACTGGCACCCCGCCCCTGTGCCGACTATCTTGATCTGAATCAACAGCCGCTTGTGGCGACTATTCGGACACGGGCGGAATTAAATCCGCCTGTGCAAGAGGATGTCGTCATGAAAGCTACTGCCCCGTCCCATCGCCGTAATCTGCGCCGCAAAGCCATCGCCGTGCTGGTGGCCGCCTGCTACAGCAACGCTTATGCCGCGCCCGTGAGTCCGACCGTGGTGGCTGGGCAAGCCAGTTTTAATATACAGGGCAAGACCTACACGATTACCAATACGCCTAATGCCATCATCAACTGGCAGGGTTTTTCGATCGCCGCCGATGAGCTGACCCGCTTCGTTCAGCAGAGCAGCGACAGCAAGGTGCTCAACCGCATCACCGGGCAAGATCCCAGTGTTATCCTCGGCTCGCTGCAATCGAACGGCAAGGTGTTCCTGATTAATCCGAACGGCGTGATGTTTGGCGCCGGTTCGCGCGTGGACGTGCATGGCCTGGTGGCGTCGAGCTTGAATATTTCCAACGCCGATTTCCTCGCCGGGAAAAACAATTTCGATGGCGCGGCGGGCGCGGGCAAGGTCAGCAATCAAGGCACGATTACCACGCCTTCCGGTGGGCAGATTTTCCTGATTGCGCCGGCGGTGGAAAACAGCGGCGTGATCTCGTCGCCAAATGGCGATGTGGTGCTGGCGGCGGGTCACAGCGTGCAGCTGTTCGATGCCAAGGATCCGAATGTGCAGGTAGTGGTGTCGTCGCCGTCCGACCAGTCGCTCAACCTCGGGCAGATTGTGGCGCAGGGCGGGCGCATCGGCGTGTATGGCGCGCTGATTAAGCAGCGCGGCGCAATCAATGCCAACAGCGCGGTGCGCGGAGCTAACGGCAAGATCGTGCTCAAGGCCAGCGGCACCACGCTGGTGGAGGCGGACAGCACCACCACCGCCACCGGCAGCAATCTGAACACCGGCGGCGACATCTTGCTGCTCGGTCAAAAAGTCGGCGTGGCCGGCAATGCCGTGGTGGACGCCAGCGGCGAGAGCGGCGGCGGCACGGTGCTGGTCGGCGGCGACTACCAAGGCAAAAATCCAGCCGTGATGAACGCGCAGCAGGCTTACTTGAGCAAGGACGCTGTACTCCGCGCCGATGCGACCGATAAGGGCAATGGCGGCAAGGTGGTGGTGTGGAGCGATCAGGCCACGCAGGTGCACGGCGCGATCTCGGCGCGCGGCGGCGCGGCCGGCGGCAACGGCGGGCTGGTGGAAACCTCCGGCCACTACCTCGACATGCAGGGCACGGTGGATACGCGCGCACCGAGCGGCGCCAATGGTTCGCTGCTGCTGGATCCGAGCGATGTCTACATCGCGGTCGATACCAGCACGGCGACCACGGCTGGCTGGAGCAGTAGTAGCCAGTTGTCGCTGAATGGCAGCCAGTTCCTCGAAACCGGCGCAGTGAAGGACTCGCTGCTGCTGACCGGCGTGCTGGAAACGGCGCTGCTGACCACCAACGTCACGGTCAGCACGGCTAACACCAGCGGCACCGGCACTGGTACGATCAAGGTGCTTAGCCCCCTGTTGTGGGCGACCTCGCGCAACTTGAGCTTGCAGGCCGATGGCGATATCTCGCTGAAGTCATCGATCACCGGCATCAACGGCACGCTCAACTTGACGGCGGGCGGCAGCATTGTTCAAGTCACCAGTCCCATCGATGCACTAGCCGTCAGCAATCTCAATGCGATTGCTGCTGGCGACATCATGTTCGACAACAACGCCAACACCATCGGCGGCACGGCCACGCTGGCTTCCAGCGGCGGTAGCGTCAAGCTGACGGCAGTTAACGTCAATCTGGGCGCCAGCAATGCGGCCGGCACGTTCGACGTTACTGCTTACAACGGCGACCTCAATATTAACGGCGACATCAGTGCCGGCAGCGACATCGCGCTGCAATCGAGCAAGGCCAACGGCACGTTGACCATCGCCAGCGGCCGCACGGTCGACGCCTCGGGCGGCGGTATCAGCCTGGTGGCCGACAAGATGAGCTTGCTAGGCGATATCACCGGTTCTACCTACCACGAGGTGCGGCTGACGCCTTACCAAGATGCCGTCAACGTGCTGATCGGCGGCAGCGCGGCTGACGCCACCGGCACGCTGGGCTTGAGCCAATCTGAGTTGCAGCATATTTCGTTGCCGAACAACAGCTTGCTATCGATCGGCACCTCGTTCACCAATCCCTCCGCCACCGGTAACTTGACTGTCAACGGCGCGCTCGACTTGACCGGCTCGCTGGGCAACGGTTCGATGCTGCTGCAAACCAAGGCCGGCGATCTGACCATCAACAGCGGCGCCAGCCTGGCCACCAACGGCATCATCAGCTTACAGGCCTTGCCGTCGGGCGACCACCGCGTGACCAATGCGGGTACGGTTACGTCCAATGTCGGCATCAATATTTTCGCCGGCAAGATGACGCTGGCGGGCGGTACGCTCAACACGGGCTCGGTGAGCCTGAGCACCGGCAACCAGATCGACCTCGGCGCCACCGGCAATCCGGCCAACACGCTGGCGCTGACCAATGCCGATATCAACAGCGTTCACGCCGACCACCTTGATATCTCGATCAACAGCGTGCACACCGGCACCGGCGATATCGTGCAGAGCGCGCCCATCACATTTGGCCAGCAAAGCGTGATGCTGAATGCGCAGCGCAACATCGATTTGCAGGCTGCGCTCAATGCCGGCGACTTGTTGCAGCTCGATGCCGCCGGCGCCATCAGCGCCACCGGCGCGGTCGCGGTCAGCGGCAAGTTCGAGCTGGTGGGCGGCAACTGGGTGCAGAACAGCGCCACCTTGCCGGCCTTCTCCGCGCATGACTTCGCGCTGACCGGCGGCAGCTTTGTGCGCGCGCTGGGCGGCAATGGCCTGATCAACACGCCCTACCAGCTGACCGACGTGTTCGGCCTGCAAGGCGCGGCCTCGCTGAACCAGTCCAATTCCTATGTGCTGGCCAACGATATCGACGCCAGCGCCACCGGCTACTGGAGCAACCACTTCGTGCCGATCGCCGGCAATGGCGTCTACACCGGCGTGTTCGATGGCGCCAACCACACCATCTCCGGCCTGACCATCTATCGTCCCGGCGAGCAGAACGTCGGCATGTTCTCGGCGCTGGATACCGGCACCATCCGCAACCTCACGCTCAGCAGTGTGGACGTGCAGGGCAGCTCCAACGTCGGCGCGCTGGCCGGCTATGTCACGGACGGCGTTGGCTCCATCGACAACGTGCATGCCAGCGGCGAGGTGCGCGGCATCGGCAATACCGGCTTGCTGATCGGCCGCAATGGCGGGCTGGTCGGTTTTGCCACCACCAGCGGTACGGTCAAGGGACTGTCCGGCTACAACGCGTCGAATATCGGCGGGCTGATCGGCCAGAATGTGGGCCAGGTCAGCGACAGCTCGTCCAGCGCCGTCATCACCACCACCGGTGACGGCTACGCGGGCGGCCTGATCGGCAGCAACGCCAAGACCGGCAACTTCATCGGCGCTGTGACGCGTTCCTACGCCACCGGTAACGTGAGCAGCACCGGCGAAATCGTCGGCGGCCTGATCGGCGATAACAATGGCGGCACGCTGACGCTGTCCTATGCCAGCGGCAATGTCAACGGCGGCCGCAACGTCGGCGGCCTGGCGGGCCGCAACGCCAACGGCAGCACCATCAACAACGCCTATGCGACCGGCGACGTCAGCGGCAACAGCACCGCCAACAACATCAGCCATGGCAATATCGGCGGCCTGATCGGCGATCTGTTTGCGGGCAGTGTCAGCAATGTCTACAGCAAGGGCACGGTCTCCCCGAGCGGCTTCTTTGGCTATCACGGCCTGGTCGGCGCGGTTGAAAACGGTTCGCTCACGCACGGCTATTTCGACGGCACCCAGGCCGGCACCTTCAGCGATGCGGCGGGCGGCGTGGGCCTGACCACGGCGCAGATGCAGCAGCAAAGCAGCTTCAGCGGCATGGACTTCAACAACACCTGGCGCATCTACGATGGCCATACCGAGCCGATGCTGAAGACCTTCCTGACGCCGTACACGGTGGCCGTTACCGGCGGCGCCAGCATCGAGAAGGTATATGACGGTGAATCTGCGGCCTTCACCGGCACCACCGGCGCCTTGCCGGCCGGGATAGAAGGCGATCTGGGCTTCAGCAACGCCGTCAATGCCGGCACCTATTCGGTCGGCGGCCTGTATTCTACCAAGTACGACATCAGCTACACCGGCGCAAGCGCGCAGCTGACCATCACACCGCGCACCGTCACCGCCGTCGCCACCACGGAAAAGACGTACGATGGCACGGTCTACGTGACCGACACGCCGCACTACACCTTCAGCAACCTGGTCGGTTCGGATAGCTTGAGCCTGTCCGGCTACGTGCTGTTCAACGACAAGCACGTTGGCATCGACAAACCGCTGAGCATCAGCGAGCTTATGCTCAGCGGGAATAGCCACGGCAACTACACGCTCGGCAGCGTGACCGGCACTGGCACCATCAGCCCGGCCGCGCTGGCGATCAGCGGGCTCAGCGTCGCTAGCCGCGTGTACGATGGCGGCGTCGCGGCGCCGCTGTCCGGCTCGCCAAGCGTGAACCCGGTCTATGGCGACGATGTGTCGATCAGTTTGATCGGCAGCGGCACCGCCACCTTCAGCAACAAGAACGTCGGCAGCGGCAAGCTGGTGACGGTGAATACGTCCGGCTTCAGCCTGAGCGGCAGCGATGCCGGCAACTACGTGCTGGTGTCGCCTGGCGACCTGACCGGCGAGATCACGCCGGCGCCGCTGACGGTGAATGGCATGACGGCGCAAAGCCGCGTCTACAACGTTGACTTCGATCCGGTCTCGCACAGCTACGGCCGCAAGGCGACTGTTACCGGCGGCTCACTGTCGGGCGTGCTCGGCAGCGACCAAGTCAGCATGGCCAGCACCAACGCCACCTTTGCCGACAAGAACGTCGGCACCGCCAAGTCCGTCACCGTCAACGGCGTGACCCTGAGCGGCACCGACGCCGGCAACTATACGGTCACCACCTATCCGCAGGACTTGACGGCGGATATCACGCCCGCCACCTTGACGCTGACACTGGCCAGCCGCCAGTACAACAACAGCGCCGCCGGCAGCTTTACCGACGCCGTGCTGACCGGCGTACTGGGGCAAGGGCAGGAAGTACCCGACAATGTCACGCTCAACAGCGGCGGTGCGATCGCCACCTACGCCGACAAGAACGTCGGCACGGCCAAGGTGGTAACGGTGAGCGGCGAGCCCTTGAGCCTGGGCGGCTATGACGGCGGCAACTACGTGCTGTCGACCAACATCACCGGCGACATCACGGCGCGGCCGGTAGCCACGTGGATCGGCACTGCGCCGGGCGCGTGGAGTGCATCCGGCAACTGGGCCGACGGCGTAGCGCCGGACGCCGCCAACGTGCTCAAGGCCGAGCTTGGCAGCAGCGGCGGCCTGGTGACCTACGACAGCGCGGCCGGCAACGTCACGCTGGTCACACTCAGTTCCAGCGGCACGCCGCTGACGCTGACCGGCGGCAAGCTGACTCTCACCGGCAACGGCAGCGATTACTCCAACTTCGGCAGCACGCTGACCCAGAATGGCGGCGGACTGGAAGTGCAGGGGCGGCTGCGCGCCAGCAACCTGGTGTTGAGCAGCGGCGCGCTGAAGGGCATCGGCGCCAACAGCGAGATCAACGCGTCCGCGCTGAACCAGAGCGGCGGCGGCATCATCGATAGCACCGGCCTGGTCACGGTCGGCGGCGGCAATGTGGTGGTGGGGAATATCCGCGCCCACCAGCTGACCATAGACGTGGGCGAGGGCGGCACCGTATCGCAACTGAGCGGCAGCCAGCTCGACGTGGGCAAGGTCAGCGTGAGCGCCAACGGCAACATCACGTTCAACAACGCCAACAACCATGTCAACGAGTTCGAGGCGACGATTTACGGCTCGGGCAATATCGGGCTGGTGAATAGCGTCGGCACCGGCGAACTGCTGCTCGGGCCGCTGACCACCCACGGCAACATCATCATCGACAACCACGGCGCCATCCGCACCGTGGGCGCGATTACGGCGCACAGCAACGGCGCCGGCAGCGGCCAGATTTCGATTACCGCGCACAGCCCGGTCACCATCGGCAGTTCCCTCATCGGCACCGACATCGGCCTGTCGGCCAGCACCGACATCGTGCTCGGTAGCGGCGCGCTGCTGGACTCGGTGCACAGTATTGCCATGACGGCCGGCACCAATATCGTACTGGGCGGCACCCTGACGGTCGGCTCCGGCGGCAGCATTTCGGCGGTGGCCACCACCGGCAATATTTCCACCTCCGCCGGCACCCACATCAACAGCAACGGTTCGCCGCTGACGCTGTCGGCGCCGCAGGGCTCGGTCAACACCACCGGCACCGCGTTTGGGACCGGCACCGTGCCGATCATCAGCGATGGCGCAGCCCAAGCCGCCGCCGATGCGGCCGCCAAGGCTGCTGCCGATGCCGCTGCCAAAGCTGCAGCAGACGCCGCCGCCAAGGCCGCTGCCGATGCGGCTGCCAAGGCCGCCGCTGACGCCGCCGCCAAAGCAGCTGCTGATGCCGCCGCCAAGGCCGCCGCCGATGCGGCTGCCGACGCTGCCGCCAAGGCTGCCGCCGATGCCGCTGCCAAAGCCGCTGCCAAAGCCGCTGCCGATGCCGCTGCCAAGGCGGCCGCCGATGCCGCCGCTGCCGCTGCCGCCAAGGCCGCTGCGGATGCCGCCGCCAAAGCCGCCGCCGACGCTGCTGCCAAGGCCGCCGCCGACGCCGCTGCCCAGGGCCAGCAAACTCAGCCGGTGACGCAGGCCATCAATTCAACGGTCAACATCATCAACAGCTCGGTCAACAGCAGCCAAAACAAGAGCGGCACGCAGACGGTACCGGAGCAGAAGATCGTGTCGACAGGCGGCAGCAGTTCCGGCAACAGCGCGCCCGATGAAAAAGTACCGGATGAGAAGAACGCCGACGGCAGCAGCAAAACCACGACTACCGCTGCCAAGGAGCAAACGAAGAAGATGTATTGCAACTAATTACACGCAGAAATCCAACACTTGCGGTCATGGCAGGAAAGATCACCGCGCAGTGGAGGGCGGCTATGCTAGCATCGGGGAAAGATTGTTAATGTAAATTAACATAATACCAAGATTGACAGTGCTACCGCTAAATACCGCCAGATACTGCCAGATAAAACCAAGAGTCCATAACATGAGATATAGCCTAACGCGCTTGCTTGCAGGTTCCGTTCTCGCCGTCGCCGTTGCCTCGGCATGGGGCGCCGATACCGCAGACGACAGTGCCATCCGCTTCGAAATTTCCCGCTTTGAAGTCAAGGGCAACACCCTGTTGCCGCAGGCGCAGATCGACACCTTGCTGGCCGGTTTCAGCGGCAAGCAGCGCGATTTTGGCGACGTGCAGCGCGCGCTGGAGGCGCTGGAAGCAGCCTACCATCAACGCGGCTACAACGTCGTCACGATTGAATTGCCGGAGCAGGAATTGAATGGCGGCGTGGTGGTGCTGCGCGTGGTGGAGACCAAGATCGGCCGCGTCTCCGTCAAGAACAATCAATACTTCGACGAGGCGAATATCCGCCGCAGCCTGCCGGCGCTGCAAGAGGGCCAGTCGCCCAATCTGAAAGCGGTGTCGGCCAACCTGAAGCAGGGTAACGACAACCCGGCCAAGCAAGTCACCATGAAGCTGCAAAGCGGCGAAAAGGAGAACGAGGTCGACGCGGTGCTGGACGTCAAGGACGAGTCGCCGTGGAAGGTCATGGGCAACGTCGACAACACCGGCACCGAGGCCACCGGCAAGACCCACGTTGGCGTGATCCTGCAACACGCCAACCTGTTTGGCCGCGACCACCTGGCCTCGCTGCAATACACCACCTCGGCGGAAGAACCAGGCCGCGTCAAAGTGTACGGCGCCGGCTACCATATTCCGCTGTATGGCAGCGGCGACTCGCTGGACTTCTTTGCCAGCTACTCCAACGTCGATTCCGGCACCATTACCGCCGGCGCCTTCGACCTGGCGGTGAGCGGCAAGGGTGCGGTCTACGGGGCGCGCTACAACCAGGCGCTGGACAAGCGCGGTGATATCGACCACAAGCTGACCTATGGCGTCGATGTCAAAGCCTTCAAGAACAGCGTGCAGCTGCAAGGCACCGAGTTGGGCAACGACGTCACGGTGCACCCGGTCAGCATCAGCTACCAGGTCAGCTCGCCGATCAAGCAGGGCGACATCGGCGGCCAGGTCACCTTGCTGCGCAATATCTCGGGTGGCTCCAACGGCGGGCAGAATTCCTTTACGCTGGCGCGCACCAACGCCAAGGCCGACTACACCATCTTGCGCTTTGGCGGCAGCGTCACGCGCGCGCTGGCCAACGAATGGCAGTTGCGCGCCATCGTCAACGGCCAGTACACCAGCGATGCGCTGATTCCGGGCGAGCAGTTCGGCGCCGGCGGCGCGACCTCGGTGCGCGGCTTCCTCGAGCGCGAGATCTCCAACGACTCCGGGGTTGGCGTCAACCTCGAAGCCTACACCCCCAACCTGTGCTCGCGCGCCGGCTGGAATTGCCGCTTGCTGGGCTTCTACGATAGCGCCTACATCCGCCGCAACAAGGCCTTACCGGCCGAACTGGACAGCACCTCGATCGCCAGCGCCGGCCTCGGCGCCCGCTTCGTGCTGTCGACTTATGTGAACCTGCAACTGGACTATGGCCATGTGACCAAGGCCGGAGCCACCACCCGCTCCGGCGCCAACCGTCTGCACGTCCGTCTTGGCTTGGCTTATTGATTGAAGAAGAGTGAAATGAAACCACAAAACTCATTTAAATTGCGCCGCAAGGTGCTGGCTGTGGTGGTGGCCGCTGCCTTCAGTACTGCCCAAGCCAACCCGGTCGCGCCGACCGTGGTGCACGGCATGGCTACCTTCAATCAGCAAGGCGGCTTGTACTCGATCACCAATACCCCCAACACCATCATCGACTGGCGCAGCTTCTCGATTGCACCGGGCGAGATTACCCGCTTCATCCAGCAAAACAGCGACAGCAAGGTGCTGAACCGCATCACCGGCCAAGACCCGAGCCAGATCCTCGGCTCGCTGCAATCGAACGGCAAGGTGTTCCTGATTAACCCGAACGGCGTGCTGTTCGGTGCTGGTTCGCGTGTCGACGTCAATGGCCTGGTGGCGTCGAGCCTGAATATTTCCAACGCCGATTTCCTGGCTGGCAAGAACAACTTCGACGGCGCCGCCAACGCGGGCAAGGTCAGCAACGCGGGCACCATCACCACGCCGTCCGGCGGCCAGATCTTCCTGGTGGCGCCGGCCGTGGAAAACAGCGGAGTGATCTCGGCGCCGAACGGCGAAGTGCTGCTGGCCGCCGGCCGCAGCGTGCAGCTGTTCGACTCGGCCGATCCGAACGTGCAAGTGGTGGTATCGGCGCCGTCCGACCAGGCGCTCAACCTCGGCAGCATCGTGGCGCAGGGCGGCCGCGTGGGCGTGTACGGCGCGCTGGTCAACCAGCGCGGCAGCATCAACGCCAACAGCGCCGTGCGCGGCCAGAATGGCAAGATCGTGCTCAAGTCCAGCGTCACCACGCTGGTGGAGGCGGGCAGCAGCACCACCGCCACCGGCAGCAATCTCAACACCGGCGGCGACATCCTGCTGCTGGGCGCGCAAGTGGGCGTGACCGGCAACGCGGTAGTGGACGCCAGCGGCGCAGCGGGCGGCGGCAAGGTGCTGGTCGGCGGCGATTATCAAGGCAAGAACCCGGACGTGATGAATGCGCAGGCCGCTTACGTGGCCAAGGAAGCCACCATCAGCGCCGATGCTACCGTCCAGGGCGACGGCGGCACGGTGGTCGTCTGGGCCAAGGATACCAACCGTAGTTACGGCGCGCTGTCGGCGCGCGGCGGCGCGCAGGGCGGCAACGGCGGCCTGGTGGAAACCTCGGCCGATTACCTCGACGTAGCCGGCGCGCGCGTCGACACCCGCGCCGCCAAGGGCAAGACCGGCACCTGGCTGCTCGATCCGTACAATATCGAAATCGTCTCCGGCCGCGGCGGCAGCATCGATAGCGGCGCGCCATTCGGCAGCGCCACCAGCGGCACCACCTCGATAGGCGCCGACCTGATATCCGAGGCGGCCAGCGGCGTGCTGCTGCAAGCCAAGCACGATATTACCTTCAGCAGCCTGATTCAAAACACCGATACCGTCAATCGTCCAAGCCTGACGGCGCAGGCCGGCAATGACATCAAAGTCAACGCGCCGATCTACATGAAGGGGGATATCACGCTCAGCGCCAATGATGCGGCCAGCGGCAGCGCCTCCGGCGTGGGCGGCGTGACGATCGCTAACCTATCCGACAGCAGCGTCCTCCATACAGACGGCCGCAAAGTGACCTTGAAGGGCTCTTACGTCACCGTCAACGGCTGGATCAGTTTGGAAGGCGGCGACCTCGATGCGCGCGCCACCGTGGCCGATGGCTACATCACCATGGGCTCCAACAGCGCGGTCTATGCCAGCAGCGATCTGGGCGGGCTGATTTCCTTCCTGGCCGATAACATCAACCTCAACGGCGCCGAGTCCACCATTGGCGGCGGCGGTGGCGGCTTTGACTCGGTCTCGTTTGGCGGCTTCACCAGCAACCGCCCGATCGTGCTGGGCGCTACCTCCAGCGGCAAGCTGGGCCTCACTACCAGTGGACTCGCTTCGGTTGCCACCGGTACGCTGCAGATCGGCCACAGCAGCGCCGGCAGCATTACCACCGCTGCCGATGTCAGTCTGAGCGGGGTCAGCAATTTGGTGCTGGAAAGCGGCAAGGACATCACGCTGAGCAAGGCAGTGAGTGGCGCCAGCCGTATCGTCGTCAGTGTAGACGGCACCGGCACGCTGGCCACCACCACTGGCGCCAACGTCAGCGCCGGCACGGTTAACCTGATCGGCAACAAGATGGACTTGGCCGGCGGCGTCATCTCGGCCGAGGGCATCACCGTCGATACCTACGGCAGCAGCACCGGCATCAGCCTTGGTAGCGAGGCCAGCGGCAAGCTCAGCCTGACGCAAGCGGAGCTCAATACCCTGCATTCCGGCTATCTGGATATCGGCGCGGCCGAACTCTATACCGGCAACATCACCGTTGGCGGCGCCGTTGACCTGAGCCAGGGCAATACCGCGAGCAGTGCGCTGCTGCTGCAGGGCGGTTCGCTGACCTTCAGCAACACGCTGAAAGCCGCAAATGAGCTGACCCTTCAGGCGCAGACCGGCGCCATTAGCGGCGCCGGTGCGATTAGCTCCAACTACCTGGCGATCGATGGCAAGACGGTAGCGCTGTCCGGCGTGCTGTCGACCAGCGAATTGCAGGCCGTTGGCGATTCCGTGGCGCTGACCGGCAACAACATGGTGGAAAGCATCAGCGGCCATGCCTATGCAGGCAGCTTTGCCTTTACCTCGGCGGCCGGCTATGGCATCACCCTTGGCGGCAATCTCAGCGGCTCCACTGCTGTTATCCTCAAGTCCGGCGGCAGCATTTACCAGAATAGCGACACCAGTCTGAACACACCGCTGCTGACGCTGACCGCAGCCGGTTCGGTGAACCTGACCGAATTCAGCAATCAAATCAATGCGCTCGGCGCCTCCAGCGTCGGCTCGCTGGATTTGAAGAGCATGAATAGCTTGGCGTTGAATAATCCGGTTACCGTCAGCGGCAGCGGCGACAGCAAGCTGTCGATCGCCTCCAATGGCCAGCTGACCGTGGGCGGCGCGCTGAATGCCGGCAGCCAGGCGATTTCGCTGAGCGGCTCTAGCATCAGCGGCAGCGGCGTGCTGACCGGCGGCAGCCTGATGGCCAACGCATCCAACGGTATGAGCCTGACCGGCAGCAACAAGATCACCAAAATCAGCGGCCATGCCAACGAGGGCAACTTTGTCTTCACTGCCGCCGGCAGCCTCGACATCGTCGGCGATCTCTATAGCCTGGGAGGGATGACCCTGACCTCGGGCGGCTACATCAAGCAGTCCGGCAATGCGGTGATCGATACGCCGTCGCTGACCTTGAACGCCAAAGGCGCCGTGGACTTGGGCGGCAGCGTCAACGTCACCAACCACATCGATGCCTTGACCGCCACCAGCGCCGGCTCGCTGCAAGTGAAAAATACCGACGCCATGGTGCTGAATGCGATCACCATTACCGGCACCACCAGCAGCGACAAAGTGGCTGTGACAGCCGGCGGTGGGCTGTCGGTGAACGGCGTGCTGAACGCCAAGGCACAGAACGTGGACTTGCAGGGTTCGAGCGTGACCGGCAGCGGCGCGATTACCGGCGGCAGCCTGTCGGCCTCGGCCAGCAGCGGCGATGTTAGTCTGACCGGCGCCAACAAAGTCAGCTCCGTGGGCGGCTCGGCCTATAGCAGCTTCAGCTTCAATAACACCGGCACCACCGAGCTGGTGCTCAACAGCCTGTCGACCACCGGCAGCCTGACGCTCAGCAGCGGCGGCAATATCCGCCAGACCGGCGCCATGAGCGCCTCGTCGCTGGCCGTCACCACGCCGGGCACGGTGCAAATCGCCGGGGATACCAACGCCATCGGCGCGCTGTCCGCCACCAGTGTCGGTTCGCTGGTGGTCAAGAACGGCACCACATTGAATGTAGGCGCGGTGACGCTGGCCGGCACCCAAAGCACCGGACTGGTGTCCATTTCGGCGCCGACCATCAATGTGACCAACGCCATCGATGCCAAGTCGCAGGCCGTCGAGCTCAGCGCCAACTCGCTGACCTTGGGTGCCGACGTTAACGCTGGTATCGTTAGTATCCATCCGAACAGCAGCGGCTACAGTATGATGATCGGCGGCAGCAGCGGTTGCAGCACCAACTGCCTCGCGGTAGAAAACCTGTGGCATATCGTGGCGCCGACGCTGGGCCTGGGCTCGACCAGCAGCACCTATAACGTCGGCGATATCGTGGTCGATAGCATCATCGGCGGCGGCGGGCAGACGGCGGCCAGCCGCAGCACCACGACCACCCGCATCGGCCTGCTGAACAGCAACGGCAATATCTCCCAGAACGCCATCATCAACGTGCGCGACCTCGGCATCGAAACCAAGGGCACCATCACGCTGAACAACGCCGGCAACGGCGTCACCAACCTTGCCGTGTCGCAGGGCGGCTCTGGCGATATGACCTTCGCCAACACCGGTCCGTTGAATATTGCCACTTTGCAGGGCGGCACCAACAACGCCAACCAGCTGTACAACATCGCCGGCGTAACCAGCAATGGCGACGTCACGCTGGACATCGTCAGCGGCGGCCTGAACAAGGGCAGCGGCTCGGTGCCGGGCGGTATCCTGACGGCCGATGCCTTGACCATCAACACTTCCGGCGGCGTGGGCGCGACCAAGCAGCTGGAGACCAAGCTTAATGAGCTGACCGTGACCAACACGGCCGGCAGCGGCAGCAGTGCCGCCATCAATATTAAGAACACCAACCGGACTACCGGCAGCAGCTCGCTGCTGGTCGTGCACGACGTCAAGCAGGTCGATGCCGGCGGTGGTAATAGTGGTTCTATCACCATCGACAACTACGGCGGCATGAAGATTGCCGGCACGGTGGAAACCACCACCGGCGGCATTACGCTGCAAACTCACAGCCCGTTGATCATCAACGGTTCGGTGCTGTCCGATAGCGGCGATATCACGCTGGCGGCGGGTACTGGCTATGGCGCCGATAACAAGATCACCATCGGCAGCGGCGCTATCGTCGCCTCGCCGGGCGGTGATGTACAAGTGACCTCCAGTTTCTACGATAACCAGGGCGGCACGGTGAGCGATGCGCAGGGGCCAGTGCAGCCAACGCTGATTTCGCCGACGCCAACGCCAACGCCGACTCCTACCCCGACGCCAACGCCGACTCCTACGCCAACCGAGCCGACCCCAACGCCGACACCGACTGAGCCGACCCCGACGCCAACGCCGACGGAGCCTACCCCGACGCCAACGCCTACCCCGACGCCAACGCCGACTCCTACTCCAACGCCGACGCCGACGCCGACGCCGACTCCTACCCCGACGCCAACGGCCGACATCTGCACCATCGCGCCGAATTCGGCGCTGTGCCAAGTGTTGTCGCCGCCAACCGCGTCCGAGCCGACCAAGCCGGTGCAAAGCGCGTCCAACGAGGTGATTAAAACGTTGAACTACACCACGCTGAATGAAGATGAATACAAGAACGGCACCAAGTCCAGCAGCGGCGGCTCCAGCTCGGGCGGCAGCAAGACTTCGTCCACACCTGACGACAGCAAGTCTGACAAGACGGCCGACAAGAGCGACGGCGCATCCACTGACAAGACCGGAACTAAAAATGATGCAACTAAAAAACTCTACTGCAATTAAGGCGCTGCTGTTCCTGTTGCTGTGCTGGACGGCCGGCGCAAGCTGGGCGGCGCAGGTGGCCGGCACCGTGGTGCAACTGAGCGGCCCGCTGTTGGCCAAGAAGGCCGACGGCGCGGTGCGCATTCTCTCCATGAAGTCCGAGGTGGAGAGCGGCGACACGCTGGTGACCGAGAAGAACACCTACGCCATGGTGAAATTCATCGACAACAGCGAGATCACGCTCAAGCCATCGACCACGTTTAAAGTGGAGAACTTCAGCTACGATGCCGGCAAGCCGGATGGCGACAATGCTTCGTTCAATCTGGTCAAGGGCGGGTTGCGCTCGGTGACCGGGCTGCTGGGCAAGCGCAACAAAGAAAAGTTCGCGATGAAGACGCCTAGCGCGACCATCGGTATTCGCGGCACCACCTTCATTGCGGAGTGGGTTGAGCCGACAGCGGAAGAGGCGGCGCGCGCGGTAGCGCAAGCGGCCGCTGCACGACAGGCATGGCTGATGGCCAGCACGGCGGCCGTTGGCGATAGCTATCCGGTGCAGCCGCTGATGCTGGTGCAGGGGCCGATCGTGCCGCCGCAGAGCCCCAGCGGGTTGAGCCCGGGCCTGTACGTGCAGGTGATCGATGGTTTGATTCAGTTGAGCAACCGCGGCGGCACGCTGCAGTTCAGCGCCGGGCAGTTCGGCTTTACGCCTAGCTTTACCCAGCCGCCGGTCATCGTACCGCAGAATCCCGGCTTGAAGTTCACGCCGCCGCCGGCCTTCAGTTCGTCTAGCGGCCCGCAGAGCAACAACAACAGCAGCTCCAAGTCGAATAGCGTGGATTGCGAAGTCCGCTAAAAAAACCTTGACCTTCCAACCGTGGGATACTTGATGCTGTAAGTGATAAAACAGCATTGGGTGTCCCATGAATCAGCAAGCGATCAAAATTGAGGGCATGAGCTGCGCTTCCTGCGTCGGCAGGGTAGAGCGCGTGTTGGCGGCCGTGCCGGGCGTCGACAAGGTGAGTGTCAATCTGGCAACCGAGATGGCGCGGGTAGAATCCGCCACGCCCGTCGATTTCGCCGTGCTGGCGCAAGCCATCGACAAAGCGGGCTACCAAGCTTCGTTGCCGATCCCAGAGCGGCAGGCGGTTGCTGTTGCACCTTCCCTCATTCCGGCTGGTGGACTCGCTGTTGTGCTGGCTGCGCTGTTCTCCTTACCGTTGCTGCTCCCCATGCTGCTTGAATTCGCCGGCATTCACTGGATGCTGGACGGCCGCGTGCAATGGCTGCTGGCCACGCCGGTGCAATTCTGGCTGGGCGCGCGCTTCTATCGCGCTGGCTGGCTAGCCGTTCGCGCGCGCAGCGGCAATATGGACTTGCTGGTGGCGCTCGGCACCAGCGCCGCCTACGGTCTAAGCATCTACCAGCTGCTGGCCAGCCACGCCATGCCGCATCTGTACTTCGAAGCCTCGGCCGTCGTCATCACGCTGGTCTTGCTCGGGAAATGGCTGGAAGCACGCGCCAAGCGCCAAACCGCCGCCGCCATCCGCGCGCTGCAAACACTGCGTCCCGAATCCGCCCGCGTGCGTCGCGGCGATCAGGACATCGATGTCGCCATCAATGACGTGCGCGTGGACGACATCATCGTCAGCCGTCCCGGCGAACGTATCGCCGCCGACGGCGTCATCACCGAAGGCGCCAGCCACGTCGATGAAGCGCTGATCACCGGCGAAAGCCTGCCGGTCGCCCGCCACGCCGGCGAGCGCGTCACCGGCGGCGCAATCAACGGCGAAGGGCTGCTGCTGGTGCGCGTGACGGCGGTCGGCGCGGAAAGCACGCTCGCGCGCATCATTCGATTGGTGGAGGACGCGCAGGCAGCCAAAGCGCCGGTGCAGCATCTGGTGGATCGCGTCAGCGCAGTGTTTGTGCCAGTGGTGCTGGTGCTGGCGCTGCTGACCTTTGCCGGCTGGTGGCTGATCGGCGGCGATGCCGAGCAGGCCATCATCAACGCCGTAGCGGTGCTGGTGATTGCATGTCCGTGCGCGTTGGGATTGGCGACACCGGCTGCCATCATGGCCGGCACCGGCGTCGCCGCGCGCTACGGCATCTTGATCAAAGACGCGGAGGCGCTGGAACTGGCGCACCGCATAACCACCGTGGCTTTCGACAAAACCGGCACCCTGACCGAAGGCCAGCCATCGCTGACTGAAATAGCCGCAGCACCGGGCACCGATGAAGCGCAGCTGTTGCAACTAGCGGCAGCCGTCCAGCGCGGCAGCGAACACCCACTAGCCCGCGCCGTCCAACAAGCCGCTGGCGCCACGACGTTGCTCGCCGCCGACATCACCGCGCTGCCGGGACGCGGCGTGGCGGCGACGGTGGAGGGCGCCCGGCTGGTATTGGGCAGCACGCGCCTGATGCAGGAACAGGGCATCTCCCTGCAAGCGCTGTCCTCCCGCGCTGAAGCGCTGGAGCAGGCTGGCCATACCATCTCCTGGCTGGCCGACACTAGCACGCACCAACTCCTTGGCCTGCTCGCCTTCGGCGACCGCATCAAACCGCAAGCCCGCGCCGCCATCGAAGCACTGCACGCGCTGAACATCCACACCGTCCTGCTCACCGGCGACAACCAAGGCAGCGCCAACGCCGTCGGCCAACAACTGGGCGTGCAGCGCATCGTCGCCAACATGCTGCCGGCCGATAAAGCCAGCACCGTCGCAGCGCTCAAACAAAGCGGCCAAACCACCGCCATGGTCGGCGACGGCATCAACGACGCTCCGGCGCTAGCTGCTGCCGATGTCGGCATCGCCATGTCCAGCGGCACCGACGTCGCCATGCACGCCGCCGGCATCACCCTGATGCGCGGCGACCCGGCGCTGGTGGCGGCAGCCATCAGCATCTCGCGCCGCAGCCACAACAAAATCCGCCAGAACCTGTTCTGGGCCTTCATCTACAACCTGATCGGCATCCCGCTGGCGATTGCCGGCCTGCTCAATCCCATGGTGGCCGGCGCCGCGATGGCACTCAGCTCGGTGAGCGTGATTAGCAATGCACTGCTGCTGCGCCGCTGGAAACCGGAGAACCAAGCATGAACATCGGCCAAGCTGCGAGTGCCACCGGCGTCTCCGCCAAAATGATCCGCTACTACGAGAGCATCGCCTTGATCCCAGCCGGCAAACGCACCGACGCCGGCTACCGGATCTACGGCGAGAACGACTTGCACACGCTGCGCTTCGTCAAGCGCGCGCGCCAGCTGGGCTTTTCGCTCGACCAAATCCGCGACCTGCTGTCGCTGTGGCAGAACAAGGAACGCGCCAGTGCCGACGTCAAAACCATCGCCCTAGGCCACGTGGCACAACTCAACCAGCGCATCGCCGAACTCACCGAAATGCGCGACACCCTGCAAACACTGGCTAGCTGCTGCCACGGCGATCATCGCCCGGACTGCCCAATTCTCCAAAGCCTCGCCGACTAACGTATAATCCCGTCACGTTTTGGTGCCCGCGCGTCTGTCCAGATGCGCAGTTAAACGGGAAACAGGAGCCGTCACCGGCCAACCTGTGCTGCCCCCGCAACGGTAAACAAGCGTCGTCCACGCGACGACAATCCGCTTCGCTATGCCACTGTGCCTCGTGCATGGGAAGGTCAGGCGGATTTGCTTGCGAGCCCGGATACCGGCCAAACAGGTGGAAGCGCCGCAAGCGCTTCTGTTCAATCCACTCACGGGGAGGTGAGTGGTTTGCATCTGTAGTCAACTCAATCTATGCATTTATTCAGCGCGACACGGCTGTGCCGTCCGTGCGTCGTTGCGCGCTGCTTTTTCGGGATCCGTCCATGTTAAACCTGCCCACCGACGCAGCTATCCACTCTATCGAGACGCTGCTTTACTCCATCTCCAATGTGCTCTACCTGCCGGTATTGCTCGGCATCGCTGCGCTGGTGCTGCACATGCTGGTGTGCTTCGGCACCTTCGCCGCTGAATGGCTGGAACGCCGACGCGGCGTGCGCATCTTGGTCGCTACCGCCAAGCAGGAAATGGCTGCCACGCTGACCGCGCAGGAAGGCGAGCCCGGATTGGACGCTCGCCTTGAGCGCGTGGTGCAGCGCGCCGACACTAGCGGCGTGCGCCGCCTAGACGGCGTGCGCTTTGTGGTGCGCGTCGGCCCGGCACTCGGTTTGATGGGCACCCTGATCCCGATGGGCATCTCGCTGGCCGGTCTGGCGCAAGGGAATCTGCCGAAGATGGCCGAATCGATGACCACCGCATTCACCGCAACCGTAGTCGGCTTGGCGTGCAGCGTTAGCGCCTACGTATTGACGCTGGTTCGCGAGCATTGGCTGCGCAGCGATTTGACCGAGATCGCATTTGCCGCTGAAGCGTTGCTGGCGTCGCACGGCGCCAAGCCGCACCTGGTGCGCGCGGAGGCTTGAGATGCGCTACTTGAATAAGCATCGCTACTCGCGCCTGGGCGAGCATGGCGAGGATCCCTTGTCGGGCGTGGCCAATCTGTTCGACGCCAGCATCGTTTTCATCGTGGCGATGATGCTCGCGCTGTTCTCGGCTTGGAACATGATGGATCTGCTGGATCCGAATTCCGAAGTGACCATCGCTAAAAAATCCGCCGACGGCCGTGTGGAAGTGCTGACCAAGAAGGGCGCGGAAATCAAGGTGAGCAAGGTTAGCGACAAGCCGCTGTCCGGCTCCGGCAAGCGCTTGGGCACTGCGTATCAGCTGCCGGATGGGAAGGTGGTCTATGTACCGGAATAAGCTTTGGGCCTTGGCCCTGTTGGTGGTGTCGCTGCTGTCCTTGTGCATCGGCGGCTACGTGCACTCGGCGCAGGCGCCGCGAACGCTGGCACTGATGCTGGGCGATGTGGAATCGCGTCCGGCCGTGCTGGCGGTGCGCGGTTTGCAGGATGAGTTGAAGGCGCTGAATGTCGCCATCCGCATCATCCCGGTTAATGGTTTGACGCCGGCTGACCGCAGCGCATTGGCTGCCGCCGATGTCGCGGTTATCAACGTCAAAGGCCGTCAGGCCATGGTGGGCTTGACCACCGAACTGCAAGCGCTGCAAAAGGCGCGCAAGCCGGTGTTCGCGGTTGGCGCGATTGACGACAACTTGCGCGAGTTGGGCGTACGCGATGATAAGACGATACAGGCTTATCACGCCGAGGGCGGCGTCGAGAATATCGGCAATCTGCTGCGCTACATTTTGCGCAACAGCTTCGGTTCCGCAGTTAGCGTGGCGCGGGTGCATGCGATGCCGGAGGCGGGCTTGTATGACGTGCAGGCCAACCGCACCGTGAATAGCTACGACGATTATGTGCGCGGCTATGCGCATCACAAACCGGGCGCGCCGTGGATTGCAGTGCCGTTCTATCGCGCTAGTCTGGTGGCGGGACAAACGCTGCCGCTGGCCGCTATCGTTGCACGGCTTGAGGCCAGTGGCTACAACGTGGTGCCAGTGTTTGGCTATCCCTACGATGTGCCGCTAAAGCATCTGCTGGATGAAAACGGCAAGAGTCGCGTTGACCTGATTGTGGCGCTAGGCATGAAGGTGGGCGGCACCGCCAGCGTAGGCGCGATCCTCGACCAGATCGGCGTGCCGGCAATTAACGCCATTACCTTGAGCCAGCAGACTTACGCGCAATGGCAGGACTCCAGGATTGGCCTGGATATCATTGAGCGCACCTGGCAACTGGCCGGCGCTGAAGCGGCAGGCCTGATTCAGCCGACCGTGGTGGCCAGCCGTGAACGCATCAGCGATGCGCAGACCGGCCTCGCGTACGTGGAAGAGACGCCGATTGCAGAGCGCATCGAGCGCTTGAATGAACGCGTGGCCGCATGGCTGGCGCTGCGCAAGCAAGCCAATGGCGATAAGCGTGTCGCCATGATCTACTTTAACTATCCGCACGGCTCCGAGACCATCGGCGCGGCCTACCTGAACGTGCTGCCGGAAAGCCTGTGGCAAATTGTCCAGCGCTTGAAGCATGATGGTTATCGTACCGGCGATGCCTTGCCGGCTTCTGAAAACGAGCTGCAAGGCGAGATTCAGAAGTGGGGTAATTATCCCGGCAAGTCCAAGGGCGATTACATGGCGGGCTTGAAGCACTTGGCGGAAAGCGGCCAAGCCTTGCTGGTGCCGCTGTCCGATTACCAGCAGTGGTTCGCCAAATTATCGCAGCCGCTGCGTGCATCGATTGAACAATCGTGGGGCAAGCCAGAGAAGGCGCCGGTCTTGTGGCGCAATGCGAAAGGCGAGGCGTTCTTCGTCTATCCTGCGCGCCGCTTCGGCAATGTGCTGATGGCGCCGCAGCCGGGCCGCGCGTGGGAGCAGAATCTGGAGAAGCTGCACAATGAAGTCAGCATGCCGCCATCGCACGAGTACATCGCGTTTTACCTGTGGCTGCAAAAGGACTTCCAGGCCAACGCTGTGATGCACATCGGTACGCACGGCACGCAGGAATGGCTGACCGGTAAAGAGGCCGGCCTGTCCGATAGCGATCCGACCGAGGCACTGATCGGCGCCATGCCCAATATCTACCCCTACGTGATGGATGACGTGGGCGAGGGCATTCAAGCCAAGCGCCGTGGCATGGCGACCATTATCGACCACATGACGCCACCGTTTGACGTGGCGGGCTTGAATCCCGACCTGCGCGAATTGGGCGCGCTGCTCAACGACTATCGCGTGGCCGAGCAGAAAAGCCCATTGCTGGCGGCTAGCCACCTGAAGGCCATCAATCGTCTTGCAGCCAAGAGCGGCGTATTGAAGGATATGAAGAAGGCCGAGCTGAAATCGGAGGCCGACATGGAAGGTCTCGAAGAATACCTCGATGACACCGGCAACAAGCTGACGCCATTCGGCTTGCACACCTTCGGTGTAGCGCCGGCGGCCGAGCAGCGCAACGCCACCGCGCGTGCCGTGGTCAGTCTCGATAACACGTCCACGCCAGAGCAGAAGACCAAGCGTATCGCGCAGCTGGAAGCGGACATCGAGCAGAGCGCGCAACTGGAATTGGATCGCTTGATGCAGGCGCTGTCGGGCCGCTACATTCCGACCGGCGCCAGCGCGGACCTGGTGCGCAATCCGAATGCGCTGCCGACTGGCCGCAACTTCTTCGGTCTCGATCCATCGCGGATTCCAAGCAAGACCACTTACGAAGCCGGTGCGAAATTGGCGCAGCAATTGGTAGACGATTACCGCAAGCGCCATGGCGCCTACCCGGAAAAGCTCAGCATGAATTTGTGGGGCGTCGAGACCTCCCGCCACGAGGGCGTGATGGAAGCGCAGGCGATGTCGCTGATGGGCGTGCGTCCAACGTGGGATGAGCGAGGCCGCGTCACCGGCGTGGAAGCCTTGAGCCGCAAGCAACTGGGCCGCCCGCGCGTAGACGTGACGCTGGTGTCGTCTGGCTTGTTCCGCGACCTGTTCCCGAACTTGCTCACGCTGATGGATCAAGCCGCACAACTGGCGCAGCAGCAGAGCGACGAAGGCGGCAACGTGATGGCGGTGCATAGCCGCAAGGTGGCCGCTGCATTGACTGCGCGCGGCGTCTCGACTGAAGAGGCGCAGCGCATGGCGTCGGTACGCATCTTTGGCGTGCCGAGTGGCGCATACGGTACACAGATCGAAAAGCTGATCCCGCTCACCAACGCTTGGCAGAACGAAAAGGAAGTGGCGGATGTCTTCATCAATCGCATGAGCCATCCTTTCGGCGCGGGCTACTGGGGCGATGACAAGGCCAATCCTGAACAGCGCCGCGAGTTGTTCAAGCAGGCGCTGTCCGGCAGCCAGATCGCGCTGCACAGCCGTTCCAGCAATCTGTTTGCGACGCTGGACAACGATGACTTCTTCCAGTACCTCGGCGGCACCGCAATGGCGATCCGCAGCGTGGACGGCAAGACGCCGGAGGTGATGGTCAGCGACCTTGCCAACCCGCGCCGCGCGACGCACAAGACGCTGGAGCAGTACATGGGGCAGGAGATGCAGTCGCGCTACCTGAATCCGCGCTGGGCCGACACCATGCTGAAAGAAGGCTACTCCGGTGCACGCTACATCAACCGCGTGGTCGATTACCTGTGGGCGTGGCAGGTCACGGTGCCGGAAGTCGTTGACAACGGCAAGTGGCAGCGCATGTACGACACCTATGTCGAAGACCGCCATGGTTTGAAGGTGCGCGAGCGTTTTGCCAGTGCCGGCAACCTGCGCGCCTTCCAGGCGGTGACCGACCGCATGCTGAGCGCCATCGAGCGCGGTTACTGGAAGCCGAGTGAGGCAGTAC
The DNA here is from genome assembly GCF_009857435.1 of Duganella rivi. Taxonomy (GTDB): domain Bacteria; phylum Pseudomonadota; class Gammaproteobacteria; order Burkholderiales; family Burkholderiaceae_D; genus Rugamonas; species Rugamonas rivi. The sequence continues at coordinate 93,821 of NZ_WWCK01000002.1, forward strand.
GCACCAAGCTGACGCAGATGAACGCGCAGGCCATCAAGGATGCTGGCGTGTCGTGCAGCGCCGATTCGTGCAGCAAAGCGACCTTGAAGGCGGCGCCCCAGTTCAATGCGGACTTCGTGCCGAACGTAGGCTCGAACGCTGCCATCGTGCGTGGCGTCCATGCGGCTGCGCGTCCCGGCGGCGCCGCACCGTCGCCACAAGCGGCGATGCAGAACGCGGCCGCCGAGCTGCAAGCGCTGCAAGCCAAGGCCGAGACGCAAACGCCGCCGCCAGCGCCCGCCAAGACCAAGCCGGCACCGCAGCCAATGGCCAAGCCGGAAGCGGCTGACGCGAAGGTGAACGGCTTTGAAATGCAAACCCTGAGCAATCTCACGCCGGTACAGAAAACCGTCGGCACGCTGGCATTGCTGGCATTGGCCGCCGCGCTGGTCGGCATCGGCTACATCAGCCGCCGTAACAAACTTCGTAAGTTGAAAGGCTTTGTATGATCAGTAAGTCCATCGTTGCGCTGGCGGCCGCATTGCCGCTGGCTGCGTTTGCCGATCCGGCCGATACCACCGATAGCACGGTGGAGGTACGCGGCCACTACGACAACGGCGTCGGTACGTCCGGCGCTGCCAGTCAAGGTGCGGTTACTGCGGAGCTGATCGCCAATCGTCCAGCTCTGCGCGCGGGCGAATTGCTGGAGTTTGTGCCGGGCGTGATCGTCACGCAGCACAGCGGCGATGGCAAGGCCAATCAATACTTCCTGCGCGGCTTCAACCTCGATCACGGCACCGACTTTGCGACTTTCGTTGACGGCATTCCGGTCAATATGCGCACGCACGCGCACGGCCAGGGCTACACGGATTTGAACTTCCTGATTCCCGAACTGGTAGATCGCATCAACTACAAGAAAGGCCCGTACTACGCAGATGAAGGCGACTTCGCATCGGCCGGTGCGGCGCATATGACGCTGGCGAACAAGCTGAAAGAAAACACTGCCAGCGTCACTGTCGGCCAGAACCAGTACATCCGTTCTGTGCTCACTGGTTCGACGCCGCTGGGCGCGGGCAGCTTGGTATATGGCGTGGAGCTGGGCCACAACAATGGCCCATGGGTGGAGCCGGAAGCTTTTCACAAGAGCCTCGGCGTGCTGCGTTATTCGCAGGGCGCGAGCGATGACCAGTTCAGCGTCACCGGCATGTTCTACAAGGGCGCGTGGCACGCGAGTAATCAAATCCCGCTGCGCGCGGTGCAGGGCGGCGAGCTTGATCCGTATGGCGCGCTCGATGCGAGCGATGGCGGTGCGACGTCGCGTTACAGCGTGTCGGCATCGATGCGCAAGCGTACCAGCGATTCGCTATTGCAGGCCAACGCCTATCTGGTGCAATCGAGCCTGACGCTGTTTAACGACTTCACCTACTTCCTTGATGATCCGGTCAATGGCGATCAAGCGCGCCAGACCGAGAAGCGCCGCATGGGCGGCTTCGATGTGGCGCAGACGTGGTTTAGCCACTGGGGCGGGCTCGATGTCAGCAACAAGGTTGGCGTGCAGGGGCGTTACGATTATCTGTCGCCGCTGGCTTTGCACGCCACGCGCAACCAGCAGGTGCTACGCACCATCAGCGAGTCCAAGGTAAAAGAGGGCAGCGTTGGTGCATATCTGGAAAATACCGTGCAGTGGCGCGAGTGGCTGCGCACCACGGCTGGACTGCGCTACGACCGCTATCGCTTTGACGTGAACAGCAATATCGCGGAGAACTCGGGCAAGGTGAGTGCCGGTACGACCTCGCCGAAATTCTCGGTGGTGTTGGGGCCATGGGCCAAGACCGAGTTCTTCGTCAACTACGGCGAGGGCTTCCATAGCAATGATGCGCGCGGCACCACCGTGCATTTGACGCCGAAAGAGCTTGAGCCGATAGCTCCGGTCACGCCGCTGGTGAAAACGCGCGGCGCGGAGATTGGTGCGCGTACTGAGTTCCTGGCTGGCCTCCAAAGCTCCGTGGCCTTGTGGAAGCTGCGTTCGGATTCCGAGCTGGTTTTCTCGGGGGATGCCGGTGATACCTCGCCGAGCCGTGGCAGCTACCGTTCCGGCATCGAGTGGAACAATCACTACATCGCCAATTCGTGGCTGCTGTTTGACCTGGACTTGGCGTACTCGCGTGGTCACTACACCGAGCATGACGAGGCGGGCGATCACATTCCGGGGGCGATTGGCAAAGTGGCGTCGTTCGGCGCGACGGTGATGGATCTCGGCCCGTGGTCGGGCGCATTCCAGATGCGCTACTTTGGCCCGCGTCCGCTGATCGAAGATAACAGCAAGCGTTCTGCCACCACGGCGATTGCGTACGCGCGCGTTGGCTACAAATTCAATCGCCGCTGGTCGGCGCAGCTGGATGCCTTCAATCTGTTCGACCGCAAGGTGAGCGACGTGGATTACTACTACGCCTCACGCCTGCCGGGCGAACCAGCGGAAGGCGTGGACGACATCCACTACCATCCAGCTGAGCGCCGCTCGTTCCGCTTGACGGTGAAGGCGACGTTCTAACGGCATCGGTGCTACCATGGCCGCATGACGGTACCCTACCAACTCCTGTACTGGCCCGGCCTGCAAGGCCGCGGCGAATTTGTCCGGCTGGCGCTGGAGGAGACGGGCGTGCCTTACGTGGACGTGGCGCGGCAGAAGGGCGGCATGCCGAAGCTGATGGCGAGTCTCGATGGCGACCAGTTTGAGCATCCATCGTTTGCGCCGCCGGTGCTGCTGGCGGGCGAACTGCTGATCGGGCAGACGGCGAATATCCTGATGTACCTGGGCGCGAAGCACAAGCTGGCGCCGCGTTCGGAAGCGGGGCGCTTGTGGGCCAACCAGCTACAATTGACGGTCGCGGACATCGTCAACGAAGCGCATGACGTGCACCACCCGATCTCCACCAATTTGTACTACGAAGATCAGAAGAAGGAAGCCAAGGCGCGCGCCAAGGACTTCCGCGAGCAGCGCATTCCGAAGTATCTGAATTATTTTGAAGGCGTGGTGCGCGGCGGTTATGCGGTCGGTTCGCGCCTGTCGTACGTGGACCTATCGCTATTCCAATTGATCGAAGGCTTGCGCTACGCCTTTCCGAAAACGATGGCGCGGCTGGAACCATCGTATCCCAATCTAATCGCCCTACACGACAAGGTAGCGGCCCGTCCCAACATCGCCACCTACCTGCAATCCAAACGCCGCATCCCGTTCAACGAAACCGGCATCTTCCGCCACTACCCGGAGCTGGACAAATAATCAGGCCGCGCTGGTGACTGGGTAGCCGGCGTCGGCGATGGCGGATTTCAATGGGGCCAGCGGCGTGGCGCTGTCGATCTTGACTGACTTGGTCGCCAGATCAATTTCCACCTTGGCAGCCGCATCCACCGCCTGCACAGCCTTGGTCACTGCGCCTACGCAGTGGCCGCAGCTCATGTTTTCTACCTGAAGCTGATACATCCTGTACTCCTAAAACAGTTTCGATGAGTACACTTTAATCCTTCCAGCGGTGGGAAGGTCAAGCTTAATCTTCTGGTGGGTCGTCGAGGCGGGCGAGGTCCAGACTGACCAGGGCCCAGATGCCGTCGGCGTAGTCGGGTTCCTGGGACAGGGTTTCCACCTCGGAGGCTCGGATTTCGAATGGTTTGCCTTGCTCTAGCAGCTGGCCGACATGGCCGTAGATGGCTTTTGTGGCGTTGCTCATGGCCTTGTCCACGGTTTCGGCCGTCGCGACGCAGCCGGGAATGTCAGGCACCGTGACGCCGTACTTTTTCTGGGCGCCGACCGTCTTCTGAATCAGGATAGGGATGTCCATGATGTCTTACCTCAGCTAGCGCGAAAGACGGGCAAAATCAATGACTTGGGTGTTTAGTGTTATACAGGTCGCCGCCGGTTTCAAGCACTTTCTTGGGTGCCTTGAACGTCAATTTGCGTGATTGCTATCGAGTGTTGCCACCGGAAATCATCCCGCGCTATGAGGAGGACGTTGCACGCCGCTGCACGCGCCTGTTGCCATCAACCGACAGCCACAAAAAATCAGCCCCGCCGGCATCGCTGCGGGCGGGGCTGAAGAAACGAGCTAAACGGTTTAGCTCGTTATAGGACTTCGCTGGCGTGGTCAGCCAGGCGCGAGCGTTCGCCGCGCGCCAGGGTGACGTGGCCGCTATGCGACCAGCCCTTGAAGCGGTCGACCACGTAGGTCAGGCCGCTCGAACCCTCGGTCAGGTACGGCGTGTCGATCTGCGCGATATTACCCAGGCAAATGATTTTGGTGCCAGGGCCGGCGCGCGTCACCAGGGTCTTGACCTGCTTCGGCGTCAAGTTCTGCGCCTCGTCGATGATCAGGAATTTGTTGACGAAGGTACGGCCACGCATGAAGTTCAGGGACTTGATCTTGATGCGCGAACGGATCAGGTCTTGCGTGGCCGCGCGGCCCCACTCGCCGCCATCCGAATCGGACTTGTTGAGCACTTCCAGGTTGTCGTCAAACGCGCCCATCCACGGCGACATTTTCTCTTCCTCGGTACCCGGCAGGAAACCGATGTCTTCACCGACCGGCACCGTCACGCGGGTGACGATGATTTCGTTGTAGAGCTTGGTTTCCAGCACTTGCGCCAGGCCGGCCGCCAGTGCCAGCAGGGTCTTGCCGGTACCGGCTTGACCGAGCAGGGTGACGAAGTCGCACTCTGGATTCATCAGCAGGTTGAGGGCAAAGTTCTGCTCGCGGTTACGTGCCGTCACGCCCCACACATTGTTCTTGTTGTGGCTGAAGTCGCGCAGGGTTTGCAGCACGGCGGTCTTGCCATTGATCTGCTTGACCTGGCCATAGAACGGCGCTTCGCCATTCTTCGGTTCCAGGAACACGAACTGGTTGACCAGCATCGACGGCACGAACGGGCCGGTCACGCGGTAGAACGTTGCGCTCTGGCCGTTTTTATTTTCCTGCCACGATTCCAGATCCTTGCCGTGCTTGTTCCAGAAATCGTCCGGCAGCTGGACGATGCCCGAGTACAGCAGGTCGGTATCTTCCAGCACGTGGTCGTTGAAGTAGTCTTCAGCCGGCAGGCCCAGCGCGCGCGCCTTGATGCGCATATTGATGTCTTTCGACACCAGTACGATGGCGCGGCCTTCCTGCTCCGCTTCCAGCGAACGCACCACCGACAAAATCTGGTTGTCGGCCTTGCCCGACGGCAGGCCCACCGGCAGTTCCGCCGTTTGCAAGCGGGTCTGGAAGTACAGGCGGCCCTTGGCGTCCTTGTTGCCCAGCTTGGACAGCGGGATGCCGTTCTCGATGGCGTCGTCGTCGGTGTTGGAAACCAGCGCGTCCAGCGTGCGCGAGACCTGGCGGGCATTGCGCGCCACCTCGGTCATGCCTTTCTTGTGGTTGTCCAATTCTTCCAGCGTCATCATCGGCAGGTAGACGTCGTGTTCTTCAAAGCGGAACAGCGACGATGGATCGTGCATCAGCACGTTGGTATCGAGCACGAACATCTTGGTAGCGCCGGTCTGGTCGGCGTGGCGGCTGGTGGACGATTTGATCGCCACTTCGTTCGGCTTGTGCTTGGCCGGATGCGGCGCTTCGGCCGTAATCGGCGTCACCTTGCCGCGTGGCGAGGACTTGCCCTTGGCTTCGACGGTGTCGGCGGCAGCCTTCAGCACGGCCGGTGCAGCTTTCAATACGGCGGCCACGGCTTTGCCCTTGGCGCTCGGCTTCGCAGCCTCGCTCTTGGCTGCGGCTGGTTTCTTTGCTACAGGTGATGGGACGGCTTTAACGGTTGCCGCTTTCTTCGGCGCTGGTGCAGGCTCGGGGGCGATATCGGCGACTGCCGCGAGGGCAGGCGTCACGCGGCCGGTGGCCTTGGGGTAATCTTTTGCCAACAGTATAGTCGCTGGCTTACTTGGTATTTTTGGCAGTGGCATCAGGATCTCAATTGGAAAAATAAAGGAGGAATCCGCCATGGGGCGCGCGGCCGCATGGGGTGGATGCTTTAGGGGAAAACAGGTGAAAGACTGCCGATGGGCATAGTTTCAGCCCGGTGAGTACCGCAAGGTGGCCGGCTGGCCACCGAGGAGGGTAAAAGGTACAGTGATGACTCAAAATGTGCTTAAGTTCCTGCTAGTTGAGCAAACCGGAACTGCAACGCACCGTTAAGCCTGACGCGCTACAAATTCCAGCACTTCGTCGACGTGACCCGCTACCTTCACGCCTCTCCATTCTTTCACCAATTGACCATTAGCGTCAATCACAAACGTACTGCGCTCGACCCCACGGACAGTCTTACCGTACATTTGCTTCATCTTCATGACGCCGAACTGCTGGCAGACCGCTTCTTCGGGGTCGGAAATCAGTTCGAACGGCAGGCCAAGCTTGGTTTTGAAACCTTCGTGCGAGCGCAGCGAGTCGCGGCTGATGCCGTAGATTTCAGCACCGGCAGCGGCAAACTGCTCGTGCAGGTCGCGGAAAGCGATGTTCTCGGTGGTGCAGCCGGGCGTGTTGTCCTTCGGGTAGAAGAACAGCACGGTGTAACGCGCCGGACGGCCGGACAGCTGGAAGGTTTGGCCGCTGGTCATCGGCGCGGAAAAATCGGTTACTACGTCAGCCACAGGCGTCTCCTGAAGGGTTTGTTAGGCTCGGGCCGGGCCTTGGGTAATCAAGGCGCCCGAACGTCCCGGCAGCTCGCCCCAGGTGATGGGGCAAACCGGCATCGGCAGGTCTCGTATCTTCTGATAGTAGTCAGCCATGGACGCCAGTTGGTATCCCTGTGCTTGCCATCCTGCCAATAGCTGCTCGAATATGGGGGCAAGTTTCTGCCCTTCAAGCTCAGCGTGCAAAGTATAAACGTGGTCGCGCGTTGCGCCTTCCGTTAGTTTCAGCAGGAAGGCGGCGATGTTGTGGGGGCCGATGGTGACGCCGTCGATCTCGCAGCCGAGGATTTCGTCCAGCGTCGGCAGGGTGGTCGGCATCTGGATGTGCTTGAGCACCGTGTCGCCATCGGACAAGCGGTGCGGGCCGTCGGCCGGATTGGCCAGCGCGCCGTTCTCCTTGAGCACGCAGCGGCCGTCGGAGGCATAGCCGTAACCGGCGGTGTCGTGCTCGGCAAACGCGCCGTTATTCATCTGCCAGCCGGCCGCGCCGTGGGTGCGCGGCGCCACGCCGAACACTTGCGTGAAGCGGGCGGCGGCCTTGCGCATCATGGCCTTGGCCCATGCGGCGTCGCGCTTGGCGACATTGTCCTGCCACAGCACGTGATCCCAGGTGTGGATGCCGCATTCAAAGCCGGCGTCCTGCACCGCGCGCATTTCGGCGGCGCATTCCTTGCCGATGTCCGGGCCGGGCAGCAGCACGCCGTACATCAGGGTCTTGAAGCCGTAATGCTCCACCACCGAGGTGCGCGACACCTTGCTGAAGAAGCCGGGACGCAGCGCGCGGCGCATGGCCCAGCCGGTGTGGTCTTTGCCGAGCGAGAACAGGAAGGTCGCACCGGCCTGATGCGCCTTCAGCATGCGCACGAGGTTGGGTACGCCTTCACGGGTGCCGCGGTAGGTGTCGACGTCGATCTTCAACACCATCAGTGGTTTAGTACTCAATGCTTTAGTCCACCAGTTTCTGTGCTTCAGCCACTTGGCTGCGGTAGGCGTCGAAGATTTTCTTCAGGGCGTCGGCCATGGTGGTGGTCGGTTTCCAGTTCAGTTCTTCGCAGGTGTTGGTGATCTTCGGCACGCGGTTCTGCACGTCCTGGTAGCCCGAACCGTAGTAGGCGCCGGACGTGGTCTCAACGATTTTGACCTTGGCCGCGCCTTCGGCGTACTCCGGGTACTTGGGCGCCAGTTCCAGCATCATATTGGCCAGTTCGCGGATCGAGTAGTTGTTGACCGGGTTGCCGATGTTGTAGATCTTGCCGGTGGCGGCACCGTTCTTGTTCTCGATGATTTTCATCAGCGCGTCGATGCCGTCGTCGATGTCGGTGAAGGCGCGCTTCTGGTGGCCGCCGTCCACCAGCGAGATGTTTTCGCCACGGACGATGTGGCCGAAGAACTGCGTCACCACGCGCGACGAACCTTCTTTCGGGGTGTGGATCGAATCGAGGCCGGCGCCGATCCAGTTGAATGGACGGAACAGCGTAAAGTTCAAGCCTTCCATGCCGTAGCCCCAGATCACGCGATCCATCAGCTGCTTGGCGTTGGAGTAGATCCAGCGCGGCTTGTTGATCGGGCCGCAGATCAGTTCCGAGTTCTCGGGATCGAACTCTTCGTCATGGCACATGCCATACACTTCCGAGGTCGACGGGAATACCAGATGCTTGCCGTACTTGGCGGCCGAGCGGACGATAGGCAGGTTGGCTTCGAAGTCCAGCTCGAACACGCGCAGTGGCGCTTTGACGTAAGTCGAAGGGGTCGCGATGGCGACCAAAGGCAGGATCACGTCGCACTTCTTGACGTGGTATTCCACCCATTCCTTGTTGATGGTGATGTCGCCTTCAAAGAAGTGCATGCGCGGATGCGTGAGCAGATCGGAGATGCGATCAGTACTCATGTCCATGCCATAGACGTGCCAATCCGTGGTCTCCAGGATGCGCTTGGACAGATGGTGGCCGATAAAACCATTGACGCCGAGAATGAGTACTTTTTTCATGTTTTGGTTCCCAATATCTATATTTTTATGCCGCCAGGCGGGCTTGTAATTGTTCTGCGGTGATCGGTTCACCATCTGCCGTCAGCGAGGAAATCGTCAGCATGCGGCCATCGCCGCAGACACCAAAGATACAATTATCAACGACGGTCAATCCCAGTGGCAAACCGAGGGAAACGACGTTGCCGAAGTTGCCGTTCAGGCGTGCCCGCTGAATGACATAGCGTACACCGTTGATGTCGGTAAAGGCGCCCGGATAAGGAGGGGCGACGGCCCTGTGCAAGTTGTAGACCTGCTGCGCCGGCAGGTTCCAGTCGATGCGGCCGTCTTCCGGCTTGCGGCCGCTGAAATAGCCGCCTTTCGTCAAGTCGTTGCGCAGGCGCGGCGCGCTGCCGTCCAGCAGCGACGGCAGCACGCGCCATAGCGCTTGCTCGGCCGCCACCTGCACCTTGCCGAATACTTCGTGCGCGGTGTCGTCCGGCAGGATCGGCACCTCCATTTGCGAGACGATGTCGCCGGCGTCCGGCTTGACGGTCATCTCATGCAAAGTCGCCCCAGTGACGGTAGCGCCGTGCAGCACCGCCCAGTTGACCGGCGCGCGGCCGCGGTATTCCGGCAGCAGCGAACCGTGCATATTGAAAGCCGGCGCCACCGCCAGCAGTTCGGCCGGCAGCATGTGGCGGTAGTAAAAGCTGAACATCAAGTCCGGCTTGGCCGCTTGTACTTGCGCCAGCAACTCCGGCGACCTGGCGTCGGCCGGCGTGATATAAGGGATACCCTCAGCCTCGCAGAGCGAGATCACCGATTCGAACCAGATATTTTCGCTGGCGCTGTCTTCGTGCGTGACGACCAGTGCCACGTCGACGCCGCCGGCCAGCAAGACCTTGAGGCAGCGTACGCCAACGTTGTGGTAGCCAAAGACGACAGCGCGCTTGGGCGTGTCAAAGTCACTCATGTGGACGGCCCACCGTACGTTTTTCCACGCCGGGCTGTGCGCTATCTGCGGACTCGCCTTGCTTCTGCTGCAAAATGGTTTGCACCACGTAGCGCGGACGCGCGCGCACTTGCTGGAAAATGCGGCCGACATACTCGCCCAGCAAGCCAATGCCGAACAAGATGATGCCCATGAAGAAGAAGGAAATCGCGAACAGCGTGAACACGCCTTCCGCTTCCGCGCCGAGGAACAGGCGGCGCACCAGCAGCACCACCACCAGCAGGGCCGACACCAGCGACATCAGCATGCCCATCATGGAGTAGAACTGCAACGGGATCAGCGAGAAGCCGGTCACCAGGTCAAAGTTCAGGCGGATCAGGCTGTACAGCGAGTACTTCGATTCGCCGGCCGCGCGTTCCTCGTGTTCCACCACGATCTCGGTCGGGTTGCGGGCGAAGCGGTAGGCCAGCGCCGGCACGAAGGTATTCACTTCGGCGCACTGGTTCATCAGGTCGACGATGTTACGGCCGTAGGCGCGCAGCATATTGCCCTGGTCGGTGATCTTGATGTTGGTGATGCGCTCGCGCAGGCGGTTCATGGCCTTGGACGCGTAGGTACGCCACGCCGAGTCCTGGCGCTTGCGGCGGATCGAGCCGACGTAGTCGTAGCCTTCGCGCATCTTGGCGACCAGGTTGGCGATTTCTTCGGGCGGATTTTGCAGGTCGGCGTCGAGCGTGACCATGATCTCGCCGCGCGCCGCCTCAAAGCCGGCCAGGATCGCCATGTGCTGGCCGTAGTTACCGTTGAACAGCACCACGCGCGTGACGTCCGGGCGGGCGCGGAATTGTTCGGCCAGGATCGATACCGAGTTGTCGCGGCTGCCGTCGTTGACGAACACGATCTCGTAACTCGTGCCCAACTTGTCGAGCGCCGGGTACAGGCGCGCGAACAGGGCGGCCAGGCCGGCCTGCTCGTTGTAGATCGGGATGACGACCGAGATTTCCGGCTTGGTGTGCGCAGTCAGCATGGCGGTCATTTGATCAGGATCGCTTTCACGGCAGCGACGGTGCGGTCGACGTCGGCGATGGTCATGGCGTAGAACATCGGCAGGGTCACGGTCAGGCGGCCGATCTTTTCAGCGACCGGGAACATGCCTTCCTTGAAGCCGCGCTCGCGGTACATGGTGAACAGGTGGATCGGCGCGTAGTGGTAGCCGGTGCCGATGTTGAAGCGGTCTTTCAGCGCGTTCATAAAGTCGGCGCGCGTGGTCGGGCCGTTGTCCGGCAAGATGATCTGGAACAGGTGGTAGTTACTGCTATCAAAGGCTTGCAGCGGCAGCTGCGCGCCCGACAGCGCTTCAAAGTCGGCGCCAAACTGCTCGTAGTAGCGGCGCGCCAAGGCGCGGCGATGCGCCGTGATGTTGTCGATATTGGCGAACTGGCCCAGGCCGATAGCGGCCATGATATCGCTCATATTGTATTTGCCGCCCAACACGTCGACGTCGATGCCGTCGACGCCGCTGCGGGTCACGCCTTGCAGGCGGTACTTCTCGGCCAGTTTGGCTTCTTCCAGATTGTTCAAGACCAGTGCGCCGCCTTCGCCGGTGGTGATGTTCTTGTTGGCCTGGAAGCTGAACGAGACGAAATCGCCAAACGCACCGATGCGCCGGCCTTTCCATTCCGAGCCGAAGGCTTGGGCCGCATCTTCAACCACGCGCAGATTGTGCTTGTTGGCGATGGCGTACAGGCGATCCATATCGACCGGCAGGCCGGACAGGTAGACCGGGATGATGGCCTTGGTGCGCGGCGTGATGGCCGCTTCCAGCTTGTCGAGATCGATGTTGCGGGTCACCGGATCGATATCGGCAAACACCGGCGTGGCGCCCACTTCAATGATGACGTTGGCGGTGGCCACCCACGAAATCGGCGTGGTAATCACTTCGTCGCCGGCGCCGATGCCGGCGATGCGCAGCGCGATCTCCATGGTGCAGGTGCCGGAATTGAAGGTACGCACCGGGCGGCCGCCGAAGTACTCCGACATCTGGGCTTCAAACGCCGCCACTTTCGGGCCGCTGGTGATCCAGCCCGAGCGCAGGACTTCGCCCACGGCGGTAATGGTGGCCTCGTCTATCGTAGGCTTGGAGAAGGGCAGGAAAGGCAGATCAGCACTCATGAGGTGGTTTGCTCGTTATCGTAGTTTCATGTAAAAACGTATGGCGCATTCTAAAGTGTTCGTCAGGTGCGCGCCAGCCATGCGACACCGATCAGGATGACGAAAATAGCAAGCAAGCGCTGCACGGACAGTGCTTCACCGAACAGATACCAGGCGCCGATGGCGGTCACCACGTAGCCCAGCGACAGCATCGGATAAGCCACGGAAACATCGACGCGCGACAGCGCAATAATCCACAGCACCACCGACAGCACATAGCAAGTAAGCCCGCCAATAATGGGCAGCTGGCTTGCGACCCGCAAGCCGACGCTGAACAGATTGCTCAAGGTCAGGTGGATTTCACCGACGTTGCGGGCGCCCGCCTTGAGCAGCAATTGCGCCACGGCGTTGAGTAAAACGCCAAAAACAATGAAGCCAAAAGTTGCGATATTCATTTTGTGGTTTTGTTCATTACAGATTGGTAATGACGATACGGCGCGAGTCCTCCGTCACCACGCGCATGGGAATGCCCTTGGTCTTCAGCAGCTCGTAGACGTCCTTGCTGGTGATGGCCATGGCCTTGACCTTGTCGGCGCTGTGCTGCTTCCATTTCTCGACAAAACCGTCGAGCGAGGGAATCGATAGCTCCGGCTGCTGGCGCAGGCCGAAAGTGAATTCGTCCCAGTAATCGACCAGCACCACGGTGCGTTGCAGGTAGAAGGTCATCGACTGCTCGTAGGTGCTCACCGAATAGATTGGCGTGTTGGCCTCCAGTTCCGGCAGCATTTTCAGGGCCAGCGTTTTACCGGCGCGCAGATTGCCGTACGGCTCGAAGCCGGCCAGGATCAGCTGCACCGACAAAAAGCCAGCCACGGCCATGGTCAGCACCGCCAGGTCGCGGCGCAGGTGGCGCGCATGGAACAGGGCCAGTGCGCCACCAGCGGTGGCGATGATGGCGGCGGTCAGCACCCACGGCTGATAGGCTTCCAGCAGCGCGCGTTCGTCCGGGTGGCGCACCGCCGAGCCAGCCATCTGCGGCACGGCGGCCAGGGCGATCAGTCCGCCCACGATCAGCACCCCGGCAGCCAGGCTGCGCTGCAGGCGCGAGGCATGCTCCAGGTACACCGCCGCCAGCATGGCCAGGGCCGGGAACACCGGCACGATGTAGCCCGGCAGCTTGGAGCTCGAATAGCTGAAGAAGAAGGTGATGAACACGGCCCAGATCACCAGCATCAGCTTGGGCTGGAACACCGCCTGCTGGTCGCGCTTGAAGCCGTTGACCAGTGCCTGCGGCGCCACGCCCAGCCATGGCATCAGGCCCGGCAGCATCAGCAGCAGGAAGTAGTACCACGGGCCTTCGCGGTGGTGAGTCTTGAGGAAGAAGCGTTCCCAGTGTTCGTGGATAAAGAAGAAGTGCGGCTGTTCCGGGTTCTTCAGCGCCACCAGCACGAACCACGGCGCGGCGATCGCCAGGAACAGCAGCAGCCCTTTGCCGAGGTGCAGGCGCTTCCAGATCGCGAAGTCGCGCGACAGCGCGGTGTAAATCACCAGCACGCCGCCCGGCAGCACCAGGCCGATCAGGCCCTTGGCCAGCACCGCCAGCGCCATGCCGGCCCAGCACAGCAGCATCCAGTTGCGCCGTTCCGCCGCCGTGGCGCCGTCGCGCTGGGCGACCAGCATGCTGCCCAGGGCCAGGGTCATCATGCCCGACAGGCCCATGTCCAGCGAATCGATCTGGCCCGAGGCGACCCAGAACAGGGTGGAGCCCAGCACCAGCGCGGCGTAGAAGCCGGCACGGGCGCCGAACACGCGTCCGGTTGCATAGCCGGTGAACGCCACGCCGCCCAGGCCGCACAAGCCGGTCCACAGGCGCGCCTGCCATTCGCCGTAGCCGAACAGGCCGAACGACAGCGCATTCATCCAGGTTTGCAGCGGCGGCTTTTCAAAATACTTGATGCCGTTCAGGCGGGTGGTGATCCAGTCCTGGCTGGCCCACATTTCGCGCGCCATTTCAGCGTAGCGGCCTTCATCCGGCGGCACCAGCGTGCGGATGCCCAGCACGTACAACCAAACAATGGCAAATGCCGCCAACAGTCCCCAGGTGAATTTTTTAGAGTTATACAGGTCGTTCATCAGGCGCTTTTGCCCTCGTTAGCGTCGATTACCAGGGCCAGCGTGACCTTGCGGCCCTCGCCCATCAGGATGTTGTAGGTGCGGCAGGCGGCCTGGCTGTCCATGCATTCCACGCCGATGCGGCGCATGGTCAGGGCGGCGGTCAGTTTAGGATGGATGAAGCGCTGCCTGGTGCCGGTGCCGAGGATGACCACGTCCGGATTGTCCTGGCCGATCAGGTCGAAATGCTCGGCGGTGAGCGATTCAAAAGTAGGGGCGTTCCACGCGCGCGCCGGGGTTTCCGGCAGCACGATCAGGCTGTAGTTATAACGCTCGGCGTTGATCTCAACGCCGGTTTCATCGTAGCCGGTGACGGTCTGGTATTTTTGGGTATCGCTTTGGTGGAGCTTCATGGCAGAAATCGTTATTTAGACGGCAAAAGAAGCATCATTGTAGCGTTTTAAAGATGAAAGGTTGATTAAATCAGGGCCTTTCGGCAGAATGGTTCTTTTCGCATTGCAGCATGGGCCAGCGCCGGTGTTTTGGCAGGTCTTGGAAGTTTGCCTCACATAAACAGGATTTTATTTTGCGACCGATTCAAAAATCGAACAAACTGGCGGAAGTCTGCTACGAGATCCGCGGCCCGGTGCCGGAAAAAGCCCGGCAAATGGAGGAAGAAGGCCACAAGATCACGAAGTTGAACATTGGCAACTTGGCCGTGTTCGGCTTTGATCCGCCGGATGAAATCGTGCAGGACATGAAGATGAACCTGTCCAACGCGGCCGGCTACACCGATTCCAAGGGCATGTTCGCGCCGCGCAAGGCGGTGATGCACTACACGCAGGGCAAGAATATCCGCGGCGTGTCGATTGACGATATCTACCTCGGCAACGGCGCGTCGGAGCTGATTGTGATGTCGATGAACGCGCTGCTCAACAACGGCGACGAAGTGCTGGTGCCGGCGCCCGACTATCCGCTGTGGACGGCGGCGGTGTCGCTGTCCGGCGGCAAGCCGGTGCACTATATCTGCGACGAGCAGCAGGACTGGTATCCCGACATTGAAGACATGCGCAGCAAGATCACGCCGAACACGCGCGCGATCGTGGTCATCAATCCCAACAACCCGACCGGCGCGCTGTATCCGGTCGAGCTGCTGCTGCAAATCATTGAACTGGCGCGCCAGCACGACCTGATCATCTACGCCGACGAAATCTACGACAAGGTGCTGTATGACGGCGCCGAGCACGTGTCGATCGCCTCGCTGGCGGACGACATCCTGTTCGTGACCTTCAACGGCCTGTCGAAAAATTACCGCGCCTGCGGCTACCGTTCCGGCTGGATGGTGGTGTCGGGCGAAAAATCACACGCAAAAGATTACATCGAAGGCCTCAACATGCTGGCCTCGATGCGCTTGTGCGCCAACGCGCCGGGGCAGTTTGCGATCCAGACTGCGCTCGGCGGCTACCAGTCGATCGACGACCTGGTGGGCCCGGGCGGGCGCCTGTTGAAGCAACGCGATCTGGCTTACAAGCTGCTCACGGAGATTCCGGGCGTCAGCGTGGTCAAGCCGAAAGCGGCGCTGTACATGTTCCCGCGCCTTGATCCGAAGATCTATCCGATCGCGGATGACCAGCAGTTTGCATATGAATTGCTGGCCGAAACGAAAGTGCTGATCGTCCAGGGCAGCGGCTTTAACTGGATCGCACCGGATCACTTCCGCGTAGTGTTCCTGCCGAACTCGGACGATATGGTGGAAGCTTTCGGCCGCATGGCCAAGTTCATGGAAAGCTACCGCAAGCGCCACGGCGCCAGCTTCTAAGCATAGATCTCTGGATACACGAATATGAAACCAATCAAAGTAGGCCTGTTAGGCGTCGGCAATGTCGGCGGTGGTACGTTTGACGTACTGGAGCGCAATCAAGAAGAGATCCGCCGCCGTGCGGGCCGCAGCATCGAGGTGGTGGCCGTGTCGGCCCGCAACCTCGAACGCGCCAAGACGCGCACCGGCGGCAAGGTGGCCGTGGTGGCGAACCCGATGGACATCGTCAACGATCCGGAAATCGATATCGTCGTCGAACTGATCGGCGGCTACGAGCAGGCGCGCGAGCTGGTGCTGAAGGCGATTGAAAACGGCAAGCACGTGGTTACCGCCAACAAGGCGCTGCTGGCCGTGCACGGCAACGAGATTTTCGCCGCGGCGCAAGCCAAGGGCGTGATGGTGGCGTTTGAAGCGGCCGTGGCCGGCGGCATCCCGATCATCAAGGCGCTGCGCGAAGGCTTGACCGCCAACCGCATCGACTGGCTGGCCGGCATCATCAACGGCACCACCAACTTCATCCTGTCCGAGATGCGCGACAAGGGCCTGGACTTCGCCACCGTGCTCAAGCAGGCGCAGGAACTGGGCTACGCCGAAGCCGATCCGACCTTCGACATCGAAGGCGTGGACGCGGCCCACAAGGCCACCATCCTGGCCGCGATTGCATTCGGCATTCCGGTGCAGTTCGACAAGGCGCACGTGGAAGGCATCTCCAAGCTGAACGCGGTGGACATCAAGTACGCCGAACAGCTGGGCTACCGCATCAAGCTGCTGGGCATCGCCAAGCGCGCCAAGGTGGGCGGCAAGGAAGGCGTCGAGCTGCGCGTGCACCCGACCCTGATTCCGTCGAAACGCCTGATCGCCAACGTGGAAGGGGCGATGAACGCGGTGCTGGTGCAGGGCGACGCCGTTGGCGCAACGCTGTACTACGGCAAGGGTGCAGGCTCGGAGCCGACTGCTTCGGCCGTGATTGCGGATCTGGTCGACATCACCCGCCTGGCAACCGCCGATCCAGAACATCGCGTGCCGCACCTGGCGTTCCAGCCAAACGCCATGACCAACATCGAGATTCTGCCGATGTCGGAAGTAACGACCAGCTACTACCTGCGCATGAACGTCAGCGATCAGCCAGGCGTGATGGCGGACTTGACGCGCATCCTGGCTGACGCCGGCATCTCGATTGACGCCATGCTGCAAAAAGAACCTGCCGACGGCGAAACCCGTACCGACATCATCTTCTTGACGCACCAGACGCAAGAGAAGAACGTCACCTCGGCCATCGCCAAGATGGAAGGCCTGTCGACCGTGTGCGGCAGCGTCACCAAGATTCGCCTGGAAAACCTGAGCTAATCAAAAAAACCCGGACAGTGTCTACGCACACTGTCCGGTAAAGGGTAAAGGGCAGCTACTCCTATTAAGCGCCCGGTGCTACTACTGCTCTGCTGCTGGCTACTACTTCAGTTCTTACTTCGAAGCGACGGTCAGTTCGCTTTTCACTTCCTTCACGCCCGGCACGGCCGATGCCACCTGGATAGCCTTGGTGCCGACGTCGGTGCTGGCAACGCTACCGGACAGGGTGACTACGCCGTCTGCGGTGGTCACGCCAATCTGCTTTTGATCTGCCAGGGAAGCCTTGATCTTGCTGGTGATCGCCTCATCGGTGGAGGCGGCGCTGGTTTTCGCTGCGCCGGCCAATGCGCCTTCCTGTTGTGCGTAAGCGGCGCCGGTAACGGTCAGGGCGGCGGCAATCATCAGGCGGGTGATCAGTTTGCTGGTTTTCATGGTTTGCTTCCTTTATTTCAGTTGAGGGTAACCACCTCTTTGCAAACCGCGTGCCAGCTCTATTTTTCCCTTTATATTCAAATGCTTATACGTGTTTTTCTAATGGGAAATCATAAGCCCATGGATTTTTCGGCCATATTGCCGGGAATTTGTCGGGAAATGGCGACACGGACGTGCCGCCTTATGCTAAGTCATTGATTTTTAAGCGGGTCGTCTTGTCGCTCGGTGGCGACATCGCCCCGGAACAGGCTGGCGTCCAGCTCGTGTTTTTGCAGCAGGCGGTAGAACTCTGTGCGGTTGCGCTCGGCGAGGCGGGCGGCGTCGGCCACGTTGCCATCCGTGAGTTTCAGCAGCTGTACCAGGTAGTTGCGCTCGAAGCGGCGGCGCGCCTCGTTATAACTGAGCACTTCCAGCGACGGCACACGCAGGGCGCGCTGGATCAGCGACAAGGGCACCAGCGGCGCCGTCGCCAGTGCGCAAACGTGTTCGACCACGTTGTACAGCTGGCGCACATTGCCGGGCCATGCCGAGGTGGTGAGCGCCTCCAGCGCATCGGGCGCGAAGCCGTGCACGGTCTTGCCGTACTTGGCGGCCAGCGCGTGCAGGAACTGCGTTGCCATCGGTGCGATGTCCTCGCGCCGCTGCGCCAGCGGGGGCAAGGTCAGCGTGATGACGTTGAGGCGGTAGTAAAGGTCTTCGCGGAACTGGCCTTCGTGCATGGCCGCGTCCAGATCGCGGTGGGTGGCGGACAGGATGCGTACATCGACCGGCCGCGCCACGTCTGAACCGAGCTGGCGCACCACGCGTTCTTGCAGCACACGTAGCAACTTGACTTGCAGCAGCAGCGGCATATCGCCGATTTCATCGAGGAACAGGGTGCCGCCGTCTGCCGCCTGCAGCAAGCCTTCGCGGCTGGAGACGGCGCCGGTGTAGGCGCCCTTGACGTGGCCGAACAGTTCCGACTCCAGCAGTGCCTCCGGGATCGCGCCGCAATTAACGGCGATGAAGGGCGCTTGCGCGCGGCGGCTGGCGCGGTGGATGGCTTGCGCCAGCAACTCTTTGCCGGTGCCGCTTTCGCCGCGGATGAGAATGCTGGCGTCCGAGGCGGCCACCAGGCGCGCTTCGGCCAGCAGCTCGTCCATACATTGGCTGCGGCTGATGATGGCGGCGCGCCACTGCTCGTCGCCGTCTGTGGCACGCGCGGCTGGCGCTGCCAGGCTCAGCGCCTGGGCGATGCGTTCCAGCAGCAGCTTGGCGTCGAACGGTTTGGTCAGGTAGGCGTAAGCGCCGAGCGTGGTCGCTTCCACCGCATCCGGGATGGTGCCGTGCGCGGTCAGCAGGATCACCGGCAGCGCCGGGTAGCTGCGGCGGATTTCCTGGAACAGTGCCATGCCGTCGCGGTCGGGCAGGCGAATGTCGCTGATGACCAGGCGCGGCAGCTCAATCGATAGCCGCGCCAATGCAGCCTCGGCGCTGCCGACGGCGGTGACGCGGTAGCCATTGGCGCTCAGGCGCATCGACAGCAGGCGCAGCAGGTCGTCGTCGTCATCGACCAGCAGCAGGTGGGCGCCTTGTCCTTGTTGTGGGCTCATTTGTTCCCCTGTGGCGCGGGCGCCGGGCGTACCGGCAAGGTGCGCTCGATGGTCTTGAGCGCTTCCAGCGTGTCGTTGAGTTGATCGATGCGGCGCTGATTGTCCTTTTGCTGCACGCTCAGCTTGTCGACGTGGTCGTACAGGCGGCGCGTTTCGGCGCAATTGCTGGACAGTAGCTGGGCCAGCGGGCGGAATGGCGCGGCTTCGATGTCGGCCGAGCTGGCCACGCTGTCGAGCAGCGCTTGCGCGCGCGCGAGGTCGCCGCTGCCGCGCGTCAGCATCAGGGCCATGCCCATTTGAATTGCCACCCGTGGGCTGCGCTGTTGCAGGCCGAGCCCGCTTAATTCTTTCAGCAACTCGCCCTGGCTCATGCGGCGCAGCGACTGGTGATAGCTGAGCAGCGGGCCGATTTCATCGGGCGGCGCCGGCGGCGTGGTGATCACGTGCACCACTTGCGGCGGCGCGGGCGCGGGCGCCGGATCGTCGGGCAGCGGCGAATTCAAGGTGCAAGCCGCCAGGGCCAGGCAGATCAGCAGGAGTGGAAGCGGCTTAGCGTTCATAAGGCAATTCAATGCGGAAGTTCGCACCCCGGTCGGAGGGCAAGAGTTTTAAAACGCCGCCATGCGCGGTCACGTATTCCTGCACAATGGACAGGCCAATGCCGTTGCCGCGCCGCGCGCCCGGCGGCTGGCGCTGGCCCTGGTAGAACGGCTCGAAGATGCGGGCCGCATCTTCCGGCGCCACGCCCGGCCCCTGGTCGGCGCACTCCAGCAGCAGCTTGCCGTGCAGCTGGCCGAGGCGGAAACTGATCAGTCCGTCTGCTGGGCTGAAGCGTACCGCGTTCGACAGCAAGTTGCCGACCACCGTGGCCAGCTTGTCGGAGTCGGCCGCGATCGGCTCGGCCTTGCCTTCGCTGACCACGGTCAGCCGCGCTGCCTGCCATTGCAGGCGCTGGCTGTCGATGGCCTGCGCCAGCACCTGCTCCATATCGACCGGCTGGCGCTGCAAATGCTGGGCGTCGAAGGCGGCCGCGTTGTAGCGCAGCAGCGCCTCGATCTGCGATTGCAAAGCCGCCGTATTCTGGTTGAGGATGCCGGCAATCTCGCGCTGGTCGGGCGACAGCGCGCCGGCCACGCCGTCCTCCAATAAAGCTACGCCTTCGCGCAAAGCGGCCAGCGGGGTCTTTAGCTCGTGCGAGATGTGGCGCAGGAAGCGCGCCTTGTCCGCCTCGAGATCAGCCAAACGCTGGCGCAGCCAATTCAACTGCTGGCCGACGCGCTGCAAGTCCTTGGGGCCGCGCACGGCAATGGCCTGGTCGTAGCGGCTTTCGCCCAGCGTGTCGATGGCTTGTTCGATCTGTTCCAGCGGACGCGATAGCCACAGCCCGAAACCGCCGGCCAGCAGCGCGGCCAATATGACAGAGGCTATCACCTGCGCCTTGAGCACGGCGCGCCGTTGGTCGAGTTCGGCCAGCAGCTCGCCGTTGCGGCGATCCACTTCGCGTTTGACTTCGTCGGCCAGCTGCTGACTCACTTCAGGCAGCGGCGCCAGCATGCGTTCCAGCGCCTGCTGGCGGGCGCTGCGGCCGTTGGCGGGCCGGGGCGATGGCTGTTGCAAGATATCCCATGCGTGTTCGCCGGCCTGGCGCCAGCGCGCGAAGAGTTCGGGCGGCGTGTAGGGCAGGGCGGCAGCGACCGCGTCGAGCGAGGTGAGCGCGTCGCGCCATGCATCGGCATAGCGCTTGCGGAAGGCGGGATCATCCAGTACGAGGTATTGGCGGGCACTGCGCGTCATGGCGACGCTGCGCTCGGCCAGTTGCTGGGTGTTTTCGGTCAGGGCCAGCGCGTGGCGTCCGCTGTCGCGACTATGGGCCGCGAGGCGATCCAATGTCCACAGGGCGTGCAGCGAGGCGGCGCTCAGCAACACGGCAATCAGCAGGAAAACGCCCAGCAGCAACTGGCGAAACGACAGTTTCGAGAGCATGTGGGTAGAAAAATGGCTATGTTGACCGAATCATATGGCCAAACAGCCGCGGTAGCCTGTTCGATTGACCGTGGGAGCGGTCTTAAGCGGCCGGGCCGACGTCCATGCCGTCGTAGGATTCCAGCTGGTGTTCTTCGGCGAGCTTGTAGAACTCCTGATTGCGGGCGTGCAGGGTGTCGACCGTGTGCTTCTCGACTTTTTCAATGTGCAGCCACCACAGCGCGGGATTGCCGGCTTCCGGCTTGGAGTCGTAGATGCCGACGAGCTGGTAGCCCTTGGCTTTCAGGGCGGTGGCGGCGCCTTCCAGCTTGGCCTTGTCGGCATCCGCAAAAAAATAACCCCACAACAGCGGCTTGGTGATATCCCACGGGGCATTTTGCTTCATGTCGGCGAACAGCGCGACCATTTCTTCTTTGGTAATCATTGTTTATTCCTTGGACGTGTGGCGACGGCGTTGCGGGGTTGACGCTGTTTGTCGCCTTATAAGTTTGCGGCACCACCCCAACCCGCACACCGCTGCGGCCAGGGTCTGACCCCGAACGGGGTCAGACCCTTTCGTTAGGGGTACTGCTGGCAGCAAACCTGTTAAGCGCCAGCGATATGTGGATTGGGCGTACAGCGCTATCTACGAAGGACGTTATTTTACCGCGCCGAAGGCGAGGCGTACTTTTAGGCCGGTTTCTCGGTGCCGGACAGTGCCGTCTCCTATCCTTTCCTGTGGTGGAGCCGCGAAGACCTGGGCATGATGGAAACCGTGCTGCGGATCAAACCGCCGGCCGTACGCGAAGAAACACTGATTAACCTGGTCGCTCTTAAGCCGGCTGCCTAGTCGTTTATAATGCCCTTTTGGCTTAGGGCAATAGTTTCAAGATGACGAAGGCTTCTTTCTGGATGGTGGACGCGGACGCGGTGAGCGACGCCGACCTGCAGCGCTTGCGCGGCTGGCTGTCGCCGGGCGAAATGGCGCGCCACCAGCGCTTCGTCCGCGCACAGCGGCAGCGCCAGTTCATTGTCGGCCGGGTGCTGCTGCGCATGGCGCTGGGCCGCTTGCTGGGCGTGACGCCGCAAGAGATCCGGCTGGAAGAGCAGGTCGGCAAGGCGCCGCGCTTGGCGGCGCCGGCGCTCAAGGGCGTGCCGCCCGGTTTCAGCATCGCCCACAGCGGGCGCTGGGTGGCGTGCGCGGTGAGCGCGCAAACGGCGCTGGGTTTGGATATCGAAATGAAGGATGGCGGGCGCGATCTCAATGCGCTGGCTGCGCAAGCATTCGACAGCGTCGAGATGTCGCAATGGGAGCGCCTACAAGGCTTGCCCGATGATCAGCGGGTGGAGGGTTTCTACCGTCTGTGGAGCGAGAAGGAAGCGCGCTTCAAGCTGGGCGACAGCGGCGGCGGCCACTGCCTGGAGCTGCCGCACGCGGAACTGTCGATGGTGCTGTGCACCGACAAGCCACTGGAAAAGCCGCCGGTGATAGAAGTGGTGACTCTTCCAGCATAAAAAAAGGTTCTTCACGGATAACCGGGAAACGCCATTTAACGGGGTACGCAATATGAGGACTGGTTGGCGTCACCCTCCAGAATCCTAAAAACGCACCCCGACCGAAAGGGTCTGACCCCGTACGGGGTCAGACCCTGGCTGCAGCGGTGTGCGGGTTGGGTTGGTGCCGCGCGCTTTTAAAGCGGCAGGCAACGTCAAACCCGTCGTGCAAAACGTCTTCCCTTAAATCCGTGATGAACCTAAAAAAAGCTGGCTTAGCCGGCTTTTGTCTTTCTTAGAACGCGTAACGCACGCCGGCCGAGAAGAAGTCAGCCTTGATGTGGCTGCCGCCGTCCTTGGCGATCTTGCCGAAGTTTTCGTATTCAGCGACGAAGCTGACGTTCTTGTTCAGTGCGAACGACGCGCCTACGCCGATATACGGCGAGGTTTGGTTGTCCGAACCGCTAGCCGAGATGCCAGGCGCCGATGCCGATACTTTCACGTGCGACGAAGCCACGCCCACCTTGCCGAACAGTGCGAACTGGTCGTTCAGCGGCAGGGTGCCGGTTGCCGCGATGTACACGGTTTTCGGCTCGGAAGCGATGCGTGCGCCGTTGCCGCGTTTTTCTGCTTCGCGCAGGTCGGCAAAGCCTACTTCGAAACCGAAGTTGCGGTTGTAGGTGTAGCCGCCGTACAGTTTGTATGCGGTGGTGCTTTCCTTGAACGAGTAGGACTCTACGTCCACTTTTTGCTCAGCGCGGCCAACGTTGGCGCCGATGTAAGCGCCTTCTGCCTGGGCTGCCAGTGGTGCTGCCAGGGCAGCGATCATTGCGGCGAAGATAGTTTTTTTCATGTTGCTCTTTCCTGTAGTGGGACAAAAAGCAAAACGGCGCATCCTGCGTTATGCGGAGGCATCGTTTCGCCGGGGCAACATTATAGAGAAAGCTAGCAAATTATGCAAATTGACCGGTTCGGTGCTAGTCGTTCAGGCCATTGTCGTCGGCATACGTATCAACCTTGCAATGCCAATTCGATAAAAATTTTCTTGTAAATGTAAACGATTCTCATTTAATATTATTGTTTGTGAACAATTCTCATTCAATAAAACTGGGGAAACAGGGAAATGCGGATCAAGGTAATGGCGTTGGCGCTGGCCGGCACGACGGCGGCGTGGGCGGCACAGGCGGCGGAAGGTGAGCCGATCGAGCAGGTAGTGATCAGCGGCGATAAACTGAAACGGACGGAAATCGACAGCAGCGCCAGCGTCGGTGCGCGTAACCGCCGCCAGATCGAGGAGTCGGGCTTTAACTCGCTGGACGAGGTGGCGTCGCAGATGGCCAACGTCGGCACCGCCGAGAACCTGTCGATCCGCGGCGTGCAGGCTTACGGCCCGACCGGTGGCGGCGGCAAGACCATCACGCTGGTGGTGGACGGCGTGCCGCAGGACGGCTTCGGCCAGGACATCTCCAACCTGAGCGTGTGGGACGCCGACCGCGTGGAAGTGCTGCGCGGCCCGCAGTCCACCAACCAGGGCCGCAACTCGCTGGCCGGCGCCGTGGTGCTGAAGACCCGCGATCCTTCCGATGTGCGCGACTTCAGCTACCGCGCCAGCGTCGGCAATCAGAATGCGCACCGCGTGGCGTTTGCCGGCGGCGGCGCCATCGTCGACCAGGTGCTGGCCGGCCGCATCTCGCTGGAGCAGCGCAAGCGCGACGGCGATGTCTACAACCCGACCCGCGACGATAAGCGCGCCAATCACGACGACGGCCACACGCTGCGCGCCAAGCTGCGCGTAACGCCGTGGGGCGATCATTACCAGGCGCTGGTCACGCTGGTGGACGACAAGCAGGATTCGGGCTACGGCACGGTGGAAGCGGTGAAGGCGCCGGCGTCGTGGCGCCAGAATCTCGCCAACGAGCGTAGCTTCACCATCAATCACACGCGTTCCGCGGCGCTGGAGCAGACCTTCCGCGCGTTCGGCGCCGATGTCACGCTGCTGTCTACCTATTCGCACAACCGCTACAACCGCACGCAGGACTACGACGGCACGGAGCTGAAGCAGGGCTATCGCACCGGCGAAAACATCGACCGCCAGTGGGTACAGGAAGCGCGCGCCAACTTCGACACGCAGCTGTTTGGCCACAAGCTGAAAGGCGTGGCTGGCTTGTACTACTCGCAGCAGTACTACAACGGCGACGACACCTTCATCGTGCCGGTGTCATATGTCTTGGGCCTGATTGGCCAGTGCCGGTCGCAAGCCCTGTGCGATGCGGCCTATGGTGCGGAGTTCATCAGCCGCCGCCAGTTGCAGAACAACGCCAGCAAGACCCGCGCCGCCTACGGCGAAGTCGATTATGTGGTCGATAAGCTGACCATCACCGCTGGCATGCGCTTTGACGGCGAGCGCCAGAACCGCGTGCCGGATTCGCAAACCGAGGGCACCTCGCCGCTGGCGCGCCAAATCTTCAAGCAGCTGATCAACGCCGGTTACTTTGCACCGGATGGCCCGCAGAACCTCGATACCGACAACTCGGTGTGGCTGCCCAAGCTGGGTGTGCGCTACGCGCTGGCGCCGGAGTGGGTGGCCGGCCTGACCGCGCAGCGCGGCTACCGCACCGGCGGCGTCGATTACAGCTACCAGCGCGGCTCGCACGCTTATGGCCCGGAATACACCAGGAACTACGAGGTGTCGCTGAAGGGCGCGCTGGAGAATGGTTTGGTGGTGTCGGTGAATGCATATCGCGTCAATTGGGTGGATCAGCAGGTCAACGTGGGCAACAACACGCTGGACGTCTACCTGGTCAACGCCGGCAACTCGCGCCTGCAAGGCCTGGAAGGCGAACTGCGTGGCCGCGTAACGTCGCAGCTGGAGCTGTTCGGCGCGGTCGGTATCGCGCGCACCAAGTTCATTGATTTCGTGACGCCGACCGAGAATTTCAGCGGCAAGCAGTTCGCGCGCTCGCCGCGCGAGACGCAGTCGGTGGGCTTCACCTGGACGCCGGGGCGCTGGATGCTCAACATGAGCCTGGCCCATGCCGCCGGCACGTACACCAGCTCGGAGAATACCGACCGCAATGACGGCCACACCACGCTGGCCGGCAAGACCACCTACACGCTGGCCAATGGCCTGAAGCTGTTCGCTTACGGCACCAACCTGACCAACCAAGCCTACATCACGGCCAACAAGCTGGAATCGGTCACTGGCCGCTACAAGGTGACGCTGGGGAGCGCGCGCCAGGTCGGTTTCGGCTTGCAGGGCTCTATCTGAATGGGAGGATGAGATGAACTGGATCTGCACGGGCGTGGCGGCGCTGGCCGCGTTGTGCCTTTACCTGGCGTCGCCGCACCAGGCCTTGTGGCCGGCGGCGTTGCGGCGGCAAGCGTTCCTGCGCTGGTTGACGGTGCCGCTGCTGGCCGGTTCCATCGCCAGCGCGGCCGAGGCTTATGGTGCGTGGTGCGGCGTATGCATCACGCTGTCCGGTTTCATGACCACGCTGGTCGTGCTGCCGTACCTGGACGCGTGGCACCGGAAGGGAGTGCAACATGCTCGGTAAATCGACTGCCGCTGCGTTGCTCGGCTTGCCGTTGTCAGTGCTGATCGTCGGCTTTGCGGCCTTGCTCAGCCAAGACCAGGCCAGTACCACGCTGCCCTGGCTGTTGCTGTTCTTCCTCGTGTGGATCGCGGTGATGACGGGGGCTTTCCTGTTCAAGACCGGCTTGCGCGCGTGGCTGTGGATGGGCGGTGCAACCGTGATCGGTCTCGCTGCGCTGCATTTTCTCAAGGCCAGTGGCCTGGTCAGGATCGCCGCATGAAATCAGCTACTTTGCGCACTTTTATCTCGGTGCATACCTGGGTGGGGCTGATCGCCGGTTTTGGCTTATTCATCGCTTTCTATGCCGGTGCGGTGACGCTGTTCCACGAAGAGCTGCACGCGTGGGAAACGCCGCCGGCCAAGGTGGCCGCGCCAAGGCACGAGCCGCAAGCCTTGATCGACGCGGTGCTGCAAGCGCATCCGCAGGCCAAGGACGCGTTTTACGTGCGCCTGCCGAATGAACACGAGCCGGAACTGGTGCTGGAATTCGCCGAGCGCCACTTCCGCCTCGACGCGAACGGCAAGCTGGAAGAATTCAAGGAACGCTCGCAATTGGTCGACTTCATCTACCGCTTGCACTATACGGCAGGCTTGCCGCGCAGCTGGGGCATTTACGTGCTGGGCGTGGTGTGCGTGCTGTATGGGCTGGCGCTGGCCAGCGGCGTCATTATCTACGCGCCCAACTTCTTCAAGGACTTGTTTGCGCTGCGCATCGGGAAGAACATCAAGCGCATGTGGCAGGACGCGCACAACGCCATCGGCATTCTGTCGCTGCCGTTTCACTTGATGTACGCGTGGAGCAGCGCGGTGCTGGCGCTGGGCGTGCTGCTGCTGGCGCCGTTCCAGTACCTGGTCTTCGACGGCAAGCTGCTGCAATTGGTCGGGCAGGACATCAGCGCGGCCGCCCCGCCCAAGGCCGCCGGCGTGAGCGCACCGCTGGCGCCGGCCCGGCAACTGCTGGCTGAAGTCGAGCGCGCGGCGCCGGGCATGGAGGTAGAGACACTGATCTACCGTCAAGCCGGCGACGCCAACGCGCAACTGCAAGCCTATGGCCACGCACACCAGAACACCGTGTCGAGCGTTGCCGCCGTGGTGCTGAACGCCAGCAGCGGCAAGGTGGAGCGCGTGGTCATGCCGGACAACTACAGCGCCGGCACGCGCTTCCTGCGCAGTTTGCAGACGCTGCATTTTGGTAGCTTCGGCGCGGCGGCGGTGCAGTGGATGTACTTCGTGCTGGGCATGGCCGGCGCGTTCCTGTTCTACAGCGGCAACCTGCTGTGGATCGAGGCGCGCCGCAAGCGGCACAAGCTGGTGCAGCCGCGCAGCGGCAAGCTGATGGCGCAGGCGACGCTGGGCGTGTGCCTGGGTTGCGTGGCCGGGGTGTCGGCGGTGTTCCTGGCGAACAAGCTGGGGCCAGCGAACCAGTTGCCGCTGTGGGAGTCGCGCAGCTACTACACCGTGTTCTTCGGCTGCGTGCTGTGGGCCTTCGCCCGTCCCCCTGCACGCGCGGCGCACGAGCTGCTGAAGCTGTGCGCTGTGCTGACGCTGGCCGTGCCCTTGTCGCACTGGTGGAGAACCGGCGTTAACCCGGTGTTGGCGCTGCTGCAAGGCGACGGCGTCGTGGCCGGCGTGGCGGCTATATCGGTACTGTTTGCGACGCTGTACTGGAAGATGTCGCGCGCCGTACTGGCACGCGGCCAGCACGGCGACCCGCACAGTGTATGGTCATTGCGCAAAGTCATGCCAGCACAGGGAGAGATACAGCAAGCGGCATAATCATGCGGTTATAATCCGTTCAATCTTTCAGGAAACTTCATATTGAACGGAACCGCCCGACATGAGCCAGCCCAATCAGTTTTCTTTGCTCAAGCAGCGCCGCTTTGCGCCGTTTTTCTGGACTCAGTTCCTCGGTGCGTTTAACGATAATCTGTTTAAGACGGCGCTGGTGGTCATCATCACGTTTGATGCGCTGAGCTGGACCACCATGTCGCCGTCGCTGGTGACCAATCTGATTCCGGGCCTGTTCATTCTGCCGTATGTGCTGTTCTCGGCCACGGCCGGCCAGTTGGCCGATAAGTTTGAGAAATCGGGCCTGACGCGCTTCGTCAAGTGGCTGGAGGTCGGCATCATGTGTGTGGCCGGCATCGGCTGGGTGACGCACCACCTGTGGCTGCTGATCGCCGCCGTGGTGGGCATGGGCGTGCACTCGACGCTGTTTGGGCCGGTGAAATATGCCTACCTGCCGCAGCAGCTGAAACCGGAAGAACTCATCGGCGGTAACGGTGTGACCGAGATGGGCACCTTCGTCGGCATCTTGATGGGCGAGGTGCTGGGCGCGGTGCTGGTGGTGCAGCAGCCGCACGGCCTGCTGCTGGAAGCTGCCGCCACCATCTGCGTGGCGGCCATGGGCCTGGCCGCGGCCTACCGCATTCCGCTGTCGCCGGCGCCGGCGCCCGATCTCAAGATTAGCTGGAACTTCGTCGGCGAATCGATCCGCAATATCAATTTCTCGCGCAAGAACCGCACGGTGTTCTTGTCCATGCTCGGCAACTCGTGGTTCTGGTTTTACGGCGCGCTGGTGCTGGCGCAGTTCCCGGTGTACGCCAAGGATTATCTGCACGGCGACCACGGCGCCTTCGTGCTGCTGCTGACCATCTTCTCGCTCGGCGTCGGCAGCGGCTCGCTGCTGTGCGAGCGCCTGTCGGGCCGCAAGGTGGAGATTGGACTGGTGCCGTTCGGTTCGATCGGCTTGACGGTGTTTGGCGTCGACCTGTATTTCGCCAGCCTCGCCTTCAGCGGCGCGGCAACTGCGGGGGTGCACATAGACGCGTTCGCGCTGCTGGCCCAGCACGGCATGTGGCGCATTCTGTTCGACGTGCTGATGATCGGCATGTTCGGCGGCTTCTTCATCGTGCCGCTGTTCGCGCTGATCCAGCTGCGCTGCGATCCGGCGCACATCTCGCGCACCATCGCCGGCATGAATATCCTCAATGCGCTGTTCATGGTGGCGGCAGCCGGCCTGGCGATTGTGCTGCTGGGGCAGGGCTTGACCATCCCGCAGCTGTTCCTCGTGACCGCGCTGCTGAACGCCGTGGTGGCGATTTACATCTTCTCGCTGGTGCCGGAATTCCTGATGCGCTTCCTCGCGTGGCTGCTGATTCATACCATCCACCGGGTGCAGGTGGTGGACGCCGAGCGCATACCGGCCGAAGGTGCGGCGGTGCTGGTGTGTAACCACGTGAGCTACGTCGACGCCATCGTGATCATGGCCGCTGCGCCGCGTCCGATCCGTTTCGTGATGGATCACCGCATCTTCAAGCTGCCGCTGCTGGGCTGGATTTTCCGCACTGCGCGCGCGATTCCCATTGCGCCGGCCAAGGAAGACCCGTGGCTGATGGAAAAGGCTTATGTCGATATCGCGCAGGCGCTGCACGAGGGCGACCTGGTGTGCATCTTCCCCGAGGGCCAGCTCACGCGCACCGGCGACATCAACGAGTTCAAGGGCGGCGTGGCCAAGATCGTCGAACGCAGCAAGGTGCCGGTGATCCCGATGGCGCTGCGCGGCCTGTGGGGCCATCTGCTGAGCCGCAACCAGGAGAATGTGTTCGAGCGCGTGTTCCGCAAGGGCTTGCGCTCGCGCTTGTCGCTGGCGGTAGGCGCGCCGGTGGCGCCGCAAGATGTCTCGCCGGACGACCTCAAGCAGCGCGTGGCGGCGCTGCGCGGCGACTGGAAATAACCACGCGCCGCGGCAAAAGGCTATGTCATAGTCGTTAAAAAATGTAACTTACCACAGGTTACAAATTACTTAGTTGTCTTAACAAGTTTTCCGTAGACTGCGATGCGGCGCTTCACGCGAGCGCCGCATGCTTATCACTAGGGGAAAACTAAAATGCAGAAATATACGTACTGCGCGCTGGCCACTGCAGCGCTGCTGGCACTGACCGCTTGCGGCGGCGACAATATTCAACAACAACCACCACAGGCGGCGCCGGTCGCACCGGCGCCAACGCCGGTGGCATCGACCATCACCATCGACTTCACCAAGGGCATCGACGGCTGGGTTGCCGGCGTGGCCGATTACACCGACGACAGCGAGCCGACCGAAACCGGCGCCGGCTGGTCGAAAATACCGCTGCCGGTGGGTGGCATGGGCTATTACGTGGCCTCGCGTAACAACAGCGACGATGTGTTCACCTTCATCAAGCGTCAGTTCACCGGCCTGGTGCCGAACGCGAAGTACACCGTGACCTTTGAAATGACCTACGCCACCGATGCCGCAGTCGGCTGCTTCATGGGTGTCGGCGGCGCGCGCGGCGAGAACGTCTACATGGTGGCCGCGGCGACTGACGCCGAACCGAAAGTGGTCAAGCAAACCACTGACAACCGCTATCGTTTGAATTTTGATCACGGCGACCAGGCAGTGTCCGGCAAACAGGGCAAAGTACTGGGCGTGCAGGGTGTCGAGGGACTCGAGTGCGAAGTGGCGCCGATGACCAAGGCCACCCGTAAATCGGACGAAGCGATTTCCTTCACCGCCGATAAAGACGGTAAGTTCTGGATCGTGCTGGGTACCGACTCGGCGTTCGAAGGCACCAACGCTCTGTACTATCTGGGCGCCGTCGCCAAGGTCAAGCCGCAATAATCAGCGCGCCGCCTGCACCTGCTCGCGGTTGTGCCGCGCGCCGGCCAAGCGGACGATCTGTGCCAGTTCCACCGGCTTGACCAGATGATGGTCAAAGCCGGCTGCCGCCGTGCGCTGGCGCGCATCGGTTTGGCCCCAGCCGGTCAGGGCCAGCAGCAAGATGCGCTCGGCGCCGGGGAGGCGGCGGATGGCGCGCGCAGTTTCGTAGCCGTCCATGCCGGGCATGCCCAAGTCCATGATGACCATGTCCGGCGCTTGCTCCGTCACCGCCGCCACGGCGGACGCGCCGTCGTACACGGCGCGTGCATCGAAGCCTTCGATCTCCAGCAAGGCGCTCAGCGAATCAGCGGCGTCCTGGTTGTCATCGACCACCAGCACTTGCATCTTACGGCCATCGGCGCCGCCGCCCGGCGCCAGCGGCTCGGGGAGACCAGCGTCTTGCCCGGCCAGCACCGGCAGCATGATCACGAACTCGCTGCCCTTGCCGATGCCGGCGCTGTAGGCTTCCACCGTCCCGCCGTGCATCTCGGCGAACTGGCGCGATAAGGTGAGGCCGATCCCCAGGCCGCTGGAAAACTGCCCGTTCACCGTGTTGCTTTGCTCGAACATGCGGAAGATGCGCGGGATGGTGTCGGCATCAAGTCCGATGCCGTCGTCGAGTATGCTGACCATCAGCTGCCCTTGGTCGACTGCGGCGCGCACCGACACATGCCCGCCCTGCGGCGTGAACTTGACTGCGTTCGATAAGATGTTGGCGATGATTTGTACCATCCGCGCGTAGTCGATATCGAGCATGAGCTCGTGCGCCGGCAACTGCCAGGTGATGTGGATGCGCTTGGCGTCCGCCGCCTGCTGGCACAACTCGCCGACGTGGTTCATCACCGACACCAGCGACGCCAGTTGCCGCTGCAAGGTGACCTTGCCGCTGGTGATGCGCGCCACGTCCAGCAAGTCCTCGACCAGGCGCGTCAACAGGCGCACCTGCCGTTCCACCATGTCGCGGATGCGCGCCACCGGCGCGGCGTCCGGGTAGAGGTGGGTGAGCATCGTCACGGCGCTGCGGATCGGCGCCAGCGGATTGCGCAGCTCGTGCCCCAGGCTGGCGAGGAATTCATCCTTGCGCCGCGCCGCCTCGCGCACCTGGTACTGCTTGTTGCGCGCGCGTAAAACGGCGTGCAGCGCGGTGAGCAGCGTGATCGTGCGCACCGGCCGCTCCATCAGGCTCAGATTGCCCAGGCCCGCCACTGCCTGCCGCACACGCGGCGAATCGGCGCCGTGGTGGGTGAGCAGGACGATGGGCAGATCCGACCAATCCGGCTGCCGCGCAACGCAGCCTTGCAGCAGCTTGTAGCCGCCCGCGTCCAGCGCTTCCTCCACCGTCAGCACCGCGCCGGCGCCGCGCTCAAGCTCTTGCGCCAGCTCGGCCAGCGTGCCGCATACGTGGCTGTCGATGGCGGCCATGGCCAGCACGCGCGCGGCCAGCGGCGCATCCTGGCCGGTGGGAGCGTAGATCAGGATGCGTGCTTCCATGGCGCCTAGTCGCGGTCGGCGTCGCCGCTGAAGGTCGGCACGCCGGTCAGCACGCCGTGGAAGTCTTTCAGCACCGGCCCCACAGCCAGGCCGCCGGCGCCGATGATGAAGCGGCGGATGGTGCGCTCGTGCGCGCTGCCGCGTTTCTTGAACACCGAGATCGCTTGCCTTACCTCGCCGGCCGCTTCGAAGTAGCGCAGCATGATGATGTTGTCGGCTAGGTAGCTGGCATCCACCGTCGTGCTCATGTGGGAGCCTAGCATGCCTTGCTGTACGCCGACGATGATGCTGACCACGCCGCGCTGGCCGAGGTAGGTCAGTAGCTCGTGCAGGTGGACGATCAGGAAGCGTTCGTCCGGCACGGCGTTCAGGTAGCCGTTCAGGCTGTCGATCACGACCACCCGCGCGCCGTGTTCGACCGCTTTCAGCACGGCGCTGGAGAATTCGCCCGGCGCCAGTTCGGCCGGGTCGATTTGCTGCACCGTCAGCAGGCCGTTGTCGATGGCGTCTGATAGATTCAGGCCCAGGCTGTGGCAGCGACTGAGCATATTGTTGCGCGCTTCCTCAAACAGGAACATGGCGCACGCTTCGCCGCGCAGCGTGGCGGCGTGCACGAACTGCGCCGCCAGCGACGACTTGCCGGTGCCGGACGGGCCGCTGATCAAGGTGCTCATGCCTTCTTCCAGCCCGCCGCCGAGCAGGGCGTCGAGCGCCGGCATGCCGCTGGACAGCTGGCGCTGCGGAAGGCTCTGGCGCGATTGCGCCGCCACCAGGCGCGGGTAGACCAGCAGGCCGCCTTTGACGATCTTGTAGTCGTGCGCGCCGCCGCGATAGGCCACGCCGCGGTACTTGACGACGCGCAGGCGGCGGCGGTCGGAGCCATAGTCCTGGTCGGTCAGCTCCAGCGCCAGCACGGCGTGCGCCACGCTGCGCACCTGCAGGTCGGTGGTGAGGGCGGTGCGGTCGTCGAGGAGCATGGAGGTGCAGTGGCGGCTGCTCAGGTACTGCTTGAGCGCCAGCACCTGGCGGCGGTAGCGCAGCGGACTTTCGGCCAGCAGCTGGAGCTCGGACAGCGAGTCAAGCACAATGCGGCGCGGATGATACTTATCCACGGCCGCGAGGATGCGCTGGGTCGTGCTGCCCAGTTCAATTTCCGACGGGTGGAAAATGGTGTACTGCTGATCTGGATCCAGCGCTTTTTCATCGGGGATGATTTCTTCGATGCGGATGCCATCCATGCTCCAGCCGTGGGAGCGCGCGACACCGCGCAGCTCCTCGGCTGTTTCCGCCAGCGTAACGTACAGGACGGGCTCGCCGCGCCGCATGCCTTCGTTTAAAAATTGCAGGGCAAGGGTGGTCTTGCCGGTGCCCGGCTCGCCCTCCACGAGGTAGAGGCGATTGGCGGTCAGGCCGCCGGCCAGCACTTCATCAAGGCCGGGCACACCGGTCGGTAGAAAATCGATAGCGACGCTGTTTTGTTCTTCCATGGGCAGATTCCGAAACGAAAAAGGCGTTGTCCCGGATGCTACCTGAAACCGCTTTATCGGCGCGCACGCAACTGCAGACCTTCTTGCTTGTGGCGGTACATGGCGCGGTCGGCGCGGCTCAGCAGTGCTTCAATGTCCTGCGGATCGTCTGGATGATGGATGGCAATGCCGATGCTGGCGCTCAGCGCGACGGTGGCGGTTTTCAGCACGAATGGCTGCTGCAGCGCCGGCAGTAGCTTGTCGGCCATTTCCTGGGCGTCGGCGTCGCTGTGCAGCATTTCGAGGATGACCACGAATTCATCGCCGGCCAGGCGGCCCACGGTGTCGGTCTTGCGCACCGCGCCGCGCACGCGTTCGGCGAATTGGCGCAGCAGTTCGTCGCCTTCCTCGTGGCCATAGCGGTCGTTGACTTGCTTGAAGCGGTCCAGGTCGAGGAAGAACACGGCGCAGCTTTGGCGCAGGCGGCTGGCGCGCTGCAGTGCCTCGGGCAAGGCTTGCATCAGGGCGCGGCGGTTCGGCAGGCCGGTCAGGGTGTCGTTCAGCGCCATCGCCTCCATCGAGGCGAATAGCTGCTTGCGCTCGCTGATATCGTGCAGGAAGGCGATGAACAGGTGGCCGCTGCTGCGCGGCACGTAGGCCAGCGAGACTTCCACCGGCAGTTCCTGCCCGGCGCGGTTGTGCAGCATCAGTTCGACGCGGCGGCTAAGCAGCGACGCGGCGCCGCCGGCACTTTCTGCCAGCTGGCGCATGTCGCGCTCGTAGGCGCGGCGCAGCAGCGGCGGCAGCATCATGGCCGCCAGTGGCTGGCCGATGACTTCCGTGCGCTTCCAGCCCAGCAGTTTCTCCGCCTGCAGATTCCATTCGCGCACCACGCCGCCCGGATCGAGGGCGATGAAGGCGTCGTGGGCGTTGTCGAGAATTGCCCGCAATTCGGCGGCGCGTTCTTGCAGCAGTTGCTGCGTGCTTTGCTCCTGCGCCAGCGCGCGCTCCAGTTGCAGCGCTTTGCGGGCGATTTCGCGGGTGCGCTCGGCCACCGTGGATTCCAGCTTTTCGTTCAGGCCGCGCAGCGCGCCGAGGTGATTCTGCTCATTGTTGAGCATTTCATTGAGGGAGCGCGACAGTACTTGCACCTCGTGGTAGCTGTCGTTCTGGCGTACGTCCGGCAAGGTGGCCGCATCGGCCGGCGCGGCCAGGCGTTCTTCGATAGCGCGGCTCAAGGCATTTAGCGGGCGGGTGAGGCGGCCTGCCGCTATCGCCGCGCCGATGGCCATCACCGCGCCAAGGATAGCGCCCAGCAGCAGGATCTGGCGTTCCAGCGCGCGCGCGCCGGACAGGGCCAGCGCCTCCGGCTGGCGTACCAGGATCGACCAGTCCAGCGTGGCCGGATCGCCGGGCGTGCCGGTGCGGGCGTAGCCGGTGAGGTAATCGCGTCCGTCCGCCCAGGTTTCCTTGAGCGCGCCCGAGGCGCCGCTGGCGGCCAGCGCCAGGCTCTCGCTGCTGATCTTTTGTTCTTCCATGCCCTGCGGGCCGAGGATGGCAACGCCGTCGCTGCGCACCACGAAGACATCGGCCGCGTATTGCAGGTTGGCTGGCGCGAACACGGTTTGCACCATGCGCCGCGCCCATCCCCAGCTCATGCGCACGCACACCACGCCGCGGAACTGGCCGTTGGCGTCCAGCACCGGGCCGGAGGCGTCGACGAAGCGCCACGGGTCGGCGTTGTACGGCAATTTCCGGCCAGGCAGGGTGGCCGGAGGATAGTCGGCGGCGCGGATCTTGTCCTGGCCAGCCTTGAACCAGTCGCGCGCGCTGACGTCCGCGCCTTCCTGCACGCCCTGCGTGGCGGCGAACACCTTGCCGTCCGGCGTGGCTAGGCCGATCCATGCGTAGTCGGGGAAGGTTTTTTGCAGGCTCTCCAGCACGCGGCGCACTTCGACCGGATTTTTTCCCTCGCGGATGCGCGGCAGTTCGCTGAGGAGTTGAACGTCGCCGGTGGCCTTGCGCACGATGCCGGTGAGGGAGCTGCGCATCTGCCACGACAGCTGCTGCAAGCGCTGCTCGGCCTCGCGGCGCGCGTAATCGATGGCGAAGTGATCGACCAGTATCAGTAAGGACAATACCGTCAGCAGCACCGTCGCGCTAACGCCCACCGTGACCAGCGTGGTGAGGCGGGGGCGGGTGGTAGCAGGGGCCGGCGGGAGCATGGACTGATTGTAGCATCGCACGATCTGCACACTGTTGCGTTCAGGACAATTTTGCTGGTTTAAACCACGCTTAAGTGACACTTAAGCATGATGCGTTGCACAAGAAAGTTGCTTGACTTAATTAGAATGATCGTTCATTCTATAGTCTGTGCTTAATTTTTATACAGAAAGCCCAATCTCATGGAAGCCTTTTTCTGCAAAAAACCTCTGCTGCGGAGCGCTGGCGCCGTAGCGATCATCTCCGCGCTGGCCGTCATGGCCGGCTGCTCCAAATCCACGGCCGAAGCACCTCGCACGCAGCAGGTGGCGGAAGTGGGCGTATTCAAAGTGGCGCAAGAAGCGCTGCAAATCACCACCGAACTGCCGGGCCGCACCGCCGCTTATCAAGTGGCTGAAGTGCGCCCGCAGGTCAGTGGTCTGATTCAGAAACGCCTGTTTGTTGAAGGTGGCGACGTCAAAGCAGGCGTGCCGCTGTACCAGATCGACGCGGCCACTTATCAAGCCGCGTACAACTCGGCCAAGGCGGCACTCGCGAAGGCCAAGGCCAACCTGGTGGCAGCCGCGCCGAAAGTGGCGCGCTACAAGGACTTGGTCGCCATCGAAGGCGTGAGCCGCCAGGATTACGACGACGCTGTCGCCGCCCACGAGCAGGCCAAGGCCGACGTGGAATCGGCGGTCGCCGCGCTGGAACAAGCCAAGATCAATCTCGATTACACCCACGTTGATGCGCCGATCAGCGGCCGTATCAGCCGTTCGGCCGTGACGCCGGGCGCGCTGGTGACCGCCAATCAAACCACCGCGCTGACCACCGTGCAGCAGTTGGACCCGATCTACGTTGACGTGACCCAGACCAGCGAAGACATGCTGCGCCTGAAGCGCGAAATCGAAAGCGGCGGCTTGAAAAAGAATGGCGGCCAAGCCAAGGTGACCTTGCTGCTGTCGGACGGCACCAAGTACGCGCTGGAAGGCAAGCTGCAATTCTCCGACGTGACGGTTGATCCGGGCACCGGCAACGTGACGCTGCGCGCGCTGTTCCCGAATCCTAAACACGATCTGCTGCCGGGCATGTTTGTGCGCGCGGTGATCGAGTCGGGCGTCAACGAACACGCGATCGCCGTGCCGCAGCAAGGCGTGACCCGCAATCCTAAAGGCGAAGCCACTGCGCTGGTGCTGAACAAGGAAGGCAAAGTTGAACAACGTACGCTGGTGACCAGCGGCACGCTGGGCGCCAAGTGGCTGGTCAAATCGGGCTTGAACGAAGGCGACCTGCTGATCGTGGAAGGCGTGCAGAAAGTGAAGCCGGGCGCACCGGCCAACGCTGCGAAGCCTGCCGCTGCTGTCGCAGGCGGTGCTATGCCTGCCAACGCCAAGAGCGCGCAATAAGGAGATAGCATATGTCCCGTTTCTTTATTGATCGCCCGATTTTCGCGTGGGTGGTCGCCATCGTCATCATGCTTGCGGGCGTGATTGCGATTCTCGGCCTGCCGATATCGCAGTATCCAAGCATTGCGCCGCCATCGATTTCGATCAGCGGTTCCTATCCGGGCGCATCGGCCAAGACGGTGGAAGACGCTGTCACCCAGATCATCGAACAAAAGATGAAGGGTATCGACGGCCTGCGCTATATGTCCTCGTCGTCCGATTCGACCGGTGGCGTCAACATCACGCTGACCTTCAAGAGCGGCACCAATCCTGACATCGCGCAGGTGCAGGTGCAGAACAAGCTGCAACTTGCAACGCCGCTGCTGCCTGCCGCCGTGCAGCAGCAAGGCCTGGTGGTCGCCAAGGCTACCAAGAACTTCTTGATGGTGCTGGGCTTCGTGTCCGAAGACGGCTCCATGAAGCAGGCCGACATCGGCGACTACGTGGCCGCCAGCGTGATCGATCCGATCTCGCGCGTGGAAGGCGTGGGCGATGTGACCAACTTTGGTTCGCAGTACGCCATGCGTATCTGGCTGGACGCGGCCAAGCTGCAAAGCTATCAACTGACGCCTGCCGACATCGCCAACGCCATCACCGCGCAAAACACCGAGGTGTCTGCTGGTGAACTGGGTGGCCTGCCTGCCGTCGCCGGCCAGCAGTTGAATGCGACCGTGACGGCGCAAAGCCGTCTGCAAACCGCTGAACAATTCGGCGCTATCTTGCTGAAGACTTCCGCCAACGGCGCCACCGTGCATCTGCGCGACGTGGCCCGCATGGAGCTGGGCAGCGAGACTTACAACATCCTCGCGCGCTACAACGGCAAGCCTGCCTCCGGTATGGCGATCAAGCTGGCGACCGGCGCTAACGCGCTGGATACCGCCAATGCTGTGAAAGCCAAAGTGGCCCAGCTGGAGAAGCAATTCCCGCACGGTCTGAAAGCGGTAGTCGCTTTCGATACCACGCCTTTCGTCAAACTATCGATTGAAGAAGTGGTGAAGACGCTGGTGGAAGCAGTCATCCTGGTGTTCCTGGTGATGTACCTGTTCCTGCAAAACTTCCGCGCTACGCTGATTCCAACCATGGCGGTGCCGGTGGTGTTGCTGGGTACTTTCGCGATTCTGTCGGCGCTGGGCTATTCGATCAACACGCTGACCATGTTCGCCGTGGTGCTGGCTATCGGCCTGCTGGTGGATGATGCCATCGTGGTGGTGGAAAACGTAGAGCGCGTGATGACGGAAGAGGGCTTGTCGCCGCTGGAAGCGACCCGCAAGTCCATGAGCCAGATCAGCGGTGCGCTGGTGGGTATCGCCATGGTGCTGTCGGCGGTGTTTGTGCCGATGGCGTTCTTCAGCGGTTCGACCGGTGTGATTTACCGCCAGTTCTCAATCACGATTGTGTCGGCGATGGTGTTGTCTGTGCTGGTGGCGATGATCTTCACGCCTGCATTGTGCGCGACGATTCTGAAGCCGGTGGAAAAAGGCCATCACCTGACTAATAAAGGTTTCTTTGGCTGGTTTAACCGCACCTTTGAACGTAGTACCAATAAGTATCAAGGCATCGTCGGTTCGATTCTGAATCGCGGCGGTCGTTCGCTGGCGGTGTACGGCATCATCTTGGTGGTGCTCGCAGTGGTGTTTGTGCGTCTGCCGACTTCCTTCCTGCCGGAAGAAGACCAAGGCGTGCTGTTCTCGCAAATCCAATTGCCTACCGGCGCAACGCAAGAGCGTACGCTGAAGGTGATTGAAAAAGTTGAGAACCACTTCATCAACGACGAGAAGAATGCTGTCGCTTCGGTGTTCGCGGTGGCTGGCTTCAGCTTCTCCGGTAATGGCCAGAACAGCGGTATCGCCTTTGTGCGTATGAAGGATTGGGCTGAACGTCCGGGCGCAGCGAACCGCGTCAATGCGATCGTTGGTCGCGCCATGGGTAAGTTCTCGCAGATTAAAGATGCGATGGTGTTTGCGTTTGCTCCGCCAGCCGTGCTGGAACTGGGTAACGCCAGCGGCTTCGACTTGCAGCTGCAAGATATCGGCGGCGTCGGTCACGATGCGCTGATGGCGGCGCGTAACCAGATGCTGGGCATGGCGTCCAAGAGCCCTGTGCTGGTAGGCGTGCGTCCTAACGGCCAGGAAGATACGCCGCAGTACAAGATCACCGTGGATCAGCAAAAGGCGATTGCACTCGGCCTGTCCGTGGCGGATGTGAACAAGGTGCTGAGCACCGCGTGGGGCAGCTCCTACGTCAACGACTTCGTCGATCGCGGCCGCGTGAAGAAGGTGTACCTGCAAGGTTCTGCTGAATCGCGCATGACGCCGGAAGATCTGAACAAGTGGTTCGTGCGTAATGCCGACGGCCAGATGGTGCCTTTCTCGGCCTTCTCGACCGGCCAATGGATTTACGCTTCGCCGCGCCTGGAGCGCTATAACGGTTTGCCGTCGACCGAGATTCTCGGCATGCCGGCGCCGGGACAGTCGTCGGGTGTCGCCATGGCGGAAATCGAAAAGCTGGCTGCGCAACTGCCGCCGGGTATCGGCTACGAGTGGACCGGCCTGTCGACCGAAGAACGCGACTCTGGTTCGCAAACCACGCAGCTGTATGCGATTTCGATTCTGATCGTGTTCCTGTGCCTGGCCGCGCTGTATGAAAGCTGGTCGGTGCCGTTCTCGGTGCTGCTGGTGGTGCCGCTGGGTGTAGTCGGCACGGTGCTGGCGACTTTTGTGTTCAAGCTGTCGAACGACGTCTACTTCCAAGTGGGCCTGCTGACCGTGATCGGCCTGGCGGCGAAGAACGCGATTCTGATCGTGGAATTCGCCAAGGAGCTGCAAGAGCAGGGCGTGGAACTGAAACAGGCAACGCTGCAAGCGGTGAAACTGCGTCTGCGTCCGATTCTGATGACGTCTATCGCCTTTGGCCTCGGCGTGCTGCCGCTGGCAATCAGCAGCGGCGCAGGTTCCGGCAGCCAGAACGCCATCGGCGTTGGCGTGCTGGGCGGGATGCTGACTGCGACCTTCCTGGGCATCTTCTTCGTGCCGCTGTTCTTTGTGCTGGTACGCGGCTACTTCGCGCCGAAGAAGGCCGCTCCTGCAACTGTAGAGGTGCATTGATATGAAAAAGTCTGTTATTACTTTGGCTGCGCTGGCGATGTTGGCCGGTTGCAGTCTGGCGCCGGTGTACGAACGTCCGGCGCAACCGGTGGCGCAGGCTTGGCCTGCGGGCGACGCTTACAAGGGCGTGCCGGCTGCCGCCGCTGACGCCAAGCCGGTGTCGCAAATCCAGTGGCGCGAATACTTCTCGGACGAGAAGCTGCGCAAGGTGATCGAGCTGGCGCTGGCCAACAACCGCGATCTGCGCGTTTCGGTGCTCAATATTGAGAAGGCCAAGGCGCAGTACAACATCGACACGGCGGCGCTGCTGCCCAAGCTGTCGGCCAACGTCAGCCAGAGCGCATCGCGCACGCCGTCGACGATGACCGGCACCGGCGAAGCTGCCATCAACCGCCAGTACAACGGCGGCCTGGTGATGTCTTCGTACGAGCTGGATTTCTTCGGCAAAGTGCGTAATCAATCGGAAGCCGGTTTGCAGAGTTATCTCGGCACCGAGGAAGCGCGCCGCACGCAGCAAATTACGCTGGTGTCGGAAGTGGCGAATGCCTATCTGACCTTGATCGCCGATCAGCAGCGCTTGAAACTGGCACAGGAAACCTTGAAAAGCCAGCAGACCAGCTATGACCTGAGCAAGAAGCGCTTCGCTTCGGGCGTGGTGGCCGGTACCGATATGTACGATGCGCAGACCACGCTGGAATCGGCGCGCAACGACGCAGCGGTCTACAGCGCGCAAGTGGCGCTGGATCTGAATGCCTTGACGCTGCTGGTCGGTAGCGCCGTGCCGGAAGAATTGCTGCCTACGGGTGACCTCAACGAGGTCACCCAGCTGGCGGCGATTCCGGCCGGCCTGCCTTCAGACCTGCTGCAATCGCGCCCGGACGTGCAGGAAGCGGAGCGGGCGCTGCGCGCTGCCAATGCCAATATCGGCGTGGCGCGTGCGGCCTTCTTCCCGAGCATTTCGCTGACGGCGTCGGGCGGCAGCGCCAGTTCGACGTTGTCTGGCTTGTTCAAGGCCGGTTCGTCGGCGTGGAGCTTTGCGCCGGCGATCAACTTGCCGATCTTCGATGGCGGCGTGAATCGCGCCAACCTGAATATCGCCAAGGCTGACCGCGACATCTCGGTGGCGCAGTACGAGAAGGCGGTGCAGACGGCGTTCCGCGAAGTTGCGGATGCACTGGCGACGCGCGGCACGCTGGATGAGCGCCTGTCGTCGTCGCAGGCCTTGGTCGATGCGGCGCAGAAGAGCTACACCATCAACGAGGCGCGTTATCAAAAAGGTGCGGACTCGTACCTGAACGCGCTGGTGTCGCAACGCGCGCTGTATGCGGCTCAACAGAGCTTGATTACCACCCGCTTGGCCAAGACCAGCAACGCCGTCACCTTGTACAAGGTGCTGGGCGGCGGCTGGCAGCCGGAATTGCCGCAACCGCGCGGTTAAACGGCTCGGCGGGTGCATTGCCATGCGCCCGCCGTTATAATGGTTTCATATTCACCCTAGGATCGCTTCATGAAATTCGACGTCAAACGGCGCACAGACCCGGAACGCGCGCAAAATCGCCGCAACCAGGTCTTGCAGGCAGCAGCGGTGTGCTTTGCGCGCAGCGGCTTCCATGGCGCCAGCATGTCTGAAATTTCCAAGGAAGCGGGCATGAGCGCGGGCCATATCTACAACTACTTCGAGAGCAAGGAAGCCATCATCATGGCCTTCGTTGATCTGGAAATCGAGCACGTGACCGGGCAGTTGCGCGAACTGGAAGGCAAGGACGATCCGCTACAATCGATGATCGACGACGCGCCCAAGCATGTGGATGAGAATCTGGAACCGGAATTCTTCCAGCTGCCGCTGGAGATGTTTGCCGAGGCGGCGCGCAATCCCAAGATTGCCGAGGCCTTGCGCGCTGGCGACCAGACGGCGATGAACCGCTTCCGACCCATCATCAAGCGCGAGCGCGAACGGCGCGGTTTGCCGGTGGATGACCAACTGCTGGATGGGCGCATTGATACGGTGGTGTCGTTATTCCATGGGCTGCCGATACGCGCGCTACATCGTCCACAGATTAATCGCGACTCTCTTGTGGAGGGGTATCGCGTCGCCTTGCGTGCCTTGCTGCTGACCTGATTTGTTGTACCATGCGTGATGTCCTTTCCTGCTTATCGGAGCATCATGACTTCCTACGTAATTCCTGCCCACGACATCGTCGGCCTGCCGGTCGCCGGTACTGCTGACTTATTCCCGGTGCGCCGCGTCTACTGCGTTGGCCGCAACTACGCGGGCCACGCGCGCGAGATGGGCTCCGACCCGGATCGCGAACCACCATTCTTCTTCTGCAAACCGGGCGATGCCCAGGCCGTGGTGCCGGCTGCGCCGAACCGCGTGCTGGAACTGCCGTACCCACCGGTGACCAATAACCTGCACTACGAGTGCGAGCTGGTGGTCGCCATCGGCAAGGGCGGCGCCAATATCGCCGTGGAAGATGCAGCGTCGCACATCTACGGTTATGCGGTTGGTTTCGACATGACGCGCCGTGATCTGCAATTCAAAATGCGCGATGCGGGCCGCCCTTGGGAAATCGGCAAAGCGTTTGATTTCTCGGCGCCGATTGGTTTGATTCATCCGGTGGCGGATGCCGGCGATATCAACAACGCTGCGATTCAGCTGGATGTGGATGGCGTGACCAAGCAGTCGTCGTCGATCTCGCATTTGATCTGGTCGATCAACGAGACCATCGCCAACTTGTCGACGCTGTTTACGCTGGCGCCGGGCGATTTGATCTTCAGCGGCACGCCGGAAGGTGTAGGCGCCGTGGTGCGCGGCCAAGTCCTTGAAGGCAAGGTCGCGGGCTTGTCGCCAATTACCGTAAAATTGGTATAAACCGTTTATAGCAGAGCGTCTATGGCGCTTAATGCGTCGTAGGCGCCGGCTGCCAGCCCGACATCGTTGGCGCTGGCGACCTGCGGCTCCCGTGGATTAATGCGGATCATGCGGCCGTTGTGGCGGCTGATGACTGTTTGGCCGAAATAGCGTACCGACGGTATCGCCACGCCCGCACCCAGCTCAATTACTAGCGGACGCTGGGCCTTAGTCAGTAGCCGGTGTAGCCGCGCTTCCTGCGCGGCGGTGCGCTGCTCGTTCCAGCCGGAGTCGCCAAACATCAGAATATTCGGGCGGGCGAGGGCGCCGCAGTGCGGGCAGGTGGGCGGCGCGTTGAGCAGGCGGCAGGCGTCGTTGTCGACTTGCGGCGTGTAGCCGTCGGCAGGCCAGATGTCATCGCTGCATGGCTTGGTGCATTGCAGGTGGTGGATCGAGCCGTGGCATTCTTCGATGCGCAGCGGATTAAAGCCGGCGGCCTGGAAATGGCCGTCGACATTGCTGGTAAAGACGCCGTAGCCATGCTCCATGCGCTCGCCCCATTTCTTCAGCAAGCCAAAGCCGGCATGCGGCACGGTGGCGCGGTAGAGATTCAGCCGATGCCCGTAAAAGCCCCAGGCAAGCGCGGGATCGTCGCGGAAAGTGGCGGGCGAAGCGACGCTGGTGAACTCCATCTGCGCGCGGGCCAAGGCCGGGTAAGCCTTCCAGAATCCTTGGTTGCCGCGAAAATCAGGCAATCCCGAATCCACGCCCATGCCCGCGCCAGCCGCGATGATTAGCAGGTCGGCTTGGGAGAGAAGGGCGGCGGCATGTTCGAGGGCGGCGGTTGTCATGTGGCCATCTTAACGGCGATAAGCAAACATGACAAATACTTAAACCCGCTGCTATAATTATTCGGTTAGTCGGGGCGTAGCGCAGCCTGGTAGCGTACATGCATGGGGTGCATGGGGTCGGAGGTTCGAATCCTCTCGCCCCGACCAACAAA
Source organism: Duganella rivi (assembly GCF_009857435.1). Taxonomy (GTDB): domain Bacteria; phylum Pseudomonadota; class Gammaproteobacteria; order Burkholderiales; family Burkholderiaceae_D; genus Rugamonas; species Rugamonas rivi. The sequence continues at coordinate 138,133 of NZ_WWCK01000002.1, forward strand.
ATCAAGGGGTTCAGTGATAGTGGTCACTAACCTCTTTTTTCTTTTCTGGGTTCGTGCCCTACGCCTGCCCTAGATTTTCTTCCTGCCCTACTGGTGCCCTACGGGCGATTTCCCGGTTTTGGTGCTGTTCTCTGCCTTGATTCTTGCCTCTGAAAGCTAAAGTTTTTCCTTTGGCTTGGGTTCAGGGCTACACTGAATCACCTCAACCACCGCTCGCAATCATGGCGACTTCCCCATCCTTGACCTTCGGCATGTCCAACTGTTTCGACGTGTACGAAAAGCTAAAGATAGACCTTGAGGCGTTAGAGGCTTCTAGTGGCGAAGATGAACAAAGCCAGAAGCGTCAAGACTATGCGGCGTTTAACTTCATGGTCACGGCTAGGCATCTTGCGGCTGACTGGTTGCCCAACAATGCCGGGAGGCCTAAGCAATCCCTAAAGAAGCTAAAGAGGAAGCATCCGGGTATCGCTGCGGCTTTGAGTGCAGCACAGGACATAGCGAACGGGAGCAAGCACTTCACCGTAACGAAGTACACGCCGACCACTACTGTGGAGAGTCGCGGAATCTTCGACTATGAAACTTGGTGTTTTGGGCCGCAGTACGGAGTTAGGGGCGGTGGCTACTATTTCAGCATGTTTGGCCTAGCCCGTATCTTGATGGCCTACTTCGATTGGGTCTTTGATGATGCGGCGTCTGTCAACGTGTTCCCTGCGGGGCTGATTGCACAGGTGGATTACTCCCGGATAGTGCCGATGAAACCTCGCGCCGGGAGCGTGTCATGAGTGGCCCACGAATCACACCTCCGCCCGGTTGGTTGTCCGCAGTTTGGATGGGATCGCTGGTAGCGATGCTTGTGCAGCTTTACTTCGGCTTCAAGGTGCTGCTTTGTTGTGTTGGTATTCTTGTCGTTGTGGCATTGGTGCGGCATCATCGGGAAAAGCGAAGGCGACGTGAGTATGAAAAAAGCCGCAGTCATTTCTGATTGCGGCTTCTTAGGTCAGTGCAGGGTGGTTGCGGCCTTCATTTCGATGTAGGCGTTCAAGTCGCTGAGTTTCCATCGTGTCTGCTTTGCTGAGAGTTTGAACGGCTTCGGAAAGCTTTCGTCGCTGGCGGCTTTGGCCCACACGCCGGATACGCTGGCGCATAAGATGTTGGCTACCTGTTGGACGGTCATAAGCTGGTTTTGGAACATTTAAGTCCTCCTTCTAATCTGTGTTTGTCGGCTCCTTGAGAGTGATTAAGTTGCGCTGGATGGCCCAGCGACGGCATCTTACATAGGTCGCAAACTGAATAGCAAGGGCATTTTGAAATTTCTTTGTTGGTATATGTGCTGGCGAATACCTTACTGTTTTTCGGAACAGTGGGGTATTTCTTAGTGCATATAATGCACAGTCGCGACCTGGCGCTGTCCGTCATTGCGCTCGCCTATGTGCAGCGCTGCGATCTGATTTTGCGCATGCCGTTGAACTGAGCATTGGTGAAACCTTAGAGCACGCTTTACTGTTAAATGGACAGTAAATGACCCATTTGCTTAGATTGGTCATTTATTTTCGTCGCGGAAATTTTCCATAGCAGGGTACGTCAGCCGTATTCTTACTCAATACCCTGCGTTGCCTGTCGTGAACGGCGACTTACCCGTCTTACACTCTTGGCGAAGGCTAACCGTTTTAACCTCACACTTACCTCATTACGCGGCTGGCCGTGTTTCTTTTGGTTGAGGAATCGTGCTTCTTACTTACTTAGCACTTGATGCGGGCATCTTCCGTCTAATTTTGCCGTTCCCTCTGAATTACATTCTGCACGCAGTCAAATTACCATCATTCATGTCTGTTAAGTGTTGAATAGATATCGGTTTCACGACCAGTTCCTTACCTACTTACTTACAACTTTGACAACACTCTTCGGGTGTGTAATGATGCTCTCGTTGATGCAGCAACAGCCGCATTAGCCTCATGAGAAGCACTTGCTGGTGGGATGTTCCCCGCATTTCCTAGCCTGCCATAAAGCCGCCCAACGGCACCAACCCTATCCATTGCCCTCGATGCCATTTGACTGGCAGGTCTAACTTCGTCCCCACAAAACGAGTAAGCCACGGGCATGGGTTATTCGATCAAAATTACACGAAAGGATTCAAGATGAATCAACAACACAACGATCAGAATGCATTCCCAGCTTTTGTGGTTCCGCAAGAAGTGGAGCAGTTCTTAGCCAGCATCGGCTGCTACAAGCGATTGAACCACGCTACCAACGTCTACTGGCACGAAGTCCTTGGATACACGTTTACGGTAATCGATACCCTGCCGGAGAACCCGTTAGCGATGAGCATTGAAGGTGATGAGCCGGTCGTGATCGTTCTTAACGGCATATCCGCCGCGCAGCGAGAAGAAACGGACGGTCACTGGTACTTGCTCACACTCGAAGAATTGCCGCACTTCTGCGTGCATACGGCTTACTTTGACATCCACAAAGAGGATCAAAAAGGTGCCTGCCGAGACCCTATCTATGGCCTGACCTATGTACCACCTCCAGCCGATATCATCGCGGATATCCCTACGTTCTTCGCCAGCTTAGGCTGTCACCTCTTTGGTGACGGCTACACGGGGTATTTGCATCCTCTGGACAAGCTGCTCCATTACACGTCAGCACCAGAAGCCTTTCTGAGAGAGCATGCAGACCTAGATTCGTCACCATGCTCGGTAACTCCTCCATTTTCGGCTGTTCTCGTCATTGATGATGACATACGAATCGAGCGGCTAAACGACCTCACCATGTGGAACATCGTGAAAGTAAGCGATCTCCCGCGTTATCTGGCGAGTTACGCTTTCGCTGATGAAGGTGTTCGTGAAGCGTTGGCCCACGAAAGGGAAATGGTACTTGCATCGATGATCGAAGAATACCGATTGAAGCAGGTAGCAGCAAGCACCATGGTTCAAACGCTACAGACGTCGTGCTGAACATTTAAGTCTAGATAAACACAATATAAGCATGCGATATGCCGTCTCTTAGCATGTCGCGGCTTTAGAGAAGGAGTCCTTATGCATAATCAATCAACTTACGAAGAACACAGCCCAGCGCAAGCCGTCACGAAATTCGCAGCACACCTTCGAGCGCAGCAATGGTGCATTGACACCTCCACCTTCCCGATGAAAGCGCTTCATCCCTCCACAGGCCAGAACGCATCGCTTGACCATTTTCGCGCAAGCTTCCCAAACTGGGCCAAGTCCAACCGCATCAAAGTGACGGGTGACTTCAGCACGTTCCTGAAAGGGCTGGGGGAGCGTCTATCGCAAGAGCTACCGCGTGTACTGGGTTCGGGCTTCAAACCTGTGCCAGAACGGTTTTACGAACCGCACGCAGGCATCCCGATGGCGAATACCTACGTCCCCTTTAAGCCAGTTCGTCAGGTCGGCATGCCCATTCCAGAAGTGTTCAGCGACTACCTCAGTCGCGTACTGCCAGCGCAGCTTGACCGAGACATGGTATTGGACTGGTGCGCTGATATTATCCAGAACCCAGCACGGAGGCCCGAGTGGGGTGTCATCCTGACTGGTGAGCAAGGCACCGGTAAATCCACCGTCGTCTCGCTGGTCAAGAAGGCGCTTGGTGATAAGCACGTATGGCACCGCGAAAAGTATTCGCTGGCGCTGGAGCGCTTCTCCGAGGTCTTACCCAACAACCTGCTAGTCTGCTTCGATGATGCCGTTGCTAGCCCCAGCACGTACGAGGATTTGAAGTTTGTAATGTCGGCTAAGGAGCTATCCGTCAGTATCAAGTTCGTTCAGAAACCCCAGAACCGTGATCTGTACGCTCGTGTAATGGTCTGTTCCAACCATTCTGTACCGTTTGACTTTGGTGGGCAGGAAGACCGTCGCTTTTACGCCTGCGAACCATGCACGCACAAGATCAGCTTTGCAGAATCCAAAGAGTTCTTTGCTCAGTTCCATGCGTGGTTAGGCACTCCTGGCACTGCTGACTTTCTTTATAACTTCTTCATGGATCGTAACCTTAGCCAGTTCAAGTCAGGGTCTACGATTCAGACCGACGCGTTGAAGCACATGATCGGGCTGACCGCTGCTGACCTGCATGTTGTCTTGCGTGATATCGTTGCGCAGACGCCGTTTTTCCATAACGAGTTTTTGCGCACTGAACTGAAACGCATGGGACACGGGTCGGTTAGCGCAGAACGAATCCAATTCGCAATGTCACGCCTTCATTATGAACAGCGTCGGCGTGCAGTTCCCGGATGCCGTTCTAAGCAGGTCAGTATTTGGCAGCAGTGCGGCAGGCAACGGAACCGCAAGCTGACGCCGCGAGAGGTGGCCTCGATCCAGTACAGCGACCAGCAGGAAGCTATTCGCACAGGTCTACAAGCTGATGCAGTGAATTGCACGTAACGATGGGTTAAGTGCATGAGAGAGTCCCTTGAAAGCCTTTAAATTCAAGGGTTCTTCGTCTTAGTGCAGTTAATGCAGAGATCGGGTTAGCCTTCTAATATATACATTAATAGCCCGTTTTTTCGTTGTTCGCATTGGGGATCGGTACCTGATCGTTTCAGCCGTGCGGTAGCGAGGCTGGCTGTAAGTTATGTTATACACCTTTGCCGCAAACTTATTTCTACACCGTTGTGTACAGGGTCTCCGCTTCGCTACCGGCCCACAATCCTACCCCTGACAAACCACTTACACTATTGCCCGTAACGGGTTTGCTTTCCAGTGCACGATATGGCGCAGCCATGTTATACAACCGCAGCAGTATCGATAGTGATTGCTGGCCTTCGCTCCGCTCTCGGCCCTAAATCCACCCACAGAAAAACTACTCTCACTACAACACCTACCGGGTTTGACTTCCCTGTGCACGATATGGCGCAGCCATGTTGTACCCATAGCGTGGCACATGTATTGGCACAAGTGGGAACTTAGCGTACAACACATGCAATGCTATGTTTTAGGGAGCGTAGAGAGTTGTGTGTAAGTGGCGAGTACTGGAAGTACGAGCCGAGTGACATAGCTGTCCGATAATGTACGCGATATGATTTCGCTACATGTGGTGCGACACCTGAAAGGTGTGACCAGACATGTAGTCCGCTCATATCTTACTCAGCCAATCCTGACAGTGAATGGGAGTTAGCTGAGTCCGAGCCGTGACCAGTATCAGGTTAGTTTTGCCGCCACTATCCAATTGGAGTTTGATGCAACGCAAGCCATCGATCTGCAATTTCCGTAACCATGCTGTTATGGACTATTTCCTTACCTCTCGCCTGTGCACTGTAGCTCTTATGCTAATCGAGACGCATGGTACGTTTTTCGCGGCATGCTTTTTATCCGAGCAGGGAGTACCACTCGAACTTGCGCTGGCAACTTTAATCAAGAGGTCGGTTGGAAAACCTGCGAAGCCGAACTATCCTGAATCATCTCAGTAATCTGGGCTACGTAGACTGCCCTGACGGAGCATGGAGGCTTACATGGACTCTCGTACAGTGCCGATCAAAGCGGCTTGCTATGCACGAATGTCTACGGAACATCAGAACTACTCCTTGCTACACCAGCAGAAGGTCATCGATGCCTATGCAGCAGCGAATGGCCTAGAAATCTGCTGCCGGTATGAGGATGCCGGTAAGAGTGGCTTGAGTCTTCAAGGTCGGAAGGCTTTGCAACAACTAATCGCCGATGTGCAGGGTAATCCAGCGTTCGCAGTCATTCTTGTGTACGACATCAGTCGCTGGGGCCGATTTCAAGATGTTGATGAGTCGGCCTATTATGAACACATCTGTCGTCGCTCTGGCGTGCAGGTAATCTACTGCGCGGAGCAGTTCAGCAACGATCGTTCGGCTCTGTCATCGATTCTGAAGTACCTCAAGCGCTTGATGGCAGCGGAGTACAGTCGAGAACTCTCTGCCAAGGTCTTCTCTGCTCAGTGCACGTTTGTGGGCCTCGGGTACAAGGCCGGTGGTTTAGCAGGTTACGGACTTCGCCGTGTACTGGTTGATCGCTCAGGGAAGATCAAGCAGGTGCTGAATCATGGCGAACGGAAGTCAGTATCAACAGATCGGATTTCACTTGCGCCGGGCTCTCCGTCTGAAATGGAACTGATTCAGCGCATCTTCAAATGGTACGTTGAAGACGGGCTTGGAGAGACTAGAATCGCCAAATTACTCAATTGCTCTGGCCATACCGACGAGAGTGGCAAGCTCTGGACTAGATTTCGTGTTCGTACAATCCTGACTAGCGAGAAGTACGTGGGCAACTTGGTCTTCAACCGAACCTCATTTAAGCTTAAAGAGCACTTTGTTAAAAATCCGCCCGAGATGTGGATTCGTAAAGTTGCAGCTTTCGAGGGCATCATCCCATCGGAACTTTACGACGCGGCTCAGTTAGTACGAAAACGGAAGTGCAGTCGGTTCGCCGACGAGCAACTGTTTGACATTTTGCGGTACATGCAAAGCAAGCACGGACGGGTATCTGCACGCCTACTTAATGCCGAACCTGGCATTCCCGGAATGCAGGTTTATCGCCACCGCTTTGGCACGATGGGGGAGGCATACCGTCGCGCTGGCATCTACAGTCCACGCATCGATCACCATGTCCAGACAAGACGACGCATAGCTGCGATGCGGAAAGCGCTCATGGATCAAGCTATGGGGCTGATCGCACAAACAAGCGTTCAGGCAGCACGGACTGAAAATCCCTACGAACTGCTGCTCAATGAAAGTATCCGGGTACGTATCGTCACTGTGCGCTGCATACACGATGTCAGCGGGCATGAACGCTGGCGCATCCCGATGGGCGAAAGTATGGGGACTGACTTCGTGTTGGCTGCCCAGCTAACGACTGACAATTCAGGCATCCTTCACTACTATCTCTTTCCGGCCAATACGCATCCACGGCCTTACGTGCTACTGCGTGGCGAGAGACCCGACGAATACTTGTGCCGCCGGTTCGAGCAGCTTGCGGATATCTTCGGGGTAAAAAAAGATCGGAGGGGTGGTTGATAGGATGAGGTTGGAAAATTTGCTTGTATGCGACCATTAAACGTTCGTATAATAGGTGCATACAAACTGCAACGAGGCACCAAACCATGAAGCCAGCCATCATTTACCTGCGAGTATCGACCTCTGAGCAAGGTAAGAGCGGTCTTGGTCTGGACGCCCAGCAGCGTGCTATTGAAATGTTCGCCAAAGCTGAAGGCTTCACCATCGTGGAAGCAGTGACAGAGGTCGCCAGTGGCAAGCTGGGCCTTGAAGACCGTACTGGCTTGAAGCAAGCACTGACCAAGGCGAAGAAGCTGCGCTGCCCGGTCATCGTATCGAAGCTTGATCGCTTATCTCGCGACGTGGCGTTCATATCGGGCTTAATGGCGCGAGGTGTGCCATTCGTGGTTGCTGAACTGGGCGTCGATACTGACCCGTTCATCTTGCACCTGTACGCTGCACTTAGCGAGAAGGAGCGCAAGCTGATTGGTTCCCGTACCAAGGCAGCACTGGCGACGCTCAAGGCGAAGGGCGCTCAACTGGGGAACCGAACCAACCTAGCCGAAGCACAGGCAGCAGGGCAAGCAACCAACGCAGCCAAGGCCGCAGCCTTCAATGCCAAGCTGCTGCCAACCATCAAGCAGATGCAAGCACAGGGCATGACGATGGCACAGGTAGCGGCTGAACTGAACGACCGTGGCACCACAACTGCGCTGGGCAAGACGTGGCACCAGTCCACTGTTTCCCGGCTACTCAAGGCAGCAGCCTAGGACGCGATAGGAGGCCCGCTACGGGCCTTCACTTCCGGGCAGTGGCACGCTGCCTAACAGCGCCCGCAGCGTCCACGTATATTTTACGCGCTTGTGAGGAGCATTCTCCCCGGCCCCAGCCGCATTAAACAACTCGCTGTAACTCTCAACTTTCCAGACGACTCCGACGCCCTGGCAATATCTTGGTGGCTCTATAGACGACTTTTGCAGGGCTGGTAGCTCGTTAAGGCAGCTCCTCGACCTTGCTGTTTTTTTTTAGGTTTTTTCAGAACGGTATCGAATCATCCATGTCTCCAGCCTTTGGACGTGGCAGTTGACGATGAAGACAAACATAGTTTCGTTGTCCTCGACCCACTACAATCCCTTTTCTGACAACGCAATGCCAGGGTAGAGCCAACATTTTTCTTACGCATACGCGGCTGCGCGCGATGGGGGAAATATGAACAAGAATCTTTCTAATCAGCAATGGCTAAGCCACTCGCCCGCCCTGCCAGAAGCTCCCCATCGCACCCTGCAAAGGGTCCTGCCGCCCCACCGCTTCGTGCCCTTCTCACCAAACTATACATTGTCGTAGCCCACAGAATTAGGAGCCAAAACGTCATACCCATGCGTTGATTCAGATTGACCCGTAGACGGGAATATGCCATAATCGCATATTTAAAGTGGGTTAGACTTGCCATGAATCTCCAACAATCGTTAGTTCAAGAATTCGAAAGCCTGTTGGGGGCCAGCGTTCATTTTCCTCAAGAATATAAGGTGGCACTCGCCCCCTTATGCGAACATCTGGAAGCGCATGCACTTCGGACACCAACTGAGCGTCAGGCGAGATTGATAGCCCACATAAACTCGAAGTTCAATGTTAATCGCGATGGCATTGCTAAGGTCTACGCTCACGCCGCATCCCGAGGTTTAGTCTTCAATTTCCACGAGAAGAACCTTATTCAAGCTGCGTTCGACTCCGGGGACCAGTCCGCATTCGAGGAAGCAATTAGCAAAGCAAGTAGCAAGGAGGGCCTGGTCGACGCCCTTTGCCGGCTCTTCGCTCCAGCCAGTCCGGCAGAGACTATCTCCTACTTTAGAGGAGAAGTTGAGGCACCCTCTAAGCTCCGCGCGGAACAAGGCGACCGTGCTATTGGAAACGAAGCGCTGTTGTCTGCATTTTCGGCATTTGTGTTCTCAGCGGCCGATCAGGAAGTACTGCATTCGTACTTCGATTCCACTTATAGCGCCGAGACTTATGAGCGCGCTTTCTGGCTTCAGTTGCGTCAGCTACATCCACAACTGTACTCGCGAGAACGGACGTTAGATATCGCAAAGATAGACCAGGAGCTTGCCGATTCGTGTGGCTCCTTAGAGGAACTACGGTCAGCGGTGTTTGCTCATGTATCTACAAGCTATCAAGAGCTGGAGAACCATGGTCATCTAGCATACTGGATTGAGCCGATAGTAGTCGAGGGTCGCAATATCACCTGGGAAATCTGTTCGGACATCATGCTCTTCGCGGAAAAGCATGACGAGGTAAAGCTCAAGAATGCGTATTTTCGAGCTAAGCAAATCGAGAGCGAAACAGTCTCGCATGTCCCGGATGTAGACGTCGGACAAGCGCGGTTTGACCTGGCAAATGAAGGGTTTACCTACAAAGACACTTTCGTATGCGCTCCGTCGCCCACGTCCCCCGCTGGCTCTGAATCGCTACTTTTACTTTTCCAAAAGAATAAACGAGACGAGACGATAATTCCTTGTCCCGCTTGTCGCACGCGTGACGTTCACGGGAATTCCTATTCCAGCCTCGGCGTTCGAAGCTGGGAATGCCGAAATTCTCTCTGCCCAGACAGAAGCAAATATAATCGCGGCAAGCGGTACTCGTTCAAAGCAATTTTGATGCAAGAGGCTATTGACGAGGTCGAGAGCTATATCCCGCCCGAGTCCGTTCGTAAGTGGTCTCGCGATGTTCAAACCGAACGAACGATTTACGACGCGACTGAGATGCTGATTCGCCACTACTCCCTGCATGGAGACGGTGTCGCATTATTCGGAGTAGATGCGCCCAGCGATTCGCTGGGCCGTCGCTTCCTATCGCACGGCCGTATAAATACCGCAGACGGGAATAGCTCAGCCGGCTTCTTTGAATCTCCCTGGTTCCAAAGGTACGCCTTGCCTTCTTCTGCACAGGAATCAAAAGAGAATGCTAGCAGCACCACGATACAACGTCTTGGCTCCCTGACGATGGTCTGCGGCAACTCGGCAATGGTGCTTCAGGACTGGCCCGAAAACTATTTTGATGGTGCAGTAACGTCCCCACCTTACTTCAACGCGCGCGAGTATTCACAATGGCCTAATATCTATTGTTATTTACGCGACATGTTGATAATTGCCCAAGGCTGCTATAAAGCCCTAAAACCTGGCGCAGTATATCTCTACAATATCTTCGATTATTTCGACAACGAACGAAGTGTTGTATTCTCAGCCATGGGCGACAAGCGACTGATTCTCAGCGCATATACTGTTGACATATTCAGGCGTGCCGGCTTCCACCTCAGCGGCTCGATAACCTGGGACAAGGGCGATATCGAAGGGAAGCGTGGATTCAATGCTGGTAACTTCTCGCCCTATTACCAAGCGCCGTTCAATTGCTGGGAGCATGTTCTTGTGTTCGTCAAGCCACCAGCAGTGGAGACCACCGATTTGTCCAGCGCTCTTCCAGCAATTCTTCGTGCTCAACCAGTGATTAAGATGGTAAAAGGCCAAAACACTTACGGCCACACTGCACCATTCCCTATAGAACTGCCGAACCTATTGCGAGCACTAATGCCGAAAGGCGGACGAGCATTAGACCCCTTCGGAGGAAGCGGCACGACCGCTCGCGCCTTGGACGGGTACGCAGCCGAAACGGTGTGTATCGAACAAAAAGAGGAATACTTCGAGCTGGCGCTAAAGTTGTTCGACTCACACCGCATGGCCACAACAAACGTAGCGACTTAAGCAGAGCTATTTGATGGAGACGTCATGGGCACATGAGCATACTTGCTTGTAGGGTCAATATCATAGAGCCCCTCGTGCTGAAGCCACCTCGCCATCGCCCAAGCTTCCTCAAACCTGATATTCGCCATGGTTAGGCCGTAGGCACGGCACAGGTCATGGAATGCAGCGTAATTGCTAGGGCGATGGACGAACAGGAGCCACATCAAACCGGCTTCAGCAGTAAGGAAAGTTAAGCCCCCATTTGCATGGGAGGGACGGCGGATAACGTTGTGCCGCCTGCAGCGAAGAGTCATATTGTCGAGCCGGTCCGCAACGTTTGCAAACTCTTCATACGAGGCTTTTCCTGCCATCAGCGCAGCATAAAGGTCCCGAGAAAGACTGTCGAGCAGCGCCTCTTCGATGCCCTGATAGTTGTGCTGAACTAGCATTCCGCTCAACTGTGACTTAATGCTGCCGACAACTGCCGCAGGGTCGCGTTGCAAAATATTCGGAAAGCCTTGCCAGGCCCAGAGCCCGACCCCAGCTACAAACTCCCTCGGAATTGCATGGTCAGCCTGCAAGTCCACTCGGGTATCGCAATCAGCGCACCGCCCGTTTTGCATGAAGTGCCAAGCGCGCACCGCCGCCCAACATTTCCGAGGTTCGAAGTGGCTTTGAAAGGTCTTCTTCGACGCTATCGAAGTACCGACCTGTGATGGGTTAATGCTGCCCAGCATGGTCGATGTCACCTCACGCCAGCTAACGATTCCCTGAGCGATGAGCTGCTCAAGAAGTCCGTGCCAATGCTCCTCCGTCCAGTCAGCACCGTTTGCGGGATACCCTGGGTTATGCTGCCCTACGTCAATCGTCATCTAACGCTTCCTGTTCATGTCCTGTAAGAGCAGTCTCGAACCGCAAGACGAACTCGTTAAGACCAATACCCATAGCAGCGCAGTAAGTACGAAGCTCAGCAACGTCCAGCCGTCTCTCGCGTCGCTCAATCTTGCTGATTAGAGACTGCTCCACGCCAAGCCGCGTAGCTAACTCGACTTGAGTAAGGCCCGCCTCTTTCCGAACCGCCCTAAGCAATGAAACGAGCTTGGAATAATCATTACTGTGTAAGGGGTGTGGGAACATTGGACTACGATATAGGTGAGAATCGAATATGCCAAAATCGACTATTCGGACTGGAGAGGCAAAGAGGCGTTAAAAGCGATACCGACAGAAGGACTCCTGCTCAGCTACAGAAGAAGGACTTGGCTATCGCATACCATGGGAAAGTAACTGTCTGACAACGTGGGGCAGAGGCGCAGACACAAAGCGAGTGATCTGATAGGTGGAGCAGTCCAACAAGCAACTCAAGAGCACATACCGAGCGCCGCCAATTGGATTCCTACACCAGCCCTACATGGGAAGTCACATGCGAGCGCAGAGCGCAAGAAACTGGCCATAGGAATTACGTAAGCTCTTGATTTTATTGGCCCAGCCCAGCTGGGTTCGAACCAGCCCCCGTTACTATATACAGACCTTGATCCTCAAGGTTTTGGCCAGCCAAGTTCGGCATGATTGTTGCCCCCAGTCGCCCATGATCCGGGGGGTGTTGTCACCGAACTTGGTGGGTGGCTGGTGATCGCTGATAGGGACTTGGCCAAGGAGACATGCTGAGGCCATCCGTAACGTGGATGTCGAGACCTGCTGCCGTATGCCGTTGGCCATTAGAACCTCTTGTAGCGGGAGGTCGCTGCAAAAGCGTTTGCCTCTGCTGCTCACCTCGCGGCCTATGCTGGGCTGGCCCCTGTTACCCGCCGCTCTGGCTCCTCGATTCGCGGTGAGCATCCATCACGACGTGGAAACAAAGTACTCAAGCGAGCGTTGTTTCTATCTGCCTTCGCGGCGCTACGAGACCCCGTATCACGGGCTTACTATGCCCGAAAGATTAGCCAAGGCAAGCGCCACAACCAAGCGTTAATCGCTCTCGCCAGGCGCCGCTGTGATGTCATGTACGCCATGATGCGGGACGGTACACTTTATAGCCCCGCCCCACTCACAACTGCTTGACGAAGGACATAGGGACACCCCTCGGCTTAGAAGGCTATAGCTTTGCCTACAATTTGGCTACGCCCATCAACTGCTCCACAGTAACTTCGAGCGCTCGGGCAATCCGAGTGATGACCAGCAACGCAGCAACGGAGTCACCGCGCTCCACACGTCCTAGATAACCCTTGTCCAGTTCAGCAGCGAAGGCAAGCGCCTCTTGGGTCAGCCCCCTCTCAGTACGCAGACGACGAACAGCATCGCCGAAGGCGATCAGGTCTGGATGCTGGCGGTTTGGTGAATAAGTGGGCACGCCAAGATGATGCTGGTATGCTACTGTTTCATCGAGCGTCTATAGACGCATTCTGATCGACTTAACCAATTTCGAGGCAAATGAGAAACCACACCGTAGCTGCTACCCTGCTTTGCTTGCCACTATTGAGCCACGCAGGAATGATCGACAACGCGAAGGCTGAGATTCGCAAAGAACGCATTGATAGCGTGCTGTCTCGGCTGGGCTACTTGGAGAAGGAGGTCGCAGCATGGCAAGCAAACCCAGACGCAGAGGGTAAGCGCTGCTACGACGAAGCAAGCAAGAACTGGACGCTGTTTAGCGGGATGCCCAAAGCTGCGTTGGATGCATGTGATGAGATCATACGCAGAGAAATCAAAGGAGCGTGGGAGGCCGCGTCGAAAGCTTCTGCTCAGGAATACGTACAAAAGCGTCTTGCTGTTCGTAAGGAGCGGGCTGAACTACGCAAAGCGGGCTTGTTGCCATCAGATATGCGCAGACCGTACGCGGTGTACGACACCGAAATGAGTTGCATGTACTCGTACGGAGACAACGAAACCACTTCTCACTGCGACAGATCCCGCAAAGTAATCGAAGACTTGATGGAAGACGAAAACCTCATCGTTGACCGTTATGAAGCTCGGCTATTCCAGAACGAGCAGAAGAGAAAGGCTGAACTTGCCGAAACCGGCGCTGCGATGGTCGAAGGAAACCCGGAATACTGGAACTGCGTACTAAAGCGTCTCCCACCACGATCAACGGTGTACGATGCTACCGAAAAAGACCAGAAAGCATGTTCAACAGACTCGCGCAGCAAGAAGAGGTGAAGGTCGTGTGGGGCTGCGCCATTCACAGGATGGGCGTAGCCATTGATCGTATGCTGGCATTGACTAACCAGCGTAGATCGCCATAACAGGCCCGCTAGCAGCCTGTTCTAAGCCGCCACACAAAACGAAGCTTAGGGCGTGATAGGACGCTCTGTACGCGCCTTTTACCTCCGAGCAGTGAATGGCTGCCTACCAGCATCAGTAAGCGCTTACAGATATTTTAAAGCGGGCCTAGTGCGATATTCACCGGGCCGGTGCCGTATTAAGCCAACCTCTCGACCTAGAGAATTTTTTTTGTTTTCACTCCATGCGGCCATTCATCGGAGTGGTTTTCTCATGTCTATTCTGCGGTAGTATCAAGCGGCCTGTACAACGACATGGATAACGTAATGCGCCTCTACTACATGACCAGTCTTGACACTGCCGTGGAATACATCTTGCCAGAGCGGCGTCTGCGCCTTGCGCAGTTTGAAAAGCTGAATGACCCGTTCGAGTTGATGAGTGTTAGGCTGGAAGGCCCGAAAGGACGTGCAGCCTACAGGATACTAAGGCAGCATTGGAGTAAGCGCCTTGGCATAATCTGCACCGGCCAGCACTGGCGAAGCCCGGTTATGTGGGCGCATTACGCCCGAAGTCACACCGGCGTCTGTCTTGGTTTCGATGTACAGGACGACATGGCTAAGAAAGTCACCTACACACAGGAACGAAAAGCCATAAAGCTGAATCCCAAGGAGCCATATCATGGCCTCACCTTGGAGACGCTTGAAGAACTGTTGACCACAAAATACTCGCAGTGGGCGTATGAAGAAGAGTGGCGGCTATTCTCTAACTTGGACAAGCCCGACCCAAACAATGGAGAGTATTACCTTCCGTTTGGTTCAAACCTCGCCTTGAGAGAGATAATCATTGGAGCGCGCTGCAAGCGTACCGCAGCAGACTTCGATAAAATATTAGGCCCAGTAGATAAAACAATAAGAATAGCTAAAGCTAGACCAGCTTTTGAAACTTTCACGATGGTTGAGCAACAGCGATTCAAACCTGTATTTATTAAACCAAGGCCATAGTCCATCACTTCGGAGAAGAGAATGAAATGTCTTGCAGATTATGATGTTGAAGTGGATATATGCTTAGAAAAACCAGAAACCTTTTCCAGTTCACTTGGTTCTGAGAGTCAATTCGAGTTTCACATTAAGAACAAGGCGCAGGAAGGTGATAAGGAAGGAAGTCTAGTATCCATTAAGATAGTGTTTGAAGTGGATCAGATTGAAGATGCTGCCGATATATCTAGGGCTATCCTCGCGGACATAATAAACTCACTGGCTTTTGTAACCAATGGAAGGTTTTCACCTTATCGGTTAACGAAGATTATTGACTGGACTCCTGGGCTTACTTCGCGCACGCTTCTTTTCTTCACAGAACCTGCGGCAGATGCCCCTGCTATCGCCGCGATTGGTGACGAGATACTTACCTTTACTCAGGAACTTATCCAGCTGGATTTATCAAATCCGCTAAAGTCTGCGATGCGCTGGTTTCGATTAGGTGTGGCTGCGGAGGTTTTGGAAGAACAGTTTCAGTATTTTTGGTTTGCATTGGAGATACTAGCTCAGATTGATAAACCAAATGACAAAGTCCCTGATCGTTGCGCAAAATGTAGAGGGGCTTTATTCTGTTCAGCTTGCAATGAACATCCGAAGCATAGGGCGTTCAGTACCCAACTTATAGAAAAGCTAGTCTCGGACATTTCGGGTGATACTCAGGGTGAAACGTATGGAATATTTGTTAGAGTTAGAAACACTCTTATGCACGGAAATCAGTTGCATGAGATTGAATCTGAGTTGCCGTGTGAAGCTTACGAGGTAGTAGATAAACTTGCAGGGATAGTGTGGAAGGTAATTTGCTTCAATGTTAATAAGAAATGGCCGGTTAGCGGTCGCCCATTTCTTTTGCCAAGCACGTATGTGAAACACCTTGTTATGGCTGCGACTAACATGACCATCACGCTGCCTGAGGGGCCGAACGGGCTTGATATTCACTCGTGTGACGAACTGGGTATAGAAGCGTCCGTGGTGCGCTTCTCATGATGCGCTGCGGCTTGACCGGCGATGGCTAGGACTTAGCCCAGCCCATCGAAGAGTAGTTACTCGGTGTGCGTCTGTACCGTAATCTTGCCGGTCAGATCGTCCAGCAGCGCACCCAGCTTGATCCAAGCATCACGCTTGTCCTCGTCATAGCCGAAGCGGTTGTAGATACGCTTCATCCGGTTCTGTTCTACGTGGTTCAGGATGCGGTCGGTGAGGTCGGTGTGGATGCCAAGGCTCTGCATCAGCGTAGTGCCGGTGCGTCGCAGATCGTGAGGCGTCCACTTCTCGTTGCCCAGTACCAGCGCGTTACCTGCCTTGCTGCGCTTTTGAAGTGGTGCGCCGGTCTTGGAGAACATCACCTGTCGGCCTGTAGTTTGCTTGGTTACTGCTCTCAACTCTACGTGGCTGGTGTTCTCCCGGTTCGGGAAGCACCACTTGCTGTAGCCCGTAATCTTCTTGAGTGCTTGGAACTGACGCTTGGCGAAGTCGGACAGGAACACGGTATGTTCAGGTGCTATGCCTTTCGTATTGGGTTCTGGGAGGAACCAGATGCCCTTGTCCAGATCAATGTGTTCCCATTCGGCCATCAGGGTTTCGCCAATGCGGGTGCAGCATGACAGGGCAAGCCAGATAGCGACTTCGGTGGTCTTCTCAAGGCGAGCGCCGGGAAGCTTGGTAACGAGTTCTTTGATTTCATGGCGGGACAGCACGCGCTCACGCTCTACCTCCTTGTAGCCGATCTGCGTAACGTCTTCCGGCTTCAAGTTCTCGGTCGGGTTGTCGATTACCAGCAGCTTCCACGGACGACGACCAGCAGCCCACTTGAACATTTGCTTGAGGATGTTCAGCATGACCACGGCCTTACGATTGGTGCCGGAAGCAGCGGCAGGGGCAATCAGTGCCTTGATATCACCTTCCACCAGTTCACGTAGTACCTTCGTGCCGATGACCGGCAGAATGTCCCGGTTGAAGTAGCGTTTCAGTTCGTCGCCGCCGTCCTTGCGTCGGGTAGTCGGGAACCACGCATCGTACAGGTCTTGCACCGTCGCGTTGTTGGCATTCTGTTGCGCTTGCTGCGCTGCTGCTGCTTGGGCGTCGGCCTCAAGCTTCTTCTGGTAGTCGATGCCTTGCTTGCCCAGTGCGCGAATCTCTGCGGCCTTGGCGCGTGCATCCATCAGCGATATGTGGGCAGCGTCGGACTTCAAGCCGAACGGCTTGGGAAGGCGGTAATCAATCTGCTTCTTGTTGACGGAGTAGCGCACGATGAAGTTCTTTTCACCGCTGGCAGCTACGCCGATAAACAGCCCTGCGCTGACGTTATACTTCCGGTAGGTAGCCTCTGGTTGAAGCTTCTGAATTGCTTGTACGGTTAAGTCTGCCATGTAGTCCGTGCCCTAGCTGTGCCCTAGAAAATGTTGGATTTGGGTACTTTCGTCTGGATGAGGCTAGACGAAAAAAGCACCTAAGTGACTGATTATACAAGGAGATTGAATTGCTGTGGACGTTGCTGGATGGATGTGGAACTACATGGGGTGCATGGGGTCGGAGGTTCGAATCCTCTCGCCCCGACCAACAATCAAATCAAAGACTTACGCAGCTCCCGCGCGTAGGTCTTTTTTGTTTTCCGGTATAAAGTCACATACCGCGTCCCGCCAAGCCGCCGCCACGACCTCCACCGAAGCAATGACCATGACAACTGCCCTTGAGGCTTGCTTGCTGGATCGCGATATTGAACTGGCCGGGCAGCGTGATTTCACCGAGAGCGATTTGGCAAAGTGGGCCGCACGGTGTAATGAGATTGAAGCGGCTGAGCCGGCTGCGCATCGCGGCCTGATGGAGCGCTGCTATCAGCGCGCTTGCACGGCGCTCGGGCAGTTGCCGGAAAGTCCCGCGACGCTGTCGTTCTGGCAGCGGCATTTCCCGCCGGTACTGATCGCCTGATTAGCCGGGCAGGAATATTTTCAGCAGCGCCGGCAGTAGTTGGGCGATGAAAATTGCTGTCACTGACCACTGGATGATGGAAGCCTTGGCTTCGGCGAGCTGGGCCTTCATCTCAGCCTGGAACTTGCCAAACTCGCCTTCTAACTTGGCAATATCGGCCTTGGTCGCGCAATTGGCCTTGAGATAGGTAAGGTCGACCTTGTGGGTAAGGTCGTCCGTTTCTAGCTGCTTGATGCGGGCCTCGGTATTCATGCGCCAATGGTAGGCCTCCGTTTTTTCCTCGTCAAATTTCACGGACATAACGTGCTCCCCGGTTGGTAGCCGAGCGATTCGGCCTTGGCTATCGTAGTCGCCTGCGGCAGGGCGTGATTGATGGCGGTCAAAGGGAGCAAGGGCTCGTATTGAACATCGTCGCATGCGTCGCTATCAGGCGAACACAGCCTCGCGCGCACGAAGCGGATGCAGTTGGCGCCGTTGGGATTGGCGATGCAGTTCAGGTGCGCCCGCACCGGGCAGCTGGGCATGCCCGCCGCCGGAATCGGCGTCATTGCCAGGCTGCCGTCGGCATTGCGCGTCAGCGCCAGATAGTCGATGCGGAGGTGGGCGTCGCTCACCGGCGTCCCCAGCGGCAGCGGGCCGGCGTTGTCGCGCAGTACCGCTGCCTGGCGGATGCGATCCATCACGGCAGGATTGCTGAAGTCGCTCATCGCGGCCGCATGGGCGGCGCGGCGGGTGGCGTCTTGCAGTGTGTTCCAGACGTACACCGCGCGCGCCGTTTCCATCACGAAGAACATCGCCGTAAAGAAAATCACCACGCTGAGCGCGAACTCGGCCAAGGTCGCGCCGCCTTGTTTAATTTCCCGCATAGCGCGCCTTGCTGGTGATGGTGAGCCGCTGATCCAGCAACTCCGGCAGGTAGCCGGGGAACAGATTCGGCACTTGCATGATCACGATGATCGAGACTTCGGCCGGCACGGCGCCGTTCTGCATGCACGGGGCGTTGTCGCAAGACACCACCACCACCGCATTGCTGCTCAGCGCCCCGAGTTCCGCCTGCACGATGGCCTGGGTCAGATTGCTCTCGTGAGTGGCCAGCGCCGCGCTGCGCAGGTTGACGGCGGCCACGCTGGACAGATAGCGCACGCCATCATTGCTAGCCTTGCGTATCACCTCGTAGTTATACGTCAGCCGCCCGAGATAGAGCACCGCCGTAAGCAAGGTCAGCACCACCGGCAGGATCAGGGCCAGTTCCAGCGCCACGATGCCGCGTTGCCGCTTCATCGCTGCAACTCCACGGTGCCGGCCAGCGAGGAAGGTTGCGCCACGCCGGCAAACTCGGCGCTGATGCTGGAGCTGGTGGCCGGCACCGTCATGAAGAAGCGGCCGATGCCCAGCACCGTGGCGCTGGCGGTGGCGCCGGCCGGCACCGGGCACGCCAGCAAGGCCACGTTCAGCACGCGTCGGCGCGGCTGCCCCGGCTGGTGGGCGACGCTGGGCGCCAGGAAGTTGGCGGCGTTGTTGGTCAGATAGGGTGTCGCATTCACCACCGCCGGGTAGCCGCTGGCGGCGGGCGGCCCCGGCGTGTACAAGCTGGCCCATGCGCTGGTGGCAAAGGTGCTGTAGCCGGCGGCCGGTTCCTGCGGCATGGCGCTGTAGGCGGAGTAGGGGACGGCCCTGGCAAATGCCCACAAGGGGCCGTATTGCGGCGCGGTGTTGCTGGCGTCGCCGGGCAGGGGATCGGCGCGCGTCCATAGCTTGGTGCCGCCATTCGTCCACGTGGCGGCGGTTTGCGTGGCCGCCACCGGCGACATCCACGTGATGCTGGAATACAGGTAGGACTTGATGTTGCTGTCGGGCGGCGCGGCTTCCGGCGTGCAGTTGTTGCCGCTGTAGTTGTCGAAGCGCGAGTTCAGATGCGGGTACAGCGCCGCCAGCGGAAAGTTGCGCTGCACGTTGAGCGTGCCACCGCTGACGCTGGGCATGAGCATGCTGCCGGCGCAGACGAAGGGGCCGACCACGGCCGTGCTGAAATTCGCCGCCGAACCAGGCATGCCCGGCGGCGACAGCGGATCGATCAAAAAGTTTTCCGGCGTGCTGCCGTTGGGATTTAAGTTCATCAGGTTGTAGGCCACGCCGCGGCGGAAGCCGAATTCCACCAGTTCGTTGTAGGCGGGATTGGCGCTGTTGGCGCGCGAGGCGGCCGGCGTGGCTGATTGCGCGCAAATCGCCAGCGGCGTCACTGGAATGGTCAGGCGGCCAGCGACGGCACGCGCAGTTGCTGATAGCGTGGCAGCGGCCCCTGTGGCGGGCATGAAGATGGCGGTCACGCGGTTCACCTCGTCCGCCAGCGCAGCGGTATCGACCTTGGCAAACAGCAGCCCCGCCGGCGTGGACGGCGCGCTGGCGGCGTCAGTCCACGCATGATCTGGCGTGCCCGGCGCGGCGGCAAAACTGAGCGCGCTGTTAGACCACGGCACGCCGATCTTGTTGTACTGATAGCGGAAATTCTGCGCGGCGTTTGCCGCCGCCGCCACTGCGTTGTTGACGCCGGCCGCGGTGCCGTTCAGCTCGCGCGCAGCGGCCAGCGCCGCGCTGTCCGCCAGCGATTGCAATTCGGCCTTGCGGTTGTAAGCCTGCGCCAAATCCAGCGCCATGCCGGCCATGCCCAGCAAGGCCAGTACCATCAGGCTGAACATGATGAAGATGGCGCCACGCTGGCGCGCTGGGCGGGTGGGGCGCATCGGCGTCTCCTGGGTTGGCTCACTGCTCGATTCTATCCGGCAGGAAATATCGCCCCTTGATGCGGCGCAAGCAGGCTACTGACAGAAACTGTCGCAGCCGCTGCTTAAACTGGCTTTATTGACTATCTTGACCGGAGAACCACATGAGCCCCGATTACGTCCTGTTGTACGTTGACCAGCCTGCCGCCAGCGCGGCCTTTTATGCCGACCTGCTGACCCTGCAGCCGGTGGAGTCGTCGCCCACGTTTGCGCTGTTCGTGCTGCCGTCCGGCCTCAAGCTGGGCTTGTGGTCGCGCCACACGGCCGAGCCGAAAGTGCTGGCCTACGGCGGCGGCAGCGAACTGGCGTTCGCGGTGCCCGATCGCAGCGTGGTCAACGACATGTATGCCGACTGGTCGGCGCGCGGGCTGGCCATCGCCCAGCGCCCGACGGCGCTTGATTTCGGCTACACCTTCGTGGCGCTGGATCGCGACGGCCACCGCCTGCGGGTGCTGGCGCCGGATGCCTGATCAGGGCGGCTGCGGCCGCCATTTTTCGTCCATTTCCGTTGACACTCAAAATCATTGAATGCTATATTGAGCGACAGATTGGTAACGTTTCCAATCTCACCCTCGTCTCTTCGCCCCGCGAAGTTACCGGCGCCTTGGGCGGCGCCGGTTTTTTTGTCCGGCGGAAGGCGGTAGTATCTGGGTGACATAAAAAAATCACGGAGACTGGATGGACAAGCACACCACGGGCGCCGCGCGCCGCGCAGGGATCTGGCTGGCCGCGTTGGCGCTGACCGGCGCAGGCGCAGGTGCAGCTAAGGCCGCCGCCGCTGCCGCCCCCAAGGCGGAAGTGATGCACTGGTGGACGTCCAGCAGCGAATCGGCGGCGGTGCGCAAGTTTGCCGACGCCTACCGCGCCGCCGGCGGGGTGTGGGGCGATACCGCGATTGCCGGCGCCGACCAGGCCAAGGCCGTGGCGATCAACCGCATCGTTGGCGGCAACCCGCCGACCGCCGCCCAGTTCAACACCACCAAGCAATTCCGCGACCTGATCGATCAAGGCTCGCTCAACAACGTTGACGACATCGCCGTGCGCGACCGCTGGGATCAGCTGATGCCGCAGCCGGTGCTGGACGTCATCAAGGTCAAGGGCCATTTCTACGCGGTGCCGGTGGACATCCATATGTCGACCTGGATCTGGTACTCCAAGGCCGCGTTCAAAAAAGCCGGCATCGCCAAGGAACCAGCCACGCCGGACGAACTGTTCGCCGCGCTCGACAAGCTGAAAGCGGCCGGCCTGGTTGGCCTCGCGCACGGCGGCCAGCCGTGGCAGGAAAACATTTTGTTCCAGGCCATGCTGGCCAACGTCGGCGGCAAGGAGCTGTACCTGCAAGTGCTGCGCGACCGCAATCCCAAAGCGATCAATTCGGAAGCGTTCAAGAAAGTACTGCTGGCCTTCAAGCGCCTGCAAGGCTACGTCGATGCCGGCTCGCCGAATCGCAACTGGAACGACGCCACTGCCATGCTCATCAACGGCAAGGCCGGCGTGCAGATCATGGGCGATTGGGCCAAGGGCGAATTCGCCGCCGCCAGGCAAACGGCAGGCAAGGACTTCGGCTGCATTCCCGGCCTTGGCGCCAACGTGCCTTACCTGATTCAAGGCGATGCTTTCGTGTTCCCGAAAACCAGCAACGCCGACGCGGTACGCGCGCAAAAGCTGCTGGCCACCACCATGCTGGCGCCGGGCGCGCAGCTGGAGTTCAACAAGATTAAGGGCTCGCTGCCTATCCTCAGCAATGTCGATGCGTCGAGCATGGATATTTGCGCGCAAGCCGGCATGGCGATTTTAAAAGACAAGTCGCGCGCAGTCGGCATGATCGAAGTGTTTTTAACGCCTGATCAAAACGGCGCGCTGCAAGATGTGCTGACAACTTACTGGAACACGCGCATGCCGGTGGAGAAGGCGCAGAAGGGGATCGTCTCGGCGTTGCAAGATTGACGGGTGCGCGTTATCCTTGCCGCCGCATAGACAGAAACGGATAGGGAACTCGTGGCAACCATCAAAGACGTAGCCCGGCTGGCGGGCGTGGGACTGGGCACCGCCTCGCGTGTTATCAGCGGCAAGGGTTCGGTATCGCAAGCCACGGTGGACAAGGTGCGCAAGGCGATCGAGGAGCTGGAGTTCCGGCCGTCGCACGCGGCGCGCTCGCTGTTGTCGGGCAGCTCGCGCATGATCGGCGTCTACATTCCGTATCTGAGCGGGACGTTCTATACACCGATCCTGCAGTCGATTTACACGGCGCTGCGCGAGGCCGGTTTGAACATGGTGGTGGCGTTCGGCGTCGGCGACGGCGATGCGCGCAACCAGGCGATTGATGGTTTGAATTTCCTGATCGAGCGCGGCAGCGACGGCTTGATCGTGATGAGCAACGTACTGGAAGACGAGGACTTTGCGGGACTGGGCCCGTTCCAATCCAAGGTGGTGGTGATTAACCAGGATTTCGCCAGCATCTCGGAGCAGTGCTTCACGGTGGATCACGATGCCGGCGGACGTCTGGCGGCGCGCACTTTGCTGGAACTGGGCCACCGCAAGATCGCGGTGATTGCAGGCCGCGCGGCGGCGCCCGATAACCAGCAGCGTATCGCCGGTTTCAAGGCGGAGCTGGAAGCGGCGGGCGTCGACACCAGCAAGATGTGGATGGCCGACGGCGAGTTCACGCCGGAAGGCGGCCTGGCTTGCGCAGAAAAGCTGCTGCAATCGGGCGAAGAATTTACGGCGGTGTTTTGCGCCAATGACGAGATGGCGGTAGGCGCCTTATCGATGTTCCAGAAGGCCGGCGTGAAAGTGCCGGAGCAGGTGTCGGTACTTGGTTACGACGATACGCACAGCGCGGAATTCACCGCGCCGCAGCTAACCAGCGTGCATATTCCGTGGAGCGAGATGACCCTCAACGGTTTGAATTATTTGCTCAACCAGTGCTACGACTTGCAGCGTCCGGTGGAGCGCGAATACAAGCTGCATGTGGCGGAGCGGGCTTCGCTGGCGCAGTTGAAGAAGTAAAACGG
This sequence comes from Duganella rivi, assembly GCF_009857435.1. GTDB lineage: Bacteria > Pseudomonadota > Gammaproteobacteria > Burkholderiales > Burkholderiaceae_D > Rugamonas > Rugamonas rivi. The sequence goes on from NZ_WWCK01000002.1 coordinate 161,800, forward strand.
CGTAAAAAAATCGAGCAAGCGATAGTCGCATGCTCTTTTTTTACAGTATATTGGAAACGATTCCAGTGATGAGGGTAGATGCTCATGAAACGATGGCTGAGTACAGTCTTGCTGTTGGCCGGCGCCGCTCACGCTCAGGCGCAGGCGGCCTTGCCCATGCTGCATACCGAAGGCACCAAGTGGCTGGACGCCGACGGCAAGCAAACGGCGCTGCGCGGCGTCAATCTGGGCAATTACCTGATCCAGGAATTCTGGATGATGGGTCAGGAGACCAAGGCCGTTGATGATCAATGCAAGCTGGAAGCAGTGCTCGATCAACGCTTCGGCTACGAAGAACGCCAGCGTTTATATGGCCTGTTCCGCGATAACTGGATCAAGCCGCGCGACTGGGACATGCTGCCGCAGATGAATCTGAACCTGGTGCGCCTGCCGTTCATCTACAGCGTGATTGAAGATGAGAAGAACCCGCGCCACTTGCGCGCCGACGCATGGAAGTATCTCGACAGCGTGATCGATGAAGCCGAGAAGCGCGGCATCTACGTGATCCTCGATCTGCATGGCGCTGTTGGCAGCCAAGGCTGGGAACATCACAGCGGCTGCGCGGGCCAAAACAAATACTGGGACAGCGCTGAATACCAAGAGCGCACCATCTGGCTGTGGCAGCAGATCGCCGCGCGCTACAAGGATCGCGGCGCGGTGGCCGGCTACAGCATTTTGAATGAACCGTGGGGCACTACGCCGGAAAATCTGGCGGTGGTCATGGGCACGCTGTACAAGGCGATTCGTGAAGTGGATCAAAACCACGTCATCATCCTGCCGGGCCATAACAAGGGCATCGACGCCTACGGCAAGCCGTCCGACCATGGCATGCGCAACGTCGCCTTCGAGATGCATCCATATCCCGGCCACTTCGGCTGGGGCAAGCCGGGACTGGCTGTCCACAAGGGCTGGCTGCAATGCTCGGGCGACGGTGACAACGTTTGCAAATGGCAGGCCAAGCTGGAAGGCTTGAACACCGCCTTCTTCGTCGGCGAGTTCCAGCCGTGGGCCTTCATGGGCGCGGAGAACGGCGGACAAGTCACTCGCGTCACGTACGACACTTATGTCGCCAAGGGCTGGGCCTCGACTGCGTGGGCCTACAAGGTGGTGACCAACAAGGGCGGGCAGGGTAAGGGCACGTGGGGCCTCGTCACCAACGCGCCCGGCGCCGCTATCCCAAAACTAGATTTCACCAAGGCCTCGCTGGCCGACATCGAGAAGTTATTCCGACTGTTCGGCAGCGTGCCGTATCAACCGCAGCAAACCGCCATCAAGTGGATGAACGCCACCGTACCGCCTACTCCATTCGCCAAATAAAAACTATGACCATGATTCTTACCGACCTGCCAACGGCGATTAAGCGCTCCGATTTTGCTAGCGACTTCCTGTGGGGCGTCTCCACCTCGGCCTACCAGATTGAAGGCGCTGCCGCTGAAGATGGCCGCGTGCCGTCGATCTGGGACACCTTCGCCGCCACGCCGGGCAAGATCCGCGATGGTTCCACTGGTGCTGTGGCCTGCGACCACTATCACCGCTGGGAGGAGGATCTCGACCTGGCGCGGGCCATGGGATTGAATTCGTACCGCTTCTCGATCGCGTGGACGCGCATCTTCAATGGCGTGGATGCGGAACCGAATGCGAAGGGCCTGGAGTTTTATTCCAAGCTTGTAGACGGCATGCTGGCGCGCGGCTTGCAGCCTTGGTGCACGCTGTATCACTGGGATTTGCCGCAGTACCTGGAAGATCAAGGCGGCTGGAGTAACCGCGCCACCATCGACGCTTACCTGCAGTACGTGGACGTGATCACCAAGCATCTGGGCGGCCGTGTTAAGCACTGGATCACGCATAACGAACCATGGTGCACGGCGATGCACGGCAACTGGGACGGCATGCACGCACCGGGCAACAAGTCGCTGCCGCTGGCGCTGCAAGTCTGTCACAACGTGCTGGTGTCGCATGGCCGCGCAGTGCCGCTGATCCGCGCCAATTTGCCCGGTGCGAAGGTTGGTATCGCATTGAGCCTGCATCCTGTGAAAGCGGCTAGCGACAGCGCTGCCGATATCGCTGCCGTGTCGCGCCACGACGCGCTGCGCAACCGCTGGTTCCTCGATACCCTGTATGGCCGTGGCTATCCGGCGGAAGCGCTGGCGCTGGTCGGCAAGGATGCGCCGGTGATTGAAGCGGGCGATATGGAAGCGATCGCCGTGCCGTGCGATTTCCTCGGCGTGAACTACTACTTCCCGGAAGTGGTGGTGGATGCACCGGACGAGTACCCGCTGCGCACCCGTATCGTGTATCCGCAAGACCGCCAGCGTACCGACTTCGGTTGGGAAGTGTCGCCGGAAGGGTTGATCTCGCTGCTGGAACGCGTCGCGCGCGACTATCCAACCGGTGATTTGTACGTAACCGAAAACGGTTCGTCCTACGACGATCACCTGGGTGCTGACGGCGCAGTGACCGACACCGCCCGCCGCGATTACTTGATCCGCCACTTGGCGGCCATGCGCGATGCGATTGCAGCAGGTGGCAAGATCAAAGGCTACTTCGCATGGAGCCTGCTCGATAACTTTGAATGGGCGGAAGGCTATCTGCGCCGCTTCGGCCTGACCTATATCGACTACGCAACGCAACGCCGCATCGTCAAGCAAAGCGGCGAGTGGTATAGCGCCTTCGTGCGCGGCAAGAACTGAGCAACTGATAACTACAACGGAGAGAGACTGAATGAATTCGCATAACCACATCCTGCGCCGCGCCGTACTGGCCGCAACCTTGGCGCTGGGCGCGCAAGCTTTCGCTGCGCCAGCCGACAAGCCGCTGACCGACTGGCCGCACATTACCAGCGCCGTCAAGCAGGACAAGGCGATGGAAGCGCGCATCAAGGAAATCGTGGCCGGCATGACGCTGGCGCAGAAGGTCGGCCAGATGACTCAGCCGGAAATCAAATTCAGCACGCCGGAAGACATCCGCAAGTACTACATCGGCTCCGTGCTGAATGGCGGCGGCAGCTGGCCGCAAAATAACAAGCACGCCAGCGCTGCCGACTGGGTCAAGCTGGCCGACGCTTACTACGACGCTTCGATGAGCACCGATATGAAGGTGCAGATCCCGGTCATCTGGGGCATCGACGCCATGCACGGCAACTCGAATATGTACGGCGCCACGCTGTTCCCGCATAACATCGGCCTTGGCGCGGCGCGCGATCCCAAGCTGGTGGAAGATATGGCCAAGTCGGTAGCGAAAGCAGTGCGTGCTACCGGTATCGACTGGGTGTTCGCACCGACGCTGGCGGTGGTGCGCGATGATCGCTGGGGCCGCACCTACGAGAGCTTCTCGGAAGATCCGGCCATCGTTAAATCGTATGCAGCCGGTTACGTCAAAGGCCTGCAAGGCGATCTGAAATCGGACAACACCGTGGTGGCCACCGCCAAGCACTTTGTCGGCGATGGCGGCACGGCCGAAGGTAAAGACCGTGGCGTCAACCAGTCCACCATGTCGGAGATGATCAACATCCACGCGCAGGGCTACTACCCGGCGCTGCAAGCGGGCGTGCAGACCGTGATGGCGTCGTTCAATAGCTGGAACGACGTTAAGGGCGCAACTGACCACGGCAAGATGCACGGCAGCCGCGAGCTGCTGACCGTGGCGCTGAAAGAGAAGATGGGCTTCGATGGCCTGATCGTCAGCGACTGGAATGCGATTACTGAAGTTCCGGGCTGCGCGGAAGACAGCTGCGCCGCGTCGATCAACGCCGGTGTCGACCTGGTCATGGTGCCGGAAAAATGGAAGACCTTCATCGCCAACACCATCGCGCAAGTGGAGAAGGGCGAGATTCCAATGTCGCGCATTGATGATGCGGTCACCCGCATCCTGCGCGTGAAAATGCGCGCTGGCCTGTTCGACGGCAAGAAGCCTTCGCAGAACATCTACGCCGGCAAGCAGGAAGCGCTGCAAGACCGCGCGCTGGCACGCAAGGCGGTGCAGGAATCGCTGGTGCTGCTGAAGAATAACGGCAACGTGCTGCCACTGGCGCGCGGCAAAAAAATCCTGGTTGTCGGCAAGAGCGCCGACAACATGGCCAATCAGTCGGGCGGCTGGTCGCTGACCTGGCAAGGCACCGATAACAAGAACAGCGATTACCCATACAGCGACACCATCCTGACCGCGATTCAAGACGTCGCCGGCAAGGACAACGTCACCTTCAGCGAAAACGCTGCCGGCGTTGATGTCAGCAAGTTCGACGCGGTGATCGCGGTGATCGGCGAAACCCCTTACGCGGAAGGCGATGGCGACATCGGCCCGGCCGGCACGCTGCGTTTGAGCGGCCGCCATCCCGAAGATCTGGCAGTGCTGCAAGCCGTATCGGGCAAGGGCAAACCGGTGGTGACGATAGCGATCACCGGCCGTCCGCTGTACACCAACGATCTCCTCAACCTGTCGGACAGCTTTGTGGCCGCATGGCTGCCGGGCACCGAAGGCAAGGGCGTGACCGATGTCCTGTTCCGCAATGCGAACGGCAAAGTTAACAAGGACTTCCACGGCAAGCTGTCGTTCTCGTGGCCGAAGTCGGTCTGCCAGTCGCCGCTGAACGTGGGCGATGCCAATTACGATCCGCTGTTCAAATATGGCTTTGGTTTGAACTACAACAGCAAAACCACCTTGCCGCAGCTCGACACCAGCTATCCTGATGGCGGTTGTAGCAAAACTACGGCCGTCCCGGTGTACAATCCAACGGACCGCTCGACTTACGGCTTGTACGTGAGCAGCGGCGGCCAGCGGGTGGCGCTGGGTGCGGACTTGAACGCCGTGTTCAACCTGCCGACCGTGAAAGTGGAAACTGCCCAGATCAACACCCAGCAGGACGCGAAGCGCCTGACCTGGGCCGGCGCGGCGAAACTGGAAGCGCAGGCGCGCAAGGCGATCAAACTGCCGGCTTACGCCAGCACGGACGGCGCGTTGCAGTTTGACGCCATCGTGTCGGCTGCGCCGCAGGGCAAGGTCGCCATCGGCATCGAGACGACGGAGCTGGACGCCAGCGCTGTATTCCAGCAGTTGGCGGGCAAGGGCAAGCAGACGGTCAAAATCCCTCTGTCGTGCTTTAGCGCTAAAGGTTTGACGCTGGCTGCATTGAGCACGCCGTTCAGCGTGAGCGCCGACGCGCCGTTCGCCGCGACGTTCGCCAACATTCAAATTGTCGGCGGCGCCGCCAAGGACAAGGATGCGTTGGCGTGTGGGGACTTTAAATAAAAACGAGGAGAAGGTAAAAGTATGGAACACTATTCGCAAACTGCCCCGGTAGCATCCGGGCAGTCGCAGGCGGGCGGAAATACCGGGCCGCTGGTCATCGTCACCATTTTGTTCTTCATGTGGGGTCTGCTGACCTCCTTGAATGACGTATTGATTCCGCACTTGAAGGCGGTCTACACGCTGACCTATGTGCAGGCGATGCTGGTGCAGTTCTGCTTCTTCGGCGCGTACTTCATCGTCTCGCTGCCGGCCGGCATGCTGATTAAAAAACTCGGTTACCAAAATGGCGCAGTGGCCGGCCTGACCATTGCGGCTGCCGGTTGCGCGCTGTTTTACCCGGCGGCGACCAGTGGCTACACGCTGTTCCTGATTGCTTTCTTTGTGCTGGCTGCCGGCATCACCATCTTGCAGGTGGCGGCCAATCCTTATGTGGCGGTGCTGGGCGATCCACGCACGGCGTCGAGCCGCCTGACCCTGACGCAGGCCTTCAACTCGCTGGGCACCACCGTGGCGCCGGCATTGGGCGGCATGCTGATTCTGGGCGGTGTGGTGTTGAGCGCTGACGATCTGGCGAAACTGCCGGCCGCAGAGCAAGCTGCATATCACGCTAAAGAAGCGGCTTCCGTGCAAGGGCCTTACCTGGCACTGGCTGCTGCGCTGCTGGTGCTGGCGATCCTGTTCGCACTGGCACGTCTGCCGAAGATTGTCGATGCAGAAGACAGCAGCGTAAAGGGCGGCTTTAGCGAAGTGCTGAAGCACCGTCACCTGGCGCTGGGCGCGGTGGCGATCTTCCTGTACGTTGGTGGTGAAGTCAGCATCGGCAGCTTCCTGATCAACTTCCTCGGTGATCCTAAAGTGGCTAGCCTGACGGCGGCCGATGCGGCGCACTACGTCAGCTTCTACTGGGGCGGCGCGATGATCGGCCGCTTCATCGGCTTCGCCGTGATGCGCACCATCAGCCCAGGCAAGGCGCTGGCCTTCAATGCGGCGGCGGTGATTGTACTGGTACTGCTGGCGATCTTCAGCGGCGGTTCGCTGGCGATGTGGGCGATTCTGGCGGTTGGCCTGTTCAACTCCATCATGTTCCCGACCATCTTCTCGATGGCCCTGAACAAACTGGGCCCGCTGACCGGCCAGGGTTCGGGCGTGCTGTGCATGGCGATTGTGGGCGGCGCGCTGGTGCCGTTCGCGCAAGGCTATCTGGCCGATACCGTCAGCCTGCAACTGTCCTTCCTGATCCCGGCGGCGTGCTACACCTTCATTCTGTACTTCGGCCTGAAATACGCCAACATGTACAGCGAAAAATAAGCAGCGCCGCTGCCAACAAAAAAGCTCCCGATGGGAGCTTTTTTTTCGTCCGCAGCGGGCGTCAGGAAATTTTGAAGAAGGCGATTTCCTCGTTGAGCTTTTGCGCCTCGCCGGACAAGGTGCCGGAAGCTGCAGCAGTTTGCTCGACCAGGGCGGCATTCCGCTGCGTGGCCTCGTCCAGTTCTGCCACCGCGCGATTTACCTGGGCCACGCCGCTGGCCTGTTCTTCGGTGCTGGTCGCCACGTCGCGCATCAACTGGTCGATACGTTTGGCATTGGTGACGATGTCGGTAATGGTCATGCCGGCTTCGGCCACTACCGCGTTGCCGGCCCGCACCTGCTCCATGCTGTCACTGATCAGCTCCTTGATTTCCTTGGCGGCGCTGGCCGAGCGGTGCGCCAGGCTGCGGACTTCGGAGGCCACCACTGCAAAGCCGCGGCCCTCTTCACCGGCGCGCGCCGCCTCCACCGCCGCATTCAGCGCCAGGATATTGGTCTGGAAGGCGATGCCGTCGATGACGCTGATGATTTCCTCGATTTTGCGCGACGATTGCTGGATATCGTCCATGGTGCTGACAACTTGAGCGATCACCTCGCCGCCACGGGTTGCGGCGGCGGCGTTCTCGTTAACGATGGCGGCGGCGTTGCGCACGGCGTCCCCCGTGTTGCGCACGGTAGCGCTGATTTCCTCTAGGCTGGCGGCGGTCTCCTCCAGGCTGGCGGCGGCGTCCTCGGTGCGGCGTGACAGATCCAGCGATGCCGAGGCGATTTCCTCGCTGGCCACCTGCACGCTGGCGGAGCTGTCGATTACCGTGCCGACCATGCGGCGCAGCGAGGTCTGCATGCGGCCCATAATCTTCATCAGTTCTGCCGCTTCGTCGCTGCCCCATGGCGTCGGCGCCGTGGTCAGATTGCCGTGGGTGATCTGTTCGAGATGGCCGGACACTTCCTGCAGGCCGCCCATCATCACCTTGTAGAACGCCAGCAGCAGGTAGGCGGCCAGCAGCACGAAGACCAGTGAAATGGCGAACTGGGTGCGCAGGGTCGCTTTGATGCGGTCGATGCGCGCTTGCAGCCGCTGGTCCAGCTCCGCGCTGATGCGTTCCTGGCCGCTGCGCTCCATGTCGACGGCCTTGTTGGATAGCGTCAGATAGCCCTGCGCATCGTTGCCCAGTTCAGCGCCAAGCACCTGGTGCGCCAGCATCTCGCGCTGGGCGCGGGTTGCGTTGACGATGCCTTCGATATCCATGGTGGAGGCCGCAGTGGTGTCGCCAGCCAGGCCTTGCTCGTAGGAGTCGCGGATATCGGCGATCAGTTGCTGCTGCACGGCGCCGTCTTCGATCATGCTGTCGCGCAGCTTGCTGTCGAGATGGCGATCGACCAGGGCGATCATGCCTTTGCCGCGCAAGCGGGCAGTCATTTCACTGAGCATCGGTCCGCGCAGCACCGCAATGTTCATCATGTGATAGGTGTCCAGGTCGGGATCGAGCGACAGCTGGGAGCCGTCGGCAATATTGCGGTTGAGCTGGAGCAGGGTGTCGATGTAGGCGCTGTGGGCCAGATAGGTGGTCTGCACGTCGGCCGCGACTGGCGACGCCGCCAACGGTTCATGCAATTGCCGCAGTTTGGCGTAGATGCCTTCGAGCTTGAACTCCTTGCCGGTCAGTTGCTGCTGGTTCTCGACTTCGGCAAAAGCGGCTTGCAGTGCTGCCTGCGTCTCCGGCAACGCCCCCGGATTGGTGGTGGCGGCCAGGCGGCGGAACTGCGCGGCCTTGACCAGATGCACCACCTTATTGGAGTAGCTCAGGCCGCGGTGCTCCGAGCGCGCGATATCGATCTGGCCTTGCGCCGTAGTCCACAGATAGAACAGGGTGGTCAGCAGCGGCGCCAGGAAGGCGGCGGAAATCCAGGTCGACTTGGCGGTGAAACTGAGCGAGCGAAATAGCCGTACGCCTGGCGAAAGCCAGCCGTGATAGCGAAAGTATGCGCCGAAACCGTCATTGCGCGCTGCGGGACGCGATTGCGGCCGGGCAAGGTCTGTGCTGAGTTCCATGGATGGCATGACTTCCCTCTTTTTCTCAGTTGAATTAATCAAATAAATCAAATTAGTTAAATTTTGCGCGATAAAATTCCTTTTGGCAATAAAAATGAATCCATGTGTTGTTAATTTGGTGAATTTGGGAAAGTGCGCGGCGCGCGCCGGCGCGGGGCCGGCGGCAGGTGAGGAGGGAGGTTTACAGGAAGCGGTCGATGATTTTTTTGCTGTGCTTGTCCAGATCGCGCAGGTCGCGGATCAGGTAATGGATGCCGTGGATGTCGGTGATCAGCAGGGTGTCGATGGTCAGGCGGCGGATGTCCTCTTCGCCGCGCAGCACGAATTCGGTGTCGCCGCGGTCGGTCTTCACGGACCAGGTGCACGGCGTGGCGTAGCTGGTCACGCTGTTGATGCGGGCGATTTCGGGCATGAATTCACGGCCGCTCAGTTCTTCGCTCACTAAAGCACCTATCGGTGCGGGGAGGTCGCTAATGCGGTCGATCCATGCCACTTCCTTGCCGTCGTTGTTGAGCAGCGAGATGCCGTCTTCCGGCGCTTGCACCGGGAAGGCGCGTACCGGCGAGACGCCTTCGTGCACCACGCCCTCGGTGGTGGTCAGCACCAGTTTGCCGAAGGGATTGCGGATCAGTTCAAATTGCGTCGTCATCTTATTCTTCCTTGCCCAGTTCCGCGTTGCGCGCTTGCGCTTGATACAGGCGGTAGTACGCGCCTTCGAGCGCCATCAGTTCATCGTGCGGGCCGTCTTCTACGACCACGCCGCGATCCAGCACCACCAGGCGGTCAGCCTTCTGCAAGGTCGACAGGCGGTGCGCAATTGCGATGGTGGTGCGGCCTTGCACCAGGTTGTCCAGCGCGCGCTGGATTTCTTTTTCGGTTTCCGAGTCCACCGAGGCGGTGGCTTCGTCGAGGATCAGGATCTTCGGATCGATCAGCAGCGCGCGCGCAATCGAGATGCGCTGACGCTCGCCGCCCGACAGGCCTTGGCCGCGTTCACCGACCATCGAGTCATAGCCTTGCGGGAGGCGCAGAATAAATTCGTGCGCATGCGCAGCGCGCGCGGCAGCGATGATCTCTTCACGTGTCGCATCCGGTTTGCCGTACGCCAGATTCTCGGCGATGGTGCCGAAGAACAGGAACGGCTCCTGCAGCACCAAGCCGATATTGCGGCGATAGTCCGACACCGCGAACTGGCGAATATCCACGCCGTCCAGCAGGATTGCGCCTTCCGCCACATCGTAGAAGCGGCAGATCAGGTTGACCAGCGTCGATTTGCCGGAGCCCGAATGGCCGACCAGACCCACCATCTGGCCCGCCTTGATATCCAGATTGATGCCCCGATTGACCGCGCGGTTCCCGTAGCGGAAGCCGACTTCGCGCAGCGAGATATTGCCTTCGATCCTGCCCAGCTTGACCGGATTTACAGGTTCCGGCACCGACGATACGTGATCCAGGATATCGAAGATACGCTTGGCCGCCGACGCCGATTTCTGCGTCACCGACACGATGCGGCTCATCGAATCCAGACGGCCGTAGAAGCGGCTGGCGTAAGCGATGAAGGAGGTCAGCACGCCAACGGTGATATTCCCTTTCGAGACCTGGTAAATACCGAACACCCAGATCACCAGCAAGCCCAATTCGGTCAGGAACGACACGGTCGGCGAGAACAGCGACCACACCTTGTTCAGCTTATCGTTCACCGCCAGATTGTGTTTGTTAGCGGTGCGGAAGCGGTTCGCTTCGCGCGCTTCCTGCGCAAAGGCCTTCACCACGCGGATGCCGGGAATGGTATCGGCCAGCACGTTGGTGACTTCGCCCCACACGCGGTCGATCTTTTCAAAGCCAGTGCGCAGGCGGTCGCGCACCAGGTGAATCATCCAGGCGATGAACGGCAGCGGCGCCAGCGTGCAGATGGCCAGCCACGGATCGAGATTCAGCAGGATCACGCCGGTCATGATGATCATCAGGCAGTCGGACAGGAAGTCCAGCAAGTGCAGCGACAGGAATACGCAGATACGGTCACTCTCGGAACCGATACGCGACATCAGGTCGCCGGTGCGCTTGCCGCTGAAGTATTCGAGCGACAGTTGCAGCAAGTGTTCATAAGTAGTGGTGCGCAGGTCGGCGCCGATGCGCTCCGAGGCCAGCGCCAGCACATAGGTTTTGCCCCAGCCGAAAATCCACGCCAGCACTGCCGCGCCGACCAGTCCGGACATATACATCACCACCAGCTTCGGATCGACTTCCTTACCGTTCTGGTAGGGGATCAGCACATTGTCCATCAGCGGGATGGTGAGGTACGGCGGAATCATATGCGCGCCGGTGGACAGCAGCATCAGCGTAAAGCCGAGCGCCAACTGCCATTTATATGGCTTGGCGAAACGCCACAGGCGGAACAGCGTCCACGTCGACGGCGGCGTGTAGACCACCTTGGTGCAGACCGGGCATTCCTCCTGCTCCGGCTCCATCGGCGCTTTGCAGCTGGGGCAGATGTTTTTATCGTCAACCACCACCGGCTCGCCGCTGGCGTGGCTGTCGCGGTGCGCGTCGAATTGTTCGACCAGGCGGATGGCCGCCAGATTCTGGCCCAGCGTGAAGCGCCATGCGCCCAGGCGGCCGTGCGTATTCACTAACTCGATATGGCCAACGCCCGCGTGATCGTGGTGCTTCAACACCAAGTCCGGCGAAAACGGCCACGCTTCCCAGCGCTCGGCGCCCGGTGCGCGGGCCAGAACCCGGCTCGGCGTCACGACCACTACACCTTTTGCGAAACGAAGTTGCTGATCCAAGTCAACCTCCAGGGCACTTACAACGTTTTCCCCTTGGGAAAGTTGTGCCTGTATCTCTGAACGCCAGCGTTCTGGAAGATCGCTAAGGCTGGATACGGTGGAAAGTTGTTCGGTTGTCATCGTGTGGCGTACTCCGGTGGGGAAAAGGGCTGTTATAACGGCTTATTTACGGTATTCTGTCATTCATCAAACATTTGACAGAGAACAATAAAACCGGATGTTTGGGGCGCGGGGCCAACTGGCGGCAAGTATACCGCACAGGGCAAGCCAAGGGTACAGGGTTTAAAATACGGCGCGGGCTGGCTAGGCCGATAACAAAGTTACAAGAATCAATACATGACTAAGAAGAAAGACATTGAAGTTCTCCGCGTGACCCACTTGCGTGGGCCCAACATCTGGACTTATCGCCCAGTGATCGAGGCATGGCTGGATATCGGCGAGCTGGAGAACTTTCCCTCGAATTTGCTGCCCGGTTTGTATGAGCGCCTGACGGCGATCCTGCCGGGCCTGATCGTCCACCGCTGCGGCGTGGGCGAGCACGGCGGCTTCCTCGAACGCCTGCGCGACGGCACCTACGCCGGCCACATCCTCGAACACGTGGTGCTGGAGCTGCAAAATCTGGCCGGCATGAAAACCGGCTTTGGCAAGACCCGCCAGATCGGCGAAGACACCGGCCTGTACAAAATGGCTTTCCGTACCCGCCAGGAAGAAGTCGGCCGCGCCGCGCTGGCCGCCGGCCGCGACCTGCTGATGGCGATGATCGAAGATAAACCGTACGACCTGGCCGCCACGATTGCCAACCTGACCGACATGGTCGAGAGCCTGTGCCTCGGCCCAAGCACCGGCAACATCGTCGATGCTGCCGGCGTGCGCAAGATTCCGCATATCCGCCTGACCGACGGCAATCTGGTGCAGCTGGGCCACGGCGCGGCGCAGCGCCGCATCTGGACTGCGGAAACCGAACACACCTCGGCCATTGCCGAAGGCATCGCCAGCGACAAAGACTTGACCAAGACCTTGATCTCGTCCTGCGGCGTGCCAGTGCCGGAAGGCGAATTGGTACGCAGTGCCGAAGAAGCGTGGGAAGCCGCGCAAGACATCGGCCTGCCGGTGGTACTGAAACCGTACGACGGCAATCACGGCCGCGGTGTATCGCTGAACCTGAGCACCGAAGCCGACATCGCCGCTGCCTATGCGCTGGCAGCGGAAGAGGGCGACAGCAGCAGTGTCATCGTCGAGCGCTTCATCGTTGGCGATGAGCACCGCCTGCTGGTGGTGGGCCGCCGCGTGGTGGCTGCTGCCGCCGGCGAATCGCTGTGGGTGACCGGCGACGGCAAATCCTCCGTGCTGGAATTGTGCAATACCCAGATCAACACCGACCCGCGCCGCGGCGAGACCGAGGAGTTCCCACTGGGCCTGGTCAAACCGAACGAATCGGGCGAGATCGTGCTGGAACTCCAGCGCCAAGGCCTGACCCACGATTCCGTGCCGGCCGACGGCGTGAAAGTGCTGATCCAGCCTAACGGCAACGTCGCGGTCGACGTCACCGACAAGGTGCACCCGCAAGTGGCCGCAGCAGCCGCACTGGCGGCGCGCGTGGTCGGCCTGGATATCGCCGGCATCGACCTGGTGACCTCCGACATTTCGCGTCCGCTGGACGAAACCGGCGGCGCCATCATCGAAGTCAACGCCAGCCCAGGTTTGCTGGCGCACTTGAAGCCAGCCGTGGGCGAGCCGCGCAACGTCGGTGAAGCCATCGTGGAGCACCTGTTTGGCGAAGCCACTGGCCGCATGCCTATCGTTGGCGTCAGCGGCAAGCATGGGACTACCATGACCTCGCGCCTGATCGCGTGGCTGCTGCAAATCAGCGGCAAGAAAACCGGCCTGACTTGCGCCGACGGCTTGTTCGTCAATGGCCGCGAGCTGCCGCTTGACGGCTTGAGCGAGTGGGAAACCGGCGAGCGTCTGCTGTTGAACAAAAACGTTGAAGCCGGCGTATTCGAATCTAGCGCGCGCATGATCCTGGCCGAAGGCCTGGCCTACGACAAGTGCGCCGTCGGCGTGGTCACTGACGTCAGCGACTTCGAAGACGTGAGCGACTTCCACATCGAGAGCCTGGATAAGCTGTACAACGTGCTGCGCACCCAAGTGGACGTAGTGCTGCCGAGCGGCGTCGCGGTGCTGAACGCCGCCGATTCGCAAGTGGTAGAGATGGCCGACCTGTGCGACGGCGAAGTGATTTTCTACGGCGTGGACGAACACCTGGACGCCATCGCCGCGCACCGCAAGGACGGCAAGCGCGTGGTGTTCCAGCGCGCGAATGGCATCGTGCTGGCAAACGGCGACGCTGAAGTAGCGAACCTGCCGCTGTCGCCACTGGTGCCGCCTGAAGCCGTGCTGGCAGCGATTGCCGCCGGCTGGGCGCTGGGCCTGACGCCGGAGCTGATCGGCGCCGGCTTGCGCACCTTTGAAGCGGCTCCGAAGAAATCGCATCACTGATCGTCATCACTGAAAGAATAAGAAGAGTTATATGGAAGTCATACGCACCCGCGCCCTTCGTGGCCCGAATCTGTGGAGCCATCACACTGCGGTGGAAGTCATCGTTTCGTGCCCGCCGGAAGAACAATCGATTGCCACGCTGGCAGGCTTCGAGCAGCGCCTGCGTGCGCGCTTCGGCACCATCGGCGCACTGCGTCCGACCGGTACCTCGGACGCCGTGCCGCTGGCCCGCGTATTGGAAGTGGCGGCACTGAGCCTGCAAGCGCAAGCCGGTTGCCCGGTCACCTTCAGCCGCACCACTGCGACGCTGGAAGACGGCATCTACCAGACCGTGGTCGAGTACACCGAGGAAGCAGTTGGCCGCCGTGCCGTGGAGCTGGCGGAAAGCCTGATCAACGCCGCGCTGGCCGATACGCCGTTTGACCTGGCCGCTGCGCTGGCAGAACTGGCCGATCTGGATGAAGACGTGCGCCTGGGGCCAAGCACCGGCGCCATCGTCAACGCCGCCGTGGCGCGCGACATCCCATTCCGCCGCCTGACCGACGGTTCGATGGTGATGTTCGGCTGGGGCTCGAAACAGCGCCGCATCCAGGCCGCTGAAATGGACACCACCGGCGCGATCGGCGAGACCATCGCGCAGGACAAGGAACTGACCAAGAAGCTGCTGCACGCAGCGGGCGTGCCGGTGCCTATCGGCCGCTCGGTGGAAGATGAAGCCGACGCGTGGAAAGCCGCGCAGGAAATCGGCCTGCCGGTGGTGGTGAAGCCGAAGGACGGCAACCAGGGCAAGGGCGTGACGGTCAACATCATGAGCAAGGAGCACCTCGAAGCCGCCTTCCGCACCGCCAAGGAATTCCGCGACGACGTGATGGTTGAACGCTACCTGCCGGGTCATGACTACCGCTTGCTCGTCATCGGCAACAAGCTGGTGGCCGCAGCGCGCCGCGATCCGCCGCAAGTGGTGGGCGACGGCAAGCACACCGTGCGCGAGCTGGTGGACATTGTGAATGCCGATCCGCGCCGCGGCTCGGGCCATTCCACTTCGCTGACCAAGATTCGTTTTGACGACATCGCGATTGCGCGCCTTGCACTGCAAGACCTGCAAGCGGATTCGGTGCCGGCCCATGGCCAGCGCGTCATCCTGCGCAACAACGCCAATCTGTCGACCGGCGGCACCGCTACCGACGTTACCGATGACGTGCACCCGGAAGTGGCAGCGCGCGCGGTAGAAGCGGCGCAAATGATCGGCCTCGATCTGTGCGGCGTGGACGTCGTTTGCGACAACGTGCTGTCGCCGATTGAAAATCAACGCGGCGGCGTGGTGGAAGTGAACGCTGCACCGGGCCTGCGCATGCACATCGCGCCATCGTTCGGCAAAGGCCGCGCAGTGGGCGAGGCTATCGTCAACACTATGTTTGCACCGGGCGAGAACGGCCGCATTCCAGTGGTGGCGGTGACCGGCACCAACGGCAAGACCACCACCGTGCGTTTGATCGCGCACCTGCTGACTGCCAGCGGCCTGCGTACCGGTATGACCAATACCGACGGCGTCTACATCGAAGGCCGCCAGACCGATAGCGGCGATTGCAGCGGCCCACGCAGCGCGCGCAACGTGCTGCTGCACCCTGACGTCGATGCGGCGGTGTTTGAAACCGCGCGCGGCGGCATTCTGCGCGAAGGCCTGGCTTTCGATCGCTGCCAAGTGGCGGTCGTCACCAACATCGGCATGGGCGATCACCTTGGCCTGAACTACATCACCACGGTGGAAGACCTGGCGGTACTCAAGCGCGTGATCGTGCAGAACGTGTCGGAGAGCGGCTTCGCGGTGCTGAACGCGGTCGATCCTATCGTTGCAGGCATGGCGGCGAATTGCCGCGGCAAGGTGATCTTCTTCGGCGCCGATCGCACGCATCCTGTGATTGCGACGCATCTGGCGCAGGGCTGCCGTACCGTGTACGTGGAAAATGGCCACATCGTTGCAGCGGAAGGCCGCGAGCAGCACACCATTCCATTGTCGGCTGTGCCAATCACCCGCAACGGCGCGATTGGCTTCCAGGTGGAGAACGTGATGGCGTCGGTCGCTGCGGCATGGGGCGTGGGCATCAGCTGGGATGCGATTCGCCTCGGCCTGAAAACCTTCGCCAACGATTCGGACAATGCGCCGGGCCGTTTCAACGTGTTCGATTACAAGGGCGCAACGCTGATCGCCGACTATGGCCACAATCCAGACGCGATCCTCGCGCTGGTGAAGGCTGTAGAGACCATGCCGGCCAAGCGCCGCGTGGTGGTGATCTCGGGCGCAGGCGACCGCCGCGACCAGGACATCACGCAGCAGACCGAAATCCTTGGCCGCGCGTTTGACGACGTGCTGCTGTACGAAGACGCCTGCCAGCGTGGCCGTGTTGATGGCGAGGTTGTAGCGCTGCTGCGTTCGGGCCTGAACGGCGCGCCGCGCACTTCGCACATCGAGGAAATCTATGGCGAGTTCAAAGCCATCGATACCGCGCTCGCCCGCTTGCAGGACGGCGACCTTTGCCTGATCCTGATCGACCAGGTAGAAGATGCGCTGGCGCACATCGCAAAACGTATCAAAGAAGCATAATTTAGATAATATCTATCGAATCCATAGATATAAATAGATTTTGTTTATGACTCTCGTTGTTTAGAATAGCCTCACGCTATCAAACAACGAGGAGTCATAGTCATGAATATCACCACCGCCTCCGGCATTCCCGTCGCCGACAATCAAAACTCCCTGACCGCCGGCCCGCGTGGCCCAGTGCTGCTGCAAGACTTCCACCTGATCGAAAAACTCCAGCATTTCAACCGCGAGCGCATTCCTGAGCGCGTGGTACACGCCAAAGGCTCGGGCGCTTACGGCACCTTCACCGTCACGCACGACATCACCAAGTATTCCAAGGCCAAGCTGTTTGCCGAAGTAGGCAAGCAAACCGAGACCTTCTTGCGCTTCTCCACCGTGGGCGGCGAGAAGGGCAGTGCCGACACCGAGCGCGATCCACGCGGCTTCGCAGTGCGTTTCTATACCGAAGAAGGCAACTGGGATTTGGTCGGCAATAACACGCCAGTGTTCTTCCTCAAGGACGGCATCAAGTTCCCGGACTTCATCCACACCCAAAAGCGCGATCCGCAAACCAATCTGAAATCGCCGACCGCGATGTTCGACTTCTGGAGCCGCACGCCGGAAAGCCTGCACCAGGTGACCACGCTGTTTTCCAGCCGTGGTACGCCAGACGGCTATCGCCACATGCACGGTTTCGGCAGCCACACCTACAGCTTGATTAACGAAGCCGGTGAGCGCGTCTACGTAAAGTGGCACTTCCTCACGCAGCAAGGCATCAAGAATCTGAGCGCGGAAGAAGCGACGCGCATCGCCGGCTCTGACCCGGATTACGCACAGCGCGATTTGTTTAACGCGATTGCAGGCGGCGACTTCCCACGTTGGGACGTCAAGGTGCAAGTAGCCACCGACGCCGAACTGGCGGCATGGGAAGCGCGCACCGGCTGGAATCCGTTCGACCTGACCAAGGTGTGGCCGCACGCGGACTTCCCATTGCTGCAAGTCGGCGTGCTGGAACTGAACCGCAATCCGGTCAACTACCACTCGGAAGTGGAGCAGGCTGCGTTGTCGCCATCGAACGTGGTGCCGGGCATGGGCTACTCGCCGGACAAGATGCTGCAAGCGCGCCTGTTCGCTTACCACGACGCGCAGCTGTACCGCGTCGGCACCAATCACCAGCACCTGCCGGTGAACGCGCCACGCTGCCCGTTCCACAATCAGCAGCGCGATGGTGCGATGGCTGGCGCGAACGGTGGTTCGGCGGTCAATTACGATCCGGTGCAAGGCGCGGGCAGCAACCCGCACGGCATGGGCCACGGCGAACCGCCGCTGGCGCTGGACGGCGCGGCCGGCCGTTACGATGGCCGCGGCAAGGAAGACGATTACACCCAAGCCGGTGACCTGTTCCGCCTCTTCCCAAAGGATGAGCAACAAAACCTGTTCAACAACATCGCCGGCCCGCTGAGCCAAGTGAATATCGAGATCATCGAGCGTCAACTGGCGCATTTCGACAAGGCCGACCCAGCCTACGGCGCCGGTGTGCGTGTTGCGTTGAAAGCGCGCGGCGTCAATCTGGCGTAAAGATGGCTTACAATCTCCATGTTGCAGTGCACCGTGGAGGTTAGACTTGAAGTCCCATTCTGCTTGTCCACCATCATTCTCCCTGCCGGGCCAGATCGTTCTGGTCTTGCAGGGCGGCGGCGCTTTAGGCGCTTACCAGCTCGGCGTGTACCAAGCCTTGCACGAAGCCGGCATCGAGCCGGACTGGGTGATTGGCACTTCCATCGGCGCGATTAACGGCGCGCTCATTGCGGGGAATCCGCCGGAGCAGCGGTTGGATAAGCTGCGCGAATTTTGGCATCGCATGGAGCGGAATTCCTTCGGCTTCGACGCCATGCCGCGCGCGGTGGCGAATGCGATTACGGTGGGGCAGGGGATACCGGCTTTCTTCGAGCCGAATTTGACGTCGTGGTGGAATCCCGAGGCGCGCGTCGGCGTCGAGCATGCGTCTTTCTATCAAACCACGCCGCTGCGTGCCACGCTCGAAGATCTGGTCGATTTCGATTACCTCAATGCGAAGCACATGCGCATGACGGTGGGCGCGGTCAACGCGCGCAGCGGCGCAATGCGCTACTTCGACACGCGCCGCGAGCCGCTGTGCGTCGAGCATGTGATGGCGTCTGGCGCGCTGCCGCCTGCGTTTCCTGCGGTGCGCATCGATGGCGAGCCGTATTGGGACGGCGGTATCTACTCCAATACGCCGATCGAAGCGGTGCTCGATGATGAGCCGCGCCGCAGTTCAGTGATCTTCTCGGTGCAAGTGTGGAACCCGGACGGGAGCGAGCCGGAAAGCGTGCTCGATGTGCTGGATAAGCACAAGGAAATCCAGTACGCGAGCCGCGCTAGCAACATCGAACAGCAGCGCAAGCTGCACCGCCTGCGCCACGTGATCCGCGAACTGACCAAGCACCTGCCGGCGGAAGAACTGGCATCGCAAGAAGTCCGCGACCTGGCCTCGTGGGGCTGCGGCACCGACATGCACGTAGTCTCGCTGCGCGCCCCGCGCATCGGCAACGAAGACCACACCAAGGACATCGACTTCAGCGCATCCGGCATCCGCGCCCGCTGGCAAGCCGGCTACGACGACACGGTGCGCTTCATCAAGCAGCGCCCATGGGATCAGCCTATCGACCCTATCGAAGGCATCGCGATCCACGAACTAAACGCATGAAGCCCATGCTAATCTGTTCTAGTACGGGCTTGATGCGGGCCGGCCAGCCAAGTCTGTCCATATGTCGTCTGGCAGCGAGCGGTCTCGCAGGCAAACCCGGTCATGCTCTGGGTAGGTAATTTGATCGACAGGTGCGCGGGTTCCAACTACCAGGCAACGCGTTGGAGACGAACTTCGATTCTCCAAATAATGTCCGACCGGGACGCCGGCCTTGAAAGTCGCGACACTACCAGCTCGCATAAGCGTTTCGGACGCGCCTTCGATGACGGTGATTTCACCGGCAAGAACATAGACCATCTCGTCTTCGGCGCTATGCCAATGTTTGATTGACGATCTGCTGCCTGGCTGAAGGATTTCAATGAACGATCCAAACTGCGAAAGCTGTCCAGCTTCACTGATCCAGAGTGTTTGATTCGGTTCGGTGGAGCCTTCCACCTTGCTGATCTCTTTGATCAGTTGATCAGGTGTAAAGACGGGCATTAGCGTCACTCCTTTGCAAGGGATATGGGCTCAGAGCCTAGCACATCGTGGCAGACTTCCAGCCACGCGCGGGCGGCGTGGGAGAGGTAGGCGCCGCGCCAGACGTGGGCTGGTTGCCATGGTAGTTCGGGATCAACCAGCTTTACTGCATCGAGATGGCCTATGGCCAGGCGATGGATGAAGGGCTCGGGCAGCAAGGCCACGCCCATGCCGGCGGAGGCCATCGCCACCAGCCAGTCCCATTGACCGCTCTGGGCGGCGATCTGCGGCTCGAAACCTGCTTCGGCGAAGGCGGTGCGCAGGGCGCGGGTCATGGCGAAATCGTCTTTCAGCAGCACCAGCGGCGTGTTTGCCAGCGACTTCAGTTTTAGCGTGGTGCGGTTTTTCTGGAAGGTGTTGCGCGCGGCGAGCGCCCAGATCGGGTAGCTGGCAATCGGCGATGACTGCAATCCCAGCGCGGGATCGGCCGGCAGCACGGTCAGGCCGATCTCCAGATCGCCTTGCGCTACCTGGCGTTCTATCGCCTGGCCAGCGTCTTCCTGCAATGTCAGCGTGATGTTGGGGTGGCGCTGGCGGAAGGCTTTCAGCACAGGCGTGAACAGCAGGTTGATCATCGGCGGAATGCCGACTGTCAGGTGGCCGCGCTCCAGCGCTTGCGTGTCGCGAACCTCCGCCGCCAGCTGGCGCATGGCGTTCAGCATTTCCAAGCCACGTTCGTAGACCACGTTGCCGGTATCGGTCAGCGTTAATCGGCGGCCTTCGCGGATCAGCAACTGCGCGCCGACTTCCTCTTCCAGCTGCCGCACCATTTTGCTGATGGTCGACTGCGTAACGTGCAGCGACTCCGCCGCCTGCGTAAAACTATTCAGGCGGACGGTTTCAACGAAGTAGCGCAGTGATCGCAGATCCATGAGTAAAACGACTGGAAGTTGAGAATTTAAGTCATGAAACGACTTTTTCCTGATTCTATACTGGATCAAAGAATGAGGAGAACAATCATGTACGAAGATCGCATCCGCCGCCCGGCACTCATGAACAAGCTGATGAGCGCCGAGAAAGCCGCCCTTTTATTCAAAGACGGTATGACTGTGGGTATGAGCGGCTTTACCAGAGCCGGAGACGCCAAGGCGCTGCCGTTAGCGCTGGTTGAACGTTCGCGCCAGTCGCCTTTGCATCTCACTTTGCTGACCGGCGCGTCGCTCGGCAACGACAGCGATGGCTTGATGGCCAACGCCGGCGTGGTCGCGCGCCGCATGCCGTTTCAGGCCGACGCCGCGCTGCGCCGAAAGATCAATTCCGGCGAGGTGATGTTCATCGACCAGCACTTGTCGGAGACCGCCGAGCAGCTGCGTTCCGGCGATCTGAAGGCCATCGATATCGCGGTGATTGAAGCAGTGGCGATTACGCCTGATGGCGGCATTATTCCTACCATGTCGGTCGGGAACACGGCCAACTTCGCGCAGCAGGCCGACAAGGTGATCGTCGAGATTAATCTGAGCGCGCCGCTGGCGCTGGAAGGCTTCCACGATATCTACGTGCCGGGCAATCGTCCGCATCGCGGCGCGATTCCGCTGCTGACGCCTTGGCAGCGCATGGGCTGGACTTCCATCCCGGTGCACCCGGATCGCATCGCTGCCATCGTCATTACCGATAGCCCGGACAGCCCATCCAACGCGCTGCCGCCGGACGACGAGACTGACGCCATCGCGCGCCACGTCATCACCTTCCTTGAAGGCGAGGTGAAGGCAGGGCGCATGGATCCGTCGCTGCGGCCGCTGCAAGCGGGCATCGGCACTATCGCCAACGCGGTGCTGCATGGCCTGATCGATTCGCCGTTCCGCAACATGACCATGTATTCGGAGGTGCTGCAGGATAGCGCGATTGAGCTGCTCGATTCGGGGCAGTTGTCGATGGCGTCGGCGTCGTCGATCACGCTGTCGGCGGCCATGCACGAGAAGTTCATCCACAATCTTGAGAAGTACCGCGAGCGCATTGTGCTGCGGCCGCAGGAGATCAGCAATCACCCAGAAGTGGTGCGCCGTCTCGGCATCATCGCGCTGAACACGGCGCTGGAGTACGACATTTACGGCAATGTGAATTCGACCCACGTCGGCGGCACGCACATGATGAACGGTATCGGCGGTTCGGGCGACTTTGCGCGCAACGGCCAGTTGTCCATCTTCGTCAGCAAATCGGTGGCCAAGGATGGCGCGATTTCGAGCGTGGTGCCGTTTGTGGCGCACGTCGATCATACCGAGCACGATGTAGACGTGGTGGTGTCCGAATGGGGCTTGGCCGACCTGCGTGGCCTCGCGCCACGCGAACGCGCACCGCTCATCATCGAGAACTGCGCTCACCCGGATTATCGCCCGCAGCTGCGCGCTTATTTCGAAGAAGCGAAGCAGGGCGGCGGCCAGACCCCGCACGTCCTGGAGAAGGCCTTGTCGTGGCACGCCCGCTATAAACGCGAGGGGAGCATGCTGGTAAAATAACGGTCATAAAAATTCACTTGATATTGGATTAACATGACCATCAAAATCAGCCAGAACTTCGACTCCGGCGCCATTGAAGTGCTGCGCGCCGACAGTGCAGCCACCATCGAACTGAATCTGCGCAAGGACTCGCACGCGGACATTCACCAGTGGTTCCACTTCCGCGTGCAGGGCGCGCGCGGCCAGAAGCTGAACATGCGCTTCCTGAACGCCGGCAGCGCTACTTACGCCAAAGGTTACGAAGACTATCAGGCGGTCGCCAGCTACGACACCGAGAATTGGTTCCGCGTGCCGACCACCTTCGATGGCGAGGTCATGACGATCAAGCACACGCCGGACACCGACAGCATCTACTACGCTTACTTCGAGCCGTATTCGTTCGAACGCCACCTGCGCTTGCTGGGCGAAGTGGGCGAGCACCCGCTGGCCCGCGTGCACGACCTGGGCAGCACGGTTGATGGCCGCGATATGAACCTGGTCGTCATCGGCAAGCCGGAAGCGGAAAAGAAAATCTGGTTCATCGCGCGCCAGCACCCGGGCGAGTCGATGGCCGAGTGGTTCATCGAAGGCCTGATCGATTCGCTGCTGGATGATGCGAATCCAATCGCGCGCAAGCTGCTGCAACGCTGCGTGTTCTACATCGTGCCGAACATGAACCCGGACGGCTCGGTGCGTGGCAATCTGCGCACCAACGCGGCTGGCGCTAACCTGAACCGCGAGTGGATGACCCCATCCGTCGAGCGGAGCCCGGAAGTGCTTTACGTGAAGCAGAAGATGCACGAAACCGGCATCGATATGTTCTTCGATATTCACGGTGATGAAGCGCTGCCGTACAACTTCGTGGCCGGTAACGAGATGCTGGAGAACTTCAGCGACGAGCGCCGCGCCAAGCAGCAGGCTTTCATTGACCGCTACAAGAACGCCTCGCCGGACTTCCAGGATACCGTCGGCTACGCAGCCAGCAAGTACAAGGAAGACATGCTGACGCTGGCCTCCAAGTACGTCGGCCACCACTTCGGCTGCCTGGCGCTGACGCTGGAGATGCCGTTCAAGGACAACGCGGATCTGCCTGATCCTGCCGTTGGCTGGAACGGCGCGCGTAGTGCGGCGCTGGGTGCTGCGATCCTGCAGCCTATCCTGCTGTCGCTGAACGACTACTGATCATGGGCGTCGAAATCGAGCGCAAGTTCCTGTTGCGCGGCGATGGCTGGATGACGCTTGGAGAACCGGTGTTCTTCAAGCAGGGCTACCTGTCGTCGCACAAGGATCGCGTGGTGCGCGTGCGGATTGAAGGCGAGCGTGCAGTGATGACGATCAAGGGCGCCAATAAAGGCGCCACGCGCGGCGAATGGGAATACGAAATCCCCGTTGCCGATGCGGCCGAGCTGCTCGACGGTTTGTGCGAGCAGCCCTTGATCGAAAAGTACCGCCGCCGCATCACGTACGCGGGCAATGTGTGGGAAGTGGATGAGTTCCTCGGCGCGAATGCCGGACTGGTGGTGGCGGAGATTGAATTGCAGTCGGAAGACCAGCAGTTCGACAAGCCGGACTGGATCGGAGAGGAAGTCACCGACGATCTGCGCTACCTCAACTCCAGCTTAATTAAGCACCCGTATTCCGCTTGGTAAAGCCGCTCGTTTGTCCTAAGCTGTAAGGATGGACAACGAACGACAAATGGCGCTTGAAGCGCGCTTCGATATGATACTGCCGACCTTGGCTACCAAGTCGGATATCGAAGCTTTGCGCGCAGAGATGCACAAAATGTCTGCTGAGGGCTACCGTTGGATGGTGGCTTCGATGATTGGTATGTTTCTTGGCTTCGGCGGGCTGTACTTCGCTAGCAACAACGCTGCAAAGCCGCAGCCGGCAGCGCCGGTTGTCGTGCAGGCACCGCCGGCGCAGGTGCAGCCGATACAAACATTACCGCCCATCGTCATCTACGTCACGCCGCCAGCACAAAAATAAAGCCCCGTGAGGGGCTTTATCGTTAGTGGAAGTGCTCCGTGCCGGTCGGGGCGTCTTCCGGCATTTCGGCGTGGGCCAGTTCGCCTTGCGGGTCGGCGAACAGCGGGGCGCCGCAGTCATCGCAGAATTCCATCACGTAGCGCTCGGTGTGCTTCTTGATCTGCGTGATGCCCGCTGCGTTCAGATGCGCGGTGATATCTTCCACCGGCGTCATCGGCTTTTGCAGCGCGGTCAGCGCGCCCGGGCCTTCCGGCGGCGTGCCTTCTTCATCTTCCTGCCCGTACAGCGGCCACACCACGCCATAGATCACGTCCGGCGACGAACGCTGGGTGAAGGCCACGCGGTATTCGTCGATCTGGCCATCGGCGGTTTCTTCGCCAAAGCCGGCAATCACGGCGCGCAGTTCGGATGGCTCTACCGACAGCGTGTGCGTCAGGTAGTGCACCGCCGCGCGGATCGATACCGGGCGAATCAACTTGTCCGCTTCGCGGCAGGCCATGTAGTAAGCCTCCGGCAACAGCAGCTCAACGCCGCAACCCGGCAGCAGACGGTTGACGGTCGGCGTGGCTTGCACACGCCATTGTTCCAGCGCGGAAGCACGCTCGGCAGCGAAGCTGGCTTGATGCTCGGCCATTTGCCAGCGGAACAGCGGCGCGCCGGCCGGCGCCACCACGGCCACCAGCAGGTAGCGCGTGTCGGCCAGGAACGGTGCGGTTTCCGGCACCTTGGTGTCGGCCTTCAGCACGCTGCCTTTGATGGCGGCTTGCGCCAGCTTGTGCACTTTGCCGTAGGTCTCGACGTGGCTGCGCGGCAGCTGGTCGATCGAGAACAGGGTAGGCGACATGGCCAGCTGCGTGCCATCGGCCAGCAGGTGGGCGGAGAAGTGCGCCGTCAGCGTTTGCAGAATATCGGACGGAATCGCGCCGGAGGCAATTGCAAAGCGCGTCCACGCCAGGATGGGCGCGGCCACCAGCAGCACGTCGAATTGCTTGCTGACGCCGTCGGCGGTTTCAACGGTGAAGCTGCCCGATTCGCTGCCGGCTTCCACACTGTCCATCAACACGTCGTAGGCGTTCAGGTCTTCCTTGAACAGCGCGTTGAGCGTGGCGTCGATGGTGTCCTGGTGGCCGGTTTTCAAGAGTTTCTGGAGCTGTGCATCGAGGGAGTGTTCCCATGCACGTTC
Organism: Duganella rivi; assembly: GCF_009857435.1. Lineage (GTDB taxonomy): Bacteria > Pseudomonadota > Gammaproteobacteria > Burkholderiales > Burkholderiaceae_D > Rugamonas > Rugamonas rivi. Next base: position 187,161 of record NZ_WWCK01000002.1, read on the forward strand.
TTCGATGCGGCTAGCCGCCTGCCCAACTGCTTGAGCATAGGTGGCGAGGCGCTGGCTCTCGGCGGACAACTTGTGAGGTGAAGCTTGTTTTGAACGACGCATCGCGCGGAGAGTCTCTATAAAAGTGAATAAAACTGATTATGACCCTATTGTAGATGATTCGGCAAACGTGCATAAAAAAACGCCGGGACAAGCCCGGCGTTCTCTCTGTAACTGCTTAACGATTAAGCAGCCAGCAGTTGGCGCAGAACGAACGGCAGGATGCCGCCGTGCTTGTAGTAGTCCACTTCGATCGGGGTATCGATACGCAGCAGCACTTTGACTTCCTGCTTGGTACCGTCGGCGCGGTGGATCACCAGCGTGGCTTGCTGCTGAGGCTTGATCTCGCCGTCCAGGCCTTTCAGATCGTAGGTTTCCTTGCCGGTGATGCCCAGCGATTCGACCGAGTCGTTGCCGATGAATTGCAGCGGCAGCACGCCCATGCCCACCAGGTTGGAGCGGTGGATACGTTCGAACGAACGCACGATCACAGCCTTCACGCCCAGCAGCTGGGTGCCTTTCGCTGCCCAGTCGCGCGACGAGCCGGTGCCGTACTCTTCGCCGCCGAACACCATGGTCGGGGTACCCGCTGCCACGTACTTCATGGCCGCGTCGTAGATCGACAGCTGTTCGCCCGATGGCTGGTGAATGGTGATGCCGCCTTCGACTGCGGAACCGTCGGCCTTCGGCGGGATCATCTTGTTCTTGATGCGCACGTTGGCGAAGGTGCCGCGCATCATGATTTCGTGGTTGCCGCGGCGCGAGCCGTAGGAGTTGAAATCGGCTTTCGACACGCCGTTTTCTTTCAGCCATTTACCGGCCGGGCCGTCTTCCTTGATCGAGCCGGCTGGCGAGATGTGGTCGGTGGTGATCGAGTCGCCAAACACGCCCAGCGCGCGCGCGCCGGTGATGTTGGGATCGGTCGCTTTCGGGGTCATCTCGAAGCCGTCGAAGAACGGTGGCTCGGCGATGTAGGTCGAAGCAGGCCAGTTGTACACTTGACCTTCGGTCGACGACACGTTTTCCCACAGCTTGCCTGGATTGCCCTTGACGTCGGCGTAGTTCGATTTGAACACTTTCGAGTTCATCGCAAACTTCATCAGCTTGGCGATCTCTTTCGAGGTCGGCCAGATGTCGCCCAGGTACACGTCCTTGCCGTCCTTGCCCTTGCCGACCGGCTCGGTCATCAGGTCGACGGTCATGTTGCCGGCGATGGCGTAGGCAACCACCAGCGGAGGCGAAGCCAGGAAGTTGGAGCGGATATTCGGGTGAATACGCGCTTCAAAGTTGCGGTTACCGGACAGCACGGCCGAAGCGACGATGTCGTTCGAGGTGATGGCGGCGTTCAGTTCAGGCGTCAGGTCGCCGGCGTTGCCGATGCAGGTGGTGCAACCGTACGCGGTCACGCCGAAGCCCAGTTTTTCCAGGTATGGCAGCAGGCCGGCGGCGGTCAGGTACTCGGTCACCACGCGCGAGCCAGGCGCCAGCGAGGTCTTGATGTGCGGCGCCACGGTCAGGCCGGCTTCCACCGCCTTCTTCGCCAGCAGGCCGGCAGCCAGCAGCACGCTCGGGTTCGAGGTGTTGGTGCACGAGGTGATGGCGGCGATCAGCACGTCGCCGTTCTTCACGTTGACGCCGTTGGTGGTGGTGTAGGTCTTGGTCAGGTCGTCGGCTTTTTTGTTGAAGCCGTTGTCCGAAGTCGGTTTCGAGAACAGTTCGGTGAAGTTGTTTTTCACGTTGCCGATTTCGATACGGTCTTGCGGACGCTTAGGGCCGGCCAGCGACGGGGTCACGTCGGTCAGGTTCAGTTCCAGCACCCGGGTGTAGTCGATGTCGCCGGCTTTCGGAATGCCGTACATGCCCTGCGCCTTGAAGTAAGCCTGGAAGGAAGCGATCTCTTCCTTGGTGCGGCCGGTGCCTTCGAAGTATTCGATGGTGGCGTCGTCAACCGGGAAGAAGCCCATGGTCGCGCCGTATTCCGGCGCCATGTTGGCGATGGTGGCGCGGTCGGTGACCGACAGGGTCTCGGTGCCTTCGCCGAAGAATTCGACGAATTTGCCCACGACCTTAGCCTTGCGCAGCATTTCGGTGATGGTCAGCACCAGGTCGGTCGCGGTGCAGCCTTCGCGCAGCACGCCGGTCAGGTTGACGCCGATCACGTCCGGGGTCAGGAAGTAAACTGGCTGGCCCAGCATGCCGGCTTCCGCCTCGATGCCGCCCACGCCCCAGCCGACCACGCCGATACCGTTGATCATGGTGGTGTGCGAGTCGGTGCCGACCAGCGAGTCAGGATAGTAGACGCCGTTGCTGTCCTTGTGGACGCCGCGCGCCAGGTATTCCAGGTTGACCTGGTGGACGATGCCGAAGCCCGGCGGCACCACGCCGAAGGTGTCAAACGCTTGCATGCCCCACTTCATGAACTGGTAGCGCTCGTTGTTGCGCGAGAATTCCAGCTTCATGTTCAGGTCCAGCGCTTTCGGCTCGCGGAAGTGGTCGATGGTGACCGAGTGGTCAACCACCAGGTCGACCGGCACCAGCGGCTCGATCTTCTTGGCGTTCACGCCCATCTTGTAGGCGACGTTGCGCATCGCGGCCAGGTCGGCCAGCAGCGGCACGCCGGTGAAGTCTTGCAGCACCACGCGGGCGACGACGAATGGAATCTCGTCTACGCGCTCGGCGGTGGCGCCCCAGTTGGCGACTTGCTTGACGTGTTCTTCGGTGACTTTCTTGCCGTCGACGTTACGCAGAACCGACTCCAGCACGACGCGGATCGATACCGGCAGGCGGGAGATTTTGGCGCCCAGGCTTTTTTCCAGGGCTGGCAGCGAATAGAACTTCGCCTTTTTACCCGAAATACTGAATTCCTGAAGCGTGTTAAGCGTGTTGTGGGACATGACCTCTCCTTCGGGTGGGTGCGGGTTTTTGGAACTTATTGCAGCGTGTTGGCCGGCGCCTCGGTGATGGCGACCGGCTTCATTTGTTCGGCATTGCGGCATTCATTGGCCAGCTGGCGGTTTTGCTTGGAATCGAGCAGCATGCCCTTGGCCGGGATGCCGATCCAGATCAGGCCGTAGAGCTTGTTCTCGAAGCGGTTGGCGCCGGTGGTGGTGCCGACGCGGGTCAGGCGGTGCAGGCGCTTTTTCCAGCGCAGCGCGATGTGCGCTTCGTCGTTGGTGTTGGCGTAGATGGTGATCTTGTTGCCCAGTTCGCAGTCGAACTCGGTGACGGCGGAATCGGTGATCGATGGTTCGTCGGCTTCTTCATCCGGCGCTTTTGGTTCGACCGGCTTGGCGGCTTTCTTGGTGGTTTTGGTGACAGCTTTCTTCACCACTTTCTTGGTGGTGTCGCCATCGGTGTTGGCGGCGTGGGCGCCAGTTGCCAGTGTCAGCGAGGCCAGCGTGAGGCTGCAGGCCATGAATAATTTGGAGATGGACATCAGTGTGCTTCCTGTTTGTGATCGGTGGTGCTACCGTTGAACAGCGGCGCGACGGATTCGGGCAAGGTCAGCCCGGCCAGTTTAGCGCGCTGCAAAACAGTCCAATAGTATCTGTAGCTGGCGCGATCATGCAATCGGCCATTTTGGGCAATCGGCCCCCATTGTACGGCAGCTGCTTCGTGCAGAATGGCGGCCGCCTCGCTGACCTCGGACAGGCGCGGGGTAAAGGTTTTGATGATCGGCTTGATCTGGTTCGGGTGGATGCTCCACATGCGCGTAAAGCCGAACTCGGCGGCGGCACGCTGGGCATCGTTGGCGGCGACAGCGGTATCCTTGATCTCGGTGGTCACGTTATGCGACGGCACCTTGCCGTGCGCATGGCAGGCGGCGGCGATTTCCAGCTTGGCGCGCGTTACCAGCGGATGGGTGAACTGGCCCGGCGTGCGCATCGCCGCACCGGGAATTGCGCCGTAGTGCGACGAGACGAAATCCATGATGCCAAACGACAGGCTCTGCACCTGGGGCAGGGCGGCGATCGCGTAGGCGTCGCGCAGGGCGCCGTGGGTCTCGATCAGCACGTGCACCGGCAAGTCCTTGCGGCCGGCCTTGGCGGCGTGGGTGTTGATCAGCTTGATGGCGCGTTCGACTTCGGCCACGCCATGCACCTTGGGCAGCATGATGTAGGCCAGGCGCTGGGCGGCGGCGCAGATGATTTCCACGTCGCGCGCAAAGAACGGGCTGCCGACATCGTGCACGCGGGCGCCGATGCGGTTGAATTTGTTCTCGTCGGAGTTGAGCAGTTCGACCACCAGCTTGGCGTGCGCCTCCTCGTTGCCGGCGCTGGCGCCGTCTTCGCAATCGAGGGTGATGTCGAACAGTGGGCCAAGTTCTTGTTGCAGGGCGATCGACTTGCGCATCAGCTTTTCGGAGCCGGCGTAGTGATCACATGCGGGCAGCAACAGCGGCTGGCGGTTACCCTGGAATAAAACCTCGGATGGATGCATGCAGGAAGGATCAGGTGAAACAGATACCGCGCTGCTCTCGGCAGCGCGGCGGGTGCGGCGGATCGGTGGTTTAACCGGTTCCACGTGCGGACAGAAGATTATGGCAGCAGGTGCTTAACGCCTTCGCGCTCTTCGGTCAGTTCTTTCAGGGTCAGGTTGATGCGCTCTTGCGAGAAGGCGTCGATTTCCAGGCCCTGGACGATTTTGTATTCACCGTTTTCGGTGGTCACTGGGAAGCCGAACATGATGCCTTCAGGGATGCCGTACGAACCGTCCGATGGCACGCCCATGGTAGTCCACTTGCCGTTGGTGCCAACGTGCCAGTCATGTACGTGGTCGATGGCGGCGTTGGCAGCCGAAGCAGCCGACGACAGGCCGCGCGCTTCGATGATCGCTGCGCCGCGCTTGCCAACGGTAGGCAGGAACACGTTGGCGTTCCATTCCTGGTCGTTGATCAGGTCTTTCACGTTTTTGCCGTTCACGGTAGCGAAGCGGTAGTCAGCGTACATGGTTGGCGAGTGGTTGCCCCACACGGTCAGCTTCTCGATGTCTTTCACCTGGGTGCCGGTCTTGGCAGCCACTTGCGACAGCGCGCGGTTGTGGTCCAGGCGCAGCATGGCGGTGAAGTTCTTCGCTGGCAGCGAAGGCGCCGATTTCATGGCGATGTAGGCGTTGGTGTTGGCTGGGTTGCCGACCACCAGAACTTTCACGTTGCGCGAAGCGACTTGGTCCAGTGCCTTGCCCTGGGCGGTGAAGATCTGGGCATTGGCTTCCAGCAGGTCTTTACGCTCCATGCCTGGGCCGCGTGGACGGGCGCCAACCAGCACGGCGTAGTCGACATCCTTGAAGGCGGTCAGTGGATCGGAGTGGGCGGTCATCTCGGTCAGCAGCGGGAATGCGCAGTCGTCGATTTCCATCATCACGCCCTTCAGCGCTTTCTGTGCTTTTTCGTCGGCGATTTCCAGCAGTTGCAGGATAACTGGTTGGTCTTTGCCGAGCATGTCGCCGTTAGCGATACGGAACAGCAGAGCGTAGCCGATTTGGCCGGCGGCGCCGGTGACAGCAACACGCAGTGGGGTTTTAGCCATGATGAATCTCCAAAGTGGGAAGTGAATCGTTCGTGAAGCAGGGCCGGCGGCCGACCCGGGAAAACGTAATGATACTGCAAAATAAGCGCTTTATAATCGCGTATCCATAAAGCGCTTGGCTCGGGAGTGTAGGCTTGGCGCCACTATCTGTCAATCCTATCTTATGTCTTATATAAGACAGATAAGTTATTGCCGTTTTTTCTGGACGGCACCAGTCTTTTGTGGTGAAATCTTGGCCTATGAGTTCCACCCCGTCCAATCCGAATAATAATCCTGCCGCCGCAAATGCTGGCGGCGCGGGTGGCTCGTCTCCTACTTTCTCTCCTTTGTACCAGCAAATCAAGGCTCTTATTACGCAGAGCCTGCAGTCCGGCGAGTGGAAGCCGGGCGAGCTGATTCCTAGCGAAGTGGAACTGGCCAACCGTTTCAAGGTCAGCCAGGGCACCGTGCGCAAGGCGATCGACGAGCTGGCGGCGGAGAACCTGGTGATGCGCAAGCAGGGCAAGGGCACGTTCGTCTCGACCCACCACGAGGCGCGCGCACACTTCCGCTTCCTGCGCCTGATGCCGGACGAGGGCGTGCCGCACTACCCTGAAAGTAAGTTCATAGAAGTGAAGCGCATGCGCGCGCCGGCCGACGTGGCGCGCCTGCTCGACTTGAAGTCCGGCGACGCCGTGATCTTCGTCAAGCGCGTGCAGTCGTTCGACGGCGTGCCGACGATTGTCGAGGAGCTGTGGCTGCCGGGTCTCACCTTCAAGGGATTGACTGCCGAGCGCCTGGAAGAATACAAAGGCCCTATGTACGGCCTGTTTGAGTCGGAATTCGGCACCCGCATGATCCGCGCCACGGAGAAAATCCGTGCCGTCTGTGCCGGCGCAGACGACGCCGCACTGTTGAAAATTACCGTGAATACGCCGCTGCTGGCGTCCGAGCGGGTCTCGTTTACCTATGGCGACAAGGCGGTCGAGCTGCGCCGCGGCCTGTACCTGACCGAACGCCATCACTACCACAATGAGTTGAATTGATGGAGACACAGCGCGCAGTCATACGGCTGTAGCATTGTTGCGCTGATAATACGTTGAGCTACGGAAAGGTAGCCAGAGCCGAGCTTCTCATGGTGTTGCCAACGATTATTTTTGTTATATGTAACAATAGATATTGGTTATGAGAGTAGAAATAGGCGAAAATCGCAGTCTCACCAAATTTTTGTATAAGCCTGAGGAGGTCTTGTTATGTCAGAAGCCGTAAGGGAAGCCCCTAAAAAAGAACGGCCGGAGTTCCGTAACATTCACGTTACCGAACTGTCCAACTACCGCATGCCATTGGCTGCCATCGTATCGATCCTGCACCGTATTTCGGGCGTAGGCATGTTCGTGCTGCTGCCATTCGTGCTCTATCTCTTGCAGAACTCCCTGCGCTCCGAGATCTCTTTCGCGTACTACGAAGGTTTCGTGACCTACCCGCTGGTCAAAGTGATCATCCTGGGCCTGTCGTGGAGCTTCCTGCACCACATGCTGGCTGGTATCCGTCACCTGGTGATGGACCTGCACATTGGCCTGGACAAGCACTCGGCGCGCAAGTCGTCGGCCACCGTTCTGGTCATCAGCCTGGTGCTGACCGCCCTGATCGCCCTGAAACTGTTTGGAGTATTCTGAAATGTCCATTAACGATAACGGTATCGGCCCTAAACGCCGCGTCGTCGGCGCTTCCTATGGCATGCGCGACTGGCTGGCGCAACGCGTCACCGCAGTCATCATGGTGATCTACACCGCCACCCTGGTGCTGGCCTTCCTGACCGGCCAGAACTTCACCTACGAAGGCTGGGCCGGCTTGTTCGCCCAGCAGTGGTTCAAACTGGTTACCGCTGTGACCCTGATCGGCCTGTTCTACCACGCGTGGGTAGGCATGCGTGACGTCTGGATGGACTATGTGCGCGCCGTTGGCCCGCGCCTGTTCCTGCAAATCGCCACCATGGCCTGGCTGATCGGCTGCGCCGTGTGGTCGATTCAAATTATCTGGAGTGTCTAATCGTGGCAGCTATCAAATCTGCAATCCCTACCCGCCGCTTTGACGCGGTAATCGTCGGCGCCGGCGGCTCCGGCATGCGCGCATCGCTGCAACTGGCCGAAGCCGGCCTGAATGTGGCTGTTCTCTCCAAAGTGTTCCCAACCCGTTCCCACACCGTGGCAGCGCAGGGCGGTATCGGCGCCTCGCTGGGCAATATGGCCGAAGACAACTGGTTCTGGCACATGTTCGACACCGTCAAAGGTGGCGACTACCTGGGCGACCAGGACGCGATCGAATTCATGTGCCGCGAAGCACCGAAGGTCGTGTACGAGCTGGAACACTTCGGCATGCCGTTCGACCGTAACCCGGACGGCACCATCTATCAGCGTCCGTTCGGCGGCCACACCGCCAACTTCGGTGAAAAAGCTGTGCAGCGCGCTTGCGCCGCAGCTGACCGTACCGGCCACGCACTGCTGCACACCCTGTACCAGCGTAACGTCCGCGCACGTACCCACTTCTTCGTGGAGTGGATGGCGCTGGACCTGATCCGCGACGCCGAAGGCGACGTGGTTGGTGTGGTAGCCCTGGAAATGGAAACCGGCGAAGTCATGATGCTGGAAGCGAAAACCACCATCTTCGCCACCGGCGGTGCTGGCCGTATCTTCGCCGCTTCGACCAATGCCTTCATCAACACCGGCGACGGCATGGGTATGGCGGCACGTGCCGGCCTGCCACTGCAAGACATGGAATTCTGGCAGTTCCACCCGACCGGCGTGGCCGGCGCGGGCGTGCTGATCACCGAAGGTGTACGCGGTGAAGGCGGTATCCTGATCAACTCGGAAGGCGAGCGCTTCATGGAGCGTTATGCTCCGACGCTGAAAGACCTGGCGCCGCGCGACTTCGTGTCCCGCTCGATGGACCAGGAGATCAAAGAAGGCCGCGGCTGCGGCCCGAACAAAGACCACGTCATGCTGGACCTGCGCCACATCGGCAAGGACACCATCGAGAAGCGTCTGCCGTCGATTCTGGAAATCGGCCACAAGTTCGCCAACGTCGATGCGACCAAGGAACCGATCCCGGTCGTGCCAACCATCCACTACCAGATGGGCGGTATCCCGACCAATATCCACGGCCAGGTTGTCACCCCGAACGGCGACGGCACCCAGAAAGTGGTCAACGGTCTGTACGCCATCGGCGAATGCGCCTGCGTATCGGTGCACGGCGCCAACCGCCTGGGCACCAACTCGCTGCTGGACCTGGTGGTGTTCGGCCGCGCAGCCGGCAACCACGTGGTCGCATCGAACCTGAAGCAGAAGGAAAACAAGCCGCTGCCGAAAGACGCCGCCGACTTCGCACTGAACCGCCTGAACAAGCTGGAAACCTCGACCGGCACTGAGAAAGTGCAGGGCGTGGCCAACGACATCCGTTCGACCATGCAGAAATACTGCGGCGTGTTCCGTACCGACGAGATGCTGAACAAAGGCGTCGAAGAGATCATGAAGCTGGACGAGCGCCGCAAGCACGTTTCGTTCAAGGACAAGTCGAAAGTGTTCAACACCGCCCGTGTTGAAGCACTGGAACTGGACAACCTGATCGAAACCGCGAAAGCGACCATCGTGTCGGCAGCAGCCCGTAAAGAATCGCGCGGCGCCCACGCCCACGACGATTTCCCGCACCGCGACGACGACAACTGGATGAAGCACACGCTGTGGTACTCGGAAGGCAACCGCCTGGACTACAAGGCAGTCGTCACCAAGCCGCTGACGGTTGATACCTTCAAACCGAAACCACGTACTTTCTAAGGCTATAAAATGGCACGCACTCTCAAACTGAAAATTTACCGCTACGACCCGGATCAGGACGCCAAGCCGTACATGCAAGACGTCACCGTCGAGCTGAAAGACACCGACAAAATGCTGCTGGACGCCCTGCAGCGCATCAAGTCGGACGTGGATGACTCGCTGGCCCTGCGCCGCTCGTGCCGCGAAGGCGTGTGCGGTTCGGACGCGATGAACATCAACGGCAAGAACGGTCTGGCTTGCACCACCAACCTGAACGAGCTGACCGAGCCTATCGTGCTGCGTCCGCTGCCAGGCTTGCCGGTGATCCGCGATCTGATCGTCGACATGACCCAGTTCTTCAAGCAGTACGATTCGATCAAGCCATACCTGATCAACGATTCGATCCGCCCAGAGAAAGAGCGCCTGCAGACCCCTGCAGAACGCGAAGAACTCGACGGCCTGTACGAGTGCATCCTGTGCGCGTGCTGCTCGACCTCGTGCCCATCATTCTGGTGGAACCCGGACAAGTTCGTCGGCCCGGCCGGCCTGCTGCAAGCCTACCGCTTTATCGCCGACTCGCGCGACGAAGCCACCGGCCAGCGCCTGGACAACCTGGAAGATCCGTACCGCCTGTTCCGCTGCCACTCGATCATGAACTGCGTCGATGTCTGCCCTAAGGGTCTGAACCCGAACAAGGCCATCGGCAAGATCAAAGAGCTGATGGTACGCCGCGCAATCTAATGCGCACACGGGCGGCGGCAGTAGCGCCGCCCGTTTTTGTGTAAAGTAGTAAGACTATGACTGAAACGAACCCTTCTGCGCATCAGTCCGACCCAGCCAACCGTGCCCGCCTGCGCTGGCGCTCCCGTCGGGGTCTGCTGGAAAACGACATCATCCTGACGCGTTTTCTGGATGCGCATGAAACCGAATTGACCGACGAGGAAGTGGACGCATTCACGCGGCTCCTCGACTTGTCGGACAATGCCCTGATGGATCTGGTACTGGCCCGTAAAGAGCCGGAAGGCGAAATCGACCTGCCACACGTGCATGCGATGTTGCAGCGGTTACGTAGTGCGTAGTTAAATCACACCCAGAATTTTTGCTTTTTTTATTCGCATCATCTCTCCAAGAAGGAAGAGTCCATGAACATCTCTGATAACAAAGCCACTCTCTCGTTCTCCGATGGCAGCCCAGCGGTCGAATTCCCGATCTACAAGGGCACCGTTGGCCCGGACGTCATCGATATCCGCAAGCTGTACGCCGGCACCGGCAAGTTCACCTACGACCCAGGCTTTATGTCGACCGCGTCGTGCAACTCGTCGATCACCTACATCGACGGCGACAAAGGCGAACTGCAATACCGCGGCTACCCAATCGAACAGCTGGCCGTGAACGCCGACTTCATGGAATCGTGCTACCTGCTGCTGAACGGCGAACTGCCGAACGGCGTGCAGAAAAAAGAATTCGTCGACACCGTGACCAAGCACACCATGGTGCACGAACAGATGCAATTCTTCTTCCGCGGCTTCCGTCGTGACGCGCACCCGATGTCGGTACTGGTTGGTACCGTTGGCGCGCTGGCCTCGTTCTACCACGACTCGCTGGACATCAACGATGCCAAGCAGCGTGAAATCTCGGCCATCCGCCTGATCGCCAAGATGCCTACCCTGGTGGCGATGGCTTACAAGTACTCGATCGGCCAGCCGTTCATGTACCCACGCAACGACCTGTCGTACTCGGCCAACTTCATGCGCATGATGTTCGGCAATCCGTGCGAAGAGTACAAAGTCAACGACGTGCTGGTGCGCGCTCTTGACCGTATCCTGATCCTGCACGCCGACCACGAGCAGAACGCTTCGACCTCGACCGTGCGTCTGGCCGGTTCGTCGGGTGCGAATCCGTTCGCCTGTATCGCTGCCGGTATCGCTTGCCTGTGGGGCCCTGCCCACGGCGGCGCCAACGAAGCGGCACTGACCATGCTGAAAGAAATCGGCTCGGTCGAGAACATTCCTGCCTTCATCGCTCAGGTGAAAGACAAGAACTCGGGCGTGAAGCTGATGGGCTTCGGTCACCGCGTCTACAAGAACTTCGACCCACGTGCGAAGCTGATGCGCGAAACCTGCTACGAAGTGCTGAACGAACTGGGCCTGCAAGACGACCCACTGTTCAAGCTGGCGATGGAACTGGAAAAGATTGCACTGAACGACGAATACTTCGTCTCGCGCAAACTGTACCCGAACGTCGACTTCTACTCGGGCATCGTGCAGTCGGCACTGGGCATCCCAGTCTCGCTGTTCACCGGCATCTTCGCGATGGCGCGTACCATCGGCTGGATCGCCCAGTGGAACGAAATGATCGCCGACCCGGAACAGAAAATCGGCCGTCCACGCCAGCTGTTCGTCGGCTCGGCAACCCGCGACGTACCACCGCTGGACAAGCGTTAATCCAGGGTTTTACGCAGCAAATGAAAAACGGGCTTCGGCCCGTTTTTTTTTCGCCGATTGCCGGAACTTACTGCTGCGCTGCCAGTCCAAGCCTTATCCATAACCGTTGTGGAGGGCAAGTGATGGACATCTCCCATATGGAGCCCAGGCTGCTCCAATGCGGCCTGACGCAAGAGCAGGTCAACGAACTGAAAGCTGCCGCCGCCAAACTCCCACCCGGCATTGAGGACGGCACGCTAATCAACATTCCCCGCATCCCCGGCCTCACGCAACAGCAATCCGAGTTACTTGTGTCGCGTTTGTTGGATCGACTGGCCATCGAGCTTGGCCTACCAGTCGATGATCCCGACCTATATGATGAGTTAGGCTTTCCTTCGTTAGAAGAATTGATAGAGCTTGCTGAGCGCCATGAGCAGGTAATGCAGACGAAGGAACATGAGCGTGCCTAAACATGGATATCTTAGCTTCCGCGATGCGTCGGCTCCTTACGTCCATAGGTACCATGGGCGGGCTCGCCTTACGGGTATGGAAGCTGTTATCGCACCTAATTTTTCTTGAAGAACGGCGACGCGTAGAGCACCTGCGGAATGAAGGCCACGAAATTCAAAATATGCAGGCATACGAAAAGCTTTTGGCGCAACACGCCAAGCTCATGCGCGCTTTAGGAAGTAGTCCGAAAGATGTCGAGACATTGATTGTTGAGCTAATGAATTAACGCTTACGAGCTTACTTGAGATTGCACGCTATGCCTGATGCCAAAATAGGAGTGGTTCCGCAACATGAGGAAGTTGAATTTAGGGAGCGCAAAATAGAGCCGCCATTTATGGACGTCGCACACGCAGAAAGTAGCGCCGCGATAATGAAAAACAAAATGATTTTCATATCTACTACTCCTTAACTTCATGTCTGCAAATTGCCGTTTGCTGGCGGAGATTGGCTACCTAACTTTTGCTTTCTTGCAGAAGCTGATGGAAGACAGCGCGGCTGTCTTCGTCGATGCGGAGGAATTGGACGCCGGTTTTGTAGCCTAGCTCGGTGTCGGGATCGCTATAGACCACCTGGCCCATGGCTAGCACGTTGTGGTTGGTGTCTCCCAGCTGGATCTTGAACGAGACGGCACAGTATTGCGCGAGGCGGATCTGATTTTCGGTTTGCAGGCTGATGCCGCCGTGCGACAGATCCAAGGTTTGGACCTCGTGGCGGCTTTCGTCAGTCATGGTGAGCACGGCCGGCTGGCGGACAGCGTGGCGGCGGGCGCTGCGGGCTTTTTGAGTCATGGTGCTACCGAGAGTTGGATTGTGAAAAGATTATCACATTCTCCGGCGGTGTTCAGGAAGTTTTCAGGCCTTGGCTCCGCACAGTATCTCAAATCCTCTCCATTAACATTCCTCAATAGAAAGCTTGCGTTATAGCAATGTCTTATCTTTCTCGGCGCGCAAAATGGACTCAACGGGTAATCAGAGAGCGGGAAGATAAACATGCGCAGCTGCGATCAATTATTTCGTGAAGAGATTCTTCGTGCGCATGGGGCAAGCCCATTCGGGTCAATTATATTGATGCGACCCGTGCCGATATTGCTTGCGGCATGGATTGCGATTTTGCTGAGCGTTGCACTTTGTTTGTTTTTAATCCTGGGAAAGTACACGCCAAAGGTGCGTGTTACGGGACAAATTGTGCCGGTTGGTGGTGCGATCAGGGCAGTGGCTCCGCAGTTTGGCCGCATCGTGACAGCTCATGTTCACGAGGGGGCGGCGGTCACTATCGGCCAGGTTATCTATGAATTGTCGTCGGAACGCAATACTGAGAACCGCAATATTGATACACGTATCAATGCCGCGTTGGTCGAAAAGCAAAAGCTGCTTGATCAGGAGCAGTTGATGCAGGTCGCACAATTGACGCGTCTGGAGCAGGCGCTGGGTGAACGACGTCGACTCAGCCAAGCTGGACTGACGCGTTTCGATCAAGAGATATTGTTGCAGCAGAATCGAGTGGCGAATATCACCAAAGTGCTGGCGCGTTATCGGTCCTTGCGCGAAGAAGGCTTTGTGTCGGAACTACAGCTTATCCAGTATGAAAGCGAGCAGGGGGAGCAGCTTGGCCGTCTGCAGACGTTGGAGCGAGCCAAACTGGATGCGTTACGCGATCTGCGGCAAATCGATGCCGACACGGAGCAATTACGTAGCCAGATCGTTATTGGTAACCTGCAGGCGCGCCGTGCCCGTAGTGATCTTGAGCATGAAGTGGCCGAGCAGTCTGCACGGGCGCGAATTCAAGTGCTTGCACCCGCAACAGGAAGGATTACCGCATTGTCCGCCGTGATGGGGGAGTCGGTTGGCGCCGGTGCGGTGCTGGCAACTGTCATTCCCGCTGACTGTGTGCTTGAAGCACACCTGATGGCCCCATCGCGTGCTATCGGATTCGTATCGACTGGCCAAAGTGTACGCCTGCGAGTGGCGGCATTTCCCTATCAAAAATTCGGCCAGATTCACGGGACGGTGGGCAATGTCGAGTTGAGCCCGTCCTCTTCCGGCGCATTGTCCCAAGTGACCGAACCCATGTATCGGATCACGGTCCAGTTGGCCCGGCAATCGGTTGATGGCTTGGGGCGCCAACATCAATTCAAAGCAGGCATGGCGGTGGAAGCTGATATGCGGCAGGAACCGCGTCGCCTGATCAACTGGTTGTTCGATCCCATTTTGAGCGCAGCCAAGGACTATGCCAGTTGATGCAGATTCAGGATTGCGGTCGACGCACTGCAATGATCGCGCGATGCCCTCATGGTAGCGCGAGTAGCATCGGCCATCCCGCCGGGATGGTTGTTTAACTTACTTTGGAGGTTCAAATCATGCGAACAATTACCAGTCAAGAACAGGCCGCCGTCGTGGGAGGTATTGATAGCGTAAATGTCCCTGCTAAGAAGAAAGACGACGGAGCGGCATCGGCCGCGCTCCAAATGTCCATCAGCAATAGCGGCGCGAACAGCGCCGGCTCAGCCGGGGGCGTTGGCGGAAGCGGAAAGCAGACCATCACGACCTGTGTTGATACCGTTACACAGGTCAGTCAAACCGGCGGTCCGTCTGAAATGAGTTTTGGCGTTCAAGGCGTGAGCTTGAGGCAAGTCCCTAAGATCGAATCTGTCACCAAAACCAGCAAGTGCACGAGTGTCACAACTCAGCGCAGCCAATAAGCGCTTGGCTTTCCGTGATTTAACCGCCGGATAGAAAAATCCGGCGGTCATTGTCTGTATCGGTGAAATCATGCGGAATCGTATATCGAACATCGTACTTTGGGGCGTCTTTTTTATGTGCACATTGTGCTTGCATCCGGCTTTTGCCCAGCACACGTGGCACTTTTCTGTTCCTGCGAGCGCGTCCTCTGATGCGATGCGCGGACAGGTTGATTGGCCAAATGGAGCGCTGAACCAATGGGATGGGCCTGTGCTATTGCTCGTATCGTCGGGTAATCCGAATGATCGTGATGGCTGGCTGGTCAGGTCAATTGAAACAGTATGGTGGGAACGCCTACCTCTAAAAGAATTTACAGTCGCGCTGCTGGCCGAAGGCATCGCAGTCATTCGCTTTGATAATCCGGGTGTGTTGCCTCCGTCGCTGAAATGTCGGGAGACTATTCGTAAGCGGGGCCTTAGCGCTGAAGTCTTGCGAAAGCACTGTCTGAATGCTGCGGTCGTGGGAAAGTTCACGCCCACGAGGTATTTGAACAATATAGAAAGTCTGTTACTCCGTGTGCAAGCCCAGATGCCAGCTGTTCGGAGCAGGCTAGCCGCATTAGGTTTTTCAGAAGGTTTGTACCATGCCGCGTCGCTGGCAGATCGGGGAAGGTTCGTTCTGCAAGGGTTGATTTCGATTGGCTCTCCAGCAGAAGCATTCACATCATTGAGTCACTGGCAGGGAGTAGAGCGTGTTATGGAAACGCTGGCGGACTTCGATGTCAATATGGACGGTATTGTCACCAATGAGGAAATCAGACAAGGACATCAAAGGGGCATCAATAACTTCCTCAGTCTTGGTGGCTGGCTTAGTGAGAGCGGCGCTTGGGGAGATGATAATCGCGCCACCCTGAATGCTCGAGCATTGTTGGCCTACGAGGAGATTCGGCAGCGGTATATCGATATAGCTGGTCCTGGTAAGCTGGAATGGGTGACGGAAGCCAACGGTGTGCCTGTCCCCAATATGACAGAGTCACTTTGGCAGCTTCATTTCTTCGGCGAGCTTGCTCCTCTGGATGTGATGCAGCGGCGTGCTATTCCGGGGTTGTTTTTTTGGGGCGAGAATGATCGACAGGTGGGTATTGGCCGACAAGCAGATCTGGTGGATCAAGCGATAAAAGGAGGGGCGGATATCCAATATCGACGCCTGCCCGGTCGATACCATTTACTCTCACGGCACGAGGACTTGGACTGGCTAGAGGCCGATTTCATGCCGATCATTGCGAAACAGGTGGTCCTGTTTCTGAAAGGGCGCCGCTGTCAGGAACTTGACGCACGCGGCCGCGATTGCTGGCCACGGCCAGATCAATGATAGAGCATGGCAGGTCTACTCCACATGAATGCAAAGATTCCTTTGGCCTTTGGCGCCAAGCAAGTCCCCATGATTTTGCAGACTGAGGCCGCCGAGTGCGGCTTGGCCTGTCTGGCGATGATCGCCGGATGGTATGGTCATCATACCGATTTGTCCGTGCTGCGCGCCCGCTTTGTCATTTCGCTCAATGGTGTCAATCTGACCCATCTTGTACAGTATGCAAATGGTCTGAAGTTGTCGGCGCGCGCGCTTAGACTGGAGATCGAAGAATTGGGGCAGCTCGCGCTACCGTGCATATTGCACTGGGATTTGAACCATTTTGTGGTCTTGGTGAACACGGATCGCAAAGGTATCTTGATTCATGATCCCGCCGTGGGCGCGCATCACGTACCCTACGCGCAGGTAGCCAAGTATTTCACCGGTGTAGCGTTGGAACTGACGCCGATGGCAAGTTTCAAGCCCGCCGACGAGCGGCGCCGCGTATCGTTGATGGCACTGATGGGCAGGGTTGACGGATTGTGGCGCAGTTTCGGACTGGTGTTTGGTATGGCGTTGGCTCTTGAAGTGTTCGCGCTGGCGGCGCCGATGTTGAATCAGTGGGTGGTGGATGAAGCGCTGGTATCAGCGGATCGCAGTTTGCTCAATGTACTGGTGGGCGGCTGTGCCCTGATGCTGGCGATCCAGACCGCCATTTCGTTGGCGCGGGGCTGGACCGTCATGTATTTATCCACGCACCTTAGTCTGCAGTGGATGGCGAATGTGTTCACGCATTTATTGCATTTACCGATGGCGTGGTTCGAGAAGCGGCACTTGGGGGATGTTGTGTCGCGTTTCGGTTCCGTCTCGACCATTCAACATACGCTGACGACCGGCTTTATCGAGGCGATACTCGATGGCCTGTTTGCCCTCGCAACTCTGGCGATGATGTTGATCTATAGTGTGCAGTTGGCCGCTGTGGTGCTGATCGCGGTGCTGGTTTATGCGGGGATAAGGGTTCTGTCGTTCGGGCCGCTGCGTATGGCAAATGAAGAGGCTTTGCTACTGGGGGCGAAAGAGCATAGTCATTTTCTGGAGACGATCCGTGGCGTGCAGGCGATCAAGCTGTTTGGCAGGGAGCTGGACCGCCGTGGCCGCTGGGTGAATCTATTGGTCGATTCAGTCAACCGCAGTGTGCGCACCGAGAAGTTCATGCTGTGGTTTGGCATTGCCAGTACCGCCGTGTTCAGCGCTGAGCACCTGACCGTACTGTGGCTCGGTGCCGGCAAGGTGATGGATGGTGCCCTGACCATTGGCATGTTGTTGGCATTTACATCTTACGGTGCGCAGTTCGGTGGACGCATGGCGGCGTTGATTAACCGATTCGTGGAGTTTCGTCTGCTGTCCGTTCATGCCGAACGTTTGGCCGATATCGTGCTGGAGGCCGTTGAGCCGGAGGGGCAACAAGCTCATGTGACTACGGAGTTGGCGCCACGCATAGAATTGGTGGACGTGAGTTTTCGTTACGCGGAAAACGAGCCTTGGATCATCCGGCATTTGACGTTAACAATAGAGCCGGGCGAGTCGGTTGTGCTGGTCGGGCCTTCCGGTGGCGGCAAGACCACCCTCGTCAAGTTAATTCTGGGAATCCTCAAACCAACGGAGGGGGAACTGCGCCTTGGTGGCTGTCCAATGCAATTGTTGGGGGCGTCGGCCTCAAGGCGCCTCATGGCCGCAGTAATGCAAGACGACCATTTGTTGGCTGGTTCGTTCGCCGAAAACATTAGTTTCTTTGACCCGCAACCACTGCAGGAGCGCATTGAGTTGTGCGCTAGCATGGCGGCGGTGCATGATGATATCGTGGGGATGCCAATGGGATACCATACTCTGGCGGGTGATATGGGAATGACTCTATCCGGCGGGCAGAAGCAGCGAATACTACTTGCCCGTGCGCTGTACAAGTCCCCGAAGATCATGATTCTAGATGAGGCCACCAGCCATTTGGATGTGCTGCGGGAGCGGCAGGTTAATCAAGCGATCGGCGAATTGGCGATGACACGTATCTGCGTTGCCCACAGGCCGGAAACGATTGCCATGTCGGGGCGTGTGATTCGATTGGGTAACGACATGCCCGGCCTTACACAGTGAATGGCGTGTCCGCTTGTAAGCAGCAGTTGACATGGTGTTGTCGAGAATCAGGCCTTGGCTGCGGCGCTGTCGAAATGCAGCATGTGTTCGACGTGGACTTTGATTTCGCTGTTCAGGCTGGCCAGTGCTTTGCGCAACGCGCGGGCGGAGGCTTCGCCGATGCCGCCGACGGTGATGCTGTGCTCGTAAAAGCCGCCACGGCGCAGGATCAGCCACTTGTCGACGCGGGCGTTGGAGCTTTTCAAGGTCGATTCCAGTTCGCCAGCAGCAGGCTGGCTGGCGCCCAGCGACAGATGGAAGGTGTGCGTCATGCGGAACTGTTGATCCAGTGCGCTGGCGTCTTGGGTGAGGGAAGTCTGATTGGTCATGGTAGCTCCAGAAATCTTGGCTCGATTCGGAGCAAACCACGTGCACCCGCTTCGTTGCCGTTAAAAGGCCGCATCGCCACAAGGGCTTCCACCTTGCCCGGGGAGGCAGGTTGGCGTCGGATCAACCGACTCTTGATGCATAAATAATATCCGCTATAGCGAAATTTTGTTCAATATAGCGGAAATTTCGTGCTTCGGCAATAGGCTACTTGCTAAGGTTCCTCGGAAGTTTGCCGCTAACGATGGGGAGGGCGGGAATAGGAGGCTACTGATTATGAACACTGCAAATGTTGCTCCTGCTTACCTTGCACAGCTGGCCATCGCCACTGGCGCTCCCGGTGCTTCGGGCGCCACGGAAAGCACGACGGCACGAACCGCGATTCTGCAGCAAATCCGCAAGCTGCAAAAGCTGGAAGCAGGACTTGGTGAACAATTGGCCAAGTTGGCAGGCGACCGCACTTCGGATGGAATCCAGCAAAGGATCGCATTGCAGCAGCAAATTGACGGCATCGAGCAGCAAATTAAGGCGCTACAAATAGCCTTGCTGCAAAAGGATGCCGACCGTAAGGTGAACGTCCCTAAAACGGATGACAGTCAAACCTCGGCGTCCGCTGAGAGTGGCAGTGATCTTGCGGCCCCTGAAAGCGGTGACAAGAGCATCGCTGCGGCCGCCACTATCGGTACGGTGATTAATACCGCCGCTTGATGCCGATTTATCCTGGACGCTTATTGCGATCTGGACGCAGCACCAGCAACCACCAGCAAAGCACGCCCAGCGTCAGCTGCGGCAGGTTGTAGATAAATTTGTCGAGCGTGATATCGCGCCGCTGCGGCCATGCACTGTTGGCGGTTTCGGCAATGATGTTGGTGTGATAAAAGCAGGCCGCCAACAGGAACAGCGCGGCAACGCCCCAGATCGCGGGCAGGCTAGTCACGCGATGACGCAGCAGTGCCGCGAACGGATACACCAGCACGCAGCAGAAGACGTAGGCAAACAGGTTGGCCGGCAGGTTAGCCAGATCAGCGTGCGGCAGCACGATAGGCACAGCGCAAATCGCCACTGCGAGCATCACGGCAATAACGGGATGGGCCCGGTCAGGCCAGGCATGGAAGCGGTTGTTCATTGACTGGGCTTACTTCTCTTGATCCAGCAACGCCTGGATTTCTTCGCGTTCTTTTTTGCTGACGTGGCCGCCGCGCAGGGCTGCCAGGACCAGGGCTTTGCCGGAGCCGGCGAAGGCTTTTTGGATCAGGTCTTTCAGCAGGTTGGTTTGCACGGAGTCTTGCTCTTGCACCGGCGCGTAGATGTGGGCGCGCTGGCTTTCGTCGCGTTTCAGCAGGCCTTTGGTGTGCATCACTTGCAGCACGCGCAGGACGTTGGCGTAGCTGGTGTCGGGACGCGTTTCCAGCGCCGCTTCGTGCACTTGCCGCGCAGTCGCTGGGCCGAGCGCGAATAGCAGGCGCAGCATTTCCAGTTCGGCGGCAGTTGGTTTCGGTAAGGTGCTCATGGATGTAGAATAAAATATCTAGAATGGATTGTCTAGCTGTTCTTTGATGTCGCTGAAACGCGGGCTGCCTTGCTGGCAGTCGGCTTGCAGTTGGCGCAGGCGTGGCAGGGGCGTGTCGCAGCGATCCAGCAGTTCTTCCAGCAGGTTGCCGAAGGCGCGGACTTCCAGTGTTTGCAGCGCGGCGGCATGCGGCCCGGCCGGATCGTAGAACGAGGCGGCGCCGAAGTCGCCCAGCAGCGTGTGGCCGTGGTCGTCGTGCAGGACGTTGTGGCCGTATAGGTCGCCGTGCATAATGCCGTGCGAGTGCAATTGCGCTGCGGCCGAAGCGATGCCGCGCGCGATCGACAACATGGCGTCCAGATTGAAACGCTTGCTGTCCTTGTAGATGTCGCGCGTGCAGCTGCCCAGGCTCGGCGGGCCGGCGAGGTTGTGGAAGTCCGGCGAGATCAGCGCCATGGCCAGGCCGTGCGCACCTTCTGGGTGGTCTTCAATGTGGCCCAGCACCGGGATCAGGTTAGGATGCGCGCCAGCGCCGAGGCAGGCGGCCATTTCGCTGAGCGGTGAGCCGTCGCTGGTCATCGCGCCTTTGAAGAGTTTGGCCGCGATGTGCTGGCCGCGCCAGTCGGCGCGGTAGATCACGCCGGAGGCGCCTTCGCCCAGCTTGTCGCCCAGCGTCAGTTCGGGCCAGCGGATGGTAGCCGATGGCGTGTGAACCAGCGTGTCTTCCAGTTGCTCGCACAGCGGGTTGCCAGCATAGGCCAGCCACGTCAGGCGCGGCAGCGACAGCAGCCACGGCGGCAGCGCCTCCAGCTGATTGGATGCGATGCGCAGCAGTTCCAGTTTGTGTAGCTGCGCCATTGATTCTGGCAGGGCGCGCAGGCGGTTCCCGGCCAGCATCAGCTTTTGCAGCAAAGGGCGTTCGCCCAGCGCGGCTGGCAGCTCTTCGATGTCGTTATCGGTTAGCACCAGCCAGCGTAGCGCGGCCGGCAGGGCGGCGGCAGGCACGTGCCGAATTTGGTTGGCTTTGAAGCCGACCATCGTCAGCGAAGGGCAGGCGCCGAGTACCGCCGGCAGTTCAGTGAACTGGTTATCCGAGCAAAAGATGATGCGCAGCTTGTGCAAGCGCGGCAGGTCATCCGGCAGCGACGTCAGCGCATTGCCGGACAGGTCGAGAATTTCCAGCCTATCGGCCAGCGCGTAAATCTCGCGCGGGAATTCGGTGAGGCCGCAGCGCAAGGTCAGGCGCGTGATGCCTGCCAGTGCGCCGCTGCGCAACTGCTCAAGGGTGTGCATGGGATGAGGCGGTGAACAACGACGGCGCAGTGTAACACTTCGTCGCCGCAGCAGGCAGGCTGGCCACGTTGCTCACTGGTTACACCCCATCCGAATGGAGATGTACGGCATGTGCACTTTTCGTCAACATATGTCATCAGCCTTGCCCCCCATGCTGGACTTATTGCTGATGTGGTTTAGTCGAAAAAGCCGTTAAATATTTGAAAACATTAAGCGCAAACCAAGCGTCCATGCGGCTTAAGTTAAAATTAATGCTGAAAGATTTACCGTGATTTTGTCGCGCAAATGATTGTTGAGATACAATACCGGTGCTATGCTGAATGGCCCGTTTTAGGTAACACTGAACAAATAGCCCTTCCCCCACAACTTGATGTGCAATCCGCTAACCGGTCAGGCCGTGTCGCGGAAGGTTAGATTAACCCGCTAATTCCTCGCGAAGCGCGAAGAAAGGTGAGCAAGAATGATGCAACAATACACGTCCAACTCCTACCTGTTTGGTGGGAACGCCCCGTACGTTGAAGAACTGTACGAAGCGTATCTGAACAATCCAGGCTCCGTCCCAGACAACTGGCGCGCTTACTTCGACGCCATGCAGCACGTACCGGCAGTCGACGGCACCAACAAACCAGACGTGGCCCACGCTTCCGTCATCGCCTCCTTCGCCGAACGCGCGAAAGCCGGCCCAATCCGCACCGTGAGCGCCTCGGCCGACGCCGAAATGGGCCGCAAACGCGTTGCCGTTACCCAGCTGATCGCCGCTTACCGCTACCTGGGTTCCCGCTGGGCCAATCTGGACCCGCTGCAGCGCCAGGAACGTCCAAGCATTCCTGAGCTGGAGCCTAGCTTCTACGGCTTCACCGATGCCGACATGGACACCGTGTTCAACGTCAGCAACACCTATTTCGGCCCAGAGACCGCGACCCTGCGCGACCTGCTGAACTTCCTGCGCGACACCTACACCCGTTCGATCGGCGCAGAATACATGTACATCTCGGACCCAGCCGAAAAGCGCTGGCTGCAAGAGCGTCTGGAGTCGATCCGCTCGACCCCGACCTTCACCGCCGAGAAGAAAAAACACATCCTGGAGCGTCTGACCGCTGCAGAAGGCCTGGAACGCTACCTCCACACCAAGTATGTGGGTCAAAAACGATTTTCGCTGGAAGGCGGCGAGACCTTCATCGCGTCGATCGACGAGATCATCCAGCGCGCCGGTGAAAAAGGCGTGCAAGAGATCGTGATCGGTATGGCTCACCGCGGCCGTCTGAACGTGCTGGTCAACACCCTGGGCAAGGCGCCAAAAGACCTGTTCGAAGAATTCGAAGGCAAGCACGGCGACGACCTGCCAGCTGGTGACGTGAAATACCACCAAGGCTTCTCGTCGGACATCTCGACCGTTGGCGGTCCAGTTCACCTGTCGCTGGCGTTCAACCCATCGCACCTGGAAATCGTCAACCCAGTGGTTGAAGGTTCGGTCAAAGCCCGTATGGATCGCCGCGGCGACCCGGCAGGCAAGCAAGTTCTGCCAATTCTGGTCCACGGCGACGCCGCCTTCGCAGGCCAGGGCGTTGTGATGGAAACCCTGAATCTGGCGCAGACCCGTGGCTACGGCACCGGCGGTACCGTGCACATCGTCATCAACAACCAGATCGGTTTCACCACCTCCGACCCGCGCGATGCACGTTCGACCATCTACTGCTCGGACGTCGTCAAGATGATCGAAGCACCAGTGCTGCACGTGAACGCCGACGATCCTGAAGCCGCCGTGCTGGCATCGCAAATCGCGATGGACTACCGCGCGCAGTTCGGCAAGGACATCGTGGTTGACATCATCTGCTTCCGCAAACTGGGCCACAACGAGCAAGACACCCCGGCGCTGACCCAGCCGCTGATGTACAAGAAAATCGGCAAGCACCCAGGCACCCGCAAACTGTACGCGGACAAGCTGACCGCGCAAAACGTCATCCCAGCCGACGGCGGCGAGCAAATGCAAGCAGCCTACCGCGACGCCATGGATGCCGGTAAGCACACCGTGGATCCAGTCATCTCGAACTTCAAGAACAAGTACGCCGTTGACTGGCTGCCGTTCCTGAACAAGAAATGGACTGACGCTGCCGACACCGCTGTGCCGATGACCGAACTGAAACGTCTGGCCGGCCGCATCACCACCGTGCCGGAAGGCTTCAAGGTTCACTCGCTGGTTGAAAAAGTACTGGCCGACCGCGCTGCCATGGGCCGCGGCGAAATGAACCTGGACTGGGGCATGGGCGAACACCTGGGCTTCGCGTCGCTGGTATCGTCGGGCTACGCCATCCGCCTGACCGGTCAAGATGCCGGCCGCGGCACCTTCACCCACCGTCACGCCGTGCTGCACGACCAGAACCGCGAGCGTTGGGATGCCGGCACCTACGTGCCACTGCAAAACATCGCTGAAGGCCAGGCACCGTTCACCGTGATCGACTCCGTGCTGTCGGAAGAGGCAGTGCTGGGCTTCGAATACGGCTACTCGACCGCAGAACCTAACACCCTGACCATCTGGGAAGCCCAGTTCGGCGACTTCGTCAACGGCGCCCAAGTGGTAATCGACCAATTCATCAGCTCCGGCGAAGTGAAGTGGGGCCGCGCTTCCGGCCTGGTCATGATGCTGCCGCACGGCTACGAAGGCCAAGGCCCAGAGCACTCGTCGGCACGTCCAGAGCGCTTCCTGCAACTGTGCGCTGACAACAATATGCAAGTTGTGCAGCCGACCACTGCATCGCAGATCTTCCACGTTCTGCGTCGCCAGATGGTGCGCCAGTTCCGCAAGCCGCTGGTCATCATGACCCCGAAATCGCTGCTGCGTAACAAAGACGCAGGCTCGCCGCTGACCGAATTGGCCAAGGGCGCGTTCCAGACCGTGATCGGTGAAGTGGACGAGAAGATCGACGCCAAGAAAGTGAAACGCGTGATCGCTTGCTCGGGCAAGGTCTACTACGACCTGGTCAACGCACGCAAGACCCGCGGCCAGACCGATACCGCCATCGTGCGTATTGAGCAGCTGTATCCGTTCCCGCACAAAGCCTTCGCTGCCGAACTGAAAAAGTTCCCATCGCTGGCCGAAGTGGTGTGGGCGCAGGACGAACCGCAGAATCAGGGCCCATGGTTCCAGATTCAGCACAACCTCTTCGAGAGCATGGAAGCTGGCCAGCGCCTGGCCTACGCCGGCCGTCCAGCATCGGCATCGCCAGCCGTCGGTTACTACGACAAGCACTACGCTCAACAGAAAGAGCTGCTGGAAACCGCGTTCTCGAAGCTCAAGGGTTTCATCCTGACCAAGTAATCGTCGCACCACATTGAACGGAGCGCTCTGCTGCTACGCGGCGGGGCGCCGCAAAAACAAAATATACGGAGTTTTTTCATGGCACAAATCGAAGTCAAAGTTCCTCAGCTGTCGGAATCGGTCGCAGAAGCAACCATGCTGACCTGGCATAAAAAAATCGGCGACACCATCGCCCGCGACGAAAACCTGATCGATATCGAAACCGACAAAGTGGTTCTGGAACTGCCAGCACCGGCCGCCGGTACCCTGGTGCAGATCATCAAGGGCGACGGCAGCACCGTTGTTGCTGACGAAGTGATCGCGATTATCGATACCGAAGGTGGCGCTGCTGTTGCTGCCGCTCCAGCTGCTGCCGCTGCTCCAGCCGCCGCTGCACCTGCCGCTGCTGCTCCAGCAGCCGCTGCCGGTGGCAACAAAGGCGACGTGGCCATGCCAGCCGCCGCCAAGATCCTGTCGGAAAAAGGCCTGTCGGCTGGCGACGTTGCCGGTTCGGGCAAAGATGGCCGCGTGACCAAGGGCGACGCCCTGGCCGCTTCGGCTCCATCGACTCCAGCCGTTGCGCCACTGGCTGCTCCAGCTGCCAAGCCAGCACTGGCACAAGTTGCCGCTCCAGCCGCTGCCAACCTGGGCGACCGTCCAGAAGAGCGCGTGCCAATGAGCCGCCTGCGTGCCCGTATCGCTGAGCGCCTGGTGCAATCGCAATCGACCAACGCCATCCTGACCACCTTCAACGAAGTGAACATGGCTCCGGTCATGGACCTGCGCAACAAGTACAAAGACAAGTTCGAAAAAGAGCACGGCGTCAAGCTGGGCTTCATGTCGTTCTTCGTCAAAGCTGCTGTTGCCGCGCTGAAGAAATACCCAATCCTGAACGCTTCGGTTGATGGCAACGACATCGTCTACCACGGCTACTTCGACATCGGTATCGCTGTCGGTTCGCCACGCGGCCTGGTAGTGCCTATCCTGCGCAACGCCGACCAAATGTCGATCGCTGAAATCGAGAAGAAAATCGGCGAATTCGGCGCCAAAGCCAAGGAAGGCAAGCTGACCCTGGACGACCTGACCGGCGGTACCTTCTCGATCTCGAACGGCGGCACCTTCGGCTCGATGCTGTCGACCCCGATCATCAACCCACCACAATCGGCGATCCTGGGCGTGCACGCGACCAAAGACCGCGCCGTGGTTGAAAACGGCCAGATCGTTGTTCGTCCGATGAACTACCTGGCGATGTCCTACGACCACCGTATCATCGACGGCCGCGAAGCCGTGCTGGGCCTGGTGGCCATGAAGGAAGCGCTGGAAGATCCTGCACGCCTGCTGCTGGACCTGTAATTCTTGTTTGACTCCGGGCCCGTCTGGGCCCGGAGAATTCTCAAGAGGATCATGAATGAGCGTTGCTGAAGAGATCAAGCGTTTGCATGAACTGCACCAGGCCGGAGCGCTGTCGGATGAAGAGTTCGCGGCGGCCAAGGCCCGTTTGCTGAACAACGAAGCGCCATCCATCTCCAACGACATCACCCGTTTGCGCCGTTCGCGCAGCGACCGCTGGCTAGGCGGCGTGTGCGGCGGACTTGGCCGCATCACCGGTGTCGATTCCTGGATCTGGCGCTTGTTGTTCGTGCTGTTCGTGATCACGTTTGGCTTTGGCCTCGCGATATACATTCTGTTGTGGATCTTCGTTCCAGAAGACGAACTGATTGGAAATTAAAAAATGAGTAAACAATTTGACGTAGTAGTTATCGGCGCCGGTCCTGGCGGTTACATCGCCGCTATCCGCGCTGCACAGCTGGGTTTCTCGGTTGCTTGCGTAGACGCATGGGAAAATGAAAAGGGCGGCCCAGCACCGGGCGGCACTTGCACCAACGTCGGCTGCATCCCATCGAAAGCGCTGCTGCAATCGTCGGAACACTACGAGCACGCTGGTCACGCGTTCAAGGATCACGGCATTGATGTTGCCGGCCTGTCGCTGAACCTGCCGCAAATGCTCAAGCGCAAAGACAGCGTTGTGAAGCAAAACAACGACGGTATCCTGTTCCTGTTCAAGAAAAACAAAGTGACCTTCTTCCACGGCCGCGCCGCCTTCGCTGGCGCCGCTACCGCTGAAGGCTACCCGCTGGTGATCTCGGCGCCTGCCAACGAGAGCATCAGCGCCAAGCAAGTGATCATCGCCACCGGCTCCAACGCCCGCGCGCTGCCGGGTGCAGAGTTCGACGAGAAACTGATCCTGTCGAACGAAGGCGCACTGGCCATCGGCGACGTGCCGAAAAAGCTGGGCGTGATCGGCGCCGGCGTGATCGGCCTGGAAATGGGTTCGGTATGGCGTCGCCTGGGTGCGGAAGTGACCGTGCTGGAAGGCCTGCCAACCTTCCTGGGCGCTGTCGACGAGCAGATCGCCAAGGAAGCCAACAAGCTGTTCACCAAGCAAGGCCTGAGCATCAACCTGGGCTGCAAGATCAACAAAGTCACCAAGGGCGACAACAACGTCACCGTGGAATACGACAACGCCAAGGGCGAAGCCAACACCGCCGTGTTCGACAAGCTGATCGTCTCGATCGGCCGTACCCCGAACACCAACGGCCTGGCTGCTGACAAAGTGGGCCTGGCGCTGGACGAGCGCGGCTTCGTGGCCGTCGACGACGACTGCAAGACCAACCTGCCAGGCGTATGGGCAATTGGCGACGTGGTGCGCGGCCCGATGCTGGCGCACAAAGCGGAAGAAGAGGGCGTTGCCGTTGCCGAGCGCATGGCTGGCCAGCACGGTCACACCAACTTCGCGACCATCCCTTGGGTGATCTACACCTCGCCGGAAATCGCGTGGGTAGGCCGCACCGAACAGCAACTGAAGGCCGACGGCGTAGCGTACAAGGCCGGCACCTTCCCATTCCTGGCCAACGGCCGCGCACGCGCGCTGGGCGATACCTCGGGCATGGTCAAGTTCCTGGCTGACGCGACCACCGACGAAATCCTGGGCGTGCACATCATCGGCCCGATGGCTTCGGAACTGATTTCGGAAGCCGTGGTGGCAATGGAGTTCAAGGCATCGGCTGAAGACATCGCGCGTATCTGCCACGCTCACCCATCGCTGTCGGAAGCAACCAAAGAAGCAGCGCTGGCTATCGACAAGCGTACGCTGAACTTCTAAGCTCGTTTGAGCTGAAGTAAGGGCGGGCCGTCATGGCCCGCCATTTTTGTTTGTGCAGATTGAATACTATGAACGTCCAAGAGTACTACCACAACGCGCTGTCGCAGCGCGGCTACAAGCCCGACGAGGCCCAGCAGCGCGCCATCACCCGTCTGCAGCAATGCTACGACGAATGGGTGGAGTACAAGGGCCAGCGTTCCAGCACCTTCAAGCGCCTGATCAACCGCCCGGCGGTGCCGAAGGGCGTGTATATGTGGGGCGGCGTGGGCCGTGGCAAGTCGTTCTTGATGGACAGCTTCTTCTCGGTGGTGCCGCTGGTGCGCAAGACGCGCCTGCACTTCCACGAATTCATGCGCGACGTGCACCGCCAGCTGGACGAGCTGCGCGGCGTGGCTGACCCGCTCGATGAAGTGGCCAAGCGCGTCGCCAAAAAGTACCGTTTGATCTGTTTCGACGAATTCCACATCTCGGACGTGGCCGACGCCATGATCATGTACAACCTGCTGAAGGCGCTGTTCGATAATGGCGTGTCCTTCATCATGACCTCGAACTACGATCCGAACCTGCTGTACCCGGACGGCCTGCACCGCGACCGCATCCTGCCGACCATCGCGCTGCTGTACGAAAAGCTGGACGTGATGAACATCGACGCCGGCATCGACTACCGCGGCCGCGCGCTGGAGCAGGTCGAGGCCTACTACACGCCGCTCAACGCCGAGACCGACAAGGCGCTGCGCGACGCCTACGCCAGCGTGGCCGAAACCGCCGACGAAGACCCGGTGATCCGCATCGAGGCGCGCGAAATCCGCGCCCTGCGCCGCGCCGGCACCATCATCTGGTTCGACTTCAACACCCTGTGCGGCGGCCCGCGCTCGCAGAACGATTATCTGGAAATCGCCAGCCGTTTCCATACCGTGATATTGTCCGGTGTACCGATGATGTCGGCGGCGATGTCGTCGGAAGCGCGCCGCTTCACCTGGCTGATTGACGTGTTCTACGACCAGGGCGTGAAACTGCTGATGTCGGCCGAAGTGGAGCCGGAAGAGCTGTACACCACCGGCGCCATGGCCAACGAATTCCACCGCACCGTGTCGCGCATCGTCGAGATGCAGTCGCAGGAATACATGAACCGGCAGCAGCGCGGCGCGGCCGCATCGCTGTCGTAATTGGATTAGAAAATGAAAGCACTGATCGCATTGCTGGGCGCGCTGGTTGTCAACGCGCAGGCGCAGAACGTCACCTCGGTCGAGCAGGCCAACGCCGCCTTGATCAAGGTGGCCCAGGATCGCGCCGCCGTCCACGAGGAATTCGCTGCCAGCGAGCGCGAATGCTCGACCAAGTTCTTCGTCAACAACTGCCTGGACAAGGCCAAGGAAAAACGCCGCGTGGCGCTGGCCGCCTTGCGCGCCACTGAGGTCGACGCGCAGCATTTCAAGCGTGCCGACTCGGTCGCCAAGCGCGATGCCGATCTGGCCGAACGCGCCCGCAAGGATGCGGAGGAGGCCGCGCTGCGCGCCGCCCAGCCGCCGAAGCCGCCGCACGAAGAAAAGGAGCCGCCGAAGGCACCGACCGGCCCGCGCGTGGCCGACCGCGAAGCCGAGCATGAAGCCAAGCTCAAGCGCTTGGAACAGGAAGCTGCCGCCGGCGCCGCCAAGCGCGCCGCCAATGTCGAAGCGTTCGAGAAGAAAAAAGCCGAATCCGAGCGCCGCCAGGCCGAAGTCGAACGCCGCAAAGCGGAAAACGCCGCCAAGGCGGAAAAAGCTGCCGCGCGCGCTGAAGCCGACAAGAAAAAGGCCGAGGCCCAGCCGGCGCCGGCCAAGTAATTACACGGCCCGGCGCATCTTCTCGACGGTGTAGCCGGGCGCCTCCTGCGGCGGGGCGACCAGCTTGATGATCGCCATCGAGCAATTATCGCCTTTGCCCTGCGCCCGTTCGCCGGCCTTGCCGATCAGGCGTTCGGCCGCTAGTCTTGGCGTGTTGCGCGCCACCGCCGCCGCCAATTCTTCGGGGCGGAACAACTGCCACAAGCCGTCCGAGCACAGCATTAGCGCATCGCCGGCCTGCAAGCCCTCGTGGTGGCCGACCGTAATGAATGGTTCCTTCAAACTATTGCCCAGCACGTTGTTGAGCAGGCGCGAGCCGCGATGTTTCCTGGCCGCTTCCGGCGGCAGCTTGTCGTGATTGGTGAGGTGTTCGACGTAGGCGCTGTCATTGGTGCGCATGGCGCAGCTTTCGCCGCTGAAACGGTAGATGCGGGCGTCGCCGACGTGGGCCCAGACGGCTTGCGCTTGCGGCGTCAGCACCAGCAGGGCGACCGCGCTTTGCGGCTCGGCCGTGGCCGACAGCGGATTCATGGTGATCACCTGGTGCACCTCTTGCGCGATATTGCGCAGCAGTTCTTGCAGGCGGGGCAGGTTGGCGGTGTCGCCGACGCGGTACTCGTCGAACAAGTGCTTGCTGGTCAACAGCACCTGGTCGGCGGCGATGGGGCTGTGATTGCCGTCGGCCAGCACTGCCATCACGTAGCCCGGGGCTTGGGCGGCCGTGTACAGGGCCACCCGGTCGTTTTGTTGTGACCGGCTGCCGATGTGCTGGGCGGTTCCGGCCTCGATTTTATAGGCGCTCATAGTCGGTACTGTATCCTGAACGGCGGGTGAGCGATCATTCTGTTGGCGGCTGACGCGCCGTAGATTAAACTATGCACCGTGTCGCAGTTCGTGCGCAACGGGTTCGCAACGTCGGTGTTGTTCCAGTGAAACTATTTGATTGAAAAATATGGCTGATGTACAAGATATCCAACGTCGTTTAATCGAACTTGACGTCGAACACCGCGATCTGGACGCGGTAATCGATATGCTCACGCTGGACGGACACCACGACCAACTGCAACTGCGCCGCTTGAAGAAGCGCAAACTGCAGCTGAAAGACCACATTACTCTGCTGAAAATGCAACTTGTGCCTGACGTTCCGGCGTAACGCACACTACTTATTTTGACCGAACACCTGCCACCCGCGCCTGACGCCATCCCTGCCGTTATCGGCGCCACACCTGAACAGCCTCCCGGCAAGTACGATTCCGAGGTCGAGCGCCTGTTTGGGGCTGGCGGGCCGCTGGGGCCGGCCGTGGGCGACTTTCGCCCGCGCCGCTCGCAGACCGAGATGGCCAAGGCGATTGCTTCGGCCATCGCCTCGCAAACTACGCTGATTGCCGAGGCGGGCACGGGTACGGGTAAAACTTTTGCGTATCTGGTGCCGGCGCTGATGTGGGGCGGCAAAACCATCGTCTCGACCGGAACCAAGAACTTGCAGGATCAATTGTTCCTGCGCGACATCCCGACCGTGCGCGCGGCTTTGCAGGCGCCGGTGTCGGTGGCGCTGCTGAAAGGGCGCTCGAATTATCTGTGCCACTACCATCTGGAGCGTACGCTGCAGAACGGCCGCATGACCTCGCGTGACGACGTCGGCTACCTGCGCGAAATCTCGCGTTTCCTGAAAATGACCAAGACCGGCGACAAGGCCGAGCTGGCGCGGGTGCCGGAAAATGCGCTGATCTGGAATCTGGTGACCTCGACCCGCGACAATTGCATGGGCACGGAATGCCAGTACTACCAGGACTGCTTCGTCATGAAGGCGCGCAAGGAAGCGCAGCAGGCGGACGTGGTGGTGGTCAACCACCACCTGTTCTTCGCCGACGTGGCGCTGAAGGATTCCGGGATTACCGAGTTGCTGCCGTCGGCCAACACGATTATCTTCGACGAGGCGCACCAGCTGCCGGATACCGCCACCTTGTTCTTCGGCGACACGTTCTCCACCTCGCAGGTGCTGGAACTGTGCCGCGACGTGCTGGCCGAGGGCTTGTCGAACGCGCGCGATGGCGCCGACTGGGGCAAGGTTGTTACCGTGGTCGAAAAAGCCGCGCGCGACCTGCGCCTGACTTTCCCGCAGGACATCGTGCGCCTGTCCCTGCCGCAAATCGCGCCGTCGAGCGACTTCTTCCCGGCGCTGGAAACGTTGAAAGACGAGCTGGACGGCATGATGGAAGTGCTGGAAAAGCAAGCCGAACGGGCGGAAACGCTGGAACAATGCCGCCAGCGCGGTGTTGACCTCGTGGGCCGGCTGGCTGCCTGGAAATTCGATCCGAAAGCCAAGGTCGCCAAGGGCGAGGAAGCCGTGTTCTGGGTCGAGGCCTATGCTTCATCCTTGCAGCTGCACAAGACGCCGCTGTCGATTGCGCCGATCTTCAACGGCCAGCGCGAAGGCGTGCCGCGCAGCTGGATCTTCACCTCGGCAACGCTGGCGGTGAAGAACGACTTCAGCCATTTCTCCGAGCAAATGGGCTTGGGCAACGAGCCATCGATGTCATGGCCGAGTCCGTTCAATTACGAGGAGCAGGGCATTTTGTACGTGCCGACCGGCTTGCCGGATCCGAATTCCTTCGGCTACACGGACGCCGTGCTGGATCTCGCGCTGCCGGTGATCGAGGCAGCGGGCGGGAAAACTTTCCTTTTGTGCACGACTTTGCGCGCCGTGAAGCGTGCGGCCGAGCGCTTGCGCGATGAATTTGAGAAGCGCAACCTGCCATTCCCGCTGTTCGTGCAGGGCGATAAAGGCCGCACCGAGCTGCTGGATCAGTTCCGTAAAGCTGGGAATGGCGTGCTGATCGGCTCGCAAAGCTTCTGGGAAGGTGTCGACGTGCGCGGCGATGCGCTGTCTTTAGTGATTATCGACAAGCTTCCGTTTGCGCCGCCCGATGATCCGGTGCTGGCGGCACGCATCGAAGTAATGGAAAAACAGGGCAAAAACGGCTTCATGAGCCACACCCTGCCTGAAGCAATCATCAATCTGAAGCAGGGCGCCGGCCGCCTGATCCGCGACGAAAAAGACCGCGGCGTGCTGATGCTGTGCGATCCTCGGGTGATTTCCAAGCCCTACGGCAAGCGGATTTGGCAAAGCCTGCCGTCCTTCAAACGTACCCGGGAGCAAGAAGTAGTGATCGAATTCTTCAAAAATAAGAATTCCGATCAGTAACTTTCGGTAGTGAAACCCCACTGCCAGAGGGGTCTGACCCCGTACGGGGTCAGACCCCGCAGCATATCGCCGTGCGGGGTGAAAGCATGCTCAACAATCACTTTGTGGCAACACTACAATCTTGCCGGTAACCCGTCGCGACGCCATATCGTTTAGGGCTTGGGGCGCTTCTTCGAGTCTGTAGCGTCCCGAAATGTGCGGCTTGATTTTGCCTTCATGCAACCATTGCAAGAGCTGGCGCATATTGGCCGCGTTGCCTTTTGGATCACGCTTGGTGAACTCGCCCCAAAAGACGCCCATCAATGACGCACCTTTGAGCAGGGTCAAATTGAGCGGCATTTTCGGGATGTCGCCGTTGGCGAATCCCACCACCAGGTGACGTCCTCCCCACGCAATTGAACGGAATGCCGGCTCGGTATATTCGCCGCCGACCGGGTCGTAAATAACGTCCGGGCCTTTGCCGCCGGTGGCCGCCTTGACCGCCTCGCGCAAATCTTCCTTGCTGTAGTTGATCAGCACGTCGGCGCCGTGCTGTCGGCACACTTCCAGCTTCTCGTCGCTCGAAGCACAAGCAATAATGCGGGCTCCAAGGGCTTTTCCGATCTCAATCGCCGCCAGGCCTACCCCTCCGGCTGCGCCAAGAATTAGCATGTTCTCACTATTTTCTAGCTTGGCACGGTTCACAATCGCGTGATACGAGGTGCCGTAGGTGAGGGTGATGGCTGCCGCAGTCTCGAAATCCATACCCGGTGGCATCGGGATCAGGGCTTGTAAGGGAGCTAACAATTGCTGCCCAAAACCACCGGTCGGAACAAAGGCGATGACTTTGTCGCCAGCTTTAAAAGTTGTCACATCAGCAGCAACCGAGCGGATGATGCCGGCCACTTCGCTGCCGGGAACGAAGGGCAGTTCGGGCTTGAACTGATACTTTCCTTGCACGATTAATACGTCCGGGAAGTTCACCCCGGCGGCTTGTACATCGATTACTACCTGTCCTGGGGCGGGTTCCAGATCTTGCAATTCTTTCACTTTTAGCGTGTCCGGCAATCCCCACGCTTCGCATACGACAGCTTTCATGTGCGTCTCCTTGATTATAAAAAAAGTACGGTCGTTATATTTTTATCTTACCTGAAACTGCCAGCCGTTTGCGCAAACTTCGGTCTGGCGCACGTTTGTGCTAGCTCAAAGTCTCTGCATTAAGGCTTGTTAGAGTTGGTTAAACGCAGGGAGGATGTCATGACTATCCGTCACGGCTGCTTTTTCAGTTATGCACATGGCCAGCATGCTTACATGAGCAAATTCAAGGACGACCTGGTCGATGCCTTGAAGTGCTATCTCGAACCCCACTTTGATAATGAAGAGGAGCTATTTGTTGATAGCGAGCAACTCGGGGGCGGGGACGACCTCGACGAGAAGATCGCGCGCGCCTTGTGCGAAAGCGTCTGCATGATTGCTATTTATACACCAAAGTACGAGGCCCACGGCTACACCCGCCGCGAGTTTGCAGCCATGCAACTTATCGAGCACGAGCGCAAACAGTGGTACACGCTGCCCAGCCACCTGATCATCCCCGTCATCATGACCCGCCACCCGAACGGTCTGCCGCCGCAAATTGCCGGGCCGGGCATGTACGTGGATTTCTCGCGCTATACGCTGGCCAGCGGCGACTTGAAAACCAATCCAGAGTTTCTGCCGGACATAGAAAAAATCGTCCACCGCATTGCCGAGCATTACCACTGTCTAAAACATAGCACGCCGCCGGGGCACGATTGCGGTCGTTTCGTGATGCCGGAAATCCCGCCCGAATGGCGCGTCATTCCTCCTCCACATTTCCCACGATAAAGGTTTGCCATGGAACTCAATCCATTGACCCTGCCGCCGCTCAGCACCAGCGGTGAAGTGATTACTTTCTATTCTTATAAAGGTGGGACGGGGCGCACGATGGCGCTGTCTAATATAGCAGTGCTGCTGGCGCGCCAGCAGAACGCCACCACGCCGGTGCTGATGATCGACTGGGATTTGGAGGCGCCGGGGCTGCACCACTATTTTCCCGACCAGCATCAGGAGGCCAAACCCGGCGTGCTGGAATTATTCGAGGCCTGCCGCGAGCGGCTGCAACGCCCGCGCAGCGGCGGCGCGGCGGTGGACGACGAAGCGCTGGCGCACGAGGTGCTGGAGGCTGTTGGCTGGGAGCAATATGTCAGCCGGGTCGATCAAAGCAGCCAGCTCTACCTGATGCGCGCCGGCCGCTGCGACGACAGCTACGGCGAGCGCCTGGCCGCGCTGCGCTGGGAAGACTTGTTCTACACCTGCCCAGCCTTGTTCCGCTGCTTTGCCGACCGGCTGTCGCGCCACTTCCGCTACGTGCTGGTCGACTCGCGCACCGGCCGCAGCGACAGCGCCGGCATCTGCACGACCTTGCTGCCGCGCAAGCTGGTGGTAGTGTTCACGCCAAACCGGCAGAGCCTGGAGGGCGTGCAAGCGCTGGTCACCCGCGCCACCACTTACCGCCGCAGCCACGAAGATGAGCAGCGGCCGCTGCTGGTCTATCCCCTGCCATCGCGCATAGAGATGGGCGACAGCATCCAGCGCTCCCATTGGCGGCGCGGCGACGAGCGCCAGCACATTCTCGGCTATCAGCCCAGTTTTGAAGAGTTGATCCGCGACTGCTACGGCATGCAGAAAGTCTCGCTGGAAAGCTATTTCGACGAGGTGCAGCTGCAGCAGACCCGCACCTTTGCCTATGGCGAACAAGTGGCGGTGCGGCTCGACCAGGGCGGCGACCGCTTCTCGCTGACGCGTACTTTCGAGGCCTTCCTCGCGTGGCTGGCGCCCGGCTATTTCCCGTGGCAGTCCCACCGCGAAATCCACTTGCTGACCTCGATCAATGAGGCGCGCCGCCTGGTGTCGGAAGGGGGCGGCGCGGCGCGGGCAGTGCCGCAACCGTTGGCGCGCGACCTCAACCAGTTGGGCGATTTATACCGGCGCGAGGGCAAGCTGCGCCAGGCGCTGGCCTGTTTCGAGGAAAGCCTCGCCTTGCGCCAGCGCAGTTTGGGCGAGGATCACCCTGACACTTTGGCCAGCAAGACCAGCATGGCCGCCGCGCTGCGCCAGCAGGGCAAGCTGGAGGAGGCGCAATTTCTCGAGGAATGCGTGG
This sequence comes from Duganella rivi, assembly GCF_009857435.1. Taxonomy (GTDB): domain Bacteria; phylum Pseudomonadota; class Gammaproteobacteria; order Burkholderiales; family Burkholderiaceae_D; genus Rugamonas; species Rugamonas rivi. Next base: position 223,434 of record NZ_WWCK01000002.1, read on the forward strand.
TCGACGCGCGCGAGCGCCAGCTGGGCTCCGAGCATTTCGATACGCTGGCGGCGCGTAGCAACCTCGCTGTCACCATGGGGCAGCAAGGCCGGCTGGCCGAGGCGCTGGCGGTGCAAGACGCCGTCATCGATACTTATATGAAGCTGCTCGGCGCCGACCATCTGGTAACCCTGTCCGCCAAGGCCGCCCGCGCCGAGTTGCTGCTGCAACGCGGCGACGCCGAACACGCCCGCAGCGTGCAAGAGCAAGTCCTCGCCGCGCGCAAGCGCTTGCTGGGCGCCGAGCATGCCGACACGCTGCGCAGCAAGGCCGCGCTGGCCCGCACTTTGTTGCATATGGAGGAATTGGAGGCCGCCCGCAGCCTGCTGGAAGCGGTGCTGCACGCCCACCTGCGGCGGCTGGGGCCGGATCACCCGGAAACCCGCCGCGCCCGCGAACAGTTGTTGGACGTGCAACTGCAACTGGGCGTGCCGGCCGGCGAATTGCCGCCCATGCACGAGCTGCACCAGAACGCGTCCATGGATGATTATGGCGATGCCCTGGTGCGCTCGGCCGGGCGAGGGCGGCCGCAGAATTCAGCCAACGGCCTCTGGTCGCGCAGCGCGGATGAATTGCTGGCGCTGGAGCTGCACCTGGCCACGCCGCACACGCCGTCTCGTTGATAAAAATTAATATGTTTTCCGCGCGGTTGCTATGCGCAGCAAGGGCATTGCTTCGGGTAAAATCTCCTGCATGAGAATCCTGATAAGCAATGACGACGGCTACTTGGCGCCAGGTATCAATGCCTTGGCCGAGGCGCTCGCGCCCATCGCGGAGATCGTGGTGGTGGCGCCGGACAGCAACCGTTCGGGCGCATCGAACTCCCTGTCGCTGGACCGGCCGCTGTCGGTGCAGCGCGCCGCCAATGGCTTTTACTTCGTCAACGGCACGCCCAGCGATTGCGTGCACGTGGCGCTCACAGCGATACTCGACTACAGGCCGGATCTGGTGGTGTCCGGCATCAACAACGGCCCCAATATGGGCGATGACACGCTGTACTCCGGCACCGTGGCCGCCGCCACCGAAGGATTCCTGTTCGGCATTCCCGCCATCGCCTTTTCCCAGGGCGCCTACGGCTGGGAGCACATCGACGATGCCGCCCGCCACGCGCGCGACCTGATCCAGCGCTACTACGAGGCGCTGCCGCGACCCTGTCTGTGGAACGTGAATATACCGAATCGTCCTTATGAGCAACTTAACGCCGTGGCGGCAACCCGGCTGGGCCGGCGCCACCAGTCCGAGCCGGTGATCAAGGCCAAGGATCCGCGCGGCAAGGATATCTACTGGATCGGCCCGCCGGGGGCGTGCAAGGATGCGGGCGAGGGCACGGACTTCCATGCCGTGGCCGCTGGTAAGACCTCGATCACCCCGCTGCAAATCGACCTCACCCACACCTCCCAACTCAGTGCATTGGCAAAGGCCTTGGCATGACCGAAAAAAACCGTACCTTTCCTTTGCCGCTGTCCTCGGTAGTAGACAAGGGGGCCAAAAAGGCAACGGTATTCGCGCCGGTGGCAACACCGCAAACTGCTACGCAAAACGCTGCGCGCCACGCGCCGCCCCTGTATCCCGCCCCGCGCCCGGTGGCGGCGCCGTCCAAATCCCATAGTTACGCCATGGAGCGCGCCCAGCCGGCGCCGGCCGCCGCGCCGCGCTCCAATCCGCTGGTGTCGGACGCCGTGCGGCGCGCCATGGTGCAGCGGATTGCCAAGCAGGGCGTCAAGGATCAAGTGGTACTGGGCGCGATGGACACGGTGCCGCGCCATATGTTCATGGACGAAGGGCTGGCGCCGCAAGCCTACGTCGACGCCTCGCTGCCGATCGGCCACCACCAAACTATTTCCCAGCCCTACATCGTCGCCCGCATGATCGAGGTGATGCGCAACGGCGGCCAGCTCAAGCGCGTGCTGGAGATCGGCACCGGCTGCGGCTACCAGGCGGCGGTGCTGTCTTGCGTGGCGCAGGAGGTGTATTCGATTGAGCGCATCAAGCCGCTGCACGAGCTGGCCAAGGCCAATCTGCGGCCGCTGCGGGTACCGAATCTGCGTTTGCACTACGGAGATGGTATGCTTGGGCTGCCGCAAGCGGCTCCATTTGACGGTATCATTCTGGCCGCGGCCGGGCTGGAAGTGCCGCAAGCCTTGCTGGAGCAACTGACCATCGGCGGCCGTTTGGTCGCGCCGGTGGGCGCGCGCTCGCAGCACTTGGAACTGATTACGCGCATCGGCAAGACGGAATGGGCCAGCCAGACGCTGGAAGATTGCCATTTCGTGCCGCTGCGCCCGGGCGTGGTGTAACGCCCGAACCACTAGACACGACAATGAGAATGACGAATAAAAGCAAACTGCTCGTAATGAGTTTTGCGCTCGCTTTATTGAGCGCCTGCGGTACCACTCCTAATCAAGCCCCGGTCGTCGACCGTACCATTCCACCGCCGGTCAAGCCGGCCACTCCGAGCGAAACGGCGCAAGTGGCGCGCGATGAGCGCGGCCTGTACACCGTGAAAAAAGGCGACACCCTGATCCGCATTGCGCTGGAATTCGGCCAAAACTACCGCGATCTGGTGGCCTGGAACAATCTGTCCAACCCGAACGACATCAAGGTCGACCAGGTGCTGCGCGTGCTGCCGCCGGAGAGCAACGGCGTGGAAACTGCCGCCATCGTCATGCCGCCGTCCGATAAAACGCCGGTCACCCCGCCGGTTGCCAAGAAAACCGGTCCGAAAGGCGAGAAGAAACCGTACACCGACGCCAATCTGGCCGAATTGCAGCGCGCCGACAACGGCAAGGACGCTGCCCCGGCAGCAACCACGCCTGCACCGGCCGTGGCCGCCGTCACCCGCCCATCGACGCCGGCGCCTGCCGTGCCGGCCGCCCCGGCGCTGGCCGCCGACGACGCCAGCCTGAGCTGGGTGTGGCCGGCTGACGGCAAGGTCGTGGCTACTTTCGACGAAGGCAAGAACAAGGGCGTGGATATCTCCGGCAAGGCTGGCCAGCAAGTCGTGGCGGCCGGCGCAGGAAAAGTGATGTATGCCGGTAGCGGCATCCGCGGATATGGTAATCTCGTTATTGTGAAGCACAGTAATAATTTGTTGTCGGCCTACGCGCACAACCGGACCATCCTGGTCAAGGAAGGGCAGAGCGTAAGCAAGGGACAAATGATTGCGGAAATGGGTGACTCGGATACCGACTCCGTCAAGCTGCACTTTGAAATACGGCAGCAGGGCAAACCGGTAGACCCGTCCCGATTCCTGCCTAACCGCTAGCTGAACCATGACATCTACCCCGCGCGATCAGATAGACGATGATGCACTCCCGGATGACTTCCGGGACGAGGGGAGTGATGATGTCATCACCGACGGCGCCGACGACGCCGACCTGCCCGAAGCCGGCGCGGTACTCGAAAGCGTCGATGAACTGAAAAAAGTGCTGGCCGCCGAGCTGTCCACCGACACCACCCAGCACTACCTGAACCAGATCGGCACCCGCCCGCTCTTAACCGCGCAGCAGGAAGTCCACTACGCCACCCTGGCCAAGGCCGGCGATTTCAGCGCGCGCCAGACCATGATCGAGCACAACCTGCGGCTGGTGGTGTCGATCGCCAAGCATTACATCAACCGCGGCGTGGTGCTGCTCGACATGATCGAGGAAGGCAACATCGGCCTGATGCGCGCCATCGACAAGTTCGAGCCCGAGCGCGGCTTCCGTTTTTCAACCTACGCCACCTGGTGGATACGCCAGAGCATCGAGCGCGCCATCATGAACCAGGCACGCACGGTGCGCCTGCCGGTGCACATGGTGCGCGAGCTGAACCAGATCCTGCGCGGCAAATACCACCTCGAAGCCCAGCACCACAACGGCAAGGATGCCACCGCCGAGGACATCGCCGAGCTGGTCGGCCGTCCGGTGGAAGAGGTGCAAGATATTTTGGCGCTGTCCGAGCACGCCACCTCGCTCGATGCGCCACTGGACAACGATCCGCAATCGTCGCTGATGGACATGCTGCCCGGCGATGCCGACGATAGTCCCGACGCCCGCGCCGAACACCACGAAATGACGGTGCTGGTGCGCGACTGGCTGACCAAGCTGCCGGACAAGCAGCGCATCGTTATCATGCGCCGCTTCGGTCTCGACAACGACGACCCGGCCACGCTGGAAACGCTGGCCGAGGAAATGGGCGTCACCCGCGAACGGGTGCGCCAGATCCAGCAGGAGGCGCTGGTCAAGCTCAAGCGGGCGATGGCTGCGCGCGGCGTCGTCCGCGATTCCCTGCTGTAGTCCCTTCCCATTCTGCTATCATATCGGCCCGGCATATGTGCCGACGCCTTCCTTTTGCCATTCAATATTGAACGCTATGCAAGAAAATACCATCGACATCAAATCGCTCGACATGGACGCCCGCGGCGTCGGCCACATGCAAGACAATGAAGACGGCACGCCGGGTAAAGTGGTGTTCGTGGAAGGCGCCTTGCCGGGCGAGCGCGTCAGCTTTGAGACCTTCAAGAAGAAAAAGAACTGGGAGGCGGCGCGCATGACCGCGCTGCACCGCGAATCGGCCATGCGCGTCAAGCCGAAGTGCGAGCACTTCGACTACTGCGGCGGCTGCTCCATGCAGCACATCGAGCCGAGCGCGCAGGTGGCGATCAAGCAGCGCGTGCTGGAAGATAACCTGTGGCACATCGGCAAAGTCACGGCCGACAACATCATGCGCCCGATGTACGGCCCGACCTGGGGCTACCGCTACCGCGCGCGCCTGTCGGTGCGCTGGGTCGAGAAGAAGGGCACGGTGCTGGTCGGCTTCAAAGAGAAGAAATCGATCTTCGTGGCCGATATCAAGAGCTGCCAGATCTTGCCGAAGCACGTGTCGGACATGTTCATGCCGCTGCGTGCGCTGATCGGCTCGCTGTCGCTGTACAACCAGATTCCGCAAATCGAGCTGGCGATTGGTGAAGACGTCACCGTGCTGGTGCTGCGCATCATGGACGCGCTGACCGCCGACGACGAAACCAAGATCAAGGCCTTCGCCGACCAGTACAAAGTCCAGTTCTGGCTGCAAACCAAGGGCCCGGAAACGGCCGCGCCGTTCTACCCGCTGGAGCCGCAGCTGCACTACCTGCTGCCCGAATACGGCGTACGCATGCCGTTCAAGCCGGTCGACTTCACCCAGGTGAACCACCACATCAACCGCGTGCTGGTGCACAAGGCGCTGCGCCTGCTGGATGTGCAGCCGCAAGACCGCGTGGCCGACCTGTTCTGCGGCCTCGGCAACTTCACCTTGCCGCTGGCGACCCTGGCGCGCGAAGTGGTCGGCATCGAAGGCAGCCAGGCGCTGACCGACCGTTCGCTGAGCAACGCCAAGGCCAACGGCCTGGATAGCAAGACCACCTTCTACAACCGCAACCTGTTCGAGGTAACGCCGCAAGACCTGATCGACCTCGGCAAGTTCGACCGCATGCTGATCGACCCGCCGCGCGACGGCGCGATGGAACTGTCGCTGGCGCTGGGCGAACTGCGCAAGACCAACCCGGAGTTCCTGCCGAAGCGCATCGTCTACGTCTCGTGCAGCCCATCGACCCTGGCGCGCGACGCCAACGTGCTGGTCAACGTGGCCGGCTACAAGCTCGACAAAGCCGGCGTGGTCAACATGTTCCCGCACACCTCGCACGTCGAATCGATGGCCGTGTTCGACTTGGTCTAAAGTGGTTTTCTTCTAATGTTATTGACTTTGCAGGAGGCGTGCGCAACACTGGGCTGATTCTTTATCCGCGCCTGGAGTTGGCATGCGCCTCCTGTCTCGCCTCATCGCGTTGGCTGCGTTCTGCAGCTTGCCGCTGGCCGTTCTGGCCGATACGTCCGTCACGTCGTTTTCGCCTTCCGGCACCGTCAAAGGTGTGCGGCAGGTGGCTGCGCGCTTCAATGGGCAGATGGTGCCCTTGGGCGATATGCGGCTCGGCGATCCGTTCAATGTCGATTGCCCGGAAGAGGGCAAGGGCCGCTGGATCGATGGCCAGAACTGGAGCTACGATTTTGCACGCGACTTGCCGGCCGGCGTCAGTTGCCGCTTCACGCTCAAGGACGATATCAAGGACTTGAGCGGCAAGCCGCTGGCAGGCATACGCCAGTTCAGCTTTGATACCGGCGGCCCGGTGGTGAAAGCCGCCGCGCCGCGCGACGGTTCCGGCTACATCGACGAGCAGCAGATTTTCGTGCTCGGTCTCGACGGCCCGGCCAGCGATGAAACGGTGGCCGCGCATGCATGGTGCCGCGCCGATGGCATCAACGAGCGGATCGGCGTGCGCGTGCTGCAAGGCGCGGAACGCCAGCAGGTGCTGGATTTGCGCAAGGCGTTCACCGAGCGCTATCTGTCGGTGTACTTCAAGGCGCGCGGCGTTGTGTGGCGCGCCACCACGGCGATCCATAACAAGAAGCTGGAACGCTTGCCGCTCGCCGTCCTGCAATGCAAGCGCAATTTGCCTGCGGCGACCGAGGTGTCGCTGGTGTGGGGCGCGGGCATCCAAGCCGATAGCGGCATCGCCACCAAGGAGGATCAGGTGCTGTCGTTTAAAACGCGCCCGGATTTCACGGCGCGTTTTAGCTGCGACAGGTTGTCCAAGGACGCCGGCTGCGTGCCGTTCCTGCCGATGCGCGTGCAATTCAGCGCGCCGATCAAACGCGCCGACGCCTTGGCCGTGAAGATCACAGCACCCGGCGGCAAAGTCTTCAAGCCGCTAATCGATAAAGAAGAAGAAAAGAGCGAGTACCTTGAATGGCTAACCTTCAAAGGCCCATTCCCTGAAAACGCGAAATTGAGCGTCGCGCTGCCGGCTGGTTTGAAAGACGATGCAGGCCGCGCCTTGGTCAATCAATCCCGCTTCCCGATGGCGATCCGCACCGATACGCAACCGCCGCTGGTCAAATTCCCCGCGCGCTTCGGCATCATCGAGGCCAAGGGCGACAAGCTGCTGCCGGTCACGGTGCGCAACGTCGAGGCGCAAGTGGCAGGAACCAAGGTTGACGGCACGTCGCTGCGCGTCAACGACAACACTGCCACGCCGGAGCAGCAAGACCAGCAAGTGATCGCCTGGCTTAAGCGCATGGGCAGCAGCTACAGCTGGGAGCCGCAAGAACTCTACGCAAGCAATATGGCCAAGCCGCTATTGGATGCTCATGCCGGTAAGCTTGAACGCTTCACCATGCCCAAGCCGGGCGGCGGCAAGGCGTTTGAAGTGGTCGGTATCCCGCTGCGCAAGCCGGGTTTCTACGTGGTGGAGCTGGCGAGCCCTAAACTGGGCGCAGGGCTGGCGCTCGGCAAAGGCCCAGCATACGTAAGCAGCGCCGCGCTGGTGACGAATATGGTGGCGCACTTCAAGCACGGCGCGGAATCGTCGCTGGTGTGGGTGACGTCGCTCGATAAGGGCAAGCCGGTGGCGCAAGCGCAGGTCGCGGTGCGCGATTACAAAGGCAATCTGCTTTGGCAGGGGATGACCGATAGCGGCGGCTTGGCGCACATTCGCCAGGAGCTGACGCAGAAGGACGAGCAACGCTACTTTATCAGCGCGCGCTTGGGTGGTGACATGACCTTCACCTTGTCCGACTGGGATCGCGGCATCGAGACGTGGCGCTTCAATCTGCCGACTGGCTACTACGGTGCGGACAACATCCTCGCCTCCACGGTCTTCGATCGCACGCTGTTGCGTGCTGGCGAAACGGTGCACATGAAGCACTTCATGCGCCGCCACGTGGAGCAGGGCATCGTGCGCGCGACCAAGGAGCAGGCGGCCAGCATGTTCATCGTCCACGAGGGCAGCGACCAGCAGTACGAGCTGCCATTGAAGTGGAGCGCCAACGGCTCGGCGGAAAATACCTGGGCGATTCCGGCCGACGCCAAGCAAGGCTGGTATCAACTGCGCATCGGCGGACACGAAACGGGCCGCTTCCGCGTCGAGCAATTCCGCGTGCCCACCATGAAGGCGCTGCTGCAAGGGCCGAAAGCACCGGCAGTGCAAGCGTCGTCGGTGGATCTGGATGTACAACTGAGCTACCTGTCCGGCGGCGGTGCAGGCGATGCGGCCGTGCAGCTGCGCACCGTGGTGCAGGACAATAGCGTGCACTTTGAGGATTATCCCGATTTCAGTTTCAGCACCGGCGACGTCAAGGTCGGCGTCGAGCGGCGCGGCGCCGGCTACGATGACGACGAGGGCATGTTCGAAGGCGAGGAGGGCGAAGGCGCCGGCGCCGTCAAAACGCGCAGCGTGACGCTGGATAAAGCCGGTGGCGCGCGCATCGCGCTCGATCAACTGCCGCAAGTGCAAACGCCGCACGCGGTGCTGGCCGAGATGACCTATCAAGACGCCAACGGCGAAACCCTATCTTCGTCCACGCGCATTCCGTTGTGGCCGTCGAGTTACGTGATCGGCATCCAGCCGGATGGCTGGGTAGTCAGCAAGGACGCGCTCAAGTTCACCGTGGCGGTGCTGGGTCTGCAAGGCAAGCCGGTGGCCGATGCACCGGTGGCGGTGGACTTCTTCCAGCGCCAGACCTACTCGCATCGACGCCGCTTGATCGGCGGCTTCTACGCCTACGAAAACAGCAGCGAAGTAAAAGCCTTGGGCGCGGCCTGCGAGGGCAAGACCGATAGCAAGGGCCTGCTGATTTGCGAGACCAAGGCGCCGGCATCGGGCAATCTGATTCTGCGCGCGAAAACGCAAGATGCGCAGCAGCGGGTGGCTGTCACCAATCGCGAGACGTGGGTGGCCGACGGCGCCGACTGGTGGTTCGCCGCCACCGACAACGACCGCATCGATCTGCTGCCGGAGAAAAAACGCTATGAGCCGGGCGACACCGCCAGCTTCCAGGTGCGCATGCCGTTCCGCGAAGCGACCGCGCTGATTACGGTGGAGCGCGAGGGCGTGATCGATACCTATGTGCGCCCGCTCAGTGGCAGCGAGCCGGTGTTCACTATCCCCGTGAAGAAGCAGTACGCGCCGAATGTGTTCGTGTCGGCGCTGGTGGTGCGCGGCCGCGTCAACGGCGTGCAGCCGACGGCGCTGGTCGATCTGGGCAAGCCTGCCTACAAACTGGGCATCGTGCCGTTGCGCGTCGGCTGGTCGGCCAATGAGCTCAAGGTGCAGGTCAAGGCGGACAAGGAAGTCTACAAGGTACGCGACAAGGCCACGGTGAAGGTCAAGGTCGCGCGTCCTGACGGTTCGGCGCCGCCGGCTGGCGCGGAAGTGGCGCTGGCCGCTGTCGATGTCGGCCTGCTGGAACTGATGCCGAATACAAGCTGGGATCTGCTGGAAGCCATGATGGAGCAGCGTAATCTGCAAGTGACTACGGCTACTGCGCAGATGCAGGTGGTCGGCAAGCGTCACTTTGGCCGCAAGGCGGTTCCGGCCGGCGGTGGCGGCGGCAAGGGCGCGGGAAGAGAACTGTTCGATACGCTGCTGTTCTGGAAAGCGCGCGTCACGCTGGACGCGAATGGCGAAGCTTCGGTGCAGGTGCCGATTAACGATTCGCTGACCGCGTTCCGCATCGTCGCTATCGCCAGTGCGGATGCGGACTTGTTTGGCACCGGCCGCACGGAGGTGCGCAGTTCGCAGGATCTGATTCTGCTTTCCGGCTTGCCGGCGCTGGTGCGCGAGGGCGACCGCTTCCGCGCAACCTTCACGTTGCGGAACACCACCGATGCCGCCGTCAAGGCCACGCTCAACGCCAATGTAGGCGGCAAGGCTTTGTCGCCGCAAACGGTGGCGCTGGAACCGGGGCAGGCGCGTGAAGTCGGCTGGGACGTGCAAGCGCCGTTGTCGGTGTCCACGCTGGCGTGGGATGTCAGCGCGGCAGTGGAGGGCGGTGGCGCGGCATCGACAGATCGCATCAAGATCAAGCAGCAGATCGTGCCCGCTGTGCCGGTGACCGTCATGCAGGCAACCTTGCTGCAACTGGATCGCAAACAAAGCATGGCCGTCAAGCTGCCGGAAGACGCCGTGCCGGGACGCGGCGGCGTGCAAGTGCAGTTCAGCCCCAAACTGGGCGGCGAGTTGCCGGGCGTGCGCGATTACATGCTGCAGTATCCGTATCGCTGTTTCGAGCAAGTGACCTCGCGCTCCATCGCGCTGCATGATGAAGCGATGTGGAACGCGGCGGCCGAAAAGCTGCCGACTTACCTGGATGCGGATGGCTTGCTCAAATACTTCCCGGTGATGGATCAGGGCAGCGATACGCTGACGGCCTATGTGCTGTCCGCCGCCAGCGAAGCGGGCTACGAGATTCCCGAGGCGCTGAAAGGCCGCATGGAATCGGGCTTGCAGGCTTTCGTGCAGGGCAAGATCACGCGCTACTCAGGTTTGCGCACCACCGATCTGGCAGTGCGCAAGATTGCGGCGCTGGAGGCGCTATCGCGTTCACGTCCGGTGAATGCGAGTGCTTTGGAGTCGTTCTCTGTGCAGCCGAATTTGTGGCCGACTTCCGCCGTCATCGATTGGTATCAGATCCTGCAACGCTCGCCCAAGCTGCCGCAGCACGCGCAGCGCTTGAAGGAGGCGGATCAGATTCTGCGCTCGCGCCTTAACCTGCAAGGCACGACCATGACCTTCTCCACCGAGCGCACCGATGACTGGTGGTGGCTGATGTCCTCGGCCGACAGCAATGCCAATCGCCTGCTGCTGGTGATGGCCGACAATCCGGCGTGGAAGGATGATATCGGCCGCCTCGCGCGCGGTGCATTGGGACGGCAGAAGAAAGGCCGCTGGGGCACGACCGTCGCCAATGCGTGGGGCGTGCTGGCGATGGATAAATTCTCGCAGCGCTTTGAAAGCGAGAAGGTGGCCGGTACTGCCGGCGCCACGCTGGCCAACGCCAGCAAGAGCATTGCTTTCGGCGGCGATCCGGCGGGCGGCACGGCCGTGCTGCCTTGGCCGCGCGGTGGCGACGGTCAGCTGGAACTGGAACATGCGGGCGCAGGCAAGCCTTGGGCTACGGTGCAGACCTTGTCTGCGGTGCCGTTGAAGGCGCCGCTGTCGAGCGGCTACAAAATCGTCAAGACCATCACGCCGCTGGAGCAGAAAACCAAGGGCGTATGGTCGCGCGGCGATACCTATCGCGTGCACCTGGATTTGGAAGCGCAGTCGGATATGACCTGGGTGGTGGTGGATGATCCGATTCCAGCCAGCGCCACGGTGCTGGGCTCGGGTCTTGGCGGAGATTCGCAAATCGCGGCCAGCGGCGAGCGCGCTACCGGCTGGGTGTACCCGGCGTTCCAGGAGCGCGGCTTTGAAGGTTATCGCGCGTTCTACAGCTTCGTCCCGAAAGGCAAGTGGAGCGTGGAGTACACGGTGCGCCTGAATAACCCCGGCCAATTCAACCTGCCGCCGACGCGGGTGGAAGCGATGTACAGCCCCGAGATGTTCGGCGCATCGCCTAACGCAGTGATGAACGTGAAATGAAACTGGTGATTTCCGCCATGGTGCTGGCGCTGGCCGGCTCCGCCGCCCACGCCGCGCCGACGTTTGACGAGGTGCGCGCGGCGTATCGCTCGTCGGACGCGCAACTGCTGGATCGGCATGGCGAGGCGATTCAGTCGCTGCGCATCGATATGGCGGTGCGGCGTTTGCCATGGGTGGCGCTGAATGACATCTCACCCGCGCTGCCGGCGGCGGTGCTACAGGCGGAGGATCAGCGCTTCTATGAACACAATGGCGTGGATTGGAGCGCGGCGGCGAAGGCAGCATGGGATAACTTGTTCCGTACGCGTCCGCGCGGCGCTTCGACCATCACCATGCAGTTGGCGGCCTTGCTGGATCCGGCCTTGCAGTCGTCCGCCAAGGGCCGCAACTGGGGGCAGAAGTGGGATCAAGTGAAGGCCGCGCGCGAGCTGGATGCCGAGTGGACCAAGCAGCAGATCATGGAAGCGTACTTGAACATGGTGTCGTATCGCGGCGAGCTGCAAGGCGTGGCCGCGGCGGCGCGCAGCATGTTCGGCAAGTCGGCGTCGGGATTGGATTTGAGCGAGTCAGTGATTCTTGCGAGTCTGTTGCGCGGGCCGGCGGCAGGGCAGAAGGTGGTGTCGCAGCGTGCTTGCGCACTGGCGCATGAACTGCGGCTGCCGTCGACGTGCAGCGAAATTCAGTTGCGCATTATCGTCGCGTGGAGCCGGCCGCAGTTGGCGGGCACGCTGGCCCCGGCGCCGCAGGTGGCGCAGCGGCTGCTCACGCGTAGTGGCCAGGCGGTGCGCAGCACCTTGGATGCGGGCTTGCAGCGTCACGCGCAGACCGTGTTGCGTCAGCAGCTGGCGGCGCTGAGCGGGCGCAATGTGAGTGATGGCGCGGTGGTGGTGCTGGATAACGCCAGCGGTGAAATTCTCGCTTACGTCGGCAATGCGGGCAATGGCGAGGTGGATGGTGCTGCGGCGTTGCGGCAGGCTGGATCGACGCTGAAACCATTCCTGTACGAGCTGGCGCTGGAGCGCAAACAGATCACGGCGGCGTCGCTGATGGATGATACGGCAATCGATATCTCCACCGGATCAGGCATGTACGCGCCGCAGAATTACGATAAAGGCTACAAGGGTTACGTCAGCGCGCGCACCAGCCTGGCCAGTTCGCTCAACGTGCCGGCGGTGCGCACGCTGATGATGACGGGGATGGAGCGCTTTCACGAGCGCCTGCGCGACGTGGGCCTCAGTAGTTTGACGCAGCCGGCCGAATACTACGGTTACTCGCTGGCGCTAGGCTCAGCCGAGGTGTCGTTGCTTGAGCTGACCAATGCCTATCGCGCGCTGGCCAATGGCGGTATGTACAGCGCGGCCAGTATGGCGCCGAAAGCTGCCGCAACGCCGCGCCGCGTGCTCGATGCGCGGGCCAGTTTCATCGTCAGCGACATCCTTGCCGACCGCGCCGCGCGCAGCCTGACGTTCGGCTTGAAGAATGAATTGGCCACCACCTTCTGGGCTGCCGTCAAAACCGGCACCAGCAAGGACATGCGCGACAACTGGTGCGTGGGCTACTCGGACAAGTACACGGTCGGCGTCTGGGTAGGGAATTTCGATGGACAGCCGATGTGGGACGTCTCCGGCGTCAGCGGCGCTGCGCCGGTATGGCGCGACGTGATGGACTACCTGCACCGCAGCACCGGCAGCCGCGCGCCCAAGCCGCCGAAAGGCGTGGTGCGGCAGCAGGTCAGCTACCAGCCTGAATTGGAATCGACGCGCAGCGAATGGTTCATCGCCGGCACCGAAAGCCCGCTCATCACGCTGGTGCGCGACGAACACCGCGCGCCGAAAATCCTCTATCCCGGCGACGCCAGCATCCTGGCCATCGATCCTGACATTCCAGAGGCTACCCAGCGCGTCTTCTTCCTCGCCCAAGGCAGCCAAGGTCTGCGCTGGCAGCTGGATGGGGAACCGTTGGCGCAGGCCACCGCCGACTATGCATGGCGTCCCACCCCAGGCCCCCACCAGCTAGCTCTCATCGACGCGAGCGCCAACATTGTTGCGACCACCCGCTTCCAGGTTCGCGGGGCTACCGCGCATTAGCACCCCCGCACTGCGATCCGTCGCGGGGTCTGACCCCGCATGGGGTCAGACCCCTCTGGTGTGGCCTTGCGGGTGCATTCTGGCGCGCATAAAAAAAGCCGGCACGAAGCCGGCTTTCGGGGGAAGCTTTTTGCACTTAGTCGCGGTCGCCGCCGAAGATGCCCAGCAGTTGCAGCAGGCTGGTGAAGATGTTGTACACGTCCAGGTACAGCGCCAGGGTTGCGCGGATGTAGTTGGTCTCGCCGCCATTGATGATCTGTTGCACGTCGTACAAGATGTACGCCGAGAAGATACCAATCGCCACCACCGAGATTACGATCGACAGCGCCGGGATGTGCAGGAAGATGTTAGCCACCGAAGCCAGCAGCAGAATCACCACACCTGCGAACAGCCACGTACCCATGCCCGAAAAATCGCGCTTCGATACCGTCGCCACCGACGCCAGCACCGCAAACACAGCCGCCGTACCGCCAAACGCGGTCATGATCAGGAAACCACCGTTCGAGAAGCCGAGGATGCGCGACAGCAACGGCGTCAGCATCAGGCCCATGAAGAAGGTGAAGCCCAGCAGCAGGGCCACGCCCACGCCGGAATCCTTGTTCTTCTCGATGCCCCAGATAAAGCCGAACGCAACCGCCAGGAACAGCAGCGCCATCAGGCCGCCACCGAGCGGCAAGTGCAGCGACACGCCCAGCGCCGCGCCGAACACGGTCGGCACCATCGACAGGGCCAGCAGCCAATAAGTATTGCGCAGCACATTGTGTTGCACCAACCGGCGGCTTTCCGCCAGATCGTAAGTTTTTTGCATGTTGATCATCGTAGTACCTCCTAATGCGGGGTAAAAGTTTACCGCTTGCTAAAAGCATAGCATGGCGCGCTGAGAATGCGCAAAATCATGCCAGAAAAGCACTTAATTCCAACTTAAACTGCCTTCATGGCCCCTGCTTTTCGGAATATGGGGTGTTCTATGGTAAAATCAAAGGTTGATTGGATTATCAATTCTTGTTTTAAACCTTTCTTTTTATTGGAGTTTTTCAAATGGCAATCGAACGCACCCTGTCGATCATCAAACCAGACGCAGTTGCAAAAAACGTGATCGGCAAAATCTACACCCGCTTCGAAGAAGCTGGCCTGAAGATCGTTGCCGCTCAAATGAAGCAACTGACCCGCGAAGAAGCTGAAGGCTTCTACGCTGCGCACAAAGAGCGCGGCTTCTTCAAAGACCTGGTGGACTTCATGGTTTCGGGCCCAGTCATGATCCAAGCCCTGGAAGGCGAAAACGCCGTCCTGAAAAACCGCGAACTGATGGGCGCTACCGATCCTAAGAAAGCAGACAAAGGCACCATCCGCGCCGATTTCGCTGACTCGATCGACGCTAACGCAGTTCACGGCTCGGACGCTGTTGAAGCCGCTGCTGTTGAAATCGCTTACTTCTTCGGTAAGTAATTTGTAAGGATTCCGTTTCCGCGCCGCGGTGCGGAAACGGGATAAATGATTAGTACTGTTTTGAACCACACTATGAACGCACCTCTGACCAACTTGCTGGACTTCGATCCCGCGCAGCTCACCGCCTATTGCGCCGAGTTGGGAGAGAAGCCGTTCCGCGCCAAGCAATTGCAGCGCTGGATCCACCAATTCGGCGCGTCGGATTTCGACAGCATGACGGATCTGGCCAAATCGCTGCGCGACAAACTGAAAAACCGCGCCCAGATCGTGGCGCCGCAGATCATCAGCGACCATACCTCGGCCGACGGCACCCGCAAATGGCTGGTCGACGTCGGCAATGGCAACGCGGTGGAAACCGTGTACATCCCGGAAGAAACCCGCGGCACGCTGTGCATCTCGACCCAGGCTGGCTGCGCCGTCAACTGCCGCTTCTGCTCGACCGGCAAGCAAGGCTTCAGCCGCAACCTGACCGTGGGCGAAATCATCGGCCAGCTGTGGATGGCCGAATTTGAACTGCGCCGCACCAAGGGCATCGAACCGGGCCCGAAAGGCGAGCGCCAGATCACCAACGTGGTGATGATGGGCATGGGCGAACCGCTGCTCAACTACGAGCCGACCGCCACCGCGCTGAAGATGATGCTGGACGATAACGCCTACGGCCTGTCGCGCCGCCGCGTGACCCTGTCCACCTCGGGCGTGGTGCCGATGATCGACAAGCTGTCGCAGGATGTGCCGGTGGCGCTGGCGGTGTCGCTGCACGCCTCCAACGACGAGCTGCGCAACGGCCTGATCCCGCTCAACAAAAAATACCCGCTCAAGGAGCTGATGGCCGCCTGCAAACGCTACATCGAGTTTGCGCCGCGCGACTTCATCACCTTCGAGTATTGCATGCTCGACGGCGTCAACGACACCGACCAGCACGCGCGCGAACTGGTGGCGCTGGTACAGCACCCGGAGTTCGGCGTGAACTGCAAATTCAACCTGATTCCGTTCAACCCCTTCCCGGAATCGGGTCTGCTGCGTTCGAAGAACCCGCGCATCACGGCCTTCGCGCAAATCCTGTTGGATGCGGGCATCGTCACCACCATCCGCAAAACCCGCGGCGACGATATCGACGCCGCCTGCGGCCAGCTGGCCGGCGAAGTGCAAGACCGTACCAAGGTTCAGCAACGCATGGAAAAAATGGCCGAGTATCAGAATAAATTCGGCGCTAACTTCGGCAAGATCGTGGAGATCCGTTCCTGATGACCTTCCTGGCGCAGCGTAGCCGGCTTAGTCTCGTCGCGCTTTGCGTGGCAGGGGCGCTGGCTGGTTGCGCCTCGCCGGGCCCGGGCAAGAGCGGCAAGGCCGAACTGACCACCGCCTCCGACGCGACCGCCGTGCAGCGCAAGGTCGATATCCGCATGCAGCTGGCGATCGGCTATTTCGAGCAAGGCCAGTACGCGGTGGCGCTCGACGAAGTGAAGCTGGCGCTGGCCGCAGACCCCAACTATGCCGACGGCTACGGCATGCGCGGCCTGATTTACCAGCAGATGGGCGAGAACGCCCTGGCCGAAGATAACTTCGTCCGCGCCCGCAAGCTGGCTCCGAATAGCCCGGATCTGGCCAATAATTACGGCTCCTTCCTGTGCCAGGTTGGCCGCGTGAAGGATGCCTTGCCGCTGTTTGATGCGGCCCTGAACAACCGGACTTACCGTTCGCCGGCCAGCGCCGCGAACAACGCCGGTTCGTGCGCATTGAAGATCAAGGATTACGCCAGCGCGGAGCGTTATCTGCTGCAAGCCTTGCAGTTGACGCCCGACCTGCCGGCCACTAACGCCAATTTGGCGCGGGTGTATTTTGAAAAAGGCGATTATGTGCGCGCCAATTTCTTCATCACCCGTTTGAATAAGGTGGCAAAGATGGAGAGCCTGACGGCCGATGTGCTGTGGCTCGCGATTAAGGTGCAGCATAAGCTGGGCGATAAGGACGCGGAAGCGGGTTGGGTGACGCAATTGCGTCGCCACCACGCCGGTTCGACCGAATATGCTGCTTATCAACGTGGGGCGTTTGATGAGTGAAACAGGGGTACCAATGAATTCTGAGTGGGCAGAAACGCCGCAGGAGCAGGGCAACACTGGCAAGGCTACGCCCGGAGCATTGCTGGCCGCCCAGCGCGAAGCGATGGGTTGGACGGTTGAACAGATTGCGGAACAACTAAAGCTGGCGGTGCGCCAGGTGAAGGCATTGGAAGCCGGCGATTACGCCGCGCTGCCTAACATGGCGGTCACGCGCGGCTTCGTGCGCGCCTACGCCAAGGTATTGAAGATGGATGCGGCCCCGCTGGTCGCGATGATAGAAGCAGCGCAGCCGACCAGCCCCGAGGTCGTGGTTGCGCCGCGCAAGGATTTGGCGGCGTCGTTCTCCGAGTCGCGCTTCCCGTCGATGACGGGCCGTTCGTCGGCGCCGGCTGGTTGGCTGGTGGGCTTGGCGGCCGTGGTGGTGGTAGGCGCAGCAGGCGCTTACGCTTATCAAAGCGGCCTGATTCCGGCCTCGCTGTTCGAGCGTAAGGAAGAAGAAGTGAAGCCGGTAGCGGAAGCCGCGCCGGCGCTGGAGACCACGCTGGTCAAGGAAGCGCAGGAAAACACCGCGCTGCAATCGCCTAACGTGCCGCTGATTTCGGTGCCGCCGCAAGGCGAGCAGGCCGCAGCAGCACCGGCAGCGACCGCGCCATCCGCTGCCGCTGCGCCGGCAACGCCGCCGGCGGCAGCGCCTGCGCCAACGCCTGCACCAGTCGCCGCAGCACCGGCGCCAGCACCTGCACCAGTGGCGATAGCGCCGACGCCTGCACCGGTTGCAGCGCCGGCAGCGCCAGCGGCTAGTGGCACTGGCCACCAGCTGGTGTTGAAAGTGACTGAGGATTCGTGGGTAGAGATTCGCCGGCCGGGCACCACCTCGCTGATTTCGCGCGTGGTGAAAGCCGGCAGCACCGAGACTTTTGACATCAAGGATCCGGCGCTGCTGATCATCGGCAAACCGGCCGGCGTGGAAGCCTCGCTGGGCGGTGCGCCGCTGGCGTTGCCGCTGATCCCGGGCGGTACGATTTCCCGCGTGAACATTAAGTAAGAACTGAGTTAGAACCATGACGCAAACTGCTATTCCATCGGGGCCAACCGAACGCCGCGCCAGCCGCCGCGTGTTGATCTCGCACGGCGAACGCAAAATCTGGGTAGGCGGCGACGCTCCGGTAGTGGTGCAGTCGATGACCAACACCGACACCGCCAACGCCATCGAAACCGCGATCCAGATCCGCGACCTGGCCCGCGCCGGTTCGGAACTGGTGCGCCTGACCGTGGATCGCCCGGAAGCCGCCGAAGCGGTGCCGTACATCCGCGAACAGCTGGACAAGATGGACGTGGACGTGCCGCTGGTCGGCGACTTCCACTACAACGGCCACACGCTGCTGAACGATTACCCTGAATGCGCGAAAGCGCTGTCCAAGTACCGCATCAATCCCGGTAACGTGGGCAAGGGCGCCAAGCGCGATACGCAGTTTGCGCAAATGATTGAAGTGGCGGCGCGCTACGACAAGCCGGTGCGCATCGGCGTCAACTGGGGCAGCCTGGATCAGGCGCTGCTGGCGCGCATCATGGACGAAAACGCCGTGCGCGAAAATCCATGGACTGCGCAGCAAGTGATGTACGAAGCGCTGATTACCTCGGCCATCGAAAACGCCGTGCGCGCGGAAGAACTGGGTCTGGCCCGCGACAAAATCATCTTGTCGTGCAAGGTCTCGGGCGTGCAGGACTTGATCGCCGTGTACCGCGAACTGGGCAAGCGCTGCGACTACCCGCTGCATCTCGGCCTGACCGAGGCGGGCATGGGCAGCAAGGGCATCGTCGCGTCGACGGCGGCGCTGTCGGTGCTGCTGCAAGAAGGCATCGGCGACACCATCCGCATTTCGCTGACCCCGGAACCGGGCGGCGATCGCACCAAGGAAGTGGTAGTGGGACAGGAGATCCTGCAGACCATGGGCCTGCGCAAATTCACCCCGATGGTGATCGCGTGCCCGGGCTGCGGCCGCACCACCTCGACCACCTTCCAGGAGCTGGCCGATAACATCCAGACCTTCCTGCGCGACCAGATGCCGGAATGGAAAAAGACTTATCCGGGCGTGGAGGCGATGAACGTGGCCGTGATGGGCTGCATCGTCAACGGCCCTGGCGAATCGAAGCACGCCAACATCGGCATTAGCTTGCCGGGTACGGGCGAATCGCCGGCCGCGCCGGTGTTCGTTGACGGCGCCAAGGTGGCGACTCTGCGCGGTGAACGCATCGTCGAAGAGTTCCAGGAAATCGTCCTGAATTACGTGAAGAAGAATTACAGCAAACATGTCTAAACAAGAAAAAATCACCGCCGTCAAAGGCATGAACGATATCCTGCCGCAGGACTCGCACCTGTGGCAGCTGTTCGAAAACACCGCGCAGTCGGTGGTGCAGAGCTATGGCTTCCAGCAGATCCGCACGCCGATCGTGGAAGACACCGCACTGTTCAAGCGCGCCATCGGCGCGGTCACCGACATCGTCGAAAAAGAGATGTACTCGTTCGAAGATTCGATGAACGGCGACTTGCTGACCCTGCGCCCTGAAGGCACGGCCGGTGCAGTGCGTGCGGTGATCGAGCACAATCTGGTGTACGAAGGCCCTAAGCGCTTGTGGTACACCGGCCCGATGTTCCGTCACGAGCGTCCGCAGCGCGGCCGCTATCGCCAGTTCTACCAGTTCGGTTGCGAAGCGGTTGGCTTCACCGGCCCGGACGTGGACGCGGAAATGATCATGATGTGCCGCCGCCTGTGGGATGACCTGGGCCTGCCGGAAATTCGCCTCGAACTGAATTCGATCGGCGATGCCGAAGAGCGCGCGCGCCACCGCGTCGACTTGATCGCCTACCTGGAAAAGCACGAAGACCTGCTGGATGCGGAAGCCAAGCGCCGCCTGCACAGCAACCCGCTGCGCATTCTGGACACCAAAAATCCTGCCATGCAGGAGATGGTCAACGGCGCGCCCAAGCTGCTGGACTACCTGGGCGAGGAATCGCTGGCGCACTTCAACGGCGTGCGCAAGATCCTCGACCACAACAACATTCCGTACGTGATCAACACCCGCCTGGTGCGCGGTCTCGATTACTACAACCGCACCGTGTTCGAATGGGTGACGGACGCACTGGGCTCGCAAGGCACCGTGTGCGCCGGCGGCCGTTACGATCCGCTGATCGCATCGTTCGGCGGCAAGCCGACGCCTGCCGTCGGTTTCGCCATGGGCATCGAGCGCCTGCTGGAACTGATGAAGGAAGCCGGCGAGCCGGAAATGCCTAACCAGTGCGACGTCTACCTGGTGCATCAAGGCGAAGCGGCGCAGCTGCAAGCCTTCGTGCTGGGCGAGCGCCTGCGCGATGCGGGCCTGGATGTAATCATGCACGGCTCCACCCTCGCCGGTGCGGGCAGCTTCAAGTCGCAGATGAAGAAGGCCGACGGCGCAGGCGCCGCATTCGCCGTCATCATCGGCGAAGATGAAGTCACCAACAACACCGCCAGCGTCAAGGCGATGCGCGCGGCGGAAGGCGAACAGCAGCAAACCTCGGTGCCGTTCGACCAGGTAGTCGACTTCGTGGTGGATCAGATCACCGACGGCGGCGATCACCACCACCACGTGCACGACGAGCACTGCAACCACTAAATTTAATCAACGCATTTCATCAACGCATTTCATCAACAATAACGGCAGACGAATACCATGGCATACGATCTTGAAGAACAAGAACAACTCGCGTCCCTCAAAGCGTGGTGGGACAAGTACGGCAATGCGACGACGTGGGTGCTGATCGCCGGCCTGGCCGGATACTCCGGTTGGACCTACTGGGGCAAGATGCAGCGCGATAGCGCCAACGAAGCATCGGCGTTGTACGCGCAGTTGCAGGAGTCGGTCGAAGCCAAGGACAACGCCAAGGTGTTGCGCGTCGCCGGCGACGTGGAAAGCAAATACGGCAGCACCGCTTACGCGCCGATGGCCGCACTGGTTGCCGCAAAAAGCTCGTTTGAAGCCAATGACCTGAAATCGGCCAAGGCCCAGCTGCAATGGGCGGTCGATCACGGCGCCGATGAATTCAAGGCCGTTGCCAAGATCCGCCTGGCCGGCGTGCTGCTGGATGAAAAAGCCTATGACGAAGCGTTGAAAGTGTTGGCCGGTGAAGTGCCCGCGCAATTTGCCGGCGCCGTAGCCGACCGCAAAGGCGACGTGCTGGCCGCGCAGAATAAGCTGGCCGAAGCCCGCACCGCTTACAAGGCTGCGCTGGACGCGACCGACAAGAAGAATCCGGGCCGTCAACTGATTCAAATGAAACTGGAAGCCATCGGCGGCGCCGCCTAATCATCTCAGCACCAAGGTTTAAAGACTATGCGTATGACCAAAACTGTAGTTGCAGCAAGCGTGTTTGCGATGTTGGCCGGTTGTTCCTTGTTCTCGTCCAAAGAAACCAAGAACCAGCCGGCGCCGCTGGTGGAATTGAAAAATCCATCGCTGAATCCGAAGGTGGTGTGGAAGTACTCGCTGGGTAAAGCCGGCAACGCAGTATTCACGCCAGCGCTGGCTGGCGACAGCCTGTACGTGGCGGACGCCAACGGCGCGCTGGTGCGCTTGAACGCCGCTGACGGCAAGGAAGTCTGGCGCGTGCGCACCGGCACCGACCTGACCGCAGGCGTGGGCAGCGACGGTGAGGTCGTCGTCGTCGGTGGCGTCAAAGGTCAGATCCTGGCCTACGACGCGAGCGGCAAGCAGCTGTGGAAAGCACAGGCGTCGAGCGAAGTGCTGTCGTCGCCGGAAGTGGGCGGCGGCGTGGTGGTGGTGCGCAGTGTCGATAATATGATCACTGCTTACGACGCCAAGACCGGCGCCAAGAAATGGAATGTGGCGCGTACCACGCCGGCCCTGACCCTGCGCAATGCGCCAGGCATGGTGATCAACGCCCCTAACGCTTATATCGCCCAGCCGGGCGGCAAGCTGCTGGCGCTGAACCTGGCCGGCGGCCTGCAGCGCTTTGAAGTGGTGGTGGGTGAGCCGCGCGGCGCGACCGAACTGGAACGCGTCACCGACATCGCCGGCACCCCGGTGATCTACGAAAAAGATGTGTGCGCCGTGTCGTACCAAGGCCGCGTGGCCTGCTTCGACGCCACCACCGGCGCGCCGCACTGGAGCAAGCCGACTTCGTCCGACAAGGGCGTGGCGGTGGACCAGCGTTTTGTATTCGTCTCCGACGACAAAGGCGAAGTTGGCGCCTATAGCCGTGAAAACGGCGCCAACGCTTGGAAGAACGATAAACTGTCCTACCGTATGCTGTCGACCCCCGTGTCGTATGGCCGCGCGGTGGCAGTTGGCGACTACCAAGGTTATGTCCACTTCCTGTCGCGGGAAGATGGTGCACTTATAGGTCGTGTGGCGACCGACGGCAGCCCAATCCAGGCTGACCCAGTCATCGCCGGCACGAATTTGATTTTCCAAACCCAATCAGGGACAGTGACTGCGCTAGCAGTCGAGTAAAAAATGAAGCCGGTAATCGCATTAGTGGGTCGACCCAACGTTGGGAAATCGACCTTGTTCAATCGTCTGACCCGCTCGCGCGATGCGCTGGTGGCGGACTTGCCTGGGTTGACGCGAGATCGTCACTATGGCGAGGGCCGTGTCGGCGAACGTCCCTTCCTCGTTATTGACACCGGCGGCTTTGAGCCGGTGGCCAAGGAAGGCATCCTCCATCAAATGGCAAAGCAGACCAAGCAAGCCGTGGCCGAAGCCGACGTTGTCGTGTTCCTGGTTGACGGCCGCCAGGGTCTGACGCCGCACGACAAGACCATCACCGACTTCCTGCGCAAGAGCGGCCGTCCGGTGATCCTGGTCGTCAACAAGGCGGAGGGCATGCGCTACACCTCGGTGGTGGCGGACTTCTATGAACTGGGACTGGGCGAACCGGCTGTCATTTCGTCGGCACACGGCGACGGCGTGCACGACCTGGTGGATCTGGCGCTGGACACTGCCTTCGAGCAGCGTCCTGAAGATCCAGAAGAACTGGAAAAGACCGACCGCGGCGTCAAGATCGCGCTGGTCGGCCGTCCTAACGTCGGCAAGTCGACCCTGATCAACACCCTGGTCGGCGAAGAGCGCGTGATCGCTTTCGACATGCCGGGCACCACCCGCGACTCGATCGAGATTCCGTTTGAGCGCGACGGCAAGAAGTACACCCTGATCGACACCGCCGGCATCCGCCGCCGCGGCAAGGTGTTTGAAGCGATCGAGAAGTTCTCGGTCGTGAAAACGCTGCAATCGATCTCGGAAGCCAACGTCGTGGTGCTGATGCTCGACGCCCAGCAGGACATCTCCGAGCAGGACGCCCACATCGCCGGCTTCGTGCTGGAAACCGGCCGCGCGCTGGTCATCGCCGTCAACAAGTGGGACGGTCTGGAATCGTGGCAGCGCGACGAAATCAAGATCGACATCGACCGCAAGCTGGACTTCCTCGGCTTCGCCAAGATGCACTTCATTTCGGCACTGAAGGCGCAGGGCATCGGCCCGCTGATGAAATCGCTGGATCAGGCTTACGCGGCCGCCTTTGCCGACTTGTCGACGCCTAAGCTGACCCGCGCGCTGATCGAGGCGGTGGAGAAGCAGGAGCCGAAGCGTAAAGGTTCGATCCGTCCGAAGATGCGCTACGCCCACCAGGGCGGCATGAATCCGCCGGTGATCGTGATCCACGGTAATGCGCTGGACGCCATCAGCGAGCCGTATAAGCGTTACCTGGAGAAGCATTTCCGCGAAACGTTTAACCTCGTCGGCACGCCGCTGCGCATCGAACTGCGTACCGGTAAAAACCCGTTCGCCAAGGGTTCGGAAAAATAAGCTGTTTTTTTGCAGGAACACCCTGCAAAAAGTGCAAAAACAAGGTACAGTGGCTTAGAAGCACCACTTTTAGCGTGGTGAGCGGTGTTTCAGCGAAAAATGTTTGACTTTAGTTAGACTTTTTGCTGAGCCACGTACTTGAAAGCACTTGAAATCAAGCGTTTCGCCTCCACTTCCAACACAACAACATAAAATGGAGCTGTTATGAGCAACAAAGGGCAACTGTTACAAGACCCATTCCTCAATGCCTTGCGCAAAGAGCACGTTCCTGTTTCGATCTATCTGGTCAACGGCATCAAGCTGCAGGGCCATATCGAATCGTTCGACCAATACGTCGTACTGCTGCGTAACACCGTGACCCAGATGGTCTACAAGCACGCCATCTCCACCGTGGTACCGGCCCGCGCCGTCAACCTCAATATTGAAAACGAAGCGGAATAAGCATTTGCAACACCGCTTCTTTTTATCTAGCCTGACCGTCTTATGCGCGCAGCTTTAGTCGGTATCGATTTCGGCCAGGGCGACTTTGCCGCCAGCATGGAAGAGTTGCAATTGCTGGCTCGTTCCGCCGGTGCAGAACCGGTGACGACGATTACGGCAAAGCGTTCTTCGCCGGACGCGGCTTATTTCGTCGGCAGCGGCAAGGCCGACGAGATCGGCCAGGCCGTGCTGGCTGATCGCTGCGAAATCGTCATCTTCAATCACGCCCTGTCACCGGCGCAGCAGCGCAATCTGGAAAAGCGCCTGAGCATCCGGGTGCTCGATCGTACCAGTCTGATTCTCGACATCTTCGCCCAGCGTGCCAAGAGCCACGAGGGTAAGTTGCAGGTCGAGCTGGCGCAGTTGCAGCACCTGGCCACGCGCCTGATCCGCGGCTGGACTCACTTGGAACGCCAGAAGGGTGGTATCGGTCTGCGCGGCCCTGGTGAAACGCAGCTGGAAACCGACCGCCGATTGATCGGCGAGCGAGTGAAAGCGTTGCGTGCCCGCCTGGCCAAGCTGCGCAAGCAGCATGAGACCCAGCGCCGTTCGCGCAACCGTACCCAGACTTTCTCGATCTCGCTGGTGGGCTATACCAATGCCGGCAAGTCCACGTTGTTCAACGCGGTGACCAAGGCCGGCGTGTATGCGGCCGACCAGTTGTTCGCCACGCTGGACACCACCTCGCGCCGCGTCTACATGGGCGAAGAGGTCGGCAACGTGGTGCTGTCCGACACGGTGGGCTTCGTGCGCGAGCTGCCGCACCAGTTGGTGGCGGCATTCCGCGCCACGCTGGAAGAGACCATCCACGCCGATTTGCTGCTGCACGTGGTGGACGCCGCGTCGCCGGTGCGCATGGAGCAGATCGAGCAGGTTAATTTGGTGCTGCAGGAAATCGGCGCCGATCACATTCCGCAGATTTTAGTGTGGAATAAGATCGACGCGGCCGGTCTCGAACCGTCGGTGGAGCGAGATGAATATGATAAGATTTCCCGCGTATTCCTCAGTGCGCGCACCGGGCAGGGACTAGACCTGCTGCGCGACGCCATCACGGAATGGGCCAAGGCCGCGCCGGGCGCGCGCCTGAACGAGACATACCAGATCGAAGAAGAATTAGAAGAAGTAGAGAGCAGTCCCACCCTCACTGACGTTGGATCACACTAATGCGTGTCTCCTCACTTATGAAACGACTAGGCCTGAAGCTGTCGCTGAACGACCCTCGCTGGGGGAAGGACAACAAGCCGCAGGCCAATGAAGGCAAGAAGCCCGGCGAAGGCCCACCCGATATGGAACAGCTGTGGCGCGACTTCAACCAGCGCCTGAACGGCTTGTTCGGGCAAAAGCGTCCCAACAATAACGGCGGCGATAACAATGGCGGCGGCGATGGCGGCGGTAGCAACCGTCCCGATATGTCCGGCGGCATACGCGCCACGGCCGGCGCCATCGGCGCAGTGGTGGCCCTGATCTGGCTGGCCAGCGGCTCGTTCATCGTGCAAGAGGGCCAGACCGGCGTGGTCTACACCTTCGGTAAAGTCAGCCATACCACCGGCTCCGGTTTCAACTGGCGCTGGCCGTATCCGTTCCAGAGCGACGAGACGGTCAAGGTATCGCAGATGCGCATGGTGGAAATCGGCTACCGTGGCAATATCAAGAACAAGCAGGCGCGCGAATCGCTGATGCTGACCGACGATGAAAACATCATCGACATCCAGTTCGCCGTGCAGTTCAAGCTGAAAGACCCGGTCGCATGGCTGATGAATAACCGCGACGAGGAAGACACGGTGCGCCAGGTGGCCGAGACCTCGATCCGCGAAATCGTCGGCAAGAACAAGATGGACTTCGTGCTGTACGAAGGCCGCGATAAAGTCGCTTTCGAAACCCAGCAGCTGATGCAGCAAATCCTGGACCGCTACGCTTCCGGCGTGATGGTGTCCAGCGTCACCCTGCAAGCAGTGCAGCCGCCGGAGCAAGTGCAGATCGCCTTTGACGACGCGGTGAAAGCAGGGCAGGACCGCGAGCGTCAAAAGAACGAAGGCCAGGCTTACGCCAACGACGTGATTCCGAAAGCGCGCGGCACGGCTTCGCGCCTGCTGCAAGAAGCGGAAGGCTATCGCTCGATGGTGGTGGAAAACGCTACCGGTAATGCCTCGCGCTTCAAGCAAGTGCTGGTCGAGTATCAGAAGGCGCCGGGCGTGACCCGCGACCGCATGTATCTCGAAACCATGCAGCAAATCTTCTCCAGCGCTTCCAAAGTGATGGTGGACGCTAAAACCGGCAGCAACTTGCTGTACCTGCCGCTCGACAAGCTGATCGCCCAAGCGGCAGCCACCGATGCGCAAGCCGCAGCGGCGCGCGCCGCGCAATCGGCGCCGGCCGCCAGCACCACGCTGCCGTCGGAGCTGATGCCGTCGGTGGAAGTGAATCGCTCGCGGGACTCGCGTTCGCGCGACTCCAGCTTACGTGACCGGGAGAGCCGTTAATGAATCGCATAGCTAGTACCGTTGTCCTCGCGTTTATCGCCTTGATGCTGCTGTCGTCGACCGTGTTCGTGGTCGACCAGCGCAAATACGCGATCGTGTTCGCACTGGGCCAGATCAAGGAAGTGATCCGCGAGCCGGGGCTGCATTTCAAATTGCCGCCGCCGTTCCAGAACGTGATCTTCCTCGATAACCGTATCCTGACCATCGAGTCGCCGGATGCCGAGCGCTTTATCACCGCCGAGAAGATGAACATCCTGGTGGACAGCTTTGTGAAGTGGCGTATCGGCCGCGGCGAAAATCAGCCGAAGCTGTACTACGTGACTTTCGGCGGCGATGAAGGCCGTGCGCGCGACCGTATGTCGCAGATCATCAAGGCAGCGCTGAACGAGGAAATCACCAAGCGCACCGTGGCCGAAGTGATCTCCGGCCAGCGCGGCAAGGTGATGGAAGGCATCCGCGCCAAGGTGGTGCAGGAAGCCGCGCAGATTGGCGTCGAGATCATCGATGTGCGCCTGAAGCGCGTGGAATACGTAGAGCAGATCAATAACTCGGTGTACGAGCGCATGAAGGCCGAGCGTATGCGCGTGGCCAACGAACTGCGTTCGACCGGTTCGGCGGAATCTGAAAAGATCCGCGCCGATGCTGATCGCCAGCGTTCCGTGATTTTGGCGGAAGCTTATCGCGACGCCGAGCAGATTCGCGGTGAAGGAGATGCGAAAGCCTCGGCTATCTACGCTGACGCCTTCGGCCGCAACGCCGAGTTCTACAAGTTCTATCGCAGCCTGGAAGCCTATCGCGCCACCTTCAAAAATCATGGCGACGTAATGGTGATGGACTCCAGCTCGGACTTCTTCAAGTACTTCAAAGGCTCTGGCGCCGGCGGCGCCGCACCCGCACCAGCCAAGAAGTAATCGTACGGGTCTCGCATCGGGATGCTCACCAGGCATCCCGATCGCATCTTTTTCCCCTCCGTAGACGCATTTTCGCGTAAAATATCAGGTTCGGCCTTCCGGTTAGGTGGCCGTGGCGTGCGCGCCGCATTGTTCATTTCTTAATTAATAGACCCATGCCGAATTGGCTGCTGCCCGAGAATATCGCCGACGTTTTGCCGTCGGAAGCACGCAAGATTGAAGAGTTGCGTCGTCTGATGCTGGATAATTTCCGCCTGTACGGTTACGAGCTGGTGATGCCACCGCTGCTCGAGTACCTGGAATCTCTGCTGACCGGCGCCGGTGAAGACACCGACCTGCGCACTTTCAAGCTGGTAGACCAGCTGTCGGGCCGCATGCTCGGCCTGCGCCCGGATATGACCACGCAAGTGGCGCGCATCGACGCGCACTTGCTGAACCGCGCCTCGGTCACGCGCCTGTGCTACGCCGGCAGCGTGCTGCATACCCGTCCATCGGGCTTGCACGCCACCCGCGAGCCGCTGCAAATCGGCTGCGAGATGTACGGCCACGCCGGCCTCGAAGCCGACGCCGAAATTCAAGAGCTGGCGCTGGCCTCGCTGTCGCTGGCCGGTTTCAACGAAGTGCGGCTGGATCTGACCCACGTCGGCGTGCTGCGCGCGCTGCTGGAAAATTGCCCAGCAGCCAAAAAAGATGAGGCTAAACTGTACCTTGCGCTGCGCGCCAAGGACGTGCCTGATTTGCAAGTGCTGACCAAGGATTACGCGCCGCTGGTGCGCGACGCCTTGCTGGCCTTGCCGAATTTATACGGCGACATCGACGTGCTGGCCAAGGCGCGCGAAGTGCTGCCGGAGCTGCCGGGCATCGCCAAGGCGCTGGCCGAACTGGCGGCGCTGGCGGCATCGGCCATCGGCCGCGCCCAGGTGGCGATCGATCTGGCCGACCTGCGAGGTTATCAGTATGAAAGCGGCGCGATGTTTGCGCTGTATGTCCCCGGTTTGCCGAACGCGGTTGCGCGCGGCGGCCGTTACGATCACGTCGGCGAGGCATTCGGCCGGGCACGTCCCGCCACCGGCTTCTCGCTCGATTTGCGCGAACTGGCGCGCTTGTTGCCGACCGCGGAGCGTAAGCATTCGATCCGCGCGCCGTGGGGCAATGCGCCAGAGTTGAAGGAAAAAATCGCCGAACTGCGCAAGTCCGGCGAAGTGGTGATCCAGAGTATGCCGGGTCACAGCCACGAACTGGACGAGTTCGAGTGCGATCGCGCGCTGGTGCTCGAAGAGAATGGTAGTAACTGGATTCTTAAAAACTTAGGTTAATGTGATGTCAAACAAAAACGCAAAAAACGTCGTCGTCATCGGTACCCAGTGGGGCGATGAAGGTAAAGGCAAAATCGTCGACTGGTTGACCGACCACGCTCAAGGCGTGGTGCGCTTCCAGGGCGGCCACAACGCCGGCCACACGCTGGTCATCGGCGGCGTCAAAACTGCGCTGCAACTGATCCCGTCGGGCATTATGCGCCCGGGCGTGGCCTGCTACATCGGTAACGGTGTGGTGGTGTCGGTGCCGGACGTGCTGCGCGAAATCGACAAGCTGGAAGCGGTTGGCGTAGAAGTCGCCTCGCGCCTGAAAGTGTCGGACGCAGCGCCAGTCATCCTGCCGTACCACGCAGCGCTCGATCACGCCCGTGAAGCGGCCCGCGGCGACGCCAAGATCGGCACCACCGGCAAGGGCATCGGCCCTGCATACGAAGACAAGGTCGCCCGTCGCGCCATCCGTATCGCCGACCTGCTGAACGAAAAGCGTTTCGCTGAGAAGCTGGAAGCCAACCTGGACTACCACAACTTCGTGCTGGAGAACTATCTCAAAGCGCCAAAAGTGGACTATCAAAAGACGCTGGACGACGCGCTGGCCTACGTGCCGCGCCTGCGTCCAATGGTGACCGACGTCTCGAGCGCCCTGTACAAAGCGCACAAGGCCGGCGCCAACCTGCTGTTCGAAGGCGCGCAAGGCTCGCTGCTGGACGTTGATCACGGCACCTATCCGTTCGTCACCTCGTCGAACTGCGTGGCAGGCAATGCTGCCGCCGGCGCCGGCGTCGGCCCGAGCATGCTGCACTACGTCATGGGCATCACCAAGGCCTACACCACCCGCGTGGGTTCTGGCCCGTTCCCTTCGGAACTGCCAACCGACGCCGGCGTGGGCCACCACCTGGCGCAAGTGGGCCACGAGTTCGGCACCGTGACCGGCCGTGCCCGCCGCTGCGGCTGGTTCGACGCTGCGCTGCTGCGCCGCTCGGTTCAGATCAACGGCGTGACCGGCATGTGCATCACCAAGCTGGACGTGCTGGACGGCCTGGAAACCCTGAAACTGTGCACCGGCTACACCATCGACGGCGAGCCAGTCGACATCTTCCCATCGGGCGCTGAAGAAGCCGCGCGCTGCGTGCCGGTGTACGAAGAAATGCCGGGCTGGAAAGACACTACCGTGGGCGCCAAGACCATGGAAGCCCTGCCGGTTGCGGCCCGCAACTACATCAAGCGTATCGAAGAGTTGGTCGGCGTGCCGGTCGACATGGTTTCGACTGGCCCGGATCGTGAAGAAACGATCGTGCTGCGTCACCCGTTCGCGTAATTTAGGAACCTGTAAGCATGAACACTCCACAATCGAACGAAAAACACCTCTGGGTCTCCTGGGACGAGTACCACCGCCTGATCGAGCGCCTGGCGCTCAAGGTCTACGAGTCGGGCTGGAAATTTGACATGGTGCTGTGCCTGGCGCGCGGTGGCGTGCGTCCAGGCGACGTGTTCTCGCGTATCTTCGACGTACCGCTGGCGATTTTGTCGACCAGCTCGTACCGTGAAGACAAAGGCACCGTACAGGGCGACCTCGACATCGCCAAGTACATGACCATGACCAAGGGCCCGCTGAGCGGCAAAATCCTGCTGGTCGACGACCTGGCGGACTCCGGCGTTACCCTGACCAAGGTCATGCAGCACTTGAAGGATAACTTCGAGGGCGTGACCGAGGTGAAATCGGCCGTCATCTGGACCAAGGGCAGCTCGGCGTTCCGCCCGGACTACCAAATGGAAGAGCTGCCGCACAATCCATGGATCCACCAGCCGTTTGAAGACTATGACGGTTTGCGCCCGCACCAATTGGCGGCCTGGATCAAAAAAGGTGAGGCAAACGCGTAAGGGTTTCTTAGCGTTTCCCCCTATGAAAAGCGGCCTGAGGGCCGCTTTTTTTGCGGCTGTCTGCACCGCACAACATAAAGTTTATGTTGGGAAATAATTATTTCTTTTTTGACCTCTAAAATGCAAAAAAGAAATGACTATTGCATATTTCGTGTTAAGATAGCTTTAAGTTTTGAAGTAAGTGAGTTGCAGCCAAAAAAATGCCGACGGCACTTGCCAAGTAAGTTGTATAACGGAAATAATAATTTTTAGTGGGAAAATCCATGAACCTCAAAAAACTTTCGCAAGTGCTGCTGGTAGCTTCGAGCTTCGTAGCGGCTTCGGCCTCGGCGGCCGTGGTCACGGTGTCGATTCCTTTCGCCACCAACGTGATCGATATCCAGGACACCAACTGGACCGACTTCCTGCACTTTGCCAAGTTCGATAGCTCGCTGGGTGCCTTGCAGTCGGTCAAGCTGGATCTGTACTCGGACGTGTACGGCGAGCTCGATCTGACCAACTACAACGGCGTCACCACGCCGGTCGGCATCGACCTCGGCGCCACCATCGCCATCCAGCGCGACGCCACCAACAACCTGGTGCTGCTGAACGCGCCGCTGTTCACCGGCACCGTGTCGCTGGCAGCCAATGGCGGCGCCTACAGCGCCAACAACTCCTACACCGCGCACGAGACCGTCAGCTACAGCGACGCATCGACCCTGGGCCTGTTTAGCGCCCTCGGCGGCGGCACCCTGACCACCGTGATCAAGGCCGAGGGCTCCACGCTGGCTAACGCCACCGGCGTCGACACCACCTTCCTGACCCAGGCCGGCGGCCGCGGCTACGTGACCTACAGCTACATCGCGGCTGTACCGGAACCAGAAACCTACGGCATGCTGCTGCTGGGCCTGGGCATGATGGGTGTGATCGCCAAGCGCAAACAGCGCTCGGCCAAAGCCTGAGTCACGGTGCAACCTTAACTACGCGGGAATAACATGAAAAAAATCACTCACATCGCGCTGGCATCGCTCGCACTGGCAGCTGCCGTGGACGCTGCGGCAGCGCCGGCTGTCCAAAGCTACACCGTGACCTCGAACGTCATCGCCAACGCGGCAGTCGCCAACGGCGGCCTGACTTTTGCACAGTTCGACGGCTCGCTGGGCACGCTGCAATCGGTAACGGTTGAATACTTCACCGACCTGGGCTCCACCCTGAAAGTGGAAAACCTGAGCAAGAAATCGGGCTCCAGCATCGTTGCGAACACCAGCGGCGTGGTCACCTTCACCATCGGCTCGCTGAGCCAGGGCGTGAACTACAGCGGTACGTACTCGCGCCTGCTGCCGGTGTATGACCTGGGTAACGACTATGCCGGCACCTCCGGCTTCGTCGACACCATCACCGCCTCGCCGTTCAGCCAGAGCCAGTCGTACACGGGCGCCAGCACCCTGGCAGCTTTCACCGGCACCGCCACCAGCACCATGAGCGCCGGCGTCAGCGGCACCGCCACCAGCCTGGTGACCGGTACCTCGGGCAACACCCGTTCGCTGGTACTGCCGAAGCTCGACGCCTACGCCAAGGTTACTTATAACTACGTCTCCGCAGTACCGGAACCAGAAACCTATGCCATGCTGTTGGCTGGCCTGGGCCTGGTCGGTGTGGTGGCACGCCGCCGGAAGTCCGCATAAGCTGAATCTGGTGGTACACTCAAACGGGAGCCTCGGCTCCCGTTTTTCTTTTCCACTTCAGAGATTCCATGACCCAGGACTTTTTCCAGACTTTCATCCTGTTGCTGCTGGTGACCGACCCGTTCGGCAACGTGCCCCTGTTTGCCAGCGTGCTCAATCCGGTGCCGATCGCGCGCCGGCCGCGCATCGTGATCCGCGAATGCGCGATTGCTTTTGTGCTGCTGCTGATCTTCATGTTCTTCGGGCGCCACTTCCTGAGCGCGCTGCACCTGTCGGAAGTGGCACTGCGCATCGGCGGCAGCGTGATCCTGCTGCTGATCTCGATCCGCATGATCTTCCCGCATCCTGACGGCGTGCTGGGCCGCACTGACGGTGCCGAGCCCTTCATTGTGCCGCTGGCGATCCCGGCGCTGGCCGGGCCGTCGGCCTTGGCCACAGTGCTGCTGTTCTCGCGCGAGAGCACGGGCGAGGTGCTGGTGCACGTGGCGGCGCTGGCAGCGGTGGGCGTGGTGTGGCTGGCGGTGTTCCTGAGCGCCGAGAAGCTGCAAAAAGTCCTCGGCCCGCAAGTGATGACGGCCTTCGAGCGCTTGATGGGCTTGATCCTGACCGCGATGTCGATCGAGATGCTGCTGGGCGGCATACGCGAGTTCGTTAAATCCCTGTAATCCTCGGCGGAGAAAAGTATGAAGCTGTTGCTGTCCCTGATGATGTTGTCTTCTTCCGTGCTTGCTGCGCAGCGGCCGGTGTCGCTGGAAGTGGGCGGCGGTGTGGTCTACGGCACCGAGCTGACGCCCGACGGCGTGAGCGGCAAGGTGCCGGTGGTGCTGCTGCATTCCGGCTCCGGCCCAACCGACCGCGATGGCAATAGCAACATGCTGCCGGGGCCGAACGACTCGCTGAAAATGGTGGCGGAAGGTTTGGCGCGGCACGGCATCGCTTCGGTGCGCTACGACAAGCGCGCCATCGGCGCCAGCGCGCTGCCGATCTGGAAAGAAGAGAATCTACGGCTGGACGACTACATCGGCGATGCCGCCGCATGGTTGCGCAAACTGCACGCCGACCCGCGCTTCTCGCGCGTGGTGATGGCAGGTCACAGCGAAGGCGCGCAGATCGCCGCCGAAGCGTGCGCGCAGGGTGGGGCGGATGCCTGCGTGCTGATCGCCGGCACTGGCCGCACCATGGATGAAATCCTGCGCGAGCAATTGAAAGACAAGCTGCCGCCGGCGCTGATGGGGGAGAGCGACGACATCCTTGCCTCGCTCAAGCAAGGCAAGACCGTCGACAAGGTGCCGCCGCCGCTGATGGTGCTGTACCGTCCCGACGTGCAGCCTTACCTCATTTCGGCCTTCCAGCACGACCCGCGCAAGGCGATCGCCGCGCTGAAGATGCCGGTGCTGATCCTGCAAGGCACTTCGGACATCCAGGTGCCGCAAGACGAAGCCAGGCTGCTTTCCGCCGCTGCGCCGCAAGCCAAGCTGGTGATCGTGGAAGGCATGAATCACTTGCTGAAAATCGTAGGCGACGATCAGGCGCTCCAACAGAAATCCTACGCCAGCCCCGCGCTTCCCGTCGCTCCGCAACTGATCGACGCCCTGAGTACCTTCGTCAACGCGCCAGCTAAACCACAGCAGCGCTGAATGGTTCGGGGCGGCGCGCAAGCAGGTGGGATAGCCGTTGCAGTCCCGCCTGCAAGCGGTCACGCTCCTTGATGTTACCCAGGGAGATGCGGATGGCATTCGCGGATTCGCTGCCGGTGGCGAATGCTTCCGCCGGCGTGACTGCGATGCCCTCGCTGGCGGCCGCACGCGCCAACTGGGTGGCGCTCCAATATGCCGGCAATTCGAGCCACACGTGCAGGCCGTCGCCGGCGCCGCTGTAGCGCCCAGCCAGGATATCCCGCGCCATCCGGTGGCGCAGGCGCGCTTCGTTGCGTATGCCCTTCATCAATCCGTCAGCCGAGCCGTCGAGGATCCACTGCGTGGCCAACGAGGCCGTGAGCGGCGCGGCCATCAGTGCAAATGACCTGAGCGCAGCCAGGAAGCGTTCGCGTTCTTGCGGATCGCGTATGAGCACGAAGGCGACACGCAAGCCGGGTGTCAGGCATTTCGACAAGGTGGAGATGTAGACCACCTGTTCCGGCGCAAACGTGGCGATCGGCGGCGGTGGGGCGTCGGCAAGCAGCCAGTAGGGATCGTCCTCGACGATGCGGACATTGCAACGCTGAGCGACGCCTGCCAGCTCCTTGCGGCGGCGTTCTGGCATCGTGACGGCGGTTGGATTCTGTAATGTCGGATTGAGGAAGACCAGCCCCGGCTTGTGCCGGCGGCACGCTTGCTCAAGCTTGTCGGGCGCCATTCCGTGCTGATCCGCTTCCACCGCAATAAGGCGCCGGCCAAATTGGTTTGCCGCCGACCGCAAGCCGGGATAACTCGCAGGCTCAGCTAGTATCACATCGCCGGGTTCCGTCAGCGCCAGGATCAATGCAGCGATCGCCGCTTGCGCACCGGGGCAGACCACCAGCTGCTGGGCATCCAGGTGGCCAAACATCGGTGCCAGCCATTTGGCGCCGGCCTTGCGGTCGGAATCGCTGCCGCCGGCCAGGTGGTAAGTCATCAGCAATTCACTATCGGCCCGCATCAGCACTTGCGACAAACCTTGTTTCAGCATGTCGTCGAAGTCCACGCCATCGGGCGGTGGCGGGGTATTCATGCTGAGATCGAGGATGGCGGTCAATTCGACTTTTGGCGCCGCGACATAGGTGCCGCGCGCGCCGCGCCCCTCCAGCAGGTTGCGGCGCCTGGCTTCATCGTAGGCGCGCGTGACCGTGGTCAGGTCGACGTCCAGCTGTGTCGCCAACTGGCGCTGCGGAGGCAGGCGGTCGCCTGGTTTCAGCGATCCGTCTGCCACTGCCGCTTGCAACGCGTCCGCGATCTGCAAAAAACGTGGCCCGCCGTGCGCACTCAATCGCGGCAGCCAGGTGGGTAAATCCTGATCTTGTATGGACATCAACTGGGACATTTTGTCTCAATGTATGGAAATTGCTTTTGGGTAGTATGCCAGCAATAATCAGGAAAGACTCAAAATGATCGATTGGATACCCGTAGTCTTCGTTGTGTTCAAGTTCCTCGTGCTCGGCATTGGGATGTTTTACGCCGTCAAGTGGCATTACGACCAAGGGAAGAAGGGACGGCATAAGGAGCGGCGCGAGGTACTGCTCGCGGCCGGTAAATTGGCCGCGGGCTTCGTGCTGGTGCTGCTGGTGCTGGGTGGCGTTACCTTCGCCGTGATCAGGATGCTCGGGATGGACTTGAACTTCCTGTGACGGCTGATCAGGCGATATTGTCGGCGCCCGGTGCGCCGAACAATTGCTGCTTGAGGACGTGGAGCTGGTCGCGCACTTGCGCGGCCTTTTCGAATTCCAGATTCTTGGCGTGATCGAGCATGGCTTTTTCGAGGCGCTTGATCTCTTTGCTGATCTGCTTCTCGCTCATGGATTCGTACTTGGCCGTCTCCTGCGCGACTTCCAATTCTTCCTTCGCACCTTTCTCGCTGTAGACGCCGTCGATCATGTCTTTGATGACCTTCTTCACGCCGCGCGGCACGATGCCGTTGGCTTCATTGAAGGCGATCTGCTTGGCGCGCCGGCGTTCGGTCTCGCCGATGGCGCGTTCCATCGAATCGGTCATGCGGTCGGCGTACAGCAGTGCTACGCCGTTCAGGTTACGCGCTGCGCGGCCGATGGTCTGGATCAGCGAGCGCTCGGAGCGCAGGAAGCCTTCTTTGTCCGCATCGAGAATCGCCACCAGCGACACTTCCGGCAAGTCCAGACCCTCGCGCAGCAAGTTAATCCCGACCAGTACATCAAAGGTGCCGATGCGCAGATCGCGCAGCAGTTCCACCCGCTCCACGGTTTCGATATCGCTGTGCAGGTAGCGCACTTTGATGCCGTGGTCACTCAGGTATTCGGTCAGCTGTTCGGACATGCGCTTGGTCAGCGTGGTGACCAGCACGCGCTCATTTTTTGCTACGCGGTCGGTGATCTCGGACATCAGATCATCCACCTGCGACAGGGCAGGGCGCACGATCACTTGCGGATCGACCAAGCCGGTTGGGCGCACCACTTGTTCCACCACTTGATCCGCGTGCGAGTTCTCGTACTCCGCCGGGGTGGCCGAGACGAATATGGTCTGCCGCATCTTCTGCTCAAACTCTTCAAACTTCAGCGGGCGGTTGTCCAGCGCCGATGGCAAACGGAAGCCGTAATCGACCAGGTTGGTTTTGCGCGAACGGTCGCCGTTGTACATGGCGCTCAACTGGCCCACCAGCACGTGCGACTCATCAAGGAACATCAGCGCATCTTTTGGCAGGTAGTCCACCAGCGTTGGCGGCGGCTCGCCCGGCATGGCACCGCTCAGGTGGCGCGAGTAGTTCTCGATGCCCTTGGTGAAGCCGATTTCCGCCATCATCTCCAGATCGAAACGGGTGCGCTGTTCCAGGCGCTGCTCTTCAATCAGCTTGTTCTCCTTGCGGAAGAACTCCAGGCGCTCGCGCAGTTCCAGCTTGATGGTCTCGATGGCGCGCAGCACGGTGGAGCGCGGCGTCACGTAGTGCGAGCCTGGATAGACGGTGAAGCGCGGGATCTTTTGTTTGACGCGGCCGGTCAGTGGATCGAACAGCTGGATCGATTCCAGCTCGTCGTCCCACAGCTCAAGGCGTACCGCGAGATCCGCGTTCTCGGCCGGGAAGATATCGAGCGTATCGCCGCGCACGCGGAAGGTGCCGCGGCCGAAGTCCACTTCATTGCGCGTGTACTGCATCTGGATCAGGCGCGCGATGATGTCGCGCTGCGCCACGCGATCCTTTTGGCGCAGGGTCAAAATCATCTGGTGGTATTCGTTCGGATTACCGATACCGTAAATCGCCGACACGGTCGCCACAATCACCACGTCGCGCCGTTCCATTAGCGACTTGGTGCACGACAGGCGCATTTGCTCGATGTGCTCATTGATGGACGAATCCTTTTCAATGAACAGATCGCGCTGCGGCACGTAGGCTTCCGGCTGGTAGTAATCGTAGTAAGACACGAAGTACTCAACCGCGTTCTCCGGGAAGAACTCGCGGAACTCCGAGTACAGCTGCGCGGCCAGCGTTTTATTTGGCGCGAACACAATCGCCGGACGGCCTTTGCGCGCAATGACGTTGGCCATGGTGTAGGTCTTGCCGGAGCCCGTTACGCCTAGCAGCGTCTGGAAAAACAGGCCATCGTCGATGCCTTCGCACAGCTGATCGATCGCCGTTGGCTGATCGCCGGCGGGCGGGAAGGGCTGGTGTAATTTGAAGGGCGAATCCGGGAACGTCACCACGGTTGCCTTCGGAGTATCTGCTACAGGTAAATCAGCCATCTTGCTCAGACCTTTGTTAGAATAATGGCCTGCCAGCGGCCTGAAGTCGTTATTTTAAGGGCGCTGTCTATACATCTCTGCTGCGAACCGCTTCCAATTGAATCCAATCTTATCATGACGAATCCTAGCTTGTTCAGCGCCATCGACATGGCGCCACGCGACCCTATTCTGGGCATTACCGAAGCATTTAACGCCGACCAAAATCCTCAGAAAATTAATCTGGGTGTAGGCGTTTATTATGACGACAACGGTAAAGTGCCGCTCCTATCGTGCGTGCAGAAAGCGGAAGAAATCCTGATCGCAGCACCAGCCCCGCGTACCTACCTGCCGATCGAAGGCCTGGCGGCGTACGACAAGGCAGTGCAAGAGCTGGTATTTGGCGCCGACAGCGCTGTTTTGCAAGAGAAGCGTGCCGTGACTGTGCAGGCTATCGGCGGCACCGGCGCACTGAAAATCGGCGCCGACTTCCTGAAGCGCTTCGCGCCGGATTCGGAAGTCTACATCAGCGATCCAAGCTGGGAAAACCACCGCGCGCTGTTTGAAAGCGCCGGCTTCAAAGTCAACAACTACGCCTACTTCGACGCGGCCACCCACGGCGTGAACTTCGCCGGTATGATCGCCGACATCAAGGCCATGCCGCGCGGTGCGATCGTGCTGCTGCACGCTTGCTGCCACAACCCAACCGGCGCCGACCTGACTTCGGCCCAGTGGGATGAGGTGATTGCTGCTGTGACCAATGGCGGCCTGGTGCCATTCCTCGACATGGCTTACCAGGGCTTTGGTGCGGGCATCGCGGAAGATGGCGCGGTGGTGCGTCGCTTCGCTGCGGCCGGCGGCCCGCTGCTGGTATCGAACTCGTTCTCCAAGTCGTTCTCGCTGTACGGCGAGCGCGTGGGCGCGCTGAGCGTGGTGGCTGCCACCTCGGAAGAAGCGGCTCGCCTGATGTCGCAACTGAAGCGCGTGGTGCGCACCAACTACTCGAATCCACCGGTTCACGGCGGCAAAGTGGTGGCGACCGTGCTGACCACCCCGGAACTGCGCCAGATGTGGGAAGACGAACTGGCCGCGATGCGCGTGCGTATCAAGGAAATGCGCGAGGCGTTTGTCGTCAAGCTGCAAGCCAAGGGCCACGACTTCGCCTTCGTACGCGACCAGGTGGGCATGTTCTCGTACTCGGGCCTGAGCAAGGCGCAAGTGGAGCAGCTGCGTGCCAAGTCGATCTACGCTGTCGATACCGGTCGCATCTGCGTGGCAGCGCTGAATTCGCGTAATATCGACATCGTTATTGACGCCATCGCTGAAGTGCTCTAAAATCTTGTTTCTTCGCGTTGAGCTGCAAAGCTTGATACGAAAGGCAGCATGAAATACCGCAGTAAATTGCACCTTGCCGGTGTGAAAGAAACAGTATAAAATGTTGCCTCTAATCCCTGATAGCTCAGTCGGTAGAGCGACGGACTGTTAATCCGCAGGTCCCTGGTTCGAGTCCAGGTCGGGGAGCCAGAATACAGAAAAGCCCATCCTTTCGAGGTTGGGCTTTTTGCATTTCAGGGGGAGTTTTGCGAAGCAGAATTACTCTTGCGATTGCGTGGAGGCCGCGAACCGCGTGCAGTATTCATCACTTTTGAGGCGCCGGATTTCGTCATCAGCTTCCCCCGAAACGAATGGTGTCGGTACGAATTCCTTTGGGTTTTTCGGATCGCGGACAAGTTTGTACTCCACTTTTCCGTAAAAGCATTTTTTGAGTTCTTCATCCCAATATTCGAACCCGAAGCGGAGCCTGGTGCGGCTTTCGAGGTTTAGATTTCCTAATTCAAGAACGAGTAACTGTTCTGAATCGTTCGACATAGAGTTGCGTGACTCCGCGGATTCACTAAAGAGCGCTCCACCCCTCAATCGAATCCAGCCCACTGGATTGTGTCCCGAATTCTTTAGGCTAAGTGAAACGGTAGTGACTGCCTTACTTTCCTCTCCCGGGCTGTTTTGAATGCCATATTGGTTAATACTCGCATCCCTGACTGTGATGATTGCTCTTTGTTGTAACTGGTTCCTGAGGTCAATGGCCTTTGTTACTGCCAGCGATTCATCGGCTACTTGTTGCGAAGCTAGTGAGACGCTGTAGGACATTCCTGAGGCTACGGTTGCGCACACGGTGGCAATTGCAGACAGAAGCGCAAAGAACCTTTCCATCGTCATCGACTTGCAGACTTGGATGAACTGGCGCCGCCGCCAATGGCACCATGCTGTCGAAATCCTGAGCAAGCCAACGGTGGCGCGAATGAAATCAAATATTGCGTCTTGCAAGTCCCACCAAATTCTCATGCATTGCCTCTTTTTTGAATGTTGATGGAGGGCAATATACCTGACAATTTGCCGGTTGAGTGGCGCAGTAGGCGGCACTGCACAAATACCCAAAGTTTCAAGGATGTTGCGTTTATGACGATTGCACAAAGGAAACTTTTAGTATCTTGTTGACACTAATTTGTTTTGATTTGATAATAAAATCAGAAATTAAGTTGTTTCATATCGATGTCATCGGGAGGCATACATGAACAAAATCAAAACAGGTATCGCGGTTGCGGCTATGGCTCTGTTGTCTCCCTTGGCGCAGGCGGCAGCCTTCACCAACGGCGGCTTTGAGGACACCAGCTTCACCGGCACGTTCGAGACTTACGGCGCAGGTTCAAGCATGTTAACGGGCTGGCAAATCGTCTCCGGCAGCGTCGACCTGATCAATACCTACTGGACGCCGTACGAGGGCACTCACAGCCTCGACCTGAACGGCAATACCAACGGCAGCATTCAGCAGACCTTCGATACTGTTGCCAACCAAACCTACACCGTCAGCTTCGCCATGGCCGGCAACACCGACGGCGGTGGTGACAAGTACATGCTGGCCGGTGTCACCGGCGGCGATCTGTTCACCTTCAGCATTGCAGGGCAAACGCATGCCAACATGGGCTGGGTGATGAAGAGCTTCAACTTCACCGCCACTGGCAGCAGCAGCACCTTGTATTTCACCGGCTTTAACGGCAACGGCCCATATGGCGCCGCGCTGGACAATATCTCCGTAACCGCCGTGCCGGAAGCGGGAACCTACGCCATGCTGCTGGCTGGTTTGGGCTTGCTGGGCGTAGCTGTCCGCCGTAAAAAATCGGCATGAAAAAAAGTTTCGCTCAGGACTAGCAAAATAGGAGTGGGGCCGATATAATTCTGGCCTCACTTCCCTGATAGCTCAGTCGGTAGAGCGACGGACTGTTAATCCGCAGGTCCCTGGTTCGAGTCCAGGTCGGGGAGCCAGAATACGAAAAAGCCCAATCCTTACAGGTTGGGCTTTTTGCATTTTGGCTTCTCTGTCTGGTCGGGAGGGCAGCTGGGCATGCGGCGCCGGCTGCCGAGGCTACACTTACAGGCCTTTCACCTGCAGGGTTTGATCAGGCGTTTGAATGCCGAACAGGCGGTCAATATTAGGATGCTTTCCCGGATTGGCTCGCGCATCCTCAGTGTGCTCCGCATAAATCTTCAGGCCGAGTTCCGCTGCTTCAGGCGTAATCGCACCGAGTTTGCCGGCCAGCCAGCCATAAACGCGCAGCGATCCTGCCTGGCCTGGTTTATTTTCGATCTTTGCCACGGCCGCGCCGGACTGATCCACGAGTTCGATTGCTGCAACTGTATCCATTGCGGGAAGCAGGGCCAGATTGTCCGAAAATTTATCGCTGAAGTCAGGTAGTTGCATAGGTACTTTTGAAAGTGTCGTGTGATGAAAGCGGTATTGTGTCATATGTGGCGTCAGGGGGGAAAAGCGCTTTATGAAGCTAGATTGTGGGCGTATTTCCCAGTGGAAACATATAATGCTTCAATTCCTCCCATCTCAAAAAGGAACAAATTGAAGATCTACGCCCCCATACTGCTGGCAGCCTTGGTGTCTGGCTGCGCCACCGCTTACCAAGACCCTCGTCCGCTGGACGTTCAGCAAGCCGAACTTGAAAATTCGCTCAAGGAGCTCTCTGGTCAATACGAGGTGATCGATGCCCGTAACGACTTCTACAGCTTTACAAAATTTGAGGCGCACACGCTGGTCGTAAGCCGCCAAGGGAATGGCGCCAAGTTTTTACTGGTTGGCAAGAAGGATGCACTACTCATTAATGGCCACGACTGTAAAGGACGGAACGAGCCAGACGGAAAGTCGCCATGGCTGTACTGTGCGACCGAGAAGGGCGGCTTCTTTGCCCCTGTCGTGGAGCGGGTAAGGATAGATCAGGAAGTTGGGGCGAAAGGCCTGCTTAGCGTGGAGAAGCCGATGCAAGTGAAGGCCGGTGATTACCTGTTCAATTTCCATGAATCCGGTAGCGGGCGGCCCCACTACTACCTGCTAAAGAAGCGGCCTGCGGTAGCAGAGTAATGATGTGAGCGGTTTGTATTTGGTCATCTCCGGCGGGGGGTTATGGCTGCCGTTGCATGAGTTGGATTTTTTCTGCCATGGCCTTCTCTTTCGCGGTGAGTTCGGGGCGGCTGGCTAGTGCGGACTCCAAGGTTTGAATATTTCTTTTCAGTGCGGCCTTATCGGGTGCGACTTCAATCTGGTTGGAAACCTCCTCGCCCAAGTATTCCGTTGACTCGACTTTCAGTAATAGATTTTTCCCGCCCTGATCATATTGCACAAGATTCCGGTATTCCGTCGCCACCGGGTTTTTCTGTAACGCGATGCCATAGGTACGCGCAAGCGCGGAGAGCTTGGCGATGCCTTCCTTGTTTTCCGGCGTGGGATCGAGCTTGAGCAGCTCCGGGGCCGCGTCACTGAAGTCCCGGATCGCCACGTTTTCGTTGACCTCATTGCTTGTGACGGCTTTGAATACGTTCGGACTGTTGGCGGCTACTCTGCTGAACACTACTTCAGGACTCAGGTAGACAAGGTTAATGGGTGTGGCAGAACTCACTTTGCATGACTCTAGTGTCAAATAGAGGTATTTTCCCTCGGGAGAGTAGTAGCCGAGCGCCGTTTCCTTGTCGTTTGATGGCGGAATGATCTTGACGTTAGTCTTTGACCATTCCTTTTTGCACGAAATATGGCAGCTCAGATAGCCATCCTTATCGGTTGGATCATCGCAGCTGAATTCTTCGGCGGGCTTTCCTTCGCGCATGGCTTTAAGCCCGCCTATGCCCGGAAAAGGCTTCGGCACGCCGCCGACTTTTTCCTGCTTCGAGATCTTGATTTTGACTTCCACCGATTGATTTTGCGCCAGCAGCGGAGCGCTGCAGTGGAGCAGGGCGAGAGCGAATATCGGACGTTTCATTATGGGGGATTTCCTTTCTTGGCCAGAGCGCCGAGCAATAATCCCCCAACGATGATGACTAGTCCGAAGAAGATGCTCTTGTGCATTGGTGAACCCCATATCCAGAGGTTGTACCAGGATTTGGGTTGGACTTTGCACGCGACCCCGGCAAAGCCGCGCGGAAAAGGTGCATAGACCAGGAGCTGGTCGGCATTGCTCCGTTTGGGGTCTGGTTGCATGGTGACCAGGTAGCGATACACGAATTCTGGCTGCGGCCGTTCGACGACAATTTTCAGGCTTTCGTGTCCTTGCCCATCCTCCGCTGATTCGCATAGCTGCCCCGGGCAAGTTTCTCCGGCACGCGGTGGCGCCGTCAGGCTGTCACCTACGGGATACTGCATGGGCGAGGCCAGCAGGATGCTCTTGATTTTAGCGTCGCCTAGGCGGGCAAAGGTGAGATGCAACACGTCCGGCATTTTTCCTACCGTTCGCGTAGTCACCCGTACTTGATTGCCGGC
Organism: Duganella rivi; assembly: GCF_009857435.1. GTDB lineage: Bacteria > Pseudomonadota > Gammaproteobacteria > Burkholderiales > Burkholderiaceae_D > Rugamonas > Rugamonas rivi. The sequence continues at coordinate 267,286 of NZ_WWCK01000002.1, forward strand.
TTGGGTTTCCTGTTCAATCACAGCCTGGCAGCCGCTGGTGAACTGGTCCATCATGCCTTGCAGCTGCGTGTTGGCAAACGCGATGATGAGTGTGATCAAGCCTGTTGCGGAGATGGCCAGCCGTGCCGTTGTAGGATTTTGCAGCACGCTGAGGGCCTTTGCAGGGAGGGCCGAAGCCGCGCTTGCAGGAGGCTGTTTTTCGTCATCAGTTGGTGTCGGCGCCATGGAGTTCCACCTTGCTTAGCATTCGCTTCATTAGGCCAGGCCTTGCGTGTAGCCTGTTCCCTTGCGAATGGTTAAGAGCTCGCGGCGGGTCTTCGATTCGTGCAGTGCCAGGTGAACCCAGCTATCGTATTCAAGGATCAATTGGTCAAAAGGCAGGTCCATGCCGGCGATATGTTGCGCCAGCTGGCGCGGCGTCATGCCGTTGACATTGATGTCCGCTGCCAAACCGCGCATGTGGGCGCTGTTGCTGGCGCCGCCGACCGCGAGGTTCAGCCGGGGCGAGCGAAAAGCGCTTGAGACCCGCACTGGCTGCTTCACGCTGGCACGGACTTTTTCCAGCGTCTCTGCCAGGCGGCTTAGATTGTCCACCTCGGTTTGCGTCGGCAGGTTGAGTATGCCCAGCCGCGTTGCGGTTTGCGACTCGGTCATTTCGCGCAGCGTGAAGTGAGGTGTCAGCACTTTCGGGGCTGCTGCGCCATCGTCGTAGCGCAGTTGGCAAAATCCGCCCGCCAGCTCGGTGCATCCAAGAAAAGTCCAGCCCTGAAGCTGAATCAAGTCACGCTGAAGTTCGCAGTCTTCACATGGAATTTCTACGGTTGGCATAATAATCTCCTAGTCTTTAAGTTGGGCAAGTTCGCAAACTTTGACGGTGTGGCCACGCAGCAGGCCGGTGTAATAGCTGGAATTCGGGTCGAGCTGCACCAGTTTGTTGAGGTAGGCCTTGCGGGCCTGCTGTGTGTTACTGGTATCGCGCATGGCGGCGGCCACGGTGTCCAGGTCGGTGCTGAAAAGCCGCAGGCTTACAACGTTGTCGGCAACCTTGCTCAGGTACTTGTCCTGCATGCCGGCAAAGCAGTTCACGCTGGCGCGAACATAGTTGTTTTGCAGGCGCTCATCTTCGCGGTACGCGGCAAGCCGTGTTCGCGCCTTCGATTCCAGCGCGGTCTTAATGTCCGGTTTTTGGGCTAATTCATTTGCGGCCACGCCGGTGGCAAAGAATTGCTTGACGTCGGCCTTGGCCTTGTCGGGCCCCGGATCTTCGTCTATGTCCAGCGAGGCCAGAACCGAGGGGTAGTCCGACGCTTTGGCCCCGGCAGGAATGACTGTTATTTCGTTGCGTTTGTACCCCAGTACAAAGGTATTGATCGCCGTTGCGCCAAAGCCGACCTTGAAGCCGGCGGTGGTGTTGGTGCCGAAGAACATGACGGTGTTATTGTTTGCCAGGCCTTCTTCATTCTTGTCGTTTTTCTGCTCCGCGACGGAGTTGTAGTCGCTTTGCTGGAAGAGTGTCTTTTTCCGCGTCACTTGCTCTCTTGCCGGCTCATTCAATGCCGCGCTATCCGCACCGAGCACGAGGCTGGCCGCATCGCCGGTAGCGTACACCTGCTTGATCTTGCGATTGATGAGTGAACCGTTGGTTTCGAGGTCGGCGTAGACGGGGGGCGTGTGCTTGCCCTGATAGCGCGGCGAGAAATAGCCTTCTACGCGGTCATGCGCAAAGCTGGCGCTCGCCGCGGTGTTGTCGACATTGACGCCGATCGAAGTCGAGGTGACAAAGACGACATTTTCCGGCGCCGTTGCGCATCCGCCCAGACAGGTGATAAGGGCGCCGATGCTAACGAGCTGGTAGGTTGGATGCATGTTCTTCTCCTGATAGCGTGAACGGTGGTTCGATGCGTACGCAGCTATGCTGGTGTATGCCCGCCAGCGTGTTGTCGCTGTAGCCGATATCCAGCGCGCTGCCGAGCGGCGTCCTGCTGAAGGCCAGCCCGACACTGCGTACCCTGATCCAGTCGGCGCCCGTTGCTGCTGGCGCGATGGCTGGCGGCACGCTGACGTGCGCCAGCCCTAGCACATTGCGCGTGCCGTCCGGGCTGACCCAGGTCAGGGCGCAGCCCGAAAGCAGCAGGCAGGCGAGGGGCAGGATGCGGTGCATGTTTTAATCTGCACGGGCCGGCGCGGGCGCCTTGCGGCGGCGACGCCAGCCCACCAGCCCGAGGCCGGCCAGCAGCATGGCATAGGCACCCGGTTCCGGTACCGGCTGGGCGCTAAAGGCGGCGCCGCCGTCGGCCGAGAAGCGGAAGTCGGTGATGGTGTAGCCGTCCGACTCGGCCGCGAAGCTGACGCCGCTGTACAGGCCGTGGTCGATGTCGCCCGCGCCTTGGTAGTCGATGAAGTTGTCGATGTCGAACAGGCCGCTGGCGTTGAAGGCATTGGGATCGGTCGCGCCCAGGAAATGGAAGCTGATTTTCAGGCCGCTGAAGTCCAGCGCCGCGCCATTCTTGAACAGCAAGTGGTCGATGTTGTAGCCGCCCGCGCCGTTTGATTCCACTTCCAGCACCAGCCGCCCGCCCAGCCCGTTGATGAAGTCGCCATCGATCACCAGCGTGCCCGGCGAGTTACCTGGATTGAACACGCCGCGGTTGATGATGTCGGCCACCAGGGTGCCGTTGCCGCCCACGTAGCCGAGTGCGCCGATTTCCAGCGTGCCTGCCGTGAGCGTGCTGCCGTTGACGATCAGCGTGGCGTTGCCGCCGTCTACGCCGTAGCGGGTGCCGACGCCGACATAGTCTGCCGTCAGCGAGGCGTTATTTTCCAGCTTGAGCGTGGCGCTATCACCGCCCTGGCCGCCGACGTAGACGCTGCCGCCTGCCGCGCTCAGGCTGCTGGCGTTAAGCACCATGCTGCTGACGCCGTTGATTTCCGCCACCGCCTTGCCGGCGCCCGCAATGAGCGTGATCGCGGAGCCGCTATCGGCGCGCAGCACGCCGCTGCCGCCGCTGCCCACGCTCAGCAGCACGCCGCCCTCGCCAGCGTTGGCCAAGGTGATGGCGGCACCGTTGCGCAACTGTGCCGAGCCGGACGCGCCGGCGCCGCTGCCCAGCCGCAGCGAGGCGCCTTCGCCGTTGCGCCACTGGCCGCTCAGCGCCACCGTGCCGCCGTCGGCCAGCAGCCGGCCGTGGCCGCCGTCGAGACCGAGGTTGAATTTGGTGGTCTCGATGCGGCCGCCGTTCAGCACGCTCACCTGTGCGCTGCCGAGGGTACCCATGCCGGCCGCGATTTCGCCATCGACACCGGCCACTTGCAGGCGCGAGCCGGCACCGCTGACGGTGGCCGTGCCGGTGCCGCTGGCGCCATTGATGTCGATGCCGAGATAGAGCCCGGTGCTATAGGCCGTCTCGGCTGACGTTTGGCCGATCAGGGACAGGAGGCCGCCGTTCAGCACGCTCACTTGCCCAACGCCGCCGAAGCCGATGGCGGCCCATGGGTTTTGCGCATCGCTGCTGGCCGGCGCAGCCTGCGAGCTGAACAGCAATTGCGAGCCGGCGCCGCTGATGCTCAGGGTGCCGGTGCTGGACTCGCCTTCGTAGCTGACGCCGACGTTCAGTGCCACATTGCGCACTTCGCGGAAATCGAGCACGGCGCCGTTCGAAATTTGCAAGCGCCCGTGACCACCCACGACACCGACGTCGATGCCGCCATACTTCCACTCGCTGCCGCTGGCGCCGCTACCGGCGCCGTCAAATATCGCCGTACCGTTGCCGCCATTGAAGCCGATGACAAGGTTGCTTACGCCATCGACGCGGCCGCCGCGCGTGACATTTAGCGTAGCGGAGGCCTGATCGGAACCGATGTGCAGTTCGTTGTACTGCGAGGCAAACAGGACGCGTGAACCGGCGCCGCTCACTGTCGCAGTGGTGGCGCCGTTCTGCCAACCCAGCTTCATGATGGCGGTGTTGACGCCGGTGCTGCCCATGATTAGCTCGGCGCCGGCAAGGATGCGCAAGTCAACGCTGCTGCCGACGCCGTCGCTGCCGCCGCTATTGGTGGCAAACCAGGCGTTGCTGTTGTTGAGCGGATTGCCGCTGACAGTCCAGCTGCTGCCTGTCCCTTGCAGCAGCACATGGGCAAAGCTGTGTTCAGTACCGATGGCGCTGGGGCCGTTAGGCCCGCTGCCCACCGTGGCGTACTGCGATTCCACCTTGCCGCCATCGCGCACCGTGAGGCTGGCGCTGCTGATGCCGCCCGGCGTGCCGTTCACGTAGCCCGAGCCGATTTCCGCCCATGCGCCACCCACGTCCAGTGAGTTGATCACGCTGACGCGGCTGCCGGCGCCGGTGACGGTCAGGCTGGCCTGATAGCCGGCGGAGGTGCCGATGACGTTGCCGCACCAGACGTTCAGGCAGGTGAGGGCGTCGGCAGTGGCGTCCAGCACCGCGCCATCGGACACGGTCATGCTGCCGTTCTCGATGTTGAAGCGGTGGTTGTCGGTCTTGGACAGCGTCAAGCGCGAGCCGGCGCCGCTGAGCAAGACGGTGCCGTCGCCGCCTTGCAGGCCGATATTGAGCACGCCGGCGCTGAGGCCGGCGCCGCCGGTAATTTCCAGCCGGCCGGTGCCGGCGTTGCCGATGTCGAGGAAGGAGCCGCTGAGAAACGTGGCGCTGCTAGTGCTGCCGTCGATTAGCAATGCGCCGGTGCCGCCGTGGGTACCAACACCGATGTATTGAGCGCCGCTTAGCTTGCCGCCATTGAACACATTGAGGGTACCGAAGCCGCCATTGGCTCCAATGTCGAGGTTGCTGCCAAGGGTGCCTCCCTGCATGGCGATGCTGCCGCCACCGCTAACATTGGCGGTGACGTGGGCGCCGTTGGCGCCCAGACGTAGTGCTGAATAGCGGAATATATCGCTTTCGTAAATGGCGAGCGTGCCGCCGTTTTCGATGTCTAGCGTGGCCGTCGCGCGCTCGCCGTAACCCAGACTCAGCACGGCGTTGCGGTCGCTGCCCAGATTGCCAATGGCCCAAGCCGAGCCCGCACCATTGATGAGGATACTGGCGTGACTGCTTTCCGTGCCCGGTGTTTGCCAGCCGGTAAGCTCGCTATCGGAGCTGTAGCTGTACTCGCTCATCAGGTGGGCGCCGTCGAGTACGTTGAGGTGGCCGATAGCACTGCCACCGCTGACGCTGCCGTTAGGATCACGGTAGGCATGCGCAATGTCGATCCCATGCACAAAGGCGGCCGAGGTGTTTTTTCCCGTGAGGGTGAAGGTTCCCTCGGAGCCGGCGGTGCCGGCGACATTGACGCCGCACCAGCTATTCACGTTTGAGCAACCGCCGCCGCTCATCCAGCTGTGAATCGCCGCGCCGTCGGCCAGCGTCAGGCTGGCCGTGCCGAAGCCGCCCACGGTCAAGCGGCCCTCGTTGCCGGTAAGTTCCAGTAACGTACCCGGACCGCTGATGGTGCTGGTGCTACTGCCGGCAACGCCATTGTTGCTGACTGCGTACGCTAATGAGCGCAGACTGGCATATGTGAGTTGGCCCATGCTGAACGTACCGTTGCCGCCGGTACCTACGCTGAGATGCACATTAGGCTGGTAGATGTCGCCCGCCGGGAAGGGCGTGGCGTACCACGGATCGCTCCAGTAATTGCCACTGAGCTCGATCACGCCGGCCTCGGTCGCCGGCGCGGCCAGCCACATCAGCATGGCCTGCGCCACCAGCAGCGACAAGCGTTTCGGACAAACAGGACGGACGGCGGAACGGCGTGTGCGCATGGCTGGCTCCAGATAGTTGTAGAAATTGAACTACTGTGGCACACCGCCCCGCCGCGGTAAATGATGCAATTGCATCATGTTTTTTGGAACGTTTTCTACTGCAATGCAACAAAGCGCGCCTTTTCTTGAAAAATAAATTGTGAATAAAATAATTTTTGACTAAGCTAAGCTATCCTTTTGCCCGCTTCGAGTCTCCCCATGGAATCCCACGCTTCGTTCTTGCTGGCGCTGTACCGTGGTGCGCGCACCATGCCGACAACCGACTTTCCGGAGTTCGCGCTGGGCTTGCTGAAGGGTGTCATTCGATTTGAGAAGGCGCGCTCGACCACCGTCGAACTGCAAGGCGAGGGCGCCGTGGTGCGTGCCATTTTGTTGCACAATGAGCCCGACGGCATGGTGCTGGATTGGGCCGAGGTCATGCGGCAGGACAAGGTGTTCCACGGCGTGCGCGACAACCTGGGGCGGACCATGAATTACCACGCCAACAGCTTGTTCGCCGGCCCCGACACCGCCCTGATGCGCGACTACGCCAACCGCTACCAGCACCGCAACGGCGTGGTGCTGATGGAGCGCGACCCGCTGACCGGTTTGCACGACAGTCTGGCCCTGTACCGGGTCGGCGACGCCGACCATTTCAGCGCAACCGAGCAGCGCGCTATGCAATTGCTGGCGCCCCACGTGCAAGAGGCGCTGCACATCAACCAGCAGACGCAGCAGGATGCCCAGCCGCACGGCGATCTTGCCATCGCCCATTTCGACGGCGCGGTGCAGTTCTGCGGCCCGGCCTTCCACGCGCTGGCGCAACTGGAGTGGCCGGACTGGCGCGCGCTGCGCTTGCCCGCCGAATTGCTCGATGCGCTAGCCCGGCCCGGCGGCAGCTACAACGGCCGCCACTTGCTGGTGTCGTGCACGGCGCGCGAGCGCTGGCTCTACCTGCGCGCGCGCAAGCATTTCAAATTCGCCCAGTTGTCGCCGCGCGAGCTGGAAGTGGCGCGCTGCTATGCCGGCGGCCTGTCCTCCAAGGAGGTGGCGCAGCGGCTGGGACTGGCGCCAGCCACGGTGCGCAACTTCCTGCAAAAGGTGTATCAAAAGCTGGAGATCAGCGACAAGGCGCAACTGGCCACCGCGATCACCGCCAGCGCCGTGCCATGGTCGCCGCCGCCGCGCCTGGCCGCCGCACCCCGCGCCGCGGGGCGGCCATGAGCAGCCCCGCCTTATTCCTGCACGGCGGCCCGGCCATGGGCGCCGCCATGGAGCGCGCCAGCTACCCGCAACTGGCCGATTGCCACTGGTGGGATCAGCCGCGTCCGGCAGCGGGCACGCGGCGGCCGTACCACGACTTGCTCGATGCCGCTGAAGTTGAACTGCGCCGGCTGGCCGCGCTGCATGGCGAGCCGCTGACCTTGCTGGCCAACTCTTTTGGCGCCGTGCTGGCCACCCACCTGGCGCGGGTGGCGCCGCAGTTGATTGCCTGCATCGTGCTGCTGGCGCCGGTGGCCGAGCTGGAGCAGGGCTTGCTGCGGGTGGCGCGCCACGTGGTGCAATTTTCTGAGGTGCCGGCGCCCGCGTTGCAGGCCGCGCTGGCCGCCCACGAGCGGGCGCAGGATCGCGAGTCGTATTGGGCCATGTTCCACGCGCTCTTGCCGCATCCCAGCTTGAGCAGCCAGTACTGGCTGCCGGGCTCGTCGCGCGCGGCATGGTTTGCGCAGATGCTGGCCTTGCCAGAGATGTTTGATCTGGCCGCCCACATGGCGATTGCCGATGATTACCAGCGTGCGCCATTGCTGCCGCAGGCCGTGCCGTTTAGCGGCCCGGTCGAACTGATTTTCGGCGCCGCCGATCCGCTGACCGATGCGGTGGCGGCCGCCGCATGGTGGCGCCAGTGCTATCCGCAAGCACAGGCGCGGCGCGTGGCGGCAGCGCATTTCCCGCACCTGGAGCTGCCGCCATCGGCTTGGCTGCCTGCCGCCTGAGCGTGGCGGCTTACTTGATGCCGACCAGCTCCACATCGAACACCAGCGCGGCGTTGCCGGGGATGCTGCCGCCGGCCCCCGCAGTGCCGTAGCCGAGGTTGCTTGGGATGAGCAAGGTGCGCTTGCCGCCCACCTTCATGCCCACCATGCCCTGATCCCAGCCTTGAATCACCATGCCCGCGCCCAGCGTGAAGCTGAAGGCGCTGCGGCCAGCCGAGCTGTCGAATTGCTTGCCCTTGAAGCCGGGCGCGTTCGGGTCGTACAGCCAGCCGGTGTAATTGACGGTCAGCGTCTGGCCGGCCACCGCCGCGCTGCCGGTGCCCACGACGCTGTCGGTCACGGTCAGGCGCGCAGGCTGGGCGTTGGCCGGGTTGACGGTGTAAATCAGGTGCAGGCCGTTGGAATACACCTCGTCCACGCTCAGCAGGCTGAGCGTGCCCTGGGCGCCGATGCGATAGCTGAAACTGCGGCTGAACGTGGCTTGGCCGGCGGCGCTGGTGTGGGCCGCGCTCAGCTTGAGAATCGCGCTGTCGCTGGCGTTGCCGTCTGCCGTTACCTCGTAGCTCAGCACCCGCTGGCCCGGATTGCCGGATTTGCTGCTGTCCGCGTACAACTGCTGGGTGGCGTACACGCCGCGATCGCCTACCTTGGCCGATGCCGGCAAGCTGCGCTGCGCGGAGCTGGTGATGTCGTAGTCGGAATTGCTCTGGGAGTGGCCGAGCAGTGCGTCGTCGGCGTCGAAGTAGTCGCGGATCGTCCATGCCAGGCTCGCTGGCGAGCAGACGGTCAGGCCCAGGCTGGCGTTGGTTTCGCTCAGCAGCGCGCTGTTGCCTTCAAACGTCACGCTGGCCGGCGCCTTGGTCGTGTAAGACGCATAGCCGGCGCAGTCGCCCGAGATGGTCAGGTAATCGGTGGTCGGTGCGCTGATGCGCTGGCGGTAGGCCGTGCGCAGCGGGAAGGCTTTGGCGTAGGCCGGGTAGTTGACGCCATACTCCATGTAGGCGATGCCGTTTTGCACCGCACCGGCCGTGCCGGCCTTGTTTTCCGCGCTGCCGCTAAAGCTGGCCAGCACGCCGGCCAGGGTATCGGCCTTGCGGTCGAGGATGCCGACCCAGTAGTCGATCCCGCCCTGGTCGCCGGCGCGGTTCAATACGTTTGCGTAATATTGCTGCACCACGGCGGTGTTGGTGTTGGCCTGCGCGTACAACGTTTTAAACTCATCGGAGCTGACAAAGCCTTGCGCGATCGAGAGCAGATCCGCGCCCTGATCCGAGGCGCCGATCCAGTAACCGAGGCCGGCCGCGTCCGGTGTGCGCGCGAAGGCGGCGCGGTACAGGCGGTAGACCTGGCCCGGAATGCCGTCGACGTCGAACGACAGCGAGCTGTCGCTAAAGCGCAGGCGCGCGGTTGCCGCTACCACGCGAGCCGCTTCGCTGCCGGTGGTGTCCGTGACCAAGTAGCCGCCGCTGGCGGCGGTGATGCTGTAGTTGCTGCGCAGGCCGGTGAAAATGATCGGCGTTGCTGCGCTGGTGGCTGCTGTGGTTGCCGCTTGGCGCATGCGTTGCGGCGTGTCGTTGGATGGGCTGGTAGTATCGCCGCCGCAAGCGGTGACGAGGAAAGCGGTAATGAGGCTGGCGCAAAGCAGGGACGTACGCATGGTTTTAATTCTTCAGGGGCGGCAAAGCGGCTAGTGTAACTTAAAAGCAAGAAATTTCGGATACGCTCAGGTGCGCATTTTGCGGCGAAATCTCGCATAAATACGCGATTCCTATGGACGGGAATCTTGCCACTCGGTATTCTGAATCATGGGAAACCACGTTTCATCTTTAAAAAAATAAGTAGAGGTAAGATTATGAGCAGCGAAAACAAAGCGGTGGTCTACGGCACGGAGGATTTGCTGGAAAGCCTGTGCAACTCGGTCACCAAGGTGCTGAATGCCGCCACCCAAAGCCCAGTCAACTACGCCGGCATGGTGCAGCGGATCACCAAGATCGGCCTGAAACCCGACATTGGCTGTTTCGTCTTGTTTGATGGTGGCTTTACCGGTCTGGTGGTACTGAACTTTGCCGGCAGCACGGCAATGGAAATTTACGAACGCTATATGCTCAACATGGGCATGCCGAAATCGGAGCTGGCCAGCTCGCACACCTCGGACGAAGTGTCCAACATCCTTGGCGAGCTGATGAACCAGATCGTTGGTGACTTTACCGGCAAGGTGCGCCGCGAACTGCAAACCAATATCACCCAGAATCAGCCGAAAATGCTGGTGCTGAACAAGCAGATCGTGCTCAGCGTCGACACCCCGCTGGACCGCCCGGAAATGCGCCGTGTCAGTTTCTATACCGAGACTGGTAACGTGTTCTACCTGGAACTGGCGATCGATCGCACCGAGTTCATCCGCCTACGCGACTTTGACTCCAGCGAAATCGACGACCCTGATGCCTTGCTCGAGCAGCAGCGCGCCGCCCACCTGGCCGGTGGTGCTGCCGCGGCTCCAGCGGCACCCGCCAGCGACGCCGACGCCGACGAATTGCTGAAATCCCTCGGCATGTAACACCTCCCTCACACGGCCAGCCGCGCGCTGGCCGTGCTGCATTTGTGGCAATTTTCCTACACTTTGCCGCGTCTGCCTTACGCCCGATGCCTTCCCGCTAAGCTTATCGATATCGTCATTGTGTTGATGGCGCGACACGCCTAAGCCACTGAATATTCAGTTCTTGCATATGCTTAGCCGAATTTCCAACCGTTCCACGGCTGAGCGTTATATTCAGCTTGCAATACATGGTATCAATCTACGAGAATATCGCCTTTCAAAAAAGTCAGTGCAATATTGCTAGCAACTACAAGCGCTGCATCCAAAAAAAGAGAAAGCAGGAGACAACTGTTTTTAACTCTTTGCACTACATTTAAATCGGGAAATTGAATGATCAAACTGTCGAAGATGCACAAGCGCGTGCTGGCGCTGGGTGCTGTATTGCCGCTGGGTACTGCCATTGCACAAACCGCCGAGCCACAACTGGAAACCGTGACCGTGACCGCTCAGCGCCGCGCGGAAAACATCAAGGATGTGCCGGTCTCCGTGACCATGCTCAAGGATGAGAAACTGGACGTGCTGCTGTCCGGCGGTCAAGACATTCGTTTCCTGGCCGGCAAAGTGCCGTCGCTGAACGTGGAATCGTCGAACGGCCGTACCTTCCCGCGCTTCTACATCCGCGGTTACGGCAACACCGACTTCTCGACCTTCGCTTCGCAGCCCGTGTCGCTGGTGTATGACGACGTGGTGCAAGAGAACGGCATCCTGAAAGGCTTCCCGGTGTTCGACGTGGCTGGCGTAGAGGTACTGCGCGGCCCGCAGGGCACCCTGTTCGGCCGCAACACCCCGGCCGGCGTGGTGAAGTTTGAATCGGCCAAGCCGAACCTGGACAAGGTCGAAGGCTACTACAGCCTGTCGTGGGGCTCGCACAACACCACCAACCTCGAAGCTGCGGCCAACATTCCGCTGTCGAGCGAGTGGGCGATGCGCGTCTCGACCCTGCGCCAGCACCGCGACGACTTCGTCGACAACACCTACACCAAGCAAGCGGACTCGCTGGAAGGCTACAACGAGCACGCCGAGCGCGTGCAGTTCCTGTACAAGCCTAACGCCAGTTTCAACGCCCTGTTCAACGTGCACGCCCGCAGCACCGACGGCAGCGCGCGCCTGTTCCGTGGCAACCTGATCAAGAAGGGCACCAACGACTTCGCCGACGGCTACGACTTCACCAAGATCTCGACCGACGGCCTGAACTTCCAGAACCTGCGCACCAACGGCGCCAACGCCCGCCTGACCTGGGATCTGGGCGCGGTCAAGCTGTTCTCGATCACCGGCTACGAAGGCGTGGACAACTACTACACCCGTGGCGATATCGACGGCGGCTCGCCAGCCAACCCGCCACGCTTCCCGGTGCAGACCGCCGGCGGCATCACCGACCTGAAACAGTACAGCCAGGAATTCCGCGTTGAATCGAAAAACGCCGGCCCGCTGAACTGGCAGACCGGTGTGTACTACTTCAAGGAAAGCGGTACCGGCTTTAGCGACAACTTCGACAGCACCACCCAGGCGCAAACCTCGGACCTGACCAGCCACCAGAACAACACCGCTTACGCGGCGTTCGGTTCGGTGACCTATGACGTGTCGAGCGACTTCACCCTGCGCGCCGGCCTGCGTTACACCCACGACGAAAAAGACTTCCGCACCGTGAACATCTGGGGCGTGAGCCAGACCGGCCCGAAGTCGGTCGACGTGAGCAAGAACAAAGCCAACTGGGATCTGAGCGGCACCTACAAGATCAACAAGGATGTCAGCACCTACGCCCGCGTCGCGACCGGCTTCCGCGCACCGTCGATCGCCGCTGCGTCGGCATCGGTGCCGATCACCGTGGCCGATGCCGAGACCATCACCTCGGTTGAAGCCGGCATCAAGGCTGACCTGTTCAACCGCCGCGCCCGCGCGTCGCTGAGCGTGTACAACTACGACGTCAAGAACCAGCAGCTGACGGTGGTTGGCGGCACCTCCAACGTTACCAAGCTGATCAACGCTGCCAAGACCGCCGGCCGTGGTGTGGAAGCCGAGATCGAAGGCTTCGTGACCCCGGACTTCAAGGTCAGCCTGAGCGGTTCGTACAACTTCACCGAGATCAAGGATCCTAGCCTGTACGCAGCCGTCTGCGGTACTTGCACCGTGACCGACCCGATCGTCAACGGCCTGGCCTCGATCAATGGCAACCCGCTGCCGCAAGCTGCGAAGTACATCTTCAACGCCTCGGCGCGCTACAACTGGCCGCTGGCGGACGGCAACCTGTTCGTGCTGACCGACTGGTCGTACCGCAGCAAGATCAACTTCTTCCTGTACGAATCGAAGGAGTTCACCGGCAAGGAAATGCTGGAAGGCGGCCTGCGCGTGGGTTACAACTGGGATGGCGGCAAGTATGAAGTGGCCGCGTTTGGCCGCAACATCACCAACACCCGTCGCATCATTGGCGGCATTGACTTCAACAACCTGACCGGCTTCGTCAACGAGCCGCGCCAGTTTGGCGTGCAGTTCCGCGGCGGCTTTTAATTAATTGCCGCTTCAGCCTAGACAGCTGAAAAATGGCCGTATATAATGCGGCCTCTTTTCCCTGATAGCTCAGTCGGTAGAGCGACGGACTGTTAATCCGCAGGTCCCTGGTTCGAGTCCAGGTCGGGGAGCCAGAATTTAGAAGCCAACCTTTCGAGGTTGGCTTTTTTCATTTACGGCCTATGCCGCGCTCGAAGGCCGCGTGCATCTTGCTTAAATGGCCGCAATCTGGCATGTTGATGTTTTTGAAACTTGGATTCTGTTCCAGAGGACTTCCTTGATGCATACCTCAACGCTTCGCTGGCTTACCTTGATCTTCGTCGTGACACTGCTGTTTGAAGTCCACTCGCTAATTCTTGCGGGCTTATCGGTCGCGCTGGTTTTCCGCGTCCTGTTTTTAGCGTTGTTGTTTGTGCTAACGATCAATGGCCAGCAGTGGGCGCGCATCTTACTCGCCATATGCTACGCACTGGGAGGGATCGTGGCGCTGGCGTCCCTTGCCGCTGCCATGCCGCTGTGGGCAGTAGTCAATCTTGCTATCTTCGGAGTGTTTTCGCTGCTCGCATCGGGCTACCTATTTCGTTCGAGGGTACTGCGTGCTAACACACGCTAATTAGGGGGGATCAATGTCTATCGTAGCCCGCTTGATCTGGTTGTTCTGCGCCGCGCTGACGGGTGGGTATGTGGCGTTGCAGGGTATGGGCGTTTCGTATGCGCTTGAGCCGGAGCGCCACACGGTCTGGACGTCGCTGTTTTGGTTGCTGCCGGTGCAGTCATTGCCGCGCCGCTGTGGATTCCGGCGCTGGTGCCTTCGCGTTACGCATTTGTGTTTCAGGTTTGCCGATGTTTGGCACAACATCAGCCGCAGTATGGCGGCATCCTTATCCTTATCCGCCGTGGAGCCAGCCCAGCCACTGTAGCACCCTCCAGGCACCAATGACTGTCAAGGCGGCGACGGTCATGCTTAAGCCTGTCAGTACCGCCCGGAAGGCAAGGTAGCGCTCGCGCAGCAGGTCGCCAGCTACCCAGGTCAGCAGATGCACGCCGACCGTGAGCAGCAGGGCGGCGGTGGTGATGTTTTTGGCGTCGGTGCTGCCGAAGACGAGCGACAGCATCAGCGCAAATAGTTCGAAGGCATACAGTACCTTGATGAGGTGCAACCACCAGCGCTCCGCAAGTGTCCCTGGCACAGCCACGGCAACCACGCCTTGTAACAACAAGCCCAGTCGCGCCAGCCAAACCGAGGCAGGATTTTTCTGGCCTTTGCGGGAACTGATGGTCTCCAGCATGCGGCCGACGATGGTGATGGCGCGCGCCCCACTTTTCATCGTTGGTTGCGGCTCGGGAGCGGGCGGGAAGGCGTAATGATGGCGCACGTAGTCGGCCAGCGCAGGCTCGCTGAGTAGCCCGATGAGTATGCGCTCCATCTGCTTGTGCGCGGCCGCAGTCCCCGCGCACATTGAGACGACTTGCTGGCGCAGATACGCGCTCAGGGTTTCTGCGTTGCCTGCCTCGCGCAGTGCCTCGATCAGCATGGTGGTCAGGTCGACGCGGCCACCATCTAGTAGTGCCTCTTTCAATATGTGATCATGCGCCCGCTGGATGAGTTCCTTGCGCACGATGGCGGTGTCGTCGTCCGTCATTGGCAGCACGGTCTGGATCAGGCGCTCGGCGCCGTCCAGCCGGCCCCACATCACGTCGTTCACGCGCCAGCGGCGGTCGAGGAAGGCGCCGAAATTCGCCAGGGCCGTACCGGCCAGTTTGCGCCTGCCCTTCGACTTGGTTTCGTTGATGAGATTGGTGGCGTCTGCCGGGCTGATGCGCACAACTTCGACCGTGCAGGGCTCGCCGGTGCCGGTGTCGCTGTACAGCGGGAAGCTGATCTGGTCGTAAGAATCGAAGCGCGCGAAATAGCCGCCGAGGAAGCGGCGCAGGGCCGTCGCGTGGACACTGTTGAGTTCGTCTTCACCGGCGACCGCTGCTACTTCCACCACGATGAGGCCGTCCGTATCGCACGTAAGGCGCGGCCTGCCGAGCATCTCCCAGCTATTTTCCGATGCCCGTTCGAATCCCGTTGCCACCATGCGCTGGTCGGCTTCGTGCTTGAAACGCATGGCTTCCAGGTTTGACTCTAGCGCCTCTTTTAACGGCCCATACCTGCCGGCAGTGGCGTGGTACACGGCCTTGGCTCGTACCACCACGCTTTCCTGCAAGGTGCGGCACAGCGATGCTTGGCGCGCAGCGGCCTTCAACTCGGGGTTGGCGCGCTCCCAATTGCCTCGACCGAGCAGGTTATCAAACACTTTGATCAACTGCGGACGCAACTTGGTAATTTCGTCGGCAGGACGGCTCGGTGTTGCCCGGTGTAGGCGGTGCAATTCCTTGCGGTCGCTCACCAGCACGGCCTTGATCCGCGCCAGCGTCCGCAAGGCGCCGTCCAGATCCGCTCTCGGCACGCCGCCGTCCTTCAACGCGTTAAACGGCGCCGGCAGCTTCTGAAGTAAGTCCTCCTCCACTTCGGACATCGGCAGCGGCTGGTATTGCGCATCCAGGTGGCCGTTGAGGAATTTGCGGAACAAGTGCGTCAACTGGTCTGTTCTGCGTAGTACGAAGCCTAGCCGGCGGATGCGGAATTCAAAATCAAACTGGTCAAGGAAGGCATTGATCTTTTCCTCGCCGTCCTCCTTGAAGGTTGCCTCGCGCCACACGCGTACCAGCGCGCGCAGTGCGTACTGCTCATCCGAGTCGACCACGATGCCCCACTGCACACCCAGGCGATTGGCCAGTTCGTCGGTGACAGCGTAGGCACGCTGGCGCCGATAGGCGAGGAAGGCCGGGCCGTACAACCTCAGCGTTTCCGCCATGGACATCGTGCCCCAGTTTGGCGTATCGGCGCCGCTGCATAGCAGCGCCGTCAGCGCGCCGTCGCCCAGTTGATCGACGCTGGCTTCACCCTGCCGCACCAGCCGCTCGATGCGCTCGATGCGGCGGTTGCGCTGTAGTACCGCCTGCAAATCTTCGCGGATCGTTTCGTATTGGGGAATCGAGGTCAGCGCGGCCAGCGAATTTTGCAGGGCATCGGGTTGTTGACCGGCTTCAGGCATGCCGGACTTGATGTGTTGCGGCGCTGGTTCGACATAAATCAGCTTGCGCTCCAGCGGCATGATCGCTTGGCGCCGCGCCAGCACATCGACCACGTAGCTGAACGGTTTGTTGTCGAGATAGCCGCCGTCGCCAAAGGCGCGGTGGATATGCTTGCCACCTTCCACCTCCTTGGACGGCAGGTTGGGGAAGAAGTTGCTCCATTGTGACAATGATGCGTCGTCCGGCAGTTCGGCGAGACGTCTGACCGTCGCCAGCGTCATCGGCTCGAAAGCGAACGGGAAGGACGAAGTGCAGCGCGCGGCGAATGCAAAGAACGGATTGTTGGCCTCTGTGAAATCGTTATGCCCGGCCGCATGGTCGCAGCTGAAATGGAAGTTCTGCTTGTAGCGTAGCTCGTCGACCACCTTGTCGAACAGGCGCAGCTTAACCTTGGAGCCGTTGATATCGGTGGTCGTGACGTAGAGGTCGACTTCCTCAGTGATCGGCCCGCCCAATTGATCCTGGGCTTGGCTTTGCGACTCGAATGCCTCCAGCAGCTTGGCGTACATGCGGTCGCTGTTCAAGAGCGACTTGGGCTGCTCGCTGCGCTTGGGGTCGCTGGCCTGGAAATTCTTGTACGTCGCCGCGTCGTTCAGTAGCAGGCCGAAGTCGCCTTCCCGGATCCACAGGTCTTTGAGCATGCCGAACTGTTCGCCATTGGCCAGCGACTTGGCGAGGAAGATGCCGTTGATGCCGCCGGCCGAGGTGCCGGAGATGGCATCGACTGTGAAGCGGGTTTGTGTGCAGGTGGCGGTGCTGACGCCTTGCCACGGATCAGGCTTGCCGCTCTTGATTTCACGGGCATACGCGGCGCGCAACTGGGGATTCGCAGCCAGCCACGACATGCGCTGGTACAACTCGCGCGTGCCGGTCGCCGCTTGCTTGAGCCCTTGCGCGGGCGTGGCGCAGGCCAGTTCAAACAGTTCGTTGCTCACGCCATTGATGTAGATTGCCAGCGAGACGC
This sequence comes from Duganella rivi, assembly GCF_009857435.1. Classification (GTDB taxonomy): domain Bacteria; phylum Pseudomonadota; class Gammaproteobacteria; order Burkholderiales; family Burkholderiaceae_D; genus Rugamonas; species Rugamonas rivi. The sequence continues at coordinate 284,244 of NZ_WWCK01000002.1, forward strand.
CGCCGTACATCACCACCCCAAAACGGATTTCATTGACGTAGTCGGCTTGCTGTTGGCTGCTCATCGTTCGTCCGTTTCCGAGAGATGTAGGAGTATTCCTACATTCTGGGGCAGAAATTTGACCGGATTATCTCCAATTCTCACTTTAGGTGGTCGCTGTCGAAAATACAACAAATGCGTCGCCAGCAGGTTTTTCCGGCTTCGTACATAATCAGCGGATCTTTTCTTTTGAAAGCTCGGATCCCATGGCTGACCTGTCCGCATTCCCTATCTCCGGCAAATGGCCGGCCCAGCATCCTGACCGTCTCCAGCTGTATTCGCTGCCGACGCCCAACGGCGTGAAGGTATCGATTGCGCTGGAGGAAACCGGCGTTCCGTACGAAGCCCATCTCGTCAGCTTTGAGCGCAACGATCAGATGTCGCCGGAGTTCCTGTCGCTGAATCCGAACAACAAGATCCCGGCCATCATTGATCCGAACGGCCCGGACGGCAAGCCGCTGGCGCTGTTTGAGTCCGGCGCGATTTTGCTGTACCTCGCCGACAAGACCGGCCAGCTGATTCCAAAGGACGCTGCCGGCCGCTACGAAACCATTCAATGGCTGATGTTCCAGATGGGCGGCATCGGCCCGATGTTTGGGCAGGTCGGCTTCTTCCACAAGTTTGCCGGCAAGGAGTACGAGGACAAGCGTCCGCGCGACCGCTATATCAACGAGTCCAAGCGCCTGCTGGGCGTGCTGGATCAGCGCCTGGAAGGCCGCCAGTGGATCATGGGTGATCAATACACCATCGCCGACATCGCCATCTTGCCGTGGGTGCGCAACCTGGTGAATTTCTACGGCGCGGGCGAGCTGGTCGAGTATCACCAGTTCCAGAACGTGCAGCGCGTGCTGGCGGCGTTCGTGGCGCGGCCCGCCGTGGCCAAGGGACTGGAGATTCCGCCGCGCGCTTGACGCTAGTGGTTGGGCGCGCGGCAGGCGGCGTCGGCTTCCCAGCGGCCGGAGCAGATGCGCGAGCGGCACAGCATGCCCTCGATCAGCCCTAGCTGCTTGCAGCGCGCCAGCAGTTGCACGGTGGTGTCGCCGTCTTGACGCTCGACCACGTCGCGGCTGCGCTCCGGCGTGACCGAGGCCGGCTTGTTGGTGTGTGCGACCAAGGCGGTGAGTAAGGTGACGTCGGTGTCGCCAGCCTGCGCGGCAGGCACGGTGTTGCCGGCGGGTGTGGTCGGGACAGCAGCAGTTGCCATACGTGTCGACGGTGCGGCCGGCTTGTGCTGCGCAGCCAGCGTCCGTGCGGGCGAGGGCGGGGCGCTGGCGCGCGCGGCTACGCCGGCGCCGGCGGTTGACGGCACGCTGCTGGCATCGTTAGCCTTGATCGGCGATGCGACATTGATAATCGCCGCTGCCTGTTCTGCTGGCGGCTCGCTCATCGTCACCTGGGGCGCGCGCCGCACTACCGTCGTCGTGCTACTGCTATAACCAGAGCGGAAGGTTTTCGGCGTGATCGCCTGGTCGTGCATCAGCCACGCCACGCCGCACATCAACAACAGCAGGGCAAACAAGCCGATCGTCCAGCCATCGATCGTCCAGCCGGCCGCCCGGGCTGGATGAACTTGTGCTCGCACGCCATGCTCCAGCTGCGCGAGGATGCGCTTGCTCTCTACCGGCCGCCGCGCGCCGATGGCCGCCATCAAATCTGGTTTCGCTTTATCCACAATATCCTCCTTGCATTTGATCTGGCCGAAGTTCGCCGTGTTGCGAACGGCCTACGATGCAGTGTCCGGTCTGTGGCATCGGCCCGTTTTGATGGAGCGCACCATGTTTCTCTTTTCCGTGCTGTTGTTCTTCGTTGTGACGTGTTTTTGTGCGTGGCTGTTGCTGTTTCCCGCTGGCCGCGACGTGATAGTGCAATCGCTGGACGCGATGAGCCGCCGCATCGGGCGGCAGATGCGCGGCGGCTACCGGCAGGGCGTGCAGCAAGCTGCCGGTGTCGGACGCGAGGCGGGCGGCGCTGTGCGGTGCTCGGCGCAGTTTGTGAAGCGGCGCTATCCGCTGCTGCTGGCGGTGGGCGTGCTGCTGACCGTGCCGCCCTTGCTGGCGCTGATGCTCAGCGGCCGCAGCATGCTGTCCGGCTTCGACAGCGACACCCACGCCATCAATGATCAAATCGCCGGCTTGCTGCAAGGCGAGCAGCTGAGCGCACCGGCGCCGCTGCCGCCGCTGGCCTTCACCACTGCCGAGGTGACGCTGGTGCGCCCCATGCTCGACAGCGCCAACCGCAACTGGCAACTGCTCGACCCGGCGTTTGCGCAGCGGCTGCTGCTGGTATTCAAAATCATGAAAGAGCGCCACGGCTACGACATGGCGATACTGGAGGGCTACCGCAGCCCGGAGCGGCAGAACGCGCTGGCCGCCGCCGGCCCTAGCGTCACAAACGCCAAGGCTTTCCAGAGCTACCACCAGTTCGGCCTGGCCGCCGATTGCGCCTTTCTGCGCGAAGGCAAGCTGGTCATTTCCGAGAAAGACCCATGGGCCATGCGCGGCTACCAGTTCTACGGCGCCGCCGCCGAGGCCGCGGGGCTGACGTGGGGCGGCCGCTGGGCCATGATGGACTTCGGCCACACCGAACTGCGCGTGCCGGGCACGGTGAAGAAGTAAGCGTCATTGTTCTTGCGCAAGAAATGCCGGCTTTGTTGGTGGCAACATTGATCAGTCCGCCCGCTGCATGGGCGTCGCCGTCTTCGCCGGACACGAGCTTATGATGCGCAGAATCTGGACTTTCCTCACCGATAGCCGTCACCTCACCATCATTGGCCTGCTGGCAATGGCGGCGTTCTTCTACCTTGGCGCGCAAGTGCTGGAGCTGGCGCTGATTTGGGCGCTAGCGGCGATTGCCGCGATGCTGGCGCTGGCCGGCGCGGTGTGGTGGTGGCGGCGCTGGCGCGCGCGGCGTGAATCGGCGCGGCTGGAGGAGGCCATCGGTCAGACCAGCGTTGATCCCACGGTGGCCGAAGTGAAGGCGATCCGCGACAGCATGCTGAAGGCAATCGACACCATCAAAGGCTCCAAGCTGGGCATCGTCGCCGGCGCGCGCGCCTTGTACGAACTGCCGTGGTACATGATCATCGGGAATCCGGCGGCGGGCAAGAGCACGGCCATCACCAACTCCGGCTTGCAGTTTCCGTTCGCGGACGGGAAGGTGCTGCAGGGCGTGGGCGGCACGCGCAACTGCGACTGGTTCTTCACCACCGAGGGCATCTTGCTCGACACGGCGGGCCGCTACTCGGTGCTGGAGGAGCATCGCGCCGAGTGGTTTGGCTTCCTCGATTTGCTGAAGAAGTACCGCCGCCGTGCGCCGATCAACGGCATCGTGATCGCGGTCAGCATCGCGGAACTGCGCGGCGATGATCCTGAAGTCGGCATCAAGCTGGCGCGCAGCCTGCGCAAGCGCGTGCAGGATCTGATCGAACGGCTGGAGGTGTTTGCGCCGGTGTATGTGGTATTCACCAAGGCTGATTTGATTGCCGGATTTGGCGAATTCTTCGCGCAGGCCGAGCGCGCGGAGCGTGAACGCGCGTGGGGCGCAACCATGCCGTATCAGCGCAAGACCAGCAGCCAGCAAGTGATGGCCTTCTTCGATCACGCCTTCGATGAACTGTGCGACGGCTTGAAGGCGATGAGCATCGCCACCATGGGCCAGCAGCGGCGCGAACGCATGGAGCCGGGCGTGTTCACTTTTCCCTTGGAGTTTGCGACCATCCGCGCGCCGTTGCGCTCCTTCCTCGTGACCTTGTTCGAGGAGAATCCGTTCCAGTTCAAGCCTGTGTTCCGTGGCTTCTACTTCACCAGCGCGCTACAGGAGGGCATGCCGCTGAGCGAACAATCACAGCGCGTGGCCAAGCGCTTTGCCTTGAGCGCGGTGGCGGCGCCGCCGGCCGCAGATGTCGGCCACTCCGGCTTCTTTTTGTCGAACCTTTTCCGCAAGGTGATTTTCGAGGACAAGGACTTGGTGTCGCAGTACGCCAGCAAAACCAAGGTGCGCTTGAAGTATGCGGCGTTCTTCGTGGCGGTGCTGCTGCTGGGCGCATCGCTGGGCGGCTGGAGCTGGGCCTACATGGGCAATCGCCAGTTGGTCAGCAATGTGCAGGCGGATTTGGATAAGGTGATCAAGCTGCAAGCCAAGCGCCTCGATTTGCAATCGCGCCTGGAGGCGCTGGAGATTATTCAAGACCGCATCCTGCAATTGGAGAAATACCGCGAGTCGCGACCATGGTCGCTGCGCATGGGGCTTTATCAGGGCGAGCTTTTGGAGCGCAAGCTGCGCGAGGAATACTTCGCCGGTGTGAAGAATGTGATGCTGATGCCGGTGGTAGCCAATCTCGAAACGCTGCTATCGGAGATGAACGCGCATGCGGCGGAATTGCAGCCGCCCGGCACTGCTGCACCTGCGCCGGTTGCGGGCCAGTTTCAGGAAGCCTCTCCCATCAACGTCGATGACGCCTACAACGCGCTGAAAAGCTACTTGATGCTGGCCGATAAATCGCACGCTGAAGCCAGCCACTTGAACGATCAGCTGCCGCGCCATTGGCGTGCTTGGCTGGAGAATAATCGCGGCGCGATGCAACGCGAGCAGCTGATTCACAGCGCCGAACGGCTCATGAGCTTCTATCTCGCGCAGATCCCCGATCCTGCATGGCCGCGCATCGATCTGAAGCTGGCGCTGGTCGATCAGTCACGCGAAAACCTGCGCCGCGTGGTGCGCGGCCTGCCGGCGCGCGAGCGGGTGTACGCCGACATCCGTGCCCGCGCCAACACCCGCTTCCCATCGCACACCGTGGCGCGCATGGTGGGCGAACAGGATCAGGCGCTAGTCACCGGCAGCTACGCGGTGCCGGGCGCGTACACCCGCGAGGCATGGGAGAAGTTCGTGCAAGAGGCCTTCCGCAATGCCGCCAACCGCGAACTGCAAAGCACTGACTGGGTACTGAAAACGGCCGCCCGCGACGACCTGACGCTGGAAGGCAGTCCCGAACAAATCCAGAAAGGCCTGACCGATTTATACAAAGCCGATTACGCGCGCGAGTGGCAGAAGTTTGTGCAGGGTGTGAGCATCGCCAATCTGAATGGCTTTGATGGCGCGGTGACGGCGATGAACCGCTTGGGCGATCCGCAAGCCTCGCCGATGTCCAAGCTACTGGGCGCGATTCACCAGCAAACTTCCTGGGACAATCCGTCCATGGTGAGCGCCGAGATGAAGGAGGCGCAATCGGGCTTCATCACCTGGATCAAATACAGCTTGTTCCGGCGTTCTCCGGCGCAGGTCAACATCAACCTTCCGGCGGAACGCCCGGCCGGCGGGCTAGGGCCGGTGGGCCGCGAGTTTGCCGGCATCGGCAAGCTGGTAGCGGCCAAGGACAAAGACGCTTCGCGGATGCGCGCCTACATGGACGTGCTGTCCAAGCTGCGCAGCCGCTTGAACCAGTTGAAGAATCAGGGCGATCCCGGCCCCGGCGCGCGCCAGTTCATGCAGCAGACGCTGGAAGGCAGCGGCTCTGAACTGGCGGACGCGCTGCGCTACGTTGATGAGCAAATGCTGGTCGGGATGAGTGACCAGCAAAAGCAGGCCATCCGCCCGATTCTGGTTCGGCCCTTGATGCAAACCTTTGCCGTGCTGATTCCAGCGGCCGAAGCGGAGATCAACAAGACGTGGCTGGCGCAGGTCTACGAGCCTTTCCAGCAAACGCTGGCCAATAAATATCCGTTCTCGCCAACGTCACGCATTGAGGCCGCCGACTCGGAAATCGCCCAGTTCTTTGGGCCGGACGGCGTGATCGCCAAATTCGCTACATCGGCTGTCGGCCCCCTGGTGCTGCGGCGCGGCGATGTGCTGGCGCCGCGTACATGGGCCGACATGGGCATTACGCTGTCGCCGCAAGCGGTGGCGCGTTTCCCTGGCTGGATTGCGCCGATTGCCGCAGGCGGCGTGGCTCCGGCGTCCGCCGCAGCGCAGACCGTGTTCCAGATACAGCCCATGCCAGCGCCGGGCACGCAGGAATACACGGTGGAGATCGACGGCCAGCAGCTCCGCTACCGCAACACCCCGGCGCAGTGGGCCAGCATGGTGCACCCAAGTCCGCAGGGCGCGCCCGGCGCGCGCATCACGGCTGTGGCGTTTGATGGCCGCAGCGTGGACGTGTTCAACGAACCGGGGCAGCTTGGCCTCAAGCGCATGATCGATACGGCGGCGAAGCAGAAGCGCGATGGCGGCGTGTTCGAACTGCGCTGGACTAGCGGCGGCATCACCGTGGCGATGGGCCTAAAGATCATCAGCAGCCCGGAAAGCGGCGGCGCGGCCAACGTACCGCAAGATCAAGGCTTCCGTGGCTTGCGGCTGCCGGAGACCTTCGTCGGTGCGCCGCTGGCAGCGTCCGCCCCGCCGCTGCGGCCGATCGATGGCGGGCCGCCTCCTACCGCCTTGGCGGGAGCGGTGCAATGAGGCGCGGGCCGCAGCCGGCGCGCATCGGCTACTTCGGCAAGCTGCCGGCGCGCAGTGACTTCATCAAGGCCGCCGACAATCTTCCGCTGGCTAGCTTACTGGACGAATGGCTGGCGGAGGTGATGAATATGCTGAGCGCCGATCCGCGCTGGAAGCTCAATTACGACGCCATGCGTCCGTTGCACTTTGCCTTCGTCGGCACGCGCAGCCGGCGTGCCATCGCCGGTCATCTGGCGGCCAGCAGCGATAGCTCGCGGCGGCGTTATCCCTTTCTCTGCATGAGCGCCATCGAAGTCGACGCGCCAGCCACTTTCGTGCCGCGCAGCCCTTTGATTCTTGCACCGCTGTGGGCCGAACTGGATCTGCTGGCGGCGGACGTGCTGGCCTCCGCCGACCCGGACACGCCGCTGCAAACGCTGTCCGGCACCCGCATTGAGATCGATCCCGGCGACGCGCAGCACGAGCAAACCTTCGTCGATTTCCTCGACCGCCACACCATCGGCGCGCTGGAAGCGATGCTGGGAACGGCGTCCGTACGCCGCACGTTACTGGCAGTCGGTCTGCTGCTCCAGCCGGTGCGCCGCAGCGGCGCGGAGCGGCTGGATAAAAGCCTGGTGCTGCCATTGCCGCTATCTCCACGCCAGCGCAATCTGGTGGCGGCGTTTTGGGTGGACTTGATCGCGCCATTCCTGCAGCAGGCCGACTTTGAACTGAGCCTGTTCTTTGCGGATCTGCGCGAACAGCCATCGCTGGTCATCGGTTTTTGCGGCGCAGCGCCGGAAACGCTGGCCGCCATTATCGATCCGCATAGCGCCGCCGAGCAGCAGATCAGCTTTGACTACGCCGGCTGGGTCGATGAACTGATCGCCGGCGACGCCCGCGTGCAAAAGCTCTCGGCCTACCTGGAGCAAGGCCAGTTGTCATTGCGCTCGGTGCAGGCGCTGTTCCATGAAACCTTTGTGTGAAGGAGTTCCGCCATGCGTAAATGGATGATGATTGCGATGCTGGCGACAGCGTGGGCCGGCGCGCAAACGCCGGGCCAGATCGTGGTGACCGGCGCTGTGCCGGATGAAGCCAGCAAGGCCGCCATGCTGGCGCAGCTGCGCGCGCTGTATGGCGCCGAGCGCGTGGTCGATCAAGTCAGCATCGCGCAAGTGTCGCTGCCGCCCAACTGGGGCGGCTACGTGCAAAAGCTGATCAGCCCCAATCTCAAGTTGATCAGCAAAGGCGAATTGAAAGTCGACGGCACCAACGTCACCGTGCGCGGCGAGGTGGCAAACGAAGCGCAACGGCAGCAGATCGCCAGTGACATCGCCACCAGCCTCAATCCCAGCTACACCGTCAACAACGGCCTGCGCGTCAGCGCCGCCGAACAGAACCTGCTGGACGACACGCTGGCCAAGCGCATCATCGAATTCGATAGCGGCAAGGCGACGCTGACGCCGTCCGGCCAATCCATACTCGATGAGATGGCGGCTGCGCTGCAAAAGGTGAAGGGCAAGAAGGTGGAGGTGATCGGCCACACCGACAACATCGGTCTACGCGACAGCAATCTGGCGCTGAGCCAGGCGCGCGCAGAAGCAGTACGAACCTACCTCACCGGCAAAGGCATCAATCCAGAAATGGTGATGGTGTCCGGCCAAGGGCCGGATCGGCCGGTGGCCGAGAACACCAGCGCGGAAGGACGCGCGCGCAATCGCCGCATCGAGTTCCGCGTGGCGCAGTAACTACGGCAGCGTGATGGTGACGTAGGCTGGACGCGGCGCCAGCTTCACCAAGTCCGAGTACGCCGCCAGCGTGTCTTGCGTAGAACTGGATAGCGACGACTCCAGCCCAATGTAAGCCGCCATCGCAATCAGGCTAAACACCGCAGACACCGCCCACAGCGGCGTATTGGTGCGCAGCTTGTGCACGATCTGGTCGGGGCGTTCGGCTTGCGGCGCGAAGCCCTTGCTCTTGCCCTGCATATGAGCGATTTCATCGCCAAGGCGCGCGGTCAGGTAGGCCAGTTTGTCGCTGGCGTCCAGCGCGTACTTGCCGCGAAAGCCGATCAGCAAACACATATGAAACACCTGTAGTGCAGGCAGCCGCGCGCCGCCCGTGCTGCGCAGCGTCTCCAGGCGATCGAAGAAATGCTCGCCCGCCAGCTGGTCGCCAAAGATCACCAGTTGCAGCGGGCGGCGTTCCCACGCCAGGCGCATCGGGAACTGCGATGACAAGATGATTTCATCGAGCGCCGCGCAGAAGGCGTATTTGGCGGCGTCGATATCCTCGCCTTGCGCGCGCAGCTTGCGTGCTTCGCGGTCGAACTCCGCGAGGTAGGCGGTGATGGTGTCGAGGAAGGCTGCCTCGCCCGGCGGCTCGCTGCCGTTCTTCAGCATGAACAGCAAGTAGAAGCCTTCTTGCAGTAGATCGAGTAGCGTTTGCACATGGCCATAGCCCGGCTGGATCTGTTTGCGCTGACCGCCCATCAGCGTTGGAATCGCGCGGCGTTCGACCTGGCCGCTCATGCTGTCACCGCGATCAGGTTGAGACGCAGGTCGCGGATGCCGGCCGGTACGTAGATGGAAATCGACTGCGCTTTGAGCATTTGTTCGTACAGCATGCCTTTGCCCTCCAGTGCGAAGTAGTAGGTGTCCGGTTGGACGGGGATGGCGGCCGGCACCTGCGGCGCGTGAGTGAGTTTCACGCCGGGCATGGCCGACAGCACACATTTTTCGACATCGTCCGGCGCGCCGACTTTGACGCGCAGCGGCACTACCTCGACCAATTCCAGTGCCGGCAGTGCGGCGCTGACGGCGAGATAAAGCGTGGTGCGCTGGTCGATTTTTCCAGAATCGAGTTTGCCTAGGTGGTAGCTTGGCTTGTCCTCGGTAAGCGCGATCGAGAAGTACTTGGTGGAGATGACGGTGTCCAGAAGGTCGCGGATGATGGCGTCCAGCGTGGAGAAGCATGGCGCCGGATCATCGTGCCGGTACTTGGGCAGGTCGATTAGCGTGTACTGCTTGGAGTAGGTCATCATGGCGCCGGCCAGCGACAGCAGCGATTCAAACAGGCGCTCCGGGTGCAGCTCCGGGTTGCGCACGTAATGCATGAGCGCCGCAGCGGCGGTGCTGACGGTGTGCAGCAGCCAAAACGAGGAAACATCGCCGGAGCGGAATTCGATCACGTTGCGGCTAGGCTCGCGCATGTGGCCTTGCAGCGACTGCACCTTGGCTTGCAGTGCATCGAGCAAGCGATCCAGCATGGCCTTGAGTGCTGGCGCGCCGGCGATCGCCAGGCCGGGTGGGATGAAAGCGGGATCGGGTTCGAAGCCGCCGGTGACCACGCGCCGCAGTCGCAGCACCGGCACGCATTCGAAAGCACCGAGCGGTTCAAGGTCGGACATCAGCCGCACGGCGTTTTTGAGAAAGCTGACTTCCACGCCGACGGCTTGCGTGTAAAGATCCGCTGTTTCGTGGCTGGCAATGCTGTAGCGCGACTCCGCATTGCCGCCGCCGGGAGCCAGCGAGGGCAGGGCGGCATACCAGGTGACTTCCGGCACGTGCTCGGGGATGCGCGTGAGATCCACTGCTACCGGTAGCGGTGCGCTGGACGGCGCATCAACGATTTCACCATCGCGGAAGATGAGCGACAGGCGCTCGAGCCGCAGCTTGCCCGCCTTGAGCGCATCCAGATCCCACTTAATTTCTCGCACGCCCCACGGGTAAGGATGCAGCGCGTGCGCCGTGTGGCGCAGGCGCGCCTCGTGATATTGATCCTGCTGCTGGAAATGCTGCGGTCGCAGAAACAAGCCTTCTCCCCACAGCACCTTCGATGGAATGCTCATACCGTCTCCTTGTCTGGTGGATCTTCATTAGAACGAAAGCTGCGCCATCGCTGTTTGCGTCGGCGCAAGCGAAGAGAAAAGAAGACAGGCTTTGAGTAAGCGCAATCGTCAAAAAAAGCATTCATGAATAATGGCCTTCTTCCTGACCGGTTACGCAAAAGGAGAAACCGATGATCAATACTCAAACATGGCTGCCCTGCGTTGCGAGCTTGCTGCTGCTGTCGGCCTGTGCAACAGACGGCTCCAGCGTCCGCAGCGAGAAGCCGCAAGCCGCCACCCTCGATCGCGCCATGGCCGACGCCGACGCCGCAATGGCGGCAGGCCAGTCCGACAAGGCGCACACCATTCTCAAATCCGCCGCCGCCAACTACCCGGCAGACAAAGGCCCGTGGCTGTACATGGCGCAGATGAAGTTTGACCGCGCCAGCTACGGCGAAGCGATCATGAACGCGCTTGAAGCCTTGCAGCGAGATCCCAACGACAAGCTGGGGAACAGCATCGTTGCCGTCAGCGGCTTGCGCTTGTCGACCAAGGCGCTGTCGGATCTGAGCCAGCAAAACAACCTGAATGGCTCGCTGCGCTCCGAAGCGCAGGACTTGGCCAAGCTGCTGCGCACCAGTCTTGGCGAAGAAGTGCTGGTGCCCGGCGCGGCTGTCGCGCGCAAGCCTGCGGCGCCACCACCGCCAGCGAAGAAAGGCGCTGCGACGGCCACCGGCCCGGCGCCAAAGAACAACAACCAAACCAACAACAGCGATCCGTTCGGCGGATTGAAATAAGGAGCGAACATGGCTAACGGCGACAGCATACAAAAGCGCTTGCTCAAAGTGCGTCCTCCACGCGTGCAGATGACCTACGACGTGGAAATCGGCGATGCGATGGAAAACAAGGAACTGCCCTTCGTGGTCGGCGTGGTCGGTGATTTCGGCGGCAATTCGGAGGTGGAGAAGAAGCGCCTGAAAGACCGAAAATTCGTCAGCATCGACGCCGGTAATTTCGACGAGGTGCTGAGCGGCGTGGCACCGGTGGCGCGCTTTCAAGTGCCGAATCAACTGAGCGGTGACGACAACAGCTTCAATGTCGAACTGCGTTTCAAGGCGATGGACGACTTCCGCCCCGAGTCCGTGGTGCGGCAGGTGGAGCCGCTATCCAAGCTGCTGGAAGCGCGCAGCAAACTGGCCGACCTGCGCAACAAGCTGGCCGGGAACGACAAGCTGGAAGACATCCTGAGCGATGTGCTGAACAACACCGACAAACTGGCCAGCCTGAAAACGGCCAAGGGGAACTGATATGTCCGCACAAGTGAACCAGGCTGCCGAAGCCGCAGTCCTCGATGGCGACAGCCTGCTCGATCAAATCGTTGAAGAAAGCAAGGTCGCAAAATCCAGCGTGGAGCATGACCGCGCCAAGGACATCATCACGGAATTGGTGAATCAGGTTTTGGACGGCACCGTGGTGGTGTCCAACAATTTGTCCGCCACGCTGGATGCGCGCGTGGCGGAGTTGGATCAACTGATTTCCAGCCAGCTAAGCGCCATCATGCATGCACCGGCTTTTCAAAAGCTGGAGCAAAGCTGGACTGGCTTGCACTACCTCGTGAAAAACTCGGCTACCGGCCAAGGCCTGAAAATCCGCATGCTCAACGCCACCAAGCGTGAGCTGGTAAAGGATTTTCAATCGGCGCTGGAATTTGACCAGAGCGCCATGTTCAAGAAAATCTACGAAGAAGAATTCGGCACCTTCGGCGGCGCGCCTTACGCAGCGCTGCTGGGCGATTTCGAAATTTCGCGCCAGCCGGAAGATATGTACTTCATCGAGCAGATGTCGCACGTGGCGGCGGCTTCGCATGCGCCGTTCATCGCCTCCGCATCGCCTGAGCTGTTTGGGCTGGAGACCTACGGCGACCTGGCCAAGCCGCGCGATTTGTCGAAGGTGTTCGACACGGTGGAATACGCCAAATGGAAGGCCTTCCGCGAATCGGAGGATTCGCGCTACGTCGGCCTGACGCTGCCGCGCTTCCTCGGCCGTTTGCCGTTCAATCCTGTCGATGGCACTACCGTGGAAGGCTTTAACTTTGTCGAGGAAGTGGATGGCACCGATCACCAGAAGTACTTGTGGTGCAACGCCGCCTACGCGTTCGGCGCCAAGCTGACCAAGGCCTTCGATGATTTCGGCTGGTGTGCGGCGATCCGCGGCGTGGAGGGCGGCGGCTTGGTGGACGATCTGCCGACCCACACCTTCAAAACCGACGAGGGCGAGGTCGCACTCAAATGCCCGACCGAAGTCGCCATCACGGATCGCCGCGAGAAGGAGCTCAGTGACCTTGGCTTCATCTCGCTGGTTCACTGCAAGAACACCGCCTACGCCGCCTTCTTTGGCGCGCAATCATCGCAGAAAGCTCGCAAGTACAACTCGGAAGCGGCTAACGCCAATGCCGTGCTGTCCTCGCAGCTGCAATATATCTTCGCCGTGTCGCGCATCGCGCATTACATGAAAGCCATGATGCGCGATAAGGTCGGCAGCTTTGCTTCCGCGTCCAACGTCGAGGATTTTCTTAATCGATGGCTGATGAAGTACGTCCTGTTGGACGACAACGCCAGCCAGGAACAGAAAGCGCAATTCCCTCTGCGCGAAGCCTCGGTGCAGGTGCACGAGGTAGCAGGACGGCCCGGCGTGTTCCGCGCCGTTTCCTTCCTGCGTCCGCACTTTCAGCTTGATGAACTATCCGTTTCACTCCGTTTGGTCGCGGAGCTGCCGCAGTCGACCAACTACTAATCCCCCAACAACCTAGAGGAGCATGCAATGGCAATCGACGTTTATCTGTACATTGATGGCATCAAGGGCGAATCCAACGATGACCGCCACAAGGACTGGATCGAATGCCGATCCGTCAGCTTCGGCGTGGAGCAGCCCAAATCGGCTACCGCCTCCACCGGCGGCGGCCACACGGCCGAGCGCTGCGAGCATCGCGATATCGTGATCTCCAAGCTGGCCGATTTGGCGTCTCCGATCCTGCTGCAAACCTGCTCGGCCGGCCGCACCATCCCCAAGGCCAAGTTCGAGTTCATGCGCGCCGACGCACAAGGTGAACGCGTGAAGTACTACGAGATCGAAATTGAGAATGTGCTGATCGGCGCTGTCTCGCCGGCGGTGGAGGAGGGCGACATCTTGAGCGAAGACGTCGCGTTCAAATTCTCCAAGATCAAGTGGAAGTACACGCAGCAGAAAATCAGCGGCGGCGCCGGCGGCAACACCTCCGGCGGCTGGGACTTGGCTAGCAACCGCATTGTGTAAAATCCCCCGCGTCTTTAGCCAGGCCTTCCCGGCCTGGCTCTTTTTCGAAAGCACGGCATGAACGGCTTTACTCCCGGCCTGCTGGATCGTTTGCTCGGTGACGCCGCGCCGCGCATGTCGCTGGAACAGTACAAGGACAGCGTCGCGCGCGATCTGGAGGACTTGCTCAATACCCGCTGCGCGATACCGGACGACGTCATGCAGGCCTATCCCGAATGCGCGCGCTCCATCGCCAACTATGGCTTGCTGGATTTTGCCGGCATGTGCCTGAGCAGCAGCGAAGACCGCACCCGCGTTTGCGCCGCGCTGAAAGCCGCCATCGAACGGCACGAACCCCGCCTGCGCGATGTGCAGGCACGCATCGAACACGAACCCGGCTCCATCAACCGCGTGCGCTTTGCCATCTACGGCACGCTGGCCGGCTTATCCCATACCGAATCTGTCAGCTTTGACGCGGTGCTGCAACCGTCATCGCTGCATTACTCGATCAATCGCAGCGCACGCGGAGGCCGTAAATGAATCTGAAATCGCTGATCGGAAAGCTGAATGACACCACGCGCCTGGCCGCCACCCGCGCCGCCAGCATTTGCGTCGCGCTGGGTCAGTACGAAGTGGAGATTGAACACTTGCTGCTCGCGCTACTGGAGCAAGAGCGCTGCGACTTGGTGCTAATCGCCCGCAAGTGCGGCGTGAGCGTGGAGGCGCTGGAGGCCGACCTGCATCGCGAGGTGAGCCAATTCAAGAGCGGCAGCACACGCACGCCGGTGTTCTCGCAGCAATTGCCGCTGCTGCTGGAAAACGCATGGCTGATTGCCTCGCTGGCGACGCCGCCGGAACAAATCCGCAGCGCGCACTTGCTGGTGGCTTTGCTCACGGAGCCGGAACTGGCGCAATTGGCGCTGCGCGCCTCGCGCCAGTTCGCTGATATTCCTATCGATGAAGTCAAACACACATTGGAGAAATACACACATGGCTCGCAGGAAGAGACGACCGCAGCCCCTACAACCTCCGCCAGCCCGGCTACCGCCGCCGCGCGCACGCCGGCGCTGGATCAATACACCACTAGCCTGACGCAGCTTGCGCGCGAGGGCAAGCTCGATCCGGTCATCGGGCGCGAAGCCGAGATCCGGCAGGTAGTGGATATTCTGCTGCGCCGCCGGCAGAACAATCCGATACTCACCGGCGAAGCGGGGGTCGGCAAGACTGCTGTTGTTGAAGGGCTGGCGCTGCGCGTGGCGGCAGGCGATGTGCCGTCAGCGCTGAAAGACGTGGAGATCCGCACGCTGGATATGGGGCTGTTGCAGGCTGGCGCCAGCGTCAAAGGCGAGTTTGAGAACCGGCTGAAAAAAGTGATCGAGGAAGTGAAGCAAAGCCCGCGCGCCATCATCCTGTTCATCGACGAAGCGCACACCATGATCGGCGCCGGCGGCACGGCAGGGCAAAACGATGCAGCCAACCTGCTCAAGCCCGCACTGGCGCGTGGCGAGTTGCGCACCATCGCCGCTACCACCTGGAGCGAGTACAAAAAGTACTTCGAGAAGGATGCCGCACTGGCCCGCCGTTTCCAAGTCGTGAAAGTGGAGGAGCCGAGCGAGGAAATCGCCGCCGCCATGCTGCGCGCCATGGCGCCGCTGATGGAGACGCATTTCAATGTGCGCGTGCGTGACGAGGCGGTAACGGAGGCCGTGCGCCTGTCGCACCGCTACATCAGCGGGCGCCAGTTGCCCGACAAGGCGGTAAGCGTGCTGGATACGGCTTGCGCGCGCGTGGCGCTGGCGCAAAGCGGAACGCCGGCCTTGCTGGAGGACGCCGCGAGGCAGATGGATCGCATCGCCGCAGAAATAGCAGCTTTGCAGCGCGAGGATGGCGGCACGGCGCTGCATCAGCGCGTGCAGCACTTGCAAGCCAGCCTTGCGGCGTGTGGCGAGGAACATGCGCAGTATGCGGAACGCTGGCAGCGGGAACAGGCCATTGTTGCGGCCATCACGCGTCAGCGGGCGGGCGCCAACGATAACGGCGAAGCGCGCGCGCTGAAGGAGGAACTAGCCGCGCTGCAAGGCGAGTCCCCGCTGGTGCCGCTGGAAGTCGACGGCGCAACGGTGGCCGCCATCATCTCCGGCTGGACAGGCATCCCGCTCGGCAAAATGGTGAAAGACGAAATCCGCAGCGTCCTCTCGCTGCAGGACGCCCTGCAAGAACGCATCCTCGGCCAGTCGCACGCCATTGGCGCCGTGGCGCAGCGCGTGCGCACGGCGCGGGCTAACCTCGATGATCCGAACAAGCCGAAAGGCGTGTTCCTATTCGTCGGCCCATCAGGCGTCGGGAAAACCGAAACCGCGCTGGCATTGGCCGATCTGCTGTACGGCGGCGAGCGCAAACTCATCACCATCAACATGAGCGAGTACCAGGAAGCGCACAGTGTCTCCGGCTTGAAAGGTTCGCCGCCCGGCTACGTCGGCTATGGGCAAGGCGGCGTACTGACCGAGGCCGTGCGCCGCAATCCCTACAGCGTGGTACTGCTGGACGAAATCGAAAAAGCCCATCCCGACGTGCTGGAACTTTTTTTCCAGGTATTCGACAAAGGCGTGATGGACGATGCCGACGGCCGCGAGATCGACTTCCGCAACACCATCATCATCGCCACCGCGAACGCCGGTTCCGCGACCATCATGCAGGCCTGCCTGAACAAAGAGCCGCCTTCACCGGAAGAACTAGAGCAGCTGCTGCGCCCAGCGTTAGTAAAACACTTCAAGCCCGCTTTCCTCGGCCGCGTAAAAGTAGCGCCGTACTATCCGATCCCTGATGCGGTGCTGGCGCAAATCATCGCGCTAAAACTGGCGCGCATCGCGCAGCGTATCCAACACCACCACCATGCCGAATTCACCTACGAGCCTTCGCTGGTAGACGCTGTGCTGGCCCGCTGCACCGAAGTCGACTCCGGCGCGCGCAACGTCGACCACATCCTCAACGGCACACTGCTGCCCGAGATTGCGCAAGCGGTGCTGGAGAAGATGGCGCAAGAGCAGAGCATCAGCCGCATCAAGGTCAACGCCAACAGCAAGGGCCAATTCAAATACACCGTCAAATAGGAGGCGTCCATGTTCAGCACCGATCAACTTCTGCAACCGGTCAGCGCGGAGCAGCGCTGCGGCGAAGACCTATCCTTCAGCACCGAAGTAGACGCCATCGCCCAAGCGCGCCAGTACGACGATCCCACGCTGGATCAAGGCGAATGGGAGACTGCGTTGAAAGAAGCCGACTGGCAGTTTGTCGCCGCCCGCTGCGCGCAACTGATCGCCACGCGCAGCAAAGACCTGAGACTCGCCGTATGGCTGGCCGAAGCCCAAGCCAAGACCCAAGGCCTGCGCGGCCTCGGCGAAGGCTACGCGCTGCTCGCCGGTTTGTGCGAAACGTACTGGACGGATTTGTATCCCTTGGTCGATGACGGCGACTACGATCAGCGCATCGGCAACCTGTTTTGGCTGCTCGCGCGCACGCCGGCGCTGGTGTCTGAATGCGAATCACCCGCACTGGCCGACGCCGAATCTTGCCTCGCCGCGCTGATTCAACTGGAGCGCGTGGTAGATACGCAACTAGGCGCCGACGGCCCCGGTTTCTCGCCAGCCAAGGATGCCTTGCAATCGGTGATCCGCCAGATCGCCCCGCACAGCCAATTAGCGGCGCTGGCCGACGGTGGTCAGGCCACTATTGGTATCGTTGCCATTGCGCCCGGCGAGGCGCTGCAAAATCGCAAGCAAGCCTTGCAGCAGTTGCGTGTAATAGCGGACTTCTTCCATCGCACCGAACCGCACAGTCCGGTTGCCTACCTTGCTGAAAAGGCTGCCAGTTGGGGCGATATGCCGCTGCATGTCTGGCTGCGCGCCGTCATCAAAGACCCCGCCGCGATCGCCGGCGTGGAGGAGCTTTTGGGAGCCACGCCGGCCACCGAATAATTGCTGCAATGCAGCGCCGAATATTTCCCGCCGCGCTATAGATTGTGGGCAAATAGTGCTAGCATGAACTGGACATTCCAGACTTTTTGCTAGGGAGTTTGCTATGAATAATCTCAAGATCGGTACGCGTCTCGGCTTTGGTTTCTCGCTGATTTTGTTACTACTGGTTGCGATGACTGCTATTGGCATTCTGCGCCTAAGCAGCGCCAGTGCCCAGACCGACGAGATGATCACAGTGAAGGTGCGCGATGAACGCTTGATCGCGGAGTGGGGCAAGATTATCGAAGTCAATGCCGCGCGCACCACTGGCGCATTCATGGTGCGCGAAGCCGCCGACCAGAAAAAACTCGAAGCCCTGATGGCCGAATCCTCCGGCCGCGCCACGCAGATCCAGGATCAAATCGGCGCCAGTCTCGATGACGGCGAACTCAAACCGATGTTCAAGCAAGTGCTGGACACGCGCAAGGCCTACACCGATTTCCGCAAAGCCGTTTTCGCCGCCAAGAACGCTGGTGATCTGGATACCGCGACCAAGATCTATGAAGGCGATATGACCCAGAGCCGCATCCGCTACCTCGCGGCACTGAAGGCGTTTGCCGACAAGCAGGCAGCGTTGCTGGACGCCAGCGCGGTCGAGATTCAACAGCAATATAAAAGCGGCCGCACCTTGCTGATCATGCTCGGCGTGGCGGCGATTGCGCTAGGCGTGTTTGCCGCGTGGTGGATTACGCGCACCATCACGCAGCCGATCAACGAAGCGGTGAAGGTAGCGGAGACTGTATCTTCGGGCGATCTGACCAGCGATATTCAAGTCAACAGCAGCGATGAAACCGGCCAGTTGATGAACGCGCTCAAGACCATGAACACCAACTTGGTGAACATCGTCGGCCAAGTGCGCAACGGCACGGAGCTGATTGCGACGGCGTCCACCGAGATCGCTGCGGGCAATCAGGATCTGTCGTCGCGCACCGAGGAGCAGGCTAGCTCGCTGGAAGAAACCGCATCGTCAATGGAGCAGCTGACGTCCACCGTGCGCTTCAATGCGGAGAATGCGCGGCAGGCGAATGAACTGGCGATCAGCGCGTCGGAGATTGCCAGCCGTGGTGGTTCCGTGGTGGGCGAGGTGGTGAACACCATGGGCTCGATCAACGATTCCTCGCGCAAGATCGTGGACATTATTTCCGTCATCGACGGTATCGCGTTCCAGACCAATATCCTTGCGCTGAATGCGGCGGTAGAAGCAGCGCGCGCCGGTGAGCAGGGGCGTGGCTTTGCCGTAGTGGCATCGGAGGTGCGTAATCTGGCACAGCGCTCCGCGTCAGCAGCCAAAGATATCAAGGGCTTGATCGACGATTCGGTGCAGAAGGTGCAGATGGGTTCCGAACTGGTCGACAAGGCCGGGCAGACGATGGAAGAAATCGTCCAGAGTATCAGCCGCGTCACGCAGATCATGACGCAGATTAGCAATGCCAGCGAAGAGCAAAGCATCGGCATCGCGCAGGTCAACGACGCTATCACGCAGATGGATCAGGTGACGCAGCAAAATGCCGCGCTGGTGGAGGAAGCTGCTGCGGCGGCGGAATCGATGCAGGAACAGTCGGCCAAGCTGGCGGATGTGGTCAGCGTGTTCAAGCTGGATGGTGTGAGCAGCGCGCCGGCATTGGCGCGCCCGGCTGCACCCGCACGCGCTGCGCTGCCGCGCCGCACGCCGGTGGTGGCAGCGTCGAAACCTGCTGCGGCGAGGGCGCCAGCGGCTGCATCCACTGCAACGGCGGAGCCGAAAGCTGCTGCGCCACGCAAGGCCGCCGTCACTACCAGCGACTCGGGCGACTGGGAAGAGTTCTAAGCCGCGTTAAAATGGCGGTCTATGAATACCGCCAGTCCCGAATCCTCAACGCGGCGCGCCATGTGCGCCGCGTGCCTGCGCCCGCAGCAGACCTGCATCTGCCGCTGGGTGACAGCGCTGCCTAACCAGGTGGAAGTCCTGATTCTTCAACATCCCATGGAAGTGAGTAACGCCAAGGGCAGCGCGCGGCTGCTGCATTTGTGTTTGTCGAATAGCCGCCTGGAAGTGGGGGAGACATTTGAGCCGCAGCAGCTGCAAGCGCTGCTCTCGCCGGAGCGTCGCAGCGTCTTGCTGTATCCAGAGACGGAGAATGCTTCGCTGGGATTGGCGACGCCGCAGCCGTTTGATGAGGCGTGGCTCAGCAAACCACTGCGCCTGGTGGTGCTGGACGGGACGTGGCGCAAGAGCCGCAAGATGCTATATCTGAATCCGCTGCTGCAAACTTTACCGCGCTTGCCATTGCGCGATACGCCGCCTTCGCATTATTTGATCCGCAAGGCGCATCTGCCGGATCAGCTGTCCACGCTGGAAGCCACGGTGTACGCGCTGGCGCAACTGGAAAACGATATAAATAAATTCGATCCGCTGATCGCTGCGTTTGATGGTTTTGTGGCGCAGCAGGCCAGTTACGTTAAGAGATCAGCTTAAGGCCCGGCGGCAGTGCATCACCCAGCATGCGCTTCTCGTCGGCCTGATCGAGCTGCGTGACTTCGCGCACCATGGCGCTCCAGTTGGCCGGAGCTGTGGAAGCGCTCAAGCGGCGCAGCACTTCGGCGCGCAGGGTTTCGTTGATGTCGCGCGAACGGTCGCCGGTCATGCGGGCGAGATGGGCGGCGCAGTATCCCGCCGGCTCCACTTTTTTCCAGTCGAGTGACAGCACGGCATTCAGCCATTCCTCAACGGTAGCGGTGTCCACCACGTCGTGCGCGCTGCCGTGGAATGGCTGGCGCACGCCGACGCGGCTCAAGCCCCACAGCAGGCGGCCGCGCGCTGCTTCGGATTTCTTGTCCTTCAGCAGCTGCTCCAGCATCCACGCGCCGATTTCGGCCTTGTAGTTGCCGGGGATGCGTTCCAGCGATGCGCCGAGGCGCAGCATGTCTTCCTCGCTGCCGTTGACCAGCGTGACGGGACGGCGGCCGCGTTCTGCGGCATCGGCTTGCACGTTGAAGGCGAAATCGTCCAGCACGCGCAGTTGCGCTTCCACGCTCAGGCCACCGGAGACGCGACGCCACATCGTCCACCATTCGGCGCAGGCCTGGCTGTCTTTGTGATTCTGGATGCCGGTGTCGAACATGGCCCACAGCTGGTCGATGCGCCAGTTGTCGAGCGGGTGGCCGAAGCCGGGACGCAGGCAATAGCCGCTCAGGTTAAGCCATGCGCGTTCGTGTTCGGGCGAGCGGCGACGTCCCTTGGCACGTTCCATCAGCGCGTCGAACATTCGGCGCAGGACTGGTGTCGGCCAGTTTTCGCGGCTGCCCAGCAGATGCTCTAATTGCGTGCGCAGTTGTTTGACTTCTTTGATGTCGACTTGCTGCGCGCGGCTGCCGAAGATGCGGTCGATTTTTTCCAATGCGGCGGGAAGGCCTGCTGGCATTGGCGTTTCGTCTGATGCTTCGGGCGCGTCGGCTTCGGCGCGTAGTTGGAATTCCAGCAGCCAGCGCTGATCGTTTTCTTTCGCCACGCAGTGGACTTCCAGCGTGCCGACTTCGCTCAGCATCGCGGCCAGTTGGACTGGGATTTCTTTGCGGGCGTCGGCGGCGCTGCTGTCGCGCAAGACGGTGGCGATGGGCGGCAGCTGGACGTAGTCGTCTGGCTGGAGTTCGATCACGTCGCCGGCTTGCGGTGCTTCGGCGGTGGACGAGGCGAGGTGGAAGCGTACCGGGCGTCCGAGGCGCAGTGCGAAGGTGCGGCCGGCCAGCAGGATTTCTTTGTTCTCGGCCGCGCCGCGCGGCAGGATGCAGATGGCGCGGCGTGGCTTGTCGGCCGGGCCTTCGGCGTCCAGCAGCAGGAAGTAGCTGCGCGCGGAGCCGCCGCCGATTACGGGGGCTTGGCCGGATTGGCCTAGCGCGTAGGCGACGCCGCCGCGTGCTACGGCGACGTCCGGGTTATCGTTGTGCAGGACGCGCAGTGGCTGTTGGCGCCAGCCTGCGAGTGCGGCTTCGAGTCGGCGCGCAAGGGCGTCGGCGCGGAATACGCCGCCGTTCAGCAGCAGCGTGTCCGGGATTGGGATGGTGGCGCTGTCGGCGGGGAGGCCGAGGGCTTCGCGCGCGGCAGCGGCGTGCTGGCGCAGGAAGTCTGCAAGGTGGCGCGTGATGGCTGCGTCGGCGGCGTAGGGGAGGCCGAATTCGACGATGGCGCCGCGTCCGCGCTTGGTCGGCGCTTGTTCTTCGTTGAGCGGGAAGAAGCCGTCCACCACCAGCGCGGTGACTTCATCGCGCGTTAGCTCGGCCGAGCGCGAGCCGCCGATTAATTTCGAGCCGGAGCCCAGCAGCGTGACAGTGGTGCGTTCCGGCGCATCTGCCGCCAATAACAACTCCTTCGCCGCCCGGCACCGCTCCGCCAACTGCGACAAGCGGCTCGCCGACAGCCGCGCAGGCGCGCTGCCGCTCAGGCGCGACTCGACGAGGTGGGCGAGGGCGAGATCCATGTTGTCGCCACCGAGGATCAGGTGGTTGCCGACGCCGATGCGGCTGATGGCTGGCTGCGCACCTGCCCCGCCAGCATCCACTTTCATCAAACTAAAGTCCGTGGTACCCCCGCCAACGTCGCACACCAGCACCAGCCGCGTATCGGCCAGCTGCTCGCCCAACGATGCACGCTGGCGGAACAGCCAATCATAGAAGGCGGCTTGCGGTTCTTCCAGCAATCGCAATGACGGCAGGCCCGCCATGCGCGCAGCTTCCAAGGTGAGCGCGCGCGCACCTTCGTCAAATGACGCCGGAATAGTTAAAACAATTTGCTGCTTTTCCAAAGGTTGCGCAGGAAAGCGCGCATTCCACGCGCTGCGCAAATGGGAAAGATACGAAGCACTCGCCGTCACCGGCGACACCTTCGCCACATCCGCCTCCGCGCCCCACGGCAAAATCGCCGCCATGCGATCCACCTGCGGATGCGAGAGCCAACTCTTGGCACTCGCCACCAATCGTCCTGGCACCTGCGCACCCAGCTTGCGCGCCAAGCGGCCAATCACCGCGGGCTCACTGGAAGCCCAAGGCAACTGCAAGTCGCCGTCCGCCAGCTCGCCCTGCGCAGGGTGATAGCGCAAGGACGGGAGCAACGCCGCCGCACCGATCTCGCCGGGTGCCGTCAGCTGCTCGATATCGAACAAGCGTATCTCGGCACTACCGGCTTCGGCATAGGCCATCACCGTATTGGTGGTGCCCAGATCGATGCTGACGACGTATTTACTCATCATGCTGTGCGAACGTCGAACTCCACTTTCCAGCGCTGGCCATCCGAGCCAACGGCCAACAGCTCCAGCGTGCCGGATTCAGTAGCCATCGCATGCAAGCGCACCTGCACCACGTCGCCAGCCTGGCGGCCTTCCGGCGAAAGGTTGGCCTGAATCTCATTCATCTCGGTCAGTTCATCCGGGCCCCAGAAGTCCAGCAAATCGCCAATCTGATCCTGGCGGCGCACCGAAGAACCAAAGAAGCGGAACTGCACCGGCTCACCCACCACCAGGCCAAATTCCTGATTCGGCAGTTCGATCTCGCTGCCTTCTTCCATGCCGAACGGCGCCACGCACAGCGCCTGAATCGGCGGCTCCATGCCCGGAATCGCCGGCATCGCCGACTCAATCGCCACGTAGTACGAACGCGCCGTACCGCCGCGAATGCGCACGCCGCTGCCGCGACGCACGTAGCTGTAATAAGCCGCGCCGCGCGCCACCGCCAGATCCAGATCCGCGCCGCCCAGCATGCGCGCCGGCGCCGCGCCTTCCATGTACAGCCAATCGTTGAGCGTACCCATGACGCGCTGCGCCAGCAGATCCGACTTGAACACGCCGCCGTTGAACAGCACCGCGGTCGGATGCAGGAAGGTCGCTTCGGCGTTTTGCTTGCCCGCGTAGCCTTCCAGTTCCGCAGTCGCGCCGACTTGGCGCGCGAGGAACGCGGCAAGGTGGCGCGTGATGCCCGCATCTTGCGCATATGGCAGGCCAAGCTGCGTCAGGCCCGCGCGCTGGCGCACGGCCGGACGCGCCGACGCTTCCACTTGCGGGAAGAAGCCGTCGAGAATAAAGGCCGACACTTCATCGCGCGTGAGTTCAGTGCGGATCGAGCCGCCGATCAGTTTCGAGCCACGGCTCGGCACCACGATAGGCCACGTCGCCACGGTGGCATCGGCCAGCAGCTTTTCCTTGGCGGTGCGGCAGCCGTAAGTCAGTGCGCGCATTTGCCACGCATCGAGCTGGGTGCCGTTGGCGGCCAGTTTGCGCGCCACCAGGTGCGCCAGCGCCAAGTCCATATTGTCGCCGCCGAGCAGAATATGATCGCCGACCGCGATGCGGTGCGGTTCCAGCACGCCCTCGCGTTCCAGCACGGCGATCAGCGAAAAGTCGCTGGTGCCGCCGCCCACGTCCACTACGAGGATGATGTCGCCCGGCTTCACTTCCTTGCGCCAGCGGCCTTCGCTGCCTTGAATCCAGCTATACAAGGCGGCCTGCGGTTCTTCCAGCAGCGTGAGATTGGTGTAGCCGGCAGCGCGCGCCGCATCGGCGGTCAGTTCGCGCGCGCCTGGATCGAAGGATGCAGGAATCGTCACCGTCACCGCCTGTTCGCCGAACGGCGCGTCAGGGTGCGCCTGTTCCCACGCTTTGCGCAGGTGCGACAGGTAGCGCGTCGATGCTTCCAGCGGCGACACGCGCGAGACTTCTTCCGGCGCGTCGTTCGGCAGCAGGGCAGAGCGGCGGTCTACGCCCGGATGGCTCAACCAGCTTTTCGCGCTGGAGACCAGGCGAATCGGCGTGGTCGCGCCACGGCTGCGCGCCATTTCGCCGGCCACACCGGTTTGTTCTTCAGCCGTTTGCTGCCACGGCAGATTGTTCTCGCCCGGCGCCAGCTCGTCGGCGTGCGGCAGGTAGAGGAAAGACGGCAGCAGCGGCAGTTCTTCAATGGTGCCCGGCGCGGTCAGCTGCGGGATGGCCAGCACGCCGTGCTGGGTTTTCTCGCCGTCGCTGGCTTGCAGGTTCACATACGACAGGGCGCTGTGCGTGGTGCCAAGGTCGATGCCGATGGCGTAACGTGGATCGCTCACAGTTCCACCTCCGCCGGCGCCAGGATGGCGGCGTCATGCGCTTCCGCCAGTTTCGGCAGGCGCACCTCGGCCGAACGCCAGCCGCGATGGCTCAGCGTGCCCTTGAACGGCGCTTTGCCGACCACATTGCCGGTCAGGCGCACGGCGGCGGCGTCGAAGCCTTCCGGCAGTTCGATGCGGCTGCCTTCCGCTTCGCTGCGGATCGGCTGGATGATGAAATGCTCTTTCAACACCTTGGCGCAGCCTTCGTGCACCACGCGCGCGGCGGCGCCGATGTCGGCGTCGGAGTAGGCGGACAGGTTTTCTTGCGTGAAGTCGATCAGGCGCGCCTCGCGCTGGAGCAGCGACAGCAGTTGCAGGGCCGCGTCCGGGGTGGCGACGCGCAGCGTCACCGGAGCTGGTGCTGGAGCCGGAGCCGGAGCAGGGGCCGGTGCGACCGGTGCAGCGGCAGGCTGCGGCGCTTCATCGATGCGGCTCAGGCGCGCGGCGTACTCGGCGTCGGACAGGGCGCGGAAAAACGCGCCGATGGCGATGGAAATCCGGCTGAAGAAAGACGGCAAAGGTTGATTGGAATTGGTCATGTTTTACTCACTGTGTAAGGTTGCCGAACGCAGCGCCGGCGCGCGTTTCAGGCGAAGCCCGGCATGATACTTGATATTTCCCTTGATATGGCAGTTTGGAGTGCTAGAATACTGTATGTTTATACAGTATTTGAGTGCACTATGTCCCATGATGAAAACAATCAAGAGCAGGTGATGTTGCCGCCGCCCTCGCTCAAAGCGCAAAAAGGGCGTGGCGCAGTCTCCAATATACAGGGTCGTTACGAAGTGAACGCGCGCGAGTCCTACGACGACGGCTGGGAGCGCGAGGAAGAGGAGGCCAGGCCGTGGAAAACGCAAGTGACCGAGGAAATCTGCCGCTCCATTTTGAGCCGCAACGCCTCGCCGGATTTGCCGTTCAGCGTTTCGCTCAATCCGTATCGCGGCTGCGAGCATGGCTGCATTTATTGCTTTGCGCGGCCTACGCACAGCTATCTCGGGCTGTCGCCGGGCATGGACTTCGAGAGCAAAATCTTCGCCAAGATCAACGCGCCGCAGATGCTGCGGCGCGAGCTGGCCAAGCCCGGCTACGAGCCGCAGTCGATCGCGCTCGGCGTCAACACCGACGCCTACCAGCCCTGCGAGCGAGAACTCAAGCTCACACGCAGGGTGCTGGAAGTGCTGCAAGAGTGCCAGCATCCGGTGGGCTTGATCACCAAGTCCTCGCTGATCGAGCGCGACATCGACATCCTCGCGCCGATGGCGGCCAGGCAGCAGGCCGGCGTGGCCATCACGCTGACCACGCTGGATCCGGCCATCGCCCGCACGCTGGAGCCGCGCGCCACGTCGCCCGCGCGCCGCCTGCGCACCATCCGCACGCTAACCGATGCCGGCATCCCGGTGGCGGTCAGCATCGCGCCCATCATCCCGTTTGTGACCGAGCCTGACATCGAACGGATACTGGAAGCCGTCAAGGAGGCCGGTGCGGTGAGCGCGCACTACACGGTGCTGCGGTTGCCGTGGGAGGTCGCGCCGCTGTTCAAGGAATGGCTGCAAGCGCACTTCCCGGAGCGAGCGCAGCGGGTGATGAACCGCGTGCGCGAAATGCGCGGCGGCAAAGACTACGACAGCAATTTCGACACGCGCATGAAAGGCGAGGGCGTGTGGGCCGAACTGATCCGCCAGCGCGTGAAGATCGCCAGCGAGCGCCTGGGTCTAAGCGGCCACGGCAGCCGCTTCCACCGCATGGACTGCTCACAGTTCACGCGGCCGCTGGTGGTGCCGCCCCTGGGCGCGCGCGCCAAGGCGGCGGCCGACGCGGGACAGATGGATTTATTTTAGTGCGGCTAAATGGCGCTCGATCTCGAACACGTGCTGGTCGTGGCGGCCTAGCTCGCGCAGCGCGCTGGCGAGGTGGTTGAGGTAGTCGCTGTTGGGGCCGCTTGGGCCGGCGGAGCGGGCGATGTGGGCGGCGATGTCAGCTTCGGAGGCGGCGCCAAGGAAGGCGGTGTTGTCCGGTGTGGCGATGTAGACCAGGCCCTCTTGCTGGTCGCCATCCTCAAACGCGATGGGAATGGCTAGCCGCAGGTAGCCGTTCTTTTCGCGGTGGTCGAGATGGGCGAAGACCTCCGGCGTGATCAGGTAGGCCATGCCGTGGCAAACCGCGCCGGCTTCTTCGATCAGGGTGACCACGCGGCCCGGCGCTTCCGGCGTGCCGCGGTGGTCGTGCGAGCCTTGCCAGAAACGCCGGGTCCAGCCGGCGATGCTGGCCGGGCGGCGTTGCAGGTAGGGGAAGTCGGCCTTGTAAATCAAGGAGCCGTAGCCGAACAGCCACACGCTGTGGTGGCCGTCAAACTTGTCCATCTGTTGATTGATGGCGATGGTGTTTGCAGTCATGGTGACTGCATTATAGGGCAGCTAGCGCTAACATCAGGCTGCGTGCTTGAGCTCGGGGATTTGTTGCAGGTCGTCCAGGTCGCGCACGATGTGGAGTTGGCGGATGCCCATGAATTGGAAGGCGGCCTTGAGCTGGCTTTCGTGATAGCTCATCAGATCGTCTGGGGACTCCAGCCTCAAGGCGCCGCAGCCGGCAGTCACCAGCAGCACGCGCACGGCGGGCTGGCGCTGGCTGCCGCCAGCGTTGGCCGGGTGTTGTTCCAGCAGGCGATCCATCCACGCTTTCAGCGTCGACGGCACAGTGAAATTGTGCATGGGCGCGCCCAGCACCACCACGTCGGCGTCGCGGAACTCTTGCAGCAGGGAGGCGCTTTGCAGGGCTTCCGCGCGCAGTTCGGCGTTCATGGGAATGTCGGCGTCCCAGCGCTGGCTGATGACTTGCAGCAGCGGCCCGCTGGCGTGGGACAGCGGCGACGCCGCGAGGTCGCGGTAAAGGACGGTCGGGACGGTTGCTTGGTCATTGCTTGCCGTCAGGGCAGCGGTCACCGCCGAGGTCATTTGGCGGGATGCAGAGTGGTCGCCGAGGGCGCAGGAATCGATGTGCAAAATGTTCATCAATAAAGCATACACAAACAGAAACCGCTTCCACAATGGATTTATCGCAATATTCTTTTCCTATTTGAAAGAAATTGTAAGCTAGGTTGATGCGGCGGCCGGCAAGGGGGGCATATTCCACTCGTGCGATGCCACAAACTGATGCAAAAAGGTCACGAAACTCTCGGCCGCCGGCGACAGCGCGCGCACGCTGCGGGTGTAGACGAAAAAGCGCCGGGTGAGGGCCGGCGCTTCCAGCGGCCGCATTTTCAAGCCATACAGCTGCACCATTTTTTCCGCATACGGCAGGCAGACGGTGACGCCTTGGCCGGCGTGCACCATGGCCAAGGCGGTGGTCATGAAGGTAACCTCGTTGTACGGGCTGAGCGACAGTTCGCGGAACGACACGTGGACGTCGCGCAACAGGCGTTCGGTGAACTGGCCTTGCAGCGAGATGAACGGGTAGCGGTTGACGTCGCTCCAGGTGATGCGCTTGCGCTTGTCCAGCTCGTGTCCCTGTGGATACACCACCACAAACGGCATTTCAAACAGCGGATGGGCTTCAATTTCGGCGGTGGCGTCGCGCTCCGGGCCGATGCCGAAGTCGACCTCGCCGCTGAAGACGCGCGCCGACACTTGCTCCAGCGGGCAGTCGGTCAGCCGCACTTGCACTTCGGGGTGGCGGGCGCGGTAAGCGGCAATTACTTCCGGCAGCATGGTGCAGGAGAGCATCTGCGGCGCCGCCACCCGCACCGAACCCTGCTTAAGCGCCTTGCGGCTGGCGATGTCCGCCATGGCGCGGTCGAGGTCGTGCAGCATCTTGTCGAACAGCGGATACAGTTCGCGTCCCAGCTCGGAGAGCTGGGTCTTGCGCGTGGTACGCTCGACCACGCGCACGCCCAGCATCTGCTCCAGCTCCTTGATCTGGCCGCTGAGCGCCGATTGGGTCACGCTCAAGTGGTCGGCCGCCAGCGTAAAGCTGCCGGTCTTGGCCAGCGCCACCAGGGCGCGCATCTGCCGCAAGCTAGGATTCATTGGAAATTCTGATAAATGATAAGAAAAATACGATTTGCATGATATCTGAATCTGTCATTTAATGGCGCGATTAGTAGCAGAACCGAGTTGGAGACACCTATGAAAATCAAGCAAATTCACCACGTCGCCTACCGCTGCAAAGACGCGAAAGAAACCGTCGAGTGGTACGTGAAACACCTGAACATGAACTTCGTGCTGGCCATCGCCGAGAACGAAGTGCCATCCACCAAGGCGCCGGATCCGTACATGCACGTGTTCCTCGACGCCGGCAACGGCAACGTGCTGGCCTTCTTTGAACTGCCGACCCAACCGGCCATGGATCGCGACCACAACACCCCGGCATGGGTGCAGCACCTGGCGATGGAAGTCGCCAGCATGGACGAACTGCTGGCCGCCAAGGAGCGCCTGGTGGCCGCCGGCATCGACGTGATCGGCCCGGTCAACCACACCATCTTCAAATCGATCTACTTCTTCGATCCGAACGGCCACCGTCTGGAACTGGCCTGCAACACCGGCACGCCGGAAATGATGCAGAAGCTCGACGACGTCAAATGGGCGATGCTGGACGAATGGTCGCAAACGAAAAAAGCACCGAAGCACGCGGCCTGGATGCACGGAGGTGAAGCATGAAGCTCGCCACGCTCAAAGACGGCAGCCGCGATGGCCGCCTGGTGGTGGTGAGCCGCGACCTGACGCTGTATCAGCATGTGCCGAAAATCTCGGCCACCATGCAGCACGCCCTGGACAACTGGGATCTGGTCGCCCCGCGCCTCGAACAAGTCTACGCTACGCTGAACGCCGGCGAGGCGGTCGACGCCAAGCCGTTCGACCAGCAGTACTGCCACTCGCCGCTGCCGCGCGCTTATCAATGGGCGGACGGCTCGGCCTACATCAACCACGTTGAGCTGGTGCGCAAAGCGCGCAACGCCGAAGTGCCGGCCTCGTTTTACACCGATCCGCTGATGTACCAGGGCGGTTCCGATAGTTTCGTCGGCCCGCGCGACCCGATCTACGCGCTGAGCGAAGACTGGGGCATCGACCTGGAAGCGGAAGTCGCCGTCATCACCGGCGACGTGCGCATGGGCGCCACGCCGGACGATGCGGCGAAAGCGATCCGCCTCGTCATGCTGGTCAACGATGTCTCGCTGCGCAACCTGATTCCGAACGAGCTGGCGAAAGGCTTCGGCTTCTTCCAGTCCAAGCCTGCCAGCGCCTTCTCGCCGGTGGCCGTCACGCCGGATGAATTGGGGGCACAGTGGGCCGACAACAAAGTGCACCTGCCGCTGCTGGTGCAACTGAACCAGCAGCCGTTCGGCAAGCCTAACGCTGGCGAAGACATGACCTTCAACTTCGCCCAGCTGGTGGCGCATGCTGCCGCCACGCGCGAACTGGCGGCGGGCACCATCATCGGTTCCGGCACCGTGTCGAACAAGCAGGGCAGCCTGCACGGATCGAGCATCGCCAACGGCGGCGTCGGTTACTGCTGCCTGGCCGAAGTGCGCATGTACGAAACCATCGAGAGCGGCAAGCCGCAAACGCCGTTCCTCAAATTCGGCGACAGCGTGCGCATCGAGATGAAGGACGCGCAAGGCGACAGCATCTTCGGCGTGATCTACCAGGTGGTCACGCACTACAAGGAGCGCCGCTGATGAAGCTCTACACCTACTTCCGCAGCTCCGCCGCTTACCGCGTGCGGATTGCGCTCAACCTGAAAGGCATCGCTTACGACGCCGTGCCGGTGCACCTGCTGCGCAACGGCGGCGAGCAATTGAGCGACGCTTACCGCGCCGTCAATCCAGCCGCGCTGCTGCCGGCGCTGGAAGATGACGGCAACGTGATCGGCCAGTCGCTGGCCATCATCGAGTACCTGGAAGAGACGCACCAGCAAGCGCCATTGCTGCCGCAAGACCCGGCAGGACGCGCCCGCGTGCGCGCGCTGGCGCTGAGCATCGCGGCCGATGCGCACCCGCTGGGCAACCTGCGCGTGCTGAAGTACCTGGTTGGACAAGTCGGCGTGACGGAAGAGGTGAAGCTGGGCTGGCAGCAGCACTGGCTACGCAGCGGCCTGCAAACGCTGGAAGACTTGCTGGCTAACGATGCCCGCACCGGCGTCTACTGCCACGGCGATACGCCGACGCTGGCCGATTGCTGCCTGGTGCCGCAAGTGTTCAACGCGCTGCGCTTCAATGTCGATACAGCGGCCTATCCCACCGTGATGCGCATCCACGCCGCGTGCAGCGAGCACCCGGCCTTCCTGCGCGCGCATCCATCGCAGCAACCGGACGCCGAGTAATCAGCAGCAGATCACGCGATCACGTCCCTCGTGCTTCGCTTGGTACAGCGCCTTGTCAGCGCGTGAGAGCAGCGACGAGGCGCTGTCCATGGTCCCCTGGGGATCGGACGACGCCACGCCGATGCTGATGGTCAGCGTGATGGTCTCGCCGTTGTCGCCTTCAATGCGCAGCGCGGCGATATCGGCGCGCAGGCGTTCGGCGGCGGCGCGTGCCACGTCAAGTTCAGTCTCCGGCATCAGCAGCACAAACTCCTCGCCGCCGAAGCGCGACGCCATGTCGATGCTGCGCATGCCGCCCGCCAGCGCGCGCGCCACTGCTACCAGCGTGCGGTCGCCGGCCTCGTGGCCGTAGATATCGTTGACGTTCTTGAAGTGATCGATATCCGCCATCAGCAGCGATAGCGGGTGCCTGAAGCGCCGGCTGCGCTCCAATTCCTTGTTGATCTGCTCCGTCATGCGGCGGCGGTTGCCAATGCCGGTCAGCGGATCGGTGGTGGCTTGCTGTTCCAGCTTGGTGTTGGCCACCATTAGCTCCAGCGTGCGCTGCGTGACGTGGGCTTCCAGCTGGTCGCGCTCCTGGTTCAAGGCGCGCAAAGTCTGGCGGCGGCTGCGCAGCGACACCACCAGCGCAGAAATCAAAATCCCCTGTAGCACAATCAGCGTCAGTCCCGCCACGATTTGCCACCAGTATTGTTCCAGCACGCTTTGCGGGCGATTTAACAACTGCGCGGTCTTCGGAATATCCTGCAAGTGGAAGCGCTGCACCGCGCCGTAATCGAAGATGTAGCCGGGGATACCGGCGATGTCCGGCGTGCGTTGCATCATGATGTCGGCGATCGCACGGCCGATGCGCTCCGCGCTGACCACGTAGCCACCGACCACGCCCGGCACCACGATGGCTTCCCAGTTGGTGAAAATCGGCACCTGCGTAATCGCGGCCAGCTTGCGCGCCGTGTCTATCGGCCGCCGACGCTCGCCGGTGCGGTCGTGGTAGGTCGGTAGCAGGAAGATGGCGCTGCCGGGCTGCAGTTGCCCGGCTTGCCGGTACATTTCTTCGTAGCTCAGGTTCTGCCAGTATTCAAAGGCCAGCTTGCCCTCGTGGGCGCGGGCCGCCTGGCGCACGGCGCGCACCGATTCCTGTATGCGGTCGGTGCCATCGCCGATCACCACCACGCGCTTTACCTGCGGCGCCACGCGCGGGATGATGCCGATGGTGAGACCATAGTTGGCTTGTATCTGGTAGCCGGTGCCGTCGCTGGGTTGCCATCCCAGCCGCGAATGGTTGACGTAGTGGCGCGGCACGCCGCGGAACAAGTCGGGCCGCTCGCTGAGGAAGCGCGCCGCCACGTAGTTCTCGGTGATGATGGCGTCGAATTTGACGCCCGCGTACTTGGCGCGCAGGTAGGGCTCCATGCTGGCAATGGCGTGCTCGTCGCCGACGCGCACGGCGTCGAAGCGCTCTTCAAAAATATTCGGGCGCGGGGCGGCGTCTTGTTGCTCCAGTTCGGCCGACAAGCCTTTGCGCAGCAGGGTCTGCCATGCGGACGAGGCGTCCGAACCCAGCGAATACAGCACCAGCACCTTGCGCTCGGCGGCCAGTGCTGCCCCGTGCAGCCACAGCAGGAGCGCGCACAGCAGCACGCCACGCCAGAACGGGCGCAGCGGCGATGCAACGAGCCTGTAATCCATGGACGGCATGGTCGACCTGCGAAATTTGCATTAAGGCAAGTTTAGCATGCTTCCCCGGCAATACTGTTGCCAGAGCGGTACAGACTACTTTTTCGGCTTGAGGGTAGCCAGCGCCAGCGCTTGTGCGGCGTTCAGGGCATCGTCCGGCGCGGCCATGCGGTCGGGCTGGACGCCGGCGCCTTCCCAGTTGGTCCGGGTCAGGAAGTTGCTGGCGCGGGTGATGGCCAGCGAGGTTTGCAGGTGGCGCGAGACGCGCTGCTTGGCGCTGACGCGGGCATCGCCGGCGGTTGGCGCGCCCACGACCACCGCGCGCTTCACGTACTGCTGCAAGTCGAAGACGAAGGCTTCGGCCGCGCCGCTGGTGCGCTCGTTGACCAGCAGGTACAGCGGTTTCTTGCCGCCATAGCGCTTGCCGGGCACCTCGGCGCTGGTCCAGAACTCGGTCACCACGCGGCCTTCGCGGTCCAGCTGGTCGTGCAGGTGGATTTGCTTGTCCGCGAAGATGTAGCTGCGCTTGTCGACCAGCAGGTAGCTGGAAATCAGCGCCGCCATCGCTTGGCCGTCGCCGTTGGCGTCGCGCAGGTCGATGATGAGCGCGGCGCAATCGGCCGCCTGCGTCATGAAGCGGGCGGCGGCCTCGCCGGCGCCACGGTCCAGTTGCGCGAAGCGGGTGATTTGCAGGTAGCCGATATTATCGCCCAGCGTTTCAAACCTGCCGAAGCCGTAGTTGTCGGCAATCTGCGCCGCCGCAGCCGGACGCTGGCGCTCGTCGGTCAGCTCGTACGGCACGTATTCGAGGTAGGTATGCTTGTCGCCCATGATGGCGGTGACGTCGCGCGTGACGCGGGTCGCCAGCGCGCGCGCCGTGGTTTGCTGGTCGTACTCGCCGCGTCCCAGCCGCAGGCGAATATCGTCGGCTGCCGCCTTGGCGCGTACCGCGTCCACGTGCTGCGCCGTCAGCCGCCGCGCATATTCATTGATCACGTGGGCGCGGGCAGGCGCATCCAGCGCCTCATCCAGCGTCTGGGCGTGGGCGCCAGCGGCGGTGGCAGCGAGGGCGGCGGCGGCAAACCAGTGTTTCAAATCTTTCCTCATAAGTTACAATCTTACCTTTCCCCAAAAGCTTTTTCTTCAATGACGATCCCGAACACGATCCTGGAGGCGCTGAACCGCGCCGATGTTTCTTGGCGCCCACTGCTGGTCAAGGGCCTGGAAGCCATGATGGCCGCTACCCCGGACTACCTGCCGCAACTGGCGCAGGATCAATACCTGCCGACCGGGCAGCGCCTGTTTGCCGCGTTCGCATTGCCGCTGAATAAAGTGAAGTATGTACTAGTCGGGGAAGGGCCATATCCGCGAGCAGAGAGCGCCACCGGCGTCTGTTTCATGGATGGGGCCGTTGGCAGCCTGTGGTCGGACGAGGTCGGGGGCGGCTTGTCCAAGCCGGTCAACAAGGCCACCTCGCTGCGCAACTTCATGAAGATGCTGCTGGTGGCCGATGGCCAGCTTCAGCTGGAAAACACCGCCGGTGAGGCCATGGCGGCCGTCTCGGCCCAGGCGCGCAGCGGCGCGGGCAGCCACATCCTGACCTTGGCCGACATGCAGCACAAGCTGACTGAACAAGGCTTTTTGCTGCTGAACGCCTCGCTGGTATTCCGCAGCCACGTTGCTCCGGCCAAAGACGCGAAGGCATGGCTGCCGTTCTTCGAAACCGTGATGGCCGGGCTGGCTGCGCAAGCGACGACCGTGCCGACGATGGTGCTGTGGGGAAAAATCGCCGAGCTGCTGGCCAAGTTGCCAGTGATGAAAGATTTCCCGCAGATCACTGCGGAACACCCGTACAACCTTAGTTTTATTGGTAATAAGGATATGCACAAGCTGTTCCAGCCTATGCAGTTGCTGAGTAGGAGCTAAGAGGGGCGCCAGCAAGCTTTGTTAAAGTTTGGTATACTTGACTAATTCGATCAACTAATCGGGCTTTGAGGGCTGAGCGAGAAGGTCGATATTTTAACCCAACCGAGGTAGTGATGCGTCTGACCACCAAAGGCCGTTTTGCTGTGACTGCGATGATCGATCTGGCTTTGCGCCAAGGCAAAGGCCCAGTCACGCTGTCCGGCATCAGCCAGCGGCAGGCGATTTCGCTGTCTTACCTGGAGCAGCTGTTTGGCAAGCTGCGCCGCCACGAGATCGTTGAATCGATCCGCGGCCCGGGTGGTGGCTACAGCTTGGCGCGGCGCGCCGACAAGGTCACCGTTGCCGACATCATCATCGCCGTGGATGAGCCGCTTGATGCGACCCAGTGCGGCGGCAAAGAGAATTGCCATGGCGCGGACGCAGCCAGCGGCGCGCGCTGCATGACCCACGAACTGTGGGCCACGCTGAACGAAAAGATGGTTGATTATCTGGATTCCGTATCGCTGCAGGATCTGGTCGATCAACAAAAGCAGAAGAACGCTGAGCAAAGCGTAGTGGTCATGCCGCGTAACGGCAACCACGCCGCGCTCTAAGCCCTAACGGAGTAACCCCTGATGAACGCCCCAGAAAAAAACATCGCTGACGTGAAATTCCAGACCGCGCCGCACTTCCCGATCTACATGGACTACTCGGCCACCACGCCGATTGATCCGCGCGTCGCCGATGCGATGATTCCATACCTGCGCGAGCAGTTCGGCAATCCGGCTTCGCGCAGCCACATGTACGGCTGGACTGCGGAAAAAGCCGTGGAAGAAGCGCGCGGCCACGTGGCAGCGCTGGTCAATGCCGACCCACGCGAAATCATCTGGACTTCTGGCGCCACCGAGTCGAACAACCTCGCCATCAAGGGCGCGGCGCAGTTCTACAAGACCAAGGGTAAGCACATCATCACGGTCAAGACCGAGCACAAAGCCGTGCTGGACACCGTGCGCGAACTGGAGCGCCAAGGCTTTGAAGCGACCTACCTGGAACCGCAAGACAATGGCCTGATCACCATCGAACAGCTGACCGCCGCCATCCGTCCTGACACCATTCTGGTCTCGGTCATGCTGGTCAATAACGAGATCGGCGTGATTCAGCCGATCGACGAAATCGGCGCGCTGTGCCGCTCGAAAGGCATCATCTTCCACTGCGACGCTGCGCAAGCGACCGGCAAGATCGCCATCGACCTGCAAAAAACCAAGGTCGACCTGATGACCTTCACCGCGCACAAAACCTACGGCCCGAAAGGCGTGGGTGCGCTGTACGTCTGCCGCAAACCGCGCGTGCGTATCGAAGCACAAATGCACGGCGGTGGCCACGAGCGCGGTCTGCGTTCGGGCACGCTGCCGACCCACCAAATCGTCGGCATGGGCGAAGCGTTCCGCTTAGCTAAGGTCGAGATGGACACCGAGATCGCCCGCATCAAAGCGCTGCGCGACCGTCTGGCCAAGGGTCTGCAAGAAATCGAAGAGACCTACATCAACGGCGACATGGATCACCGTGTGCCGCACAACCTGAACGTGAGCTTCAACTACGTTGAGGGCGAGTCGCTGATCATGGCGGTGAAAGACCTGGCGGTATCGTCGGGCTCCGCTTGTACTTCGGCCTCGCTGGAACCATCTTATGTACTGCGCGCGCTGGGCCGCAGCGATGAACTGGCACACAGCTCGATCCGTTTCACCATCGGCCGCTTCACCACCGAAGCCGATATCGACTTCGCGATTGAACTGATGAAGTCCAAGGTCAACAAACTGCGTGAACTGTCGCCGCTGTGGGATATGTTCAAAGAAGGTATCGACATCAGCTCGATCCAATGGGCAGCCCACTAATACTGAATAAATAGGAGCATCAAAATGGCTTACTCGGAAAAAGTACTGGACCACTACGAAAACCCACGTAACGTTGGCGCCTTCGAAAAAGGCGACGACAGCGTAGGCACCGGCATGGTTGGCGCGCCAGCTTGCGGCGACGTGATGAAGCTGCAAATCAAAGTGGGCGCGGATGGCGTGATCGAAGACGCTAAATTCAAAACCTACGGCTGCGGCTCGGCGATCGCTTCGAGCTCGCTGGTGACCGAATGGGTCAAGGGCAAAACCCTGGATCAGGCACTGGCCATCAAGAACACCCAGATCGCAGAAGAACTGGCGCTGCCGCCAGTGAAAATCCACTGCTCGATCCTGGCGGAAGACGCCATCAAGGCAGCTGTTCTGGACTACCAGACCAAGCACGCAGCGTAATTACACGTCGCCCCGGTTTATAACGGGGCGCGGGAGAATCAAATGGCAATCACCCTGACCGAAAAAGCAGCTAAACACATCAACCGCTACATCGAGCGCCGCGGCAAGGGCATCGGTTTGCGTTTTGGCGTGCGCACCACCGGCTGCTCGGGCATGGCCTACAAGCTGGAATACGTGGACGAAGTGACCGCTGACGACAGCGTGTTCGAGTCGCACGGCGTCAAAGTGTTCGTCGATCCGAAAAGCCTGCCGTACATCGACGGCACGGAACTGGACTTCGCGCGCGAAGGTCTGAACGAAGGCTTCAAGTTCAACAACCCGAACGAGAAAGACGCTTGCGGTTGCGGTGAAAGCTTCCGCGTCTGACACGTCATGCAGAATCACTTTGAACTCTTCAACCTGCCCAAGCAGTTTGCCGTCGACGCGGATGCGCTGAACAGCGCCTACCGCGACGTGCAAAGCCGCGTCCATCCCGACAAATTCGTTAGCGCCACCGACGCCGAGAAGCGCGTCGCCATGCAGTGGGCCACGCGCGCCAACGAAGCCTATCAGACCCTGAAAAATCCGCAGAAGCGCGCGCAATACCTGTGCGAGCTGCATGGCGTCGATTTGCAGACCGAGTCGAATACGGCAATGCCGATGGCCTTCCTGATGCAGCAGATGGAGTGGCGCGAAGAGCTGGGTGACGCCCGCGCCGCTAAAGACAGCGACGCGCTGGAAGCGCTGGACGGCCAGCTGCGCGAGGCGCGCAAGCAGCAACTGGCGCAAATCGAACAGCAACTCAACGCCAATGATTTTCAAGCCGCCGCCCAAGGCGTGCGCGCGCTGATGTTCCTCGAAAAATTCGGCGAAGAAGTCCGCTTCGCCTTTGAAGCAATCGAAGCTTGAACGTGCGCGCCGGCCGCGCGCACTTCTCAAGTACTACAAAAATACAGGTCCCGTCTCATGGCACTTCTGCAAATTTCCGAACCAGGCATGTCCACCGCACCGCACCAGCATCGGCTGGCGGTGGGGATTGATTTGGGCACCACCAATTCGCTGGTGGCGACTGTGCGCAACAGCATTCCAGAAGTGCTGAACGACGAAGACGGCCGCGCGCTGCTGCCGTCCGTGGTGCGCTACCTGCCTAACGGCCACGCCAACATCGGCTACAAGGCGCAGGCTGCGCAGACCACCGATCCGAAAAACACCATCGTGTCGGTGAAGCGTTTCATGGGCCGTGGCCTGGGCGATATCGCTTACGCTGAAAACCTGCCGTATCAATTCGTTGATGCTCCCGGCATGGTGCAGCTGAAGACCGTCGCCGGGGTGAAAAGCCCGGTCGAGGTGTCCGCGCAAATCCTGGCCACGCTGCGCCAGCGTGCAGAAGATTCGCTGGGCGATGATCTGGTTGGCGCGGTGATTACCGTGCCTGCTTACTTCGACGACGCGCAGCGCCAAGCCACCAAGGATGCTGCGCAATTGGCCGGTCTGAACGTGTTGCGCCTGCTGAGCGAGCCGACTGCGGCGGCCATCGCCTACGGTCTGGATAACGGGTCGGAAGGCATCTACGCGGTCTACGATTTGGGCGGCGGCACTTTCGATATCTCGATTCTGAAACTGAGCAAAGGCGTGTTTGAAGTGCTGGCCACCGGCGGCGACTCCGCGCTGGGCGGCGACGACTTCGATCACCGTCTGTTCTGCCACATTCACCAAGAAGAAAAACTGGCGCCGCTGTCGGACGAAGACACCGCCGTGCTGATGGTCAAAGCGCGCGAAGCCAAGGAACTGCTGTCCACCAAGTCCGAAGTGACCGTGGACGCCGCGCTGAAGTCGGGCGAGCAGGTGCACCTGAACGTCTCCGCTGAGAAGTTCCAGGAGATCACCAAGCACTTGATCGAGAAGACCATGAAGGCCATCAAAAAAGCGCTGCGCGACGCCAATGTCGATGCGGACGATGTTGATGGCGTGGTCATGGTCGGCGGCGCAACGCGCATGCCGCACGTGCATCGCGCAGTGAGCGAATACTTCCACACCACGCCGCACGCGAATATCGATCCAGATAAAGTGGTGGCGCTGGGCGCGGCGATTCAAGCGAATCTGCTAGCAGGTAACCGCGCCGCAGGCGACGACTGGCTGCTGCTGGACGTGATCCCGCTGTCGCTCGGTATCGAGACGATGGGCGGCCTGGTAGAGAAAATCATCCCGCGCAATTCGACCATTCCTTGCGCCCGCGCGCAGGAGTTCACCACCTTCAAGGACGGGCAGACCGCGCTGGCAGTGCACGTGCTGCAAGGCGAGCGTGAACTGGTGGCCGATTGCCGCTCGCTGGCGCGCTTTGAACTGCGTGGCATTCCGCCGATGGCGGCTGGCGCGGCGCGCATTCGCATCACTTACCAAGTTGACGCAGACGGCTTGTTGTCGGTGTCGGCGCGCGAGCTGCGTTCGGGCGTGGAGTCGTCCATCACCGTGAAGCCTTCGTACGGCTTGGGCGATGACGATGTGGCGCGCATGCTGCAAGATTCGCACACCTCGGCCGCTGACGATATGAAAGCGCGCGCGCTGCGTGAAGAGCAGGTGGAAGCGGAACGCATCCTGCTGGCGACGCAAGCGGCGCTGGACGAAGACGCAGCGCTGCTGTCGGACGAAGAGCGCGTCGCAGTCGATGCGCTGATCGTGAAGACGCGCGAGGTCGTGGCGCAATCGCAAACCGGCGCGGTAGATCACCAGGCAGTGAAAGCCGCCGTCGAAGCGCTGGCCCACGGTACCGAAGAATTTGCATCGCGCCGCATGGATCGCAGCGTGCGCAGTGCACTGGCGGGCAAGGCGCTCGACCAGGTCGTTTAAATAAACATAGAGCTCAACATGCCACAAATCGTATTCCTCCCTCACGCAAAACTGTGCCCGGATGGCGCCGTCGTCGAAGCCGAAGCCGGCAAAACCCTGTGCGACGTCATGCTGGAAAATGACATCCACATCGAGCACGCGTGCGAAAAATCCTGCGCTTGCACCACCTGCCACGTGCTCGTGCGCGAGGGCTTCAATTCGCTGAGCGAAGCCAGCG
This sequence comes from Duganella rivi, assembly GCF_009857435.1. Lineage (GTDB taxonomy): Bacteria > Pseudomonadota > Gammaproteobacteria > Burkholderiales > Burkholderiaceae_D > Rugamonas > Rugamonas rivi. The sequence continues at coordinate 324,193 of NZ_WWCK01000002.1, forward strand.
AAACCGAGGAAGACCTGCTGGATAAAGCATGGGGCCTGGAAGCCGTGTCGCGCCTGTCGTGCCAAGCGGTGGTGGCGGATGAAGACCTGGTGGTTGAAATTCCGAAATACACCATCAATCACGCCAGCGAAGGCGGACACTGATACCAATGAAGAAGCCGAGCAAGCCAGCCGCCAAGATCGGCGCGACCGTCACCAGCGCCGACAACATGCCGGAAATCCGCGAAGGGCAGACCGTAGCACTGCTGCAGGAACTGCACATCCTCACGCGCGACGGCAAGATGAATCAGGACAGCCGCCGCAAGCTGAAACAGGTCTACCACCTGTACCAGTTCATCGAGCCGCTGCTGAAGGAAGTGCTGGAATCGAAAGAGAATGTCTCGCTGGTCGATCACGGCGCGGGCAAGTCCTACCTCGGCTTCATCATCTACGACCTGTTCTTCAAGGCGCTGCAAAACTCGCACATCTATGGCATTGAGACGCGCGAAGAACTGGTGGCGCGTTCGCAGGAACTGGCGCAGAAGTTCAACTTCCCCGGCATGTCCTTCCTGCCGCTGTCGGTGGCCGAGTCTACCGAGTCGAAACTGCTGCCGGAGCAGATCGACGTCGTCACCGCGCTCCACGCCTGCAACACGGCGACCGATGATGCGATCCAGTTCGCGCTGAAGAAGAAGGCCAAGCACATCGTGCTGGTGCCGTGCTGCCAGGCGGAAGTAGCCTCCGTCCTGAAGAAAAACAAAGGCCAGTCGCTGGGCAAATCCGCGCTGACCGAAATCTGGCGTCATCCAATTCACACCCGTGAATTCGGCAGCCAGATCACCAACGTGCTGCGTTGTCTGCAGTTGGAAGCGCACGGCTACAGCGTTACCGTCACTGAGTTGGTAGGCTGGGAGCACTCGATGAAGAATGAACTCATCATCGCTACCTATAAAAACCTGCCGCGCAAGCGTCCGGCCGAGCGCCTGAAAGAAGTGCTGGAGACCGTGGGCCTGCAAGAGATGAACACGCGTTTCTTTGCCGAAGAAGAGGTAGCGTAATGGATTGGCTCGACCTGCGTAGCGACACCGTCACCCGCCCAAGCGCCGCCATGCGCGCCGCCATGAACTTGGCCGAAGTTGGTGATGATGTCTACGGCGACGATCCGACCGTCAATCGCCTGCAAGAATATGCGGCCGATTTGTTCGGCTTTGAAGATGCGGTGTTTGCACCATCGGGCACGCAAAGCAATCTGCTCGCGCTGCTGGCGCACTGCGGCCGTGGCGATGAATACCTGGTTGGCCAAGAGGCGCACACCTACCGCTACGAAGGAGGCGGCGCGGCGGTGCTGGGTAGTATTCAGCCGCAGCCAATTATCAATCAGGCCGATGGCAGCATCGCGCTGGACGATATCGCAGCCTACATCAAGCCGGACGATTTCCACTTCGCGCGCACCAAGTTGCTCGCGCTGGAAAACACCATCAACGGCCGCGTGCTGCCGCTTGATTACGTGCAGCAGGCGACCAAGCTGGCGCATGATCGCGGCCTGTCCACGCATCTCGACGGCGCGCGCGTTTGCAATGCGGCGGTCAAGCTGGGCGTGAGCCCGCGCGAGATCGTGAAAGGCTTTGACTCGGTGTCGGTGTGCTTGTCGAAAGGCCTTGGCGCACCGGTAGGCTCGGTCCTGTTGGGTACCAAGCCATTCATCAAAGAGGCCAAGCGCTGGCGCAAGATGCTGGGCGGTGGCATGCGCCAAGCCGGCATGATCGCGGCTGGTGGCTTGTACGCGCTGGAGCACAACATCCCGCGCCTGCAAGAGGATCACAACAACGCGGCTTACTTCGCCGGTGAACTGGCGAAGATGAAAGGCCTCAAAGTCAGCGCGCCGCAGACCAACATCTTCTACGTCGACATTCCGCAGTTCGTGATGCAGGGCTTGGGCGATGTGCTGGAGCTGACGCACATCCGCGTATCAATGTCGCAGCGCCTGCGCATTGTCACGCACATGGACGCCAAGCGTGACGACATTGATCGCGCCATCACCGTGTTTGGAGACTTCTTTGGATAACGAAGATACCGTACGCCTGAACAAGCGCGTAGCCGAAGAACGCGGCTGTTCGCGGCGCGAGGCCGAGTTGTACATCGAGGGTGGCTTCGTCAGCATCGATGGCGTGGTTGTGGAAGAAGTGGGCGCGCGCGTAACGCCGGAGCAGAAAGTCACCATCGCCGATGACGCCACGCTGCTGGAAATCACGCCGGTCACCATCCTGCTGCACAAGCCTGCGGGCGCACCGCAGCCGCTGCACCTGCTGAACGCGGACACGCTCACGCGCACCGTGCCGGGCAAGCGCTTCCTCAAGCGTCACGTTACTGGTCAAGAGCAAATGGTGCCGCTGGATGCGAAAGCCAGCGGCTTGGTCGTATTCACGCAAGACTTCCGCGTCAACCGCAAGTTGAGCGAGGAGTCGGTGGAGCATGAGATCATCGTTGAAGTCTCCGGCCAGATCATCGAAGGCGGCTTGCAGCAGCTGAATCAGATCAACGGCAAAGTAAGCTGGCAAAACGAAACGCGCCTGCGCTTCGCCATGAAGAACGCCAAGCTAGGCTTGATCGAAAAGCTGTGCAAGGAAGTCGGCTTGAAAGTGGTGAGCATGAAGCGCATCCGCGTGGGCCGCATCTCCATGTCCAGCCTGCCGGTAGGCGAGTGGCGCTACTTGCAGGACTACGAGCGCTTTTAAAACCCAACCCTAAGCGCAAACCAAGCGGGTTCAGGGTCTGTTTTTCTACTGAGTGCGCGGGAATCGCTAAACCCGCACTGCGGCGACCAGGGGTCTGACCCCGTACGGGGTCAGACCCCAAACTTTTGGGTTTGCTGCGCGGCTCAATCAGCCATTTTTCTTTTTCTTTTCCGGCGGCGGCAGCTGCACCATGCGGGTGCCGGCCAGTTTATCGTGCAGGAACTGGCGATCCTTGTCGAAGAAGGCAGTCAGGGACCACAGCAAGATGCCTGCGAAGATCGCCCCCAGCGCCTGCCAGCGGTGCAGATCCAAGGCCAGCGCCAGGACCAGCGCCGGCAAAATCCACATCCAGCTCAACACATAACGCACGGTTGCTGCGCGTGGCGACACACCGCCGCCGTTGGCGCCCAGCAGTTTCATGCGCCACGTCTTCATCGCCAGCGTCTGGCCGTCGCGGCTCCACTGATGGATAAAGTAGAAGCCCAGCACGAGGAAGGCCAGCGCCTGGCGCAGATGCTCAACCAGCGGCGTGTGGCTAGCGCGCGTTACAACCTCAAACACCAGAAACGGCAAGAACAGCACGGCAAAGCCGAGCAGCGATTCGTACACCATCGAAATCAGGCGGCGCTTGATAGTCGGGTTATTTGACATCGGCAGGGGCAGGTTGTACTGGTGGCGTTGGCGTGACGTTGGAAGCATTCGGCAGCGGTGCAGCCGCATCGGTGGCCGGGGCAGGGGGCGGCACGACAGGCGGCACCACCGGCGTAGCCACGCCTGGCGATGCAGTCGGCGCGGCCGGCTTGATCGGCGCCACGGTCTGCACCTTGGCTTGCGCCGGCGTTGGCAGATTGGCGACCTGTTTCTTGGTGGCCGGCTTGGCCGCCAGTTCCTTCTTCTGTTCGTCCGTCAGCAGCTGGTAGTTTTCCCACGACATCGATTTCTGCGACGGATTCAGCTTTTGCGCGCGGGCGTACGCTTGGCGTACCTGGCGGCGTTCTTCCGGCGTCATGCGCACCCATTCGCGCATGCGTTCCTGCACGCGCACTTGCTCATCGGGATTCATCTTGGCGTAGCGCTTGGCGATGCCCAGCCATTTCTGCTTGCGCACCGGCTCGATCTCGTCCCATTCACCGGCGAGCGGCTCCAGCGCCTGCTGCTGCGCGGGCGACAAGTCTTTCCACAGGATTTTTTCCGGCGCCTTGGCGGCGTTCTTGCCTTGCACGGCAGCCACCGGGGCCTTGACCAGCGCCGGCGCGTCCGGCTGATTGCCGACCCACACCGCGCCCGCTGCTGCTACCGCTATCACCGCTACTGCACCTGCGCCCAGTTTGGCGCGACCGCTCCATGCCATACGCTTACTCGCTTTGCGACAGATAGGCGTTGAAGCCGTGGTCCAGATAGGCGTTCAGCGGCAGTTCGTCCGACAGCACGGCGGCGTCGATTTCGGCCAGATCCGCGATCCGTTCCTGCTGCTCGTACTGGTAGATGCCGACCATGCCGATGATCAGCGCCAGTGCCGGCACCGCCATGCTGACGCGGCCCGCCCACGCAAACTGCGAGAAGAAGCCGCTGATGCCGCCGCCGGCGACTGCCAGCTCAGCCTTGGTTACGCGCACCGACAGCGGTTGCTCAACGTGGGCTTTCTTGCGCGCGAGCGCCATCTGGCGCGCCTTGGCCAAGCGGTCTGTGGTCGAAGCCGGCAGCTCGTCCAGCTTTTCATTGAGCGCGTGGCGCACTTTGTAAGCGAAATTCAGATCGTCGGTGTTCATAATTTAATTCCCTTGGCTGCCAGCGCCTCGGCCAGCGCGTGTGTTGCTCTTGAGCAATGCGTTTTGACGCTGCCTTCCGAGCAGCCCATCGCCTCGGCCGTCTCGGCCACGTCCATATCCTGCCAATAACGCATAAGGAAGGCTTCTCGTTGACGTGCCGGAAGCTTTTGTACTTCGGCATCGATAATGGCCAGCGTTTGCTGCCGTTCGACCTGGTCGGCGCTCGATTCGCCGGCCTCGCCGTCCTGCGCCGAGTACGATTCGAGTATATCAAAGTCCTCGTGCTCGTCGCCGGAGGGGCCCATGCTGGAAAACAGGCTAACCCAGGTGTTGCGGACTTTCTCGCGGCGGAAGTAGTCGAGAATGGTGGTTTGCAGGATGCGCTGGAACAGCATCGGCAGCTCGGCAGCCGGCTTGTCGCCGTATTTTTCGGCGAGCTTGATCATCGCGTCCTGCACGATATCGAGAGCGGATTCGTCCTTGCGTACTGCGTAGACGGCTTGCTTGAAGGCCCGGCGTTCGACGTTTTCGAGGAAGTCGGATAATTCTTTGTCTGTGGCCATGCGTCGGGATGTTTTGAACTGTGGCGCATGCTAGCAAAAAACGTCATGTTTTGCATGGTTTTAGCTCAAAAACGACCATTTTCCAAATTAGCTCTTGCTGAAACGGGTGGGCCGGTGTACCGTATGGGACGCTTTGAACAACCCCGAAGCTCTATGGTCTGGTCGCAGCAGGCACACAACGCCGCAAACGACACGACGCGCTTTCATATGTAGGCAGTTTGCTCTCGCCCGTACCACAAGTACGAGAGGTACGCATAACCACTACGGAAAACCCGGCCAAACGAGAGTTTGCGCTAGCATCGCTTTGCACGTCACTACGGTTGGCGGAAGAGGCAGTGCGACCGCATAAATAAAGGGAGTCTGGGCAGAGCTGTAGCGGTAGGTGTACTTCGTTAGGACAGAGCATCCGATCAATCTCCAATGGACCTTGAAAGGAATGTTTCATGAATACCGAAGCATCTTCACAAAGCAGTAATCAACTGACTGGCGCAGAAATCGTCGTCCGTTGCTTGGCGGAAGAGGGCGTAGAACACGTCTTCGGCTATCCAGGCGGTGCGGTTCTGTACATTTACGACGCCATCTTCAAGCAAGACAAATTCCAACACGTTCTGGTACGCCACGAGCAGGCTGCGATCCACGCTGCCGATGCTTACTCGCGCTCGTCGGATAAAGTCGGTGTTGCACTAGTGACGTCCGGCCCGGGCGTGACCAATGCCGTGACCGGCCTGTCCACTGCGTACATGGACTCAATCCCGATGGTGGTGATCTCGGGCCAAGTGCCGAGCCACGCTATCGGCCAGGATGCATTCCAGGAATGCGACACGGTCGGTATTACCCGCCCGGTGGTCAAGCACAACTTCTTGGTCAAGGACGTTAAAGACTTGGCCGAGACCATCAAGAAAGCCTTCTTCATCGCCCGCACCGGCCGTCCAGGCCCCGTGCTGGTGGATATTCCGAAGGACATCTCGATGCACAAAACGACGTACTCGTACCCGAAAGAGGTCGAGATGCGTTCGTACAAACCGGTAGACAAAGGCCACTCCGGCCAGATCCGCAAGGCAGTGCAACTGCTGCTGCAAGCTGAACGCCCGATGATTTACACCGGCGGCGGCGTGATTCTGGCCAATGCCTCGCCGGAACTGAACAAGCTGGTCGACAAGCTTGGCTTCCCAGTCACCAACACGCTGATGGGCTTGGGCGCGTATCGCGCCAGCGACGAGAAATTCGTCGGCATGCCGGGCATGCATGGTACTTACGAAGCCAATATGGCGATGCAGAACTGCGACGTGCTGATCGCCATCGGCGCGCGTTTCGATGACCGCGTGATCGGCAATCCGAAACACTTCGCCTCCAACCCGCGCAAGATCATTCACGTCGACATCGACCCATCGTCGATCTCCAAGCGCGTGAAAGTGGACATTCCTATCGTCGGCAACGTCAAAGACGTGCTGATCGAATTCCTGGCCCAGCTCGACGCTGCGGATGCCAAGCCTAACGCGCCTGCGCTCAAAGACTGGTGGAAGCAGATCAACGAATGGCGCGGCAAGGACTGCCTCAAGTACGCCTCGTCCGACCTGGTGATCAAGCCACAAGCCGTGGTGCAAAAAGTGTGGGAAGTGACCAAGGGCGACGCCTTCATCACCTCCGACGTGGGCCAGCACCAGATGTGGGCTGCGCAGTACTACCCGTTCGACAAGCCTAAGCGCTGGGTCAACTCGGGCGGCCTGGGTACCATGGGCGTGGGCCTGCCGTACGCCATGGGCGTGCAGATGGCGAACCCTGACGCCACGGTGGCCTGCATCACCGGCGAAGGTTCGATCCAGATGTGCATCCAGGAGCTGGCGACCTGCAAGCAGTACCACCTGACGCCGAAGATCATCATGCTGAACAACCGCTTCCTGGGCATGGTTCGCCAGTGGCAGCAGATCGATTACGGTTCGCGCTATTCCGAGTCCTACATGGATTCGCTGCCGAACTTCGAGAAGCTGGCCGAGGCTTATGGCCACGTCGGCATGCGCATTGAAAAACCGGGCGATGTTGATGGCGCACTGCGTGACGCCTTTGCCATGAAAGACAAACTGGTCTTCATGAACTTCATTACCGATCAAGGGGAAAACGTCTGGCCGATGGTGAAAGCAGGCAAGGGCCTCTCTGAAATGCTGCTGGGTTCGGAGGATCTCTAACATGCGACACATTATTTCTGTATTGCTGGAAAACGAAGCCGGCGCGCTGTCCCGCGTGGTGGGCCTGTTCTCGGCGCGCGGCTACAACATCGAAACGCTGACCGTGGCGCCGACCGAAGATCCAACCTTGTCGCGGATGACCATCGTGACCACCGGTTCCGATGACATCATCGAGCAGATCACCAAGCACCTGAACCGCTTGATCGAAGTGGTGAAAGTGGTGGACCTGACCGAAGGCCAGCACATCGAACGCGAACTGATGCTGATTAAAGTGCGCGCGGTGGGCAAGGAACGGGAAGAGATGAAGCGCACGGCGGACATCTTCCGCGGCCGCATCATCGACGTCACCGAGAAAAGCTACACGATCGAACTGACCGGCGCCAAGAGCAAGCTCGACGCGTTTATCGACTCGATCGACCGCGCTTCGATTCTCGAAACGGTACGTACCGGCGGTTCCGGCATCGGACGCGGCGAACGCATCCTCAAAGTATAAGCAGCACCAGTATAAGCAGTACTTCAACTGAAACGAATTTACTAGGAATGAACATGAAAGTTTTCTACGACAAAGACGCTGACCTCTCCCTGATCAAAGGCAAAAACGTGGCTATCATCGGCTACGGCTCGCAGGGCCACGCCCACGCGCAAAACCTGAGCGACTCCGGCGTCAACGTGACCGTTGGCCTGCGCAAAGGCGGCGCTTCGTGGCAGAAGGTAGAGAAAGCCGGCCTGAAGGTCGCCGAAGTGAACGAAGCTGTTAAAGCTGCCGACGTCATCATGATCTTGCTGCCGGACGAGAACATCGCCCAGGTCTACAACGAAAATGTCGCGCCGAACGCCAAGCAAGGCGCGGTACTCGCCTTCGCCCACGGCTTCAACGTGCACTACGGCCAAGTCGTGCCACGCGCCGATCTGGACGTGATCATGGTTGCACCGAAGGCCCCAGGCCACACCGTGCGCGCTACCTACACCCAGGGTGGCGGCGTGCCACACCTGATCGCCGTGTACCAGGACAAGTCCGGCATCGCCCGTGACATCGCGCTGTCGTACGCATCGGCCAACGGCGGCGGCAAAGCCGGCATCATCGAAACCAACTTCCGCGAAGAAACCGAGACCGACCTGTTCGGCGAACAAGCGGTGCTGTGCGGTGGCGCGGTTGAGCTGATCAAAGCTGGTTTCGAAACCCTGACCGAAGCTGGCTACGCGCCGGAAATGGCGTACTTTGAGTGCCTGCACGAACTGAAACTGATCGTTGACCTGATCTACGAAGGCGGCATCGCCAACATGAACTACTCGATCTCGAACAACGCCGAATACGGCGAGTACGTGACCGGCCCTAAAGTCGTGACCGCTGCGACCAAGGAAGCCATGCGCCAGTGCCTGAAAGACATCCAGACCGGCGAATACGCCAAGTCGTTCATCCTGGAAAACAAAGCCGGTGCACCGACCCTGATCTCGCGCCGCCGCCTGACCGCCGAGCACCAGATCGAAGAAGTCGGCGCCAAACTGCGCGCCATGATGCCATGGATCGCCAAAAACAAAATGGTTGACCAGTCGAAGAACTAAGCAGTTTCTTCCTCACGCAAAAAGCCGGCACATGCCGGCTTTTTGTTTTGTATGATTTGGTTTTGCACGTGGAGAAATTGATGATTCCTGCTGATGTACGTGACGATATTCTTCGGCGCATCCGTGATGCCGAAGCAGAGCATGGTGTGCGTGTTTTGTTAGCTGTCGAATCGGGGAGTCGTGCTTGGGGATTTGAATCGCCGAACAGCGATTACGATGCGCGCTTCATTTATGTGCATCCTAAAGACTGGTACGTGTCCGTTGGGCTGGAAGAGCAGCGTGATGTGATTGAGTACCCGATTGTCGATGACATCGACATCAACGGATGGGATTTGCGTAAAGCGTTGCGGCTTTTTTGGAAATCTAATCCGGCGTTCGTGGAGTGGATTCAGTCGTCGATTGTCTACACGCAGCACGGCAGTTTCGCGGACGATGCGCGCCAGTTGCTGCCGTCTGTGTATTCCTGCGAAAGCGGCATCTATCACTACCGCAGCATGGCCAAGACTAATTTTCGAGGCTATCTGAAAGGCGACATGGTGCCGTTAAAGAAGTACTTTTACGTGCTGCGCCCATTGCTGGCGGTGCGCTGGCTGGAACGCTATGGCACTGCTGCGCCAATCGAATTCAGCAAGCTAATGCACTTGCTGGGTGACGACCGCACTTTACTTGCCGATATCGAAGTGCTGCTAGCGAAGAAGCGCGCTGCGCCTGAGTTGGGCTTGGATCGTCCAGTTGCCAGTATTAATGCATTTATCGAGGCGGAATTAACGCGGCTGGAAACCGTCGCGCCTGCACGGTTTGAGCGCGGCGATGTGCTACCTGAGTTGAATTCGCTATTCCACCGTAGCCTCGCGCAGGCGTGGACGTAGTTCAGGCCGCGTGGAGATAGTGAGCGAGAATGGCGAGCAGGATCAGGCTAGCGATGCCGAACACCATGGTGAAGGCGCCCGAGATGACGACCTTGCCGTCTATGCGGGTGTGAATGACGGTTGAACTATAGATGGCTTCTTTAGGCGTTTCCGCGCGGGCGCGCCCCAGCGATACGATGGGAATGAGGATGCGGCCCACGCCATAGAATATGACTTCGAACAACAGCGGTATGAAGAATTCCAGGACGGCCATGATCACGTCTCCTAATGGTCGGAACCGCATGATAACAAGCTTCGTGCGTCCTACTATTAGCAGATGCTTAAGATATCCGGCGACGCCGGGCCAAGGCGCCGACCAGCCCTAAACCTGCGACTAGCATGGCGTAGGTAGATGGCTCAGGCACCGGATTTGCCAGCAGCGCCACTTCATTGCCAGTCAACGCGCCATCGTAAATGCGGACGTCATCAATGGTGCCTTGGAAGAATTCCGCGTACGGATCGAACTGGCGGCCGAGGCGGGTGTAGGTGCCGCCCGTAACGCTGGTCAGTGCATACCCCACCGATGCCGCCAGCGTGCCATTCACGTACAGGCGCGAGACGTTGTTAGCGGCGTCCACAGTTAGAGCGTAGTGATCGGTCATGCCAGGGGCGCCAAAGGCAACGCCGGTTGAGAGCCAATTGTCGGCGGCGCGGATGTTGCCCGATGGGTCGGTGCCGATGTAGAAGCCGCCGCCGGTATTCGCCTGCGAGATCACCTCGGTGTACGAGCCTTGCGCCACGGCGCGCTGGGCAAAGAAGCTCACCGAGTAACTGCCGCTAGTGGGGACGAGGTAGCTGCTGAACTGGACGTAGTCGCCATCACCATCCAGCGTCAGTACACCGCCGGCGGTACTGGCGCCACCCAGCAGCGTGCCGTTGGCGCTACCAGCGCTATCGGTTACGCCGGAAGTGAAGTCGTAGTGGTGAATGAGTGTGGCTGCCTGTACCTGAGCCGCACTGGCCAGCAGCAAACCTGCTGCCAAGGGAAGTACTTTATTCGCATTCATTGATGTCTCCTCGCCGAGGTATTTTTGTTCAAATGGAATAAGTTTGAATGTCGATTTTATATTGATATTTACCCCGGATAAAGCTCCCGTCGCAAAATACCACAGTGTAAAAATGTTACAAACGCTCACTATGTCTTACAGGTGCGCTCAGGAAATTCATGTACAGTGCGGCTTGTCGTTATCTTAACTCTGGAGCCCGCAATGAATATGATGAACAAACTCGCCGCCGCTGCTGCTGTGTCTTTCGCGCTGGCCGCGCACGCTGCTCCGGTTGAGTCGCTGCCGACTGCCGGCACGCTGGTGGTGGTGCCCGCTTACGGCGAGGTCAAGCACGCCAACGATCAAGCCACCGTCACGCTGGCGATCGAGGAGCAAGACAAGGACAAGGCCGCCGCCGCCTCGCGCGTCAACGCCAAGATGAAGCAGGGCGCGGATATCGTGAAGAAGGAAGATCCGCAAGCGAGCCTGAAAACGCAGGGCTACTATACCTACCCGGTCTACCCGGAAGAGCGCGTATTGCCGAACGGCCAGCCGGTCAAGCAGCCGCGCGTGCCAACCGCGTGGCGCGTCGGCCAGTATTTGCAAGTGACCACGACCAATCTCGACAAGCTGCCGAAGACGGTCGCCGCCGCGCAAAAGATTCTGACGCTGAACGCGATTAACTTTGGCCTGACGCCGGAAACCACCAAGAAGCTCGACGATGAACGCATCGCCGCCACCTACAAGAATCTGAACGAGCGCATCAACTCGATCGCCGGCGCCATGGGCCGCAAGGTTAGCGACGCCGTGCTCGATACGGTCGACTTCGAAGGTTCTGGCAACTATGCTCAGCGCGAAGCCGCCTACGCGCCAGCGCCAATGATGATGCGCATGAAAACCGCCGACAGCGCGGACGTCGCCGAACCAAGCTTCGAGCCGGGCGAAACCACCTTGCAGATGCAACTGGTCGGCAAGGTGCGCTTCAAGTAAGGCGACCTCAGCCCCTGCGTTTGAGGTAGAGTGTTATTTTTATCTCAACGCAGGAGCTTGCAATGAAATACCTTGCGATGGCCGCACTCGCGGCCTGCGTGTTCACCGCCCACGCTCAATCCCTGTCCACCGCTGGCACGCTGGTGGTGGTGCCCGCGTTTGGCGAGGTCAAGCGCACCAACGATCAGGCCACGATCACGCTGTCGGTGGAAGAGATGGACAAGGACAAGGCCGCCGCCGCCTCGCGCGTCAACACCAAGATGAAGCAGGGGCTGGACATCGTCAAGAAGGCCGATCCGCAAGCCAGCCTGAAAACGCAGGGCTATTACACATATCCCGTCTACGCGGAAGAAGCACCGCTGCCGCCGGGCCAGCAGCGCAAGCCGCGCGTGCCGACCTCGTGGCGCGTGGGCCAGTCGCTGCAAGTGATCACCACCAATCTCGACAGCCTGCCCAAGACCGTGGCTGCCGCCCAGTCCATACTGAGCCTGAACAACCTGCATTTCGGCCTGTCGCCGGAAACCACGCGCCAGCTGGAAGACCAGCGTATTGCCGCCACTTATCTCAACTTGAATGAACGCATCGCCTCGATCGCCAAGGCCATGGGCCGCAAGCTGGGCGACGCCGTGCTCGATACGGTGGACTTTGAAGGCTCGGGCAACTACAGCAATCGCGTGGAAGCCACCGCCTCGCGCATGATGATGGCGGCACCGGCCGCGCCGCCTGCACCTCAAGGCGTGGCCGAGCCAAGTTTTGAACCCGGCGAAACCACCTTGTCGATGCGTTTGGTGGGCAAGGTGCGCTTCAAGTAAGCGTGCCATGTGGCGGTCGGCTCCTCTATAATGATGGCGCAATCCCGATAACGAGAAACGGACCACTATGCCCAACTTTCCCCGCCGCCGCGCCAAGAACAGCGCGGCCCAAGCCAAGCTGCCCAAAACGTCACGCTTCAGCCGTTTTGCGCGTCGCGCCCGCGGAGAGGATCTGGACCGGCCGCGCCATCGCGGCATTTACCTGCTGCCAAACGCTTTCACCACCGCCGCGCTGTTCTGCGGCTTCTACGCCATCGTCATGGCGATGAACCAGAAGTTTGAACACGCGGCATGGGCCATCTTCATCGCCATGGTGCTTGATGGCCTGGACGGCCGCGTCGCGCGCCTGACCAACACCCAGAGCGAATTCGGCGCGCAATACGATTCGCTGTCGGACATGGTGTCCTTCGGCGCCGCACCGGCGCTGGTGATGTACGAGTGGTCGCTGCGCGGCTTGGGTAAGCTGGGCTGGATCGCGGCCTTCGTCTACTGCGCCGGCGCCGCGCTGCGCCTCGCGCGCTTCAACACCAATATCGAAGTAGTGGACAAGCGCTACTTCCAGGGCATGCCGTCGCCGTCCGCCGCAGCGCTGGTGGCCGGCTTTATCTTGATGATTCTGGATCTCGAACTTGATATCTCCGGGTTGGAGATGGCTTGGGTATCGTGGGGCATCGCGGTGTTTGCCGGCCTGACCATGGTCAGCAACGTGCCGTTCTACAGCTTCAAGGACGTGAACTTCCGCAAGCCGGTGCCGTTCATCGGCGTGTTCCTGATCGCGCTTGGCCTGGCGCTGATTGCGATTAAACCGGCAGCCACGTTGTGGCCTTTGTTCGCAGCCTACGGCCTGTCCGGCTACATCGTCGCCGCATGGCGCGCTGCCAAGGGCAAAAAGGTCAGCTTGATCCAGACCGATATGGATAGCGACGATCCAAGCGAACGTCACTAAGCGAGAGGGCGGCAGGCCCTGAGTAGCAGATTCAAGGAGCAACCTATGAACAACTCATCCAACCGCCTAATCATTTTCGACACCACGCTGCGCGATGGCGAGCAATCGCCGGGCGCGTCGATGACCAAGGACGAGAAAGTCCGCATCGCCAAGCAGCTGGAGCGCCTGCGCGTGGATGTCATCGAGGCCGGCTTCGCAGCCGCCTCTCCCGGCGATTTTGAATCGATCAAGGCGATTGCCACTGCGGTGCGCGAGTCGACGATTTGCTCACTGTCGCGCGCCAATGACCGCGACATCGCCCGCGCTGCCGAAGCGCTGCTGCCGGCGGAACGCAAACGTATCCACACTTTTATCGCGACTTCCAAGCTGCACATGGAGGCCAAGCTGCGCATGCTGCCGGAGCAGGTGCTGGAGCAGGCCCGCAACGCAGTGCGCTTCGCGCGCCAGCATACCGACGATATTGAATTCAGCCCGGAAGACGGCAGCCGCTCGGACGAGGACTTCCTGTGCCGCGTGCTGGAAGGCGTGATCGCCGAGGGCGCGACCACCATCAACTTCCCTGACACCGTGGGCTACGCGGTGCCGGAGCTGTTCGGCGAAACCATCCGCCGCCTGCGCGAGCGCATTCCGAATTCCGACAAGGCCGTTTGGTCGGTCCACTGTCATAACGACTTGGGCCTCGCGGTGGCAAACTCGCTGGCCGGCGTGGTGATCGGCGGTGCGCGGCAGATCGAGTGCACTATCAACGGCCTCGGTGAGCGCGCCGGCAACACCGCGCTGGAAGAGGTAGTGATGGCGCTGCGCACGCGCGGCGGTTACTACAATCTCGAATGCGGCATCGATACGACGCAGATCGTGGCGGCGTCCAAGATGGTGTCGCAGATTACCGGCTTTGCGGTGCAACCGAATAAAGCGGTGGTCGGCGCGAACGCATTTGCGCACGCTTCCGGCATCCACCAGGACGGCATGCTGAAGTCGCGCGAGACCTACGAGATCATGCGCGCCGAAGATGTAGGCTGGACTGCAACCAAGATCGTGCTGGGCAAACTGTCCGGCCGCAACGCGTTCAAGCAGCGCTTGCAGGAGCTGGGCATTGATCTGGAGTCGGAAGCGGAGGTCAACGCGGCCTTCGCGCGCTTCAAGGAACTGGCCGACCGCAAGGCCGATATTTTTGACGAGGACATTCTCGCACTCGTGTCGGACGAACAGCAGTCGCAGGAAAGCGAGTTCTATCGCTTCGTCTCGCTGGAGCAGCGCTCGGCCAGCGGCGAGACGCCGACTGCGAAAGTGGCGTTCCTGGTCGACGGCGAAGAACACGTTAGCGAAGGCCGTGGCGATGGCCCGGTTGACGCCACCGTCAACGCCATCGAGGGCGAAGTGGGCAGCGGCGCAGAGCTGGTGCTGTTCTCGGTGAACGCCATCAGCACCGGCACGCAGTCGCAAGGCGAGGTGACGATGCGCTTGTCGAAAGAAGGCCGGATCGTCAACGGCGTTGGCGCAGACCCGGACATCATCGTGGCGTCGGCCAAGGCCTACTTGTCGGCCCTGAATAAACTGCATTCCAAAATTGAGCGAGTGAACCCGCAACCATGAGTAAAGATTTTGACGTTGTAGCGCTGGGCGAGGCGATGGTGGAGTTCAACCAGGCCAAAGCCAGCGAACCTATGTACCGCCAGGGCTTCGGCGGCGACACCTCGAACGCGGTGATCGCAGCCAGCCGGCAGGGCGCGCGCGTGGCCTACCTAAGCCGCGTAGGCGAAGATCATTTCGGCCGCATGCTGCTCGACTTGTGGCAAGCCGAAGGCGTAGACGTGAGCGCGGTAGCGCGTGATGCGCAAGCGCCGACTGGTTTGTATTTCGTGAATCACGGCCCGCAGGGGCATAGCTTCAGCTATCTGCGCGCCGGCTCTGCAGCCAGCCGCATGCTGCCGCAGACCATGGACTTGAGCGCGGCGTCACGCACGCAATGGCTGCACGTGTCAGGCATCTCACAGGCCATTTCGGCCGGCGCTTGCGATACCGTGTTTGCCGCGATTGAAGCAGCAAGTGCGGCGGGCGGCAAAGTCAGTTTCGATCCGAATCTGCGCTTGTCCTTGTGGCCATTGGCCCGCGCCCGCGCGACCATCAGCGCCACGATTGCGCTGACCGATTTGTTCTTGCCTAGCTTGGACGAAGCAGTGACGCTGGCTGGCACCGACGACGTAACTGCGATCTTCGCGTGGGCCCGCGCTCACGGCGCGCGCACCATCGTGTTGAAAGCCGGTTCGGCAGGCGCATGGTACGCAGCGGAGGGCGAAGCGCCGCAACTGGCCGCATCTCGCGCCGTGCAGGCAGTAGACGCCACCGGCGCCGGCGATTGCTTCGACGGCTCGCTGTTAGCCCGCCTCGCCGCCGGCGACACATTGGCCGACGCGGTACGCTATGCTAACGTCAGCGCCGGCCTGTCGACGCTAGGCCACGGCGCAGTCGCGCCAATTCCAACCGCAGCACAAGTGCGCGCGGCACTGGGCTGATTGTTTAGAAGCGGAACTTGACGTAAGCCGCCGGGCCGCTCAGGCGCACATTGAGGTCGGTGTCGTCACGGTCGCGGGTCAGGCTGATCTTGCTGGTGCTGTATTCAGCCACCACGCCCACCATCGGCGTCGGATACCACTCCACGCCGAGCGCCCCCCCATAGATGTGGCCATGGATCTTGCCGCCGTTTTTCTTGATGCCGGAAGCATCGGCATACACGCGCACATTGTCCGACACCGCATGGCGCCAGCCCAGTTCCACCAGCGGCGCATACGCATGCTCGCTCTCCGAGTAAGCCGCATTGCCGGCGATGCCGTTCAGCACGCCGCTGGCCGTGCCGTCCACGCGCGCGCGGTAGTAAGCCGCACCCACGCCCACGCCGAAGACATCTTTGCCGCTGCCGATCCACCATTTATAGGCGAGGTTGGCCAGATCGAGTTTGAGCTTGGCATCGAGCTTGCCGTTGCCGGTCAGCTGCTGGCCGTTGATGTTGGTGCTGCCGCTCAGGCTTGGGCTGTATGTTTTGTCGTAGCGGTAGTAGTCGAAGTCCAGACCCTGCGTATCGCCCAGCAGCAGCTGTGCTTTGGCGCGCGGCAGCGTGACGTGATCGGTCTTATAGGTGCCGGTGTCGACGCGGCCGTAGTTGGTTTCGCCGTTATAGTTGATGCGCGGCTCGGTATAGAACGCGCCGAGCGAGATGCTGGCACGATCGAGCGGGGCAGCCGGTTCGGCGAAGGCGAAGGCGCTGGCGGCGCTCAGCGCAAATACGGTGGCGATAGACAAGGCGTGACGGGACATGAGGGCTCCTTGGGTTGCAATATTGATGAAAAGATCATAGCAACCACAACCCTCCAGCACCGTCGGCGCACGCCCGCAATGCGCGTCGGACTGCTCCTACTTCAGCGCCGCCGCACTTCGCGCTCCTCGTCCGGCCCGTTGACCAAGGCTTGCACCATGCCTTGCCGGTCGAACTCCACCGACATCATGGAATTCCACACATCCTGTTCCTTGTAGCGATATAGCCAGACATCGCCATCCACGCTGGCGTAGTGCGTGACCTGCGTCGGCCGGCCGAAAGTGCGCAAGATGGTTTCTTTGTTATCCTTGCGCAGTTGCACGGTGGCAAACTTGGCGCTGGTCAGCACCTGTTCATAGGAACGCAGGCGGCCATCCGGCCCTAGCCGCGCCATCCAGGTGTATTGGCCCATGGGGCCGTAGGCGTATTCCAGCATGGTGTCGTTGCCGTTGGCGTAGACATTGGTGGGCTGGCCAAGCCGCGCTAGCACGGCCTCGCGGCTATCGCCGGGCTGGGGCGGCGGGCGGCCAAACTGGGCGCATCCAGCCAGCGAGAGCGCCCAAAGGGCGCAAATCAGCGGTTTACTCATGATTACCTCCTGAAAAAAGCAGACAGGCGGGACTTTTTTCCGCTATACTTCCGGGTCTGGTCTTTCCGACCGGGTTTTATTGTAAATCACGGTGAGCAGGGTTCCGACTCCGCGCACCGCATGTTAAAGGTAAATATCATGACCGTAGAAAACATCAACAAAGCAGCGATCATCGCTGACAACGCCCGCGGCGAAAAAGACACCGGCTCCCCAGAAGTGCAAGTTGCACTGCTGACCGCCCGCATCAACGAACTGAACGGCCACTTCAAAGCCCACAGCAAAGATCACCACTCGCGTCGTGGCCTGATCATGATGGTTAACCGTCGTAAATCCCTGCTGTCGTACCTGAAGGGCAAAGATGCAACCCGTTACCGCGATCTGATCGCTAAACTGGGCCTGCGTAAGTAATTTTTGCGCCGTCCGGCTTAAAACAAAATGCCTGCGCCAGCTTGCTGTCGCGGGCATTTTGTCTTTTTGAGCATTAAAAAATTGCTAAGTGGAATGTAGTTGTACCGTTGTAGTGAGTAGTAAAGGTGGCGGCAACGCTGCCTGTGGTGAGGTGAACGACAGCTCCTGAAAATCTGTCGGCAAATAGAAAGGGATTACCCATGTTTAATAAAGTTACGAAAACCTTCCAGTACGGTCAACACACCGTCACGCTGGAAACTGGCGAGATCGCTCGTCAGGCCTCCGGCGCGGTGATGGTGTCGATTGAAGACACCGTCGTGCTGGCCACCGTGGTAGCGCGTAAAGACGCGAAACCAGGCCAGGACTTCTTCCCACTGACCGTCGACTACCTGGAGAAAACCTACGCAGCCGGTAAAATCCCGGGCGGTTTCTTCAAGCGTGAAGGTCGTCCTTCGGAAAAAGAAACCCTGACGTCCCGCCTGATCGACCGTCCTATCCGTCCTCTGTTCCCAGAGGGCTACATGAACGAAGTGCAAGTGATTGTGCACGTTCTGTCGGTCAACCCAGAAATCGATCCAGACATCGCCTCGATGATCGGTGCTTCGGCCGCGCTGTGCGTGTCGGGCGTGCCGTTCAACGGCCCGATCGGCGCTGCCCGCGTGGGTTACGCCAACGGCCAGTACATCCTGAATCCTACCGTTGAACAACTGAAGACCTCGCAGATGGATCTGGTGGTTGCCGGTACCGAAACCGCCGTGCTGATGGTGGAATCGGAAGCCCAGCAGCTGTCGGAAGAAATCATGCTGGGCGCGGTGGTCTACGGCCACACCCAGATGAAAGTCGTGATCGACGCGATCCACGACCTGGTGCGCGACGGCGGCAAGCCTGAGCAAGTGTGGACTGCACCTGCCAAGAACGAAGCGCTGATCGGCCGCGTGGCCCACTTCGGCGAAGCCAAACTGCGCGACGCCTACCAGACCCGCGACAAGCAAGCCCGTACCGACAAGCTGCGCGCTGCATCGGCTGAAATCATCGCCGACCTGGCTGCTGAAGCTAGCGCTGCCGGCGCTGCCGCACCTGACTCGGTTGAAGTCGGCAACATCCTGTTCGAGATGGAATCGAAGATCGTCCGCTCGCAGATCCTGGACGGCGAGCCACGTATCGACGGCCGCGACACCCGCACCGTGCGTCCAATCTCGATCCGCACCTCGGTGCTGCCGCGTACCCATGGTTCGGCGCTGTTCACCCGTGGCGAAACCCAGGCACTGGTCGTCGCCACCCTGGGCACCGCCCGTGATTCGCAGAAGATCGACGCGCTGATGGGCGAGTACACCGACGACTTCATGCTGCACTACAACATGCCTCCGTTCGCGACCGGCGAAACCGGCCGCGTCGGTACGCCGAAGCGCCGCGAAGTGGGCCACGGCCGCCTGGCCAAGCGCGCACTGGTTGCCGCGCTGCCATCGCCGGAAGAGTTCAGCTACTCGGTGCGTCTGGTGTCGGAAATCACCGAATCGAACGGTTCGTCGTCGATGGCGTCGGTCTGCGGCGGCTGCCTGGCGCTGATGGATGCCGGCGTGCCGATGAAAGAGCACGTGGCCGGTATCGCCATGGGCCTGATCAAGGAAGGCGGCAAGTTCGCTGTGCTGTCGGACATTCTGGGTGACGAAGATCACCTGGGCGACATGGACTTCAAAGTAGCCGGCACCCGCAACGGTATCACCGCGCTGCAGATGGACATCAAGATCCAGGGCATCACCAAGGAAATCATGCAAGTGGCGCTGGCGCAAGCCAAAGAAGGCCGCGAGCACATCCTGGGCGAAATGCAAAAGGCCGTGCCGAGCGTGAAGACCGAACTGTCGGACTTCGCACCACGCCTGATCACCATCAAGATCAATCCAGAGAAGATCCGTGACGTGATCGGTAAGGGCGGCGCCGTGATCCGCGCGCTGACTGAAGAGACCGGCACCCAGATCGACATCAGCGACGAAGGCGTGGTCACCATCGCTTCCGTGGACGCTGCTGCCGGCCAGGAAGCCAAGCGCCGCATCGAAGAGCTGACCGCATCGGTCGAAGTAGGCAAGTCCTACGACGGCACCGTGCTGAAACTGCTGGACTTCGGCGCCATCGTGCAAGTGATGCCAGGCAAGGACGGCCTGCTGCACATCTCGCAGATCGCCAACGAGCGCGTGAACGCGGTGGCTGACTACCTGAAAGAAGGCCAGCAAGTGCGCGTCAAGGTTCTGGAAACCGACGACCGCGGCCGCCTGAAACTGTCGATGAAAGCTGCTGCTGAAGAAGCCGCTGCGGCTGCTGCCAACGCGCAGTAATCGCTACAGCGTAAGCTGATCTAGAAGCCGCCGGCGCGCAAGCCCGGCGGCTTTTTTTTGAGTCGTGTGAAGGCCAGTTTCAACCCCAAAGCGGAAATTTGTCAAAAGAGGGATTTACTGACTGATCCTTATCAGAGATTAGTACCGCGAGATAGCTTGTTGAGTTCATTCAGTACTATGGTCGCCTCTCGGCACATCAATGAAACGATCCCTTAGTTCATTAAGAGAAAACCAGCGGACTTGAACTCTCGAGTCGATCTGGAAAAGCATAGATTCTATCTTACGTTGCTTTTCGTGGGGAAGTTCCTCGATATACACCAATGCCATGATTATTCTAGCTTGTTCAAAACGAGGATCCCGCTCCAAGCCCGAAACGAGACGTGTCAATGAGTCCCGAATAAAACCACCAACAGTTTTTGGAGATAAGAGTTTTACTTCGATCACGCATGGCGTATCTTGAATCGTAAAGAAGCCGTCCATGTTAATTCCAGTCCGGGTCTTCACGTTTTGCACAATAGTCGTTCCAAATTCCAGCTGCAGAGTCCTAATAACAAAATCTTCTGCCTCGTAAGCCAGCCTAATTCGGTGCGCCGTCGACCGGGTTAACTCCGAGAACGCAGGAATGTCAGGCGGTGGTGAAGCACTTGTATCACTTGCACGTACATCATTGACCGGGGCATCATTAGGTGTATTGCTGCTAGGGGAGTCATTGACAGGTACGTCAGTACTCAATGATTGGGCGCTTACCTTCTCGGCAGCTTTGGAAACCTGCTCATCTTTCGATTGCGGCCCAACATCGGCAAATACCTCGCCGATAGGCGTCTTGATGTGCAGCTTTCCCAGTCGCTCACCAAATTTAACTAAGAACGTAGAAATCGGTTGGGCGAAACGCCTTAATATATACGCGATAAGCAACGCCCAAATCAGTGTCTGAAATACAGGACCGAGTTTCCCAAGTATACTTAATGCATTGTTAGATTCCTTAGATTGTTCATCATCAACTTTACGCAATAGGTTGAGCAATGCCACTGTCACAGCAGCCGATGCTGTGGAGTCAGAATTGGGGCTAAGGGATGGCTCGCACGAATTTGAAACCATCACCGACGGGGGAGGTGAGTTGCTAGATATTCTGTTATTGGAGGAGTATGATCTATTCCCCGTCCTGACGGATTGGTCTACATTGCTTGTATTGTTGACCGTCGAACTTGTCTGCGGTGTTTGGCTACAGCTAGATTTCGAAGTCGTGTCAAGCCGAGGCTGTGTTGAATTGCCATCTTCATTTCCATATGCATGGGATACCGCAAAGACTAATAGTAGCGTTACTAATACCTTTCTTTCGAACGACTCCAACATCAATTCCTCCAAGCTTGCAATAATATTCATTTAAAAACACCCTAGGGTAATTTATTTTATAGGCTTTCGTTGGTGCTATGCTGGAATATGTCCTTTCGGAGTAAACACTTTGCTGATTAATCTGCTCATGACCCTTCGGCGGCCACCATTTCGATGCCGGTTTTTTCTCAGCAGCGATTCTCTTGAAAGCAAGCGCTGGGTCTTCACGGCACCAATACTCAAACTGACTGAATCGGCCAATCCACGCAGCAACACCGCTAGGAATACCTGACAAATAACGAGACTTTAAATCTCTCAACATGCTGCGGATATCGGATTACGAGCCAACTTCGACTTTTTCAGCACAAGACTCCAAGTCATCGCCAGCATGAACACTATCGCGGTTTACGTGAACAATAATGAGCATCTGGCTCTTTTTTGGCTGAAAACGGAGATTGTCCATAAAGCATAACATCTTGCCTATATTAAGAAATACGCTAAATCTCACTGGCACCAATGGCGATGTGTGATTGAAAGTTATGAGATTTCGCTGCGGCTCAATATTGAACTTTTCAGCTGTGCTGCTGGTCTAAAAGCAGAGGAGGTCGCCATGAGCAATGTTTATGAAGACGACGTTGTTACGTGGGCGGAGCAGCAGGCTCACTTGCTACGCACAGGCCAATGGTCGCGGCTCGATATCGACAATATCGTTGAGGAGATTGAGGATGTTGGTGAGAGCGAGAGGCGAGAAGTACAAAACCGACTTTGCGTGTTGATTTCAGATTTGCTGAAGTGGTCGCATCAGCCGGGGCGTCGATCGCGTAATTGGCGCGAGGGAATCCAGCTACAGCGCACTATCATCGACAAGCAACTGAGGCGACATGCTGGATTGAGCACGCTGTTAAATGATGACGAGTGGGCGGTGGAGGCATATGGGGATGCACGAACGGCTATCTACAACGAGACAGGGCAGCCTGATCTGCCGGAGCAACTGCCTTGGTCGATAGGGGAGTTGTTGTCCCCTGAGTTTTGGCCGGAGGCACGATGAGTACGCAATTCTACGACCCGCTGCAATGGACGAAGGAGTTGGCGTTTTGGCCTGACGAGATTGCTAGCGCTGGTCTGCCGCTCCGACAGCTGTTGGTGCAGCGTTGCGGCGAACTGCTGGCGCACTTGGCTCGATGGCAGCGGCAGGAGGGGAATCAATGTTTGCTGTGGCGGCGCTTGATCGTCTTGCAGCGCATGCGGATTGCCCGCATGTTGTCCGCAGCACCGGAGTTACGTGCGATGTTGGGCGATGAAGAGTGTATTCAAGACGCTTGGCTGAGCGCACTGCTCAAAGTCATCGGTGAAGCGAACTGCTTTGATTTGCCTGATGCCAGCCCTTGGTCGTTAGAGCAAGCGCTGGATCAGGATTTTTTCCCGCAGTGATTACTTGCCGTCGTAAGTCACGCGGAAGATGCGGCCGGCGTAGTCGTCGGAGATGAGCAGTGAGCCGTCGGCCAGCTGGGTCACATCAACCGGACGGCCAACCACTTCGTCACCGCGCAAGAAGCCATCGACAAAGGCGGTGTCGCTCACCAGCTTGTTGCCGTACAGGGAAACGAAACGCACGGTGTAGCCGATCTTGGTCGAACGGTTCCACGAGCCATGCTCGGCCACGAAGATGTTGTTGCGATACGCCTCCGGGAACTGCTTGCCGGTGTAGAAGCTCAAGCCCAGTGGTGCAACGTGCGGGCCCAGCTTGGCGACTGGCTCGACAAACTCATCACAGCTACGGCTTTTGCCGAACTCTGGATCAGGCACCACGCCGCCGTGGCAGTACGGGAAGCCAAAGTGCTGGCCAAACTTGGTCAGCACGTTCAGTTCGCACGATGGCGAGTTGTCGCCCAGTTCGTCGCGGCCATTGTCGGTGAACCACAGCTGCTTGGTGGTCGGGTGGAAGGCGAAACCGACGGTGTTGCGCACGCCGCGCGCCACTTCTTCCAGTTGGCTGCCGTCCGCGTTCATGCGATAGATCTTGGCGCTCTTGGTATCGTCGGTATCGCAGATATTGCATGGCGCACCGACTGGGATGTAGAGCTTGCCGTCCGGGCTGGCCTTGATCACTTTCTCGCCGTGCCATTTGTCGCTAGGCAGGGTGACTTTAACCACTTCGTACGATGGCTTTTGCGCGTAGCGCTTGTCGATATTGTCGAAGCGGATCACGCGGCTGATTTCGCCCACGTACAGCGAGCCGTTCAGCAGGGTGACGCCGATTGGGCTATCGAGACCTTCGGCCACGGTAACGACGTCGGCCGATTGCTTGTCGGCGCGCGGCACCAGCGCGTAAATTTTACCGGCCTTGCGCGAACCGACGTAGACGATGCCGCTGTCGGACACCACCATGCTGCGCGCGGTCGTTGCCCCCTCAGCGTAGACGCTGATGCGGAAGCCTTTCGGCAGCTTGAAGCCGCCCAGCAAATCGGTGGCAACCGGCTTGGCGGCAGCAGGCGCAGCCGCCAGCTTCTTGTTGGCATTGGCCGCGATGTAATCGGCCAGCATGGAAATCTGCTGCGCGCTCAGGGCCGGCGACCATGCCGGCATATTCTTCTCCGGCACGCCCTTGCTGATGATCTTGATGAGATTGGCCTTGGTCGGCGCGCCGTGGATCCACGCGTGCTCGCCCAAGGTCGGGCCGACCGCGCCTTCCAGTTTCACGCCGTGGCAGGCTGCGCAATTGGCTTGGTATAGTTGTTCGGCGGTTTGGGCCGGGGCCGCGTGGACGGCGAAGGATGTGAGCGCCATGCCGATGGCGGCGGCTTGCAAAGCGATCTTGTACATTGATGTGTCCCCTGATGTGTGATCACGCCATTGTACAATCTGCCTCATCAATTAACTTACCATCTTGCTTCATGACGCTATTCCGCCGTATCGCCACCATCCTTGCTTTCAGTGCCGTCACCTCCGCCCACGCCGCCATGGAAACTCCGGTCGCACCGTTCCCGCTGTACGGCAATAGCTACTACGTCGGCATGCAAGGCATAGGCTCGGTGCTGATTACCTCGTCCGAGGGGCATATCCTGATCGACGGCGGCTTCCCCGAATCGGCCGCGCACATTGCGAGCGGCATCCGCGCCCTGGGCTTCAAGGTGGGAGACGTGAAGCTGATTTTGAATTCCCATGTGCACGGCGACCATGCCGGCGGCATCGCTGAATTGCAGCGTTTGAGCGGCGCGATTGTGATGACCAGTCCGGCATCGGTGCAAGCCTTGCGCGATGGGATGGCAGGGAAGGACGATCCGCAGTTTGCCGACTTGCAGCCATTCCCGCAGGTGGGCGCGGCGCAGCCGGTGATGGATGGGGAGGTGGTAAGGGTGGGGCCGCTGGCGGTGACGGCGCACTACACGCCGGGCCACACGCGCAGCGGCGTCAGCTGGTCATGGACGTCCTGCCAGCAGGCACGCTGCGGGGCGATGGTGTTTGCCGACAGTATCAATCCGATTTCCAGCGACGGTTTCCGCTTCAGCGCCAACAGTGCGTATCCCGGCATCGTGCAGGACTTCGGCTACAGCTACACGGTGTTGGGCCAGCTGCCGTGCGATGTGCTGGTTGCGGCCCATCCCGATGCGGCTGCCTTGAAGGCGCAAGCCGGCATGCTCGGTGATGGCGGCGCCTGCAAGCGCTACGTCGCCGCCTCGCGCGACAAGCTCAAGGCGCGGCTGGCGAGCGAGCGCGCCGCCGCGCAGTAATTAGCGATCCGAGCCGGTACGCAGGCGCGGGGCAGTGGGCAGGGCGGCCTGCGCCGGACGCGCGCGTGCCGGGCCCAGCTTGGTTACCGAGGCGCTGCTGGGACGTAGTGCCGCATCGACCTGGAACACGCTGACCAGCTCGGCTAGATGCGCGGCTTGGCCCTGCATCGCTTCGGCGGCGGCCGAGGCTTCCTCCACCAGCGCCGCGTTCTGCTGCGTCACGCCGTCCATCTCGATGATGGCGCGGTTGATTTGTTCGATACCGGCTTCCTGCTCGCTGCTGGCGGTGGTGATCTGCTCCATGATTTCGCTGACGTTGCGGATGCTGCGCACTACCTCGTCCATGGTCTTGCCGGCTTCATCCACCAGCATGCCGCCGTTGGCGATCTTTTCGACCGACTCATTGATCAACTGCTTGATGTCCTTGGCAGCGCTGGCCGAACGCTGGGCCAGCGTGCGCACTTCCTGCGCCACCACGGCAAAGCCACGGCCTTGTTCGCCGGCGCGTGCCGCTTCCACCGCTGCGTTCAACGCCAGAATATTGGTCTGGAAGGCGATGCCATCGATCACGCCGATGATGTCCACAATTTGGCGCGACGATGCGCTAATTGCTTCCATGGTGGTGACCACGCCGCCGACCACTTCGCCGCCGCGTGTGGCCACGCCAGCAGCGCCTGCCGCCAGTTGGTTGGCCTGGCGCGCCGATGCGGTGTTCTGCTTCACGGTGGCAGTCAATTCTTCCATCGACGACGCGGTCTCTTCCAGCGAACCGGCTTGCTGCTCGGTGCGCGTGGACAGGTCGAGGTTGCCGCTGGCGATCTGCTCGGAAGCAGAAGCGACGGCTTCGGTGCTGCTGCGCACTTCGCTAACGATGGCGGCCAGGCGGTCGCGCATGGTGGCGATGCTGTACAGCAGGCTGCTGCGGTCGCCGCGCGCCAGTTGCACCGGCACGGTCAAGTCGCCGCCGGCGATGCGGTCGGTGATGCCGGCCGCGTAGCCCGGTTCGCCGCCCAGTTGTTTCAGCAGCGAGCGGCTGATCAGCCAGCCCAGCACCAGCGCCAAGGCAATCGAGGCGGTGCTGAGGATGACGATCATCCATGCCGAGCGGCTGCTGCGGTCGTGGATGGTGGCGCCGATCTCATCGATCACAGCTTGCTGGCGCGCGACCAGCGCGGCCATGTGGCTAACGTAGAGCACGCCGGCCGGCAGGAAGTCCTGCTCGACAATCTTGTGCGCTTGCTCGATATCGCCGGCAGCCTTGGCGGCGAAGGCGCGCTTGCGGTGCTGCTGGTAGACATTGCGCTGCGCCAGCGCAGTCTCGAACATGGCCTTGGCCTTGGGATCGTCCAGCAGGTCAGCGATCTCGCGTTGATAGCCCTCGGCAGTCCTGGAGTTAGTGGCGATGCCATCCTCGAAGAATTTTTGCGTGGCGGGATCGCTGGTCTTGGCGGCGGCCAGCGCGCGTTGGACGTTGGTCTCAACGATGGCTTTCCACGCGCTGACCAAGCGTTCGGTTTTAAGATGGTGCGCCAGCACCGCGTCGGTGTCGGCGGCGGTTTGGCGGATGCTCAGCCAGCTGGCGCTAGCCACGGCCAGTAACAGTAGTAGGGTCGCGCCAAAGCCGATGGCCAGCCGATGGCTGACCTTCATTTCAGATAATTTCACAGGGCCTCCGTGTATTCAGCAGTTGTTTAAGGTGGTTGTCTCGGAGGTTTTATTATTAAAAAGAAACTTATGTTTCTAAAAGTTATTTTATCATTGAATGAAAATGCCGTGTGGCAACACTGTGGGAATTACTTAGATTTACAAAGCTGGCACGCCTGGGGTAGGCTGCTGGGCATGTCTACCATTGTTGATTTTGAGGTGCCGTTCGACGGCAAGTTGCTGAAGGCCGATCACTACGTGGGGCGCGACAGCAATCGCATCCTGTATTTGCACGGCGCCGGTGCCAGTACGCGGCGCGGCCACCATCTGCTGCGCGGGGCCTTGCAGCAGCGCGGGCTGGGCAGCGTGTGTTTTGATGCGGTGGGCCATGGCGAGACGGGCGGTGCGCTGGCCGATTCATCGGTGGCTAGCCGCACGCGGCAGGCGCAGGCGGTGTTGGCGGCGCGTTCGATGCCGGAGCCGCTGGTGGTGTTCGGTTCGAGCATGGGCGCGTACAACGCCATCCGCTTGACCGAACAGCATCGCGTTGATGCGCTGGTGTTGATCGTACCGGGCGTGTACACACCTTCCGCGTACGAAGTGCCGTTCGGCCCCGAGTTCTCCGCCGTCATCCGCCGCGAGCGCAGCTGGGCCGATAGCGATGCGTGGGACATCCTCTCGCGCTTTGAAGGCTGTTTGCTAGTGATCCACGCCGAGCACGACGCCGTGATTCCGTTAGAGATCTCCGAGCGCCTGGTCGCCGCCGCCACCCGCGCCCAATCGCGCCAACTCCACGTCGTGCGAGGAGCCGAGCACAACCGCTTATGGTCCCTGCTGGAAGAAACGCCAGCTGACTTCGACGCAGCGCTCGAGATGGTAGTGGCAACGATAGATGGCGGAAGGCAGTAGGAGTCGAACTTACGAGGGAGCGGCTGACGCCCCCCACCGGGTTTGAAGCCCGGCCCCATCACCGGATGAGTATGCCTTCCTTAACTTGATTTATGCGCCGCTGGATGACCACGCGGCGTTCGGTCGCAACAGGTGCACGTTGCCGACCCGGCGAGTATAGCCGACGCGGTCGAAGAACTCCAACACCTGTATGGCCCGCTTGCGCCCCAAGCCGGTGGCGTCGCGGAACGACGCCGCTTGCACCTCGGGCAGCGTGGCGACGATGCGCGCCAGTTCGTCCAGTTTCTGCGGATGGTAGAACAGGTCTTTCACCACCTGATTCAGCTCGCCGGTCTTGGCGAGTTTAAGCAGCAGGCGGCGCACTTCGGCTTCCGGCATGCTGTGCTCGCGCATCAAGTCGCGCACCCATGGAGGATCGAAGCCGCCGGCCAGCAAGGAAGCTAGCAGCGGCGCGGCCTGCGCTTGTTCTTCTGCGCTCAACTCCACGCTGTGGTCAGGCAGGTGCAGGCTGCGGCCACGCTGGCCGATGGCGCCGGACGCCAGCAGCGTTTCAACCAAGCGGCTCCACAAGCGGTCTTCCATGTCGGGCGAGACGATGCGCTTCAAACGCCATAGCTCCGGCCCCGCATCGTCCGGCGCGCGCGCGTGGAATTCGGCCAGCGCGGCCAGCACGCGCGCTTGCAGCGCCTCCACTTCGGCGGCTGCAATCAGCAGCGTGTCGCCGCCTTGCAGGCCGACGTGCACCGTGCCCTCCGGCGCGGCGATCTCTGTCGCAGGCAGTTGCGACAAGCGCACCAGCGTCGATGCGCGCAAGCCCAAAGGCCCGCGTGCCAGCAGCGCAGCAATGTCGCCGTTGCTGATGTAGTCTTGCAGCGCTTGCAGCCACGCCAAGCGCGTTGCACTGCGCCGCTTGCGCGCCGGCCCGAATGGATCGAGTACCATGCCGCCGCCGATGGTCGCCGTGGCCTGCGCGTTGCGGATCACGAAGCGGTCGCCCGGCACAGCGTGCACCGGCGCATCCAGCACCAATTGAACGCGTCCAGTGCGGCCGGGAGCCAGTACTTCATCATCAAGCATCACGACGTTGGCCGTGTGATGCGCTGCGCCAAGGTGTACGTGTACCGGCGACCATGGCTTGAGCGTGATGCCGCAATCGGGCGTTAGCGTCAATTCCACGTCGATGCGTTCGGAGCACTCGGCCAATGCCGGCGCCACCACCCAAGTGCCGCGCGCAATATCGTCCTTGCCTGCGCCGCTCAGATTCAGCGCCAGGCGCTGGCCTGCGCGTCCCACTTCCGCCGAACGGTTTTGCGCGTGGATGCTGCGCACGCGCACTTGCTGCCCGCTCGGCGCAAGCTGCAAAGTGTCGCCCACGCGCACGCTGCCCGCCAGCGCGGTGCCGGTGACGATGGTGCCTTGCCCGGGCAGCGTGAATACGCGATCCACGCCAAGCCGGAACAAGCGCCGCTCATCGCTGGCGGGCAGCGTGGCCGCTATCTCTGCAAGGTGAAGGCGCAGCACTTGCACGCCTACGTCATTGGCCGCCGTGGCATTGGTGCGGAAAATTTGCGCGCCGGCGAAATCGGTCGGCGCGAGCAGGGCGTGGATCTCTTGCTCCAATTGCTCCAGCCGAGCCATGTCCACGCGATCAATCTTGGTCAGCGCCACCGCGCCGCGCTTTACGCCCAACAGACGGAGGATGGCAAGATGCTCCAGTGTTTGCGGCATGATGCCATCGTCGGCGGCGATTACCAACAGTGCGGCGTCGATGCCGGTGACGCCTGCGGCCATGGTGCGGATGAATTTCTCGTGGCCCGGCACGTCGATCACGCCGAGGATGTCGCCGTCCGGCGTATCGATGCGCAGCGGCGTGTAGGCGTATCCGAGTTCGATCGAAATGCCGCGCGCTTTCTCTTCCTTGAGGCGATCGGTATCGACGCCGGTCAGCGCGCGCGTGAGCGTGGTCTTGCCGTGGTCGATGTGTCCTGCGGTGCCGACGATCATGCTGTGAGCAGGGATAGTTGTTCAACGAAGCGCTGCTGCTGGTGATCCTGCAGGCAGCGCAGATCCAGCCACAGCGCGTCTTGCGCCACGCGGCCGATGACCGGCAGCGGCAGGGCGCGCAGGCGCTGTTCCAGCACGCCGAGCGCGTTGCTGATGCGGCCCGTTGCGGCAGCGCGTACCACCAGCCCGTGGCTGTGTAGCTGATCGACCGGCAGTGCGCCGCTGCCGATTTGGCTCATCATCGCTTCGTCAGTGACCACGTAGCCTGCGCCCAGCGCAGCCTGCAACGAAGGCAGGATGGCTTGCGCCTGTTCACGCATGGCGGCGGCAGGGCGGGTCAGCAGCTTGAGCGTGGTCAGGCGCTCGGGCAGCAGGTCGGGCGCGCGGTACAGCGCAAGCACCGGTTCCAGCGCGGCCAGGGTCAGTTTGCCGACGCGCAGGGCGCGCTTCAGCGGATTCTTTTTGATCTGCGCGATCAAGTCTTTGCGGCCGACGATGATGCCGCATTGCGGGCCGCCCAGCAGCTTGTCGCCGCTGAAGGTGACCAGGTCTGCGCCGCCGGCGATGGTCTCGCGCACGGTGGTTTCGTGCGGCAGGCCGTATTGTTCAAGATCGACCAGCGTGCCGCTGCCCAGATCCACGGCCAGCGGGATGTTGTGCTTCCTGGCCAGCGGCGCCAGTTCGTCCAGCTCTATGCTCTTGGTGAAGCCGGTGATGGCGTAGTTGCTGGTGTGGACTTTCATCATCAGCGCGGTTTGCGGGCCGGCTGCTTCGTCGTAGTCTTTCAGGTGCGTGCGGTTGGTGGCGCCGACTTCGCGCAGCACGGCGCCGGCGCGCGTCATCACGTCCGGGATGCGGAAGGCGCCGCCGATTTCTACCAGCTCGCCGCGCGAGACGATGACTTCTTTGCCGAGTGCCACGGTGTTCAGCATCAGCAGCACGGCGGCGGCGTTGTTGTTGACGATGGTGGCGGCTTCGGCGCCGGTCAGTTCCAGCAGCAGGTCTTCGATCAGGTTATCGCGGTCGCCGCGCTTGCCGGTGTCGATGTCCCATTCGAGGTTCATCGGCCAGCGCATCGAATCGACCACGGCTTGCACTGCGCTGTCGGGCAGCAGTGCGCGGCCAAGGTTGGTGTGCAGGACGGTGCCGGTGAGGTTGAAGACGGGGCGCAGCGGCGAGGTGTTTTGTTCGCGCAGGCGGGCGGACAGCATGTTGAGCAGGGACGGGATGCTGGTGTCCGGCGCGCCTGCCGCCGTCGCCGCAGCGCCGCCGTCGCGGGCGGCCAGCAGCATGGCGCGCAGCTCGGCCAGCAGCGCACGCGCCGCCTCCAGCGTCTGCATGCGGCCATATTCCGCGATCAGCGCCTCGCAGCCCGCGTCCGACAAGATCAGGTGGACGGCGGGCAGGCGGATCGCGCTTGCTGCTGCGGACGGCGTACTCATTCCGCGTTGAACCACAGCAGGGGATTGCCGCTGGCGCGGGCGTAGCCGGCTTCTCCTACCAGCAGGTCGAGCGCGAGGCTGCCCAAGTCGTCGGCCAGCGGTTCGACGTGCAGGTCGTGCTCCTGGTTGAAGATCTTGCGATAGGTTTTGCAGTCATCGCAAGTCTCCGCGCGCGCCACCTTGCTCGGATCATTGGCCTTGTTGGCCGGATCCGGCGCACCTTCTTCCGGCTCTATACTCTGGTAAGCCACCTTGGACGTGCTCTCGCAGCACGAGCATTTCACGCGCACCATGTGCCACTCGCTGGCGCAGCAGCTGCACTGCAAGTAGCGATAACCCTGCGATTGCCCGCCGATGCGAATCACGCTGGCCACCGGATGCGCACCGCACACCGGGCACAAAGTATTGGTCACCAGTGGTTGCACGCGCGGCGCATCGAGCTGGCTGGCGCGCGCCGTCCACATCACTTGCAAAGCCGCAGCCACGAACGGCGCATGCAGCGGATGCACGCCCTCGGTCAGCTCGGCCAGCACCGCATCGGCGCAGCCTTCCAACTGGGCCGCTTCCAGCGAACGCAATTCGGCCAGCACCGCAGCCAACTGCGGCTGGCTAGCCGCCAGTCCATCCAATTGATCCAGGATAGCGTCGAACACGCGACGCCAGGTCGCCGGACGTTGGCCGCTCACCGGCAGCGGCGGCATGTGATGATCGATCGCCATCTGGATGCCCGCAGCATCCGGC
Source organism: Duganella rivi (assembly GCF_009857435.1). Classification (GTDB taxonomy): domain Bacteria; phylum Pseudomonadota; class Gammaproteobacteria; order Burkholderiales; family Burkholderiaceae_D; genus Rugamonas; species Rugamonas rivi. Next base: position 356,066 of record NZ_WWCK01000002.1, read on the forward strand.
AGCGCAAACGTCTCGGCCGGCAGGGTGCGGATCACCGCCGCCTGTGCATCGACCAAGGCCGCCATCATGTTCAGATAGCCGGCCAGCGTTTCGCCGACCGGTATCCCTTTAATTTGATTATTCGCCAACTGGCGTAGACGCGCCGCGCGCGCAGTGAACAAGCTGCGTGCCTCAGGCAGCAGCAGGCGCGGAATGGCGGTGTGATCGAGGGCCTCGATCTCACCGGGTTCTAACAAGCGTTGTACCAAAAAATATCTCCCGTATGGCGGATGGCTGCCGGCTCCAGGAGTATTTTAATCCCAAATCGGCAGCCCCCCGCACACTTAGTCGCGGCTCTTGCGAACCACTTCCTCAAACCAACGCGGATGGTGCTTGCGCGCCCACCCGTAGGTGACGGTGCCGCGCACCATCGCCCCAATCGAACCCTTGACCCAGAAGGCCGCGTAAATGTGTACGATGATGGAACAAATCAGCACAAATGCGCTAAAGGCATGCAGCAATGCCGCCAGCCGCACGATCTCGATCGGGAAGTAGAACGCAAAGTAAGCGCGCCAAATCACGATGCCCGACAACAGCAGACCGCACATGCTGGCGATCAGCACGAAGAACAAGATCTTCTGGCCGGCGTTGTACATGCCGATCTTTGGGAGCTTGTCCTCGCGGTTGTTGAGCACATCGCCGATCTGGTTCAGCCACTGCTTGTCCGCGGCGTCCATGCGGTTGTGATGCCAGAAACGCAGCACCAGCACCGCAAACGACACGAACATCACCAGCCCGATAAACGGATGCAGGATGCGCGTCCATTGACCGCCGCCGAGGAACACGGCCATCCACGCCATCGCTGGGTGGAACATGGCCAGCCCGGAGACCGCCAGCAGGATGAAACAGATGGCAGTGATCCAGTGGTTGCTACGCTCGTTGGGCGTGTAGCGCTGGATCAGCGGGTTGCCATCTTTATCGCGGTTGGGTGAGCTCATTTTGCTTCCTCCCTGATGCGTTTAGCTTCCGCTACTGCTTCGGCTTCCTCTTCCTTGGACACCTCGTTCGGGCCCACGCGCGAGTAGTGGAACCAGCCCGCCAGCGCCGTCATGGCGATGCCCGCCAATGCCAGCGGCTTGGTCAAGCCCTTCCACAATCCCACCGTGGCGCTGATGCTCGGATCCTTTTTCAGGCCGTGATACAGCGTTGGCTGGTCTGCGTGGTGCAGCACGTACATCACGTGCGTGCCGCCGACGCCGGCCGGATCGTACAAGCCCGCCTGCGCAAAGCCGCGCGACTTCAGATCCTCGATGCGCTCTTCCGCGTGATCCTTCATGTCCTCCTTGGTGCCGAACATGATGGCGCCGGTAGGGCAGGTCTTGACGCAGGCCGGCTCCTGGCCGACAGCCACGCGATCCGAGCACAAGGTGCACTTGTAAGCGCGGCTGTCCTGCTTGGAGATGCGCGGTACATCGAACGGGCAGCCGGCCACGCAGTAACCGCAGCCGATGCAGTTCTCTTGGTGGAAGTCGACGATGCCGTTGGTGTACTGGACGATCGCGCCCGGCGAAGGACAGGCTTTCAGACAGCCCGGGTCTTCGCAGTGCATACAGCCGTCCTTGCGGATCAGCCATTCCAGATCGCCCTTTGGATTCTCGTATTCCGAGAAGCGCATCACCGTCCATGACTGCGGCGTCAGGTCGATTGGGTTGTCGTACACGCCGGTGGTTTCACCCACCTCGTCGCGCAGATCGTTCCATTCCATGCAGGCCGTTTGGCAAGCCTTGCAGCCGATGCACTTGGAAACGTCGATCAGCTTTGCGACAGTGCCGGTCACCGGTGTGCGAGCCATCGGAGTCTGCACCGTCGTTGCCGACATGCGCTTGATATCAAGTGATTGTAATGCCATGTTTATCTCCTCTGGCCGTTAAGCTTTTTCCACTTTCACCAGGAACGACTTCGATTCCGGTGTCTGTGAATTGCCGTCGCCCACAACAGGCGTCAGCGTGTTAACCAAGTAGCCCGGTTTAGTGAGCCCCTTGAAGCCAAAGTTGATCGGCAGGCCGACGTGGTGCATCGGTTTGCCATCGATGGTCAACTGCTTGATACGCTTGGTCACCACCGCTTTCGCGATGATGTAGCCGCGTCCCGAGGTCACTTTCACGCGGTCGCCATGCACTACGCCGACTTCCTTGGCCAGCGCTTCGCCGATTTCGACGAACTGCTCCGGCTGGATAATGGAATTCAAACGCGCGTGCTTCGTCCAGAAGTGGAAGTGCTCCGTGAGGCGATAGCTGGTCGCCGCATGCGGGAACTGCTCCTTCTTGCCCAACTTCTTGCGGTCGTTCGGGAACATGCGGCCGGCCGGGTTGTTGAAGGCTTTCGGATTGTTCGGGTGCAGCGGGTTATGCCCGATCGGCGATTCGAACGGCTCGTAGTGCTCGGGGAACGGCCCCTCCGCCATCGAGTCGCGCGAGAAGAAGCGCGCTACGCCTTCGGCCAGCATGATGAATGGCCCCATGCCGTTTTCCGGCGGTTCATCCGCCTTGTAGTCCGGTATGTCCGCGCCGCCCCAGTTGGTGCCGTTCCACGCAATCAGCTTGCGGGTCGAGTCCCATGGCTTGCCTTTCGGGTCGCAGGAGGCACGGTTATACAGCACGCGGCGGTTAGCCGGCCATGCCCACGCCCAGTTCAGCGTATTGCCGATACCGGTCGGATCGCTGTTGTCGCGGCGGCCCATCTGGTTGCCGGCAGCCGTCCAGCAACCGGCAAAGATCCAGCAACCGCAAGCCGTGCTGCCGTCGTCCTTCAACTGCGCGAAGCCCGCCAACTGCTCGTTCTTCTTCAGGATAACCTTGGTCGGATCTTTCGGATCGGTGATCTCTTTCAGCGCCTTGCCGTTGTACTCCATCGCCAGTTCCTCTGGAGTAGGGGAGGCTGGGTTGGCGTAGTTCCAGGTCAGGTTCAGAATCGGATCAGGGAATTTGCCGCCGTCGGTCTGGTACGCCTTCTTCATGCGCAGGAAGATGCCCGACATGATTTCCAGATCGCTCTTGGTCTGGCCTGGGCCTTCGGCGCCTTGCCAGTGCCATTGCAGCACGCGCGAGGAGCTCACCAGCGAGCCGCGTTCTTCCGCGAAGCAGGTGGTCGGCAGGCTGAATACCTCGGTCTGGATTTTCGTCGGATCGACTTTGTGGAAGTCGCCGTGCGGTTTCCAGAACTCGGCGGTCTCGGTCTGCAGCGGATCCATGATGGCCAGCCATTTCAGCTTGGACAGCGCCTCGGTGGTCTTCTGCTTGTCCGGCGCCGATGCCAGGATGTTGAAGCCCTGGCAGATGTAGCCGGTCATTTTCCCCTGGATCATCAGCTCGAACGCCTGCATCATGTCATACGGCTTATCGAGCTTGGGCAGGTAGTTGAAGGCGTAGTTGTTTTCCTCGGTCGCAGCGTCGCCCCACCAGGCCTTCATGAAGGAGACCAGGAATTTCTTCGAGTTGCTGTAGTAGCTCAACTGGTTAGGACGCAAAGGCTTCAGCGCGCGCTTGGCCACGTAGGCATCCCAATCCTGTTCCGCTTCGCCCGGCAGGGTCAGATAACCCGGCAGCATATTGGTCAGCAGGCCAAGGTCGGTCAGACCCTGGATATTGGAGTGGCCGCGCAGCGCGTTCATGCCGCCGCCGGCGATACCCATGTTCCCGAGCAGCAGCTGCACCATGGCGCCGGTACGCAGGGTTTCCGCGCCGGTCGAGTGCTGCGTCCAGCCCAGTGCATACAGGATGGTCGCAGCACGTCCCGGCACCGCGGTCGATGCCAGCAGCTCCGCCACGTGATGGAATTTTTCCGGCGGCACGCCGCAGGCTTTCTCCACCATCTCAGGCGTGTAGCGCGAGTAGTGCTTCTTCATCAGCTGGTACACGCAGCGCGGGTGTTCGAGCGTCGGGTCGACCTTGGCAAAGCCGTCTTCGCCCATCTCGTAGTTCCAGCTGCTCTTGTCCGTGTACTTGTTCTTCTCGTCGTCCCAGCCCGAATACAGGCCGTCGTTAAAGGCGAAATCCTCGCGCACGATGAACGGCATGTCCGTGTAGTTGCGGACGTAGTCGTGCTGGATTTTGTCGTTGGTGAGCAGGTAGTTGATGATACCGCCCAGGAAAACGATGTCCGCACCGGTACGGGTAGGGACGTAATAGTCCGCCACCGAAGCGGTTCGGGTATAGCGCGGATCGACCACGATCAACTTGGCGCCGCGATGCGCCTTCGCTTCCGTGACCCATTTAAACCCGCAAGGGTGTGCTTCTGCTGCGTTGCCGCCCATGACCAGGATGACATCTGCATTCTTGATGTCTACCCAGTGATTCGTCATCGCACCACGTCCAAATGTCGAGGCAAGACCTGCCACCGTTGGACCGTGTCAAACACGTGCTTGATTGTCGAATGGGAGCATGCCAGTGGCACGCATCGTTTTATGGGTTAAGTAGCCGACTTCATTGGTACTGGCCGATGCGCACAGCATGCCAGTGGTAGTCCATCGGTTGACGGTTTTGCCGTCCTCGGTTTTTTCGACGAAGTTGGCGTCACGATCCGCCTTCATCAGTTTGGCGATGCGGTTGAGCGCTTCATCCCACGACATCGGCGACCATTCGGTCGCACCCGGCGCGCGGTACTGCGGTGCGAGCAGGCGGTTCGGCGAGTGGATGAAGTCAATCAGGCTGGCGCCTTTCGGGCACAAGGTGCCGCGGTTGACAGGGTGGTCGGCGTCGCCCTCGATGTGGATGATGCTGGCCGCGGCGTTTTTCGCGCCATCGCCCAATCCGTACATCAGGATGCCGCATCCGACGGAGCAGTATGGGCAGGTGTTGCGGGTCTCGGTGCTGCGCGCCAGCTTGTACTGCCGGACTTCGGCCAAAGCCGTCGCCGGTGCAAAGCCAAGGAGCGCGATGCTCGAACCCGCGATGGTCGCGCCAGTCACCCGAAGGAACTGGCGTCTCGACATCTGGTTCATGGTGTCGTCCTCTCTTTTGGTCTAGTGACCTTCCGAGTTTAGCACCGGGCACAAGCGGACTGTGAGTGCAGATTTGTATTAATTGTTGCTAGATAGCCAGAAACGCCTTTCGGTATAGGTTATTTGATAATGTTGGTTTTATTTATAACAACGTTTCAACTGCCTGTAGTCGTAGAAGTGGCTGGCGGAGGAGATTTTTGCGTAGTCGCAGCTGGACTTAAAGCTGGTTTCGCGCTCGTTGTACAGCATGCGGATCAGCGTGCGGCCGGTGGTGTCCTGGTAGATGTCCCATTGGATGTTGGCCGCCATCGGCGCGACGGCGGCGCCGCGCCATGGGCTGTTGTCGTAACTGTAAATCGCGGCGCGCGGCAGTTGTTCGGACATGCCCGGTATGCCTAGCGCGCTTGCCATCGGGATCACGATTTCGGCGTGGGCGAAGCGGAGTTTGGCGGCGTGCGCGTGGTTGCCGGCGGTGATGGCGTCGGCCTCGTTGAAAAAATCGTCCAGCAGGGAAGAGGCCATGCGCCATGTGACATCGCCGTTTTCTGTGATGCCCGGGCCTTTTTCGTAGAAGGCGGCGGCGTCTTCGGCTTCGGCGTAGACGCGCGCGTGCTCGGGCGGCATGTACCGTGTGAAGTTGGTTTGGAGCTCGGCCCGCATGTCGGCTGCTGCGGCGTATAGCTGGTACAGCGCGAGTGCGGTCTCGGTGGCGTCTTGCGCGGCGATGAAGGCTGGCGTGAACAGGCGGGCCAGCGTGGCTTGGACGGCGGCGCGCAAGCGCGGTTGCGCGTGGATGGCGGCTTCGCGCGCTTTCAGTTCGTCGCTCCTGGCCCAGCGCTGGTAGGCGAGACTGGACTCAGTTACCTGTGCGTCGTCCCTGGCGTTCAGCTTGTGGAAGTAGAGCGTGGAGCGGTCTATACTGGTGTCCACTTGCGCGGCGAGTGCGGGCTGCTGCTGCACCAGCGAGCGGACGAAGAAGCCGCCACTGTCGACGGCGCGATCCTTGCCGGACGAGACGACCAGGATTCGGCGCTGGCCGCCTGCCGCGCCGTCGAACGGCTGCGGCATCCGCGCGTACAGGCGTTTGGCAAGCTGCGTGTGTTCTTCCAAGCCCTGCGCCGTCTCGTTGCCGTAGCCGATCTTCGCATTCGCCTGCATCATCAACTCGATGTCCGGCCCCAGCGCGCGGCCGAGCGGCGTGAGGGCGTTCTGCGCGGCCGCCTGCCGCCATACATCCAGCAAAGCATGCGCCGTCTTGGGGCTGGTCAGCCCGCGCGACCCGTGCCGCGCCAGCATCTCCGTGTAGACAGGTTTGAAGCCGTCCGGCGCCGCCTCATAGGTGGCGCTATCCTGCTGCGGCGCATACGGCGTCTTGGTCGCCAGCAGCAGCGACAGCGCAAGCTCAATCATCAGAAGTCCACGCGCACATTGACGCTAGCCGTACGCGGCGCGCCAATATTCAAGTAGTTCTCCTGGTAGTAAGTCCAGTACTTGCGATTGGCGATATTCGAAATATTCGCCCGCACGCTAATCATTTTGCCGAAATAGCGGTGACGATAATTGAAGCCCGCATCAAACAAGGTATAGGCTGGGAGCGTGTTCACGTTGGCAGCATCCATTGGCAACTCACCGAGGTACTGGCTGCCGACGTGCAGGGCGAGACCCGGCAAAACCTCGCGCCAGGTCGCCTGCACCGAAGCCTGGCGGCGCGGCGCCCCGACCGCACGCTTGCCGCTGTAACCCGGCGCGGCATCTTCCAGCGTCGCATCCAGCAGCATGATACCGCCTTCGATCGACACATTCTTCGCCGCCTGCACCACCGTGTTGAACTCCAGGCCTTGATACTTGGTCTCGCCATCCAGTACATACACATTGGCCGCATTGGTGTATTGCGCGCCGCGCTCGATGCGGAACAACGACGCGGTGGCATTCCACCAGCTACGCTCCGTCTTGACGCCGACTTCCGACTGCTTGCTCTTAATCGGCGCAAAAGTCTGATTTGCATTGACGGTGGAGGTAGGAGCATTCGCCGCCTGCTCCAGTGCTTCCACATAGCTGGCGTACAGCGTGGTATCGGCCGCCGGCTTGTACATCAGCGCCACGGTCGGCGTGGTCTTGTCTGCCGTGTAGCGCGCATTCAGCGCACCCTTGGTCGAATAAGCGTTATCGACAAACTGCGTGTAGCGCAAACCGGCCAGCACCGACCAGTTATCGCTCAACTTCAGCGTATCGCTGGCAAATACCGCTTCTTGACGGGCAGTCTCGTCGCGGTACGTGCCGCCGCTGTAATTGATGCCCCATACGTTGATGATGGTCGGTGCGTACAGATTGCCGGTGCCGAGATATGTCTTAGGCGTCACCACCGAAGAAGTGGATGCGAGGTTCTGCGACATCACGCCAAGCACCACCTCGTTGCCGCTGAAGCTACCGTTGATCGTCGCTTGCACCTGATCGAAGTGATAGCCGTGCAGCTCCGAAGTTACGCGATCCTTGTAATCGCCGGCGTTGCTGGTGATGTAGTACTGATCCTTCTTGTACACGCGAGTCGAATCCGATGTGCGGTAGGAAGCATTCACCACCCACTCCGGCGCCAAGCGATACTCAACACCGGTAGTCGCCAGCGTGTATTCCACGTCGCTGCCTGCGCCGACGCTATTCAACTTGCTTTCGCCGTCAATCGGCTTAGGCACTTTGTAAGCTGGGGCGATGATAATGTCCGTACCGCCCACGCTGGCGCGACGCTGATAGATCGCATCGTACGTCAGGGCCAGATCGGTGTTGACGCGCCATTCCAGATTCAAACCTGCGGCGTTGCGATTGATCGAGCCGCTTTCCTGTTTCAAATCGCCGTCTTCATGCAGCAGATTCAAACGATAGCCAAAGCCGCCTTCTTCGCCGAGGCGGCCGCCCATATCGATATGTTCCTTGATCGCGCCGCCTTCCTGGTAGCCCATGGCCGCGCTGAAGCTCTTGCTGGTAGTCGGGCGCTTGCTCACGTAGTTGACGATGCCGCCCGGCGAACCGAAGCCGTACATATAGCCGGTGAGACCCTTCAAGGCCTCTACGCTTTCAAACATCTCCAGCGGCATCTCGGTGCCGCGATTGATGTTGGCAAGGCCGTTGATCTTGTAGCCGTTCAGGTCATCGAGGCGCAGGCCGCGCATTTGAATGGTGGCCGGGTGAGTGGAAATCGGTGGCGAGATTGCCGTTACCGAAGCATCGTACTTCAGCACTTCCGAAATGCTGGTCGCCAGGCGGTCTTCGATTTCGTCGCTGGAGACAGCCTTGGTGGAGAAGGGCGTGCCGAGTTCCGATTTGCGTCCCAGTGCGCCGCTGCTGACGCTATCGCCGAGTTTTTTCTTCTCGACGGTGGCCTTCACTTCGACAGTCGACAGCGCGCCGCCCGCATCTTCCGCCATGGCGGAGAAGTGAAGGGCGCACAGGCCGGCGGCGGCAAGCGCCAATTGCAGACGGGATGGAGCGAAAGGGGACTTGGAAGGCATGGGGACGATGGTGAGCTAATAAAGCTCGCCATCGTATTGGCCGCATATGACAGCCATGTGACGAACTACATTACAAGTTCGTAAGGTTCTCGATATCCGCCAGCGACGGCGGCGATGCACCTTGGCCGAGACAGGCCGCAGCGCCGGCCGCCACCGAGAACTGCAAGTGCTGCAACGGCGTGGCATTGGCACGATGCATCATGCTCCACGCCAGCGCAGCGATGCTGGCGTCACCCGCGCCCACGGTGTCCACCACGTTGATCTTCGGCGCAGGCAGCGACCACGAGTCGTGTCCCACGTGCAGCGATGCGCCGTTGCCACCCTTGGTGTACAAGTAGGTCGCCGCCGGATTCCAACTGCGCAGCGTGGCGAATGCACCTTCAATATCCTTGGTGCGGAACAGGCCTTCCAAATCCTCTTCCGACACCTTGACCACGTCCGCCAGCTCGGTCATGCGGCGCAGCGTGGCGTCATAGCTGGCGTCCATCAGCAAGCGGTAGTTTGGATCGTAGCTGATGCGCACACCATCGCGCTTCAGCTGTTCGGCCAGCGCCACCAGCTTGCCCGCCAGCGGTTGCCGCGCAAGGCTGATGCCGCCGAAATGCACCCATTTGCAGTGTGCGCGCCAGCCCTCCGGCAGTAGAGCGGCGTCAAACTGTAAATCGGCGCTGTCGTCGCCGACGAAGAAATAGGCTGGCGGATCGGTGCGATGCACGATCGCCAGCAAAGGAGAGTTTTTGTAACGCTGGAGGAAGCGCAGATCGAGCCGCGCCGCCTCGCTGGCCTGCCACAACGCGTCGCCAAATACGTCGCTGCTGATAGCGCCTGCAAACGCGGTCAGCACATCCAGCTTGGCCATGGCGCGCGCCACGTTCCAGGTCGAGCCGCCGGTTTGGCTCAGCCACTGCTGCTGTGCCGCGTCCTGCACGATCATATCGGTGAGCGCTTCGCCCGCCGCCACAAAGGAAGGGAAGGCTGTCATCTCAGTCCTTCTTCAGCACATTAAGCACTTCGTAGCACGCGCCCATGGTGTGGTAATCCACTTTGCCTGCCGGGCTTTTCTCGTCGGTCAGCTTGCTGTTGTCCGCACCGAGGATGCGATACCAGGCGCCATGCTGATGGTCGACGAAATGCTCCCAGCTGTAATTCCAGATCTTGTCATACCACGTCCAGTAGCGCGCCTCGCCCGTGCGCGCCGCCAGCAGCGCAGCGGTAGCAAGGCTCTCTGCCTGTACCCAGAAATATTTGAGGTCATCGCAAATGCTGCCGTCCGGCGCAAAGCCGTAGTAGATGCCGCCGTGTTGATGATCCCATGCTTTTGCCAGCGCCGTGTCGAACAACTCCACCGCGCGTGGCAGCAGCCAGTTAGGATTGTTGGCGAGGTGCGCGCCGTGGCGTTCCAGCAGCAGCAACAGCTTGGCCCACTCGGTCAAGTGGCCCGGCTGGTAGCCCCACGGTCGGAAGATATTGCTCTTGTCGTGGCGGTTGTATTCCGTGTCCACCGTCCAATCGGCATGGTAGTGTTCCCACACCATGTTGTCGGCCAGCGCGGCCTGGCGCATGGTGATGTTGTGCGCCAGCGTTTCCGCGCGCAGCAGGTAGGCACGGTTGTTGGTCGCTTCAAAGGCAGCGATCAGCGCTTCGCAAGCGTGCATGTTGGCGTTCTGGCCGCGATAGCCGTCGAGCGTCGACCAATCGGCGCTGGCTTCGTCGGCGTACAGGCCGTACTTCGGATCCCAGAAACGCTTTTCCATCAACTCAAAGGTTTCATCGATCCACGGCGCGGCTTGCATTTCGCCGGCCATCAGCGCATGGCTGTAAGCCAGCAGCACAAAGGCCAGGCCGTAGCAGTGATTGGTGCCGTCCGTAACGCGGCCTACGCCATTGTTCCAATCCAGCTGCCATGCATAGCCGCCGGTGGCCGGATTGCGGTGAGCTTCGCGCAGGAAGGCCAACGCTTGCCGCAGCCGCTGCCGATCCGCCACATCGCCGAACTGCCGCCACGCCATCGCATAGTTAAAGACGAAACGCGTGCTGCTGACAAGGTGGCGCGTATGCGCGTCATAGACCGTGCCGTCATCTTTATAAAAGTGATACAGGCCGCCGCTAGGATCAATGCAGCGGGCATCATAGAATTGCTTGGTGTGGCGGATGTGGTTCAGCAGGGTGGTGCGGGATCGGAAATCAGGGGCCATCTTCAGGTCCGTTTGAAGGTTACTAGGTTCTTCGGTCGCCAGCCGTCCATGACGGTGCTGGCGCGTATGATTAATTCCACCGGCGAGGTTTTCTCCACCGGTTCTTCGTGCGGGCCATTGAGCAGCAAATCCACGCCCAACGCGCCCAGTGATTTCTTATCGATGCGCAGCGTGGTCAGGGGGCGGTGCCCCAGCACGGCGGTCGAAATATCGTCGAAGCCGACGATGGCAATATCGTGCGGGACTTTCAGCCCGCGCGCTAAACAGCAGCGCATTGCCACCAGTGCGGCGCTGTCGTTGTAGCAGAACACCGCGTCCGGCGGATGCGGCAAATCCAGCAACTGCTCCATCGCCTCCCATGCACCGGTTTCCAGATCGACGCCGTCCGGCAGGCAGGCTTCCATGCGCGGATCGGCCAGAATGCCTTCCTCGAACAGCGCTTGCCGGTAGCCGCGTGCGCGCTCGCGGATCGAATAGTGCGCCAGAGGGCCGGAGATGAAGCCGACGCGCGTGCGGCCGGTGTCGATCAAGTGCTTGGTGGCGAGGTAGCCGCCCATCATATTGTCCGGGTTGACCGAGCTGTAACCGCGCAGCTTCATATCGATCAGCACCAACTGCTTGCCGGTGGAGCGCAAGGCGCTCAGCGTTTCCGGCTCAAAGAAACCAGCGCACACAATGCCGTCCGGCGCGTGCATGCGGATTTGGTCGATCAAGCCATCGGCCGGGCCCACCGCCATAAACGACAACACGATGCCTTGCTTGCGGCAGGCTTCCTCGGCGCCGTGCAGCACCGGCGAGTAAAACGGGCTGCTGGACGCCGTGTTGTGCTGGCGGTGCAGCAGGAAGGTCAGGCGGCGCAAACGTTTAGGACGCAGCTTGCAAAAATCGTAACCCAGGTCGCGCGCCGTCTCCAGCACCATTTGGCGAGTGGCCTCGGTCAGTCCCGGCTCATTTTTCAATGCGCGTGAAATCGTCCCCGCCGACACGCCTGCGACGCGGGCAATATCCCTGATCGTTACGTTGGTGCCCATTTTTCTTATGTCTCCTCGTATGAATGAAGTCTTGCATAGGCGTCTATTGACGGTCAAACGACACTTCCAATTGGCCGTTGAGTTTAGCGCAATTTACTAAACGCGATCCGTTTAGTAAGGATGGCTAAACTGAGACCAAAAAACACATGTTGTTTGACCGTACGCAGGCAACTATGCAGAATCGTTTTCATTAATATAAAAACCATCCATACGAGGAGACGTTTATGGAACACGTTGCATCCGCAACTTTGCGTCCGCACGACCATACGCAGGGCGGCAACACCGTCCCGCTGGTCATCATCACGCTGCTGTTCTTCATGTGGGGCTTGCTGACTTCACTCAACGACGTGCTGATTCCGCACCTGAAATCGATCTATACGCTGAACTACGTGCAGGCCATGCTGGTGCAGTTCTGCTTCTTCGGCGCGTACTTCATTGTTTCGCTGCCGGCCGGGATGCTGATCAAGAAGATCGGCTACCAGCGCGGCGCGGTGAGCGGCCTGGTATTGGCGGCTGCCGGTTGTGCGCTGTTTTTCCCGGCCTCGATGAGCGGCTACGCTTTATTCCTGCTGGCGTTCTTCGTTCTGGCGAGCGGCATCACCATCTTGCAGGTGGCCGCTAATCCTTACGTGACGGTGCTTGGTGCGCCGGCCACCGCATCCAGCCGCCTGACCTTGACGCAGGCGTTTAATTCGCTGGGCACCACGATTGCGCCGGCACTTGGCGGCATGCTGATTCTGTCGGAAGGCGTGACCAACGTAGTACGCACCAAGGCCGAAGAAGCGGCAGCGGTGCAAGGCCCATACCTTGCGCTGGCCGGCGCGTTGCTGGCGCTGGCCTTGCTGTTCGCGCTGGTGCGCCTGCCAAAAATCAGCCATGCCGACGACGATGTCGCCACCAGCGTTGTAACCGGCGTGCTGGCGCATCGCCACCTGCTGCTGGGCGCCATCGGCATCTTCCTGTACGTTGGCGGTGAGGTCAGCATCGGCAGCTTCCTGATTAACTTCCTCGGCGACGCCAACGTGGCCAGCTTGCCGGCCGGCGTGGCTGCGCACTATGTCAGCTACTACTGGGGTGGCGCCATGATCGGCCGTTTCATTGGCTTTGCCGTGATGCGCTACGTTAGTCCGGGCAAGGCGCTGGCATTCAATTCGGCGGCTTCCATCATCTTGATCCTGGTAGCGATCTTTGGCCACGGCCAGTTGGCCATGTGGTCGATTATCGCGGTCGGCCTGTTCAACTCCATCATGTTCCCGACCATCTTCAGCATGGCGCTGCATAAGCTGGGCAAACAAACCGGCCAAGGCTCGGGCATTTTGTGCATGGCGATTGTCGGCGGCGCGCTGGTGCCGTTCGCGCAAGGCCTGCTGGCAGACACCATCGGCCTGCAATGGTCGTTCTTCGTGCCGGCCGCCTGCTACACCTTTATCCTGTACTTCGGCCTGAAATACGCTGGCATGTATAACAACAAGGAGACTGTATGAAGTTGAAGCTTGCTGTAGCACTGGCGCTCGCCGCATTGTCGGCGCATGCGGCGGAACCATGGATGGACAAATCGCTGAGCGCCGACAAGCGCGCCGAACTCGCGCTGCAAGCGATGACGCAGCAAGAGAAACTGCGCTGGGTGCTGGGCCACTTTGGTTCCGATTTCGGCAACAAGACCAAGAAGCATCCGGCCGCACTGCCTTCTTCGGCAGGCTATATCGAAGGCGTGCCCCGTCTTGGCTTGCCGGCGCTGTTTGAAACTGACGCAGGTTTGGGCGTCGCCACGCAAGCGACCAAGACGCCGCGCGAGCGCACCTCGCTGCCGTCCGGCCTTGCTACTACGGCGACGTGGAACCGCGAATTGGCGTACAAAGGCGGCGCGATGATCGGTGCGGAAGCGCGTGCTTCCGGCTTCAACGTCATGCTGGCGGGCGGCGTCAATCTGCTGCGCGAGCCGCGCAACGGCCGTAACTTTGAATACGCTGGTGAAGATCCACTGCTGGCTGGCACCATGGTGGCGCAGCAGGTAAAGGGCATCCAGTCGAATAACATCATCGCTACCATGAAGCATTACGCGGTTAATGATCAGGAGACTGGCCGCTTCATTCTCGACGCGCGTCTCGATGACGCCAGCAATCGCATGTCCGACCTGCTGGCCTTCCAGTTCCTGATGGAGCAGGCCGATCCCGGTTCGGTCATGTGCTCATACAACCGCTTGAACGGCGTATATGCCTGCGAGAGCGATTACCTGCTTAATCAAGTTCTGAAGAAGGACTGGGGCTACAAAGGCTACGTCATGACCGACTGGGGCGCGACCCACAGTACGGTGGAAGCGGCCAACGCCGGCCTGGATCAGCAGTCCGGCTGGGAGTTCGACAAGTCGCAGTACTTTGGCGGCGCGCTGGAAGAAGCCGTGGCCAACGGCCATGTGCCGCAAGCGCGTTTGGATAACATGGTGTTCCGCGTGCTGCGCGCCATGTTCGATAAAGGTGTGGTCGACAACCCTGTTGCGGAAGGTGGTGCAATCGATTTCACCGCGCACAACCTGGTGAGCCGCACCGACGCGGAAGAGGGCATGGTATTGCTGAAGAACGCGGGCAACGTGCTGCCGCTGAAAGCGGGCGTCGAGAAAATCGTCATCATCGGCGCGCATGCGGATGTGGGTGTGCTGGCTGGCGGCGGCTCGTCGCTGGTGTATCCGATTGGCGGCAATGCCGTGCCGGGCATCGCGCCGACTTCGTGGCCGGGGCCTGTGATGTACCACCCGTCATCGCCGCTGAAGGCGATTCAGGCGCGCGCGCCGGGCGCGCAAGTTGTCTACAACGATGGCCGCAATCCGGCCGCCGCTGCGCAAGCGGCGGCCGGTGCGGACGTGGTGCTGGTGTTTGGCCAGCAGTGGGTAGGCGAGGCGCTGGATGCGGTGTCGCTGTCCTTGCCGGATAACCAGGATGCGCTGATCGGCGCGGTAGCGAAGGCCAATCCGAAAACCGTGGTGGTGCTGGAGACTTCCGGCCCGGTGCTGATGCCGTGGGTTGATCAAGCGGCCGGTATTTTGCAAGCGTGGTATCCGGGCACCAGCGGCGGCGAGGCGATAGCGCGCGTGCTGTTTGGCGAGGTGAATCCGTCCGGCCACTTGCCGGCGACTTTCCCAGCATCGGAAAGCCAGCTGCCGCGTCCTAAACTGGATGGCGATCCTAAGAACGAGACTGTGCGCTTCACCGTCAATTATCACGAAGGTGCGGCGGTAGGCTACAAGTGGTTTGACCTCAAGGGCTTGAAGCCGCTGTTCCCGTTTGGTCATGGCTTGTCGTACACGCAGTTTGAATATTCGGGCCTGGCCGCTAGTCAGAAAGATGGCAAGCTGTCGGTTAGCTTCAAGGTCACCAACACCGGCGCGGCGAAGGGCAAAGACGTGCCGCAGCTATACGTGTCGCCGCTGAACGCCAAGTGGGAAGCGCCCAAGCGCCTCGCCGGCTGGGACAAGGTGGAATTGGCTCCGGGCGAAAGCAAGGAAGTCAGCGTGACCGTTGATCCGCGCCTGCTGGGCGTATTCGACAGCCGCAGCAAAACGTGGCGCATCGCCAAGGGCGGCTACAAAGTGCTGCTGGCGCAGGACGCAGCGGACGCCAAAGCTGCGAGCGTCACGGTTCAACTGCCGCAGCGAACGCTGAACGTCGCGGGAAAATAAAAACGGGTTACAACTTATGCATCGTAGTTGAGGTGTAACAGGTGTGCTGTCACTAGTACCCCAAACGAAAGGGTCTGACCCCGTACGGGGTCAGACCCTGGCCGCAGCGGTGTGCGGGTTGGGTCGGTGCCGCATACTTTTTAAGCGGCATGCAACGTCAACCCCACTATCAAACCAAGGAGCGAGACTTGAAACAACTGTACAAATTCTGTGCCGCCGCGATGATGCTCGGCGCGGTCGGCATCGTTGAAGCAGCACCAGCCGCCAAGAGCGACTTCGTCACCGTCAAAAATACCCACTTCGCCCGCAAGGGACAGGCCTACTACATCGTCGGCGCCAACTTCTGGTACGGCGGCTATCTTGGTGCAGCCAGCGGCGTGGGTGAACGCGCGCGCCTGCTAAAAGAGCTGGATAACATGAAGGCCATCGGCATCAACAACCTGCGCGTGCTGGCGGTGTCCGAGAAAACGGAAATGAAAAGCGCCGTCAGCCCAGCCACCACCAACGCACCGGGCCAGTACGACGAAGAACTGCTGGCCGGCCTGGACTTCCTGATGGCGGAAGTCGCCAAGCGCGATATGACGGTGGTGCTTTACCTGAACAATTTCTGGCAATGGTCGGGCGGCATGACGCAGTACCTGAATTGGTTCGAAGGCACGCCGGCGCTGGATCCGAACGTGACCAAGGACTACGATACCTTCATGCAGAAGAACGCAGGTTTCTACCGCAACGCCGACGCGCAAGCCGAGTATCGCAACGTGATCGCCAAGATCGTCAAGCGCGTGAACACCATCACCGGCAAGCCCTACACCGAAGATACGCATATCCTGTCGTGGCAGCTGGCTAACGAACCGCGTCCGGGCAACGGCAAAGCGACGCCGGAAGAGAAGGCAGTCTATGTCAAGTGGATCGACGATGTAGCGGGCTACATTCATAGCCTCGATAAGAATCACCTGGTCAGCAGCGGCAGCGAGGGCTTGGCCGGTTCGGCGCAGGATGCGCAGCTTTATCTCGATGCGCACCGCACCAGGAATATCGACTATCTGACTTATCACCTGTGGCCGAAAAACTGGGGCTGGTTCGACTCCAACAACCCAAGCGGCACCTGGGATAACGCCATCGTCAAGAGCCACGATTATCTGAACTCGCACATCGAGCTGGCCAAGAAGCTGGGCAAGCCAATCGTGCTGGAGGAGTTTGGCCTGGATCGCGACGGCCCATCGTTCAGCATCAAGGCGACCACCAAGATACGCGACCGCTTCTACCGCGAAGTGTTCGAGATCGTCGCTACCCGCGCGAGCAAGGGCGATCCGATTGCCGGCTTCAATTTCTGGGCGTGGGGTGGTGCGGGCCGCGCCGCCAATGCCGATTACTGGTGGAAGCCGGGGAATGATTTTGTCGGCGATCCACCGCAGGAAGAGCAAGGCTTGTACTCGGTGTTTGATTCCGACGTCAGCTCGCTTTTGCTGATCAAGGAGTATGCCGACCGTCTGAATGCGATCAAACGATGAAGCGCTCCCTGACCTTGCTGGTGCTTGCCGCCGGCATTAGCACCGGCGCTCACGCGCAGAAGTTTGACGGACTAGCCGCCACGCCGCAAATGGGCTGGAACAGCTGGAATACCTTCGCCTGCAATATCAACGAGCAGTTGATCCGCGATACTGCGGACGCGATGGTGAAACTGGGCCTGAAGGATGCGGGCTACCAGTACGTCAATATCGACGACTGCTGGCATGGCAAGCGCGATGAGCGCGGCGTGATTCAGCCAGACGCCGAGCGCTTCCCGTCTGGGATGAAGGCGCTGGCCGACTATGTGCACAGCAAGGGTCTTAAGCTGGGCATCTACTCCGACGCCGGCGCGACCACTTGCGGCGGCCGGCCCGGCAGCCGTGGGCACGAGTACCAAGACGCCATCACTTATGCCGCATGGGGCGTGGACTACGTCAAGTACGACTGGTGCGATAGCAAAGGCCTGAACTCGGTCGGCGCCTACACCACCATGCGCGACGCCATCCGCAGCGCCGGCCGGCCGATGTTGTTCAGCATGTGCGAATGGGGCGACAGCAAGCCGTGGGAATGGGCCGCAGGCGTGGGCCACTCGTGGCGTACCACGGGCGACATTTATCCGTGCTGGGATTGTGAGTTTAGTCATGGCTCATGGTCGTCGCTGGGCGTGTTGCGCATCCTCGACAAGCAGGCCGGCTTGCGCAAATACGCGGGGCCGGGACACTGGAACGATATGGACATGCTGGAAGTAGGCATGGGCATGACGGAGGATGAGGATCGCGCGCACTTTGCCATCTGGGCGATGATGGCGTCGCCCCTCATTCTCGGCAATGACCTGCGCAGCATGCCCGAACCGACGCGCCGCATCTTGTCCAATAAAGACGTGATTGCGGTCAGTCAGGACAAGCTGGGTGTGCAGGCGTGGAGGTTCATGGCGTCCGGCTCACTGGAATATTGGGCCAAGCCGATGGCGGATGGCGAGTGGGCGCTAATGGTGTTGAATCGCGGTGAGCATGCCGTGGCCTTGAACTATGACTGGAAGGCGCATCAGATCAGCGATGACCTAAGCAAGCGCGAGGCCGATTTCAAGAAGACGACCTTTAACTGGATCGATGTCTGGAGTGGAAAGCTTGGTGATACGAGCAAGAAGCTGGACGCCAAAATCGCACCGCATAGTGTGCTGTTGTTGCGCCTGAAGGCGCGAGGATAAATATGAATCGCAAGTTGATGATGTTGATGGCGCTGGCCTCGGCGGCTGCGCAGGCAGGGAGCCAGTGGGGGCCGTATAACGCGGAGTTTCCGGCGGCCAGTGATGGTTTGCTGAAGAAGGTGACGCAGGGCGAGATCTTTGGCACAGCGTCGCTGCAGCCGTTCAGCTTAAGCGGCTGGTTCAAACCAAGCGAGCCGGCAGCAGGGCGCACGCTGATTGCCGGCGTCACTGGCGCGCAGGCTGGGACAGGATGGTTCTTGTGCAGCGTGGATGGAAAATTCAGTTTCTGCGGCTACGGCGTGGAAGTGGTGTCGCCGCTGGCGCTAGCGTCCAACGCGTGGACTCATCTCGCCGCCAGCTACGACGGCAAGCAGATCACGCTCTACGCCAACGGCGCCGCCGTGGCACGCCGCGATGCAACGCTGCCGGCGGCCAGCGGATCGGCGGCGCAAGTGTCGCTCGGCCCACGTAGTTCTGTGTCGGCTGGCTATGCGGGCCGCATCGCGGGCTTTGTCGTTACCGGCGCTGCGCTGGCGGACAACGCCGTGCGCGCGGCTGCGGCCACGCCGCCCACGGACGCGCTGATCAACTTCGAAACCGGCAGCCCATCATGGCCGATCCAAGTCCGCCAGATGTACGGCCAACTTGCGCCGCAAGACCCGTGGACGCTGCCGAAATCAGGCTCGCCCCTGCAAACTCCCGTGGCCAAGCCAGCCTACGCCGGCCCGGCACTCGCGCAGGAAGCGTTGAACCTCTGGACGCTCAAGGCATGGAAGTTGCAAGCCGCACCTGAAGTACGCGCCTCGCCCGAACAAATCTCATCGCCATCGTTCAACGCGGCTGGCTGGTATGCCACCACCACACCCGGCACGGTTCTCACCACGCTGGTCGATCGCGGCGTCTACCCAGACCCTGACTATGGCCTGAACAACCTCGCCATCCCCGAGCAACTCAACAAGCAAGACTACTGGTACAGAAGCGCCTTCGACCTGCCAGCCGGTTTCAAAGCAGGCCAACACCTGTTTGTCACCTTCAAGGGCGTCAACTACGAGGCCGAGGTCTGGATCAACGGCCGCAAACTAGGCGGCATGAAAGGCGCTTTCATACGCGGCACCTTCGACATCAGCCCATACCTGAAGACCAAGGGGCAAAACGTCATCGCCGTCAAAGTTTCGCCCCCGCCGCATCCCGGCATCCCGCAAGAAGAATCGATGACCGCAGGCGTCGGCGAAAATGGCGGCACCCTCGCGCAAGACGGCCCGACCTTCATCGCCTCCGAGGGATGGGATTGGATTCCGTCCGTCCGCGACCGCAACACCGGATTGTGGCAAGACGTAGTCCTGCGCGCTACGTATGACCTGAAGCTGGGCGACGCTCACGTTATCACCGCGCTGCCGAAAGCTGACAACAGCGAAGCCGACGTCAGCATCGAAGTCCCGGTCACCAACTTGTCGCGCACTGCGCAACGCACTACTGTCCGCGCCACGATCACGCGCCGCGACGGCAGCATGAAGCCGATCCAGATCAGCAAAGAAGTCACGCTGGCGCCGGGTGAGCAAACCGTCCGCTTCGACAAGCTGAAACTGAAGAATCCAAAACTGTGGTGGCCCAACGGCTACGGCGCGCCCGATCTGCACGAGCTGAAACTGGAAGCAGTGCAGGGCGGCCAACTCTCCGACGCCAGCAGCACGCGTTTCGGCGTGCGTGCTGTAACCTACGAACTGTCGCTGGTCGACCAAAGCGGCCACCTGCGCCGCGTGGAAGCTGACTTCACCAAGGGCCATGAGCTGGGCGTACGCATCACCGATGGACGCCATCAGGCGATCAAGAAGCTGGCCGACAACAACTGGGCCACCGGCCTGCGCGCGGAAGCCGACGGCACCACCGCCATCAAGACGTTGCCCGATACCTCGCTCAGTCCTTTCCTCGTCATCAAAGTGAACGGCGTGCGCATTGCCGCGCGCGGCGGCAACTGGGGCACGGAAGATTGGCGCAAGCGCGTCGAACGCGAACGGCTGGAGCCTTACTTCCGCTTGCACCGCGATGCCAACGTCAACATCATTCGCAACTGGGTAGGCCAGAATACCGAAGAATCCTTCTTTGATCTGGCAGACGAATACGGCCTGATGGTACTGAACGACTTCTGGGCCTCCACGCAGGACTACAACCTGGAGCCGCAAGACGTCAACCTGTTCATGGAAAACGCGCGCGACGTGGTAAAGCGCTATCGCAATCACCCGTCGGTGGTGTTGTGGTTCGGCCGTAACGAGGGCGTGCCGCAGCCGGTGCTGAACGAAGCGCTGGAAGCCATGATCTACAAGCTCGATGGCACGCGCTGGTACACCGGCAGTTCCAATCGCGTCAATCTGCAAAATAGCGGCCCGTATAACTATCAGCCTGCCGCCAGCTACTTCACCGATCACGCCAAGGGCTTTTCGGTGGAAGTGGGCACGCAATCATTCCCGACGCTGGAATCGATCAAGGCCGCAGTGCCGGTGACCGATCAATGGCCGCTGGGGGACACGGTGGCGTATCACGATTGGCACCCGGACGGCAACGGCGGCGTCAAGACCTTCAACAAGGCGATGGAAACCGAGTACGGTGCGCCGGCCTCGCTGGCGGACTTTGAACGCAAGGCGCAGTTGATGAATTACGACAGTCATCGCGCCATTTTCGAAGGCATGAACGCCGGCTTGTGGACACAGAACTCGGGTCGCATGCTGTGGATGACGCAGCCCGCATGGCCGAGCACCATGTGGCAGATTCTCAGCCACGACTACGATACGCATGCTGCTTTCTATGGCGTAAAGAGTGCGTCCGAACCGGTGCACGTGCAAATGAATTTGCCGGATCATCGCGTAGTGGTGGTCAACAATCCGCAGACTGTCTTGAACGGCGCTACGCTGACGTGGGCAGCGTGGAATGTGGAGGGCAAGCTGCTGGGCGGGTCTAACGTGCCGGTACAAGCACCTGCGGGCGGCGTATCGGCGCCGCTGGATCTCGGCTTTGATAAGCTGCTGGCGCAGCATAAGCTGCTGATCGTGCGTTTGAGTTTGCGTGACGCGAACAATCAGCTGGTGTCGCAGAATATCTACTGGCCGAGCGCTACGCCACAGGATAGGCAGGCTTTGCACCAGTTGCCACAAGTGCCGCTGAGCGTTGCTGCGCGCTGGGGTAAGGCTGATGCAGCGGGCGAGCGCCAGTTGGAAGTCACGCTACTAAACCGTAACGGTGCTGCTGCCTTGGCCAGCAAGCTGACTTTGTTGAAAGCTGATGGCACGCGCGTGCTGCCGGTCTACTACTCTGACAACTACGTCACGCTGCCGCCAGGCGAGAGCCGCACGGTGAAGGCAGTCTTCAAGGCGGAAGGCGATGTGAAGCTGGAGCTGCGCGGCTGGAACGTGGCGCCGCAATCGCTGGCGGTGGACAGCAAGTCAGGCTTGGCGGGTGATGGCGCGGCATGCAGCTTGACGCCGGAGCCGCGCAAGATCGATTACCACTGGATGTCGCGCGAGCGCTGGCAGCAGATGTTCAAGGAAGACGTGGCGGTCGCCGATAAGGGCGGCATTGATCTGCTGTTCGTTGGTGACTCGATTACCGAGGGATGGAATCAGGAGATTTGGCAGCGCTCCTTTGGCGGCTGGCGCGCGGCCAACTTCGGGATTGGCGGCGACCATACCGGCAACCTGTTGTGGCGCTTGCAAAATGGCCATGCGGAGAAGCTGCGTCCGAAGCTGGTGGTGCTGACCATCGGCGTCAACAACCTGGGCTTCTGCGGCGCGACGCCGGCGCAGACCTTTGATGGTGTGAAGGCGGTGGTGGCGCAGTTGCGCAAGTTGTATCCAGATTCGCGCATCTTGCTGAATGCGGTGCTGCCGTATGGTCAATTCACCAGCAGCCCGCAACGGCAGCAGGTGGTGGAGATGAACCGCATGATAGCGACGCTGGGCGATGGCAAGCAGGTGCTGTTCCACGACTACGGTCAGCGCTTCTTGCAGCCAAACGGCGAAATGTCGGCAGAAGTGATGGGCGACTTCCTGCATCCGACGGCCAAGGGCTACCAAATTTGGTCGGACGCCATGCTGCCGGATATTCGCAAACTGATGGAGTAAGTAGATGGGGATCTTTGCAGCAGTAGCTCTCGCTGCTTCTATCGTGGCTGCCGATCCGCACGTTGCCCGCATGGGACGGGTGGAGGTGGTGGCGGATGGCGGTGTGCGGTTCAGCTATCCCGGCGTGAGCTTCTTCATGAACTTTGAGGGCACGCGCCTGAGCGCCGTCGCGCAGGCTAGCGGTGATCAAAGCTACCTTGATGTCATCGTGGACGGCGCGCCGCGCAAGGTGCGGCTAGCCAGCGGCCGTCAAACACTCTCCGTGGCAGACGGTCTTGCGCCCGGCAAGCACACCGTGGAAATCGTCAACCGCTCCGAAACGTGGCAGGGCAGCGCCGCGCTACTCAGCTTCGACACCGATGGCGAGTGGCGCGCCGCGCCAGCACTACCGGCCCGCAAACTGCTCCTGCTGGGCGACTCCGTCACCTGCGGCGCATCCATCGACCGGGTGGCTGGAGAAAAAGCCGGCGCTTCATGGGCCAATCCGCGCGCCAGCTACGGCATGCTGATGGCCCAGCAACTGAACGCGCAAGTGCAACTGGTCTGCTACGGCGGGCGAGGCCTGATCCGTACATGGGAAGGCAAGACCAATGAGCTGAATCTGATCGACTACTACGGCATGGCGCTGCCCACTCAGCCTACCGCCACGCCGTGGAATCAGAAAGACTACCGCCCAGACGCCATCCTGGTCGCCATCGGCACCAACGACATGACGACAGGAATACCGGAGCGCGAGCAATACGTGCAAGCCTACGTGAAGCTAGTCCACACACTGCTGCAAGACCACCCGCAAGCGCAAATCATGCTGACCGAAGGTGGCATCCTGCGCGATGAGAAGCACGATGCACTAAGCGGCTACATCGCGGAGACTGTGCGACGCGTAGACAACAAGCGGGTAAGCGCCATCGCCTCTACCGGCTATCCTGGCGATGCGTTAGACGGCCATCCAACGCGCGAGCAAAACATCAGCATCGTCAACGACCTGCTGCCGCAAGTGCGCGCTGTCATGCACTGGTGAGCAGATGGCCCAGCGCAGGGGCCAGCAGCACCATCAGCACGCCGCTGAAAATCATGGTGAGGCTGGCGACTGCGCCTTCTTGCGGCCCAATCGCGCGCGCTTTGCTCAAGCCGAAGCCGTGAGCTGCTGCACCATACGGTGCGCCTCGCGCGATACGCATGCGCAGCGGCAGGAGGGCTAGCAGTGCCTGGCCAAGCAGGATGCCGAATAAGCCGGTAATGATCACGAACACGCCTGTCAACTGTGCGGAGCCGCCGAGATGGTGCGTGGCTTCCAGCGCAAACGGCGTCGACACCGAGCGAGCCAGCAGGCTTTGCGCCATGCTGCCGTGCAGGCCGAGCAAGCGATCCAGCAGCAAAGTGCTGCCTAGCGATGCGATGATGCCTGCCACGCTGCCCAGCGTCAGCGCCAGCCAATGGCGCTTCACCAGTTCACGATACTGGTAGATCGGCAGCGCAAACGCCACCGTCGCCGGGCCGAGTAGCCAGGACAGCCAGCGTGTGTCGCCAAAGTAGACAGGGAAGGGCGTAGCCGATAGCTGCACCAGCGCGATCAGCACTGCTGACGTGGCGATGGCCGGCGTCAGCCACCAGCGCGGATAGCGGCGATGCAAAGCCTGATTGGCGTAGAACAGGCCTAGCGTCAGCAGCAAAAACAGCAGGGGAATCATTGTGCGCCTCGCACCGATCGCAATCGACGCAGACGGCGCCCACGCTCGAAGCGGCAGGCCCATTCCACGGTTAACGCGGTGGCGACCATCACGCAGGTAAAGCCGATACCGATGGCTGCGAACAAGCGCAAACCGTCCTGCTTCAACAAACCGGTGAACTGCACCACCGACACCACCAGCGGAATAAAGAACAGCAGCATATTCGATAACAGCCAATCCGCCCCGTGCTCGATCGCAGTCGGCCGCAGCAGGCCGCTATGCAGCAGCACGACCATCACCACCAGGCCAACAACGCCGCCGGAGAACGGTAATCCCAGCCAGGCAGACGCCCGATCCGCTGCATACCACGCCGCGATCAGCCCAAGCACCTGCATCAATGTGTAGACAATACGTTTCATGGTGCCATTCTAGGCAAGCCAGCATCAAAGATAAAATAAATTAAAATTATGAAAATCATTCGATATCGGAATACATAATGGACATCCGCGCCCTTCGCTACTTCGTCGCCGTCGTTGACCAGCAAAGCTTTAGCCGCGCGGCTGAGACGCTGCACGTAACCCAGCCCACCGTCAGCAAAATGATCCAGCAGCTGGAACAGACGCTCGATTTGACCCTGCTGGAACGCACCGGCAAGCGCTTCACCCTGACCGATGCCGGCAACGTGGTGCTGCAACGCGGCCGCGCGCTGCTGGCCATGCACGAAGAAATGGGCGTGGAGCTGCAAGACCTGCAACAGCTGCGGCGCGGCGACCTGCGCCTGGGCGTCACCCAGCAAGGCCATACGCCGCTGGCGCCGTTGCTGGCCGCCTACCACCGCCGCTATCCGCAGATCGAACTCAAACTATTCGAAGGCGGCTCGCAAAACATCGAGGCCGACTTGCGCAGCGGTGTGCTGGAAATGGGTACTTTGCTCGATCACGCCGCCAACCAGGAAATCTGGCAGGAGTTCGACTCCTTTCCGCTGGTGCGCTCGCCCATGTGCCTACTCGCGCCCAAGGACTCCGCGTGGAAAGGCCGCAAGCGCGTGGCACTGCGCGAACTAGCCGGCAGCGCCTTCATCTTCTATGGCGAAGGCTTCGCCCTGAACGATATCATTGCCGACGCCTGCCGACGTGAAGGCTTCACGCCTCGCATCAGCAGCCGCAGTGGCCAGTGGGATTTTGTCGCATCGCTGGTGCGGCTGGGCGTGGGGATCACGCTGCTGCCCAAGGTCTTCTGCGACACATTGGATCAGGGCCAGTTCACCATCGCGAAGTTGGCGGAACCGGCCCTGGATTGGAATTTGATGCTAGCGTGGCGGCGCGGCGGACACTTATCGTTCGCCGCGCGCGCCTGGCTGGATCTGGTGAGAACTAAGACGTAAAACTAAGCTTAGAAATTCGCACCGATGCGGAAGCCGTACATGCGCGGCTCAACATAGTAAGCCCGCATAAAGCCGCCGAAGGCTGAATCGGTGCTGGTCTTGGCATGTTCGTCCGTCAGATTGCGCACATAAAGCTCCGCGTGCCATTTATCCTCCGGCGCTTCAAACCGCACCGACGCATCGGCCATCGCATACGCTTTCTGATAACGGCCGATGTGCGCGAAGTCCGAATTCAGCAAATCGAAGTAAGCCTTGTCGCGCCAGTTCACCTTCACGTACGGCACCAGCTTGTAGCCGTTATCCAGTCCAAACTCCTGCGAGAAGTTGACGTTGAACTGGTACTTCGGCGTATTCGGCAAGTGGTTGCCCTCGATGTTGGCGAGGCGGCGGCCCAGCAGCGTTTTATCCGGGCCGTTGTACACGGCAGGGCAAGCCGGCAGGCCAAGTTCCGTGCGCACGTCACACTGGTAATCGTCGCTGTACGAATTGAAGTCGTGCACACTGGTGTTGATGTAAGCGAAGCCGCCGCCGATACGGCCGCCGCGCCATGGCTTCCAATCCCATTCCAGTTCGAGGCCCGGAATGTTCACCTTACCGACGTTGATGGTACGCCAGGTTTCATACACATCGCACTTAGGCTGATCGGCCGGGCAGGGCAGGCCGTTGTCCGGGATGATCTGGTTGACGAAGTACGTGCCGGTCAGCTGCATGCCCTTGTACTTCATGAAGAAGGCAGTGGCCGAAAGACTCAGCGTATTGTCGAGGAACTTGCCCTTGAAGCCCAGCTCATAGTTGGTGACCGTCTCAGGATCATATGGCAGGAAGGTCACTACGCCCGGCTTGCCGTCGGCGCACTTGTGGTAGTTGCAGCTGTCGGTCTTGTCGGCGAAACCGCCGGCCTTGTAGCCAGTGGAGACGGAGCCGTACACCATCTTGTTACTGTCGATCTGCTTTTGCAGGCCGAGACGCCAGGTCACCTTATTCCACGTCTGCTTGTGGTCATTGGAGGTTGGCGAACCATACAGATGATAGGCCGCCACGCTGCCGCCCATGCCCGGTGCGAGGTCGGTGCCGTCGTGGACGTGGAAGCCCGGCGTGCCCGGCGTCCCTTGCGAGTACCAGCCGTTGTAGTAGGCGGCGTTGCCGATCCAGTTGGCGCCATAGACTTCGCCGCCTTTGTCTTCCTTGCTATCCAGGCTGTAGCGCGCACCAGCGGTAGCGGTCCACGTCGGGATGAACTGCCAGTCGGCTTGCGCGAAGGCTGCCTTCGCATCCACCTGGCGGTTTGGCTGGTGATACAGCACGCTACCCACATCGCCGTAAGGCTTCTGGATGGTGTTGGTGATTTCGTAGTCGATGTTATTCCGCTCGTGCATCCAGAATAGGCCCGCCACGTATTTCAAGCTACCCAGTTGCTGCTTGAGCTGCGCTTCGTGCACGGTCGACAGGTAGCGCGAATCGAGCGTACGGTGGAAGGAATCGGTCAGTGGCCACGTGCCCCAGTTGCCGTCCTTCGAATTTGGATACGCGCCGTTGATCTGGAACGGCGCGGCGTTCTGCAAACCCTTGTCGTCATCGGTGATCTCATTACGGCGCTGGTCTGCGACCTGGAAGGTGTAATCGAAGTTGGTATGGTCGTTGATATTCCAATTCACGCCGGTGCGCAGCGTGCGGATCTTCATGTCGATATGACCGGGCACGTTGACGTTGATGTCCCACTTGCCTTGATCGGTGCAGGCGTAGCGCGTGCCTGCACCGGCTTCGCAATCGCGGAAGGCTGCGCCGCCGGCGCTGGAGTCCTGGAATTCTTCGTACGATGCTTTGGCGGTGACATCGCGGTTCACCTTCAGCAGAGCGGTGAGGCGGCCGGCCCATTCGTTTTGATTGGTGTAGTACTCGCTCGGGCTGACATAACGATTGAAGCGCTGATCCACGTCCGGCTTTCCGTTCGGGATCCAGCCCAGTGCTGGCGCATTGGCTTCGCTGACGTCGCGTGTTTGATGCGCGTAGCCGTCGCGTCTCACTTTCATGAAGGTGCCGCGCAGTGCCAGCGCGTCGTTGACCACCACGTTCTGCACCAGATTGATTTGCTTCTTGTCGTAGTTGCCGAGATCCAGATCGGCCTTGCCGTAGTTGCCGGTCCAATCGGGCTTCGCCGGAATCACATTGACGCTGCCGCCGGTGGAATTACGGCCGAACAGCGTGCCTTGCGGGCCGCGCAGCACTTCGACCTGTTCAAGGTCGAACATCAACGCCTGCGCGCCTTGGGGACGCGGTGAGTACATGCCGTCGACGTGGAAGCCGACTGCCGGGTCGCCGGTCTCGGTGAAGTTGGTGGAGGTGATGCCGCGGATGGTGATCTGCACCGCCGAATCGAGGCCGGTGTTTTCGATCACCACATTGGGCATCTCGCCGCTGAGGTCACGCAGGCTGGTGGCGCCCTTGCGCGTCAACTGGTCTTGGCTCAGCGCCGTCACGGCCAGCGGAGTTTTCAGCAGCGACGTGGAATAGCGCGTCGCCGTGACTTTGACTTCTGGGATTTGATCCTGTGCCTGTACTTGCGGGTCTTCTTCCGCGCAAGCGGCAGTGCTGATCAACGCGCAGGCGCTAGTAATGGCGAGACTCATGAGAGTCCGTTTGGTGTGATACATCGTATTGTCTCCTTTTGGTTTTTTTGCTAATCCAGTATTCAACGGCTAATCAAGGAGGGTCAAACGAATCCAAAAAACGGGCTTCAGTTTCTCCGTCTTTACTAAACACGCTGCGTTACAACAGTCCTTCGAAGAGTTTTGTTAAGTTTTGTAAGCTTTTCTTGCTTAGCGTTGCAGCGCGCCCGCGAACTGCATGCGGCGGCGTTAGGAAGTGTAATTGCAGCGGATGCCGGTTCTAATAAAATCAATGACTTAGTGTTAATGGTGGCCGAGGTGCTGTTACGGAAAAGGCAAGCTAAGATGAGTTCATCGATGTAATGAAAGGGACTTACGAATGCCACTTCGCCGCATGATTCGACACGCTTTGACGGTTTTCACGCTTGCCACGTTGTCCGCAACAACCGCTCATGCTGGCACGCTGGTGATCGAGAGCTGGCGCGTGGACGACAAAACGCTGTGGGAGAAAGTGCTGATCCCTGCGTTCGAAAAAAATCATCCGGGCATCGACATCAAATTCGCGCCGACCGCGCCGACCGAGTATGACTCCAGCCTGGCGGCGCGGCTGGCCGGCGGCACCGCCGGCGACCTGATCGCCTGCCGCCCGTTCGACGTCTCGCTGTCGCTGTACAAAAAAGGCCACCTCGAAAAGCTGGACGGCAAGCCGGGCATGCAGAACTTCGCACCCACCGCCACGGTGGCGTGGCAAACCGACGACGGCAAAGACGCTTTCTGCATGCCGGTCGCCTCGGTGATCCACGGTTTTTTGTACAACAAGAAGATCTTCAAGAAGTACAACCTGCAAGCGCCTAAAACGGTGGACGAGTTCTTCGCCTTGCTGGAATCACTGAAAAAAGCCGGCGTCACGCCGCTGGCGCTGGGCACAGCCGATCAATGGGAATCGAGCCAAATGGTTTATACCAATATCGGACCGAACTTCTGGCGTGGCGAAGAAGGGCGCAAGGCGCTTATCGCCGGCAAGGCCAAGCTGACCGACGCGCCGTTCGTGGAAGCCTTGCAGTTCGAGCAGCGCATGGGCGCTTATCTCGGCAAGGGTGCCAGCGCGCAAACCTACGGCGATAGCCAAAACCTGTTCTCACTGGGCCGCGCGGCAATCTATCCAACCGGCTCTTGGGACATCTCGTACTTCGGCCAGACGGCGGGATTGGAGCTTGGCGCGTTTCCGCCGCCGGTGCGCAAGGCTGGTGACGCCTGTTTCATCTCGGACCACATGGACATTGGCATTGGCATCAACAAGAAATCCAGGAACAAAGAGGATGCCTACAAATTCCTGGCATGGGTCGGCTCGCAGGAATTCGCCGACATCTACACCAACCGCGTAACCGGCTTCTTCTCGCTATCGCATCACCTGATCTCGGTGCGCGATCCGGTCGCCAAGCAGATGGCGGAGTGGCGCAACAGCTGCGCCTCCACCATCCGCTTCAACGCGCAGGTGCTGAATCGCGGCCAGCCGAGCATGGAGAGCGAACTTTGGAATGTGAACTCACAGGTTTTGAACGGCAAGTTGGCGCCGAAAGACGCTGCGCTCCGGCTGCAAAACGGTTTTGCAAAGTGGTACAAACCTCAGCAAAAGTAGCGTCACACTAGATCCCTCCCTTCGATTGTGTGTGATCCATTTGGCCGGCGCCGGGCGCGGCGCCGGTTCTTTTTTGTCCGAATTCTGGAGGAAGTTTTGAAGCATGAGGTGAATACAGTGCGGCCCTGGCAGTTGCTGCTGTTCCTGGCGCCAGCGCTGATTATCTACGGCCTGTTTAGCGCGCTGCCGCTGATGCAGACGCTGGGACAAGGCTTCTTCAGCGCCGACGATAGCGGTCATGCGGTGTTTGCCGGTCTCGATAACTTTCGCATGGTGCTGCTCGATCCTGACTGGTCGGCCGGTTTCTGGAATGCGATGATCAACAACGCCAAGTTCTTTTGCCTGCACATGCTGCTGCAAAATCCGATCGGCTTGCTGTTGGCGACTTTATTCAGCTTGAAGGGATTACGCGGTGCGCGCACCTACCGCACGCTGATCTTTTTACCGACGTTGCTGTCGGTGGTGATCATCGGTTTTATCTGGCAGCTGATCCTGTCGCCGCTGTGGGGCGTGGGCGAGAAACTGATGGGCTTTGCCGGCTTGGCTGATTTCTTCGCGCCTTGGCTGGGCGACGAGGAGAGCGCACTGACGGCGATTTCCATGGTGTCGGTGTGGCAGTACATCGGCATGCCGATGATGCTGATCTACGCCGCGCTGCTCGCGGTGCCGGACGAAATCGTGGAAGCGGCGCACGTGGAAGGCGCCAGCGCCATGCGCATCTTCTGGCAAATCAAGCTGCCGCTGATTTATCCGACGCTGGGCCTCGTCACCATTTTGACCTTTGTCGCCAACTTCAATGCGTTTGATTTGATTTACTCGATCAAGGGCGCGCTGGCCGGGCCCAATTATTCGACCGATATTCTAGGCACCTTGTTCTACCGGACTTTCTTCGGTTACCAGGCGCAAGTCGGCAACGCCTACCTTGGCTCCGCTGTCGCCACGCTGATGTTCCTCGTGATTCTGGCCGGGGTAGGAGTGTACTTTGTGGGCGTGCAGCGCCGTTTGACGAGGTTCGCATTATGAAGAACCGCTTGATGGTGCACTGCGCCTTGATGGCGTACACGGTGCTGGCGCTGTTCCCGATTGCGCTGATCCTGATTAACTCGGTGAAGACGCGAGAAGCGATCTTTGACGATCCGCTGGCTTTGCCGACCATGGAATCGCTGACCTTTGTCGGCTTCCAGAAAGTCCTCGCCAGCACCAACTTCCTGCTTTACTTCGGCAATAGCCTGATCGTGACGCTGGCGGCGCTGTTCTTCATTTTGCTGTTCGGTGCTATGGCGGCGTGGGCGCTGTCCGAGTATCGCTTCATGGGCAACCGCGTGCTGGCGCTATTTATCGCCATCGGCATCATGATCCCGATCCGGCTTGGCACGGTGTCGATACTGGAGCTGATGGTCAAGCTGGACTTGGTCAATACGCTGACGGCGCTGGTACTGGTCTACACGGCGCAGGGCTTGCCGCTGGCGGTGATGATCCTGTCCGAGTTTATGCGGCAGGTGCCGACGGAGCTAAAAGACGCGGCGCGCTGCGATGGTGTCGGCGAGGTGAAGATTTTCTTCCGCGTGATTCTGCCTTTGATCCGTCCTGCGATGGCGACGGTTGCAGTGTTCACCATGATCCCGGCCTGGAACGACCTGTGGTTCCCGCTGATCCTCGCCCCGTCCGACCGCACCAAGACGGTCACGCTGGGCGTGCAGCAGTTTATCGGGCAGTACGTCACCGACTGGAATTCGGTACTGGCCGCGCTGTCGCTGGCGGTGATCCCGATGCTGATTCTGTATGCGCTGTTCTCGCGCCAATTAATACGCGGCCTCACGGCCGGTGCTGTGAAATAAGGAGAGGCCTTTCAATGGCAAGTGTAAGTCTGAAACAACTGCGCAAATCGTACGATGGCAAGCACGACATCCTTGCCGGTATCGACCTGGAAATCGCGCATGGAGAATTCGTGGTGCTGGTCGGGCCCTCCGGCTGCGGCAAGTCCACGCTGCTGCGCATGCTGTGCGGCTTGGAGAGCATCAGCGGCGGCGATATGCAAATCGGCGGCCGCACGGTCAACCATTTCCCGCCGGCGGAACGCGGCATTGCGATGGTGTTCCAGAGCTACGCGCTGTATCCGCACATGACGGTGTACCAGAACATGGCTTTCGGCCTCAAGGTGGCGGGTAAGGACAAGGCGACGATCAAGCAGCGCATCACCGAGGCTGCCGCCATCCTGAAGATCGATCACCTGCTGGAGCGCTTTCCGCGCGAGCTGTCCGGCGGCCAGCGGCAGCGCGTGGCGATTGGCCGCGCCATCGTGCGCGAGCCGCAGCTGTTCCTGTTTGACGAGCCGCTGTCCAATCTGGATGCGGCCCTGCGCGTGCAAACGCGCCTGGAGATCGCCAAGCTGCATCGCCAGCTAGATGCCACCATCGTCTACGTCACCCACGACCAGGTGGAGGCGATGACCTTGGGCGACAAGATCGTCGTCATGCATGAAGGGCATATCCAGCAAGCCGGTACGCCGCTGGACTTGTACCAGCAGCCGTGCAACCTGTTCGTGGCGGGCTTTATCGGCTCCCCCAAGATGAACTTCCTGGCAGGCGGCGTGGTTGACGCCCACCCCAACGGCATCTCGGTGCTACTCAAGAGTGGCGAGACGGTGCGCGCCGCCGTTGACGGCAGCGGCTTAAAAGCTGGCGACAAGGTAACGCTAGGCCTGCGGGCAGAACACATCAGCGAATCGCGCAGCGGTTCAGAAGTTTTCACGGGCGAGGTCAGTGTGGTCGAGCACCTGGGCGAAGCCAATTACATCTACGTCAGCCGCGAGGGCCGGGAAGACGTAGTAATACGCGGGGATGGCGAACGCCATGTCGCGCCGGGACAAGAGATTGTCTTCTCGGCCGACAGCACGGCCTTCCACGTGTTTGACGAAAAGGGCGAGGCGCGGCGGCGTCTACGCCCCGGAAATATGGTGTCTGCCACGCGCGGCATGATGCGCAGCGCTTGATATCACAGGAGTTCTTTTACTTTTTATAAAACTGGGAGAGTTGAATGAACAAGCCGGAACTGAAGAAAAAACTATTACCACACCTCGTGGCGCTGGCGTTGAGCGGCGGTGCGATGGTGCAGGCCCACGCGACGGAAGCCGTCGCCGAAGAACAGCAAGCCGGCGATGCCGCGCCTTCTGCGGAAGCCAACACGGTGGAGGTGCGCGGTATTCGCGAACGCCTCAAGCGCAATCTGGCGGAGAAGCGCGACTCGGGTAACGTGATCGACACCGTCACCGCTGAAGAAGTGGGCAAGTTCCCAGACAAGAACGTGGCCGACTCGCTGCAACGCGTGCCGGGCATCTCGGTGGATCGCACGTGGGGCGAGGGCCGCGACATCTTCGTGCGCGGCACTGACAAGAACCTCAACCTCACGCAGCTGAACGGACAGGCCGTGGCCTCGGGCTACTGGTGGAAGAACGACTCGCAGAGCCGTGGTTTCAACTACGACATCCTCGCCTCGGAACTGGTGGGTAGCATTGACGTGTACAAGAGCCCATCGGCCGATCTGGATGAAGGCTCTATCGGCGGCTTGGTCAACGTGAAGACGCGCAAGCCGTTCCAGCTGAAATCCCTGGTGGTGCAAGCTTCAGTGGAGGCCACCTACAGCGAACTGCCGAAGAAAACCGATCCGCAGTTTTCCGGCTTAATCAGCTGGACTAATGAGCAGAAAACCTTCGGCGCGCTGCTGGCGGTCAGCAAACAGAAACGCACCATGCGCCGCGATGGCCTGGAAAACTTTACCGATTCGACCAAGTACAACATCGTCGATCAAAACGGCGCAGTGACGCCGGGCGCTTACGCCTCGTGGGGCGGCGGCTCGGCCATCTTCCGCCAAGACCGCGAACGCACCACCGGCAACCTGACCTTGCAAGCGCGCCCGAACGCCAACACCGACATCACGCTGAACTACATGAACTCCGATATGGACATGGACAACAGCAACCAGAACTATCTGTGGGAAGCGGGCGGCCTGGCGGATGCCAAGGGCAATATCCAGGTCACCAATCCGAAGTTCATCACCACTTCCGACGGCACCAAGGCGCTGGTCAGCGGCACCGTTGGCCCAACCGGTGGCGTATCGTTCGAGCCTATCTTCCGCCAGTCGTACGTGAAGTCGGAAGTGCTGGATTTGGAAGGCACCTACGATGCGGACAATTGGAAGTTCCACGGCCAGGCAGGTACGACCAAGGGTTCGGGCGGCAGCAAGCATGACCGCAACTTCTGGTTCGTTGGCGATACGCGCACCACCTTCAACATTGCACCGGACACTTACGAGGTTAAGTATCTGGATATCAGCCCGCTCGATCCTTCCAAACTCACGCTGCAAAGTGCGCGTGACTGGATCCGCCGCATGGAGACCAAGGAAAACTACGCGCAGGGCGATCTGACGCTGGATTTGAACGGTGACTTCTTAAAATCGATCAAGGTTGGCGTCAAACTGCGCGACACCACGGTGCAGAACCGCCGCATCATCGGCACCGCAGGCCCAGGCAGCCCTGGCTGGATCTCGTACTCGCTGGCCGACTTGTCGACCGGGGCTTCGCCGAAACTGAGCCAGGAAGCCGCCAGCGCCGGTTCGCTGACACAGTACGCGTGGGTGGACGATGGACTTGCGTACTCCAAGGGCTTCACCATGTACGACAAGGCCATGACCTACGCCGAAGCCAAGGGCGAGTATTACAAGATCAAGGAAAAAATCTACGCCACCTACCTGCGCGCCGACTTTGCAGTGGGCCAGTGGCGCGGCGACGTCGGCGCCCGCGTGGTCAAGACCGACCAAACCTCCGAGGCCTATCAAGACTTGACCGGCAAGGGCAACTACGTGCTGGGCGACGTCAAGCGCAGCTACACCGACGTGCTGCCGAACCTGAATGCGGTCTACAACGTCAGCAAGGATTTGCTGGTGCGCGGCGCAGTGGCGCGCGTCATGGCGCGTAACACTTATAGTGACTTAAGCGCCAGTACTGAGGTAAGTGGTACTACCAACGCCGCCACCGCCGGCAACCCGCTGCTCAAGCCATTCCACGCAAATCAGGCGGAAATCGGCGCCGAGTGGTATTACGCCGATGCCTCGCTGTTGTCTGCCACGCTGTTCGCCAAAAAGCTGGATACCTTCATCTACACCCAGACCGCCAGCGAGAACGTGGCCGGCGTTACGCGTTCGGTCACCCGCCCGTACAACGCCAGCAGCGGCGCGACCGTCAACGGTTTGGAAGTGCAGTGGCAGCAGGCTTTCAGCAGCGGCTTCGGCGCCATCGTCAACTACACCTTCACCGATGCCAAGACCGGCGCCAACGCGGCCGGCCGCAAGCTGAATGTAATCGGCAACTCGCGCAATCAAGCCAACGTCACCGGTTTCTGGGAGAAGAACGGCTACAGCGCGCGCCTGTCGTACAACTACCGCTCCAAGTCTTACGGCGCGCTGGATGAAGGCGGCCAGGATGTCACCAGCGCCTACGGCCAGTGGGATGCTTCGGCAAGCTGGGACATCACGCCGAAAGTCTCGCTGTACCTGACGGCGGTGAACATCGGGAACGAAGTTATTCGCACCAATACCACCGACGGTTTGCCGGTTGGCGTGTATGAAAACGGCGCGCGCTATAGCCTTGGCCTGAAAGCCAAGTTCTGATAGCGATTTCATAGCGCCTAAAGCCCGATTGCCTGTTTGGCATCGGGCTTTTTTCTATTACAATCGTGTCATTATTTCCAATTGGGATGCTGAGTGATCCGGTTTCGCGTTCGTTCCATCTGCGGCCTGTTGGCTGTCTGCTTGCTGGCGCAATCTGCGCAGGCAGCGGCGACGCTGCAAGTGCTGCACTGGTGGACGTCGCCGAGCGAACGCAAGGCCGCCAACGCGCTGGCCGCGCGTGCAGCCGACGAGGGTATCGAATGGAAGGACGCCGCCATTCCGGGCGGCGCGGGCCTCGGCGCCGGCAAGGTGCTGAAGAGCCGCGTGCTGGCCGGCGATGCGCCGGAAGTAGCGCAGATGATCGGCGTGTCGATTGCCGAATGGGCCGATCTGGGCCTGCTGCTGGAAATCGATAACGTCGCCGCCAGCGCCAACTGGAACGGCGTGCTATTCCCTACGATCCAAACACTGGTCACGCATCGCAAGCACGTAGTGGCGGCGCCGGTCGGCATCCATCGCGTCAATACCCTGTTCTACAACCGCGCCTTGTTCGCGCAGCTGCGCATCGCGCCGCCGCAGAGCTGGGACGATTTCGAAGCCGCTGCGCAGAAGCTGAAGGCGGCCGGCGTGACGCCGCTCGCGCTGAGCAGCGAAGCGTGGCAAGTGGTGACGCTGTTTGAAAATCTCGTGCTGGCCGAGAGCGGGCCGGAATTCTATCGCCAGCTATTTGTGAAGCGCGATCCATCGGCGGCCGCCGACAAGCGCACGGCGGAAGCGCTGCAACGGCTGCGTACCATCAAGGGCTGGGCCAACGGCCAGATCGACGAACGTTCGTGGCCGGAAGTGACGCGCCAGTTTGCACGGCGTGAAGCCGCCATGATGATCATGGGCGACTGGGCCAAGCCCGAA
This sequence comes from Duganella rivi, assembly GCF_009857435.1. GTDB lineage: Bacteria > Pseudomonadota > Gammaproteobacteria > Burkholderiales > Burkholderiaceae_D > Rugamonas > Rugamonas rivi. The sequence goes on from NZ_WWCK01000002.1 coordinate 392,143, forward strand.
CTGCGCGACGCCGGCATGGTGCTGGACGAAGACTTTGCCTGCGGCGTAGCGCCGGGCACCGCCAGGTATCACTTGTACAGCGTTGATACCTTCACCATGTTTGCTGGCGACTATCGCCACATGCCGGCGCAGGAAAAGATGGCGCGCCTGCTGGTGTCGCCGCCGGTGCAGCAAGAGTACAACGTGCTCAAAGGCTCAGTGCCGGTGCGGCGGGATGCTGATACGGCGCGCATGGATAGCTGTGCGCGCGCCTCGTGGACGACGTTCGCGCACGGCGCGGCAGTGCAAGCGCCTAGCCTGGTGCACCGCATGGCGACCGATGAAGCCAGCCGCGACGCCATCATCGCCGAGATACATCGTTATTTTCTAGACGACCGGACGACGCCGGCCGAGGCGCAGCGTCGCCTTGGCGCCTTATTCCGCTTGTTTAACCTGAGAAGCCAAGGAGCATTCGGTGCGCAAGATACTGATCGTAGACGATGACCAAAAGACCCGCGTGCTGCTCAAGACTTATCTTGAGAAGAACCAGTACGAGGTGGTGCTGTCGCATAACGGCGAGAGCTTCCTGGCCGAGCTGAAAACGCACGACGAGCAGCTGTCGCTGGTGATACTGGATGTGATGCTGCCGGATACCGACGGTTTCGCGCTGTGCAAGCAGGTACGCCAGCGCTCCAATGTGCCGATCATTATGCTGACCGCCAGTTCCGACGAGACCGACCGCATTGTCGGCCTGGAATTAGGCGCGGACGATTACATCGCCAAGCCATATAGCCCGCGCGAACTGCTGGCCCGCATCAAGGCCATTCTGCGGCGCACAGCGATTGAAACGCCGTCGGCGCGCTACTACCGCTTCGTTGGTTTCACGCTGGATCTGAAAGAGCGCAAGGTGGTGGATAGCGCCGGCGCGCCGCTGGCGTTGACGGGGCTGGACTTCCAGCTGTTGAAGTACTTCGTTGAGCATCCGGGCGTGATCCTGGATCGCAGCGTATTGTGCGAAGAGACGCGCGGCCGCGATTCCGGGCCGCTGGATCGTTCGCTTGACGTGCAGATCAGCCGCTTGCGCCTGCGACTCAATGACGACGGCAAGCAGCCGGCGCTCATCAAGACCGTGCGTGGCGCTGGCTATGTGTTCTCGGCTGAAGTGAACGTTTCGCATGCGTGAGCATCTGCGTGGCCGCTTGCGGCGGCTGTGGCCTGCCTCGCTGCTGGGCCGACTGACGCTGGTGATGGTGGCGGGCTTGCTGGTCACGCAGCTGGTGGCTAACGCAATCTGGGCCGGCCAATTGCGCTCCAAGGCGCAGGTGGAGGCGCAATCGGCTGCGCAGTACGTGGCGCATAGCGCGTCCGCCGCGATCCGCTTTTACCGTAGCCTGCCGCTCAGCTACCGCGTGCTGACGATTCAGCAAATGCGCGAGATGGGCGGTACACGCTTCTTCGTCCAACTCAATCATGCCTATGTGCCGGTGAAGGAAGTCGCGCCGCACCCCTTGGCCGACAGCGTCAAGGCCACTTTGAGCGCGACGCTGAAAAGCGATCTGCCGCATTCGCCAGTGGCGCGGCTGGCTTTCGCCTGGCCGGATGAACTGGCGGTGTCGGAAGATGTGCGGCTCGGCGATTTGCCGGATGCGTGGGTGCAGCACATCCTGCTGGTGAAGCCGGAACCGGCGCCGATACTGGTGATCCAGACCGAACTCGAACCGGGCAACTGGCTATACATGGCGGCGCTGATGCCGAATCCTTATTTCTTGAGCGGTAACGATCCGTGGGCGTGGGATCGGCTTGCGCTGCAAGGCTTGTCGCTGGCGGCGGTGCTGCTGCTTTGCTTATTGGTGGTGCGCTGGATTACGCGTCCGCTGGCGGCGTTGTCCGATGCCGCTGCTGCGTTCGGGCAGGGCGAACATGCGCCGCCGTTGCCGGAAACCGGTAGCCGTGAATTTATCAATACGGCGCGTGCCTTCAGCGCCATGCGTGAACGCATCCAGCGCTACATTGAGGATCGAGAGCGTTTGTTCATCTCCATCTCGCACGATCTGCGCACGCCGATTACGCGGCTAAAGCTGCGCTCTGAATTGCTGGACGATGAAGTGCTGCGCAACGACTTTGAAGAAGACCTCGATGAGCTGGACATGATGGTGAAAGGCGCGCTTCAATGTGTGAAGGACAGCGATATTCACGAGAATCCGGCGGAGATCAAGCTCGATACGCTGCTCGGGCGACTGGTGCGCAGCGCGCGCATGGCGGGGCATGAGGTGGGTTTTGAGGAATCCGGTTTGTCGGTGCGCGCCAAGCCGCTGGCGCTGAAGCGAGCGATCGGCAATCTGTTGGACAATGCGCTGTACTATGGCAAGCGCGCGGAGATCAGCACGCGGGCCGACATCGGTTCGGTGTCGATCGCGGTGCGCGATCACGGGCCCGGCGTGCCGGAGGATGCGCTGGCGAGTTTGTTTGATCCGTATATGCGGCTGGAGCATGGCCGCGAGCAGAATGATAACGGCATGGGGCTGGGCCTTGGCATCGCGCGCGGCGTGATCGAGGCGCACGGCGGGCAGCTAATCTTGGAGAACCACCCGGAGGGCGGCTTGCACGCCACCATCCGGCTTCCTGCATGAGAGAGACAATGAAGAAAATATCGATAGCTGCATTGATCATTGCGATAGGCGCGTGGACGCCGTTCGTGCCGGCGGCTCAGGCGGCGGCAACTGAGGCCAGTGCGGAGGCCACGGCAGCGGCGCCGGTCAAGCTGCGCTGGGAGATTGTGCGCAATGAGGTGGCAGGGCAGGGCGGGCGTACCAAGGCACGTTTGAGCGTGACCGCGCTGCGTGGGCAGCCGTTGCCGGCCAAGGGCTGGTCGCTGTACTTCAACTGCATGGACGGCCTGGTTACCGGTGCGCTGCCCGGCAATCTGGTACTTGAGCAGGTCGTCGGCGGCAGCTTGTTCCGCGTGCGTCCGGCTGCCGGCTTCAAAGGCCTGCCCGCCGGCCGCAGCTTAAACATCGACTATTACTATCCGAATTTAGCCATCAAGATGGCGCGCGCGCCGGTCGGCCCTTACTTCGTGTTCGACGCCGCGCCGGACGTGGCCTACGCCATCGCCGACTTCCAGCAGCAATTGCCGACGCGCGCCGAACAGCTTAAACGCCCGGCCGATAAGCACGCGCTGGTGACCACGCAAGACGTCTTCCACCGCAACGCGCGCGCCGACGTGCTTCCGGCAAGCGCACTGCCGCCGATATTCCCAACGCCGTTGGAACTACGCACCGGCGCCGGCCGCGTACAGCTGGCCCGTGCACCGCAAGTTATCGCCGGCCCGGGACTGCAAAACGAAACGGCGGCTGCGCGCGCGCTGTTTGCGCGCTACCTGCCGCAGCAAGGCGACGCCAATCGCGCACCGGTGCCGCTGCGCTTGCGCATCGCCGCAGTGGGTGGCCAGTCCTCGCCGGAAGCCTACGAACTCACGATCAACAGCGACGACGGCATCAACATCACCGGTAACACCGCTGCAGGCGTAGCGCGCGGCCTACAATCGCTGCATGACCTGCTGCCGCTGCCATCGCAAGCCGCGCCTATCGACCTGCCGGAATTGGAAGTCACCGACGCGCCGCGCTTCGCCTATCGCGGCTTCCAGCTGGACGTGGCGCGCAACTTCCAGCCCAAGGCCGTGGTGCTCAAAACGCTGGATTTGATGGCGGCCTACAAGCTGAATAAGCTGCACTTCCACATCACCGACGATGAAGGCTGGCGCCTGGAGATTGCCGGTCTGCCCGAACTGACCACCATCGGCGCAGTGCGAGGCCACAGCACCAAAGAAGGCGTGCGCCTGCCGCCAACCTACGGCTCCGGCCCGCGCGCCGACGACCCACATGGCAGCGGCTATTACACCCGCGCCGACTACATCGAGATCCTGCGCTACGCCGCCGCGCGCCACATCGAGGTGATCCCGGAAATCGAAATGCCGGGCCACGCGCGCGCCGCCGTTAAAGCCATGGAGGCGCGCTACCACCGCATGCAGGCTGCGGGCGAGCAGGGCGCGGCCAAGTACCTGCTCAATGATTTCGACGACCGCTCGGTGTACAAGTCGCCGCAGGAATACACCGACCACGTGATCAATCCGGGACTCGAATCGAGCTACGTCTTCATCGAACAAGTGGTGGCACAAATAGCGGCGCTGCACCGCGAAGCCGGTGTGCCGCTCAAGACCATGCACATGGGCGGCGACGAACTGCCGCACGGCGCGTGGGAGCAATCGCCGGTCAGCCGCGCGCTGATGCAGAAGGAAAAACTCACCAGCACCGCCGACCTGTGGGACTACTTCTACAACCGCGTCGACGGCATCTTGCGCAAGCACGGCATGTTTGCATCGGGCTGGGAGGAGATGGGTGCGCGCCGCTCGGCGCAGGAAGGCGCGCAGCAGCTGCCGAATCCGCGCTTCACGCAGCGCGGCTTTAGCCTCTACGTGTGGAATAACACGCCGGGCAACGAAGATTTTGCCTACCGGCTGGCTAATGCCGGCTACGACATCGTGCTGGCGCCAGTCACCAATATGTACCTCGATATGGCGGCCAATGGCAATCCCGAGGAGCCGGGCGTCAACTGGGGCGCCTACGTCGAGCTGGACACGGTGTACGACTTCAAGCCGCTGGCCATGACAAGCGCTGGCCTGACCGAGGCCGGCCGTCGTCACATACGCGGCATCGAGGCCACGCTGTTCTCGGAAACCATCCGCGACGCCAGCCGTCTCGATTACCTGATGATGCCGCGCTTGCTGGCGGTGGCCGAGCGTGCCTGGGCCGCCGATCCGGCATGGGCGCAGGAATCCGACGCCACGCGCGCCGCAGCCCTGCACCGCGCCGCGTGGTCCGGCTTCGTCAACGTGCTGGGGCAGCGGGTGCTGCCGCGCCTCGACCTCGAGCGCGGCGATGTGGCCTACCGCATCGCGCCGCCGGGCATGGTGGTGGAGGGCGGCAAAGTGCTGGTCAACCACGTGCTGCCCGGCCTCACCCTGCGCTACACCACTGACGGCACCCTGCCGACCGTGCAGAGCAAGCCGGTAACCGGGCCAATCACGGCCAAGGGCGTGATCCAGGCCGCCGCCTTCGACCGCACCGGCCGCGCGGGACTGGTGGCGCGCATCGTCAATCGCTGAACATCCGGCTTTTTTGTCGTCCAGCCCCCGATTTTTGCAGTTTGTCGCAATCCGGGGGCGGCCGCCAAGCGCGCGCGGGTATGATTGCCGGAATCACATTCAAGGATTTTCCCCATGAAGAAGCTTTTCCAGTTTGGCCTGCTGTTTGCCGCTTTTTGTGCCCTGTTCGGCCGCGCGGACGCCGCCGATGACACCGAAACCCGCTCGATTCCCATCGATGCGCGCGTGGTGCGCGTCAAGCTGGACGGCGTGATCGACCTCAAGTTGCGCCAGGGCGACGTCGCCTCGCTGCGCATCACCGGCGAAAAGCGCTACCTGGAAAAGCTGACAGCGTCGCAAAGTGGCGACACCTTGCATCTCGAAACCGAGGGGCGCGGCGTGAAAGTAGGGCGCTCCACCACCCGCGCCGAGCTGGTGTTGCCCAACCTGCGCGAGGTAGTATCGGAGGGCGTGGGCGCGACCGAGATCAACGGCTTCAGCGGCGAGGAGCTGGAGCTGACCATGGACGGCGCCGGCAGCATGAAAGTGGTGTGCGATTACCGCTCGCTGAAGGCGAATCTGGGCGGCGTTGGCAGCATGAATTTGTGGATCAGCGAAAATGACCACGTCGACCTGGACTTGCGCGGCGCCGGCTACATCACGCTGGGCGGGCGCAGCAAGCTGCTCAGGGCCAGCCTGGGCGGTGTCGGCGGCCTGAATGCGCAGCAGTTCCAGGCGGAGTCGGTCAATGTCGAGCTGAGCGGCTTGGGCAACGCCACTGTCACGGCCAAGACCAACGCCACCTTGAACCTGAGCGGCCTTGGATCGGTCATTGTGTATGGCAAGCCTTTGAACCGCAACGTCAGCGTTGATGGACTGGGCAAAGTCAGCTGGAAATAAAAGCGATGAAAAAAATCATACTAGCGATGCTGATCGCACTAGGCTGGCAGCAGGCCGCCATGGCCGGCTTTGCCGAGGGCGCCACGGCCTACAACAGCAAGAATTACGCAGTAGCCTTGAAGGAAATCCGGCCGCTGGCGCAATCCGGCAATGCCGATGCCGAGCATTTGATGGGCCTGATGTATTACATGGGCCGCGGCGTGCCGCAGGATTACAAGACAGCGCTGGAATGGCACCGCAAGGCCGCGCTCAAGGGCAAGGCCGATGCGCAGTATGTGGTGGGCGCGATGTATTACACCGGCAATGCGGTGATTCAGGATCACAAGCAGGCGGTGTCGTGGTTCCGCAAGGCGGCCGAGCAGGGCCACCCGGATGCGCAGCAGGTGCTGGGGCTGATGTATCGCTACCACATCGGCGGCATGCCGCAGGATAACGTGATTGCCTATATGTTGTGGAATCTGGCGGCAGCCGGCGGCTCGGCCAACGCGGCCGAACAGCGCGCGATTGTGCTCAAGAGCCTGACGCCGGAGCAGATTGAGGAAGGGCAGGCCTTGTCGGCCGCGTGGCGGGTTAATACTCCGCTACCTCAGAAGTCCCGGACTGGCGGCGGCTGATACCCCCGCGACGGATCGCCGAGCGGGGTAAAATCGTACTTTCCTTGAAAGGCGATTATGCGCGCGATTGAAATCACCCAACCCGGCCCGGCCGATGTCCTGAAACTCTGCGAACGCCCGATGCCGGTAGTCAAAGCCGGCGAAGTGCTGATTAAAGTACATGCAGCCGGCGTCAACCGGCCTGACGTGTTCCAGCGCATGGGCAATTACGCGCCGCCGCCGGGTGCTTCCGACATCCCCGGCCTCGAAGTGGCCGGCGAAATTGTCGACGGCGACCTCGATTACACCACCCTCGATATCGGCGACCATGTCTGCGCTTTGGTGCAGGGCGGCGGCTATGCCGAGTACGTTGTTGCGCCGGTGCAGCAAGTTTTACCGGTGCCAAAAGGGTGGTCGATGCTGGAAGCGGCCACAATCCCGGAAAATTACTTCACAGTCTGGAGCAACGTTTTTGACCGTGCCAAACTGTCCGCCGGTGAAACTTTACTAGTCCAGGGCGGCAGCTCCGGCATCGGCGTGACGGCCATCCAATTGGCGTCCGCGATGGGCCACCGGGTGTTCGCCACCGCAGGCAGCGACGACAAGGTCGCGGCCTGCGTGGCGCTCGGCGCCGAGCGCGGCATCAACTATAAAACCGAGGATTTCGGCACCGTGGTCAAGTCGCTCACCAACGACCGCGGCGTCGATGTCATTTTGGACATGGTGGCCGGAGACTACCTGCCACGCGAGCTTTCCTGCCTTGCAGACGATGGCCGCATCGCCATCATCGCCACCCTGGGCGGCGGCAAGGCCACGCTGGACATGGGGCAGGTGCTGCGCCGCCGGCTGACCGTAACCGGCTCCACCTTGCGTCCGCGCTCGGCCGAATTCAAGGGCGAGATCGCGCGCAAGCTCAAAGAGAAAGTCTGGCCGATGATGGCCGAGCGCAAACTCAAGCCGGTGATCCATACCGTCTTCCCGCTGGAGCAGGCGGCCGCCGCGCACGCGCTCATGGAGAGCAGCTCGCACGTCGGGAAAATCATGTTACAGGTGATTTGATAGGCATTTCGTTGTAAAATGCGTAGTAAATTTACGGTTTTTGCTAGCCGGGGATTCGCTTTGCCTGTTTGACCCGGCCATTTTTGGCGCGGTAAAATGGCGGGTTGATTAATTTTTAGGCTAGCTATGCGTCGCAAACTCGTAATCGGTAACTGGAAAATGAACGGCAGCCGCGCCGGTAACACGGCACTGCTGTCCGGCATTGTTGCCGGCTTGAACGATTTTGGCGCGGACTGCGCGGTGTGTGTGCCGGCGCCGTATCTGGCGCAGGCGCAAACCGAGCTGGAGGGCACTGCGGTGGCGTGGGGGGCGCAAGACGTATCTATTCACGCCAGTGGCGCGTACACTGGTGAAGTATCGGCAGCGATGCTGCTGGACTTCGGCGCACAATATGTGTTGTGCGGCCACTCGGAGCGCCGCGCCTACCATGGCGAGAGCAGCGAGCTGGTGGCGCAAAAGGTGGTGGCGGCTCTGGCTGCCGGTCTGACCCCGGTAGCATGCTTCGGCGAAACGCTGGCGCAGCGCGAAGCAGGGGAGACCGAGGCAGTGATCTGCGGCCAGCTGCAGGCGGTGCTCGATGTATTGACGCCGGAGCAAGTGGCGAAAGTGGTGCTGGCTTACGAGCCAGTCTGGGCGATCGGCACCGGCAAAACTGCCACGCCACAAATCGCGCAGGCGGCGCACCAATTCCTGCGTGCCCGCCTGGCGCAGAAAAATGCGGCAGTAGCGCAAAATGTGCAGATTCTCTACGGCGGCAGCATGAAGCCGGAGAATGCAAAAGAATTGATGGCTCAGCCGGATATTGACGGCGGCTTGATTGGCGGTGCAGCTTTAAATCCGACTGATTTTCTCGGGATTATTCAGGCCGTATAAAGCAGTAGAAACAAAACGATACAAAACTTTTATTTTGGAATGGAATAACATGGGCAGCTTGTTCAATCTGGTTATCGTAGTGCAGGTCATTTCGGCTATCGCCATTATCGGCTTGGTGTTGTTGCAGCACGGCAAGGGCGCCGACATGGGTGCGGCCTTCGGTTCCGGCGCGTCCGGCAGCCTGTTTGGCGCCACCGGCTCCTCGAACTTCATGTCCAAGTCGACCGGCGTGGCAGCGGCGATCTTCTTCAGCGCCACCCTGGCCCTGTCGTACATCACCACCCACCAGGTTAATAATGTGAGCGGCGGTGTGATGGATAAGGCGATCCCGGCAGCACCGGCAGCACCAGTTGCCGCGCCAGCAAGCGCACCTGCTGCGCCGGCCGCGCCAGCTGCTTCGGCACCGGCGCCTGCAAACTCGATCCCAAAGTAATATAATCTTGTAGTAAATTCGTCGTTGTTGATAATTTTTTAAGTTGTTTGCTCAATGTTTTGGCAGTATCTTAGTGAGCAGCAAAATAATTAAAAGATTTATCGTTTTTCTTCTTGTTTTGACGCAATACGGCATTAACAACCGCGTAAAAACGAAGTAAAATAACGGCCTTATGCCGACGTGGTGAAATTGGTAGACACGCTATCTTGAGGGGGTAGTGGCGCAAGCTGTACGAGTTCGAGTCTCGTCGTCGGCACCAGAATATAGGCCAGCAAGGGTGGTACCAAGCTGGCTTTTTTACGAGGATGTGTCGTTCGATCCTGGTCTTCAGTAATACGATTGGGGCGAACGTTAAGCGCACCGCAAAACACCGCGATGTGTCCTTTCAACTGACCGTTCAACATAAGCTCATCAATCGTGAACCTCGAAAATTATCTCCCCGTTCTCTTGTTCATCCTCGTCGGTCTCGGCGTAGGTATCGCTCCCCAAGTTCTGGGCCACATCCTTGGTCCTAAAAAGCCTGACGCAGCAAAACTCTCCCCGTATGAATGCGGCTTCGAAGCGTTCGAAGACGCGCGCATGAAATTCGACGTGCGTTACTACCTCGTCGCGATTCTCTTTATTTTGTTCGATCTGGAAACGGCATTCTTCTTCCCTTGGGGCGTATCCATGCGCGAACTGGGCTGGCAGGGTTTCGTGACGATGATGGTGTTCATCGCCGAATTCGTGGTCGGTTTTTGGTATATCTGGAAGAAAGGTGCCCTTGATTGGGAATAAGCCATGGCTATTGAAGGCGTATTAAACGAAGGTTTCATCACCACCTCGGCCGACAAGCTGATCAACTGGGCGCGTACGGGTTCGATGTTCCCGATGACGTTCGGTCTGGCCTGCTGCGCAGTCGAAATGATGCACGTGGGCGCAGCCCGTTACGACATGGACCGCTTCGGCGTGGTGTTCCGTCCATCGCCACGTCAATCCGACGTGATGATCGTGGCCGGCACGCTGTGCAACAAGATGGCCCCGGCACTGCGCAAGGTCTACGACCAGATGCCAGAGCCGCGCTGGGTCATCTCGATGGGTTCCTGCGCCAACGGCGGCGGCTACTATCACTACTCCTACTCCGTCGTGCGCGGCTGCGATCGCATCGTGCCGGTCGACGTGTACGTGCCAGGCTGTCCTCCAACTGCTGAAGCCCTGTTGTACGGCATCATGCAGCTGCAGAACAAGATCAAGCGCACCAACACCATCGCACGCTAACGGGGGCGCTACAAGAAATGACTACTCATCTGGAAAAACTCCAAACCGCCCTCGGCACTGCCCTGGGCGATCGCGTTACTACGGTCGTTGCGCTGGGCGAAATCACCTTGACGGTGAAGGCCGCCGACTACTACGGCGTGATGCAAACGCTGCGCGACGACAAATCGCTGGGCTTCGATCAGCTGATCGACCTGTGCGGCGTGGACTACCTGAACTACGGTGACGGTGCATGGGACGGCCAGCGTTTTGCTGCAGTCGTCCATTTGCTGTCTGTGAAGAACAACTGGCGCGTGCGCGTGCGCGCATTCTGCGCCGACGACGACATGCCGCTGCTGCCGTCCGTGACCCCGCTGTGGCGCGCGGTCAACTGGTACGAGCGCGAAGCGTTCGACATGTTCGGCATCCTGTTCGAAAACCACAACGACCTGCGCCGCATCCTGACCGACTACGGTTTCATCGGCCACCCGTTCCGCAAAGACTTCCCGGTGTCGGGCTACGTCGAAATGCGCTACGACGCCGATCAAAAGCGCGTGGTCTACCAGCCGGTCACGATCGAGCCGCGTGAAAACGTGCCGCGCGTGATCCGCGAAGAAAACTACGGGAAGTAAGAACATGGCAGAAATTAAAAACTACACCCTGAACTTCGGCCCGCAACACCCGGCCGCGCACGGCGTGCTGCGCCTGGTGCTGGAGCTGGACGGCGAGGTGATCCAGCGTGCCGACCCGCACATCGGCCTGCTGCACCGCGGCACCGAGAAGCTGGCGGAACAGAAGACCTACCTGCAGTCGGTGCCGTACATGGACCGCTTGGACTACGTGTCGATGATGTGCAACGAGCACGCCTACGTCATGGCCATCGAAAAAATGCTGGGTATCGACGTGCCGCTGCGCGCGCAATACATCCGCGTGATGTTCGACGAAATGACCCGTATCCTGAACCACCTGATGTGGCTGGGCGCGCACGCGCTGGACGTCGGTGCCATGGGCCCGTTCCTGTACTGCTTCCGCGACCGCGAAGACCTGTTCGACTGCTACGAAGCAGTGTCGGGCGCGCGGATGCACGCGGCTTACTACCGTCCGGGCGGCGTCTACCGCGACCTGCCGGATGCAATGCCGCAGCACAAGCCATCGATCATCCGTTCGGCCAAGGCCATCGACAAGCTCAACGAAGACCGTCAAGGTTCGATGCTGGACTTCATCGAAGCCTTCACCAACCGTTTCCCGACCTACGTAGACGAATACGAAACCCTGCTGACCGACAACCGTATCTGGAAACAGCGTACCGTTGGCATCGGCGTGGTGGCGCCGGAAGATGCACTGGCGATGGGCTTCACCGGCGCCATGCTGCGCGGTTCGGGCATCCAGTGGGACTTGCGCAAGCACCAGCCGTACGAAGTGTACGACCTGATGGACTTCGATATTCCTATCGGCACCAACGGCGACTGCTACGACCGCTATCTGGTCCGCGTGGAAGAACTGCGCCAGTCGAACAAGATTATCAAGCAGTGCGTTGAATGGCTGCGTAACAATCCAGGTCCGGTCATGACCAGCAACCGCAAGGTTGCCCCGCCTAACCGCGTGGACATGAAGACCAACATGGAATCGCTGATCCACCACTTCAAGCTGTTCACCGAGGGCTTCCACGTGCCTCCAGGCGAAGCTTACGCAGCGGTGGAACATCCGAAGGGCGAATTCGGCGTCTACCTGATGTCCGACGGCGCTAACAAGCCATACCGCGTGAAACTGCGCGCTCCAGACTACGCACACTTGCAGTCGCTGGATGAAATGGCGCGTGGCCACATGATTGCCGACGCTGTGACCATCATTGGCACGCAAGACATCGTGTTCGGCAGTATTGACCGCTAAGTCCGAGAGGCAAAAGAATGTTGTTATCTGAGCAGTGCTACAAAAAAATCGATCGCGAGCTGGCCAAGTACCCAGACGATCAGCGCCAATCGGCCGTGATGGCCGCGCTGGCGCACGCCCAGGTTGAACTGGGCTGGGTCTCGCCTGAAACCATGCAGGAACTGGCCGACTACATCCGCATGCCGGCCATCGCCGTGCAGGAAGTCGCGACTTTCTACAATATGTACAACCTGAAGCCGGTTGGTAAGCACAAGATCACCGTGTGCACCAACCTGCCTTGCGCCCTGTCGGGCGGCGAGCGCGCGGCGCACCACCTGAAACAGAAGCTGGGCATCGACTACCGTGACACCACGGAAGACGGCGAGTTCACGCTGATGGAAGGCGAGTGCATGGGCGCCTGCGGCGACGCACCGGTGCTGTTGGTGAACAACCACCGCATGTGCAGCTTCATGACCAACGATAAGATCGACTCCCTGGTGGAGGAATTGAAGAAATGACGTCACTCCACGACCGACACATTGATCCCGTCATCCTGGCCGGCCTGAATGGCGATAACTGGCACCTGGAAGACTACGTCAAGCGCGGTGGCTACAGCGCACTGCGCCGTATCATCGAAGAAAAAATCACCCCGGAACAAATCATCGCCGACCTCAAAGCGTCGTCGCTGCGCGGCCGTGGTGGCGCGGGTTTCCCTACCGGCCTGAAGTGGAGCTTCATGCCGCGCCAGTTCCCGGGCCAGAAGTACCTGGTATGTAACTCAGATGAGGGCGAACCAGGCACTTTCAAGGACCGCGACATCCTGCGCTACAACCCGCACGCGCTGATCGAGGGCATGGCCATTGGCGCGTACGCCATGGGCATCACCGTCGGCTACAACTACATCCACGGCGAAATCTTCGAGGTGTACACCCGCTTTGAAGAAGCGCTGGAAGAGGCACGCGCTGCCGGCTTCCTGGGCGACAAGATCATGGGCAGCGAGTTCAGCTTCCAGCTGCACGCGCACCACGGCTACGGCGCCTACATCTGCGGCGAAGAAACCGCGCTGCTGGAATCGCTGGAAGGCAAAAAAGGCCAGCCGCGCTTCAAGCCGCCGTTCCCTGCGTCGTTCGGCCTGTACGGCAAGCCGACCACCATCAACAACACCGAGACCTTCGCTGCGGTTCCGTTCATCCTGAACATGGGCCCGGAGAAGTACCTGGCGATTGGCCGTCCAAACAACGGCGGCTCGAAGATCTTCTCGATCTCGGGCGACGTTGAGCGTCCAGGCAACTACGAAGTTCCACTGGGCACCCCGTTTGCCAAGCTGCTGGAACTGGCAGGCGGCATGCGCGGCGGTAAAAAGATCAAGGCAGTCATCCCTGGCGGTTCGTCCGCTCCAGTGGTGCGCGGCGAGATCATGATGCAAACCGACCTCGACTACGATTCGATCGCGAAAGCGGGTTCGATGCTGGGTTCGGGCGCGGTCATCGTCATGGACGAAACCCGCTGCATGGTCAAGGCGATGGAACGCCTGGCCTACTTCTACTTTGAAGAGTCGTGCGGTCAGTGCACCCCATGCCGTGAAGGCACCGGCTGGATGTACCGCATGATCCACCGTATCGAAAACGGTCAGGGCCGCAAGTCGGATCTGGACGTGTTGAACTCGATCTGCGACAACATCCAGGGCCGCACGATTTGCGCGCTGGGCGACGCGGCAGCAATGCCTATGCGTGCGTTCATCAAGCAATTCCGCGAAGAATTTGAACATCATATCGAGCACAAGCAATGCTGCGTGCCCGCTTATATCTAAGCGTCACAGGTAACGATCACCATGGTTGAAATCGAAATAGACGGCAAAAAAGTCGAAGTCCCTGCTGGTAGCATGGTGATGGACGCCGCCAACAAACTGGGAACCTACATTCCGCACTTCTGCTATCACAAGAAATTGTCGATCGCAGCAAACTGCCGTATGTGCCTCGTCGAAGTGGAAAAGGCGCCTAAGCCTTTGCCAGCATGCGCAACGCCGGTCTCGGCAGGCATGATTGTGCGTTCCGCTTCCGACAAGGCCGTACAGGCACAGAAGTCGGTGATGGAATTCCTGCTGATTAACCACCCGCTGGACTGCCCGATCTGCGATCAGGGCGGCGAGTGCCAACTGCAAGACTTGGCAGTGGGCTACGGCAAGGGCGAATCGCGCTACGAAGAAGACAAGCGCGTGGTAGCTCCTAAAGATGCCGGCCCGCTGGTCTCGATGCAAGAGATGGCGCGCTGCATCCAGTGCACCCGTTGCGTACGCTTTGGCCAGGAAGTGGCCGGCGTGATGGAACTGGGCATGATCGGCCGCGGCGAACACTCGGAAATCACCGCGTTCGTCGGCCAGACCGTGAACTCGGAAATGTCCGGCAACATGATCGACCTGTGCCCAGTGGGCGCACTGACCTCGAAGCCATTCCGCTACAGCGCCCGTACCTGGGAACTGTCGCGCCGTAAATCGGTCTCGCCGCACGACGGCCTCGGCGCCAACCTGATCGTTCAGGTTAAAGGCGGCAAGGTCAAGCGCGTGCTGCCGCTGGAAAACGACGCCGTCAACGAGTGCTGGATTTCCGACAAGGACCGCTTCTCGTACGAAGGTCTGGACACCGCCGACCGTCTGACCCAGCCAATGCTGAAGCAGGGCGGCGAGTGGAAAGAAGTCGATTGGCAGACCGCGCTGGAATACGTGGCGCACGGCCTGAAAAACATCAAGCACGAACACGGCGCCAACGCACTGGCATCGGTCGCTACCCAGCACTCGACGCTGGAAGAGCTGCACCTGCTGCAAAAGCTGACCCGCGCCATGGGTTCGGACAGCGTGGAAACCCGCCTGCGTCAAAGCGATTTCTCGCTGGACGTAACCCCATGGCTGGGCATGTCGATCACCGAATTCGGCGCGCTGAACCGCGCTTTCGTGATCGGTTCGTTCCTGCGCAAAGATCACCCGCTGCTGGCCACGCGTCTGCGTACCGCAGTGAAGGGCGGCGCCAAGCTGTCGATCCTGCACGCAACCGACGACGACCTGCTGATGAACGTCGCCAACAAGATGATCGTTGCTCCATCGGAGTGGCTGTCGGCGCTGTCGCAAGTGGTGGTGGCCGTAGCGAAAGCCAAAGAAGTGGCAGCTCCTGCCGGCTTCGAAGGCGTACAAGCTTCGGACGCGGCTACCGCGATCGCTGCATCGCTGCTGTCGGGCGAGAACAAGGGCGTGTTCCTGGGCAACGCTGCAACCCAGCACCCACAAGCTGCCGCGCTGCACGCAGCCGCACAGTGGATCGCTGAGCAAACCGGCGCCAAGCTGGGCTACCTGACCGAAGCGGCCAACACCGTTGGTTCCTACATCGTCAACGCCAACGGCGGCAAGGCGCCAGCCTTCACCGAGCCTAAGCAAGCCTACCTGCTGCTGAACGCCGAGCCGGAACTGGACGCGTACAACCCGCAAGCCGCCGTCGCCGCGCTGAAAAAAGCCGAGATGGTGGTTGTGATGTCCGCCTACAAGCACGGCATGGACTACGCCGACGTGCTGCTGCCGATTTCGCCATTCAGCGAAACCTCGGGCACCTTCGTCAACGCCGAAGGCCGCGCACAAAGCTTCAACGGCACCGTCAAGCCGCTGCTGGAAACCCGTCCTGCGTGGAAAGTGCTGCGCGTACTGGGCAACATCCTCGGCCTGAGCGGTTTCGACTACGACACCTCGGAAGCGATCCGCGACGAAGTCATCGGCGCCGGCGTGACCGACCTGTCGGGCAAGCTGAACAACGTCAGCAAAGTTGCGCTGACCGCAGCCACTTCCGTGTCGACCGGCACCGAACGTATCGCTGATGTACCGATCTACTTTGCCGACGCCGTGGTGCGCCGCGCCGAGTCGCTGCAGAAGATGGCCGATGCGGCTGCGCCTCAAGCGCACCTGTCGACCACCCTGGCGCAGCAATTGGGTGTTGCCGCTGGCGACAAGGTCAAAGTCACCCAAGGTTCCGGCAGCGCGATCCTGGTCGCCGCTGTTGACGCCAAACTGCCAGCCAACGCCGTGCGCGTGGCCGCTGCTCACGCATCGACCTCGGCACTGGGCGGCATGTTCGGTTCCATCACCGTAGAAAAAGCAGGAGAGGTGAAATAATGGCTCTGCCTGAATTCGTCAATACCATCAATACCCTGGGCGCGACCAGCGTGCTGGCGCCGGTTTGGCCAGCCGTCTGGGCCCTGATCCGCATCATCGTGGTGCTGCTGCCACTGATGGGTCTGGTTGCATACCTGACCCTGTGGGAACGTAAGTTCATCGGCTGGATCCAGATCCGCGTCGGCCCTAACCGCGTCGGCCCGATGGGTCTGCTGCAGCCGATCGCTGACGCGCTGAAACTGCTGTTCAAAGAGATCATTACCCCGGCCAAGGCTAACCCTGGCCTGTTCGTGATCGGCCCGATCATGACCATCATGCCGGCACTGGCATGCTGGGCAGTGGTGCCGTTCGGCCCTGAAGCAGTGCTGGCTAACGTCAACGCCGGCTTGCTGCTGCTGATGGCGATCACCTCGATGGAAGTCTACGGCATCATCATCGCCGGCTGGGCCTCGAACTCGAAGTACTCCTTCATGGGCGCAATGCGCGCCTCGGCACAGATGATCTCGTACGAGATCGCCATGGGCTTCGTGCTGGTGGTGGTGCTGATGGTGTCCGGTTCGCTGAACTTCATCGACATCGTCCAAGGCCAGCAGAAGGGCTTCGGCGCCGACAACGGCCTGAACTTCCTGTCGTGGAACTGGATTCCGCTGCTGCCGCTGTTCGTGGTCTACCTGACCTCCGGCCTGGCAGAGTGCAACCGCCACCCATTCGACGTGGTGGAGGGCGAGTCCGAGATCGTTGCGGGCCACATGGTTGAATACTCGGGCATGGCCTACGCCATGTTCATGCTGGCCGAATACGCCAACATGATCCTGATCGCAACCCTGGGCGCCATCATGTTCCTGGGCGGCTGGTCGGCGCCGTTTGCCTTCCTCGAATTCTGGGGCGGCTTCGGTGGCTTCTTCTGGTTGTTCGCGAAAGCGTTCTTCCTGGTGTCGGTCTTCATCTGGGTGCGCGGTACTTTCCCTCGCTACCGTTACGACCAGATCATGCGCTTGGGCTGGAAAGTATTCATCCCACTGACGCTGGTGTACCTGGTGATCGTGGCAGGCTGGATGCAGACCTCCTGGAATATCTGGAAGTAAGGAATAGAGAAAATGGAACGATTAAAAGATTTCGTCGGCAGCTTCATGCTGACCGAGCTGATCAAAGGGATGGCGCTGACGGGCAAGTACATGTTCTCGCGCAAGATCACGGTGCAGTACCCGGAAGAGAAGACCCCGATGTCGCCTCGCTTCCGCGGCCTGCACGCGCTGCGCCGCTACCCAAATGGCGAAGAGCGCTGCATCGCTTGCAAACTGTGCGAAGCAGTGTGCCCGGCGATGGCGATCACCATCGAATCGGAACAGCGCGACGACGGTTCGCGCCGTACCACGCGTTACGACATCGACCTGACCAAGTGCATCTTCTGCGGTTTCTGCGAAGAATCGTGCCCGGTTGATTCGATCGTTGAAACGCACGTGCTGGAATACCACGGCGAAAAACGCGGCGATCTGTACTACACGAAAGAGATGCTGCTGGCCGTCGGCGACCGTTACGAAAACGATATCGCCGCAGCCCGCGCAGCGGACGCTCCTTATCGCTGACGAAACGCGGGCCGAACTTCGGTGAGGCCCGCAACAGCGATTTGATCAACAAACTGTACGTCTCTTGGGTTAGTTATGGAATTTAAAACTATTTTGTTCTACGTCTTCGCGGCCATCATGGTATTGGCCTCGACGCGCGTAATTACGGCCCGTAATCCGGTGCATGCGGCACTGTTCCTGGTGCTGGCGTTCTTCAACGCCGCCGGCATCTGGATGCTGCTGGAGGCCGAGTTCCTGGCCATCGTGCTGGTACTGGTCTACGTCGGCGCCGTGATGGTGCTGTTCCTGTTCGTGGTGATGATGCTCGATATCGACACCGACAAGCTGCGCGAAAACTTCTGGGGCTACCTGCCGGTTGCTTCGCTGGTTGGCGTGGTGATCGTGCTGGAAATGGCTGCCGTGCTGTGGCGCTCGTTCCTGTCGTTCGACCCGCGTCCTGCGGCTACCGCCAACATCGGCGGCACCAAGGAACTGGGCATCCTGATTTACACCAAATACATCTACGGCTTTGAAATCGCCGCCGCCATCCTGCTGGTCGCGATTATTGCTGCTGTAGCGCTGACCCTGCGCAAGCGCAAGGACACCAAACACTTCGACCCAGCCGACGCCGTGCGCGTCAAGCGCAATGACCGCCTGAAGATCGTCAAGATCGACCCGGTCACCACGCGCGGCGCGGCCGAAACTGAAGTTAAGGAGGCACCATGACTTTATCCCTGGCTCACTACCTCGTTCTGGGCGCGATCCTGTTCGCGATCTCGATCGTTGGTATTTTCCTGAACCGCAAGAACATCATCATCCTGCTGATGGCCATCGAACTGATGCTGCTGGCAGTGAACATGAACTTCATCGCGTTCTCGCATTACCTCGGTGATGCGGCAGGGCAGATCTTTGTCTTCTTTATCTTGACCGTTGCTGCTGCCGAATCGGCAATCGGCCTCGCGATTCTGGTGGTGCTGTTCCGTAACCTGGACACCATCAACGTAGAAGACCTGGATAGCCTGAAGGGCTAAGTTTTAACCTCCGAAAAATAACGATTAAGGTTCATCATGGCGGGTACACTTAACGCTAATCTCTTGCTAGCCGTTCCACTGGCGCCCCTCGCGGGCGCGGCAGTGGCCGGCTTGCTGGGAACTAAATTCTTCGGCAACGTGGTCGGTCGCAAGACCGCAACCGCGGCGACCATCCTGGGCGTGCTGGTGGCATTCATCATCTCGGCGTTCACGCTGAATGACGTAATGAATGGCGCAACCTTCAACGGCACCATCTACAACTGGATGACCGTGGCCGGCATGAAAATGGAAGTCGGCTTCCAGATCGATTCGCTGTCGGCGATGATGATGTGCGTGGTGACCTTCGTGTCGCTGATGGTGCACATCTACACCATCGGCTACATGGCGGAAGACGAGGGCTACAACCGCTTCTTCTCGTACATCTCGCTGTTCACCTTCTCCATGCTGATGCTGGTGATGTCGAACAACTTCCTGCAGCTGTTCTTTGGCTGGGAAGCAGTGGGCCTGGTGTCCTACCTGCTGATCGGCTTCTGGTACACCCGTCCAACCGCGATCTTCGCCAACATGAAGGCCTTCCTGGTCAACCGTGTGGGTGACTTCGGCTTCATCCTGGGTATCGGCTTGCTGTTGGCTTACGCTGGTTCGATGAACTACCAGGAAGTGTTTGCCAAGCGCGAAGCGCTGGCCGCACTGACCCTGCCGGGCACCGACTGGATGCTGCTGACCGTTGCCTGTATCTGCCTGTTCATCGGCGCGATGGGTAAATCGGCGCAGTTCCCACTGCACGTATGGCTGCCTGACTCGATGGAAGGCCCAACCCCGATCTCCGCGCTGATTCACGCGGCAACCATGGTTACCGCAGGTATCTTCATGGTGTCGCGCATGTCGCCGCTGTTCGAACTGTCGGACACCGCGCTGTCGTTCATCATCGTGATCGGCTCGATTACCGCGCTGTTCATGGGCTTCCTGGGCATCATCCAGAACGACATCAAGCGCGTTGTGGCTTACTCGACCCTGTCGCAGCTGGGCTACATGACTGTGGCGCTGGGTTGCTCGGCTTACTCGGTTGCCGTATTCCACCTGATGACCCACGCATTCTTCAAGGCACTGCTGTTCCTGGGCGCTGGTTCGGTCATTATCGGTATGCACCACGATCAAGATATCCGCAACATGGGTGGCCTGCGCAAGTACATGCCTATCACCTGGATCACCTCTCTGCTGGGCTCGCTGGCACTGATCGGTACGCCGTTCTTCTCGGGCTTCTACTCGAAAGATTCGATTATCGAAGCAGTGGCCGAGACCCACATTGCTGGCGCCGGCTTCGCACACTTCGCCGTACTGGCTGGCGTGTTCGTGACCGCGTTCTACTCGTTCCGTATGTACTTCCTGGTCTTCCACGGTAAAGAGCGCTTCGGCCAAGCCCACGCTCACGGCCATGATGACCATCACGCTCCGGCTGCTGCCGCGCACGACGACCACGGTCACGATGACCACGGCCACGACGAAGACCACGACGACCACGCTCACCACGGCCTGGCCCCAGGCCAGAAACCGCACGAATCGCCATTCGTGGTCTGGTTCCCGCTGGTTGCGCTGGCGATCCCGTCGGTCATCATCGGTGCCCTGGCTATCGGTCCTATGCTGTTCGGTGACTTCTTCAAAGGCGTAATCTTCGTCGGCGAAAACCACCACGCAATGGAAGAACTGGCACACGAGTTCCACGGTCCTGTGGCCATGGCGATCCACTCGCTGACGACGCTGCCGCTGTGGCTGGCAATCGGTGGTGTGGCTGCTTCGTACTACTGCTACATGATCAACCCACGCGTACCTGCATGGTTCTACGAGAAGTTCAAGGCCGTGCACACTCTGCTGGACAACAAGTACTACATGGACAAGTTCAACGAAGCTGTATTCGCCGGCGGCGCACGCCTGCTGGGTAACGGCCTGTGGAACTTCGGCGACAAGAAACTGATCGACGGCCTGCTGGTAAACGGCAGCGCCAAACTGGTTGGTTGGTTCTCGACGCTGACCCGCCTGGCGCAGACTGGTTACATCTACCACTATGCGTTTGTCATGATCCTCGGCATTCTGGGGTTCCTGGTCTACTTCCTGCCGTTTTGGCACGCTTAATTAGCTGATACGCAAAGAGATAACGATAACCATGATGCAGTCAACCATATCTACTCTACCTCCGTACCTGAGCCTCGCGATCTGGCTCCCGATTGTTTTCGGCCTGATCGTGCTGGCTACGGGTCGTGACAGCAACACGGGCTTTACCCGCGTGCTGACCCTGATCGGCTCGATCGTCAGCTTCGGCGCGACGATTCCGCTGATCACCAACTTTGACAATGCCGCCCACGGCATGCAGTTCGTCGAGAAAGCGCCGTGGATCGAGCGCTTCAATATCTGGTACTCGCTGGGTATCGACGGCCTGTCGCTGTGGTTCGTGCCGCTGACCGCCTTCATCACCATCATCGTGGTGATCTCGGCCTGGGAAGTGATCCAGAAGCGCGTCGCTCAATACATGGGCGCGTTCCTGATCCTGTCGGGCATCATGATCGGCGTGTTTGCCGCGACCGATGGCCTGCTGTTCTACTTCTTCTTTGAAGCGACCCTGATCCCGATGTACATCATCATTGGTATCTGGGGCGGCGAGAACCGCGTGTACGCGTCGTTCAAGTTCTTCCTGTACACCTTCTTCGGCTCGCTGCTGACGCTGGTTGCCATCGTCTACCTGTACAACCAGACCGGTAGCTGGGACATCCTGCACTGGCACAAGACCCCGTTGACGATGACGGAACAGATCTTCATCTTCCTGGCCTTCTTCATGGCGTTTGCCGTGAAAGTGCCGATGTTCCCAGTCCACACCTGGCTGCCGGACGTTCACGTGGAAGCGCCAACCGGCGGTTCCGCCGTGCTGGCCGCGATCATGCTGAAGCTGGGCGCGTACGGTTTCATCCGTTTCTCGCTGCCGATTACCCCGGATGCATCGCACTACCTGTCGGGCTTCGTGATTACCCTGTCGCTGATCGCCGTGATCTACGTCGGCCTGGTGGCACTGGTACAGAAAGACATGAAAAAGCTGGTCGCCTACTCGTCGATCGCGCACATGGGCTTCGTCACCCTGGGCTTCTTCGTGTTCAACAACATGGCAGTGCAGGGCGCCATCATGCAAATGATCTCGCACGGTTTCGTGTCGGGCGCGATGTTCCTGTGCATCGGCGTGCTGTACGACCAGGCGCACTCGCGCCAGATCGCCGACTACGGTGGCGTGGTCAACAAGATGCCTAAGTTTGCCGCCTTCTTCATCCTGTTCTCGATGGCCAACTGCGGCCTGCCGGCAACCTCCGGTTTCGTTGGTGAGTTCATGGTGATCCTGGGCGCCACCCAGTACAACTTCTGGATCGGCCTGCTGGCAGCAACGGCGCTGATCTTCGGTGCAGCTTACTCGCTGTGGATGGCCAAGCGCGTCATCTTCGGTAAAGTCGCCAATCACCACGTGGCCGAACTGGTCGACCTGAACAAGCGTGAATTCTTCATGCTGGGCATTCTGGCCCTCGCTACGTTGTACATGGGCCTGTACCCAGCACCATTCACCGACACGATGCAAACCTCGGTCGCTGACCTGCTGGCGCACGTCGCACATAGCAAGCTGCCTTAAGTAGAACGGAAACACATAAATGACTACACCTATTCCACAAGAGGCCGTCAACCTGATCCCGGCGTATGCCGAGGTCGCGCTGCTGATCGGCGCTTCTGCCATTCTGTTGATCGACATGTTCCTGTCCAAGGCGCAGCGTTCGATCACCTACGTGCTGTCCCTGCTGACCCTGCTGGTTTGCGCCGGCCTCAGCTACGCTGACTTTGCTTCGGGTACGACCGTCTATACCTTCCACGGTATGTTCGTATCGGATCCGATGGCTAACCTGCTGAAACTGTTCACCTACCTGACCGTGGGCATGACCCTGGTGTATTCGCGCCAGTACGCCGATGACCGCGGCATGCTGTCCGGTAATCTGGGCGGCGAGTTCTACGTGCTGGCGCTGTTCGCCATGCTGGGCCAGCTGATCATGATCTCGGGCTCGAACTTCCTGTCGATCTACCTGGGCGTGGAACTGATGTCGCTGTCGCTGTACGCGCTGGTGGCGATGCGCCGCGATAACGTGCGTGCGACCGAAGCGGCGATGAAGTACTTCATCCTGGGCGCACTGGCGTCGGGCTTCCTGCTGTACGGCATGTCGATGCTGTACGGTGCGACCGGCACGCTGGATATCCGTGGCGTTTCGGCTGCTGTGGCTGCCGGCACCATCAAGCCGACCATCCTGGTGTTCGGTATCGTGTTCCTGGTGGCTGGCCTGGCGTTCAAACTGGGCGCCGTGCCATTCCATATGTGGGTACCGGACGTCTACGACGGTTCGCCAACCGCTGTGACCCTGCTGCTGGGCGGCGCGCCGAAGATCGCTACCTTCGCCATCTGCATCCGCCTGCTGGTGGAAGGCCTGCTGCCGCTGGCATTCGACTGGCAGCAAATGCTGCTGGTGCTGGCTGTGCTGTCGCTGGCGATCGGTAACATCACCGCGATCGCGCAGACCAACATCAAGCGTATGCTGGCTTACTCGACCATCGCCCAAATCGGCTTCGTGCTGCTGGGCCTGCTGTCGGGCGTGGCTGGCACCACCGTCCGTACCGGTATCGCTGCTGCGTACAGCGGCGCCATGTACTACGTGATCACCTACGTGCTGACCACCGTCGGCACCTTCGGCACCTTGATGCTGCTGTCGCGCGCCGGTTTCGACGCCGACAACATCAGCGACTTCAAAGGCCTGAGCAAGCGTAGCGGCTGGTTCGCGGTGGTGATGACCATCCTGCTGTTCTCGCTGGCCGGCGTGCCACCGATGATGGGCTTTGCCGCCAAGTTCGCTGTGCTGAACTCGGTGCTGGGCACCGGCCAGATCTGGCTGACCGTGTTCGCAGTGATGTTCTCGCTGATCGGCGCGTTCTACTACCTGCGCGTTATCAAGCACATCTGGTTCGATGAACCGGAAGACAACACCCCGCTGGCTGCTTACGGCGATGTGAAGCTGGTGCTGAGCCTGAACGGTCTGGCGATCGTAGCACTGGGCGTACTGCCTGGCCCGCTGCTGGCAGCTTGCCTGTCGGCCATCAAGGTCACGCTCGCTACCTGATGGATACCTCCATCGCCGGCTGGTTGGTCATTGCGATTGCTATCGCAGCGGCCAACCTGCCGTTCTTCAACGACAAGGTATTCGCTATTGTCGGCGCCAAATGGCAGCGCAAGCCGCTGTTCATCCGGCTGCTGGAAATGACGGCGCTGTACCTTGTGGTTGGCGCAGTTGGTTTCGCGCTTGAAGCCAACATCGGCACGCGCTTCCCGCAAACGTGGGAGTTCTACGCCATCTCCGCCTGCACCTTCCTCGTACTGGGTTTCCCCGGTTTCATCGTCCGCTATCTGCGCAAGGCCCACGGCTGATACACTATCGTTCTTCAACGATGTGGAGCAGTGATGGACAATCTCAAAGAAACGCATGTAGACGGTGAATTGGTCTATGCAGGCCATTTCCTCAAAGTCCAGCGCGACACGATTCAACTCCCCGACGGCAAGCGCACCGCGCGCGAATACATCCTGCACCCCGGTGCGGTGGTGATTCTGCCGCTGCTCGATGACGGCACGGTGCTGATGGAGCGCCAGTATCGCTACCCGCTGCGCGACGTGTTCATTGAGTTCCCGGCCGGGAAAATCGACAAGGGCGAAGACCCGCTGGTCGCCGCCAAGCGCGAGTTGGAAGAAGAAACCGGCTATACCGGCGGCGAGTGGCAGTTCGTCACCAAGATCCATAACGCGATTGCTTACTCGGACGAGCATCTCGACCTGTACCTGGCGCGCGGTCTGAAAGCTGGTGCCTCCCGCTTGGACGAAGGCGAATTCCTGGAGACCTTCACCGCCACCATCGACGAACTGCTTGAATGGGTACGCGAGGGCAAAATCACCGACGTGAAAACCGTGATCGGCGTGTTCTGGCTCGATAAACTGCGCTCGGGCGACTGGAAGCTATGAAAATCGTTTTGGCGCTCGTTAGCCTGCTGGCCGTTGGCGGCGTGCAGGCGGCGGAGCGCACGCCGTTCCAGATACGCTGCGAGGATTCGATCAGCAAGACCGTGTCCGTGCTGTCGTCGAAGCAGAACGGCTTCACCATCAACAACCAGCTGCCATACCGCGCCTTGACCGCCAAGGCGGGCAATATGGACAACCGCATGCAGACCTTGGGCCTGACCGTGACCAAGGGGCTGTACAAGGTCAAGCTGGATGGGCCGGTGCTGCAAGATCCGCCTAGCGGTTATGAGTGCATCGCGCCGAAGGTCGATGTGACGCTGAATTATTCGCCGGTGCTGATCTACGTTGGCAACGAGTTTGCACCGGGTACTTGCGCGTACAACGAAATCCTCACGCACGAACAGCGCCACTTGAAGGCCTACATGGAGAACCTGGCGCGCGTGGAGAAAGTGGTGACGGATGCGCTGAACAAGCGCTTCGCCGGCCAGCCGATGTATGCGCCGTCCGGCACCGCGATGTCGGCGCTGGAGCATGAAATTAACAGCACGTGGTTCCCGTTCATCCGCGACGAATTCGAGAAAGGCAAAATCGAGCAAGCCAAGATCGACACACCGGAAGAATACGACCGCTTGGGCAAAGCATGTAATGGCGAGATCGCGGACATCCTCACGCGCCGCCGTAAGTGAAGAGAATTATGAAGAGATATTTTGCATTGCTGCCAGCCGCCGGTGTCGGCGCGCGCATGGCGGCGAATGGGCCGAAACAGTATCTGACCGTTGGCGGCAAGCCGATGCTGCGCCACGCGGTGGATGCGTTTCGTGCTTCGCCGCTGGTGGCGCATACCTATGTGGTGGTCAGCCCTGATGATGGCGTGATCGATGCCGTGCTGCCTGCCGATCTGGATGGCGTAACGGTGTTGCGCTGTGGTGGCGCGACGCGCATGGACTCCGTGTTGAACGGCCTGCGCGCGCTTGACGGCCAACTCACCGATGACGACATGGTCATGGTCCACGACGCGGCGCGTCCCGGCCTGACTGCGGCGCTGATCGAGCGCCTGATTGAAGGCGTTGGTGACGATCCGGCCGGCGGCCTGCTTGCCTTGCCGGTGGTGGACACCATGAAGCGCAGCGCACCGGGCGCCGATGGCGTCAGCGTCAGTGCAGCGACGGTGCCGCGCAACGGCCTGTGGTCGGCGCAAACGCCGCAGATGTTCAGCTACGCGCTGCTGCTGCGCGCCCTGGGCAGCGCACCGGACGCCAACGCCATCACCGACGACGCCAGCGCAGTCGAAATGCTCGGCTACGCACCGCGCTTGATCGAAGGCCATCCACGAAATCTCAAAGTAACGCTGCCGGCCGACATCCGCATCGCCGAAATGTACCTGGCTAACAAGGAAGACTAAACATGAGCAAACTCCCATTCCGCATCGGCCAAGGCTACGACTGCCACGCGCTGGTAGAAGGCCGCAAACTGATCATCGGCGGCGTCGACATCCCGCACCACGTCGGCCTGCTGGGCCACTCGGATGCCGACGTGCTGCTGCACGCCATCACCGACTCGATTTTAGGCGCGGCCGCCTTGGGCGATATCGGCAAACACTTCCCGGACACCGATCCCGAATTCAAAGGCGCCGATTCGCGCAAGCTATTGAAGGAAGCGGCCAAGCGCGTGGTAGCTACCGGCTACAGCATCGGCAACATCGACTGCACCATCATCGCCCAGCGTCCGAAAATGGCGCCACACATCATGACCATGCGCGCCAACATCGCGGAAGACTTGGGTGTGGACATCAGCCAAGTCAACGTCAAAGCCAAGACCAACGAAAAACTGGGCTACCTGGGCCGCGAAGAAGGCATCGCCGCCGAATCCATCGCGCTGCTGATCGCGGCTTAAAGCTTTATGGGAGGATGACTTCATATCAGAGGTCACAGAGTTCGACATGCAGAACATAATCTGCTCGGCCGTTATCATCCTCCCATGCATCAGTCGAGTTTGTATCAACCCAATGCTCTTGCCTGTCATCCCGCGTGAGCAGTTTGCCACCGCGCGGATTTAATGTCATCAACCACGGCGTGGCGTTACGCTCAATTCTCTTAATAGCCCAAGAGTAAGAGAGATTCTGAATGCCATCTTCCTTGTACAAGTAGTCTTTGTAGAAAAATGGATCTATCCCTAAGAAGATTTCGCCTTCGATCCAATCTCCAACTGATATGAACTCGGGCGGCGAGCTCTCCCAGAAGGCTTTAACACCAACATCAATCACCCATACGTTTGGCCGGACATAGATTACTTTTCCACAAAATCGGTAGCAGCTATTTTTGATGAGTTCCAGTTTGATAGCGCGTTTCTCTGACTTAGTAAAACCACCGCCGCAGAATTCCAGTGCAAACGTGTTTTTGTCCCCGACGGAAAAATCTCCATAGTTACCATCTTTGATGATCCAGGAGTTCATGCCAATGCGGATGTTCGTTTCCATTCTTGTGATCTACTGAGTATTGATTAAGTCAATGGTACAGCATCGATAACGATACTAATGTCTTCATAAAACAGTGTCGCTTCATTCGCTAGTACGGCGACAGCAGTGGCCCGCGGCACCGAAGGATAATGTCGCAGGAAGTCCTCCAGTGATTTACCGGTGAGCAGGCAATCAAACATCCGCTTAATCGGCACTAAGGTGTCCTTGAATACGGGCAACCCTCCGAGAATCTCGGGCTCCATTTGTATTAGCGGTGAGCGTGTTTTCATGAGGGCGAGCACTTCGGGTATATGCGGGCCGGTTGGCCGCTGTCGCGGAGTGACGACCTTGCCTTTGAAGCGAACGACTGGGCCGATGGCGTAGCGGAGATCCAACTCAGGACAGTCGTCGTCAAATTCGATGTCGTCCGGCGGCAATGACATCACGGACTCCCATTTACTGGGCTGCAAGTAATATCCGTTTTTCTCGGCGGCTGGCTTTTCTGAACGAGATGATTCGAATTCCATAACTGTCCTCCGTGTGGGCGATCGATACCTCCACGCCTTGAAGGTATCCAAGCGTAATATAACGGCGCTCGCTGTAGTGATAGCGCGTGTCCTCATACGTGAACGCATGCCAGTCAAATACGGCGTGCGCATCAGCGAAATCCAAGCCGTGCTTGCGCAGGTTGTATTGGCGCTTGGCTTCGTCCCACGTGTAGGTAGTCATTTCAGTGTAGTGGCTTAAAGATATCCTTCAAGCGGCACTGAAAACAGAACAGGCCCGGGACATCGTTCTGACATCCTGAGCCTGCTTTTCTGAGCTGTCCTTCGACTAGATCAATAGTTATCGCGCTAACAGGGCGGCGATGGCGGTGTCTAGTGTGGTGGCGCCTTTGCGGGAGGTGGATTCGAATTCGATCCAGCCTTGGTTGAAGCCGTCCAGCATTTGCATGCGCGGCGTCGGATTCTTCATGCCTTGCGTGGTAAAGAGTTCTGCCCATGTTTCGCGTGGGACTGCGTCGGCTACGACTTGGTGGCCGAGCAGGCGGCTGAAGCTGGCTGCGATGTCGTTAGGGCTGATGCGTGCCGGACCTTCTAGTTCGACCACGCGCACGCCGTTCCATGTTTGCTGCAATAGCTCTGCCGCCAACGTCGAGATATCGGCACACGCCACCATCGGCACCGGGCGATCCAGCGGTTGCAGGAAGCTGGCGATACGGCCTTCGTCGCGTGCTGTTGGCACGTCCCACAGGCTGTTCTCGATGAACCACGCCGCGCGCAGGAAGGTGATGGGCAGATCCAGCCCACCAAGTTCGCGCTCCATGATACCGAGTTGATTCAGCAGGTTAGGCTGCGTCGCTTGCGCGCCGATGGTCGACAGCACCACGACCCGCTTAGGACGCGCCGTCGCCAGTGCTTCACGCAAGGCAGAAATGCTGCGCCGCGCTTCGGGAAATCCTACGCTCGGATCGAAGGTCGGCGGCAGCAGCACGAATACTGCTTCTGCGCCGTGGAAGGCTTGCGTCAGCGCCGCCGCATCATTGACATCGGCTATTGCGACTTCGGCACCACGCTCGGCCCACGCCGCACCCTTGGCTGCATCGCGCACCACCGCGCGCACTGGCAAGCCTGCCGCCAACAATTGCTGACCCAGCGCCGAACCAACTTGTCCGGTAATCCCGGTAATTGCATACATGATGTTCTCCTTGAATAAACGATGAAGAGAATTTTGCTGCAAACCGTCCCATACTCCGATAGCATGGGATGCATATCATTAATGACTAAACCGCATATATGGCTTTCGACGAACGGGTAGTGAACGGCATGCGGATACTGGCCGCCATCGTGGACAGTGGCAGTTTCGTGCGCGCCGGTGAAGCGCTGGATATGTCACAGTCCGGCGTCAGCCGCGCCATCGCCAAGCTGGAAGAGCGGTTGAATATCCGCCTGTTCGATCGCACCACGCGCAAGGTTGCGCTAACCGACGAAGGCCGCCGCTTCTACGCGCAGGTAGGCCCGCTGCTGGCAGGATTGGAAGAAGCTGTCGCCTCGGCAGGCGAGGGCGCTGTAAAAGTGCGTGGCCGCCTGCGCGTGAATGCCGATCCAATCAGCGCTCGGCTGCTGCTCGGCTCCAAACTGGGAGGCTTCCTCAAGCGCCACCCGGAGCTGGATCTGGACTTGGTTGTCCGCGACCACTTGGGCGACATGGTGGGCGATGGCTTCGACCTCGCCATCCGCCTCGGCCAACCGCAAACCTCATCGCTGATCGCCCGCAAGCTGATGGACACGCGGGTGCTAACCGTCGCCACGCCGGCCTATCTGCGCAAGCACGGCACGCCGAAAAAGCCGGTCGATCTGGAAAGCCCGGATCACGTCTGCATCCACTTCCGCAACCCGGCCACCGGGCGCCCCTTCGATTGGGAATTCCATCGCGGCGGCAAAGTCATCATCGTTTATCCGCGCAGCCAGATGACCGTCAACGACGCCGGCACCATGGAGAGCGTACTGCTGTCCGGCTACGGCCTGGCGCAAGTAATCGACATCGCGGTCGAGCCGCTGTTACGCTCCGGTGCGCTGGTTCCGGTACTGGCCGCGTGGCCGGACGAGCGCTTTCCACTGTACGCGCTGTACCCATCGCGCCACCACCCGCCAGCGAAGACGCAAGCCTTCCTGGAATTTGTCCAGTCTCTGCTACGATAGCGGCTTTGGGGAACGAAGATGGCGCGTGATATTTACGCTTATCGGCAATTGGCGGTGGAGTCGGTGGACGAGGGTGGACGAATCGTGATTCGCCCGATGTCCAACCAAGCCTACGCCACCGACCTCAATGTGCAATGCTCGCGCCGCCTCAGCGACACGAGCATTTATCCTGTCGGCACCTGCTTCCTCGTCAACGCCAAACTGACTGACCGCCTCGGTGGCGAGCAATACCTTTACGTTTGGCACGGCGACGAAATCAAGGTGCTGTCGGACAGCGAAGCCGAGGTGTTCCTCGGTGCTTACCGCCGCGTGCGGCTTTAATGCACGGCGTGTAGCTTGACTGACGGCTGGCCGTCATCCTTGGCCCACACGGCAATCACCGCCGCCATCGCCAAGGCCAACACGCCGCCGAGCGCCATCGCGCCCCACACGCCGGTGTGATCGACCGTCAAACCGCCCACCAGCGCACCGCTGGCCAGAGCAATCTGTACGATGGAGACGAATACCGCGCCGCCGCTTTCCATGGCATGCGGCGCCGCTTTGAAGATCCAGGTCTGCACCGAGATCGGCATCATGCCGAAGCCCACGCCCCACAGCACCACCAGCGCCGTTGCCGCCCACGCATTCGCGCCCAGCAGTGGCAGTGCGCCGATCGCCACGCCCAGCGTGATGCCGGTAACGATCAGCGAGGTGCGCACGCTGCGCGCCACCAGTGCGCCGCCGATCATATTGCCGAAGAAGCCAGCCGCACCATACGCCAGCAGCAAGCTGCTGATGGTGGTCGCAGTCAAATGCGTCACTTGGCTGAGGAAGGGCGTGATGTAGGTGTATGCCGCGAACTGGCCCAGGAACACCAGTACAGTCGCCAAAATCCCCAGCCGTGCTTTCGACACGCGCAGCAGCTCCGGCAACTGGCGGAAGGTGATGGCTTTTTCCGGCGGCAGCTTAGGCAGCAAGTACATCTGCGTCAGCAGCACCAGCAAGCCGACCACGCCGGCTGCCGCGAAAGCGGTGCGCCAGCCGAACAGTTCACCGAGGAAGGCGCCAGCCGGCACGCCGGCCACGGTGCCGACTGACACACCAGCAAACACCACCGCAGTGGCGCGTGTCGCCGCTTCTGGCGTCACCAGCCGCGTGCTGAGCGCCGGCCCGATGGCCCAGAAGCCGCCCACGCCTATGCCGAGCAGTGCGCGGCCGAACAGGATCAGCGGGAAGGAGTGCGACAGCGTCACGATGGCATTCGACAGCACCAGCGTTGCAGTCAGCCCCCAGATCACGTAGCGGCGATCCGTCTTGCCGACGCCGACGGTGACCAGGATGGCGGCCAGCGCAGCCACGATGCCGGGCACGGTCACCATCATGCCGGCGATGCCCTCGGTTACGCCGAGTTCAGCGGCAATCGCCGGCAGTAGGCCGACCGGCAGGAATTCTGTGGTCACCAGCGCAAACGCGCCAATGGCCACCGACAACACGGCCAGCCAAGGCGAGCCATGTTTCGGCGGAATAGGAGTGGGGGCGGGCGCATCCTCGCGGAGCGCGGTGTTTTGATTTTGCATGGGAGAATCCTTGGATCGGTAAAAATGCTTGAGTTTTTTACTGGTCGGTTCATAATGTGCGCTGCACAATATTTTGTCAATGAATTTTTAACCAATCGGTATGAAAGAGCGAAAAATCGGCCGCCCGCGCACCTTTGATGCGGACAACGCGCTGGAAAAGGCCATGAAGGTGTTCTGGGAGAAAGGCTACGAAGGCAGTTCCTTGCCCGAACTGACCGAGGCCATGGGCATGAACCGCCCCAGCTTGTACGCCGTGTTCGGCAACAAGGAGAACTTGTTCCGCCTGGCGCTGGAGCGCTACGGCGCCACTCACGATCCATTATTCGACGCTGCGCTGGAGCGCAAAACCGCGCGTGCCGTGGTCGAGCATTTCCTGCGCGGTAACGCCGACGCTCAGACCGAGGAAGAGGCACCGCACGGCTGCCTCGTCATCAACGGCGCGCTGGCCTGCAGCGATGACGCGCTGCCTATTCGCAATTCCCTGATCGAGCGCCGCGCCGCCGCCGAGGTGCGCCTGCGTGAGCGTTTCGAGCAGGCCAAGGTGGACGGCGATTTGCCGGCCGACTTCTGCGCCAGCCAAATGGCGCGTTATGTGATGACTGTCTCCAACGGCATGGCGGTGCAGGCCGCCGCCGGGGCCACCCGCAAGCAATTACAAGAGGTGGTGGATCAAGTTCTGCGCGGTTGGCCTGAATGACAAGTGGTACGATGAGCGTTGCTTTAATTTCACAAATTTTGTCAATTTGAAATTTGTGTTGTGATTCTGAAATGAGTGGCTACAATGAAGTGACCCACCCTCATCATCAGGAACGCTCGCCATGAAAACTACCCGTCTGCTCCAAGCCGCCATTGCTGCCACCCTGTTTGCCGGTGGCGCCGCCTCGGCTGCCAACCTCATCAACAACGGCGATTTCGAAAGTTATTCGATCTACGTGCCGAACGGTGGCTACACCATGGTCGGCGCCGGCTCGCTCGACATTCCGTACTGGACCATCGGCGGCACCTCGATCGACCTGATCCTGAACAGCTACGGCTCCATCGGCGCCAATAGCACCAGCGTGGACATGCTGGGCACGCCGGGGCCGGGCGTGATTTCGCAGGCGTTCAACTACAGCGCCTACACCACCTACACCCTGTCGTTTGATTTGAGCCGCAATCCTTACGGCGGCTACACGGCGGTGGAGGTGGATGTGAACGGCGTGCAGACCGTGTTCACCGGCACCAGCACGCCGACCACGCACACCTTGTCGTTCACCACCGGCGCGCTGGCCGGCTCGCAACTGCTGAAATTTAGCAGCGTCGGCGGCGACGGCTACTCGGGTGCAGTGCTGGACAACGTGGTGCTCACGGCCGTGCCGGAGCCCGAAACCTATGCCATGCTGGTGGCAGGCCTGGGCTTGGTCGGCTTCGCGGCCCGCCGTAAAAAGCAGGCTTAATCGGTCGTGCCGTCATCATCGTCGTCCTCGGTTTCGGGGACGCCGTTTTTGACGGCCTGCGTGCGGGCAGCATCGACCGCCGCTTTCAATTTGCCGGCGTTGGCCATGAACTGGTCAACGTTGCGCTCCTCGCTATGCCGCACTTCCGGCGGCAGCAATACCGACATGTAGAGCTCATCGGCGGCGCGGCCGGTGCTTTGCAGGTTGGCCATCACCATCAGTCCTGAACCAGCCAGCAGCATCACCAAGCCGGTAATCAGGAAGCGGCGCGGATGGTGCGGCTTGATGGTCAGCAGGTGGAAGAACACCATCGCGCAGGCAATCGCCAGCGTGACCAGATTGCCGTAGCGCGTTAGCGATTCGGCCGACCAGGCATAGGCCAGAACGGCGCTGCCCGCGCGCCACACCCCCACCGTCGCCAGGGCGCTGCCAAGGATGAACAGATGCCGTCCCATGCGCGCATGGCTGCCGAACAGGCGATTGGCCAAGGCCCACACGCCGGCCCACAGCAAGCCCGCCGCCAGGCTGGAGGCCAGCACCAGCAAGTAGCGGATCAGCGCGAACGGTTCAACATCGGCCAGCCAGGTTTCCAGCACGCTGAACAAGGCGATCAGCACCAGGCCAATGGTGGCGGGCGTGCCGCCTTCCCAGCCGTGCATGGTGGTGTCGGCAATCTCCGGCGCGACCGGGAAATCGTAAGGCCGCACGCGCAGCCGCGTGTGGCCGAGGCGCACCACAGTGTCGCCGTCGAGCGTGACGCTGGCTTGGCGGCGGCCCTTGTAGATGGTGCCATTCTTGCTGCCGAGGTCGCGCAGCACGATCTGGTTGTGCTGGTCCGTTTCCACCACCGCGTGGCTGGCGGCGCTGTGGGCGTCGTCGAGGATGATCTCGTTATCGTAGCTGCGGCCGATGCGGATCGGCAGCTGCGCAACTTTGTGCCGGTGCAGCACATCGCCATTGCGCGCCAGGATTTCAACGAAGTAGGGCGCCTTCATTTCGACGCTCCTTTCTTCGGTTTCTGCGACGCCAACGATAAGGATTCGAGGAACACGCGCGACAGGCGCAAGCCGTTTTCATACGACACGCCGCGCGCATCGACCCGGCTCTGCAAGCTCATCAAGCCTTGGTCGGTGCTGGCGGTCAGCAGCGCGAAGTCGTACAGGCCGGCGAATTTACGGTAGGCGCGCACGCACAGCACGGCGCGCAGCGGCAGGTCTTTGTTCTTGACGAAATCCTCGGTGCAGTTGGGGCCGGTCAAGCGCGCATCCTTGTTGCTGCCGAAGTGTTCGTTCTTGAACGAGGCGCTGGCCAGCTGCGCAAAGCGCAGCTTGTCGAGGCTGACGCCGCGCAGGAATTGATGGCGGATGCTGATCTGCCCGGTTTGCAGCGAGCCGCTGACAAAGATCGCCGATTCCATCGCGCAGCTGGCGTCATCTACGGTGAATGGCTTGTCGGCCTTGACGTTGGAGCGGCCCCAGCAGCGCATCTGTTCGGACTCGCGCACCGGCACCTGGTACGGCCCCATCGGCTTCAAGCTCAAGGGACTGGACAGCAGCTGGTTGACCATCGCCGTTTGATGGGCCAGCAGTTGGCCGGCTACCACGGCGGTAAAGTCGGTTGGCGCTTTCTGCTGGGCTTCGACTTTTTTCAGCAAGTCTTGCGCGTAGCGGCCCGGCACCAGGAAGCTGACCAGCTCACCGTCGAGGCGCTTGGAGACGTTGATGCCGGCCACCGAGCCATCGGCCGTCACGCTGGGGCCGCCGCTCATGCCGGAGTTGATCGGGCCGGTGAACATCAGCTGATCGTAGAAACTGCGGGCGATCACGCCGTTGTAAGCGCCTTCGGAAATGGCGAAGCCGAGGTCGAGCGGATTACCCATCGAGTACAAATACTGGCCTTGCGTCAGGCGCGCCAGCTGCTCGGGCATCTTGAAGAAGCCGGTGCCGTTGCGATTGACGCGCAGCACGGCGAGGTCATGCAGCACGTCGACCGCCAGCAGCTCGACATTGCCGCGCTGGCCGCTGGTATCGACCCATTCGCCGACATAAGTATCAGGATCAAGCGCGAACTGCGACACCACGTGGTAATTGGTTACCACCAAATTGCTGGTGCCAATCAAGAAACCGGAACCGACCGACGATTGCGTGCGGCCGCTTTTCAGCAGCGAGCGCACTTGCAGGATGTCGTTCTTGGCGGAGGCATACAGGTGCTGGGCCGCGCTGGAGGGCGGCGGCAGCGGGGCGGTTTCGGCGTTGGCCGCATCGGTGGCAGACGCGGCCGGCGGCTGGGCCGCGGGAGGATTCGGGCCCGCCAGCGCGGCGCCGGCGCAGGCCCAGGTTAATGCAAGAGTTGAGGCGAGCTTGATGACTTTCATGCAGTCCTTAAATCGTTACAGCGCGCCATCCTCCACCGGCGCCGGGGTCAGCGGCGTCATCATGTGGCCCAGCTTGGCGGCCTTGGTATCCAGGTAATACTGGTTGAAAGCGTTGCGGTTGACCAGCAGCGGCACCCGTTCAGCCACTTCCACACCCAGTTTGGTCATGGCATCGATCTTACGCGGATTATTGGTCATCAGGCGTAAGCTTTTCACGTTGAATTGCTCCAGCATCGGTTTCACCAGGCCGTAGGTGCGCTGATCCGGCTTGAAGCCCAGCTGCTCGTTGGCTTGCACGGTGTCGGCACCGGCTTCCTGCAGGCGGTAGGCGCGGATCTTGTTGATCAAGCCGATGCCGCGACCTTCCTGGCGCAGGTACAGCAGCACGCCGCGGCCCTCGTCGGCAATCTTCTTCAGCGCGCCTTCCAGCTGGGCGCCGCAGTCGCAGCGTTGCGAGAACAGCACGTCGCCGGTCAGGCATTCCGAATGGACGCGCGCCAGCACCGGCTCGCCGTTGCCGATATCGCCCAGCACCATGGCCAGGTGTTCCTTGCCGGTCGCCTTCTCAACGAAAGCGTGCAAGGTGAACTGGGCCCACGGGGTCGGCAGGGCGCAGGAAGTGACGTAATTCAGTTCGTCTGGGGATGGGATATCTGCGCTCTGCGACATGGTTTTGCTCTTTATTCTGTTCATATCAAGTAAAAAAGGCGCGCCGGGCTGTTCCAACAGACCCGGCGCGCCCCTCATGATACCAAAAACGGAAGAAACTTATTTCGGCAGGTCAAATACCAATACTTCTGCCGCTTTGGCCTGTTCCAGCGTGACGGCCGCTTCGTCGGTGATTTTGAGCGCATCGCCGCCGTTCAGGGCCACGCCGTTGACCGTTATCTCGCCGCGAATCACGTGGACGTAGGACTGGCGGCCGGCTTTCAGCTCATGTTTCAGGTTGTCGCCCGAGGTCATGATGGTGGCGTAAATCTCGGCATCCTGGTGGATCAGCACCGAGCCGTTGCGGCCATCATTCGAAGCGATCAGCGCCAATTGGCCCAGTTTGCTCTCCGGCGTGAAGTGTTTCTCTTCATAGCTAGGTGGAATGCCGATCTGGTTCGGCTGGATCCAGATCTGCAGAAAATGCACCAATTCGCTACGATCGCCGTTGTACTCGCTGTGACGCACACCGGTGCCGGCGCTCATGCGCTGGACGTCGCCGTAGTGCAGCACCGAGCCGGTACCCATGCTGTCTTTGTGCTCCAGCGCGCCGCTCAGCACGTAGGAGATGATTTCCATGTCGCGGTGACCGTGGGTGCCGAAACCTTGGCCGCCTTGCACTTTGTCTTCGTTGATGACCAGCAGCGGGCCGAAGCCGACGTGTTCCGGGTCATGGTAGTGGCCGAAGGAGAAGCTGTGTTTCGAGTCCAGCCAGCCGTGGTTAGCTTTGCCGCGGGATTCAGATTTACGTACTTGCAACATGGTGAGCTCCTTTAATGTGCGATAATTTTGAAAGCGATGAACACATTGTAGACCTCCGCTTCTGTTTAAAAAAACGGAAAATTTACCCCTCTACTATCGATAATTTCGAATGCTAAGACTAAGCCTGGAAGCCCTGCAAATCGTGGACGCCATCGACCGGCGCGGTTCTTTCTCTGCCGCAGGCAAGGAATTGCACCGCGTGCCATCGACCATTTCCTACACCGTCAGCAAGCTGGAAGACGACCTCGGCGTGCAAGTTTTCGAACGCAACGGCCCGCGCGTGGAGCTGACGGCAGCCGGCGCCGAGTTGCTGAAAGAGGGGCGCTACCTGCTGAAGGCGGCGCTAGACCTTGAGCACCGGGTGCGCCGCGTGGCTTCCGGCTGGGAGACCGAGCTGGCGGTGGCGATGGATTCCATGTTCTCTCCCTGCGTGTTCCATGACGATGTACCTGCGTTCTACGAGGTCGCCAAGCAAACCCGCCTGCGCATCGTGCAGGAAGCCTTGTCCGGCACCTGGGAAGCCTTGCTCGACCGCCGTGCCGACTTGCTGGTGGGCGCGGCCGGCGACGGCCCGGCAGGCGGCGGCTACGTGTCCGAGCCTATCGGCAAGATCAACTTCGTGTTTGCGGTCGCGCCGTCGCACCCGCTGGCTGCTGTTCAGGACAAACTTGGGCGTACGCATTTGCAACATCACCGCGCCATCAGCGTGGCGGATTCGGCACGTCAAATGGCGCCGCGTACGGTCGGTTTGTTGCTCGGCCAAGACACGCTGACTGTGCCCGATATGAAGACCAAGTACCAGTACCAATTGGCCGGGATGGGCTTCGGCTTTCTGCCAGAGCCATGTGCGCGCGCCGCCATTGCAGCCGGTCTGCTGGTGGAGAAGGAGGTGGAGGAGCCCAAGCCAGCCGAGACGTTCTACCTCGCATGGCGCAGCGGCGAAAATGGCGCGGCGTTGAATTGGTGGCTGAACCGCATGCGCCAGCCGGGTCTGTTCGAGCGCCTGGTCTCCAATCTGCCGCATCATAATGTTGACCGAGGCCAATAGTTTCGGAGTACCATAGAGGGATACTCGTTGTCTCCTGCCGGAACCTCTCCATGACTGTACTGACTGCCACGCCGCCCGTGTTACTGCATCCTCTGGCCGACCGCAACGGCAGCCCAGCGGCATTGCTGTTGGACGCTGCGCGCCTGCCTGCGGGCGTGGCGGAACTGCCGATTCAACTACTTGAAGAGCTGGCCGCCGGCAGCATGGCGTGCTATTACCGCGCCGCTACGTCGCAGGAACTCAATCAAGCATTGGCGCAGGCTGGCTGGAAAGTCCTGATGGCCGACAAGGTGCAGCGCGCCGACGATGTGCTGCCCAAGGAGTTGCCGCAGGCCGTGCAGTGGATCGAAGGCGAATGGTTCGTCGCGCCGCCTGCCAAGGCGGTCGGCACGCAAGCGGCGTCGCGCGCGCTGGCGCTGCAACTGGTGCAACTGGTGTCCGCCGACGCCGATACCCACGAAATCGAAGCGCTGCTGCGCCAGGACCCGACGCTGTCGTATCACTTGCTACGGCTGGTGAATTCGCTGGGCATGGGCACTGGCCGCCGCGTTACCAGTTTTTCGCAGGCGATCTTGATACTCGGCCGCTCGCAATTGCGGCGCTGGCTGAACCTGATGCTGTTCTCGTCGCGCGAGGGTGATCCGCGTTCGGCCATGCTGCTGTCGCGCGTGGCGGTGCGGGCGCGTTCGATGGAGTTGCTGTCCAAGGCACTGGGCGAGGATAAGCATCACCAGGAGCAAGCCTTCATGGTCGGCATGTTCTCGCTGCTGGGCGTGCTGTTCGGCATGCCGCTGGAAGAGGTGCTGAAGCCGCTGACCATCAGCGAATCTGTGCAGCAAGCCTTGCTGTCGCACGAGGGTGAAATGGGCACGCTGCTGTGCGTGGTCGAATCGGCCGAGCGCGAAGAATACGACGCACTGACCGGCTGCCTCGATACCTTGCAAGTTGATTTGCCAACCTTTAACCGCATCGTCGTCGACGCCCACTTGTGGATGCAAAGCGTGGCGGCGGGTAAAGCAGGAAGCCCCCATGCGTGATGCCATCGAGCGTTGTCTTGCCCTGAGCCGCCAAGCCCGGAGTGAACAAGGCGACGCGCTGGCACAGACATTAACCGCTCTTGAAGCGGCACTCAAGGAAGCACAATCTGCCATGCGCCCGGCTGACATGCCGGCGATGGATGCATCACTGGAACTCGATTTAACCGGCTACGTCACCGCGTGGAGCCCCGGCGCGGAGCTGATGTTCGGCTACACGGCCGGCGAGGTGATAGGACAGCACGTGCTGTTCCTGTACGCCGAAGACGATGACGACGGCAATATCGCCGAGCTGTTCTTCGAGCACAATCCCGGCGAGGCTGCCGCCCGCACCGAGGTGCGCCGCCGCAAGAAGAGCGGCGAGATTATCTGGGTTCATCTCGATATCGAATTGCGCTACGAGGACAGCGAACCAGCCGGCATGCTGGTGCGGCTGTCGCAGGCCAACCAGACCTTGTCGGATATGGACAAGGTCAATCTGCATGCGCGCATCATTGAAGACAGCGAGCAGGGCGTGCTGATTACCGATGCGCATGAACGCATCGTCTCCATCAATTCTTCCTTCACGCGGATTACCGGCTATACGCCGGCTGAATCGATCGGCAAGACGCCCGACCTGCTGCGCTCCGGCGTGCACGACGCCGACTTCCGCGCCAAGGTGCGCGCGGCCATGCAGGGCGGCGGGCCGTGGCGCGGCGAGATTATCGGCAAGCGCAAGAACGGCGAGATGTTCCCGCAGTCGGTGACAATCAGCGCGGTGCGCGATCAGAACGGCAAGATCAGCCATACCTTCTCGCTGTTCTCAGATATCAGCGTGCACAAGGATGCCGAGGCGCGCATGCAGCGCATGGCCAACTACGATCCGCTGACCGGCTTGCCAAATCTGTGCCTGTTGTCGCAGCTGGTGGAGCAGGCGCTGACCGAGAGCAAGCGCTCCGGCGAGCAGGGCGCGCTGCTGGTGATCGAGATTACCCGGCTGGGCGCGATCAGCGACACGCTGGGCCATGAAATCGGCAACGAGCTGCTGTGCGAGATTGGCCGTATCTTCCGTGGCTCGCTGCGCGAAGGCGACGTGCTGGCGCGGCTGGATGGCCATCGTTTTGCGATCGCGCTGCTGCACGTGGAAAAGCGCGAGCACGCCGGCATCGTGGCAAAAAAATTGTTGGGAGCGCTGGCCTCGCCGATTACGATTGCTTCGCACAGCTTGCAGGTTGGCGCGCACATCGGCATCACTTCGTACAGCGAGGACGGCCTTGATGTGCCGACCCTGATCCGCTGCGCCGACGTGGCCGTAGCGAAGGCGGCGCAAAGTATCGAGTCCAACTTCCTGTTCTACAGCGAGGAAATGAACCAGCGCGCGAAAGAGCATTTGCGCATCGAGAGCGAACTGCGGCAAGCGCTGGTCAACAATGAACTGCAACTGTACTACCAGCCGAAGGTAAGCTTGCGCAGCGGCCGCATCGTCGGCGCCGAGGCGCTGCTGCGCTGGCGGCATCCGGTGCGCGGGCTGGTGTCGCCGGGCGTGTTTATTCCGGTAGCGGAAGAGACCGGCCTGATCCTTGAACTCGGCACATGGGTGCTGGAAGAGGCCTGCCGCCAGGTGCGCGAATGGCGCGACGCTAACCTGATCATGCCGCCGATTGCAGTCAACCTGTCGGCGCGCCAGTTCGACAACGAGCTGCCCAAGCGCGTGGCGGCGGTGCTGGAAAAACACCGCGTACAGCCGGATCAGATCAATCTCGAAATCACGGAAAGCCTGCTGGTGCGCGGCACCGACAAAGTCATCGCCATCATGAACCAGCTGGTAGCGATGGGCATGGCGCTGGCGCTGGATGACTTCGGCACCGGCTATTCGAGCCTGGCTTACCTGAAGAAATTCCCGATCAGCACCTTGAAGATCGACCGTTCTTTCGTCATCGGTCTGCCGTACGAAGAAAACGATTGCGCCATCGCGCGCGCCATCGTCACCATGGCGCAGCAGCTGCGGCAGGAAATCGTGGCGGAAGGCGTGGAGACGGCCGAGCAAATGGCCTTCCTGCGCGAGCTTGGTTGCGACCAGTTGCAAGGCTATCTGTTCAGCCAGCCGGTGCCGGCGGCCGAATTTGCCGCCATGCTGCGCGAGGGCAAACGACTGGCGTTCGCCAATCGGTAAGAAGGCGCTTTACCCGAAGGGGTGAGGACGCTGGTATCACGCGATGCTACTGTCTTTGAAGCCGATTCCGGCAACACCAGACTTTGGAGGAGCATATGTACCGTACCTTGGTTTTTTTCCTGACTGCCCTGGCGACGGCGGCCCACGCCGCGCCGGCAATCCAATCGGCCACCAAGCTGGCCTTTGCCGACGCCAACACCCTGTTCGTGGCCGACTGGAAGGGCGCGCGCATCTACGCCTTGCCGGTGACGGCGCCGGCCAAGACGGCGGGCAAACCCTATAACCTGAAAGACGTGCAAGGCCCGGTCGCCAAGGCGCTGGGCGTGCAGCCGTCGGCGCTGCGGTTTGAAGATTTGGCGGTGCAGCCGGGCAGCGAGGTGGCCTATGTGTCCGTGACGGTGCAGGGCGCCAAAGGCAAGGCGTCGCCAGCCATTGTCAGCATCGATGCGGCGGGCAAGGTGCAGCGGGTGGATCTGGGCAAGGCCGCCAGTTCGGCTGCCATCACGGATGCACCGGCAGCGGACCGGAATTTCTGGCGCGACGTGCCGCAGCAGACCCTGACCGTGACCGACATGCGCTTCTACCAAAACAAGCTGTACGTGGCTGGCCTGTCCAACCGCAATTTTGCGTCGACCTTGCGGGTGTACGACTATCCGTTCAGCGGCAAGGCGCAAGCCACCACGATAGAGATGTACCACCCGGTGCATAATCAGGTCGAGACGCGCGCGCCGATCCGCAGCATGACGGTGATGACCATCGGCGGCGAGCCGTCGCTGGTGGCCGCGTACACGTGTACGCCGCTGGTCGTTATTCCGCTCAAGGACTTGAAGGATGGCGCGCACATCGCCGCCAAGACGGTGGGCGAGATGGGCTGGGGCAGTGCGCCCAATGGGCTGGTGAGTTTCAAGCAGGGCGATTCGGAATATGCGCTGCTGGTCAATTCCAGCCGGTCGGCCGACTTGCTGACCGCAGCCGAGCTGAACGCAGGCGCCGCCGCGCCTGGCTTGAATACGCCGATCGAAGTGCCGGCCAAGCCGTATTCGGGCGTGAAGGCGCTGATGACGCCGATGTCGGCCGTGATGCGCCTGGATAACCTGAACGAGCAACAACTGCTGGCGCTGCGGCGCGAGGATGCCAGCGGCCAGATGCAGCTGGTGTCGGTGCTCAAAGGCGCTTACCTGCGCTTGAGCGATTTTGTGAACGAATATGACTTCTCCGATTATCGCTACCCGGAGGGGGATCGCTATCGTGACTTCCACAAATTTGCCCGTGGCCTGGAAGGCTATCCTGAACTGGCGCGCTAACGCCGGCGTTGCGGCGGCGCTGCTGGTGTTGCCATTGGCGGCGGCATCGGCTACGCTGGTGACGCCGTCCGGGCCGGCGGTGCCGGAGAACCTGCTGCGCATCGTCGTGCATTTGGACGCGCCGTTGAGTGCACCGCTGGACATGCAGCACGTGCAACTGCTCGACGGCGCAGGCGTGCCGATCAAGGACGCCTTCCTTGATCTGCCGCTGGCCGGGCGCGACGGCAAATCGCTGACCTTGCTGCTGCATCCGGGGCGCATCAAGACTGGCGTGGGGCCGAACGTCGCGCTGGGGCCGGCCTTGCATGCAGGGCAAAGCGTGATGCTGCGCATTGACGATCCGCAGCTGGGGCGGGGGGTGGAAAAGCGCTGGCAAGTGCTACCGCCGTTGCGGCAGCCGATTACGCCGCAGCAGTGGACCTTGGCGGCGCTGAAACGTGGCAGCAGGGAACCGATGCGGGTTATGCTGCCGGCCGCGCTGGACGGCGATGCCGCGCCT
The DNA here is from genome assembly GCF_009857435.1 of Duganella rivi. GTDB lineage: Bacteria > Pseudomonadota > Gammaproteobacteria > Burkholderiales > Burkholderiaceae_D > Rugamonas > Rugamonas rivi. Next base: position 435,074 of record NZ_WWCK01000002.1, read on the forward strand.
TTACTGGCGCTGCAGGGGCCGGACGGACGGCGCGTCGAGGGCGTTGCGCGGCTGGCGCCGGGTGAGTCCGAGTGGCGTTTCGCGCCAGCGCGGGCGTGGCGGGCAGGGAAGTACGTGCTGCGCGTGCATTCGCAACTGGAAGACCCGCAGGGTAACCGCTTGTGCGCGGCGTTTGAGCAGGCGCAGCAAAGTGCTCAACAGTGCGACGACGAAGGTCGGCGCGAGTTTATCATCGACTAACAACCTTTTTTGGAGACTGTCATGCTTAAACGTACTTTTGCAGTGTTGGCACTGGCTTGTGCCGGTTTGGCATTGAACGGCTGCACCACGACCACCGGCGCGGCCAAGCCGAGCAGCGCCGCCGTCAAGACCGAGATCGAGCAGGGCGCTTACACCACGCTGGAACGCTTGTACAAGGAAGTCAAAGGCTCGCGCGAACTGGTGCAAAAGGCGAACGGCGTGCTGGTGTTCCCGAACGTGGTGGCGGCTGGCTTCGTGGTGGGCGGTGAATATGGCAAAGGTGTGCTACGTACCGGCGGCGTGGTAGCCGATTATTACAGCGTGGCGTCGCTGTCGGTGGGCTTCCAGGCTGGCGCGCAATCCAAGGCAGTGGTACTGTTATTCATGAGCCGCGAGGCGCTGGACAAATTCCGCAATGGCAAAGGCTGGACGGCCGGCGTGGATGGTTCGGTGGCGCTGATCAAAGTAGGCGCCAATGGCGAGATCGATACGCGTACCGCCAACAATCCGGTGCAAGCGTTCGTGCTGACCAACGCCGGCTTGATGGCTAACCTCAATCTCGAAGGCACCAAGTTCTCCAAACTAGATTTATAAGGCAATAATGACTCGTAACATTCTGGATCAAGCCCGTATTCATCCTGCCGCACTCGCGCAGATCAGCAACTACCACCGCGACTTGATCGCGGAGGTGGAAGCGGCCATCGCCGCCAACAAGGTGGTGGTGGTCGGCATGGGCTTGAATCCATTTCCGGCCAAGGCGCGCAAGCTGCTGGACGCGCAAGGCATTCAGTACAAATATCTCAGCTACGGCAATTACTTCTCGACGTGGCGTCCGCGCCTGGCGCTCAAGCTGTGGAGCGGCTGGTCGACTTTCCCGATGATTTTTGTGAACGGCACGCTGATCGGCGGCGCGACCGACCTGCAAAAGCTGATCGCCAGCGGTGAGCTGGCGCGCTTGCTGGCTTAGTCTCAGTCTGGCGCGACTTCGTCGTTCAGTTTCTCCGTGAGTTGCTGCAGGGCCGGCGGCGCTTCGTCCAGATGGTAGTGGACGCAGTGCGTCTGCTGGCCGTCGTCCACTTCCAGATCGTACTGAAAGTCCCATGACTTGGGCGCTTCCTTGACCAGCTTGGGCTGAAGCGCGAAGAAGTCGCTGGTGCGCAGCAGCTGTTCCAGCTGGCCGGCCTGTTCAGGCGGCAGCTGCGCCAGATCGACCGTGCGCGTTTGCGCCCCGGCTGGCCCGGTAAAGCCTCCTGTGCATTTCAAGGTTAAGCGCATGCTGCTTCCTTCCTCATGCCACGCCGACGACTTTCCACGCCGCCTGTACTGCGTGCTGCTCGGCTGAATCCGCGCCGTACAGCAGCGCTGCCGATTCCGAGGTGGCCTTGGCCATGTCGGCAAAAGTCGCGTCCGGCGTCAGCAGCGATAGCGCCTTGTACCAGATCGGCCCGGCCTTTTCCCACGCGTGGCCCTTGAGCGCGATAGCGGCCGCGTAAAAGGCATGGTTGGGAATGCCGGAGTTGGTGTGGACATCGCCGTTCTCCACGTATCCTGCCATGGTTTTCGGTTGATCGTCGCCCGACCAGGTGAGCGCCTGGTTGCCGGGATCGGCCATCGAGCGCAGCGCCTTGCCGACAGACGGCGCCATGATGCCGGCGCCGATCAGCCAATCAGCCTGCTCGACGGTTTGCTTGAGCGTCCACTGTTTGACCAGGCTGCCGAATACGTCCGAGACCGATTCATTGAGCGCACCGCTTTGGTCTTGGTACACCAGGCCGCCCGGCACCGCGTACTGCGTGACGCCGTGGGTCAACTCGTGGGCGATCACGTCGATGGCGTTGGTAAAGCCGAGGAACAGCTTGCCGTCGCCATCGCCGTAGACCATTTGCTGGCCGTTCCAGAAGGCGTTGTTGAACTTGACCTGGTAGTGAACGGTGGAGTCCAGCCTTAAACCCTTGCCGTCAATGGAATTGCGCTTCAGGACTTCGCGGAAGAAATCATAGGTGGCGCCGGCGCCGTCATAGGCCTGGTTGACAGCTTTGTCGCTGGATGGCTTGCTATCTTCGCCGCGCACCAGCTTGCCGGGCAGGGCGGTTTTATTTTGCGCATCGTAGACGGTGCGGCGCTTTTCGCCGGTGGCGGCGGTGGCCAATCCCATCATCATCGGCGCGACCGAGCGCTGGCCGCGCAAGTGGGCGGAGAGTTCGGCCTGGTCGAGCAGGCAATGGCGTTCGCTGGCATCCGTGCTTGCATCGGCCAATTGGCGCAGCATCTTCGGCGGAATGATGAAGCAGGTGCAGCCGTGCGGGTGCGCAGCCATGACGTTCTCCTAAACAATGCAATAGCGTATTTATACACGCATTTGCATGGTGGGGATGTCACGGTACGGCTTAATCCGGCACGATAAACCTGGGTAAGCTGACGGTAAAAACGCAGCCCACTTGCGGCAGATCGCGCACCTGAAGGGTGCCGTGGCAAGCGATGACTGATTGCTGCGCTATCGTCAGTCCCAAGCCCAATCCGCTACGGTCACAGCCGTGTTGCGCGAAAGGCAGGAACATCGTGGCCTCGGCATTGGGCGGCAGGCCGCCGCAGTGGTCGGCCACGTCGATTTGAATTTTGTCTGCATTGCTGTAGGCACTCAAGCTAACCTCGGTGCCCGGCTGGGTAAATTTGATGGCGTTTTGCAGCAGGTTGGCCACTGCCGAGAGCAGTAGTTCCCGGTTGCCGCTCAGTGCCAGCGTCGGATCGACCGCCGCTACGGCGAGGCTACAGCCCTTTGCCTGGGCCGCCAGCTGCGCGGCGCAGGCCAACTCGGCCACGAACAGCGCCAGAGGGAAGGCGTTCAGCATGTTGACCTGCTGGCCATCGACGCGGATGTCCAGCAAGGACTCGTCAATCATCTTGGCAAGTCCGCCAAGGCTGCGTTCCAGAATGGTGCCGGTCGCGCCGGTTAGGCTGAGGTTGCCTGCCTTGGCGGCGGAGAATGCCAAGGTGGCCGTACCCAACACATTTCTGAGTTCGTGGGCAAAAATGCCCACCCGTTCCTTGGCCTCGCGCGCGACCTTGTCGGCCGTTTGCAGTTCTTTCTGGTAGCTGAATTCGTTGACGGCATCGGCAATGGCATTGTCCAGACATCGGTTCAAGGTTCTGAATTCATTGACTTGAAATGGCGCATCGCGCTCGACCGCCAGATCGGTGATGGCCTGGCAGAGATCGCCGTAGTCGTGCACCACTTCATCAACGCTGAAACCCATGTCCAGCAAGTCCTTGCCGTGCTGGCTCGCAGATGCGCCGACTTCGGACCACGCGGAAGTTCCGCCGGCCCGGCCGGAAATAGCGTGGCTGGCCGCCGGATTGGGGATTTGCTCAACGTGCAGTGTGCGTATCAGCTGATCCAGAAAAATTGGCACGCCGTTTTCCAATTGCTCCGAGGTGGCCGATCTGCCGGGCCGTTGCGCGACCTTCTCGCGGCAGCGCCGTTCCAGCTCGGCGCGATTGTTGCTGAGGAATTCGTGCATCATGGCGAGGGCTTTTTAGAGATCGATATCGCGGTGGGATCGCTGGCCGGGAAACTGTTCGCCAGCGCCGCATCGAGTGCGGACTCGACATCCGCCAGTCCCTGTTCATAGGGAGAGCCTGCCATGGCGGTGTGGGCCGTTGCATGGCGCTGGCGTAGCTGCAGGTAGGCGCGCTGGTGTGCCGCTGAGCGCCTGTCATCAATTTTTTTCTGATAGAGCAGCACAAAAAGCGACTCGCGGGCAGTGAGTCCGATCAGGGTCTCATTGCCGTCGGCATCGCTACAAAGCGAGCCGTTTGCGCTCAGTTGATGACGTTCTGAGGTGTTGAGGTCGAGCATGGCATCTCCGATGAATGCTGCTGCCGGTGTGCCATTGCCGTAAGGGCAGGGACTGCGGTAGGGGCGGATTGACTATAGCACCTGGGCGCAGTGGGGACGATTGCATTTGACTATGAATCAGGAATTTCGATCTCAGCAGTCGGCGCGCCTCTTTCATGGCCGCCGTAGCGGATCGAGCAGCATGCGCAGATTGTTATGGTCAATCTCGTACATCAGCGCGATGAGCATGCCGAGTTCGCCGGAAGGAAAGCCTTCGCGTGCAAACCAGCCGAGATAGTGCCCCGGCAAATCGGCAATCTTGCGCCCCTTGTACTTCCCGTAAGGCATTTCCCGCGTCAATAGCAGGGCGAGTTTTTCAGAATTCATGGTGCTATTTTACTTGGCTGTTATTGCTTTGGATTCAAATATGTTTTGGGTTTTTGAGTCTTTTTCTCAATAGCGGGAATCGCGATACTGCATGACATTAACTTTTCTGGAGTGAAGTCATGCCTATTGCACTGCTTGCGCTGACCATCAGCGCGTTTGCTATCGGGACTACCGAGTTTGTTATTGTCGGCCTGCTGCCGACTATCGCCGCCGATCTGGGCGTGAATTTGCCGTCGGCCGGGCTGCTGGTCAGCTTGTATGCGATGGGCGTCGCCATCGGCGCGCCGGTGCTGACGGCGCTGACCGGCAAGCTGCCGCGCAAGCTGTTGCTGGTGTCGCTGATGGTGCTATTTACGGCTGGGAATCTGCTGGCGTGGAAAGCGCCGAGCTACGAGTCGCTGGTGATTGCCCGCATTCTGACCGGCCTCGCGCACGGCGTATTTTTCTCGATCGGCTCGACCATCGCCACCTCGCTGGTGCCGAAGGAGAAGGCGGCCAGCGCGATTGCCATCATGTTCACCGGCCTGACCGTGGCGCTGGTGACCGGCGTGCCGCTGGGGACTTTCATTGGCCAGCACTTCGGCTGGCGCGAGACTTTCCTCGCCGTTTCCGTATTGGGCGTGATTGCTGCCGTCGGCAGCGCGATCTTCGTGCCCTCGACCATCCAGCATAACAAGCCTGCCTCGCTGATGCAGCAGGTGAAGGTGCTGGGCGAACCGCGCCTGCTGCTGGTCTACGCCATGACCGCCATCGGCTACGGCGGCTCGTTCACCGCCTTTACCTTCCTCGCGCCGATCCTGACCGATATCACCGGCTTCAGTGTGAACGCGGTGGGCCTGGTGATGCTGGTGTACGGTGTATCGGTCGCAGTGGGGAATATCTGGGGCGGCAAGCTGGCCGATAAACGCGGCCCGGTTGGCGCGCTGAAGATCATCTTCCTCGGTCTCGCAGCTGTACTGTTGGTACTGACTTTCACCGCGCCGTACAAATGGCTGGTGCTGGCAACTGTACTGGTGTGGGGCGCGGTGGCGTTTGGTAACGTGGCCGGCTTGCAGGTGTACGTGGTGCAGCAGGCGGAGCATTTTACGCCGCGCGCGGTGGACGTGGCTTCGGGCTTGAACATCGCTGCGTTCAACCTTGGTATCGCCGGCGGCGCATGGGGCGGCGGCTTGATTGTGGAGCACCTGGGCCTCGTGCATACCGGCTGGATCGGCGCACTGGTGGTGCTGGGCGCCTTCGGCCTGACTGCGTTCAGTGGCCGCCTGGATCGCTTGAATCCACGTCCTTCCGGCGTTGGCGGCGCTAAGTCCATCCACGCCGCAGCGCACTGATTGAGGTATATTGGCGGCGATTTGATTCACTCGCCGCCAATATCCCATGTCCGCAGTTTCCCTGTTTTGTCTCGTCTTCGCCTATTTCGCCTTGCTGCTCGTGGTGGCATGGCGCACCTCCCGCAACGCCAATAACGATAGCTTCTTCATCGGTAATAAGAGCAGCAACTGGAAGCTGGTTGCTTTCGGCATGGTTGGCACCACGCTTAGTGGCGTGACCTTCATCAGCGTTCCCGGCGCCGTTGGGCGCGACGGTTTCGGCTACCTGCAAGTGATCCTCGGCTATGTGCTGGGCTATATCGCCGTCGCCTACATCCTGCTGCCGCTGTACTACCGCCTCAAGCTGACCTCCATCTACACCTATCTTGAGCAGCGCTTCGGCCCGCGCTCGTACCAGAGCGGCGCGGCGTTCTTCATTATCTCGCGCACGCTCAGCGCATCGGCGCGGCTGTACTTGGTGGTGAACATCCTCCAACTGACCATCCTCGATAGAATGGGCGTGCCGTTCTGGCTGACCACGACCGTGATTCTCGTCATGATCCTGCTGTACACCTACGAGGGCGGCGTCAAGACCATCGTCTGGACAGACACACTGCAAACCACCGGCATGGTGCTGGGCCTTGTGATCTGCGCCGGCTGGCTGCTGCACGAAATGAATTTGTCGCCGCTGGACAGCATCGCGCAAATGCAGGCGCACGGCCTGACCCGCGTGGTCACCACCTCGATCGATAGCCCGGCCTATTTCTGGAAGCAGGTGCTGGCCGGCTTCTTCATTGTGCTGGCGATGACCGGCATGGATCAGGAGACCATGCAGAAGAATATCTCCGTCAAAACTCTCCGCGACTCGCAGAAGAACATGCTGCTGCTGACCGCTGTATTGACGGCTGTACTGGTACTGTTCATGTACCTTGGCGGGTTGCTGTACCTGTACGCCCCAACGGCAGGTGTATCGGCCACCGGCGACAAGATCTTCCCGGCTGTAGTGATGCTGCATATGCCCGCTGTACTGCAACTGATTTTCTTCATCGGCCTGATCTCGGCGCTGTTCCCGAGTGCCGACGGCGCCATGACGGCGCTGACGTCCTCGTTCAGCATCGACATCCTCGGCGTGCAGCGCCGCACCGATATGACGGAAGAGGCCAGGAAACGCCTGCGCCACCGCGTGCACCTCGCGTTCTGCGCCATCTTCCTCGCGCTGGTGCTGGTGTTCAAATGGGTGGATAACGCCAGCATGGTCGGCCTGGTGCTGAAACTGACCGGCTACACCTACGGCCCGCTGCTTGGCCTGTTCGCCTTCGGCATCCTCACGCGCCGCGCGCTGCGCGACCGCTGGGTGCCGCTGGTGGCGCTGGCGGGGCCGGTAATTTGCTATGTTATTGATTGCAATCAGGAAATGCTGTTTGGTGCCTACCGGATGGGGCTGGAGCTGCTAATCTTGAATGGCCTGCTGGTTTTTGCCGGACTATTGCTGATCTCGAAAAAGCAGTATCATCATTGCAAATAACGCAACCATGGAGTGTTGATGAGCCAATCACCGTTTTCCTATATCCGTAACGGTTTCGCCTTTTTCTGGCGCGCGCTGGACGCCGGCCGCCGTACGGTTCTGAATCTGATTTTCCTCGCGCTGGTGCTGGTGCTGCTGTACGCGATCTTCGGCGGCGGCGCCAAGCCGCTGCAGCCCAAGACCACGCTGGTGCTGGAGTTGAAGGGACAACTGGTTGAACAGTCGAGCGTCAATGCGCGCGATGCGCTGCTGACCAATGTGCGCGGCGGCGAAGTGCACAAGATGATGCAACTGCGCGACGTGCTGGCGGTGCTGGATCAAGCAGCCAAGGATCCCGACATCGGCGCCGTGGTGCTGCTGACCGACGAACTGCAAGGCGCAGGCCAGGCCACGCTGCGCGAGGTGGCCAGCGCCATCGACCGCTTCAAGGCCTCCGGCAAACAAGTGGTGGCGTGGGGTTCGAGCTACGACCAGCGCCAATACCTGCTGGCTGCACATGCCAACGAAGTCTATTTGCACCCGATGGGCATGGTGCTGATCGAGGGCTTCGGCCGCTATCGCAATTACTATCGCGACGCGCTTGATAAGCTGGGCGTGACTGTCAATCTGCTGCGCGTCGGTACGTACAAGAGCTTTGCCGAGCCATTCATCGCCAACGGCCCGTCGCAGGCCGCCAGCGAGGCTGAGTCGTATCTGAACAATGCGCTGTGGGCTGCTTACACCGACAACGTCGAGAAAGCGCGCAAGCTGCCGCAAGGCCAGATTATGAAGACCATCAACGACCTGCCTACGCAAGTGGCGGCGGTGAATGGCGACCTGGCCAAGCTGTCGGTATCCGCCAAGTTCGTCGACGGCCTGAAAACCAAGGATGAAATTCGCCAGATGATGACCAAGCGCGGCGCCGCCGATGCAGAAGGCAAGAGCTTCCGCCAGATCAGCTTTGACGACTACCTCGCCCGCGTGCCGCGCAAGGTAACCGGCGACGCCGTCGGCGTGATCGTGGCGCAGGGCGAAATCAGCGATGGCAGCGCCGGCCCGGGCTCCATCGGCGGCGACTCGACTTCCAAGTTGATCCGCGCGGCGCGCGAAGACGACAACATCAAAGCCGTGGTGCTGCGTGTTGATTCGCCTGGCGGCAGCGCGTTCGCGTCGGAGCTGATCCGCCGCGAGCTGGAACTGACCCGTGCAGCCGGCAAGCCGGTGGTGGTCTCGATGGGTAATGTCGCTGCGTCGGGCGGCTACTGGATTTCGATGTCGTCCGATGAAGTGATCGCTGAGCCGACCACCATCACCGGTTCGATCGGCGTGTTTGCGATTCTACCGACCGCCGATAAGGTGATCGATAAGCTGGGCATCCACACCGCTGGCCAGCCGACTACTTGGCTGGGCGATGCAGGCAATCCGCTGCGTCCACTGGATCCACGTCTCGGTCAGTTGATCCAAGGCAGCATTAACCACATTTACGCCGAGTTCACCACCAAGGCTGCGGCAGCGCGCAAGACCACGCCGGAGAAGATCGACGAAGTGGCGCAAGGCCGCGTGTGGACTGGCACCCAGGCCAAGGATCGCGGTCTGGTGGATCGCCTGGGCAGCTATGGCGATGCGCTGAAATCCGCAGCGTCCCGCGCCAAGCTGCCGGCCGATTACCGCGTGGTGTACGTGGAGCGCGAGATCAGCAAGTTTGACCGCATTATCGAGATGGTTGGCGGCGGCACCGCGCAAGCCGTGGCCCAAGCCGTGGCGTCGCAGCTGAAACTGGGCGCTGCGGTCACCACCGGCCTGCCGCCTGGCGCTGCAACCGGAATTGCGAATGATATGGGCTGGCTGTCGGAAATCACGGCGCAGAAAAAACCATTCACCGCGATTACCCACTGCTTGTGCGAATCGCCTTAAATTAGAGGCAGCGTCACTTCGAAGCAGCTGCGCCCATCTTTCATCAGGGCGCAGCGCGCTTCGCCACCGTGGCGGCGGGCGATCTGGCGGACCAGCGCCAAGCCTAGGCCCGCACCCGTGTTATCGAGCGTGCCGCGACGGCGGAAGAACGGCTCGAACACGCGTTCAAATTCTGGATCGGGCACACCCGGCCCTTTATCCCACACCCTCAACGTTGCTGTCTTATCGGCGCAGATGATTTGCACGCTGGCCGGCGCCACCCCGTGGCGATGCGCATTCTCCAGCAGGTTGCGCAGCAGGCGGCGCAGCAGGCGCGGATCGCCCTGCATTACGGCGGATTCGCCGTCCAGTTCCACGTCGTCGTAGTGCGCGCATTCTTCTGCGGCCAAGGCCAGCAGGTCTAGTTCTTCCGTGTCGGTGTTTTCCTGAATCGCACCGAGACGGCTAGCAAGAAGAATTTCATCCAGCAAATGATTCAGTTCGGCGATGTCCTGCTCAAGACCGGCGCGGCGTTTTGGATCGATGCCTTCGGGGATCAGCTCCAGCGCCAGGCGGATGCGCGCCAGCGGCGTGCGCAGCTCGTGCGAAGCATTGGCCAGCAGCGTTTTGTGCGCGCCCACCAGCTGCTCGATTTGATCGGCGGCGCGGTTGAAGCTTTGCGCCAGGCGCGCCACTTCATCTTTGCCCTCCACCGGAACGCGTGCTGTCAGGTCGCCGGCGCCGAGTTTTTCCACGCCGTGCTGCAAGCGCTCCAGCCGTTTGGTCAGGTGGCGCACCAGCGGGAAGGCGGCTACGCCCAGGCCCAGCGCGAGCAGCAGCAGGGCGTTGTGCAGCATGGCTTTCGGCCGGGTGAAGCCCAGCGGTTCGCTGGACAGCAGCTTGCGACCGTCCGGCAGGCGCACAAAGGATTCCGGCGGCGGGCCGGTCATGCCCTGGCGCCGCCAGTGGCGCGCGGGGATTTGTTCGCCAACCACGGCCAGCGGACGCCAGTCGCGCGTGTACAGCGTCATATGAGCGTTGAGTCCTCCGGCCACGCGGGCCAAGGCGGCTTGCTGCACTTCGGGCGGCGCATCAATCGGCGCGAGCACGTTCTGCATCACTTGCGCCAGCGTGTTGTTGGAGCGCTCCAGGGGGCTGCCGGTGCGGTTCCAGATCATCACCACCGCGAACGCGAACAGCACCAGGATAAACAGCAGCGCCACGTAGAAACGGAAGTAGAGGCGCGGTAGGCCCATGCTGAAGCGCTTCATCAATCTTGCACCTTGGCGAACAGGTAGCCGGCGCCGCGCACGGTGATGATGCGGCGCGGTTTTTTAGGATCGTCTTCCACGGCGGCGCGGATGCGCGACATGTGCACGTCGATCGAGCGGTCGAAGGCTTCCAGCGGTTCGCCTTTCAGCAAATCCATCAGCGCATCGCGCGACAGTACGCGGCCGGCGTGCTTGGCCAGCACCAGCAGCAGGTCGAATTGGTAGGCGGTCAGTTCGCAGGGAACGCCGTCGAGCCGCGCCGCGTGGGCAGCCGGATCGATCTCCAGGCGGCCAAAGCGCAGAAATTCGTCATTGACTTTTGCGCCCGCGCCGCGCGGTGCGTCGATCTGGCGCGCATCGACGCGGCGGCGCAGGATGGCGCGCAGGCGGGCCAGCAGTTCGCGCGGCTCGAAAGGCTTGGGCAGGTAATCGTCGGCGCCGATCTCCAGTCCGACGATGCGGTCGATGGCGTCGCCGCGCGCGGTCAGCATCAGCACCGGCACGTCGGAAGTGGTGCGCAGCTTGCGGCAGACATCCAGGCCATCCATATCGGGCAGCATCAGGTCAAGGATGACGGCGTCGATTTCGGCGGCGGCGATATGCTCCATCGCGGCGCCGCCGGTCGGCGCGTGGGTAACGCGAAACCCCGCCTGGGTCAGATACTCGGTGAGCATCTCGGCCAGGCGGGGGTCGTCTTCAACTAACAGTATGCGGTCTACAGGGTTCATGCGATCCATTTTATTACATGCCACGGAAGCGGCGCCCGTGGCTCAGGTGCTCGGCCAGTTTCTTGCGCTGCTCCGGCGTCAGGTTATCGCCTACATCGGCTACCAATTGGACGATGCGCTTGGAGGCTTTGTCGGCCAGCGCCAAGCCTTGCTGGCGCGTGGCTTCCAGCGCAGCGCGGTCGATGGCCGGCGCGCTCGCTTGTTCGAGTAGCTTTTTATGTAAGTCGTGTAGTTGTTCGTGCAGCGGCTTGAGGTCGGCCATGGCGGCTTTCAGCAGCGGATCGATCTTGGCTTTCTGGGCGTCCGTGGCTTGCACTTCGGCGTACAGGCGGGCGATGTGCGAACGGTGGCCTTCCTGGTGGCGGTCGACCGCGTAAGCGCCCACGCCCACGGCCAGCGTGGAGCCGAGCAGGAAGGCGGCGATGGTCTGGCGATTGAAGATGCTCATGATGTCGTCCTTTCAGTGAAATGGCAGTGAAGCCAGTATGCAAGCCGCACGTTGAGGGCCGATGTCGCCTCGGTAAAGATATGTAAAGCTAGATTAACGATATGCGCGCAAAGTCCTTGATTTGTAGCGAGTTTGTATCGCCGTTGCGTGACCCACAGACATCGCCAAGTCCTTATGCTAGAGTCCTCGCATTGAGGCCATGGCGCGTTTGCCATGGACACGCACGCCTACAAAAAGGATAAAGATGGATTCGCAAGCCAAGCCGACTTTGAATGCCAACCCACCTAAGCGCAGCCGCAAGATACTGGGCAGCGTGATTGCCGTCGCCGCCATGGCGGGACTGGGCGGCTTGGCATGGTACTTGACCCACCAGCCGGCAGCTCCCGCTGGTGCGCCTGGTGCGCAAGGCCCGGGCGGCCCCGGCCCCGGCGGCCCGGGTGGCCCTGGTGGTGCAGGTGGCGGCCGCCGCGCGCCAGCGACCACGGTGGGCGTAGCGACGGCGGAGAAGGCCGATATCCCGGTCACGCTGGAAGCATTGGGCACGGTGACGGCGGCAGCCACCACCACGGTGCGCCCGCAAGTATCGGGCATTTTGCAAAGCGTGCTGTTTAAAGAAGGCCAGATGGTCAAGGCCGGCCAGGTGCTGGCGCAAATCGATCCGCGTCAATTTGAAATGTCGCTGATGCAGGCCACCGGTAATCGCCAGCGTGATGAAGCGCAGCTGGAAAACGCCAAGCTGACCTTGAACCGCTACCGCACGCTGTTGGGCCAGGACTCGATCGCGCGCCAGGACGTGGATACGCAAGCGGCGCTGGTCAAGCAGCTGGAAGGCACGGTCATGACCGACAAGGCGGCCGAAGGCACGGCGCGTCTGAATCTTGGCTACACCAAAGTCGTGGCGCCGATCTCGGGCCGCGTGGGCTTGCGCGCGGTCGATATCGGCAATCTGGTGGGCTCCAGCGATGCGGCGGGGATTGCGACCATTACGCAGTTGTCGCCGATCGACGTTGAATTCTCGATCCCGCAAGACAGCGTGCCTGACGTGGCGCAGCGGGTGAACGATGGCGCGAGCCTGCCGGCGCTGGCGCTGGACCGCACCCGCACCAACACGCTCGATAGCGGCAAGTTCTACGCGCTCGATAATCAGATCGATACGCAGACCGGCACCGTCAAGGCCAAGGCGCGCTTCGCCAACGCCAAGTCGGCGCTGTTCCCTAGCCAGTTTGTAAACGTGCGCCTGGAACTGCGCACCATCAAGGATGCGGTGATGGTGCCGGTGACGGCTCTGCGTCACGGTAACAACGGCGATTTCGTCTATGTGCTGAAAGAAGACAAGACCGTCACCGTGCGTCCGGTCAAGCGCGGCGCGGCCACCGTCGATAAAGTGCAGATCAGCGAAGGCCTGAAACTGGGCGAGCAAGTGATTACCGAAGGCGCCGACCGTTTGAAAGAGGGCGCGAAAGTGACGCTGCCGGGTCAAGGCGGCGGCAAGGGCGGCAAGGGAGAGCAGGGAGCCGGCGGCTGGAAGGGCAAACGCGATGGCGCATCCGCTCCGGCCGGTGAAGCGCCGTCCGGTGAGCATCGCCGCCGTAACAAGGAAGGCGCGGCACAGCAATGAGTCCATCCGCACCATTTATCCAGCGCCCGGTAGCGACATCGCTGCTGATGCTGGCGATCGTCCTCGCGGGCATCGTCGGCTTCAAGTTCCTGCCGCTGTCGGCGCTGCCGCAGGTGGACTTCCCAACCATCCAAGTCCAGACGCTGTATCCCGGCGGCAGTCCTGAAGTGATGGCGCAAACCGTCACCGCGCCGCTGGAACGCCAGTTCGGCGCGATGGCGGGCTTGTCGCGCATGAGCTCCACCAGCGCCGCCGGCGTCTCCATCATCACGCTGCAATTCGCGCTGGGCCAGTCGCTGGACGTGGCCGAGCAGGAAGTGCAAGCCGCGATCAACGCCGGCAACTCGCTGCTGCCGACCGACTTACCCGCGCCGCCGGTCTACGCCAAGGTCAATCCGGCCGACGCGCCGGTGCTGACATTGGCGATTACTTCCGACACGATGCCGCTGACGGAAGTGCAGAACATCGTCAACACGCGCCTGGCGCTGAAGATCAGCCAAGTCTCCGGCGTCGGCCTCGTAACGCTGAGCGGCGGCCAGCGTCCGGCAGTGCGGATTCAAGCCGACACCAACGCGCTGGCATCGTATGGCTTAGGTCTCGACACGCTGCGAACCGCCATCACGGCCGCCAACGCCAACGGCGCCAAGGGCTCGTTCGATGGCCCGACCCGCGCTTACAGCATCAATGCCAACGACCAGCTGGTGACGGCCAAGGATTACAAAGAACTGATCCTGACCTACAAGAACGGCGCCCCGGTGCGCCTGACCGACGTGGCCCAAGTGGTGGACAGCGCGGAGAACGTCGAGCTGGGCGCTTGGTCTGGCACATCTGCGGGCACCAGGCAAGCCATCATCCTTAACGTGCAGCGCCAGCCCGGCGCCAACGTCATCGCCACCGTGGACGGCATCAAGGCGCGCCTGCCGGAACTGCAAGCGGCCTTGCCGGGCGCCATGCACGTGGAAGTGCTGAGCGACCGCACCACCGGCATCCGCGCTTCCGTTGAACACGTGGAGATGGAACTGGTGCTGGCCGTAGTGCTGGTGGTGCTGGTGATCTTCGCCTTCCTGCATAGCCTGCGCGCGACCGTGATTGCTTCGCTGTCGGTACCAATCTCGCTGATCGGTACTTGCGGCGTGATGTATTTGCTCGGCTACTCGCTGAACAACCTGTCGCTGATGGCGCTGACCATCGCCACCGGCTTCGTGGTCGACGACGCCATCGTCATGATCGAGAATATCGCGCGCTACATCGAAGAGGGCGAAACGCCGATGGCCGCCGCCCTGAAAGGCGCCAAGCAAATCGGTTTCACCATTATCTCGCTGACGGTATCGCTGATTGCGGTGCTGATTCCACTGCTGTTCATGGGCGACGTGGTGGGGCGCTTGTTCCGCGAGTTCGCGATTTCGCTGGCGATCACAATCTTGATTTCCGCCGTGGTGTCGCTGACGCTGGTGCCGATGATGTCGGCGCGCTGGCTGAAGAACCACGCCGACGAAAAGCCGACCCGCTTCGCGCAGCGCTTCCAGCAATTCTTCGACTGGGTGATCCATCACTACGATACTTCGCTGACCTGGGTGATCAAGCATAGCGGCTTGACGCTGCTGGTGGCTTTGGGCACGTTGGTGCTGACGGCAGTGCTGTACATCGTCATCCCGAAAGGCCTGTTCCCAACGCAGGACACCGGCCAGCTGCAAGCGCGCCTTGAAACCGGCAAGGCCGTTTCGTACGCGAAGATGGCGGACTTGCAGCAGCAGGCAGCAAAGGTCATTCTTGAAGACCCGGACGTCAACAACCTGAGTTCCGTGGTGGGCGTGGATGCGGCTAATAACACCATGCTGCACACCGGCAGCATGCTGATCAACCTGAAACATAAGCGCACCAGCAACCAGCAGGAGACCATGGATCGCTTGCGCGCCCGCGTGGCCGAGATTCCAGGCCTGACGCTGTATCTGCAACCAACGCAGGACTTGACCATCGACGCCGAAACCGGCCCGACCCAGTTCCGCGTATCGATAGAAGGTGCGGACAACGCCACCGTCAACGAATGGGCGACCAAGCTGGCCGCGCAAATGCGCACCAAGCAGCAAGTGCGCAATGTGGTGTCCGACGTGGGCGCCAGCGCCAATGCGGCTTATGTCAGCGTGGATCGCGATACGGCGTCGCGCCTGTCGGTGACTGCCGCCGCGATTGACGATGCTTTGTATAGCGCGTTCGGCCAGCGCATTGTCTCGACCATCTTCACCGAGACCAATCAGTATCGCGTGATTCTGGAAGCGCGCCGCAACGACATCACAACGCCGGCCGATCTGGGCAACCTGCAATTGAAAACCGGCTCCGGCAAAGCCACGCCGCTGTCGGCCGTGGCCACCGTGACCGAACGTCCGGCGCCGCTGCAAATCACGCACGTCGCGCAGTACCCGGCCACCACGCTGGGCTTCGATACCGCACCGGGCGTCTCGCTCGGCACGGCCGTGGACAGCATCCGCGAAGCCGCCGCCGAGATCAAGATGCCGGCCTCGGTGACCATGACCTTCCTCGGCGCAGCAGGCGCGTATCAGAACTCGCTGTCGAACCAACTGTGGCTGATTCTGGCCGCCGTGATCTGCGTGTACATCGTGCTGGGCGTGCTGTACGAAAGCTATATCCACCCGCTGACCATTTTGTCGACGCTGCCGTCGGCTGGCGTGGGCGCTTTGCTGGCGCTGCTGGTAACCGGGCAGGGATTGGGCGTGATCGGCATCATCGGCATTATTCTGCTGATCGGTATCGTCAAGAAGAACGCCATCATGATGATCGACTTCGCCATCGAAGCAGAACGCGATGAAGGCAAGCCGCCGCGCGAAGCAATCCACCAAGCGGCGCTGCTGCGCTTCCGTCCTATTCTCATGACCACGCTGGCTGCGCTGTTTGCCGCCGTGCCGCTGATGCTGGGCTTTGGCGAGGGTGCGGAGCTGCGCCGTCCACTGGGCCTGGCTATCTTCGGCGGTTTGATCGTCAGCCAGATGCTCACGCTGTACACCACGCCGGTGATCTACCTCGGCTTCGACAGTCTGGCGCGCCGCTTGCGCGGCAAGCCGGTGGCGCAACCTGAAGGCGGTGCGCTGTGAACCTGTCGTCTCCATTCGTCAAGCGCCCGATTGCCACCGTCTTGCTGACGGTTGGCGTGGCGCTGGCCGGCATCGGCGCGTTCTTCGTGCTGCCGGTGGCGCCGCTGCCGCAGGTGGACTTCCCGATTATTTCGGTGAACGCCACGCTGCCGGGCGCCAGTCCGGCCACCATGGCGACCAGCGTTTCGACGCCACTCGAGCGTCACCTCGGCACCATCGCCGGCGTGAACGAAATGACCTCGCAGTCGAGCACCAGCAGCTCCAACGTCATCTTGCAGTTCGACTTGAACCGCAACGTGGATTCGGTGGCGCGCGAAGTGCAGGCGGCGATCAACGCCAGCCGGGTTGACCTGCCGGCCACGCTGCGCAGCAATCCGACCTACCGCAAGGCCAATACCTCGGGCGCGCCGGCTATTATTCTGGCGCTGACTTCCAAGACCCGTACGCCGGGCCAGATTTACGACTCGGTCTCCAACATCGTGCTGCAACGCCTGTCGCAAGTGACTGGCGTGGGCGACGTGGAGTTGGGCGGCAGTTCGCTGCCTGCGGTGCGTGTGGAGTTGAATCCGTATGCGCTGAATAAGCAAGGCCTGTCAATGGAGGACGTGCGCGCCGCCATCCAGGCCACCAACGCCAATCGCCCGCGCGGCGCGCTCCAGGGCGAAGGCCGTCGCTTGCAGATTTATTCGGAATCGGCCAACGCCGTCGGCGGCCGCAGCGCGGCTGACTATCGCAATCTGATCGTCGGCTTCCGCAACGGCACGCCGATCCGCCTGCAAGATGTGGCGCAAGTGGTCGACGGCGTGGAGGATCAGAATAACCTCGGCCTGTTCAACGGCGAACCCGCAATCATTGTGCTGCTGCGCTCCCAAGCTGGCGCCAATGTGATTGAAACGGTGGACAGCGTGCGCGCGCAATTGCCGCTGTTGCAGGCGCAGTTGCCGCCCGACGTAACGATTCAAGTCGCCAGCGACAGCACCAACTCGATCCGCTCGTCGCTGCACGAAATCGAGGTCACGCTGATTATCTCCATCCTGCTGGTGGTGCTGGTAGTGAGCGTCTTCCTGCGCAACGTGCGCGCCACCATTGTGCCGACCGTGGCGACCATCGTCTCGCTGCTCGGTACTTTTGGCGTGATGTATTTGCTGGGCTTCAGTCTGAATAACCTGTCGCTGATGGCGCTGACCGTGGCGACCGGCTTCGTGGTCGATGACGCCATCGTGGTGCTGGAAAATACCACACGCCACATTGAGGCCGGCATGGATCGCTTCAAAGCGGCTTTGCTGGGCGCGCGCGAAGTGGGCTTCACCGTGCTGTCGATCAGCCTTTCGCTGATCGCCGTGTTCATTCCGCTGCTGTTCATGGGCGGCCAGTTCGGCGCGCTGTTTAAGGAGTTTGCGATTACGCTGTCGGCGGCGGTGATGATTTCGCTGGTGATCTCGCTGACCACCACGCCGATGATGTGCGCATGGCTGCTGTCGGCGGATGCGCATCAAGCCAAGCCGCCGGGCCGCATCGCTCGCTTCTTCGAGCGCGGTTTCGACTTGATCCTCAAGGGCTATGAGCATGCGCTGGACTGGGCGCTGCACAGCGTGTGGCTGGTGATGTTGAGCCTTGTTTTTGTGATCGGCTTGAACTTCTACCTGTTCGCAGCGATTCCGAAAGGCGGCTTCCCGCAGCAGGATACGGGCCAGATCAGCGGCGGCATCCGCGCTGACCAAAGCATCTCGTTCCAGGCGATGCAGGGCAAGCTACGCCAACTGGTTAACATCATCAAGGACGATCCTGATGTGGCGACGGTGGTGGGCTTTACCGGCGGCCGCCGCGCCGGCGGCGGCTTTATGTTCATCAATTTGAAGCCCGCCAGCGAGCGCAAGGTAGCAGGGCAGGCGGTGATTGCGCGCCTGCGGCCCAAGCTCGCCAAGGTGACGGGTGTGAGCTTGTTCCTTAGCCCCGTGCAGGATTTGCGCTCGGGCGGCCGTTCGGCCAACGCCAACTTCCAGTACACGCTGAAGTCCGATAATCAGGCCGACTTGAAGAAATGGGCCACGCGCCTCGCGGAAGCGATGAAGGGCCAAAAGTCGCTGATTGACGTCGACTCGGATCAAGCCGATAACGGCGTTGAGACCTTTGTCACCATCGATAAGCAGAGTGCTTCGCGGCTCGGCGTGTCGACCAAGGATATCGACAATGCGCTGTACAACAGCTTCGGCCAGCGGCAAGTGGCGACCATCTACAGTGAGCTGAATCAGTACCACGTCATCATGGAAGTGCCGCGCTGGTTCGCCAAGAGCCCGGAGGCGCTGAACGATGTCTACGTGCCGGCCAAAGGCTTGCCGTCGCCGACAGCCGCCAATCCGACCGGCGCGCCAACGACCAGCAGCGGTACGGCGTCCAACGTTGCCGCACCGGCGGTGAAGGACGCATCATCCGGCTCCGCGCTGAGCACCACGGCCACCACCATGGTGCCGTTGTCGACGCTGGCATCGTTTGCTGAAAGCTCGGCCGCCACGTCGATCAACCACCAGGACGGCGAGATCGCGACCACCATCGCCTTCAACTTGGCCGAAGGCGCCAGCTTGTCCGACGCCGCCGCGCAGATCGCGCAAGCGGAAGCGGAAATCGCCATGCCGAATAATGTGCGCGGCAGCTTTGCCGGTTCGGCCAAGCAGGCGCAGGACAGCAACAAGTCCTTGCCGCTGCTGATCCTCGCGGCCATCGTGGTGATCTACATCGTGCTGGGTATCCTGTACGAAAGCCTGGTACACCCGGTGACGGTGCTGACGACTTTACCGTCCGCCGGCGTGGGCGCGGTACTGGCGCTGCTGATCTTCAAGATGGAATTCTCGACGATTGCGCTGATCGGCATCTTCCTGCTGATCGGTATCGTGAAAAAGAACGCCATTCTGATTATCGACTTTGCGCTGGAGGCCGAGCGTTCGCGCGGGCTGTCGCCGCTGGACGCCGTGCGTGAAGCCTGCCTGCTGCGCTTCCGTCCTATCCTGATGACCACCGTGGCCGCCGCCTTGGGCGCGCTGCCGCTGGCGATTGGTTTCGGCGAAGGCTCGGAACTGCGCCAGCCGCTGGGCGTCGCCATCATCGGCGGCTTGATCGCCAGCCAGTGCTTAACGCTGCTGACGACTCCCGTGGTCTACATCCTGATGGACAAGCTGCGCCGCCGCAGCGCATCCGAACAACAACTGAGCCGCATGATTACACCATGAGCAAATACGCATCTACTCCCCGTTACCCATTGATCGCGCTGGCCGTGGCGTCGGCGCTGTTAAGCGCTTGCTCGGTCACGCCAACTTACAAAACGCCGGACACGCCGCAGCCATCGGCCTACAAAGAGACGCCGACTGACGCTGATAAAGCCGCTGCCGGCTGGACTGCCGCCGCACCAGCAGACACGCTGGAACGCGGCCCCTGGTGGCAGCTGTTCGGCGATCCTATCCTGAACCAGATGGCCGACACCATCGAAGTCAATAACCAGAACGTGGCCGCCGCCGTGGCGTCGTACGCGCAGGCGAGGGCGATTGTGGCCGAGCAGCGCGCCACGCTGTTCCCAACAGTAGACTTGAATGGCAGCGCCACCCGCACCGGCGGCGGCGGCGACACCAAGACCGCCAACCAATACCGCGCCAACATCGGCGCCAGCTGGGAGCCGGACGTGTGGGGCAAACTGCGCGCCGGTGTCGGCAACGCCAACGCCAGCCTGCAAGCCAGCGCCGCCGATCTTGCCGCTGCGCGCTTGTCGGCGCAAGGCGAACTGGCGACCAACTACTTTTCGCTGCGCCAGACCGACGCCGAGAAAGCGCTGCTGGACGCCACGGTGGAAGGCTACGCGCGCGTGCTGCAAATTACGCAGAACCGCTTCGACGCCGGCATCGCCGCCAAGTCGGACTTGCTACAAGCGCAAACCCAGTTGGCCAGCGCCCGTATCGACCAGATCACGCTGGTGCGCCAGCGCGCCAATTACGAACACGCGATCGCCGTCTTGCTGGGCAAGGCTGCAGGGGACTTCACGCTGGCCCCGGCCGAGTGGAAGATCGTGGTGCCGGACGTGCCGGCCGGCGTACCATCGACGCTGCTGCAACGGCGTCCAGACATCGCTGCCGCCGAGCGCCGCGTGGCCGCCGCCAATCAGCAAATCGGCATTGCCCGCAGCGCTTACTTCCCAAGCCTGAATCTGACCGGCTCCTACGGCTACGGCGCTGCGTCCACCGGCGGCTTGTTCAACGCCTCTAATAACCTGTGGTCCCTGGGCTTGTCGGCGGCGCAGACCTTGTTTGACGCCGGCGCCACCAAAGCCCGTGTCAGCGGCGCCGAGGCGGCGCGCGATCAAGCCATCGCCAGCTATCGCCAAACCGTGCTGACCGCGTTTGCCGACGTCGAGAACCAGCTGACCGCGACCCGCACGCTGGCGCAGCAGCAGGATTTGCGCAAGACCGCATCGGAAGCTGCCGACCAGGTCGAGGTACAGATGCTGAACCGCTACCGTGCCGGGCAAGTCAGCTACAGCGATGTGGTGACTGCGCAAACCACCGCGCTGAGCGCGCGCCGCGCCTTGGTGCAGGCGCAAGCCGACCGCCAAACCACGGCCATTGCCTTAATCCAGTCGCTGGGCGGCGGCTGGCATGCAGCGCAGGAGTAGCCTGTTATAATCATCTGGCAAGATGTACATAAAAACATGCCACGATGACCAAGAAAAGCGCCCCTCCTGCCGCCTCTACGCTGATGCCCATCGTGGGCATCGGCGCGTCCGCGGGCGGGCTCGATCCGATCTGCGAGTTCCTGGTCACGGTGCCGCCGGAAAGCGGCTTCGCTTACGTGGTGGTGCAGCACCTTGATCCGCTGCACAAGTGCATGCTGCCGGAACTCCTCCAGCGCATGACCACCATGGTCGTGTGCGAGATCGAGGACGGCATGGCGGTAGAGCCTAACCGCGTCTACGTCATCCCGCCCAATCACGATCTCAGTATCGAGCACTATCACTTCGCATTGCATCCGGCCAGCGGCCGGCGCGGCCACCACCTGCCGATCGATACCTTCTTCAAATCGCTGGCGGTGCACAGCCGCGATATCGCAGTTGGCATCGTATTCTCGGGCATGGGCGCGGATGGATCGCTGGGTATGAAGGCGATTCGCGACAACGGCGGCTTGACGCTGGCGCAGTTGCCATCGTCGGCGCGCTTCGATCCGATGCCGTCCAACGCCATTGCCGCGCGCGCGGTGGACATGGTGGAGCTGCCAGACCAGATGGCGACCCGCATCGCCGAGTGGTGGAGCACGCAGGAATCCGGCCTGCCGGAACAAGCATTGATTCAGCGCGAGGGCTTGCAGCAGCTGTTCCAGCTGCTGCTCAAGCAAACCGGCGCCAACTTCTCCGACTATAAACTCAGCACGGTGCTGCGCCGTATCGACCGCCGAATGAAGCTGCGCCAATGCGGTTCGCTGGCCGACTACGTGAAGTTCATGCGCGCCAATCCGGCCGAGGTGGAGCTGCTGTTCAAGGAGCTGCTGATCGGCGTGACCAACTTCTTCCGCGACCCCAAGGTGTGGGAATACCTGATGAACACCGCGCTGCCGCAGTTGATCGCCGAGCACCCGGACGGCGCGTCGTTCAAGGCATGGGTAGCGGCTTGCTCCACCGGCGAGGAGGCATACTCGCTGGCGATAGCCTTCAACGAAGTGCTGGAACGCTTGCGGCCAACGGCACGCTACACGCTGCAAATTTTTGCCACCGACCTGGATGACGACGCGGTAGACCAGGCGCGCCAGGGCGTGTTTGGCGCTGACATCGAAGCGGACGTTGCGCCGGAGCTGTTGCAGCAGTACTTTATGCCATTCGAGAAGGGCGGCTACCGTGTCCGCAAGGACGTGCGCAACATGATTATCTTCGCGCGCCAGAACGTGATCTCCGATCCGCCGTTTACCAAGCTGGATATCCTGTGTTGCCGCAATCTGCTAATCTACTTCACCGCCAAATTGCAGGAGCAGTTGATCCCGCTGTTCCACTATGCCTTGCGCACCGGCGGCCTGCTCATGCTGGGCAGTGCCGACACGCCGGGCCATTTCAGCGAATTGTTCACGCTCATGCCGGGCGCAGGGCGCATCTACCGGCGGCTTGACGCGTCGATTCATCGTGTGGCTAACTATTTTCCAACGCGCGTCAGCAACGTGTCGGCTCCCACTGTTATTGAACCCATCAATCCATCCATGAACGGTAATCTCCAAAACCAGGTAGAGCAGCAACTGCTCAAGAAGCACGTGCCGGCTGCGGTACTGCTGAACGCCCATGGCGATATTCTCTACATTCACGGCCGCACCGGCGCCTATCTTGAACCGGCGGCGGGCAAGGCCAATTGGAATATTCACGCCATGGCGCGCGACGGCTTGCGCCACGAGATGGCCGAGCTGCTCAAGCGCTCCACGCAGGAGTCCGGCATGATCACGGTGCGGGGCTTGATTCAGCGCGATGAAACCGGCAAGGGATCGCACGCGCTGGACTTGACGGCTGAAGCGATGCCGGAAACCGGCCCTTTGCCCGGTACTGTGCTGCTGACTTTCGCCAGCGCCCCGCTGCCGCCGAAGAAGCGCCGCACGCGCGCTACCAATCCGTATGTGCTGGAATTGGAGCAGCAGCTGGCGCAAGCGCGTCTGGAAATTCAAGCGGTGCGCGACGAGATGCAAGCCTCGCGCGAAGAACTCAAGTCGGCCAACGAGGAACTGCAATCGACCAACGAAGAGCTGCAGTCCACCAACGAGGAACTGACCACTTCCAAGGAAGAGATGCAGTCGCTGAACGAGGAGCTGTACACGGTTAACGCTGAGCTGCAATCGAAGGTGGATGACCTGTCGCTGGTCAACGGCGATATGAAGAACCTGCTCAACAGCACCGACGTGGCGACCATCTTCCTCGATAGCGAATTACGGATCCGCCGCTTCACTGACCAGACCACGCAAATCTACAAGCTGATACCGAGCGACGTCAATCGTCCTTTGAGCGACATCGTGAACGATTTGCTGTACTCTGACCTTGAGGAAGATGCGCAGCACGTTTTGCGCACGCTGGTGTTCTGCGAAAAGCAGATCGAAACCCGCAGCGGCGGCTGGTACACCATGCGCATCCGGCCTTACCGGACGGTGGATAATGTGATCGACGGCGTGGTGGTCACTTTCATCAATATCAGCGAATTGAAATTGCTGGAAGCCCGCGTGCTGTCCTTGCCCAAGGAGTCTAATCGCAAATGACCAAGCCCTCGCGCCCCGAGCTGGATCCCGGCCAGCTGCGCGAGATCGCAGAGAGGACGGCGGCATCACGCTCGGAGCAGCCGCCGGCCGATGCCGGCAGCGATCAACTTAAACATTGGCATGAGCTGCAAGTCAGCCAAATCGAACTCGATATGCAGCATCAGGCCTTGGCCGAGCTGCAAAGCGAGCGCGATGAAGCCGACATCATGCGCGGGCGCTACGCGGAACTGTACGACCAGGCGCCGGCCGGCTATGTGTCGCTGAACGGGGACGGGGTGATTATTCGCGCCAATCTGGCGGCCGGCGAACTGCTGCAATGCGCGCGCGATGCCTTGATCGGCAAACGCCTCGAACAATTCCTCGCGCCGCAGGCGCAAGCCGGCTTGCGCCGCTTTCTCGCCAACTTGTTTGAAAGCGGCGCACGCGCCGTGATGGAAGCGTCGCTGTTCGATCCGGCCGCGCCAGACGGCGCCTCGGCACAGCGGCGCGCGCGCATAGAGGCCAACCTCGATGGAGAGGCGCATAAATGCCGCATGATCCTGACCGATCTGAGTACGGCCGACGTGCGCGACGCCGCGCGCTTGCGCGCCATGTGGGTACTGGACAATATCAACGAGGGTGTATTGGTGTGCGATGTGGAGCAAAACATCGTCTCGGTCAATCACGCCTTCACTGCAATCACCGGCTACGCGGTGGAGGAAGCGCTGGGCCGTAATCCGCGCTTCCTCGGCCGCCAGAGCGCACATCCGCCGGGCTACCATGCGGCCGCCATGCAGCAGCTGCGCACCGAAGGGCGCTGGCAGGGCGACGTGTTTAACCGCCGCCGCGACGGCACGCCTTATGTCGCGCATATGTCGCTGACGGTCATCCGCGACGATGGCGGTGCGATCAGCTATTTCATCGGCGTGTTCTCGGACGTGACGGCGCAGCGCGAGGCCGATGCCGCACTGCGGCGCTGGTCGGAAGAGCTGGATGCGCGCGTGGCCGAACGTACCGCTGAGCTGTATGAGTCGCGCGAGCAGTTGCGCAAGCTGGCGGTGCACCTTGAGGTGGTCAAGGAGGAGGAGCGCAAGCGCATCGCGCGCGACGTGCATGATGAACTGGGCCAGAATCTGCTGGCGCTGCGCATTGATATGTCGATACTGAGCGCGCGCACCAGCGCGCGCAATGGGCTGCTGCACCGGCGCGTCGGCGCCGCGCTGGAAAATGTCGATGCCACGATCCGCAGCGTGCGCGGCATCATGAACGAGTTGCGGCCGCCGGTGCTGGACTTGGGCTTGCAGGCGGCGCTGGAATGGCAGGCCGCAGAATTCCGCAAACGCAGCGGCCTTGTTTGTGCATTGGCGCTGCCGGGCGAGGAGGCGCTGAGCGGCGTCACGCCGGATATGGCGACCGTGTTGTTCCGCGCCGTGCAGGAAGCGCTGAGCAATGTGCGCCGCCATGCGGCCGCCACCCGGGTCGAGATCGTGCTGGCGGTGGATGGCGGGCGCTTGGCCCTGAGCGTGGCCGATAACGGTGTCGGCATGGCATCATCGCGTGATGAGCGGGGCGGCGGCGACGATTCATTTGGCTTGATCGGCATGCGCCAGCGCGTCGCGGCGCAGGGCGGCCGCCTGGATGTCGCCAGCCCGGCAAGCGGCGGCTGTAGGCTGACACTGAGCTTCGATTTATAATACCGGCGCCGTAATTCACTCAGGGGCCTATCTTGTTAAAAAAATTAGTCATTCCAGCAGCGCTGCTGTGCGCCACGAGCGTGCACGCGGACGAAGGCCAATGGCAGCCGTACCAGCTGCCGCAATTGAAATCCGAGCTGAAACGCGTCGGTATCGCCATCCCGGCGGAAAAGCTTGCCGATTTGTCCAAGCACCCGATGAGCGCCATCGTGTCGCTGGGTGGCTGCTCGGCGTCGTTCGTGTCGGACGCGGGTCTGGTGGTCACCAATCACCACTGCGCGTATGGCGCGATCCAGCGCAACTCGACCCCTGAACACAATTACATCGCCAATGGCTTCCTCGCCAAGACCCGTGCAGCAGAACTGCCGGGCGGCCCGAATACGCTGGTGTACGTGACCGACAAGGTGGAAAACGTCACTAGCCGCGTGCTGAAGGACATCACGCCATCGATGAGCGGCAAGCAGCGCAGCGAAGCGGTAGAGAAGGCGATCAAGTCGCTGATCGCCGAATGCGAGAGCGATAAGTTCTATCGCTGCTCGGTGCCGGCTTTCCACCGCGGCCTTGAGTACTACCGCATTCGCCAGATGATGATCCGCGACGTGCGCCTGGTGTACGCGCCGGCCAACTCGCTGGGCGACTTCGGCGGCGATATCGACAACTACGAGTGGCCGCGCCACGTGGGCGACTACTCGTTCCTGCGCGCTTACGTCGGCAAGGATGGCCGTCCAGCCGATCCGTCGCCGGACAATGTGCCATACAAATCCAAGGACTTCCTCGTGGTTTCGGCCGAAGGCTTGAAGAATGGCGATCCAGTGCTGCTCGCCGGTTATCCGGGCCGCACCAGCCGCTACAAGCTGCCATCGGAAATCCGCTACGCGCGCGACGCCGCTTATCCAGCCAAGGCTGCCGAGATCCAGTCGGATCTGGACGTGATTGCGGCCGCCTCGAAAGACAGCGAAACCAACACCGTGCGCTACGCCAGCGTGGTTAAGAGCCTTAACAACGTGATGAAGAAAACGCGCGGCCTGATGGACGGCTTTGCGCGCAAGGACATCGCCGCCATCAAGGACGTGCAGGACGCCGAGTTCCGTGCATGGTACGCCAAGCAGCCTAACGCTTCCAAGGCGCTGCTGACCGAACTGGATACGCTGATTGCCGCAGATATCGCCCTGAGCGACGAGGAATTCGGCTACAGCGTCGCCACCACCGGCGATCTGCTGAAATCCGGTTCGACCCTGTATCGCCTGGCGCAGGAGAGCGCGAAGCCGGATGCGGAACGTGAAAGCGGCTACCAGCAGCGCGACCTCGGTTTCATCAAGGCGCGCCTGAATCGCCTTGAGCAATCGTACGTGGGCAGCGTTGACCAGGCGCGCTTCACTGCGGCCTTGCAGCGTTACGCCAAGCTGCCGAAGTCGATGCACGTAACCGGCCTGGATGCGCTGCTGCCGACTGTGGATGCCGTGCCTGCACTGTTCGCACAGTCGCAGCTTGGCGACACCGCGCAGCGCCTGTCGTGGGTAGGCAGGGATGCTGCAGCTATTACTGCATCGGACGACGCCTTCCTCAAGCTGGCGGTGAAGATCGACGGCGTGGCGCAGTCGCTGAAGGAACGCCGCAAGGAATTGGACGGCAATCTGGAACGCGTGATCCCCCAGTACATGGAAGCCGTGATCGCGTGGAAGAAGTCGCAGGGCAAACCGGTGTATCCTGATGCGAATTCGACGCTGCGCGTGACCTACGGCACCGTGTCGCCGTACTCGCCGAAGGATGGTCTGACCAAAGGCCCGTTCACCACCATCGAAGGTATCGTTGAAAAGAACACCGGCAAGGAGCCGTTCAATGCACCTGCCAATCTGCTGGAAGCCATCAAGGCCAAGCGCTACGGCCAGTTCAAGGATCCGATCCTGGGCACGGTGCCGGTTGACTTCCTGACCAGCGCCGATACCACCGGCGGCAATTCCGGTTCGGCGGTGATGAACAAGAATGGTGAGTTGATCGGCTTGAACTTCGATTCGACCTACGAGTCCATCACCAAGGACTGGTACTTCGACCGCGACATCACCCGCGCCATCCACATGGATATCCGGTATATGCTGTGGGTGATGTCGGAAGTCGATCACGCCGACAATCTGCTCAAAGAAATGACCATCAAGTATCCGAAAAAATGAACACAGTGACGCTCCTGCTAACGAGTTGGATAAATACTGCAAACATGCCGCTGCACCTGGCAGTATTTGCCACGACTCCGCTGGAGCTGCTGTCGTTCTTGCTGTCTGTGGCGACGGTATGGTTCAACATCCGCCAGAGCCATTGGGGCTGGCTGTTTGCAATCATCTCGTCGGCCACTTACGGTTTGGTGTTCTTTGGTTCGCGCCTGTATGGCGACATGGGCTTGCAGCTGGTGTTCATTGCCGTTTCAATCTTCGGCTGGTATCAGTGGCTGCACGGCGATGATAGCCATGACAAGCTGCCGGTGACATCGCTCGACACGCGCGGCCGCTGGACTGCCGCCGCCGCGTGGCTGGGCGGCTTTGCCGTGCTGGCGTGGTTCCTCAAAACTTACACTGACACCGACGTGCCGAACTCGGACGGCTTCCTCACCGCTGGTTCGCTGGTTGGCCAGCTGCTGCTGTCGCGGAAGAAGATCGAGAACTGGCACGTTTGGATCATCGTCGATATTCTGTACGTAGCTTTGTACCTGCATAAGAACCTGATCCTCACCGCGATCTTGTACGGCGTGTTCGTCGGCATGGCCGTCATCGGCCTGCGCGCATGGAGCGGTGATACGCACACGGGCGGCCGCCGCCTGGCAATGGAATAAAATCGGAATGAAGCGTATCGCCATCCTCGGCACGGCGTCGTCCGGCAAGACCACGCTGGCCGCTGCGCTGGCCGAGCGTTATAGCACCGTGTGGGTGCCCGAATATTTGCGGGAGTTTGTCGACACGGTAGAACGCGTGCCGGTGGAGGCGGATCAGATTCACATCGCCCGCACGCAGCTGGAGCGCGAGGCCGAAGCGGCGCCGCGCGCACAGCAATTTCTCTTTTGCGATACTACGCCGCTGATGACGGCGGTGTACAGCCGCCACTATTTCGGCGGCATCGACGCGCAGCTAGCGCCGCTGGCGGATGCCCATCCGCAACGCTACGACCTCACGCTGGTAACAGCCGCCGACATCCCTTGGGAGGCGGACGGTTTGATGCGGGAAAACGAGGAAGTCAGCATCATCATTAACCGCATGCTGATGGAAGAATTATGGGCACGCGGAATCTCCTACGTACCGATTGGCGGCAGCATCGAACAGCGCGTCGCGCAAGTGGCGGACGCGCTGGCCGGGCTTTAAAGGTCGAACTGCGCCGAGATGCGGAAGGTGCGCGAGGCACCCGGCATCAGGTAGCCGCCCAGGTCCGGCGTGACATCGCGCCAGTAGAACTTATCAAACGCATTGTCGATACCGGCGCGCAGCGTGGTGCCGACGTTGCCGATGCGGGTGGCGTACGATGCGCTCAGGTTCACCACGTGGTAGCTCGGCACGAACACCGAGTTGGCCGCGTCGAAGGCTTTCTTGCCGGAGAACTGCCAGTTGGCGCCGACCTTCAATCCATCCACTTGCGGCACTGCGTAATCCGCGTACACAGACGATTTGAACGCGGCGACATCGGTCACGCGCTTGCCATCCAGTTCTGCGGAGCCGGTGTCATTCTGCTGCGTGTTCAACCCGGTGGCCGAAATTCCTAGCGTCAGATCGCGCGAGGCACGGCCATTCAGCGCCACTTCCAAGCCGCGGTTCTGCGCTTCGCCATTGCGCACGAAATAGTTGCTGGCGTCCGTGTATTCCAAGCCCTTGCGGATCTGGAACAGGGCCACGCTGGCGCTCAGGTCTTGGCGGATGTCGGCTTTCACGCCGACTTCCACTTGCTTCGACTTGCCCGGCTCCAGTGCGCGATGCTCGTTCTTGGTGCCCATCGGTGCCACACCGCCGTGCTCAAGGCCTTGCGAGTAGGACGCGTACATCGATACGTTAGGACGCACGCTGTACACCAGCGCCACGTTCGGCAGCCAGAATCCGATGTCGGTGTGGGCGAAGTCGCCGCCGTCGGTCAATTCATCGCGCTTGACCTTCACGTAGCGTGCGCCGGCGTGCAGTTTCAGTTGTTCGTTCAGGCTGACGATGTCTTGTGCGAACAGGGCGCGTTCGTTGTCGCGGCGGCGTTCGGACACAGGGCCGCTGTCGCCCGGCGCAGGCGCCACCACCACGGGATGGTAGATATTGCTGACGCCCGACCAGTCGTACAGGTAGTCGCCCCATTTTTCGCTGTTCTTGAAGAACGACGCGCCGACGGTGAGATCGTGCTTGATCGAGCCGGTGGCGAAGCGGCCTTGCAGCAGCGCTTGCGCGGTCAGCGGCGATTTTTTCTCGCCCTTGCTGATGTAGTTATAGACGTCGTAGTCGCCATTGCCGCAGTAGCCTGGGTACAGCTCTTGCGCGGAGCAGCCGTAAGGGAAGGCAGTGTAGTCGTCGCGCTTGAAGTTATGCTGATTGGCGCTGATGGTGGCGCTCCACTCCGGCGAGAAGGTGTAGGCGAAGCGGACGCCGACGTTGCTGCTGGTGGTTTCGACAGGGCGGCTCCATGGCTGGTCGTTGAGCAGCACGTCCGCATCCACCACCGGCAGGGTGGTGCCGTTCAGCAGCTGGTAGCCCGGCGCGGTGATCTGCGATTTGCGCTGGTAGTCGCCGTCGATTTGCAGCAAGGCTTGCGGCGAGATTTGCCAGTCGAAGGCGGCCGAGACGAACTTGCGGTTGCCGTCCGCACCCTTGATGTACGAACGCAGGCGCTCGGCGGCGGCGTTGATGCGGTAGCCGAAGCGGGTGTCTTCAAAGCGGCCGCCCATGTCGACCGCGCCGTACAGCGTGCCGCGCTCGCGGGTTTCCAGCACCACGCTGCGCAGCGGCGTGTCGGTTGGACGCTTGGTGACGTAGTTGACAATGCCGCCCGGTGCGCTGACGCCTGCCTGCAAGCCGGACAAGCCTTTCAGCACTTCGAGACGTTCTTTATTCTCCAGCGGGATTTGCGTATCGCCGGCGATGGCCATGCCATCCTTGCGGTAGCTCGATGCGTTATCGAGCTTAAAGCCGCGGATCGAGAACTGCTCGGCGTAGCCGACGGCGTTGTAAGCATCGCTCAAGCTGGCGTCGAATTTTGCGGCGTCGGTGGTGGAGCGGATTTGCAGATCCAGCATTTGCTGCGACGTGAGCACGCTGACCGAAGCCGGCGTTTCCAGCAGCGGGGCGTTGGTGAAACCTGCTACCGAAGCCGAGGTGGCGCGGTTTTTCGTGGCCGTGACGACGACTTCCTGCATGGTTTGCTCAGGTGCTGCGGCTTCTTCCGCGCGCGCGGCGGCGGAAGTCATCTGTAAAACCGCCAAGGCGATGGCGGACACTGCAAAGTTTGGTGTGGACATATTTGCTCTCTACTTGTTCGGCTGGATGCCGACGAAGAGAGCCATCAAAGGAGGGGAGAACCACTTTTGCGCTTTCCTTCGCTGGCATTATCCAGATCAGGTACGAAGGGTATCTCTCACCCGGAAACGACGTTCCCAGGACCCCTAGCGAGGCGCCAGTGTAACACAAGTGTCATGAGCACCCTTTCGGCGATGGCGTGCGCCGCGTTTTGCGCGGCGTGGCTACACTGCGGACTTGCGCCGCTGGGCGCTGATGAAAGGGTGTGAATGAAGCAGTCGTATCAAGAGGGGAGCTGGTTTGCCGTGCCGTTGCTGGACGGCGGCTATGGCTGGGGTTTGGTGGCGCGGCTATCGCCCGGCAGTAAAATCATGCTCGCGTATTTGTTCGGCCCCAAGCTGGCGCGCCTGCCGTCCGTGGAGGAGCTTAATACCTTGCGGCCGCAGGATGCGGTGAAGGTGCTGCGTTGCGGCGACATGGCACTGGCCAGCGGCCATTGGCGCGTGCTGGGCGAGATCGACGTGTGGGATCCGGCCATGTGGCCGGTGCCGCAATTCCTGCGCCGCGCCGATGCGCTCAAGCGCGCGTGGCGCGTCACCTATGCCGACGCGGATCCGAGCCGCTCGGAGCGCGAGGAGTCTGTACCCTATGAGACAGAAGGCCTGGAAGCCGATTCGCTGTATGGTTACGGTTCGGCGGAGCTGTTGTTGACCAAGCTGCTGGAAGGCCCGGATCATCCCATCAACCGCGCACCGGCTAATCGCAGTTGACGTTCCACGCGGCGTACTCGCCGCGGTGCTTGCGAACGGCGACGCGCACACGGGTGTCGCGGTCACTTTCGAACACCATGCCGACCATGTGCGGTGCGCCGTTGGCCGGCGGTGCCGGTTCGACGGCGCTCAGGCGGAAGGTGAGGGCGCGTTGGCGCGCGCAGCCCGAGTTCCCTGCGAACAGAAGGCGTGCACGCAGCAGCAGATCGCGGTGTTGGCGCAACAGGGCAGTGGCGTCCTCGTTGGAAACGGCGGGATTCATTTTGACGGTGTACTGCGCGGCGGTGCAGATGACTTTCGGCGTCGCCAGCCAGATGTACCATTCCGGTTCGGCGGCCGACGGCGTCCAGCGCTGGCCCTTGGGCGCTTTGGCGTCATAGATGTAGCTGGTGCGGACTTGGCGGCACAGTTCCGGCGAGTGGTGGCGCGGCGAAGAATCCACGCGCGCGATCACGTGCCATGGTTCGCCGCGACGGCGCTGGATGTCGAAGGCGGGCGCGAACAAGGACGGGCCGCCGCTAACTTTTACTGGTACCTGTTCACGATAATACTCGTCGAAGGAATTGCGCTCCTCGGTGGTCGGCTCGCGCGTTTGCACGGCCGGTGCGGCTGATGCGGTGAAAGCAGCGCAAGCACCCAGCAGCGCGGCGCTCAAGATCAAATGCCGCATCACAGTGCCTTCATCACAATCTGGATCAGCAGGCCACCGCCGTCGCGGTTGCGTACATTCAGTTCGGCGTTGTGGCGGCTCATCACGCGTTCGACAATCGCCAGCCCGAGGCCGGCGCCGTTGGCCTGGCCGCGTGCCGTGTCCAGACGCGTAAAGGGTTTGAGCAGCTGCTCGATCTGCTCCGGCGGCACGCCGTTGCCATGATCCTGCACCTCGATCGTTATGCGCTTGGACGTGTGCATGCCTTTAACGCTGCACTTGATGTCAATCTCCGTCACGTCGCTGCCTGGTGTTTTGCCGTAGCGGCGCGCATTCTCAATCAGGTTGTTGATGACGCGCTTGATGTCCGTGGCGTTGCCCATTGCGTGCGCACCCGGCGCGATGTCGGTGTTGATGCGGACATCGGGCAGGCGCGAAGCCTCGTGCGCGGTGTCGCTCAGCAGTTCGCTGATGTTCACGTTGATAAAGCTGGAAGCCTCGGTCGGCTTGGCGTAATCAAGGAACTGGCCGATGATCGCATCCATCTGGCCGATATCCGACTGCATGCCTTCGCGCGCGTCATCCGACAGGTTGGCCATCTCTACTTCCAATTGCATGCGTGCCAAAGGCGTGCGCAAGTCGTGCGAGATGCCGGCCAGGATCACGGCGCGATCCGATTCAACCTGTTGAAGATCGTCGACCATTTGATTGAAGCTGCGATTGGCCTCCATGATTTCGATCGGGCCTTTTTCCGGCAGCGGAGCGGGGCGCTTGCCCTGCGCGAAATCACGCGTCGCCTGCGTCAAGCGGCGCAGCGGCAGATTAATCAGGCTGGAAATGAAGGCCGCGCCAAGCAAAGACACCACCGACACCACGCTGGCCCAGCCCAGCCACTGGATGCCGGTCAGGCCGCGGATGCGCTCGCGCTCCAGCATCAGCCAGTACTGGTCATCGTCGATGTTGAAGCTGACCCAGAAGCCGGCCACGCCGTTCACCTTGGAGGAGAAGCGCGTGTCCGCGCCCAGCTTGGCCTTCACCAGCTTTTCGATATCGGGCATCAGCGCGTTGTCCGCAGGCGGCTCGACCTTGTCGTCCTCCTCCAGCGGGAACACGCGAATGCCTTCGTTCGACACCAGTTCGAACAGCAGCTCGCGCCGCAGTTCCGGCGCGGAGTGGGTGAGGGCGGCATGCGTAATGGTGACCACCGAGATCACCTGCGCGGAGATTTGCTGTACCTGCGGCTCGTGCTGCACCACGCTGATCATGCCGACCCATGCCGTCATGCTGGTGGTGGTGAGCGCGCCTAGCAGGAAGAAGGTGCGCCAGAATAAGCCGCTTTTCAGGCTGGCGATGCGCAAGGAAAACGGCAACTTCATATTAGCGAGGCTGCCCCTCCGGGATGAACACGTAGCCCAGGCCCCACACGGTCTGGATGTACAGCGGGCTCGAAGGATCCGGCTCGATCAATTTGCGCAGACGCGAAATCTGCACATCCAGGCTGCGGTCGAACACCTCGTATTCGCGGCCGCGCGCCAGTTCCATCAGCTTCTCGCGCGACAGCGGCTGGCGCGCATGGCGTGCAAACACTTTCAGCACCGAGAATTCGCCGGTGGTCAGCGGCACGGTCTCACCGTTTTTCTTCAGCGTGCGCGTACCCAGATCGAGCACAAACTGGCCGAATTCAAAGCTTTGCGGCGTTTCCGATGGCGCGCCCGGGATCTCATCAGGGCCGCGGCGGCGCAGCACGGCGCCAATGCGCGCCACCAGTTCGCGCGGATTGAATGGCTTCGGCAGGTAATCGTCCGCGCCCATTTCCAGGCCGACGATGCGATCCACGTCCTCGCCTTTTGCAGTCAGCATGATGATCGGCGTTTGATCGCCGGCGCCGCGCAGGCGGCGGCAGATCGACAGGCCGTCTTCGCCCGGCAGCATCAAATCAAGCACCAGCAAGTCGTAGCGCTCGCGCAGCCACAGCTTGTTCATCGCGGTCGCGCTTTCGGCGGTGAAGACGTTGAAGCCTTGCTCGGTCAGGTAGCGGCGCAGCAGGTCGCGCAGGCGGACGTCGTCGTCGACGACCATGATCTTGGCGGCGTGGCCGTTGGAACTGGCGGCGTTGTTGCTGGATTCGGTCGGTGTGCTAGTCATTTGTTAGCCAGATTTGTCTTATTCATGTTGCTATGGTAACGTCATATTCGTCCTGCGAAAACGCGCGCGGGACGACCCATTACAAATTATTACAAACTTTACCCAAATAGCCTTACCCCCTCGGTCAAAGCATCATACACTGCGGGCATAGATTCAGCTCTTTAGGAACGCCATGTTCATCGATCACAAAAAAATATCCGCGGCAGCTAGCGCATCTTTTTGCGTTCGAATCATTTCGGCTTCCGCATTGGTGTGCTGCGCCTCGCTGGCGCAAGCCGATGGCGGCGATGGTCCACAGCGCCGTGAACAACCGCAGCACCAGCAAAATGGCGGTCCGCGCGGCGATCAGCGCGCGTCGGACAATCGTCAGCTCGATCCGCGCAGCTACGAAGCACGCGCCGAGGAACAGCGCCGCGCCATGCAAGAGGCCAGCCGCAACGCTGAACTGAATCGCCGTGTTGGCCGCATGACGCCGGACGAGCGCCGCGACCTGCGCCGCCAGATCAACGAGGTCGGCCAAGACCTGTACGCGAATCCACCGCGCCGCTAATTTCCGTTAATTGGTAGATAATTAAAGATAACAATCCGCTAAAATTGTTATTTGAATGGTATTGATTTGTATCAATAAATTCACAGTTGTGCCGTTTTCGGCATCAAATTTTCATCTTTTTGCATGGTCTGCGTGTAAGATAAATTAATTACACGCAACGCCTTTCGGCCAGCGCGTGCCGTTTGGAGGAAGACCGTGGTTCAAGACGTTGCATCCGCAGCGCCAGCCGCCGACGAGGAGCCAGAAGCTCCAGGTGCCGGCTTGCCTATTGGTTTGGGAAAGCTGGCGGACGGGATATACATTGATCTGAGTATGAGCAAACCGGCGCTGGTCGCTGCGGTGACGCACGTATTTCAGTCGGGCTGGTTCTTCGTAGGGCTCGATTATCCTGCGCTGATGAAGGCGCTGTACGATGTCGGCCCCGATCTTGGCGATAAACAGGCGCTCCGCATTGCCGACGACGTGCGCGTATTCGACGGCAACCGGCTGGCGCTGTACAAGTCGCCGAAGATGAGCCTCTCGTACGCCGAGTACTACTTCCAGCAGCTGTACCAGGAAGAGATCACGCTGCCCGATGGCACCGTGATTCCCGAACGCCCGGTGCATCTCGACATCGACGAGTTCATCGCCGATATGTGGAACAAGGGCGTCCGCTTCGGCATCGACGTGGCGGCCGTGAAGGCGGCCATGGCCTCGGCCAAGCCCGATCGCATTACCTTCGCCACCGACCTTGAGCCCGAGAAGGGGCAGGACGCCACCGTGGTGGAGGTATCTTCCGATCTGCATCGCAGCAATGCGCCGAAGGCGCGCGCCGATGGCCGCATCGATCTGCAAAGCTTCCAGAACCGCTTCCCGCAAATTAAGGCCAACATGCAGCTGCTGAAAAAGCTGCCGCCGATACCGGGCTTGCCAGGCTTTGACCTGGCGGGCCGTAAGACCGATCCCGAGCCGCCTAAAGATCTGACACTGCGCTTCCTCGCCGGCGAAGGCACGGAAGCCAAGATGTTCGAGGACGGCGAGTACCTGGTCTCTACGCGCGAAGGCTTCTTGAGCGTGGACTCGAAGTCGAACCGCATTTCCATCACCGATAAAATCGTCAGCCTTGAAGGCGTGAGCGGCCGCACTACCGGCAACCTGGAACTGACCGGCGCTTATGAGGAATTCGGCGACGTGCAGGAGCAGCGCGACGTCAACGGCGGCGACATCACGGTGCACGGCCATGTCTACGGCAATATCAATTCGCGCGGCGGCACGGTGGTGCTGGATCAGAATCTGGTTAACGGCAGCGTGCATAACGAGGCCGGGAATATCAACATCGCCGGCGTGGCGTCCAATTCGGTGATCTATGCGGCCAATGGCGCCATCACGCTGAATCGTGCCGAGAACTGCGTGATCTCCGGCTCCATCGTTAAATTGGTTGAAGCCTCCAACTGCGAAATCGTCGCCGATGAATTGTTCATCGAAGTGGCGGAAGGCTGCGCCATTGCCGGCCGCAACGTGGAACTGGAAAGCGCCGGCCCGCGCCGCCGCACGGAGATGGTGATCTACGTGCTGGTGAAGGATGTGACGCAGTTCGATCAGGAGATCGCGGAGCTGGATCAGCGGGTGGCCGCTTTCGCACAAGCGAATGAGGCTAATCAGCAGGAGATCGATACGCTGTCCGCGATGCCGGACGTGCGGCGCTATCTCGCGCTGGCCGCCAAGCTGCGCACGCAGGAATTGGTACTGACACCAGAACAGGGGCAGCACCTGCGCAAGATCGCCGGCGCGGTGGCGGAGGAGGTGAAGGCCCTGCAAAAGCTGCAGCAGGATTTGCAGGCAGGCCAGACGCAGCACAAGCTGCTGACGGATCGCCTGGCGCGCGTGATCGAGCAGAAGGTGGAGGCGGCGGGCATTGCGCGCTGCGGCCTGCACATGGTCAGCGGTGAGACCATGGTGCGCACCATGCCGTTTGCAGCCGATACCACGGCCATCCGCGCGCTGCCGCCCAAGGATCTGAAGGCGCGCTTGCGCGGCACGCCGAGCGGCGGTGAGCTGTTGTTTGCTGAAAGCGCGGGATCGCTGGACTGGCACTTGAACCCGCGCCAGCGGCCTGTGTCCCCTTGAAGCGGCTGGCGCAAGCCCTGCGTAACATGCTAATCTTGGGCTAACATCAAAAAGTGAAGGGCTGTTCAGGCCCGACGTACATTTATCTGGGGATTGCACTGTGTCAGACGACGCTACGGCGCTGGAACAAACTGCGGAAGGCGATCTGCCTGCAGCGATCGTCAAACGCGTGGACGGCATTTACTTTTCATCGGATGCCGCAGCAGTCGCTTGCTTGTCTGCGGTGAGCCAGATCTTCCTCAGCAGCGCTTACTTTGCCGGGATTGATTACGCGGTGTTCAGCAAGATGCTGTACAACGTCGGCCCTGATCTGCCGGAGAACTTGCGCGACAAGCCACTGCTGCGCTTTGCCGACAGCATAGAACCCTTCCATGCGGCGCGCCGCGTCCTGTACAAGACCGTCAAGATCATCAACGGCGAGGCTGAGTATTACTTTGAGCCGGTGTTTTTTGAAGTGCCGGATTTGCCGCCGCAGCCTGCGCGTTTGAACTTTGACGAATTCGTGTCCGATATGTGGGTCAAGGGTATCCGCTTCGGCATTGATGCACCGGCGGTGCGCGACGTGATCGGCACCGGGCGGCTGGCGCGCATCATCGTGGCGCGGCGCTTGAATGCGACGCCGGGCAAGGACGCTACCATCGTTGAAGTGTCGCAGGATATCCACCGCAGTAATGCGCCGCTGGAGAAGGCCGACGGCAAGCTCGATTGGCAGACATTCCAGAATCGCTTCCCGCAGGTGAAGCCCAATGTGAAGCTGCTGCGCAAGGTGCCGCGCACGCCCGGCGTTAGAGGTTATGAGTTGTCCGGCCTGGTGCTGGAGCCGCCGGTGCCCAAGGATATTGAGCTGACCAGCGTGGCCGGCGAGGGCACGGTGATTGAGAATGTGCGCGGCGTGGAGTTCCTGGTGTCTGCGGTTGAGGGCTTCTTGAGCGTGGATCCGGGCTCCAAGCGCTTGTCGATAGGGCCGAAGATCATCAGCCGCGAAGGCGTCAGCGCGCGCACCACCGGCAATTTGCAGCTCACCGGCGAGTACGAGGAATTCGGCGATGTGCAGGAGCAGCGCTCGGTTGAAGGCGGCAATATCACCATTCATGGCGACGTGTTCGGGAATATCATCTCGCGTGGTGGCGACATCGTATTGAGTAAAAATCTGATGGGCGGCACGGCCACCAACGCGGATGGCGCGATACGCGTGCAGGGCGTGGCGTCGGGTGCGGTGTTGCAGACCAAGCGCGGTGAGATTGCGCTGGCGCGGGCCGAGAGCTGCATCATCACCGGCACGCGCGTGGTGATCGGAGAGGCCAGCAATTGCGAAATCATTGCCGAGGAGGTGGTGATCAAGGTGGCCGAGGGCTGTGCCATCGCCGCGCGCAAGATCGAGATTGTGCATGCAGGGCCGCGCAAGCAGAACGAGATGCTGCTGTATGCGCTGGTGCCGGATACCTCCAAGTTTGACAAGAAGATCGCCGAGTTGCAGCCCAAGGTGCAGCAGGCCGCGCGCGAAGCGGATGTGCGCAAGGCGGAGATGGATGCGATTACCAGTCAGACCGAGGTGCGCAACTACCTGACGCTGGCCACGCGCGTGCGCAAGCGCGAGGTGACGCTGACGCCGGAGCAGGAGCCGTTATTCCACAAGATGGCGGAAGCGGTCGGCCCGTCGCTGCGGCAGGTGGCGAAGATTTCGCTGAAGGTGAAAGCGGCGCAGGTGCAGCAGGAGCAGGCGCAGGAAGAAGTCAACCAGGTGCTGCGGCAGAAGGCCGCCGTGCAGCGCGGCTCGCGTTGCGTGGTGGAGCTGTTGACCGGCGACGTGCTGCTGCGAACCATGAGCTTTGTGCCGGGCGATCCACCGCCATACGACCGGCCGGCCAAAGAGGTCAAAGCCAAAGTGCGCACGGCAGTGCCGGGAATGACGGTGCTACACAACGGCCACATAGGCCCGATCAACTGGGCGCCTTATTTGCCGGATTGATTGCCGGATTGATTGCCGGATTAAGTCCGGCGCAGGGCGGTGACGAGTTCGCGGGCGTAGCCGGGGAGGGCGGCTTCGTCGCGGACGCAGATCAGTAGTTTGCGGTCTGCCCATTCATCGCTTAACTTCACGATGCGTAGATCATCCGGGCTGCGGCGCGCTGCCGTTTCAGGCAGGATGGCGAGGCCCGCGCCGCTGGCGGCCATGCGGCACATCGCTTCAAAGCTGCGCAACCTGATCTTGCAATGCATGCGCCGCCCCAGCCGCGCCGCCTGCTCGGCCGCATACTGTTGCAAGGCGCTGTCCCCTGCAAGCCCAATAAAGTCATGGCCCAGCGCCGCCGCAAACGCCACATGTCGCTTGTGCCCCAACGCGTGCGCCAGCGGATGGCCGCGCGCCATTACCAGCACCAGCGGATCATCGCGGAACGGGAAAGTCTGCAACGCAGCCCGATCTACCGCATCGCTGATGATGCCGATATCCGCCGCACCATCCGCCACCGCCTGCACAATATCGCGGCTCAGGCGCTCTTCCAGATTAATGCTCAACTGCGGATGCGCAGCGAGGAAGGCCGCAAGGGCGTCGGGAAGGAACTCGGTCATTGCAGACGTGTTGCACAGCAAGCGCACCTGTCCCTTGAGCCCAGTGGCAAACTGCGCCAACTCCGCCTGCATATCCTCCACCTGCCGCAAAATCGTGCGTGCATGCTGCAACAGCGTCCGTCCAGCTTCGGTCAACTCCGCACCACGCCGGCCGCGCTGCAGCAGCGGCACATTAAGCGCCTCCTCCATGCCGCGCACGCGCGCACTGGCCGACGGCAGCGCCAAGTGCGCCAACGCCGCACCAGCAGTAATGCTGCCGCTCTCCGCGATATGGATAAACAGCTTAAGGTCAGTCAGATCGAAGCGCATAGCCTATGGAATTTCCGAAGTCTGACGCAGTATATTCCAGATTTTCAGCCTTGCGATGGCGCGGCACAATGGCGGCCATGGATACCTTGTTTATTGCCTTAGTCTTCGTGCTGGCCGGTGTTATTAAAGGCGTAACCGGCATGGGCCTGCCGACAGTGGCGGTCGCCTTGCTCACGCTGCGCATGCCGCCACTGGAAGCTGCAGCACTGCTGATTGTGCCTTCGTCAGTAACGAATGTATGGCAACTGGCAGCGGGATCGGCTATTTACCCATTATGGCTGCGCTTCCGCTGGCTGCTGCTGGCAGTCTGCATCGGCACCGCCTGCGCGGCGCTGCTCACCGCTGCCTCCGCAGCCGCCTGGAGCGGGGCGGTACTCGGGCTGGCGCTGGCGGGCTACGGCCTGCTGGGACTGACCGGTTGGCGCATGCATGTACCGCCGGCGGCCGAACGCTGGGCCGGGCCGCTGGCTGGCGCCGCCACCGGCTTCATGGCCGGCGTTACCGGCGTGTTCGTGATGCCGGTCGCTCCCTACCTACAAGCGCTCAATCTGGGCAAGGATGATTTGATCCAAGCCATGGGCATGGCCTTCACCGTTTCCACGCTGGCGTTGGCCGTCATGCTGGCCGTGCGCGGTGAATGGCACGCCGCGGCCGCAGGTAGCTCGCTGCTGGCGCTGATCCCAGCCGGCATCGGCATGGCGCTCGGTCAATGGCTGCGCGAACGCATGTCGCCGGACTTATTCCGCCGCTGCTTCTTTATCGCGCTGCTGGCGCTGGGCGTGCACCAGCTAATTAGAACGTGATTTTGCCGCGCAGCTGTTTGCGCTCGCCATCCTTGGCTTTGCCTTCGAGGCGGCGTCGCTGAGAGCCGAGAGTGGGCTTGGTGGCGCGGCGCACGGTCGGCAGCACGGCCACGCTATCGACCATCTCCTGCAAACGGCGCAAGGCATCGGCCTTGTTGGCGCCGAGGCTGCGCGACTGCTGCGCCTTCAGCACCACCACACCTTCGCGCGTGAGGCGGCTGTCGCGCAAAGCCAGCAAGCGCTCCTTGATATGGTCGGGCAGGGACGAAGCGGCAATGTCAAAGCGCACGTGCACGGCGTTCGACACCTTGTTCACGTTCTGGCCGCCCGGCCCTTGGGCGCGGATGGCGGTGAATTCCACTTCGTTCGGATCGATGATGTTCATGCTGCGATTGTAGCAAACACGCGCCATCCGCTGGTTTAGATTGATTCGCGTCAACGCCCGCAAGCAAGCGCGCGGTTAGGATGGCACTTGCTGTTCTCCGAACGAAAGGAACATCATGTCTTCTTCGATAACGCAAGCCACCGCAGGCGAGGCGCGCCAGTACCTGGTATTCCGGCTGGGCGGACTCGATTACGCGTTGGACTTCAATAAGGTGCAAGAGCTGCGGCCCTTGCAGGCGCTGGAGCGCTTTTCGTCGGATGGGGAAATCGTCACTGGCGTGGTGGTGTCGCGCGGCGTGATTATGCCGATCGTCGATATGCGCATCGCCTTCGGGCCGCGTCCTCCGCAGCACGACCCGCTGACGGATGTGATCATCCTCAAGCTGACCAGCTGTGTGATGGGGATGGTGGTGGACGGCGTGACCGACATCGTCGCACTGAAGCCGGAGCAGATCGAGCCGATTGCCGGCGCCGGCGCGGTCGATTATCTGGTGGGATTGGGGGATTTAGAAGGGCGCCGGCTGATCGTGGTCGACATCGATAAGCTGATGTCGATCCGCAAAGTCCAATTCGGTGCCCGGCAGGCAGCTTAGGCCAGCGCCTCCAGCTGCTCGCTCAGATCCAGCCATTCCATTTCCAGGTCGCCCAACTCCTTGGTAATCGCGGTTTGGTCGGCCAGCAGCTGTTTCAGCTTCGCCTTGTTGGCGGCGTCGTAGATCGACTCATCGCCCAACTGGGCGTCAACGTCGGCCTTCTTCGCCGTCAGCTTGGCGATTTGCTCGTCCAGCTTTTTGATCTTCTGCTCGATCGGCTTGCGCTGCGCGGATAAGCGCTGGCGATCTTCCGCCTCTTTGCGCTTTTGCTCTTTGCTTGCCGGTGGCGCGGCGACCACCGCAGGCTTGGGCGGCGCGACCGGCGACTGCACCGGGTACTCGGTCTTGTTATCCTTGCCCGCAGCCGGCAGCACGTCGGTGCCTTTACCGAGCTTGGTCTGGAACAGCCAATCCTTGTAGTCATCCAGGTCGCCATCGAACGGTTGCAGCTTGCCGTCGGCGACGATGATGAATTGGTCGGTGGTGGCACGCAGCAGGTGGCGATCGTGCGATACCACCACCAGCGTGCCTTCAAACTGCGCCAGCGCTTCGGTCAGTGCTTCGCGGGTCTCCAAGTCCAGGTGATTGGTTGGTTCATCGAGCAGCAGCAGGTTAGGGCGCTGCCACACGATCAACGCCAAGGCCAGACGCGCCTTCTCGCCGCCGGAGAACGGCGCGATCGGGCTGGTAACCATGGTGCCTGGGAAGTTGAAACCACCGAGGAAGTTGCGCAGTTCCTGTTCGCGCGTGGTCGGCGCAATCTTTGCCAGGTGCCACAGCGGCGATTCGTCGTGACGCAGCATTTCCACTTGGTGCTGAGCGAAGTAGCCGATGTTCAGGCCTTTTCCGGTGGTCGATTCACCGGTCAGCGGCGTCAGTTCTCCGGCGATGGTTTTGATCAGCGTCGATTTACCAGCGCCGTTAATCCCCAGCAGGCCAATACGCTGGCCGATTTGCAGCGAGAAGTTGATGTCGCGGACAATCGTCTTCTCGGTGATGTCGCCGGTTTTCTCGTTCTCGCTGCGATAGCCGGCGTTGACGTCTTCCATTACCAGCAGCGGGTTCGGTGCATTCAACGGCTCGCGGAATTCAAACGAGAATTCGGCGGCGGCGCGCAACGGCGCCAGTTCTTCCATCTTCGCCAGCGCTTTCATGCGGCTCTGTGCCTGGCGGGCTTTCGAAGCCTTGGCCTTGAAGCGCTCAATGAACGACTCCAGGTGCGCGCGCTTGCGCTGCTGCTTTTCCATCGCGCCGGCGGCCAGCAACATCTGTGCTGCACGCTGGCGTTCAAACGCCGAGTAGTTGCCCGAGTAGCGTTTCAGCTTGCGCTCATCAATGTGCACGATGACGTTGACGATTTCGTCGAGGAAGTCGCGATCGTGGGAGATGATCAGCAGGGTGCCGGTGTAGCGTTTCAGCCAGTCTTCCAGCCAGATGATGGCGTCCAAGTCCAAGTGATTGGTTGGTTCGTCCAGCAGCAGCAGGTCGGAAGGGCACATCAGCGCTTGCGCCAGATTCAAACGCATACGCCAGCCGCCGGAGAAGCTGGCCACTGGCTGCTGCATCTGATCGAGCGAGAAGCCAAGGCCCAGCAGCAGCTGCTCGCCGCGCGACTGCACGGTGTAGGCGTCTGCATCGGCCAAGGCGCTGTAGATCTCGCCCATGGCGATACCGTTCTCGTTGGACTCCGGCTCGGATTCCAGACGCGCCAATTCCGCTTCCAGCTTGCGCAGATTGACGTCGCCATCGATCGCGTAATCGAGAGCGGCGCGTTCCAGCGGCGGAGTTTCCTGCGCTACGTAAGCGACGCGCCATTTGGCTGGGAAGTCGATATCGCCTGCATCTGGATGCAGCTCGTTGCGCATCATGGCGAACAGGCTGGATTTACCAGCGCCGTTGGCGCCGATCAAACCGATCTTGTCGCC
Organism: Duganella rivi; assembly: GCF_009857435.1. GTDB lineage: Bacteria > Pseudomonadota > Gammaproteobacteria > Burkholderiales > Burkholderiaceae_D > Rugamonas > Rugamonas rivi. Next base: position 478,609 of record NZ_WWCK01000002.1, read on the forward strand.
GGGATTGAGGGTAACGTCGACTTGTTCCAGCAGCGGCTTCACGCCGCGCATCAGGCTTACTTGGTTGAAGCGGATCATTCGTGTTCTTCTTAGAGTTTCAGTTGGTCGGCCGTCAGCAGGAAGACCATGTCGTCGCCGTTGCTGGTGGTGAGCCAGGTCAGGCCCAGTTCACCGAATGCGGCTTCAGCGAATTCTTTTTCATTGCCGATTTCGACGATCAGGATGCCGTCATCGGTCAGGCGTTCAGCGGCACCGGCCACGATACGGCGCACGATGTCCATGCCGTCCTTGCCGCCATCCAGCGCCAGTTCAGGTTCGGCGCGGTATTCCATCGGCAGCTTGCTCATCGAGGACGAGTTGACGTACGGCGGATTGGTGATGATCAGGTCATACTTCTTGTCCGGCACATTGGCGTACAAGTCGGACTGGATCAGCGTCAAGCGGTCTTGCAGCTCGTAGGTGGCGACGTTGCGCTTGGCGACTTCCAGCGCATCGGCCGAGATGTCGACTGCGTCCACTGCCGCATCCGGGAAGGCGTCCGCCATCATGATGGCGAGGCAGCCGGAGCCCGTGCACAGTTCCAGGATGTTGGACACATTCTCAGGCTCGTTGACCCACGGCGCAAAGTATTCAGGAATCAGCTCGGCGATGAAGGAGCGCGGCACGATGGTGCGCTCGTCCACGTAGAAGCTGTAGGTGCCCAGCCACGCCTCATTGGTGATGTAAGCGGCTGGCACGCGCTCGTTGGTGCGGCGGTCGATCACGGCCAGCACCGACGCCACTTCTTCCGGCAGCAGCTTCGCATCGAGGAAAGGATCGAGACGGTCCAGCGGCAGCTTGAGCGTGTGCAGGATCAGGTAAGCTGCTTCGTCAAACGCTTCCATGCTGCCGTGGCCGAAGAACAGCTTGGCGGTGTTGAAGCGGGTGACGGCGTAGCGCAACAGGTCGCGCGGCGTGGTGAATGGAGTCGTGGTCATGGCGTTTTTAAGTCAGCAGGTTTTCCAGCGTACGGCGATAAATATTCTTCAGCGGATCAACGAAGCGCAGTTCGATATGCTCGTCGATCTTGTGAATGCTGGCGTTCGGGGGGCCGAATTCTATCACTTGAGGGCAGATCTGCGCGATAAAGCGGCCGTCCGAGGTGCCGCCGGTGGTCGACAGTTCGGTGTCCACGCCGGTTTCCGATTTGATCGCCGACGACAGCGCATCGCTCAGCGTACCGCGCGGCGTCAGGAACGGCAGGCCGCTCAGCGCCCATTTCAGGTCGTAGTGCAGATTATGCTTGTCCAGAATCGCGTGCACACGGCGCTTCAATTCTTCGTGTGTGCTGGCGGTGGAGAAGCGGAAGTTAAAGTCGATCACCATCTCGCCGGGGATGACGTTGTTGGCGCCGGTGCCGGCGTTAATGTTCGACATCTGCCACGAGGTAGGCAGGTAATATTCGTTACCGTTGTCCCAGACTTCGGCCGCCAGTTCCGCCAGCGCTGGAGCGCCGAGGTGGATCGGGTTCTTGGCCAGTTGCGGGTAGGCGATGTGGCCTTGCACGCCCTTGATTGTCAATTTGCCGGACAGCGAGCCACGGCGGCCGTTCTTGATCATGTCGCCCAGCGTCTCATCGGAGGTAGGCTCGCCGACGATGCAGTAGTCCAGCGTTTCGCCGCGCTCTTTCAGCATATTGCAGACGATAACGGTGCCGTCGGTGGCCGGGCCTTCTTCATCGCTGGTGATCAGGAAAGCGATCGAACCTTTATGGTCGGCGTGCTTGGCGATGAACTCCTCGCAGGCCACCACGAAAGCAGCGATTGAGGTTTTCATATCAGCTGCGCCACGGCCATACAGCTTGCCGTCGCGGTGGGTCGGCGTGAAGGGCTGCGAGCGCCATTGTTCGACAGGGCCGGTAGGCACCACGTCGGTGTGGCCGGCGAACACCATCACCGGCGAGGTGGTGCCACGGCGCGCCCACAGATTGGTGACGCCGTTCGATTCGATGGTCTCGCAGTTAAAGCCGAGAGGGGTCAGCAGGTCGATCAGGTGCTGCTGGCAGCCCTTGTCGTCCGGCGTGACGGAGGACAGGGAGATCAGTTTTTCGGTCAGCGCCAGGGTCTTGGAAGGAGTCATATCAGCTATTGAAAATTTGTTGGTACTGCGCGTCGGAGAAGCCGACGCAGAAGGCGCCGTTCTTGTCGAGCACCGGGCGCTTGATCACGGATGGATTCTCCAGCATCAGCGCGATGGCCGCTTCATCGTCGACGATGGACGCCTTGCGTTCATCGGACAGCGCGCGCCAGGTGGTGCCCTTGCGGTTCACCAGCACATCGCGCGACAAATGTTTGAGCCAGCCGGCGACGATCTCGCGCGTGAGGCCCTGCTTTTTAAAATCGTGAAAAACAAAATCCTGCTGCTGGTCGGCCAGCCAGGTGCGTGCCTTTTTGACGGTATCGCAGTTAGGGATGCCGTAGACGGTAATGGTCATGATAAGTCGGGAAAGTTAGACCCGGTAGGATACCACGCCCCACGCCTCGGCTGATAGTTGCAATCTATCCATCAAAAATGCGCGGCAGGAATTACCAAATGGCTATTTTTATAGGAGTGACGATACTGATAGGGCTGTCCCGGGGATATTTGGAGAGAATAAATGAAAACAAAATCAATATTGCTCGCGGGGCTGGCCAGCCTCGCCGCCCTTGTTGCACCGGCGAGCCACGCCGCCATGCTGGACTTTGAAGGCCCGGGCGTTTGCGCCGGGAGTGCCGATGCCACTGGCAATGGCGCGCTTGCCGCTTGCTTTGACTACGCCTTCATCTCACAGTCGTACGGCGATGTGGCCGGAATGATGGACGTGCAGTATTCGGCGCCGCGCCTGACCGACACCTCGATGCGCTGGTGGGGCGGTTCGTACAACAATTTGTACGGCGTTGCGTGGGCCGATAGCAGTGACGGCAACTCCAAGGCGCGCATAGATCTCAAGCCGCTCAACGGACAAGGCGTGATGCTGACTCATTTCGATCTAGGCTCTTACCCCGGCGGCACGCGCGGCACCACGCTCACGATCTCAGACTTGAGCGGCAATGTGCTGATGACGAATCACTATAACGTGGGCGAGGCGGGCAATGTAGCCACGGCGTTCAACGGGATTTGGATCGGCTACAACGGCATCCGCATCGAGTGGGAGGACAGCGCCTACAACGTCGGCATCGATAACATCACTTACGAGATGGCGACTGCCGTGCCGGAGCCGGAAACCTACGCCATGCTGGCCGCAGGCCTGTCGCTATTGGCGCTGCGCGCGCGCCGCCGCAAGGCTTAAGTATTGAGCGTGAACTCGGTGAAGGAAGCCTCGCTAGGGACAGCCTTGGCTTCCGGTTCGGCCGCTTGAGCGATTTTGCTGTCGGGGCCATTATTCAATAGCCACAGCAGGTTGGTGGCGGAATCGGCGTTGGCCAGGGCTTCGTCCTGGCTCACCAAGCCGTCCTGCACCAGCTTGAGCAAGGCCTGCTCGAACGATTGCGAGCCGGGCGACATACTTTTCTCCATCGCTTCTTTGATCTGGCCGATTTCGCCTTTCTCGATCAGGTCTGCGATGTAGCGCGTGTTGACCATCACTTCCACCGCCGCCGAGCGGGTGCCACCATTGAGCGAGCGCACGAGGCGCTGCGACACGATGGCTTTCACGGTGCTCGACAAGTCCTGCAGCAGTGCCGCACGGTTCTCGATCGGGTAGAAGCTGATGATGCGGTTTAAGGCGTTGTAGCTGTTATTGGCGTGTAGCGTGGCTAGCACCAGGTGGCCCGACTGCGCATAGGCCAGAGCTGCGGCCATGGTCTCCTTGTCGCGGATCTCGCCGATCAAGATACAGTCCGGCGCTTGGCGCATGGAGTTGCGCAGCGCGGTGTAGAAGTCTTTGGCGTCGCTGCCGATCTCGCGCTGGTTGACGATGGATTTCTTGTTGCGGAACAGGTACTCGATCGGATCTTCCAGCGTCAGGATGTGGCCGGAGCGCAGCTCGTTGCGGTGATCCAGCATCGATGCGATGGTGGTCGACTTGCCGGAACCCGTGGAACCCACCAGCAGCAGCAAGCCTCGCTTTTCCATGATCAGGTCTGCCAGCACTGGCGGCAGCTGAAGGTCGGCCAGCACCGGGATGGTGGCGGGCACAAAGCGGAACACGGCGGAGATGGTGCCGCGCTGCTTGAACGCGGACAGGCGGAAGCGGCCAAGGTTGGGAACCGAGACGCCCATGTTTAATTCGTTGGTGGCGGCCAGTTCGTCCATCTGCTCTGGTGTGGCGATTTCCGCCAGCAGGGCGTGGATGTTTTCTGGTTCCAGCTTTTGCTGGTTAATGGGAATCAGGTTCCCATTGATTTTGATGTGAACCGGAGAGTTCACCGCGAAGAACATATCAGACGCGTTCTTTTCCTTCATGAGTTGGAACAGGCGGTCCATAGCCATGGTGTTTCTCCTCAGTTCTACCCCAAAACCTTGCTGCCTAGGTCAGACCCAAAGGGTCTGACCCCTGCCTGTGCGTTAGCTGTTGGCCGTAAATCTGCCGCAGGGTCTGACCCCGTATGGGGTCAGACCCAGTGTGGCCCTGCGGGTTAGATACCGCGCAGCAGTTCGTTGATGCCGGTTTTCGAGCGGGTCTGCGCATCGACGCGCTTGACGATCACCGCGCAGTACAGCGAGTACTTGCCGTCGTCCGATGGCAGCGAGCCCGATACCACCACGGAGCCAGCAGGTACGCGGCCGTAGGTGATTTCGCCGGTGGTGCGGTCGTAGATCTTGGTCGACTGGCCGATGTACACGCCCATCGAGATCACCGAGTTCTCTTCCACGATCACGCCTTCAACGATTTCCGAACGCGCGCCGATGAAGCAGTTGTCTTCGATGATGGTTGGATTGGCTTGCATCGGTTCCAGCACGCCGCCGATGCCTACGCCGCCCGACAGGTGGACGTTCTTGCCGATTTGCGCGCATGAGCCAACGGTGGCCCAGGTGTCGACCATCGCGCCTTCATCGACGTAAGCGCCGATGTTGACGTAGGAAGGCATCAGCACCACGTTCTTGGCGATGAAGGAGCCGCGACGGGCAACAGCCGGCGGCACTACGCGGAAGCCGCCCTTGGCGAAATCGTCAGCGGTGTAGTTGGCGAACTTGGTTGGCACTTTGTCGTAGAACTGCATGGTGCCGTCCGATGGCAGCACCACATTGTTCTCAAGGCGGAACGACAGCAGCACGGCTTTCTTGACCCACTGGTTCACCACCCAGGTGCCGGTAGCTTTGTCGGCCACGCGGATAGTGCCAGCATCGAGGCCGGCCAGCACGTGGTTGACGGCGTCGCGCAGTTCATCCGAACCGTTGGCTGGGTTGATATTGGCGCGGTCTTCCCATGCCTGGTCGATGATCTGTTGCAGTTGTTGGCTCATGATTAACTCAATCTTATTTGTTAAGGGACTTGCAGAATTGGACGATGCGCTGCGCGGCTTCCAGACCTTCCGCCGTTTCGGCGACCAGCGCCATACGGATACGGTTGCGGCCCGGATTGATGCCGTGCGCTTCGCGCGCCAGATAACTACCCGGCAGTACAGTGACATTATATTCGGCGTACAGCCGCTGGGCGAATTCGGTGTCGGACAGGCCGGTGCGGCTGACGTCAGCCCACAGGTAGAAGCCGGCGTCCGGCAGTTCCACGTCCAGCACTTCCTTCAGCAGCGGGGTGATGGCGTTGAACTTGGCGCGGTATTGTTCGCGGTTGTCTTCGACGTGGGTCTCGTCGTTCCACGCTGCGATCGACGCAGCCTGCACGGAGAGGCTCATGGCGCCGCCGTGATAGGTGCGGTACAACAGGAATTTTTTCAGCACGTCGGCATCGCCGGCAACGAAGCCGGAGCGCATGCCCGGCACGTTGGAGCGCTTGGACAAGCTGCTGAACACCACCAGTCGCGCGTATGGCTTGTCGATGGAGGCGAGGCCCAGTTGGTGGGCGGCTTCCATCGCGCCCAGCGGTGCTTGCTCGCCGTGGTAGATCTCGGAGTAGCACTCATCGGCAGCGATGACGAAGTTGTAGCGCTCCGACAGGGCGAACAGGTTTTCCCAATCAGTCAGCGACAGCACGGCGCCGGTTGGATTGCCGGGCGAGCAGACGAACAGCAGCGCGACACGTTGCCATACCTCGACCGGAATGCTGTCGTAATCGCAGCCGAAGTTGCGGGCCGGGTCGGAGTTGACGAAGTAGGGCTCAGCGCCGGCCAGGTAGGCCGCGCCTTCGTAAATTTGGTAGAACGGATTCGGGCTGACCACAATCGACTTGGCATCTTTGTCGATCACCGCTTGCGCCAGCGCGAACAAAGCCTCGCGCGAGCCGTTCACCGGCAGCACTTGGGTGGCGGGATTCAGCTTGGGCAGGTTGTAGCGGCGCTCCAGCCAAGCAGCAATGGCGTTGCGCATCTCGGGCGAGCCGATGGTGGTTGGGTAGATGGCGAGGCCGTTGAGATTAGCGACCAGTGCCTGCTCGATAAATTTCGGCGTAGGATGCTTGGGCTCACCCATGCCCAGGCTGATGGCCTTGTGCTGAGGGCTGGCGGTGACTTGCTCAAACAGCAGGCGCAGTTTTTCGAACGGGTAGGGATGAAGCTTGTCGAGAAGTGGATTCATAGTCTTTGATTATAGCGCCTCCACGCCGGTACGGTCATCCATGCTAAATTATTAAAATAATTGAATAGACAACCGTGGACGGGACGAATTGGGATGACTGAGCAAAACGAGATTGCACTGGAAGCGGAGGTCAGCCGCAAGGTGATGGCGGCACGGCTGGCCATCGGACTGGTACAGGGGTTGCTGCTTTACTGGCTCTATGCCTCCGCCCGGGATCTGGTGTGGCCCGCCACCGCACCGTACGCGATGGTGCCGTTGATGATGGTGCTATTGATACTGCCGGTGCTGCTGATTTCCAGCCTGGGCCATCTGCGGCCGCGCCAGGCCGTGGCTTGGCTGTCGGTGGCGCTGGCTGTGCTGCTGGTATTGGCCTTCCACGACGCGTGGCGCGGCATGAATTCGCATCCCTTGCTGAGTAACTGGGAGCAGAAGCCGTTCTATTCGCCGTCCGAACTGCTGGTGTTCTTCAGCGTGGTGTTCTTCTTCATCGCGCACACGCTGGTGCTGGCCGGCGTGCAGGAGGGCCGACGCATCGCAGGCTATAACACCTACTTCGAAACGGCGTGGAAGCTGGCTATACAACTGTTGTTTTCAGCGTTCTTTGTCGGCGTGCTGTTCATCGTGCTGTTCATGGGCGCGGAATTGTTCATGCTGGTGAAGCTGAAATTCCTGCGCGAGCTGCTGCAGAAATCGTGGTTCAACGTGCCGGTCATCTGCACCGCCTTTTCCTGCGCGCTGCATGTGACGGACGTGCGGCCTGCCATTGTGCGCGGCATCCGCACCTTGCTGCTGGTGCTGATGTCATGGATTTTGCCGGTGGCCGTGGTGCTGGTGTCGGGCTTCCTGTGCACGCTGCCGTTCACCGGCTTGACGGCGCTGTGGGAAACGCGCCACGCCACCTCGGTGCTGCTGGGCGCCGCGGCGGTGCTGCTGGTGCTGATCAACGCGGCGTTCCAGAATGGCGAGGCGGTAGTGGCGTTGCCGCTGCGCGTGGGCGCGCGCACTGCGGCGATCTTGATTCTGCCGGTGACCATGGTTGGCATCTATGCGCTGGGATTGCGAGTCGCGCAATATGGTTGGACGTCGGATCGTGTGATTGCCGCCGCTTGCCTGCTGGTGGCCGCGTTCTACGCAATCGGCTATTTGTGGGCGGCGTACCAGTACGATACCTGGCTTAAGCCGGTCAGCGTGGTCAATGTATGGGCCTCGTTCCTTGTGCTGGCGGTGCTGCTGGCTCTATTTACGCCGATTGCCGATCCCGCGCGCATCGGCGTGAATAGCCAGATGGCGCGGCTGGAGAAGGGCAAGACCGCTGCCGCCAAATTTGATTTCCGCTATCTGCGCTTTGAGGGCGGGCGCTATGGGCAGGCAGCGCTGGAAGAATTGAGGCAGCGCACTACAGGGCCGGACGCCGAACTGCTACGGCGCGAAGCTGCGGCCGTGCTGGCGATCGCGCCGAAGGATCGCTGGATGCTGCCCAAGAAATTCACCGCGCCGGTGTCGATTGCGGCGAATCTGAGCCTGTGGCCCGCAGGCGCGCAGCTGCCGGCCAGTTTCCTCGCCCAGCAATGGGAGCTCACGCAGGACGATCAAAAGCCCGGATGCCTGAGCCGCAAGGAGAACAAGTGCGACGCCATCGTGCTCGATGCTGACGGCGACGGCAAGCCCGAAGTGCTGCTGCTGGAAAAAGAGCACGGCAATGCCGGCTACCTGTATGCAGAGGCGGGCGAGGGCAAGTGGAGCGTCGCCGCGTCCGTCAGTTATCGCGAAACCGCCTGCAAGCCGCTGGTGGAAAAACTACGCAAGGGAGAATTCAGTTTCGTCACGCCGCGCTTCAAGGAACTGGACGTCGGCGGGCGGCGGGTCGCGTTCGATAACGCCAACCTGCCCGTACCGGAGTGCGGCACGATCAAGTAGCTGCGCTTAGGGCTTGCGCGGTATGTGCTCCACCAGAAAATCGATGAAGGCGCGGACGCGGGCTGGCTGTTGTTGGCGGCTCGGGTAGTAGGCGTACAGGTCGGCCGAGGGCAGGGCGTAGTCGGGCAGGACGATTTGCAGGCGGCCGCTGTCCAGGTATTTTGCTGCGTCCCATTCGGAGCGCAGCAGGATGCCGTGGCCGTCCAGCGCCCAGCCTAGCACCACGTCGCCGTCATTGCTCGACAGGCTGCCGTGTACTTTTACCGATTCGTGCTTGCGGCCTTTTTGCAGCTTCCATGTGCTGTAGGTGTCTTCGTTCTGGCGGTGCAGGATGCAGCGGTGCTGTGCCAAATCCTGCGGTGTGCGCGGTGTCCCGTTGCGCTTAAGGTAGGCCGGCGAGGCGCACAGGTAGCGGTGGTTGGATAGGATTTTGCGCGCACCCAATCGCGTGTCCGGCAGTTCGCCAAAGCGAATGCCCAAGTCGTATGCGTCTTCCACCAGATTGATCGCGCGGTCGGTTAGCTGCAATTGCACTTCCACCTCCGGGTAGCGCCGCGCAAATGCCGACACCAGCGGCGCGATGGTGGTGCGGCCGAAGCCCAGCGTGGCGTTCACGCGCAGCAGTCCCTTCGGCGCTGCGCGGCTGCTCGATACCGATTCCTCCATGTCGCGGATGTCAGCCAGAATGCGTGCGGCTTGCGTTAAATAGGTTTCGCCCTCGCTGGTAAGGCTGACGCGGCGCGTGGTGCGGTTCAGCAGGCGCACGCCGAGACGCTGCTCCATCAGCATCAGCCGCTTGGTGACGGCCGGCGGCGTCAATCCCAGCTCGCGCGCAGTGGCGGCCAAGCTGCCCAGCTTCGCCAGCAGTACAAAGAACGACAGCTCCGAGACGATATCGTTATTCACTTGAAGTTAATAAAGGAATTAATATCAGTAAATTATACGACTATCTTTCAAGAGTAAGCTGTCATCCATTGTTCAACGGAGACCGCATCATGAAAATCGTCGAAATTCGCGAAAAGACCATCCCTATCAGCTCCCCGATCCGCAACGCTTACATCGATTTCAGCAAGATGACCTTGAGCCTCGTCGCCGTCATCACGGACGTGATCCGCGACGGCAAGCCGGTGGTCGGCTATGGTTTCAACTCGAATGGCCGCTACGGTCAAGGTAAATTGATGCGCGAACGCTTCATCCCGCGCATTCTCGAAGCGGATCCCGCCTCGCTGCTGAACGCCGACAGCACCAACCTCGATCCGCACAAGGTATGGGACTGCATGTTCACCAACGAGAAGCCTGGCGGCCACGGTGAGCGCTCGGTCGCCATCGGCACTATCGATATGGCGATCTGGGACGCGGTGGCGAAGATTGACCGCAAGCCGCTGTTGCAACTGCTGGCAGAGCGTTACGGAAGCGGCACGCCGGATCGCAAAGTGTTCGTCTACGCCGCTGGCGGCTACTACTATCCGGGCCAGAGCCACGACGCGCTGAAAGACGAAATGCGCAGCTACATCGATCGCGGCTACACGGTGGTGAAGAAGAAAATCGGCGGCGCCTCGCTGGACGAAGACCTGCGCCGCATCGACTCGATCTTGAGTGTGCTGGGCGACGGTCAAAAGCTGGCGGTGGATGCCAACGGACGCTTTGACCTGGACACCGCCGTCAAATACGCCAAGGCGCTGTCGCAGTACGATTTGTTCTGGTATGAGGAAGCTGGCGATCCGCTGGACTTCGAGCTACAAGCCACGCTGCGCAATTACTACGACAAGCCGATGGCCACCGGCGAGAACCTGTTTTCGATGCAGGATGCGCGCAACCTTATCCGCTATGGCGGCATGCGCGCAGACCGCGACTGGCTGCAATTCGACTGCGCCTTGAGCTACGGCCTGGTGGAGTATCTGCGCACGCTGGATATGCTGCATCAACACGGCTGGTCGCGCACGCGCTGCATTCCGCACGGCGGCCATCAGATGTCGCTGAATATCGCCGCTGGCCTGGGCTTGGGCGGTAACGAGTCCTACCCGGATCTGTTCCAGCCATTCGGCGGCTTCCCGGACGGTGTGAAGGTCGATAACGGCTACATTACCATGCCGGACTTGGCCGGTATCGGCTTTGAGGGTAAGTCGAATCTCTACAGCGAGATGCAAGCCCTCAGCGCATAATCACGCCGCCTTGGCCAGAGCCTGCGGGCCGCTCCACACTTGCTGCGCCACGCGCATCATGTTGCGGCCGAGGACTAGCTCTACTTCCTTGTCGTTCATGCCGACCTTGCGCAGCGCGGATGGCAGTTCGCGCCATACTTCCGGTGGCGTGAAGCTCGGCGGATGGTTTATATCGTAGCCGGCGGAAGCTGGCCACCAGTGCGATGGATCGAAAGCGCCGGGCGGTGTGTCGTCAAGATCCGATTGCTGGAAGCAGATATCCAAGCCTATGCCGACGTGCTTGACGCCGACGAGATCCGCCACGTAAGCCGCGTGCCGCGCCACATCCTCGGCGCAGGGCTGATCGCTGCCGAGGAAGAAGGACAGGCCTGACATGCACACCACGCCGCCAGTGCCGGCGCAAGCGCGTATCTGCTCATCGGTCACGTTGCGGCCGTGCTGCACCAGCGTGTACGGATTGGCGTGGCTGAAAATCACCGGCTGCGACGAAGCGTTCATGATCTCAAGGCTGCACAAGCGGCCCGTGTGCGAGCAGTCCATCAGGATGCCGTTATCATTCACCGCCTGCACCATGCGGTGGCCGAGCGGCGTAAGGCCGCGCGCGACGTCATGGCAGCCGTCCGCCACGCTGTTATTGCGGTTGTAGGCGAAGTGAATCTGGCGCACGCCAAGCTGCGCGTACAACGCCACCATATCCGGCTGATCCAGCAACGGCAGGGCGCCTTCCAAGTCAAAGCTGATCGCCATGCGGCCATCGGCAGCGGCCTGGATGATATCGTCCACGCTGGACACCAGCACGTAGCGCTCAGGATCGGCGGCGATGGTGGCGCGGTAGCCGGCGATGACCGACATCACCTGCGACACCGGATTCATATCCGCCCCCACGTTGAGCGACACATAATTGACTCCGGCGGCGTGCAGCCGGCGCACTGGCGTAAAGTCGGCTAGCGGGTGTTGCGGCAGGCAAGCGTGGGCGTCCCAATTGATCATGATCGTCAGCGTGATGGAAAAGCTCATATTCCCATGAATCGGCGCGCAGGGTCAAATCTGCGGCATGCTTTATACTGGCGGCTTTCACCCGTTTATCCGAAGGCCATCATGTCTTTTTCCACGCTGGGCCTTGCACCCTCGCTGCTTAACGCAATCACCGAAATCGGCTATCAGGAACCGACACCGATCCAGAGCGCCGCAATTCCTGCCATTCTGCGCGGCGAGGACGTGCTGGGTGCTGCCCAAACCGGCTCCGGCAAGACTGCCGCCTTCGCGCTACCTCTGCTGCAAGCGCTGCTCGATAAGCGCGGCAGCCATCGCCAGCTGCATGGTTTGATTCTGGTGCCGACGCGCGAACTGGCGTCGCAGGTGGCGGATTCGATTCGCCTGCTGGTGTCGCATTTGCCGACAACCTTGAAGGTGCAGGTGGTGTTTGGCGGCGTATCGATCAATCCGCAAATGCTGGCGCTGCGCGGCGGCACGGACATTCTGGTTGCTACGCCGGGCCGTCTGCTGGATTTGATCGAGCATAACGCGGTGAAGATTTCGCAAACGGCCATGCTGGTGCTGGATGAGGCAGACCGCCTGCTGGATCTCGGCTTTAGCGAGGAATTGAACCGCATTCTGGAACTGCTGCCTAAGCAGCGCCAGAATTTGTTCTTCTCGGCGACCTTCCCGCCGGCGGTGCAGAAGCTGGCTGCCAGCATGATGGACAATCCGACGCGCATCGAGGTGGCGTCCGAGCCGTCCAGCAAGCCGGATATTCAGCAGCGCGCCATCAAGGTGGATGTGCCGCGCCGTACCATGCTGCTCAAGCATCTGATCCTTGAGCATAAGTGGCCTGCGGTGATGGTGTTCGTCGCTACCAAGTATGCGTCGGATCATGTGGCGGATAAGTTGAACCGCAATGGTATTCACGCAGCGTCGTTCCACGGCGAGTTGAGTCAGGGGGCGCGTAATGAGACGCTGACTGATTTCCGTTCCGGCTATCTGCAAGTGCTGGTGGCGACGGATGTGGCGGCGCGCGGTATCGACATTGCGCGCTTGCCGGCAGTGGTGAATTACGATTTGCCGCGTTCTGCGGTCGATTACACGCACCGTATCGGCCGTACCGGCCGCGCGGGGGAGAGTGGTGTAGCGATCAGCTTTGTGACTGCCGAAGCGGAGCAGCATTTCCGCTTGATCGAGAAGCGCCAGGGCGAACGCGTGGCGCGCGAGGTGATTGCCGGCTTTGAGCCGACTGAGACAGCGCCGGTGGTGAGCGCCGTTACCGATACCGTCAACGGTGGCATCAAGGGCAAGCGCAAGAGCAAGAAGGACAAGCTGCGCGAAGCCGCTGCCGCTGCGGGCGGCGAATAACAACGGTCGCGCGCGGTCAGCCTGCGCCGGCGCGGAACTGGCGGCGGTAGACGGAGGGTGAGGTGCGCAGCACAGCGTGGAAATGCTGGCGCAGCGACAGCGCCGAGCCGAAGCCCGCTTCCTGCGCCACCACTTCTATCGACACGTCGCTGGTTTCGAGTAATCGCTGTGCATGCGTCACGCGCTGGTTGAGCAGCCATTGCTTGAACGAAGTGCCGGTCGCATCGCGGAAGTGGCGCGTGAAATTACGTCGGCTCATTGCCGCCCGCGCCGCCAGCGCGTCAATGCTGTGATTGTCCGCCAGGTGCTGATTCACCCAATTGAGCACCTGCGAGAAGCGGTCATCACTACTGCTGACCGGCACCGGACGCTCGATAAACTGCGCCTGCCCGCCTTGCCGGTGCGGCGCCACCACCAGCTGGCGCGCCACGTGATTGGCCGCCTCCGCACCGCATAACTCACGCAGCAGGTGCAGGCAGCAATCCAGTCCCGCCGCCACGCCGGCTGACGTCAATATCTCATCATCCACGTACAGTACCTCACGATCTACCGAGATGCTGGGATGGCGTTCGACCAGCATGTCCGCGAATGACCAGTGCGTGGTGGCGCGGCGGCCGTCTAGCAAGCCCGCCTCCGCCAGCGGAAAGGCGCCTAGACACAAGCCGACAATGCGCGCGCCGCGACGGTGCGCGCGCTTCAACGCATCCAGCAAGTTAGCCGGAGCAGGCCGGCAATCGTCATGCCACGTCGGCAGGATGACGATATCGGCGCGGCTCAAGGCCTGCAAGCCATGCTGCACGCTGATGTCAAAACCACCGGTAGTCCGCAACGGCGACGGATCGCCCGAACAGATTTTCAGCTCAAAGCCTGCATCGCGAAACACCATGCCCGGCACGGACAAGTGGAAGGGCGTGATGCCGTCAAAGGCAATCACGGCGATTTTGTAGCGATGGGTGGCGGATTTATTCATGGCCCAATTATATCGTTTGTATGCCTTCGGGCCGCTGTTGGCCGGCCGCAGGGAAGCGCACAATGTCTCTCATCGTAACCCACAACACAGGAGAACTACCATGAAACGCGCCCTGATCGTCATCGACGTACAAAACGAATACTTCACCGGTAATATGAAGATTGAATATCCGCCAGTGGGTGTGACCCTGCCAAATATCACCCGCGCCATGGATGCCGCGCAAGCTGCCGGGATTCCGGTGGTCGTGGTGCAGCACGATGCGCCGGAGCAGTCGCCGATCTTCGCTAAAGGCTCGCAGGCGTGGCAAGTGCACGAGGAAGTGGCGAAGCGTCCATCCTCGCACTTCATCAACAAGACCTACGCCAGCGTGTTCACTGGCACTGACTTGGGCCAATGGATCGCCGATAACGGCATCGACACCCTGACCATTGTTGGCTACATGACGCACAACTGTGATGCGTCCACCATCTACGAGGCCTCGCACAAGGGCCTGTCGGTGGAGTTCTTGTCGGATGCTACCGGCTCGCCGTCGTACGAGAATGCGGCCGGCAAGGCTAGCGCGGAAGAGATTCACCGCGTTTTCAGCACCGTGTTCCATTCGGGCTTTGCGGCGGTGGCCAGCACTGATGCGTGGCTGGCTGCGGTAGATGAGGGCAAGGCGCTGGAGCGCGACAATATCTACCTGTCCGTCCAGCGCACCCTGAAATGAAAGCTTAACCGCCGACGCGTTTAGGATTGTGGCCGAGTTTAGTCAACTCGGCCATCACGCGTTCGCAATGGTCGCCCTGGATTTCAAGGACGCCATCTTTGGCGGTGCCGCCGGAGCCGCAGGCAGCGCGCAGTTGCTTGCCCAGCGCCGCCAGCGCATCGGCATCCAGCGGCAGGCCGCGCACCAGCGTGACGGTTTTACCGCCGCGTCCTTTGGATTCGCGCGAGACTTTGATATTGCCATCGCCGACAGGCTTGGCCTTGGCGGCGGCTTTGCAAGCACAGTCGCTGAGCGGCTTGCGGCAGTCAGGGCACATGCGCCCCGTTTCGGTGGAATAGACGAGGGCCATGGCTTAATCCTTCAACAGTCGTGGCATGAAGATTTCAAAGAAGCGTTTCTGGTCTGAGGACAGGCACACCTGGGTGTTTGGGTGGCCGGTTTGTTCGCGCGTGTAACCGTCGTTGTCGACAACGATGCGTAGCGGTGTGGTTGGGCAGACGGATGGATCGATCAGCCATGCTACCGGCACCACGTCGAACAGCGACGGCATATTGCTAGACCATGGCTGGTAAGCGTTGATCCATTGATGGTAGAGCAGTGCCAGTTGGTCGGTGACTGCGGATCCGTGGCCGAGCAGGGCGTTGCGTTCTACTTCATCGAGGCGGATTTGGGTGGAGTCCACCGGCATCATTACGATAGGCACGCCGGAAGTGAATAGTTTTTGCGCGCCAGCGATATCGGAGACGATGTTGTATTCCTTGTCGGCTGGGCGCGATGGCACGTATTGCGATTTGCGGTAGCCGCTGCGCACCGAGCCACCCATCATGGCTACTTGTTTCAGTTTGCCGAAGGTGGCGGCGTCACGCTCGATGGCGGCGCCGATGTTGGTCAGCGGGCCTAGGGCCAGCAGGGTGATTTGGTTCGGCTGGCGCTTGATTTGGTCGAGCATGAAGCCAACGGCGTCGATCCTGGCCGGCAGTTGGCCGCGCTGGGCGTAGCGGGCTTGCGTGAACGGCTGCGGGTTGCCGGTGGTGCGGATGCCTTGCGCGACCGGGATTTTGCTGTGGCCTGTTTCGCGCAGCATGCGCTCCAGTAGCTGGGCGCGCAGCGCGGTGTCGCCCCATGCGGTGGTGATGCCGATGATTTCTATCTCAGGGCTTTGCAGCAGCAGGGCCAGGGCGAAGGCGTCGTCGATGTCGTCGCCGATGTCCATGTCGACGATGACTTTTTGCGGCGCGGCTTGCGCGAACACGGCGCATGACAGCGCCAGTATGGAGAATAATCCGCGCAGTGGGCGGGCGAGCGAATAAGCCATGTAAATCCTCGATGCAGTGAAGGGAGGATTTTACAGGATGCGCTTATCTAGCTGCCGTTAGCTGCCGACCAGTGCGATGCGGCGCTTGATGCGTTGGGCTTCGGCGGTGTCGCCGGCTTGTTCGGCGCGCATGGCTTGGACGCCTAGCCATGCTAGTAGCGGGCGTCGCCAGCCTTGGGCGGAGGCGGTTTCCACTGCGTCTGCAATGAGTTGAGGCGTGGCTTTGCCGGCGCGGAGCAGGACGCCGCTGGCGACCAGCCTGGAAAGCGGATCGGCGATAGCTTGAACGGCCGTCGCCGCAGCGACATCGCTGGTCGCCGCCGCTACCGTCCGGTGCTGCTCGGGCAGCAGGGCATGGTCAGAGGTGCGGCCGGCGAGATAGGCGGCATAGGCTTGGTTGGCGGGGCCGGCGTCTTGGGCTAGTTTTTCGTAGGCGGGGCAGTCTTCGAAGACGAGCGAGGCGACGCGGGCGGCGCAGTGGATTAGTTCTGCGCGCGCGACCAGTTCCGCTTTGCCGGTGCTGGCCAAGGCTTCGCGGGCGCGCTTGGTTTCAGCGGCTTCTATACGGGTGTTGCCGGCCATGTAAGCGGCGGTGGCGCGCTCGATTGCGCTTTGTGCGTTCATTTGCCAATCCGGCGCCGGTGGATTGTTGCCGCAGCCGGCGAGCAGCAACGCTGCGATCACGATGGTCTTCTTCATGGCAGCTTAATCTCCGTATCGCGCTTGAACGGCCATTTGCGGTTGATTTCATTGACCAGTTGCTCCACCCGCCGCAAGCTGCTTTCCACTTCGCCGCGCAGCGTGCCCAAATCGGCGGTGGCTTCCTTGGTGTTGGACGCCACGGCCTGTGCCTCGATCAGCACCGCATCCATCTTCTTGAGCGAGTTGCGTGCATCGGCCAGCAAGCCATTAAGCTGCTTGATGGTGGCCTGCGCGTCGGTCGCAACGCCTGCTGGGCCGAAGACCCGTTCATCGGCATGGCCGATCAAACTATCCGCCTTCACCGCCAGCGCATTCACCGTGATAAGCAGCTTGTTGGCGCGATCCGCCAGTTGCTGTGCGTTTTTGTCATCGCCCGCGATCAGGCCCATTGCACCGTGCGGCCCATTGAGTTTGCCGGTTACGCCGGCCACATTAGCCAACGACGCTGCCAGCGCCGAATTCTCCGCCGTCAGATCATTCAGGTTTTGCAGCAAATCCTTGGCTGCCGCCAGCAGACGCGGAATCTCCGCACCCGGATCGCCGACCAGCAGCGCGCGCGCAGCACCATCTTCCAGCGGCGGATCGGTTGGAATGCCACTAAACGCGCGCAGCTTGGCGCCGCCTACCAGACCGCGTTCCAGCGTGAAGATGCTGGAACTGCGCAGCCAATGCGCGTCCTTGCGCGGCACGTCCACCACCACGCGCGCCTTGCCCTCCGGGCTTAATTCGATGCGCCGCACGCGGCCAATGGGGAAGCCGGCAAACGTCACGTCCATGCCGACCACCACACCCTCCGAGTCGTCGGCTTGCAGGATCAAGGTTTGCGTGGATTCGAATGCGCCGCGCGCGTACAGCAGGTACACCGCCGACCCAAGCACCAGCACCACCATCAACACCAGCAGCAGGGCGGCCTTGAATTCGGCGTTACGCACCGGCGCGGCTTCGTTGTTTTGTTCAGTCATATCAGTAGTAATTCCCCATGAGCGAGGCGACTTCGATGAGAAGCATCACGGCAAACAGCCGCACCATGTCCGATAGGCCGTTGGACACCTTGCTGCGGCCCGCATAGAAAGAAGACGCCATCGGGATCAAACCCACTGCAAAGCTGAAGAACACAATCTTCAGCACCAGAATCAAGGTTACAGCAGGATTGAATACCTGCCCGACCACGCGGGTGTAGCCGGTCAAGGCCCACGGCGTGAAGCCGTAAAGCGACAAATAAGCGAGGATCAGCGTCGTTACGCAACTGACGGCCGCCAGCATCCACACAGAGAAAATGCCCGCCGCCACACGAGGGAAAAATTCGCGGTGCAGCTCATCGATGGTGGCCGCGCCGGAACCACGCCGCTGCGCGAATTCCAACCCCGCTGGCAGGGTAGTGCGCAGGGCGACGAAAGCGGCGGCGGTCAGTGGAATCAACTCCAGCACAAGCACGCGCACCACCATCTCCAGCGCAAAGCGCGACAGGCCGTAGCTTTGTGAAGTCACCACCACAATGCGTATCAGGACGAGGCTGACCAACGCCGACAGCACGCCATACCATGCGAGATTAGGCGCGGTATCGGCCACAAGATGATGTGCGAGGACAGGCCGCTTGTTGCGGGCATAGCTGGACGGCGTCAACGCCATCGAAAACATCAGCACCGCAAAATGCAGCAGCCGCCACCAGCTATGCAGCCAGGCGGCGGCGCCTAGGTAAAGCCTTTGCAGAATATTCTGGGTTGGTGCTTGCGTGTCCATGTTGGCATATTAGCACCGGAGTGCGGCCTTGCGGCGTACGCTATTTATCGGGGAAGCCGGCGATGATGGCGTCGGCCGCCGCGCGCACGCGGGCGCTGCGGCTTAAATCGCTGTGCATCACCAGCCACACATCGTATTGGTCGACCCGCTCGGGCCAGATCCGTACCAGCCGCTTGTCGCCATCGGCCATGTGACAGGGCAGTTCGGCCATGCCGATGCCGAGGCGAGCCGCGTCGATCATCGCCAGGCCGCTATTGACCTCCATCGCCACGCGCGCGTTGTGCACCGGCTCCAGGCAAATTTTCTCTTGGTGGCGCGGCGCGACCGAGGGCTGGTAGATCACGATGTCATGCCCCGCCAGTCCGTTGCCCGGCACCGGCATGCCGCGGGCCTTTAAATAAGCCGGTGTGGCGTAGAGGCCCATGCTGCGCTTGGTCAGGTGGCGCGAGATCAGATCCGGGCTGGTGGGCTTGAGCGTGCGCACCGCCAGGTCGGCCTCGCGCCGCGTCAAGCTGGTGATGTCGGTGCTGGTACTGAGCACGATGCGGATGTCCGGGTGCTGTACATGCAGTCGCTGCATGGCGGCGATGACGAAATGCGCGGCCATGGTGTCGGAGGTGGTCACGCGCACCACGCCGGACAGGCGCTTGTCGATGCCCTGCATCTCGCGCTGGAACTGCAAGGCTGCTTGTTCCATCTTCTCGGCGGCGTGTATGGCTTGCTCGCCGGCCGGCGTGGCGACGTAGCCTGACGGCGTGCGCAGGAACAGCCGCGCGCCAAGCGAGGTTTCCAGCGCGTTGAGGCGCCGGCCCACCGTGGCCTGATCGATATCGAGCAAGGCGGCGGCCGAGCGCAGCGTGCCTTTGCGGTAGATGGCGAGGAAGATGCGGGCGTTATCCCAGTCCATGAAGCTCTCCGGCGTGATGCATTTTTGCATCGGAGTGCTGATGTTATGCGTATTTACTGCATCAGGCAAGCGGCCTACCATACGCGCATGAATATCTCGACTCTTACCGCGCCAGCGCGCCAAGTACCTCCTTTATTAATGCTGATGACGCTGGCCATCGGCTTTGTGATGGCGATGATCGATGTCACCGCTGTTAATACTGCGCTATCCGATATTGCGGTCAGCTTGTCGGTGCCGCTCACTGGCCTGGTGTGGGTGGTGGACGGCTACACGCTGACTTTTGCCGCGCTGCTGATGGCTGGCGGTGCTTTGGCCGACCGTTTCGGCCCCAAGGCGGTGTATCAGGGCGGCCTCAGTGTGTTTATTCTCGGTTCGATACTGTGCGCGGTGGCGCCGAGCGGGCATGCGCTGATTGCGGCGCGCTTGCTGCAGGGCGCGGGTGCGGCGCTGTTCATGCCGAGTTCTTTGAGTTTGCTGACGCATGCCTATGAAGATCAGGCGACGCGGGCGCGCATGCTGGGGACTTGGTCGGCCATCGTTGGCTGTTCGTCGGCGGCCGGCCCCTTGGTCGGCGGGATCCTGGTGCACGAATTTGGCTGGCGCAGTGTGTTTTGGGTGAATGTGCCTATCGGCTTGCTGGGCATCGCGCTGACGCAGGTATTGGCCCCGGCCACGGCGCGCCATGAGCGTGATTTGTCGATGCTGAGCCATGTGCTGGGCGTGGCGGCGCTGGCGTTCTTGAGTTTTGTGCTGATTGAGGGGCCGGTGCTGGGATGGTTGTCGGCGGGTGTGTTGGCGGCTGGCGCCGCGGCGGTAGCAGCAGCGGTGCTGCTGGTGCGGCGTGAGCGCTCCGGTGCGCATCCCTTGCTGCCTAAGGCTTTGTTTGAGACGCCGGCGTTTGCGGCGGCTAATGGCGTCGGCTTCCTGATTAATTTTGCGGTGTTTGGGCAGTTGTTCTTGCTGAGTTTATTTATTCAGCAGGGTGGAGCGGATGCGCTGCAAACGGGGCTTAAGCTGATTCCGATGATGGCGGCTTTCGCGGTTGGCAATCTGACTTCGGGCCGTATTACGGCGCGCGTCGGCACGCGGCCGCCGATGATGTATGGCTTGATGGCCGGGTTGGCGATGGCGGTGTTGATGCTGATTGGTCTGCGGCCTGACACGCCTTACTGGCTGCTGGTGACGGTGGCGGTGGTGATGAATGTCGCTATCGGGATTGCGATTCCGGGGATGACGGCGACGGTGATGCTGGTAGCGGGGAAGGCGAACGCCAACAGCGCTGCGGCGGCGCTCAACGCCAATCGTCAGATCGGTGCTTTGGTGGGCGTGGCGCTGATGGGTACTGTGATGCACGTAGCGCCGCAATGGGCGCTGCGTTTGCCGCTGGCGTTCACGTTGATTGCCGCGGCATACGCATGCGCTTTGGTGCTGGTGTATCGATTTGTTAATCCCGCACGGCCAGGCGGGGTCTGACCCCGTACGGGGTCAGACCCCTAAGTGGTCACGCTGGCGTCGAGGCAAAAGCTTGCGGGTTATGCGCTGCTCTTTTGACGCCATTCGATCATCTCGGCGATGGTCAGGATTGGCATCTGGTGCAGTTTCGCGAAGCGTTCGATGTCGGCGCCGCGCATCATGGTGCCGTCTGGGTTCATCAACTCGCACAGCACGGCCGATGGGTTTAGGCCGGCCATGGTGGCCAGATCAACTGAACCCTCGGTGTGGCCTTTGCGCGCCAACACGCCGCCCGGCGTGGCGCGCAGTGGGAATACGTGGCCCGGATGGACCAGATCCGACGGCTTGGCGTTTGCCGCCGTCGCAGCACGAATGGTCGTTACACGATCCGCCGCCGATACGCCGGTCGTCACGCCTTCGCGCGCCTCGATCGACACGGTGAACGGCGTGCCGTAACGGCTGCCGTTATTCGCCGCCATCATTGGCAGTTCCAGTTCGCGCACTTTCTCGGCGCTCAGGCACAGGCACACGATGCCGCTGCATTCGCGGATCATCATGGCCATGGTCTCCACGGTCATCTTTTCGGCGGCGACGATCAGGTCGGCTTCGTTTTCACGGTCGAAATCATCAAGCAGGATGACCGGCACGCCGGCGCGCATGGCTTCCAGCGCCGCGTGAATGCGGCCTTCCAGGTCATCGGATACGAGGGAGTAGGGGGATACTGCGGTTTGGTCTAACATGGGTGATACGCTCCTTGTGAAAATCAGGAACGCGACAGGGCAAGCGAATACGCGCAGCCAGCCGCGCCACAAGTGGCGAGCAGGATGCGTAAAGCGCACATCTTCTTTCATCCAGACTTTAACTGTCGGCCCTGGAGTTACACCAGATCTGCGCATTTCTGCGCTCGCGGGCTTTACCGCCGGTGGGGAATTACACCCCGCCCCGAAGACGTCGTTATAGGCTGCCGGGTGGCAGGGTGCGAGGATTCTAGCCTAAATTAAGGATTTCGGTGTAAGGTAGCTGTTCTCTTACATAATTTGCATTCCGAATGAAGCTGATTACCCTGCGTATCCTCTCCGGCGCTGCATTTCTGGCGTGGTCTTTCACGGCGCAAGCCGACACCCCGCCGCCGCTAAAGTTGAGCGACCAGATTCCGGTCGGGCCGCAGGTTAAAGTTGGCAAGTTGGCCAATGGCCTGACTTATTACATTCAAAAGAACGGCCGCCCGGAGAAGAAGCTGGAACTGCGGCTGGTGGTCAAGGCGGGCTCCATTCTGGAAGACGAGGATCAGCAAGGGCTGGCCCACTTCACCGAGCATATGGCGTTTAACGGCTCCACGCACTTCAAGCGCAACGAGTTGGTATCGTATTTGCAATCCATCGGCGTGAAGTTTGGTGCGGATCTCAACGCCTATACCAGCTTCGACGAAACGGTCTACATCCTGCCTATCCCGACCGATAAAAAGGAAGTGGTGGAGCAGGGCTTCCAGGTGCTGGAAGACTGGGCCCACGGCCTGTCCTTCAACGACGCGGACATCGACAGCGAGCGCGGTATCGTGCTGGAAGAACTGCGCCTCGGTAAAGGCGTGGACGACCGCATGAACAAGGTGGTGCTGCCCAAGGTGCTGAATGGCTCGCGCTACGCCGACCGCATGCCGATCGGTAAAGAGGACATCCTCAAGACGTTCAAATATGACGCCATCAAGCGCTTCTACCGCGACTGGTATCGCCCGGACTTGATGGCGGTAGTGGTGGTGGGCGATATCGAGCCGGCCGACGCGCAGCGCTTGATCGAGCAGCACTTCAACAAGCTGAAAAATCCGGCCAACCCGCGTCCGCGCGAATACGCGCAGATCCCGGAGCGCCAGGATTCCGAAGGCATCGTCTTCACCGACAAGGAAGTCAGCGCCAACACGGTCTACATCCGCTACCCGATCCAATCGTGGCCGGCCGGCGAGACCATCGCCGACTATCGCCAGAAACTGATCGAGGGCATGTACAGCTTTATCCTCAGCCAGCGCATGTACGAGTTGACGCAGCAAGTCAATCCGCCGTTCCTGCAAGGCGGCAGCGGCATGAACAAGATCGTGCGCGGCTATCGTTCCTTCGGCGCCGGCGCGGTGCTGGGCAAGGGCGGCGCCACGCCGGCGATCAACGCGCTGGTGCAGGAAGATCAGCGCGCGCGCCAGTACGGTTTTACCGCGTCGGAAGTGGAGCGCGCCAAGAAGGGCATGCTGCGCAATTATGAGCGTATGTATAACGAGCGCGATAAATCCGATTCAGCTGGATACGCAGCGGAGTATATCCGCAACTTCCTTGAACAGGAATCGATCCCCGGCACCGCCGCCGAGTACCGCTATGCGACCGAGCTGATACCGGGCATTACGCTGCAAGAGGTGAACGCTGCGGCCCGCGCCGTCATTCCCGATAATCAGAGCAAGCTGGTGATCTACACCGGTGTCGACAAGCCAGGCATCGCGCCGCCCAAGGCCGACGACTTGGTGGCCACTGCCGGTGCTGCCGAGAAGATCGCCGTCAAGCCGCTGGAAGAGAAGGTGTACGCAACGCAGCTGATGCCTAGTTTGCCGAAAGCCGGCAGCATCGTCAGCGAAACCGTCAACGCCAAGATCGGCATCACGCAGCTCACCTTGAGCAACGGCGTGAAGGTAGTGCTCAAGCCGACCGACTTCAATAACGACCAGGTGATCCTCGGCGGCTTGCGCTACGGCGGCTGGTCGCTGCTGCCGGATAGCGATGTCTTTGCCGCGCACTACGCCAGCAGCATCGTCGGCCAGATGGGCGTGTTGAATTACACGCCCAACGACCTGGTGAAGGTATTGGCCGGTAAGAGCGTCAGCTCCAGCGCCAATGTCAGCTCACTCAACGAATCGGTGGGCGGAAGTTCCGGCAGCACCGACGTGGAAGCCATGCTGCAATTGGTCTACTTGCAGATGACGCAGCCGCGCAAGGATGCGGCCATCTATACCGCTTACGTCGATCGCCAGCGCGAACTGGCGCAGAATAATCTGGCGCGCCCGGAGTCGGTGTTCTACGACACCGTGACCGCCACGCTGTACAACAACAGCCCGCGCGTGCTGCGCGCCGCCAAGCCGGCCGACTTTGACCAGTTGGCGCTGGATCGCGTGCTCGATATCTACAACAGCCGCATGTCCAGCGCGCGCGACTTCACTTTCTTCATCGTCGGCAGTTTTGAGGTGGAGAAGATCAAGCCGCTGATCGCCACCTATCTTGCCAGCCTGCCGGTGGGCGAGATTCCGGTCGCCTTCAAGGATGAAGGCGTGCGGCCGATTAAAGGCGTGGTCAAAAAAGAAGTGCATGCCGGCTCGGAGCCCAAGAGCACGATCTCGCTGTCCTTCACCGGCGAGGTGGAATACTCGCGTGCTGACCGCATGCGCTTGCAGGCGCTGGTCGAGGTCATGAATATCAAGCTGATTGAAACGCTGCGCGAGAAAATGGGCGCGATGTACAGCGGTGGCATGAACGGCTCCATGAGTCGCATCCCGTACGGGAATTACACGATCAACGCCAGCTTGCCATGCGCGCCGGAGAACGTCGACAAGGTGCTGGCCGCAACCTTCGCTGAAATCGAAAAGATCAAGCAGAACGGCGCCGAAGAGGCGGATCTGAACAAGGTCAAGGCGGCGTGGATCAAGAGCTACCGCAAGGGCCTGCGCGAAAATGGCTACTGGATGGCGTCCCTGCAGAACGCTTTCTTCAACAATAACAACCCAGAGGATATACTGTCATACGAGTCGCGCGTGAACGGTTTGACCGTGGCGGATCTGAAACAGGCCGCGCAGCGCTACTTTGACACGAATAACTACCTGCAGGTAGTGCTGTACCCTGAGAAGTAAGGAGTCATCATGGCAAAGAAAAAAGAAGAGTTGGATCCAGAAACCCTCGAACTGATTAACTGGTGTATCGAGGTGGAAGGATTCCTGGTTAAAGGCGGCGCTACGCAGCAAGAGGCGCAGGATCACATTGAAGAGCAGGTCGAGTGGTTCACCGACCAATTCTACGACGGGCTGACGCCCGAGGAGGCAGCCAAGGAAGCCTTGGCCTAAATCTCAACCCGGCTGTGCGTCATGGTGTGCCTCATGACAAACGACGCACAGCTTATTCCCCTCCGGGTCGCGGAAGTAAGCGCCGTAGTAATTGGCGTGGTACTGCGGCCTCAGTCCCGGCGCACCTTCGCACACGCCGCCATGTTCTCGCGCCGCCGCGTAGGCGCGATCCACCATCTCCCTTGACGTCGCCTGTAGCGCCAGCATTTGGCCGTTGCCGCATACCGCCGGCTGATTGTCGTATGGCGCGCCGATGATGAACAGCGGCCGTGCGCCTTCGGCCGGCTGCCATGCGGCCCACGGCCGATGCGTGTCGACGAAGCGCTGGCGCGCGCCCAGCTCCGCCATCACGGCGCTGTAGAACGGCAGCGCCTCTTCAAAGTTGTTAATCCCCACATAAACGTGCGACAGCATTGCGTCCTCCGGCGAGTGAGTATATCGTCAACATTTGGAGATATAGTGTACGCGGAGACGAGCACAATATGGAAAAAAATACCATGGAACTCACACCGGGCATGGCGCCGCCGACGCGCCACATTGCCGACCTGCCAGGCCCCAAGGCGCGGCCGCTGTTCGGCAACGTGGGCGAGATCCGCGCCCAGCCATTTCACCATGTGCTGGAAAGCTGGGCGCGCGAGTTCGGGCCGCTGTACCGTTTCCGCATCATGCGCAAGCAGATGCTGGCGACCTCCGACCGCGACCTGATCGCCGCGCTGCTGCGCGACCGGCCGGACATGATGCGCCGTTCCAGCCGTACGGCGGAAATGCTGAACGAGATCGGCACGCGCGGCCTGTTCACCGCCGAGGGCGAGGACTGGCGCCGCCAGCGCAAGCTGGTGATGCGGGCGCTGACGCCGGAGGTGATCCATAATTTTTTCCCGGCGCTGGCGGCGATGACGGAGCGTTTGCGCTTGCGCTGGGAGGCCGCCATCGCTGCCGGCAAGCCGGTCGATCTGCTGCGTGACTTGAAGGCTTACACGCTGGACGTGACGATCGGTTTGGCAATGGGGCAGGACATCAACACGCTGGAGCTGGAAGAGCATCCGCTACAGCGCGACATCGAATTTTTGTTCAAGCTGGTGGCGAAGCGTTTGACCACGCCGTTCACTTACTGGCGCGTGGCGATGCTGAAGCGCGCACAGGATCACGAAGCGATTGCCGCAGCGGCGCGCATTCAGCAGGCGATCTTTGGCTTTATCGCGCAGGCACGCAAGCGCATTGCAGAGAATCCGGTTCTGCGCCAAAAGCCCTCGAATATGCTGGAAGCGCTGATTGTGGCGCGCGACGAACCGGATTCCGGCTTCACCGATGAAGAGGTGGTGGGCAACGCCATTACCATGGTGTTTGCCGGCGAGGATACGACTTCCAATACAGCGGCGTGGCTGCTCGAATTCCTGGCCGGCCATCCGCAAGCCGCCGCGCGCATGGCGGAAGAATCGCGGCAAGTGCTGGGCGAGCGCGCTGTGCTCGACGATTATCACCTGCTCGATAAACTCAAATACATCGACGCCGCCACGCGCGAAGCGATGCGCCTCAAGCCGGTGGCGCCGTTCATGGCGGCTGAGCCGACGCAAGATGTGGTGCTGGGCGACTTGGCCGTGCCCGAGGGGACGGTGATCTTTCTGCTGCTGCGCCATGCCTCCGAACGTGAATGCGAGTTGGCGCAGCCCGAGCGCTTCAGGCCGGAGCGCTGGCTGGAAGGCGCGATTGGACAGGGCGATGACCCGGGCCGCAAGCTGTTCCCCTTTGGCGGCGGGCCGCGTTTCTGTCCGGGACGTTATCTCGCCATGGCGGAGATTAAGATGGTGATGTCTATGCTGGCGCGGAATTTCGCATTGGAGCGGGTGCCCGGTGCACCGGCGGCGCGCGAGTGCTTCACTTTTACCATGACGCCGGATGCGCTGCCGGTGCGCCTGGTGCAAAATAACTAAAAAGGAAAAACCATGTTCAAGAAAATCATCGTAGGCATCTCGGTACTGATCTTGATCGTACTGGCGGTGGCGGCTTTGCAGCCGGCCACGTACAGCGTCACGCGCAGCATTGCCATCAAGGCGCCGCCGGAAAAAATTCAACCGCTGATCAGCGATTTTCATAATTGGCCTCTATGGTCGCCGTGGGAGAAACTGGATCCCGCAATGAACCGCACGTTCAGCGGTGCGCCCAAGGATCTGGGCGCAGTCTATGCTTGGAAGGGCAATAAGAACGTGGGCTCCGGCCGCATGGAGGTGATCGGCCTGACGCCGGCCAAGGTCGGCATCAAGCTCGATTTCTATGAGCCGATGGCCTCTACTGCGGACACGGATTTTGTGCTGGAGACCAAAGGCGATGTCACCACTGTAAGCTGGACGATGTCCGGTAAGACCGACTACATCGCCAAGCTGATGACCATCTTCGTCAGCATGGACAGCATGATCGGCCCGGCGTTTGAAAGCGGCCTGTCGCAGATGAAGGCGGTGGCGGAAAAATAAGCGGAGGTATGCGATGCGGATGCGGGCGGCGGTAGGTGTGGTGTTGATGCTGGCGGCGACGGCGGTGCAGTGCGCACCGCTGCGGCAGAATCATCCCATCATCGGCACGTGGCGCATCACGCTGCCGGATGGCTCGTGCAGCGAGACTTACCGCATTCGCGCCGACGGCACCACGCTGGTGTTTAGTAACGAGGAGGTGGCCGAGTCCACCTTCACTGTCAGCGATCAGCCGGACAAGAATGGTTTCTACGAAGAGACCGACACCATCACCAAGGATAACGGCAAGCGCGATTGCAGCGGCGAGATCACTGCACCGGGGCGCGCCGTCACCAACTATCTTCAGTTCCACCCGAGCGGCAATATGTTCGTGATGTGCGTGGAACGCAGCCTCGATCGCTGTATCGGGCCTTTCATCCGCGTGCGCGGAAAATCCATCTAGCTGCTGCTTTTGTCACGATAGGCGCCGGGATTCACGCCGGCCCATTCCTTGAACGCGTGGTTAAAGGCGCTCTGCTCCTGGTAGCCGAGCAGGAAGGCAATGTCGATCAGGCTTAATTCGGGCCGCCGTAAGTAATCCTTGGCCAGCGCGAAGCGCGCTTGATCCAGTACTTGCTGGAAGGTGGCGCCGGCCTCGCTCAACTTGCGCTGCAAGGTGCGCGGCGACAGTTTCAAATCATCGGCAATCGAGGCTAGCCGCACCTGTCCGTGCGATAGCTTGGCGACGATGGCCGCATGTACTTGCTGCGTGATTGAGGGCTGCGTGGCTGCGCGCTGTTGCAGCAGTTGTTCGGCGTGCTGCTGGAGTACCGGATAAAGGCTGACGTCCGCGTTCGGCACCGGCCATGACAGCAGGGCGGCGGCGAAGCTGGCGACGTTGGCTTCGGCGTTGAACACAGGCGTTTCGCCCAGTACGCGGGCGTATTCGTCGCGCAGTTCGGGCGGGCCGCCGTCGTGCATCAGGCGTAGTTCGTTGGCCGGCAGGGTGATCCCGGCCAGCCAGTTGCTGAATACGCGGATGCCGGAGAACACGCTGTCCACCAAGTGGCGATGGCCGCTGCCGTAGTTGCTGTGCCACGTATAGCTGGCGATGTCGTCGTCGATGCTGATGTTGGAGCGGCCCAGATCATGGGCCAGCTGCTCGTAGCGCATGGTTTGTTCGAACACCTGGCCGAAGTCGCGGCAGCTCAGCAAGATCAAGCCGTAGACGGTGTAGGTGCCGAGTTTGACGCACTGGCCCACGTGCAGGCCGAAATGCGGATCGTTGGCCAGTGCGGCGGCGATGTCGAGCAGGCGCACGTAGTCGTCGGCAGACAGCGATTCCGGCAGCGGCTCCAGCGTGCCTGTCGGCAGATGGGCCGCTTGCTCCAGTGCCTGGGCGCTGACGCCGCGCAGGGCGGCCGCTTCCAATAATGGCTGTAGATAGGAACCTGCAACGCGCTTGGCATGATCGAACAAGGTAGATGTCATGAATACGCAATACCGGCTGGCGGCATTGTTTTAATCTCAAGGATTGGATACTCAGTATAACGGAGATGGCAATACCATGAGACGCTGGAACGGTTGGGGAGATGAGTCGGTGGAGTTTGCGCTGAACGGCGAAGCGCTGGCTTTTCTCGCGCAGCGCATTGGAGCTGGCAAGCCGGTGGCGGATGCGGCGCTGGCGCAGGCTTGCGCGCAGATTGCGGAATCGCGCCTGCCGCCACACCGCTTGATTGATACGTCGGCCGAGGTTCGGCTGCGCAATGCGCTGGGCCAGAGCTTGCCGGATTGGCTGCGCCTGCGCTATGGCGTGATCGGCTCCGCACCGGATGGCGTGGCTTACCCGGAGAGCGCGCAGGATGTGCGCGATTTGCTCGATTATGCGCAGCAGTATGGCGTGGCTTTGATTCCGCAGGGCGGCGGCACCAGTGTGGCGGGGCATTTGACGGCGCCGGGCGGTGTGCCGTCGCTGACAGTGAATATGACGCGCATGCGGCAGTTGCTGTATCTCGATACCGAGTCGCAGTTGGCGACGTTTGGCGCGGGCGTGCTCGGGCCCGATCTGGAAGCGCAGTTGCGTGCGCGCGGATACACCTTGGGGCATTTTCCGCAGTCGTTTGAGTATTCGACCTTGGGCGGCTGGGTCGTCACGCGTTCGTCGGGGCAGCAGTCTTTGCGCTACGGGCGCATTGAGCAGATGTTCCGTGGCGGCTCGATGGAGACGCCATCGGGCACGTTGCATTTGCCGACCTTCCCCGCATCGGCTGCGGGGCCCGATTTACGTGAGATGGTGCTGGGCTCCGAGGGGCGACTTGGGATTTTGACCGAGGCCACGGTGCGGGTGAGTGCGGCGCCAGCGTACGAGGCGTTCCATGCGGTGTTCTTCCCGGATTGGGCGGGGGCGGAAACGGCTGTGCGGCAGATTGTGCAGGCTGGGTTGCCGTTGTCGATGCTGCGCCTGTCGAATGCATTGGAGACGACCACCATGCTGGCGCTGGCCGGCCATAAGAAACTGATCTCGCTGCTGGAGGGGTACTTGTCGCTGCGCGGCTGCGGCGAGGGCAAGTGCATGCTGATGATCGGTGTGAGCGGGCGCAAGCCGGCGGCCCGTTCAGCTTTGAGGGCGGCGCTGGCGTTGGCGGCTCCGCATGGCAGTGTGCACGTTGGCCGTTACATGGGGAACAAGTGGAAGCAGAATCGCTTCCGCAATGTGTACCTGCGTAACGCGGCTTGGTCGCATGGTTATGCCATCGACACGGTGGAGACGGCGGTCGACTGGCCGCGCGTGGAGATCATGATGCGGTCGGTGGAGGCGGCGGCGACTGCGGCGCTGGGCGCGCACGGAGAGCAGGTGCACGCTTATACGCACTTGTCGCATTTGTATGCTCAGGGGGCTAGTGTTTATACGACGTTTGTTTATCGACTGGCTGGCGATTATGAATCGGATCTGGCGCGCTGGAAGTCGCTGAAGAAGGCGGTGTCGATGGCGATTGTGGAAAATGGTGGGACGATCAGTCATCAGCATGGCGTGGGTTCTGACCATGCGCCGTATTTGGCGGCGGAGAAGGGTAAGCTGGGGATGTCGTCGCTGCGGGCGTTGTTTGAGCATGTCGACCCGCAGGGGATTATGAATCCCGGGAAGTTGCTGCCATGAGCAGGCAGTTGGCGCTGGCCGGGCCGTGGGACGTGGTGGTGATCGGCGGCGGCATCACCGGCGCGGGGATTCTGCTGGAGGCGGCGCGGCGCGGTTTGCGCGTGCTGCTGGTGGAGCAGCGGGATTTTGCCTGGGGCACGTCGAGCAGGTCTTCAAAGCTGGTGCATGGCGGCTTGCGGTATTTGAAGGAGGGTCAGTTCGGCTTGACGCGCGAGTCGGTGCATGAGCGCGAGCACTTGCTGCAACAGGCCGCAGGCCTGGTGGAGCCGCAGAGTTTTGCGTTTGGCGATTATGTGGGGCGCAAGCCGGGCAAGCGGGCGTTCCTGGTGGGGCTGGCGATTTACGATCGCATGGCGGGGCAGCGCGGGCGGCATTATTTCGAGCGCGATGAGTTTGTGGCGATGGCGCCGAATGTGGCCACCGAGGGCCTGCAAGGCGGAATGGTCTACACGGACGCCAAGACGGATGATGCACGGCTGGTGCTGCGCGTGTTGCAGGAGGCGCGTCAGCATGGCGGCGTTGCGGTGAACTACATGGCCGTCGAGTCGCTGCTGCACGAGGGCGGCGAGGTGTGTGGGGCGCGCCTGCGCGATGGTTTGAGCGGCGGGCAGCACGAAGTCCGCGCGCGGCTGGTGATCAGCGCGACCGGCGCGTGGGCAGACCGCTTGCGTGCAGCTGGCGAAGCGGGGCATCGGCTGCGGCCTTTGCGGGGCAGCCACTTGGTGCTGCCGGCCTGGCGGCTGCCTCTGGCGCAGGCGATTAGTTTGATTCATCCGGCCGACGGCCGGCCGGTGTTCGCTTATCCGTGGGAGGGTGTCACGCTGGTCGGCACGACCGACGTCGATCACGCTGACGACCTGTCGCGCGAAGCGGCCATTACACGCGCGGAATGCGATTACCTGATGGCTGCCTTGCACGCCCAATTTCCGCAACTGAACCTCAGCGACGACGACATCATCGCCACCTACGCCGGCGTGCGTCCCGTGATCGACAGCGGCAAGGCCGATCCCTCCAAGGAAACGCGCGACCACGCGCTATGGCTGGAACACGGCCTGCTCACCGTCACCGGCGGCAAGCTGACGACTTTCCGCGTCATTGCACTGGATGCCCTCAAGCTGGCGGCCACGCGACTCCCGGAACTGCAAGGCCAACTGACGCCGCAGCCGGTGTTCGCCGCATCGAAGCCGCTGCGCTATACGCCCGACCTGCCGCCCGGCCAGGCGCAACGCCTGCAAGGCCGCTACGGCGCCAGCGCGCAGGCATTGGTCGATGCCGCGCAAGCCGGCGAATTGGAAAACATCCCCGGCACAGAAACCATCTGGGCCCAACTACGCTGGGCCGCGCGCAAGGAGGATGTCTGCAAGCTGGAAGACCTGCTGCTGCGCCGCACGCGCATCGGCATCCAGCTGCGCGGCGGCGGCGCCGGCATCCTGCCGCGCATCCGCAGCATCTGCCAGCCGGAACTCGGCTGGAGCGACCAGCGGTGGGAAGCGGAACAACACGCCTTCCTCGTACTCTGGCGCACGCATTACAATCTACCAAAACTATAACGAGACATCATGGCAGACCAATACCTGCTCTCCATCGACAACGGCACGCAAAGCGTGCGCGCGCTGCTGTTCGACTTGAACGGCAACCTCGCGGCCAAGTCGCAAATCCATCTGGAAGCATATTTCTCCGACCATCCCGGCTGGGCCGAGCATGACGCCGACGGTTACTGGGACGCGGTGGCCGCCGCGTGCCAGCAACTGTGGCAAAGCACGGATATACCGCGCAGCGCCGTCAACGGCGTCGCCGTCACCACGCAGCGCGGCACCGTTGTGAACCTGGATCGCGACGGCAAGGTGCTGCGGCCCGCCATCACATGGCTAGACCAGCGCCGGGTAGGCAAGCAAAAGCCACTGAGCCTGCTGTGGCGCACCGCCTTCAAGCTGGCGCGCGTCGGCGGCACCATCGAATACTTCCGGCGCGAAGCGGAGATCAACTGGATCGCCGAGCATCAGCCGGAGATCTGGGCCAAGACGCATAAATACCTGCTGCTGTCAGGCTTCCTCAATTTCCGCCTGTGCGGCCGCCATGTTGATTCTACTGGCTCGCAAGTCGCTTACCTGCCGTTCGACTACAAGCGCCACAAATGGGCCGGTGCGCGCGACTGGAAGTGGGAAGCACTGAAAGTACGCGCCGATATGCTACCGGAACTGGTCGTCCCCGGCACCATCATCGGCTCCATCACCAAAGCCGCCGCCGAGGCGACCGGCATCCTGGAAGGCACGCCGCTGGTGGCCGCTGCTGCCGATAAAGCGTGCGAAGTCATCGGCGCTGGCAGCCTGGAGCCGCACATCGCTTGCCTGAGTTACGGCACCACGGCCACCATCAACACCACCAGCAAAAAGTACGTCGAGGTCACGCCGTTCATTCCTCCATATCCGGCGGCGGTGCCGGGCGCTTACAGCACCGAGGTGCAAATCTTTCGTGGCTACTGGATGGTCAACTGGTTCAAAGAGCAGTTTGGCCATCTCGAACAGATGGCGGGAGCAGAGCAGGGCATGGCGCCGGAAGCCATGTTCGACCAGCTGGTGAACGAGGTGCCGCCCGGTTCCATGGGGCTGATGCTGCAACCCTACTGGAGTCCCGGCATCCGCATTCCGGGGCCGGAAGCGAAGGGCGCGATGATCGGCTTTGGCGACGTCCACACGCGCGCCCATATGTACCGGGCGATATTGGAGGGCCTGGCCTACGCGCTGAGAGAAGGCAAAGAACGCATCGAAAAGCGCAGCGGCGTCCCCGTGACGGAATTGCGCATCGCCGGCGGCGGTTCGCAAAGCGACGCGGCCATGCAGCTGACGGCCGACATTTTCGGCCTGCCGGCAGCGCGCGCGCACGTCTATGAAACTTCGGGACTCGGTGCGGCCATCGCCATCGCTGCGGGCTTGGGCCTGCACAAGGACTTCGACACCGCCACCCGCGCCATGACGCGTACGGGCCGCGTATTCCATCCCATCGCCGCCAACCAAAAAATCTACGACCAGCTGTACCGCCGCGTGTACCTCAATATGTACAAGCAGTTGCAGCCGATGTACCAGCAAATCGCTGACATCACCGGCTACCCGGAACAAATTTAGCGCATCACCATGGCTTTGACGGCGGCCAGCGAGGCGCCGCCGGTTTTGGTGGCCTGGACTTGATTGCGGCCGCCTTCCTTGGCTACGTACATGGCGCGGTCGGCGGCGACGAATAGGGACTCGGTGTTGTCCAGCTGGTGCGGATGGATGGTCGCTACGCCGATGCTCACCGTCAGCCATGCGGAGGTGGTCGAACGCGGATGCGGGATTTGCAGCGATTCGATATGGGCGCGGATCGACTCCGCCAGCAGGTAGGCCGAGTCCCCATCGGTCTCCGCGAACAGCAGCACGAACTCCTCGCCGCCGTAGCGCGCGGCCAGGTCGGTCGGACGCAGTGCGTGCGAGGCGATGGCTTGCGCTACTTGCTGCAAGCAGGCGTCGCCGGCCGGGTGGCCCAGTGTGTCGTTGTATAGCTTGAAGTGGTCGACATCCAGCACCACCAGCGACAAGGGCTGGCCGCTGCGCATGGCGCGCTGCCATTCTTTTTCGAGGAAGCTGTCGAAGTGGCGGCGGTTGGCGATCTTGGTCAGCGGATCCACCATGGCTGCGCGCTGTAAGGCGTCTTCCGATTGTTTGTGGTGCGTGATGTCGTGCAGCAGGCCGATAAACAGCGGCTGGCGCAGGTACATCGGCGTCAGCGTCAAGTCCATGCACACCGAGCTGCCATTGCGGTGGCGGATGATCACTTCGCGCGTGCCGTGGTTGTGCGCCGTTTGCGGCGCAGCCGCGTAGCGCGCAAAGTAGTCGAGGTATTCCTGCGCCACCAGAGGATTCAGCAACTCGGTGATGCTGCGGCCCGCCAGCGGCTCCAGCTGATAGCCGAGGTATTTGTCGCAGGCCGGATTGGTCATCTGGATGCGGCCATCGGCCTCGAAGATCAGCAGGCCCTCGGCCATGTTGTTAACGATGGTGCGCAGGCGCTCGGCCTGTTCTTCGTGCGTTTCGCTCTTGCTGCGGATTTGCAGCTGCGTGCGCACGCGCGCGCACACTTCCGGCATGCGCAGCGGCTTGCTGATGTAATCGACCGCGCCGATATCAAAACCGGCCACCACGTCCTCGGTGTCGGTGCGCGCGCTCATGAAAATAATCGGGATGCGCTGCGTCGAGGCTTGGCTTTTCAGCTGGCGGCAGGTCTCGTAGCCGTCCATGCCGGGCATCATGATATCGAGCAGGATTAAATCGGGATGCACGCGGCGCGCGATTTTCAGCGCGCGTTCGCCGGAGGTAGCGACAAAGGTTTGATAGCCCTGTTCGACCATCATCTTGCGCAGCGCGCCCAGGTTTTCGGGCGCATCGTCAACGATCAATATCGCGGCATCGCGCCGCGTAGCGAAGCTTAGACTTCCAGAATTCATTGGGAATCGCCTTTAACCGGGTGGGTTGCATTGGCGTGTGCCGGCCGTTGCGCGGGTGGGCAACGGCGAGCGAAAACGAGGGTGATTGATACGCGTTTCAACAAAGGCTGGCCTGATATGAAAGTGACTATCCGTCCAAATCATACCGCTTTGCAACGCCCGTTGGTGAAAAAAAAGCGAGGGTTTTTTGAGTGTTGACGCGGATGCATCGGGCCGCAGCCGCGCTAGCGCCTAATGGTGTAAGTAATGTTGGCGGGATGCTAAAGGATTCGGGCTTTTTCGTGACTATTGGTGATAAAGTCGCTGCCGATTGTGTTGTATTTTTGTGGGCGGCGAGTGCCGCCCACGGAGGCTGCTTGAACGTCGCTTAGATCTTGGCGGCGATCAGTTTGCCGAGGATCTCAATGCCTTGACGGATGCGTTCCGGCGGCACGGTCACGAAGGACAGGCGCAGGGTGTTGGTCTCCGGCTCGTTGGCGTAGAACGGCGAACCTGGCACGAAAGCCACTTTCTGCGCAATCGCTTCATCCAGCAGCTGCATGGCGTTGATGTGCTTCGGCAGCGTGACCCAGATGAACATGCCGCCTTCCGGCTTGGTCCACTCGACGCCGGTCGGGAAGTGCTGCGCCATGGCGTCCAGCATGACCTGGCATTGGTCGCCGTACAGGGTGCGGATTTTTGGAATGTGCTTGTCCAGGAAACCGTCCTTTACCACTTCGTGCACCACCATCTGGGTCAGCTGCGAAGTGTGCAGGTCGGCCGCTTGCTTGGCCAGTTCCAGGCGGCGCGCCAGCGGCAGCGGAGCGCACACGTAGCCGAGGCGGATGCCAGGGGTCAGTACTTTGGAGAAGGAACCCATGTAGATCACGCCGTCCGGGTTCATTGCCACCATCTTCGGCGATGGCTCGCCCTTGTAGCTCAGCGAGCCGTAAGGATCATCTTCGATCAGCGGCAGACCGAGACGCGCGCAGGTCTCTACCAGTTCCTGGCGGCGCTCGACCGACAGCGAACGGCCGGTCGGGTTCTGGAAGTTCGGCAGGGAGTACAGCAGACGCGCGCCTTCAGCTACGGCGTCGATCGACGACGGCACCAGGCCATGTTCGTCGGTGGCCACCGATTTGAATTCAGGCAGGTAGACCGAGAACGCTTGCAGCGCACCCAGGTAGGACGGGGTCTCAACCAGTACGCGGCTGCCTTCGTCGATCAGCACTTTGCCCAGCAGATCCAGCGCTTGCTGCGAACCGGAGGTCATCAGGATTTGTTCCGGCACGATCTTGGCGCCGCCGGTCGACAGCGAGTCGGCGATCCACTGACGCAGCGGGGTGTAGCCGTCGGTCGGGCCGTATTGCAAGGCCACTTTGCCGTTTTCGGTCAGCACCTTGTCGTAGGCGACCTTCATTTCGTCGACCGGGAAGGTGGCTGGCGACGGCAGGCCGCCGGCGAAGGAGATGATCTCTGGCTGCTGCGTGATCTTCAGGATCTCGCGGATGAAGGAAGCTTGCAGCTGCTCGGCGCGTTCAGCGAAGCGCCACTGGATCGGATTTTGGTTTTCGATTTTCATACTTGTCTCACTAAGGGATGCTATTTCTACTTACGCGACTTCCGCGATCAATTCGATTTCAACGCAGGCGCCCAGCGGGATTTGCGCCACGCCGAAGGCCGAGCGGGCGTGCTTGCCGGCGTCGCCGAACACTTCGCCCAGCAGCTCGGAAGCGCCGTTGGTGACCAGGTGCTGTTCGGTGAAGTCTGGCGTCGAGTTCACGAGGCTCATCACTTTGACGATGCGCTTGACGCGGGTCAGGTCGCCGCCAACAGCCGCTTGCAGGGTGCCCATCAAGTCGATGGCGATGGCGCGCGCGGCGGCCTTGCCTTCTGCGGTGTCGATGTTCTTGCCCAGTTGGCCGACCCAAACGCTGCCGTCGGCGCGCTTGGCGATGTGGCCCGATAGGAATACCAGATTGCCGGTTTGGGCGTACATGACGTAGGCGGCGGCTGGGGTAGCCGGTGCAGCCAAGGTGATATCAAGCGCTTTTAGTTTTTCGTAAACAGACATGTGGTTTCCAGTTGTTGTTGATATGTGTGTGTCGAGACCGATATTGTACTCTTGCCGCAGGGGATGCTCACAATTGAGGCAAAATCAAGATACTGTATGGTGTCAGCCCCGTTTTACCTGCATTTTGCGGCCCGCGCCCACGACCGCGATGACGGCGATTGCGAAGATCAGGGTTTGCCATTCCAGCAACTCTCCCAGCACCACGGTGGCGCCCAGTACAGATAAAAACGGCTGCACCAGCTGTACTTGTCCGACCCGCGCCACCCCGCCCAGCGCCATGCCGCGATACCAGAAGAAGAATCCGATAAACATCGAGAATACGGAGACGTAGGCGAAGCCGGTCCATGCGGCCGCGCTGGCGTGCCGGATTTGTGCGGCTTCCTGCCAGCCCAGCCAGCCGACCACCGGCAGCAGCGGCGGGGCGGCCAGCACCAGCGCCCAGCAGATGGTTTGCTGCCCGCCCAGCGTTTGCGACAGGCGGCCGCCGGCGGCGTAGCCCATCGCGGCCAGAAGCACGGCCATGAAGATGGCCAGGTCGGCAGCGTGCAGACTGCCGCCGCTCTGGCGCAGCGCAAAGCCGACCACCAGCGTGGAGCCTAAGATAGCCATGATCCAGAAACCTTTGGATGGCTTTTCGCCGCCCAGTATGGCTGCGAACATCGCCGTAGCCAGCGGCAGTACGCCGACCAGTACAGCGCCGTGGGCGGCGGGCAGGCTACGCATGGCGACGGAAGTCAGCCACGGGAAGCCAATCACGCAGCCGATAGCGACCATGGCGAGGGCGGGCAGGGCGGAGCGCGGCGGCAGCGGGGCGCGTTTCCAGTACAGCCAGCCGCCAGCCAGTACAGCTGCCGCCAGCGCGCGGCCAAGGGCGACGAACATGGGCGAGAGGCCGGCGCTGCCGCCGATTCCGCCGCCGACGGCCAGCCGGGTGAAGGGCAAGGTCAGGCTGAAGATGGCGACGCCGATCAGGCCTAGCAGCATGCCGGTGGTCTCGTCGCTCGTGCGGCGGTGCGTGGTGAGGGTGCTGGTGATTGGATTCATGGCTTTATCCTACGTGACAAAACCAGTACAGTGCCAGTACACTTGACAACATAATTCATCATACTGTGACGGTAAAATGACCAATACACGACCACGCACTTCGATGTTGGGCGCCGCAGCAGCGGCAGCCGCGGAGGCAGTCAATGAGGCGCTAGCCGCCGCCCACGCCCGCGCCATGGCCGCGCCGGCACCCGGCCCGTCCATGGCAAGCGTGCCGGTGCCGCCCAAGCCGACGTCCGGCCCCATGATCGGTTTGCTGTTGCGCGAGTCGGGTGAGACGCTGATCGACCAGATCGTGCGCTCGGTGGCGGCGCGGATTGATGACCGCTTGCTGCGCGGCGGTGCGCGCATGCCGTCGATCCGCGCGTTTGCGGCTTCGCACAGCGTGTCGGCGTTCACCGTGGTGGCCGCGTATGACAAGCTGGTGGCGACCGGCTACCTTGAATCGCGCCGTGGTGCAGGCTTCTTCGTGCGTGAACGGCCAGCGATGGCGCTCAATCCTGCCGATGGCGGGGCGGCGGCCGCACCGCTGCGTGCCGCCGCCCAATCCGGCTTCGACTCCAAACCGATCGACGTGGTCTGGCTGGTGCGGAATATGTTCCGCCAGATGCCGCACCAGCAAATGCCTGGCTCCGGCGTGCTGCCGCCCGAATGGCTGGACGGCCCGGCCATCGCCAACGCGCTGCGCGCCGTCAGCCGCCAGAATCCGAATCTGCTCCTGAGCTACGGCGTGCCGCAAGGCTTCCTGCCGCTGCGCCAGCAGCTGCAGCACAAGTTGGCCGAACTGGAAATCGCCGCCGCGCCGGAACAAATCGTCACCACCGCTGGCGTCACGCAAGCACTGGACATGGTGGCGCGTGAATTCACCCGCCCAGGCGACACCATCTTTGTCGACGATCCGGCTTGGTTCCTGATGTTCGGCTCCTTCGCCGCGCTGGGCGCGAAAGTGATCGGCATCCCGCGCCTTGCTGATGGCCCGGACATCGCCCGCCTGGCCGAGCTGGCCGCGCTGCACAAGCCCAAGCTGTATATCATCAACTCGGTGCTGCACAACCCTAGTTCCACCTCGCTGTCCGCGGCCAAGGCCTTCCAGGTGCTGCGCCTCTCCGAGGAACACGACTTCCTGATCGTGGAAGACGACATCTATTGCGACCTGCATCCCGGCAGCGCCGTGCAACCGGCCACGCGCCTGGCCGCGCTAGACCAGCTGCAACGCGTGATCTACCTCGGCGGCTTCTCCAAGACCATGGCGGCCAACCTGCGGGTCGGCTACATCGCCACCTCGGTCGAACGCGCCGAGCGGCTGGCCGACCGCAAGATGCTGTCCACGCTTACCACCAGCGACATCGGTGAGCGCGTCGTCTACAAGGTGTTATCCGAAGGCTCCTACCGCAAGCACGCCGACCGCATGCGCGGGCGCCTGGACGGCATCCGCGCCAAGACCTTGCGCCAGATGGAACGCGTGGGCTTGAAAGTGGACGCCTCGCCACCGGCCGGCATGTTTGTCTGGGTGGACGCCGGCTGTGATACCAACGTGCTGACCGAGCGCGCCATGGCGCACAACCTGCTGCTGGCGCCGGGCAGCCTGTTCTCGCCCAAGCAGCTGCCGTCCACCCGCATGCGCCTGAACGTGGCGGCAATGCAGGAGCCGGCCATCTGGCGCTTCCTTGAGCGGGAACTCTTGAAATAGCCCTTATAATCCCCATCTTGTTTAAATCTCAACCAAAAGACTATTAGAGGTTTTTTAAAATGGCAGACACCGAAAAGCAAACCCTTGGATTCCAAGCCGAAGTGAAACAGCTGCTGCAGCTGATGATTCACTCCCTGTACTCCAATAAAGAGATTTTCCTGCGCGAGCTGATTTCCAACGCGTCCGATGCGTCCGACAAGCTGCGTTTTGAAGCGATCAACAACGACGCCCTGTACGGCAACGACCACGAACTGAAAATCAAGGTCAGCTTCGACAAGGCCGCGCGCACCATCACCATCTCCGACAACGGCATCGGCATGAGCCGCGACGAGGCGATTTCGCACCTCGGCACCATCGCCAAGTCGGGCACCAAGGAATTCTTCGGCAAGTTGTCCGGCGACCAGCAGCAGGACGCGGCCCTGATCGGCCAATTCGGCGTCGGTTTCTATTCCGGCTTCATCGTCGCCGACAAGATCACCGTTGAATCGCGCCGCGCCGGTGCAGCCGCCTCGGAAGGCGTGCGCTGGGAATCGGCCGGCGAAGGCGACTACTCGGTCGAGCAGATCGAGAAAGTAGGTCGCGGCACCGACATCATCCTGCACCTGCGCGAAGGCGAGGACGAGCTGCTGTCGTCGTGGAAGATCAAGTCCATCATCCGCAAGTACTCGGACCACATCTCGCTGCCTATCGTGATGCAGAAAGAAGAGTGGGATCAAGAGAAAAACGAAACCGTCCTCAAAGACGAGCTGGAAACCGTCAATCAGGCCAGCGCGCTGTGGGCCCGCAGCAAGTCCGACATCACGCCGGAACAGTACGACGAATTCTACAAGCACGTGTCGCACGACTTCCAGCCACCGCTGACCCACACCCACAACCGCGTGGAAGGCCGCAGCGAGTACACCCAGCTGCTGTACATTCCAACCAAGGCGCCGTTCGACCTGTGGGACCGCAACAAGCGTGGCGGCATCAAGCTGTACGTCAAGCGCGTGTTCATCATGGACGACGCCGAACAACTGATGCCGACCTACCTGCGCTTCGTCAAGGGCGTGATCGACTCCGCTGACCTGCCGCTGAACGTCTCGCGCGAAATCCTGCAAGAGTCGCGCGACGTAAAAGTGATCCGCGACGGCTCGACCAAGCGCGTGATCGGCATGCTCGAAGAACTGGCCAACGCCGACGAGCAAGAGAAGAAGGACAAGTACCAGACCTTCTGGACCGAATTCGGCCAAGTGCTGAAAGAGGGCATCGGCGAAGACGCGGCCAACAAGGACCGCCTGGCCAAGCTGCTGCGCTTTGCTTCGACCGCCAATGACAGCGATGAGCAAATCACCTCGCTGGAACAGTACATCGCGCGCGCCAAGGAAGGCCAGGACAAGATTTACTACGTCACCGCCGATAACTACGTGGCCGCGAAAAACAGCCCGCACCTCGAAATCTTCCGCAAGAAGGGTGTCGAAGTGCTGCTGCTGACCGACCGCGTGGACGAATGGATGCTGTCGTTCCTGACCGAGTTCGAAGGCAAGGAACTGGTCTCGGTGGCCAAAGGCGGCCTGGATCTGGGCGCGCTGGAAGATGAAGCCGAGAAGAAGGAACACGAGGAAACCGAAACCTCGTACAAGGATCTGGTCGCGAAGATGAAGGAAGTGCTGGCCGATAAAGCCAAGGACGTACGCGTGACTTTCCGCCTGACCGATTCGCCTGCCTGCCTGGTGGCGGACGAGCACGAGCTGTCGGGCAACCTGCTGCGCATGCTAAAGGCCGCAGGCCAGGCGGCGCCGGAGTCCAAGCCTATCCTCGAAATCAATCCTGACCACCCGCTGGTGCAGCGCTTGAAGACCGAAGACGTGGCCAGCTCGTTCAGCGACTGGTCTAACCTGCTGTTCGATCAAGCCTTGCTGGCTGAAGGCGGCTCGCTCAGCGATCCGGCTTCCTTCGTCAAGCGCCTGAACGAACTGCTGCTGGCAAAATAAGCTGTGCAGTGTCCCGGAGTGTTGTGATAACTTTACGTTTCACATCACTCCGGGGCGTTTATGAAGAAATCCGCACTTGCGCTGGCCGTTCTGGCCAGTGCGCTCCTTTCCGCACACGCGCAAAATTCGCTGCCGAGCGAAACGCCTGATGAATTCAAGGCGCCGGTCGACAGCTTCGATTACGTCAAGCGCTCGGTCATGATCCCGATGCGCGACGGCGTCAAACTTAATACCGTCATCGTTATCCCGCGCAAAGCCCGCAACGCGCCGATGCTGCTTACCCGCACGCCGTATAACGCCGCCGAGATGACCAATCACGCCGAGAGCTCGCAGATGGAATCCATCTTGCAGGGCTATGACAACGAAGCCGCCATCATTGCGCGCGGCGGCTATATCCGCGTGGTACAGGACGTGCGCGGCAAGTACGGCTCGGAGGGCGATTACGTGATGAATCGCCCGATGGCCGGCACCGCGCTCAATCCCACTCAGGTCGACCATTCCACCGATGCGTGGGACACCATCGAATGGCTCACCAAGAACGTGCCGGAGTCGAACGGCAAGGTTGGCATCATCGGCGGTTCCTACGATGGCTACTTGCCGCTGATCGCGCTGGTGAATCCGCATCCGGCGCTGAAAGTGGCCGTGCCCATGAATCCGATGGTGGACGGCTGGCGCGGCGACGACTGGTTCCACAACGGCGCTTTCCGCCAGATCAACCTGCCTTACATACTTGAGCAGGGCGTCACGCGCCGCAACGAGGCGCGCTGGTTCACCAGCCATTACGACGATTACGATGTTTATTTGCGCGCCGGGTCGGCCGGCGAGCTGGCGCGCCAGCGCGGCCTGGATCAGAGCGGTTTCTGGCGCAAGGTAGTGGCGCATCCTTCCTACGACGAGTTCTGGCAAAGCCAGGCCGTCGACAAGATACTCGCCAAGCAGCCGGTCACGGTGCCGACCATGCTGGTGCATAGCCTGTGGGATGCCGAAGATATTTACGGCGCCATCGCGGTCTACAAGGCGATGAAGCCGAACGACAAGGACAACAAGGTCTACCTCGTAATGGGGCCTTGGGACCACGGCGGCCAAAGCGGCGACGGTAACAAGCTCGGGCCGGTCAAGTTCAACAGCGATACCGGCCTGCTGTTCCGCGAAGAGATTTTGCGCCCCTTCCTCGACCGCTACTTGAAAGACGATGCGCCGTTCATCAATCTCGCGCCGGTGACCGCGTTCGAGACCGGCATCAACAAGTGGCGCGCGCTGGAGCGGTGGCCGGCCGGCTGCTTGTCCGGCTGCGCCATCACGCCCGCTACCTTGCGCCTGGCCGCCAACGCCAAGCTCAATTTGACCAACGCCGCTCCCGTGCCACTGGGCGCGCCCGCGCAAAAGAACGGCTACGACGAATACATTTCCGACCCTGCCAAGCCGGTGCCGTTCCGCCAGCGTCCGATCCTGCCGGTCGGCTACGACGAGGCCAAGGGCCAGACCTGGTCGCGCTGGCTGGCCGACGACCAGCGCGAAGCTTCCGGCCGTACCGACGTGCTGACTTATACCAGCGGCGTGCTGACCGCGCCGGTGAAGATTGCCGGCGAACCGATCGCCAACCTGCTGGCCTCCACCAGCGGCAGCGATGCCGACTGGGTGGTCAAGCTGATCGACGTTTATCCAGACCAAGTGGCGGCGCAGCCGGAGATGGGCGGTTACCAGCTGATGATTTCGGCCGACATCTTCCGCGGCCGCTACCGCGAAAGCCTGTCCACGGCCAAGCCGATTACCGCCAATACACCGCTGGCTTACCGCTTCGCGCTGCCGACGGCCAACCACGTGTTCCTGCCCGGCCACCGCATCATGGTGCAGATCCAGTCCAGCTGGTTCCCGCTGTATGACCGCAATCCGCAGACCTTTGTGCAGAATATCTTCTACGCCCAGCCTGCGGATTACAAGAAGGCCACCCAGCGCATCTACCACGACAGCTACATCGAGCTGCCGCTGGTCAGCGCAACGGTCAGGTAGCCCTGGGCTTGCGGCGGCGCGCCACCAGCAGTACCGCAGGCAGCCCCAGACCCAGCATGGCGATGCCGGCCGGCTCGGGCACCGGTGTGGCCGGCGCGAGGAAGCCGCGAATCTCGCCATTTGGATAAGCCGTGGTGTGGATGTTGAGGTAGGCGCTGCCAGCGTTGAGAGCCGCGAGCAGTGCCGCCTCGGCGCCGGCCGTAGTGCCGCCATTGGCGCTCAGGAAGGCTGAACTCCAGCTGGCAGCCAGCGAAGTGTTATAAACATTGTGGTAGGCGCCAGTTTGCACGCCCACGGGGAAGCCGCCAAAGGTCGGCGTCTCGGTCGCCACGCCTGCTGTGCCGTCGCCTGGCGTACTGGTGCAGCAATGGATATGGGCCGCCGTGCTGTCACTGAACAGGCCCGCGAAGGCCGCGTTGATTTCCAATACGTGGGTGGTAGTGTCGAACTTGACGGAGGCTGCACCGATCCCCTCCGTGGTGTTGGGCGGCGCCTCTTTGGCCCCAGTGAGGATGGTGGTGTAGGTGGCGGCGCTGGCGCTCGCCATGGCGGCGCACATCAGGCCAGTTGCGCCTGCTGCGGCCGCCCAGTTGCGGATGTTTTGTTTCATACTTCCTCCCTTTGTTGGTGTTTAACTTAGAGAGGGCAGCCGCGCGCAAGTTCCCTGGTTAGAGTGCTGTTCGGAGGGCGAACAGTTCGGGGAACAGTACCACGTCCAGCATCTTGCGCAGGTAGCTGACGCCGGCCGTGCCGCCGGTGCCGGTCTTGAAGCCGATGATGCGCTCGACCGTGGTCACGTGGCGGAAGCGCCAGAAGCGGAACGCGGTTTCCATGTCCACCAGTTTCTCGGCCAGCTCGTACAGCGCCCAGTAGCGGGTCGGGTCGCGGTAGACTTCCAGCCACGCTTGCTGAACCGATTCGTCGGCAGCGGTCGGCTGAGTCGGGTCGGCGTTCAGGCGTTCGACGGAAATCGGCAGGCCGTTGCGGGCCAGCAGCTTGATGGCCTCGTCGTAGATCGACGGCGTGGCCAGCGCTTCTTGCAGCAGCGGGAATTCCGGCGTGGTGGCGTGCACGTTGAGTAGCGCCGCGTTCTTGTTACCGAGGATGAACTCGATCTCGCGGTACTGGTAGGACTGGAAGCCCGACGAGGCACCGAGGTAAGGGCGGATCGCCGTGTATTCCGGCGGC
Source organism: Duganella rivi (assembly GCF_009857435.1). GTDB lineage: Bacteria > Pseudomonadota > Gammaproteobacteria > Burkholderiales > Burkholderiaceae_D > Rugamonas > Rugamonas rivi. The sequence goes on from NZ_WWCK01000002.1 coordinate 523,600, forward strand.
GTCATGGTGGCCAGCACGTCCCATGCATGCACCAGCTGGTCCATGATGCGGGCCACGCGGGCCAGCATCTTGAAGGCCGGCGGCAAGTCGTCCGCCTGCAGGTGGGTGCGCACGGCGCGCATTTCGTGCAGCATCAGCTTCATCCACAATTCGCTGGTCTGGTGCTGGATAATGAACAGCATCTCATTGTGGTTGGGCGACAGCGGGTGCTGGGCGTGCAGGATCTGGTTCAGGCCCAGATAGTCGCCGTAGCTCATATCGTTGCTGAAGTCCATTTGCGCGCCGTGCCACTTGGCGTCGGCGGCAGGCGCGGCGGCATGCATCGGGCAGCCGGATGGTTTGTTATCGCTCATACTGTTTATCTCGTTATTAAGTGACGGCGTCGCGCTTGGCATCGACATTGTAGTCTTGGCGGTCGAGGATATCGCGCAGGATTTCCACCGCATCCCATACATCAGCATAGCTGGTGTACAGCGGCGTGAAGCCGAAGCGCATGATGGCCGGTTCGCGGTAGTCGCCGATCACGCCGCGCGCGATCAGGGCTTGCATCACTGCGTAGCCGTGCGGATGGGTGAAGCTGACGTGGCTGCCGCGCTGGGCGTGCTCGCGCGGCGTGACCAGGCCCAGAGGATGGGCGGCGCAGCGCGCTTCCACCAGTTCAATAAACAGGTCGGTCAAGGCCAGCGACTTGGCGCGGATGGCGGCCATGGTGGTCTGGCGATGCACATCGAGGCCGCATTCGACCAAGGCCAGCGAGACGATAGGCTGGGTGCCGCACAGCGCGCGGGCAATGCCGTCGGCCGGCTGGAAGTCGGGCGCCATGGCAAACGGCGCGGCGTGGCCCCACCAGCCGGACAGCGGCTGCTGGAAGCTGGCCTGGAGCTTCTTCGGCACCCAGATGAAGGCTGGCGCGCCGGGGCCGCCGTTCAGGTACTTATAAGTGCAGCCCACCGCGAGGTCGGCGCCGTCCTTGTTCAGATCGACCGGCACTGCGCCGGCCGAGTGCGCCAAATCCCAAACGATCAGCGCGCCGGAGGCGTGGGCGAGGGCGCTGGTGGCCTGCATATCGTACTGGTAGCCGGTGCGGTAGTTCACGTGGGTCAGCATCACCACGGCAGTGTCGGCGTCGACGGCGGCCGGCAGCTGTTCCGGGCTGTCGATCAGGCGCAGGGTGTAGCCGCGATCCAGCCATGCGGTCAGGCCTTGGGCCATGTAAATATCGGTCGGGAAGTTGGAGCGCTCGGTGACGATCACGCGGCGGCCGGCGCGCACCGGATCGTGCGCTTGCATCATCAAGGCGGCGGCCAGCGCTTTGAACAGGTTGATCGAGGTGGTGTCGGTGACGACGACTTCGCCGTCGACGCCGCCAATCAGCGGCGCCAGCAGGTTGCCGAGGCGCTTGGGCAGCTCGAACCAGCCTGCGCTATTCCAGCTGCGGATCAGGTCGTGCCCCCATTCCTGTGCAATCACTTGCTGGGCGCGGGCGAGGGCGGCTTTCGGGCGAGCGCCCAAAGAGTTGCCATCCAGATAAATAACGCCGGCCGGCAGGTCGAATTGATCGCGGAGCGGGGCGAGCGGATCCTGTGCGTCGCGCTCCAGGCAGTGATTGCGAGTAGTCATTTGGACAAATGTTTGAGGTCTAAAGCAGCGAGTTTAACCTGAAAAACACGCTGCCGAGCCGCTTTTTCAGCGGCCCAACCGCTCGCAAACCCGCATGAATGCTGGGCTTGAGCACTTTTTTAAAAATTTTTCGATTTTTTTCAAAAAAACCCTAAAGTTCCCAAAATCGCTGCCGTTACCGTTCTTAGATGTGCGGGAAACCGTGCATCGAAGCAGTTGAAAACTTTTTTGAAAATTTTTAAAAATTTTTCGAAAAAACCCTAAAGTTTCCAAAAGGGCTGCCGTTACTGGTTTAGATGTCGCAAAAAAGAGTCGTTTTCCCGCTTTATTTTTCGATCAAAACAAGGCTTTTCTTGAAGCTTGTATCCAGCAAGAAACCTACGCTGCAAGGGCGTAGATGAGTGATCTGCGAGTGTTTGTCAGACAAACACCGACAGGTCGCGTTCGTCATTTCCCGACTAAAAATACGGAGAGTTACCTCTTCTCGGCATTTTGTTGCTCAAGCAGAATGTATCTCAACGGAAACGCAAATGTGTTCCGACAGAGAGAAAACTGTGAGGAGTAGGGAAAATGACCGCAAACGACATGATGGCTGAAATTCGCGACGCAAACCTGAGCTACTTGATGCTGGCTCAGCAAATGATCCGCGCCGACAAAGTCACCGCGATCTTCCGCCTCGGCATCGCCGCCGAAATCGCCGACCTGATCGAAGGCATGAGCAATGCGCAGATCCTGAAGCTGGCAGGCGGCAATATGATGCTGGCCCGCTTCCGCTTTGACGACAGCGCCATCCTCTCCATGCTGACCAACTACAACAAGGATCGCGTGCTGGCCCAGTCGCACGCCGCCATCCTGATGGCCGGCCAGCCGGTTGAAGAGATCGTTTAATCGTCAGCGCACCGGAGCACAGATCATGGCCACCAAGAAAAGCGTCGTATCGGAAGCCCAGGAAATCCAGCTGGCCATTGAACTGATCCAGCTCGGCGCCCGCCTGCAACTGCTGGAGTCGGAAGTGTCGCTGTCGCGCGAACGCCTGCTCAAGCTGTACAAGGAGCTGAAAGGCGTGTCGCCGCCGAAGGGCATGCTGCCGTTCTCGACCGATTGGTTCCTGACCTGGCAGCCGAATATCCATTCCTCGCTGTTCATCAACATCCACGCCTTCCTCGTGACCCACGCCGGCGCCACCGGCATCGAGGCGGTGATGAAAGCGTACAAGCTGTATCTCGAACAAATGCCGCCGGAACCGGGCGAAGAGCCGCTGTTGTCGCTGACCCGCGCTTGGACGCTGGTGCGCTTCTTCAGCAGCAAGATGCTGGAAACCGCGCCGTGCACCAAGTGCCAAGGCAAATACGTGGTCAACGCCATGGATCTGAACGGCAGCTACGTTTGCGGCCTGTGCCACATGCCTTCGCGTGCCGGCAAGACCAAAAAATCCCGCGAAGTGGAAGCATTGGCGGCATAATGCCAGCGTGACCTCACCTTATTTTCAACGCATCGCCCGCGCACCTGCCGTCCGGGCCATGCTGATCCAGTGCGGCGCCATGCCGCTCACGCTGGCCGTCATCTACATGGCGGCCAGCTTTCGTTTCCCCGTTGATTATCTGACCGTGGCCGTGGTGCAGGGCGTGCTGGCGGCCGCGCTGACCTGGAAGCTGGCGCTGGCCGGCTGGTGGTGGCGTGCGATCCAGCTGCTGTTCCCGCTGGCGATTCTGACCGCACTGGCGCTGCAACTGCCAACGTGGCTGTTTGGCGCCGCCTTCCTGCTGCTGCTTGGCTGGTACTGGTCGACTTTCCGCACCCAGGTGCCGTACTACCCATCCAGCCCGGCCGTGTGGGATGCGGTGCGCCAGTTGCTGCCGGCCGACAAGGCGCCACGCGTGATCGACATCGGCAGCGGACTTGGCGGTTTCGTGCTGTATTTATCGCGGGTGCGGCCCGATGCGCAGGTCAGCGGTATCGAACTAGCGCCGCTGCCGTTCTTATATAGCTGGCTGCGCGCCAAGCTGGCCGGCGGCCGCGCCCAGTTCCTGCTCGGCGACTACGAAAAACTCGACTTCAGCCAGTTCGACCTGGTGTTCGCCTATCTGTCACCGGCCGCCATGCCGGGATTGTGGCGCAAGGCATCGGCTGAAATGTGTCCCGGCTCGATGCTGGCAAGCTATGAATTTATCGTCGAGGAAAGATCGCCGGATCGCATCGTGCATGCCACAGAGGGGGACGTTCCACTCTACATATGGTACTTTTAAGCATCATTTGACGTTATTCACTTGCCCGCCTACCCCTACTCAGGATATTGTAGTTCTATATGTAAATTATTTAAAAACCGGCCGCGACCAGACACAATTCGGCCGGTTTTCGCACTGGGGAGTCAGGACACTTGTTAGTCATCATTGGATATGTAGTGGTCTGCGTCGGCGTGTTCGGCGGCTTTGCCATGAATGGCGGGCATTTGGCCGCACTGTTTCAGCCGCTGGAGCTGGTCATGATCGGCGGCGGGGCGGCGGGCGCGTTCTTGGTTGGTAACAATACCAAGACCCTGAAATCCACGCTGGCCGCGATTCCGACCCTGTTCAAGGGCTCGCGCTACACCAAGGATCTCTATATGGAGATGATGTCCTTGCTGTTCGACGTGCTGTCCAAGGTGCGCAAGGAAGGCCTGATGTCGATCGAGGGCGATATCGATAGCCCGGAGCAAAGCCCGCTGTTCAGCAAGTACCCGAGCGTGCTGGAAGACCACCACATCGTGGAATTCATGACCGATTACCTGCGCCTCATGGTGTCGGGCAATATGGATGCGTTCCAGATCGAGAACCTGATGGACATCGAGATCGAGACCCACCACCACGAGGGCGCCGCGCCGGCCCACGCGATCGCCAAGCTGGGCGACGGCATGCCGGCTTTCGGTATCGTGGCGGCGGTGATGGGCGTGGTGCACACCATGGAATCGGTGGGCTTGCCGCCTGCCGAGCTGGGCATCCTGATCGCGCACGCGCTGGTCGGTACCTTCCTCGGTATTCTGCTGGCTTATGGTTTCGTCGGCCCGCTGTCGAGCCTGCTGGAGCAGAAGCTGGATGAGTCGACCAAGATGTACCAGTGCGTCAAAGTCACGCTGCTGGCCAGCCTGAACGGCTACGCGCCTGCGCTGGCGGTGGAATTCGGCCGCAAGGTGCTGTACTCGACCGAGCGCCCGACCTTCAACGAGCTCGAAGATCACATCAAGAAATCGAAGTCGAAGTAAGCCATGCAGCGCACTATTACTAGCTTAAGGAATCATCATGGCTGAAGAGGGCTTACGGCCTATCATCGTCAAGCGCATCAAGAAGGGCGGCGGCGGACACCACGGCGGCGCCTGGAAGATTGCGTATGCCGACTTCGTGACGGCAATGATGGCCTTCTTCCTGCTGATGTGGCTGCTCGGCTCGACCACCAAGGGCGACCTTAACGGCATTTCCGAATACTTCAAGACGCCGCTCAAGGTTGCTATGCAAGGCGGCTCGGGCAGCGGCGACAGCTCCTCCATCCTGCAAGGCGGCGGCAAGGACTTGACCCGCACCGAAGGACAGGTCAAGGCCAGCGACGACCCCACCGTCAAGAAAACCTTCAACCTGACCGCGGCCAAGGCGGCCATGGAAGCGGAAGAAAACCAGCGCCTGAAAGCGCTCAAGGAAAAGATCGAGAACAAGATCGAGGCCAACCCGCTGCTCAAGAAATACAAGGAACAGCTGCTGCTCGACATCACCAACGACGGCCTGCGGATCCAGATCGTCGACGAGCAAAACCGCCCGATGTTCGCGCTGGCCAAGGCCGAGCTGCAGCCGTACACCAAGGAGATCCTGCACGAGATCGGCTTCGTGCTGAACGACGTGCCGAACCGCATCGGCCTGTCCGGCCACACCGACTCCACGCCCTATATGAGCGAGACCGGCTACAGCAACTGGGAACTGTCGGCCGACCGCGCCAACGCCTCGCGCCGCGAGCTGATTGCCGGCGGCATGAACGACGCCAAGGTGCTGCGCGTGGTGGGGCTGGCCTCGGCCGTCAACCTCGACAAGGCTGATCCGTTCAACCCGATCAACCGCCGCATCAGCATCGTGGTGATGAACAAGCGCGCCGAAGAGAGCGTGCTGCGCGATGGCCGCAAGATGGAAGTCGGGGCGGAGGAAGAGCCGGCGCCGGCCGCCGCACCCGCTGCCGCGCGCTCCGGCCCACCGGTGAGAAAGTAAGCAAGCGAAGTAGAACGAGACTGTTATGACGAGAAAAAAAATTCTGGGTTCCCACGTCAAGCGCCTGCTGTCCGGCGTGTCTGACCACGGTCGCCGGCACCTGACCGAAGTCGAGACCGACCTGATCCAGACTGGCCTGCTGCTGGAGGAAGCGATAGAAAAGCTGTCCTTCAACTTCATGGCCATCCACCAGACGGTGGAGGCGGAACAGGCCACCATCCAGTTGCTGCTGGACGGCGGCACCGCCACGCCCGAGCAGCGCGCCCAGCTGGAGGCGCTGCAAGGGCAGGTGGGCAATTACGTGAACGCCGCTATCACCAGCCTGCAATTCCAGGACATGACCAGCCAGTTGCTGGACCGTACGCTCAAGCGTGTGACCGGCTTGCGCGAGTTTCTCGGTACCTTGGGCGCCCATGGCGCGGAAATGCTGCCCGAAAGCGATAACGAGCAAATCGTCGAGCTGCTGGGCAAAGTCAGCATGGCGCTGGCCATTCAAAGCCTGGAGTTGCGCAGCGTGCTGCGCAAGGCGGTCAGCCAGCAACACCTGGAGAGCGGCGACATCGAGCTGTTCTAAGAACTATTAAACATGATTTACTGAGTGAGAAAAAGATGGCTAAGACTATACTTGCGGTTGATGATTCCAGTTCCCTGCGCCAGATGGTGGCCTTCAGCCTGAAAGCGGCCGGCTACCAGGTGGTGGAAGCCGTGGACGGCCAGGACGGCCTGGAAAAAGCCAAGCTGCAGAACGTCGACATGGTGCTGACCGACCAGAACATGCCGCGCATGGACGGCCTGGAACTGATCAAGCTCCTGCGCGAGCTGCCAAGCTACGCCAAGACCCCCATCCTGATGCTGACCACCGAATCGTCCGACGAGATGAAAGCCAAGGGCCGCGCCGCCGGCGCCAATGGCTGGCTGGTCAAGCCTTTCGACCCACAGCGGCTTATCGAGGTAGTGAAAAAGGTCATCGGCTGATAGAGAGCGCGCAATGATGCTGACTGTACAAGCCATCCGTATCGGAGTATCACCATGACCATCGATATAAGCCAGTTTTACCAGGTCTTTTTCGATGAGGCCGAGGAACTGCTGGCTGAAATGGAACGGCTGCTGCTGGCCGTCGACGTGGAATCGCCCGATGCCGAAGATCTGAACGCGATCTTCCGCACCGCCCACTCCGTGAAGGGCGGCGCCTCCACGTTCGGCGTGACCGACATGACCGAGGTCACCCACGTGCTGGAAACCCTGCTGGACCGCATCCGCAAGGGCGAAATGGCGTTGACCGCCGAGCACGTGGACGCCTTCCTGGCCGCCAAAGACATCCTGAAAATGCAGCTGGACGGCCACCGTCTGGGCAGCGACGTCGATCAAGACGCCGTCGCCAACGTGCGCATGATGCTGCAATCGCTGGCGCAAGACGTGCCGGTGGGCGCGCTGGCGCCGGTGGCGCCGGCCTTCAATGCGCCGGAGACCAAGCAGGTCGATCACAGCGGCGGCCGCCGCTACCGGCTTGAACTGCCGGCCATGCAGCACCGCGAGGTGCAGGCGCTGGGCGAGGAGCTGGGCCTGATGGGCCACGTCTCGATCACGCCGCTCGATAAAGACCGCAATTCGATGGTGGTCACCACGCACGAAAGCCTGGACGACATCATTGCCATCTGCTCCTTCGTGCTGAACCCGGACGAGATGAAGATCGACGAGTTGCCGGCGCTGACCGACGACCAGGCCAGGCTGGAAAACGCCGCCCGCGCCAAGGTCGAGGACGAGCTGGGCTACGGCTTCTTCGACGTGGCCGAGCTGAAGCCGGCTGGCGCCAGCGGCGAAGGCTATGGTTTCTTCCAGCCGCTCGACGAGATCCGCGCCAACGCCAGTGCCGCCTCTGAAGATGCGCAAGGCTATGGCTTCTTCCAGCCGGTCGAGCAAATCCGCGCCGCTGCCGGCATCGTGATTGAAACGCCGCCGGAAGAAGAAAAGAAAGTCGTCAAGAAGGAAGAAAAGGAAAAGGAAAAGGAAAAAACGCCGCAGGGCGCCGAGTCTTCCTCGATCCGCGTGTCGATTGAAAAGGTCGACCAGCTGATTAACCTGGTGGGCGAGCTGGTGATCACGCAAGCGATGATCGAGCAGCGCGTCGACACGCTCGATCCGATGGTGCACCAGCGACTGCTCAACAGCGTCAGCCAGCTGACCCGCAACACCCGCGACTTGCAAGAAGCAGTGATGTCGATCCGCATGATGCCGATGGACTTCGTGTTCTCGCGCTTCCCGCGCATGGTGCGCGACCTCGCGCACAAGCTGGGCAAGAAGGTCGATTTCATCACCAACGGCGCCGCCACTGAGCTGGACAAAGGCCTGATCGAGCGCATTGTCGATCCGCTGACCCACCTGGTGCGCAACTCGATCGACCACGGCATTGAAATGCCGGACGTGCGCCGCGCCGGCGGCAAGAGCGACGCCGGCCGCCTGTTCCTGTCGGCCTCGCACCAAGGCGGGAACATCATCATCGAGGTGTCGGACGACGGTGGCGGCCTCAACCGTGAGAAAATCCTCGCCAAGGCGCAGCAGAACGGCTTGCCGGTGTCGGACACCATGAGCGATGCGGAAGTCTGGCAGCTGATCTTCGCGCCGGGCTTCTCCACCGCCGAAACCGTGACCGACGTGTCGGGCCGAGGCGTGGGCATGGACGTGGTCAAGCGTAATATCACTGCCATGGGTGGCGTGGTGGACATCCGCTCGGCCAAGGGCTTCGGCACCACCATCTCGATTTCGCTGCCGCTGACGCTGGCGATCCTGGATGGCATGTCGATCCGCGTGGGCGAGGAAATCTACATCCTGCCGTTGGGCTTCGTGATCGAGTCGCTGCAGCCGGCGCCGGAAGACGTCAAGGAAATCAGCGGCAAGGGCCGCGTCATCAAGGTGCGCGGGGAATACCTGCCGCTGGTGCCGCTGTACCAGATGTTCGACATCACGCCGCGCTTCGCCGACCCGTGCAAGGGTATCGTCATCATTGTTGAAACCGATGGCCGCAAGGCCGGCCTGTTTGTGGACGAGCTGGTCGGCCAGCAGCAGGTGGTGGTCAAGAACCTCGAATCCAACTACCGCAAGGTGGCGGGCATTTCCGGGGCCACGATTTTGGGCGACGGCGGCGTGTCGCTGATTCTGGATGTCGCCGCGCTGATCCGCTCGTCGCGCCAGCTGGCGGACGAATCGATTTTTTCTTCATAGGGGGCCAACATGGCAGAGATACAAACCGCGGTAGCAGCAAGCGACATCGCCGGCCACGAATACCTGGCCTTCAAGCTGGGTTCGGAAGAGTACGGCATCGACATCCTGAAGGTGCAGGAAATCCGCGGCTACGAGGCGGTCACCCGCATCGCCAACGCGCCGGAATTCATCAAGGGCGTGATCAACCTGCGCGGCATCATCATTCCGGTGGTCGACATGCGCATCAAGTTCAACCTGGGCTCGCCGGTGTATGATCAGTTCACCGTGGTCATCATCTTGAACATTGCCGGCCGCATCGTCGGCATGGTGGTGGACTCGGTGTCCGACGTCACCACCCTGACGCCGGAACAAGTGAAGCCGGCGCCGGAAATGGGCACCGCCTTCAGCAGCGATTACATGATCGGCCTGGGCACCATCGATGAGCGTATGCTGATCCTGGTGAACATCGACAAATTGATGTCCAGCCCGGAAATGGGCTTGATCGAACAACTGGCCGCCTGATTCCAGGCAGCCAACCCGCCGGCGCCCCGAACCTGCGCCGGCCTCGCATGACTACGGACGCGTCCCAAAAAGAAGGCCGCGCCGCCATATCACGACACAGCATAGACAAGAGGGGAGATTCACAATGAATTTACGCGACTTCAAAATCGGCGCACGGCTGCGCATCGGTTTCGGCATTATTTTGCTGATCTTGGTCGCCATTGTTTTAATGACCAACTACCTGAACTACAGCAATAAGAGCAAGCTGACGCAGGGGTTGGAAACGGCTACGACCAAGAATCTGCAAGCCGGTACCATGAAGAGCGCGATGCTGGAAACCGGCATTGCCATGCGCAATATCGGCCTGCAATCGGACGTCAGCCTGATGCAGAAGGAAGAGCAAAAGGTCAAAGACCAGCGCACCCGCTACGACAAGGCCTTGAACGAATTGAAGGCGCAGGGCGTGAACGAGGCCGAGAAGAAAGTGCTGGCCGACCTGGCCGCGCTGGAAGCCGACACCGACGCCGCGTTTAAAGAAGCTATCGGCCAGATCCTGGCGTTTAACAGCGAGGGCGGCGCCAAGGTGATTTCCGGCCGCATCGACCCGCTCAATAACCAGACGCTGGTACTGATTAACAAGCTGGTCGATATGCAGCAGGCCAACGCCAAGGAAGTGATGGCCGGTTCGGTTACCGCCGACCGCAGCCTGATGGTGGTGCTGTTCGTGCTGGGCGGCGTGGCCGTGGCGCTGGGCGTGGTATGCGCGACCGTGATTACCCGTTCGATTACCATGCCGCTGTCGGGCGCGGTGGGAGTGGCGCAGAAAGTGGCTGCCGGCGAACTGACTTGCCACGTGCAGGTGGAAGGCAAGGATGAAACCAGCGAGCTGCTGCAGGCGCTGAAAGACATGGCGGAAAGCCTGGCCAAGACCGTGGGCGACGTGCGCAACGGCACCGAGCTGATCTCGACTGCCTCGCAGGAAATCGCTTCCGGCAATGCCGACCTGTCGGCGCGTACCGAGTCGCAGGCCAGCTCGCTGGAAGAAACCGCGTCGTCGATGGAAGAACTGACTTCGACCGTGAAGCAGAATGCGGACAATGCGCGCCAGGCCAACCAGTTGGCAGTGAGCGCGTCGTCGGTGGCGGAGAAGGGCGGTACGGTGGTGTCGCAAGTGGTGCAAACCATGGGCTCGATCACCGAATCGTCGCGCAAGATTGCCGACATTATTTCGGTCATTGACGGCATCGCCTTCCAGACCAATATCCTGGCGCTGAATGCGGCGGTGGAAGCGGCGCGCGCCGGTGAGCAAGGCCGCGGCTTTGCGGTGGTGGCGTCCGAGGTGCGCAACCTGGCGCAGCGTTCGGCTGGTGCGGCAAAAGAAATTAAAGAGCTGATCAGCGATTCGGTGGAGAAAGTCGATGCCGGCAGCAAGCTGGTGGACGAAGCCGGCCAGACCATGGATCTGATCGTGACCTCGATCCGCCAGGTGGCCGACATCATGGGCGAGATCACGGCGGCAACGCAAGAGCAGAGCAACGGCATTGAGGAAGTCAACCAGGCCATCTCGCAGATGGATGAAATGACGCAGCAAAATGCCGCGCTGGTGGAACAAGCCGCCGCCGCCGCCGAGAGCATGCAAGAGCAGGCCGAGCTGCTGTCGCAAGCGGTCAGCATCTTCAAGCTGTCGCACGACGAAGGCATGCGTCGCGCAGCACCGGCGCCACGTCGCGCTCCGGTGGCAGCTGCACCAGCACCGGCGCCGGCGCCAGCCATTGCCGCGCCGCGTCCGAAGCCAGTAGCCGCACCAAAGAAAGCCCCAGCCCCCGCCGCATCGGGTGGCGATGAGTGGGAAGAGTTTTAACCCGTCGCACCGGCGAAAGCCGGTGTCCATGCTGAGTGTGTATGGACACCGGCCTGCGCCGATGTGACGTGGCCATAAAGGATTTAAGCTATGCCGCCATCTAAAGACACAGTCAAGGAATTTGACTTTAACGCCAAGGATTTCGAGCGCGTTCGCGGCTTGATCTACAAGCGCGCCGGCATCTCGCTGGCCGACAGCAAGCAAGAGATGGTCTACAGCCGACTGGCGCGGCGCCTGCGCGCCACCGGCATTGGCTCCTTCGCCAAATACCTGGACGACCTCGAAGCCGGCCGCCTCGGCGAAGAGTGGGAATCGTTCACCAACGCCCTGACCACCAACCTGACCTCGTTCTTCCGCGAGGCCCACCACTTCCCGCTGCTGGCCGAGCACATCAAGAACAAGCGCGAGCCGCTGACCATCTGGTGTTCCGCCGCCTCCACCGGCGAGGAGCCGTACTCGATCGCCATGACCGTGTGCGAAGCGTTCAATACGCTGACGCCCAACTGCCAGATCATCGCCACCGACATCGACACCAATGTGCTGGCGCACGGCGCGCAAGGCGTCTACACCATGGACAGGCTGGACAAGATGGCGCCCGAACGCCAGCGCCGCTTTTTCCTGAAAGGCAAGGGCGACCGCGAAGGCCAGGCCCGCGTGCGGCCGGAGTTGCGTAATATGATCACCTTCAAGCAGCTGAATTTGCTGGCCGACAGCTGGCCGATCAGCGGCCAGTTCGACGTGATCTTCTGCCGCAACGTGATGATTTACTTTGATAAGGCGACCCAGCGCAAGATTCTGTCGCGCTTCGTGCCGCTGATGAAACCGGATGCACTGCTGTTTGCAGGGCACTCGGAGAATTTCCTGTATGTCTCGGAGTCGTTGAAACTGCGCGGCAAAACCGTCTACGAACTGGACGACAACGCTGCGGCCCGCAAAGCACCGCAACGCACATGAGAATAAAACATGGACCTCGAACAATTTGCCACGAACGTTTATTACGATAGGACGTTCGACTGCCAGGCCGCCAAGATTTTGCCGGGCGAGTACTATCACACCAACAAGGACATGCTGATCGTGACCGTGCTGGGTTCCTGCGTGTCGGCCTGCATCCGCGACCGCACCACCGGCCTGGGCGGCATGAACCACTTCATGCTGCCGGATGGCGGCGGCGATACCGGCAGCCCGGTGTCGGCTTCGGCGCGCTACGGTACTTACGCCATGGAGATCCTGATCAATGACTTGCTCAAGGCCGGCGCCAAGCGCGAGAACATGGAAGCCAAGGTGTTTGGCGGCGGCGCGGTGCTGAAGGGCTTCACCGCCATCAACGTCGGCGAGCGCAACGCGGCTTTCGTGCTGAACTTCCTCAAGGTGGAGAAAATCCGCGTGGTGGCGGAAGACTTGAACGATATTTATCCGCGCAAGGTCTACTTCTTCCCGCGCACCGGCAAGGTGCTGGTCAAGAAGCTGATGCAAAGCCATAACGATACCCTGGTCAAACGCGAAATCGAATACGCCAGCCGCCTCAAAGTGGCGCCTGTCGGCGGTGAGATTGACCTGTTCTAAATGCTTAAGAAGGTAGTACTGTGATGAAGACCAAAGTTCTAGTGTGCGACGACTCCGCACTGATCCGCAGTGTAATGACCGAGATCATCAATTCCCAGCCTGACATGGAAGTGGTCGGCGTGGCCCCCGATCCGCTGGTGGCGCGCGAACTGATCAAGCAAACCAATCCCGACGTGCTGACCCTGGATGTCGAGATGCCGAAAATGGACGGCCTCGACTTCCTCGAAAAACTGATGCGCCTGCGGCCGATGCCGGTGGTGATGGTGTCCTCGCTGACCGAGCGCGGCTCCGAGATCACCATGCGCGCGCTGGAGCTGGGCGCTGTCGATTTCGTCACCAAGCCGAAGATTTCGATCCAGGCCGGTATGCGCGAGTACACCGACCTGATCACCGACAAGATCCGCGCCGCCTCCAAGGCCCGCGTGCAGGCGCGCCGCCTGCCGCAGCCGGGCGCCGAGGGGCATGGCGCGACGCCGCTGTCGGCCTTGCGCAACCCGCTGCTGTCGTCGGAAAAGCTGATCATTATCGGCGCCTCCACCGGCGGCACCGAGGCGATCCGCGAATTCCTGATGCAGATGCCGTCCGACTGCCCGGGCATCCTGATCACCCAGCACATGCCGGAAGGCTTTACCCGCTCGTTTGCCAAGCGCCTGGACTCGCTGTGCAAGATCTCGGTGCAGGAAGCGCAGGGCAATGAGCGCGTGCTGCCGGGCCACGCTTACATCGCGCCCGGCCACTCGCACTTGTACCTGACCCGTAGCGGCGCCAACTACATGACCCGCATCGACCAGGCCGAGCCGGTCAACCGCCACCGGCCGTCGGTCGACGTGCTGTTCCGCTCCGCCGCGCAGTGCGCGGGTAAAAACGCGGTTGGGGTTATCCTGACCGGCATGGGCAAGGACGGCGCGGCCGGCATGTTGGAGATGAAGAACGCCGGGGCGTATAATTTTGCGCAGGACGAGGCGAGCTGCGTGGTATTTGGCATGCCGCGTGAGGCGATCGCAGTCGGTGCGGCGCACGAAGTTGGGGCATTGCAAGCACTGCCTGGCATGGTACTAGGTTACCTCGCGCAGCACGGTATGCGTGCTCTGCGTGTTTAAATCTACAACTGTGACGTTTTACTGCTACTTTGTTCGCCTTCAAGCAACGAAAATGCTATCCTACAACTTGTTGCCAATTGTAGGCACTATTAACAACCGCGTAGAGAATCAACGGAGCAATTCATGGCTGATCCAAAGATGAAATTTTTAGTTGTTGACGATTTTTCGACGATGCGTCGCATCGTCCGAAATCTGTTAAAAGAACTGGGTTATGCCAATGTCGACGAGGCAGAAGACGGCGTGATGGCGCTGGCTAAACTGCGTGCAGAGCAGTTCGACTTCGTCGTGTCCGACTGGAACATGCCGAATATGGACGGCCTGACCATGTTGCAAAACATCCGTGCCGATCCAGCGCTGGCCAAGCTGCCAGTGTTGATGGTGACTGCCGAAGCCAAAAAGGAAAACATCATCGCGGCGGCGCAAGCCGGCGCCAACGGCTACGTGGTGAAACCATTCACCGCGGCCACGCTGGACGAAAAACTGAACAAGATCTTCGAGAAACTCGGGGCTTGATATCGTTGAGCAATAAAGCGGGGTTGCGGGCCTGCTTCACGCGATAGCGCCATGCACCAAACCAACTTCCTCGTCCGTGAGCCCCTGCTGGATCCCAAACAGCGGGTGGTGGGGTACGAGCTGACGTGGCAACAAGCCACGGCAGGCGGCTCTTCAACGCTTGATGCGCTGGAGTCGCTGGTTGGATTTGTAGCCAGCCAAGTCCTGGATGAGGATGACGGTTGGCTGCTTCGTGACAAAATCCTTTTCCTAGAAGCAGTGCCGGCGATGTTATCGACCGACGCATTGCACGAATTACCGCCAGAGCGCACCGTACTCTCGATCAAGGCGGCAGAATTAGCCCATCCCGATACTATGGCAGCCGTGCAAGGCTTGCGCGCCGGCGGCGTGGGCGTATTGCTACGCGAGGCGGATCTGACTCGCATCGGCACCCGCTTGCCGACCATGGCCTCGTACGTGGAAATGCGCTTCTCGGGCGCCGACGTGGGCTCGCAGGCGCGTACCTATGCGGCGCTGAAACAGTCTACCGTGGGCATGATTGCGCGCCCGGTCAGCAATTGGGCTGACTTTGACGCTTGCGCGGCGCTGGGCTTGAACGCCTTTGTCGGCAAGTTGCACCTGACCCCGCGTCCCTCGACCGACAACAAGGGCCTGAATCCGGCCCAGACCATCATCATGCAACTGATGCAGATGGTGCGGCAGAATGCCGACATTGCCCAGCTGGAGGCGGTGCTCAAGCGCGATGCAACGCTGTCGTACAAGCTGCTGCGGTTTATCAATTCGGCGGGCTTTGGCGCGGGCAGGGAGGTGCAGTCCTTGCGCCAGGCCTTGACCTTGCTGGGCTACACGCCGCTGTACCGCTGGCTGACCTTGCTGTTGGCGACGGCCAGCACCTCAGGCTACTCGCCGGTGCTGCTGGAGACGGCGGTGGTGCGTGGCCGTCTGGCCGAGTTGCTGGGGCAGGCTGCCTTGGGCAAGAGCGAGGCGGAGAATATCTTCGTGGCGGGTATGTTCTCGCTGCTGGATCGGCTGCTGGGCATCCCGATGCAGGAAGTACTGGCCAACATCCAGCTATCCGAAGACGTGGTCGCCGCACTGCTGACGCGCAGCGGCAAATACGGGCCTTACCTGGCCTTGGCCGAAGCCTGCGAACTGAATTCCGACCTGGTGGCCTCGCTGGCCGCAACGCTAAAGTTGAGCCCGCTGGACGTCAACAAAGCCCACCTCTCGGCCCTGTCCTGGGCCCAAAACGTCGCCGCCTGATCTACATCAAACACTGAACGTGTGATCGTTGACGCACCGGATTGCGCGGCGCATAGTGGCTGCACTATGAACACCAATTCCGACAGAGAGTACATCGATGGCAAGGTTAATGACTTGCGCTCGACGACAGGTGAGCGTTTTGAAGGTGTGCGCATGCAGCACGAAGGGATCAACGCGACGCTAAAAGCGTTAGACCTTAAGATCGATAGCGTAGTCGAGGCCGCAAAGGCAGAGATTATCAAGTGGCTAGCAGGCCTGCTGGTTGCGATGATCACGATGTTTATTGCGACATTCCTCGGGATGGCCAGCTTGATGGTGAACCTGCTGTCGCATCAACCTTCCGCAGTGCTGCCCGCTGCGGCGTCCATCAGCACTCCGGCCGTCATCATCCAGCTAACGCCGCAGGGCACGACCGTGTTGCCGGCCGCGCCGCCTGCGGGTAAGCCTTAGATTTCCAGATTGTCGATCAGGCGGGTCGAGCCGAGCTTGGCTGCGGCCAGCACCACCAGCGGTGCGCCTTGGGCCAGGTCGCCGGCGTTTGGCGGTTGCAGGTCGTTACGCTTGCGGATCGAGATGTAGTCCGGTTTCCAGCCGCGCTTGGCCAGGTCGTCCATCGCCTTGTGCTCCAGCTGGAACACGTCCAGGTGGCCCGAGCGCATTTCGTTGGCGACGAAGTTCAAGGTCTGGTACAGCGCCGGCGCTTCAGCACGCTCCGTCTCCGACAAATACATATTGCGCGACGACAGTGCCAAGCCGTCATCGGCGCGCCACGTTTCAGCCGCGATAATCTCGGTCGGCATGGCGAACTGGCGCGTCATGTTACGGATGATCATCAGCTGCTGGTAATCCTTCTTGCCGAACACCGCCACGCGCGGCTGCACGCATGAGAACAGCTTGGTCACCACCGTGCACACGCCATTGAAGAAGCCCGGGCGGAACTCGCCCTCCAGCGTGTTGCCGAGGCCGTCCGGCGGCTGCACGCGGTATTCCTGCGGCTCTGGGTACAGGTCTTTCTCGGTTGGCGCGAACAGCACGTACACGCCTTCCTTCTCCAGCTTCTCCACGTCCGCCTGGAAGGTGCGCGGGTACTTGTCGAAGTCCTCGTTCGGGCCGAACTGCAGGCGGTTGACGAAGATCGACGCCACCACCGGGTCGCCGTGCTTGCGCGCCAGGCGCATCAGCGACAGGTGGCCCTCGTGCAGATTGCCCATGGTCGGGACAAACGCCGTGCGCAGTTGGCCGCTCAGTTGGTCGCGCAGTTCTTCAATGGAGGTGATGATTTTCATGGTGGTGTACTCATTCTGGTTGCCGGCTCACGCCGGCGAGTAGGCGAGCCGCACGTAAATCGGTGCGAATGGCTCGGCCTGGGTAATTTCAATCAGGGTTTCCTTGGCCAGCTCCAGCAGCGCCACAAAGTTCACCACGACCACCGGCACACCGCCGGCGATATCGAACAAATCGGCAAACTCGACGAAGCGGCTCGATTGCAGGCGGCGCAGGATGCCGGTCATGTGCTCGCGCACCGACAGCTCCTCGCGGCTGATCTTGTGATGCTGGGTCAGCTTGGCGCGCTTCATCACGTCCAGCCAGGCTTGCTGCAAATCGACGGCGGCCACGTCCGGCCAGGTCGGGATCAGGCTTTGCTCGATGAAGATTTGCGTGCGGACGAAATCGCGGTCCACCTGCGGGATCGCGTTCAGGTCGTAGGCGGCCAGCTTGATTTGCTCGTATTCCAGCAAGCGGCGCACCAGCTCGGCGCGCGGGTCGTCCGCTTCGACGTCCAGATCGGCCTGGCGCTGCGGCAGCAGCATGCGCGATTTAATCTCGATCAGCATCGCGGCCATCAACAAGTACTCCGCTGCCAGCTCGAGATTGGACAGGCGGATCTGGTCGACGTACTTCAGGTATTGCAGCGTCAGCTGCGCCATCGGGATGTCGAGGATGTTGAAGTTTTGCTTGCGGATCAGGTAGAGCAGCAAGTCCAGCGGGCCTTCAAACGCGTCGAGGAAGATTTCCAGCGCGTCGGGCGGGATGTACAGGTCGGTCGGCAGCTTGAGCAGGGGCTCGCCGTACAGGCGGGCGAGGGCGGAGACTTCCTCCGTGAGCGCGGCCGCCTCGGCGACTGCGGCATCATTGGCCGCAACCTCGCCAACCGGAACGCCGGCATCGGCTTCCGGTACTGGCGGCTCCAGGTCAGCCGTATCGTCTGGCAACATCCTTGCCGCCCCGCGTGGTGCTTAGACCTTGTTCTGGTAGACGTAAGCTTGTTGCTTCACAGCCGATTCCAGCTGACGCTGTTGCTCATCCAGCGAAATCGGTGGACGATCCCACAGCAGCGCGCGGCCTTGTTGCTGGCCAGCTTCAATGCCAGGATTCTTTTCCTTCAACGCCTTGATGAACAGGGTGTGCTCGGATTCGTACATCGAATGTTGTTTAGAAAGTTTCATATTATCTAAGTGGGTGGATCAGCAACGGCTATTTTACCGCGCCCCGGCGCTCCCGCGCTATTTCTATCGCTCGCCAATGGCGGGATCGGGTATGCTCTAGCCGATAATGTTGCAGGTTTCATAAAAATGAGCTTCCCATGACTGCGCGCCTCACGCCAAAAACCGTTTTCCTGCTGACTCTGCCGCCGCTGCTGTGGGCCGGTAACGCCATCGTTGGCCGCCTGGTGCACGATATGCTGCCGCCGGTGCTGCTGAATTTTCTGCGCTGGGGAATCGCCTTCTTCATCTTGCTGGCGCTGGCCGGGCCGGTATTCCGGCGCGAGGCCGGTTTGTGGCCGTACTGGAAGACCTACGCCTTGCTCGGACTGCTCGGCATTGGCATGTACAACGCGCTGCAATACATGGCGCTGCAAAGCTCGACGCCGATCAACGTCACGCTGGTGGCGTCCGGCATGCCGGTGTGGATGATGCTGACCGGCTGGCTGTTCTTCGGCGTGCCGGTCAGCCGCAAGCAGGTGGCGGGCGCGGTGCTGTCGATAGCCGGTGTGCTGCTGGTGCTGGCGCGCGGAGAATGGCGCCACGTGCTGGAGTTGCGGCTGGTGGCGGGCGACTTGTTCATGATCCTTGCCACGATTGCGTGGTCGCTGTACAGCTGGCTGTTATTGCGCGCCAAGGAGCCAGCTGCGATCCGCGCCAACTGGGCCAGCTTCCTGCTGGCGCAAGTGGCGTTCGGCGCGGTGTGGTCGGGCGCGTTTGCGCTGGGCGAACAGGCGCTGGGTGCTATCCCGGTGCATTGGAGCTGGACGCTGGCGGCGGCCTTGCTGTACGTCGCCACCGGCCCGGCGATTGTCGCCTTCGGCTGCTGGGGCGCTGGCGTGCGCGAGGCGGGGCCGTCGGTCGGCGCCTTTTTCGTCAACTTGACGCCGCTGTTCACTGCGCTGCTGTCGTCGGCGTTCCTCGGCGAGGCGCCGCACGGCTATCACGCCGTGGCGTTTGCGTTGATCGTTGGCGGCATCGTGGTTTCCTCCCGCCGGGGCTAGCCGCCGGTTGCCGCCTTGAGCGCATCGATAAACACGCGTACTTTTTGCGGCAGGTGCGAGCTGGCGGGGTAGACCGCGTGGATATCGCTCTCCGGCTGTGTCCAGTCCGGTAGCACGCGCACCAGCCGTCCCGCCGCCACATCTTCCTTGACCGAGAACGTGGTGGCGCGCAGCACGCCGTCTCCAGCCAGCGCGGCGGCGCGGGTGGCGTAGGCGGTGTTGGTGGAAAATACGGTGTTCTGCATGCGCACATCGGTCGAATTGCCGCTGCTATCGCTCAGCGTGAATTGCGCCGGTTGCGGCAGCACGGAGAGGGAGATGTAAGGCAGCTGCGGCAAGTCCTCCGGCGTGGCCGGGGTGCCATGGCGGGCGAGGAAGTCCGGGCTGGCGACCAGCCATCGGCTCAGCGTGTCCACACGGGCCGCCATGAGGCCGGAATCGGCCAGCTTGCCCAGCCGTACCGTCACGTCGATGCCCTCGGCGATCAGGTCGATAATGTGGTCGCCGCAAGTCAGGTCAATCTTCAACGCCGGGTAGCGGGCGCGCAGTTGCGACAGCACCGGCGCCACCACGATCAGCCCGTAATCAATCGGCGCCGCCACCCGCAGCGTGCCTTGCGGCATGTCGCGCCCGCTGCGCGCCTGCTCGATGGCTTGCTCGGCCGCTTGCAGCAGTTGACGGCTGGCCTCGTAAAAGGTGCGCCCGGCCTCGGTGAGACTGAGCTTGCGGGTCGAGCGCACCAGCAGGCCAACGCCGATTTCCTGCTCCAGCAATTGCATGTGCTTGCTTACCATGGACTTGGCCAGCCCCAGCCTTTCGGCGGCGGCCGTGAGCGAACCGGCCTCCACCACGGCAACAAAGGTGGTCAGGCGGTTCAGGTTGATGGTATTGAGATCAATCATCGCTCAATTGTACACTTTAAGTGGACTGTGATTCCTCTTTTGTCCGGCTTATCAGCACGATGATGGCTGCCTATACTTGCTTCATTCACTCAACCAGCAAGGAGTCTTCATCATGAAACTGTACGGCGTTCCACTTTCCGGCCACACCCACCGCGCGCAATTGTTCCTGAACCTGCTGAACCTGCCGTACGAGTACGTGTCGGTCAACCTGGCCAGCGGCGAACACAAAAAAGAGCCGTTCCTGAGCATGAACGCCTTCGGTGAAATCCCCGTGCTGCAAGACGGCGATGTGACGCTGGCCGACTCCAACGCGATCCTGGTCTACCTGGCCTCCAAGTACGACGACAGCGGCCGCTGGCTGCCGCGCGATCCGGTCGCCGCCGCCCACGTGCAGCGCTGGCTGTCGATCGCCGCCGGCAAAGTGGCTTTCGGCCCAGCCACTGCCCGCCTGGTGACGGTCTTCGGCATGCCACGCGACCACGAGGCAGCCAAGGACATCGCCGTGCGCCTGTTTGACGTGATGGAGCGCGAACTGCAAGGCCGCCGCTGGCTGGTGGGCGAGCACCCAAGCATTGCTGACATTGCCGGCTTCAGCTACATCGCCCATGCACCGGAAGGCGGCGTCTCGCTGAAACCATATCCAAACATCCGCGCCTGGCTGGACAACGTCCGCGCGCTGCCGGGCTTTGTCCCTATGCCGGCCAGCAAAGCCGGTCTCGCTCCTGAGGAGGTATAAATCATGACGCCCTTCCATGCCGGTGAATTGGCGATTCAGCAGCGCGTTGGCGTGGCCGAACACATGGCCGGCGCCGCAGCCTTCATCCGTGAATTCATGCCAGAGCAGCACCGCCAGTTTTATGGCCAGCTGCCGTTCTTCTTCCTCGGCGCGCTGGATGCAGCGGGCCAGCCATGGGCGACCATGCTGGCGGCCGACGCGGGCTTCATCAGCTCGCCGGATGAGCGCACGCTGAGCATCGATGGCGGCATGCTGGCCGGCGATCCGCTGGAAGGGCAATTACACGTCGGCGATCACGTCGGTGGCCTCGGACTGGAGCCGACCACGCGCCGCCGCAATCGCGTCAACGGCGAGATTGTCGCTGCCGACGACGGCACGCTGCACGTCGCGGTGACGCAAAGCTTTGGCAACTGCCCGCAGTACATCCAGCATCGCCAGCACAGCGCTGCGCCGAATGATGGCCGCAAAGTGCAAGTGCTGCGCGGTGTGGCGCTGACGGCGGCTGACCGTGAGCTGATCTCGCGTGCCGACACGTTCTTCATCGCCACCGCCAATATGAACGAGGAAGCGGGCCGTGGCCGCGGCGTCGATGTGTCGCATCGCGGCGGCCGTCCGGGCTTCGTGCGGATCGACGATGACCGTACGCTGACTTCACCTGAATTCGTCGGCAACTTCTTCTTCAATACGCTGGGCAATGTGAACGAATATCCGCGCGCTGGCCTGCTGTTCATCGACTTCGAGCGTGGCGACATGCTGCACATCGCCGTGGATGCTGAAATCATTTGGGACGGTCCGCAACTGGAAGCCTTTGCCGGCGCCGAGCGCCTGCTGCGCTTCCACGTGCGTGAGGTGGTGCGCAACGTCGCCGCGCTGCCGTTCCGCTGGACCGATGCCAAGCCTGCCATGCAAGTGGCCCGCACCGGTAGCTGGAGCGAGGCAGACAACGCGCAGTCAGCCGCCGAGCTGGCGACCAGCTGGCGCTCGTTCAATGTCGTGAATGTGGTGGAGGAGAGTGCCGACGTGCGCTCGTTCTACCTCGAGCCAGCCGATGGCTTGGGCGTGGCTCCACACCAGCCGGGCCAATATATTTCCGTGCGCGTGCCGGAGTGGGCTGAGGGTGGTGCAGCTTTGCAGGAGCGCAGCTACACCATTTCTGACGCCGCCAACGGCCGCCATTACCGCATCAGCGTCAAGCGCGCAGGCGTGGTGTCATCCTGGATGCACGCACACCTGGCGCCGGGCGCCCAGATCGAGTTGATAGGGCCGGCAGGCGACTTTACGTTTGAAGAGGGAACTGGACGGCCGGTAGTGATGCTGTCGGCGGGCATCGGCATCACGCCTATGGTCGCCATGCTGAACAGCGTGCTGGTGAACGGTAGCCGTACGCGCCACCGCCATCCGATCTACTTCATCCACGGCGCGCGCGAAGTGGCGCATCCGTTTGCCGTGCACCTGCAAACCATGGCCGCAGGCCATGAAAACCTGCTGGTGCATGTACAGCGCAAACGCATCGACATTAACCTGCTGCGCGAACTGCCGAAGGACGACTACGACTACTACCTGTGCGGCCCATCCAGCTTCATGCAGTCCATGTACCAAGCACTGCGTGAGCTGCACGTTCCCGACCAGCGCATCCGGCTGGAATCGTTCGGCCCATCCAGTCTGGCACGGTAAGACCTAACGTTTGACGTCTGGATGTGGCGTGGTGGGTGCCGCTTCCGGCGTGGCGGCCTTGCCATTATGCTTGCCGCAATTGGCGCTGTTGGCGGCTGTGGTTTTGCTGGCCTTGGCCTGCACTTCCACGGATTCGCCGCCGCTGGCGTCAACACCGCCCTGCATGCCGCTGCAATCGTTTTTGGCAGGGCTCTTGGCCTTGGCGGCCTTGCTCTCGCTGGTCTTGGATGATGATTGGGGAGTTGTTTGTTGGGCAGTGGCCGTAGCGCTCAGGGAGCAGGCTAGCGCCAAAGTCATCCAGATGTTTTTCATGATGGCCTCCGTTGGAATCAGCCATTGTTTCACGCAGTTGCGTGCGATGGCGTAGGACAAGCTCTCGTGCGCTTGTCAGTGCCGTAGCGAGCGTCGCATTACCAGCGGGGCGGGTTCCAGGGGATTGGCGTGGGAGTATTCAAGTTCTTCCGCCAGTTCGAACTCGTAGGCGGTGTAGAAGTCGATCAGCTTGGGCTGGTCGGCGCGCACGGCGAGGCGGACTTCTTCCACGCCGGACGCCAAGCCGTGGTGGATCACGGCTTCCAGCAAGTGCTGCGAGAGGTTGCTGCCCCGGTACTCAGGCAGCACGCCCATGCGGCACACTTCCCACACGTCCTGTTCGGAGTCCAGCGGCAGCCAGCGCACCGAGCCGATGGGCTTATCATCGAGCTCCAAAACAAAACCGCCGCCATCGCGCAGATGTTCTGCAACGAGGACGGCGGTTTCGCGGTGGCCGCTGGAAGTAACGCTGACCTTGCCGGCCCACGCAGCGCGCGTGAGACCGGCGATTAGCTTGGCATCATCCTGTGTCGCTTCTCGCACTACAAGGTTCATGCCTGCGTTCCTTAGCTGATGCGCATGCCCGGCTCAGCACCCGGCCATGGATTCAGGATGTAGATGCCCGGCTTGGTTTTCTCATCGACTGCCGAAGCGGCCATGACCATGCCTTCCGACACGCCGAACTTCATCTTGCGCGGCGCCAGGTTCGCGACCAGCACGGTGAGCTTGCCGATCAGGTCTTCCGGCTGGTACATCGACTTGATGCCCGAGAAGACGTTGCGCAGGCGGCCTTCGCCGGCGTCCAGCGTCAGGCGCAGCAGCTTGTCCGAGCCTTCCACGTGTTCGCAGTTGACGATCTTGGCGATGCGCAGGTCTACCTTGAAGAAGTCGTCTACCGAGATTTCCGGTGCGATCACTTCGATGCCGGTTTCGGTCACGGCTACTGCTGGTGCGGCCTTGGCTTTGGCTGGTTTCTCGGCTTTGACGGCTGGTGCGGCAGCAGGAGCAGTGCCAGCAGCAGCGCCGGCAGCAGGTGCGTCGAACAAGTCTTCAATCATCTTCGGATCAACGCGGGTCATCAGGTGCGAGTATGCGCCGATGGTGCGGCCCAGCATGGCGCTCGACACCACGCCGCTGGCGACATCGGTTTGCGTCCAGTCGAACTGCTCGTCGTTGAGGAACTTGGCGACGTTGGCGGCAACGCCCGGCAGTACCGGCGACATCAGGATCGACAGCTGGCGGAACAGGATCAGCGCGGTGGTGCACACATCGTGCAGTTCAGCGGTTTTCGATTCATCCTTGGCCAGGATCCATGGCTTGTTCTCGTCCACGTACTGGTTGGCGAAGTCGGCGATCTCCATGATCTCGCGCAGCGCCTTGCCGAATTCGCGCGACTCGAAGTTGGCGGCGATGTTGGCTTGGCGCTCCACGCCGTCCGCCGTGACCAGCGCGCGCTTGATCCACGATTGCGCATTCTCGGACAGGCTGGTGGCCAGCTTGCCGTCGAATTTCTTGGCGATGAAGCCGGCGCAGCGCGACGCGATGTTCACGTATTTGCCGATCAGGTCGGAATTCACACGCGCCACGAAGTCTTCGCCGGTGAAGTCCAGGTCTTCCACCTTGGAGTTCAGCTTGAAGGCGATGTAGTAGCGCAGCCATTCCGGGTTCATGCCCAGGTTCAGGTAGCGCAGCGGCGAGATGCCGGTGCCGCGCGACTTGGACATTTTCTCGTTGTTGACGGTCAGGTGGCCGTGCACCGCCACGCGCATGCGCTCGATGGTCGGGTGATCGGCAAACTTCAGCATGGCCGGCCAGAACAGCAGGTGGAACGAGACGATGTCCTTGCCGATGAAGTGAATCTGCTCGGCCTCAGGATCTTTCAGGAAGGCGTCGTAGTCCAGGCCTTTCTTGCCGAAGTAGTTTTTCAGCGAGGCCAGGTAGCCGACCGGCGCGTCCAGCCAGACGTAGAAGTACTTGCCCGGTGCGTCAGGAATCGGGATGCCGAAGTACGGCGCGTCGCGCGAGATATCCCAGTCGGCCAGCTTTTCGCCGGCTTCGCCCAGCCATTCCGAGACTTTGTTGACCATCTCAGGCTGCAGGCGGCCCGGCGTGTTCAGCCATTCCTTCAGGAACTCGTAGCAGCGCTTGTCCGACAGCTTGAAGAAATACTGTTCCGACGGCTTGAGCACCGGGGTGGCGTTGGTGAATACCGAGAACGGGTTCACCAGGTCGGTCGGCTGGTAAGCCGCGCCGCACACTTCGCAGTTGTCGCCGTACTGATCCTTGGCGCCGCATTTCGGGCATTCGCCCTTGATGTTGCGGTCGGCCAGGAACATGCCTTTGACCGGATCGAAGAAACGATCCACGGTTTTGGTCTGGATCAGGCCGGCATCGCGCAGCTTGCGGTAGATGCCTTGCGACAGTTCGACGTTTTCCGGCGAATCGGTCGAGTACCAGTTATCAAAGGCGATGTGGAAACCGTCCAGGTACTGGGCGCGGCCAGCAGCGATCTTGGCCACGAATTCCTGCGGCGTGATGCCTTCCTTCTCGGCGGCGATCATGATCGGGGTGCCGTGCGTATCGTCGGCGCCCACAAAGTGGACTTCGCGCGCAGCACCGCCGTCGCGCTGCATTCGCTGGAACCGAACCCAGATGTCGGCCTGGATGTACTCCATCATGTGGCCAATATGGAAAGCGGCGTTAGCGTAGGGCAGGGCAGTGGTGACGAACAGCTTGCGAGTCATGGTTGTTGCACTTTGTGGGTGGAAAAAGAGCATTTTAACAGCGGATGCGGCGATTGCGCATGTTGCGCTAGAATGAGCACCTAATTAACGGAGAGTTACATGAGCATCGCAGTAGAAGACGTGAAGGCCGCCCTGTCCAAAATCGTTGATCCAAATACAACGAAAGACTACGTAAGCGGCAAGTCGGTAAAGAATTTGAAGGTCGATGGCAGTGATATTTCGCTCGACATCGAACTGGGCTACCCGGCCAAGAGCCAGATCGACGGCATCCGCAGCAGCGTGATCGCCGGCCTGAAAACCCTGCCGGGCGTGGGCAACATCAGCGTCAGCGTGTACAGCAAGATCATCGCGCACACCGTGCAGCGCGGCCTGAAGCCGATGGTGAACGTGAAGAACATCATTGCCGTGGCCTCGGGCAAGGGCGGCGTCGGCAAGTCGACCACCGCCGTCAACCTGGCGCTGGCGCTGGCTGCCGAGGGCGCTTCGGTCGGCCTGCTGGATGCCGACATCTACGGCCCGTCGCAGCCGATGATGCTGGGCGTGTCCGGCCGTCCTGAAACCAAGGATGGCAAATCGATGGAGCCGCTGGAGAACTACGGCGTGCAAGTGTCGTCGATCGGCTTCCTCATCGACCCGGACGAGCCGATGGTATGGCGCGGCCCAATGGTCACGCAAGCGCTGCAACAGCTGCTGGAGCAGACCAACTGGCGCGATCTGGACTACCTGGTGGTCGATATGCCGCCGGGCACCGGCGACATCCAGCTGACCCTGTCGCAAAAAGTGCCGGTCACCGGCGCCGTGATCGTCACCACCCCGCAAGACATCGCGTTGCTGGACGCGCGCAAGGGCTTGAAGATGTTCGAGAAAGTCGGCATCCCGATTTTGGGCGTGGTGGAAAACATGAGCGTGCACATCTGCACCAACTGCGGCCACGCTGAAGAGATCTTCGGCCACGGCGGCGGCGAAAAAATGTGCAAGGACTTCGGCGTGGACTTCCTCGGCGCGCTGCCATTGACCATGGCAATCCGCCAGCAGGCCGATTCCGGCAAGCCGACCGTGGTCGCCGACCCGGACGGCAAAGAAGCGGCGATCTACAAGCAAATCGCTCGCAAGGTGGCAGTGCAAGTGGCTGAGAAGGCCAAGGATATGACCAGCAAGTTCCCTACCATCGTCGTCAAAAACGACTAAACAGGAGAATCACCATGATGAAATCGGTATTGGCTGCAACCCTGATGACCTTGAGCGCTGCGGCGTTCGCCCAGCAATCGGTATCTTTCGTTGAGCCGGCGAACGGCGCGACGGTCAGCAGCCCGTTCAAAGTCAAGTTTGCAGTGTCGGGCATGGACGTCAAGCCTGCCGGCGACATGACAGCCAATACCGGTCACCATCACTTGCTGGTCAACGCCACGCCGATCAAAGCCGGCGAAGTGATCCCGGCCGATGAAAAGCACATCCACTTCGGCAAAGGTCAGACCGAGACCGAGCTGACCCTGCCGCCGGGTAACTACACCTTGACCATGCAGTTCGCCAACGGCCTGCATCAGGCTTACGGCCCCGCCATGAACAAGGAAATCAAGATCACCGTCAAGTAATGCCCGCACGTCCGGCTGTCCTCGGCATCCGCAAAGCTCCGCGCCAGCGCCGCGCCGCCCACACGGTGGACGCGCTTCTGGAAGCGGCCGCGCTGGTGCTGGAGGCGGATGGGTTGGAAGGCTTCAACACCAATGCCGTGGCGCGCCGCGCGGGCGCGAGCATCGGCACGCTGTACCAGTACTTTCCCAGTAAAGATGCGCTGACACTGGCCCTGCTTCAGCGCGAAGAAGGCAAATACCGCGAAGCCGCCGCCGCTGCGGCCGCGCTGCCTGAATGGCGCGAGGCGCTGATTCAATTCATCGCCGTCTCCGCGCACCAGCAGTTGGAGCGCCCGAACCTGGCGCGCCTGCTCGACCAGGAGGAAGGCCGGCCCGACATCCGCGCCGCGCTTGACAAGGGCCACAGCTTCATCGTCCTGATGGCCACGATTCTGGAAAAGGCCGCCATCGAGGGCAACGCCATGCGCGCCGCCGCCGACCTGCTCGCCATCATCCGTGGCATGACCGATGCCGCCGGTGAGCGCGGCGAACGCGATCCCGCCGACCTGGCCCGCCGCATCAACGCCGCCGTCTTCGGCTACATGACGGCCGTCTCCTGATTCCTTATCTGCCCGCAGGTTTATACGGTTGGAACTGTCCCGCCATCGATCACGTATTCCGAGCCCGATACCGACGCAGCGCGCGGCGACACCAGGAAGGTGATCAGGTCAGCGACCTCGTGCGGTTTCGCGGGACGGCCGAGCGGAATTCCGCCGAGCCAGTCCATCACCACCTGTTTGCCGCCCGCGTAGTCTGTGCCTGACTGGGCAGCGATACGCTCGACGAAGGCAACCGAGGCCTCCGTTTCAATCCAGCCCGGCGAGACGCGTAAAACACGCACACCCTTCGGCGTGACCTCCTTGGACAGGGACTTGCTGTAGGTCGAGAGCGCGCCTTTCGCCGCCGCGTAGGCAGTAGTCGACTCTGGTATCGGCAGCACGCGTTGAATCGATGTCACGTGCAGCACGACACCGGCGCCCTTGGCCAGCATTGCTGGCAGCAGCGCGCGGTCAAGACGTACGGCGGACATGAGGTTCAGATTAAGCTCATCGAACCATACCGCGTCATCAAGGGCGGCGAAACCGCCGGCCGGCGCGCTGGAACCGCCGAGGCAATTAATCAGGATGTCGACACCGCCCCAGTGGTCTTTGACCGCGCGCGCCAACGCGTTCACGCCTTCCGCCGTTTTCAAGTCGGCCTCGACATATATCACGCCTTCCTGCGGCGCTTCGGGAATAGCGCGCGCAGTGGTCATCACCAGCACGCCGGCCTGCCGGAGGCTCTTCACGAGCGCGGCGCCCAAGCCCTTGGTACCGCCCGTAACGAGGGCACGCTGCCCGTTCAGTTGGAGGTCGAAGCTCATACTTTGATCTCCAGCGATGCGATCAGGGAGCCTTCAAGGCGAAAGCGGTAGGTCAACACGACCGGACTTCCTGGGAAGTTGCCGCTTACGTTGGCGCGCACCACCTGGTGGCCGTCCTGTTGATCAAGGGCGAACGGTACGGTGGTGGCGTTGTACTTGGCCGATGCCTCCGCCAGCATCGCCTTGATAGCAGGGATGCCCGTGTAAGTGTGGCCATCGTCCTTCACAATGGCCTGCGCAGTGAAGCAGTGGTCGAGGACGTCGGGATTGTGCTCACCCGTAAAGTAGGTGGCAATTGGCTCGGGGAGGATCAAGGCATTCATGTTATTGGGATTCCGTGTGGTTGCTGAAGGCCCCATGATGCGCGCCGGGCTAAGATTAGGGAATATCCTATAATTAGGATGGGTTATGTAGAAAGGAGTGCATAATGCGGGGATCGGAATTCGCTGAGCTGAAAGCTTTCGCCGCAGTGGTTGAACGGGCGAGCTTCGCGCGCGCAGCGGAGTATCTTGGCCTGTCGCCCTCAGCGCTCAGCCAGACTATCCGGCTGCTGGAACAGCGCCTCGGCTCGCGGCTGCTGAACCGGACTACGCGCAGCGTGTCGCCCACGGCCACCGGGGAGCAGTTATATGGGCGCATTGCGCCGCTGTTTCGGGAGATGGCGGAAGCGGTTGCGCAAGCGAGCGCAGCAACAGGGCAGACGGGCGGAGTGCTGCGCATAAATACGTTGGGCATGGCGGCCAGGCAGGTCATCGCGCCACGGCTAGGCCGTTACCATCGCGCGCATCCTGAGGTTATCCTGGACATCGTAGTGGACGACGCGTTAAGCGACATCGTTGCCGGACGCTTCGATGCGGGTATTCGCGTGGGCCGGCGACTGGAGAAGGACATGGTGGCGGTGCGCCTGACGCCAGACGTGAAGATGGTTGCCGTCGCGTCGCCCGACTACCTGGCGCGTCGCGGCACTCCCGTTTCACCGGCCGACCTGCACAGCCACGCCTGCATTAATTGGCGGCTGCCGGTCGACGGAAGCGCTCACCGCTGGGAGTTTGAGAAAGCGGGAAAGCGGATGGATATGGCGGTCGAGGGCCCCTTGGTGACGAACAATTCGGACATCGGCGTGGCGGCCGCGCTGCAGGGGCTGGGCATCCTCCACGCATTTGACCGCGAGCGTGTCGATGCGCATCTTGCCAGCGGGGAGCTGGTTCCGGTGCTAGAGCAATGGTCGATCACACAACCCGGGCTATTCCTGTATCACCCTAGTCGGCAACACTTGCCTAGCGCGTTACGTGCTTTTATCGACTGCCTCTTGGACAAAGACCTGGGAAGTGCCGGCATTGTTGCTGGTAAATGCGAGCAATAAGTGCATGGCGGTGCTAAGTCCTTGAGCTGAAAGGCCTTTCAGCGCAAGGAAAGCGAGTTGAGGGCAGGGCGCGCGGCGCCTATTCTGTTGACTTCACCAACAGGAGAAATACCGATGAAATTCAATCACCTCAGCTTCCCATCCAGCGACGTTCGCGCCACTGCCAACTTCTTCGTGCAGCACCTCGGCTGCTCGCTGGAGTCCATCAGCCCGGCCGCCGCCATGCTCAAGCGCGCCGGTTTCGATATCGTCATCGAAGCCAAAGACCACGCGGTGGTGTGGCCGCACAACTTCCACCTCGGCTTCGAGCTGTCTTCGGTCGACGAACTCAGCGAGCTGTACCAGCACCTGCTGGCCCAAGGCGTGACCATGCAGACTGGCCTCTTCAAGCACGAACGCGGCTCGCGTTTCTTTTGTGCCGCGCCGGGCGGCCTGCTATTCGAAATGAACACCCGCGCCGATGCCCATGAGCGCTACCGCGCCAGCTTTGAACGCCAAGCCCTCGCCGACGCGGTAAAATAGCTGTTTTATATTTCAGCATTTTTACTTCGATGACGAATGTTCCAACACCGGCACCAGCCAAGCCAGTCCGTACCCGTTTCGCTCCTAGCCCGACCGGCTACCTCCACCTCGGCGGCGCCCGCACAGCGCTGTACTCGTGGGCTTTCGCCCGTCACTTCGGCGGCACCTTCGTGCTGCGTATTGAAGATACCGACCTGGAGCGCTCGACCCCGGAAGCGGTGCAAGCCATTATCGAAGGCATGGCGTGGCTGGGCCTGAACCACGACGAAGGCCCGTTCTACCAGATGAAGCGCATGGATCGCTACCGCGAAGTGGTGGCGCAGATGCTGGAAGCGGGCACCGCCTACCACTGCTACTCGTCGCCGGAAGAAGTGCAGGCGATGCGCGACAAGGCCACCGCAGCCGGTGAAAAGCCACGCTACGACGGCACCTGGCGTCCAGAAGAGGGCAAAGTGCTGCCGGCCATTCCTGAAGGCCGCAAGCCAGTCGTTCGTTTCAAGAACCCCCTGGACGGCGAAGTAACGTGGAACGACTTCGTCAAAGGCCCCATCACCATCGGCAATAAAGAGCTGGACGACCTGGTGATCGCGCGTCCTGACGGCACGCCTACTTACAACTTCTGCGTTGCCATCGACGACCTGGACATGGAAATCAGTCACGTCCTGCGCGGCGACGACCACGTGAACAACACTCCGCGCCAGATCAATATCCTGCGCGCCATCGGTGCACCGCTGCCAGAGTATGGCCACCTGCCGATGATCCTCGGCTCGGACGGCGCCAAGATGTCCAAGCGCAAGGACGCAGTCAACGTCATGCAATACCCAGCCGAAGGCTATCTGCCGGAAGCGATCCTGAACTACCTGGCGCGCCTGGGCTGGAGCCACGGCGACGACGAGGTGTTCTCGATGGAGCAGGTGTGCGCATGGTTCGACGGTTCGCACCTGTCGAACTCGGCTGCGCAGTTCAACATCGAAAAACTGAACTGGCTGAACAACCACTATATTAAGCAAGCCGACAACGAGCGCCTGGCCGAACTGGCCAAGGCGCGCATGGAGGCCAACGGCGCCGTGTTCGCAGGCGCGCCGGCACTGCCTGTCGTATTGGGCCTGCTGAAAGAGCGCACCAATACCGTCAACGAACTGGCCGACGCCGCCATGCTGTTCTACCGCGAGCCGCAGCCGGACGCCGCGCTGCTGACCCAGCACGTCACTGACGCCGTCAAGCCGGCGCTGGCCGATTTCGCCGAGCGTTGCAAAACGGTTGAGTGGAACAAGGCCGCGCTGGCCGCCATGATTAAAGAAGTGCTGGCTGCCCACGGTTTGAAGATGCCGCAAATCGCCATGCCGCTGCGCCTGTTTATTACCGGCCAGCTGCAAACGCCTGCCATCGACGCGGTGCTGGAAATCTTCGGCCGCGACACCGTTGTGGCGCGCCTGGCAAAGTTCCTCTAAGTTTTTCATTGAAGCAGGGGCAAAGTTGCAAAAGGGTATTTGCATAATACGGAGCCTCTGCTATACTCTTGTCTCTCGCGCAAACGGGGGTATAGCTCAGCTGGGAGAGCGCTTGCATGGCATGCAAGAGGTCAGCGGTTCGATCCCGCTTACCTCCACCAGTTTGCAGAGATTGTAGTACGGTAGTTCCAAGGTCCCCATCGTCTAGAGGCCTAGGACATCACCCTTTCACGGTGAGTACCGGGGTTCGAATCCCCGTGGGGACGCCAGCTTCGCCAAGGCTGGTTAGCAGTAAAGCTTCTGTGCCCTGAGGGGGTATAGCTCAGCTGGGAGAGCGCTTGCATGGCATGCAAGAGGTCAGCGGTTCGATCCCGCTTACCTCCACCAACAAGCACAGGAGAGTAGTTAAAGTAGTTCCGAGGTCCCCATCGTCTAGAGGCCTAGGACATCACCCTTTCACGGTGAGTACCGGGGTTCGAATCCCCGTGGGGACGCCAGCGATGCCAACGCTGGCCGGTAGTAGTGAATGTGTTTTACGCCCGGGGGTATAGCTCAGCTGGGAGAGCGCTTGCATGGCATGCAAGAGGTCAGCGGTTCGATCCCGCTTACCTCCACCAATCGCGTAGAATACAAATTGTAGAAGTTCCTTGGTCCCCATCGTCTAGAGGCCTAGGACATCACCCTTTCACGGTGAGTACCGGGGTTCGAATCCCCGTGGGGACGCCAAAAAGCGCAAATGATTGAGCCGCCATGAGCGGCTTTTTGTTTTCTGCGCCTCGGTTTGTGTTGCGCATGTTCGACTTCTTCGAAGCTAGCGTGGCAAACTTTCCACTTCCTTCTTGCTGAGCATGGCCTCATACTTGTCGGTTTCCCATCACCGCATTTGCCATGAAACTCAGCCTAAAACTCCCCCTCGCTTTTATCGCCGTCCTGCTGGTCGCGCTAGTGGCTGGATTGGCGGGCATTTACAGCCTTAACCGTGTTGTCGTCGAATCCGGCCAGACCGTGCAGGACAATTTTGCGCGCGAGCGCGCGGTCGGCTACATCGCCGTCGCTTACAAGGTGGAAGTGCTGCACTGGAAAAATCTGCTGTTGCGCGCCGCCGATCCGGCCGAGCAGCAAAAGCAGTGGGATGCTTACCTGGCGGCCGAGAAAGAAGTCGACAGCAAGGCGCGCGCGGTGCTGGAGCAGCTGGATGGCGACGCGCGCCGCACCATGACGCGCTTTGTCGAACTGCATGCGCAGCAGCGCGAGCGCTACACCGCCGCGCGCGCCATGGTGGCCGATGGCGGCGCGGCGGCAGCCGATGCCAGTGTGCGCGGCATCGATGTCGAACCGGCCAATCTGCTGGCGGAGAGCATCGGCCTGCTGACCAAGTCCAGCGCCGCGATTACCGAGCAGGCAGCCGCGAGCGGCTCGCGCACGGTCACGATCACCACGGTGCTGATGCTGCTCGTGGCCGTAGTGGTGGTGGCGGCCAGCCTGGCGCTGAGCCGCGCCATCATTCGCCCGCTGCATGGCGCGCTGGCGGTGGCGCAAGCGATTACCAACGGCGACCTCACCGGCCGCAAGCCGCCTCCGCGTCCTGATGAAATGGGCCAGATGCTGACCGCACTCGGCGAGATGACTGCCAGCTTGCACCGCATCGTCACGCAGGTGCGCAGCGGCACCGACGCGATTGTGACTGCATCGGGGGAGATCGAGGCCGGCAATGCCGACCTGTCCGCGCGCACCGAGCAGCAAGCCGGCGTGCTGGAAGAGACGGCCGCCTCGATCGAGGAGCTCACGGCCACTGTGCGCCAGAATGCAGACAACGCCGACCAGGCACGCCAGCTGGCGGCCGGCGCTGCGGACGTGGCGCAGCGTGGCGGCGAAGCAGTGGCGCAAGTGGTTGCCACCATGGCCGGCATTCAGCGCGCCGGGCAGGAAATGGGCACCATCATCGCCACGATTGATGGCATCGCTTTCCAGACCAATATCCTGGCGCTGAATGCAGCGGTAGAGGCGGCGCGTGCCGGCGAGCAGGGGCGCGGCTTTGCCGTGGTGGCAGGCGAAGTGCGCACGCTGGCGCAGCGCAGCGCCGAGGCGGCGCGCCAGATCAAGCAGTTGATTGATGCATCGAGCGAACAGGTGGAGCAGGGCGGCGTGCTGGTTGACCGCGCCGGCGCCACCATGACCGAGCTGGTCGGCAGCGTCAACCGTGTCAGCGACATCATCGCGGAAATCAGCCACGCCAGCCAGGAGCAGCGCGCCGGCATCGAGCAGGTCAACCAGGCCATCGGCGACATGGATCAGGTGACGCAGCAAAACGCCGCGCTGGTGGAAGAGTCGGCCGCCGCTGCGGGCGCGATGCGCGAACAGGCCGTTGGACTGGCAAAACTGGTTGCCGTGTTCGAGTTGCAGCGCAAGCGCTACTGAGATTGCGGCGAATCCGTTGCAGACCTGCCAATCTTGCTCTGATTTTTCAGCAAAAACAAGGGTTTGCTATTGCGTTCGGGGAATGACGCTGCCATAATACGCGCCTTGGAAATGTCCCCATCGTCTAGAGGCCTAGGACATCACCCTTTCACGGTGAGTACCGGGGTTCGAATCCCCGTGGGGACGCCAACAGACCTTTCCAAGTGAGTAGTGCAAGGCCAGTACGGACAGTTTCTGTCCCCATCGTCTAGAGGCCTAGGACATCACCCTTTCACGGTGAGTACCGGGGTTCGAATCCCCGTGGGGACGCCAAATCATGCAAAAAGCCGCCTAGTGCGGCTTTTTGCATTTCCGGCCCTACCACGCCAGCGGCGCGTACTGCACGGCCGGACGATAGAACGGCATCACGCCCAGCGCGTAGGGATCGTAGAGCGGCGCCATCATCGGCATCATCCCCATCGATTGCGGCTGCATCGCCTGCGGCGCTGCGCCGGCTTGCGCTTGCAGTCCCACTGACACCAGCACGTCCGGCAAGCCATAGCCGATGCGGCTTTGATCGCCAAGGCTGACGCGGCGCGCGCTGCTGCGGATGATCTGGAACAGCCGCTCAACCCGCGCCGCGCCGCGCGCCTTGTACTGCTGCGACTGGAAGTCCGGGTGGTGCGCGAGGCAGAGCGCGGCCAGCCCGGTCACGTGCGGCGCTGCCATCGAGGTGCCATCCCACGCGGCGAAATTATTCGGCGGCACGCAGGAGGTGATGGCCACGCCCGGCGCGCACACCGCCACTTGCGGCCCGAGGCAGCTGAACTTGGCAGTGAAGTAGCCGTAGGCGTCGACGTTGCTGTCCAGCGTTTGCGCGTGGTAGCTGTCGGCCGGGAATTCATCGAGCTTGCCGATGGCCGCCACCGCCAGCACATTGGGCGAGGACGCCGGGTACTGCACCGCGCCGCCCGAATTGCCCGCAGCGACAATGCAGGCAATACCGGCCCGCTTGGCGCGGATGATTTGCTGCTCCAGCGCTTCCGATATTTCCGCGCCGCCGAGGCTGAGGTTGACCACGTCGATCTGCTTGTCGATGCAGTACTCCAGCGCGTCGATCAATTGGCTGATTTGGCCGCCGGGGAACAGTTTGCAGGCATGGACTTCGGCATCGGGCGCAAAGCCGCGCATGCCCGATGCGATGTCGGCCGCCGCAATCACGCCCGCGCAGTGCGAGCCGTGGCCGATGCTGTCCTGATCCCAGCCGTTGGGATTGGTCTGCTTGTTGAGTACATCAAAGCCGGCGTGGATGGTGCGCAGATTGTCGTGCGTAGTCGCGGCGCCGGAATCGATGATGGCAATCTTCACGCCTTGGCCGCGATAGGAGGCGGGCAGTTGGTCGAGCCGCATGGCTTTCTGGCCCCAGCCATAGCAGCGCTGTTGCGGGAAGCCCTTCAGCGCCGGCCAGTCGGACAGGGCGCGCAGCACCACCACGTTGGCGTCGTCGCTGCTGATGTCGGGATCGCGCTGGTAGAAGCTCCAGTAATCGGCTTTCGGCTTGACATACAGGCCGCGCACGGTGTCGGCGGTTTCGCCGAACAGCGATAGCGTGACTTGGCCGTTGGCGCCAGTCACGCCGCTGGCCGGCAACATGCTGCCGAACAGCGAGACCTCGGCATTCGCCTGCGGCGCGCCATCCTTGCCGAACACGCTGATGATGGCGTTCAGCACCGGCCCGCTGCTGTCGATCGGCGCCACGCCCGTGACCATGGCCGGCTGCCGCAGCGACGGCTCCATCAAATTGAGATGCTGGTCATGCTCGACCAGCAGCCGGCCTTGGCCTTGCTGGTGCAAGGCGGCGGCTTTTTGCTCGGTCATGCGCGCCACCAGCACGCCCTGGTTGCCGCCCATGCCGTCGGCCAGCGCGCCGAGCACCGACTTCGGCCCAACCTTGTCGATCACTTCGATATCGTCGCTGTCGCGCAGCGCTTGCTCCAGCGCGGCGAACTGCAAGGGCTGCAAGCCCAGCGTCTGCAAGCCTTCCGCCAGTCGCGGCGCGATCACGTATTGTTTTTTGCGGGCGCCGACATTGCGGCCCGTGCTGTCGGCGCGGCCATTGGTGCGCGGCGCGGGTTCGGCGCTGTCGACTGGCGCACTGAGGTCTGGCGGCGTGCTGCCGCCGCCGTTGGGATTTTTAGGCATGATCTTCCTTTCAAAAAGGATCGAAGGGGCCGCTGTCAAACATCGACAAGGGCCGGTCGGGTTCTATGGTTAATTGGTGCGCGGGTGTGCCGGTCAGGCGGAAGTGCTGATCCAGCAGGCGCGCTTTGTCGGCTGTGATTTCCACCACCGCCGTGTGCGGCCGTTCGCGCGGGCCGATCACGTCGACCACGGCGATGTCGGCATCGCTGGACGCCAGCGCCAGAAAGTCGGTGAGCGGCGCGCCGCGCGCGGCATGAATCAGGAAACGGGATTTGGTGCTCGGGGAATCGGGCATGGCGGTACTCCTTATGGCAGCGCCCTCCGGCAGCCGCGGCCGCAGGAGGGCAGGATGGCGGGCGCTACCAGTTGCAGCGCCACGGCATCAATGCAGTGTTTGTTGGCCTTGCTGCGCAGCCTGTTGTGCCAGCTGTGCCAGCTGCGCTTGCTGCTGGGCGTAAGCGGCGGTCAGCGGATCCATGCCGAACGGCTGCATGTCTGCGCCGAACGGCACTAGGTTGGGAGGCTGCGGGATGAACGGGTTGTAGACGCTGCTGTACGGATGCGCCTTGCGCAACAAGTCGCCGAACAGGCTTTGTGGCGCCAGGCCTTGCTGCGCGTAGGCTGCTGCGACGGGGTCGGCTCCGAACGGCAGCATGCCGCCCAGATGGCCGGCGATGCCGCCGATAGTGTTGCCGATGCCGGCGTTACCAAACGCGCCGCCGATGGCGCCGCCCAGCGGGCGCGCCACGTTCTTGATGATGTTGCCGAACCAGCCCTGCGGCGCAAGCTGGCCGGCTTGGCCCAGCTGCGCCAGTTGGGCTTGTTGCAGCAAGTGTTGTTGTAGCTGCTGCTGTTGCTGTTGCTGCTGTTGCTGCTGTTGTTGTAGTTGCTGTTGTAGTTGCTGCTGCAGCTGCTGTTGTAACTGTTGTTGTAATTGTTGCTGCTGTTGCTGCTGTTGCTGCTGCGCGTACGCGGCGCTCATCGGATCGGCGCCGAACGGCAGCAAGCCGCCGCCGATGCCGCCGGCCGCCTGGCCGATTTGTCGTCCGAGGTTGGCATGGCCGAACAGGCCGCCGATGCCGCGTCCAATCAAGCCGCCCAGCGGCGCGCCGATCAGGCCGCCGAAGAAGCCTTGCGGGGACAGTTCACCGTATTGTTGTTGGGGCATTAGCTGTTGTGGGTAGAATTCGTTCATGACATCTCCTTGTTGTGGTTGGCAGCGGGCCGGTAGGCCGCGCTGGTAGGATTGGACTGACAGGCGTGCATGAAGTTTTGATATTCTTGGTTCCTGCCCGACGTTAATCAGGTATCATCCAGCCTCGATTTTTCCCTGCCCTCCGACCATGAACCAATTCCGCCGACTCGACCTGTTCTGCCGCGTAGTCGATAACTACGGCGACATCGGCATTTGCTGGCGCCTGGCCAGGCAGCTGGTGCGCGAGCACGGTCTGGCGGTGACCTTGTTCGTCGATGACCTGGCCAGCTTCCAGCGCATCTGCCCGCCGGTCGATGTGCAGGCCGCGCTGCAGCAAGTGGAGGGCGTGACCGTGCGCCACTGGGCCAATCAGGACGGCGTCTACAGCAACGATGACGTGGCCGACATCGTGATCGAATTCTTCGCGGTCGATATCCCGCCCGGCTACATCGACGCCATGGCGCAGTGCGAGCCGCGCCCGGTATGGTTCAACCTGGAAGGCTTGACGGCGGAGGAGTGGGTGGAGGGCTGCCACCGCCTGCCGTCGATGCAGCCGCGTGCGATGACCAAGCATTTCTTCTTCCCCGGCTTTACCGGTAAAACCGGCGGCCTGCTGCGCGAGGCGGAGCTTGAGCAGCAGCGCTTGCAATTCGCGCCTGCCGAATTCTTGCGGCAATTAGGGCTGACGCCGGCCGAACTGGCGGCCACCAAGGTATCGCTGTTCTGCTACCCGCACGCGCCGGTATCGGCGCTGTTTGAGGCATGGCTGCAGGGGGCAGCACCGGTGGCCTGCCTGGTGCCGGAAGGCGTGGCGGCCGACGCCGTGCGCGCCTTCACCGGCAGCGATGGCATGGCGGGCAGCGTTGCCACGCGCGGTGCGCTGACGGTGCGGGTGCTGCCGTTCGTGCCGCAGCCGGACTACGACAAGCTGCTGTGGGCCTGCGACCTGAACTTCGTGCGCGGCGAGGATTCGTTTGTGCGCGCACAGTGGGCCGGCAAGCCGTTCATCTGGCATATCTACCCGCAGGACGAGAATCTGCACCACAAAAAGCTGCGCGCTTTCCTGCAGCGCTACGCCGGTGAACTGCCGGCCTTGGCCGATTTCGCTCTGCGCTGGAACGGTGCACCCACCAGTGGCGAAGTGGACAACTGGGCTGCCTCGTGGTCTGCCTTGGCGGCCGAATCCAGCGCCGCCACCGCGCGCGCCGCAGCGTGGCAACAACAGATGC
Source organism: Duganella rivi (assembly GCF_009857435.1). GTDB lineage: Bacteria > Pseudomonadota > Gammaproteobacteria > Burkholderiales > Burkholderiaceae_D > Rugamonas > Rugamonas rivi. Next base: position 562,650 of record NZ_WWCK01000002.1, read on the forward strand.
TGTCCCTTGGCGATCTGGCAAGCAATATGCTGGCCTTTGCCGCCACGCTGAGATAGGCGCTTAGCCAAAAAACAGGTACAATGCCGGGTTTAGCTCTGTACCGCTTTTTTCGATCAAACGTCAGACGACGATGATCTTTACGCAACCACCTTATTAAGTAGATTCGCTATGAAACCAGCAAAAGAAATTCGCGTCGGCAACATTATCATGGTTGATGCTAAGCCATTCATCGTACTGCGTTCGGACGTCAACGGTTCGAGCCGTACCGGCTTCACCTACAAGTGGAAAATGAAGAACCTGCTGACCAACGCTCCTTTCGAAAGCGTGTTCCGCGGCGACGACAAATTCGACGTAGTGGTGCTGGACAAGAAGCCAGTAACCTACTCGTACTTCGCTGATCCACTGTACGTGTTCATGGACGCAGAATACGAACAGTACGAAATCGAAGAAGAAAACCTGGGCGACGCCCTGAACTACCTGAAAGACGGCATGGAATGCGAAGCCGTGTTCTACGACGGTAAAGCAATCTCGGTTGAACTGCCAACCACCATCCAGCGTCAAGTTGTGTACTCGGAGCCAGCTGTTAAAGGCAACACCTCGGGCAACGTGACCAAGGAAGCCAAGATCGAAAACGCGATCGAAGCCAAGCAATTCTCGATCCAGGTGCCACTGTTTGTTTCGCAAGACGACATCGTCGAAATCGACACCCGCACCAACGAATTCAAGAAAGTGGTTCGCGGTTAATCGACCGTTTCCCTTCCGAAGCACGCCCGCGCAAGCCGGCGTGCTTTTTTTTCATTAATTTTTGTGGTGTAACTAGCAATGTGCTGATATATTTATGCAACGCAACAAATGCGGCGCATTAGTGAAACCAACCACGAGGATGGCATGAATCGCAGGGATTTCGTAAGACTCGGCACTCCGCCGGGCAAACAGCTGGGCACGGGCGGCATCCTCGACGCTGGTGTCGACGAGCAGCAACGTCTGATGGAAGTGGGGAAATTGACGTCGCATTGGCTGACGTCGCAGTACCTCACGCGCATCAAGTTGGCTGGCAAGTCGGGGATTGAGATTCATCCGCACGCGCTCAAGCTGGCGCTGGATATGGACCGCGAGCGCAACCTGAAGCGGGTGCGCGGGCCGCTGCACGGCATTCCGGTGCTGCTCAAGGAGGGCAACGAGGTCGCCGCAGTTCAGCTGCGCGAGGCCGGTGCAGTCCTTATCGGCAAAATCAAGCAGGACGAGTTGGCCGACCAGGCGGTTGGCGTGCTAGTTTTTCAGAACGTGGCGGAAAGTGGGCTCGATGCCCATCGCGTGCAGGTGCAGGACAATCTGTTCCAGCGTAGCGTCTTTCAATAACAGGCCTGCCGGCGTAGTGTGGGCATCACGCGCTGGCGGCGCCGATGCCGCAGCGGGCGCTTGCGCCGCTGCGTCTTGCTTGCCGCGCAGCTTGGCCAGCGCCTGCGCGAATTCTTCTTCGGTGATGCTGCTTAGGCGTTCGAGGAATGCAGCTTGCGCGGCTTCCGGCGGCATCATCTCCAATCCCAAATCCTCGGCCAGCGCGCCGCCCATGCTCGGGTTGACGAAGGCTGCCCACAAGCCGGTGGCGCGGTTCTGCGACGGCGGCAAATCTATGCGGCTACGGCCGAAATCAATCTGCTCATCTTCAAAGTAAGCCTTATGCAGCAAGGCGAGGAACTGCTTTGCTTGGGTCTCCGGGATCGGCTGCTCCAGCGACAACCACAAGCGATAGCACTCGCCGCCCGATACGCTGACGGCCGGCGCAGGCAAGCCTAGCTCCGTTTGCAGCGCGTTGGCGACGTCGCACAAGCGCGCCCAGTGCTGTTCCTCGGCCGCCTTGTGGAAGTCGATGACCAGCGTGCGCACCATGCCGGCGGCGTTGACGAGGTCTAGCGCCGCGCCATCAAGTTGCTGGCCAGCGAATAAATATAGTCTCTGTAGCTCAAATGTTAACTTTTCCATGCTTACATTGTACTATGCCCCTTGTCGCGGCCGCGGAGCCGCATCACCTGGGGAGTCTTGATGCGTAAGTTTGCTTTTGCAGTATTGGCTTTGAGTGCAGGTTGGACGATGGCGAGCGAGTTCGCTGTGCCGCATCTTTACGACGTTGGCGGCGGCCGCAAAATGCATATGTACTGCAGCGGCCAAGGCCCGCTGACCGTGGTGTTCGACGCGCCATCCGGTGATGCCGGCTGGTCGTGGTATCGCGTGCAGCCGGAAGTGGCGAAGCATGCGCGTGCCTGCGTGTTCGATCGCGCTGGCTTTGGCTTCAGCGATCCTGTTCAAACGCCGAACACCTCTGAGAGCGTGGCGGCGGACCTGCACAAATTGCTGGCGGCGGCAGGCGAGAAGGGGCCATACGTCATGGTCGGCAATTCGCTGGGCGGCGCCAATGTGCAGGTGTTTACCTACCGCTATCCGTCCGAGGTGAAAGGGCTGGTGCTAGTCGAAGCGCAGCATGAAGACGAAACGGCGCGTTTAAACAAAGTCACCAACGGCAAGGTAAAAGAGATTTACGCGATGGTCGAAGGGCAGGGCAAGTACTGCCTGGCTGCTGCCCGGAAGGGCTTCGCCAAGGATGCCGAGGCGCAGAAGAACTGTATCGGCGAACCGCTGAAAACCTTCGGCCCGCAACTTGGTGCGGCGTTGCTGGCGTCTGAATCCAAGCTGTCGTATTGGCAGGCCAACGTGGCGGAATATGCTGCCATCGCGAAAAGCGATGAACAGCTGCGTAAGCTGCGCCGCCCATTTGGCGATATCCCGCTGGTGGTGCTGACGCGCGGCGTGAGTCCATACGCGGTACCGGGCCAACCTCAAAGCGCGATGAACAAGGCATTTGAAGACGAGAACTTCGCGGTGCAAAAGGAGTTCACCAAACTCTCCACGCGCAGCACGCAGCGCGTGGTCGCCGGCGCCGGCCACGTGATTCAGGCTGAGATGCCGGACGCGGTGGTCGACGCCGTGCTGGAGGTATTGAAGCAGGCCACGCCCTGATTACATCGCTTTGCGGACCAGTACAGCATCGGCCCTGTACAGGTCTGGTGCGATGCGCTTGAGATCTACCAGCTTGGGCGCATCGTTAAAGACGATGTAGGGATCGTTTGGATGCAGCGTTAGGTAGTTCTGATGATAGGACTCTGCGGTGTAGAACTTTTTGTCCATTTCGATCCTGGTCGCCAGCGGCTTTTTGTACACGCGCGAGGCGTTCAGCTGAGCGATGTACTTCTCGGCCACGGCGCGCTGCGACGCCGTTTGCGGGAAGATGGCGGAGCGGTACTGCGTGCCGCTGTCCGGGCCTTGGCGGTTCAGTTGCGTAGGGTCGTGCGCCACCGAGAAGAACACCTGCAGCAGTTTGCCGTAGCTGATTTGCGTCGGATCGTAGGTGATCTTCACGGATTCGGCGTGACCGGTGTCGCCGCGCTCGACCCATTCGTAGCTGGCGGTGCGCTCCTCGCCGCCGGTGTAGCCGGAGACCGCGTTGGTCACGCCTTTCACGTGCTGGAACACGCCTTGCACGCCCCAGAAGCAGCCGCCGGCAAAGATGGCGGTGGCGGTGTGTTCGGCGCCGGCCGGTTCATCGACGGCCGGTGGCGCGATGACGACTGAAGGTTCGGCCGCGCAGGCGGTGAGGGCGCTGAGCAGGGCAAGCGGTGCGGCCAGTTTGAATGTGATGTTTTTCATGTTGATGCTCCTGTTTAACCGAAGGTGAAGGCGTAGGCTTGTACGCCGGGATCGAGGAATTCAATGCTGAAGGTGTGGTCGCCCACCGCGCCGGATTGGCGCACCAGCTGGTAAAGGCGCTGGCTGTCGATCTTGCCGCTGCCATCGGCGGCCACGTCTGCGCCGTGATTCTTGCCCGGCGCTGCGCCATCGATCGTCACGCGGAAGCGCACCGGCTTGCCGTCCTTGGTCGGGCCAAGCACAAGGTGCAGGTCGCGTGCATGGAAGCGGTAGACGATGCTGCCGCTGCCTTGATTCAGCGTGATCTGCTCCGCTTGCGACAGCCAGTTGCCGGACAAGCCCCATTGGTTCAGCGCTGGTTTGGCAGGCGCCGTGTACTGGCGGGCGGCGTTGGCTGCCTGCTTTTCCGGCGAGGCGAAGTTTTCGGCGCGTTCGTAGCCCAGGTAGGTCTCCGGCGAGCCGACTTGGCCGATGTCCGACTGCTGCTGGATGCCTTGCGCGTCTTCTGCGCTGACCACGGTGTTGGTGACGTTTTTGCGGCCCGCTTCTTCCAGCAGTTGCTGGATCACTTGCTCGGACTGGGCGTAGTCGCCTTCACCGAAGTGGTGGTGGCGGATCTGGCCCTTGGCGTCGATGAAGTAGTGGGCTGGCCAGTATTGGTTGCCGAAAGCGCGCCAGATAGCGTAGTCGTTGTCGATGGCGACCGGGAAGGTGATGCCTTGGTCTTTCACGGCTTTGCGGACGTTGTTGACGTTGCGCTCGAAGGCGAATTCCGGTGCGTGCACGCCGATTACTACCAAGCCTTGGTCGCGGTATTTGTCGGCCCATGCCTTGGTGTAGGGCAGGCTGCGCAGGCAGTTGATGCAGGAGTAGGTCCAGAAGTCGACCAGTACCACCTTGCCTTTCAATTGTTCGGCAGTGAGCGGCGCGGAATTCAGCCACTCGACAGCGCCGTTCAGCGAAGGCAGCTTGCCTTCAACCGGCAGCGCATCGGCGGCAGCAGCCACTGCGCGCCGCGCCATCATGGCCGGGCCGCCAGCGCCATTCGTAATGCCAGCCATCGCGGTGCGCGACATCATCGCGCCACCCGCCGCCTCATCGCCAGCCGCCGCTGCGCTGCGCATCATCGCGCCACCGGCTGGGGCTTCGGTTTGGCCGCCGCGCGGAGCCAGGGTGTCGATCAGCTTTTGCTCCACGCCCGCCGTGGCGACGGTCGATACCTTCGTCAGCAAGCCGGTATCGAGCCCGGTCGCAATCGCGGCCACGCCGGCCAGCATGGCAGCGCCCAAACCACGGCGTACCCATTCACCAGCGCCCAGCGAACGCTTCATCGCGCTGAAGACTTTACCGCCAACGAGCAGCGCCAACGCCAGCGAAGTCGCCGCACCAGCCGCATACGCCAGCAGCAGCAAAGTCGTGCCCACGCTAGCGCCATTCAGCGCCGCGCCAGTCAGTACCAGGCCAAGCACCGGGCCCGCGCAAGGAGCCCACAGCAAACCGGTCGCCACGCCAAGCAGGAACGACGAACTCGCGCCGGAGCTGTCGCCATCCGCTGCCTTGTTGGACAGCTTGTCGCCCAAGGCCACCAGCGGCTTGGTCAAGCGATCCGCCAGGTGCGGCAGCATCAAGGTCAAACCAAAGAACGCCATCAGCACCAGCGCCGCCCAGCGGCCATACTGGTTAGCCTGCACCACCCAGCCGCCGCCGACCGCCGCCAGCGTCGCCACCAGTGCGAAGGTCAACGCCATGCCAAGCAACAGCGGCAAGCCACTACGCACAAACGGTTGCCCCGTGCGCGCAAACACAAACGGCAGCACCGGCAAAATGCAAGGACTGAGAATCGTCAGTGCCCCACCAAGATAAGACAGCAGAATTAATAACATGATGACCTCCGATCAGGCTTCGCCGGGAACAAAGTTAAGCGCCACGCCGTCGATGCAGTAGCGCAGGCCGGTCGGTTCCGGGCCATCGTCGAACACGTCGCCCAGGTGGCTGCCGCAGCGGCGGCACACCACCTCCACGCCATACATGCCGAGAGAAGTAGTGCGGCTGGTGAAAACGCCGCGATCCAGCGGCTTCCAGAAACTCGGCCAGCCGGTGCCACTATCGAACTTGTTCTTCGATGTGAACAGCGGGTTCTGGCAACCGGCGCAGAAGAACTTACCGGCGCGGTGTTCCTTGTACAGCGGGCTGCTGAACGGCCGTTCGGTGCCGTGCTTGCGCAGCACCTCGTACTGCGCCGGCGAGAGCAGGGCGCGCCATTCGGCGTCTGTATGGGTGACTTCCCAAGCGGCGGCCGGTGCGGCCTGCGTTGCGCGGAAGGCAATGCCCGCCAGCAGGGCTGCGCCGCTGGTCAGGATGAAAGAGCGTCTGTTTGTCATGGTGTTCTCCGTAAGTGGAATAACGATGGAGCCATTCTGCGCCCGGAGTGGTGACAAAATCCTCACGTAAACTTAAACGATTTGTGATACTTTTCAGCGCAAGAATCCTGCACAATGACGGCCATGGAACCAGCTAAACGAGTATTAATCGTCGAGGACGACATTCATATCGCAGACCTGCTGCGCATGCACCTCCAGGATGAGGGGTATCAGGTCACGCACTGCGCCGACGGCACGCAGGGCCTGGCACAAGTGCGCACCGGCGGCTGGGATGCGCTCATCCTCGACATCATGCTGCCCGGCGTGGATGGGCTGGAGATTTGCCGCCAGGCGCGCGCCATGACGACTTACACGCCCATCATCATCACCAGCGCGCGTTCCAGCGAAGTGCACCGCATCCTTGGTCTTGAACTGGGCGCTGACGATTACCTGCCCAAGCCCTTTTCCGTGCTGGAACTGGTAGCGCGCGTGAAAGCGCTGCTGCGCCGCGCCGATGCGATGTCGCGCAGCCAGCGCGCAGAAGGCGGCATGCTGGAACTGAACGGCGTGCGGGTCGATCCGATCACGCGTCAAGCCCACTTGCAGGGCGCGGCGCTCGACTTGACGCCGCGCGAATTCGATTTGCTGTACCACTTCATCAAGCACCCGGAAAAAGTATTTTCGCGGCTCGATCTGCTGAACCAGGTGTGGGGCTATCAGCACGACGGCTACGAACACACGGTCAACACCCACATCAACCGCCTGCGCGCCAAGATCGAAGCCGATCCGGCTGATCCAACGCGCATCCTCACCGTGTGGGGCAAGGGCTATCGTTACGCGGGCGGCGCATGAACCTGACGCTGTCGCAGCGCTTGTCGCTGGCTTTTTGCTTGCTGCTGCTGGTGTGCTGCGGCGCCTCCGCATGGCTGCAAATCCGCGCCAACATCATGCACGAGAAGGAAGTGGTGCAAGGCCTGTCGCTGGGACTGGCGCGCAGCATCGCGCTCGATGCGCAACTGATGCAGGCCGATGATGATACTGCGGCGCCAAGCGAAGGACTCGGCCCGGCGGCCGTGCGCCGCCTGTTCAATAAGCTGATGAGCGTTAATCCCAGCGTGGAAGTGTATTTGCTCGATAACGATGGCCGCATCGTCGGCCACGCGGCGCCGGCCGGCCACCTGAAGCGCGAGCGCGTCGATCTGGCGCCGATCCGCCGCCTGCTCAACAAAGAACCCTTGCCGATACAGGGCGATGACCCGCGCAGCCAGCGCGGACGCAAAGTTTTCAGCGCCGCCATCCTGCGCTCGGGCGAGCAGAAAATCGGCTATATCTACGTCATCCTGCAAAGCGAAGAACATGACCGCCTGGCCGCGCGCGCTACCGCCAGCTCCGTGCTGCGCACTACCTTGTGGTCGATGGCGGTGGTGGCCTCGCTGGTGCTGGTCGCCGGCTTGATCGCTTTCCGTCTGATTACGCGGCCGCTGCATCGCCTGACCACCACCATGCAGCAAATCGACACCAAGGCCGATCAACTGCTGCTGCCGCCACCGCAACGCGGCGGCCCGCGCGACGAAATCGCCATCCTTGAGCAGTCCTTCTCCGATATGGGCGCACGCATCAACGAGCAATGGCAGACCATGCGCCAGCTGGATCACGACCGGCGCGAAGTGGTGGCCAATATCTCGCACGACCTGCGCACGCCGCTTGGTTCCCTGCACGGCTACCTTGAAACGCTGTCGCTCAAGGATGAATCGCTGGATGCGGCGACGCGCCAGCATTACCTCGGCATCGCACTGGCGCAGAGCCAGAAGGTGGGGCGCCTGGCGCAAGCCTTATTTGAATTGGCACGCCTGGAACACGGCTCGGTAACGCCGGAGCTGGAGCCGTTCTCGCTGTCCGACCTGATACAGGACGTATTCCAGAAATTCGAGCTGCAAGCTGCCGAGCGCAATGTGCGGTTGATGGCGACACTGCCGCATCCCGCACCGATGGTGAGCGCCGATCTGGGCATGATAGAGCGGGTGCTGACCAACTTGTTCGATAATGCTATCCGCCATACACCTGCTGGCGGCACGGTCGAAATCACCGTCAAGCCTTCTCACGGCGGCATGGTGGAAGTGACGGTTGCCGACACCGGGCCGGGCGTGCCCGCTGCCATGCGCGAGAGCCTGTTCCGCCGCCCGGTTGCACTGCAAGGCGAGTACCGCGTCGGAGGGCTAGGGCTGCTGACGGTGAACCGTATCCTGCAACTCCACCGCAGCAAAATAGAATTGGTGAGCGAGCCGGAAACCGGCGCGGTGTTCCGCTTTACGCTGGCCGCAGCGTAAGCGGCGTGCGCCACTCGCTCAGGTAGTACTGCGGTGTCTTGCCGAGAATGCGGCGGAACATGGCGCTAAACGCGCTCGGACTTGCATAGCCAAGCGCCGTCGCAATTGCACCTACGCTGTCGCCCTGCGCCAGGCGGCCGAAGGCCTCGGCCAGATGCACCTGCTGCACCCACTGCCGATAATGCAGGCCGGTCTCCTTGGGGAATAGCCGGATCAGCGTGCGCGCGCTGGCGCCCACTTCATCGGCCCACTGCTCGATATTCTTGCTGCTGCCCGGATCGGCCATGATGGCGGTGCACACCGCTACCAGCCGCCGGTCGCGCGGCCATGGAATCGCTATCGGCACCGTCTCCGCTGCCGCCAGTTCGGACAGAATCAGCATCGCCAAGTGCTCGCCGCGTCCCGGCAGCGGATATTCAATCGGCTCGTCCAGCAGCGCCAGGATCAACTCGCGCAGCAGCGCACTGACTTCGATCACGCGGCAGTTATCGCCAAAGGCCTTGGCCGCATTGGCCTCCACGTAAATGGTGCGCATGGTGACTTTGCTGAGCGACGTCCAATGATGCACCACGCCGGGCGGTATCCACAGCGCGCGGCGTGGCGGCAGTATCCACACGCCGGCATCGGTCTGCACGCGCATCAAGCCCTCGGTGGCATATAGCAGCTGCGCGCGTTCGTGGTGATGCGGCGCGACCGACACGCCATGCAACTCGTCGCGCGCCATGGCGGTGACGATGCGCGGCACGCGCTGGTAGTCGCGGTGATCGCTGCTACGGTGTGGCGTGGTCATTGTCACTTGTTCGACGAAAGTTGGAATATCAAGCTTTGTCGACTATATTACACTCGGCAGATGAATACTACCGCTACCTCTATCGGCCGACCTCACGGCGAAACCGTTATGCAGATCCTCGGCGCCGTGGCCCTGGTTCACCTGCTGAACGATCTGACGCAGGCCATGCTGCCTTCGATTTACCCCATGCTGAAGGCGGAGTTTGGCCTCAGCTTCACGCAGGTCGGCCTGATTACGCTGACCTTCCAGTGCACCGCCTCGCTGCTGCAACCGTGGATTGGTTTGTACACCGACCGTCGTCCCATGCCTTTCCTGCTGCCGATGGGGATGGTGGCGACGCTGATCGGCGTGCTGATGATGTCCTTTGCTTCGACCTTCCCATCGCTGCTGCTGTCGTCGGCGCTGATCGGCGTCGGCTCCTCGACGTTCCACCCTGAAGCCTCGCGCGTGGCGCGTGCTGCGTCGGGTGGTCGCTTCGGCTTTGCGCAATCTCTGTTCCAGGTGGGCGGCAACGCCGGTTCTGCGCTTGGGCCGGTGCTAGCGGCGGCGGTCATCATCGGCCGCGGCCAGGCCAATATCGCGTGGTTCGCATTGCTGGTCGTGGCAGCGATTGCGGTGCTGGTGTACGTGAGCCGCTGGCATAGCCATCACCTCGCGCAACCGCGCAAGGCTGCCGCACCGGCCGTTTCGCCTTTACCTAAAGCGCAGGTGTATGGCGCGCTGGCGGTGCTGGCGCTGCTGGTCTTCTCCAAGTACATATACATGTCCAGCCTGACCAGCTACTACACCTTCTACTTGATCGATAAATTCGGCGTGTCGGTGTCGTCGGCGCAGATGTATTTGTTCCTGTTCCTGGCCGCCGTCGCTGCCGGTACGTTCATGGGCGGGCCAATCGGCGACCGCATTGGCCGCAAGCGCGTGATCTGGATTTCCATCCTCGGCGCCGCGCCGTTCACGCTGGCGCTGCCTTATGTGAATCTGTTCTGGACTGCGGTGCTGACGGTGATTATCGGCTTCGTGATTTCTTCCGCCTTCTCCGCCATCGTGGTGTTTGCGCAGGAGCTTATGCCGGGCAAGGTTGGTATGATCGCCGGGATTTTCTTCGGCCTGATGTTTGGCGTGAGCGGCATCGGCGCGGCGGCCATGGGCCACATTGCGGACATCAGTGGCATCGCTTACGTGTATAAGCTGTGCTCCTACCTGCCACTGCTGGGGATCTTGACGGTGCTGCTGCCCCATATCGAGCAGCAGCGTCATTGATGCTGATTATTCGCCGATAAAGCGCATCTTGAAGTTGCGGCCCTTGAAGGCGCCGAAATCGCCGCCGAGCGGATTGCCTTTGTTAAGGCGCGCGTAGGCGTCGTAAGCGACGCGGCGGTCGATGGCGACGTAGGTCTGGAATTCGGTCACATTGATCTTGCCGACTTGCTCCTTGCTCAGGCCTGCGTCGCCAGTCAGTGCACCCAGTACGTCGCCCGGACGCAGTTTGTCCTTTTTGCCGCCGGAGATCACCAGCGTCATCATCGGCGCTGGATCGACGCCGTAGTCGTTTTCATCGAGGCTGTCCAAGTCGAACCATTCGACTGGCTGGCCTTGATATTCTTCGATCAGTTTGACCCACTTTTTCTCGTTTGGTGCGCACAGCGACAGCGCCATGCCTTGTTCGCCGCCACGGCCGGTACGGCCCACGCGGTGGATGTGCACCTCGGTGTCCTTGGACACGTCTACGTTGATCACTGCTTCCAGGTTCGGGATATCGAGGCCGCGCGCGGCAACGTCGGTGGCCACCAGCACGGAGCAGCTACGGTTGGCGAACAGGATCAGGATCTCGTCGCGTTCACGCTGCTCCAGTTCACCGTACAGCGCCAGTGCAGAGAAGCCTTTCTGCTGCAAGGACTCGACCAGCTCGCGGCACTGCACTTTGGTGTTGCAGAAGGCGATGGCCGATACCGGCTTGTAGTGGCCGAGCAGGCGCGCCACGGCGTCGTTGCGGTTGTCGAAACCGATCTCGAAGAACAACTGTTCGATCTGGCTGTTGTCGTGCTGCGCTTCCACCGTCACTTCGATAGGATCGACCAGGAAGTCGTCCGTAGCGCGGCGGATGTCGTCCGGGTAGGTGGCCGAGAACAGCAAGGTCTGACGGCGTTTCGGGCAAGCGCTGACGATGCCGGCGATTTCGTCGTAGAAGCCCATGTCGGTCATGCGGTCGGCTTCGTCCAGCACCAGCGTGCTGACTTTCGACAGATCCAGCGTGTTGCGGCCCAAGTGATCGCGCACGCGGCCTGGCGTGCCCACGATGATGTGGGCGCCGTGTTCCAGCGAAGCGATTTGCGGGCGCATCGGCGAGCCGCCGGTCAGCACCAGCACCTTGACGTTGCCGGTCGAACGTGCCAGGCGGCGCAGTTCACCGGCGACTTGGTCGGCCAGTTCGCGGGTAGGGCATAGCACCAGCGCCTGCACCGCGAACCACGCAGGATTGAGCTTGTGCAGGATGCCGATGCCGAAGGCGGCGGTCTTGCCGCTGCCGGTTTTCGCCTGGGCGATCAGGTCGCGGCCTTCCAGCACCGACGGCAGGCTTTGCGCCTGGATCGTGGTCATCTCCTTGTAGCCGAGCGAGTCGAGGTTATCGAGAAAAGCGGGATTCAGCGGCAGGCTGGAAAAGGCGGTGGATGTCATGGCGGCGAACCTGTTAAAAAAGGACGTGGACACAGTCTAACAGGCGGGTAGCCGTCACTGTGCAGGAACTGTATGAGAGGTGTGCGGATGTTGTACCGGTGCTGTACCGGTTCAATCTCGTTTCCATACCGGCAAACCGGTCAGGTCGAGATTCTCGTCGCGCACCCAGATCGGCAGACCGGTGGTATCGGTCGGTTCCAGCAGTTCCAGTTGCTCTTGTTTGAGCGTGGAACGCCGGGCGCGCGGCGGCGGCGGACGCTTGGCTTCCGGTTCGAGCGGCGCGGCAGGAGCAAAGCCCGGCAGGTCGAACGTAGCGTTATCTTTTTTATCTCTCATCAGGGAAAAAACAAAAGCCCGGCTGGATTAGTCGGGCTTCGTTAGCTTACAGAATTGCGCGCAGTGTAACACAAAGCGCAATATCAGCGGAAGCTCAGGGCTCCCGTCAGGTCGCCCGGCGGCGTGGCGTGGCGCGCGGCGAAGGCTTCGTTGCGGGTCTTCAGGCCTTCCAGCAGCGGCAGGCCGTGCAGGCGGGTGATGAAGCGCATGATCGAGGTAGTGTCGTAGAAACTGTGATCGACGTGGCCTTTTTTCGCGTGCGGCGAAATGATGATGGCCGGGATGCGCGAGCCCGGGCCCCAGCGGTCGCCCTTGGGCGGCGCCACGTGATCCCACCAGCCGCCGTTTTCGTCGAAGGTAATCACCACCAGCATGTTCTTGAACTGCGGGGATTTCTTCAAGTGTTCGATCACGTTGGTGATGTGGGCATCGCCCGATTCGATGTCCGAGTAGCCGGCGTGCAGATTCAGGTTACCTTGCGGCTTGTAGAAGGTCACGGCCGGCAGCTTGCCCGCTACCGCATCGGCGATGAATTTGTTGGAGATTGGGCTATCGCCCAAGCCGCCGTCGCGCAGGTGCTCTTCGCGGGCCTTGGTGCCAGGCGCGAACTGCTTGAAGTAGTTGAACGGCTGGTGGTGGTACTGGAAGTTTGGCTTCTCGCCGCCACCGCGCGCATCGAGGGCCGCTTGCCACGCGCCGCCGTACCACGCCCAGCTCACGCCTTTGCGCGACAGCAGGTCGCCGATGGTGTCGTAGGTTTGCGGCGGCAGGGTGCCGGCGTCTTTTGGATCGGCGTGCAACGGATCGCCGTCGTAGGCTGGGCGGATGTAGCTCGGCTGGTAGGGCGGGGCCATGGTGTTGACCGCGTAGCCGTCCGGCGTAATGGCGCCGTTGTTGACGAAGTGCGGGTGGCCGTCCATCGCCGATGCCGGCGAGTCCTGCGTGACGGACAGGCGGAAGCCGGTCGGGCCGTCGTCCAGCACCGCGATCTTCTTCTTGGCCGCAGTGTCCTTGGCGTTGAAGTATTCCGGCACGCGGCCGGTGATCAGGAATTGGTGGTTCAGGTAGGAGCCGCCGAAAGCCGCCATGAAGAAGTTATCGCACAGCGTGTACTGTTCCGCGATTTTCCACAGGCCGAGGTTCTTATCAGTCTCGCCGTAGTAGCCCATCACCATGCCGCCGGTGTTGCCCCATGCGGCGAAGCCGTCGTTCTTGCCGCCGTTGATCTGCATCTGGTTTTGGTAGAACAGGTGCCACAGGTCGCGCGTGATGACGGCTTCCGGCAGCGGCTTGCCCTCGGTGTCGACCAGTTTGAACGGCGCGTTCGGCAGGCCTTTGACGTCGTCTTCCTTGACCACGTATTTTTTACCGCCGATGTCCTGCGTATTCGGCACCATGCCGCCCCAGATTTTCGGCAGCGACGGCAGCACCGAACCATCGCGGTCGCGCTGCGCGCAAGCGGCGGCCGGCGCGGCCGACAACGGATTGGCGGTGCCGGGGAAATTGGCGAACAGATTATTGAAGCTGCGGTTTTCGAGGTAGATCACTACCACGTTCTTGATATTGGCCTTGAGTTTATCGTCGAGCGAGCCCTTGGCGGCGGTTTTGGCCGGAGCGGCTTCGGTCAGCGCGGGCAGGGTAGTGGCCAGGCCGGCCGCGCCTGCCGCCTGGAAGATGCGGCGACGGGAGGGATTGGCCGGAGCATCTTGCTCTTGTTGTTCTGCTAGTACCTGATCCTTCACGCTCGCCTCCTTGGCTGACCTAAAAGAGCAATTGTGACAGCTTTATGATGGATTTGGTATGGCACTAGGTTGATAAGCCTGCTTGCCTCGTCGAGAAATCTGAATTAGTTTGGATGCTCGAGAAGGAGGCCATCATGCAGCTTAAGATGAAAAAGAGTGTTGCAAAAGACGCATCCGAGAAAACGGTGGCTGAACCCAGCCTTCCGGCGGAGTTCTTCTCTTTAATGGATCAACTGAATCGAGACACCCAAAAACGCCGCACTGCTGCCGTCAAAATAATGAAGAAGGCTGGCGTCAAATGAAATTTCTATTAGATACCAATGCTGTCATAGACTACCTGCGCGGACATCCGTTGCTTGTCGAGGCGATTGGCAGTGCTGCGGGAATCACTATCAGCGCGATTGTGGCCGCAGAATTCTACATCGGATACCACGCCGTTCTTCCTTCAGCCACGAAGGCGACCAAGGATGAGGTGAAGGCACTGTTTCGAAATTATCCAGTACTGAGATTTGATACCGAGGATGCCTACGAATTGACGTTTTTAGGCGTAATAACTAACTAAGCCGTATCGCTCACTATGCCGAAAATGGAAAAAGCCGTTGATTTTCTTATGAAAATCAACGGCTTTTCGAATTTGGTTGCGGGGACAGGATTTGAACCTGTGACCTTCGGGTTATGAGCCCGACGAGCTGCCAGACTGCTCCACCCCGCGTCTGAGGCCATAATTATATACAAGTGTCCTGCATTGCGCAAGGGCCGATTATGCGGCGGCCAGTTTCCACAGCGAGGTCACCTCGGCGGCGCGGGCGGCGTGGAGGGGATCGGTGGCGTCCGAGGCGCGCGGGTGCACCGGACGCACATCGATGCGGTCGACGACTTTCAGGCCGGCGGCGGCGATCCATTCCAGCAGTTGCTCGCGCGGACGCAGGCCGAGGTGTTCGGCCAGGTCGGACAGGATCAGCCAACCTTCGCCGCTGGGCGTAAGGTGCGCGGTCAGGCCGGACAGGAAGCCGCGCAGCATGCGGCTTTCTGGATCGTAGACCGCGTACTCGATTGGCGAGCTAGGACGGGCTGGCACCCATGGCGGATTACAGACCACCAGCGGCGCGCGGCCTTCCGGGAACAGATCCGCGACGCGCAGTTCTACTTTATCGTCCACGCCCAGCAAGGCCAGGTTCTCGCGCGCGCAGCTCAGGGCGCGCTGGTCTTGGTCGGTGGCGATCACGCGCTTGACGCCGCGCTTGGCCAGCACCGCCGACAGCACGCCGGTGCCGATGCCGATGTCAAACGCCAGCGAGGTGTCTTTCGGCAGCGGAGCATCGGCCACCATCTGCACGTATTCGCCGCGCACTGGCGAGAACACGCCGTAGTGCGGGTGGATGCGCGCGCCCAGCGCCGGAATCTCAACGCCGGTGCGGCGCCATTCGTGCGCGCCGATCAAGCCAAGCAGCTCGCGCATCGAGGCGATGAACGGTTCTTCGTAACGGCCATAAGCCTCGTTGCAGGCCAGCTTGACGTCCGGCGCGCGGCGCAGCGGGATGCTGTAATCGGCGTCGAAAGGAATCAGCAGCATGGCCAGCGTGCGGGCGCGCTGCGATTGCGCCTGGCGATGCAGGTGGAAGGCTTCGGTCGGCGTCGCAGGTACTTTGGCTGGCTTGGCTTTTTTGCCGGACTTGCCCTTGTGATCCGCGCGGCGCGCCAGCGCTTGCAGCAGTTGGCGCGCATTCTGGAAGTCGCCGCGCCACAGCAGCGCCGTGCCTTCGCAGGCCATGCGGTAGGCGATATCGGCGTTGGTGCGGTCGTCCGCGATGACCACGCGCTTAGGCGGCGGCATGCCGGCTTCCGAGCGCCAGCGCGCGGAGTGCTGTACGCCGTTCTCCTCCCAGTGAATGAGCAATGGAGCGGATGCAGGAGAGGTTTGTACGGACATGTTGGGGCAATCGACAGAAATAGGGACGCGCTACGCGCAGGCCGCGTAGCGGAGAGTGTCGCTATTATACCGGTCGGCGGCCCGTGCTTAGGCTGCGGCGTTTTCCGCAGGAGCTGCGGCGCTGGCGGCAGGTACAGCTGCGGCATCGTCGGCGGCCGGCGATTCGGCCGGTGCCGGCGTATCGGCGTTAGCTGGTGCATCGCTTGCGCCAGCAGCTGCCTTGGCCTTATCCGCAGCGCTAGGCGCGTTGTAGGTGTTGGTGTCTTTGCTGTCGACCAGATTCAAAAGACGCAGCGACAGGCTGCGCAAAGTGTTGCGGTCGATGCCGTCGCCGGTTTTGCTGTTGTTGTCGCTGCTGCTGGCCAGCGCGGTTTGCAGGTCGCGGCCGATCAATTTGAACAGATCCGCCAGCGTGCCCGGGAAGTCGATATTCGGCAGCTGCACGGTCGGCAGATCCTTGGTCGATGGCTGGTCGCTGCTGTCGTCCGGCTTCGGCAACGGCTTGGCGCCGCTGGTTTGGCTGGTGGCGGCATTCAGTTCGTAGTTGTATTGGACTTCCACTTCGAAATCGAACTTGCGGCCATCGGCCGTGGTGATGGTGCCCTTGCCGATGAAGTGCGAGCTGTCGGTCAGGCTGAAGGCCGCAGCGTCGGTGACGCCGTTGGCGCCTGCGCTGTGCTGGTAGCCGACGGCGTAGCTGGACGAGGCTTCAAGGCTGGCCGAATCGAAGTCGATCACCGCGCCCTTGGCGGCATCGCCAAACAGCGCTTGCGTGAAGTTGCTGACGAAATCCTGTGCGAAATCCACCGTGGCGTTACCGACCGAGGCAACGCGGCTGTCCAGATCCAACGGGTTGCTGGATTTGGCGGCAGGGCTAGTCCCCTGCGTTTTTTGCAGGGCCGAGGCCTTGCTGTCGCCAGGCTGGGTGCCGGTGTACAGGGAAGGCCAGCGGCCGCCCAGGTTCGAAATGGTAGACATGATGGATTCCGTTTGATAGTACTTCTACAACTGTTTAACGGTATCGTAGCCGATTACTTGAGGGCGCGGCGCAAATTAGTGGTGGTGAGTCCAGCCTTCCGGGGCCGCCAGGTAGGATTCCACGGCGTCTTTCTGGCCGATGGCGTGGTGGCGCACCTCGCCGCAGGCGCAAACGCCGACGTAAGGCTGGATGTGCGAGCAGGCCGAGACTTTTTGCAGGCGAACCTGCACGGCTTTGGCGCACTTGGCGCATTTAAAGGTGAGGGAGCGTGGTGCTTTTAACATGATCTGGTGCCGGTGTAAAAATACAAAGGCGCGATTTTATCATTCAGGCGTAGACATCGAGCGTGGGGGATGCCGCCGGTTCGGCTTCGTAGGCGCGCTGCGCCAGTTCGGCGCGGGCCTGCACTTCCATTTGCTGCGCCTGTGCTGCTACCGAGCGGTCGGCGCCTGATGGTTCGGCCGGGGCAAGGGCGGCGGCCTGGATGGTGCGGGCGCGCTGGATGGTTTCTTCGGGCGTGGCCCCGGGCGAGGTGTCGATATTGACTTCGCCGCCGATGGCGTAACTGACGCCGTTCGGGCCGCGCTGGTAGGTGTAGCTGGCGCCCGAGGTGGCAAGTCCGCCCGCGGCGGCCATGTGGGCCTGTTCATGCTGGCGGACTTCGAGGTCGCGGGCCTTGAGTTGGTCGATCAGCGCCAGGGCTTCGGCGGAGAGCTGGGTGGTGGAGGAGGTGGTTTTTTCAGCCGCTGGGGGCGATGGCTCCCGCACCGGCGGCTGTTCGCGCGCCGGCGTGTAGCTGATAGAACTCGGTGATAGGGCGCCGATGCTCATGTTTGTGCCTTTGGGAGGCACCATGATAGCACCGGCGCGGCTTACATGACGCTAATCGTGCTGCGGCCGCCGGCCGAGGGCTGGACGAGGATTTTGGCCGAAATCCGCTCGGTCATTTCCTGCACGTGCGAGATGACGCCGACTTTGCGGCCCATCGCTTGCAGGCCGTCCAAGGCGTCCATGGCGACGCGCAGGGTGTCGGCGTCCAGGCTGCCGAAGCCTTCGTCGATGAACAGCGATTCGACGCGCACGCGGTTGGACGACAGCGAGGCGAGGCCCAAGGCCAGCGCCAGCGAGACCAGGAAGGATTCGCCGCCGGAGAGCGAGTGCACCGAGCGCATTTCGCCGCCCATGTCCTGGTCGCGCACCAGCAGGGCGAGCGACGGCGCGGCGTTGTTTTGGATGCGTTCCAGCTGGTAGCGGCGCGACAGATGGTTAAGGTGGGCGTTGGCATAGCCTAGCAGGACGTCCAGCGTGAATTGCTGGGCGTAGTTGCGGAAGCGTTTGCCGTCGGCGGAGCCGATCAAGTCATCCATGCGCGCCCAGCGCTGGGTGATGGCTTCTTGCTGCTCGATTTCGGCCAGCATGGAGGACGAGCGGCGGCGCTTCTCGTCGTCCTGCGCCAGAGCGAGTTGCAGTGCGGTGGCGTGGTCGTTGGCGGTTCTGCGTTCGACCAGCAGGGCGTTGAGGGCGTGCGTGACGGCTGCGATAGGCGATTCGACCGGGGCGGGTGCGTCGTTGGTCGGCTCGGCCGGCGTAGGCTCGGCATCGAACCAGAGGTCGGCGGTTTCCCGGCTGCCGGCGGCATCGGTAACGCTTGCCGCGTTGCGCGCATCGGCATCGAGGGCGGGCGGCACGGCTGCGACGCGGGACGGCGGGGCGGTGAGCTGATGTTGCTCGCGCTGGCGCTGGCGTTCTTGCAGGACGGTCGCGGCTTGGTCGGCCGCGCGGGCGAGGGCTTGCAGGGCGGCGCGTTCGGCGTGGATGTCGTCGCTGGAGCGGGCCAGCAGGTCGTGCAGGTGCTGCAGATCTTGCAGGCCGGCGTCGGGCTGGCGGTGCTGGAATGCGGCCAGCCAGTCGTTCAGGCGCACGGCGGCGGCGCTGGCGGCGGCTTGCAGTGATGCGAGCTGCTTGCCTGCTTGCGCCAAGGCTTCGTCGTTGCGTGCCTTCGCTTGCGCCGCTTGTTGTGCTGCGTTTTGCGCGGCGGCGTGGCGGTCCTTGGCCGCATCGATAGCCGCTTGCAGTGAAGCCTCGACGTCGCGCACTTCTTTGCCGCCCCACATCGACATGCGCTGGTCTTGGCTGGCCTTCAGCGCAGCATCGGCCGCGTTGAAGGCAGTGCGGGCGGCGAGGGCGTCTTGGCCTGCTTTGGTCAACGCTTCGCTGAGCGCATTCAGTTCGACGTCGAAGCCAGCCAAGGCGGCGAGACGCTCATCGTAAGCGGTGCGATACGCCAGCCATTGTTTGCTTTCGGCTTGGCGCGCCTGGTAGAACCGCGCCGGGCCGGATTTCCAGTCTTCTTTCCACTCTTCGCTAGGAATATCGCCACCGCTGAAGGCCGCGTCCAGATCGGACAGGAGGCCGCTCAGCGTGAGTGCGACTTCGATGCGCTGTTCTTCCAGCGCCTTGTACTCAGCATTGGCTTGCGCCAGCGCGGTGCGCGCGCTGGCGGCCACGGTTTGCAAGCGCGTATGCTCGGCGGCGGCGCGATCGTAAGAGGCTTGCGCCTGATCGCGTGCCACGCGAGCCGCGTGCAGTGCGCGTTCCTGCTGCTCGACGGCTTGCAGCGCCTTGTGCGTTTCGGTTAGCTGCGCGATGAACCACGCAGTGCGCTCGGCCTCGGGCGGCAGCGCGACAGCGGATTGCGCATGCTGGGCGTGCAGCGGATGTGCCGACCATGCGGCGGTCACGCGCTCCAGCGCCTGCGCCAATGAGCGCTGCTCGATGGCGAGCACGTTCAACTGCTCTGCGCTGCTCTGCGCAGTGGCACGGTACGCTGCTTGCTGGTTGACGTTGGCCTCCATCTGCTGGCGGCAACTTGCGACATCCGACTGGAACTCGCGCAGCATGTTTTGCAGGCTATCGTCATTGTGGCGATAAGGATGATCCGGCGCGCCGCACACCGGGCAGGGCGTATCGTCCTCCAGCGTTTGACGCAGCGATTCCACGCTGGCCGTGCAAGCGGCTTCCGCCAGCTTGAGCGCGCGTTCGGCCTGCGAGAACGCCGCCATGATGGCAATGCCTTGCTGCTGCGATGCCGCCAGTTGCGTCTCGGCGGATGCCATGGTTTGGCGAAGGGAGACTGATTGCGCCTCGATCTGGCCATGGCGCGATTGGCGCGTTTCCAGGTCGAGCCAGATTTTCTCCGCGCTGGTCAGCAAATCGCGGCGCTGCTCATGGCTGCTGCGTGCAGCTTGCAGCTGCTCAACCGAATACGCGGCCATGGCCTGCGCGGCCTGCTGGCGCTGGAGATCCAGCTTTTGCAGTGCCTCGACGGCGGCGGCCAGCTTGGTGCTGGCGTCAGCTTCCTCATCACGGTGGACCTGCGCATTGCGCTGCAAGCGAGAGAGGCCGGACGCCAACTGATCTGCGCGTGCAGCCGATTGGCCGGCCTGGACGAACAGTACATCCCAGCGCTCCCATTGCAGCGCCAGCGCCTTCCAGTGCTTGTGCTGTTGCAGCCACGCGATGCCTGCTTGCTGCTGCGCTGCCAGGCGGGCCTGCTCGTTTTGCTTCGCTTGCAGCGCTGCCCTGGCGGCGGCATCGGCTTGCTCGGCCTTCTCGCAGGCTGCAGATGTTTGGCGATACGCGGGCAGCATCGCTTCAATGCGGGCATCCAGCGCCTTGGCCTGATCCAGCTGCGGCGCAGCAGCGCGTTGTGCAGCTTCGGCTTCCTGCTGGCTGGTGGCCGACTGCGCGAGAGCGGTGTTGGCCTGATCCAGTGCCTGCGCGGCCTGCTGCATGTTTTGCGTGCTGGTGAGGATGGTGTTCTGCGTGCCGGCGATATCGGCATCAATGCGGCGGATATCGTCAGCCAGCGGGCGCGCGGGCTGCACGGCGTCGATCAATGCCAGTGCAGCATGGCGCGGCGCGGCGGCTGTGACGTCGGCTTGTGCTGCGGCGACGGCTTGTTGCGCGGCCTGTTCGTCCTGCGCCAGTTTTTCCGCTTGCTGATGCCAGCGCAGTTCCTGCTCCAGTTCCGCTTTTTGCTGATCCAGCGCTTGCAGCGCTACAGCGGCATCGGCGCTTTTCGCTTCGATCTCGGCGCGCTGGTCGCTGCCCAGCGGCTTTTGATCGGCCAGGCGGAGATTCAGTTTTTGCAGTGCCGCTTGTTCCAGCTTGTTGCGCTCAAAGGCGCGGATCGAGATTTCGGAGTAGACGGTACTGCCGGTCAAAGTCTCCAACAACTCGCCGCGTTCATTGTCCTCGGCTTTAAGGAAAGCGGAAAACTCGTTCTGCGCCAGCAGCACCGCGCGCGTGAACTGTTCGAACGACAGGCCGATGCGCTTCTCGATTTCGGCTTTGACCTCGGTCTTGGTCGCGCCGATAGGCTGTTCGGACGGCAGCAATTTCAGCGACATGGTGGTCGCCTGCAAAATGCCTTCCGCCTTGTTGCGGGAGCGGCGTACGGCCCAGCGTGCGCGATAGGTCGCGTTGTCGCTGCCTACGAAATCGACTTCGGCGTAGCCTTCCGCCGTGCCACGGCGCAGCAGTGTGCGCGGGTCTTGCGTGGAGACGGTTTCGTTGCCCACGTCGGCCAGGTAATTGCGGCCGGCCACGCGCAACAGGCGCGGTGTGGCGTCGTACAGGGCGAGGCAAAGCGCGTCCAGCAAGGTACTCTTGCCGGCGCCGGTCGGGCCGCTGATGGCGAACAGGCCGGTCGAAGCCAGAGGTTCCGCTTCAAAATTAACGCTGAATTCCTCGGCCAGCGAAGCCAGGTTTTTACCGCTGATTTTCAGGATTCTCATGGCAGCATCAACTCCGCGAAGGCGCTCAGTTGATCGGCCGGCGCTTCATTGCCGAAGCGCTGTTGATAGAGCTGCTTGAAAATATCGTCTGGCTTGAGTTTTTCCAATTGATCCAGCGTCATTACCTCTTTATCGATGGACGAGGCGCGGGCGGCTGTGGAGGTTTCGATTTTTGCGAGGCGCACGGCCTTGCCATCCAAAGCCGCTTCGATGCGCGCGCGCAGGCCGGGTTCCGGCTGTTCCAGCAGCACGCGCACTTCCAGATATGGCTGCTGCTCCGGCGGCGCTTCCGGCGGCGATAGCGCCGTCAGCTCTTCCAGCACCTGCGTCAGCGGCGCGGGCTTGGACGGAATACGCAGCAACTCCACTGCGCGCGGCACCGGCACCGGCGCGATTTCGCGCACGGCCGCGCCATCCAGATCGATGCGCAGGATCTGGTGCGCATAATTCACCTCCGCGAACGACAGCGGCAAGGGGCTGCCGCAATAGCGGATGTGCTCTTGCTTGCCAACGTTCTGCGCCAGGTGCAGGTGGCCCAGCGCCGCGTAGGCGATGGCCGGATCGAAGATCCCGGCCGGCAGCATCTCGGTGCCACCGATGACGATGCGGCGCTCGGAATCGCTGGACATCTGGCCGTCCACCATGTGGCAGTGGCCCATGGCGATGATGGCTTGTCCATCCTGCCGCTTCGACTGCGCCAGTTCAAATGCCTGCTTGTAGAGTAGGGCGATGCCGGCGAGGTAAGGATCGGCGCCGTCTTGCGCAGCGATGCGCGGCACATCGCCGGGACGCAAAAACGGCACGGCCAAGCACCATGCCGCAACCGCGCCATCGCGCCCGGTCAGTGGCAGCACCAGCGATTCCACATCAATCTCGCCATCGGCATTACGCTGCACAGCGCCGATCACGCGCGTGCCGTGCGCTTCCAGCAAAGGCCCTGGCGCATCAAGCCGGCCCGGCGAATCGTGGTTGCCGGCGATGATAATCAGGTTCAGACGTGGCGCGCGCTCCTTGGCCAGACGCAGAAAACGGTATAGCTGCTTTTGCGATGCCGCCGATGGATTGGCGTTGTCGTAGATATCCCCCGCGATCAGCAGCGCGTCGGCCTGCTCGGCAACGATAGCGTCCAGCAGCCAGTCGAGAAACCGCTGGTGCTCATAATGACGCTCAAAATTATGCAAGGATTGGCCGAGATGCCAGTCGGAGGTGTGCAGCAAACGCATGGGAAGTTCAGTCGAAACAGCCGGAAAAGCGCCAATATAGCGCAAGCCGGCCGTCCCCGGTTTGATTTATGCCGCGTTGCTTGCAGGTTGTAGCAGCGCCGGGCCGGCGCGGAAGGTGTTGCGGCCTGCTTGCTTGGCCTCGTACAGCAGGATGTCGGCGCGGTTCAGCAGTTCGGCTGGGCTCATATCCTCGTCGCGGTAGAACGTCAGGCCAATGCTGGTGGAGATGGACACCACCGTGCCGTCCAGGTCAAAGTCAGCCTGCATGGCGGAGACGATTTTTGCCGCCAGCGCCGCCGCGTCGTCTATCCGGTGGATGCGTTCCATGATGATGGTGAACTCGTCGCCGCCCAGCCGCGCAATGGTGTCGCTGGCGCGCATGGTGTGGGTCAAGCGCGCCGAGAAGGCCTTCAGCAGCGAGTCGCCGACCGCGTGGCCGAAGGTGTCGTTCACCGGCTTGAAGCGGTCGATATCCATGTACATCACCGCCATCAGGTTGCCGTTGGCGCGCGCGGCGTTCATGGAGTCGTGCAGTTTTTGCAGGAAGCCGGCGCGGTTGGTCAGGCCGGTCAGGGCATCGACCTGCGACAAGCGCAATAGCCGCTGCTTCTCGCGCTTCTGCGTGGTGATGTCCTGCCGCATAACGTGGAAGCCGATGACGGTGGTTCCATCTTCGTCCATCTGCGGAATGTAGACTACTTCGTAGGTGCGCTCGGTGGCCTCGCTGTTGTCGTCTTCTTCGAAGGTCAGCGTTTCGCCGGCCAGCGCGCGCAGCACGTAGGGTTCAAGGAAGGCGTAGCGCTCCTCGCCCATGGTTTCGCGGATGGTGCGGCCCAGTACCGTGGTGCCGGTGCGGTTGAATTCCCGCTCGTAGGCCAGATTGTGGAAGCGGTAGGTTTGCTCGGCATCGATGTAGGCCACCATGGCTGGCAGCGTGTCGGCAATGGTGCGCAGGCGCGCTTCGCTTTCGCGCAGCGCGATGACCGATTTGCGGATATGGGTGATGTCGTCCACCGTACCGACGTAGCCATACACCTTGCCGTCCACCTGCATCGCGGCGATCTTGAACGACACCCACACGATCATGCCGTCCGGGTGTACGCAGCGCAGCGTATCCTGGTAGGGCGCGCGGGTGACGGCCATGTGCTTGAGCGCGGCCTTGAGCACCTCGCGGTCTTGCGGGTGGACGGCGCGCATCCACGCATCGCCGACGGCTTCCTCGCGCGTCAGGCCGGTGATCAGTTCAAATGTGCGGTTGACGTAGGTGCAGTGGCCGGTGGCATCGGCGCGCAGCAGGCCAAGCGGGGAGGCGTCGTTGACGGCAGCCAGTTCGGCCTGATTTTGGCGCACCGCCAGCTCGGTTTCCTTGCGCGAGGTGATGTCGCGCACGTTGACGGCCACGCCGTCGGTGATCGGCACGATCTGGTGGTGCAGCCAGTGGACATCGCGGTTGGGCAGGAAATCGACCTGGAATTCTTCTTCCAGCGGCTGGCGCGATTCCAGCACGTGGCGGTATTTTTCTACAAAGCCCTTGGAGTGCAGCTCCGGCAGTACCTCGATCAGGCGCTTGTCCTTGATGTCGGCGCTGCGGTAGCCTAGCAGCTGCGCGCCGCGTTCATTCAGGTCGGCGATGGTGAAGTCGAGAATTTCACGGCGCGCGCCGCGCATGCGGCAGGCTTTGAACAGGTAGACCGCATCGAGGCTGGCGTCGGCGGCGGCGCGCAGCATCAATTGCGCCTCGATCACCATGCGCGTGCTGCGGCGCAGGCGGTGCGCCTGCTGCATCAACAGGTAGACGAACATCAGCACCAAGCCCGAGGCGACGATGGCGGCGCCGTAGTAAATGTTGCGGCGTCGTTCAAAGCGGGCCATCGCGCTGTCGACCGGGTTGCCGACTACCGCCATCAGCAGGAAGCGCGGCATTTCGGTGTAGCCGTAAATCCGTTCAATCGCGTCGAACTGGCGTTTCAGCAGCATTTCCTCGCCGGGCTGGCTGTTGCTGGCCTGCGCCACGCTGAAATCGATGCTATCGCTGATCATGATCTGGTCGTCGATGCGGGCCGAGGACATGCCGTTCTCGCGGCTGATCAGCATCACCGCGCCGCCGGGATCGACGTTCAGGCGGTCGTAATCTTCGACGAAGTAGGCCGGATCCATCATCACCAGGATCACGCCGGCGAAGCTGCCGTCCGCATTATTCAGGCGGCGCGAGATCTGGATTTGCCATTTCTTGGTGCGGCTATCGACCACCGGGGTGGAGACCTGCGACACGTCGGCCGTGTTAGTGGAATGGCTATAAAAGAATTGGGTGTACTTGAGATCCGGCGCGAAGTAGCCGTTCATGCTGTCGATGACCAGCCCCTGGTGATTGAGGATGGCCATCGGCAGATCGAGCTTGGTCGGCAGCAGCGAATCGAGCAGGCCGTTCTTGCGCGCGAATTCCGCCAGCCGCAAACGGCCGTCGGTTTCCTCGTATTTGAGCTTGAACAGCTGGGTGGCGTGGTCGGTCTGGCGCAGCAGGTGATTGGTGTGTTCGGCCAGCGTGCGCGCCAGCGACTGGCTATGCAAGACCGCTTCGTGACGGGCCGTCAGCTTCTCTTGCCGTACCTGGTACGCCACCGACGACCATGTGAAGACCAGCAGCGCAGCGCCGAAGGCGGGCAGCAGGATGGCGCGGTATAGTCGACGGAGAAAATCACGCATCGGTTGATGGTCCTCTTCATTGGGCGGATGACTCTGCGGTTATTCTGCACGGAAATATCCCTTTTGGCGTGAAAGGCGTGAAAAAAGTCGTATTTCGATCACAGGCAATGTTGATTTCTTTATTAGAATAGGGCCATGACCGAACCGATATTGAGCCTGCCCGCCGCGCGGGCGCTGCACCTGGCGGCGCAAGGCCTGTTACAGCCGCGCCGCCGCAAGGCGCGCCAAGCCGACCTGCTGGAAGCGATCCGGCAAATGGGCGTGCTGCAAATCGATACCATACACGTGGTGGCGCGCAGCCCCTACCTGGTGCTGTGGAGCCGCCTGGGCGACTATCCGCAACCATGGCTGGAGCAGGCGCTGGCCGCCGGCGAGTTGTTCGAATACTGGGCGCACGAGGCCTGCTTTGTGCCGGTCGAAGATTACGGCCTGTATCGCCATCGCATGCTCGATCCCGAGGCCATGGGCTGGAAGTATTCGGCCACGTGGATGAGGGAGCGCCGCGCCGACGTTGAGGCGGTACTGGAGCATATCCGCATCAACGGGCCGACGCGGTCTTCGGACTTTGAACGCGCCGACGGCCAAAGCGGCGGCTGGTGGAGCTGGAAGCCGGAGAAGCGTTCGCTGGAAGTGCTGTTCACCACCGGTGCGCTGATGATCGCCGCCCGCCACAACTTCCAGCGCATCTACGATTTGGCCGAGCGCGTGCTGCCGCATTGGGACGATAGCCAGCATTTGCAGTCCAAGGACGACGTGCAGCGTGAGTTGGTGCTGAAGGCCGTGAAAGCCATGGGCTGCGCGCGCGCCGCTTGGATCAGTGACTACTTCCGCACCCGGCCGCCGCGCCTCGATCCTGAAACGCTGGTCGAGCAGGGTGCCTTGCTGCGCGCGTGGGTGGACGATTGGGACGACCCGATTTATGTCCATCCCGATCACGCGGCACTGCTGGAACAAGCCGCCGCCGGCGCGCTGGCGCCGACCCTGACCACCATCCTGTCGCCGTTCGATCCGGTGGTGTGGGATCGCCGCCGCGCGCAGGAATTGTTCAACTTCGACTACCGGCTGGAATGCTACACGCCCGCTGAAAAGCGCAAGTATGGCTACTTCACGCTGCCGATTCTGCGGCGCGGTGCGCTGGTCGGCCGGGTGGACGCCAAGGCGCACCGGCGCGACGGCGTATTCGAATTGAAGTCACTGGTGCTGGAGCTGGGCGTGCGCGTCAGCGAGCGCTTCACGCGGGACATCGCCGGCGCCTTGCAGCGGCTCGCCGATTGGCACGAATGCCCGCACATCCAGATAACACAAGCGACGCCCGCCAGTTTCGGCGCGCTCATACAAAAGGAAGTTGCATGACCCTGCCCGCCGCACCTGCCAGCCTGTTGGCCGCAGACGGACAACCGCTGTTTGGACGCTTTGCCGGCCAAGTCGGCAATATCGATTGGAGCCAGCTGGCCAAGCCGTTTGCCCGCAGCCCCTTGTGGCGGCGTTTTCACCACAAGCGCTGGCACTACGTGGCGCTGTGCACGGAGGAGGTGTTCTGCGCGGTGGCGATCGTGGATCTGGGCTGGATCAGCACTGCCTTTGCCTATGCGTTTGACCGCCGCGATGGCGACATGCTGGCCAATTTTTCGCAGGACGGCTTGCCGCTGGTGTCGGCCAAGCTGGCGAACCACGCGGGCGAATCGAGCAGCTTCAAGGCCAAGGGCGCCCATATCGCGGTGAATGCGCAGGGCGACGGCAGCTATCAATTAACGCTGCAATGCGACTACCTTGAGATCGACGCCAGCTTCGGCCCCAGCCCGTCGCCGCTGCTGCTGGCCACCGGGCCTATCGAAAAAGGTTCGGTGCACGCGACCCAGAAATCGTCGGCCATGCCGCTGCGCGGCGAAGTACGCACCTGGCGCGAAGAGTACAAGCTCGATGGCGGCGTGGCCAGCTTTGACTATTCCAACGGTCTGCTGGCCCGCAATACCGACTGGCGATGGGCCTCGGCGCATAATATGGAGCTGGGCTTCAATCTGCAAGCCGGCTATTTCGGCGCGCATGAAAATGCGCTGTGGCTGGACGGCGACTTGATTGCGCTGGCGCCGGCCCACTTCCTGTACGATAAAAAGGATGCGCTGTCGCAGTGGCATATTTTTACCGAAGACGATATGCTGGACCTGATATTTGTGCCGGAAGGCGCGCGCCGCGACAATAAGAAGATGGTAGTGGCGGCCAGCCGCTACCTGCAACCGATCGGCACTTTCAGCGGCTGGGTGCGCAGTGCGCCGGATCAGCCCAAACGCATGGTCACGCAGTTGATGGGCGTGACTGAAGATCATTCATCGCGCTGGTAAATTCCATGAGCATTCGTAATCTTGACCGCCTGTTCCAACCACGCTCGGTGGCCGTGATCGGTGCGTCGGATAATCCGCAGCGCATCGGCACGCGGGTGCTGGCGAACCTGCTGGACGGCGACTTTGTGCGCGAAGGCGGCAAAGTGTGGGCGGTCAATCCCAAGCACGATACGCTGCGCGGCATGCCGTGCTATCCGCGCGTAAGTGCGCTGCCGGCGGCGGCCGACCTGGCCATCATCTGCACCCAGCCTGCCACGGTGGCCGGCTTAATTAATGAACTGGGACAGGCCGGTACCAAGGCCGTCATCATGATGACGGCCGATCCGGCCCATACCGGCGGGCGCGGTTTGCGCGCGCCGATGCTGGATGCCGCCAAGCCTTACCTGCTGCGCATCCTCGGCCCCGGCAGCGTGGGCCTGCAATCGCCGGCGCTGGGGCTCAACGCCAGCTTCACGCAAATGGCGGCGGGGAAGGGCAAGCTGGCTTTCGTGTCGCAATCTGGCGCGCTGGCGACGGCGGTGCTGGATTGGGCCGGACAGCGCGGCATCGGCTTCTCGCGCTTTGTCGCCATGGGCGACGGCGTCGACGTGGACTTTGGCGATTTGCTCGATTATCTGGCCGCCGATGCCGACACCGAGGCGATCCTGCTGTGCATAGAACACGTCAGCAGCGCGCGCAAATTCATGTCGGCGGGCCGCCTGGCGGCGCGCGGCAAGCCGGTCATCGTTTTGAAAGTCGGACGCGATGCAGCGCCCGGTGCAGACCTGGTGTTCGACGCAGCGATCCGCCGCGCCGGCATGCTGCGCGTGTACTCAACCGAGGATTTGTTCGACGCCGTTGAAACGCTGGCGCGCCAGCGCCCGCAGCGCGGCGAGCGCCTGGCGGTGCTGACCAACGGCGGCGGCCTCGGTTTGATCGCCGCCGACGCGCTGGCGTGCAGCGGTGCGCAATTGGCGCCGTTGTCGCCGGAGACCAGCAGGCGCCTGCTGCAAATGGGCGCACCGCAAACCAATCCGCTGGACTTCCTGGCCGATGCGGCGGTCGAACATTACACCGGCGCGGTCGAAGCGCTGCTGCGCGAACCGCAAGCCGATGCGCTGCTGTTCCTGCACGCGCCGACCGCCATGGTGGCAAGCGACTTGATTGCGACTGCGGTTGCGCCCTTGATGCAAGCCGCGAACAAGAATGTTTTGTCCTGCTGGTTGGGCGGCGGCTCGGTGGCGCAAGCGCGCCAGGTGTTTGCCGACGCCGGCCTGCCGACTTACGACACGCCGGAAAAAGCCGTCAACGGCTTCCTGCAAATTGCGCAATACCGCCGCAATCAAGAACTGCTGATGGAAGTGCCGGCCGGCCTGCCGACCACCAGCGCCGGCGAGCGTTCGACGGCGCGTGGCCTGGTGCAAGCGGCATTGGCAGCCGGACGCACCGAGCTATCCGATACCGATGCGCGCGCGTTGATGGCCGCTTACGGCCTCGCACTGGCTACACCGCAGCAAGCTGCGCTGACCGGCGCCACGCTGGCGGCGGCGCGGATTCAAATTAGCCACGACCCGGTGTTCGGGCCGGTGGTGTTTTTCGGACAGGGCGGGATTGCAGCCGACGTGGCGGCCGACCGCGCTGCCGGGCTGCCGCCGCTGAACATGGCGCTGGCGCGCGATATGGTGAGCCGCACCCGCGTCTCGCGCCTGCTGGCGCAAAGCCAAACCGCCGCCGATGCCGAGGCGCTGATCCGCACGCTGGTGCAAGTGGCCGATATGGTGGCCGATTTGCCTGAGCTAACCGAGCTTGATCTCAACCCGCTGCTGGCAATCGGCGGCAGCGTGGTGGCGCTGGGGGCGCGCATGCAGTTGGCGAAAGCACGCGCGCGGCGCGCTGCGCTGGCGATCCGCCCGTATCCGCAAGAGCTGGAAGAACGCGTGGATTGGGGCGGTGGACAAATTCTGCTGCGTCCCATCCGGCCGGAAGACGGCGCGCAGCACCAGGTCTTTTTCAGCGCCCTGGAGCCGGATGACGTCCGCCTGCGTTTTTTCTCGGCCATGCGCGAACTGCCGCCGGCCCAGCTGGCGCGGCTCACGCAAATCGACTACGACCGCGCCATGGCCTTCATCGCCACCCGTCCTAATGCGGCCGGCGAGCCGGAAACGCTGGGCGTGGTGCGTGCCGTGACCGATCCTGACAACCAATCGGCCGAGTTCGCCATCATCGTGCGTTCCGATTTGAAAGGACGCGGACTGGGCTACATTTTGTTCCAGAAGCTGGTCGATTATTTCCGCGCCAACGGCACGCGCGAGATCGTTGGCGATGCTTTATCGGAGAACGGCGGCGTGCAAAAACTGATACGGCATTTCGGCGGCGTGGTATTGCCGCATCCTGAAGCAGGAATGGTGCGTTTACAACTGCCTTTGCGATAGCGTTCGCGTTGCGCTTGATATATATTTGGGTTAACGACATGGCTCGGGGTTTGTGCTAGGTCAAAGCATCACTGTCGGGAATCTTTACACTTTTACTTCCACCACACTAGTCCTTGGGAGTCAGAAGAATGTTGACCGCCACATATACTCTGGTTGCTTTATCGGTCGAGCAGGCGAGCGTTCGTCTCAGCCTGCTATCGTTCCAGAAGTATATGCGCAGCACGCTCATGCAACAGAACAGCATGACGCTGTCGCAGCTGGAATATGCTTGCGAAAACCTCAACACCCTGTATCAAGCCTGCCATTGGCGCAAAACCGAGATGTATCTGATCCCGGCGCTGCGCGACGCCACCGAGCGCGCCGATCACTTGCTCGATGAACTCAACCGCCTGAACCAGGCCGCGCTGACCTCGATCCGCCTGCTGCAAGACAAGCTGGGCGCGCTGGCCGATGTGCGCGACGAGCAGGTCAGCGAGGTATGCGACAGCATCGACACCTTCTGCGCCTCGCTGCTCAAGCGGCTGGAGAAAGAGGAGCAGGAGCTGTTCGCGCTGGCGCGCAACGCCATTGCCGGCGAAACCTGGTTCTCGATCGCCAATCAGTTGATGATGCACGATAAGCATCTCGATGAAATGAAGCGCTCCGGCCTGCCGCCGGCCGAAGCGGCGCAGGTAACGGCGCGCCGCCGCGCACTACCGGGCGGCGAGACTGACGACGGCCAGATCTCGATTCCCGGCCTGCAAGTGCTGCCCATCGTTAAGCTGGAAGAGGCGCCGAGCCGGCCGGTGCCACGGCCGCAGCGGCAGTCGTCGCGAGACGATGTCATTATGAAATAACCACCCTGTAGCGCACTCGCAGGGCAAATTTCTCCTGCGCTGCTATGATGGTGGTTTTAGCCATCACCATAGCGCACCATGTTTGAATTCCTCTTTAAGCGTGCCAACGAAACATCGGCCATCCCATCCTCGCCGGCAGCGGCGCCGGAACCGGATGCGGCCGCCGCTAACCGCCGTGATGAGCAGGCCCTGCGCGCCGCCAGCCTCAACGGCAATGAGGCGGCCGCGGTTGCCCTCATATTAGAGAGCGAATTTGCCGGCGTGCGGCAGGCAGCCGCTGAGCACGTGCACACGCAAGCTGCCCTGGAGCAGGTGTTGCAGGCGGTGCGCAATTCCGATCGCCGCGTTGCCAAGCTGATGCAGGGGCGCCTGGATGCGATCCGCTACCAGCAAGCAGAGCAACAAAAAGCACAGGCGTGCCTGGATGTCGCGCAACGCTTGTTGCAGGACGAGAAGCTGACGCCGAACCAGGTGGCGGAGCTGGATCGCCAGTGGCAGGTGGTGGCCGAGGTGCCGTCGCTGGCCGGGCAGTACGCATCTGCGCGCGCAGCGCTGGCGGCGCGCCTGGAGGCGCAGGTCAATTTGCAGCGCACCATTATTGATGCGATGGCGGCGGTGCGCAAATTGCCGCAAGCGGGCTTGCCGGCGGAAGAGGCATTGCAGGCGCTGGAGCGCCATGTTGCCGCGCAAAGCGGCTACCAGGAAGCGCCAGAACACAATGCGCTGCCGCGGCATTTGCTCAGTGATTTCGCCCAAGCGCTGGAGCAAACGCGCGCCACGCTGGCGACGCCGCCGAAGCCAGCACCGGCGCCTGAACCGGCGCCAGTTGCCGCACCGGCAGCGGTGGAGGCTGCACCGGCCAAGCCGGTTGCGGCCAAACCATCCAAACCTGCACCGAAAGAAACCGACAAGAAATTCCTCGAAACACTGGAAGCGCTGGAGGCTGCGCTGGAGCACGGCCAACTGCACATCGCTGCCGAGCACGACAAATGGCTGCGTGACCACAAGACGCATTTGAGCCATGCTCAAACCGAGCACCTGAACCACGTCCGCGCCGAGTTGAAACGCTTGGGCGACTGGGCGCGCTGGGGCGGTAATGTCTCGCGCGAAGAATTGGTCAAGGCCGTGGAAGATCTGCCAGCCCAAAAACTGCCGATGAGCGAACTGGCCAAGAAAGTCGGCAGCATGCGCGATCGCTGGAAGCAGCTGGACGCCGTCTCCGGCCACGCGCCGAAATCGCTGTGGGAACGTTTCGACGCCGCCTGCACCAGCGCCTACGCGCCGGCCGCCGCGCACTTCAAGCACCTGGCCGACGAACGCCACGCCAACGCTGCCAAGGCCCAAGCCCTGATCACGGAAACCGAAGCGCTGGCCGCATCGGTGGCGGCCGGTGGCGCCGATCTGAAAAACGTCGCCGCTGCCGGCCAGCGCCTGCGCCAGATGTGGGGCCGCCTCGGCACCATCGACCGCAAGGAAAAGCGCAAGCTCGACCAAACCTTCGACAAGGTGCTGGCCGGCATGCTGGCGCCGCTGTCCGACCAGCGCAAGATCGAAGCCGCCAAGCGCGAGCAACTGATCGTGGAAGCGGAAGCGCTGGAGCCATCCGACCGCCACACGCTGGACAAGCTGCGCCGCCTGCAAGAGCGCTGGCAAGAGCAAGCCAAGGCGCTGCCACTGGAACGCAAGGTGGAGCAAGCGCTGTGGCAGCGTTTCCGCGCCGCGTGCGACGCCATCTTCGCCAAGCGCAAGGAAACCGCCCACGCTGCCGATCACGAGCGCAAAGCCCATCTGCACGCGCGCGAGGCGATCTGCAAGCAGCTCGAAGAAGCCACTTTCAGCGGCGAAGACAAGGCGCAACTGGCCGCCATTGCCCAGGCCTTGAAAGACGCCGCGACCGCATGGCACGCCACCGGCACCGTGCCGCGCGCGGCCGAGGCACGTATCAACCAGCGCTACCACAACGCGGTCGGCAAAGTGCAAGCGCAGGCGGACGCCATTAAGAAACGCGCCGGCGCCGCCCAGGCCAACGCGCTGCGCGACAAGCTGCGCCTGTGCCAATCGCTGGAAAGCGCGATCGGCTCGAACGGCGACGCCATCGACGCCGCCGACTGGCAAGCCAAGTGGTCGGCGCTGCCATCGCTGGGCAACGACTACGAGCGCGCGCTGCAAGGCCGCTTCAACGCCGCCTTGTCCGCCACCGACGGCAAGCGCGACGCCTATGCGCAGGAACTGGAGCGCAACCGCGCCAAGCTGCTGGACGAAATCCTGCGCCTTGAAATCGTCGCCGGCGTCGACAGCGGCGCCGAGTTCGCCCGCGAGCGTTTGAAGATGCAAGTGGAAGTGCTGCAATCGTCGCTGAAATCGGGCCAGAAGCCGCAGTCGGCCAGCGCCGCTTACTTGCAACTGTGCGCCATGCCGGCCCTGGCCGACGCCCGTACCGCCAGCCGCATCGAACAGCTGTTCCGCCGCATCGGCGCTTCGGAGCGCGCATGAGCTTGAATGAAGTTCGGATCCAGACCGACGATTTCGATCTGTCCACGGAAGTGGCCCAGCTGCGCGCCGGTTATCCCAAGGTTGGCGGCGTGGTGACGTTTGTCGGCACGGTGCGTGACTTGAACGAGGGCGCAACGGTGTCGGAAATGGAGCTCGAGCATTACCCCGGCATGACCGAGCAGTCGATCAGCAATATTATCGATCAGGCAAAGCAGCGCTGGCCGATTTTCAGCGCCTTGGTGATCCACCGCGTCGGCCCGCTCAAGCCCAAGGATCAGATCGTGCTGGTGGCCGTGACCTCGGCCCATCGGGGCGAAGCGTTTGCGGCTTGTGAATTTATTATCGATTACCTCAAGACCGAGGCGCCGTTCTGGAAAAAAGAGCAGACGCCCGACGGCGCGCGCTGGGTCGATGCCCGGGTAAGTGATGATGCGGCCTTGAATAAGTGGAAGTAGCTCCTATGTAAGCGATAAGTTAAATTTATCGGAGCAACACCCATGCGTCACGACAAACTTACCACCAAACTTCAAGAAGCCCTCTCGGACTCGCAAAGTCTGGCCGTGGGCAACGACAATCAATACATCGAGCCGGTGCACCTGCTGACCGCGCTGCTGAATCAGGACGACGGCAGCGCCCGCTCGCTGCTGCAGCGCGCTGGCGTCAATGTCGGCGGCCTGACCAAGGCGCTGACCGGCGCGCTGGAGCGCCTGCCGAAGGTCTCCGGCACCGGTGGCAACGTGCAAGCCAGCCGCGAGCTGGTGGCCGTCCTGAATCTGGCTGATAAAGAGGCGCAAAAGCGCGTCGACCAATTCATTTCCAGCGAAATGGTGCTGCTGGCGCTGACCGACGACAAGTCGGACGCCGGCACCTTGGCGCGTGAAAACGGCCTGACCCGCAAATCGCTGGAAGCCGCCATCGACACCGTGCGCGGCGGCGCCAAGGTGGACTCGCAAGAAGCCGAAGGCCAGCGCGAAGCCCTGAAAAAATACACGCTCGACCTGACCGAGCGCGCCCGCCTGGGCAAACTCGACCCGGTGATCGGCCGCGACGATGAAATCCGCCGCGCCATCCAGGTACTGCAACGCCGTTCCAAGAACAATCCGGTGCTGATCGGTGAGCCTGGCGTGGGTAAGACCGCCATCGTGGAAGGCCTGGCTCAGCGCATCGTCAACAACGAGGTGCCGGATTCTTTGAAAGGCAAACGCGTGCTGGCGCTGGATATGGCCGCGCTGATCGCCGGTGCAAAGTATCGCGGCGAGTTTGAAGAACGCCTCAAGTCGGTGCTGAAGGAACTGGCCATGGACGAAGGCCAGACCATCGTCTTTATCGACGAGATGCACACCATGGTCGGCGCCGGCAAGGCCGATGGCGCCATGGATGCGGGCAATATGCTGAAGCCAGCGCTGGCGCGCGGCGAGCTGCATTGCGTCGGCGCGACCACGCTGGACGAGTACCGCAAATACATCGAGAAGGACGCCGCGCTGGAGCGCCGCTTCCAGAAAATCCTGGTAGACGAGCCGACCGTGGAAGCGACCATCGCCATCCTGCGCGGCTTGCAGGACAAGTACGAGCTGCACCACAAGGTGGCCATTTCGGACGCGGCGATTATCGCGGCGGCTGAATTGTCGCACCGCTACATTACTGACCGCTTCCTGCCCGACAAGGCCATCGACCTGATTGACGAGGCCGCTGCCAAGATCAAGATCGAGATCGACTCCAAGCCGGAAGTCATGGACAAGCTGGAACGCCGCCTGATCCAGTTGAAGATCGAAAAGGAAGCCGTCAAGAAGGAAAAAGACGAGGGCTCGCGCAAGCGTCTGGAACTGATCGACGAGGAAATCGAGCGCCTGACGCGCGAACTCAACGACTTCGAAGAAATCCTCAAGGCCGAAAAAGCCGTGGTGCAGGGCAGTACCCACATCAAGGAAGAAATCGAGCAGATTAAGCAGCAGATGGAGCAAGCCACGCGCGAGAGCAACTGGCAGCGCGTCTCGGAATTGCAGTATGGCCGCTTGCCGCAGCTGGAGGCCGAGCTCAAGCTGGCCGAAGCCGCATCGGCCAAAGGCGTGTCGCTGGAAAAAGATACGCCGCCGAAGCAACGCTTGCTGCGCACCGAGGTCGGCTCGGAAGAAATCGCCGAGGTGGTGTCGCGCGCGACCGGTATTCCCGTTTCGCGCATGATGCAGGGCGAGCGCGAGAAGCTGCTGCACATTGAAGACAAGCTGCACGACCGCGTGGTCGGGCAGGATGAGGCGATCAGCGCCGTGGCCGACGCCATCCGCCGTTCACGCGCCGGCTTGGCTGATCCGAATCGTCCGTATGGCTCGTTCCTGTTCCTGGGCCCCACCGGCGTCGGCAAGACCGAGCTGACCAAGGCGCTGGCCGGCTTCCTGTTCGATACGGAAGAATCGCTGATCCGCATCGATATGAGCGAGTTCATGGAGAAGCACTCGGTGGCCCGCCTGATCGGCGCGCCGCCGGGCTATGTCGGCTACGACGAGGGCGGCTACCTGACCGAGGCCGTGCGCCGCAAGCCGTACAGCGTGATCCTGCTGGACGAGGTGGAGAAGGCGCACCCGGATGTGTTCAACGTGCTGCTGCAAGCGCTGGACGATGGCCGCATGACGGACGGGCAGGGCCGCACGGTGGACTTCAAGAACACGGTCATCATCATGACCTCCAACCTGGGCTCGCATAAAATCCAGTCGATGGAAGACTCGGATCCGGGCGTGGTCAAGCTGGCGGTGATGGCCGAGGTGCGTTCGCACTTCCGTCCCGAGTTCATCAACCGTATCGATGAAATCGTGGTATTCCACGGCCTGGATGAGAAGAACATCGGCGCGATTGCGCGGATTCAGTTGAGTATTCTGGAGAAGCGCCTGGCCAAGATGGATATCGGCCTGGACGTCACCGACGCGGCCTTGCACAAGATTGCCGAGGCTGGCTACGATCCGGTGTATGGCGCGCGTCCGCTGAAACGCGCGATCCAGCAGCAGATTGAAAATCCGCTGTCCAAGCTGATCTTGCAGGGCAAGTTCGGGCCGAAGGACACCATCCACGTTGATGCGCTGGATGGGAATCTGAGCTTCAACTAAGCGGGTCTACTCGCTGACGATGCGGTTGCGCCCGTCGCGCTTGGCGCGGTACAGCGCATCGTCGGCGCGTTTCAGCACTTCCTCGTAAGAGGTGTCGCCCAACGTCATTTCGCTGAGGCCGCCGCTGATGGTGGCGCCGCGGCCCAGCGAGCCCAATTCCCGCAAGCCTTCCGCAATTTTCACGCGCAAGCGTTCGGAGATGGTCATGGCGTGCTCCAAGCCGGTATGCGGCATCAATACCACGAACTCATCACCACCCAGCCGCGCCGGGAAGTCGGTGGCGCGCAGCTCGCGGCGGCAGACTTCGGCCGTGGTGCTGATGGCCTTGTCGCCAGCCAGGTGGCCGTACTCGTCGTTGATGCCCTTGAAGTGGTCGATATCGAAAATCAGCACCGAGGTTGGCGTCTTGTAACGGGCGAATAGCTCGAAATGCTCGGTCAGCCCGCTCATCAGCTTGCGGCGGTTGGCCAGGCCGGTCAGCGCGTCGGTCTCGCTTTGCATGCGCAGCAGCGCTTCCAGTTTCTTGCTGGCGGTGATATTGCTGGCTACCCACAGCACGGCGTCCTCATCCATCACCTGATATTCCAGCGGCTGCACGCGGCCTTCAAACCAGATGGTTTCCATCGGGCCGTCCGCGCCTACGCCTTTGACGTCGCCGGCGGCCAGCGGGTACTCGACCACGTGCAAGCCCTGCGAAGCCAGCGCGATGGCGATCTGCGCGTGGAACCACGCTGCTTTCTCCGGATTCAGCACGTCGGCAATCGACTTGCCGATCAAGCCGCTGCCATCGTGGTAGTAGCGGCTGTCGGTGCCGCCGAAGATGGCGGCATAGCGGCCGCTGCGGGTGAGAATGAATGCCGGGTCCGGCAGCGCCGACAGCAGCGCTGCAATTTGGTCGTTTGAGAAGAGGGACAGGTCCGCCATTCGATATCGATTTTCTATTTGATGAGTTTCCACTAATGTACCGTACTTTTCTCCAAGCTCACGTTATCGGCAGAAAAAATGAAAACTTAACAGGTGGTTACTATTGTTGTTTTTTAAAGAACGAGGAGGGCGAGCAGCCGAAGGTTTTGCGGAACATGGCCGAGAACGCCGACTGGCTGGCGTAGCCCAGTTCCGCCGCCACCTGTGACAAGGGCGTGCCGCGCGCAATCAGCGGCGCGGCGTGCGCCAGCCGGGCTTGCTGGCGCCAGTGGCCAAAGCGCATGCCCAGCTCGCGCTCGAACAATCGGGTGAGGGTGCGCTCGGAGGCGCCGACCTGGGCGGCCCAGTCGGCCAAGGTGAGCTCGGCGCCGGGGTCGGCGATCAGGGCGTCGCACAGCGATTTGAGGCGCTTGTCGGCCGGCAGCGGCACGCGGATGGCGTGCTCGGCGCAGCGCGGGATTTCATCGAGGATCATTTCCATCAGCAGGTGTTCGCGCGGCGATTGCTCCTGGCGGTCGTGCTCCTCCAGCGCCAGGAGCAGCTCGCGCAGCAGGGCCGACAGTTCCAGCACCTTGCAGTCGTTGCCGGGGAAGGGCGCGCGGCCGGCGTAGACGCGCATCGGCCGCAAGTGGGTGTTTTCCAGCACGATGGTGCCGTGGACGACGCCGGGCGGTATCCAGACGGCGCGCTGCGGCGGCACGATCCAGCTGCTGCTGTTGGCTTCGACCCGCATCACGCCATGCACGGCGTAGGTGAGCTGGCCCCATTCGTGGTGATGCGGCTGCATCACGGCGCTGGCCTTGAGGTCGCGGCCGGCGATCATGATCGGCTGGGCGGCGGTGGGCGCGTCCAGTTCCCAGTCGAAGCGGGTGTGGTTGACGATGGGGATAGCCATGGCGGAAATGCGATAAAAGTTGTCCCTCTATCTTAAATCAGACGGCGCCAAATTGCTTAAACTTGTGAAAACAACAGGAGAGAGCAGCATGAACGACACCACTTTGCTGCGCCAGGACGCCCGCGTGATTACGCTGGTCGGGCTGGCGCATGGCACTTCGCACTTTTATCACGTCATTCTGGCGGCGCTGATTCCTTGGCTGAAGCCGGAATTTGGCCTTAGCTACTCGGAGCTGGGGCTGCTGATGACGATTTTCTTCGTGGTTTCCGGCGTTGGGCAGGCCATGGCTGGCTTCGTCGTCGACCGCTTCGGCGCGCGCGCCGTGCTGTGCAGCGGAATTGCGCTGCTGGGCGTGTCGGCGGTGCTGCTGTCGGGCGCGCACAGCTATGCGCAGCTGATGCTGGGCGCGTTCCTTGCCGGTTGCGGCAACAGCGTGTTCCACCCGGCCGACTACACTTTGCTCAACCAGCGCGTGTCCAAGGCGCGGCTGGCGCATGGCTTCTCGGTGCACGGCATCAGCGGCAATATCGGCTGGGCGATGTCGCCGCTGTTCCTGACCTTCGTGGCGGCGCGTACCGACTGGCGCACCGCGCTGCTGTGCGCGGCCCTGTTGCCGTTGCTGGTGCTGGCGCTGCTGGTCTGGAACCGCCACGCGCTGCGGCCCGAGCCGATTGCGGCGCCGATGGCCGGCGCGCGGGCCGCCGGCGGCGGCGAGGGGGCGTTCAGCTTCCTCAAGCTGAAGGTGGTGTGGCTGTGCTTTGCCTTCTTCTTCATTTCCGCGGTGGCGCTGGCCGGCGTCCAGACATTTGCCGCCACCAGCCTGGTGAGCCTGTACGGCATGTCGCTGGCGACGGCAACCTCGGCCTACACCTGCTACATGATCGCCTCGGCGGCGGGCATGGTGTATGGCGGCTTCCTCGGCGCGGGCAGCCGCAATCACGACCGCATCATCATGATTGCATTCGCGACGGCGGCCGTGCTGGCGATGGTGCTGGCAGCGGCGGTGGTGCCGGCGTGGGTGGCGGTGGTGCTGATGGGCTTGATCGGGCTGGTGACCGGCATTTCCGGCCCGTCGCGAGATCTGATGATACGCGGCGCGGCGCCTGCCAATGCCACCGGCCGCGTGTTCGGCGTGGTCTACTCCGGGTTGGATAGCGGATTGGCGGTAGGCGCAGCGCTGTTTGGCATGGTGATGGACGCGCGGCATCCGGCCGGCGTGTTTGTCGTCATCGGCATCTTCCAGGCACTGGTAATTTTGACGGCGCTGGGCGTGGGCAGCAACAGCCGCGTGACCGCCGTGCCGAAAACCGCATAGAATGAAGTCATCTTAACAACTATGCAAGAGGATGACGATGAGCTTTGCCACCACCGATTTATGCGACGACAACGCCAACCTGCTGGAGGACGGCCGCCTGGCCGTGCTGCCGCCGGTGTTCCAGCACTACGGCAAGAGCACGCGCTTTTCCGGTCGCGTGGTCACGCTGAAAGTGCACGAGGATAACGCGCTGGTGCGCTCGACCCTGGAGACACCGGGCGACGGCGCCGTGCTGGTGGTGGATGGTGGCGGCAGCCTGCGCCGCGCGCTGGTCGGCGGCCAACTGGGCTTGCTGGCGCAGGACAATGGCTGGGCCGGCATCATCGTCGATGGCTGCATCCGCGATACCGACGAAATCAACGCGTGCCACATCGGCGTGCGCG
Organism: Duganella rivi; assembly: GCF_009857435.1. Classification (GTDB taxonomy): domain Bacteria; phylum Pseudomonadota; class Gammaproteobacteria; order Burkholderiales; family Burkholderiaceae_D; genus Rugamonas; species Rugamonas rivi. The sequence continues at coordinate 602,908 of NZ_WWCK01000002.1, forward strand.
CACTGGCCGCTCACCCTCAGAAAAGCAGCAAGAAGGGTGTGGGCGAGCGCAATGTGCGGGTTCACATCGCGGGCGTGCCGGTCAATCCTGGCGACTGGGTCTATGCCGATGCCGATGGCGTGCTCATCGCGCAGCAAAAACTGGTGCCGTAGTACGGGATTCGGTGTGCAAAACGGGAAGCGGCAGCGACACAATCGCTGCCGCTTTGCCTTTATGGCTGCTGCTGTTGATGCTGTTGCAGGTGGCGGCGCAGGCGCTGCTGGAACTCGTCGATGTCGTCGACTGTGGCCAGATCGTCGTCGACTTCGATCATGTGGGTGGCGTGGCCGGTCGAGAACGACACGGTCGCCTCCACGCCATCCTTGCTCTCCGTCAGGTTATGCCCCTGGACGGCGCCCAGCACGTTGCCGTGCACGTCGGTCACGATGGTCATCTTCATGACATACCTCCGCCTTGCAGGTTGTGGAAGCAGCCGCCGACACCTTGGTTATGGATGTTGACGAAGTACGTTGCGTTGCCGTTGTTGTCCTTGCGCTTGCGCTGCTGGTCGGCCATGTGCACCGCGCCCTGGTTGGGCGCCTTTACATCGGCCGAAGCGAACTGCGTGCCGTGGTCGGCGCCGTAGGTGTAGCTCCAGAACGCGGTTTGACCGGGCGCCAGGAACGTCAGCGGCCCTACGTTGTTGAAAGCCATAATCTCCTCCATGAAAGAAAGCTGCACACGCGGATGCGTGCGCGGCAGTTCCATCTTAGTCAGGCTGGATGCGCGCGCTTTGATGCAAACGATATCGAGGCTTTTTTGGTGGTGCGCGCGTTCTGAGGGATAATGTCGGATTGAATCAATCAGGATCACCAGCTTATGTTCTCATACCGCCACGCCTTCCACGCGGGTAACCACGCCGACGTGCTCAAGCACTTTGTCACCATCCAGTTGCTGCAGTACCTGAATCAAAAGGATGTGGCCTACAGCTATATCGATACGCACTCGGGCGCCGGCGTCTACGAGCTGGACGGCGCGTTCGCGTCCAAGAACGCCGAGTACGACACCGGTATCGGCCCGCTGTGGAACCTGACGGACATGCCGGCGCCGATCAAGGAATACGTTGACCTGATCCGCGCCATGAACCCGAGCGGCAAGATGCGCTACTACCCGGGCTCGCCGTACATTGCCGACCAGGTCGCGCGCGAGCAAGACCGTTTGCGCCTGTTCGAGCTGCACCCGGCCGATTCCAAGCTGTTAGCCGATAACTTCCGCAAGCTGGACGAGCACAAGGCGCAGCAAGGCTTCCGCTCCACGGTGCGCGGCAAGCGCGTGCTGGTGACCCGTGGCGATGGTTTCGCCTCGCTGAAAGCGCTGCTGCCGCCGCCATCGCGCCGCGCGCTGGTGCTGATCGACCCGCCGTACGAAGACAAGCAGGACTACAAAAAGACCAAGGACGTGCTGGCCGAAGCGCTGGGCCGTTTCCCGACCGGCACCTACGCCGTGTGGTATCCGCTGCTGCAGCGCATGGAATCGCGCCAGTTCGCCGACAAGCTCAAGCAGCTGCCGGCGGCCAACTGGCTGAATGTGGTGCTGACCATTAAGAAACCACTGCCCGATGGTATTGGCGGCCTGCACAGCAGCGGCATGTTCATTTTGAACCCGCCGTACACGCTGGAGCCGATGTTGAAAGAAGTCATGCCGTGGCTGGTGAAAGCGCTGGGACAAGACGCTGGCGCGCGCTTCACGCTGGAGAGCGGCACGCAAGCGACGGCTGGACGCAACACTGGTGAACGCCGTCCACCAGTTCGGCAGAAAAAAATTGTCAAGACGGCATAATTAGGTATAGGCTGGTGACAAGCGATTTAACAATGGGAGTCCCCCATGATGTTAGCCTCGTCATCGGCGCCAACCAAGCTAGCTGACAACTTCTTCCTTGCGCGCCAGCCTATCCTCAACCGGGGACAGCGGCTGGTGGCATATGAACTCCTGTTCCGCGACGCCGCTTCCTACAACGGCGCCCACGTTACCGACGATACCGAAGCCACGGCCACCGTGATTGCCCATGCGGCCGAGCTGGGCATGGGGCAGGTGGTGGGCGACCAGATGGCGTTTGTGAATGTCGATGCGGTCGGTTTGATGAGCGACTTCATCCGCTTCCTTCCGAACGACAAGGTGATCCTCGAAATTTTAGAGACGGTGAAGGCGACGCCGCAAATCTTGGCGCGCGTGAGCGAGCTCAAGCAGGCTGGCTTCAAGTTTGCACTCGACGATGTGATCGGGCAGTCGGAGGACGTGCAGAAATTCATGCCGCTGTGCGACGTGATCAAGGTCGATATCAAGGACATGCAGCCCGGCACCTTGCCGGCGCTGGCGAAAGTGCTCAAGAACCCCAAGCAAAAGCTGCTGGCGGAGAAGGTCGAGACCAACGAGGAATTCCAGGAATGCATGGAGCTGGGCTTTGAGTATTTTCAAGGCTACTACTTTGCGCGGCCGGTGATTTTAAGCGGCAAGAAGATTTCGCCGTCGCAGATGAGCGTGCTGCACTTGCTGGAGCTGCTCGATCGCGATGCCAGCAGCGCCGAGATCGAGCGCAGCGTGAAGCATGATGCGCTGATCACCTTGAACCTGCTGCGGCTGGTGAACACGCCGGCGGTGGGCGCGCGGCAGCGTATCAATTCAGTCGGGCATGCGTTGATGGTGCTGGGACGGCGGCAACTGCGGCGCTGGCTGCAAATCCTGCTGTACGTGAAGAGCGGCGGCACGCAGGAGTTCACCTCGCCGCTGCTGCAATTGGCGACCACGCGCGGCAAGACCATGGAACTGATGGTCGAGCACCGCAAGCCGGGGCAGCGCGTGTGCGCCGACATAGGCTTCACGGTGGGCGTGATGTCGCTGATGGATACGCTGTTCTCGATCCACATGCGCGATGTGCTGGAGAGCGTCAACGTGCTGGACGAAGTGAGGGCGGCGCTGCTGCACCGCAGCGGCGACTACGGCAATATGCTGAGCCTGATCGAACATGTCGAGCGCGGCCGCGATAGCAAGGTACTGGCGCAGATGCTGCACCAGCTAGACCTCAAGCCGGCCGAACTCTACGCCATCCAGCTCGCCGCGATCGAGTGGGTCACCGAGTACACCCGCGGCATCTAAATCCGGGGTCAGGTCCCCCATTTCTACACGGCCTCTACCGTAGTGTGCGCTACGGTAGAGGCCGTGTAGAAATGGGGGACCTGACCCCGGAGTTTACTGTCCGAGCAGCAGGAACACGGTTGGTTTTTTGTGGAAGTCCGGCGCGGACGCGGTTTTCCACTGGGCCGCGGTCATGGTGCGGATGGTTTCGGATGGCAGGCTGAGGTCGGTCGCCACGCAAATCAGCGTGCCCGGCGCGCACGACGCCACCAAGGCTTCCAGCATGGCCGCATTGCGGTACGGCGTTTCGATAAACAGCTGCGTCTGCTTTTCCTTGCGCGAGCGCTGTTCCAGTTCCTTGATGCGCTTGTCGCGCTGGCCCGCATCGGTCGGCAGGTAGCCGTTGAAGGCAAAGCTCTGGCCATTCAGGCCGCTCGCCATGACGGCCAGCAGCAGCGACGAAGGGCCGACCAGCGGCCGCACCGGAATCTTGTGCTGGTGCGCCAGGCGCACCAGGTCGGCGCCGGGATCGGCCACTGCTGGCACGCCGGCTTCCGACACCAGTCCGCCATCCTGGCCCGCCAGCAGCGGCGCCAGCAGGTCGCTGAGGGCGGCGGCCGGCGTGTTGACGTTCAATTCGGCGATCTTAATTTCCTGCATCGGCTTGCACAGCGGGTGCTGCGCGCCGACCAGTTTCAGGAAAGCGCGCGCAGTCTTGGCGTTTTCGGCGACGAAATAATCAAGCTGCGAGGTGATGCGCTGTACTTGCTCGGGCAGGACTTGGTTCAGGGCTTCGGTCTCGCCCAGGGTATTCGGTATTAAAAAGAGAGTGCCGGTCATATTGTTAGTTTTTGAAGAAGGTGACGCCAATCTTGCGCAGCATGCCCGTCAGCGCGATCAAAGGCAAGCCGGTGAGGGCGGTCGGGTCGCTGCTGTCGATGCGCTCCAGGATCGCAATGCCCAAGGCTTCGTTCTTGGCGCTGCCGGCGCAGTCGTAAGGCTGTTCGATGCGCAGGTAGGCATCCAGCTCGGCATCTGGCAGGTCGCGGAACTTGACCACGGTCTGGATATTCTCGACTTGGGCAGCGTTTGCCAAATTCGTGTTGCGGCCATCCCACACGCACAATGCGGTGTGGAAGATGACTTCGCGCCCGCGCATTTTCTGCAATTGTGCCAAGGCGTTGGCATGATTGCCAGGCTTGCCAATTTGTTCATCGTCGAGCGTCGCCACCTGATCCGAGCCGATCACGATGGCGCCGGGCAGTTTGGCGGCCACGGCAGCGGCCTTTTCGCGGGCCAGGCGCAGGGCGGTGGCGCTCGGGGTTTCGCCCGCCAGCGGGGTCTCGTCAATGTCGGGCACGGCCACGTCAAACGGCAGTTGCAGGCGCGATAATAATTCCTTGCGGTAGGCGGAGCTGGACGCCAGTACGAGTAAACTTGATGTCATGAGGGGAATGTTATATGCTCTGTCGCCGGCGAAAGTGCCTGTAGCCAGCGGCAGAAAAACGCGAAAAATCGCTAAGGCTTTGACTTAAATGCGAAAACCCTGCTATTATCGCAGGTTTTCCGGGGAAACTCTGTAATGAATGCTCTTGTGATCGACACCTTTGAATTCTGTCGGACCAACAGCAGCCAGCAAGGCGTCACGCCTGTGGTCGAAATGACCCGTCTGGCTAAGGAATGCGCGGACAAGTCCGGCGAGATTACCTGGAACGCAGTAGGAACGACCCACAAACTGGGCATCCCGCAGATGACGCTGTCGGTCTCCGGCAATGTGCAACTGGTCTGCCAGCGCTGCCTTCAGCCTTATGCTCACCACCTCGATTCGTCGACCGTGCTGATGCTGGGTAAGGATGATGAAGATGCAGACGAAATTGAAGAACGTATTGACGACGAGTCGATCGATGTGATCGTCGGCAGTCGCAGCATGGAGCTGATGTACCTGGTGGAAGACGAAGCATTGCTGGCCTTGCCGCAATCGCCACGTCACGATGTCTGCCCGGATTCCAGCCTGCTGGACAAGGCAAAAAGCGAGAAGATCTCGCCGTTCGATGCTCTGAAGAGCCTCAAATCCGAATAAGTAGTAAGGGGTTCGCCCCGAGTGAAGAACGTGTCAAAACGCGTGTGATATCGAGTCTTGGCAAGTTAGCAGTGCAATGTAGTAGGGCTCGATTCGCATGTTATATGCCGGTCGAATGTGTTAGAATTTTAGAACTTAGTATTAGGAGTCATTAACATGGCAGTTCAACAGAACAAGAAGTCCCCATCGAAGCGCGGTATGCACCGTTCGCACGATTTCCTGGTTGCTCCACAACTGGCAATCGAGCCAACCACCGGTGAAACCCACCTGCGTCACCACATCAGCCCTAACGGCTTCTACCGTGGTCGTAAAGTCCTGAAAACCAAAAACGACGAGTAATCGATCGCTTTTGCTGGACCCAGAAACAGGCGGTGCTGACTTGTGTAGCATCGCTTTTTCTTTTTTAATCGGCTGCAATTTGGTTTTGCACACCGTCATGTTCCAACGCGGATTCCGCCGTTTGCGGTTCTGCCGCTTGCCATAACAATGACAATCAAAATTTCTATCGACTGCATGGGTGGCGATCATGGCCCCTCGGTCACTATTCCCGCAGCTGTCTCCTTCGTTCAACGCGAGCCTGAAGCCGAACTGATCCTGGTCGGTCTCGAAGACGTCATCCGCGCCGAACTGAAGAAACACCATGCCGACGCGCACCCGCGCCTGAGCATCGTGCACGCCTCCGAACAAGTCACCATGGACGATCCGCTGGAAGTGGCCCTGCGCCGCAAGAAGGATTCGTCGATGCGCGTCGCCATCGAGCAAGTGAAAGACGGCAAGGCCCAGGCCTCCGTCTCGGCCGGCAATACCGGCGCGCTGATGGCGGTCGCCCGCTACGTACTGAAAACCATGAGCGGCGTCGACCGCCCGGCGATTTGCAGCATCATGCCGAACCAAAAGGGCGGCCCGACCTATATGCTGGATCTGGGCGCCAACGTCGATTGCGAGCCGCACCACTTGCACCAGTTTGCCATCATGGGCTCGGTGCTGGTGTCGGCCATGGAAAACATCGCGCGTCCGACCATCGGCCTGCTCAACGTCGGCACCGAAGACATCAAGGGCAACGACGTGGTCAAGGCCACCAGCAAGCTGCTGCAACTCGATCACGAGCGCGGCGCACTGAACTTCTACGGCAACGTGGAAGGCAACGATATCTTCAAAGGCACCACCGACCTGGTGGTGTGCGACGGCTTTACCGGCAATGTCACGCTGAAGGCAGTGGAGGGCGTTGCGCGCTTCTTCGCCGACACCGTCAAGTCGGAATTCACCCGCAATCCGCTGACCATCCTGAGCGCACTGATCGGTCGCGGCGCCCTGAATAACATCAAAAAACGCCTGTCGCCGTCGCGTTACAACGGCGCGAGTTTGCTGGGTTTGCGCGGCCTGGTGTTCAAGAGCCATGGCGGCGCCGATGCATATTCCTTTGAATGGGCGATCAAGCGAGCGTATGATGCTGCAAAAAATGACGTGTTGCCGCATATCTCGACGCTGATCACTGAGCTCATGCCGCGCAACACCGAGACCCCGGAAGTACCAAGCTCAACTATTTAGTGGACGGTAGAACGGCATGACTTTGTATAGCAAAATTATCGGCACCGGCAGCTATCTGCCGGCAAAGCGCGTGACCAACCAGGAACTGGCTGATCAACTCGCTGCCAAGGGCATTGAGACATCGGACGAGTGGATCGTCAGCCGCAGCGGTATCGCGGCGCGCCACTTCGCTGCGCCTGATCAAAAATCGTCGGACCTGGCGGTCAACGCCGCCAACAATGCGCTAGCCATGGCTGGCATGCAGCCTAACGATATCGACCTGATCATCGTGGCCAGCTCGACGCCGGATTTCTTCGGCAGCTTCCCAAGCACCGCCTGCATCGTGCAGCAAAAGCTGGGCATCACCAACAACGGCGCGGCCGTGGATGTGCAAGCCGTGTGCAGCGGCTTCGTCTACGCGCTGTCGACCGCAGACGCTTTCATCCGCGCTGGCGTGCATAAAAATGTGCTGGTGATCGGCGCTGAAGTGTTCTCCCGCATTCTCGATTTCAAAGACCGTACCACCTGCGTGCTGTTCGGCGATGGCGCTGGCGCCGTGGTGCTGACTGCATCGCAAGAGCCGGGCATCCTGTCGACGGCCTTGCACGCTGACGGCAGCCAGTCGAGCATCCTGTGCATGCCGAACACCTTTAGCGGTGCGACCGCCGGCGAGGCTTACCTGTACATGGATGGCCCGGCGGTGTTCAAGCTGGCCGTATCGGTGCTGGCGAAAGTCGCTGACGAGGCGCTGGAAAAAGCCAATATGAAAGCGGAGCAGATCGACTGGCTGATCCCGCACCAGGCCAACCTGCGCATCATGAGCGGCACCGCTAAGAAGCTGGGCCTGCCAATGGAAAAAATGGTGGTCACGGTGGATCAGCACGGTAACACCTCGGCTGCATCGATTCCGCTGGCGCTGGACGCTGCCGTACGCGACGGTCGTGTGCAACGCGGTCAGAACATCATGATGGAAGGCGTGGGTGGCGGCTTTACCTGGGGCGCAGTTCTGGCGAAGTTTTAAGCTGAATTAGAATTAGAGTTCTAACGGACTCAACGGTAGCAAGGCTGTCATGTTTGGATGTTAGCTTTGCAGCCAATAATAAAAGAGATGGATGAAGTTATGACTAAATTTGCTTTTGTATTCCCTGGCCAAGGTTCGCAAGCGATTGCGATGATGGACGGCTTTGCCGGCAATCCGGTAGTCGCCCAGACCATTGCTGAAGCGTCCGACGCCCTCGGCTTCGACATCGGCAAGCTGATGGCCGAAGGCCCGAAAGAAGAGCTGGATCTGACCACCAACACCCAGCCGGTCATGCTGACCGCAGCCGTGGCCGCGTACCGCGCCTACATCGCTGCCGGCGGCGCCGTGCCGTCGGTGGTGGCTGGCCACAGCCTGGGTGAATACTCGGCGCTGGTGGCTGCCGGCGTAATCTCGTTCAAAGACGCTGTGCCGCTGGTGCGCTTCCGCGCGCAAGCCATGCAGGAAGCCGTGCCGGTCGGCCAGGGCACCATGGCCGTGGTGTTGGGCCTGTCGGATGACGACGTCCGCGCCTCGTGCACCGAAGCCGCTGCCGCCGGTGGTGTGGTGGAAGCCGTCAACTTCAACGCGCCTGCGCAAGTGGTGATCGCCGGTGAAACCGCCGCCGTTGAGCGCGCCTGCGAAATCGCCAAGGCCAAGGGCGCCAAGCGCGCCATGAAACTGCCGGTGTCGGCGCCGTTCCACTCGTCGCTGCTGAAGCCGGCGTCGGACCGCCTGCGCGACTACCTGGCAGGCATCACCTTCTCGGCGCCGCAAATCCCGCTGATCAACAACGTCGACGTGGCGGTGCTGAACGATCCGGCCGCCATCAAGGATGCGCTGGTGCGCCAGGCGGCCGCGCCGGTGCGCTGGGTGGAAACCGTGCAAAAGATGGCCGCCGACGGCGTCGCCAAGCTGGTCGAATGCGGCCCGGGCAAGGTGCTGATGGGCTTGACCAAGCGCATCGACGGCAACCTGATCGGCGACGCGATTTACGATCAAGCCACGCTGGAACGCGTATTGAGCGAACTCAAATAAGCGCTTGCGCATTCAGGCACACTCAGAATTTACCGTAGAAGGACTTACATGACTTTAGCAAATCAAGTCGCCCTGGTAACGGGCGCATCGCGCGGCATCGGCAAGGCCATTGCACAAGAGCTGGCCCGCCAGGGCGCGCGCGTGATCGGCACCGCCACCACCGAGGCTGGCGCGGAAGCGATTTCCGCCTACCTCGCCGAGATCGGCGCGGAAGCAGGCAAGGGCATGGTGCTGAACGTCACCAATGCCGAAGCGTGCGCTGCCATCATCGACGACATCAGCAAAACCTACGGCGCAGTTGCCATCCTGGTCAACAACGCCGGCATCACCCAGGATCAACTGGCGATGCGCATGAAAGACGAAGAGTGGGAAAACGTCATCGCCACCAACCTGAACTCGGTCGGCCGCCTGTCGCGCGCCGTGCTGCGCGGCATGATGAAGGCCAAGGCTGGCCGCATCATCAACATCACCTCGGTGGTGGCCTCGTCGGGCAATCCGGGCCAGATGAACTACGCTGCCGCGAAAGCCGGCGTGGAAGGCATGACCCGCGCGCTGGCGCGTGAAATCGGCAGCCGCAACATCACCGTCAACAGCGTGGCGCCGGGCTTTATCGACACCGATATGACCAAGGCGCTGGGCGAAGAACAGCACGCCGCCTTGCTGACTCAGATTCCGCTGGCGCGCCTCGGCAAGCCAGAGGATATCGCCGCAGCGGTCGCCTTCCTGGCGTCGCCGCAAGCCGCTTATATTACCGGCACCACCCTCCACGTGAATGGCGGTATGTATATGAACTGATGAAAATGGGCTTAAAATAAAGCCCATTCAAATCTTTTAGTAGGTATTTCAGTATATTTAGCAGCAGACACTGAAATTAGTTTTTCGGCGCGCAAACCTGATAAAATGCGCGCTTTCCGTAACAAACAAAATGGAGCCATAACATGTCGGATATCGAACAACGCGTAAAGAAAATCGTCGCTGAACAACTGGGCGTCGCCGAAGCAGACATCAAAACCGAATCGTCGTTCGTTGACGATCTGGGCGCTGACTCGCTGGACACCGTTGAACTGGTGATGGCACTGGAAGACGAGTTCGAAATGGAAATCCCTGACGAACAAGCAGAAAAAATCACCACCGTGCAGCAAGCGATCGACTACGCTACCGCTCACGTCAAGGCGTAATTTCTGCCCCGATCGACTCTAGGAGAATCGCTTGAGAGGTTCTAAAAACCGTCGTGTTGTCGTGACCGGCCTCGGCGCCGTTTCCCCGATCGGCAATAACATTGCCGAAACGTGGAGCGCTGCCCTTGAGGGTAAATCCGGTATCGCCAACATCACCAAGTTTGACGCAACAGCTTTCAGCACCCGCTTTGCCGGCGAAGTGAAAGGCTTCAACATCGAGAATTACATCTCGGCGAAAGAAGCCCGCCACATGGATACCTTCATCCATTACGGCATGGCGGCCAGCATCCAGGCCGTGGAAGACTCCGGCCTGACCGTTACTGAAGCTAACGCCGACCGTATCGGCGTGATCGTCGGTTCCGGTATCGGCGGCCTGCCGATGATCGAAGAACAGAAGGAAGATTACGACAAGCGCGGTCCGCGCCGTATCTCGCCGTTCTTCGTGCCTGCCTCGATCATCAATATGATCTCGGGCAACCTGTCGATCAAGTACGGCATGCGTGGTCCTAACCTGTCGATCGTCACGGCTTGCACCACCGGCCTGCATTGCATCGGCGCCGCTGCTCGCTTGATCGAGTACGGCGATGCGGATGTGATGGTGGCCGGTGGCGCGGAATCGACCGTGTCGCCGCTGGGCCTGGGCGGTTTCGCCTCGGCCAAGGCGCTGTCGTCGCGCAACGACGATCCGGCTGCTGCATCCCGTCCATGGGATCAGGACCGCGATGGTTTCGTGCTGGGCGAAGGCGCCGGTGTGATGGTGCTCGAAGAGTACGAGCACGCCAAGGCGCGCGGCGCCAAGATCTACGCTGAAGTGGTCGGCTTCGGCATGAGCGCGGATGCGTATCACATGACCTCGCCTCTGGAAGATGGCAGCGGTGGCAGCAAGTCGGCGCAAGCCGCGCTGGCCAACGCCGGCATCAATCCAGACCAGGTGCAGTATGTGAATGCGCACGGTACCTCGACGCCGCAAGGCGACGTGGCGGAAGTGCAGGGCATCAAGCGCACTTTCGGCGATCACGCCAAGAAGCTGGTGGTCAATTCGACCAAGTCGATGACCGGCCACTTGCTGGGCGGCGCAGGCGGCCTGGAGTCGGTGTTTACGGTACTGGCGGTGCACCATCAAAAGTCGCCGCCGACCATTAACATCTTCAACCAGGATCCGGCTTGCGACCTGGACTTCTGCGCCAATGTGGCCCGCGATATGAAGATCGAGTATGCAGTCAAAAACTCGTTCGGCTTTGGGGGCACCAATGGCAGTTTAGTCTTCGGTAAGATCTAAGGTCGTGCCAAAAAGACCGCCGCGTCGTTGCGGCGGCTCGCCGTGCTAACGCACTGTCTTCGCCGCCGCGCCTAGCTGCGCTCATTTTGGCCCAACCTTAAAATAGTTTGAACCAATTCTCTGCTCACCTAGTCCAAACATGGTGAGCGAGAATTCGGCGCCGGCACTCGCCGGCGCCTGAATTGCCCAGCCTTTATTTTTTATTGGCTGGCGCTTCCACATAGTTTTTCCCCCGTTTTTAAATTCATGTGTTTGTGGTGCTGCCGTCATGTCGATTGCGGTGTCTGTCATCGTTCGCCCCTCGCGCGGCCTGCGTCTTGCGCACGCCGGGCTGTGTTGTTGCGTGATGGCGTCAGCGGCGATCTGCTCCGGCAGTGTGGCGCCGTTGCTGTGTTTGCTGGCGGGCGCGCTGGGTTGGCGGTTCGGGCGTCCATCGGCTATTGCACATCGGCTTGATATATCCGGTGTCGGACTGTTGCGGCTGGCGTTATACCAGCACAACGGCGCAACGATGCAATGGCTAGGCGGTTCCACCTTGTGGCCGCGCCTGCTGTTGCTGCGCCTGCAGGACGAGACCGGCCGGGTGCAGTTGCTGACGGTGTTGCCGGACTGCGTGGCGCGCCAGCAGTGGCGCACTGTGGCGCTGGCATGCCGCGCCGCTGCGCGCGCCCAAATAAACACGCCGGCAGTGTGAACTTCTTGCAGCGGGCTAACTCTATAGCATATGGCTAGACGAATCAGCAGCGCTGCAGGCCACCGAGGAATGCAGGAGTGACGACAGAACGCGAGTGCGACCAGTTGCTGGTCGAGCGGGTCCGTGATGGCGATAAGCAGGCGTTTGATTTGCTGGTGGCGAAGTATCAGCGCCGGCTCATGCGCTTGTTGTCGCGCATCGTGCACGACCCTACAGAAGCGGAGGACGTGGTGCAGGAGACCTTTATCAAGGCATACCGGGCGTTGCGGCATTTCCGTGGCGATTCGGCCTTCTACACGTGGCTGTACCGTATCGGCATCAACACCGCCAAAAACTCTTTGGCGACGCAGGGCAGGCGCATGCCGACTTCCACCGATGCCGATAGCGAGCTGGCGGAAAGCTTTAACGATGGCGAGTATCTGCGCGACATCAATACGCCGGAGTCCATGTTGGCCAGCAAGCAGATCGCCCAGACCGTCAACGCAGCCATGGACTCGCTGCCGGTCGACCTGCGCACCGCCATTGCGTTGCGCGAGATCGAAGGCCTGAGCTACGAGGAAATTTCAGACATCATGGCCTGCCCGATCGGCACCGTGCGCAGCCGCATCTTCCGCGCGCGTGAGGTGATTGCAGACAAATTGCGGCCCTTGCTCGATATGCCGGTTGACAAGCGCTGGTAAGGCGGCAATGATGCAAGAGCTGTTGGCGTCCGGCAAAAGGGCGGACTGGTTTTGACATGGCGGGATACGCGATGGATACGCAAAAAAGACTGCACGAACACATCTCGGCGCTGGCCGACGGTGAATTGTCGGACAGCGAGCGTGAGCTGGCCTTTGCCGCGCTCGATACGCCCGAGGGGCAGGCCGCGTGGCGCGCCTACCACTTGGCCGGCGACGTGCTGCGCAACACCCCTTGCAGCGAGCCCAGCGAGGGCTTCAACGCCCGGTTAAAGGCCGCGCTGGACGCCGAGCCGGCCTTGGCCGCCGCCCCGGAAGAGCCGGCCGACGCCATCATTCTTCCTTAAGCGCAACCCCTCTATAATCATGCTGCGCATCCGGCCTAGCGACTTTTCGCTTACCATGTGCTAGCCTCACGTCGCGCGCTCACCGCATCGACGGGGGAGGGCATGCATCCCGAACTTTTAGAGAACAATACTTTCCATGAAAAATAACTTCACTGCTGGTAGTAAAACTCTGTCCGCGCTGGTACTCGGCGCAAGCTTATGGATGTCCTTGGGCATGTCGCCTGCCACGGCGGCCTCGCCGGTCACCGGCGCGGTGATCGGCCTGCCGGACTTTGCCGACCTGGTCGACCGCGTCGGCCCGGCGGTGGTGAATATCCGCACCACCGAGCGTCCGAAGCAAAGCAACCGCGCCAACGGCCTGCCGGGCGACGATGAGATGCAAGAACTGCTGCGCCGCTTCTTCGGCGGCCAGGTGCCGGGGCCGCAGGGCCGTGGCCAGCGCCGCCAGGCGCCGTCCGACGAGCCGGTGAACCGCGGCGTCGGTTCCGGCTTCATCTTGTCGGCCGACGGCTACGTGCTGACCAATGCCCACGTGGTCGATGGCGCCGACGAAGTTTTCGTCACCCTGACCGACAAGCGCGAGTTCAAGGCCAAGGTACTGGGCGCCGACACCCGCACCGACGTGGCGGTACTGAAAATCGAAGGCGAGAAGCTGCCATTCCTCGTGATGGGCGATTCGGACAAGATCCGCGCCGGCGAGTGGGTGATTGCCATCGGCTCGCCGTTTAACCTGGAAAACACGGTCACCGCCGGCATCATCTCGGCCAAGGCGCGCGATACCGGCGAATACCTGCCGCTGATCCAGAGCGACGTGGCGGTCAATCCCGGCAACTCGGGCGGCCCGCTGATCAATATGCGTGGCGAGGTGATTGGCATTAACTCGCAGATCGCCACCTTGTCGGGCGGCTCGAACGGTATTTCGTTCGCGGTGCCGATCAACGAGGCGATCCGGGTGTCGGATCAGTTGAAGAAAAACGGCAAGGTCACGCGCGGCCGCATTGGCGTGCAGATCGGCGAAGTCAGCAAGGAAGTGGCCGAGTCGCTGGGCCTGAAATCGGCGCAGGGCGCGGAGGTGTCGCTGGTGGAGCCGGGCGGCCCTGCCGACAAGGCCGGCATCAAGGCGGGCGACATCATCCTCAAATTCAACGGCAAGCAAGTGAACCGTTCGTCCGACCTGCCGCGCCTGGTGGGTGAGACTGCGCTCGACAGCAAAGCCACGGTGACCCTCTGGCGCAAGGGCGCCGAGCTGACGCTGCCGGTCACGGTGGTCGAGCTCGATGGCGACAAGCCGGCCAAGGGCGGCAAAGGCAAGGGCGGCAAGGCTGAGCCGGAAGCCAACAAAGCCAATGCGCTGGGCCTGAAAGTGAGCGACCTGACGGCCGAGCAGAAGAAAGAGCTGGGCGTGAGCGGCGGCGTGGTGGTGGATTCGGCAGAAGGCGTGGCGGCCGGCGCCCAGCTGGAAGAGGGCGACGTGCTGCTGCAGCTGAACAACATCGAGATCAAGGACGCCAAGCAGTTCAACGCGGCCGTGGCCAAGCTCGATCCGAAGAAGCCGTCGGTGCTGCTGGTGCGCCGCGACGATACCACGCGCTTCATCTCGCTGCGCCCAAGCGCGAAATAAGGCAACGTGCAATTCACGCTGTATTCCCGCAGTTATTGCCATTTGTGCCATGACATGCTGGACGCGCTGCTGCGGCTGCAAACGCCGCAGCGGCCGTTCACCGTCAATGTCATCGATATCGACCAGGCCGGCGACCCCGCGTTGCTGGCCAAGTACGATGAACTGGTGCCGGTTCTGTTCGCCGATCTGGCGCAACCGGAGCTGTGCCACTACTTCCTGGACGAAGCCAAAGTGCGGCTGCTGCTGCAATCCTAGGCAAAACTGCATTTCTCGTGGCATAAATCGGGCTTTCCACTCTGAAATCCGGTAAAATGCCGGGGCAAATCATATTTCCACAAGGCGCTCGTCAGGGCATAGCCCCCGTTCGGAGCGCTTTTTTGTATTGTGCATCCGTCGTTTCAAACCCGTTTTTGAATTTTTGTTAATGAATAACATACGTAATTTCTCCATCATCGCCCACATCGACCACGGCAAATCGACGCTGGCAGACCGCATTATTCAGCTGTGCGGCGGCCTGTCCGACCGCGAGATGGAGGCGCAAGTGCTCGACTCGATGGACCTCGAGCGCGAACGCGGCATTACGATCAAAGCGCAAACCGCCGCCCTGCAATACAAGGCCCGCGATGGCGTGGTCTACAACCTGAATCTGATCGATACCCCGGGCCACGTCGACTTCTCGTACGAAGTGTCGCGCTCGCTGTCGGCCTGCGAAGGCGCGCTGCTGGTGGTTGACGCCTCGCAAGGCGTGGAAGCCCAGACCGTGGCCAACTGCTACACCGCGCTGGATCTCGGCGTGGAAGTGGTGCCGGTGCTGAACAAGATCGACCTGCCGAACGCCGATCCACCGAATGCCATCAAGGAAATCGAGGACGTGATCGGCATCGAGGCCGGCGACGCCGTCCAATGCTCGGCCAAGACCGGCCTGGGCGTGGAAGACGTGCTGGAATCGATCATTGCCAAGGTGCCGCCGCCGAAGGGCGACGCCACCGCGCCGCTGCAGGCGCTGATCATCGACTCCTGGTATGACGCCTACGTCGGCGTGGTAATGCTGGTGCGCGTGGTCAACGGTACCCTGAAACCAAAGGACAAGATCAAACTGATGGCTACCGAATCGGTGCAGCTGGTGGAAGATATCGGTATCTTCTCGCCGCGCTCGGTGTCGCTGCCGCAGCTGACCGCCGGCCAGGTGGGCTTCGTCATCGCCGGCATCAAGGAACTGAAAGCCGCGCGCGTGGGCGACACCATCACCCTGGCATCGGCCCCTGCGCCGGCGCCGCTGCCGGGCTTCAAGGAAGTCCAGCCGCAGGTGTTCGCCGGCCTATTCCCGGTCGAAGCCAACCAGTACGACGCGCTGCGCGACGCGCTGGAAAAACTGAAACTGAACGACGCCGCCCTGATGTACGAGCCGGAAGTGTCGCAGGCGCTGGGCTTCGGCTTCCGCTGCGGCTTCCTCGGCCTGCTGCACATGGAAATCGTGCAGGAGCGCCTGGAGCGCGAGTTCGACCAGGACCTGATCACCACCGCGCCGACCGTGGTGTACGAGGTGGAAATGCGCGACGGCTCCATCGTCAAGGTGGACAACCCATCGCGCATGCCGGAAAACACCAAGATCAACGAAATCCGCGAACCTATCGTCACGGTCAACCTGTACATGCCGCAAGAGTACGTGGGCTCGGTGATTACCCTGTGTATCGCCAAGCGCGGCGTGCAGATGGACATGAGCTACCACGGCCGCCAGGTCAAGCTGATCTACGAAATGCCGATGGGCGAGATCGTGCTGGACTTCTTCGACAAGCTGAAGTCGACCTCGCGCGGCTACGCCTCGATGGACTACGAGTTCAAGGAATACCGTGCCTCGGACGTGGTCAAGGTCGATATGCTGATCAACGGCGACAAAGTTGACGCGCTGGCGATTATCGTCCACCGCTCCAACTCGGCCTACCGCGGCCGCCAGGTGGCTGCCAAGATGCGCGAACTGATTCCACGCCAGATGTTTGACGTGGCGATCCAGGCCGCCATTGGCGTCAACGTGATCTCGCGTGAAAACGTGAAGGCGCTGCGCAAGAACGTGCTGGCCAAGTGCTACGGCGGTGACGTCAGCCGTAAGAAGAAACTGCTGGAGAAACAAAAAGCCGGTAAAAAACGCATGAAGCAAGTGGGCTCGGTCGAGATTCCACAAGAAGCGTTCCTGGCTATCTTACAAGTGGACGAGAAATGAACCTGCAAGTCATCTTAGGTAACTTTGCATTAATCCTGTTCGTGCTGATGGTCATCACGGGCGTGATCTGGTTTCTGGATGTGTTTTATTTGGCCAAGCAGCGCCGTGCTGCGGCCGACCGCGCGCTGGCCGAGTACGACGCCCGCAACGCCAAGCTGACTGCCGACGGCATCAAGGTCGACAACAGCGGCAACCGCGCCCAGCTGGAAGCAGGCATCCTGCGCCAGCCGACGTGGATCGAGTACTCGGGCAGCTTCTTCCCGGTGATCGCGCTGGTGTTCTTCCTGCGCTCGTTCCTGTACGAGCCATTCAAGATCCCGTCGACTTCGATGGTGCCGACCCTGCTGGTGGGCGACCTGATCCTCGTGAACAAGTTCACCTACGGCATCCGCCTGCCGGTGATCAACAAGAAGATCGTGCAGATCAACGACCCGCAGCGCGGCGACGTGATGGTGTTCAAATATCCGCTGGATATGAGTCAGGATTACATCAAGCGCGTCATTGGCGTGCCGGGTGATAAAATCACGTATGAAAACAAGCGCTTAACCGTGAACGGCGTAGAAGTGAAGTACACCGCCATGGATGACTACCTCGATGACGAGAAGCTGGTTTACCGCAAGCAATATCAGGAAAACCTGACCGGCGTCAGCCATCGCATCCTGAACAACGCGGAAGACCCGACCTACAAGCGCGAGGGCGTGCTGGCCTTCCCGAACAACGAGGCCTGCACCTACCGCTATGAAGGCTTTACCTGCGTAGTTCCAGCAGGCAATTACTTCATGATGGGCGACAACCGCGACAACAGCGCGGACAGCCGCTACTGGGGCTTTGTCCCGGATAAGAATATTGTTGGAAAAGCATTTTTCGTTTGGATGAATTTGGGTAATCTGCGCCGTATCGGCAGCATTCACTAATTCTGTGCGCAGGCTCGAAAGGGACTAAGATGCAAAAACGGCAGGATGGTATTTCGCTGGTTGGCTTGATCTTCGCTTTGGCGCTGGTGGGCTTTGTGCTGGTGCTGGGGCTGAAAATCGTCCCCACCTACACCGAGTACCGTGCGATCCAGAACGCCATCGTGAGCGCGAAAGCGACCGGTGGCTCCGTGGTCGAGATCCAGAAGGCCTTCGACGCCAGCGCCGTCAGCGGCTACGTGACCTCGATCACCGGCCGCGACTTGGTCATCGAAAAAGTGAACAACGAATTCGAAGTCAGCTTCGCCTACGAAAAGAAAATCCCGCTGGTCGGACCGGCCAGCTTATTGCTTGAATATGAAGGCACCACCGCCAAAGGCGGCGCCGCCCCCGCGAAAACCCAATAAAGAAACCGCTGATGAATCTCCAGTTATTGCAAACTCGTTTAGGCTACACGTTCCAGGATGCTGGTCTTTTACAGCAGGCCCTGACGCACCGTAGCCATAGCAGTGTGCATAACGAACGGCTGGAGTTCCTTGGCGACTCGATCCTGAACTGCGTGGTGGCGTCCATCCTGTACGACCGCTACCTGGAAATCGACGAAGGCGATTTGTCGCGCCTGCGCGCCAACCTGGTCAAGCAGCAGTCGCTGTTTGAAATCGCCCAAAAGCTGGAGCTGTCGCAGTTCCTGCGCCTGGGCGAGGGCGAGTTGAAATCGGGCGGCTTCCGCCGTCCGTCGATCCTGGCCGACACGCTGGAAGCACTGCTGGGCGCGATCTACCTCGACGGCGGCTTCAACCCGGCGCGCGACGTGATCCGCTCGTTCTACATCCCGATCCTGGATTCGGTTGATCCGCAGACCCTGGGCAAGGACGCCAAAACCCTGCTGCAGGAATTCCTGCAAGCGAAAAAAATCTCGCTGCCGCAATACAATGTGATCGCCACCCACGGCGCCGCGCACAGCCAGGAATTTGAAATCGAATGCCTGGTGCCCAAGCTGGGCATCCAGGTGTTCGGCCGTGGCGGCAGCCGCCGCGCCGGCGAACAGGCAGCCGCCAAGCTGGCCTTGGCCGCCGCTGAACAAGCCGTGCAAAAAGCGCCGGCAGCGGCCCGCAAGTCCAAGCCGCGCGCCGCCCAGCTCAAGCTGGCCGGCATCGCCACCGTGCAGGAACAGCCGAGCTCCTCGGCTAAGGCCGCCAACAAATAATAAGAGAACATCATGACCACCGAACAGACCTCTGCCAGCAACTTCCGTTGCGGCTACATCGCTATTGTGGGCCGCCCTAACGTCGGCAAGTCCACGCTGATGAATACGCTGATTGGCGCCAAGGTCAGCATCACCTCGCGCAAGGCGCAGACCACGCGCCACCGCATTACCGGCATCCAGACCTACGACGACGCCCAGTTCATTTACGTCGATACGCCGGGCTTCCAGACCCGCCACGCCAATGCGCTGAACAAGACGCTCAACAAGACCGTCACCAACACCCTGATCTCGTCGGACGTGATCGTGTTCGTGATCGAAGCGGGCACCTTCGGCCCGGCCGATCAGCAAGTGCTGGATCTGCTGCCGACCGAAGTGCCGGTGATCCTGGTGATCAACAAGGCCGACCGCGTGAAGGACAAGGCAGCGCTGATGCCGTTCGCGCAGCAAGTGGCGTCCAAGTTCAATTTCGCGGCCATCGTGCCGGTATCGGCCAAGCTGCGCTTCCAGCTCGATGGCCTGGAAAAAGAACTGAAGAAGCTCTTGCCGGAGAACGAGGCCATCTTCGATGCCGACGATATCACCGACCGTTCGGAAAAATTCATGGCGTCGGAAATCGTGCGCGAGAAGCTGTTCCGCTTTGTCGGCGACGAGCTGCCGTACACCAGCACGGTGCTGATCGAGAAGTTCGAGCAGGAAGGTGAGCTGCGCCGCGTGTTTGCCGCCATCCTGGTCGAACGCGACACCCACAAGTCGATGATCATCGGGAACAAGGGCGTCCGCCTGAAAGAAGTCTCCACCCAGGCGCGCCTGGACATGGAAAAACTGTTCGGCGGCCCGGTTTACCTTGAGATATGGGTGAAAGTGAAATCCGGCTGGGCTGATAACGAAGCAGGTCTGCGCGCCTACGGCTACGAGTAAGCGGGCCGCCCACACCAGCATGTCCACCACGCCAGACGCCACCTTGGACGCGCCGCCAGCAGCGGCGCCGGTGGACGCTGGCGCGCCTGCGGCAACTGCCGCAGCGCCGGCCAAACGGCCACGCGCATCATCGCGCGAGCGCACCGTCGGCACCAAGGTCGCCGGCCAGCCGGCCTTCGTCCTGCACAGCTATCCCTACAAAGAAACCAGCCTGATTATCGACCTGTTCACGCGCGACTTCGGCCGCGTGGCCTTGATCGCCAAGGGCGCGAAACGGCCCCACTCGCAACTGCGCGGCGTGCTGCAAACCTTCCAGCCCCTGTCCTCAAGCTGGGTCGGCAAATCCGAACTGCGCACGCTGACTGACGCCGAATGGGTAGGCGGCATGCTGCCGCTGGAGAAAACCGCGCTGCTATGCGGTTTCTACCTGAACGAACTGCTGGTCAAGCTGCTGGCCCGCGACGACGCGCATCCGGCCTTGTTCGACCACTACGTCTCGACCTTGAATCAGTTGGCGCATAATGAACCCGCGCCCATCGTCTTGCGAAAATTCGAACGGGCCTTACTTAAAGAGACAGGCGTCGCCGCCGACCTGACGCGCTGCGTTGAAACGCGCCGCTCCGTGCAAGCCGGCGTGATCTACGTGGTCGATCCCGAACGCGGCCCACGTCCCGAGCGCGCCTCCGACCCGTGGCCGCGCGTGGCAGGCAAAACGCTGCTCGACATGGAGTGCGAAAATTACGAAGACGTCGCCACCCAAGTCCAAAGCAAGCAGCTAATGCGCTTCCTGGTCGCACACCACTTGAACGGCGCGCCATTGAACACCCGCCAGATCCTGATCGATCTGTCCCAGTTATAACGAGAATAGAACCATGAGCTTCCTGCAACCATCCGGCACCATCATCGACTTGGGCGTGAACATCGACCACGTCGCCACCTTGCGCAACGCGCGCGGCACGCAGTACCCGGATCCGATCCGCGCCGCGCTGCTGGCCGAGCAGGCCGGCGCCGACTGCATCACGCTGCACCTGCGTGAAGACCGCCGCCACATCAAGGATGCCGACGTGATCGCGCTTGCGCCCAAGCTGCTGACCCGCATGAATCTGGAAGCCGCTGTTACCCAGGAGATGATCGACTTTGCCTGCAAAATCAGGCCGGCCGACGTTTGCCTGGTGCCGGAAAAGCGCACCGAAGTCACCACCGAAGGCGGCCTCGATGTCGTCGGCAACTACAACGCCGTCGAGCGCGCAGTGAAACAGCTGCAAGCGGAAGGCATCCGCGTCAGCCTGTTCATCGATGCGGAAGCGGAGCAGATGGACGCCACCGCCGCCGTCGGCGCGCCGGTGATCGAACTGCACACCGGCCGTTACGCCGACACCGAAGGCGCAGAGCAAACCGCTGAACTGGAACGCATCTATCGCGGCGTGCTGCATGGCGTGTCGAAAGGCCTGAAAGTGAACGCCGGCCACGGCCTGCATTACACCAACGTGCAAGCGATTGCCGCCATCCCGGAAATCGCGGAACTGAATATCGGCCATGCCATCGTCGCGCACTCCGTCTTCGTTGGCTGGGAAAACGCCGTGCGCGAGATGAAGGCCATCATGGTGTCTACGCGCCTCGGCCGAGGCGCGCAATGATTTACGGGATCGGCACCGACATCTGCAAAATTCCGCGCATTGAAGCGGCGCTGGCAAAACGCGGCGATCGCTTTGCCAAAAAGATTTTGGGGCCGCAGGAGTTTGAGAAGTACCTGGCGCGCAAGGCCAAGCACCCGGTGCGCGGCATCCGCTTCGTGGCGACGCGTTTCGCGGCCAAGGAGGCCTTCTCGAAAGCCATCGGCCTGGGCATGCGCATGCCGATGACGTGGCCCGCCGCGCAGATGCTGAATCACCCAAGCGGCAAGCCGATGATCGTCTGTAGCGGCGTGCTGAAAGAATTCATGGAAAAGAATAAGCTGTCGGCGCAAGTCACCGTCAGCGACGAGGAAGACTACGCGGTCGCCTTCGTCATCGTGGAGCAGGAAAAGTGAATGAAGAAGTAAGCGATCCGCGCGAAAAAGTACTAGCCACCGTCGCCAAGCTGCCCAATCTGCCGGGCGTGTACCGCTATTTCGACGCCGAGGATAAAGTCCTCTACGTCGGCAAGGCGCGCGACCTGAAAAAGCGCGTGTCGAGCTATTTCCAGAAAAACCTGAGCAGCCCGCGCATCGCCATGATGGTCGAGCGCATTGCGCGTCTCGAAACCACCGTCACCCATAGCGAAGCCGAAGCGCTGATCCTTGAGAATAACCTGATCAAGGCACTGAGCCCGCGCTTCAACATCCTGTTCCGCGACGATAAATCGTATCCGTACCTGAAAATCACCGGCGGCGATGCGCCGCGCATGGTCTACTACCGCGGCGCGGTGGACAAGAAGAACCAGTACTTCGGGCCTTTCCCTAGCTCGTGGGCGGTCAAGGAATCGATGCAGATTTTGCAGAAGGTGTTCCAGATCCGCACCTGCGAAGAGAGCGTGTTTGCCAACCGCACGCGCCCATGCCTGCTGAACCAGATCGGCCGTTGCAGCGGCCCGTGCGTGGACTTGATCAGCAAGGAAGACTACAAGCTCGATGTGGAAAACGCCGCGCGCTTCCTGCGCGGCCGCCAGTCCGAAGTGCTGGAAGACCTCGAAAAGAAAATGCACGCCTACGCGGCCGACCTCAAATTCGAGCAGGCGGCGGCGGTGCGCAACCAGATCCAGTCGCTATCGCGCGTGCTGCACCAGCAAAGCATGGAGACCACCGGCGACGCCGACGTCGACATCATCGCGGTGCTGGTGCAGGGCGGGCGCGCCTGCGTCAACCTGGCGATGGTGCGCGGCGGCCGCCACCTCGGTGACCGTGCCTACTTCCCGACCCACGTCGGCGACGCTGAAGCGATCGCGGAAAACGCGATTGAAGTGGAAGTGCTGTCGGCCTTCCTCGCCCAGCACTACGCGGACAAATTCATCCCAGGCACGCTGATCCTGAATATCGAATTCGATCACCCGGCCTTGATTCAAGCCTTGCAGGAGCAGTGCGGCCACCGCATCAACCTCGTGTTCCAGCCGCAGGATCAGCGCCGCAAGTGGCTGGAGCTGGCGCAGAAGGGCGCCGAGATTTCGCTGGCGCGGCTGCTGTCGGAGCAGGGCTCGCAGCAATCGCGCACGCGCGCGCTGGTCGAAGCCTTGCAGCTGGAACCGGAGGACATCGACACCCTGCGCGTGGAATGCTTCGACATCTCGCATACGCAGGGCGAGGCGACGCAGGCCTCGTGCGTGGTGTTCCATCACCACCAGATGCAGAACGGCGAATACCGCCGCTACAACATCAACGACATCACGCCGGGCGACGATTACGCCGCCATGCGCCAAGTGCTGTACCGCCGCTACGAGAAGGTCGCCAACGGCGACGGCGTGATGCCGGACGTGGTGCTGATCGACGGCGGCAAGGGCCAGATCGAAATGGCGCGCCAGGTGTTTGCCGAACTTGGGCTGGACATCAGCTTGATCGTCGGTGTGGCGAAAGGGGAGGGCCGCCGCGTTGGCCTGGAGACCCTGATGTTCGTCGACGGCCGCCCATCGCAGGAACTGGGCAAGGAATCGGCGGCGCTGATGCTGGTCGCGCAAATCCGCGACGAGGCGCACCGCTTCGCCATCACCGGCATGCGCGCCAAGCGCGCCAAGACGCGCCAAACCTCGCGCCTGGAGGAAATCGAAGGCATCGGCGCCAAGCGCCGGCAACGCTTGCTGGCCCGCTTCGGCGGCCTGCGCGGCGTGATGAACGCCAGCGTGGAAGACCTCAAGACCGTGGAGGGCATCTCCAGCGCCCTGGCCGAGGAAATCTACAAGCAGCTTCATTGAGCGGGCGTGGCTTCTACGGTGCTGGTTTAATGTGCTGCGTCAAGGTAGACTAGCGGCGCATTACACATTTTCATGGCCGCACTTTATTTTGAGCTTATGCCTTTCAATATCCCGATTCTGTTGACCTGGTTGCGCGTTGCGCTGATTCCGCTGGTGGTGGGTGTCTACTACCTTCCCACCACTGTGCTGCCGGTGGCGGATCAGAATCTGGCGGCCACGCTGGTGTTTATCGTTGCCGCCGTCACCGACTGGTTTGACGGCTTCCTGGCCCGCCGCTGGAACCAGACCTCGGCCTTCGGCGCCTTCCTCGACCCGGTAGCGGACAAGCTGATGGTGGCCGGCGCCTTGCTGGTGCTGGTGCAGCTGGATCGGGCCAACGCCGTGATGTCCTTCATCATCATCGGCCGCGAGATCGCCATTTCGGCGCTGCGCGAGTGGATGGCGCAGATCGGCGCTTCCAAGTCGGTGGCGGTGAGCTCACTGGGCAAGATCAAGACCACGGCGCAAATGACCGCCATTCCGCTGCTGCTGTTCCATGACGTGCTGTGGGGCGCCGTCGACAGCCAGTTCTGGGGCGCGCGCCTGCTGGAAGTGGCGGCGGTGCTGACCGTGTGGTCGATGTTCTACTACCTGCGCCTGGCATGGCCGCTGATCAAGGAAAAGTCGGGCCAGCTCTAACCGTATAAACAATATTTTTCATTCAGCAAATTTTTACCATTGACAGCCTCTGTAGAACCTCTATAATGCTGGCCTGTTGTTGATGACGACGAAGCAAAGCGGGAGTAGCTCAGTTGGTAGAGCGCAACCTTGCCAAGGTTGAGGTCGAGAGTTCGAGACTCTTCTCCCGCTCCAAGCGTAGTCATCGAAAACAAGTAGTACTAGCAAAAACAGCAGTCACCTGCTAATATGCTGGACTCGAAATGCGGGAGTAGCTCAGTTGGTAGAGCGCAACCTTGCCAAGGTTGAGGTCGAGAGTTCGAGGCTCTTCTCCCGCTCCAGTTTCCTCGGAAACGCGAGTGTTCGTAGTAAAAGCAGTACAAACTCCATGCGGGAGTAGCTCAGTTGGTAGAGCGCAACCTTGCCAAGGTTGAGGTCGAGAGTTCGAGACTCTTCTCCCGCTCCAGAATTTCGGATTGCAGCGCGTAACCAGCTGTTATCTCGTAGTAAATGTTTCCTCTGGCGAGGTAGCAAAGCGGTTATGCAGCGGCCTGCAAAGCCGTCTAGGTCGGTTCGACTCCGATCCTCGCCTCCAAAGCTCCTCAGCGGGAGTAGCTCAGTTGGTAGAGCGCAACCTTGCCAAGGTTGAGGTCGAGAGTTCGAGACTCTTCTCCCGCTCCAAGATGAAGAAGGGCAGCCGATGTGGCTGCCCTTTTTGTTTTATCCTTGCCTGCCGTTCCCCGCTACGGCGCGAGCGTTGGTGGATTTATGAAATTCACCAACCCGCAGTACAAAATATTCCAAGTCTCCTTGCACGCACGCCGCAGCGCGTTGGCGCTGCTACCATGACCGCCATAATCAGACGGCAACCAAGGAGACCTTTTCATGCCCCGTGTTCGACCGGCGCTTCCGCCATTTCGCCCCCGTTTCAAACACCTTGCCGCCGCGTCGATGCTGGCGCTGCTCGCCCTGCGCGCGACCGCCGCGCCGGCATCGCCGCATCCCGACTGGCCGGGTGCCGGCCAGCTGTACGTCGGCACCTGCTACCAGCCGGTCGACCGCAGCGCCGAACAGATCGCGCGCGACATCGCGCTGATGCGCGAATCCGGCTTCAAGGTGGTGCGCATGGGCGACCTGTCGTGGGATTATTTCGAGCCGGCCGACGGCCAATTCAGCTTCCAGCGCTTCGACGCGATCATGGACCAGATGCATGCGGCCGGCATCAAGGTCATCCTCGACATCGCCGGCCTGCCGGCGCCGCTGTGGCTGCACCGCAAATATCCCGGCGTCGACCTGGTCACGCAGCAGGGCACGCGCCTCGATCCGGCCGAGCGCTACATGGACAATATCAGCGATCCCGACTACAAGCGCCTGGTGAAGCGCTTCGCCGACACGCTGACGCGGCGCTACGCCAGGCATCCGGCGCTAATGGCGATCGGCTTCGACAACGAGATCGGCAACGGCTTCATGTCGTATTCCGAGGCCGACCGCAAGCGCTTCATCGTCTGGCTCAAGAAGAAGTACGGCAACCTCGACGCGCTGAACCAGGCCTGGGCCACGCAGCGCTGGTCGCGCCGCATCGGCGACTGGGACGAGGTGCGCCTGCCTTACGCCGAGGGCCCCGGACCGTTCGAGCGCCAGCTCGACCTGCGCCGCTACTGGTCCGACGTCACCATCGAGACGCTGGCCGACCTGGAAGCGGTGCGGCAAAAGAACGCGCCCGACAAGCCTGCCATCTCCAACCTGTGGGACAGCGCCGGGCGCAAGGGCTTCGACTACCTGTCGAGCTACCGCCGCTACGCCCACTACGGCGCCATGGGCTTCTATCCGGGCGAGCCGGTTGGCGCCGGCTTCGAGGCGCTGATGATGAAGGCCGGCATGTCCACGCCGATCTGGTTCAACGAGTTCACCGCCGGCGGTCCCGGCTACTACGGCACCAAGGGACGCTCGCGCATGTGGGCCCATTTCGGCCTGCTGCTGGGCGCGCAGTCGGTGCTGGCGTGGACCTTCAACAGCCATCTGGGCGGCGAGGAGCAGGCGCTGTTCGGCCTGCTCGACCACGACGACCGGCCGTCCTGGAAGCTGGGCGAGTTCGCCACCATCGCGGCCGATTTCGCCAAGCTGCAAAAACTGGGCTTCCCGCGCATGACCCAGCCCAAGGTCGCCATCGCCTACTCGTTCGACAACATGCAGGCCACCAACCCGGTCGGCTCGCAGCAGACCAACACCGTCAAGCCCTACCTGACCACGCCGTACATGACGCAGGCGCACAACGCCTTCGCACCGCTGCTCAAGGATAATGTCGACGTCGCCGTGATCAATATTGCGCACGAAGACTTGAGCCGCTACCGCCTGCTCGTGGTGCCCGGCATGTACCTGCTGGACCAGGCCAGCACGGACGCGATCCGCAAATTCGTCGCCGACGGCGGCACCGCCGTCATGACCGCTTATTCGGCCAAGGTCGATGGCCGCAACCAATGGTACGGCACGCCGTTGCCGGGCGGCCTGAGCGACGTCTTCGGCCTGCGCACCAACGAGTTCTACAAGGACGAGGGGCTGCTCACCCGCATCGGGGATGAGGACATCAAGAGCAGCATCCCATATTACGAGGTGCTGGAGCCGTCGAGCGCGCAGGTGCTGGCGCGCTTCACCAAAACAGAGGGCATGCCGCCGTCGGTCACCGTCAACCAGTACGGCAAGGGGCAGGCGATCTACGTCGCCACGCCGGCCCAGCCGCAGCTGATGCGGCCGCTGTACCGCCAGCTGTACGCCAGCCTCGGGATCAAGCCGGGACCGGCGACACCGGACGGCGTCTACGCGCGCGAAGTCGAGGGCAGGGTGTTGTACGTCAACACCACCACCGAGCCGCGCGAAGTCGGCATCGACGGCAGTATGGCCGGCATGCTGACCGGCCAGCGCTGGAACGGCAAGCTGGTGCTGCCGCCGTACGGCGTCGAGCTGCTGTCCAAATGAGCGCGGCACGGAGAAACCATATGAAACGCATGACCACCATGGCGATCGCGCTGGCGCTGACCTTGCCACGCCTGGCCGGCGCCGCCGGCCCGATCCCGTATGCGAGCGAGCACATCATCGCCGCCGGCGACAGCGCCGCCGTGATCGCCGAAAAAGCGGCCAAGGTGCTGCCGCGCCCGAACCAGTCGGCCTGGATGCGCATGGAACGCACCTTCTTCCTGCACTTCGGCGTCAACACCTTCAACCAGGTGGAGTGGGGCAGCGGACGCGAAGACCCGGCCATCTTCAACCCCAGCGCGCTGGACGCGAACCAATGGCTGCGCAGCGTCAAGCAGTTCGACGGCAAGATGCTGGTGCTGGTGGCCAAGCACCACGACGGCTTCGCCATGTGGCCGAGCCGCTACACCGCGCACTCGTCGGCGGCCAGCCCGTGGCGCGGCGGCAAGGGCGACCTGGTGCGCGAAGTGGCCGACGCTGCGCGCGCCGCCGGCGTCAAGCTGGGCATCTACCTGTCGCCGGCCGACCTGTACCAGCTGCGCACCAATCCGGCCAACCCCGACGGCTACTACGGCAACGGCAGCGCCGTGCGGCTGTCCACCATCCCCACCGATCCGGCCAGCTTCAAGAGCGATCCGGCCAGGGGCCGCGCGCCGGCGCCGGGTTTCGGCACCTTCAGCTACCAGGTCGATGACTACAACCGCTACTTTCTCAACCAGCTGTACGAGCTGCTGACCGCCTACGGCCCGGTGCACGAAGTCTGGTTCGACGGCGCCAACCCCGACCCCAGCGTGACCGAGCGCTACGACTACGCCGCCTGGTACGACCTGATCCGCAAGCTGCAGCCGCAGGCGGTCATCATGGGCAAGGGGCCGGACGTGCGCTGGGTCGGCACCGAGAGCGGCTACGGCCGCACCACTGAATGGAGCGTGGTGCCGCTGCCCACCGCGCCGGGCCAGTTCGACTGGCCGGACATGCAGGCGGCCGACTTGGGCGGGCGTTCCCGCCTCACGCCCGGCGCACACCTGTGGTGGTATCCGGCCGAGACCAACGTCACCGCGCTGGCCAACGGCCAGTGGTTCTGGGCCGCCAACAAGAAGCCGCGCCCGGTGGCGCAGCTGGTCGACATCTACTACGCCTCGATTGGCCGCAACAGCAACCTGATCCTGAACCTGTCGCCCGACCAACGCGGCTTGCTGCCGGACGACCAGGTGACGGCGCTGGCGCAGGTGGCCGAGGTGGTGCGCGCCACCTTTGCCACCAACCTGGCGGTCGGCGCCAGGGTCGAGGCCGACCATGCCGCGCCCGGCCACGGCGCGGCGGCGACGCTCGACGGCAAGCTCGACACCTGGTGGGAGGCCGCCGCCGGCCGCAGCGACGGCATGCTGACGCTGCGCCTGCCCAAGCCGGCGCGCTTCGACGTGGTGTCGCTGCAGGAGGCGGTGGACCAGCGCGGCCAGCGCATCGAAGCGTTCGTGCTGGAGACCTGGGACGGCGCCGCCTGGGTCGCCGCGAAGACGGTCGCCAGCGATGCGCTGACCACGGTGGGGCATCGCCGTCTGCTGCGGCTGGAGGCCCCGGTGACGGCGTCCAGGGTGCGCGTGCGCATCACCGGCGCGCGGCTGGCGCCGACGCTGGCCGAGATCGGCCTGTACCTGCAGTCGGCCGATCTGCTGCCGCCGGCGATCGCCGACCGCGGCGCCGACGGCAGCGTGCGCATCAGCCATGCCGCCGGCGGCAGCATCGTCTACACCACCGACGGCAGCGATCCCGGCCGCCATTCGCCGGTCTACACGGCGCCGCTGGCGCTGGGCGGGAGTAACCTGGTCAAGGCGGCGCGGCTGCTGCCGGACGGCCGGCTGGGCGTGATCGGCGCGCGCAACTTCATCGGCCTGTCGCCGCGCGGCTGGAAGGTGACGACGGTGGCCAGCGGCGACCTGCAGCAACACCGCGACAGCGCGGCGCTGGCCATCGACGGCGACCCGGCCACGTTCTGGGAAACCCGGTGGCCGTCGGACCCGCAGCTGCCGCACGCGATCACGGTGGACATGGGCGCGTTGCACCGCATCGCCGGCCTGGTGTACCAGCCGCGCCAGGACGGCCAGCTCAACGGCACGGTCGAGCATTTCCGCTTCGAAACCAGCGCGGACGGCGCGCAATGGCACACCGCCGTCGCGCGCGGCGTGTTCTCCAACGTGCGCAACAATCCCGACCTGCAGGAGGTGCGCTTCGCGCCGACCGGCGCCCGTTACTTCCGCTTCACCGCGCTGGACGACGTCTGGCACAACGGCTGGACCAGCGCCGCCGAGCTGACGGTGATCCCGGTCGAAGCGCCATAGTACCGGCAGTCCGTGGGCTGCCCTTTTTGCATTGAGGCCAGTTGGAGTGGACTCTTGCGGAGAAACACTCGACAAACGGCAGGGTCTTTGATGCCTCAGGCGTAGGCCAAGGCCAGGTGGTTGCGCGTCGCTCGCAGCGCGTGTGGTTTCGCCTTCGCGGGCAGGGCGGGTGCGCCACCCGGCAGGCGGAATTGCCCCATCAGGCTGGTCAGCGCATCGGCCTGCTCGCGCATGGCGACCGCGGCGGCGGCGGACTGCTCGACCAGCGCTGCGTTCTGCTGGGTCATGTCGTCCATTTGGGTGACGGCCTGGTTGATTTGCTGGATGCCGTCGCTCTGTTCACCGCTGGCTTCGGAAATTTCGCCCACCACATCCGCCACGCGGTTGATGCTGTCGACGATGCGCTGCATTGCGCCACCGGCCTGCGCCACCAGCACGCCGCCTTGCTGTACGCGGGCCGACGAGTCGTCGATCAGCGCTTTGATTTCCTTGGCCGCTGCGGACGAACGCTGGGCCAGGCTGCGCACTTCGGAGGCGACCACGGCAAAGCCGCGGCCCTGGTCGCCGGCGCGCGCCGCCTCGACAGCGGCATTCAGCGCCAGGATATTGGTCTGGAACGCGATGCCATCGATGACGCTGATGATATCGACGATGCGGGAGGAGGCGGCGCTGATGGCCGCCATGGTGTCGACCACCTGGCTCACCACCTGGCCGCCTTCCTGCGCGGTGCCGGCGGCGTCGCTGGCCAGCCGGCGCGCCTGCAGTGCGTTGTCGGCGTTGTGCTGGACGGTGCTGGTCAGTTCCTCCATCGAGGATGCGGTTTCCTCGAGCGCGCCGGCCTGCTGTTCGGTGCGGGCCGACAGGTCCATGTTGCCGCTGGCGATTTCGCTGGAGGCGGTCTGGATCGCGTGGGCGCCGTCCTGCACTTCGCCGATGATGGCGGTAAGCTTGTCGCTCATCTGGCTCAGTGCCCGCTGCAGCTGGCCGATTTCATCGTTGCTGCTGTTCTGGACGCGCACCGTCAGGTCGCCGCCGGCCACCGCGTCGGCCAGCGACACTGCGTCGCGCAGGGCACGTACCAGCTGGCGGACCAGCAGCACACCCGCCGCCGTCACGCCCAGCGTGATCAGGATGGCGATCGTGCCCGACAGCAGCATGGCGTTGCTGCGCGTCGCGGCGGCTTGCTGCGACGCCGCGTCTGCCAGCTTGATGTTGTAGGCGCGATGATCGTGCAAAGCCTGGTCCGCAGCGGCGATTTCTTTCTGGATCGCCATCTGTTGATGACGCGCATCCTCGAAATTGTCCGCGGTCGACAGCGCCAGCACGGCATCGCGTGCCGCGTAGTAGGCGTTCAATTTGTCGCGGTCGTCCTGGAGCAACTGGCGGTCATGGTCGTCCGACAGGTCTTCTTTTTCATATTGTGCCAGTACGTCCGCAATAAGTTGCTGGTGCGCGCGAATATCTTGCAGAGCAGCGGTCTTGTCCGCCGGCGCGGCGCTGGCGATGTGCTTCCAGACCAGGATGCGCATGCGGAACATGGCTTCCGCCGCATCGTCGAGGTGCTCAATGCTGGGTAAAGAATTGTCGTTGGCGTAGTTCGCCGCCTCATAGACGGAACGAATCTGCAGCATGCCACTTGCGCCCAGCGCGATCAGACCCGTGACAGCAATGAAAATCAGGATGTACAGTTTTTTTGCAAAAGACATGATGGACTCCAGCCGAAGATGGCGGCACCTGCCGCGTTGAAGCCATCATGCCACTGACATTTGATGAAATCAATTAATTTGATTAAATCGTTTATTTATGTTGTTCTGCGGCATCATTTGAGGGCAGCCAGCGCGCCAGCATGGTTGAGAACGCCGTGGTGGTGAACGGCTTGCTCAGGTAATCATCGGCGCCTGCTGCCAGACAGCGTTCGCGGTCCCCCTCGATGGCGCTGGCGGTCAGTGCCACCACCGGGGTACGTGGCCGGTTTTGCGCCTGCTCCCACAGGCGGAAGCGACGCGTCGCTTCATAACCGTCCATGACCGGCATCATGCAATCCATGAGTACGATGTCATAACTGCCGCGCTCGAGCGCCGCCAGCGCCTGGGCGCCGTCATGCGCCTCGTCGACTTCCCAGTCGAGTTTTTTCAGCAGGATGGAGGCCAGTTGCCGGTTCATTTCGGAGTCTTCCACCAGCAACACCCGCTTGCCCGCGGCTGGCGAGATTGGTGTGGGGGCCGGTGCCGGTGCCGGCACGCTAAGGTAGCGCGAGGGAATATCAACGCTGAAGCTTGCCCCTGCGCCAGCCTCACTGGTGCAGGTGATGCTGCCGCCCATCAAGCCAACCAGCCGATGGCAAATCGCCAGCCCAAGCCCGGTGCCGGTGTAACTGGCATCGCGTTCAGGCTGGCTGAACGGTTCGAACAATTGTGCCTGCGCCGCAGCGGCGATGCCGATGCCCTGATCGCGCACCCGGTATCGCAGCAGCCATTGCTCGCCCTCGGGACGGGCGCTGAAGCTCAGTTCGACCTCACCGCTGGAGGTAAATTTAATCGCATTGTCGAGCAAGTTGCCCAGAATCTGGCGCAGGGCGCCGATGTCGCCCTCGACTTGCCCGGGCGGTGCACTGCACCGGTACAGCAGCCGCAGGCCCTTGCGTTCAGCGGCCGGGCGGTGCAAGGCCACCATTTGCGCCACCAGCTGCCCCGGATCATATGGCTGACGGCTGATCGGCATCCGATTGGCCTCAAGCCGCGAAAAGTCCAGCAGGTCGTTGATGATGTTCAGTAGCTGGGCCGTCCCCTGATGGACGTTGTTGGCATAGCCGCGCTGCTTGGGGTCGAGCTTGGTATCGAGCAGTAATTCGGACATGCCCAGTATCGCATTCATAGGCGTGCGGATTTCATGGCTCATCATGGCCAGGAAGCGCGATTTGGCGGCGTTGGCCTCGTCCGCGCGCGCCTTGAGCGCCAGCGCCTGATTGGCGTCGCTTTCGCGCCGGGCCAGCAAGCGCGCCACCAGCCAGAATGCCGCCAGTGTGACCAGCGCACTGGCGGCGCCGACAGCGCCGATCAGGCGCATGCTGGTGTGCCAGCCGGAGAACAAGGTGCGGTCGCTGATGCTGGCGCTGAGCAGCACCGGATAGTCGCGCACCGCGCGTACGGCAATCAGGCTGGCGGCCGCCGCGCCGGCGCCACGGCCGGGCGCAAGGTAGATGATATCGTGTTGCTTGCCGCTGGCGAGGCGCGGCATGTCGAGCGCCGATGACGCCAGCGGCCAGCGCGCCAGCAGCGTGGCATCCTGCCGGTACAGCGCGATTGCCGCTTGCCCGTTCAGGCTGGCGGTACGGAATGACTCGCTCAGATAGGCGGCCGAGATCCCGACCACTGCCACGCCGGCAAATCGGCCATGGCTATCGTCGAGCCGCTGGCTCAGGTAAAAAATCTGGCGGCCGTCGCGCGGGTCCGCCTCGGGTGCGCTCAGATAGGGCTGCGCGACTGCGTGGCTGCGGTGGTAGCGAAAATAATCGCGCTGCGCGACGCTGGCCGGTACCGCCGGATGACCGCGCGTGGAGGCCTGCACTGTGCCGGCCGCATCAACGATTTCGGCGACCGCGATTTGCGGCAGCATGGCGGCCTGGTCGCGCATGCTGCGGTGGACCTCAAGGCTGTCGAGGTTGCCGGTATTGCTGTGCGCCAGGCCGGCCAGGCTATCGAGCATCAGGTGGCCGGAGCCCAGGGTCTGGGCGACGTTCTCCGCCAGCACCTGGCTCAGGTTGCCAAGGTCCAGTCGCCAGTCCGCGATCTCATGCTCGCGCAGCAGCCAGCCGGAGGCGCCGACGCTGGCGCCGAGCAGCGCCAGCAGTCCGGCGCAGATCAGCGCCGCCAGCCGCCGTGCGCTGCCGCCCGCGCGCTGGCCTGGCGCCGGGCCCGCGGCCACCACCGGTTCAGGCGGCAATGCTGTCATCCTCAACGCTGGCCGTCACTTCCGTTAGCACTTGCATGAACAGCCGGCCCAGTTCCGGCGTCTCTGCCGGCTGCTGGCTGCGCGCCGCCACCTCCAGCGCCTGCAGCTGCGCGGTCAGGCGGTCGGCGCCGACCAGGGTGGTCATGCCCTTGAGGGAGTGGCTGAGGCGGCCAATGGCGGCATAATCGCCGCGCTGCAGGGCGCTGACCAGCTGGCGGAACAGCTCCGGCGCATGCTCCATGAAGGTTTGCGCCAGCACGCGGAAGGTGCTGCGGTCGCCAGCCAGGCGCATCAGCACCGCCGGGTCGATTGCTTGGTAGATAGCTGTGCTCATGATGATGCCTCCTCGCTCATGGTGATGGCGCCGGCGGCGTGCTGCAGGCGCAGATAGGGCAGGGTCACCACAAAGACCGTGCCGTCGTTGTTGCTGCTTTCCAGCAAAATGGTGCCGCCCATCAGTTGGGTCAGGCGATGGGCGATGGCCAGGCCGAGGCCGGCGCCATCGCGGCCGCGGCTGGCGCTATCGTCGGCCACGGTAAATTGTTCAAACAGGCGCTGGCGCACGGCGGCAGGAATGCCGGGGCCGGTATCGCAGACGCGGAACATCAGCTGGTTGGGGGCGCTGCGCACCAGCAGCCGCACGCTGCCGGCGCTGGCCGCCTCGACCGCGTTGCGCAGCAGGATATCGAGCACGCGCAGCAGCTTGGCGCGGTCGCACACATAATGGCGCGGCAGGTTGTGGCCGAACTCCAGTTTCAGCGCCAGGCCCTTGGACTCGGCCATGGTGCGATGGGCACTCAGCGCGCGCTGCACCAGCTCGCCAAGCTGCTCCTGGCGCAGATCCAGTGCCGCATGGCCTGATTCGAGTCCGCTCAATTCCAGTACCGCTTCGACCAGGCCAAGCAGGCGCATCCCGCATGCATGGATACGGCTGGCAAAATCACCGGTTTTGCTGGCGCCCAGTTCAGCCTGCAGCAACTCTGAATAGCCGAGCACGCCATTGAGCGGGGTGCGCAGTTCGTGCGACATATTCGACAGGAAGCGCGACTTGGCGACGTTGGCGGCACAGGCCGCTTCGCGACTGACAATCAGGCGGCGCGTCAGCGCGCTCAGGGCGGCGCTGAAGGCCAGCACCACGGCGGTGACCAGGGCCGCCAGCGCCAGCGACAAGCGCTGGTGCTCGACAAAGCTGGCCATGCGTTCCTGGCGATCCAGGCCCACCAGCGCATACAGGGGCAGGCCGGTCAGCGGCGCATAGGCATAAAACCGCTTGCGGCCATCGATCGGACCGTCGTACACGCCGCCGCCGGCGCCGCGCAACATGGCGCCAAACACCGCGCTGGACTTGATATTCTGGCCCAGGCTGTCCTGCTGGCCGACGCGCCGGGCCCGCACCACGCCATCGGCGCCGATCAGGGCGACCGAGCCGAAGTGACCAACGTCCACTTCGCCGTACAGGTGGGTGAAATACAGCGGATCGAGCGACACCACCACTACCCCGCCGAAACTGCCGTCGGCCATGGTAATCCGGCGCGAGACTTGCAGCGACCATTTGCGCGACACCCGCCCCAGCACCGGCGCGCTGACATACAGCAGATCGGGACTATGGGCGCTGTGAATCCGGATGTGCGGGCGATCCGACAGGTTGGTCGGCACGAAAGGCTGGCTCGACAGGACGACATTGCCCTGCGCGTCGACAATGGTGAACAGGTTGTACAGGCGGCCCGCACCGAGGCTGCTTTTCAGCTCTTCACTGACATTCAGGCGCCGCCCCTCGGCAGCGTAGCGCTGGCGCAAGAACAGCGCGGCCTGGTCGGCGGCCAGCACGGTGCGCGCCGCGTGTTCGCTGAACAGCCGCACCAGGTCGCGGCTTTCGCGCTCGGCGGCGGCGCGCACCTGGCGCTCATCGTTATCAAGCTGCCACAGCGTCAGGCCCCAGGTGCCGGCCAGCAGCAGCACGGTGAACACCGCCAGCGTCCAGCGGGTGTCGCAGTATCGTTGTACGGATTGCCACATGGCGTACTCCCGTGGCCGGTCGCTGCCCGAGATGGGCGGCGTTCTGCCGGCCTGATAACTGAAGCATGCGTCAAATTCCCGGATTTGTCAAATTCAATTAATTCGTTAAATTTATTTGGTGTCGCGTTCTAGCTGCGCGCAGCAGGCCCGCAGATAGCCGCGCAACTCGTCAAAGTTGACCGGCTTCTGGAAAAATACCACGCCGCGCGGCACACCGCCGCGGGTCTGCAGCGCCTCATGGTCCAGGCCCGACAGGATGGCAATGTGCATCGGCCGCAAATGGCTGTCGGCCAGGATGGTATTGATCAGTTCGTAGCCATCCATGCCTTCCATCAGGATGTCCACCAGCAGGATGTCAGGCTGGCGCCGCGCCACTTCCAGCAGGGCCTGGTAGCCGTTGTCGCAAAAGGCCAGCGTGGCGGGCAGGCCCCAGCTGCCGATCTGCTTCTGGTACAACTGGCGCTGCATCGGGTTGTCCTCGACGATCAGCACCGCGGCGGCGCCGGGGGCGCTGTGCGGCTTGGCCGGCGCCAGCTCGGCGCCCGGCTGCAGCTTATAGGCCATGACGGCGGCCAGCGGGATACGGCGGTGGCCGCCCTTGGTCTTCCAGGCCTCGATTTCGCCAGCCTCCACCAGCTGTTGCACAGTGGACACAGAAATGCCCAGCAATTCCGCCGCGCGCTGCGTGGTGCAGACCTCCTCAGTTTGTGTTGCATTTTTCATAGCACTCGTTGTCACCAATAAACTACATCAACAATTAAAATTAACGAATATATCGATTTCATCATAAATTCAGGCATAATCGATTTTAATGACGAATCAATTGACCGACGCCATTATGCCGCCGATCCCGGTGAACGCCTAGGGGAACCCGAAAGGAGCTGTGATGAAAGTGCTGGTCGTAGACGATAACCAGATGAATCTGGACCTGTTCTGCCACATGCTCAGCATGCTGGACGTGGCCAACGCGCTGCCCATGCACGACGCTGCTGCCGCGCTGGCCTGGTGCGGCCAGCGCGTGCCGGACCTGGTGGTGGTGGACTATATGATGCCGGGCATGGATGGCATCGAGTTCCTGCGCCATTTCCGCGCCCTGCCGGCCATGCGCGAAGTGCCGGTGGTCATGGTCACGGCCGATACCGAAGTGGCGGTGCGCCACCAGGCGCTGCGGCTGGGCGCGAATGACTTCCTGACCAAGCCGGTCAACAGTATCGAGTTCAACGCCCGTATCGGCAACCTGCTGGCCTTGCGCCAGGCCCAGCTGCAACTGGCCGAGCGCGCCGACAGCCTGGCCGAAGCCGTGCGGCGCGCCACCGCCGCCATCCTGGCGCGCGAGCACGAAGCTATCCACCGGCTGTCACGCGCGGCCGAATTCCGCGATAACGACACCGGCTCCCACCTGCTGCGCATGGCCGCCTACGCCCGCCTGATCGCCAGCCGGCTCGGCCTGGACGACACCGAATGCGACCTGATTTGCGACGCCGCGCCGATGCACGATATCGGCAAGGTCGGCATCCCCGACGCGGTGCTGCTCAAGCCCGGCCCGCTGACGCCGGAAGAGCGCGCCATCATGCAGCGCCATCCGCAGATCGGCGCCGACATCCTGGCCGACAGCGAGTCGCCCCTGCTGCAGGCCGGCGCCGTGATCGCCATCAGCCATCACGAACGGTTCGACGGCGGCGGCTACCCGCACGGCCTTAGCGGCCACGCGATACCGCTGTACGGCAGGATCGTCGCCGTCGCCGATGTATTCGACGCCCTGACCACCGCCCGTCCCTACAAGACGGGCTGGGAGCTGGGACGGGCCATCGCCTATCTGCAGGAGCAGCGCGGCGGCCATTTCGATCCAGCTTGCGTCGATGCGCTGCTGGCCGATACCGACGCGGTGCTGGCGATCCAGCGCCGCTTTCATGATCCTGAAGTTGCAACGATGAGGAGTGCAGCATGAGCAGCAAGAAAAGCGGCCGGCCGGCCGACCCGCCCCTGTCCCATTGCCTGCTGGATGGCGTGATGGCGCGCCAGCAGATCAAAAACGATGCTGAGCTGAGCCGCTGGCTGCAGCTGGCGCCGTCCAGCATCAGCAAAATCCGCCGGCGCCGCGTACCGGTCAGCGACGGCGTGCTGCTGCGGGTGCACGACGCCTTCGATATTCCGATTGCCGAACTGAAACGCTTGCAGGCGCGCCAGGCCCACCTCGACCAACGTCAACCTTAAACGGAGAGCATCATGCCCAAACAAGCCATCGACGACAGCGCCGTGGCCGCCGTCTTGCAGCAGATCTGGCGCCTGCGGCTGACGCTGCGCCAGCAGCAACAGCTGAGCGGCCAGATACAGGCACGCCAGCAGGCCCGCCGCAGCGAGCAGGTCTGCACCGCCCTGCAGCGCTATCTGTATCGTGTTGATAGTCAGCGTTGAGGTAGCGCCTTCGCAACACTTGCCCGGCCATGCCGAAAAAAAACCGCAGCGGCAGGCGGTGCTGGTGCTATTGTGCTAACTCATACCGGATAGCAACATGCCTGACTCACACCGCTCCCGCTCCCTGATTACCGCCACCGGCGCGGCGCTGCTGCTGACCATCGCCAGCGCGCTCGGCATTGCGCTGTACCAGGCGCGTGATAGCGAAATTGCCGAATGGCGCGACCAGCTCGGCAGCACCGCCTTGCTGCTGGCGGAGCAGACCGCGCATGAAATGGGCGCGGCCGACCTGATGCTCGACGGCATGCTGGAACGGATTCGCCTGCTGGGCGTGCACAGCGATAGCGAACTGCGCGCCAGGCTCAGCGACGAGGCCGAGTTCCAGCGCCTGCAGGACCGCAAGCGGGTGCTGCCGCAAATCGACGTTGCCACCATCGTCGCCGCCAACGGGCAGGTGATCAATTTCACCCGCAGCCATCCGGCGCCGGCCATCAACCTGGCCGACCGCGACTATTTCCAGGCGCACCGCGCTTCGGCCGAACTGGGCCTGTACGTGAGCAAGCCGGTACGCAACAAGGGCAACGGCGCCTGGACCTTTTATTTGTCGCGCCGCATCAATGCGCCGGACGGCCAGTTCCTCGGCGTGGTGCTGGTCGGCGTGTCGAGCCAGCAGATCAGCGATTTCTACGGCAAGATCCGGCTCAGCGAAGGCTCGGCCGTTACCCTGTACCGGCGCGATTTCACGGTGCTGGCGCGCTGGCCGCACCAGGACGATGTGATGGGCCAGATCAACCGCAATGGCAGCAGCTACGAGATTATCGTGCGGCGCGGGCTGGAGTCCGGCACCGCCATCGTTGCCACGCCGCGGCTGTCGGACAACGGCCGCACCGTGGTGCGCATGGGCGCAGCACGGCTGATCCAGAACTATCCGCTGGTCATCAATGTCGGGGTGCCCGAGGAGGTGTTTCTGGCGCAGTGGCGCAACTTCGCCATCCAGCTGACCGCAGTGGGGGCGGTGTGCAGCCTGGCGGTGCTGGCGGCGTGCGTGATCGTGCTGCGCGCCATGCGCAAGCGCGACGGCGCGGTCCGCGAACAGCGCGCCTTGAAAGCCGAAGCCGACGCTGCCAACCGTGCCAAGTCGGCCTTCCTGGCCATGATGAGCCATGAAATCCGCACCCCGCTGACCGCCGTGATCGGCTTTGCCGAACAGCTGGAACATGCGGGCCGCGCCGAAACCAGCGAACTGGGACGCATCATTGTGCGCAACAGCCAGCACCTGCTGTCGCTGATAAATGACATCCTCGACATGTCCAAGGTCGAATCGGGCAAGCTGGTGCTGGAAAGCGTGCTGTTCTCGCCGGAGGAAGCGCTGAATGCCGTCAGCGCACTGATGCGCACCTCGGCCGCGCAGCGCGGCATCGCCTACCAGGCCGCGGTGCACGGTGCGTGCCCGGCGGCGCTGCTGGGTGACCCGACCCGCTGGCGCCAGATCCTGCTCAACCTGGTATCGAATGCGATCAAGTTTACCGAGTATGGTGAAGTCGAGGTGGCGGTGTGGTACGACAGCGAGGCCCAGTTGCTGGGGTGCCGGGTCCACGACACTGGCATCGGCATGAGCGAGGACCAGGTGGCCAACCTGTTCACCCCGTTCACCCAGGCCGACAGCAGCGTGGCGCGCCGCTTCGGCGGCACCGGCCTCGGCCTGTACCTGGTGCGGCAACTGGCCCAGGCCATGGGCGGCGGCATCCAGGTCAGCAGCGCCAAGGGGCAGGGCACCACCATGACCGTCACCATCCGCGCCGACATCGCGCCGGCGGCGGCCCTGCCGATGGCGGCGGCGCCGGCGCTCGAGCAAGGCCCGGTGAGCGGCCACGTGCTGGTGGTCGAGGATGGCGCCGACAACCGGCTGCTGATCAGCAAGCTGCTCGAGCGCATGGGCGCCACGGTCAGTTGCGCCGGCGATGGCGAGCAGGGCGTGACCGAGGCACTGGCCAAGCTGCCCGACCTGGTGCTGATGGATATCCAGATGCCCATCCTCGACGGCCTCAGCGCCACGCGCCAGTTGCGCGAAGCGGGCTACCGGCGGCCGATCGTGGCGCTGACCGCCAATGTGCTGGCGGAGGACCAGGCGCGCTACCGCAACGCCGGCTTCGACGACTGCCTGGCCAAGCCGATCGAGCGGCCGGCCTTTGAGGCGGTGGTGGCGCGCTACCTGCGGCGCGAAGTGGCGTTGGCCAGCTTCGACGACTTGCCTGAATTCCATTCCATGGTGCACGCCTTCCGCGCCAGCCTCGGCCAGCGCGTCGAGCAGGCGGCGCTGGCGCTGGAACGCGGCGACCTGTACGCGGCGCAGATGGCGGCGCACTCGATCAAGGGCTCGGCCGCCACCTTCGGCTGTCCCGACAGCGGCGCCCAGGCGGCGGCGCTGGAACTGGCCTGCCGCCACGGCGACGCGGCGCAGGCCGGCGCCGCGCTGGCACGCTTGCGCGCCGCCAGCCACCGCGAAGCGGGCGGCACGGCAGAACTGGAAACCGCGCCATGAACCATGCCGCCGATCGCTTGCCGGCGGCGCCACTGGTGCTGCTGGTCGACGATGATCCGATGATCCTCGGCTTGCTGGCGCGCACGCTCGAGGCGGCCGGTCTGCGGGTGCGGCTGGCCAGCAGCGGCGCCCAGGCGCTGGCCTCGCTCGACGATGCGGCGCTGCCCGAACTGGCGGTGCTGGACATCACCATGCCCGATATGTCCGGCCTCGAGCTGGCGGCGCAGTTGCATGGCGTGCCGCATATGTTCTTGTCGGCCAACGACGAGCAGCAGGTGGTGGAGCAGGCTGCCCGCAGCGGCGCGGTGGGTTTCCTGCGCAAGCCGATCGACCTGGCGCAGCTGCTGCCGGCGGTGCGCGCCGGGCTGGCGCGGGGCGCGGAAATCCGCAGCTTGCGGGCCGAAGAACAGCGGCTCGGGCAGGCCTTGCGGGAAGGGCGTGAAACCGGCATGGCGATCGGCCTGCTGATGGAGCGCCACCGGCTCGATCAAGTGAGCGCGCTGAATTTGTTGCGCGAGCACGCCCGCTCCAGCCAGCGCCGCCTGAACGATGTCGCGCGCGAATTGCTGGCTGCGGCCGACACCCTGAATACGCTGGGCGGCGCGCCGCGCAAGTGAGGCGCGGGCGCGACACTAGCGAGCGCGAAGTGGCGACGAAATTGGTTTTAGGAAATTTTTTGTGATAGTCTGTAATCATTGATCGTGACAGCGCCAGAACCATGCCGCGGCCCCATCCTGCTGCGGCGGCTGCGCGCTGCAATGGCTGGCCTGCTCCCCGTCCGGGCAGGAGACAGCTGACGCGGCCCCTTCCCGCCGCTCCCCGGAACCGGCCCCGCAACGACTGCTGCGCAGCGGCGGAAGGCCTAGCAGGAGCGTGTCATGTTTTCCCTTATTTCTTTGTTGCGGCGTGCATCATGGGCAGTATGATGCATTTCCCTTTGCAAGCGCCGGCGTCGGCGCGCGCCACGGTGCTGGTGATTGACGACCAGCCACTGAATATCCAGACCGTCTACAGCATGCTATCGCAGCAGTACGAGGTGCTGATGGCCACCAGCGGCGCCGACGGCATCGCCATATGCCAGGCGCAGCAGCCGGACATCGTGCTGCTGGATCTGGTCATGCCCGGCATGAGCGGCATGGCGGTGGCCGAGCGCCTCAAGCAGGATCAGCGCACCGCCGCCATTCCGGTGATTTTCATTACCGCCAGCACCGACCCGGTCGAGGAGTCAGCCTGCTGGGAAGCCGGCGCGGTCGATTTCGTCAGCAAGCCGCTCAATCCGATGACGCTGCGCCACCGCATGCAAGTACACCTGACGCTGCGGCGCCAGGCCGAGGCATTGCAGCGGCTGGCCTTTCTGGATGGCTTGACCGGCATTCCCAACCGGCGCTATTTCGACCAGCAGGCGGACACCGCGCTGGCCGTCGCGCGGCGCAGCGGCGCCCCGCTGACGCTGATGCTCGGCGACGTCGATTT
Source organism: Duganella rivi (assembly GCF_009857435.1). GTDB lineage: Bacteria > Pseudomonadota > Gammaproteobacteria > Burkholderiales > Burkholderiaceae_D > Rugamonas > Rugamonas rivi. The sequence goes on from NZ_WWCK01000002.1 coordinate 644,974, forward strand.
CTTCAAGCGCTACAATGACCTGTACGGCCACCAGGCCGGCGACGCCTGCCTGACCCAGGTGGCGACCGCGCTGCAAGCGGGCTTGCGCCGGCCCGGCGATTTCGTCGCCCGCTATGGCGGGGAAGAATTCGCGGTGCTGCTGCCGGGCTTGGGGAGGGACGACGCCTTGCGGCTGGCGCAACACCTGTGCCAGCAAGTGCGCGCCTTGCAGTTGCCGCATGCGGCGGGCACGGCCGGCGGTACTGTCTCGCTCAGCCTGGGCGTGGCAGTCACCGACGGCAACGACAGCGTGAATCAGTTGCTGGCGCGTGCCGACGCCCAGCTCTACCGCGCCAAAGGCGCCGGCCGCGACTGCGCCTGCGTCGATGCCGGTCCGCCATGAGCACGGCCGCCATCTGGCACCGCTGGCGCGCGCCATGGTTGCTGGCGGCGGCCGGCCTGGTGCTCAGCAGCGCCGCCGCGTTCTACCAGCAAGGACAGAACCAGCGCCTGCTGCAGCAGCGGCTGCAGGTGGCCGGCAACACGGCGGCCGCCCACATGCAGCAACACCTGGGACGCTACCTCGATGCCTTGCAAGGCTTGCGCGGCGTGGTGCTGACGGCCGGCGCGGCGCACATGGGCCAGTCTGAACTCAATCTCTACCTGGCCAGCCTGGCGCCCGAACAGGAACTGGGCAGCGCGCGCAGCTTCGGCTTCGTGCGGCGCGTGGCCCGGCACCAGGAAGCCGCATTCGTGCGCGACCAGCGCAGCCGCCAGCCGGATTTCTATCTGCGTGAATTCAGCCGTCACCAGCAGGACCGCTATGTGGTGCAGGCTTACCGCTCGCTGGACGGCGGCCAGCCGCTGCTGGGACTGGACCTGGGCTCGGAACAGCTGCGCCGCCACACCGCCGAGCTGGCCATGCACGACGGCGATGCGCGCATGACGCCGCCGGTGATGCTGTTCGGCAGCGGCGAAGTGCGCCCAGCCTTCCTGCTGGTGCTGCCTGTGTATGCCGGCGGCGCGGTGCCGCCCCGCGCGCTGCGCGACGCGGCGCTGCTGGGCTGGACCTACGCCGCGCTGCGCATCGAGAAAGTGGTGCAGGACGTCGGCGCCGAAGCCGGCGGCCTGACTTTCAGCCTGGACGACATTACCGAGCGCGTGCCGATCCGGGTGCTGCCGCGTCTCGAACACGCCGAAGCCGATACGCTGCGCGCCAGCACCACACTGGACACCCATGGCCGCCGCTGGCGGCTGACGGTGCAGGCCGGAGACACTTATGTCTTGCGCCAGCACTTGCCGTCGCCGGGCGTGGTGTTTGCCGCCGGACTGGCGCTGACCGCCGCGCTGGCGGCGCTGCTGGCCGTGGCCGCCGCCGGGCGCCGCCGCCGCGACGAAGCCCTGGCTGGCCAGGCGCGCCTGGCTGCCATCGTCGACAGTTCAGCCGATGCGATTATCGGCAAGGATATGCAGGGCCGCATCACCAGCTGGAACCGCGGCGCTGAACGCCTGTTCGGCCATAGCGCGGCGCAGGCGCTCGGCCATACGGTCGGCGAATTGCTGGTGCCGGTCCATTTGCAGTACGAGGAACGCGACATCTTGCGCCGGCTGAAGGCGGGCGAGACCGTGCCCGATGTTGAAACCCAGCGCCTGCACCGCGACGGCCATCTGGTCGATGTGTGGGTGGCGGTGGCGCCGGTACGACACCCGGACGGCAGCGTGATCGGCGCCGCCAAGACGGTGCGCGATATTACCGAACGCAAGGCCGCCGAACTGCGCGTGCGCGCCGCCAACGCGCGCCTGGAAGACACGGTGGCCCAGCGCACCGCGCAGCTGCGCGACACCAACCTGATGCTGAGCAATGTGCTGGACGCGGCCACCGGCGTGGCCATCATCGCCTGTGCCGTGGACGGCAGCATTACCGTGTTCAACCGCGGCGCCGAGCGCATGCTGGGCTACCATGCCGAATCCATGCTGCGGGGCGCGACGCCGATGCGCTTCCATGATCCCGGCGAGGTGGCGGCCTATGCCGCCGAACTGAGCGAACGGGAAGGGCGGCTGGTCGGTCCATTCGAGGCGCTGGTGCTGGCGGCCGAGCGGGCCGGCGCCGAAACCCGCGAATGGACCTATATCCGGCAGGACGGCAGCCGCCTGACGGTGTCGCTGATCGTCACCGCCATGTACGGCGCGCAGGGCGAGCTGAGCGGCTACCTCGGGGTGGCGATGGACATCACCCAGCGCCACGAGCTGCTGTCGTCGCTCGAGCGGGCCAAGGAGGAAGCGCTGGCCGCCAGCGCCGCCAAGTCCAATTTCCTGGCCAATATGAGCCATGAAATCCGCACCCCCCTGAACGCGGTGCTGGGCATGCTGCAACTGGTGCAGGCCACGCCGCTGGCGCCGCGCCAGCGCGACTGCCTGGCCAAGGCCGGCAGCGCCGCGCGCGCCCTGCTGCAGCTGCTTAACGACGTGCTCGACTATTCCAAGATCGAGGTGGGCAAACTACAGCTGGACCCGCATCCGTTCGACAGCGATGCCATGCTGCGCGACCTGGCGGTGGTGCTAGGCGGCAACCAGGGCGGCAAGCCGGTGGAACTGATCTTCGACCTGGATCCGCAGCTGCCGGCGGTGCTGATCGGCGACCGCCTGCGGCTGCAGCAAATCCTGATCAACCTGGCCGGCAACGCCCTCAAGTTTACCGAGCGCGGCGAAGTGAGCGTGTGCCTGCGCGTGCAGGCCTGCAGCGAAGGTAGGCTGCGCTTGCGGGTGGCCGTGACCGATACCGGCATCGGCATCAGCCCCGCGCAGCAAGCCGGCATCTTCGACGGCTTCACCCAGGCCGAAGCATCGATCTCGCGCCGCTACGGCGGTACCGGGCTGGGACTGGTGATCAGCCGCCGCCTGCTGGGCCTGATGGGCAGCAGCCTGCAGCTCGACAGCACACCGGGCCAGGGCAGTTGCTTCTGGTTCGAGGTCGATCTGGGCTGCGGCGCGCCGGCGCCGGCGCCGGCCCTGCCGCCGTGCACGCTGCTGATCGCGCACGGCCATGCGGTAGCCGGCGGCGCCCTGCAGCGCATGGCCTGCGGCCTGGGCTGGACTGCGACCCTGGCTGGCGACGGCCTGGCGGCGTTGCAAGCGCTGTCGCTGCAGCGCTATGACGCGGTGCTGATGGACCAATCGTTGCACCAGCGCGCCACGCTGGAGCGCCACGCCGCCGCCAGCGCCCAGCCACTGGTGCTGTTGGCGCCGGGCTGTGCGGCGCCCGCCTCCGGCGAAGTGCTGAGCATGCCGGCCACCCCGCACATGCTGGCGCAAGCGGTGCAGCGCGCGCTCGATGGCCCAGCGGCGCCGCCGCAGCTGGAGCCGGCGCCGCGGCGCCTGCAGGGCATGCGCATCCTGCTGGTGGAAGACAATTCGCTTAACCGCGAAGTGGCCGGCGAGCTGCTGGGCAACGAAGGCGCGCAGGTGGCACTGGCCGAAAATGGCCGGGAGGGCGTCGATTACCTGCTGGCCGCGACCAGCCTGCCCGACGTGGTGCTGATGGACATGCAGATGCCGGAAATGGATGGCCTGGAAGCGACGCAGCGCATCCGTGCCGCGCTGGGGCCGGCGCTGCGCATCGTGGCCATGACCGCCAACGCCGGCGACGCCGACCGCGCCAGTTGCCTGGCGGCCGGCATGGATGACCATGTCGGCAAGCCGATCGACCTCGAACAACTGGTGTGCTGTTTGCTGCGCTCGGCCGCGCCGGCGCCGGCGCCGGCGGCCGAGAGCAACGAGGCGGCCGCGCTGGTACTGGCGCGCTTTGGCGGCAACGACAAGCTCTACCAGCGCGCGCTGGACGGCTTTGCCGGCCAAGGCCGCGACCTGGCGGCCCAGGCGGTGGCGGCGCTGCGCAGCGGCGAGCGGGCCGAGGCGGGCGTGGCGCTGCATACCTACAAGGGCCTGGCGGCCACGCTGGGCGCGCGTGCGCTGGCGGCCGAAGCGGCCGCGCTGGAGCTGGCCGTCAAGCGCGGCGAAACCGACGACGCGCTGCTGGCCCGGACCACGGCATTGCAGAAGGCCTGCGCCGGCGCCATGCAGCAGCTGCGGGTAGCGTTGGCCGCTGCGGTCAGCGCTACAGCGCCGCCGCCAGCGGTAGCGGTGGCCGTGCCAGCACAGCCGCCGGACGGGCTGGCGGCGCTGCTGGCCGCGGGCAACCTGCGTGCACTGGAGTGGGTCGAGCAACTGGCCGACAGCGGCGACGCCCAGTTGCGCGATGTCGCCCAGCGCATACAAGCGCTCGATTTTCCAGCAGCGTTGGCGTTGCTGGAAGAGTAAGTCACTGCGCCGTGAACCGCAACGGGGCGCAGGCGCTTTGGGAGCTGTTGCGAGACCCTAAGCGGGAGTAGCTCAGTTGGTAGAGCGCAACCTTGCCAAGGTTGAGGTCGAGAGTTCGAGACTCTTCTCCCGCTCCAAAATGAAAAAGCGCCACCATGGTGGCTCCCGCCGAGGTACGAGGCAGCCCGCCGAAAATGACAGTACAATGACAACTTATCAAAGTGTAAGAGGTTGGGCTATGAAGTACGCCGTCGTGGGTTTTTTATTTTTCTGTGTTCTGCATGTGCACTTTCGCGGCAAGGTGCGCCTGCCTTTCATGCGCCAGTTGTTCGACCACTCGTCGTTCATGGCGCCGATCAACCTGTTCATGCAGCTGTTCTCGCGGGTGCCCGCGCAGCCGTTCCTGGAGGCGGAGCGATGGGATGAGCTAGCGCCGCTGCAGCAGAACTGGCAAGTCATCCGGGCCGAGGCCGTGAACTTGCTGGCGCTGCAAAAAATCAAGGCTGCCGAGCAAAACAACGACGCCGGCTTCAATTCCTTCTTTAAGACCGGCTGGAAGCGCTTTTACCTCAAGTGGTACGGTGCGGGCCACCCGTCCGCCGAACGCCTGTGCCCGCAGACGGTGGCGCTGCTGCGCGGTATCCCGTCGGTGAAAGCGGCGATGTTTGCCGAGTTGCCGCCCGGCGCCAAGCTCAACCCGCACCGCGACCCGTATGCCGGTTCGCTGCGCTATCACCTCGGCCTGATGACGCCGAACGACGACCGCTGTTTCATCGAGGTTGACGGGCAGCGCCATAGCTGGCGCGACGGCCAGAGCGTGGTGTTCGACGAGACCTTTATCCACTGGGCCGTCAACGGCAGCGAGAGCAACCGCGTGATCTTGTTCTGCGATATTGAGCGCCCGATGCGCTTCCGCTGGGCTCAGGCGATCAACCGCTGGCTGGGGCGCACGCTCATGACGGCCGCCAGTTCGCCCAACGAGACCGGCGACCAGACCGGCGTGATCAGCAAGCTGTTCACCATCTCCTATGTGATGGGCCAGTACCGGCGGCGCTACAAGGCATGGAACAAGACTGCCTACCAGGTGACCAAGGCCGGCCTGATCATCGGCCTGGCAGCGCTGATTATCTGGTTATAGCGACGGCTACTCGGCCTTGGCCACCGCGCCGGCCCGCATCACGAAGCGCACGCGCTTGAGCTCGGTAATGTCGCGCAGCGGATCGGCGCCGACCGCGATCAGGTCGGCGCTCTTGCCGGCCTCCAGCGTGCCGGCCGTGCTGCCGATGCCGAGCAGGGCGGCGGCGTTGACCGTGGCCGCCTGAATGGCTTCCATCGGCGTCATGCCGAACTGCACCATCAATTCAAATTCATCGGCATTGCGCCCGTGTTTAGACACGCCGGCGTCGGTGCCGAACGCAATCTTCACGCCCTTGTCATGCGCCAGCTTGAACGCCTTGCCGGTGATGCCGATGCGCCACTTGATCTTCGCCAGCACGTCCGGCGAATAGGCGTTGGGATCGGCTGCCAGCCGTTCCTTGTAGCCGTTGATGGTGGACAGGGTTGGCACGTAGTAGGCGCCCGATTGCAGGAACAGTTTCACGCCCTGTTCATCGAGCAGCGTGCCATGTTCGATGGAGTCGGCGCCGGCGGCCAGCGCCAGGTTGATGCCGCCGTCGCCGTGCGCGTGCACCGCCACTTTCTTGCCATACAGGTGGGCCGTTTCGATCAGCGCCTTGGCCTCGTCGTCGAACATCTGCTTGCCTACGCCGGCGCCGACCACGCTGTTCACGCCGCCAGTGGTGGCGATCTTGATCACGTCCACGCCACGGCCGATCTGCTTGCGCACGGCGCGGCGGCAGCTTTCCACGCCGTCGCACAGGTTGTCGTCGGCGATGTGTTCCTGTACCCAGTCGGCGTAGCCGAGGCGGCCGTCCATGTGGCCCGCAGTGGCGGAGATCGGCGTGCCGGCGTCGATGATGCGCGGCCCTTGCACCCAGCCCTTGTTGATGGCGTCGCGCAGCGCCAAGGTGATGCCTTCGGGGCCGTCGCCCAGGTTGCGCACGCTGGTAAAGCCGGCTTGCAGCGTCTTGTGCGCGTTCATTTCCGCCTCGTAGGCCCAGGCGGCCTGGCTGGTGGTGACCAGGGCCAGCGCGCCGTCGTTGCCGGCGCGGTCGGAAGTCAGGTGCACGTGGCTGTCGATCAGGCCCGGCAGCACGTAGCGCGTGCGCAGGTCGATGATGCGCGCTTCGGGATATTTCTCAGATCCGATAAAACCATCGAGCACGGCGCTGATCTTGCCGCCTTCCACCACCAGCGTGGTGGCCGCGCGTGGCGCCTGGCCCGGTTTATCCAGCACGTGGCCGGCCTGGATCAGCGTGACGGGGGCGGCGTGCGCCAGCAGGGGCAGGGCGGCGAGGGCTACGGCAACAGCGCGTGCGACTGGATTCATTGCGGCTCTTTCTTAGAATAAAATAGCCGAGAGCTTACCACGAGGAAAACCACGCCGAGCACGGCATACAGCGTCATGACGGTGGCCATTACCGACAGCGGGTTGCCGGACAGCAGTCCGATCAATGCACCGGCGCTGGCGCCGGCCAGCATCTGGATCGAGCGCAGCAGGGCGGAGGCGCTGCCGGCCACCTGGCCGACCGTGGCCAGCGCCTGGTGCGTGGCGTGCGGCATGACGATGCCGGCGCACACATTGCTCAACAGGACGAAGGCCGCGACCACGGCCACCGAGTGGACGCCGCACAGGGCCGCCACCAGCAGCGCGCCGCATATCAAGGCCGAGGCGATGACAGCGCCGGCCAGCAGCCTGCCCGGGTTCCAGCGGTGCGCCAGCCTGGCGCCGGCCGCCGCGCCGCTGATGGTGCCGGCGGCCGTCAGCGCGAACAGCGCGCCATAGGCGGCGCTCGATACGCCCAGCATGTCGATGAACACTGCCGAGGAGCCGGTGATGTAGGCAAACATGGTGCCGAACGAGGCTGCCAGCAGTCCGGCGTGAACCAGATAATGCTTGTTGCGCAATACCTGGCTGTAGGCCGAGAGGGCGGCGCTGAAGGGATTCTGCGCGTTCGCCTGGGGCGGGCGCGTTTCCTGGTAGCCGAGCGCGCCCAGCACCAGCAGCACCAGCCCGATCACGCCGAGGCAGCCATAGATCAGGCGCCAACTGCCGAACGCCAGCAGGCCGGCGCCGAGCAAGGGCGCCACCAGCGGCGCCACCGCATTGACCAGCGCCACATACGATTGGCGCGACAGCGCGGCATGGCCGGTGAACACGTCGCGCACGATGGCCGCCGGCAGGGCCGCCGCCGCGCCGGCCGCCACGCCTTGTAACAGGCGGAGCAGCAGCAAGTCGGCGATCTGCCCGGTGCAGGCACAGGCCAGCGACACCAGCGAGAATAAGCCCAGCCCCAGCAGCAGCACCGGCTTGCGGCCGTAGCGGTCTGACAGCGGGCCGAACAGGATGGGGCCGACCGAGAAGCCGAGCAGGAATACGGTCAGGGTGCGGGTGGCGGCGCCGATGTCGATGTGGAAGGCCGCTTCCAGCGCCGGAATGGCGGGCAGGCCCATGTCAATGGCCAGCGGCGGCAGCGCCGACAGCAAGCCAAGCATGACAATGTAAAACGGCGAATGGGGAGGGATGTATTTCCGTGTCATAATAATCTGTATCGTTAGGCGGTACAGTTAGTGTATCACGATGCGGTACAGTTTGCTGAGCATGGAGAAATAGATGGAAGGAATACAAGTCATTGCCCGGGCGGCCGCTATCCTGCGCGAGGTCGGCGCCCAGCCCGATGGGCTGAGCCTGGGCAAGCTGGCCAATGCCACCGGATTGGCGCGCTCGACCGTGCAGCGCATCGTCGATGCGCTGGAAATGGAACATCTGGTGCAGGCCGGCGCCGGCGGCGTGCGTCCCGGCTGGGGCTTGCGGCGCTTGGGCGAGTTGCCGGGCTCGGGCATCGCCCAGGAATTGCGCGCCGCCCTGTACCAGCTGTTCGAGGCCACCCATGAAACCATCGACCTGTCGACCCTGAGCGGGGGCGAAGTGCTGTTCATGGATCGCTTCCTGTCCGACCAGAAGGAGCGCGCGCTGCCGGCGGTGGGCGCGGTGTATCCGGCTTACACCATGGCGAGCGGCAAGGCTTTGCTGTCGGACTTGTCCGGGGAAGAAGTCGCCGGCTTGTACGGCGGCGCGCCGCTGCAACGGCTGACCGAGCACACGGTGGCCGACCTGGCGGCGCTTACGCAGCAGCTCGATGACATCCGTGCCGGCGGTTTTGCCTATGACCGGGAAGAACACGCGCTGGGCCGAAGTGCGATCGGCTTGCCGGTCGGCGTGCATCAGGGCGTGCTGCTGGCGATTTCGGTGGTGATGCCGAGCCAGCGTTTCGAGCGCCAGCGCGGCATCGTTGAAGCAGCCTTGCGCACCTGCGTCGAGCGCTGCCGCGCGCGCCTGCGCGCCATGGAAGGGCTATCAGGCTGACGCCGTGCCCCGTTCCTTGACGATGCCGCGGTACACCAGCACCGTGGCGATCAGGCTGATGGTGGCCGCGCCCGCCATCCAATAGCCGGGCGCGGCCTTGTCGCCGCTGGCCTCGATCATCCAGGTCGACAGCAGCGGCGTCAGGCCGCCGAACAGCGCGGTCGCCAGGCTGTAGGCCAGCGAGAAACCGGTGGTGCGCACCTGCGCCGGGATGATCTCGGTCAGGGCGACGATGGTGGCGCCGTTGTAGCTGCCGTACAGGAAGGACAGCCACAGTTCCACCATCACCATATTGCCGAAGCTGGGGTTGGCGATCAGCCACGACAGCGCAGGGTAGGCGGTCAGCATGGTCAGCGCGGCGCAGGCCACCATCACCGGCCAGCGGCCGATGCGATCCGACAGCGCGCCCATCACCGGCAGCCAGATGAAATTCGACACGCCCACGCACAGCGTCACCAGCAGCGCTTCCTCGGTGCTCAGCTTGAGCACGCTCTTGCCGAAGGTCGGCGTGTACACGGTGATCATGTAGAACGCCACCGTGGTCAGCACCACCAGCATCGCGCCCACCGTCACCAACTGCCAGTTGACGGCGATGGTGCGCATCATCTGGCGGAAGGTCGGATGGCTTTTCTGCTTGAGGTAGGCTTCGGTTTCCTGCAGCGAGCGGCGGATGTAGAACACCACCGGAATGATCGAGCAGCCGATGAAGAACGGGATGCGCCAGCCCCAGTCGGCAATCACGTCCTTCGGCATGGCGTGGTTCAGGCCATAGCCGAGCGCGGCGGAGAAGATCACCGCCACCTGCTGGCTGGCCGACTGCCAGCTGACGTAGAAGCCCTTGTTGCCCGGCGTCGCCATCTCGGACAGGTAGACCGATACGCCGCCCAGTTCCACGCCGGCCGAGAAGCCTTGCAGCAGGCGGCCGATCAGCACCAGGAACGGCGCCGCCAGGCCAATGGTGGCGTAGCCAGGCACGAAGGCGATCAGCGCCGTGCCGGAGGCCATGATGGCCAGTGTCAGCACCAGGCCCTTGCGGCGGCCGATGCGGTCGATGTAGCTGCCGAGGAAGATGGCGCCCAGCGGCCGCATGAAGAAGCCGGCGCCAAAGGTGGCGAAGGTCATCATCAGCGCCGCGTATTCGCTGGTGGCCGGGAAGAAGGCGTTGGCGATCTGGGTGGCATAGAAGCCAAACAGGAAGAAGTCATACATTTCAATGAAGTTGCCGCTGGTGACGCGGATGACGGCGCCCAGCTTGGAGGGCGCGCGCGCCGTTTTGGTTGCGGTTGCCGCCGGTGCGGCGTGGCTGGCAGTGGTGGTTTGCGTGTTCATGATGAGCTTTCAGGGAGAGGGTTCAATGCGCGGCGGCGACCGGTTCCAGCCCGGTGGCCTCGATGGCGGCTGCGTTGTCGGGCGCGGCCAGGAAGCGCAGCAGGGCGCGTGCGCGCTCTGGCTGGCTGGCGCCGCGCACCACGGCGCCGGAAAACTGCGTGCGCAGCTGGACTTCCGGCGGAAGCAGGCCGACGATGTCGATGCCGGCTACCGGCTTCAATTCGCTGCGCTGCTGGCAGCCGAAATCGGCCTCGCCGTGGGCGATGATCTCGCCCACCGGCGTGGCCGGAATCTGCGCCGCCTTGCCTTCCATCTGCTGGCGGATGCCCAGTTTGTCGAGCAGTTGGCGCTTGATGTATTCGCCGCTGGCGCTGTCGGAATAGGCCACGCGCTGCGCCTTCAGGAAAGCCTGGCGCAGGCCGTCGACGCTGCCGATGTCGGGCCGCGCCGCGCCTTGGCGCACGGCGCAGGCGATCGGCGAGTTGGCCAGCACCACCTTGCTGCCCGGTTCCAGACGGCCCTCGGCCATCAGCTGGTCAAGCGCATCGCCGACCATGATGACCACGTCGATCGGCTCGCCGCGATCGAGGCGGGCCGGGATGGCGTTCCTGGTGGCGCCCATTGACGGGCCCCATGCGGACACCAGCTTGTCGCCGCTGCTGCGCTCGTAAGGGCCGGACAAGTCCTTGTAGGCCTGGGCGAAACCGCCCGAGCTGACGACGTGCAGATCGGCGGCCGGGGCGGCACCGCCGATGGCAAGCGCCACGGTGGTCAGTGCCGCCAGCGCACTGTGTTTGAGGTGATGTGGTCGCATAAGAACTCCCTTGTGTGCATGAATGCGTTAAAACTTCTGCATGAGGCCGAGCGTCACGCCGCTGCCGTGGCGGTCGTTGGCGCGGGCGCCGGTCAGGCCGGCGGCGTCGCCGCGCCAGCTGGTGTAGTCGGCTTCCGCGTAGGCCGTGGTGCGCGGCGCCAGCGTCTTTTCGAGGAACACAAAAGCGCGGTCGAAGCCGTCGTCGCGCAAGCCGCTGGCCTCGCGCCGCACGCTGTATAAAGCGGTGGTGAGCAGCAGGCCGGGCATGGCCTCGCGGCTGACGCCGGCCGACAGCACGCGCTGGCTGACCTGCTTGCCGGCGCCGGCGCCGGTTTCGGCCTTGTTGCGCGCCGCGTTGGCCTTGAACTGCCAGCCGTCGGCGCGCACGGCCGCGCCCAGCGTCCAGGCATCGAGCGGCAAGCCGTCGCGGCTGCGGAATTGCATGCTGGCGCCGGACACCGTCCAGTCCGGACGCTGATAGGCCAGCGCCACGCCATGGGCGGCGCCGGCGCTGTTGTCGCCAGCCACCTCGCCGGCCGACCAGGCCGCGCGCGCCTGCCATGGGCCGTGAGTGACGGTGTATTTGAGCGTGTTGTCGAGGCGGTAGAAATTGTCGTTGTAGCCGCTGGGGCCGTATTGCCGGCCGAAGGCGTGGGTGCCGAACGCGGTGTTGCTCAACGCGGCCACATTGATATTCGGGTTAAAGCTGGCGTCGCGCTTGCCGAGCGGATCGACGCTGATCAGGGCGTCGGACAGCAGGCTGGGCTGGCGTCCGGCCGCCAGCGTGCCGTACGGCGTTTCCAGCCCGGCCCAGGCCTGGCGGTCGAACAGGCGGTCGCTCTTGGCCGTGGAGCCGGTGTCGGCGTTGATGCCGCCCTCCAGGCGCACCAGCGCGCCCCAGCCGCCGCCCAGGTCTTCGCGGCCACGGATGCCCCAGCGGCTGGTTTCATTGATGCCGCTGCTGACCGCGCCGCTGCGGTCGGCGGTGGGGGCGTTGTTGGCGCCGAGGCCGTTGCTGCTGCGCAGGCCGACATCGACGATGCCGTACAGGCTGATGCTGTTTTGTGCCTGGCAGGCGCCGCTGGCGATGAGCAGGGCGGTGAGGGCGCAGGAATGGCGCATGCTGTCTCCGTTGAGGATGGCCTTCTTGTTGAGGCTCAATGTTCAGTGTCGGGATGATGCGCCAAATGGCATAATTTGATAATCGCAATTTTTACCGGGATTAATGCACCATGCGCATCAATTACGACTTGCACGATTTGCACGCCTTCGTCGCCGTGGCCGAGCGCGCCAGTTTCCGCCAGGCCGCGGCCGACCTGTTCCTGTCGCAGTCGGCGCTGAGCCGGCGTATCGAGAAACTGGAAGAGGGCCTGGGCGTCAAGCTGTTCGAGCGCACCACGCGGCGCGTGCAGCTGACCAATGTCGGCCAGGCCTTCCTGCTCAACGTGCGCACCGCGCTGGACGGGCTGGAGGACGCGGTGCTGGGCGTGGCCGACCTGGCCGCGCACCGTACCGGCACCGTCACGCTGGCCTGCGTGCCGTCGGCCGTGTGGCACTTCCTGCCGGCCGTGCTGAGCGACTTCAGCGCGCGTTTTCCGCGCATCCGCGTGCGCGTGCACGACGAGAGCGCGCAGGATGTGCTGAACCTGGTGCTGGCCGGCGAGGCCGACTTCGGCATCAACTTTACCGGGGCGGAAGAGGCGGAAATTGTGTTCCAGCCGATCTACGAGGAACGCTACGTGCTGGCCATGCGGCGCGACCATCCGCTGGCGCGCCGCAAGACGCTGAACTGGAAGGACACGGTGGGCGAACGCTACATCTCGGTGGCCAAGTCGAGCGGCAACCGCAGCGTGATCGATGCCGCGCTGGCCGGGGTGGAGAAGCACCCGTCGGTGTTTTGCGAGGTCAACCACGTGTCCGGCGTGCTGGCGCTGGTGGAGGCGGGCATGGGGGTGGCGGCCGTGCCCGGACTGTCGGTACTGCCGGGGCGGCCGGACAGCATCGTTGGCGTGCCGCTGGTGAACCCGGCCATCCACCGCACGCTGGGCCTGATCAGCAAGCGCAAGCACGTGATGGCGCCGGCCGCGCGTACCCTGTTCGAGATGCTGGCCGCCGCACTGGTGAAAAAACAACGCCGGCCGGCCGCCGCCGAGCGGCAAGCCTAGCACTGGCCCCAGTGCGATATCAATTACGGTATCGATCCAGTTAAAAAAGTTATTGGTTGCCTGCCAATGAAAGGATTACAGTGATTTAACTTATTAAAAATGTTACCGCAAACATTTTAATGTTTGGTAACATGATACTAACAAAAATAGCAGGGGACACGATGAACACACTGGGGCTGCCGGCGCGGCGCCGCTTGTTGGTCTCGGCCGGGTTGGCAACTGTCTTCCCCGGACTGGCTGGCGCTGCCCTGAGTACCGCAGACCATGCCCAGGCCGATGGCGCGCTGACGCTGTGGTACGGGCAAGCGGCCGGCCCGTGGGTCGAAGCGCTGCCTGTCGGTAACGGCCGGGTTGGCGCCATGGTGTTCGGACGGGTGCGGCAAGAGCGCTTGCAGCTGAACGAAAGCAGCCTGTTTGCCGGCGGCCCCTACCATCCCCTCAATCCCGCCGCGGCGGCCGCCTTGCCGCGCGTGCGCGCCCTGATCGCTGCCGGACGCTACCGCGAAGCCACGGAATTGACTGCCAGCGACGTGATCGCCAAGCCTTCGTCGCAGATGCCATACGGCGCAGCCGGCGATTTGTTGTTGGATTTCCATGGTCTGGACGAGGCCAGCGGCTACCAGCGTTCGCTCGATCTTGATACCGCCATCGCCTCCACCCAGTTCACCAGCAACGGCGCCCGCTATCGGCGCGAAGTGCTGGCCAGTGCGCCCGATGGCGTGGTGGTAATGCAACTGAGCGCCGATGGCGGCATGCTCGATTTCGACCTCGGCTATCGCCACCCGCGCGAAGTCCGCTACGGCGACCGCCGCGCTGCCGGCGTCGCATGGGACGAGGTGGAGTCGCTGGACGCCGAGCGCCGCCCGTCCGCGCTGGCCATCAGCGCCGACGGCCCCGGCGCGCTGCTGATTCAAGGCCGCAACATCGCCTCGGCCGGCGTGCCGTCCGCACTGCGCTATGCGCTGCGCGTGTGCGCAGCGGGCGACGGCCAGATTGCCGTGGAGGGCGAGCGCCTGCGCGTGCGGGGCGCCACCAGCGTGACCATCATCATTGCCGCAGCCACCAGCCATATCAGCAGCACCGACGTCAGCGGCGATCCGCTGGCGCTGGTGCGCGCCGCCAGCAAGGCGGCAATTGCGCAGCCATACGCCGCGCTGCGCGCCCGCCACGTGGCAGCGCATCGCGCCTTGTTCGGCCGTTTTTCGCTCAAATTTGATAGCGCTAACTTGGCCTCGGCGCCTACTGATGCGCGCATTGCCAACGCCGAACAGGCCGCCGATCCCGAGCTTGCCGCCATGGCCGCGCTGTACGTGCAGTACGCGCGCTATTTGTTGCTGTCATGCTCGCGTCCGGGTGGACAGCCGGCCAATTTGCAGGGCATGTGGAACGAGGGCGTCAATCCGCCGTGGGGTTCCAAGTACACCATCAATATCAACACCGAGATGAATTACTGGCCGGCGCAGGCGGCCAATCTGGCCGAGTGCGTGGAGCCGGTCTTGAACATGGTGGAAGAGCTGGCGCGCAGCGGCGCCGTGACTGCGCGCGCCATGTACGGCGCGCGCGGCTGGGTAGCACACCACAACACCGACTTGTGGCGCGCCAGCGCGCCGATCGACGGCCCCAACTGGGGCATGTGGCCGTGCGGCGGCGCCTGGCTGTGCCAGATCCTGTGGGATCACTGGGACTACGGGCGCGACCCGGCGTGGCTGCGCCGCATCTACCCGCTGCTCAAGGGCGCATCGCTGTTCTTCATCGACACGCTGGTGGCTGATCCGCAAGGGCGCGGGCTGCTGACCTCGCCGTCGATCTCGCCTGAAAACGAACACCATGCCGGCTTTGCGCTGTGCGCCGGCCCGGCCATGGATCGCCAGATCGTGCGTGATCTGCTGGCATGGACGTTGGCGGCCCACCGCGAGCTGCGCGACCCTGATACGGCGTTGGCGCGCACGCTGGCCCGCACCCGCGCGCGGCTGGCGCCCGACCGCATCGGCGCCCAAGGCCAGTTGCAGGAGTGGCTGGAGGACTGGGATGCCGGCGCGCCGGAGCAGCAGCACCGCCACGTCTCGCATTTGTACGCGGTCTACCCGAGCGAGCAAATCAATGTGCGCGACACCCCGGCGCTGATCGCCGCCGCCAAGGTCACGCTGAACACGCGCGGCGACCGCTCGACCGGCTGGGCCACGGCGTGGCGGCTGGCGCTGTGGGCGCGCATGGGCGAGGGCGAGCGCGCGCTGGCCATCCTGCGCGGCCTGCTTGGCCCCGAGCGCACTTATCCGAATATGTTCGACGCCCATCCGCCATTCCAGATCGACGGCAATTTCGGCGGCGCCGCCGGCGTGCTGGAGATGCTGGTGCAGTCGTGGGGCGGCGAAGTCTATTTGCTGCCGGCCCTGCCGCGCGCGTGGCCGAACGGCGCGGTGCGCGGCTTGCGCCTGCGCGGCGCGCTGGAAATAGACCTGGATTGGCAGGCAGGGCGTCCGCAGCGCGTGCAACTGCGCGGGCCGGCCCGCGCGCGCGTGCGCTTGCGCCATGCCGGCCGCCGGCTGACGCTAGTGCTCGATGCCGACGGCAAAACGCATTCGAATTTCAATAATCATTACACCAGGGAGGCCGCAACACATCAACACCAGTAGCAAGCAGTTTGCAACAGTAGACGCATCGCCTAACCGACAGGCTGCGTCATTGATCAAAAAAACGGAGACCATCATGCAGACACCATTGCCTCAAAAACTGATTTGCCTGGCCGTCGCCGGCGCGTGCGCCGTACTGGCCATGCCCGCCTACGCCCAAGAAGCGCAGCCAGCCCAGCCAGCCCAGGCCGAAGCGCCGGCCAAGGCCAGCGCCGACACCACCGCCAGCCAGCCGACCGCGGAAACCACCGTGGTCGTATCCGGCTCGCGCATTGCCGCGCGCGGCTTCACCCAGCCGACCCCGACCACCACGCTGTCGTCGGCCGACCTCGACAAGGCCGCCAAGCCCAACATCTTTGAATCGCTGATCGAACTGCCAGCCTTGCAGGGCAGCACCGGCCGCACCACCAACACCTTCAGTACCTCGAGCGGCATCCAGGGCTTGTCGTCGCTGTCGCTGCGCGGCCTCGGCACGCTGCGTACCCTGACGCTGCTGGACGGCCAGCGCGTTGTCGGCGCCAACGTGACCGGCGTGACCGACGTCAGCCAGTTCCCGCAATTGCTGGTCAAGCGCGTGGACGTGGTCACCGGCGGCGCCTCGGCATCCTACGGCTCGGACGCCATCGGCGGCGTGGTCAACTTCATCACCGACAAGAAATTCACTGGCTTCAAGGCCAACGTGTCCGGCGGCGAAACCAAGTACCACGACGACAAGGCCGGCACCGTGCAAGCGGCCTGGGGCAAGGGCTTTGCCGACGATCGGCTGCACGTGACTGTGAGCGGCGAATTCACCAAGCAGAACGGCATCGACTCGCCGGGCTTCGGCCAGGTGGGCGCCGGCGGCCGTACCTGGTACAACAACCCGGCCCTGCAGGAATCGACCAAGGAAATGCAGGCGGCCGGCTTGCCGCGCTACCGCATGATCAGCAACGCCCAGCACATCCAGTACGCCAAGTACGGCCTGATCACCAACGGCCCGCTGAAAGGCACGGCCTTCGGCCCCGGCGGCACGCCGTATCCATTCCAGTACGGCACCGATTGCGTCGGCAACTTCTGCATCGGCGGCGACCGCGAGGGCAGCGTCGGCGCCGGCACCAACCTGGCCATGAACTTCAAGCGCAAGGTGGCTTACACCCGCATCTCGTGGAATCTGGACGACGACAATGAAATCTACGTGACCGGCAACTGGGCGCAAGTGACCTCGGCGTTCTCGCCGAACCCGGGCGCGGCCAAGCAGGGCAACCTGTCGATCAAGTGCGACAACGCCTACCTGCCGGCATCGGTGGCGGCCGGTTGCGTGTCCGGTTACCCAACTGGCGTGATGTCGGTCGGCACCTCGAACGGCGAGTTCCCGGCCAACATCAGCGTCAACCCGATGCGCACCCAGCGCCGCGGCGTGATCGGCGCCAACGGTAAATTCGCGCTGTTCGGCAAGGACTGGTCGTACGACGCTTACGCCGAGCACGGCGAGAACACCACTGTGATCCACGTAAACAACATCACGCTCAATCCGCGCTACAACTTCGCCATCGACGCGATCAAGGATCCGGCCACCGGCCAGATCGTGTGCCGCAGTGCTGCCGCGCGCGCCGCCGGCTGCCAGCCGATCAATATCTTCGGCAACGTGCCGATCAACATGGCGGGCTGGAACTACATCGCGCCATCGACCGGGCCGATGCAGCATACGGATTCATCGCAGAATGTTGTTAGCGCTAACATCAATGGTGAACTGGCGCAAGGCTGGGCCGGCCCGATCTCGCTGGCGTTTGGCGGCGAGTGGCGCCGCGAAGAGTACTCGGTGTACGGCGATCCTTACGGCGCCGGGCTGGATACCGTGTCGCCGTACAGCGCGAGCTACCCGGCCGACCCGACCCTGTCGACCACCGGCGACAACTGGTTCGCGGGCAACTACCACAACGGCAAGGGCGCGTTCACCGTGCGTGAAGCGTATGCCGAGCTGAACATCCCGTTCCTGAAGTCGGCCACCTTCGGCGAAGCCAACCTCAACATCGCTGACCGCGAGGAGAAGTACAGCACTGCCGGCAAGGCGCGCGCGTGGAAGCTGGGCGCGACGTGGCAAACCCCGATCGACGGCCTGCGTCTGCGCGCGGTCGCCTCGAAGGATGTGCGGGCGCCGAACTTGTCGGAACTGTTTGCCGCCATGACTGTGACCAACCAGGCCGTCAACAACAACCAGGGCCAGTCGATCCAGATCCAGCAGCGCAACGTCGGCAATCCAGCGCTGAAGCCGGAAGAAGCACGCAACAACTCGTTCGGCCTGGTGCTGAGCCAGCCGAGCTGGGCGCGCAACTTCAACTTCTCGGTCGATTACTACGACATCAAGGTGCGCAACGTGATCAGCTCGCTGAACCCGCAGCAGGAAGTTGACCTGTGCTACGGCGGCAACCAGCAGGTGTGCTCGGCGGTGTCGATCAACGGGCCTGCCGGCACCAACTACGTGCTAGCGCAGAGCTTCAACTTCGCCTCGCTGCATACGCGCGGTGTCGACTTCGAGATGGCCTACCGCAAGAACATGAACGAGTTCGGCTTGCCGGGCACGGTCACGCTGCGCGGCCTGGCCTCGCGCATGATCCACTCGATCTCCGATCCGGGCGTGCCGGGCACCACGCCAATCGAAGGCGCCGGCGCGATGACCGGCGCCACGCCGAAGTGGAAAGCGCTGGTGCAGCAGTCGTGGGACGGCCTGATGGGCGGCAAGCTGGGCCTGAACCTGAGCGAGCGCTGGATTGGCGCCGGTGTGTTCAATAACGAATACATCGAGTGCCAGACCAACTGCCCGCTGCCGACGGCGGCGCATCCGACCATCTACGACAACCACATGCCTGGTGCGGTCTACTTCGACTTTGGCGGCAACTACCAATACTCGAAGCAGGTGTCGGCTTACTTCAAGATCGACAACCTGGCCGACCGCGCGCCGGTGCTGGTGCCGCAGACCAACCTCAGCCTCGGCCTCAATCCGGCCGTGTATGACTCGGTGGGCCGTACCTTCCGTGTCGGCGTGCGCATGAACTTCTAAGGAGAAGCCAGCTGTGTGGAATCTGTTTTCCGTACTGCTGGCGGTCGGCCTGTTGACCATCATGATCGCGTGGGGCAAGGTTCAGCCGCTCCTCGCATTCGTGTTGGCTGCCATGGCCGCCGCCTTGATGCTGGGCGTGCCGCTGGCCAAGATTCCGACCGTCATCGACAAGGGCATCGGAGATTTGCTTGGTTCGCTGGTGGTGGTGATTTGCGTCGGCGCCGTGTTCGGCAAGCTGATTGCCGACAGCGGCGCCGCGCGGCGCATCGCCATCAGCCTGATCGATAGCATGGGCCCGAAGCGCATGCCGATCGCCATGACCGTCACCGGTTTCGTGGTCGGCCTGCCGCTGTACTACAACGTTGGTTTCGTGTTGATGATTCCGCTGATCTTCTCGCTGGTGTACCAGTCGGGGCGGCCGGCGGTGGCGCTGGGCATGCCGCTGCTGGCGGGCCTGTCGATTGCGCACGGCTTCCTGCCGCCGCACCCGTCGCCGACCGCGCTGGTGGCGGCGGTGCACGCGGACATGGGCAAGACGCTGTTGTACGGCATGATCGTGGCCATTCCCACGCTGATCATCGCCGGCCCGGTGTTTGCGATGACGCTGAAAAATATCCGTGCCGAGCCGGCCGCCATCTTCCGCAGCGAGCCCAAGCCCGATCACGAGTTGCCGGGCGCGTTCGCCAGTTTCTTTACTGCGCTGCTGCCGGTCGTACTGCTGGGCGCGTTGACCTTGACCACCTTGCTGCATCCCGAACTGACGCAGTCGCTGGCTTTCTATTCCAACCCGATGGTGGTGATGCTGGCCTCGTACGGCGTGGCGATTTTTACGCTGGGGCTTAGCCGTGGTCAGACTTTGCCGCAGGTGATGGCGTCGGCGCAGGAAGCACTGCGCGAGATCGCCCCCATCCTGCTGATCATTGCTGGCGCTGGCGGCCTGAAGCAGGTGCTGACCGAATCCGGCATCAGCGCGCAGATGGGCGCCCAACTGGCGAGCTTGCCGGTGCCGCCGCTGCTGCTGGGCTGGGCGGTGGCGACGCTGATCCGTGTTTGCCTCGGCTCGGCCACGGTGGCCGGCGTAACGGCGGCGGGCGTGGTCGGGCCGCTGGCACAAACTTCGGGTGTCGATCCCAACCTGATGGTGCTGGCGGTCGGCGCGGGCAGCCTGATGTTCAGCCACGTCAATGATTCCGCGTTCTGGATGTTCAAGGAGTATTTCGGCTTGTCGCTGAAAGACACCTTCCGCTCTTGGACCATGATGGAAACGCTGGTCGGCAGTTTCGGCATCCTGTTCATCCTGCTGCTGTCGCTATTCGTTTAAAGAATTGAGGAGACTTTTTTGAATTACCGATTCATTCCATTAGCGCTGCTGGCGCTGGTGCTGGAGGCGCAAGCGGCGCCGGCCTCGGTGTCGGCCTACCAAAGCCTGCCCGACGACCCCGGCGCCGTGATCGCGCGCGCCAAGGGCGACGGCGTTGCCGATGACAGCGACGCGCTGCAACAAGCGATCAACAGCGCCGCCAACAAGGGCGCGGGCGGCGTGGTGTTCCTGCCGTCGGGCCGCTACCGCATCACCCGCAGCATCCTGATTCCGATTGCTGTGCGCGTCTACGGCGTCGGCAAAACGCGGCCGGTGCTGGTGCTGGGCGCGAATACGCCGGGCTTCCAGAAGGGCGTGGCCAACATGGTGATCTTCACCGGCACCGATACCTACAACATCGGCAAGGTCGCCATGCCAGTGCCGAGCGCCGTGCCGTTCAGCACCGAGCCGGGCAAGGCCGTGCGCGACGCCAACTCGTCGACCTTCTACTCGGTGCTGTCCAACGTCGACTTTGAAGTGGGCGACGGCAATCCCGCCGCCAGCGGCGTGCGCATGCACACGGCGCAGCACTCCAACCTGTCGCACATCGATTTTCGCATGGGTTCGGGACTGGCGGGCGTCTACCAGGTCGGCAATATCGCCTACAACCTGCGCTTCTACGGCGGCCGCTACGGCATTCTGGCCGAGAAGACCTCGCCGGCGTGGCAATTCACCTTGCTCGACTCGCAGTTTGACGGCCAGCGCGATGCCGCCATCCGCGAACATGAGGCGGCGCTTACGCTGGCCAACACGGAAATCCGCAACACGCCGGTCGGCATCGAGATTGACCGTGGCTATGGCGACTGGCTGTGGGGGCACGACGTGCGCCTGGAGAATGTCTCCAAGGCCGGCGTCATTATCAGCAACGAGAACAACGCCTACACGCAGGTCGGCTTCGAGCGCATCAGCGCGCGCAACGTACCGGTGTTTGCCCACTTCCGCGACAGCGGCAAGCAGTTGGCGGGGCAGGGCCGCAACTACCAGGTCAGCGAATTCAATCACGGCCTGAAGTTGTCGGCGCTGGGCGAACCGGGCCAGTTCGACACCAGCTATCGCACCACCGCGCTGCCGGCGAAGATCAACACCGACCGCATCCTGCGCGCCTTGCCGCCAACCGCCGACTGGGCCAGCGTGCGCAGCTTCGGCGCCAAGGGCGACGGCGTGACCGACGACACCGCCGCGATCCAGAAAGCGATCGACAGCCGCCGCGTGGTCTACCTGCCGCTCGGCCTGTACGCGGTGAACGACACCATTCGCCTCAAGCCGGACACCGTGCTGATCGGCCTGCACCCCGGCCAGACCCGCTTGCTGCTGCCGAACGGTTCGCCGCTGTACCAGGGCACGGACACGCCCAAGGCGCTGCTGGAAAGCGCGCGCGGCGGCGACGCCATCGTGACCGGCATCGGCCTGATGACGGGCGAGGTCAACCCGCGCGCGGTAGCGTTGCTGTGGCGCGCCGGCGAACACTCGCTGGTGGACGATATCCGCCTGCAGTGGGGTTACGGTTCGCCCACCGATCCGTACAAGAAAAGCGAGCGCTTCGATACCTCGGCGTGGTGGGATCACCAGTACCCGAGCATCTGGGTGACCGATGGCGGCGGTGGCACCTTCACCGGCGTGTGGTCGCCTGCCGGCCATGCGCAAGCCGGTTTCTACGTGACCAATACCAAGACGCCGGGCCGCGTGTACGAACTGTCCGCCGAGCACCACATCCGCAACGAGATCGTGCTGGACGGCGTGGAAAACTGGTCGTTCTACGCGCCGCAGACCGAGGAAGAAGTACGTGACGGCGCCGATTCGGTATCGCTCGATATCCGCAACTCGAAGAACATCCTGCTGGCCAACTACCACGCCTACCGCGTGACCCGCTCGATGAAGCCAGCGCCGACGGCGGTGCAAATCACCAACTCCAGCGATATCCGCTTCCGCAATGTCGCCGTCAACGGCGAGAGCGGCTTCCCCACCTGCGACGAGGAAGGCTGCGTTGCCGACGTGCGCGCCTCCAAGTATCCATACGAGAACGCGATTACCGACGTGACCAACCGCCTGCAAGTGCGCGAGCGCATGTTCTCGGTGCTGGACTACAGCGGCAAGCAAACCACCGCTGCCGTGGCGCCGGCAAAGGTGGACAAGCTGGAAGAGGGCTTCTATTCGATCGCCGGCGCCGCTGTCGACTCGACCGGCCGGCTGTATTTCATCGATCGACACTTCCAGCGCATCTTCAGCTACGCGCAGGGCGAGGGTTTGAAGACAGTGAGCGACTACCCGCTCGACCCGGTCAATCTCGCGATCGATGGCAGCGACAACTTGATGGTGTTGTCATCCGCCGGCAAGCAGGGCACGGTGTACGCGCTGAAGCCGGGCGTGCCGGGCGCGCTGATCTCGGTGATCAAGCCGACGCCAGCGGCGCCGCGTCCGCAGGCCCGCGTGGCGTTGCCGGTGAACTACTGGGCCAACGGCGAGTTCGAGGATCAGCTGAACCTGGACACCTACGAGTTCACCACGCTGGCCGAGATGTTCACGCGCGCCGCAGCCAAGCCGAAAGCCCGCGAGTACGTGTCCCCTGATGGCAGCCTGGTGCTGCCGGCCTTCCGCGTCACCCGCCACGGCTCGCTCGATCACCTGGGCTACCGCTGGTCGGACACGCTCGATACCCACGGCTTCGTGCCGGCCCAGCCAGGGCAGCGCGTGGTGTTTGCCAACAGCTCGCAGAACCTCAGCTATAGCGGGTTGGTGGGCGAAGGCGGCGCGATCACTGATCTGAAGCAGGTAGCTGACCGTGGTGGCGAAAGCGTAGCGGTGGGCCCGGACGGCAAGGTGTACGTGGCAAACGGGCAGATCTTCATCTACGGTGCGGACGGCAAGCAAAGCGGCCGCATCGACGTGCCTGCGCGCCCGTTGCAACTGATCTTTGGCGGCGCGGATCGGCGCACCTTGTACATCCTGACCCATCACGCGCTGTACGCCAGCCGCATTTGACCGGTGTTGTTGTAGTAGTTGTAGTTGTTGTACTTGTAGTGTTGTACTTTGTAGTCTCTCCCGGCCTCCGCAGAGGTCGTTAGCCGCTGCCATGCGTGGCAGCGGCCTTTTTTTTATAACGTCCAACTCATACCTGCCATGAAAAAAATTCTTCAGCTGATCGCGTGCGTGACCGTGTTGGCGACGGCGACAATGCCGGCCGGCGCTGCGGATCAAATTACGGTCAGCATCGACGCCGGTGCTGCCGGCCCCACCATCGACCGCCACTTGTTCGGCCAGTTCGCCGAGCACCTCGGCCACGGCATCTACGGTGGCGTCTGGGTCGGCCGCGATTCGCCGATTCCGAACACGCGCGGCATCCGCAACGACGTGGTGGCGGCTCTGAAGGCCATCAAGGTGCCTAACGTGCGCTGGCCGGGTGGCTGCTTTGCCGACGAATATCACTGGCGCAACGGTATCGGTCCCGCTGCCCAGCGCCGCGCCGGGCGCAATCCCAACTGGGGCGGGGTGGTTGAACCCAACACCTTTGGCACGGACGAATTCATGGACTTCGTCGGCCAGCTTGGCGCTGAGGCCTACATCTCGGCCAACGTCGGCTCCGGCACGCGGCAAGAGGCGGCCGAGTGGCTGGAATACCTGACCGCCGAGCAGACCGCGCTGGGCGATGAACGCGCCGCCAACGGCCACGCGGCGCCGTACAAGGTGGCGTTTTGGGGCATCGGCAATGAAAGCTGGGGCTGCGGCGGCGCCATGAGTGCCGAGCACTATCTCGAAGAACTGAAGGCCTACTCGCGCTTCAGCCGCAACTACAATCCGGCGCAGCAGATGCGCCAGATCGCGGTGGGGCCGGACGGCGCGAAGACCGAATACACCGAGACCATCATGCGCGCGTGGGCCAGCAAGACGTGGAGCTGGAATATCGACGGCTTGTCGCTGCACTCCTACACCTTGAATGGCTGGCCGCCGTCGGTCAAGGCGACCGGCTTTGGCGAGGAAGAGTACGCGCGCTTCATCAAGGAAACGCTGGGCATGGACGCGCTGATCCGCAAGCATGGCGCCATCATGGATCGCTACGATCCGCAGAAGAAAGTGGCGCTGGTGGTGGACGAGTGGGGTTCATGGCTGGCGCCGACGCCGGGCACCGATCCCGGCTTCCTGATGCAGCAGAATTCGCAGCGCGACGCCATGGTGGCCGCGCTCAACCTCAACATCTTTGCGCGCCATGCCGCGCGGGTGCGGATGGCCAATATCGCGCAGATGATCAATGTGCTGCAAGCCATGATCTTAACCGACCAGGAAAAGATGGTGCTGACGCCGACCTACCACGTGTTCAAGATGTACGTGCCGTTCCACGACGCCACCTTGCTGCCGGCAACGTTCAAGGCCGGCACCTATCGCCACGGCCAGTACGCCATGCCGCGCGTGGATGCGATGGCGGCGCGCGGCACCGACGGCAAGCTGTGGGTGGCGCTGGCCAACATCGATTTCAAGCGCCCGGTGGAATTGGCGCTGGCCGTGGCCGGAAAAACCGTGAGTACCGCTTCCGGCCAAGTGCTGTCGTCGCCCCATGCGGACAGCGTCAACACCTTCGCCGCGCCGGACACGGTGAAGCCAGCCGCGCTGGACGTCAAGCTAGTGAACGGCAAGCCGGTGCTGATGCTGGCGCCGCGCTCGATTGCGGTGCTCGCACTGGAGTAACTTTCGCTTAGAATGTCGTTGCTAAGATTCCAATTGATGTTCGGAGAAGGGCGACAAGATGAAAACAGCGGTATTTAGCGCTCGCCGCTATGACAAAACCATGCTGGCGCGGGCCAATGCCACGGCTGGGCACGAGCTGCGCTTCTTGGAGGATCGCCTGACCGCCGCCAGTGCGCCGCTGGCGGCTGGCTGCGAGGCGGTGTGCGTGTTCGTCAACGACACCGTCGATGCCGAGGTGCTGGCCATCCTGGCCGGGCAGGGTACGCGGCTGGTGGCGACCCGTTCAACCGGCTACAACCACATCGACGCGGCAGCTGCCGCGCGCTTCGGCATCGCGGTGGTGCGCGTGACCGACTACTCGCCGCATTCGGTGGCCGAGTTTGCGGTAGGCTTGCTGCTGGCGGTCAACCGCAAGATCGCCCGTGCCAGCGTGCGCACGCGCGAGGGCAATTTCGATCTCGATGGCCTGATGGGCTTTGACTTGCACGGCAAGACCGTGGGCGTGATCGGCACCGGCAAGATCGGCACCATTTTCGCGCGCATCATGAGCGGCTTTGGTTGCACGGTGCTGGGCTACGACCGCTATCCGTCGGCCGCGTTCGAGGCGCTGGGCGGGCGGTACGTGCCGGTCGATGAATTGCTGGCCAGCAGCGACGTGGTCTCGCTGCATTGCCCGCTGACCGAGGAAACCCGCCACATCGTCAATGCCGAATCACTGGCGCGCGCCAAGCGCGGCAGCGTGCTGGTCAACACCAGCCGCGGCGGCCTGGTCGATACCGAGGCCGCCACCGCAGCGCTAAAGACTGGCCAACTGGGCGGCTTGGCGATCGATGTCTACGAGCAGGAAGCCAGCTTATTCTTCCAAGACCTGTCATCCACCATCATTTGCGACGACGTGATCCAGCGGCTGGTGTCATTCCCGAACGTGATCGTCACCGGCCACCAGGCCTTTTTCACGGAAGAAGCGATCGGCCAGATCATGCAAACCACCATAGACAGCATCACCGCCTTCGAGCGCGGCGAGGAGTTGGTCAACCGCATTCCTAAAAGTAGCTAGGAAAAACGGCCGAAGGTCAGGAACACCCACGCCACGAAAATAACCACCATGCCCACCACAGTCATGCACGACCAGGTGAAAAAGCAGGCCGACCAGACGGTGGCTTGCAAGCCGCGCTCGAACAGGAAGCCCAGCCCGAAGTCGAAGGTGGCCAGCACGCTCCAGCGGCGCAGGTAGACCGGCAGGTAGCGGCTCATGTACTTGTTGTGCTGGAGCGCGGCGTGGCGCTCGAAGCGATTGCGGGCGGCACTGACGTCACGGAACAACCAGTCAAAGAAGATAAACCGGTACAGTAGCGTTCGGAAGGGGATGGTCGGATGCTGCGGTGCTTGATCCTCTTGATCGGGCTTCAATATTTCCGTCATCTTGAGCACTCCCGCTGGTGTGGCTGCCTTACAGAATATACGGAACGGCGCTCTGCCTCAAGTGATTGTGGCAAAAATAGCGGGCTGTCTCCTGTTATATGTCTTATATAAGACTTGCTGAGGTATAATAACGCCCAGTACAGGCGGTCGATCACTTGCCTGCCCTGCAATCAACCTGACGAGAACTCTCATGCTAGCTGCTTATCGCGCCCACGTTGCCGAACGTGCCACCCTTGGCATCCCTCCGCTGCCGTTGTCCGCAGCCCAGACCACCGACCTGGTCGAACTCCTGAAAGCCCCGCCAGCCGGCGAGGAGCAATTCCTGGTCGACCTGATCACCAACCGCGTGCCGGCTGGCGTCGATGATGCCGCCAAGGTCAAATCGGCCTTTCTGACTGCCGTTGCCAAGGGTACGGAAACCTCGCCGCTGGTATCGCGCGAACTGGCGACCAAGCTGCTGGGCACCATGCTGGGCGGTTTCAACATCAAGCCGATGATCGATCTGCTGGACGACGCCGTCGTGGGCGACGTGGCAGCCGAAGGCCTGAAAAAAACCCTGCTGATGTTCGACTACTTCCACGACGTCAAGGAACTGGCCGACAAGGGCAACGCCCGCGCCAAGGCCGTGCTGCAATCGTGGGCCGACGCCGAGTGGTTCACCTCGCGTCCAGAAGTACCGCAAAGCCTGACCCTGACCGTGTTCAAGGTCTCCGGCGAAACCAACACCGACGATCTGTCGCCTGCACCGGACGCGACCACCCGTCCAGACATCCCGATGCACGCGCTGGCAATGCTGAAAAACCCGCGCCCAGGCATCAATCCTGAAGAGCCGGGCAAGATCGGCCCGCTGAAGCAAATCGAAGCGCTGAAAGCCAAGGGCAACCTGGTGGCCTACGTCGGCGACGTGGTCGGCACCGGTTCCTCGCGTAAATCGGCGACCAACTCGGTACTGTGGTTCACCGGCGAAGACATCCCGTTCATCCCGAACAAGCGTTTCGGCGGCGTCTGCCTCGGCACCAAGATCGCGCCGATCTTCTACAACACCATGGAAGACGCGGGCGCACTGCCGATCGAGCTGGATGTCACGCAAATGGAGATGGGCGACGTCATCGAACTGCGTCCATACGAAGGCAAAGCGCTGAAGAACGGCGCCGTCATCGCTGAATTCAAGGTCAAATCGGACGTGCTGTTCGACGAAGTACGCGCCGGCGGCCGTATTCCGCTGATCATCGGCCGTGGCCTGACCGCCAAGGCGCGCGAGTCGCTGGGCCTGCCGCCGTCGGAACTGTTCCGCCTGCCGCAAAACCCGGCCGATACCGGCAAGGGCTACTCGCTGGCGCAGAAGATGGTTGGCCGTGCATGCGGCCTGCCGGAAGGCAAGGGCATTCGCCCAGGCACCTACTGCGAACCGAAGATGACCACCGTGGGCTCGCAAGACACCACCGGCCCGATGACCCGCGACGAGCTGAAAGACCTGGCTTGCCTGGGCTTCTCGGCTGACCTGGTGATGCAATCGTTCTGCCACACCGCTGCGTATCCAAAAGTGGTGGACGTGAAGATGCACCGCGAACTGCCGACCTTTATTGAAAACCGCGGCGGCGTGGCCCTGCGTCCGGGCGACGGCGTGATCCACTCGTGGCTGAACCGCCTGCTGATGCCGGACACCGTCGGTACCGGCGGCGACTCGCACACCCGTTTCCCTATCGGTATTTCGTTCCCGGCCGGTTCCGGTCTGGTGGCGTTTGCCGCAGCGACCGGCGTGATGCCGCTGGATATGCCTGAATCGGTGCTGGTGCGCTTCAAGGGCAAGATGCAGCCGGGCGTGACCCTGCGCGATCTGGTCAACGCGATCCCGCTGTACGCGATCCGCGCCGGCCTGCTGACCGTCGACAAGAAGGGCAAGAAGAACATCTTCTCCGGCCGCATCCTGGAAATCGAAGGCCTGCCAGACCTGAAGGTTGAGCAAGCATTCGAGCTGTCGGACGCCTCGGCTGAACGTTCGGCCGCCGGCTGCACCGTGCACCTCGATAAGGCGCCGATCATCGAGTACATGAACTCGAACATCACGCTGATGAAGTGGATGATCGCCAATAACTACCAGGACAAGCGCACGCTGGAACGCCGCATCAAGTCGATGGAAGCCTGGCTGGCCAACCCGCAACTGCTGGCCCCGGATGCAGACGCGGAATACGCCGCCGTGATCGACATCGATCTGGCCGACATCCACGAGCCTATCGTGGCTTGCCCGAACGACCCGGACGACGTGAAAACCCTGGCCGAAGTGGCTGGCGACAAGATCGACGACGTGTTCGTTGGTTCGTGCATGACCAACATCGGCCACTTCCGCGCCGCCTCGAAAGTCCTGGAAGGCAAGTCGGACATTCCAGTTCGCCTGTGGATCGCGCCGCCGACCAAGATGGACGCGCAGCAGCTGACCGCCGAAGGCCACTACGGCACGCTGGGCCGCACCGGCGCGCGCATGGAAATGCCGGGCTGCTCGCTGTGCATGGGCAACCAGGCGCAGATCCGCAAGGGCGCCACCGTGATGTCGACCTCGACCCGTAACTTCCCTAACCGCCTGGGCATTGAAACCAATGTGTACCTGGGTTCGGCCGAACTGGCGGCGGTATGCTCGGCGCTGGGCCGCATCCCGACCAAGGAAGAGTATATGTCGCACATCGGCGTGATCGACAAGAACGCCGACGACATCTACCGCTACATGAATTTCGACCAGATCGCCGAGTTCCGCGAAGTAGCGGACACCGTCAAGATCTAAGGTTTAAAGCTTAGAATGAGGGCAGTCCGAAAGGGCTGCCTTTTTTTTCATTTCACGCGAAGGATTATTTTGAAACGTCTGCTGTTTACTTGCGTATTGGGCCTGACCGTGGCCATCACCGGCTGCGAGCGCGCCAAGGCACCTGAAGCTGCATCAGCATCGGCCGTTGCGAACGCCGAGCCATTCCAGAAAATCGACACCGTGGTCGGCGAGGGCAAGGAAGCCACCACCGGCGCCACCGCCGTGGTCAATTACACCGGCTGGCTGTTCGTGAAAGACGCGCCGCAGCAGCACGGCGCGCAGTTCGACTCGTCGGTCGGCCGCGGCCCGTTCAGCTTCCCGCTGGGCGCCGGCCAGGTGATTCCCGGCTGGGACGAGGGTGTAAAAGGCATGAAAGTCGGCGGCAAGCGCACCCTGATCGTGCCTGCCAGCATGGGCTACGGCGAAAACGGCATCGGCCCGATTCCACCCAACGCCACCCTGATCTTCGACGTCGAACTGCTGGACGTGCGTTAAGCTGTATTTCTGGCTTGAAGAGTTGCATGCAAAGGCATAGGATGAATGCATTGCATGCAAGCGAGGATTATCATGGCTATGCTCACCATACGAAATCTCCCGGATGATGTGCACCGCGCATTGCGGGTGCGCGCTGCTCAGCATGGCCGCAGCACTGAGGCAGAGGTGCGCGCAATCATCGCTGCCGCAGTCAAGTCCGAATCGCGCATCCGGCTGGGGGATGCCCTCGCCGCAATGAGCCGCGAGATTGGTTTGACGAATGAGGATGTTGAAGCATTGGAACAAGTCAGGCTGAGTATGCCTGCCGAGCCGATGAAATTTGAATGATCCTGCTCGACACCAACGTCGTCTCCGAGGCGATGAAACCCAACCCAGATCCAGCCGTACAGGCATGGTTCAACCAGCAGAACTTAGAAACGTTGTACATGTCCAGTGTAACGCTGGCCGAGCTCCTATTTGGCATACAGGTACTCCCGGCGGGCAAACGCCAAGAGATGCTTACTCAAGCACTTGATAGTGTTTTGGCGCAGTTGGGAAACAAGGTTCTGCCATTTGATGGCGACGCTGCACGTGAATTTTCCCGGTTGGCAGTAATCGCGCGGTCTGCCGGTCGCGGCTTTCCTAGGCCGGACGGCTACCTTGCAGCCATAGCGAGCGCACGCGGTTTTATTGTCGCTTCGCGTGACACCGGGCCGTATGAGGCTGCGGGCGTTAAGGTCATTAATCCTTGGTTGTAGGTCTTACTCATTCCAGCTTGCGTAGGATGGCGGCCAGGCTGCCGTCTTTTTTCATGGTTTTCAGTTGCAGGTTGAAGGCGGCGATGATGTCGTTGGCCTGCGGGTGGTCGCGGCGAATCCCGAAGTGGAGCGGCAGCTTCAACACCGGATCGGCGGAGTATTTGAGCGGCGGCAGTGCGCGGTATTCGCCAGGGTAGCGGCCCACCATGTACTGCACCGCGTACTTATCCTCCAGCATCATGTCGATGCGGCCCAGTTGCAGCTTGAGCAGGTTCTGCTTGATGCGGTCGACCGGCTCCAGCTGCTTGCGGTTGCGTTCCAGGAAGCCATCGCTATAGTCGTAGTCGCGGCCGACGCCGATGCGCATGCCGGCCAGCTTGTCGATGCCGGCATTGGCGCTCAGTTCCGGCCGCAGGTAGACCAGGTAGAGGGCGTTGTCCATGTAGCTGTCGCTGAACAGCAGGCGCTCATGGCGTTGCCGGGTCGCCCAGATGCCGACCACGCCGTCGCTTTGCCCGTAGTAGGCCTGCGTCAGGGCGCGGCTCCACGGCATGAAGCTGACTTCGACCTGGTAGCCGGCGCGCGTCAGGGCCGTGACCACGATCTCGGTCGCCACGCCCTGGTTCGGCAAGTCCGCCCCGGTAAAAGGCTCCCAGTGGTTGGCGCATAGCTTGATGGTGGCCGGGACGTTGGGCCCGGCAGTCGCGGCCAGCGCCGCAAAGCCGAGCAGCAAGGTGATGAAAATCCGCTTCAGCATGGCGGCCTCATGGTTAGCATCCTGATGACATTAGATGGTAGCGCTGCCTGCCAGTTGCAGCAATTGCTTGTTGCCGGAAAGTTGATTGCCGATGGCTGTATTCTGCGAAATAATGCGTCAAACAAGAATACGCGCCAAATGGAAGTCAGTATTTCGCTGGGAGCAATGAATGGATCAGATACACCTGATGAATGTGTTCGTGGCCGTCGGCGAGGAAGACAGCTTTGCCGGTGCGGCGCGGCGGCTCGACCTGTCGCCGGCCGCCGTCACCCGCGCCATCTCGGGGCTGGAGGAGCAACTGGGCGTGAAACTGCTGTTGCGCACCACCCGCAACGTGCGCCTGACCGAGGCGGGACGGCGCTACTTGGACGATAGCCGCCACATCCTCGCCAGTATAGCCGAAGCCAACGAGGCGGCGGCCGGCATCAATTCCACGCCGAAGGGCAACCTGTCGGTGACGGCGTCGGTATTGTTTGGCAAGGCTTTCGTCATGCCATGCATCGTCAATTTCTTGAAAGAGTACCCGGAGGTCGAGGTCTCGGCGTACTTCCTGGACCGGGTGGTGAATTTGGTGGAGGAGGGCATGGACGTGGCGGTGCGCATCGGCCACTTGCCCGACTCCAGTCTGAAGGCGCTGCGCGTGGGGCAGGTGCGCCGCGTGCTGTGCGCTTCGCCGGAATACCTGGCCAGGCACGGCGTGCCGCAGCATCCGGCCGACCTGCTGCGCCACACGATTATTGCGGCCAGCGGCATCTCGCCGCGCGTGGAGTGGAAATTCGGCGTGCTGGACGATCCCACCATGGTGCGCATGAGGCCGCGCCTGACCGTCACCAGCAACGACGCCGCCATCGATGCGGTCGTGGGCGGACTGGGCGTGAGCCGCCTGCTGTCCTATCAGGTGGCCGAGCAGGTGCGCGACGGCCGCCTGCACATCATCCTGGCCGACTATGAAGAAGCGCCGCTGCCGGTGCACGTGCTGCACCGTGAAAGCAAATTCGGCTCCTCCAAGGTGCGCAAGTTCATCGACATGCTGGCCGATTATCTGCGCGGCCATGCCCACGTAAATGCGGGCTGGTGTGAATAATGAGTACAATTCGGCATCCCCGCTTTTGATGCACACCAACGATGCCTTCCATTACCGAGTTCCGCCGCCAATCGCCCGCTCCTGAATACGACCATCCGCGCGAGGAGCGGCGCCTGGTGGGGAACCCTCAGCGCACCACCTGGAATCACTTTACCAACGCCAGCGGCGAGGTCAGCGCCGGCGTCTGGGCCTGCGAGCGCGGTAGCTGGCGCATCGCTTTCGCGCCCAACAAGGACGAGTATTTCTACGTGCTGGAAGGCCGCTGCCGTGTGATCGATGAAAACGGCTACGCCGCCGAGGCCGGACCCGGCGACGCCATGGTGATCCCGGCCGGCTTCAAGGGCGTGTTTGAAGTGGTGGAAGCAGTGCGCAAGCACTACGTCATTATCGACCGCGCCGCATGCTAGACATCCTCGCCATCACCGGCCCGATTTACCTGGTGGTTCTGGCAGGCTACCTCGCTACCCGCGCTGGCCTGTTTGCGCGCACGGACATGCAAGTGTTCGGCAAGTTCGTGGTGAATCTGGCGCTGCCGGCGCTGATCTTCAACGCGCTGGCACAGCGCCGCATCGGCGAGATTTTGCACCCGGCGTATTTGCTGTCCTATCTTTTCGGCTCGCTGCTGATGCTGGCGCTGGCCTACTTTGCCGGCCGCCGGCTCGGTGGCTTGAGCCGCACCCGCAGCACCTTTCTTGCGATGGGCGTGTCCTGTTCCAATAGCAGCTTTATCGGCTTCCCGATTTTGCTGCTGATGGTGGCGCCGGTGGCCGGCGTGGCGCTGGGCCTTAACGTCATCGTGGAAAACCTGGTCATGCTGCCGCTGCTGCTGGCAATGGCGGAAAACGCGCGCGATGGCGGCGGCGGGCCTTGGCGACAGGCGCTCAAGCAATCGGCGCAGCGCCTGGCGCGCAATCCGCTGGTGATTGCGGTGACGGCGGGTCTGGTGATCAGCCTCGCCGAGATCAAGCTGCCGCAGCCCGTGGTGCGCACGGTGAATTTATTTGCGCAAGCCAGCGGCAGCGTGTCCTTGTTTGCGATTGGCGGCATGCTGTTTGGCCTGTCGCTGAGCAGCGGCTGGCAGCGCGTGATTCCGCTGGTGGCGGCCAAGCTGGTCGGCCATCCGCTGGCGGTGCTGCTGGTTGCTACGCTGTTGCTGCCGCTGCTGGGCGTCGCGCCGATGTCGCAGGAGCTACGCGCCGCCGCGCTGCTGATGGCGGCCATGCC
This sequence comes from Duganella rivi, assembly GCF_009857435.1. Lineage (GTDB taxonomy): Bacteria > Pseudomonadota > Gammaproteobacteria > Burkholderiales > Burkholderiaceae_D > Rugamonas > Rugamonas rivi. The sequence goes on from NZ_WWCK01000002.1 coordinate 678,284, forward strand.
CATGCTGAGCATCTATCCGATTCTCGCGCAGGCCTACGGCGAGGCAGACCGCAGCGCCACTGCGCTACTGATCTGCATGGTGACATCCTTCTTCACGCTGAGCGCGTGGATGTGGGTGGTGCACCCCGGCTAGACTGCGCTCCTTCACGCTTGCTTGCCGGCGCTGCGGCTGCGCCAAACAAGGCTGCCACCATGGGATCGCGACGGATTTCGGGTTGCCGCGTGCGTGTCGGGTAGTGGGTGTCGTCGATCAGCCGGTGGATGCGGGCGCCATCGCGCTTGGTGGTGATGCTGAGGGTAGTCTTCATGCTTGCAGTCTGGTGAGGGTGTGACGCTGCGCTTGCGTGGCGCAGCCGGCATACAGGGCGACGTAGGTTTGATGATCGGCCGGTGCTGGCTGCAAGGCGCGCTGGCGGTATTGCTGGTAGCCGTGGATGACCAGCAGCCGTACCATGTAAGCCTGTTCGTCGCTGAAAGCGTCGCGGTGGTTGAGCAGTTGCCGCAGCGGCTGGAAGCACTGCTGGAACGGTGCGTAGGCGGCTGCCGCTGCGCCATGAAACGGCGGCGTGTTGAGATGCTGGCGCTGCGCCAACATGGCCTCTGCGGCGGCCTGCGTCAGCCGGCATAAGCCGCGGCGGCCGTGGCGTTCAATCTGGACGATGCCGCGCGCGGCGAGCCGCGACAGGGCAGTGCGGATGGTGCGCTCGGGGTAGCCGAGTGGCGCGATCAGTTCAATCACGCTGCCCAGCCACAGCGTTTTCTGGCCAAAGGCCAGCGCTTCGCTGAACATCAATTTAAGCAGGGTGCTGAGGCGCGGCTTGGCCTGCTGTAGACAGGCCCTGATGTAAAAATCACTATTCATGGGATGCGATTGTCCCATCCGGCCCGGGCCGAAAACTTTGATTCACATCAAGGATTGCCGGATTTGTTAGCGCGCCTCGTAGATCACGTAGCCGTTCTTGCCATTGCGCTTGACCTGGTACATGGCGCTGTCGGCGCGGTCGATCAACTCGGCCAGCTTGGTGCCGTGGATCGGATAGAGGCTGATGCCGATGCTGGCGCCGAGCGCATAGTTGGCGCCGGAGATGGGAATCTGCGCGATCAGCTGATCCAGCAGCTTCTTGGCGATGTCGTAGGCCTGATCCGGGTTCTCCAGCTGCGTGCCGATAACAATGAATTCATCGCCGCCCACGCGCGCGCAAATGTCGGTGCTGCGCGTGTGCGTTTGCAGGCGTGACGCCATAGAAGGTAGGCGAGGTAAAACTGGCAGCGATAACGTTGTGTTCTATTTGCAACATTATGAACTTGTGTTTATGCCATGCGACGTGCAAGCCATCTTCCTCTAATGTCTGCTAGCGCACTATCTGGCGGCGGGTAGCGCTCTACAATGCGGCCATTGACAAGATGGGGATGAAGCATGAAACATCTGATGCTGGCATTTGGCGTAGTGCACGGGATGATTGCCCTGCTGTTCACTGCCGCGGCGCTGTTCCTGATCGTGGTCGGCGCGCAGCTGGGCTGGCACGCGCTGCAAGCGGACAGCGGCCTGTCCGCCGCGCAGGAAGTGATCGAGGCCATTGGCATCCTTGCCGCCGCCGTGGTGGCGCTGCAAATTGCCGAAACGATTATTGAGGAGGAGGTGGTGCGCGACGCCGATATCAGCGCGCCGACGCGGGTACGCCGTTTCTTGTCGCGTTTCTTCGTGGTGGTTGTGGTGGCGCTGGCGATAGAAGGCCTGGTCGCCACTTTCCGTGCCGTGCACGACGACGCCAGCGAATTGCTGTACGTGGCCGCGCTGGTAGCCGGCGTCGGCGTGCTGTTGGCGGCGTGGGGCGTGTTCATCCACCTCAACCGCTCGGCGGAGGAGTTGGAGCCCGCGGCCATGGAGGAAGCGCAGGCGGAAGACGAAAAACTCAAGCCCTAGTGCGCTGCGCGCGACAGAAACATAGTCGGATTTGGTGATTTTCGCAATTGATATTTCGAAAATGACCAAGTACAGTGCTGGCACATCTCCACTATAAGAGAGGCCTATGAGACTGTTCGCCCACACGCCGTTATGCACGGCGCTTGCTTCGATTTTTGCGTTGTCCACCAGCGCGTTTGCCGCGCCTATCGCCACCCTGGATCGCGACGGCGCCTTCGTCTCGATTGAGGCGTATGGCCCGAACGTGGTGCACGTCACCATCGCCGTCGATAAAGCCGAGGTGCTGAAAGGCCCCGGCTACGGCATCCTGCCCAAGAACGGCGATAACAGCGCCTTCCGCCACAACGCCGCCAAGGAGGGCGACGTATTTACTTCGTCCGCGATGACCGTGCGCGTCAATCCCGCGCCGCCGCCGTCGGTACCGACGCAGGGCCAGAAGTATTTCGCGCCGTCGCTGGCGCCGGTTGGCCTGCAAGTCTTGAACGCCAAGGGCGAGCAAGTGGTCAGCATGAACGGCTGGGAGATGTCGCCGCAAACGGTCAACACGGAGAAGACATTCCAGGTCGGCGCCTCGTTCTCGGTGGCGCGCGATGAGCATTACTACGGCATGGGCCAGAATCAGGAGTCGCTCGGCGCGCTCGACCTGCGCGGCCGTGTCCTCGATTGCAAGCACTGGTACGACGCGCCGGCCGGCGAGAGCGTATGCGTGCCGTTCATGGTGTCGTCCAGGGGCTACGGCATTGTGTGGGACAACCCATCGGCCACGCGCTTTGTCGCCGGCGTCAATGGGCGCACCGCGTTCCAGTCCAACGTGGGCGAGCGCGTGAGCTTCTTCGTCATCACCGGTGCTACGCCGGAAGAGATTTACTCGGGCTACGCGCGCGTCACCGGCAAGACGCCGATCCCGCCGAAATCCGCCTTCGGCCTGATTCAATCCAAGGCCCGCTACGACAGCCAGCAAGAGCTGCTGCGCGTGGCGAAGACCTACCGCGAGAAGAAGTATCCGCTGGATGTGATGGTGCTGGACTGGTTCTACTGGACGCGCATGGGCCAGATGGATATCGACCCGGCGCAGTTCCCCGATCCAAAAGGGATGAACAAGCAGCTGCACGATATGGGCATGGAGTCGATCATCTCGATCTGGCCGCGCTACGAGACCTCGGGCCGCTACTTCAATGAGCTGGATAGCAAGGGCTATCTGCTCAAGGATAAAGACGGCAAGACGGTCGATGGACTGCCGTTCCGCTCCGACCGCACCGGCGGCTTGATCGACCCGACCAATCCTGCGGCCCGCAAGTGGTTCTGGGAGAAGGCGCGCGACAACATCCTGTCGCAGGGCTTCGATTACCCATGGCTGGACGAGACCGAGCCTGACCTGGTGCCGAGTGGCTTCTTCTATTCGATCGGCTCGGGCGACCGCTATCACAACCTGTTCCCGCTGATGCATGTGGAAGGCGTGGCCGAGAATCTGCGCGCGTGGAAGCCGAACAAGCGCGTGCTGATTTTGTCGCGCGCCGCGTATCTGGGTGCGCAGCGCACCGGCGCCTTGTTCTGGTCTTCGGACATCCAGCCGACCTGGGAAGCGCTGGCGCGCCAGGTGCCGACTGGCTTGAACATGACCGCATCCGGCATCGCTTACTGGGGCAACGACATCGGCGGCTGGCAGAAGCTGGCGCCGACCACGTCGGCCGTGAAAGCGCCGCTGCTCGATCCGTCCGATGCGCGCGCGGTGGTGGGCAACTATCACGACTATCCAGAACTGATGACGCGCTGGTTCCAGTACGGGACGTTCCTGCCGACCTTGCGCTTGCACGGCGACCGCAAGGAAGCGGAGATCTGGTCTTTCGGTAAACAGGCGGAGGCGGTGATGGCGCGCTTCGACACGCTGCGCTATCAGCTGATCCCTTACATCTACTCGCAGGCCAAGTTCACGCACGATACCGGCGCGCCGTTCATGCGTCCTCTGTGGATGGACTTTGCCAACGATCCTAACGTGGCCAATATCGGCACGCAGTATATGTTTGGCCCGGCCTTTCTCGTTGCGCCGGTGACCGAGCAGGGGCAGACCGAGAAGGACGTGTACCTGCCGGCCGGTGCGGACTGGTATAACTTCTGGACCAACGAGAAGCTGGCCGGCGGACGCTGGGTGAAAGTGGCTGCGCCTATCGATCAGATTCCGGTGTTTGTGAAGGCCGGTTCGGTGGTGCCGATGGGCGCGGAAGTGCAGTCGACCGCCAGCAAGCAGGCCATCGCCAGCATCAACGTCTATCCGGGCAAGAGCGGCGAGTTCCGTTTGTACGATGACGATGGCGTGAGCTATGACTACGAGAAGGGCAAGTCGACCGTCACCGTGCTGAAATGGGACGATGCGGCCGGCAAGCTGAGTGGCGGCGGCTCTGCGCCAGTTAAAGTGATCGGCAAGTAAGTCACTTGGCTTTCGCCGCATGATGCCGCTGGCGCACGCGGTGCAGCACGCGCTGAAACACGCTGTGGCGCAGGTCGCGCCACAGCGGCAGCGGATCGCGCCAGTCGAACACGAAGTAGCCGGAGCGCGGGCGCAGGAATTCAAGCAGGTAGGCCGCCAGCTCGCGCCACGTCCGCAGATATAGCAAGCGCCGCGTTTCGGCGGTCATGTAGCGGCAGCGGACGCCGGGCACATAGCGCTGGCCGCTGACAGGTTCGCGCAAGCCGAGTGCCTGGTAGCAGTACCAAGGAAAACTTGCTCCCGCCTGGCACGCCAGCGGCAAGCTGCCCCAGAAACGCCCATTCACCTCCATCAGCGACGCCCGCCCGGCGGCCGGATCGTAGCGATACTCCACCATCGCCACGCCTTCCCATTGCAACTCGCGCAGCAGCGCGATCGACTGCTGCATCAACGCCGCATGCTGCGCTGCCGGCAGCGACGCGCACAAGGTTGACGTTCCGCCCTCCGGCGGCCACTCATGCAAACGCTGATGCTGGAACTGATACAGCGCCTGCCCATCCTGCATCAACACAAACTGCCCAAGCCCATGGCCGGCGCAGAACTCCTGCACCATCGGGAATCGCCCCAGCGATTGAAAGCGCCGCAGGCTGGCCATCAACGAGGGCGCATCGTGGCAGTAAAGCGCCTTCTCCAACGCCATGCCAGCCTGCCGCAGAATCGGCATCATGGCGTTCGGATCCGCCCACTTCAGCACCACCGGGTAGCGCGCCTGCGCAGCGGCGGACGCGCCTTCTTTAATGCTGGTCGGATGCCAGGTACGCGGCACGAACAAGTCCACCTTGGCCGCCGCCGCATACGTCAAATCCTTGCGCAGCACGCGCTCCATGCGCACCGCGTCGGCAAATATGAAGCGGTAGCCGCTTAACTGATCGCGTACCCTGTTGAGCGCAAGGATGTCCGTCTCGGAGATGGCAAACAAGGCCGCCGGCCCGATCTCGTCACTCAGCCGGCGCAACTGCACCACCACATCCGCCTCACGCAGCATGCCCCGATGCAGATAGCGCGAACTTAGTCCGAGCGCGCCCTCGCTGCGGGCAATGCCAAATACCGTCACGCCATGCCGGCCAAGATCGCGGATGATGGCAAGCCCAATCGGTGTATCGATGCCCAGCACCACGGCAGGCAGTGGCTGCGGCGCGGGCGACGCGAGCAAGTTGCGTATCGCCCGCCGCCAGTGATAACGCTGCCGCTCCGTCACCGAGCCGATGGCGAAAATGCTGGCGAATACCGCCAGCATGGTGACGATGTAGAAGCCTTGCCCGGCCGGATCGCCGTTGAACAGCGCCGCGTAACACTGGATCAACGGTTGATGCAGCAAATAGATGCTGAAGGTGTAAGCCGCCAGCGGGCGCACTGCGTGCCCGATGCGCTCCAATGGAAGCGCCAACGCGCGCGCGCCGAGGAAATAGCATGCCACAATCAACGCCAGCAAATAGTCCGTCAAGAAGTAGCGCGAGAACGCCAACTGCTGATGCCAGTGCGCGCCGATGAACTGACGCAGCCACGCTGTGCCGGCCTCGCTGACAGCCAAGCCGTGAAACAGTCCGTAACCTGCGATAGCCAGGAATAACAGCGCTAGCCCGCCGCCCCGGGCGATGCGCTGCAAGGCCTGCCAGCGATACAGCACTACGCCGGTGGCCCACACTGGCGCAAGCAGCAGGATTTTCGGCCCGATCAGCAGCATGACAGCGCCGCACCACATCACGCGCTTGCGGCCGCGCGCGAAGGTGATGATGGCAAACAGTACGTAATACCAAAACTCGTAGCACAGCGACCAATACGGCACGTTGGAGAAGGACATGATGGACAGCGTCCATACCTCGTTGAGGAAGGCCAGGCTGGTGAGGATGCGCAGCCAGCCCAGATCGTGCGTGGTGCGGCCGTCGTAGAACGGCGGCGCCATCGCGGCGCCCAGCTGGTCGAGCAAGGGCGTGAGCAGCACGGCCGGCAGGGCCAGCGAGTAGATGCGCGCCAATCGGCTAGACCAGTATTTGGCTGGCGTATTCTCGCGCGTATCGGTGATGTGGGCGATCACGTAGCCGGACAACACGAAGAACACGATGACGGCGGCATGCCCATGGTTGCTGAGTGGGAGTTTGTCGGCGGTGAGCAGGCGCAGGTTGGAGTGGTACAGCACCACCGCCAGCGCGCTCACCACGCGCATCAGGTCGAGGAAGATGGAGAAGGAGCGGGTCATGGCGTGTCTCCGTTGAGCGTGCGATGCAGGCCATGCACGGCCTGATGCAGCCGCGCGAAGCAGTGATCGAAGTAAGCGTCGGATAGCGTGTAGGGATCATGCAGGTGAGGCGAGGGCGGATCGCACCAGAGGCCGAGCAAAACGATTTGCACCTCGGCGTGGACGGCCAGGCGGCGCTGTAGCTCGCGCGCATGGCGGATTTCCATGGCGAGGAATAGATCGCCGGGCAAGGGAGTGAAGTCGCGGAAATCGGTGGCGCGATGCTCGCTCAGATCATCGCCGCGCCGCTCGGCGGCACGCTGTGCGGAGTCTGGCGAGCCGGCGCCGGTGCCAGTGGAAAGGCCGATCGACACCGCCGGCATGCCCAGACCCGCCGCCACGCGATGCGCATAGGCGCTGCGGCAGATATTCCCGAGGCAGACAAACACCACGCGCCGCACGCGCTCCGGCCGCCGCAAGCGATACGCCTCCAATAGTCCAAGGCGCAGCGCGGCGCGCGCCAGCAGCCAGCGCACCGCGCCGCGCCAAGTCCCATGCCGCCGTGCCAGCCAGTTCATGCGGCTCTCCGGGCTTGGCGCGCGAGTAGCCACTGGCCATAGCGGTCATACAGCACTTGCGTGGCGAGGCGGCTGGCGGTATGCCATGGCCGTCCGCGCAGCAACGGATTAGCGGACGACGCGGGCGTTAGCGGCTGCGCGGCTGCCGCCGCCAGGCCGCTGGCCTGAAACCGGTCAGGATGCGCCGCAATGTAGGCGCACAGCCGCTCCAACCGCGACTGATTTACCGCATGCCGCCGCAGCACGCGGAAACCATCGCCATAACTCTGCACATACTCAAACGGATGGCTGAGGATCACCGCCAGCTCCAGTCCCGCCGCCTGCGCGCGATCCAGCAACCACCGCATCTCCGCAAAGCTAGTCCCGGACACCGACACCGTCTTCAAATGCGACGGCCAATCCGCAAACGTCAGCACCGGGCATTCCAGCACGCCGTGCCGCAAATGCCGCCCCGCGCACAACTGATAATCCGCCAAGCCGCAGTTGTACACGCCCAGCCCAATATTCGAGCTATACGGAATACCCGCCACCGCCAGCGCGCGGTACAGATCCTCATCATGCTGCAAGCTCCCGCCGCGAAACACCTGCGGCGCAGGCAAGCCCCACTCGGCAAATGTCGCCTGTCCCTGCCGCAGCAAACCTACAGTGGAATCCAGGGGCCGCCCAGCCAAATCATCCTGGCGCGGTTGCGCGCGCACGCGCTGTGGCCAATCCGCATACTGGAACACCGACCAGCATGGATGCACGTGCAGCTGCAACTCGTGCCCATGCTCCGCAATGCGCCAAGCCAGCGCGCGCATCGGATCGTCGCGGAAGTAGTGGCGCTGCACCGTCTCGATGAAGAAGGTGGCCTGCATGCCGTGCCGCCGGAAGCAGGCCAATAAGAACTCCAGGCCCTGTGAACGTCCATCGGTCTCGCAGCGAACCATGGGTGCGCCCACAGGCAGCAAAGCCGGATCGGCAAACGCTCCGGCGATGCTGAACTCCGTATCGATGGTGAAACAGACGCGCATGACAAGCACCCGGCAACGGCAATCTGACCAGTGTAGTCATCGCCATTGCGGCCGGCATGCGCTTGATCAAACCTGCGCTAACTCAGTCGGCCGGTATGCCTTTTTTCCAACGCGTCCAGTTGGCGCTGATGTGGCGGATCACCGGCTGGGTGGTGATCAGCAGGTTGGCGGTGGACGGCTCAAAGCCGCCTTGTTGCGCATAGTTGACCAGCACATCGCTGTTGCTCTGGCCCGGATGCGGCCTGTCCACGTCCGACGCGGAACGCAGAATCAGGATGCGGCTGAAGTCCACCTTGCCGGCAGCCTGGCCGCGCCGCAGCACTTCCAGCGTGGCGTTGTCCTCCTGTTGCGAGGTGCAATAGCGCGCCTTGCCGTCGGTGAGCAGGGCAGACCATTCCTCGGCGCGGCGGCCCAGCGTCTCGCCGGCATACCAGGTGTCGCCGGACACCGTGTCGCAGCGCGTCACGGCGGGCGGCTGGTTGGCCGGTGCGCTGGTAAAGCCGGCGCGATACGCCTTGGCCGCCGCCGAATCATTCAGCATCACGCGCTGCGACAAGCGATAAGCGCGATCCACCAGCGCGGTATTCAGCTGGAACACCTCGGTGCGATAGTCGAAGCGCGGCTTCCGTCCCGGCCCGTCGGTGTGGATGCCGAAGTAGCCGTAAGGCCAATCCTGCGGCATCTCGCGCGCGTCGATCTCGTGCGACAGCGAATAGTCCACCGCATAATCGGCCCACGCCGCCGAACCCACCGTGCCATGCTGCGGGCTGATGCCCGCAATCCCGGCGATGATGAAATAGGTGTGACGCAGATCGAATCCGCCCGCATACAGCAGGGCGCTCATGCTGGCGGCGGCATTGCTGTAGCCCATATCGGTGGTGAGCTGGCAGATTTGCTCGCGGTTGCACAGCACATCCGGGTAGCGCGGCGACAGGCCGGGCACCCTGTGTTTTTCGGTCAGCTTCAAGCCCTTGATGAAAGGCGCAGCCTCGGCGCCGAACATATTGACGATCATGATGCGCGGCGCATACGCCGGCCCGCGCTTGCGCAAAGCAGCGGCAGGGGCCGCAGCGGGCCCGGAGCCGGCCGGCCAGCGTTGCACAATATCCTGCACCAGCGGATTGCCCGCCAAATAAAGATTTTGCAGCGCCGATGGGTAGCCGCCCGACAGCGCATTGACCGATTCAAACGCCGTCATGCCGGCCGGCGGGCGGTCGAAATTGGACGCCGTGCGCAGCACCGCAACCCGTTGCAGGTCGAGCAGGCCGGCATCCGCGCCGCGCTTGAGCGCCGTGTAAGTGGCGTTGTCCTCCTGCGCCACGATGCAGTACTTGCCCTGGCCGGCGGTCAGCAGCTGGAACCAGTCGCGCGCGCGTTGGCCCAGCAGCTCGCCGTGATACCAGGTATTCCCGGTCATGACGTCGCACTGCGTCACTTGCGGCGGCTGATTGGCCGGGGCGGCGGCGTAGCGCGCGCGGTAGCTGTGCGCCTGCTCGGAATCGGCCAGCTCCACGTTGCGCGACAAGGCCAGCGCGCGGTTCACCAAGTCCTCATTCAGCTTGTACATCTCGGAGCCGTAATGCAGCGGCGGCGTGTCGGCCGGCGTTTTCATATTGATGCCAAGGTAGCCGGTCGACCAGCCGTCCGCCCGCTCGCGCGCATCGAGCTCCCACGCCAGATCCGAATCGACCAGGTAGCGCGACCACGCCGCCGTGCCGGTGGTGCCTTGCGCCGGGTCGATGCCGCCGATGCCGGCCACCAGGAAGTAGGTGGAACGCAGGTCGAACAAGCCGCTGTGTATCAGCGCCGCCACGGAGGCTGCGGCATTGGCCTTGCCCATGTCGGTGGTTATCTGACACACGTCGTCGGTGTTGCAGCGGACTTCCGGGTGCAGCGGCGACAGGCCGGGCACCGCCACCTTCTGCTGAAGCTTCAACGGCTCGGCCCAGGCCTTTTCCTCTGCGCCGAACATGCTGATGATCATGACCTTGACCGGCCGTGGTGGCGCGGCAGCGGCGTTAAGGGCGGCGCCGGCCAGCAGCACGGCGGGGATCAGGCGCAGAGGGGCAGACAGCATTGGCGGTATCCTTGAGGTTTGTCCAAGACAGACGATTCGTCAAGTGTAACCAGTTTTTTTCTGCTCTCAAGTAAAATTCATGTCACCCAGTTCTTGAGGAAGACCATGCAGCAGAGTGCCTTGCCCAGCGTAGATGCTATCGAAGCCGAACGGTTCCGCCAATTCATCATGGGCGTGACCGACTACGCCATCTATATGCTGTCGCCCGAAGGCGTGGTCGTGACCTGGAACGCCGGCGCGCAGCGCTTCAAGGGCTACCACCCGGACGAAATCATCGGCCGCCACTTTTCCATGTTCTACACCGACGAGGATCGCGCGCGCGGCCGCCCGGTGCTGGCGCTGGAGCTGGCCCGCACCACCGGCAAATTCGAGGACGAGGGCTGGCGCGTGCGCAAGGACGGCAGCCGCTTCTGGGCCAGCGTGGTGATTGATCCTATCGTCGATCCGCAGGGCGAGCTGCTCGGTTTTGCCAAGATCACGCGCGACATCACCGAGCGCCACCAAGCGGCCGCAGAACTGGAGCGCGCACGCGAGGCCTTGTTCCAGTCGCAGAAAATGGAAGCCCTCGGCAAACTCACGGGCGGCATTGCGCATGACTTCAATAATCTCCTGAGCGTGATCATGAATGGCCTGGAGCTGCTGCGCATGTCCAAGGAGCCGGCCACCATCGCCCGCTCGGTGGACACCATGGCGCGCGCGGCCCAGCGCGGCGCCTCGCTGACGCAGCAGCTATTGGCCTTCGCCCGCCAGCAGCCGTTGAAACAGGAAGCGCACGATGTGGCGCGCGTGATCCGCTCGTTCGAGGTGGTGCTGCGGCGCGCGCTGCCGGACGAGATGCACCTGCACTTACAGATCGCACCCGACCTGCCGCAGGCGATGATCGACCCTACCCAGTTTGAATCGGCGCTGCTCAACCTGGTGGTCAACGCCCGCGATGCGATGAGCGAGACCGGCGAAGTGCTGGTCGATATTGACGCCGTGTCGCTGGCCAACCACCAGGTAGACCGTTTGCCGGCAGGCCGCTACGTGCGCATGATGGTGAAAGACAGCGGCGCCGGCATGACGGCCGAAACCATGACCCGCGCGATCGAACCGTTCTTCACCACCAAGGAAGTGGGCAAGGGCACGGGGCTGGGCCTGAGCCAGGTGTATGGCATGATGCAGCAGTGCCAAGGCGCGCTGGCGCTGGCGTCGCGTGTCGGCGAGGGCACCACGGTGTCGCTGTACTTCCCGGCGGTGGAGCATACCGACGCTGCGGACGAAGGCCACGTCGCCGGCAGCGCCGAAAAAGTGCTGCTGGTGGACGATCAGCCGGACGTGCTGGAGACGGCCATCAGCCTGTTCACCCACCTTGGCTACGAGGTGCTGTCGGCCGATAATGCCGTGCAGGCGCTGGAAACCTTGCGCCAGCATCCCGGCATTTCCATTCTGTTTAGCGACGTGGTCATGCCGGGCATGAGCGGCGTTGAATTGGGCAAGGTGGCGCGGCGCGAATTCCCCGACCTGAAAATCGTGCTGGCTTCCGGCTACGTGAAGGCCGCCCTGCGCGACCAAATGCCGGACATCGGCAATTTTGAAATGATCGCCAAGCCGTATCGCCTCAGCGATTTGATACGCGTGTTGAAAGCATTGTAGGGATTAGGCCAGCGCAGTATCGAGCACCATCATGACGATGAAGCCCACCACCAGCGAGCCGGCGGCAGTATTGCAATGGCCGTGGCGCTGGGCCTCGGGCACCACGTCGTGGCAGATCACGTATAGCATCGCGCCGGCGGCGCCGGCCAATCCCCACGGCAGCAGGGTAAGGCTAGCGTCGATCAACAGTGCCCCTGCCACCGCGCCCACCGGCTCGATCAGGCCGGAGACCGCACCCAGCAGCGCAGAGAACACGCGCCCATAGCCTACGCTACGCAAGGCCAGCGCGACCACCAGGCCTTCTGGAATGTCTTGAATGGCGATGCCGGTGGCCAGCGTGTGCGCCTTGGCGACGTCCACGCCGCCGTAGCCGACGCCGATCGCCACGCCCTCCGGCAGGTTGTGGATGGCGACGGCGGCCACGAACAGCCATGCGCGCTTCATTGCTGCGGGCGTGCGGCGCTGGCCGGCCGCCGGCAAGATCCGTTCCGAATGTACCAGGTGGCCAAGCAGCATGACCAAGGCCATGCCGATCAAAATGCCGCCCCCCACGGTCAGGCTGGCGCCGATCGCGCCGGCGCCGGCATTGCGGCTGGCGCTCAGCGCCGGGAGTACCAGCGAGAATGAGGTGGCGGCCAGCATGATGCCGCCGCCCAAGCCCAGCGCGGCGTCATAGCTGCGCTGGAAGAAATTTTGCGCGAACAGAATGGGCAGCGTGCCGGCAGCGGTTGCCGCCGCCGCCCACAAGCCGCCGATCAGCGCCATGTGCGCTAACGGCGGCAGATCGGCCAGCAGCAGTGCGCCATCGCGCAGCAGCAATAACAGCCCGAGAGCTGCAATCGCCGTACCGGTCAGTACGCGCCACGCCGGCAGGGAACGGACGCCTTGCATGTGTTATCGCACCGGCGTGGCGATATCGTCCTCGTCGTCCAGCAAGGAATCGTCCACTGCCTCGCCAAGTTCGGCGCCGGTGAGCGGATCAGCCTCTGGATCAGACATGGTACGCGCCGCCAACTGGTTGAGCAGTGCTTCCTCCGCAGTGTTCAGCATCACCGAGGCCGAACCGTCGCCGCCGTCCACCGCCAACTGTTCCTCGCGATTGCTGACGGTATCCCATTTCTCGCCATCGTTCCACGAGCCGCGCACTTCCGGGCCGCCTTGCGACATATCGAAATATACGCTGGTGAATTCCGGCCGCCCCTGCAGTTTCCCCGGTGGGAAATTGGGCTGGATGGCATACAGCGCTTTTTCAAACGACTTTTGGTGGGCGATTTCGCGCGTCATCAAGAAGCCCAGTGCTTCTTTGACACCGGGGTCGTCGGTGAGATTGATCAGGCGCTCATAGACGATCTTGGCGCGCGCTTCGGCGGCAATGTTGGAACGCAGGTCGGCGGTGGGCTCGCCGATGGTGTCGACATAGGCCGCAGTCCAGGGTACGCCAGCCGAATTGGTCAGCGGTACGCCGCCGCCGTACAGCACTTGGGTCAGGTGGCTGTCGTTGCCGGCGCCGGTGATGGCGCGATACAGTTCGCCTTCTTCATCCACGCCTTCGGCCAGCCGGCCCTTGGCGCCCTTGTTCAGCATGACGACGATGTTGCCGATGACTTCAAGGTGGCTAAGCTCCTCGGTGGCGATATCGAACAGCAGGTCTTTGCGGCCGGGATCATCTTCGGCCAGCGCTTGCGTGAAGTAGCGGCAGGCCGCCGCCAGCTCGCCTTGCGGGCCGCCGAATTGTTCCAGCATGAGGTTGGCGAGGCCGGGGTTGGTTTCGCTGACGCGCACCGTGTATTGCAGCCGTTTGTTATGAGCGAACATGTTGTATCTCCTTGGTTAGGGTGTCATTCATCGTAGTTGGGGCGGCTCGTGCTGGATATCGGCGCGAGTGCCCCTTGGATGTAAGACGGCGCTTGCAGACGGCTACTGGTATGTAGTGCTGAGCTTAACCAGCTTTTACAGCCCGGGCGTCGCGCACGCGCTCGGCCGCTTTTTTACCGGCGAGGAAAGCGTGGTCGGAGTTGTAGTACTCCCATTCGCTGTAGCGGCCGGCCAGCTCAATGTCATGCTGTTCCATCCACGCCCGCACGGTGGCAACGTTGTGTGCGCGCGCGTGATCGTAGACCACGTAGGCATACGGCATGTCGACCTGGTTGCTGGTCACGACCTGATCGTCGGCGCGGATGAAGCCGACCTTGATGCAATCGGCAATGCAGCGCGCAATCAGCTCGTCGCCATCGACCGGCAGCGGCTTCCACGGCGAGTAGGAAATCTCGCAGGTGAAGCCGAAGCCGCCCGGCGCATTGCATTCCTGGCTGGCGTTGCCCTGCACGAAAATGCGGTGGAAGATGCTGTCCTCGGGGTAGTAGATCCAATGCTTGTCGGTGATGTTGGCGCGGTTGATGCCGATGTTGACGCAGCGGATAGACACATGGCGCAAGCCCTGCGCCGCCGCCTGCACCGGCGCCGGCACGTTGGCGCCGCACAGCTGCACCAGCTGCGGCAGCGGCATGGTGCTGATCAGTTTTCCGTAGGCGCGGCGGCGGCCGTCGGCCAGCACCACCGTGTGCTCTTGCGGCAGCACTTGCACCACCTCGGCATTGAGTTCCACCTTGCCGCGCAGGTGCGGCAGGAAGCCGTTCATCAGCGCCTGGAAGCCGCCCTTGAGCGGATAGCCAAAGCGGGCGTTCGGCCCCATAGGCTTGGCCACCGGTTCCAGTGCGCCTTCAATGATCTGGCCCAGGTCGGGCAGGGGCACGCGGCCGCCCAGCCACGAGGTTTCCATTTCCTTCAGTGGCACCGTCCAGATTTTTTTGTTGTAGGGGATGGCAAAATGCTTGGCGATGCCGGCGCCCCACACGCGGTAGATGAAGTTCTCGAAGTTCTCGGCCTGCGCCACAGTCGAACCGGCATCGCTGTTGGCAATATCGGCGGTGCCGTCGGCGCAGCAGTCTTCCACCTTGCTGTCATCGCAGCGCGGCGCGCCGCCGGCCAGGCCGTAGCGCGACTCGATCGCGCCGACGATGCACTCCTTGATCACCGGCGGCGGCAAGCCGTAGAGCGCGCCCTGGAACGGATAGCGCGTGTAGACCTGCTTGCTGTACACCCACGCTTCGCGCATCTGCCAATGCTGATTGTCGCCCAGCAGGATGTCGTACAGCTTGAGTACATACGGATCGTTGGAGAACATGATGTGGCCGGCGTAGTCGAAGGTAAAGCCCTTGTCCTTGATCGAGCGGCACCAGCCGCCGACGCTGGCGTTACGCTCCAGCAGCACGCTGTCCGCGCCCAGGTGGTAGGCGGCCGACAAGCCGGTCGGGCCGCCGCCGATAATCACGCAGCCGACCGCGTTGGGCGGGCGCTTGGGGCTGATGTTGCTGCCGGGCGGAACCGCCGCTGGTGTTGCCGCCACCGCAGCCGTGACCTTGGCGGTCGCCGCTGCCGGCTGGCCGGCAACCGCAGCGCTGCTTGGGGGCGGCTGTTGCAGCAGGGCGTGCATCTGCGCGGCCGTGCTCTCCCACGATGTTTGCTCGACCACGGCCCGCATGCGCTGCGCCAGCGCGGCGCGCTGGGCCTCGTCCAGTGCCAGCGCCGCTTCGCAGGCGGCAATGAACTCCGCGTGGTCGTGGCCGATGGCGACAATGTCGCCGTAAGGCCGTTCAACGTCGGTGATGGCGGTGCTGACCGACGGCAGCTCGGCCGCCATGTATTCAAGCACCTTGGTGGGGCTGATGTAGCGGGTCGCATCGTTAAGTGCAAACGGCAGCAGGCACACGTCCCAGCCGGCCAGGAACTGCGGCAGTACGTTGTAAGACTGCTGGCCCAGATAATGGATGTTCTGGCGCTGCGGCAGCGTGGCGGGATCAATCTTCACCACAGGCCCGACCAGCACCAGCTGCCATTCTGGATGCGCGTCGGCCAGCGCGGCCAGCAGGCCGGCGTCGAAGCGCTCGTCGATCACGCCGTAGTAGCCGAGGCGCGGATGGGGGATATCGTTGTGCAGCGGGTGGCCGTTGCTGCGGTCGAGCGCCTGGTGAAAGTGCACCGCGTCGACGCTGCTGGCAAAGCAGTAAGCGTGCGCATGGCGGCTACGCTTGGCCTCGTACAAGCTCGGGCCGCCGGTGAATACCAAGTCCGCGCGCTTGAGCAGGGCGGTTTCGCGCTGCAGCAGCTGCTTGGGCGGATTCTTGAATGCCGACAGCTCATCCATGCAATCGTAGACCACCAGCCCGGCGTTGGGCGGCAGCAGCGGCAGCGCCATCGGCGTGTAGAACCACACCAGCGGCTGCTCATTAAAGCCCGGCAGTTCGGCCAGCAGCGGTTGCAGCTGGGGGATCTGGTCGTCGTGGAAACCGGCCGCGGCCACTGGCGTATGCGGCTGGCACACGGTGACATTCGGCGCCGGCGTGGAAGTCTGCATGTAGGCCGGGCCGTCATGGTAAATCGGTTCCTCGACAAACAGGATGTGGTAATGCTGAGCCAGTCGTGACAGCAATTGCTGCGGGCGCTGGTAGACGAAGTCCCACCGTAGGTGACAAAATACGATCATGGTTTGCATGGTGCTCTCCCTTTGCCCATGTGGGCTGTTAGTGGTTGGTGGGTGTAATAAGGTGGCTGGGTAACACAGGTGATTGGTCAGGCGGATCGCCTGGTGCAGCGCGGTGGCGTAAGCTGGCACCGGCAGCCGCGCCAGCGGCGGCGTGCTGTGCAGGTCGACATCCCACAGCCCGCTTTTGTGCCAGTGCTCGGCGTTGTCCCAGTCGGGCCGGTCGATGGTCGGGTACAGGCAGATGCCGCGCAGGTCGACGCCATGCTGCACCGCCAGCGCCGCCTGCTCGGCCATCTGGCGTATCCACACGCCGCGGCCGCTGCCGACGTGGCTGGTCTCAGCCAGCAACAGCGGGCGCTGGTAGCGCTGCTGCAGTTCGATCAGCATGTGGTGCAGCGGCTGGCGGCGCGGATCGTCAAGATGCCACCACAGCCGCAGGTTGGTGCCGCTCTCCCACTGGTTGCTGTGGTAGACGTTGCCGCCGACGATGTCGAGGTAGCGCTCGGCGCCGCCCAGTTCCGGCTCGCGGCGGCCGCACAGCATGTCCCAGGCGTCGAATTGCGAGGAGCGCCAGCCGGCCGCCTGCGCGCGCCAGTCCGGGTGGTCGGCGGCGGCGATGACGTGAATCAGCGGATCGCACTGCAGGAAGCGCGCGCCCGGCGTGATGGCGCGGATGGCGTCGCAGGCGGCAATGGTGGCCCGCACCAGCTGGCGCTTGCCTTCCTCGTCCGCCTGCGGATGCTCCATGCTCTTGCAGCGGAACATATGCACCGACAAGCCCCAGCTCTGGAACGAAATTTCGTTGATCGGCGAGTAGACCGGCTCCGGGCCGACATACGGCGCGAGAAAAGTTGCCAGCTGCGCGCAGTAGCGCACGAAACGGGGCACAAAGTCGGGGCCATAGATGTCAACATCGTCGGGCCAGCCGTAGTGGCAGAACGTCCAGCAGATTTGCAGCCCCAGTTCCTGCGCTGCTTGCAGGCGGCTGGTGAGCGAGCTGAAATCGAAGCGGCCATCGCGTTCGCACAGGCGCCAGCCGGCTGACTCACGCACCGTGCGGATGCCGAATTCATGGAGCAGCGTATAGTCGGCGCGGGCTTGCTGCAGGTGGCCGGTGGCGTCATTCATGTCGAGCGGGCGGCCGGCATGGTTGACGTGATCGGCGCCTTCATACCCAGCTTGCCAATAGCTGGCGAACGGCGCGGGCGCGGCGGTGGGAGGCATGGCGATCCTTAAGAGTGGTGAACCCATCCTAGCAAGCGCGCCACAGTTTTCTGCGCGGAATTGGATGATGCAGCGCGTTCGAGCGCAGCTTGCTAGGATGTGCTGATTAGCGATCCTGTCGAGGTTCAAGATGAGTCAGTTCGAATATCCGCGTCCGCAGCTGCAGCGCGACGCGTGGCAGTGTCTCAACGGTAGCTGGGACTTCACCTTTGATGATGAGCGCCGTTATCGCCATCCCGGTGATGACATCGTTTGGGACAGGCGCATCGCAGTACCGTACGCGCCGGAGTCGCGGGCCAGCGGCATAGGCGATCAAGGCTTTCATACCGTCTGCTGGTATCGCTGCATTTTCACGCTGGAGACGCGCGGCGCGCGCACCATGCTGCATTTCGGCGCGGTTGATTACCGCGCGCAGGTGTGGGTGAACGGCGTGCTGGTGGCCGAGCACGAGGGCGGCCACACGCCATTCCATGCCGACGTCACCGACGCCTTGCTGGCAGGCGAGGAGCAAACACTGGTGCTGCGCGCCGAGGATGATCCGAGCGACCTGGCCAAGCCGCGCGGCAAGCAGGACTGGCAGCTGGAGCCGCATTCGATCTGGTATCCACGCACCACCGGCATCTGGCAGACGGTGTGGCTGGAGCCGCTGCCGTCCACCTACATCGCATCGCTGCGCTGGACGCCGATGTTCGACAACTTCGAGATCGGCTGCGAGGTGCTGGCGGCCGGCGCGGTGCAGGCGCGCATGCTGGTGGAAGTGCGGCTGCTGCACAACGGTGTACTGCTGGCGGCGGATCGCTACTTGCTGGTGGGGCAGGAAGCCAATCGCAAGATCGTGCTGTCCGATCCCGGCATCGACGATTCGCGCAATGATTTGCTATGGAGCCCGGAGCGTCCAACCTTGCTCGACGCGGAGCTGCGGCTGTACTGCGACGACCAGCTGGTCGACAGCGTGCGCTCGTACACAGCCTTGCGCTCGGTCGCGATCAACCGCGACCGCTTCATGCTGAATGGCCGGCCGTATCCATTGCGGCTGGTGCTGGATCAGGGCTACTGGCCGGATACCTTGATGAGCGCGCCGTCCGATGACGCCTTGCGGCGCGACGTGGAATTGGCTAAAGAGATGGGCTTTAACGGCGTGCGCAAGCACCAGAAGGTGGAAGACCCGCGCTACCTGTATTGGGCCGACAAACTGGGCTTGCTGGTATGGGGCGAAATGCCGTCGGCGTATGCGTTTAGTGCACGTTCGATGACGCGGCTGGTCAAGGAGTGGACTGAGGTGATCGAGCGCGATTACAGCCACCCGTGCGTCATCGTCTGGGTGCCGTTTAACGAATCGTGGGGCGTGCCGAATCTGACCTCGACGCAAGCGCATCGCAATGCGGTGGAGGCGCTGTACCACTTGACGCGCATGCTCGACGCCACGCGGCCGGTGATCGGCAACGATGGCTGGGAGGCCTCGGCAACTGATATCCTAGGCATCCATGACTACGACGGAGACCCTGAAAAACTACAGGCGCGCTACGCGGTCACTGACCAGGTGCGTACCTTGTTTGATCAGCGCCGTCCGGGGGGGCGCATCCTGACGCTGGATGGTTTCCCGCACCGCGGCCAGCCGATTGTGCTGACCGAGTTTGGCGGCATCGCCTACGACCCCAATGCGCCAGAAGGGCATACCTGGGGCTATTCGCGGGCGGGCGATGCGGCCAGTTATCTGGATCGCTATCGCGCGCTGCTCAAGGTGGTCAACGAGACCATCATGTTCAGCGGCTTTTGCTACACCCAGTTCGCCGACACCTTCCAGGAGACCAACGGCCTGCTGAATGCAGACCGCTCGCCCAAGGTGCCGCTGGAGCAGATCAGCGCAGCTACCCGCAACGTGCCGCGCTAGCCTGCTTCGCGATGGTCGCGGACGGCGGTGCTGCAACTACCCGCATTTTCAAGCGAGGATTGAAGGTGCTTCAATTGCTGCCCCAATTATCGCGCGTCATGCCTGCTGCCATACTGCTCGCCAGTGAAGCAGCGAGGGCAGAAGTCACCCGAAAGGGTGTCGTCGAACCTGGTCTGCTGATGAACAATACAGGCATAGACTACGTGGCGAACCAGGAGAAGGCGAAAATGATCACCGAGCAGAATATGATTCAAACCGCAGGCGAGCCGGAAAACGCGGCACGCCGCGGCTTCCTCAACCAAGCCGGCAATGGCGCCAAGCTGGCGGCGGCCGGCCTGCTGCTCCAGGCGGCGACGCAGAATGAGGCCATCGCCGAGCCAGCGGCCGCGCAGCAGGGCGCTTTCTGGCCGAATGGTGCGCGCTTGGTGATCTCCATCTCGATGCAGTTTGAGGCCGGCGGCCAGCCGCTGATCGGCGCCGATAGCCCGTTCCCCAAGGTGGACTTCCCGTCGCATATCAAGGCTGATCCGGTCTCGAATTCGTGGTTCGCTTACGGCTACCGTGAAGGCGTGCCGCGCATGCTGGATCTGTGGGATAAGCATGGCGTGAAAGTGACCTCGCACATGATTGGCGATGCGGTGCGCAAGAACCCAGCGCTGGCGCGCGAGATCGTAAAGCGCGGCCACGAGGCGGCGGGTCACGGCCCGCGTTGGAGTTCGCAATACGCCATGAACCGCGCCGATGAAAAGAAATTCCTGATCGATGCGCGCGAGATGGTGAAGTCGGTGACGGGCGAGGCGCCGCTGGGCTACAACTGCAACTGGCTGCGCCGTGGGCCGAACACGCTGTCCTTGTTGCAGGAGCTGGGCTTCCTGTACCACATTGATGACTTGAGCCGCGACGAACCATTCATCGAACAGGTGAATGGCAAAGACTTCGTGGTGGTGCCCTACACCTTGCGCAACAACGACATCCTGTTGATCGAAGGCCGCAACTACTCGCCGCAGCAGTTCCTCGAACAGATCAAGGGCGAGTTCGACCAACTGTACGAAGAGGCGGGCACGCGCCGCCGCATGATGTCGATCAGCACCCACGACCGCATCAGCGGCACGCCGCAGATGGTGCGCGCGCTGGACGAATTCCTCACCTACGCCAAGAGCAAAGCCGGCGTCGCCTTCATGCGCAAAGACGACATCGCCCGCTATGCGCTAGCCAGCCCAATCACGGTGCGCGAAACCGAAACCATCTAAGCGCGGCGGGCATGGGCGGCAGGGAACAAACAGCGCGCGCCGTTTTGGAGAACGACGCTACGCTGTTTTACGAAGAAATCAGTAAGAAGCTTGCGGCGCAGGGCGGATGAAGAGGGCGGTGAGCATGCCGATGGCGCACACCGCGATCACGTAGTAGGCCGGGCCCAGCGGATCATTCTTCAGCATCAGCGTGACCACTACCGGCGTCAACCCGCCAAAGATGGCGTAAGACAGATTGTATGAGAACGACAGCCCCGAAAAGCGCACCTGCGCCGGGAAGGCTTGCACCAGCACGCACGGCACCGCGCCCACCACGCCGACGCAGAAGCCGGTCAGGCCATACAGCGGCAGCAGCAATTCAGGCTGCACGCGCAAAGTGGTGTAGAACACGTAGGTGCAAATCGCCAGCAGCAGCGATCCGACGAACAACACCGGCTTGGCGCCCAGCTTATCCGCCAGCACGCCGTACACGATGCAGCCCAGCGCCAGTCCCAGCGTCGCCACGGTGTTCGCCACCAGCGAGGTGCGCGGGTCGATGTGGTAGACCTTTTGCAGCAAGGCCGGCGTCATCAAGATCACCACGACGATCCCTGCCGACAGCATCCACGTCAGCAGCATGGACACGGTCACCGCGCCGCGATGGCTGCGCAGCACGGACTTGAGCGGCATCTCGGCGGCCAGCGCTTTGCGCTGCGCCATCTCGGCAAACACCGGCGTTTCGTGCAGCCAGCGGCGCAAGTACATCGCGCCCAGACCGAACACGCCGCCCAGCAGGAACGGCATGCGCCACGCACCGGCCAATACCTCGTCAGGTTTGTAGGCGGTGTTGAGCGCAGTCGCCACCAGCGACCCAAGCAGGATGCCGAAGGTGAGGCCCGCTGTCAGCACGCCGCAGGCATAGCCGGTGTAACGCGACGGCACATGCTCGGACACGAACACCCACGCCCCCGGCACCTCGCCGCCCACCGCTGCACCTTGAAACACGCGCATCAACAGCAGCAGCAAGGGCGCGGCGAGGCCGATGCTGGCGTAGGTCGGCAGCAGGCCGATGGCCAGCGTCGGCAGCGCCATCATCAGGATCGACAAGGTGAACATGCGCTTGCGGCCCAACAGGTCGCCGAAGTGCGCCATCACGATGCCGCCCAGCGGACGCACCACGTAGCCGGCCGCGAAGATGCCGAAGGTTTGCAAGGTGCGCAGCCAATCGGGCATCTCCGGCGGGAAGAACAGCTGGCCGATGGCGTTGGCAAAGAAGACGAAGATGATGAAATCGTAGAACTCCAGCGCGCCGCCCAACGCGGCCAGTGACAAGGTTTTGTAGTCTTGGCCCGTCAGCGGACGGGCAGTCTCGTTGTTGTGCATTGTGCTGTTTTTGTTGGTTGATCGAGGGTAGGGCAGACGTAGCATAGCATTCACACTGTGGCTTTTGTGCCGCACTTTATGCTGCGCCGCCGCAAACGGGCGCTGGCCTGCTCGCAACCCGCGATTTCTGGGGTGGCGCGTGACGCGTTGCAGCATGGATTTATCTTTACAAATTCCTACGGTAAGCTAAAGTCTACAAAAAATGATAACGCTAACTTGGCGCTAACGAGACTCTCCCCGTATTCGATTGATAGGCAAAGCAAGAGCGCGCCTATTTCTTCAGAATGAAAATGTTAGCGCTAACTAATCTTGGAGACATGGATGCAGACTATCCGTTGGGTGGTAATGGGCGTCAGCGGCTGCGGCAAGAGTACGGTCGGGCAGGCGCTGGCGGCTGCGAACGGCGTGCCCTTTATCGAGGGCGACCAGTATCACCCGCCCGCCAATGTCGCCAAGATGTCGGCCGGCGTGGCGCTGACCGACGAGGATCGCGCCGATTGGCTGCTGGCCTTGCAGGCGCAGATCCGCGCGGCCCGTTCGCGCGGCGAGGGCATTGTGATTTCCTGCTCATCGCTCAAGCGCCGCTACCGCAATCTGCTGCGCCAGGGCGATCCGCTGCTGCGCTTTGCGCACCTGAGCGGCCCCCAGCAAGTAATCGCGGCGCGCATGCAGTCGCGCGTCGGCCACTACATGCCCACCTCTCTACTCGACAGCCAGTTCCGCGATCTGGAACCACTACAGGACGATGAAGCCGGCATCACGCTGGACATTGCAACACCGCCCGACGATCTGGTAGCGCAGATCACGAGGGCGCAGCAGTAAGCAGCACAACACAAAAACTATATGGAGACTCACATGACTACACTCGCTACCCGCAACACCATCATGCGCCTGGCCGTGGCCAGCGCTTGCAGCTGGATCGCCGTATCGGCCGCACATGCACAGCAAGCCGCAGCCGCCGCCGACGCGCAAGCGCAATCGCAAGCCGACAGCACCCAAGCCGCACCGGCCGCCGCCACCGAACCGGAAGCCAAGGTTGACAACGTGGTGACCGTATCGGGCTCGCGCATCTCGGCGCGCGGCTTCACCCAGCCTACGCCGACCACCGTGCTGAGCTCCGAGGACTTGGCCAAGACCGCCAAGCCTAACCTGTTCAACGCGATTGCCGAACTGCCTGCACTGCAAGGCAGCACCGGCCGCACCACCAGCACCAACAGCACCTCGAGCGGCATCCAGGGCTTGTCGTCGCTGTCGCTGCGCGGCCTCGGCCCGATCCGCACCCTGACGCTGCTGGACGGCCAGCGCGTAGTCGGCGCCAACGTCACCGGCGTAACGGACGTCAGCCAATTCCCGCAGCTGCTGGTCAAGCGCGTGGACGTGGTGACCGGCGGCGCCTCGGCATCGTACGGTTCGGACGCCATCGGCGGTGTGGTCAACTTCGTCACCGATAAAAAATTCGAAGGCTTCAAATTCAATGTGGAAGGCGGCCAAACCACCTACCACGACGACAAGAACGGCACGCTGCAAGCGGCCTTTGGCAAGGCCTTCATGGACGACCGCCTGCACGTCACCGGCAGCGTGGAGTATGGCCGCGAGAAGGGCATCGAGTCGCCGGGCTTTGGCGAGGTTGGCCCGAACGGCCGTACGTGGTACAAGAACCCTGCATATCAAGTGCGTCCGCTGAGCGCGACCACCGACGGCAAGCCGCAGTACACCGTGATCGAACACGCGCAGCAGTACCAGTACGCCAAGTACGGCCTGATTACCAACGGGCCGCTGCAAGGCACGGCGTTCGGCTTGAATGGCGAACCGTATAAATTCAACTATGGCTCCAACGGCGTACCGACCGGCACCGGCGCGGTCACCGGCTGCGTCAATCCATTCTGTATCGGCGGCGATTTGAGCGGCAGCGTCGGCGCCGGCACCAACCTGGCGATGGACTTGACGCGCCAGGTGGGCTATACCCGCGTGGGCTTTGATATCAGCCCTGATCACGAAATCTACTTCACCGCCAACTTCGGCAAAGTGAAGTCGCACTTCTCGCCGAATCCCGGCGCGGCCAAGAACGCCAACCTGACCATCCAGTGCTCGAACCCCTACCTGCCGGCGTCCATCGCGGCGGCATGCGCGGCGAATAACATCACCAGCTTCCAGTACGGTACGGCCAACGCCATCTTCCCGGAGAATATCAACGTTTATCCGACCCGCGAGATGCGCCGCGCAGTGGTGGGTGCGAACGGCCGCTTCCCGCTGCTGGGCAAAGAGTGGAGCTATGACGCTTACGTAGAACGCGGCATCAACTTCACCGACATCATCGTCAAGGACATGACGCTGAATGCGCGCTACAACGCCGCTATCGATGCGGTGAGACTGGCCGACGGCAGCATCGCCTGCCGCAACGAGGCGGCGCGCGCTGCCGGCTGCGTCCCGCTCAACATCATCGGCAATGTGCCGGTCAGCGCCGCCGCATGGGGCTACGTCGCGCCGGAAAACGGCCCGCAGCAGCACACCCGCCAGCAGCAGGACGTCGGCAGCTTCAATATCAACGGCGAAGCGTTTGAATCGTGGGCCGGCCCAATCGCCGTGGCGACCGGCGCCGAGTGGCGCCGCGAGAGCTATCGCGTCAGCGGCGACCCATACGGCAACGGTGTGTGGCCTGATACCCCGAACACCGCGCAGTATCCGGCTGACCCGGTGCTGAACTCCACCGTCGGCAACAACTGGTACGCTGGTAACTACCACAACGCGTCCGGCACCTACAACGTGCGCGAGGCCTACCTTGAGCTCAACGTGCCGGTGCTGAAGTCCGCAACCTGGGGCGAGGCGAATATCAACCTGGCCGACCGCCACACCAAGTACAGCACCTCCGGCCACGTGGAAAGCTGGAAGCTGGGCGGTAGCTGGAAGACCGGCATCGACGGCCTGCGCCTGCGCGCCGTGACCTCGAAAGACGTGCGCGCGCCGAACTTGAGCGAACTGTATGCTGCGGCGGTGGTGGTGAATAACATCGTCCAGTACCAAGGCAACACCGTCACCATCCAGCAGCGCACCGTGGGTAACACCAAGCTGCGTCCTGAAATCGCGCGCAACAATATCTTCGGCGTGGTGCTGGATCGCCCGTCGTGGGCGCCCGGCTTCAGCGCTTCGGTCGACTACTTCGACATCAAGTTGAACGGCATGATCTCGTCGCTGACGGCGCAGCAGGAAGTCGACCTGTGCGTGGCCGGCAACCAGGAAATCTGCGGCGCGATGTCGCTGAATAATCCGGTCACCACCAATAACTACGTGACGGTACAAGCCTTCAACCTGGCTTCGCTGCATAGCAAGGGCTACGATCTGGAAGCGTCGTACCGCATGAACCTGAAGGACTGGAACCTGCCGGGCCGCTTCACGGTGCGTGGCCTGGTGACCCGCAATATCAGCTTCCTGACCGATGCCGGCGTGGTAGGCACCATTCCATCGGAAGGCGCGGGCAATAACCTCGGCAACACGCCGCGCTGGAAAGGCCTGATGTCTCAGTCGTGGGACACCGACAAGTACAGCCTGACGCTGACCCAGCGCTGGATCAGCAGCGGCAAGTACAGCAACGAGTTCATCGAGTGCCAGACCAACTGCCCGGTATCGACCGTGATCCACCCGACCATCTACAACAACCACATGAAGGGCGCCTTCTACTGGGACTTGGGCGGCACCTGGAAAGTCGCGGATAAAACCACGGCCTTCTTCAAGATCGACAATATCGGCAACGTCGATCCAGTGGCCGCACCGCAGACCAACCTGAGCTACGGTATCAACCCGGCGCTGTACGATGTGATCGGCCGCGTGTATCGCGTTGGTGTGCGCTACAACTTCTAAACCATGACTATCACCAGTCCGTTGGCGGCGCTCCTTGGAGTGACGCCGGCTGCGTGGGCGCTGATCGCCGTGGCATTGGCGGTCGGTTCGCTCACGCTGCTGATTGCATGGGCCAAGGTGCAACCGCTGCTGGCATTTGTGGCGGCGGCGCTGATTGCGGCCCTGCTGTTGGGGATGCCGATGGAGAGCATCCCCAAATCCATCGACAAAGGCATAGGCGATCTGCTTGGATCGCTGATCGTGATCGTCTGCCTTGGCGCGGTGTTCGGCAAGCTGATTGCCGATAGCGGGGCGGCGCAGCGCATTGCCGCTTACCTGATCGGCGTGTTCGGCTCCGCGCGCATGCCGGTGGCCTTGACGCTGACCGGCTTCGTGGCCGGCATTCCCCTGTACTACAACGTCGGCTTTGTGTTGCTGGTGCCGCTGGTGTTCTCGCTGGTCTATCAAAGCGGCCGGCCTGCGGTGGCGATGGCGATCCCGCTGCTGTGCGGGCTGTCGATAGCGCACGGCTTCCTGCCGCCGCATCCATCGCCCACGGCGCTGGTGGCGCAGTTCCATGCCGATATGGGCCGCACGCTGTTCTACGGGATGATGGTGGCCGTGCCGACCTTGATTATCGCCGGGCCGCTGTTCGCCATGACGCTCAAGCGCATCAAGGCCGAACCTGCGCCGATGTTCCGTACCGGCTTGCGCGACGAGGCGGAGCTTCCCGGTGTGTTCAACAGCTTTGCGACGGCGCTGCTGCCGGTGTGGCTACTGGCTGCCGCCACTGCTGCCGGCGCCATGCCGATTGAAGATCCGGCGTTGAAATCGCTGGTGGCCTTCCTCGCCAATCCCATGATCGTGATGCTGATTGCCTTGCTGGTGGCGGTGTGCACGCTGGGCTTGGCGCGCGGGCAGAAGCTGCCGGTGCTGATGTCTGGCGCGCAGGACGCCCTGCGCGATATCGCGCCTATCCTGCTGGTGATTGCCGGCGCGGGCGCGTTGAAGCAGGTGCTGGTCGATTCCGGCGTCAGCGCGCAACTGGGATCGCAGCTTGGTGCGCTGCCGGTGCCGCCGCTGGTGCTTGGCTGGCTGGTGGCGACGCTGATCCGCATCTGTCTCGGCTCCGCCACGGTGGCGGGGCTGACGGCGGCCGGCATTGTCGCGCCGGTGGTGCAGGCCTCCGGCATCGATCCGGCCTTGATGGTGCTGGCGATAGGCGCCGGCAGTTTGATGTGCAGCCACGTGAACGACTCCGGCTTCTGGATGTTCAAGGAGTACTTCGGGCTGTCGCTGAAGGATACCTTCCGTTCGTGGACGTTGATGGAAACGCTGGTCGGCGTGTTCGGGCTTATCTTCGTATTGATTCTTTCTGCCTTTTTGGGGTAACAGATGAAAGCAATGTTGAATATGCTGGCCGCAGCAGCTCTTGCTGCGCCCTTGCTGGTGCAGGCCGCGTCGGTGTCGGCCTACCAAACCATGCCGGACGATCCGCGCGCGGTCAAAGTGAAAGCCGTCGGCGACGGCCGCGCCGACGATAGCGCGGCGATACAGGATGCGCTGAACGCCGCCGCCAACCAGGGCGAGGGCGGGGTGGTGTTCCTGCCGTCCGGCCGCTATCGCATTACCCGTTCGCTGCTGGTGCCGCTGGCGGTGCGCTTGTATGGCGTCGGCCCTACGCGGCCGGTGCTGGTGCTGGGCGCGAACACGCCGGGCTTCCAGAAGGGCGTCGCGAACATGGTGGTGTTCACCGGCGGCGACCAGTACACGGTCGGCAAGGTGCCGGTGCCGGTGAAAAGCGCGGTGCCGTATAGCGAGAATGTGCGCGATGCGAATTCGTCGACCTTCTATTCGGCGATGAGCAATGTGGATTTTGAAATCGGCGACGGCAACCCGGCCGCCGCTGCGGTGCGCCTGCGTACCGCTCAGCACTCGTACTTGAGCCACATGGACTTCCACATCGGTTCCGGCCTGGCCGGCGTGTACATGGTCGGCAACGAGAGCTTCGACCTGAAATTCTACGGCGGCCGTTACGGCATCCTGACCGAGAAGACCTCGCCGGCGTGGCAGTACACGCTGATGGACTCCACCTTTGAAGGCCAGCGCGAAGCAGCAATACGCGGCCACGAGGCCGGCCTCACGCTGGTGAATACCACCATCCGCAATACGCCGGTGGGGATAGAAATGAGCCGTGGCTACGGCGATTGGCTATGGGGCAAGGACGTGCGCTTTGAGAACGTCTCCAAGGCGGCGGTCATTATCAGCAACGAGGATAACGTCTACACGCAGGTCGGCTTCGACAACGCGACGGCGAAGAACGTGCCGGTGTTTGCGCGCTTCCGCGATAGCGGCAAGACCGTGCCCGGTTACGGCCCTACGTACCAAATCAGCGAGTTCAATTATGGCTTGACGTTGCCGGGTCTCGGCAGCGTCGGCAAGTTCGCCACCAACGTCAAAGGCGCGGCCTTGAAAGCGCTGCCCGCACCACGCGCTCCGGTGATGCGTACGCTGCCGGCTACCAGGCAGTGGGCCAGTGTCCGCAGCTACGGCGCGGTGGGCGACGGCGTGACCGACGATACCGCAGCCGTCCAGAAAGCCATCGACGCCAATCGCGTGGTGTATCTGCCGCTGGGCTTCTACCTGGTGCAGGACACCATCCGCCTGAAACCCGACACGGTGCTGATTGGCCTGCATCCCGGCGTAACGCAACTGGTGCTGCCGAACGGCGCGCCGGCCTACGCTGGCACGGACGGGCCGAAGGCGCTGCTGGAAAGTGCCAAGGGCGGCGATGCTATCGTCACCGGTTTCGGTCTCGCCACCGGCGAAGTCAATCCGCGCGCGACGGCGCTGCTGTGGAAAGCCGGCGCCGATTCGCTGGTGGACGATATCCGCATCCAGGGCGGCCACGGCACGCGGCTGTACGACGGCAAGCGCCGCGATCCTTATCAGAAGTCGGCCAACTTCGATCCGACGCTGCATTGGGATCGCCAGTATCCGAGCATCTGGGTGACCGATGGCGGCGGCGGTACGTTTGTCGCGTGCTGGACGCCGAGCACCTTTGCGCAGGCGGGCTTCTACGTCTCCAACACCAAAACGCCGGGCAAGGTGTACGAACTGTCGGCCGAACACCACATCCGCGCCGAGATTGTGCTCGATAACGTCGAGAACTGGGAATTCCTCGCGCCGCAAACGGAGCAGGAGGTGCGCGACGGGATGGATGCGGTGTCGCTGGAAATCCGCAACTCGCACAACATCACCTTTGCCAACTACCACGCGTACCGCGTCACGCGCTCGATCAAGCCGGCCGTGGCGGCGGTGAAGATGACTAACTCGGGCAATATCCGCTTCCGCAACGTGCACGTGAACGCGGAAAGCGGTTTCGCCACTTGCGACGACAACGGCTGCGGTACCTATCTGCGCGCCAGCAAGTACCCGTTCGAGAATACCTTGCAGGATCTGACGCGCAAGCAGGAAGTGCGCGAGCATGAATTCGCGGTGCTCGATATCGGCCCGGCGGCAGCAGCCGCAGCAGCCGCTACACCGCCGGCCACGCAGAAAGTCGACAAGCTGGAAGGCGACTTTTATTCCATCGCCGGCGCGGCTGTCGATGCGCAAGGCAAGCTGTATTTTGTCGATCGCCGTTTCAACCGCATTTACAGCTGGTCGAAAGAGGGCGGACTGGCGGTGGTGCGCGATGCGCCTTTGGATCCGGTGAATCTCGCCATCGATAACAGTGGCGCGATCATGGTGGTGTCGTCGGCCGGGCCGGAGGGCACGGTGTACTCGTTCCGTCCCGAGCAGCCGGCCGGCCCGATCACCATCATCAAACCGACGCCGGCGAAAGCCAATGCCGGCGGGCGGGTGGTGGTGCCGGTGAACTTCTGGCAGAACGGCGAGTTCCGCGACCAGCTTAATTTCGATACCTACGAATTCACCACGCTGGCCGAGATGTTCGCGCGCGACGTGGCGCTGCCCAAGCAGCGCGAATACGTATCGCCGGACGGCAGCCTGGTGCTGCCGGCTTACCGCGTCTTCAAGCAAGGGCCGAACGACCATCTGGGCTACCGCTTCTCCGATACGCTGGACACGCACGGCCTGGTATCGGCCGGCGCCAATGGCCGCGTGGTGTTCACCAACGGTTCAGAGAACCGTACCTTCAGCGGCGTGATCGGCGCGGGCGGCGGCATCACGGACCTCAAGCTGGCGGCCAATCGCGGCGGCGAGAGCGCGGCGGTGGACCATGCGGGCAATGTGTACGTCGCCAACGGCCAGGTATTCGTCTACGCGCCGGACGGCAAGGAGATCGGCCGCATCGATGTGCCGGAACGCCCGCTGCAACTGATCTTCGGCGGTGCAGACAAGCGCACGCTGTTCATCCTTACCCATCATTCGCTGTACGCGACAGGAGTGTTCCATGCGCAGTAAGTTATTCGTGATGTTGCTGGCGCTGTGCGCGCACGCCGGCGCACAGCAACTGCCGCTGTGGCCCGAGGGCGCGCCCGGCTCCGAGCAGCGCCGCAACGAGGCGGAGAAGGTGGAGAACACCTACGTCAGTAATATCCACGCGCCGTCGCTGACGGTGGTGCGCGCCAATCCGCGTCACGCCAATGGCGCCGCCGTCATCATCGTGCCGGGCGGAGGGCATCGCATGCTGGTGTGGCAGAACGAGGGCATGGTAGCGGCCAAGTCGCTCAACCGCTCCGGCGTGACGGCGTTCGTGTTGAAGTACCGTCTGGCGCGCGACCAGGGCTCATCCTACTCGATTGAAAACGATGCGGCGGCCGACCTGCGGCGCGCCGTGCGCTGGGTGCGTGCCCACGCGGCGCAGTACGGCGTCGATCCGCATCGCCTGGGCATCATGGGATTCTCGGCCGGCGGCGAGCTGGTATCGCTGGTGGCGGACAACCCCGAACCATCGCCGCCGGCGCGGCAGGACGCGATCGACAAGCTGAGCGCGCGGCCGGATTTCCAGGTGCTGGTCTATCCCGGCCCGCTGGGTTCGCCTGCCAAGGCGGCGCAAAACGCGCCACCGGCGTTCATCGTCGCCGGTTCCAACGACAAGTGCTGCATGCCGCCAGCGCTGAACCTGTACCAGCAACTGGTGGCGGCCGGCGTATCGGCCGAGCTTCACTTGTATGCCGATACCGACCACGCTTTCAACATGGGCCAGCGTTCGGAGCGTCTGTCCGACGTGCACTGGCCGGACCGCCTGGCGGACTGGCTCAGCGATAGCGGCTGGCTGATTCCGCACAACGGCCAGCCGCCGCTGGGCGTGCCGTCGCCGCAGTAGAGTTGCGCGGCCGCCACTAAGTGCGCCACCGCACGGCGGCCGCTGCGGTAGAATCCGAGAATTGGATTTTATCCATTTCAGGAGGCAGTGATGTCTACCACGCAAACTTTCCGCCCCGATCACCAATCGTCCGAGGTGGTGGAGGCCGGCATCGAGCGGGCCGACCGGGTTGGCCCCGAGATCGCGGCCGCGTATCTGAGCCACCGGGGCGTGCTGGAAAGCGTTATCAAGCGCGTTGTTTCCGAGCCGGAACATCGGCGCAATCCTGGCCGCTTGCGCTCGCGCGACGAGCGCCAGATCGAAGAATCCTCGCGCAGCAGTAAGTTCAAGCCTTAAGTTTCTCGTAGGATCAGGCTGACAACGGCCTATGTTCCCAACCTACATAAGTCCTATACGTGCTCCTATAATCGAGCGCACATAGCGGCGATATAGTGCAACTCACCGATACTTATTGATGAGGCACGATATGTACGCAGCTAACCAGACCACTGTTTCCGCCAGCATCCCACGTGCGATGCAGCAGACCGCAGCACCCGCCGTCAGCCTGATCGGGGCACAACAAAACGAATTGCTGCGCGCCCTGTCGCGCGAAGAACTGGTGGATTTATTTGCGCATCTCGATCTGGTGCCGCTGAACCCAGGCAAGCGCCTGTTCGACACCGGCGAGGTGATGGAGTACGCCTACTTCCCGACCAACGCCATCGTCTCGCTGCAATACGAAACCGAGGACGGCGGCGCTGCCGAAGTGGCCGTAGTGGGCCGCGAGGGCGTGGTCGGCGTTTCCATGTATGAGAACGAGCGCGCCAATTGCAGCGCCGTGGTGCAGGCTGCCGGCTACGGCTACCGCATCAAGTCGGCCGTGCTGCGCCAGGCATTCTTTGGCGGCGGCGCGCTGGCCCAGCAACTGATGCGCCATACCAGCGCCTTGTTTGCACAACTGGCTCAGACCGTGGCCGGCGTCCGTCACGGGAGCATCGAGCAGCGCTTGTGCCGCTGGCTGCTGGAGCGTCTGGATCGTTCCCTGTCCAACGAGTTGAAAGTAACGCAGGAGATGATCGCCAACCTGCTGGGCGTGCGTCGCGAATCGATCACCTGCTGCGCCGGCAAGCTGCAAGAAGAAGGCTTGATCGAATACCGCCGCGGCACCGTCACGGTGCTTGACCGCCACGGCATGGAACGCCGCGCCGGCGGTTGCTATTCCCCTTCCTAATGCAAGTAGCGCGGCGCATGCTGGAGCTGATCCAGCTTGCGCTGCACCAGCTGATACCACGCCTGCGCCCAGCGCGCTGCCCTTTGCGATTCTTCCACCGTCGTCGCCGACATTGCCCTGCGTACCGCCGTCATCTGCCTGTGCAGCGCATAGGCAGCGGGCGTGTACTGGCGCGAGCGGCGAGTTGTGGTTTGCGTATCCATGGAGCGTATTTTGCGGGAGCCATGTAGCTGCGGCTGTACGCTGTCTCACCTAGGCCGGCACCCCGGCGTCCTCGCAAAATCTGCATAAGAAAGCGTGTTTTAATTCGTATCCAGGTTTTTGGGCTCTGCATATACTCGCCCGAAGGGAGAAATTATGCAGGCCTGGATCGATATAGCACAGCGTCAGGAAGTGATTGCAGAGCGTACGCGCCAGCTATGGCGCGGAGAGTGGCCGACATGGCTGCTGATTTTGGCGATACATGGCGGCTGGCTGGCGACGCTGGCGTATTGGCCGCTGCTGGGCGATCCCGCCGCTACCATGCTGATGGTGTGGTGGTGCGCGTGGTATATGTCGCTTCAGCATGAGCTGATTCACGGCCATCCTACGCCGTGGCCACGGCTTAACCGCGTGTTCGGCTATTTGCCGCTGGCGGTGTGGTATCCATACGAGATTTATCGCGAGTCGCACCTGCGCCATCATAATGATTTCGATCTGACCTTGCCGGAGCTGGACGCGGAGAGCACCTACGTGTCGCCGGCCGAGTGGGACGCCATGAGCCGTCCTTTGCGCGCGCTGCGCTGGCTGAATAAAACCTTCTGGGGACGCCTGGCGATTGGGCCTGCCTTGGCGATTGCTTCTACCTGGGGCGCTGCTGCGGGGCGCCTGGCGCGCGGCGATCTGCGCGATGCCGGCGTGTGGCTGCGCCACTTGCTGCTGCTGGCTGCCTTGCTGTGGTGGGTGCAGTCTGCGTTCGGCGTGCCGGCGCTGTGGTATGTGCTGGTGATTTCGTATCCGGCGCAATCGCTGTCGATGATACGCTCGTATTACGAGCATCGTCCGGCCGAAGATCACAAGCAGCGCATCGTATTGAATGGCGCGGGCCTGGTGTTTCGGATTCTGTTCTTGAACAATAATCTGCATCTCGTGCATCACGACCTGCCTTCGCTGCCGTGGTATTTGCTGCCGCGCGTGTATGCCGGCCGGCGCGAGGCTTATAATGCGCGCAGCGGCGGCTTTCACATCAACGGCTACGGAGAACTGATGCGCCGCTATGGTTTCCGCCCGATTGACGCACCTGTACATCCACGCATGCCATGAGCTGGACTGTCTCTCTACCGATGTATAACGTCTCGCCGCGCCTGCAGCGGGAGTATGAGGCCTTGCTGGCTTGCGTTCTATCCGATGCGGGCGTCAGCGATGAGGTGCAGTTATTGGCGGAACCGGAATTGCCGGCATTGTGGCGCCGCCCGGATTTGCTGCTTGGGCAGACTTGCGGCTATCCGTATGTGAGTTTTTTGCGCAGCGTAGCGTCGCTATTGGCGACGCCGTGTTTTGATTTTGCGGGCTGCGATGGCAGCGACTACACCAGCGTGATCGTCACGCGTGCTGTCGATGGCGTCGGCTCGCTGGTCGAGGCGCGCGGACTAACGGCTGCCGCCAATGACCAGCATTCCAACAGCGGCATGAACGTGCTGCGTCACGCGGTTGCGCCGCTGGCGCGCGATGGGCGCTTCTTCGGCAAGGTGAAATGGACTGGTGCGCATGTGGCCAGCCTGCGCGCGGTGAGGGAAGGGGAGGCGGACATCGCCGCCATCGATTGCGTCACGTTTGGCTACTTGCGGGAAGCGTCGCCGTATAGCATTGCGGGGATTAAGGTCTTGCAGTACTCGGCATCCTCGCCCGGCCTGCCTTTGGTGACGTCGCGCGATGTGTCCGAGCCGCTGCAAGCACGCCTGCGCGCCGCGCTATTGACGCCAAGCCCGCAGCTGCGCAAGCACATGGCGGCCCTCCACATCAAAGCCTTCCAGCATCGGCCAGACGCTGACTATAACCGCATCCAGCATCTCGAGGCGGAAGCCCGCGCTGCGGGCTATCCGGTGCTGGCCTAGCGCAGGCGCCAGAGCGGCACGGCGGTGGCGTCGAGTTTGCGCGGGAGGAGGCCTTCGCCATAGAACGCATCTGCAATACGCTGTTGCTCGCCCAGCGCATCCTTCACCACCACCCGCACATCGTAACTGCGCCGGCTATTCGCCAACTCCACCGTCTTCGCATCCAATCCCCACGCGGGCGCCAGCAACTCCGCCGCCTCCTTGGGCGACTGCTTCACCCAACGCCCGGTCTTGCGCAGAGCCTCAAACACCACCGACAACACCTCGGGGTGCGCCGCCGCATACGCGGTCGACGCCAAGTAGTAGCGCTGATAATCCGCCACATTCCGCCCATCCGCCAGCACCCGAACCTGCGACTGATTCTGCACGCCCGCCAGGTATGGATCCCAGGTGACCCACGCCGCCACGCTGCCGCGCTCAAACGCCGCCCGTCCATCGGCTGGCGTCAAATAAGCCGGTTCAATATCCTTGAAGCGCAAGCCCGCCTTATCGAGCGCCGCAATCAGCAAATAATGACTGCCAGCCGCCTTGGTCACCGCAATCTTCTTGCCCTTCAAATCCGCCACGCTATTGATCGACGAGTCCGCGCGCACCACAATCGCCTGCGCAGACGGCGACGGCGCCTCCTGCGCAAAATACGTCAACTGCGCACCAGCCGCCTGCGCAAACACCGGCACCGTATCCGCCACGTCCGCACTTAAATCCACACCGCCGACATTCAAGGCCTCCAGCAACGGCAGGCCGCTGGAGAACTCATGCCAGGTCACCTTCACGCCCAGCGGCGCGAGATCCTGCTCCAGTTGCCCGCGCACTTTCAGCACCGTCAGCAAGGTCGAAGACTTCTGATATCCGATCCGCAGCGTGGAAGGCGCCTTCTGCGCATGCGCAGCAAACGGCAAAAGGGCGAGCAGGGATAACAAGGTACGGCGGTGCATATTGAACTCCTGGAGATAGTTATCTCCTGATGGTACGACGCTCCCCGCGCGCGCGAAACGAATGCTTTCGAGTTTGAATATAGCGCCGCCACATATCGAACCCGAAAACACATTATTCGCAAATTTCATATTTCAATATAAAAAAGAATTAGTTTATGAATAATGTTGGTGCGTCATAAGATCGGCTCAACCTCACCAACCTGGAGTGATTTATGACCGTAACACGCAGGGCATTCCTGATGCAGCTTGCCGCCACCAGCGGCTACACCGCCGCTGCCGCAGCCATGACCACGCTGGGCCTCGGCGCCCCAACCATCGCTTCCGCCGCAGGGCAAACGCCCGCATTAAACCTGGCGCCTGGTTCCGGCAAAGGCACCAAAGTGCTGGTGCTGGGCGCAGGTATTGCCGGCCTGGTGTCGGCCTACGAATTGCGCAAGGCTGGCTACCAAGTCCAGTTGATCGAAGCACGCGACCGCGTCGGTGGTCGTAACTGGACGATTCGCAACGGCACCCGCATAGAACTCAACGACGGCACCACGCAAGTGGCGGACTTTGAGCCGGGCCACTACTTCAACGCAGGCCCGGCGCGCCTACCTAGCCATCACCAAACGATACTCGGCTACTGCCGCGAACTCGGTGTGGAACTGGAGGCGGAAGTAAACACTAGCCGCAGTGCCTACTTCCTGCCCGATGCAGCCAAGGGCGGCCAGCCGATCCAGCTGCGCCGCGCCATCAACGACGCGCGCGGCCACGTTTCCGAGCTGCTGGCGAAAGCCGGTGCCTGTACTGCAAGAGCGCGGCCTGTTCCGGCGCGAATATGAACACAGCACCTTACGTGGTAATCTGGGCCTCGACGTGCCGGAAAATCAGAATACGGCAGCTCGCCGCAAGGCGGCGTAAGGAGGAGACACGATGAGTGAAACACAGATTTTACCGGAGCGCCTGCAGCAGTTCGTCACGCAGCTGGAAGCGGTGATCGGCCAGGACGAGGCGCAGATTGTCGAGCAAGGCTCGGCGCTGCTGCGCGATCTGATCGCGCAGGACGACTGGCTGCCGCCGCAGGCCGCTGTGCCGCATCCGCAGTTCTATCGCCAGTACTTGCTGTACCGCGATCCGGCGGCGCGCTTCTCGATAGTGAGCTTTGTCTGGGGCCCCGGCCAGTCGACGCCGATACACGACCACACGGTGTGGGGCTTGATCGGCCTGCTGCGCGGTGCCGAGATTTCGCACGATTTCCGCCGCACCGCGGACGGCACGCTGGAACGCCACGGCGAACCGCAGCGCCTGGAGACTGGCACGGTGGTGGCGGTATCGCCGACGCTGGGCGATATCCACCAGGTCTACAACGCCTACAGCGACCGTGTATCGGTCGGCATCCACGTCTACGGGGCGGATATCGGCGCGGTCGATCGCAGCGTGTATACCCTGGATGGACAGGTGAAGCCGTTCCGCTCCGGTTACACGCCGCAGATTCCGTACCGCAGCTATCAGCGGGTGAGGGCGGAACTGCTGGCAGGACGTGAGATCGCGCTGCTGGATGTGCGCGAAGAAGATCCGCACGCGCAGGCGCACCCGCTATTCGCCGCCAACTTCCCGTATGGCCGCATCGAGATCGATGCCTACACCAAGCTGCCGCGCCGCGATGTGCCTATCGTGGTGCTGGATGACGGCGAGGGCTTGGCGCTGCCGTCGGCATTGCGCTTGCATCAGTTGGGCTACACCGATGTCGCCGTGCTGGAAGGCGGCGTATCCGGCTGGCGCGATGCGGGCGGCGAGTTATTCCGCGATGTGAATGTGCCGAGCAAATCGTTCGGCGAGCTGGTAGAGCATGAGCGCCATACACCGTCGCTGTCCGCACCGGAAGTAAAGGCGCTGATCGACAAGGGCGAAAACATCGTCATTCTTGATGCGCGCCGCTACGATGAATACCAGACCATGAGCATCCCCGGCAGCATCAGCGTGCCCGGTGCGGAACTGGCTTTGCGCGCGCGCGAGCTGGCGCCTGATCCTTCTACCCGCATCATCGTCAATTGCGCCGGACGTACGCGCAGCATCATCGGCACGCAGTCGCTGATTAATGCGGGGGTACCGAATCCGGTATCGGCGCTGCGCAATGGCACCATCGGCTGGACGCTGGCGGAGCAGCAGCTGGAACACGGCCAGTCGCGCAGCTATCCGCCTGCATCGGACGCCAATCGGCAGACGGCGGCGCGCGATGCCCGCGTGCTGGCCGACCGCGCCGGCGTGCTGCGCCTGGATCGCTCGCAATTGGCGGCGCTGCACCAGGATCGCACGCGCTCCAACTACTTCTTCGACGTGCGCAGTCCCGGCGAATATGGCGATGGCAGGCTGCCGTACTTCCGGTCTGCGCCGGGCGGCCAACTGGTTCAAGAGACCGAACAGTTTGCGCCGGTGCGCGGCGCGCGCATCGTCCTGGCCGATAGCGACGGCGTGCGCGCCAATCTGACCGCGCATTGGCTGCGGCAGATGAATCACGAAGTCTACGTGGTGGACGGCTTAGAGGCCGAAGACTTCAGCGTCTCGGGCGCGTGGAAAGACGAGCTGCCGCCGCAGCCGCAGGTCGACGAAATCAGCGTCGACACGCTGGCGCGATGGCTGGAAGACGCTCCGCAGCAGACGGCGGTGCTGGACTTCACGTCCGGCGTCAACTATCAAAAGCGGCATATCCCGGGCGCGTGGTTTGCGCTGCGTTCGCAGCTGTCTGCGGCTTTGGCGCAACTGCCGGAGGGCGTGCAGCGTTATGTGCTTACATGCGGCAGCAGCTTGTTGGCGCGTTATGTCGTTGCCGACTTGCGTACGCTAACCAAGCTGCCTATCGTGGTGCTAAGCGGCGGCACGGCGGCATGGGCTGCGGCTGGAAAGCCCGTAGAATCAGGCGCGACGCGATTGGCATCGCCGCTGATCGACCGTTATCGCCGTCCGTATGAAGGCACGGACAATCGCGCCGAAGCCATGCAAGCGTATCTCGATTGGGAGTTTGGCCTGGTGGCGCAACTGGGGCGCGATGGCACGCATGGTTTTCGCGTAGTTTGACCTCGACTGGCTGATCTCATACGTTATACTGGATTCAGGCCGCACAGAAGGCCGAATCCCTTCTACTTACATGAGAAAAGTCACAATGACGATTACGAAGCGACTGATATTGACCCTGTCGTTGGCTTTGGTGGCGCTGATTTTTGTTGGCGTCTCCGGCCTTACCCAGCTATCTCGCGCGCAGCAGCGGCTGGACATGGTGCAGACCAACCTGATTCCCAGTATCGCCGGCTTGAATATGGCGAAGGGCTATTTGGCTGATAGCCGCCTGGCTGGTTATCGCTTGTCGGTGTTCTCCAATCTAGCCGATAAAAGCGCGCTGGATAAAGCCTACAACGACGCTCACGCCAAGTTTGACGAGGTAGTGGCGCTGTACGAAAAAGATCGCATCTTCGACGACACCGACCGCAAGATGCTGGAAGCCGACAAGGCGGCGATGGCGGCATATCGTCAGGCGCTGGTGCCATTCCTGGCCGGTGCGCACGCCGGCGACATGGACGCGGTGCGCGCCACGCTGCAAGCGGGTACGCCATTGGCGACGTCGGCGGCTGCTGTTAAAAAAGCCTTTGACGATCATATCGCGTACAACAACAAGCTCAGTGACGACGTGCGCACAGAAAGCGCTGCGGCATATAGCTTTGCATTCCGCTTGCTGGTGACGGTGATTGTGCTGGCGGTGCTGGTGACTGGCGCGCTGGCGTGGCAGTTGTACGTCACTATCAAGACCAGTCTTGAGTCGATTCGCGGCACGCTGGAAGATGTGAGCCAGTCGCTGGATTTGACGCATCAGATCAAAGTCGAGCGCATGGACGAAATCGGCCACACGGCGGTGGCGTTCAACAAACTGCTGGAGCAGATTGCGGGCGTAATCGAGACGGTGCGCAGTTCCACCAGCGCTGTGGGCGCGGCTTCGCAGCAGATCGCGGCAGGTACTGGCGATCTGTCGCAGCGCACTTCGTCCCAGGCGGCGGCGCTGGAGCAGACTGCGGCCAGCATGGAGCAGCTGACTTCTACCGTCGGCCAGAATGCGGACAATGCGCGGCAGGCTAACCAGCTGGCGCGTTCGGCGTCCGAGGTGGCGACGCAGGGCGGTTCGGTGGTGGAGCAGGTGGTGGTGACCATGGGCTCGATCAACGAATCGTCGCGCAAGATCGTGGATATTATCTCGGTCATTGACGGCATCGCTTTCCAGACTAATATCCTGGCGCTGAATGCGGCGGTGGAAGCGGCGCGCGCGGGCGAGCAGGGCCGCGGCTTTGCGGTGGTGGCGACCGAGGTGCGGAATCTGGCGCAGCGTTCCGCAGCTGCGGCCAAGGAAATCAAGGCACTGATTGATGATTCGGTGGAGAAGGTCGGCTCGGGCACCAAGCTGGTGGAACAAGCCGGTAGCACCATGCACGAAGTGGTCTCCAGCATCAAGCAGGTGACCGACATCGTCGGCGAAATCAGCGCCGCGACGCAGGAGCAGAACGACGGCATCGCACAAGTGCACCGCGCGGTCACCGAGATGGATCAGACCACGCAGCAAAACTCCTCGCTGGTGGAGCAAACCGCTGCCGCCGCTACGACCTTGCGCGACCAGGCTGACAAGTTGGAGCAGGTAGTCAGCGCGTTCAAGATCAACGCATCGCGCGCCGCCTATGTGCCGCCGGTACGCGCCGCCACGGTTACCGCACTGCCGAAGGCGCCGCGCGCCAAGCCGGCAGCAAAACCTGCCGCCGCCAAGACAGCGCCGCAAAAACTCAAAGCCGCCTCCTCGGGCGACGAGTGGGAAGAGTTTTGATTAGAAGTGCTTGACCAGCGTTGCGCGCAGGGAGCGGGATTCGATGGGGTGGAAGTGGATGTCGGTGACGGCTTCCGCTTCGCCTTTTAATTGCGAGGCATAGTAGTAGTCGATGGCCGAGTCGCGGCGGTTGGTGATGTTGAAGGCTTCCAGTTCCAGTGACAGGTCTTTCTTGATCTTCCAGCCGAAGCGGCCGTTCAGTGTCATGCTGGCCTTGGAGCGAACGCTGTTGTCTTCGATCAGCGGACGCGGGCCGAAGTAGCGCAGTTTGAGCGAGGCGGAATACGGGCCGCCGTCATCGACAGTCACCGCCAACTGGCCCGTGCCTTCAATCGCACCGGGGATGTAGCTGCCTTCTTCAACCACGCCGCGCGAGCGCGCGCGCGCATAGGCCAGATCCAGATCGACCGACAGCCACTTCAAAGGCTTGTAGTAGTTGGAGAACTCAACACCATAACGGCGGCTTGGCGGGCCGGCCTCGGTGGCGCCTGCGTCGCCGATGTAGACCAGTTCCGAATCGAAGTCCAGGCGATACAAAGACAGCGCGGTTTGCAATCCCGGCAGCCACGAAGTGCGCGCGCCCAGTTCCATGCCGCGTGAACGCACCAGCGGCGTCACCTTGTCTGCCGCAAGGCCGGTCTTGGGATCGATGGTGATGGTGGTTCCGCGCGCGTCGTTGCTATGGAAGCCGCTGCCGAAGTTGGCGTACACCTCGGCCGTTTGCCACGGCCCGTAGATCAAGCTCACACTTGGGCTGAGCAAATGATCGTTAGCCTTGCCCGAATTGGCCGCAAGGTCGCTCTGCACATCAAAGCGATAGCCATCCGCGCGCGCGCCAACCACGGTGCGGAAAGCTGCATTCCAGCGCGTATTGTTTTCGACGTACAGGCCAACGCTAGATTCAACGATATGATCCTGCCGCGTTACCGACAGCGTCTTGCGCGCCTGCGTGTTGACCAAGCTGTTGAAGATATTATCGTTCTGAAGCTGCACGCCGATAGTGGTTTCGCTGTTGCCCGTCTCGGTGTGATGGTGCCAGCTGTGCGACGCATTCAAGCCGCTGGTAATACGCTTGTCCGGCTGCGCAAACTGATCACCATGCACCGGATCATCCATGAAGTAGGTGAAGTTAGACCACAATTCCAGCTGATTGGCGATGATGTAGGCATTGACCTTGGACGCGCTATCTTCTGCGGTACGGCGCCATGCGCCAGATAAGCTGTAACGGTGCGCCTTGCCGCCATCGGTATTGTCGATGGCGTCGTTGCGGCCAATTTGACCATCCTGCACCGCGCGCAACGGAATCTGGTCGGTGGAATTCCAATCGGCCTTGTACGCCATCAGGCTGATATTGAAGCCGTTGTTGGCATAGCCCTCGCTGTAGCGCAGCACTGCGTTCAGCTTTTGATAGTCGTCCGGCCGCGTGAACGGGCCGTCGTTGTGCATCGCCTCCACCGCATACAGCAAGCTGCCGCGCGAGGTCTCCACAGAATCCGCCAGCAGCGCGCGGCCATAGCCATTCTGTCCCGCAGATACGCTAGCCACGCCTTGCAGCAGGCGGTTGGCATACACTACCGAGGCCGTGCCGGCCGACGCAAAGTCGCCTTCCTCCGCAGAGTAGGGGCCTTTCTTGTAATCGAGTCGCACCGCCAATTCGGGAATCAGGAAATTCAAATCAGTCCAACCCTGGCCATGCGCATGGCTGCGCTGATTGACCGGCATGCCGTCTACCGCAGTGCGCAAGTCGGTGCCGTGATCGAGATTGAAACCGCGCAGGTAAAACTGATTGGCCTTGCCTTCGCCGCTGTGCTGGCTCACCACCAAACCCGGCACCGCCTCCAGCACCTCGCCCGGACGATAGACGGTGCGCGCAGCCAGCTCCTCCTGCGTGACGGTGCCGGAACTGGCAGCATCGGCCACGCCGAGTTGATTGGTGCGCGAGCCATCGACCATTACCCTTTGCAGGATCTGGTCGTCGGCTTGGGCAGAGCCCAATGCCAGCAACAGTGCGTACTTAAGGGGCGATTTGATCGATGCTGCCTTGATCGAAGAGGAGGGTCTTGGTGGTGCCATCGGTTTGCAGGTTAACGGTGTTCTTTTGCGACGGCAGGAAGTCTATCAGCAAAGCGTTATGAATGCGGCTGCCTTTTGCCAGTTTAACGCTCGGGATTTCCTGGAAAATGACGACGCTATCCGCGTCCACCTTGGCGCCTACCCATTGCAGCGGCAGGCGCTTGCCTTCCGCATCGGCGACGGTGAACTGCTTTTCAACGTAGCGCCGCAGCGGCGCTTCGCTATCGGCGCGGCCAAGATCGAACTGGCGGCCGTAAAGATTGGTCAGCAGCGTGGCGAGATCGTGCGCCGTGTAAGTGTGCACGATCTCGGTGCTGCCGGTGCGCTCGTTGTAGCTGATGTCCGCTATGCCCATGTGGAAGTTGTGAGCAGGGGCGGCCATGCTGGCCGACGCCAGCATGGTAGCAGCAACGAGGCGCAAGCGGCGCAGTATCACTTCTTCTCGTCCTTCTTCAGTGGCGTATTGAAGTCGCGCATCAGGTTATTTTTGTCACGCTCGGTCTTGAACAGTTCGAGACGGGACTTGGTGACCTTGCGCGGCCACGCGTTGTTGGACGTGTCGATGTCGGCGGTTTCCCAGTACGGGTCTTGGGTCAGGCCCACCATCGGTTCATCGGTGACGATCAACTTGGTGATCTTCTTCGAGTTGTAGCGCCATACTTCGGCCGGAACGCGCTCGACGTATTTCTTGCCGCTCTTGAGTTCAATCTCCAGGATCAGCGGCATCACCATGCCGCCCAGGTTGGAGAAGTCCACCAGGTACAGGTGCTTGCCTTGATCCAGCAGCTTCTTCTCCCACGGCTCCAGCTTCTCGATCGCTTCGGCGTAGCTGTTGCGATCCTTGTTGGTGACCGTGAACTCGTCGTGATCGTTGTAGAAGTCCTTCAGCTCCGGGTGCGAATCCAGGCGCTTAGGCAGGGCCTTGTTCAGCTGTTCGGAGATCGAGATAGGCTGCGCTTCCTTTTGCGCCTTCTTCCAGGCCTTTTCCTTTTCAGGATCCTTGGTGCTCACGCCGTACTCGTTGATCGCATCGATGCTGATGTCCACTGGCTCGGTGGTATAGAACCAGCCGCGCCAGAACCAGTCGAGATCCGTGCCGGAAGCGTCTTCCATGGTGCGGAAGAAGTCCGCCGGCGTAGGGCGCTTGAACTTCCAGCGCTGCGCGTATTCGCGGAAGGCGAAGTCGAACAGATCGCGGCCCAGAATCGTCTCGCGCAGGATATTCAAACCGGTGGCCGGCTTGGCGTAGGCGTTGTTACCGACCTGGAGCAGCGACTCCGAGTTGGTCATGATCGGCACCTGGTTCTGGCTGCGCATGTAATCGACGATGTTGCGCGGCTCGCCGCGGCGCGACGGATACTTGTCTTCCCATTCCTGCTCGGCGAGATACTGCACGAAGGTATTCAGGCCTTCATCCATCCACGTCCACTGGCGCTCGTCCGAGTTGATAATCATCGGGTAGTAGTTGTGGCCTACTTCGTGGATGATGACGCCGATCAGGCCATACTTGGTCTGCTCCGACCACGTCAGCGCACCGGTCTTCTTGTCCTTGGACGGACGCGGGCCGTTGAAGGAGATCATCGGATACTCCATGCCGC
Source organism: Duganella rivi (assembly GCF_009857435.1). Taxonomy (GTDB): domain Bacteria; phylum Pseudomonadota; class Gammaproteobacteria; order Burkholderiales; family Burkholderiaceae_D; genus Rugamonas; species Rugamonas rivi. The sequence continues at coordinate 722,315 of NZ_WWCK01000002.1, forward strand.
CTACCGGGCCGTTGACCGAAATAGCGGTCGGATACGGATAGTCGAAGCTGAACTTGTTGTACTTGTCGATGGTGTGAATGATGGCCTGCGTGCTGTACTTGCCCCACAGCGGATTGCCTTCCTTCGGATAGTAGGACATCGCCAGCACGTTGGTGGAGTCCTTCTTGTAGCCCTGCGCATCCCAGATGAACTTGCGGCTCGACGCCCACGCGAAATCGCGTACGTTGGCGGCCTTGAAGTGCCAGGTCTTGGTCGCGGTGCTGCGCGACTTCTCGGCCTTGGTGGCTTCTTCCTGCGTGACGATGACGACCGGCGAGGTTGCGCTCTTGGCTTTTTCCAGGCGTTCGCGCTGTGCGGCGCTCAGGACATCGTTCGGATTTTGCAGTTCGCCGGTGGACGCAACCACGTGGTCGGCCGGTACGGTCAGCTGCACATCGTAGTCGCCGAATTCCAGCGTGAATTCACCGGTGCCGAGGAACTGCTTGTGCTGCCAGCCGTAGACATCGTAGTAGGCCGCCATGCGCGGGAACCACTGGGCGATCTCGAACAGGTCGTTCTTGTCTTCCTCAAAATGCTCGTAGCCCGAGCGGCCGCCCAGCACTTGCTGTTCGTTGATGTTGTAAGACCAATCGATATTGAAGACGAACTTCTCGCCCGGCTTCAACGGCTTTGGCAGATCGATGCGCATCATGGTGCGATTAACGACGTACTTCAGCGGCTGGCCGCCTGCGCCTACGCTCTTGATCTTGAAGCCGCCGTCGAATTCACGGCCGGCCAGGATGCCGCGCATGCCTTCAAACTTGTAGCCGTCGTCCGGCGAGGACGGCTTGGCCCATGCCTCGCGCGATGGCTGGGTGAGCATCATGCGCGCATCGGAATCCTTCTTGTAGATGTTCTGATCCAGTTGCACCCACAGATAGCCCAGCGTATCAGGCGAATTATTGTGATAGGTGATTTGCTCGCTGCCGGTCAGCGCGCGCTTGGATTCGTCCAGCGAGGCGCTGATGGTGTAATCGGCGCGCTGCTGCCAGTAGGCGTGGCCCGGTGCGCCGGAAGCGGTGCGGTAGACGTTGGGAGTCGGCAGGATTTCGTCGAGTTGACGGAACTTGTCGTCAAACGGTTCCGCCGCGTAGGCGGAAACCGTCAGGCAGATAGCTAAGAAGCCAAGAGACTTGCGCATAGGGTCTGTGTCCTCATTTTAAGAGGATAAATTGTATAGCAGGTTTTCAATCGATTACCTATCGATACAATAAAATACAAACCGCCGCTTAAACTACTTTACTTCTTCACCTGCGTTTCCTGGAATTGCTGGTGGGCGTCGTCGGTGGCAGTGATGGCGACCGACGGCACATCGAGCTTCATCAGGCGCGAGCCCGCACCGCTGCTGGCTTGCGGCCATTCCGGCAAACCGGCGCCGTTTGGATTGCCGGTCTTGATGAAGTTGGCGAAGTAGGCTTGCATCTGCGCCGACAGCGCGCGGTCTTCGTCTGTCCATGCATAGACTTTATTTCCGTTGAGGTTACCCAGCGCGTATTCGATCTCCACCGAATGGTTGGCGCCTTCCTGGCCGGGACGCGCACGCGTGTAGTAATAGCGGTAGGTCGGCTTGCCGCTGGTGCGCGCGTGGCTGTCGATCCACTTCCACGTGCCGAAGCCGATGAAGCGGTCGCTGGCCAGTTCCGTCGCAGCCTGTTTCACATCGCCGCTATAGGCTTGCTGCGCGGCTGCCGCCTGGTCGCCGTACAGCTTTTGCAGTGCGGCGCTGAAGTTTTCTGCAGTCGGCTCGCTCTCGCCGAGGATTTGCTTGTAGTGGCCTTCATACGAGTTCCAGCCCGCCAGCAAAGGCACTTTGGCTTGTTCGCCCGCCGCGTAGATGGCCGTCGGCGAGCGCGGAATCACGTAGCCGTCTTGAATCGCAAAGAACCACGCGCCCGGTTTCTTGGTCGCGTCCAGCAGCTGTTGCGCCGGCAGGGCGCGCAGTTCGGCCAGCGTAGCTGCGCCCACGCCTTGTGCAAACGCTGCGCCCATCTGCTCCGCCGTGCTGAGCGGGGCAGGGGCCATGTGGCCGAGCAGAGAACCGCTTTCGCCAATCGCGCCGGCGATCAAGCCCTTGGCCTGCGGGTTAATCATTTGCGCGCTGACCGAGAACGAGCCGGCAGATTCACCGGCAATCGTCACGCGCGCAGGATCGCCGCCGAAAGCTGCGATATTCTTCTTCACCCATTGCAGCGCCGCCGCTTGATCCATCAAGCCGTAGTTGCCGGATGCGCGATGCGGCGACTCCTTGGTCAGTTCCGGGTGCGCCATGAAGCCGAATACGTTCAGGCGGTAATTGACGGTCAGCGTAACGATGCCCTTGGCCGCCATGCTCTCGCCGTCGTAGCGCGGCTCCGAGCCATCGCCGGCCGCAAAACCGCCGCCGTAGAAGTACACCAGCACCGGCAGCTTTTCCTTGGCCGACTTGGCCGGCGTCCAGACGTTGAGATACAGGCAGTCCTCGCTCACGCCGTCGGAACGGAACACCATATCGCTGAACAGCGGCAGCTGCATGCAGCGCGCGGCGAAATGATCGGCCTTGCGCGCGCCCTTCCACTTGGCCGCTGCTTGCGGTGCTTGCCAGCGCAGCTTGCCGACCGGCGGCGCGGCGAACGGGATACCCTTGAACGATTTGACGCCCGACGCCTCCTGCACACCCGTTACCACGCCGCCGGCGGTGGCGGCGCGCGGCGTGCTGCTGTCGGCGGCGTTAGTGGAAGAGGAGATAACACTAGCGGCAATCAACAGCACGGGGAGCTTGGTCATATTGTGGGCTAAGTTGGATTAATGTTTGGGCCGCAAACGTGGTGCGGCATCGGACTGGCGGCGTATCAGTGCGTGCTCCATGACGACGTGCTCCGGCGCTTCCGGCGTGCCGTTGCGCTGGGCGCGGATCAGGCGCACCAGTACCTGCACCGCCGCTTCCGCCATGTCGGTGATCGGCTGGCGCACGGTGGTCAGCTCGGGCCAGATGGTGGTCGCCAGCGCGGTATCGTCGAAACCGGCCACGGTCAGATCGCCCGGCACGTCGAGGCCGAGGCGGTGGGCGATCGCCACCACGGCGGCCGCCATATCGTCATTGCTGGCAAAGATGGCGGTAGGGCGCTGTTCAAGGCCGAGCAAGCTCTCTGCCGCATCCAGGCCGGAGCGGTAGGTGAACAGGCCTTGCACGACCAGCTCTTTCGCGCTCAGCGCATTTTTCTCGGCGATAGCGGCTTTGAAGCCGGCCAGGCGGCGCGCACTGGCGCTTTGATTCGGATGGCCGATCACGAAGCCGATGCGCTGGTGGCCCAGCGCGATCAGGTGCGAGGTCATTGCATACGCGGCTTGATAGTCGTCGATACTGACGCCGCCCACGCGCGGGTCGGGCTGGCCGCAAGCCACCGTGATGGCCGGCGTGCCGGAACCGGCGATCAAGTCGATCAGATTGCGTACATCGCACAGCGGCGGCGGCAGGATGATGCCGTCCACGCCATTGGCGATCAAACGGCGCGCTTGTTCAACGCCGTGTTCATCGGCCTCGCATTTTTCCACCACCAGCTGCACGTTATTGGGACTGGCTTGGTTCAGCAGGCCGACCAGGAATTCGCTCAGATAGCCCGCGCTCGGATTCGAGTACAGGAAGCCGACGCGAATCGGGCGCGAACCGGCTAGGCGGCGCGCGGCCTGATTGGGAACGTAATTGAGTGCAGCGACTGCCGCATCGACACGGTTGCGGGTTTTTTCGCGGACGTTGGTATCGCCGTTCATCACGCGCGACACGGTCATCGGGGACACGCCTGCCAGCTTGGCCACATCGGCCATGGTTGGCGCCTGCGTGCGGCTCTGCACGGCCGGTACAGGCGCCGGTTTCACCTTATTCTTTGTCATCTGCCTTGGTAACCCCGTTTTTATATGAAGCTATGTTCAGCGTCAGACTTTACCACAAGCGACCGCCGGCCGGGGCGCCTGGACGCATGCTATATGGATTGCCGCAGTCATCGTTTTTAACATTCTGCAGCAATCAATGGTAGCGCAACCAATGCAGTTTAGATGGAGTTATCGGACAAGTCAAACCAGATTTTTGTTAGCCGCGTCCGGGCGCGTAGGGATAGCTGAGCGCCTTGTAGTAGCTCAGCGGATGCGCAGGCGCTTGCACGCCGGGCGGCAACGGCAGGCCGGACACCGATTGGAAGTAGGCGATGCTTGCATCGCGCCACAGTATGGCGTTGTTGATCTGGCGCGCGAGGCGCTGTTCGACTTCGGTGTAGCGGCGCGCGTCGATCAGCGGTTTTAAAACGACCCAGCGCGCGTGCAGTGATTTGGTACCAGCGACGCCTTTGTCGTATCGGGCCAACAATTCGGCCCACAAGGTGCGGCCGGACGGCATTGCGTAATCCCATGGCAGGTGGTGGAACCACAGCAGCAGCTGTTCAGGCGTAGTGCGTGGATCGGCGTACTGTCGCGCTATCTCCGGTGCGTATTGCTGGAGCGCGCTGCTGCCGGTGGCGGTGCGATTGAAGCCGATGCCGTTGCGGTCTGCGCGATGGTAGTAGACCGGATTCCAATCAGGGCGTTCGAGATTGTCTACCCACGGTGCGGGGCCGTGGTGGTGGCTGGTGCCCATCAGGTGGTGCAGGCCGAGTGGCGTCATGTAATCGACCACGGTTTCGCGCGACATCATCAGCATGTCGACGATGGGCGCGGCGACGCGCTGGTCTGGGCTGAAGGTGAGGGCGGCCCACTCGGCGGCGATGTCGCGCGATTTGGCCTGCGGGTTCCATGCAAGGCGGCCGTAGGCATACCAGTTGGCTTGGTCGAAGTGCGAGCCGGCCCAGTTACGATCGCTGCCGATGTTGGCGACACCGGCCATGCCGCTCAAAGTTTGCGCCACCGTGCCTGCGGCTTTGGTGTCGCTCTCCAGTGTTTCTTCAAACATGGCGCCGAGGTAGGCAAGGTCGGTGGAGTAGCCGAGGTACTCTTTGGTGATCTGGAATTCCATCATCAGCGGCGTTTTCGGCATGGCGCCGAACAGAGGGTGGAATGGTTCGCGCGGCTGGAAGTCGATGGCGCCGTTCTTTACTTGTACCAGTACGTTGGCGGCGAATTTGCCGTCGAGTGGTTTGAATTCTTCGTAGGCTTGCTTGGCGCGGTCGTCGGCGAGATGCGCGCCTTTCGGCGCATAGACGAAGGCGCGCCACATGACGATGCCTTTGTGCGGCGCGACGGCGGCAGCCAGCATGTTGGCGCCGTCGGCGTGGGTGCGGTGGTAGTCCTGCGGGCCGGGCTGGCCTTCCGAGTTGGCTTTCACGAGGAAGCCGCCGAAGTCGGGGATGGCTTGGTAGATTTCGTCGGCCTTGGCGCGCCACCATTGCTGGACTTCCGGCGCGAGCGGATCGGCGGTGGCGGTTTCGTGCAGTTCCAGCGGCGTGGAGAAGCGGGCGGACAAGTAGACCTTGATGCCGTAAGGACGCAGCACGTCGGCGACGGCGGCGGCTTTGGCGATGAAGGGCGCGGTCAGGACTTCGGGCTTGGAGTTGACGTTGTTGAGTACTGTGCCGTTGATGCCCAGCGAGGCGTTGGCGCGGGCGTAGTCGGTGTAGCGCTGATCTTTAATGTCCGGCAGCGCCCACCAGTCCCAGATCGACTGGCCGGCATAGCCGCGTTCCACCGTGCGATCCAGGTTGTCCCAATGGTTCAGCAACCGCAATTGCAGCTTTGGCGCGGACGACACCGCGAGCGCGCGGCTCGCCGCCGGCGCAGCTGTCTCGCGCAGCCACGCGAAAGCGCCGTAGAGCAGGCCGATGTCGCTGTTGGCAGCGATCAGCGTCACGTTGCGGCCTTGGATGCGCGCTTGCCGCAGCAGATAGCCTTCGTCCCCCAGCGCGGCCAACTCGGTGCGCAGCGGTGATGCGGCGGCGGCCAGTTCCGGCAATCGCGCAGGCGTGGCGAGCAGCAGGGCGCCGTCACTGATGCGCGCTGCGCTGGCAGGAGCACGTCCTGTCATGCCAGACAAGCCTTTATTCAGTTCCGCCAATGCCGCATCCGTGGTCGGCGACGGTGCGCCCGGCAGCACGATGCTGCGAACCTGTATGCGCTGTTGCGCCGCGCGTTCCAAAGGCCGATACCGCAGCCACAAATCGTAGCCATCTTCGTCTGCGCTGAAAGCTGTCGCGGCGAGCGACAGCAGCAGCGCCGTCAGGGCCGCGTGTGAGAAAAAGCGCATCTTGTCTCCGTTTTTATGATAGCGTAACCATTTCATTATGCCACGATGTTAATAAACAATTCCAACGAGGAGTGAGACAACATGAAAATTTCCCGCCGCAGTTTTATCGCCATGATGGCGGCCGCCGGCGCAGCGCCGCTGCACGCCGCCGAAACGCCGGAACCCTTGAAAGTACTGGGCAAACGCAAAGGCATCAATATCGGCAACGCCATCGGCGGCGGCCATTTCCGCGATCCGGCCTACAAGGCTTTGATGGCGCGCGAGTGCAATATGCTGGTGGCGGAGAACGAAGGGAAGTGGCAAGGACTGGAGCCGCGCCAAGGCCAATATAACTTCGGCCCGGCCGACGCCATGTACGCGTGGGCGAAAGAGCAGGGCATGCTGGTGCGCGGCCATAATCTGATCTGGCAGGAGGCCAAGTGGCTGCCGAAGTGGGTTAATGAATACGACTTCGGCGCGCAACCCGCAAAGGCGGCGGAAGCGCTGCTGCGCAAGCATATCATCACAGTGTGCGACCATTTTGGCGATGCGATTTACAGCTACGATGTGGTGAATGAGGCGGTCGATCCGAAGACCGGTGGCTTGCGCGTGAATGTGTTCACTGAGCGGATGGGCGCGGTGGAGCAGATTGATTTGTCGTTCCGGCTGGCGAAGGAGCGCGCGCCCAAAGCGCAGCTGGTCTACAACGATTACATGCGCGGCGATGAGGGCAGCGCCAAGCATCGCGCGGGCGTGCTGAAACTGCTGCACGACTTGAAATCGCGCGGCACGCCGGTGCATGCGCTGGGTTTGCAGAGCCATATCGGTTCGTGGGATGAGAGCAGCGGCGCGAACTACCAGCGCGATTGGCGCAAGTTCCTCGATGAGGTTACCGGCATGGGATTGGATTTGCTGATCACCGAGTTTGATGTCAATGACCGCAAGCTGCCGGCGGATGTGAAGGTGCGCGATGCAGGCGTGGCGGCGCTGGCCAAGGATTACCTGGACGTGACTTTTAGCTATCCGCAGTGCCGCGACTTTCTGATGTGGGGCATGGCCGATAACGCCAGCTGGCTGCAAGGATGGGATGAGGCGCCGCGTACGGATGGCCAGAAAATGAGGCCAACGCCATTCGACGACCAGCTGCGCGCCAAGCCGCTGCGCGACGCGATTGCGGCGGCAATCAATGCCGCGCCGAAGCGCAGTTAACCCGCACTGCCACACAGGGTCTGACCCCGTACGGGGTCAGACCCTTAAGTGGTATGGCGTGCGTATCGCTTAAGGTTGCCGGGTTTGGTGTGGGCTTTCCGGCGGGCCGGGGTCGCTACTATTGTTGACTACCAGCTTTTGCAAAACCAACCCTGAATCCAGGGCCTGCGAGCAATCGTTGTCTCATGTAGTTTTATTTTTCCAGTGGCTGGTAGTCGAACCATGCAAAATCTGCGGCAGGCATGGCTTGCTGCTTGGCGCCTTCGGCGTACATGCCGATAAACACGCCGGTAAATCCGCCCGCCGATTCTGAGGACAGCGCTGCTGTAGGCAAGGAGCCGATCTGCTTGAGTGGTTTGCCGCCGCTGCTGTAGCTGAATTCATAGCGGCCGGCCCACGATTCCACTTGCAGCGTTACCGGGCCGGATGGCAGCGGCGCGCTGGCTTGCAGCGAGGTCACGCCATCTACGCGCTTCAGCAATTCCAGGCGCCGTTGCGGCGATCCGGTCACGCGCAGTTCGTAGTAGTTCTTCTCGTTCTGGCGCAGCACGAGGCCTGCGGCGTGGGTGGCGGCGGACGGCGTGAACTCAAGCTGCGTGGCCGCGCGCATGCGCATGTGTTCCTGGCGACGTGCGATGAAAGCCGGTTGAGCGATGTCGTTCATGGTGATGCTGCTGCCTTTCAGCCGCAGGTAGCCGGGCCGCTCGCTTAGCGACCACAAACCGTCGCCGGGCCCGCGCAGTTGCGACCATTGCAGGCCAAGTTTGGCCGCCGTGAAGTCGTCGCGCACCGGTTCAGCCGGCCATGGCGCGGATGGCGGCAAGCCTTCGGCCGACATCTCCACCGCCAGCGGCTGCCCTTTGTTCACCGTGAGCCAGCCTTGCTCATTCCACTCGACCGGCGTGAGCAGCGTTTCACGGCCAAGGTGATGGCGCTGTTCGACCGGACGGATGCCCAGCAGCGGCATCCACCATTTGCCTTCCGGCGTTTGCACAAGGTCGCCGTGGCCGGTCGCTTGCAGCGGCAGTTCGGGGTGGCCGCGATGCGTGAGTATCGGGTTAGCGGGATTGGCGGTGTATGGCCCCATGGGCGACGAGGAGCGCGCCATGGTCAGGCTGTGGTTATACGAGGTGCCGCCCTCGGAGATCATCAGGTAGTACCAACCGTTCTGCTTATATAAGTGCGGGCCTTCCGGCCACACGCCGCCGGTGCCCGACCAGATCAGGCGCGGTTGCTCCAGCAGCTTGCCCGCTTTCAGATCAATTTCCGCCTGATAGACGCCGCCATGTTCGCCGCCGCCGTGGCGGGTGTAATAGACTTTGCCGTCGTCGTCGAAGAACAGGGACGGATCCATGGCGAAGCTTGGATCGTTCAGCCACACGGGTTCCGACCAGTCGCCGGCGGGATCCTTGGCCGTGACGTAAAACGCACCGCCGCCCTCCATATTAGTGGTCACCATATAGAACACGCCGTCGTGGCAGCGCAGGGTGGGCGCGTATATGCCTTGCGAGCTGCGGGTATGCGCGAGATTCAATTGGCTGGTGCGCGTGAGGGCGTGGCCGACCTGGCGCCAGTGAACCAAGTCCTTGCTGTGATAAATCGGCACGCCGGGGAAGTATTCAAAGCTGCTGGTGGCGAGGTAGTAGTCGCCGCCCACGCGGCAGATGCTTGGATCGGCGTGGAAGCCGCTCAGCACCGGATTGGTATAAGTCGCCGGGGCGGCAGCGGTAGCCGGTGCCTGAGCGGTCAGCGACATGGCGGCCAGGATTGCGGACAGAGCTCCGCGCGCGGCCATCATTTCTTCGCTCCACATTGTTTGCGCAGCGCGGCCAGCGGCACGGCTTCAGCCAGCGCGCGGTAGCCTGCCAGCGATGGATGCAGGTGATCGCCCGAGTCGTAGACTGGCTTCATGCGATCTGGCCGCCCGGGATCGCGCAGCGCCGCGTCGAAATCGGCGACGGCGTCGAATATGCCGGAACTGCGGATCCAGTTATTCAGCTCCTGCCGATCCGCCTCGTTTTCCGGCTCCGGGTGATAGTAATCGCTGCCGACGTACGGCGTGACCGTGGCGCCGATCAGGCAAACACCACGCGCACGCGCGCGCTCAGCCAACTGGCGGTGCGCCAGTTTCAGGTCGGTCAGCATTTGCTGGCGGTCGGCTGGCGTGTCAGGCGTGTTGCGATGCAGGCCGCCCAAGTCATTCACGCCTATCAGTACTAACGCATGGGTCACGCCGGCGCGCGACGTCACGTCGCGGTCAAAGCGGGCTGCCACATTCGGGCCCAGGCCATCGCGCAGCATGCGCCCGCCGCCGATGCCGGCATTGACCACGCCTTGCGTCATGCCGTTATCGCGCAAGCGGGCCGCCAGCACATCCGGCCAGCGGGTGTTGGTATCGACCGGGACGCCGTAGCCGTCGGTAATCGAGTCGCCGACTGCCACCAGTGCGCCCACGCGGCGCGGCGCTAACACTTCCACATCGCTGATGGCGTACCATTTAGTGGTCTTGCCCGCGTCGTCCCACGCCGCTTCGTTCACGCGGTTGCCTTTGGCGAGAAAAGTGCTGGCGCGCGCGCCGGGATGGCCGGTCTGGCCTGCCGGCGCATCCTTGAAATACAGCGAAATCGCCAGGTCGGCGGCCGCTTTCACGTCCAGGGAAACAGCGTCACTGTAGTATTCCGCGCCGGCCGGGATCATGACGGTAGTGCGGCCGTCAAAGGTCAGCGGGCGCAGGGTAGGGGCGTTGACGCCAGCCTGTCCGGGCGCCTGCGCCAGCGCCACGCTGGCCGCGTCGACGATCAATGGTGCAGTGCCATATGCATTGCTGATGCGAACCCGGAACTGCTTGCCGCCCAGAGTGAGATGCACCACTTGGCGGATACTGCCATCGCGCCAGTGCTCGGCCGCCAACTCGTTTGCCGGCTCAGGAATTTGCTGCGCTGCACCCCAACTCGCCACCCAGTGCGAGGCCGGTTCCGCAGCCGTTGCGTTGATGATAAAGACCGCCAGGGCGGCACCCACAAAGCTGCGTAAAGCGTGTTGACTTGGTTGCATAAATCCTTCACACTCATAAAATGTTAGCGCTATTCATTTTAGGGTAAGCAGATGGTACATGCAACAAAAATGCCGGAAGCAGGAACTCCGGTAATAACGGAGATGCGGGTCATCCCGGTAGCAGGTCACGATTGCATGCTGCTCAATCTTTGCGGTGCGCACGCGCCGTACTTCACCCGTAATCTCGTGCTGTTGAAAGACAGCGCGGGTCGCACCGGCATGGGCGAAGTGCCGGGTGGCGCGGGCATACTGCGCGCGCTGCAAAACGCCGTGCCGCTGGTGGTGGGCACGCAGATCGGCCGCTACAACCGCACCCTGAACGCCATCCGCGCTTCGATCAGCGGCCAGCACCAGGTGACCGACGCCGCCGAAGCGGAAGTATTGAAACAGCCGCACGAAATTAATCTGCGACTGGAAAACGTGGTCACCGCCGTTGAAGCGGCGCTGCTCGACCTGCTGGGTCAACATCTGAATGTGCCGGTGTGTGAACTGCTGGGGGCAGGCCAGCAGCGCGACAGCGTGCCGATGCTGGCTTACCTGTTCTATATCGGCGACCGTCGCCGCGCCGACCTGCCTTACCTGAGCGGCGAGGGGGCATCCGATTGGTATCACCGCCGTAACCAGGAGGCCTTGACGCCGGCCGCGATTGTGGAGTTGGCCGAAGCCACCGTCGCCCAATACGGCTTCCGCGATTTCAAATTGAAGGGTGGCGTAATGCGCGGCGCCGACGAAATCGAAGCCATCGCCGCCATCAAGGCGCGCTTCCCGGAATCGCGCGTGACGCTGGATCCGAACGGCGCATGGTCGCTGCGCGAAGCCATCGATATCTGCCGCGGCCAAGGCCACATCATGGCTTACGCCGAAGACCCATGCGGCCCTGAAGACGGCTATTCCGGCCGCGAGACCATGGCGGAATTCCGCCGCGCCACCGGCATCCCTACCGCCACCAATATGATCGCCACCGACTGGCGCCAGATGGCGCACGCGCACCTGCTGGGTGCAGTCGATATTCCGCTGGCCGATCCGCACTTCTGGACGATGCAGGGTTCCGTGCGCCTGGCGCAGTTGTGCGAAGATTGGGGCTTGACTTGGGGCTCGCACTCCAACAACCACTTCGACGTATCGCTGGCGATGTTTACCCACGCCGCCGCCGCTGCGCCGGGCAAGATCACCGCCATCGATACTCACTGGATCTGGCAGGAAGGGCAGGAACGCCTGACCCGTGAACCGCTGCAAATCATCGGCGGCGAAGTCAAGGTGCCACAAGCGCCGGGACTCGGTATTGAACCTGACATGGGCCGCATCGAAGCGGCGCATGGACTGTATAAGAAGGTCGCCACCACGGCGCGCGACGACGCGATGGCGATGCGCTATTTAGTACCCGGCTGGACTTATTCCCCGAAAAAACCAAGCTTGGGCCGTTAAACAAGGAGACAATGTGAAAAACACTCTGAAACACGCGCCGGTATCGGCGCACCTTCCCGTCGATTTGCCGGAAGCGCTGCTGGTCGGCCGCGTATGGCGCAAGGACGTCAACGGCCCTAGCGTGGTGGTCGTGCGCAAAGGCGAGGTATTCGACATCACGGCGTTGACGCCGACCGTGTCCGACCTGCTGGATCGCGATGACGTCGTCGCTTTCGCCCATTCGGCGCAGGGCGAATCGCTGGGCCGCGTGGAAGCGCTGATCGAAGCTGCCCTGAGCGGCGAAGATGCGCCGGTGCGCCTGCTGGCGCCGTGCGACGTGCAGGCCATCAAGGCCTGCGGCGTCACCTTCGCCGTCAGCCTGCTGGAGCGCGTGATCGAAGAACAGGCGGGCGGCAACCCGGCCAAGGCCGACGAACTGCGCTCCTCGCTGCTGAAAGACATCGGCGCCGACCTGTCGGCCATCAAACCGGGTTCGCCGGAAGCGGAAAAACTGAAACAGCAGTTCATCGAGCGCGGCGCCTGGTCGCAGTACATGGAAGTCGGCATCGGCCCTTACGCCGAAGTATTCTCCAAGTCGCAGCCTATGTCGGCGGTGGGCTTTGGCGCGGACGTCGGCCTGCACCCTGAATCGAAATGGAATAACCCGGAGCCGGAAATCGTCCTGGCTGTGAACAGCCGCGCGCAAGCCGTCGGCGCTACGCTCGGCAACGACGTCAATCTGCGCGACATCGAAGGCCGCAGCGCGCTGCTGCTCGGTAAAGCCAAGGACAATAACGCCTCGTGCGGCGTCGGCCCGTTCATCCGCTTGTTCGATGAACGCTTCACCATCGACACCGTGCGCAATGCAGAACTGCGCCTGGTGATCGAAGGCGCGGAAGACGGTTTCCGCCTGGACGGCGAGAGCCGCATGCGCGAAATCAGCCGCGACCCGCTGGATCTGGTATCGCAAACCAGCGGCGCGCACCATCAATACCCGGACGGCTTCATGCTCTTCCTCGGCACCATGTTCTCGCCGATTAAAGACCGCGGCGCACCGGGCGCCGGTTTCACCCACAAGCTGGGTGACCGCGTCAGCATCAGCAGCGCTTCGCTCGGCATGCTGGTCAACCACGTTTATCGCAGCGACGCCGTGACCCCATGGACGTTCGGCGTGCGCGCACTGTATCGCAACCTGGCCCAACGTGGCCTGCTCAATTAATCTCTGGAGGAAAACAAGATGGTGAAACCATTGGTCTACGCCACTTACCCGGATCTCGCCGGCAAGCGGGTTCTCATTACGGGCGGTGGCACCGGCATCGGCGCGGGCATCGTGGATGCTTACGTCCAGCAGGGCGCGCAAGTGTTCTTCATCGATATCGCGGTGGAGGCTTCGCAGCAACTGGCCGAGAGCCTGAAAGGCGGCAAGCACGCACCAGTATTCTTCCACTGCGACCTGACCGACCTGGATGCGCTGTCCAAGGTCATCGCGCAGATCGAGAAGGACCACGGCGCAATCGAGATCCTGATTAACAACGCCGCCAACGACCATCGTCACCAAGTGCATGAAGTCACCGCGAAGTACTGGGACGACAGCCTGGCTGTCAACCTGCGCCACCAGTTCTTCTGCGCGCAGGCGGTGGCGCCGGGCATGAAGAAAGCAGGCGGCGGCGTGATCCTGAACTTCGGTTCGATCTCGTGGCACCTGGCGCTGCCGGATCTGACCCTGTACATGACTGCCAAGGCAGCGATTGAAGGCCTGACCCGTGGCCTCGCACGCGACCTCGGTAAAGACGGAATCCGCGTCAACTGCGTGGTTCCGGGTTCGGTGCTGACGCCGCGCCAAAAGGCACTGTGGCACGACGAAGAGGGCGGCCAGGCCATCCTCAACTCGCAGGTCTTGCCACAGCCTGTAGAAACTGAAGATATCGCTGCCATGACGCTGTTCCTGTCCTCAGACAATGCGCGCCGCTGCTCCGGCCGCGATTACTTCGTAGATGCCGGATGGTATGGAGCATGAACCTCTACCAGCCTGAGTGCATTTGGCCGCTGGCGGCGACCCTGGGCGAAGGCCCGGTATGGCATCCTGAACACAAGGCGCTGTACTTCGTCGACATCAAGCAGCGCGCCATCCACCGCTGCGCCGAAGACGGCAGCCGCCGTCAAAGCTGGACGGTGCCGGCCGAAGTGGGCTTCGCCTTGCCGATGCACGGCGGCGATTTCGTGTGCGGCCTGCCGGGCCGCATCGAGCGCTTCTCGTTCGAGAGCGGCGAGCTGACCACCATACAGGAGCTGGAATCAGACCTGCCGGGCAATCGCCTCAACGACGGCTACATCGACCGCCACGGCGCGCTGTGGTTCGGCTCCATGGACAACGCCGAGGTAGCGGCCAGCGGTGCGCTGTACCGTTTCACCGAAAACCGCCGCATGCTGCGCATGGACAGCGGCTACGTCATCACCAACGGCCCGTGCGTCAGCCCGGACGGCCGCACCTTCTATCACACCGACACGCTGGAAAAAACCATCTATGCGTTCGACCTGGACGACAAGGGCAACCTGTCCAACAAGCGCGTGTTCGTGCGGATTGAAGGCAGCGGCTACCCGGACGGCACCGCCGTCGATGCCGACGGCGCGCTGTGGGTAGGCTTGTTTGCCGGCGGCCGCATCGAGCGTTACGCCGCTTCGGGCGAACTACTGGACACGGTTTCCATGCCGTGTTCGAATATCACCAAGGTTGCATTCGGCGGCGAGGATCTGCGCACCGTGTTTGTGACCACGGCCCGCAAGGGATTGACGGACGAAGAATTGAGCCGGGAGCCATTGGCAGGGGGCGTATTCAGCTTCCGCGTGGCCTCGCCGGGACAACTGCAACATCTGTACTTACCAGAATAGGCACTTTACATGAGCACCCAATCGCGTCGCTACCGTTCGCAGGACTGGTTCGATAATCCAGACCACATCGATATGACCGCGCTGTATCTCGAGCGCTTTATGAACTACGGTATCACGCCGGAAGAGCTGCGCTCCGGCCGCCCGATCATCGGCATCGCCCAATCGGGCAGTGATCTCAGTCCGTGCAACCGCATTCACCTGGAACTCGCCAAGCGCGTGCGCGACGGCATCCGCGATGCGGGCGGCATTGCGATGGAATTCCCGCTGCATCCGATCTTTGAAAACTGCCGCCGTCCTACCGCCGCCATCGACCGCAATCTGGCGTATATGGGCTTGGTGGAGATCCTGCACGGCTACCCGATCGACGCCGTGGTGCTGACCACTGGCTGCGACAAGACCACGCCGTCGCAGCTGATGGCTGCCGCCACCATCGACATTCCGGCCATCGTGCTGTCCGGCGGCCCGATGCTGGACGGCTGGCTCGATGGTGAACTGGTGGGTTCTGGCTCGGCGATCTGGAAAGGCCGCAAGCAGCTGGCCGCCGGCAAGATCGATAACGAAAAGTTCCTGGAAATCGCCGCCGCCTCGGCGCCGTCGGCGGGCCACTGCAACACCATGGGCACCGCGTCGACCATGAACGCGATTGCCGAAGCGCTGGGCATGTCGCTGACCGGCTGCTCGGCGATTCCTGCGCCGTACCGCGAGCGTGGCCAGATGGCCTACGAAACCGGTAAGCGCATCGTTGAAATGGCCAAGCTGGATCTGCGTCCGTCGCAAGTGCTGAATCGTGACGCCTTCCTCGACGCGATCGTGGTCAACGCCGCCATCGGCGGCTCCACCAACGCCCAGCAGCATATCGTCGCCATGGCGCGCCATGCCGGCGTTGAGCTGAAGTCCAGCGACTGGATGGAATACGGCCACAAAGTCCCGCTGCTGCTGAACATGCAACCGTCCGGTAAATTCCTCGGCGAGCGTTTCCACCGCGCGGGCGGCGTGCCGGCCGTGATGTGGGAACTGGAACAGCAGGGCAAGCTGCGCTCCGACCGTCTCACCGTCACCGGCAAGACCATGAAGGAAAACCTGGTCAACCGCGAGACCAACGACCGCGAAGTGATCTACCCGTTCAACGCGCCGCTGAAAGAAGACGCAGGCTTCTTCGTCTTGAAGGGCAATCTGTTCGATTTCGCCATCATGAAGACCAGCGTGATTTCGCCGGAATTCCGCCAGCGTTACTTGAGCACTCCCGGTCAAGAAAACGTTTTCGAATCGCGCGCCATCGTGTTTGATGGTTCGGGCGACTACCACGACCGCATCAACGATCCAGCGCTGAACATCGACGAAAACTGCATCCTCGTGATTCGCGGCGCAGGCCCGATCGGCTGGCCAGGTTCGGCGGAAGTCGTCAACATGCAACCGCCGGATGCGCTGATCAAGCGCGGCGTGAACTGGCTGCCAACGCTGGGCGATGGCCGTCAATCCGGCACCTCGGACAGCCCGTCGATCCTGAACGCCTCGCCGGAGAGCGCGGTGGGCGGCGGCCTCGCATACATCCGCACTGGCGACACCGTGCGCGTGGATCTGAACGAAGGCAGCTGCAATATGCTGATCAGCGACGAGGAACTGGCCAAGCGCAAAGCCGAAGGCATCCCGCCGGTACCGGCCAGCCAGACGCCGTGGCAGCAGCTGTACCGCTCCACCGTCGGCCAAATGGAGACCGGTGCGTGCATGGAATTGGCGCTCGAATATCGAGGAGTGGGGCAGACGCTGGCGCGTCATAACCACTAAAGAATACAACCTTACGGAGACAAAAAAGCATGAAGAAGATTGTAGTCAGCGCCGTACTCGGCGCAATGATGGCCCTCGGCGCAAGCAGCGCCATGGCCGATGCCAAGAATCCTAAAATCGGTTTTTCGATTGACGACCTGCGTCTGGAGCGCTGGGCGCGCGACCGTGAGTACTTCACTGCGGAAGCAGAGAAGCTGGGCGCCAAGGTGTTTGTGCAATCGGCCGACGCCAGCGAGCAGCGCCAGATTTCGCAGATCGAGAACCTGATCTCGCGCGGCGTGGACGTGCTGGTTATCGTTCCGTACAACGCCACGGTGCTGAACAACGCCGTGCGCGAAGCGAAGAAGGCCAAGATCAAGGTGGTGTCGTATGACCGCCTGATTCTGAACGCCGATATCGACGCCTACATCTCCTTCGACAATGCTAAAGTCGGCGAGCTACAAGCCAGTAGCCTGGTCGCCATCAAACCAAAGGGTAATTACTACCTGCTGGGCGGCGCGCCGACCGACAACAACGCCAAAGTGCTGCGCGAAGGCCAGCTGAAAGTGCTGCAACCGCTGATCGACAAGGGCGACATCAAGGTGGTGGGCAAACAGTGGACTAAGGATTGGAGCGCATCGGAAGCGCTGTCCATCGTGGAAAACGCGCTGACCGCCAACGGCAACAAGATCGACGCCGTGGTCGCATCCAACGACGCCACCGCCGGCGGTGCGATCCAGGCGCTGGCTGCGCAAAAGCTGGCGGGCAAAGTGCCGGTCTCCGGCCAGGACGCCGATCTTGCAGCCGTCAAGCGCGTGATCGCCGGCACCCAGGCCATGACGGTCTACAAGCCGCTGAAAGTGATCGCCACCGAAGCGGCGCGCCTGTCGGTCAAGCTGGTGCGCAACGAGGCGCCGGCCTTCAACGCCAACTACAACAACGGCATGAAGAATGTGAACACGCTGCTGCTGGCGCCTGTCGCGCTGACCAAGGCCAATGTCAACCTACTGTCTGACGACGGCTTCTACACCAAGGCCCAGCTGACCGCGAATTAAGGAATCAGCATGGCCGAATATCTTCTGGAAATGCGCAACATCGTCAAGGAATTTGGCGGTGTGCGCGCTTTGAACGGCATCGACATCAAGCTCAAGGCCGGCGAGTGCGCCGGTTTATGCGGCGAGAACGGCGCCGGCAAGTCGACATTAATGAAAGTGCTGTCCGCCGTGTATCCGCATGGGACGTGGGACGGCGAGATTATCTGGGATGGCAAGCCGCTGCAAGCGCAATCGATCCGTGAGACCGAGGCAGCCGGCATCGTCATCATTCACCAGGAACTGATGCTGGTGCCCGAGTTGTCGGTGGCGGAGAATATCTTCCTCGGTAACGAGATCACGCTGCCGGGCGGGCGCATGGACTACGCGGCCATGAACCGCCGCGCCGAGGAACTGCTCAAGGAACTCAATATCAACGACGTGAACGTGGTGTTGCCGGTGAAGCAGTACGGCGGCGGCCACCAGCAGTTGATCGAAATCGCCAAGGCGCTCAATAAAAATGCGCGCCTGCTGATTCTGGACGAGCCTTCGTCGTCCTTGACGGCGGCTGAAATCAAGGTGCTGCTGGCGATTATTCATTCGCTGAAAGCCAAGGGCGTCACCTGCGTCTACATCTCGCACAAGCTGGATGAAGTGGCGGACATTTGCGACACCATCGTCACCATCCGCGACGGCCAGCATATCGCCACCACGCCGATGTCGGAAATGAATATCGACCGCATCATCGCGCAAATGGTGGGCCGCGAGATGACGCAGCTGTATCCGCAGCGCGAGCATACGCCGGGCGAGGTGATTTTCGAAGCCCGCAACGTCACCTGCTACGACGCCGATAATCCCGAGCGCAAGCGGGTGGACGATATCTCGTTCAAGCTGCGCAAGGGCGAAGTGCTGGGCATCGCAGGCCTGGTCGGCGCGGGCCGCACGGAACTGGTGTCGGCCATCTTCGGCGCCTATCCGGGGCCGAGCGAGGCCGAGGTGTATCTCAACGGCGTCAAGCTCGATACCAGCACGCCGGTGAAAGCCATTCGCGCCGGCCTGGCGATGGTGCCGGAAGACCGCAAACACCACGGCATCGTGCCGGATCTCGGCGTTGGCCACAATATGACGCTGACGGTGCTGAACGATTTCGTGCGCGCCACCCGCATCGACCAAGATGCCGAACTGGCGACCATCCGCCAGGAGATCAAGAGCGTCAAGCTGAAAACTTCCAGCCCGTTCCTACCGATTACCGGCCTGTCCGGCGGTAACCAGCAAAAGGCGGTGCTGTCCAAGATGCTGCTCACCAAGCCGAAGATTCTGATTCTCGACGAACCGACGCGCGGCGTGGACGTTGGCGCCAAGTTCGAGATTTATCAGCTGATCTTCAACCTGGCGAAAGAGGGCATGTCGATCATCATGGTGTCGTCGGAACTGGCCGAGGTATTGGGCATTTCGGATCGCGTGCTGGTGATTGGTGAAGGCAAACTACGCGGCGATTTCGTCAACGATAATCTGAGCCAGGAAACGGTACTGGCGGCAGCGCTGGATCAGTCGCATTGAATTGGGATTAAAAATGAAGAGTAACAATATCAAACAGCTGTTCACGCAGTACAAAATGTTGGCCCTGTTGATTGCCGTCGCTTTGATCTGGGCTTTCTTCAGCTATCACACCGAGGGCGGCTTCGTCACTCCGCGTAACCTGTCCAACCTGATGCGCCAGATGGCGATTACCGGCATTGTCGCTTGCGGCATGTCGCTGGTGATTATCGCCGGTGAGATCGACCTGTCGGTCGGTTCGCTGCTAGGCTTATTGGGCGGCGTCGCTGCGGTGCTGGATGTAACGCACCATCTGCCGCTGCCGCTTACGCTGATTGTGGTGCTGGTGGTGGGCTTGATCATAGGCCTGTTCAACGGCTACCTGACGGCCTATCTCGGCATTCCATCGTTCATCGTCGGCTTGGGCGGCATGCTGGCCTATCGCGGCATTGTGCTGGGCGTGACCGGCGGCACCACCATCGCGCCGGTATCGGACGATATGGTCTACATCGGCCAAGCTTATTTGTCGCCGACGCTGGGCATTGCGCTGGGCTTCCTGCTGTTCGTGGTGGCGGTCTACCTGATCTTTGCACAGCGCCGCAGCCGCGCCTCGCACGCCCTGGACGTAGCGCCGGTATGGCGCGACGCCGCCAAGCTGGCCGGTCTGGGTGTGGTGCTGGCGGCTTTCGTCATTACCTTTAACTCGTATGAAGGCATCCCGCTGCCGGTGCTGCTGCTCCTGGCGCTGCTGGGCATCTTCAGCTACGTCACCACGCAAACCGTGTTTGGCCGCCGGGTGTACTCGGTCGGCTCGAACATGGAGGCGACCCGCCTGTCCGGCATCAACGTGAAGTCGATCAAGCTGTGGATCTTCGGGATCATGGGTTTGATGTGCGCCTTGGCTGGCCTGGTCAACACGGCGCGTTTGGCCGCTGGTTCGCCGTCGGCTGGCACTTCCGGCGAGTTGGATGCGATTGCGGCCTGCTTCATCGGCGGCACTTCGATGCGCGGCGGCTCCGGCACCGTGCACGGCGCGCTGATCGGCGCACTGGTCATGGCGTCGCTGGACAATGGCATGTCGATGCTGGACGTGGACACGTACTGGCAGATGATCGTCAAGGGCGCGATTCTGACCTTGGCTGTGTGGGTAGACGTTAGCACTCGCGCCGGCAAACGCTAAAACAAAATAATTCATAAGGAGACAATGCATGACCAATAACCGTAGGCAGTTCCTCACTTCCGTAACCGGCTTGGCCGGGATGACCGTGTTGCCGTCGTTCGCGGCCACTGCGCAAGCGCCGTACAAGAACGCGTCGCTGCCGGTGGAGAAGCGCGTGGACGACCTGCTTGGCCGCATGACGCTGGACGAAAAAATCGCCCAGATGCTGTGCACCTGGCAGGCCAAGACCGAGATCCAGGACGCCAAAGGCGAGTTCTCCGCAGCCAAGGCGCAGAAGGCCTATCCGAACGGCTTGGGCATGATCGCCCGCCCGTCGGATCGCCAACTGGGGCAGGCCGCAGGCGCTGGCGATACCGGCGCGCTGGCCAACCGCAATGCGCTGGAGACGGCAACCTACGTCAACGCCGCGCAGAAATGGGCGGTGGAGCAGACCCGCCTCGGCATCCCGCTGTTCATGCACGAAGAGGCGCTGCACGGTTACGTGGCGCGCGATGCGACCTGCTTCCCGCAGGCGATCGGTATCGCGTCGTCGTTCGACACTGACTTGACCACCAAGATTTTCAGCGTGGCGGCGCGCGAGATGCGCGTGCGCGGCGCCAACCTGGCCCTGGCGCCGGTGGTGGACGTGGCGCGCGAGCCGCGCTGGGGACGTATTGAGGAAACCTACGGTGAAGACCCGTACCTGTGCGGCGAAATCGGCAAGGCTGCCATCGTCGGCTTCGCCGGCAAGGACGCCAAGCTGGCCAAGGACAAGGTATTCGTCACGCTGAAGCACATGACTGGCCACGGCCAGCCGGAGAGCGGCACCAACATCGGCCCTGCGGAAGTCAGCGAGCGCACTTTGCGTGAGGAGTTCTTCCCACCGTTTGAGAAAGCGATCAAGGAAACCAATGTCGGTTGCGTTATGCCGTCGTATAACGAAATCGGCGGCGTGCCGTCGCACGCCAGCCACTGGCTGCTGCACAAGGTGCTGCGCGAGGAGTGGGGCTTCAAGGGCATCACCGTGTCCGACTATTTCGGCATCAATGAACTGATCACGCGACACAAGCTGGCGGCCACGCCGAAGGAAGCTGCGTACCGCGCCATCAAGGCTGGCGTGGACGTGGAAACGCCGGACGGCTTGGCCTACAAGGAGCTGGGCGCGCTGGTGAAGGAAAAACGCGTCTCCGAAAAAGAGATCGACGTCGTGGTGCGCCGCATCCTGACCATGAAGTTCCAATCCGGCTTGTTCGAGCAGCCATACGTGGACGCCAATGTGGCCGACAGCCTGACCGCCACGCCGGACGCCATCGCCCTCGCGCGCCTGGCCGCAACCCGCACGCCGGTGCTGCTGAAGAACGACAAGGGCCTGCTGCCGCTGGATGGCAAGAAGGTCGGCAAGGTGCTGCTGATTGGTACCCACGCCAAGGACACGCCAATCGGCGGCTATTCGGATATTCCGCGCCACGTGGTGTCGATTCACGATGGCCTGGAAGCCGAGGCCAAGGCGCAGGGCTTCTCGCTGTCGTACTCGGAAGGCGTGCGCATTACCGAGAGCCGTGTGTGGGGCGCTGACGAGATAAAATTCACGCCGCCGGAAGTCAATGCGAAGCTGATCGCAGCTGCGGTGGAAGCGGCCAAGTCGGCCGACACCATCATCATGGTCTTGGGCGACAACGAGCAAACCAGCCGCGAAGCTTGGGCCGACAACCACCTCGGGGACCGCGATACGCTGGACTTGATGGGCCAACAGAACGATCTGGCGCGCGCCATTTTCGCGCTGGGCAAACCGACCGTGGTGTTCCTGTTGAATGGCCGTCCGCTGTCGATCAACCTGCTGGCGGAAAAGGCCGATGCGATTATCGAGGGCTGGTACATGGGCCAGGAGACCGGCCACGCTGCGGCCGACCTGCTGTTCGGCCGCGCTAATCCGGGCGGCAAGCTGCCGGTGTCGATTGCGCGCAGTGTGGGCCAACTGCCGATCTTCTACAACCACAAGCCATCGGCGCGCCGTGGCTACATTGATGGCTCGACCAAGCCGCTGTATCCATTTGGCTTCGGCTTGAGCTACACCACCTTTGCGATTTCCGAACCGCGCCTGGCCAAGGCCAGCATCGGCGTGAACGAGTCGACCAAGGTGGAGGTGGACGTCACCAACACCGGCAAGCGTGCCGGCGATGAAGTGGTGCAGATCTACATCCGCGATGATGTCAGTTCGGTCACGCGTCCGGTGCTGGAACTGAAAGCGTTCAAGCGCGTCACGCTGCAACCGGGTGAGAAGCGCACGCTGAGTTTCGATATCAAACCGTCCGATCTGTGGTTCTACAACACCGATATGAAGCGCGTGGTGGAGCCGGGCAGCTTCACCATCCACGCCGGCCCGGATAGCGTGAACCTGAAATCGGCCAAACTGGTGGTGAGTTAAACAGTGTGCAGCGTTTAAACTCTTCGCTGTAGAATCGCTGCTTGGTAGCCAATCCGGCTGCCAAGGCGGCGAACAGAGGAGAGTGGCAATGAAGAAGAACACGATCTGCCTGTGGTACGAGCGCGATGCTGAAGAAGCTGCGCATTTCTATGCCCGTACTTTTCCGGGTAGTACCGTCGGCGCCGTGCATCGCGCGCCAGCTGATTTCCCCGGCGGCAGGGCTGGCCAGGTGCTGACCGTGGAATTCACCGTGTGCGGCATTCCCTGCATGGGCCTCAACGGCGGCCCGGCCTTCAAGCAAAGCGAAGCCTTCTCCTTTCAAATCGCTACCGAAGACCAGACCGAGACCGACCGCTATTGGAATGCCATCGTCGGCAACAGCGGCACCGAAAGCGCGTGCGGCTGGTGCAAGGACAAGTGGGGCGTGTCATGGCAAATCACCCCGCGCGTGCTGACCGATGCCATGGCGCAAGGCGGCGATGTCGCCAAGCGTGCTTTTGCCGCCATGATGGAAATGGGTAAAATCGACGTCGCCAAGATCACGGCCGCCATCAACGGCTGATGCGGGATCGTGCGCTAGCGAACATATCGATTGTGCCTGGCTTGTTAGGATGAGTTCACTAATCCAAACAACGTGAGGCAAATCATGGCAAGCGCAAAGCAGGTACTGGTGGTGGATGATAACGTCGACGTCGTGGAGTCCTTGTCGGCTTTATTGGAGTGCCAAGGTTACGAAACTGCGGCGGCCCATAACGGCTACGAGGCCTGTGACTGGGTGCGCGAAGCGATGCCGCGGGCGATTATCATGGATCTTGGCATGCCTTGGATGGACGGCTTCTCCGCCGCCCGCGCCATCCGCCGCATCCCCGGCGCGCAGTCCGTACCTATCATCGCCTTGACCGGCTCCGCAGACCGCGACTCCGCTCGCAAGGCCGTGGCAGCGGGTTTTACCCAGCACTTCTCCAAACCGCTTAATTTCGATCACTTGAACCAGTACCTGGATAGCTTAAGTTAAAAGGTTCCGGCGCAGGCCGGAATCCAGAAGTCGGCAGTGTGCCTGCGGAGTATGGATTCCCGCTTTCGCGGGAATGACGGAGCGGCGAGTGCTGGCCGAACTTGGCCTCGCCTTGCGTGGCGCGTCCACTCGTCCGCCACGTCACCCATGTTCTTTGCAATACCGTTACGTACCCACGCCATGAATTCACGGTCGAACTTGAAATCTGGCCCACAATGATGAGAAAGAAAGCGCCTGACGTTCTGCGTGTTTTTGTAATCAGAGTTGACTACCGTTGCACGCGAAATTTCTCCTCCATGCCAATCGAATTTCATCGTACCTCCCGGGGGGATATTTCTTTTGGCACGCGGCTGTCCGTGTGGGCTAGTTGCAATATGCCGATTTCCTTGAGCCAGTTCTCAACAAGGGCGGGCCACGATGATAGCGGGTGATCCTTGTCGCGCAATCCGAAGGCGTGGCCGCCTTTGGCGTAGAGGTGGACTTCGGCTGGCGCGCCGGCGCGATCCAGCGCTTGTGCGTAGAGAATGCTGTTGCAGATTGGGTCGACCGGATCGTCCCATGCTTGCAGCAGGAAGGTCGGCGGTGTTTTATCCGTGACGCGGATGCTTGAGTCAAACTTGCCGCCGGCGCGGCACAGGTGGCCCGGGTACAGTGCAATCGCAAAATCAGAACGGCTGCTTAGCTTGTCGTTGGCATCGACTGGCGTGTAGGTGGAGGTGTAGGTATTGCTGGTCTGGGCCACCAAGTAGCCACCTGCCGAAAAGCCGATCACGCCGATCTTGGCGGGATCGATATTCAATTCCTTGGCCTTGGAGTGCACCGTCTTGATCGTGCGTTGCGCGTCTTGCAGCGCGCGCGGCACCTTGGGCGTGATGTGGCATTGGCACTTTTCATCCCAGTAGTGGTTGCTGCCGGGGACGCGGTATTTGAGCGGCACGCAGGTGATACCGCGCGATGTCAGCCAGTCGCAGATTTCCGTGCCTTCCAAATCCATTGCCAGCACCTTGAAGCCGCCGCCGGGGAAGACCACCGCGGCGGCATCGGTGCGACTGTAGATCAGTGGGCAAAGGCAAGTAAGCGGACTGTGTTCATGATATCGGTCAAACGGAACTGTGTTGACTAGGAAGGTGATGAGGCAGAATATGGAGCGATGAACTCCTTCACCGACAAAGATTATATCGATGCCAAGCTCGACGCTACGGTCGCGCGGTTCACTGGCGAGCTGAAGGCACATGAGCTCATCGTGAACGCCAGAATAGAAGAGCTCGCCAGAAATACGGACACAGGCTTCAAGTCGTTGCACGATGAGTTCACCGCAAAGTTTGCGAAGTTTGAGGGCCGCCTGATTAAATGGGTTGTGGCAACCGTACTTGGCGGCGTAGTGCTTAATACTTCCATCATGACGGCCTTATTACTGAACCGGCCGCCACAAGTGCCGGTTGCGCCCATCGTCATCTACGCGCAACCGGTGCCACAACCTTCCAGGTAAATTAACGCAGGGTCTCGACCAGCACGCGGCCTTCGCTGCCTGCCGGTGGGCGCAGGTGCAGCAGGTTGGCCAAGGTCGGCGCGATGTCGACCACTTCGGCGTACTGGCCGTAGGCGCCCGGCTTGACCCAGCGTTTACCCATAATCATCAGCGGCACGTTGGTGTCGTAAGCGTACGGCGAGCCGTGCGAGGTGCCGCTGGTGCCGGTGCCGAAGTACCAGTATGGCTTGGTGATCACCATCAGGTCACCCGACGACTGGCGATTCCACGCGCGGCGCATCAAGGTGTTGATGTGCGTGCCTTGCACCGCGCCGCTTTCAAACTGCGTACGCGTGAAGGTATCGACGATGCCGTTCTGCGCCATCAGGTACTGAGCCGCTGCGTTCTCCACGTCTTCGCGTTTCAGCTTGTTCTGATCGGCCAGCGCGTAGTCGAGGTGGATGTTCGGCAGCGACCATGCTTGCACCAGCTTCGCCACGCCGAATTTCGCTTCAAGGTGCTTGTCCAGGGCCGCCATCAGTTTGTCGCCGTCAAGACGCTGCGCATCGTAGTGCTGCGTTTGCGAGAATTCCGGCGTGTTCGGGAAGCCGTGATCGGCGGTCAGCACGACCAGCACGTTGTCCATGCCGATGCGCTTGTCCAGGTAGTTGAAGAAGTCCGCCAGCATGCGGTCTACGCGCTGCAAGTGGTCGTGCGACAGTTTGCTCTCCGGGCCGAACGCGTGATTGACGTAGTCGTGCGCCGACAGGCTCACGCCCAGCAGATCCGGCACGCCGGCCGGATTGCGGCCCAGGTTTTCACCTTCCACCGCCGCGCGCGCGAAGTCCAGCGTCAGTTGATCGAGATAAGGACCGACGCGCAGACTAGCGTAGTAGCCTGCGTCGATCTCGCCGCTCTCGCTATAGTAGGTGTACGGCAGGCGATTGTGCGAACCCGGTTTCGGCACGTTCAAATCTTCCGGCGCATCGCCCGCGTATGCGGCTTCCGGCAGCAGGGCGGACCAGGTCTTGCCGTAGTAGCGATCCTGCGGCTTGGTCGCCAAGTACTTGGTGGCCCACGCCGGATGCTCTTTCATGTAGTAGGTGCTGCTGGCGAAGTTACCGGTTTTGTCCATGTACATATAGGCGGTGCCGGTTTTACCCGCCAGCAGAATCGCGCCGCGATCCTTGCCCGACACAGTGACCACCTTGGCGCGGCTGCCGGTCGCATAGCGCAGCTCATCGCCCAGCGTATTGACTTTCAGCTTGGCCGGCGAGGTGCCGTCGCTAGGCTTGGTCTCTTCGCCGATGTAGGTGTAGTTGGTGTCTTCGGTGCAGTAGACCGATTTCTTGGTGATCGGGTCGATCCAGTTATTGCCGATGATGCCGTGCACGTAAGGATAGGCGCCGGTCAGCACTGCGCTGTGGCCGATGGCGGTCACGGTGACGCCGTGCGCCTGGTGCGCGTTGCTGAAGGACGCGCCCTGATCCAGCATGCGGCGCAAGCCGCCTTCGCCAAATTGATCTCGGTAGCGCTGCACCTGCTCATTCGGCAGGCCGTCCACCACCAGCACGACGACGAGCTTGGGCAAGGTGGAGGCGGTGGTGGCCGCCGGCGCGGCGTAGCAGCTGGTCAGTGCAAGGGTAGATGCCGCCAGCACGATGGCGCGTAGGGACATGGTTTTGGTCATAGAAGTCGTCGTGTAGGTTGTGTGGGATAACATGCAATGTTATCCCATTCTTATGACGAGACGATGACTAAGGTTTTATGGCTGCGGATTCCAGCCCGTTCCGCCACCATATGCCGCAAACACCTTGGCCCGATCCGCAAAGCCCGCCGCCACGTCGCTGGCGCTCAGCTGGAAGCCGCCGACGCGTGCCGCAAGGTTGATAGCATCACCGGCCAGCGTGGTGCTGCCGTACTCGCGCCATCCGCTGGCGGCGCTGGCGAGAGCAGGATTCGGCGCCGGCTGGCCGTTCACGCCCGCCGCAGCCCATCCGACGCTGGCAATGTGCGTATCCATCTTGGTGTTGATGAAGGCGATATTGTCCCAGTAGGCGCTGTTGCCGGCGCTGCGGGCGAGGTAGGTCGCGCCGGTTGGCACGTCGCCATGTAGCGGGCCTGGGCCAGGGCCGTGCGTCAAGCGGCTGTTGAGGAACACGTAGCCCTTGTCGCCGCCGTTGGCGGCGCGCGCTTGCAGAATGTAGCCGCCGCTGGTGGCGTTGCTGGTGTCGCCGACAGAACGAATCTCGCTTTCCTCAAACAAGGCTGCGCGGCTGCTGCCCCAGATGAAGTCCACATTGCCCGCCACTAGCGAACGCCAGAACCACGCGTAGCCTTTCAGGTTGAGCGTATCCTGCTCGCTGTAGAAATTGGCGTTCTTGGCGATCAGGCGTCCGCTGTCGTTATTGAAGTAAATCGTTTCGGCCTGCGCGGAGATCGCGGAGGAGCGCAGCGTGGTGTTTTTCAGCGTGATGGTATCCAGCACCAGCATATCCGACGATTCCACCAGCAGCACCGAGCGGCCGCCTGCTGCTGCGGCATCGGCGTTGGCCTGACTGGCGCCGGAGCCGGTGTTCAGCGTGTCGTAGTTGGTGTACTGGATGATGGCGCCGTCGCGGCTTTCGCCGACCAGCGTGACGTTGTCCTTGCCGCGCAGGTAAAGCAGCTCGTTGTAGACGCCATTGCGGACGTGGATAGTGACTGGATCAGCCGCGCCCATGTTCTGCATGGCGAAATTGAGTGCGCCTTGCACGGTGGTGAAGTCGGTGTCGGCAGCATCGCCCACGGTGAGGCTGGCGGCAGAGGACGGCGCGCTGGCGCGAGTGCTGAACGACCAGCCGCCCAGCGCACCAATGCCGACAAACGGCACGCCGCCCAGCGAGGCGCCGGTGAACACGCCGTTAGATATCGCCACGTAGTATTCAACGCCATAAGCCAGCTTGTTGGCGTGCGGCTTGATGGTGACAGTATTGCCGCTGATGCTGACCGGCGTGGTATTCACTTTGCGTACATTGGCCTGCCCGGCATAGCCGAGGATATCACTCTCTCCGGTTAAGCGAATCACGTCCACCAGCGCGTTATCGGCTTTGCGGAAGATGCGGATGGTGCCACCGCTGCCGAGCGTTGGCGGGCCGTCAAACGTCAGCCGCAGCGATGCATCGATGTTGACGCCGTCCGAGTGCGCGGCAGGCAGGGCGGCGCCGGTCAGTGCGTAAGTCTGCGTCGGCTGTACGAATTGCGGCGCGATGGTGGCCGCGATGGTGCGCATCAAGGTTGGATCGGAATCGCTGGTGACCGTGATGGTGGCCGTGCCTGCGCCCACCGGCGTTACGTTCAGCACCGTGCCGTTGATCGACACCGCCGCCACCGCAGGATTGCTGGACGAAGCGGTGTAGCCATCCAGCGTGCCATCCGGCTTCACCGCATTAACGCTCACTGCCAGCGGCGCATCGCCCACTTCCGCCGCATAAGTCAGCGTGGACGGATTCAGCGTCAGTTGCGCAGGCTTGAGCGAAGGATCGCCAATCCGCACATCGTCAATCTGGAACGACTTGTTAGTGGTGTACAGGCCGACCAAGCCGCGCTCCGCGAAAGCAGCATCGGTGATGGAGCCGAGCGCCTCGCCATCCAGATAGACCGTCAGCGTGGCGCCTTTCATTTCAAAGCGCACCGTGTAGAACTGCGCGTCCATTTGGATCGGCTTCTTCACCTGCTTGGGCCGCGTCAGCGTCCCGTTCAGCATCTTGGCGATTTCCACTTGCGTGCTGGTGGTGGCGGCTTGTACGTTAAGGCCTGCGCCGTACCAATTGGTCGCATCCTTGTAGCGCGTGAGCAGGTACAGTAGCTTGTTGCTGGTGGTGCTGTTGGTCATGGGCTTGATGCGTGCCTCGACAAAGTAGTCGCCCGAGGGAACGCCGCTCATGGCAGTGGGCTTGAGCGTCGCCAGCACGCCGCCGGTCGATGCGGCCGTGTACTGCATCACGATATTCGCGGCGCCGATGCTTTCAGGCTTGACGCTAAGGCTGCCGTTAGGGCCGGCCACCGGCAGCAGATTCCAGTTCGCCATGCTGCTGTTCTGGAAATCGTCGCAGAAGTACAAGCCGGAAGGCGGGCAGGTGAGGGTGATGCCAATGTCCGGCGTGACATTACCGCTGCCGCTGATATTCGACGTGAGCTTGCCGGCACCGGCCTGCGCGATGGCGTTAGGCTTTACTAGCGCCAGTGGCCGCGCGCTGAAAGCATACGGCACGCTGTAAGCCACGCTACTCGGCGTTGCGCATCCCACCAACGCCGCGCCATTCAGCACCGAGCCGCTATCCTTGAAAGCGCCCGGCACCGTGCCGCCTATCGGCGTAACGACATCATCGCAGCGTGATACGCCGGCAATCTCGAACACGTTATTATTGGACAGGATCTGCGCCTGCTGTCCCACGCCTACCGCATACTCGAACGGGTAAGCCGGATGCGTCTTACTGCCCACGAAGTAGTTATTAAACAGGTGAACCTGCCCATAGCGCACGCGTGGCGCGCGGCTGACGATATCGCGGAACACGTTATTGCTGAAGGTGATATGCAGCTTGCCGCTATCCGCCGTCGCCGTGTCGCTGGAGCCGATCAGATTATTTTTGCGGTGCTGGCCGAACGCGTTGTAGGACACCGTCACGTAATCCGAAGCGTTGGTGATATCAAGCGCGCCATCGTGGCATTGCTTGACCTGGCCGTTTTCGATCGGCAGCAGGTCGTCGGTCATGGCGCCATCGGTAAAGGTGACGTGATCCACCCAAACGTGATCCGAGCCGGTCACGCCGATGCCGTCGAAGGCCGAATTCCAGTTGCCGAGCGAGCCGTCGTTCGGATCCCACACTGGCCCGACGTCGCACGGATTCACGATCTTCAAATTGCGGATAATGATCTGCGAGACATTGGACACCACGATATGCCCATTCACGATGCCCGCATTGCCATCCGCGCCAATCAGCGTGGTATTGCTGGGCAATCGGATCAAGCCGCGTATCGCCTGGTCACCGCTGTTCGCATACGGCACGCCCTCGGTCATATCAATCGTGCCGCTTAACTTGATGATCTTCGGATTGACGCCGCCTCGCTGTATCGCCGCCAGCAGTTGCGGGCGCGAGCTCACGGTGTAGATTTGCGAACTGATGGCAGCCGAACCACCGACGGTGCCGGCGCCAAAGCCATCCGCCGGCGCGGTTTGCAGCGCTGGGTCGATGGTGGCGGCATGCAACGCCGTCGTCAAGCCGAGCAGGCAAAGCGCTGCCCTGAAACGAGTAAGTTTCATCTGAAGCTCCTTGAATTGTGAGAGGGCGTTTAGCGGTTGCGGCGGCGCGCGCGCATTGCTGCGCTTAGTCCGATCAGGCCGGCCGCCAGCATCCATGCCGTCGCTGGCTCTGGCACCGCTTGCAGCGTGACCGCCGTCACCAGCGGGCTGAAATCGCCATTCCACTGCACCGCGCTCAAATCGATGCTGATGGTGTGATCGTTGACGATGGTGAGCACCGGCGTGCCGCCAGTGATGCCCGCATCCACCACGCGGAAGTCCGCGATGGGCGCGCCGAGCGTGGCACCAAAGTCAAAGCTGGCAACGTAGGAACCAGCCGGAATTGACGCGTTGTTGAAGATGGTGAGCTGGCCGTCGGCAGAAAAATCAAAGCCGAACAAGGCATCAGCGGTAAAGAACTCGGCGCTGACGTTATACGGATCGAGACCGCTGACGGAGCCGCCGGCGTAGTTGTCGCCCAGGCTGAGCACGGAACCAGCGCTGTAGCTGGCGTTAATGACGGCATTTTGCAACGGATCGGCGGCCGCCCGCGTGGCGCCGGCGGCGAGCAGCAGGCATGCCGCAGCTGCGGCCTTGCGTAAGGTGAGGTGCATTTTGTCTCCAGATAGTTTGAGTTCAACAACGCCGGTCTATGCCGGTCGCCGGTCGGCACACCTCGCGTATGCCGTGCCACCGAGAGGAGGGCCGGGGGATGGCCGAGCTCGCAAGTGGTCAAAAATCTGTGATGCGGTGGGGTACTGGTTGACCAATTCTACGGTGGTCTGACCAGTTGTGCAACGCGAATGTTGTGCCTTCATCATCAAAACGCATGCAAATCTATCAAAACAAAAAGGCAATTGATTTTGACAATCAAAATAGTGTTGTATGGAAAGTTTATTTCAGGAAAAGAGCACTTTTTTGCAGGAGAAGAGCGCATGAAATGGAAACTATTGCTAAAACGCTGATAGAATATAGGGGTGAGGAATCTTCTTGCAGGAGCCGATTATGATTATGGTGAACAACATTGGTGGTGCTACCCTTTCCGCAGCCTTGGTTGCAGACAAGGCGCTCGCGCCTGTCAAACCCGCTGAGTCGGATAAGAGCACGAACGCTGACCTGAGCGCGTCGGTTGCCGCCTATCTGTCGTTGCCGGGCTTTAATGCCACTAGCCCTCTGCAAATTGACACCAGCAGCGCGACCAATACTGGCGACCAAGCCAATGCGCTGGTCAAAGCCGTGTCGGAAGACGAAACGCTGAAGACCGCTTTGCAGCAATTTGATGAAGGCCTGAAAAAGCTGGCTGAGCGTCCAGAAACGCAAATCTTCCAGGCCCGCTTTGGCGCGGAAGCAGAAGCTGCGACCGCCAACCCGCTGAACGATTCGCTGCCTACTCCAGAGCCGCTGCCGGGCGTCGGCAAAGACGGCCTGCTGGGTGTGCCGCCGCCGGACGCTGAAATGGCTGCCGACACCAACCATGACGGCAAGATCAGCGAAGACGAGCGCATCCGCTACGAAGCGCCGCTGACCTACCGCAGCCTGGCGCACGACGAAGTAGCCGATGCGCAAACCAACGGCCCTAACGCCTTCTCGCTGACCGAAGTCAACCGCGCTTATGGCGCCGTGGCGACCCCGGAACCAGCATAATTCAGCCAGCCTAAGCCTAAAACGGGCCTTGCCGGAAACGGCAAGGCCCGTTTTTTTATCTCCGCAAGGCAATAAACCCACACCTGAACCGGAAAAGATGAGAACATGTTAAATAATGTCTATTATTTAACCTTTGGTTGATGATAAGTTAAAAATCAGTAACAGGTGTGGGAGACTGTAGTGAAAAAACGGATCTTCACGGCGGCGCTGATCGCCGCGGGTCTGAGTGGATGTGCACTCGGGCCGGACTTTAAAACCCCTGCGGCGCCAGCAACCGCCAGCGATAGTTACACCCCCAAGCCGCTTCCTCAACAAACAGCATCCGCGCCGGGCATCGGCGGCGCGTCGCAGCAGTTCGCCCTTGGACAGGAGATTCCTGCACAGTGGTGGACGCTGTTCCGATCCGACGCGCTCGATCAGTTAATCCGCAACGCGCTGGCGCAAAATCCGAACATGGCTGCCGCCGAAGCCGTGCTGCGCCAGGCACAGGAAAACTATAACGCGCAATCGGGATCGCTGGTTTATCCATCGGTGAACGGGCAACTGGGCGTGGCGCGGCAGAAGGCCAGCGCCGCCACGGCGGGCGCCGGTGCGGGCGTATTCAATCTGTATAACGCCTCGGTCAATGTCTCGTACACGCCCGACGTTTTCGGCGCCACGCGCCGCACGCTGGAAGGCGCGCAGGCTGCGGTGGATTATCAGCGCTTCCAGCTTGAGGCGACCTATCTGGCGCTGAGCGCCAGCGTGGTAACGACTGCGATCCAGGAAGCCTCGCTGCGCGCCCAGCTCAAGGCCACGCGCGAAGTGCTTGATGCGCTGACCCGCCAGCTGAACGTGATCGAAAAGCAGTTTGAATTCGGCGCGGTGCCGCGCACCACGGTGCTCAGCCAGCGCAATCAGGTCGCGCAGGTGGCGGCTACCGTCGCGCCGCTGGAGAAGTCGCTGGCGGCGGCGCAGCACCAGCTGTCGGTGTTGGCCGGTAAGCTGCCGGGCGAAGCGGGCATGCCGGAGTTTGCGCTGGAGTCGCTGACTTTGCCGGAGCAGTTGCCAGTGTCCTTGCCGTCGGCGCTGGTGCGCCAGCGGCCCGACATCCGCGCCAGCGAAGAACAGCTGCACCAGGCCAGTGCCGCCATCGGCGTGGCGACGGCGGCGCAATACCCGCAGTTCACGCTGAGCGGCAGCTACGGCTCGTCGGCGCAAACCTTCGGCAAGCTGTTTGAGTCGGATACCAATGCGTGGAATCTCGCGGCCAGCCTGGTGCAACCTATCTTCAACGGCGGTGCGCTCAGCGCGCGGCGGCGCGCGGCAGAAGCAGCCTACGATGCGGCAGCAGCGCAGTATCGCGCCACGGTGCTGGTGGCGTTCCAGAACGTGGCCGACGCGTTGCGCGCATTGGACGCCGACGCCGCAGCACTGAAAGCGCAAGCGGAAGCCGAAGCGCTGGCGAAAGAGACGCTGGCCTTGTCCGAGCAGCAGTACAAGCTTGGCGGCATCAGCTACCTCGTCTTGCTCGATGCGCAGCGCAGCTACCAGCAAACCCACATCGCCCTGGTGCAGGCGCAGGCAGCGCGCTACGCCGATACGGCAGCGCTGTTCCAGGCGCTCGGCGGCGGCTGGTGGAATCGTAAAAATCAATAATCAAATACTGCAGGAGATAGCTTCATGACTAAGCGTATGCTCATCATGGTAGGTGGTGTTCTTTTACTGGTCGTCGTGCTGGCGTTCGGGAAGTACATGCAGATCCAAAAACTGATAGCCAGCGCGCCCAAGCCGAGCGCGCAAGTGGTCACTGCCGTCAAGGTGCAGGCGTCCGAGTGGCAGCCGCAATTGAGCTCTGTCGGCACGCTGGCGCCGGTGCGCGGCGTGGACGTCACCACCGAAATCGCAGGACTGGTGCGCGAAGTGCGCTTCAAGTCGGGCGACGAGGTGAAAGCAGGGCAGGTGCTGTTCGAGCTGAATGCGGATTCCGACATTGCGCAACTGCGCGCGCTGCAAGCATCCGCCGATCTCGCCGCCACTACGCTCAAGCGCGACAAGCTGCAACTGGCAGCGCAAGCCATCAGCCAGGCGCAGGTCGATAGCGACGAGGCGGATTTGAAGAGCAAGCAAGCCTTGGCCGCGCAGCAGAAGGCCTTGGTGGATAAGAAAACCATCAAAGCGCCATTTGCCGGCAAGCTTGGTATTACCGCCGTCAATCCGGGCCAGTACCTGAATCCCGGCGATAAGCTGGTGACGCTGCAAACCATTGATACTGTGTATGTCGATTTCTTCGTGCCGCAAAAGCAGCTGGCCGGCCTCTCCATCGGCCAGAAGCTGAACTTGACCGCGGATGCTTATCCGGGCGTGGCTTTCCCCGCCAAGGTCACTTCCATCAGCCCGAAAGTGGATACCGCCACCCGCAACGTCCAAGTGCAGGCCACGGTGCCGAATGCAAAGCGCCAGCTGTTGCCGGGCATGTTTGCCAACGTGGCGCTGGATCAGGGCGAGCTGAAAAAATACCTGACCTTGCCGCAGACCGCCATTACCTACAACCCGTACGGCTCCACCGTGTTCGTCCTGGCGCCGCCGGCTGCCAATGCCAAGGATGCGCTCAAGGATGACAAGGGCCAGCCGTATCTGGTGGCGCAGCAGGTATTCGTCACCACCGGCCCTACGCGCGGCGACCAGGTGGCGATCCTCACCGGCGTCAAAGAAGGTCAGACGGTGGTCACCAGTGGCCAGCTGAAACTGAAGAACGGCACGCCGGCCACCATCGACAACAAGGTGCAGCCGGCCAACAGCCCGAATCCGACGCCGCAGGAACACTGAGGATAACGCGCCATGAACTTTACCGATATCTTCATCAAGCGGCCGGTGCTGGCCAGCGTGATCAGCTTACTGATCGTGGTGCTGGGTTTGCGCTCGCTGTTCAGCCTTCCGATCAACCAGTATCCGAAGACGCAGAACGCGGTGGTGACTGTCTCCACCACTTATTACGGCGCGGATGCGGCCACGGTAGCGGGTTTTATCACCCAGCCGCTGGAATCGGCCATCGCGCAGGCGCAGGGGATTGATTACCTGTCGTCGTCGTCGAATAGCG
Organism: Duganella rivi; assembly: GCF_009857435.1. Lineage (GTDB taxonomy): Bacteria > Pseudomonadota > Gammaproteobacteria > Burkholderiales > Burkholderiaceae_D > Rugamonas > Rugamonas rivi. Next base: position 757,493 of record NZ_WWCK01000002.1, read on the forward strand.
GCGTGTCGACCATCACGGCCACGCTGCGCCTGAACTACGACTCGAACCGCGCGCTGACCGAGATCACCACGCAGGTCAACTCGGTCAAGAACCAGTTGCCGCAACAGGCGCAGCAACCGGTGCTGACGGTGCAAACCGGCCAGACCACGGACGCCATGTACATGGGTTTCTACAGCGACACGCTGCCGACCAATAACGTGACCGACTTCCTGGCGCGCGTGGTCAAGCCTAAACTCGACTCGATCCAGGGCGTGCAAACCGCCGAGCTGCTGGGCGCGCGCCAGTTCGCGCTGCGCGCGTGGCTGGATGCGGGCAAGATGGCGGCGCATGGCGTCACTGCGGCGGAAGTCAGCGCGGCGCTGGCGGCGAATAACTACCTGGCCGGTCTCGGTTCGACCAAGGGCCAGATGGTGACTGTGCCGCTGACTGCCGGCACCGACCTGCACACGGTGGACGAGTTCAAACAGCTGGCCGTCAAGCAGGCCGGCGGCGCCATCGTGCATCTGGAGGATATCGCTACCGTCACGCTGGGATCGGAGAACTATGACTTCAATGTTGCGTTCAGCGGCGTGCGCTCGGTGTTCATCGGTATCAAGGTGGCGCCGGACGCGAATATCCTGGACGTGGCCAAGCGCGTGCGCGAAGCCTTCCCGGCCATCCGCGATCAGCTGCCTGCGGGCCTGACCGGCGAGATCGTCTACGACTCCACGGAGTTCATCAACACCTCCATTGAGGAAGTGGTGAAGACGCTGGTGGAAGCGCTGCTGATCGTGACGGTGGTGATCTACCTGTTCCTCGGCAGCTTCCGTGCGGTGATCGTGCCGGTGGTGGCGATGCCGCTGTCCTTGATCGGCACCTTCTTCGTGATGCTGATCCTTGGCTATTCGATTAATCTGCTGACGCTATTGGCGATTGTGCTGGCCATCGGCCTGGTGGTGGATGACGCCATCATTGTGGTGGAAAACGTCGACCGCCACATGAAGGCGGGCATGACGCCGTTCGACGCCGCCATCGTCGCGGCGCGCGAACTGGGCAGTCCTATCCTGGCGATGACGGTGGTGCTGATCGCGGTGTATGTGCCGATCGGCTTCCAGGGCGGCTTGACCGGCGCGCTGTTCACCGAGTTTGCCTTTACGCTGGCTGGCGCGGTGGCGGTATCGGGCATCGTGGCGCTGACGCTGTCGCCCATGATGTGCGGCCACTTCTTCGATCATTCGCAGGACGAGGGCAAGTTCGTGAAAGCCATCGACCGCGTGTTCGAGAAGGTTCACAACGGCTATCTGCGCGTGCTGCATAGTTTGCTCAACACGTGGCCGGTGCTGATCGTGTTTGGCGTGATCGTGTTTGTGCTGCTGATCTTGCAGTTCAAGATGTCGCAGTCCGAACTGGCGCCGGAAGAAGACCAAGGCATCGTGCTGTCGCAAGTGGTGGGCGCGCCGACCGCGACCTCGGATCAAATGCAAGCCTACGCCAAGCAGATTTTCGACGTGGCGAAAAGCCTGCCCGAGTACGAGCAGATGTTCCAGATTACCGGCGTGCCGACCACCAATTCCGGTATCGGCGGCGTGCTGTTTAAATCATGGGACAAGCGTAGCCGCTCGGCGCACGAAATCCAGCAAGAGCTGCAAGCCAAGTGGAACGGCATTGCCGGCGGCCGCGTGGCGGCGTTCCAGTTCCCGGCGCTGCCCGGCAGTTCCGGCTTGCCGGTGCAGTTCGTGATCACCACCACCGAGCCGTTCGAAAATCTGAACACGGTGGCGCACGCGGTGTTGGAAAAAGCGCAGAAGGACAATAAATTCTACTTCGTCGACGTCGACCTGAAAATCGACACACCGCAAGCGCGCGTGGATGTAGACCGCGACAAGCTGGCCACGCTGGGCCTGACGCAGCAGGACTTCGGTAACGCCATGGCGGCGGCGCTGGGCGGCGGCTACGTCAACTACTTCTCGATCTCAGGCCGTTCGTACAAAGTGATCCCGCAGGTGCAACAGGTTGATCGCTTGAACCCAAGCGATGTGCTGGACTTCTACATCAAGACGCCAAGCGGCGACATGATCCCGGCCAGCACCGTGGCGACCATCAAGTACAGCGTGCAGCCGGAGGCGATTAATCGCTTCCAGCAGCTGAACGCGGCCACCATCTCGGGCGTGACCGGCGCCTCGCAGGGCGAGATCCAGCAGTACCTGCGCGACGCCTTGAAGGAAGTGGCGCCGTCGGGCTACACGGCGGACTTCTCGGGCGAATCGCGCCAGTATGCGGCGGAGTCGGGCGGCTTCCTCGTGACCATGCTGTTCGCGGTCATCATCGTGTTCCTGGCGCTGGCGGCGCAGTTTGAAAGCTTCCGCGATCCGGTGGTGATTCTGTTCTCGGTGCCGATGGCGCTGTTCGGCGCGATGACGTTTATCTTCCTCGGCTTCGCCTCGATCAACATCTACACGCAGGTCGGCCTGGTGACGCTGATGGGCCTCATCTCCAAGCACGGTATCCTGATCGTGGAGGTGGCGAATCACCTGCGCGCGGCCGGCAAGTCCAAGCGCGAGGCGATCGAGGAAGCTGCGGCCACCCGTCTGCGTCCTATCCTGATGACGACGGCGGCGATGGTGTTCGGCGTGGTGCCGCTGGTGATTGCCTCTGGCGCGGGGGCGGCGGGCCGTCACGCGATGGGCCTCGTGATTTTCACCGGCCTGTCGATCGGCACCTTGTTCACGTTGTTCGTGGTGCCGGCGATGTATATGTTCCTTGCGGGTGAGCACAAGGCGGAGGCCAAGCCGGCCGTCGCTTCTGGCGAGCCAGGCACGCAGGGCGCACACTGAGTATCGTGATGAATATGAGCGGCAAATCCGGTGCGGGGCGCTGGCACTGGCTGTCGGGAGGGCGCCAGCGGCGACAGGAAGAAATCATCCTGATGCTGCTGTGCGCCCTCAGCATCCCGAGCATCTTGCCGTTCGGCGTATACCGGCTGCTGCAAGGTAGCTGGGCCTCGGCGGTGGTAGACATGCTGCTGGTGGCCGGCATGACCGCGGTGATTGTGCACGTGTGGCGCACCGGCCGTTACCAGGTTGCCAGCTTGCTCGTCACGATCTTCTACTCGGTGGGCATGCTGGTGACCGTGTACCTGCGCGGCGTGTCGCTGGTCTATTGGGTGTATCCGACCATGATTGCTGCGTACTTTGTGCTGCGGCCTGCGGTGGCGGTGGCCATCAATAGTGTCGGTCTGCTGGTGCTGGTGGGCATCCTGACCATGCAGTTGGAGGTGGTCAACCTGATGACCATTGTGGTGACGATCGGTCTGGTGAACCTGTTCGCCTACATTTTCGCTTACCGCACCGGCTTGCAGAACAAGGAGCTGCACACGGCGGTGGAGCTGGACTTCCTGACCGGTGTCGGCAACCGCCGCGCGCTGGATCGCAAGCTGTCCGAGTATGCGCAGGAGCGCAGGCCCCAATTGGAATCGAGCTTGCTGCTGCTCGATCTTGACCACTTCAAGCAAGTCAACGACCAATACGGCCACGCGGCGGGCGACAAGGTACTGGTGCGCTTGGCGGAACTGATGCGCCGCCATACGCGTTCGTCCGACCGCATTTTCCGTTATGGCGGCGAGGAATTCGCCATCATGGCCAGCGGCGCGGGGTTAAATGCTGCTGCGGTGCTGGCGGAGGGCTTGCGTTCGGCAGTGGCTTCGGCCACGCTGCTGGAAGGCCATCCGATCACTATCTCCATCGGCGTGGCTTACATGAACAAGGCGCGCACGCCGGATGACTGGCTGGCGGCAGCCGACAAAATGCTGTACGCCGCCAAACAAGGCGGCCGCAATGCGGTGCGCGTGGCGGAAGACAGCATTGCATGAAGCGGGCGATAGCAGCAATGCCGGCCACGCATGCGCTGACCGCCGAGGCAAGTGCCGTCAGACCCGGGTTCTCAGCGCAGCCGTCCCGCCAGGTGTAGCGCATCGCCGCTGCCTGCGAGACGCAGGGCGCGCCAGCCTTCGGCGTCGGCCGCATCTTCCGGCGCTACCTGCACCGACAAGGCAAGGCAGGGCAGCGCTACGGGCTTGACGAAGCGGACATCGATTTCGTTGAAACGCACGTCTTGCTGCGACAGCACTTCGTAGCTGCGCACAAAGCTGCCGAAACCGTGCAGCACCATGCCTCGGAATACCGAGCGCCGCGCCAGCGGAGCAAACCAGTGAATCGGATTGAAGTCGCCGGTCAGCAGCGCGAAACGCAGGCCATCTCGCGCATCGGCGTGCCACAAACCGGCCGTGATCCAATCCGGCTCGTTGCCGCGCTCCTGCGGCGTTTTCGGCGCGCGAGGCCCCGGCAGCAGGAAACTCATATGCAGCCGCGCTTCCACCAGCGACGCTTGTTCGGCGGTGCCGGTGACAACGGCCACCACTACCTTGATGCGGCCCGGCGTCTGCTCGATTTGTTCGACGCTGGCCGTCACGTGCAGCGGCGTATTGCGCGGCAGGGGGCCTAGCACGCGCAAGCTCACACCCTGATTAATCACGCTGGTCAGGCGGTAGGGCATGCGCAGCAGCAGTTCGCCCACCAGCGGCAAGCTCCATTGCGACACCATGTGCGGCGGCAGCCGGCCCTCGTAGCCGCGCGCCGCACCGGCCCATGCAAGGTACTGCTCCACCAGTTCTTGCGGCGGGGCGCCGAGTACGCGCGTGATTGGAGCGATGCGGCTGGCCGCACCGTCGTCCGGCCTGGAGGCCGGCACCAGCGCATTGATCATCGTGTGGCCGACCACGCGCGCGCCGGTCAGCAGCATAGCGCCTTGGTGGCGCAGCAGGCCGTAAGGCACGGCGCCAGTCATGGCTGCACCGCCTTGACCACGGCTGCCAGCAGCGCTTGCGGCTGATACAGCAGGCGATGCGGCGTCAGGCCCAGGCGCACCACCACCAGCTGCTGCGAGGGCACGATGGCGATGCTTTGGCCGTCATGGCCCTTCATCCAATAGGTATCGGCGGGAAGCTGGAAGCGCGTGTCGGGATTCTGGCCTTCAGGCGTATCGCCGGACGGCCCCCAGCGCCACAACTGTCCTTGTCCGTATTGGCCGCCCGAAGCCGCAGCCACTTGCTGCATGCCTTCGACAAAACCGGCAGGCAGTATGCGTTTGCCTTGCCATATGCCGTCTTGCAGCAGGAACTGGCCGAAACGCGCCCAGTCCAGCGTATTGGCGTACATATAGCTTGATCCGACCAGATTGCCGCGTGCGTCGGCTTCGATCACCGCGCTGTTCATGCCCAGCGGCGCAAACAGGCGATTGTGCGGCAGCGACAGCGCGTCATCGCCCGCCGCGCGCTGCCAGATGCGCGACAACAGCACCGTGGTGCCGCTCGAATAATTCCATTTGCTGCCCGGCGGATGCTCCAGCGCTTGCGAAGCCGTGAAGGACGCCATGTCCGGCTCCAGGTACAGCATGCGAGTAACGTCGGACACGTCGCCGTAACTCTCGTTGTAATGCAGGCCGCTACTCATGGACATCAGCTGCGCCAGCGTGATTTGCGCGCGCGGGTCGGACTTGTCCGGCCAGAAGCCGTCCTGCTCTAACGACAGCTTGCCGTCGGCGATCTGCATGCCGACCAGCGCCGCCGTCACGGTCTTGGTCATCGACCATCCCAGCAGCGGCGTTGCGGCGTTGAAGCCGGCGCCGTAGCGCTGCGCGATCAGGCGTCCGCGATGGATCACGGCCATGCCGCGCACGCCGGGGCCGGCCAGGTCGTCCTGTTCCAATAAAGCCTGCACGGCTTTATTGGTTTCGGCCTGCGAACCAGTCGGCCAGGGCACCTTAGGCGATGGCGCCCAAATCTTGATCGGATTGAATTGGTGCTTGGCGGCTTGTTCAACATCGCCATCCGGCACCACGGCGCAGCCGGTGCCGGGACGATACACGGCCATGCCGTCGCCGATAAAGCCAAGGAACTGGGTGCGCACCGTTTTGCGTTCCTGATCGACGCGCACGCTCAGATGTTGAAGCACTGGATGGCCGGGCGCCTGCACATCATCGGCCAATACGGCCTGCGCATCGCGCCCGGCGATAAACACATTGGAACAAACGATCTTGGCGCCGTAATTGGCGCCGACCTTCAACAACTCTGGAGGATGGACGGCCAGAGTCGCCGCACCGCCTGCCGCAACCACCAATACTGCCGCAGCAGCCAGTACGAGTTTTGACGCCATTTACATGCTAGCCCTGAATTCCACGCCGATTGCGCGCGGCGGCGTGATGTTGGCATATGGCGCGCCATATTGTTCGGTTTGACCGCCCAGCGTCTGGATGTAGCGCTGGTCGAATACATTGTTGACGATCAGCGCCACGCCGTACCGCGAGCTTGGACTGTCCCAAGCCAGGCGCAAGTCGTACTTGCTCATGGCGGTGCCGGTCTTCAGTTTAGCAGTACTCAGGCAGCTCAGGTCCGCCGTGTCGCTGTTGCAGCGCTCCGCCGTGGCGTGCGTGCCCTGGAAGTTGACGCTGGCGCGGCCATTGGCGGTCTCCCAGTTCATATTGATGCCCGCCATGGCGGTCAGGCGCGGCGTGCCGACCGGTTGGCCGCCCAGATCCAGCGTGACATGGCCGGCAGCGTCGAGACGCTGGTAGCGGGTGTAAGTCTGGTTGATGTACTCAAAGCCGCCGAACAGCGTCACACGCGGCGACAGGCGAATGCGTCCATCCACGTCGAGACCATGCGCCTTCTGGTCGCTGGAGATCACGTTGTAAGTCGGGATGGTGCCCACGCTGTAAAGCTGAACGTCTTGCAGGTTCTTGAACTTGTAGGCGAACAGCGATGCGTTCAAGGTGGCGCGCAGCGCCGGCAGCACGATCTTGGTGCCGGCCTCGAAGTTGGTCATTTTCTCTGGCTCAAAGCTTGGATCCTGGCCGGTGCGCGTGGCCGATGCCGGATTCGGCGGCGTGAAGATATTGAAGCCGCCAGCCTGGTAGCCGCGCGAGATGGAGGTGAACAGCAGCGTGTCCTTAGTCAGTTTGTGGTCCAGCACCAGGCGCGGGCTCCAGTCGGTCCAATCCTTCTCACGCGTGACTGGCTTGGCGACCAGCCGCGCGGCGGTGTCGAAGATCACGTTGGATGGGAAGGACGCTGCATTCAAGCCGGCCAGTGGACCGAAACGATTCAGGAAGTCATCCAGCTGCGGCGATACGCGGCCCGGCACGTACCACGTCATCTGCTTTTTGTCCTTGGTGTAGCGCAGGCCGACGGTGGCATTGGTTTGCGGCGTCAGGTGCCAGATGGTGTCGCCGTAGATCGAGGCCGACTTGGTGCGCACGTCGCTGTAGTGGGTCTCGTCCCACGAGAACACGCTGCTTGGGCTGATGCCCGGCAGGCCTGCCGCAGCAAGGCCGCCGAACAGCATGGCGAAATTCGGATCGCCGCCGGCGAACTGGCTCAAGGTATCCAGCGTGCCGGTGGTGACGTAGGCGCCCGCGTCCTGGTGCTCGTTGTTGTGATAGAAGCTCAAGCCGCCGATCCAATCCAGTTGATCGGTCTTGCCCGACAATTTGAACTCCTGCTGGAAGCTGTGCGCGCGCTTGGCGTCCTGAGTGGTCAGGTGCAGGGTAGGGCGGTCGGTGCCGTCGTTATCGGTCAGGTTGTGCGTTTTGAAGCGGCGATAGGCGGTGGTGGAGTTGAAGGTCATGCCGGCCACCGGCGCTTCAAAGCGCAGCGTGGCGCCGTCGAACATGCGGCCCTCGCTGCCTTGCTGGTCATTGGCCAGCGGTACATCGAACGGATTGACGAAGTTGGCGGTGTAAGCCGCATCGTACACGCCGCGATAGCCGCCCAGCGGCAGCGCCGGATTCTTCACCACGCCGAAGGCCGGGCGCCCGTACTGCTCCATGTTCTCATGCTCCAACGACAAAACCAGCTTGGCGGCGTCGAAGTCCTTGCGCAGCGAAACGCGGGTGGCCCAGTCTTTATCGCCGCCTGATTTTTTACCGGTGGCGGTGTTGTCGGCCCAGCCCTCGCTGCCCGAACGTACCACCACGATGCGGGTGGCGAAGGTGTCGGTGATCGGGAAGTTGAGCATCACGTCGGCATTGGCGCGGCCGAATTTACCCAGCTTGACGTGGGCGTTGGCGTCCACTTCCTTGCCCGGCTCATTGGTGGTGATGGCGATCGCACCGGCCGCGCTGTTACGCCCGAACAGCGTGCCTTGCGGGCCTTTGACGACCTCGATGCGCTGCACGTCGATGAAGTTCATCAGCGCGCCGCCGGTCTTGCCGGTGTAGACGCCGTCGACGTAAATGCCGACTGGCGAATCGGTGGCAATGCCGAAGTCCGCCGCCTGCACGCCGCGGATGCCGAACGACGGCTGGGTAGGTTCAATCGCATCGACCGTCAAGCCGGGTATGTAGCCGTTCAAGTCCGCCAGGTCCTTGGCGCCGACGCTTTCAATATCCTTGGCGGTGACCACCTGCATGGTCATCGGTACGTCCTGCACCAACTGCTTGCGCGACTGCGCGGTGACGACTACCGACTGCACTTCGTCGGCGGCCCATGCCGGCGGGACGAAGAAGGCCGCAGCAAGGCTGGCGGCAATAACGGTGCGATGCGTTTTCATGTTGTCTCCCATTGATGTGTTTTTATATTTTTTTCCAGCCATACAGCGGCGCCCAGTGAGAGCGCCAGCACCGTTGCACGCAGCAGCAATGGCGCTTCGTATCCAAACCAATCCGGCAGCAGCGCAAAGGCCAGGCCGAGAACAACGCCGCGCGCCTGCTCAATGCGCGCACCCAAGCGGCGGCCTTCCAGCAAGGCGCCCAGCGATAAGGTACTGGCTGCGATCAGCGCGGCGTACAGCACCAGCGAAGGCAGCGGCAACGACGGGGCCAGCGCGATCAGCTGCATCACGCACGGCGCCAGCAAAGCAAATTGCAGGATGCCGTAAGCGGCGGCCGGCGCCGGCGTGTGCGGGCGATAGTGCTGGAATTGTGCGTCGTCGAAGTGGCCCAGCGGTTCGCCGGTCCACGCGCCCGGCGGCGCCAGCCACACTTGTACTTTCTTGCGCCAGCCCTTGGCCTGCGCGGTGGACTGCCACAAGTCGGCGTAGTAGTGCAGGTTGGCCCACAGCGGATTGAGGCTGCGCAGCGGCGAGCGCACGCCGTAGATGATTTTCTCGTCGTCGCGTTCATCGGCAAAAGTGCCGAACAAGCGATCCCACAGAATCAGGATGCCGCCGTAATTGCGGTCGATGCAGTAATCGTTCTGGCCGTGGTGCACGCGGTGGTTGGACGGCGTGACGAATACGCGGTCCATCCATCCGAGCCGCCCCACCATCTCGGTGTGGACCCAGTATTGATACAGCAGGTCGATCAGCGCCACGCCCACCATCACCATCGGCGGCACACCGGCAAGCGCCATCGGCAGGTAAAAGAACCATCCAAACAGCCAGCCGCTGGAAGTCTGGCGCAGCGCGGTGGACAGGTTGTAGAACTCGGACGAGTGGTGCACCACGTGCGCGGCCCACAGCACCGCCACTTCGTGGCCCATGCGGTGCGCCCAGTAGTAGAAGAAATCGTAGGCCAGCAGCGCGCCGGCCCACACCCAAACGCTGTTGGCGGGCAGGGTGGTGAAGCGCCATTGCTCGAAGACGGCGACGTAAATACCGAGCGTCGCCAGCTTGGCGAACAAGCCGGTAATCTGGCTCAGTACTCCGAGGTGCAGGCTGGTGAGAGCGTCGGCAGTGTCGTAGGCCTTGGCGCCGCGGCGATGCGCTATCCATACTTCCAGCAGGATGGAAGCGACGAACACGGGAATGGCGAAGACGATAGGATTCACTTGAGCCGGCGATCGTTTAGGTCGAAACGATTATGCCAACAACAATGCAAAATACTCAAGAAGTACCGGCCCGTGTGACGCGTAACGAACACAAACGGGCCGGATTTTGGATGCCGCCTTAAGCTAGTTGAAGGGGAGCGTGAAGGCTTAGCCGTAGAACGGCGTGTAGGTGATGCCATTCTGGGTGGCGCCAACCAGCGCCGCCACGTTTTCCGGGCTTTCGCTGAAGCTGCGTAATGCCTCGGCGGCGTCGATGGTGTGGCTGTCCAGCAGGCCTTTCCAGTAGGCCGCGCCGCCGCTGTCCGGGTCGCGGTGCAGCACGTTGTTGTACAGGTGCGTGACCAGGTCGGCGTTGCTTGGCGCAGCGCCATACTGAGACTGGAACTCGGCCGAACTGACGAAGCCCTTGGCCACGTCGATCAGCGCCACGCCCTTGTCCATCGCGTTGATCCAGTAACCGAGGCCGCCGGCATCCGGGGTACGGTTGAACGCGGCCTGGTACAGGCGGTAGGCTTGCCCGGCGATGCCGGTACTGGTGTCGAGGGCCAGCACGGAGTCGGCAAATTGCAGGCGCTCGATGCCGCTCAATTGATCGATGCCGTCGTTGCCCTTGGTATCCTTGACGGTGTAGCCGTTGGCGCTCTTGGTGATGGTGTAGTCGGCGCGCGCGTGGTGGAACAGTGCGGTGTCGATGCCGGCGTCGCCGCTGATGGTGTCGTCGCCGACGCCGCCGTCGAGGATATCAATGCCGGTCGCGCCACGCAGGATGTCGTTGCCGTCCATACCGTGTAGCGTGCCGCCCAGCGCATTGGCGATGACGGTGTCGTTGCCGTCGCCGGCGTAGGCGTTGCGGATCACGGTGCCGGCGGCGATGGTCAGTTTGCCGTCATTCAGAACAGTGGTGGTAGCGCCACTCAAGTCGATGTAATTGTCCGCACCCAGCGCCGCGGTGTTGATGGTGTTGATGCCGCCATCTTTATCGGTGAGGACGGCGCGGGTTGGATCGGCCTTCACCAGCAGCGGGAAGTCATTGGTGTAGACGTAGGTGTCGTCCTTGCTCGATGCATGGCCGACCAGGTCCAGCGTCCAGTCGGTGAATGTGCCTGCCAAGCCGGTGGCGAGGTCGGTTACGCTCAGCGTCCATTTGCCGGTGGCGGCTTCACCCCAGTTCAGCACCGTGTCGAAGGTGAAGTGGATGTCGTTCTGGCTGGAACCGTAAGCGCTCAATGCTCCTTGTGATGGCCGGTACATCAAATAGCTGGTGGTGCCGCTCGGCGAGGTCAGTGCGATTTGCAGGTCGCCGATGAACGGGTGGATGATGTTGACGCTGACATCGGCCCGCTCAACCACCATGTCGCTGGTGATGTTGACGCTGCTGGTGACGCCGCTCTTGTTGTTGTCCGGGATCGCCAGGTTGACCTTTTGCGTGGCCGTGACTTCAACCGTGTTAGCCACGGTCTTCGGCGTGCTGTCCCAGCTTGCTGCCAGCCGCACTGCGGCCAGTGCGTCGACCTGGCCAAAACCGGTGGTCTGTGCGACGGAAATGAATTGCATACCGCCGCCGTTCCAGTTGGTGGCGCCGTTGTCGGTCACATCGCCCGAGGTGTAGTCGGTTTGGTGCGCGGTATAGGCGAGGATTTCCTGCACGTCGCGATAGCCGAGATTCGGATTCACCTCCAGCATCATCGCCACGATGCCTGATACGATAGGCGCCGAGAACGAGGTGCCGTCGGCAAAGGCATAGCTGGACGAGCTTTCGCCAGCGGTGCCGGTGCGGTCGGTGGTGATGATACTGGAATAGTCGGTATTGCCCGCGCCGCCCGGCGCCGCGATCAGGATCGATGCGCCGGTGGTGCTGAAGTAGGACGCGCTGCCGAAGTAGTCGGTGGCGCCGACGGTGATCACGTAGCGGCTGTTCTGGAAGTTGTGCAGGTTGGTGTCGTCGCCGTAGCTGTAGCCGTTGCCGGCCGATTGCACCACCACCGTGCCGAGGCCATGGCGGCCGTCCGCAGCCAGATCGTGCAGCGCCTTGAAGGCAGGCGCGAACAGCGGATCGTTGGCGTTGTCGAGGAAGGCCCAGTTGGTGTCGTTGGCCAGCAGGTTACCGTAGCCCCACGAGTCGTTGAGCACATCGAAATTCTGCGCGTACGTATAAGCGTTGGCGATTTCGGTCGGCAGCTTATCGTTGATCCGGCTGGCGCTATACAGCGACACCAGTTGCGCGTCGTAGGCTACGCCGACCATGCCTTTGCCGTCGCGGGAGGCGGCGATCACGCCGGCCACCAGCGTGCCGTGGTTGTCGTCGTTGGTGACGGGCGCGCCGCCGGGAGTCATGGTCAGGGTAGTGCGGCCGAGATCCGTGCGGACGTTGGCGCTCAGGTCAGCGTGGGCGGCGTCGATGCCGTTGTCCAGCACCGCCACTTTCACGCCCTTGCCAGTTGCCTTCTCCCATGCGAACTCGGTGCGGGTGGTGTACAGGAACCAGTCGAGATCCATGTAGCCGTCGGTCGGCAGGTCGATGCCTGCGCCGTCGTTGTCGACGATGTAGCCGTCGGCGGTGAGGTCGCTGTCCTTGGCGTTACCGTTTATTAGCAAGTTAAGATCCACGCCGAAGACGCGGGTAGGCTCAAAGTCGTTATTGCCGTAGATCGGCACCGTGACCGTGGTCGTGGTGGTGTTGGGCATGAAGACCACGGGGGTGTGCACGCCGCCGTAGTCCACGCCTTCTATCGCCGTTTGGTCGTAGGTGTCGAAATACACGCCGGTGGCCATCGGCGTCGGCTGCGACAGCTTGAGTGTGAAGACCATGGACTTGGTAACGCCGTCGTCGCCTTCCACCACCGTTTGCGAGTCGATGCTCACGGTCGGCATGATCATGGTTTGAACGCCGATCACGCCGGTGCTGCTGACGGTCATCCATTTTTCGAAGCCGCCGGTATCCACCACCTGGTAGCCGCCATCGACGCCCATGTCCTTGCCGGTGTATTCGGCCAGTACCATTGTCACGTAGTGGGTGCCGGACGGCGGCTTGGTGAACGCCACAGTCTGATCGATGTTGTACAGGGTTTGGTTGGCGCCCAGCGTGCCATTGGTGGCCGGACTCAGCGCAACGTTGGCGATCTTGTAGCCTTCTTTTGGCGAGTCTTCATCCCACGGGAAGTCGGTCACCCACAATTCCAGCCGCAGGGTGCCGGTGGTGTAGCTGGAAAGGTTGGTGATTTGGTCGGCCGTGATGCGGACCGTGCCCGCGGCCGTGTTGAAGGTGTAGCCGTAGGTGCCCTTGATGTCCGCGTTGCTCATAGCGTCTCGCCGTAGAAATGGAAACGCCATTGTAGACTTTTAGCTAATTTAAAATCAACAATATTTCTTCATTGCAGCTTAAGTAGCCGGTGGACATTGATTGCGTTGGTAGCTGGCAACACAATGTGGATCACCATCAGCCACCACAAGCTGCCGGTCAAGGCGTAGCCGGCGGCGAACAGCAGCGCCATCAGCACGCTGAGGCTGAACTGCTTGGCGCTCTTGTAGCCATGGGCCGTGCCGTAAGCGAGACCGGACACCGCGACCGCGCCCCAGGTGCCGATGTACGGCGACAGCACCAGCAGCAGGAAGCCGCGGTACAGCAGTTCCCAGCCACCGCCGATGAAAACAACGAGGACGGCGAACAGGCGCATCTCGGCGGCGTTGGTGGGCATGCCACCGTCCCGGCTCGCGGCCAATAGCTGCTCGCGTTTTTCGGGAGGCATCTTGTCGGTGTGAATGAAGCTGCCGATCACCAGCGCGGTCATGGCGACGGCGGCGGCGATCAGGCACCACAGCGGCGCGCCCGATGCGGGCAGAGCGAGGCCCATGTCGGCGACGCTGTAGCCGTTCCAGTAGCAGATGAAGAGGAGGGCCAGCAGCAGCAGGCCGATGTCGCGGATCGAGCTCAGATAGCGCTGTATCGGCGGGCGCTTAGGCTTGTCGCTGGGGCGGAAGTCGCTCCACAAATGCCGGGCGGGCAGGACGAAGACGAGATAAAACGCCAGCGCTAGTGCGATCATATAATCGGCCGTTGTGATAAAAATAACGGCCGATTATACGTTACAAAATGAGCAATGCAAGATGCATTGCTAGCGGATGCTGCACGCTTCGTCGTCGCACTGTGCCTGCTGCGGTGCGGCTTCCGCCACCAACTGGCCGATCAGCGCGCCGACTTGCATATCTTCGGCACGGCCAAAGTGGCTGAGCCGCAGCCGCCCTTGGCGATCGATCAGGATCAGCGTTGGCGTGCCGCGCAGCTGATACTCCTCCATCGTCAGCGGGATGGGGCCGTGGGGCGAGGGCTGGTCTATCGCCACCGGGAAGCCGATGCGGTACTCGTGCACGAAGGCTTCCAGCGCGGCGCGATTCATCACCGCGTGGTGCTCGAACACCGAGTGCAGTCCGAGCACCGCCACATCCTTCTCATCAAACGTGGCGCGGATGCTCTTGGCCTGCGGGATGCCGTGCGAAACGCAGCCGGGGCATAGCATCTGGAACGCGTAGATGGCGACGACCTTGCCGCGCAACTGCTGCAGCGACAGCGGTTTAGCGGTGTTCAGCCATTCCGCGGCGTGCAGTTCGGGGGCGATAGGGAACATGGCCGCTCCTTATTTAGCGCGCAGTTTGACCGATGGGAAATCGACCGGCACTTTGAACGCCACGTTCACGTAGTTGGTGAACAGGTTCAGCGCCACGTGCGCCAGGATCTCGACGATTTCTTCTTCGGTGAAGCCGACGCCGCGCAGGTTGGCCACTTCTTCGTCCGTGATTTGCGCGCGGTTGTTGACCACGGCGACCGCGAAGCGCAGGGCGGCGGCAGTTTTTGGATCAGCCGATTGGCCGGCTTGAGCGGCGCTCATTTCTTCAGCGGTGGCGCCGGCTTTGCGACCCAGCACGGTGTGGGCGGCCAGGCAGTATTCGCAGTCGTTGCGGTCGGCGATGGCGACGGCGATTTGTTCGCCGAGCTTGGCGCTGATGACGCCGCCGCCCAGGGCGCCGAACGAGCCCCACATGCTTTTCAGCGCTGCGGTGGAATTGGCTACGGCCTTGAACATGTTTGGCGTAGCGCCGAAAGCGCCGTTGATTTGGGCCAGGATTTGTTGACGTTCGCCGGTGGTGTCAGCTGGGGTAACGAGGTTAATGCGAGACATGATAGGACTCCTAATTAAATTGGTCAAAAAAAATGAGTTAAGAAACTACGCAAACACTTTCCAGTTACGCGCCTTGGCTACCGGATCGGCCGGTTCGTGTTCAAGGCAATCCATGCGCAACAGCGGCACCGACAGCGGCGCATTCACCAAACCACAGTGGTGCGGGGCTGGCTTGCCTGGATGGCGATTTGGTTCAAAGAACCGGCACGACAAGCAGGCGCGCATCTCGGGGAAGCGATCCGTCTTTTGCAACTGCGCGATCAGTTTGAACAAGCCGGTGAGCAGCTCCGCCTGTTGTGACGCAGGCAGGGCGGCCGCAGCTTGGTCGGCAAAATCCAGGGCGCTACCGATACGGGCCGCCATTGTTGCACCTTCCGGGGTGAGGAAGAGTGCAGTGGCGCGGCCGTCATCTTCTGCGCGCGCCTTGTACAGCAAACCCTTGGACACCAAGGCCGATACCGAATCACTGGCGCTGGCCGCACTGATCGACAACTGCGACGCCAGCCACGACAAGCGCACTCCCTGCTTACGACCCTGCAGCAATTGCAGCATCTCGGCCTGGGTGGGATTCAGATTTTCGGCCGTGGCAAACTCCCACATACCGGAGCGCATTACGCTGGCAATGCGCCCGATAGAGGTAACGATACGGGCCGAAACGTCCGGTGTATCCTGCCACGGCTTTTTAGATTTGGTGTCCATGCTGCGTATGATACGCCATCAAATGGATTTGTCAAGGAGTCCTAATTAAATTTTTGTGTTGCTGTTTTCACATTGGCAACATGCTATCCTTGGTGTCATTGGTCGAATTTTGGCCAAGAACGGATTGACAAAGCAAGCTCAAAATAGAGAAACCCATCGATGCCGAATTGCGATTTCTACGCTACTGCGCAAGATCATGCGCCACTCTTGGATTGGCTTTTCGCTGACGGAATGTGCAGAGTATTCGAATTGTCCTCACAATTTGAAGCGCCGCTCAAGGAATTTCATTCGACGGAGGAAGTGCTGGCCGAATTTGAGCGGGTCTACACAAACGGTAGGCAATGGCATACCGTTCACCTTCAGCTCTACGTTGTCGGCGCTGGGCCGTCGTTCGTGCCGAAACGCGTAGAACTAGATCCAGAGCAGTGCAACGGTGCGAAGTTCAGATACGAAGCTGACGGTTGGGGGCTAGTCCAGCTCTATTTATCGAGAGCCGCACCAGATGGGCTAAGAAACTCTCACACAAATCATTTCACAGCGACAGGCGCTGGAAAATGGGCGCCTGTTTATCAGGAGAAGCCTTCGCCTGAAGAGTGGGACTTCAAAAAGATCGCAGCATTCTCGACACGCTTAAACCGTCAAATCAAGAAATTGAGCATTGCTAAGATTGGGAGTCGTGCCGTTTTCCCTTGTGCAGTTGAGCTCTGGAATGAAGGAGTTTCGTTGCTTCCGTTTAACCCGGCAAGCACTCAACTAACTTTGAACCGAAATTAGATAGTGGCTGCGTTCGGCCAGAACCAGACACTCAAATTCCATGAGGTTTTGAAATGCAAATCGGTACTATCTTGGGTATTGTTTGATGAACGAAGCTGCGCTTGCGGAATTGGCGAGACTCATTGTCCAAAAAGAGCTGTTTGGTAATGTCTGGTTTTATATAACTCTAATTGCATTAGCGGGTGTTGGAGCTATGTTTTCATCGTTCATCCGTAGTTACGGGGGAGAGCAAGGGAAATTCAAGGCGATTCAAGAGAACTTTGATGAAGTAAAGCATCAGCTCGCACAGACGACATTTACTGCAAAAACAGTGGAGATGGCTCTAGCGCATAGTGACTGGTCTGTTCGGGAATACAAAACCTTGCGGCGGGAAAAACTGGAAGAAGTAATGTTAACCCTTTATGCCACTAGGAGTTGGCTCGCAAGACAAATGACCGCCCCTCATGAAACTGTGTCATTCGAACCTGCGGACAGCCCGATAGATAAGTTGGATATGTTGGTAACTTTGTACTTTCCAGAATTGCAGACGCCGGGAGCGGACTTTTTTTTAGCTCATCAAGCAATGATTGTCGCCATACTTGGAAATATAGCTCCCGTCCGAGAATTGAACTTAAGAAGAGAAATGCTGAAGACTCAAATTGAAACCGCTTCAAATCTCGCGAATCCCCAACCAACAGTACAAGAGCTTCTCGCGGCATTGGACGTCGCGTCAAATGAGTATATCGCTGCGCGAAGAGCATTCCAAGATTCATTGATTCCTCTATACAGGGATCTGCAGCAACGCTCTGCTGGTTTTTCTACCGCCATAAAAGCTGTGATGAGTGAAGTCATTACCCCTTCGGCGGCTAACTCACCTTAATACGTGTGCCCGCTTTGGGGCGGAATCCGCCTATCGGATAGTTATTTCGCGAACGGGCAATGTCTACTTGAGCGGCTCAGCTGTCGGGCGGCGGTGATTGAAGGCCAACCAGTTAGTTCGAATAACGGTTGGCCTGGAGCAGGTTAGAAGCTAGTGGAGATGCCTGCGTACAGCGAGCGGCGTTCGCCGTACTGCGGTGCACCGACGCCGACCCCCGAGCCGTCGCGCAGCAGGTAGGATTTGTCGAAGGCGTTGATCAGGGCGAGGCGGCCTTCGACCGTGCCGACCGGCGTCGCTTTCCACGTGTGCGTCAGCGCGAGGTTGACGGTGGTGTAGTGCGGCAGGTGGCCGGAGTTTGGCGCTGCATCGTCCGGCGTCATGCGCAAGCCGCTGCCGTACAGGAAGTCGCCGCTGATTTGCGAATCGCCCCAGTGGTAGTGCGCGCCGCCAGACAGCGTCACGGTTTGGTCGTGGTCGACGTGGATGTAGTGGTTGGCGATGTAGGCCAATTCGTCCGGGCCAAACAGCGATTGGCCGGAGGTGATGTTGGTGCCCTCGGCCTTCTGCGTGGTGACGTTCAAGAATGCGCCCCAGTTTTTCTGGTTGTAGACGCCCGACAGTTCCAAGCCCTTGGCGTAGCCGCGGTCATAGTTAAACGGCGACAGGATCAGCGCCTGGCCGAACTGGCCTTCGTCCAGCATGTTGCGGATTTTCTTGTAGTAGGCATCCGCCGTCACGGTCAGCGAGTCGCTCAACTGGTGGCTAATGCCGACATCGAAGTAGTGCGTGCGCTCGGACTTGACGTTGTCCGATACCGGCACTTCCGGCGCATTCGAGGTGCCGGCGTATTTGTCGATGCTCGATTGCGCCGCCAGTTCCTGTGGCGGTGGCGTGAAGTAGCGCGAGTAGCCGGCGTGCAGCGCCGTGCCCTTGGCGACTTGGTAGGCCACGTTGACGCGCGGGCTCCATTGCTGCTCATCGACGAAGGCCGACACTTTATCAAAGCGCACACCATAGTTGATGGTCAGCGGCGCGCCGATATGCCATTCATCTTGCAGGTAGATGCTGGACAGTTTGCCGGTCTTGCTGCTGTTGTCGATGATGGTGCGCGGCGTGGTGGACGCTCGCGTGCCGTCGTCGTTCAAGTCGAACACGCCGACGCTGTTGTCGCTGTGCGAAGTCTGGCGGGTGTAGGCCACGCCGGTGCGCAGGGTGTGGGTGTCATTCAGTTTGTAGCTGGCGTCGAATTGCAGGCCGTTGGCGGTGTTCGAGCGCAGCGTGTCGGAAGCCACGCCGTTGTAGGCCAAGTCGCCCACCGCGTCCGGCGTGTAGTGCAGTTCCGATTTCTGATGGAAGGCGGACACCTGGTAGTTCAAATCGCCCACGCTCTTTTGCAGCGACAGCACCAGGAAGCGATTCAGTTCGCGCTGGCGCTCGTCCAGCTGCGAAGAATCCGGCGTGCCGGCGATGGTGTAAGCCGGTTCCTGATTTGGATTGTTCGGAATCTGGAAGCGGCCGTTGTAGGTGCCGAACATCAGGCCCAGGCGGGTGTTATCGTCCACGAAGTAGGACAGGGTGCCGAAAGATTTGGTTTGATTGGTGCGGTCGTGCAGCGCGGTAGTCGTCGGCAGCGGATTCTCGATGCCGAGTTTATTGGTGACGTAGCTGCCGGACAGGTAGTAGTTGAACGCGCCCTCGGTGCCGAAGAATTCCGCGCTCGGCTCTACGTGATCATGGCTGCCAACCAGCACGCCGATGCGGCCGCCGTTTTTAGGCTGGCCTTCCTTGGTCTGGATATCGACAATGCCGGACGTGCGCAGGCCGAATTGCGCCGGCAGCGCGCCGGTAATGAAGTCGGTAGATTCAACGAAGCGCGTGTCGATCGACTGGCCAAAGCCGCTGATCGATTCCGGCAACTGCACGCCGTTGACGCGGTACTGCACGTTGCCGTGGTCATCGCGCACGTGGATCGAGCCGGAACCCTTGGAATCCTGGCTCACGCCCGGAAGGCGCAGCAGCACTTCGTTGAACGGCGTGTTGTCGCCTTGGCCCAGCTGATCGACCATGTGCTTGTCGATGCTGTAGATGGTGGTGCCGACGTTAGGCGACAGATCGATGCGCGCATTTTTCAAATGGGCGGCGGTCACTTCCACTTGCGGTATGACGGTGTCGTCATCAGCGTATGCGTGGTTGCAGAAAATGGCTGCGATCAGCAGCGGCAAGATACGGCGTTGCATATTAAATCCTCGAATGTATAGGTGTGCCGCTATGCGCAAAACAATGCAGCGTAGCGAGCTTAGAAAAAATTCAGATGGAAGAAACAGCAACGCCGGGCGGCGCGTGGGACGGCGGGGTGAGATAGCTGGTTTGCGCGGCGCGTACCGCGACAGGAGGCGTCAATACCGGCAGGCTGGCTTGCAGCGCTACCGGGGCAACGGAAACGGTGGCGGGCGGTACGCCGCCAGCCGGCAGATGCACTACCGCGCAGGCGGCGCAATCCGGTTCGTGTTCGGTGTAGGCGTGGGTGTGTGAACTGGCCCCCAGCAGTTGCAGCGCCAAAAACAGCAGCACGAAGAACATCACGACGCGCTGGTAGCGCGTCTTCTGATGTTGTGTGCTCATGGTGATGGTTGGGGCGTGCATCCGCCGATTTTACCTCAATGCGGCTGATTGAGATAGGAATCGCCTACAAGTCCGCGCCGCGTGGCCAGCACCACGGCGTGGGTGCGTGCCGTTGCGCCAAGCTTGTCAAAAAGACCTTTGACGTGGGTCTTGACGGTGCCGACGCCGATGCCCAGTTCGCGCGCAATCGACTTGTTGCATTGGCCTTGTGCCAGCAGTTGCAGCACGTCGGTCTCGCGGCTGGTCAGGCCGATGCGGGTGAAGCTGTCGGCCACGCAGCGGCTCAATTCGGAGCTCAGGTAGCGCATGCCGCGGCTCAGCGTGCGTACAGCGGTGATCAACTGTTCCGGGTCGGTGTTTTGCAGCAGGTAGCCGTGCACGCCGGCCATCATGGCGGTGCGCACTTCCCATTCGCGTTCCAGCTGGGTGACGATCAGCACGCGCGGCTGCTGGTCGCCATGGTGCGCATTGGCGCACTGGCGCATGTGTTCCAGGCCGCTGCGGTGATCGAGGATGATCACGTCGGCCTTGCCGTCGGCGCTGATCTGCATATCGCTGTGCGCGCCCAGCAGCGCTGCCACGCCGGCGCTGACTATGGGATCAGCGTGCGCGATGTGCACGCTGACTTTGTCGCCTTGCTGGACGACGGTGCTGGTGTTACCGGCGCCGCCAACGGCGGTCTGTGGCCAAGAACGGGTATCCACTCGCATGTCATTCTCCTAAAAATTAAATCGCAATCAATCGCTATCCATCGGATCCGGTGGTACAACCAGGCGTCGCCGCCCAAACAGGCGCGCATCCACCGAGTACGCACCGGCTCCAGTCAGTACCAGCGCAATCGCCGTTACCGTGGCAATCATGAGCGTGGCGGCATGCGGCCAGTCGGCGTGCACAAGGCAGGCCACCTGGAAGCCGCCGCTGAATAAAGCGGCTACCGGCGTTACCACACCGACTGCTAACGCCAGCACCAGCGCCAGTTCCAGCATCGCCAGCCACCAAGGCGTGACGCCTCCGCAGCCGCTCTCGATCAGTAGCTGCAGACTTACGGCTGCTCTCAACATCAAGAGACCGACGCCCGCGCCTCCGCGCGGAAAACTGGAACTGAATCCTCGCATGAGCATAAGATTAAGCTTTTCATGCTGTTTTGCCACGCCCCGATCCGGGAGGTGGGGCCTACCTAGATGGAGGTATAGGCAAACACTTGCGGTTGTGGCATGATTTGAGGTATGAAGCCGCCTATTACGATCTTGAGCGTAGATGATCACCCCATGTTCCGCGAGGGCATAGCCAGCGTGATCGCCGACGAAGAAGATATGCAGCTGGTGGAAGAAGCCACCAACGGCGTGCAAGCGGTAGAAGCCTACCGCCGCTGGCAGCCCGACGTCACGCTGATGGATATCCAGATGCCGGACATGAACGGCATCGACGCCACCCTCGCCATCCGCAAGGAATTTCCCAATGCCCGCATCGTGGTGCTGACCACCTACGAGGGCGACGTGCTGGCGCAGCGCGCGATTGCAGCCGGCGCTTCCGGCTATCTGTTAAAGAGCATGCTGCGCAAGGAGCTGTTGGCGACCATCCGCTGTGTGCACGAGGGCCGGCGCAGCATACCGGCCGCCGTTGCCAGCGGCATTGCCGAGCATTGGCACGAGGGAGCGCTGAGCAAGCGCGAAATAGAGGTGCTGCAATTGGTGGCCGGAGGCCAGAGCAATAAGCGCATCGGCATGCACCTGGCGATTTCGGAAGAAACGGTCAAGGTGCACATGAAGAGTATCCTCGCCAAGCTCAATGCCAGCGACCGCACCCACGCCGTCACGCTGGCGATTGAACGCGGCATTCTCGATCTGCACGCCTGCGGCGTGATGCAGTAAACCTTTACGCTGCTTCGCGCATCAGCCAGCGGCGCAGCGCACCGCGCCTGCGCTGGTAGACCGCCGCAGCCGGCGCCCGCACTTCCACCACCGTGCCCAAGCCGGGGCGGCACCACAAGTCCAGCGTTGCGTCGATTTTCACGGCGCGCTCGCGCATGCCGATCAAGCCCCAGTGGCCGGGCAGCTCGCCGGCCGCCAGCACCTCATCCGAAATGCCGCGCCCATCGTCGCGCACTTGCAGCGTGACGTAATCCTGTGCATAGCCGAGTTCCAGCTCGATGCGGCACGCGTCCGAGTGGCGGAAAGCGTTTAGTAGCGCCTCGCGGCCGATGTGATACAGGTGCTCGCCGGCCGGTTCCTTCAAGCCTGCCAACTGGCCAGTGACGATCAGCGCGAAATCGGCCGCGTGCTCTTCACGCAGCTGTTGTCCCAATTCGCTGAACAAGCGCGGCAGGTCGTGCTGGTAGGACGCCAGCTTGCGCAAGCCGCTGACTTGTTCGCGTCCCTCGGCCAGCACTTCGTCGGCCTGGTTGAGAATTTTCTCCACCAGCTGATAGGCCTCGCCGCCCGGCGGCAGGCGCTTGAGCAGGGTTTGCACGCGCAGCATCAAGCCTTGCACGCTTTGCAGGAAGGTGTCGTGCAGTGCGCGGGCAATGCGCTCGCGTTCATCGGCGCGGTCTTCCAGCCCGCGGCGCAATTGATTGGTCACGTGCTGAAGGCGCAGGCGGTAGGCGATCCACAGCAGCAGGCCCACGCCCACGGTGCACAATACTTTGAACCAGGCGGTTTCGATAAAGGTGGGCGGAATGCTGAAGTCCAGTTGCGCTTCCTGCAGATTCCACACGCCGTCCTCGTTGGCCGCCATCACGCGGAAGCGGTACTTGCCCGGATCCAGATTGGTATAGAAGGCCTGGCGGCGCGTGCCTGGGTCTTGCCAGTCGCTGTCGACGCCATCGAGCCGATAACGGAAGCGCACCCGTTCCGGCACGCTGAGACTGAGGGCCGTGTAATCGAGCCGCAAGCTGCTGGTGTTTTTCGGCAGCTGCAGGCCCTGCACCGGCGTGTAGTGCTGCTCGCCGATGGCCAACCCCTGCACCAGCACCGCCGGCGGCACCGGGTTGCGGACGATGCGCGACGGATCGATCCAGTTGATGCGGTTGGCCGTCGCCATCCATAGCAGGCCGTCATCGCCAAGCACCAGAGAAGGCATGGGACGCAACTGCGAAGCCGCGCCGAGCAGGCCGTCATGCGCGTCGAAGCGTTCGTATTCCACCTCATGGCCTTGCAGGCGCCGGGCCAGCGCCACCTGTTCCGCGCTGATACGGGTTAAGCCCTCGGTGCCGAACAGCCAAAGATCGCCGCGCGCGGTGACGGCGATGCCGGACACGCCGCGGAAAGTCTCGCCCTTGCGGCCATGCAGCGGCACAAAGCGTTCGCCGTTGAACCACGCCACGCCGCGTTCACCGCCGGCCCACAGCTGGCCGCTATTGCGGTACATGGTCAGTACATTGCCCAGCTCCAGTCCCAGCTCGGCGCCGTACATGGTGACCGTGCCGCCCTCCAGCTTGACGATGTGATTGCGGATGTAGCCGGCCCACAGCACGCCGTTGCCGCCGTCGGTCAAGCAGGTCGGGAACTGGTCGGCCATCCCGGGCGTGGTGAGGGGCAGGGCAGGCTGGCGCTGCCACTCGCCGTTCTTCAGCAAATACAAGCCCTCGCGCACGATGGAGACCCACAGTCCGCCGCCGGCGGCGCGGCTCATGGCTTGCACCTCGTAGCTGCGCGCTTCCGGCGGCAGCGGGTAGCGTTCGACACGGCCACTGTCCACGCTCCAGACTTCGTCGTCGTTGCCGGCCCACAGCACGCCGTCCGGGTCGCGGTACAGCGCCGAGATATGGCCGGACAGCACGCTGCGCCGCTCGCCTTCCGGCCCCAGCGCGTGCAGCGCGCCGATACGGTCGCCGGCCCACACGCCGCCGCCGTTCACCGGCGCAATCGCCGGGTGATTGAAAATGGTTTGCAGCGGCAGCGTGAGCAAGCGGTTGCGGCGGAAGCGATTCAGTCCGGCCGAGGTGCCGATCCAGACATTGCCCTCGCGATCCTGGAAGAAGCTTTGCGGCAGGCCGCCGCTCAAATCCTGCTGGTGGGCGGTGTCGCTGCTGCCGGCGTTGCGCCGCTCCATGCCGCCGGCGCGGAACAGCCACATATTGCCATCGCGGTCGTAGTGCATATTGTTGCCGGCGAGGGCAGGCTTGGCCGCCGCCGCACCGTCCGGCGCCGATGGCTGCATGCGGTAGTAATTGTCGACGTCGGAGGCCCACACTGTGCCATCGGGTGCCAGCGATAAGCTGCTTAAATCGCCGGCGGGCCACGCCGGCTGGAATGGCGAGCGGGTGTCTGCGCGGCTGTAAATCCCGGCCTGCATTGCCACCCACTGCCGCCCGCTGCGATCGAACAGCACTTGGCGCGCGCGCCGTTTCGGCAGGCCGGCCTCCGCGCCGATGGTGACGAAACGGTCGCCATCGAGCCGCGCCAGGCCGTCGCGCGCCGCCACCCACAGCACGCCGTCCGGCCCGCGGGCAATGCTGGTAATGGCGCCGGATGGCAGTCCTTGTCCAGCGACGAAGTGGCGCGCCTGGCCGTTGTGGAAGTAGCTGATGCCGCCGCCCATGCGGTAGCCGACCCATAGCCCGCCTTCGGGCGGCGCGTACAGGGTGCGCACGTTGGAGGAGAGCAGGGCGTGGCCTTCCACGCTGTCCATGCGTTCGTAGCGGCGGCCGTCGAAGCGGTACAAGCCGGTGCCGGTGGCCAGCCATAACCAGCCATCGCTGGTCTGTGCGATGTTGAGGATATCGACCGGCGCGGTATCGAGTGCGCCCCACGCGGTGTGGGTGTACTGCTCTTGCAGGCGGACTGCCGGCTGTTGGGCTGATGCGGGGGCGCACCAAAGCAGGCCGCATAAAGCTGCGGCATGCAGGAGCAAAGATGCGCGTGCAGTCGTCATGGTGCGGGTGGGAGGGCGGATGTGGCGATTTTAGCACCTATTCAAGCGCAAGTTGAGATCCCCCAAAAGGAAGGGGCAAACACGATCAATCCCGGTGATGTGTGAAACCGACAGTCTCTCTACACTGTGCGCACGATTTACTTACTGGAGCTATGCTAAATCATGAAAATGTATATCGTGTCGGTGGCCGTCGGCCTGCTGGTCGGCCTAATCTACGGATTTCTGAACGTACGTTCGCCGGCGCCGCCGGTGATAGCGCTGGTCGGCCTGCTGGGCATGCTGGTGGGCGAGCAGCTGCCGCCGCTGCTGCGCCAGCTGTGGCAGCCGGACGCCCCCAAGGTGTCGTGGATCGAAGACCACGTCAAGCCGCATTGTTTCGGCCAACTGCCATCCGCGCAGAAGTCCGATGAAACTAGGAGTAGCTAATGTCGCAAACAACCCCTGACCTGATTCTGCATCGCGGTTTATTCACCACGCTGGACCGCAGCAATCCCCACGCCGAAGCTGTCGCCATCAAGGACGGCAAATTCACCCACGTCGGCCGTGCCGACGAGATCATGGCGCTGGCCGGCCCGCAAACCCAGGTTATCGACCTGAAAGGCAAGCGCGTGCTGCCAGGCCTGATCGACAACCATTGCCACATCATTCGCGGCGGTTTGAATTTCAACCTCGAGCTGCGCTGGGACGGCGTGCGCTCGCTGGCCGACGCCATGGCCATGCTGAAGGCGCAAGTGGCGATCACGCCGGCGCCGCAATGGGTGCGCGTGGTCGGCGGTTTCACCGAACACCAATTTGCCGAAAAACGCTTGCCGACTATCGAGGAACTGAACGCGGTGGCGCCGGATACGCCGGTGTTCATCCTGCACCTGTACGACCGCGCGCTGCTGAACGGCGCCGCGCTGCGCGCCGTCGGCTACACGAAGGACACGCCGGAGCCGCAAGGCGGCCAAATCCTGCGCGACGGCTCGGGCAATCCAACCGGCCTGCTGCTGGCCAAGCCGAATGCGTCGATCCTGTATTCGACCTTGTCGAAAGGCCCGAAACTGCCGCTGGAATACCAGGTCAACTCGACCCGCCACTTCATGCGCGAGCTGAATCGCCTCGGCGTGACCGGCGTGATCGATGCCGGCGGCGGCTTCCAGAACTACCCGGAAGACTACCAGGTGATCCAGCAGCTGGCCGACGCCAAGCAGCTGACCATCCGCATGGCCTACAACCTGTTCACGCAAAAGCCCAAGCAGGAAAAGGAAGACTTCCTGAACTGGACGCAAAGCGTGAAGTACCAGCAGGGCGACGACTATTTCCGCCACAACGGCGCGGGCGAGATGTTGACTTTCTCGGCGGCCGACTTTGAAGACTTCCGCCAGCCGCGTCCCGACATGCCGGAATCGATGGAAGACGATCTGGAAGGCGTGGTGCGCGTACTGGCGCAGAACCGCTGGCCATGGCGCATGCACGCCACTTACGACGAAACCATCAGCCGCGCGCTGGACGTGTTCGAGCGCGTGAACCAGGACATTCCGCTGGAAGGCTTGAACTGGTTCTTCGACCACGCAGAGACCATCTCTGACCGTTCGATCGACCGCATCGCCGCGCTGGGCGGCGGCGTCGCCGTGCAGCACCGCATGGCGTATCAAGGCGAATACTTCATCGAGCGTTACGGCCACGGCGCGGCCGAGGCCACGCCGCCGGTCAAGAAGATTCTCGAGGCGGGCGTGAAAACCTCGGCCGGCACCGACGCCACCCGTGTGGCTTCGTACAATCCGTGGGTATCGCTGGCCTGGCTGATCACCGGCAAAACCGTGGGCGGCGCACAGCTCTACCCGCGCGCCAATTGCCTCGACCGCGAAGCCGCGCTGCGCATGTGGACTGAGAACACCACCTGGTTCTCCAACGAAGAAGGCAAGAAGGGCCGCATCCAGGTGGGCCAGCTGGCCGACATGATTGTGCCGGACAAGGACTTCTTCGCCTGCGCCGAAAGCGAAATCTGGGATATGACTTCCGACCTGACCATCGTCGGCGGCAAAGTGGTGTACGCGGCTGGCGCTTTCGCCAGCCACGACACGCTGCCGCCGCCGGCCATGCCGGATTGGTCGCCGGTGCGCCGTTTCGGCGGCTACGCCGGCTGGGGCGAGAAGCAGGGCACCAGCCGCGCCGCGCTCAAGGAACTGGAGAAGCGCCAATTGCAGCAAAAGCGCGAGCGTGAGCAACAGGCCGCGGCCTGCGGCTGCGCCAACAACTGCAATGTGCACGGCCACCAGCACGCCAACGCGTGGGGCAGCAAGCTGCCAACCTCGGATCTCAAGAGCTTCTGGGGTGCGCTGGGCTGCGCCTGCTGGGCGGTATGATGCGCGCGCCGGCGATTGCAACTGCCGCGGCGCGCGCGCCGTGGATACGCTCGGTGTGTTTGCTGCTGCTGTGCGCCGCCTATCTGCAGGGCGGCATCAACAAGCTGACCGACTTCAATGCGGCCATCGGCGAGATGCAGCATTTCGGCCTGTCGCCGGCGGCGCCGCTGGCGGCGCTGGTGATTGCGCTGGAGCTGGGCGCTTCGGTAGCCATCCTCACCGGCTTCTATCGCTGGCTGGGCGCGGGCTTCCTCGGCGTGTTCACGCTGGCGGCCACCTTCGTGGCTAACCGCTACTGGGAGATGTCCGGCATGGAGCGCTTTGCGGCGGCTAACAGTTTTTACGAGCATCTCGGCTTGACCGGCGCTTTCCTGCTGGTGGCGTGGCTCGATTTACAAAAGGGTAGTAATGGAACGCGGTGATATCAAACAAGGCGTGGCGCTGGGCTTCCTGGCCGGCTACGTGGACACGCTGGGCTTTGTGGGTTTGTTCGGCCTGTTCACGGCCCACGTCACAGGTAACTTTGTCTTGATCGGCCGCGCCTTGATCGAGCCTTCGCAAGCGATCGGCATCAAGCTGATGGTGTTCCCGGTGTTTATCCTGTTCGTGGCCTTGGCGCGGCTGGCGATCCTGCACTGGGAGCGCAGCGGCGGCAAGACTTTGCGCAACAGCTTCCTGTTCCAGCTATTCGTGATGCTGGCGACGGTGCTGTGCGCGTGGCAGGCCGCGCCGGTGGTGGAAGCGTCGGCGCCACTGACGCTGCTTACCGGTTCGCTGTGCGCCGGTGCGATGGCGGTGCAAAACGCTTACGGCAAGCTGCTGCTGGGGAAGGCTGCGGCCACCACCGTCATGACCGGTAACGTGACCACGCTGGTGATCGAGATGGTCGATTCGCTGCGCGGCGATAAGGAGGCGATCGGCCGCTGCAAGAAGCTGGCATGGCCGGTGTTCGCGTTCGCCGCTGGCTGCATGAGCGGCGGCGTGGCGTTTGTGCTGGCTGGCTTCCACGGCTTGCTGCTGCCGTGTGTCTTGCTGGCTGGCCTGGCTTTTACAGCAAAGGATTAAATCGTAATAATCCCGCGCTTCAGGGCGATCGTCACCGCGTGGGTGCGGTCGTTCGCGGCCAGCTTGGCCAGCACATTCTTCATGTGGGCCTTGACGGTTTCCTCGGAAATCGACAGGCGCTCCGCGATGCGGCGATTGGAATGCCCACTCGCCGCATAATTCAACACCTCCATCTCGCGTGAACTCAACGGGCCCTGGCCCATGTGCTGGGCCAATTCCATCGCGATCTCCGGCGGGATGCGGCGCTGGCCGATATGGACACCGCGCACGGTGTCCAGTAAATCCTTGCGCAGGGTGCTCTTTAAAAGGAAGCCCGCCGCGCCGGCTTGCACCGCGCGCAGAATCTGCGCATCGCCCTTGTAAGTGGTGAGCATAACAACGCGCGCGTTGTTATGCTCGCGCCGTATCTCCTGCAAAGCTGTCACGCCGTCTATCTCCGGCATGGCGATATCCATGATGGTGACGTCGGGCCGCAGCTCGTTGAAAGCGGCTATGGCCTCGCGGCCGTCGCAAGCCTCTCCCACCACGCACATATCGCTTTGCGTGGAGATGGCTTCGGTGAGACCTGCGCGCAGCAGCGGGTGGTCGTCTACAACGAGAACCGAGATGGGAGAGGGCATGGTACTCATATGGCAAATTTTCACAATGTTCGCTGACACGAAACTTACTGGCGCAGTTGGCTATACGCGACAGGCACCCACTGATAGCCCTTGCCATTGCTGCGCAAATGGCCTAGGCCAGGGAACGACAGGTGGGCTACGCCGACCAGCGTGCCATCCTTGGCCACGGCCTGGAATACCTTGGCGCGGGCGGCGGCAGCGGCCTTGGCGTCGCTGTCGAAACCAATGGTCACTTCCGGGTGGTCGAACTGCACCGCGCCGACGTGGATCAGGTCACCGAGCAGCACCAGCTTTTTGCCCTTGCTCTCCACCGTGTAGATAGTGTGGCCCGGCGTGTGGCCGTAGCTCGAGGTGGCGCGGATGCCCGGCGCCAGTTCGGTGTCGCCGCTGAATGGCTTCAGGTGCTGGTTCGCTGCGTATGGCGACAGCGAGACCATCGCGCCCTGGAAGAAGCCCTTGCTGTCGGCCGGCGCTGTATCTTGATTCGCCTGGCTCAGCCAAAAATCGGTATCGCGTTGATCGGCGCGCACCACGGCATTCGGGAATACCGCTTGCGCATTGGCTGCGAGGCCGCCCACGTGGTCTGGATGCAGGTGGGTCAAATAAATTTCATCGATCTGCTCCGGCTGATAGCCAGAGGCCTTGATGTTGGCGGCCAGCTTGCCGAGGGTAGGGCCGAACAGGCCGCCGGCGCCGGCGTCCACCAAGATTAATTTGCTGCCGGTGTTGATCAGGAAGCCATTGACCGAGGTCTCGGTCGGCACGGTCTGGAAGTTGCGCGCCAGCGCTTTGGTGGTGACGTCCGCTGGTTCATGCAGCAGTTTGTCCATCGGCAGGTCAACGGTGCCGTCGCTGACGGCGGTCACTTCAAAGTCGCCCAGCATGATGCGGTGGAAACCGGGAGCGTTGGTGCCGGCCAGCGGGGCGGCGGCGAAAGCCGGTGCTGCAACGGCGAGTGCGGCAAACAAAGGTGAAAATTTCATTCTGGCGTCCTTAACAATTCATCGATAAGACGAAGTATGCTGCTTTGCAAAAAATGGCACAATATGCAAAAAGGCAAATAGTCTTTGCGTGTAATGCAAAGATGTGTTGACGAGGAAATGATGATTGACGCTTTGAAATGCTTGGTAACGGTAGTTGAACTCGGGAGCTTGTCGCGGGCGGCGGTGCAGCTGGAAATGGCGGTGTCGTCCGTGTCGCGCAAGATCGATGCGCTGGAGGAGGATTTGGGCGCGCGCTTGCTGCTGCGTAGCAGTAGGCAGCTCATCGTGACCGATGCTGGCGAACGCTTTCTGCCACGCGCGCGCAATATTCTGGCCGAACTGGCCGAGGGCAGAAGCGCGGTGCAGGAGCTGGACACCGAGCCGCGTGGCCTGCTGACGGTGACCGCGCCGGCTGCCTTCGGCCGCTTGCATGTGGCGCCGGCGATTGCGAGCTTTTTACAGCGCCATCCAATGATCGAGGTTGATCTGCATGTCAGCGACGACGTGGTGGATTTGTCGGCGCGGCGCGTCGACGTGGCGGTGCGCGCCGGCGTGCTGCCGGCCAGCGACCTGGTGGCGACCCGGCTGGCGGGCATGAACCGTGTGGTCAGCGCCAGTCCGGCGTATCTGGAGCGCCATGGCTGGCCTAAGTCGCCGGAAGACCTGCTCAATCACGAATGCCTGACAGTGAACGGTCGCGTGCCGCCGCGCGGCTGGTGGCGCTTTGAAGGAGTGAATGGCTACCAGCCCTTGCCGGTAAAGGGGCGCTTGCGCTGCGACGATACCGACTCGCTGCTGCACGCTGCCATCAGCGGTGCGGGCATTGTGCATCTGGCGAACTGGCTGGCTAGTGACGCCATCGTGGCTGGGCAGCTGGTGCCGGTGTTCCCGATGCTGCCGGTGGAGCGCGACACTGCAAGCGTGCGCCTCGATCCGAACGAGCCGGCAATCCACGCGGTGCACATGCCGGGCAGGTCGAACCAAGCCAAGTCGCAGCTATTGATACGTCATTTGAAGGAGTATTTCGGTAGCCCGCCGTATTGGGACGCGGCGATGGAAGCTGCGGGGGCGGGCGAGCGCCGCGCCCCGTGAGGTATTGCGTCTAGCGCGCCGGGATCAGTCCCAGTCGCCGCCACCGCCGCTATCGCCACCGCCGCTGCCGCCATCGTCCCAGCCGCCGCTGGTGCCGAAGTCGTTGCCGCCCATGTCGTCGCGGCGCAGCAGCTCATCGCGCTGTGACGGATCGTCGTAGACGATGTCGTTGCGCTGCTGGTCATGATTGCCCGAGCTGGAGTCATGGCCGCCGGTGAATTGGCGTGCCAGCGCTTCACCCGCCACGATACCCGCACCAACCGCTGCACCAGTGGCTAAGCCGCCCATGATGCGCGAGCCCATGCCCGATTGCGCTGGCTGTGGATAGCCTTGCTGGCCCCAACCCGCTTGACCATAACCTGGCTGGCCCTGTTGTGGATAGCCGCCAGGAGGATAGCCGGGCGCCGCGCCCGGATTGTAGGCTGCTGGGTTATAGCCATCGCCATTGATCTGCTGCTGTTGGCGGCGCTGCATGAAACGCGTCGCCAGCCAGATAAAGCCGGCCAGGCCCGCGCCAATAATCAGGATGCCGCCCCACGAAAAGCCGCTGCTCTGCGGTGCAGCGTTCGAGTAGCTGCCATTGGCGTTGCTGTGGCGCGCCGGCTGCTGCGAATAGTTCGTTTTCTGGCCTTCCGCCAGCAGCGTTTTCAGCTTGGCGACTGCTTCCGGCTTGACCTTCGGCAGACCGGGAGAAAGCTGTTCAGCTTTAGCCAGCGACGCTTGCGCAGCGACGAACTGGCCTTGCTTGGCCTGCAGCTCGGCTTCGACGAAATACGCGGTGGCGCTGTTCGGGTGCGCTTTCAGCACCTGATCCATCATCGTTTGCGCTTCTGCATATTTGCCCGCTTCGGCGGCCACGTAGACGTCGTGGATGGTCGGCTCGGCGGCAAATACAGGGGCTGCGAACGCCAAGGCGCCAGCCAGCATGGTGATACGTGCAATAGATTGTGCCGTCATGTCTGATACCTCCTAGTGAAGACAGGCCCTAGATGAAGGTAGTTTAGGCTAATTTCAAGGGCACGGTCGTGCGTTGCAGCACAGAGTCGCGTGAGGCGGCGATGCTGGCTGCCACCATATCGGCAGTGGCGGCGCATAAAGTCCAGCCCAGGTGGCCGTGACCGGTGTTATAGAACACGCCCGGGGCTTTGCCGCGGCCCACGCGCGGCATCAAATCCGGCATCATCGGACGCAGGCCGGCCCACGGCGTGATGCTGCGCGTACTGACGTCTGGGAAGTTATGCTGCACCCAGGCGGTCAGCGGTGCGATGCGGTCGGCGCGAATGTCGCGGTTATAGCCGTGGAACTCGGCAGTGCCGGCCACCCGCAGGCGCTTGCCGCCCAAGCGGCTGCACACCAGCTTTACGGTGTCGTCCACCAGGCTGACTTGCGGCGCGGCCGCCTGGCTGGCCGCGTCGTCCAAGTGCACGGTGACCGAATAGCCTTTGACCGGATAGACATTCACGTCGTCGCCGACTTGCGCCGCCAGATTGCGGCTGGCGGCGCCGGCGCAAATCACTACCGCATCGTAGTCCGTGGTGTCGGCGCTGTCGCCTTGCAGCACCGTGATGCTGACGCCATCATCGCTGGCGCTGAGCTGCACTACCTCTTGATTGAAGCGCAGCTGCGCGCCGAGGCGCTGCGCGGCTTGTGCGAGGCCCGTGGTGAATTTGTGGATGTCGCCACTGCTATCGCTCTCGGTGTAATGGCCGCCGTAGTATTGGCCTTGCAGCGCCGGCTCAATCGCGCGCATCTCATCCGGCGTAACGGCGCGGCGCGGCACGCCGCCGCGTTCCAGCAGCTTGCTGACGGCGACTGCATGCTCGAACTCCTGGCGGTCGCGGTGCAGATGCAGGATGCCTTGGCGTTTCAGGTCGAATTCAATCCTTTCCTCATCCGCCCATGCGAACAGATGCTCGCGCGCGGCAACCGCCATGCGGGCGAGGGCGATGGTGTTGTCGTGATACTGCGGCATGGCGCCGATAAACTCAGCAAACCATGACAGCTTGTGCCACGTCGGATGGGCGTGCACCAGCAGCGGCGCATCGCTGCGCAGCATCCATTGCAGAGCCCTGGCGATGGTGGCGCGGTGGTTCCAGACCTCGGCATTGGAGGCCGACAGCTGGCCGCCGTTGGCATAGGAGGTTTCCATGGCCGCGTAACGATGGCGTTCCAGCAGGGTGACGGCGAAGCCGCGCTTGGCGAGGGCATAGGCGGTAGTCACCCCGGTGACTCCGCCGCCGATAATGGCGATGGTTTTCATGATTTACATAACAAGCTTACAAGAAAATCATCGCCGTATAAACGACTTTTACGCTTTCTGTTGTTTAGTGATGTACCGGTCGATCACGGTCGGCAGAACAGTCAGCGGTACGCCGCAGCTGGTCACCAGCGCGTCATTGAAACCGGCGAGATCGAATTTACCGCCCAGCGCCGCCTTGGCGCGTTCGCGCTGGCGCAGGATTTCGTTGTGGCCCATCTTGTAGCCGCAGGCCTGGCCCGGCGATACCGTGTAGCGATCGATCTCGCTGGTCATGGCGAGCTGGCCACGGCCGGTGTTCTCGACCAGGAAGCGGATCGCTTGTTCGCGCGTCCACTTCATGGCGTGCATGCCGGTGTCCACCACCAGGCGGCAAGCGCGGAATTGCTGCGCCTGGAGGTAGCCGATCTGGCTGAATGGATCGTTGGCGTACAGGCCGAATTCATCGACCAGCTGTTCCGCATACAGCGCCCAGCCTTCGATGAAGGCGTTGAAGCCGATCAGCGAAGAGATCAGCGGCAGCTGGTCGTGATGCTCGGCCAGGTAAGCCCCTTGCCATGCGTGGCCAGGCAGGCCTTCGTGCGCGGTCAGGGTGGCGATTTCCGATTTCGGCCACAGCGTGGTCGATTTCAGGTTGATGTAGTAGATGGCCGGGCGCGAGCCATCCAGCGAGGCGAAGTTCATGTAACCGAGCGGCGCGCCGGCTTCAATATCGATCGGCACGCGCTTGATTTGCAGCGGCACTTTCAGATCGAGGTGCGAGATTTGCGGCATCAGCTTGCGCACCGCTTGTACGCGCTCGTTGCAGTAGGCGATCAGCTCTTCGCGGCCCTTGTCGTTATCGGCGTAGAAGCGCTGCGGGTCTTTCGACAATGCCAGCAGGCGTTGGCCCACCGTGCCCTTGGTGATGCCTTGCTTTTTCAGGATGGCGTCGATGCGCGCTTGCAACTGCTTGTTCTGCTCAAGGCCGATGGCGTGGATCTCTTTGGCGCTGCGCGTGGTCGAGGTGCCGAGGCGCAGCGCCCACTCGTAGTAAGCCGCGCCGTCCGGCAGGCGGTGCACGCCTGCCACGCTGGTGGCCTTGGCCGAGGCCTTGCTAAAGGCGGCGATCTGGCGTTCCAGCGCCGGATAGACCGAGCCTTCCACCAGCTTCAGTGCGCGCGCCTGCCAGTCGCCGGCGATGTTTTGCTTGTGCGTGCGCTCGGTGATCGAGGTCACCAGCTTTTGCTCTGCGGCGGCGGTCTTGCGGAAGTCCTGCAACTGGCCAAGCGCGGTGTGGCAGATGAAGTCCGGCGGCATGATGCCTTTGCCGGCTTGTTCGACGATGCGGGCGGTCTCTTGATCAAGCATCCTGGCCATGCCGGCCAGGCGTTCGATGTAGGCTTCGGCGTCGGCGGTGTTATTAATCTGGTGCTGCGAATCGAGGAATTCTGGAATGCGGGTCAGCGCGCCGTCTTGCTGCGTGACGGGGAAGGGCGCGGTGCCGCCATTGAAGCCGCTGGCCGCGCCGCCGAACGGGAAGCGCAGACCGGCAATGCCCGATTCGGCCGCGTAGGCGATGGTGTCGTAGCGGGTTTGCGCATCGGCGCCCAAGGCCGAGCGGTCAACGGCGCGCAGGCGGGTGTGGATCGATTTGACTTCGGCCGCCCATGCGTCATCGCCGGCCGGCGACAGGTCTTCCAGCTGCGACTTCAGTGCGGCGCGCGCGCCTTTGTCGAGGCCAAGGCCGGTGGCGCTGGTTGGCGACAGGCGCAGGACTTCTTCCGCGATATCGTCCAGCAGCTTGGAGAAATTGGCGTCGGCGCTCGAGGCGTTCGCCCACGACAGGCCGGGAACGGCGGTGGCGGACAGGGTGGCCAGTAAGAAGTCGCGGCGGGAGTAAGTCATGGCAGTCATCGATGAGAGTCAGCGGGAGGCTGACCTTAGCGTGTCACTCGATCGGATGTCAATGGCATTTAGTTATCTCGACTGTATCGTAATGTAAAGCGGGCGGTGAGCGCTTGCAGCACGTCGATTTCCTGGCGCGGCAGGGCGAGGGCGACGTGCATGTCGGGGCGGATTAAATAGGCCGCGTCTTGCAGCAGGCCGGCGTGGGCGGCGTCTTCGCTCCACGGCCATGCGTGCAGCGGCAGTCGTAAGGCTTGCGCGGCGGCGGCCAGCAGCGGATCGACGTGGCCGTAGACGTGCAGCTGCCAATCCAGCGACTGCAAGGCGCTGAAATTATCGGGCACCCAGGGCAGGCGGTCGCCGCCAATGACCTCACCGGCACGGCCGCCGCTGAGCGGGCTGTCGGGATAATGAACCAGCACTTGCGAGAGGGTCTTGAACAGTGTGCGTCTTGCAGCGGCAAAGCCGCTCAGCACCGGGAACACGTGCGGCAGCAGCCAGCTACGCAGCAGTTGTCCGCCCGTCCCCTGGGAGACGATCAACTGGAAGGCGCGGTCGGTGGTAATCACCAGCTTACGCGCGAAGACGATGCGTTCGGCCTCGTAGGTGTCGAGCAGCGCGGCGCTGGCGCGGCCTTGCAGCACGTGCGCCAGTTTCCATGCGAGGTTGACGGCGTCGCCGATGCCGGTGTTCATTCCTTGGCCGCCGGCCGGGCTGTGAATGTGGGCCGCGTCGCCGGACAGGAAGCAGCGCCCGGAGCGGAAGTGCGACGCCACGCGGTGATGCACGCGGTAGGTGGAGAACCAGTTCACGTGTTCCACCTGTATGCCCAGCAGCGGCTCCAGGATTGGGCGCACGGATTCAAAATTCGCGTCGGGCGACACGCCGTCCGGCATGATGCCGATCAGGCGCTGCATGCCGCGCGAGCGCACCGGCAGCATCAGCGCGAAGGTGTTGGCGGCAAGGTGTGCGACCAGGTCTTGATTGGGCGGGCCGGCGGTCTGCACGTCGGCCACGTAGTAAAGGTGATCGTAGGTGCCGCCGGTGAAATCCAGTTTGAGCGATTCGCGCACGCGGCTGCGGGCGCCGTCGCAGCCGCACAAATAGGTGCTGCTACAGGCGTGGCGTTCACCGTCCTTTTCGAGCACGGCGCGCACGCCCCATTCGTCCTGCGTGAAGGATTCCAGCTCGGTGTTCCATTCAACTTCCACGCCTTCGGCCTTGAGCTGGGCTACCAGCAGGCGTTCGTGATCGTCCTGCGGGAAGGCCAGCACGAAGGGATAGGGACTGAGGCCGGCGCCGATGTCTTTCAACGGCAGCAGCGCAATGTCCTCGCCGTGTTCGCGCAGGTGGATGGCTTCTATCTTGATGCCCTGGTTGACCACCACCTCGGCAAAGCCCAATTGACGGTAGAACTCCAGCGTGCGCGCATGAACTGCCATTGCGCGCGAAGCCTCACCGGGGCCGCTGTTTTTGTCGATGATGCGGACAATGACACCCCGTCTTGCCAACGCAATGGCAAGCACCAAGCCGGTAGGGCCGGCGCCCACGATGAGTACTTGAGTCGCCATAAAAACAGTCTACAACCAAGGCAAAAAGCGGTGCGCGCAATAGTGAGCAAAATTCCCGACGCGCTGGTATGATGTGTTTATGTTTATTTAACTGTTATTCGTAGCCGATGAGCCATTTCACAACCCGTCGCGCGCTGATGCTGGCGCTGGTCTCCACTCCCTTGGCCCGCGCAGCGGATTTGCTGGATCAGGCGCCGGCCGCCACGCCCTTGTCGCCGACGGCGCTGCTGGCGCGGTTGGAGAAGGAGTCGGGCGGGCGTCTCGGTGTGGCGGCCTTGAATACAGCCGATGGCCGCTTGGTGCTGCATCGCGCCGACGAGCGCTTCCCGTTTTGCAGCACCTTCAAAATGATGCTGTCGGCGGCGATATTGGCGCGCGAACCGTCGCTGCTGAAAAAACGCATCCAGTATGAGAAGAGTGACCTCGTGCCGCACTCGCCGATCACGGGCAAGCGACTAGCGGAGGGCATGACCGTGGCCGAGTTGTGCGAGGCGACGCTGCAAATCAGCGATAACGCGGCCGCCAATCTGCTGATGAAGCAGATCGGCGGCCCTGCGGCGGTAACGGCATATGCGCGTTCGATCGGCGATACCGAATTCCGTCTTGAGCGCTGGGAGACCGAGTTGAACACCGCCATTCCCGGTGACGTGCGCGACACCACCACGCCGCTGGCGATGGCGAAGTCGCTGCAAAAGCTGGTGCTGGGCGACGCCTTGCCGGCGGCGCAGCGCAAGCAGCTTAAAGATTGGATGCTGGGGAATCCCACTGGCGCGACCCGCATCCGCGCAGGCGTGCCGTCCGGCTGGCCGGTGGCTGACAAAACCGGCGCTGGCGATTACGGCACCGTCAACGACATCGCCGTCATCTGGCCGCCGGGGAAAGCGCCGATCGTGCTGGCGGTGTACCTTACGCAGCCCAACAAGGACGACAAATCGCGTCCCGACATTCACGGCGAAGTGGCGAAGGTCGTAATCGAAGCGTTCAAATGAAAGAACTGAAATTTAAAATCTTCGGCGCCTACATTTTGGTGACCGGAGCGCCGGGAGCATGGCGCGCCTACTACTTCGGCGCCGAGGGCAAGCGCCGTCCGGCCGACTTCATCATCCCTGGCGACGTCGCGGAGCAGGATCTGTGCGAGTACCTTTCCGATCTATTCCACGAAGACGCCACGCCGCGTAACAACACAGCGCTGCAACTCCCATGACGATATGCCGCTATACGACGGAAGAGGACTGGGAAGAACTCAAGCGCATCCGCCTGGCCGCTTTGCTCGACGCGCCGACCGCATTTGGCGTGAGCCACGCCAGCGCAGCGGCGTACACGGACGAGGCCTGGCGCGACCGCGCGGCGGGACGCGGGCCGGCGCGCTACATCCTGGCTTTTGAAGGCGACACTGCGGTAGGCATTGTGGCCCACGTGCCGGATGCGAACCGGGAACTGAACCTCATTGCGATGTGGGTTTCGCCAAGGCAGCGCGGTACGCCGACTGCTAGCCGGTTGGTAGGTGTAGTCAAGGCTCACGGCAAGGCCGAGGGCCACTCCCGCATCCTACTCGACGTGGCTCCCGCCAACCAACGCGCGGTCGCGTTCTACCAAAACCAAGGCTTTGTCTTCCTTCCCGAATGGGAACCCCTCGAAAGCCACCCCCACATCCTGGTTCAAAAAATGGCATTCAAGGTTTAGCGGGTTTCAGGGGGCGGCCTTTCTGCTGAATGTGCCGGAATTGTTTACCCCGCACTGCGGCGCACAGGGGTCTGACCCCGTACGGGGTCAGACCCCAAACTTTTGGGGTGGCTATGCGGCTCAATCTTAGTCATCCAGACCCTTGCCCGCTAGGATGCGCTGGACGTTTTTCTCGATGCGGGATTCGCGGGTCTTGGCCTGCTTGGCCGACGAGAAGTGCAGCAGGTAGGCGCGCTGGCGGCCCGGTGTAAGTTCTTCGAAGGCGGTGCGCAGGGCCGGGACATCGTCCATCTTGCGCTCCAGCTCTTCAGGGAAGGAGAACTCGGTAGTCTTTTTCATCTCAACCTTGGCGCCGGACTTTTCCAGCGCGATGGCATCCTTGATGTAGCTCTTCAAGACCTTTTCCTGCCTGCTGATTTCAGCCACGCCCTTGAAGCGGATCTGGCGCGCGGCTTGCACGTTCTCGGTTTGCTGGATCAGCAGGTTCTTCGGATCCTGCATCAACGCACCCTTGAAGAACAGCAGCGCGCAGTATTCCTTGAAGCCGTGCATCAGCACCACGTTGTGACCATCCAGCGTGTAGCAAGGCTGGCCCCATTTGAAGTCTTCGGTCAAATCGCCGTTGCTGGAAATGATGGCGCGCAGGGCGCTGAATTCTTCGCGCCAGTTCTTGGTACGCTCAAGGAAGGCGTCTACTTTATCTGTGCTCATGCTGCCCCTCTCATTCCCATTCAAGGTGGACGACCTTGTAGCCTTTGTCTTTGAGGACTTGCAGCAGCGTCGGCAAGGCCTTGGCGGTAGGGCCGTTCGCGTCGTGCATCAGGATGATACCGCTGCCCGCTTTATCGAGGCTGTTCTTTAGACGCTCCGCGAGGATGGCGGTGGTGTCTTCCGGAATCCAGTCGTTGATGGCAAGGTCGATCGAGGCGACGGTGATGTTGGCTTCCTTGAGGGCGGCCAGCAGGGTTGGCGTCTCTTCGAGGAAGGGGAAGCGGTAGGCTGGCGTTTCGATGCCGAAGACCTCTTTGTAGGCGGCGCGGCTGCGCTTGAGGTCTTCCAGTTGCTGTTCAACGGTGAGCGTTGCCAGGTGCGGGTGAGTATCGCTGTGGATGCCGGCCGAGTGGCCTTCGCGAACTACGCGCTTGGCCAATTCGGTGTTCTGCGCGATCTGCTGGCCGATCATGAAGAAGGTCGCCTTGGCGCATTGGTCGGACAGCGCTTTCAGTACCAGCGGCGTGTTTTCCGGCGATGGGCCGTCGTCGAAGGTGAGGACTACTTCGCCTTTGGCTAGCGGCAGCGCGGCGTGCTGGTTGGTGCCGTATAGGGCCCCTTCGCGTTTCAGGGTGAGGGTGCGGGAGGTGTTCAGTTTATCCGGGCCGCAGCCTGCGGCGCTGGCGGTTCCTGCAAGTGCTGCCAGTATCAATGCGAGTACTTTCATGCGCTTCTGTCTCCGATGTGTATATGCCCCAGCAGGCCGGCGACCGGCAGGGCCAGTGAGATGGACTGGCCGGGAAGGTCGCTCTGCCATTCGCTGATTTGTTGTGCATGGCATTTTAACGCGGCTTCGCGTTGTGTCCACGCTTGTGTGAAGGCGTGTGGGCGGTCGGGGGCAGCCAGCAGCGCGGCGGTGACGGCTGGGCCGAGGTAGTCGCGGGCGACGGCCTGCCAGTCCGGGATGTCTTGGACGTGCATTAGGTCTGCACCGATCGGGCCTTGCAGGTTGAAGGCGGCGAGCGCGTAGTCGCCGTCGTGGCTGAAGGAGCAGCCGATCAGGCTTTCAGGGCCAGCCAGCAGAATACGTGGCGGCGCGCCGGGCATGGAGGTGATGCTGACATCGGCGATGGGCCGGCGTAGCACGGCGGCTAGCGCCTCGCGCGCGGCAAGGCGAATCTGGCGGCGGGCGGCATCGCGCTGGGCATCGGGCGACCGGACGGTGGTTCGGATCAGGATTGCGAACAGGCCGTCCTGCGGCGCCGGCGCGGGGCCGGGCCAAGGCTGAACGGCCAGTGTGTTCATGCGCGCGACGGCGCGGCGGGGCAGCCGGCCCAGTTGCCATTGGCCGGGATGGTCTCGCCTTTCATCACCAGCGTGAGCGGGCCAAGGCGCGCGTTGTCGCCGACGGCGGCGCTGTACAGCACCGCCGCGCGTGGCCCCATGTAGACGCGCTCTCCGATCACCACCTGATCGATCTTCATCACGCGATCCTCAAACAAGTGCGTCTGCGGGCAGGTGAGGGCATTGAGTTCGCTGTTGTCGCCGATTTGTACGCAATCGAATTCGGTGATGTCGGTGGTGTCCATATAGACGCCTTTGCCGATGCGGCAGCCCAGCACATTAAACGCCAGCGGCAACCACGGCGTGCCGCGCAGGTAGCGCATGAAATTCGGCACGGCGATGCCTTCGTAAAGATTGGTGACGCCTTCCGACAGCCACACAAACGGCGTCCACATCGGCTCCGATTGTTTGCGATAGCGGCCGATCAGCAGCCACTTGAGCAGCACCACGAACACGTAGTTGCCCACGCCGTAGACCAAACCGGCCAGCGTCAAATCCCAAATCACTTCGCCCCAGCGTCCCGCACCAGCCGCCGGCATCACCGCCAGCACCAGCGTGTAGCCGACCGCGATCACCAATGCATGCGGCGCGACGATGCGGAAGGCTTCAATCAAGCCGCGGCCCAGGCGGCGCAGAGGCGATGGGTGGAAGGTCAGCCACTCTGGGTAGCCGCTGGTCTGCTCGCGCGCCGGCAGGTTGATTGGCGGGGAGCCGAGCCACGTATCGCCGCTGTTCATCTGCGCGTTGTCCGGTGCGCGCGAGTGCACGCCGATCAGCACATGCTCCGGCAGCACGGTGCCGTCCGGGATGTAGGCGCCGTTGCCGACGAAGCTGCGATGCGAGATTACAGTTGGCTTCATCACCATCCAGCCGCCGTCGATTTCTTCGTCGCCCAGCATGACGGCATCGGCGATGAAGGTTTCGTCGCCGAGGGTCAGCATGTCCGGCACCACGCCCAGCGCGGTGGAGATTTCGGCGTCTTTCCCGACCTTCGCGCCGAGCAGTCGATACCAGTACGGCGCAAACACGGTGGCGTAAATGCCGTGCAAAACGTTGAGGCTCGATTCCTGTATCTGGCTCACCAGCCATTTTGCGCAGTAGGTATTGCCGTGCACCGGGAACTGACCCGGTTTCAAGCGCGGCAGCGCGCTCCAGCGGATGCCTGCCGATACCAGCGCGGTCAGGATAATCAGCACGGCGCTGGCAGGGAAGGCCAGCAGGAAGTAGCGCAGCAGGCGGATGCGCATGTCGTCGCCTTGGATCCACGGCAGCCAGCCTGCTTCGTCGAACCAGTCGATCAGGACGAAGCTTGGGAATACCGGCATGAAGAACAGCGTCACGACCAGCAGGATGCCGAAGATGAAGAACAGTGCTTCGGCGGTGCGGCGCGCGGCCGTTACCGGAGGGCGCGGCGGCAGTTTGTTTTCAAACGCGCCGGCATCGCGCGCCGGGGAGCCTGACCACACGCGGCCTGCGGGCACTACGCCGCCATCGGCCAGCGCCGACTGGCCTTCGAGGTGGCCGAGTGCTTCAACGCGCGTATTGCCTTCCATGATGGCGAAAGAGCTGACGCAGGCGTCCTTTTCCAGCGTGATCTGTCCGAGGTGGAGCTGTCCACGTTCGACGCGGGCGTTTTCAAAATTGACGGCATTGCCGATGCTGACTTGGTCGCCGATATACAGCAAGTCCGGCGCGCGCAGGGTCATCGAACCGATGGTGACTTCTTTGCCGATTTTCGCGCCGAGCGCGCGTAGCCACCATGCGTTCAATGATGAACCGCTAAGCAGATAGGCGGGGGCGGCTTCCACCAGGCGGTCGGCCAGCCACCAGCGGTAGTAGGTCAAGCCCCACAGCGGATAGACGCCGGCTTTCAAACGGCCGGCGATCAGCCATTTGCCGGCGATGGCGATGGCGAATTCGCCGACGGTCGCCAGCAGGAAGACGCCGACCGAGGCGGCGATGGCGCGCGCCACCGAGTCGCCCGGGTCGCCGGTGAAGAAGTGGTAGGTGAAGAAGGGCGCCAGCCACTGCGCCATGCGCAGCGTGACCAGCGGCGGCATGGCCGCTGCCTGGGCGATGCCGCAGATCCAGCGTTTGAGCGTGGACGGCGGTGTCCAGTCTTGTTCTTCCCTGCTGCTGCCTGCGGCTTCGCCCAGCGCTTGGGCGATCTTGCCGATCTGGCGCTGCTGGTAGATGTCGCGCACGGTGACGTGGGCGTAGCGCGGATCGGCACGCAGCGCGGACGCCAGGCGGGCGGCGAAGAAGGAGTGGCCGCCCAAATCGGTGAAGAAGTCGGCGTTGCGCTGGATGGCCTGGCCGGGGAATAGCTTGGCCAGTGCCGCGAACAGGGCTTCTTCGGCTGGTGTTTCGGGCAGGTCGGAGTCCTCGGCGCTGCCGGCTGGCGGTGCACTCAGTGGGGTCGCCTTCAGTGTCTTGCGGTCGATTTTGCCGGAGGTCAGGCGCGGCATGGCGTCCAGCATTTCGTAGCGGCCGGGAACCATGTAGGGTGGCAGCTTGGCGGCGAGGGCGGTGCGCAGTTCGCGTGGATCGGGTGCGGCGGCTTCCGGCACGATGTAGGCGACCAGTTGGTCGATGCCATCGTCTTTGCGCAGCAGGACAGCGACGGTGCCCACGCCGGCTTGTTGCGCCAGCAGGGCTTCGATTTCGCCCAGTTCTACGCGGAAGCCGCGGATTTTAACTTGGTCGTCGGCGCGGCCGAGGCATACCACTTCGCCGTCGACGCCGATGCGGGCAAGGTCGCCGGTGCGGTACAGGCGCGCGTCGTGTGCGCCGGCAGACCATGGATTGTTCAGGAACTTCTCTGCCGTGAGGTCGGGGTGGCCGAGATAACCGGCGGCGAGTCCGGGGCCGGTGATGCACAACTCGCCGACCTCGCCGCGCGGCAGCAGGCGCAGGCCTTGCTCGACGTTGGCGTCGATGACCAGCAGGCCGTAGTTGGGTAGCGGCGTGCCGATCGTCACTGGCTGGCCCGGTTGCAGGCGCGCGAGGCTGGCGGAGACGGTGGCTTCGGTTGGGCCGTAGGTATTGAACATCTGCCGGCCTTCGCGCGACCAGCGCTGCACCAGCGACTCCGGGCAGGCCTCGCCGCCGAGGTTAATCAAGCGCAGGCTCGGCACCTCTTGATTGAATAAGGCCAGCAGCGTCGGCACCGCGTGCAGCACGGTCACGCCGTTCTGCTCCAGCATGCGCGGCAGCGTTTCAGGATCGCCGCTGATTTCCTTCGGCCCAATCCATAGCGTGGCGCCGGCCAGGTAGGCAATCCAAATCTCTTCAAACGACATATCGAAGGCTACCGAGAAGCCGTGGTAAACCTTGTCGCCGCCATGCACGCCCAGCACCGCGTTTTCACTGCGCAGGAAATGGCAGATGCTGCGCTGGGTGATCAGGATCCCTTTCGGCTTGCCGGTCGAGCCGGAGGTGTAAATCACATATGCCGGAACGTCCGGCGACACAGCACCGCGACGCGCCAGCACTTCGCCGGCAGCAGCCGGTGCAAGCAGCGCCTCCGCCGTCCACACGCCACGGCCGCTGGCCGCGATATCGGCCAAGCGTGGCGCAAACGCGGCGCAAGTGAGCACGCCGACGCCGTCCGCGTCATCAAGACAAACCTGCAAGCGCTCAACCGGCGTATCTTCATCCACCGGCAGCCACGCGGCGCCGGCTTTGGCGATGCCGGCTTGCAGCACCAGCAGCTCAATTCCGCGCGGCAGCCACAGGCCGACAATCTGGCCCGGTTGCACGCCGGCCGCGATCAAGCGCGCCGCCACCAAATCTGCCTGCGCATTCAATTCACCGTAAGTCAGCGCGCGGTCGCCGAAGATCAGCGCCACTTGATCGGGATTACGCGCGGCGCTGGCTTCCAGCAAATCGGCCAGGATCTCCTCGCGCAGCAAATCCTCCTGCTGAGGGCCGAAAAGAAGATCTGGGTTGGATGGTGTTACAGGTTGAGTCATGCTGAAACTAAGTGTGGTGTCAGGGCGCCATTGTACGGTACGACAGATGGTTCCCCTAGGGGATGAATGCAAGTTCTGCT
Source organism: Duganella rivi (assembly GCF_009857435.1). Lineage (GTDB taxonomy): Bacteria > Pseudomonadota > Gammaproteobacteria > Burkholderiales > Burkholderiaceae_D > Rugamonas > Rugamonas rivi. The sequence continues at coordinate 801,910 of NZ_WWCK01000002.1, forward strand.
TACAGCCTTTACAATAGGACATACGAGCCGAAACTAAAGGAGTCGCATGTCTACGCACCGCCCATTCATCGCCCCCATGCAGTTTGACGACGCCCAAGCGGCTTATGACCAAGTGCAGGCCATTTACGACACCAACATCGCTTACCTGCGCGACGCGATGAAGCGCTTTGTGGCCGGAGAAAACGTCGGTGACCACGTGCGCGCCTGCTACCCGTTTGTGCGGGTTCACACGGATACCGTGGCGCGCGCCGATTCGCGGTTGGCGTTTGGCTTTGTGGCCGGCCCAGGCACCTACGAAACCACGCTGACGCGGCCCGACCTGTTCGCGCGCTACTACCTCCAGCAATTCAAACTGCTGCTGAAGAATCACGGCAGCCACCACGTCAAGATTGAAGTCGGCACCAGTTCGCAGCCGATTCCGATTCACTTCTCGTTCGCCGAACATGAGCACATCGAAGGCAGCCTGACCGCAGAACGCCGCCTGCTGATGCGCGATGTGTTCGACCTGCCTAATTTGGCGGCAATGGACGACGGCATCGCCAACGGCACCCACGAGCCGCCGCCGGGCGAAGCACAGCCGCTATCGCTGTTCACCGCGCCGCGCGTGGACTACTCGCTGCTACGCTTGCGCCACTACACCGGCACTTCGTGCGAGCATTTCCAGAAGTTTGTCCTGTTCACCAACTACCAGTTCTATATCGACGAATTTATCCGGCTTGGACATGAGCTGATGGCCAATCCATCCGACGCGCCGGGTGACGATTACATCGCCTTCGTTGAACCAGGCAACCTGGTCACGCGCCGCGTGGGCCAGTCGGTGCAGCCGGGCGACGCGCTGGGCGCCGCGCCGCCGCGCATGCCGCAAATGCCGGGTTATCACCTGATACGCGCCGACGGCACCGGCATCTCAATGGTCAATATCGGCGTCGGCCCGGCCAATGCCAAGACCATCACCGACCACATTGCGGTGCTGCGTCCGCACGCATGGCTGATGCTGGGCCACTGCGCGGGCCTGCGCAACACGCAGGAACTGGGCGACTACGTGCTGGCACACGGCTACGTGCGCGAAGATCACGTGCTCGATGAAGACCTGCCGCTGTGGGTGCCGATTCCGCCACTGGCCGAGGTGCAGGTAGCGATTGAGGCGGCGGTGGCGGAAGTCACGCAACTGACCGGCCATGATCTCAAGCGCGTGATGCGCACCGGGACAGTGGCCAGCACCGACAACCGCAACTGGGAACTGATGCCGCAGCGGACGCCGGAGCGCCGCTTCAGCCAAAGCAGGGCGATTGCGCTCGATATGGAAAGCGCGACGATTGCGGCCAACGGCTTCCGCTTCCGCGTCCCTTACGGCACGCTGCTGTGCGTGAGCGATAAGCCGATGCACGGCGAGATCAAGCTGCCGGGCATGGCCAACCAGTTCTACCGCGACCGCGTCGACCAGCACCTGCGCATCGGCATCCGCGCGATGGAACTGCTGCGCGCCTTGGGCGTGGACAAACTCCACTCCCGCAAACTGCGCAGCTTCACCGAGGTGGCGTTCCAGTAGGTCTAGCGCCTGGAGCGCCGGCGCGCGCCGGCAACCAGGCCCAGGCCTGCCAGCAGCATGGCCCAAGTGGTGGGTTCTGGCACCGGTGTGGCGTTGAAGGTGACTTCATCGACGAACATCCAGCTTCCGGGGACGCCTGGTGTCGCCGTGATGCGCAGCTGGTCGGCGGTCACGCTCAGGCCTGTGAAGGTGTAGAACGCGTGCGGGCCGGAGTCGTAAGGGCTGGCGTCGTTGCTGCTGCTGGCAGGGTTGCTGATGGTGGCCTGATGTACCCAGCTACTACCCACATAAGCCCACAGGTCGAAGGAGGGCAGCACCACGTCGCCCAAGTTATCCTGCGTGCTGCCAACGCTGACCGATGAGAAGTTCATCGCCGAGGCAAACTGGAAGGTGATGTTCACGCTTGGTACGCCCAGCCAGCCGGCCCATTCCTTGCCCTCGTTGTAGGCCCATCCTCGATTGCCAACCGTGCCGTCAGTGAGCTTGGTGTAGTTGGGATCGTGGTAGCACCAGGTGCCGCAGGAAGTGTTTTGATCGAAGGTATAACTCGGTGCTGCGGCGTGGGCCGGATTGATTTGTCCGACCGTTACCAGTGTTGTCAGCGCCAGCGCGCCTAGCAGCTGTTGTTTTTTACTCATATTTTTCTCCCGGTTGAGTTCGTGTACTGCGGCTTTCAGATTAGCAGCCACTGTCCAAAATGAAAGTAGTTTTATCTTTCTGGTATCAGGTGGTGCAAATTTGCAACGACTTAGTTCACTGTTGCAAGTGAGGTAGCGCTTCCACTGGCCTCGATATCTTTTTCGGTATCGAAAATCGCCAAAAATTGATTGGTTTGTTTTTTCTCCAGCCCCTAAGATTTGTTACCGAGAACTGCTATCACGCAGCTCTCTAGAAAACAGATAACACTGGAGACCTATGAACTACAACGTATCCGGGGCTTGCGAGCCTCAGGCAAAGCATCGTCTCGTCCTGAAATCCGGCGTCGCCGTGCTGGCCGCCGCAGGCCTGTTGAGCGCCTTCCCAGTTCTGGCGCAAGAAGCGTCCACCGCCCCGGCAGCCGAAGTGTCCGAGCAGTCCACCGTCACTGTGACCGGCGTGCGCCGCGCCGCGCAGAGCGCGCAGAAGATCAAGAAGGATGCCGACAATGTGATCGACTCCATCGTCGCGGACGACATCGGCAAATTCCCGGATACGAACGTGGCCGAAACGCTGGCCCGCGTCACCGGCGTGCAAGTGCGCCGCGACGGCGGCGAAGCCAACACGGTTTTGATTCGTGGTCTGCCAGGTATCGCCACGCTGCTGAATGGCCGCGAGATGTTCAGCACCATCGGCCGCTACATCCAGTTGGCCGATATCCCATCGACCATGCTGCAACGCGTGGACGTGTACAAATCGCAGAGCGCCGATTTGCCGGAAGGCGGCATCGCCGGCGTGATCGACGTGCGCACTAACCGTCCGTTCGACTTCAAGGGCTTCACCGCCGTGGTCAATGGCGGCGCCACCAACAACTCGCTGGCCGAGCGCACCGACCCGAATGTCAGCGGCATGATCTCGAACCGCTGGAAAACCGACATCGGTGAATTCGGTGCATTGTTCGGCGTATCGTATCTGCGCAATCACTACACCGAAGAACGCGTGTTCAACACCAAGCCGATTGACAAGAGCTGGCTGCTGCCCAAGCTGACCGGCCCTGACCTGGTCGGCCTCGAAAGCATTAAGGGCGACCGTCGCCGCAGTGCCGCCAACTACGCTTTGCAATGGAAGCCGAACAGCGACGTTGAGCTTTATGCAGAAGGCCTGAGCTCGCACTATCTGAACAACTTCGAGACCGATTTCTTTGTCGGCCTGCCATGGTGGGGCCCTGGCGATCAAATGAGCGCCACCAAGATCCCGGGCACCGACCAGCTGCAAACGCTGAATTCGCACAACGTCAACACCATCATGTCGACCCAGGCCAACCGCGCCAGCAACGTGACCCAGCAGCACGCCATCGGCGGCCGCTGGAACGCCGCGCCAGGCCTGCGCCTGAGCAGCGAGATCGCCCGCACGCTGTCGGATTTCGATTGGCAGAATCCTATTCTCGATACGCTCACCACAGTACCTAACGCCACGGTGAACACCAATGTCGGCGGCAGCTCCTACGTGGCTTACGGCGGCATGAACCTGAACGATCCGACCAAGTACAACCTGCAGGCGCTGTTCGACCGTTACGGCCACGACCAAGGCGCTTCGACCGACTGGCGCGCCGATGGCACGTACACCTTGCAGGATGAGGGCTTGTTCAAGGACTTCGGCTTCGGTGTGCGCGCCGCCAAGCGTACCGCCGCCTCGATCAAGTCGTTCGAAGGTTCGGTGCCGGCGCCGGCCGGTGTGCAAGCTAGCTCGCTGCCGGGCATGAACTGCACCGCGCAGATGCAAAACAACTGGGGCACGACCTCGTGGTACACGCCGTGCGCCAGCTACCTGATTTCCAACACCGCCGATGTGCGCAAGGCCGTCACCGGCAGCAGCGCCGCCAAGGCGATCGATCCGGGCTCGTTCTTCGCCGACGAAGAAAAGAACTACGCCTTGTACGGCAAAGCGCACCTGGGCTGGGAGACCGCCGGCATTCCTATCGACGGCACGATCGGCATGCGTATCACCAAGACCGATTCGGACTTGCTCGGTAATTCGCAGGCCAACGGCGCCTATGTGCTGACGTCGAAAACGTCGAGCGATACGTCCTACCTGCCGAGCGCTAACTTCAAGGCGTCGCTGCGCGATGACGTGATTGCGCGCTTCTCGGTGACCAAGACGCTGACCCGTCCAGATTTCGCACAACTGAATCCGGGCACCGCGTACATCACGCCTAACGGCACCACGGTGCTGGCGACGGCGTCGGGCGGTAATCCAGACTTGAAGCCATTCACGGCGCGTAACTACGACGGTTCGCTCGAATACTACTTCTCATCGACCGGCATGGCCAGCCTCGCGTTGTTCCGCCACGAGTTCAAAGGCTACATCATGAACAAGGTGGTGAAGGAGACTTTCAACGGCGTGACTTTTGACACCACCCGTCCGTTCAATACGGATGACGGCTACCTGCAAGGCGCCGAGGTATCGTACCGCTCCTTCTTCGACAAGCTGCCGGGTTGGCTGGGCGGCTTCGGCGTGGAGGCGAATGCGACCTACACCCAGGGAGAAACCAGCTCGTCGAGCAATCCAGACTTGAACGGCAAACCGTTTGCCGGCATGTCGAAATGGTCGTACAACGTGGTTGGCCTGTACGAGAAGTACGGCGTGTCGGCCCGTCTGGCCTACAACTGGCGCTCGAAGTTCACGCAGGTCTACAATGACGGCGGCCCAGGCTTGGACTTGATCGCATCGGCGATGTCGTCGCTGGATGGTTCGCTGGGCTACAAGATCAACGAGAATACGTCGATCACGCTGACCGGCACCAATCTGCTCAACTTCAAGTACACCGACTACTGGACTAACAAGGCACTGTATCCACGCGATACGCGCAAGTATGATCGCTCGGTAGGCTTGTTCTTGAACTGGAAGATCTAAGTTCGTTGCTCTTTAATGGCCGCGTCCCCGCTTGAGCGAGGGCGCGGCCTCGCACTTTGAGGTAATCACGATGTCGAATCAAAAAATGTCGGTGCTGGAGAAAATCGGTTTTGGCGCGGGCGATATGGCGCTGAACGTGGTGATCTCGTCGATGATGCTGATCATTACCTTCTTCTACACCGATATCTACGGCTTGAAGACCACTGATCTGGCGCTGATGTTCGGTGTCGTCAAATTTGTCGGCGCGATGGCGGATCTGGTGATGGGCCAGATCACCGACCGCATCACCACGCGCTGGGGGCGTTATCGTCCATGGCTGCTGTTGCTGGCCGTGCCTTACGGCGTCAGCGTGTTCTTCGTTTTCCTTACGCCGGATTGGGGCTACAGCGCCAAGCTGGTTTGGGCATACTCGACCTACATCATCATGACCATCATGACGGCAGGCGTCGGCATTCCTTACATCTCACTGCCTAGCGTGCTGTCCAAAGATCCGCAGGAGACCTTGTCGGCCAACGGCTACCGCCTGTTCTTCGCCAAGATCGGCGCCTTCATGGTGACAGTGATTGTGCCGTTGCTGTCCGAACGTCTCGGCAACGGCAATGCGGCCGCCGGCTACGAGTTGGCCATGGCCGTGATGGCGGCGATGGGCGTGGCGCTGTTCCTGTTCTGCTTCTTCACGACGAAGGAACGCGTCCAGCACGAGATCAAGCGCCAGCCGCTGTGGGAGCAGATCAAGGTCTTGGTGCGCAATGACCAGTGGCTGATTCTGTGCGGTGTGTGCGTGACCGGCACCGTGGGTTACGTGCTGCGCGGCTCGGTGGCGATTTACTACGCCAAGTATTATCTGCACGCCGACGCGGCCACCATCTCGGCTTTCCTTTCCACCGGCGTGGTGGCGGCCATCTTGTCGATGATCGCTTCGACCTGGATCACCAAGTTCTATTGCAAGATCAAGTTGTTCCGCTGGACGCAGATCGCGGTAGGCGTGATCAGCGCCGCGATCTACTTCTTCGTCAAGCCGGGCGACGTGGTGCTGGCGTTTGCGCTGTACTTCCTGCTGTCTTTTGTGGTGGACTTGCATGCGCCGGTGTTCTGGTCAGCCATCGCCGAGACCATCGACTACGGCGTGGTCAAGACCGGCAAACGCGTTTCCGGCTTCGCTTTCGGCGGCATTTCGGTGTGCCAGAAGGCGGGCATGGGTATCGCCGGCATCGTGGTTGGACAACTGCTGGCGTACTTCGCCTATGTGCCTAACGTGGAGCAAACCGCGTTCGCATTGCACGGCATCGTCTTGATGATGACGCTAATTCCTGGTTTCTTCCACACCGTCATGGGCCTGTTGATGTTCAAGTACCGTATCAACGACGGCTACTACGCGCAGGTCAAACAGGAGATGGGAGCGAAAGGCTATGTGGCAGTCTAATTTTATGGAAATTGAAATGGAAAACATCCTCACTCCGCTGATCGAGCAGCGCGCCGATCCGCATATCTACCGCCACACCGATGGCTATTACTACTTCGTCGCCTCGGTGCCGGAGTACGACCGCATTGAACTGCGCCGCGCGAAAACCATCGCCGGCCTGGCCGATGCGGAGAAGGTCAACGTCTGGTACAAGCCTGACACCGGCCCTTACAGCGAATTGATTTGGGCGCCGGAACTGCACTTCAACGACGGCGCCTGGTACGTCTACTTCGCCGCCGCGCCTAGCCGCGAGATCAAGTACAAGCTGTTCCAGCACCGCATGTACGCGATCAGCACCGCCGCCGCCAATCCGCTGGAAGGCGAGTGGGAGTTCAAGGGCCAGATCGATACCGGCATCGACACCTTCTGCCTTGACGCCACCACCTTCACCCACAAGGGCCAGCTGTACTACGTGTGGGCGCAGAAGGACAACGCCATCGAGGGCAATTCCAACATCTACATCGCGCCGATGAAAACGCCGTGGCAGCTGGGCGGTGCGCCGGTCATGCTGAGCAAGCCGGAATTCGATTGGGAGATCCGCGGCTTCTGGGTCAACGAGGGCCCGTCCATCCTGAAAAAGAACGGCAAAATCTTCCTCAGCTATTCGGCCAGCGCCACGGATGAGAACTACGCCATGGGCCTGCTGTGGGCGGACGAAAACGCCGATGTGATGGATCCGGCATCGTGGACCAAATCGAAAGAGCCGGTGCTGCAGACCTGCTTCGATCACAAAGTCTATGGCCCCGGCCATAACAGCTTCACGGTTGGAGATGATGGCGAAACCGTGATGTTGGTTTATCATGCACGCACCTACACTGAGATTATCGGCGACCCGCTGTGGAATCCAGACCGTCACACCTACGTTAAACCGCTGAAGTGGGACGAGCAGGGTATGCCCGTATTCGGAAAGCCGTCGATCGCCTGATCATCCGCGCGAACGCACCAATTCCGGCGGCCGAGCAGGGGAACCTCTCGGCCGCCTTGTCATTAGAGAGTCAACATGCAAGCAACGATCACTGAATCCCCATTTGGCAAACTGCCCGACGGCCGCGAGGCCACGCTTTACACCCTGACCAACGCCAACGGCATGATCGCCAAGATCAGCAACCTTGGCGGCGTGATCGTGGAACTGCACGTGCCGGATCGCGACGGCGTGCTGGCCGATGTCTGCCACGGCTACGATAACGTCGACGCCTATCTGGGCGAGTCGCATTTCTTCGGTGCGCTGGTGGGCCGCTACGGCAACCGCATCGCCAACGGCCGCTTCACGCTGGACGGCCTGACTTACCAGCTGGACGTGAACAACGGCGCCAATCACCTGCACGGCGGCAGCGGTGGCTTCCATCGCCAGCTGTGGGAGGCCGAAACCTTCAACACGCCGAAGTCGGTCGGTGTAATCCTGACTTATCTGAGCATAGACGGCGACCAAGGCTATCCCGGCACCGCCGAAGTCACCGCCATCTACGAACTGCGCGACAATAACGAATTGCGTATCGCCTTCCACGCCGTTGCCGACAAGGCCACGCCGATGAATCTGACCAATCACGCTTACTTTAACCTGGCCGGCCATGGCGATATTCTCGGCCACGAGTTGACCATTCCGGCCGACGCGTACACGCCGGTCGATGCGGGCCTGATCCCGGACGGCCCGCCGGCGCCGGTGGCCGGCACGCCGTTCGACTTCCGCACCGCCACCGACATCGGTGCACGCATCGATCAAAAGGATGAGCAGCTGGGCTACGGCGCGGGCTACGATCACAACTTCGTACTGAATAAATCGGAGCCGGGCAAGCTGGAAGTGTCGGCCCGCGTGTTCGATCCCTCGTCGGGCCGTGTGCTGGAAGTGCTGTCGCAGGAGCCTGGCATCCAGTTCTACAGCGGGAACTTCCTCGGCGACTCGATCAAGGGAAAAGGGCGCATCTACGGTTATCGCAGCGGCATTTGCCTCGAACCGCAGCACTTCCCGGATTCGCCGAATCGTCCTGACTTTCCATCGACCATTTTGCGTCCGGGTGAGGAGTACACCACGGTCATGGCTTACAAGTTCAGTATCGCTTAGTCATATCAATTTCGGTATCGATATCGATAAACAATTTATTGGAAAGTTATCTCAGTCCGCCTTAGTATGCCTTATCGATGCGGGGGCATGATATTCACGTCCCCGCACAGGAAAAACTGAGGAGAAATGCATGTCTGAGAATGACAAAAAGGTGAAGCTGCGCTCCGCCGAGTGGTTTGGTACGCAAGACAAAAACGGCTTCATGTACCGTAGCTGGATGAAGAATCAGGGCATCCCTGATCACGAATTTGAAGGCAAGCCGATTATCGGCATCTGCAACACCTGGTCTGAACTGACTCCTTGTAACGCGCATTTCCGCAAGCTGGCGGAACACGTCAAGCGCGGCATCTACGAAGCCGGCGGCTTCCCAGTTGAATTCCCAGTTTTCTCCAATGGCGAATCGAACCTGCGTCCAACCGCCATGTTGACCCGTAACCTGGCGTCGATGGACGTGGAAGAATCGATCCGCGGTAATCCGATGGACGGCGTGGTGCTGCTGGTCGGCTGCGACAAGACCACTCCGGCGCTGCTGATGGGCGCTGCCTCGGTGGATATCCCGACCATCGTCGTTACCGGCGGCCCTATGCTGAACGGTAAACTGAACGGCAAAAATATCGGCTCCGGCACCGCTGTCTGGCAGCTGCATGAACAAGTTAAAGCCGGTGAAATCTCGATGCACGAGTTCATTGGCGCGGAAGCGGGCCACTCGCGTTCTGCCGGTACTTGCAACACCATGGGCACCGCATCGACCATGGCCTGCATGGCCGAATCGCTGGGCACCTCGCTGCCGCACAACGCCGCCATCCCTGCCGTGGATGCGCGCCGTTACGTGCTGGCCCATATGTCCGGCATCCGCATCGTGGAGATGGTGAAGCAGGATCTGAAGCTGTCGAAGATCCTGACCAAAGAGAATTTTGAAAACGCGATCCGCGTCAATGCCGCTATCGGTGGTTCGACCAACGCCGTGATCCACTTGAAGGCCATCGCCGGCCGTATTGGTGTCGATCTGGAACTGGAAGACTGGACGCGCGTAGGCCGCGGCACCCCGACCATCGTCGACTTGCTGCCTTCGGGCCGCTTCCTGATGGAAGAGTTCTACTACGCCGGCGGCCTGCCGGGCGTGATCCGCCGCATGGGCGACGGTAACATCCTGCCGCATCCGAACGCGCTGACCGTCAACGGCAAGACTATCTGGGAAAACTGCCAGGACGCGCCGATCTACGACGCAGAAGTGATCCGCACGCTGGATAACCCGATCCGCAAGGACGGCGGCATCTGCATCTTGCGCGGCAACCTGGCGCCGCGCGGCGCGGTGCTAAAACCATCGGCAGCGACGCCGGAACTGATGCAGCATCGCGGCAAGGCCGTGGTGTTTGAAGACTTTGAACACTACAAGTCGCGCATCATGGATCCTGATCTGGATGTCGATAAAGACTCCATCCTGGTGATGAAAAACTGCGGCCCGAAAGGTTATCCAGGCATGGCGGAAGTGGGCAATATGGGCCTGCCGCCGAAGTTGCTGGCAGCCGGTGTGAAAGACATGGTGCGTATCTCGGATGCGCGCATGAGCGGTACGGCATATGGCACCGTGGTGCTGCACGTAGCGCCGGAAGCCATGGCAGGCGGCCCGCTGGGCATCGTCAAAGACGGCGACTACATCACGCTGGACTGCGCAGGCGGTCAATTGAATCTGGAGATTTCGGACGAAGAAATGGCGGCACGCCAGGCTGTCCGCGTTCAAGGCAGCGCACCGGGGCCGAAGACCGGCTACCAGCAGCTGTACATCGAACACGTGCTGCAAGCCGACGAAGGCTGCGACTTCGACTTCCTGGTCGGCAAGCGCGGTTCGGCCGTGCCGCGCCACTCGCACTAATCCCGGAGACTCCTCATGCTACTCGTACAATTTAAAAATGAACAAGGCGCGCGCAAGGTCGGCGTGCTGGAAGATAAAACCATCCGCATCATCGACGGCTACAGCACCACTTACGCGCTGGCCCAGGATGCGATCCGTAAGTCGGTTGGCCTGGCTGCGCTGGCGGAAAAAGCCATCGGCGCGCAAACCACCTCGTTTGAAGCCGTTGCGGCGGCAGGCCGCCTGCTGTCGCCGCTCGATCACAGCGACGATGCGCACACCTACGTTACCGGCACCGGCCTGACCCACTTGGGCAGCGCCGACACCCGCGACGCCATGCACAAGAAAATCGGCGGCGATGTTGAATCGCTGAGCGATTCGATGAAGATGTTCCGCATGGGCGTTGAAGGCGGCAAGCCTGCGCCAGGTACGGCGGGTGTGCAGCCGGAATGGTTCTACAAGGGCGACGGCTCGATCGTTGCAGCCAGCGGCCAGGATTTGAATATGCCGGACTTCGCGCTGGACGGCGGTGAAGAGCCGGAAGTGGCCGGCCTGTATGTGATCGGCGACGACGGCCAGCCTTACCGTGTCGGCTTCGCCATCGGTAACGAGTTCTCGGATCACGTGACCGAGCGCCAGAACTACCTGTACCTCGCGCATTCCAAACTGCGCGTCTGCGGCCTTGGCCCGGCGCTGCTGGTGGGCGAGGCGCCGGCCAGCATCGAGGGCACCTCGCGCATCTACGATAAAGAGGGCAAGGTACGCTGGCAGAAGCCGTTCTTCAGCGGCGAGCAGAATATGTCGCACACCATCGCCAATCTTGAGCATCACCACTTCAAGTATGCGCTGTTCAAGCGTCCGGGCGACGTGCATGTGCACTTCTTCGGCACCGCGACCTTGAGCGTGGCCGATAACATCTCGGTGCAGCCGGGTGAAACGTTTGAAATCGAATCGCCGCAATTCGGCCCGGCGCTGCGCAACAAACTGGCCGTATTCAAAACCGAAGTCGCCAAGGTGAAGGCATTATGATCATCTCCGGCGATGCACTGATTGGCGGTCAGACCGTTAAAGGCACCGGCGCGGGCGTCCGCGCTTACAACCCGGCCACGCAGCAGGTAATCGAGCCCGAATTCCGTACCGTGGATGCGGCGCAGATTGACCGGGCTTGCCGCCTGGCTGATGAAGCTTTCGATACCTTCCGCGCGCTGAGCGACGAAAAGCGCGCGGTCTTCCTCGAAACCATTGCTGACCAAATTATGGAACTCGGCGATGTGTTGATCGAACGCGTCATGGCTGAAACCAGCCTGCCGCGTCCACGTGTGGAGGGCGAGCGCGCCCGCACCGTCGGCCAGCTCAAACTGTTTGCCAACTTGCTGCGCGAAGGCTCCTGGCACGATGTGCGCTTTGACAAAGCGCTGCCGGATCGGACGCCGCCGCGTCCCGACCTGCGCATGCGCATGATCGGCCTTGGCCCTGTGGCGGTTTTCGCTGCCAGTAACTTCCCGTTGGCTTTTTCTGTCGCAGGCGGCGATACCGCGTCGGCGCTGGCTGCCGGCTGCCCGGTGGTGCTGAAGGCGCACTTTGCGCATCCAGGCACTTCGGAGCTGGTGGGGCGCGCAGTCGTTAAAGCGGTTGAGATTTGCGGCCTGCCTGCCGGCGTGTTCTCGCTGCTGACCGGCGTTGGCAATGATCTCGGCATTGAGCTGGTGCGCCATCCTGCCATCAAGGCGGTTGGCTTTACCGGTTCGCGCGGCGGCGGCTTGGCGCTGATGGCCGCTGCGGCTGCGCGCCCGGTGCCGATTCCGGTGTATGCCGAAATGAGTTCGATCAATCCGGTGTTCCTGCTGCCGCAGGCACTGAAGAATCGCGCGGAAGATATCGCCGCCGGTTTCGCTGCCTCGCTGACTTTGGGCGTGGGGCAGATGTGCACCAATCCTGGTTTGGTGCTGGCCTTGGCCGGCCCTGACCTGGATCGCTTTACCGCTGCTGCGTCGCAGGCGCTGGCTGGTGGTGCGGCGTGCTCGATGCTGTCGCCGGGGATTGCAGGTAATTTCGCTCGCGGTGTGAATCAGCTGGCGGAGCATACGGATGTGAAGACGCTGGCCTTGGCGCCGCAGGCGGAAGGCAAGGGCGCTCCGGCGTTCTTCGTGTCGTCGGCTGATGCGTTCTTGTCGCAGCACGCTTTGCAGGAAGAGGTTTTTGGCCCGGCGTCGCTGCTGGTGGTGTGCAAGGACGTGGCCGAGCTGCGCGCTGTTACGGACAAGCTGGAAGGCCAGCTGACCGCCACGCTGCAAATGGACGAAGGCGATCTGGAAGCTGCGCAAGCGCTGCTGCCGGTATTGGAACGCAAGGTTGGCCGTATCTTGGCCAACGGCTATCCAACCGGCGTGGAAGTGTGCAGCGCGATGGTGCACGGCGGCCCGTTCCCATCGACCTCGGATGGGCGCAGCACCTCGGTCGGTACGGGCGCAATCACGCGCTTCCTGCGTCCGGTGTGCTACCAGAACCTGTCGCAAGCCTTGCTGCCTGAAGTCCTGCGCGACAACGGCTCGGCCAAATGGCTGCGCCGCGATGGCGAATTGACTCGCAACTAAAAAAAACAAACCGGAGACTGTATGACTCAACTGGCCAAGTTTGGCAGCTTGCGCGGTAAGCGCGTATTCATTACTGGCGGCGGCACCGGCATCGGTGAAGCGATGGTGATTTCCTTTGCGGAGCAGGGCGCGCAAGTCGCCTTTGTCGATATCGCCGTCGATGCCAGCCACGCATTGATCCGCCGCGTGAAAGAAGCAGGCTATCCCGAACCGCTGTTCCGCCAGTGCGACATTACAGACATTCCGGCATTGCAGGCCACCATGGCCGAATTGGCGGGCCTGGTTGGCGACTTCGACATCCTCGTCAACAACGCCGCCAACGACCAGCGCCACGACACCGCCGAAGTCACGCCCGAATACTGGGATAAGTGCATCGCCGTCAACCAGCGTCCGATGTTCTTCACCTGCCAAGCGGTATTGGAAGGCATGAAGAAGAAGGGCGCTGGTTCGATCATCAATGTTGGCTCGATTTCCTGGCACGTGAAGAACGCGGGCTATCCAGCATATGCGACCACCAAGGCCGCTGTGCATGGCCTGACGCGCGGCTTGGCCCGCGAGTTCGGCGCACACGGTATTCGCGTCAACACCGTCACGCCGGGCTGGGTGATGACACAACGCCAGATCGACCTGTGGCTGGACGACGCCGGTGAGCAGGACATCAAGCGCAATCAGTGCTTGCAGAATAAATTGATGCCGCAGCACGTGGCGTCAATGGTGCTGTTCCTGGCCGCCGATGACGGCGCCATGTGCACCGCTCAAGAGTTCATCGTCGACGCAGGCTGGGTATAAACCGCTTGCAGTAAGTAGCACTGTTCGCCCCCGGAGACACCGCACGTTGATGCGGCGGGGTATAGCAACCATAGAAAATGGTAGGAACATGGTGAAGACAACCATCGCCGCCGCGCTGACCAGCGTGGCCGCAGTCATAGCGCCCGCCGCAGCGCAAGCCGCCCAGCCAGGCGTGCTGGCGCTGCACAGCCCCGATAAACACGTCGCCGTCACCGTGCGCGCCGCCGACGGCAAGCTGACGTACGCCATCGCCCGCGATGGAAAGCCTGTTTTGCTGGCTTCCGATCTTGGCCTGCAACTCGCCGGCGCGGATCTGAGCAGCGACCTCACTTTGCTCGCCGCTTCCGCGCCGCGAACCCTCGAAGATCATTACCAAATGGCGGTCGGCAAAAAGCGCGATATCAGCTATCGCGCCAACGAGCAAACCTATTCGTTACAAAACGCCAGGCAGCAGAAGATCGACATCACCTTCCGCGTATCGAACGACGGCGTAGCCTTCCGCTACATCGTCGCCGAACCATCGCTGCCGCTGAAAAAGCTAGTCCAGGAACACACCACCTTCGCCCTGCCAAGCGGCAGCAAGGCATGGCTGCAACCGATGGCGGTCGCCCAAACCGGCTGGAGTAACACCAATCCATCCTATGAAGAGCACTACCAGATGGAGATCCCGGCTGGCACGAAAGCGCCAACGGATGCCGGCTGGGTCTTCCCAGCCCTGTTCAAGGCATGCAGCAACTGGCTCGCCATCTCCGAAGCCAATATGGACGGCACATGGCAAGCCTCGCGCCTTGCAGCCGACTCCACCGGCGGCAAATACAGCATCGGCAACCCGATGGCGCCAGAGGTCTACACCAACGGCGGCCTGATGGCGGAAGTGGAGGGAACACTGACCTCACCGTGGCGCGTGATCGCACTCGGTTCGCTGGCCACTGTCACCAACTCGACCCTCGGCACCGACCTGGCCGCTCCTGCCATCGCCTTTGACGCTTCGCGCGTCAAACCTGGCCACGCCTCGTGGAGCTGGGCCATCCTGAAAGACGACGGTACTGTCTACGACGTGCAAAAGCGCTTTATCGACTACGCCGCCCAGATGCACTGGGATTACACCCTGATCGATGCCGACTGGGATCGCAAGATCGGCTACGACAAGGTCAAGGAACTGGCCGATTACGCCGCCACCAAAAACGTCGACCTCCTGCTGTGGTACAACTCGTCTGGCGCATGGAACAAGACCGAGTACTCGCCAAAAAGTAAACTGCTGACCCACGAACAGCGCGTCAAGGAATTCCAGCGCCTGCGCGACATCGGCATCAAGGGCGTGAAAATCGACTTCTTCGCCGGCGACGGCCAGTCCATGATCGCCTACTACAACGGCATCCTGCGCGACGCTGCCGATGCCGGCCTGCTGGTCAACTTCCACGGTTCCACGTTACCGCGCGGCTGGTCGCGCACTTGGCCGAATCTCATGACCATGGAAGCGATCCGCGGCTTCGAGTTCACCACCTTCGAACAGAAGGATCAAGACCTGATGCCGAGCCACGCCGCCATGCTGCCGTTCACGCGGAACCTGTTCGACCCGATGGACTTCACGCCGATGGTATTCGGCGACATCCCGAATATCAAGCGCGCCAGCACCAATGGCTTTGAACTGGCGACGTCTGTGCTGTACCTGTCCGGCATCCAGCATTTTGCCGACACGCCGGAAGGCATGGCCACCGCGCCGGCCTACGTGAAAAGCTTCCTGCAAAACCTGCCGCGCAGCTGGGACGATAGCCGCTACGTGGACGGCTATCCTGGCAAGCACGCTGTGATCGCACGCCGTGCCGGCGACACCTGGTTCATCGCCGGCATCAACGGCACGGACAAGGAAAAAACGCTGACGCTGGACTTGTCCTTCGTCGGCAACAAGCAGGGCGTCATCTTCACCGACGGCGACCAGCCCCGCAGCTTTAGCCAGCGCAGCATCGCTGCCAGCAAAAAAGTAGTAGTCATCGTCAAGCCGCACGGCGGTTTTGTCATCCAACTATAAAACAGGAGACCGAGAATGAATCCAATTAAACGCGGCGTGTTCGCATTGTGCATGCTGGCTTCCGGCGGCGTATTTGCTGCCGATCCAGTCAGCCTCACCATCGACACCGCCAAGCCGGGCGCGATCATCAACAAGGATGTGTATGGCCAGTTTGCCGAACACCTTGGTACCGGCATCTACGAAGGTATTTGGGTCGGCCCTAAATCCAAAACGCCCAACACCAAGGGCTGGCGTAACGACGTGGTCGGTGCGCTGAAAGACATCAAGGTGCCGCTGGTGCGCTGGCCGGGCGGCTGCTTCGCCGACGAATACCACTGGCGCGACGGCATCGGCCCACGCGAGAAGCGCCCGGTCAAGGTCAACACCAACTGGGGCGGCGTGGATGAATCCAACGCCGTCGGCACGCATGAATTCTTCGACCTGGTTGACCTTCTGGGCGCGGACGCCTACGTCAACGGCAACCTCGGCACCGGCAGCGCGCAAGAGATGTCGGAGTGGGTCGAGTACATGACCTCCGACAGCAAGTCCACGCTGGCTAACATGCGCCGCAAGAATGGCCGCGACAAGCCGTTCAAGGTCGCTTACTTCGCGGTCGGTAACGAGGCTTGGGGATGCGGCGGCAATATGAGCCCGCAGTACTACTCGGATCTGTACAAGCAGGTCGAAACCTTCCTGCGCGCACCGAAGCAGTATCGTCCTAAGATTATCGCCAGCGGTGGTAACGACAACGACGTGGCTTGGTCTGATGTGCTGAGCAAGGAGCTGAAAAAACAAACCGACGGCATCAGCTTCCACTACTACACCATCCCAACCGGTAAATGGGACGTGAAGGGCGCTTCGACCAGCTTCCAGGAAAACGAATGGATTTCGACGCTGTCCAACACGCTGCGCATGGAGAGCCACATCCAAAAGAACACCGCCGCCATGGACAAGCACGACCCGGAGAAAAAACTGGGCCTGTTCGTCGACGAATGGGGCACTTGGTACGACGTGGAGAAAGGCACCAATCCTGGCTTCCTGTTCCAGCAAAATACCCTGCGCGATGCCGTGGTTGCAGCGCTTAACTTCAACATCTTCCACGCCCACGCTGATCGTGTGCGCATGACGAATATTGCGCAGATGGTCAATGTGCTGCAAGCGATGATCTTGACCGACAAGGACAAGATGATTCTTACGCCGACATACTACGCATACCAGATGTATGTGCCGTTCCAGAATGCGACCTCGCTGCCTGTCTCGCTGCAAAACAATCCTGACTACAGCGTCGGCAATGTGAAGATCCCTGAGATCAGCGCGTCGGCTGCGCGCGGCACCGACGGCAAGCTGTATGTGGCGCTGGTGAATACCAATCCAAATCAGCCGGCCGATGTGGCACTGAACATTCCGGGCCAAGCTGTGAAAGCAGTGAAGGGACGCGTGCTGACCGCCGCTGCGATGGATGCGCATAACACCTTCGCAGCGCCGCAAGCGATTAAGCCTGCGCCGTTTAGCGCTGCTGCCGGCGCCGATGGCAAGCTGACGGTCAAAGTGCCTGCCAAGGCCGTGATTGTGGTCGCAGTGGAGTAAATATATGGATGACATCAACATCACGCGCCGGAAGGTGATTTCCGCCGGCGGCGTGGCGTTAGTGTTGGCGGGTTGCGGCGGCGGTGGCGGCGGGACTACGCCAACACCCGCGCCTACGCCGACGCCGACTCCTACGCCCACTCCGACACCAACGCCAACGCCAACGCCAACGCCAACGCCAACGCCAACTTCAGTCACGTTCACGGAAGCGTCGGTACACGATCCATCCGTCATCAAGGTGGACGGCACGTTCTACGTGTTTGGTTCGCACCTCGCCGCTGCCAAATCGACGGACTTGATGAACTGGACTAAGGTCGCCGATGGCGTCAACGCGGCTAATCCACTATTCAACAATGTGGTGACCTCGCTGGCCGATACCTTCGCATGGGCGCAGGTGACGGATCTGTGGGCGCCGGATGTGGTGAAACTCGCCGACGGCAAGTTCTATCACTACTACTGCGCTTGCAAAGGCGACTCCCCGCGCTCGGCACTGGGTCTCGCGGTGGCGGACAAGGTGGAAGGCCCGTACGTCAGCAAGCAAATCCTGCTCAAGTCGGGCAACTGGGGCGGGCCGGGCGAGGATGGCGTTACGATTTACGACGCGCTGACCATGCCCAACGTGGTGGATCCGAACACCTTCTTCGACCAGCAGGGCAAGCTGTGGATGATCTACGGCTCTTACTCGGGCGGCATCTTCATCCTTGAGATGGACACCGCCACCGGTTTGCAGAAGCCGGGGCAGGGCTATGGGAAGCACCTGATCGGCGGGAATCATAGCCGCATCGAGGGCGCGTATGTGTTGTACAGCCCTCAGTCGAAGTTCTACTACATGTTCACGTCCTTCGGCGGCCTGGATGCCAACGGCGCGTATAACATGCGCGTATCGCGCTCGGTTAATCCGAACGGCCCGTATCTGGATGCGAAGGGCAACGATATGGCGAACGTCAAATCGAATCCAGCGCTGCCGCTGTTTGACGATGCGACCATTGCGCCATACGGTCAGAAGATCATGGGCAATCACCAGTTTGCGCTGGCGGCTGGCGAGACGGGGACGCCGCTCGGCTATGTATCGCCGGGCCACAACTCGGCTTACTACGAAGCGTCGACCGGCCAGTACTTCCTGATCTTCCATACCCGTTTCCCTGGTACGGGTGAACTGCACCAGATCCGCGTGCATGAGATGTTCATCAACGCCGATGGCTGGCCGGTGGTGGCGCCGTTCCGCTACGCGCCGCTGAGCAAAAACGCTACTACCTTGTCGGCTGAAGTAACGGCGTCCGATGCGGCGGGAACGTATAAGATGATCAATCACGGCAAGGACATCTCGACGGCAATCAAGGCTTCGCAAGAAGTGGTGTTGAAGGCGGATGGCACGGTGTCCGGTGCGGCCAGCGGTACGTGGAAGCATGACGGCAGTAACAAGATCACGCTGACGCTCGGCGCAGCCGGGACGTTCGCTGGCGTGCTGTCGCGCCAGTGGAATACCAACGCCAGCGCGTTTGTGGTGACGTGGACGGCGCAATCGGTGGACGGCGTCTCCATTTGGGGCGCGCGTACCGGCAACTGATAAGAGGTTCGTAATGAAGCAAGTTTTATTGGCGGTGACGTTTGCGTTGGCTTCGGTGGGTTGCATGGCCAAGGAAGTCAGCGTGCACGATCCGGTAATGGCCAAGGAAGGCGATACTTACTACGTGTTCAGCACGGGGCCGGGGATCACTTTCTACAGTTCCAAGGATATGAAGAACTGGACGCCGGAGGGCCGAGTGTTCAAGGGCCAGCCGGTATGGGCGAAGAAGGCCGCGCCGACGTTTGACGACCATATCTGGGCGCCGGACATCCAGTTCCATAACGGGCAATACTATTTGTATTATTCCGTTTCGGGATTTGGCAAGAATACGTCCGGCATCGGCGTCACAGTCAATAAAACGCTCAATCCGCGCTCGCCTGACTACAAGTGGGAGGACAAGGGGATGGTGCTCCAATCGGTGCCGCTGCGCGATGACTGGAACGCCATCGACCCGAATGTGATTCAGGATGAGAAGGGCGACGCCTGGATGTCGTTCGGCTCATTCTGGAGCGGGCTGAAAATCGTGAAGCTGAACAAGGAGTGGACTGGTTTGGCCGAGCCGCAGGAGTGGCACGCGATTGCCAGCCGGTCGCGCAGCAAGTCGGTCGCCGACGCCTCGGCAGGGCCGGACGAGATTGAAGCGCCGTTCATCTTCAAGAAGGGTGATTACTATTACCTGTTTGCGTCGTTTGGTCTTTGCTGCCGCAAGGGCGATAGCACCTACAACGTGGTGGTCGGACGCTCGAAGCAATTAATCGGGCCATATGTGGACAAGAGCGGCATCGACATGATGAAAGGCGGCGGCTCGCTGCTGATCGCCGGCGACAAGGACTGGAAGGGCCTGGGGCACAACAGCGCTTACACGATGGACGGCAAGGACTACCTTGTCCTCCATGCGTATGAGACGGCCGACAATTACCTGCAAAAGCTGAAGATCATGGAAATGAAGTTCGACAGCGCCGGCTGGCCGACGGTCGATCCTGCAGACCTGAACAAATACCGCAGCAACCAGCTGCCAGCGAAGTAATGACGTCCGCGCAGCCATCCCGCCGCCGCGCGCTGAAACTAGCCGCCGGCGCTGCTGCCACCGTCGCGTCTCACCGCGCGCTTGCCAGTGCGTCCGATGCGCCGGCCGCGGCGGCGGGGGCCGGCCTCGCTACGTCCGGCAAGCTGTCGCTGTTCCCGCTGAACGCAGTGCGCCTCGGCCCCAGTCCTTTTCTGGAAGCCCAGCAGACCGACCTGCGCTACATCCTCGCGCTGGACGCTGACCGTTTGCTCGCTCCGTTTCTGCGCGAAGCCGGCCTGCCGCTCAAGCGGCCCACGTACGGCAACTGGGAATCGAGTGGCCTTGATGGCCACATGGGCGGCCACTATCTGTCCGCGCTCGCCCTCATGTTCGCCGCCACCGGCGACAAGCAAGTTCACGAACGCCTGAACTACGCCATTGCAGAACTCAAACGCTGCCAGCAAGCCAACGGCAACGGCTACATCGGCGGCATCCCCGGCGGCGCGGCCGCATGGAACGACATCGCGCAAGGCAAACTCCACGCCGATAACTTCTCAGTGAACGGCAAATGGGTGCCATGGTATAACCTGCACAAAACCTACGCCGGCCTGCGCGACGCCTACACGTACGCGGGCAGCGAAGACGCCCGCACCATGCTGATCGCGCTGTGCGACTGGACGCTGGAACTAAGCTCGCACCTGACCGACGACCAAATGCAATCCATGCTCCGCGGCGAGCATGGCGGCATGAACGAAGTACTGGCCGACGTCGCCCAAATGACCGGCCAGCAAAAATACATGGACTTGGCGATCCGCTTCTCGCACCAGGCCATATTGCGTCCTCTGGAACAGGGCAAAGACCAGCTCACCGGTCTGCACGCCAACACGCAAATCCCGAAAGTCATTGGCTTCAAACGCATTGGCGACATCACGCAGCGCAAGGACTGGCAAAAAGCCGCAGCATTCTTCTGGCAGACTGTCCACGATCACCGCACCGTCGCCATCGGCGGCAACAGCGTCAAAGAACACTTCCACGACGATAAAGACTACTCGTCCATGATCGAGGAAGTGGAAGGCCCGGAAACCTGCAACACCTACAATATGCTCAAGCTCACCGAACTGCTATTCCTCGGTGACGCCAAAGGCAGCTACGCCGATTACTACGAGCGCGCGCTGTACAACCACATACTCTCGTCGCAGCACCCGAACAGCGGAGGCTTCGTCTACTTCACGCCGATGCGGCCGAATCACTACCGCGTGTATTCGCAGCCGCAGAAGGCAATGTGGTGCTGCGTTGGTTCCGGCATCGAGAGCCATGCCAAATACGGAGAATTCATCTACGCCCATCGCGGCGACAGTTTGTACGTCAACCTGTTCATCCCATCGACGCTGGATTGGCGCGAGCAAGGCGTGCAAATCCGCCAGTCCAACCGCTTCCCGGATGAAGGCCGCAGCACCATCACCATCAAGGGCAATAAGACCTTCACGCTGAAGATCCGTTATCCAGAGTGGGTGCAGCAGGGCGCATTGCGCCTGACAGTCAACGGCAAGCCGATGGCCGCCGCCATCGGCGCGGATCGTTACGTGAACCTGCGCCGTCTATGGCGCGATGGCGATAAAGTCGAAATCCACCTGCCGATGACGACGCGGCTGGAACAAATGCCCGACAAATCGGCCTACTTCGCCGTGCTGCACGGCCCTGTGGTGCTGGCCGCGAAAACCAATCCGTTCCCCGGCGAGCAGCTCAACTATCTGGCCGACGACAGCCGCATGGGCCACATCGCCAGCGGCCCGGTATGCCCGTTGGAGCAAGCGCCGGTGCTGGTCAGCGACAACGCCAACTTTGCGGGCCGCTTCCGTGCAGTCCCAGGCCGCCCGTTAACCTTCACCGCACCGGGCCTGGTGCAGAGCGCCGCTGCCGGCCCGACCACTTTCGTCCCATTCTTCCGCGTGCACGACGCGCGCTACGTGGTCTACTGGCCGTACTCCACGCAGGACGGCCTGGCCGAACGCCGCGCCAAAGCTGCGGAAGCAGAAAAAGAGCGCCTCGCGCTGGACGCGCAAACCATCGACCAAGTCGCACCGGGCGAACAGCAACCGGAGTCCGATCACTTCTTCAAGGCCGAAGGCGCCGACGCGGGCGTCAACAAGGGCAAGCACTGGCGGCACGCAACCGGCTGGTTCAGCTACGAGCTGACCGATAAAAACTCCGAAGCCCGCGTGCTGCGGCTGACATATGCAAAAGCAGATGCCGGCCGCCGCTTCGATATCTTAATCAATGACCGGTTGCTGGCCGAAGTCCGCCTTGATGCGGTTGCTCCTGGGGAACTTTACACCCACGACTACGCCATTCCGGCTGGCGCCGCAGTGGCGGGCAGGCTGGTAGTCAAATTTGTGGCCCGCGAAGGTTCGGTGGCAGGGGGCTTGTACGGCTTGCGTTTGCTGCGCTGACATATCAAAATTGATATTGCAGACTGCGAAAATATCATTGGATAGATATTTGTAATTCTCATAGTATTTATCTGAAAAATAAAAACCTGACAGCTATTTGGAGACTTAGCCATGATGAATCGTAGAACCGTGCTGGCTGCCGCATTGGCCGCTGCCGCCGCCCTGGGCGCACCAGCCTTCGCCGCCAAGCCGCTGGTGATCGGCTTTTCGCAGGTCGGCGCCGAGAGCGAGTGGCGCACCGCGAACACCGTCTCGATCAAGGACGCCGCCAAGAAGGAAGGCATCACCCTCAAATTCGCCGACGCCCAGCAGAAGCAGGAAAACCAGGTCAAGGCGATCCGCTCCTTCATCGCCCAGCGCGTGGACGTGATCGCGTTCTCGCCGGTGGTGGAATCGGGCTGGGACACTGTGCTGCGCGAAGCCAAGCGCGCCAACATCCCCGTGATTCTGACCGACCGCGCGGTCAACGTCAGCGATCTTTCGCTGTACGTGAGCTTCCTCGGTTCGGACTTCGTGGAAGAGGGCCGCCGCGCCGGCCGCTGGCTGGTGGAACGTCAAAAGAAAACCCCCGATGCCGTTTTAAATATCGTTGAACTGCAAGGCACCGTCGGTTCCGCGCCGGCGCTGGATCGCAAGAAGGGCTTTGAAGAAGTCATCGCCGGTAACGCCAAGCTGAAAGTGATCCGCTCCCAGACCGGCGACTTCACCCGCGCCAAGGGCAAGGAAGTGATGGAAGCCTTCCTCAAGGCCGAGGGCAAGAAGATCAACGTGCTGTATGCGCACAACGACGATATGGCCATCGGCGCGATCCAGGCGATCGAGGAAGCTGGCCTGAAACCGGGCAAGGACATCATTGTGATTTCGATCGACGGCGTGAAGGGCGCATTTGAAGCCATGATCGCCGGGAAGCTGAATGTGACGGTGGAGTGCAATCCACTGCTCGGCCCTCAGTTGATGCAGATCGCCAAGGATGTCGTGGCCGGAAAGCCTGTACCTAAGCGCGTTGTGACGCAAGAAGGCGTGTTCCCGGCCGAAGTCGCGGCCAAGGAATTCCCGAACCGTAAATACTGATTGCAATGACGATCATCTCCTCTGCGCCGGCGCCAGTGCTTGAACTGCGCGGCATCAGCAAGGCTTTCACCGGTGTGCAGGCTTTGAATGGCGTGTCGCTTAATCTGTATCCCGGTGAAGTGCACACGCTGATGGGCCAGAACGGCGCGGGCAAGTCGACGCTGATCAAGGTGCTGACTGGTGTTTATACGCCGGATCATGGGCAGATCCTGTTGGCGGGGCAGGCGATACAGCCGCAGTCAACGCTGGATGCGCAGAACCATGGCATCAGCACTGTTTATCAGGAAGTGAATCTTTGCCCGAATTTGTCAGTGGCGGAGAATATTTTCATCGGACGCTATCCGCGCAAGCTGGGGCGCATCGATTGGGCCGGCATGGCGAAGCAGGCTACTGAGCTGCTGGAGCGCATGCAGATTCGGATCGATGTGACGCTGCCGCTCGCACACTATCCGCTGGCGATCCAGCAGATGGTAGCGATTTCGCGTTCGCTGCTGGTGTCGGCCAAGGTGCTGATCCTGGACGAGCCGACTTCCTCGCTCGATGAGAAGGAAGTGGATTTGCTGTTCAGCGTGTTGCGTGGCTTGCGCGAGCAGGGCATGGCGATTCTGTTTGTGACGCACTTCCTTGATCAGACCTATGCGATTTCGGATCGCATTACCGTGATGCGCAATGGCGAGCGGGAAGGCGAGTACCTGGCCGCCGACCTGTCGCGCGTGGAGTTAGTCAACAAGATGGTCGGTGCACCAGCCGCCAACGATGCTGCCACCGCGAGCGCACAGCCTACCGCCAGCCACGCGGCCGCAGGCGGCGTCGCCGACGCGAATGGGACGGCCGTCGCTGGCGAGGGCCGCTTCAAAGCGTTCTTGCGTGCGGTCGGCTTGGGGCGGCGGGGCGCGTTGCAGCCGATGGATCTGGAAATCCGCGAAGGCGAGTTACTGGGCCTTGCCGGTTTGCTGGGATCCGGCCGCACCGAGGCAGCCCGCCTGCTGTTCGGCGCGGACAAGGCGGATAGCGGCGCCATCACCATCGACGGCAAGGAGCGCAATCTGTCCTCGCCGCGCGACGCCATCGCCGCCGGCATTGGCTTCTGTTCCGAAGACCGCAAGCACGAAGGCGCTATTCTCGACCTCTCTGTGCGCGAGAACCTGATCCTCGCCCTGCAAGCCCGCACTGGCATCATGCGCGCCATCCCGCTCAAACGCCAGCAGCAACTGGCGGAAGAATACGTGAAAGCGCTCGGCATCAAAACCGCTAGCATCGAAACGCCTATCGGTTCGCTCTCCGGCGGCAATCAGCAAAAAGTGCTGCTGGCCCGCTGGCTGGTCACCGATCCAAAACTGCTGATACTGGACGAGCCAACGCGCGGCATCGACGTCCGCGCCAAGCAGGAGATCATGGACTACGTGTCGGCACTGTGCAAGAAAGGCATGTCCATCCTGTTCATCTCCTCCGAATTGCCCGAGGTGCTGCGCGTGAGCGACCGCATCGTCGTCATGCGCGACCGCAAAGCCGGCGGTGAATACCCGCGCGGTGCGCTGGATGAAACCTCCGTGCTGCAAGTAATCGCTGCTGGAGACCAGCATGCATAGTTCCGCCGTACGCGCCGCCGCACCAACCAAATCAAGCTTGCCTATGTTCGTGCATCACCCATTATTCCGGCCACTGGCCGCGCTGGCGATCCTGCTGTTGATCGACTTGATCCTGATCCCCGGCTTCTTCCACCTGGAGATCAAGGACGGCCACTTGTACGGCAGCTTGATCGACATCGCCAACCGCGCGGCGCCGCTGATTCTTGCGGCCATCGGCATGACGCTGGTGATCGCCACGCGCGGCATCGACATCTCGGTCGGCGCCACGGTCGCCATCAGCGGAACCGTAGCCGCGATGCTCGTCGGCGGCACCATGGTCATGAACAATGGCACGCCCGAATACGTGGCCAACACCCCGATGTGGATCGCGCTGGCCGCCGCCATGGGCGCAGCGCTGCTGTGCGGTGCATGGAACGGCGCACTGGTGGCAGGTCTCGGCCTGCAACCCATCGTCGCCACCCTGATCCTGATGGTGGCGGGGCGCGGCCTTGCACAGCTGTTTACCGACGGCCAAATCATCACCGTCTACTACCAGCCGTTCTTCTTCCTGGGCAGCGGCTATCTGCTTGGCTTGCCGTTCTCGCTGTTCATCGTTGCCGCCGTCTTTATCGTGACCGCAGTGCTGCTGCGTAAAACAGCGCTCGGCCTGTTCATCCAATCAGTCGGCATCAACCCGGTGGCCGCGCGGCTGGCCGGTTTGAAGACAGCCTCGCTGATCTTCTTCGTCTATGTCTTCTGCGCTGCTTGTGCGGGCGTGGCAGGCCTGATGATCACCTCCAACATCAAAAGCGCGGACGCCAACAACGCTGGCCTGCTGCTGGAACTGGACGCCATCCTCGCCGTCACGCTGGGCGGCACCTCGCTGGCCGGCGGCAAATTCAGCTTGGCCGGCAGCGTGATTGGCGCGCTGATTATTCAAACGCTGACCTATACCATCTACTCTCTTGGCCTGCCGCCGGAAGTGAACATGGTGGTCAAGTCGGTGGTCGTCTTTGTGATTTGCGTATCGCAGTCGGCGGAATTCAAAACCATGTGGCGCCGCGCTTTCCCTGGCGCTCGCGGAGGTAGCCAACAATGAGCAGCATGAGCCTTCCACGCACGTCTATCACCTCGTCGCCGTACTTTACTTCGCTGATTACCGTATTCCTGCTGGTTGTCCTGCTGGGCGCTGGCGGTGCCGCTTATCCGGGCTTCCTGTCCTTGCAGGTGCTGTTCAACCTCCTGATCGACAACGCGTTCCTGCTGGTGATTGCGGTCGGCATGAGCTTCGTCATCCTGTCCGGCGGCATCGACCTGTCGGTGGGCTCCGTGCTGGCGCTGACTACCATGATCAGCGCCTACATGCTGCAAACGTGGCACCTGCCGCCGCTGCTGGTGATCGTCATCGCACTGGCCATCGGCACGCTGTTCGGCGCGGCGATGGGGGCGATGATCCACTACTTCAAACTGCAGCCGTTCATCGTCACGCTGGCCGGCATGTTCCTCGCGCGCGGCCTGTGCTACCTGATCAGCATCAACTCGATTACCATCGACGACCCGTTCTTCGTCGCGTTGTCGCAAACGCAGCTGCCGGTTGGCGACTGCTTCATCTCGCCGGGGGCCTTGATCGCGCTTGTGACACTGGCCGCCGCCATCTACGTCGCGCATTGCACGCCGTTCGGCCGCGCCATCTACGCCATCGGCGGCAACGAGCAATCGGCATTGATGATGGGCCTGCGCGTGGCGCGCACCAAGGTGCTGATCTACGCCTTCAGCGGCTTTTGCGCGGCGCTGGCCGGCATCTTGTTCTCGTTCTACATGCTGTCGGGTTACGGCCTGCATGCACAAGGTACGGAGCTCGACGCCATCGCTGCGGTGGTCATCGGCGGCACGCTGCTCAGCGGCGGTTACGGCTATGTGGCAGGCGCGCTGACCGGCGTGCTGGTGCTGGGCTCCATTCAAACACTGATCGCCTTCGATGGCACATTGAGTTCATGGTGGACTAAGATCGTCATTGGCGGTCTGTTGTTTATGTTCTGCGTCGTACAGCGCGTGATGACAATGCGCAGCAATAAAAAATAAATAAAAAAGACCCTCACTACACTGGAGAGCAACTTGAAGAAAAATCTGATGCTCGCTGCGGCGAGCCTGTTGGCGCTCGCCGCTAACGCGGCCAATCCCATCCTGCCCAAGCTGTACACCGCCGATCCCGCGGCCTTCGTGGAAAACGGCACCGTCTACCTGTACGTCGGCCATGACTCGGCCTCGCCGACCGACAAGGACTACGTCATGAAAGAATGGCGCATGTACAGCAGCTGCGACATGAAGAACTGGGTCGACCGCGGTTCGCCGATCCAGCCATCCGCCTTCAAATGGGCCATCGGCAAAGTGGATGCATGGGCAGCCGACATCACCAAGCGCGATGGCAAATACTACTTCTACGCCACCGTCGATCACGCCAGCATTCCGGGCCGCGCCATTGGCGTGGCGGTGTCCGATAAACCGGAAGGCCCGTTCGTGGACGCGCGCGGCACGGCGCTCATCACCAACAATATGACGCTGGAAGCGCCGATCGCATGGGACGATATCGATCCCGGCGTCTTTATCGACGATGACGGCCAGGCGTATCTCTACTGGGGCAACACGGTGCTCAAGTACGCCAGGCTGAAAGCCAATATGACCGAGCTGGATGGACCGATTCACACCGTGGGCATGGATCGCTTCACTGAAGCGCCGTATCTGCACAAGCATAACGGCACCTACTACCTGTCCTACTCGCGCGACTTCCCGGAGGAGACCGCGTACTACACCGGCCCTAGCGCCACCGGCCCCTGGAAATTCCAAGGCGTGATCATGTCGAAAAACGCCAAGGTGAAAACCATCCACCAGGCGATCGTTGAGTTCAACGGCAAGAACTACATCTTCTACCACAACGCCAAACTGCCGGGTGGCGCGGAGTTCCGCCGTTCGGTCGCGGTGGAGGAGTTCACGTACAATGCTGACGGCACCATCCCGTTCATCAAGCAGACAAAAGAAGGCCCGGCGGCCAATCCAAGCGCTGCCTGTAAGTGATTATGGATACAAACCCAAATTGGTTCCTGCGCGCGCGCCTGAAAACGCGCCAGCTGTTGCTGCTCATTGCGCTGGACGAACAACGCAACATCCACCGTGCTTCGGAAGAACTGCACATGACGCAGCCTGCCGCGTCCAAGCAGCTGAAGGACTTGGAAGAGATGCTGGGGGTGCAGCTGTTCGAGCGCCTGCCGCGCGGCATGGAGCCGACAATCTACGGCGAGACCATGATCCGCCACGCGCGCATGGCGCTGACCAGCCTCTCGCTGGCGCACGAAGACATCGTCGCCATCAAGGCTGGGCTAAGTGGGCAGGTGGACATCGGCACCATCATGACGCCGGGGATTGCGCTGCTGCCGCAGGCGATCACGCGCACCAAGCAGCATGCGCCCAAGCTGCGCATCGGCGTGGAGATGGAGCAGTCCAACGTGTTGCTGGAGCAGTTGCAGCGCGGCCGTCTCGACTTCATGATCGGCCGCATTCCAGAACGCGAAAGCGCCGAGGGCTTGAGCTACGAAGAACTGGGCGACGAGCCGGCATGTGCGGTGGTGCGTCCCGGCCATCCGCTGCTGAAGGCCAAAAACCTGCAACTGCGCGACATCGCCACCCAGCCGTGGATCTTGCCGCCGCAAGGCTCGATCTTGCGCGCGCGCTGCGAGTTGATGTTCCGCCGCGCCGGCCTGGAAGTGCCGATCAACGTGGTCGACACCACGGCGGTGCTGCTAATTAAGCCGCTGCTGCAGCAAACGGATGCGCTCAACGTGATGCCGATCGCGGTGGCCAAGTACTATGAATCGCAGGGCGTGCTAAACATCCTGCCGATCGAACTGCCATGCCGGATGGACGCCTTCGGCATTATCACCGTGGACGGCCACATCCTCTCGCCGGGCGCGGAACTGCTGCTCAAATCCGTGCGCGAAGTGGCGCGGGAAATCTATTAGAGGGTTTGACGCTGCTTGTCGCTGTAAAAATGCGCGGCACCAACCCAACCCGCACACCGCTGCGGCCAGGGTCTGACCCCGTACGGGGTCAGACCCTTTTGTTTGGGGTACTAAGAGCAGCAAACCTGTTTGGTTCCCACGGTAATTGAGACTGTGTACCCCGGCTTGGCTACTTGCCAAATGCCTCAAACGCTTCCAGCAGGATTTTGGCGCGGAAGGGTTTGAGGATGACGCGGTTGACTTGGCGTTCGCGCAGTTCGCGCATGAGGTCTGCGGTGGCCTGGTCGACCATCACGGCGATGGGGATGGTGGCCGGGCTGGCGGACAGGCCGTTGCGGACTTTGTCCAGTAGCGCGAGGTTGTAGTGGCCGTCGCCGTCCGCGCCGCAGTCGATGGAAATTACTGCGCCTTGATAAGCGCGTTCGCGTAGCATGCGTTCGGCCGCTTGCACGGTGGCTGCTTCGTGCACTGTCCCCATGCCCAGCGAGCGCGCCGTCAGCGAGACGGTTTTGCGCAGCAGGTTTTGTTCTTCCACCAGCAGCATGTTGAGGTTACGCGCCGTAGCTTCAGCCATGGGGCGCCTCCGCAGGCTTGGACAGTTCTTCAACGAGAAGGTCGCGCAGCGAGGTGAGGATCGCTAACTCCGTCACATCCAGATCGCGCGGCGTGTGGTCGATCAGGCATAGCGTGCCGATGACGTAACCGGACGGCATGGCCAGCGGGGCGCCGGCGTAGAAGATGACGTGCGGCGGCCCGGTCACCAGCGGGTTGTCGGCAAAGCGCTCGTCCTCGCGCGAGTTGGGAATGACGAAGATGTCCGGTTGCAGAATGGCGTGGCCGCAGAACGAGATATCGCGCCCGGCTTCGCACGCATCCAATCCCACGCGGGCCTTGAACCACTGGCGATTTTCATCGATGAGGGAGATGAGCGCGATCGGCACGTCGAATTCCTGCGCGGCGAATTGCACCACTTTGTCGAGACGTTCTTCCGGCGGCGTGTCGAGGATCAGCATCTCGCGCAGGGCGGCGAGACGTTCGCGATCATTGTCCGGGATCGGCGCAACTAACATGGCAAAGACGGCGCGATGGCCGCGTAGTCGTGTTGCGCTTACTTTAACAGTATCGGCTTCGCACGGCACATTTCTGTGCGTGGCTGCGACACTTTGTTGACTCAGTCAGCAATATGTCGCACAATCGTCGGCAGTTTGAAATGTCGGAGTCCTCATGCCTGTCCCTGCGTTCACAGACCGCGTTGCGGCGGTTCGTTCCTTTAATCGCTTTTTCACGCGCCAGATCGGGGTGCTGCGCGAAGGCCTGCTGCACAGCGAATTCACGCTGACCGAGATGCGCGTGCTGTACGAGCTGGCGCATCACGGCGACCAGCCGTCGGCGGCGCTGTGCCGCGATCTGGGATTGGATCGCGGTTACCTGAGCCGCATCATCGCCAAGTTTGAAAGCGCGGGCCTGGTCAGCAAAGTGCCATCGGCTACCGACGGCCGTGCCAAGCTGCTGCACCTGACGGAGCAGGGCCGCGCTGTCTACGAGCCGCTGGATCGCCGCTCGCGCGAGGAGGTGGGCGATATGCTGTCGCGCTTTGGCGAGTCGGATCAACTGCGCATGCTGGACGCCATGCGCACCATACGCGATCTGCTTGATGCCGAAAGTGGCATGAAATACGCGCAGCCGTTTGTGTTGCGTGCTCACGGCCCCGGCGACATGGCCTGGATCACGCGCCGCCACGGCGAAATCTATACGACCCAGCAGGGCTGGGACAGCAGCTTCGAAACGCTGGTCGGCCAAATCTGCGCCGACTTTGAACGCGACTTCGATCCGAAACTGGAGCACTGTTGGATCGCCGAGATGAACGGCCAGCCGGTTGGTTCCATCGCGCTGGCGCGCAGCGGCGAAGAGGGCGTGGCGAAACTGCGGCTGCTGTTGGTCGAAGAGCAGGCGCGCGGCTACGGGCTCGGATCGCGACTGGTCGACGAGTGCCACCGCTTCGCCCGCGCCGCCGGCTACCGCAAGATGCGCTTGTGGACTACGGATCAGCAAAAGGAAGCACGCCACATCTATCAAAACAAGGGCTACGTGCTGGTGGCGGAAGAGCCGGCGCATGCCTTCGGCAAGGACATGGTCAACGAGACGTGGGAGATGGATCTCTGACGTGCATATAAGTAGCTGATTGCCCGCGCCTCCGCTCTCTGGCAGTATTCCCCAGTTAATGATTTTCTATCACGGGGATGGTATGCAGAAAAACGGGGTGCTGGTGTGGTCGAAGCGGATATTGATAGCGGCGGTGGTGTTGCTGCTGCTGGCGATAGCCGCCGCGTGGCTGTATTTGCGCGGCAGCCTCGCGCAGCTGGAAGGCTCGCGCCAGGCGGCGGGTCTTGAAACCACGGCCAGCGTGGCGCGCGACGAACACGGCGTGCCGGTGATTAGTGGCGGCAGCCGCGCTGACGTGGCCTACGCCACCGGCTTCGTGCACGCGCAGGAGCGCTTCTTCCAGATGGATTTGCTGCGCCGCGTGGCCGCTGGCGAGTTGTCCGAGCTGTTTGGAGAACGCGCGCTGCCGCTCGATAAATCGCATCGCTTGCATCGTTTCCGCGCCCGCGCCGAACTGGCGCTGAAAACCATGGCGCCGGCCGACCGCGCGCTGCTGGATCGCTACGTGGCCGGCGTCAATGACGGCTTGAATGCGCTGAGCGCCAAGCCGTTTGAGTATGCGCTGGTTGGCTCGCCGCCGCGCGCATGGGGCCCGGCCGATACCATGCTGGTAATCTGGGCTATGTACTTTGATCTCCAAGGCAGCCAGGAACCGCGTGAACTGGCGCGCGGCTGGTTCAAGGACAACGCCAGCGAAGAGCAGCGCGCCTTCCTCGCACCGGAATCGACGCCATGGGATGCGCCGCTGGATGCCAAGACCATCGCCGCCGCTGATGTGGTGATCCCGGCCGCGCCGCCTGCATGGTGGGGCAAGCCGAAGGCCGCCGACGCACCGGCGCCGGCCAAGGTAGCCGCCGCAGAATTCCTTAACACGGTAGGCAGCAACAACTGGGCGGTATCGGGCGGGCGCAGCGACACCGGCGCGGCCATCGTCGCCGACGATATGCACCTCGGGATTTCGCTGCCGACTATCTGGTATCGCGCCGCGTTGCAGTTCCCGGACGCGAAGGGCGGCCAGCGCCGCATGGTCGGCGTAACGCTGCCGGGCGCACCGCTGGTGGTGGTGGGCAGTAACGGCAAGGTGGCGTGGGGCTTCACCAACAGCTATGGCGACTACATGGACTTCATCGCGCTCGAAACGGATGCGTCCAAGCCGGGCCAGGTGCGCACGCAAGCCGGCTGGGAGACGCCGGTGGTGCATGAAGAAACCATCCTGGTGAAAGGCGCGCCAGCCGCCAAGCTGGCCGTGCGCGAAACCTCGCTCGGCCCGATCCGCGAGGCGCTGGGCCGCAGCTACGCGCTGCACTGGACGGCGCACTTGCCGGGCGCCGTCAACTTCAATCTGGCCCGGATGGAATCGGCAGACACGCTCGATCAAGCGCTGGAAGTCGCCGCCACGCTGGGCGTACCGGCGCAGAACTTCATGGGCGGTGACGACAAGGGTAACATCGGCTGGACGATCGCCGGCCCGTTGCCGCGCCGCGCGCCGGCCGGCCTGGCGTCTACCTATCCAATGAGCGCTGATGATGCAGCTGGCGTGTGGCAAGGCTGGCTGACGCCTGCTGAATATCCGAAAGTGGTGAATCCGGCGGATGGCCATCTGGCTACCGCCAACAGCCGCCAGCTGGCTGGCGCCAACGCTGCGCTGATCGGCGACGGCGGCTTCGACCTCGGCGCGCGTACGCACCAGGTGCGCGACGACTTGGCGGCGCTAGGCCCGAAAACGGATGTGAAGAAGGTCTATGCGATTGGCCTCGATGACCGCGCGGTGTTCCTCAGCGCGTGGCACGAGCGCGCCGTGCTTGCGCTGGACGCCAAGGCCGTCGCCGGCAATGCGCAACGCGCCGAGGCGCTCAAGCTGTTGAAGGATGGCTGGACTGGCAAGGCTAGCGTGGACTCGGTCGGCTATCGCATCACGCGTGGCTTTATGTATGCGGTGTACGACATCATGTACGAAAGCGCCAACGTGGAACTGGCGAAGATCGATCCGAAAGCCAGCATGGCGTCGGTGAGTTCGCGCTGGCCGGTGGTGCTGGCGCGACTGCTGGATCAGCAACCAGCTGCTTGGCTGCCGTCGCAATACGCCGATTGGCAAGCCTTGCAAGTAGCCGCAATCGACCGCGTGATCAAGGATCTGACCAAGGACGGCCAGCCGCTGTCCGCCGCCACCTGGGGCCAGCGTAATACGGCGGCCAGCGCGCACCCGATGGCGTCGGCGATTCCGCTGCTGGGCAAGTACCTGAAGGTCGCGCCGGACATGCTGCCAGGCGATCAGCACATGCCGCGCGTATCCGGCCCGACTTTCGGCCAGTCCGAGCGTCTGACCGTATCGCCGGGCCACGAGGAGCAGGGCATCTTCAACATGCCGGCAGGGCAGAGCGGCCATCCGCTGTCGCCTTACTTCCTCGATGGCCGCATGGATTGGCTTACCGGGCGGGAGTCGCCGCTGCTGCCGGGGCCTGCGCAGCATACGCTGACGTTTGTGAAGTAATCCGGCCCAGTCCAAACAGTGGGCGCAACACGGCGATGCGGCGCACCACTTCAAACACGCCGAAACTGATGGCGAAGGTCAGCACGATCAGGAACACGCCTTCTATGGCCGGCGCCAGTTTGATGGGCTTCATCCAGTGCGCCATGCTGACGATCAGCGTCTGGTGCAGGATGTAGACCGGGAACACTGCTTCGGTCAGGTAGCGGCGCTTGGCGCTATCGAAGTTCAGGTGGCGGTGGCCGAAGCCGCAAACGGTCAGGATCGGCGCCCATTGGCACAGGCAATAGATGGAGCGGAAGACCGGCTTCCATTGCTGTACTTCCGGCGTGTTGGCCAGCGCTTCGGGGATCGACCAGTAGCAGACGACCAGCGCCCAGCTGCTTAGCCACAGCGTCAGGCTAGTCCAGCGCAGCGCTTCCACCTTGGTCCAGAACTGCGCTTGCATCGCCAGCAATGCGCCAAGTGCGAACAGGAAGAAGTAATGTGCATGGTTGTACCAGTCATCGGTTAGCGCATGCGTGGTTGGGAAGCGATCGACCAGTGCGAAGCGTGCGGCGGCCAGCACTAGTACCGGCAGCACGATGATGCGCCAGCCGCTCAGCAAACGGCCCAGCGCATTCGAGACCGCATCGAAGCGCGCGCCCAGCAGCCACACGATCAAGCCGGCTGCCATGGTGTAGGCCCACAGGTAGGCCACGAACCACAGGTGATTCCAGGTCGGCATGTCGAGACAATCGGTGCCGCGGCAGAAGCCTTTGTAGCTGGTGACGTACAGCTGCATGAATTCCTGGTAGCCGCCTTGGTAGGCTACTTTTTCCACCACTTCAAAATACGCTTGCGGCGGCACGATCACGAACATGCCGAAAATTAGCGGCACCAGCAGCCGCCAGCTGCGCTGTTTGAGTAGCGCGCCGAGGCGGAATTTCTTCAGCATGAAGGCGGTGGCGACGCCGGAGATCATGAACAGCAGGCCGAGACGCCACGGCGAGGACAGGATCATCAGCGGTTCGATGGCGTCGCTGGCGTGCGGGCTTTTTACGTGCCAGTCCCACGTTACGTAGTACATGCCGGTATGGTAGAGGATCAGCACGAAGAACGCGAAGATGCGTATCCAGTCGAAGTAGTAGAGGCGGTTGTTGTTCATTCCTGGCTCCTTGATAATGAAGCCAGATTAACGATGGCCTCCACGCGCGTCTATCGCCGTGGGGCGAAATGGGCGCGGCGTGGGGCGAGCCGGATTAGTTGGAGGCGAGCCGGGTTTCGATCTCGGCGCGGAACTGGCGGCTTAGCGGGACGCGGGCGCCGTTGTGGAGGATGATTTCGCCGTCGCCTTTATCGAGGTTGGCGATGCTGGAGATCCAGCTTAGCTGGATGGCGGCGCGGCGGTGGCAGCGGATGAAGCGCGGGCCGAGTTTTTCCAGCAGGCCGGCCAGTGTTTGGCGCATCAGCGGTTCGCCGTCTGCGGTGTGCAGGATGACGTAGTTGTCGGCGGTTTCAATCCACTGGATTTGGTCGACTTTGACGATGCGGGTGCCGCTGCGTTCGGGGACGAGCAGTTGGGTGACGGCGGGCAGTGGCGCCTCGCTGGCGGGGCGCTGCTGGGCGAGGCGGTCGCGCACGCGGTGCAGGGCGCGTTGCAGGCGCGGCTGGTCGTAGGGTTTGAGCAGGTAGTCGATGGCGTTGGCGTCGAAAGCGCGGATCGCGTATTCGTCGTAGGCGGTGACGAAGACCACCAGCGGGGCTGGCGTCGGCAGCGAGGCGGCGACATCGAGGCCGGTGATTTCGGGCATCTGGATGTCGAGCAGGAGCAGGTCGGGTGCGAAGGCGGGCAGGCGTTCGAGGGCTTCCACGCCATCGCGGGCTTCTTCGATGGCGGTGATGCCGGGCTCGGAGGTCAGCATGCGGCGCAGTTTGTCGCGCGCCGGGCGCTCGTCGTCGACGATCAGGATGCGCATGGCAGCCTCACTTCCGCGCGCACGCCAGCCGGCGAGAGTTGAATCAGATCGAATGCGGCGCGCTCGCCGTACAGCGCCGCCAGCCGCTCGCGCAAATTGCGCACGCCGATGCCGCTGCCCGTGCCATCGCCTTGCAGCGTGCCGCTGTCATCCTCTATGCGCAGCAGCAGCGTGTCTTGCTGGCGCTGGGCGGAGATGCTGATGGCGGTTAGCTGGCGGCGCTTTTCGACGGTGTGCTTGAATACATTCTCCAGCAAGGGCTGCATGCTCATCACCGGCACCTCAATGCCGAGCAGCGACTCGTCGATATCCCAGGCGATGCTGACGCGGTCAGCAAAGCGCTCGCTCATCAAGGCCGCGTAGCCGCGCAAGATGCGTAGCTCGGTCTCCAGCGGCACCAGGTGGCGCTCGCCCACATCCAGCGTGGCGCGCAGCACGTCCGATAACTGCACCAGCATGGCGTCGGCCCGCTGTACGTCGCTGTACATCAGCGACGATATCGTGTTCAAGGCATTGAATAGGAAGTGCGGCTGCATTTGCTGGCTCAATCGTAGCAGCTGCGCTTCCCGCAGCGAGGCATTGGCGCGCGCCACCCGCAGCTTCTCTTCCAGCATTGCGTGGAACGACAGCACGCCGAATACGATGCCGGTGAAGGTGGTGAAGAACACCGTGATCTTCACATCTTCATACAAGAAGGTTTGTGCCCATGGCGTGTGCGTGTAGATCTCGCCGTTCATGGCATAGATCGCGTGGCGTATCCCAAACGCGATAGGCGTGAACAGGATCCAGTACATTGGCAGAAACACCAACTGCCGCGCAAACCAGCGCACCGGCGACGATATCAGCCCGTCGTACTTGCGTGTCAGGTGGCGCTGAACCATCAGCAGCACGGTGCAGGTGAAGGCCGACGAGGTCTCCCACAGGATAGGCTTCCAGTATTCATGGCCGCCGTCGCGCGCATACTCCTGCAATGCGGTGGACACCATCAGCACCCAAAACAGGAGCCATGCGACGATCAACAGGAAGCGGGTCTGGGAGCGTAGCATCTTAGCGGTAGCGTGCTTCCATCAGGTCGATCTCGCGTACCAGCTTGCGCGAGATTTCGTCGGAGATGTGGTCATGCCGCGCCAGGTCAAACACGGTGCGGCGCTCGGCCTCCAGTGCCGCCAGGCGCAACTCCTTCTCGGCGGAGTCGGTCTTGCGCCATGCTTGTTCGCTTTCTGGATCGACCTCTTTCAGCTTGTGCTCATAGAAGGCGATCACGCGCGCCGCTGCTTGCGGGTAGACCTCGGGATCGACGCAGGAATCGGACTCCATCAATTCAATCTG
Source organism: Duganella rivi (assembly GCF_009857435.1). Lineage (GTDB taxonomy): Bacteria > Pseudomonadota > Gammaproteobacteria > Burkholderiales > Burkholderiaceae_D > Rugamonas > Rugamonas rivi. The sequence continues at coordinate 838,972 of NZ_WWCK01000002.1, forward strand.
TGTTTTTTCGATGGCGGAGATGGCCGCGTTGGCCGCCGCGCGGCGCGCCAGGTCTTCCTCCTGCTGTTCTTCCGGCTCGGCCGGGAAGGTCATGCCGGCCAGCAGGCGCGGCAGGGCGATGCTGGCCACCAGCAGCGAAATCAAGATCACCGAGCAGGCGAGGAAGATGGTCAGCGCGCGCGCCGGGAACGGCGAGCCGTCCGGCAGCGCTAGCGGCAGCGTCAACACGCCGGCCAGCGTGATGGTGCCGCGCGCGCCCGCCAGCGTGGTCGCCAGCAGCAGGCGCAGTTTGATTTTGTGGCGCGGCTGGTGGCGGATCTTTTGCTTGAAGATGGTCAGCCGCAGCGAGGCCCACACCCACACCATGCGCAGCAACAGCAGGCCGCCAGTGATCGCAAATGCGTAGGCCACCAGCCACCAGCGGTTCACGTGGCCGCTTTCTTCCAGCGAGGCGCCGGCAAGACGGAAGATGTCGGGCAGCTGTTCGCCCAGCAGCACGAACATCACGCCGTTAAGCGAGAACTGCACCGTGTCCCACACAGCCGAGCGCTGGATGCGGGTGTTGGCGTGGGCGTGGCCGCTCAGTTCCACGTAGCTCATGGTGACGCCGGCCGCCACCGCCGCCAGGATGCCGGAAGCATGCAGGCGCTCCGCGACGAGATAGGCGCCGAATGGAATCAGCAAGTTGACCAGGATCGGAGAACCCGGCGGCTCGCCGAAGTGGCGCACCAGCCAGCGCTGAATCCACGTCACTACCATGGTCAGGCCGACGCCGGCCGCAATCCCGGCCACCACCAGCCAGACGAAGGTGAGGGCGGCGGTTTGCAGCGAGAAGGCGCCGGTCATGGCCGCGGCCACCGCAAAGCGGAAGCACACCAGGCCGGAGGCGTCGTTCAGCAGCGACTCGCCTTCCAGGATGTGCATCAGGCGCTTGGGGATCGGCGAGCTGGAAGCGATCGAGCTGACCGCAATCGGATCGGTCGGCGAGACGATGGCCGCCAGCGCAAACGCCACCGGCAGCGGCATGGCCGGAATCATCCAGTGAATCAGGAAGCCCGCGCCGATCACCGTGAACACCACCAGCCCGAACGCCAGTTCAAGAATGGTGCCCTTGTCGCGCAGCAGGCCGCTTTTCGGGATGCGCCAGCCGTCCAGGAACAGCAGCGGCGGCAGGAAGACGAGGAAGAACAGGTCAGGCTCAAGGTCGACGCCGTGCGAGGACTTGGCCGCAATCAGCGCGCCGAGCCCAATCTGCACCAGCGGCAGCGGTATCGCGCGCGGCAGCAGGCGCCGGATGTAGGCGCTGGCCACTACCGCCAACAACATGATCAGCACGACTTCTATCGAATCCATTCCCGTCCCTGTTCATCGCAAAACGAGGCTAAGCTTACACTATTGGCAGTCTGGTAAAAAGTTGGCCGCTGGCTCTGGCGTAATGGAAATCTTTCTGTCATAATACGTGCCTTCTGCGGGAGTAGCTCAGTTGGTAGAGCGCAACCTTGCCAAGGTTGAGGTCGAGAGTTCGAGACTCTTCTCCCGCTCCAGAATTCAGTAGTGACTTACTACAAACAAAAAAGGAAGCCTGCGGGCTTCCTTTTTTGTTGTTTATCGTTCTCCGAAACAACATCCAGTACGACAACTTAGCGTTGCAAACGTTATACTAGGCGTGGATCACCGAAGGAGACGATATCCATGAAATCTGTTCAACAGGAAGTTGATGAGCGCAGTAACTTAACCAACTCCAACAAATTCGAACTGCTCCTGTTCCGACTTGGCGGCGACGCCAACGGCGAACATTCCGAGCTGTTCGGTATCAACGTCTTCAAAATCCGCGAGATCGTGGCCATGCCCGAAGTAACCGCTGTGGCCGGATCCCCGCCACACATGCTGGGCGTTGTGAACCTGCGCGGACAAATCATCACGGTGCTGGATTTGCCAGGCATCGTCGGTGTGACCCCAAAAACCGGTCTGAATATTATGTTGGTCACTGAATTCGCGCGCACCACGCAAGCGTTCGCGGTCGAATCGGTGGATGAAATTGTGCGCCTGGACTGGAGCCAGGTGCTGACGGCGGAAGGCACGGCCGGCGGCAAAGTCACCAGTATCGCGCGCGTTGACGGCGACACCCAGAACACCCGCCTGGCGCAGGTGCTGGACGTGGAAACCATCCTGCGCGAACTGGTGCCACCGGAGCGCGAGGACATCGACCCGGAAACCATCGGCCCGAAAGTGCTGCTGAAACCGGGTTCCGTGGTGCTGGCTGCCGACGATTCGGTGGTGGCGCGCAACCTGATCGAAAAAGGTTTGGAAGCGATGGGCGTGCACTTCATCATGACCAAGTCCGGCAAGGAAGCGTGGGATCGTCTGCAAGCGATTGCAGAAGGCGCCAAGGCCGAAGGCCTGCCGATCACCGACCGCGTGGCGATGGTGCTGACCGACCTGGAAATGCCGGAGATGGATGGTTTTACGCTGACCCGCTTGATCAAGCAGGATCCGCGCTTCGGCAAGATCCCGGTTGTGATTCACTCGTCGCTGTCGGGCAAGACCAACGAGGACCACGTCAAGGGCGTGGGTGCGGATGCGTATGTGGCCAAGTTCTCGGCAGAGGATTTGGCTGGTACTATCCGCAGCGTGCTGGGCAAGGCTGCCAACGCTTAAGCGGACGTGTTATGTCGAAGGCCGTGACGGAAACGTCACGGCCTTTTTTATGCGGGGTGCGGCGCATGCTTTTGCTGCAGGCGTTTAGCAGGCGTGCTGTTTTTAGTACCCCTAGCAAAAGGGTCTGACCCCGTACGGGGTCAGACCCTGACGCCAACGGTGTGCGGGTTGGGTTGGTGCCGCCCGCTTTTCAGGCGACAGGCAACGTCAAACCCTCGTAGTGGAAGCGCAGGTGGTCTTCGATGAAGGTTGAGATGAAGTAGTAGCCGTGATCGTAGCCCTCATGCCGGCGCAAGGTCAGCGGCTGCTCTGCGCTCATGCACGCGGCTTCAAACGCTTGCGGGTACAGCTGCTCTTGCAGGAATTTGTCGCCCAAGCCTTGATCGATCAAGATGCCGGCCGGGAAGGGCGTCTTCGATTGCGCCATCAGCATGCTGGCGTCGTACTGCGCCCACTCGGCCTTGTCTTCGCCCAGGTAACCGGTGAAGGCTTTCACGCCCCACGGGCATTTCGACGGCGCGGCGATCGGCGCAAAAGCCGACACCGTACGGAATACGTCCGGCCGTTTCAGCGCCATGGTCAACGCGCCATGCCCACCCATCGAGTGGCCGAAGATGCCGATGCGCGATGCATCGACCGGCAGTTCCCGCGCCACCAATTCGTGCAGCTCATGAATGTAGCTGTACATGCGATAGTGCTTGGCCCACCCAGGCTGCGTCGCATCGAGATAGAAACCGGCGCCGACGCCGAAGTCCCAACTCTCGCTTTCGCCCTCAACACCAGCACCGCGCGGCGACGTGTCCGGCGCGATCAGCATCAAGCCCAGTTCCGCCGCCACGCGCTGCGCGCCGGCCTTGATCATGAAGGTCTCTTCGGTGCAGGTCAGGCCCGCGAGGTAGAACAGCGCAGGCACCGCGCCGTGCCCGGCTTGCGGTGGCATGAAAACCGAGAAGCGCATCGGCAGGCCGATCTCGCGCGAATCGTGACGGTAGAAGCGCTGTACGCCGCCATAGCAAGCGTGTTCGCTGACAAGTTCCAGCATAATTGTTTCCTTATGTCCCCCAGCGCACAGTGAAAAAGCTGGTAATAGTCCAGAATTGTACAAGTATCTTTAAAAAGGAGAAGTACATGCCGGATATTCAAGGCATTTTGGCCGATCTGGGCTGGCCGCTGGCGATTGCCGTGGCATGGCTGTCGGGGGAATTCGTGCATCGATGGACGCGTCTACCGCGCATCAGTGTTTACGGTTTGATTGGTTTTTTACTGGCACAGGCATTTCCTGAAGCGCTCAGCAGCGGCGCTTCCAGCAATGTGACCATCTTGGCTAATATGGCCTTCGGTCTGATCCTGTTTGAATTTGGTTATCGCATCAATCTGCACTGGTTGCGGATTAATCCCTGGATTGCCGTCACCGGCCTGGTGGAATCGGCCGCCACTTTCGGCGTGGTCTACCTGATCTCGCATGTCACCGGCATGCCGCCGCTGACCTCCCTGTTACTGGCCTCGCTGGCCATGTCCACTTCGCCGGCCGGTGTGCTGCGCGTGATTAATGAAGAAGATAGCTCGGGCCAAGTGACCGAGCGCGTGCTGCACCTGGTGGCGATCAATAGCGTGATTGCGCTGTTTGTGTTCAAGGTGGTGGTGGGCTTCTGGGTGTTCCAGACCTCCGGCAGCCTGACGCAGGCGATTTCGCACAGCGGCATCGAGTTGCTGGTGTCGGCCGCGATGGGCGCGCTGATGGGCTTCATTGTGCCGCTGGTGCTGCGCCGCCTCGGCGCGCTGGCGCAGGATGGCACGGTGGCGTTTGCGCTCGGCGTGATTCTGCTGGTGGCCGCATCGCGCGCGTTTGACGTGTCGCCGGTGCTGGCGACGCTGACCTTCGGCCTTGCGGCGCGCCACAAGCGGGTGGCGTTCAGCCGCACCGAACGTAACTTCGGCGGCATCGGCGAGTTGCTGACGGTGCTGCTGTTTGTGTTTGCCGTGTCGACCCTGGAGTGGGAGCGCGTGGTTGACGGCGCCGGGCTGGCGGTGGTGCTGCTGCTGGCGCGCTTTGTGGTGAAGGCTGCGAGCGTGGCGGCGTTCGCGCACGTTGGCGGCATCTCGTGGCGCAAGGGGCTGTTGACCGGTATCGCGCTGTCGCCGATGTCGGTGTTTGTCACGCTGCTGCTGGAGCAGACGAAATACATGGGGATCGTGCTGGTTGACGAACTGGCGGCGCTGGCGGCGATGACGCTGCTGCTGGAAGTGGTCGGCCCCGTCATCACCCAGCGCGCGCTGCACTGGGCGAAAGAAACCCCGCAGGAGGAAAAATAATGGCATTGGAAGCATTCAAATCATCGCAGCCGCTCACCATGGGCGTGGAGCTGGAACTGCAACTGGTTAGCTTGTCGGACTTCGACTTGACCGCATCGAGCCCGGACTTGCTGCATCTGTTGAGCCGCAAGCCTTTCCCCGGCAACGTCACGCCGGAAATCACCGAGAGCATGATCGAGATTAACAGCGACGTGCACACCAATCACACCGAGTTGGTGGCGCAGTTGCAGCTGATCCGCGATACCCTGGTGCAGGCGGGCGAGCAGCTCAACATCGGCATTTGCGGCGGCGGCACGCACCCGTTCCAGAAATGGTCGGAGCGGCGCATCTTCTCCAAGCCGCGCTTTAAAGAAGTGTCGGAGCTGTACGGCTACCTGGCCAAGCAGTTCACCATCTTCGGCCAGCACGTGCACATCGGCTGCGAGTCGGGCGATGACGCGCTGTTCCTGCTGCATGCGCTGAGCCGCTACGTGCCGCACTTTATCGCGCTGTCGTCATCGTCGCCGTACGTGCAGGGGAATGACACGCTGTTCAACTCCGCGCGTTTGAACTCGGTGTTTGCCTTCCCGATGAGCGGCCGCGCGCCGTTCACGCAAAGCTGGTCGACCTTTGAGCACGAGTACTTCGCCAAGATGGAGCACACGGGCGTTATCAAGAGCATGAAGGACTTTTACTGGGACATCCGCCCCAAGCCGGAATACGGCACCATCGAACTGCGCGTGTGCGACACGCCGCTGACGGTGGAGCGGGCGGCGGCGCTGGCCGTGTACTTGCAGGCGCTGTGCCGCTACCTGCTGGAGCGGAGAGAGGAAGCGCCGGCGGAAGACGATTACCTCGTCTACAACTACAATCGTTTCCAGGCCTGCCGCTTCGGCCTCGATGGCACGGTCGTACATCCGAAAACCTACGAGAGCTTGTCGCTGCGCGAAGATATCCTGACCACGCTGCGCAAGATGGAGCCGCACGGCGCGGCGCTCGGCGGCACGGCCGGCTTGCAGCACTTGGTGCAGATCACGCACGAGGGAAGCGACGCCCACTACCTGCGCCAGCAGTTCGACCGCAGCGGCAGCGTGGAGGGCGTGGTGGATGCAGCGATTCAGCGCTTCCGCGGCCGCTGATTATTTGAAGGTGATGGCCTTGTTCAAGCGGGCGATCACCTCGTCCGGCACGGCCCTGCTGCACATGATGTGACGGTCGCCGCCGCGCGGCATGTCTTTCAATTGCAGCAGGCGCAGGCTGGCTGCATACTCGCCAGCCTCGTTCTTGAGGATGTAGTTGCCCTCGTCCTCGGACACGAACATCATGTCGACCGCGCCCTTGGCCACCGACTGCACCATCTTGACCGTGGAGGCGGTGGACACGGCCACCACCGGATGCCATTTGTGGATGAATTTATCCAGTCCGCCGTACGAAAAATTATCCTTGACCAGCACGCGGATGTCGCGCTGGCTTGCCAGCTCGGCCATGGTGGTGATGCCGCGCTCGGCGAATGCGGCGTTAGTTAGCAGCAGCCAGCTCTTGTCGCGGTAAATCGCCTTGGTGTACTTGGCGTAGGCCTGCCGTTCCGGCACCGAAAACCAGCCGATGGTGCAGTTCAGCCCCTTGGGATCCTTGATCATCGCCAGCTGGCGATTGGTCGGCACGATGTGCCATTGCACCGGGATGCCGGCGGCTTTGAAGGCGGCCGTGGTTGGCGTTCCGGTCAGGCCGGCCGGCGAGCCGTCGGCCTGTTGCAGCAAGTAGGGCGGACGCTCGGCGTAGGCGACATGGATGGTGTCCTGCGCCGCGCAAGCCAGCGGGGCCAACAGCAGGCTTGCGATGAGTAGGGCGTTGCTACGCTGGCATCTCATGGAGTGCATCCAGTTCTACGAAGATCGCCAGTCTACACCCGGTGATAGCATTCAATCAAAATACATTATTAATGGCATCACTTTCGTGCTGCATGCCTGTCAAAAACGTGTCTCTCGCGCCACGCGCAAGAAGTTATCGAGGATGCCGGTGCAGTCCAGCAGTTCGACGCCGCCGGCGCGGTGGAATTCCGGGTGCCATTGCAGGCCCATCACAAACGGCGCTTTGCGGTAGCGGATCGCCTCGATCATATTGTCCGGCACCGACAGCGCTTCGACCGACATATCGCGGCCCAGTGTTTTGACGGCCTGGTGGTGGATCGAGTTGACCAGGCGGCTGCCCTGGCCGTGCAGCATGCGCGCCAGCGAGGAGCCGGCCGGGAAGCTGATTTCGTGGCGGTTGCGGTCGTAATCGTCGTTGACGTGGGCCAGCGACTCCGGCACGTCGGTGGCGATGTCCTGGTACAGCGTGCCGCCGAAGGCAACGTTAATCAGCTGGCAGCCGCGGCAGATGCCGAGCACCGGCTTGCCGGCTTCGACGAATTCGTGCAGCAGCTCCAGTTCGTACATATCGCGCGCGCGGTCGCCCGACCACTCGGGCCGGGTCGGCACCTCGGAGTAGCTTTGCGGCGAGACATCGGCGCCGCCTTGCAGCACCAGTCCGTCGAGGTGCTTGGCGTAGTCGCGCAGGCGGATGTTGGATGGATGCAGCAGCCCCTCGGTGTTCACGGTCGGTATCATGAACACCAGCACGTCGCGCGACATCACCCATTGCGCGATCGATTCTTCAAGGTATTGCAGGTTCTTGCTGCGCAGGCCGGTAGCGCCGGGCTCGGGATGGAAGATGCGCGCCGAGACGCCGATGTGCAGCGGCCGCTGGATGATGTGGCGCGTGGCCGCCGCCGCAATGCGCCGGTAGCGCGCCATGATGACGCGGCCCCACAGGCTGAACACGGTGTCGCCAGGATCGAGGTAGCGCGGCGTATTTTGGTCGTGGCGGGTCTTGCGTTCGTGCTGGCGGCGGTCGCCGTGGTCGGAGGCGCGGCGTTGCTGCGTGGCCGGTTGCGGAGTGTGGTCATCATCGGGGCCGGTGCTCATACTGATTCCTGTCTGTCTCGGAAGGCTTCAGTGTGCCATACGTCAAAGTCATCAGTCGCCCGCTTCGGCGCCGCTGGGTGAGGGCGCGCACGTAATCCCCGATGCGCGGCAGGTAAGCTGGCTGCATGTTCGATCTAAGCTTACCTTGGTGGGAATTTATACTGCGCGGCGTGGTGGTCTACAGCGCCTTGCTGGTATTGATGCGCCTGTCTGGCAAGCGCACGGTAGGCCAGTTCACGCCGTTCGATTTGCTGGTGGTGATGCTGCTCAGCGAGGCGGTCTCGAATTCGCTTTCGGGCGGTGACGATTCGGTGGCCGGCGGCTTGCTGATCGCGTGCACCTTGATTGCATTGAACATGCTGCTGGCGTGGCTATCGTCGCGCAGCAAGCGGCTGGCCAGCCTGATCGACGGCGACAGCGTGCTGCTCGGCCGCGACGGCCAGATTTACTACGGCGTGCTGAAAAAATGCCGCATCGCCGAAAGCGACGTCCACCAGGCCCTGCGCGAAGCCGACGTCGAACTCGCCCAAGCCCGCTGCATCTTCCTTGAAGCCGACGGCAGCATCACGGTGCTGGAGAAGAAATAGCGTTACGCCCTGATGTCGATCAGGGTGCCAAGATTCTGGTCAGCGGCTTGAATCACTTTGGCCGACAAGTCGAATTGCGCTTTGTAGACCAGCGAGTTGGTGGTTTCCACTGCGAGGTTGGTCGCGCTCGGCGCTTCAACTTGCAGCAGTTCCTGGCCCCGTATGGAAATCGAGACGCCGCTGCCGGCCGGCGCGCTTTCCTGGAATACCGCCTGCGACGGCTGGAAACCCTGGGTGCCGATGTTGGCGATCGCGTGCGCGCTATTGCCCAACGCGCGCTCGGCGGCGTTGAGACCGGTCACTCCAGAACTAAGCGCGGCGATGGCCATGATATTTCCCTTCGGCAAGAAGACTCCAGTGTACACCGCAACGTAAGCTGTTGCAATTTCCATTGGCAGCTTGATAATATCGTGGGGCAGGCGTAGGATCAAACTAGATACATCCTTGAAAGTTACTGGCCATGCGCTACCTTTTACTCATCGTCTGCTGGTGGTGCGGCGTGGCGCTGGCGGCGCCGACGACCGTGTATTACCCGCGCGTGGAAAGCGACGGCGACAATGGCGAATACGGCATCGCCTTGCTGCAGCTGGCCTTGGCCAAGGCTGGCGGCGAGTACCGCGCCGAGGTGTCGCCGCTGGGCATGCAGCAAAACCGCGCGCTGACCGAACTGCAATCGCCGCAAGGCCGCATCGACGTGGTGGGCACCATGACCTCGGCCGAGCGCGAAACCAAGCTGCTGCCGATCCGCATTCCCATGACGCGCGGCCTGATCGGCTGGCGCATCGGCCTGCTGCGCTCGGATCACAGGGATCTGCTGCAATCGGTGCGCGGCCTGGACGACCTCAAACACTTCAACGCCGGGCAGGGCCACGACTGGCCGGATCTGCAAATCCTGCGCCACAGCGGCGTGCCGGTGCAGCCGATTACCATCTACCACACGCTGTTCGGCATGCTGAACGCCAACCGCATCGACTGGGTGCCGCGCTCGGTCAATGAGATTTGGCGCGAGGTGGCCCGCCATCCCGAGCTGGTGGTCGATCCTTACGTGGTGGTGCGCTACCCGACCGCCGATTACTTCTTCGTCAATCGCAACAACTCGGCACTGGCGGAGGCGATCCGGCGCGGCCTGGAGACGGCCTTGGCCGATGGCAGCTTCGAGAAGCTGTTTTACGTCCACTACGGTGCGCTGATCCGGCAAGCGCGCCTGGACAAACGGGTGCTGATCCAGCTGCCGAATCCGCTGCTGTCGCCGGCCACGCCGCTGCAACGCAAAGAACTTTGGTTCACGCTGGACGACCTGAAACGTATCCCATAACAATTGCACTTGTGCTATTCTTGCGCCCGATATTGTTCATAAGAAACACTTATTGGGGAAAAACTGCATGGCTTTGTTGGACTTTCTAGAGAAGGAACGCACCGTCGCCGGTGCCGGATTCAATCGTTGGCTGGTGCCGCCTGCGGCGCTGGCAATTCACCTGTGCATTGGCATGGCCTATGGCTTCTCGGTGTTCTGGCTGCCGCTGTCGAAGGCGCTGGGCATCAAGGAATCGCTGGCGTGCCCGGCCGATATCGGCGTGCTGGAACGCATCCTGTCGTCCAGCTGCGACTGGCAGATTTCCATGCTGGGCTGGATGTACACCATGTTCTTCGTGTTCCTCGGTTTGTCCGCGTGGTTGTTCGGCGGCTGGCTGGAACACGCCGGCCCGCGCAAGGCCGGCGTGGTGTCGGCCGTGTGCTGGTGCGGCGGCCTGGTGATCTCGGCGCTGGGCGTGTACCAGCACCAGATCTGGCTGATGTGGCTGGGTTCCGGCGTGATCGGCGGTATCGGCCTGGGCCTGGGCTACATCTCGCCGGTGTCGACCCTGATTAAATGGTTCCCGGATCGCCGCGGCATGGCAACCGGCATGGCCATCATGGGCTTTGGCGGCGGCGCCATGATCGGCGCGCCGCTGGCCGACAAGCTGATGAAATACTTCGCCACCCCGGATTCGGTGGGCGTGTGGCAAACCTTCCTGGTCATGGCTGCGATTTACTTCGTGTTCATGATGGCCGGCGCGCTGTCCTACCGCGTGCCGCCAACCGGCTGGAAACCAGCAGGCTGGACGCCGCCTGCCACCAACGCCAACGCGATGATCACCACCCGCCACGTGCACGCGAGCAAGGTGTGGGGCATTCCGCAATTCTGGCTGGTGTGGCTGGTGCTGTGCTTGAACGTGACCGCCGGTATCGGCATCCTGGGCATGGCGTCGCCGCTGCTGCAAGAAATCTTCGGCGGCCAGTTGCTGGGCGTGGCCAAGACTTTCAATGAACTCGATACCGCGCAGAAAGCGCAGATCGCGGCGATTGCTGCGGGCTTCACCGGCTTGCTGTCGCTGTTCAACATCGGCGGCCGCTTCGTGTGGGCGTCGTGCTCGGACTATCTGGGCCGCAAGGCGACTTACGGCATCTTCTTCGTGCTGGGCCTGGGCTTGTACGCGTCGATTCCGTCGATGGCGCATGGCGCGCACCTGGCGCTGTTCGTTGGCTTCTTCTGCATCATCCTGTCGATGTACGGCGGCGGCTTTGCTACCGTACCTGCTTACCTGGCTGATTTGTTCGGCACGCAGATGGTGGGCGCGATCCACGGCCGCCTGCTGACCGCGTGGGCGGCTGCCGGCGTGTTCGGCCCGATCCTGGTCAACTACGTGCGCGAGTACCAAATCGCCAACGGCGTGCCGAAAGCGCAAGCCTACGACATCACCATGTACGTGCTGGCCGGCCTGCTGGTGGTTGGCTTGATCTGCAATCTGCTGGTGCGTCCGGTGGCCGACAAGCACTTCATGACCGACGCCGAACTGGCCGCCGAGAAGAAGCTGGCGCACGAGCGTGATGCAGCGGCGGCGACCGGCGCGGCAGTGGCGTCGAACGGCGTGACCAGCCCGGTGGCGGTGGCCTTCGGCTGGCTGGCCGTTGGCATTCCGCTGGCGATCGGCGTTGCCATTACCGTGCAAAAAGCCTCGGTGCTATTTAAATAACACGGTAGAATTAAACTCCAGCTTACGGGACCGCTGACGGCCCCGTTTTCATTTCAGGAGTGCCATGCTCGAACTACGCAATGTTGTGAAGGTTTATGGGAAAAATGTCCGTGCCGTGGACGACGTTAACCTGGAGCTGCCGTCCGGCGTGACGGCGCTGATCGGCCACAACGGCGCCGGCAAGACCACGCTGATGCAGATGATCGCCACCATCGCCAGGCCCACCGGTGGGCAGATCTTGCTGGAGGGCGTAGACATCGTCAAACAGCCCGACGCCATGCGGGCGCGGCTTGGCTTCCTGCCGCAGGATTTCGGCGTGTATCCGAACCTGAGCGCGCTGGAGTTCATGCAGTATTTCGCCGCGCTCAAGGGCGTGCGTGATCCGGCGCGGATTCGCCGCTTGCTGGAACTGGTCAACCTGCACGACCATGCCGATCGCCAGGCGGCCGGGTTCTCCGGCGGCATGAAGCGCCGGCTCGGTATCGCTCAGGCGCTGCTCAATGATCCCGATGTGCTGATCGTCGACGAGCCGACCGCCGGCCTCGATCCAGAGGAGCGGCTGCGCTTCCGCCACCTATTGTCCGAGATTGGCCTGCGCAAGCTGGTGCTGCTATCGACCCACATCGTGTCCGATATTGAAAACATGGCGGGCCGGCTGGCCGTCATGAACCAAGGCCGGCTGGTGGCCTGCGACACGCCGGACAGCTTTGTGCAGCGGGCGCGCAGCCAGGTGTGGTCGGTCACCGTGCCGACCCAGGATTACGAGCGGCTGAGCGCAGGGCTGCAGGTGCTGCAGGCGCAGCGCCATGCAGAGGGCGTCACGCTGCGCATCGCCCATCCAACGGCGCCGCTGGCCGGCGCCTTGCCCGCCGAGCCGACGCTGGAGGAAGCCCTGATGACGCAGCGTTACGCCGTGCGCGAGCGCCAGGATCTGGCGGCATGACGGCGGCCTTTACGCCGCACGGCGGCGCCGCGCTCAAGGTATTGTTGCTGACCGAGGTGCGCCTGCGTATGCGCCGCCCTGGCACGCTGGTGGCGGTGCTGGCGTTGATTGTGCTGACCTGGCTGATGGTCGGCGACCCCGCCAAGGGCCAGGCCATGATTGTCAGCGACAACGTGCGTGTGGCGTACACCAGCATCAGCCTGGCGATGGGCAGCGCGGCACTGACCGGCCTGTTCTTCGGCCTGGCCGGCTTCTACCTGGCGCGCGGCCGCATGGGCGAAGATGTGCGCAGCGGTATCGGCGCGGTGCTGGCCGCCACGCCGTTGGCGTCCGCCGTGTTCCTGCTGGGACGCTGGCTGGGCAACGCGGCCTATTTGTGCGCCCTGTTGCTGATTTTCCTGGCCACCATGCTGGTGCTGCATGTGCTGCGCGGCGACGGTCCGGTGCAGCTGGCGATTTATTTGCAGACCTATGCGCTGGTGCTGTTGCCGCTGGTGTTCTTCACCGCCAGCATGGTGCTGCTGTTCGACGCCTGGCCGCCGCTGATGGGCAAGGGCGGCGACGTGCTGTACTTCCTGGTGTGGGTGGCACAACTCTCGGTGGGCGCTGTGTCCGCCGGCGAACGCAACGGCTGGCAGCCCTTGATGCTGCTGGATTTCTCGGGCCTCGGCGCGATCGTCGGCGCGATCCAGCAGGTGCTGCCATCGCAAGGCCTGGTGATCGGCGGCGGCGACTTCGACCCGGCGCGCGCGCCACGCGTGTTGCCGGACGCCCTGTGGACATTGACCATGGTGTGGAGCCGGCTCGGCAGCGCCTTGCTGGCCTTGCTGCCTTTGCTGCCGGCGCTGCTGCTGTTCCACCGTTTTTCGCCAGACCGGGTGCGGGCGCGGTCGGTGCGCGGCGGCTGGTCGCCGCTGGCGCTGCTGAATCGCTGGCTGCAACCGTGCGCGCGCCTGGTGCGGCCATTGTTCGGCCTGGCCGCGCGGGTGCCGGGTGTCGCTGGCCAGGCGCTGACGCAACTGGCCTTAACGCTGGTCGTCAATCCGGTGGCGCTGCTGGCGGCACTGGTGCTGCTGGTGGCTGGCTGCGTGGCCGGCAGCACGCAGCTGGGGACGGTCGTCTGCGTGGCGATCCTGTTGTGGGGCGTGCTCATCAGCGACATCAGCGTGCGCGATGCGGAGTACGACGTCGAAGCCTTGAACGCCGCCACGCCCGGCGGCCGCCTGCGTGCCTACGCGGCGCAATGGATGGCCAGCGTCGCGCTGGCGCTGCTATTCACCGCGCCGGCATTGCTGCGCTGGCTGGCGCAGGCGCCGCTGCGGGCACTGGCGTTGCTGGCCGGCGTGCTGGCCTTGTCGGCGGCCGCCGCCTTGCTGGGCACCTGGAGCCGTACCGCGCGCTTGTTCCTGGCCTTGTTCCTGTTCGGCATGTACGTGGCGACACAGGCGGCGAGCGTGCCGTGGTGGGATGTAGCCGGCTTCAACGGCGCGGCGACGCCGGCGTCGGTGGTCTGTTATGGCTTGGCGGCCCTGCTGTTATTTGCGTGCGGCATCGTGACGCAGCAACAGCGCCTGACGGGGAAGTAGCGACACGTTTGACGCAGATCAAACGAGGCCGATCGAGCTAACGTAGCCTTGATGTTCGCGCTGCAATCGCAGTGCGAATAACTCCCGGCACTTAACTTTCGAGGCAAATCCATGTATCCATTCTCCCAAACTGTCACCCCTGCAGCAAAAACGCACCTGGAAGCGCAACTGTCGTTCTTCAACGATATGTCCAAATCGCTGTTCCGCACCGTTCAACAGTACAGCGACCTGAATATCCAGCTGGCGCAAACCCTGCTGGAAGAAACCACGCAGGCCGGCCAGCAGGTCATCACCGCCCATCGTCCGACCGAGGCGCTGGCCGCAGCCGCGGCCCATGCCCAGCCAGCCGCTGAAAAGCTGCGCGCTTATCAGCAGCACCTGTCCCGTATTGCTGCCGACACGCACGTTGATCTGTCCAAGGTCGCTGAAGAGCACGTGCAGGAAACCAGCCGCACCGCCAAGGCGCTGGCCGACGAAGTGGCGCGCGTCACGTCGGAAGAAACGGAAAAAAACCTGCGTAAGCACCAGGATGCGGTGGAGCGCTTCACCGATCCGTTCTCGTTCAACAAAGATGGCGCTCAGCAATCGCGTGGTAACGAGGGGCGCGGCAGCCAGACCCTGCAAAGCGGCCAGAGCGGCGCCGACGGCCGTGAAAGCGGCAATATGCAGGGCGGCCAAGCGACGGCGGCGCAAACCGCTGCGCAAGCTGCCAGCCAAAGCGGCAAACAGACTGGCGCCCGTAAAGAGACTTAATCTTCAACATTGAGTTGAATGTGCCGCGCCGCGCGGAGCTGATTCGCGTGGCGCGGTATTTTTTTGTGCCTTGGATTATCATGCTGAGCTTGATGTCTGGAGATTTATGATGAACCAATCCTCTCAAGCGCAGCCGGAGTCGCTGCATATCGTTTGTCCGCATTGCGATGCGGTGAATCGCGTGCCGGCCGCCAAGCTGGCGGCGCAGCCGGTGTGCGGCAAGTGCCAGAAGGCCTTGTTCACTGGTGCGCCGGTAGACTTGACCAGTGCCCGGTTTTTGAAGCATATCGAGCGTAGCGATATTCCGGTGCTGGTTGATTTCTGGGCGCCGTGGTGCGGCCCGTGCCGCACGATGGCGCCGTTTTATGCGCAGGCCGCGCAGCGGCTGGAGCCGCAGTTCCGCGTGGTGAAGGTGGATACCGAGCAGGCGCAGGACTTGGCGGCGCGTTATGCGATACGCAGTATTCCGACGCTGGCTTTGTTCAAGGGCGGGCGCGAGGTGGCGCGGCAGCCGGGCGCGATGGATGCGCAGAATATTGTCGCTTGGACGATGCAGAATAATCGCTGAGCTGAGCTGCTTCGACTGCGCCGGCTAGCTTTCGCTGGCGCGGTCTAGCCATTTCTTGATGCCGTCCAGCGTGCGGAAGTCGGCCACCGAGCGGGTGTTGATGTGCGGGTGGCGGTTTTGCAGCATGCGCGAGAGGGCGCTGCCGGGGCCGAGTTCCAGTGCGACCGTGATACCCGCTTCGGCGAAAGCGTCCATGCAGGCGAGCCAGCGGATTTTTTCCGCGAGTTGGCGCGAGAGTGTGTCGACCGCGCGGGCCTGGTCGTTGACTGGGGCCGCGTCTATGCCGGCCAATACGGGCGCTTGTGGCGGCTGGAACGTGGCTGCTTGCAAGGCTTGTGCGAAAGGCTCAACGGCGTTTTGCATGTAGGGCGTGTGCGACGCTACGGCTACCGGCAGGCGTTTGCTGCGCGCGCCGTGTGTTTCGATGGCTTGCTGTAGCGCGGTTGCTTGTTCTGCCGGGCCGCCGACGATGCAAGTATCTTCTCCTGTTTCGATGCTGAGATGATAGCCGTGCGTGGCGGCCAAAGTGCTGGCGCTGGCGAGCGTTAGGCCGGTAATGGTCAGTAGTGCTTGGCCGGGTGCGGCGCGCTGGCAGTCGTCCATCAACTGCGCGCGTTGGGCTGCCAGTGCGACGGCTTGCTCGGACGTGAGCGCGCCAGCCACGGCGTGCGCAGAGAGTTCGCCGATGCTGTAGCCGGCCACCAGCGCTGGCGGCGGTGCGGTGTCGCGGATGGCTTCCCACATGCTCAGCGTGGCCGCGACGATGAGCGGCTGGGCGATGCGGTTGGCGTAGATGTCGGCTGGCTGCGGTAGGCCCGCGAGCAGGCGGTCTACGAGGGTGTTGGCTGCGGGGTGCGTGCGGGCGAGGTCGAACATGGCAGGATGCTGGTCGCCTTGTCCGGGGCAGAGCAGCAGCAGGCGCGCGCGGCTCATGGGCTATCCAGTGCGGCGATGGATTGTACGAGGCAGCAGGCGGCCAGCAAGTCCGCCGCGCCGCCGGGCGAGAGGCGATGCTGGATGAAGACTTGATGGTCGTGCAGCGCCTCCGCGTACCAGTTAGGGTTTGCAGTGCCGCCTTGCGCGAGAAAACGCTCTGCGTGATCGCGCACGATCTGCGCGCCTTGCGGGCCGGCGCGGTGATAGATGTTGCTGTCGCTGATGTGCGCCATCAGCGCGTACAAAGTATCGATGCGCTCCTCGGTCACGCTAGCGCCCCGTGCGCGCGAGGCGAGAAGGGCGGGCAGGCCAATCTCGAACACCGACGGCAATCCAAGCGCACCTTCCTCGCGCGCGCCGCTCACCGCGTACCGCGCCGCGACGCGTAATCCATTGCTCAGGGCTGCGTCACCGACGGGCGCGCGCAGGCTGGCGCGTACGGTATCGCCGCTTGCGCCCTCGCTGACGGTGGGCGTGGTGATGGGGGCTGCGTGGGCGGCGAGTTCTTCGCCCCAGCGGATTAGCAGGGCGGCGCGCAGGGCGGCTGGCGTCATCGGCGTGCCCTGGGCGCGGGCACGGCCGGCGGTGGCGCACAGCATGCCAAGGCTGAAGATGGCGCCGCGATGGGTGTTGATGCCGCGCGTCGCCTTCAGCATCGCCGTTTCGGCCGCGATGCCAAGCTGCTTCAGTTGCGCGAACGGCGCATCGTTCCATCCTGCCAAACAGATTTTTCTAAAGTAGTGGCGCAGCGCGAACATGCTGCGCATGAAAGTGCCGGCATCCATATCGTCATGGCTGCCGCTGTCCACCGGCGAGACGAGGCCCGGCTTGGGATACAAGCACAACTCCGCGTGCAAGCTGCGCACCGCCAGCTGCGCAATCTCGCGAGCAAACGCCCGCTGCTCCGCGCGGCCAAGAACGCCAGCCACGCGAGCCGAGGTCGTGCCGGCGCCGATTTGCGCGAGGGCGCGGCGCGCGTTGGCGATGTGTGTCATTGCGCCTCCAGCGTTGCCAGCATCGATGCGGTGTCGGCCAGCCGCACCGTGTGCAGTTCTTTCACCATTACCTTGGCCGGAGTCTTGATCGCCATTTCCCATTCTTTCCACGATACCGCCGCACCGCCGGGAAAGACGATTTCGCCGTCCAGCGGCAGCAGCGTGATATGCCGCGACAGCAGCGCTACGCCTTCCTCCAACGTTTGCCGGTTCGCCGGATGGAACAGCACATCGATATCCGACGTTGGCGACACGTACTGCAAGCCGGTCAACGCCTGCATGGCCAGAGAGCCAAACACGCGCAGGTTCAGCGCCGCCGCCTCGTTGCACAGCGACGTTAAACGCTCTTGCCATGGGCCGGAGAAGGGCTGTGCGGACTTCAGCTCCAGCGCATCGCTGGTGCGCGCGACGTGTTCGGATCGCACGCGCAGCGCGAGCCGCAGCTTGGCGCCGTCGCGCTCAGGCGGCAGCGGCAGGCCGAGGCAAATCTCGTCGGCGGCCGCATCCGGTTCCGCGCGGCGCACCACCACTGGCCAGTCGTGGCGCTGCCACTGCGACAACGCTACCTCGTGCTGCCGCGTGGAGGCCAGCACCGCTTGCCAGCCAGCGTCGTTCAACCACGCCAGCGAGTGACGTTCAACGTTGGACATGGCCGCCAGAGAGCACCGCATCAATCACCGGCTGCGCCGAGCGGCGGCCGCCGCGCTGCAAGCCCAGGGCGCTGCGCTGATCGCCCGCCACCGGCTGCGCCAAGGCCGCGCGCAAATGCGCCGCCAGATCGCCATTCCAGATCGACTCCAGGCCGCCCATGCGCAGATAATTCTCCGGCCCCGGCGCAAACACCGGATTACTTTGCGCCAGTTCGGTCAGGCGTTCTTCCGGCACCTTGGTAATGCGCGCCATCGCCGGGAGGCCCATCACGCGGATGGTCGCATCGGGCAGCGCGTGGCAAGCATCGGCCATCAAGCCGCTGGTAATGAAGCCGCCCGACAGGGCCTGGTCGTACACCAAGCCGATAATCTTGTGGCCTTTGCGGCGCGCCAGATCCACGCATTTTCCCAGGTGCGCCATGTAGCTGTTGATGCCCAACATTTCGTCGCGATGGCGCAAGCGCTGGCCCTGCGTATCGATCAGCATCAGTATCGGCATGCCGGGATACTCGCGCACCGTGCGCAAGATCGCCTGCGCTTGCGCCAGCGCGATTTCGACGCCTATCGGCGTGTGATTGGTGGTGCCGATTACCGCCACGGCTTGACCATCGACCTGCGCGCTGCCGCACAAAAACTCATTCTGCTCGACGATGGCATGGCCTTCGGGGAACAGCGTATCAGCCAGTTTTTTCCAGTCCATCTTAAACTCCCTGGCGACGCGTTGCCGCTGCCGCGATAAAACTGTCCACGTCCAGCATCGGGATATTGGCCGCATCCGGCATCTGCATTGCGCTCCAGATGTCGATCGGATCTTGCAGGGCGCCATAATTCTGCAGGCGCGCTTCCAGCATCTGCTGTTCGGCCTCCAGCGCCGCCAGCGTCAAGCCGGTGTCGCCGCCGGCCAGCGCCGCCACCGCTTCCTGCGCCGCCGAGCGGAACGCCGCCACATCGTCGGCGACGATGCGCTGGCAATCGCCCAGCAAATAGCGATGCTTGCCGCCCGACGTGCGCCACACCAGCGCGCGGTCGCGCGAATCGAATTCTTCCACGCCGTTGGCCGTTTCAATCACCTCCGGCCCGGACATCGCCAAGCGTCCTTCTTCCGACATGATGACCACATTGGCGCAGCGCGTGACGATGCCCATGCCGCCGAACGCGCCATTCGCGCCGCCGACCAGCACAATCACGGCCACGCCGGCCTCACGGGCGTCGAGTAAAGCGCGCATTACTTCCGACACCGCGATCAAGCCGGCATTGGCTTCGTGCAGCCGCACGCCGCCCGATTCCACCAGCAGCACCACGGCGGCCACCTTGTCCGCTACAGCCTTGCGCAGCAGGCCAACCAGCTTGGCGCCATGCACCTCGCCGACCGCGCCGCCCATGAACGAACCTTCTTGCGCGCCGACGTACACCGGCACGCCGCCCAGCAGTGCGCGGCCGATCA
This sequence comes from Duganella rivi, assembly GCF_009857435.1. Classification (GTDB taxonomy): domain Bacteria; phylum Pseudomonadota; class Gammaproteobacteria; order Burkholderiales; family Burkholderiaceae_D; genus Rugamonas; species Rugamonas rivi. The sequence goes on from NZ_WWCK01000002.1 coordinate 858,364, forward strand.
CCACGCCGTCATCAAACGCCACCGGCGCATTCAATTGCGCCAGGTGCGGGCTGGTGACGCGTTCGGACGGCGGAATGAATTCCTCAAAACTGCCGGCATTGAACAAATGCTGCAAACGCTCGCGCGCAGTTAATTCCTGATAGCTGACAGGGCGGCTCATGCGGCGTCTCCCAGCATGGTTTGCACGGCTTGATCCATGCGCAGGCTCACCACGGCAGGCGTGGCACCCATATCGTTGATCGAAATGCGCGTGTCGGCCAGCAGCCAGCGCGCGTGGAAGTCGGTCATCACCGCTTCCCAAATCGGGCCGAAGCCGACAGCGGCGGTGCTGATCTCGATGCTGCAAGCGCCGTTTAAATCGGCTGGTTCGATCAGCACTTCCAAATTGCCCGAGCCGACCACGCCAACCACTTCCGGCGATGCCGTGAGGCGGCGCGTGCCTTGCTCGAATCGGTAATTCAAGGTTTCCATCTTCGTACTCCTTACCAGTTGCGGAAACGCTTGGGCGGGTTATACAAGCCGCCCGATGCGCGCACCAGGTCTTTCATATTGCGGGCCGCCAGCAGGTCGCGGGTAGCGAGGCGCTTGTCGATGCCCAAGTCTTCGGCGCGGGTGATAATGCCGCGATCACGCAGATTCTCCACCACGCGTTTGTCGCGGCCCAAACCGACCGGCGTGTAGCCGGCCACGCCGCGTATTGCTTGCTCGCGTTCCTCGTCGGTGCGGCACAGCAGCAGGTTGGCGATGCCCTCTTCGGTCAGGATGTGGGTGACGTCGTCGCCGTAAATCATCACTGGTGGAATCGCCATCTTGGCTTGTTCCATCAGCTCCCATGCGTCGAGTTTTTCAACGAAGGCAGGCTGCATATGCTCGCGGAAGGTTTCCACCATCTGCACTACCAGCTTCTGGCCGCGCGGGATGGTATTGCGGCCCGCACGCGCTTGCTCGCCGGCCTTGAGCCATGCAGGACTGGCGTGACGCCGTCCGCGCGCGTCCGCGCCCATATTGGAGGCGCCGCCGAAACCGGAGATGCGGCCCGCCGTCGCGGTGGACGAATTGCCCTGCAAATCAATCTGCAAGGTCGAGCCGATAAACATATCGCAAGCATAGTGGCCGGCCGCCTGGCACATGGCGCGGTTGCTGCGCATGCTGCCGTCCGGGCCGATCGCAAATACGTCCGGCCGCGCGTGGATGTATTCTTCCATGCCCAGCTCCGAGCCAAACGAGTGGATGGAGGTGACGAAGCCCGCTTCAATCGCAGGAATCAGCGCCGGGTGCGGATTCAGCGCCCAGTGCTTGCCGATTTTGCCGCGCAGGCCCAAAGACTCGGCATACGTCGGCAGCAGCAGCTCAATCGCGGCGGTGTCAAAGCCGATGCCGTGGTTCAGGCGCTGGACCTCGTACTCGGCGTAGATGCCTTTGATGGCCATCATCGCCATCAGCACCTGAATCTCCGAAATCTGCGCCGGGTCGCGCGTGAACAGCGGCTCGATGTAGTAGGGGCGCGGCGACTGCACCACGAAATCGACCCAGTCGCCCGGCACGTCCACGCGCGGCACGCTGTCGACCACCTTATTCACCTGCACGATGACGATGCCTTGCTTGAAAGCCGTGGCTTCGACGATGGCTGGCGTGTCCTCGGTATTCGGGCCGGTGTACAGATTGCCGTGACGGTCGGCCGCTTCCGCCGCGATCAGGCACACGCGCGGCGGCAGGTCGATGAAGTAGCGGCTAAACAGTTCAAGGTAGGTGTGGATGGCGCCGATATTCAGCTTGCCGGCGGATGCCAGCCGCGCCACCCGCGCCGCTTGCGGGCCGGAGAAAGAAAAATCCAGCCGCGAAGCGACGCCGCGCTCGAAGACATCCAGATGCTCCGGCAACGCCAGCACCGATTGCAGCATGTGCAGGTTGTTGACGCGTTGCGGATCCAGATTGGCCAGCGCATGGCCGAGAAAATCGGCCTGCTTCTGGTTATTCCCTTCGAGGCAGACGCGGTCACCGCACTCGATGACCGCATGCAGCAGATCGGCGATGCGCGCCGCCGGTAGGCTCTTGCCGTCCAGCTGATTGCCCAGCGCCGCGCGGGCGCGCTGCAATCGCGCTTCGCGATTTTGCTGCAAGGTGTTCCAGGACATTTTATTTTGCTCCCATAATCATGTCAGGCAGGCCGGTTGCAATCGACGGGAAGACGCACAGCAGCAGCACGGCGACCACCATCAGCAACAGGAAGGGGAACACGCCCCAGACCACATCCTTGAGCGGAATGTCCGGCGCAATGTTCTTGATGACGAAAATATTCAGTCCCACCGGCGGATGGATCAGGCCCATTTCCATCACCACCGTCATGACGATGCCGAACCAGATCAAGTCAAAGCCGGCTTCGCGCAGTGGCGGCAGGATAATCGGCGCGGTCATCAGGATGATGGAGACCGGCGGCAGGAAGAAGCCGAACACGATCACCATCAGCAGGATCACCGCCAGCAGCACCCACTTCGACAGGTGCAGACTGACTACCCACGCCGCCGCCGATTGGCTGATGTGCAGATAGCTCATCACGTAGGAATACAGCAGCGACATGCCGATGATGAGCAACAGCATGGTCGATTCCTTGATCGACGAGCCGAGAATCGGTGACAAGTCCTTCGGCTTCCACACGCCGTAGATCACGGCCAGCAGCGCCAACGCCAGCAGCGCGCCGAGGCCCGCAGTTTCAGAAGGGGTGGCGAAACCGCCGTACAAGGCCACCATCACGCCGATCAGCAAGACGATAAATGGTAGCACCCGCGGCAGCATTTCGACCTTCTCTTTGAGGGTAAAGTGCTCGTCCTCCAGATAGGCAGATTTCTCGCCTCCCTTCTGGTAGATGTCCAGCGCCATGCGGTATTCCTTGCGGGCGCGGTAGACGGCATAGCCGGCAAACAGGATCACCAGCAGGATGCCGGGGCCGATCCCGGCGAGGAACAAGCGGCCCAGCGACTGCTCCGCAGCCACCGCATACAGGATCATGGTGATCGACGGCGGCAGCAGGATGCCCAGCGTGCCGCCGGCGGCGATGATGCCGGCCGCGAAGCCCGGCGAGTAGCCGCGCTTGCGCATCTCTGGAATGCCGGCCGAACCGATGGCCGAGCAAGTGGCAGGCGAGGAGCCGGCCATGGCCGCGAACAGCGCGCAGGCAAACACGTTGGCGATGCCAAGGCCGCCGGGGACTTTGTGCATCCAGGTGTGGATCGCCGAGTACAAGTCCCGGCCCGCCGGCGATTTGCCGATGGCCGCGCCCTTCAAGATAAACAAGGGAATCGACAGCAGCGTGATCGATGCCATTTCTTCGTAGACGTTTTGCGTGATCGTGTCCAGCGAAGAGGGCGGCATGAAGAAGTACATAAAGCCAGTGGCGACCACGCCGAGCGCGAACGCAATCGGCATCCCGGAGAACATCACCACCAGCGTCACGGCGCCGTACAAGGCGCCCAAGGTCAGTTCACTCATGCTGCATGCTCCGGTTTATTGGTGAGGCGGGCCAGCGTTTGCAGCAGCAGTTGCAGCGTTAGCAGGGTCACACCGGCGGCCATCATGGAGTAGGGTATCCACAGCGGCGGCGCGAAAGTAGAGGAGGTGGTTTGGCCGTCAACCCACGCTTCATGGAACAGCAGCCACGATTTCCACGTGAAGAAAGCGCAGAACAGCATGGATACCAGATCGACCAGGAACAGCCGCACGGCATTCACGCGGCGCGGCAGCAGGCCTGCCACCGCTTCAATGCCGATATGGCCGCGGTGGTACTGGACGTAGGCGGTGCAGAAGAAGGTGACGCCGACCAGCATGAACACCGAGGCCTCGTCCTGCCAGTCGGTGGGCGCGTGAAAGAAGTAGCGCGACACCACCGAGTAAGTCAGCACCAGGGCAGTCAGCACCAGCGCCACCATCGACAGCGTCATGAGCAGGCGATTGAGCTTGTCCATCCACGCCGTTAGCGCGGCGATGACTGGATTGTCCGGCGGCGCCGGCCCGCGCGATGGCGCGATATCTACGCCGTGGCTCACAGCGTTTTCTCCGCCAGTTTAAGCAGGTTGGCGCAGCTGGCGTTCTTCTCGCCGTAGTCCTTCCACGCGGTGGCCTTGGCGATGTCCTGCCATTTTTTCAGCGCGCCGGCATTCATGTCGACGACCTTGGCGCCGGTTTTTTGGTAGACGGCGGCGACTTGCTGGTCGTCTTCCTTGGACGATTTGAGCGCGAAGGCTTCCAGTTCCGCGCCCACGGCCAGCAGCAGTTGCTGCTGGTCTTTTGGCAGGCGGTCGAACACGGAGCGCGACATCATCAGCGGTTCCAGCATGAACCAGTAGGAGCCGGCGCGCGCGGTGGTCAGCGACTTCGATACTTCTTCAAGGCGGAACGAGATCAGCGAAGTGGAGGAGGTGAGCGCCGCTTCCATCGCGCCGGTCTGCATGGCGGCGTAGATTTCATTGGACGGCAGCGTGACCACGGCAGCGCCGGCGGCCTTCAGCATCAAGTCCATTTCGCGCGAGCCGCCGCGGATCTTCATGCCCTTGGCGTCGTCGGGATCGACCACCGGCTTGCCGCGCGAGGCCATGCCGCCGCCTTGCCAGATCCAGCTCAGCATCACGATGCCCTTGTCGTACAGGATGCGCGCCAGCTCCTTGCCGACTTCCGCATTTTTCCAGCCGTAGGCTTGATCGTAGGAGGTGACGAGGCCCGGCATCAGGCCGATGTTTACTTCCGGGACTTCGCCGCCGGCATACGACAGCGGCACCAGCGACAGATCGAGCGCGCCCTTGCGCATGGCGGAGAACTGGGCGTTGGTCTTCATCAGCGAAGAGCCGGGATAGATGGAAAACTTCAGTGCGCCCTTGGAGCGCTTTTCCACTTCGGCGGCGAACATGCGGGTCAGACGGTCACGGAAATCGCCTTCCGTCAGCGTCCCGCCGGGGAATTGGTGGGAGATCTTGAGCGCGGTTTGCGCCCAAGCTGGTTGCAACAACAACGGGCTGGCGGCCAGTGCGCCAATGGCAGCCAATGCGGACCTGCGGGTGATTGCGGTCATACGTCCTCCAAGGGTTGATGTAAGGAAATATTATCTACTTCGCATTTGATATGCAATAATTTGTTTTGTGTATACAAGAATAGCGGTTGCGAATACATTGTCAAGCGATATAATGCAGGCATGACCACCCATTCCGCCTCCCTCCGCGAGCAAATCGAAGAGATGATTGCCGTCGGCCAGCTCAAGCCGGGCCAGCATCTGGACGAGACCGAGCTCGCCACGCGCTTCGGCGTGTCGCGCACGCCGATACGGGAGACCTTGATCCAGTTGTCGTCGATGGGCCTGGTGGTGATCCGGCCGCGGCGCGGCGCCATCGTGGCGGAGCTGGGGCCGCAGCAGCTGGTGGAGATGTTTGAGGTGATGTCGGAACTGGAGTCGACCTGCGGCCGCCTGGCTGCGCGCCGCATGACGCCGGAGGAGCAGCAAGCCTTGCTGGCCGCGCACCAGGCCTGCAAGGAAGCGCTGGACGCGCAGGAGCCGGACGCCTACTACTACAAGAACGAAGTGTTCCACGAGGCGATATACACCGGCAGCCACAATCAATTTCTGATCGAGCAAACGCGCGCGCTGTACCGTCGCTTGCGTCCTTATCGCCGCCTGCAACTGCGGGTGCGCAACCGCCTGGCCACTTCCTACCACGAGCATGACGGCGTGGTGCAAGCCATCCTGGACGGCGACGGCGAGCGCGCCGCGCAACTGCTGCGCGAGCACGTCATGATCCAAGGCCAGCGCTTCTCGGACTTGGTGGCGTCGCTGCCGCAGCTGCGGCAGGACGCGGCGTAATCCCTTTAGTGCTTGGCCGCGTTGCGCATGATGCGTACCGGCTTGGACTCCGGGCCGGTGGCGGGCAGCATGTCTTCCAAGGTTTGCTGATCGAGCACCGCGAGGAAAGCGCGGGTGGCGTCGTTGAGCGTGTGTTTCAGCTTGCAGTTGGACGTTAGCGGGCAGGTGTCGCTGCTGCGGTCGAAGCATTCGGCCATAAAGAAATCGGTCTCGGTGGCGCGCACCAGTTCTCCGATGTTGATGTCCTTCGGTTCCTTGGCCAGCCGCAGGCCGCCGTTACGGCCGCGCACCGTCTCCACGAGGCCGGACAGGCCCAGTTGGTAGACTACCTTCATCAGGTGGTTTTTTGATATCACATGCAAATCGGCGATGTCCTGGATGGTAACCAGTCGATCCCGATTGGCTGCCAGGTAGAGCAGCGTGCGCAGCGAGTAATCGGTAAATGAAGTGAGGCGCATTCGGTGGATCAGGCTTATGGCAGATTAATGCGCCATTTTACATGCTTGTTCGTGATCTTGCGCACCGACGCCGGCGGCGGTCCGCCGTAGCCTCAGCTTAATAGGGAGGCCGTATGGACAAGGAAGAGGAACGTCGCCGCTTCATCGGCGAGTTGTGGCAGCGCTTCGAGCAGCTGCAAGCGTGGGCGGTAGAGAATTGGCCGGACAAGGAACAGCCGCTATCGAGCGCGGATTTTGTCGAGGCGCGCAAGGAGATACTGGGCTTGCGCAATCCCACCCCGGCGGCCGCGCCGCGCGCGCCGGAGCCGGAGCAGGGCGGGCCGCAGTATATCGATATGAATCCCGCGCCGTGGCCCTGATCAGCCGTTAGTCGTGCACTACCGGCTTGCCGGCTTGCGCCAGCAGCCACGCCAGCAGGCTGATAACCAGGCTGGCAAGCACGCCCCACGCCAGCTTCAAGGCGCTATCAAACAGCAGCGGCGCGACCAGGCCCGAGACCAGTGCAAACAACAGCATCTGGATGAAGGACTGCATCGAGGCGGCAAGGCCGCTATTGTTGGGGAAGTACTCCAGCGCGATCAGCGACAGCGGCGTCATGGCCAGCGCGAGGCCGAACGAGTAAATAAACAGCGGCATCACGGCCCACGGCACGGCGGCCACGAAGGCGGCGTTGTAGGCGACGTTGATCATGCCGGCGCTGATCATCACCGCAAAGCCCAGCCACACTTGCGTCTTGCGCGAGAACTTGTGGGCGAATTTGCCGGACAGCGCGGAGCCGATCACCATACCGCTAATCAGCGGCACAAACATCCACGCGAACGCGGTCTCCGGCAGGTGCAGGATATTCATCACGAAGTAAGCGGCGGAGCCGATGTACAGCGCCACGCCCGCAAAGCACATGCCAACGGCGACGGCCAGCAGCAGGAAGTGGTGGTGGCATAGCACCTTCCAATAATTCTTGGCGATGGCGCCGAGGTGGAACGGGTGGCGATTCTTCACCGGCAGGCTTTCAGGCAGTGCGCGGTACACGGCCAGCAGCATCAAAATACCGAAGGCGCTGAGGAACCAGAACACCGAACGCCAGCCGAAGCTCACTTGCAGCCAGCCGCCCAGCACCGGCGCAATCGCGGGCGCAAGGCCGAACACCATCATGATGTGCGACAGGATCTTCTGCGCGGCAGCGCCGGTGAAGCGATCCTGCACGATGGCGCGGCCCACCACCGAACCTGCGCCCGCGGCCAGGCCTTGCACGATGCGGCAGGCCAGCAGCACACCGATCGACGGCGCCATCGCGGCCACCACGGAGGCGGCGATGTACAGCACCAGCGACACGATGATCACCGGGCGGCGGCCGAAGGAATCGGACAGCGTCCCGTAGAACAGCATCATGAACGCAAAGCAGAACAGGAACATCGACAGCGTCTGCTGGATCAGCAGCGGGCTGGCGTCGAAATGCTGGGCAATGGCCGGGAAAGAGGGCAGGTAGGTATCGATGGCCAGAGGGCCGACCATGGACAGGCCGGCCAACAGCAGCGTCAGCAAAATATTCATGAATAGCGTATTGTTCGTTGAGCCCGGCATTTTACGCGATATGCGCCATCCATATATGAAACGGCGAAATCCTTCGTTCGCTTGCGGCGAGTGGGTGGTTATGCTGTACCTTGGGCGACTGCGCCCGGGTTATTCGAATTCGAGACATTATGACTATTGATACTTTTGACGGCACTTCCGTCAAGCCTTCGCACTGGAACCTTGGCAGCGTGATCGAGCAGCTGCGCGTATCGCGCGAAGCCACGCACAACATCCGTCACCACGGGCGCGTGCGCGAGCTGCCGTCGCGCGATGCGCTAACGACCATCGTCAACGGCCTGCAAGCGGTGTTGTTCCCGACGCATTATGGCCGCCCCAACCTGACCGACGAGAGCATCGACTTCTTCGTCGGCGATACCTTGAACACCACCTTGAACCGCCTGGCGGAGCAAGTGCGGCGCGGTTTGCAGTTTTCGTCGGAAGAGGCGATTCCCGATGAAGAGGCGCTGACCAGGCAAGCGCACGACATCACGCGCCAGTTTGCAGCCAGTCTGCCGGAGGTGCGGGCCTTGCTGGTGTCCGACGTGCAGGCGGCGTTTTCGGGCGATCCGGCGGCGACCTCGGTGGCGGAGATCATGCTGTGCTATCCGGGCACCATCGCGATCTTGTATTATCGCTTGGCGCATAGCCTGCATCGATTGGGTTCGCCATTCCTGGCGCGGCTGATTTCGGATATTGCGCACTCGCTGACCGGGATCGACATCCACCCGGCGGCGCAGATCGGCGGCAGCTTCTTCATCGACCATGGCACCGGCGTGGTGATTGGCGAGACGGCCATCATCGGCCAGCGCGTGCGCTTGTACCAGCACGTGACGCTGGGCGCGAAGCGCTTCCCGGCCGACGAGCAAGGCGCGCTGATTAAAGGCGTGCCGCGCCATCCTATCGTCGAAGACGACGTCGTCATCTACGCCGGTGCGACGATCTTGGGCCGCATCACCATCGGCGCCGGCTCCACCATCGGCGGCAACGTGTGGCTGACCCAAAGCGTGCCGCCAGCCAGCAACGTCTCCCAGGCCCAGATGCGCAACGACTGAAGATTGAGCGCCACAGCCAACCCAAAAGGTTGGGGTCTGACCCCGTACGGGGTCAGACCCCTGTTCGCCGCAATGCGGGTTTTGCGATTCCCGCACACTCAGCAGAAAAACAGAAACTGAACCCGCTTGGTTTGGCTTTGCGGGCTAAAACCTAAGAAATCTCAACCTTCCTGCCATGATGCGTGGGCGGGAGGCGCGAACCCCGGTTGAAGACTTGTTCACGCAGCGTGCCGGCGGTGTAGCCGGTGCGGTAGCGGCCCCGCTGTTGGAGTTCTGGCACGATGAGATCAACCACGTCGCGCATGCTTTCGTGGGCTAGCGCGAAGGCGAGGTTGAAGCCGTCGATGCCGGTTTCGTCTTGCCAGGTTTCGAGTTGGTCGGCCACTTGTTTGGGATCTCCTACCAGCACCGGGCCGCGTCCACCCAGGCCGATGAATTCGGCCGCTTCGCGGACAGTCCATTTGCGGTTAGGGTCTGCTGCGCTGAACGAGGCCAGCGCGGAACGGCCGGCGTCGGAATCGATGTATTCGATGGTGGCATCGAGCGCGAACTTGCTGAAGTCCACGCCAGTCCAACCAGACAACAAGGCCAGCGCCGCTTCGATGTTGATGTGGCGCTTGTATTCTTCGTGCTTGGCTCGGGCTTCGGCTTCGGTCGGCGCGGTGATGATCAGTGCCTGGGCGTAGATTTTGAGGTCGTCGCTATTGCGACCGGTGGCGCGCAGGTCGTCCACGTATTTCTTCACCACCCGAATACTCGGCCCGCTCACGAAGGTACACTCGGCATGCCGCGCCGCGAACGCCGTGCCGCGCGGCGAGGTGCCGGCTTGGTACAGCAAGGGCGTGCGCTGCGGCGACGGCTCGCTCAGGTGGAAGCCCGGCACCTTGTAGTACTTGCCCTCATGCCGAATCGGATGGATGCGCGACGGCTCGGCATAGACGCCGCGCTGCTTGTCGTTGACCACCGCATCATCATCCCAGCTTTTCTCCCACAGCTTGTAGACCACGTCCATGTACTCGTCCGCGAGGTCGTAGCGTTCGTCGTGGCTTAGCTGTTGATTCAGTCCGAGATTCCGAGCCGCGCTATCCAGATAGCCGGTGACGATGTTCCAGCCGATTCGTCCGCGAGTCAGATGGTCTAGCGTCGAGATGCGGCGCGCGAAGGTGTAGGGATGCTCATACGTCAACGCGCACGTCACGCCGAAGCCAAGGTGCTTGGTGGCTTGCGCCATCAACGGCACCAGCGCCAGCGGATCATTCAAAGGCGCTTGTACCGCGTGCCGCAGGGCCGCATCAGCGCTGCCCTGGTAGACATCGTAAGCCCCCAGCACGTCGGCAAGGAAGATGGCGTCGAAACGGCCGCGCTCCAGCAACTGCGCCAACTCAGTCCAATGATCAGGATCGGTGTAGCGATAGCTGGTGTCGCGCGGGTGAGTCCACAGCCCGGGCGACTGGTGGCTCACGGTGTTCATCTGAAAAGCGTTGAAGCGTATGAGTTTGCGCATTACTTTTCCAGCGCGAGCTGATAGTCGGTCTTGGCGTAGTCGGCGAAGTACTTATTCGTGACGGCGAGGAATTCGCGCGAACGGTAGGCGGCGGCGATGTCCTTGGCGAATTGCTTGTCCTTGTCGGCGGTGCGCACGGCCACGAGGTTGGCGTAGGCTGGCGAGATTTTCTCGGTAATCAGCGCATCTTTCAGTTTCAGGCCCGAAGCCAGCGCGTAGTTACCGTTGACGAAGGCGTAGTCGGCATCCTGCAAGGAACGTGGCAACTGTGCGGCTTCCAGCGGCAGCAGTTTGATTTTCTTGATGTTGGTGGCGACGTCTTTTTCGGATGCCTTGAGGGGATCGGTTTTCTCGCGCAGCTTGATCCAGCCCAGTTGATCCAGCAGCACCAGCGCGCGCGCCTGGTTGGTCGGATCGTTCGGCAGGGCGACAGTGGTGCCTTCTTTAACGTCGTTCAGGGTCTTGTGCTTTTTGCTGTAGATGGCAATCGGCGCGGTTGGGATTTTGATCAGTTCCGACAAGGCCAGTTTGTGATCGGTCGAGAATTTGGTCAGGTAGATGATGTGCTGGAAGATGTTGGCGTCCAGCGAACCTTCGGCCAGCGCGTAGTTAGGCTGGATGTAGTCGTTGAATTCCACCAGCTTGACCTTGTAGCCTTGCTTTTCGAGGATAGGCTTGATGCCCAGCTTTACTTGATCGGCGTATGGGCCGGAGCTGGTGCCGATCACCAGTTCCTTTGGATCTTTGGCGTTGACGGAGAAGCTGATGGCGGCGGCAACGGCGGTCAGCAGCAGGTTACGGCGAGTGTTCATTGGGTGGTTCCTTGGTTAGTGTTTGTCGATGCGTTTGGCGATGCGGTTGCCGGTGAATTGGATCACTTGCACCATCAGGATCAGGATGGCGACGGTGGCGACCATGATGTCGGTTTCGAAGCGGTAGTAGCCGTAGCGGATGGCGAGGTCGCCGATGCCGCCGCCACCCACCACGCCGGCTACGGCGGAATAGGAGAGGAAGCTAATCGACAGCACGGTCAGCGCCAGCACGAGGCCGGAGCGGGCTTCCACCAGCAGCACGCGCAGGATGATTTGCAGTTCCGAGGCTCCCATGGCGTGGGCGGCTTCGATCACGCCGCGCGGGACTTCGCGCAGGTTTTGTTCGACCAGCCGCGCGAAGTAGGGGATGGCGGCGAACGATAGCGGCACGGCGGCGGCCAGCGGGCCGATTGAAGTACCGGCGATCACGCGCGTGAACGGCACCAGCGCCACCAGCAGGATGATGAACGGGAAGGAGCGCACGGTGTTCACGATCCAGCCGAGTATCAGCGCGGCAGGGCGGTTTTGCAGCGACTGGCCGTCTGCGACCAGGAACAGGACGATGCCCAACGGGCCGCCGATCAGGATCGCGGACGAGAGGCCGATGCCAAGCATGACCAGTGTTTGGCCGAGCGCTTCCCACATTTCGGGCAGCATGGCGTAGATGGCGCTGGCCGACGCGGCCAAGGAGGAGATGAGTTCAGACATTGGCGGTCTCCGGGAGCGGTGCGAGGGCGGCGAGCGCGTTGGTGGCGACAGAGGCGGCGAGTTCGCGGCCGAGGGCTGTGAAGCGTGGTGCGGACAGGCTAGCGGCGTCGTCGAGTGCGAATTGTTCGGCGATGGCGCCGTTTTCGATGACGGCTACGCGGTTGCAAATCTCGCCGATCACGTCCAGCTCATGGCTGACGATCACAATGGTCACGTCCAGGCGTTGATTGATGTCCTTCAGCGTCGCCAGTAGCGCGCGCGTGGTTTCGGCGTCGAGCGCCGATGTCGGCTCATCGCATAGCAGCACCGCCGGCTTGCTGGCCAGCGCGCGGGCGATGGCCACACGCTGTTTCTGCCCGCCCGACAGCTGCGCCGGATAGCTGGCGCTCTTGTCGCTCAAGCCCACCAGTTCAAGGCAATCCGCCACGCGAGCGGCGATCTGCTGCTTGGTCTGGCCTCCGTGAATATGCAGCGGGAAGGCGACGTTATCAAACACGGTCGCATTTTGCAGCAGATTAAACTGCTGGAAGATCATGCCGATGTTGGCGCGCGCATCGCGCAGGTCGCGCTTGGACAGCGAAGTCAATTCGCGGCCATCGACCGTAATCGCGCCTTTATCCGGGCGCTCCAACAGGTTAATCAATCGCAGCAGCGTGGACTTGCCCGCGCCGCTTTTGCCGATCAGGCCAAAAATATCGCCTTGGGCCACGTCCAGCGATACATCGCGCACCGCGTGAAAGTCGCCAAAGGATTTGCTCGCATGCTCGATGCGAATCAGGGAAGTAGTCATTATGAGTATGCAGTTGGTTCGGGCAGCGTACCGTCGAGCGCATAGCGTCCGAGGTCGCGAATCTTGTAATCGACCGGATCGTGCAAGGTATGCACGCGCACATTGCGCCAGAAACGGTCGTAGCCAAATTTGGTGGAAGTGGAACGCGCACCCGTCAGCTCGAAAATCTCGCTGCTGACATCCACGCCGGCGGTATGCGCCAGCACCTTGGCCTCTGCCACCGACACCGCCAACTCGCCGCGCTGCTGCGCCGTGACAGCCGCACCGAGACGGAACAAGCGCTCCAGTTCATGCGCTGCCTGATCGGCCAGCACCGCAGCAGGCCGCAGCTTCAGCCACAATTGGCCGAAGCGATGCTGCGCCAGCGGATCGGCGCCCGCCTTATCAACGCCGGACGCAAACCACGGGCGCGCTTCTTTGCCGATGTACTCGCGCGCCGCTTCAAACGCGCCTTCGCCGATGCCGAGGTAAAGATTCGCCATCACCAGCTGCGCCACCTGCGAGCGCAAGGTGGCCTGCGCGGTCGGCTTCACGCCTGGCGCTTGCAGTACCTGCGTTGAAGGCAGCGACACCTGGTGGAAATGCACATTGCCGCTATCGGTCTGCTTCTGGCCGAAAGCATCCCAGTCGGCTTGCACGGCGACGCCATGCTGGCGCGTCGGCACCACGCCAATGAGCGCGGACTGCGTCTCCTCATGCCATGCCGAGATAGTGAGCCAATCCGAGCCCACGGAGCCGGATGAAAAACTCTTCACGCCATTTAGCTCAAAACCGTAGTCGGCCTCCGTGGCGCTGGTACGTTTATCCAAAGGATTAAGGGCATTGCCCCAAAACAGATTCTGCTCCACAGTCTGCGTCAGGAAGCGGCGCTGCTGCTGCGGCGTGCCATACAGCTGTATGCCCGCCAATTGCAAATGGTGGAAGCCAAACACGTGAGCCAGCGCGCTGTCGGCTCGGGCCAGTATGCGGATTACTTGATAGACCGTGGGCCAATCCGCGCCTTGACCGCCGTACGCGGTAGGGATGGATAAAGTAAGCAGGCCGGATTCGCGTATCCATTCGCGCTCCTGCGCTGCGTGGCCGCCGGCCTGGTCGCGTGCATTGGCGCTGGCGGCGAGTCGCTGCGCCAGTTCGGTGGCGACGTGCAGCGGATCGTGCGCACGGTCATGCGACGTTTTTAATAGTGCTTGAGACATGGTATGTCCACTAAGTAGAAGGATCGGTCTTGCTAGTATGAAGACGCCACTAAACGCAGCAAACGAAGAATTCCGGCTTTTGATATGCAAAAAAATCATGCTATGGTTTTTGCATATCAAAACGTAAAACAATTCGTTTTGATTTCTATCGTGCGGATTTAAGCTCACTGCCACCATTCAAGACAGGGGACAGACATGAGCATTCTTCTACTCAGCGGCAGCCCGGCGGCGCCATCCAGCACCGGCCGTTTGCTCGATCACGTGGGTGACAAGCTGGCCGCGCTCGGCCACCGTCACAGCAAATTGCAGGTACGTGATTTGCCGGCGAAGGCTCTGCTGCATGCTGATTTTGCTGATCTGACCCTGAAGCGTGCTGTCGATGCCGTGGCCGAAGCGGAAGCCATCGTCATCGCCACGCCTATTTACAAGGCGTCCTACACCGGCGTGCTGAAAGCCTTCCTCGACCTGCTGCCGCAAGACGGCTTGAAAGACAAGCTGGTGCTGCCCTTGGCCACCGGCGGCAGCCAGTCGCACATGCTGGCGCTGGACTATGCGCTGCGCCCGGTGCTGCATGCGCTCGACGCGCGCCAGGTCTTCACCAGTATTTACGCCACCTCGCAGCAATTGACGTGGAATGATGTCAGCGGCTTGACCATAGACCAAGCCATCGCATGGCGCGTGCAGGCCGGCGTGGATGCGCTGTCGGCGGCGCTGAATGCGCAGCGCGGGCAGGCGGATGATGTATTTGTGGCGCAGGCGCAGCCTGTACGCCTTGCACGTTAAGGAGCAAAAATGAGTATCGATCAAAAACGCGCAGCACGCCGTCACACGCTTGGCTTGCTCTTCGCAGCGGGCGTGATGGCTGCCGGCGGCGCGCAAGCGCAGGCTCCGGCCAAACAGGAAGTCCGTATCGGCTATCAAAAGTACGGCACGCTGACTATCCTCAAAGGCCGCGGCACGCTGGAGCAGCGTCTCGCACAGCGCAACGTCACCGTGAAGTGGACTGAATTCCCGGCCGGCCCGCAACTGCTGGAAGGTCTGAACGTGGGCAGCGTGGACTTTGGCACCGTCGGCGAAGCGCCGCCGATCTTCGCGCAGGCGGCCGGCGCCAACCTGGTCTATGTCGGCAACGAGCCGCCATCGCCGGCCAGTGAAGCCATCGTCGTACCGAAGGACTCCAGGCTGCGCAGCCTCGCTGACCTCAAGGGCAAGAAGGTGGTGCTGAACAAAGGCTCCAACGTGCACTACCTGCTGGTCAAGGCGCTGGAGAAGGCGGGTCTCGGCTACAAGGATATCGATGTAGTCTACCTGCCGCCAGCCGATGCGCGCGCGGCGTTTGAGCGCGGCAGCGTGGACGCGTGGGCGATCTGGGATCCATTCCTCGCCGCCGCCGAGAAGCAACTGGGCGCGCGCGTGCTGGCCGATGGCAAAGGGCTGGTCGCCAATCATCAGTTCTATCTGGCCGCGCGTCCGTACGCTGAAAAGAACAGCGACATCGTCCGCATCGTGCTGGAAGAAATCGCCAAGGTGGACGAGTGGGGCGCGAAGAACCCGAAAGAGGTGGCGCAGATCCTGGCCTCGCAAACCGGTCTCGATGTGGACGTGGTGGCGCTGGCCGCCGGCCGCTACTCGTACGGCGTTAAGCCAATCACCAACGAGGTACTGGAACAGCAGCAGAAATTGGCCGATACCTTCGCCAACCTGAAGCTGATCCCGAAACAAATCGCCGTCAAAGATGCACAGCTGCCGGCCAAACAACTGGCTTCGCAATAAGCGCAACAAGGAATCAAGATGTCTCTGAATGTATTCTGGTTTATCCCTACGCACGGCGACAGCCGCTATCTCGGCACGTCGAAAGGTTCGCGTCCGATTGACGCCAACTATCTGAAACAAGTGGCGGTGGCCGCCGACACGCTGGGCTACGACGGCGTGCTGCTGCCGACCGGCCGCTCGTGCGAGGACGCGTGGGTGGTGGCGTCCTCGCTGATCCACGTCACGCAGAAATTGAAGTTTTTGGTGGCGATCCGTCCGGGCCTGACCACGCCGGGCCTGGCGGTACGCATGGCGTCGACCTTCGACCGCCTGTCGAATGGCCGCTTGCTGATCAACGTCGTCACCGGCGGCGATCAAGGCGAACTGGAAGCGGACGGCCTGTTTGCCGATCACGCCAAGCGCTACGAAATCTCGGATGAATTCATCCGCGTGTGGCGCGCTTCGCTGGCGGGCGAGGGCGGTGACAAGGGTTACGATTTCGAAGGCAAGCATATTCAGGTCAAGGGTGCCAAGACGCTGTACCCGCCGGTGCAAAAGCCGTATCCGCCGCTGTACTTCGGCGGTTCTTCGGAGCCGGCGCACGAATTGGCGGCCGAGCAGATGGACGTGTATTTGACGTGGGGCGAACCTCCGGCTGCTGTTGCGCAAAAACTGGACGACATCCGCGCGCGCGCCGCCAAACATGGCCGCACGGTGAAATTCGGCATCCGCCTGCACGTCATCGTGCGCGAGACGAACGAAGAGGCGTGGCGTGCCGCTGATGAATTGATTAGCCACTTAGACGATGAGACCATCGCCAAAGCGCAAGCAGCATTTTCGAAAATGGATTCCGTTGGACAGCAACGCATGGCGGCCCTGCACGGCGGCCGTCGCGACAAGCTGGAAGTATCGCCCAACCTCTGGGCCGGCGTGGGACTGGTGCGTGGTGGCGCCGGAACCGCGCTGGTGGGCGACCCCGAAACCGTGGCCGCGCGTATCAAGGAGTACGCAGACCTCGGCATCGAAACCTTCATCTTCTCGGGTTATCCGCACCTTGAAGAGTCGTATCGCTTTGCGGAGCTGGTGTTCCCGCTGCTGGGCAAGGGCAAAGACCACGGCGAGCAATCGCTGAGTGGCCCGTTCGGCGAGATCATGGCCAGCGACATCGTACCGAAGAAGAAGGCGGCTTAAGATGAGTGATCCAAAGCGCCAAAGCGCGTGGACGCCGTGGGTGCTGCCGGTGCTGCTGATCGCTGTGTGGCAGGTGTCGTCGCAACTGGGCTGGCTGTCCAGCCGCATCTTGCCGGAACCGTGGGCGGTGGCAAAAGCCTTCTGGGCACTGGCCGTCTCCGGCGAATTGTGGACGCATTTGCGTACCAGTTTGTGGCGCGCGGCCAGCGGCTTTGCCATCGGTGCGGGCCTCGGTCTGCTGCTTGGCCTGTTGACCGGCAGCTTCCGCCGCGCTGAAACGCTGCTCGACACCACGCTGCAAATGATCCGCAACATCCCGGCGCTGGCGCTGATTCCGCTGGTGATCCTGTGGTTCGGCATCGACGAAACGGCCAAGTTGTTCTTGCTGGCGGTCGGCGTGTTCTTCCCGGTGTACCTGAATACTTTCCACGGCATCCGCTCGGCCGATCAGGGATTGATCGAGATGGCGCGCAGTTATGGCTTGTCCGGCTGGCCGCTGTACCGCGACGTGATCCTGCCAGCGGCGCTGCCGTCGATTCTGGTCGGCGTGCGCTTTTCGCTGGGCCTCGTGTGGGTGCTGCTGATTGTGGCTGAGACGATTTCGGCGCAAGCGGGCATCGGCTACATGACCATGAATGCGCGCGAGTTCCTGCAAACCGACGTGGTGCTGGTGGGGATTCTGCTCTACGCCTTGCTGGGCAAGGCCGCTGATTTGGTATCGCGTGGGTTGGAGAAGCACTTCCTGCGCTGGAATCCCGCATACCGTTAAGGAGATCGCATGTTTATATCCCACGCTTTATTTGATAGCGGCGCGCTGCCACGCGAAAGCGCGACGTGGACTTCGGCGCCAACGCCGCCGGCCAAGCGGCAGGGCGTGTCGCTGGAGCTGGACAAGGTAAGCAAATCGTTCGGCAAGCGTCAGGTACTGAGCGACGTGCAGCTGGAACTGCATCCGGGCGAATTCGTCGCCGTGGTGGGCCGCAGCGGTTGCGGCAAAAGCACGCTGCTGCGCGCGATTGCCGGTTTGGAGAGCACCGATCAAGGCAGCATCGCCATCGGTAAGGGCGCGCTGGTGGCCAGCATCCGCATCATGTTTCAGGAAGCGCGGCTGCTGCCGTGGAAGTCGGTGCTGGATAACGTGGCGATAGGTTTGCCGCGCTCCTTGAATGCAGCGGCGGCGACGCTGGCGACAGTCGGCCTGGCGGAACGCGCGAATGATTGGCCGTCGGAGCTGTCCGGCGGTCAGCGCCAGCGCGTAGCATTGGCGCGCGCCTTGCTGCACGAGCCGCAGTTGCTGCTGCTGGACGAGCCACTGGGCGCGCTCGATGCGCTGACGCGGATCGAAATGCAGCAGCTGATCGAATCACTGTGGCAGGCGCGCGGCTTCACCGCCGTGCTGGTGACGCACGACGTGCAAGAAGCGCTGGCCCTGGCCGACCGCGTGGTGCTGATCGAAGACGGCCGCATCACGCTCGACCTCAAAGTCGACCTGCCACGTCCGCGCGCGCGCGGCAACGCCGCCTTCGCCGCATTGGAGCAACGCCTGCTCAGCCGCATCCTCCACCAAACCCCCGTCACCTCGGCCGTCGCGGCCGCAGCATAATAGTTAGACGGCTTACCCTGCTGGGTAAGCCGTCTACACGCCTTAAGACAGATACCGTTTGCTTATCGTTCCGTTATGATAACGGCTCGGTCGCATGATCGATTTTATCGATAGTAAAGCGGTAAATTTTTCGTTTTACAACTTTAGATGTCGCGAGCATAATCGTCCTTACTCGAACAATCTTGTTCACCACATTAGGAGTTTCTAAATGAAAAAAATCGTTGCCCTGCTGATCGCCGCTGGTGTTTCCCTGTCCGCATTTGCTGCTCCTGAGAGCTTCACCTCGGACGCTAACCACACCTTCTCGAGCTTCAGCTACAGCCACTTCGGCTACTCGACCCAGCAAAGCCGCTTCAACAACACCACCGCCAAGGTCACCATCGACCGCGCAGCCAAGACCGGTTCGGTAGAAGCGACCATCGATGCTAAATCGGTAGACACCGGCTCGAAACTGTTCGACGGCCACATCCAGGGCGAAGATTTCCTCGACACCGCTAAATTCCCAACCATCACCTACAAGTCGACCAAAGTGACTTTCAAAGGTGACGTTCCTGCCACCGTCGAAGGCAACCTGACCATCAAAGGCGTGACCAAGCCAGTGACCCTGACCATCACCCACTTCCAGTGCATGGATCACCCAATGATGAAGAAACTGGCTTGCGGCGCCAACGCGACCACCACCATCAAGCGTAGCGAATTCAACGCCGGCAAATACGCTCCGCACGTGGGCGACGACGTGACCCTGAGCTTCGCTATCGAAGCCCTGAAAGACTAATACCGGGAACTGAGCTCGCCTCAATTCTCTGACGCCGCCGGCGCTGTACCTCACGGCGCCGGCTTTTTATTTTTTGGGAGTAGTTATGAAATTGACGCAGCTCGCTTTCGCGGCGGCCATCGCCTGTGCGGCTTCCGCACACGCCGCCGGCACCGATCTGATTATCACTAACGGCAAGGTTGCCACCATGACCAAAGAGGGCGCGTTTGCGCAAGCCCTCGCCATCAAGGACGGCAAGATTGAAGCCGTGGGCAGCAACGCCCAGATCCTGAAACTCAAAACCTCCACCACCCAAGTCATCGACGCCGCCGGCAAGACCGTGATCCCCGGCCTCAACGACTCGCACCTGCACATCATCCGCGAAGGCCTGAACTATAACGCCGAGCTGCGCTGGGATGGCGTGACGTCGCTCAAGCAAGCCTTGCAGATGCTGAAGGAACAGGCGGCGCGCACGCCGGACGGCGCCTGGGTCAAAGTGGTGGGCGGCTGGAATGAATACCAGTTTGAAGAAAAGCGTTTGCCGACGCTGGAAGAAATCAATGAGGCAGTGCCGGACAAGCCGGTATTCCTGCTGTACCTGTACGGCCTCGGCTTCCTGAACAAGAAGGGCATCGAAACGCTGGGCTACAACGCCGACACCAAATTCAAGGACGGCGTGGTCGAGCTGGGCGCGGACGGCAAGCCGACCGGCAAGCTGATCGCCAAGCCGAACGCCATGATTCTGTACACCACGCTGGCCAAGACCGGCGCGCTGCCGCGCGATCAGCAGCTGAATTCGACCCAGCAGTACTACACCGAACTCAATCGCCTCGGCCTGACCAGCGCGATCGACGCGGGCGGCGGCGGCCAAGCCTACCCGGACGATTACGCCGTCAGCCTGGAGCTGGCCAAGAGCGGCAAGCTGACGGTGCGCACCTCCTACTACCTGTTCGCGCAAAAGCCGGGCAAGGAACTGGAAGACTATCAGCGCTGGCTGACGCTCACCAAGCCGGACAAGAACGACCACCTGTTCTACGCCAACGGCTACAACACCGAGGGCGGCGGCGAGAACCTGGTGTGGTCGGCGGCCGACTTTGAAAACTTCCTCGAACCGCGTCCCGACATGCCGGCTCACATGGAAAGCGAGCTGGAGCCGGTGCTGCGCCTGCTGATCAAAAACCGCTGGCCGTTCCGTATCCACGCCACCTACGGCGAGAGCATCGACCGCGATCTGGCGGTGATCGAGAAGGTCAACCAGGACACGCCGCTGAACGGCCTGCGCTGGTTCTTCGACCATGCCGAGACCATCAGCGACAAGCAGCTGGCGCGCGTGAAAGCGCTGGGTGGCGGCATTGCGGTGCAGGATCGCATGTACTTCCAGGGCGAGCTGTATTGGAAGCAGTACGGCGCACAGACCCGCCAAATGCCGCCGATTCAAAAGATGCTGGCGATGAAAATCCCGGTCGGTTTGGGTACCGATGGCACGCGGGTGTCGAGCTATGGCCCGTGGCCGTCGATCTACTGGGCGGTGACCGGCAAGACGGCCGGCGGCCTGAAGATCTGGCAGGACAAGGATGTGCTGAGCCGCTATCAAGCGCTGAAGCTGATGACGCAAGGCAGCGCGTGGATGAGCGGTGAGGAGAAACTGAAAGGCACGCTGGCCAAAGGCCAGTATGCCGACGTGGTGATCCTGCCGCAGGACTACTTCAGCATGGACGTCGAGAAGATCAAAAACCTCGAAGCCAGCCTCACCATCGTCAACGGCAAAGTGGTCTATGCCGCGCCGGAGTACCAGCAGTACGCGCCGGCCAAGCTCGGGGTAGAGCCGGACTGGAGCCCGGTAAAATACTACGGTGGGTACCAGAACAAATAAAACCCGGCAACCGGCGGCGGCCCGGGGTCAGACCCCGTACGGGGTCTGACCCCTCCGGCTTGAGGGGTAAGCCTACGCCGGCAAAAACCACCCAATGGCGGCACCCGCAGCCAGCAGCCATAGCAAATGAATGCGGGTGCGCCAGATCAGCAGGCCGGCCACGGCGGACACCAGCCACAGCGGCCAATCCGTCGCCGGATTGCCGTTGGCAGTGGCGAGGATCACGCCCACCGCCACCATCAATCCCACCACCACCGGCGCCAGCCCTTGCTTGAACGCCCGCACGCTGAGCAGCTCGCGGTTCTGATGGCCCCAGCGCGCCGCCAGATACGTCAGCGTGGTACTCGGAATCAAAATCCCCAGCATGGTCACCGCCACACCGGCAAACGCCATTGTGTAGCTGCCTGCGTTCAAACCCACATTCCAGCCCATCAGGGCCACGAACAGCACGTTGGGGCCCGGCGCCGCCTGGGCGATGGCAATCGCGTTGTTGAACTGCGCCTGCGTCAGCCAGTGATGTTCCACCACCAGGTAGCGGTGCATCTCGGTCGAAGTCGAAATCGCGCCGCCGATCGACATCAGCGACAGCAGCATGTAGTGCCCAAACAAACTCAGCCAGTCGGCCGCAGTGAGCACGATGTGAATCGGCGCCTCGTTCATGCCGACGCTCCCTTCAGCTTGCGATAAGTGAGGGTGTAGCCCAATCCTCCCAAGATCAGCAGCGTGTAGGCCAGCGGCAGTTGCAGCACCAGCACAAAGCCCACGCACACCAGCGCGATCAAGCCGGTCTGCCAGCGCGGCAGCCGATGCGAGCGCAAGGCCGAGGCCAGCTTGAGACCGGTCGCCGCGATCATGCCTGCCGTTACCGCCGCCATGCCGCGCAGCGCGCCGGCCACGCCGGGGTGGCTGCCATACTGCGCGTACAGCAAGGCCAGGCACAGCACCACCACCAGCGGCAGGCAGAGCATGCCCGCCAGGGCCGCCAGCGCGCCGCGCAGGCCAAAGTAGCGGCCCCCGATCATCAGCGACAAATTGACCACGTTCGGCCCGGGCATGATTTGCGCGACCGCCCAATCTTCAATGAACTCTTCCGGGGTCAGCCACTTCTTGCGCTCCACCATTTCGCGCTGCACGACCGCCAGCACGCCGCCAAAACCTTGCAAGGCCAGTACGGTAAACGAGACGAATAAATCGAGCAGGGAAGTGGGGCGGGGGCGATCAATATCGGGCGTCATACCGCATTATAGAACGGCAAAAAATTTAATTGCGGAATGATAGGAAGCTGCCATTGACTTTGCGCGAGCGTCGGCCATACTCCTTTAGCGCATCACCGATCGGGCGGCAGCCCCTAACTTCTCACCAAGGATCATGATGAACGTTTCATTCGTCCAGCAGCGCCAGGATCTGGCCAGCAGTGCAGTAATCGAACGTGGCATCACGGTGCAGAACAGCTTTAACACCGTCTGCGCCATTGAATACTTGAAATCGCACAACGTTAATCCGAAAGTCATCGAACGGGTCTTATTGCACCCCGATCAGCGCCGAAAAGCCGTGCATTGATATGCGTCTCCAGCGTTTACTTATGCACACATCATGTTGGCAAGAATTTTTTTGAAAAGTTTTCTTGTTACAAACCGTGAAAATCTAAGTTGTTGATTTTAAAGGGTAATGTTTTTGCCTTTTGGATGGGCAGTTTGTTGAAAACCGCGCCGTTACAGGCCGTATTCGTTGTCAATGGGGGTCTATCCACATAGATATCCACAGCAATTGTGGATATCCGAAAAAACGCTTATGGATCCGTCACTTAAGCGAAACTTAAAGCGGTTTTTTCAGCGCCTGCAATACGCTGCCGACCAGCACGGTACCGCCGTCGTCGCTACTGACAGTCACGCGCAGGCGCACTTCCTGGCCGTCGCGCCGCCAGGTGCTGATGACGTCCGTCCAGGCTTCGCCGTCGCGCAGCGCTTGCAGTGCGTCGGCTAGCTGGTCTGGCGGGTAGGGCGTCGGATGCAGCAGGCGCGGGTCGGCGCCGATCAATTCGTCGCGGCTGAACTGGTACACCGCGCACAGCTTGTCGTTGACGGTGGCAATGCGGCCGCGTTCGTCGAGCGTGGCAATCACGGCGTGCTGATCAACCGCGCCCAGCAAGCGGCGTGCTTCGTCCAGCTCGGCTTGCAGCGAGGCCGTGTGGCGGTGCGCTTCCTCCAGGCCGGCGTAGGCGCGCAGTGAGGAAATCACGGTGGTGAACAGCTTGCGCGTGGTCAGGTCGGTCTTGCACCAGAAATCGTTGATGTCGTAATCGAGGATGATGCTGTGCTCGAGCGCCTGCCCCGGCTGACCGGTGCGCAGCACGATGCGCACCAGGTGATTGTGCAGCTGGTCGCGGATCTGGCGCGCCACGTGCAGGCCGGCGTCGCTGGTTTCCATGATGACGTCCAGCAGCACCAGCGCGATGTCGGGCGTGTTGCGCAGCACGTTGAGCGCTTCCTCGCCGCTGTAGGCGTGCAGGAAGCTGAGCCGGCGCCCCTGGAAGCAAGCGTTACTGAGGGAGAATTTGGTCACCACGTGCACATCGACGTCGTCGTCGACGATCAACACGCGCCATGGCGGCGGCGCGCCGGCTGCGGCGGCATTGCCCGGGCGCGGCTGGCCGGCGGGCGCTGCTTCGTCTTCTATCATCCAATCGGTATCGTCGTCGTTCTGATTCATGCATCCATTCCCAGGTAAGTCGAACAGGCCGATCTCCAGAGTGACACTATTCCTCGCCAGCACTTTTGTCAAAGAATTCGCAGTGTGGCGCAGCAACGGTGTCGTACTTCGTACTTATGCACATTAAATTATTTTTCAAGAAGCGCAAAAGCCGCCGGGTGGCGACTTTTTGCATTTTCTAAGTAATTGATTTTAAACAGTAAAAAATCTGCCTGTGGATTGAGCAATTTATTGTTTCGCCCGTCGTTACAGGCGTTCTCGGCTGTCAAGAGGCGCTTATTCACACCCTTATCCACAGTTGGTGTGGATATCTGGAAAAACCACTTTAGATACGCCGACTTATCCCTTTTTGCTGAGAAAACACATGCGCAGCCTGTTTTATGTCTTGCGAGAGATGGCGGCTGGTCAGAATCAGGAATACCACCAGCGCATGCAGCGCCAGGGCGAAGGTCACTGCCGTGTTGGCTTGCGCCCCGGCCAGCGCCGGATAGGCCAGCAAAGCCAGCGCCGGCGACAAGCCGTAGCGGTCGGATTTTAACAGCTGTTTGGCATCGAGCTTGGCCCACGCGACGATGCCGGCGCCGAACAGGATCCAGCCGGCGGTCGGATATTGGAGGCTGCCCAGCACGAAGGCAGCCAGCAGGGCCATGGTGCTGACGGGCAGCGGCAGGTTGTGTAGACGTTTCATGATGTGCTCTCGGTATGCGATGGAGTCAGCTTACCGACAGCACGATCATTGGTAAAATTTATTGTTTCTATTAAATTGATAGGTTTTTATATATTAGCCAGCAGCTTGCGCACCGCGCCGTGCGCCATCACCAGTTCCGGGCCGTCGTGCAGCAGGGCGTTGTACTTGGCGCGGAATTCCTGATCGCCTTCTTCGCAGGGGCCGATCAGCATTTCCAGCGACTGGCGGAAGGCCTTGGCCTCGGCCGGCGTGACCGGTTCTTTATCGTCCAGCCGTTCATCGATTTGCGTCATCAGGCCGGATAGCTTTTGCAGCCAGGCGAAATGCGGATGGTTGGTGATCAGTTGCAAATGCTCAAGCGGGCTGCCGACGTTGCCGAAGTATTGGCTCTCAAGGTGGATCAGCTGCTTGTGCAGGTCGCGCAAGCCGCGCGCCAGTTGGTGGAGTTGTGTATTCATAGTGAGGCCATGTTAGCAGAGGCAGGGTGAGTGGAAAGCCTACATTTAGATGAGTAGTTTTTCAAGCGCGCGCCCCCTAAGATGGAGTTTCCTTTTACACCCAATGGAACCCCATCATGAGCAATCCTAAATTAGAAGTCCTGACCCCGCAGAACAGCCAGCTGATCTTCATCGATCACCAGCCGCAAATGGCGTTCGGCGTGCAGTCGATCGACCGTCAGGTGTTGAAGAACAATACCGTGGGTCTGGCCAAGGCCGCCAAGGTATTCGGCATTCCAACCACCATCACCACCGTCGAAACCGAAGCCTTCTCGGGCCACACCTATCCAGAGCTGCTGGACGTGTTCCCGGGCAAGGACATCCTCGAACGTTCGTCGATGAACTCGTGGGACGACCAAAAAGTGCGCGATGCGCTGAAAGCCAACGGCAAGAAAAAAGTCATCGTGGCCGGCCTGTGGACTGAAGTCTGCAACACCACCTTCGCCCTGTGCGCGATGCTGGAAGGCGACTACGAAATCTACATGGTGGCCGACGCGTCGGGCGGCACCTCGAAAGAAGCCCACGACTACGCCATGCAGCGCATGATCCAGGCCGGCGTGGTGCCGGTGACCTGGCAGCAAGTGCTGCTGGAATGGCAGCGCGACTGGGCCCACCGCGACTCCTACGATGCCGTGATGGCCATCGTGCGCGAACACTCGGGCGCCTACGGCATGGGCGTGGACTACGCCTACACCATGGTGCATAAAGCGCCGGAACGCACCACCAGCACCCACAAAGTGCTGCCGCCAGTGCCAGCGAAGTAATTAAAACACGCTGAGCAAGCCGCGCCGGGCCGCTACTGTAGCGGCCTCGGTGCGGCTTGCTACATTCAGCTTGGCGAGAATGTTATTGACGTGGAATTTGACGGTGCCAACTTCAATGTCGGCGCTGCGCGCGATCATCTTGTTGCTCTTGCCGGTAGCCAGATGGGCGAGGATTTCCAGCTCGCGCCGCGACAGCGGATTGCCGGCCTTGCGCTCGGCCAGCTTGCTGGCGACGGCGGCCGGTAGGTATTGCTGGCCGCTGGCCACAGTGCGCAGGCAGTCGACCAGTTGCTCGCAGGCGCCGTCTTTCAGCAGATAGGCCTTGGCGCCGGCCGTCAAGCCGCGGTAGACGTCTTCATCGCCTTGATGGGTGGTGAGGATGACGATGCTGGCATCGGGATCTTCGGCGCGGATGCGTTCAATGGCGTCCACGCCGTTCAAGCGCGGCATGCCGAGATCCATGATGGCTACGTCGGGGCGGTGCAGGCGGTATTGCTCGACCGCCTGCACGCCGTCGGTGGCTTGCGCCACCAGCCGGAATTCCGGCATGGCGCCGAGCAGCGCACTCAAGCCGGCCAGTATCAGGGGGTGATCATCCGCGATCAGGATCGAGATGGGGTCCATGGGGTGTACTCCTTGAAGCTGAGGTGAAAAGCGGTGCCGGCCTGGTCGCTGGTGTGCCACAGGCTGCCGCCGTGGGCTTGTGCGATGCTGCGGCACAGCGTCAAGCCCATGCCGGTGCCGCCGTGCTTGGTGGTGAACAGCGGCTGGTAAATGCGCTCGGCCAGCGCCGGCGCGATGCCGGCGCCGTTGTCGCGCACGCTGATGCACAGCGCACCGTTCACCAGCGCGGTTTGCAGCGCCAGCGTGCGGGCGCGGGCCTCGATCGCATTGAGCACGAGATTAATCACCACCTGCATCAGCTGCACGCGGTCGGCATCCAATTGGTAGTGATCGAGTCCGTAGTGCTCGGTGAGGGTGATGCCTTGCCGGCGCAGCTCGCCGCGCAGCAATTGCACGGCTTCGCGCACGGCGTCGTCGATGAAGAACAGACTGCGCTGCGGCGCTGCGCGGCTGGTCATGGCTTGCAGGCTGCGCACCATGTCGCCGGCCGCCACGCTGGCTTGCAGCACAACTTGCAGTGCGGCACGCGCCTCGGCGATGCGCGGCGGGTCTTGTTCCAGCCATTTCAGGCTGGCTTCGGCGTTGAGCTTGACGGCCGCCAGCGGCTGTTTGACCTCATGCGCGATCGACGCGGCAAATTCGCCCAGCGCGTTAATGCGCGCCGGACGCAGGTCAGGGGAGGGCTTGGTGCTGGCCATGCTGCAATCCACGATGGTGTTAGGTCAACACGCATGATGCAGCATCGGCCCGCCGCCGAAAATCCGGCATAGTTGCAAGCGCCGGATTACCCTATCGGGTTAGTCTTAGCTGCAGCGCTTTTTCCCCAGGCGGCTGCCGGTCGATGGTTCATCGGTGGAGCAGGCCGGGGCGGCGGCTGCGCTTTGATTCGCCGCTGCCGACGAGGTGGTTGGAACATCGGCGCAACCGGACAGTCCGCAGGCGATAAAGAGGGCAATGAATAGATACTTAGGCATGAAAGAAATCTCCGTTAATGAAGAGTTCAATAATGCAATACTGCTAAACATACCTAAAGTAAATATTTGTAAAAACGTGTCAAGCATCCCCCTTTATGGGGGGGGGATTCGGCCCGGTCTGTCAATTTAAGTGCACCAGCCCGCGCTTGGCGGCCACCATGGCGGCCTCGGTGCGCGTGCAAACATTTAACTTGGACATAATGCTCTTGACGTGGAACTTGACCGTGCCGACCCCGATGCCGGCCGCGCGCGCGATCACCTTGTTGCTCATGCCGCTGGCAAGGTGGCCGAGGATGTCGCGCTCGCGCGGCGTCAGGTGATTGCCGTGGATGCGGCTGGCCAGCTTGAGCGCCAGCTCCGGCATCATGAACTTCTTGCCCTGCAGGACGGCCTGGATGCAGGTCATCAGGTCGGCCAGCGGGGCGTTTTTCAGCATGTAGGCGTGGGCGCCGGCGCGCATGCTGCGGTCGGCGTCCTCCTCGCCGTCGTGGCCGCTGAGGATGATGACCTTGGCGTCCGGGTGATGGGCGCGGATGCGGCCCAGCGCTTCGACGCCGTCGCAATCGGGCAGGTTCAAGTCCAGCAGCAACAGGTCGGGCTGCAAGCGTTCGCACATCTCCACGGCTTGGCTGCCGTTGCTGGCTTGGCCCAGCAGCGTGAACTGGCCGTCGGACTCGATCAGCGCAGCCATGCCGGCGCGGATCAGCGGGTGGACATCGGCAATGACGACGGACGCGGTATTCATGGTCGGGCTCCTATGAAGGTTGATGAGACCATTCTCGTCAACCTTGCCCGCCGCGTATAGTTATACGAAGGTATAGGCGGTTAGGTCAGGGGGATTCCAAATGCCTCCGCTGTCTAAGATGATCTAATCGAATCTGTACGAGTCTAACGCGCTCTAGAACTGTATTCGGCAAGTCTAAAACGATCTCGGAAATCACGAAGAAAGTCTAATTCGGTCCTTTTTTAAGATGCGAAAGTCTAAAGCGAACCAAAGTTCGACCCAGTAGGTCTAAGTTTTAGACTGATTTGGAAAGGACTGATTATGGAAAGCGAAGAGAGGTACCTTATGTCGCTACCGTTCTCTGACGTGCTTGCTCTGAATATTCATCTAAAGGACACTCGGCCTGGCACCGAGCTTGATGCCTTCATAGCGGAGCTCGTTCGGCGCTGGTTGAGGATAGACAAGGAGCGACTGGCCATACGCAGGGACGGCCCTGCCATGCACGGTTTTCAATGGAAGAATCTTTTTCTACCGGAGGGAACTCATCTGCGCACTACCTATAATCAGATTGTGGAATTTGCCAAGGTTGAAGGCGATTACATTTTCTCTGATGATGGCGCGGCATTGACCCCCTCGCAATTTGCCAACCGTTATGCGCAAGGACGTAATGCATGGCGCTTTATTTGGCTACGTTTTCCTGGGAATGATTACTGGATACGTGCCAGCGATTGTAGACGGAGCATTAAACCGGTCTAAAAGTTCAGGCCAGGAGCAGATTTGCAGTCCGTTTTAGACTTTCGCTCCATACTAAGCGCCTGAATTAGACTTTTTGCTGATTTCTTTGGATCGACTTAGACTGGCACTTGCGATATTTCGACTCGATTAGTCCCGAATGGTGCGGATTGGACCGGATTAGATCATGTGGGGATTTTAACTACCGCATCCGGTGCAGCTAGGTGCTGAGCCGTTTAAGGCGTTCGAGCTCAGCGAGGAAGCGTTCGGCGGCGAGGGCGGGTGGCCAGGGCTCCCATGGTGTGCCGCCGTAGATGGCGTGCAGCGGATCGTCGCTCAGCGGCGGGACGGTGATCTTCAGTGTTTGCTGGACTTCTTGCGCTGACCAGCCGGCGACGTGCACGGCTTCGCTGGCGGCCGCGAGGCGGTCGGCTAGCTTGTGGGCGGCGTGTTCTTTGGCCGTCCAGCGCGGCAGGGCGTAACGCAGGAAGACCGCCGCCTCTAGCTTAACGGTCAGCGTTTTGAAGGCATCGCCCATGAAGGGCTTGAGCGGCGAGACGCAATCGAAGCCGAGCAGGCCTTCTTCGGCATCATGCAGTAGTTCACGCAGCGCGGAGATGGGCGATAGCTCTAAACCCATCGCTTCGCATGCTGCGGCGCGCACGTGCATCACAGTCAGCGAGTGCTGCGCCACCGATAGCGGCAAGGGCCACGCAGAATGTCCGCCCCAGCGATAGGTGCGCGCGAGGCCCAGCGCGAGGTCGCCGTCGTCCCAGTCAAACGGTGTGGGATCGAGCAGGTCTAGCCGCCGTCCTGACGGCATGCGCACCCATGCGCGCTGTTCTTGGTGTGATCGGGCCATGGCCCATTTTACACTTTAAGCTGCTTGTGCATGAACGTGGTGCCGCAGTAGGCGCCATCCGGCATCAGGGCGTAATTTGGCACGGTGCCCGCGATCTGCCAGCCGGCGCGTTGATACAGGCGCTCCGCATCGCCGCCAGTGACGGTGTCCAGTACCAGCACGGTCTTGCCTTCTTCGCGCGCGGCGTGGTCGACCGCCGCCATCAGCTCGGCGGCGACGCCACGGCGGCGGGCGTCGCGGTGCACCAGCATCTTGGCGATGTCGGCGCGGTGCGGCTGGTTGTCCGGCAGAGCAGTGATCAGTTGAACGGTGCCGATGATGCGGCCTTCGCTGGTTTCCGCTACCAGCAACACGCGTTCATGGCGCGCTGCGCCTTCCAGCACGCCGCGCCAGAAGGCTTGTGCCTTGGCGCGCGGCAGGGGCAGCATGAAGCTGACCGACGCGCCGCCTTCCACGCAATCGATTAAGACATCGGACAGCGCTTCGGCCAGTGGCGCTGCGTGTTCGCGCGCTTCGCCGGCGCTGATGCGGCGCACTGAAACGGCAGCGGATGTGCTCATGTGCTTCTCCTGCTGGTAGCTTGGATGTGGGTGGTCAGCGCAACCAAATAGCGTGCCTGATTGCGGGTGGGATTGTGGTAGACGATGTGACGATCGAGCCGCATGGCCAGCGTGTCGCCGGCCTCCAGCCGCCAGTGCTGCTCGCCGACGCTGATCTTCATCGCGCCTTCAATCATCCATACTTGCTGATGGATGTCGGCGTTGTGCGGCACGCTGTCGTAGGCGACGCGCTGGCCTGCGGGGAAGACCACGTCCACCAATTGCAGCGGCGACGGTGCGGCGGGCGACAGGCTGCGGCGCATGTAGCCGGAGCCGGGATCCGTCCATACCGGTTGATCGGCCACGCGCGCCACCGGTGACGGGGCGTCTTCCGGCGTGCCTTTGTCTTCGAATAATGCGGCCAGGGCCACGCCGAGCGCGCTGGCGAGTTTGTCGAGAACCGCGGCAGTGGGACTGCTCTCGCCGCGTTCAATCAGCGAAATATTGGAGCGGCTGACGCCGCTGCGCGCGGCCAAGGCGTCGAGCGACAAGCCTTGGTTGTCGCGCAGTTCCCGCACGCGGCGGGCGATAAGAAGATTGATGTCCATGGATTTCCATTTTACAGGAAATCCATGTCCAGTAAACTAGAATCAGCGTTTGCCGTCGGCCTTGTCGCCGCGTGCCCCGGCGGTGCGGTCGCGGTGAGTCACTGCTTTGGCGGTGGCGGCAGCGCTCTGTTGATTGGATGGCGTATCGTTGGCCCGGTCGCCGCTGGCGTGGTTGCCGCTTTGGGACATCCCTTCCGTATTGGGATCGTAGCCTTCGGATGGCATATTGGCGCCGGGTTTGAAGCCTTTTTCGCTGGGTTTATTGGGTTGGCTCATGATGTCTCTCCTTGTAGAAAACTGCATCCTAGGCCGCCTCGTCGGAAGCGTGGATAGGAGTACACGCCGTGGCCTTGTAGGAGAGTGTGTCAGCGCACGGAGCGGGGCTGGACGGTATGCCAAGCTGTAAGCTCAACGGAGACCATGATGACCGAGATCAGAAGAGGGCAGGCGCCCACGCCATTGAACCGCGAGGAGTTCGCGCTGCAGTTCATGCGCTCATTCGCCGATCCCGCGTTTGGCGCGGTAAAGGAGGCGCTGACACAGGTCGAGCAGGTCGCGTGGCAGAATTATGACGCAGGCCGCAAGGCGCCAGTAACGCAGAAGGCGGGCCCGCAGTTTGCCGATCCTGATTACGACTTGTCGGTGGAATGGAAGGCGACCCGCGACCGCCTGCTGGCGGCCGAACAGCGCCAGAAGGATCCGCAAACGCGCTCGCGGGTGCTGCTGATTAACGGCGCGGCGCGCAACGACGGCACCTGTCCCGGTGAGATCTCCAAGACTTACCGCATGAGTTTATGGGCGCAGCAGGTCTTGGCCAGCCTGGATATCGAAACCGATATGCTTGATCTCAGCCTGCTAGCTTCCAGCTATGACTTGCACATCCATCCCTGCAAAGGCTGCGTGTCCACCGCCATGCCCTTGTGCCACGGGCCGTGCAGCTGTTACCCGAATCACGGCGAGCGCCAGACCAATGACTGGATGGCGGAGATTAACGAGAAATGGGTGGCGGCCCACGGCATCATCATTTTGACGCCGACGTACTGGTATCAAGCGCCGTCCGTGCTAAAGCTGATGATCGACCGGCTGGTCTGTGCGGACGGCGGCAATCCCGATCCCACCAGCACCCATGGCAAAAAGGCGGCAGAGGCCAAGGCGCTGGAACTGAAAGGCTGGGACTATCCCAAGCACCTGGCGGGACGCGCTTATGGATTGGTGGTGCATGGCGATGTCGCCGGCATCGAGAGCCTGCGCCGCAATCTGGCCGATTGGCTGAACTGGATGGGTTTAATCGATGCCGGCCAGCAGTCGGCATTGGATCGCTATGTCGGCTACTACCAGAGCTACGCCGAAAGTCACGAAGCGCTAGATCTTGACGAGAAGTTCCAGCAGGAGGTGTGCAACGTGGCGCGCGCGGTGGCTGCCGCCGTCGGCCAGTTGCGCAGCGGCGCGCTGCGCAAGCCGGACGCCGCGCTTACTCCGGCGCGGAGGAAGTGACGGCCAGTCGCGCGAAGCTGGCGATGCTGGCGACGCCGGCAAATACCGCCGCCAGCACCAGCGCATACGCGGTGCCGCGCGTGGACGACAGTGTGAAGCAATAGGCTACCAGCGCCGCACCGGTGGCTTGTCCGATCAGGCGCGCTGTGGCGACGATGCCGCTGGCGCCGCCCGCGCGGTTCGGCGGCGCGCTGCCCATAATGGCCTTGAGATTCGGCGCCTGGAAGAAGCCGAAGCCGATGCCGCACCACGCCATGCGCCACGCGATGTCGAACGCCGACGGCTGCGCCGGCAGCATCAGCATCGCCACCAGGCCGGATGACAACAAGGCGAGGCCGATGCCGCCAAGCGCGCCCGGTGCATAGCGGTCGCTCAGGCGGCCCGCTATCGGCGCCATCACCGCCACCAGCACGGCCCATGGCGTCATCAGGAAGCCGGTTTCAATCGGCGAGCGGCCTAGCGTATGCTCGAAGTAGAACGGCAGCGAGACGAAGGCCAGGCCCTGTGCAGCAAAGGTGCATGCCGCCGTCAGCGCGGACAGCGCAAATAGCGGGCGCTTGAACAAGTCCACCGGCAGCATCGGCGCGGCGTGGCCGGACTGGCGGCGCAGCAGCAGTGCAAAGAAGATCGCCGTGGCGATCAGCTCCGGCAGCAGTTTATGCCAGCCTTCCTGATGCGCAGCGTCGCCAAAGGTGAGGATCAGCAGGCCGAAGGCGAACACGTTGAGCAGCGCAGTTGGCGCATCAATGGTATGAGTGGCGCGCGGCGAATGCGGCAAGGCGCGGCGCGCCAGCAGCACGGCGATCACGCCGAGCGGCACGTTGATGGCGAACAGCCAAGGCCAAGGCGCTACGGCCAATATCAGCGAGGCGGCGGTCGGGCCGACCGCAAACGCCACCGCCACCACCAGCGAATTCAAGCCGAAGCCTTGGCCGTGCAGCCGCGCCGGGAAGATGGTGCGCACCATGGCGGTGTTCACACCCATCATGGCCGCGCCGCCGATGCCCTGGAATAGCCGCGCAATCACCAGCGACGGCAGCGACCATGCCAGCGCACAGGCCAGCGAGGCGGCGGTGAAGATGGCCAGGCCGAAGATGCACACGCGCCGGTAGCCGATGACTTCACCGAGTGCCGCAAACGGCAGCAGCGTTGCCACCATGGCCAACTGGTAGACGTTGACGATCCAGACCGAGGCCGCAGGCGTGGTATTGAGTTGATCGGCAATTGCCGGCAGCGCCGTGTTGGCGATCGCCGTATCGAGCGACGCCATGCCGACGCCGATGGCAACCGACAGCATGGCAAGCCGCCGCGCATCGGGCGGCAGGCCGTCGCGCGCAGCCAGCGCGCTATCTGGAGTGTTCATGTGAGATCCGATGCAAGATGGAGCAAGTCCATTATTGTCGCGGAAAATGCGAAAGCTTGCTTAGGCCGTCGCCGCGCTGCGCAAATCGGCACAAGCCTTGTCAAGGGCTGCTTCCACGCCTGGTAGCATGTCGATAACTTCCTGCAGGTCGCCAGCCGTGGCGGCGGTTTCCATCGCATGGCACAGTGAATGCAGGTGGGTGGAGTTCAAGTAGCCCGCGCTGCCTTTCAAGGCATGGATGGCTGCCGCTGCGGCGCTGCTGTTACCGGCGACGACGGCCGCGCGCGCGGTCTCCAGGCGGCGCGGCGCTTCATCGAGGAAGGCCTGCGTGATGCGCTGCATATGTTTGTGCGACAGGCCGGCCAGCGGCATGATGTGCACTGTGTCCGGCGCTGCCGGCACTACGCCGAATTGCTGATCCAGCGCTTCAAGACGTTCGGCCGCCATGCGCGTGGCGTCGGTTGGGCGCAGCCGGCGGCCGCGGCTCAGGTGCTGGGCGATGACTTTTTCTATTTGATCGTACAACAGGCGCTCGTCCACCGGCTTGCTGAGGAAGCCGTCCATGCCGCCGGCCAGGTAGCGCGCCCGGTCATGGTCGCTGGCGTTGGCGGTCAGCGCGATGATGGGTATGCTCGGGTCGAGCACACGGTAATCTTCGCTGCCGCCTGCGCGGATCAGGTGCGCTGCCTGCTCGCCGTCCATCATTGGCATGCGGCCATCCATCAGCACCAGGTCATACGCTGCGGTGCTCAGCGCGTGCAGCGCTTGCAGGCCGTTTTCGACGATGCGGATGTCGTGGCCCATGCCTTCCAGCAGCGTGCTGACGATGATCTGGTTGGTGCGCACGTCCTCCGCGCACAGCACGCGCAAGCGATAGGCGTGATGTTCCTTGCGCGGCGAGGTCTCGGGGCTGATGGCCGGCGCCGTGCCCAGGTGCAGCGGCAGCGTGAAGCTGAAGGTGGAGCCGGCGCCGACGCGGCTCTCGGCCTTAATCGAGCCGCCCATCAGTTCCACCAGTTCCTTGCAGATGGCGAGACCGAGGCCGGTGCCGCCGTAGCGGCGTGTGGTCGAGTGGTCGGCCTGCTCGAATTTTTGGAACAGGCGCGGCAAGGTCTCGGCCGGGATACCGGGGCCGGTGTCGCTGATGTCGAAACTGACGCTGGTGCGGCCGTCGGCGGTTTGCAGCGCCGACGCGTCGAGCCGCACTTCGCCACGGTCGGTGAACTTGATGGCGTTGCCGAGCAGATTAAGCAGGATTTGCCGCAGGCGCGTTGGGTCGCCGCGCACATAGCGCGGCAGATCCAGCGCCAGGTCGCAGCGCAGCAGCAGGCTCTTGGCGTCGGCTTGCTGTTGCAGGATGCCGATGGCGTCGTCGATCAGCGCAATCAGGTCGAAGTCCACGGTTTCTATCGACAAGCGCCCGGCGTCGATCTTGGAAAAATCGAGTATGTCGTTCAGGATGGCTAGCAGCGATTCGCTGTTTTGCAGGCCTATGCGCAGATATTCCTCGGTGCGGCCGCGTACCGACTGGTCGCGCATCGCAAACTTGATCATGCCGATTACGCCGGCCAGCGGCGTGCGGATGTCGTGGCTCATGGCGGACAGGAAGTCGATGCGGTGGCGGCTGACGATTTCCGCGTGCTCCTTCGCTTGCGTCAATTCCGCCGTGCGTTCTTCCACGCGCTGCTCCAGCGTGTTGCGCAGCAGGCGAATCTGGTCGGCCAGCGCGAACGCCAGCAGCACGCCGTCCAGCGTGCCGCCCAATAAGGTGAACAGCTGCGCGTTGGTCACCACCGCCGGAATCAAGCCTACGTTGGCCGGCAAGATAAATAGGCCCGGCACCATCAGCGCCACGAAGCCCAGCACGAAGAAGCGCGCCGGGTAGTAGCCGCGCCGCCAGACCACGATGCCGCTGGTAAGCGCCATGACCATCCAGACCGTGATCACAATGGTAGCGATGGTGTGCGCGTAGCTCAGGGCGAGGAAGCAGCTCGGCAGCGTGACCAGCGGCAGCACGATGTTGATGCGGCTGAGCGCATACAGGCGCGGCGCGTTTTCCTTCAGGCGCAGGAAAGTGGTGTAGAACAGCGTACTCAGTACCGGCAGCAGGAAGAAGGGCACGTAGTGCCAGTGCAGGTTATGCCAGCCGAATAAATCGGCCGACAAGTGGAAGGTCATGCCCCAGGCAACCGCGTAGCACAGCACGTACAGCGAGTAGTACAGCGAGGAGCGGTCGCGCGTGATGGAGTAGATGAAGAAGTTGAACACCGTGAGCGCCAGCAGCGCGCCGATCGACCCGATAATCAGCACGTTCTCTTTCGCCACCAGTTGCTGGTAGGCGGGACGCGGCAGCACCGAAAACACCGGCGTGCGCGCGTAGTAGGGGCTGGAGAAGCGGATCAATACCTGGTAGCGCTGGCCCGGTTGCAGGTCGATGTCTTTACCGTAGTGCAGGAGGTAGGAGTGCGGCTGGCGATAGCCGGTCAGCATTTGGCGGATGCTGCCGTCCTCGCCGTAGATTTGAATATCGACCATGTCGATCAGGGTGTCATTCGGATCGATCACCCAATGCGGCTGGCGGCTGTCGTTGCGCAGTTCCGCGTACAGCCAATAGCTGCCGCCCAGAAGATTCACTTTGTCGGCGGGCTTGAGGCGTGCCAGCATGGAGGGCAGGCCGGAGGCATCGACTGGGTAAGGCTCGCCGCCGTCCGCGTACAGTCGGCCGGCTTTTGCCAGGTCGACGCTGGCGTCGGACAGGTTGACGGTTTGCGCGCGCGCCGTGCCGAATGACGCACACAGTGTGCAGACAGCCAGCAGCAGGAGCAGAGCATAGCGATGCAGGTGCGCGGTGAGGCTGTAGATCATGCTCGCTGTGCTCATTCGTATTCCGTGCGGCGGCTATTTATCAATGATGTTAAAAGCCATTTTAAACGAGAATTAACGATTTGGTATGATGAGGTTTTTGCGTCCAAGGAAACCATCTTGTTAATTTCGCCAGAACAGTTCATAGGATTTCTCAGCGCCGCGCTGCTGATTACGATCTCGCCCGGCCCGGACAACCTGATGGTGCTGAGCGTGGGCATGTCGCGCGGCCGCAAGCAGGGCATGATGTTCGGCCTGGGTTGCGCGTTGGGCTGCTTGAGCCACACCATCCTGGCCACGCTGGGCGTGGGTGCATTGATTAAAGCTTCGCCCATGGCGTTCAGCGCCTTGAAGGTACTGGGCGGCGCATATTTGATCTGGCTCGGCTTTGGCGCCTTGCGCAGCCGCGGCGGTGCGCGTGTTGAGGGCGCGGGCTTGCCTGATGAAAGTCTGACCAGGCTATTCACCAAGGGGCTTTTTGCCAATGCAATCAACCCGAAGGTGGTGCTGTTCTTCCTGTCTTTCCTGCCGCAGTTTGTAGTGGCCGAGCGCGGCGACGCCGGCTGGCAAACGGCGCAACTGGGCTTGCTGTTCACGATGCAGGCGGTTGTGCTGTTTGGTTTGCTCGGCTACTTCTCGGGCGCGGTCGGGGCGTGGATTAACCGCACGCCGAGCGCCGGCAAGTG
This sequence comes from Duganella rivi, assembly GCF_009857435.1. Lineage (GTDB taxonomy): Bacteria > Pseudomonadota > Gammaproteobacteria > Burkholderiales > Burkholderiaceae_D > Rugamonas > Rugamonas rivi. The sequence goes on from NZ_WWCK01000002.1 coordinate 895,597, forward strand.
GATGGATCGTGTGGCCGGTGCGATTTTCGTTGGCCTTGGCCTGCGCCTGATCGTCGCGCGTTAAAAAAAAGATTGTTCTGTCATCAGGGCGTCATGCGGGACTGAGATACTGTCTTTGCTCTTTCAAGTCTCTCCCGATTTGAAACCTTGTGCCCGCAGCGCTTACCAAGTGCTGCGGGCTTTTTTTGGCTTTATTTTTATTTGGTGCGCAAGTCGAAGCGCAGTTCCATCTGGTCTTGCACGGACATGGCGCCGGCCATGACGGAGAAGGGCGTGAGCCCGAAATCGGTTTGCTTCAAGTTGACCGTGCCTTTGACGGTGATGACGCCGTTCTCTTCGCGCAGTTCGACCGGAATCGCAAGCGTGCGCGTGACGCCGTGCAGGGTGATCGAGACTTGCAGCGGCTGGCCGTCGGCCACGCGCTCGGCGTGCACGTTCACGATGGGATAGCGCTCTGCGTCCAGTACCTTGGTCAACATATTGTGGCGTGTGCCTTCGATGGCGTCTGCCGACGGCTGTTTTTCGAGACCGGCGATTTGGCGCAGGTCTGCTTCATCGATTTTCATCTCATCGAGACGGAACGTGAAATCGGCGCGGTTTTGCGATGGCGAAACGCTGCCGGTGACCGTATGGCTAGCCACCACATGATCATGCCCGAGGCGCGCCAGTACGCCGCCGCGCCGCACCGTGGCGACGATCAGCGAGTTAGCGGTGTCGATGCGCAGCAGCGGGCCGGCGTTGTCTGCCTGCGGCGTTGGCACGGCCGGCGCTGCTGGTGGCGCAGGTGCCGCAGGGGCCGCAGGTGCTGTCACCGGTGCCGGCATTTGCGCGCACGCGCCCAGCAAATACAAGGCGCTCAGCGCTGTAATGATAATTTTTTTATGCGTCATTTGGCCGTCATATTATCCAATTATTATCGCTTGCGCTGGTGACAGCGTGTTCCAGTTGGCCCCGCGCCCAAGACGGTACGGGATCCCACGGAGCATGGCTCAGCAGGCTGGCCGGTGGCCTGAAACACCGGCACCATCCCTCTGTTTAAGCTTCCTTAATGAAGTCCTAAGCCTGTACTTGCCAATCGATGGCAAAGTAGCACCCATAGCGCAAGGCTAAGCCCAGCGCCCGGTTGCCGGACCGTTCAAGCCCGGCACAAATTCCGTTCCGCTGACACCATAGTCAACGAACAACCAAACATCCCCACGCTCTCGAGCGTTTTGCAACCAGCACCATCTCGCGATGATGCTGGTTTTTTTTTGCCCTTAGCCGCCGTGCTGCGCCAGCCACGCGTCGATCTGCGGCAGGCGCAGACTGCGTACCTTGATGCGGTACTCGACCGAGGCAATCGCCGTCTTGGTGTCGCCTGCCGCTTCAGGCGCCAGATGCTGTTTGGCGTAGGCTTGCAGCTTGCCGACCATGGCTGGATCAGCCGAGTGGCTGCCCAGGCGCGGGAAGTAGCGGCTGTGCGAGCCCGGTTCGACTTTGCTTTCCACTTCCTTGATGTGGGCGATGGCGAAGTCGAAGGCCAGGTCAGGATGGCGCGCCGCTACTGCGCTAATGATCGATGCGCCTAGCGTGGCGCCCGGTTCGTCGGTCAATGCCAGATCCAGCGCGCGCTGCGCCAGCGCCTTGTCACGCGCCGAACCGAGGAAGGAATACAGCTCGTCCTTGATCATGCTTGATTCTTCCACCTTGGCGGCGGCGCGCAGCTGCTCCCACGTCGCCGCGTCGGCATTCGCTGCGATCACGGCGAGCACGGGGCGGCGCAGTTCAGCAGGGATGGCGTTCTTGTCGGCCGCCGATGCCGCGTACAGGCGGCGCGCTTCAGCCACTACGGCGTCGTCGCCGGCTTTGCCCAAGGCGCTGATCAGCGTCTCGCGCAGATTGGCGACCGGCGCTGCTTCGTCCTTGGCGGCGCTCCAGCCGACGCGGGCCAGCACCGGCGACAGGCGCGCGCGGGTGAAGCGATCCAGCGCCGCGCGCTGTTCCGGCTTGCCTTCGTAGCTGTCGCGCAGGCCCGCCAGCACCAGTGCGATCTTCTGCCACACTTGCGGCGAAGCGTCTACCGGCGTGCGGTTGGCCAGTTCCATGAAGCCGGAAGCCGGCATTTGGCCTGCCAGGCCCAGTGCCCAGGCATCGGACAGCAAACCCAGTTGGTCGATGGCCGGCAGCTGCGCGTAGGCGTCGGCCAGCGCGGCAAACGCCTTCGGCGCGTACAGCGTGCGGTAATAGCCGCTTTGGCCGGCATTGACCAGCACCGCGCCGCAACCCGGCAGCGTCAAGGTGGCTTTGCCGCCGCTGACCACTGTGCGTACGGTGGCGCTGCCAGCGGTCTGCGCGATCACCGGCACGCGCCAGTTCAACGGCTTCTTGTTTTCCTGATCCTTGCTGTATTCACCCTGGGTCAGCTGGATGGTGGTCTTGCCGTTTTTGCAGACGGCATCCGCCACGCGGATCAGCGGCACGCCCGGTTGCAGCGTGAAGTCATGGGCGATAGCCTTGACCGGCTTGTGCGCGGCCTTCTCGACGGCGCTCCACAGATCGTTGGAGCTGGTGTTGGCGTAGGCATGCTTGGCCATGTAGGCGCGCACGCCGGTGCGCCATGCGTCTTCGCCGACGTAGTTTTCCAGCATGCGGATCACCGCCTCGCCCTTGTTGTAGGTGATGTCGTCGAAGGCCTGGCTGGCTTCATCCACGGTGGTGATGTGCTGCACCACCGGGTGGGTGGTGGCCAGCGCGTCGCGCTCCATCGCCGATTCGCGTGTGCCGACGGCGCGCAGGTCCCAGTTCCATTCCGGGTGCAGGCGGTTGGTGGTGCGCGACTCCATCCACGTGGCGAAGCCTTCGTTCAGCCACAAATCGTCCCACCACGACATGGTGACCAGGTCGCCGAACCACTGGTGGGCGATTTCGTGCGCGGCAAAGACGAAGGTGGTTTGCTTGTCCGACTGGGTGGCCGTGCGCGGATCGAGCAGCATGGCGTATTCGAAGGTGAAGATGGCGCCCCAGTTTTCCATCGCGCCGAACGATTGGCTGCGGCCCGGCGCGGCAATGTTGTCCAGTTTCGGCAGCGGGTACTTGACCCCGAAGTAGTCGTTGTACTCTTTCAGCACGGCGCGCGAGGTGTCGAGCGCAAACTGGGCCTGGCCTACCACGCCTTTTTGCGTGACCACGCCCAGTTCCACGCCGCCTTCCATGGCGGTGGCGCGGTCAAATTCGCCCAGGCCGAAGAACAGCAGGTAGGTCGACATCCTGGGCGACGTGGCGAAGCGCACCAGCTCGCGGCCGTCGGCCAGCTTGGCGGTGGTGGCGATCGGCATATTGGAGATGGCCATCTGGCCGGCCGGGATGGTCGCTTCCAGCGCGAAGGTGGCCTTGTAGAACGGCTCGTCCCACGATGGGATCATGCGGCGCGCGTCGGAGGCTTCGAACTGGGTGTACAGGGCGCGCTTCCTGGCGCCGCCGTTGTCGTAATCGAGCGAGAACAGGCCGGCCGGCTGGGTGCCGATCACGCCGGTGTAATCGAGTTTGAGCTGATAGCTGCCCGGCTTGAGCGCTTCGGCGAAGGTAAAGGTGGCGGTTTGCTTGGCGGCGTCGACGTCGATTTTGCTGGCCGCTTGCACCGGCTTGCCCGGGCCGGCGCTGATGGCGGCGCTGCTGAATTTCAGGTCGGCGGCGTGCAGCGTCAGACTGGTGCTGGCTTGTTTGAGATTCAAGGCGATGGTGACGCTGGCGCTAAAGCTGCTGTTGGCGGCGTCTGGCGTGAGCGAGACGGCGTAGTGCGTCGGCACGGCGTTGCGCGGCAGCTGGGTGGTGACCTGCGCGGTGGCGGCGGCGGGTGCCGCAGCGGCCATGGCAGGGGCGGCGGCGGACAAACCCAGCGTCGCCATCACGGCGAGCGAAATCAAACTGCGTTGCATGCTTATCCTTTTTATTGAGTGGCCTCGTGGGCAAGCGTGCAATCTACGGCGAAGCGCGGGCGCTGTCAAATCCCCGATTGGGAGGCTAGGCGATGCGCTTGTACCAAGGCTGGTGGGCGAGTAACTGCTTGTAGTGATGCGATAGCGGATCGTGGTCGTCCAGCGGGCGATCCAGCGCCAGTGTGCCGAAAGGAGCGAGGCTGTCGTCGAACAGCTGCAGCACGCGTTTGCGCAGCGCCGGGCCGAAGTCGGGCAGGGCGCGGTGGCCGAGGATCATCTGGAATTCGTTGAAGGAGGCGTCGGTGACCAGGTTGTACTGCGCCCAGGTGATGCGGCTGTTCAGGTGCGGTTTGAGCACCGCATGCAGGCCGTCCGCACTGACGTCGAAGTAGTCGATCAGTTTTCCGATGCCGCCGCTGCGCACGTAGTTGGCTTGCAGTTCGCTCAGGTTGGTCATGGGCAGGCTGGCTTGCAGGGCGTAGGCCAGCATGGCGTCGCTGGCGACGGTGGCGTAGATCTCGGTGCGCGGCGCGAGTTGTTCCTGTTCGAGCAGGATGGCCAGCGTCCATGCTTGCTGGACGCCGGCGCAATCGGCCAGCCAGACCCGCGGCAGCGCCGCGCCGTGCAGGCATACGCCGAGCGATAGACGCAGCATGGACACTTCCAGCGCATTGTCGAACATTTGCGCGGGCGTCACGTAGAGGGCGCGCAGCAGGGTGTTGTAGGCTTCGTCGTCGTCGTGCAGGATGCGCGATTGCAGGGCGGAGATGGTCGCCAGGCCGAGTTCTGCGCGCAGCGCCTGGACTTTGCGCGTGACCACGGCCCGCTCGTAGCCGCGGAAGTCGTAGCCGTGGCATTGGAACAGCGCTTCGAGCAGCAGCTCCAGTTCCAGTTCCTCGACGGACGATGGCGAGTGGCGGCGCGCCGCACCGCCGCCGGTGACGAGTACCGGCGCGCCGCCTGGCGAGGACTGCGGGGCTTCGGCGGGCGAGTTGGCGCCGCCTCGCTCACCAGGCGCGCCGGTGTCCGCGGTGGACGGGGCGCCGGCGAGGGCGGCGCGGATGGAGGCGAGTATCGACGACATCAATGCAGCCACACACGCATCAGCGACAGCAGCTGCGCCACGTCCACCGGCTTGGTGATATAGTCCGACGCACCGGCGGCGATACATTTATCGCGGTCGCCCTTCATCGCCTTGGCGGTCAGCGTGATGATCGGCAGCGACTTAAACTTCGGAATGCGCCGTATCGCGCGCATCGTATCGTAGCCGTCCATCTCCGGCATCATGATGTCCATCAGGACGATCTCGATGGTCGGATCGCGTTCCAGCACCTCGATGCCATCGCGCCCGTTTTCGGCAAACAGCACCTGCATCTGCTGGCGCTCCAGCAGCGACGACAGTGCGAAAATATTGCGCAAGTCATCGTCGACGATCAGCACTTTGCGTCCCGCCAAGCCGCCTTCGGCCGCGTGTATCTCCTCCAGCATGCGGCGCTGCGCTTCCGGCAAGCTGGCCTGCGAGCGGTGCAGGAACAGCGCTGTTTCATCCAGCAGCCGCTCCGGCGAGCGCGCATCCTTGATCACGATAGTCTTGGCATAGCGCTTCAGCTTTGCCACTTCCTTGCGGTTCAAATCCTTGGCGGTGTTAATCACGATCGGCAGGTCGCGCAGCGATTCATCCTTGCCGATGATATCCAGCAGATCGAAGCCGCTGATATCGGGCAGCGTCAAATCCAGCACCATGCAGTCGAAGTGCTGCTCGCGCAGCACGTCCAGCGCTGCTTGGCCGGTTTCCACCGCCACGATATGAATGTCCACGTTGCCGATCAGCGCAATGATCGCATCGCGCTGCGCTTCTTCGTCATCCACCACCAGCAGGCTACGTTTCCCGCCCAGCAGGAATTTCTGAATGCGGCTGAATTCCTCCTGTAAAGCCTCCTTGCTGATCGGCTTATTCAAGTACGAGATGGCGCCCAGGCGCAGTGCGCGTTCACGCTCGCGCAGGCTGGACATCACGTGCACCGGAATGTGGCGCGTGCTCGGGTCGCGCTTCAAGCGATCGAGCACCGTGAAGCCGTCGATATCCGGCAAATCCAGATCAAGGAAAATCGCCGACGGCAGATAATCGCGCGCCAAACTCAGGGCCGAATCGCCCTGCATGGTAATGATGCCCTTGAAGTTCTTCTCGCGCGCAAAGCCCAGCACAATTTGCGAGAAGCGGTCGTCGTCCTCGATAATCAGCACCGATGGATCGCCGGGCGCCACCAGCCCGCGGTCATCGCTGCCGCTGTACTCGTCCATGTCCGCGTCCAGCTCCACCAGGCTTTCCAGGTGCTGCTGGGGCGGCGAGTACACCACCTGCGGCGCCGGTGCCGGCAAGCGCACTTGCGGCGCGCGCACCGTGTCGTAGTTGATGAAGCCCGCGCGGTTATACGGCAGGAACAGGGTAAAGGTCGAACCGCTGCCGACCACCGACTCGACGCGAATCTCGCCGCCCAGCAGACGCGCCAGCTCGCGCGAAATCGACAGGCCCAGGCCCGTGCCGCCGTACTTGCGCGCGGTAGAACCGTCGGCCTGCTGGAACGCTTCAAAGATCAGTTGCAGCTTGTCGGCCGCGATACCGACGCCGGTGTCGCTCACTGCAAACGACAGCACTGCGTCCGCGTGCATCAGGTTAGGGTGGTCGCTGCTGAAACCACTGGTGACCAGGCTGATATTCAACGACACTTGGCCATGCGTGGTGAACTTGAACGCATTGGACAGCAGGTTTTTCAACACCTGCTGCAAGCGCGTGGTGTCGGTCATCATGGCGGTCGGCAGATTGTCGCGCAACTCGACATAGAAGCCGAGATGCTTGGCCTCGGCCATGTGACGGAAAGTACGATCCACGTAATTGCGCAGATTCTGGAAGCGGTACTCCGACACGTCCAGCGTGACCGTACCGGATTCGATCTTCGACAGATCCAGGATGTCGTTAATCAGCGTCAGCAAGTCGGAGCCGGAGCCGTGGATGGTCTTGGCGAATTCCACCTGCTTGCCGGACAGGTTGCCGTCCGGGTTATCGCCTAGCTGCTGCGCCAGAATCAGCAGCGAGTTCAGAGGGGTGCGCAGCTCGTGCGACATATTCGCAAGGAACTCGGACTTGTACTTGGAGGACAGCGCCAGCTGCGTGGCTTTTTCTTCCAGCGCCAGTTTTGCTTGCTCCACCTCGCGGTTCTTCCGTTCCACCTCGATGTTTTGCTCGGACAGCAGACGGGCTTTTTCGGCCAGCTCCTGGTTGGTCTGTTGCAGTTCCTGCGCCAGCGATTGCGACTGCGTCAGCAGGGACTCGGTACGGCTGTTCGCCTCAATCGTATTCAGCACCACGCCGATCGATTCCATCAGCTGGTCAAGGAAGGAGAGGTGAGTTTCGGTGAAGCGATCCAGCGAGGCGATCTCGATCACCGCCTTCACCTGCTGCTCGAACAGAATCGGCAGCACCACGATATTCGTCGGCGGCGCTGCGCCGAGGCCGGACGACACCACGATGTAATCGCGCGGCACATCGGTCAGCCAAATCCGCACCTTCTCCAGCGCGCACTGCCCAACCAGGCCTTCGCCCGGCAGGAAGGAAGTCGGCAGCTTGCGGCTGGAACGATAGCCATAGCTGGCGATCATGCGCAGGCGCGCATCGCTGTCGCCCGCATCCATCATGTAGAACACGCCGTGGTGCGCCGACACCAGCGGCGCCAGCTCGGACAGAATCAGCTTGGTCACCGCCTGCAAGTCGCGCTGGCCTTGCAGCAGGCGGGTGAAGCGCGCCAAGTTGGTTTTCAGCCAGTCCTGCTGCGCGTTCTTCAGCGTGGTGTCCTTCAGATTACGGATCATCTCATTGATGTTGTCCTTCAGGTAGGACACCTCGCCACGCGCTTCCACCTGAATGGAACGGGACAAGTCACCACGCGTTACGGCGGTTGCCACCTCCGCAATCGCGCGCACCTGGTTGGTCAGGTTAGCCGCCAGCTGGTTGACGTTCTCGGTCAAGTCCTTCCAGGTGCCGGCCACGCCGGACACGTTAGCCTGGCCGCCCAGCTTACCTTCCGTTCCCACTTCACGGGCAACGCGCGTCACCTCGGATGCGAAGGAGGACAATTGGTCCACCATCACGTTGATGGTGTCTTTCAGTTCCAGGATCTCGCCCTTCACGTCCACCGTGATTTTCTTGGACAAGTCACCGCGCGCCACCGCCGTCGTCACCGCCGCGATGTTACGCACCTGGCCCGTCAAGTTGGACGCCATGAAGTTCACGTTATCGGTCAAGTCTTTCCACGTACCGCCCACGCCCGGCACGTACGCCTGGCCGCCCAGCTTACCTTCCGTACCCACCTCGCGCGCCACCCGCGTCACCTCGGATGCGAAGGAGGACAATTGGTCCACCATCACGTTGATGGTGTTTTTCAGTTCCAGAATCTCGCCCTTCACGTCCACCGTGATTTTCTTCGACAAGTCGCCGTTTGCCACGGCGGTGGTCACGTCCGCGATGTTACGCACCTGGCCCGTCAGGTTGGACGCCATGAAGTTCACGTTATCGGTCAAGTCCTTCCAGGTGCCTGCCACGCCGGACACGTTCGCCTGGCCACCCAGCTTACCTTCCGTACCCACCTCGCGCGCCACGCGCGTTACTTCCGACGCGAAGGAGTTCAATTGGTCCACCATCACGTTGATGGTGTTTTTCAGTTCAAGAATCTCACCCTTCACGTCCACCGTGATCTTCTTCGACAAGTCGCCGTTTGCCACGGCGGTGGTCACCTCCGCGATATTACGCACCTGGCCTGTCAAGTTACCTGCCATGGAGTTCACCGAGTCGGTCAAGTCCTTCCAGGTGCCGCCCACGCCTTTCACCTGCGCCTGGCCGCCCAGCTTACCTTCCGTACCCACCTCACGCGCCACCCGCGTTACCTCGGAGGCGAAGGAGGACAATTGGTCCACCATCACGTTAATGGTGTTTTTCAGTTCGAGAATCTCGCCCTTCACGTCCACCGTGATTTTCTTCGACAAGTCGCCGTTCGCCACCGCTGTCGTCACCGCCGCGATGTTACGCACCTGGCCTGTTAGGTTGGACGCCATGAAGTTCACGTTATCGGTCAAGTCCTTCCACGTGCCGCCCACGCCCGGCACGTAAGCCTGTCCGCCCAGCTTACCCTCGGTTCCCACCTCGCGCGCCACCCGGGTCACTTCCGATGCGAAGGAGCGCAGCTGATCCACCATCACGTTGATGGTGTCTTTCAATTGCAGGATCTCGCCGCGCACGTCCACCGTAATCTTTTTGGACAAGTCGCCGTTGGCCACCGCCGTGGTCACCTCGGCGATGTTACGCACCTGCGAGGTCAAGTTACCAGCCATCGAGTTCACCGAGTCGGTCAAGTCCTTCCACGTACCGGCCACGCCTTTCACCTGCGCCTGGCCGCCGAGCTTACCTTCCGTACCGACCTCGCGCGCCACGCGCGTCACCTCGGAAGAGAAGGAGGACAGCTGCTCCACCATGGTGTTGGCCGTCATCGCCGCCCGCAGGTATTGGCCTTTCAACGGATGGCCGTCCACTTCCAGCGACATGGTCTGCGACAAATCGCCTTTCGCCACCGCGCCGATCACGCGCGCCATCTCGGAAGTCGGGCGTACCAGGTCGTCGATCAGCGTGTTGACGGAGCTGATGATGGTGGCCCAGCCGCCGACCGTATTCGGCATCTCGGCCCGCTGCGTCAGGCGGCCCTCGCGGCCCACCACGCGGCTCACCTCCGTTACCTCGCGCACCATGCGCGACTTGGTGTCGATGATGTCATTGAGCGTGTCGGCGATCTTGCCCGCCATGCCGACCCAGTCGGAGGGCATGCGCACGGAAAAATCGCCTTTTTTCAGGGCCATCAGCGTCGATAGCAGCAGCTTGGCGTCCAGCTGTTCGCCCATATCGGTCATATTATTCATGGCTAATGTCCTCGTTGCTTGAGATATTCAGATCGGCCACGCTGGTTTGTTCCAGCAGGCCGGCCGCTGGCAGCGGCGGATAAAACAGGGCGCCTTGGCAGGTGTGGCAGCCCAATTCTTGTAGCACTTCCAGTTGCTGGCGCGTTTCCACGCCCAAGGCGACCACGCGCATCGACAGCGCGCGCGCCAGGTGGATCACGGCGGCGACGAGGTCGGTGCCGCCTTCGTCGTTGCCGATACCGTGCACAAAGCTGCGGTCGACCTTGAGCGTGTTGAGCTGCCAGCGCTTGCACGCCGCCAGCGAGGAGCGCGCGCTGCCGAAATCGTCCAGCGCCAGCCGCACGCCGGTGCTTTGCATCTGCGTCAGCATTTGCGCCAGCGCTTCGTTCGCGTGCAGCAGCAGTTTTTCGCTCAGTTCTATGCCGATGCTGCCGGGCGCCAGTCCGTGCTTGCGCATGGCCGGCAGCAGCACTTGCAGCAGGTCTGCATGCAGCTGCGGCGTGGCGAGATTGAGCCAGATGCACAGCGGTTGCGCCGATTGTCCGCTCAGGCTTTGCCACAGCGAGGCTTGCGAGCAGCATTGCGCGATCACCCAGGCGTCGATCCGATCCAGCAGTGCGCGCTCCTGTACAAAGGGCAGGAACTGCGCCGCCTCCATTAAACCATGCGCCGGATGACGCCAGTACAGCAGCGCTTCTGCCGCAATCACGCGGCCGGTGTTGAGATCCACCTGCGGCTCGTAGCGCAATTCCAGCTGGCCGGCGGCCAGGGCCTTGCGCAGTTCCAGCGTCCAGCGCTCGCGTTCCCGTTCGCGCACGTTCAACTCTTCATGGAAGAACTGCACCGGCGTGGCGCCGTTTTGCTTGGCGTGGTACATCGCGGTATCGGCGTTTTTCATCAGCGCTTGCGCGTTGGCGCCGTCCTGCGGATACAGGGCGATCCCGATGCTGGCCGCCGTCTTCACGCGGTGGCTGCCGATATCGAAGGGCAGGGCGCAGGCCATCTCGATCTTGCGGCCGACCCGCGCGGCATTGGCGGAGGCGGACTTGCCTTCGATGAGCACCACGAATTCGTCGCCGCCCAAACGCGCCACGATGTCGGCCACGCGCACCGCCGCCGTCAGGCGCGCCGCCACTTGGCGCAGCAGTTCGTCGCCGGCCTCGTGGCCGTAGTTGTCGTTGATCGGCTTGAATTTATCCAGATCGAGGAACAGCAGCGCAAAACCGACGCCGCTGCGGTCGGAGGTCGCCACCGCGTGCTCCAGCTGCTGGATCAGGGCGCGGCGGTTGAGCAGGTTGGTGAGCGCATCGCGCGTGGACAATTCATGGGCGCGCGTTTCCGCCAGCTTGCGCTCCTTAATCTCCTGTTCCAGTTCGGCGTTGATGCGCTCCAGGTCTTGCAGGCGCTGCACGCGCAAGTCCTGGTTGAGCCGCGCCAGTTCCTCGGTCTTGATGCGCAGCTGGATATTCTTCTTCGCCATTTCGACGAACACCGCCACCTTGGCCTGCAAAATTTGCGGGATCACGGGCGTGAACAGGTAATCGGCCGCGCCTTTTTGATAGGCCTTCAAGCGGTTCAATTCATCGGCATAGTGGGCGGTGATGAAAATGATCGGCGTGCCGGCCGAACGCGGGTGCGAGTGGATTGCTTCCGCCGTTTCGAAACCGTCCATGCCGGGCATGCTGACATCCATCAGGATCACGGCGAATTCGTGGCGCAGCACATGGCGCAGCGCTTCCTTGCCGGAGCCGGCGCTGATGAGTTCGTACACGTGCTGGTCGGCATCGTCCAGCAGCAGGCTCTCCAGCGCGTACATGCTGGCCGGATCGTCGTTGACGAGAAGGACTTTGGGAATCTGCACGGCGTTTTGGACTGTCGCAAGGAAAGTAAATGGTTGCGTTATTTTATCGTTTTACCAACTTCTCATCCAGCTTACAACAACAAAAAATCGTAACGGAATTTTTCTTTCCTAAGCGCACGATTGACATGCCCCGCGCGGCCCAATTCTCACCAATTCTTCCACTGGTTCCCGCGCGGCATTGATAGTATCCTGCTGTGATGCAAAAGATTTCCTTTTTAAAAGCGGCTCTGCATGCTGAAATCGGCTAACAGGAGAAACGTCATCACCGGCACGCGCCTGATTTTCTGGGGCGTGGGCTGCGCCTTGGCGGCCGGCGTCGGCGCGCTGCTGTACAGCGCCGCCGCCCGCACGGTGGATGACGATGCGGCGCAGCGCTTCGAGAATCTTGCGCGCAGCACGCAGTATGGCATCTCGGCCCGCATCAAATCCTATTCCGATCTGACGCGCGGGGTGGCCGCGCTGTTTCAAACCTCCGACAACGTCACGCGCAAACAATTCAGCCAGTACGTCGCCAGTCTCGATGTTCCGCGCTACTTCCCGGCCATCGAAGCGCTGACCTGGGCGCCGCTGGTGACCGACGCCCAGCGCGACGCTTTCGTCGCCGGTGTGCGCGCGGAAGGCTATCCAACATTCGACATCAAGCCGGCGGGCCGCCGCGCGCAGTACGCGGTGCTGACTTATCTCGAACCGGCCGCCATGCTGGAGGAGCGCCTTGGCGTCGATATCGGCGCCAACCCGGCCATCGCCAGGATGCTGGCTGCTTCGCGCGACAGCGGCCAGGTCGCCGCTTCCGGCCAGCCGATTGTGGTCAATTTGCCGACGCCGCACTTTGGCCTTGGCGTGCGGCTGCCGGTGTACCGGCGCGGCATGCCGGCTACCACGGTGGCGGAACGGCGCGCCGCTTATCTGGGTTCGGTCGGCGCGGGCTTCAGCATTCCCCGGCTGGTGCAGGGCGCGATTGATGAAATGACGGTGCGCCAGGTGCATCTGACGCTGTATGCCGACGGCAGCGCCGACGTTGAGCAGCGCCGCCTCGTGATCGAGAAGACCGACCGCCTGCTGTTCGACGATACCGGCGCCATGGTGCCGACGGTGCTGCCGGCGGAGGAGCGCGATCAGCATTTCGAAACCGTGCTGCCGATCGATTTCAACGGCAGCTTGTGGAAGGCGCAATTCCGCGTGCGCAAGGATGCGCTGCTGACCGGCTTCGATATCTACTTCCCGTGGATCGCGGCGCTGACCGGCTTTGCCGGCGTGCTGCTGCTGTATAGCTATGTGTTCGTGCTGTATGCGTCGCGCCGGCGCGCCATCAAGCAGGGCTTGTTGCTGGACACGGTGCTGAACAACGTCGACGCCCACGTCTATATGAAGGATCAGAATCGCCGCTACATCTACGTCAATGCGCGCATGGCCGACTGCATGGGCCTGCCGGTGCAGGACATCATCGGCAAGCTGGATCGCGAGCTGATGCCGGCCGCAGTGGCGGATGCGCAGTGGGCGCTGGAGCGGCCGGTGTTTGCCGATAACACCAAGCGCGCCGGCGAGACCCAGTTCGTCGGCCGCGACGGCGTGGTGCAGCATCAGTGGACGGTGAAGGTGCCGGTGGAGCTGGGTCGCTCGTTCATGGCGGTGATCGGGATGTCCACCGACGTGACGGAGCTGCATAAGCTGAAGGACGAAGCCGATGCGGCCAACCAGGCCAAGAGCGACTTCCTGTCGAATATGAGCCACGAGATCCGCACGCCGATGAATTCCATCATCGGCATGGCGCACCTGGCGCTGAAATCGGTCACGCATCCGAAGCAGCGCGATTACCTGCAAAAGATTTACCACTCGGGGCAGCACCTGCTGGGCATCATTAACGATATCCTCGATTTCTCCAAGATCGAAGCGGGCAAGATGGACTTGGAGGTGCTGGACTTCACGCTCGATACGCTGCTGTCGAATATCTCCAGCCAACTGGGCGAGAGCGCCCATGCCAAGGGGCTGGAGCTGGTGTACGAGATTTGGCCCGGACTGTCGCACCAGCTGCGCGGCGATCCGCTGCGGCTGGAGCAGGTGCTGCTTAACTTTGCCAGCAACGCGATCAAGTTCTCGGAGCATGGGCAGGTCATCATCCGCGCGCGGCCGCTGGAGGAGCGCGACACCCACATCATGGTGCGCTTCGAGGTGGTCGATCACGGCATCGGCATGACGCCGGAGCAGGTCGAGCAGCTATTCCAGTCCTTCCACCAGGCCGATACTTCGACCACGCGGCGATATGGCGGCACCGGCCTTGGGCTGGTGATCAGCAAGCAGCTGGCGGAGCTGATGGGCGGTGGCGTCGGCGTCGACAGCAAGCCGGGCGAGGGCAGTACCTTCTGGTTCACCGCGCGGCTGGCCAAGGGCGTGCGCTTCCTGCAGTCGAACGACGAATCGGTGCAGCCGGATGTGCTGGATACTATCCGCGGCGCGTCCATCCTGCTGGTCGAGGACAATATCTTTAGCCAGCAGGTGGGGCAGGAGCTGCTGGAGGATGCCGGCGCCACGGTCTGCGTCGCCAACAACGGCAAGGAGGCGATCGACTTGCTGCTCAAGGAACGCTTCGATTGCGTGCTGATGGACGTGCAGATGCCGGTGATGGACGGCTACGAGGCCACGCGCCTGATTCGCGCCCATCCCAAGCTGTCGGCCACGCTGATTATCGCGATGACCGCCAACGCCGGGCGTGACGACCAGCAGCGCTGTCTCGACGCTGGCATGGACGAATTTGTGACCAAGCCGATTGCGCCCAAGCTGCTGTTTAATATGCTGTCCAAGTGGATGAGCCAACGGACGCGCGAGTCCGCAACTGCGCCGCGCAAACCGGCGCCGCCTCCGCCGTCGTACTTCTCGGTGCTGCCGACGCCACCGGTGTTTGTGCCGCGCCAGATGACGCCATCCGCGCCGGCGCGGCCATCGCTGCGGGAGGCGGCGGCCGCAGCCGCTAATGCCGCCGCCGCAGCGACAGCGGCGGCAATGACGCCGCCGCTGTCTGCCGCGCCGCCGGGCA
>NZ_WWCK01000030.1 GCF_009857435.1 Duganella rivi
GCTTACGGCGTGGGGGCTTTTCACCCCCATTATCGCTACTCATGTCAGCATTCGCACTTCTGATACCTCCAGCATCCTTTACAAGACACCTTCGCAGGCTTACAGAACGCTCTCCTACCATATCCTTACGGATATCCGCAGCTTCGGTGACTGGCTTAGCCCCGTTACATCTTCCGCGCAGGACGACTCGATCAGTGAGCTATTACGCTTTCTTTAAATGATGGCTGCTTCTAAGCCAACATCCTGACTGTTTTA
>NZ_WWCK01000031.1 GCF_009857435.1 Duganella rivi
GAATACTCATCTCGCCCACCTGTGTCGGTTTGCGGTACGGTCTCGTATGACTGAAGCTTAGAGGCTTTTCTTGGAACCACTTCCGATTGCTACGTGAACAAGTTCACTCGTCCCAGTCCCTTGGATTGCGTACCCGGATTTGCCTAAGTACCTCCTATGAACCAGAAACTGACTATTCCAACAGTCAGACAACCTTCCGCGATCCGTCCCCCCATCGCATCATACGACGGTGCAGGAATATTAACCTGCTTCCCA
>NZ_WWCK01000032.1 GCF_009857435.1 Duganella rivi
TACTTTCACACTGGTTGCAGCACTATCATCGGCGTAGAGTCGTTTCACGGTCCTGTTCGGGATGGGAAGGGGTGGGACCGACTTACTATGGTCATCAAGCTTTGACTTGTATGCTGCGCAGCCCCTTATTGGGCTACGCAGCGAATCTGGGAGAAGTAAAGTTGGGGTATTAACTCATCAAGAGTAAATGCGTATAACCGTCAAGGTTATAGGGACAAGCCGTACGGGCAATTAGTATCAGTTAGCTTAATGCAT
>NZ_WWCK01000033.1 GCF_009857435.1 Duganella rivi
ATGGGAAGCAGGTTAATATTCCTGCACCGTCGTATGATGCGATGGGGGGACGGATCGCGGAAGGTTGTCTGACTGTTGGAATAGTCAGTTTCTGGTTCATAGGAGGTACTTAGGCAAATCCGGGTACATAATCCAAGGGACTGGGACGAGTGAACTTGTTCACGAAGCAATCGGAAGTGGTTCCAAGAAAAGCCTCTAAGCTTCAGTCATACGAGACCGTACCGCAAACCGACACAGGTGGGCGAGATGAGTATT
>NZ_WWCK01000034.1 GCF_009857435.1 Duganella rivi
TCTTACAAAACCGCCTGCGCACGCTTTACGCCCAGTAATTCCGATTAACGCTTGCACCCTACGTATTACCGCGGCTGCTGGCACGTAGTTAGCCGGTGCTTATTCTTCAGGTACCGTCATGAGCCGCAGATATTAGCCACAGCCTTTTCTTCCCTGACAAAAGAGCTTTACAACCCGAAGGCCTTCTTCACTCACGCGGCATTGCTGGATCAGGGTTGCCCCCATTGTCCAAAATTCCCCACTGCTGCCTCCCGT
>NZ_WWCK01000035.1 GCF_009857435.1 Duganella rivi
AGGATTCGTGACTGGGGTGAAGTCGTAACAAGGTAGCCGTATCGGAAGGTGCGGCTGGATCACCTCCTTTCTAGAGTTTGCTCATCAAGCGCTCACACTTATCGACTGTAACGAGATAGAGAACAGCGTAGGGTCTGTAGCTCAGCTGGTTAGAGCACCGTGTTGATAACGCGGGGGTCGTTGGTTCGAGCCCAACCAGACCCACCAAGACATATTGGGGGATTAGCTCAGCTGGGAGAGCACCTGCTTTGCAAG
>NZ_WWCK01000036.1 GCF_009857435.1 Duganella rivi
GGATCAAAGCTTGTTTGCTAGCTCCCCGCAGCTTATCGCAAGCTACTACGTCCTTCATCGCCTGTAATCGCCAAGGCATCCGCCATGTGCACTTATTCACTTGTCCCTATAACCTTGACGGCTATAGTTCTAAGCATTTACTACTTGTGATGATGAGTTTTACTACCCTAAGTGTGTGATTTCTCACACGCTTAAATAAAACTTTACTTCTTCCAGATTGTTAAAGAACGGTACTGCTTTTACCTAAA
>NZ_WWCK01000037.1 GCF_009857435.1 Duganella rivi
CGCCTGCGCACGCTTTACGCCCAGTAATTCCGATTAACGCTTGCACCCTACGTATTACCGCGGCTGCTGGCACGTAGTTAGCCGGTGCTTATTCTTCAGGTACCGTCATGAGCCGCGGATATTAGCCACAGCCTTTTCTTCCCTGACAAAAGAGCTTTACAACCCGAAGGCCTTCTTCACTCACGCGGCATTGCTGGATCAGGGTTGCCCCCATTGTCCAAAATTCCCCACTGCTGCCTCCCGT
>NZ_WWCK01000038.1 GCF_009857435.1 Duganella rivi
GCTTACGGCGTGGGGGCTTTTCACCCCCATTATCGCTACTCATGTCAGCATTCGCACTTCTGATACCTCCAGCATCCTTTACAAGACACCTTCGCAGGCTTACAGAACGCTCTCCTACCATATCCTTGCGGATATCCGCAGCTTCGGTGACTGGCTTAGCCCCGTTACATCTTCCGCGCAGGACGACTCGATCAGTGAGCTATTACGCTTTCTTTAAATGA
>NZ_WWCK01000039.1 GCF_009857435.1 Duganella rivi
TGCGATGGGGGGACGGATCGCGGAAGGTTGTCTGACTGTTGGAATAGTCAGTTTCTGGTTCATAGGAGGTACTTAGGCAAATCCGGGTACGTAATCCAAGGGACTGGGACGAGTGAACTTGTTCACGTAGCAATCGGAAGTGGTTCCAAGAAAAGCCTCTAAGCTTCAGTCATACGAGACCGTACCGCAAACCGACACAGGTGGGCGAGATGAGTATTC
>NZ_WWCK01000003.1 GCF_009857435.1 Duganella rivi
CGCCAGCGGCGGCGCGGCCGGTGTTGCCTCGGCGGCCGGTGCAGCGCTGACCGTGCCGGCCATCGCCGCCGCGCTGGCGCGCGCCCAAGCCTTGCGGCCCAGCCACCACGCGGACAGCAGCAACAGCGGCAGCACCAGCAGGTACAACGCCAGTTCGCTGGTGGTCGGCATGCGGTTGGTCTCGCGCCAGAACCAGATTGCACCGCCCCAGCTGCCGCCAAATGCGGCGCTGGTCACGGCGAGATTGCGCAGCCAGTTCATACCTTATACCTGATCCACGGTGGCTTGCTGGGTGGCGATCAAGGTCGCCCCGCACGAAGTCTTGTCGCCATGACGCGCCACCGGCTTACCGTCCACCAGCATGCTGGGGTCGCCGCTGGCGATGGTGCCGTCGCCATGGCGCGGGCAAGTGATCTTGTCGCCCACGCGCGCGATACCCTTGCCGCCGCTGTCGCTCATCTGCGAACACTCGACCACGGCGCCGTTGTGTGAAGTCTTGTCGCCCAAGACGATGACTGGTCCTGCCATGCTGCTCTCCTAGTTGTTCATTACGCCGGGCCGGCGCAGTTCCGTGTGCCCGAAATCCATCATCTTCCAGCGCCCGCCCCAGGTCAGGCCCAGCGACTCGGCCACTTCGCCGTACAGCTGGTAGCCGCGCATGGCCCACGGGTCGCGTTCCGAAATCACCAGCTTGCCGTCGCGCAGGAAGGCGCAGTCGGCGGCCAGGCCGTACTGGTGCCAGCTCTGGAAGGCGGCGGCATTGGTCACGCCGGATCCCATCGCGGCCAGCGCGTCCTGGCGCGCGGGACTGCGGTAGCCTTCCAGCAGCGCCATTTCATAGCCATATTTTTCCTTCATGATGCGGAAGGCCAGCAGCAGCCGCTGCGCGTAGACGCCGTCCAGCAGCGCCCAGTCGCGGCTGGCCGAGACCAGCATCGGGCGTTCCAGCTGTACCTCGGCGGTGGTGAACACCAGCGGCGGCAGGGCAGGCGGCGGCACCAGCTGCTCGCCGGCCAGCAGGCCTGCCACCTGCGTGTTGACCTCGCGGGTGGACGCCTCGTAACCGTTCAGTGCTGGTTTGCCAGCCAGCAGGAACGCAGCCAAGGGAGGCAGGCACAGCAGGGCCAGCCCGCCCAGGCACAGCAGATAGTGCTGGCCCAAAAAGTCACGCAGATTGCCGGCGGTGGCGTGGCCCGAGCGGCGCAGCGCATCGATGCCACTGCGCTGGCGCTCGGCGGCGCGCCCCAGTTTCCGCTGCAGCCGCGCGCCGGCGCCCTCCAGTGCCGCCAGCACGAACTCGCGCCCGGACGGGAACAGCACCATCCAGCTGATGAGGCAAGCCAGCAAAAAATAGAGAGTTACCGCCAGTAGCAACACGTTGCCCTCGAAGTCATTAAATGTCTAAAAAGCATTGCTTTGGAGTATATATTAGAGTTATGACAAGCCCGCGCACGATTGAAACTAGCCGTGCGGCATGATTTCTTTGAATGTTTTAAAGTGATGCGAAATTAATAAGGGAGCTAATTTTGCAAGGTGAAGAAAAACGCCCCGCGAGCAGTGGCCGTCCCAGCCTGCTGTCGACGGAACCGCCGGCTGTGGCCGACCGCGCCAGCATCCTGGATGGGCTGGAGCGCCGCCCAGCCACGGCATCGGCTGCCGGCGCGGTTGCGGCCGGGCGCAAGAAAGCGCTGTTAGCCGGTGGCGCCGCGGTGATTGCGCTGGTCGCCGTGGGTGTTGCGGCGCTGCTGAATTTCCAGCCCGAGCCGGGGCTGACCTTGCCGGCGGTGCCGGTGGCTACCGCACCGCAGCCTGCGCCGCCGGCGCCGGCTGCGGCCGTAGCTGCCGTGCCAGCCGCCACCATCGTCGAAGAGACGGCTGCCGTCAGCCCCCCGGCCGACAACACGCGCTCGCTGAAGGAAATGCTCAACGACACGCCGACCAAGCAGCCGAAAGATGAATTGACCGCCGCGCTGGAAAAGCCGCACGCGGCGCCTGCCAAGCCCAAGCTGGCCGAGCACAAGAAAGCCGACAAGCCGGTCAGGAAGCCAGTACAAGTGGCCAAGAAAGCCGAGACCAAGCCTAAAGCGCAACCTGACAGCGATGTCGCCTTGCTGGCGGCGCTGATGGCGCACGTTCAATCCGGCAAGCCGGCCAAGGAAACCGCGACTCCGGCCTCCCAACTCAAACAGTGCAGCCGGATGAGCGAAGCCGGCGCCGCCCAATGCCGCGAACATCTGTGCGCGACCACCGCCCGCAAGGAGCCTGAGTGCAAGTCGCAACCGGTGGCGGTAAAAACTGCTGCCGAATCATGAGCATCGCGCTGCTAGAACAAATCACTACCGCACTGGCCCAATTTTCCAGCGTCACGCGCTTGTACGAATTGACGCTGGATAATGGCGACAGCGCCGACCTCGGCGCGGGCGGTTTGCTGGTTGAAGCGTTTGCCGCTGATGACAGCGTGCAAGGCGTCGGCCCGCGCGATGTGATCGTGTTGTCGACCAACGCCTCGGTGCGGCTGGCGCCGCTGCTCGGGCGGCAGGCCGCGCTGGCGGTCAGCCTGGCAGATGGCAGCCGCACCCAATTCCACGGTGAGATCACGCAGGCAGCGATGCTGGGCAGCGAAGGCGGCCTGGCGCGCTTCCGCCTGCGCTTGACGCCGTGGCTGTGGCGCCTGGGCCAGGTGCGCAACAGCCGCGTGTGGCAAGACAAGACCGTGGTTGAAATCGTCGATGAAGTCTTCGAGGGCTACGCGCCGCGCGCGCAATGGCGCTGGAGCGAGGAGGCCGAGCCGTTCATGGCGGACGCGGTGGCGCGCAGCTATTGCTGCCAGTACCGCGAATCCGATCTCGACTTCGTGCAGCGCCTGCTGATCGAGGAAGGCCTGGGCTGGCGCTACGAGCAGCTGGAAGACGGCGTCGGCGTGGTGCTGTTTGCTGACAGCAGCCAGCCCAGCGCCACGCCGGAAGACGCCAGTAGCGAGGCGGGTGGCGGTATCCGCTACCACGGTGTGCGTGCTGGCGAGGCGGCCGATACCATTCAGGCTTTGCAATCGCGCCGCGCAGTCACGGCGTCGTTGACCACGCTGCTGAGCTACGACTACAAGGCCAAGCAGGCAGTCAACGCCAGCGCGCCATCGCGCCTGCAGTCGGGCAAGCTGCCGGCGCTGGAAAGCTACGACGTGCCGGGCCAGTACGCCTACGCTAACGCGGCGCAAGCCCAGCGCTATGCCGACCTCCAGATGCAAGGGCGCGAGGCTGCCGCCCAGCTGTGGCGTGGCCGTTCCACCGTGCGCACCATGGCCGCCGGCACGCGCTTTACGCTGACGCAAGGCCCGCTGACCACCGACGCCGCGCCAAGCTACGTGCTGCTGCGCGTGCGCAGCGTCGGCGTGAACAATCTGCCGTCGCCAGCGCAGCAAGCATTGGCCGAGCTGTTTGGCCCGTTGCCGGAATTGCTGGAAGAGGTCGCCATCGATGCGCCGGACGACTTTGCATTGACCATCGCCCAGGCGCGCGAAACTGGCTACGCCAACAGCTTTGAAGCGGTGGCGGCCGACGTCACCTGGCGTCCGCAACTGCCCGGCAGCGATGGCCGCAGCCATCCCAAGCCGACCGCGCGCGGCGCGCAAAGCGCCATCGTCATTGGCGCCGACGGCCTGGCGCAACCATCGGGCGCGGATGAACTGTATTGCGACAAGCTGGGCCGCGTGCGCATCCGCTACCACTGGCAAGACAACGGCGACGCTAACTGCTGGGTGCGCGTGGCGCAGCGCTCGGCAGGCGGCGGCATGGGCAGCCAGTTCCTGCCGCGCATCGGCCAGGAAGTGCTGGTGCAATTTATCGAGAACGATATCGACCGGCCCATCATCATCGGCGCGCTGTATAACGGTCAGGGCGAAGGCGGTATCGCGCCGACGCCGGGCGCGCAAAGCAGCGGCGGCGAAGAAACGCGCTTCCAGCCGGCGGCCGATCACGCGCCGTCGGCGCAAGGCAATCTGGCCGGCGGCAACAGCCCGCTGTGGCACGGCGCCTCGGCCGACAGCGCGGGGCACCGTAACGCCGCCGCCCAGTGGGGCGTGCGCAGCAAGGAGTTTGGCGGCTCGGGCTACAACCAGCTGCTGTTCGACGACACCGATGCGCAAGGCCGCGTGCAGCTGCGCTCGACCCACGCCGCCAGCGAACTCACGCTCGGCCACCTGATCCACAGCGCCGACAATTATCGCGGCAGCCTGCGCGGGCAGGGCGCGGAACTGCGCACCGATGCCTATGGCGCCGTGCGCGCCGGCGCTGGCTTGCTGATCAGCAGCTACAAGATCAACCACGGCGCCGAAGCGCGCGAACCGGCCGGTGACAACGCCGCCGGCATCGCGCTGCTCAAGCAAGCGGTCAAGCTGGGCGAGACCTTCAGCGAGGCCGCCAGGACGCATCAAACCGTTGCATTGGCCGGCCACATCGGCGCGGCCAAGGCCAACGCCAGCACGCTCGATCCGAAAGCGCCGCCGCTGCAAGCGATGCTGACGGCGGTGTCCGGCATGGTCGGCAACGCCAGTCTCGACGCAGCCAAGGCCGATGCCGCGGAAAAGAAAACGTCACCGGGCGACGACCAGCTGCCGCACGTCAGCACGCCGGTCATCGCCATCAGCGGCAAGCGCGGCATCGGCGTCACGTCGGGCGCGGCGGTGCAGCTGGCCAATGGCGAAACCATCTCGCTCATGAGCGGCAACGACAGCCAGTTCATGGTCGGCGGCCAACTGCGCGCGCACAGCGGCCAGGCCATCGGCGTGCTGGGCGGCGCCGTCAAGGCAGGAGAGGGCGGGCTGGGCCTGCAACTGATCGCCGCCAAGGACGCCATCGATATTCAGGCCCAGGCCGACGAACTGAAAGTGCAGGCGCGCGACGACATCAACATCGTCAGCGCCAATGCCAGCGTGGACTGGGCGGCGGCCAAGCGCATCAGCCTGTCGACGGCCGGCGGCGCCAACATCACCATTGATGGCGGCAACATCACGGTGCAGTGCCCGGGCAAGTTGACCATTCATGCGGGGAAGAAGAATTTCACCGGCCCCATGCGACTGGAAACGGAATTGCCACTGTTGCCCCGAAGTGACCTTCAAATGAAAAACAAATTCCCGTTCTCGCTATAGCCGAATATGCTAATCAGCCCTCCTTTTTTACCGCCCCGGCAGGCGGCACAAACAGATGACAATTGGCTCGCAGCCGCCATGATATGTGGGCAACCCGGAGATGGTGCTTTTCCAGTGAGTTATCACCTCGGCTGGCACGGCGGCGTGCACCTGACCGCGCCTGTTTCGGGCGCAAACACGGAGCGGGTGCGTGCGATTGCCGACGGTACCGTGGTATTCGCCCGACAACCCACCCCGCATACTGACGACGCCCATCATCCGCAAAATTATCGGGGATGGACTGACAACGGCTGCGTCCTACTGCGTCACGAGACAGCCATAGGTGAGGGGGCGAATGCCCAAGACATCGTATTCTTTTCACTGTATATGCATCTTGGATCAGTACAGCAGGGTATTGCCGCTGGCCGGCGCATCTATCGCAAGGCCGAACTGGGACAGGCGGGACAGATTTACGGAGAAACGAGCCGCAAGATCCATTTTGAACTGCTATGTGACGATGCCAATCTAGCAAAGCTGGTCGGAAGAATCAGCGGCGAGCTGGATACAAGCCGAGATGGCCGGGTGGATGCGACTTACGGCGCGGTATGTTTTTTATTGCCGGCTAACTCCCCGGTGTTTAGCCAGCAGCCGGTAGGCCACCTGGCAGCAGCGCATTTTCAGCCTCCTAAACCTAATGCCCGTGCACTCCTGCCGCCTTTGGTCGCGCTAACGGCCACCCACAACACGAGTGCGCCATTGATCGTCGAGCTGCGCTTCGCGGCCGGAGCCGGTGCACCGGGGCAAAGGGGCGGTTTGGCGATCACGACCCTGCAATTGAGCGGGGAGGTAGTCGGCCAGGTGCAACAGGAGCCAGAGGCGGAATACGGACTTTACGAACAAGCCGGCGCCATTAGCCGCGCGATACATGGTGCTGCCGTACCAGCTTCTGCGACCGTGTACGAACTGCTGCGATTTGGCCGTACTGTGAATAGTGCCCACGAGGCTGCGACCCCCAACACCGTTCCGCACTGGCGCAAGATTAGTTATCCCGGTGGCGAGGGTTGGGTCGATCTGAATACCCAAGGCATCCATAAATATAGCGATGCCGATTTCCCTCACTGGGATGGCTGGTCGTTGATTGATGACAGCAGTGACGGCAATAGCCGTTGCGATTCTGCGACCATTAAGGGGTGGCTGGACGCGAATGCTGACGGCAATGTCACCGTGAGCGAGGCGACTGCCGCAATGGCTGACGCACAGGTCGCCCGCAAACTTGCCAAAGCGATTTGCAAGTTCCCGTCGGAGTGGATCGCCAGCACGATTGATACACGTTGGGGCTGGCTGATGCAAGAGTCGGTGGAAAACACGCCGGCAATGAGTGCAGCCGACTTTCAGGAACTCAAGGCGCACATTACAGCGTTTTGTTTCGACGTTCCCGAGTTGACAAGCGCCACTTGGCATTGGCATCCCCTGGAGTTTATACGCCACTTCCGCAAGTGCGGCTGGTTGAGTTTGAATGAGTTGTGCCAATTGCTACCGCGCCGTTCCGGCAGCAACGCGCAGCAAGTGAGTGAAATCCCGTGGGCCACTGCGACAGCGCGCTTCACGCCTTATTATTTACACTTAAATACGACGATGCGGAAATACGGCATGGTATCGCGGATCAGGCAAACGCATTTTCTGGCGCAGACTTATATTGAAACCGCATTGTGGCGGACGATGGAGGAGCTGGGACGTGCCCACCAGCAGCGCAGGCGTAACGGCCAGTTGTATTGGCCAGCACCAGCAATGCAGTATTACCAGGCCTTCTATGGGCGCGGTGCGATGCAGTTGACTTGGGCCGGGAACTTCGACAAGTACGGCACATACCGCGCATTCGCCAATGTCGGTGCCAGTCATCAATACGTGGATAACCGGATTACCCGCACATCGACCCATTATTGGGGGGATCCGCGCGACAGTAACGGTGTGGTGGTGCGGCAGCCGCAAGTCTGGTGGCCGCGCTATGATCCGCATGACCTGGTCAGCGAGCCATTTTATGCCTGCGATTCTGCGGCGTTCTATTGGGTGTCAACCAACACCGGGGGAGGACGGTTAAATATTCACCGGGTTGCCGATCAAGGACTAACCACCGATGCGGTTGGCCGCGCTTCCGTGCTGGTCAACGGCGGAGGCTATGGTTTTTCGGAGCGCCAGGGCTATGCGGTTTATATCGACCGCTACCTGGGCGATGGTGTCGAGAGCGATCCCACTCGCACATTTGTCGTTACTTATAGAGGAAGAAATCACAATGTTTATGTCGACTTTACTGCCCAGCGTCCGCGTTAGAACGCGGCTGCGGTTATCCTTACTCGCGATGCTGGGCGGTGTGGCGCAAGTTGCATTCTGCGCGCATGCCGACCCGCGCACGGCCTCGGTTGATGAAGTGCGTGAAGTCCATTCTCGTATTGCATCGGTGTTTGCCAATCGCGATGATTTTCCTGAGGCCCCCGTTTCAATGTCCAGACTGGAAAAGAAACTTTACTGGTCCGGCAGTGGATCTGATGCCTTACTGCTACTTCCGCTCACTGTGCGTTTTCGTGGCGTGAGTAATTCCTACTGCCGCTTGGTAACGGCTAACTCCAAATCGGGCGAGTTAGCGCTGATACCGCTGCCTGCGCAAGCCAACTTTGACGATTGCAGCGGTATAGACCAGATTCGTTACGTGGACGTGAATGGCGATGGCTTGCTGGATGTGATCGAGACAGTCAAGGTGAAGTCTAATGTGCAGCAAGGTCAGGTCGCGACCTCGTTAGTGTATGTTTCGTCTCCGCTGCGTGCCGGTGGCTACTGTTATTCCGATGCCGCCAGCCGCCAGTTGGCTCCAGTTGACATGAAAAACGACGCCAGCGTGGCAAAGGCGCTGGAAAGCGCCAAGCAGCGGCTCGGCATCGTGCAGTTCGATTGCGATCACTAGGCTCAAACCCGAGCCGAAGCGGTGTCACAGAACCAGTTCGTGAGCTGCAAAGCGAAATTTTAAAGACAGTATCTTGCAAACCGTGCGCCATGTGAACAGCTGAGCCAGTATGGTTCTTGCATTATTGACAATATCGAGTTTCATGGTTGCCGCACTGCTCGAACAAATCACCGCTGCACTGGCCCAGTTTTCCAGCGTCACCCGTTTGTACGAATTGACGCTGGATGATGGCGACAGTGGCCATCGGCGTGCTGGGCGGCGCGGTCAAGGCCGGCGAGGGTGGGCTGGGCATGCAGCTGATCGCCGCCAAGGATGCTATTGACATCCAGGCTCAGGCCGACGAACTGAAAGTGCAGGCGCGCGACGACATCAACATCATCAGCGCCAACGCCAGCGTGGACTGGGCGGCGGCCAAGCGCATCAGCCTGTCCACCACCGACGGCGCTAACATCACCATCGACGGCGGCAACATCACGGTGCAGTGCCCGGGCAAGTTGATGATCCGCGCCGGGAAAAATCGTTCAGCGGCGCCGAAAGTGCTCAATACGTTATGCCAGCCCTTCCACGCAGTGTGTGTAAGGGATGTCTTCTTAACGCGGCGAAAAGCGATGCGATTGTCGCTCAGTGGGCCAAGCTGAATCCCGCGAAAGTGAAGCGGGGAGAGTCTTCCACCGAATGGGAAGCGCTGGAGAAGGCGCATAAGAAGGAAGTGCTGGATTCGATCAACCGCATGGGCAAGGCCAGCAAGTCCACGTGGGACTATGTCAACGAGTATTTTGACCAGCTATTCAAATGATAAAAAAAATTGTTACGTTATTGTTGTTGTCCGGGACGGTAGTTTGCCACGCG
Source organism: Duganella rivi (assembly GCF_009857435.1). Classification (GTDB taxonomy): domain Bacteria; phylum Pseudomonadota; class Gammaproteobacteria; order Burkholderiales; family Burkholderiaceae_D; genus Rugamonas; species Rugamonas rivi. Next base: position 8,928 of record NZ_WWCK01000003.1, read on the forward strand.
CAGAATGGCAGTGCGCCCAGCTTGGGTGAACGCTTGAATTCTGTTTTTGAACAGGTGGCCAAGAAAGCCGGTCTGGTGAAAGACTACGGCACGCCGAGAAAGGTCAATCGGGGCGCACGGCCTGAAATTATTTTGAAGGACAATACCATCACGTGGAATGGCAAGCCGCTAGCGCTCGGACAGTCCATTGAGGAGTGGCGCAAGGTCATCGGCAAGGGCGCGGTTTGTTCAGCCAGGAATGAACGGCCGGGCTGGTGCAAATGGGATGCCTTGGGGATTGAGATTGCCGGCAGCATTGGCAAGCCCAACCAGGTCGGTACGTTCAACGTCAATTTCAATCGCGCTGCGGATGAAGGTCTCTACGATCTGCGCGCGCGCGATGCGGCGGGAAAGCCGATTGATCCGGTGTGGCTGTCAAAGGGCGTGTTTCCCGGGTATCTCGAGTTCGACGGGTTTGGCATCGACAAACTGACCAAGTTTTGGGAGGTCCGCGCGAGCGTCGATCGCCAGCATGACTTGCGTTGTGGCTTGCGTGACTGCAGCCATCCATTGGGAGCGTTCGGAGAGTCTGCCGCTATCTATATGATCTTGATGTCGAATGACGAATATGGCGTGATTAAAGAGTTTGCGATTGCCAACGATAGCACTCACCAATGAAGTCGCGCGTGCTTAACAAGGCTATCTTCATTTGTGCGATTCACAGACATCATTTCAATTTTCGCAGCGATAGCTCGGCCCGATAGTTCTGCTCCTGAAGACGCTCTTTTGACGAGTCGAATTTAGCGCTGACCTCCTCCCATAGGGGCGTCTTGTCAGAAAGTTCGGTAAGGCGCTCGTTGGGCGTTTTTCCATCAAGAGAGCTATGTGGCCTGTCCCAGTTGTAGTAGTGCTGCCATTCCGCCAGCAAGTCGGGAAGCAGCGGATCTTTGATATCGATTGTGGAATAGAACTCGTCGAGATCAGTCCGCTGGGATCTCTCTACCTTCCCGTTTAAGTGAGGGATGCCGGTTTGATGGGGCGGAATTTAATCCCCCATTCGAGTAGCCGTTCTTGAAATTTTGTGGCGAAAAATTCGCGACCACGATCTGTTTGAATTCGTTGAATCGGAAACGGCATTTCTTCGATCACTGCATCGAAGAACTCCATCGTGTTGTCCGCAGTTCTGCGGCGATAGAGGCGTAGCACCTTGTAGCGCGTGCAGTCGTCAATGGCCGTGTACTGATAAATGTCAAGCGCGATCTTGCAAACGTCGATCTGTACACGGTCTCCTGATATGGGCCGGCTGTACCTGGTGATCTGTTTTCTGTAGGCCCGTTTGTGATTTAGGATTGGCTTGCCAATGCGTCCCAGGATCTTATGAATGGTCGCGGTCGATAGCGAATTTTCGTGCAAGCGCCGTAGCTCATTTTGGATTCGACGATGTCCAAGTTTGCGCTTGCGGAGGTCTGCAATCAGCTTCTCATGCGCTGGCAGTACCTTCTTGGAAGGAGAAGACTTGGGACGGCGGCTCTGTTCCTGGAGGCCCGCTCCTCCAAGTTCTTGATACCGGGTCCACCACTTACGCAGCGTTGGTCGAGAGATGCCGCAACGCAGGCATACAACGGCTGCGTTGCCGAGTTCCTCATACAGCTGAACCCATCGTAACCGCTTCCGGATGTCGTCGTTCATGACACTATTTTAGTTAAAATGATGTCTATGAATCACACATCAATTAAAGCCAGGAAACTAAGATGCAGAGTTATGACCATGAGTACTTCTTCATCAAAAAGAAGAAGGATGATCGGTTGCCGTCCTTGACGCCAGACGAAAATATGGTGCGAGCGGTGGTGCGCAGGCCAGCTTCGAAAAAATCGAATGGCGCATGCGTAAAGGGCTTGAGCCCGAGCAGGGAAGGAGGCCATCAGAAAAAGAGACTACTGGATTCACGCATCACATGGTAAGGGAAGAAGGCAAAAATAAAATATTCGTGGGCGGGGAAACTAAAGTAGAAACGATGTACGGTCCAGCTGGTGGCAGCGTGGTGACTTACGATACTAGTTTCTGGGAAATCCAGTGTGCTAAGCAGGATGGGCTGGGGGATGGCACGGTCCCAGTTAGTTCTGGGGAGGCCCCACGTAATGCGGGTGGCTCACATATTAAGCAACAATTCCGTCTACAAGGTTTTGCCCATGAGCCGTCGTATAAAAATCCCACGGCTCAGCGAGTAACACTCTATGCGATTACAAAAATCGCTTCGTTAGCAAAGCTATGAAACAAACTATTCTTCTAGTGTTCATCCTGTTAGTGGCTGGATGTGATGCGACGAAAAAAACCTCTGAAAAACTCAAAATGACTTCGGCAATGAACACACACTGCGTTGGCCATAGCCTTATCGACCTGCCCGACGGCTATGCCTCGAGTCCGGGGGCATTGGGCATTTTCGTACCGATCCAGGATAGGGTAACTGATGCCAGCATTGATCTGGTCGTCGAGGAAAAAACGAACCAGGCCGCATTTGCAAAGCTGGTGAAGGAGCGGCAAGTCGCCCTGGCCGGGGTTGATCACGGCAACATGGACAAGCTTGTTTTATCACAGGAGACAGGTGATGGCGGCATGCTATTTCGGGTGAACGAAATCGACGATGCCTATAAGAGCGAAGTTCATTGGCTGTTACATGATCGTCACCTCGTCGCTCGCATCGATTCGTACAACAATCAGGTGAAGAGTGCGGAGGCATTGCTGCTTGAATTTAAAAGCAATGTCGAATACATGAGATCCGCGAAAGAACTGCCGGGCGCTTTCTGTCTCGGGGAAATCGCTGTCAAGGGAAGATATCGGTCGGAGTCCGCAAGTCTTGGCTATCGAAGCAACGCTTCGAAGATCTCGTTTGCGTTGGACTTTGATACGTTCCGTAAAGACGATACCGAATCTTTGTTGCAGCGCGTGGGTGGCAAGGATTCTTTGCTGAGGAAATTTCAGGCAAAGGAGAAAGTGCTACGGAAAAAGGAACTTACGGTAGCAGGAATGCGCGCCCAGGAATGGGGAGCTTCTGTCCTGCTGGGGGATGACGACAGTGAGAAACAAGCGAGCTTCGCACTGGAAACGATGCGGCCCGTACCCTCCGTTAGCGCTCCTAAAATTCATCTCGAGATGAACGCACAAGGCAGTGATGCGCAAGATGAAGAGGGATTAATCACATTATGGGACAACGTCACCAAGACGATACGAATGCGCTGAACAGTAATGATGTACGCGTATTTGATCGGCTATCTGAATGATAAAGAAAACCATTTTCCTTGCGTTGTTCTCATGGATGTCGCAATGCCATGCGCAGAATGCTGATAGTGGGCCGGGCATGGCTTGCGCTGCGGCTTGCGCGATTGCCGTCAGCCGCTTGGCGCATTCGGCCCCAATGCCAATATTTACATGAGAATGACAACCAACGATGAGCATGGTTCGCTGCGTGAACTGGCGATCACGTTAGATAGCAATTCATGATGAGTGCAGTTTTCCGTTTTCTTCTGTTCCTTGCACTACTGGCCTCGTGTCGCGCTGGTAACGCACAGTCATTGGGCGAGCGCTTGGGGCAGGCTTTTGAGAAAGCCGCCAACACGACGGGAGCGGCGAAAAATTATGGGAAGGTCAGGAGAGTCGCCAGGGGAGCCAAGCCGACGCTGGTTCTCAGGGATGGCGACATCTATTTCAATGATAACTTGCTGTCGCTTGGGGCCAGCATCGACAGCTGGAAAAAAATTATCGGCAGTGGCAGCGTGTGCAGTCCTGAGAATGAATGGCCTAAATGGTGCAAGTGGGACGCGCTGGGAATCGAGATCGGGACGGGAGCGCATAAAACTGACAGCGTCAAATTCTTGAATATCTATTTTAATCCCGAGCTTAAGGATGCCGATGAATTTCCAGATGTGGACAAGAGCGGTAATCCCGTGGTGCGACCATGGATCGTCAACGGTGTTTTCCCCGGATATTTTGAGTTCGATAATTTTGGTATAGACCGGCATACTAAATTCTGGGAGATCCGTGCGAGCGTGGAGCACAAGCATGATCTTCGCTGCGGACTCAGAGATTGCAGCCAGCCGTTAGGATTACTTAAGGCTGGTGTCGGCATCTATCTGCTGTTGAATCGCAATGATGAATATGGCGAATTGCGAACGTTCAGCATTACGGCCTTGGCGAGGCCGGAATGAAGCAGAATTATTGAGTGGCGTACTTTCGTGCCAAGCGGATGCCGTCGCTTGCTTTGCGGCTTGGCTTTTTGCGGCTGTCTTCGCCGGCCACTGACTCGTTGAGCTGGGTGTCGGCGAGGTAGTGGCCGGTTTGGCTTTTGTAGACGTAGAAGAATTGCTCGTAGCTCTCGTTGCGGGTGTCGCGGTCGGTGTAGATGAAGACGAGGTAGTCTCTGCCTGCCAGCTTGAACGCGGCCACGTCGTTGATGCCGGCGCAGTGCGGATACTGTTCTCCTGGCTCGGTCGACAATATGTCGATGAACTTGGGCGCGCTGGCGGTGCCGGCCAGTAGTCCGCAACTCGGGACGTTGGCGCCGTTGGCGTAGTAGGTCAACGGCGCGATATCGTTGGCCGGTATCGTGAGCCGGGCTTTGCTGTCGTAGGCGGTCCAGCCGCGCTGGGCCAGGTATTTTGCTACGTCGGGGCCGCTTGCGGCGCTTGCGGTTTTCAGCGCAAGCAGGCTAAGCAGCAGGCAGATTTGTTTCATCAACGGTCCAGCTGCGATGACTTGGCAAGTTCCAGGTCGTTGTTGTCGTAGTACAGCGATTCCACCAGCCACCCGGCTTTTTTATCGTAGACGAAGTTGTAGTCTTCGATGCGGGTCGGGCCGATGAAGGCGCATTTGGCGCTGTCGAATCTGGTTTGCGGGATGTATTCCTTGCCGGTCGATTTTTTCATCGCGGTCAGCATGGCGATTTCGGTATCGGCTGGACCGCGCTGGAACAGTTCGGTGTAGTTCTTGATGAATACCGGCCGGGAAATTTTCATCGATTTCATCCCGTCCATCGGCGGCAGCAGTTGTACCGGGAATTTATAGTAGCGCGCCACTTGCTCGGGCTGGCCAGTCAGGGTGGCGGTGCGGAACGATTGCCAGGTAGAGCGCAGCAGCGCCGGATCGGGCGCGCTGCACGGCTCGGCGCTGGCTGGCGAGTTCAGGCATCCTGCCAGGCTTACGGCGCACAGCGTCAGCATCAGGGACTGCTTCATTTACGTTTTTCCTTTTCGGTAGGCCAGCGGTACGATACCAGATGCAGGGCGGGATCGTCGGCGGGGTCGACGGTCCAGCCGGCAAAGTCCCTGACCATGCGCGAGAAGTTGCCGCTCAGGAGGCGTACCACTTTCACCTTTCTGAATTTCTTTTTGGTTTTCTTGGTGATGGTGCCGTCTTTGCCTTTGACTTCGACTTCCTCGACGCCATCCTCGACATTTTTTTCCGTCGTGCCGGTGTAAAAACCAACGTGATACTCCGGTTTGGTGGAGCGGGTGACAACGGTGATGGCGCCGTAGCGCGGTTCACTCAGTTGCTCGCCCCAATTCTTCCACGACACGGCTTGCGCATCGTCGGTGCCGATGTAGCCAGCTTGTTCCATACACCAGTTGGTGAATGACGAGCACCATGCCGTGCCGTCGTCGCGCGCCGCATCGCGGTCCAGCGAGGTGGTCTGCAGGTATTTAACGATGTCCGGGTTGTTGAAGCGTTGCTCAATCTTCAGCATTTCGGCGTCGGCATCGGCGTAGGCTTTTTGCTGACTGGTGATGGCGGCCTGCAGTTCTGCCACTTTGGCGGCGTCCACCGGTTTCTTTTTCTGCTCGATGCCCAGCTGCTTGTGCGCGGCTTTTTCAGCTTTTTTGGCAGCCTCGCGCGCAGCGTGCTGTGCCTTCCAATCAGGGTTAGTCTTGTGGTCATCTCTGTTTTCGATGACTTTCTCGGCGCCTTCCTTGCCTTGCTCCTTGAGGGCGAATGGCATCCACGGCGCGTCGGTGCTGGCCGCAACCGTCTTGACGGCTGGCTGTTCGGCGGTCTGGACTTTCTCTTCGACCTTGAGTTTCTTGGTGTCCTTGTTGGGCAGGCTGCTGCCGATGACTTGCTGGCGCGCCGGGCCGGGCGCGCTGGTGGGTGTGCTCAGCGGCGTTTCCGGGAATTTCGGACGGGTGTAGAACTGCTTCACGTAGGCGAAGGAGGTCATGTAGACGGCGTTCCAGCCGAGGTCTTTTTTCACGGCGGCCACGATGTCTTCGAAGGTGATGTCGCGGCTCGGCGTTGGCTTGGGTGCGGCTTTTTCCTTGGCCGCTTGGGCGGCGGCGTCGAAGACGTTGGTTGGGGCTGGCGGTTTGGCCGGCGACGCGGGCTTGGGGGCAGGCGTCGGCGCTGGTTCTGGCGCAGTGGCTGCGCCGCCGGTGTTTTCGGGCGTCGGCTTCCAGCCGTTGTCGGGCGCGGGGAAGGCTTGGGCGATCTGCTCGCCGTCGTGGGTCTGCAGGACGTGCTGGTTGCCGTCTTCAGGCATGCCTTCTTTGCTGACGGCGTCGTTGTAGGCTTCAACGTCGATGCGCGGGATCAAGATCGTCACCGGCTCTTGCGACTCGGAGCTGATTTCGGGGACTTTGCCGTCGGCGCCGGTGGTCATTTCTCTGGCGCTGACTTCCCATTCGATGCCCTCGTCGGCAGGAGCGGGCGCATTGTCGCTTGCGGCGGTTTCGGCGGCCGGCGTGGATGCCGGTGCAATCGGCGTCGGCTCGGCGGATGGCGCAGGTGCGGGCGTCGCATCAGCTGCCGGCGGCGCTGCTGCCGCTGGCGCGGCGGGCTTGGCCGGGCCTGCCGGCTTAGGCGTCTTGGTCACGACGATCACCTTACGGCTGCCCATCGGCTTGCCCATGATGTCGTTCAGCTGCACCACCAGTCCATGCGAGGCGTTGAGGATGGCTTCGATACGCTCGGCCTCGTCCACCACGGTTTTGGAATCCGGGTAGCGCTTGTTCTGCTCCAGCTCGGAAAATTCCTTGGGATGCCAGGTTTCTTTCTTGTGCTTGCCATTGCCGACCGGGACCATCTCGCGGTTACGAGTGGAGAACTCGCCATAGTGATAGCGGTAGTAGATCAGCGGTTCAAACTTGCCGGCGGCCGAGCCGTAGTCCTTGATGGTTTCGGCCTTGAGGTCGCGGAAGTAGCCCAGTCCGGCCTTGATGCTGGAGCGCGCGTCAAAGCGGTTGCTGTCGTTGACGCCGTAGGTAGCCGCCGTCTTGTCGATCACCTGCGCGATGCCGGACGCGGTCCCGTTCGGATTGGCCGCATCCGGATTGAACGACGACTCGCGCTTGGCGATGGCGATGTAATAGGCGAGGTCGCGGTTGTTGAAACCCATCTTGCGGGCTTCTTCAATGATGATGTCGATGACTTTCTGCTGCACCTCGGGCGGCACCTCGAAGCCGCGCCGGCCGCTGCCAGACAGCGGCTTGCTCTTGTCGATCGGCTCGTTGAAATGAGTATCGGTCATTGCGGTTGTGGATCTTCAAGCACGGTGTTGTTGATCGGGTAGCGCGGCGCCAGCTTCCACGATGGTTCGCGCAGGCGAATCTCGCGCTGCTCGCTGACCGGCGTCGATTTCCACTTGCTGCCATAGCGCCGCCAGCGGCCGTCGAGTCCCACCAGGGCCTGGAGTTCGCAGGTGTCGCAATTGCCGCCGGTATCCAGGTTCACTAGCAGATAACGTTGCTTGCCGGTTTCCACGCAACGCAGGGCGGATGCGATATGGAAGTCATCTCCGACCGGTTCCTGCTCCAGCAAATCGCGCTTGACGGTCTGCTTGCCCGGCTGCGTGATCACAAGCTCCTGCTCGGTGCAGCCGTCATTGACTTGTACCACGGCGTTGGCGCGATGCGAGACCTCGCAGTACGAGCGCACCACCACTTTGGCGTCGCCGCACTGGGTTTCGTTCTTGAACCAGAACATCTCGGGCTCTGTTGCCAGTGCGGTAGCGGCGCAGGACCACAGCATGGCGGCGGAAATCATCTTTTTATGCATACTCAGGAAAACCATTGGTTCAATTCATCTTCATCGATCTTGTCGCGATGGAATTTCTCGTTATGGTCTAACGAAATCGCGAGTTGTTCTTCTTTGGCGGTGTTGACCGGCGTGGTGTGGCCTTCGGCATCGGTCTTGCCGAAGAAGACCTTGCCGTCGGCGCGCTGTTTCTTATACAGGCGGCCGGCGATGGCGGTGCCGGCCAGCGCATCCTTGACCTGGAAGCGGCCGGCGTACAGTTTTTCGTTCGGCAGCTCGGGCAGGGCGGGCGTGCTCTGTGCCGGGCCGGTCAGCTCCTTCATGCTGGCCTTGAAGGTCATGGTGCCGGGGCCGTGCACTTCGATATTGCCGCCTTCCAGTTTGAGGTAGGCGCCTTGCGCGGTCAGCAGCACGTGTTCCTTGGCGGCCATGCGCACGTCCTTGCTGACGCTGGCCACGGTAACCAGCCGGTCGGCGGTCAGCGAGGTGGCGTCGTTCTGGCTCTGGCTACTGAGCTTGCCGCTGGCCGCGTGCAGGCGGATGCCGGTTTCCTGGTTGGGCTTGTCGGCGCTGCTGGCTTTGCCGTAGGTGAACAGGCTAATGCCGTCGCGCACGGCGTGCAGGCTGTTGGCTTGCGCGAGCAGGTTGATGTCTTGTCCGGCCGCCAGCGTGCTGGTGGCGCCGGCGGCAATCACCGCGCTGGCCGGCGTGGTAGCGGCAATACCGGCTGGGGCGGACAACTGCATCATCGCTGCGCTGAACGCGGCGGCTTGGCCACCGCCGCCCGCATCGCCGGCCAGTCCCGAGCCAGACGCGGACAGCGCTTGCGCGCTGCTGGCCATTTGCGCGATGGCAGGCAACTTTTCGGGCTCCGGCTCGGACTTGAGTTTGGCGTTCTGCTTTTGCGCGGTGGTTGCCAGCGTGGTTTGCAGCGCTTGCGCCTGTTCGATCTGTGCCTGCCCTTCGCGCGCATCGAGCTGATGGCCGCTGCCGCCGTTGCGCAGGTCGGCCGACAGCAGCATGCCGCGTCCGGCACGCAGCGCGGCGCTGTGTTCGGACTTGAGCTCGGCGCCGAAACCGGCCGGCTGCAGGCGCTGGTTGTCGGTTTGATGGCGCAGATTACCCAGGTTGAGTTCGTCCGTGCCCTGGTGCGGCGACGCGTGCCGCTGCAAGCCCAGGCGCGGTTGGCCCGGCGTGTCATCGAACACCAGCTGGCTGTAAGCGCCGCTGCCCCCCTGGCTGGCTGGCAGCGCCTGGCTCTTGAGGCCGGACAAGGCGGCCGGGTGGGCGTGACCGGCAGTGGTGCCGGGGAACCACGCCGGCGCATTGCCGGTACTGGCGCCGCCGCCTTGCGCAACCTGGTTGTGCTGGGCGTCGGCCTGGCCCTGGCCGTTGTAGAGCGCGCCGATCACCACTGGCCGGTCGATATTGCCGTCGATGAAATCGACCAGCACTTCCTGGCCCACGCGCGGCACGGCGTTGCTGCCCCAATTGGCGCCCGCTTGTGGCGCCAGCGGCGTGGCAACGCGCACCCAGGCGCCGACGCTGTCATCGGCCGGCGCGCCGCTGTGGCTGCCGGGCGCCGGATGATTCAGGCGGCTGTGGCCGGCATCGCCGCGCTGCCAGTGAAATTGCACCTTGACGCGGTGGTCGCGGTCGGTATGCACTGCCGCGCCTGCCGGGCCGACCACCACGGCGGTCTGCTGGCCCTGCATGGTCGGGCGCGGGTGCAGCAGGCGGCCGTGGCCGTCCGTGCCGCTGGCGCGGTAGGGCACGCTGGCGCGGATGGCATCGATGCGGTTGCGGTACAGCGGCCGCTCGCCGGCCTCCTTGCCCACTGCGTGCAAGCTGCTGGCCTGCTCGGCGGCGATGGCGGCGCCCAGCGCGCTCTCGCCCAGCCGCTGCATCAGGCCGGCGTGCAGGTCGGCGCCGAGGTTGTTGTGCGCCAGGTGCACCACGCGCGTGACGAGGAAGCTGTCATCCCCCAGCGCGTGCTCGCTCAAATTGAAGGTGGTGCCCGGCGACAGCGTGCGCACGGTGCCGGCGCCGGTGTAGACCTCGCGCGACGCCTCCAGCGCTTGCAACTGCTGGTCGGCGATGCGCTGGCCGTGGGCGCGTGACGGGTAGGCGTAAGCGCCGGGTGCGTCACGGCTGGCCAGCAGCGCATCGGCCGCCGCATCCAGCGAGGCGGCGCTGACCGGGCGCTTGTCCAGCGTGCGGTAGTCCCAGCTATGCAGTTCGACGGCATTGGTTTGCAGCTTGAGTTCGCTGCGCCAGCGATCCATGCTGTCCTCGCGCATGACGGCGCCGGGCTGGGTGAAGCGCACCTGTGCCTGCGCGTTGGGCTTGAAGCTGCTGTTATCGTCGGCAATCACCAGTTCGTGGCCATCCTTGCTGTGCACGAAGTAGTGGAACAGGCCTTCCTCGTGCATCAGGCGCTCGGCAAAGGCGAGATCGCTTTCCTGGTACTGCGTGGTCAGGCTGCGCACCGGGTAGCGGCCGCGATCCTGCACTTCGAAGCGCCAGGCCGGCGCCAGCTTGCCCTGGCCTTGCCAGGCGCCGAATATGGCGTCCAGGATGTCCAGCACGTTCTTGTCCTGGAAAATGCGGCTGTCGCGGTTATGGCCGAGGAAAGCGAGCCACGGTTCCAAGGTCAGCGTGTAGCGCGCCAGGCCGCCGTTGGCGCCATTGGCCTCAGCACTGGTGATGTGACCGTGGAACGGCCGCGCCTCGCCCAGCGTGGTTTGCAGCTCCAGCAGCACCGGCTGGCCGAGCAGGGCGCGCAGCGACAGCCCGGCGTCCGGCGACAGGGCGGTGATGCGGAAACGGAAGCCGCCGCTTAGCGCCTCTTCGCCGCGGACGCATTCCGGCGTCAGCAGTTGGTCGCCAAGTGGCGTGATCAGGCGCAGCAGGCGGGTTTCCTGGCCTGGCAGGGAAAGCAATTCGCGCAGCATGGTTGTTAAGTTAATATGTTTGCATTCCGCATTACACCTGATTCGATCCAGCTCAGCAAGAGTGATTCGATTGAAATCTTGCGCCAATGAAAAACGCCCCGCGCGGCGTGAGCCGGGCGGGGCGTTGAGTACTGGTAATGCCTGTTAGTGGCTAGGCACAACTTCCATAGGTTCTGGATCGGTGATGGTCGAACCTGGGTGGGCCAGTTCGGCTTTCATCTTGTCCATGTCCAGCTCTTTTTCCCAGCGCGAGACTACCATCGCTGCCACGCCGTTGCCGATGAAGTTGGTCAGCGCGCGGCACTCGCTCATGAAGCGATCGATGCCGAGGATCAGCGCCATGCCGGCCACCGGAATATCCGGTACCACGTGCAGGGTGGCTGCCAGCGTGATGAAGCCGGCGCCGGTGATGCCCGATGCGCCTTTCGAGGTCAGCATCGCGACGCCCAGGATGGTCAGCTCTTGCATCAGGGTCAGGTCGGTGTTGGTGGCCTGTGCCACGAACAGCGCCGCCATGGTCATGTAGATGTTGGTGCCGTCCAGGTTGAACGAGTAGCCGGTTGGAACCACCAGGCCCACCACCGATTTCGAGCAGCCCAGGCGCTCCAGTTTATTCATCAGCGAAGGCAGTGCCGATTCCGAAGAGCTGGTGCCCAGCACGATCAGCAGTTCTTCCTTGATGTAGGAGATGAAGCGGCCAATCGAGAAGCCGGTCAGGCGCGCCACGGTGCCCAGCACTACCACCACGAAGATGATGCAGGTGGCGTAGAAGCAGCCCATCAGCGTAGCCAGTGGCAGCAGCGACTTGATGCCGTATTTGCCGATGGTGAAGGCCATCGCGCCGAATGCGCCGATCGGTGCAACCTTCATCACGATGTTCACCACGCCGAAGATGGCGTGCGAGGCTTCATCGATCAGCTTGACCAGCGGCTTGCCGCGTTCGCCCAGCAGCGAGATCGAGAAACCGAACAAAATCGCGATCAGCAGCACTTGCAAGATGTCGCCCTTGGCGAACGCATCCACCACGGTGTTCGGGATGATGTTCAGCAGGAAGTCGGTAGTGGTTTGTGCGTGTGCCTTGGTGGTGTACTGCTCGATGGACTTGGCGTCCAGCGTAGCGGCGGTGGCGTTGAAGCCGGCGCCTGGTTTCACCAGGTTGGCAACGAACAGGCCGATCACCAGCGCGAAGGTCGAGATCACTTCAAAGTACAGCAGCGCCTTGCCGCCGACGCGGCCGATTTTCTTCACGTCCTGCATGCCGGCGATACCCGACACCACGGTGCAGAAGATCACCGGTGCAATAATCATCTTGATCAGCTTGATGAAGCCGTCGCCGAGCGGTTTCATGGCGACGCCGCTGTCCGGGTAGAACGCGCCCAGCATCACGCCGCAGAAGATGGCGAAGAGTACCTGTACGTACAGGATTTTATAGAATGGTTTTTTCACGGAGTCTCCTCGTGTTTCGTTTGAGGAGTGCATCATCGCGCAGAAGGGCAGATATCACTATTGTGGAAAGCCGCAAATAACGGCTGGTGATATCTGCCTTTGGTAAGGGATAGTACTTACTGCGTGCTTATTGAGCTACCCAGCCGCCGTCCATATTCCAGGAGACGCCGCGCACTTGCTTGGCCGCGTCCGAACACAGGAACACCGCCAGCGCGCCCAGTTCTTCCGGCGTGACGAAGTCGCCCGACGGCTGCTTGTCCGCCAGCAGCGCCTTTTTGGCTTGCTCGTTGCTGATGCCGTCCTTGGCGGCGCGGTCGTCCACTTGTTTTTGCACCAGCGGCGTCAGCACAAAGCCGGGGCAGATGGCGTTGACGGTAACGCCGGTGGTGGCAGTCTCCAGCGCATTGGCCTTGGTCAGGCCGATCAGCCCGTGCTTGGCGGCGACATAGGCCGACTTGCCGGCCGACGCCACCAGGCCGTGCGTCGACGCCAAATTAATGATGCGGCCCCAGTTGTTGGCGCGCATGCGCGGCAGCACCAGGCGCGAGGTGTGGAAGGCCGAGGTCAGGTTAATCGCAATGATGGCGTCCCACTTCTCAACCGGGAATTCCTCGACGTTGGCGACATATTGAATGCCGGCGTTATTCACCAGTACATCGACGCCGCCGAACTTCTCGCCGGCGAAAGCAATCATGGCTTCGATCTCGGCTGGCTTGGTCATGTCGGCGTTGTGGTAAGCCACCTTCACGTCGAACTCCTTGGCGAGATCAACTTGCAACTGCGCGATTTCCTGGCTGTCGCCAAAGCCGTTCAGCAGCACGTTGGCGCCCTCGGCCGCCAGCGAGCGGGCGATGCCCAGGCCGATGCCGGAGGTGGAACCGGTAACCAACGCGGTTTTACCGCTCAAAGTCTTGTTTGCCATACTGTCCTCTATAGGGTTGGTGATAAAAGGCGCGCTGCGCTACACTTCGGTAGAATTTTGTCACAACGCGGTAAAATGGTCATTCTGAACATCATTACATAAAAACCATTAAGGAAGCCGCATGCTCCACGCAAAAATAAAGTCTGTTCAATGCCTGTCGCTGGCTGGCCTGCATCGCATGTCCTACAAGGAGTGGGGCGATGAAAACAATCCCAACGTGCTGGTCTGCGTGCACGGCGTCACCCGCGTAGCGGACGACTTTGACAACATGGCGCGCGCGCTGGCCAACGACTACCGCGTGATCGCCCCGGACATCGTCGGCCGCGGCCGCTCCGAGTGGCTGAAAAATCCGCAGCTGTACCGCATACCGCAGTATGTCAGTGATATCGTAACCTTGCTGGCGCGTGTGCTGCCAGACGGCGAAAGTCAGAAGGTCGACTGGTTCGGTACCTCGATGGGCGGCTTGATCGGCATGGGCCTGGCCTCGCTGCCGGGCAATCCGATCCGCAAGCTGATCCTCAACGATATCGGCCCGGTGCTGGCGCCGATGGCCTTGCAGCGCATCGGCGACTACATCGGCCAGGACTTGCGCTTTGAAACCTTTGAGGCCGGCGCCAAGTTTGTCCGCGACGTTTCGCTGTCGTTCGGCGAGCACACCGAAGAGGAATGGCACAAGCTGGCAACCGACGTTTTGCGCCAGGACAAAGACGGCAAGTGGGTGCGCCATTACGATATGGGACTGGCCTTGCCGTTCCGCTCGGCCACGCCGGAATCGGCCGACGCCGACCAAGCCATGCTGTGGGCGGCTTACGATGCCATCATGTGCCCGACGCTGCTGGTGCGCGGCGCCGATTCCGACCTGCTGTCGCCGGAAACGGCCAAGCTGATGACCGAGCGCGGCCCGAAAGCCAAGCTGGTAGAAATTCCGAACGTCGGCCACGCGCCGACCTTTATTCACGACGATCAAATCGCAATAGCAAAGCAATTCCTGCTGGGTTAAGCAAGTTAAGTTAGGTAAGAAGAGTATGGAAATCAAACGACTGCACGTGGGCAAACGCCTGTCCGAAGTGGCGATCCACAACAACACCGTGTATCTGGCCGGCCAGATCCCGGACGACCTGTCGCTCGACATCAAGGGCCAGACGCGCGAAGTGCTGGCCCACATCGACCGTCTGCTGGGCGAATCCGGCAGCGACAAGACCTGCATCCTGAGCTGCCAGATCTACCTCAAGGACATGGCCGACTTCCCCGGCATGAACGAGGAGTGGGACGCATGGGTGCCGCAGGGCCACACGCCGCCGCGCGCCACGGTCGAAGCGAAACTGTACGATCCGCGCGTGCTGGTTGAAATTATCGTCATCGCCGCGCAGCGCTAGGAGCATCATGGTTTCCACCACTGCGCTTACCAGCGCGACGTCGGAGCAGCTGGTTCAAGGCCTGTCTCCCGACGACAGCGCCCGCATGCTGGCAGCGCTCGACTTTGCCGGCGGCGCCTACGCCGACAAGGTCGCCTCCAGCGGCCAGCCGGCGCTGGACTTCGCGGTCGGCGTGGCCGGCACGCTGGCCTCCCTGAATACCGACGTTGAGACCCGCATCGCCGGCCTGATGTTCGAGCTGACCTTGCTCGACCCGGCGCTGGCGCCGATCATCGAACCGCGTTTCGGCTGCGGCGTCAACGACCTGGTGGCCGGCGTGCGCCAGTTGATCCGCTTGCGCGAACTGACGCAGACGCAAAATGCTCCAGCCGCAGGACGCGGCCGCAACGCTGCGCAAATGGCGGTGGCGCAGGTCGAAACCCTGCGCAAGATGCTGCTGGCGATGGCTTCCGATATGCGCGTGGTGCTGGTGCGCCTGGCGTCCTGCGTGACCAGCCTGCGCTACTTTGCCGACATCAAACTGTTCAACGACATGACCTGCGCTTATGGGCGCGAGACCTTGGACTTGTATGCGCCGCTGGCCAACCGGCTCGGTATCTGGCAGCTGAAGTGGGAATTGGAAGACTTGTCGTTCCGTTTCATCGAGCCGGAAACCTACAAGCGCATCGCCAAGATGCTGGAAGAAAAACGCCTGATGCGCGAAGGCTTCGTTGCCAGCGCCATCGAGCGGCTGCAGTCGGAAATGGCGGCAGCGGGTATCCAGGCCGAGGTGTTTGGCCGTCCCAAGCACATCTACTCCATCTGGAGCAAGATGAAGGGCAAGGAGCTGGACTTCACCGACCTGTACGACGTGCGCGCCTTCCGCGTGATCGTGTCGGACGTGAAAACCTGCTACACCGTGCTGGGCGTGGTGCACAACATCTGGACGCCGATTCCGAAAGAATTCGACGATTATATTTCGCGTCCGAAGCCAAACGGCTACCGTTCGCTGCACACCGTGGTGACGGCGGAAGACGGCCGTCCGCTGGAAGTGCAGATCCGCACGCAGGAAATGCACAGCTTTGCCGAGTATGGCGTGGCGGCGCACTGGCGCTACAAAGAGACTGGCGGTTCCAACTTCACCGCGCAGCAGTACGACGAGAAAATCGCCTGGTTGCGCCAGCTGCTGGCGTGGAAAACCGACGTGGCCGATGCCGTGGTCGGCGAGGAAGAACAGCAGCGCGAGTGGGTGGAAAAGCTGAAAGCCGCCGCGCTGGACGACCGCATCTTCGTGCTGACGCCGCAAGCGCGCGTGATTGAGCTGCCGGTCGGCGCAACGCCGGTGGACTTTGCCTACCACCTGCACAGCGATGTTGGCCACCGCTGCCGTGGCGCGCGTGTCGATGGCGTGATGGTGCCGCTGAATACACCGCTGAAAAACGGCCAGACCTGCGAAATCATCACTGCCAAAGGCGCGCCGGGCACGGCTGGCCCATCGCGCGATTGGCTCAGTGATGAGTACACGGTGGCGACGCGCACGCGTTCCAAGATTCGCGCCTGGTTCCATGCGATCGACATGCAGGAAACCTTGTCGCACGGCCGCGCGCTGGTGGAGAAGACCTTGCAGCGCGAGGGCAAGACCGCCGTCAATCTGGAAGCGCTGGCGAACAAGCTGGGATTTGCCAAGGTTGACGACTTGTTCCTGTCTGTCGGCAAAGATGAATTCAGCCTGCGCGCAATTGAAAACGCGCTGCACGACAGCGGCGAGCCGACCGAGCCGGTGGACGAAGTCTTCCTCGGCAAGAGCCGCGCATCAAGCGTGGAGCAGGGCGCCAAGTCGGGCGTGCTGGTGGTGGGTACGGATGGCTTGATGACGCAGCTGGCCAAGTGCTGCAAGCCGGCGCCGCCGGATGGCATCGTCGGCTTTGTCACGCGCGGCAAAGGCGTGTCGATCCACCGCGCCACCTGCAAGAACTTTGCCGAAATGCGCGCCAAGGCGCCGGAGCGGGTGATTGTCACCGAGTGGGGACGTGCCGGTGCGGATACGGTCTACCCGGTCGATATCTTCATCCTGGCGAACGACCGCCAGGGCCTGCTGCGCGATATCTCGGAGATTTTCTCGCGCGAGAAAATCAACGTTATCGGCGTCAACACCCAATCGGCCAAAGGCTTTGCGCGCATGACCTTCACCGCCGAAATCGGCGCCACGGCGCAGCTGCACAAAGCCCTGAGCGCGATCTCGGAAGTGGGCGGCGTGCAGGAAGCGCGTCGCGCTTAAACGTGCGCCCGCCGCGCCGCCTGCACCGACGGGCGGGCGGCGAGGCGTTTCTCGTAGGCCGCAACGGCCGGCCATCGCTCAAGTCCGATGGCGAAGAATGAGAACCACCCCAGTACGGTATACAGATAAGCGTCCGCTACGGTGAATGCCGTGCCTTGCAGGAAGGGCTGCGCTTGCAGCGTGTCTTCCAGTGTCGCCATGCGGCGGAACAGGCGTTCGCGGAAGATGGTCGCAGCCGCTTCAGGCAGCTCCTTGTTGAAAAGCGGCGCCACTCCGGCGTGAATCTCGCTGGTGATGAAATTCAGTGTTTCCTGCAAGCGCACGCGCGGCCAGCTGCCTACTGGCGGCGCCAGTTGCATCTCCGGTTTCAGGTCTGCCAGATATTGGATGATGGCCGGGCCTTCGGTTAGCACTTCTCCATTATCCAGTTCCAGCGCGGCGACATAGCCTTTGGGATTGATGGCGCGGAAATCGCAGCCGTCGGCGGTGCGTTTGGTCTGGTTGTCGACCTTGACCAGCTGGTGCGCGAGGCCGAGTTCCTCCAATACGATCAGCGGTGATAGGGAACAGGTGTGCGGTGCGTAATACAGCTTCATTGAATGCTCCTTGAACGATGAGCCGCCACTGTATGGCTTGCGCGGGGCGCTGTAAAATTAATGCTCCAGAAATCAGCTATCAGTTTTTCTAATGATGAACTTATCCCATTGGCGCTTGCTGGCAGCAGTGGCCGATACGCGCAATATTTCGCGGGCCGCGGAGTTGGTCGGCATCTCGCAATCCGGCGCCAGCCAGGCGCTTGCGCAGATGGAGTCTGCGCTTGGCAGCAAACTGCTGGTGCGCGAACGGCGCGAGGTGAGTGTCACCGCGCTGGGGGAGCAAGTGCTGGTGCACGCGCGGGCGATGCTGGCGCAGTTTGACGCGATTCGTGCTTTGGCCGACAGCGCGCAAGGACTGCATTCCGGCCGCATTCGCCTAGCGACCTTTCCTTCAGTGCTGGCGACGGTGTTACCCGCATTGATATCGTCGTTCAGGCGCCGCCATCCGGGCATTGAGCTGGTGGCACTGGAGGGCACGGATGAAGAGGTGGAAGAATGGCTGGCGGCAGGCACAGTGGAATTGGGTGTGGTGCTGAATCCGGAGCCGGCGAGGCAAGCCGCCATCATCGGGCGTGACGAGTGGATGGCGGTGATCCCGGCCAGTCACGCGCTGGGGCGGCGCAACAGTGAGCAGGGGGTGCGTTTGAGCGAGCTGGTCGGCGAGCCGTTTGTGTTGGCCACCGGTGGGTGCTCGGTGCATGCGCAAAGCCTTGTGGAGGAGGCTGGTCTGATGCTGTCCGATATCCGCGTAACGGTACGCGATCTTGCCAGCGCGGCGGTGCTGGTGCGCGAAGGGCTTGGTGTGTCCATCTTGCCCGAGTCAGCCTTGCCGGAAAACCGGCGCGGCTTGCGCGTGCTGCGCTTGCAACCACG
Source organism: Duganella rivi (assembly GCF_009857435.1). Classification (GTDB taxonomy): domain Bacteria; phylum Pseudomonadota; class Gammaproteobacteria; order Burkholderiales; family Burkholderiaceae_D; genus Rugamonas; species Rugamonas rivi. The sequence goes on from NZ_WWCK01000003.1 coordinate 27,350, forward strand.
CGCTTATCGTGACTTCGGGCTGGTTTGCTCCCAAGTGGCGCGGGAGTCGGCGCCGGTGCAGGCGTTCTTGCGGGAGTTATGAGGTCATGGTCCGCGCAATGCGCGCGGCGATGGCTTCTGCCAGCAGGTGGATGTGGTAGCCGTCCACGAAGCCATGATGGGCTTGCACTGACATGGTCATGGTCAGGCGGCCATCGTCACGCGGCTCGCTGAAGCGGCCCCAGGCGAGCGACGGAATGTCGTAATCCTTGTGCTGATAGATCGGGTGCTCGATCGACGTCAGCTTCAGCCATGGCATGCAGGTGATGTGGATGTTGCGGCGCTGGTCGTACTCGCTCAGGTCTTCCGACTTGTTGATGATCCTGGTGCTGGCTTCCGCCACCTTCTTCGCCTCCACGCTGCGGGCGACAAATTCCTTCAAGTCCGGCGTCATTTCAAAGCGCGCGAAGTTCAGGTTCTGATCCTGATTGATGACGGTGTACGAAGCCCAGAAATCCTTGATCTTGATAACTTCGCCCTGATGGATGCGGTACATGAAGTTATCGATGCCTTCCAGTGCGTGCAGCACGTGATACAGGAAGAAGTGAAACGGCGGCAGTCCGTTCTGCTTGCAGAAAGGCCGGAACTCCGGCACTTCCAGCTCAAAGCTCAGGTTGACGAGGGGTTTTTCGAATGACGCAAAAGCCTCGTAGCGGTCGCGGCGTTTTTCAAAATTATGCATGGTGTTATTAGGGTTGTGTGCTGTCCAGTGTGAGCGGCTTGATGGTTCGCTGCAAGGACTGGACGCGCGGATCGTCTGGCGCTATCAGGCTGAGCGCGGCAAGCGCTTCGGATGAGGTCGCAGCTGGCGATTCGGCTGCCGCCAGCAGTTCGGGAATGTAGCGATGAGCCTTGTTGCCCGCGTGGCCAATCAACTCCGCCAACGGCATGGCGGTGCGCGACACGGCTTGGCCGGACAGCAGCAACTTGACCAGTGCCGGCAGCGCTGGCTCCAGCATGGTCTGCATGCGCTGGGCTCCGTTCTTGTCGCGCCAGCCGTTCATGGAAATGTAGCCTACCGATTGCGAGAGTTCGATGAGGGCGGCGTCGACGACCGCTGCGTCGGTTGAGGTCAGGCCGGCGCCGATGATTTGGCCCAGTCGCTGTCCAAGCGGTTCGGCCGGCTCCGGCATGTGCGTAAGTACGGTAGTCATTGCCGACAGTACGCAAGCGCGCGGCGTAGTGGCGCTGTTGCGGGCGAAGTCGAGCATTTCGGCTGCTGTTGGCGCATCCTGCGGCAGGCCGGATTTGCGATCGGCATATTCTGCGCCGCTGATGTGGCAGGCGGCGTTGCTGATGCGTTGCTGGTCATGCGTGGCCAGTGCCTCCTTTAGGATGCCGAACGCAGTGCAGGATCCAGCTTGCGCAGCACTCAGGTCGCTGGTCAGGACATTGGTTGGACGCACGCTGTCCTCCACCTCCAGCAGCGCGGCCCAGCCTTGAATGCTGACACGCCCCTTGGGTGTCTCGCAATTGTTGTAGACGACTTCACGCGCATCGCCCATTGCGGTGGCGCCAAATGCGCGGTCACCGCAGAGCGAGCCTGAATAGGGTGGGACTGGATCGCCATCGAAATCGGTGCGGTAATACACAGCGGATTTATATGGCTGGTAGGCGGCTGGCAGTTCGTAGTGGAAGTTTTGAACCACTGCCGGCTGCTGGCTGGAGCACATGCCGGAGTTGGTTGCCAGTTGCAGCAGTTGCCGTGCCGGAGCGCCATCCAACACCAGCTGGGCGCCGGCGCCATCGAGCTTAAGTGGTTCGGCATCGATGAAGAAATCGGTCTGCGCAGGATAACGCCAGCGCTCCTTGTTGTTCATGTAGCGGATGGTGTAGTGCGCTCCCGGCTTGAAGCCGCCCACCGGCGCCACGCGGGCCAGATAGCGTTGTGCTTTGCCTTTCGCGCCAAGGTCGGGCCAGCTCAGTTGCGCTTTCAGCGGCCCCGGCTGGGCATTGGTCGTGATGTAGAAGGCGGTGGGCTTGAGCTTGTCGTCCTTGGCAAGGAATAGCGCGCCGCGGGCATTGGCGGGCAGGCGGTCGAGGTCGGCGTGTACAAATCCGACTTCAGGCAGCGGCGAGCAGGAGCAAGCCCACGCTGGGCTGAGCATCAGTAGCGTGCTGAGTGTAATCAGAGGGCGGATCATGGGGCGACTTCAGCTTGCAGGGTGATGTGGTCGATGCCGTGTTTTTCGAGGAGCATGGCTTTGATGTTGTGCAGGATTTCTGGCCAGCGTTCCAGGTCGGTGATTTCGACGTGGCCGATCAGCGCAGGCTGGCCGGGCGACATGTCCCACACGTGCAGGTCGTGCACGGAGCAGACGCCGTCCATTTGCTCGAGGTCGGCGCCGACTTTCAAGTAATCGATTTGCTCGGGCACGCCGCCCATCAGGAAGTGGTAGGACTCGTGCAGCACGCCGATGGTGGACTTCAGGATCAGCAGCGCCACGAACAGCGACAGCAGCGGGTCGATCTGCATCCAGCCAGTGTAATAGATGACGCCGCCCGCCACCAGCGCGGCGACGGAGCCGAGCAGGTCGCCCAGCACGTTGACTAAGGCGGCGCGGGTGTTCATATTGCTGTCGCCGCGCGACAGCATCCACGCCAGCACGAGGTTGATCACCAGGCCCAGCGCGGCCACGATGAATACGGTCGCGCCTTGTACTTCTTCGGGATGCGCGAAGCGGCTGATGGCTTCGTAGCAGATCCAGCCCACCAACACGAGCAGCACCAGGCTATTCACAAACGCCGCCAGCGCCTCGGCGCGGCCGAAACCGAACGAGTGGCGCGCCGAAGGAGGGCGCTTGGCGATCAGCTGCGCCAGCAAGGCCAGGCCCAGCGCGGCAGCGTCGGTCACCATGTGGCCGGCGTCGGAAATCAAGGCCAGCGAGTTGGACATGAAGCCGGTCACGACCTCCGCCACCGCAAAGCCCAGCGTCAGCGCCAGCGACCATGCCAGCACCGACTGGCTGCGCTGCACCGTGTAGTGCTGGTAATGGGCGTCACCATCACGGTGTTCGTGCAGGTGGGCGGAAGGGGAGGTGTCGGCTTGCATAGGCGCGTGGTTTGGTGGGAATAGCGACAGTTTACTGCATGCCAGTAACGGCCGCTTCGTACTTCTCATAGGAGAAATTGAAATGTTTCCTTTGATTACCCTTGTTTTTCTCCGGATCGCTCTCTATAATGCTGGTCTTCGGGCGGTTAGTTCAGCTGGTTAGAATACTTGGTCGACATCCAAGGGGTCGGGGATTCGAATTCCTCACCGCCCACCAGAATTCGTAGTAAAGTAAAATTTAAGAGCAGTACCACGGGCGGTTAGTTCAGCTGGTTAGAATACTTGGTCGACATCCAAGGGGTCGGGGATTCGAATTCCTCACCGCCCACCAGACATCTGTAAGAGCGAGAAAGGCAATCACGGTTATGACACCGCGAACTACTACCAAGCTTTGGGAGTGACGCTAGTCAACGGGATTCTTTTGCTTGTCAAAAAGAGAAAAACGCGGCTAGCCCGCGTTTTTTTTCGTCCAAATTTTTCCAACACCGTTTTAAATTAAATCACCGGAGATCACTATGATTTCAGTTCGCCTTCCTGATGGTTCCGCCCGCGAATTCGACGGCCCGGTCACTGTGGCCCAAGTGGCGTCCAGCATTGCGACCAGTCTCGGCAAGGCCGCGCTGGCCGGCAAAGTCGATGGCAAAGTGGTCGATACCTCGTTCCTGATCGACAAAAACGTCGACCTGGCCATCGTGACCGACAAAGACCCGGAAGGTCTGGAGGTGATCCGTCACTCGACCGCTCACTTGCTGGCTTACGCTGTCAAAGAGCTGTTCCCGGATGCGCAGGTCACCATCGGCCCGGTGATCGATAACGGCTTCTACTACGACTTCTCGTACAAGCGTCCGTTCACGCCTGACGACCTGGTGGCGATCGAAAAGAAAATGGGCGAGCTGGCGAAAAAAGACGAGCCAGTCACCCGCAAAGTGCTGCCGCGCGACGAGGCCGTGGCCTACTTCAAATCGATCGGCGAAGCCTACAAGGCCGAGATCATCGAGTCGATCCCTGCTGACCAGGACGTTTCGCTGTACAGCGAAGGCAACTTCACCGACTTGTGCCGCGGCCCGCACGTGCCATCGACCGGCAAGCTGAAGGTGTTCAAGCTGATGAAGCTGGCCGGCGCTTACTGGCGCGGCGACAGCAAGAACGAAATGCTGCAGCGCGTGTACGGCACCGCCTGGGCCAAGAAGGAAGATCAAGAGCAGTACCTGTTCCAATTGGAAGAGGCGGAAAAGCGCGACCATCGCAAGCTGGGCAAGCAACTGGACTTCTTCCACTTCCAGGACGAGGCGCCGGGCCTGGTGTTCTGGCATCCGAAAGGCTGGACCATTTGGCAGCAAGTTGAGCAGTACATGCGCAACAAGTACCAGGTCAATGGCTACCAGGAAGTGAAAGCGCCGCAGATTCTGGACGCCAGCCTGTGGGGCAAGACCGGCCACTGGGATAACTACCGCGAAAACATGTTCGTGACCGAGTCGGAAAACCGTTCGTACGCGCTGAAGCCGATGAACTGCCCGGGTCACGTGCAGATCTTCAACAGCAATATGCGTTCGTACCGCGACCTGCCGCTGCGCTACGGCGAGTTCGGCCAGTGCCACCGCAACGAGCCGTCGGGCGCGCTGCACGGCATCATGCGCGTGCGCGGCTTTACCCAGGATGATGGTCACATCTTCTGCACCCACGAGCAGATCCAGCCGGAAGTCGTCGCTTTCCACACGCAAGCGATGGAAGTGTATTCGGACTTCCACTTCCACAATATCGAAGTGAAGCTGGCGCTGCGTCCTGACAACCGCATCGGCTCCGACGCCATCTGGGATGAGGCGGAAGAAGCGCTGCGCGCCGGCCTGCGTGCCTGCGGCGTCACCTGGACCGAGCTGCCGGGCGAGGGCGCGTTCTACGGCCCGAAGATCGAATATCACCTGAAGGATTCGCTGGGCCGCCCATGGCAGGTCGGCACCATGCAGGTCGACTTCTTCATGCCGGAACGCCTGGGTGCCGAGTACGTGGCCGCTGACAACAGCCGCCAGGTGCCAGTGATGCTGCACCGTGCGATCGTCGGTTCGATGGAGCGCTTCATCGGCATCCTGATCGAGAACTATGCGGGCGCGCTGCCGGCATGGCTGGCGCCAGTGCAGGTGTCGGTGCTGAACATCTCGGATGCGCAGGCTGAATACGTGCAGCAAGTGGCTGAAAAGCTGCGCCGCTGCGGCTTCCGCGTACAGACCGATTTGCGCAACGAGAAAATAAACTATAAAATACGCGAACATTCCGTCCAAAAACTGCCTTACATCTTAGTTGTAGGTGACAAAGAACGGGATGCCAACACCGTCGCCGTGCGGGCACGGGGCAATGTCGATCTGGGCGTCATGTCCGTCGATGCCCTGATAGAGCGACTGCAACAAGACGTCGCCACCAAGGCCTAAGCGCACTGGCAATTCATTAGATTTTAAAAGGAATCACCATAGCTACTGACAAGTCGCATCGCATCAATGGCGAAATCACTGCCCCTGAAATGCGTTTAACTGGGGTCGATAACGAGCCTCTCGGTATCGTGAGTTTGGCCGAAGCCTTCCGCCTGGCGGAAGCGGCAGACGTCGACCTGGTCGAGATCGCACCTACCGCGGTCCCGCCGGTCTGCCGTCTGATGGACTACGGCAAGTTCAAGTATTCGGAGCAGAAAAAGGCTCACGAAGCGAAATTGAAGCAGAAAGTCATCTCCGTGAAGGAAGTCAAATTCCGCCCGGGTACCGATGACGGCGACTACAATATCAAGCTGCGTAACCTGATCAAGTTCCTCGAAGACGGTGATAAAACCAAGATCACCCTGCGCTTCCGTGGCCGCGAGATGGCGCACCAGGATATTGGCTTCCGCATGCTGGAACGTCTGAAAGCCGACCTGGAGCCGCATGGCCAGGTCGAGCAGTTCCCGAAAATGGAAGGCCGCCAGATGATTATGGTGCTGGCGCCGAAGAAGAAAAAATAAGTTTGCTGTAAAGGCAAGCAAAAAAAGGGCACGCGAGTGCCCTTTTTTCATTTTCCTGCGCTATAATGTCCGGCTGTAGTAAATGTAGTGGACTCGCATCCGCTGCACAAACAAGTGAGAGCAGGCATCTAAGAGCGACGTAGTGTTGCCACCTGTAATCCTGTTTAATAGGAGCTGTCCGAGAGGGCAGAATATCTATGCCAAAAATGAAAACCAAGAGCTCGGCGAAAAAACGTTTTCGCGTGCGTCCAGGTGGTACCGTTAAATCGGGTATGGCTTTCAAACGCCACATCCTGACCAAGAAGACGACGAAGAACAAGCGTCAACTGCGCGGCACCCGTAACATCGATGCGACCGACGTCCAGCGCGTCTACGCAATGATGCCATCCGCTTAATCTCACCACTCAATTAAGGAGCTAATATGCCTCGAGTAAAACGTGGGGTTACTGCGCGTGCCCGTCATAAAAAAGTACTGAACCTCGCCAAAGGCTACCGCGGTCGTCGTAGCAAGGTATACCGTATTGCCAAGCAAGCAGTGATGCGCGCTGGCCAGTACGCATACCGTGACCGTCGTAACAAGAAGCGCGTCTTCCGCCGCCTGTGGATCGCCCGTATTAACGCTGCTTCCCGTGAGCACGGCGTTACCTACAGCGCATTCATGAACGGTCTGAAGAAAGCTTCGATCGAACTGGACCGTAAAGTCCTGGCCGACATGGCAGTTATGGACAAGCCAGCCTTCGCTGCGATTGTCAACGTCGTTAAAGCTAAAATCGCTGCTTAATTTTTAAGCGCGGATTTACGCAAGAGAACGGGGCAAGGGTCACACCTGTGCCCCGTTTTTGATTCAAGGATAAGAAAAACGCATGGACTCCCTGGAACAACTCGTCGCCTCAGCAGTGCAGGATTTCGACGCGGCCAAAGACGACGCCGCCGCACTGGAAAACGCCAAAGCCAAATACCTGGGCAAGACCGGCCAGATTACCGAATTGATGAAGGGCTTGGGCAAGCTCGACCCGGACGCCAAGAAGGCGCAGGGCGCGCTGATCAACGCCGCCAAGCAGCAGATCGAAGCCGCGCTGACCGCGCGCCGTGATGCGCTGGCCGAGGCGCAGCTGCAAGCCCGTTTGAACGCCGAGGCGATTGACGTCTCGCTGCCAGGCCGCGGCCGCGCCGGCGGCGGCATCCACCCGGTGATGCGTACCTGGGAACGCGTGGAAGCCATCTTCCGCTCCATCGGTTTCGACGTGGCCGACGGCCCGGAAATCGAAACCGACTGGACTAACTTTACCGCGCTGAACAGCCCGGAAAACCATCCTGCGCGTTCGATGCAGGACACCTTCTACATCGAAGGCAACGACAGCCAGGGCAAGCCGCTGCTGCTGCGCACCCACACCTCGCCGATGCAGGTGCGCTACGCGCGCAACAACCAGCCGCCGATCAAGGTGATCGCGCCGGGCCGCACCTACCGCGTCGACAGCGACGCCACCCACTCGCCGATGTTCCATCAAGTGGAAGGCCTGTGGATCGCCGAGAACATCAGCTTTGCCGACCTGAAGGGCGTGTACCTGAACTTCGTCAAGGCCTTCTTCGAGACCGACGACCTGCAAGTGCGCTTCCGTCCGTCGTATTTCCCGTTCACCGAACCGTCGGCCGAGATCGACATCGCGTTTGGCAGCGGCCCGTTGAAAGGCCGCTGGCTGGAAGTGTCGGGCTCGGGCCAGGTGCACCCGTCGGTGGTGCGCAATTTCGGCCTGGATCCTGAAAAGTACATCGGCTTCGCGTTCGGCTCCGGCCTCGAGCGCCTGACCATGCTGCGCTACGGGATCAACGACCTGCGCCTGTTCTACGAAGGCGACCTGCGTTTCCTGAAGCAGTTCAACTAATACGGACACGATAAAAAGAAAGCTCGAACGAATATGCAATTCTCCGAAAACTGGCTCCGTACCATGGTCGATCCGAAGATGACTTCGGACGAACTGGCCCATCTGCTGACGATGTCCGGCCTGGAAGTGGAAGAAGTGGAACCTGTCGCGCCGCCGTTCTCCAACGTGGTGGTTGGCCACGTGCGCGAAATGATGAAACACCCGAACGCCGACCGCCTGAACGTCTGCCAGGTGGACGTCGGCACCGGCACCTTGCTCAACATCGTCTGCGGCGCGCCGAACGTGCGTCCGGGCCTGAAAGTGGTGTGCGCCATGGCCGGCGCCGTGCTGCCGCCGGGCGCCGATGGCAAGCCGTTTGAAATCAAGGTAGGCCAGCTGCGCGGCGTCGAGTCGCAGGGCATGCTGTGCTCGGCCAAGGAACTGAAATTGTCGGAAGAGGGCAGCGGCCTGCTGGAACTGCCGGACGACGCGCCGATCGGCAAGAACTTCCGCGACTACTACGCGCTCAACGACCTCAAGTTCACCATCAAGCTGACCCCGAACAAGGCGGACTGCCTGTCGGTGCTGGGCGTGGCGCGTGAAGTGTCGGCCCTGACCGGCGTGGCGCTGACTGCGCCGACCTTCCGTCCGGTGACCGTCAACCTGGATGAAAAACTGCCGGTGAAAATCTCGGCGCCGGATCTGTGCGGCCGTTTCTCGGGCCGCGTGATCCGCAACCTGAACGCCAAGGCCGCCACGCCGGACTGGATGAAGCAGCGCCTCGAGCGCAGCGGCCAGCGCTCGGTATCGGCGCTGGTGGACATCTCCAACTACGTGATGCTGGAACTGGGCCGTCCGACCCACGTGTTCGACCTGGCCAAGATCCACGGCGGCCTCGACGTACGCTGGGGTCGCAAGGGCGAATCGCTCAAGCTGCTGAACGGTAACACCATCGAGATCGATGAGTGGGTCGGCGTGATCGCCGACGAGAAGGAAATCGAATCGCTGGCCGGCATCATGGGCGGCGATGCGACCGCCGTGTCGCTGGACACCGAATCGATCTACCTGGAAGCCGCTTTCTGGTGGCCGAACGCGATTCAGGGCCGCGCCCGCAAGTACAACTTCTCGACCGATGCGGCACACCGCTTCGAGCGCGGCGTGGACTACGCCACCACCGTTGAACACATCGAGCGCATCACCTCGCTGCTGATCGAAATCTGCGGCACCGCGACCACCCAGGTGGGCCCGGTGGACGACCAGATCGTCAACCTGCCGAAACGCGAGCCAGTGCAAATGCGCACCGCGCGCGCGCAGAAAGTGATCGGCGTGGCGCTGGACGACAAGGTGATTGCCGACATCTTCACCCGCCTGGCGCTGCCGTTCTCGCTGGCCGACGGCGTGTTCTCGGTGACCGCACCGTCGTACCGCTTCGACATTGAAATCGAAGAAGACTTGATCGAAGAAGTGGCCCGCGTGTACGGCTTCGAGAACATTCCGACCGTGGCGCCGGTAGCAGCCAACACCATGATCATCGCGCCGGAAAACACCCGCTCGCTGTTTGCGGTGCGCCATCAGCTGGCCGACCTTGGCTACCAGGAAGTGGTCAACATGAGCTTCGTGGAAGCGGCGTGGGAGCAGGACTTTGCCGGCAACGCCAACCCGATCAAGCTGCAGAACCCGATCGCCAGTCAGCTGAGCGTGATGCGTTCGACCCTGGTCGGCAGCCTGGTGGCCAACGTGCGCTACAACCTGAACCGCAAGACCAACCGCGTGCGCGCGTTTGAAATCGGCGCCATCTACCAGCGCGACGACAGCGTGGCCGACGGCCCGCTAACCGTGGCCGGCTACCATCAGCCGAAACGCGTGGCAGGCATCGCCTACGGCAGCGTGGCGGACGAGCAGTGGGGGCAGGACACCCGCGCGGTCGACTTCTTTGACGTCAAGGCCGATCTGGAGCACCTGTTCGCGCCGCTGGCTCTGCGTTTCGTCAAAGCGGAACACCCGGCGCTGCACCCGGGCCGCTCGGCGCACGTCTTGCTGGATGGCAAAGTTATCGGTTTCATCGGCGAACTGCACCCGCGCTGGCTGCAGAAGTACGAGTTGCCAAACGCACCAGTCGTCTTTGAAGTCGACGCGATTGCCTTGCAGCAACGACCTGTGCCAAAATATGATGAGATTTCCAAGTTCCCGGGCGCGACCCGCGACTTGGCGGTAGTCGTCAAGCAAGAGGTGGCGGCACAGGATTTGCTGGACGCGTTTAATGCCGCTGTGCAAGCAATCCCGCAGGGCAAGATTGTGCAAGCCATTGTTTTGTTTGATGAATATCGTGGTAAAGGTTTGGAGGCAGACGAAAAATCGCTTGCTTTCCGCTTTAGCTTGCAAGATACTCAAAACACGCTGCAAGACGACGTAGTGGAAGCCGTGATGGCTGCCGCCGGCGAGGCCGCCAAGCAAAAACACGGCGCGCGCCTGCGTACTTAAGCGTTGCATTTTTGACTAATCGTGAGTCCGGCTTTGTGCCGGACTTGTTCATTTTTACTTTAAGGCAGGGCTGGAAAATTAATAATAACGACGTAGATTCCGCCGTACTCCAATCCGCATTGGCTGCCGATCTGCACCGGGCCATGCAGGTTGCCAAGGTGCGCCAGGACGCGGAAAAAGATTTACCGACGCTGACCAAGGCGGAACTGGCCGAACTGTTGTTCGAGCAAGTGGGCCTGAACAAGCGCGAGGCCAAGGACATGGTCGAGACCTTCTTTGACGAAATCCGCAACGCGCTCGAGCGCGGCGAGGCCGTCAAGCTGTCCGGTTTCGGCAACTTCCAGCTGCGCGACAAGCCGCAGCGCCCGGGCCGCAACCCGAAAACCGGCGAGGAAATTCCGATCACGGCGCGCCGCGTCGTGACTTTCCACGCCAGCCAGAAACTCAAGGGCATGGTGGAAGAGAGCAACCCATCGATGGCGCGCGCCGCCTGAACGGGAGTTAAGCTGCAATGAACGATCGACTCGCCAAGTCCGAACTGGTCGTCCTGCCGCCGATTCCAGCCAAGCGCTACTTCACCATCGGCGAAGTGAGCGAGCTGTGCGGCGTGAAGCCGCACGTGCTGCGTTACTGGGAGCAGGAATTTACCCAGCTCAAGCCGGTCAAGCGCCGCGGCAACCGCCGCTATTATCAGCACCACGAGGTGCTGCTGATCCGCCGCATCCGCGAGTTGCTGTACGAGCAGGGCTTCACCATCAGCGGCGCCCGCAACAAGCTCGATAGCCGCGGCTACGACAGCAGCGCGGAATTGGATGCGGCCGAGGCGCCGCCGGAATTGCCGCCGCTGGATCGTGAATTCATCCGCGCTGAATTGCAAGCGATACTGGCGTTGCTTAAACTCGACTGAGCAGTCGCGCGCACTGCTGGCACAAACCGCAGCTGGCGATATGATTGCTGCTATACTTTCAATATTATTCGATTATCAGCGACGCTGATGCACGGTGGCGGATAGCCCGGCAAAGTCCGGGCACGACGAGAGGAAAGAATGATACGCGTTGCCATTTGTGACGATCACCAAATTGTAAGAGCAGGCTTTAAACAGATTTTTTCATCCTCGGACGATTTTGAGGTGGTGGCGGAAGCCGGTACCGGCCGCGAAGCGCTGGATATCGCCCGCCGCGAAATTTGCGACGTGCTGCTGCTCGATATCGCGATGCCCGATCAAAGCGGCATCGACACCTTGCGCACCATCCGCCAAGGGCAGCCTGATCTGCCGGTGCTGATCCTGTCGGGCTATCCGGCGCAGCAGTACGCGGTCAACCTGTTCAAGATGGGCGCCAACGGCTACCTCAACAAGGAATGCGAGGCCGACGAGCTGATTACCGCCGTGCGCACCGTGTACCAGGGCCGCCGCTATGTCAGCTCCACTGTGGGCGAACTGCTGGCGCAGAGCTTTGACCGCGACCCGAATACGGCGTTGCACACCGAGCTGTCGGATCGCGAGTTCCAGGTATTCCTGCGCCTGGCGCGTGGCGCTACCGTATCGGACATCGGCGTGGCGCTGTCGCTCAGCATTAAAACCGTCAGCACCTATCGCACTCGCATCATGGAAAAAATGGGCATGCAGTCGAATTCCGACTTGACCTACTACGCCATGAAAAATAATTTGCTCGATTAGCGCACACTGTTGGGGCGCGCACAGACGCACTAAATTTTCTTCCAGTCTATAATTTGGCTGTTCACACTGGGAAGGAAATGGATGTATTTCACCGTCGAAACAGCGCCGCATCAACGCTTGCCGCTGTACAAGACCGTCTTGTGCGTGACTTGCGCGTTGCTGCTGATCGTCAACGGCTTCAGCCTGTTTCATAATTTGCAAGCACTGCGCGGCGCGCAAGTCCTGCTGGGGCAGACCGCGCGCGTGGCCGACCGCCTGCAATATTTGAACGTGCTGGTGCTCGATGCCGAGAGCAGCATGCGCAGCTATTTCCTGTCCGGCCGCGACGCCTACCTTGGGCCGACCCGCACCGCGCTGGCCGACTCCGAAGCCGAATTCAAAGAACTGGAACGGCTGCTGGCCGATAATCCGTCGCAGTTGAAGAACCTGGCGCAACTGCACACGCTGGTGCGCCGTCGCCTCAGCATCATGAGCCAGGCGCTCGATGTGTACCGCGACGGCGGCTTGCAGGAGATCGTCAAAATTGCCAAGCTCAGCGACGACCGTTCCAGCATGGACGAGATCCGCCTGCTGGTGGTGATCATGGAGCAGGAGCAGAATGAAACGCTGAACGCGCGCAGCGCCACCTTCTACCAGGAGTATCAAAAAGCAGTGCTGCTAGGCGTCGGCATCAATGTGCTGGCGATTCTGGTGCTGGTGATGTTCTACCAGCTGGTGCGGCGCAGCTTTGCGCACCGCGCCGCAGTGGAGCACGCGCTGCAATCGGCCAACGAAAACCTGGAATCGACCGTGCAGCAGCGCACGCAACAGCTGTCCGTGCTGTCGCGCCACCTGATCAGCATCAGCGAGGAAGAGAAGGTGCGCCTGTCGCGCGAGCTGCACGATGAGCTGGGCGCGAACCTGACCTCGATCAGCATGGACATCGCCGCCGTCACCCAGCAATTGCGCAAGACGCATCCAGAACTGGCCGAACAACTGAAGCGCGCCCGCGGCACGCTGGTGGAAACGGTGGAGATGAAGCGCCGCATCGTTGAGAACCTGCGTCCAAGTCTGCTGGACAATCTCGGCCTGTGCGCCGCCATTGAAAGCTATTGCGACGAGTTCAGCCGCCTGTCCCAGGTGCGCTGCGACTGCAATGTGGCGGCCGACATGGAAAGCATGACGCGCCACTCCGGCGATCTGTCGATTGCCTTGTTCCGCATCGTGCAGGAATCGCTGACCAATATCCGCAAGTACGCCCAGGCCAGCCGCGTGACGGTGACCTTGAATCGCAACGAGGAAGGGTTGATGCTGCGGATTATCGACGACGGCATCGGCATCTCGCCCGACACCATCATCAAGCCGATGTCGCACGGCTTGCTGGGCATGCGCGAGCGCGCCTTGCTGCTGGGCGGTACGCTGAATATTCGCCGCGGCCGCAACGACACCGGCACCTGCATTGAAGTGGCGATTCCGCTGCGCCAGCGTGAGGAAACGGTGGAAGTGGGAGAGCGCCGGGTCGTGCTGCCGCCGGCGCTCACCGAAGTGATCAGCAACGCGCTACATCAACCCGCAGACGATCAAACTCCGTCTTCGCAACCTTATAGCACTCGCCCGCATACGCCTCCAAGCCTGAGCGATCAAGCACAGTGATATTGCCGCGGCGGTAGGTAATCAAGCCTTCGTCTTGCAGCTTGCCGGCCGAGGCGGTAATGCTTTCGCGCCGCACGCCCAGCATGATGGCGATCATTTCCTGCGTTACCTTCAGTGCATTCGATGGCGAGCGGTCGAGGCGATCCAGCAGCCAGCGGCACAGTTTTTGTTCGATCGAGCTATGGCGGCCGCCGACGGCGTTTTGCGCCATTTGTGCAAACAGCGCGGTGTTGTAGCGCATCAGCAGGGCAGGCAGGGCGCCGCCCTTGGCGAAGGCTTCGCGCAGATGCTGGGCTTTCATGCGGTAGCCGTAGCCGGCCGCTTGCACCACGGCGCTGCACATGGCGCGCTCGCCGTCGAACAGCGATACTCCTACAACGCCTTCATGGCCGACCACGGCGATTTCCGTGGTGGCGCCGTCTTCCATGACGTAGCGCAGCGAGACGATGGCGGTGGTAGGGAAGTGCACGTATTCCATGGCCGTGCCGAATTCAAACAGTTCTTTGCCGAAAGGCAGTTGAACCAGCTCCAGATGTTCAAACAGGGATTCCAGCGCTTCGCGAGGCAGTGCGCCCAGCAGTTCGTTTTGCTGCGCACCGCTGTAAGTGATGGCAGGACGGGAAGCGGTTTTGTTGTTCATGGTGATCCTCAAAAGCTAGTTACGTGTTGACGTAACTTTATGAGGATTGTTAGTTGGCGAACATAAGAGCAGGGGACGCGGAAATGTAGGTCTGGAACAGGCCTGCCTGTAGTCCTGATCCTACAAGGGATCACCGGCTATCTTTCTGAAGGGGGCAGCGGCATAATGACATACCCCCTGATGATGTGGCGCACGATATGCACGTACTGGTAGTGGAAGATGATGCGGTGTTGGCGGACGGCCTGAGTCGCGTGCTCGGCAGCCATGGCATGGCCGTGGAGGTGGTCGGCAACGGCGCCCAGGCGGATCAACTCCTACAACGCGCGGGACAGGCGGAAGTGGTGGTGCTGGACATCGGCCTGCCCGGCATGGATGGCTTCGAGGTAGTCCGGCGCCTACGCGCGCGCGGCAGCGCCGTGCCGGTGCTGCTGCTGACGGCGCGCGACGCGGTCGAGGACAGGGTGCGCGGGCTGGAGCAGGGCGCCGACGATTATCTGGTCAAGCCGTTCGCCACCGCCGAGCTGGTGGCGCGCGTCAAGGCGCTGGCGCGGCGTCACACGGCGCCGCAGGCCGGGCTGGCGCTTGGCAATTTGTCGCTGGACGTGGCCGCCAAGCGCGCGCGCGTGGGCGAGAAGGTGATCGAGCTGTCGGTGCGCGAATGGGCGGTGCTGGAATATCTGCTGCAACATGCCTCGCGCGTGGTGTCCAAGCAGCAGATCATCGACGCCATCCTGCCGTGGGGCGACGACATCACGCCGAACGCGGTGGAAGTCTACATCTCGCGCCTGCGCCTGAAGATCGCCGACGCCGGCGTCACCATCCGCACCATCCGCGGCTTTGGCTACATGCTGGAGCCGGCCGCATGAGCAGCATCCGGCTGCGCCTGTTGCGGCGGGTGATTCCGCCCATCCTCCTGATGAACCTGGCCGCCGGCGCGCTGGCCTACACGCTGGCCTCGCCGCACCTGCGCGAGGCGGTGCTGCGCACGCTGGTGCTGCTGGAAATCGTGTTCGCGCTGGGCTGCGTGGCGCTGATCTGGTTCTCGGTCAGCAATGGCTTGCGGCCGCTGAACCGCCTGCGCGCCGATCTCAACGCGCGCGATGGCGGCGATCTCGCGCCGATCGCCGCCGATGATGTGCCGTACGAACTGGCGCCGCTGGTATCGTCCTTCAACGGCTTGCTGGCCAAGGTAGGCGAGGGCGCGCAGGCGCGGCAGGATTTCCTCGCCAATGTGGCGCACCAGCTGCGCACGCCGCTGGCCGGCCTCAAGACCCAGCTCGAATGGCTGGGCGCGCGCCACGCCGAACCGGACACGGCGCAATCGCTGAAGCTGATGCTGTCGGCCACCGAGCGCATGATCCGCCAGACCAACCAGCTGCTGTCGCTGGCGCGCGCCGAGCCGCATCACTTTGAGAAGACCCGGCTGGAGCCGGTAGCGCTGGACGCGCTGGTGGCCGACGCCGTGCAATCGTTCGTCGATCAAGCCTCGCTGAAAAACATCGACATCGGTTTTGATCTGGAGCCGGCCACCATCACCGGCGACCGCTTCCTGCTGCGCGACCTGATCGACAACCTGATCGACAACGCCATCCGCTACACGCCGGCCGGCGGCGCCGTCACGGTGACAGTCCGCTCCGGCCTGCTGACGGTGGAAGATAACGGCCCCGGCATCCCGCCCGCCAAGCGCGAGCAAGTGTTCAGCCGCTACGTGCGGCTCGACGACAAGACCCACGGCAGCGGCCTCGGCCTTGCCATCGTGCGCGACATCGCCGTGGTGCACGGCGCCAAGCTGACGATTTCCGACCCGGCCAATGGGCAAGGCGCGCTGTTCACGGTGAAATTTAGCTAAATTTGTGCGCTTGTCAGCAGTTTGTCAGGATTTCCTCAGGGAAATGAAAGCCAGGCGCGCTACACTGTTTCTCAGAAGATTCCATTCCGAGGAGCAGGCCCATGAAACGCATCCAGCAAGGTTTTACCCTGATCGAGATCATGATCACGGTGGCGATTGTCGGCATCTTGCTGGCCGTGGCAATTCCGGCCTATAGCGACTACACCACGCGCGGCCGTTTGAGCGAGGCTTTTACCGCCCTCGGCGGCGCGCAGCCGGCCGCCGAGCAGTTCTGGTCGAACAACCGCACCTACGCCGGCTTCGACGCTTCGCCAAGCTTCCCGGCCAACACCGCGACCTTCACCTACACGCTCAGCAACGCCACCACCTCGACCTACACCATCACCGCCACCGGCGCCGGCAAGATGAACGGGTTCATCTACACCATCAATGAAACCGGCGCCCACGCCACCACCGGCAGCCCGGCCGGCTGGGGCACCAGCAATGCGTGCTGGGTCGACCACAAGGGTGGAGCATGTTCCAACTAATCGCCCCGTCGCGCCGCCGCGCTGGCGGCTTTACGCTGATCGAGCTGCTGATCACGATCACCATTTTCGGCGTGATGCTGGCGATCGGCATCCCCAACGCCAGCCAATGGCTGCTGACCAACCGCGCGCGCAGCGCCAGCGAGTTTTATCTCGACGGCTTTGCCATGGCGCGGCGGCAGGCGGTGTCGCACAACGCCTTCAGCCGCATTTCGCTCACGCCCAACACCAATACCGGGCAGATGGATTGGCAGGTGGATATCTGCTTCGTCGGCGCCAACGGCAATTGCGCGGCCGACGATGCGGGCTGGTCGACCACCACCGCCGCCGCCGCCAACGATCCGCAGGGCGCGGCCGGTTTCAAGTCGGTGTTCCGCTCGGCCGATGCGCTGCCGTCGTCGGAAGTGCTGCTGCCGAGCACGCTGCCGGCCGGCGCATCGCAGGTGTATTACACCGCCACCGGCTGGGTCGATACCAATTTCGCGCCGCGCCTCACGCAGCTGCGCCTGGATCCGTCGACCAAGTACGCGAACAACGTGCCGGTGGTGGCGCTCAGCGTCACGCTGGCCGGCATGGCCAGCAAGTGCGATCCGACGCTGGCGGCCACCGATAACCGGGCTTGCCCACCATGAAGACCATTCCACAAGCACGCAGCTTGCGCCGGCAGGGCGGTATCGCCTTGCTGGAGGCCATGCTGGCGATTGTCATCCTCGGCATCGGCCTGCTGGGCACCGTCGGTTTGCAGGCGCGCGCCTACTCGGCCTTGTCGGACGCCGGCGCGCGCGCCGACGCCACGCTGGCGGCGGAAAAGCTGATCGGCATCATCAACGCCGACCTGCCGAACGTGAACTCCTACAACCTGGCCGAGAACGGCACACCCAACAACCAACTGGCAGGCTGGGCCGCCGAGACGCGCAAGAATATTCCTGGTGCGATTCTGTTCGTGCAGGTGCAGGATCAGCCGGCGCAGAACCGCTATCAGGTCGACATCTCGATCCGCTGGCAGCGCAAGGCCAAGAGCGAGCCGAACCGCCACCGCGTCACCTCCTACATCGCGCGCTGACATGGCTACCCAACCTAACCAACGCCAAGGCGGCTTCTCGCTGGTCGAGCTGATGGTCAGCGTGGTGATCGGCCTGCTGGCGCTGCTGTTTGCCACGCGGCTGGTGATTAGCGGCGAAGCCAACAAGGACGCCGCCGTCGGCGGTTCCGACTCCATGCAAAACGGCATGCTGGCAATGTTCTCGCTGAGCGGCGATGCCGCCACCGCCGGCTGGGGCTTGAACGACCGCACCGTGGCCGGCTGCAATACCGTTTTCAGCGACCAGCGCGGCTACGCGCTGCTGGGCGCCAAGCGCGACGGCGTTGACATCACGCCACTGGCCTCGGTGGTGATCCAGTCCAACGGCACGGCGCCGGACGTGATCTCTTTCAACAGCGGCAATTCCAACGCCGGCGTCGGCTCCATCATGATGACTGCCGATTACGGCGGCGAAAGCTTTGTGGTCGGCGCCCAGCGCTCGCCGTACGGCTACAACAATGGCGATGTGCTGGTGGTGGCGCCGCAAGCGCCGGATCGCCCGTGCACCGTGATGCAGATGGCCGGCTTTAATCCCGCCACCGGCCGCGACGCCGAGATGCTGCTCAACAGCGGCGCCCAGTACCGCTACAATCCGGCGGCCAGCATGGCGCAGGCCTACCTCAAGAACGTCACCTTCATGTACAACCTGGGCCGGCCGGATTTGCTGCACTTCCACACCTGGTCGGTGAACAACGGCGTGCTGCTGCTGCGCGCGACCGACCTGGCCGGCGCTGAGCAGGCCGGTATTTCGGTGGCCGACAACATCGTGTCGATCAAGGCGCAGTACGGTTTCGATAATCGCGCGCTGCCGAACTGGGATCCCAACCCGGCCGGCAACGGCACCCAGATGGTGGTCACCAGCACCGGCATGCAGACCACGGTGTGGAGCCCAACGATGATGGATGCCGATAACGACGGCGTCAACGGCGGCCCCGGCGACTACCAGCGCATCTCGGCGGTGCGGATCGCCGTGGTAGCGCGCAGCAAGACGGTGGAAAAGCCGGCCCGCGACGGCACCTGCAGCGCCACCACGGTGCTGCCCACGGTGTTCGGCAACAGCGTGCCGACCGGCGTGGCGGCAGTGCCGATGCAAGTCAACGTGGCAGTGGGCGGCGATCCGCTGAGCTGGAAGTGCTATCGCTACCGCGTGTTTGAAACCATCGTGCCCATTCTTAATTCCCAGTACCGGCCATGAGACAGCTCCATTCCCAGCGCGGCATTGCCTTGCCGATCATGCTCATCATGCTGGCGGTGATGATGGTCAGCAGCATTTACCTGCTCAAATCCAGCACGTCCAGCACGCTGACCACCTCCAATCTTGCCTACGAAGCGGCGCTGACCAAGGCGGCCGACGCCGGCCTGCATGCCGGCTTCACCTACCTGCGCACGGTGCCCAACAAGAATGCTTTGCTGACCGACCAGGCGGCGGCCGGCTACGTCGCCACCTTGCCGCAGAACTGGACGGTCAGCAATCCCAATTTCTGGATCGGCGCCATCACCATGCCGGCAGATGCCGACGGCAACCGGGTGCAGTACGTGATTCACCGCATGTGCATGCTGCCCGGCGCTTACGACGACCCGACCAACCGCTGCCAGACCACGGCGCCGCGTCCCGGCACCACCGGCCCGCGCGCGCTGGGCGAAACGCTGAAGATCGACGCTTCCAACCTGGCCGTCGCGGCGCAGATCCACTACGTGGTGACGGCGCGCGTGTCCGGCCCGCGCGGCGGCAATGTGATGACGCAAGCCGTCGTCATGAAAGGCCCTTGAGGAATCACCATGACGAAGTTACTAACCCCGTTACTGTCCCTGCTGGCGTTATTGCTGTCCATCGGTGCGCACGCCGCCCCGACGCAGATCGCCCAAGTGCCGCTGCTGAATATCACCGGCACCGGCACCGTCAAGCCGAACCTGATGCTGCTGTTCGATAACTCCGGTTCCATGGATCAGACCTACACGCCGGACTACGTCAACGACAGCATCTGCCGCAGCAATGTGACCTTGCAGGCGGGGACGATGGCCTGCAATGTCGGCCATCCGCCGTTCATGAGCCCGGACTTCAACAAGCAGTACTACAACCCGGCGATCCACTACCAGGTGCCGATCAAGTCGGATGGCACCTACTACCCGGAGCAGAACGCGGCCAATACCAGCAACTGGACCGTGGTCAGCAACGACGGCTTCGGCGCGCGCCGCGCCGACTTGTTCGGCAATACCGGCAGCAACAACATCAACCTGGTGACCGGCTTCCCGGATTTGAAGTGGTGCACCAACACCAACGGCACCTCGTGCCAGTTCAATACCTCGACCTACAGCTACCCGGACGCGACTTACCGGTCGCCGATTGATATCACCACCGGGCCGTATTACTACACCATCGGCGTTGGCCAGTACTGCGCCGACGACAAGATGACGAGCTGCAAATCGACCACCATCGGCGGCACGGCGCCGAGCGGCTATCCGGTGCCGGTGAAAGTGCGCTGGTGCAGCGATCGCTTGCTGACCAACTGCCAGGGCAAGCGGGTAGGCTCGTTCATCTATCCGAGCTACTCGGCGCCGTCCGGGGCGATTGCGTCCTTCGGCACCATCGCCATCGGCGCCTCGAGCAGCGCCAATTCGCTCAGCATCAGCAGCATTGTGATTGCCGAATCGGGCGGCAACGTCACCATCACCAATGGCACGGTGACCGCGTCCACCGGCACCAACACCGCGCTCAAGCAGCAGACCATGGCCAGCGCGGTCGCCGCCAGCATCATTGCGCGCAGCACCACCAACCAGTACTACGCCTGCGTGAAGACGCCGACCGGGCAGGCCACCGTACCGGCGTGCAGCACTTTCGGCATTACGCTGTCGGCGGAGAACGTGGTGGCGGTGGTGCCGGTCACCTGCAATGGCGCCAAGAATCTGACCAACTGCGTGACCGTGACCGATAACTCGCGCGCCGGCTGGGGCTTTACCGTGACCGCCACCTCGGTGCGCACCGCGCCAGCCTACGTGACGTTCACCGGCACTACCTCGAACAGCGGCTCGCCGACCATCGGCACCACCAAGTACAACACCACCAACCTGTTTAACAGCCTGTCGCTGAATACCAATCGCTCGGCGGCGCAGGTGGCCAACACCTTCGTGACCGCCATCGGCACCGGCGGCACCTACAAGGCGTACGCCGGCACCAACAGCAATTGCGTGAACACGCTGCCGGCCAACAGTGTGTGCGTGGTCGATAGCGGCTCCAGCGCCAACACCGGCACCATCGTCATGGGCTCGATTTCGAACGCCGGCTCGCTGGTTGCCACGGTCACGGCCGCGGCCATGGATACCATCACCACCACCACGGCTGCGCTGTCGGCCGGCTCGGGTGCGCCGAACCCGTTCGTGCGCGTGAACATCGTCAGCGGCCAGACCTATCCGAAGTCCGTCGACCGCACCGATTGCGCCGGCGCGACCTGCACCTACGCGGAGGAGATGACCAACTTCGCCAACTGGTACGTGTACTACAAGAGCCGCTTGCAAATGATGAAGACCTCGGTGGGCATCGCGTTCTCGCCGATCACGGCGAACTACAAGGTCGGCTTCGTCAAGCTGTCCAACGCCGGCGCCGGCAGCGCCATGGATTTGAAGCCAGCCGATTTCACCGGCGCGGCGCGCTCGACCTGGTACACCACGCTGTACAACACCACCACTTCCGGCTCGACGCCGATCCGCACCGCGATGGACAATGTCGGCCGCATGTTTGCCAACCTGTCGCCGTACAACTATGCGGCGGGGCAGGAGGTGGTGCAGTACCCGTGCCAGCCGAATTTCATGATCCTGACCACGGACGGCTACTGGAACGGCAGCAGCACCAACAACGTGGTGAACAACGACAACGTGGAAAACTCGGCGCGCTTCTGCACCATCTCGTCCGGCTGCGTGGACAAGCGGGCGCAGTCGCAGCCGTCGATCTCGGACGTGGCGCTGCACTGGTACAACGGCGGCTCCAGTACCGGCACCGTATCCTTGCGGCCAGCGCTGGAGCCGGACATGAACAAGCCCGGCTCGGTGCCGGCCGCCAACGGCGAGAACACCCACCTGCACATGAACACCTACACGCTGGGCCTCGGCGTGGACGGCGTCATGACCTACGAGCCGAACTACGACACCGCGCCCAAGCCAGGCGGCGACTTCTACAACCTGATCACACAAGCGCCGTCCGGCTGCCCGTGGAATGGCGGCGGCGCCTACGTCTGGCCAGACCCGGACACCACCAACACCGCCAGCACGGTGCAGGAACGCGTCGATGACTTGTGGCACGCCGCCATCAACGGCCACGGCAAGTACTTCAGCGCGCAGGATCCGAAAGACGTGGTGAGCGGCTTGCGCGAGGCGCTGTCCAACATGCAGGTACGCACCGGCGCGGCAGCGGCGGCGGCAACCTCGACGCCGAACATCACGCTGACCGACAACGATATTTTCTCGGCCACCTTCACCACGGTGCGCTGGTATGGCGAGCTGACCGACCGCAAGATCGACACCACCACCGGTGAAGTCATCAAAACGCCTACGTGGAGCACCAGCACCACGGTCGGCAAGTCGATCGCCACCCGCAAGATCAAGATGATGCAGGCCAGCCAGGCGCCGGGCACCGACCCGGTCGACTTCACCTTCGATAACATGGACACCGCTACCAAGGCATGGTTTGCCAACAAGTGCAGCATCCTGGCGCAGTGCACCTTGTTGTCTGCTGCGGACAAGACCACGGTCAACAACGGCACCAACATGGTCAACTGGCTGCGCGGTGTACAGGATTATGCCGACGACAATCTGTTCCGTGCCTACACCACCACCACCGATTCCACCGGCGCCACGGTGCCGATCGTGATCGGCGACATTGCCTCGTCAAAACCGGCCTACCTGCGCGAACCGCACAACAATTACCCGGACACCGCCTACGCCGACTACAAGACCGCCTACGCCAGCCGCCCCGGAACGGTGTTCGTGGCGGCCAATGACGGCATGCTGCACGCATTTGATGGCGCCACCGGCAGCGAGCGCTGGGCCTACGTGCCGCGCATCGTGATGGGCAAGATGGCCGCGCTGGCCAGCACCACCTACGGCACCAACCACCAGTTCACCGCCGACGGTTCGCCCGAGGTGGCGGACGTGAAGATCAACGGCCAGTGGCGCACCATGCTGGTCGGCGGACTGAACGCGGGCGGACGCGGCTTCTACGCGCTGGACGTGACCGATCCGGCCGCGCCGAAAGTGATGTGGGAGCTGTGCGCCGACGCCGCCGTTTGCCCGCAGCACAATGAGCCTGAATTGGGACTGAGCTTTGGCAATCCGCAGTTCGGCATTTGGCAGGATAAATGGGTAGTGTTCCTGACCTCCGGCTACAACAATATTCCGGGCTCTGACGGCGTGAATACTGGCACCGGTACCGGCATGCTGTTCATCGTCGAGGCGGCGACCGGCAATGTGCTGGCGCGCGCCAAGACCAACTCGGGCGACACCACCACGCCGTCCGGCCTGGCCAAGATTACCGCCATCAGCAGCGACCCGCTGGCCGATGCCAAGGTGACCTACATCTACGGCGGCGACGTGCTGGGCGCGATGTGGCGTTTCGATTTGACCGCCACCACGGGCGCGATTTCGGTGGTGAAGATGGGCGATGCCGGAACTTCCAAGCCGATCACCACGCGGCCAGACGTGACGCAGTGCGGCGTGCCGATTACCAGTACGGACTCGAACGGCATTACCAGCACCAAGACCAGCGCCACCCGCATCGTGCTGTTCGGCACCGGCCGGCTGCTGGATGTGCCCGATACCTCCAACACGGCGATCCAGAGCTTGTTTGCGCTGAAGGACAGCGGCACTGCGCTGGGCACGATTCCGACCTCGAACCTGGTGCAGCAAGTCTTGAGCGTGCAGGGCTCGTCCAGCAACCAGACCACCTACGCCATCACCAACAACGCGGTCGACCTGACGCAAAAGGATGGCTGGTACTTCAACTGGAACCTGAATGCCGGCGAGCGCATGAATCTGGACCCGCAAATCGTCAGCGGCGTGGCTAACGTAATTACCAACATTCCGTCGTCGTCGTCGGCGTGCTCGGTGGGCGGCACCAGTAATCTGTACCAGGTCGACGTCTGCACCGGGCAGGGCGTGAATGGCGATCCGGCTGGCTCGACCCTGTCCAACACCTCGGCGGCGGTCGGTTTCATCATCGTGCGGCTGCCGAGCGGCCAGTTGAAGCTGATTACCACCTTTGCCGACGGCAGCAACGCCACCAGCCGCACCAAAGAACTGGATACGGCCGAGGCGCACCGGGTCGGATGGCGTCGTATTAAGGGCGAATAGCGGGTATAATCGAGGGTTTGCAGAACCGCTTCTCAGATCCTCGACATGGTCACCGACACCGAAAACAATATCCCCGAAAATAACGACGACGCTCCGTCGCCAGCGGCCAGCCTAAAAACGCCGGCCCTGATCGCGCGCGAAGTGCAGCGCCGCCGCACCTTCGGCATCATTTCCCACCCGGATGCGGGTAAAACCACGCTGACCGAGAAGCTGCTGCTGTTCTCGGGCGCGATCCAGATGGCCGGTACCGTGAAAGCCCGTAAATCGGGCCGCCACGCGACCTCGGACTGGATGGAAATCGAGAAGCAGCGCGGCATTTCGGTGGCCTCGTCGGTGATGCAGTTTGAATTCCGCGACCACGTGGTCAACCTGCTGGATACCCCGGGCCACCAGGACTTTTCGGAAGATACCTATCGCGTGCTGACCGCCGTTGACTCGGCGCTGATGGTGATCGACGCCGCCAAGGGTGTGGAAGCGCAGACCATCAAGCTGCTGGACGTGTGCCGCATGCGCAATACGCCTATCGTGACCTTCATGAACAAGATGGATCGCGAAACCCGCGACCCGCTGGAACTGCTGGACGAGCTGGAATCGGTGCTGAAGATCCAGTGCGCGCCGGTAACCTGGCCGATTGGCATGGGCAAGAACTTCCGCGGCGTCTACCACCTGCTGAACGACACCATCATGCTGTTCAAGGCCGGTGAAGAGCGTGCCGACGGCGCGTTCGAGATCATCGAAGGCATCGACAATCCGCGCCTGCAGGAAATGTTCCCGCTGGAAATGGATCAACTGCGCATGGAAGTGGAGCTGGTGGCCGGCGCCTCGACCCCGTTCAACCTGCAAGAATTCCTGGCCGGCGTGCAAACTCCGGTGTTCTTCGGTTCGGCAATCAACAACTTCGGCGTGCGCGAGATTCTGTCGGCGCTGGTGGACTGGGCCCCGGCGCCTCGCGAACGCGACGCCAGCGTGCGCGCGGTCGATCCGAAAGAAGAGCCGTTCACTGGCTTCGTGTTCAAGATTCAGGCCAATATGGATCCGGCGCACCGCGACCGTATCGCCTTCCTGCGCGTCTGCTCGGGCCGCTTTGAGCGCGGCATGAAGGTCAAGCACCTGCGCCTGGGGCGCGAGGTGAAGGTATCGTCGGTGGTGACGTTCATGGCATCGACCCGAGAGCAGGTCGAAGAGGCATACGCCGGCGATATTATCGGCTTGCCGAACCACGGCAATATGCAAATCGGCGATTCTTTCTCCGAAGGCGAAATGCTGACCTTTACCGGCATTCCCTTCTTTGCGCCGGACTTCTTCCGCCAGGTGCGCATCCGCAATCCGCTGAAAATCAAGCAGCTACACAAAGGTTTGCAGCAGCTGGGCGAAGAGGGCGCAGTGCAGGTATTCAAGCCGGTGCAGGGCGGCGAACTGGTGCTGGGCGCGGTCGGCGTGCTGCAGTTCGAGGTGGTGGCAAGCCGCCTGATGAACGAGTACGGCGTTGATGCGGTGTTTGAAAGCACCAGCATCAGCAGCGCGCGCTGGGTCTCGAGCGACGACAAGAAAGCGCTGGCCGACTTCGAAGACCAGCTCGGTCACAACGTCGCCTACGATGCGGCTGGCAACCTGGCCTATCTGGCGACTTCGAGCGTCAACCTGCGCCTGACGCAGGAACGCTGGCCAAAACTGCAATTCCACGCCACCCGCGAGCACTCGGCCAAGCTTTAATCGGTCTAATCGGCCGCCATGGCGCGCAGCAGGGCCGGCACTTCGGTGCTGATCTCGCGCGCCAGGTAGCCTTGCGGCCCGTGTTTCAGGGCCAGCTGTTCTCCCGCCATGGCGTGCAGCGCCACGCCCCAGGCCGCAGCCTGTCCCAGTGGCGCGCCGCGCGCTGCCAGGCCGGCGATGATGCCGGCCAATACATCTCCCGATCCCGATATCGCCAACCCGGTGTTGCCGCCTTCGTGATGCCATTCCTGGTGGTTGACGTCGGCAATCACGGTCAACGCGCCTTTCAGCGCGACCGTGGCTTGCCAGCGTTGCGCCGCCAGCGGGGCAGCGGCGGCCGGCTGGGCCCGGATGTCGTCTTTGTCGGCGCCGGTAAGGCTGGCGAGTTCGCCCGCGTGCGGTGTCAGCAGCACCGGGCTGGCAAAGCGGAAGCCGCCGACCGGGGCGGCCAGCGCCTCAGCCTCCGCTGCGACTGCGCCGCCCGCCACCGCAAGGGCTAAGCCGCCAGCCGGCGCCTGCCCGGGGCCAGCGGCCGTACCTGTGACGCTCGTGGCGGCCGCGCCGCAGTCGGCGTCGCGGCTGACGATGCTCATGCCGGCCGCGTCCAGAATCAGCGGCGCGTGGATGCAATCCGGCAGCAGGGCGCGCACGAGCTGGCAGCAAGCGGTCTCGTCCTGCATGCCGGGCCCGATCAGCACGGCGCTGGCCTGGCGGCAGACGGCTTGCAGGTCGGGGCGCTGGTCGACGATCAAGCCGCCTTCGGCCGTTTCCCGCAGGCCGATCACGCGCGCTTCGGGCACCGCCACGCCGACGTGCGGCGCTACACTGTCGGCGGTCACGATGGCCAGCTTGCCTGCGCCGGCGCGCAGGGCAGCGGTAGCGGCCAGCAGCACCGCGCCCGGCATCTCCCGCGATCCGGCGATAATTACCACGTAACCTCGCGCATTTTTATCGCCATCAGCCAGTGGCATGGGCAGCGGCCAATCGCGCAGCAAGCGGGGGGTGATGTGCTGGATCATGATTTGGGCGCCGCCGGCTGGTCTTTTTGATGGGTGACCGGCGTGCCGGTCTGCTCGAGCGGCGCGACGAAGTTGGCTTGCACCAGCGTCAACTTGCCGTGCTTGCCCGCTGCCGGATCGAAGCGGTATTCAGTGATGCCGCAGTTGGGCACGTCGCCGGCGCGGTCAATCGCCAGGATAGCGTCCTCGTCCAGCCGCTCCAGCAGATAGCGGAAGCAGTTGACGATCACCTGATGGGCGACGATCAGCACCCGCTCGCCGTGGTACTCGCGGGTCATGGTGTCGATCACGCTGCGCAGCCGCAGGATGACGTCGCACCAGCTCTCGCCGCCGGGCGGACGGAAGTAAAATTTGCCGACGTGGGCGCGCTGTTCGGCCAGCTCGGGATATTTGTCGTGGATGCCCAGCGGCGTCAGGCGGTCGAGCACGCCAAACTCCTTTTCACGCAGCCGCTCGTCGGCCGCCACTGCCAGCAACCGGTCGCGCCCGAGGTGGTCAAGCACCGCGTTGGCGGTGGCCCTGGCCCGGATGTAGGGTGAAAACAGCACCACGCTGGGCTGGGCGTCCGGCGGCAGCGCCTGGAACCAGCCGCTCATTGCGTGTGCCTGGCGCTGCCCCAGCTCGGACAGCGGAACATCAACGTCGCGGTCAGCCAGGTCGATCAGTAACTTTTTTCCAGCTTCGGCTTCGTCGCGGGCGACATTGCCGGCGCTTTGACCGTGCCGAACCAGCCAGAGTTGCTGCGGCCATTTTTGTTCCATCAGCGCTCTCCTAGATCGAGTTCAACCCAGACCGGCGCATGGTCGCTGGGCTTGTCGCGCCCGCGCACATCCCGGTCAACGCCGGCCGATTTGAGCGCCGGCGCCAAGGCAGGGCTAAGCAGGATATGGTCGATACGCAGGCCAGCATTGCGCCCGTAGGCATTGCGGAAATAATCCCAGAAGGTATAAATCACTTCGCCCGGATGGGTGGCGCGCAGGGTATCGCACCAGCCCTGATCAAGCAAACGGTGAAATGCCGCGCGCACTTCGGGACGGAATAGGGCATCGTCCAGCCAGCGTTCCGGTTTGTACACATCCAATTCGGTCGGCATAACATTAAAATCGCCGGCTAGCACCACAGGGGCGCCGCTTTTGATTAATTGCGAGGCATGCAGAATAAACTGCTCAAACCATTTTAGTTTGTAATCGAATTTAGGGCCGGGAGCGGGATTGCCATTCGGCAGGTATAAGCCGCCGATAACAACGCCGTTCACCACAGCCTCGATATAGCGGCTTTGCGTATCGTCAGGATCGTCCGGTAATCCACGTCCGGTTTCTATCGGCTGCTGCCCGCGCGCTAAAATCGCAACGCCATTCCAGCTTTTCTGGCCGTGCCAGATAGCTTGATAACCGGCCTCGTTAATCGCCGCCTCGGGAAATTTCTCCTGCGGTGCTTTCAATTCTTGCAGGCACACTGCGTCCGGCTGCGTCTCAGACAGCCATTGAAGCAGTGCAGGCAAGCGGGCGCCGATGCCGTTGACGTTAAAGGTAGCGATACGCATTTAGCAATTATAAGGAGCGGGGCGGCACGCACCCGTGCGCCAGCGCACCTAAAGGCCTGGCTTTCATGCCAAGTCTTGGCGCGTTCTTGCCAAGTTCTGGCGAGCGTCGCGAATTCTTCTTGACAGCTGCGTAGTTCGGGCCTACTGTATTAGGCAACTAATACACAAATACTAGTGCCATGGCTACCCATACAGCATCATTATTTTCGATTGCAACCGGCTCGTCCGATCCCATTTACCGGCAATTAATTGAACAGGTAAGGCGATTAATTGCTGCCACGGTTTTAAAACCCGGCGATGTTTTACCGTCGGTGCGCGATGTAGCGCTGACATTAGCCGTTAATCCGATGACGGTTTCCAAGGCTTATAACATGATGGAAACCGAGGGTTTATTGAGCCGCGCGCGCGGTGTCGGCATGCTGGTGGCCGAAAGTAAATCACCGCAAGGTAAAGAAAATCTTTTAAGGCCGAGTTTGGAGCGGGCCGCCGCTGAAGCCCGCCAATTGGAATTGGATAACGAAACCGTATTAGCGCTGTTTGCAAAAATTCTTGGAGAAACTAAATGAAATCAGCCGTCGTTGAAATCGCCAATCTGCATAAATCTTTTGGCCAACAGCAAGTATTGCAGGGTGTTAATTGGAATATTGAATCCGGTAAAGTAATTGGCTTGCTGGGGCGCAACGGCGCAGGCAAATCGACCTTGCTGGAATGCCTGCTAGGTTTGCGCGAGGCGGACGTCGGCGGCTGCAAGCTGTTCGGCGAGCCGGTGAACGCGCTGAGCGAGGCGGCGCGTGCCGACATCGGCTATGTGCCGCAAAAGTCGGAATTGTTTGAGTGGTTGACGCCGTTGCAACTTTTAGATTACTTCAAGGCGCTGTATCCGCACTGGAACCAAGCCAAGGTGGATGGCCTGATGCAACGCTGGGGACTGGCCAGCGACGCGGCGACTAAGCAAATTAGCAAGCTTTCCGGCGGCGAAAAGCAGCGCCTGTCCATCATCCGAGCGCTGGCCCACGATCCGAAGTTGCTGGTGCTGGACGAGCCAGTCGCCAGTCTCGACCCAGTTGGCCGCCGTGATTTCTTGCAGGAATTGATCAGCGACGGCATCGAGCGCGGCACCACGGTGATCTTCTCCACCCACATCCTGTCCGACCTTGAACGGGTAGCGCTAGACGTTGCATTTTTGCAAGGCGGCAAAATCGTACTGCAAGGCGCGCTCGATGAATTGCTAGAAGGCAAAAATCTGAGCCTGGAAGACCTGTTCGTCGAGGTGACCAAGTGAATGCCGCCGACCGCCAATTACTGTTGCAAGTGGTTTACGACCGCGCCGGCAGGGGCACACTGGTGCGCCTGAGCTGGTTCATCGGTTTCTTAGGATTGGTGCAGCTGATTAGCAAGCACTTCAACCAGCCGGCGTTCGGCGAGGTGCCGCTGCTGTTCCTGAGCAGTTGCCTAGCTTACCTGTGGTGCGGTGCGTTTGTGAAAAACGCGATCCAGCAGAATTCGCCGTCAAACGCGGTGCTGGTGCCGGGCTTGCGGCGCCGCCTGATGCGGATGACGGTATATTTTTACGTCGCAGCCACCTTGCTGACCGGCGTGCTGAGCTGGCTGCTGCTTGACCGGCCCAGCTACGGGCTGTTGTTGGGGGCCGTGTTCAGCGTCTACGTGCTGTACGCGCAACGCCACAGCGGCTTGAATTTTCTGCCGGTCGCGGTGATCATTGCCTCGACATGGGTAAGCCGTCATCCCGTGGATGAACTGTTGGCAGCGGTTGATCGTATTGGTGAGTTGCCAATCACGGTGATTGGTTTGCTGCTGCTGGCGCTGATGGGCTGGCACGCTGTGCACATGCTGTTCCTGCACGGCGGCGACCGCCATTGGGCCTGGCATCACCGCCACATCCGCCAATTGGCGCGCGCCAACGGCCGCACGGTCAACACCGCGCCGGGTTGCGGCCTACGCTGGCTGGCTTGGCTGCGTACGCCGTACAACCTTGCTTTGCGCGCCGACAGCCGCCGTGGTGCGGGTCGCGGCCGCCAGATGCTGCATTCGCTGGGCTTGCCGGCCTATGATGGCGGAGCGATTGGCTATGCGCTGGTATCGGCAGTGGTGATGGCGCTGGTGGGGCGCTACGTGGCCAGCAAGGGCGATGTTGTGGTGACCATGATCTGCAGCACCATGATGCAAGGCATGCTGATGATGAGCGTGCTGATTTATGCCGCCACGGTGGCCTCGCAAGCGGTGCGCTACGGCGGTGAGCAGGGCTTGTTCCGCTTGAGCCCGGCGGCGCCTGCGACCGGGCAGTTCAACCGCGTGCTGCTGGGCACGCTGCTGTTCCGCTGCTTGCGGCTGTGGCTGATTTCGGCGGTGGCGGCCATCGCCATCGATGCGGCAGTGCTCGGCCAGTTTGAATTGCGCGGCATTACCTACGCGCTGGCGATGCTGATGCTGCCGTTTTCCGTCATGCTGCTGCGCGATTACGCCAGCGCGGCGGCGCAGCCGAATACCGTGCTGACCGTGGCGACGACCACGCTGGTCGTGCTGGCCTACATCGCGCTGGCGGGATTGGATCAGAAGTACCCGGGGCTGCCGCTGTTCTGGCTCGGCAGCATCGTCTGGGCAGCGACGGCCGTGACGCTGGTGCTGCGCTGGCGGCGCTGGGGGGCAGCGCCAGTGCTGCTGCCGGCCGGACGCTTGGCCGCCTAGTTGGTTTGCAGGACGAGGCCCAGCGTGACAACCGGTTCGCTGCCGCCGCGCGCGACGAGGCGGTTGCCCCAGGTGGCGTCGATTTGCAGGTGGTCCGGGATCAACTGATGAGCGTAGCCGAACTGGTAGCGTGAGCCGTTGCGCTGCTGGCCAAAGGCTTCGGCAGTGATCGAGTTGCGCGGGTTGAGCTTGAACTCAGCGCCGATGCCCCAGGTGGCGTCGGTGGTGCGCGTGGCTTGCGTGCGGGCGACGCCAGCATTCAAGTGCAGCAGCACGCTGTCATCGCGCAGCGAGAAGCTGAGCGGGACGTTGGCCGAGACGTCGCCATCCAGACCGCGTCCAGCGCGGAATTGATCGGCCAGCACCAGGCCAATGCCCCAGCCGCCGGCCTCCAGCGGCTTGAACACAGTCTTGGCTTGCAGGCGGCCGTAGTGCATGGTGCGCACCTTGTCGTCAGCCCAGCCGACGCCGGCGGCCATCTCCCACGTACCGCCCGCATTGCAGGCAGGCGTGGCCCAGAACTCGCGCGCGTTGCCGGCGCGCTGGCCGTAAGTCTCCAGCTGGCATTGGCCGGGCGCGACGATGGCGGCATCATCAACCGTCATCGGACGGCCAGCATGCGCCGGCAGCGCGGCAAAAATGGCGGTGGCAGCGAAGGCGGTAACGGCCAACGGGCAGGCGCGCGCGGTCGCGGCGCCACCGGCCGCGCGGCGCGACCGGATCAGGGTGTTCAGCAAGATCATCGGATTGTCAGTTTCTTTTTATGGCGTCGCCACTGTAGCGCCACCAAGTGAAACCTTGATGACAGCCTTACTTGGCGAGAGTGGCCAGCGGTTTGCCCTTATCGACCACGTAGACGCCAACCAGCTTCAGCGGCACGGAGCCGGTGTTGATGGCGTCATGGATGGTGCCGGCAGGTATGACGTAAGATTCACCGGCCTTGACGCGGCGCGGGTCTTCGCCCTCGATGCGCAACTCGCCTTCGCCTTCCAGTATGTAGGCGATTTCATCGCCCGGGTGGGAATGGCGGCCGGCGGCCACGCCCGCATCCAGTTCGACCTTGGCGACGACCGCCTCGCGTCCGGGGATGGACACATCGGCTTTCTGGATCACGGTGCGGCGGATTGTACCAGTTTGCGCCAGCGCGGTGCCGGCGGCCAGCATTACAATCAGGATAACCTTGGTCAGTTTCATGGCGCGTCCCTCGGCGTTGTTGGAACGTCAATTCTACGCCGTCCTAGCCACAGCGCATCGGCAATCGCGCCGATCCAGCAGATGACACAAACTAGCGAGGCCAGATTGGTTGCAGCGTTGTCGACGCCTGCCGTGTGGATGCGTTCGGTGATGGCGATCGGGTCAAGGGGCAGGGCGCCACTGTTGATCTCGTCCAGCAGGCGGGAAGCCAGTTGCAGCACGGTGCGCAGCAGGTAAAACACGGCGGCAGCGGTCGGCAGCAGGAACAACAGACCGCGTTTGGCGCGGCGCGGTTGAAGCACCAAGTGGCCGAGTCCGGGAAAAACCAACGCCGATAGCAGGGCCGCCTTGGTCGATGCTTTCATATCGCTCCTGTTGTTACTTTGTGCCTATTGATCGAACGCAAAATTACCTTGCGGCAGCCAGCGTAGATTACAACATCTTGGCTACCGGGGGGAATCATGCGTGCGTTAATCGGAATGGCTTGGATGGTGTGCTGTGCGGTGCAGGCCGCACCGAATGAGAAGGATGCCATAGCGCTGGCCGAGAAGGGCGCGCAGTTCGTGCGCGCGCGCGGCAAGGCCGAGATGACGGCGCGCATCAACAGCAAAGACCCGGAATTCAACCAGGGCGCGCTGTATCTGGCCATGCGCGATTTGAATGGGATTACGGTGGCGCATCCGACCACCGCATTGATCGGCAAGAACCTGCTCGACGTGCCCGACGCCGACGGCAAACTATTCCGCCAGGAGATGGTGGCGCTGGCGCGCGGGCCGGGGCGTGGCTGGGTCGACTACAAATTCCGCAACCCGGAAACCGGCAAGGTCGAGGCCAAGCGCACCTACGTGCTGCGCGTGGACGACGTGGCGCTGGAAGCCGGCATCTACAAGCACTGAACCATCGTGCAGACTATGCTCAGCAAACTACGGATAGGGCCGAAGCTGCTGCTGGCGCCGGGTGTCGTGCTGATCCTGCTGATCGTGTTGTCGGCGGGCGCGTACCTTGGGCTGCTGCGGCAGAACCAGTCGCTCGACAACATGGTGCAGCAGCGCGCGGTGCGGCTGAAGGCGGCGGCCGACCTGGTGGCCAACGCGCACAAGGCGCATACCGAAATCTACCAGCTGCTCACGTGGATCAACGCCAGCTTCTCGACGCCGCGCGTGGATGCGCTGGTGCGCGATATTCATTTGCGCCACGCTGCGCTGGATCGCCAGTTCGTGCAGCTGGAAATGGCGACGCAGGCCGATCCGGCCGAGCGCCGCTTCGTGGTGCAGTCGCAGGCGGCGCACGCGGTGTACGTCAAGGCCATGCTTGATGTGATTGAGCTGGCGATGGCCGATCAGTCGATGGCGGCCAACGCCATGTCCAAGGCCGAGCGCGCGTTTGACGTGGTGGCGCTGCGGCTGGAAGAGCTGTCCAAGCTGGAGCAAAGCCTGAGCGAGCGTGCCTATGCCGATGCGGAGACTGACTTCCGCGTACTGTCGACGTGGATGCCGATCGTGGTGGCCTTGTCGATTGCGCTGTCGCTGCTGGTGACGATGGCGGTGCGCAACGCCATGCTGAAAGAAGTGCGCGAGATCGGCGCGGCGGCGGTGGATCTGGCCGAGGGTAATCTGACGGTGCGCCAGCGTGTGTACGGGCGCGATGAAATTGCCGAGACCTCGCGCGCATTGGACACCAGCATCCGCAATTTGAATACCACGTTGAAGACCATCCTGGCATCGGCGCAGTCGATTGATAACGCCTCACGCGAAATCGCTCAAGGTAACGCAGTGCTGGCGCGGCGCGCACGCGCGCAAGCCGGCACGCTGGAAGAAGCCGAAGGCGCGATGCAGGAACTGGGCTCGCAGTTGGCGCAGACTGCTACGCACGCCGAGTTGGCGGGCCAGTTGGCGCACTGCGCGAACAGCTTCGCGGCGCGTGGCGGTAGCGTGGTGCAGCGGCTGGTGGTGACCATGGCCTCGATACGCGGCAGCTCGCGGCGCGTGGTGGAAATCGTCGGCGTGATCGATGGCTTGGCGGTGCAGACGCACATGCTGGCCTTGAGCGCGGCAGTGGAAGCTGCGCGCGTCGGCGAGCAAGGGCAAGGCTTGGCAGTGGTAGCGGGTGAGGTGCGCATCTTGGCGCAGCGCTCGGCATCGGCTGCGCAGGAAATCAAGCTGCTGATTGCGGATTCAGTAGCGGAAATCGACAACGGCGCACGCTCGGTGGAAGAGGTGGGATTGAGTATGGCGGAAATCGTCGACTCGGTGCGGCAGGTTGGGGAAGTAATCGGTCAAATCGGCGTCGGCAACGGCGAGCAGGCGCAGGGCGTGGTGGGCATGCAGCAGGCCATCGTCAGCATGGATCAAATCACGCAGCAGAATCTGGCCTTGGTTCAGCAAGCGGCTGCTGCAGCGAGTACTTTGCAGCGGCAAGCGGTCTACCTATCGGAGGCGGTGGCCATCTTCAAGCTGGACGAAGGCATCGAGCCACCCGACGCCACCCGTCCAGCAGGCAGTGCCCGC
The DNA here is from genome assembly GCF_009857435.1 of Duganella rivi. Taxonomy (GTDB): domain Bacteria; phylum Pseudomonadota; class Gammaproteobacteria; order Burkholderiales; family Burkholderiaceae_D; genus Rugamonas; species Rugamonas rivi. The sequence goes on from NZ_WWCK01000003.1 coordinate 62,192, forward strand.
ATCGTCCGCCTACGCTTGGCTTCCGTGCGCAGCTAACTTACTCCACCGGTCGCCTTGCTGCTGGATGTAGCGAGCGTAGACGTATTTCCACGGCATGGCGAGCGGGATAATGATCACGAACAGGCATTCGAAAGTCGTGCTCATAATGGCTTCATCCACGACGCCGCTTTGCCACGCGGGCAGGGCGACGATTAGCAGCCAGATGGTTTTCCACGTCAGTTCCCAGAACAGCACCGGCAGCATTTGCAGCGGGTAGCGAATTCCGAGCACGCACAGCAAACTAAACGCCGCCAGCATGCACTTCACCACGCCCTGCGACAAGCCCCAAGGTTGGGCGTGATGAATCACGCCAGGCCATACCACCAGCCCCAATCCCACCACGATAATCAAATACACAGCTCTCAGCGAATACAGGCGAAACAGCGATACGTGTGGCATGGTGCGGCTCCTTGGTGTTAGTTCGTGTTGGTTAGATTATTCGACTTCCTTGAGTACTTTTTCGATGCCGGCCACGCGCGCTTGCAGATCGGCCAGCGCAGCGGCGGTTTTCTCTTGCGCTGCGACGGCGCGTTCGGCGATCAGGCGATACGCTTCTTCACCCTCTGCCTGCAACTTCGCCTTCTTGATGGCGACGATGAAGCGCATGCCGAAGATCAGAAAGATCGTCGCCAGCGGCATGAAGATGGTCAGCAGGTAAATCGGTTCAGACATAAGACGCCTCTATTTTTCAGGGTTGTTAGTCAAGGTTTTTACTGCTTCGGCAATCGCGGCCGGCGACAGATCGATGGCGAAGGGCGCGGCCTCAAAAAAATTCAGCGCCTTACCGTCTTCGGACAGTTCGAGCTGGCTGGAGACCAGGCCCGCTTCCTCCAGCTTCTGCAAATGCAGATGCAGCAAAGGGCGGCTGATATTCAACTCACGGGCCAACTGGCTGACGTAATTCCGTCCACCCGCCGCCAGCGCCCCCACCACCCGCAAACGATGCGGATTAGACAGCGCCGAAAGCGCCGCCAACAACTGATCGCCTGTGAGATGTTTTGATTTCATGTGTAAAGAATATCTGACAGGTGTCAGCAAGTCAAAGCTTTTTTTTAAAAGCGGCATTACTGCGGAGGGAAAGGCGGGGGGAGGGCGGCGGCGGCTTGGGCCGCGAGTGCGGCCCATTGGGGGCGTTCAAACGGTTTCGCTATTTTCCATCTTGCTGTTGCTCTTCGACAAGCGCTTGAGTGGTTTAGCCTGAAGGGTCGCTGGCGCGTGCTGTGCCACGCCGGCCAAGCGGAAGGCACTGACCACCAGGTTCAAGCTGTTAACTTGATCCTGCATGGCCTGTGCCGCCGCCGCGGCTTCTTCGACCAGTGCGGCGTTCTGCTGGGTGACGTCGTCCATCTGGGTGACAGCGTTATTGATTTGCTCGATGCCAGCCGACTGCTCCTGGCTGGCCATCATGATTTCGGACATGATATCGGTGACCCGCTTGACGCTGGAAACCACTTCCTCCATGGTGGCGCCGGCCTGTTCGACCAGGCGGTTGCCTGCTTGTACCTTATCGACCGAATCGCCGATCAGCTCCTTGATCTCCTTGGCGGCGGCGGCGCTGCGCTGCGCCAGCGTGCGCACTTCGCTGGCGACCACGGCAAAGCCACGTCCTTGCTCGCCTGCACGCGCCGCTTCCACTGCCGCATTCAAGGCCAGGATATTGGTCTGGAAGGCAATGCTGTCAATGACCGCGATGATGTCGACAATTTTGTGGGCGGAATTGTCGATCGCCGCCATGGTGTCGACCACTTGCGCCACGACCGCGCCGCCTTTGGCCGCAACGTCGGAGGCGCTGACGGCCAGTCCGTTGGCCTGACGCGCGCGGTCGGTATTCAGGCGAACCGTGCTGGTGAGTTCTTCCATGGACGAGGCGGTTTCCTCCAGCGTGCTGGCTTGCTGTTCGGTTCGCGACGACAGGTCGAGATTGCCATTGGCGATCTGGCCGGCCGCGCTGGCAATCGTGTCGCTGCTGTTGTAGACCTGGCCGACGATGCGCACCAGGCCCTCGCGCATGGTCAACATGGCATGCAGCAGGCTGTGCTTGTCGCCCGGGCGCGGATGGATGGCGACGGTCAGGTTGCCGGCGGCGATTTCATTGGCAATCGCCGCCGCCTGGCCCGGTTCGCAACCGAGTTGGCGCACCAGGCCGCGCGTGATGAGCCATGCGGCGACGGCGCTGGTCAACAAGGCCAGTGTGCCGACGGTCAGCATCTGGTTGCGGGCGCGATCATAGGCGGCTTCAGCCTGCGCCACTGCTTCGGTATTTTGCTGCTCTTCCAGCGTGCTCAGCTTGCGTAGCAGTTCCCACCATTTTTTTTGCACCGGGCGGAACTGGTAGCGCAACAGCTGGTAAGCCTGATCCTGTTGTTGATTCAGGGCCAGGTTCTGCGCCTGCTGGTAGAACGGCGCTGCCAACTCGCCTTGCTGTCGTATCTCTTTCAGCAGCGCTATTTCTTCCGGCGTGGTCAAGTTGGTGTCGCTGAACATCTGGTTAAGCTTGGCCATCGTTTCGGTGTATTTTTTTTTCTGGTCGTCGATACGCTTGATTTCCAGCTGGATCTCCTTCTCCTCTTTCAGCAGGATCAGGTTGCGCAGCGCGAGTGCGCGCTCGGTGACCGTTAAGTCCATCGCTTGCGCCAGCCGGATTTCGACATCGTTTACCTTGGTGATTTCAATCATGCGCCCCTGGATTTGCCGCATACTGGCTAGCCCCAGCACGATAATCAGCAACAGCAGCGCAGATACCAGGCTGAAGCCCAAGCCCAAGCGACGAGCAACCGACAGATTTTTCAATATCATGTTTACCTCCGAGGTAATTTCCATGCAACAAGTTTTTGTAAAGTACTTGCATGATAGGCGATAAAAAAAGCTGGATTGTCGTCAATAGTCACAGTCGTTTTCGCGTGCGCAAATATAATCCGCTTGACTACTTGGTGATCCGCGCAGAAATGAAAAAGCCCGGCGCGAAGGCCGGGCTTTGAAAGGAGGCGACTAGCTTACTCGTAGTCGCTCATCGGGGCGCAGCCGCAGAACAGGTTGCGGTCGCCGTAGACGTTGTCGGCGCGGCCGACTGGTGGCCAGTACTTTTGCTTGCGCAGCGATGGCACTGGATAGGCAGCCACTTCGCGCGAGTACTTGCGATCCCATACGTCAGCGGTCAGCACTTCCGCAGTGTGCGGCGCAAATTTCAGCGGGTTGTTCAGCTTGTCGAACTCGCCGCTTTCCACTTTGGCGATCTCGCCGCGAATCGCGATCATGGCGTCGATGAAGCGATCCATCTCGGCTTTCGATTCCGACTCGGTCGGCTCGATCATCAGCGTGCCCGGCACCGGGAACGACATGGTCGGTGCGTGGAAGCCGAAGTCCATCAGGCGCTTGGCCACGTCTTCGTTCGAGATGCCGGTTGCATCTTGCAGCGGACGCAGGTCGATGATGCACTCGTGCGCCACCAGGCCGTCGTGGCCCGTGTACAGCACCGGGTAGTGCGGCGACAGGCGACGGGCGATGTAGTTGGCGCCCAGGATCGCGGTTTCGGTCGCAGCGGTCAGGCCTTCTGCGCCCATCATGGCGATGTACATCCACGAAATTGGCAGGATCGATGCCGAGCCATATGGCGCAGCCGATACCGAACCGATACCTGCGTTGTCGCGGATGTAGCCGTTCGAACGCTGGTTCGGCAGGAACTTGGCCAGGTGCGCGCCGACGCCGATAGGGCCAACGCCTGGGCCGCCACCGCCGTGCGGAATGCAGAAGGTTTTGTGCAGGTTCAGATGCGATACGTCGCCGCCGAACGCGCCCGGTGCGGCCACGCCCACCAGTGCATTCATGTTGGCGCCGTCGACGTACACCTGGCCGCCGTGGCTATGCACGATGTCGCACAGTTCGCGGATGCCTTCTTCGAACACGCCGTGGGTCGAAGGGTAGGTGACCATCACGCAGGCCAGGTTCTTCGAGTGCAGTTCGGCCTTGGCTTTCAAGTCAGCCAGATCGACGTTGCCGTTTTCGTCGCAAGCGGTAACCACCACTTGCATGCCGACCATCGAAGCCGATGCCGGGTTGGTGCCGTGCGCCGACGATGGAATCAGGCAGATGTTGCGGTGGCCTTCGCCACGCGACTGGTGGTAAGCCTGGATCACCAGCAGGCCGGCGTATTCGCCCTGCGAGCCGGCGTTTGGTTGCAGCGAGACGGCAGCGTAGCCAGTGACTGCGCACAGCATCTCTTCCAGCGACGCGATCATCTCGCGGTAGCCCACGGTTTGCGACTCTGGCGCGAACGGGTGGATGGTCGAGAATTCCGGCCAAGTCACTGGGATCATTTCGCTGGTGGCGTTCAGCTTCATGGTGCAGGAGCCCAGCGGGATCATGGTGCGATCCAGCGCCAGATCTTTGTCGGCCAGCGAACGCAGGTAACGCAGCATCTCGGTTTCCGAGTGGTAGCGGTTGAATACTGGGTGCGTCAGGTATTCCGACGAACGCGCCAGCGCTTCCGGGAAGTGACGTTCAACGGTGGCTTCCACGGTGTCGAAGTCCGGGCCATGGGCAGGGCCGCCGACTGGGTGCGAGAACACAGTCCACAGCAGCGCGATGTCTTCGCGGGTGGTGGTTTCGTCCAGCGACACGCCGACGTGCGAGGCGTCGATCACGCGCAGGTTGACGCCGTGCGAGTGCGCCGATGCGTGCAGCTGCTCGGCGTTTTTCACGGCCACGGTCAGGGTGTCGAACCAGGTGTCGTTGGTGACGGTGTAGCCCAGCGTCTTCAGGTTCGACGCCAGCACGCCGGTCAGGCGGTGCACGCGCTTGGCGATTTGCTGCAGGCCTTTCGGGCCGTGGTAGACGGCGTACATCGACGCCATCACTGCCAGCAGTACCTGCGCGGTGCAGATGTTCGAGGTGGCTTTTTCGCGGCGGATGTGCTGCTCGCGGGTTTGCAGCGCCAGGCGGTAAGCCTTGTTGCCCTGCGCGTCGATGGTGACGCCTACCAGGCGGCCCGGCATCGAGCGTTTGAACTCATCGCGGGTGGCCATGTAGCCGGCGTGCGGGCCGCCGAAGCCCAGCGGTACGCCGAAGCGCTGCGAGTTACCGACAACCACGTCCGCGCCCCATTCGCCCGGTGGCGTCAGCATGGTCAGCGCCAGCAGGTCGGCGGCGGCAACCACCATCGCGCCTTTGGCTTTAACGGCTTCCACGTCGGCTTTGTAATCGCGCACATTGCCGTTCACGCCTGGGTATTGCAGCAGCACGCCGAAGCATTCGCCCACGGCAGCCAGTTCGGCAGGGTGGAAGGTTTTAACGATGATGTCCAGCGGCTTGGCGCGGGTCTGCACCACTTCCAGCGTTTGCGGCAGCACGTCGTCGGCCACGTAGAACACGTTCGATTTCGATTTGCTCACGCGCTGGATCAGCGTCATGGCTTCCGCAGCGGCGGTGCCTTCGTCCAGCATCGACGCGTTGGCGATACCCATGCCGGTCAGGTCGGTGATGGTTTGCTGGAAGTTCAGGATCGCTTCCAGACGGCCTTGCGAAATCTCTGGCTGGTATGGCGTGTACGCGGTGTACCACGCTGGGTTTTCAAAGATGTTACGCAGGACGACGTTAGGCGTCAGCGTGTTGTAGTAGCCCTGGCCGATCAGCGACTTGAGCACCTTGTTTTTCGAAGCGATTTTTTTCAGCTTGTTCAGCGCTTCGTTTTCCGGCATCGGCTGGGTGTAGGCGCCCAGTGGCAGGGCTTCCTTGTTGCGGATGTTGGCCGGAACGATGGCGTCGATCAGGGCAGCGCGCGTGGCGTAGCCGAGTACCGACAGCATTTCCTGCTGTTCGGCGGCGTCTGGGCCGATGTGACGGGCGATAAAGGCGTCGCGCGCTTCGAGTTGGGTCAGGCTGGTGCGGGTCATGATATGGCGAGGGCAGAGAAAAGAGGGCAGGAGGGCGGTCGTCCCCGCTCTCGCGGGGACTTATGCAGAGCGGTATTAACCGATGTTTTTGCCGTAGGCAGCTGCGTCCAGCAGGCCGTTGATGGCGCCGGCGTCGGCTGGCTTGATCTTGAACAGCCAGTTGGCGTAGGCATCGGCGTTGATCGACTCAGGCGCGTTCACGACTTCGTCGTTCACTGCCACGACTTCACCCGCCACTGGAGCGTAGATGTCGCTGGCGGCCTTCACCGATTCCACCACGGCGGCATCGTCGCCGGCGCCGTAGGTCGTGCCGACTTTCGGCAGTTCGACGAAGACGATATCGCCCAGTGCGTCCTGCGCGTACTCGGTGATGCCAACGGTGACAGTGCCGTCGGCTTCAGCGCGTACCCACTCGTGGGATTCGGTGTACTTCAGGTCTGCAGGAATGTTCATGTAAGGCTCCAGATGGATGAGAGGTGTTTATTTAATTAAACTTAAACTGCCAGGATTTTACCGTTGCGAACGAACGGCAATTTAACCACAGACGCGGCCAGCTTCTTGTCGCGGATTTCCACGTGCACGGTGTCGCCGACGTTCACGCCCATCGGCACGCGCGCCAGCGCAATCGCTTGCTGCATGGTCGGGCTGAAGGTGCCGCTGGTGATTTCGCCGGTGGCGTCAGTGCCGGCCACGATGACTTTCTGGTGGGCGCGCAGCACGCCGCCTTTTTCCCGCAGGATCAGGCCGACGAATTGGGCGTTTTGGCCCAGTGCTTGCAGGGCAGCCTTGCCGATGAAATCACGCTCGGAGACCAGGTCGATAGTCCATGCCAGGCCGGCGTCCAGCGGGTTCACGGTTTCGTCCATGTCCTGGCCGTACAGGTTCATGCCGGCTTCCAGGCGCAGGGTGTCGCGCGCGCCCAGGCCTGCTGGCTTCACGCCGGCGGCAACCAGCGCGTTCCACAGGTTTTCGGCCTGCTCTGCAGCGACGCCGATTTCAAAACCGTCTTCGCCGGTGTAGCCGGTGCGGGCGATCATCGCTTCGCCGAAAGCGGCGCTCTGCGCGAAGGCGACGTTGAACGGCTTCATTTCAGCCGTGCCTTCTTTCGATTCCGGGATCACTTCCCATACCTTGGCGCGGGCGTTCGGGCCTTGCACGGCGATCAGCGCCATCGCGTTGGCGCCATCGCGGCGCTGGGTGATGGTCAGGCCGGTGGTGTTTTGAGCCTGCATCCACGCCACGTCTTTTTCAGCGGTGCCGGCGTTGACCACCAGGCGGAACCAATTCTCGTTGATGAAGTAGACGATCAGGTCGTCGATCACGAAGCCCTGCGGGTTCAGCATGCAGGAGTACAGTGCTTTGCCCGACACTTGCAGCTTGTCGACGTTGTTGGCCAGCAGGCCGCGCAGGAAGCCGCGCACATTGTCGCCCTTGATGTCGACCACGCACATGTGGGCCACGTCGAACATGCCGACGTCGGTGCGCACGGCGTTGTGTTCTTCGATCTGCGAACCGTAGTTGACCGGCATATCCCAGCCGCCGAAATCGACCATGCGGGCGCCGGCTGCGCGGTGAGCGTTATTAAGTGGGGTAGCTTTGAGCGTCATGGTACGTTCCGAACGAAAAGAGGTTAACAGGGAATGCCAATGATTCCAAAAACCCCTCTGTCCTTGGTACCTGAGAGATAGCGGGGATGAATATCCCGCACGCCCCTTCGGTGGATTGCCGCTGCAATCTCTCTCCAGAGTTTGAGCTCATTCAGAGCCCCTTGACCAGTCCTTTTGCCTGAGAGTTTTTGGGTAGTGCCCCTTCGGCGGCAACGCTGGATTGCCCTCTCCCGATCAAGACTCGGGAATATATGCCAGAAGGGCCTGAATGTCAATCTTGCCTGGCCGCGCACGACTGAGCTCAGCGGAAACAGTTTAAGCAACAATTTGCTAGAATAAATCACACTAATTTGAGAGCCCAGCCATGAGCCAAGACGATACGAGTTACGAAGGACAGGCGTGGTTCACGCTGTCGGGAGATGTTAATAGCGACATGGTGCGCCGCGTGTTCGATGCCGTGGCCGACATGACCGAGGATCGCGTGACTACCGCCCATATCCTGATCCAATCCAACGGCGGCTACGTCAGCGACGGCATCTGCCTGTACAACTACCTGAGCAAGCTGCCGATCAAGATCGTTACCTACAATGCCGGCGCGGTGGCGTCGATTGCGGTGATTTTGTTCCTGGCAGGTGCTGAGCGCTATGCCAGCGAGACCGCGCGCTTCATGGTGCACAAGTCGCATGCCAGCGCACCGCATGGCGCGCGGCCGGATGCGCTGCGCATTATCGTGGAAGGCTTGCAGGCCGACGATGCCCGCACCGAGCAAATCCTGCGCAATCACGTGGAGCTCACCGAAGAGCATTGGCGCGTGCATGAATATTCAGATCTGCATTTGACGGCGGCGGAGGCGTTGAAGGTGGGGATGATACGGCAGGTCAGTGATTTCGAGCCGCCGGGCGGGCTGCGGGTGACGAACATCTAAACCGGAAGGAAGGGCATGCGGCGCGGGGGAAAGCGCCGCATGTAGCGCTGCGTGTTACTTAGCGGTTGCCGGACTTGTTGCCGTCATTTTTGTGGCTTTGACGGCCGGCTTCCACGTGCTGGTCGTGGGTGCCGCCTTGGGTGCCGCTGCCCGAACCGCCGGACGAGCCTTTGCCGCCAGATTGCTTATTGGTGCTTTGGCTGCCACCTTGGTTGCCACTCTGCTTGCTACTGCCACCTTTTTGGTTCGCGTTCATTTTGATTCCTTTACGAAGTGAAAGAATGCCCAGAGACGCGTTCGCATTTCTGGTGGGGCAATGATGCGTTTTCGCTGCGGTGGTCGGTATCGGAGTTCCCCTAGTGGATGTGTAGGAGCATGGCTTGCTGGGCGCTAGTAGCCAAAGTGCAACCTTGTCGTTTGAACTGCACCGAAGTTGCTGGAAGCCAGCAAAATACGCGAAATATTGCCTATTCTTGGTTTCATGGTATTGCTTTGTGGAAACGCTGTGTAACAATACGGGGTAGAGATGATTTAACTCAGCAGGATCGCCCATGATTGCCAATTCCACCACGCCAGCCTCGCCGAAAAAGACGGTCTCGCCGCGGCACGCCTTGCTGGAGGAGTTGATCGGCATCGCCGTCAAGCAGGCCGGCGGCCAGTACCTGGACTTGGCTAATCAATTGGCCGGCGCCTTGATCGACGCTACCGATGGCGATGCGCGCCAGATTCAGCAGCGTCTGCGCGCGGGCAACCAGCTACGCAACCGCAACTTCGCCTTCCTGCACCTGGCGACCAGCACCCTGGAAAAAGCCTTGCGGCGCGAGATTGCCGAACTGGCTCCGGCCGCCAAAAGCGCGGCGCGCGAAAGTGGCCTGTCCCTGTCGCTGGTGCCGTTCGAGGAGATGGACAACAAGGTCGCGCTGAGCGGCGTCAGCAAACCATTTGAGACTTTGTACGCAGATCAGCTGCAGACCTTGAACGTGCGGTTGGCGTTTCTGCTGGATCGCGACATTTTGCGCGTCAGCCAGAATCCGTTCCGGCCGGAGGTGTTCCTGGTGGCCTTGCAGCAGGCGTGGACGGAGTTTGACCCGGAAGCAGAGTCGGCGGGGCTGTTGCAGCCGCTGCTCAAGCCCGGCATGTTCATTGAGATGGGGCCGATGTTGGAGGCGCTGAGCCTGTGCCTGCAAAGCAAAGGCGTGCTGCCGGGCGGCGTGGACGGTTATCGGCGGCGCAAGCCGGACGGCGGCAAGGAGGGCGCGGCTGCCAAGGCGCGCAGCAATCAGGACGCATTGGCGCAGCAACTGCGGCAGTTCTTCGCTTCCAGCGAGGTTGCGGGCTCGGCGGCAGGGCAGATTGTCGACGGCATCGCCAACGGCATGCTGCAGGGCGTTGATCTGCGCATCCCCGATCTCCCAGCAGCCGCACTGGCCGCCGGCAGCACATGGGCGCCCAACGCCGATCGCGCAACTGGCACGGTCGCGGCAGGAGGTTTCGTTGATGCTGCAGTCGGCGCGGCTGGTGCGCAGCCCGGTGGCGTGTGGCTGCAGGGGCCAGCGCAGGGCTTCCACGTCGGCGTCATGACCAACGAAGAGGCGCAGCGCCTGTCACAACTTACTGGCAAGCAGCCTTTGCTGGCCTACCTCGCGGAACTACAAAAATCCGCAGCGCCGGCCGCAGCGAGCGACGACGGCACACCGCCAGCCAACGTCTTCTACCTGCCCAACCTCAAGCAAGCCATGCCGCAAGGCAGCCTGACGCGCGCCGACGAGTCGACCATCGACCTGCTTTCCGCTGTGTTCGACACCGTCTTCCGCGACCAGAGCATCTCGGCCGAAATCCGCGAACTGATCCGTTTCCTGCAAATTCCCGTCCTGAAAGCCGCACTGGTCGATAAAAACTTCTTCTTCCAGGAAGCCCACCCGGCGCGCCGCCTGCTGGAACTGCTCTCGCGCATGGGCTGGGAGCAGCGCAAAGGCCCGGACGACCCGTTATTCCAGGCGATGCAGCGCAGTGTCGACCGCGTCGGCCGCGACTACGAGCAGGAGCTGTCGGTTTTCACCGAGGCCGTCAACGAACTGGAAGCGTCCATACAGGCCGAAGAAAAAGCGGCCGCCGCCGCCATCGCCGCGCCGATCGCGGCGGCGCTCAAGCAAGAGAAAATGGCCGAGTCGAACAAGCTGGCCAAGAACGCCGTCGCCTTGCGCATTGGCACCGGCGAGGTGATCGCCGTGGTGGAAGCCTTCCTTGAGCAGCGCTGGGTCTCGGTGCTGACCATCGCCTACAGCATCGAAGACGAGAAACCGGGCGCCGTCAACAGCGCCACCAAGACCATGGACGACCTGATCTGGAGCGTGCGTCCCAAACTGAAGCCGGAAGACCGCAAGCAACTGATCGCCAAGCTGCCGGGCCTGCTCTCCACGCTCAACAAGTGGCTCGACGTCATCAAATGGCAAGACGCCGACCGCCTGCAATTCTTTGCCGAACTGGCCGAATGCCACGCTTCCATCGTGCGCGCGCCGTTGGAAATGTCGCCTGAGCGTCAAGTGGAAATTTCGATGCAGGTCGCGCAGCAAGCGGCAGAGCGCCGCCTGCAACTGCAAGCCAAAGCAGAAGCCGAAGAAAAAGCCCGCGCCGAACAGCCGCCACTGGATGAGGATGAGGAAGACGCGATCATCGAAGTCGACAGTCTAGTACGCGGCATGTGGCTGGAATTCGCAGACGAGCAGGGTGGCGCTAACCGCAAAGTCAAACTAGCGTGGATTAGCCCCCGCCGCACGCTCTACATCTTCGCCACCGCCGCGCGGCAGGAAGCGTTCTCCATGTCCGGGGAAGAGTTGGCCAAGCGCTTCCGCGAAGGCAGCGCCCACGCCGTGCGCAGCGACGGCGTGGTCACCGTCGCGTTGTCGCAAGCCCTGTCCCGCAGCGCCGGCAACGACGCGTCAATTACGGCCGCTGCGGTCGGTTAGATGTTTGGCGGGGTACTCAAGATGAGTACAGTTAGCATCAAGCTCCCATCCTAAAAAGCACCCCGAACGAAAGGGTCAGACCCCGTATGGGGTCTGACCCTGGCCGCAGCGGTGTGCGGGGTGGGTTGGTGCCGCGTGCTTTTAAGACCCAGCTACGTCAACCCCGTCAAGGCACCCCATTGGCGCCGTGTTGGATGTAGGCTGGGCGAGCGGCCAGGCGCTCGAACCAAGCCTCCACGGCCGACAGTGCAGGACGCTCGATAGGCGTCGAGAGCCAGCGGTTCAGCGACAGGCCCAGCACGATGTCGGCCAGCGTGAATCGATCGCCGCACACGTAGGCGTTGGTGCGGGCCAGCTGCGCATCTAGCAGGGTCATTAAGCGATTCCACTCGGCTGCGCTGGCGGCGATGGCTGCGGCATCGGTATGCGCCGGGCTGCGGCGCACCAGTGCCATGAAGGCATAACGCCACGCGTTATTCAGCTCCGTCGCCTGCCAGTCCATCCATTTTTCCACCTGCGCCCGCGCCATTGGTCCTACCGGCAGCAAATCGGAGCGGCCATGCTTAACGGCCAGATAGCGGCAAATCGTATTGGACTCCCACAGCGCCTGCCCCTCATCAATGATGACCGGCACCATGCCGTTAGGATTCAGACTAAGAAACTCCGGCGTACCGGTCGGCAGAAAGCCATTGCCGTACTGTTCCAATTCGTAGGGCACGCCAATTTCCGCACAAGTCCACAACACCTTGCGCACATTAATCGAGCTTGATTTACCGAGTATTTTTAACATCGCGCCAGTATGCCATAGCTATTTAATATTGCATTAAGGTAAATGTTCGCCAGAATACACGGGCATGTGTTTTAATGCGTGCTGCAGTGCAAAATACAAGGAGCTGGCGGTAAATGATGATGTGGTGGCATTGGTTGAGTGTAATTGGCAGCCTCGCGGTGACGGGCCCGATCGGCGTCGCCATCGTGGTGTGGCTGCTGGCGGGGAAATCGTGGCGCTTGACCGCTATCTGGCTCGGCCTGTTTGGCGCCGGCATGGCGCTGGTGGTGGCGACCAAGATGGCTTTCATCGGCTGGGGCGTCGGCGTCGCCTCGGTGGAATTCGCCGGCTTCAGCGGCCATGCCATGCGTGCCGCCGCCGTGTTCCCGGTGGCCGGCTTCCTCGCTACCCGTTCCTCGCCGTCGCACCTCCGCTGGCTCGGCACCGCTGCCGGCGTGCTGCTGGCCGTGCTGATTGCCATCTCGCGCGTCTACGTGCGCGCCCACCCGCCGTCCGAAGCGCTGACCGGCTGCCTGCTGGGGCTGGCCGTGGCCGGCATCTTCATCTGGTACGCCAGCACCGAGCACCACATGGCCTTGAGCCGCCTGCTGGTGCTGTTGTGCATCCCGGTGCTGCTGGTGGCGCCGCAGGTCGAGCCGATCCCGGCCGAACAGTGGATTACCAAGGCCGCGCTTTACCTGTCCGGCCGCGACCAGCCCTACACCCGCAATATGTGGCGTCAACCGAAGTCGCCGCTCGACTGACGCCGCTGCAACGTTGCGCGTTTTCCGGCCTTAAGCTATGCACAAAATGGTATTATTGTGAACTTTTCCAGCCCACACTCCAGATAACAACGTGCGTCTATCTTCCATCAAATTGTCGGGATTTAAGTCTTTCGTTGATCCTACCAATTTTCAGGTTCCGGGTCAGTTGGTCGGCGTAGTTGGGCCCAACGGTTGCGGCAAGTCGAACATCATCGATGCGGTGCGCTGGGTGCTGGGCGAATCCAAGGCTTCGGAGCTGCGCGGCGAGTCGATGCAGGACGTGATCTTCAACGGCTCGACCCACCGCAAACCGGCCGGGCGCTCGTCGGTGGAGCTGGTATTCGATAACAACGCGGGCAAGGCCGCAGGGCAGTGGGGCCAGTATGCCGAAATCGCCGTCAAGCGCACGCTGACGCGTGACGGCACGTCGACCTACTACATCAACGGCCAGCCGGTGCGCCGGCGCGACATTCAAGACATCTTCCTCGGCACCGGCCTTGGCCCGCGCGCTTACGCGATTATCGGTCAGGGCATGATCTCGCGGATTATCGAATCGCGCCCGGAAGAACTGCGCGTGTTCCTCGAAGAAGCGGCCGGCGTCTCCAAGTACAAAGAGCGCCGCCGGGAGACTGAGAACCGCCTGCACGACACGCGCGAAAATCTGCTGCGCGTCGAAGACATTCTGCGCGAACTGAACTCCAACCTGGAAAAGCTGGAAGGCCAGGCCGCCGTCGCCACCAAATTCCACCAGCTGCAAGCGGATCAGGAAGAGAAGCAAAAGCTGCTTTGGCTGCTGCGCAAGGTAGAAGCTGAAAACGAGCAGAAAAAATACTTCCGCGAAGTCGAGCAAGCGCAGAACGATCTGGAAGAACAGACCGCCAAGCTGCGCAACGTCGAGCTGTCGCTGGAACAGATGCGCCAGTCGCACTTTGCTGCCGGCGACCGCCTGCACACTGCGCAAGGCGCGCTGTATCAAACCAATGCCGAAATCGGCAGCCTCGAAGCGCAGATCAAGTTCGTGGTCGAATCGCGCAGCCGCTTGCAAGCGCAGTTGGCCGCGCTGACCGCGCAGCGCGATCAATGGCAGCGTCAAGCCACCGAGGGCAACGAGCAAATCGAAGAAGCCGAATTCAATCTGGAAGAACTGAGCGCCAAGGTCGAAGAAGCGCAAGTGATGGCCGAGCAAAAGGCCGAGTCGCTGCCGATGCTGGAACAAGCGTGGAAGGAAGCGCAGACCAAGAGCACCGAATCGCGCTCGCGCATTATGCAAGCGCAGCAGCAGTTGGAATTGGAATCGGCGCACCAGCGCAACGCCAACAACATCTTGAACGGCCTGGCCGTGCGGCGCGAGCGCCTGCAACAAGAGAAGAGTGGTTTAAGCCTGCCGGACAGCGCGCACTTGTCGAATCTGCGCCTGCAACTGGAAGAGAAACAGCAAGCGCTGGAAGAACAAACCTTCCTGCTGGAAGAAGCGCACGAGCAGCAGCCAAAGCTGGAGCAGGAGCGCCAGGAAGCGCAGCAGCAGGTCAACGCGGAAACCGCCGCCAACGCCCAGCTGGAAGCGCGCCTGAACGCACTGCGCCAGTTGCAGGAGCGCGTGCAAACGCAAGGCAAGGTCACGCCATGGTTGCAAAAGCACGAGCTGGAATCGCTGCCGCGCTTGTGGCAAAAACTGAATATCGAAAGCGGCTGGGAGCCGGCGCTGGAATCGGTGCTGCGTGAGCGCACCTCGGCGCTGCAAATGTCGAATATCGAGTGGGCCAAGGCCTTCTTCAGCGATGCGCCGCCGGCCAAGCTGGCGCTGTTTGCGCCGTCGACCGCGGTGCCGCCTGCACCGGTGGAAGCGCCCGGCCTCAAGCCTTTCCTGAATCTGCTGAAGATTAACGATCCCGGTCTGCGCGGCTTGCTGCAAGACTGGCTGCACAACGTCTACATCGCCGACGATACGGCGGAAGCGTTTGCCGACCGCGCCAAGCTGCCTGCTGGCGGCTCGATCATCACGCGTCAAGGTCACGTGGTGACGCAGAACAGCGTGCGCTTCTACGCCGCCGACTCTGAACAAGACGGCATGCTGGGACGCCAGCAGGAAATCGAAAACATCACCAAGCAGCTGCGCGCGCAGCAGATGCTGGCCGACGAAGCGCGTTCGCGCTCGGTGCGCGCGGAAGCCGCAGTGACGGAACTGACGCGCCGCCTGACCGAGTACCGCGCCAAGCTGCAAAGCCTGCAATCGTCGGTGCACACGCTGCAACTGGAAGTGGTGAAGCTGTCCGAAATTGAAGCGCGCTTCAACCAGCGCAGCACGCAGATCGAAACTGACTTGGCCGAAATCGCCGCGCAGGAAGAAGAGCAAACGCAGATCAAGCTGGAGTCGGAAGAGAAATTCGAGCAGCTCGACATGGAACTCGGCAATCTGCAAGGCGAGCACGAAGACGGCCAGACCGACTTTATGCAAAAGGAGCAGCGCCTCGCCGACGCCCGCGAAGCCTTGCGCGACCTCGAACGCGCCGCGCAGGAAGTGCAGTTCGCAGAGAAAACCCAGCGCAGCAAGATCGAAGAATTCCGCCGCAATATCGCTACTGCGACGGCGCAAGTGGCGCAGGTCACGGAGAGCATCGAGTCCGGCCGCATGGAGCTGGAAGGCCTCGAACAGGGCACGGCCAACGAAGGCTTGCAGGAGCTGCTGGATCGCCGCACCACCCAAGAAAAAGCGCTGTCCGACGCGCGCCACGAACTCGATCAAATCGCGCAGCAACTGCGTTTGTTCGAGGAAGGCCGCATGTCGACCGAGCGCGCGCTGCAACCGCAGCGCGACAAGATCATGGAGATGCAGCTGAAGGAGCAGGCCGCGCGCCTGAACCAGGAGCAGTTTGCCGCGCAACTGGCCGAGGTGCAGGCCGACGAAGCGGCGCTGTCCGAGAAGCTGCATCCCGATATGAAGGCATCGTACTTGCAGGGTGAAGTCACGCGCCTGACCAACGCCATCTCGGCGCTGGGCGCGGTCAACCTGGCGGCGCTGGACGAACTGGCCACCGCTTCCGAGCGCAAGAACTTCCTCGATTCGCAAAACGCGGATTTGACGGAAGCGATCAACACGCTGGAAGACGCCATCACCAAGATCGACAAGGAGACGCGCGATCTGCTGCAAGACACCTTCGACCGCGTCAACGGTCACTTCTCCGAGCTGTTCCCGATTCTGTTCGGCGGCGGCCAGGCGAAGCTGATCATGACCGGCGACGAAATCCTGGACTCCGGCGTGCAGGTCATGGCCCAGCCGCCGGGCAAGAAGAACGCCACCATTCACCTGCTGTCCGGCGGTGAAAAAGCGCTGACCGCCACCGCGCTGGTGTTCTCCATGTTCCGCTTGAATCCCGCGCCATTCTGCTTGCTCGACGAGGTCGACGCGCCGCTGGATGACGCCAATACCGAGCGATTCTGCCGCATGGTCAAACGCATGTCCGAACATACTCAATTCCTCTTCATCTCGCACAACAAGATTGCGATGGAGATGGCCAATCAACTGATCGGTGTGACGATGCAGGAACAAGGTGTATCGCGCATCGTGGCGGTGGATATGGAATCCGCCGCAAACTTCGCTTCCGAGGCTCAAGCAGCATGACAGATCTTCAACTCAGTTTAATCGCGGCCGCCGGCGTGTTTGTCGCCGGCGTCTTCACGTACAACAAAATCCAGGAATACAAGGCCAAGAAAAGCGTGGAACGCGCTTTCTCGTCCGACCATGACGATGTGCTGATGCGCACCGGCGACGATGCAGTCGCGCGTCAGGAACCGAGCTTCTCGCTCGACAGCGCAACGCCCGGCGTGGCAGGCGGCGAAGCTGCTGCGGCAGCGGCGGCACTGAGCGCAGTGGCCGCGGAATTCACCACCGACGACGAAGCCGGCCAGCCAGCCAGCGAAGACGCACTGGCCGCCCGCGCCAACGCTGCATCAGCAGCGGCGGCGGAACAGGCCACGGCCCTGGTTGACCCGCTGATCGATTGCCTGTTGCCGCTATCGCTGGAAGCGCCTGCGCGCGGCGACAAGCTGCTGCCGGTACTGCAAACCCTGCGCATGGTCGGCAACAAGCCAGTGCACTACATCGGCAAAGCCGTGAGCGGCGATTGGGAACCGATCGCCCACGGCGGCGTCTACACCGAACTGCAAGGCGGCGTGCAACTGGCCAGCCGCAGCACCGCGCTCAATGAACTCGAATACTCGGAACTGGTAACGCGCCTGCGCGCCATGGCCGACGAAATCGGCGCCGAGCCGGTGATCCCGGACATGATGGAAGTGATGGCAGAAGCGCGCAATCTGCACCGCTTTGTCGCCGGTCACGACGCGCAGCTGGGCGTCAACCTGCAAACCAATGGTGCGCCATGGTCGATCACCACCTTGATCGGCGCCCTGGAAAAGCAGGGCTTCGACGTGCGTCCTGATGGCCGCTTCGTGATGCCGGACGGCGAAGGCAGCTTCCTGTTCTCGCTGTCGACCAATGTCACGCCGGCCGAGGAAACCACGGCCCGTTTGACACTGCTGCTGGACGTGCCGTGCGTAGCACCGGCCCGTGACGGCTTCGGCGCCATGGTTGCTTGCGCCAAGTCGCTGGTGGCGCGCCTGGACGCCACCATCGTGGACGACTACAACCAGCCTTTGTCCGACGCCGCACTGACGGAGATCGCTGGTCAGGTACAAGATTTTTACGCCGAGATGAACGATGCCGACATCCCGGCCGGCTCCACCCGCGCGCTGCGTTTGTTCAGCTAAGAAGGTTTGGTAATGACGGAAGTAGATTTCAAAACGCGCATCGCAGAACTCAGCGCGGAGCTGAACCGGCATTTGCACGCCTATCACGTGGAAGACGCGCCCACCATCCCGGACGCGGAGTACGACAAGCTGTTTATCGAGCTGCAAAAGCTTGAAGAAGAACATCCAGAGCTGGCGCTGCCGGACTCGCCGACCAAACGCGTCGGCGCAGCGCCGCTGCCGCAGTTCGATCAGGTCACCCACACGGTGCCGATGCTGTCGCTGAATAACGGCTTCACTGACGAAGATATCGAAAACTTCGACCGCCGCGTGCGCGAAGGCCTCGATACCGCGGCGCTGATCGAGTACGCCGCCGAAGTAAAGTACGACGGCCTCGCCATCAATCTGCGCTACGTGGACGGCCTGCTGGTGCAAGCCGCCACGCGCGGCGATGGCTATACCGGTGAAGATGTCACCACCAATATCCGCACCATCCGCAGCATTCCGCTGCGCCTGAAAACCGATAATCCTCCCGCCGTTCTCGACGTGCGCGGCGAAGTGCTGATGTTCAAGCGCGACTTCGAAGCGATGAACGAACGCCAGCGCGAAGCGGGCCAGAAGGAATTCGTCAATCCACGCAATGCGGCGGCGGGCAGCCTGCGCCAGCTGGACTCGCGCATCACCGCATCGCGCAAACTGAGTTTCTTCGCTTACGGCATCGGCGCCCTCGAGGGCGCCGATATCCCGGGATCGCACTCCGCGCTGCTGGACTGGTATCGCGAGCTTGGCCTGCCGGTGGCGAAGGAAGCCACGGTGGTGCGCGGCTACGACGGCTTGATGGCCTACTACAAGCAGATCGGCGAAGCGCGTCCGACCATGCCGTACGAAATCGACGGCGTGGTGTACAAAGCCAACCGCCTTGAAGATCAGCGCACGCTGGGCTTCGTGTCGCGCGCGCCGCGTTTCGCGCTGGCGCACAAGTTCCCGGCGGAAGAAGCGCTGACCGTGGTGCAGGCAATTGAAGTGCAGGTCGGCCGCACCGGCGCGATTACGCCAGTGGCGCGCCTGGCGTCCGTGTTCGTGGGCGGCGTCAACGTCACCAACGCCACGCTGCACAACGAAGATGAAGTGCGCCGCAAGGACGTGCGCGTGGGCGACACGGTAATCGTGCGCCGCGCCGGCGACGTGATCCCGGAAGTGCTGGCGGTGGTGCTGGAGCGCCGTCCCTCGCCGGAACCGGAAGCTTACGTGCTGCCGAAAACCTGCCCGGTGTGCGGCTCGCACGTGGTGCGCGAAGAGGGCGAGGCCATTGCCCGATGCTCCGGCGGTTTATTCTGCTCAGCGCAGCGCAAGGAAGCCATCCGCCACTTCGCCGGCCGCCGCATGATGGACATCGAAGGCCTGGGTGACCGTTACATCGATAACCTCGTCGAAGCGGGGAAAGTCCAGCGCGTGGCCGATCTGTATGCGCTCAAGCTGGAAGACTTGCTGGAGATGAAGCGTCTGGCCGACGAACGCGACGGCACTACGCCGGAGACGGTCGCACAGGGAAAGATCGCCACCAAGTGGGCGGACAATCTGCTGGAAGCTATCGCCGCCAGCAAGAACCCGCCGCTGGAGCGCCTGCTGTTCGCGCTCGGTATCCGCCACGTCGGTGAATCCACCGCCAAGACCTTGGCCGAGTGGCTCGGCCGCTTTGACCTGATCCGCCGCGTGCCGGCGGCGCTGCTGCGCGTGCTCCCGGATATCGGCGGCGTGGTGGCCGACTCCATCGCAGACTTCTTCGCGGAGCCGAAGAATCAGGAAGCCATCGACGCGCTGCTGGCCGCAGGCGTGGCGCCGCAAGGCGAACATGCGCCAAGCGCCAAGCTGCGCGAGAAGCTCGACCCGGTCAAGCTGATGGCCGCGCTGGCGATTCCCAAACTGACCGAGCCACGCAGCAAGCAGCTGGTCGAGCAGGACGTCACGCTGGAGGTGCTCGCGCATCTGCCGGTGTACACGGTATTCGGGCTGCCGGCAGCGGTGGCGGAATCGCTGGAAGCGTGGATGGCAACGCCGGGCAACAAGCAGCAAGTGATCCAGTTGCACAAGCTGCGTGTAGACCTGCTGGCGCAACTGCCGGAAACCGTCGCCGCCGAAGGCCACCTGACCGGCAAGACCTTTGTGTTAACCGGCACCTTGCCAACCATGGGCCGCGATCAAGCCGCAGCGCTGATCGAAGCGAAGGGTGGTAAAGTATCCGGCTCCGTATCGAAGAAAACGCATTACCTTGTGGCTGGCGCGGATGCGGGCAGCAAGCTAGCCAAGGCGCAGGAATTGGAAGTCACGATTCTTGATGAAGCAGGACTGCTCGCACTACTCGAAGAAAAATAAATAATCATGCCAAAAATTCAAAAAGCAGTATTCCCTGTTGCGGGCTTGGGCAGCCGCTTCCTCCCTGCCACCAAGGCGCAGCCGAAGGAGATGCTGCCTATCGTCGACAAGCCACTGATCCAGTACGCGGTGGAAGAGGCGGTCGCCGCCGGCATCACCGAAATGGTGTTCATCACCGGCCGTAACAAGCGCGCTATCGAAGACCACTTCGACAAGGCCTACGAGCTGGAATCGGAACTGGAAGCGGCCAACAAGCAGCAGCTGCTGGAACTGGTGCGCAACGTGATTCCTAAAAGCGTCAACTGCATCTACATCCGCCAGTCGGAACCGCTGGGCCTCGGCCATGCGGTGCTGTGCGCGCGTCCGGTGATCGGCGACGAGCCGTTTGCCGTGCTGCTGGCGGACGACTTCATGGACACCGCCAGCGGCGTCAAGCCGGTGCTGGCGCAGATGACCGACTTGTATGCCTACGAGCGCTCCAGCATCCTCGCGGTGCAGGAAGTGCCGCGCGAGGCCACGCGCCAGTACGGCATCGTCAGCGCCACTGCGTATCAGCCGAAGCTCGAACTGGTGCACGGCATCGTTGAGAAACCGGTGCCGGAGAAAGCGCCGTCCACGCTGGCCGTGGTGGGCCGCTATGTGCTGTCGGGCCGTATCTTCGACTATCTTGAAAACCTGGGCAGCGGCGCCGGTGGCGAGATCCAGCTGACCGACGGTATCGCCGCGCTGATGAAAGATGAACGCGTGCTGGCCTACCGCTACGACGGCACCCGCTACGACTGCGGCTCCAAGTTGGGCTACCTCAAAGCCACCACCGCCATGGGCCTCAAGCACGCGGAAACCGGCGATGATTACTGCCAGTTCCTGCGCGATATCCAGTGCAATATCAACGGCGAAGCAAAATGACTGTCCGCGAAATTTTGAAGATGGGCGATCCGCGCCTGCTGCGCGTGGCCGAACCGGTGACCGAATTCGATACGCCGGCCATGCGCGAACTGATCGCCGACATGTTCGACACCATGCACGCTGCCAATGGCGCGGGCTTGGCGGCGCCGCAGATCGGCGTCAATCTGCAATTGGTGATCTACGGCTTCAAGAGCAATCCACGCTACCCGGATGCGCCGCAGGTGCCGGAAACGGTATTAATCAATCCGGTGCTGACGCCGCTGTCTGACGAAATGGAAGAAGCGTTTGAGGGCTGCCTGTCAGTGCCGGGCATGCGCGGCAGCGTACCGCGCTACACCAGGCTGCGCTACGAAGGCGTGGATGAACACAACCAGCCGATCAAGCGCGAAGTGGACGGCTTCCACGCGCGCGTGGTGCAGCACGAAGTGGATCACCTGCTGGGCAAGCTGTACCCGATGCGCATCAAGGACTTTTCCAAATTCGGCTTCACCGAGGTGATGTTCCCCGGCCTCGATCCTAACGACGACGATTGACGCCATGACGCCACAACCGCCGCAGCAACCGATCCGGCCGCGCGTGGGGCAGGTGCGCGGCGAGTTTCAGCTCGGGACATCGCGCATCAAGCGCGTGGGCGTGAGCCGCTGGCACTGGGGCGACATCTACCATTGGATGCTGACCGTGAGCTGGCCGCGCTTCTTCCTGCTGGTTGGTGCGCTGTACTTGATCACCAACTTGGTGTTTGCGCTGGCCTTTTACGCGGTGCCCGGTTCGATCTCCAACGCGCGTCCCGGCTACTTCCCGGATTGCGTGTTCTTCTCGATTGAAACGCTGGCCACGGTCGGCTATGGCTATATGAATCCAGCCACCACCTACGGCCACATCGTCGCTTCGACCGAGATTTTGCTCGGCATGGTGGAAGTGGCGGCGGTGACAGGCTTGTTGTTCGCGCGCTTCTCGCGTCCTACCTCGCGCATCATGTTCTCCAACGTGGCGGTGATTACGCCGTTCAACGGCGTGCCGACCTTGATGCTGCGGGCCGGGAACGAGCGCGCCAACTTGATCCTGGAAGCTTCGGTGCGCGCCTCGCTGGTGCGGCGCGAAACCACGCTGGAAGGACAGGTCTTCACGCGCTTCTACGATTTAACACTGGAGCGCGAAAACTCCGGCGTGTTTGCGCTGACCTGGACTATCCTGCATAAGATCGACGAAACCAGCCCGCTGTTCGGCAAGACGCAGCACGACTTGCAGAGCGAAGGCACCACGCTGGCGGTCGCCATCTCCGGCACCGACGACACGCTCAATGATTTCGTCCACGCGCGCCAGACCTACGCGGCGGAGCACATCTTCTTCGGCCATCACTTTGCGGATATTTTGTCCGACAAAATGGAGGGTAATGTGCGGGTGCTGGACTACAGCAAATTCCACGACATCTACCCGGACGGTAGCCGCGAAGGCAGCATGCCCGGCGCCGCGCTGGCGCATCCGGGCTAGCTGGTATCGCCCAGCAGGTCGCGGGCGTTCAGCAGGGCGTAGACGATGTCTGGATGCTCGCGCATGCAGCGGCGGATGGCGGCCGGCAGCGCCTCATGCGTCTTGCGGCACAGGCCCGGCTGCTCGGCCAGTTTGATTGACAGGCCCATGACGGTACTAACACCGCGCGCGCTGGGCGTGATGGTGAGCGTAATGCCCAGCAGCTCCTGCAAGCGCTGCTCAATGCGGCCGAGCTCCTCGTAAGTGGCTACGGCTGCGATCTTCTCGATCAGCCGCTTCTCTTCCTCGCGCGTCAGCCGCAGCACGCGGATGTCTGCACCTTCGCGCTCCCAAGCCTCCAGCAACTCATCGCGCCCGCAAACACAAGCGCCAGGCGGGCACTCTTTGCGGATCGGGAAAGGCAGGGCTGGTGGCATAGTCGGGCTATTCTACTCCAATCGCTGCTGCAAAAGCGCGAGGACGGCCGCTTCCACCGGCGGACTCAGTATCGTGCCGCCGAGGTAAGCCTCGATGATGGCCGGATGGACGTAGCACTTGCGGCATATCGCCGGCGTGTTGCCCAGCTTTTGAGCGACCGACTCAATGGCCTGCACGATGTTCTTCTTGGCCTGCGTCTCCGAGTCGAATTTTTCGTATGCTTGCAAGGCGGCCGCCGCCAGCACCGTACCGGCCCAGGTGCGGAAATCCTTGGCCGTGTAATCTGCGCCGCTAATTTCTTGCAGGTAGTCGTTGACGTCGGCGGAGTCGATGGCGTGCGGCTTGCCTTCATCGTCCTCGTACTGGAACAGCTCTTGTCCCGGCAGGTCGCGGATGCGGCGGATGATGTTGGCCAGGCGGCGGTCGTGTACCTCCACCGCGTGGTGTACGCCGCTCTTGCCGCGAAAACGGAACTGCACCGTGCTGCCGTCGAGCCGCACGTGGCGCTCGCGCAGCGTGGTGAGGCCGAAGGACTTGTTCTCGCGCGCGTACTCCTCATTCCCAATCCGCATCAGCGTCGCCTCCAGCAGGATCACGATAGTGGCGAGTACCTTCTCGCGCGGCAGGCCGGGCTTGCGCAGCGCTTCCTCGGCCGCTAGCCGTATCTTCGGCAGGGCCTTGCCGAAACTGAGCATGCGGCCATACTTGGCGTCGTCGCGGTGCGCGCGCCAGCGGGCGTGGTAGCGGTATTGTTTGCGGCCGCGCGCATCGCGGCCGGTGGCTTGCAGGTGACCCAGCGCGTGCTTGCAGATCCAGACATCAGTCCATGCCGGCGGAATCACCAATGCCTTGATGCGGGCCAGCGTGTCTTCATCGGTGACGGCGTTGCCGTCAGCGTCGAGATAGCGAAAATGCTTGCCGTGCGCGCGGCGGGAGATGCCCGGCTGGTCATCGTGGACGTAGCGCAGGCCGGCCTGCCGCGCGGCGACCGGGGCAGGGGCGGGAAGCACGGCGTGTAGGTCGCGTTTCATGGCAGTCCTCTTGATCTGAACAAGAGCATGCTACGCCGGCCCAAACACCAGCATTGTGCGCTAGCGCACGATTAGTTCATCGATTAATCCATGCGCTTGAGGCGCTGGCCGACGATGCTCCATTGGCAGGCTTCGCCGTCGACGGTGCCGGTCAGTACCCAGCCGGTGCCGATCTTCTCGACGCCGATCTCGCACTCCAGTTCCTTGGCCAGCTTCTCAGCCCAGCCCTTGGCGGCGCCTTGGCCCTTGAATAGTTCGTGGCCGTCATAAATCACGGTGGCGTCGAAAACTGGGGCGGCAAATATGGTCATGATGGTCTTCCCGAAAAATAAGCCGTTATTTTGCCAGACTTATTCTACGGCCGGGGAGCGCTAAACCAGGGAGGCCGGCGCCGCATGCCGCGCGGGAGGCGTGGCCTGGTAATCGCGGTCGGACAAGCTGCATGGCACCGCCGCGTAGTCGATGAAGATGCTGACCTGCGGGCAGCTGCGCAACTCGGACACCGGCACTTGCGGCCCGCCGCCGCCAAACAGCAATTGATAGCAGGCGTCGCGCTTTTCCTCGCCCAGCATCACCACGATGGATGAACGCGCCTCGCGCAGCACCCGCAGGCCGAGGCTCGCGCCGTACTGGAAATCGACCCGGTTGGCCGCGCGCGTGGCAGGGCTAAGGCGCACCACGCCGCTGCTCAAGCGTACCGACTGCCGCGGTTCATTGAAGCCGATATGGCTGTTGCGGCCCACGCCGTGCAAGGCGCAATCGATGCCCCCCAACTGGCGCAGCTTGTGTTCGTACTCCCTGGGCGTTGCCTTGCAAGCGCCATCGCCATCGTAAAAATGCTCAAAGCGCGCTATGCCCATCGGCTCGATAAAATCGCGGCGCAGCGAGTACGCAAAGCTGGCCGGATCGCTGCTCGGCATGCCCGCGTATTCGTCCATCTGGAAGCAGATCACGCGCTGCCATTCAATCGTGTGACGGTAGTCCTGCCGCAGCACCTCGAAGATCGGCGTCATGGTGCGGCCGACGGACGGTGTCAGCACCACGTGCTGCTTCTGTTGCAGCAAAGCCGCCAGCTCCGTCACCAGCCGCGCCGCCGCCAGGCGCGCCACGTCCAGCGTGCCCGCCACGTGCAGCGCATGCGGCTTCACATGGAACCACGGCGCCAATGACGCCAGCATAGACAGGTGATGCGCGGTGCTCATACCTTGATCCTTTCGTCTTCACGGTGAGGTTGATGTGCCAATATCTGATTGACGATGTCCGCGCCGATGGCGCCGTGCCACAGCGACAGGCCGTTGGCCTCGCCGCGAAAACTCGGTTCGCCGTGCACGCCGGCCATCGGGTAGCCGGCAGATAGACCCAGCGCGTAGACGCCGCGAACCGGCTGTCCGGCGCCATCGAGTACGCGGCTGCGGTCATCGACTAGTGCGGCACCGGCACGCTCGCTTTGCAAAGCGATCCCTTGGCCGTCGCGTTCATACAAGGGCAGGGCGCGCGGCCGATAGCCCAGCGCCGCCACGATTAAATCCGCCTCTTCCAGCAAATCTGCTGCCTGCTGCGCATGCTGATCTAGCGATAGCAACTGCAAGCGGGGTTCCGGCGGCGCATCGCCCAGCGACCAGTAGCGGCGCAGCAGATGGCGCGAGTCGCTGCGCATCCCGGCCAGCGGGAACACGCGGCCGCTGCGCGGGCAGATATCGTCCGGCGTGAAATCGTGATAGCCCTCGGCGCGCGCAATCTCCGGCGTGGCGTAGGTAATGCGGAACGGGCGGCGGTGCAGAATGGTGACGCGGCCTTGCCGCTGTTCTTCCGCATCCCAGTGCTGAAGGCAGACCAGGGCGCTGGACATGGCGCTGTGCGAGCCGCCGACCACCACCACGCGCGGCGCGCGCTTGCCCTGCAGCCGCTGCGCCAGCAGCGCCTTGCCGCCGTGCGCCAGCAACTCGCCGGACAGCACGGTCTTGTCGCCAAAGCGCGGCAACAGCGGCAGGCCCGCCACCGTCGCATGTTCCAATGCGGCGCGCGATTGCGCTGCGCCGGTGGCTAATACCACATGGCGGCTGCGGATGCCGGAAGTGCCGCCATCGGCATTGCGATAAGTGGTCAGCCAGGCGCCATCGGACTGGCGATGCGCATGCAAGGCAGTCGCGCCGCAGATGAAGGGATCGTAGTCATGCTGATCGAGCCAGGTGCGCAAATGGCGGCCGACATCGGCCATGAAATCGGCCACGGTGGACAGCGGCACCGGCCCGCCGCGCTGCTGCTCCAGCTGTTGGCCCGCACCATGGCGCAGCAGCGGCGCCAATGACGGCAAGCCTTCCAGCGCGGCCGGCGCGAGGAAGCTGTCGGCAAAACTGTCCGAGCGAATCGCGTAGCGTCCCAGCTCGCCGGGGCCGATCTGCGGACTGTGATCGAGCACCGCCAGGCCGCCATCCATCAGCGCCGTCAGCGTGCCCTGGCCACGCGCGGCCATCAGCGGCCCCAGTCCCGCCGGGCCGGCGCCAACGATGACCGCGCCCAGCGTGCCGGCGCTAATACCACTTTCGAAATGGAAGCTTGGTTGCACGGAAAATACCTTGCAAAAAAATAATGAGAATTTATTTAAAGATAATACATAAGCGTATTTCTTTGTTAGTTTTTTGACTTATTTTTTTGCACACATACGCAACACCTACGTTATTCGACGTATTTCTCCGACAGTGCGCACTGGCTAATCTTGGCAACAGATTAACTAGCCAACCAAAAAAGGGGATCCAGATGCGAGTCAAGCGAGGGTGCAAAGGGCTGCTGGCGGCAGCAGCGGTGGCGGCGATCGGCAATGCCTACGCCGGCGCGACCGTCAACTTCGGTCAAGACAAATCGGTCAGCGTGGGCTTCGGCCTGCGCGAGAGCTACACCAGCGCCGAAAACGGCGCGCCGGACGGCGGCCGTTCCAACGACTTTAATCTCGACAGCGGCCGCTTGTTCTTCGGCGCTTCGCTGAACAAGAACATCAAGGGCATGTTCAACACCGAGTGGGACGGCGACAAAATCCGCGTGCTGGACGCGGCCGGCCAATTCGCCTTCTCGCCGGAGTTCAATATCTGGGCGGGCCGCTTGCTGTCGCCGTCCGACCGCGCCAACATGGCCGGCCCTTATTATTCGCTGGGCGGCGGCTACTGGGCCGGCGTAGCCTCGCGCTACGGCTACAACGGCGGCATCTTCCGCGGCCGTGACGACGGCGTGGTCGTGTGGGGCAATGCCGGCGACGGCGGGCGTCTCGGCTACTCGTTCGGCGCGTTTGAAGGCCACACCTTCGGCATCGGCTCGCTGACGCAGAACCAGGCCAAGGCAGCCGGCATCAAGGCCGATGACGCCTTGATGTACGCAGGCCGCATCCAGTACGACTTCTGGGACGCGGAGCCAGGCTACTACGGCACCGGCAATTACCTCGGCGGCGCCGACATCCTCGCCATCGGCGTGGCGGGCCGTTCGCAGAAGGACGGTATCCTCACGGTCGGCAAGGTCGGCGACTACAGCTCCTACAACGTCGACTTCCTGCTGGAGAAGCGCATCAAGGGCGCGGGCGCGTTTGCGGTGGAAGCGGCCTGGTACAAGTACGACACCGACGACATCATCAAGGCCGAGCAGGGCAAGGCTTATTCGGCCGGCGCTTCCTACATTTTCGAAGACAAAGCCGGATGGGGCAAATTCCAACCGTTCGTGCGCTGGCAGAAGTTCGCCGCCGACACCAACATCGACACCAAGCAGTATGACGTCGGCACCAACTACATCATCGACGGCTACAACGCGCAGATCAGCGCCGTGTACTCGAAGACCAAGATCACCGGCGCAGCGGACAACGACAAGTTCTCGATCGCGCTGCAACTTCAATACTGATTAACCACCACGGAGCTTACCTATGCAAAATCGTCGTAACTTTATCGGCACCCTGAGCCGCATCGCTGCCGCTACCGCGCTGCTGGCCGCTGGTGCGCAGGCCCACGCTGCGGACACCATCAAGGTCGGCATCCTGCACTCGCTGTCCGGCACCATGGCGATCTCGGAGACGTCGCTGAAAGACGTGGCCTTGATGACCATCGATGAAATCAACGCAAAGGGCGGCGTGTTGGGCAAGAAGCTGGAGCCGGTGGTGGTGGATCCGGCCTCCAACTGGCCGCTGTTCGCAGAAAAAGCGCGCGGCTTGATCGCGCAGGACAAAGTGTCGGTGGTGTTTGGCTGCTGGACTTCGGTGTCGCGCAAATCGGTGCTGCCGGTGTTTAAAGAACTGAACTCGCTGCTGTTCTATCCAGTGCAGTATGAAGGGGAAGAGCTGGAGAAGAACGTGTTCTACACCGGCGCGGCACCGAATCAGCAGGCGATTCCTGCGGTGCAGTATTTGATGAGCAAAGAAGGCGGCGGCGCCAAGCGCTTCGTGCTGCTGGGGACTGACTATGTTTATCCACGCACCACCAACAAGATCCTGCGCGCTTACCTGAAAAGCAAAGGCGTGAAGGATAGTGATATCGACGAGGTGTACACCCCGTTCGGCCACTCGGATTACCAGACCATCGTCGCCAATATCAAGAAGTTTGCAGCGGGCGGCAAGACGGCCGTGATCTCGACCATCAACGGCGATTCGAATGTGCCGTTCTACAAAGAGCTGGGCAACGCCGGCTTGAAGGCGACCGATGTGCCGGTGGTGGCGTTCTCGGTGGGTGAGGAAGAACTGCGCGGCGTGGACACCAAGCCGCTGCTGGGCCACCTCGCGGCGTGGAACTACTTCGAGTCGGTGAAGAACCCGGTGAACACGGACTTCATCAAGAAGTGGAAAGCGTATGCGGTCGCCAAGAAGCTGCCAAATGCGAACACGGTGGTGACCAACGATCCGATGGAAGCGACCTACGTCGGCATTCATATGTGGGCGCAGGCGGTGGAGAAGGCCAAGTCGACCGACACCGATAAAGTGATCGCGGCGATGGGCGGCCAGACCTTCAAAGCGCCGTCGGGCTTCACGCTGACCATGGATGCGACCAATCACCACTTGCATAAGCCGGTGTTCATCGGCGAGATCCGCCCGGATGGCCAGTTCAACGTCGTATGGAAAACGCCGGGGCCAGTGCGCGCCAATCCCTGGAGCCCGTACATCCCGGGTAACGAGGGCAAGCAAAAACTCTGATTGAGCCGCGCCCTAACCCTAAGTGGCGGGGTCTGACCCCAGAGGGGTCAGACCCCAGTTCGCCGCAGTGCGGGTTTCACGATTGCCGCATACTGGATCGATATCATGTTACGCAAACTATTTCTGATCGCTTGCCTGTGTTTTGCCCGCGCGGCCTGCGCTGGCATCGCCCCCGGGTTACTGGCGCCGCTGGCCGGCGACGATCCCGACGCCCGCGTTGAAGCCATCGCCAAGATCGGCGCACTGGCCAATGACGACGCCACGCGCCTGCTCACTGCGCTGCAATCCGGCGACGTCTACACCGCGCCAGACGGTAAGCTGTATTTCGTCACCGACGATAAAGCCACCGACGTCGCCACCGGCGCCATCGGCCCGCTGCCCGAAGGACTTGACGGCCTAATGGTCAACAACCGCCTGCGCGGCGCCATTGACGAAGCGCTGTCCGCACTCAAGATGTTCTCCCCAGACCGCGTGCAACGCCTCGCCGCCGTCACCGAACTGCAAAAAAGCGCCACACTCGCACAAGCTCCCCTGATCGAAAAAGCCCTCGGCAAAGAAACCGACGCCGAGGTGCGCGAGTTGCTGCGCCTGGTCGCCGCCACCGCCAATCTCCAATCGCCGGACGTCACAAAACGCCGCAGCGCAGTCGAAGCGCTAGCCGGCAGCAGCAACGCCAGCCTGCGCCCGCAACTGCAAACCATGCTGACCGAAGATCCCGACGCCAGCGTGCGCGTGGCCGCAGCTCAAACACTGCAAGCACTGGACAGCCGCCTCGCTCGCACTGAATTCATCGGCAATGTCTTCTACGGCATCTCGCTGGCAAGCGTGCTGCTGCTAGCGGCGCTGGGCCTCGCCATCACTTTTGGTCTGATGGGCATCATCAATATGGCGCACGGCGAGCTGCTGATGATCGGCGCATACACCACCTACTTGTGCCAACTGGCGTTCCGCCGCTGGATGCCGGACGCGTTGGACTGGTATTTGGCCGCTGCGCTGCCAGCAGCCTTTGTGGTAACGGCGCTAGTCGGCATCGCGCTCGAACGCACCGTGATCCGCTGGCTCTACGGCCGCCCATTGGAAACCCTGCTCGCCACCTGGGGCATCAGCCTGATACTGATGCAAGCCGTGCGCACCATCTTCGGCGCGCAAAACGTCGAGGTGGCGAATCCGGCGTGGATGTCGGGCGGCGTGACGGTGCTTGGATCGCTGGTGCTGGCCTATAACCGCATCGCCATCATCGTATTTGCCGC
The DNA here is from genome assembly GCF_009857435.1 of Duganella rivi. Taxonomy (GTDB): domain Bacteria; phylum Pseudomonadota; class Gammaproteobacteria; order Burkholderiales; family Burkholderiaceae_D; genus Rugamonas; species Rugamonas rivi. The sequence continues at coordinate 92,519 of NZ_WWCK01000003.1, forward strand.
GCTGGTGGTCGGCGGCGTGTGGCTGATCCTGAATAAAACGCGTCTCGGCCTGTTCGTGCGCGCCGTGATGCAGAACCGCCGCATGGCCGGCTGCGTCGGCGTGTCCACCGCGAAGATCGACATGATGACCTTTGGCCTCGGTTCCGGCATTGCAGGCCTGGGCGGCGTGGCCTTGTCGCAGCTGGGGAACGTCGGGCCAGACCTCGGCCAAGGCTACATCGTCGACTCCTTCATGGTGGTGGTGCTGGGCGGCGTGGGCCAACTGGCCGGCACCGTGATCGCAGCGCTGGGCCTTGGTGAAGCCAATAAATTCCTAGAGCCGGTGGCCGGCGCCGTGCTGGCCAAAATCGCCATCCTGATCTTCATCATCATCTTTATCCAAAAGCGTCCGCAAGGGCTGTTCGCCATGAAAGGCAGGAGCGCTGAATGAACCATCCAACTCTGTTTTCGCGCAAGGCGTGGAGCGGCATCGTTGCCGTCACCGTGCTGCTGGCGGCGCTGCCGCTGCTGAATCTCTTCTTTGCCGACGGCCACGCGCTGCATGTGCCTAGCTACATGGTGAGCCTGATCGGTAAATTCATGTGCTACGCGCTGGCGGCGTTGGCGCTCGATATGGTGTGGGGCTATGCGGGCATTCTGTCACTGGGCCACGGCGTGTTCTTCGCGCTCGGCGCGTACGCACACGGCATGTACCTGATGCGCTCCATCGGCAGGGAAGGCGTGTATCAAAGTGACCTGCCGGACTTCATGGTCTTCCTCGATTGGAAAGCCTACCCGTGGTACTGGAGCGGCACCGACAGCTTCTGGGTTGCGCTGGCGCTGGTGGTGCTGGTGCCCGGCGTGCTGGCCTTCGTGTTCGGCTTCTTTGCCTTCCGTTCGAGGATCAAGGGCGTGTATTTCTCGATCATCACGCAGGCCATGACGTATGCCTTCATGCTGCTGTTCTTCCGCAATAACACCGGCTTTGGCGGAAATAACGGCTTCACGGACTTCAAGCGGATACTGGGCTTTTCGATTAGCGCGCCGGGCACCAAGGCGGCGCTATACCTGATCACGCTACTGGTGCTGGTCGGTGCGCTGCTGCTGTGCCGCTGGATCGTCACGTCCAAGTTGGGGCGCGTGCTGCAAGCGGTGCGCGATTCGGAATCGCGGCTGATGTTCATCGGTTACAACCCACTGTGGTTCAAGCTCTTTGTGTGGACGCTGTCGGCGGTGCTGTGCGGGATTGCGGGCGCGTTGTACGTGCCGCAGGTGGGCATTATCAATCCGTCCGAGATGTCGCCGGCCAATTCGATCGAGATGGTGATCTGGGCGGCGGTTGGCGGCCGTGGCACGCTGCTCGGCCCCGTGATCGGCGCGTTCTCGGTGAATGGCTTGAAAAGCTGGTTCACCGGCGCCTTCCCCAACCTGTGGTTGTTCGCACTGGGTTTGATCTTCATCCTGGTTACGCGCTATCTGCCGCGCGGATTGGCAGGACTGGTACGCAAGGAGCAGGCATGAGTTCCATGAACGACGGGCGCATTGCGCTGCAAGGGCTGGACACCACGCACGGCGCCATCCTGTATCTGGAAGAGATCAGCGTGGTGTTCGATGGTTTCCGCGCGTTGAACAAACTGAGTCTCGATATCTCGGTCGGTGAACTGCGCTGCATCATCGGGCCGAATGGCGCGGGCAAGACCACCATGATGGACGTAATCACCGGCAAAACGCGGCCGACTTCCGGCACGGCCTTCTTCGGCCAGACCATGGACTTGAGCCGCATGAGCGAGCATGAGATTGCGCATGCGGGCATCGGCCGCAAGTTCCAGCGTCCTACCGTGTTTGAACAGCACACGGTGTTTGAGAATCTGGAACTGGCGATGAAGATGGACAAGCGCGTGCGGCCTACGCTGTTTGCTCGCCTGTCATCCGAGCAGCGCGGCAAGATTGAAGAGATCCTCAAGCTGATACGCTTGAATGGCAGCGAACAGCGCCTGGCGGGCTTGCTGTCGCACGGCCAAAAGCAGTGGCTGGAGATCGGCATGCTGCTGATGCAGGAGCCGCAGTTGATCCTGCTGGATGAACCTGTAGCCGGTATGTCTGATGCCGAAACCGCGCGCACGGCGGAACTGCTGAACGAATTGCGTGGCAAGCACTCCATCATGGTGGTCGAACACGATATGGCCTTCGTTACCGAGATCGCGCAGCAAGGCGTAGTGACAGTGCTGCACGAAGGCTCCGTGCTGGCGCAAGGCCGCATGGACGAAGTGCAGGCCGATGAACGGGTAATCGAAGTCTATTTGGGACGCTAACGCTATGCTGCAAGTCGAAAAAATCAACCAATACTACGGTGCTGCGCATACCTTGCGCGGCGTGTCGATGGAACTGGAGAAGGGCAAGTGCACGGCGCTATTGGGCCGCAATGGCGTCGGCAAAACCACGCTGCTGAAATGCCTGATGGGCGTACTGCCTGTATCTGCGGGCAGCGTGAAGCTGGAAGGGCGCGACATCACCAGGCTCGCGCCACACCAGCGCGCGCGGGCCGGCATCGCCTACGTGCCGCAGGGCCGCGAAATTTTCGCGCGCCTGACGGTGGAGGAGAACCTGTTGATGGGCCTCGCCACGCATAGCGGCAAGAAGGCGCACACGATCAAGGGCGAAGTCTACGAACTATTCCCGGTGTTGAAAGAGATGCTGCACCGGCGCGGCGGCGACCTGTCCGGCGGCCAGCAGCAGCAGCTGGCCATCGCCCGCGCACTGCTGGCGGAACCGAAACTAATCATCCTCGATGAGCCTACCGAAGGCATCCAACCTTCCATCATCAAAGATATCGGCAACGTCATCCGCCTGCTGCGCCAGCGCGGCGATATGGCCATCCTCCTGTGCGAACAATACTTCGACTTCGCCCACGAGCTAGCCGACCAATTCATCGTCCTCTCGCGCGGCGAAGTAGTCGCCTCCGGCGCGCAGGCTGCCATGAATGACCCGGAGGTCAAGCGCCACTTGGCGGTCTGAAGTTGTTTGCACCCATCATGACAAGTCCTTATTTGAGTGGTGGCTGGTTTTGCGCATATCGTCCGAGGATTTCGCCCTTGGCCAGCACGTGGCCCTGGATCGCTTGCAACAGCTGATCCCGATCTGCTCCCCATCCCAAGGGTAGTAAGCTGTCCAGCGCGAAAATCTGGACGTGATAGTGATGTGGTGGATCACCGACTGGCGGACGCGGCCCGAAGTAGCCTATCGAGCCGCGCGTGGTGCGCCCTTGCAGGACGCCATCTGGCTGGGTTAGGTGCGGCTGTTCTTGCAGGCCTTCGGGCAGGCTCGTGACGCCGGCGGGGATATTCCACGCCAGCCAGTGCACGAACGGTTTATTGGGCGCGTCTGGATCTTCCATGATGATGGCGTATGACCTGGCCGGCCGGGCCTATATGCACTCTGTGCGCACGCTAACTCAAATCCTAAACCACCTCGCCGCGCGTTCCGTTAGGCCGCGAACAGACCTGCGGCACCGCCACAGTAAGCTCTTTATCTATTGAGATTAAAGGAGCCATTATGTCGATCCAGTTCGCCAGCGACACCGACCACGCCGCCACTGTCAAGGCAGCCCTACATTCCCAACAACACGCACCATTTCCGCTGACCATCAGTCAGCTGTTCTTGCGCAACAATCCTCAGCAACGGGCCGAGTTGCTCAATCAACTGCTGGCCAATGTGAGCCCGGACATGCGCGCCGCCTTGGCCGGCAGCATCGGTAGCTTCAGCGACGACGGCACGCATCCGCACATCACGCCCGAGCAAACGGAGCAGATCGCTCCCGCGCAGGTCGAGGAGATCGCGGCGACGGCGGAACAGCACTCGCCCGGTGTGATAGCGCGTCTTCAGACCATGGCGGCAGACGTCGGCACCGAATTCTGAGCCGCAACTAACCGAGGTGGAGTCGAAAGCTCGGTGGAGGTTTGTACCAGACCTACCACTCAAATCAACCAAGGATTTACTAGATTTAGTCCTATGTGATTAAAATCTTTGATATTCCGTGTGGCGAGTCGCGCTTGATGTGATAGGCATATTGCAGCGATTTGGCCATCCGCCATGCTTATCGGTTGGCCAATTTTTTCGCGCTTGGTAACTAGCTCTCCGTAGCAAACCGCTGCCGCTTGGTCGTACGGGAGCACGCGTCCCGAAAGTTCTTCGTTAAGCATCGCTTGAAATGCTGCTTGCAATGAGGACTTGCGCCTGCCGTCGGGGAGGCGGGTAATGCCGTGCTGAATTTCTCCCACTGTGATTGCGGTAATGGCGATGTCGGTGATGGTCTCGATATACTCTAGGACGTTGTCATCCGGTGTCGAGCGCATTAGCTCCGACAGGACGTTGGTGTCCATGATCATCATTTTGGTAACTCGGCCGGGATTGCCGGTTGGTCACGGGCGGGGAGCTCTAATTGGGACGTGTCGATATTTGCGAAACGCTGGCGGATGCGCTGACCTAAGCCCGGGCTGTTGTTTGATGGCGTTAATGCTAACTGGAGAAGGGTGCGGGCGTGATCTTCGGCCGAGCGTTTGTGCAGCGCGGCTGCTTTCTGCAGGCGTTCTTTCAGTTCTTCATCAACTTGTATCGTGAGTGGTGACATAGGGCCTCCGCGTGTCGGCTACAAGCTTATGCTAGCACGAATCGCTTAGCGCAGCAGGCCGATGGTGCAGGTGGTGGCGTAGAGGAGCAGGCCGATCAGGCCGCCGACCAGGGTGCCATTGATGCGGATGTACTGGAGGTCTTTGCCGATATTGAGTTCGATCTGGTCGGCCATGCCTTTGTCGTCCCAGGCTTTGACGGTGTCGCTGATGTGGCGCGTCAGGAAGCTGGAGAAGGCCGGCGCCAGCGTGCGCGCCATGCCGGCCAAGTGCTGGTTGAGCGACGCGCGCATGTCGGGATGCGTGAGCAGTTCTTCGCTCAGCCACGCGCTGGCTTGCGTGACGCCGGCGCTGAGGCGCGATTCCTCGGCCGTAATGTCGGCTTTGATCCAATCGCGCACGCTGTGCCACAGATCCAGCGTGTAGCGGTTGAAGGTGTCGCTGTCGCGCAGGTAGCGCTTGAAGTCTTCGCCCTTGGCGATGAAGGCCGGATCCGATTGCAGCCGCACGGCGAAGTTCTGCACCATCTCATCGAAGCGCACGCGCAGCTTGTGGTCTTTGTCGGCGGCGACGTTTTCCATGATGCTGTTGAGCGTATTGGCGATCATGACCGCGCCGTTTTCGCTGATCCATTCGGTCGGCAGCACCAGTTCCATTGCTGCGTGTTCGCGTTTGAGCCAGCTGGTAATCAGCTCCGCCATCACCTGCCGCGTGGACGGCCGATTCAGCAGGCCGATCAAGGCGCGCATTCCATCATCCAGCAGTTCCTGGTGGCGGCCATCCTTGGTCAGGCCCGTAATGACAGTGCCCAGCGCTGGCGACATATCGAGTTTGCCGATGGCGGCGTGCAGCGCGTCTTTCAGTAGTTGCTGGATGCGCGCATCGTCGGCGGTGGCGAGAATTTCAGGCACCAGCTTTGCCAGATACGCGGCCAGATAGCTGCGGTTGGCGGGCTCCTTCAGCCAGTCTGCCACGCCGGTGGCGGGATCGGTTTTGAGTATGACTGCGGCCAGCGCTTCCGGCTTGAGGAATTTCTCGTCCACGAAGCCGGCCAGATTGTCGGCAATCCGCTCTTTGTTTTTCGGGATGATCTCGGTGTGGCGCGACACGAACGGAATCGGCACGCGGCGGAACAGGGCGACCACCGCAAACCAATCCGCCAGCGCGCCGACCATGGACGCTTCCGCCACCGCCTTCACGCCGCGTATCCAGATATTCTGCGGCGCCAGCGAGGCCGCGACGAACACCAGCGCCGCAGTCGCCAGCAGCATCAGTGCCAGCCGCTTGGCTTTGCGGAGTTCAATCTCTTTGCTCATTGGTGGTTCTTGAAGAAGTTGCGGGCGATGTTGTCGATTTCGCCGGTGCGCTTCATCTGGTAGATGGCGTTGTCGAACTGCTTGGCGAAGTCGCTCTTGTAGGTGAACTTGCCGTTATCGCGGTCGGTGAAGCCAAGGAAGCCTTGCTCCACCGCGATCACCGTCGCTTCGGCCATTTCTGCGTGCGCGCCGCCTTCATCCAATTTGCCGTGCGCCTTCAGTTCATTGCGCGTCCACTGGATCGACACGCGGTCGTTGATGTAGCAGTCGATGCGCTTCATGCCCAGTTTGAGGATATTCGTCTCGCTATCCTTGCCTTCTTCCATGCGCAGCTGGCCGGCGCGCACGGCTTTTTCAAACGCCTCGCCGCCGACGATGAAGCCGGCATTGTTGCCGATGGTGAGGCCGTAAAAATCTTCCGGCCAGCGCCTGCGCGGCTTGGCCGCCAGTACGTCCTTGCGGCACACGGCCACCACGCGCTCTTCATACAGCGGCAATGAATACGGCCAAGTCCACGGTTCGTCCTTGGTGTTCATGTAAGGCGGATAGAGCGCAAAGCCGGCGCCGGATTTGATTAACGCCATGCCGCGCTTCCATGGTACGGTTTGCACCTCGATTTTGTAGCCGTGCATATGGCCGAAGGCGGCGCGCACGATTTCGTAATACAGGCCGGCAGGCTTGCCGTCTTTTTCGTAGGAGTAGGGAGGGTAGCCGGCGTCGGCGTAAATGGTCACGGGGATGTCGGCCGCCATGGCAGCCGCACCCCACAATGCGGAGATGCTGAGGATAAGCCGGGTTATAACCACGCCGTTGCCTGAGTCGTTAATCGGATGCCCAACCAGGACATCCTATCACGATAGTGATTTACTAGGAACCCGCTCCCGCGCGGATCTTGTTCAGTGCTACAGAGGCGGCCGACGTGCGCGTTTCTACACCCAGTTTAATGAACACGTGCTCCAGGTGCTTGTTGACGGTGCGCGGGCTGGTGCCGAGGATGTCGCCGATGTCGCGGTTGGTCTTGCCTTTGATGACCCAGTTCAGCACCTCCGATTCGCGCTGGGTGAGTTTGAAGCCAGCCATCAGTGCTTCGATCAAGCCAGCGTCGGATTCTTCGCGCAGCACGATCATCCACTGTTCGTTTTCGCTGAATTCGGCGGCGGAGAAAATCAAACGGCGGGCGCCTTGGGTGAGCGTTAGCGGTGGGTGCGATTGGCCTTTGCTGTGCGCCGTTTGCGTCGCTTGCAGCCATGCCGGTAGTTCGGCGTCCACCATGTAGCCTTGCATTAGCGTGCGCGCCAGCGGCGTTTGCCAAACGATTTTGCCGTCGCGCGGCGTCATGGCGATGACGGCGTTGCCGAAGGCGTCCAAGGCGCTGCGGGCCTGATCGACCAGCCGCGCGGTTTGCATGTGCGACGAGATGCGCGCCAATACTTCGCTGGTGCGCAGCGGCTTGGTGACGTAGTCGTTGCCGCCAGCTTCAAACGCGGCGACTACGTGTTCCGCTTCCGTCAGGCCGGTCATGAAGATGACCGGGATGTGGCGCGTGGCGAGGTTGGCTTTCAGGTGGCGGCAGGTTTCAAAGCCGTCCATGCCGGGCATGATGGCGTCCAGCAGGATGATGTGCGGCTGCGCTTCGGCGGCGCGCAGCAGGGCCGCTTCGCCGTTGTTCGCCACCAGCACGGTGTAGCCGGATTCGTCGAGCGCGTCGTGCAGCACGGCGAGGTTTTCCGGGATGTCGTCCACGACCAGCACGACGCCGGCGTCAGGATTGAAGTTCATTGGTTTCTTTCACAAAGTCCGCCATCGCGTCGAGCTGGAAGTGGGCGGCGAAGTTGCGCATGGTGTTCGCGAACTGCGGATAATCGGCTTCGATCTCGTCGAGTTTTTTCTGGATGCCGCGCACGTAGCCGATGCGGATTAATTCGCGCAGCGCGGTCATGATGTCTTCCGGCGGGAAGACCAGTTCCAGCGGTATGGCCGGCGTTTCGGCAGGCTCGCGCGCTTGCGTGATCCATTCCAGCGACAGGCGCGCGCCGATCCAGTCCAGCAGTTCGTTGAGGTTCACCGGCTTGATGAAGAAGTCTTCGGCGCGGATGGCGGCGGGATTCTCCATGCCTTTATCGAAGGCGTTGGCGGAAACGATGGCAATCGGCGTGATCGACATTTCACGGCGGCGCAGGATGTAGCTGGCTTCCCAGCCGTCCATTCCGGGCATGGCGAGATCCATCAGGATCAGGTCAGGCTTGAAGGTGGCGTACAGGTCGAGGCATTCAAGACCAGTTTCCGCCTGCGCGACCTCGAAGCCGAGCGGTGTAAGGATGTTGAGCAGCAGCTCGCGGTCTACCTGCTCGTTGTCGACCACCAGGATGCGACGGCGCGGGCCGTGGTAGCCGGTGCGCTGTAGCTGGGCATCGCCTCGGCGAGCGTTGACCGGGTCGACGCCGCCACGCGCGTGCACGCTAGGCAGGAACAAACGCACCTGGAATGTGCTGCCGCGCGGTGTGGTGCGAACTTTGAGTTCGCCGCCCATCAACTGCGTCAGCATGCGCGCGATCGGCAATCCGAGGCCGGTGCCGCTGGCATTGGCGTGTGCGCTGGCGCTGCCGCGCGAGAACGGCTCGAAGATGTGGTCGATCTCCTCTTGCAGGATGCCGGGGCCAGTATCTTCAATCTCAAACGACGCCATCTCGCGCGCATACTGCAAGCGCATGACGATACCGCCGTGGCTGGTGAACTTGACCGCGTTGCCCAGGATGTTGATCAGAATTTGCCCCAGCCGCTTGCGGTCGGCGCGCACGCATTGCGGCAGGCTGCCGGTCAACTCGTAGCGGAAGCTCAAGCCCTTGTTGGCCGCTTGCAGTTCAAACATGCGCACCACCTGGCCGATGAAGTCGGGGAAGTCCAGCTCCTTCATATCGAAGTGCAGCTTGCCGCTTTCGATGCGGGCAATATCGAGCGTGCCTTCGATCAGCGACAACAGGTGCTCGCCGCTGTTGCGGATCACGCGCACGGCTTGCTGGCGATGCGCGGGAATCGCTGGATCGTTGTCCAGCAACTGCGCGTAGCCGAGAATGGAATTCAACGGCGTGCGGATCTCGTGGCTGATGCCGGCGATGTAGCGGCTCTTGGCCTGATTGGCCAAGTCGGCAGCTTGCTTGGCTTGCTGTAGCTGGGCGTCGGTCTGCTGGTGCAGCTCGATTTCGCGTGTCAGTAAGCCGGTTTGGCGATTCGATTCTTCCTGCGCCACGCGGCGGCTTTCGCTGGTCAGCACCAGCCACCATGCGACGATGCCGCTCAACAGCAGCAGCGCCGCAAATACCTTGAAGAACACCAGCTGCAACTGCGGCAGTAGCGCGGCATCAGGCAGCACCGATTGCTCATGGTAGTAGATCAGCCCAAGTAACGCTCCTAGCGACAGTACGGTCACGATCATCAGCAGCAGGTAGTGTCCCAGTCCGCTGCTCAAGTAGCGCCACAAGGATTGCGGCAACAATGCGCGCATGGCTTCCTGCCACTGCACGGCCACGCGCGCGTGCGGCTTGCAGGTATCGTTGCAGCGCGCATCGAGGCAGCAGCACAGCGAGCAAATCGAGCCCTGGTAGGCCGGGCAGTGCGCCATGTCATCGGCCTCATATTCTTTTTCACAGATCACGCAGGTCTTGCTGTGCACATGCTCCGGCTGGCGAGCCACGTAGTATTTGCCGCGCGTGGCGATGGCGATCAATGGCGACGCCACCAGTGCCGTCAGCAGAGCGATGAAGGCGGAGAAGGCCTGCGCCTGCGCGCCGAACGTGCCCATGAAGGCAGCCACGGAGAGCGCTGACGCCAGCAGCATCGCGCCCACGCCGACCGGGTTGATGTCGTACAGGTAGGCGCGGCGGAACTCAATCCCTTTCGGGCTAAGGCCCAGCGGCTTGTTGATGACGAGATCCGCCACCACCGCCGTAATCCACGAGATGGCGACGTTGGAGTACAGGCCAAGCACTTGATCCAGCGCCTGGAACACATCGAGTTCCATCAGCAGCACCGCGATCAGCGCATTGAACACCGCCCACACCACGCGCCCCGGATGGCTGTGCGTCAGGCGCGCGAAGAAGTTAGACCATGCCAGCGATCCAGCGTAGGCGTTGGTCATATTGATCTTCACCTGCGACACCACCACCAGCAGCGCCGTCGCCGCCAGCGCCGCTTGCGGATGAGAGAACACCAGCCCAAAGCCAGCCAGGTACATATGCGTTGGATTGACTGCCTGCTCCAGAGGCATGGCGCTGCTGATGCAAAGCCACGCCAGCAGCGCACCGCCCAGCATCTTGGCGATGCCGAGCAAAATCCAGCCCGGCCCCGCCATCAGCACGCCGAAATGCCAGCGCAGCCGGTTGTCTTTGGTTTGCTGCGGCATGAAGCGCAGGAAGTCGACCTGCTCGCCGATCTGCGTAATCAGCGCCACGCCCACCGCCGTCGCTGCGCCGAACATCAGCACATTGAAGTGGCCGTGCGTACCTTCGCGGCCGGCGTAGTCGAGCAGCTGCGCCGGCAGTTCCGGGCGCTTGAGGAAAATCGCGATGAAGGGCAGGGCCATCAGAATCAGCCACACCGGCTGCGTCAGCATCTGAATGCGCGAGATCAGCGTCACGCCGTGCGTCACCAGCGGGATCACCGCCAGCGCGCTGACCATGTAGCCTATCCATAGCGGCAGGCCGAAATACAGCTCCAGCGCGTAAGCCATGATGGCCGCTTCCAGCGCAAACAATATGAAGGTGAACGAGGCATACACGAATGACGAGATGGTCGAGCCGATGTAGCCGAAGCCGGCGCCGCGCGTCAGCAAATCCATATCGACGCCGTAGCGCGCCGCGTAGTAGCTGATCGGCAGGCCGGTGAGGAAGATGATCAGCCCAACCGCCATGATGGCCCACAGCGCGTTGATAAAGCCGTAGTTGACGGTAATGGTGCCGCCGATCGCCTCCAGCACCAGAAACGAAATCGCCCCGAACGCCGTGTTCGACACGCGAAACACCGACCAGCGCCGGAAGGCGCGCGGCGTGTAGCGCAGCGCGTAATCTTCGATGGTCTCGTTGGCCACCCAAGTGTTGTAGTCGCGGCGGATTTTGACGATGCGCTGGGTCGTGGTCATAAAAAAAGCAGCTAGTGAACTAGCTGCTTTTTAAGCAAGTTACATGCCCATCACCGGCAATTAGCCGAAGCGCTGCTTGCTGGAGTTGAGCTTGTCGAGCAGGCGCTTGAGTTCTTCTTCCATCATCGGCGACAGGTTGGAGAACTGGCAGCCGATCTGCACCTGCTCGCCGAGCAGGAAGGAGCGGAAGGTGCGCGACAGGCGCACTTCAAGGTCGGCAATCATCACCGAATCCGGGCCCAGTTCCAGCCGCACGCGTTGCAGCTTGCGGCCCACGTGCAGGCCAACCGCATCGCGCGGCGCCGCGCGCATGCCAACGCCGCCGGCCGAGAAGTCGTACAGTTGCAGCTCGTACGGCTTGCCGTTCAGGACGAAGGACGCCATGTAGTACACGCCGAGCGGCGTTTCCAGCCGCGCCGACGAGCGGCGGTTCAGCACCAGGCACTTGAGCGGGAATTCCAGATTCAGCAGGGTCGGCTGTTCCGGCAGCGACGGCCACCCGTCCGAACTGAGCTTGAACTGGATCTTGGCCGAGCGCAGCCACGCCACGAAGGTCGCTTCTCCGGGCGGCAGGAATTCGCCCTCGTTCAGCTCCAGCACGAAGTAGGGATTTTCCGGGTCGACCGATTTAATCCGCGCCATCACCACGTTGGTGGACGAGGCCGGGTATATCGAGATCGGCTCACCGGAATCGGCCAGCAAGGTCAGAGCATCACCGATGTCATGTTCATCGGTCATCTCGTGGGGTTTCGAACCCGACGCGATTGGCTCCACAGCGTCTTTTAGGGTGGGAGGCCCGCGTCGAAATTCATTTGGTATTGGATCGTTCACGACGGCATATCTCTTTGATAATGACTTCTACAATGCGAGGTCGATCTACGCAGTTTACAGCGGATTCAAGTTTTTGGCTTGCAAAAAGGCAAGAATATTTGATTTCTTGTGGTTCAGAAGCGCTCATCGGGGCGCAAATAGCGCCATTGGCCCACTGGCAGGTCGCCCAGCTTTACTTTGCCGATGCGAACCCTTTTCAAACCTACAACTTTCAAGCCCACCATTTCGCACATGCGGCGGATCTGGCGCTTCTTGCCTTCTTTCAGCGTGAAGCTGAGCTGGTCGTCGTTTTGCCAGCGCACCTTGGCCGGCAGCAGCGGCTTGCCGTCCATCCACAAGCCGTGGTTGAGTTTTTTCAGGTCGCTGTCGGGCAGCTTGCCCGGCTTGGTGTACTCGACGCGCACCAGGTATTCCTTGTCGACCTCGGTGGTTTCGCCAATCAAATGCTTGGCAACGCGGCCGTCCTGGGTCAGCACCAGCATGCCGACCGAGTCGATGTCCAGGCGGCCGGCCGGCACCAGCGAGCGCAGCTGCGTCGGGTGGAACAGCTCCGGCGACGGGTCTTCCGGCCAGCGGTTTTCCGGCTTGATCAGCACCACCGCAGGCTGGTAGCCGTCCTCGGCCTGGCCGCTGACGTAGCCCATCGGCTTGTTGATGATGATGGTGACGCGCTTCGATTGCTCGGCGGCGGCCTGGCGCTCGACCGTGACTTTCTGGCTCGGGTAAATCTTGGTGCCCAGCTCGGAGACGACCTTGCCGTCCACGCGAACCCAGCCGCGCGCGATCCATTCGTCGGCCTCGCGGCGCGAGCACAGGCCCAGTTCGGACATGCGCTTGGACAGGCGGAGTAATTCTTCAGACATTGTGTAGCTCTTTTTAAAATTCTTGTAAAACGACAGGTTAAACCTTGATGGCGTCCAGCAGGTCGGTTTCCAGCTGGATCTGGTTGCGGGCGTTGCTCAGCGCCGCGCCGTCGATCAGGAACACGTCTTCCACGCGCTCGCCTAAGGTCATCACCTTGGCTGTGTGCAGGTTGATCTTGTACTTGGTCAGCACGTTGGCAATCGAGTACAGCAGGCCGGTACGGTCATTGGCCGCCACCGACAGCAGGTAGTATTGTCCACGTTCATCCGGCCGCAAGTCGACTGTCGGTTGGATAGGGAAGGTGCGCGACAGGCGCGACAGGCGGCCCTTGCCCGGCGCCGGCAGCGGCTCGGGCGTGGTCAGCAGGCCGCATAGCTCGTGTTCGATCAGGCTGATGATGTCTCGGTAGCTCTTGGCGAAGTTCTGCTCGGTGACCAGGAAGGTGTCCAGCGCGTAGCCGTGGCGCGTGGTGTGGATCTTGGCGTCAAGGATGGAGAAGTTCTTGCGGTCGAAATAGCTGCAAATGCGCGCGAACAAATCCGGCTGATCTTTGATGTAGACGGCGATCTGCAAACCTTCGCCGATCGGCGCCAGGCGGCACTTGACCACCGGCTTGTCGCTGTTGAAGCGATCGTACAGGGCGCGCGTTTGCCAGGCGATGTCGGAGGCGTCGTGGCGCAGGAAGTAGGCCACGTCCAGTTGTTTCCAGAACGGCTCGTGCGCGTCGGCTTCCAGGCCGTACAGGCGCAGCGTGGCCAATGCCTCTTGCTGGCGGTTGCGCAGTTCGTTGTCGGCGCTGTGCGGTTCGCCGCCCAAAACACGCAGGGTGATCTTGTACAGGTCTTCCAGCAGCTTGGCTTTCCACGCGTTCCAGACCTTCGGGCTGGTGCCGCGTATGTCGGCCACGGTCAGCAGGTACAGGCCGGTCAGGTGGCGCTCGTCGCCGACCAGCTTGGCGAACGCCTGGATCACGTCCGGGTCGGACAAGTCCTGCTTCTGCGCCACTTGCGACATGGTCAGGTGGTTCTCGACCAGGAACACCACCAGCTCGGTATCTTCCTCGCTCATGCCGTGTTCGCGGCAGAACTGTTCGGCGTCGGCCATGCCGAGCTTGGAGTGGTCGCCGCCGCGTCCCTTGGCGATGTCATGGAACAGCGCCGCCAGGTACAGCACCCACGGCTGCGGGAAATTGGCCATCAGCTGGCTGCAGAATGGGTATTCGTGCGCGTGCTCGGCCATGGTGAAGCGGCGCATATTGCGCACCACCATCAGGATGTGCTGGTCCACCGTGTAGACGTGGAACAGGTCGTGCTGCATCTGGCCGACGATCTTGCGGAAGTTGGGCAGATAGCGGCCCAGGATCGACAAGTCGTTCATGCGGCGCAGCGCGTGGATGATGCCGACCGGCGCCTGCATGATGCGCAGGAACAGCGCGCGGTTGACCGGATCGGCGCGGAACGCCGCATCGATCTGGAAGCGGTCGTGCCACAGCGCGCGGGTGGCGCGCGCGGTCATGCCCTTGATCGACGGCCGCTCGGTCATCAGCAGGAAAATTTCCAGCATGGCCGACGGCGTCTTTTCAAACGTGTCGTCCTCGGCGATGTCGATCAGGCCGTTGACGTCGTTGAAGCGCTCGTTGATGCGTACCGCCTCGCCCGATTTCGGGAACAGGCGTTCTTCAATGTTTTGCAGCAGGATGGTGTTCAGCTGCGTGACGGTCTTGGCGGCCCAGTAGTAGCGCTGCATCAGGTATTCGCTGGCGCGGCGCATGTGGACGCCGTTGCCGGTGGCGCTCAGGCCCAGCGATTCGGCAATTGCGGTCTGCACGTCGAACACCAGACGGTCTTCGCGGCGGCCGGCGTGCAGGTGCAGGCGCACGCGGATGTCCTTGAAGGCGCGTTCCTTTTCCATCAGCTGCTTGGCCTCGGTCTGCGTGATCAGGCCACTGGTGGCCAGCGTGCGCCACGAATTGGCCAGGCCGGCGGCTTTCACCAGCCACAGGATTACCTGCAGGTCGCGCAGGCCGCCCGGGCTTTCCTTGCAGTTCGGCTCCAGGCTGAAGGCGGTGTCTTCATACTTGGCGTGGCGCTGGCGCATTTCCAGCACCTTGGCGTGGAAGAAGGCGCGCGGATCCATGGCGGCGTTGTAGCGCGTTTCCAGTTGCTGGAACAGCTGCTCGTCGCCGCAGATGATGCGCGCTTCGAGCAGGCTGGTTTGTACCGTGATGTCGGCCGCCGATTCGCTCAGGCACTCGTCCACCGTGCGGATGCTGTGGCCGATTTCCAGGCCCAGATCCCACAGCAGTTGCACCAGCTCTTCCAGCTTTTCCGTGGTGGCGGGGTCGGGCGACTGCTCCAGCAGGATCAGCAGGTCGACGTCGGAGTAGGGGAACAGCTCGCCGCGGCCGTAGCCGCCGACGCCGATCAGCGCCGTGTTGTCCGGCAGGCCGGCCGCGTGCCACGCCTCGGTCAGCACCGCGTCCACCGACTGGCGCAAGCTGCGCAGCAGTTTCTCCGGCTTGCCGTCTTCCTTGAAGCCGGCAATCACCACCTGGCGATCCGCCTTCAGCTGGCGCTTCAGTTGCTCGCGCAGTTCCTTCTTCATCACGGCCGCGTTCACGGGCTTAGGCTGCTTTAGCGGCGCCGGTGATGAACGCCGGCGGCGGCGGGCTGCCGGCCGACAGCGTCAGCACTTCGTAGCCGGTGTCGGTCACCAGGATCATGTGTTCCCACTGCGCCGACAGGCTGCGATCCTTGGTCTTGATCGTCCAGCCGTCGCCCATTTCGCGGATTTCGCGGCGGCCGGCGTTGATCATCGGCTCGATGGTGAAGATCATGCCTGCTTCCAGCTTGATGCCGGTGCCTGGGCGGCCGTAGTGCAGCACTTGCGGCTCTTCGTGGAACACCTTGCCGATGCCGTGGCCGCAGAACTCGCGCACCACGCTGTAGCCGGCTTTCTCGGCGTGCTGCTGGATGGCGTGGCCGATGTCGCCCAGCGTGGCGCCCGGCTTCACTTGCTGGATGCCCAGCCACATGCACTCGTAGGTGACGTCGGACAGGCGCTTGGCCATGATCGACGGCTCGCCGATGAAGAACATGCGGCTGTTGTCGCCGTGGTAGCCGTCCTTGATGACGGTGATGTCGAGGTTGACCACGTCGCCGTTTTTCAGCACTTTGTCGCCGGGAATGCCGTGGCAGATCACGTCGTTGACCGAGGTGCAGATGGCTTTAGGGTAGGGCGTGTAGCCCGGCGGGCAGTAGTTCAGCGGCGCCGGGATGGTGCCCTGGACGTTGACCATGTATTCGTGGCACAGGCGATCCAGTTCGCCGGTGGTGACGCCGGGTTTGACGAAGGGGGTGATGTAGTCCAGCACCTCGGAGCCGAGGCGGCCCGCAATGCGCATGCCTTCGATATCTTCGGCGGTTTTAATGGAAATAGACATATTGGATCGCAATCTGCAAAGTAAACGGTGAACACGCCCGGCGCGCCACCGGCCCGGAGGCGGTAGCGCGCGGCGTGCAATATGTCGAAATTATAAACGACGGCGGGGGTGTCGTGCGGCAGTCTCGGCGGGGGCTTATTTGCCCGCTTTGGCGCGGCGGCGCGCCGCCCAGCCGACCAGGCCGAGGCCGGCCAGCAGCATGGCCCAGGTATCGGCTTCCGGCACGGCCGACACCTGCGGCGGCAGCAGTTCTTCGTCGGCCGGGCCGAAGCCGTTCAGGCCGCGCGTGCCGAACGAGCCGACGCGCACTTTGTCGGCCGCTTCGGCCAGTTCTTCCTCGGTCATCA
This sequence comes from Duganella rivi, assembly GCF_009857435.1. Lineage (GTDB taxonomy): Bacteria > Pseudomonadota > Gammaproteobacteria > Burkholderiales > Burkholderiaceae_D > Rugamonas > Rugamonas rivi. The sequence goes on from NZ_WWCK01000003.1 coordinate 109,057, forward strand.
GCTCCGAGATTTGCGCCAGCTGGTCGAGGGTGCGCTGGTTGCCGCTCTGGCGATCAGGGTGCTTGAGTTCGTCCAGTGCCGGGTCGTCGCGCTGCGGTGCATCGGCCAGGCCGAGGTCGGCAAATTCCACCGGCCCCTCCATATCGCGCCCTTGCTTGCCGGCCGGCGCCGGGGCGGCGGCAGTGGCTGCGGCGGCGGCGGCAGTGCGGTTGATGCGGCTGACGTTGCCGCAAATGCGCGGCACCAGGATGCAGTGCTGCTCGACGCAGTAGACCGCTGCCGGCTCGGCGCGGTTTTCGCTCCACTTGTCGCGAGTCACGCTGGCGCAGACTGACTGTTTGCCGAAGTGCATGTCGCGGATCACCGGGTCGTACTGGTATTTGCCGGCGATGTTGTCGCGGGTGATGCTGACTTTGTCATCCGACAGATGTTCTTGCAGGCGGCGCTTGAGGGTGCTGCGCACGGCTTCCGGGATATCGGTGTAGCGGTCGATGGCGGCGGCAGCGGTGCCGGTGTACGGGTTGTGGCCGGGATTATCCCACGAGCAAGCGGGTTGGACGCTGGTGGCGGCGGCAAGTGTGACAGCTAGCAATAAGGGCATGGGGAATCTCTCAGGCTAAAACGCTATCGCATGGGTTGGGCGCGGCGAATAATTAATTAAATGAAACTATGTTTGTGCAGAATCATATTACATTTTCTGCATCAATAGTCATCGCCATAGGAAATATTTAATGCCTCGCACCATTGCAGTGCGATAATTTGCAACACTATCAAGTTGCTTGCACCGGCCCGGGGCGTCCGCCTCATAGGGGAAATGCTTGCCCAAGCGCCTGTTTTCGAGGTAGAATCTCGGGTTGCTTGGATTTGATCCGGGCAATGTTGTAAATTCCGTTAATTTAAACACGCGAATCCGGTCGACAAGGGTGCCTGCTAGGTGACTGATCGGATTCCAGAACTAACCCTGGAGTAAATTATGTCCGTAACTATGCGCGAAATGCTGGAAGCCGGTGTCCACTTCGGCCACCAAACCCGTTTCTGGAACCCAAAGATGGCGCCGTTCATCTTCGGTCACCGCAACAAGATCCATATCATCAACTTGGAAAAGACGATGGGTATGTATCAAGAAGCGATGAAGCACGTGAAACAGGTTGCCGCTAGCCGTGGCACCATCCTGATGGTTGGCACCAAGCGTCAAGCACGCGATATCATCGCTGCTGAAGCCCAGCGCGCAGGCGTTCCTTATGTTGACCAGCGTTGGCTGGGCGGCATGCTGACCAACTTCAAGACCATCAAGACCTCGATCAAGCGCCTGAAAGACATGGAAGCCGCTCTGGAAGACGGTTCGGTTGAGAAGCTGTCGAAAAAAGAAGCGCTGATGTTCCAACGCGAAATCGTCAAGCTGCAAAAATCGATCGGCGGCATCAAAGACATGGGCGGCGTTCCTGACGCAATCTTCGTCGTTGACGTTGGCTACCACAAGGGCGCCATCACCGAAGCCGCTAAACTGGGTATCCCAGTGATCGGCGTGGTCGATACCAACCACTCGCCAGAAGGCGTGCAGTACGTCATTCCAGGCAACGACGACTCGTCGAAAGCCATCACTCTGTACGCCCGTGGCGTGGCAGATGCGATCCTGGAAGGCCGTTCGGCCGCAGGCGCTGAAGTTGTTGAGCTGGTGAAAGCCGCAGCCGGCGACGAATTCGTCGAAGTTAGCGAACAGGCTTAATCGTTCCTGACAGGCTGTAAGAAAAAAAGGGGTGGCCAACAGCTCCCCCTTTTTTTTGACATAAGCACCCCCACCGAATACTGAATACCGAATACAGGAGAAACACATGGCAGCGATTACTGCAGCAATGGTAGGCGAACTGCGCGCGAAAACTGACGCGCCTATGATGGAATGCAAAAAAGCACTGACCGAAGCCGAAGGCGATATGGGTCGTGCGGAAGAGATCCTGCGCGTCAAGCTGGGTGGCAAGGCTGGTAAAGCAGCAAGCCGCATCACCGCTGAAGGCGTAGTGGCTACCTTCATCGCCGGCGGCGTAGGCGCGCTGGTTGAAGTGAACTCGGAAACCGACTTCGTTGCGAAAAACGACGACTTCCTGGCCCTGGCGAACACCGCCGCGCGCCTGGTTGCGGAAAAGAACCCAGCCGACGTAGCTGCCCTGCTGGCCCTGCCAGCCGGCGACGAAGGCAAAACCCTGGACGAAGTGCGTTCGGCACTGATCGGTAAAATCGGCGAAAACATGTCGATCCGCCGCTTCCAGCGTTTCGAAACCACCGCCAAGCTGGCATCGTACCTGCACGGCGCCCGTATCGGCGTGATCGTTGAATTCGACGGCGCGGACGAGCAAGTGGGTAAAGACGTAGCGATGCACATCGCTGCAATGAAGCCAGTATCGCTGTCGGCTGACCAGGTTCCTGCAGAACTGATCGAAAAAGAGCGTTCGGTAGCCCAGCTGAAAGCGGACGAAGATGCAGCAGCTGCTGTGGCCGCTGGCAAACCAGTACAGCCTGCCGACATCGTCGCCAAGCGTCTGGAAGGCTCGGTACAGAAGTACCTGAAAGAAGTATCGCTGCTGAACCAGGCTTTCGTGAAAAACGACAAGCAATCGATCGAGCAGATGCTGAAAGAAAAATCGACCACCGTTAAAGCCTTCACCATGTACGTGGTAGGCGAGGGCATCGAGAAGAAAGTAGACGACTTCGCAGCAGAAGTGGCCGCTCAGATGGCCGCTTCCAAAGGAGCGTAATAAAAGAAAACGGGCCGGAAGGCCCGTTTTTTTAAGCCCGCAGCAGTGCCCGGCGCCGGGCGAGGTATGATAGGCGCCGGCAGACTTACCCTGAACAACCCCATTATTTAGGAGCCCCGTCTCATGTCCAAACCAGCCTATAAGCGCGTCCTCCTCAAATTGTCCGGCGAAGCCCTGATGGGCGATGATCCTTACGGCATCAACCGCGCCACGATCGAACGGACGGTGGCCGATGTGGCCGAGGTCGCGAAACTGGGCGTGGAACTGGCGATCGTCATTGGCGGCGGCAACATCTTCCGGGGCGTAGCGCCCGGCGCACAAGGCATGGACCGCGCAACTGCCGACTACATGGGCATGCTGGCCACCGTGATGAACGCGCTGGCACTGGCTGACGCGATGCGTCACGTCGGCATTACCGCGCGCGTGATGTCGGCCATCGGCATCGAGCAGGTGGTCGAGCCGTATGTGCGCCCGAAAGCGCTGCAATATCTGGAAGAAGGCAAGGTCGTGGTGTTCGCGGCCGGTACCGGCAACCCGTTCTTCACCACCGATACCGCAGCGGCGCTGCGCGGCTCGGAAGTGAGCGCGGAAATCGTGCTGAAGGCCACCAAGGTCGACGGCGTCTACACCGCCGATCCAAAGAAAGATCCGAACGCCACGCTGTACAGCTCGATCAGCTTCGACGAAGCGATCGCCAAGCACCTGCAGGTCATGGACGCCACCGCGTTTGCGCTGTGCCGCGACCAGAAACTGCCGATCAAAGTGTTCTCCATCACCAAGCCAGGCGCGCTGATGCGCGTGATCATGGGTGAGGATGAGGGTACACTGGTTCACGTTTAATTTTCAAGATAACAGGAGAGCAGCAATGTCCGTAGCTGACGTTAAAAAGAATGCGCAAGACCGCATGGCCAAATCGCTGGAAACCCTGCGCGGTAATCTGGCCAAGGTTCGTACCGGCCGCGCCCACGTAGGTATTCTGGATTCCGTGATGGTTGAGTACTACGGTAATCCAACCGCGCTGAACCAGGTCGCCAACCTGACCCTGGTGGACGCCCGCACCATTGGCGTGCAGCCGTTCGAAAAGAAAATGGCTGCTACCATCGAGAAGGCCATCCGCGACGCCGACCTGGGCTTGAACCCGTCGGCCCAGGGCGACATGATCCGCGTGCCGACCCCGCCGCTGACCGAAGAGCGCCGCAAGGAAATGGTTAAGCTGGTCAAGAGCGAAGGCGAAGATTCGAAAGTTGCCGTGCGCAACATCCGTCGCGACGCCAACGAGGGCTTGAAAAAGCTGGTCAAAGACAAGGCCATCTCGGAAGACGACGAGCGCCGCGGCACCGACGACATCCAGAAACTGACCGATAAAGCCATCGTCGATATCGACAAGATGCTGGCTGAGAAAGAAAAAGAAGTTCTGACGGTGTAAACCCATAGACGCCAGCGACTGATCCAGCACCTCGTCCTAGGGGTCTGACCCCGTACGGGGTCAGACCCCGCCGCAGGCCGGTTGCCGGGTTGGGCTGGCGTCTTGTCTTTTCGGCCAACACCTGCAATACTTTATACTTTGGCACCAACGTTTTCATGAAATATACGAGTTCGACTACCGAGGTTCCAGACGCACCTGCCGTGCCACGCCACGTGGCCATCATCATGGACGGCAACGGCCGCTGGGCCACCAAGCGCTTCCTGCCGCGCGTAGCCGGCCACGCCAAGGGCGTGGATGCCGTGCGCACCGTGGTCGAATCCTGCGCCCGCCGCGGCGTTGAGTACCTGACCCTGTTCGCCTTCAGTTCGGAAAACTGGCGCCGCCCGGAAGAGGAAGTGTCCCTCCTGATGCGCTTGTTCGTGACCGCGCTCGAACGCGAAGTCTCCAAGCTGCACAGCAATAACATCCGCCTGCGCGTAGTGGGCGACCTGAGCCGCGCCGACGAGAAGCTGCAAGGCATGATCGCCGCCGCCGAGCGCAAAACCGCCGCCAATACCCGCATGACCCTGACCGTGTGCTTCAACTACGGCGGCCGCTGGGACATCATGCAGGCCGTCGGCGAGATGGTCAAAGCCCATCCGGGCGCAACCGGCTTCACCGAAGAGCAATTGGCGCCGCACCTGGCCATGGCCTACGCGCCCGAGCCCGACCTGTTCATCCGCACCGGCGGCGAGCAGCGCATTTCCAACTTCCTGTTATGGCAGCTCGCGTATACCGAACTGTTCTTCACCGACACCTACTGGCCGGACTTTTCCGCCGAGTGTCTCGACGAGGCGATCGCCTCCTACCAGCACCGCGAGCGGCGTTTCGGCCGCACCGGCGCGCAACTGGCTGAAAAGACAAACTGATGCTGAAAACGAGGATTATTACCGCTGTGGTCTTGCTGGCGGTGCTGCTGCCAGTCCTGTTCTTCAACTATTTTCCCGCGTTTGCCCTGGTGGTGACGCTGTTTGTCGGCGCCGCCGTGTGGGAGGGCGCGCGCCTGTTCGGCATCGGTGAGAGCAAGGCCCGCGTGGCCGGCTTTGTCGGCGGCGCGCTGTTCGTGGCGCTGATGTACTCGGCCAAGCCGGGTTCGGTCAACGCGCTGTACGGCGTGGCCGCGCTGCTGTGGATCATCCGCTATGCGCCCACCTTGGGCCTCGGCCTGCCGCAACTGGGCGGCGCGGCTAACTGGTCGCTGGCGATTACGTTTACCTTTGCCGTGTTTGCGGCCTTCTTTGCGATTGTCGGCCTGTACCTGCATTCGCCGCTGTATCTGCTGTCGGTGATGGTGCTGGTGTGGATTGCCGATATCGGCGCCTACTTCTCCGGCAAGGCCTTCGGCAAGCGCAAGCTGGCGCCGACCATCTCGCCGGGCAAGTCGCGGGAAGGCGCGATTGGCGGCGCGATTGCCGTGTTGGTGATCGCCTCGGTCTCGGTGCTGCTGGCTGGTGCTGGCGACACGGGCGCCGCGCCATGGCTGCAGGACACCTTCTCGTACAAGCTGCACGCCCGCTTCGGCTGGGGCCTGACCCTGTTGATCCTGCTGGTGATCGTGATGTTCTCCGTCATCGGCGATCTGTTTGAATCCGCGCTCAAGCGCCGCATCGGCTTCAAGGACAGCAGCAACCTGCTGCCCGGCCACGGCGGTGTGCTCGACCGCGTGGACGCGCTGATCCCGGTGCTGCCGATGGCGGCGCTGGTCACGTCCTGGATCTGAAAGAATCATCATGCAACGTATTACCGTTTTAGGCGCAACCGGATCGATCGGTGTCTCCACGCTGGACGTGGTGGCGCGACACCCGGATCGCTATTCCGTCTACGCGCTGTCGGCGCATAGCCGCGTTGACGAACTGGCTGCGCAGTGCGTGCAGTTCAAGCCTGCGCGCGCGGTGGTCGGCACTGCCGCCGCTGCCGACCGCCTGGCCGCGCTGCTGCGCGCCGCCGGCGTGAAGACCCAAGTAGAGTGGGGCGAGCAAGCCCTGTGCAGCATCGCCAGCGCGCCGGAAGTCGATAGCGTAATGGCCGCCATCGTTGGCGCGGCCGGCCTGGCGCCGACGCTGGCCGCAGCGCGCGCCGGCAAGAAAGTCCTGTTGGCGAACAAGGAGGCGCTGGTGATGTCCGGCCAGCTGTTCATGGACGCGGTGCAGGAATCTGGTGCGGTGCTGCTGCCTATCGACAGCGAACATAACGCCATCTTCCAATCGATGCCGCAATTCGGCGGCCGCGTGCCGGCCGTGCGCGACGCCGCCGCTGGTGTCGCCAAGATTCTGCTGACCGCATCGGGCGGCCCATTCCTGACGCGCGACGTCGCCACGCTGGACGCGGTGACGCCGGAACAGGCTTGCAAGCACCCGAATTGGTCGATGGGCCGTAAGATCTCGGTCGATTCGGCCACCATGATGAACAAGGGCCTGGAAGTGATCGAGGCGCACTGGCTGTTCGGCGCACCGGCCGACCAGATCGAAGTGGTGATCCACCCGCAGTCGGTGATCCACTCGATGGTGTCCTACGTCGACGGCTCGGTACTGGCGCAGCTGGGTAATCCAGACATGCGTACGCCTATCGCTCACGCCTTGGCCTACCCGGAGCGCATCACCTCCGGCGTAGCGCAGCTGGACTTGACCCAGGTCGCCACCCTGCAATTCGAGAAGCCGGACTTCAACCGCTTCCCGTGCCTGGCGCTGGCGTTCGATGCCCTGCGCGCGGGCGGCACCGCGCCTGCCTTGCTGAATGCGGCCAACGAAGTGGCGGTGCAAGCCTTCCTCGATTTGAAAATCGGCTTCCGCCAGATCGACCGCGTGATCGCCCATGTGGTGGACGCGCTGCCGCACGGCGACACCCACAGCATCGAAGCGGTGATGGCGCAAGACGCCGCCGCCCGCGCCGCTGCTGAAACCTACATCGCCAGCCTGACAAAATGAACTTCCTGCAAACCGCGCTGGCGTTTGTCGTCTGCCTCGGCTCCCTGATCGTCTTCCACGAATTGGGGCACTACCTGGTGGCGCGCTGGTGCGGCGTGAAGGTGCTGCGCTTCTCGGTCGGCATGGGCAAGGTGGTGTGGTCGCGCCGTTTCGGCCCGGATCAAACTGAGTGGGCCATCTCGGCGTTGCCGCTCGGCGGCTACGTCAAAATGCTGGACGCGCGCGAAGGCGAGCTTGCCGGCCTCCCGGAAGCGGACTTGAAGCGCGAGTTCACGCGCCAGAACGTCTGGAAGCGCATCGCCATCGTGGCTGCCGGCCCGGCCGCCAACTTCCTGATCGCCATCGTGCTGTTCGCCGGCCTGTTCATGCACGGCATTGAAGAGCCGAGCAGCAAAATCAGCGTCACCGCCAACAGCAAGGCCGCGCAAGCGGGCCTGCAAAGCGGCGACGTGATCACCGCCATCAACGACCAGCCGGTGCAGGTATGGTCGGAACTGCGCTGGCAGTTCATCCAGTCCGCCATCGACAAACACGAGCTGCGCCTCGCCGTCGAACGCGCAGGGCAGGGCCGCGTGGCCGCCACCTTGCCGGCCGATGCATTGGCCGGCCTTGATCTGGAAGGCGACGTGCCGGCCCAATTGGGCGTCGGCATCTCTCGCCCAGCGCCGGTGGTGCAGCAAGTGATGCCGGGCAGCCCAGCCGAACGCGCCGGCCTGCGTGAGGGCGACCTGCTGATCGCGGTAGATGGCACGCCGGTCGCCGACGGCATCGCTTTCATCGACATCATTCGCGCCTCGGCCGGCAAGACCGTGCAAGTGGACTTGCAGCGCGCCGGCCGGCCGCTCACGCTCAGCATGGCGCCGCAGGCGGAACAAGCAAAAACCAGCAAAGGAACTGTAACAGTCGGTAAGATCGGCGCTTACGTCGCGCTGCTGCCCGATATGATCAACGTGCCTTCGTCGCCCGGGGCGGCACTCGGTAAAGCGGTTAGCAAGGTCTGGGATACTTGTACGATGACGCTGAAAATGATCGGCAAAATGATCACCGGCGAAGCTTCGCTAAAGAACGTCACCGGCCCGATTACGATTGCCGATTACGCAGGGCAGACCGCGCGGATGGGCGTGGCAAGCTATTTGAGCTTCATTGCCTTCATCAGCATTAGTTTAGGTGTTATGAATTTGCTGCCGATTCCCGTTCTGGATGGCGGGCATTTGCTGTATTATTCGCTGGAAGTTTTAACTGGGCGTTCTGTACCGGAGCGCGTCGGAGAGATAGCGCAGCGTTTGGGCATGGGTTTATTACTGACCCTGATGCTGCTGGCGGTCTTTAACGACGTGGCCCGGTTGTTGTAGCAGTTCTCGTTGATTTAGCCATTAGACCCGATGAAATTATATTCTGACCGTATTACTTCAACTTCTTTGCGCCGTAGCCTGATCGGCGCCGCTGTCCTGGCCCTGTGCAGCGGTAGCGCCATGGCGATCGATCCTTTCGTCATCAAAGATATCCGCGTCGAAGGGATCCAGCGTACGGAAGCCGGTACGGTCTTCAGCTATCTGCCGGTGCGTGTAGGCGAAACCTTCAACGACGATAAATCCGTTACCGCCATCAAGGCGCTGTATGCCACCGGCTTCTTCAAAGACGTGAAGCTGGAAAAAGACGGCCAGGTGCTGGTGGTGCTGGTGGAGGAACGTCCGGCTATCTCCAAGGTGGACTTCACCGGCACCAAGGAATTTGAAAAAGACACGCTGATCAAAGCGCTGAAAGACATCGGCGTCGGCGAAACCAAGATTTTCGATAAGGCGTCGGTCGACCGCGCCGAGCAAGAACTGAAACGCCAGTACCTGTCGCGCGGCCTGTATGGCGTGAAGGTCGTCACCACTGTCACGCCGATCGAGCGTAACCGCGTGACCATCACCTTCGCGGTGGACGAGGGCGAAATCGCCAAGATCAAAGAGATCAACATCGTCGGCAACAAGATCTTCAGCGACAAAGAGCTGAAAGACCAGCTGGCGCTGAATACCGGCGGCTGGTTCTCGTGGTACACCAAGGCTAACCAGTATTCCAAGACCAAGCTGACTGGCGATATCGAGTCGCTCAAGTCCTACTACCTGAATCGCGGCTACATCGAGATGAATATCGATTCGACCCAAGTGTCGATCACGCCCGACAAGAAGGACATCTACATCACCATCAACATCACCGAGGGTGAGAAGTACACCGTATCCGGCATCAAGTTCGAAGGCGAGACCTTCGGCCGCGAAGAAGAGCTGCGCGAACTGGTGCTGCTGAAAAAAGGCGAGACCTACTCGGGCGAACGCCTGACCCTTACCAACAAGCTGATCTCGGATCGCCTGGGCACCTTCGGCTATGCCTTCGCCAACGTCAACGCCAACCCGGACATCGACCGCGACAAGCGCGAAGTGGCCTTCACCTTCTTCATCGATCCGGGCAAGCGCGCTTACGTGCGCCACATGAACATCGCCGGTAACACCACCACCCGCGATGAAGTGATCCGCCGCGAATTCCGCCAGTTCGAATCGAGCTGGTACGACGCCAACAAGATCAAGCTGTCGCGCGACCGCGTTGACCGTCTGGGCTACTTCAAGGACGTGACCATCGACACGCCGGAAGCGCAAGGCACTTCCGACCAGGTGGACGTCAACCTGACCGTGACCGAGAAGCCGACCGGTAACTTCCAGATCGGCGGCGCGTTCTCGCAGTCGGAGAAGTTCTCGTTCCAGGCGGCGATCCAGCAGGCTAACTTTGCCGGTTCTGGCACCACCGTGGGCCTGGAGCTGAACACCTCCAAGTACAGCCGCACGATTTCGTTCTCGCAGACCGACCCTTACTACACCGACGACGGCGTCTCGCGCGGCTACGAGCTGTATCTGCGCACGCAGAAGCCGCCGGCAGCCAACATCGGCTACTACACCATTAAACAGCAGGGCGGCCGTATCAGCTATGGCGTGCCGTTCTCGGAAGTCGATACGGTGTTCTTCGGTATCGGTCTCGAACGCTCGAAGATCACCACCGACGCCACCTCGCCGATCCGCTTCCAGGAGTACGTGAACAGCATCAACGGCACCACCACCGGTGTTGGCACCGCCTCCACCAACGCCGTGCCGCTGACCGTGGCGTGGGCGCGCGATAGCCGCGACTCGGCGCTGACGCCGACCGTGGGCCGCTACCAGCGCGCCAACCTTGAGATCGACGTGGTCGGCCAGCAGAAATACTACCGCGCGGTGTACGAGCACCAGTGGTACAAGCCGATTTACCAGAAGGTCACGCTGGCACTGAAGGGCGAGTTCGACTACGGCCATGGCCTTGGCAACAGCAGCTACCCGGTGTTTAAGAACTTCTACGCCGGCGGTATCGGCTCGGTGCGCGGCTATCTGAGCTCGACGCTGGGCGCGGTTGATTACAGCTACGGCGATGCGCTGGGTGGCGCCTCGCGCCTGATCGGTAACGCTGAATTGCAGCTGCCGTTCCCAGGCTCGGGCCAAGACCGCAGCTTGCGCTGGTTCGGCTTTATCGATGGCGGCCAGGTGTACCAGGAAGGCCAGAAGATGCGTGCTTCCGAGCTGCGCTTCTCGTCCGGTCTGGGTATCAGCTGGATTTCGCCGGTGGGCCCACTGAAACTGAGTTATGCTAAGCCCCTGAACGCCAAGACGGGCGACCGCCTGGAACGCTTCCAGTTCCAGATGGGCTCCGGCTTCTAATGCTTGAAAGTATCAATTTTTACCTCGGAGAAATAAGTTGAAGACTGCATCCGCTACCATGACCAAATATCTCGCCGCGCTTGCACTGGGCTGGTGTTCATTGGCGCCGGTGCAGGCTCAGACCTCGGCTTCGCGCATCGCGTGGATCAGCCCTGAGCGCATCTACAATGAGTCCAAGCTGGCCAAGCTAGCCGAGGAAAAGCTGAAGGAAGAATTCAAGGCGCGCGAAAAAGCCATGAACGATATGGGCTTGCGCTTGAAGTCGGCCTCGGAAAAACTGGACAAGGATGCGCCGACGCTGAGCGAGGCAGACCGCGTCAAGCGCCAGCGCGATGTGTTTGAGCTGGACAAGGAATACCAGCGCCGCCAGCGCGAGTTCCGCGAAGACGTCAGCCAGCGCACCAACGAAGAGCGCCAGGCGATCTCGGAAAAGGCCACCAAGATCATCAAGCAGCTGGCTACCGTTGAAGGTTTTGATATCGTGCTGCAGGACGCCGTCTGGGCCAGCAACCGCATCGACATCACCGACAAGGTGCTGGCGGCGCTCGATAAAGACAAATAAAGACAGGATTACCCGATGGGCACTCGACTAGGAGCATTGGTCGAACGCTTGGGCGGACAGTTGGTAGGCGATGCGAACCTGGAAGTAACCGGGATCGCGCCCCTGACTGATGCCGGCGTTTCGCACATCAGCTTTCTCAGCAATAGCAAGCTGCGCGCGCAAGCGGCGCAGAGCAAGGCGGCGGCACTGATTGTGTCGGCCGCCGATGACGCTTTTATCGCGGCCGGCTACAGCGGCGCGCGCATCGTCGTTCCGAATCCCTATGTGTACTTCGCCCGTGCGGCGCAGTACTTCGCGTCGCTGACGGCCATCGTGCCGGCGGCCGGCGTGCATGCCACGGCGGTGGTGGCGGAGACTGCGCAAGTCGCAGCTTCGGCGCACATCGGCCCGCGCGTGGTGATCGAGGACGGCGCAGTGATTGAAGACGGCGCGGTGATCGGCGCCGGTTGCTTTATCGGCCGCGAGGCGGTGATCGGCGCGGAGACGCAGCTGTTCGCCAACGTGACCTTCCACGCTTACTGCCAGATCGGCAAGCGCGGCATCATCCACTCGGGCGCGGTGATCGGCACCGACGGCTTTGGCTTTGCCAACGAGGGCGGCGTCTACATCAAGATTCCGCAGACCGGCCGCGTGATGATCGGCGACGATGTCGATATCGGCGCCAACACCACCATCGACCGCGGCGCCCTGGCCGATACGATTATTGAAGACGGCGTGAAGCTGGATAACCAGATCCAGATCGGCCATAACTGCCATATCGGCGCGCACACGGCGATGGCAGGCTGCGTCGGCGTGGCCGGCAGCGCCAAAATCGGCAAGTACTGCACCTTCGGCGGCGCGGCCATGGTGCTGGGCCACTTGACCATCGTCGACAAGGTGCACGTGGGTTCGGGCAGCATGGTATCGCGCTCGATCCTGGAACCGGGCCAATACACCGGCTTCTACCCGTTGGCCAAGAACGCCGACTGGGAGAAATCAGCTGTCATTGTGCGCAACTTGTCGGCTATGCGCGATAAAATCCGCGCGCTCGAAAAAATCATTAAGACGAAATCAGAAGAAGACGAATCATGACCACTACCGAAACCTCCAAAACCATGGACATCTGCGAGATCAAGTCCTACCTGCCGCACCGCTATCCGCTGCTGCTGGTTGACCGCGTGATCTCGTACGAAGAGGGCAAGACCATCACCGCCATCAAGAACGTGACCGTGAATGAAGAATTCTTCAACGGCCACTTCCCGCACAAGCCAGTGATGCCGGGCGTGCTGATGATCGAAGCGATGGCGCAAACTGCGGCCCTGCTGTCGTTCAAGACCATGAACCTGAAGCCGGATGAGAACTCGGTGGTGTACTTCGTCGGCATCGACGGCGCGCGCTTCAAGCGCCCGGTGGGCCCTGGCGACCAGCTGCGCATGGACGTTGAGATCCTGCGCAACGCGCGCGGCATCTGGAAATACAAGGCAGTCGGCACGGTCGACGGCCAAGTTGCGGTGGAAGCAGAACTGATGTGCACCATCCGCAGCGCTACCGACGCATCGCAACCAGCAGGTTAATCATCATGGCGAAGATACATGCGACCGCCGTCGTTGACAGCAAGGCCGAGCTGCACGACAGCGTAGAAATCGGCCCGTACTCGGTGATCGGCCCTAACGTGACCATCGGCTCTGGCACCGTGGTGGGCCCGCACGTGGTCATTGAAGGCCACACCACCATCGGCAGCGATAACAAGTTCTTCCAGTTCTCGTCGATCGGCGCTGCGCCGCAGGACAAGAAGTGGAAGGGCGAGCCGACTCGTCTGACCATCGGCGACCGCAACACCATCCGCGAATTCTGCACCTTCAACACCGGCACGGTGCAGGATAAGGGCGTGACCTCGCTAGGTAACGACAACTGGATCTCGGCCTACGTGCACCTGGCGCACGACTGCCAGGTCGGCAGCAACACCATCTTCTCGAACAACGCGCAGATCGCGGGCCACGTGGAGATTGGCGACTACGTGATCATGAGCGGCTTCGCCAACGTGCACCAGTTCTGCAAAATCGGCGCGCACGCGTTTGTCGGCATGAGCACCTCGCTGACACAGGACGTGCCGCCGTTCGTGCTGTTGAACGGTAATCCGGCTGCGGCGCACGGCGTCAATATCGAAGGCCTGAAACGCCGTGGTTTCACCCGCGAGCAGATCAACGGCATCCGCGCTGCGTACAAAATCATCTACCGTTCGGGTAACACGCTGGAAGAAGCGAAGGCTTTGCTGATCGCTGAAGAAGCGGCAGTACCGGCCGACGTTGCGTTGCATATGCGCGCCATGCGCGAGTTCCTCGATACCGCGACCCGTGGCATCGTACGATAAATCGCAGGCGGGGCAACCCGCCATCGCCCTCGTGGCAGGCGAGCCGTCCGGCGACATGCTGGCGGCTCGTTTGCTTTCCGGCCTGCGTCCGCACTTGCCGGAGGCGCGCTTCCATGGCATCGGTGGCCCGGCGATGATGGAGCATGGCTTCGAGTCGCATTGGCCGATGGATCAGCTGACGGTGCGCGGCTTGCTGCCGGTGCTGATGAAATACCGCGAGTTGAAAGGCATCCAGAACCAGCTGCGCGATCAGCTGCTGGCCGAGCGTCCAGCGGTCTTCATAGGCGCCGACTATCCGGGCTTTAACCTTGGACTGGAAGAGCAGCTGAAGGCGGCCGGCATCCCGACCATGCACTACATCGGCCCGCAGATCTGGGCGTGGCGCGGTGGGCGCATCAAGAAAATCATCCGCGCCGTATCGCACATGCTGGTGGTGTTCCCGTTCGAGGAAGAGATCTACAAGCAGGCCGGGGTGCCGGTCAGCTACGTCGGCCACCCGCTGGCGGAACTGATTCCGCTGACGCCGGACGAAGGCGCCGCCAAGCGCGCACTGGGTTTGCCGGAAGACGCCAACGTGGTCACCATCATGCCGGGCAGCCGCATGTCGGAGATCAAGTACAACACGGTGGCCTTTGTGCAGGCGGCCAAGCTGCTCAAGCTGCGCGACCGCACACTGCGTTTCGTCGCGCCGATGGCGGGCGAGCGCCAGAAGCAGTACTTCCTGCAACTGGTGGCGCAAGCGGGCTTGCAGGACATGGAGATCCAGCTGCTGGACGGCCAGTCGCACACCGCGATTGCGGCGGCCGATGCGGTGATGGTGGCTTCGGGTACGGCCTCGCTGGAAGTGGCGCTGTTCAAGAAGCCGATGGTCATCGCCTACAAAATGGCGGAACTGGAGTGGCAGATTTTGCGCCACTTCGGCTACCAGCCGTGGATAGGCTTGCCGAATATCCTGGCGCGTGAATTCCTCGTGCCGGAATTGCTGCAGCACGCGGCCAGTGCCGAAGCCCTGGCGGAGGCGATGTGGAAGCAACTGAGCGATGCGCCGCACCGCCTGCGCCTGGCGCAGCGTTTCACCGATATGCATCACAGCCTGCTGCGCAATAGCGCGGTGGAGAGCGCAGCCGCCGTGCTGCGCGTCATTGAAGGACGAAAGTGAAGAATCAAAATCTCGGCTTGTTCGACGACCTGCCGGAATCGCCGGACGAAATCATCTGCGGCGTGGACGAAGCGGGCCGCGGCCCCCTGGCCGGCCCGGTGTTCGCGGCCGCCGTCATCCTCTGTCCAACGCGGCCGATCGAGGGCCTGCGCGATTCGAAAAAACTCAACGAAGCCAAGCGCGACATGCTGGCGCCGCTGATCAAGCAGCACGCCGTGGCGTGGGCGATTGCCGAAGCCTCGGAAGAAGAAATCGACAAGCTGAATATTTTGCAGGCCTCCATGCTGGCCATGCGCCGCGCCGTGGAAGCGTTGAAGACAGTGCCGACGCTGGCCCTGATCGACGGCAACCGCTGCCCGGTGATGAAGGTACAAAGCATCGCCATCGTCGGCGGCGACGACAAGGTGGAAGCCATTTCGGCCGCCTCCATCCTCGCCAAGACCGCGCGCGATGCGGCGCTGGTGACGCTGCATGCGAAGTATCCGCAGTACTGCTTCGACCAGCACAAAGGCTACGGCACCGCGCTGCACCTGGAGCGCCTGCGCGAGCATGGCCCTTCGCCGGTGCATCGCCGTTCGTTCGCGCCGGTGCGCGCGTTGCTGGAGGTGGGGCTGTGAAGACGATTACCTCGCGCGATAACGCGCAGTACAAAGAACTGGTCAAGCTGGCTGGCAGCCAGCAGGCGCGCCGCAAGGCCGGCCGCACGCTGCTGGACGGCGTGCACCTGTGCCAATCGTTCCTGCAATTGCGCGGTTTGCCGGAGCAGTGTGTGGTCAGCGAAAGCTCGCTGCAAAATCCTGAAGTGATGGACATCATCGGCCAGCTGGAAGCGCAGCACGCCCACGTGCTGGCGTTGCCTGATGCGCTGTACAACGGCATCAGCCAGGTGGAGCATGGCGTCGGCGTGATGTTCCTGATCGCCACGCCGGAGCGCGCGGTGACGGCGCCAGTGAGCGTGTCGGCAGTGCTGCTCGACGGCGTTCAGGATCCCGGCAACGTCGGTTCGATCCTGCGCAGCGCGGCGGCGGCAGGGATCAAGCAAGTGTATTGCAGCGCCGGCACCGCGTTCTGCTGGTCGCCGAAAGTGCTGCGCGCCGCGATGGGCGCGCACTTCGTGCTCGATATTTTTGAAAACGTCGACCTGGCGGAATTGGTGCGCAGCGCCAAGGTGCAGACGCTGGCCACCAGCGGCTATGCCACCCAGCGCCTGTACGACGTCGACCTGCGACCGCCAACCGCATGGCTGTTCGGCCACGAAGGGCAGGGCGTTGCGGATGATTTGCTGTCGATGGCCACGCACCAGGTGGTGATACCGCACCTTGGGCAGGTTGAGTCGCTGAACGTGGCGGCTTGCGCGGCAGTTTGCTTTTTCGAACAAGTAAGGCAGAATCAGGCGTAAGCAAGGAATAAGCAAACACTGGAGCCGTACATGGATATCGCGCAGTTGCATTTTCTGGTAGCCGAAGGGGATCAGGTTCAACGCCATGCGCTGGCCGATATCCTCGTCCACGTCGGCGTCGGACGGATCACGCAGGCGCCCGACGGCCACACCGCGCTGCGCCACTTCAGCGCCGGGATTACGCCGGCGGTGGACATCGCCATCATCGACCTGGCCTTGCCGGGCATGGATGCGCTGGAGCTGATACGCCGTCTGGGCGAAGCCAAGTCCCGTGCTGGTGTGATCGTGGTGGGCGCGCAAACCAATGCGGTCTTGTTCTCGGTCGAGACCATGGCCGATGCCTACGGCGTCAACGTGCTGGGTGCTATCGGCAAGCCGGTGATTGGCAGCCGTCTCGTGGCGCTCATCAACAACCACCTGCAACCGGGCGAAGCGCGAGGCGCGCATGCGCAAGCGCCGCAGCTGTCGTTTGCCGAAGTGGGACAAGGCTTGCAGGCGCGCGAGTTCGATCCCTTCTTCCAACCGAAGATTGAGCTGGAGACTGGCCAGGTAAAAGGCCTGGAGATGTTTGCGCGCTGGCGCCATCCGCTGCATGGCGTGCTGGGACCGGCGTCGTTCATGCAGGCGCTGGAAGACAACCGGCGCGTAGACTTCCTCGATTGGACCATGATCGAAAAATCGGTGGCGGCTTGCCGCACCTTGCACGATCAGGGCGTGCCGATATCGGTGTCGATCAACGTCGACCAGAGCACGCTGGCGCATCCGCAATTCATGGAGCAGATCTCGGCGTGCCTGGAGCGGCACCGCATCATGGCCGACTACATCACCTTCGAGATGACCGAATCGGCGGTACTGAGCACCGACCCGCACTTCCTCGAACGGCTGCTACGCCTGCGCATGAAAGGCTTCGGCCTGGCGATTGACGATTACGGCACCGGGCGCAGCAACTTGCAGCTACTGGCGCGCATCCCATTCTCCGAATTGAAGATAGACCGTAGCTTCGTCGACGGCGCCTCCAAGCGCGCGGCGATAGGCATGGTGCTGCGTTCCTGCCTAAGTCTGGCGCGCAGCCTGGATCGAAAATCGGTGGCGGTCGGCGTCGAAACCAAGCAAGACTGGGACTTCCTGCAAGGCCTGGGCTGCACCTATGCCCAGGGCTACTACATCGCCAAACCCATGCCGGTAGAAGACTTCCCGGGGTGGCTGTCCGACTGGCAGCACTTCTTCTAAAAAAAAACCTACCCCATACGCTTTTGCCTCGACGCTGGCGTTACCACTTAAGGGTCAGACCCCGTACGGGGTCTGACCCTGCGTGGCCGTGCGGGTTTAATACTCGCGGCGATCCGGCTTAATCTCCTGCAGAATAGTAGTGGAGATCTCCTCGATCGACTTAGTAGTCGAGGACAGCCAGCGGATGCCTTCGCGTTTCATCATCAACTCGGCCTCGTTCACTTCATAGCGGCAGTTCTCCAAGGCCGCGTACTTGCTGCCGGCGCGACGTTCGTTGCGGATTTCGCTGAGGCGTTCCGGCGTGATCGTCAAACCGAAGATTTTATTTTTGAACTCGTACAAGGACGATGGCAGCTTGCCGCGTTCAAAATCATCCGGTATCAGCGGGTAGTTCGCCGCCTTGATCCCATACTGCATCGCCAAATACAAGCTAGTTGGCGTCTTGCCCGAGCGCGACACGCCCACCAGGATCACATCCGCCGACGACAGATTCTTGTGCGACTGCCCGTCATCATGCGCCAGCGAGAAGTTGATCGCCTCGATCCGGTTCTTGTACTCCTCGCTGTCCACGATGTTGTGCGAGCGCCCAATCGTATGGGTGGACTTCACCTGCAACTCTTGTTCCAGCGGAGCAACAAACGTCTGGAACATGTCCATGTACATGCCCTTGCACTGACGAATGACGTCCGACAACTCGGTCTTGACCAGCGTGGAAAAGATGATCGGACGCTGACCATCAGTTGCAAACGCTTCGTTAATCTTGCGCACCGCGTCGTGCGCCTTGTCCAGCGTATCGATGAACGGCAGCCGCACCTGGCGGAAGCGCAGCTCGAACTGGGTCAGCACGGAGTGACCGAAGGTTTCAGCAGTAATACCGGTGCCGTCGGAGACAAAAAAGACGGTGCGGGCAGCGGAGGGCAGTGGTGGTCGTTGTTCTTGTGTCATGTAGAGGAGGCTATCGGTATTGTGAATCGTCAATTCGCTGCGCAGGCTGTAGAATGATTGCCATAGTTAGATTGTGCTGCACGACGAACAGAATAACAAGAAACAAGTCTGCGCCTCGCTGGAAGATTTCTATCATCAAAAAGGTGTAATTATGTCCAACGCAGCATTGAAGGAGCAAAACAACGAAGCAGTCTACGTTGCCTCGTTTGAACACTTGCGAATGACGGATGTTGAATCCGTCGGCGGCAAGAACGCCTCACTCGGCGAAATGATCAGCCAATTGGCCGGCGCCGGTGTGCGCGTGCCAGGCGGCTTCGCCACCACGGCGCAAGCCTTCCGCGACTTCCTGTCGTACAGCGAGGCAGGCGGCAAGTCGCTGGCCGACCGCATCGCTGACCGCCTCGCCGATTTGAATATCGACGACGTGCGCTCGCTGGCGCAAGCCGGCGCGGAGATCCGCCAGTGGATCATCGACACGCCATTCCAGCCGCGTCTCGAAGCTGAAATCAAGACCTTCTATGAACAACTGGTGACCGATTCGTCGACCGAAGTATCGTTCGCCGTGCGCTCGTCGGCGACTGCGGAAGACTTGCCGGATGCATCGTTCGCCGGCCAGCAAGAGACCTTCCTGAACGTGGTCGGCATCGAGAATGTGCTGGACGCGATGAAGCATGTGTTCGCATCGCTGTACAACGACCGCGCGATTTCGTACCGCGTGCACAAAGGCTTTACCCACGCCGAAGTGGCGTTGTCGGCTGGCGTGCAGCGCATGGTCCGTTCCGATCTGGGCGCGGCTGGCGTGATGTTCACCATCGACACCGAGTCCGGCTTCAAGGACGTGGTGTTCGTGACCTCCAGCTATGGCCTCGGCGAGACCGTGGTGCAGGGCGCGGTCAACCCGGATGAGTTCTACGTCCACAAGCCGATGCTGGAGAAGGGCAAGTCGCCTGTTATCCGCCGCAACATCGGCTCGAAACTGATCAAGATGGAATTCACTGCGGAAGCCAAGGCTGGCCGCTCGGTGAAGACGGTTGACGTTCCGGTCGAACTGCGCAACCGCTACTCGCTGAACGATCAGGAAGTGGTGGAGCTGGCCAAGTACGCCGTCATCATCGAAAACCACTACGGCCGTCCGATGGACATCGAGTGGGGCAAGGATGGCCGCGACGGTAAGCTGTACATCCTGCAAGCGCGTCCTGAGACCGTGAAGTCGCAGCAGAAAACCACCGACGTGCAGCAGCGCTTCAAGCTGAAGTCGAGCGGCACGGTGCTGGCCTCGGGCCGCGCGATCGGCCAGAAGATCGGCGCCGGCCCTGTGCGCGTGATTCACGATCCATCGGAAATGGAACGCGTGCAGCCGGGCGACGTGCTGGTCGCCGATATGACCGACCCTAACTGGGAACCGGTGATGAAGCGTGCTTCGGCCATCGTCACCAACCGCGGCGGCCGCACCTGCCACGCAGCGATTATCGCGCGTGAACTGGGCGTGCCTGCGGTGGTGGGCTGCGGCGACGCGACCGACGTGCT
This sequence comes from Duganella rivi, assembly GCF_009857435.1. Taxonomy (GTDB): domain Bacteria; phylum Pseudomonadota; class Gammaproteobacteria; order Burkholderiales; family Burkholderiaceae_D; genus Rugamonas; species Rugamonas rivi. The sequence continues at coordinate 129,087 of NZ_WWCK01000003.1, forward strand.
GAAAGACGGCACCTTCGTGACCGTGTCCTGCGCTGAAGGCGACGAAGGTCGTATCTACGACGGTCTGCTGGAAACCGAAGTATCGGAAGTGCAGCGCGGCGAACTGCCTAAGCTGCCGACCAAGATCATGCTGAACGTGGGTAACCCGCAGTTGGCGTTCGACTTCCAGGCCGTGCCTAACGCCGGCGTGGGTCTGGCCCGTCTTGAGTTCATCATCAACAACAACATCGGCGTGCACCCGAAAGCGATTCTGGAATACCCGAACATCGATGCCGACTTGAAGAAAGCAGTGGAGTCGGTCGCGCGCGGCCACGCTTCGCCTCGCGCCTTCTACGTCGACAAGCTGGCCGAAGGTATCGCCACCATCGCCGCTGCGTTCTGGCCGAAACCAGTGATCGTGCGCCTGTCGGACTTCAAGTCCAACGAGTACAAGAAGCTGATCGGCGGTTCGCGCTACGAGCCGGATGAAGAAAACCCGATGCTGGGCTTCCGCGGCGCGGCACGCTACCTGGCGGACGATTTCGCCGGCGCATTCGAAATGGAATGCGCTGCGATGAAGCGCGTGCGTAACGATATGGGTCTGACCAACGTTGAGATCATGGTGCCGTTCGTGCGTACGCTGGGCCAAGCTGAGAAGGTCGTGAACCTGCTGGGCAAAAACGGTCTGGTACGCGGCGAAAATGGTCTGCGTCTGATCATGATGTGCGAAGTGCCGTCGAATGCGATTCTGGCGGAGCGCTTCCTCGAACACTTCGACGGCTTCTCGATCGGTTCCAACGACTTGACCCAGCTGACGCTGGGCCTCGACCGCGATTCCGGCATGGCGCTGCTGGCGGCCGATTTCGACGAGCGCGACGACGCGGTGAAAGCCCTGCTGTCGCAAGCGATCAAGGCCTGCCGCGCGCAGGGCAAGTACATTGGTATTTGCGGCCAAGGTCCATCGGACCACCCGGACTTTGCGGCGTGGCTGATGGAGCAGGGCATCGAGTCGATGTCGCTGAACCCGGATTCGGTGATCGACACCTGGCAGAAACTGGCCAGCTTGCAGAAGTAATTGAAGTTATTGACGTAGGCTGAAAATGGTATAGACTGGAGTTATCGAATTTAGTAGTAAAAAACTCTATCAATACCATCTGTCAGCAGCAAAAAACCCTCGCCGCCCATGTTGGGAAGCGGGGGTTTTTTCATTTGAAAGGAGCGCATCATGGCTGATTGGAGCTACTGGCTGGCGGCTGCCGGCGTGGTTGTGATTCTCGAACTGTTCAGCGGGACGTTCTACCTGCTGATGATCGCCATCGGGCTGGCGGCCGGCAGTGCTGCGGCGTTGCTGGGTCTGGGCGAAGCGGTGCAATTGCTGGTGGCCGCTGTGGTTGGCGTGGCCGCCACCGTGGCCTTGCGCCGCAGCCGGTATGGCCTCACGCAGCAGCGCGTGCAGGCCGAGCGCGATCCGAACGTGAACCTTGATATCGGCCAGACCGTGCATGTGCCGGCGTGGCAGGATAACGCAGCGCGCGTGATGTATCGCGGCGCGCTGTGGGATGTGGAGTTAGCTCCTGGCGTGAGCGCCACGCCGGGCCAATTCGTCATCCGCGAAGTACGCGGCAGCCGCCTGATCGTGGCCGCCTAAGATTAATCAACGGAGATTTACATGGACATCAGCATAGGTAACGTCACCTTCATTCTGTTTATTCTGGCGATTGTGTTTGTTTTCAAAACCATCAACGTGGTGCCGCAGCAGCACGCGTGGGTGGTGGAGCGGCTTGGTAAATATCATGCGACGCTGGGGCCGGGCCTCAACATCGTGATTCCGTTTGTGGACCGCATCTCGTACAAGCACGTGCTGAAAGAGATCCCGCTCGACGTGCCGCCGCAGGTTTGCATCACCAAGGACAATACACAGTTGCAGGTGGACGGCATCCTGTACTTCCAGATCACAGACGCGATGCGCGCGTCGTACGGTTCATCCAACTACATCGCCGCGATTACGCAGCTGGCGCAAACCACGCTGCGTTCGGTGATCGGCCGCATGGAGCTGGACAAAACGTTTGAAGAGCGTGAGCACATCAACACCGCCATCGTGAACGCGATCGACGAATCGGCCGCCAACTGGGGCGTGAAGGTGCTGCGTTACGAGATCAAGGATTTGACGCCGCCGAAAGAAATCCTGCACGCGATGCAGGCGCAGATCACGGCCGAGCGTGAGAAGCGCGCGCTGATCGCCGCGTCCGAAGGCCGCAAGCAAGAGCAGATCAACATCGCCAGCGGCGAGCGTGAGGCCCAGATCGCGCGCTCCGAAGGTGACAAGCAAGCGGCCATCAACCGCGCGCAAGGCCAAGCTGCGGCGATCGTGGCGCTGGCGGAAGCGAATGCAGCGGCACTGCGCCAAGTCGGTGCGGCGCTGCAAGAGCCGGGCGGCGAGGATGCGATGAACTTGAAAGTGGCCGAGCAGTACGTTGGCGCGTTCAGCCAGCTGGCGAAGACCAACAACTCGGTCATCATCCCGGCAAACCTTGGCGATATGAGCGGGTTGATTGCTACTGCCATGCAGGTGGTCAAATCGCAGAAGGATGCGCCTTTGATCAAGCCAGTTAAAGCTTAAAGGAGAGATATGCCTTCAGTGATATCGCCGGGGCCGTGGTCTAAAGAGGAACGAAATTTTCAACTTGCCTTCGTGGTGTTCTCCGGCCTCTCTGTGTTGTCCGGCACGGTCGCGATGATGGCAACTGGCGGGGCGCCGGGCTTGTGGTTGCGTAATCCCGTGATGTGGGGCGTGACATTGATGCTGTGCGTGGGACTGCGCCGGCTTCACATGCCTCCACCATGGGTAGTAATAGCGATTGTTAGCCTTCTCGCGCTGAGCTTATTGGTGGGGCCAGATCAGGCAGGCGTGCATCGTTGGCTCGCCGTTGGCCCTGTGCAGTTGAACGTTGCTGCGCTCGTGATTCCCCTCGGTCTGCTGCTGGCGGATCGAGGAGTCCGGCATGCCGGGCAGCCCAGATATGCGATTGCGGTGCTTGCAATCGCAATGATCTTGGCGTGGCAGCCGGATATGTCGCAGCTGAGCGCCTTGATTGCTGCGCTCTTGATCTGGGCCATTGCGCGGCGTAGCGTGCAGTCGCTGCTCTGGGTGGCGCCAATGGCATTGCTTGCTTTGTTCTTCTGCGCTGGCAGGCCTGATCCGCTTGAGCCAGTTCCTCATGTGGAGGGGATTTTTCATCTGGCTGCAGAGGTTTCACCCATGCTGGCTTTCTGTGGTGGGCTCTGCCTGTTGCTTACTGCCCTAAGTCCGCTGGCTCTAGCGAATGATCTGAACAGACGTCCGGTGGCGGCTGGGTTGACGGCGTATTTTTTAGTATCCGGCTTTGCCTGGTTGTTTGGTGCGTTTCCGGTGCCGCTTGCAGGCTATGGCATCAGCTTCATACTGGGCTGGCTGATCGGCGCAACGGCTCTGTTGATGAAGTAGTACCCACGTTGGGAAGGCCGCTGCGGCGGTGCGTTAAAAAAAAATTAAAAAGAAATTCTCATGATGCATTCTGATTCGTCCTCCCGTCTTGTTGGGCTGGACACCTTGCGCGCACTCGCCATTGCACTGGTGCTGATGTCCCACTACAACGGCTTTGTCAGGCAGGCGCCGGGCTTTGGCGCTCTCGGTAGCATAGGGTGGGCTGGCGTCGATTTGTTTTTCGTGCTGAGCGGCTACCTGATCGGCAACCAGCTTCTGGCGCCCTTGTCCCGTGGCGAGAGTCTAGACTTACGGATTTTTTTTGCGCGCCGACTGCTGCGCACACTTCCAAACTATTATGTAGTACTCGCCATCTACCTGTTACTGCGCGACAGTCCAATTGCAGGCAAGACCATGTCGCCGGTTTGGCGCTTCCTCACTTTCACCCAGAATTTCGGCATGCATTATGGGGAGACCTTTACACACTCATGGTCGCTGTGCATTGAGGAACAGTTCTACCTGGTACTGCCGTTGGCGCTCATTGCTCTAGTCCGGCGCAAGCGCTCTCCGTGGCTTCTGTGGTGCGCCTTGATCGCCGCCATCGCAGCGGGCATGACGGCACGCGGCATTGCCTTCATGGATGGAAAGGATGTGTTCGCGGCGCCAGTGTACTACTCGAGCTTTTGCCGCTTCGACGAATTATTGCCGGGTGTAGCCATTGCCTTGCTGAAGAATTTCCATCCCATCGCGTTCGCGCGCCTGCTTCGCTATGGGAACGCGTTGTTGGTGGCCGGCCTTGCCAGTGCCGCAGCCGTGCTGTACGGAGTGATGAACGAAGCACCTAACGCCTTCCTCGCATCCACCTTCGGCTTTTCGCTGGTCGCCGCAAGTTTCGCGCTGCTGACCTGCTCGGCGCTTAGCCCGTCGTCGCTGCTAAACCGGCTTCGCATTCCCGGCGCCGCGAGCTTGGCGCTGTGGTCATACGCCGTGTACCTGGTACACAAGCCGATCTTTATGGCCCTGCGCCCTGAATTCCAGAGACTGGGCATCGATACTAGCGCGCCACTGACCATTGTAATGGTCATGGCGGTTGGCATTGCGGGCGGTTGGCTGCTGTACCTGTTGGTAGAGCGACCGTTCATGCAACTACGGGCACGCTACTACCCAACGAGCGGAAGAAAGACGCATGGTTCCACTACCTCCGCCGCAGTCGGTGGGGGAATAGGCGATGAACTCTCTAAGCGCTAAATAGACCATAGACCCGGACGGTCTCAGCCTAGCGTGAGAATGCGTGAGTTTTACAGATTAGCAAGCTGCTATTCTGAATGGCGTTGGCCGTGTTCGGCCACAAGCGGACCTTTCCATATACGTGAGAATTAAACCAATGAGACCTGTATTCGATGCATCTCCTTATTTATGGGCTGACGACGGCTCTCTCCGGGACGTCTATATCCAACAGATGGGGTCAAAGCATTGGGAACGGTTCGATTCACTGGTCAGCAAGTATGAGCTTTCATACAGCTTTGATGGGGCTCACGCCCAGTTCCCTGGAAGCCAAGCTGTTTTCGCTAATCGAGAGGGCAGTCATCTGCTGTCGGTGATACTCGGCCAAGTAAGCGTCAATTGTCATTTCTTCGTTGACTGGCAACTCGAGCTGGATATATCACCGCGAGAAATTCTCGGGCCTATTGAGCATGATGCTGTTCTCGACTTCGTGGAACAGCTGTCAGTAGAATTAGAGCTGCCTGCGGACATTACGCCGGAAAATAGCGAGACCACACCATTCATGACGTATTCGCCTACAACGCATTCTTGGACGCTACACTAACGCTTACGGATGGCTGGCACTTACCGGCCATAAGCGGTCGTTACCGCATTGCTGACGCCAGATAGAAAGAGAACGAATGTATAGCATTTACGCTGGTTCGGATTTAGTCGGGCATACAGCACTGGAAAATGGCGATGCTCCTATGGGCGTGGCATTCGGCGTGTTTCTTCCTTCAGATGGGTATGCTCGTATAAGAGAAGTTTGTCAGCGGAACCACAGTGACCAAAGCATGTTGCAGCTGTCAGTCGCGACCGAAGCGGGCGATGCGATTCCTGCCATAGGCGTTAGTGTGCTTGACTATACTGCGATGGTAGACGAACCGGAAATACAGGTAAATTTGATTGGTGTTGAAGCTGCGCTTTATGAAGCGCTGTTTCCAATGCATGTGCGAGCCTATCGACAAAGGTTCGCATGAAATCTAGCCTCTCCTCCAATCGGCCAGAAGCAATGGGATGGACTCCTCCTCACCTGCCGGCGTCTGAGCGCCTAAACTGGAGTTTCGACACAACCAGTTGAGAGAAGGAGTCCACCGTGAACATTATCCGCGTCGGCGTAGATCTCGCCAAGAATGTCTTTCAAGTGCATGGGGTTGATCGTTGCGAAAAGGTTGTATGGCGCAAGAAGTTGGGACGGGCGGAATGGCTAGCGGCATTGCTGGAGAAGATTGAACCCGGCTGCGAGATTGCTATGGAAGCTTGCGGCGGCGCGCATCATTGGGCCCGGCAATTGCAGAAACGCGGCTTCACGGTGAAGCTAATCGCGCCGCAGTTCGTCAAGCCGTACGTGAAGAGTAACAAGAACGACGCGAACGATGCGGAAGCGATTTGCGAGGCGATGAGCCGCCCGAGCATGCGCTTCGTCGCGGTCAAATCGGTCGAGCAGCAAGACCTGCAGGCGATCCACCGGATCAGGGCGGAGCTGGTCAGTCAGCGCTCCGCGAAGGGTAACCAGATCCGTGGGCTGTGCAGCGAATATGGTCTGGTGGCACCGAGAGAAATGATCCAACTGCGCGCCGCCATTCCGCTGTGGCTGGAGGATCTGGAGAATGGATTGACGCAACGTTTCCGGCGTATGCTGCGTGGCCTGTGGCTTGATCTACTGAATCTGGAACTGCGGGTCAAGGAACTGGATCAGGAGATCGAAATCGCGGCATCGACCGATCCGGTCGCTACCCGGTTGCAGCAGTTACGCGGAGTGGGACCGATCATCGCCACGGCGATTGTGGCAAACGTGGGCGACGCCAAGCAGTTCAGCAGTGGCAGACAGATGGCGGCATCGCTGGGCCTGACACCCCGGCAGAATAGCTCGGGTGGGAAGGAGCGACTGCTGGGGATCACAAAGCGAGGCGATGCGCAACTACGCACGCTGTTGATCCACGGTGCCCGGTCGGTGTGACGAACGGCGGCCAGCAAGAATGATCGGATGAGTCGCTGGGTGACGCACATCGCCGAGACGAGGCACCACAACATAGCGGCGGTCGCGCTCGCCAACAAGACGGCGCGTATCGCCTGGGCGATGATAACCAAAGGCACCGACTACCAGCCTGGGCTGGTGACGATTTAAGCGGTAAGAGCAACCAGTACGTAAAAAGGAGTATCCAACCACGATTGCGAAACATGCCGATGATGGCCAACAGGTCGAACCGGCGCTGGCAGAACCCGACAACGTCTGTGGCCACTGAGTCCGGAGTAGCAATAGGGAGCCAGCGCGCGAATAGCCCATTATGGTCCTTGCCCGAGAGCGGGCAATGCAGTTAGAGACCGAATATACGTGAGCAGTCGTACCTGAAAGTCAAAGACGGAATGTTTGCAAACGAGGAGGAGTCCATATACAGACGTTCATCAGTAATTTCAATAAAGACTTTTAATGCGATTTCGAGTAACGTCAATAACGTATGAGGATGAGGCCAAGCTTGTTATGGCCCCGTTGTGCAAGATTGAAGACTGGCTGAATGCTGCGATGGCCGATGGAGAATTCGGTGGCGGCTTGGACAGCCTTATGATTGTAGTTATTTGCTATTACATCGATGAAGCTGGTGAGATAAGTAAGCTACCTAAGCCGTCAAGATTGAGTAAGTACAAGCACCCGATGACAGGCGAGGAGCAACGCTGCCTGACCCTGCACGTTTCTGTGGAAGATAAGGCGCTACTACGTGTGGAACCTGAAAATATGGTGAACTACCTAAGTCAATTGATTGTCGACAAGTTGCCTGAGCGGCCGCTGCGCATTCCCAAGGGCCTCGACTATAGCCGCTTGAGAACTGCCATGCAGAAATGCATCGGCGCATTTGCTGAAGTGCGTTAGACCGAGACCGGCCAAGAGCGGCCGCTGAGTCAAAAGCGAATACTGGAGAGCATGGATGAGTGAAGTTAATATCTCAAATGCGCTGGCAGAATTTGTAGGTGCGTTTGAAGTTGTGTTCAGGTATGACTGGGAATACACGAAGATTATGATCGGTGACGAGGCGACTGGCGCTACTTTTCTCGAACCGGGTCTCGATGATGAATCGGAAGACTGGGGTGCAAGAGGGGCTTTGCTAGAAAAATATAGGGCGCTTGTAGTTGCTATGCAGAGTCAGGGCCTGGAGCCCAAATTTCCATTTCCGCAAGCTCAATTACAGAGCCTCAAAGGACCGGCGTGACGCAACTGCTAACGGCCATTTGCGGACATACAAAGGGATGTAGCACATGCAAAAAGACGTTCATCTTTCACCAGAAAAGTATGCAGCACTTATATCAGCAGACGGGCCAAAACGCTTCAAGCATTTGATATCGCAAGCCGCAGATCGAGAAGTGCTCTGGGGACTTCGAGACGAATCTGGCTGGGTTAGTCTGGGCGACGATTCAGGTGCCCCTGGCTTTCCTATTTGGCCGCATCCTGATTATGCACGGGATTGCGCAACGGGTTCTTGGGCTGGATGTTCTCCAGCGGAGATTGAGGTTCATGAATTTGTCGATGATTGGCTGCCGGATATGTCGGAACAGGGAGTTTCGATTGCAGCCTTTCCTACACCTTCGATGAATGGTGTTTGGATTTCTCCTGACGAATTGAAGCTCATCTTGGAGGAAGAATTAGCAAAATATGAGTAGGCTGTCTACGGCCAAAAGCGGCCTACCACTCTTCCTTTAGTGAAAAATTAATTTAATTGATATTTTCAGGAGTGCGTCCAATGTTTAAGCATGGGGATATTGACAAGTATTCTTTTGAGGAAATTCCTCTTGATAGAGACTGCTTTCTCATGAGCGAAATCTACATGAGGGAATTTGACGAAGCCCTGGAAACGATGCTCCGAAAAGAAGATTGCAATCCTTACGAAGTGGGCTACGTTAGCCCAGTTGCGGTAAGAAAAATTAATAGTACATCCTTGGAACTTTCTTGGTATCCCAATACCTACACACGATTCCATGAAGTTTCGATTACTCTGCCAAAGGATATGGTCAAGATATGTGTGGGCTGCTGGCAATACGATATTAAGCCGTACATTTTCGTTAACCATGAATGGCTAGAACATCTTTTCTTACGGGAATATTCTGTATTTGCATTGGTTGATGCAATAGGCGTTAAGAATGCGATTCGAGATAATGCGCTAAGTAAAGAGAAGTTGATTGAGCTGAGAGATCGAATTGATGAACTGGCTGAGAGACACGCCAACATATCTTTTATCTCTTTTGCAGATAGTTTAATTCTGAAAAGCAACTGGGATGTTGGCTATTCTGGCAAGGGGATAAAGTGCACATATAGTCCAGAAGAACTTTTATATGTTATAAAGGAAATTGATTCAATTTACCAAGAAGTTCTAGGTCTGAATATTTACGCCGTCCTAACACAGGGAAGTAATGAATACTATGGAGAGTCATTGCTTCATATATCAAAAACTCAGAATCATATTTGCTTGAATAGCTTAGGCGTTCCGTTTGCCGAACTGTTGGCAATTGAAAGTGCGTCAAAAAAATCCATAAAGTCGGGCGTGCATCCTCCCATGCAGTTATACTTGGACGAACAGTTTTATCATTCATTGCAGTTCAAATTCGATTTTGAAAAGAACTCGAAGCCAAAGAACTCGTATGTCGGAATAATGAAGCCTCACCAGTCAAATTATTTTTACTCTACCTGTGATATGTTAATTCTCAATTTAAAAACTAAACGAGATTAGCCGTAACTTACTAGTTTTCGGTTGTTCTTTCTTGAACCAGAGCTCATATGCAAAGCGCTTAGGAAACAACTGTTTGCCTAGTGTCTGAATGTCGGCAACGGGGCGGGAACTGCCGGTCGTAAGTCGGACTTCTGACGTCGTGCGTTAGTTCAAGTATGAGCTAGCACAGCCTACACCATCGTCAGCGCGCGGATGGTTACCTGCTCGCCATCGAATGGCGGATGGGCGATCATGCCGGTGACGCTGTACTGGAACGGATCAAGTGGCCATTCATTCAGGTCGCTCCAGACCACGCGGAATGGCTGGCCGGCACCCCGCGGTGTTAGGGCGATTTCGACCAAGCTGATATCACCGGCGCGCGGATCCAGCAAGCAGACTGCGACGGCTGGATCGTACACGGCCAATGCACCCGGTGCGGCGCTCATTACGTGCAGCACATTGCCATCGGCGGAAGCGAAGCCGATGGTGCCTTCGCCGCCGAGGCGCAGCACGGCTTTGCGCACGCCGTCAGCTTGCGTGGCGCGCGCCAGCAGCAGTGGGCCGTTGCCGGCCGCGATAAAGCTTGGACGGAAGCTCGATACCGTCATCGCGTAATCAACTGCGCCGTGCAGCACGGCTTGGCCTATGCCCTGGCTTAGCAGTTGTGCTGCTAGTTCCAGTTGCTCGGCGCTTGGCTGTGCGCTGTGCAGCGCGCCTCGGCTGCCTTGCGGTGTCGCGCTCCAATCCATGCGCGGCGACAGTTGCGCAGTGGCGCGATAATGCTCACGCGGCGCTTGCAGTGCCTGCACCGGCGCCGTGAGTTGGCCGATGCAGATGCCGCTGGCTGGATGAGCCACTGCGGCAGCGATAGCCCGATCTGCCTCGGCTCCATTGGCGGTCTGCGGCGGCACGTCGTTGTCGGCTTGCGCCGGGCGCTTGGCCTGATTGGCCGCGTGCAGGTAGCGCGTATTGTTTTGCGCGTCCCAGGTATTTTCGTGCAGGCTGGTGACGATTTTATCCAGCGAGATGTGTGCGGCGGCGGCCGTCAAGTGCATGCCGTCCAAGTCGAACTCCGGCAACAGGTAGCCGTCCTTGCTGGTCTCCGGCCAAATGTCGATGAACGGAATGCCGTTAGCGGCGCATTCGCGCGCCAGCACTTGGTTGGCCATCACGGTCAGCTTGGCGCGTACCGATTTATGTACCTTGGTCCAGCGCTTGGTGGCCACATCGTCGGAGGTGCGCGGCGGCACGCAGTGCACCAGCATGCGGGTGAAGCCCGCCGCGCGCAGCATGCGCAAGCCGGCGATGAATGGCGCCAGCAGCTTCTCCACTTGCGCGAGGAGCGTGGCGTATGCCACCGGCCGCAGCGAGCGGTCAACGCCGTAATGCACGTCGTCCGGCAATTCGAAATCGTAGCCTGCGAATTGGCCGTACAAGTGGTGCAGATCGAGATCACCTATGCACAGCACCAGCGCCGGCGCGACCACCGCACGCTTCTCCATCCAGGCACCGCTGATGGTGGCGCCGTCCAGCGACAAGTGCGATGGCGCCAGATTCGCGCGCAGCAGTTCCTCGCCGCGAAACGCTTCCAGCAAATCCGGGTGGAAGGCGTTGCTGGCCTGCTGGAAGAAGTTCTGCGCCATCACGTGCGGCAGGAAGCGAATCCGGCACTGGAACAACTGGTCGTTGGCGCCTGCCCGGAACAGCAGGTTGCGGAAAATAAGCGTGTGGCTTTCGCCTATCAAATAGATCGGGCTTGGCGTGCCAAGCATGGTAAGCGGCATTGTTACTGTCCTTGTGCAGCGTGACGGGCCAGCGCGTCCATCACCAGTTGCTCGTCGCACAAGGGCTGGTTGGGCAGGGCGGTGGTGGTTGGTGCGGTGGGTGCGCTGGCGATGGCTTCGTCGCCCATATACTGGCGGCGGAAGCAGGCGATGACGTGCGCCACGGCGGCCGGCAGCACGCTGCGGCGGTCGGGCGCGAAGTAGTTGCTGTCGCCGGTGGCGGTGACGATTTCGTACGAGGCAAAGTAGTGCGCGTTGTCATGACGGCGCAGCACTTCTTCCACGGCCACGCGCAGCACCGCCTTGGAGTAGGTGGTGGCTTGCAGCACGTGGCGATCTTCAAAGGTGGCCATTAACGGCACCGGCGAGACGGTGAGGATGACTTGCGCGCGCGGGTTGACCTCGGCCAATCGCGTGATGAACTGCGACAGGTGCTCGGTGACTTCGGCCACGCTGAAGTTGTGGTAGCGGTGGCGCGCCGGATCGAATTCGCCCCCCAGGCCTGAGCCGGGACTGACCGGGAATACCGCGCCGTCGTCGGCGCTGAGCCACGCCTCGGTCAGGCCGAGCGTGAACACGAATACGTCTAGCTGTTCGAACATGGCGCGCACGGCGGCCAGGTGTTCGCGCCGGTCCCACAGGCATTCGCTCTCGGTGGCGAAGCCGCCCGGCTGCACCGATGGGCGGAATGGGTCGACATAGCCGCCTTCGGCATTGCGCCACAGTGGCTCGCTCGGTTCGAAGCGGCCGTAGGCGCGGTCGAACAATTGCAGCAGTTGCAGCGTGGTGTAGATGTTGCCGTAGCGGGCGCTGTAGACGCCGTAGCCGAGCGCCTTGCGGTCGGCGGCATCGATGAATGCCGGGCCGCTTTCCGCGACCATGTAGCCGTAGCCGCTGTCCTGCAAGGCCTCGGCGATGCGCTGGGCGAAGCAGCTGCCGGCCGACGCCACTTGCTGGGTCGGCGTGATGCGCAGGCGCGGGGAGAGATGCGGGTCGATCTCGGCGGCCGGCCGGTCGGCCACGGCGTCTTTCCAACGCGCGCCAGTTGGCACTTTCAGATACGGGGATGACGGATGTAAGGCCATGGGCGTCTGATAAAATTCGGAGAGAGCAATATAACAGGGGAAACAGCCTATGGCTACTTGGGCGGTAGACGCCTTCGGCAATGACTACGCACAGGACTGGGCGGAAGACTTGCACGAGACAAGCAATTTGGACGCGGTTGAGGACACGCTCAACACGGTATTGGACAGCGGCGCGGAATTGGAAGCGCCATTTGCAGCGGAGGCGCTGGTGGCGATCGAGGTGCTGGCGCGCTTGCAAGGCAAGGGCGGCCCGCGCACCGAGGATAGCGCTGCGGTGGACGAATGGGTGGACGCGCGCAAGCCGAAAGCCAAGCCGCGCGCGGACCTGGCGGCGAAAGCCGCGCAAGCCATCGAGCGCATCCTGTCGCCCGAGAGCGAATTACGTCAACTGTGGGAAGACAGCGAGCACTACACCGATTGGTGCGCAGCCGTTGAAGGCTTGCGCACCCGGCTCACTTAATTACTTCTGCTTGCGGCGGCGGGCGGCGAAGCCTACCAGGCCCAGGCCGGCCAGCATCATGGCGTAGGTTTCTGGTTCCGGCACGGCGGTGGTCAGCGAGATGTTGTCCAGCGAGGTGCCGAGGCTGTCGTTGGTGCCAATCGCTTTGAAGCTCAGCGCTTCCATACCGCCATTGCCCAACAGGCTGTAGCTGACGGTCTGCCAGCCGCCGTTCAGCGAGTTGTTGACGGTGCCCACCACTTGGCCGCCCCAGCTGATTTCCAGCCCCTGCGACGCGGTCGTCACGCCCGGCCGATCCTGGAACTGGAAGGTCAGGGTGTACGACTTGTTCAGCACGGTGCTGACCGATTGGCTCAGTGAGCTGTTGTTGGTGGTGTCCAGTTCCACGAAGTTCACGCCGTCCGCCGCCACGCCGGCCACGTTGTTGCGCAGTTCGATGCCATACGCGCCGCCAGTCCAGCCAGCCAGATTGTTGTAGACGTTCCAGGTGCCGTTGGCCTGGATGTTTTGCTCGAAGCTGCCATTGATCAGCAGTTCGGTAACCGGGGTCGCGTGGGCGGCGCCGCCGGCCAGCAGGGCCGCGAGGGCGAGGGCTTTGCGGGTGTGCTTGGCTTGCATGGTCGTTCTCCAGATGTTGTTTGTTGGTAATTTAAATTTCTCAAAAGACATGTAAATTTTATCTCAACAACATACTGCCAACCTAGGGACATTTGTCACTTTTTTCAGTTTTGTCTAAAAAGCGTAACTAAGGCCGGCGCTCCATGCCTTCGCAGGGCGAACTGGATAGCCGTAGTAGCGGATGCCGTCGTCGGGGCTGTATTCGCGCGCCGCTTGCACGGTCCAGTTGCCGAACGGGATGGCGACGCCAAGTTTGACGTCGTAGCGCGAGCGCGCCGGGATGCCGGGCCAGGTGCCTTGGTCGAGGTTGTAAAGCAGGCCGCCGTGAGCGGTGAGGTTGATGCGCTCGGTGAGCGGGTAGAACAGGTTGGCTTCGGCGTACAGCACGCGGACGGCCCAGCCGAAGTAGCGCGGGGCGTAGGACAGGCGGCCGCTGATGCGCTCACCGTTCAGGCCGGCGTAGCATTCGTGGAAGTCGTTGTTGTGGGATTGGGTGTAGGTGATGCGGTTGCAGCCTGTTTCCCAGCTGAGGCCGGATGACATCCGTTGCGCGTAGCCGGCGTAGGCTTGCAGCTTGTAGCCCTCGCTGGCGCCGATGCGCATGGCGGCGGCGTAACCGCCGGCGTACCAGCCGCTGGCGTGGTCGGCGTTCAGCGTGAGCTGCGGCGAGACGGCGCTGTCGCCCGGCGTCTGGCCACGATAGCGGTATTCGGATTGCACGGAGACGCTGCCACTGACGTCCCATTGGGCGGCGGCGGGGAGCGTTGCCAGCAGTACTGGCAGGAGCAGGACGGCGCGCAAGGCGATGGTCACGGCGCGCCGCCGCGCTGGCTCAAGGCGCGCGGACAACTGAGTTGTTGCACCAGCCGCGCAACGGCGCTGCAGGCGTCGATGGTGGCGGTGGTTGGCGCGGCGCCGGATTGGAGCAGGCTGCGCAAGCGGGCAGGGGATGCGCCCGGCTGCAATTGGTCGAGCAGGGCCAGCATGCCGCTCACATGCGCCGCCGCGTACGAGCTGCCGCTGACAAACGACCAGCGACCACCCGGCGCGGTGGTCGGCACATCGCTGCCCGGTGCCAGCAGCGGCGCGTCCGTCTGCACCGCGCCGCCCGGAGTCCGCTCGGCGGTCGGTGCTGTGGCCGCGCTAACTTGCGGCCGCGTGGGCGCGTTGATTTGCGTGAGCGTGGCGACGGCGAGGACGCCGCGGTGGTTGGCCGGGAAGCTGGGGCCGCTGGCCTGCGCGTCGATGGCGCCGACGATGCTGATGCTGCGCTCCAGCGCCACGTCCAGCAGACGATCCAACAGCCTGTCGGGCGGGCCGGACAGGCTGAGGTTGATGATCTGCGCGCCATTCTGGATCGCGAAGTTGAGCGCCTTGCCGAGCGTGAAGCTATTACATCGGGTGTTCGCGTCCGGCTGTTGCCAGCACGCCCGCAAGCCCATCACCTTGGCCTGCGGCGCCACGCCGACGATGCCGCCATGTCCCGCGCGCGCGGCGATGATGCCTGCCACTGCGGTGCCGTGGTTTTCCGGCGGCGTCGGCCCGGCATCAACAAAATTCTGGTTCAACGCCACTTGGCCCTGCAGGTCCGGGTGGTTGGTGTCAATGCCGCTATCGATTACGGCTACCTTGATGTCGCGCCCGGTGGTGTAGCGGTGCAGCTCGGCCACGTGCCAGAAGCGCGCGGCTGGTTGCACTGGATAAAGGGCGTCGGCCTGCTGCATGCCGGCGAAACGTGCCACCGGCTGCGCCCATTCCACTTGCGGATCGCTTTCCAGCAGCGCGATCAAACGCTCGGCGCTGTCATTGGCTGGATAGCGCATCACGTAGCAATCCACGCCGAGCATGGGCATGGCCCAGTCGTCGACCAAGGTCAGGCCGTGCTGGCGCGCGAGCGCTTCTGCGCGATTGCGGCGCGCGCTGCGGCCGGCGTCATCGAGGTAGCGGCCGCCGTAGCTGGCGTCCGGCCGGTAGTGCGGCGCGGGTAGGCGCAGCATCACTAGCAGTTGATGCGCGTCGGCGTCTTCCGGCGCTGGTGCGGCGGCTTGGGCTTGTATGGCCCACCACAGCAGGCAGGCGATCAGCATACGCAGCAGCATCACGGTGTGGCACCGCCGTCAAGAGGTTCGGCCAGCTTGACGGCCGATGCGCCGCGCAGTGCTTGCAGCGCTTGGGCGCGGCGTTCGGTTGGCACACTAAGCAGGTAGGCGTCGGTGACGGTCGGGCCGTCAATGACGCGGGCGTTCTGGGCTTGCAGTAGGCTGCGCAGCTCGCGCTCGCTGGTGTTCGGCTGGAACACGACCACGAGATTGGCGCCGCTGGCCGAGCCAGCGCCCAGTACGTGGTACTCGGCGGCTGGCTGTGGACGCAGCAACAGCGCTGCCAGCCCGATGATCAGCACGCACTGCGCGGCCACCGCCCAGCGCAGCCAGCCAGGCTGATTGGCCGCCGCCATACGCCACCACGGCAGCGGCGCGGCGGTACGCTCCTGCGGCCCCAGCGCTGGCATGAGCTTCGCTAGCGCGCGTTCCATGTCCACGCCGTCCGGTAGCGTATCGCCCGTAGCGGCGGCTTCGGCGCGCATGCCGTGTTCCCACTCCAGCTCGTGGCGACACTGGGCGCATTCCTGCAAGTGCTGGCGCACGCGCCGCGCCTCGTCTGCCGCCAACTGCGACGACGCGTACCACGGCAGCAATTCCTGCACCGCCTGGTGCGCCGGCACATCCATTCTGAACACGCGACCGTTCATCGGCTGCTCTCTCTTTCGTTCCACAACAAATCCTTTAATCTGTGCCGCGCATGAAACATGCGGGTTTTCACCGTGTTCAGTGGGCACTCGATGATCTCGGCGATCTCGCTATAGGCCATCTCGTGATAATACGTCAGCACCATCACCGCCCGCTGTGCCGGCGGCAGCGCGTCGAGCGCATCGGCCACGGTCTGCTGCAGTTGCTGGCGGCTGAAGACGTGCTCCGGCTGGTGCGCCGGCTCGTCCTCGTACAGCGAGGCGTCCGACTCCACCGGCTCGTCGCTCAGCTTGAGACCTTTCAAGGTCTTGCGATACGCAATCGCAAAAATCCATGTGGACGGTTTGCAGCTGCCATCAAAGCTGGCGGCCTTTTGCCAGACCACCAACATGGTGTCATTGACCACTTCCTCAATTAGCGTCGCATTGCGCGCCATACGGCCGACAAAGCGCGACAGGCGTGGAAAATACGCCCGGTACAGCGCCTCGAAGGCGCGCCTATCCCCGGCAGCTATGCTGCCCAACAGCTTGGCATCCTCTGTATCCGGGGTCATCCACTTCCTCCATTTTCACGGTTTATGCCTTGCCGACTGCAAAGGGTTCAACCAACCGCGAAACTTTTTTTAGGCTACCATGCTGGAATGAACTTGAACCATCAAATTGACCAACTGAGCACCTTCCTGCACCGCCATCAGCGCGTGCTGGTGCTCACCGGGGCCGGCCTCAGCACCGCCTCCGGCATCCCCGATTACCGCGATAAAGACGGCGTGCGGCGTGGCCGCAATCCGATCCAGGGCCCGGATTTCCGTAAATCCGAGGCGGTGCGCCGCCGCTACTGGGCGCGCAGCATGGCCGGCTATCCGACCTTGGCCGGCGCTTCGCCCAACGCTGGCCACCACGCGCTGGCGGAACTTGAGTCGGCAGGCCGCATCCACGCCATCATCACGCAAAATGTGGATGGCCTGCACACGCGCGCCGGCAGCCGCAAGCTGATTGAACTGCATGGGAATATCCACGGCGTGGTCTGTCTCGACTGCCGCACGGTGCACCCGCGCGCCGAGATCCAGCACTGGCTGGCCGAAGCCAATCCGTCTCTGGTGCCGACCGGCCCGGCCGGCGAGGTGGTGCCGGAAGCGCGCCCTGACGGCGATGCCGAGGTCGAACTGGACGAGTTCCAGGATTTCCAGCTGCCGTACTGCGCGGCGTGCGGCGGCACCTTGCAGCCGGATGTGATTTTCTTCGGCGATAACATTCCGCCGCAGCGCACCGCCGAAGCCCTGCAATGGGCCGACGAGGCGGACGCCGTGCTGGTGGTCGGCTCCTCGCTGATGGTGTTTTCAGGCTATCGCTTCGCCAAACTGGCCGCACAAGCAAACAAGCCGATCGCGGCCATCAACATTGGGAAAACCCGGGCGGATGACTTGATCGGCTTGAAGGTGGAGGCGTCGGCAGTGGATGTGCTGCCGCTGCTAATCTAGTTACGTTGCAGCATCGAGCGGATGATGGCTTCTTTCGCCAGCACATAGTCATGACCGGCCAGCACGAAGTTGGTGTTCGGCTGGATCACCTTGACGTTGATGAACACCATGTCGCTGGTCTCGGCATACGAGCCGACCACGATGGCCTGCGCGTTGTGGCTGTTGGCCACTTCGCCGATCTCGCGGGTCAGCATGAGCTCGCCTTGATTGCGCTTCAGGTAGACGCTGTTGCGCAGTTTCATTTCCAGCATGCTCAGGCCGCCTTGCGCCATGCGGGTCGAGATTTGCTCCGACACCAGGCGGCCCAGCGTGGTGGTCTGCTCCAGCGCGTCGATATTGACCACGGTGGCGACGATCAGCGGCTTGTCGGCCAGCAGTTTGCCGCTCAATTGCTGCAACAGCGCATCGGCTGCCTTGTAGTTGGCGTTGATGAACTGGTTGGAGGCGATGGTCGAATAATTGCCGAGCTCTTCACTCTTCGGCGTCGAGGAGCAGCCGGCCAGCAGCAGCGGCGCGGCCAGCAGGGCGGTACGCAATACAGTCTTCAGCATTTACATGTCTCCGCGCACTTGGAAAGTGCGGGTCAGTTTAGGTTCTTCAGGCTTGGGATCGACGATGCCGTACAGTACGCGGTCGGTGTCGGCCACGTAGTAGGCCGAGGTGTTGCGCGCCACGTAGCGGTACTGGTCGGATACCGAGACGGTGACGATGATCTCGGTCTTCGGCGTTGCGCCCGGTGCGAATTGGGCGTTGAACCAGTCGTAGGCGTCCCACGCACCGGCGCCGGCCGCCACGTTGAGCAGGGCCGGGGCTTCGATTTCGCTCAACAACCAGACGCCGGCGCCGAGGATGGCGCGCTCGCCGTGGTAGCGGTATTGCGGACGGTTGGCGGTGAAGGTGACAGCCTGCACGTCCAGATCCACCTTGAGCGAGCCGGCCGGGCTGCGCGAGACCACGTAGCCGTCGTTCACCAGCGAGGTGGTCAGCTGCGTCGCCAGTGCGCGCTGGAACGGGGTCGGGTCTTTTGGTTCGTTAATGTAGACCGGGCGCGGCGGATTTTTCTTCAGCTCGATCGCGACGTTCTTCTCGATATTCTCGGAAATGACGCCCCAGTGGTAAGCCGCTTGCAGCTTGGCTTGCTTGGTGGTGGGGAAGTTGGCGGCCAGCGGGGTCGGCGTGTAGCGCGCCGCGCATCCTGCCAGCAGTATTCCGGCTGCCACAGCCATTGCAGTTTTCAGCGCCATTATTGCCTCATCGTCAAAAATACGAATGTAAAATCTTTCTCCACTTAGTTTAGCATGGATGTTTCTAATTAGAAATTCTGCAATCAATAAAAAACCCGGTACGAGACCGGGTTTTGTACAGAGTGCGCAACAGTTTTAGCGGCGGTGGGTTTTCATGGCGGCTGCGACTTCGCGCTTGCCGTCGCGATCTTTCTCTGTGGCACGTTTGTCATGCATTTTCTTGCCCTTGGCGAGGCCGATTTCACATTTCACGCGGCCACCCTTGAAGTGCAGGTTGAGCGGCACTAGGGTATAGCCGGCGCGCACGACTTTGCCGATCAGCTTGTCGATCTGTTCACGGTGCAGCAGCAGCTTGCGGGTGCGCACGGCTTCCGGGCTGATGTGGGTGGAGGCGGTCGGCAGGGCGCTGATGTGCGCGCCGAACAGGAACAGCTCGTCGCCCTTGATGGTGACGTAGGCTTCCTTGATTTGCACCTTGTTGTCGCGGATGGCCTTGACTTCCCAGCCTTCCAGCACGATGCCGGCCTCGAAGCGGTCTTCGATGAAGTAGTCAAAAAAGGCTTTTTTGTTATCGGCTATGGTCATGAGTTGGTATCGGTTAAACTACTGCTGCGCGCTGCGAAGCGCGAATAATTCAACATCATAGCAAATGGTTAGACAATGGCAGTAGTACACAAATCAGTTTTACTCGGTTACAGCGCCCGTCAAATGTTCGATCTGGTGGCGGCGATCGAGGACTATCCCAAGTTTTTGCCATGGTGCGGTGGTGTCGAGATCAAGGAACGCAACGGCGATACGGTGGTTGCCAGTGTCGGCATCAACTATCACGGCGTGAAGCAGAGCTTTACCACGGCCAATGAAAACACGGCGCCGGTTACCATCAAGATGAAGCTGGTGGACGGGCCTTTCAAGTGTCTTGATGGGACTTGGACGTTTAAAGAGCTGCGCGCGGACGCCTGCAAGATCGATCTGGATCTGCACTACGAGTTTTCCAGCGCCTTGTTGGCCAAGCTGGTGGGGCCGGTGTTTGGCATCATCGCCAACAGCATGGTGGATTCTTTCTGCAAACGGGCGGAAACGGTGTATGGCGGCTGAGACCATCAATATTCAAGTGTGTTACGCCAGCGAGGCGGTGCAATTCCTGCGCGCCTTGCAAGTGCCGCTCGGCACCACTATCGAGCAAGCGATTGCTCTCAGCGGCGTGCAGCAAGCCGTGCCTGAGACTGACTTGAGCCTGCTTGAAACGGGCATCTATGCCAAGAAAAAGCCACGCGACACCATCCTGCGCGAGCACGACCGCATCGAGCTCTACCGCCCCCTGATCGCCGACCCCAAGCACGCCCGCCGCCGCCGCAAAACCCCTGCGCCAGAATAACGTTAACCGAGGTTGGCTAGCAGGAAGTCGCGCGTCGCGGGATGTTGGAAGAATTCGGTGTGCCAGACTTCGGTTTGTTTTTGGTCAGCGCTGCCGAAGTTGAGGATGTGGGCGGCCTCCGGTGCAGCTTGCGGTAGCAGTACGTTGTTGAAGGGGACGACTAGGTCGTTGGCGGCGTCGAGTAGCAGACTGGTGAGCAACGCACCGCTGCGGGCCAGGAGCGAGTCGCCGTAGGAGAAGTTGGCACGGGCGTAGTAGCTGTTGGCGCTGGTCAGCAGCGTGTTGCCTTGGTTTAGTTTGTCGATGAAAGACGAGCCGCTGGCTAGGGCTTGTACGCTTGGACGTTGGAAGCCGAGCGAGACCACCACCCGGCACAGGCCGATCACCAGGTCTAGCGCCATGCCGCCACTGAACGAGGCCAGCAGGGCTGCGGCAGTTAGGAATTGCTGCACTTCATCCGGCGAGGCCAGCGGCGAACCTTGGTTGGCTGCCGCCACAAACATCACTTTCCCTACCTTGCTGATGCGCCCACTACGCGCCCGCGCGACGTCGGCCAAGGCTTCACTCAGCAGCGAGCGCACTACCAGCCCGCCGCGGCTATGGCACAGAATATCAATCTCCCAGCCAGCATCCGGCGGCAGCAGCAACAGCAGGTCGAGCGCGTTGCGCTGCGGCGTTTTGGCGATAGTCCAATGATCGTAGGCGAACACGCGGCCGTGGTAGCGATCCAGCAGCGGCTGCAAGTCCAGCGCGCCGTAGGCGCCTTCTGTCGAGCTAAGCACGCCGTGCACCAGCAACAGCACCTTGCGTCCGCGCGCTGCCGCCAAATCGGCCGAGGTGGCCGCAACGCCGTAGCCGTGCCGCAGTGCCAGCAGTTGCTCCGGCTTGTTATGGCCCTCAATATGCTCAATCATCGTTTGCGTCATGTGTTCTTTGGTGCGCAAGGTGGCCTGTACGATCCAATCCCAGCCCCGCGGCAGCAAGCTCGGCGTTGCAGAGGGAAACACAAACTGCACGCAGCCGCTATCCTTGTGCCGCACGATATGCAGTTCGTTATCGATGATGTGGGCGGCCGGCAGTGGCGGCGTGCCAGCCAACGGTTGCAGACCCGGCGGCGCCGACAGCAGGGCGTGATCATCCGCCGCGTCCTGTAGGGCGCGCTGTAGCTCGGCTTGCTTGGTGGGAGTGAGTCTCATGACCCCAGTGTACGCTTGCCACAACACCTGCCTTTGCACTGTTGCAAACAGGCTTTGCAGCAATGGGGCTTCCTCGCCGCAAGCGACCAACCTAAGATACACTCATTGATACCACCCGCTAAGAGTTCATGATGAGACGCAACCGGTTGCTCGTGATTACCGTGCTGTATTGCAGCTTGTCCGCTGCCGAGGCCGGAACTGTCTGCCCGCCAGTCACCCGCGTCGGCTTGAGTGACCTCGGCTACACTTCCTACCGCGATCAGGGGCGCATCGCCGGCATTTCGGTTGATATCGCCAATGAGATGGCGCGCCGCACCGGCTGCAAATTTGAATTCCACTGGTATCCGCGCCAGCGCCTGTTCATCGAACTGGCGGCCGGCAACATCGATATGACCATGGGCTCGCTGCGCCTGCCCGAGCGCGACGCTTATGCGCGCTATTTGCCGTACGCCTACCTGCAATATGATTTGGTCTTGAGCGTGCCGCCGGGGCGCAACTACACCAGCCTGGCCGATTTCGTCGAGCATGGCAACGGGCGGCTCAACGTCACGCGCGGCCTCGCCTATGACCCGGCCATCGAGACCCAGTTGGCCAAGCTGACCGCAGCCGGCCGCCTGGAGTTGGTGAATGATTTCGAAACCGTGTTTGCCAAGCTCGACATGGGGCGCGCCGACGGCACCATCGCCACGCCGCCGATCTACAGCAAGTATTTGAAGGGGAGCCGGGTGCAAGCCAGCGCGGTGGTGATTACTCTGCCGGAAGCAAATCCGCGGTTCACGGGACTGTACCTGTCGAAGAAAACCATCTCGACGGCGGTACGCGACCGCTACGCGGCGACGCTGAAAGCGATGCTAACGGATCAAACCATCCGCACCATCTACACGCCGTACTTTGATGACGCGACCCTCAAACGCATGATCCGACAAGGCCAGGGGCCGCTGCTCACGGCCTTGTCGGCGCCGGAAAATTAACGGCCGTTGACGTCCACGGTACGCGCATCCAGCTTGACCTTGACGCTGGCGGCTGGTTTGGCGCCGGCCGAATCAGCCAAGGTCACGAGGTATTCGCCGGCAGCGATTTTCCACGTTTTGCTGGCGCTGTCGTACACGCCCAGCAGGCGCGGGTCGATCTGCACGGTGGCTTTGCCGCTGGCGCCGGCCTTCAACTCCAGCTTGTCCCAGCCGCCCAGGCGCTTAGGCGCTTCCCAGCCGCCAGCTACCGACGACACGTAGACCTGGCCAACCGCCTTGCCATCGCGCTTGCCGGTGTTCTTGATGCTGAAGGTGACGGCGATGCCGCTGCCTTCCGCCTTGGCGCTCAAGCCTTCATACGCGAAGCTGGTGTACGACAGGCCGTAACCGAATGGGAACAGCGGCTTGTGGCCTTTCAGGTCAAACCATTTGTAGCCGATGGCCGCGCCTTCGATGTTGTAATCGGTGGTGACCTTCTCGATGATGTTCTCATCCTTGGTCTTGGCGTCGCCATCGAGTTTTGGACGCGGCAGCTGCGCCAGCGAAGCAGGGAAGGTGGCAGGCAGGCGGCCGGACGGATTCACTTCACCGGACAGCACGCGTGCAATCGCCGCGCCGCCGTTGGTGCCGGTGTACCACGCTTCGACCACGGCGCCGACGCTGTTCAGCCAAGGCATGACGACCGGGCCGCCGGTCTGCAGCACCACCACGGTTTTCGGATTGGCCTTGGCGACAGCTGCGATCAGTTCATCCTGCTTGCCCGGCAGATTCAGGTCGTCCGAGTCGAAGCTCTCGGCCATCCACTGGGTGCCGAACACGATGACCACGTCGCTGCTGGCTGCCAGCTTGGCGGCGGCTGCGATGTCCTTGCCGTCGGTGTAGGCCAGCTTGGCCTTGGTCAGCTTGGCCAGTTCGCCCATCGGCGACGAGCGGTGATACACGATAGGGCCAGGGAAGTGCGTCGGGCCTTCATTCGGCACTGCCGAACCGCCTTTTGGATACACCTGCGCCGAGCCGCCGCCCGACAGCACGCCCACGTCGGCGTGACCGCCGATGATGGCGATGCTGCGCACACCAGCGGCCAGCGGCAGCAGGTTGTCGTGATTCTTCAGCAGAACCATGGCTTCTTCGGCGTCGGCTTGCGAGATCTTGCCGTGCGCGGTGAAATCGATGCCGGCATCGGCCGACGTTGGCGCTGCGACTGGATGTTCAACCACGCCGTTGGCAAACATGGTGCGGGTGATGCGCTTGACCATATCGTTCAAGCGCGCTTCCGGCACGTGGCGATTGACCACCGCTTCTTTCAGCGGCGCGTTGAAGTAGTCCGATTTGTCGAACGGGTAGCCCGATTGCTGATCGAGGCCGCGCAGCGCTGCCGGAATGGTGGAGTGCGTCGCGCCCCAGTCGGACATCACGTAGCCCGGGTATTTCCAGTCCTGCTTCAGCACTTCGTTCAGCAGGTAATCGCTTTCGCAGGCGTAGTCGCCGTTGACGCGGTTGTAGGCGCACATGACGGAACCCGGCTGGCCACGCTCAATCGCAAATTGCAGCGCCAGCAGGTCGGACATGCGGCCGGCCTTGTCGTCGATCTTGACGTTGACGTGATTGCGGTTGGTCTCCTGATCGTTGAAGGCGTAGTGCTTCACGGTCGAAATGATGTGGTTCGATTGAATGCCGCGAATCTGTTCGCCGACCATGATACCGGCCAGCAGCGGATCTTCGCCGCCGTATTCGAAGTTACGGCCGTTGCGCGGTTCGCGCATCAGGTTCACGCCGCCGGCCAGCAGGATGTTGAAGCCGGTGGAGCGGGCTTCGCTGCCGATCATGGCGCCGCCGGCGAAGGCCAGCTTGGGATTCCAGGTCGCAGTGGTGGCAAGGCCGGACGGCAGGGAAGTGCGCTCGTACGGTTTCTTGGACACGGCCTGCGTCGCTACGCCGACACCGGCGTCCGACTGCCATTGCGGCGGCAAGCCAAGGCGCGGAATGCCTGGCACGTAGCCGGCCGAATCAGGACGGCCTTCTTTCGGCTGCTCGTATTTTTTCGGCGAGAATTCGGTCGAGAAGTAGGCGAACACGGTCTGGATTTTTTCATCCAGCGTCATCGCCTTGACCAGTTGGTCGGCGCGCGCGTCCGGCGAAAGGGCCGGATTCAACCAAGGTTTGTCAGCGTCTGCGGCGTGCGCGGCGCCGTTCAACATGAGTGGATAAACGAGTGCCAGAGACAGCCAGAGACGCTTCTTCATACGATTACTTTGTCCTTGTAGTTTTAGTTGATAGTCAGCGCGGGATTAAGACCTCCAGCGCGTATGCTCCGCCTGCAACGATACCTTTGATAACGTTTTCAGTCAAACGATTACCGTCCTGCCAGACCTGAATTTCGCTCACATCCGCGCGTTGTATAGACACGTTGAAGGTCGCGTGGCGGAACTGGCGCACCACCTTCATGCCGTCCCAGTGCGCAGGCAATTGCGGATTGATGGTCAGGCCATCGCTGCTGCCTTTCAGGCCGCAGAGGCCTTCAACGAAGCACTGGTAAGCCCACGACACGGTGCCGGTGTTGAACAACTGGCTGGAACGGCCGGCCGTGCGCGGATACTCTTTGTAAGCGCCGCGATAGTAGTTCGGGATGAACACCGGCAGTTGGCCACGTTGCAGGTAATCGGCCTCGCTCGGGCCGGGCAGCATCTGGCGCAGCAACTTGTAGGCGCGGTCGCCTTCGCCGATGGTGTACAGGCTGTAGATGTAGAACACGGCGGCGTGGTTGTAGACCGCGCCATTCTCCGCCGAACCGGGATGCTTCTGCGTGACGCGGCCGACGTCGTCGCGCATGGCGCTGAACGGCGGTGCGAACATCTGCACGCCGTACGGAGTGCACAGCTGCTCGTCGACTTGCGCCAGCATCGAGGCGCGCTGGCCAGCGTTGGCCGCGCCGCCGAGGATGGCCCACGCTTGCGGATTAAGCCAGATGCGGCCTTCCTTGTCCTTGCTGGTGCCGAATACCACGTCGTCATCGGTGATGCCGCGTGCGAACCAGTCGCCGTCCCACAGGTGTTCGTTGGCGGCGCGGTTGACGTTGCGCGCACCGGCGCGGAAATGTTTGGCGCTTTCGGCCAGCGAGGAGCTGGCGCCGGTGGTTTCGCAAATCTCGGCCCACAGGTTCAGGGCGTAAGCCGTGGCCACGGTCAGCCAGCCGGAGACGCCGCGGCCCTTGTAGCCGACCATGTTCATAGGGTCGCACCAGTCGCCCTGCGCGATGTAGCTGAGGCCACGCTTGTCGCGCGCTTGCAGCAGCCAGTCCATGGCGCTGCTCACGCGCTCGGAGACGGTGAGAGCGACGCCGCTGTCGGCGCCGACCACGTCTTCGTTGAGGATGTCGTAGTCGCCGGTTTCATCGAGGTAGACCTTGAGCGCCACCGGCAGCCACACGCAATGGTCGGTGTGCGGCACCTGGTTGATGTATTTGAGCTCCGCGCCTTCGGCCAGCAGAATCCCGTCCGGCATGGCGCCGCTGGCTTCCTGCTGCGACAGCGCGTGCAGGAAGGCCTTGCGCATCACGCTAGGCTTGATGAAGCTCATGCCCATGTTGTCTTGCAGGTAGTTGCGCGTTTGCGGATCGGTGCTCAGGCGATTGACGTCGCCGTGGTAGAACACCTGGCGCGGCAGCCAGTTGTTGACGAAGTTGTCGAGATCCGCATCCGGCGTTTCGATGCGCAGGCATCCCGGGCCGCCGGCGATGTAGGCGGCGTAGTCGGCGGCGGTGGCCTTGAAGGCTTCCGCGCTCAGGTACTTGTCGCGGACTGCCTTGATCTCGGCATCGTCAAACGCTGGGCCGAAGATGAAGCGGTAGTCGCGCGCTTCGCCATCGGCCAGCGCGACGCGGTATTGCACCACGGCTGTTGGCGTTTCGTAGCGCGCGTCGCTGCCGCTTAGTTGTTCGGCGTCGATGGCGGCAGGGCGGTTCAAGGTGCCTTCGCCTTCAAACGCGGACTGGCGCACCTCCCACGCATCCGGCGCTTGCTCGCACAGGAAGTAGGTCTTGTCCTTGAAGTCTTTTTGCTTGAAGTAGTCGGCCACTTTTTGATACGGCGTGACGCTGCTGGCGACCACGCCGCCCAGGTCCGCGCGGTATTCGCCGGACTGGTTCATCCACGACATGTAACCGATCGGGAAGTAAGGATAGACACTGAGCTTGCGCGCGCGGCCCGAGATATTCGTTACGCGCAGCGACCACAGTTCCACCACGTCCGCCACCGGCAGGCCGAGAGTCAGTTCAACGCGTACGCCCAGGTGTTCGATGGTCCATTCCAGATTGCTCTTACCGACCGAGAAGTTGTAGCTGTCGACCGGCGTGCGCACCGGCTCATACGGCGCGGAGAACAGTTCGCCCGTCTCTTCGTCCTTGATGTAGAAGAAGCGGCCCGGATGGTGGGCGTAGTAGTTCTGCTCCGGCTGCATGAAGGTCTTCGCCTCCAGATTCGGCGCGTGCGCGTACTTGGCCGGTTCCGGCTGCATGTACTGCGCGGTGGCGTAGCCACGGCAGGTAATCTGGATCATCATTTTCTGATTCCACAGGAAGCCTGCTGCTTGTGGCATGGCCGTAGGGCTGGTCAGCTCGTAGCGATCGCCGTTGTGGGTGGGGCGTAACATAGACATCTCTCCGTCAGGATTTGCGCGCTTCAAGATCCGCTTGGATTTGCAGCAGTTTTTGGTTATCGAGGTTATAGAAGAACATGACCGCCACCGCGAGCAGCGCGAAGGCAGCAGGAATAAAGGACATCAGCCACACGATGCCGGCTTGCGACACGGCGCTCTGCGCGGCATTGGCCACGTAGCCAAGCTTGGTGAAGATGGCGCCGATCACCGCCACGGCGACGGCGGTGCCGAGCTTCTGAGAGAAGGTGGCGGCGGCAAAGGTCATGGCAGTGGCGCGGCGGCCGGTGCGCCACTCGTTGTAGTCGGCGGTGTCGGCGTACATGGAGAAGGCCAGCGGCGACTTGGGGCCGAGCGCCAGGCCCATGCCCACTTGAAGCACGAACATCAGCACGATTTGGTCTTTCGGCACGAAGAAGAAGGCCGAGGACAGCACGGCGGTGATGGTCATCAGGATCATCATCAGTTTGCGCTTGTCGACGAAGCGCGTCATCAGCGGCGTGAGCGAGGCGCCGGCGGCAGCGGCCAGCATGTAGGCAGGTACAAAGCCCGCCATCAAATCCGGGCGCTCGACCACGTACTTGAAGTAGTAGGCGGCGCTGCTGGTGCGCAGCGTAATGGTGATCATGATGATCAGCGCGAGGAAGAACAGCGCCACCCACGGACGGTTCTGCGACAAGTCGCGGATGTCTTGCCAGACGTTGGACTTTTGCTCGGCCGGCGGCGCAATGCGCTCACGCGTGTTGAGGAAGGTGAGCACGAACAGCACCGAGGCCAGTGCGCTCCAGGTCAGCATGGTCAATTGCCAGCCCAGTTTATCGTTGCCGCCGCCGAGCCAGTGCACCAGCGCCGGCGTAGCCGCCGTCACCAGCGTGCCGCCGGCAAAGGCGAAGATGAAGCGCAAGCCGTTGACGGTAGAGCGCTCCTGCGGGTCGGCCGACAGCACGCCGGACAAGGCGTTGTAGGGGATGTTGATGCAGGTGTAGCAGACCATCATCGACAAATAGGTGCCGTAGGCCCATATGATTTTGCCGTCTTCCGACAGGTCGGGCGTGGTGTAGGTAAGGAAGGCCGCAGCGGCCAGCGGCAGCGGCACCCAGATCAGATACGGCCGGAACTTGCCCCAGCGCGTGCTGGTGCGGTCGGCCGCGGCGCCGATCATGGGATCGGTGAAGGCGTTGATGATTTTGATCGTGAACATCATGGAGGCGGCGGCCGCTGCCGAGATGCCGAACACGTCGGTGTAGTAGATCAGCAGGAAGGTGGCGATATTGGTCCAATAAAAATTGAACCCCATATCGGCGATACCGTAGCTAATCTTTTCTCGCCAAGTCAGTTGTTTGTTCACGATGGTCTTCTAACGCTTGTAAAAACAGGCAGTAAGGGTATCACTGCCTGAACGGAACTTGCAGCAGTTCCGGGGAGAGCCTTTGATAGCGGTAACTATGTTCTTAGAATTTGCCGCACCAGCTCCACCGGTGGCTGGGCGATATCGAGTACGATGCCGGCCTCGTCGTCTTCCAGCGGTTCCAACGTGGCTAGCTGGCTGTCGAGCAGGGCTGGCGGCATGTAGTGATCCTTGCGTGCCGCCATGCGTTCGGCGATCAGCTGGCGCGGGCCGGCAAGGTGGGCAAAACGCAATTCCGGGTCGGCGCTGCGCAACAGGTCGCGATAGCGCCGCTTTAGCGAAGAGCAGGACAGCACCAGCCCCGAGTGCTTGAGGCGGGCGTCGCGGATCTCGCGGTGCAGCGCCCACAGCCAATCAGCGCGGTCGCTATCGGTCAGCGGTACGCCGGCCGTCATCTTGGCCACGTTCTCGTAGGAGTGATAGCTGTCGCCTTCCAGGAAAGGCACCGACAGCGCGCCCGCCAGCTGCAAGCCCACCGAACTCTTGCCGCAACCGCTGACGCCCATCACGACCCAGCGCGGAGACTTGTTGTTGTTTACACTTTTGAGCATATGAATGATAGCGCTAACAGATTCAGCGAGTGTAGACGTATGGCGAAATTTGTAAAGAACTATCGATGGTGCGCCGCAGCAGTTGGCACTGCGCAATGAGCTAAGCGCTTTCGCGCGCCATCAAAGTGAAGCCGAGGTCGATTTGGCGGGTGGCCGGCTGCTCGCCCTTGATCACCGAGCGCAGCAGGGTGGCCGCCTCGAAACCGATGCGGTAGCGCGGCGTGCCGATGGTGGTCAGCGATGGATTCATCCACGCCGAGGCCGGCAAGTCGTTGAAGCCGCAGATCGCCAGCTGCGACGGCACCGAGATGCCGCGCCGCTGGCTTTGGTAGATGGCGCCGTGCGCCAGGTCGTCGTTGCAGCAGAAGATGGCATCGCAATCGGGCGCTTGCGCCAGCATGCGGCCCAGCAGCTCGGCGCCAAGCGCGATGGTGGACGGCTCGGCCACCATCACCTCCAGCTTGGCGTCGGCGCGGCCCGCTTCCTGCATGGCCTTGCGGTAGCCTTCGGCGCGGCGCAGGGTACGCTCGTCCAGCTGCGCGCCGATGAAGCCGATGCGTTTATGGCCTTTGTCGAGCAGGTAGCGCGTCATGGCGTAGCCCGCCTGGAATTGCGAGAAGCCGACAGTGTATTGCTCGGGATCGGTGGACATGTCCATCATCGACACCACTGGCACGCGCGAGGTGGTGAGGATTTTCTGCACCGTCGGGCTGTGCGTCAGGCCGGACAGCAGCATGCCGTCGGGATTCGATTGCAGATAGGTGCCGATCAGCTTTTCTTCTTCCTTGTCGGAATAGCGGGTGTTGCCGATCAGGATTTGGTAGTCGTCGGCGTCGAGCGCATCCTGGATGCCGGCCAGCACCTCGGTGAACACGGCGTTCGACAGCGACGGCACCAGCACCGCGATCACTTTCGATTGCGACGAGGCCAGCGCGCGGGCGGCGCGGTTCGGCACGTAGCCCAGTTCGGCCACGGCTTTATCGACGCGGTCGCGCAGCAGCTGCGACACCATCTCGGGCTGGGTAATGGCGCGCGAGGCGGTCATGGTGGCCACGCCGGCCTTCTCGGCCACCATGGCGAGGGTGATGCGGCCGCTGGCCCGGCTCTTGCCCGCTTGTGTCTTCGTCATTGCTGCACTGTAAATGATGTTGATAGCGATATCATACGGCAGCCAAGCCAAAAGGAAGAGTATCTATTTGCATTCGGCCAACACTTTTTGCGTGTTTTTGCGTAAATCCTCGCGTTGCTGGTCATTCATATAGCCGCGTTCCCCATTTTTATCGTAAGTACTGAGACGCAAGCCTTGATCGAGCGCCTGCTGGTTTTGGCGCGCGGCGTTGCAATTGGCCGCTTCGTCGGCCTTGCGCTGGGCGTCGGCGGCAGCTTGGCGGGCGGTTTCGGCGGCCTCGGTGCGGCGTTTGTTGAAATCGGCATTGCGCTCGGCCAGCGTGGGCGGCGGCTTGGGGGCGGAGGCGTCGGGTGCGGCAGGTTCGGCTTCGGCTGGAGCGTTGGGATTGAATAGCGGCTTGCCTGGGGCTTTCAGGATGCGCTTTTCCGGGATGTTGGGCGGCGGCGGGCGGTCGGAGAATTGCTTGATGCCTTTGTCATCGATCCACATGTACTGCGCCATGGCGAGCGGGGCAGTGGCCAGCAGCAGGGCGGCCAGCAAGGTCGTGCGGTGATTCATAAAAACGCTCCGGTTAAGCATGCAGCGATTTCGCCATGATTAATGGCAACTGTCAACCGGAGCGCGAAAAACGGATTAAGACTGTTTCTTGCGGCGTGCAGCCAAGCCCAGCAGGCCGAGGCCGCCCAGCATCATGCCGTAGGTGGCAGGTTCAGGCACGGCGGTCACGGTGATGTGGCCGCTGTATGCCGCCAGCGAGCTGGTCGCTTCGGTGCCAGTCAGCTTGAGCACGAATGGCGAGTTCGTTGCAATCGTGATCCCGCCGACGCTGAAGGTGATCGGCAGCGGTGGCGGGCCGTATTGTGCCGACCAGCCCAGGTTGTCGTTCAGCGTGATGCTCTGGATGTCGATATAGTTGCCCGAATAAGACACAGTCACGTTGTAAGTGCCCGCAGCCAAACCGGTGAAGGTGATAACGTCGTCACCGTCATCGAGCAGGGTGCCGGTACCAGTGAAAGGCGTGGTGCCCAGTGAGATTGCTTGCGAAAAGTCGGTAGCGCCGGCGGAGAATGCAACGCCAGCAAGGAGTGCAGCAGCAAGTAGCTTCAGTTTCATCGTAGAACCCCTAAAACACAAGTTATAGTGACCGGCAGATCCAGCCGCCGGACTGTTTTTTGCCCCGAAAGGCAATTCAAGATATCGTTTTTCTTAAATTAGCGTTAAAACAACACCAATTCCGCGCTGCAAGATTTAACAATTCCCTGAGGGTGATGGACTGGGGTGACCGACTGTTATTCTATTGATAATTACCGTGCAATAACTGCAAGTAATCATCGTACTCTTTGCGTGCAATGTAAGCACTATTTATTCGCTGAAAAACTTACAAAAACAACAGGACATTTATGATAGTCACTCAGCTGCCGCTGGCTGGGACGAAGGTATGAGGGCTACTTGTTGGCCTTGGTGGCGCGCAGGACGTTGGAGTTTTGCTGCAGTAGAAGCTCTTCCGTTGCCCGGCTGGGGTCGGTTCCCAGCGTCCATGCGCCACGCGATATCTCGGCAGGGCGCTCATCGAGTTGTCCGCCGAAGTTCACCCCGAAGCTATAACGCATATTCGGGTTTCTCAGCGACAGGCGCTCCAGGGTCTCGTAAATGATCCGCATGTCGAGCTCGTTCGACCCATCGGTCAGGCTGCGCTCAAGCCGAGCGACCAACTCAGCGTTTGCACTGCGTTTTGATTTTCCCGCCTCGCTCTTCAGCTTCTCGAAGAGGGCGAGGGGCATGCGGAATTGGCTTCGGTAGATTTCGGACATGGCGTAATATTGTCATTTACCGCACAAAGATTCTAGTGACTGATCACAAAGAAATAGTGACAACCTATTTCAATCTGCGATGTCAGCGATATAGTGCTGGGTGACTGTCAGGGTTTTAAAAGGTTACGGACAGAGCGCAACTTTTCCTGTATAATGCCGCTTTGCGCCTATAGGAAATGCTATGCGTCTACTCCAAAAAGCACTCACATTCGATGACGTGCTGCTCGTCCCAGCGTACTCCAACGTTCTTCCTGCGGATACGTCCCTCAAAACCCGTCTGACTCGCAATATCAGCCTGAACATCCCACTGCTGTCGGCAGCTATGGATACGGTCACCGAGGCACGCCTGGCTATCGCCATGGCGCAAGAAGGCGGTATTGGCATCATTCACAAGAACCTGAATCCGAAAGATCAGGCCCGTGAAGTAGCGCGCGTCAAGCGCTTCGAGGCCGGCGTGCTGCGTGATCCGATCACGATCCCGCCGACCATGAAAATCCGCGACGTCATCAAGCTGACCGAGCAATATGGCATTTCCGGTTTCCCAGTGGTGGAAGGCAAAGAAGTGGTCGGCATCATCACCAACCGCGACCTGCGTTTCGAGCAAGAGCTGGACGCTGAAGCCCGCACCAAGATGACCCCACGCGAAAAGCTGGTGTACGTCAAGGAAGACGCGGACACCGCTGAAGCCAAGCGCCTGATGAACAAGCACCGCCTGGAGCGCGTGCTGGTCGTCAATGACGCGTTTGAACTGCGTGGCCTGATCACCGTGAAGGACATCCAGAAATCCACCGAGCACCCGCTGGCGTCGAAAGACTCGCAGGGCAAGCTGCTGGTTGGCGCCGCTGTCGGCGTCGGCGCGAAAGATGAAGAGCGTATCGATCTGCTGGTCGCCGCTGGTGTCGACGTGCTGGTGGTGGACACCGCCCACGGCCACTCGCAAGGCATCCTGGATCGCGTGAAATGGATCAAGACCAAGTACCCGCAAGTGGACGTCATCGGCGGCAACATCGCTACCGCTGCTGCCGCTAAAGCGCTGGTTGAATACGGCGCGGATGCGGTCAAGGTCGGTATCGGCCCAGGCTCGATCTGCACCACCCGTATCGTCGCTGGCGTAGGCGTGCCGCAAATCACCGCCATCTCCAACGTGGCCGAAGCACTGGAAGGCACCGGCGTGCCATGCATCGCTGACGGCGGCATCCGCTTCTCGGGCGATATCTCGAAAGCACTGGCCGCCGGCGCATCGACCGTGATGATGGGCTCGATGTTCGCCGGTACCGAAGAAGCGCCGGGCGAAGTGATCTTGTACCAGGGCCGTTCGTACAAGTCGTACCGTGGCATGGGCTCGCTGGGCGCGATGTCGGATGGTTCGGCCGACCGCTACTTCCAGGACGCGGCCATGAAGCAGGACAAGTTCGTGCCGGAAGGTATCGAAGGCCGCGTGGCTTACAAAGGCTCGGTGCTGGCGATTATCTTCCAGCTGGTTGGCGGTGTGCGCCAGTCGATGGGCTACTGCGGCTGCGCCACCATCGAAGAACTGCGCAACAAGGCGGAGTTCGTCGAGATCACCTCGGCCGGCATGCGCGAATCGCACGTGCACGATGTGCAGATCACCAAGGAAGCGCCGAACTACCGTTCCGGCGACTAAGAAGACCTTGCAAACGCCGGCGGCCCGCCGGCGTTTTTCTATATTCAAACTGGTTTACATCATTCCATGCATTCTAAAATCCTCATTCTCGATTTCGGCTCCCAAGTGACCCAGCTGATCGCGCGCCGCGTGCGCGATTCCGGCGTGTTCTCGGAAGTGTATCCGTATGACGTCAGCGACGAATTCGTGCGCAACTACGGCGCCGCCGGCGTGATCCTGTCGGGTAGCCACAGCTCGACGCTGGAAGGCGACGCGCCACGCGCACCGGACGCCGTGTTCGAACTGGGCGTGCCAGTGCTGGGTATTTGCTACGGCATGCAAACCATGGCCGCGCAACTGGGCGGCAAAGTGGAAAACGGCAAGGTGCGCGAGTTTGGCTACGCCGAAGTGCGCGCGCGCAACCACACCAAGCTGCTGGACGGTATCGTTGACTTCGTTACCGACGAAGGTCACGGCATGCAGAAAGTCTGGATGAGCCACGGCGACAAAGTGCTGGAAATGCCGGCTGGCTTCGTGCTGATGGGCGATACGCCATCGTGCCCGATCGCCGCCATGGCCAACGAAGAGAAATCGTTCTACGGCGTGCAGTGGCACCCGGAAGTGACCCACACCGTACAAGGCAAGGTCATGCTGAGCCGCTTCGTGCACGAAATCTGCGGCTGCAAGTCGGACTGGAATATGCCGGATTACATCTCGGAAGCGGTCGAGAAAATCCGCGCGCAAGTGGGCAAGGATGAAGTCATTCTCGGCCTGTCGGGCGGCGTGGATTCGTCGGTAGCCGCAGCGCTGATCCACCGCGCGATCGGCGACCAGCTGACCTGCGTATTCGTCGACCACGGCCTGCTGCGCCTGAACGAAGGCAAGATGGTCATGGATATGTTCGCCAACAACCTGGGCGTGAAAGTGATCCGCGTTGATGCGGAAGACCAGTTCATGGGCCATCTGGCCGGCGTGACCGATCCTGAGCAGAAGCGCAAGATCATCGGCCGCGAGTTCGTGGAAGTGTTTGACAAGGAGTCAGGCAAGCTGGTCAATGCCAAGTGGCTGGCGCAGGGCACCATCTACCCGGACGTGATCGAGTCGGCCGGCAAGGGCAAGAAAGGCCAGACCATCAAGTCGCACCACAACGTGGGCGGCCTGCCGGAGCACATGAAACTGTCTCTGCTGGAACCGCTGCGCGAACTGTTCAAGGACGAAGTGCGCAAGCTGGGCGTGGCGCTGGGCCTGCCGCATGAGATGGTCTATCGTCACCCGTTCCCAGGCCCAGGCCTGGGCGTGCGCATTCTGGGCGAAGTGAAGAAAGAGTATGCCGACCTGCTGCGTCAGGCCGATGCGATCTTCATCGAAGAACTGCGCAACACGCCGTACGAGGCGACCGTGGTGCCTGGCTTCGACCAGGACGCCGTGCCGAAAAATTGGTACGATGCGACCTCGCAAGCGTTTGCCGTGTTCCTGCCGGTGAAATCGGTCGGCGTGATGGGCGACGGCCGCACCTACGAGTACGTGGTGGCCTTGCGCGCGGTGCAGACGCAAGACTTCATGACCGCCCACTGGGCGCACCTGCCGCACTCGCTGCTGGGCAAAGTGTCGAACCGCATCATCAACGAAGTGCGCGGCATCAACCGCGTGGTGTACGACATCTCGGGCAAGCCGCCGGCAACCATCGAGTGGGAATAATTCCCTAGCCGGCAGCGGCTGGCGCTGCTTGGTAAATGGCTGAGATTAAGCCCCTGATTTTTCGGGGGCTTTTTCTTTTTGTGCAGGCGACCCTGAGCGGTTGCGGGATCTGGTCGCCAAGGAACCTACGAAGCTTGCCACTCTGCGCTTACGGAGATCCGGCGTGCTGGCCTAGTGCCGGTGGCCAGTGTGGCGGCGCGGTGGACCGACCTAACCGCGTCTTTTCCATGCCCGCCAGCGCCAGCCCCAAGGCCGCCACAGGCGCAGCGGGAGGGGCACTGATTTCATCGGTTGATTGGGCATGGCATGATCCAGTGGGCAGGTTGGCGTGATAGCCTGATGATGCGGTGGTCTCCCAAGCGCGTCTGTTAGCGCATACACCCAGCGCGCATGCCGAGCGCGGTGAGGTGCCGTACATACCGCCGCCGCGCATTCGTCCATGCTGGCAGCATCTTCTTTACAGGACTCCCCATGCCCCGATCACGCCCAGGTGCCAGCTTTGACGGATACGTCCAGGTGCGCGGCGCGCGCGAACACAATCTGAAAAACGTCGACGTCGACATCCCGCGCAATGCGCTGGTGGTGTTCACCGGCGTCTCCGGCTCGGGCAAGTCGTCGCTGGCGTTCGGCACCTTGTATGCGGAAGCGCAGCGGCGCTACCTGGAGTCGGTGTCGCCGTACGCGCGGCGGCTGTTCCACCAGATGGCCGTGCCGGAGGTCGACTCCATCGACGGCCTGCCGCCGGCGGTGGCGTTGCAGCAGCAGCGCGGCACGCCGACCACGCGCTCGTCGGTCGGCAGCGTCAGTACCTTGTCCAATTCGCTGCGCATGCTGTATTCGCGCGCCGGCGACTATCCGCGCGGCCAGGAGCTGCTGTACGCCGAATCGTTCTCGCCCAATACGCCGCAGGGCGCCTGCCCGCAGTGCCACGGCCTGGGGCGCGTGTACGAGGCGACCGAGCGCTCGATGGTGCCGGACGACAGCCTGACGATACGCGAACGCGCTGTCGCCGCATGGCCGACGGCGTGGCATGGTCAGAACCTGCGCGATATCCTGGTGACGCTGGGCCATGACGTCGATACGCCCTGGCGCGATCTGCCGAAGAAGACGCGTGACTGGATATTGTTCACCGACGAACAGCCGACCGTGCCGGTTTACGCCGGCCTGACGCCGGCCGAGGCGCGGCGCGCACACAAGCGCAAGGAGACGCCGAGCTATCAGGGCACCTTCACCGGCGCGCGCAAGTACGTGCTGCAGACCTTCGCCGGCACCGAGAGCGCCCTGATGAAGAAGCGTGTGGCGCAATACCTGGTCAGCATGGCGTGCCCGCAATGCGAGGGCAAGCGCCTGCGCGCCGAGGCGCTGTCGGTGCGATTCGCCGGGTACGACATCACAGAGATCGGGCGTTTGCCCTTGCGGCGCCTGGCGCAGCTGCTGCAACCTTACGCCGATGGCGGCGCGGTGGCTCGCAAGGACGCCGCCAAGCATCCCGAAAAAACCATCGTCGCGCAGCGCATCGCGGCCGATTTGCTCGCGCGGCTGGCGGTGCTGCTGGATCTCGGCCTGGGCTACCTGAGCCTGGAGCGCGGCACGCCGACGCTTTCGCCCGGCGAGTTGCAGCGATTGCGGCTGGCGACGCAGGTGCGTTCCAGCCTGTTCGGCGTGGTGTATGTGCTTGATGAGCCGTCTGCCGGCCTGCATCCCGCCGACACCGAAGCGCTGCTGCGGGCGCTGGACCGGCTCAAGGCGGCCGGCAATTCGCTGTTCGTCGTCGAGCATGCGCTGGAGGTGATCCGCCATGCCGACTGGATCGTCGATGTCGGGCCGAAGGCCGGTCAACATGGCGGCCAGGTGCTGTACAGCGGCGCGCCGGCGGGGTTGGCGAAGGTCGCCGGATCGCGCACCGCGCAATATCTGTTCGGTACCGAACCGCGCGCCGAACGCGAACTGCGTGCGGCCGCGGGCTGGTTGCGGTTGCGCGGTGTGGTCCGCAACAACCTCGCCGGGCTGGACGCTGATTTCCCGCTGGGCGTGCTGACCAGCGTGAGCGGTGTCTCCGGCTCCGGCAAATCCAGTCTCGTCAGCCAGGCGCTGGTGCAGCTGGCGCAGGCGCAACTTGGTGGCGGCGTCGTGGCCGATGCGGATGAAGGCGAGGCATCGATGGAGGACGTCGATAGCGGCGTGCTGCAAGGCCGTATCGGCGCCGGCATGGACGGCGTGCGTCGGCTAGTGCAGGTCGACCAGAAACCCATCGGCCGCACGCCGCGCTCCAATCTGGCCACGTACACCGGCCTGTTCGACCACGTGCGCAAGCTGTTTGCTGCCACGCGCTCGGCCCGCGCGCGGCACTTCGATGCCGGACGCTTCTCGTTCAATGTCGCCAAGGGACGCTGCCCGCATTGTTCGGGCGAGGGCTTCGTCATGGTGGAGCTGTTGTTCCTGCCCAGCGTGTACGCGCCGTGTCCCGAGTGCGGCGGCGCGCGCTATAACCCGCAGACGCTGGCGGTGCGCTACCGCGAACACAATATCGCCGAGGTGCTGTCGATGACGGTCGATGCGGCCTGGGAGTTCTTCGCCGACGAGGCGCCGCTGCGGCACGCGCTGGACGTGCTGCGCGCGGTCGGCCTGGGTTATCTTCGATTGGGGCAGCCGGCCACCGAGCTGTCCGGCGGCGAGGCGCAGCGCATCAAGCTGGCGACCGAGCTGCAACGCGCCAGCCGGGGCGACACTTTATATGTGCTCGACGAGCCGACCACCGGCCTGCACCCGTCCGACATCGACCTGCTGCTGCAACAGCTGCACGGGCTGGTGGCGTCGGGGAATACGGTGATCGTGGTCGAGCACAACGTGCAGGTGCTGGCCGCCAGCGATTGGGTGATCGACGTCGGCCCCGGCGCGGGCGAGGAGGGCGGGCAGATCGTCGCCGCCGGAACGCCGGCCGAGGTGGCAACCAGCGCCGGCAGCCGCACCGCGCCGTACCTGCGCCGCGCGCTGGAGGAGCATCATGGGTGATTGGCCCGATTTGCTGCAGTGGCCGGCGATGGTGGTCACGGTCGGCGCTGGCGTGCTGGTGTCGTCGGCGCATGCGCAGCGGCGTAAGCTGGGTTTCATCAGCTTCTTGCTGAGTAACGCGCTTTGGATTGCCTGGGGCTGGCACGATGGCGCCTATGCGCTGATCGCCTTGCAGCTATGCCTGTGCGCGACCAATGTGCGCGGCCTGCTCAAGAACGATGATGTCGAGGGAAAACAGCGGGGCTAGGCCGGCACGCTGGTGGCGGACTGGAGTGCTCCGGCCGGTGGCACCGACCGCGGCCGCTCACGAGGCCAATATCATTGACACCCGGACAGCGCGGACGCTGACCTCAATTGCGGTATCTGTCTACTTGGGCCACAAGGCGGTGCTTTTGAAGGCGTGAAATGCGGGCCGGGACAAGCTGCCATAGCTGGTTTCGCCAGCGGCTCGGTTGCCAGCGGCAGCGTCAAGGGCGGGTTGCAAGGAGCCTTCAGTGCTGTTGCTTTTATCAAGTAGGACAGTTCGGCGAAAGTGCTAAGTAATGCAGAAAAATGCATTTTAGCTGCTTGCAGCAATTAACCAAATAGTTAGTTATAATCTCGTTTTCTGCTGGTGTCATCCCAGCCGATTCAAGTTATCGAAGGGATTTTCAAAATGACAAGAAGTGAAACCCATCATTCAGTGGCACTGAAAACCGGGTCTAGATTGCTCGGCCTCGTCTTGCTGGCCACCGGCCTGTTCTTTGCCGTTGGCGGCGCCAAGCTGGCGGCCCTGCACGGCAGCCTGTACTTTGTAATCGCCGGCGTCGTCATCGTGGCGGCAGCCATCCAGTTCATGCGCCTGAAGTCGTCCGCCGTGCTGGTGTACGGCGCAGCATTTGCCGGCACCGTGATCTGGGCCCTGGTGGACGCCGGCCTCGATTTCTGGCCGCTGGTCTCGCGCCTGATGCTCCCCGCCGGCCTGATGCTGCTATCCCTGCTGGCCTGGCCGGCGCTGCGCAAGGCCGACACCGGCGTTGCCATTGGCCGCGGCGCCTACCTTGCCGCTGCCGTGCTGGCGCTGGTGATGGGCGCGACCTTTGTTCAGATGTTCCAGCCGCACCCGACCGTCGCGTTCCAGGGCACGCCCGTGCCGCTGGTGCCGGTCGCCGCTGGCCATGCGCAAAAGAGCTGGGCCAACTATGGCAACACGCCAGGCGGCAGCCGCTTTGCGGCACTGGATCAGATCACGCGCGACAATGTCGGCAAGCTTGAGGTCGCATGGACCTTCCACACCGGCGACACCCCGATCAGCCCGACCGGCAACGGTGCCGAAGACCAGCAAACGCCGCTGCAGATCGGTGACCGCGTCTATCTATGCACGCCGCATAACAATGTGATCGCGGTCGATGCCGACAGCGGCAAGAAAATCTGGGAGCGCGCCATCAACGCACAATCGCAGGTCTGGAACCGCTGTCGCGGCCTGGCCTACTTCGATGCGACCCAGCCGCTGGCCCAGCCAACCTTGGCCGGCGCAACGCCGGTGCTGCCGGCTGCGGTTGCGGCCGGCGCCAACTGCCAGCGCCGCTTGCTGATGAATACCATCGATGCCCGCCTGGTGGCCATTGACGCCGATACCGGCGCCATGTGCACAGGCTTTGGCAACGGCGGGTTCGTCGATTTGAAGGCGCGCCTCGGTGACGCGGCAGATCCGAAGTACCAGCTGACCTCGGCGCCAACCCTTGCCGGCACGACCGTGGTGGTCGGCGGCCGCGTGGCGGACAATGTACAGACCGACATGCCGGGCGGCGTGCTGCGCGGCTTCGATGTCATCACCGGCCAGATGCGCTGGGCGTTCGATCCGGGCCACGACGATCCGAACGCCGCGCTGGAGCCAGGCCGCACCTACGCCCGCAGCACGCCGAATTCGTGGGCGCCGATGTCGTATGACGCGGCAATGAACACGGTGTTCATCCCGATGGGCAGCTCGTCGGTCGATCTGTGGGGCGGCAACCGCACGCCGCTCGATCACCGCTACGCCACCTCGATCCTGGCGCTCGACGCCACCACCGGCAAGGAGAAGTGGGTTTACCAGACGGTGCACAACGACCTGTGGGACTTCGACGTGCCAATGCAGCCGAGCCTGATCGACTTCCCCGGCAAGGATGGCAAGGCCATTCCTGCCGTGGTGTTCGGCTCGAAATCAGGCCAGATCTTCGTGCTCGACCGCGTGACCGGCAAGCCGATTACGCGTGTCGAGGAGCGTCCGGTGAAGACCGCCGGCATTAGCGGCGAGCAGTATGCGCTGACGCAGCCGTTCTCGGTTGGCATGCCGCAAATCGGCGCCGAAAAGCTGAGCGAATCGGACATGTGGGGCGCCACGCCGTTCGACCAGCTGATGTGCCGCATCAGCTTCAAGTCGATGCGCTATGAAGGCCTGTTCACGGCGCCGGGCACCGACGTTTCCCTGAGTTTCCCTGGCTCGCTGGGCGGCATGAACTGGGGCAGCCTGTCCACCGATCCGAATAACCACCTGATCTTCGTCAACGACATGCGCCTCGGCCTGTGGGTGCAGATGATTCCGCAGCAGACCGACAGCGGCCCGGCCAGCAACGGCGGCGAAGCCATCAACGCCGGCATGGGCGCGGTGCCGCTGAAAGGCACGCCGTACGCGGTCAACAAGAACCGCTTCATGTCGCCGCTCGGCATTCCGTGCCAGAAGCCGCCGTTCGGTACGCTCTCGGCGGTGGATCTGAAGACCCAGAAAGTGCTGTGGCAAGTCCCGGTCGGCACGGTGCAGGACACCGGCCCGTTCGGCGTCAAGATGCGCATGAAAATGCCGATCGGTATGCCGACGCTGGGCGGCACGCTGGCCACGCAAGGCGGCCTGGTGTTCATTGCCGGCACCCAGGACTACTACCTGCGCGCGTTCGACAGCGCGACCGGCACGGAAGTCTGGAAAGCGCGCCTGCCGGTCGGCAGCCAAGGCGGCCCGATGAGCTATGTGTCGCCCAAGACCGGCAAGCAGTACGTGCTGATCTCGGCCGGCGGCGCGCGCCAGTCGCCGGATCGTGGCGACTACGTGATCGCCTATGCCCTGAAACAGCAATAATGTGTAACGATAAAATGCAACACGAACATAGCTTCCTGACGCGCCGCACCGGCAGCGCCGCACTGATCGCCGCGGCCGCCCTGGCCTCGGCAGGCGCATGGGCGGACGACGCCACCCTGACCGGCGACTGGGGCGGCGCGCGCAGCCAGTACGCCCAGGCCGGCGTCAGCTTCCGCGGCGATTACGTCTCCGAGACCTTTGCCAACGTCAGCGGCGGCCGCGATCGCGGCAGCACCTATGCCCAGCAATTGCGCCTGGGCGCCGACTTCGACATGGCGCGCCTGGCCGGCTGGTCTGGCGCCACGCTGCACTTCACCATCAACGACCGGCGCGGCGGCGGCGTGTCGGCCGACTACATCGGCAACCGGCTGCCGGTGCAGGAAGTCTACGGCGGCCCGTACACGCGCCTGAGCGAGGCCAGCATCGAACAGAACCTGCTCGACAGCCGCCTCAATCTGCGCGTCGGCTTTTTCGCCATGGGCAATGACCTGGGCGGCATGGCGATTGGCTGCCAGCTGGTGAATGCGGCCTTCTGCGCCCATCCGCTGTCGATGTCGGGCAACACCGGCTGGTACAACTATCCGAACGCGCGCTGGGGCGCGGCGCTGCGCTACCAGTTGCAGCCTGAGTTGTTTTTCCGCACCGGTGCCTTCCAGGATAATCCGCACCTCGGCGACAAGGACAACGCGTTCCGCCCGTTCGCGGCCGGCACGGCCGGTGTGATATTGCCGCTGGAACTGGAGTACGCTCCCGGCAGTTCACCGCGCAGCAAGGCGCTCCCCGGCCATTACAAGCTGGGCCTGATCTACGACACGGCGAGCGCCAAGCGCCAGGGCGAACCCGGCACCGTCGATCAACGCTACGGCGTGTATCTACTGGCGGATCAGGCGATCATGCGCGACAAGGCCAGCGGCCGCGGCCTGGCGCTGTTCGGTCAGTTCACCGCCAATCCGAAGGCGTCGGCGCAGATCACGCGCTGGTATGCGGCCGGCCTGGTCAAGACCGGCACGTTCGCCGGCCGCGACGCCGATACGCTGGCGCTGGGCGTGGTGCATGCGCAGCTCAATCCACGCTTGCGCGCAAGCGCCGCTGCAGCCAACCCGGACGTCGGCGGCTATGCGGCGCTGCCGGCCGGCGAGACCGTGGTTGAACTGAGCTATGGCTGGCAGCCGCTGCGCTGGCTGGGCGTGCGGGCCGATGTGCAATATATTGTCGACCCTGGCGCCTTCAGCTACCGCTCGACGCAGAACGCACTGGCGGTGGGCACCCAGCTGAAAATCACCTTCTGATTCAGGGCGCGCGCACAGCACGCAGGATAGTGTCCACCACCGATGCGCGCCGTGCCGCGTGAACGTCGGCCGCCCCGAGGTCGCGGCCGAAGATGAAGCTGAAGGTGTGGCGGTTCGACACGTTATAAAACGACAGCGCGCTGATCGACATGTGCAGGTCGACCGGATCGACATCGGCGCGAAACACGCCTTCGGCAACGCCGCGCTGGCAGACATGCTCCAGCAACGCAATCGCGCTATGGTTGATGGCCCGTAGTTCGGGAATCTTGCTGATGTACTCGCCCTGATTGATGTTCTCGCCCATCACCATGCGGACGAATTCAGGATGGGCGGCGTGAAAGTCGAAGCTTGCACCGACCAGCTTGCGCAACGCCTGCTCAGGTTCCAGCGCGCCATCGACCTCCAGCGCGCCCTCGATCTCGCGGAAGCGCTGATAACTCTCCTTGAGCGCGGCAACGTACAACTGTTCCTTGCTGCCGAAGTGGTAGTAAATCATGGCTTTATTGAGTCCGCTTTCGGCCGCGATCGCGTCGATGCGGGCGCCGCTCAGCCCGAGCCGGGAAAACTCCTGCAACGCGACGTTCAGGATGCGGGCGCGCGTGCCTTCTTCATCGCCCTTGGCGGGAGCGGTCTTCGATCTGCTTGCTTTAGTCATCAAGTGATTCTATCGAAATTTGCGAGTCAAGTGCCATCAAAGAACAAAATTGTCGCGACGCCTGACCATCGGCCGTCATCAAACGCATTGCGCTACTGTGCGCGCTCACGCGCGGTGTGTGAGAGACCTCACACACCGGCAAGCGCCGCATGACTACTATTGAACACCACCGGAATCCCCGGTGAATTCAATCAAAGGGGGTCATATGCATTTTATTGCCTGGATAGTGATCGGCGGCATCTTGGGCTGGCTTGCCAGCATCGTGATGCGTACCAATGAACAACAAGGGCTGTTCCTGAACGTCGTGGTCGGCATCATCGGTGCGGTGTTGGGCGGATTTATTCTTGCGCCCATGATCGGCACCGGCACCATCAACGATGGTGACTACAGCCTTGCTTCGCTTGGCGTTTCATTGGTCGGGGCGGTGGTGTTGCTCGCTATCGTCAATCTGCTGCGCCGCGGCCGCGTCCGCTAAACGGAGCTTAGCCTGCCTGCCAGCCACCACCGAGCGCTTTGTACAGCGATACCGTGGCTTGCAGGCGTTTGAGTTTCAGCATCCCCAGTTCATTTTGCACGTCCGACAGGCTGCGCTGGGTGTCGAGCACGGTCATCAAGTCTTCCGCGCCGGCCTTGTAGCGTATCTCCGATAAATTGAACGCCAGGCGCGACTGTTCCAGTTCCACCTCTTTCAAGCGGCGCTGTTCGTCAAGGCTGTTGATTTGGCCGAGCACGGTGTCCACTTCCGCCAGGGCCGCCAGGACGGTTGAGCGATAGGTCTGCACCAGCTCCTGCTTTTGTTCGAGGGCGAGATCGCGCTCGGAACGCAGGCGTCCGCCGTCGAAAATCGGCGCTACCAGCGAAGCGCCGACATTCGCGAACAAGTTGTGGGCGTTGAGCAGCGACAGCAGGGCGCTGCTTTGGGTGCCGGTCGATCCGGTCAGGCGGATGCTGGGGAATAATGCCGCGCGCGCCGCCTCGACGTTGGCGCTGGCGGCCGCCAGCATCGCTTCCGAACGCTGTATATCGGGACGCCGCGACAGCAGTTCGGATGGCAGACCCGCCGTCACCTCGGGCAGGCGGATGGTGCCGAGTCCGCTATCGCTGATGCTGAAGGTTTGCGGCGACCGGCCGAGCAGGATGGCCAGTGCGGACTGCGCCTCGCGCTGCTGCTGAAGCAAAGCGGGGATGGCGGCACGCTGGCTGGCGACCGCTGAACGCTGGCGCGCCAGGTCGACCGACGTGGCGGCGCCGACGCTGCTCTGCGCCTCGACCAGCGACAGGACACGCTCTGCGGTGCTGGCATTCTCGCGCGCGACGATAAGTCGGTCGTGCAGGGACAGCAGTTGCAGATAAGTCGACACGATGCCGCTGGTCACGCTGAGGGCGACGGTTTGACGATCGTAGAAATTGGCTTTCAGCGAGGCCTCGGCTGCGGCGGCACTGGCGGCGTTCTTGCCCCAAAAATCAAGCTCGTAAGACACCTGCAACTGCCCGCTCGTG
Organism: Duganella rivi; assembly: GCF_009857435.1. GTDB lineage: Bacteria > Pseudomonadota > Gammaproteobacteria > Burkholderiales > Burkholderiaceae_D > Rugamonas > Rugamonas rivi. Next base: position 173,864 of record NZ_WWCK01000003.1, read on the forward strand.
GAGACATTGGCGTTGTGATTGCCGCCGACCGGCAGGTCGCGGCTGGCTCCCGCGTAGGCGTTGACGGAGGGCAGCAGCACGACCCCGGCGATGCGCGCTTGCGCCGCCGCCTGGCGCATGCGCGACAGGGCGGCGGCCAATTCCAGATTGGAGTCCTGCCCGTCGCGTACCAGTTGGCTCAGTTCCTCGCTGCCGAAGCGTTGCCACCAGTCGTTGTCCGGCCATTCCTGGCTGCCCGCTGTCCCCGCCTGCGACCAGCCAGCCGGCAATTCGATGGCCGGAAGCGGTTCCGCCATAGGCTTGGTGTGGCTGCATCCAGCCAGCAAAACACTGGCGAGGCACGCCGCCAGCATCGGGGTTCGCAGCGGCCCAGCCTTCATGGCGTGCCCGCCGGCGCCAGCTGATTGGACGATGGCTGCAGCCCATCCTTGGCCGGCGCGACGATGAATTGCACATGGGCGGTCATGCCGCTCATGAGCTCCTGCTCTGGATTGTCGACCTCGAACAGCACATTGTAAAAAGTCTGCTTGCCTTGCTCGCCCGTGCCGTCGGCAGGGACGGGGAGTACCTGGCGCAGTTTGCCCGACCAGGTGCGGCCTGGATAACCGGGCGTCTGGAAGTTGGCCGTCATGCCGCGCTTCAGGCGCGTCACATCGGCTTCCGCCACGCGCGCTTGCACCGTCATTTTCGACAGATCCGCAATGCGCATCAAGGACAAGCCCGGCTGGCCGATGCTCACCGTTTGTCCGGGCCGTGCATTCAACGCCACCACGGTGCCCGACAGCGGCGCCAGCAGCTGCTTGTGACGGCTGCTTTCCTCATCGAATTTCAGCGTCGCTTCCAGCTGTTGGATCTGGGCGTTGATGGAGTCCACGCGGGCGCGGGCCGAGGACAAATTCATGCGGCTCGACTCGACGCTTTCTTCGCGGGTGGCGTTTTGCGCCTTGAGCTGGGTCTGGCGTTTGAACTGCAATTCGGCGAAGTCGGTCTGGGCTTGCTGATCCGCCAGTTCGGCCCGCAGCCGCGCCATTTGGGCACGGTTGTTTTCCACCTGGGTGGCGCGGATTGCAGGCGAAATCTCCATCACCAGCTTGCCTTCCTGCACGGCATCGCCGACGGCAAACAGCACCTCCTTGATCTGGCCGACGACTTGGGCATTCACATCCGCATACCGGTAGAACTGCAATTTGCCGACCGCGTTGACGGTGACCGTGTCGCGCTTGGCCTCGGCGGGCGCAGGCGGCGTCTCCGCCGAGTCCGCTTCTTGCGCTAAAGAGATATTGGCATGCAGCGCCAGTACAAGCGCTGCTGCCATCAGGCGGGTAGGGCGGCAAGCGCCGTCTTGTTGATTGTTCATCAGATTTACATCATTAAAAGCAGCGGCCATTTTAGCGCATTCATGCTAGTCCGCTGGAGTCGGCAGGCGCAGGCGCAAACGGCGGTCCAGGGTTAAGGCCTTGATGTCGGTGCCGAATGCTTCGTCGATCAGGCGGGCCTTGAGGCCGGTGGCTTCGGCTTCTTTCAGGGCGCGCTCGATGATAGGGCGGTAGTGGGCAACCGATGGGCTCAGGTAGAATGCGAAGTCGGCACGATACTCCAACAGCAGGTGCGGCTCTACCGTTAGTTCGGGATGCACGCGCGCCTCGTCCAGCACCTCGATCACGCCGCGCGGCAGGTAGTCCACGTGGCGGTTGCCCGCCGCCACCATCGCGTAAATCGTACTCCATGGTGCGGCGTGCTCGTACAGCGGTAAGCCGGACGCCTTCCACAGCTTGGTATCGCCCCAGCCGGCGCCGAATCCGGCGATCAATCTAGTACGTTTCAAATCGTCCACGGATTTGACTTGCGCAAAGGCCGGCGCATCGGCGCGGCGAATCAACAGCACGCGCTGGCCGATCAAGCCATTGGTCAGGGCGTTGCGCACCGGGACCAGCTGCTTGTCGTTATCCTTTTCCTTCGATTGCATGCCGTAGAACAGATTGATGTCGCCCTGGCCCAGCATCCACCACATGCGGCGCGCGGGAATGTCCTTCACGTACTCGATATGGTAGGGCTGATGAATCAGCTTCAGTGACTCTTCCAGCAGGCGAATGAAGTAGTCGGCACGCCCATCCGATACCACCGCGACACGCAATTCAAGCGGCGCAACGGCGGGCGCCGATGTTGATGAGACCGATATACATAGCGTGCAAGCGAATAAACACATCATTCGCAGTTTGAAAATCATGCTGGCGGTTCCTGCGAAAAGTCGGGATTGTAGCCTACCACAGGTGCCGAGAAGAAAGCCGCACTTGACCAGAGTGCGGCGCTGCTTAAATTTGGCGCATGCCGCCGTCGACGAAGAGTTCGATGCCGTTGACGAAGCTGGCGTCGTCGCTGGCCAAAAACACGGCTGCTTTGGCGATTTCGTCTGGGTCGCCCACGCGTCCCATCGGAATCAGGGTCGCCAGGTGGTCGAGAAAACCTTGCTGCGCATCGCTGTCGGTGCCGACCAGCTCCACCAGCCCCGGGGTTTTGATCGGCCCAGGGCTGAGCGTATTGACCCGGATGCCGCGGCCTTTCAGGTCGAGGATCCAGTTACGCGCGAACGAGCGCACCGCCGCTTTCGATGCGGCATAGACGCTGAAGGCCTCGGTGCCGCCGCTGCCCGCCGTTGACCCGGTCAGGATAACCGAGGCGCCGGCGCCCAGCAGCGGCAGCGCGGTTTGCACCGTGAACAGCGTGCCTTTGACGTTGCGGGAGAAGGTGTCGTCGAATTGTTCTTCCGTGATTTGGCCCAGCGGCAGCAGGGAACCGCCGCCGGCGTTTGCCACCAGAATGTCGAGCTTGCCGTGGTGCGCTTTGATCTGGTCAAACAAGGCCTGTAAATGCGCGCGGTCTGCGGAGTCGACCGCAACACCTTCAATCGCGCCGCCAATCGCGCTTACCGCTTCGTCGAGTTGGGCCTGACGGCGGCCGGTAATGTAGACCTGCGCGCCTTCGCTGACAAAGCGACGGGCCATCGCCAGGCCAATCCCGGTACTGCCGCCAGTGATGACGGCTACTTTTCCTGCGAGTTTCTGTTGCATCGTATTTCTTCCATAAAGTTGTTGCGTGTCGTGTGACTGCAATGGAAGTGTGAGGCGCAGGACAGGTGGCCGCAAGGCAGGTTGAACGCATATGATTTATGCGGTGCTTGCATGAATCATCAAGGTGCTCTGCAAAAAATGAATAAATTGACAGCGTTAAAGCAGGGATTCGCCGTTCAGGCCTGGGGTCGTCAAGAAGGTCGCCGAGATGAATTCGAGGAATACCGTTGCGCGCTGGGGCAGTAGACGCGAGGCCGAATAGACCGCGTTGATCGGTGCCGGCGCGCAGGTGTGATCGGTGAGCACCGCCTTCACCGTGCCGCTGCGCAGCTGCGCGGCGACCATCCAGGTTGGCAAGTAGGTGATGCCGATGTTGGCCAGCATCGCTCGCCGCACTCCCTCGATACTGTCGGTGCGCAAGCGTCCGCTGACTGCGACCTCACCATGCTTGAACGGCCAGCTGCCGCCGCCGGTGAGCAAGGTGTAGACGATGCATTCGTGCTGCGCCAGGTCGGACGGTTGCTGCGGGGTGCCGTGTTGCTCCAGGTAAGCGGCACTGGCGACGTAGACCCGTTCCGAGGTACCCACGCGTTTGGCCCGCAGCGCGCTATCTTTGAGCACCCCGCCGCGGATCGCAATATCGACCCCTTCGGCCACCAGATCAACAAAGCTGTCGCTGAGACGGAACTCTAGTTCGATGTCGGGATAGCGCGCCAGAAACGCCGGGACAGCGTCCATGATGACTTCGTTACCCAGGATGCTCGAGGTCGCGACGCGCAGCAGCCCGCGCGGGTTCTGCTGCCCCCGCACGTCGGACTCGGCTTGGGAAATCACGTCCAGCGCCTGGCGCGCTTGCAGGTAATAGCGCTGTCCTTCCGGCGTCGCCACCAGTTGCCGCGTGGAGCGGTGCAGCAGGCGCGTGCCCAGGTCTTTTTCCAGCGCGGCGATGTGGCGGCTGACGTTCGGCTGTCCCATGCCGAGTTCGCGGGCGACGGCGGAAAAACTGCCCGTTTCGACCGTGCGCACGAAGCAGTGCATCCACAATAATTTATTCATCTCGACCGCGTCTTTCGCTGGGCTGTTTAAAAAAGACGTCTATTTTCCTTTGGATCAACACTCTTTGCCCTCTGCAATATTGACATAAGTGTTATGCGTTCAGCCTGCCTTATCACTGGCGTAATTCCTGGTCACACTCCGCATGTTTCCAAAAAGCATCAATTCGCCGGGCGGATGGTTGATCTCCGCGTCCTTGGCATCTCTTAACAGCAACAGCCTCCGCAGGAGTAATACGTGACTACTATTGTAACGAGCTTTAGCACAGACCAGATCGCCTCCCTGACAACCCAGCAAATCGTCATGCTGGGCACCGAGGGGATCTCCGCCCTGAATTCCGACCAGTTTGCGGCGCTCACCACAGGCCAGGTCGCCAGCATGACCACCCAGCAAATCGGCGCCCTGACCACCACCCAGCTGTCCAAGGGCCTGAGCACCAGGCAGGTGGCGGCGCTGACCACCCAGCAGGCGGCGGCATTCGGTTCGGCGCAGATTGGCGCCTTCACCACGAATGACATCGCGGCCCTGAGCGCGCTTGATCTGCAGGCGCTGAAGACGGCCGCCATTGCCGGCTTGAGCAGCAGTCAGGTGGCCGCCCTGACCACCCAGCAAGTGGCCGCCATGGGCAGCGGCCAGGTCGCCGCGCTGAGCAGCGTGCAGTTGTCCTCGCTGTCGACCGACGATATCGCGGCGTTGTCCAGCAACGCGATCAAGGCGCTCAAGCCGAGCCAGATCGCGGCCTTGTCCACCGCGCAGGTCGGCGCGCTGACCACCGATGAAATCGCCGCGCTGAGTTCGGCCCAGATCGCCGCGCTGTCCAGCAACGATATCGCCGCGCTGTCCACCAGCCAGTTCGTCGGCTTGTCGTCCAGCCAGTTGGCGGCGATAGGCAGCGCGCAGATTGGCGCCCTGTCGACCGATGATATTGCCGCCATCCGCAGCAGCGAGATCGGCGCGCTGAAGACCAACATCATCGCGGCGCTGAGTTCGAATCAGCTGAACGCGCTGACCTCGAGCCAGGTGGCGCGCTTGTCGAGCGCACAGGTGGCCGCGCTGTCGAGCAGCCAGGTGGCCGCCTGGTCTACCGATGACATCGCCGCGCTCAGCACGCAAGCCATCGCCGCCTTGAAAAACGCCGCCATTGCCGCGCTCAGCACCAGCCAGGTCGCGGCGCTGTCGAGCAACGACATGGCCGCGCTTAGTTCCAGCCAGGTCAGCGTGCTATCCACCAGCGATCTGGCGGCGCTCAGTACCAGCCAGGTGGCCGCGCTGAGTTCGAAGCAGCTGGCGGCGCTGTCGAGCGCCCAGTTTGCCGCCCTGACCACCGATGACATCACGGCGATCTCCACGGCCAATTTTGCGACCCTCAAGACCAGCATTATTGCCGCCCTTGGCAGCTACCAGTTGAGCGCCTTGTCGACCAGCCAGATCGCGGCGCTGTCGACGGCCCAGGTCTACGCGCTCACCAGCAGCCAGGTAGCGGGTTTGACCGCCGACGATATCGCCGCGTTGAAAGCCAGCGCCGTTGCCGCCCTCAAGACCGCCGCGATCGCGGCGCTGAGCACCACCCAGATCGCGGCGCTGTCGACCAAGACCATGGCTGCGCTGACCACGGCGCAAATCGGCGCCTTGTCGACCAACGACATCGCGGCCCTGTCGACCAGCCAGGTTGCCGGCCTGGCCACGGCCCAGATCGGCGCACTGAGCACGCTGCAGTTCATGGCCCTGAGCAGCGACGACATCGGCGCCATTGCCAACCCCACCGTCGGCGCCCTCAAAACCGCCATCATCGCCGCCATGAGCACCAGCCAGTTGGCGGCGCTGACCACCAGCCAGATCGCTGCGCTGTCGACCGCGCAGGTCATGTCCTTGACCAGCGGCCAGGTGGCCAGCCTGTCCACCAACGACATTGCCGCCTTGTCGACCAATGACATTGCCGCGCTGAAGTCGTCGATTATCGCCGCGCTGACCACCAGCCAGATCGGCGCCCTGTCCAACAGCGCGGTCGCCGCCCTGAATACGGCGCAGGTGGCCGCCTTGAGCACCGACGATATGGTGGCCTTGAATAGCAACCAGCTGGCGGCGCTGACCACCAAGCAGCTGAGCGCGTTGTCGACCAACCAGTTCGGCGCGCTCTCGACCGACGACCTGGGCGCCATCTCGGCAAGCCATATTGCCGGCTTGAAGACCAGCATTATCGCCGGCTTGCAGACCAGCCAGCTGGCCGCCTTGAGTACCAGCCAGGTGGCCTCGCTCAGCACGCTGCAGATCGCCGCGCTGACGAATGCCGAGGTGGGCGCCTTGTCGACCAACCAGATCCTGGCGCTGACCTCGCAGCAAATGGGGGCGCTGAGCACGGCCCAGTTCCAGGCCCTGTCCACCGACGACATCGCGGCGATCCGCAACACGGCCATCACCGCATTGAAGACCAGCATTGTCGCGGCGCTCAGCACCAACCAGCTCAACGCGCTGACCACCGCGCAAGTTGCCGCACTGTCGACGCAGCAGGCGCAGGCGCTGTCCAGCGCGCAGGTGAGCGCGCTGTCGAGCGACGATATTGCCGCCTTGTCGAGCAATGATGTCGCTGCGCTCAAGAGCTCGGCCATCGCCGCCCTGAGCAGCAGCCAGCTGGGCGCACTGTCGGGCAGCGCGGTCGCGGCGCTCAACACCAGCCAGGTGGCGGCGCTGACCACCAGCGAAATCAGCGCCCTGCACACCAATCAGGTGGCGGCCATGACGACCAGGCAATTTGCCGCACTCTCGTCGATGCAGTTTGCCGCGCTGAGCACCGACGATATCGGCGCCCTGTCTACCAGTACCGTGAGCGCGCTGAAGACCGCCGTGATTGCCGCCATGACGACCGCCCAGTTGCAAGCGCTGAGCACCACCCAGGTGGCGGCATTCTCGACCAGCCAGGTCGCGGCGCTGACTACGGTGGAGCTCGGCGTGCTGTCAAGCAGCGATGTGCAGGCCATGACCAGCCAGCAGTTGGCCGCGCTCAGCACCGCCCAGTTTGCCGCGCTGTCGACCGCCAATGTTGCCGCCATCGAAACGCGCGACCTGGTGGCCTTGAAGACCAGTGTGATGGCCTCGCTGTCGACCAGCCAGGTGGCGGCCCTGACCACGCTGCAAATTGCCGCGCTGTCGACGCAGCAGGTGGTTTCGCTGAGCAGCAGCCAGTTCCGCGCACTGAGCACGGACGATATCGCCGCGCTGTCGAACGCCGATATCGCGGCGCTGAAAGCGGCGGTGGTGGCGGCGTTGACGACCGACCAGATCGTCGCCTTGTCGACCAACCAGATCCGTGCGCTGACCAGCGCCAATATCAGCGCGCTCAGCACCAACGAGATTGCAGCGCTGACGACCAATCAGGTCGCGGCCCTGACCACCGCGCAGGTGGCAGCACTGTCGGCCGCCCAGGTAGGAGCCATGAGCACCAACGACATCGCGGCGCTGACCCCGCAGGAAATCGCGGCGCTCAAGGCCGCAACGCTGGCAGGCATGGGCACGGCGCAGATTGCAGCGCTGACGACGGCCCAGATTCACGCCTTTACCACGGCGGAAATCCATGCACTGACCACGCCGCAGATCCAGGCCATGAGCTCGCAGCAGTTGGGCGCCTTGCCGGCCCTGACGCCGATCGTGCTGGACTTGAACGACAACGGCATCGACACCTTGGCCGCATCGGCCGGCGTGCAGTTTGACCTGCGTGCCGACGGCAAACCGGTCAACACCGGCTGGGTCGGCGGCGGCGATGGCCTGCTGGCGATGGATCGCAACGGCAACGGCGTGATCGATGACGGCAGCGAATTGTTTGGCTCGTCGACCGTGCTGGCCAACGGCCACAAGGCAGGCAACGGCTACCAGGCCTTGCAGGACATCGACAGCAACCATGATGGCGTGATCGACAGCCGCGACGCCAGCTTCGACAAGCTCAAGGTGTGGATTGATGGGAACGCCGATGGCGTCAGCCAGGCTGACGAGCTGAAAACCCTGGCGCAACTGCACATCCAGCAATTGCAGCTGAAAGTGGCCGCCGGCGGGCAGAACAAGGACGGCAATATCGTCGGACTGACCTCTAGCTACACCACCACCGACGGCGCCACGCACCAGGCGGCCGATGTCTGGTTCGCCGGCGGCAGCGGGGCGCCTGCGGGCCAGCCGCCGGCGGCAGCCAGCGTCAGCGCCATGGCGCAGGCCATGTCGTCGTACTACGCTGCAGCACCGCTGTCGCATCCAGCGATCGGCGCCGAGCAGCAGGATGGCAAGCAGCCGGCGCCGGCACTGGCCGCAGCGGCCGATAATTCGGACGCGCACAAGTTCGGCGCGCTGCGCGCCCAGCATGGTGACGCCCTGTTAGTGGCGAAGCGGTAAATCCGCACAGGAAGGCGGGTTCGCCCGTCTTCCTGCACCTGGTCTCTCCTGAAATACGTAACTGATTTGATGAATACAACACTCGATAGCGCGGCGACTCCGGCCGAAAAAATCCAAGTGGAGACCGGCCTTGTATCGTGCGAACTGCCGATTTTCGTGTGCAAGCTGGATCGCATTGCGCCGCAATTGCAACTGGCCCGGCAGGCGCTGGACGAATTGCGCGCCAGCCATCCTGAATCGACGCCGTCGAATGTGCAGGCGGTGTACATGAGCCCGTGGAACAGCCATGAGATCAACCCCAAGCTACAGCCCTTGTGCGACGCCGTGGTCGCCATTGCCCAATCAATGGCGCAGTCGGCGATGGGCGTGTGGTTCTCGGCCTTGCACATGGAGCTGTACGTCGCCCAGTGCTGGGGCATTTTCTACGAAGACAGCGACCATACGCTGCCGCATAGCCACTTTCCTGCCGAATTTGCCTGCGCCATCTATCTGGAGGCGGACGAGGGCTGTGCCCCCATCGTGTTTTCGCGCAGCCTCGCGATCCATCCCAAGGCGGACAGCATGGTGCTGTTCCCCGGCATTTTGACGCATGAAGTGCCGGCCAATACGGGGCGCCGCGTGGTGATCTCGATGAACCTGTTCAAACGTCCCGCGTTTCCCTTGCCGGCCTGATGGTTCCACCAGAATACGCAGTGCGGATCATGAGAAAGCGCACCATCACCTACATCGAGGAGGTGATCGCCGAGTTCCGCGCGCAACATCAGCAGCGCTTTCCGAATGTGCGCTCGCCGTTTCCCCGAGCCGGCGACAGCTGGAACGCCATCGACAGCGCGCTGCGGCGCGGGGCGATAGTGGAGTGCCAGCGCTTTGCCGCGCTCAAGGCGCAACTGGCCGAGCGCGGCTGGTCGCCGAGCCTGGCGCGGCTGAACAAGGCTTATTCGCCGCGCCGCCAGTTCAAGCGGCGGTTTGCCGATATTCTGGCGATGGTCAACCGCTCGGTGAAAATCCACCACCGCTTCCCGTTGCGCCGCTCGCGCTTTGAGGTGCCCGGCTATGTCGATACCTGGATTGCGATTGACTGCGCGCTGAGCGAGGGCGCCATTGCCGACTGCGTCCTGTGGCGCCAGCATCGCGACAAGATGGCGCAGCTTGGAGTGAGGCCGTCGCTGGCGTCGCTCAATCCGGCTTATTTCCCGGTGCGCCGACAGCAACGCTCGGTGGCGGCGATCAAGGCCATGATCGTCAGCTACATGCTTAAAAACGCCGGACAGCTGCCGCATCAGCGCGCGCGCTTTCCGGCCGGTTTCCCGCCCGACGCCTGGAAGGCGATATGCAAGGCCTTGCGTCTGGGCTCGGTACTGCCGGATGCCGACAGAACGGTGTTTTACGACTGGGTGGCAGCGGATGGCCGCAACCCGTCACTGCATACCTTCATGCAGTGCTATCGTGATGAGCTGGCGGCAGAGTATGCCCAGCGCAGTGCGCAGCCCGATGGCGCGGCAACGCAGCGGCGCGCGCAGCTGGCGCCCGCAATGGCAACCGACCAGCGCCCGGTGAAATTTGCCGCGTTGATTGCACCGCTGTTTTAATAAAGCTTTCATAATTGCTGATGCAAAATCTGCGCTTTCATCTTAAGTGGGTAGCGCAGAGCATGAAGCGTGCATCAACCGGGCCGGAGCTGTCCGTCGTCATCCCCGTGTATAACGAACAGGCTGGGCTTGCCCGGCTGTTTGCGCGCCTGTACCGGGCGCTGGATCAGCTGGGCATGAGCTACGAGATCGTGTTCGTCAACGATGGCAGCCGCGATCAATCGGTGGCCATCCTCGCGGCGCAGTTCCGTCGCCGCTCGGACGTCACGCGGGTGGTGCTATTCAACGGCAATTACGGCCAGCACATGGCCATTCTGGCCGGCTTTGAAGCCGCGCGCGGTCAAATCATGATCACGCTGGACGCCGACTTGCAAAATCCGCCGGAAGAAATCGGCAACCTGGTCGCCAAGATGCGCGAAGGCTATGATTATGTCGGCTCGATTCGCCGCAAGCGGCAGGACGCGGCCTGGCGCACTTACGCCTCCAAGGCCATGAACCAGCTGCGCGAGCGCATCACCAACATCAAGATCACCGATCAGGGCAATATGCTGCGCGCCTACAGCCGCAACGTGGTCGATTTGATCAACCAGTGCGGCGAGGTCAACACCTTCGTGCCGGCGCTGGCCTACCGTTTTGCCCGCAACCCGACCGAGATCGTGGTCGAGCACGAAGAGCGCTCGGCTGGCGACTCCAAGTACTCGATCTACAGCCTGATCCGCCTGAACTTTGACCTCGTCACCGGCTTCTCGCTGGTGCCGCTGCAATTTTTCTCCATGCTGGGCATGGTGATGTCGCTAGTCTCCGCCATGCTGGTGGCGGTACTGCTGGCACGCCGCGTGTTCCTCGGCGCCGAGGTGGAAGGGGTGTTCACCCTGTTTGCGATTTCCTTCTTCTTCATGGGAATGATCTTGTTCGGCATCGGCCTGCTGGGCGAGTACATCGGCCGCATCTACCAGCAAGTGCGGGCGCGCCCGCGCTACGTGGTGCAGAGCATCTTGCAGCGCCTGCCTGGTGAGGAGGAGGTGGGCTAGTCCACCGCGATTCCGATTGAGGAGAGTGCCATTAACTGGTCGTCAAACTGGATAGTCTTTGCGCTGGGCTCGGCATTCTTTGCCGCGCTGACGGCGCTGCTGGGTAAGCTTGGCGTGGCCGGCTTGAACTCCAACCTTGCCACGTTGATCCGAACGGTGGTGATTTTGGCCGTGACTGCGGCCCTCATCAGTTGGCGCGGCGAGTGGCAGCGGCCCGGCGCGATCGGCTTCTCCAGCTGGATCTACCTGGTGCTGTCGGGCGTCGCTACCGGGCTTTCCTGGCTGTGCTACTACCGTGCGCTGCAACTGGGGCCGGTGTCCAAAGTCGCGCCGGTCGACAAACTGAGCGTCGTGCTGGCGATCATGTTTGGCGTGCTGTTCTTGGGCGAAACGCTGACCTGGCCGGTGGCCATCGGCGGATTGCTGATCGCCGCAGGCAGCGTAGTCATCATCGCATTCTAGGCTGCTTACTTCCCCAGCAAGCGCAGCGACTCGTCCCAGTTGCCTTGCCACGCGTGTAGAAAGTCGTGCGACTTGAATGCGCGCTTCAGCGCGCCAAGCGGTGCGCGGTAGACATCGTGCAGCCCGAGCGCCAGCGTGACCGGATTCCAGACAGCGTTGCGTTTGGATTTGCGAACGCTGGCTTTGACGCGGGCGCCGTCGTCGCCAAAGATGCCCGTGGCTTCATCCAATGCCCGCGCCAGATCCATGCGCACGATGGCGGCAAAGGCCAGCATTACCTCATCCTTGCTGATACCCGATTGCGATTCCTTGGCTGCCGTGCTGGCGGCCTGTGGCTTTGGCTGCGGTGCTTGTGCATCTTGTTTCAGCTTGGCCGCCAGGCGATCTAAATCGCTTTTCTGAAAACGCAGCTGTTCGAGTGGCCGGCGGAAGCCCGGCTCCGGCAGACGGGCAGGGAGGCCGTAGGCGTCCTTGGTAAAGGTGATCAAGATGTCTTCGCTGCCGGCCGCGAGGCGGGCGATATCGTCCTTGAAAAAGATCGGGGCCGCGTAGCCGCCGTTGGCATCGCCGAATAAATCGGGATAGGCGGCATCGTAGTCCAGCCACACCACCGGCGTCAGCTCGTTCTCCAGCAAGCGAGCCAAACTCCAAGGTGTGCCGGTTTGCTGTTCCAGCCATGCACAGGCCTCGGCGACGGTGGCGCGGAAAGGTAAGTCGATATTGCTCATATTGATTTCTGTAGCGTTAGATGAGAGATGCTGCCAAGATGTCCGTCGGCGCTGGACTTGTCAAGTCCGGTGTTAGCAGCGAGGCCAGTGATGCTTGAGGGCGTGTTGGGCGTACGATAAGATTCCGTACAAAAGGGGAATTCACATGACCACTGCTACTGCCCGCCTCGATCTTCGCCTTGAGTCTCGTGAGAAAGATCGTATCGCTAAAGCTGCTGCGCTGCGAGGTATGGCAGTGTCGGCGTTTGTGCGTGATGCTATGCTGCGTGAAGCCGATGTCACCATCGGCGAGTGGCGGGGTTCTACGAAGGATTTGGATTCCGTCGCACGAGAGGTCAAAGGGGGCGTTGAATACATGGACGATTACTGTTGGTCGAGTGGGCTAATGACGCATTTGCCTCCTCGGTTTAGCACGTGCGTGTAAATCATTGTGGTGCTGACGTCCTTATGTCCTAGCAGTTCTTGCACCGTGCGGATATCGTACCCCGCTTGCAGCAGATGTGTGGCGAACGAATGCCGCAACGTGTGCGGCGTGGCGGGCTTGGTGATGCCAGTGTCACGCGTCGCCTGTCTCATCGCGCGCTGCACGGCCTTCTCATCGGCGTGATGCCGCCGGATAATGTGGGAACGTGGATCAGTCGAGCGGTGCTTTGAAGGGAAAACATATTGCCAGCCCCACTCCTTGTCCGCAGTTGGATATTTTCGTGCTAATGCGAAGGGCATGTAGGTCGCGCCGAATCCCTCTGCGAGGTCTTGCTCATGCAGCCGCTTAACTCTTTCTAAATGCTCTTGTAGAGGCGCTATCAAGGATTCCGGAAGCATGGTGACCCTATCCTTGGCGCCTTTCCCTTCGCGGATCAGGATTTCCTTGCGTGTGAACTCGACGTCTTTTACGCGCAAGCGCAGACCTTCCATAATGCGCATTCCTGTGCCGTATAGCAGACGCAGTATTAAGCCGTTGGTGCCAGTCGTGTTGGCAAGGATGTGCTGGACTTCGTTTTGGGTTAGCACGACGGGCAAACGCTGCGAAGGCTTTGCACTAGCGATATCGTCCAGCCAAGGCAGTTCGGTATCCAGTACTTCCTTGTACAGGAAGAGGAGGGCGCTCTTGGCCTGATTCTGGGTCGATGCGGCGACACCTGCGGCGACGGCGAGGTGGGTCAGAAAACTCGTTACGTCAGCGGCGCCCATCATCGTGGGATGGCGCTTGTTGTGGAAGAGGATGAAGCGGCGTATCCAATCAACATAAGCTTGCTCGGTGCGGATGCTGTAGTGTTTTAGTCGAATGCGATCCCGTACTTGATCGAGCAACTTTGGTTCTGAAATGTTCATGTCAGCTCCAGAGGGGGATTTGCCTTGCGCCATTAGGGTGTGCTAAATTGATGTAACTTATTGATAATATTGATCCCGATGTCGCCCGCACTGAGAAAATGCAAACTTTTGGCGGAAAAAACTGCGACATTTAGGGTGTCTATTTTTTGTTGGACCAATCAAGCTATCTATGAAACGATCTTTGCCTAAATCTCTCTTCGTCGGCTTGGGTGTGGCCACCGGTACTCTCATTTATACCGGCCTGCTTAGCTCCGCGCACGAGTTCGATTTTTCGCGAGCTATTTTTATTGGTTTGTTCTGCGGAGTTGGCGCTGCAATTTGGCCGCAAAAGAAATGAGTGCGTGCCGTCCTCGTCCAACCTTGCAGTCAACTGGACTGCCTCCACGCTGCGCGTTCCGGCAGCCAGTTACTTTTAAACGTTGGGCTGCTTAAAACCGTGACCGAAATCTCTATACAGATTGAGCGATTCATCGACGACCATCAACCAGGCTTCGTCGAATGTCGCTTAGTCGATGCTAATGGACAGTCGCATACGTTTATCGAAAAGCTCCCGATTGTGACCACCGCTAACCTTTGGACAGATAGCTCATATCCACAGGCCGGAACGATTGCTTGCGAAATCGAATCTGAGTCAATTGATGCTGCTGGCCGGAAGCTCGTGCAGGTAAGCACCGAACGTCCATGGGCTGTCGAATCTACCGAAGGCGTCTCGCGTTTTCTCGTGCTGTCTTCGCAGGTGGTGTGGCTATGACGCTATGGCCCAACCTTGCAGTCAACAGGACTGCTTACGCGCTGCGCGCTCCAGCAGCCTGTTACTTTGAACGTTATGCCTACTAGACTTGTACTGTTCTTCCTCGTCGTGCTTGCTTCGGCTGCTGTACAGGCCGTTGAACGACCTATTGGCTGCTTCGCTGTCCAGATTTCAGAAAAATCGGGTGTTGAGCAGGCAAAGAGCCTTCGATTGACCGATGTGTCAGTTTCGACCCCGTGGGGAAATGGCGGCGCAAATAAAGTCGTTCCAGCTAGAGCTGGCGAGCGCTTCCAATATGCTGCGGCTTACTGGATCGTTGAGGGCAACGACCTGATACTTACTTTTACGAATAACGGATTGTCTGGGATAGAGTTTCGCGTTCGCTCTACGGAAAAGGGCTATAAAGGTGTGATTCAGAATTTCTCGGATTTTGGACCTGGAGTCGATAATGCGCGTCCCGTTACACTCATTCGATTTGATTGTGCTGTTCCAAGATAATTTGCATAACAATTGTTTCCAGCGGACGCCTGACGGCGCCGCTGAACCTGCACGTTAGGAATCGGAAATTCGATGAGCTTTGATCTGATGGTATTTGAGCCAAGTGCTGCGCCAAGAACGCGCGCTGAATTCATGCGTTGGTACCAAGAGCAAGCGGAGTGGTCTGAAGACCATAGCTATGACGATCCTGCTGTAACATCGCCAGCCTTGCAGAATTGGTTCGCTGAAATGATTCAGTACTTTCCCCCTTTGAACGGCCCACTTGCGGTCGGCGATGATAGAGTCGACGATCTAACAGTTACCGACCACTGCATTGGGCGTAATGTAATTTATTCAGCCTTCCGTTGGGACGCTGCCAACGAAGCTTTTGACAAAATGCGTGAACTGGCAATTAAACACGGTGTCGGTTTCTTTCACGCGAGCGATGATGAAGGTGAAATTCTGTTTCCAGGAAATGGAACTCTTGCAAAGACACATAGGCCGTGGTGGAAAATATGGTAAGTCCTAACCCCGTATTCAACCCGGACGCGCTAAAGCGCGCCAGTTAACCGCCACGTTGGGCCGTATGAAAAAAATCCAAAATCAAGCTTGGCCTAATGATGTCGACGGCGACGTCTTTCGGCGAATGAAGTCCAGCGGATTCGATTTCGATGCCACAGTAGATATCGACTTCAACATTGACTTCGATGACTGGCCACCTTCGGCTGAGTTGATCGAACTCTTGCGTGAGAAGTTTGCTGTTGTGAGGGTGTATGAGTCTGATGACCTCGGGAGCGGCTACATTCAACTAGTTTTGAACGAGCGGGTGACATACGAAGTGAATCGCCACCATTCCCCTAGACACTCCGCAGCCGTAAAGAATGCCGCTTTTCAAACTCGATTGGCGACAGCTTTTCATTAAATCCGTGACGACGCTTCGGATTGTAGAACATCTCGATATAGTCGAAGACATCCTGCCTGGCCTCGTCCCTGGTTGAATAGATTTTGCGTCGTATGCGCTCCCGCTTCAGAAGCTGGAAGAAGCTCTCGGCCACAGCATTGTCGTGACAGTTCCCGCGCCGGCTCATACTTTGAACGAGCCCATGTGCAGCAAGGAAGTCGCGCCAGTCATAGCTGCTGAACTGGCTGCCCTGATCTGAATGAACCATGACCTCACCAGTTGGCTGGCGGCGCCACACCGCCATTAGCAAAGCGTTCATAGCAAGGTCTCGATCAATCCTGGAACTCATCGACCAACCGATCACCTGCCGCAAGAACAGATCCAAAACGACGGCGAGGTAAAGCCAGCCCTCATACGTGCGCAAATACGTGATGTCAGTGACCCATACTTTGTTTGGCTCGGCCACATCGAATTCCCGCTGCAGATGGTTGGGTGCAATCACTGACGGCGCGCCGCCGCGTTTCCACTTCCGCTTGGCATAGCCCGTCTGCGAACGAATCCCTTCGGCGCGCATCAGACGATGAACCCGGTTAATCCCGCACTGTTCTCCGAGCTCTTGCAAATCGTCGTAGACCTTGCGGTAGCCATAGACAGCTCCGCTTTCCAGCCATGATTGCTTGATGTGACCAAGCAGCCGTTTGTTCTCCTTTGCGCGCGGGCTTTCCGGGCTAATGCACCAAGCATAGTAGCCGCTGGGGTGAACCCCGACCATCTTGCACAGGCGTCGGATTGAATACATAGCCTGGTGCTCGCGAATGAAGGCGTACCTTACCCGGACGTCTTGGCAAAGTACGCCGCGGCCTTTCGCAAAATATCGCGCTCCTCGGTGACGCGCTTAAGCTCGGCCTTCAAGCGCCGCATTTCCTCAGCCTGTGCATCGTTGGCCTTACGCTCGGCATCCGGTACACCGTAGCGCTTGATCCACGCGTAGATGCTGTGAATGCTTACACCAAGGCGCTCTGCCACCTCCGCCGCAGGATGGCCGCGATCAATCACCTGCTTGACTGCCGCGACCTTGAATTCTTCCGTGTACCGCTTTCCACTCATGATGACTCCTTTGCCTAGAATTATGGCTTAGAAGTGTCTAGTGGTATGGTGGCGATTCATTGCGTCATATAGCCGTTGTTTCGAAGAGTTACGCACCAGGGCATGCTGCTGCATTCTTGCAACGAGATGGTGCAGCCAGAAACCTTCGTTTTGTTTGTCGGATACGCACAAGGGCATTTCGCACCGCACACTTGGTTTGGGCACTTTATGTCTGACTGGGGTGGCCGGCTCGCATACGCCGGTGTAATTATGGTGTTGTGGGCAGTCATCGAGTATATACTCAAGAAACGTGGTTATGTCATATGGGTTCCAAGTTCTAATAACGGAGATGCTTTGAGACCTAAACTACCTATTGCCGCCATTGTCTCTGGCGCTATCGCCGCTTTTATCACTGCGGGCGTCGTATCGTGGGCTACGCCTGATGGCAATCTTGTCGTGACCTTGGTGCCGGCGATTGAGGTCGGGCTGGCTGTGCTTGGCCTCACGACGTGGCTTGTTCGCCTTGCTGCGCAGAGGTGATAGATGAGATTTCTACTTGCTTCCGCTGCGTTGCTGTTCATGCCGTTTGCTCATGCCGAGGACAATGTTCTCGAGACGCCGTCGTTCATCGTCAAGATTGACGTTCGCTGCGCCGAGGGCAACGTCACTTGCGACGACGTGATCTACACAGGGACCAGTCGAAAGACCGGCAAATCGATTTCGGTGAAAGGCCGCACCATGCATTCAACCTGCGCTGATGGCGTCACGCCTTGCCGGTTCCAAGGCTATACATTCTATAACGGTAAGATCAATTACACCGTGTTTGACGATGGCACATTGGTCGTCATGAATGGCAAGAAAACGCTGGTAAGCGAGAAGGGAGAATGGAAGTAAGCATGCTGACCACTACCTGCCATTGCGGCGCAGTACACATCGAGATTCCGGCGCCGCCGGAGGCGCTCATCAACTGCAATTGCTCGATCTGCCGGCGCTACGGCGCACTATGGGCACAGTATGAAGCGTCCACGGTCCGGGTGACTGGCCATCCTGAGAACACGGTTGAATACATCTGGGGCGAGAAGACGATACGCACGCTGCGTTGCCGCCACTGTGGCTGTGTCACGCACTGGGAGCCCCTGGCCGCCAGCGCCGGCACCAAGTTTGGAATTAACATCAGGAACTTCGAGCCTGAGCAAATCGGGGAAGTAAGGCTGCGCCGATTTGATGGGGCGGAGACGTGGACTTATCTCGACTGAGGCGATCATGGCTGACAAAAAAACAGGCCAACCACTGTCAGCATCGCAGAATACTTCGATGAGCTCGGCAAAAGACCAAGTTTTTGGTCGTGAAAAGAGAAACAGCGTTATGATCATAAAGTCATGTCGAAAACGCCACTACTCTTTGAGGGCCGCCCATGCAAGTACCACATCAAGCCAGAAATGACTCCGAGACCGCCCAGGCGGGTGCAGCCAGGACGGTCGCGCAGAAACCGGGTCTTGTGGACCAGCGACCGGAGGCTGCGGCGCAGCGTAAGCTGGTTGAGATGATGAATAACAGCCCGCGCGTGCTACAGCAGCAAGCGCTAGGCCACGCTGTTGGTAACAGTCCGCGAATGGCAGCGCAGCGTCATAAAATGAACACGCTGCTAGCCGGGGCTGTTAATTCACAAGCGAACTCGGTAATCAGGAGTACCCCAGCGCCGACGGGGAACAGGGCAGCAGGCGAGTCGTCGCCGGTTGCACAATTAAGGCCGGCGCGGGCAAGAGTTACTTGGGATACCACGCACGTGGTTAAAGAGATTAACGGCAGCCTTTTCGGGAACGGCGATTACACGGCAAATGAAGTTGCACCTTGGGGCGAACTCAGGCTCGGCGATGTCGTGATAGTCGATGATGAGGATTTGTTCATGTCGCGTCGGGGCGCAAATCAGGAAGACCCGAGGAGGAGAGATGCTGATCGGGTGAAACCTCCTGCCACGGAATGGATCCGTGTTTTGCGCATGCAGGGTGTCGACGTACCGACATTGAAACTTTTTGTCCGCAGGGAGACGATCGCCATCAACGGGGAAGAGGAATCGCCGGAAGATGGCCTGCACGACCTGAATCTCGGCGGCACTGAGGTGAATACTCTGCTTCTTATTGAAGAGATTCGCGCGAAGTTAGGCCATTTGAACAACGAATTGCTTGTGCCCGAGGATCAAATTAGTCCCTCTGACCTCAAGAACAATGCAAGTACTTTTGCGATTAAGCTTGAAGCTAAGCGAAGTCTTGCACAGGGAATAGCGGATGCAAATTTCCCTGGCATGTACGATTGCCTCGTTCGTTTCCATGTCAAGGACGAAAATGTCGGCAAGGTGCATCCCGGTGTTAACTCTTGGGCCTACCTGAAGCATTTGAAGGGGGAGAGGGTTGCGCAGGAAACCGATACCGAGGCCCTCGCGGCGAAGCACATGGACTATGGCCATGATGCTGAATCAGTGAATGGTGTTGAAGTTGTGACGGATAGTCCGTTCGTTTCAACGTCGGAGAATGTCGAAAAACTGGTAGATGCCGACAGCCCTTTCAATCCTAATCGTGGCCTGGCCCTTGCCGCTAGCAGCAACCAAGGTGAACAGAGTATGCTGCGTAAGTTTAACGCGCCCAAAAAAAACCTCGACGCCCCCTCAATGGTTTCCAAACCATTCTCGCCATCCATCGCAACAAAAAAAGGCTCACAGTCGCGAGAGCCCGCACTATATGTATCTGACAAGATCGTCAATTTAACGCACGGCTACCCAAATCAGGTGCATGCGAATATTTTCGCGCCCAAAGCGCCAGTCGCTACGCACATTTCGATTTTACTCGTTCCCAAGTTGTTGACGACTCGGCCTGGCCCAGGTAATCCCAAAAGGTGCTGCATCCTGGAAGCCGAGGTGGTGATCAATGCGCCCACCACTGACCTCGCGCAATTCGTCGTTTTGGAGATCCGAAACCAGCTTCCTCAATTAGTGAAGCGATTCACCGATCCTCAAAAAAAATGACCGAAAACAAAACCAAGCCCACCACCGCCAGCATCGACGAATACATCGCCTCGCGCGCCAACGCGCAGCAAGCAGCCGATTGCCACGAGCTGATGCGCATGCTGGAAAAAATCACCGGCGACGCGCCGACCATGTGGGGGCCCAGCATCGTCGGCCACGGCGTCTACCGCTACACCTACGAAAGCGGCCGCACCGGCGAAGCGCCCTTGGTCGGTTTCGCCATCCGCGGCCGCGAGCTGGTGCTGTATGTAATGGCCGAAGGTGAGGCGCAGCAAGCCTTGCTGTCCCAATTGGGCAAACACAAGATCGGCAAATCCTGCCTCTATTTCAAACAGTTGGCCGACCTTGATCGGCCAACGCTGGAAAAACTGCTCGCCGCCTCGGTCGCCGAAGTCCGCCGCCGATACCCATAATTAGTAATGACAAGTTAGAAATTATTTGCCAAAATGAATCAGGATTCATTTATTTGAGTCCGGCTGTCGTTCGTGCTGTCGCTGTTCTGCGCATTTCCATTTACCTAATTTGCAACACCGTTTTGAGGGGTTCTTATGAATATCCGGGCGGCGATCTCGCATCTTTTGTGTCTAGGCATGGCGCTCGCGCTGGCCGCTTGCGGTAAGCAGGAAGAGGGGGGCGCCCATGGCGCTGGCGGCGGGCCGCCTCCAGTTTCGGTTGCCGCCGTGGTCAAGCGCGATGTGCAGGAGTTTGACGAGTTCACCGCCCGCCTCGAAGCGCCGGACACGGTCGATATCCGGGCCCGCGTCGCCGGCACGCTGGTGCAAGTACATTTCCGCGAGGGCCAATTGGTCAACAAGGGCGATCCGCTGTTCACCATCGACCCGCGTCCGTATGCCGCGGAAGCCGCCCGCGCTGAAGCGCAACTGGCTTCGGCCCGCACGGCGAGCGAACTGAATAAGATCGAACTGGCCCGCGCCGAAAGACTGGTCGCCGTGCGCGGCGTCAGCCAGCAGGAGCTTGATCAACTGAAGGCCGCGCTGGCGACTTCGCTCTCGACCGTCAAGGCGAGCGAGGCGGCAGTGGTGCAGGCCAAGCTCAACCTCGAATTCACCCGCATCACCGCGCCGGTCAGCGGCCGTACTTCGCGCGCCAACGTCACGGTCGGCAATCTGGTCAACATCGGCGATCCGATCCTGACCACGCTGGTTTCCACCGACCGCATCTACGCTTACTTCGACGCCAGCGAGGCGCTCTACCTCAAGTACATGCAATCCGCACGCGATGGCACCCGCCCATCCTCGCGCGACAAGCCGAACGCCGTGCGCCTTGGCCTCGCCAACGAGGAAGGCTACCCGCACGAAGGCAAGATGGACTTTGTCGACAACCGCCTGAATCCCGCCACCGCCTCGCTGCGCGGCCGCGCCGTGTTCGACAACAAGGACGGCCTGTACACGCCGGGCCTGTTCGCGCGCCTGCAACTGGTCGGCAGCGGTACCTACAGCGCCACGCTGGTGGCCGACCGCGCCATCACCACCGACCAGACCCGCAAGGTGGTGCTTGTCGTCGGCAAGAACAACATCGTTGAGCAGCGCGAGGTCAAGCCCGGTGCTTTGATTGACGGCATGCGCGTGGTCAGCGGCGTCAATCCCGGCGAGCTGGTGATTATCGACGGCCTGCTGCGCGCTTTCCCCGGCGCGCCGGTCACGCCGCAAGTGGTGAAACTGGACGAACACGGCAAGCCGATCGCTCCGCCAGCGGGCGCCGCGCCTGCGGCCAAGGGCTGAGGAGCGGCCCATGGATATCTCGCGATTTTTCATCGACAGGCCGCGCTTTGCCACGGTGCTGTCGGTCTTCATCTTCATGGTCGGCTTGCTGGCGATTTTCCAGTTGCCGATTTCCGAGTACCCGGAAGTGGCGCCGCCGCAGATCGTGGTGCGGGCGCAGTTCCCCGGCGCCAATCCGCGCGTGATCTCGGAGACGGTGGCTTCGCCGCTGGAAGAGCAGATCAACGGCCTCGAAGGCATGCTGTACTTCGAAAGCCAGGCCACCGCCGACGGCAGCATGACGCTGACGGTCACCTTCAAAATCGGCACGGTGCCGGAGCAAGCCGAGACGGCGGTGCAGAACCGCATCAACCGCGCGCTGCCGCGCCTGCCGGAGATCGTGCGCCAGATCGGCGTCACCACCGAGAAGCAGTCGCCCAACCTGACCATGGTGGTGCACATGGTCTCGCCGGACAATAGCCACGATGCGCTGTATCTGCGCAACTACGCCTCGCTCAACGTGCGCGACGATTTGCTGCGCATCCCCGGCATGGGCTCGGTGCTGCTGTTCGGCTCGGGCGATTACGCGATGCGGGTGTGGATCAATCCGCGCCTGCTGGCCGCGCGCAATATGACGGCCGGCGATGTGGTCACCGCCATCCGCGAGCAAAACGCGCAGGTGGCGGCTGGCGTGGTCGGTTCGCCGCCAGCGCCCAACGATACCGACTTCCAATTGCAGGTCAACGCGCAAGGCCGCCTGATCAAGGAAGAGGATTTCGCCAACATCATCATCCGCAGCGATCCCAAGACTGGCGCGCTGGTGCGCATCAAGGACATCGGCCGGGTCGAGATCAGCGCCAATTCCTATTCGCTGCGCAGCCTGCTCAACAACAAGGAAGCGGCGGCCATCGGTATCTTCCAGTCGCCGGGTTCGAACGCGCTCAAGCTGTCGAACGATGTGCGCGCGACCATGGAGAACGCCAAGAAGAATTTCCCCCAAGGCGTGGATTACGACATCGTCTACGATCCTACCCGCTTCGTGCAGACATCGATCGAGAAAGTGGTGCACACGCTGATTGAGGCGGTGCTGCTGGTGGTGCTGGTGGTGATCATCTTCCTGCAAACCTGGCGGGCTTCGGTGATTCCGCTGCTGGCGGTGCCTGTGTCGATTGTCGGTACGTTTGCCATGCTGCTGTTGCTCGGCTACTCGATTAACACGCTGACCTTGTTCGGGCTGGTGCTGGCGATTGGTATCGTGGTCGATGACGCCATCGTGGTGGTGGAAAACGTCGAGCGTAATATTGCGGATGGCTTCACGCCGCACGACGCCACGGTGCGCGCCATGCGCGAGGTCAGCGGGCCGATTATCGCGATTGCGCTGGTGCTGTGCGCCGTGTTCATTCCGCTGACGTTTGTGCCGGGCTTGTCCGGGCAGTTCTACAAGCAGTTCGCGGCCACGATTGCGATTTCGACCGTGATCTCGGCCTTCAACTCGCTGACCTTGTCGCCGGCCATGGCGGCCCTGCTGCTGCGCCCGCACGACGCGCCCAAGGACAAGATCATGCTGGTGATGGACAAGTTGTTCGGCAAGTTCTTCCACTGGTTTAACTGCTGGTTCCAGCGCCGCAGCGCCTCGTACGGACGCGGCGTGACCGGGCTGTTGCAGCGCAAATCGCTGGCGCTGATTGTGTATGGGATTTTGCTGCTGTTCACCGGGCTACTGTTCTCGCGGATTCCAAGCGGCTTCGTGCCGGCGCCCGATAAGCAGTACCTGATCGGCATCGCCCAACTGCCGGCCGGCTCCTCGCTGGATCGCACCGAGAAAGTGATCCGGCAGATGAGCGATATCGCGCTCAAGGTGCCGGGCATTGTGGATTCGATCGCCTTCCCCGGCTTGTCGATTGCCGGTTTCTCGTCGTCGCCGAACGAGGGTATCGTATTCTTCGGCCTTGCGCCGTTTGAAGACCGCACCTCGCGCGACTTGTCCAAGGACGCCATCCTTGGCAAGGTCAACGGGGCGATCCAGGCGATACAGGGCGCGCGCATGTTCGTGGTGCCGCCGCCGGCCGTGGACGGCCTCGGCAACGCGGGCGGCTTCAAGCTGCAGGTGCAGGATCGCGGCGGGCAGGGCGAGCAGGCGCTGTATGGGGCGGTTTGGGGCAGCGTGCTGGGGCCGATTTACGGCAATCCCAAGTCCTCGATCGGCACCCCGTACTCCAATTACGACATCAACGTGCCGCAATTGTTTGCCGATGTCGACCGCACCAAGGCCAAGCAGATGGGCTTGCCGCTGCAAGAAATTTACGACACCTTGCAGATCAACCTCGGCTCGCTGTACGTGAACGACTTCACGCGCTTCGGCAAGACGTATCAGGTGGTAGTGCAGGCTGATGCGCCGTTCCGCGCGCAGGCCGGCAGCATTACCAACCTGGAGACGCGCAATTCGGCGGGCCAGATGGTGCCGCTGGGTTCGGTCATGCAGGTGAATCCAACCTTCGGGCCGACGCGGGTGACGCGTTACAACGGCTTCCCTTCGGCCGACATCAATGGCGCGGCCAAGCCCGGCTTCTCCAGCGGGCAGGCGGAGGCGGAGATCGAACGCATCGTCAAGCAACTGCCGCGCGGCATGTCCTACGAATGGACAGACCTCAGCTACCAAGACCGGTTGACGCGCGATATCACGCTGCCCGGCATCAACGTCAAGATTCCGACCTTGGCGGCGGTGCTGTTCCTGTCGGTGGTGCTGGTGGTGCTGGTGCTGACCGCGCAGTACGAAAGCTGGAGCCTGCCGCTAGCGATCATCATGATCGTGCCGATGTGTATTTTGTCGGCGCTGTTCGGCGTCTGGCTGTCGCACTTCCCGCCGTTTGCGCAAGGCGGGGATTTGAACCTGTTCACACAGGTGGCGCTGGTGGTGCTGGTCGGGCTGGCGTGTAAGAACGCGATTCTGATCGTGGAGTTTGCCAAGGAGCTGGAGGAGCAGGGACAGTCGATGGTGGACGCCGTCATCAACGCGTGCCGCCTGCGTTTGCGGCCGATTCTGATGACGTCGATTGCGTTCTGCGCTGGCGTGATTCCGCTGATCCTGGGTAGCGGCGCCGGCAGCGAAATGCGCCGGGCGATGGGGATTGCCGTGTTCTCCGGCATGGTCGGGGTGACGCTGTTCGGCATCTTCCTGACGCCGGTGTTCTACAGCCTGCTACGCAAGAGCACCGAGAAACGCCGTGCCCACGCAGTCGAACTGCGGCACCAGATCGACGCCGCCGCCCATCCATTCCACGCCGGTATCGACGATGCCGAGCCGCCGCACAAGAAGGGGGATGTATGAGCCCGCACCGCAAGTATTTCCTGCTACTGGCGTTGGCCCTGGCCGGCTGCTCCAGCGCGCCGCCGGTCAAGCTGTATCAGCCTGAATTGGGCGGCGGCTTTGCGAATGCGCCGGCCGAGGCGGCTGCGGCCGAGCCGGTTAGCGAGTTCTGGCGTGCTTTCAACGATCCGCTGCTGGATTCGCTGGTGCAGCGCGCCTTGCAGGCCAACACCGACGTGCGCAGCGCCACCGCCAGCCTGCGCGAGGCGCGCGCGCTGAACCGCTTTGCCGACGCCAGCCTGTTGCCGAACGTGGGTGTGAACGCAGGCGTGTCGCGCGTGCGCGGCACCAACGATCTCGGCGTGCAGAGCACCAACAACCAATACGCGGTCGGCTTCGACGTGGCGTGGGAGGTCGATTTGTTTGGCCGCCTGGGCGATGCGCGGCGGGCGGCGCAGGCGCAGGTCTTGGCCGGCGCGGCTGGCGTGCGGGCGGCGCAAGTCAGCGTCAGTGCCGAGGTGGCGCGCAACTACTTCGAGCTGCGCGGCTTGCAGGAGCAGTTGCGGGTGGCCGTGGCCTCGCTGGATACGCAGAAGGCGGCGCTGGAATTGGTCGATGCGCGCTTTGAAGTAGGGCGCGGCACGGCGCTCGATACGGAGCGTGCACGGGCCTTGGTTACTTCAACTGCGGCCAATATTCCAGCACTGGAAGCGGCGTTGATCCGCACGCGGTATCGGCTGGCCGTGCTGTGCGGCCAGCAACCGACCGCGCTTGATGCCGAACTAATGCCCGTTCAGCCGCTACCGGGATTGAAATCGGTGGAACTGGCTGGCATCGGTTCACCTGCTACCTTGTTGCGGCGCCGGCCCGATATTCAACTGGCCGAAGCGCAAGCTGCGGCTGCGGCAGCGCAGGTGGGCGTGGCCCGCAGCGCCTTGTTCCCGCAGTTGACGCTGGGGGGCACGCTGGGCCAGAACTCGCTGCAATTTAGCGACTTGGGCAAAGGCGCATCTTACGTCTACAACCTTGGCGCGCAGTTGACGTGGAATCTGCTGGACTTCGGCCGCATCCGCGCCCAAATCGCCGCTGCCGATGCACGCAACGAAGCCGTCATGGTCGCCTACGAGCGCGCCGTGCTGGGCGCGCTGGAAGAAACCGAGGGCGCACTGGCCACTTACACGCGCACCCAGCAGCAAACCACGCTGCTGTTCGAATCGGCGCGCTCCTCGGAGCAGGCAGCGGTGATTGCCCGCGAGCGCTTCGCCGTCGGCTCCACCGACTTCCTGACCGTGCTGGATGCCGAGCGCGAACTGCTCTCCGCCCGCGATCGCCTGGCCCAGGCCCAGGCCGGCGCCGCCACGTCGCTGGTGGCCGTCTACAAAGCCCTGGCCGGCGGCTGGGAGGTGCCGGCGCAGTGAGATGAGGCGGGTTTGCCCGGCGATGAACTGTTGTGCTAAATTGGCATGACCTCTTGCTAAGACAGAATCTATGGACAAAGCCGCTTGGAATATGTGGAATCAGGATGCCGTGAGTTTGCTGGCGGCGCTGCGGCAGGCCGTCATGAGTTCGGAGCAGCTGGTTCAGGGGCACCTGGAGCGTATCGCGCAATCGCAGGCGCGGCTCAATGCGGCGACGCAGGTTTTCAGCGAGCAGGCGCTGTCTCAAGCGCGCCAGCTTGATTTGTCTGGCGATAAATCCTTGCCTTTGTTTGGCCTGCCTTGCAGCGTCAAGGAGACGTTTGGTTTAGCCGGTGAGCAGGTCACAGCGGGCTCGGTGCGCATGCAGCCGGAATTGCATGAGCAAGATGCGGAAATTGTGCGGCGCTTGAAGGCGGCCGGCGCGATCGTGATCGCGCGCAGCAATGTGCCGGAGTTTGCGATGACCGCCGAATCTTCCAACCCGCGCTACGGACGGACTAATAATCCGCTCGATCCGGCGCGCGTGGCGGGCGGCTCCAGTGGCGGGGAGGGCGCTCTGGTCGGTTCAGGCGGCTCGGTGTTTGGTGTTGGCTCGGACATTCTTGGCTCGATCCGTATCCCGGCGGCGTTTTGCGGCGTGGTCGGCTTCAAGCCGCATTCGGGCGCTGTCGACAAGCGTGGCACCTGGCCTACGGTGCGAGGCAATACGAAAAGCTGGCTCGGCCTCGGGCCATTGACGCGCAGCGTGCGCGATGCCGAACTGGTCTACAACGTCATCGCAGACCAGCCGATTGCTGCGCCTGCCGAGCTGGGCGGCCGCCTGGTGATTCCGCGTGGCTTCCCACTGAAGATGCGGGAGCCGTGCATCGCCGCAGCGCTGGACTGCGCCACCAAGACACTGCTCAATGAAGGCTACGCCGAAGATGGGCGCGACTTCGGCGACGTCTGTCACCTCTTTCTGCAAATTCCCAAGCTGATCCTCGATGATTTTTACGGCGACTGGATACGCCTGCTCTCCAGTCCCGAACACGGCCGTTTCTCGCCGCTGAAGGAACTGTGGGCACAGTTGATAGGCAAGCCGACCATCGACGACGGCCTGCTGAAATGGATGCTGATCGCGCCGCTGCTGAAACCGCGCAGTGAAGCCAAGGTGCAAACGATCGCGGCCACTTTCGCGCGGGCCCGCATCCATTACCAGTCATTGCTGGGCACCGATGGCGTCATGGTGCTGCCGACGCTGGGCCTGCTGCCACCGCAGCACGGCAAGATGAACCGGCTATCCTTGAAGCCCGGCGTGAACGGCCTGTTCACCGCCCACACCATGGGCAACTACCTCGACCTGTCGGCCATCGCCGTCCCAGCCCGCAAGTTCAGCGACCCAGCTACCGGACTGCCGCCCAGCATCTCCGTCCTGTGCGCACCGGGCGCAGAAGCCAAACTCTTCGCCGCCGCCAAGCGCCTCGAAGCAGCGCTTAACTAAGTGCGCAACAAGTCAAGGTTCTACGCCGGATCCCGATCATTCAGTTGGCGAGATTCGCCACCTCACCTTCGGAATGTCGTATGCTGGGCGTGTACTGACTGTTATTTCAACCGAGCGACACGGTGGCATTCGTATCATCAGCGCGCGCAAGGCTACCCGACACGAGCGAGGGATTTATGAGCAAGGCTAAAACTAGCGATGAAATGCGGCCTGAGTATCGCCGAGAGGATATCGGTCGTGGTGTACGAGGCAAGTACCTAGCTCGCCGTATGCCTGGAGCGAATATTACGGCGCTTGATGAGAAGCTTGCCAAAGCTTCTTCAAATTCCGAAAAGGTCAAGACATACCGTTGAGTGATTTTGTCCCGATCGCTGCACATGCACAGATCGGGACTATTTGTGGTGCTTAGGCGCGGCGGGCGTGGGCTTCCTGGTGCTGGGAGAGTTGCACGCTGCGGGTCTGGCTTGGCACCAGGCTGGCTTTGCCTTTTTTGCCGCCTTGCGGTGGCAGCTTGAAGACTTCCAGCGCTTTCGCTACAGCTTGCGTTTGTAGGTCGAGCACGCCGGTGGCGGAGGAGGCTTCTTCTACCATTTGCGCATTCTGACGCGTCACTTCATCCAGCTGCATGATGGCGTCCTGCACCTGATGCACGCCGCTGGTTTGTTCGCGCGTCGAGCCGCTGATGTCGCCCATGATGGACGCAACGCGGCCAATCGCTGCAATCACCGCTTCCATATCTTTACCGGCAGTACTGGCCATGCCGGCGCCGATTTCAATCTTGTCGGCCGAGGTGTCGATCAGCGACTTGATTTCCTTGGCCGCCGCCGCGCTGCGCTGCGCCAGGTTGCGTACTTCGCTGGCCACCACCGCGAAGCCACGGCCGCTCTCGCCAGCGCGTGCTGCTTCCACCGCTGCATTCAGCGACAGGATGTTGGTCTGGAACGCGATGCCGTCAATCAGGCTGATGATGTCGACGATCTTGCGCGACGACTGGCTGATGTCGTTCATCGCGGTCACCACTTGCGCTACCGCCACCCCGGTGCGCTCGGCCAAGGCAGTTGCTTCGCTGGCTACGCCGCTGGCGGTGGTGACGTTGTCGGCGGTCTGGCTGACCATGCCGGTGATCTGGCCCATGTGGGCCGAGGTCTGCTCCAGATTAGCCGCCTGCGCTTCGGTACGCGCCGACAGATCGACGTTGGCCGAGCGCACTTGGGTGGTGGTGCTGCGGGTCAGGGTGAAGTTGCTGCGGATATCCACCAGTATCGACGCCAAGTTCAGATTCAGCTGGCGCACAAACGCTTGCAGCTGGCCCAGTTCGTCATGACGATCCACCGCCATGCGGGTGGTTAGGTCGCCGCCGGCCAGAATGCGGGTCGCTTTGATGCTAGCCTTAATCGGCGCCACGATCGCGACGTGCAAATTACGCCAGCTGTACAAGGCCAGCACCGCCATCAACAGCGCCTGCACGTGCAGCGCGGTCTCGGAATAGTCAAACAGCGCATGGCTGGCCATCGACAGCGCCAGCAGCGTCACGCCGCCAAAGCTCAGGGCCAGGCGCTGCGCCAGCGTGATATCGCGCAGGGCGTGCGACAGCTTGCTCCAGCCGCGCGCCGCTTCAGCGCCGCGCACGATGCGCACGCCGTCCGGGTTGGCGCCCTTGAGGGTGCGGTACAGCTGCGCGGCTTGGTCGATTTGCTCTCGCTTGGGCTTGGTGCACACCGACATAAAACCGGTGGTCGCGCCGCTTTCAATCACCGGCGTGACGTTGGCGATGCACCAGAAGTAGCTGCCATCCTTGCCGCAGTACTTCACCAGCCCGCGCCACGGTTCGCCCGACATCACGGTGCGCCACATATCGGCATCCACTTCCTGCGGCATGTCCGGGTGGTACAGCGCGCTTTGCTGGCGGCCGGCCAATTCCTCGTCCGTGTAACCGCTGGCGTCCGTGAAGGTGGAGTTGACGTAGGTAAGGCGGCCCTTCAGATCAGTGGTCGTGACGATCGGCTTGCCATCTTCAAGAACGGTTTCGTGGCCGCTCCCTTGTTGCGTGCTGCGCATGTGCAAATCCTGTGCAAAGGTTAACGAAAGTGGACTGCATACTAACAGATTTAGGATTCAACTAATTCCTAAAAGCACTATTTTTGCACCATAACAACAAAACGGCTAGCACGGGGCGCTGGCGTGGTAAAGTCTTGCCTCGAATACAAAAGAGGGAGAGCCCGTTGCACCTATTTCGCGTCATAGCTCTGCTGGCCTTGCTATGGAGCGTGGGCAGTTCTGCCGCCGTGCCTGCCAACGATTTGGCGAGCTACCATTTCCGCAGCTGGATGGTCGAGCAAGGGCTGCCGCAAATTACCGTCAACGGTATTCGCAAGGACAGCAGTGGGGCGCTGTGGCTGGCGACCGAGAAAGGGCTGGTTCGCACCTACGGCACTGATATGGAAGTGTTCCGCAGCGCGGACACGCCTAGCCTTGGCTCCAACTGGATACGGCTGTTGCAGCCGGCCGGCAACCGCCTGTTCATCGCAACACAAAAGAATCTGGCATGGTGGGATGGCCGCGCCTTCCACGCGGTACCCGGCAGCGAAAAACTGGGCACGGTGCGGCAGATGGCCGCCGATGCCAACGGCCTGTTGTGGATCCTGGCCGATCACTTGAGCGCATGGGACGGCCAGCGCCTGCAAACCTACGCGAACCTGGAGCCGGCCTTCAGTGCGCTTGCGCTGAACGCCGCCGAGCCGACCCTGGCCGATCAGAACGGCCGCCTGTGGGCGCTGCGTGGTGGCAAACTGGCCGAGCTTCCCTTGAACTGGCCGGCCGGCGTCTCGATTCGCCATCTGCTGTGGCGTCAAGGCCAGCTGTGGCTCGGCTCCACCCAGGGCTTGTATGCGTGGACGCCGGCCAGCAACGCACCGGCCAAGCGCATCGATGACGACAGCGCAGCCGTCGACCAACTCAGTCTCGACAACGATCAGCGCTTGTGGGTATTGGCCGCCGGCAGCCTGCGCGTGTTTGAAGGCGAGCGCAATATCGCGGCGCTGCCGTCCACCGCCGCTAGTGCACTGAGCACGGCGCGCATCGTGCTGGCGGAAGACCTTGATCATTTCTGGGTAGGCAGCCAAACCTTCGGCCTGCGCTACTACTGGGCCGCCGCCACCCGCGCTTTGCAGCCGGAAGCCAACGGCCAGCCGCTGCAAACCTGGGCTTATACGCCCACCAGTCACGGCCTGCTGGTCGGCACCAACCAAGGCGTCTGGCGCACCGATGGTGAGAGCATGACGCCGTTCTACACGGCGCCCGAACTGCAAGGCCAGATCGCCTACTCCATGCTGGAAGACAAGCAAGGACGCCTGTGGATTGGCACCCGCAACGGCCTGCATAGCCTTGAGAACGGCAAGCTGCACCGCGTTGAGCAGCTGGACGGCGTCACGGTCGGCACCTTGTTCCAGCGCGCTGATGGACAACTGCTGGCCGCCACCATGCAAGGCCTGTACGCGCTGGACGGCGCGGCCCGCACAGCGACGCGGCTATTCCGCGAGCAGTTGCCGGGCACGGTCAGCACCATGTACGAAACCAGGGATCATGCCCTGTGGATCGGCTCGGCGAATGGCCTGTGGCGCTGGCATGACGGCCAGCTGCGTCCACAAGCGGCCAGCGCGCTGGGCCAGGCCCTGATTACCGCCTTGACCGGCTTTGGCGAACTGGGCGTGCTGGCCGGCACCTACCAGCACGGCGTCCACATCATCGATGGCGACAAGCACCGCAGCTGGCTGCGCACCGATGGCATGCCGTCCGATGGCGTCGGCTCGCTGGCTTATTACGATGGCTGGTACTGGGCTTCGTATGTGGACGGCGTGTTCCGCTTCCAGTTGCCGCCCGAGGGCAGCAAGGCCGCGCCGCTGGCGCAAACGCTGTACACCGATCTTGGCAATGTCACCGGCCGCAACCGCATTCGCTGCTGCAACGGATTGGGCCGTGACAAGGGCTACCTCGCTGCACCGTATTTCTGGGCCGCCAGCCTGGCCGGCGCCGTGCGCACCCGCCTGGACGTGCCACCGCCGTCGCTGCCGCAAGTGTTCATGCGCAAGGCCAGCGTCGATGGCAAGGCGCTGGACTTGAGCGGCGGCGCACTGCGCCTCGCGCCGGTACAGCGCGAACTGGAGATCGGCTTTGAAGGCCGTGAATTCCAGCTGCCGGAGCGCTTGCTGTACCGTTACCGCATGCCGCCGTTCCAAAACGAGTGGCGGCAAGTCGGCTCCCGTCACATGGCTTACTTCACCAACCTGCCCGCCGGGGATTTCAGTTTTGAAGCGCAAGCGAGCTGGGACGGCCAGCACTGGGGGCCGGCCGCCGCGCTGGACGTGCGCGCCGAACCGGTATGGCACGAACGCGCCTCGGTGCGGGCGCTGGGCGTGGTGCTGGCGCTGCTGCTGGTGTACGCGCTGGTGCAACTGCGCCTGAAACAGCTGGAAGCACGCAGCATGGAGTTGCAGCGCGAGGTCGATCGGCAGACCGAGGCGCTGCGCGCCGCCAATGCCAATCTCGAACGCCTGAATCAATCGCTGGAACAAGCCAGCCTGACCGATCCGCTGACCGGCCTGCACAATCGCCGCTTCGCACAGCAGCACATTCCAGCGATGCTGGCCAACTTGCGTCGCCGCCGAGCCGTACCGAATGCGACCGACGTGGTGGGCGTCATCCTGGTCGACCTCGACCACTTCAAGCGCATCAACGACGGCCATGGCCACGACGTCGGCGACGCCGTGCTGCAAGGCGCGGCGCAGGCCTTGCGCCGCGTGATCCGCACCGAAGACCACGCGATCCGCTGGGGCGGTGAAGAGTTCCTGCTGCTGGTGCACGGCCGCTGCCCGGAAGATTTGCATGCGGTGGCCGAGCGCATACACGCTGCCCTGGCCGAGCATGCCGGCGGCACGGTGGCGGGCAAGGTGACGGCATCGGCGGGCGTGGCGTGGCTGCCGCTGCCCGACGGCGCTTGCGATGAGCACGCGCTCGAATGCGCGCTGCAAATGGCCGACTACGCGCTGTACGCGGTCAAGGGCGGCGGCCGCAACGGCAGCGCCTTCGCCGAGCTGGATGCGGGCGTGGTGTGGCCGGCGGCCGGGGCAGTCACGGAATTGCTGAAAGCGTGGGAAGGCGAAGGTCGCTTGCGGCTTACCAATCGCGGCGCAGGCGCAGCATAGCGAACGGCTGGGTGCGGGTGCTGTTGTGCTCGTAGAAGTCCGGGCCGCCCGCCAAGCGGTCATTGCCCGCATAGTGCATGCGGTCGTAGGTGATGACGCGGCTGGCGAGATTGTTCAATTCCAGGGTCAGCATCATATTCGAGGCCGGGCGGTAGTTGACGAAGGCGCGTGCCCAGCTGCTGCCGCTGCTGGTGTCGCGCTCGGCCACTTGCCAGCTGTCGTTGTTCCAGCCGTTGTCGACCGAGAAGCCCCATGCCGCTTTCTGCTGCGGCAAATCCTGCGAGAACTCGACCCGCCACGCCAGCGCCTGCTCGCCCGACAAGCGGCGCGTCGTCAGCGTGGTTGGATCGGTGACCGATGACGAGCGCCACGTGGTCGACAGCTTGAGCAAGCCTTGCGGCAGCGCCAAGCTGTCGGTCGGCAGATTGAGCATGCCGGTCACGCTATCCGCGCTGGCGTCGCCGATATTGCCGGCCGTGTCGTAGGTGGCGGATGCGGTACGGATCGGCATGCGGTCGACCACGTCGCTGATGTGCGATTGGGTGTAACTGAGCACAGCCGCGCCGCGATCCCAGAAACGGTACTCCACCGCGCCTTCGCACAGCCAGGTCTTGGCCGGCACCACGTCCGGCAGATCGGCGCGCAGCGTCTTGTCGGCCATGCCGAAGAAACCGGCGTTGTCGCCAAAGTTAAGCTGGCTGACTTCGCGCTCCATGCGCAGCCGCAGTTGCAGCGCCGGCGACGGCGACAAGGCCAGGCGCAGGCGCGGTTTAGGGTAGAGGTAGCTCTTGCCGTCCGCCTGCGCCGAGCTGGTGCTCAGGCTGGAGTGCGCAAGCTTGAGGCCGGCCTCGGCGCTGAGCGAGCTATCGACTTGCCATGCCGACGACAACTGGCCTTCCACCCGCGACTCCTGTGCCCACGCGTAGATGCCCGGCGCTGCGGCGCTCTGGGCGTTGGGCTGGTACGCATTGTTGTTGTCGTTGGTGTTGACGGCGCGTTCGATGCCGCCGCGTATCACCACGCCATCAGAGGTTTGCCAGGTCAGCTGGCCGGCCAGCACGTGCTCGTTGGCCGAAGTGCTGCTCAGCGAGTGCGAAGTGCTGCCGCCCGACGCAAAGGCCGAATCGTTGCTGACCTCGGCGCTGCGGTGCGTTGCCTTGAGGTCCATGCTGGCGCCGCCCGCGAGATCGCGCGTGTAGGCGATGCCCTGCTCCATGGTGCGGCCGGCGTTGTCGTTGCTGTTCAGTCCAACCGAGGCGCCATCGTTATGAATCTGCGATTGGTACGTCCACGGATTGAATGCGCCGTTCAGGGTCAGCTGGCCATCGAACAAGTCTTGGCCGTAGTTCATCTTGACCGATTTATTCTCGGAGATGCCGGAACCGGACAGCTGGGTCTGAGCGTCCGGGCCGCCGTCGGCGTACTTGGTGATGCGCTGGCCTTCGCCTTGGCCGGTATCGGGAGAGCGCCGCCAGCCTGCGGAAATGTTGATGCTCTTGTCGCCGCGCTTCAGGTTGTAATTGCTGTCCAGTGTAGGTTGCAAGCTGCCGTCCGCCGTCACGTAGCTGGACGCGGTGGTGGAGGCCGACACCAAGTCCATCGGCTTGAGCACCACGTTGGCCACGGTCGGGTAGCCTTGCATATCGATACCACTCGCGCCGCCGTTGATGACGTCGATGCGTTCCACCGCCGCGACCGGGATGCGGCCCAGCACATCGCCCAGCGGATCGGTCTTCGACGTTGGGCGCTTGCCGTTGATCAGCACATTGCCGGGCGTGCCGCGCCCGGTATTCCCGCCTTCAAACACAAAGCCCGGCAGGCGCGTGATCATATCCAGCGCGGTACTCGACTGAAACTGGTTGAAATATGCCGGCGCAAACGACTGTGCGCCAGCCATCCCTTGGGCGGCCAGCGCACTGACTAGCAAAACAGCATGGCGAATGGACGGAAAATGGCGCATCTCAACATTGTGCAATGAACAGCATTTCCCTGCAAGCGTCCAGTTTCAGCCCTTTTAATCCAGTTTGAGGGCCTTGGCGACGTCTTCCCACGCCACGTACTTGAAGTTCTGCGGGCCGTCGGGCAGGCGCTTGTAGCCGTCCTGGATCACCAGCATGCCCTTGGCGTACGGGCCGCCGAAGTTGGCCGAGCTCACTTCCAGGCCGTCCGTCTCCGAGGTGCCGTCAATGCCGGCGGCAAGGTTATAGCCGACGCGGAAGCTGCCGCGCACGCGGTAGGGCGCTTGCGCATCCAGCACCAGGTAGCTGTTGTCGCCCTGGCTGGACACCACGAGATAGTCGGCTTTGTCGCCGTGGTACAAGCCCATGCCTTCGACATCGGCCACCAGTTGCGGGCCGACCGGCACCACCATGCTCAGCTTCGCTGGTGCGTCGCCGCGCGCCGATACCGTCCACACGCCGCGTTTTTCTTCGCCGAGGAACAGGCGGTGATTGCGGTCATCGACCACGCAGCCTTCCGGCTGGCTGCCGACCTTGAAGCGGCGCAGCAGTTTGCCGCTCATGGCTTTACCGTCCGACTCGATGCGGTACTGGAGGAAGCTGCCGTCCTTGTCGTTGATGAAGGCTTCCAAGCCGCCATCGGCTGGGCGGTACAAGCACATGCCGTAGATGTTGTCCAAGCCGGTAGGGAAGGCGCCGGCCGGCGTCACTACGCCTTGTGAGTCGATGGCGAATAGCATCACGCTGTTGTCGTCGCGCTGGGTGGCGACGGCCACGTCGAGCTTGCGGCCGCCGATCGTCACATTCTGGCGCACGTCGACGTTGTTGAGTCGGCCCACTTCCAGCAATTGCAGTTCCTTGCCGGCCAAGTTGTACACCAGCAGGCCTTGCTTCTTGTTGGTGCCAAGGATGCGCGCACCGGTCGGATCAGCCGGGTTGCGCCAGATGGCCGGATCGTCGGCCGCATCGCCGGTGCGGGCCACGGGTTCGGTTTGCGCGCGCGGCTGGACAATGGCCTTGGTCACCGGCGTAGCGGCGGCGGGCCACGGCAGCACGATGGCTTCACCTTTCTTGATGGTGTCGCCGCGCTTGAGCAGTTTGCGCTCAGGCACGCCCTCAGCTTCGGCGTTGTACGCCCATAGGCCGACTTTGTCCTCATTGACCAGCAACTGCTGGGCGGCGTCGTCGGCGCGGCAGTGCTTGGTGTGCGGCGGCAGCGCCAGCTTGCGCACCAGTTGGCGCTGCTCGCCGTGCATCAGCCATTGCTCGGCCTGGCCATCCTTGGCGACCACGAACAGGTGATCGATTTGCTGGGCGTCGCGGTACAGGCAAGCTGCTTCGATGCCGAACGGCGGCGCCGGGAATGGCGCTAGTGCGGTCAGCGCGCCAGCTTGCAGGTCAACCCGCACCGGCAGCACTTGCTCGGCATTGGCGTCCATCACCACGGCAATCGCGCCGTTGCCCTGCGGCCGCAGGTCGAGGTGCTTGGCGCGCACTTTGAGGCGGGCGCGCTCCTTGCCGCTGGCGTCCAGCAAATGCACGCCTTGCTTGTCGAGACTGAGCCAGCCGCCGTCCGGCAGCATGGCCAACTCGCTGGCCTTGGCTGCCAGGCCCGGTAGCGGCGCAGCGGCGTTGGCCAGTGCGCCGCCGGACAGCAGCGCGCTTAACAAGATACGTGTGATGAGGCTCGGTTTCATGGGTTTCATTAGAACAGGCTGACTTTCAGGCTGAGTTTGTAGGTGCGGCCGTATTGTTCGTATTGGGCGTTGTAAGCCTTGCTGCCGAGGTAGACGTAGTATTTCTCGTTGTTCAGGTTGGCGGCTTCAAAGTTCAACTGTACCTGCTTGCTCAACTGGTAGGCCAGCGAGAAGTCCACCTGCTTTTGGGCGTCGACGATGCGGTCTTGCTTGGCGTCGAGAATGTCGTCGCCCATCTCAAGCAGGTAGGACGACTTGTAGTTGACGGCCAGACGGGTACTCAGCGGGCCTTGCTCGTAACCCAGCATCAAGTTCAGCACGCGATCCGATTGGCCCGGCAGGTCGATGCTGCGCGAGCGCATGCGCTTGGCGGCGGTGTCGTAGCGGGCGACGTCGGCATCAGAGCGGGTCAGGCTGCCATTGGCGCCGACGATCAGGCGGTTGAACGGCTCCGGCAGCATGCGCAGCGGCTGGGTGTACGACAGTTCCAGGCCTTTGACGCTGGCCTTGTCGCCGTTGGCGTAGGTAATCGCCGAGGTGTAGTTGGCCCACTGCCCGCTGCCCGCCAGGTTGGTGGTGTAGGTGAAGTTCTTGATGTCCTTGTGGAACACGTAGGCCGACAGCGCGCCGTCGTCGCCGAGGATGCGCTCGATGCCGAGATCGAGGTTGGTCGATTTCAGCGGCGCCAGATCCGGGTTGCCGATGGTGGCTTCGGTGTCGCTGGCTTGGCTCACGCCCGGCGCCAGTTGGCTGAAGTTGGCGCGCACCACGGAGTGCGTCCATGCGGCGCGGACGCTGGTTTTGGCGTCGAGATCGTAACGGGTTTGCAGGGCCGGCAGCCAGTTGGTGTAGGAGCGGTCGCGATTGATTGGGCTGAAAGTGCCTGCCTCTTCGTCCACGCGCGATCCGGCGGCGTCGAAGCGGGTGCGCTCGGCGCGCACGCCGGCCAGTATGTGCCAGGTATCGAGGTCGATGCTGTTTTGCAGGTAGGCGGCGTCGATGTATTCTTGCAGGCGGTAGTCGTCGATGGTGGAGTCAACGATGACGCGGGCCTTATCGCGGCTCAGGCCGGAGACCAGCGTGCGGATGGCGGCCGGGTTGATGGCGCTGCCGATCTTGCCCAGTTTGTAGTCGAGCTGGCTGGTGGTGATGTAGTCGCTCATGCTGGTGCTGGCGCTGCCGATCTGCTTGCTGCTGTACGACCACAGTTCCGTGTCGTTGGTTTTTTCGCGGCGGCTGGTTTTGGCGCCGAACTTGAGCGTGCTGCTGCCGTCGGCCAGTTCGAACTTGCGCGACAGGTCGAATTGCAGGTGGTGTTCCTTGTCCTCGGCATCGCCTTTTTTCAGGGCGATGGAATTGAGCTTGTAGTTGGCCGCGTCGTACAGCGCGGCCGGGCCGGTGATGTGCGGAACCTCGGTGCCGGTGAAGCCGACACCGGCGAAGTCCTTGCTGCCGCGGAAGCGCGCATCATTGATCGACTCCGGCGCCTCGTCGGTGGAACGGCTGGCTCCGCCGTTCAGATCCAGTTTCCACTGATCCCATTTC
This sequence comes from Duganella rivi, assembly GCF_009857435.1. Taxonomy (GTDB): domain Bacteria; phylum Pseudomonadota; class Gammaproteobacteria; order Burkholderiales; family Burkholderiaceae_D; genus Rugamonas; species Rugamonas rivi. Next base: position 212,062 of record NZ_WWCK01000003.1, read on the forward strand.
TGCTCGGTGCCCAGCACCAGCGATCTGATGGTCTGGGTGTACTTGCGCTGGCGCAGACGGCGTTCGCCGCGCGCGCTAGCGGTTTGGCCTTCGGCGAGGCTGCCGCCGGCGATGTTGCTGATGGTCAGGCGGTCGCGTACTTCGTCGTCGCTGAAATCGCTGATGAAGCTGCGCAGGAAGTATTTGCTGGCGTTGTCGGCGTGGTAGTCGAGGTTGAGCGCGGCGGCACGGCGTTCGCGGGTTGGCAGGTAGTCGCGCAGTTCCAGGCCGGCCAGTTTGCCGTTTTCCCATGCGCCGCCGGTTTCGGCATTGTCCGAGCCGAACTCGCGTTTTTCGTAGCTGAGGCCGCCGGCGACGCCGAGTTTGCCGTCGAGGAAGCGGTCGGCAAACAGCACGCTGCCGCTTGGGCTGGTCTTGCCGATGTTTTGGTCGCGGCTGGCGCCGACCGTGGCCGACAGTAGTTTGCCGGTCAGGTCGAAGCCGGTCAGGGTTTTCACTTCGACGGTGCCGCCCAGCGAGTTGGCGTCGTGGTCGGGCGTGAGGGTCTTGCTGACTTCCAGCGTGCGGATCAGGCCGGCTGGCAGCACGTCCAGCGCCACAGCGCGGCGGCCCGATTCCGGCGACGGCACCAGCGCGCCGTTGATGGTGACGGCGTTCAGATCCGGGCCGAGGCCGCGCACGCTGACGTAGCGGCCTTCGCCCTGGTCGCGCTGCACCGCCACGCCCGGCAGGCGGGCCAGGGCTTCGGCGGCGTTCTTGTCCGGCAGGCCGCCGATGTCGTCGCTGCTGATGACGCTAACGATGTTGTCGGCTTTCTCTTGGGCAGCGATGGCGTTGCGCAGGCTGGCGCGCTGGCCGCTGACCACCACGCTGTTGGCGCTGGCGGCCACGCTGGCGGCAAGTTCGGCGGTGTCGGCCGGATCGGCGGCGTGGGCGTAGCCGGCCAGCATGGCGAGCACGCCGATGGTCAGGGCGGAGAGGCGGGGAGTGGTGTGTGTCGTTTTCATTTTGTGCCGTTAGTGGAATGGAGAACGGTGCGGATAGTAGGCAGGCAATGTGTCAGTTGCATGACAGCTGGGCGCGCCGAGGCCGCAAAACAGCGTCAGCGCAGGCCAAATGAGCTTGAATGACCTGTCAACGCGGTGCCGGCGAAGGCGGGCATCCACGGCGAGGCTGCGATGACGTACGTGATGTGAGCTGTTTTGACCTGCTGTTGGAAATCCGCCAATCCACCGTCATGTCATACCCGCGTCATAAACCACAGTTAGGCTGCTGCGGCACTCACCACGTCCATCGCCAAGCTATGCTGCAACTACACCGCTTTACCCTGATTGTTTCCGGCCTCGCACTGCTGGCTTGCGTGTGCCTGTATTCCACGCTGGGCATCGCCAAGCCCTTCGCCGTGTGGAAGTGGACGGACATCATCAGCGAAGGCGGCACCGCCGTGATGGCCGGCAGCTGGGTACTCTTCACTCTGAGCAGCCGCCCCGGCGGACTGGTGACGCGCTTGCTGGCGGGCGGCCTGTCGATGATCATGATCGGTTCCTTCGCCGACTGCCTCGACGAATTCTTCGCCATCAGCAAGGCGGCGCGCTGGGATCACTGGCTGGAATCGCTGGTGCCGCTCGGCATGCTGTGCGTTACCTGCGGCATGTATTACTGGCGCCACGAGCAATTCCGCCTCAACGAACACCTGCAAAAGCGTGAACGCCTGTTCCGCGACCATCGCGCTTTCGACCGCATCACGCAACTGGCCAACGCCGACTACCTGCGCCGTCAAATCCGCCACGAGCAAGCGCATAGCGCCGGGCAGCCATGCGCGCTGGTGCTGCTCGATATCGACGGCTTCCACCGCATCAACCGCGACCACGGCCAGCGCGAGGGCGACCGCGTGCTGCAAGCGGTCGGCCATATGCTGCTGCTGAATCTGCGCAATGACGACCTGCTGTGCCGCTACGCTGGCGACCGCTTCGCCTTGCTGATGCCCGGCACCAGCGCGGCCGAAGCCGAAGCCTTGGCGCGTCATCTGTCGGCCATGGTTGGGCAGATGCGCCATCATGCCAGGGATGGCAGGGTGCAGATCAGCTTGCGCCACGCCAGCGCGGTTGCCGACGTTGCGCCGGACGTGCTGCTGGCGCAGTTGAGCCGTGAGCTGGCATTGCAAGCCGAGGCCAAATCGGCTGGAACGGCAGCGGCGTGATCGCTTATCGTCAAAGCGGCGACCGTTTTATCCCGGCGCAGCACCAGCCGGCGCTGGTGCTGGACTATGCGTGCAGCCGCGAGCTCGATCGCGATGGCGACACGCTATTGCGCGGCACCGGCCTGCGTCACTGGGATATGCCGTCTGCCGATTGCGAGCTGACGCCAGCCGAGTATTTGCAGCTGCTGTCCAATGTGATGCGCGCGCTTGATAGTCCCGATACCAGTTTCATGCTGGGCCAGCAAATGCTGCCCGGCCATTATGGCGCTCTCAGCCATGCGCTGCTGCAAGCCCAGAGTTTGCGGCAGGCGCTGGATATTCTGTGTACGGGACATGCGCGCCTGTGTCCGTTGTTGACGCCGCGCTTGCGCGAGGAGGGCGGTCTGGCGGTGCTGTATTGGACTGACAGTTTTGGCGCACCCAGCCAACTGCCGGCGCTGGTCGAAATGCACATGACGGCGGTGACGGCCATGTGCCGCTGGCTCAGCGGCGAGCGCCTGCCCTGGCGCTACTGCATCAACCGCAGCGCACCGGCGCACGTGGAGCAGCACGAGGTCCACCTTGGCAGCGACCTGCGTTTCAACTGCCATCTCGACGCGATGCTGATTGATCCTGTCTGGCTGGATCGTCCTTGGCCGCGCGGCAATGCGATGGCGGCATCGGTAGCGTTGCAAGGCGGGGACGCGGAAGCCGGCGCGCCGAGTTTGCTGACGGCGCTCTACGACTACCTATTGGAAAATATACGGCTGAGCCCAACGCTGGAAGGCAGCGCCGCCGCCTTTGGCATCAGCCCTGCGACCATGAAACGCCACCTGGCGCGTCACGGCAGCCACTTCCAGGCCGAGCTCGATCAAGTGCGCACCCACGTGGCAATGCAGCTATTCCAGATGCGCGGCTACGACAACGAAGCCGTGGCCCATTACCTCGGCTTCCACGACGCCACCAACTTCCGCCGCTCCTTCAAGCGCTGGACAGGCTTGGCGCCGAGTTTGCTCCGGGACGCATTGCTGCGCACCTGAGTCCCGCCAGAATCAGCTGTGGTACACCTCCGCCACCACGGCCGGCGCACCGATGATTTTGAGGTGACCGAAGTCGTAGCCCACGCTGCTTGTATCGGCCGCGCCGAGCTTGCCCGAGAAGTCGTAGGCAAGATGCGAGTGGGTGGCCGACGAGTAGACGAGGCTGACCTCGTTGGGCGTGGCCAGCGTGACGCTCAGGGCGTGCACCAGCAAGTCGCTGCCGTGCTTGGCGCCGCTGGTGTAGCTATCGGTGCCGAAGCTGCCGTTGCTGTTGTAGTAGCCGCCAAAGGAGAAGCTGCCGTCGCCCTTGAGCGCACCGGCGCTGATTTCGATCGGGTTTCTATCTCTTGAATTATAAAAATAATATCGTAGGTGCAAATAATGCATCTAAAGTGAACCAAGGATAAGTTATTTGTTGACTACGCTTCGAGTATTTGCGACATATTGTTGTATGGTGAGTCGCTTGCGCCTGGCCGGTGGAGAACCGATGCCTTTCAACATCTAATCCTGATTTTCCTGTAGGATATCGTCTTCCTCCGACTGGGAGGGGGATGATTATTACTAGGGCAAAGGGAACACGGTGACGGCTTCCTTCAGTCCCGATCTCTTGGAGACGGAATGGGAGTTTCACGCCCACCGATGCAGCGACCGGCTTGGCTGGTCGTCGGAGCATGTATTTTTGCAGTAGCAACCGTGGCGGCAGCGGAGGGCTGGCGCTGGTCGCGCGCGTCGCAGCACCACGCCAAGCCGGCGCCCGTCAGCACGGCCACGCCGACCCCGGTTACCCTGACCGAGATTTCCCACGCCATTATTCCAATGCCGAAAGGTGTGCCGTCCGCGCACGCCAGCGCGCTGGCGCAACTGCCGCAGGGCGATTTGATCGCATTCTGGTGGGCTGGCAGCCGCGAGTCCGGCCCGGACGTCAAGGTCTACGCCTCGCGCTGGTCGAACGGGCAGTGGAGCGACAACTGGGTGGTCGCCAGCCGCGAGTCGCTCGGTGCCGCGCTGGGCCACGGCGTGCGCCGCATTGGCAATCCGGTGGCGTGGACTGCCGCCGATGGCACGGTTCATCTATATGTCGTGGCGACCGGACTTGGCGGCTGGGCCGCTTCGCGCGTGGTGCAGCTGCAATCGCAAGACGAGGGCCATAGTTTTAAAGTGCGCCGCGTGCTGCCGATGTCGCCGGTGTTCAATACCAGCGTGTTGGTGCGTTCGACCCCGGTCGGCCTGGCCGATGGCGGCTGGTGGCTGCCGGTCTATTTCGAGATCGGCCACAAATATCCGATGCTGGTGTCGTTCGACGCCAACGGCGATCCGCAGCGCCTGACCCGCATCGGCGCGCGTACCCGCTCGCTGCAACCGACCCTGGTGCCGGTGTCGCCTACCGAAATCCGCGCCTGGATGCGCGATGCGAATAAAGATCACTCGGTAGTGCAGCAAGCCGTCAGCCACGATAACGGCGCGACCTGGCAAGACCTCGGCCCGACCTCGATCCGCAATCTCGGCACCTCGCTGGCGGTGCTGCGCCTCGATAGCGGCAGCCTGCTGATGCTGCGCAACCAGGGCACCAACCGCAAGACCGCCCGCAGCACCTTGTCGCTGTCGATTTCGACCGACGGCAAAGGCGAAGTGTGGACGCCGCTGACCGACATCGTGTCCGGCCAGGAAGGCGACGAATTCTCTTATCCCACCATGTTCCAGGTGGGCGATGAGCTGCACATTACTTATACCCACCAGCGGCAAGCGATCGCGCACCACCGCCTGAAAATTCACGACGGGAAGGACGTGCTATGAGCTTGCCCGAACTCGAGCTACAGATAATTTATGCGCGCATCGCGTGGGGCTTGGTCGCCGCGTCGATGCTGTTGTCGGTACTGCCTACCGTGCTACCGAAGATCTTCCCGCAACTGGCGCGCCGCACCAAGGCCATCGTCATCGGCACCGTGGCGCTGATGATGGTGCTGCCGGGCGAAGCGTCGCCGGCGCACTGGCTGACGCTGGTGTTCCAGTATCCAAGCGGCCTGCTGACCGGTTATAGCCTGGTGGCGCTGCTGGCGCGCTGGCGCGAGCGCCCGGTGATCTTCCCGCTGCACCCGGCCTTCGCGTTGTTGCTCACCGTGATCGGCGTGGTGCTGTACCTCGACGCCTTTGGCGTGATCGCGGTAGGACTCTATTATCGCGGCTTTGACTCCGGCGCCGCCGCGGTGCTGACGGTTGCTGCTGCCGTTGCGGGTGCTGCTGCCGTCTACTTCCGTTATGCGGGCACCGCCGGCGCGGCCTTGCTGACCAGCGTCTTGCTGTTCTCGCTGCTGCGCCTCCCTAGCGGTAATCTGTGGGATGCGCTACTCGATCCGCTGCTGTGGGCATGGGCCGTAGGCTCGGTCATCTGGGCCGCCGTGCGCCGCTATCAGGCGCGCAAGGCGGCGCTGCTGGCGCCTGTCGTGCCCCCGGTCGAAGTGGACGTGGAGCCGGAATTGGCGCAGGCACGTGCCGCTGCCATCGACATTGAACAAGTTCAGTACAAATAATATCAACAAGGGAGTAATACATGGCATCGACGAAGTGGTATGTGCATCCGGTAGTTGCGACCGGTGTCGCGATCAACGTCTTTCTTCTCGGCCTGGCGGTCGCGTTCTCGCACGATCAGCAGGCCTTGTGGCGCTTGCTGGTAGAAGATGGCATCGTTGAATGGATGCAGTTCCTGTGCTTTGCACTGCTGTCGGGTTTGCTGGGCTTCCTCGCCGTCGAACAATGGCAGCGCGAACCGAAGATCAACCTGCAATTGCTGGCCTTCGTGGGACTGAGCGCGCTGGTGGGTTTGGCCGCGCTGGAAGAAATCAGCTGGTTCCAGCGCGTGCTGCACATTATTCCGTCGGAGTTCTTCGCGCAGAATAATCGTCAAGGCGAGACCAATCTGCACAATCTGGCGCTGGGCAAGAGCAGCTTGCACAAGGCCGTGCTGTTGAAGATTATCGCCATCGTCGGCCTGACCCACAACATCATCCTGCCACTGCTGGCCCGTACCAAGCCAGCCGTGCGTACCTTCGTTGAGAAGTTTGGCCTGTACCTGCCGCCGCTGTCGGCGTCGATTATTTACATCGTACTGGTGGCGCTGTCGCACCTGCTGGTGGACCACCCGCGCAAAGGCGAGCTGGGTGAGATCTTCGGCGCGATGCACTACCTGGTGACCGTGGTTGCCGCCTACTTCTTCGGCGTGAACTACGGTAAAAAGCCGGTGTTCGCCGACTCGCGCGACGCCCGCAATATCTCCACGCTGTTCTGCATGATCCTGGTGTTCATCCTGCTGACCGGCTGGATGCTGAGCGCCGGTGCCGGCGCCGGCGCCTACATCGCTAGCCATCCTGGCTTTGGTGCCGAATGATGCAGCAGTCCTTGTTGCAGCGCTTCGCGGCGCGGCTTGAAAAACTGACGCTGTGGGCCGGCCCGTTCGCCGGCGTGCTGCAGGTGTTGCTGCTTGGCTTGGTGATTTTCTCGCTGTCGCGCGCCGGCCTGGTGGCGTGGCAGTGGGAGCGCGTGTCCGCCACCGGGATCGTCGGCCAGATCATGGTGCAGGGCGTGCGCGCCGACTTGATCATGCTCGGTTACTTGATCGTCCTGCCGCTGGTGTTGTCTCCGTTGCTGGCGCATCAAAAAACGCTGAAGCTGTGGAAGAACGTGACGGTGGCGTGGGGTACGTTTGCACTGATCTTCATCGTCTTCATGGAGCTCTCCACGCCGCAGTTCGTGATGCAGTATGACGTGCGTCCGAACCGCTTGTTCATTGAATACCTGTCGTATCCGGCCGAGGTGATGTCCACCTTGTGGCACGGCTTCCGCATCGCGCTGGTGCTGGGCGTCGGCTTTACCGTGCTGCTGGGGACTGCGATCTACAAGCTGCTGAAAGCGGCATCGGCCAACATGACCGCGTGGCGTCCATTGAAGCTGCTGGCCCTGTGGCCGTTGCTGGTGCTGCTGGTGGCGTTTCAGATTCGTTCGACCCTGGCGCACCGCCCGGCCAATCCGGCGTTGTTCGCGCTGACCGGCGACGCCATGGTCAACTCGCTGATTATCAACTCGCCGTGGTCGGTGCTGGATGCGTGGGGCGCGATGAGCCATGAGGCCAATTCGTCCGAGATCTACGGCAAGTACCCGCGCGAGAAAGTGTTTGAAGTGGTGAAGAGCGCGCCGTGGCTGCGCGATCAGCAATTCACCTCCGCCGATATGCCGACCCTGCACAAGCAAGTGGCGGCGGTGGAGCGCCCGCGTCCCCTCAACCTGGTGATCGTGCTGGAAGAAAGCCTGGGCGCGACCTTCGTGGAATCGCTGGGCGGCCTGCCGGTCACGCCGGAACTGGAAAAGCTGAAGAAAGAAGGCTGGTGGTTTGAGCAGCTGTACGCCACCGGCACCCGCTCGGTGCGCGGCATCGAGGCCGTGGTGGCGGGTTATCCGCCAACCCCGGCGCGCAGCGTGGTCAAGCTGTCGCTGTCGCAGCAGAACTTCTACACGCTGGCCGCAGGGCTGGGCAAGCAGGGCTACCACACAGAGTTCGTGTACGGCGGCGAGGCGCACTTCGACAATATGCGCAGCTTCTTCACCGGTAACGGCTTCCAGAAAGTGGTGGATCGCCGCGATATGAACCCGGTGTTTGAAGGTAGCTGGGGCGCATCGGACGAAGACCTGTTCGACAAATCGCTGGAGCGTTTGAAGACGCTGCATGCCAGCGGCAAGCCGTTCTTTAGCCTGATCTTCTCGTCGTCGAATCACGAACCATTCCAGTTCCCGGATGGCCGCATCAAGCTGCACGACGCGGAAAAGCAGACCGTGAACAACGCCGTCAAGTACGCCGACTATGCGCTGGGCCGCTTCATCGCGGAAGCCAAGAAGCAGGACTATTGGAAGGACACGGTATTCCTGATCGTGGCCGACCACGATAATCGCGTCTATGGCGACAGCCTGGTGCCGATCAAGAAGTTCCACATTCCTGGCCTGATTCTCGGTGCGGACGTGCAGCCTAAGCGCGTTACCACGATTGCCAGCCAGGTGGATTTGGCGCCGACCTTGTTGTCGCTGATTGGCGTATCGAGCGAGCATCCGATGATAGGCCGCGACCTGGCGCGTGATAGCGAGACGCCGGGCCGCGCGCTGATCCAGTTCGATAATTACTTCGCGTGGCTGGAAGGTTCGTCGGCCACCATCCTGCGTCCGGGCCAATCACCGCTGGCTGGTCAGTATGATGCGGCGACCGGCGTACTGACTACCGGCGGCGTGCCCGATGCGCAGCTGGTGGACAAGGCGATGTCGCACGTGGTGCTGCCGTCGCTGCTGTACCGCGAGCAGCGTTACAAGCTGCCGCCGTCTAAATAGCCGCAAGGAGGCCGTTATGCGCTTGTTGTTGGTCGAAGATGATCCGATGATCGGCGAGAGCATCGAAGAAGGCCTGCGTGGCGAAAGCTACGCAGTCGACTGGGTGCGTAATGGCCGCGACGTCGAGCTGGCACTGGCCGGCGTCGATTATGACCTGATGCTGCTGGATCTCGGCCTGCCGGGCAAGCAGGGAATGGAAGTGCTGCGCGCCGCCCGCGCGCGCGGCGACGACCTGCCGGTGCTGATCATCACCGCGCGCGACGGCACGCCGGCGCGCGTCGAAGGCCTTGATGCCGGCGCCGACGACTATCTGGTTAAACCTTTTGACCTCGACGAGCTGCTGGCACGTATCCGCGCACTGCTGCGTCGGCGCGTCAGCCGCACCCGTTCCGTGATCGAGCATGGCGGCTTGCGCCTGGATCTCGCCAGCCATGAAGCCACGCTCGATGGCCAGCCGGTCAAGCTGTCGGCGCGAGAATTCTCGGTGCTGCGCGCGCTGCTCGATAATCCGGGCAGCGTGGTGTCCAAGGCGCAGCTGGAGGAAAAGCTGTACGGCTGGAACTCCGAAGTGGAGAGCAATACCGTTGACGTCTACGTGCACCACCTGCGCAAAAAGTTCGGCTCGGACTTCATCAAGAACGTGCGCGGCGTCGGCTACAAAATCGTGACGGCGCCGTGAGAACGATCCGCCGCCAACTGCTGGTTGGTCTGCTGGGCGCGACCTTGCTGTGCGTGGTCGGCGCCGGTGCGTCGCTGTATCGCTTCCTGCGCATGGAGACCAATGAACTGGCCGACCTTCAATTACGCCAGTTGGCGGTTGCTCCCGACAGCAGTCTGCCGGCCCCCGAGGATCCTGAAGAAGAATACGTCCTCCAGGTTTGGGACGGCAAGAGCATGCAGGTGCTGCATATGTCGCACGGACTGAAACCGCTGATGCGCCACGATGTGCAGGGCTTCGAGACCGTCAAGATCGACGGTCACCATTGGCGCTTGTACGGCGAGGATAGGCAGGGGCGCTTCGTGCAGGTGGCGCAGCCGCTGGCGGTGCGTAACAAGCTGGCGGCGGAAATGGCCTTGCGATCCGGCTCGCCGCTGCTGGTATTTGCACTGGTGCTGGGCGTGCTGGTGGTGGTGGTGGTCGGGCGCGCGCTGCGGCCCTTGCACCGTTTGGCGCAGGGAGTGGAGGGACGTTCGCCATCTGATTTGTCGCCGTTGCCGACCGACGATCTATCGCCTGAATTGCTGCCGGTGGCAGCCGCGCTTAACACGCTGATGGGTCAATTCGACGAGGCATTGACGTCGCAGCGCACTTTTGTAGCGGATGCGGCGCACGAACTGCGTTCGCCGCTGACCGCGCTGAAATTGCAGTTGCAGCTAGTCGAACGCGCGCCAAACGATGAAGCGCGTGCGGCGGCGCTGGCCAAGCTGCACGAGCGGCTCGATCGCAGCACCCACCTGGTGCGCCAGCTTCTTAGCCTTGCGCGGCACGAGGCGGCGTTGACGGCGGCGCAGCACAAGCCGGTGAGCCTGAGCGAGTTGCTGGAAGCGGCCGTTGGCGACCACTCCACCTTGGCGGAGAGCCGCGACATCGATCTCGGCGTCGAGGCGCCATGCGAGGTACTGATCTTCGGCGATGAAGACGGCTTGCGGGTGCTGCTGAATAATCTCATCGACAACGCGCTGCGCTACACCCAGCGCGGCGGCCGGGTCGACCTGCAAGCCGACTACGACGGCGACCGCCCGTTCCTGCGCGTGCGCGACAACGGCCCCGGCGTGGCCGAGGAATACCGGGCGCGCCTGTTCGACCGTTTCTTCCGCCCGGACGGACAACAGGCGTGGGGCGCCGGCCTTGGGCTGTCCATCGTGCGCAATATCGCCGACCACCATGATGCCGAAATTGTATTGGCCGAGGGCGAGGAGGGGCGTGGACTGAGCGTCACGGTACTATTTCCCGCTACCCCAAAGATTTAATGCTGCGTTAATACTCGCTCAGGCAAACTTCCGGCTTCTAAAAAAATCCGGTGGCAGCATTAAATGAAAAAAGTTCTCATTCTCGGCGTGAACGGCTTTATCGGCCATCACCTGTCCAAGCGCATCCTGGAAACCACGGACTGGCATGTCTACGGCATGGACATGAATACCGACCGCATCGCCGATCTGCTGGCGCACCCGCGCATGCATTTCTTCGAAGGCGACATCACCATTAACAAGGAATGGGTGGACTACCACGTCAAGAAGTGCGACGTGATCCTGCCGCTGGTGGCGATCGCTACGCCTTCCACGTACGTGAAAGCGCCATTGCGCGTGTTTGAGCTGGACTTTGAAGCCAACCTGCCGATCGTGCGCGCCGCTGCCAAGTACGGCAAGCACCTGGTGTTCCCATCGACCTCCGAAGTGTATGGCATGTGCCACGACGAGGAGTTCGACCCTGAGAACTCGGAACTGATCTGCGGCCCGATTAACAAGCCGCGCTGGATCTACTCCAACGCCAAACAGCTGATGGATCGCGTGATCTGGGGCTACGGCATGGAAGGCTTGAACTTCACGCTGTTCCGTCCATTCAACTGGATCGGCGCGGGTCTCGATTCGATCCACACCCCGAAAGAAGGCTCGTCGCGCGTGGTGACCCAGTTCTTCGGCCACATCGTCCGTGGCGAGAACATCTCGCTGGTCGACGGCGGCCACCAGAAGCGCGCCTTCACCGACATCGACGACGGCATCGACGCCCTGATGAAAATCATCGAGAACAAGAACGGCGCGGCCACCGGCAAGATCTACAACATCGGCAATCCGGTCAACAACTATTCGATCCGCCAGCTGGCCAACATGATGATGGAACTGGCCCCGCAGTACCCTGAGTACGCAGAAGGCGCGGCCAAGGTCAAGATCGTTGAGACCACCTCCGGCGCTTACTACGGCGAAGGCTACCAGGACGTGAAAAACCGCGTGCCGAAGATTACCAACACCTGCGAAGAACTGGGCTGGAAGCCAACCACCACCATGGCCGACGCACTGAAGAAAATCTTCGACGCGTACCGTGACCAGGTAGCGGCAGCAAAAGAACTGGTGAACTGACGCTCCAACACCGATGTCCGACTTCTTGCGCTCCAAGGCCGCATGGTATCTGCTGGCCGCCGTTTTCATCGTCGCCTCTCTGTTCGTGCTGAACGTGCGCACGCTGATTCCGCCGGACGAGGGGCGCTACGCAGAAATGGCGCGCGAGATGCTGCTCAGTGGCGACTGGGTCACCACGCGGTTAAACGGCATTAAGTATTTTGAGAAGCCGCCGCTGCATACGTGGATGAGCGCCTTGTCGTTCGCGGTGTTCGGCATCGGTGATTGGCAGGCGCGCCTGTGGAATGGCGTCAGTGGTCTTTTTGGCGTAGCGATGGTCGGCTATACCGGCTGGCGCGTGTACGGCGGCCGCGTCGGTTTGTATGCGGCCATGGTGCTGGCGTCGATGGTGTTCTGGGCCGGTGCATCGCAGTTTAATTCGCTGGATCTCGGCGTGGCGGTGACGATGGGACTGTCGCTGTGCGCCTTGCTGATCGCGCAGCAGCCCGGCGTCAGCGATGCGACGCAGCGGCGCTGGATGCTGGTGTGCTGGGCGGGCATGGGCTTGTCGCTGCTGGCGAAAGGCTTGATCGGCATTGTGCTGCCGGGCGCCGTGCTGGTGCTGTATTCGTTGATCAGCGGCGACCGGGGAATTTGGCGCCGCTTGCATCTTGGCTTGGGCTTACCGGTATTTCTGCTGGTGGCCCTGCCGTGGTTCTTGCTGGTAGCGGTGCGCAATCCAGAGCAGCCGGCGTTCTTTTTCATTCACGAACACTGGGATCGCTTCTTCCTGAAAGAGCATCACCGTGAAGGGCCGTGGTATTACTTCCTCGTGCTGATGGCGCCGGCCACGCTGCCGTGGCTACCGATGATTCCCCCAAGTCTGATGGCGGCACGCCGTCCACAGCCGGGACGCTTTCAAAGCGGCACCATGCTGCTGGTGTGGATAGGCTTCATACTGCTGTTCTTCAGCGTTTCAAGTTCCAAACTGCCGGGGTATATGCTGCCGGTGTTTCCCGCCCTGGCGCTGCTAATAGGGCGTCATCTGGAATTGAAAGGCTGGCGCACAGTCACCGTTCTGATGCTGGCCATTGCCGGCTGGGTGCTGACGCAAGTGGGGATGGCGGCCACCGAACAATATGGCCGCGAGCAGTCCGGCGTAGTGCTGGCGAAAGTCCTGCGCGACAAGCTGGCGCCGGATACGCCGGTGTACGCCGTCGGCACCTATGAGCAATCGATGACTTTCTACATGGAGCACAAAGTCATCACCGTGGCCTACACCGATGAATTGGCGTTCGGTCTGCAACAGCAGCCGGAGCTCGGCATTCCAACGCTGGAAGAATTCACCACCCGTTGGCGCAAGCGCGCCGCACAACGCGGGCCGCAATACGCGATCATGCGTCCGGCCATGTATAGCGAACTGCAAAAGCGCCAGTTGCCGATGAAAGTCATCGGCAGCAGCGAGCGTGTAGTCGTCGTCTCCGGCCTATAAGTCCTTGCTGCACAACTGGAACTCTGGATCGTCTTCGTAGGGGCGCATCTGGAAGTCCAGGCTGGCCATCAGTTTCAGCATGGGGCGGTTCTTGCGCAGGACTAGGCCGACAATTTCGGTCAGCCCCCGGTCGCGCGCAACGTCCATAATCTCCAGCATCAGCCGCGTGCCCAAGCCTTGGCCGCTGAATTTGTCATCCACCAGCAGCGAGAACTCGCAGCTGCTGCGGTCAGGATTGGCAATGTAGCGCGACACGCCGATGATGCTCTCGGTCTCATTGAAGCTACCGTCATCTTCGACCGTGCGCGTGGTCAGTACGGCCACCAGCGCCATCTCGCGGTCGTAGTCGATCAGCGTGTAGCGCGCCAGCATTTGCGCCGACAGTTCGCGCAGCGACGATGCAAAGCGGTTGTAGCGCGATTGCTCGGACAGGCCGCGCACCAGCGATTGCAGCATCTCGGCGTCGGTTGGTTGCACTGGACGCAGAGTGTATTCGCCACCGCCGCGCATCGGCCACACGCTGGCGTAGTTGGACGGATACGGCATGATGGCCAACTGGTCGAAGCGCTGTGCCGATGGCGGCGCGGCGCCAACCACCACGCGCGCATCAACGGCAACCAGGCCGTTCTGATCGACGATCAGCGGGTTGATATCCAGTTCGCGCAGTTGCGGCAGTTCGCACACCATCTCCGATACGCGCAGCAGGATGTGCTCAATCGCTTGCAGATCCACCGCCGGCGCGCCGCGCCATTCGCCCAAGGTGGCCGCTACGCGTGCCCGATCCACGAGGCGCTGCGCGAGGAATGGGTTCAGCGGCGGCAGTTCGACCGCGCGGTCGTTGAGCAAGTCGATCATGGTGCCGCCCGCGCCGAAGCCGATCACCGGGCCAAATAAGGGATCGCTGGCGACGCCGATGTACAACTCGCGGCCATCGCGCTTGCCCGCCATGCGCTGCACGGTCACGCCATTGATGCGCGCACCGGGCTGCAAGCGCGCCACGTTGGCCAGCATGTCGTTGTAGGCGGCCGACAGGGCGGCGGCATCGCTCAGGTTGAGCACTACGCCTTGGACTTCGGATTTGTGGCTGATGTCGGGCGAGTCGATTTTCAACGCCACCGGGTAGCCCAGCTGCGCGGCGATCAATTGCGCCTCGGCCGCGCTGCGGGCCGGCATGGTCGGCGTGATCGGGATGTGGAAGGCGGCCAGCAGTGCCTTGGATTCCATTTCGGTGAGCACGCTGCGGCGTTCGGCCAGTACGCTTTCCACCAGCCGGCGCGCGCCGTCAAGATCGGGCTTGGCCAGTTGCGACAAGGGCGGTGGCGTTTGCTGAAGCAGTTGCTGGTTCTGGTAGAACACGGCGATATTGCTGAAACCATCGACAGCCGCCTCCGGCGTGCGGAAATTGGCGAGGCCGGATTGCGCGATCAGTTGCCGACCCGGCGCCACGCGCTCGTCGCCCATCCAGCAAGTCAGCAGCGGTTTGCTAAGGCCGCGGCCCGCATCGACCACCCCTTGCGCCACAGCCACCGGATCGCCATCGAGCTTGGGCGAGTAGATCACCAGCAGGCCGTCGATATTCGGATTCTGCGCGCAGGAGCGGATGGCGGCGGCATAGTGCTGCGGGCCGGCTTCTTCCGACAGGTCGAGCAAGTCGGTCAGCGTCGCATGCGGCGGCAGTTCCGGCGCCAGCGCTTGGGCCGCTTCGGCTCCCGGTACGCCCAGTTGCAGGCCCAGTTTTGCCAGCCAGTCGGCGGCCAGCACGCCGGGGCCGCCGCCGTTGCTGATTACCGCCAGGCGCGGCCCCACCGGGCGGTAGCGCGAAGCCAGGCACTTGGCAGCGGAGAACAACTGCACGAAGGTATTGACGCGCACCGCACCGGTGCGGCGCAGGGCCGCATCGAATACTTCATCGCTGCCGATCAGGGTGCCAGAGTGCGTGGCCGCCGCGCGCGACGCCGCCGCGCCGTTGCCGGACTTGATAATTACCACCGGCTTGGTATTGGCCGTGCCGCGTAGCGCCGACAGGAAGCGGCGCGCATCGGTAATGCCTTCCATATAGATGACGATGCTCTCGGTGGCCGGATCGGTGGCGAGGAAGTCCAGCGCCTGTGCCAAATCGACCGAGGTATTTGGCCCCAGCGAAATCACGGCCGACAAGCCCACCGCATTGGTGCCGGCCCAGTCAAGAATGGCGGAAGTCAACGCGCCCGATTGCGAGATCAGTGCCAAACTGCCGGCCTGCGCCAACTGGCCCGCCACGCCGGCATTGAGTTTCAAGCGCGGACGCTGGTAGCCGAGGCTGTTCGGCCCCAGCAAGTGCATATCATGCTTGCGGGCGATGGCATGCAGCTCGGCCGCCTGCGCCGGCAGCACGCCGGACGACACGATCAGCGCCGACTTGCACTGGATGCGGCCCGCGACCTCCAGCGCGAAGGCCAGTTCCTCATTCGGCAGCGCGATCAGGGCCAGGTCGGCGCGCGACTGCACCAGGTCGGCCAAGGTGCCGGTCATGCTCACATCAAGGAAGGTCAGGGCGCCTTCATAGCCGCCGTTGCGCAACTGCGCGCAAATACTGCGCCCATAGACATTTTGCCGCTCAGGTTCGTCCGGCGGGCCGGCAAACACGACGATCGACTTGGGCGCAAACAGCGGGCTTAGATAGTGCAGATCCATGACATCCTTTTTCAGCAGCAACAAGACCACACTATACGCCAAGCGCGGTGTTACGGTAACGACACTTACCGTCATTCCACCGGCACGCTAGCATCGCATCGCCATCGCGTAGACGCCAAGGAGATGCAAATGAGCCGTAGCGGCATTCGTCAAGCTAGCCCCGCAGGAAGGCAGAAGGCATCCCTGCCAGATGCTGCGGCCCAAAAAATGCCGGATAGCCGCAGCGACTCGCTCCGGCTAAGCCATCATGGGCAAGCGGCAAGCATCTCGCCGCAAACGGCGCAACTGAAAGACTATGCGCAGTTGATGGCGAATGGCAGCACCGATGTGGTTCAGAAGGTCGACTACCCTGCAGATTCAGTGGGAAGCTTCGATAGAACCATGGCGAAGAGTGTCAACCGGGAGACCGGAGGCTCGGTCGATATCTCCGGCGCAGAGCTACAGCGGCGCATCATACAGACCGCTCAAAAGCTGCAGGGGGCCGACACCGGAGGCTTTCGTCTAGGAACCATCAATTTTGAGCCAGGCGCCCCCTTGACGAGGATAGACGATCCGCAGCCTGAGGGACATGGAATGCAGCCCTTGCCGGATGACTTCGACCCTGCTCGACTCGACACGCTGATCCGCCCTTTAGTGAAGGGAACGCTCCAAGACTCTGGGCAGTGGACTTATCTGCTGAAAAATTGGCCTGAAATTTCACGTTCCCACCAGGTCGTCATTGATGTGGACTGCCAATTTAACCGCGCGCAAGGGGCACTTGGATTTCATAAGGATAGCCGGGGTAGCACAGTGTTCTTTAATCTCACCTTTAGTAACGCCGCCCCCATGCAAGGGCCGGACTTCTATCAGGATCACTACGGCGTTGAGGATCTTGAATGGAACTTGCCGCCTGAAGTCCAGAGCGATATTGCCAGTCGCCGGGAGCAGGAGATTGAGGAGGACGATACCTCCATCCACTCTCCCGTGTTGCCAGCTTTTGGGCGGGTGAGTTTATCTGATCCCAATCTGTACCATTCGACGCCCAAGCTGGGCCATCGCACCCGACCGCCGGAGCATTTTGAGCGTAGCGAACTGATTGATCAACTGGTACAAACTTATCGTCATAAGGGCAATTTTAGGAATTTCTTTGAAGGTAAGTCGGATGAAGAACTCCTGCATTATGTCGAACCGTACAATCTTCATAATACTGAATCGGAGCTGCTGGGGCAGGAGGCGGAGGAAATCCTTAGAGGCGAAGCTGAACTTAAGCAGCGCAGACTGAGCGTCGACCTAACTAACGACGACACGCTGCAAAGTGCGCTGGACGAGCAAGCGAAATTGCCAAGGACGTTCATCCGAACCTGGGTGCGCATGGTGCCCAAGAACATAATGGATCAGATGAGCCCATACGGTGACATGTGGGGCGACAAAAATAACGAGAAGGGCCACCGGGAGCAAGCGGATCTGCTCGAAAATCTCTTCGACAAGGTCGTACGCGCCTGATAAAAATCAATGGCTTAGCTCGCGGAAGGTTTCCAGAAGAAAGATTTTCCTCGTCGGACTTAAAGTGCTTTCAGATTGCTCACGCACGATAACTCCAGGGGACTATCATCAACCATCCGGCACACATCCAGGTCGCTACGGCGACCGCGCCTGCGCTGACGCCGCCACGCAGCACAGACGAGGAAATCCTTGCTGCGTTGAAAAAGGTTTTGGCCAGCAAGCAATTTTCTAAGGCCCATCGCTGCACCGCGCTGCTGGCTTATCTGGTGCGCCGAGCGGTCGGCAATGATGATCCCACGCCGCCGCCTGAACATGAAATCGGCGTTGCCGTGTTCGGCCGTGACCGTGTTACGTATTACACCGGCGACGATCCCATCGTGCGGGTGCAGGCCGGCCGCTTGCGCTTGCGGCTTGCCGCTTACTATGCCGAGGAAGGCTGCAACGATGCGCTTCGCATCAGCATACCAACCGGCAGTTACCAACCGAAAGTCGAGTACGCGCCGGCCAGTGCACAACAAATCCCGGCCCTATCCCAAGCCCCGCCGCTGCTGATGCTGCGCCAGCTCGCCTGCCTCAATCCCGATCCCGCGCTCACCGCCTACGTGCTGGGCCTGAACGACGAACTTGGCTACCGCCTGTATCGCGCGGTCGGCCCGATCCGCCGTGTTGACACCGACATCCCATTGGCTGCATTGGGCAGCGTCGCCAACGCCACACTGCTGGAAGGTACGGTGCGGCAGGATGCTGCGCGCGTGCGCGTGTCGCTGCTGCTACGCAGGGTCAGCGACGGCGCAGTGCTGTGGTACGAGCAGTTTGACGACGCCGGCAGCATCAACATCGCCGCGCAAGAGGGCATGGCCGAGCGCTGCATGCTAGCGCTGCGCGCGTATCTGCCGGAGTAACACGCATCGTGTAACGGTAAAGATACTTCATCTGCGGCGCAGCTGGGGCTAAGGTGAGCGCAATCTTATCGGAGCGGCAAATGATTAGTGCGGCACTTAGCCATATGGCCCATCAGCTCAACCAGCAGTTCAGGATTAATTTCCAGCTGGCGGAGGATGTGGCTGTGGTGTCGAACTTGGTCGAGCTCGATGGCAGTGTCACGCCCAACGCCAACAACAAGCTGGTGCTCACGCTGGTCAATGTCGAGAAGGATACGGTGCCGTACCGCCCCAGCGGCGGCGTGCGCGGTCTGGATGACCGTCTGCTGCAAAACAACGCACCACTGTTCCTTAACCTGTACGTCATGGTCAGCGCCAATTTCGGCGCCGGTAATTACACCGAGGCGCTCAAGTACATCTCGCAGGCGGTGGCGTTTTTCCAGATGAAGCCGGTGCTTGACCAGCGTAACAGCCCAGGGCTGGACCGGCGCATCGACCGGCTGGTGCTGGATATCGAGAATCTGCCCATCCCCGATTTGAATAATTTGTGGAGCCTGCTGGGCGGGCGCTATCTGCCGTCGATGTTTTACAAGGTGCGGATGGTGACGGTGGACGCCGGTGCGGTGAGCGGCCAGCTGCCGTTCATCACCGACTTGCAGCCGGTGGTAAAGGGGTAGCGTATGCCGCGTTATTCCCGCTTGCTGGCGCTGGACGTCACGCACGAATACCTGGGCCATGCGGCGCTGCCGGGCTTGCGTTACGTGCCGACCGCCGAGACGGCGGCCTTGATGGAACAGGAAGGCTTGCTGCTGCGCGCACTGCCGCGCGGCGTCGAACTATGGCAGGAGCAGCGTGCAGGCGTCGCCAGCGCGGCGCTGTGGCAGCTCGGTTTTGATGTGTACGCGGAGGACGCCTTGCTGCGCTTTTACACGGCGTGGCCGCAGGATGCGTATGTGGCCACGACGCCTGGCGAGCAAGGCGCCTTGGGCGTTCTGCGTGCCGTGGCGCAGCCGGCGCGCGGCGGCGAGGGGGGCGGGCCGCTGTTGTGGATCGATCTCGCGTGCGCGCCGCTGGCAGCAGACCCGGAAGCTGCGCCAGTCTCGCCATGGCGCTTCGCGCTGCAATCGAGGCTGATTCACTGGAAATATTTTTTCTCCGGCGGATTGGCGGCAAAGAAACTCAGCATCATCGATCTGGATGCGTCCGACAGTGAACCGGGCTGGGCATTTGCCCCGTCGCCGCTGGCCGCAACAGCAAACGGGACGGCGTACCTGTCGGCGTCGCCGGTGCCGATGCAAAGCATACCGCGGCAGCGCTTGCAGCTACGGGAAGCAGGAGCGACAGGAAAGGTATTAATCAGGCGATTGCCCAATGCCAGTGTTGACAAGCTCGGCAAAGAGCGGGGTCCCAACGGCCAATCCATGATCGTTGCGGAAATTTATGTTCATCAATAATCTTCAAAGGAAAAGATATGGCAGGCGCGTATAAAACCCCTGGTGTATATATCGTTGAGAAAAATGCCTTTCCGAATTCCGTGGTGGAAGTCGCCACGGCGGTGCCGGCATTCATCGGCTACACCGAAAAAGCGGACAACAAGGGCAGTCCGTTGCACAACAAGCCGTGGCCGATCAGCTCGATGGCGGAGTTCGAATCGTATTTCGGCGGAGCGCCGAAAGACCAGTTCACCATCGTCCCGATCGACGACAAGAAGCCAGCTAGCGATGCCGCGCCTGCGCCGGCCGAGGGCGGCGCCGAGGGCAGCGGCGGCGAGCAGCCGGCCGACCAGCCAGCCGACAAGTCAGCTGTTCCGGTCTTACCCGACTTCAAGGTCGGCGACAAGGGCTACCTCATCAAGCGCAAGGATAACAAGCTCGACACCGAGCGCTACTACCTGTACCGCAGCATGCAGCTGTTCTTCGCCAATGGCGGCGCGCGCTGCTACATCGTCTCGGTCGGTACCTACTCCGACATACTGGACATCCAGCCCAAGGCGCTGACGGCCGGCCTCAAGCTGCTGCTGAAGGAACAGGAGCCGACCATGGTGGTGATCCCGGACACCATGGCGCTGAAGCAGGCCGATGGCATCGGCGTGCAGCAGGAGACCTTGACCCATTGCGGCGTCGATATGAAAAACCGCTTCGCCATTTTCGACATCCACAATGGCTTCAACGACAGCACCGCGCCAGAGGGCGATCCGGTGGCGGCGTTCCGCAACAGCCTCGGCACCACCCAGCTCAAATTCGCCGCCGCCTACTATCCATGGCTCAACACCGTGATGGTGGATACCTCCGACCTGAGCTTCGACACCTTTGCCGCCCGTACCGACTTGACCAATATTCTCAAGGATGCCCACAGCAACGACGAAGATATCAAGGGCTTCGTCGCGCAAGTGGCTGACGCCAACCGCGCCGTCGGCGGCAAGATCCTGTCAGATGAGGAATTGCACAAAATCCTGTTTGCGGTCAGCCCGACCTATGTCAGCATCCTGTCGGTTATCAAGCGCAAGCTCAATTTGCTGCCGCCGGCGTCGGCGATGGCCGGCGTCTACACACTGGTCGACAACCTGCGCGGCGTGTGGAAGGCGCCGGCCAATGTCAGCCTGTCCGGCGTGGTGTCGCCGACCGTCAACATCAGCCACGCCGAGCAGGAAGGCTTGAACGTTACCACCGCCGGCAAGTCGATCAACGCCATCCGTTCCTTCATCGGCGAAGGCGTGCTGGTGTGGGGCGCGCGCACGCTGGACGGCAATAGCCTGGACTGGCGCTACATCAACGTGCGCCGCACCATGATCATGATCGAGGAATCGCTGCGCCTGGCCACCAAGGCCTATGTGTTCGAGCCGAACGTCAGCGGCACCTGGGTCACCATCAAGGGCATGGCCAACAACTTCCTGACCAGCGTGTGGAAGCGCGGCGGCCTGGCCGGCGCCAGCCCGGAAGATGCGTTCAGTGTCTCGGTCGGCCTCGGCGAAACCATGACGGCCGAGGACATCCTCGAAGGCATCCTGCGCGTGACGATCCTGGTCGCGGTCAGCCGCCCGGCCGAGTTCATCGAGATCACCTTCCAGCAGCAAATGCAGAAGTCCTGATTCCCCATCCAATAACTGTGCAACAACTAAGCAAAGAGGTGTGATATGGCAGACGATGGCGCAAGTCAATCCGCAACTGTATGGCCGATGCCGAAGTTCTATTTCCGCGTGAAGTGGGACTCGAACGAAATGTCGTTCCAGGAGGTGTCCGGCCTGGACATCCAGTCGGAAGAGATCAAATACCGTCACGGCAATAGCCCGGTGTTCTCGGTGATCAAAATGCCGGGGCTGAAAAAGTACGGCAACATCACCATGAAGAAGGGCGTGTTCAAGGGCGATAACAAGTTCTGGGACTGGCTCAACCAGATCAAGATGAACACCATCAAGCGCGTGCCGGTGACCATCTCGCTGCTGGACGAGGAGGGCAACGACACCATGGTGTGGACGCTGACCAATGCGTGGCCGACCAAGATCTCCAGCACCGATCTGAAGTCGGAAGGCAACGAAGTGGCGATCGAGTCGATCGAGATCGTCCACGAAGGCCTGACCATTGCGAACGGCTAGGTAGCCAATGAGCCTGTTCGACGACTATCCGCCGGCGGCGTTTTACTTCACCGTCGCGCTGAGCGGCAGCCTGGTGGCCGACATGGCGTTCAGCGAGGTCTCGGGGATTGCCACCGAAATCGAGCTGGAGCCGTTGACGGAAGGCGGCGAAAACCGCTTCATCCACCAGCTGCCGAAGGCCGTCAAGCACGGCAATCTGGAACTCAAGCGTGGCATCGCCAGCATGCTGTCGCCGCTGGTGCTGTGGTGCAAAGACACGCTGGAGGGCGAGTTTGCCTCGATGATCACGCTGCAAACGGTGATGGTGATGCTGCGCGGCGGCCACGGCGAGGTGCTGCGCGCGTGGCAGTTCAACGATAGCTACCCGGTCAAGTGGAGCGTGGACGGCTTCAGCTCCACCAAGAACGAGGTGGCGATCGAGAAAATTTCGCTGGCGTACTCGTACTCGCAGCGCGTGCTTTAACCACGGGAGAAGACCATGTCGATCGAGATACGGGAACTGGTGATCAAGACCACCATCGTCGAGCGCGCCGCCAGCGACAGCGGCGAGCCAGCGGCAACGCCAGCACTAAAGGAAGAAATCCTGTCGGCCTGCCGTCAGATGATCCTCAACCTGCTGCGTGAACGCGGAGAGCGCTAGGCATGTCGGGCCAGAAAACCCTGTTGACGATTGCCGCCTGCACCGTGTCGGACGACGGCGTGGTGAGCGTGGACAGCTCGCGCCCGGAATTTCAGGCCTTGATCAATCCGGCCGGGTATGAGCACGGCTTAAACATCCGCTACACCAAAACCCAAGCGCTGGGGCAGGCCGGCACCGAGACCAAATACGACGTCACCCAGGCCGAAAAATTGACGTTGAAAGCGCTCACGCTGGACGGCACTGGCGCCGTGCCGGGCGTGGTGGTGCCGGTCAAGACGCAGGTCGAGCAATTGCGCACCGCCGTCTATGCCTATGTCGGCACCAAGCACGAGGCGCCGATAGTGCAGCTCGTGTGGGGCGCGCTGATTTTCTACGGCCGGGTGGAAAGCCTGAAGTTCGACTACACGCTGTTCATGCCGAACGGCGACCCGCTGCGCGCCAAAGTCACGCTCAATCTGGTCGAGTACATCAGCCAGCAGGAAATCATCAAGGAGAGCAAGCAAAGCTCGCCCGACCTGACGCACCTGATCGTGGTGCGCGCCGGCGACACCTTGCCGCTGCTGTGCGAGCGCATTTACCGCAATCCGTCCTATTACCTTGAAGTAGCGCGGATCAACGGCCTGACGGCATTCCGCCAGCTGGTGCCCGGCACCAGCCTGCGCTTTCCACCGCTAGGTTAAGCATCATGCCCGTCTCCCCAATTGCCGAAAGCACCGGCCCGCTCAGTTTTATCCTCACCATTGATGGCGAGGAAAAAAAGGACACGGTGCAGGTGGAATCCATCGTCACGCGCCACGAGACCAACCGCATTCCGACGGCAATCATCACCATCGTGGACGGCGACATGCCGAACCGCGAATTTCCGGTTAGCGACACCACCATGCTGCTGCCGGGCGCGGAGATCTGCATCAGCGCCGGCTACGACAGCAAGGTCACGCAGATTTTCAAGGGCATCGTCATCAAGCATGCGATCAAGATCGGCGCCGGCAACGAGTCGCGGCTGGTGATCGAGTGCCGCGACAAGGCCTTGGCCATGACGGTCGGCCGCCGCAACGCCAACTTCGTCGACAAGACCGATAGCGACATCATGGCAGCCTTAATCGGCGGCCATGCGGGCCTGACCGCCAAGGTCGATAGCACCAGCATCACTTACAAGGAACTGGTGCAGTACTACGTCAGCGATTGGGACTATATGATGGCGCGCGCCGAGGCCAACGGCTTTCTGGTCACGGTGGACGCCGGCACGGTCAGCGTCAAGGCGCCCGATGGCAGCGCGGCGCCGGTGCTGCTGCTCACCTACGGCATCGATATTATTTCTTTCGACGCCGAGCTGGATGCGCGCTGGCAGCTGAGCAAAGTGACCGGCACCAGCTGGGACTTGACCAGCCAGGCCATTGTCCAGCAAAGCGCCACTCCGGTCACCTACGGCAGCAACGGCGACGTCGCACCGTCCAAGCTGGCCGAGGTACTGGGCGTGAGCGACTACGTGCTGCAAACGGCCGCGCCGCTGGAGAGCGCGGCACTCACCGCCTGGAGCAAGGCCCAGCAGACCAAGTCGGCACTGGCGCGCATTCGCGGCTCGGTGAGTTTCCAGGGGCACGCCGCCGCCAAGCCAGGCGCCATGATTACGCTGGCGGGCACCGGCACGCACTTCAACGGCGACGTCCTGGTCAGCAATGTCACGCACCGGCTGACGGCGGGCAACTGGACTACGGAGGTGGAGTTCGGCATGCCAGCTTACTGGTTCACCGAGGAGCACCAGTTGCAATCGGCGGAAGCATCGGGCTTGACGGCCGGCGTGACCGGCTTGCACGTGGGCGTGGTCAAGAAGCTCGACGCCGACCCGGAAAGCCAGTACAAAATCCAGGTGACGGTGCCTCTGATGAATGCGCAAACCGTGGGCGTGTGGGCGCGCTTGTCGAGCTTTTACGGCTCCAAGGGCTTCGGCGCCTTCATCATTCCCGAGATCGGCGACGAGGTGGTGCTGGGCTTTTTCAACAACGACCCGTCCTGCCCGGTGATTCTCGGCAGCCTGTACAGCGCGGCGCGCACGCCGGCGTACGAGCTGGAGGCCGCCAATAATTTCAAGGCGCTGGTCACGCGCAGCAAGCTCAAGCTGGAATTTGACGACGACAAGAAGGTCATCACGCTGATCACGCCGGGCAACAACAAGATCGTCATCAGCGACGACGCCAAGTCCATCCTGCTGCAAGACCAGAACAGCAACAAGGTCGAACTGAGCCCGAGCGGCATCCTGCTCGACAGCCCCAAGGACATCACCATCAGCGCCAAGGGCAAGGTGGCGATTTCGGCGGTGCAAAACGTCGAGGTGGCGGCACAGATGGACGTCAAGGTCACCGGCCTCAATATCAACCAGAGCGCCAACGTTGGCTTCGCCGCCAAGGGTGCGGCGACCGCCGAGCTGTCGGCCGCCGGCCAGACCACCGTCAAGGGCGCGATGGTCATGATTAATTAAGGACACGCCATGCCGCCCGCCGCCCGCATCACCGATATGCACGTCTGCCCGATGGTCACGCCGGGGCTGCCGCCGATTCCGCACGTCGGCGGGCCGATCTCCGGCCCCTGCGTGCCGAATGTGCTGATCGGCGCACTGCCGGCCGCCGTGGTGGGCGACCTGTGCGTGTGCGTGGGGCCGCCGGACAGCATCGTCAAGGGCAGCGCCACGGTGATGATTGCCGGCCGGCCGGCGGCGCGCATGGGCGACACCACGGCGCACGGCGGCAATATCGTGCTGGGCTTGCCGACCGTGATGATCGGGGGCTGAGATGGATACAGACAAGTCTTTCCTCGGCACCGGCTGGAGCTTCCCGCCCGAGTTTGCGCGGCGCGGCAAGGTGCAAATGGTCAGCGCGGAAGAGGATATCCGCCAGAGCCTGCGCATCCTGCTCAGCACCACGCCGGGCGAGCGGGTAATGCAGCCGAGTTTTGGCTGCGGCCTCAAGCTCAAGGTGTACGAGACCATCAATGAAAACGTCATCACCATGCTGAAGGACGTGATCCAGCGCGCCATCCTGTTCTTCGAGCCGCGCGTGACGCTGGACAGCATCGTTGCCGATAGCAGCATGGCACAGGAAGGGCTGCTGAATTTTACGATTCACTACACCGTGATCAGCACCAACACGCGCCACAACATCGTCTATCCGTTCTACTTCAGGGAAGGCAGCGATGTGCAGCTCTAGACTGATTGTCAGCGATGGCCGCGACCAGCAGCACCGCCGCCCGCCGGCGCTGTGCGGCGATTACTTCCGTCTCAACGAGATGTCGTTCGAGCAGCTGGCGGCACTGGCGGCCGAGTATGCGCGGCTGGTGCATTTCTATAAGCTGGACCTCACGCCGGAGGGCGACTGGCACGAATATTTCAGCGCCGATGAAGCCATCTTGATGGCGTCTATCCTCGCGGTCGATACCAACAAGATGCTGAGCGAGTTTGAATTACGCTTGCAGCGAGAGCCCGACTATCACCAGTGGTTCGAGGCCGATGCCGGGAAGGAGCTGTACGGCGGCTACCGCGATAATCTGAATTCGCCGCTGCTGGTGCTGCGCGCGCTCGACGCGTGGGCGGTGGCGGTGCAGCCGATGCGCGGCCATGCCGGGCAGGAAGTCCGCACGCTGCTGGAAGGCATACTACGCGGCTTGCGGCGTGAAGTGGCCGAGCTGATAAAAACCGCGCCGGCGTCATTTTATGAAAGGGCTGGTGCGGTATTTTCGCATCAGTTGCATACCTTGACTGCGCTGCACGAGGTCACGCCGCAAGACGCCGATATCAGCCTCGTTCGCCACAACTTTCACACCGTGATGCAGGGTGTGCGCATGCTGCAAAACGGCATCCGCCGCTTGCTGCCGCCGTCGCTGCGCAGCGGCGACCACGATCCCGGCATCAGCTTGCTGATCGCGTTTATCCAGCTATTCCAGCAATTGCTGGAACGGCTCAACCGCTTTGGCGACCAGCGCATTGATTTCTACTACCAGCGCGTGCTTGGCATGCGGCCGCAGCCGCAGAAGCCGGACAGCGCCTTCCTGGTTATCAAGCCGACGGCGGCCGCGCGCCAGATCCAAATCGATGCAGGCACCGAATTCATCGGCGGTGTGGACGCCGACCAGAAGGACATCATCTACTCGGCCGACACGGCCTCGACACTGAGCGACGCCCGCGTCACGGCGCTACATTCACTGTATTTTGAGCGCCGCCCCATCGTCCGCACGACAGGCTGCTACCACCGCCAGTTCGACCTGCTGCCGCTGGACGGCGAAGATCGCGAGCACGAGAAAGCCCCGGCGCTGCCGCTGATGGGCGCGCCCAAGCCGGGCGAGCCGCTGATCAGCGGCGAAGCGGCGGCGTTCGGCTTCATCTTGGCCAGCAAGGTGCTGCTGATGCGCGAGGGCGAACGCACCGTGCGCGTGCTGTTCCAGTACCGCGTGCCGTCGCACGCCAAGCGGCCTTCGCTGGAGCAGCAGCTCAAGAACGTGCTGGAGCAGGTGCGCGCCGACCCGAAGCGCACCAAGGAGGAGGTGCAGGCCATCCGCGTCAACGATGTGTTCGTGCGCCTGTTCCGCAGCATGTTCCGCATCGGCCTGACTACCGAAACTGGCTGGTATCAAGTGACCGAGTACCGCCCGGAATACAGCGGCCTCAATCCCGGCTTGCCGGAGGACTGCCTTGCCATCGAGTTTGTGCTGCCGGCCAGCGCACCGCCGGTCACGCCCTACGTCGCGGCCGTGCACGGCGCTGCCTACGACAGCAAGCTGCCACTGCTGCGCTTCGAAATGACGCAGAACGAGTACCGCTATCCCTACGATTTGCTGGCCGACTGCATCCTGCACGATATCCGCATCGAGGTCGAGGTAAAGGCGGTGCGGCAACTGCTGCTGCATAACCAGGTCGGGCAGCTAAGCGCGCTGTCGCCGTTCATGCCGTTTGGGCCTTTGCCGGCGGTCGGCTCCTACATGGTGGTCGGCTGCGAGGAGATGCTGTACAAGCAGTTGCAAGATGTGTCGATCGACGTCGAGTGGACTGGCCTGCCGCTCGGCCTTGGCGGCTTTCCCGAATATTACCGCGCCTACCCCGAGCCTTTGAAAAGCGATGACATCGAGGCCAGCGTGGCCGTGCTGACCGACGGCAAGTGGCTGCACGCCGGCCCCACGGTCAAGCTGTTCCGCTACCAGACCAACGACGATGGCAGCCCAAGCAATCTGACCAGCGACGACAACAATATCAGCCTGCATGATGCGGTGCAGTTTTACAAGCCGGTGGAGGGCATGCCGGACGCTAGTGGCGCGCCGTTCCAGTACACCTCGGCCAGCATGAACGGCTTGTTCAAGATTACGCTGGAAGGGCCGGCCGGCGCGCTCGGCCATCAGGAGTACCCGGCGCTGCTGTCGCGCGTACTGACGCAGAACGCCCAGCAAAAGAAAGTGCGCCTGATGTCGCCGCTGCCGAATGCGCCATACACGCCGCAGATCAGCCGCATCGCGCTCAATTACAAGGCCACGGCGACGATTATGTTTGAGAAGGCGCGGCGTGCCAACAGCCCGTCGGAGGCCGATAGCTTTATCCATCTGCATCCGCTGGGCTGGCAGAGCATGTTCTTTAGCGATACGCGGCTGATCCGGCAGATCCCGCGCTACAAATCGACCGGCCAGCTATATATCGGCGTGGAGGGCAAGCAGTTGCGCGGCGCCTTGTCGCTGTACTTCTACCTGCGCGAGGATTCGCTGCCGATGAGCGGCGTGAAGAATATCAAGCTGCGCTGGCGTTACCTGGCCGGCAATCGCTGGCGGCCGCTGGAGTCGAACCGGATATTGGAAGACTCGACCAAGGGCTTTATGACCAGCGGCATCGTGCTGCTGCAACTGCCCGAGGATATCGACACCAATAATACCGTGATGCCGGCCGGGCAGTTCTGGCTGTGCGTGTCGGCGGAAGAGGGCGTGGAGCGCTTTTGCAGCCTGTACTCGGTGTACGCGCAGGCGATTCGCGTGACGTGGCGCGCCGACCGCGGCGCCAAGCCGCAAGCGGTGATGCCGGCCATGCACATCAATCGTGCGAAGGAAAACATTCCCGGTATCGACAGCGTCTACCAGGTGCGCCGCTCGTTTGACGGCAAGGCGGCTGAGACGGCGTTGCAATTCCGTGTGCGCGCCAGCGAGCGCCTGCGCCACAAGCAGCGCGCCTTGACCGCCAGCGATTATGAGCAACTGATTCTGGAGCGCTTCCCGCAAGTGTTCAAGGTGAAGTGCTTTCCCAATCTGCGCCAGGTCGACGATCCGGCCAAGCGTTCGCTGCCCGGCCATATCTTGATCGTGGCGATTCCGTATTTGAATCGCGGCGGCCACCTCAACCAAAAGCCGACCCTGAGCGGCTACCTGGTCAACGAGATCAAGCAGTACGTGCGCCAGTTTGCGTCGCCCGACGCTGTGATCCGGGTGGAAAACCCGGTCTATGAGGAGGTGCAGGTGCGCTGCACCATCAAGCTCAAGTCGCAGCTGCACACCGGCCGCTTGAGCGAGCAGATCAACCAGGCGCTGTGCGATTACCTGTCGCCGTGGAATGCGCAGGGCATCAACAAGCATTTCGGCTGGAGCTTGCGCCAGCATGACGTGGTGTCTTTCCTGCTCGATCTCGGCTACGTGGATCGGGTGTCTGGCGTATCACTATTACAGATTGCGCCATGGGGCAAGCCGCTTGACCGGCTATTCCAAATGCGCGACAACGCGCGCGAAAAAGACGTGGTGCAGAAAGTGATTGTGCCCAGCTACCCGTGGAGTATCGCGGTGCCGATGAATCAGCACTGGATCGTGCTGACGGATAAGCACGAACCGGCAGAGGCCAAGCATATCGGCATCGAGGAGCTCAAGATCGGCTCCACCTTCATTATTTCGAATAGGACAGAATCATGACCCGCCGCCGCCGCACCATGCTCAAAGAGCAGTTCGAGCTGGGCAAGATGCCCAGCCAGCAGGATTTTGAGGACTTGATCGACTCCATGCTCAGCATGCTCGACGAGGGCTTTGAAAAGACGCCGGAGGCCGGGTTCAAGATCGCGCAGCTGCGCGACGGCCGGCTGATCAGTTTTTACCAGGACATTGGCACCGGCAACGCCATGTGGTCGCTGGGGCTGGACAAGGCCAACAGCAACCTCAGTTTCCAGGATCGGCGCGGCCAGGCGATGCTGACCTTGACCAGCACGGTGGACGGCGACGGCGTGCCGCACAGCGGCGTTGGCATCCGCCAAAGCCATCCGCGCCATGAGCTGGACGTGGCAGGCACGGTGGCGTCGCACGCGCGCGTCGGCCGCAGCGGCGACTTTGCCGTGCCTGCCGATGGCTACTGGTATGACGTGACCGACTTCATGACCGGCTGCCAGGCGCTGGAAGTGGTGGCCGGCGTTGGCGGCAAGGATAGCGACGGCCGCTACGCCATCATGCACGCGTTTGCCACCAATGCGTTTGGCGCCAACGGCGATATCTCGTACCACCAAAGCCACTTCGGCAACCGGTGCAGCCGCATCGAGCTGCGCTGGCAGCGGGCGGAGGTGGCGAAGCCGTTCGAATTCAAGTTGCAAATGCGGGTTGGCTGCTCTTACGGCGAGGATGTCTGGGTCAAGTACCACATCACCCAGCTTTGGCAAGACACGCTGATGCTGGAAAGCGACGACAAGCCGCTGCGCCAGCCCAGCCCGCAATACGATGAAAAAGGCAAGGTCAAGGAATAAGGACGTGGTTGCGTGAAGATTGAGGATCACATCAAGCGTTTGCTGAGCGATCCTGACGGCCTCGATTTCGACGGCCTCAGGCGCAAGGGCATCGCTTTGCTGCAAGATTTGTCGAGCCAGCAATGGACTGACTATAACTTGCATGATCCCGGCGTGACGCTGCTGGAATTGCTATCGTATGGCTTGACCGACCTGGTCTACCGCACCGATTTCGATGTGGCCGATTTCCTTACCGGCCCGGATGGCAGGATCGATTTCGAAGCGCAGGCGCTGTATCCGCCGCCGGATATCTTCCCCAACCAGCCGGTGACGGATATTGATTTCTGCAAGCTGATCTACGACCAATTGCCGCCGGTGGATGATGTGTGGATCCGCAAGCGCGGCAAGACTGGCTTGTACTCGGTGTTCATCAAGCCGCACGAGTCACTGTTCGAGAGCGATAGCCGCAGCGATTGCGAAGCGTTGCGCAAGGACGTGCTGTTGCTGCTGTCGATGTACCGCAATCTGTGCCGCGATGTGGAGCGTGTGTCCATCGTGCGTGCGCAGGTGTATAGCCTGAGTGGCGAGATCGAGATCGACGACAGCCGGCCAGCGGCCGAGGTGTATGCCGATATCTACTTCAGCTGCGCCAAGCTGATTTCTTCCGGGGGCCAGATCGTGCGCTTCGAGGAAGCGCTGGCGCAGGGCATGAGCTGGGAGCAGATGCTGGAAGGGCCGTTGACCTATCACGGTTATATCGCCGACGGCCACTTCAAGCAAGCCAATTACGAAATCGACGTGGTCAACCTGATTACGCTGGTGCGGCATATTCCCGGCGTGCGGCAGGTCAAGCGGCTGTGCTTGCGCCGCGATGCCGAAGACATGGAGTACAGCCAGGTCAAATTGAAGGAGTCCGGCGAGGTATGCCCGGTGCTGGGCTTTCCGCAGTCGGCGGCCGTGTTGCAAAAGCTGCGGCTGATTCATGGCAAGAGCACCGATCCGTTGCAGACCGGTTCGCAGGAAGATTTTCAGCATGTGCCAGGCCGGTATGCCGACCAGCTGCACGAAGAGGCCAAGCTTTACCTGCGCAAGCTGGAGTTCGAATACGATGCTTTCCGCAATAACGAGGGCCAGTTGCAGCGGCTGCTCAAGCTGCCGCAGGGCAGTTACCGTGATTTGGCGGAATATGGCTCGGTCGGCGAGCATACGCCGGCCGTTTACGGCATCAACCATTACGGCGTGCCGGATAGCTATCCGCCCGAGGCGAAGGCGCGGGCGCGGCAGTTGAAGGCATACCTGTACCCGTTTGAGCAGATGATGGCGAATTACCTTGCTTCGTTGCAGGGCATTAAGCGCTTGTATTCGTCGGACGAAACGCTGGATCGGACTTATTTCGCGCAGTATCTGGGCAACGAGCAAGTGCCGAACCTGGAGGTGCTGTATAGCGGCCATGTGGGGCAAGGCGAGGTGGATGCGGTGCTGGCGGGGCAGGATACCTTCACTGATCGCCGCAACCGCGTGCTTGACAGCTTGTTGGCCGTCTACGGCGAGGTGTTTCCGGCCGATGCGTTGCGGCGTTATGACGTGTATCACCCGGATGATTTCGGCCATCATCTGATCGAGTGCAAGATTGGCTTGCTCAAAGATTTCTGCGATCTGAGCGCCGGGCGCGGGCAGGCCATGAATTTGCTACTGCCGTATTGGACTGGCGAGAATTGCGCGCCGATCCAGCGGCGGGTGCAGTTGTTGTCGGGCTGTAGCGGGCAGGTGGTAGGGCGCAAGCTGGTGCAGGCGCTAAATAATGATGAGGTCAAGTTCATCAGCGATAAGCGCTATGAAGGGCAGCTTGAGCGGCAAGTCGATTACGGCAAGACCAAGCCGTTGGCGTGGGCGGCTGAGGCGGCGCCGCAGCCGGTGTTGTCTGGGCTGCCGTTTGGTACGCTGAGTCCTTCGCTGCTGTCGGCCGGCATTCGCAAGGAAAACTATAGCGTGCTGGCGGAGGAAGGCGAGCAAAGCTGGCTGTGTCTGAGTTTGGATGAAAAGCGCTGCTGGCCTTTGTTGCGCCTGCCTAGCGCCGATGCGCCACAGGCTGCGCGCGAGTTGCGGCAGCGCTTGATCGGCTTGAACAAGGCGACTGAAGGCTTTCATTTGCTGGAGCATGTGTTGCTGCGTCCGCGCGTGGCGGCGACGCAGCATGATGTGAAGTCGGATTTCTATGCGCACCGGGTGAGCGTGGTACTGCCTGGATTTACGGCGCGCTTCCGGGATCAGGGCTGCCGGGCGTGGGTGGAGGAATTGATTGCGCAGAATTTGCCAGCGCATATCTTGCCGACTTTCTATTGGCTCGATTTCGCGTTCCTGGCGCAGTTTGAGTTGCGCTATGCGCGCTGGCTGGAGCTGGTGGGCGTGGTGAATGATCCAGCGGCGCTGGATCAGGCGGCGGCGGAGTTGATCGCCTTCTTCAATACGGTCGATGCGTATCACACCAACCGGCAATGGATGTGATGATGCGGACACCTAATCTAATCCATGGACTGACGCTGGATGTGGCCTACGAGGGCGGCGAGGAAAGCAGCGAATCGCTGGCGGAATGGTTGCGCGCGGCCTTGTTGCCGGTGGTGGATACGGCGCTGGCACAGCAGGACAGGGCCGGCCAGGTGCGGCGCATCGAGCGGCTGGAAATTGATCTCGGCAGCGTGCTGCGTGAGGAGGCGGAAGGCGAGTTGGCGCGGCGCTTGTCGGAGCAATTGGCGTCGGCGCTGGATTGGTCGCCGGAGGCGGCTGGTACAGCCGCCGCAGTAGCCGCCCACGCGACCGGCGCGGCTGCAGATGCCGATGCCGATGCCGGGTGGCGGTTGGCACGCGAGCAGTTGCTGAATTTCCTGCGTAGCGGTCGTCTGCCGTGGTCGGTATCGGCCGATCAGCAGACAGCGCATGAGCGCTTGCTGCGGCAAGTGTTGGCTGCGCCGAAGGCATCGGAGGTGCTTCGAGAGGTGGTGCAGGATAGCGATATGCTGATTCGGCTGGTTCGCCAATTTAGTGCTGACTTGCTGAAGGAAGCAGCCTCGATGCTGCATCCGCACCGAGGACTGTCGCACAAAGACGAGAGCGAAGCGTATTGGCTGGCCGCGCTGCAAGGCACCGCAGCACCGAATGATGACGCAGCGTTAGCGCAGTTCCGCAACTGGCGGCAGCGCAGCGCCGAATTGCCATCCGAGTTGGCCGAGCTACACCAGTGGCTTATCTGGTGGCTGATGCACGATTCCAGCATGGTCAATCAGGATTGCAGCCTGATGCTCGATTCCATCGCAGCCCACAGTGCGGAAGCGCGTGATCCGGTGCAATTCATGCGCTTGGTGTTAAGTACTTTGCGCTCCGGCGGCCAGCTTGATCTTGAGGAGATGGCGCAGCAGTCCGCGACTGTGGCTCCCTCCGCTCCGATGGACGCCATCACCACGCTCAAATCGCAGCAGTCCATTCGGAACTTCGTCAGCCAGCAAATGAAGGAGGATGCGCGGCTAAGCAATCTCAACCCGGCGCAGTTATATCAACTTGTGCGGGCGTGGATAGGCGATCCGTCATCGCTGTTTTTGGCGGCGGTGGAAAGCTACGCCTTGCAAGCGAGCGGCGCGCATGGCTACTTCCTGCAAATCCTGCAAAGCCTGTTGAACGGGCAGGCCATAGACCTCGAAGCGCTAACCAGTGCAACCGCGCCGATCGCCGCGACCACGTCGCTCGCTTCCTCCGCCTCTGCCACTGCCGTGTCAACAATATCCGCTGCGAACGAAGACAGCGGCGATGCTGTCAGCAATCCGCCGTTGCGCGGGCCGTCGCCACTGCCAGCGTTGCTTCAGCAAAGCCTGCCGCAGCGGCTCGCCAGTGCCATGTTGCAGGCAGATTTGAGTACGCTGGAAGTTATATGGTCAGAAATCACGCGCCATCATGCGGATGTCTTGATCGCTGCCGCGCATCGCTACCTTCGCCGTCCACAGGAGCGCACGAACCTCATCGCACGTTCGTCGCCGGACATGTTGATCGCAATGCTGAAGGCCATATCTCCGGCCAACGCATTGCTGGTGGAGCCTATCTTGCGTCATGCCGAGCAATGCGGCGCGGTGCTGTCATCGCCATTGCCTGCTGACGAATTCCGCCAGCGTGTGCTGAATTTCGCGTTTGATCAAACGATGATCAACGAAGAGGTCGTGTTGTCTAGCCTCATCCAGACCCTGCTTCCCAAGCAGTCTCCATCCGAAGATGTCCGTGATGCCGGCCACGCTTGGCAAGCGATCTTGCCGTCGATGCATGCGCTGGAGAGGCTGCTGTTTGGCGACCGCTATCTGCTGGCTGTCGAACAGCATCTTCAGGATGGAGATAACGTTTCGCCAGCGCTGCATACGATGCTCGCCGCCGAGCTCTGCCAGCACTATCCTGAATTGCTTGGGCCGCAGCTTCTCGAGCAGCTGGCGGCGGAAGATTTGGTCTCCTTTGAGCCTGCTGCGCCGTCCGGCAAACAAGCGCCTGATGCCATCGCGATAAGCGGAGTTACGACTGGCGCTACCGTGGAGGCTTCGCTGCCCGCGGCCGCTGAGTCGCTCACCGCCCAGAGCAGCGCTGCCAAGGCGGTGATGACGACGAAAACGGCAGCCACTATCGAAACGGAAAGCATCGCGAATGGACAAGCGCTGCCAGAAGCCGCAAGCTGCGAAGTTGGCGGATCGCAAGGCGCTGTTGACCGCGACTTTGAGGGCTCGGACGGCATGCCGCAACGCGCAGACCAGAGCGGCGCGGTTGTTGACATGCAAGCGACTGGCGACAGCGCCGCAGCGGTTGATATGCAAGTGGACGCCGAAGGCGCAGAAGCGAACGTCGCCGGGAGCACCGCAGCGCGGAATGCCGTCACGCCGCAAGGCGAAGCGACACGGAGCCATGCCAGAGCAAAAAACACGCGCAGCACCGGCCTAACTAACGACAAAGCTACGAGTGCAGAATCATCGGCCGCCGCGACTACGACTCCCGCCGCCGATGCCGACGCCACTACCGCCACTACCGCCACTACCGCCACTACCGCCACTACCGCTACTACCGCCACTACCGCAGCAGCCGTCGCCGTCCCGCTCAACATGGCAGGTGATGGCCCAGCAGGCGAGGATGAAGTTGCAGCTGTTGTCGCTGAAAGAGGTTCCGTGGTTCGCAAGTCGGCCGGCACTGCAGCCGCTGCCATCGTCGCTACCGAGGAAGCGACTGGCGTTAGGAAAGACGTAGAGTTTATCGCTCCAGTCGATTTGGCGGCGGGCATAGCCTCCGATGCGTCTGCCGCTGTCATCGCGGCAGACGATGGCGCTGCAGGTGTGGGCGAAAGTTTAACGAGTATCGTGGAAGACGATTTGACGATAGGTATGACAGTCCATGTCGATACGGATGCGGATGCGGTTGACCATGGCGTGGCTGGTGAGGCGGAGGGTGTCGTTGACGTCCTGGGGCGCGATGTCGCGGCGATGCTGGCGGCCCGTGACGCTATGATCGATGCGGAACACGATTACGCCGGGGGCACCGACGGAGATGCTGGCAGTATCGGGGATGGCGCTGCCGTTGCCATCGTGGCTCGTGATTACGCAGGAGATGCTAAAGGAGCCGCTGCTGGTATCGCCGGGGATGTGGCCCTCGCTACCATCGCAGGCGTTAATTCGGTGGAGGCGAATGCGGGCGCGCTAGGTGTAGCGTCGGCAAGTGAGTCGGCGGATATGGATGCAGGCACGACGAAGGGCGGCGCTGTTGGCTTCGCCGGCGTCAGTTCTGCAAAGCGTAATGCCGCAGAGGGCGGGGCGGCAGTCGGCTCGGGCGCTGATGTAAGTAGCGCTGCGGTTAGCGCCGTGCCGGTAGCATCGGCTGAGAAAACGGCTGGCAGTTTGGTGTTGAAGACTGCCTTGGAGGCCGAGGGAGCATTGGCGGTTTTGCTGATGCGGGCGGAAGCGCTTGGCCGCACCGAGCAGCTCGCCGCCGAGTTGATGCTGCAACGCGTACTGCGCGCTGACGGCATCCCGCTGAGCGGAGCGCTGGAAACGGCACTGTCCCAGCCATCCGCGATTGACCGGTTGGTGCAACTGGCGCCCGCGCCGGTATTGGCGCAACTACTAGTTCAGTTGCAGACGGAGTTGGCCGCGCAATTGCCATCGGTACTGCGAGCGATCGCCGCGATTGTGCCTGTTGCCCGCATTCCGGCAATGCAAAGCAAGGCCCATTGGCGCAGCATTTACCAAACAGCGTTTGTCACCGCCGATCCGATTACGCCGGCAGAATTTATCCGCAGCTTGATCCGCAATCTCGGCGGCAAGGCCGATACGGATCTTCCACCAGTACAGCCAGCCGCACACTCGCGTCAAGCGGCGATGCAGGCGTTGCTGCGACCGCTGGCCACCCAACCGGCCGGAAAGGGGACACAAGCATACGACCAAGCGCACGAAGAACCAGCACCATTCACCGGCGAATCCAACATCCGCAACGCCGGCATGGTCATCATCGCCACCTACGCCCAGCGCCTGTTCAGCATTCTCGAACTAACCAAGGACGGCCAATTCATCAGCGAAGAAGCCGCGCAGCGCGCCGTCCATCTGCTGCAATACGCGATCACCGGCGCTAGCACGACGCCGGAGTACCAACTGGTGCTGAACAAACTCTTGTGCGGCATCCACGGCGGCCAGCCGATCGCGCGCGGCATCGACATCACCGACAAGGAAAAAGACACCATCGAACAAATGCTCAACGGCGTCATCGCCCACTGGAAAGCCCTCGGCAAAACCTCGATCGCCGGCCTGCGCCAGACCTTCCTGCAACGCGAAGGCCATCTGTACTTCGAAGAGGAGGCATGGCACCTCAAAATCCCTACCGCCACCTTCGACATGCTGCTGGATCGCCTGCCATGGAGCTTCGCCATGATCAAGTTCCCCTGGATGGAACATCCCCTCCACGTGACCTGGCGCTAACGAGACCATGAAAATGAACGACATCGCCGAATGCCTCGAACGCGAAGTAGCGTGGTTCACCCAAGTGTGTGATGCCCGCTTCGAAGCCTATTTCAAGGCCGATCACGGCAGCGCGGATCTGTCCGCCCGCTGTCCGCCGCCCGACCTGGCGCGCGACAGCAGCCCGTACGCACAACTGGTGCGCGAATACGAGATGGGCTTTGCCGAGCGCGTGGTGCTGATGCTGGCCTTCATGCCGCACCTGCGCCCACAAGTGCTCGATATGTTCCTGCTGCAAAACGCTGCCCTCGGGCGAGGCTATAGCGAAATCGGCGGCTGGCGCGGCAAGCTGCACTCTGGCTTCCTGCCGACCTGCGAAACCGCCGCTTTCCTGCTGGCCGGCGCCGATATCGCACTGCGTTTCAAAGTCTCCAGCCTGTTCAAGGACGAACATTTCTTCACCCGAAGCGGCATGCTCAAGTTCGAACACGAAGCCAGCGGCGAGCCGATGTTCGGTTCGGCCCTG
This sequence comes from Duganella rivi, assembly GCF_009857435.1. Classification (GTDB taxonomy): domain Bacteria; phylum Pseudomonadota; class Gammaproteobacteria; order Burkholderiales; family Burkholderiaceae_D; genus Rugamonas; species Rugamonas rivi. The sequence goes on from NZ_WWCK01000003.1 coordinate 249,656, forward strand.
ATCCTCAGTAACGAATACCTGCAACGGCTGTCCGACGGCGAAGTGCACAAGCCCGACTTCAGCGCCAGTTTCCCCGCCAAGCTGATGCAAACCAGGCTCGATTGGAGCGACCTGGTACTCAACCCGGAGGTAATGGAAGAAGTCGAACACATCGTCACCTGGCTGCGCCAGCCGCAGCACATCTTGCGCAGCTGGGGGCTCGAAAAGTCCGTCAAGCCCGGCTACCGCAGCCTGTTCTACGGCCCACCCGGCACCGGCAAGACCCTGACGGCCAGCCTGATCGGCAAGGCGGTCGGTGCCGATGTCTACCGCATTGACCTGTCGATGATCGTCTCCAAGTACATCGGCGAGACCGAGAAGAACCTCGCCAGCGTGTTCGACCAGGCGCAGAACAAGAATTGGATCCTGTTCTTCGACGAAGCCGACTCGCTATTCGGCAAGCGTACCCAGACCAGCAACTCCAACGACCGCCACGCCAATCAGGAGATCTCCTACCTGCTGCAACGGGTCGAGGATTTCCCGGGCGTGGTAATTCTCGCCACCAACCTCAAGGCCAATATCGATCAGGCCTTTGCGCGGCGCTTCCAGAGCGAAGTGTATTTCGCCATGCCGGACGCCGAGCAGCGGCAGCGGCTGTGGCAAGGCTTGTTCACTGAGAACAAGCGGCTCGGCGATGACGTTGATTTTCAAGTCATCGCCGAAAAGTACGAGCTGGCGGGCGGCGCCTTGCTCAACGTGGCCCGCTACGCGGCCATCCGCGCCGTGATGAACGGCCGCGAACGCCTCGAACAAGCCGACCTGATTGCCGGTATCGGCAAGGAACTCATGAAGGATGGGAAGACATTGTGAAACATATCCTCGATACTCATCGCCTGAAATACCTCGGCATGCTGGCGATCTGCCACTTGGTGCTGGGCGGCGCGCTGGCGGCCAGTGTGCCCGCGCCGGCGCCGCTGTCCAAAGAGCCCGCTCGCAGCTACACCGTGGTCGGCTATAACCGCGCCATCAAGCAGGCCGACTTTGACGGCCTGGCCAAGCCGGTGGTGCTGCAAATGCAGAACCAGCTCAAGTCCATCTACAGCAAGCTGCCCGACTGGCAGACCGATTACACCATGAAGGAACAGCCGCTCAGTGACGGCATTGTTGGCCGCATCACGCTGTCGTGGCTGCAACGCTATGGCTACACCTTCAAGATCGCCACGCCGGCCGGCTATGTCGAGAGCTTGCCGCAGCACGTGGAGCGGGTGGCGGCGTTTGGCGCCGCCTATCCGGTCGAGCTAGGCGCCTTGCTGAGTCCCGCTTTCAGCAATTGGGAAGATGAGCAGCCGGCGCCGGTCAGGGCCAAGGACACGGCCATCCTGCAACGCGCCAACACGCCGGAATTGCTGGAATTGTTCAAGCGCTACAGTGCCGGCCGCACGCCGGCGCCGCGGCCATCGGCGGTGACGGCCGACAGCGGTTATTACACCTACGAGCTGGACAAGGACGACCTCGCGCTGTTGCAGGGCAAGGATCAATTGATGCAGATGCTGGGCACGCTCAAGGACAAGCCCTTCCATTCGCAGGAGGAGATGCGGGTTGGGTTGCTGCAAACGCTGGGCGGCATGCAGGAGTTGCACAAGACGCTGTGGCCGGTGGTCAAGAGTCAAGTGCTGGCCTACGATGGTTTCCTGATCAACGAGGCGCTGGTGGACAAGTTGCAGAAGGAGGGCGGCTGGCAGGAGTCCACGCTCGACATGCTGCGTGATATGGGCACGGTGTATCTGCAATCGCAGGAGGCGTTCGACAATCTGATCAGCGGCAAGATGACCGGCGACGAAGCGCAGAAGCTGGCCAATGCCGCGCGCGTGCTCGATAACTATCACCTCGATGCGCAAGGGCTGGAGACCATTCAGAATCAGCTGAAAAGCAATGTGCTGAACGCCGGCGTGCCGGCTGCCGTGGTACGCATGCTGGAGCAGATCAAGGATGTGAACTATCCCGAGGCCAGCGTGTTCCGCAGCGCGGCAATTTCCAAGATCGATTTCGGGCTGGCCATGTGCAAGCTTAACTCGCCCACTAACAACGCTTACGTGGCGGGCTTGCGCATCACCGACATTGAACTCGACGCGCTGGAAAAGCAGTTGGAGCCGCTGCGCCAGCAGTCGTTGGACGGTGTGGCGCATTTGAAGGAGGGCGTGCCCGAGACCTTCAAACGCATCCGCGAGCTGCGTGCCAAGGCCGAATTGTGCGATGACGCCACCGACAAGGCCAGCAAGGAACTGGTGCGGGACATTTACCTGAGCTATCTCGGCACGGCAATCGAGGGGCTGGCGCGCAAGAAAATCCCCGACCCGTTGCCCGATATCCTGATCAAGGGCGGCAAGTGCGGCTGCGCGCTGGATGACGTGGCGCGCATCAATTACGCCTTCTATCCATACTGGAAAAGCCACAAGGGCGAGCAGGCGATTAATTTCCGGGCGCTCAACCGGATCGCGTTTCAAACGCTGACGGTGGATAATTTTGGCAACTTCCAGCGCGGCGCCGATAGCTATGACGTGACGCAAAACGATGGCAATGAAACGGCCTTCGTGCGCATCGCCCATCGCTACAATTCCAAGGTTGACTGGGTGATCCAGAAAAACGATTGGGACGGCGATTGGCGCAACTTCTCGCAGCAGAGCCGCAAGGTAGTGTTTGGCAAGATTCGCGCCAATATTCTGGAACTGCTGACGGCGCCACTGAACGATACGGTCTCGCGCATCAAGAACTTCAGCACGCTTGGGCTGGAAGCGCGGCCGCGCCGTGGCGACGGCGTGACCTTGTACTTCCCCAATTATCCGACCGACGCTACCGCCACCGCCGAGTTCAACCTGTTCTTCCTTGAGCTGCGCGAGCTGCTGGACAAGAACGATCTGGGCTTGAATATCCTGGTGTCGCAAAATGTGCTGACGGCCGGCCGTAACGGCGGGCCCGGCGCGTTCGGGCTGGCCAATCTCATCAATCTGCGCGCCAAGCGCTTAGCCACCGAACCGAATCGGCCGGGCGGCCCGGAAAATGACGAGTTCATTCTCGTGCTGCTCAATGAGCCCAGCTCCAGCGCCAAGAAGGCGCTGCGCGCCGCCATCGAAAGCGACGCCATGCTGCACGGTTCGGATCGCGCCGACTTCCTGCGCAGTATTTTGCCGGTGCTGCACTTCGATAACCGCAACTGGCAGCAACTGGAAGACGACATCGTCTATGCACGCGACAGCTTTGGCGGGCTGGGGTTGTGGGCGCCGGATTTTGAGAATCTGGCCACGCCGGTGACCGATCCGAGCCTGTCGTGCCTGAAGTCGATGCAGTTGACCGTCTGCCTGTCGCGCAACTACCTTGAGCCAGGATCGGAGGTTCAGCTGCCGAGCTGGATCGAAGTGTTTTCTTGCGTACAGCGCTGGGGCTTGCGCCTGACGCTGGGCATCCTGCTGCTGATCATCCTGACCACGGTGGTGCTGTTCTTCCGCTTCTGCGGCGCGCAGAACTTCCTCAAACGGAATTTCGCCTACGTGCTTGCGCTGGTCAATCTGCCGGCCACGGTGATCTTTATCTTGCTGCTGCTGTATGACCCGCAACTGGCCCGGCTGTCGTCCGGCAATTTGCCGTTCATCATCACGGCGGGCGTGCTGATGGTGGCGCTGTTTGCCGGCTATCGTTACCTGAAGCAGCGTCGTCGCGTGCCGATGCGCCAGCGCAGTACCTTGGTGCGGCACGAGATGGGCTTCCCGATTGTGGTGTGGCGCACCGAGGGCAATGAGCATGGCTTCCAGTGGACGCTAAAAAATACCGGCAGCGGCTACGCCATCATCAAGCGGGTTGAAATCCTGTACGACAACCTGCCGTTCGCCGATGTGAAAGCGGCGATGGACTCGGTCTTGGGGCCGGATAGCGCGGTGCAGTGGAAGAACACGCCGCTGGTCGGGCAAAAGATCGAGCCGGGCGGTGAACTACTGGCGCTGACGATCTCCGATGCAGCCGCCGCGCAGCACGTGGACGAAAAAATGAATCAAGGGCTGCTGGTGGTGAATATTGTGTACGGCGGATCCGGCAGTGAGCATTGGGTCAGCGATGGCAAGGAAGTGCGTTCGGTTTCCTGAGTGTGGTTCTTTTTTAAGGAGGGATAGAGATGAAAGTTCGATCGACACGGCCGGTGGAATCGCAGCGCTCGGCCAGCGCCACGTCCGGCACGGCGCAAAAGCGCAAGGCTACGGCATCGACGCACTATCAGGACATGGCCAGCAACTCGGCCCAGTCCGCGCAATTGATGGAGCGCGCGCAGATGATGGCGGGCGGCGCGCCGGCCCAGTTGGCCGAGGATGAAGAGCTATTGCAAGGTAAGTTTGAGGCAGCACAGCTGGTGGAAGATGAGGAGCTGTTGCAGGGCAAGTTCACCGCGCAGCGCGCCGAGGTGCAGAATGATTCTGGCTTGCCGCCGCAGCTAAAGGCCGGCATTGAGTCGATGTCCGGCATGAGCATGGATCACGTCAACGTGCACTACAACTCGGATCGTCCGGCGCAGCTGAATGCACACGCCTATGCGCAGGGTAGCGACATCCACGTCGCGCCGGGCCAGGAACAGCACCTGCCGCATGAGGCCTGGCACGTTGTGCAGCAAGCGCAAGGCCGGGTGCAGCCGACCACGCAGATGAAGGAAAGCACGCCGGTCAACGACGATCCAGGGCTGGAAAGCGAGGCCGACGTCATGGGCGCCAAAGCACTCAACATCGGACAAGCTCAATTGAAGGCCGGCGAGCAGGAGTAGCGGCGTCCCTAATTCGTTAATGCAATATGGTTGCATTTGTGTATAATGCAGCCAACTTGCATTAATGAAGGGGTGTTTATGTACCGTTCCGGGCTGGCTGTGTGCATCGCGGCTGTTTATCCTTTGCTTGCCACGGCTGATGACGTGGTGGAGATTGTCGGCGCGCGGCAGCCGTATCGCAGCTTGTCCGCCACCGGCGCGACCAAGACTGAGACGGATCTCAAAGATCTGCCGCAAAGCGCGCGCGTGCTGACGGCCGATATGCTGCGCGACGCCGGCGTGAATCGCTTCGCCGACGCGCTGGAACTGGGCAGCGGCATTTCGCGCCAGAGTAATTTCGGCGGCGTGTGGGATAGCTACGCGGTGCGTGGCTTTACCGGCGATCCGAATTATGGTTCGGACTTTTTGGTCAATGGCTTTAGCTCCAGCCGTGGCTATAACGGCTTGCGCGACAGCGCCAATATCGCCAGCATCGAGATTCTGAAAGGCCCGGCGGCGGCGTTGTATGGACGCGGAGAACCGGGCGGCATCATCAACATCACCACGCGCAAGCCTTTATTCCAGCCTTCGTACACGGTGGAGCAATCGCTGGCGTCGCACGACACCTGGCGCAGCGCGGTGGATTTGACCGGGCCGCTGAGCGAGACGGTGGCGTATCGGCTTAACGCGGCGATAGAGCAGGGCGATAGCTTCCGCGATACGCTGTCGTCCAAGCGGCATATGGTGTCGCCGTCGGTGATCTGGCGCTTGTCGGATCAGACCACGCTGTCGTATGAGCTGGAGGCGTTTGAGCAGCAGGCTTATTTTGATCGCGGCGTGCTGGCGGTGAAGGGCAAGCTGGGATTGATTCCCAATTCGCGCTTCCTCGGCGAGCGTGCCGATGGCCCGATGACGGTGAAGTCCAGCGGACATCAGGTCTTTGTACAGCATGACTTTAACGAGCAGTGGTCGCTGCAAAGCGGGCTGTCGTACCGCAGCAGTTCGATGATGGGCTTTTCGACCGAGGCGTCGGCCTTGCAGCCGGATGGCCGCACGCTGTGGCGCCAGCGCCGTTACCGCGACTTCTCGGCGCAGGACTGGTCGGGGCGTGTTGAGTTGCTGGGCAAGGTCGGCGCGCATCATCTGCTGGTGGGCGTGGATGGCTATCGCTTTGTTGACGATCGTCTGCAACTGCGCAAGAGCCCTAACGCAAGTGCGCCTTATTCCATCGATATCTATGCGCCGGTGTATGGCGGCGTTCAGCCGACCGTGCTTGGGCCGTCGATTAATACCCGCGAGCAGCAGTGGCAAACGGCGTTCTACGCGCAGGATCAAATCGACTTGAACGCGCAGTGGAAGGCGCTGCTTGGCGTGCGGCGCGATGCGTATCGGCAGACTATCACCAACTACAACCGCGCCGGTTTGCAGAACCATCAAGAGCTTGATGTGACTAGCCCGCGCGCGGGCATTGTGTACCAGCCGGATAAGCAGCTGTCCTTGTATGCATCGGCTGGCAAGTCGTTCCGGCCGAATAGCGGCATTGGCATCAATAACGAATCGTTCGAGGCGGAGAGCAGCCGCGCCTACGAAACGGGCGTGAAGTATGACTCTGCGGACGGCAAGTTAAGCAGCACCCTGGCGCTGTACTCGAACCGCAAGAAGAATGTGCTGACGCTTAACCCTGTCGATACCAACTTCTCGCTGGCCGCCGGCGAGGTAGGTAGCAAAGGCGCGGAATTGGACGTGGCGGGCGAGATTGCGCGCAAGTTGCAGCTGTCATTCTCCTACGCTTACACCGATGCCAAAGTTTTGCGTGATAACGTGCTGGCCGTGGACGGGCGCTTGGCGAATGTGCCGAAGCAGGCGGCCAACGTGCTGCTGGTACGGGAGTTTGGCCTAGGTGGCGGTGCTCGCGCTTCGCTTGGCGGCGGCTTGAATTACGTTGGCGAGCGCAATGGCGATGTGGCGATCAGCAGCACCTTCAAGCTACCTGCGTACACCACGGCGCGGCTGGTGTCGTCGTATTCGCCGAACGCGAAGCTGCGGCTGTCGCTCGATATCGATAACCTGTTCGATAAAGTTTATTATCCAAGCTCTTATCAGCAAACCTGGGTAGCGCCGGGCGAGGATCGCCGCATCACCTTGAAAGTGCAGTACAAGTTATGAAACGAGTAGCTTCGATAGATGTAATGCGTGGTCTGGTCATGATGATCATGATGGTGGACCACGTGCGCGAAACCTTCTTCCTGCGCTGGCAGGTCAGCGATCCGATGAACGTGGCGGATACCGATCCTGCGCTGTTCTTCAGCCGTTTTGCAGCGCATTTCTGCGCGCCGATGTTCGTATTTTTGACCGGCTTGTCGGCATGGCTGTATGCGCATCCGGCCGGCGGCGAGCGCTCACCGGCGGGCTTTCTGTTCAAGCGCGGCCTATTTTTGATCGCACTGGAAATCTGCGTGGTCAGCGTGGCGTGGACTGGGCGCATACCGCCGACCACCATTTACTTGCAGGTGATTTGGGTCATCGGCTTGGCGATGATTGCGTTAGCGCTGCTGCATCGCTTGCCGCGCGGCGTGCTGATTGCGCTGGGCCTTGCCATCGTCTTCGGGCATAACGCACTGACGCCGATTACGTTCCAGCCGGGGGAGGCAGGCTACATCCCCTGGACTATCTTGCATGATCGCGGCTTCTTGCTGGCGGAAGGAGCCTTGAAGATCAAGGTCAGTTATCCGCTGCTGCCGTGGATCGGCGTGATCGTGCTCGGTTACGCGGTGGGGCCGTGGTACGCATCGGCCACCTCGCCGGCCCATCGCCGCAAGCTGCTGCTGTTGGCAGGCGCCATCGCGCTGGTGCTGCTGGCGGTGCTGCGTGGCTTGAACATCTATGGCGAGACTTTACCTTGGCAGCAGGGCGCGGACACGCTGCATACCGTGATGTCATTCTTTAACGTGACCAAGTACCCGCCATCATTGGCGTTCCTGCTGCTGACGCTGGGCGTCGGCTTGCTGGTGCTGGCCTGGCTGGAGCAGCGCGATCACGCCTTCCTGCGCATCTGCGCCACCTTTGGCGGCGCGCCGATGTTCTACTACCTGCTGCATCTGTACGTGTTGTTACTGTTGCAAACGGTGGCGGTGGCGTGGCTGGGCACGAATCACGGCACGCGCTATGAGTTCGACAGTCTGTGGCAAGTATGGGCATTGACTGCGGTGCTGATCCCATTGCTGTATTTGCCGTGCCGCGCCTTCGGCAACTTCAAGCGCCGCACTACGATGGCGTGGGTGCGCTACCTGTAAGCTGCTGCTGCATAAATTCTACGCAGACGCGTACTTTGGCGGAACCGGCCAGGCGCTGCGGATAGACGGCCCAGACGTTGGCGCTTTGGGTGTACTGGGGCAGTACCTGTACAAGTTCGCCACTGTGCAGGTGCGGCTGGGCGTCCCAGTGCGAACGCAGCACAATGCCGGCGCCGGCCACCGCCCACTGCAGTGCAATCTCGCCGTGGTTGGAGGAGAGAGAGCCGGTGACTTTGACGGTTTCTTCCACGCCGCCGGCGCTGCGCAGCGTCCATACGCCGAATGGCAGGTCGCGTTCCTTGATCGCCAGGCAGTTGTGGCCTGCCAGTTCTTTGAGGTTGCGCGGCGTGCCGTGCTGCTTGAGGTAGGACGGCGCGGCGCACAGGATGCGGTGATTCGACATCAGCTTGCGCGCGATGAGGTGCGGTGCGATTTCGTCGCCAACGCGGATGTCGAGATCAAAGCCTTCGCTCACAATGTCGACCACGCGGTCGAACACTTCAAACCGTACCTGTAGCGACGGATGTTCCGCCACCAGCCGCGCCACCACCGGCGCCACCACGTTGCGGCCGAAACCAAAGCTGCTGCTGATGCGCAGCAGGCCGCGCGGCACGTCGCGCCGTTCGGCCACTTCGTGCAGCAGGCTGTCGAGATTTTCCAGTATCGTCATGGCGTGTGCGTAGACGCGCTCACCATCTTCGCTGACGACTACGCGGCGAGTGGTGCGGTGGAACAGGCGCACGCCCAGCGTTTGCTCCAGTATGCCGATCCGCTTGCTGACGTAGGCCGGTGACATGCCCAGTTCCTCGGCAGCCGCTGCGAAGCTGGCCTTGCGGGCCGCGGTGGCAAACACGCGCAGGTCTTCGTTGTCTATTTGATTGTTCACGATGCGTGATTTATGTAATTACGTTTATGGTGATTATAAACACGATTAATCGGTTTATGCTGTGGCTTTCCATGAGGAGAGCAGTCATGAAAGTACATAAAATCGCGGTGCTGGCCGGTGACGGCATAGGCAAGGAAGTGATGCCGGAAGGGATACGTGCGGTGGAAGCGGCGGCGCGCCGTTTCGGCATTGGCATTGAGTGGACTACTTTTGAGTGGCCGAGCTGCGAATACTATCTCCAACACGGCAAGATGATGCCGGATGACTGGATGGCGCAGTTAAAGGACTTCGACGCGCTGTTCTTCGGCGCGGTCGGCTGGCCGGACACGGTGCCGGATCACGTTTCGCTGTGGGGATCGCTGCTGAAATTCCGCCGCCAGTTCGACCAGTACATCAATCTGCGTCCGGTACGGTTGCTGCCCGGCGTGCCTTGCCCGCTGGCGAACAAGCAGCCCGGCGATATCGATATGTACATCGTGCGCGAAAATACCGAGGGCGAGTACTCCAGCGTCGGCGGCCGCATGTTCGAAGGCACGGAGCGCGAGTTCGTTTTGCAGGAAGCTATCTTCACTCGAACCGGCGTGGATCGCGTGCTGAAGTTCGCGTTTGAATTGGCGCAGAAGCGGCCGAAGAAGCACCTCACCTCCGCCACCAAGTCCAACGGCATTTCGATCAGCATGCCGTATTGGGACGAGCGCGTAGATGCGATGTGCGCCGGCTACCCGGAGGTAAAGCACGACAAGTACCACATCGATATCCTGGCCGCGCGCTTCGTGCTGTCGCCCGAGCGCTTTGACGTGGTGGTGGCGTCCAATCTGTTCGGCGATATTTTGTCAGACCTTGGCCCTGCGTGCGCCGGCACTATCGGCATTGCGCCGTCGGCCAATTTGAATCCCGAGCGTAGCTTCCCGTCGCTGTTTGAACCGGTGCACGGCTCGGCGCCTGACATCTACGGCCAAAACATCGCCAACCCTATCGCCATGATCTGGTGCGGCGCGATGATGCTGGACTTCCTCGGCTACACCAATGCGCATGACGCTATCGTGTCCGCAGTGGAGCGTTGCCTGGTTGACGGCCCGCGCACGCCGGATATGGGCGGGACGGCCGATACCACGCAAGTCGGCATGGCCATCGCTTCGCTTATTTAGTATCGATCAGCGGCTTCACGCTGAAGCCGTGCACCAGTATCGATAGCATGATGACGCCTAGCGCGATGCCGGTCAGTTCGCGCGCTAGGTTGGGCGGCAGGCCGGCTTCGATTGCAAACACGAGGTAAAACAGCGATCCAATGCCGCGCACGCCGAACCAGCCGGTAAGAGCGCGCATGCGCTTGCCCACGCCGCTGCCCATCAGACCGATATACACGGCGAGCGGCCGCGCAATCACGAACAGGAAGGCTGCCACGCCGATGGTTTCGTAAGGCAGGTCGCGCAGCGAGATCATGCCCCCTAACAGAAGTACCAGCGTCAATTCGGACAGGCGTTCGAGGTGTTCCTTGAATACCAGCGATTCGGCGCTGACCACTTGCGGCACTTCGCTGTGCTGTGCGGTTTCGGACTTGGCCATGTCCGGCTCCAGCAAGCCATAGCGGTCTTTCGGCGCGCCGGCCAGCACCAACTCGGTCTGGCGCAGCGCCACGGCGGCGAAGAAGACGGCCAGGTAGCCGGAGGCCTTGATCATGCTGGCGAAGCCGTAGACCACGGCGATCAAGCCTAGCGCGACCAGATCGTCCATGATTTCGTGGCGCGGCTTGATCATGCGCAGCCGCCAGCCTAGCTTGGCCAGTCCTGCACCGGCCAGTGCGCCTACCGCTACTGCGCCGGCCGTCGCCCAGAGCACGTCCACCAGTAGCCAGCGCAGATAATGTTCGGCGCCGTCGCCGCGTATGCCGTCACCGATACCGCCGACACCCAGCATGCCGAGACCGAGCAGCACGAACGGGAAGGCGCTGCCGTCATTCATACCGGCTTCGCAGGTGAGCGTGAACCGCAGTTGATCCTTGTCGCCGGCATGGCGCACTTGTACATCGGTCGCCAGTACCGGATCGGTGGGCGCGAGTATGCCGCCCAAAAGAATGGCGGCTCCGGCAGGAAGGTGCAGCACGTAGTAAGCAAACAGCGCGACCAGTGCCACGGTCAGCGCCATCGAAATCCACGCCAGCCGCAGCGGCGCATCCCAGCGCGCCAGTTTGAATGGCACCGGCATTTTGATCCCTGCTGAGAATAGCGAAATGAGCAAGGCGCTTTGGGTCAGCATTTCCAGCAGACCGGATTGCTCGCCCGGATCGAAGCGGAAGATGCCAAGGAAGCTCGGGCCGAGCGCAATCCCCACGCATAGGTAGACGATGGCCGACGTAAACGGCGATCGTGAAATCGACGTCGCCGCCAAGCCGCGCGCCAGCATTAGCAGGCCGACCAGCAGGAACCATTGATTTGTGCTCATGATGTCAGGCTAAGAGCTTTTCTTCAAATTGTATGTGGGGCAGGGCACGGAGGAGCGGTTATACTCGTCGCCACTATGAAAAAACTTCTATTCTCTCTGCTGGTCGCGCTGCCCTTGATCTCATCGGCTGGGCCTTGCCTGCCTGCGTCCGCGCTGATTGAGCGCGACTCCCAATACGAAGAGGCGTTGCGCGTCGGCGACGTGCCGTTCTTGCAATCGCTGCTGGCGGACGAGTATGTGTGGGTGCACTCGCTTGGTTCGCAAATCGAAACGCGCAGCGGCTTGCTGGCGCGGCTGGAGAAGCCGGTGGTCTACAAGGCGCGCAGCACCAGCGACGTGCACGTGCATGTACAAGGCGATACCTCGGTAGTACGCGGCGTTAGCACGACCGAGCAGTGGAATGCGGACGGCACAACGTGGCGCACCAACCGCTATCAATTCATGCGTACTTATGTCAACGCCGGCGGCCAGTGCAAGCTGCTGTCGGTGCAAACCATGAACCTGAAGTGATGGTGCAAGTGCAGCGCGCGGAATTGGAAGAGCAACTGGCGCAAGGCGCGCGCCGTTTTGAAGGTTGTTCGTTTGATGATGAAGATTTGTCCCGTCTCGATTTGCAGGGCTGCGTATTTGAGCGTTGCACCTTCGCCGAGACTTCGCTATTCGCCAGCAAATTGGCGCGCTCGCAGTGGCTGCGTTGCCGCGCCGGCGGCGCCGATTTCGAATCGGTGGATGCCGTCGATGCCCGTTTCGATGGCTGCGATCTGAATAACAGCAAGTGGCGCCGCTCCAAGCTGGCATCCGCCGCTTTTCACGGCTGCAAACTGACCGGCGCTTCGTTTGAAGAAGTGGCGCATCTCGGTATTCATTTTGAAGAGTGCTTGCTGATCGGCGCCGACATGCGCGGCTTCTCGTTCAGGAAGACGACTTTGAAGGAATTGGATTTCTCAGAGGCCTATCTGTCCGGCTGCGATTTCCGCGAGGCCGTGTTCGAAGGCGGCAGCTTGCGCCATGCGGTGCTCAAGCTGGCCAAATTCCAAGGCGCTGATCTGCGTGGGGCCAGCATCGAGGGCGTGAAGCTGACCGAGGCTGGTTTGTTCAAGGGCGCGATCATCTCCCACTCGCAGGCGGCAAGCTTCCTGCGCGAGTTGGATCTTATTGTTACTTAGCCGCGCTTTCTTCCTCGCGTAACTGCGCGCTCATACCGTCGCAGCTGTCAGACCATGCCGTCAACCACGACGGCATGGCTGGCGACTGTTCCGGCATGCCGAGATCTTTGACGATGGCGGCCGGCGGCACCGTGCCCTTGGCGGCGCGGAATACGCCGCGCATGATGACTGTACCGGCCACGCGGCCGTCCTTGACGAAGCGGTGTTCGAGGAAGCTCCACTTGTCGTCCCAGCCCAGCATGCGGGTGTGGATTTCAAACGATTCAAACAGTTTCAGCTCGCGGCGGAATTTGCCCCATGCGTCGCCGACGATGGGCACGGCCTTGTGGCGCAGCGCGGTGCGGAATGCGCCGGTTTTCAGCACGTAGTCCATGCGGCCGATGTCGGCCAGCGTGAAGTAGCGGCCGTTGGTGACGTGGCGGTTTAAGTCAAGATCCAGCGGCCATACGCGCATGCGCACCACGGTGGTCGAAAACGGGTCGGCAGCCTTGCGCCATGGGCGTTTCAGCAGCATCCAGAACAGTCGAAACCAGAGATTCATAATGTATAGGTGAGTAGAGTATTGCCACCACTATAGGGCAGGCGGATCTGGTAAGGTAGGTGCAGAAATGACTTTTTTCATGCGAAATATGCCATGCATCTGACTTTACTCTTCGCCGACCAATGCTCGGCCTCCAGCGCCACCACCGCGCTGGAATTGCTCACCGCCGCCAATCTGTTTGCCGGCGAGCCGATTTTTGACGTGGTCACCGCTTCGCTGGACGGCCAGCCGGTACGCACTTTGCGTGGCCAGGCTTTGCAGCCGGAAGTGGCGCTGGAAGATATCGCCCATACCGACCTTGTACTGATTCCCGGCTTCCTGTTCACGCTGCGCGAAGCTTTGCCGGGCTTTGGCCGTTACAGCGTATGGCTGCGCAAGCAGCACGCACAAGGCGCGGTGCTGGCCACCATGTGCACCGCCACTTTCCTGCTGGCGGAAACCGGCTTGCTGTCCGGCGCGCGCGCAACCACGCATTGGGCCTTCGCAGACCTGTTCCGCAAACGCTATCCCGATGTGCGCATGGATGAACGCGAAACGCTGTGCGAAGACAATCGCTTGCTCACCAGTGGCGGCGCCAGTGCGGCCATGGATTTGCTGCTGCACCTGCTTCGCCGTTACGGCTCGCTCGATCTGGCGCAGAAATGCAGCCACTATCTGCTGATCGATAACTCCCGCAGCGAGCAATCGGTGTATGTGTTGTGGTCTATGCCGAAAAGCCATGGCGAGAAAGCCAAGCACCTGCTGGAATCAACCCGCATGAGCCTGGACAGCATTACCTGCAAAGTGGGATACGAAGACAGTAACTCGTTCCGCCGGTTGTTCCAGCAGCGAGTGGGACTGCTGCCCGCGTCGTACCGGAAGAAGTTCCAGCCGCGGGCAGCATAAGGGAAGAGACTTAGTTCAGCGCTGAGTGTTTGCGCGCATAGGTGAAGTAGATCACCAGGCCGATGGCCAGCCAGACGCCGAAGGCAACCCAGGTGAACCAGCTCAGATAAGCCATTAGAGTCACGCAGAAGATCACGGCCAGCGCAGGAATCACCGGCACGCCAGGGCAGCGGAAGGCGCGCGGCAGGTCAGGACGCTTTTTGCGCAGGATGACGATAGCGATCGACACCAGCGTGAAGGCGGCCAGCGTGCCGATGTTCACCAATTCATTCAGCACGTTCAGCGGCACCACGGCAGCCAGCACGCCAAACACGATACCGACCAGCCAAGTGGCGAAGAACGGCGTCTGGAAGCGCGGGTGCACCGACGACAGGCGTTTCGGCAGCAGGCCGTCGCGCGACATGGCGTAGATGATGCGGGTCTGGCCGTAAGCCATCACCAGGATCACGGTGGTCATGCCCAGGATTGCGCCGAGGTCGACGAAGCCGGCAAACCAGTTTTCACCAGCGCGCTGCAGTGCCAGCGTAACCGGGTGGTCAATGCCGAGGAATTCTTTGAACGGCACGATGCCGGTCATGATGGCCGATACGATCACATACAGCACGGTGCACACGGCCAGCGAGCCGATAATGCCGATCGGCAGATCGCGCTCCGGGCGTTTGACTTCTTCCGCCGCCGACGTCACCGCGTCGAAGCCGATGAAGGCGAAGAACACCAGCGCCGCTGCGCTCAGCATGCCGTTGGTACCGTAAGGCATAAACGGCTGCCAGTTGGCTGGCGTCACGTGGCGCGCGCCGACCAGAATAAACAGCAGCACCACGCCGATCTTAATCACCACCATGATGTTGTTCACGCGGGCTGATTCGCGCACGCCGAGGCTCAGCATTGCGGTCAGCAGCAGCATGATGCACAGCGCCGGCAGGTTGATGAAGGTAGTCACGCCCGGCAGTGCGCCCGGCGCCGCCGTCAGCTCTACCGGCAAGTGGATGCCGAAGCCGGAGATCAGCGATTGGAAGTAGCCCGACCAGCCGACCGATACGGCGGAAGTGGCGAGGCCATACTCCAGTAGCAGATCCCAGCCGATCATCCACGCGGCCAGTTCGCCCAGCGTGGCGTAAGAATAAGTGTAGATGGAGCCGGCCACCGGTACGGTGGAGGCAAATTCAGCGTAGCACAGCGCCGCGAAGCCGCAGGCGATTGCCGCCACCACGAAGGACAGCGTCAACGCCGGGCCGGCGGTGACCGCGCCGGTGCCGGTCAGCACAAAAATGCCCGTGCCGACGATCGCGCCGATGCCCATCAAAACCAGGTCGAAAGGACCGAGTACCTTTGCCAAACCGCCCGGCTTGCGGGAGTTGGCGATCATGTCATCCAGATTCTTCGTTCTAAAAAGGCTCAAAATAGCTCCATTGCTTTTTTGTGTTTTATCGTAGTCCCGGCGGGGCGGCCTTGTGGGCCTGGTTCGGGCAAGCGCAGATCATACAGCATGTTTTCTGCATTTCCGATAGTGTTGTTTTACGTGTATCGATGTGTATCTGGACGCTTCATTCACTGGACAAGAGCACAGAAATGTAGAGTAAAAATCTATCTTCCAACCGGGCCAGATCGAGGCCGGTGACTTCGCCGATGCGGCGCAGGCGGTAGTCCAGCGTGTTGCGGTGTATGTGCAGGGCGTCGGCGGTGGCGGCCGGATGGCCGTCTTGGGCGAACCAGGTTTCTAGTGTGCGGCGCAGCATATTTTTATTCTTGCCGAGTTTTTCTATGGGCGCGCGCAACTGGCCGGCTTGCCATCCGGTGTTCAGGCCGGAGAGCAGTACAGGCAGGGTGTGGTTGTAATAACTGTATAGGTACTGGGGCTTTCCAGCCGCGTGGCCACGTTCGCGCGTGCGGCCGATGTGGGCAGCGGTGCGCGCGCTTTGCCACGATGTCGCCACCTGCCCGATGCCGTGCAGGGCGATGCCCATGGTGAGGGCGTGCGGCTGCGGGCAGAGGTCGCGCAGTGCCGCTGCCAGGGCTTGCAGCTGCTTGTGATGGCCGGGGCCGGGCGCGTCGTAAAAATCGAGAATCGCCAGTTCCTGCGGGCTGGTTGCCGCCGTCATGGTGGCGGGCAGGCGCGCTTGCAGGCGCAGTTGCAGCGCTTGCAGATCGACTGGCGCGCGGCTGTCGTCCACCTCCAGCAGGTAGACCGCGTGCATGCGGTCGAGCTGCACGTTGAGCCGGTGCGCCCATGCCACCAGGTCGGCCCGGTTGGCGTGATCGCCGTTGATCAGATTAAGAACGAAGGCCTCGCGGTAGCGCGAATCGCGTTGCAGTTCGCCGGTCAGTTGCGCCTGTTCGAGGATCATCTCGGCGGTAAGGCGCACCAATTCGCCGAACTGGCGGACGTCGTCCGGTGCCCCGCTCAAGCCTACTGCGCCGCACAATTGTCCGTGTACTGTCAGCGGCAAATTGATGCCCGGCTGGGCGCCGTGCAGGTTGCGCGCGCTGGCTTCGTCGATTTCCACCGTCAGTTGCTTGGCCAGGGCGAGCAGGGCGCCTGCATGTAGTTCGCCGATGCGGGCCGGATTGCCGCTGGCGATAATGCTGCCGTTGGCGTCCATGACGTTGACGTTGTAGGGGATGATGCGCATGGTGCGGGTAACAATATCCTGCGCCAGTGCCGTGCTTAGAATGTCCATGCACTGCATTTTAGGGCATTTGCACAAGATTTGGCCGCTTGGGAAGGCCAAATTCGGGCGCACGGCCAATGCTTTTTTGTGATCGATTCCAGATAATCGCCGTATCATTAAAAAGACACTGGAGACTATCATGAGCACTTCCACCACCGCGGCGCAGGCCTGGCCGGCGGCGTCGGTCCTCGACGGCGCGTACAAAAAAGCCAGCTGGCATCTGATTCCGTTTATCTTCGTCTGCTACCTGTTCAATTATCTGGATCGCGTCAACGTCGGCTTTGCGAAGCTCGAGATGCTGGACGCGCTCAAATTGAGCAATACCGTTTATGGCTTAGGCGCCGGCATTTTCTTTATCGGCTATGTGCTGAGCGGCGTGCCGAGTAATCTGATCCTGCACAAAATCGGCGCGCGCCGCTGGATCTCGGTGATGATGATCGCGTGGGGCGGCCTGTCGGCCTGTATGCTGTTCGTGAACTCGCCAACCTCCTTCTACGTGCTGCGCTTCTTTACCGGCGTGGCCGAAGCGGGCTTCTTCCCCGGCATGGTGCTGTACTTTACGCACTGGTTCCCGACGCAGAAACGCGGTCAGGTGATGGCGCTGTTCATGTCGGCGATTCCTATCTCCGGTTTGATCGGCGGCCCGCTGTCCGGCTGGATGCTGTCGCATTTCTCGTCCGGCCAAGGCGGCATGGCGGGCTGGCAGTGGCTGTTCCTGCTGCAAGGCCTGCCGACCGTGCTGCTGGGCGTTGGCGTGTATTTCTATCTCAACGACGGCATCGCGCAAGCCAAGTGGCTGAGCAGCGAAGAGAAATCCGCCATGCAGGCCGCGCTGGCCAGCGACGAGCAGCAGCGCGCCGCCACCAGCAATGTGGGCCAGTCGTTTAGCGCCGTGCTGCGTAATGGCAGCGTGTGGATGCTGGGTGTGATCTACTTCTGCATTCAAATGGGCGTGTATGCGATTAACTTCTGGCTGCCTTCGATTATCAAGTCGCTGGGCTTCCAAAGCGCGGTAACGGTGGGCTGGCTGAGCGCCATACCATATCTGCTGGCTGCCGTATTCATGGTGTGGGCCGGCCGCTCGGCCGACAAACACCGCGAGCGCCGCTTGCACGTGTCGCTGCCGATGGTGATGGGCCTCATTGGCCTGCTGATGGCGGCGAACTTCTCCAGCACTGCCTTGATCGTGATGATCGGCTTGAGCATGGCGACCATGGGCGCACTGGCGGCGCTGGCGCAGTTCTGGTCTTTGCCTGCGGCCTTCCTTGGCAGCGCCGCTGCTGCCGGTGGACTGGCGCTGATTAATTCGCTGGGCCAGATCGCCGGTTTCGTCAGCCCGTTCCTGGTCGGCTGGATTAAGGATGCGACGCAGAGCACCGATATGGCGCTGTATATTTTGTCCAGCGTGCTGCTGCTTGGTGCGATACTGGTGCTGCGCATTCCTGCGAAGCTGGTTAACCGTTAAGAGCACAAGCCGATGAAAATAGTCATAGCGCCCGATTCGTTTAAAGAGAGCCTGACGGCGATGGCCGTGGCGAACGAAATCGAGGCCGGCTTCCGTGAGATCTTCCCGGACGCCGAGTACCGCAAGCTGCCGGTCGCCGATGGCGGCGAAGGCACGGTGCAGGCCATGATCGACGCCAGCCGCGGTAAGCTGGTGGGCCTGGAAGTCACCGGCCCGCTGGGCGAACCGGTATCGGCGTTCTACGGCTTGATGGGCGACGGTCACACGGCGGTGATTGAAATGGCCGCCGCCAGCGGTCTTGAACTGGTCGCGCCGTCGCAGCGCAACCCGCTGCGCACCACCAGCTATGGCACTGGCCAATTGATACTGCATGCGCTCAACGCCGGGGCGCGCCGCTTTGTGCTGGGCGTGGGCGGCAGCGCTACCAACGACGGCGGCGCAGGCATGCTGCAAGCGCTGGGCGGCAAGCTGCTGGATGCTACCGGCGCGGAGCTCGCGGCGGGTGGCGGCGCCCTGAATATGCTGGAGCGGATCGACTTGTCCGGCCTCGACGCGCGCATCAAGGATAGCGTGTTCGATGTGGCCTGCGATGTCAGTAATCCTCTGGTCGGCCCGCAAGGCGCATCGGCCATTTTCGGCCCGCAGAAAGGCGCGACGCCGGAAATGGTGGCGCGCCTGGACGACAACCTGCGCCACTACGCCGCCATCATCGTCCGCGATGTCGGGCAGGACGTAGCCGAAGTGCCGGGCGCCGGCGCCGGCGGCGGCATAGGGGCGGCCATGATGGTATTCCTCGGCGGCCGTCTGCGGCCAGGCAGCGAGATCGTTACGGCGGCTGTCGGACTGGATGCAGCGGTGGCTGACGCGGACTTGGTGATCACCGGCGAAGGCCGCATCGACGGCCAAACCATCCACGGCAAAACGCCGATCGGCGTGGCCCGCGTGGCGCAGCGCCACGGCAAGCCGGTGATCGCGATCGCCGGATCGCTGGCTACCGGTGCGCCGGTGGTGCATGCACACGGCATCGATGCGGTATTCGGAGCGGTCAGCCGCCCATGCACGGTAGAGGAGGCGCTGGCCGCCGCCGCTGCAAACGTGCGCTGCGCCGCCCGCAATATCGCCGCTACGTTACGATTGGGAGCTGGCCTGGGCTTGTGATAAAGTTCTCGCCATATCCGTACTAGGGACGACTTTCATGGCGAGAGGCGGGGTGCCGTCGATTAAGGTGCAAATCTACACGCTGGTGTGGGCATGCGCCTTGCCGGCCATTGTCGGCTTCTCATTACTGACGGCGCACTTCATCGACCGCGAGCGCGAGCAAATCAAGATCGACACGCTGATCACGGCGCGCGCCCTGATACAGGCCGTGGATCGTGATCTCAACACCGGCATCTCGGTGGCGCTGGCGCTATCGCATTCACCCAATCTGGACAAGGGCGACTTCGCCGCCTTCCACGCGGAGGCCAGCAAGGCGCTGCGCCCCGAATTCCCCGGCTTTAATTTCGTCCTCAGTGACCGCGACTCGGTGCAGCTGCTGAATACCGCGCGGCCTTATGGGCCGGTGCTGCCGGATCCCGTCAGCGCGCCCCGCGTCCGTAAAGTGTTCGAGACCGGCAAGCCGGTGATCTCCGACTTGTTTATCGGCCTCGCGCTGAAACGGCCGCTGGTGGCGATACACGTGCCGGTTCTGCGCGGCGGTAAAGTCATCTACTGCATTTCCTCCGCCTTTGTGCCGGAGCGCCTTGGACAGGTGCTGAAAGAACAGCGGCTGCCACCCGACCGCGTGGTTGCCGTCTTCGACTCGCAAGGCGTGATCGTGGCGCGCACGCTGGATCCTGAGGGCTCGGTGGGCAAGAAAGGCGCGCAGTCGCTGCTGGTGCAGATGCCGGCGCGGATGGAGGCCGCCGTGGAAGCCACCACGCTGGAAGGCTTGCCGGTGTATTCGATGTACAGCCGTTCCCCTGCGAGCGGCTGGTCGGTGGTGATCGGCGTGCCGCGCAGCGTGGTGTGGTCGGAGATGCTGGCGTCAATTAAGTGGATCAGTATCGTGGTGACTTTGCTGATGCTGGCCGGCTTCTGCGCCGCGTGGGTGTATGCGCGCAATATCAGCCGTTCGCTGGAGCAGGCCAACGCCGCCAAGGATGCCTTCGTTGCCAACATGAGCCATGAACTGCGCACGCCGATGAACGCGGTGCTGGGGATGGCGCATTTATTAGGCTCCACCGAGCTATCGCCGGAGCAGCGCCGCTATCTGGAAATGATACGGGTGTCGGGGCAATCTCTGCTCGGCATCCTGAACGACATATTGGACTTCTCCAAGATGCAGGCCGGGAAAGTGGAGCTGCACCCGGTACGCTTTAAACTCGATGAGGTGATGCATTCGCTGGCGACCATCATGAGCGTCAGCGCAGGCGAAAAGGATCTGGAGCTGTGCATGGCGGTGGAGCCGGACGTGCCGCGTGTGCTGATTGGCGACGCGCTGCGCTTGCAGCAGATCCTGGTCAACCTCGCCGGCAACGCGATCAAATTCACCGAGCAAGGCGAAGTGTCGGTGCTGGTGCAGCGGATGAGCAGTTCGCCGCTGACGTTGCGCTTCAGCGTGCGCGACACCGGCATCGGCATGAACCCAGAACAGCTGGCGCGCTTGTTTTCCCCATTCACGCAAGGCGACCTGTCGTTCACGCGGCGCTTCGGCGGCACTGGCCTGGGCCTCACCATCACCAAGAACTTGATCGAGATGCTGGGTGGGACGATACAAGTCGATAGCGAGGCGGGCAAAGGCAGCGAGTTCCGCTTCACGCTGCAATTTATCGAAGCCGCAGACGCCGGCCCTGCGCGCGCCGCCAAGCCGCTGCATGTGCTGGTAGTGGATAGTAACCGCACCAGCCGCACCTTCATCGGCAAGACTATACGGGCATGGAATTGGACTAGCGATCGTGCCGCCTCCGGCGATGAAGCGCTGGCGCGGCTGCGCACCGGCACGCACTACGACGTAGTGCTGGTCGATGGCGTGGCGGCCATGCGCGCCGTGCAGGAGCTGACGCCGGCGCCGGTGATTTGCATGGTCAACGCTTACAGGCGCGGGAAGCTGATGCTGGAGATGGAGCAAGCCAGCAGTGCCGCCTTCCTCACCAAGCCGGTGACGGCATCGAGCCTGTTCGATGCGGTGCAGACGGCGCTGGCGCCTGCCGCGCAAGGCGGCGGCGTGCCCGCTGCGCCGCACGCGCCGGCGTTGAACGGTGTGCGCATCTTGCTGGTGGAGGATAACCCCATCAATCAAAACGTCGCCAAGGGCATACTGGAACACGCGCAGGCATCGGTCACGGTAGCGGACAACGGCCAGTTGGCGCTGGATCGCTTGAAGGATGGCCAGTACGACCTGGTGCTGATGGATGTGCAGATGCCGGTGATGGACGGCTTCACCGCTACCCGCAAGATACGCAGCGAGTTGGGACTAACGCTACCCGTCATCGCCATGACTGCCGGCGTGATGGAGTCGGAGCGCGAGCAGTGCACCAGCGCCGGCATGGATGACTTCATCGCCAAGCCGATCGACGTGGAGCAGATGTTCGCCACACTGGCACGCCACACTGCGCACCGCCTGGACTAAACGGCCAGCCGCCACTCGACGCGATTACGGCCCGACTTCTTGGCCTGGTAGAGCAAGGTGTCGGCAGCGGAGAACAGTTCGCTGCAGGTTTCGGGTGCCGCGCTGTTTAGCGTTGCGCCTCCTGCGCTCACAGTGAGTACGGGCGCGACGCCCGAGGCTTCGTGCGGGATTTGCAGATCCACGATGGCGGCGCAGATGCAGCTGACGACTTGCTGCGCCTGGGCTGCCTCGGTGTCCGGCAATAGCAGCACTATCTCTTCGCCGCCGTAGCGCGCCGCCAGATCGGCAGGCCGCCGCAGGCCGGAAGCCGCAGTCCGCGCCACGGCGCGCAGCGCGCGGTCGCCGGCCGGGTGGCCGTAATGGTCGTTGTATTGTTTGAAGGCGTCGATATCCAGTAAGGCCAGCGACAAAGGCCGGCCGCTGCGGCGGCTGCGCTGCCATTCGGCCTCGTAGACTTCGTCGAAGCGGCGGCGGTTGGCCAATTCGGTCAGCCCGTCGACGTGCGCCAAATGTTCCAGCATGCGGCGCTGGCGCACCATTTGCAAATGCATGGCCACGCGCGCCATTACCACGGTCTCATTGAACGGCTTGGAGATGTAGTCGGCCGCGCCCATCTTCAAGCCATTGGCCTCATCTTCCGGGCGGCCAAGGCCAGAGATGAAGATCACCGTGATGTGTGCCGTTTGCGCATCTGCGCGCAGGCGGCGCAGTACTTCATAGCCGTCCATGTCCGGCATGACCACGTCGAGCAGGATCAAGTCCGGCAGATGGCGCGCGGCGCGCTCCAGCGCCTGTTCGCCATTCTTTGCCAGCAGCACCGTATGTTCTGGCTTGAGCAGATCAGACAGCACTTGCCGATTGACGATGTCATCGTCAGCCACCAGCACTTTTTGAGTCCCCGCAAAATTCATTTGCTTACTTCCAGTTGGTTGTGCAGAGCGCGCGACAGGGCGCTCAGCGGCGCTAGCGCAGCCTGGTATTCGATGTCGTCTACGGCGCGCTGGACGGCCGATAGCGGTTCCGCATGGCGTAAGACCGCCGGCAGCGCCCGCAGTTCCGTCAGTACGTCTTCGGCACGGGCATCGTCGTTGCGCAGATAAGCTTCCAGGCGGGTGATCAGCAATCCCGCATCGCTGTCGCGGTAGCGCAGCGGTGCTGGTGCGTCGCCCAGCTGCGACAGGCCGCTGACCACGAGATCCAGCCCATCCGCCAATTCCGCGGCCAGCATGGCGATGCGGTCGAGACGCTCGGTGCGCATGGCTTGCTCCAGCGCGTGCGCTTGCGCGGCCAGGTGGAAGGCGCCGATGTAGGCAGCGGTTGATTTCAGGTTGTGCGTCAGGCTATACAGCACCTCGTGCTGGCCGCTGGCAATCGCCTCGCGTACGGTTTGCGCGGCGGGCTGGTACTCATGCAGGAAGCCGCGGATGCGCTTATCCAGGCGGGCGCGCTGGCGATCGACCCCCTCCAGCGCCAGTTGCCAATCCACGCCCGGTATCGACGGCAGCGGTGCGCCGGCGCGAGCGTTGTCGGTCGGCGGCGGGGTCATTTGGAGCGCGGCGCTGGTCTGTGCGCGGCGCGCGGCAAGACGCGATGGCGGAATCCATTTAATCAGCGCGCGGAACAACTGCTCCGGCACGACAGGCTTGGTGAGATGGTCGTTCATGCCGGCGGCCAGGCTCTTGTCGCGGTCTCCCGCCATCGCATAGGCAGTCATGGCGACGATAGGCAGGTGCTCGCAGCGTTGCATGGCGCGGATGCGGCGGGTGGCGGTGAAGCCGTCCATTTCGCGCATTTGCACGTCCATGAGTACCAGGTCGTAGTCCGCCTGCTCGATCATGTGCAGCGCTTCGAGGCCATGTTCGGCGATGTCGATCTGCATACGGGCGGCGGACAGGAAGTCCAGTGCTACCTCGCGGTTGTTGGCGTTGTCCTCCACCAGCAGAATGCGCGCGCCGTCCAGCGCCGACAGGTCACGCATCGCCAGGCCGGCGCTATCCGAGCGGCGTAGTTCGCGCGCTGGCTGCTGGTGATGCAGCGGCCAATCGACTGCCGTAGTGCCGTTGTCGGCGATGCCCAGGCGGACGATGAAGCTGAAGCGGCTGCCGATGCCGGCGCTGCTGGATACCTTGATGTCGCCGCCCATCAGCTGTACCAGCTGGCGCGAGATGCTGAGTCCCAGTCCGGTGCCGCCGTACTTGCGGGTAGTGGTGGCGCCGGCCTGGTTGAACGATTCGAACAAGCCTTCGACCTGCGATGGCCGCATGCCGATGCCGGTGTCGCTCACGGAGAAGCGCAGCGCCACGGTATCCGCCGTCTTGTCCATTAGTTCGACGGCGACGATGATCTCGCCGCGCTCGGTGAATTTGACGGCGTTGCTGGTGAGGTTGATCAGGATCTGGCTCAGGCGCAGCGGGTCGCCGATCAGGCGCGCCGGTATGCTGGCGTCGGCGCGCATCTTTAACTCCACGCGTGCAGCGTCGGACTTGATGACGGTAAGGGTGGCCAGGTGATCCAGCATCTCTTGCAGGTTGAATGGCACGGACTCCAGTCCCAGCTTGCCCGCCTCAATTTTGGAGAAATCGAGAATGTCGTTGATCACGGCCAGCAGGTGCTCGCCCGCGCCGAGAATTTTGCCGAGGTAGTTTTGCAGCTTGGGATTCGGCTCGGTCATCAGCGCCAGCCGGCTCATGCCGATGATGGCGTTCATCGGCGTGCGAATCTCGTGGCTCATGTGGGCTAGGAATTCGGACTTGGTGCGCGTGGCTTCTTCCGCGCGCAGCATGGCGGTCTGCATGGCCTTGGTGCGCAGGCCGAGGATGCGGGTGAACAGCAGCATGTCGACCATATTCCCGAACTGTAGCGCGTGCATCGTCCAGAAGTTGGCGTCTACCTTGCCGCTAATGACCTGGCTCAGCACCGCAGACGAGGTAAAGCTGACGCCCCAGCCGACCAGGAAGTAGACGCCGACCGCATCGCCGCGGCGGGCGCGCAAGTAGGCGCCCGGTAGACCGAGCAGCATCGGCATCACGCCCAAGGTGCTGACGATGATGACCAGTGTCTCCACGCCCATGATGTCGGTGATATAGGCGAGGGCGCTGATGACGCACAGCGCCGCACCGGTCTTCATCAAGCGGCTGAAGATGCGATCCTTGCCGGGACGCGCGAGCGCCTGTTCGACGAACAGATAGGCGCCGCAGGAGGCGGTCAGCGCGAACACGCCGCCGGCATGAATGCTCATCCAGGCACTGTTGTTCCACAGGTATTGGTGTCCGAGCCCGAAGAACTCGACCGAGAACAGCGTGGTGCCCAGCACCAGCAGCGCAAACTTTCCATACAGCGGCTCGCGCAGCGTGGCCCATTGCGCAAGGCTGTACAGCAGCAGGCACAAACTCAGCCCGGTCAACACGCCTTGCAGCATTTGCTCGTTGAGCGCAGCGCCGTGGAAGCTGGCAGGACGCGAGAAGCTGATCGGCAGGATCATCGCTCCTTCGTTCTCGATCCTCAGCAGCAGAACGTGTTCGGCGCCGGGCGTCAGATGCAGCAGGGCTGCCGGGACGCGGCCGCGCGGCTTGCTGTCGCTGTCCGCTTGCAGATTGCCGGTGACTTGATGCTGGGTGATGCGGCCCTCAGTCGTTACGTAGACGTCGATGCGGTTCAGCACTGCGTAGTCGATACTGAGGATCCACTCGCCATCGCTATGCGCGGCCAGCGCCACCGGAATGCGCAGCCACACGACGTCCTTGTGCACGCCCAGCGTGGCGTAGGCGGAGTTGGCAACGGCATAGTGTTCAACGGCGGCCAGCGCCGCTTCCGGCGTCAGCTTGCCGCCCGTATCGTGCATGACTTTAACGGCGGGCCAAGCTTCTATTACATCGTGCTGGCCATTGAGCACCAGCGGCCCGGAACCGGCATAGGCCACGCAAGGCAGGAAGGCCAGCGTGAGGATCAGCAGCAGGTAGCGGGTCAGGTGCATCAGCATGGATTAGAAGCGATAGTCCAGCCGTACGTCTACCGTGCGCGGATCGCTTGCCGTCAGCATGCCGAAGCTGTCGATGTAAATCGGGTGCACCTTGTTTTCGAGATTTTTCACGCGTGCCGTGACGCTCCATGCCGCGCCTTGCGGGCGGTAGCGCAGCGTGGCGTCGGTCTGCGTGTACGATGGAATGCGGTATTGCAGCAGCTGCGCCGGCACGGCGATCTGGTAAGCCGCGCTGCGGCGCGCGCTCACGCCAGCCGACAATGGGCCGAAGTCATGCTCATAGCCGAGCGTCAGCGAGTTCGATGGCGAGCGATCGAGCTTGACGCCGGCCCAGTCATGCACGCCGTCAGGGCTGTAACGAGCATAATGCGCATCGAGCAGCGCCAGTGCATAGCTGAAGCGATCTTGCGCGGTCGGCGCGATTTGGCCCTCGGCTTCCAGGCCTTTAACGCTGGCTTCACCGGCATTGCTGGTGACGAAGCGCGGCGCGCCCGACACGATGGCGACGCTGGACAATTGCAGGTTGCGGTAATCGTAGTAGAAGGCCGCCAGGTTCAGGCTAGCCTTGTTATCCCAGAAGCGCGTCTTGACGCCGGTTTCGTAGGAACGCACGGTTTCGGGCTGATAGAACAGCGCCGCCGCAGGTACTGCCAGTGCGGCCGGGCAGCCCAGTCCCAGTTGCGTGGAGCCGGCGAGGCAGCCGTCGTTAAAGCCGCCGGCCTTGTAGCCGGTGGCGATGGCGCCGTACAGCAGCGTGCCTGGCGCGAGGTCGTAGTCCAGGCCCAGGCGCCAGGTCGTCTGGTGCGTGCGCATGGCGGCGTCGTTCAACAGCTTGAAGTCGGTGGCCGGGTTGAAGGCCGGGCCTTGCTGGAAGTTGGTCGAGCCTACACGCGATTTTTGATCGGAGGTGTAGCGCGCACCAGCGGTGGCGCGCAGCTTGTCGGTCACGCGGTAGGTGGCCTGGCCGAAGACGGCCTTGCTGGTCGAGATAGTCGGGCCGTGATCGAAAACGTAGTACGGTGGCAGGCCAACCAGCGCCAGGTCGCGGAAGGTGTAGACCTGCGACGACTCTTCGCGGAAGTAGTACACGCCTGCTTGTGCGCTGAGCGGGCCGTCGCCTTCGGTGGCGATGCGCAGTTCGTGCGAGTCCTGCTTGTAGTCGCCGAGGAAGCTCTCGCGCACGTTGAGCGCCAGCGTAG
This sequence comes from Duganella rivi, assembly GCF_009857435.1. Taxonomy (GTDB): domain Bacteria; phylum Pseudomonadota; class Gammaproteobacteria; order Burkholderiales; family Burkholderiaceae_D; genus Rugamonas; species Rugamonas rivi. The sequence continues at coordinate 276,547 of NZ_WWCK01000003.1, forward strand.
GCTGCACGCGGTAGTAGAAGTTGGCCAGCTGGTCGTGATCGAAGCTGCGGTGCGAACCGAGGTAGTACAGCGTGGCCGGGCCCAGATCCCACGACAGGTCGGCGCTGACGCCGTAGGTATTCTTGTAGCTGTGCGCTTGCTGCTGCGGCGCGATCGCCGCGTTCGGAGCGACGAAGTTGTAGGTCAGGCGGGTACGCGTGCCGCTGTTGTACGGTACCGGATTGCCGCTAGCGACACCGGTGTAGAAATTGGTGTCAGGGACGTAGCTGTCGTTGTTGTCATCAACCTTGCTGCGGTCATAGCGCACGACCAGCGTGGCGTCGCGCGTGATTTTCAGTTTCGCCGACAGGCGTGCCGAAATATCGTCGCGATCCTTGCCCAATTCGCGGCCGTTATTCAGACCGTTGGTCAGATAGCTGTCATGCTTGTTGGCCGACATGGCGGCGCGCAGCGACAGCATATCGTTGACCGGCACGTTGATCATGGCGGCCAGTTTGCGGCTGTTGTAGTTGCCGAATTCCGTGGCGACCCAGGCCTCGAAGCGGTTGATCGGCGTCTTCGACATCACGCTGATTACGCCGGCCGTGGTGTTGCGGCCATACAGCGTGCCTTGCGGGCCGCGCAGCACTTCCACGCGTTCCAGATCGTAGAAGCTCAGGTTTTGAATTTGCGGGCGGGCGATGTAAATCCCGTCGAGCAGGAAGGCTGCCGATGGATCGCCTTTTTCAGTCGCATCGTTGTTGGACACGCCGCGCATGGTGATGCGCATGCCGTCCGGCGTGTTGTCCACTTCCACATTAGGCAGGCGCGCGCCGATGTCGCCCGGCGTGTCGATGCCGGCCTTGGTCAAAGCATCGGCGCTCAAGGTGCTCATGGACACCGGCGTTTTCGATTCCAGAGAAGGCGCGCGTTGCGCCGTCACGGTCACTTCTTGAATCTGGGCTTGCGCCGTCCCCGCGATCATTAGCGAGAATGGAATCACCATGAGTTTTGGCCGGGCCTGCGCGGTGGTTTTCATGATTGCTTTTTTAAAAACGGCTGCTGCGTTTGAGATGCAAAGCCTCAGAGTGTAGCAGGTTAGCTGCCCGTTTTGTAGTTGATAAAGCAACTATGTAGATAAAAAATCACGCTCCGTGTCGCTGCCACCAGCGCCGCGCACCCGCATACGCCGCGCGAGCCGGCACGCTAAAAGTGATGCGCACACCACCGTTTTCAGAGGTGGCGCCGACTTCCAGCCTGCCGCCGGCGCGTGCTGCGCGCTCCTTCATTCCGGTCAATCCGTAGTGGCGGGTCTTGGTTGCGGCATCTGCCGACATGCCGACGCCGTCGTCGCTGATCTGCAACAGGAAGTGCTCTTGCTCGTAGATTACGCGTGCTTCCACGCGCTTGGCGCGCGCATGGCGGAAGGCGTTGCGCAGCGCTTCTCGGGCGATTTCGCATGCTTCTTCGGCCACCGTGTCTTGCAGCTTGCGGCGCGGCCCGGCCGCCGTGATGCCGAAGGAGGTGGACGGATGCTCGGCGTGCAGCTGGCGGCCCGCTTCTTCGGTTGCGCTTTCGACATTGTCCACGCGGCCGGTGCGCAGCTCGTGGACTTGGTCGCGGCCTTCTTCGACGGTGTTGTTGGCTTGATCGAGAATCGGCGCCAGCTTGTTGCGCGCGTCTTCCGGCAGTCCGTGCGAGACCGTGTCCAGGCGCAGGATCAGCGCCTGCACGCTTTGCAGGAAGGTATCGTGCAGTGTGCGCGCGATGCGTTCGCGTTCAGCCATGCGCACCGACATTTGCGCCGCCACGCGCCGGGTCGCAACGCGCAAGCGGTAAAGGTAGAGCAGGTACAGCACAGCCGCAATGGACAGCAGGCACAAGGCCTTGAACCAGGTGGTCTGCACGAACTTGGGTGCTACCTCAAAATCGAGGCGGGCGTCCTCCACGCTCATCATGCCGTCGTCGTTGAAGGCGCGCACGCGGAAGGTGTAGCTGCCCGGCGCCACGTTGGTGTAATAGGCGATGCGGCGGTTGCCGGCTTCCTGCCAGTCGTCGTCGACGCCGGAAAGCTGGTATTGGAAGCGCATCGCCTCTGGCTTGCCCAGTCCCGGCGCGGTAAATTTGATGCTGAAGTTTTGCGCGCCTGGCGGCAGCCGCAGGCCATGGGTTGCGGCGTAAGTCATGTCGCTCACATCGACGCCTTGTACCGACGGCACCGGCGCGATGTGGTTGTGGCGTAGCTCGCCCGGCGACAGTCGCAGCACGCCGGCGCTGGTCATGAACCAGAGACTGCCCGCTTTGTCGGCGTAGACGCTGGGCAGGCGGTTTTCGAGCATGGCCTGGCCGTTGTAGCCTTCCAGCGCGCCAAGCAGTTCATACTTCAGCATTGCGCCGGGCTGCGCCAACACTGCCTGCCAATCGGCGCGGCGCACGTGAACCACGCCTTGGCTGCCGTTGAACCAGCGGTCGCCGTTGGCGCTGATGGCCATGCCGGAGATATTGGTCAGCGGATCCGGGCGCAGGGCCTTGAGCTTGCGGAAGCCGTCGCCGGTGAATACCGCCAGGCCCTTGTCGCCGCCCGCGACCACGTCTTCGTTCACGCTGATCATGGTGGCGAGGCCGATGTGATGGGCGTCATAGTTCGAAAGCTTGCCGTTGTCATTGAAGACCAGGGTGCCGTCGCCGGTTGCGTGCCAACGCTCGCCGGGATTGCGGCCTGCGACGCCCAGGAAGATCTTGTCCGGCAGACTGAAGGCGCTGCGCGGACGCCATTGGCCATCGAGCAGGCCGACCAGCCGCACCTGCGGTGACGACATCCACAGTACCTTGCCGTCATCGACCAATCCCATGACGTCATGATCGGTCTTGCCGTCGGGGCCGGGCGGCAGCGGGATGGTGCTAGTTAGTCCCAGGTGGCGGCGCTGGATGCGGTCGCGTTCCGCCAGCAGCAGCGCGCCTTGGCGGTCGTTGGCGACCACGCGGTAAAATTCCGGCTGACGTTGCGGCGCCTGGTTGGCCGCCAGTTTCCACGTGATCTTGTTGTAGGCGTCGGACAGCCATACACCGCCCTCGCTATCGCCCGCCATGGAGAACGCGCCGCTGGCAACCGGCAGGCGCACCGGGATTAAACTGTTTTCACGAAAGCGATCTAGCCCTGTTTGGGTGGCGACCCAGATATTGCCCTCGATGTCTTCCAATATGCCGTTGGTGGTGCGCGAAGTGAGCGCCAATGGTGCGGCTACCTTGTCGGTGGCGGCACTGCTGACGATTAACGGGCCGCCCTGGTGCTGGCCGGCGCGGGCCACGACGCACAGCGTCTCAGGGCAGTAGCGGCTCCACAGGTTGCCCTCCTGGTCGAACTGCGCGCCGGGCATCGATTCGAGTGAGTTGAACAGCGCGGGACGCGGCAGGATGTGCCGCTGGCCCGGCGGCAGGGTTTTCTCCTGCGGCAGCGGCAGCATCTCTTGTCGCGACGTGATCCATAGGCGGCCGTCTGGCGACTGGGTCAGGGCGGCGCCGCCCTGGTAGGCCAGCGCCTGTGTGAACTTGCCGCTGGCGCGGTTGAGGCGATACAGGCCATCGCTGTACAACGCCCAGATTTGATTGTACTGATCCAGTAGTACGCTGCTGATGCTCTCCGGTGGCAGTCCCTGTTCGGCGCTCAGCTTTTGCAATTGGCCGTGCGCGTAGCGGAAAAAACCACGGCCGCCGGCAATCCACGTGCAGCCATCGTGGTCGACGGCCAGCGTCTTTACATTGCCGACTGGCCCATCCAGCGGTTGGATGTCATCGATCCTGCCGTCCTTGTGCAGTACCGACAGGCCTCCGACCGAGTAGCTGATCCACAAGTCGCCATTGGCAGCGGAGCGCAGCTCGCCGATGCGGCGCCTGGCTACTTCCCCCTTGGCCGGCGGCTCATAACGTTCGAAGCGCACGCCGTCGAAGCGGTATAAGCCGGTGGTGGTGCCTAGCCACAGCCAGCCGTCCGGCGTTTGCGCCATGGTGGTAATTTCTCCGGGCGCGCCGTCGCGCGTGCTCCACGAGGCGTGGTTGTAATCGTTCAGGCGAATGTCGGGATTGAGGGCTTGCGCCGGGCCGCACAGGCCCAGCGCGATGGCCAGCGCGGCCCATGCTGCAAGGGCGCTGCGGACGAGTGTTGATGCGGTCATGCTTACTTTCCAAACAGGCGGCGCCACCACGGTGTGTGGCTGTCCGCGTAAGCGCGGCGCGCCGAGAGCGACATTTTAACGTCGCTGCCCTCATTCTGGGTACTGCTGATCTCCAGTGCGGCGCCGATGCGGGCGGCGCGCTCGCGCATGCCGACCAGGCCCCAGTGGCCGGCCGCCGGCGCCGGCGCCATGCCTTGGCCGTTGTCGCGCACCAGCAGTGTGAATTGCTGCGGCGCGTAATCGAGCTGGACATCGATCCGCTCGGCGTGCGCGTGCTGGTAGGCGTTGCGCAGCGCCTCGCTGGCGATTTCGCTGATGTCGTTGACCACGGTGGCGCGCAAAGCGGTGCGTTGGCCGCTTACCTCCAGCGCGAATTGCACGCCGGGATAGCTGTTGGCCAGCAGTGCGGCGACATCGCGCAGGCGGCTTTCCACCTCGTCGATATCGGCCGAGCGCAGCTCGTGCACCTGGGCGCGGCCCTCGCTGATGCTGGTGCGCGCGCTATGGAGCACTGCCGACAGGGATTTGTGCGCGGCGCTGTCGTCGGGCAGGGTATCGACTGCCGCATCGAGCCGCAGCACCACGCCTTGCACGCTTTGCAGGAAGGTGTCGTGCAAGGTACGGGCGATGCGTTCTCGCTCGGCCAGCCGCACTTCCATGCGTTCCTCCAGTCGTGCGGTGACGACGCGCAGGCGGTAAAGGTAGATCAGGTAGAGCAGCGCAGCCGCCGCCAGCACGCAGCCTGCCCTGAACCACCAGGTTTGCGTGAAGGTGGCGGGGATTTCGAATTCGATGGTGGCCGGCTTTTCGCTCCATACGCCGTCTTCATTGGCAGCGCGCACGTGGAAGCGATACAGGCCGGGACTCATGCCGGTGTAGAAGGCCGAGCGGCTGTTGCCGGCGTCCTGCCAGCCGTTATCCTCGCCGTCGAGCCGATATTGGAAGCGCACTTTTTCGGGCTGGCGCAAGCTCGGCGCGGTGTAGTGGATGTTGAAGCTATGCGCGCCGGCCGGCAGCGTGACTTTGCCCTTGCCCGCGTAGCCGGCGCCGTCCAGCGTCGAGATGCGCGACACGAAGACCACTGGCGCTACCGGGTTGCGCACGATATTGCGGGTGTCGAGCGACATCAGGCCGCCGGTGCCGCTGATCCAAAGGCGGTCATCCTTGTCGGCCAACATGCTGGGCAAGCGATTACCGAGCGTGGCTTCGCCGCGATAACCGTCGTGCAGCGAGAACAGCTTGTAGCGCAAGGGTTGGGATGGCTGGGCTGCGCTGGCCAGCCAGTCGGCCCTGCGCACATGCAGCAATCCCCTGGCGCCATTGAACCAGCGGTCTCCATTGCTGGTGATGGCCATGCCAGAGACATTCGACAGCAGCTCCGGGACATCGATGCGCAGTTGATGGAAAGCGTTATCCTTGAACACGGCCATGCCTCGGTCGCCTGCCGCGATCACGTGTTCCCGGCTGAACATCGCTGTTGGCTGGCCTATGGTGCTGGCCGAATAGCTGGGCTGCGGACGATCCTCCGAATAGCGCACGATGGTGCCGTCGATGAGCGCCAGCCATGATCCACCTGTGTTGTCAGGTGTACCGATCACAAAGCGCGGCGGCAGTTTAAACGCGGTGCGCGGCAGCCAGCGGTCGCCGACCCATCCCAATAAGCCGGTATGCGGAGACATCATCCACAGTACCGTGCCATTGTCCTGCATCCCCCACACCACCATGCGTATCGGTTTGCCATTTGGCCCCTTGGGCGCAGGCAGCGGAATTTTTTCTACCGTGCCTTTGTAGCGGCGCTCAATCTCCGCATCGGTGGCCAGCAGCAGGCCGCCGTTACGGTCGTTGGCCGACACGTGGTAGCGCTGCGTGCGATCGGCTACCGGCGGGCTGTTGGCTGAAACCTTCCAAGCGGTGTCGTTGGCGGCGTCGACTACCCACACTTGGCCGGCGTCGTCCTGATTGAGCGAGAACATGTCGTAACTCCCCGGCACATGCACAGTCGTTAGCGCGGTATCGCGGAAACGTTCCAGCCCGGCCTTGGTGGCGACCCAGATATTGCCCTCGCGGTCTTCCAATATCAGATTGACGCTCAGCGACGACATTTGCCACGGCTGGTTCAGGCGCGAACTCGCGGCGGAGAAGTCAATGCGGTCAGAAGTGCGCTTGGCGGCGTTGGCTGTAAGGCACAAGCCTATAGGGCACTTGCTGTTCCACAGATTGCCATCGCGGTCGAACATGGCGGGTTGGTTAGGGTAGGCGCCCGGCATGGGGATGACGGGCCGCTGCCCGGTGGCGGGCGGCACGGGTAAGAGCCGTGCGCTCTCGTGGCTGATGACCCACATGCGGCCATCAAGTGCCGGCAGCAGGCCAGTGAATCCCGACACGTCGAGCACAGGATTAAATTTATCGGCGGCGCGGTCGTACACAAAGACGCTATCGGTGTTGAGCAGCCACAGATTGCCTTGACGATCGAATCGTATATCATCGACGGCGCCATTTGGCAGGCCGTGTTCTTTGCCCAGCAAGCGCCATTTGCCGCCGCTGTAGTGATGCATGCCGCTGGGCGCAGCCAGCCAGATATTACCGGCATCGTCGTAAGTCAGTGCGTTGAACGCTTCGATGCCGGTACCCGGTTTGGCCAGGTCTTCCAGCGTGCCGTCCGGGTGCAGCAGCGACAGGCCGCCCCCTAAAAAATAGCTAATCAGCAGATCGCCGTTGGGCATAGCCCGAATTGAAGCGGGGCGCCGCCGCAATGGCTGCTCGGATCCGGGCAGGTGGTAGCGCTCGAAGCGCACGCCATCAAAACGGTGCAAGCCAGATACGGATGTCATCCATAGCCAGCCGTCGCGAGTCTGCGTGATGCTGTCGATGTTGGTCGGCACGCCATCCTTTGCCGTCCACGTGGTGTGGTGATAGTCCTGTAGCGGCGTGCTGGGGTTCAGCGCGGAGGCGAGGCATGGTGTTAGCAACAGGTATACTGTTGTGATCCAGTGCTTGATCGAGCGTTTCATCATTTGCTGAACCAACGCCGCCACCAGGGCTGCTTCTTGCCGGCATAGGCGCGTGCGGCCGATAGCATCAACGTCACGCTGCTGCCTTGCCCGGGCGTGCTGTTGACTTCCAGCGCCGCGCCGATACGGGCGGCGCGCTCGCGCATGCCGACCAAGCCCCAGTGGCCTTGCGCCGGCGCCGGCGACATACCCTTGCCGTTGTCGCGCACTACCAGTGTGAATTGCTGCGGCGCGTAATTGAGCTGGATTTCGATCTGCGCCGCCTGCGCGTGCTGGTAAGCATTGCGCACTGCCTCGCAGCCGATTTCGCTAACCTCGTCAACGATGTGCGGCTGCAGCGCGGTGCGCGCACCACTGGCGGCCAGTGCGAACTGCACGCCGGGATAGCTGGCCGAGAGCAGGGCGGCGACGTCGCGCAGGCGGCTTTCCACCTCGTCGACATCGGCCGAGCGCAGCTCATGCACCTGGGCGCGGCCCTCGCTGATGCTGTCACGCGCGCTGTTGAGCACCGCCGACAGCGATTTGCGGGCGGCGCTGTCATCGGGCAGCGTATCGACCGCCGCGTCGAGCCGCAGCACCACGCCTTGCACGCTTTGCAGGAAGGTGTCGTGCAGGGTGCGGGCGATGCGTTCGCGTTCGGCCAAGCGTACTTCCATCCTTTCCTCGAGCCGCGCGGTGACGATGCGCAGCCGGTACCAATAAAGCAGGTAAAGCAGCAGTGCCGCCGCCAGCACGCAGATCGCCTTGAACCACGGCGTTTGCGTGAAAGTGGCTGGAATCTCGAAGTCGACGGCCGCCGGCTGCTCGCTCCACAAGCCGTCTTCATTGGCGGCGCGCACGCGGAAGCGATAAGCGCCGGGACTCATATTGGTGTAGTAGGCGGCGCGGCGTGAACCGGCGTCCTGCCAATCGCTATCCGCGCCATCCAGGCGGTATTGGAAGCGCACCGCTTCCGGCTGGCGCAGGCTGGCAGCGGTATAGGTGAAGTTGACGTTCGTCGACCCGGGAGGCAAGGCCAGCCCTGGCTGAATCTTGTAGCTGGCGGCGCCGGTATGTAGGCCTTCGAGTTTGGCGATCGGCGCTACTGCATTGCGCGGAATGGCGCGGGTGTCCAGCCGCAGGATGCCGGCGGTGCTGGATAGCCAGAGATTGCCATCCTTGTCCAGCCGCGCACTCGGATGGCGGCTGAACAGCATGGCCTTGCCGACGTAACCATCGCGCAGGCCGAATAGCTCGAAACGCAGCGGCAGCTCCGGGTTGGTCAAAGCAGCTTTCCAATCGGCGTGGCGCACGTGAACCAGGCCCTTGCCGCCGTTCAGCCAGCGGTCGCCATCCGGGGTGACAACGAAGCCGGAAATCTCCTGCAGCACTTCCGGGTCGGTGGCAGTCAACAGTTGAAAGCTGCCCTCGATGAAAACCGCCAAGCCCTGGTCGCCGGCGACGACGGTATCCTCTTCAGAGAAGAGGCCAGTGGGAGTGCCGATTATGGGAGACGGATAGGCCGTCAGCTTGTCGTTTTCATCGAGTAGTTCAACGGTGTTGTCGCCGGTGGCCATCCACATCTGTCCTGGCTTGTTGCCGGCCACGCCCAGGACGATGCGCTTCGGGATATTAAACTTGGCGCGTGGCAGCCATTGACCGTTCACACGCGCTATCAGGCCGGTTTGTTTGCCCATGAGCCAAAGGCGCTTGCCGTCATCGGTGACGCCCCATGGCTCGATGGCTTGCGGTTTTCCGTCGGGGCCGGGGATGGCGGGGTAGGCGATTTTTTCAACCTTGCCCTGGTGGCGGCGCTCGATGTCGTAAGCGCCAACGAGCAGCAGGGCGCCGCCAAAATCGGTGCTGACGAGGAACGCTGGCGTCGGGTCGCGTTCGGGTTCTGCGCCGCCTTTCATGCGCCACACTGCTGCATTAAACGGATCGGAGACCCAGGTTTGGCCAGTATCGTCCGTGACCATGCTCGAAGCAGTGCGGCTGCTGGAGATGCGGATACGCTGCAGACGGTTGTCGCGGTAGCGATCCAGGCCATCCAGCGTCGCTACCCAGATATTGTGCTCACGGTCTTCAAGTATGGCGTTACCGGCGTAATTGGTCGTGCCCGGAGCAGGCTTGAGCTGTGCCGGTGCTTGCGGCGCCGGGATAATGACGGAGGTGCTGGCCACCACCGGCGCTGGCGTGACGCACATATCGTTCGGGCACTTGAGCTGCCACAGGTTGCCGTCACGGTCAAAGCGAGCGACCCAGTCGGAGCCGAAGCCCGGTGCACTGCTCAAGTTGGGCGCGGCCATGCGGGCTGCGGGATCGGTGGGCGCCGGCAGCGCTTCTATTTTCTGAAAGTTGGCGCTCCAGATGCGGCCATCCGGTGATTCGATCAGCGAGGTTCGCATTGGCAGCTCGCGCACTGCTTCGAACTTGCCACTTGCACGGTCATACAAATACACGGCTTGCGCTCCGGCCACCCATATCCGCCCATAGCGGTCAATGCGCACATCGTGGACATCCCCTGGAAGGCCTTGCTCGGCGCCCAGTCGCTGCACCTTGCCTGGCTGGATGCGGAACGCGCCCCCGTGTGACACGGCCCATATATCGCCATTGTCGTCAAATGCCAGTTGGGATACGGTAGGTAGTTTGCCGATGGAGACGATGTCTTCCAGCTTGCCGTTCGGATGCAGCACCGAGAGGCCGCCGCCGTAGAAATACGATAGCCACAAGTCGCCGTCTGGATGCGCGCGGATGAAGCCCACGCGGCTACGCGCGGTATTTTCAGCCAAGGGAAGACGGACTTTTTCGAAGCGCACGCCGTCGAATCGGTGCAAGCCATAGGGGCCGGTCATCCATAGCCAGCCGTCCTTGGTCTGGGCCATGCTGACGATTTCCGGCGGCGCGCCGTCCTTGGTAAGCCAACTGGCGCGGTTATAGTCGTGGAGAGGCGTGTGCGGAGTGAGCGCGCGCGCAAGGCACGGCAGCAGGGCAAGCAGCAGGAGGACGATACGAGATAGCATGGATAATCCCGGAAGGCCGGCACATGCCGGAGCATCCGGGATTGTAACTTGGAACTGATACCAAGTTGTTAAGCTTTTTTAACGCCGAGCTTATATCCAAGGGCCAGTATGGCCAGCCATGCAGGGATCAGATATACCGACAGTTGCAAGTCCGGCGTCAGGTACATCACTACCAGAATGGCGGCGAGGAAGGCCAGGCACAGGTAGTTGGTCAGCGGGTAGCCCAGGCTCTGGAACGCCGTCACCTGGCCAGCCGCCTTCTTCTGCGCGCGGAAGCGCAGGTGGATCCAGCTGATCAAGCCCCAGTTGATGATCAGCGCCGATACGACGAGTCCCATCAAGAAGCCGAAGGCCTTGGCCGGCATGAAGTAGTTGACTGCCACGCAGATGCCGGTGGCCACCGCCGACACGCCGAGCGCCGTCAAGGGCACGCCGCGCGCGTTGACTTTCAGTAGCGATTGCGGTGCGTTGCCTTGCTTGGCCAGGCCGTACAGCATGCGGGTATTCGAGTACACGCCGCTGTTGTAGACTGACAGCGCGGCGGTCAGCACCACCACGTTCAGCACATGCGCCACCAGGTTGCTGTTCAGCGCATGGAAGATCAGCACGAACGGGCTGCCGCTGGTGACCACTTTCTCCCATGGGTACAGCGACAGCAGGATGCCCAGCGCGCCGATGTAGAAAATCAGGATGCGGTAGATCGCCTGATTAGTCGCCTTCGGAATGGAATGAGTCGGGTTGTCCGCTTCCGCCGCGGTGATGCCGATCAGTTCCAGTCCGCCGAAGGAGAACATGATGACGGCCATCGCCATCACCAATCCGCTCACGCCGTGCGGGAAAAAGCCGCCATGCTGCCACAGGTTGGCCACCGTGGCCTGCGGGCCGGCGTCGCCGGAGATCAGCAGGTAGGCGCCGAACACGATCATGCCGACGATCGCCAGCACCTTGATAATCGCGAACCAGAACTCCATCTCGCCGAAGGCTTTGACGTTGAACAGGCTGATGGCGTTGATGATGGCGAAGAAGGCCAGCGCCGACACCCACGTCGGTACGGCCGGCCACCAGTATTGAATGTAGATGCCGACCGCCGACAGCTCGGCCATGCTGACCAGCACATACAAGACCCAGTAGTTCCAGCCTGCCATGAAGCCGGCCCAGTGGCCGCAGTACTTGTCGGCGAAGTGGCTGAAGGAGCCGGCCACCGGTTCGTCTACCACCATTTCGCCCAGCTGGCGCATGATGAAGAAGGCTATCAGCCCGGCCACGCCGTAGCCGAGCAGCACAGACGGCCCGGCCATCTGGATGGTCTGTGCGATGCCGAGAAACAGGCCGGTGCCGATGGCGCCGCCCAGCGCGATTAACTGAATGTGCCGGCTTTTCAGGCCGCGCTTTAGTTCACTCATCTGCCTTCCTATGCGAGATCAAAAATTGATTCTCGCATAACTTAGTCTTCGTGCACAGGTAATGGCGTGAACTTGTAGTCGGCGCGCGCGAACTCGTGGCCGCGCTTGACGGTCAATATCACCGAGCGCACATTGGCGATGTCTTGCAGCGGATCGCGCTGGAGGAACACCATGTTGGCGTACTTGCCTGCTTCCAGCGTGCCGAACTCCTTCTGCTTGCCCAAGGCCTCGGCGGCATTGGCGGTGGCGGCGATGATGGCTTCCTGCGGCGTGAAGCCGACGTACTTTACCAGCTTTTCCAGTTCGTGATCGACGACCGGGAACGCGTCTTCGCCGGTGTTGTCGGTGTCGGTGCCGGCGATAATCTTGATGCCTGCCTTGTGCATGGCGCGGGTGATGTCGCCGGCCAGTTCGATGTGGCAGTGCGGGCCTTCGCTCTTGTACACACTAAGGGTAGCGTCCATGATGGTGCCGGATTCGGCCAGTGCGGCGATGTACTTTTTGATGCCCGGGTCTTCTGCGGTCAAGCCTTGGTACGATGGCTCGCCGTTATGGCCGTAGGCGGTTTTGCCTTGTTCGCGTACATGGCGGGCGATCATGCAGACGTGGGAGATAGCGGTCGCGCCCAGCGAATCGTAAGGCGAGGCAGGGTAGACCTGCATGTGCGTCCAGACCGGGAAGTTCTGCGATTTGGCTTCGGCGATCAGCTTGCGTACCAGGGTGCCCGGCAGGTTGGCATAGATTTTCATGCCGGTGGCGCCGGTGCCGCGTGCCTGGGCGATTGCCAGCGGCAGCTTGGTCTTGTCGTCCACTGCGTACAGCCACGGCACGGTTCCCGGCTGCGTGCCCAGTGCCGCGACCACGGTGCGCGGGTCTTTGAAAAAGCTCGGGCCGGCCACCAGCGAGGCATAGAACACGTCCGGCGATGGAATGCGGTTGAGCAGGGCGTCGCGCGACAGGCCTGCCAGTTCGCGGGCGTCGCCCGCCATATCGCGCACGCCGGTGACGCCGCCGTAGATATTGCGCTTCAATTCCGCTTCCGCGTATGGGCGGTCTGGATTGGTGGCGTAGTGGACATGCGAATCGATGAGGCCCGGCAGTACATACTGGCCTGCCACGTCGACGATGCGCGCGCCGTCTTTTTGCTGCGCGGTTAGTTGGGTGGTCGGCAGCACGGCTTCAATGCGGTCGTCTTTGACGATGATAGTCATGCCCGAGCGCGGGGCGGCGCTGGTGCCGTCGATGAGCGTGGCGCCGCTGTAGATTACGCGGCCCAGTGCCAAGCCGTTGAGTTTATTCAGGCGGTCTTGCTGGGTGTTGGCTTTCGGTTTCTCTTCCGCCGCGTGGACGGTTGCGAACATTACTGCGATGGCAATTGCTGCGTACTTCAAGTTCATATTAGCTCCATACTCCGTCGGCCGCACGCAGGAAGTTCGTGCCGAGGATTTTTTCAATGCGGCTGCTGCTATGGCCACGCTTGGCCAGCAAGTCGGCCAGCTTCCAGAATTTGTCTCTGCCCATCAGGTCAGGCAGGAAGGGCACGATGTCGGGCCGCTCGCCCGGCGCGCTAATGCCGGCGGCGCGGCGCTGGCGGACTTCTTCTTCCAAACCTTTCATATAGGTTGGCATATCGTCGATCTGGGGTACGGTGCCGTCGGTGCCGATGCCTACATGGTCTTCGCCGCAAACGTTGATGGCGTGTTCGATGTGGGCGATCAGGTCAGCCGCCATTGGCTGACGGCCCACCGCCAGGAACGGCATGAAATAGATGCCGACAAAGCCGCCTTTTTCGGCAACCAGCCGCAATTCCTTGTCGGTCTTATTGCGCGGCAGGTCTGCCAGTGCACGGCAGCCGGTGTGGCTGATGATGATCGGGGCCTTGGATGCGGCGGCGGCATCGAGGCAGATTTGTTCGCCGCTGTGGCTCAAGTCGACGAGGATGCGGTTGCGGTTTAGTTCAGCTACCACTTCGCGGCCGAAAGGAGTGAGGCCTTTGTTGGTTGGAACCATCGAGCCGTCGCCCAGCTGATTCGCGCCGTTGTAGGTCAGCTGGATCACGCGTACGCCGCCCTTGGCGAAGCTCTCCACGCGGCGTGCATCCTTGCCCATCATGGCGGCGTTCTGGAAGCCGAGGATCACGCCGATGCGGCCGTCGGCCTGCGCGCGCTTGATGTCGGCGGCGCTGCGCACCAGCAGCAGGTCGGCGGATTTTCTCTGGATGAAGGCGTTCCAGGCGTGGACGTCGGCTAGCGTTTTTTCATATGGATCACCGTCGCCGAAAACGTGGCCGATGGTCATGTTGAAGGCGTTCAGGCCGGAGGCCTTGGCGTCGGCCAAGGCGCGGGCGTCGATGCCGAAATCACTGGCGGCGCTATCGCGCAGCGCGGCTGACAGATTGATGTTGTCAATGCTGCCCAGCGCATCGATGATCAGCGGACGCTTGTCGCGCAGGGATGGTGCAGCGGCGAGGGCGGGGAGGCCCAGCGAGGCAACGCCTGCGGCGGCTGCGCTGTGCAGGAAGGTGCGGCGGCTGGTCATTTGGCTACCGGCGCGTAGGCCATGCATTCAACTTCGATTTCGCCACCGAGTGCGAGACCGTTGGCGCCGAGCGCGCTGCGTGCCGGCAGGCGGTTCGGCTTGAAGTAGCTGACGTAGATTTTATTGAAGTCCGCCCACTTGTTCATGTCCGCGATCATGATGGTGCACTTGACGACGTTGTCCATGCCAAGGCCCATGCCTTTCAGGATGTCGGCCACGTTGTCCATCGCCTTTCGTGATTGCGCTTCAAAGCCGCCGGCCACCAAGCCCTTGTCGTCGGTGCCCAATTGGCCAGAGAGGAAGACGTAGTCGCCAGTGCGAACCGCCAGCGAGAACGGGCGTCCGGGCGGATTGCCCTTGTTGTAGAACTCCGCATCGGCGGCGTGGGCGAAGCCTGCGCTGACCAGCAGCGCCAAGGCGGCGGTGAGGCGTTTGAATGTCATGGCGATCTCCTTATCCCGAAAAATTATAAACAGTTTGTTTAAAAAGTGGGAAAATAAACGCATTAATCAACAAATTGTTAGATTTTGATGAAAGCTGTTTCATTGGCCGCCGAGCGCGCGGCCGTAATCAATGCCTTGCGGCCGGTGGTGCCGATGCTGGCGGCCATGGCGGGGCCGCATTTGGAAGTGGTGCTGCACGATGTGAGCAAGCCGGAAAACTCGGTGATCGCCATCGCCAATGGTCATATCTCGGGGCGCAGCGTGGGCAGCTCGGTGCTGGAAGGGCCGCAGAATGATCGCGGTTTTGCGGCGGCCACGCGTTTGAAATCAAAGGACGGCGCGGTGCACAGTCTCGTAGAGGATTATGTGACAGTGACGGCCGATGGACGCGAGCTGCGCTCGGCCTCGGCGATTTTCCGCGACGCGAGCGGCGAGCCGTTTGCCACCTTGTGCCTCAACGCCGATATGAGCGGTTTCCAGGCGGCGCATGGCTGGCTGTCGCAGATGCTGAAGCCGATGGTGGCGGCTGTGACGCCAACGCCGGCCGTCGCACCGCCCGAATCGCAAATGGACACGCTAATGCAAGAGATCATCAGCGAAGCGGTCGGCCCCGGCGGCAGCGCCGAGACCATGAAGCGCGAAGAGAAAATCCAGGCCGTCGGCGCGATGCAGCGGCGTGGCCTGTTCATCGTCAAAGGCGGCGTAGAACGTGCCGCCGCCGCACTCCAGGTCTCCCGCTTCACCGTTTACAACTACATGGAACAACTGCGCCGCCGCGAGGAGGAGTGACTGCTACTGCCAGTTCAGAAGGCAGGGAGGGATAAGTAGCAGCATCGCCAGGATGGCATAGGCGACTTGCAGGGGGATCATCCATTTTGCCCATGTCAGCCAAGGGATGCGGGCGAGGGCGAGGACGCCGACGGTGATGCCTGAGGTGGGGATCATCGGAGTCGTGAACTCGCCGAATTGGTAGGCCAGTACTGCCGTCTGCCGCGTCACGCCAACCAAGTCCGCCAGCGGCGCCATGATCGGCATGGTCAGCGCGGCTTGGCCGCTGCCGGAGTGGATGAAGAAGTTGATCACGCTCTGCATCACGAACATTTTCTGTGCGGCGAAGACGGGACTCGATGACGCCACCAGTGGCATAAGTGCGTGCAGCATGGTGTCGATGATGTGGGCGTCGCGCGCCAGCACCATGGCGGCGCGGGCAAGCGCGATGACCAGCGCGGTGCCGACCAGGTCGCGTGCGCCTTGGATGAAGGCGGCGACCAGCGTGTCGGAGTCCAGCCTCCCGGCGATGCCGACCACGATGGCCATCGCCAGAAACAGCGCCGCAATTTCTTCGATAAACCAGCCGTAGTGCACCACGCCGACCACCATGGCAGCCAGCGTCGCGGCAAAAATCCACAGCACCACGCGGTGCGTGCGCGTAAGCGCGGCGTGGTCGTCATTGGCCGGCGCGTTGCTGCGAATTTCCTGATCCAGCAGATATGTTGGACTGCTTTGCGGCGCTGCTTTCACGCGCGCCGCGTACCACATCAGGAAGGCGATGGTGATCGCCGTCGCCAGCGCCCACACCAGCAGCCGGTAGCCGATGCCCGAAAACACCGGGATGCCCGCAATCCCTTGCGCAATGCCGACGTTGAATGGATTCAGGAACGCCGCAGCAAAGCCGACCTGCGAGCCGACAAATGGAATCGCCACGCCGACTATCGAGTCATAACCCAAGGCCAGCGCCAGCGGCACGAACAGCAGCACGAACGGAATCGCTTCCTCATTCATGCCGAAGGTCGCACCGCCCAGCGAGAACATGGTGACGAACACCGGTATCAACGCCGCCCGTACCAACGGCGATTGCTTGTGTGCGCGGGCGATGCTGCGGATTAGTGCCTCAATCGCCTCAGTCTTTTGCAGCACTGCGAACGCACCGCCGACAATCAGCACAAAGCCGATGATCAGCGCCGCTTCGGTAAACCCCTTGATTGGCGCCATCAGTAACTGCACCGGCCCTTGCGGCGCGGCGGTCACGTATTGGAAGCTGGCTGGATCGACCAACTGCTTGCCGTTCACAGTGTGCGTTTCATAGCGGCCGCCCGGCACCAGCCAGGTAGCGGCGGCAATCAGCACTAGAATGGCGAATAGCAGCACAAAGGTGTGCGGAAGTTTAAATTTTTTCATGATCAGAGGCTCAGGAGTTTGCCTTCGCGGAAGGCGTTACGGCCGGCGACTTTGCCGATATTCATGCCGCGCAGGACGTGGCGATATGCGCTGCGGGCGAAGAACACGCCCGCCACACTGGTACGCACATGGGTGGTTTGGCCGCTGACAGGATCGATTAAATCTGCAATCACGGAGCCGGCTTCCACGCGGTCGCCCAGCTCTTTGCGGTACAGGAGCACGCCGGCCTGTGGTGCGAGTAGCGGCTGCACGGCTTCCAGGTCGGTGGCCGCGCACAGCGGCGATGGAAGCGGATTTTCATCGTTGGCCTCAAGTTCCAGCATGCGGTTCAAGGCAAGGTAGCGCAGGATGGCTTCCGCATCGCGCTCGGCCAGTCGTTCGCTGACGTCACGTTCGCCGCGCAGTTCAATGGTGGCGGCCACGCAGGCGACTGGGATGGGATGGCGCTCGCCGAAATGCTGGGCTAATTCCCACCACACGCGGCTGCAAGCTTCGTCGAACGGCTCACCGCCCGACTCAGTGGTCAGCAGCGTGGCGTGCGATTCCATCAGCGCCGACAATGGGGCAATTGCGGCAGCCAGCGGCGTGCCGCTGTAGATGTGCAGCACGGCCTCGTTGTCGCAGTGCAGATCCAGCACGATGTCCGAGCCGATCGCCAGTTCCAGCAGGGTTTTCTTCAGCGTTTCAGCGTCATCGGCCGGGCGCCATGCGGCCAGCGCGGCGCGCGCGTGACGGCGGATGGTGCGGACATTGGCTGTTGCGTCGTCGCCTAGTTCACCTTCCAGGGTTTGCTTCAATTCAGCGGCAACGTGCCGGTAAGCGCGGTTGAAATTGACGCCGGTGCGCAGGTCGAAGCGGCCGAACGGTGCGCCGTGCACCGCTTGCGCCAGACCGATCGGATTAGCTGCTGGCACCAGCACAATCTCGGCGCGCAGCCTGCCCTCGTTCTCCAATTCCGTCAGACGGCGGCGCAGAAACTGCGCCACCAGCATGCCCGGTACTTCGTCTGCATGCAGAGAGGCCTGTATGTAGACCCGCTTCTCGGCGGCGGGGCCGAAATGAAAACTGCTTAGTTCATACGCGGCACTGCTGTGCGGCGCCGAGATCGGATGTTTTTGCACTCTCATGGTGATGGGCTGCCCTGCTTTGGGGCGCGTTGGTTGGAATGCAGTCGATTATGTATCGCAATTTACACAAAGTAAATCGATGTAAGCAAATTTACAGAAAGTTGTTGAGTTTTGTTTTTGGCGTTGCTAAAGTTGCCTGCAAATCGAATTCCAAATTTTCCGAAAATGAAAGTATGCTTACACCTTTCGGAAAAGGAGAGCTGCATGAAATCAGTGAATACGGCGGAAGTGGCGTTTGCGCATTCGGAACTGGGCCAGCGGTTATCTGGCGTGCTGGCCGAAGGCTCGGCGTCGAACCGCAGCATCGCGGAATACCTGCTGCGCAATCCGCTGCGAGTGGCGGCGCTGAAGATCGACGAGATGGCGGAAGTGTGCCAGGTGTCCAACGCTACCATCAGCCGCTTTGCGCGCGACATCGGCTTCAGTAACTACGCCGCCATGCGCAGCGCAGTGGCTGAAACGCTGCACACGGAAATGCAGCCGGTGGACAAGCTGCGGCATTCGATTGAGAACCGCAAGGGCGCCGTGTGGCCCGGCGATGAAAGCATGGAATACGCGCTGGCGAATATCAGCAATACGCGCAATAACCAGTCGCAGCAAGAGATGAAGCAGGTGGTGCAAAAGCTGAGCAAGGCGCGCACCGTGTATGTGCTGGGCTTTGGCCTGTCGTCGCATTTGGCCGGTTTGCTGACGCTGCACTTGCAGCCGTTCTGCCATCACGTGGTGGAGGCGGCAGCGGCGGGCGGCACCGAGGTGGCGGCGGGTCACTTGGCCAACATCGGATCGGGCGATGTGCTGGTGGTGATCTCGTTCCCGCGCTATGCGCTGGACGTGATTCGCCTGGCCCAGTATGCGCGCGACCGCAAGGCCACCGTGATTTCGATTACCGATGCGCCAGCGTCGCCGCTGGTGGAAGTGTCTGAGCATGTGCTGTACGCGACCAGCAGCCATGCGGTGCTGCCGAGCAGCGCAACGGCGGCAGTAGCAGTAATCGAGGCCTTGGCGGTGTCGCTGATGGTCTCGAACCAGGACAACGTAGAAAAAGCTGCGCGCTTGACGGAGGCGATTGCCGCCTACCTGTACGGCGCAGCAGGAACCAACACCAAGAAGGTGAAGAAGCGCACCGCGAAAAGCGGCGCGTCATAACCGCAATTTCAACAGGGAGTGGGGAATGAGTCTGCATCATAAGAAGAAATTGGCACTGAAGCTCGCAGTGGGCGTGACGGCGGCGGTAGCGCTGCCGGTTCAAGCACAAGACGAGCCGCAAAAGATTCAGCGCGTGGAGATTACCGGATCGTCGATCAAGCGTATCGACGCCGAGACCGCGCTGCCGGTGCAGATCATTGGCCGTGACGACATTGATAAGAGCGGCGTGACCACCGCCGCAGAACTGCTGAAGAATATCAGCGCGAATACCGCGCCGCTGTCGGACGGCGCCAGCATCACCGACGGCACCTCGGGCCAGCGCGGTTTCAACGGCGCGAACTTGCGCGGTATCGGCGTCTCGTCCACGCTGGTGCTGCTGAACGGCCGCCGCCTCGCCAACTTTGCGTCGCCTGGCGATAACGCCGGCGTCGATTTGAATAACATCCCGGCCGGTGCGATCCAGCGCGTGGAAGTGCTGAAAGACGGCGCGTCCGCGATCTACGGCACCGATGCGATTGGCGGCGTGATTAACTTCATCACCCGCAAAGACTATACCGGCGTGGAGATGAATGCTTCCGTGGCGGGCACGCAGGAAGGCGGCGCGGGCAAGCGCACCGCCAGTATCAGTGCCGGCCATGGCAATCTGCAGAACGACCGCTTCAACCTGTTCGGCGTGCTCGATGTGCAGAAGCTCGATTCGCTGCGCTCCAGCCAGCGCGACTTCATTCAAGAGCGTCCGCTGGCGGCCAATCTGCCGGCGCTCATGTCCAGTAATACCTATCCGGCCAATATCGATATCTCCAGCGCCCAGCGCGCAGCCCTGATTGCAGCCGGCGTGCTGCCGGCCGGTTCGACCGCCAACCGCATCAACCCAAGCGCGCCCGATTGCGCGCCGCCGGCCACGGTGTATGCGCCGAAAGGCCCGGGCGGCAAACTCGGTTGCAGCTATGACTACATGGAAGATACCGAGATTTATCCGAAGGCCAGCAAGATCGGCTTTATCGGCCGCGCCACGTTCCAGGCCAGCGCCGATCACCAGGTCTTCCTTGAACTGGTGCAGTCGCAGGCCAAGAGCGATTATGTGTTGAGCCCCAATCCACAGCGCATCCGCAACCTGCCGGTTAGCCTGCTGCCGGAGAAGTTCCGCGCGCCGCTGAGCGCTGCCGGCCTGCCGACGACTTTCAGCGGCATCCGCTACCGCATGATGGAGGCGGGCAACCGCACCAACCAGGTGACCAGCGATGCGCAACGCCTGGTGCTTGGTGCTACCGGCACCGTTGGTGGCTGGGACTACGATCTGGGCCTGTCGCGTGCCGAGAACAAGGCGGTCGATAAGTACGTCAACGGCTATGTGCTGTTTGATAAATTCGACGCGGGCGTACGCTCGGGCATCATCAATCCGTTCGGCCCATCGTCCAAGGCGGGGCAGGATCTGATTAACAGCATCAAGGTCAATGACGAAGCCCGCAAATCGAAAGGTACATCGACCGCGATTGACGGCAAGCTCTCGACCACCCTGGCTACGCTGGAAGGCGGCGACCTTGGTCTGGCTATCGGCGCAGAAGCACGCCGCGAGCGCAGCACCTTCACCCCATCGGCGCTGCTGCTGTCGAATAATATCGCTGGCGACCGCGATACCGGCCTGGCTGCCGGTTCCACCACCGACCTGGTGGCGACGGACGACGGCCGCACCGTCGCCTCGGTCTACGGCGAGATCAACGCGCCAATCAGCAAACAGCTGGAATTGCAAGGCGCGCTGCGATACGACCATTACACCGAAGTCGGTTCGACCGTGAATCCCAAGCTGGGCGTGCGCTGGCAGCCTGCCAAGCAACTGGTGCTGCGCGGTTCGGCCGGCACCGGTTTCCGTGCACCGTCGCTGTCGGACTTGAAGCGTCCAACCACCTATGGCAGCGCATCGAGCTTCCTGACCGACCCGGTTTGCGTGAAGACCGGCCTCGATAGCATCGACGGCTGTACCGATCAATACCCGGTGGAGCGCCGCTCCAATCCGAACCTGAAGCCTGAGAAGTCGCGCCAGTTCTCGCTGGGTGTTGCGCTGGAAGCCGCGCCAGGCCTGAACCTGACCGTGGACTACTGGGACATTCGCAAGAAGGACGTCATCAGCACGCTGGGTGAGCAGATCATCGTCGACAACGCCGCCAAATATGAAGGCAAGTACATCGAGCGCGATGGCGACGGCTACATCACCAACATCATTCTGCAAAAAGAAAACCAAGGCAAGCTGAATACCTCGGGCGTCGATCTGGGCGTGGACTACAAGACCGCCAACAGCGCTGCCGGCCGTTTCTCGGTCAATGCCACCGGCACGCTGGTGCTCAAGTATGACCGCCAGTTCGGCCCACTGGAAGCGGAGCGCAGCAACCTTGGCCTGTTCTTGAACGACCAGGTGATTCAGAAATGGCGCCATCGCATCAGCTTTGGCTGGGATCGCGGCCCGTTC
The DNA here is from genome assembly GCF_009857435.1 of Duganella rivi. Classification (GTDB taxonomy): domain Bacteria; phylum Pseudomonadota; class Gammaproteobacteria; order Burkholderiales; family Burkholderiaceae_D; genus Rugamonas; species Rugamonas rivi. The sequence goes on from NZ_WWCK01000003.1 coordinate 298,010, forward strand.
AACGCCACGCTGTCCAACCAGTTCTCGTCCGGGTACACCGACCAGAATACGACTTACGATCCAGTCGCCGATTCGCTGCTGCCGTCGCGCCGCGTCAAGCCTTACTCGCTGTGGGACTTGACCGGCAGCTGGGCGGTTAGCAAGCAGCTGAAGGTGCGCGCCGGCGTGCTGAATCTGGGCGACACCGCGCCGCCGTACTCGAATCAGGCTTATTATTTCCTGGCAGGGTATGATCCTACCTATACCGATCCGCGTGGACGCAGCGCCTTCATCAGCGTAAGCTACGCATACAAGTAAGGCAGGGCCGGGGAGCGGGGCGCAAGCGCCGTTCCCCTTTCTTTAGACAGGGAAGAACGTATGACGATTTTGGTAAAAGCGCTGCGCATACTGGGCGTGTCGCTGGCAGCACTGTGCATGCAGGTTTCTATCGCGGCCGAAGCGCCGCCGCAGGGCAACCTGCTGATCGCCGGCGGCGCTATCCGCGCCGACAACACCATCGTCTGGGAACGGCTGGTCCAGCTGGCAGGCGGCAAGGGTGCGCGCATCGCGGTGATGCCCAGCGCCGCCGGAAACCCGGAGCGTTCCGGCGCCAATCTCGCAGCCACGCTGACCAAGTACGGCGCGTCGGCCTTCGTGGTACCGGTGGCCGTGCGCCTCAAGAATTCCGATTACAAGGTAGCTGCCGAGGATGAGGCATTGGCGCGTTCGATCCGCGAAGCTGGCGGCGTCTACTTCGCCGGCGGCGATCAAGGCTACATCACCAAGGCGCTGGTGCGGCCGGACGGCTCACGCACCAAGGTGCTGCAAGCGATCTGGGACGTCTACAACAAGGGCGGCGTGATCGGCGGCAGCAGCGCCGGCGCGGCCATCATGAGCAGCACCATGTACTACGAGGCCAAGACGGTGCTCGGCACCTTGGCCGCAGGCGTCAACGACGGCCGCGAACTGGCGCCGGGACTGGGTTTCGTCGGCACCGACCTGTTTGTCGATCAGCACCTGCTGGCGCGCGGCCGCTTTGCGCGCATGCTGCCAGCCATGCTGAAGAAGAATTACAAGCTGGGATTGGGCATCGATGAAAACACGGCGATGATCATCAATCAAAAGCGCGAGGTGGAGATCATCGGCTACCAGGGTGCGCTGCTGCTGGATCTCACGCACGCCAAGACCAATGGCGATGTCAAGGAATTCAATCTGTCCAACGCCCGCATCAGCTACCTGGATCGCGGCGACCGTTACAACCTCCAAACTGGCCAGTATATTCCCTCTGCCGATAAGGTAGAAGGCAAGCTCGATCCCTCCAAGCCCTACCTGAATGAGCAGGTGTACACGGCTGACGTCCTCGCGCACAATATGGTCTTGGTGATGATGGAGAAGCTAATTAACAATGCCCGCAACGAGGCAATCGGCATCGCCGTCGCGCCACCGGGCGAGGCGCTGGATAACCTGGGATTCGAGTTTAAGCTGACGCGCGACGCTGAAAGCAGCGGCTACGAGTCGGCGACATCGGACGCTTACACTATCCTGAACTTGCGGCTGGACGTACGTCCGTTGCAGATCACGCGCCCTTGGTATCGTTGATAGGGCGTGCACTTACGGGTAAATACGAGGTTCCCAGTTGCCTGAAATGTACGTATGCTTACGCTTTTTTAAGAATTAGAGAGCAGCATGACAGCAGGTAAAGCGGTTTCGGCGGACGTCGCATTCGTACAATCGGCGTTGGGTAAGGTGCTGGCCGGGGTGCGGGCCGAGGGCTCCGCCTCCCACCGCAGCATCGCCGATTACCTGATGCGCAACCCGATGCGCGGCACCGCGCTCAAGATCGAAGAGATGGCCGAAGGCTGCCAGGTCTCCACCGCCACCATCAGCCGCTTCGCGCGCGACATCGGCTTTAACAGCTATGGCGCGATGCGCAGCGCTTTGGCCGAGACCCTGCACACGGCCATGCAGCCGGTAGAAAAACTGCGCAGCTCCATCGCCCGCCGCAAGGCCTCGCTGTCGCCGGGGGAGGCAAGCATGGAGTACGCGCGCACCAATGTCTCGGCCTCGCACGACGCCCAATCGCAGCAGGCGCTGGATGCGGTGGCGACTAAAATCAGCCGCGCACGCACCGTCTACGTGCTGGGACTGGGCATGTCGTCCAGCCTTGCCGCCATGTTGACGCTGCACTTGCAGCCGTTCTGCCAGCACGTGGTGGAGATGGCGGCGGCAGGCGGCACGGAGGTCGCGGCCGGCCAACTAGTGCACATTGGTCGCGGCGACGTCCTGGTGGTGATGTCCTTCCCGCGCTATTCCTGCGATGCCATGCGTCTGGCGCAGTTCGCGCGCAGCCAGCGCGCTACCGTGGTGACGATTACCGACAGCCCATCGGCGCCGATGGTGCCGCTGGCTGATCACGCGCTGTACGCCAGCAGCGCTCACGGCGTGCTGCCTAGCAGCGCGGTGGCGGCGGTGGCAGTGATCGAGTCGCTGGTGGTGTCGCTGATGGTGTCCAATAAAATCAACGTCAAAAAAGCGGCGCGCCTGACCGAGGTAATGGCCGATTACATGGTCGGCGGCAGGTCGGCCAGTTTGTAACCGCTGCGGTTATTGTCGCTCCAGTAGATCAGCCGATTGACCTCGTAGCTGACGCCGCGGTGGCAGCTTTCCGGCAGCGCGCCGTACACGCCTTCGAAGCGGCACAAGTCACGCAAGGCGCGGCCTAGTCCGCGCAGCCGCCTGTATGCATCCTGTCGCTCTTTGCCGAGTTGTACTCGCCTACCAGCAGAACGTAGGGCTTCATGGTTAGCATCTTGGCCTTGTAGTCAGGCTCATTGAGGCAGGCAGTGACCAAGCCTGCAGCCGTACCACCCGCCAAGCCGCCCAATTTATTCAGCAGGTAGTCGCGGTAGCCGGGCAGGTCGTCAATGTTCTTGTAGTTGATATCGTAGGAGACGCAGTTGCCGAAATCCTTGGTCACGGGATTGACCACGTGGAGTGGAATGAAGGACATCCATAACTGTTCGTTGCCGATACCACTGTAGCCAAACTGGATTTGCTTGCGTAATTCAGGCTGGCTTTCGGCATAAAGCTTGCGGAACTTGGTCTCGCCGGCCTTAATGTCGGCGACGGTTGTGTCGATCATGTAGTTGATTTCGCCAGATACAGTGCGTCCGCTTTTCAGCGGTTTTTTCAGTACCGCCTCAAATGCCTGGTAATCGCCGCGCGTTAGCACGAGATATATCGACAACTGGCGCGGCCAAGCGTAGGTCGTCGATTCGTCTAGTCTCTTTTGTTCGAGCGTATAAATGAGCGGAATCCGGCCTTTCGAATCCGAGGCACAAGGGCGCATAATGGCCTGCTCAATCGGTACACCATATTCTTCAACGGCGGCAAAGACAGCGAACAGATTGACGTGGTCGTCCACTGGCTGCTTGCAAAGCAGGGTGTCGATTGCTTCGTTCTTGGACATGCTGCTGGTGACGCGCATCTGCTGCTTTGCTTCCTCCGGCTCGGTGTTGAGCTTGATCTTGGTGCGTCCCATAATGCGGCGAAAATCAGTCTGGCGAATGTCGGTGCTGTAGCTTTGCGCCAGCTGCCAGTTCTTCTCGGCGCCGTCGCCTTTCATCAGCATTTCCACCAGCCGGGTGCGCGGCGTGGTGTTTTTGAATTCAGTGCGTAGGCGAACTTCGGAGATATCGATGCCTTGCCGGTAGAGCTCGAACGGCGTTTTGTAGCTGCCGCGAGGGATTTGCTTGTAGTAGATCAGGTCTGCCAGCTCGAAAGCGGCGTTCTCGTTACCCTGTTCTGCCGCCTTGTTGAACCAGATGGCGGCGTTAGTTGCGGACAGTTTATCGCCTACGCCGAGCAGGTAAGCCCTGCCCAGCCAAAGCTGGCTGGCCGCGTCGCCGGCCGCCGCGTTCTCTTTGTGGCAGTTAAAGCCGGGCTGCCATTGGACTGGCTCCATTTCGGCCGGGTCTTTGGGGAATTGCTGGCAGTCCGCGGCGCTGGCGGCGCTGTGCAGGAGGGCGCAGGAGAGCAGGAGCAGGATTTTTTTCATGTCATAATTTAAACATAAAAAATGACGCTGTAGACGATCCATGCGTTGTCTTGTTTAGGCATTTTTACTAAACAACCGTGCTACCTGCAGGGCATCGATTGACCGGCGCTGGTGGTCAAGCTATAAAGTCGGAATGAACCCGACCACACTTTTCTCGGCCGGTGCGGTAGCACTGGCTTTGGCACTTCCGGCGACCGCCATCGCCCAATCCACCCCTGCTGCGGCGGTTGATGTCTTCATCGGCACCGGCGGCGACGGCCACACCTTCCCCGGTGCGACGCGGCCTTTCGGCATGGTGCAGCTCAGTCCTGACACGCAGGTGCGGCCATTTCGCCAGAGCTATCCTTGGGCGGCCGGTTATCGCTACGACGATGACAGTATTCTCGGCTTCTCTCATACGCACTTTTCCGGCAGCGGCCACTCCGATTTGGGCGATGTGCTGCTGATGCCTTACAGCGCGGAGACCAAGTGGGAGCCGGGCTATCCTGAGCGGCCATTTAGCGGTTATCGCTCGCGCTTCAGCCACAAGGAGGAACGCGCGGAGCCGGGCTATTACGCCGTACGTTTGTCGGACAATGAGGTCAACGTCGAGCTGACTGCCAGTGATCGCGTTGGCCTGCACCGCTATAAATACGCCAAGGGTGCGGAGGCCAAGGTCATGCTGGATCTGCGCGCCAGCATCTACGACTACGCCGCCAAGAATTTGTGGTCACGCTTGCGCGTACGCGATAACACGCTGATTACCGGCATGCGCGAGACGCGCGGCTGGGCAGCTGGCCGCCAGCTGTATTTTGCGATTCAGTTCTCGCAGCCGCTGACCGCCCGCACCTTGCGCAATATGGAGCGCGATGTGGAGTACAAGGGCTTTGCCGGCCCTGCCGATAAGATTCTGGTCGAAGGCAAGGCGCTGGTTGGCTCGCTGGAATTCGGCGTGCCGGCCGATGGCCAGCTGCAGGTCAAGGTGGCGATATCGGGCGTGAGCGAGGAGGGCGCGATTGCCAACCTGGCTGAGATGCCGGGCTGGGATTTCGATGCGGAGCGCGCCAAGGCTTCCGCCGCGTGGAACGAGGCGCTGGGTTCTGTCGCCATCGAGGCCGAGCCGGAGATGCGCAAGATGGCTTACACGGCGCTGTATCACAGCATGCTGGCGCCTAGCTTGTTCATGGATCGCGACGGCCGCTATCGTGGCCCGGACAACGAGGTGCATCAGGCTTCGGGCTTCCGCTATCACTCCACGTTCTCGCTGTGGGACACCTATCGCGCCCTGCATCCTTTGCTGACGCTGATCCAGCCTGAGCAGCGCAATGTGGACTTCGTGCGTTCGCTGATCGAGTCGCAGAAACATAGCCCGTATGGGATTCTGCCGGTGTGGTCGTTCCACGGCCTGGAGACGTGGTGCATGATCGGCTATCACGCAGTGCCGGTGATTGCGGACGCGTACATGAAGGGGCTGAAAGGCTTCGATGCGGATGAGGCCTTGAAGGCCATGACCAGCACTGCGGAGTATGGCCCGTACGGCGGCCTTGAACACTATATGAAGCTGGGCTACGTGCCGATCGACCTGGAGCCGGAAGCAGCGTCGAAGACGGTGGAGTATGCGTTCGACGACTGGACCATCGCGCGCATGGCGGAGAAGATGGGCAAGAATGACGTCGCCGCCAAGTACTACAAGCGTGCGCAGAACTACCGCAATTCGTTTGATGTGAAGACCGGCTTCCTGCGCGCGAAAAAATCGGATGGCACTTTCCGCGAGCCTTTCAACCCGGTGCAATCCAACTTCGGCAGCGATTACACCGAGGGCAGCGCGTGGCAGTATTCGTGGTATATGCCGCATGATAATGCGGGCTTGATCAAGATGCTGGGTGGCGACGCTGGCCTGCAAAACAAGATCGACCAGGTGTTCGACGCCAAGGTGGACGACAATGTGTACGCGCACATGGAAGACATCTCGGGCCTGATCGGCCACTACGCGCACGGCAATGAGCCGTCGCACCACGTGGCATACCTGTACAACTACGCCGGTGCGCCGTGGAAGACGCAGAAGCGTTTAACGCAAGTGGTAGCGACGCAGTACAACACCACGCCGGCCGGCTTGTCGGGCAATGATGATTTGGGCCAGATGTCGGCATGGCTGGCCTTCACCGCACTGGGCTTCTACCCGGTGGCGCCGGGTAGCAATGAGTACGTGATCGGCCGTCCGTTCCTGGATAAGGCTGTGCTGAACCTCCCGAACGGCAAGCGCTTTACCATCCGCGCGGTGGGTCTGAGCAAGGAGAATACCTATGTGGCAGGCGTTACGCTGAACGGCAAACCGCTGGCGCAAACTTACCTGCGCCACGAGCAAATCACCGCTGGCGGCGAGCTGGTATTCACCATGTCCAGCCAGCCGAATGCCGACTGGGGCAAATCTCCAGCAAACCGCCCATACACGCAGACCGCCTATTAATTAAGCTGAGATTTCCGGCTCGCGGTTGTAGAAGGTGAGGGTGTTCCCAGCCGGATCTTTGATCGACATTTCGCGCCCGCCCCATGGCACTTCTTTCACACCGGGGCGGGCGTGTTTGTACTGCTTGTCGATGAGTTCTGACTGGTAGGCATCGACGTCGGTGGTGGCGATGCGGATTGCCGCCCCCGGTGAGCAGTCGCCGAAATGCCCCGACAGGTGCAGCAGGCAGCCGTCCTTGGACACTTGCATGTAGAGCGGCATGCCATCTTCAAAGCGATGCTCCCAATCGATCTGAAAGCCGAGGAAGTCAACATAAAACTCACGCGCCATGCCTTCGTCGAAAATACGCAGGATGGGCGTGACGGTGCCAAGGCTCACGGCCGTTTCCTACACGTGTTGTTCGAATAAGACCGTATTGCCATCCGGGTCGACGGTGATGAAACTGGCCGGGCCGGTGGTGGTTTCGTCAGCTTCGATCTGGAAAGTCACACCTTGGTCTCTGAGCTGGCGCTGGATCTCGCGCACGTCGGTAAAACCGTCGAGCGGCTGCCTGTTTTGATCCCAGCCGGGATTGAAGGTGAGGATGTTCTTTTCGAGCATGCCCTGCGATAGGCCGATCACGTTGTTGCCGTTCTTCATGATCAGCCAGTTCTGGTCTGGATTGCCGCCAGACTGGGTGAAGCCGAGCTTCTCGTAGAATGCCCGGGAGACGGCCAAGTCCTTGACCGCCAAGGTGATGGAAAATGCGCCGAGTTGCATGATGAACTCCTATCACTTAGAAATAAGACAAGTCTACTCTAGCACACAGACCGCGCTCAGTACACCTCGGGCACGATGATTTCCGGCGGCACCGGGCGGCGCACGTAATCATCATGATACTCACGCTCCGGCAGATGAATAGCCGGGTGCTCGACTTCTTCGTATGGCATTTGGCCCAGCAGGTGGTGAATGCAGTTCAGGCGCGCCTTTTTCTTGTCCACCCCTTGCACCACCCACCATGGCGCCTCGGGTATGTGGGTGCGCTCCAGCATGACCTCTTTGGCGCGCGTGTATTCTTCCCAGCGGCGGCGCGATTCCAAATCCATGGGGCTCAGTTTCCACTGTTTGAGCGGATCGTGGATGCGGCCGAGGAAGCGCGCATTCTGTTCTTCGTCGGAGATCGAGAACCAGTACTTGATGACCTGGATGCCGGAGCGCGCCAGCATGCGTTCGAATTCGGGCACGGTCTGGAAGAATTCTTCATACTGCTCGTCGGTGCAGAAGCCCATTACGCGCTCGACGCCAGCGCGGTTGTACCAGCTACGGTCGAACAGCACGATTTCGCCAGCGGCCGGCAGGTGCGAGACGTAGCGCTGGAAGTACCATTGGGTACGTTCGCGGTTGTTCGGTGCGGGCAGGGCGGCCACGCGGCACACGCGCGGATTCAGTCGCTGCACGATGCGCTTGATGACGCCACCTTTGCCTGCGGCGTCGCGGCCTTCAAACAAGATCACGACTTTATGGCCGGTGTGGACTACCCAGTCCTGCAGCTTGACCAGTTCCGCTTGCAGGCGGAATAGTTCGCGGAAGTAGAGGCGGCGCGCTTCCTTGGCTTCGGCGCTGCGTTCGCGCTCGACGACTTGCTTGGTGACTGGATCGATTTCGCGGTCTTCCAGTTCCATTTCCAATTCTTCGTCGTAGCTGTCGGTCAGCTCGCGGTGGACGCGGTCCAGCAGTTCGTGCTCGTTCAGGTTCACGCAATACTCCTCATTTTGCAATGGGGAGCAGCATACGCACAGATTATGACGCGCTGATGACCATGCCCGGCAGCGCTGGTTCGGCGGCTGGTTGCGGCGCCTCCACGTCTTGCGTGGCGAGTTCCAATTCTTCGAAGGCCTCGTAGGTCAGCTGCATCAGGCGGTCAGGATCGGGCACCAGGTCGGTGTCCACGAACAGCGCCAGCTGGATTTGACCGGCGTAGGAGATGAAGGCCAGTCCCACGCCAAGCTTGCCCGCCTGCGGCACCCAGCAGATCAAGTCCGTCAAGCGCGAACCGGCGAGGTAGCGGCGGCTGGTCGGGCCTTCGATATTGGTGAGCACCACCGAACCCTTGGAGGTGAACAGGTTCAGGGCGAAGTGCTGCAAGGCGGTCGGCAGGCAGCCCGCAATCGACAGGAAGGCCATGGTGGCGCGCGGCTGGTGCGAGCGCTTGATGGCGGTCATGCGGCTGCTGGACTTGCGCAGGCGTTCGACTGGACTGTTTTCGTTGGTCGGCAGGTCGACTGCCACCAGTCCGAATTCATTCCCCAGCTGGAAGGCGTTGGCCTTTTCGCGCAGGTTGAAGGTGACGGCGGCGCGCAGGGCGCGGCCATCCGGGCGTTGTCCACGCTCGCCGAGATACTGCCGTAAGGCGCCGGAGACGGCGGCTACCCACACGTCGTTGAGCGTCACGCCCATGCGCTTGGACATGGCGCGCACGCGCTCCATCTCCAGCGGCGGCAGCCAGACCAGCTGCTTGGCGCCGGTCATGGGGGCTTTGAATTCGGAGTGCGCATCCGGCCACAGGACGGACAGGCGGGCCACGTGGGCGCCGATCTTTAGCCACGAGATGCCGCGCACCACCGCCGAGCAGACCTTGTTGTGCGCCACCGCGCGGTGCGGATGGCCGACCGGCGACGGCGTTTTCCCATGCAGGCCGTTGTCGTCGGTGAGGTGATTTAGCACGTGCACCAACCCCAGGCCGTCGGTGATGCAGTGGTGGACGCGGAACACGATGGCGTGGCCGCCGTTGACACGATCCAGCACCGTCATGTGCCACATCGGGCGGCCGCGTTCCAGCGGCAGGTGGGCGAGGCGGGTCAGGTGGTCTTGCAGCTCGGCGCGCGCAACGTCATGCTCCATGCGTTCCAGTTCGATGTGCCGGGTGATGTCGAAGTTGTCGTCCTCCACCCAGTGCGGGCGGCCGCGATGCTGTACGACTTTCTGCGTGAAGCGAGGGTAGTTGGGCAGGCGATGGGCGATGGTCGATACCAGCCGCTCCATATCTACCGGGCCTTCGAACAGCAAGATACTGTTGATGACCATGAGGTTCTTTTCCGTGTCCATGCGATGCCATGCATAGTCGCGTCGCGTCATTGCGGCTGGTGCTGCCGGGGTTTTGCTCATTCGTGCTGTCTCGCTTTATATTGTTATGGGTGCTGCGGATACTTCTGCTTCTACCGCCTTGGCCGCGCGCGGGCGCAGGGCGTAGCGATTCAAGCCTGTCATGTGAATGCGGCACAGGTAGTCGCGCCAATCGATGGCGGCCGTGTCTACGCTGTAGCGTGCTTGCTCTTCTTTGCTGAAGCGCTGGGCCAGCGCTTGCAGGCGGTCGCTCTGGAAGATGTAGCGCGGCGCGGTGTAGAACGAGAAGGTCAACGCCAGCAACTGCGTGGTGCGCAGCGCTTCCAGCTTTGGCGATTCACCAGTGCCGAGCAGCTTGCGCACGCCGCTCCAAGCGGCAGCGCCGATGCGCATGGCGCGTAGCATCAGCAGGAATAGCGGGCGGCTGACCACGCGAAAGCTGTGTTTCGGCTCGTTGTAGAACAGGCGCTCGTACTGGCGCCAGTTGCGCTGCGACTCGCCTTGAATCATTTCGATGACGCGGCCGACGGTGATTGGGTTGCTGGCGCCGGTGCAGGCTTGGTAGATGCGCGTCGCGGGTTGCGATAGCAGCGCTTCGGCCGATGCCAGCACGATGCTATTGGCGACCAGGTCGGCCGGTACGATGTCCACCACTTCATTCGGGCGGGCCGGGAAGAAGCTGGTCTTGCCGCGCGCGTAGGCGAGGATGATGGCGTCAGCTACTTTCACGCCTTCGATCCAGCCGGGTGCTGGTTCTTGCAGCGTACTCTCGATGATAGACGGACGCACGATGGTCAGCGAACGGCCGCGCATGGCGCTCATGGCCAACTGCTCGCCCATCCATTTGGTGAAAGTGTAGGTGTCGTTCCAGCCGTGGTAATTCGCTTCGGCGATGCCCAGCTCCGTCAGGCGGCGCTCCAGTTCTTCCTTTTCGCGGACTTCGGCGCGCAGCAGGGCGATGCGGTGGTTCAGGTGCTGGAGCAAAGCGTATAAATCGTAATGGCCGTCGGCGTGGCGCGGGATGGAAGCGCGGGCTGGTGTGACGTTTTGCTCGTACATCGGGCCGCGGTTGTAGCCGTTGACGTAGCAGGTCGATACCTGGATCAGCGGCGCATGGCCGGCGCGCGCCAGCTCGGTGATGTTTTGCACGCTGATGGTGTTGATGGCCAGTGCTTCATCCAAGGCTTCGCGGAAGTTGACACTGGCGGCGGCGTTGATAATCAAGTCGATGCGGCGGGCCAGCGCATTGAAGGCGGTGATTGGAAGGCCGAAGCCCGGCTCCGTCACTTCGCCAGTGATGCATTCGATTTTCTCGGCGAAGAACTCGGCCAGGAAAGCAGGGCGCTCGGCGCGCAGGCGGTCGAAGATGGACGAGGTGGCGATATCGCGTTCAAAGCGCTGGCGGGCATCGGCGCCGTTTTGGCTGCCGCGAATCAGCAGCACAATGCGGCCGATATCGGGCACGCTGCGGATCAGCTTTTCCAGCACCACCTTGGCGAGAAAGCCGGTGCTGCCGGTAATCAGGATGCGCTTGCCTGAGAGTGCCGCTTGCACATTCAATGCTGGTGTCATAGGTGTCTCAGAAACGAACGGTGTCAGAACTGCAATGAACCGATCTTAGAGCCAAACCACCTTGTGACTAGCTAATTTGCACTGGCTTGGGGAGCCAAACGCATGACGCGAGGAGTCATCCCCGGTGGGGCCGCAGATTGTCGCCTGCGGCATTTGCACAACGGATTAACGCTTGGTGCCCGGGAACAGCCCATCCCACGCTTCCTTGATGGTGGCGGTGATGACCCCGGTGGCGTCCGGGTCGCCGCGCAGCAGCGCGCGCACGTAGTGCGCCGCTTGCTTGGCCGAGACATGCGGCGGCAGCGGCGGCACGTCCGGGTCGGTCACCATTTCCAGCACCACCGGAACCGGCGAGGCCAAGGCCTCCTCCCAAGCGGTGGCCACTTGATCCGGGTGGTCGACCCGCATGCCGCGCAGACCCAGCAGCTCCGCGTAGGCCGCATAAGGGAAAGGCGGCAGGTTTTGTGAGGCGCTGAGCTTGGCGTCGCCCTCGGTCGCGCGCTGCTCCCAGCTGACCATGTTCAGGTCGCCGTTGTTGAGCACCATGATGACGAGGCGCGGATCGCTCCATGAGCGCCAGGTGCCGGCTAGCGTGATCAGCGCGTTCACGCCAAGCATTTGCATGGCGCCGTCGCCCAGCAAGGCGACCACAGGGCGGCCGGGATGGACGCACTTCGCGGCTAGCGCGTACGGCACGGCGCAACCCATGGAGGCCAGCCCGCCGGACAGCGAGGCCGTCATGCCGCGCCGCAGCTTGAGGTCGCGCGCGTACCAGCTGGCGCACGAGCCGGAGTCGCAAGTCAGTATCACGTCGTCCGGCAGGCGTGGCGACAGCTCCCAGAACACGCGCTGCGGATTGAGTGGCTTGGCTTCGTTCATGGCGCGCGCCTCCAGCACGCGCCACCAATCGGCGACGTTGCTCTCGATGCGCTGGCGCCAGCTGGTGTCGGTGTTTTGCTCCAGCAGCGGCAGCAGCGCTTCCAGCGTGGCCGCACTGTCGCCGGTCAGGCAGACTTCCATCGGATAGCGCAGGTTGAGCATGCGGCCATCGATATCGATCTGCACGCCGCGCGCCTTGCCTTCCTTGGGCAGGAACTCGGCATAGGGGAAGGCGGAACCGACCATCAGCAGGGTGTCGCACTCGTTCATCAAGTCCCAGCTGGGCTTGGTGCCGAGCAGGCCGATGGCGCCGGTTACGTAGGGCAGGGCATCCGGCACGGCCGCCTTGCCGAGCAGCGCCTTCGCGATGCCGGCGCCGAGCCGTTCCGCCACGGCGATCAGCGCATCGGTCGCATGCAGCGCGCCAGCGCCGGCCAGGATGGCGACTTTCTTGCCGCTGTTGAGCACTGCGGCGGCGCGTTGCAGGTCGGACTGTGGCGGCACGCTTGCGCGGCCGGTATAGCCGATGCCGCTGTGAACCGTGCCATGTTCGCGCGGTGGCGTTTCAACCGCCTTCATGTCCTGCAGGTCGTTGGGCAGGATTACGCAGGTGACGGTGCGGCGCTCCATGGCGATGCGCATGGCGCGGTCAATCAGGTGGCGCACCTGCGCCGGCGTGGTGGCCATCTGGACGAAGTCGTGCGCGACGTCCTTGAACAGCGACAGCAAATCGACCTCCTGCTGGTAGTCGCCGCCAAGCGCCATGCGGCTTTGCTGGCCGACGATGGCGACCACCGGCTGGTGATCCATCTTGGCATCATACAAACCGTTGAGCAGATGGATCGCGCCTGGGCCGGATGTGGCCAGGCAGACGCCCACTTCGCCGCTGAACTTGGCATGGGCGCAGGCCATGAAAGCGGCCAGTTCCTCGTGGCGGGCCTGCACGAACTCGATGCCGGTATCGCCGTGGCCGAAGGCGCCGATGACGCCATTGATACCATCGCCGGGATAGCCGTAGATGCGCTGAACGCCCCACGCAGCCAGCCGTTTAAGTACAAAATCGCCGACGGTCGCCATAACGTACCTCGTTCAAATTGTTGAGGCCCGATTCTAGCGAGGAAGCCCACAGTTGCGCAGCGATAACGTGCGCACCTAAGGACTACGGCACCGTGACAAATGTCACTGCATAAGGTGACGTTTGTCTGATGGCGGGAGGAGTGCAGCGGCGTAGAATGCATTTCATCGGCAGCACACACGCCATACCTAAAACCTGAACCCCGTTTTAGTTGAGCAGCAAAAAATTCACTCAACCAACTTAAACGAGGTCTATCATGAACGCAGTCAAAAACTTCATCAACGACGAAGCCGGCATCACCGCCATCGAATACGCCCTGATGGCAGCAGCCATCGCCGCAGCGATCACCGCTGGCCTGGCCATCCTTGGCCCGAAAATCACCGCCTCGTTGACCTACATCTCCGGTTTGATCAAGTCGTCGTAATTCCGGCGCCAATCATCCTACCCATCGATCAAACTTAGGAGAACGACCATGAACGCAATCAAAAACTTCATCCGCGAAGAAGACGGCATCACCGCAATCGAATACGCCCTGATGGCAGCAGCCATCGCCGCAGCAATCACCGCTGGCCTGGCCATCCTCGGCCCGAAAATCACCGCCTCGCTGACCTACATCTCGGGCCTGATCAAGTCGTCGTAATTCACACAGCGCAAGCAAAAGCCGGAGCAAAATTGCTCCGGCTTTTTTATTTGTGCTCACAAAACATTGTGGTCTTAAGGCGACTTCCGCTTCCGCCCCAACTCGGACCTTCGCACTTATTATCGAAATCCCCAAAGAAGTAATCTATGCTTGAGACCGGGGCATATCCGAATGCAAATCAAGACTAACAGGACACGCGGACTCGCAGCCTTATTTATATGCGACGGAATAAGCACTTTGGTTCAAATCAGACGTTTTGTGAGAGAAGTGCTGCTTTTCGGTAAAGTACACATCTTCCAGTCGTCGCAAAGGCAATAGATCGCCGTCTAAAACATCGGTCTTCATGAACCGAAAGGTTTTCAGCTTCTTTAGACGCTCAACAAATGCAATCGTTTTTATCGGGCCGCAATCATGTAACTTCAACTCTTCAAGATTTCCGCAGTTCCCCAGTTGTTCGTAATCGGATATCTTCTTGCAGACGGAAACAATGAAAGAACGTAGATGCGGCAGATGCAATGGCCCCAGCGCCTCAAGCTTATTCATGTAATGCAGCTCAATTTTCCTTAATTTATCAAATCTGGAAACCCCGTCTAAACTGTGAATTGTCGACTGAACCAATTCAAGTTCCTGTAATGCGGGAAAGGCTGGAAAATCAGCAAGATCACCTGCAACAGATTTATACTTCGATAATCTCAACGATGTAATACCTGACTGATGCGCATTCCTTAGTAAGTTCTCTCTCCAATCCCCAGACAGCCTTCTAAGGGGCGGTAGCATCGAAAGATCGATTGCTCTAACTACGTGGTCAAGCGATAGCTCCTCCAGCTCTGGAAGAGCACTTAATCCCTCCATGTCTAAATCAGGAAGTCCCCGCAGAAGAAGTATCTTCAATCCCTTAAATTCGCTAAGCACCTTGAGTGATTCGATTGAACATCCATCACGAGATGAAAGACTTATACCGTCAGCATTCTGCTCAGCATAAGCTCGAAGAGACGCAATCTTGTCCGCAGGAAGGAATCGCATCACGCGATATCGCCCCCATTTTAAAATTTCAGGTTCACTCGTGTTTTCGTTCATTGATGCTTACTTTATCCTATCTGAACATGGCTGCTATTGGCCGTAAACAGCCCACCTAATTTACACGTAGCAGCCGTGTTTCCACGCAACCTCGGGCTACCCCTCCGACAAAGAACAACGGAATTTGTGCGAAGATTATAAGCAGAAGTGCCGCTGCAGAGCGAATAAACGATTCTTCGGTTGCGTAATATTGAAATGGAAGCCACATGATAAATAGCGCCAAGCCGCCAGAAATTGTTGTGACGCGCAACGCAGTTCGACCGAAAATGATGCCCATGAGAAGCGACGTCCCTGCCACGAAAACAAGAATCAATAGTGCCGAAAGCCACGGGGCCGTCTGAGCTGTACTGGCATTACTACCGAACATCGCAGCGAGTGCAATGAACAGAAAAGCGCTAATGGCGGCAATTACCTTCATGTGCAGACTTTCTTAAAATTCTTGCGAAACCGACCGGCCGCTTGTGGCCGGTTGCTGTCGAGTACAATAGCTAGGCCAACAGCTTATACACAAGCATAACTGGAATAGATGCTGCGGTAAGTCCTAAGGCATAGGCGCTCAAGGACAGGGATGTCTTGCGAGCCAGATAAAGCAATCGCCAACAATACGCTCCTATGCCGCCGCCAAGAAAGATAAATATCAAGGATACGAAACCAAGTATGAAGAAGCCTTGGAAATCCGACGGTCTTAGTGCCGAGTATGCCACCGCGACACCAAGGGCAACCGCTACTACACTGCTTGAACCATAGGTTTTCAACCTATTATTCAGGTCAGCTTGCCTTTCTTCCATATGCTTCCTTTGTTAATTTTTCGACTGGCCGTTTCTGGCCGGATTCGGCCTGCATGACCAGAATAGCATCTTGCCCACTTGCAAAGTTCACAATTTGTCACGAATGGGAGCCAGTCGCCCAAAGCCGCGTGCGCACTAGCACTATGCAGGGCGAGTTGACCGGCATTCGCGAACCGGGTCATGGGATCGGCAATAGCCGGCGTGCTGCGCTATACCAGCGGCCCTTCCTTCCGCGTTAATTGTCACGGTTAGGGTGAACTGATCACCCCATTCTCGCTTGTAGTAACTAATCCTAGGCCAGGGTGGAGGTGCGAAGTCAAGCGCGACACTTGCCATCGTGATTTCCTCTAGTCCGATTCGCGAGAGGTTCGCCAGCTTTTCAAGAAGACGGCGATAGTGCGTCAATATAGGGATGAATTCGGACGACGACGGAAGAATGGATAACGTCAGCAAATCAAGTATTACCGTGGTCCGACCACACTGCTCGGCCAGCGAACGTAGTTTTCCGATTGCCCAGTAGCCATCCAGATCGTTGTTCCGGCTATTGAATGAGCCGCACAAACCGATGGCAATATTCCTCAGGCGCGCCCCTCTAGGCATACATCAGTCCCATTCAATTAATTTAGTGCATTACGTCCAGACACTATGGCCGCTATTGGCCGTTAGCCGCAGTGGCCGGAATTCAAGTACGCATTTAGTTCCACAGCGTCCATTTGAGATACGGAGTCTTCAATCATTTCAAGTGCCAAAAAACCTTCACGGCTACGCACAAAGCTTGTTTCGATATGCGTCAGTTGCCGTTGCAAAATGCGTTCGCAATCTACAAGAATTTTAGCCTGCCAAGCTTTAGCTGTTTTCTCATTGTTCTTCATGCTCTTCTCGCGATGGTCTGCTGCTGGCCGGATGCCGCCGAAGATGATGAGCATATCATCATTGCTCAAGTGCAAAGTTCACGGTTTGTCACCGCGAGGCAGAGGCTGGCCGCAAGCTGCCGTTGATCTTATTTGCACAGTTTCGCGGGTTGCGGCAAGCGACGTTGTCGGATTGCCAGAACTGGCCCCGCCGAATGACTCACCAGTTTTAGGATTGCAGTGCATCCTGCAATTTCATGCGTAAAGCATCGCGTTCTGCTAGCGAAGGGATTTGGTCGTTGGCGGCGGTCGTCAGACGCGATACGTCCGCGCGGGGTATGGTCGCCATATCCGCGTAGACAACGAGGCTGCGAAAAGCGAAGTTATGAGCTGCGCACATCCAGATTTTGCTCCAGGTGCTTAGCCTTTGGAGTTTGCCTTGGACGCTTGCTCGTAATGAGTTTCTCGCAATTCAACAGGGCTTCGATGATGTCATCGGTTAGGCTGGAGGGATCCATTTTTGATCCTCGTTGGGGGGGTCTTGCTGCTTCGCAGCAACGTTGATAAATGCTCAAAATGACACCGGCCGCGCGAGGCGGCCGGTGTTGTTATTTTGCTGCTAAAGCGCGATTAATTGTCGCGGATATTCCACGCCCGGTTGATGCTCAGCGCGGCCAGCGAGCTCACCGCGCCCGACAGCAGGTACAAACCCGCATATGCCAGGCCGAAGTGCGAGGACACGCCCAAGGCCACCAGCGGCGCAAAGCCTGCGCCCACCAGCCATGCCACGTCCGAGGTCAACGCCGCGCCGGTGTAGCGGTATTTCTGCGGGAAGTTGGAGGTCACCGCGCCGGCGGCCTGGCCGTACGACAGGCCCAGCAGCGAGAAGCCGATCAGGATGAAGGCATCCTGGCCCATTTCGCCGCCGTCGATCAGGAACGGCACGAACAGGCTGAAGATACCGATCATGGTCGCCAGCGTGCCCAGCGTGCGGCGGCGGCCGACGCGATCAGCCACGTAGCCGGAGATGATGATGCCGATCGCCATCAGCGCCACGCCCACCATCTGCACCTGCAGGAACCCAGCCAGCGAACGCTGCGAGGTGAGGGTGATCCACGACAGCGGGAACACGGTCACGAGGTGGAACAGCGCGTAGCTGGCCAGTGCAGCCAGCGCGCCAATGATGACGTTGCGCGACTGCGAACTCATCAATTCACCAACCGGCACCGGATCGAGCTGATGCTCATCCAGCAGGTGCGAGTATTCATGCGTGGTCACCAGGCGCAGGCGGGCAAACAGCGCCACCACGTTGATGGCAAACGCCACGTAGAACGGGAAGCGCCAGCCCCAGTCGAGGAAGTCCAGCGAGCTTAGCGTCGAGAGCATGTAGGCAAACAGGCCGGCCGCGATGACGAAGCCGATCGGCGCGCCCAACTGCCCCAGCATGGCGTACCAGCCGCGCTTGTGCTCAGGCGCATTCAAGGCCAGCAGCGACGGCAAGCCGTCCCACGAACCGCCCTGCGCAATGCCTTGCCCAATTCGCAAGATGGACAGGATGACAATCGACCATGTCCCCAAACTGGCATAGTCCGGAAGGAAGGCGATGCCGGCCGTGGACACGCCCATAATCAGTAGCGCCAGGGTAAGTTTAGCTTCGCGGGTGAAATGGTGTTGGACTGCCATAAAAGCCACAGTTCCTATCGGACGGGCAATAAAGGCAAGCGCAAAAATGGCAAAAGCGTATAGTGTGCCGTCAAGCCTACTCTCGTACGGGAAGAACACCGACGGGAATACCAAGGCTGAGGCGATGGCGTAGACGAAGAAGTCGAAATATTCGGAAGCGCGCCCGATGACCACGCCAATCGCTATTTCCCCGGGAGAGATATGCCCATCCCTGGCATTGATGCTCCTAGCACCAGGGCTCGTTTGATGATGTTCGTGGACGCCAGCTGCTTGGACGTCACTAATAGAAGTCGTGTTAGCCATAGTCTCTTGTCTCGTGTTAGTTGTTATCACAAGGGCTGTCCAGGCGGGTAGGACAAAGTGTCCAATGGCAAGAACAGTCCTTAGTGAGTACAGTAGCATGTTCCCAATATTCTGTAACGTACATTACCGCATGATTCCTCCTATCGTTCGTCGTGGATTGCTCCTCGCACCGTTATTGTGGCTCGCTGGCTGCGATACGGTGGTGCTCAATCCTTCCGGGGATATCGCAGCGCAGCAGGCACACCTTGTCGTTGTGTCAACCTTGCTGATGCTGTTGATTATCGTACCTGTCATGTTCTTGATCTGTCTGTTCGCTTGGCGCTATAGAAAGTCAAATACCGCCGCCGAATACAAGCCAGACTGGGACCACTCCACCAAGCTGGAACTGCTGATCTGGGGCGCTCCGCTGCTGATCATCATCGTGCTGGGCCTGATCACCTGGATCTACACCCACTTGCTCGACCCTTACCGTCCGCTGAGCCGCATCGACGAAAACCGTCCGATCGCTGCCGGCGTCAAGCCGCTGGAAGTACAAGTGGTGTCGATGGACTGGAAATGGATGTTCATCTACCCAGAGCAGGGCATCGCTACCGTGAACGAACTGGTCACCCCGATCGACGTTCCAGTACGCTTCCACATGACCTCGACTTCGGTGATGAATGCGTTCTACATCCCTGCGCTGGCCGGTATGGTCTACACCATGCCTTCCATGGAAACGCAGCTGAACGCGGTAATGAACAAGGTAGGCGTGTATGACGGCTTCTCCGCTAACTACAGCGGCGCCGGCTTCTCCGACATGAAGTTCAAGTACCACGGCGTAACGCAAGCAGACTTCGACGCATGGGTCGCCAAGACCAAGGCCAGCACCACCGTGCTGAACCGCGCTGAATTCCTGTCGCTGGACAAGCCGACCATCAAGCACCCGATCATGCATTTCGGTACCGTGGAGAAGGGTATGTACGACCTGATCCTGAACCGTTGCGTGGCTGAAGGCTCGGTCTGCATGAACACCCAGATGCACCAGGATGCCACCCGCATCAAGGCAGCTGCAGCAGCCAAGAAACTGCCAGAAGACGTGTGCGAACCGACCACCACCGTCGCCGCTACTGCTCAACCTACCCGTAAAGAATGACCATGTCTGATCTGAACCTGACCAATCTGATCATTGGACGGCTGTCGCTGGAAGCAATTCCGTACCACGAGCCTATCCTGATCGGCACCTTCGCCATGGTGGCGATCGGCGGCCTCGCGCTGCTGGCTGCCATGTTCAAATTCCGCCTGTGGGGCCCGCTGTGGCGCGACTGGATCACCTCCATCGACCACAAGAAAATCGGCATCATGTACATGGTGCTCGGTATCATCATGCTGCTGCGCGGCTTTGCCGACGCGCTGATGATGCGTGCACAGCAGGCAATCGCCTTTGGCGATAACGCCGGCTTCCTGCCGCCGCACCACTACGACCAAGTGTTTACCGCCCACGGCACCATCATGATTTTCTTCGTGGCGATGCCTCTGGTAACCGGTCTGATGAACTACGTAGTGCCGCTGCAAATCGGCGCGCGCGACGTGTCGTTCCCGTTCCTGAATAACTTCTCGTTCTGGATGACCACCTTCGGCGCGATGCTGACCATGGTGTCGCTGTTCGTGGGTGAATTCGGTAAAACCGGCTGGCTGGCGTTCCCGCCGCTGTCGGGCATTGCTGCGTCGCCTGACGTCGGGGTCGACTACTACATCTGGTCATTGCAGGTAGCGGGTGTGGGTACGACACTTTCGGGCGTCAACCTGATCGCCACCATCGTTAAAATGCGCGCTCCTGGCATGTCGATGATGAAGATGCCAGTGTTCACCTGGACTGCCCTGTGCACCAATGCGCTGATCGTTGCAACCTTCCCGATCCTGACCATCACCCTGGCACTGCTGTCGCTCGACCGTATCGCCGGCTTCAACTTCTTCACCACCGAACTCGGTGGTAACCCGATGCTGTACGTGAACCTGATCTGGATCTGGGGCCACCCAGAGGTGTACATCCTGATCCTGCCAGTGTTTGGCGTGTTCTCGGAAATCGTTTCGACCTTCTCGGGCAAGCGTCTGTTCGGCTACACCTCGATGGTGTATGCAACCGTCGTGATTACCGTGCTGTCCTACCTGGTATGGCTGCACCACTTCTTCACCATGGGCTCCGGCGCGAGTGTGAACTCGTTCTTCGGCATCACCACCATGATTATCTCGATCCCAACCGGCGCGAAGATCTTCAACTGGCTGTTCACCATGTACAAAGGCCGCATTCGCTTCACCGTGCCGATGATGTGGACTGTAGGCTTCATGCTGACCTTCGTGATCGGTGGTATGACCGGCGTGATGCTGGCTGTGCCACCTGCTGACTTCGTGCTGCACAACTCGCTGTTCCTGATCGCTCACTTCCACAACGTGATTATCGGTGGTGTGGTGTTCGGCCTGTTCGCTGGTATCAACTACTGGTTCCCGAAAGCCTTCGGCTTCAAGCT
Source organism: Duganella rivi (assembly GCF_009857435.1). Classification (GTDB taxonomy): domain Bacteria; phylum Pseudomonadota; class Gammaproteobacteria; order Burkholderiales; family Burkholderiaceae_D; genus Rugamonas; species Rugamonas rivi. The sequence continues at coordinate 318,966 of NZ_WWCK01000003.1, forward strand.
GAACGAGTTCTGGGGCAAGGTATCGTTCTGGTGCTGGCTGGTGGGCTTCTGGGTTGCGTTCACCCCGCTGTACATCATGGGCTTCATGGGCGTTACCCGCCGCATGAACCACTTCGATGACCCATCGCTGCAGATCTACTTCATCATCGCTGCGCTGGGTGCTGTGATTATCGCTGGCGGTATCGGCGCCTTCATCCTGCAGATCTTCCTGAGCTGGAAAGACCGCGAGAAACTGCGCGACGTCACCGGCGACCCATGGGATGGCCGTACGCTGGAGTGGGCGACTTCGTCGCCACCGCCAGACTACAACTTCGCCTTCACCCCGGTGGTGCACGATAGCGATAGCTGGGCAGACATGAAGAAGAACGCTTACCAGCGTCCGCTGAAAGGCTTCGTGGACATCCACATGCCGAAGAACACCGGCGCCGGCTTCATCATCTCGGCTCTGTCGTTCGCCTTCGGCTTTGCCATGGTTTGGCAGATGTGGATTCCTGCCGCACTGTCGTTCCTGGTGATGGTGGGTGCGATCATCGTTCACACCTTTAACTACAAGCGCGACTACTACATCAAAGCCGATGAAGTAACTCGTACCGAAGACGCGCATACTCGTTTCCTGGAAAGCCATGTCTGAAATTAACGCAAACGGCGCCGTGAGCGCCGACCCAAGCGCGCGTTACTACGTGCGTGAACACCACCCAGAGAACGGCACCTTGCTGGGCTTCTGGATCTACCTGATGAGCGACTGCCTGCTGTTCGCCGGCCTGTTCGCTGCTTACGCCGTCCTTGGCCGCAGCTATGCTGGCGGTCCGTCGGGCGCGGAGCTGTTCGACCTCAGCCTGGTTGCCATCAATACCGGCTTCCTGCTGCTGTCGTCGATCACCTATGGCTTTGCCATGATCGCTTCGCAGCGCAAGAACCTGAAAGCCACCATCGCGTGGCTGCTGGTGACCGGCGTGTTCGGTCTGTGCTTCCTGTACCTCGAGGTGTACGAGTTCCTGCACCTGATCCACGAAGGCGCAGGCCCGCAGCGTAGCGCGTTCCTGAGCTCGTTTTTCGCGCTGGTCGGCACCCACGGTCTGCACGTGACCTTCGGTACCATCTGGCTGGTCACGCTGGTATTCCAGCTGAAAAAGCACGGCCTGACCCATGAGAACAACCGTCGCCTGATGTGCCTGTCGATGTTCTGGCACTTCCTGGACGTGATCTGGATCGGCGTCTTCACCTTTGTATACCTGATGGGAGTCCTGCCATGAGCGCACCACATAACCACGACCACCACGGCCACGGCCACGACGATCACGGTCATGGCGATGACGGCCACCACGGCAGCCTGAAGGACTACGCGATCGGTTTCATCCTGTCGGTAATCCTGACCGCGATTCCGTTCTGGCTGGTGATGACCCACCAGTTCGAAAAATCGAGCACCACCGCCATCGTTGTACTGGCGTTTGCTGCGATCCAGGTGCTGGTGCACATGGTCTACTTCCTGCACATGAACGGCAAGGCAGAAGGCGGCTGGTCGATGCTGGCTACCGTGTTCACCGTTGTGCTGTTGGTCATCGTGCTGGCTGGTTCGATCTGGGTCATGTACCACATGAACAAGAACATGATGCCTTCGATGGGCAATGATGCTCACAACATGCAAGACATGCAATGATGACGGGCGCGATTAAGCGCCAACGTCCCCGCGCCCTGCGCGTCATCCTGGCCCTCGTGGCCGGGGTGATGTTTGCAGGGTTTTTTGCTTTAGGGACGTGGCAAGTCTTCAGGTTGCAGTGGAAACTGGCGCTGATTGAGCGCGTGGACCAGCGCGTGCACGGCGCGCCAACGCCGGCGCCGGCCCGCGCGCAGTGGCCGCAGTTGAATGCAGAAGCGGACGACTATCGCCGCGTGCAGTTGAGCGGCGTGCTGCTCGACGGTTCGACCACGCAGGTATTGGCGTCGCTGGAACGCGGCATCGGCTACTGGGTGGTGACGCCGCTGTGCACCGCCGACGGCATCGTGATGATTAACCGTGGCTTTATCGAAGCGGGCCTCGGCGGCTGGAAGCCGCAGCCTGCACCGCCGGCTGCGTCGGCCGATGCGTGCGCGAATGCGCAAGGGCCAACCATCACGTTCAGCGGCTTGCTGCGCTTGAGCGAGAAAGCAGGGCGCTTGCGCGCCAACGAACCGGCTCGCAATTACTGGTACACGCGTGATGTGCAGGCGATTGCGCAGGCGCGCGGCCTGGCCAATGGCGCGGCGGTAGCGCCGTACTTCGTGGATGCCGATGCTGCGACCGCCAAGGCCGCCGGCCCGGTAGCGGGCGTTCAGCCGACCGGAGGCTTGACGGTTATTTCCTTCGTCAACAACCACTTGGTTTATGCTATCACCTGGTACGCATTGGCCCTGATGGTGGCCGCTGCGACGGTATGGGTCATCCGAGATGCGCGCAAACAAAAATCCTAATCCTTACGACAGAGGCAGGCCGGGCTTGCCGGTGGTGGAACCCTTGGCGTCGGTGAACGCCTCCGCCAACACCATCACCCACGCTGCGGGCCACAAGAACATGCAGCAGCTGATCCAGCTGCGCTGGATCGCGGTGGTGGGGCAGATCACCACCATCGCTACCGCGTCCATCCTGTTGGGCGTGCAGTTGCCGATGCCGGCCATGCTCAATGTGCTGGCCTGCCTGATCGCCTTCAACGTCGCTAGCATCTTGCGCTGGCAAGAAAATCAAGTTGTCTCTAATAGCGAACTGCTGCTGGCGTTGACGGTGGACGTGGCCAGTTTGACGGCGCAGCTTTATTTGAGTGGCGGTGCGACCAATCCGTTTGTATTCCTGTATCTGCTGCATGTAATTCTGGGCGCAGTGCTGTTGGAGACGTGGTCGACGTGGACTATCGTAATCGTCACCGGTGCTTGTATCGCCGGGCTGGCGCTGTTCTCGGAGCCGCTGCCGCTGCCGCAAGATCACGCGCTCGGCATCTTCAGCCTGTACGTACAGGGTATGCTGATTTGCTTCATCCTCGATGCGGCGCTGCTGGTTATCTTCATCACGCGGATTACGCAGAATATGCGCAGCAGTGCGGCCAAGCTGGCGGACTTGCACCAGCGCGCAGCGGAGGAGGAGCACATCGTGCGCATGGGTCTCTTGGCATCCGGTGCGGCGCATGAACTGGGCACGCCGCTGGCGACGCTGGCCGTCATCCTCGGCGACTGGAAGCACATGCCCGAATTCAAAGGCAACCCGGTGCTGCTGGAAGAAATCAGCGAAATGCAAACGCAGCTTCAGCGCTGCAAATCCATCGTCAGCGGAATTCTGCTATCGGCCGGCGAGACGCGCGGTGAATCGTCGGCGGCCACCACCATCAACACCTTCCTCGATGAAGTAGTGGCGGAATGGCGTGTCGGCCGCCCGGTGGCGGCGTTTGAATTTGAGAACAGTATCGCGCCTGATCACCCGGTAGTGTCCGACTCCACGCTCAAGCAAATGATCTGCAACGTGCTGGATAATGCGTTGGAGGCCTCGCCGGCATGGCTGCGCATGGAGACCAGCATCGAAGGCGATACGCTGGTGCTGCAAGTGACCGACAAGGGCGCAGGCTTCGATCCGTCTATACTGGCGCAGTTCGGCAAGCCATACAACTCCAGCAAAGGACGGCCGGGCGGAGGTCTCGGGCTATTCCTGGTAGTGAACGTGGCGCGCACGCTGGGCGGAGAAGTGACTGCGACGAATCTGTCGCAGGGTGGGGCGATGGTACGCTTAACGCTGCCGTTGGCCGCCATAGAAATTAAATCGGAACAACAATGACAACAGAAGAACGCGTACTGCTGCTGGTGGAAGATGATGCGGCGTTTTCCCGTACTTTAGGGCGCTCTTTCGAGCGTCGCGGCTACAAGGTGCTGCAGGCGGAAAACGTGGATGAGGCGAGTGCGCTACTGGTCGATCACTCGCCTGGTTACGCGGTGGTGGACTTGAAATTGAAAGGCAACTCGTCTGGACTGGCCTGCGTGCAGATGCTGCACGAGCATGACCCGGATATGCTGATCGTGGTGCTGACCGGCTTCGCCAGCATTAATACGGCGGTGGAGGCGATCAAGCTGGGTGCATGCCAGTATCTCGCCAAGCCGTCGAACACCGATGATATCGAAGCCGCGTTTGAACACGTGGCCGGCGTGGCGGAACTGGAGCTGACCACGCGCGCAACCTCCGTCAAAACGTTGGAGTGGGAGCACATCCACGCTGTGCTGGCGGAGACTGACTTCAACATCTCGGAAGCCGCGCGCCGCTTGGGCATGCACCGCCGCACCTTGGCGCGCAAATTGGAAAAGCAGCGAGTCAAATGAGCCAGCAAGCATCCCTGTTCGATTTCGAACCGCCGCCGAAAAATACTGACCGGCTGTTCTTTGCCGTTATGCCGGATCAAAACGCAATCGCCTCCATTCGTGCCGTGGCTGCGGAGCTCAAGGCGCAGCATGGCATGACAGGCCGGCTTATCGACGAGGCCAAACTGCACGCGACCTTGTGCGTGCTGGGCGACTTTCCCGGCATGCCGGATGCGCTGATCAAGAGCGCATCCAAAGCCGCAGCGCTGGTGGCTGATAGCACGCTGCCGTTCAAGGCAGGTTTCGACACTGCGCAGACCTTCATCACCGGCCCGCGCCATCGTCCGCTGGTGTTGACTGGTAGCGAAGGCATTGTCGGTCTCACTGGCTTCTATAAAAACCTCTCCGGTGCGCTGCTGAAAACCAGCGGCTTGCGCAACCAGACTAGCTACACGCCGCATGTGACGATGCTTTATGACGACATCGCCGCGGCGCCGCAGAGCGTGGCGCCGGTCGAGTGGACGGTGCGTGAATTCGTGCTTCTGCACAGCCACATCGGCCAAGGCCGGCCGTACAACATCCTTGCTCGCTGGGCGTTCTGAAATATGTTAGTTTAGATGCTGTCGATTTCTATCGGGGGCATCATGCTAATCAGGCGTTGTGCAGTGCTGTTTTTGGAACCGCGCGAAGACCTTGATGTTGATTGGGCCGCGCTGTTTTCCGGTCAAGGCGCGATAGGCGCCAAGTTGGAATGGATCGCTTTGGCGCCGCACATCGGCGATGAGATCATCGTTACTGCTGCCGAACTGCCGGCACTTGGCGGCATCAGCCTCACCTTGTGGCAGGAACGCGCGGCTATCGAATCGCAATTCGGTGCAGCGGTTGTGGCGCATTTGCTGGAGCTGGGCCTGCTGCTTAGCGATGCGCCTGAAGGTGCGGCCTTGCGCGAGCGTGATGAGGTACTGCGATCACAGCACTGGCGGCCGTTGTCCGCCACCGTCCATATGTACAGCCGCTGGGCCGATATGCGGGTCGACAAAGGCATGCAGTTCCCGAGCTTTGAAGAACTGGTCGACAACTACGGCACGCCGCCTGGCCCAACCATCAATCGCCGCAGCGATGGCGTTAATGTCCAACTGCCGCCGCCCGAACGCGCTCGGCTCGACGACACGCTATTCCAGCGCTACACCGGCCGCAACTTCGACCAAAGTGCCGTGCTGCCATTGGCCACCGTATCGCGTCTGCTGCAACGCGCCTTCGGCGCGCAAGGCGAACGCGAAATGGCGCCGGATGCCTTCGTGTTGAAAAAACTCAGTCCCTCGGCAGGCGGCTTGCATCCGACAGAAGTCTACGTGCTGGCGCAGCGCGTTGAGGGTATTTCGCCCGGCCTGTATCACTATCAACCGACACGCCACGCGCTTGAGCCGCTGGCGGAGATGGCGCCAGCAGAAACCGAAGAGCTGGCGTTGCGCATGGTGGCCGATCAAGACTGGTTCCAACCGGCGCCGATGCTGGTGGTGCTAGTCACGCGCGTCGAGCGCAACTTCTGGAAATACCGCAATCACGCCAAGGCTTACCGCGCGGTGCTGCTGGATGTCGGCCACCTGTCGCAAAACTTCTACCTGCTGGCAACGGAGGCGGGGATGCCGGCCTTCGTCACCGCCGCGGTGAACGAAATCGACATCGAACGCGCCCTGGGCCTCGATCCGCTGAAAGACATGGTAGTAGCCGTCTGCGGCTGCGGCCCCGCCTCCGGCGCCCAAAACACCGTCGAAATGCGTTACGAACCCTAACCCTCAGCGACTACCGTCGTTCCCGCGAAAGCGGGAACCCATACACAGCGTGCAGCACCACATTAGCGCCTATTTTGCTGGTTCAATTTCAAGGGCTGCTCGAGGTCGCAGGGGCCAGTAGCGCAAACACCCCACAAGCCGTTGCACGCCGACGTATTCGGCGCTGGTGAACTCAAACGTTGGGCTGCATGATGGAACTTTCCGAGTACTTTGAAGAATTTGCGCGACGCTTGAATCTGGACACCGGAGCCGGGTTTCCAGCCAATGTGGCTGCCGAAATCGCTGCCGCTCATTCGATCGGTTTGGAATTGGATCAACTGCAAAAATTTCTCGCTCGACGCACTGAGATTACGAGCGTTGCGGTTGCCCTGAAAGGGAATACCCTTTCAGTTGAAAAAATTGAGCGAATTCTTTCTGCTCGCCGCAATGGGGCTATCTATCCCAAGGAAGTCTTGGCTGCGGCATTCACGGAGGACGAAATCCATGAAAAATCTATGCTGTGACCACCTTGCCCAACAATACATTCAACGTGGACACGCTAACGCGCGCCGGTTAATTTAAGTACGTTGGGAGTGAAATGCTTCGCCTGCTTATTGGATTGATCCTTGTCGCGTCAATTCAGTGGACGGCTTCGCCACCACTCGATGATCAACAAAAACGAGGGGCCGATTAAGTGGGCAATGCTCATGGTTGAGTTCGATGATGCGCGTGAGCGTCATCCTCCATGATTTGCCTTGCACCCCACGCCTGTGCTAAATTGATATAACTTATTGATAACGTTATCAAGGAGAGTGAAATTGATTTACTGGCTGGCTGCGCTTGCCTGCGGTTATGGCATTGGAACGTTTATGCGTCCTGGCTGGATTCCTTACGCGCTCTGCATCCCGGCCAGCGCGCTTATCTACTTCCTGTTCGACCTCTCCTCGACGATGACCACCGGGAACAAGGAGTTTTCCTCAATAGGCACCTACGCCGCCGCGACCATCATGCAGTCGCTCGGCGCCATGCTGGGCGTGTACCTCGCGCATCGAAAAGCCAAGGGCAAGTCGTTCAAGGCATGACGTCTGCACCTGATGGGATCGTCGTTCGTCACGCCTCGCGTGAGGATATTCCGGCTATGCACAGGGTGCGCAAGGCGGTGCGGGAAAATCGGCTCAGCGCCAATACCAAAATTACAGAAGAGACTTACATCCCGTACCTCGAAACCATCGGCCGTGGCTGGGTGTTGGAGGAAGAGGGCGTGATCGTTGCCTTTGCTGTCGGCGAGCACGAGACCGGTAATATTTGGGCGCTGTTCGTGCATGAAGATCACGAGGGCAAGGGCTACGGCAGGATGGTGCAAGAGCCGATGGTGAGGTGGCTGTTTGACCAAGGATTGGCACGTATCCATCTCACCACCGGCGCCGGCACGCGGGCGGAAGGGTTTTATCAAGCCACCGGCTGGACTTACATCGGAATCGACGCCCATGGTGACGCCGCCTACGAGCGATATCAATAGTCGGCGCATGAAAATCGGCTGGTGTTTTGTCTTTTGTCATATGCCAGTCTGCATATGAATGCAGACTGGGCAGATGTCCGATACCGCCCAGCCCGCTCGCTACGATCTGCCTTGGAAAGCCGCTTTAGCGCATGCTTTTCGTTCCTTCATGGAGTTCTATTTCCCCGATTTCAGCGCCAGCATCGACTGGAAGCGGCGGCCACGCTGTCGTGACAAGGAACTTGCCGAGTTTGGCATTGGCGCTGCGGCGAACGTCATGGTGGCCGATAAGCTGTTCGAGGTCTGCATGCGTAACGGCCACGCGCAACAAGTATTGATTCACATTGAAATTCAGGCGCAGCGTGATGCGGCACTGGCGCGGCGGGTACATGACTACAACTACCGGATTGGCAAAGCGCATGGCTGGCCGGTGCTGAGTTTCGTCGTCTTAGCCGATACTGATCCCCGCTGGCGGCCCAGCCGCTTTCGTCAGCAATTTCGAGGTGTGGGAAGGATATTCTCTTTTAATACGGCGAAGCTGCTTGACTATCGCGCTGACCCCGACGCACTGGCGGCCTCGCATAATCCGATTGCTTGGGTCACGCTGGTTCATTTGTGTGCGCAGCAGGCTCATCGTGATCCACCCACACTCTTTGCCGATAAGCTGCGTTTAACGAGGGTACTGTTCCAGCATCGCTGGAGTGGTAGGCGCATAATGGTGTTATTCAACGTGATCAACTGGATGATGGTTTTGCCTGAGCCGCATCAACGCCGTTACTGGCAGGTCGTTCTCAAGTTTGGAAAGGAGCACGACATGAAATTACTCAATCCATTGGAACAAATGTTCCTTAACGATGGCGTGCAAATAGGCCTGAAGCAAGGTCGGCAAGAGGGCAAGCAGGAGGGCAAACAAGAGGGGCTGACACAAGGGCGCAAAGAGGGCGCTGCCATGCTGCTGGAACGGCAGCTGGCACAACGCTTCGGGCCATTACCGCAAACTACCCGAAAGCGGTTGGCGAGGGCGACGGAGTCGCAAATAGAAGCATGGAGCGACGCACTCGCATCGGCTGAATCGCTGAAGCAGGTTTTTGCGTCCTCACAATAAAAAAAGCCCGGCCCAATCGGGACCGGGCATCGCTGGCGGGGAAGGCGCGCTTAGCGTTGGCCCGACAGGAAGAAAGGAACGGCGCCGGCGGCGCTTTCCACTTTGCCCTTGATGGCGTGGCGGCCGGCGGCAATCACTTCTTTGGCCGGCAGGCTGCGCGTGGATGGGATCTGGCTGGCATCGAGCTTGATGCCCAGGCCGCCCAGCGCCAACTGCGGGTCTTTCAGGAAACTTTGGCGGAAGCTGTCATCACCGGACAGCTTGGACAGCAGCAGGTCGAGATCTTGTGGGGAATACGTGGCCATGTCTTACCCTTTCATGTGGAGGAGTTCGGTGCGTGTTGGGGAACGCAACTTCATCGTATGACATGCAAGCGACGACCTCAAGCCATTTCAAACCTAGCAAGACGCTAGGAAGTCGGCGCGACTTCGGTCTCGCGTGCCGCCGTCTCTTGCCGCGCGCTCTCCATGACAACATCGAACGCTAGCACAAATGCATGCATTAAATCAGGCAGCACAGCCGGCTCCTCTCTGAGACGGTCTTCGAGCGCCGTTGATGTTTTAAAAAGTTCGTTTGCAGAAAGATTACCTGCCGCGCCGCGAATTTTATGGACCAAATCAGCCGCGTGTAACAATTCGCCCGAGTGGATTGCATCTTGAATCTGTTGCAAACTCGATTCAAAGTCGTGCGCGAACAAGCTCAGCAGTTGCGACAGCAGCGCCTCGTGGCCGCCCAGCCGCTCCATCGCCTCGTGCATATTGATGCCGGGGCGCGGCGCCGCCGGCGCGCCGCTGCGGCGCAATAAGGGTTCCGGCTCCATGGCGCCGGCACGGCCCAGGTCCGGCGTCACCCACGTTGCCAGCACGGCGTACAGCGTGTCCGGGTCGATCGGCTTGGTGACGTAGTCGTTCATGTCCATTTCCAGGCAGCGCTCGCGGTAGCCGGCCACCGCGTGCGCGGTCATGGCGATGATGGGCAGGGCGGCATGGCGCTGGTCGGAACGAATCAGCGCCGTCGCCTGGTAACCGTCCATGTCCGGCATTTGGATGTCCATCAGCACAGCGTCATAGAGGTTGACGCCGATCAGGCGTGCCGCTTCCTCGCCGCTACTGGCGACATCGGCACGCACGCCGGCGCGCTGCAGGATTTCGCTCGCCACTTGCTGGTTGATGGCGTTATCGTCCACCACCAGCACGTAGGCGCCGCGGATGCGCTGCACCGCCACCGACGACGGCGGCGCGTTGGTGGCCACGCTTTGCTGGCTGGTCTCCAGGCCAAGCGCCGACAGCACGGCGTTGCGCAGCAGCTGAGGATTGGCCGGCTTATCGAGGAAGGGCATGCTGCGGGTCTGTTCGATGGTCTCTTTGTTATGCTCGCGCGCGTAGGCGGTTACCATCAACACGGCGGGCACGCCTGCCAGTTCGGGATCTTCGGCGATGCGCTGCAAGGTCTCGATGCCGTCGAGATCCGGCATATCGGCGTCGATCAGCAGCACGTCGTAGTTATCGAGCTGCATCGCTGCCACCGCTGCGGCGCCGGACGCCACCGCGCGCGCGCGCAGGCCCAGGCCGGTCAATTGGAATTTGAGCATGTGGCGGGTGGCTTCACAGTCGTCCACCACCAGCACGCGCTTGCCCTGTGCGGCCGCGGGCACCGCAGGCAGCGGTGGCGTTTGATCAACGGCCGCTTGCAGATGCACGGTGAAACTGAAGCTGCTGCCGACGCCGGGTTCACTATCGACCGAGATGTCGCCGCCCATTTTCTGCACCAGCTGCTGCGAAATGGCGAGACCGAGGCCGGTGCCGCCGTACAGGCGCGTGGTGCTGGCGTCGGCCTGCGCAAAGGCCTGGAACAGGCGCGCTTGCTGCTCCTGGCTGATGCCCAAGCCGCTGTCTTCCACCGTAAAGCGCAGCACCAGCGGCCCGCCGGGGACGACGTTGAGCGTGGCCGCATCCAGTTCCACGCGCAGTTCAATGTGGCCGCTGGCGGTGAACTTGAGCGCATTGCCGACCAGGTTGACCAGGATTTGTCCCAGCCGCAGCGGATCGCCCAGCAGGTTGGATGGCACCTCCGGCGTCGACCAGATCACCAGTTCCAGCCCACGCTCGGCGGCGCGCCACGAGAACAGGTCAGCGATTTGATTCAGCGTATCGGGCAGGTCGAACGGCAACGCCTCCAGTTCCAGCTTGCCCGACTCGATCTTGGAGAAGTCCAGCACGTCGTTGATGATCTGTAGCAGGCTTTGTCCGGCGCGGCTGATCTTGCGGAAGTAGTCGAGCGGCTGCGACGGCAAATCGAGGTGGGTGCCCAGGCCGGCGAAGCCAAGGATCGCATTCATCGGCGTGCGAATCTCGTGGCTGATATTGGCGAGGAACTCGCTCTTGGCGCGCGTGGCTGCTTCGGCATTGGTGCGCGCTTGTTCAATCATGCGCATCGAGCGCGCCTTCTGGTAAGCCGAGACGAACGGCTCTTTCAGCGCCTTGAGCAGGTCAAGGTCGCTCGGTGCGAAGGTGGCTTGGTACTGGTAGTTTTCAAAGATCAGGTAACCTTCGACCTGGCCGTCGATCACCACCCGCACCGACAGCAGCGCGCACACGTCTCCCGGCAGTGAATGCGGGTGGTGCACTTCAAAGATATCGGGGGCGATCATGTCCATAGGCGGCGCGTAGCGCAACTCGGCCTGCCGCAGATCGATACGATAGGCGTCGGCAGCGGCGTCGATGCGGCCCCACGCGGCGCGCAGGCTCAGGGTCTCCGTGCCATCCTCGCGCACCAGCGCCAGTGCCGAGTCGATGCCCTTGATGATGGTCGATTCGTGCAGGATGGTGTGCAGCAGGGCGTCGAAATCAATTTGCTCGTTAATCGACTTGACGATGGCGTTGAGTTTTTCAAGGTGCTGGGTGCGCGAATAGACCAGCGCCTGCAGCGCCTCGCCCTTGCGGTGCAACTGGCGCACGCGCATGCGCACCAGTGTCCACGCCAGCGCGCAGGCGGCGAGGAAATAGCACAGCCACGCCCACCAGGTCTGATGCCACGCCGGCAGCACCGTCACGCGCAGCGCCAGTTCGTCGGCGTTCCACAGTCCTTCGCGGTTACTGCCGCGCATGCGCAGCGTGTAGTCGCCGGGCGGCAGGTGGCCGTAGGTGGCGATGCGGCGGGTGGCGTCGACTTCGATCCAGCGCTGGTCGAAGCCCTCCAGCAGGTAGGAGTAGCGGTTGCGCTGCGGCGCGGAAAAGTCCAGCGCCGCCAGTTCCACTTCAAAGCTTTGGTTATCGGGTTTCAGGATCAGTGTCGGGCCGGCCTTGCCGGTCAACTCGGACGGCGTCAGCGCGCGCTGATCCAGCCGCACCGCGCTGATGACCAGCGGCGGGCGGTAGGCCCAGTCGCTCAGGCGTCCCGGGTACACCACCGCCATGCCGGCGGTGGCGCCGAACACCAGGTCGCGCTCCTGCGTCACGGTGCTGGCGCCAATGAAGAAGGTGCGGAAGGCCAAGCCGTCGGCGCGGGTCAGCGCGCGGGCGCGCAGCGTGCCCGAATCAACGACGGCAATGCTGTCGGAGGTCGCCGCCCAAATGCGGCCGATCGGATCCGATTGCAGCGACATAATGGTGCCGTTCTGTAGTCCCGCTGCGGTGCCAACGTGCTCGAATACCGGTTCGCCCAGCGCGTCGCGGCCGGTCATCACGCAAATGCCGCTGCCGTAGGTGCCGATCCACAGGCGGCCGCGCCGATCAAACACCAGAGCGTTGATGACCGCTTCCATTAGTGCATCCGGCTTGGCGGGATTGGCCTTGATCTGTTCTACTTTGCCGCTTTCGGGATCGATCCGGTTCAAGCCGTTGCGGGTGCCGATCCACAAGGCGCCATCGGCGTCGGCCACCACGGCGTGAACGCGGTTATCAGTGAGGCCGCCGCCTTCTTGCTGTCCCTGCACATAGCGTATCAATGCGCCGGTGGCCGGGTTGTAGCGCAGCAGGCCTTCAAAAGTGCCCATCCACAGTTCACCCTTGCGGACAAGGATGGTGCCGATGCGCGGATAGGGATTTTGCTGCGGCAGCGGAATGCGCTTGACCGCAGTGCCATTGCGGCTGGTGTGGTACAAGCCCAGTTGAGTGCCGATCCATGCCTCGCCGGCTTCCGCTTCGGCCAGCGACAGTATCACGCGGTTGGGGAGCGCCGTATCGGGCTTGTGCGGATCCGGGCGCAGGGCGCCGCGGCGGGCGCCGTCGTGCGGGACGATGTCGATGCCCTGGTCGGCAAGGCCGATCCAGACGTCGCCGCGGCTGTCGGTCATCAGCGCCGACACCCCGGCTTCCTGCGCGCCTTCGGCGCCAAAGACGGAATCGATGGCTTCACTGTGCGGATCGTAGATATCGACGCCGCGCTCGGTGGTCACCCAGATCATGCCGCTGCGGTCGCGCAGCAGGGCGGCGGTGCGGTCGTTACTGAGGCTGAAGGAGACTGCCGGCTGGTGCAGTATGCGCACGCTGCGGGCGCTGCCGGTGCGGTACTCGATGACGCCGCCGCCGTAGGTGCTGGCCCACCAGATGCCAGGCACCGTCTCGGCCACCGCCAGCACCATATTGGCCTGTGCGTCTTTCACGCCTTTGAGTGCGACGATGCGGCCGTTGTCGGCCAGCGCTTCAATCACGCCGATGCCGCTTTTCAGCGTGCCGAAGGCGATCTGGCCGCGGCTATTTTCTCCCAGCGCCAGCACTGTGTCGCTCCATGCACCCTGGCCGTCGTGGACGGGAATGCCGACGATGGTGCCGCCGGGCTTCATGCGCGACAGGCCGGTGGCGCTGCCGATCCACAGGTTGCCGGCGCGATCCATCAACAGCGAACGGATTTGATTGTCCGGCAGGCCGGGCGTGTCTTCGTGGCTGTAGCGGCGGATGGTCTTGTGGACGGTGTCGTAGTATTTCAAACCGGTCGGGGTGCCGATCCAAAGGTTGCCCTTGGCGTCGCTGGCGATGGCGCTGACCAGCCCCCGGCTTAACTCATCGTTTAAGCGGGTGTACTTTTCGGTGTGCTTGTCATACATGGCCAAGCCGGCGGCGGCAGTGCCGACCCAAAGGCGGCCGGCCACGTCCACGTGCAGTGCCTGAATGAAGTCACCCGGCAGGCTGGATGTATCGGCGGCGTCGTGGCGGAAGCTGCGCACGCGGTAGCCATCCCAGCGTGCAAGGCCGCTTTGGGTGCCGATCCAGATAAAGCCGTCGCCATCCTGCGCCAGCGCCATGCCGACGGGATGCGGCAAGCCTTGGTCGAGGCCCAGGTGTTCGAATAAGGGGGTAGCCAGTTGGTCCCAGCGCTCCGGCGCGGCCAAGGCGGCGCTACAGGCCCCCATGCCGGCCAACACTGCAAACGCGGCGAAGCGCAGCCAGCGCATGGCGGTTGCTAACAGGGCTGCAAGGACATAGATCAGGGCGCGCTCCTTCTAGGGTAGCTTAAGCATACGGAAATGCTGACCGAAAGTCTATGTCTGGCAACGGGAAATGCGCTGCGCTTGTACAATCACCACAGGCAAACCAGAGTAGGTATAGTTATGAAACCTGAAGTATTGGTAATGGCGGCCAGTCCCTCGGCCAGCGTGATGGCGCAACTGGAGCAGCATTTCGAGTGCCGCCACCTGTGGCAGCAGCCGCTTGAGCAGCAGGCCGCGTGGCTTGAAAGTGTGGCCGGCAGCGTGCGCGCGGTGCTGACGACCGGCGCGATCGGCATCAATGCGGCCTTGCTGGCGCAGCTGCCGAAAGTGGAAATCGTCGCCGTCAACGGTATTGGCACCGATGCTGTGAACTTGGCCGCAACCCGCGCGCGCGGCATCCACGTCACCAACACGCCGGGCGTGCTGACCGATGACGTGGCCGATTTGGCGTTGACCTTATTGCTGTCGGCCGCGCGCCGCTTGCCGGCACTGGACTTCTTTGTCCGCACCGGCGGCTGGGAGGCCGGCAAGGCAATTGCGCCGACGCGTGCGTTGCGCGGCAAGGTATGCGGCGTCTATGGCTTTGGGCGGATCGGGCAGGCGATTGCATTGCGGGCGCAGGCTTTTGGCATGCAGGTGCAGTACTTCCAGCCGCGCGCTATCGACGGCGTGGGCGTGCCGCGTGCGGATTCGCTGCTGGCATTGGCCGAGGCCAGCGATTATCTGGTGGTGGCTGCGCCGGGCAGTCCGGCCACGCGCCATTCGGTGGATGCGGCGGTGCTGGCGGCGCTAGGCCCGCAAGGTACGCTGGTGAACATCGCGCGCGGTTCGCTGGTGGATGAGGAGGCGCTGATCGCCGCGCTGCGCGAGCGCTCGCTGGGCATGGCCGCGCTGGACGTATTTGCGGACGAGCCGCGGGTGCCGGCGGCATTGCGCGAATTGGATAATGTGGTGCTGACGCCGCACGTCGGCAGCCTGACGGTGGAGACGCGCAACGCCATGGGGCAGCTCGTGGTGGACAATTTGCTCGCGCATTTCGGCGGCAAGGCCTTGCTGACACCTGTTGCATAATCGTTTCATGGGTTTGTGCTCTTGAGTGCGTAAGTCATTGAATATGCTATATTTATGTAATTAGAATCGTTTCATATAGCGTTTCACATGACTGATATCTTGCAGATTCTCCGGCTGGCGCGGGTACTGTCCGGCGCTGAGCTGCTGCTGCGCTTGCAGAAAAGCCGCGCAACGCTCAGCCGCGCCACCATGATGCGCATGGTGCGCGAACTGGGCGACCAAGTGGTGGTGCGCGGCGCTGCCCGCCGGACCAGCTACGCGGCGCGTCGTCCGCTGCGCGGCAGCACCGCGTCGCTGCCGGTCTACCGCATCGATCAAAAAGGACGCGGCGAACAAATCGCCGTGCTGGACCCGATCTATCCGGCCGGCTGCGCGCTGCGTTACGAACAGCAGTTTGAATGGCCGCTGGCGCCGGAGATGCGCGACGGCTGGTTCCCCGGCCTGCCATATCCGCTGGATGATATGCGTCCGCAAGGCTTCTTGGGACGTAATTTCGCGCGCAATTATGCCGGCCTGCTGCAAGTCGGTGCCGATCCGCAGAAATGGCCGGAGGACGATATCCTCTACGTGCTGGCGAATCTCGGCCACGACACGGCCGGCAACTACATCATCGGCGAAGCAGCTTACCGCCAACACCTTGCGGTGATGCGGGATGGGCACCGTCTGGCGAAGCAGCAAGAATACTGGGCGCTGGCCGACTTGGCCATGGTTGCCGGCGACGCCGGTTCCTCGGCAGGCGGCGAGTTCCCCAAATTTACGGCCTTCCGCGAGCATGAGGGCGAACGCGCACACGTGATCGTTAAATTCTCAGGCAACGATCACACTCCCGGCGTGCAGCGCTGGTCTGATCTGCTGGTGTGCGAGCACCTTGCACTGGAAGCCATCGTTAATGAACTGGGAGTGCCCGCCGCGCGCAGCCGCATATTCCGCGCCGACAACCGCACCTTCCTGGAAGTGGAGCGCTTTGACCGCCATGGAGAATTCGGCCGCTCCGCCGTCTGTACATGGGCGGCGCTGGATGCTGCCTTGTTTGGACTGGCCGGCGAAAACTGGAGCAGGGCGGCGGCGCGCATGCTGGCTGACCGCTACATCAGCGCGGCCACGCATCGGCGCATCAATCGCCTGTGGCACTTCGGCCGCTTGATCGCCAACAGCGATATGCACGAGGGGAACCTGGCCTTCGTTCCCGGCGCAGAGAGCGAGCCTCCGCTGGAACTGGCGCCAGCCTACGACATGCTGCCGATGCTGTATGCGCCGGCGCGCGGCGTGGAGCTGCCGCAGCGTGAGTATGCGCCATCGCTACCGCTGCCGGCCGAGCGTGAAGACTGGCTGGCCGCTGCCGATGCGGCGATGGCTTTCTGGCGTGTGGCGGCGGCGGATGAGCGCATCAGTGCGGCCTTCCGCGCCGTCTGCAAGGCTAATGGCAAGGAGTTGAAGCGTCTGCGGGAGATGATGGCGTAGCCGGGGTTGCGGCGAGTAGCGGTAATTGCGAATAGATCTTTACGCAATTGCGGCCCGCGCGCTTGGCGGCATACAACGCTTCGTCGGCGCGGCTGTAGGCCAGTTCGAAGCTGGTGCCGATGGTGTTCCAGCTCACGCCCACGCTGGCCGTAATCTGGCGGTCGATCGGTGCGCCGAAGACTTGATCGGCAATGGCGTCGCAAATGCGCAGCGCCACTTCTTTGGCCTCTTCGACCGATGACGTAGGCCACACCACCGAGAATTCCTCGCCGCCCACGCGGCCAATGGCCACACCGGGGCCGAGCAGCGTTTTCAGGCAGGCCACCACGGTCTTGATGACGGTATCGCCGGCCGGGTGGCCGAAATCGTCGTTGACCCATTTGAAATGATCGATATCGAGCACGATCAGCGCCATATCGCCTTTTTCAAGGCAGTCGGAGGCCTGATCGATGACTGCCGCGCGGTTCAGCGCACCGCTCAGCGGGTCGTGGGTGGCGCGGTATTCCAGCTGCTGCGCCAACTCGTGCAGCTGGCGGTTCATCTGGTTCATATCCAGTTCTGCGCGGTCGCTGCGGCGGATCAGGCGCCGGCTCTCGCGCATCAGGCGCTCGTAGTGGACGATCATCTCTGCCAACGCTGCGCGCGCATCGGCGCGCGGGTCGTCATGCGCCGCCTTGGCATTCGCCAGTGCGGCGCTTTCCAGCGCAAACAGGTCGGCGTCGGCCATGGATTTCATTAGTTGCTCACTGCGTGGTCGTGGAAGTCGAGTGCACCGAAATCGTCTTGCAGCTCCTGGCCGAATTCGAGGATGGTATCGTCGTCTTCATCGTGATACCAGTTCAGGCGCACCTGGTTGCCGTCCATGGCTGCGTTGTTGAGCGACTCGAAAAAGGTGAACAGCATCTTGGTGCTGGAGCTGTTGAAGTAGGCCAGCGACACGTTGACGGTAATCTCGGCCTCCTTGCAGCTATCCAGCCATGCCTGCACGCGCGCGATCACCGGGCCGTAGAAGGCGGCAGCGTTTTCTGGATAGGATTCGCCCTTGATCGACAGCGTGTGCTGGTCAAAGCGGAAGTCGATTTCCGGCGAGGTGGGCGAAGCGGCGATAAAAAGTGGTTCCATTGTTGTTCTCTGTATTAGGTTCAGATGATCGCTTTGATGCAGAAAATAGTGGCGTCCGGGTTGTGCGCGTCCTTGACGAACTCGAACTCCAGCGGCTCGCTGGCGTCGCGCGCCATGGTCAGGAAGCCGAGGCCCGCGCCTTTGCTGTCGGCCGGCGTTTCGTCACGCAGGGCTTTCTTGTAGGCGGACTTGATCTCTTCCATGGTCATGGTGTGCAGCGGCTCCAGGCGGCTGCTGATGCGCTGCACGTTGGCGCTATCGACCGGGTTGGCGCACAGCAGGAAGAAGCTGTCGCCCTTCATGC
Organism: Duganella rivi; assembly: GCF_009857435.1. Lineage (GTDB taxonomy): Bacteria > Pseudomonadota > Gammaproteobacteria > Burkholderiales > Burkholderiaceae_D > Rugamonas > Rugamonas rivi. The sequence goes on from NZ_WWCK01000003.1 coordinate 337,035, forward strand.
CGATGCAGAACGAGCCGCGGCGGATTTGGTTCTCGGCTTGCTCGTCGGGCGTCAGCGAATCGGACGAGTAGTGCATGATGTTCTGCGACATTTCGACAAACGACGAGAAGATGCGGCGCCGCGTAGGGCCGGCCGCACCGGCTACGTCAAGGCGCGCCTTGATGGTCTCCGAAATGGCGGCCACCACGTGCTGCGAAAAATAGCCCACGTAGAAAAAGATGATGTGGCGCTTGCGGGCCACGTCAAAGAAGTCGTTGAATTCTTCGTACAGCAAAATTGCTCCTCAGGGGCGGAAACAGAAAAAGGTCAGGTCGTCGCGGCGCGGCTGTTGGCCTTGCCACGCCTGGTAGTCATCCAGCATGGCTTGCGACACGTGGCGCGCGCACTCGGTGCGTTGGGCCAGCAGTACGTCGCGCATGCGGCGCTTGCCGTAGGCGATGTCCTTGGCGCCGCCGATCTGGTCGATCAAACCGTCGGTGGTGAGGAACAGCAGGCTGCCTTCCGGGATGGCGATCACTTTGTTGGTCCACTCGTAATCGAGCGGCGAATCGACGTAGCCAACGCCCATGCGTTCACCGTCCACGGTTTGTACTGCTTGCTGATCCGGGGCGAGCTGGAACAGCGATAGCTTGGCGCCGGCGAAGTGCAGCTGTCGGGTGGCGTTGTCGAACCATAGGAAGGCGGCATCCATGCCGTCGTTGGATTCGGCCGATCCGTGGCCTTCGACCTGGCCCAGCATGCCTTTGACGCCGCGGTTCACCTCCGCGATCAGGCGCGCCGGATCGCGCGGGCCCAGTTGCTGCAAGGCCTGCGTTAAAGTAGACGAAGAAATCAGCGTCATGAAAGCGCCAGGCACGCCGTGGCCGGTACAATCGGCAATCGCAGCGAACCAGCCGTCCTCGTACTTGGCGAAGTGATAGAAGTCGCCGCCGACCACGTCGCGCGGCTGCCATTCGAGATGCGCGTCGTCCAGCGCATCGCTCAGTGCGAGGTTGGATGGGCGCAGCAGCGAGCGCTGGATCACGCTGGCGTAGTCGATGCTGTGCATGATCTGGCGGTTTTTCTCGGCCTGCATATTGGCCACCACGTTCATCAGCTGGAGGCCGAAGCCGACGCCGGCCAGCGTGCCGTCGCGCGTGACGATAAAGCCGTCGGCCAGTGCCTTCTCGCCCGATTCCACGGCGCGGAAAGTCAGCGCCTCGATGCTCATGGCGGCATCGACGATCAGCGGTTCCTTGTCCATGAAGGCGATGCAGCTCTTTTTACCGTATAGCTCGTGATAGAAAGGCTTGGACATCTGCGACATGAAGATGTTGCGGCTGATGAGGCCGATAGGGCGGCCGGCCTCGATTACGGGCAGGCTCATCAAGTCACGGCGCTCCGTGAACAGTTCCAGTACGGCGAAATTGGTAGTGTCGGACAAAACCGAAATGGTTTCCACGCACAAATCGGCGGCAACCGACAAACGAAAACGCGGCAGGTGCAAACGAGAGGCATTGAACTCCACGGCGAGGAACCCTTTATTAACACTGAGGCCTGCATGCTAATAGGAAATTATTACCTGCTCATTACATCTTGATCTGGAGAAAATAATGTTGCATTAATTGCCTTGCGGTAACAAGGGCGTCACATTGGGTGTGTAAATTGGTGAGAATTCGTGCCGCAGGCACTTTTCTTGTCTTTGTGAATGGTTATGAAATTCCCTCAATTGAACACGGGTATGCGGGTGGTGGCGTCGTTTGCGGTGCTGCTGTTGGTGATGGCGTGCATGTCGGGCGTGTCGCTGTGGCGGCTGCAATCGGCCAACGACACGGCGGCTAACCTCGTGCATGAGAAGCTGGCGCGCCAGCAGTTGACCTCCGAGCTGCTGGGCGTGACGGAGCTGAATGGTTTGCGGGCGATGTCGATCGGCCGCAGCGATAGCCTGGAAGTGTCGGACATCTTCCAGGCGCAACTGACGGCCGGCGAGAAAGTAGCGGCCGAGATGGAGCGCAAGCTGGCGGCAATGCCGGTGCAGGATGATGAGGCGGCGCTGGTGCGCGTGGTGGCCGAGAAGAAGGCTGCTTTCCTGGCGATGCGCGGCGAACTGTTCAAATTTAAAGATAGCGGCCGCATACAGGAAGTGAGCGATCTGCTCGATAACAAATGGCCGGGCGTGTTCAAGGCGTACGCCGGCGCGCTGGAAAAGCTGCTGGCGCATCAGACGCAGCAAGCCAAGGCGCTGGCGGAGGAATCATCCGACCAGTTCGAAGGCAGCCGCGCGCTGTTGATTGGCCTGGGCCTGGCGACCCTGGCGCTGGGCGCGGTGCTGGCGTGGATGCTAACGCGCAGCATCGTCAAGCCGCTGACGCAGGCCGTCACCTTGGCCGAGCAAGTGGCCAGCGGCGAACTGCACGTGGCAATTGAACACGGCCGCAGCGATGAAATCGGCCAGTTGTTCGACGCGCTGTCGCACATGACCGGCCGCCTGTCCGATACCGTGGGCCGCGTGCGCGATGGCGCGGTGGCGATTGATGCGGCTTCACGCGAAATCGCCAGCGGCAATATGGACTTGTCGCGCCGCACCGAGCATCAGGCCGGTGCGCTGGAAGAGACGGCGTCGGCGATGGAAGAATTGACGGCGGCCGTCAAGCAAAACAGCGGCAACGCGCGCCAGGCAAATCAGCTGGCGATGTCGGCGTCCGAGGTGGCGGGCAAGGGCGGGGCGGTGGTAACGGAAGTGGTGCAGACCATGGCCAGCATCAACGACTACGCGCACAAGATCGTCGACATCACCAGCGTGATCGACGGCATCGCCTTCCAGACCAATATCCTGGCTTTGAACGCGGCCGTGGAAGCGGCACGCGCCGGCGAGCAGGGACGCGGCTTTGCCGTGGTCGCAGGCGAAGTGCGCAACCTGGCGCAACGCTCAGCCGAAGCGGCCAAGGAAATCAAAAAGCTGATCAACGATTCCGCCGAACGCGTCGCCAGCGGCAGCGCCTTGGCCGAAACCGCCGGCGCCACGATGAACGACATCGTCACCAGCGTGCAGAAGGTTACCGAGATCATCGGCGCCATCAGCGCAGCCAGCGGTGAGCAAGAGCACGGCATCGAACAAGTCAACGCCGCCATCAGCGAGATGGACGACGTCACCCAGCAAAACGCCGCCCTGGTCGAAGAAGCGGCCGCCGCCGCAGCCTCCATGCAAGCCCAGGCGCGTGCACTGGCGCAGTTAGTCCAGTCGTTCAAGACTGACTCGCAGCACGCCACCATCCAAGCCTTGCCATCACGCGAGCGCTTGCCGGAACTCCTCCGCGCTGCTTAAGGGGCACGAGCGGCGCATGTAACAAAATGCGCCGCAATGTATCGCAGCGTCATAGTCTGGTCACAAACGTTTGTTATCTTGCAAGCCTTTATAACAAGCCGGATTGACGATATGAACCGCAAGTCTATTTTCATCGCTGGATTGAGCGCGGCCTTGCTGGCTGCTTGCAGCAGCAGCGACAATGCGCCCGCTACCACCACGCCTCCAACCACCCCGGTAGCCGCCGCACCGAAAAACGTCATCTTCTTCCTCGGTGACGGCATGGGCTTGACCACCATGACCGCCGCGCGCATCTATTCCGTCGGCGAAGACGGCGAGCTGACCATGGACACGCTGCCGGAAACGGCGTTCGTCAAGACCTTCTCCAACGACGCCCAGGTCACCGACAGCGCGCCATCGATGGCCGCCTACATGACCGGCGTGAAGATGAATAACGAAGTAATCTCGATGTCGCAGAACACCGTCGCCATCGATCCGATCACCGATTCGGCCGGCAATAAGCTCGGTAACAACTGCGGCGCCAACAACGGCACTCCGGCCATCACGCTGCTTGAACTGGCCAAGACCGCCGGTCTAGGTACCGGCGTCGTTTCCACCGCCCGCGTTACCCACGCGACCCCGGCCGCGACCTACGCCCACATTTGCCACCGCGACCTGGAAAACGACATCGCCGCCGCAGCCGTGCCGGGCGGCGCCGGCTACAACAGCGCGCTCGGCGCCACCGGCCTCGACGTGCTGATGGGCGGCGGCAGCCAGTTCTTCAAGCCAGTCAAGGACGGCGGCAAGCGCGCTGACGGCCGCGATCTGATCGCCGAGCTGAAAGCCAAGAGCTACGCCTACGCCAGCAACAGCACCGAGTTCAACGCCATCGACGGCACCAAGACCGACAAGCTGCTGGGCCTGTTCACCTCCAGTCACATGAGCTATGACCTGGATCGCGACCCGGGCAAGGAACCTAGCCTGGCCGAGATGACCACCAAGGCCATGGACGTACTGTCGCGCAATGCCAAGGGCTACTTCCTGATGGTCGAAGGCGGCCGCATCGACCACGGCCTGCACGAAACCACCGCCAAGAAAGCGTTGCAAGACACCGTCGCTTTCGATAACGCCATCAAGGCCGCTATCGCCAAAGCCAAGCTGACCGACCCAACCTTGGCCAACACCCTGATCGTGGTCACCGCCGACCACGACCACACCATGGTACTGAACGGCTATGCCAAGCGCACCGGCAAGACCACTGCCAGCAACGCCGGCGTACTGGGCGTGGTGAAGAACTACGTGACCGGCGCAGTGGATAAAGACCTGGACGGCGCACCGTACTCGATCATCGGCTTCGGCAACGGCGAGAACCGCGTACAAGCTAGCCGCGCCAGCCAGTCGTCGCTGGACGATAGCGTCACCAGCGGCAACGTATATCACCAGGAAGCAGTGGTACGCGTGGCTGTCGGCGGCGAGACCCACGGCGGCACCGACGTCTTCCTCGGCGCCATCGGCAAGGGTGCGGACACTTTCAACGGCACCATCGACAACACCAAGGTCTTCAACCTGGTGAAGAGCGCAGCTGGCCTGTAAGTCACACTTTAAGAACGGAATCTCGCACATGAAACGTACTCTCTTAGCCGCCGCGCTGACGCTGTCCTTCGCCCAAGCTGCCTACGCAGCGGGTGAAGCCAAGAACATCATCTTCTTCCTCGGCGACGGCATGGGCCCGTCGACCATTACCGCCTCGCGCATCTACAAGTACGGCGAAGCGGGCAGCCTGACCATGGATACGCTGGAACGCACGGCCCGCATCAAGACCTACTCGAACGACGCGCAAACCACCGACAGCGCACCGTCGATGGCCGCCTATATGACCGGCGTGAAGATGAATAACGAAGTCATCTCGATGTCGCCGGAAACGGTTGCCACCAATCCCGGCAAGGATGCCAACGGCAATCTGGGCGTGAACAACTGCGCGGCCGGCAATGGCACTTCGGCGGTGACTATCCTGGAACTGGCCAAGGCCAAGGGCAAGGCAGTCGGCGCCATCACCACCACCGAGCTGACTCACGCGACGCCTGCCTCCACCTTCTCGCACATCTGCAACCGCAACGCGCAGTACCACATTGCGGCGCAAGTGGTGCCCGGCGGTGCAGGCTACAACGCCGCGCTGGGCGACGGCGTGGACGTGCTGATGGGCGGCGGCCGCAATCACTTCACGCCGTACAGCGCCACCAACACCGCAGGCCGTGCGGATGGCCGCAACCTGCTGACCGAATTGGCGGCCAAGGGCTACGTCGTGGCGGCCAACAAGACCGAAATGAACGCTGCCAGCGCCGGCAAGAAGTTCATCGGCTTGTACAGCACCAAGAGCCACCTCGAATATGAACTGGATCGCACCGCCACGCCGCCGCTGGGCGAAGGTGCAACGCAGCCTAGCTTGGCCGAGATGACCGTCAAGGCCATGGAGCTGCTGTCGGCAAATAAGGACGGCTACTTCCTGATGGTTGAAGGCGGCCGTATCGACCACGCACTGCATGGCACCAACGCCAAGCGCGCGCTGACCGATACCATCGCTTTCGATGACGCCATCAAGGCCGCGCTGGAGAAAGCCAAGCTGACCGATCCAACCTTGGCCAATACCCTGATCGTGGTCACCGCTGACCACGATCACACGCTGGCGTTCAACGGCTATGGCAAGAAGGGCAATCCTATCCTCGACATCAATCGCGGCTACAAGGACAATCAGCCAAGCAAAGACGCGGACGGCAATACCTACACCACGCTGGTGTTTGGTAACGGCCCGAATCGTCCTAACACCCGCGTGAATCTGGACAGCGCGACCGTACTGGCCGATAACTATCTGCAGGAGACCGGTGTGCGCCTGGCTAGCGAGACCCACGGCGGCGGCGACGTCAAGCTGTTCGCTACCGGCGCCGGTTCCAAGACCTTCAAGGGCACGCTGGACAACACCAAGGTGTTTAGCCTGTTGAAATCGGCCTTTGGATTCTGATGAAACGTGTGACTTTGTTGATGGCCGCGCTATGCGTGGCCGGTTCCGCCGCCGCGACCGACCTTGATGTGAAGATTGCTTATTACAGCAAGGTCGTCACGGCGGAGGGCGTGGTTCGCGAGGCGCGCTACGAAGAGAAGATGCTGCGCCGCGCTGGCCACGTGTGGAGTTCGCGCGTGCTGCCGGCGCACGTGGAGGAGCATAGCAACGGCGCGCCGCACAAGCACTTCAACCACGTGGTGCTGCCGCGTCATGTGATCCTGGAGAACGGCAAGCCGCGCGTGGAATTCGTCGATGCGCATGCGAAGGAAGTGGTGCGCGTGCCGCCGGCGGAGTATGACAACGTCAGCTTCGACGGTTCGTGGGATCACGCTTACTACCTGTTGGACAGCAAGCGCTTGAAGGCGATGCCGGTGACTGCGCGTGTCTCCTCCGTTGCTGGCGCTCGTTGGCGCGAACGCGAGGACAAGGGCTTGTTCGAGCGCGTGCTGTGGGACGACCAGCGTCAAGTGCCGCTGGTGATTGAAAGCGGCGATAAAGCCGCCACCTTCTTCAATCGCATGGAGCTGACCGTCCAGCCGACGCTAACCCGCGACCTGCCGTGGCAAAAGCTGAAAGGCTACTCGCAGAAGGAATACTCGGACTTCCTCGACTAGCCAGGAACTGCCTATAGCTTGTACGAAGCCTGAATCGACAACGCACGCGGCGCCATCGGTAAATCGTGCGGCAGGTTCAGGCCCGGTGCCGGACTTGGTTCGCGCACGTCGGTGTTGAAGACATTGCGCAGCGCCGCCGAGAAGTTCCACTGGTTGCGGCCATTGCGCGTGCCGATGGTCAGATCCAGCGTGGTGTAGTCGCCAAGCGCCGGACGCAGATCGCCGAAGGCGCGCTGGCGGCCCGCCACCCAGTTCATCTGCGCGCTCGATTGATAGCCGCTGGCGAAAGCCCATTCAGCCCGGCCATATAGGTGATGGCGCGGCGCATAGCCGGCGTCGGTGTTGGTGGTTTCATCGGTCGAACGCTGCCACGCGTAGTTGCCGGACAAGTGCACGTCGCGCGTCACCACCCAACTGGATTCCAGTTCGATCCCGTGACCTTTCTGGTTGCCGGCGTTGGCGTACGTCGCGCCGGTGCCGGCCAGCGCATTCGGCACGGTGCGGATGATGTTCTTCATATCGTAGTGATAGAAGGTCAGGTTGACCGTGGCATCCGTACGCGCCTGCCATGCGAACGAAAGCTCTGTCGTCGCATTGCGCTCCGGCTTGAGATTCGGATTCCCCAGCGCCACCGGATTGGTGATGCCGTAGCTCTCCGCAAACGCCGGTGCCCTGAAGGCGCGGCCGTACAGCAGCTTGGCGGTCAGGTCGAAACTGGCGTCCCATACCAGCGCCATGCGCGGATTGGTGGTGCCGCCAAAGTCCGAGTATTGATCGTGCCGCACGCCGGTCGTCAGATTCCAATCGGCCGCGAAGTTCCATTCATCCTGCAGGTAGACATAATCGATCCTGCGCCGTTGCGGGCGCAGGAAAGGCGTGGTGTACGTAGTCTCCACCACGGACGGCAGCGGAATCGGCGTGCCGTTGGCGGTGTAGTTGAAGTTGCGGTACTCGCGCGTGCGGTACAAATTGATGTCGTCGTGGCCGACGCCCAGGCGCAGATGATGTCCAGGCAGGCCGCCATAATCGGCATAAGCGGACAAACGGACGGCGCGCTCCCAGGTTTCCGGCGCAGCGATCATCCCGTTCGGGAAAGCGCCGGTCGGCAGCACGAGCCCCGGCGGCAGCAGGCGATACAGGGTCGGCATCTCTTGAGAATAAAACTGGGTGCTCAAGTTGGCGCCTAGTCCAAGGTCTTGCGTTACTTGCGGCTCGGCCCAGCTTAGACTCCCGGTGATACGCTCACCTTGTTGGCGGCCGACCGGATCCAGCGCCGATGCGATGCCCGCGCCAGTGCCCATGTCGTAACGCTTTTTGTAGCCAAAGCGCGCGCGCCATTGGTTGTAGACCAAGTCCAGATTGGCGTCGATGGACTTGAACTGTGTATTCAATTGGCCCGGCGCCAGCGAGGCGTCGGTTTTGAACAGTGCGTCGTTGCGCGTTTGTGCATCGGCTTCGATGGTGCGGTGGAAGCCGTCGGTCGAGCCCACGCGCAGATAAGCCGCGACATCGACATCGCCCATTTTGCCGCCGTGCTGCACCCAGCCATCGTATGTGCTGAACGAGCCGGCGCGCGCGCCGATCTCGGTGCCTGCGGTTTCATTCGCGCCCTTGGTGATGATGTTGATCACGCCGGATAAAGCATCCGCGCCATACAGCGCCGAGCCGGGGCCGCGAATAATCTCAATGCGCGCAATATGCTCGACCGGGAAGTTACCCCAGATATTGCCCTTGTTGCCGACATAGGCAGTGGTGATCGGCACGCCGTTTTGCAGCATCAGGATTTGCGGCGTGTACGGACTGACGATGCCGCGCACCACGTACAGCGGCGAGTAGCTATTCGGCGTGCGGTTGACGTGGATGCCGGCCACACTTTCCAGGATCTGATCCAGATCGGTCGCACCCATGGCGGCGATATCGGCCGCCGTCACCACTGACGCCACGGCCGGCGCGCGGCGCAGCGCTTGCAGATTGCCGGTGGCGATACTGACGCTGTCACCCGCGCCGTAGACCAGCGCCATTTCCTCCTCGTCGGCCGACGGGCCGGCGTAGGCATGGGTATGAATTAGCGGGAGGGTGAGTGCCGCGGTCAGGTACAGCCGTTGGGCGCTCGACTTCTTCAAGATGCTATCTCCGTGTTTGTTTTTTTGATTGAACGTCTCGCTAATTCTGCAAATTGATCGGCCGGGATGGCAGGGCTCAGGTGGTAGCCCTGCATCAGGTCACATGAACGATCCGCGAGGAAGGCCAGTTGCGCATCGGTTTCGACGCCTTCCGCCACCACTTCCAGGCGCAGGCTGTGGGCCAGCACGATGATGGCGCTGACGATGGCTGCATCATCCGTATCCTGCGGCAGGTCGTGCACGAAGGAGCGGTCGATCTTGATGATATCGACCGGGAAGCGCTTCAGGTAGGACAAGGACGAGTAGCCGGTGCCGAAATCGTCGATCGACAGGCGCACGCCGATTTCACGCAGGCGATGCAGGGCGGCCAGCGTGTCCTGCGCATTTTCCATCAGCGTGCTTTCGGTGATTTCCAGTTCCAGCAAATGCGGCGGCAGGTTGGTATCGGCCAGCGCCGCTTCCACCGACGCGGCAAAGTCTTTTTGCAGCAACTGGCGCACCGACAGGTTGACCGCCACGCGCATCTCCGGCAAGCCGCTGCAGATGAAGTGCTGGAGTTGCGTACAGGCGGTGCGCAGCACCCAGTCCCCAATCTGGTTGATGATGCCGGTTTCCTCGGCCAGCGGAATGAAATCGGCCGGTGCAATCATGCCGCGCGTCGGATGGCGCCAGCGCACCAGCGCTTCCATAGCGACGATACGGCCGCTTTTCAGGCAGGCCTGCGGCTGGTAGTGCACTTCCAGCTGGTGCTGCTGTTCCATGGCGCGACGCAGGTCGCTTTCCAGCCGCACGTGTTCGGAGATCGAATGCTCCATCGACGATTCGTAGAACTGGAAGCCGGTGTTGGTGCGTTTGGCGCGGTACATGGCGCTGTCGGCGTGCTTGACCAGCGTGGCGACGTCGCCGCCGTCGTGCGGGAACATGGCGATGCCGACGCTGGCGGTGACGAAGATTTCGTGGCCGTCGATCGGGAACGGCGCGGACAGCGCGCGCACGATGTTGTGGGCAGCGGTGGCGGCGGAAGCCGGACTATCAAGTTCATTGAGGACGACGGTGAATTCGTCGCCGCCGAGGCGCGCCACCGAGTCGGCCGCGCGCACGGTCTGGCGCACGCGCTGCGCCACGCCTTGCAGCAAGCGGTCGCCAACGGCGTGGCCCAGATTGTCGTTGACGTATTTAAAGCGGTCGAGATCCATGAACAGCACCGCCACTTGCTGGCCGCTGCTGCGCGCATGCTCGATGCTTTTGCCGAGCAGTTCGAAGAACAGGGTGCGGTTCGGCAGATTGGTCAGCACATCGTTGTAGGCGAGGTGGCGGATGCGCTTCTCGGCGCGATTGGCTTCGATGATGCGGCGCACGCGCTGCGACAGCACGGCGTAGTGGATCGGCTTTGGAATGTAGTCGCTGGCGCCGGCGGCGAAGGCGCGTTCCACCGAGGAGTTGTCTTGCAGCGCGGTGATCATGAGTACCGGGATGTCGGCGCCGTTCGGCAGCTCCTGCATGCGCGCGCAGGCGGTGAAGCCATCCATCACCGGCATCATGGCGTCCATCAGGATCACGTCCGGCTGGAAGCGGGCCAGCATGGCCAAGGCTTGCTGGCCGTCGGAAGCTTCTTCGACCCGGAAGCCGTCGCGCTGCAGCGTGTGGCGCAAGGTGCTGCGGGTGCTGCGGTCGTCGTCCACCACCAGCACTTGCGGCGTGTCTTCGCTTGTGTGCAGGCCATCCGGCTCGGTGTAGCTCAGCTCTGCGCGCAGGAACGCGGCGACGTTTTGGTATTGTTCGTTCAGCGGCGCCAGCAGGGGAAGGATGAGTTCCGGCTGGCCGGCGGCGGCGAGTTGTTCCGCTTGCAGTGCCAGTTGGGCGAGGGCGTCTGCGCCAAAGTTACCGGACGATCCTTTGAGTGCATGGGCGCGGATGCGGGCGGTATTCATGTCGCCGTTGCGGATGGCCAGGGCGAGATCGGCAAGACAGGCCGGCGTGTCTTCAAGATAGGGCGTGACGGCGTGCGGCAGCGAGTCGCCCAGCACTTCGCGCAGCTTGTCGAAGACGTCGAGGTCTACTGGCGCCGTGCCGGAGCCGCGCAGCGCCGGCGAGCGTGTGGCCGGCAGGGGAGCGTCGACGGAAGGTGCGGCAATTGCGCCGCCGTGCGGCAGCCATTTTTCCAGTTTGTGGCGCAGTTCGACCAGCGTGATCGGCTTGGCCAGGTAGTCGTCCATGCCGGCGGCCAGGCATTTTTCGGCGTCGCCGATTTGCGTGTTGGCGGTCATCGCCACCAGCGGCGTGCGGCGGCCCAGCGCTTGTTCCGCCAGACGAATGTGCGCGGTGGCTTCGTAGCCGTCCATCTCCGGCATGCTGCAATCCATCAGAATCAAATCGAAACGCTCGCGCTGCGCGGCGCGCACCGCTTCCACGCCGTCGGCAGCAAATTCGCACACGCAGCCGTTCATGGCCAGCATGCCGGCAGCGACCATTTGATTGGTGCGGTTATCTTCAGCGATCAATACGCGGAACTGGCGCGCGGGCAGGGCGCGCGGAGGCGCGTGCAACACGGTGGCCGCCGCCACTTGCGTGGCCACGGGCTGGCTCGCCGCCGCGCGGCATGCAATCGAGAAGCTGAACGTCGTCCCGCTGCCCAACACACTTTGCACACGAATCTCGCCACCCAGCAGCTCAACCAACTGCTTGCAAATAGCCAGACCGAGGCCGGTGCCGCCATAACGCCGCGTGGTACTTGGATCCGGCTGCACATACGCTTCAAACAGGCGCTGCTGAACTTCTTGGCTCATGCCGATGCCGCTATCGCGCACCTCAAACCGCAGCACCAGCGGGTCATCAGCAGCCAGCGCCACATTGATAACCACCTCGCCATGCTCGGTGAACTTGACCGCATTCCCGGTCAGGTTGATCAGAATCTGACGCAGGCGGAGCGCATCGCTGACCACGCGATCCGGCACATCGGCCGCCATATTCCAGCTTACGCCCACACCTTTTTGCTGCGCCGGACGCGCCAGCAGTTCCGTGGTCTCGCAAAGCAGGGCGGCGAGACTAAACTCGGTCTCTTCCAGCGCGAGCTTGCCGGCCTCCATCTTGGAGAAGTCCAGAATGTTGTTAATCAGCGCGATTAAAGTGCGCGAGGAGTTCCACGCTACGTCCACAAACTCCTGCTGCCGCTGCGTCAAGCGCGTTTCCTTCAGCATGTCCAGCATGCCGACCACGCCGTTGAGCGGCGTACGCACTTCGTGGCTGACGGTTGCCGCAAATTGCGCCTTCATCTGGGCCATATTGACGGCGGCCGCCTCGCGCTGTTCCAGCACATTCATCATCTGGTTGAATGCCTGGCCCATCTCGATCAGATCGCGCGGGCCGGCCGGCGTTGCGCGCATGCCGGATTCGCCCGACTCCGCGCGGCGCATCAAGCGTGACAAAGCATTCAAAGGAGTCAGCATATGGCGCGTGAGCAAACGCGCCAGCACCAGCAATACCACCGCAAAGGACAGCGTCAAACCAAGATTCCCCAGCAGCAGAGACCAGGTGAGTTTATTCAGCGTGGCTTTAGACAGCTGCACATGCACATAACCGAGCAACTGCTGCTGATGCTCTTGCAATTCAAAAGGAGAGGCCTCCGACTGTCCGCCATACACCGGCGCGACAAACACCCAGCCATCCGCATTCTCGCCAGCCATGCCGGCATGCGACGGCGGAGGAGCGCCAAAAATGGAAGGATCCAGCTTGGCGCCGCCCTGCGCGCGCGACAGCAGCACCGAACGCCGCGCATCCATAATCTGCAAGCCCGCAACATCCGGGAAGGCCAGTGTGGCGTTCACCACGTCGCGCGCATTCTCGGCAGAGTGGAACAACAAGGCCAGCGTGCTTTGGCGCGCCAGATTATCGGCAATCCGCTGCCCTTGATCGACAAAGTGATCGCGCATGCGCGAATTGGCGGCCCACGCATTCATCAAGGCCGAGAACACGGCCAGTCCCAAAATCGCCGCCGACACCATGATGGTCAGCTGGCGTTGGAATCCGGTGCGGCGTAAGAATTGACGAATCATGGTCATCGTGCTCACGGTTGCGGATACACGAAATCAAAGCTGCGCTGCTGAAGCGCGCCCAGATTCAAGCCGATATGGCTGGCGGTGCGTAGATTAATCGCGGTGTGCAGCTCGCGCAGCGGCACCAGCGGACGTCGGCGAACTTCGCCGGCAATCACGCCCATGGCCGATGCGGCCAGCGTGCGGCCCAGCTCCACGTTATCCGGCACCATGGCAAACAGCGCGCCTTTTTTCACGTGCAGCACATTGCTGGAGAATACGGGCAGATTGCTATTCCACGATTCGCGCAGCACCAGCGGCAGGATGGTGCTTTCCTCCACCGTGGTGCTGTCGTGCGGCAGCCAGACCGCATCGTGACGATTGTCCGCGCCTGAAATCAACTGGCTATACAGCTTGGCGGCGCTGGCCAGATCGCCCGCCACATGGGCCGACAATTCGATGTTCTGCGCCTTGGCCGCCTCGCGTGCCAGCTTGATCAGCCAGTCCGACTTCTGCGGGTTGTAGACCACGACGATGCGGCGCAGCTCCGGCAGCAGTACGCGCAGGCGCGAAAACAGCATGGCTGGATCAGGCGTCATGCTGATGCCCATCACGTTCTCGGACTCCGACAACAGCAGCACGCCGCCGGCCAGCACCGAGATCTCGCGGTCGAAACCAGCGGTCGCGTTCAAGCCCTGGCGGCCCAGCGCGATCACCACCTTGGTGCCGCTGCGTTTGAGCGTGTTATTTAATTCGGCCGTATCGACCTTCGGATCGACAGGGTAGGCGCGCACTTTGAGTTTGATGCGATCCTCTATGCCTTGAATCATGGCGAGGAAAGCGGAGCGGAACGGCTCCTCCACATTCGGATAGACCACCGCGATGCTGCCCTTGTTGAGCGAAGCTTGCAGCTCCGGGCGGCGCAATTGATCTTCCAGCTGGGCGAGCGTGACGGGACGCACGTCGGGACGCAGCGGCGCTGGGATGGTGACCACATCCAGCGGCTCAATCAGCATACCGGTCTCGGCGACGGCAGTGGCGACGATGGCGCTCGATTGCAAGGCGGAGCCGGTCGCTTGCGCGGCGCCGCCCGAGATCAGCAGCGTTACCGCAGCAAACAGGGCAATTGTAATATTTTTCATCAGGCTACCGTTACTGCATCTTCAGGCGAACAGTGCCGTTCAGATGCTTTCATAGTATAAGTCGGCTCTTTGCCAAAACGGAAAGAAAATCACGCAATTAACGTTGTTGGTTTGAGACAATGGAAGCGCTTCCATTTGGTATAATTTTCTTATGCCCATCTCCAAAACGCCGATCCAGACGCCGCCCATGTTCAACCTTGCGTGGCCTTTGCTGGTCGAGCTTGGACTGGCGATCGTCGCCAGCGTGGTCGGTACGGCGCTGGCCTCGCGTATTTCGGACGAAGCGGGAGCGGCGTTTGCGATTGCCAGCCAGGTGTCGGCGGCGTTGTTCATCCTGTTCCGCATCATCGGCGCCGGCGTCAGTGTGGTGGTGACGCAGAATCTCGGCGGCGGCCAGCGCGAGGCTGCCAACAAAGTCGCGTGCGCGGTGGTCGGCGCCAGCACCTGGCTAGGCGCGGTCACCGGATTGATCGCGATGGTTGGCGCGAACGGCTTGCTGCACCTCTTGAATACGCCCGCTGAAGTCTTCCCGCTGGCCGCGCCATTCCTGGTCGCGCTGGGGCCGGCCATGCTGTTCGACGCATGGAACGCCTCCATGGCCGGCGTGATGCGCGCCCACTTGCGCACCCGCGACACGCTGGTGGTGTTGATCATCATGCACCTCACGCACTTTGCGTTGGCGCTGCTGCTGATGCACGGCTGGGGGCCGCTACCGGCATTGGGGCTACCCGGCTTTGCGATTGCGCTGACGATCAGCCGCGTGGTTGGCCTGGTGCTGCACTTGATGATGTGGCGCGTGCATTTGCAGATCACGGTGGCGCGCGACGACTGGTGGCGCTTGCCGCGCCGCGAGCTGTCGGCCGTGCTGCATATTGGCCTGCCGGGAGCCGCCGAGAATATCGCGTGGCGCCTGGCCTTCATGGTCAGCGTGGCGACGGCGGCGGAATTGGGCGCGAAGGCGCTGGCAACGCAGGCCTACGTGCTGCAGTTGATGGGCGGCGTGATGATGTTCAGTATCGCCACCGGGCTGGCGGTGGAAATCGTGGTCGGTTATTTGATCGGCGCCGGTGAGCTGCGCGAGGCGCATCGCGTGGTCAAGCGCTCCTTGGCGCGCGGGCTGGTGGTGTGCGTGCTGATTGCCGCCTGCGCTGCGCTGTTCGGCCGCTGGCTATTGGGATGGTTCACGCAGGATCACGAAATTCTCGCCGCCGGCGCGACGCTGTTGTGGATTACGGTGATATTGGAACCGGGACGCACCTTCAACCTGGTGGTGATTAACGCGCTGCGGGCGGCGGGCGATGCGCGCTTCCCGGTGATGGCGGGCGCCTTCTCGATGCTGTTTGTGCTGGCCGGCGGCAGCTGGCTGCTGGGCGTGGTGCTGGGCTGGGGCTTGCCCGGCGTGTGGATCGCTTACGCCGCCGATGAATGGATACGTGGCCTCATCATGTGGCGGCGCTGGCAGACGCACGCCTGGGTGCCGCATGCGCGGCGTTCGCGCAAGCGGCTGCGGACGGACATCGTCGTGGTCGAAGGCTAGGGCGCTTATTGCACCGTGAGGATCACCTTCACGCTATCGTCCACCGCCGATTTCTCGATGTAGCCGATAGCGCTGGTGTCGGCCGCCACCGCCTTCTTCACTTCCGCGCTGGAGCCATACTCCTTGGGCGCGGACGCCTTCCCGGTGAACACCAGCTTAGACCAGATAGCCTTTACCTGCGTGCTGTCCTTGTCCAGCACCTTCTTGTAAAACTCGTTGCGCAGCGCGCCGTCGGTGTGTTCGACGGGCGTGAACAGCGTTGATTTACCAAGGAAGAACTGGGCCGCCTGCTCACTGAACATGCGCGTGGCCGGATTCTTTGGATTGACGATAACGACGATTTCCGCCGCAAATACTGGGGCTGCGGCCAGCCATACTCCAGCCGCCAGCAGCAGCTTGCCGATAATCTTATGCATGGCATTCTCCTTAGAAGACGAAATCGATGCCTGCGGCATAAACGTTGACGGAGCTACCCGCAAAACCCGGCTTGGCGTTGACGAAGTAGCCGTTGCCCTCGCGCGTCTTGATGCGATCCACCTGCACCTTGAACGCGGCGGACTTGTAGAAGTCCCAGCGCAAGCCGACGCCGGTAGTCGACTGCAGGCCGGCCTTGACCGCGCCGTTGATGGCGGCGCTGAGCGGCGCCAGCGGGCCGGTGGTCGGCAGCGATGCGAAGCTGCGGCGGCTGTCCTGCTTCACGTCGCCGTGCACAACGTAAGGCACAAACTTGCCGTAGCGGTAGCCCAGCATCAAATACCAGGAGCTGGTGTCCTGCACCAGGCGCGTATCGGTCTTGCGCTTGGCGTATTCGGCCTGGCCGATGATGTTGTTGTAGTCCATGCTGATGCCGGCCGAGTTGAACGTGCCTTTCACATCGGTCAGCGGAATCTCGGCCAGTACGGAAGTGAGGCCTGCGCCGCGCACGGTGGCGACCAGCGTATTCAGGCTGGCGTTGTCATACAGCCCGAAGGTGGCGCGCGAATGGCCGATACGATAGGTGAAAGGGCCGTTTTCCAGCAGCAGCTGGCTGGAGAACACCGGCTTGAATTCGAGGTAGTAGTTGCCCGGCGCACGCACTTTGGTGCGTCCATACGCCACCTGTGCAGTCAGCGTACTGTCGCCGAAACTGTGCTGGTATATCAGGTCGCCGCCGTCCGCATTGTCGGCGGTAACCTGCCGGTACACTTCATTTGGCGGGCGCAGCATGGTGTTGGCGTAGCCGACGTTGCGCACGTCAGAGATCATGTACACCGGCAGCCCGATGCGGCCGAGGCGCAGCGAGAAGTCGTCGTTCAGGCGTATCTTGGCGAAGGCCCACGCCAGCTCGGCGCCGTATTGATCGTTATTGCCGTTCTTGCGCACCAGGCCTTGCAGCGTGAACGACACCGTGTCGCTGTACTTGGCGGTGGCTTGCAGGCCGAGGTTGGAGTCGACGCCGGGACGCGCATCTTTGCCGACGCCGGCGGCCTGGTTGGTGCGGTTGAATTCCGCCATGTCGGTATTGGTGGCGGTGAGTGCGGCGGTGCCGAAGCCGCTGACGGTGATGGGCATGCCATCTTGCGCATGGGTGGTGAGGCTGAGCGTACTGAGGATCGCTAAGGTGCTAACGGCGAGCGTGGGTTGTTTCATCGTGTCTCCCCTCCATGATTGTTGTTGTGGAACTGCTTTTTTAGTATGGGTGTTTTTCCAGGAAATGTCACAATTCCGTTGTGGGGAGGCAACGGATTGCAAGATGCGAGCGCTATCATATGATGCAAACAGCAAGCTTACCTAAAGGGTATCTACGAAATTCATAGGGCGGCGATGCTGGCCGAGTTGCATGCGAATGACACAATTCCCCCGTTCGACGTTGTCGCGTTAGCGATGAAAATCGACTTGAAAACGCACGGGGCCGACCAGCTTTACTTCGTGTTCGATCTGCGGCTCGACTACGCCGTGCTGCTCGGGTGTCAGCAGCACTTCCTCCGCCGGGACGCGGGCGTCGGTGATGCGGTATAGCAGGCTGCCTTCGAGGATGGTGATGCGGCCCCACACGCCGGCGGCGGTGGTGTGGCTGCGTTGCAGCGCGGCCGGGATGCTGTCCTCGGTGAAGACGGCGGTGCTCTTGTAGTGGCTTGCGGTATCGGGAATGCTTTTCATGGTGGTGTTCCTTGGGTTAGGCGACTTTAACTTCGCCGAAAAATCCGTATTGCAGGCTGGCGGCGATGCGGCGCGAGACGACCTGGAATTCGGCGGCGTCTTCGGCGCTGAACAAGCGCTTGGTGGCAGCATCGAACAGCTTTAGCCAGCGCTGGAAGTGCTCCGGCTGGACGCCGTTGAGCAGCATGTGTTTGCCGAAGACGTTGCCCTGGAAGCCACGCGTTTTCAGCATGACGGTGCACCAGAAGTCGACCATGCGGGCGAGGTGCGGCGTCCAGTTTTCGCCGATGGCCTGGTCGAAGACGGGGCCGAGTTCAGGATCGGCGCGCACGCCGTCATAAAATTCGTGGACCAGCGTGGTGATTGATTCTTCGTTGAGTGCTAGTTGTGACATGATGTACTTCTCTGGTTGTGTGAAGGCGCCAGCCCCAGACAAGGG
Organism: Duganella rivi; assembly: GCF_009857435.1. Lineage (GTDB taxonomy): Bacteria > Pseudomonadota > Gammaproteobacteria > Burkholderiales > Burkholderiaceae_D > Rugamonas > Rugamonas rivi. The sequence goes on from NZ_WWCK01000003.1 coordinate 355,401, forward strand.
CAATGGCGATGGATGCGGCCACCAGTGCGACGCCGGTGGTGACTTGGTCATCCAGCAGGTAGGCGTTGCACAGGCGTTGCGGCATGTTCTGGTATTGGATGCCGGCGATGGCGGTCATCCAGCACAGGTTCCCCATGTAGAACAGCTGGACGATCCAGTTGGCGCGCTGCAGCGAGCCGGGAAGGATGGCGCCCAACGCCAGCAGGGAGAGGAATTTGGCGGCTTCGATTTGTGTGCTGGTGATGCTCAGCTCCAGCGCGCGCGGGATCATCCAGTAGGCGCTGACCAAGAGCAGGGCGGTGAGGCCGGTGACGCCGTGCTGGTCGAAGATGGCCAAACGATGCAGCCCGCGCGCAGCAGGTGCGAGCAGCCAGCCGGCGGCGACGATCATCGGCAGTTGCAGCAGCATGTGGCGCAGCATGGCGGCTTCCAGCCAGTCGCGCAGCAGAAGGGCAGCCAGCAGGCAAGCTGCGCCAGCGATGATGCGGCGCGCACTCATCGCGTTTCTCCGAGCGCGAGGTGGGAGGCGGGCGCCGGGCCGGGGCGGCGCGCCATGGCGACGGCCAGCTCCAGTGCTTGCGCCGGATGCTCAAAGTCGGTGATGCGCGCGAGCCGGCCTTCGCGGTCGATCAAATGGAAGGCAGCATTGTGCTGGAACTCGCCGATCGGCGCGGGCAGCACGACGATGCCAAGCGTATCGAGCAGCGCCTTGCGTTCATCTTCGCGCTCAAAGCCGATCATGCGCCATAGTGCCGGATCGGCGTGCATGCGTTTCGCATACGCCGCCAGCACCGGCGCCGTGTCGCGCGGATCAAAGCTGATGCTGAGCAGCCGCACGTCATCCTGCAAACCGCGCTTGCGGATCTCGTCCTGCATCTGCTGGTACTCTGTGCCCAGCACCGAACACACCGCATTGCAGCTGGTGTAGATAAAGCTGACGATCGCCACCCGGCCATCCGCATGCGCCGCCACATTCGGCACCGGCACCGGCTCGCGGCTGATGGCCAGGCGGCGGCCGTCCTCGGTGGACACCACCTCAAAGCCCATCGAGCCTTGATGCAAGGCCGCTGCGCCTAAGCCGCACACCAGCAGCAAGGCTGCCAGCGTGGGCCGCAGTGATTTACTCTTTGAGTTTTGCGAGGTCTTCATCGCCATTCCATGGATCTTTACGATCCTTGCCCGCTTCACGTTCGGCCTTCACTGCCTCCGCCGCGATCTTGCCCGCGCTGTTGCCGAAGTTTGTGCGAATGTAGGTCAGCACCGCCGCGATCTCGGCATCATTCAGCTTATCTTTAAAGGCCGGCATCTGGCCGCTGTAAGCCACGTCCTTGACCGTCAGCTTGCCGACTACGCCGTGCAGCAAAATATTGACCGGCACCTTGTCTGCCGCCAGTACCCATTCCGAGCCGCCCAGCGGCGGGAACACGCCGGGCAAACCCACGCCGCTGGCTTGATGGCAGGCGACGCAATTGGCCGTGTAGACCTGTGCACCGTCGGCCGCACCGCCGGCAGCGGCGGGCTTGCCTTCAAGCGTGGCATAGGTGCGCTGATCGCCCAGTTCCGGCGCATCATTGCCGCCATTTAGGAAAATATAGCTGACCGCCCAAATCACCAGCGCCGACACCACCAGCAGCACCAGGCGCGGCACCGGGCGATTGCGCTCATACGGATCGGGATTTTCACGCGCGCGCGCATCGTTGTTCATTTCAGTTTCCCTTCAAAGACGGGATAGGTGTGATCCAGTCCCTGCATGTAGGTCACCAAGTCCAGCGCCTCCTGGCGCGCCACCACCACTTTGCCGGGCGGCTTGTAGCCCGGCGGCAGCGTCAGTACCCGATCGCCCGGTTCAGCCTTTTCCTTCACCTCGAACAGGAACGGATAGGCGGGCATGACGGAACCCGGCGTGTAGGCGCGCGGCTGATACAGATGGCCGAGATGCCAGTCCTGGCTAGGCTGGCGCGCGCCGATGTTGAACAAATCCGGCCCGGTGCGCATGGTGCCCAGCAGGTGCGGTTTGTCGTAGTGGTAGTCTGCGGCCACCGAGGCGCGGCCCCAGCCCCGCTTATCATCCGGCGCAAACGCGCGGTCGCGCGGCTGCTGCGAGTGGCAGTAGATGCAGCCGTTGGCGATATACACCTCGCGCCCGCGCAGCTGCGCCGAGGTGTAAGGCTTGAGCGCCTTGGGCGGCTCCACCGGTTTCAATTGCAGGAAGGGCACCACCACCAGCGCGGAAGTCGCCAGCGCCAGCGTAACCATGGCACCGCTCAGGAGTTTGAGTTCGTCATTCATATCAGGCTCCAGCCAGTTTGGAGGTGTGCAGCAGCGCCGCGCCAGTACGCGCCGGACCGTAACGGAACACCATGGCGAGGAAGTGAGCGGCAAATACGATATGACCAAGCGTCATCACGGCGCCGCCCAGCGAACGGCTTTGCAGGTAAGGCAGCGTTACCGTCACCGAATCCATGAACGGCTTGGCGGCATCCAGCATGGCCAGGCCTTGCAGCCAGCCGCCGATGGTCAAGCCGATGAAGTACACCGCGAAGCCCGCGACCACCAGCCAGAAGTGCGCCGCAATCAGGCTTGGATATGGCCATTCCCATGCCATCACGCGCGGCATCACAAAGTAAATCGCGCCGAACATCACCATGGTGAAGAAACCATACAGGCCAAGATGCGCGTGCGCCACCGTAAAGTGGGTGAAGTGAGCCACCCGGTTTACCGCGCGTATCGCTTCTATCGAGCCTTGGATGGAACTCAGCGTGTACATCATGCCGCCCAAGACGATGAAGCGCAGCGTCGGCGAGTAGATCAGGCGCGAGAAGTGGCCGCGCATGGTCAAGTGCTGGTTCACCGAGAACGAGATCACCGGCACGATCATCATCACGCTTTGCACGATGGAGAGCGTAATCAGCCAGCCCGGCACCGGGCCGCCGATCAAGTGGTGGCCGCCGACCTGGCCGTAGAAGAAGGCCAGCGTCCAAAAGCCGAGCAGCGACAAATTGTACGACTGCACCGGACGGCCGATAATCTTGGGCAGGAAGTAGTAGACCGAGGCCAGCGCCATCGGCGTGTAGAACAGGCCCAGTACATTGTGGCCGAACCACCAGTTCATGGTCGCTTGCTGCACGCCGAAGTGGGTGGCCGGCAGATTCCCGATCAAGAACAGGATGGGGAACCAGAACAGCGCGGCGCCCATGTACCACACCGACACGTACAAGTGATCGACCTTGCGCGCCTGGAGCGTGTACACCAGCGGAAGTCCCATCAGCGCGCCGCCGATCACAATCAGCACGTCCACTTGCCACGGAATCTCCAGCCATTCCATGCCGTCGCTGATGCCTGCGGCGATGCAGCCGACGCCCGCAATCAGGCCGGCGTTCCACAGCATGCAGCCAAGGATGGCGTAACGCCCCCCGAGCAGCGGTGTTTTCAACAAGCGCGGCAGCAGCCAGTAGGCGACGCCGAAGGCAGCCATCGGCGCCCAGCCATAGGCGATGATGTTGAGGTGGATGGTGCGGATGCGGCCAAAAGTCAGCCACGCCTGCTGCACCAGCCAGTCCGGTTCGTGCAGCTTGATGGAACTGGTGAGCCCCGCCAGCGAGCCTGCAATCAGCCACACCACGGCACATGACAGGAACACAAAGGTAATAACGGCCGTGGAGCGGTCGGCCGCTTCGCGGTCCGGCGGCACCGAGCCGCCGATTTCGCCGGGATTGAAAATGACCTCGGCCGCTTCCGACGAGGGATCGAACAGGCGTTTGCGCAGTGACCAGATAAAAACAAACAGCCCGGTAATCGATAGCACAAACGAGGACAAAAGTATCGTGACTGTATCCATGATTTTGGCGGTGGCTTAAAGATTCATATGAAATACTACATTAAATATCGAACTTATACAACTGCGTTTCATGATAAAAGAATGACCACATTAGCCAATACCCCTAAAAGAGGGATGCTGGAACTCCTTAACGGCTGCCGGCCGCCTTCAGCGCCGCAGGCAGATTGCGCGCGATGACGCGCAACATTTCATCGACGTCAATTGGTTTAGCGATAAAGTCGTTCATGCCGCAGGCGATGCATTGCTCGCGCTCCGACTCCATGACGCCGGCCGTCATCGCCAGCACTGGCAGGTGCAGCGCCAGTTCGGAGCGGATCTTGGTGGTGGCTTCAAAGCCATCCATCTCCGGCATTTGCACGTCCATGAGTACCAGGTCGTAGCGGTGCGCCTCGGTGCGCAGGCGTTCGACGGCGGCGCGGCCGTTGTCCACCGCATCGATTACGGCGCCGGCGTAGGTCAGCATGCTGTTGGCCACCAGTTGGTTGACCGGATTGTCTTCCACCAGCAAGATGCGCACGCCGTCCAGCCGCTGGCCGCCGGCGTCGGCATCGGCTACCGGCGCGGCGCCGACGGCATGGCCGGCTTCACGCGCGCTGGCCTGCGCCTGTTGCAGCGTCTCTGCCAAGCGGATGGTGGTGACAGGCTTGAGCAGCACAGCGTCGGCCATTTGCGCGCCGTCGGTGTGTAGCAGCTTGCCCTGGCCGAAGGCGCTGATCATCAGGATCACCGGAACGCGCGCGATGGCTGCGTCGGCGCGTATGGCTTGCATGGTGGCGAGTCCGTTCATGCCGGGCATATTCCAGTCCACCATCACGGCGTCGTAACGCACCGACTGATTGCGCAGCAGCGTCAAGGCCTGCTCGCCACTGCTCGCGCTATCGCAGCTCCAGCCGCGTGAGCGGATGCTGCGGCAAAGGTAATCGGCGCTGACGCTGTCGTCGTCGATCACCAGCAGATGCTGCACCGGGCCGATGGACGGCAGGGTGTCGGCGCTGACTTGCAGCGGAACGGTGAGCATGAATTCACTGCCTGCGCCGGGCGTGCTGCGTACATCGATAGACCCGCCCATCAAGGTGGTGATGCGGCGTGAAATAGCGAGGCCCAGGCCGGTGCCGCCGAAACGGCGCGTCATCGAGGCATCGGCCTGGGAGAAGGGCGCGAACAGCTGGGATAAGCGTTCAGCGTCGATGCCGATGCCGCTGTCGCGCACCGTGAAGCGCAGCGTGGCCGGGGCTTCGGCCAATTCCACCAGCACCGCGACCGAACCCTTTTCAGTGAACTTGATGGCGTTGCCGACCAGGTTGATTAACACCTGCTGCAAGCGATGGCTGTCTCCGACCAGCGCTTGCGGCACGCCTGGCTGCACGCCGATGGCCAGTTCCAGATCCTTTTCGCCGGCGTTGACCGTCATGATGGTGGCAACGGCTTCCAGCATGGACGACAGCTGGAACGGCATCGGCTCCAGTTCCATGCGGCCCGCTTCGATCTTGGAAAAATCCAGCACGTCATTAAGAATGCTGAGCAGCGAATTGCCGGAGGAGCGGATCATCTCCACGTACTTCAACTGCTCGGCCGACAGCGCGGTATTACTGAGCAGGTGGGTCATGCCCAGCACCGCGTTGAGCGGCGTGCGGATTTCGTGGCTCATGTTGGCGACGAACTCGCTCTTGGCGCGGCTGGCCGCTTCGGCTTGATCGCGCGCGGCGATCAGCGAGCTTTCCGATTCGCGCAGTGCGCCGGTCATCTGCCGCGCCAGCGCCGTGGCGTAGGCCTGGCGCGCCGTCAGCGCCCGTACCACGCCGAAGAACAGCAGGCTGATAATCACGCCGGCCAGCAGCACGATGTGCGACTTCTGGCGATCGACGGAGTCTTCAAATGCGGGCTGCGAGGCAAAGCGCAGCGTCCAGCGGTGACGCAGCAGCTCGAGCGGCATGGTGCGCTGGTACGGATTCGGATACTGCTGCGCGTCGGCCGTTTCGCTTTGGCTTGCATACAACAGCGCGGACGGCGTGGCTTGGGCGCCGTCGAAAATCTCCAGCCGCACGGTGCTGTCGGCGGGGCCCAGCAGGTCGCGCATCAATTCGTCGGCGCGGATGGGGCTATAGGCGAAGCCCTGCAAGGCTGCCATGCGCTGGTGGGCCGAACTATCAGGCGTCAGGCCTACATATTTGCGGTAGATCGGGAAGTACATCAGGAAGCCCGGCAAGCCGGCCTGCTGATCGTCCTGCACCAGCACCACCTTGCCGGTCATGGCTGGCATGCCGCTACGCGCCGCTTGCAGCAGGGCTGCGCGGCGGGTCGGCTCGGACATCATATCGTAGCCGAAGGCGCGCAGATTGCGGCCGGCGAAGGGCTCGAGATACATCACCACCGCCGACATGCCGGGATCTTTGGCGTTCTGGTCGTTGTTCCAGATGCGGAAGTCCTCATAGCCTTGGTTGCGGATATCGTGCTCGGTGGCGGCGCGCTGGTCGGCGCGCAAGTACATGCCGTAACCAAGTCCCATCACGCCGGGGAAGTTATTGGTCAAGTCCATGCCGTCGACGAAATCGCGCCATTGATCGCGGCTCGGCTCCTGCTGTGCCTTGAACAGCGCCTGGGCGCCGCGCAGGCCGGATTCGTAGAGTGTCATGCGGCGGCTGATGCGCTTGGCGATGTCGGCGCACTCGGCGTCGAACTGCTCCTGGGCGCGGCGTTCCGCGCCCGCTGCCAGCAGGTGCCATACGGCCACCGTCAGACCGACGCCGATCAGCAGCGTGCCCCATTGCGCGGCGCTGTAGTTGACGACATCGCCGGCGCGCTTGCGTTCACTGGCGTCCGCGCACAGCACCATGGCGATCAGGCTGCACAGCATGATGAAGCTGGTCAGCGCGATCAAGGCGTCATTCAGGGTGCCGACGGCGAATGGGCCGCGGCCATTGATGGTGCCCAGCACCGCAGCGCCGGCGGCGACAATGCAAACCAGGCTCGCGCCGCGCAGTCCATGGCGGTAGGACGACCATGCAATCGCCAGCACGAACAAGTAAGGCAGCCATCCCAACCCATCGGCATACGAATAGCGGCGGCCGAAGACGGCCAGCGACAGCAGCAACAGCGCCATCAGCGACAATGCAATTTCCAGGGCGCCGCGCCAGCTCCAGCGCGGCCGCCGGCGCACGCACCAGACCAGGATCGCCGGGCCGACCAGCAGCACGCCGGCCGTATCGCCGACCCACCAGGTCAGCGCGATGGTGCTGTACGCCGCTGCCGGCGCCAGGCCGCTGATCACCAGCGTGGTGCTGCCTATGCCTGCGCTGACCATCGACATCACCATCGCTACCACGGCGAATTTGTAGACATTCTGCTGCTGGCCCATAGGCTGCTTCACGTCGAAGTAGCGCCGCACCAGCCACACGCCGGCCAGCGCTTCGAGCGTATTGCCGCTGGCGATAATCAGCGAGGCCACGGCCACCGTAACGTCAAACGGCACGCCATTGGCGTGGAAGGTGGCAAGGTTGGCGAGCAAGGCTCCCAAGAAGATAGCCGGCCAGGCGCGATAGCCGATCAACAGCAGCGCCGCGAAGGCGATGCCGGACGGCGGCCAGACCGGGGTCGCATTAGTATGCGCGAACGCCAGCAACAGGCTGGCGCGGGCAATCAGGGCGTAGCACAGCGTGAGAAGCATCAACGCGCGCATGGCGGGTTCGCGGGGTTGTCAACGATGAGCCACTATAGCGTAAATATTGTCATAATGGTTTGGCATTCTCGCCACGCGCAGGGTATATTTTCTTATCTTATTTATAGAGAGGATGCGTTGATTGTCGCGATCTCGGTGGTATTCGCCGTACTAGTTGGGCTGTTATCCCTTGTAAGCCACGTCCGCCAGAAAGCCTGGCGCGACGCCGCGCTACAGCGCAGCAGCGAGAGCGAGCGGCGTGCACGCGTGCTGGCCGATACGCTGCCGCTGCTGATCGCCTATCTGGATCGCGACCTGCGCTACCGCTTCGCCAATGCCTACTACCGCACCCAGTGGGGCATCGACCCGCAAGACATGATCGGCAAGACCGTCAGCGAAGTATTCGGCGCGGCCGCCGAACCGTGGCTCGAGGATCTGCACGCCGCGCTGTCCGGGCGTCGCTTGCATTACGAACGCGACTTCCATGGCGAAGACGGCATCCGCCACTTCCTGGTCGACCTGGTGCCGGACGTCGGCAAGGACGGCAAGGTGGCCGGCTTCTACCTGACCGCGATGAACATCACCGACCGTAAAAACAGCGAGCAGCGCGCCGAGGCGGCCAGCCGCGCCAAGAGCGAATTCGTGGCGAATATGAGTCACGAGATCCGCACGCCGATGAACGCGGTGCTGGGCGTGGCCTACCTGCTGGAGAATACGCCGCTCAGCCACACGCAGAAGGAGTATGTAGGGATGATCCGCTCCTCCGGGCAGGTGCTGCTGGGGATTTTGAACGATGTGCTGGACTTTTCCAAGATCGAGGCGGGGCGCATGGAGCTGTCGCCCGCGCCGTTCCGCCTGCGCGAACTGCTCGATGCGGTTACCAATGTGATGACGGTCAACGCGGCTTCGCGCGGCATCAGCTTATCGACCAGCACCGACGCCGAGGTGCCGCCGGTGCTGGTGGGCGACGCCATGCGCTTGCAGCAGATACTCATCAACCTGGTGGGTAATGCCATTAAATTTACCGAACGTGGCGGCGTCACGGTGCGGGCCGCGCTGGCCGCGCCCGATCAGGGCCAGGGCGCTCGCCTGCGCTTCTCGGTGCGCGACACCGGCATCGGCATGGACTCCGAGCAGCAGAGGCGCTTGTTCACCGCCTTCAGTCAAGCCGACGCTTCGACCACGCGGCGTTTCGGCGGCACCGGCCTGGGATTGGCCATTTGCCGCCGCTTGGCGGAGCTGATGGGCGGCGAAATTTCAGTGCGCAGCATGCAGGGGGCGGGCAGCGAGTTTGTGGTGACGCTGCCGTTTACCGTCGGCGATGCAGAAGCAAAGCTGGATGCGCCGTTGTGGCAAGGCGCGGCGACGGAGGGCTGGCTGTTGCCGGAGCCTGCGCCGCTGGTCGAAGCAGAGCCGCCGGCGGAAGCTGCTCCACGCTTGCGTGGCCTGCGCGTGCTGCTGGTGGAAGATCATCCGCTCAACCAGGTGGTGGCGCGCGGCATGCTGGAGCACGCCGGCGCCAGCGTGGATCTGGCGGAGAACGGCCAGTTGGCGCTGGATCGCCTGCGCGAACACGCTGCCGACTACGACCTGGTGCTGATGGACGTGCAGATGCCGGTGATGGACGGCTTCGAGGCCACCCGCCAGGCGCGCCGCCAGCTGGGATTGACGCTGCCGATCCTGGCCATGACGGCAGGCGTTATGCAGTCGGAGCAGGATCAATGCATCGCCGCCGGCATGGACGATTTCATCGCCAAGCCGGTCGACGTCGAGCAAATGCTGGACACCATTTCGCGCCACTGGGCTGCAATTCGCGCCAGCTAGCGCCATTTCGTCGCACGGCCGCACGCCGAGGCGGGGCAATGGATAAAGTGAGCTCACACTTTATCCACACAGGAGCCCAGCATGTCCCGATTGATGTTTGCCTTGTTGTTCGCCGTTGCCGCACCGGCGTTTGCCGCCAACCTGACCGTCAACGTGGACGGCGTTTCCAACGCAGATGGCCAGATCATGATCGCGGTTTTCAACTCTGCCGATACCTTCCCGGTGAAGCCAGTGCGCGCACTGGCCGTGCCTGCGCAGAGCGGCAAGGTGCAATTGGTGGTGCCGGATTTGCCGGCCGGTGATTATGCGCTGGCCGTTTATCACGACGCCAACGGTAACGGCAAACTGGATCGCAATCTGGTTGGCATGCCGATCGAGGACTATGCCTTTAGCAATAACGCCATGGGCAAGCGCGGCGCGCCGGGTTTTGACGATGCGCGAATAGCGCTGCCGGCCGGCGGCGCCACGGTCAGCGTCAACCTGCGCTGAACGGAGGCCGATATGACCAATCGCCGCCAATTCATCAGTTTCGCCGCGCTGGGCCTTGCTTCGCTGCCGCTGCCATCGCTGGCTGCCGCGTTAATCGAGTCGACCGGCGACCAGGCCGGGCAGGCCACGGTGCTGGGCCGCATGCCGGCTGACCTTAACGGCATTTTCTATCGCAACGGGCCGGGGCGTTTTGAATTGGGTGGCGAGCGTTATCGCCACTGGTTTGATGGCGACGGCTTTGCCCAGCGCTGGCAAATCTCGGATGGCAAAGTAAGCCACACCGGCCGCTTCGTCGCCACGCAAAAATTTGAAGAAGAAAGCAAGGCAGGGCGCTTCCTGTATTCCGCCTTCGGCACCCACATTGGCCGCAAGGGTGCGAAAAACAATGACGCCATGAACACGGCCAATACCAATCTGCTGCCGTTCAATGGCGGCGTGTACGCGCTGTGGGAGGGCGGCTCGGCCACCGAACTCGATCCGCAAACGCTGGCCACGCGCGGTATCAAGACTTGGCGCGCCGATCTGAAGGCGATGCCGTTTTCCGCCCATCCGAAGGCGGATCCCGACGGCGGCTTGTGGAACTTCGGCACCATGCCGGGCGCGGACCGTCTGATGATCTACCGTCTGAACGCCAAGGGCGAGGTCACGCGCACCGCCATGATCCCGGTGGCGGATTTGAACATGGTGCATGACTTCGTGGTCAGCGGCCGCCATCTTGTGTTCCTGCTGGCGCCCTACGATATGCAGCCGGCGCCGGATCGCAGCCTCGCCGACAGCATGCATTGGGCTGGCGCACGGCGGCCTTTGCGCGCGGTTGTCATCAGCAAGGACACGCTGGCGCTGCGCCAAGTGTTTGAGCTGCCCGCGCGTTCGGTGTTCCATCTCGGGAACGCGTACGAAGACGGTGCGTGCACGCGGCTGGACGCGGTGCTGCACGACGGCGATGCGCTGCGTACCACCTCGCTGCCGGCGCGCGATTCGCTGCGGCCGATAGCGGACTATCGCAGCAATACAGTGCAGATCACCCTCGATTACGCCAGCGGACAAGCGCGAGAAGCGCGGCTGTTCGGTGTCAGCGAATTCCCGCGCGTGGCGCCGCAGGTAGTGTCGGCGCGCCATCGCAAGCTGCTGGTGCTGGGCGCCAGCGGCAAGGAGCTGATACTCGACAGCGTGAACCTGATCGATACCGACAGCGGCAAGGCCGATAGCTACGCCTTCGGCTCAGGCTGGGAGGTGGAAGAACACGTACTGGTGCCGCGCCGCGGCGCGCGTTCGGAGACCGATGGCTATGTCGTCGGCGTGGCACAGCACACGCATCACCGCCAAACCGTGCTCACGGTGTTTGATGCGCACAACATCAAGGCCGGCCCGAGGGCGTTGGCGCGTCTTCCATATCGCGCACCGCTTTGCTTTCATGGTAACTTTCTGGCGACATGAAAAATTCAACCACCTGCACAACTGGCGACGACACAACGCCACCGCTGTCCCATCCGCTGGAATTGATTCCTTTTTTCCGCCGCTGGCCGCCGTCGATAGCGCGCAACCTGCTGTACACGGTAATCTGGAGCAGCGCCATGGGCCTGGCGTTCGCGGTGCTGGAGGTGATGGTTCTGCGCGGAGAAGCGCTGGCCGTGATATCTATCTGGCCCTTGCTGCTGATGTCCAATTTGATTGGCGCCATGATCCATGCCGGCTCCGTGCTGTCCAATCGCTACCTGCATGGCTGGCCGCGCCGCGCGCGCGGGCTGCCGCGCGTGTTGTTCAGCATGGCGCTGGTCGGTATTAGCGTGCCGCTGGGGATCGCGCTGGGGAATCTGATCTGGCGCGGCACTGATCCGGTCAAGCTGCTGACCAACCGCAGCATAGTCGGGGAGTCTGTGTTGATCGGCATCGCTGTCGCCGTGCTGCTGTACTTGGTGCGCAGTTCTGCCGAGCGCCGTCACGAACGGGAGCTGGCCGAAGCAACGCAGGCGGCCTTGATCGCATCCACAGATCGCATGCTGGCCGAGGCCAAGCTGCGCGCCTTGCAGGCGCAGATCGAGCCGCACTTCTTGTACAACACGCTGGCGAATGTCCTAAGCCTGATCGCCACACAGCCGGTACAGGCCCAGTACATGCTGGAGCGCTTCATCGATTATCTGCGTGCCAGCCTGGCCGCCAGCCGCAGCGAGGAAGCCACGCTGGCTTCCGAGACCAAGCTGATTGCCGCCTATCTCGACGTACTGGCGGTGCGCATGGGCGACCGTCTGCGCTATCGCATCGACCTGCCGGACGCGCTGCGACAGTTCAACATCGCGCCGATGCTGCTGCAACCGGTGGTCGAAAACGCCATCGCACACGGACTGGAACCGAAAGTGGAGGGCGGCGAGATTGTCGTCAGCGCCGCCCTGGAGGGCGAGCAGCTGTGCATCCGCATCAGCGACACCGGCGTGGGCCTGAACCTTGAGGCACCGCGCAAGCCGGGTGGCGGTGTGGGCCTCAGTAATCTGCGCGAACGCTTGCGCAGTTTATACGGCGCGGCAGCCAAGGTAGAATTATTGGAAAATCAACCCTGTGGCATGACGGTGCGCCTCATGCTGCCTTTGAATGCGAGTCCGACATCGACACCATCCGCGCCCTGATTGCAGACGACGAAGCGCATCTGCGTGAGTACCTGGAAGGCCAGCTGAAAACCGTCTGGCCGGAGCTACGCGTCGTCGCGCGCGCGGCCAACGGCATTGAAGCATTGAGCATGATCGACGAGCTGGCGCCAGACGTCGTATTCCTTGATATCCGCATGCCCGGCCTCACTGGGCTGGATGTGGCGGATCGGCTGCTGAAGGGCGCCAAGCCGCCGCACATCGTTTTCGTCACCGCGTTCGATCAATATGCGGTGGAAGCGTTCGAGCATTCGGCGGTGGACTATTTGCTTAAGCCGGCGAGCCTGGAGCGGCTTGAGAAAACCGTGACCAAACTAAAGGCGCGCATGGCGACGCCGGTGCCGGCGGCTACGCTGCAAGCCTTGTTGGCGCAATTGGCCGTAACGCCTGCTCCTGCGCCAGCCGCCGCAGCGCCGTTGCAATGGATACGCGCTTCGCATGGCGAAGAAACGCGCTTGATTCCCATCGAAGAAGTAATCTACTTCCAGAGTAACGACAAGTACACCAGCGTGTTCGTGGCGGATGGCGAGAGCCTGATCCGCACGCCGATCAGCAAATTACGCGAGCAGTTGGATGAACAGCAGTTCTGGCAGATACACCGCAGCGTGATTGTCGCCGCGCGCCACGTGGCAGGCACGCGGCAAGACTTTCGCGGACGCTTGATGGTGCAGCTGAAAGGCCGCCCGGAACAGTTGGTCGTGAGCCGTAACTACGTTGATCTGTTCCGGGGGATGTGAGTCTTACTTGACGATGACCGGCTTGACGCGCGATGCCGCTTCCTTGGCGTTGACGCGCGCGGTTTCCACGTCGTCGGCGGTGGCCAGCGCCACGCCCATGCGGCGGCGGGCGAACGATTCCGGCTTGCCGAACAGGCGGATATCGCTATTCGGCACGCGCAGCGCATCGGCCACGCCTTCGAAGGCGATGCCGGCGGCTTCGTGCTGGCCGTAGATCACGGCCGAAGCACCCGGTGCTTTCAGCGCCACGTTGACCGGCAGGCCGAGAATCGCCTTGGCGTGCAGTTCGAATTCGCTTTGCACCTGGGTCGCCATGGTGACCATGCCGGTATCATGCGGACGCGGGCTCACTTCCGAGAACCAGACCATGTCGTTCTTCACGAACAGCTCGACGCCGAACAGGCCGAGGCCACCCAGATCGCCGGTGACTTTGGCGGCGATATCGCGCGCACGTTCCAGCGCCACTGGATCCATGCGGCATGGCTGCCACGATTCCACGTAGTCGCCTTGTACTTGCACGTGACCGATAGGATCGCAGAACTGCGTTACGACCTTGCCGTCCGCGCCCAGCGAGCGCACGGTCAGCAGGGTGATTTCGTAGTCGAAGTCGATAAAGCCTTCAACGATTACGCGGCCCGAGTCGACGCGGCTGCCGGCGGCAGCGTAGTCCCATGCCGCGTTGACGTCGGCGGCGGAATCAACTTTCGATTGGCCTTTGCCCGACGACGACATCACCGGCTTGACCACGCAAGGGAAGCCTACGGCAGCTGCGCCGGCCTGCAGTTCTTCCAGGCTGCTGGCGAAGCGGTACGGCGAGGTGGCGAGGCCCAGCGTTTCAGCGGCCAGGCGGCGGATGCCTTCGCGGTTCATGGTCAGCTGCGCGGCGCGCGCGGTTGGGATGCAGGTGATTTTGCCGGCCGCTTCCAACTCGGCCAGCTTGTCGGTGGCGATGGCTTCGATTTCCGGCACCACCAAATCAGGCTTCTCTTGCTCGATCAGCGCAGCCAGTGCAGCGCCGTCGGTCATGTTGATGACGTGGGCGCGGTGCGCCACCTGGTGGCCCGGCGCATTTGGGTAGCGGTCGACGGCAATCACTTCCACGCCCAGCCGCTGCAGCGCGATGATGACTTCCTTGCCGAGTTCACCGGAGCCGAGCAGCATGACTTTGGTGGCGGTTGGGGACAGGGGCGTACCGAGAGTGCGTGGAGTGTTCATAGCTTGGATATCTAAGTTAGAAAGAATAAACCAGTGTGACCGACGTTTGTGTGTCGGTGTTTTTCTTGTCAGCCGGGACGTTGGTGTCGTTACGGATGTTGAAGGCGGCCTTCATCTGCATGGTGCTGTTGATTTTGGTGAGCAGGGCGGTTTCCGCCATCGAGTGGATATTCGAGGTGCCGCGCTCCACGCTGATATTTTGGCGGAACTGGGCACTGTCGCTCAGTTTCCATTTCAGGTTGGCTGCGCCGCGGATGGTCATGCCGTTCTCGGTATTGCCTTCAGAGCGCACGCCGCGGAAGTAGCCCGGGCCGATTTCCACGTCCAGCGTGTGGGTGTCCGACTGGTAGGTCTGGGTGCCGTAACCGACGCCGATGGTCGAGTAGCGGATGTATGCGCCGAATTTATCGTCGACGTGGGTCGCCAGTGCAAACAGTTTGCCGTGGTCGTCGTGCAGCAGCTTGTAGCCCGCCTTGGCCGACAGCGAGAAGCGCTGCGCCGAGCGCTCGCGGGTCTTCTCGCCGTTGTCGTCTGTGACTTCTTCGTCCTTGAAGTAGCCGGCCAGGATGTATTCATTGCTCCATTTGGCCGTCTCCTGCTTGGCGTCGATTTTGCCGGTGACGGAAGTACCGACCGTGTTACCTGAAGTGGAGATCGCGCCCAATTCTGCCGATGTGTTCCAGCCGTGGGCGTTGGCTGGATCGATGGTGTCGGCCGCGATGGCATGGCCGCCGGCCAGCGCAAGCGCGGAAAGGATCAGGAGGGATTTCATTTGCGTGCGTGATGCTGAAAGAAGGCAATATTGTACCCGACATAGAGCGAATATGCCGCTTAACAGGACGTGCGCGCCCGCACAGACGCTGCCTGCGCAAGGGCAGATGATGACCTCACTTATCAAAGGGGCATCGATCATGAAACTGATCTTGTGCGCGGCGCTGGCCGTGATGTGCGGGGCGGCCAATGCCGCAGTCAATAAATGCGTGGATCAGGAAGGCCGCGTTCTGTTCACTGATGCGGAGTGTCCGCAAACCGAGACGCGCGTGGCTGAGGAGCCGGCAGCGCCGGTGGCTGCATCATCTGCGCCCGTGCTGTCGCCGGTGACGGTTCCCGCGCCACGCAGCCGCTGGGCCGACTTGCCGCGTCCCTTGGCACGCAAGACAGCCACGATTGACGCCACCACGCTGCAAGCTGCCCGTCAGACCATGCTGATGCAAGACGAGCTGCATAAGCCGCGCCGCTTGCTCAGTTCCCGTTGACGTAATCTTCCAAGCCTGCGGCCAGCGCGGTATAAACGGCGGCGCAGGCGGGATTGCTGCGCAAGTTCTCGTGCATGGCCAGCCACGTATCCAGCGGAATGGTCAGCAGATCCGGGATTACTCTCACCAGCGCAGGATCGCGTTCGGCCAACCGCGTCTGGCATATGCCGATGCCCAGTCCCGCGCGGATGGACGATAAATGGACTAAATCGCTATCGCTGCGCAGCGCGTAACTGCTGCTCGCAAGGTCGCCCAGCAGTGGTTGCAGCTTGCGGGTAAAGGCATTTTCACGGTCGATGCCGATCAGCGTATGCTGCGCCATCTCTTGCCACGTGCGCGGGGTGCCGTGACGATTCAGATAATCACGGTGCGCGTGAAATCCTAATTCAATATTGCCGATGCGGCGCGCAACCAGCACGTCCTGCTCGGGGCGTTGCATGCGCACGGCGATGTCGGCATCGCGCCGCAGCAGGTTCTCAATGCGATTGGATACCGCCAGTTCAATGGTGATGCCGGGATGGTTGGCGCGCAGCCGCGCCAATATTGGCGGCAGTACTTCAACGCTCACGACTTCACTGGCAGTGACGCGCACCGCTCCCTTGATTTGCTGGTTTTCTCCGCGTCCCATGCCGGAAGCTGCGCGCAACAGCGCCGTGGATGCAGAGGCCAGCGTTTCTGCATACGGTTTTAGCGCGTGCGCAGCCTCGGTTGCGATGAAGCCGGATTGAGAGCGGGTGAACAGCGAAAGACCAAGCGCTTGTTCCAAGGCGTCGATATGGCGGCCGACCGTCGGCTGGGTCAGGCCGAGGGCGCGCGCGGCGCCGGACAGCGAGCCTTCCTCCAGCACGGCGAGGAAGGAGCGATACAAATCCCAATTCGGTTCGGCGATAGTCATACGAAATTGTATAGCGGGTATGCGGTTTTCGGTAATTTTCTTTTAGCTCCTGGTGGGCGACACTGCTTCCATCGACACTCACTCAAGGAGAGCAGCATGGAAGCACTGATTCTGGGCGCAACGGGCGGTATTGGCGGCGAAGTGGCGCGTTTGCTGGTAGCGCGCGGATGGCGCGTGAAGGCCTTGCATCGTTCGCAAAAACAGGGCGATGGGCTGGAATGGATTATTGGCGACGCCATGAACCGCGACGACATGGTGCGCGCGGCCCAAGGCGTGCAGCTGATCGTGCATGCTGTGAATCCACCCGGCTACCGCAACTGGGGCACGCTGGTGCTGCCGATGATCGACAACACGATTGCAGCGGCGCGTGCCTCCGGCGCTCGCGTGCTGTTGCCGGGCACCGTTTACAACTACGGGCCGGACGTGTTCCCGCATGTGTATGAAGATGCGCCGCAACGCCCTGTCACGCGCAAAGGCGCGATACGCGTAGAGATGGAGCGCCGCTTGAAGGATAGCGGCGTACCGACGCTGATCGTGCGCGCCGGCGATTTCTTTGGCCCGAAAGCAGGCAATAGCTGGTTCGCGCAAGGCTTGGTCAAGCCGGGCAAGCCTGTGGCGGCGATCAGCAATCCGTCGGCGCCGGGCGTCGGCCATCAGTGGGCTTATCTGCCGGACGTGGCTGAGACCATGGTGCGGCTGGTGGAGCGCGGCCAAGCGCTGCCGCAGTTCGCAAGCTATCAAATGGCGGGACATTGGGATGCAGACGGCACGCAGATGACAACCGCGATTGCTCGGGCGGCGGGCAAGCCGGAACTGAAGGCTAGCGCATTCCCATGGTGGCTGACCTGGGTCGCCGCGCCGTTCGTGCCGGTGTTCCGCGAACTGCGCGAGATGCGCTACTTGTGGCGCCAGCCGGTGCGCATGTCGAACGCGCGCCTGCTGGCGGTACTGGGTGGCGAGCCGCATACGCCGTTGGATGTGGCAGTTCACCGCACCTTGCAGGGGCTTGGCTGCTTACCAGCGGCGTGAACTTCTTACATGCGTGGTTCGCCGGTTTTGCTGTTGACGGCGATGGTATTGCCCGGCGGAGTGCTCATTTGCACGCGATGCTGCACGCCGCGATAGTTGTACGCGACGTCCCAGTACTCAGGCTTTTGATTGCCGACCGTTTCACAACGGCGCACGTCGCGCGTGCTGGTGTTGTTTCGATTTGCGACGTTGTTGCCGACGGCGGCGCCGGCCACCGCGCCGCCTGCAGTGGCGATATCGCGTCCGGTTCCGCCGCCAACCTGGTGGCCAAGTATGCCGCCGATTAGGGCACCGGCGATGATGCCGCCAGCGTTAGGGCGCGAAGGCTCTTCCACTTGCTGGCGTTCGACCCAGCAGCGCTGCTCCGGCGTGCCGAGCACCGCGTGCACCGAGCTTACCGGCACTTCGACGATACGTTCGCTCGGACGGCGGCGCCATTCATAGGTCGGCTGCGCCAGCGGTGGCGGCGCTTCGTTCTCGTAGCGGTCGCGCGGCTTGGCTGGACGCACCGAGGAAATGCGGTTGTTCAGGCCCATGCCGCGCAGTGTTTCGTAGCTGCCTTTGCGCAGCACCATGCATTGGCCGCGGAAGTTGGCGTCTTCGCATACTTCCCATTGCCCGCGATCGATGACCACCGAAGAGGCGCGGTCGTTAAAGCCATTGCGCGACAGGTCGCGCACTTGGCCATTGGCGGTGAAGGCCCGGCCGCGCCAGCCATCCGCTTCATAGAAAGTGATTTGTGCAAAAGCTTGCGAAGTGATGCCGGCCACTGCACAGGCCACGGCAAATTTGATCGTCTTGTTCATTGTCTTCTCCTGTTGGGATGAAGCCCGAGCATGGACGATTTTGCTGCCGTCTTCTGTACGACAGCGTACTTATGGCTCGACCGAATGGGTGCGCTTCAGGCAGCGCAGCACGAAGGTGGAGCGGCTGTGTTTTAGGCCGGGAAGCTTGTACAGTTTCTTGCGCAGGAACTCTTCATAGCCCGCAGTACCGGCGACGGCGACCTTGATCAGGTAATCGTAGTCGCCGGTGAGCAGGTAGGCCTCCATCACTTCCGGCAGCGTGGCCAGGGCGCGGCCGAATTTTTCGAAGATGTCGTCGTCATGCCGATCCAGCGTGACTTCGATGATGACGGTGTCCGGGTAGCCTAGCGCGGTTTGGCTAAGCAGCGCCGTGTAGCCCTCGATCATGCCGCCTTCCTCCAGCGCGCGCACGCGGTTCCAGCATGGCGTGGTGGAGAGGCCGACCTTTTCGGCCAGCTTGGTGTTACTCAGGCGGCCGTCGTTGCGCAGCTCGCGCAGGATGCGGCGATCCAGTTCGTCGATTTCCATGCTATCTCCAGATGAATATTCTTCATATTCTATCTTAACGAGGATGATCTGCTACAAATAAGCTAAACCAGCATAAATTCAAGAAGCCTATTTTTCAGCTTTGTGGCTATTCTAGTCTCATGGATAAGACACAAAAAAGCTACCGATTCTGCATCGAGCCGGATGCGCCGATTGCCACGCTGGAGGCGGCATTACAGGTGGTGCGCCGCTTGGACATTGAGCTGCGCGCGCTGCGCACCACTTCTACGCCATATGGCATGGAAGTACAAATGCGCCTTGCGGCCGAAGAGGAAGATATTCTGACGTTGTGCCGAATGCGGCTGCATAACCTGATCGGCGTGATGCCGATCAGGGAAATGCCAACACTGGTGGTGTCCAACCAGCTGCGTCAGGCGACGTAGCTGTATTTGATCAGGAATACGATGGCGATGATCCACACCACCGGTTTGACCTGGCGCGCCTGGCCAGTCAGCAGTTTCAGGCCGGCGTAGGTGATGAAGCCGAATGCGATGCCGTGTGCGATCGAGTAGGTGAACGGGATCACCAGCGCGGTGATGGCGGCCGGTACGCTTTCGGTGGTGTCGCTCCAGTCAATGTCGATGAAGTCGCGCAGCATCAGGCAAGCGACGAACAGCAGCGCCGGTGCGGTGGCGTAGGCCGGCACCACGCCGGCAATCGGCGCGAAGAACAGCGCGGCCAGGAACAGCAGCGCGACCACCAGCGCGGTGAGGCCGGTGCGGCCGCCCGCTTGCACGCCAGCGGCGCTTTCGAGATACGCCGTGGTGCTGGAAGTGCCCAGTACCGAACCAGCGACGATGGCGCAGCTATCGGCCAGCAGCGCTTTGTTCAGGCGCTGCATGCGGCCGTTCACCAGCAAACCGGCGCGCGAGGCCACGCCCATCAGGGTGCCGGTGGCGTCGAACAGTTCAACCAGGAAGAACACCAGCACCACGTTGAACAGGCCCAGATTCAGGGCGCCTTGCAGATCCAGGTGCAGCAGCGTCGGCGAGATCGACGGCGGCAGCGACATAAAGCCGTGGACGGTATTCCCGCCGAAGAAGAAACTCAATACCGTCACCGAGACGATGCCGAGCAACAGCGCGCCCGGTACTTTCAGGCGATCCAGCGTGACGATCAGCAGGAAGCCGAAGATGGCCATGACGGTGTGCGGGTTGTGCATATCGCCCACGCGCACCAGCGTTTCAGGATTGGCGACGACCAGGCCCGCGCTTTTCATCGCGATCAGCGCGAGGAACAAGCCCAAACCAACGGTAATGGCGACCCGCAGCGAATGCGGAATCCCATTGACGATATGTTCGCGGACTTTAAACAGGCTGACGAGGATGAACAGGCAGCCGGAAATAAACACGGCGCCCAGCGCCGATTGCCACGGCACGCCCATGCCAATGACGACGGCGTAGGCAAAGTAGGCATTGAGGCCCATGCCCGGCGCCATGCCGATCGGGTAGTTGGCGTACAGGCCCATGATGATGGTGCCCAGTGCTGCGGCGAGGCAGGTGGCGACGAAGACCGCGTCCTTGGGCACACCGGCGTCGCCGAGAATGGCGGGGTTGACGAAAATGATATACGCCATCGTCAGGAAGGTGGTAACGCCCGCGACGACTTCGGTACGGACGCTGGTGCCGTGCTCAGAGAGCTTGAAAAATTGATTAAGTGACGGCATGCGCGCGCTCCTGCAAATACATCGAGGGCGAAGAATAGCATGGATGGGCGCAACACTAGGTGGTGTCAAAAGGGCAAAAAGATGTAATAATGCAAAAATAGTTGTCCACTAATCCGGGTCGCTCACATGGAACTTCAGCCTACACAAGAGGGCCGCACGATCGTGCTGAGTCCCGCCGGCCGCATCGATCACACGCACGCAGACGCCTTCAAACTGGCGCTCGACCCGCATCTCGCGGACTGCCGCAAGGACGGCGCGCCGCTGGTGATCGATTTCTCCAACGTCAGTTATATCAGCAGCATCGGCTTGCGCGCCCTGATGGTGGCGATTAAGCAGGTCAAGGCGCAGGGCGGGCGCATGGTGCTGGCGGCCTTGCAGCCGCTGGTGCTGGAGGTGTTTACCATCAGCCGCTTCGATATGCTGTTTGAGATTTTCCCCGACCGCGCGGCGGCGCTGGCAGCGGTGGCTTCATGAAGGCGCGGATTTGGGGCGCGCGCGGCTCGCTGCCGGTGGCGCTGACCCACAAGCAGATACGCGCCAAGCTGGTGACGGCGCTGGAAGGCGCGATCGGGCGCAATCTCGATAGCGCCGACAAGGTGGCCGATTACATCGACAATACATTGGGCTTTGAAGTCAGCGGCACGTATGGCGGCAATTCCAGTTGCGTGGAGGTGGAGGCCTGGGATACGGATGCGATCCACGAGCACATTATTCTGGATCTTGGTTCGGGCGTGCGGCCGCTGGCAGGTTCCAAGCTGGCCAAATATGGGCCGGCCAAGCCGCAGACCTATCACGTGTTCATGTCGCACCTGCATTGGGATCACATTATGGGATTCCCGTTCTTTACGCCTGCCTATATTCCAGGGAACCGCATCATCATCTACGGCTGCCACAAGGATTTGGAAACGGCGTTTCGCCGCCAGCAGGAGCCGATCAGTTTTCCCGTGGCCTTCCACCAGCTGGGCGCGACAATTGAATTCGTGCAGATGGAGCCGGGCGTGCCGCTGACGGTGCGCGATGTGACCGTGACGGCCAAGCTGCAACTGCACGCGGGCGATTCGTATGGCTACCGCCTGGAGCAGGGCGGCAAGACGCTAATCTACAGTACCGATTCTGAGCACAAGCTCGATAACGCCGCCGAACGCGTGGCCTTCGTCGATTTTTTCCGTGATGCGGATCTGGTGATTTTTGACGCCATGTATTCGCTGGCCGATTCGATTTCGGTGAAGGCGGATTGGGGCCACTCCAGCAACGTGGTTGGCGTGGAGTTGTGCCAGCTGGCCGGTGTGCACAAGCTTTGCCTGTTCCATCACGAGCCGATTTACGATGACGCGCAGATCTCGCGCGTGCTGGCTGAAACGCGCCGTTATGCGGAGATCACCGGCGAGGCGCCGTTGGAGATTGTGTCCGCATACGACGGCATGGAAATTCCTCTCTAAGCGCCGCCATGCTGCGCCGTTTGCAAACTCGCGCCTGGGGCGGCGTGCGCGCCGGGCAGGGCAGGCCGTTGGCTTTGCTGGTAGCGCTGGTGTTGGCGGTGCTGTTATCCCAAGGTGGCGATGGCGCGCTGCCTGCCTTGCGTTTGGCCTTGTTCGATGCCTATCAAGTGCATTTGCCGCGCCAGCGGCTTTCCGGGCCAGTCCATGTAATCAATATCGATGAAGCTGCGCTCAGTGAGTATGGGCAGTGGCCTTGGCCGCGTACTTTGTTCAAGGACTTGCTGGAGAAGATCGCGGAGCAGCATCCGCTGGCGATAGGGCTGGATATTTTGATGCCGGAACCGGATAACACGTCGCCGGAAGCGCTGGCGGCGCGCATGCCGGATGGGCGTTTGCATGACGAGTTGGCGCAGTTGCCGTCGCACGATGCGCTACTGGCGGAACAGATGCGGCGCGCGCCTATCGTGCTTGGCACGGCAGGCTTCATGCATGCGGAAGCCGGCACCAGCGATGCCCTGCGCGTCTGGCCGATGCGCGTACGTTGGAACGGTGCGGCAGCGCCGGAAGCTGCACTGCCGGTGATGCGCTTTCCGCAGGCGATGTCCAGTTTGCCGATGCTGCAAAAGGCGGCGCGCGGACAGGGGCTGTTATCGGCGAATCTGGAGAAGGGCATCGTGCGCCGCGCGCCGCTGGTTGGCGCGGTGGGCGAGACGCTGGTGCCGTCGCTGTCGATGGAGTTGCTGCGTGTCGCCACCGGCACGCCTTCGATTGAGATCGAGGCGGATGCGGACGGCGTGCACGCGGTCTCGGTCGGCGATCTGCGCGTGCCCACGCTGCCTGACGGCGCGGTGTGGGTCAACTTTTCCGCGCCGGCGATGGAGCGCTACATCTCGGCGCTGGACGTGATGCGCGGCCGGATTGATCCCGGCGCGCTGCAAGACAAGATAGTCATCGTCGCCATGACTGGCCTCGGCCTGAGCGACTACAAGACCAACGCGCGCGGCGATCTGCTTCCCGGCGTGGACACCCACGCGCAGATGATCGAAAGCTTCTTTGATGGCGCTTTCCTGCGCCGCCCGCAGTGGATGCGCTGGGCCGAGGTGACAGCGTTTGCTGTTTGCAGCCTGCTGAGCATCTGGCTGTTGCCGCGCCAGCGCTTGCGCGTCGGCGTGCCGATGGCGCTGGTGCTGGGATCTGGCTTATTCGGGGCTGGCGCTTTGCTGTTCACGCGCGCCGGCCTGCTGTTCGATGCGGCCGGCGTCACGCTCGGCTACGCGGCGATTTGCTTAAGCCTGTTGACCAGCATGCTGGCCGCCGCAGTGCGCGACCGCAAGCAGTCCGAGCGCGCCTTGCAGGTGGCGCGCGAAGCGGCCGCGCGCACGGCTGGTGAACTCAATGCAGCGCGCCGCATTCAAATGGCATCCTTGCCGCAGGCCGCAAGCTCTTTCCCCGGCGAGCGCCGTTTTGAACTGGATGCCTTGCTGGAGCCAGCCAAGGAAGTCGGCGGCGATTTGTATGACTTCTTTATGCTCGATAGTGACCGCGTATTCTTCATGGTCGGCGACGTGTCGGGCAAAGGACTGCCGGCCAGCTTGTTCATGGTGGTGGCGAAGGCGCTGTCGCGTAGTATCGCGCTGCGCGGCGGGGCGGATATGGGCGTGATCATGAACAGCGCCAATCGTGAGCTGGTGCGTGAGAATCCAGAGATGCTGTTTGTGACCAGCGTGGCGGGGATATTGGATGCGGCCAGCGGGCAGGTCTACCTGTGCAACGCCGGCCATGACGCGCCGCGCCGCATCACGGCGGAAGGCCGCGTGGAGTCATTGCAGCCAGCGGACGGCCCGCCGCTGTGCGTGATGGATGATTTCGAGTATCCGGTGCAGCAGTATCAATTGCAGGCAGGGGAAAGCCTGTGCCTCACTACGGACGGCATCAGTGAGGCGATGAATGTGGCTGGCGAGTTGTATGGCAATGAGCGGCTGAATGGCTTGTTGGCTGGCGTGGCGACCACCGCGCCAGCCGCCGTGGTGCAGGCGGTGCGCGATGATGTGCGCCGCCACGTGGGCGAGGCCGACGCGTCAGACGACTTGACGCTGCTGGTGCTGCGCTGGAACGGCGTGGCTTAGCGGACGCGGATTTCCACGCGGCGGTTGCGCGGCTCGTCGACGCCGTCGGCGGTTTGAATCAGCAGTTCGCGCTCGCCGCGTGACTGGACAGTGATTTGATCCGCGGCGATACCGGCTTCCACCAAAATGCGCTTCACCGTCTCTGCGCGCTTCAGTGACAGCGCATCGTTGTACTCACGCTTGGCCACCGTATCGGTATGGCCGATCACGATAATCTCGGGCGCCGGACGAGAAGCCAGTTGCTCCTTGATCTGCGCCAGCTGCGCCGCCGACTCCGGCGTCAAATTATCGCTATCGGTGATGAAGTAGACAATGAACACCGCTGCGCGTTGCGGCAGCGTGTCGATCAAGGCGCCATAACGATTCTTGATCTGCGCGCCATCGCTGACTGTAGCAACCGCGCCACGGCTATCCACCGCCGCAACCTGATACGGCTTATCGAGCACCGTGTCCTTGCCCGCCGTTGTAATAATCACGGCGCTTGGCTTGCCATCCTGATTCGGCAGAAGAGTAATTTGTTCGGTCGGCCCGCGTTGCAGTTGCGAGACAGCGGCCAGCAGGCACACGGCCCAAATGAGCAGCACCATGGCCTAATCTCCGTCCTTAACGTCGATCACAAACTCCGTGCCGCGCACACCGAGTATCGAAGTCGGCGTGCGAAACTGCACCGCCCCCGGCGACTGCTTGGACAACTTGCCCGAGATGACACCGAGCGTGCCTTTCTTCACCGTGGCGTTCAGCGTGCCCTCGTGCGAGGTTGGATCGAATGCGTACTTCTCCAGCCACACATTGCTGTTCGGGCCAACCGCCAGCAGCGTCTCATCGCGTAGCGTGATGCCCACGCTGCCGTCGGCGCCGGTGACCACGCGGTCGCTCGCCATCAGCGCAGCACCCGCTTTGGCCGGGGTCTTTTGGCCTTCGCGCTCGATAGCGGCAGTGCCTTTTGCGGTTTTGATCATGCCGGCCGGGAGTTCGGCGGCGGTGGCGAACAGCGTCAGCGAGGCTGCCACTATCGTTATTATTGTTTTCACGGTTCTTCTCCTAACGTAAGCATTCCGATAATATGCTCGAATGGACGAAAAAGAAACCGGTATCGCGCATCTGCTGCGTTTTCCGGCACGGCTGGATGCGGTCCCCGGCGCCATGGCGTTTGCCGCCATGGCGCTGACCCAGTCCGGCCTTGCGCCGGGCGTGGTCGCGCGCGCCGAATTGATCCTCGAGGAGCTACTGCGCAACAGCATCCTGCACGGCTACGGCGGCGATAGCACGCATGACGTGTGGGTCGGCGTGCGCGGACAGGTGTTGTGTTACGAAGACGCCGCGCCGCCTTTCAATCCGCTGACCGAAGGTCCGCCGCCGCCCGATCCTTCGCTGCCGCCGGAGGAGCTGAAGGTGGGCGGCATCGGCCTGCTGCTGATCCGCCAATTGGGCAGCGCCGTGGCCTATACCTACAGCGCAGGTCACAACCGCATCGAGATCACCTTACAATAGCGTCCGTCTCATTCAACTACCCCAGGATCACGCATGACCGAGTTTTCCCACGATATCTACACCGAACCGCATCCGATTGACGTCAACACCCTGAATAACCTCGGCCCATTGGCGCCGATGGCGGGCATCTGGAAAGGCGAACGCGGTCTGGATATCAAGCCCAAGGCCGATGGCGCGCGCAAGCAAGCCTACGTTGAGCGCATCGAACTGTACCCGATTGACCCGGTGACCAACGGCCCGCAGCTGTTCTACGGCCTGCGCTACCTGATCATCGTGAACAAGCCTGATAACGTGAAGACCTACCACGAGCAAGTCGGCTACTGGCTGTGGGAACCGAAGACCAAGACCGTGATCCAGACGCTGGGCATCCCGCGCGGCCAGATCGCCATGGCGTCGGCCGTGGTGGAACCGGATGCGAAGGAGTTTGAATTGGTGGCGCGCCTGGAATCCGATACCTACGGCATCCGCTCCAATCCCTTCCTCGAATACGGCTTCAAGACCACCGAGTACCGCATCAAGGTCACCATCAACGATGACGGCACCTGGGGCTACGAAGAAGACACGGTGATGCTGCTGCGCGGCGAAGAAGAATTCCACCACCGCGACCGCAACATCCTGCACCGCGTGGCCGAGCCGCTGCCTAATCCCTTGGCCAGCGGCGTGCCAGCCTAATCGCCGGCTACGTAACCATCGCGGCCATTGCGCTTGGCCGCGTACAGCGCGCTGTCGGCGCGCGCAATCAATTCGGTGCAGGTTTCATCATCGCCGTCACGCGCACGCGCGCATTGATGAAAGGGCAGGAGCCGCCGCGCGCGAAGTTCGCCATGCCGGCATTGTGAGCGGCGCGCTGGCCGGGAGGGATAATCAATTTGGCGATATCGCGGCCAACGGCTTCTTTGCGGGCGGTGATTTGCGTGTCTACTTGCCTCCGGTCATGCGGAATTTGAGGCTACGCGGTAGCTTTGCAAAAACGGCCATGTTGAAATGGGTGGTTTTCCGTGATTTGAGTATGTCACAAGCTTGCGGGGCAAGGCCAGCAGGTACAATGCCTTCTTTAGACGGAAGGTGGACGATGCTGCGGGCGATTTTGTGGGACAACGACGGTGTGCTGGTCGATACGGAGCAGCTTTTTTACGAAGCTAACCGGGAGTTGTTCCGTCCATTGGGACTGGAGCTGAGCGCGCAGCACTTCTTCGATTGGTACCTGGCCGATAACTGCGGCGCGTGGCACTTGCTGGAACCGCGTTTGTCGGAGGCGCAGGCCGGGGAGTTGCGCGGCGTGCGCAATCAGCGCTATGCGGCGCGGCTGGCGCTTGAACATATTCCCGCTATCGAAGGCGTGGCCGAAGCGCTGGCCGCGCTGTCGCCGCGCGTGCGCATGGGCGTGGTCACCAGCTCCAACGCGGATCACTTTGAGATTATTCACAAGCGGCTGGATTTGATGCGCCACTTTGAATTCGTCCTGACGCACGAGATGTACACGCACAGCAAGCCGTCGCCAGAGCCCTATTTGCTTGGCTTGCAGCGCATGGGCGTGCGGGCCGACGAGGCCTTGGTGATTGAAGATTCGCCGCGCGGTTTGCAGGCGGCGACTGCGGCCGGTATCCGCTGCATCATTTTGCGCAATGCGCTGACGCGCCATCATGATTTTCCCGGCGCTTGGCGCGTGGTCGATACGATGGCCCAGGTGCAGGCGGAAGTGGAAGCGCTGCTATGAGCCATATCCATCTTTGCTGGGAACTGGGCGGTGGGCTAGGCCATGCTGGCCGCTTGAAGATGTTGGCGCAGGCCTTGCTGGCCCGCGGCCACCGCGTGACTTTGAGTCTGCGGGATCTGATGTCTACGCATGCTTTGCTGGCGGACTCGGATGTGCCGAAGTTGCAGGCGCCGGTATGGCTGCACGATGCAGTAGGTCTGCCGCCGTCCGGTAACTTGGCGGAGATTGTTTTTCATTGCGGTTATCTGGAGCCGGCGGCGTTGCGCGGCATGGTCGCTGGCTGGCGTGACTTGTTTGCGGTTTTGCAGCCGGACTTGGTGGTTGGCGATTTTGCGCCGACTGCTTTGCTGGCGGCGCGCAGCATGGGCTTGCGCAGTGCGTCGGTAGGGAATGGATTTTTTAGTCCTCCGCCGGGACAGCCTTTGCCCGCGTGGCAGCAGGGCGTGGAGGCGCGCTTGATTTCGTCCGAGGCGCGCATGCTGGCGACGGCCAACGCGATGCTGGCGGAATTTGGTGCGCAGCCATACCAGCACGCGGCCGAGGTGTTCTTGGGCGATCTGCCGCTGCTGTGCACATGGCCGGAACTCGATCATTGCGAGCTGCGCTGCGACGCGGAATGGTTCGGCCCAAGCTTTGCAGCGGAGGGCGGCCTGCCGCCGTATTGGCCGGAGGCGGCCGGCGAGGGCCGCAAGGTGTTTGCGTACTTGAAGGCGTCGCACCGGGCGCATGGTGCTGTGCTGAAGGCTTTGTTGGAAGAGGGCTGCCGGGTGTTGGCGTATGTGCCAGAGGTGGCGGCTGGCGCC
Organism: Duganella rivi; assembly: GCF_009857435.1. Taxonomy (GTDB): domain Bacteria; phylum Pseudomonadota; class Gammaproteobacteria; order Burkholderiales; family Burkholderiaceae_D; genus Rugamonas; species Rugamonas rivi. Next base: position 383,572 of record NZ_WWCK01000003.1, read on the forward strand.
ATGCCGCCGGTGCTGGATGAACGCATTGTGTATGCGGATGCGCCGGTATCGCTGCCGTTCGCCCTGGCCGAGGCAGACCTTTGCGTTTGCCATGCCGGCGAGGCCACGCTGGCGCAATCGCTGCTAGCCGGCGTGCCGTTGTTGATGCTGCCCTCGCACACCGAACAATTCCTCACCGCGCGCCGCGTCGCCATGCTCGGCGCAGGCTACAACGCGGCGCTGCTGACGCCTGATTCGGACTGGCGCGCTGCGCTACAGCCTTTGCTCAGCGACGACAGCTACCGCAATGCGGCGCGTGCTTTCGCCGCGCGCCACCAAGGTTTCAGCCAACAGCAGATGAATGCTGTTCTTGCGGAGCGGCTAGAGCATCTATTGGTTTAGCGTTGCGGCGGCCCGCGCCGATGTGCGACACGCGCGCGCCACGGCCTTCGCCCTCCAGCTTGAACACACTGACCGCATTCACCAGGTGGCCGGTCTGCTCCTGCATCGTTACCGCCGCCGCCGAGGCTTGCTCCACCAAGGCCGCGTTCTGCTGCGTGGTCTGATCCATCTCCGTAATCGCGCCGTTGATATGTTCAATGCCGGACAACTGCTCCTGGCTGGCAAAGGCAATCTCGCTCATGATGTCCGTCACGCGGCGCACGCTGGCGACGATTTCCTCCATCGTGGCGCCAGCTTGATCAACCAGGCGCGCGCCGGCATCTACTTTATCGACCGAGTCACCGATCAAGGCTTTGATCTCCTTGGCTGCCGCCGCCGAACGCTGCGCAAGATTGCGCACTTCGGACGCCACCACCGCAAAACCGCGGCCTTGCTCGCCGGCGCGCGCAGCTTCCACTGCCGCATTCAGCGCCAGGATATTGGTCTGGAAGGCGATACCGTCGATGACGGAAATGATGTCGACAATTTTGCGCGCCGAAGCATTGATCGAGGCCATGGTGTCCACCACCTGCGCCACTACCGCGCCGCCTTTGCCTGCCACGTCTGACGCCGACATCGCCAGCTGATTGGCCTGATTCGCATTCATCGCGTTCTGCTTCACGGTGGAAGTCAATTCTTCCATCGACGAGGCGGTTTCTTCCAGCGAGCCAGCCTGGCGCTCGGTGCGCTCGGACAGATCCAAGTTGCCGGCAGCGATTTCCGCCGAGGCGGTGCCAATCGAATCCGTGCCCTTGCGGACTTCGGAGACGATAGAAATCAAGCTGGCATTCATGTCCTTCAGCGCGGCCGACAACTGGCCGATTTCATCGCGGGTACGAACCTGGATCTCTGAACTCAGGTCGCCATCGGCCACGGTGCGGGCCACGCGCACGGCGTAGCGGATCGGACGCACGATGGTGCCGGTCACGTACCAGCCGGCAAACAGGCCAAGGCCGGCGCCCGCCACGCCCAGCGCGATCATCAGCGCGCTCGCAGTGGCCGCAGTGTGCTCCGCGCTATCGCCGGAATCCTGCATCTGCCGCACCTGGAACGCGACCAGCTTGTCGAGCGATCCAACGTAGGCTGCGTGCGCAGGCCGCACCTTTTCCAGCAGAAGCGTCCGCGCAGCGTCCTTGTCGCCGGCCTTGACGGCGGCAATCATCTGGTCGCGCAGCGGCGAGTAGACAGCGCGGGCGTCGTTCAATTGCTTGAACAGCTCCAGCGCCTGCGGGTCGCGCAGCAGGCTGCCCAACTGATCGAGCAGCTTGCGGATTTCCGCGCTGCGCTCGGTGATGCCTGCATATTCGGCATTGACCTCGGCCGGATCGATGAGCAGCAGGTCGCGCAAGATCCGCGATTGCAAGGCCACGTTATCCTTTGCCTGGTTGAGCAAGCTGATTTTCAAGTAACGATCATGGATCGTCAGATCGATTTCCTTGCTGGTGGCGCGCAGCCCCAGTGCGCCGACAATGACCACAATCGCCAGCAGTAGAGTAGTAAGAGAAAACGCCATCGTCAGCCGGTGGCCAATCTTCAGGTTTTTAATGTTCATGAGTGGTTGTTATGGTCTATTTTAAGTGTAGGTAGTTGCCTGTGAGCATAGAAAGTGTAGCCCGGAAATAATGCATAGCCAACAATATTGATTAATAAGATGAACATATGAGTGGATCAAGCAACAACCATCCTGTATAATGGTCATCAGCGTTGTCGCATTAGAAATAACAAAACATTGCCTCTGGTAGGGCTGGATGTTTTCGAGGGGGCCACCACCAGCACTGAACGCGCTCAAGATCGCGCTCAGTGCAGGTGGGGCCCTTTTTGTTTGCGCGGCGCTCCGCTAGAATGCAGCGACTATAATGTTTCAAGGAAGATATGTCTCTGTTTCAGCGCTCCCTCGCCGCCATTGCCATTCCCGTGCTGCTGGCAGCCGGCCTGGCCTCGGCGGGCGAATGCCCAGCCCACTATGTCGACGGCCGCTTGCCCGAAATCCGCAACCAAAAGATGGCCGCCGCCACCACCGAGCTGTGCTACGGCGTGTTCGGTGTCATGCACTCCGGGATCACCCGCACGCCGCTGTGGTCGGCCGAGCACCTGACCGCATCCAATATTGAAGCCGCGAAGAATCTGTCGCGCGAAAATTCCTTCCATCCCGAGCCGCGCCTGCCGGCGCGCGCCCGCGCCGAATTGGCCGACTACGCGCGCAGCGGCTACGACCGCGGCCACATGGCGCCCAACGGCGATATGCCGGACCGCAGCACCCAGCACGAGAGCTTCACGCTGGCCAATATGGTGCCGCAAGATGCCGACAACAACCGCCACATCTGGGCCGGCATCGAAGGCGTGGTACGCAAGCTGGCGCAGAAGGAGGGCGATTTGTACGTGATTACCGGCCCGGCCTTCATCGGCGGCAATCTGCAAAAGATCGGCAACGTGCTGGTGCCCAGCCATTTGTATAAACTGGTGTACAGCCCGCGCCAGCGCGCCGGCGCTGCTTTCTTCATCGAGAACCGTGCCGACGCCCAGTACGAGGTGCTGAACATCGCCCAGCTGGAGGATAAAGTGGGCATCGATCTGCTGCCGTCGCTATCGGCGGCGCAAAAGCAGGTGCTGCTGCGCCTGCCGAAAGTGAAACAACGCAAAGACGGGAGCAAGGGATGAGCAAGTTTGTACCGTATAAAAATGAGTCGGATGTGCTGCACGTCGGCGGCCTGAGCATCGAGAACCGTCTCGACCGCATCACCATCAGCGGCGATATCGACCTCACTGCCGACAAGGCTGGCTTGGCAGACGCACGCGCGCTGCAACAACTGCTGACGGACGTGGTGGACAAGCTGGAAAAGCAAGCGCTGCCGGATCAGCTGCCGCCTGCCGCCAGCACCACCGTCGCCAACCCGTTCGAGTAAGTATATGCACTTCCACTCCGACCAGGACATCCACGCGATCGGGCAGGGACTGCTGGACCGCACGCTGCCCAAGGCCGCCTGGACTCACGCCGCGCACCTGGCCGCCGCCGCATGGCTGCTGGCGGCGCGGCCCGATATCGATGCGCCGGCGCAGATGCCGGACATCATCCGCGCCTACAACGAAGCCACCGGCACCGCGAATACCGATACCGGCGGCTACCACCACACCATCACGCTGGCGTCGCTGCGGGCGGTGCGCGATTTTCTGTCGCGCCAACCGGCCGGCACACCATTGCATGTTGCATGCGAGCATCTGTTGGCCAGTCCGTACGGCAATAAAACGTGGTTGTTGGAATATTGGACTGCGGAAGTGTTATTCTCCACCCACGCCCGTCGCGATTGGGTAGACCCAGATCGCGCGCCCCTGCCATTCTAACGATTAGTGATATGAGTAATTTGACCACCGGTATTCTGACCATCGACGCCCTGGTATCCACCAGCTGGAATGCGAAAGCAGGTGTGGCGGCAAATCTGAGCTACAGTTTCATGACCAGCCTGCCGAGTGACGCCACCAATGACGACGCCAACGGCTTTAAGGCCATGACGGCAATTCAAAAGGACGGAGCGCGCGAGGCGATGGCGGCGTGGGCGGCGGTCGCCAACATTACCTTCACCGAGGTGGCGTCGAACGGCAATATCCAGCTCGCCACGAACAATCAGGGCAATGCCAGTAGCGGCTACGCCTACCTGCCGAACGGCGTGGACCCGACCTACCTGTTCACCAATAACCAGGACAGCTACAACTTCAGCTTTGCCGATGGCGATTTCGGCATCGCGGTGATGATCCACGAACTGGGTCACACGCTGGGTCTGAAGCACCCTGGTAACTACGATTCCACCGGCGGCGATATCGACGGCCCGTTCCTGCCCGCCACGCTCGATAACATCAACTTCTCGCAAATGTCGTACAACACCGGCGCCGGTTTCGCGTTGCACGGTAACTACGGCATCACGCCGATGCTTTACGACATACAAGCGATCCAGTACCTGTACGGCGCCAATATGACGTACCACACCGGCGCCGACACCTACAAGTTTGTGCGCGACTCGGCGCTGCAATGCATCTGGGATGCGGGCGGCACCGATACCTTCGATTTTTCGGCGTGCACCTCGGCGGTGTCAATCGACCTGAAGGCGGGCGGCTTCAGCTCCACCGCACCGGCCTACAACAATATTTCAATCGCCTACAACGTGACCATCGAGCGCGCGATTGCGGGCAGCGGCGGCTCCACCATCTACGCCAACGACGCGGGCAACGAGATTATTGGCGGCGCCGGCAACGATGTGGTGTACGAAGGCGCCGGCAATGACACTATCACCGGCAACGGCGGCGCTGACACCGTGGTGTTCAAGAAGGCTTTCTCCAGCTACGCGCTGAGCGGTACGACCGGCGCGCTGGCCATCACCGGCGACGGCAGCGACTCGCTGACTGGCATCGCCAAGCTGCAATTTAGCGACGCCACGATTCAATTATCGGACTACTCGTCGCTGGTATCGGGCACGGCGAATAACGATGCGCTGACCGTAAGTGCCCGCAACCAGATTATCTACGGTGGTGCAGGCGTCGATACGCTGACTTTGAGCGGCAAGCTCGCCAATTACAAGCTGAGCACCAGCGGCTCGGCCATCATGCTGATTGACCAGGTCGGCAATAGCGGCGTCGATTTGTTGAGCGGCGTCGAGCGCTTGAATTTTTCGGACGGTTCGCTGGCCTTGGACAAGGTCGGTGCTGCCGGCTCGGTGTACCGCCTGTACAGCGCCATGTTCAACCGCGGCCCGGATGACAGCGGCATGGGCTACTGGATTAATGCACTGGATCACGGCGGCAGGGTGGTGGACATCGCCAACGGCTTCGTCAACAGCGCCGAGTTCATTGCAATTTACGGCGCCAACGCCACCGACACCACTTTCGTCACGGCGCTGTACAACAACGTGCTGCACCGCGCCCCGGATTCGCTCGGCCTCAATTTCTGGCTCGATGCACTGCATAACGGCGGCACCCGCGCTTCGGTGCTGGTGGGCTTCTCCGATTCGGCTGAGAATATCGTGGTGATGAACGACATTATCCCGGTCGGCATTCCCTATACGCCGTTCATCGGCTAATCCACCGCCGGCAGGCTGATGCGGTTACGGCCCATGTGCTTGGCGCGATACAGCGCCGAGTCGGCCGTTGCCACCAGCTGGCTGGGATCATTCTCCGGCGCGGCCAGGGCGGTCGCCGCGCCGATACTCACCGTCACCACGTGCTGTTTGCTGCCCAGGTTGGGCAGCCGCAGCTGCTCGACCCGGCAGCGGATGCGTTCCGCCACGATGGCTGCACCTTTCAGCGATTGATTCGGCAAGATCACGGCAAACTCTTCGCCGCCGTAGCGCGCTACCAGGTCGTTGGTGCGCATTTCGCTGGAGACGGCGGTGGCAATCCGTTGCAGGCACTCGTCGCCGCCCAGGTGGCCGTAGGCGTCGTTGTACTGCTTGAAGTTGTCGACATCGACCATCAGCAGGGACAAGGGCTGCTGCTGGCGCAAGGCGCGCTGCCATTCCGCGTTGAGCGTGTCGTCGAAGCAGCGGCGGTTGGCCAGGCCGGTGAGGCCGTCGCGCGTGGCCAACTGTTCCAGCGCCACTTGCGCGCGCTTTTCATCGGTGACGTCGCGCAGGGTTTCGACCACGGCCACCAGCTTGCCGTCGCTGTCGAAGATGGGGCTGGCGTCGGCCGCGAGATAGCGGCGCCGGCCCACGCGTGGCATATCGCACCAGTTTTCAGCGCACAGATTGTTGTCGGTATCGTTGCGGCGCGCGTGCTGGCGGTACAGTTGATGCAGCTCGGCGGCGCGGCCCTGGATCACCAGATCGGCCAGCGTGGGGCGCTGCTCCTGGTAGAACGGTTTCCAGTGATCCGAGGTGCCCAGCACCTCCCACGCCGGCACGCCAGTCAGCCGCTCGCAAGCGAGGTTCCAGATGATGACCTTGCCGCTGATGTCGATCACGAAGGTGGGAATCACCAGCAGCTCCATCAGCTTCAGTGCAAAGCCGTGCTGCTGGTCTGCTTGTGAGAACTCCATCAGGTGCTGGATTTTTTGGGTTCCGCTCATGGACGCCGCCTCTTGTCGTTATTAAATGGGGAAAGACATGGTGAGCGCCGTGCCGGCGCCGGGGGCACTGGCGATATCGAGGCGGCCACCAGCCTCGCGCACGCGCTGTGCGATGCCGCGCAAGCCGCTGCCTTGGCGCGCGTTCGGCTGCGGCAGGCCAACACCGTTGTCGCGCACGGTCAGGCTCAGGCAGTGCTCATGCCGGCACAGGCCGACGCACACCTCGGACGCTTGCGCATGGCGTACGATATTGCTCAGGGATTCTTGCAGCACGCGGTAGACCACGCTTTCCATGCTGTCCGCCGGGGCGGCGGCAAAGTCGGAGGGTTCGGCGTCGAGGCGGCAACGGATGCCGCTCAGGCGCGAGAATTGGGCGATTTGCTGCTGAACCGCGCCTTCCAGCCCGGATTCCAGCGCCTCCACCGGCAGGTCGTGGACGATGGCGCGCATGGCACGGGTAGCGCACTGGACGCGCTCGCCCAGCTGCGCCAGCGGCGCTTGCAGCTGCGGGTGGCGCGCCGCCAATGCGCCGATGTCGATGCCGAGCGCCAGCAGGTGCTGGCCCAGGTCGTCGTGCAGGTCGCGGGCGATGCGGCGGCGTTCGGCGTCGCGCAGCGATTGCTGGTTGGCGGCCAGCCGTTTATTCTGGTGTTGTGCTTCGGCCAGCGCCTGCGCGTCGCGCGCGTGCTGGCGCCACCACAGCAGCAGCAAGCAGGCGGCGCCAGCCAGCAGGCAAGCGCCGGCAAAGAAGATATCGATTTCAAGGAAAGGCGGCGCGTATCTCATGGTGTATCTTCCTGTGATGGCCACAAGCCACCTTAGCCCGCTTGCCCCGAGAAAGCATTGTGAAATGTCAACACTGAGTGATGCTTCCCGGAAAAGTGTGGCGTGAGATATAATTGAGGGTTGTCCTATCAGGAACTATCGTGACTTACAGCATCAAAGAGATTTTCTACACGTTGCAGGGTGAGGGCGCCCACGCCGGCCGCCCGGCGGTGTTCTGCCGTTTTTCCGGCTGCAACCTGTGGACGGGCCGCGAGAGCGACCGCGCCAGCGCCATTTGCCAGTTCTGCGACACCGACTTTGTCGGCACCGACGGCGAAGGCGGCGGCAAGTTCAAGACGCCTCAGGAACTGGCCGCAACCATCGATGCGCTGTGGCCGGCCAGTTACGCCGCCAGCAAGTACGTGGTGTTCACCGGCGGCGAGCCGCTGCTGCAACTGGACAAGCCGCTGATCGACGCCATGCACGCAGTCGGCTTCACCATCGCGATTGAAACCAACGGCACGCTGCCGGTGCCGGAAGGCGTGGACTGGATCTGCGTCAGTCCGAAAATGGGCTCCGAACTGGTAGTCAAGAAGGGCAGCGAAATCAAGGTCGTCATTCCGCAAACGAATCAAGACCTGTCGGTGTACGAACAGCTGGACTTTGAGAATTTCTACGTGCAGGCCATGGACGGCCCGCTGGCCGAGTTCAATACCAAACTGGCGATCGAAACCTGCAAGCGCAATCCGAAATGGAAACTGAGCCTGCAAACCCATAAACTTTTACAAATACCCTAAGCAATGCTGACCATTACCCGTAAGCTGGAATTCGACGCCGGCCACCGTATTCCCGACCACAAGAGCCAGTGCCGCAACCTGCACGGCCACCGCTACACGCTGGAAATCACCCTGACCGGCAATATCATTGACGTTGAAGGCAATTCCGACAACGGCATGATCATGGACTTCTCGGACATCAAGGCGCTGGCCAAGGAACACCTGGTCGACGTCTGGGATCACGCTTTCATCGTCTACGAAAAAGACGCTGCCGTGCGCGACTTCCTCGCTACGCTGCCGAATCACAAGACCGTGGTGATCGACCGTATCCCGACCGTGGAAAACCTGGCGCATGTGGCGTTCGGCATCCTGAATGCGGCCTACAAAGACCGCTACGGCACCGGCCTGCACCTGCACAAGCTGGTGCTGCACGAAACCCCGAACTGCTGGGCCGAGATTACCGATGGTGTCTGACACCGATTTCATGCAGCTGGCGCTGGAACAGGCGCAGCAAGCGTGGAACCTCGGCGAGGTGCCGGTGGGCGCCGTCGTCGTGAAAGATGGCGAGGTGATTGCAGTCGGCTGCAACCAGCCGATCGGCAAGCACGATCCGACGGCGCACGCGGAGATCGTGGCACTGCGCGCCGCCGCAGAAAAACTGGGCAACTACCGCTTGCCCGGCTGCGAGCTGTACGTCACCCTGGAACCATGCGTGATGTGTTCCGGCGCCATGATGCATGCGCGCCTGAGCAAGGTGGTGTTCGGCGCCAGTGATCCTAAAACCGGCGCCTGCGGCTCGGTCGTCAACCTGTTCGGGCAAGAGCAGTTGAATCACCACACCGAGATCGTCGGCGGCGTCATGGCCGATGAATGCGGCGCCATGCTGAAGCATTTTTTTGCCGCGCGGCGCGCAGCGGCAGCGGCGGCCAAACGCGCAGCGCAAGAGTAAAAGTGGTATCCTGAACCCCAACACGAATTGGGAGATGGCCTTGGCTACCGCGCAAGTAAACGGCATCACAATCGCTTACGAAACCAGCGGCAATCCACTTGATCCGCCGGTGTTGCTGATCATGGGACTGGGCATGCAGCTAATCGCTTGGCCGCAGGATTTGGTCGATGGCCTGGTGGAGCAGGGCTATTACGTGATCCGCTTCGACAACCGCGACATCGGCCTGTCCAGCAAACTCCATCAATACAAGAAGCCCAACGTGGTATGGGCTTACCTCAAATCGCTGCTTGGCCTCAGGCAGTCCGCAGCTTACACCCTCAACGATATGGCTGACGATGCACTCGGCCTGCTGGATGCACTCGGCATCGCCAAGGCGCACGTGGTTGGCATGTCCATGGGCGGCATGATTGCGCAGATTTTTGCATCGCGCTTTGCCAACCGCACCTTGAGCCTTACCTCGATTATGTCCAGCAGCGGCAAGCGCGGCTTGCCGGGGCCGACTGCGGCGGCGCGTGCGGCGATGATGCGCTCCGCCGATCCGAATGACCGCCAGGCGGTGGTCGATCGCATCATCAATGTGTACCGCGTGGTTGGCAGCCCTGCATTCCCGACGCCGGAGCGCGTGCTGCGCGCCAATATCGAGCGCGCGGTGGATCGCGGCGCCAGCCCGGACGGCGTGGCGCGGCAAATGGTGGCCATCATCGCCTCCGGCGATCGCACGGCGCTGCTGCGCAAGATTCAATGCCCGGCCATGGTGATCCACGGTGCGGCTGATGCGCTGGTGCCGCTGGCGTGCGGCATCGATACGGCGCACGCGATTCCGGGCGCCAGCCTGCATGTTATCGAGGGCATGGGTCACGACCTGCCGCATCAACTGATCGAGCGCCTGCTTGCCTTGCTCGACCAGCACCTGCACGGTAATATGACGCCGGAACTTCCTCCGCTCGTCACGCATCGCGCGGGCAGCGGCACCCATCACTGATAGAGATATTTTGAGCGCTACAAAAATCGGCATCGCCATCGCGGCCCCTAGCGGTCGTCCACCTGACATCGAAGCTTACCGTTCGGGCGTGCAGCGCTTGCAGCAGCAAGGCTTCCTGGTTCACGACTACTACGACGACGATCAAAAATTCCAGCGCTTCGGCGGTACTGATGCGGGCCGCCTGGCGCAGCTGAATGCGGCGGCTTCCGACCCGGACGTGCAAGTGGTGATCGCGCTGCGCGGCTCCTACGGCATGTCGCGCTTGCTGCCGTCGATTGATTTTCACAAGATGGCCGACAGCGGCAAGCTGTTTGTCGGCTATAGCGATTTCACCGCTTTCCAGATGGCGTTGATGAAGCAAACGGGCCGGATCAGCTTTGCCGGGCCGATGATGTGCGACGATTTTATTCGTCCCGATCCAGTGGAGTACACGCTCAATCAATTCTGGGATTGCCTGCGCGGGCCGGTGCACACGGTGCGCGGCACGGTGGCCGATGGCGGCGTTGATAATCCGCTGGTGGATGTCAGCGGCAAGCTGTGGGGCGGCAATCTGGCGATGATGGTGAGCTTGCTGGGCACGCCGTATTTTCAGGCGGAGCAGCAGGGCATCTGCTTTATCGAGGATGTCGGCGAGCACCCTTACCGCATCGAGCGCATGGTGCTGCAATTATTCTATGCCGGCGCCCTGGAAGGCCAGCGCGCGCTGGTGCTCGGCGATTTTTCCGCCTACAAGCTGAATCCGATGGACAACGGCTTCGACTTTGACTCGATGCTGGCCTACCTGCGCGAGCGCTTGCCGATCCCGGTGTTGAGCGGGCTGCCGTTTGGCCACATCAAGGAACGCGCCACGCTGCCGTATGGCGGCATGGCGCATTTGGTGTCGAGTGAGCGCGGCTTTGACCTGACGATCAGCGACTACCCGACGCTGTAATTACTGTACGCGGCGCACGCGCGGCGCCTGCGACGTGCCTTCGATTTCCAGGAACATGGTGCCGAAGCTGTTGCGGGTGATTTTGACTTTGGGATTTTCCACTTCATTGACCGAGCCGGCGCTGTCGTCAGCGACGCGCCAGATTTGGCCGTTCGCAAGGCGGAACTGGGTGCTTGGGCTCCAGCCGTCGATGCGGCCGAGCAAAGTGCTCTCGATGAAGTTAGGCTCGGACGATTTGCGCATCTGCGTTGCGGTCAAGCCGAAGGAGGCTGCTGGATCGGCAGCAGGTGCAGGTGCGGCGGCTGGCGCAGGGGCTGCTGCAGGGGCAGCAACTGGGGCAGCAACTGGGGCCGCAACGGCTACCGGGGCTGCGCCGGCGACAGGAATCGCATCGTAGCAAGCCACGCGCTTAGTCACATCGGGAATGCTGCGGCAGCGCAGCAGGTCGGCGTCGGACGCCATGGCGGAACCAGATACTGCCAGCAAAAGAAGCAAAGCTTTCATCGAACTCTTTCCATGTTGCGGGCGCCACGACCCGTGGCGCCCCTCGTGTTCGATTATAGCCTGAGGCTTGAGCCTTGATTAAGCCTGCTTGCGACGGCGTGCAACAGCTGCCATCATGCCCAGGCCGGCCAGCAGCATGCCGTAGGTCGCTGGTTCCGGTACGGCGCTGATGTCCAGGCTGTAGAAGCGCGGCGTGGCGGCGTTGTAGGACGACGAGAAGAACTCGATGCTGTGCACGCCGGCGACTTCTTTGTATTCAGTTTGGTTGCGCGGATATTCCAGGTTGAAGGTGTCGGTGGTGATCACATGGCCGTTGATGTCCTTGAACGTCAGTACCACTTCGTAAGGGTTCAGATCCCACCACATCGATTCGCTGCCGCCCAGATCCCAAGGCGTGAAGTTCAGCGTGATGCCGTGGTAGTTGAAAGCGCCCGCGTCGTACGAGATGCTGGAGGTGCCGGTTTTCAGGCCGGTGATGATAGGCGTGCTGCCCAGCGAGGTGACGTTGGTGTAGGTGAAGCCGTTGAAGCTGCCACCGGTGCTGCCTGGATCCACGTACATCGGCACGGGGGCTGCGTGGGCAAAGGCGGTGACGGCGGTTAAAGCAAGGGCGGCGAGGACTTTTTTCATTGCTATTCACTCCGGTGGGTGGTTGATGAAGTGATAATAGCAATAAATACACTCCCGATATTATCCAATTGTCACAGTTTGATGATTATTTGTAACTTTGCTTGTGTTAGTGTCCACTTCGCGTTGCCATGTAAGGGGCTGTGGCCTGTTGTATAATGCTGGATTGGCTTCCAACTTCTTGTTTTTCTTCAGTAAAGATCACGCTCACATGCTCTCGACAGCAAATATCACCATGCAATTCGGCGCCAAGCCGCTGTTTGAAAACATCTCCGTCAAGTTCGGCGATGGCAACCGCTATGGCCTGATTGGCGCCAACGGTTGCGGCAAGTCCACCTTCATGAAAATCCTCGGCGGCGACCTCGAACCGTCGGCCGGCAACGTGATGCTGGATGTGAATGAACGCCTCGGTAAACTGCGCCAGGATCAATTTGCTTACGAAGAGATGCGCGTACTGGACGTGGTGATGATGGGCCACACCGAGATGTGGGCCGCCATGGCCGAACGCGATGCGATCTACGCCAACCCGGAAGCCACCGACGACGACTACATGAAAGCCGCCGACCTGGAAGGCAAAGTCGCCGAGTACGACGGCTACACCGCCGAGTCGCGCGCCGGCGAACTGCTGCTGGGCGTGGGCATCAGCATCGATCTGCACCAGGGCCCAATGAGCGCCGTGTCGCCGGGCTGGAAACTGCGCGTGCTGCTGGCGCAGGCGCTGTTCTCGAACCCGGACATCCTGCTGCTCGACGAACCAACCAATAACCTGGACATCAACACCATCCGCTGGCTGGAAGATGTGCTCAACGAGCGCAACTCCACCATGATCATCATTTCCCACGATCGCCACTTCCTGAACCAGGTGTGCACCCACGTGGCCGACATGGATTACGGCACGCTGAAGATCTACCCAGGCAATTACGACGACTACATGCTGGCGTCGACCCAGGCGCGCAACCAGCAGCTGGCCAACAACGCCAAGGCGAAAGAGAAGGTCGCCGAGCTGCAGGACTTCGTGCGCCGCTTCTCGGCCAACAAGTCGAAAGCCCGCCAGGCTACCTCGCGCGCCAAGATGATCGACAAGATCAAGGTCGAGGATATCAAACCTTCCTCGCGCGCCTATCCGTTCGTGCGCTTCGATGGCGAGAAGAAGCTGCACCGCCTGGCCGTGGAAGTGGACAGCATCAGCAAAAAATACGACCGCACCTTGTTCAACAACTTCAGCATCATGGTTGAAGCGGGCGAGCGCATTGCGATCATCGGCGCCAACGGCGCCGGTAAGACCACCATGCTGCGCTGCATCGGCGGCGCCGACATCACCGGCCTGGACGCCGATCACGGCACCGTCAAGTGGGCGGAAAACGCCAACGTCGGCTACATGCCGCAAGATCCGACCGAAGATTTCGCCAGCGAGATCAACCTGACCGACTGGATGGGCAAGTGGACGAAGGAAGGCGACGACGACCAAGCCGTGCGCTCGATCCTGGGCCGCCTGCTGTTCGGCGGCGACGAGGTGAAGAAGTCGGTCAAGGTGCTGTCCGGTGGTGAGAAGGGCCGCATGATGTACGGTAAGCTGATGCTGGGCCGTCACAACGTGCTGCTGCTGGACGAACCGACCAACCACATGGACATGGAATCGATCGAGTCGCTGAACATCGCGCTGGATAAATACGCCGGCACCCTGATCTTCGTCTCGCACGACCGCGAATTCGTGTCGTCGCTGGCAAACCGCATCATTGAAATCAAGGAAAACGAAGTCGTCGATTTCCGCGGCGGCTACGAAGAGTATCTGACCAGCCAAGGTATCGATTAAACGATTATGCAAGCCATTGAGATTAAACCCGTCGAGTACGAGCATCCACAAGACGGCGCCAGCTGCGTAGCCCATGCATGGGCGCGTACGCCAGCCACTCCAAGCGCCGAGGAACGTGTCGCACTCAAAGAGCGCATCAAGCGCTTGTTGAAGGAAAAAGAAGCGGTGCTGGTGTCGCACTACTACGTGGACGCCGACCTGCAAGACCTGGCCGAGGAAACCGGCGGCTGCGTCTCCGATTCGCTGGAGATGGCGCGCTTCGGCCGCGATCATCCGGCCAAGACGCTGGTGGTAGCGGGCGTGCGCTTCATGGGCGAGACTGCAAAGATTCTCAGCCCGGAAAAACGCATCCTGATGCCGGATCTGGACGCGACCTGCTCGCTGGATCTGGGCTGCCCGGCCGACGAATTTGCCGCTTACTGCGATGCCCATCCTGACCGCACCGTGGTGGTGTACGCCAACACCAGCGCCGCCGTCAAAGCGCGCGCCGACTGGATGGTGACGTCGTCGATTGGCCTGGACATCGTCAAGCACCTGCACGAGCAGGGCAAGAAGATTCTGTGGGCGCCGGATAAGCATCTGGGTTCTTACATCCAGAAGCAAACCGGCGCGGACATGCTGCTGTGGCAGGGCTCCTGCCTGGTGCACGACGAATTCAAGGGCGTGGAACTGGAGCTGCTGAAAGCCCAGTACCCGCAGGCGAAAATCCTGGTGCACCCGGAATCGCCGGCCAACGTGGTGGCGCTGGCCGATGTCGTCGGCTCGACCACGCAGATCATCAACGCTGCGGTGGAATCGGACTGCGATACCTTCATCGTCGCGACCGACAACGGCATCCTGCACAAGATGCGCGCCGCCGCACCGGGCAAGCGCTTCATCGAAGCGCCGACCGCCGGCAACAGCGCCACCTGCAAGAGCTGTGCGCACTGCCCGTGGATGGCGATGAACGGCCTGCAAAATCTGGCCGACGTGCTGGAAAACATGGACAACCCGGCGGCCAGCGCGGCCAACGAAATCTTCGTCGATCCAGAAATCGGCAAGCAGGCGGTGGTCTCAATCACCCGCATGCTGGACTTCGCGGCAGCTAAAAAGGCCAAGGTTCAACCTGGCCCGGATCTGGCACAAGAAGCAAAACTGTTTTCGGGAATCGGCCCTGCATGAGCACTTTGTTGAACAAGTTCGCGCCGTTTGACGACGCGTTGAAGTCGGCCTTCGAAGCCAATCTGCTGTCGGCGTTGCTGGAAGACGTGGGCAGCGGCGACCTTACCGGCTTGTTGGTGCCGGAAGGCGGCCGCGCCAAGGCCCGCGTGCTGGTGCGCGAAGACGCGGTGCTGTGCGGCGCGCCCTGGTTCGAAGGCATCATGAACTGCATGCAGGCCGGGATTGAAATCGACTGGAAGTACGCAGAAGGCGATTTGATGAAAGCCGACAGCGTGGTGTGCATCATCGAAGGCCCGGCGCGGGCGCTGCTGACCGCTGAACGCGCGGCACTCAACTTCCTGCAACTGCTGTCTGGCGTGGCCACGGCCACCCGCAAGTACGTCGACGTTATCGCCGGCACCCGCGCTGCCATTCTCGACACCCGCAAAACGCTGCCGGGCATGCGCCTGGCGCAGAAGTACGCGGTGCGCGTGGGCGGCGGCCAGAATCAGCGTCTTGCGCTGTACGACGGCATCCTGATCAAGGAGAACCACATCGCGGCGGCAGGCGGCATCACCAACGCGGTGCTGGCAGCCAAGGCGCTGAACAAGGGCGTCTCGATTCAAGTAGAAGTGGAATCGCTGGACGAGTTAAAGGAAGCCCTGGATGCCGGCGCTTTGTCGATCCTGCTGGATAACTTCAACACCGATATGATGCGCGACGCAGTGGTCATTAACGCCGGCCGCGCACTGCTGGAAGCCTCGGGCGGCATCAACTTCGACACCGTCCGCGCGATTGCCGAAACCGGCGTAGACCGCATTTCCATCGGCAGCCTGACCAAAGACGTCCGCGCTACCGACTACTCCCTGCGCATCATCGGCTAAGCGATTTGCGCATCTTCGCCAGCGGGACTTTCACGTCCCCTGGCAAATCCAGCGCCATGTGTTCAATGATCTCGAAGCCGCAGGCCGCGTAGAGCGGCACGCCGGGCATGGTGGCGGCCAGTTCCAGCGTGTGGAAGCCGCCCGCCGCTGCGGCGTCGGTGCAGTGCTGGAGCAGCAAACGTCCCAGCCCTTGGCGCGCCGCCGATGGATCAACGAAGAAGGCGCGGATGCGGGCCGGTTCGCGCGCTGGATCGAGCAGCGGATCGGCGCCTTGCTTGGTGCGGTCGGCGCCGAACAAGGTGCTGCGCTTGCTCCAACCGCCGCATGCCGCCATCTGGCCGTCTTTTTCAATTACGAAGTAAGTCTGATCCGCCACGAGCTGTGTATCCACGCCGAATACATGGCGCGTAACGGCTTGCGCCTGTTCGCTGGTATAAAACCCCTCGCTCAATTCGATGCCGGAGCGCTTGATCAGCGCTTCCATGGCGGGGATGTCGGCTTGCGTGGCGTGGCGGACGGAGATCATTATTTTCGTCGTGGCGGCGTGAGGATGGTGGGCAGGGCCTTGGCCAGGGTCTCTGGATAATCGCGGCTGAAGTGCAGGCCACGGCTTTCGCGGCGCAGCAGGGCGCTGTTGACGATCAGACTCGCGACTTCAACCAGGTTACGCAGTTCCAGCAGGTCGTGCGTGACGCGGAAGTTTTGGTAGTACTCGTCGATTTCTTCCTTCAGCAGCGCAATGCGGTGCTGGGCGCGTTCCAGGCGCTTGGTGGTGCGGACGATGCCGACGTAGTTCCACATGAAGCGGCGCAGTTCATCCCAGTTGTGGGCGATGACCACTTCTTCATCAGCGTCGGTGACGCGGCTTTCGTCCCAATCCGGCAGATAGGGCACTTCGCCTTTTTCCTTGGAGGCGATGTCGGTGGCGCAGGCGCGGCCAATCACCACGCATTCCAGCAGCGAGTTGCTGGCGAGGCGATTCGCGCCGTGCAAGCCGGTGCAGGCGGTTTCGCCGACGGCGTACAAGCCTGGCAAATCGGTGCGGCCATGCAGATCGGTGACGATGCCGCCGCAGGTGTAGTGCGCGGCCGGCACAATCGGGATCGGCTCCTTGGTGATGTCGATGCCCAGTTCCATGCAGCGCGCATAGATGGTCGGGAAGTGCTCGATCAGCCACTCGGCCGGCTTGTGGCTGATGTCCAGGTGGACGTAATCAAGGCCGCGCTTCTTGATTTCAAAGTCGATGGCGCGTGCTACCACGTCGCGCGGCGCCAGTTCGGCGCGTTCGTCGTGGGCCAGCATGAAGCGCGTGCCCGCTGCGGCGCCAGCTTCCGGCGGCAGCTTGAGCAAGCCGCCTTCGCCGCGAATCGCCTCGGTAATCAGGAAGGACTTGGCGTATGGGTGGTACAAGCAGGTCGGATGGAACTGGATGAATTCCATGTTCGACACGCGGCAGCCTGCGCGCCACGCCATGGCGATGCCGTCGCCGCTGGCGGTGTCCGGGTTGGTGGTGTACAGGTAAACCTTGCCGGCGCCGCCGGTGCACATCACCGTGTGTTCTGCGGCGAAGGTGTGTACCTGGCCGGTTTCTTCGTCCTGCACGTACAAGCCGTAGCATTTTGGCTGTGCGTTGCCTTTTTTGATCGGGTGCAGCTTGTCCGACGTAATCAGGTCGACCGCGCAGTGATGTTCGAACAAGGTGATGTTCGGATGCGCGCGGACTTTTTCTTCCAGCGTGGTTTGCACCGCGTTGCCGGTGGCGTCGGCGGCGTGGATGATGCGGCGCTGGCTATGGCCGCCTTCGCGCGTCAGGTGGAAGCCCAGTTCCGCCGATTCGTCGCGGGTGAAGGGCACGCCTTGCTCGATCAGCCATTCGATCGCCTCGCGGCCATGCTCCACGATGTAGCGGGTGGCCGATTCGTCGCACAAGCCGCCGCCGGCGACCAGGGTGTCGTTAATGTGCTCATTGTGGCTATCGCCCGAATCCAGCACGGCAGCGATGCCGCCCTGGGCCCAATTGCTGGCGCCATCCTTGAGGGCACGCTTGGAAATAATCGCGACGGTTCGGGTCTCGGCCAGGTGCAGGGCGACCGACAGGCCGGCCAATCCGCTGCCGACAATTGCAACATCAAATTTCATGATTACGTGGATGGAAAGACACTAAAGAAACATGACTATAGACCATTTGTCATAGGTTCGTCATAAATAGCCCTTTTGACGACGGGGATTGCGGGGCCTCAAGACGGTTTTCCACGGTGTTCCTCATGATGAAAGCTCTGACGAGGAGCTTATCGTGATCAGGATCTTTCATCATTACGTGTCCAGGGTAGCCTTGATGCTGCTGTTACTTGAGTTGTCGATTTTGCTCGCAGCAGCTGTCGCCAGCGCGCCTTTGTGGCCGGCCCTGACGTTCGCGCTGGTGATGGTGCTCAGCATGGGCACCTTGGGCATGTACCAGCATGACCAGTCGCGCGAGGATATCAAAAGTACACTGCTGCGGATCATGCCGTCGTTTGTGCTGGGCTTTTGCCTGATGCGGCTATTGGCCGGGCTGGATCCGGCGATGCAGCTCGGGCCTTTGGGCAGCACGGTGTTCCTGCTGGGCGGCGGCGCGGTGCTGCTGGCGCGGATGGTGGTGTTCACGTCGGCGCAATCGAGCATGCTGGAACAGCGCCTGATTATCGTCGGCGATGGCGCGATAGCGCGCGAATGCCTGGATTTGGCGGCGGGCAGCATGGGCTTCCATCCGTTTAGGGTGGTGGGCTTTGTACCGGTGTCCGGCGAATTGCGCGCTGTGCCGCCGGCCATGCTGCTGCCGGCCGATCTGCCGTTACTGACGCTGGCACGCCGCTACGCCGCCGATGAAATCGTGGTGACGGTCGGCGATAGGCGCAATGGCGCCTTCCCGGTGCGGCAGTTGCTGGAGTGCGCACTGGGCGGCGTGCCTGTCACCGACGCCGCGACCTTTTTTGAGCGCGAGGCGAGCCAGATTCGCGTCGATTCGCTGCAACCGAGTTACTTGATTTTCGGCGGCGGCTTCGATCAGAGCATGATGCGGGCGACGGTGAAGCGGGTGTTTGATTTGCTGGCTAGCGCTGCTATCGGCTTGCTGACCATGCCGGTGATGCTGGGCGCCGCGCTGGCAATCAAGATCGAGGACGGTGGGCCGGTGTTTTATCGGCAGGAGCGGGTGGGGCGCGATAACCGCGTCTTCAAGGTACTGAAGTTTCGGAGCATGCGGCAAGACGCGGAGCGCGACGGCCAGCCGCAGTGGGCGGAGCAGGACGATCCGCGCGTGACGGCGGTGGGCCACTGGATACGCAAGCTGCGCATCGACGAACTGCCGCAGATGCTCAATGTGTTCAAGGGCGAGATGAGTTTTGTCGGCCCTCGGCCAGAGCGGGCGTATTTTGTGGAGCAGTTGTGCGAGCAGATCGCCTACTACAACGTTCGCCACGGGATCAAGCCGGGTATCACCGGACTGGCGCAAGTACGCTATCGCTACGGCGCGTCGGTGGAAGACGCGCTGCAAAAGCTGCAATACGATTTGTACTACGTGAAGAACAACAGCCTGTTTTTGGATTTGCTGATATTGATCGACACGGTGCAGGTGGTCTTGTTCGGCAAAGGCGGGCGCTGATGGAATGGGATGGCGCATCAGCGGTCGCGGTGTTTAGCCACGCTGTGGCGGTACTGGCCTTTGCCACACTGGCCGCATGGCTGCTGCGGCGCGGCCGGCCCGCCGTATTCATGGCCGTTGCCGCCGTCGCCACGGCGCTTTGGGCGTTGCTGGCGATCATAGCGCTGCTGTTCGCCGCTGAACCGCTGATGCTGCTGGACGCCCCCGAGGCCTTGCGCAGCGCAAGCTGGCTGCTCCTGCTGCTGCATTTTTCCGGCGCGGGAAAGCGCGCGATGGCTGCCGCGTTGCTGTTGCCCGTTGCCTGCCTGGCGGCTGCCGCCTTGCCGGATGCGCCGCCATTGCTGCTGGCCGCATTGCATCTCGCCCTTGCGGTGCTGGGCATGCTGTTGGTGGAACACGTCTACCGCGCCGCGCCGCAGAAAGCGCGCTGGGGCATCAAATTCGCCTGTCTTGGCGTCGGCGCATTGTTCGCGTTCGACTTCTACCTGTACAGCGACGCCATGCTGTTTCGCCGCGTCCATCCCGACATATGGGCCGCACGCGGCATTGTCAATGCCTTGAGCGCGCCTTTGTTGGCCTTATCGATGTCGCGCAATCCCACATGGACGCCCGGACTGCAAATCTCGCGCCAAATCATGTTCCATTCGGCGGCGCTGCTGGGCTCCGCGTTTTATCTCGTGGCGATGGCGATCAGCGCATGGTATCTGCGCTACGTCGGCGGCGCCTGGGGCGCGCTGATGCAAGCGGCCTGCCTGTGCGGCGCGGCCTTGCTGCTGGCCGCTGTACTATTCTCGGGGGCCATGCGCGCGCGGCTCAAACTCTTCATCAGCAAACACTTCTACCAGGGCCGCTACGACTATCGCGAAGAATGGCAGCGCTTCACGCGTGCGCTCGCCGACGACGCCGACGGCCTGCCCGAACGCGCCATTCAGGCGATAGCCGGGCTGGTGGAAAGTCCGGCCGGCCTGTTATGGCTGCGGCATGACGACAACGGCTACCATGCCGCCGGCCGCTGGAACACGCCGCTGGCATCGTCCGGCGAGCGCGCTGACAGCGCCTTGTGCCAACTACTGGCACAGCGAAACTGGGTAGTCGAACTGTCGTCATGCCCGGAGCGGCCTACATGGTCGGCAGACTTTTGGCTGGCCGTGCCGCTGATGCTGGAGCGCCGGCTGTATGGTTTCATCGCACTTGCGCCGCCGCGCACACCGCTGCAACTGAACTGGGAGGTACGCGACGTGCTGAAAATCGCAGGCTGCCAAGCCGCCAGCTATCTCGCCCATCGCGCCTCGGCGGACAGCCTTGCCGTGGCGCGCCAATTCGAATCCTTCAACCGCATGTCGACCTTCGTCGTGCACGACTTGAAGAACCTGGTCTCGCAACTCTCGCTGCTGCTGGTGAATGCAGAAAAACACAAAGCCAATCCGGCATTTCAGGACGATATGCTGCAAACACTGGCGAACTCGCTGGCCAAGATGAGACACATGCTGCTTAAACTAGGCCGCAATCAGGCGCCGGAAGCAGCCGCGCCGCTGCAACTGGATCAACTGCTGATGCGCGCCGTGCAAGCGCATGCCGGTAGCGAGCCGCGTCCTGCGCTGCAGCTGCGGGCTGCCGGCATGACTGTGCTGGCCGACAGCCAGCGCCTTGAACGCGTGATCGGCCACCTGATTCAAAACGCCATCGAAGCCACGCCGCGCACCGGCAGCGTGCTAGCCCGCCTGCACGCGGCAAATGGCGCCGCCTTGATCGACATCTCCGACAACGGCCACGGAATGAGCGAGCAATTCATCCGCGAGCGCTTGTTCCAGCCATTTGTCTCCACCAAGACCGCCGGCATGGGCATCGGCGTCTTCGAAAGCCGCGAGTACCTGCGCGAGATCGGCGGCCAACTAGAGGTCACCAGCGCGCCGTCCATCGGAACCACGTTCCGCGTAACGCTGCCGTTAATCGAGGAGTCAGAACATGGGCAAGAATAAACTGCTGGTGGTCGAAGACGACACCGGCCTGCAAACGCAATTGCGCTGGAGCCTTGATGATTACGACGTGATTATCGCCGGCGACCGTGAATCGGCGCTGTCGCAACTGCGCCGCCATCAGCCCGCGGTCATCACCATGGATCTTGGCTTGCCGCCGGATCCCGATGGCGCGGGCGAAGGCTTGGCGCTGCTGTCGCAGATCCTCACCAGCGCGCCGGACACCAAGGTGATTATCCTGTCCGGCAACCAGGAACGCGCCTTTGCGCTGAAAGCCGTCGCCATGGGCGCTTATGATTTTCATCAAAAACCGCTGGATGCCGACACGCTGTCGCTGGTGATCGCGCGCGCCTTCCACCTGCACGCCATGCAGCAGGAAAACCGCCGCATGCTGCAAATTCAATCCGACTCGCCGCTGGCCGGCATCATCAGCCGCGATCCGGTCATGCTGAAGCTGTGCCGCAGCGTGGAGAAGGTGGCGCCATCATCGGCTACCGTGATGCTGCTCGGCGATTCCGGCAGCGGCAAGGAATTGATCGCGCGCGGGCTGCACCAACTCAGCGCGCGGCAGCAGAAACGCTTCGTCGCCATCAATTGCGCGGCCATCCCGGAGCATTTGCTGGAGAGCGAATTATTCGGCTACGAAAAAGGCGCGTTCACCGGCGCGCAGCGGCAAACACAGGGCAAGCTGGAACTGGCGCATGGCGGCACCCTGTTCCTTGACGAGATAGGCGACATGGCGCTGGCCCTGCAATCCAAGCTGCTGCGCTTCCTGCAAGAGCGCGTGATCGAGCGCGTCGGCGGCCGCAATGAAATCCGCATTGATGTACGCGTGGTCTGCGCTACGCATCGCAACCTGAAAGCGCTGGCGGCGGAAGGCGGCTTCCGCGAAGACCTTTACTACCGCTTGAGCGAAATTGTGCTGATTATTCCGCCCTTGCGCGAGCGGGCCGGCGACCGCGCGCTGCTCGCACATCACTTCCGCAATAAATTCTGCGCTGTTGAATCGCGGTCGGTACTGGCCTTCAGCGCCGAGGCCATGGCGGCGATTGAAGCCTACCCATGGCCCGGCAATGTACGCGAGATGGAAAACTGCATCCGCCGCGCCGTCATCATGTCGGATGGGCCGCAGATCATGCCGGCGGATCTGGGGCTGCCCGATGGCGTGGAAGAAAACATCAATCTGCGCGCGGTGCGCGAGGCAGCCGAGTATCGCGTGATGGTGCAGGCGCTGGCGCGGGCGGATGGCAATATCGTCAAGGCGGCGGAGCTGCTGGGCGTTAGCCGTCCCACCTTGTACGATTTGATGAGCCACCACGGTTTGAAGTAGTCACTCGCGCCATTCACCGGCGGCTACCAGCTTGTGCTTCAATCCCGGCAGCGGGAAGCCCATGCCGTAGGTTTTCTGTGCGCTGGCGCGGGCCTTGTCATAGTCTTTGTTCTTCACGTACAGCAGGCCGAGATTGTAATGGGCGGTGGCATTGTTCGGCTCCAGCCGCGCCGAGTGCTCCAGCTGTTCCAGCGCGCTGTCGGTTTGTCCGAGTGCCAGCAGATAGCTTCCGTACAGTGCATGCACGCGCGCGTCGTCGGGCCGGTAGCGCAGGGCGCGGTCAAAAAAACATTCAATCGTGTAGCGCGCGCCATGCGGCTTGCGATTTCTGTCGCGCAGCGCAAGGCGCGACATGGCGGACAGCGCGCGGTGGTGATTGGGGAAGTGTTCCAGCGTGTAGCTGATGTCGGCGCCCAGCGCGCCGGTGGCGCCGCGCACCAGCCGCTCGACATTCGGCGTGAAGTGGAAATTTTCAACCACGGCCAGCCCTTGGCGATCATCGGCGCTGGTGTAGTCGCCGCCCGGATCGTGCTTGACGTAAGCTGGGCAATCGTCGGCGGCACCGGCGGCCGCGCAGATCAGCAGCAGGGCAAAAGCATATGGCTTCATGGAGACTCCTTGCGTTGAACGCGATCCAGCAGCGCGGCCAGTTCGCGCGTGCGGTCGGCGCGCGAATGGCGCGCCACCACGACCGGGGCGGCGATCGGCGCGCGCTGCGCGCGGCATAGTTGTAAAAAGTGCGCGAGAGCGGCGCCGATGTCGTTGGCGGAATCCAGCCGAGCGATGGTGTCGATGCCGGCGCGGCGCAAGGCGGCTGCGGTATCGCCATCCGGGTGGGTGAGCGCCAGCAGCGGACGGCGGGCGCGCAGGTATTCATACAGCTTGGCCGGGATTTGATGATTGCAGTTGGCGGCTTGAAGCAGCAGCAGGGCGTCGGCGTCGAGCATTTCGGCCAGGCTTTCCCGGTACGGCAGCGGCGGCGCCAGTTCGATGATGTCTTCCAGGCCGCAGATCAGGCCTCGCAGGTAGTCGTCATGGCCGCTGGCGCGCAGCACCAGCCGGAAGTTGGCGGCATGGATGACGCCAGCATCGCGCAGGCCAGCCAACGCCGCAAATAGCGCGCGGGGATCGCGTTCCGATGGGTAGATTACGCCGCTGTGCAGCAGGCGAAATGGCGCGCGGGCCGGGCGCAAGGGCGGAGCCGCGAGTTCCGCGCCGATGAAACTCGCCTCGTCGTAGCCGTTTTCGATCAATGCGATGCGGCCTGCGGCCGGCTGCGCAAAGCGCGAACCGAGATCGCGCACCGCACCGGGCGTGGTGCAGACCACCGCCGCGCTGCGCTGCATGGCTTGCTGTTCTATCCAGCGGTGGATACGGTGGCGGTACGGGTCGGGCGGATAATCGTGGTCGATCATGGGATCGCGCTGGTCGGCGATCCACGGCAGGCCGGTCAGCCGGTGCAGCGTGAGACCGATTAAGTGCGCGGTGGCGATAGGGTAGCTAGACCAGATGGCGCTCGGGCGGTGCTGGCGTATCAGGCGCAGGCCTGCGGGAACGGCGCTCAGCCACCATGAGCTCCATCGATCCGGCTGCGCCAGCAGGCCGGGATAGCGGCCGCGCACGGACAGATGGCGCGCGGCGTCGAGCGCGAAGCTGCGGTGCGCCGGTGCGGCGGCCTGGGCGTCGGCATCCTGATAGGCATGCGGACTGACGCTCAGCACCAGCGGCTCCCAGCCGCAGCGCGGCAGGTGCTGCGTGAAGGCCAGCGTGCGCTGAAAGCCGCTGCCGCCGCGCATCGGCGGGTAGTGAAAGGCGATCATGAGGACGCGCTTTACCATGCCCGTATCCATTTCGCGCAGATGTCGGCCACTTCGTCGCGCCAGGCCTGGCGGGCGAAGGTGTGATTGGCATTGGGGATGATGGTTTGCTGGACGCGCGGCATCGCCAGCAGCTTGCGCCAATGCGGGTGTTGACCCGGTAGCGCCATGAATTCGCGCGCGCCGAGATCCGCGCCGCTGAGGATAATCAGGACTTGGCCGCGAAAGCGCCGCAAGGCTAGATACAAGCGCTCCGGCAGCGTTTCAACTTGCGCCGTGGGTTGGCGCGCTGCGGTCAGCACGCGTCGGAAGGAATCGAATGCAGGCCGCAGTCCAAAGCGGCCTTGCCGGAGCTTGCGCCAGAAGTCGCGGTCGCGCAGGCGATGCAGGTAGTAGTGGCGCAGCGTTGTGCGGGCTTCGCCTTGCGCGGTGCGCACCCAAGGATTGGCCAGCACCAGCCCTGTGATGCGCGGGTCGCTCCACGCATGGAAGGCTGCGGCGGTAGCGCCGTCGCACAGCCCCCACAGCACCAGCTCTTTCATGGCGGGCATGGTGGTGAAAAACTCGCCGATGGCGGCTTCCAAATCGTCCTGGATGTTTTCAAAGTCGCGCATATCGCCTTCGCTATCGCCCATGCCGCGATAGTCGAAGCGCATCACTGGCACATGGTGTTCGGCCAGGTGGCGCGCCAGCAGGACGAACTGGCGATGGCTGCCGACGCGGTATTGCGGCCCGCCGGTGACGATCAGCACGCCGCGCGACAGCGGTTCGTCCGGCACGTGCAGAATGCCGATTAGCCAGCAGCCCTGGCACCGGAAGCGCAGCACGCGTTGATGGGCCATTATGCGATCTCCAGTGCGGCGCTGCTTGCTTCCAGCAGCGAGGGGACAACGCCGATGTCGGTACTGATCCAGAACGGTTCGCCGTGCAGCGGGACAGCGTGGACTACCGCGCCGTCGCTGCGCCAACGGTCGATCAGGAGCGCGGATGCGGGTTGCAGCGCGGCTTGGGCTTCGGCAGATGCGCCATAATCGGTGCCGGCGTCCAGCGGCGGCAGATTGAGTTCCAGCCACTGCACCGGGCAGCGCGGCGTCAGCGCGCCGGCGTCCAGCTGGTTGATGGCGGCCGATAGCGCCGGCGGCATCAGGTAGCCGGCAATCTCCGTGCCTTGCTCCACCGCTGGTGCGCCGGCAAATAGCCGCGCCGCGCTTTGCAGGCGCGCGAATTGGTTCAAGTGCGCGCGTCCGCTTAGCGCTGGCTGCCACAAAATCAAGGCTTGCGGCCGCGCGCCGACCGCAAAATCGAGCGCCAGCAAGGCGCCCAGGCGCAGGCCCCACAAGTAGCGCGGGCCGAGATGACGCTCCGCCAGCCATTGCCATGCGCGCGCCAAATCCGCCAGCCAGATATCCCAGCGCGCCTTCGACAACTCGCCGCTGCTGTCGCCGCAGCCGTACAAGTCGATTTGCAGCACGCCGTATCCGGCCTGGGCATAGGCGCGCGCCTGCAAGGACACCATGCGGCGGCTCTTGTTCAATTCCTCGGCAAACGGATGAACGTAAAGGATCGCGCCGCGCGGCGCTACGCCCGGTTCCGGCTCATGGTACAGGCAAAAGCGCTCGCCCTCGTCGGCGCTGAGGAAGAATGGCAGGGCGCTCAAGGATGCGGCGTCCACGATCAGCCCATTTTATCGGCAACGAAGCGCGCCAGCGAACCGGCCGTGGCGAAGTGGCGCGCGCTGATTTCATCATCACGCACCTCGAAACCGTAGTGCTGTTCAAGCGCGACAATCAGGCTGGCGACCGCCATCGAATCCAGCTCCGGCATGGCGCCCAGCAGCGGCGTGTCTTCGTTGAGCGGCTGCCGGCCCAGTCCCAGCGTGGCCCTCAGGATTTGGCAGACTTCTTGAAGTTGTGGCATGGCGGCTCCTGTGTTGGAGGGTTGAATGTCAATTCGGGGAAGGAAGTGGCACTGCGCGATAGATGAACATACGGCCACAGGCTGGCGATCATCCACTGCCACGCGCCACAGCGGAGAAACACGGCGTGGCCGAGCCGCACGGTGCCGATTTGCGCATGTGCGCGCAGCGAGGCGGCGTTGAAGGCGGAGATCCGGCTGCACGTCCAGCGCACGCCGCGCCGGCGCAAGTGCTGGCGCGCCGCTTCCCACAAACGGCGGAACACCCAGCCGAGACGTTCCTCCGGCCGCACCCACACATCAAAATCCCAGCCGAGGCGCGAAGACGCCAACCGGTAGCGGACGCGCACTTCATCCTCGTCGTAAGCTTCGGCAATCAGCCACAGAAACCCTGCCAGTCCGCCGTTGCGCCAGGCGCACAAGGTCTGTGCGCCTTGTGCATAGCGTGCGCGCACCACTTGCGGCGGACGTGGATAGCCGGCCGGCAGCGCGGCGTCGGCGCCGGGCATGCGGATCTCGATATCGGCGCCGCGCATCGGCAGCAGTGGCGCGTCGCTCACGTATTGCGCGACAAATACGTAGCGCAGCAGCGTCCAGCGTCCGCCGCTCGCGCGCTCCAGCAGCCGCGCCACCAGGTACAGCGCGGTGTTGAGCAATCCCAGTTGTGCAAAGGTACGGCGCATGGCATTGAATTCATCGAGGGCGGGATTCCGATTAGACTATGGCCGCCAGGCGCACGGTTTGCGCCAGCACAAGCGCGCGCAGAGTTTGATCGGCATCAACAACGGCTGAGCCGATTCTCCCGATGATGGAAGACCCGTCCATCTTGAAGGCGATCGCCATGGCGCAGCTCATCCACGATTTCATTTTTGCCTCCGCGCGCGCGATGCCGGAGCGGCAAGCCTTGTCGTATCAAGGCGTGGGCCTGAATTACGCCGCGCTGGCGCAGATGGTGCGGCAGGCCGCCGACGCGTGGCTGGAGCACGGGCTGGCGCGCGGCGCGCGGCTGGCGGTGTTCCTAGAAAAGCGCGAAGAGGCGGTGGCGGCGATGTTCGGTGCCGCCGCCGCTGGCGGCGTGTTCGTGCCGGTCAATCCGGTGCTGAAGCCGGAGCAGGTGGCCTACATTCTGGCCGACTGCAAGGTGCGCATCCTGGTGACCTCGCGCGAACGACTGAACCAACTGGCCGGCGCGCTCAGTGCTTGCCCTGATTTGCGCGTGGTCATCGTGATCGGTTCGATGGCGGGATTGGCGCCGCTGCAAGGCGTGCAGCTGCTGTCCTGGCGCGAGTGCATGGCTGGCGCGCCGCCGCGTTCCTCACATGCCTGCATCGATAGCGATATGGCCGCCATCTTGTACACCTCCGGCAGCACGGGCCAGCCCAAGGGCGTGATACTGTCGCACCGGAATTTGGTGGCGGGCGCAACCAGCGTCGCCAGCTACCTCAACAACATGCCGGAAGACCGCATCCTGTGCGTGCTGCCGCTCAGTTTTGATTATGGCTTGAGCCAGTTGACGACGGCGTTCTCGGTCGGCGCCTGCGCTGTATTGCTGAATCACTTGCTGCTGCGCGACGTGCTGGACGCCATCGACCGCGACCGCATCACCGGCATGGCCGGGGTGCCGCCGCTGTGGATCCAGCTGGCCGATCTCAGTTGGCACCACGCGCGGCGGCTGCGCTATATCACCAATTCCGGCGGCGTGATGCCGCAGCACACCATCAAAGCGCTGCGCCGCGCTTTGCCGCATGTGCAGATTTACCTGATGTACGGCCTGACCGAAGCCTTCCGCTCCACCTATCTGGCGCCGGAGCAGCTGGATCTGCGGCCGGACTCGATCGGCAAGGCCATTCCCAACGCCGAGATACTGGTGCTGCGGCAAGACGGCTCGCCATGCGCAGCGAACGAGCCAGGCGAGCTGGTGCATCGCGGCGCGCTGGTGGCGATGGGCTACTGGAACGATGTCGCCCGCACCGCCGAGCGCTTCCGGCCACTGCCAGCGCGAGCGGATGGCTTGCCGCTGGCGGAACTGGCGGTCTGGTCTGGGGACACGGTGCGTGCCGATGACGAAGGTTATCTCTACTTCATCGGCCGCAGCGACGACATGATCAAGACCTCCGGCTACCGGGTCAGTCCGGCGGAGGTGGAGGAAGTGGTCTACGCGACCGGCCTGGTGACGGAGGTGGCGGCGTTTGGCTACGCCCATCCAGCGCTGGGGCAGGCGATTGCGCTGGTGGCGGTCGGCGCCACGCTCGATGGCGATGCGCTGCTGGCCGCCTGCAAGCGCGCCTTGCCCGCCTACATGGTGCCGTCACGCATCGAATTGCGCGAGCAGCCGCTGCCGCGCAATCCCAACGGCAAGATCGACCGCAAGCTGCTGGCGCAGGCGCTGGAGGCACGCACATGAACCCGACCCACGCTGAGCAGCGCCAATTCCCGGTGCTGGACGATTGCTTGCAACTGGGCGGCATCACGCTGCCGCGACTGGCGGAGCGGGTAGGCCGGACGCCGTTTTATGCCTACGAGCGCGAACACATCCAAACAAGGATTGAGCTGCTGCGCAATACCTTGCCGCCGGCGCTGCATGTGCACTATGCCATCAAGGCCAATCCCATGCCGGCGTTGGTACAAATGATGGGCTTGCTAGTCGATGGTTTCGACGTCGCTTCCGGCGGCGAGTTGAAAACGGCGCTTGATGCCGGCATGCCGCCGTCGCGCATCAGCTTTGCCGGGCCGGGCAAGAGCAACGCCGAGCTGCGCAGCGCGATTGCGGCAGGCGTGCTGCTGCACCTGGAATCGGAAGAGGAAATGGAACGCGCCGCCCGCATCGGCGATCTGCTCGGACTCACGCCGCGCGTCGCGGTGCGCGTCAATCCCGAGTTTGAATTGAAGTACGCCGGCATGAAAATGGGTGGCGGCGCGCGACAGTTCGGCGTCGATGCCGAGCGCGTGCCGGCCATGTTGCGCAAGCTGGGCGCGCTGGGACTGGATTTCCAGGGCTTCCACCTGTTCTGCGGAGCACAGAATTTGTCGGCGACGGCGATTTGCGAGGCGCAGCGCTTATGCCTGCATCTGGCGCTGCGGCTGGCCGATAACGCGCCGGCGCCGCTGCGCGTGCTGAATATCGGCGGCGGCTTTGGCGTGCCGTACTTTCCCGGCGAGCGGGCGCTGGATTTGTCGGCAGTGGCGTCGGGGCTGCACGAGTTGATGCAGACGCTGGACGCGGCCTCGCCGCAAACGCGGCTGGTGCTGGAGCTGGGCCGCTACCTGGTGGCGGAGGCCGGCGTCTACGTCTGCCGAGTGCTGGAGCGCAAGCTGTCGCACGGGCAGGTGTTTGTGATTACGGATGGCGGCATGCACCACCATCTGGCCGCGTCCGGCAATTTTGGGCAGGTGATCCGCAAGAATTATCCGGTGGCGATCGGCAATCGCATGCAGGCCGGGCCGCGCGAGGTGGCCAGCGTGGTTGGCCCGCTGTGCACGCCGCTCGATACCTTGGCCGACAGCCTGGAGCTGGCGCGCGCGGAGCCGGGCGATTACGTGGTGGTATTCCAGTCCGGCGCCTATGGGCTGACCGCCAGTCCGATTGCCTTCCTTGGCCATCCGCCGCCGCTGGAGGTGCTGGTATGAGCGGCCTGCGCGGCCACCTGAATATGCCGCACGACTGCGAGCTTTTGGTCACCGCGCCCGGCGGCAGCGTCAGCCAGCATTCGGAGCCCGGCTTGCAGGCGGCGGTGTACGGGCGCGCGCTGATGGCCGGCAGCCGGGATCAGTTGGCAGCGCGGCTGGCCGCAGCTTGGCGGGTACGCGGTGCGCAGGCTTGCGCCGAATTGTCCGGCCACTTCGCGGCCTGCATTATCGATAGCAGCAAGGGCGAGGTATTGCTGGCAGTGGATCGCAGCGGCGTGCACGCCATGCACTACGAGGGCAACGCGCAAGGGCTGCAGTTCGCCAGTTCGGCGGCGGACTTACCGGCCGGCGAGCTTGATCCGCAGGCGCTCTATAACTACCTGTATTTTCACGTGATTCCCGCGCCGCGCAGCGTGTATCGCAACCGGCACCGCTTGCTGCCGGGCGAATATCTGCTGTACCGGCGCGGCCGCATGGAGCGAGGCGCCTACTGGCGCATCCGCTTTCACGAGGAGCGCAGCTTGCCGTTTGCCGTGATGAAGCGGCAGTTTCTCGGCATTTTGCAGGATTCGGTGCGGCAGGCGGCGGACGGCCAGATCGGTGCTTTCCTCAGCGGCGGCACCGACAGTTCCACGCTGGCCGGCATGCTGGGCAAGATCAACGGCCAGGCGCCGCGCACCTATTCCATCGGTTTCGACGTCGATGGCTACGATGAAATGGCCTACGCCCGCATCGCAGCCCGCCACTTCGGCGCGCAACATCACGAGTTTTACCTGGCCGCAGGGGATGTGGCCGACGCCGTCCCACGCATAGCCGCCGCCTGCGACCAGCCGTTCGGCAATTCCTCCATCGTGCCGGCCTATTTTTGCGCCCGGATGGCACGCGCGGACGGCGTCACCCGCTTGATCGGCGGCGATGGCGGCGACGAACTATTCGGCGGCAACGAGCGCTACGCCCGCCAAGCCGTGTTCGCGCGCTACGAGCGCTTGCCGTCGGGCTTGCGTCAACTGGCGCTGGAGCCGATGCTGTTTGGCCTGGCGGGCCAGGTGAACTGGCCGCCGCTGCGCAAGGCCCGCAGCTACGTCGAACAAGCGCTGGTGCCGATGCCGGCGCGGCTGGAAACCTACAATCTGCTGGGGCGTTACGGGCCGGCGCAGGTACTGCACGCGGACTTCCTGGCAACAGTGGACGAGGGCGGGCCGCTGGGACAGTTGAACGCCTGCTACTGGGAGTCCCACGGGCTCAGCCAGATCAACCGCATGCAGGCGCTGGACTTGCGCTACACGCTGGCCGATAACGATCTGCGCAAGGTGACGACGGCGTGTGAACTGGCCGGCTTGGAGGCGGCGTTCCCATTTCTGAGCGACGAGATGCTGGCTTTCTCGGCGCGCCTGCCGCCGGACGACAAGCTGCACGGCACGCGGCTGCGCTATTTCTTCAAGCAGGCGCTGCGCGAGCATCTGCCGCGCGCCATCGTGCACAAGAAAAAACACGGCTTCGGCATGCCGTTCGGGGCGTGGCTGATGCAGGATGCCCGCTTGCGGGCACTGGCCTACGATAGTTTGCACGACCTGAAAGCGCGCCGCCTGGTGCGCGCCGACTTCATCGATCAATTGACGGGCAAGCTGGTGCACGAGCATCCGGCCTACCACGGCACCATGGTGTGGGTGCTGATGATGCTGGAACGCTGGCTGCAAACCCACATTCAGGCCTCGGCATCCCCCAAAACGGGGTATGAAACTGAGCAGAGTGGACTACAATAAACCTCCTGCTCTGCAAAAAAGAGGCGGCAATGTCTGCATACGTGATCTTCATCCGCGAGTCCACCACGGACGCCGCCGAAATGGAACAATACGCGCAAACCGCGCCTGCCGCCCGCACCGGCCACGATATTACTCGCCTGGCATTCTACGGCAAGCTCGATGTCCTAGAAGGGGAGGCGCCGGAAGGCGTCGCCATCCTGCGCTTCCCGGACATGGCCGCCGCCCGCGCCTGGTACGAGAGCCCGCTTTATCAAGCAGCGCGCCAGCATCGGCTGAAGGGCGCGCAATACCGTTTGCTCCTGGTAGAAGGCAGCGACTAGCGAAGGAGAGGGAAATGAGCATGAAGCACATCCTGTTTATTGTCACCAACACGCATGTGATTGGCCCCAACAAGCGTCCCACCGGTTTCTTTTTCCCCGAGATTGCACACCCGCTGGAGGTGTTTGAAAAACACGGCATCGCGGTCGAATACGCCTCGCCGCTGGGCGGCGCTCCCACCGAGGACGGCTATGACGAGAAAGATCCGGTGCAAGTGGCCTTCCGCAACAGCAAGTCGCTGCGCCGCCTTGGCAAGAGCCGCAAATTATCCGAGGTGGACGTGCTCGACTACGATGCCATCTTCGTTCCCGGCGGCCTGGGCCCGATGGCCGACATCGCCACCGATGCCGGCGTCAAGGCCGCCGTTGCGCGTGCCTGGGACGCCGGCCGCATCGTGTCGGCGGTGTGCCACGGCCCTTGCGCTTTCCTTGGTGTCAAGCTGGGCGATGGCAGCGCGCTGGTCAATGGTCGCAAGCTGACCTCGTTCTCGAACCAGGAGGAATTCGGCTATGCCAAGGACGACGTGCCGTTCTTGCTGGAGGATGCGCTGGTGAAGGAGGGCGCCCAGTTCTCCTCGGCCGAGCCGTGGCAGCCGAAGGTGATTGTGGACGGCCGCCTGTTCACCGGTCAGAATCCTGCCTCGGGCGGCCCGCTGGCGGAGGAAATCGTCAAGGCGCTGCGGAGCAATTAATGAACCTGGCCGGGGAGGTGTAGATCATGAATCGTTTCATCGCCGTCGCAGCGATTGCCGTTGCGTTGATGCAGGCCGTCCCGGCAAGCGCCGCCAAGAATGTGGTGCTGGTTCACGGCGCCTTCGCCGATGGTTCAGGCTGGCGCGAAGTGGCGGAAATTCTGGAGGACAAGGGCTACCGCGTATCAGTGGTGCAGCATCCCGAGACCTCGCTTGACGAGGACGTGCTGGCGGTGAAGCGCGTGCTGGCCGCGCAGGACGGCCCCGTGGTGCTGGTCGGGCACAGCTACGGCGGCATCGTCATCACCCAGGCTGGCGGCGATCCGAAGGTGACGGCGCTGGTGTACGTGGCGGCCTACGCGCCGGAAGACGGCGAATCGGCCGCCGACCTGCGGCAAAAAATGCCGCCGGCGTCGACCGCGTCCAAGCGCACGCCGGACGGCTACATTCAACTCGATCCGGCCCAGTTCCACCAGGACTTTGCAGCCGACTTGCCGGCCAAGACGGCGCGCTTCATGGCGATCTCGCAGGTATTGCCCAACGCTTCGGTGTTTTCCACCAAGGTCAGCAACCCGGCGTGGAAGAACAAGCCCAGCTGGGGCATCGTCGCCAGCGAGGATCGCGCCATCAATCCCGCGTTGGAGCGCTTTATGTACCAGCGCGGCGGCTTTGCCGTGACGGAGGTCAAGGCCAGCCACGCGGTGTATATCTCGCGGCCCAAGGAGGTGGCCGCGGTGATAGTCGAGGCCGCGTCCAGGAATTAGTCTGGCCGGGGGGCGGTGGCCAGGAAGGCGTGGATTTGCGCCACCACCGCCGCGCCTTCACCCACGGCCGCCGCTACCCGCTTGGTCGAACCGGCACGGACGTCGCCGATGGCAAATACGCCCGGGACGCTGGTCATCAGCGTCGATTGCGCGCGGACGCTGCGCACGTAGTCTTGCTCGGCGTCGCCGGCCTCGCAGGGCGGAGCGCCGTCGACGTCGTCGCCGGTAACGATGAAGCCGTTGCGGTCGACAGCAACGCCGCAGCCTTCCAGCCAGCCGGTATTCGGGTCGGCGCCGATAAAGAGAAACAAGCGGCGCGTCTGGCAAGTGGA
This sequence comes from Duganella rivi, assembly GCF_009857435.1. Classification (GTDB taxonomy): domain Bacteria; phylum Pseudomonadota; class Gammaproteobacteria; order Burkholderiales; family Burkholderiaceae_D; genus Rugamonas; species Rugamonas rivi. The sequence goes on from NZ_WWCK01000003.1 coordinate 417,587, forward strand.
TTCTTCGTTGCTGCGGGCGTCGCGGATACGCACTTGTTTCAACCCATCGTCATCCCCCGCGAGCCCGACGATCTCGGAATGGGTGTGCAATTCGATATTTGGATGGGCAGCGATCCGTTCAATGAGATAGTTGGACATGGTTGATGACAGGCTGCCCTTGCGGATCAGGATATGCACCTTGGCCGCGTGCGCTGCGAGAAAGACCGCGGCCTGGCCTGCCGAGTTGCCGCCGCCGACCAGCACCACCTCTTCCTGTTTGCACAGCTGCGCCTCGACCGAGGAGGCCCAGAAGTACACGCCGCGCCCTTCAAATTGCTTGAGGCAATCGAGGGCAGGACGGCGGTAGCGGGCGCCGCACGACAGCACCACCGCGCGTGCTTTCAGCATGGTCAGGCTGCCGCACATTTCCACCTTTAAGGGATAGCTGTCGCAGATCAGCCTTCCGGCCGGGGCCGGGATGGCGATCTCGACGCCGAACTTTTCGGCTTGCACGTAAGCGCGGCCGGTCAGGCCGGCGCCGGAAATGCCGGTCGGGAAGCCCAGGTAGTTTTCGATGCGCGCGCTGGCGCCGGCCTGGCCGCCGTAGGCGCGCGTTTCCAGCACCAGCACCGACAGGCCCTCGGAACCGGCATACACGGCGGCGGCCAGCCCGGCCGGCCCGCCGCCGACGATAATCAAATCCCACACGGTGTCTTCGCTCATGTGCCTGAGCATGCCGATGCAACGGCCGAGTTCCGGCACCGATGGATTTTTCCTGAGGCCGACGCCCGGGCAGATTACCAGCGGCCAGTCATCGGCGCCGGGCTTTTCGGCCGCGACCAGCGCTGCGGCTCGCTCGTCGGTCTGCGGATCAAGCACGGTGTAGGGATGGGAATTGGCGGTCAAGAAGCTTTGCAGTGCGTGGCTGCGCGCATGGCCGGGCGGCCCGATGAGGACTGGGCCGCCTGAATTTTGCTCCATCAGCGCAACACTGCGCAGGATGAGCGAGCGTATCAACAGCGCGCCGAGGTCGGCGTGGGCGACCAGCAAGCCGCGCAGCGCTTCGGCCGACAACACGATAGCAGTCACGCGCCCGACAGCGACGCCGTCCGCCATCGATGGCCGATCCGACAGTTGACCAACCTCGCCGGTGTACTGGCCTTTTTGCAAGGTCACGATCAAGCCATCGGTGCTAAAACCATCGTTGCGGTAGACCGCGATGCGGCCTTCGACGATGAACAGTGTGCCGGGCGGCACTTGGCCGGCCAGATAGATCCGCTCACCCGCCTCAAAGTGACGCTCTTGGCCAAAGCGGCGCACGTGGCGCATATCGGTTTCGCTGAGCACGGGATAGATCTGGGCACGGCGTTTTTCCAGCGCCTCGGTCGGGAGCGGGGGCTGCTCGGCAGGGTTGGTCATGACGGGATACGCCTTATGCAAGGTTTCCGGTGGTTCAGGCCTCGATCAGCGCGCAACTCTGCGCTGCAATAGCAAGCGTACCAGAAAGCGCAGGCGATCTGGCTCCCAAGGCGTGAAACGCGGCAATTGATGCACATCGCTGCCCGCGTAGGCGACGCCGGGGACGGTGCTGAAGGCGGCCTCGAAGCCGGCCTCGCGCACCATCTCGACGTGGCGCTGGCGGTAGTCGGCGCCCGGCCGCCCGTTGGGATAGGCAAAGGTGGTGACAGGTGCTTGAATCAGGGCTTCCAGCACGGCCTTGCCTTGCCTGATGTCGGCCAGCGCCTCGTCGTCCGGCACGGCGGCCAGGATCGGGTGGCGATGCGTGTGCGCGCCGATGGTCATGCCGGCGGCGGCCAATGCCTGCACCTGGGCAGTGGTCATCATCAGGTCGCCATTGCGCGGCGGCGCCAGGGCGCGGGCGGCGCGCAGGCGGACTTCAAACGGCAGGTATTTGAGTTGCAGCAGCAACTGATCCAGGGCCTGCGGCGGCATGCCGCCGCGGCGGGCGTGGGCGATGACGTCGTCGTTCCACATTTGGCCGCCGTCGAGGTAGCCGCTGGCGATAAAAAAGGTGGCGTGCAAGCCGTGTTGTTGCAGGATGGGCAGGGCGCACGTGGCGTTGTCGGCATAGCCGTCGTCAAAGGTGATGATGGCGGCGCGCGGCGGCAGGCATTGCTGTTGCAGGCCGCGCAGCGCCGCGGCCATCGGCAGCACGTTAAAGCAGCGCTGGAGGATCGCCATGTGGCGGTCGAAGCGGCGCGCGTCCGGCAGGCTGGGCAGCAAGGGATCGGGCCGCGGCAGCACGCGGTGGTAGATCAGGATCGATAGCCGGTTCATGGCGGCGCCTCGGCGGTGCGGCGCGCCATTCGCTGCTCGGTCAGTGCGCGCAGGGCGACGACGGCGGCCATCAGGTAGTAGGGAACATCGAAATACAGCAAGCTCAAGAACGCGCCGCCGACCGCAAAGCCGATCAAGCTGGCCTGGATCATCTTGGCCAGATTGCTGGCCCATTGCAGTTCCGCGTCGTCGCGGCTGTGGCGCACCACGTAGGCGGCGGAGCGCCAGGTCAGCACGCCGACCAGCAGGTACAGGCCGAGGCCGACAAAGCCGTGCTCGCCCAGCGCCTGGAAGTAGATGCTGTGCGCGGCGTGCACGTCGGCGGGATTCGGCGCGTACAAATAGAACACGGACGGCTCGGCAATCTCGAAGCCGCCGCCGAAGAAGCGGTCGCGCGCCAGGTTGTAAGCCATGTTCCAGGCGTTGATGCGGCCCATGGCCGAGTTGTCGGCTTGGTAGTCGGCGATGCTGTCCATGCGCTCAGTCCAGCGTTCCGGCATGAAGAACAGGGCGAACGGAGCGAAGACGGCAATCAGCAAGGCGCCCAGCATTTTCTTGTGGCTCTTGAGCCACATCAGCGCCATCATGGCGGCAATCGCCAGCAGCGCGCCGCGCGAGTAGGAGCCGAGCGCGGCCATGGCCGACAACAGCATCGCCACCGTCCAGCCGCGCTTGACCCAGCGCTTGTCGCTGCTCAGCTGCAGGTAGCGCATCAGCGGGATGGCGATGATGAGCGCCAGCGCGATCTCGTTATTGCCGCCGATGAAGGTGCCGGTCGGCCCCCACACCCGGTAGTTGCCGCCTTCGCGCACGGTGAAGATGCCGCCTTTCACGCCGTAAAAGCCAAGCGATAAGGCCAGCACCCAGATCATGCGGTGCACGTCCTCGCGGCTGCGGATCACCACCATGGTCACCAAGCTCATCAGCATGATTTTCATGACTTTGCCCAGCTGGATCTGCGACGCGGCCGGGAAGATCGCAAACAAGGTGGTGACGTTCATCCACAACACCATGGCCAGCAAGGCGAAGGTGATGCCGCTGGCGGGCAAGGACTTGGGCGCGCGCGAGGTGGCCAAGCTGAAGATGGTGACCACGGCAATGATCTGGGCGAATGGGAAGGTGGTGGCGAAGCCCCAGCCTTGGGTATGCGGATTCATGACGCTGATCCAGATCCACATCAACACGCCGTTGACGGGGTTCTTGACGATCAGCGGCAGGCTGGCAAAGACAATCAGGGTAATCAGTAGGTCGCGCATGGCAGTCGTTGATTTGGCTCAAGGATGCGTTTGAGCCCGTTAGTACACTGGCTTTTTGCTCCAACGATCTTAGACCAGGGGAGAGCGCGCCTACAAAAACTCGCGCTTCACCTTGAGGATTTCGATCATCTCCAGCACGCCGCGGCTGGCCGCGTACACCGTGCCAGACCACGACCACGCGCGCGGATCGCCTTCGTCGCCAAACTCGGCCACGCGCGCCAAGTCCACCGAGCCCACCAGGTCGGCAATATCGGCGGTGTTGGGATCGTGCGGCGCGTAGGTGCCGATGGCGCTGCGGCCGGCCTCCGAGATGAAGATGCGCTCCACCGGCATGCGCAGGAAATCGCCGCCCAGCTCATGCTCCAGCCGCGCGCGGCAGTGCGGGCACAGTTCGCCGCTGGCATCCACCCCGTAGCTCTCGCGGAAGCCGGCGCGCAGCGTGTGCGGCACCAGGTGCAGCGGCGACTCGCGCAACGGGCAGCCAGCGATGCCGTACATGGCGCCGGCGTCGGTGTAGCTGTATTCCTCCAGCCCGCGCTTGAGCCGGATTACCAGCGTCGACTTGCCGCCCGACGGCGGCCCCAGCAGCAACAGCAGGCGCCGCCCAACCTCGGAACCGGCCGCAGCCGCCTTGAAATAGTCAGCCACGCGGGCGAGGGCGTCGTCGATACCGAATAATTCGTCGGCAAACAGGCTGCAGCGCAGCTTGCCGTCGTCGCCATCGTTGCCGCTCCAGCGCAGCATGTCCCAGATGTATTGATGCGAACTGCGCGCCAGTTGCGCGGGCGCGGCGGGCAGTACTTGATCCATGAATTCGGCAAAACTGCCGCTCCAGTGCCCGGCGCTGTGCCGCTGCGTGAATGCGCGCAACTGGTCGCGGAACTGTCCCTGTGATGCTGCCTGCTGCGCGCTATCGATCATTACCGGTCCTCCGAAAGATAGGAGTATCGGCGCTAGCGCAGCATGTTCAGATGATCTGCCTCAAACGAAAATGGGGAACTTTATGGTGCGTCGTCCCACGGCGTGCCGGCCAGCTCCTGAACGAGGAAATCGATCATCACCCGTACCTTGGCGCTCAGGTGGCGACGGCTCGGGTAGACGGCCAGCACGTCCATGTCCGGCATGTGATAGTCGGGCAACACGCGCTGCAGGCGGCCGGCGCGCAGGTCGGCGCCAACCAGGAAGGTCGGTTGCCAGATCACGCCCAAGCCACCGAGCGCGGCGGCCACCGCCGTGTCGCCGTTGTTGGTGCGCATGGTGTAGTTGACTTTGACCGCATGCGGCTGGCCGCTGGCGTCCAGCATCTGCCATTCATCGGCGGTGGCGGCGTAGCTGTAGCCGATGCAGGCGTGTTGCAGCAAATCGGCCGGCGTCAACGGCATGCCGTGCTGCTGGATGTAGTCGGGCGAGGCGCACAGCACGTTGCGCGAGGTGGCCAGCTTGCGCGCCACGTTGGCGGCCGAACCGGCGCGCGAAATACGCACCGCCATGTCGTAACCTTCCTCCACGATGTCGACCACGCGGTCGATCAGTGAAACATCTAGTTGCACTTCCGGGTAAAGCCGCATGAACTTGGCCCACAGCGGCGCCAGGTGGAGCACGCCAAAACTGAGCGGCGCATTGATGCGCAGCAGTCCGTGCGGTTGCAAGGTGGCGGTGGAAACGATGGCCTCGGCCTCCGCCACGTCGGCCAGGATCGACTTGGCGCGCTCATACAGCGCTTCGCCGCTGGACGTCAGCGACATCTTGCGCGAGCTGCGGTTGAGCAAGCGGGTTTGCAGGTGAGCTTCGAGATCGCTGATGTAGCGGGTGACATTGGCCGGCGAGGTATCCAGCGCCTCGGCGGCACGGGCGAAACCGTCGCGCTTGACGACTTCTACGAACACTTCCAGCGCGCGTAGACGGTCCATTGCGCGGGCTTAGTGAGCGATGTAATTGGCGGTCGCAGCTTCTTTGATGACGCGGCCAGCGCTGATCGCGGCGCCGGAACTGCCGGCGCTGCTGGAAACACCACTCACGGCGCTGTCATGCGCCATGCCGACCAGGCCGACAGCCGCCTGGGCGTCACCGGCGCTCGCTGCGCGCTCAAACAATTCCATGGCTTCGCGGCGCTTGGCCGGATTGGAGAGGTAGCGCAGCGCCAATTCGCGCTGGGCCACTGGCGAGCCTTGATCGGCCCATTCCTGCAGGCGGCGTTCGGCCGCAGGCTGGCCGGTCGGGCCGATTTGCATGGCGGCGGCTTCAATCACAGTCGGGGACGGAATTGCATCTTCCTGGGCCTGGCAGGCAATCAGGGCGCCGACGAGCACCAGCACCGACGATACCAATACACCAGACTTGTTGAATAATTCCATAAATTAAATACCCTTGATTGAAGCCATACGCCGACCACGATGCGTTGCACCATTATACTTGCGTTTCGGCAAATTGTCGAATACGCAATAACGTGCAATTTGAAACCAGCAACTCTTGAAGCAAAGCTCAAGTGCTGGCGATATTAGCACGAAGAATTTATCTGTCCCGTATGGTAAGCGCTCATGGGGGTAACAATTGTAACCATTCGTTAATGAATAAAAAGCCATGGCGAGGCGGCGCCGGCTGTGCAATGCAGCAAAGTCAGCACTTCATAAAACGTGAATGATGGGGAGAGGCTTACGCGCCTTGTGGAGCGTTGCGCTGCAGCCAGTCGCCGGCATCGCGCAATACCAGTTGGTACTCGGATTCCAGCGCGGCAAACAGGGAGGGGATGGTATCGGTGCTTTGCTCAGCAATGGCTTGTTCCAGCTTGAGGGACGCTGTCACCAGCCGCTTGGCGCCCAGCGTGCCGATCGAACCGCGCAGGCTATGGAAGATTTTTCCGGCGTCCGCGAGGCGGTGCTCACGCAGCGCGGTGCTGGCCTGTTCAAACGGCGCCATGCCCGGCGCGCAAGCGTCGCGCACGATCTTGGAGATGATTTCCAGCGCCTTATCGTCGTTCCCCATGTATTTCAGCAGGGGGGCGACCGAGAAAATATTCTCGTCGGCAGGCATTGGGATAGCGTCAGTCATGCGTAGCTCCGGGGCAGGTTGTCTTTATCCTATCATACGCCGCCGCAGCGCCAGGCTGATTACTGTTGTCCGTCGTGAAATTGTTGCGACAGCGTTTGTAACGGCGAGCGCGATACCGCTGGTATAGCGACCCTGGGCGGTGGCGCCACTTTTACCGGCTTGCTGCCAGTGTTGGTGGAATGCAACACATTGCCGGCCACTTCGGGGGCGGCGTTCCATACCGGCGCATCCAGCCCCTCAAATACACTCTTGAGCTGGTGGCCCCAGGTGTTGCGGATCATCTGGAAGTACTCGTTGCGCTCATCGATGGTGACGAAGTGGGTGACAGCGAGGCTGTCGGCCTCGTACACCAGCAGATCGAGCGGCAGGCCGACCGAGACGTTGGAGCGCAGCGTCGAATCCATGGATATCAGCGCGCACTTGGCGGCGTCATCGAGCGAGGTGGCGGGCGTCACCACGCGGTCGATGATGGGTTTGCCGTACTTGGCCTCGCCGATCTGGAAATAGGTGTTCTCGTCGTGCGATTCGATGAAATTGCCGGCCGAGTAAATCTGGAACAGGCGGCAGCGCTCGCCATTGATCTGGCCGCCGAAGATGATGCTGACGTTGAATTCAATCCCAAACGCCGACAGCGACGCCGCATCGCGCTCGTGCACCTGCCGCACCGCTTCGCCCAAGAGCCGCGCCGCCTCGTACATATTGGGCGCGTTCCAGATGCTGTGGCCGTCCTCGGTTTTCAGTTCGGACACCAGCTGGCGAATCGATTGCGAAATCGACAGGTTGCCGGCAGTCATCATCACCATCATGCGGTCGCCGGGGATTTCAAACACGCTCAGCTTGCGGAACGTGCCGACCTGATCCACGCCCGCATTGGTGCGCGAATCCGATAAAAACACCAGCCCGGCATTCAGGCGCATGCCTACACAATAGGTCATCGTTGTTCAGTATTGATTGAAAGTATCGTTATTTTACACGCGTCATTGCGGCACGATCTGTACGTCAACGCTCAGAGACTCGGTGCCGCCGCCGCGCCGCATGCCGCGCACCGGCGCCGCGCTGTCGTAATCGCGGCCGATGGCGATGCGGCAGTAGGCGTCGGTCATCAGCCGGGCGTGGGTGACATCGATGCTGACCCAGCCGGTGTAATCCTTGTCTTGCACCCATGCATCCACCCAAGCGTGGCTGGCGGCGTGGTCGGAGGTTTCCGGGTCGATGTAGCCGGACACGTAGCGCGCCGGAATGCCGTGCGCGTGGCAGCAAGCCAGGAACAGGTGCGCATGATCCTGGCAAACCCCTTGCCCCAGCGCCAGCGCGGCGCTGGCCGTGGTATCGACGGCGGTCGCACCGCTTTGATACCGAACCGCACCAAAGATGTGCTCGGCCAAGCACATCAACTCGTGCGTTGTGGCTTTGCCGTCCGGCAGGCAGGAGGCGGCCAGTTCCAGGATGCCGGGCGTGGCGGCCGTCAGCCGGGTTGGCACCGTGAAGATCAGCGGCGACAGGGTATCGCCGTTCTGCACGCGGCCGCGATCCGGCGTAGTGGTCTCCACCACGCCGTAGGCGACGATGGACAGCGCCTGGTGCGGTACGTCCATGGTCATCATGTGCGACAGGTTGCCGTAGGCGTCCGTGTAGGCGTGCACGTGGCCGGGCGTGGAAAGCTGCCAGGACAAGACGTGCTGCTGCGATTCCACGCGCGGCGTCAGGTGCAGTTGCTGGATGGTGTAGGCCAGCGGCAAGGTGTAGGTGTAGCGTGTTTCGTGCCGTATGGTCAGATGCATTTGCGTCGCCTTTCGCTTACGCTGCCAGCGGCACGAGGAAATCGCGGCTGACACGGTTGCCCAGTTCGTAGATATCGGCCAGGAAGCGGGTGAGGGTGTCGTGCAGGCCTTCCGCGAGGATATCTTCAATCTTGCCGAACTGGAGTTCTGCACGCAGGCGGCCGGCGAAGCGTTCGGTATCGGCGGAAACGTCGTTGCGTACCTCGTGCAGATTCTGAACCACTTCGTCCATGCAAGCCAGCAAAGAGCGTGGCATGTCGCCGCGCAACATCAACAGCTCGGCGATGCGGGCCGGAGTGATCACGTCGCGGTAGACCTTGCGGTAGATTTCGAAGCCGGACACCGAGCGCAGCATCGCGCCCCAGTAGTAGAAGTCGCGCTGGGTCATGTTCTCGCCGGTTTCCTTGGCGCCGCCGTGGTATTTCACGTCGAGGATACGCGCCGTGTTGTCGGCCCGCTCCAGGAAAGTGCCGAGGCGGATGAAATGCACGGCCTCGTCGCGCAGCATGGTGCCCAGCGTGACGCCGCGCGACAGGTGCGAGCGGTATTTGACCCATTCGAAGAACTTGCTGGGGTCGGTTTCCAGCAAGTCGCTCTTCAGGCGGCGCTGCATGTCCAGCCAGGTTTGATTCTGGATTTCCCACACCTCGGTGGTCAGCGTGCCGCGCACGGCGCGGGCGTTCTCGCGGGCCGCCGTCAGGCAGGCCACGATCGACGATGAGTTGCCGGGATCGCGCACCATGAAATCGATGACCTCGCGGCCCTCCAGCGACTGATATTTCTGATTGAACAGGTGTTGCAGCTCGGAGATGCCAAGCAGGGCGCGCCAGCCCTGGGCGTTTTCCTCGTCCGATTGCGGCAGCATCGAGGTTTGCACGTTGACGTCCAGCATGCGGGCGGTGTTTTCGGCGCGCTCGGTGTAGCGGGCCATCCAGAATAAGTGGTCAGCGGTACGGCTCAGCATGATGTCTCCTTATTTCTCGAGTATCCAGGTATCCTTGGTGCCGCCGCCCTGCGACGAGTTCACCACCAGCGAACCTTCTTGCAGCGCCACGCGGGTCAGGCCGCCCGGCACCATGGAGATGGTCTTGCCGGACAGGACGAACGGCCGCAAGTCGATGTGGCGCGGCGCGATGCCGTTTTCCACGTAGGTGGGGCAGGCCGACAGGGCCAGCGTCGGCTGGGCGATGTAGCCGTCCGGCTTGGCGATCAGGCGCTGGCGGAAGTCTTCGATCTGCGCCTTGGTCGAGGCCGGCCCGACCAGCATGCCGTAGCCGCCGGCGCCGTGCACTTCCTTCACCACCAGATCCGGCAAGTTGGCCAGGGTGTAGGCCAGGTCTTCCTTGCGGCGGCACTGGTAGGTCGGTACGTTGTTCAGCACCGGCTCTTCCGACAAATAGAACTTGATCATGTCCGGCACGTAGGGATAGATCGACTTGTCGTCGGCCACACCGGTGCCGATGGCGTTGGCTAGCGTGACGCGGCCGGCGCGGTACACCGACAGCAAGCCCGGCACACCGAGCGAGGAATCCGGGCGGAAGGCCAGCGGATCGAGGAAATCGTCGTCCAGGCGGCGATAAATGACGTCCACCCGCTTCGGCCCGCGCGTGGTGCGCATGAACACGGTGTTGTCGCTGACGAACAAGTCCTTGCCCTCGACCAGTTCCACCCCCATTTGCTGGGCCAGGAAGGCGTGCTCGAAGTAGGCGGAGTTGTACATGCCCGGCGTCATCACCACCACGGTCGGGTCGTTGATGCCCATCGGCGCCACCGAGCGCAGGTTATCGAGCAGCATGTCCGGGTAGTGGTCGACCGGCGCGATCTTGTTGCGGGCGAACAGTTCGGGGAACAGCCGCATCATCATCTTGCGGTCTTCCAGCATGTAGGAGACACCGGACGGTACCCGCAGGTTATCTTCCAGCACGTAGAACTCGCCTTGGCCGGCGCGCACGATGTCCACGCCGGCAATGTGGGCGTAGATGTCCGATACCACGTTGATGCCCTGCATCTCGGGCCGGTACTGGGCGTTCTTGTAGATTTGCTCGGCCGGAATGATGCCGGCCTTGATGATGTTCTGGTCGTGGTAGATATCGTGAATGAACATATTCAGCGCCTTGACGCGCTGAACCAGCCCGGTTTGCAGCTGCTTCCACTCGGCCGCCGGGATAATGCGCGGGATGGTATCGAAAGGAATCAGCCGTTCGGTGCCGGCATCGTCGCCATAGACGGCAAAGGTGATGCCGACGCGGCGGAAGGTCAAATCCGCTTCGGCGCGCTTGCGTTCTATGGTTTCTGCCGACTGGCGCTGCAGCCAGCCGCAGAACTCGCGGTAGTGTTCACGTACTTCAGCACTGGCAGTGTGCGCCAGGCCGTCAGCGGTCATTTCATTGAAGAATTTTGCCATATCGAACATTCCCTGTTGAGCACGTTTATTCTTCTATCAAGAAGTGTGCCAATGGAAATGCTCATTTTTGGTGCAAGGCTTGCTGGCGATAGCGTTCGATCTGGCCGCTCTCGCGCATTTTTTTGATGATGACAGCAAGGCGCGGCACCAGCAGGGCGTGGCGCCGGCTCAGGTAGGCATGGATGGCGCCGCGATCCAATACCGCTACCCTGCGCAGGCCGGTATCGCGGAACTCTGGACGCAGCAGTAGCGGCTCCACCGTGTCTTCGACGTCCACGTACAGATCGGAGCGGCCAAGCACGAGCTTGCGCAGGCCGGTCTCGGCATTGCGCACCTCGCCCAGGTTGGCTGGGGACACCACTGCCGCCAGCTTGCGACTGATGATTGGGTAGCCGAGCCGGTGCTCAACCCGATACGCCGTGTCGCGCAGGCTTTCGTAGCCCGGTTCCAGCTTGATGTCGGCGCGGCTGGCGTACGCGATGGTATTGGCGAAGAAGGTCGGCTCCGGCACGCGGATCAGGTTCGGATGGGTGTCTTCATACTCGAAACTGCGGGCCAGTTCGCCGTCGACGTTGTCGGCAGCCGATTCGGCGGCGGCGCGGGCGGCCGGAAAGGCGCGGATTTCCAGCTCGATGCCCAGTTGCTGGAAAGCGTCCTGGTAAATCAGCGCCAGCCAGCGGGCGGCAAAGCCGTCCGCATTGGAGACGATGCTGGCCATGACCATGCGGCGCGCTTCCTCGGCCCCAGCCAATCCGCCGGTCAGCGCGGCAAGGGTAATGCCGGTGACGAATTGCCTACGCTGCATGGCGGATCCAGTCGGAGTCGATGACAGATCCAGTATAACAACTTTGTTTATGACCTCGAGCAATGCAGCGGCCCGCCCGGGCATACGTGTTATCGCATGCCCGGGCGGGCCGCTGCGCGCTCGGGTAAGCCAGTGCTTTTAGATGTTGCCGCGATCCGTGCCGCTGCTGCTGCCGTAAGTCGGGTCGCTTTGCAGGCTGCCGCTGCCCGTGCCCATCACGCTGCCGCTGGAGGTAACGCCGCCGGCCAGATTCTGGCGCGTGCCATAGAAGCTGTGCAGTTCGCTGTTGAATTCGGTGCTGGCCATGTCGGGCCAATCGTCCTTGTCGAAGCCAGGGGCATTTTTCAGGTGCTCTTTCGAGACGTCCAGCAGGAAGCGCTTGTTGGCGGTGTCCAGTTGCAGCGCCTGCCATGGCACGGCAAACAGCTTGTCGCCCATGCCCAGCCAGCCGCCGAACGACAGCACGGCGTAGGCCACTTGGCCGCTGCGCATGTCCAGCATGATTTCCTTGATGTCGCCGAGGTCTTCGTCCTGGCGGTTGTAGACATCTTCGCCGATCAGCGTGTCAGCGCCCATCAGGCGTGGGCCGGGGCCGCTTTCGTCGTCGCTGCGGTAGATGCCATAGGTGTCGCGGTCTAGATAGCTCATGATGGTCTCCATGTGGTGGGTAAAAGTCCCGCGCCGGAAAGCGCGGTGACGTCCCACATCATGCTGGCGACGCGACGGCAGAGGTATAGGTGCGCGTGCGGTGTGGCTGTAGGACAGGGCTTAGTTCTTCAGGAACCTAGCCGACCCACGGGGCGTAGCTGAAACCGTTGGCCAGCGTGCCGGTCAGTTGAGCCACGTTTTCGTTGCTTTCGCTGAAGTCCACCAGTACCGATTCGCGCGTGACGCCGGCGCCCAATGCGCCGAGCCAGTAGTCGAGGCCGGCTTTATCAGCGGTGCGGTGCAGCACGTTATGGTAGAGCTGGTTGACGTAGGCGCTGTCGCTCAGGTTGCTGCCATAGAGGGCGCTGAACTCGGCGCTGTTCTTGAACTGGCTGGCCATGCCCAGCAGCGACTCGCCCTTGTCCATTTGCGCGATCCAGTAGCCGAGGCCTGCACTGTCCGGCTTGCGGTCGAAGGCGGCTTGGTACATGCGGTAGACCTCGCCGCCAATCTGGCCTTTGAAGACGTCCAGCGCGACCATGCCATCGTTGAAGCGGATGCGTTCGATGTCCGAAAGCACTTTGACGCCGTCATCGCCGACCTGGTCGGTCAAGGTGTAGTATGCGCCCGAGGAGTTGGCCACGACGCCGTACTCGGCAGACTTGGCGTCGACATACACCGTATCCAGCGCGGTGCTTTTGGTGCCAGTGATGCTGGTATGCTTGGCATCGCCGGGGATGAAGGTGTGGCCATCGACAGAGACCAGTGTCATCTGGTTTTGGTAGCCAATGTCTTTCAGGATGGCGAGATCCAGCGAGGAGTATGGCGCCGAGACGCGGTCGCTGGAGAAATAATTGACGAAGTAACTGTGGTACGGAGAAATGAGATCGCTAGACTCATCCACGTGCGCTTTATCCGCCGACAACAGCACCGGGCCACCGTTGATTGCCATCGCATTGGTGCCCAGGAAGTAGTCTTTGCCATCAACGGTTTTCTGTGCCAGCGAAAGTATGCCATTGTGGATTCCCAGTACGTGCAGCACTTCATGAGCAAGCACTTCAACCGCATAAGAACCGACCGAGTACGAGTCATTGAGGTATTGGGCAAACGCAGGGGACAGATTGAGGTTCGCCTTCGTTACCAATGGCATGATGTCATCCGCAGCTGGCAACTTGACATAGCCGACGGCCGACGCAATGGCGGTGTTGGAAAATTCCATGACCTTGACGTTGAGTGCAATCTGCTGCAATCCGCCCAGTGCGCTACTGACCAATGCCGAAACGGCGTCGAGCGCCATCGTCAATTTGGCCTGATCCAGCACTTGCGAGGTCTCGTTGCTGAACGAGCCGATTGTAAACACGACGCCATGGTCGGCCGTAGCAGGCGTGAATGACAGCGCGTTGCTGGCCGGCGAGACCCATCCCTGGAAGTCGGTAACGGTAGCGGTAAGCTTGTGCTGCGCGCCCGCGCTGAAATTGCCAGGCACCACGCCCCACCAGCCCGTCTCATCGACCTTCACCGTAGCGATCAGCTGCCCGTTGTCATAAAGGTGGACAGTGTCCCCTGAAAAGGCCCCGCCCCAGATTAGCGCTTTCGAATAGGCGAGCTTGCCATCTTCGCCTTTCGCAACGTTGATGCTGGGCGCGACCGGTGCACCGCGCACTTCAAAGCTGACTGGATTGCTGTAGGTCGAGGCGTAGCCGCCCTTGTTAGTTGCAATTGCCACGACTTGCGAATAGACGCCGTCGAGCAAGGATTCAGAAGTCAGCTTCCATGCACCGCTGGCGTCGGCGGTGGTCGTGCCCAAGGTATGAACCGTACCCTTTTCGTCCTTGTAGGTGATCTTGATCGAGTCGCCCGCGCCCGCAGTACCATTGAGGAACGCAACATTGCCTGGCAGTCGGCCATCCTCGCCCACATTGACTTTCTCAGTCGGCGTGGCCGGCGCCAGCTTGTCGATCACGGTAAAGTGATTCGGCAGCCCCAGGGCCGCCAAGTCTGCGGCGCTGTAGTTTTGCACATGGCCCACGTCATCCCAGACGTAAAGCGTGCTAATGGTGTACTCGCCGGCCGGATAGCCGCGCCAGAATTCGTAAGTACTGCTAGCGTAATTGGGCGTGCCGTCGGTGAAGGTATCGTTGCTCTTGCCGCTGACGCCAAGCCGGAAATCGAAGGGAATGTAGTCAAAGCTCATCTGCACCTTGGCGCCGGTGCCCAGTGCACCGGGAACCAGCTCCACGGAGAAGACAGTGGGCACAGTGCCATTGCTAACATCGATAACCGAAGGAAAATTCAGCTTGGAAATCAGGACCGGCTTCGCCAACGCACACCTCATAGACAATTAATCAACACATTATGTCATGTAAATTTACGTAAAGAAAGACCGGCTTTAGATTTGCTACACTAACGGCCTCGTGAAATTGGAAGGAACTGTATGGCAGCACCCGATGAACTCCGCGCCCGCGCACTGGCATGCCTGATCGAGCCCGATCCGGCGATCAAGGTGGCGGCGGTGTATGCGATGGCGACCGCATCGCAGGAGGGCGCTTGTCTGCCGGATCCGCAAGCTGCGCTGGCGTCGTCGGCCGCGATTCCGGGCCGCCCGGAGAAGCCGGATCTGGTGCCGCCGCTGCAAGTTGGCCGCCGTGCGATGAACACGCCGGAAGGCCGCGCCATGCTGATCCATGCGCTGGCACACATTGAATTCAACGCCATCAATCTGGCGCTCGATGCGATTTGGCGTTTTCCCGGCCTGCCAGCCGAGTACTACACGGATTGGCTGCAAGTGGCGCGCGAAGAGGCTTACCATTTCTCGCTGCTGCAAGCGCATCTGCAACGGCTGGGCTACAGCTACGGCGAATTTCTGGCCCATGACAGTCTGTGGGAGATGGTCGAAAAGACCAGCGACGACGTGCTGGCCCGCATGGCGCTGGTGCCGCGCACCTTGGAAGCGCGCGGTCTGGACGCCAATCCGCCACTGCGCGCCAAGCTGGCGCAGGCTGGCGACAAGGAAGCCGCGACGATTCTGGACATCATCCTGCGCGACGAAATCGGCCACGTGGAAATCGGCAATCGCTGGTATGGCTTCTTATGCCGCCAGCGCGGACTGGAGCTGATTCCCGCCTACGCCGAATTGGCGCGCCAGTACAACGCGCCGACGCCGCGCGGCCCGTTCAACCTCGAAGCCCGCCGCCAAGCCGGCTTCACCGAGGAAGAACTGCTGGCGCTTCAGGGCTAAGTATCTATCAGGCCTGTGTATTCGTTCTCGCCTTTGGCACGGTCAAATACCTGCCCGGTGAGCGAATGCGCGTTGGCCTGGCGCAGCTGGGCGGCCGCCTCGTCATAGAAGAACGGCAGGAAGGCGTAGCGCTCGCCCTTGGTCACCGGCATGGCCTCGTGCAGCAGCGAGCAGGAAAACACCACCGCGCCGCCGGTCGGCGCGCGGTAGGTGCGCTGGCCGAATTCAGGGAAACGCAATTCGCCGCCTTCGTACTCTTCGGCATTGAGGTTGATGGTGCAGGCGAAGCGGCGGTGCGCGGTGCCGGGGGTGGTGTTGTCCTTATGCGGGCGGAAGAAGCCACCGCTATCGCCATCGTAACGGGCGACGATGTAGCGCTCCATGCGCGTGACGTCAAACTGGAACGCCCGCTTAATCTCGGGCACCAGGCGTCTTACCAGCCGCTGCTGAATGGCTTGACGCAGCACGGCCAGGTCGGGACGGTGGTCAAACTCAAAATCGCTGCGGCGCTTGAAGCCGTGCTCAATCACCGCCACAGTCTTGCCGTTGACCTCGCGCATGAAGCCGGAGTCGGAGCCGCCGTGCTGCTGGTACAAGCCGATCAGTTGCTTGCACAGTGCCGGCTCAAACACGCGCGGCAGGATGAGTACTGGCGCGTTTAAGGTAGTGCCAGCGTGATCGGCGACGGAGGGCAGGGAAGCGAGTACTGCATCCAGCGCCTGATTGTGACGCTCGGCAGGGATCAGCGGAATGTGGGCGCAGACCCGCAGCATCGGATCGAGCACCAGGGTGAACGGCTGGTACGTGGTGCGGTCGGCCGGATCGGCGGAAGTCGCACCGAACAGCGTGCTGACCTTGCGGTCGAAATCCCAGAAGTAGCGGATGCCGGGAATCTGGTCGCGCAAGCGCCCTTGCGCCTCGTCGGACGGATCAATCGACACGCCGAAAAAGCACAGGCGCTCATCGTCCAGCAAGTGGCGGCGGCTGTTGATGTGGCTCACGACTTGGGCACTGTTGTCCTGTGCCGCGCTGCCCAGAAAACTCAAGACAACGTAGCGGCCTGCAATCGTGTGAAAGGTGTAGCGCGGATTGTCGCCTGCGCGCGCATGAAAATCAGGCGTCGGATCGCCTGGCAGCCAAAGACGTTGGTTCATAAAACAGGCTTGGTTCAATATCAAGAAGGTTATTTTACTGGGTATTTCGATAATGCCGACAGCCTACCTATTACTAGGGTTGCCGCACTCGCCTGAAACGGCCGAGAATGAATCCTCACATCACCACCGAGGAGACGAAATGGAACCGTTGGAAGACCAGACAACCAGTCAGGAACGCCGTGGCGCATTGCAGGCCCTCGGCGCAGTTATGGTAGCGGGCATGGTAGCCTCGCCAGGGCCCGCAGCCGCGCAAGGCAACCAAAGGATGAGCGCCGGCGCGCGTGACAACGCCGCACTCGGCTTGCGTTTGCAGGGCGTCCAGCACTTCGGCCTGACCGTGCAGAATATGGAGCGCGCTTACGAGTTCTACACGCAGGTTCTTGGCGGCACCGAAGTGTTCCGCCATGGTGACTTTCAAGGCGATGTCGTGCAAAACACGCTGCTTGCTGACCAGGAGATTCTCGCCAATGAACTCGGTGTAAATCCGCGCACCATCGGCGTGCCGGATCTGCGCAGCGGCGCACAACGGCTGGACGTGCGCTTCATCCAGTTCGACAACGTGGTGATCGAGTTGCTGCAATATCGGGATGCAGACCAGCCCATGGGCGGCCCGAAAGCATTTGCCGAGCCGGTACAGCACATGAGCCCGGCGTTCCCGCGCATGATGCACATCTGCTTCCACATCCAGGACGACGTCGACTTCAACAAATTCATCACCGATCTGGAAGCCGAATCGGCGCGGCGCGGCATGCCGCAAGTGCGCGCCAACCGCATCGTCCGGGTGGCAACGGAGGCTGCGCGCCGCTCGGCGCCGCAGAGCGCCAACACCAACAAGGTCACTGTGGCGCCATCGGATGGCTGGGAACTCATTTACTGCAAAGGGCCGGAGGGCGAACAGCTGGAGTTCGTCAAAGCCATCGGGCCAGTCAAGCAACGCTTTGCCAAGACCTTGAGCGAGCGCCAAAAGGCGCGCTCTTAACACCAGACCAAGGAGAACCAGCATGTTCAAGCAATGCAAGGCAGCACTGATCGGCGGTATGGCGGCGGCACTGGCGGTGGCCGCTGCGCCGGCGGCGGCGGAAAGCGCCAACGCCGTCAACTACAAGGCAGTTCCCGCCGGCGCCTATTCGATAGTCGCGCAGATCAAGGCCAAACCGGGCAAGGAAGCGGCGCTGCGCCAGATTACACTGCCGCTCATCAAGCAGGTGCGCAGCGATCCGAAAAACATCGTCTACTTCCTGCAAGAGAACCGGGAAAAGCCGGGCCACTTTATCTTCTACGAGATCTTCGCCACCAAGGCGGACTTCGAGGCGCATAACGCCATGCCTTATGTTAAGGACTGGTTTGCCAAACTGCCTGAGCTGGCAGATGGCGGGGTGGAAGTGATGCGCATGGAAGTGCTGAAGTAGCGTCATGCGAAGGAGGGCGCTCGGCCCTCCTCAAGCAAACCAGCTATCGACTTGATTGGCGTTGCGCTGAATCCAGCGGCGTGCGGCCTCAGATGCCGTGAGCTTGTCTACATTGACGAGGTAATCCATCTCCGTGACTGCTTGAATCCCGAGATGCACCTTGCTCAGAACAGCACGGGTTCTATCTGGAAGCATCTGCCATTTACCCTGAGGCGCAACGAGCGCCGCATAATTCATGCTGCCTAAAACACCCTTGGGATCCGCCAAGGGGCGCAGGCCGCCATCCTTGTTCAGAAATTGCGGCGCCCATGTTGGAAAAATCATCCAGCGCCGCTCTTGCTTGGCTGCCTGGTAGGTGGCAATCCACTCCGCCGCGCTGCCGGGGCGGAAACTGTAGCCGAGGGCATCGAGGCCATAATCGGCCAGCGCTCGCTGCGATAGGGTGCTGATGGCAGCGCCGGCGCCTATGCCTTGAATCTGCCGATCAATGCGCGCAACAACGCCGGGCTTGGCCAGATCCGCGATCGACGCAAGCTCGTTGGCAGGGACATAGTCAGGCACCGCCCAAAAGAAGTGCGCGCCATCATACAGCTTGGTTACGACATGCGCCCCAGTGCCGTATTGCTTCCAATAAGCGGCATGACCTTCAGGCAGCCAAGCGGCGGCCATCAAATCAATGGCGCCGCTCGCCAACAGGGGAAACATCTCTTCATGCGGCCCTGACCGCACGGTCACGTCGTGTCCCAGGCGCGCCAGCACCTCCTGAATTACCGCGCCAGTCACCGCGTAAAAGCTCAGCGACACTTGGCCGAGAACGATGGGGCGCTTGTCGGACGCCAGCACAGTGGCAGGCAACGGCACGGCCATGCCGGCCGCAGCGAACAACAGCGCGCGCCGGCGAGATTGGATATCAGGATTCATGATCACCTCATTGATTGCGTTATTCTGCGGTGACCCCGGCACAAATGCATCCCTCGTTGTAGGGGAGTTCGGACGCCTTCCAGCGAAAGGATGCCGATGCGTGACGCCAATATCAACTGGATTTCGATTAGCCCGGGATTTTACATAATATAAATTATGCGAAATCTGAACCGGCCTCAACAGTAACAAGTTACCTATATCGGCTTCTCCTCGGCGTTTTGATTTTGACAAGCCCGCGTTATCGTGGGCTTTTCTTTTTTCTTATCAAGGAGCTAACTTGCGTTACCCGAATTTAAGATATGGAAATCCCACCGAGTTTGCCTACTACGTCATGTGTTACGGCGACGATATCCCGGCCGTGGCGCGCCTCCTGCGCCGCGATGAGCGCACCGTCAGGGACTGGCTGTCAGGCCGCCAGCGCGTGCCGTTTTGGGTTCCCGAACTCATGCGCCTTCGCCGTTTTGAAACGGACGTATACATGCGCCAGAACAGCCACAGGCGCGCGCCGGCGCTGGGCGTGGTCACTCATGAGGCCCAACTGGAAATTCGCCGGCCGGACGTGAAAAAGCCGCAGTCCGTGACGGCACTGCGGCTTGACGACTTCGACCAGGTCGACCGATCTACGCTGGCTGTTTAGCCTTCGCCATGTAGAACTTGATCGCGTACAGGACGGCGGCCAGCATCGCTACCTCTTTGAAGTGAATTTTCATCGTTACTTCTTGCGCTTCTTGAAGCGGCCATTCGCATTGCGCGGCGGCGTTTTGCGCTTAGTCTTTGCCATGATCTTGCTCCTTTTCCAGTTTGTCCAGTCGCATTTCGACGCGCGCGACCCAGCGCATGGCACCCAAACCCTGTGCCAACACGCCACCACTCAGCAGCACCGGAACAACCGCATTCCAGTCAATCGCCGCGATGATGGCACCCATTACTTGCCGGCCTCGGTCGGGGCGCCCTTGTCAGGCACCACGGCGGCGACGGTGCCGGCGATGGCGGTCAAGCCGTCCAACACCACCGCGTGCTGCGGCACCACGGTTTTCAGTGCTTGCAGGATGGCGGCCAAGCCAGCCCACGTCGATGCTTCTTTCAGTCGTTTCATGCTGTTCCCCTTGTTTTAGAAAAGTACGTTGTTACGGCTATCCTTGACCGTGATCGACTGCGCCGCCACGAAGTCCCGAATTTTTGGAAAGCGTGACAGGATCAGCGCCGCCAGCAGCACGCCGGCCAGCACCGTCAATGTCTCCCGTGCCACGGCCGGCCCGGTTGGAATGATCTTTTCGATGTTCACGCGCTACTCCCACGTGGACGGATCGATGACGCCGAAGTCTGGCGGAATCTGGTAGTTGTACTGAGGACTGTGGCCGTTCTGGTTTGTCCAGCCGGCATCACCAGTAACCCACTGGCCCGCCGCGTTGATCCAGCCGTCCACCGCACCGGCCGCGCCGTTGAAGGTTCCCTTCACGGCGTCCCCGACACCCGCAACCGCACCCGTCACCTTTTTTTTTGCGTACCACGCCGCGCCGAGCAGCACGGCCCCGGCAAGCGTGACCGCCAGAATGTCCGATTTCAGGCTCATACCAGCCCCCGGATATCGTCCCAGCTCAATCCGTCATCGCCCGAGGTCGCGCCCCAGTCAAACAGGGTGTCCACGCCGGACGGCAGCGAGCCGCCGCCGATCACGTTCTCAGGCAGGTCCACCACGTCGCCGGCTTGTAGCTGGTAGTAAAAATCAGTGCTGGAAATCGGCTTGCCGTCACTACTGGTCGCTTGGCCAAAGATGTTGCGGCCAATGAAGGCGCTGCCGGCCGCTAGGTCGGTCCACTTCGCGCCGAGCAAGCGCGTCCACATATCGCTGTTGACGTTTGCGGTCGGCATGTTGGTGTTGCGCGGCTGCTGGGCGGTGAAGCTAACCGGCGCACCGGGTTGCTGTACCGTCGCCGCCTTTGCTTGCTTGCGCACCACGAGAAATACGGCGGCACCGATCAGGCCCGCCAACAGTAGATTGTTACTCATGCGAGTACACCCCCCGATTGTACGAATACGTTGTTGAACGCGGTCAGCGACACTTCGTGCTGTCCGTATCCGGCACCCGGCAACGATGCCCAAATCTTGCGCACCTTGGCGACTGCCTCTGCTGTGCGGCCGGCCAGCACATCGGCTGCCGCGCCCTTCTCTTCGATCAAGAACCAGGCGGCGGCGTCTTGGCTTTCCGGCGTGAAGTCCGCCAAGCCCAGCTTGGCCGCCACGCGGTTCCACGTTGGCTTGTTGATTTGGTAGGCACCGGCCGCCGTCGATACGCATCCCGGACCGAAGCTAGCGTTTGCGCACATGGCATCCGATAGCGGCGTGCCGCGCCAGCCGGCGAGCGCCGGGTGCGTGGCGAAGTTATCGAACTGGCCGCCGCCCATCAACGTGCTGTAGCCCGTCTCCGGTAACGTCCCCTCGCCCAGTCGAATCCCCATCAGGAAAGCCGCCTTGTTGTTGTCCATGCTGTACTCATCCGTATATGCATCGGCCAGCGCGATGACTTGCTGGCCGTAGTCTTCCAAGTCCGGTGCCGCGTCCGACTCCCCATCGATCACACGCGGCCCCGGCCGCATGAAGTAGGCCACCGCCAGCGCAACCATGGCCGCCCCGATGATCAGCACCGGTCGCATTACAGCGGGTCCTCGCGGAATTCCCAGTTCACCGACATACCCGCCGCCAGCGTGTTGTTGGCGATAACGAGCGCCATCCCCGGTGGGATAATCAGCGGCTCGGCTGGCTTGAAATCACGCGGCTGGTTGCCAGCGATGTATTCTCGGCGCACCGCTACATTGAGCGCATTCAGGTCTGTGGTGATGTTCGACTCGATAAAGGCTTTTGACGCCACCTCCCCCGCAATCTTTGCGTACTTGTTTTGCGCGTGATTGTTGGCCGCCGGCGAAATACCTACGCGATGGAAAGACACTGCGGCTGCGGAGTTCAGCGCAATCGAGACGGACTCAACGATGACATTTTTCCCGCTACTGGAATCGTTGATCAGGCAGGCCAAGTTGTAGTTGCTCGCCACCGTCCCCGTGGTGGTGTTGCCCAAGAAGCAGCTCTGCGAGAGCGTGTTGTTCTTGCCGCCGTCCACGATGGACACGACGCCGACAATCGTGTCGTCCTGAAATTCAACATCGCCAATCACCAGCACGCCCTGGTTGGCGTTGCCGCTTTTATCGGTCAGGTTCAGGCTGTTGAATTCCTGCTTTTTCAGCCGGATCCCTTGCCCCGGCGTCAGGTCCACATAGCCGCCCGTGCTGAACTTGACGCGGATCGCGCCCAGCCCGGACTTGTATTTGACGTACGCCCCGGTTGCATCGATGTTCTGGCCGCCGTTCGCGTTCAAGCTGAAATCGTATTGCATATCAACCCACTTTCTTTTGCATGAGCGCCAGCGCCATCAGCGCGGCCACGGCCAGCACGCCCATGATGATGGACTTCTGTGCATTGGTAGTTCCCTTGGCGTCAGCGTAGGCGGACCCCATCGCCTCGGCCGCCGTGGCGTACGCGGTCTTGGTGCTGGTGTCCGAATTTTTATACGCATCGGCCGCCGCCTTCGTTGCCGAGGCGAACGCACTTTGCGCGCCGGTCAGCGCATCTTTCTGAAAACCCGCAGCCGCGTCGAATGCGTTTTGCGTCGATGTCAGCGCGTTGTTGACGGTCAGGGTCACCCGGTCAAACAGGTGGTCGCCGTAATCGAACGCGCCGAGCGCGACATCTTTCATCGCGCCAATCGCACCGCCGTCCAGATTGTTGATCGTGGTGTTGTAGCTATCCGTATTGGTGCTTTTGTTCGCCAGATCGAGGTTGCTGGTGGTGTTGGTTATTACCGAGCGATTGTCGTAATTGTTGTTGGTGGTGTTGTTGGTGCTGCTGCTGTTACCACCGCTCAAGATACCCATTGGCTACCCCTATTTGTGTTTCAGAGCGAGGAACAAGGCGACCCCCACGCCGATAATGAATACCGGATTGGATAGGAGACTGCCGGCCGACGCCGCCACCGCGCCGACCACCTGCGAGGCGGCCGGCATGCCGGTCTTGGTGTTTGACGCTTGACCGCCGCCGATCACCACGTTCCAGTTGCTGTTGTCGAAAGTGGCCGTGCTTTGCTGGTTAGCCGAAGTCGGCGCGGCCTTGCCGGCGTTGGCAATGCTGCCAAGCGCCATCAGGCCGGCCGACCACGGATCAGTTGCCGCCGCCATTACTTCGACGCCACGAGGACAATAGCGCCAACGATCAGCAGCAGCATCAGCGGGCTGATTTGCTGGCTGTTCGGCTGTACTTGGCCGACGACCTGCCCGGTCGGCTTGCCGAGCGGGTACAGGTTGCCGTACTGGTCTTGGCCGAACTGCTGTGCGCCACCGTTCAGGTATTGCGGCCCGAGGATGGCGCGATCAACGTAGGCGTCAATCGCGTTACCGAAACGCGACAGCGCCCATGCGGACCACCGGCCGGTGTCTTCTACTACGCTTGGCGAGTTGTAATCATCATCCATGGGGCCACCTTAGAACGCGCCCACCGGCTCCAGCACTTCGGACTCGATGATGATGGTCTCGCCGGCCGAGAACGTGCCCAAAATTTCCAGCGTTTGGGCGTCGCGGCCGTTGAAGACCTGCGACTGGTTATCGTCGATGATGAAGTCCATCATGTACACGCCAGCTTGCGGCACCTTGCGGTACTCGTTCTGCTGGTAGTCGTTCATCGCCTTGGTGCTGTCCTCGTAGATCACACCGTTTTTCTTGATCAACAGGGCGTTCATGTTGGCCGAGAAGATCGCAATGCGCTTGAAGATCGAGCCGCCGTCCGACACCGAGAAATGCGGCACGGTCAGCGCGAACTGGCCCGCCGCGCCGATGGTCTGGCTGGCCGAGTGCACGCGGGCGATCAGGCCACGGGTTTGCACGTTGACCTGGTCGAGTTGCGGCGGGCTGACTTCCGCCCAGCCTTGCAGCGTTGGCGCGGTCGCGCCGGTGATCTGTACTTCCAGCTTCAGGCTGGAAATGCCGGCCGTGGTGTCGATTGCACCGATGCTCTGGCCGTTTTCGGTCTTCGCACGGATTTCCGAGAAGTCGATCGTCAGGAAATTGGCGTTGGCAGTGATGCCGCGATATTGCATGCGGGTGTCGATGCGCGCGCCGGTGGTATCGAAGATCACCTTGCCGTTTGCCTTCAACTGGATGCCGGTCAGCATCGACTTGGTGAAGGTGGTGCCGCCCAGTTGCAGCACAATGCGCTCGATGGTGGTGCCTTTCAGGCCGTCTAGATCGACGTTTGCCAAGCCCGTGGCTTGCACGTTGTTGAAGGACAGGAGTTTGTAGCGTGCGCCCATGCCGTTCTCCTTACAGTGCAGCCGAGACGTACGGGACTTTTTTGGCGACTACTACCGCGCCGACAGCCAGACCGGCCGCCTTGATGGCATCGTTAGGGCCGAACTTGTACAGGGCGAAGCAGATGCCCAGCGCAATGCCGAGCTTGGTCATATCAGCGGAAGTCAGGTTCATTTTGTCAGGTTCCCAAAAGTAAAAAAGTGGACTCGTTCAGAGACGTGCCCACTTTCTTTTTTTTCCGCTGACAAAGCGAATTTCCCGCCTTAGGAACAGTTCCTAAGGAACCTTGACGAAGCCCCTTTTTATTTCTTTCGTCCGCACGTTTTTGTGGATATATTCCAACGGCTTAAGGGACTTCACCTCGTCCATTGTTACGCCTAGCACCTTTGCCATCACCTTTTGGTCTTCTTCGTAGTTCAGGAAGCCGCAGTGAATTTCGGTGCAGTTCGACCAGAAAGCTTTGTCGACCTGCGCCGGCCGCTGACTGGCACCGACCACGCGCAAGCCCTTGTGACGCCCGACGCTTGACACCATCTTCCAGCCGGCCGGCGCGAACGATGGAGAGGTAACAAAGGACAGTTCCTCTACAATGAGCGCGACGTTGCCGGCGTGGACGGCCGCCTTGCAAAAGATGTCGAACTGCTGCTTGCGCGTCTTGTCATCGAATGACGGCTGGAACGCGGTCTTGAACTGCTTGCCCTTCACCGAGGCGATTACCGGCGCAAGCTGCTCCGTGGCGAGTCCCACGAACGCGCCATACTCGCGCATGTAGTCCCAGATCAGCAGCCGCTTATCCGATTTCCTGAGCCAGTAGTTTTTGATGTATACGCCCTTGCCGCTACCAGTCGCGCCGATAACGGCTACCACGTCCGCATTGTTTGACTGGTTAGTTTGCATCAGCCGCTCATGCCTTCCACGTAGCCGAAATCACCCGGCTTCAGTCCGGTCTGTAGCTTCGGATCGGCCACCGCCTCGGCCAGCGCTGGCGCAACCGGGTGTGCTTTCTGGTTTTCTGCCACATCTTCTTTGAGCGCCTTGACGGTCGCCATGGCGATGGGCACGCACACGAAAGCGGCCTTGAGTTCTTCCTTGTACTTGCCGCCCCACTCGCCCAGGTCGACGTTGTACTTCGCCAGCAATGGCCCCAGCGCCATGCCGACGCTTTGACACACCTCCGGCGTGTAGACGGCGGCCACGCGCGGATACAGTGGCCCGATCATCGTCGCGCCCATTTGCAGCACGCCGGCCACGGTCTGGCCGTTCGTCTCGATCAGCGACGCCGCTTGCGCTTCCGCTTGCGCCGCCGCCATGCCTTCCGGCGTGCTGGCCGCCGCTTGGCCGTCCAGCATGCCGGCTTGCATTTCCAGTCCGTCCAGTTCGGTGCTCATCATGCCCCCTTATTCGACAGGAAAGCGAACGGACCGGCCGCCTTAGGCTTCGCCACAGGCGGCACTGGCGCTGGCGCTTTTGCCCGCGCTGGGACTGGTGCCGGTGCCGTCGCTGGCGGCGTGCTGGTAGCCTCTTGGGACTCTTCCTTAGGAACTGGTGCCGGCAACGCGGCGCGCCACTTGCTGGCGGCCTCTGTCCCCTTCTTTGCGAAGGCGGAGATATCGCATCCGTCACACGCTATGGTCAGCGTGCCGGCTTCGTTTTCACGTACTGCGACGGGATGGCCGCAGCAAGGGCATGGAATAAATCCAAGACGTTTTTTCACTACGGCCATTTTCCGCTCCCTTCCGGTTAAACCAGCGCTTCCAGATCGCCCAGGGCGAACTGGTAGATTTCGTTGTCCACGTCCATCTTGACGCCCACCTCGCCGTCATCGGTCTTGGCTGGCTCTACTACGTAGCCAGCTTGACCGTGCAGGTCCAGCTTTTCGTTGATGACCTTGACCGGCGTCATGACGCCGGTATACTTCGTTACAGGTTGACCCATAGCTTGTTACTCCTTTTCGATTTTCGACCGCAGTTCATTTACCTCAGCGCGCAGGCGGTCCAACTCCGCGCCAATTTCCAACAGCAAGTCCTTGACCGACTTCGGCAAGAACGGCGCGAGCACCAGCGCCCGCTTGATTTTTTCGTGCATTGTTACTCCTTGGATGGGTACTTTTTGAGCAGGTACTCCAGATGCGCCGATGGCGCGCCTTCCAAACGCCGCCGATATCGACGGTACATTTGTAAAATTTCTGGCTCCGGCCTGATCGGCCTGTTTTTCTGGTACTCCCAGTTCACGCGCAAATCGCTTGATCCGCGCTCGGCACCCTCCCAGAACGGCTTCTCTGCCGCGCGCCGCGTACAGTTATTTACACCAGTCCGAGGAAGGTCAAAGGCAACCCCGGCCGACTCTCCCGGCCGCGTGATCGTCCAGCGGTAGTGCACGCCCTCATACACCGCGTGCGGCTGGCTCACGCAGTACACGCCGACCGGTTTAGCGGCCGTGTAGACGCCGTAGCGCCCCTCTACCGTTACTTCCCTTGCCGCGATCTGGATAGCGGCTCTACGACCCACCGTAGGCCCGCCTTGGGCCTCCAAGTAAGCCGCGAAGCTGGCTTGCTTTGCGACTGCTGGATTAGGCGATTCAATTTTCTGACACGCTGCCCAAGCCGCTTGTAGCGCTTCCGGCGCTTGCGCCACGGCCCCTTGTTCAATCCGGCGTAGCTCACGCCATACGCCAACAGGCGCGCCTCCGATTTGCTGAAACTGGCGGATTCCCCATACCTGAGACCAGTAGGTGACTCGCTGTGACGCAGTAATTTCCAGATCGCCAAAAATATCGTTCGCCACCACATAGGTACTCCCGTTTTCAAATGCCTTGTGATCGCCCACGCCGTGGCCGTCGATGTTCTTCGCCACGTACTTGGCGATGTAGCCGGCGGCGGTGCCCTTGCCCGCTTCGATTGCCACCAGCTTGGCGCGGTTCTTCTGCGCGCCGGCCTCGTCGCCATCCTCTTCCAGCGCGTAGGTGCGGATGATGTCGTTCATCTGGTCGGCGTGCTCGCGCGCCACGAACAGGAGCATGTGCCAGTGGGGGCAACCGTCGCTGTGCGGCTCGGCGATGCGGAAGCCGTAGGGCTGGATGCCGGCGCGGTGCAGCGCGGCGCGCATCTTGGCCCACACGCCGACCAGGTACTTTTGCGCATCGCGTGGCGTGGGCGCGCCGGCCTTCTGGTACTTCTCGTTGGTGCCGCCCACGCTGTGGAACTTCGACGGGCAGGTGATCGTCCAGAACATGCCAACGTGGCGCAGGCCGTCCGCGATCTCTTCGAAGCCGCGAATGCGCAGCATCAATTCGCCGCGGCGAAGCGTTTTGTTGCCCATGCCGGTGGCGGCCAGTTCGGCCAGCGTGTAGGACTGGCCGTGCTCGTTGACGGCCGTGCAGTTCTCCAGCAACTTGGCGTTCTCGCGGTTGCGGGCCTCCTGCACGATTGCCATTTCCCGGCTGATGTAGGGATCGGTCTTGACGTAGGTCAGGCCCAGCGCGATGGATATGTGCTCAAATCGTCGCGTCCATTCCTTGCGGACTTGGCGCAGCCACCAGCCCTTGTCCACGGCGCGGGCGATGACGCTCGCCAACGTGTCGCCGCGCGGCACCGGCACGCCACGGCGGCGGCAGACCATGCCAATGGCGATCAGGATCGCATCGGCCGTTTGCACGCGATGACAGATCGCGTAGCACTCGCGCGCGGCCGCTTCGGCGGCATGGTGGAAAGCGCCCTCGCCTACCTGCACGCCATCCACGGCCAGCGGCACGCGTTGATCGTCCCACGCCAGCGCCTCTATGGTTTCTTCCTTCTTTCGGTCGCCCGCGAACAGCTTGCCCACGGCACCAGCCATCCGGCGCGGGATGCCGCGCTTCGGCGCGCTGGCCGGCTCCACCCAGTCATGCGGGATCATCAGTGCGCGGTCCAGTGGTTGCCGGTGTCAGCGAGGCCGGCCGTGTGATCCATCACGCCAGCGGCACGGCCGGCCGGCATCTTGCCGCCAGCCATGCAGCGCTGTACCTGCGTCAGCCCGAGCATCAGCTTTTGCAGTGCCACGTTGATGCGGCCGCGCTCCAGCGCGTTGAACTTGTTCAGGTTGTCGCCTGCGCGCTTGGCATCCATCCCTACCGACATCACCGCCACCTCGCGCACCAGCATGGGGGCCTTGCTCCAGAACGCGGCGCGCACCGCCTCGATATCGGCCAGCGTTGCCACGGCCGCGACAGCATCCGCGCCGCGCTCAACGCGCACGTCCTTCGGCACGGTCTTGATGTGCGCCGTAGTGGCCGCCAGCGCGTCGCACAGCGCCTTGGTTTCCAGTTCGGCGCGGTTGAGCACCGGGCCGTTGACGGCGGCAATGGCCGCGAGTTCGGGAGCAAAGGATTTCACAGGCTGATTCCTTTCAGGCTGCATAGCAACAGCAAGTTCTTCCGCGACTGCTCAAACACGAGCATGTAGTTTCCGTAGATGCGGACGCGACTCCTATTTCGATCAACAACGATTTCCCAGCGCACCTCAGGGTTAGCAACCACGAACTGATAGCCCGTGCCGTCCCGCGATAGCAGCAGCCAAGCTAGAGCGCTCATTTGCTTTTTGGTGATCTTCCGCGCATCCATGTTCAGCGCTTCCGCAGGAGTTGAGTGCGCAACAGCTTGACGACGGTCTCGCTGATGCCCTTGCCGCTCTTTTTCAGCGCCGCTTGCAGCGCCTCGTCAACCTCGGCCGGTATGCTGATCGTCCGCATCACCAGATGGTTGCGCGCGCGGTACGCTGCCTGTTTTTCGGCGTCGTTGGCGTACTTTCTTTCGCGTGGTTTCGGCAGCGGCTTGACTCCGGGAATTTCGGCCGTGACTTGGTCTTTGTGGTCTCTCATACGCGTACCTTGTTACGGATAGCGCCGATCATTTCAAGCGAGTTGGTGTACGCAGCTTTGAGCGCATCGTATGCGCGCGGGTTCTTGTCGGCCGCGATGACGGCCAACGCCTTGCGGATAGCGCCCTCGCGCCCATCCAGCGCGGCGCGCACTTCGACCTTTTCCGGCTTAGTCAGTTTGATGGGGGCGTTCATGGTCAGCCTTTCAGCACGCCGAACGCAGACAGGATCGGGCCGCTCATGAGTAGCAAGCATCCGGCCACGACGCACGCGGCATTCTTGAGTGCTGCTAAACTACTAACTTTTTTATCGGAGGGAATGTGAGTACAAAGAGCGATGCGATCATTGCGGGCCTGAGCCATGTCGGCTTTCAACTTGGCGAACTTATCGCCGTCCATGCGACGGATGACGAAGTGGCTCATGGGCTGGCCTTGGAGATTATGGACATCATCAACGGTCTTCCCGCTGACCAGCGCCGCCCGGAGTTCCTTGCGGTGCTGGATGGCGCGCTTCGCGCTCTCGGCTTCGAATCCACCGATGCGACGAAGAACTCGCCACGTTGAAGGTGCGAGCGAGTTCTCTTTTTTGTAATCTTGTGTAACAGACATTGCAGCCTCCTCAGGCAGTTTTGCGTAGCTTGTTACCTCAGGCGAGAAAGTCGGGCGGGCGGGCAGAGCCGCTCTATGCCTGAGGAGGGACGGAGATTTCCGCCCGACAAGCGGAGAATACGTCAAGGCCAATCAACGCGTCAAGCGATCTGTACGTTCAGGGCGCACACCGTTGCAGTCCTGTTGACGTTGACCTATCATGACGTCATACCGTAACCGGTTACGGTCTAGCCCTGAGGAGAGCTATCTTGAACACCATCGAATATTTGAAAGCGGTCAAGGCCGCTACTGGCATTACTTCGGACTACGCGCTTGCTGCGCGTCTCGGCGTTACCCGTAGCGCGGTCAGTCGCCTTCAACAAGGTGGCGTAACTTTCAGCGATGACGTTGCGCTCACCGTTGCCGAAATTCTCAAACTTCACCCATTGAGCGTGATCGCCCAAGCGAATGCAGAACGCGCAAAGACCCCGGAACAACGTGAGCGCTGGTCCGGTGTTATGGAAAAATTTTCCGAGTCTTTTCGTAACCTCCTATTGGGCTGCGGCCCGCGCCCAGCCTAGGTTTGCGGCGCGCCAATAGGCAGTAAAGGCCGGTTTAGACTTCTATAAATTATGCGAAATTACGTAGATTCCTTGGCGGCGTTCACAGAGGCCAAAATCTCATCATGGCGTTCGTTATCTGTCTTGTGCAGATACGCCGCGGTTGTGGCGATGCTGGCGTGGCCGGCGGTCTCTTGCAGCGTTTTTAGTTGCACGCCGTTGTTCGCATGATTCGTCAGCATGCTGTGCCTTAACCAATGCGCTGACGCCTGTCGCAACGTCGCCGCCATGTCTGCATCGCCCAAACCATCCGCTGCGCTCGCTGCTGCCGCAAAGATGGTTTTAATCGCGTCGGACGCCGCTTCATCGGTGATGCGCACCAGCGCGCCGCCGCGGCTCGACAATACCAGCGGCGTATCGTCGCTGCGCACGGTTTGCGGCAGCATGCCGAACGCCGCGCGGTATTGGCGGTACGCGGCCAGCATCGCCGGCGGCACCGGCAAGCGGCGCGGCTTGTTGCCTTTGCCGAGCACGTCCAGCCACCAGCGGCCGTTGCCTTCGGTGTACAGCGCGCCCATGTTGGCGCTGACGATTTCGTTCAGCCGCGCGCCGGTGTGGATGTACGCGCTCAAAAGGAAATGATCGCGCTCGCGGCGGCGTACGGCGGCCGGCGTCTCGGCCACGCGCCCGGCAGCCGTGGCCAGCGCCAGTTCCAGCGCGTCGGACGTCAAATAGCGCGTGATGCGGCTGGCATTGGCGGTTTTAACGTGCTTGACCAGCGCCGCCGGATCTCGCCGCAAATAACCGGTGTGCGCTGCGTACGCAAACAAACCTTTGACCGCAATCATGGCCTGGCGCCGGCTGGCGTCCGACAACGGCCCGCTGAACGGCCGGTAGCGTGGATCGTCTCGTGGCCATTTCGTCGTCGAAATCCAGTCCTGTGGCGGCGATTTCAGGAATTCTTTGTAGCCATTGAGATCGGCGACGTTCAATTGTCGCAGGGTTTTGCCTGTCTCCTCCCGGCACCACGTCAAAAACCTGAACAGCTCTTTTTGGGTATTGGCGATGGATTTTGGGCCTAATTCGCCATGACTGATGAACTCCCTTGCAATTTCACTATCGGTGCGAGCATCGGTCATGGCGTCTTCGGCAATGGTGCGCAAGGCGTCCGGGTCGCGCCAACGGCGTTGTTCAGCGCCGTCACTGTGGGCAGGGAATGGATCCAGGTTGATGAGGTCGAATTTCTTTGGTGGCATTCCTGCATTATACAGTATTTCATACAGTGGTTTTAATCGACAATATAAGTAGTAATGTCGATTAAATGCCACGACCGAAGATTGTCGACGTGGCAATTGCGCAACAAGAAAAAACCGTGCCGCCTCTCAGCAAGCCTATCGTAACAATTGTTACTCAACCATTACAATTAATCGATGGTTAAGTAAATATGTTATTTGCTACCTTTTTTTGCAACCCATAGAGCATGGGCCAGAGATTGCCGGCTGTCACAAGCGGCTGGCAGTGGGATAAAAAACGTTAAAGAAGGTCGATAATGAAACAATTCAGTCGTAGCCGAACATCCCTCAATACCCTGGTTGGCATGGCCTGCATGGCCGCCCTGCCCGCCATGGCCGACAAGCTGGCGTTTGAAGACGCCAACGGCAATCCCCTGTCGGGCATCATCAAGGACGCCGAGGGCTTTGCCCAAGGCGATTACGTGGTACATGGCTATGCCCTCGATCCCGCACCGGGATCGCTGGTCGGCGCCATCATCGACGGCGCCAGCAACAGCGGCGCCTGCGTCGCGCTGGCCTGCGGCGTCGGCAATCCGAGCAGCTACTACGCCGCCCTCAACGACGGCATCATCGAGATCGAGCACAGCAAGGCCGGCCAGGCCTTCTCGCTGCAATCGTTCGACGCCAGCTTCATCGGCGGCATCTACGAAGGCCTGGGCCAGCCAGTGGCCGGCGTGCTGCGGGTGCAGGGCTTCCGCGCCGACAACAGCACCATCTGGCAGGATTTCGAGCTGCAAGGACGTGATTTCAATACCACCGGCTTCGATTTCGCCCACTTCGTTACCAGCCAGGAGTTCGGCTCGCAGCAGTTCGTAGCCATCGATTTCTTCGGCTTCTCGTGCAATTTCGATGGCGATTGCACCGCGTTTGAAAATCTCAAGGGCCAGTTCGGCATCGACAATATCGAGGTTTCGGCCGTCCCTGAGCCCTCGTCCTGGCTGATGCTGGGGTCGGGCTTGCTGGGACTGGGCTGGCTGTCACGCCGCCGCCAGGTTGCCGCCTCCGCCCAAGGAGCCGCAGCATGAGCGCGCCCCGCATCCCCCACTTTGCCCTGCGCCTGGGCGTGGCCAGCGTCATGCTGGTATTGGCCACCCTGCCCGCCCGCGCCGACGACGTCCGCCGCGCCTACCTGGTGCAGCTGGGCGACAAGCCGATCTCGTCCTACTCGGGCGGTGTCGCCGGCATGCAAGCGACGCAGCCGGCCAACGGCAAGCGGCTTAACCTGTCGGCGCCGGCCGTGCAGCAGTACAGCGCCTACCTGCAAGGCAAACAGGCCAGCGTGACCGCACTGGTCGCGGCCGCGCCGGTGCTGCACAAGTACAGCGTGGTGCTGAATGGTTTCAGCGCCCTGCTGACCGATGCCGAGGTGCGCGCGCTGCGCGCCAATAGCGGCGTGCTCAGCGTGACGCCCGACGAGCCGCGCCACCTGGTCACCAGCTACACGCCAACCTTCCTCGGGCTGGATCAGCCGGATGGCCTGTGGAGCAAGGCCGGCGGCGTGACCAGCGCCGGCGAGGATATTATCGTGGGCGTAATTGATAGCGGTATCTGGCCGGAGAATCTGGCCTTTACCGACCGCGCGGACGGCAGCGGCGTCCCCACGCTCGACCGCAGCGCGAGCGTGGTTTACGGCGCGCCGCCAGCCGGCTGGAGCGGCACCTGCCAGCCCGGCGAAGGCTTCGACGCCGCGCTGTGCAACAACAAGCTGATCGGCGCCCGCTACTTCAACGAGGGCTTCCTGGCGCAGAACAACGTGCTGCACTGGAGCGATTTCAACTCGGCGCGCGATGGCCTGGGCGGCAACGCCGGCCACGGCGGCCATGGCACCCACACCTCATCCACGGCGGCCGGCAATCACGGCGTCGCCACCACCGTGGATGGCCTGCCGATGGGCAAGGCCGGCGGCATCGCGCCGCGCGCCCGCGTCGCCATGTACAAGGTGTGCTGGAACGCCGAGGCCTGGGACGATCCGCGCGGCTTCAACAGCTGCTGGGTGACCGACAGCGTGGCAGCCATCGAGCAAGCGGTGACCGACGGCGTGCACGTGCTGAACTACTCGATCAGCGGCGGGGCCAGCATCGAAGACCCGGTGGCACTGGCCTTCCTCAATGCCGCCAACGCCGGCGTGTTCGTGGCGGCGGCGGCCGGCAACGAGGGGCCGGACAATGGCACGCTGTCGCACGTCAGCCCGTGGTTGACCACGGTCGCGGCATCGACCCACGACCGCCAGCTGCAATCGACGCTGACGCTGGCCGATGGCCGCAGCTTCAAGGGGGCCTCGCTGAACAAGGACGGTTTGCCCAAGACCGCCATGATCCGCGCGCAGGACGCCGTGCTGCCCAACACCGATCCGCTGGCCGCGCCGCTGTGCCCGAGCGCCGATTGGAATCTCGGCGCGCCGATCCTGGACGCCGCCAAAGTGGCGGGCAAGATCGTCGTCTGCGAGCGCGGCATCAACGACCGGGTCGACAAGAGCAAGGCGGTCAAGGAAGCCGGCGGGGTCGGCATGGTGCTGGTCGATAACGGCGGCGGCCTGGTGGCCGAGATTCATTCGGTGCCAACGGTGCACGTCAGCAACGCCGACGGCCTGAAGATCGCCGATTACGCGGCCACCGGCAGCGGCAGCGCCGCGCTGTCGGCCTTCATCATCACCACCGTGCCGGGCTCGGCGCCGGTAATCGCCGGCTTCTCGTCGCGCGGCCCGAGCGGCGACGACACCAACGTCATGAAGCCCGACCTGGCCGCACCCGGCGTCAGCATCCTGGCCGGCGTGTCGCCAGAACTGACGCCGGAGCAGCGCAGCGAGATCATCGCCGGCACCCTGCCGGCGCAGCAAGTGTGGGCCTTCATGGACGGCACCTCGATGGCGACGCCGCATGTGGCCGGCCTCGCCGCACTGTTGCGCCAGCAGCATCCGGGCTGGAGCCCGGCGGCCATCAAGTCGGCCTTGATGACCAGCGCCCGCAACACCCTGCCAGATGGCCTGACGGACAGCACTGCCGGCACCCTGCCCTGGGGCCAGGGCGCCGGCAATGTGCTGCCCAACCGCGCCAACGATCCCGGCCTCGTCTACGACGCCGGCGCCATCGACTACAAGAAGTACCTGTGCGGGCGCGGCAACGCCGACCAATGCGGCTACGGCGCCAGCGCGGCGGCGGATCTGAACCAGGCCGCGATCGCGGTCGGCAACGTGCTGACCGCCGCCACCGTGAAGCGCACCGTCACCAACGTCGGCAGCCAGACCGCGACCTACAACGCCAGCATCAGCATGCAAGGCTACGAGGCCACGGTGCAGCCTGCCAGCCTGACCATCGCGCCGGGCGCCACGGCCAGCTTCACGGTCACCCTGAAGCGCACCACCGCCCCGGATCGGACTTGGCAGTTTGGTTCGCTGAGCTGGAGCGATGGCACGCATACGGTGCGCAGTCCCATTGTGGCCATATCCGCCACCTCGCTGACGGCCCCGCCGACGGTGCGCAGCACCCGCGTCACCGACACCAAGCTGCTGTCGATCGGCACCGACTACAGCGGCAAGCTGGGCGTGGTTGCGGGTGGCCTGAAGCCGGTCACCAAGACCACGCTGACGGTGTATCAGGCCGGCGAAGACAGCGTCGACACCGCGCTGCAAGTGGCTGCTGCCTGCAACAGCAGCAGCCAAGGGGTGTCGGTCACGCCATACGTGATCCCGGCCGACACGCTGGCGGCGCGCTTCGAGCTGTTCGACCGCGACACCAGCGGCAACGGCAAGGACGACCTCGACCTGGCCGTGCTGGACAGCAGCGGCAAGATTGCCGGCATCGCGCTGCATGACGGCTCCAACGAGACCGTGCTGCTGCGCGACCCAGCTGCCGGCACCTACCGCGTGTGCGTGCTCGGTTACAAGCTGAAAAACGGCGTCTCCAGCGAGTTCCAGCTATCGACCGCGCACGTCACCGCCAATGACCGCGGCGGCAATCTGGAGGCGGCGGTGCCGACCACGGTCAAGAACCGCAGTAGCGCCACGGCGGCCCTGACCTGGTCCGGCCTGCAACCAGGCACGCGCTACCTGGGCGCCATGGACTTGCTGGAGCTTGGCGTGCGCCGCGCCACCAGCACCGTGATCCACGTCGATACCGGCGACACCGTGCCGCAGCCCGCCATGCTGGCCCGCGCGCCGAAACGCGATAGCCGCAAATAACCCGACCTTTTATGAAAGCCAAACACATGAAAACCATGAATACCTTGTTGGCAGTATTGCTGGGTACGGCGTGCAGCACCGCGCTGGCCGATCCCAAGAACACCACCGTCGACTTCTCCGGCAATCTACATGGCTGGGTAGGCCCGCAAGCGTCGAACGGCGCCGGCGGCACCAAGTTTGACGACCTGATCAGCCCGACCAAGGCCATGCATACCAAGATCGAAGACCAGGTGATCACCTTCGCCACCAAGGACGCCAACTTCACTGGCAACTACGGGACGAGCAAGACCGTGACCATCAGCCTGGATGTCTACACCAAGGATGTCAGCTACTTCGGCTTCGGCCAGACCACCCGGCCACTGATCGTGGAGATGCGCGACTACGACACGCCGCCGGCGGGATTGAACTATTCAAGCGTCTGGTACTACCTGGGCGACTTCGATCCCAACAAGCCGCTGCAGCACTTCTCGGTAACGATCGCCGACACCAAGTCCAAGGGCTTGCCGGCGGGCTGGGGCGGTTACGGCGCGATCTCGGAAGACATGCATCCCGAACTGCCGAGCGACCGCACCTTCAAGAACATCCTGGCCTCGGTCGATCAGTTGGTGTTCTCGACGGCCATGCCGGGTGTGGTGTCCGACTTCGTCAATTTCGACGTCGCGCTCGACAACATCAGCATTAGCGCAGTGCCGGAGCCGAGCGAAACGCTGATGCTCGGCGCCGGCCTGGGTTTGCTGGGATTGGTGGCACGCCGCCGCAAACGTAACGGCCAAGTCGTCAACTAGCCGGTAGTGAAGCCCGCTGGGGCGGCCTTGCGCTCCAGCGGGTGAAAATGCAGCGGCGCCTGACCCGCCGGCGGCGCAGGTTCTGGCAGCAAAGTCGCCAGCGTTTGCTGGTCGAGCGTGGCGAGAAAGGCCGAGGCGGCCATGCCCAGCGCATTCTTCAAGCGGCAAGCGCTGGACAGCGGGCAGCTGGTATTCCCGGCAGCGAAGCACTCGGCCATGTGGAAGTCGGTTTCAGTCTCGCGCACCACTTTGCCGAGGTTGATCTCGCCCGGCTCCTGCTTGAGGCGCAGGCCGCCATGGCGCCCTCTTACGGTCTCCACGTAGCCGTGCACGCCGAGCTGGTACACCACTTTCATCAAGTGGTTCTTGGAGATACTGTGGGTGTCCGCAATGTCCTGGATCGTGACCAGTTGATCGCGGTGCATTGCCAGATACAGCAGTGTTCTCAGGCTGTATTCGGTAAAAGAAGTGAGTCGCATGGCCGGGCCGGTGAGATAAAGATTCATTCAAAATACTTCAATAACCACTGCTCGTCAACCGCTTTCTCCAGAGCCCCCTCAAGTTGCAAGGATAATTGCAAATAAGAAAAATTAGCCCTTGCGCACGGCTTTAAACATGTATACCATTTACATCATTAAACCTTCTTCAGGTTCAGCAGGCCGGCCGTCCGGCCTTTTTAGCGGACTTAAAGATGTATTTTGAATGCACGTTATTGTGCACTTGTCCACACAGGAGTTCTCATGACATCGCGTTTTTCCAGCTTCCGCAGGCTGGCCGCACTGGCCGCTTTCTGCACCGCCGGCGTTTTGCTCTCGTCCACTGCCGCGGCCGCCGTGCGCAAGTACGATATGAATATCGAAGACACCCGCATCACGCTGGTGGAAAAGCAGCAGTACCATACCTTCGCTTTTTCCGGCCAGGTACCGGGCCCGCTGTTCTTCGTCGATGAAGGCGACCAGGTTGAAGTCAACGTCAACAACGTGACCGCCTTGCCGCACTCGATCCACTGGCACGGCATGCTGCAAAAAGGCACCTGGAAGATGGACGGCATCGCCGGCACCACCCAGGCCCCGATCCAGCCGGGCGAAAGCTTCACCTACAAATTCATCGCCGAGCCGTCGGGCACCATGTGGTACCACTGCCACGTCAACGTCAACGAGCACGTGGTGCTGCGCGGCATGTGGGGCCCGTTCATCGTGCGTCCGAAAAAGCCGACCGCGCTGGAAAAAACCGTCACCAAGGACTTCATCATGATGCTGTCCGACTGGGACTCGAAGTGGGCTGACAAGCCGGGCTTCGGCGGCCTGCCGGGCGACAAGTTCGACTACTTCACCATCAACGGCAAGTCCTTCCCGGATAACCAGCCGCTGCGCGTCAAGCAAGGCGATGTGGTGCGCATGCGCTTCATCGGCGCCGGCGACCTGGTGCACAGCATCCACTTGCACGGCCACGTGATGACCGTCGCATTCAAGGACGGCTTCCCGCTGCCGGCGCCGTACAAGGCCGACACGCTGGCCGTCGCCCCAGGCGAACGCTACGACGTGATCTTCACAGCCGACAATCCAGGCCTGTGGATGATCCACGACCACGTCGATTCCCACGTGATGAATGGCGATCGCCCGATGGGCGGCATCATGAGCGTGCTCGAATACGAGGGCATCAAGCCGGACGACTTCTACGACTGGAAGAAGAAAAAGTTTGAGCCGAATTTCTACTACGAGGAATCGCTCAAAAAAGGCCCAGGCATTTACACCAACGACGGTTTCAAGGGCCAAGCCGTCCAATAACCCAGGAGTACCCCATGCGATTGAGAATCCTGATTGCCGCGCTGGCGGCTTTCAGCGGGGCCGCACATTCTGCGGATCTGCTAAGCCAGCAATGCGTGGCCTGCCACGCCATCACCAAACCGTCGTCCACTTCGCTGGAACGGCTGTGGGACCGCAAGGGCCCGGACCTGTACTACGCCGGTAACAAGTTCAACAAGCCGTGGCTGGTGAACTGGCTGCAAAACCCGACCACCATCCGCGCCGCCGGCGTGATGTATGCGAAGGCGGTCAAGCCATCCGCCGACAAATCGGCCGACGTGGTCGATGCGGCCCAACTGCCGGCCCACCCGAAACTGTCGGCTGCCGATGCCGCCACGGCTGCCGATCTGCTGATGGCGCTCAAGGTCGACGGCCTGGTCACGGCCGGTGCGTTCAAGGGCGAACCGGGCGGCTCGATGGCGCCGATGCTGTTCTCCAAGCTGCGCGGCTGCACCTCGTGCCACGCCGCCAAGCCGGGCGACAAGCCGACCTCGGCGCCCGAGATGTATAGCGCCGGCGACCGCTTGCAACCGGACTTCGTGCACGCCTACGTCACCAATCCGCAGAAGTTCGATCCGCACACGTGGATGCCGACGCTCGGCCTGAACGAGGCTGACCTGCAAAAGCTGACCGCCTACATCAGCACCTTGAGGGAGAAAAAATAATGCGCTTCTCGCTCAATCATTTTTATGCGCTGGTGGCGCTGGGCATCGCCGTGTGCTCAATGGACGCGGCGCGCGCCGACGAGGCGCACGCCATCAAGGTCTACAACACCTACTGCGTGCAATGCCACGGCGTCAACCGCGACGGCAACGGCATCAACAGCGCCAGCATGGCAGTCAAGCCGCGCGATCACACCGACACCAAGGCCATGGGCGACACCCCCGACGAGACCCTGTTCAAGGCAATCAAGGGCGGCGGCCTGGCCGTTAGCAAGTCCGTATTAATGCCGAAATGGGAAGGAGTTTTAAACGACGACGAAATCAAGGAACTGGTTGCCTATTTGCGCGTGGTCAGCAAGTCCGGCGGCAAGTAAGGCAGCAAATATTTTCAACCACAAGGAAGACAAATGAAGAAACTGAGTATGAGTATCGCAGTTGCGCTGGCACTGCTGGGTTCGGCCGCTGTACAAGCGAAAACCGTGAAGATTAACCTGACCGCCAAGGAAGTCGAAACCCCAATCGACAACAAGGGCACCATGTACCGCTCGTGGACTTATGAAGGCATGGTCCCAGGCCCGGTGATCCACGTGGAAGAAGGCGACGTGGTCGAGTTCACCCTGACCAATGACAAGACCAGCAAGAACTCGCACTCGGTCGACTTCCACGCAGCACGCGTGGACGTGGTCAAGGACTTCGAGCAAGTGAAGCCGGGCGAGAAAGGCAGCTACACCTTCCGCGCCGATTACCCAGGCATCTTCTACTACCACTGCGGCGCTGATCCAATGATCCAGCACATCGCACGCGGCATGTACGGCGCCATCATCGTTGATCCGAAAGACAAATCGGCCATGCCGAAAGCGGACCGCGAGTACGTCCTGATCCAGTCGGAACTGTACGCCAACCCGGACAACCAGGCCGACATGATGGCCAACAAGTGGACCAACGTGATGTTCAACGGCGGCATCTTCAAGTACGACCCAGTACACGATCCAGATGCAACCCGCATGCTGCAAGCTAAACCGGGCGAGCGCGTACGTATCTACTTCGTCAACGCCGGTGTGAACGAGTTCTCGTCGTTCCACGCCATCGCTGGTATCTGGGACAAGGTTTACCCAAGCGGCAATCCGAAGAACGCCCTGACCGGTCTGCAGAGCTACGTGGTTGGCCCTGGCGATGCGGCTAGCTTCGACATCATCTCGCCAGTTGAAGGCGCGAACGCCCTGGTAACCCACTCGCTGCGTCAAGCACTGACCGGCGCGATCGCCATCCTGCAATACACCAAAGACGCTGATCCAAAAATGGGTCGCGGCGAAAACATCTTGG
This sequence comes from Duganella rivi, assembly GCF_009857435.1. Classification (GTDB taxonomy): domain Bacteria; phylum Pseudomonadota; class Gammaproteobacteria; order Burkholderiales; family Burkholderiaceae_D; genus Rugamonas; species Rugamonas rivi. Next base: position 457,922 of record NZ_WWCK01000003.1, read on the forward strand.
TGCGCTAAGCACTGACATGGCGGGCTGCGGCCCGCCATTTAACCGAATTCAAAAAAAGGAGAGTCAACATGGGCATCAATCGAAGAGGATTCCTTGCCGGCGCCGGCCTGACGCTGGCAGCCATCTCGGTGGTGGGCTACAAATACGGTCACGTCGCGCTCAAGCCGACGGCTGCGCCCATGGACTCTGCTCACGCTACTTACACCTGTTCGATGCACCCGCAGGTAGTGCAAGACAAACCGGGCACCTGCCCGATCTGCAATATGAACCTGGTGCGCACGCAAGGCGGCGAAGCACCTAAGCATGATCAACACGATCATCACATGGTGCACGTTGATGCCGCCACCCAGCAGCGCATGGGGGTGCAGCTGGCCGCCGTCAGCATGGCCGAGATGAACCGCACCGTGCGCGCTTACGCCACCTTGTCGGCTGATGAAAGCACCACCGTCGCCGTCAATCCAAAAGTGGAAGGCTGGCTGCGCCGCGTGCACGTGCAAGGCGTCGGCCAACCGGTGCGCCGCGGCCAGGTGCTGTACGAAATCTACTCGCCGGAGCTGCAACAGCGCCAGCGCGAATACATCGACCTGTTGACGCGCAAGGACGGCCTGCTCGGCGGCGACAGCATGACCGTGGTGGGCTCGAATGCCGCCATGGTCGGCAGCCTGTCGAAGGAAAAATTCCGTGCCCGTTCGCGCCTGCTGGCCGCCGACCTGAGCGAAGACCTGGTCGCCCAGCTGGAGAAAACCCGCCGCATCATCGACGTGGTGCCGGTACGCGCTGAGCGCGACGGCGTGGTGACGCAATTGACTCTCCACGAAGGAAACTACGTCAACCCGATGCAGCAAATCCTGACCTACGCCGACTACAGCACGGTGTGGGCCGAGGTATCGCTGTTCCCCGACCAACTGGAATGGGTGCACAACGGCGACACTGTGCAATTCCGCTCGGGCATCGACAAAAGCGCAATGCAGCGCGCCAAGATCGAGCTGTCCACGCTGCAAATTGACCCAGCAACCCGCACCGCCAAGCTGCGCATGGCGTTGAAAAATCCACGCGGCGCGTTCCGTCCCGGCGCCTTTGCCGACGTTGAAATCCTGTCCGCCCCCCAGCGCAACCTGGCCGTGCCGCGCGACGCCGTGGTTCGCACCGGCCGTGGCGACTTCGTGGTGGTGGCCGACAGCGGCGATCACTTCCGCCGCGTCAAAGTCAGCACCGGCCTCGAAACCGACGACCTGGTTGCCATCAACAACGGCTTGAAAGAAGGCGAAAAAGTCGCCGTCAACGGCCAATTCCTGCTCGACGGCGCCACCCGCACCGCCGCCGCTCCTATGCTGGCCAGCCTGGCCATGGAGATGAAGTAATGATCGCCCGGGTCATCGACTGGTCGATTCGCAACCGCCTGCTGGTGCTGGCAGCGTGCCTGTTGCTGTTGATCGGCGGCGTGGAATCGCTCACCCGCATCAAGCTGGACGCCCTGCCCGACCTGTCCGATGTCCAAGTGATCGTCCGCACCGAGCTACCGGGCCAAGCGCCGCAACTGGTGGAAGACCAGCTGACCTATCCGCTGGCCGCCTCGCTGCTGGCGGTGCCGGGCACGCGCGCCGTGCGCGGCTTCTCCATGTTTGGCGAATCTTATGTGTACGTGATTTTCAAGGACGGCACTGATTTGTACTGGGCCCGTTCGCGCATACTCGAAACGCTGAGCCAAACCACCGGCCGTCTGCCGGCAGGCGCCGTCCCAACCCTCGGCCCGGATGCTTCCGGCGTGGGCTGGGTATTTGAATACGCGCTGGTCGATAAAAGCGGCCGCACCGATCCTGCGCGCCTGCGCGCCTTGCAGGACTTTTACCTGAAACTGGAATTGCAGTCCGTGCCCGGCGTGGCCGAAGTGGCCAGCCTGGGCGGCATGGCGCGCCAATTCCAGATCGAAGCTGATCCGGCCCGCCTTGCGGCGCACGGCGTCAGCATGGAGCAGTTGGCGCAGGCCGTCACCGATGCCAATCGCTCCGGCGGCGGCGCACCACTGGATATGGCACGTGCCGAATACCTGCTGCGCGCTGACGGCTACGTGAAAAATCTGTCCGACTTCAACGACATTCCTATCGCCACCGAGGGCGGCGTGCTGCGCCTGAAACAGCTGGCCAACGTCAGCACCGGCCCGCAACTGCGCCGCGGCCTGGCTGATTTGGATGGCAAGGGCGACGTAGTGGGCGGCATCATCGTGATGCGCCACGGCGAAAACGCCATGAGCACCATCGCCGGCGTCAAGCAGCGCCTCGCCCAGTTGCAAAAGAGCCTGCCGGAAGGCGTGGAAGTGGTGACCACCTACGACCGTTCCTCGCTGATCGAGCGCGCAGTACACACCTTGCGCAACAAGTTGCTGGAAGAATCGATTGTAGTGGCGGTGATTTGTGGCGTGTTCTTGTTCCGTTTGCGTTCTGCACTGGTAGCGATTGTCACCCTGCCGCTGGGCATACTTGCCGCGCTGTGGATCATGCGCGTACAAGGTGTATCGGCCAATATTATGTCGCTGGGCGGGATTGCAATTGCGGTCGGCGCCATGGTCGATGGCGCGATTGTCATGATCGAGAATATGCACCGCCACCTCGAGCAGCACGGCCCGAGCGACGACATTTGGCCGGTGGTGCGCAAGGCCGCCAAGGAAGTCGGCCCGGCGCTGTTCTTCTCGCTGCTGATTATTACCGTCTCCTTCCTGCCGGTGTTCACGCTGGAAGGCCAGGAAGCGCGCCTGTTTGCACCGCTGGCCTACACCAAGACCTACGCGATGGCCGCTGCCGCCATGCTGGCAATTACCCTGACGCCGGTGCTGATGGGCTACGCCATCAAGGGCAAGCTGCCGCCGGAATCGGCCAACCCGGTCAACCGCGCGCTGAAGCGCGTCTACCGTCCGTTACTGAATGCGGCACTGTATCGTCCGCGTCTGACGATTGTACTGGCGGTATTGTTGCTGGCCAGTACCGCTGTACCGCTCAGCCGTATTGGCAGTGAATTCATGCCGCCGCTGGATGAAGGCGATCTGCTGTACATGCCGACCACGCTGCCGTCGGTGTCCGCCGCCGAAGCGGCCGACCTGCTGCAACGTACCGACGCCATCATCGCCGCCATGCCGGAAGTCGCGCGCGTGTTCGGCAAGGCCGGCCGCGCGGATACCGCCACCGATCCGGCGCCCCTGTCGATGATGGAAACCACCATCATGCTGAAGCCGCGTTCGGAGTGGCCGGCAGGTTCGGCTAAAAATAACGCTGAACTGATCGCCAAGCTGGATGAAACCGTGCGCCTGGCGGGACTGACCAATTCCTGGGGCTTCCCGATCAAGACCCGCATCGATATGCTGTCCACCGGCGTGCGCAGCGCGCTTGGCTTGAAAATAAGCGGCCCCGACCTGGTGGAACTGGAAAAGCAAGCGGCGCAAGTCGAAGCCCTGCTGCGCGCAGTGCCCGGCACGCGCTCGGTGTTTGCCGACCGCGCACAAGCCGGCCGCTACATCGATGTCGACGTACTGCGCGACCAGGCGGCGCGCTACGGCCTGTCGGTCGCCGAAATCCAGCGCGCCGTGCAAATGGCGGTTGGCGGCGAAAGCATCGCAACCGTCATCAATGGCCGCGAGCGTTATCCAGTCACGCTGCGCTTCCCGCGCGGTGACCGCAATGGCTTGGCGGCGCTGTCCGAAATCCGTCTGAAAGCAGCCGACGGCTCCATCGTGCCGCTGCGTGCTGTGGCACGCCTCAGCATTGTCGACGGTCCGACCGAAATCAAGAGCGAAAACGCGCGCCCAGTGGCCTATGTGTACGTCGATATCGCCGGTGCGGATGCGGGCGGCTACCTGGACGCAGCGCAAGCGGCGCTGGACAACGGCCTGCAACTGCCACCGGGCTACACCCTGAGCTGGCAAGGGCAGTATCTGAACTTCAAGGAAGCCAAGACGCGCCTGTGGACCGCTGTCGCCATGACGCTGCTGCTGGTGTCGGGATTGCTGTACCTGCACTTCCGCGACCTGCGCAAAGTGATGCTGGTGCTGGCCTGCCTGCCGTTCTCGGTCATCGGCGGCTTCTGGTTGACTTGGCTGCTGGGCTACCAGTTGTCGGTGGCGGTGGTGATCGGCTTGATCGCGCTGGCTGGCGTGGCGACGGAATTCGGCATCGTCATGCTGCTGTACCTCGATCAAGCCATGGAAGAACGGCCGGACGACGCGTACACCGCCATCCTGTCCGGCGCGCTGCTGCGCCTGCGCCCGAAAGCCATGACGGTGGCGGTGATTCTCGGCGGCCTGCTGCCGGTGATGCTGTCCGACGAAGCTGGCGCCGACGTGATGCAACGCATTGCCGCACCGCTGATTGGCGGCATGGTAACCGCGCCGCTGTTCTCACTAATCGTGATCCCGGCCGTGTACTGGCTGGCCCTGCGGCCTCGTCCAACGGCCGTCGCTGCGGGCTCTGACGCCGCCGCTGTCGCTGCAATCACACCTGCTGCCACCGGCACCGCCGTTGACGCCCCGCCAGCGCAAGAGGCACGCCTATGAACGCCCTGCTCAAACTGCTGCGCTCCATGCGCTTCGCCATTGCCATCTTGACGGTGGTTGGCGTGGCGGCCAGCATCGGCTCCATCTTGCAGCAGAACCAGCCAGCGGTAACTTACGTTAGCCGCTACGGCGAATTTTGGGCTGGCTTCTTCACCCTGTGCGGTCTGACCGATGTGTACCACGCATGGTGGTTCTTCACGCTGCTGGCCTTCATGGCCAGTTCGACCGCGCTGTGCCTGTGGCAAAACATCCCATCCATGCTGCGCGATATGCGCAGCTACCGCGAAAACAAAAGCCTCGCCAGCCTGCGCCAACTCGAATACCACGTCGAATTCGACGTACAACAGCCTGGTGCGCAAGCCAGTTTGGCCGCCTACCTGAAATCGCAAGGCTACCGCTACAAACAAGCTGCTGTCGCCGGCGGCACCATGCTGGCCGCGCGCATGGGCGGCGCGCGCCGCTTCGGCTACATGCTGGTGCATGGCGCCATCGTGCTGATCGCCGTTGGCGGCCTGCTGGACGGCAGCATCTCCTACCGCGCCAGCATGAGCATTCCTGAAGGTTCCACCAGCAGCACCGGCGTGATCCAGGACGGCGACAGCATCCGCCAACAGCAACTGCCGTTTGCCGTCAAGCTCAAAGAATTCCGCATCGAACATTACGCCAACGGCCAGCCGAAAGACTTCAGCAGCGATATCGAGATCATCGACGGCGACAAGGTGCTGCCCGCGACTTTGCAGGTCAACCACCCGTACACCTATCGCGGCGTAACGCTGTTCCAGTCCGGCTTTGCCGACGGCGGCAGCAAGGTCGTGCTCAACATGCTGGGCGCCGCACCGCAAGTCATCAACGGCACGGTAGGCGAAGCCACGCCGCTGCTGCTGAACGGCCAGCCAGCCACGCTGGAATTCTCCGACCTGCGCGCCATTAACGTGTTCGACCGCGATGCACTGCCGTCCAAGAAATGGCATACACGCGGCAAGTTAGGCGAACGTACGCGCGAAGTCGGCCCATCGGTCAGCTTCAGCCTGCGCGATCAGCAAGGACAGGCTGACGCATGGCTGCTGTACCAAAAACCGGTCGACATCAACGGCGCCAGCTACCGCCTGATCGGCCACCGCGCCGCACAGGCCGAAGAAATGGGCTACCTGCGCATTCCAGTCGATGCCGATGGCAGCATCAACACCTACACTCGCCTGATGTCGGCACTCGCCGATCCACAGCAACGCGCCCGCGCCGCTAAAGTTGTCGCCGCCAAAGCCGCCGATCCACGCCTGGCCGTCACGCTGGAGGCCACGTCCGCCGCACTGATGGAAGGCTTCCACAGCCAAGGCTACCGCGCCTTGCTGGCCCTGTCTCCGGTGCGCGGCAGCAGCGACGAAGCACTCAAGGTCGCTCGCCTGTATCAGCAACTGCTGGAACGCGCTGCCGCCATGTTGCTTGACGACGCAGATCCACGCATCGTACACGACGCGCTGGCCGCCCACGACGACGCGCTGATCATGCAGTTGCCAGCCCTGTTCACCTTCGAAAGCTACACGCAGGTCAATGCCACCGGCCTGCAAGCCACCCACGCCCCCGGCGCGGCAATGGTGTATCTCGGCTCCGCGCTGCTGGCACTTGGCGTGATCGCCATGTACTTCGTGCGCGAACGCCGCCTGTGGCTGTACGCCAATGGCAACAAGCTGCTGCTCGCCTTCAGCGCCAATCGCAACGCGCCCGCACTCGGCGCCGAATTCGACCTGCATACCGATGCAATCGCACAGCTGGTATGCGCTCCAACCATGACGAGGTAATCACATGCTTGCGTATTCCCAAAGACTGTTCACCGCGCGGTTCAACCGCAGCGGCTTATTCCTGATCCTGCTGGCGTCCGCCACCGGCTACACGCTGCTGCGCTACGACGCCTACATGGACATGTTCGACACCGCCATCCTGTTCGCCAGTGCCATCGGCTTGGCCTGCATGGCGCTGAGCTGGCCCGCGCTGCAAGTATTGAGCGTGTCGTCCGCCGCGTTGGCGCTGGCCGCCATCGGCCAGTATCGCGGCGACCTCGCGGCAGCCGATCACACTTTCCTGCTCAAGTACTTCCTGTCCAGCCAATCGGCCATCATGTGGATGGGCTTCAGCTACTGGGGCGCGACCGTGCTGTATGCGCTGGGCTGGCTGCGCCGCGAATCCAGCTGGATGCGCCTTGGCACCCGCACCGCGTGGGCCGGCAGCTTGTTCGGCCTTGTTGGCCTGCTGGTACGCTGGTACGAGTCCTACTTGATGGGTCCCGACATCGGCCACATTCCGGTCTCTAACCTGTACGAAGTATTTGTGCTGTTTAGCTTCCTCACCACCATGCTGTACCTGCACCTGGAACACCAATTCGGCAGCCGCCAACTGGGCCTGTTTGCCATGCTTCTGGTGAGCGCCGCCGTGGTCTTCATGTTCAAGTACGGCGTTGGCGCGCACGAGATCCAGCCGCTGATTCCGGCGCTGAAATCCTACTGGATGAAAGTCCACGTGCCGGCTAACTTCATCGGCTACGGCGCGTTCTCGATGTCGGCCATGTTTGGCGCGGCGTGGCTGCTGGCCGAACGCAGCTTCTTCGCCAGCCGCTTGCCTAGCCGCGCATGGCTGGACGAGCTGTCGTACAAGGCCACGGCACTGGGCTTCGTGTTCTTCACCATCGCCACCATCCTCGGCGCGCTGTGGGCAGCCGAAGCCTGGGGCGGCTACTGGTCGTGGGACCCGAAAGAGACCTGGGCGCTGATCGTCTGGCTCAACTACGCGGCATGGCTGCACACCCGGCTGGTGAAGAATGTGCGCGGCGCGCTGCTGGCGTGGTGGTCGCTGGTCGGCTTCGGCATCACCCTGTTTGCATTCCTGGGCGTGAACATGTTCCTGTCCGGCCTGCACTCCTACGGCAGTCTGTGAGGCCGCGATGAATCTGATACACGCACTCGTACTCAACCTGATGCTGGCGATGTCCTTCGCTAACCTGCCGTTCCTGCGGCTGGTGGCGGTGCGCCGCTGGTCCGTGGTCCGCAATGACTTGCTGGGCTGGGCACTCGGCTACGTCCTGTGGATGGGCGCATCCGGCGCACTCGAAAACGCCGCCGGCCAGCCGGCCGCCAAGAACTGGGAAATCTGGGCCATCACGCTGGCGCTGTTCGCCGTGCTGGCCTTCCCTGGCATCGTCTGGAGATACCTGCGCTAAGCACCAGCGCAGATTGCATCATGACCAAGCTGCTACGCAACCGGACCCTGTCGATATGGATCGCCATCTGCGCGATCCTGTCGTTCGCGCTCACCCCAGAGGTGCTGTGCCAGGTCATGCCGCGTACCGCCATGTCCCAGAACATGGCGATCTGCCACGCGCAGATGCAGTCTATGGACACCATGGAATCCATGGAATCCATGGAGTCCATGCAAGCAATGGGCGAGCAAGGCAAGCCGATGGCCAAATCGCACTCCTGCTGCAAGGTGTGCGTGTGCAATCCGGCCAGCAGCGCGCTGCCTTCGCCGCCATACTTCCACCCGCTGCCACCGGCCGCGCACGATGTACTCGCACCGCAGACCCAAGCGACCATTGCGGCCGCCGTCCACTGCAACAAGTCCAGCCCGCGCGGGCCTCCTGAGCAACTGTGAATCCAAAGTCTTTCATTCACACTAGCAAAGGAAATATGATGTCTACTCAATCGCGTGCCTTGCGAGGCTCCCTCTTTGCCCTCACCGTGGGCATGTTCAACGTACAGCAAGCCTGGGCTGCTGAAGCAGAACCGGCTGTCGAAATGGCCATGGTCACAATCAGCGCCGGCCGTCCAACCTCGCTACCGACGCAAATCCCAACTACCATCGAAGGCATCACCGCCGAACAGATCGAGCAAAGCATCAACGCTGCCGATGCTGAAGATGCGCTCAAATACTTCCCGAGCCTGAACGTGCGCAAGCGCTACGTTGGCGACTACGACCACGCCGTGCTGGCCAGCCGCGCTTCCGGCACCGGCAATAGCGCGCGTTCGCTGGTGTATGCAGACGGCATTCTGCTGTCCAACTTGCTGGGCAACGGCGCGACCTACACGCCGCGCTGGGGCATGGTGGCGCCCGACGAAATCGAACGCGTTGACGTGCTGTACGGTCCATTCTCCGCTGCTTATCCGGGCAACTCGGTCGGCGCTGTGGTCGATTATCTGACCCGCATGCCAAGCAAGCTGGAAGTACACGCGAAATTATCCGGCTACAGCCAAGGCTTCAAACAGTACGGCGGTGATGATCGCTACCAGGGCCGCCAGGGCAGCCTGTCGGTCGGTAACAAGCACGGTGATTTGTCGTGGTGGGCCAGTGTCAATCACCTGGACAATGACAGCCAGCCGATCACCTTTGCCAATAAACTGGTCAGCGCCGGTGTGCCCGGGAAGGCAGGCACGCCGGTCAAAGGCGCCATCGCCGACAAGAATCCATCGAACGCGGACTGGCTGATTCTCGGCGACACCAACCAAATCCATACGGTGCAAGATCACGCCAAGATCAAGCTGGCCTACGACATCACGCCGACCCTGCGCGCCAGCTACACGCTGGGCTGGTGGCAGAACGACGCCGACCGCCACGTCAATTCCTACCTCCGCGACAGCGCCGGCAACACCGTCACCAGCGGCACGATCAATGTCGATGGCCGCCAGTACACGCTGACCCCGTCCGACTTCGCCCCAGCCACCGGCAAGCTGGAACACCTGATGCAAGGCCTGTCGGTAAAGAGCCATACCAAGGGCGTGTGGGACTGGGAACTCGCGCTGAGCAACTACGACTACCGCAAGGATGAAGTTCGCACCGTCACCGCATTCCCGAACAAGAGCGGCGTGGCCGCAGGCAGCCTGACCGACATGAGCGGCAGCGGCTGGGACACCCTGGCAGTCAAAGGCATCTGGCGTCCATTTTCAGATAATCGCCACATCGTGGACATCGGCGCGCAGCGCGACAGCTTCCGCCTGCGCACGCTGGTTTCCGGCACCACCGAGTGGGCAGAAGGCGCAGCCGGCGCAGCCACCGCCAGCTTTAATGGCGACACCCGCCTCGAAAGCCTGTACGCACAAGATACCTGGCGCTTCGCGCCTGGCTGGAAGACCACACTGGGCGGACGCCTGGAACGCTGGAGCGCCTTCAACGGCAGCCTGGGTAACGGCAAAGTCGTCAAAACCTTTGGTGAACGCCGCGAAACCAGCTTCTCGCCGAAACTGGCCCTGTCGCACGAACTGAATGATGACTGGACCGTGAAAGCTTCGGCCGGCCGCGCGGTGCGCTATCCAACCGTGTCGGAACTGTACCAAGGCGCCATCGTCGGCGATACGCTGATGAATAACGATCCGAACCTGAAACCGGAGCGTTCGGTCACCAGCGAACTGACCGCAGAACGCAAGCTGGATAAGGGCCTGCTGCGCGCCACCTTCTTCCACGAGACCACCAACGACGCGCTGTACTCGCAGCGTAACGTCAACGTCACGCCGAACGTAACCAACATCCAGAACGTCGGCCGGATCCGCACCAACGGCCTGGAAGTCGCGGCGCAAGCCGACGACGTGCTGTGGGAAGGCTTCTCGCTCAACGGCAGCCTGACTTACGCCGATTCGATCATCGTTGATAACGCCAACTTCCCGACCAGCGTCGGTAAAGAACAGCCGCGCGTGCCACGCAAGCGCGCCACGCTGCTGGCCAGCTACCATCCTGACGATAAGTGGTCGGCCAGCCTGGGTGCGCGCTACAGCGGCAAACAATGGGGCACGCTGGATAACTCCGATCCTAACGGCTCCAGCTACACCGGCGTTTCCAGCTACTTCGTCACCGACGTGCGCGTGCGCTACCGCTTCGACAAGCAATGGAGCGCAGCGGTCGGCGTGGACAATCTCGGCAACAAGAAGTATTGGGCCTTCCACCCTTACACGCAGCGTACCTTCATCGCTGAATTGCAGTTCGACTTGCGCTAATCGGGAGTGGGCATGAAGCGATATACCTTACTCATTTCCGCGTTGCTGGCCGCATCGCCGGCCTACGCCGACCATCCGGCCGGCCACAAGGTGAAGGCGCAATTGGGCAGTTCCGCTGCGTTCGACCGTCACGGCGTGTTGTGGCTGGTCGGCCGTGGCGATCATGGCCAGTTGGAGCTGCGCCAGTCGTCCGATCAAGGCCAGCGCTGGAGCGCAGCGCAGACCATCACGCACGAACAAGTGCTGGCCGCTGGGGACGAGCGTCCGCGTATTGCCTTCGGCCTGCACGACGAAATCTACATCACCTACAGCCGTCCGCTGGACAAGCCTTACACCTCAGAGGTGCGCTTCGTCCGCTCGGCGGATGGTGGCCAGCATTTCAGCGCTCCGATGACGGTGCACAGCGACCGCCAGGTCATCACGCACGGCTTTGCCTCGCTGGCAGTCGATGCCGATGGCCGGGTGTACGTGACGTGGATCGACAAGCGCGACCTGCAAAGCGCGCGCGATAGCGGCGTGGATTACAGCGCCGCCGCCCAGTATTACGCGGTCTCCAGCGACGGCGGTATCAGCTTTGGCAGCGATAACAAAATCGCCGACCATGGCTGCGAGTGCTGCCGCAGCGCCATCGCGCTCCAGGATGGCCGCCCGGTGCTGATGTGGCGCCAGCTATTTAACGGCAATATCCGCGACCATGCAGTGGCGGAGCTACAGGCCGACGGCCAGCCGCCAGCAATCCAGCGCGCCACCTTTGATAACTGGGCGCTGGACGCTTGCCCGCATCAAGGCCCATCGCTGACGTTTAGCGCTGATGGCAGCCGCCACCAGACTTGGTTTACCGGCGAAGGCTTGTTCTACGCCGGCCCGAGTGGCACGCCAGTAAAGCTGGGTAACGAGCAAGCATCAAATGCCGATGTCGCGGTCAGCGGACAGCAAGTGCAAGTGGTGTGGAAAGAGTTCGACGGCAGCGCCACGCACATCAAGGCTATCAGCTCACGCGACGGCGGCGCAACATGGCAAGCGCGCACGCTGGCGTCAACCGGCGGCGCATCCGGCCAACCACGCCTGGCGAAAGACGGCGCACGCATTTACCTGGTATGGAGCACGGAAGCGGATTCCGTGTTGACGGTGGCGCTATGAAGCTGCGTAAACTACTGCTGGCCGCCGCGTTGCCGGCCATAGCCACGTTGAGCGCCGGCGCGGCCGCGCTGGCTGCGCCTGCCCCGCTTGCATTCGAGGCCGACGGCATGACACGTGTACTTGCTGCAAAAGCAGGCCGTCCGTTCGTCATGCTGGTCTGGTCGCTGGACTGCTCCTACTGCCACGCCAGCATGAAGAACCTGGCGGCGGCGCAGCCTGGCCTCGACATCGTTACCGTCGCCATCGAACCAGCCAGCGATCAAGCCACCACCGACGCCATCGCTGCCGCCACGTCCGCGCTCGGCCCACGCACCAGCCGCTGGGCCTTCGGCTCCGCGCCGGCCGAACAACTGCGCTACAAAATCGATCCCAAGTGGCACGGCGAACTCCCGCGCAGCTATTGGTACAACGCCCAAGGCCAGCGTGTAGCCGCCATTTCCGGCCTCATCACACCAAAACTCATCTCCGAAACCGCAACCAAAATGGGCATCCCCCAGTAACCAGAAAGGAAAACAGTGGCACGAACCGATAACTTCAGAAAACAGCACGCAGAGATCTTGCAAATCGCCCGCGACATCAATCAGCAATTGGGCCCGGTCATTTCCGAGGCCGATGCCACCACTATCCGTCGCCAGCTCAGCAAAATGCACGGCTTGGTCGGACTGCACTTGGCCATGGAAGACCAAAGCCTGTACCCATCCATGCTGAAGAGCACCGACCAGGAAGCACGCTCGCTGGCACAAAACTACATGAAGGAAATGGGCGACTTGGCGAGTGCCTTTGAACGCTATATGAATAGCTGGAAGAACGGCGGCGCCATCAGCGCCAACGCAGCCGAGTTCACAGAACAAAGCAAGGGGATTTTCAATGCCCTGTCGAAGCGCATCCACCGCGAGAACACCCTGCTGTACCCGGTAGCTGACGCCTTGCTCTAAGTCTCAGGACAAAAAAGCGGCCCGTTTTACCGGGCCGCTGTCAAGGAAGGGAATTAAACTTCTTGATGGATGTCGATGACGGTCAGCGCATCGGCAAATTCATGGTTCACATCGCGGTGGCCGACTTCGTCTTCACGCACTGCCAGCACCACGTCACGCAGGCGGGCATTCGCAGGCAGGTTCCAGTACTCGATCGCAATGGCTGGTGCTGGAACGTTTTCCACGCGGCCAGCATCGATCTCTTGCAGGTACAGCGTGTAGCTGATCACCGCTTGCTCTTCAAAATAGCCCACCAGGCGGTGTGCGGTACGTGGCGAGGTCAGGTACAGGCCGAAGAAGAACACGAAGAACAGCGCTTGCACCACCAGGATCACCAGGCGTTCAAACCAGCTAGGCTTGGCAATTTGCACAAATGTCATCAAGTGCATGCGCTCGTTTTCGGCCTCGTCCAGCAGCGTGCGGATCCAGCCGTGATCCGGGGTCATCCAGCGCAGGCAGCGCAGGTGCACCAGCATGCCGCCCACCATGCCCGGCACGGCGGCCACGGTTTCCAGTACGATCGCGCGGTTGCCGTAGCGTTTTGCAAAGAAAGTATCGGCGAAGAAGCGCAGCGTCATGGTAATGCCCAGTGCCACACGATCAGAGATATTGCGCACTTCGCGGTGTTCTTCGTGGGTTTTGCAAGGTTTCATTTTATTGCTCCCTATGGTGGTTTAAATGCATTTCTTAATTCATGCATTCAGAATACTCCTTTATGACTACGTAGGCAATGCAGTAGTTTTACGGTATTGCCTTGAGGCACGGGTTCGATGCCGATGTAAATTTGCCACTGTGACATTCGGGGAGATTTCAACCACAAAAGAGAGAGCAAAATGACAATTATGTAGGAGTTCTCCTACACGCCTCAGAATTTGCCACCTGCAAGCTAAACATTACGAGGATGCCGTCATGTCAAAATGCCCCTTTGCCGAATGGCGAGAACTCAGCGGCGCCCCGGAGGAACATCTCAGCGGCCCCACCAAGATCATCCACCACACCACCGAGGGATCAACTGCTGCAGGCGCCATGGCGGCGTTTGAGAAGAACAAGTCCAAGCCGCACTTCACTGTCGACAGCCAACACATTTACCAGCATGTCGATGCCGGTAAGAGTTCACGCGCGCTGCGTAATGAGCCCGGTGGCGTACAGACCAACCGCGCTAGCGCGATTCAGATCGAGCTGGTCGGCTTTGCCCACCTGCCGAAAGATCCGCAAGCGCTGACGAATCTTGCGCGGCTGTGCCGCTGGCTGGAGCAAACCTACAACGTACCAAATACTTGGCCGTCTGGGCCGCCGAAGCCCGCGCGCAACGGTAAAGACCCAGGCAATCACAATCGCAGCGTGACTAACTGGACCGAAAAAGGCGGCCACTATGGTCACTCCCAGGTGCCCGAAAATACCCACTGGGACCCGGGCTACTCGGCAGCCGAGGCGCAATTCCTCATGTCGGCCAAGTTCGATCAGGATGGCAATCTGCTCAACGCGTCCTTACCGCCGCTGGTCGGCCGCGCTGGCCGTGCCGGTCTCGCTGGCGAGCCGCGGTCAACGATGCCTGACCACGGTAGCAACGAGGCCACCGTCAGCACGGACAGCGCCGCGGTTCGCGAGCCACTGCCGGGGCGCAAGCTCGACGCGCGCGCGGATACACTGGACTTCCGCGACAAGATGTATGTGCCAACGCTGATCGAGGTGCCGAGCACTATTCCCCTGGAAACCTATCTGAAACATAAAATTCCGGTGCTCGACCAAGGCGCCGAGGGCGCTTGTACCGGCTTCGGCCTGGCAACCGTGGCCAACTATCTGCTAAAACGGCGCGCGGTAATGCCCGACGCCTGCCAGGTCAGTCCGCGCATGTTCTACGCACTGGCACGCCGCTATGACGAATGGCCGGGCGAAAAGTATAGCGGCTCCAGCGCGCGCGGCGCCATGAAGGGGTGGCAGAAGCACGGCGTGTGCAGCGAAGATGACTGGCCCTACGAGGCGTCCGGCGCCGAGGTTCGCTCGGACTGGACTGCCGAACGCCTTAGTGCAGCGCGCACGCGGCCGCTCGGCGCCTACTTCCGCGTCAATCACAAGGATCTGATCGCCATGCACAGCGCCATTGCCGAAGTCGGCGTGCTGTATGCGACGGCCAACGTGCATGCGGGTTGGGATGCCGTCGGGCTCAGCGGTGTCATCGAGGATAATGACAGGATACTGAGCGGGCATGCGTTTGCCATTGTCGCTTATGATCCGCTCGGTTTCTGGATCCAGAATTCATGGGGCAAGGATTGGGGACGGGATGGCTTCGCGCGCATTTCGTACGATGACTGGCTGAAGAACGGCACCGATGTCTGGGTGGCGCGGCTAGGCGCACCGGTACAGCTGAGCGAAGCCGTGTCGTACGCGACCGCGCATGCGCGCACGTCGGGACAGTCGGCCGCCTACAGCTACCTGACACTGCGTCCACATCTCATTAGTGTGGGCAACGATGGCCGGCTGCGCCCAGGGGGCGATTATGGCACTACGGCGGCCGAAGTGGCTCATATCTTCAGCAAGGACTTGCCTGATTTTTTTGCGCAATCAGCCAAGACGCCGCGGCTGCTGTTGTTCGCGCATGGTGGGCTGGTGGACGAAGTCAGCGCGGTCCAGCGTGTTGCGGAATACCGGGCAGCGCTGCTGGCCGAGGGCATTTATCCACTGGCCTTCATCTGGCGCAGCGATTACTGGACCACCGTGCTGAACATTCTGCAGGACGCCATCCGGCGCCGCCGTCCCGAGGGCATTCTGGACGGGGTTGGAGACTTCATGTTTGACCGTCTCGACGATCTATTGGAGCCAGTTGCACGCCACCTCAGCGGCAAATTAGCATGGAGTGAGATGAAAGAGAATGCGCTGCTGGCCAGTAAAGCGGGGGGCGCAGCCGACGTCGTCCTCACCCACATCGCAGCATTAAAACAGCAGTATCCAGATCTGGAACTGCATATTGCCGGACACAGCGCAGGCGCAATCTTCCAGGCCCCGATTGTGCAACGGCTGACTGCACACGGCCCAATCGATGGGGGGGCCGCTTCAGGCCTGAAGGGGCTGGGCTTGAAGATCGACAGCTGCACCTTGTGGGCACCGGCTTGCACCACCACCCTATTCCGGCAAGCCTACCTGCCGGTAATAAAGCATGAGCAGATCAAGCGCTTCGCGCTCTACTGTCTTGATGATCAAACCGAGCGGGATGACGATTGCGCAAAGGTCTACAACAAATCCTTGCTGTACTTGGTATCGCATGCGTTCGAGGAACGTAAGCGCGTACCGCTGGTGCAGGATGGGGAGCCGATCGCTGGCATGTATAAATGGTTGAGCGAGGAACTTCCAGAACTATTGGCGTTGCCGAACTGCGACGTGGTCACGGCGCCTAACAATGAGCCGGCGGGTTCGCTGCGCGCCAGCCGGGCAAAGCATCACGGTGATTTTGACAACGATAAAGACACAGTCTTATCGACACTCAAGCGCATTTTGGGCGCCACGGCACAAGACGGCCTCTCCATTGATCCCGCACAACTGAAGTTCAGCCGTTCTGCCAATAGCATCCGCCGCAGCCGCAGCAACATTGATCACCAAACCAGATAGGAGAGCAAGCAATGGAAGCCGAGACCAAAAAAAGCTTGCAAGTCTGGTTAGCTATTGTTCCAGTTATTGCCACCTTGGTCTCGACTTTACTGGTAGCGTGGGTCGGTTATACCACTAGCAAGGAAGTCGCGCTGCTGGAACGTGACGCCCACAAAGAAACCGTTCAATTGGAGCAAGTCAAGTTTCGTGAACAACAGGAGGCACGGCGTCTACAATTTCTAGAAAAGCAAATTCCTTTGCTTCTCAGTGAAAAAGAAATTGAACGCAAGTCCGCCGCAGCTATCGTACGTCTGATATATCCGAGTGAAGCAGCAGACATATTTTCTCAAGTGCTGCCGGTGGCCACCGAAGCCACGCGGCCTGCGTTGCAGCGTGACTTACAGGATGCGGAAACGCTGCGGGCAGCGACCGCCGACTGGGCTATCGTGATTTCAGGGGACAAGACGCTGGAACTCGCAAAAAAATGGACAAGCAACTTAGCCAACAAGGGCTACTCGCCTGTGAGGATCTTTTTGAGGGATGGATTCTATCGGGTAACTGCGGGAAGTTACCCTAGTAGGCTTCTTGCTGAGCAAGCTGCAATTGCATTACGTCCAATCACACGCCAAGACGCCTATGTGATTGGAGTGGGAACTTGGTGTCCAGGAGGGCGCGCCCAGAGCGCCGAAGGCCTGGAACTCACCGCCTGTCAATCAAAATAAGACGAGGATGGGACATTGCGCTGCGACCGCTGCCGTACTATATCCAAGCACCATGCGTGCGTCCGCAGGTGACTTAAGGTCTTGATTTCGCTATAATTCCCGCCTTCACAGTAAGGAATTAAGCCATGTCTCTGCTAGCCCACCAGCTCGAACTGCTGTCGCCCGCCAAAACCGCCGAAATCGGCCGCGAGGCGATTTTGCACGGCGCCGACGCCGTCTACATCGGCGGCCCGGCCTTTGGCGCACGCCATAACGCCAGCAATCCGATCGAGGACATCTCCAGCCTGGTGGAGTTCGCGCACCGCTACCGCTCGCGCATTTTCGTCACCATCAACACCATCCTGCACGACGCCGAACTGGAAGCGGCCCGCAAGCAGATCTGGCAGTTGTACGAGGCCGGCGTTGACGCTTTGATCATTCAAGACATGGGCCTGCTGGAAATGGATCTGCCCCCGATCCAGCTGCACGCCAGTACCCAGTGCGATATCCGCACCGTGGAAAAGGCCAAGTTCCTCGGCGACGTCGGCTTCTCGCAGCTGGTGCTGGCGCGCGAGCTGACCATCGAGCAGATCAAGAAAATCCGCGCCGAAGTCGATACGCCGCTCGAATACTTCATCCACGGCGCGCTGTGCGTGGCGTACTCCGGCCAGTGCTACATCTCGCACGCCGACACCGGCCGCAGCGCCAACCGCGGCGATTGCTCGCAGGCGTGCCGCCTGCCGTACACGCTCAGCGATAGCAAGGGCCGTGTGGTCGCCTACGAAAAGCACCTGCTATCGATGAAGGACAACGACCAGAGCCGCAACCTGGAGGCGCTGGTCGACGCCGGCATCCGCTCGTTCAAGATCGAGGGCCGCTACAAGGACATGGGCTACGTGAAAAACATCACGGCCCACTACCGCCTGCTGCTGGACGAGATCATGGAGCGCCGCACCGAGTTCTCGCGCGCCGCCAGCGGCCGCACCCACATCCTGTTCACGCCGGACGTGGACAAGACCTTCCACCGCGGCCACACCGATTACTTCGCCAACGGCCGTCTGGACAATATCGGCGCGTTCGACAGCCCGAAATACGTCGGCGTCGAGCTGGGCACCGTCACCCGCATCGCCACCGACCACATCGACCTGACCACCAACGCGGCCATGGCCAACGGCGACGGCCTGAACTACATGCACAAGCGCGAGACCTTCGGCATCCAGGCCAACACGGTCAAGAAGCTCGGCGAAAGCGAAGACGGCCAGCAATGGCGCGTGTTCCCGAACGAGCAGATCAGCACCCTGCCCGGCCTCAAAGTCGGCGCCACCATCATGCGCAACCGCGACCACCACTGGGAAGGCGCACTGAACAAGAAGTCGTCCGAGCGCAAGGTCGGCCTCTACATGACCCTGAGCGAACACGCCGACGGCCTGCGCCTGTCGCTGACCGACGAAGACGGCCTCACCAGCAGCACCGACGCCGCCATCGCCTACCAGCCGGCTCAGCAAGCCGAGCAAGCGGAAGCGTCGCTGCGCGTCAGCCTGGCCAAGCTGGGCAACACCATGTTCGCGTCCGAAAGCGTGGAGCTGCAACTGTCCAAGCCGTGGTTCGTGCCGTCGGCCGCGATCAACGCGCTGCGCCGCGACGCTATTGAAGCGCATGAAGCCGTCCGCCTGGCCGCCTGGGATCGCCCGGAGCGCAAGGCGCCGGCCGAGCCGCCGGCGATTTTCCCGGATACCCAGCTCAGCTACCTCGCCAACGTCTACAACGAGAAAGCGCGCGCCTTCTACCACAAGCACGGCGTGCAGCTGATCGCCGCCGCTTACGAGGCGCACGAGGAACCGGGCGAAGTGCCGCTGATGATTACCAAGCACTGTCTGCGCTTCTCGTTCAACCTGTGCCCGAAGCAAGCCAAGGGCGTGCAAGGCGTGCAGGGCCAAGTCCGCGCCGAACCGATGACTCTGGTCAGCGGCGACGAAACCTACACCCTGCGCTTCGACTGCAAGCCGTGCGAAATGCACGTGGTCGGCGCCATGAAGCCGGGTATTTTGAAATCGCCGCCGCCGTCGAACATCCCTTACAGCCCGATCACCTTCCACCGCCAGCGCCCTCGCGCCTGAGTCACTTTCATGTTGCGCGCGATGCTGCATCGCGCGCTTTCATGCACCTGTTGCTTTTGATTGCATAGTTGTTCAACTAGCTTGACAGGCAATAAAACACCAGCTATCTTCACGCCTGTTGCCATACGGCAATTCTCGCCGCGTTCACATACTTGAACCACTCGTGCGCTGCGAAAACTTTTTTTGTTGCAAAATGCGCGGCGCCACGGTGATGTACCGTTGGCAACCTTTCATACCAGCCAAAAGCCAAGGGGATAGAGCATGAAGAATCTTCCATATCGACAGCGATCAATGGAAACGTTTCAAAGACTGAAGGTAACGGGCTTGCCGCTAGCCCTGAGCCTGGCGCTGGCCGCTTGCGGCGGCGGCACCGATAATTCACCAAACGCGGAAAACCGCACCGTCAGCGCCATGAAGCGCATGGGCGGCACCTCCGTGGCAAACGAGCCGGAAGTCGCGCTGACGCCCGTTGCCGCCACTTCCAGCGGCTCCGAACGTGGCGACTTGTCGGCCGCGGCCGCCATCGACCACAACCAAGGCACCCGCTGGGGCAGCTTGTTTACCGACGGCCAGTATCTGACCCTGGATTTCGGCGTGTCCAAGCCGATCAACCGCGTCCACATCGAGTGGGAAAACGCCCACGCCACCCAGTATTTATTGCAGGTCTCTGATGATAACGCTAACTGGACGACGATTAAGACCGTCGACAACAGCCAGGGCGGCATCGAAGACTGGACGGGCCTCGGCGCCCAAGGCCGCTACCTGCGCATGCAGGGCGTGAAGCGCTCGACCAACTACGGCTATTCGATCTTTGAAATCCAGGCCTATTCGGGCGGCTCCAGCTCGACCACGCCGACCGATCCGACCACGCCAACCGATCCAACGCAGCCAGGCACGCCGGTGGTGGTTGATCCGACCAAGCCGGGCGTCGCACTGAAACCTGTTGCCGCGACTTCATCCCCAGTCGAAAACCAGGGCAACTCGGCGCCTAACGCCATCGACGGCAAACTCGGCACCCGCTGGGCCAGCGCGTTTGACGACGGCGCATGGATTCAGTTCGACTTCGGCGCCAAGACCCAGGTCGGCTATATGAAACTGGTTTGGGAAAACGCCTACGGCAAGGCCTACAACCTGCTGGTGTCGGACGATGGCCAGAATTGGACCCAGATCCGCAACGTCACCAATGGCCAAGGCGGCACCGAGGAATTCTTCAACCTCGGCGTGAACTCGCGCTTCATCCGCCTGCAAGGCGTGACGCGCGCGACCAACTACGGCTACTCGCTGTTTGAAGTCGAATTCAAGACCCCGGGCAGCGACAACACGCTGGGCAGCAGCACCACCTCGCCGTTCAAATTCCCGGCCAGCGGCGCGGGCTGGGCGCCCCTGCCTGCTTCCGAAGCCATCGAATCGCTGCAATTCACACTGCCGGACGGCACGCTGGTCACCCGCTTCGGCGCGCGCGGCCTGGGACGCCACGGCCGCGAGCGCGGCGAGGAGTGGAACGAAGCCGGCTACGGCCCGAACGAAACGGTCGATCCAGTCACCGGCCTGCCGGTCGACAAGGGCCCGGGCAATTACCTGACCTTCGTGCCGCAGTACTTCAAGAACCGCACCTGGGGCATCGAGATCATCGACAACAGCAAGGTGGCCGGCGTGACCGCGCCTCGGCTGATCGTCAACGAGTACTTTGGCCAAGCCAACCTGGCCGGCGGCATCGCCTTCTTCCGCGCCTTCGACCGCCCGGGCGCAACCGGTTACGGCTGGATGAACAACGGCGCGCTGGCGGCGGGCAACAACCAGCAAAGCTGCGCTGCGACGCCGTACCCGGCGGCGGCGAAACTGAACAGCGCCAATGGCATCAATAGCTCGTGCACTATCCTGGTCAACGACTACCCTGGCCACGCCGCGCTGAACGCCAGTGGGTTACCGAACGGTCAGACCGTGAACGCGCGCCCGCTCAAGGCCGGCGACGAGATCGAGGTCTCGCCGTCGATGTTTGCGCCTGATGGCGTAATGGCTGCCAAGGGCGACAACGGCGGCAACCGCTACTACTCGGCCGAGTTCATGTACGTCGTCGGCGTCGGCATCCGTCCATGGTACGGCGTATTCCCACGCCTTAACTCGACGCAATTGCCGGCCGAGACGCTGGCCGGTGGCCTCGGTTCGGTTTCGTACGACTACGCGGACAACGGCAACTTCATGTTCCAGCAGCCGCATACCAATATCGGCATGCAGAATATGCAGCGCTTTGTTGAAGGCCGCCGCCTGTTCCACACCAACTTCACCACTGGCGATCACAATGAGCCGGGCAATGACCGCTACGATGGCGCGGTTGGTTTGCAGGGAGCGCACTTCAATCAGTCGTCGTGCTTTGCCTGCCACGTGAACAACGGCCGTAGCTATGCACCGGCTGCGTTGAATCAGCGTCTGGATTCGATGTCGGTACGCGTAGCGACCACCAATTCGGCTGGCCAGCAGCTGCCGCACCCTGTGTACGGCACCACGGTGCAGATGAATGCCGTGTCTTCGACTGGCACTGCGCAGAACTGGGGCACCGGCGTACGCGTATCGGGCTTCGAGTCGACCACCAAGAAGCTGGCCGACGGCACTGCGGTAGAACTGCGCAAACCTAAGCTGGCGTTTGAAGGCCCAGTGCCAGATACCGTTTCGCTGCGCGCAGCCCAGCCTATCATCGGCGCCGGCCTGCTGGAAGCGGTGGCTGAAGCGGACATCCTGTCCCGCGCCACCAGCGCACCGGACGTCGATGGCGTGAAAGGCGTGGCCAACTACGTGTACGATCCAGAGACCGGCGCGGTGCGACTGGGCCGCTTCGGCTGGAAGGCGTCGAAAGCGACCCTGCGCCAACAAGCTGCTGCTGCACTGATACAGGACATGGCAGTCACCTCGCCGGTGTACCGCAACCGTTCGTGCAACAGCGATCCTGCTGGCTGCGCATCGGCTCCGGCGCAGAAAGGCATCACCGAGGCTGACCTGCAATCGCTGTCGCGCTACCTCGCACTGGTGGCGGTACCTGCCCAGCGTAGCCTGGCCAGCGGCTTCCCGAAAGGCGTAGCGCCGATCGATGAGCTGAACGTCGATCCAGCCAAGGTAGCGGCAGGCGCCAAGGTATTCCAGGGCATGCGCTGCGCGGCTTGCCACACGGCTGAAATGAAGACCGGTAACGGCCACCTGTTTGCAGAACTGCGTAACCAGACCATCCGTCCGTACTCCGACCTGCTGCTGCACGACATGGGCACCGGCCTGGCCGACAAGTTCGCGGAAGGCCAAGCCAAGGGCAATATGTGGCGTACCGCGCCGCTGTGGGGCCTGGGCTACACCGAGAAAGTCATCGGCAACGCCAGCAAAGCCGGTTACCTGCACGATGGCCGCGCACGTAACCTGACGGAAGCCATCATGTGGCACGACGGCGAAGCAGCCAAGTCGCGCCAACGCTTTGAAGCGCTGTCGAAGACCGACCGCGAAGCACTTCTGGCGTTCCTGAAGTCGCTGTAAGGTAGTTTGCCAGTCGCCCGGGGAGGACTTTAGCGCCTCCTCGGGCGCTTTCTTTTTGGGCGATTACTTCTTCATGTCGTCCTTTTTCATCTCGTCCTTCTTCATCTCTTTTTTCATTTCCTCCTTCTTCTCGTCCTTCTTCATCATCCCGTCTTTTTTCATTTCGTCCTTTTTCATCATCTTATCGTTGGCCATTTTGTCCTTGGACATGGCGTCTTGCGCGTAGGCGGCGCCGGACATCGACAGGCAGGCGGTAATCAAAGCGATAGCGATTTTGTTCATGATTGCTCCTCGTTTAAGTAGAATGGACAGTCTTGCGCAGTAGGCCTCTGCGACAGGTAATTCGCAGTCATCCTCAACGAGGTTACAGCGCTTCAAAAAAAATTTTCACGAACTGTTACCAAAGGCGTCAATGGATCGAATAACAGGGCAGGATCGCTTGCGCCACACGGAACTGCGGCTGCATGCGCTGTTTCTGCAAGGGCTGGACGGTGACGCCAAGGCCTATCGCGGTTTTTTGCAAGCGATAACGCCGTACCTGCGCGCCTTCCTGCGCCGCCGGTTAGGAAGTTGGCCAGACCAGGTGGAAGATCTGGTGCAGGAGTCGCTGCTGGCGATCCATAACCAGCGCGCAAGTTACGACACCGGCTTGCCGGTCACCGCGTGGATTTACGCCATCGCGCGCTACAAGCTGATTGACTGGCTGCGGCGCCACGCGCGGCAAGACAGCCTGCATCAGCCGCTGGACGATGAAGATGCGCTGTTCTCGACCGCCGACCAGGATGCCGGCGAGGCGCAGCGCGACGTGTTAACTCTGCTGGCCACGCTGCCGGAGAAGCAGCGCGACGCCATCATCCACACCAAGCTGGATGGATTGTCCATGCGCGAGGCGGCGGATTTACTGAATATGTCGGAAGCGGCAGTCAAGGTATCGGTGCATCGCGGCTTGAAAACCTTGGCCACCACATTGCGAGAAGCAAAATGAAAACAGATGATTTGATCGAGATGTTATCCAGCGGCGCAGACACGCAGCCGGCGCGCGATTCCCTTGCACCGCTGTGGCTCGTGGCAGGCCTGCTGGTCAGCGCGGCGCTGATGCTGGCGTTGCTCGGCGTACGAGCCAACCTGTTTGAAGAACTGATGTTGCCCGCGTTCTGGAGCAAGCTGGTATTTTCGCTGGCACTGACGGCCGCAGGCTGGCTGGCCGTCAAGCGTCTATCCGCACCCGGTGCGCGCACCACCGCCCTGCCGTTCTACATCGGCGCCCCGGTGGCGGTAGCCTGGCTGGTGGCCGCCGCAGTCCTGCTGCAAGCCGCACCTGCGGCGCGCGCAGACCTGTTCTGGGGCACCACGTGGCGCTACTGCCCATTGCTGATCGCATTGATATCGCTGCCGCTGTTCGCCGCCGCCCTGCGCATCATGCGCAGCCGCGCACCAACGCGGCTGCGCAGCGCCGGTGCAGCGGCAGGATTCGCCGCCGGCGCGGCAGCCGCCGCCGTCTACTGCCTGCACTGCCCGGAACTGAGCATCGTATTTGTCGGCTTCTGGTACTTGCTCGGCATGCTGATTCCCGCCGCCATCGGTGCGCTCATCGGGCCGCGTGTTTTAGCCTGGTAGCCAGCGATTGCGCTTCGACCTGTGGTAGGCGCTACTCGCAGGCAGCGCAAGGCGCATGGTGGTTCCGGCGCCCTCCGCTGATTCGAGCGTGAGTTCAGCGCCGATGCCCTTTGCCCGCTCGCGCATGCCGGTGAGGCCGAAATGCCCTTGGCTTTCCCCCGGCAGCTCTGCGGCCTTCGGCATGCCGACGCCGTCATCGCGCACGGTGATCGAGAATGCGTTTTTGCCGTAGTCGATTTCCATGCCGATGCTGCTGGCGCGCGCGTGCCGGAATGCGTTCAGCAGTGCTTCCCTGCCGATGTACACTACTTCGTCCTGCACATCGGCTTGTAGCAGCCGTGCCTCGCCGTTGATGCGCAAACTGAAGTTTGCCGAGCTTTGATCTTGCATCGACTCGGCCACCTTGGCAAACGCTTTCGGCAAGGCCTCAACGGAGCCACTGGAGCGTAGTCCCATCACTTCGCTGCGGCCCTCTACAATCAGCTTGTCCGCATCGTCGAGGATTTTCTCCACCATCGCCTGCGATTCGCCGTCATCCTTGACGCGAAAGCGAATGCCGTCGATCCGCAGGATTAAGCCCTGCAGGCTTTGCAGGAATGTGTCGTGCAGTCCCCGCGCGATGCGTTCGCGTTCATCCAGCCTCTCCTCCAGGCGCTCCTGCATGCGCGCCGTCAGTGCCCGCATGCGCCACAGGTATAGCAGATACAGCACGATCAGCAGCAGCACCAGGCAAAGCAGCTTGAAGCCCTCGGTCTGCACGAAAGTAGGTGGAATGTCGAACGCGATGCTGTCGCCCTTTTCATTCCACACGCCGTCCTCGTTGGCGGCAATCACGTCGAACCTGTAATTACCCGGTGCCAAATTAGTGTAGAACGCTTCCCGCGCGGTGCCGGCCTCACGCCATTGCGCGTCCACGCCGCTAAGGCGATAGCGGAACTGCACCCGCTCCGGCATGCCCAGCGACGTCGCGGTAAATTGAATATTCAGCGCGCGCGTGTTGTGCGGCAGTGTGCGGTCACCGGCGGGCAGGTAGGCTTTGTCTTCGGTGACGATAGACTTGATCATGACGTTCGGCGCCAGCGTATTTTTCAGGATATGGGCAGGGTCGATCCAGCCGACATTCGCATTGGTGGCATACCAGATGCGGCCGTCGGGTGCTTGCGTCAGTGATGGCAGCGGCGAGATTTGCGAGGCCAAGCCTTCCAGTCCGTCGAGGTGATTGAATTCCTCGACCACGCTCACGCGCCCGGCGCGCGCTACCGCCGCCTTGATCTCCGCGGCCGCAATGCGCTTGATGCCATCCACGTGATGCAGCCACAAATCGCCATCGGCCGTTTCCACGATGCCGGAGGTGCCGTTGAAACTGTCGCCGCCGGCGCGCGTCAGCTTCACGAATCGGCCGCCGTCCAGGTAGGCCAAGCCGCTTTCGCCGCCGGCCCACACGCGGCCGGAGCGGCTTTGAATCGCCAGTACATTGCCGATATCCAGCCCTTCCGCTGCGCCATAGCGGGTCAGTTTCCCGTCGCGCAGCACGGCGATCCGGCTTTTCGTGTAACCGATCCAGATCGCGCCTTGCGCATCGGCGAACAGCCAGATCGCGGTGTCCTTGCCAAGTTCCTCCACGCCGCCGCGCGCAGTCCAGACGCCGTCCTTGAAAGTGTAGATGCCGCGGCCAAGCATCGATAGCCAAAGCCTGCTATCCTGCCCCCAAGCCATGGCCTGCACCCGGCGTCCTTTCAGCTCGGCCGGAAAATCCCAGCTGCGCTGCTGATTGCCATCGCGCCGCCATAACTGGCTCTCGGTGCCGAACCACATGGCGCCGCCGGGTTCGCGCAAAGTCGCCAGCGCGGTGTTAAAGCCGGCCTGCACGCGCTGGCCGTTGGCCGCGATGCCGAACGTCTCGGAGCCGTAGCCGCCACTGATCCAGATCGTGCCATCGGCGCCGGGGCTCACCAGCGGTGAATTGAACTTGGGCGGCAACGGCACGGTGGTCAGCTTGGTCTCGCGCAAACGATCCACGCCCAAGTCGGTGGTGAACCACAGGTTCCCTTCCCTATCGTCGAAGATGTTGGCAAAAGTGTCGTCCGTGAAGCCCTGCGCCCGGGTGAAACTGCGCACCGGCTTCATGTCCCGATCCAGCAGCTGGATACTCTTGCCGGTATTAAGCCAGAAGCTGCCTCGCTTGTCGCTCTTGTAGCTGAAAATACCGGCATCGTTGCGCGGCACATCGATTTTTTTCAGCGCGCCGGTCTCGGGATCGTAGGCCGTGATGCCGGACTTTTGACTGAACATCCAGATCGTGCCGTCGGGCCGGTCGTCGCCGCCCTCCACGCCGGGCAAGGTCAGCACCCGCTTGAATTTGGGCTCGCCGGCCGGACTGCGATACACGTCGTCGCCGATATAGGTGATGACACCACCGTCGGCCGGGAAGTTCATCGCCGCCGAGCCACCCTCGGGCAGGCCTTGATCGGCGCCCGCGCGGCGCCAGCGATCACCATCGAGCCAGTACATGCCGTAGCCGGACGAGGCCCACATCACGCCTTTTTCGCTGCGGTCCACGTAGCGGATCGCGCCGGCAGGCAGGCCGTCGGCGGCCTCGTAGTGCTTGACCTTACCCTTGTTGAAAACGCTGATGCCGCCGAATTGGTAGGTCAGCCACAGCGCACCGTCGAAGTTAATCAGCGAGATGACGTTTGTCGACAGCAGCTTGTTACCGTCGATGTTGTCGATCCGCTCGAATTTTACGCCGTCGAAGCGGTGCAAGCCGTCGTAAGCGCCGAACAGCATCATGCCGTCGGCCCCCTGCGTCATAAACAGCACGTTGGACGGCGCGCCATCCTTCTTGGTCCACGCGGTATGGTGCATGGCCGTGTGCCAGAACGGCAGCAAGTCGTTGGCCGGTTTGGCAGCCCATGCCGACGCAGCGCAGGCGAGACTAATACAAGCGAATAAATACCTCAGGGGGCGACGTCGCATAATTCCTCGGCTGTTAAGTGATTCGCAACATTCAAGAGTATCACGCCCGCATTTGCACTACCCAATACAGGTTATTGTCGCCTAGGCTATAAGCGTGACACAATGAACGATATCCGCCGCATTTTGGAGCCAGCTTTGACCATCACGATCATGTCCGTGGATGACCATCCGATCTTCCTCGAAGGCGTAGCCAGCGTGATCGCCAATGCGCCGGACTTCCGCCTGGTCGCCGAAGCCACCTCCGGCCGCCAGGCGCTGGCCGAGTATCGGCGCGTGCGGCCCGACGTCACGCTGATGGATATTCGGATGCCGGACATGAACGGCATCGACGCCATCACCGCCATCCGCGCGGAATTCCCGCACGCGTGCATCGTGGTGCTGACCACCTTTGAGGGCGACACTCACGCGCTGCGCGCGATGAAGGCCGGTGCGGCCGGCTATATGCTAAAGAGCATGGTGCGCAAGGACATGCTGTCGATTGTGCGCTCAGTGTTTGAAGGACATCGCCATATTCCGCCATGCGTCGCCGAAGCGATGGCGACCCATATCCCGGCGGACGCCTTGAGTCCCCGCGAAATAGAGGTACTGGCGCAGGCCGCGATCGGCAATAGCAATCGCCGCATCGGCAGTGAGTTGAACATTTCGGAAGAAACGGTGAAGGTGCACATGAAGAACCTGATGGCCAAGCTTCAGGCTAACGACCGCACCCACGCGGTGATCATGGCACTCGCGCGCGGCATCATCGATGTGCCGATGCGATCAACTACGTGATTAGATTGCGCGCGCCGTTGACAGCGTGTGCGCGAATCTTGATACTAGAACTGCACTCCTTCCCTGCCGGTACACACTCTCCCTCGTCTCCTTGGCCGGCAGGGTTTTCTCCTTAATTCAGCGGCGTTAGTTCCACGCGGCGCAATTCGTAAGGCGTGCCTTCCAGCTGGAAGCCAATGCGGCCCGACGCAGGCGATACCTGCGACACGCGATTTTGCAGCACACCGTTCACCGTTACCTCCACTGTGCCATCGCGGCTGACGATGTCGCACGCGTTCCATTCGCCCGCAGGCTTCTCGCTATCTGCGGCCGTATGCGCCTTGATGCGGGTCTCCGCACCCGGCGCGCTGGTCAATGGTTCGGAAAAACTGCCGGCCGCCATCGGCAGTAAATCACCAACTGCGCCAAACTTGGTTTGCACTTGCAGGCTGACGGGCCACACGCGATCGAATGTACCGGGGCTAATGTGCAGCAGCACGCCGCCATTACCCGGCTTGCCGGTCCAGCGCCACTCCACGTGCAGCTTGTAATTGCGATAGCTCTCACGCGTGGCCAGGAAACCGGACGGCATGCCGGCCGAGGCGATGACGCCGTCGGGCAGCACGCGGAACGCGTCTTCAAGCGCGGCGGCCGGCGTGGTTTGTAATTCCCAGCCGCTGAAATCGCGGCCATTAAACAAAGAAACCGCGCCCGCATTGTGCGCGGACACGGCCAATATCAAGACACCCAACAACTTCTTCACCACGTCTCCTTTTCAAGCAAAGTGAAACACCTGCTGCAGAGGCCATTCGCGCGGGCGGTTGCCCGGCTCAACCTCCATCAAGTCCGCCATGTAGTTCCACCAGCGCTGCATGACCGGCTTGATCGGCAGGTCTTCGATCTTATGATCGGGCCACAGTTTCAGCACCGCGAACAGCTGCAACGACTCTTCGTCCAGGAAGATCGAATAGTCATAGATACCAGCGTCGCGCAGCGCTTTGCCGAGATGCGGCCACAGTTCATCGTGACGCCGCTTGTACTCGGCAGCTGCGCCGGGCTTGAGCTGCATCCGAAACGCGCGCATGTTCACACGATGCCGCTGCTGCTGGCGCCTGCCTTGGCTGGACGCGCCTCCGCCACTTTCGCACGGTAGCCGCTGGCACGATAACACGCCACCGGATCAATCGCACCGCCGGAACGCAGCCGCGCCATCGCCAGGATCGCGCTGACGTCGGTGCGGTAAGCCTGTTTCAGCGCTTGCGCCGATTGTAGCGCATCGTTGGCCTCCTGGTGCTGGCGCAAGGCCGCGCGGTCCACCAACTGTGCCTGCACAAACGCGCGCTGCACTTCCACCGCGCTGCTCATCAAGCTTTCTATCGGATCGGTGACGTTGTGCGATTGATCGAGCATATAGGCCGGCTTGAACGCCGCACCGCCGCGCTCCGCCGCATCGGCCAGCTCGTTAAACACCAGGAACAGCTGGAACGGATTGATGCTGCCGGAATCCAGGTCGTCGTCGCCGTACTTGCTGTCGTTGAAGTGGAATCCGCCAAGCTTGCCGAATTGCGCCAGCCGCGCCACGATCATCTCGATATTGGTATTGGGCGCGTGGTGCCCAAGGTCGACCAGGCAGCGCGCCTTGTCGCCCAAGGTTTGCGCACAAGCGAAGCTGGTGCCCCAGTCGGCGATGGTGGTGGCGTAGAACGCCGGTTCGAACAGCTTGTGCTCGATGAACATCAGCCAGTCCACCGGCAGCGCCGCATAGATATCGCGCATGCTGTCCAGGTAGCGCTCCAGCGCACCGCGCAGATTGTGCTGGCCGGGGAAATTGGCGCCGTCGCCCACCCACACCGTCAGCGCCTTGGAGCCAAGCGCCCGGCCAAGCTCTATGCATTCGATATTGTGCGCCACCGCCTGCGCGCGCGTGGCGGCGCTGTTGGCGGTCAAGCTGCCGTACTTATAGCTGTGCTCTTGGCCCGCTTGGTCCTGGAAGGTATTGGAATTGACCGCGTCAAAATACAGGCCGTGATTCTGCGCCTGCTGGCGCAACGCCACAGGATCAGTCGTTTTATCCCACGGGAAGTGCAAGGACACGCCCGGCGTAGCGCGCGTCAGTTGATGAATGACCGCGCAGTCGTCCAGTTTCTCAACCACGTTGCGCGGCTCGCCACGGCCTGGAAAACGCGCAAAGCGCGTGCCGCCGGTGCCAACGCCCCAGCTAGGTAAGGCCACGGCGAAGGTCCGCGCCGCCGCAGTCAACTTCTCGATATCCACGCCGCGCCGTGCCAGCATGCCGCCCAGCGCTTCATAATCTGCATTCAGCCCGGCGCGCAGCTGAGCGTTATGCTCCTCCGCGCGGCCGCTATCGATGATGGTGCTCACATTGTCTCCTTACTTTTTTCTTATCGCGTGAATGCGCCGGCGTTGCCGGCGTCCACGTTGAGGATATTACCAGTGCTCTTGGCCGCCTTGTCGCTGGCGAGGAAGTACACGGCTTCTGCGATATCCTCGGGCAGCACGCTGAGTTTGAGCATGCTGCGGTCGCGGTAAAACGCTTCGACATCGTCGGCATCGATTTTATTCGACTGCGCGCGCTCCTGCTTCCACTTGCCGTCCCAGATGCGCGAGCCGCGGATCACCGCATCGGGATTGACCACGTTGACGCGGATACCGTGCGGCGCACCTTCCAGCGCAATGCAGCGCGCGAGGTGAATCTCGGCGGCCTTCGCAGTGCAGTAAGCCGAGGCACCGGCCGATGCGACCAAGCCGTTTTTGCTGGCAACGAACACCATGCTGCCGCCGAGCTTTTGCTGCTTCATGATGCGGAAGGCGGCGCGGCTGGCCAAGAAGTAGCCTTTCACGAGGATGTCCTGGTTACGCTGCCACACATCCAGCGTGGTGTCCTCCAGGGGAGCAGACGAAGCGATGCCGGCGTTGGAGATCAGCAGATCGAGTCCGCCAAACTTCAATGACGCGGCCTTCAGCACCTTCTCGACGTCTTCCTCGCTGGTGATGTTGGCCACCACGCTGCCGACATTATCCTTGCCGCCTGCTTTGTCCAAGTCCTTGTGCGCCAGCTCCAAGGCTTCGCCATCGATATCGGTCAGCAGCACGCATGCGCCCTCTTGCAGCAACTGCTTCGCCACCGCCTGGCCGATACCGCCTGCGCCACCGGTCACCAATGCGATGCGGCCGGCAAGGCTTTTAGGCTTGGGCATGCGCTGAAGCTTGGCTTCCTCAAGCAGCCAATATTCGATGTCGAACGCCTCCTGCTCTGGTAGGCCAACATAGTTATCGACGCCGCTCGCACCGCGCATCACGTTAATGGCGTTGATGTAAAACTCGCCAGCGATGCGCGCAGTCGCTTTATCCTTAGCGAAGGACAGCATGCCGATGCCAGGAATCAGATAAATAATCGGATTCGCATCGCGCACGGCCGGGCTGTTTTCGTGCTTGCAGCGCTCGTAGTAAGCCACATAGTCCGCGCGGTACTGCGCCAGCGCGTCATCGAGACCGGCCACCAGTTTATCGAAATCGCCGTCGTATTCGATAACGAACGGACGAATCTTGGTGCGCAAGAAGTGATCCGGGCACGATGTACCCAGCGCCGCCAGCGGCTTCAAATCGCGGCTGCACACAAATTCCAGTACCGCCTCGCTGTCATCGAAGTGACCAAGCTTGTATTCATCGCGGCTGATCTTCCCGCGCAACAGCGGCATCAAGCGGGCCGCGAATGCACTGCGCTGCTCCGCCGGCAGCGGCACACTGGCCGCACCGCCGAACACCGGTTGTTTCACATTCGCCGCAAGCCATTCCTCCGCGCGCTTGATGATCGCCAGCGTGGTCTCGTAGCAGCTCTTCGCCGTATCGCCCCACGTGAACAGGCCATGGCCCTCGAGGATAATCCCCTTCAATTGCGGCTGCGATTGCGACAGCGCCTCCAGCTTCAGGCCGAGATCATAGCCGGGACGCTGCCACGGCAGCCATCCCAGCGCGCCTTCGAAAATCTTCTGCGTCAGCGCCTGGCTGCTGGCGCAAGCGGCGATCGCAATCACCGAATCAGGATGCATGTGGTCGACGTGCCTGCGCGCGATGTATGCATGCAGCGGCGTGTCGATGCTGGCGGCGCGCGGATTCAAATTGAAGGTGCAGTGCGGCAGATAAGCCACCATCTCATCCTCGTGCGCCAATCCGCGATAGCGGCCCTTCAGCGCTTGCAGCTTGTCCATGTACAGCGTCGAGAAGCCATCGATCTTGATGCTGCCCAGGTCACCGCCGGAGCCTTTCACCCACAGCACCTCCACCTGCGCTCCGGTCAGCGGATCGGTCATCATCACCTTGGCCGAGGTATTCCCGCCGCCGAAATTGGTGATGCGCAGATCCGATCCAAGCAGGTTGGAACGGTACAGCAGCAGTTCTGGTTCGCTCATGCTGGCTGCGGCGGCATCGTCCCACAAGGAAGCGATCGGGGGTTCTTTCATTGCTGGTCTCCGTTGTTGTGTTTTACCTTTTCAGTAGAAATCAGTGGGCCATGGGTGTCAATGCATAAGCAATCAAGTTGATGACCAAGAGCCAAATAATCACATCGATGATTAGTGCGTGAGCAAAAATGGTAGCGCATAACAAAACAATCACTAAAATGATTGAAGAGTGATTGACGATCGATTTGGAAGCGTTTAGCCTTGAAAGTTAATAAACGGGCACACCGCAGCAATGCAGGGAGTAGCCCAGAATAACAGGAGACTCAAATGGTGAATCACAAGCGTCGCAAGCGTTTGCTGAAACTGCTTGCCGAACATAATACGGCCAGCGTGCCGCAGTTGGTCGATTGGCTGAACGCCTCGCCGGCCACCGTGCGGCGCGATATCAGCTGGCTGGCGGCCCGCAGTCTGCTCACCCGGACGCGCGGTGGCGCCGCTAATCTTGAGCAGAAAAAGCGCGGTTTCACGCTCACCAGCGAGACCTTCCAGAACAATATCCAGTGCCGCGCCGAGCACAAACGCGCCATCGCCCGCTACGCTGCCGGCATGTGCAGCGAGGGTGAAACCATCATCATCAACGGCGGCACCACCACCTTCATGATGGCCGAATTTTTAGTTGACCATCACCTCAAAATCCTCACCAACTCCTTCCTGATGGCCGAGCGCCTGCTGGTCTCCAGCGAGAACGAGATCATCGTCCCCGGCGGGAAGGTGTACCGCGAGCAGAACGTCATCCTCAGCCCCTTCGACAACGACATCACCCAGCACCACTACGCCGCCAAGATGTTCATGAGCGTCTACGGGCTGTCGCTGCTTGGCCTGATGGAAGCCGACCCGCTGCTGATTCAAGCCGAGAAGCGCTTGATCTCGCAAGCAGAGGAATTGATCGTGCTGGCCGATAGCTCCAAGTTCGCCAAGAAAGCGGGCTTGATTCTATGCGGCTTAAACCGTGTATCGACCGTCATCACCGATACCGAGGCTTCCGATGCGGCCGTGCAGCTGCTGGAGCAGTCCGGCGTGCGCGTGGTGACGGTGGAGCGCGAAGCGCTGCCGCCGCAGATTGCGCCGTCGGCCTTTAATACGCCTTACGGGTTTGAGGCGGTCGGCATGTTCCAGTCGGAGGCTGCGCATTGAAGCTCAAGCACATCGTATTGGCGGCGCTTGCCGCCGGCCTGCTGGCCGCCCTCACCGGCTGCAAAGAAAAAGCGCCTGACCAGATACGTATCGCCATGGTGGTGAAAAATCTGGGCAACGGCTTTTTCGATGCTGCCCATAACGGCGCCAAGGACGCGGCCACGGAATTGAAGAACGTGGAGATCATCTACACCGGCCCCACCACGCCCAGCGCGGAAGGCCAGATTGAGATCATCAACTCGCTGATCAGTCAAAAAGTGAACGCCATCGTCATCTCGGCCAACGATCCCAATGCGCTGGTGCCGATTACGAAGAAGGCCATGGCGCGCGGCATCAAGGTGATTTCCTTCGACAGCGGCCTCGCGCCTGAAGGCCGCTTGATGCAACTGAACCCCTCCAACGCCGACTTGATCGGCTTGAAGCAAATTCAAATGGCAGCAGACGCCATTGGCGGTGAAGGCGAAATCGCTATCTTGTCCGCATCGGCGCAAGCCACCAACCAGAATATCTGGATCAGCGTGATGAAAAAGGTGCTGGAAAAACCGGAGTTCAGCAAGATGACATTGGTGGCGACCGTGTACGGCGACGACCAATCGGACAAGAGCTACCGCGAGGCCATCGGCCTTTTACGCAGCAATCCGCATCTGAAAGCCATCATTGCTCCTACCACGGTGGGCATCAACGCAGCCAGCAAGGCGGTGGTCGATGAGCACCTGGTCGGCAAGGTGTTTGTGACGGGACTGGGCTTGCCGTCCGAGATGGCAGGCCACGTCAAGAGCGGCGCGGTGCGCGAGTTCGCGATCTGGAACCCGATCGATCTCGGTTATGCGGCCACCTATGCGGCCTATGACTTCGTGCAGAAGCGGCCCACGGCACATCCGGGCGGCAGCATCTCCGCTGGCCGCATGGGTAGCATCGCTATCGACGCTAAAGGCGAAGGCGCAATGGCGCCGCCGTTCACCTACGATAAAAGCAACGTCGACAAATTCTCCAAGATCTTCTGAGCTGGAAGTCCTATGACCACGAATACCACCCCGGTTCTGCAGTTGGCCGGGATCTGCAAGCGCTTTGCGGGCATCGTCGCGCTTAATAACGTCGCATTGACGGTGTGCGCCGGTGAAGTAATGGCGCTGATCGGCGAGAACGGCGCGGGCAAATCGACTTTAGTTAAAACGCTGACCGGGATTTATCAACCGGATGAAGGCAGCGTCACGCTGGCCGGCCAGCCGGTGGCCTTCGCCAGCGTGCAGGACGCCATGCAGGCCGGGATCACCGCCGTGCACCAAGAGACGGTGATGTTTGACGAACTGACGGTGGCGGAGAATATCTACGTCGGCCGCCAGCCATGCCGTGGTGCGCGCATCGACTGGAAACGCATCGAGGCGGAAGCCGAAAAACTATTCGCGCGTCTCGAGGTGACGCTGCCGGTACGCGCCCGCGTAAAAGACTTGAGCGTGGCGCAGCGCCATTTCGTGGAGATTGCCCGCGCGTTGTCGCAAGATGCGCGCGTGGTGATCCTCGACGAGCCGACTGCCTCCCTGTCACAGCGCGAGATCCAGGAGCTGTACCGCATCATCGGCCAGTTGCGCGCTGCCGGTACGGCGGTCATCTTCATCTCGCACAAATTTGACGAAATTTTCGCCGTGGCCGACCGCTACACCGTGCTGCGCGACGGCCAGTTTATAGCGGAAGGCGCACTGGCCGATATCACTGAACCTGAGTTAGTCGCGTTGATGGTAGGCCGCGCCGTGAAGGAAGCTTATCCCAAGGCCGACGTCACGCCCGGCGACGTGGTGCTGGAAGTACGCAACTTCCGCCACCCTACCGAGTTTGAAGACGTGAACTTCACGCTGCGGCAAGGCGAGATCCTCGGCTTTTACGGCTTGGTCGGCGCGGGCCGCTCCGAGGTGATGCAGGCCCTGTTCGGCCTCACCTCGGGCGTGAGCGGCGAGGTTCGCATGCACGGCAAGCTCGCCGTTATTGACTCGGCGGCAGATGCCATCGCCCACGGCATCGCTTATGTGCCGGAAGACCGCCAGCACCAAGGCGCGCATTTAACGCTGCCGATTCTGCACAATATAACGCTGCCCATCCTGTCGCGCGTCGGTTTCTTCCTGCGCGGCCGCCGCGCGCAGGAGACAGCGATTGCGCGCCATTACGCCGAGCAGCTGGAGTTGAAAGCTGCGCATCTCACGCAGCATGTGTCCGAGCTTTCGGGCGGCAATCAGCAAAAGGTCGTGCTGGGAAAATGGCTGGCGACCAATCCCAAGGTCATCATCCTCGACGAGCCGACCAAGGGCATCGACATCGGCTCCAAGGCCGCCGTACACCGCTTCATCGGCGAGCTGGTAGCGAAAGGGCTGTCGGTAATCCTGGTGTCGTCCGAACTGCCTGAAGTAATGGGCCTCGCCGACCGCATCATCGTCATGCACCAAGGCCGTATTGACAGCGAATACGCGCGGGCCGACGCCACGCCGGAGTTGATCGTCGCCGCTGCATCCGGCTGCGCACTGCCGCTGGAGGAATGCGTATGAAGGCGCTGCTGAAAATGCGCGAGACGCAGCTGGCGCTGTGCATCGTGGCATTGATTACGCTGGTCGGCATGCGCGCGCCGGTGTTTGTCACGCCGTCCAGCCTCGCCAACCTGCTGACCGATAGTACGCTGCTCATCATGCTGGCGCTGGCGCAGATGCTGGTGATCGTCACGCGTGGCGTCGATTTATCGATGGCGTCCACGCTGGCCTTGGCGGGCATGATGTCGGCCCTGCTGGCGGCACGCTTCCCCGCCCTGCCCTTGATCGCCGTGGTGCTGGCCGCATTAGGCATAGGGCTGCTGCTTGGTCTGATGAACGGCTACTTGATCGGCTACCTTGTCCTGCCGCCGATCGTCGTCACACTCGGCACCATGAGCGTGTATCGCGGCATGGTGTTCGTGCTGTCCGGCGGCGCGTGGGTATCGTCGCACCAGATGCCTGCAGAGTTTATCGCCTTCCCCCTGGCGCGCCTGCTCGGCGTCACGCACCTGGTCTGGATCGCCGCGCTGACAGTGCTGGCAGCATGGTACGTGGCGCGGCATAGCCGCTTTGGCCGCGACCTGTACGCCATCGGCAATGCGCCATCATCGGCGCGTTATGTCGGCATTCCGATTGCGCAGCGGCTGCTGTGGACCTACGGCCTGTCCGGCGCGATGGCCGGCTTGTGTGGCTACCTGTGGGTGGCGCGCTACGCCGTGGCCTACACCGAGATCGCCTACGGCTTTGAATTTACCGTGATTGCGGCCTGCGTCATCGGTGGCGTGAGCATCGCCGGCGGTTGCGGCAGTGTGGCCGGCGCGGTGCTGGGCGGCTTGTTCCTCGCCGTGATCGGCAACGCGCTGCCGGTGGTGAAGGTATCGCCGTTCTGGCAAAGCGCGCTGACCGGCATCGTGATCCTTGCCGCAGTACTGATCAATGCCCGCAACGGCAAACAAGGCGGCCGCCAAATCCTGCCGCTGCATGGAGGGCGCACCGCGTGAATACCACGACCATGTCATCGTCCCGCTACATCATCGCAGACCGGCCGGGCCTCCGCATCCGCACAGCGCTGGGCCGGCGCGAATGCTTGCTGGCGCTATTGCTACTGGCCGCCTTCATCGCCAACGGCATCTTGCTGCCTACCTTCCTGGACCTCGACAACCTCGCCGACGGCACCTTCAACTTCAGCGAAAAAGCGCTGATCGCCTTGCCCATGGCCCTGCTGATTATCTGCCGCGAGATCGATATCTCCGTCTCCGGCATTCTTGCGCTGTCTTCGGTCGCCATGGGCCTCGCCAACGCCAACGGCGCGCCGCCGGAAGCGCTGCTGCCGATCGCCATCGCCACCGGCACGGCGTGCGGCTGCCTGAACGGCGTGATGGTCACGCGTTTCGGCCTGCCGTCCATCGTCGTCACGATCGGCACGGTGTCGCTATTCCGCGGCCTTGCCAGCGTGGTGCTGGGCGACCAGGCTTACACCGGCTACCCGCAGTTGATGGCCGACTGGGGCCAAGGCTACTTCTTTGACGCGGTGCCGCGCGAGTTCGTCATTTTGCTGGGCTGTGCCGCTTTGTTCGCGGTGGTGCTGCATGCCACCAGTTGGGGGCGACGCATCTACGCCATCGGTAACAACCCCGTGGCCGCGCGCTTCTCGGGCATTGCCGTGGACCGCTACCGCCTCGCGCTGTTCATGCTGACGGGCGCCATGGCCGGACTGGCGGGCTATCTGCTCACAGGCCGCATCGGCAGCACACGCCCCAACATCGCCATGGGCTGGGAGCTGGAAATCATCACCATGGTGATACTCGGCGGCGTGAGCATCGCCGGCGGTGCGGGCACTATCGCGGGCGTGATGCTGGCCGTGCTCACGCTGGGCACCGTCACCTATGGCCTGTCGCTGGCCAACGTTCCCGGCATCTACATGACCATCGTCATCGGCGTGCTGCTGTTGGCGACCATCGCCTTGCCACGCCTGCTGCGCGGACGAACAAAATGACACTGCCTCAAGACGCCACCATCGTGCTCGATATCGGCAAGACCAACGTCAAGTTGGTGCTGCTCGATGCCGCTGGCGAGGTGCTGGCAGAACAGCGCAGTCCCAACACCATCGTGCGCGACGGCCCGTATCCGCATCATGACACGGAGCGCATTTGGGAATGGATGCTGGATGGGATGCAGTCGTTTGCGCGGCAAGCGCATGTCAGCGGCATCGTTCCCGTCACGCAAGGCGCGACCGCTGCATTGGTTGACGATGAAGGTTTAGTACTGCCAGTACTGGACTACGAATACGAACTACCGGCATCGCAGCAGGCGCATTACGCGGTGGAGCGGCCGCCCTATTCCGCCACGCACTCACCGCTGCTGCCTGCGGGCTTGAATCTCGGCCGCCAATTGGTGTGGCAGTCGCTGGCCTTCCCCAGGCAATTCCGCCGCGTGCGCCACATCCTCATGTATCCACAATACTGGGCGTGGCGTCTGTGCGGCGTGCCTGCCAGCGAAATCACATCGCTCGGTTGCCATACCGACTTGTGGCAGCCGTCGCGCAAGCAGTTTTCATCGCTGGTCGATCGCATGGGCTGGAGCAGATTATTTGCACCGCTGCGGCCCGCATGGGCGCCGTTGAACGTGCTGAAACCGGAACTGGTGCTGCGTACCGGCCTGCCTTCCGATTGCCGGGTACTATGCGGCATCCATGATAGCAATGCATCGCTGCTGCGCCACCTGTCCAGCAGCACGCCGCCCGCCGTGCTCTCGACTGGCACGTGGGTGATTGCCGCTGCTCCGGGCCTGCCACTGGACGGCCTGCGCGAACAAGCCGACATGCTCGCCAACAGCAACGCGCTAGGACAAGCCGTGCCCTGCATGCGCTTCATGGGCGGGCGCGAATTTGCCGAACTGGCAGGCAGCGAGGTCGAACCATGCAGCATCGCCGACCTGCACTCACTGATCGAACGAGGCACGCTGGCCGTACCCAGCTTCTCCAGCGCCGGCGGCCCTTTCGCCCACCGCGCAGGCTTCATAAAAGGCCCTCCGCCAAGCAGCGCTGCACAACGCTACGCCCTAGCCACCCTGTACTGCGTCCTGATGAGCGACTACTGTCTCGATGCGCTTGGCGTCAACGCCGACGGCGCAGCCATCGTCATCGAAGGCAGCTTCACTGCCAACCCATGGTTTGCGCGGCTATTAGCGTCGCTACGGCCTCGCCAGCAGATCAGCACCACCGACGACAGCAGCGGCACCACCTGCGGCGGCTGGATGCTGCATCACTGGCGGCGCACGCCCACCAGCCGCAAGAAAATCGCCACGCCAGTCCAGCTGCCCGGCTGGGACGACTATAAGCAACAGTGGCTA
Source organism: Duganella rivi (assembly GCF_009857435.1). Lineage (GTDB taxonomy): Bacteria > Pseudomonadota > Gammaproteobacteria > Burkholderiales > Burkholderiaceae_D > Rugamonas > Rugamonas rivi. The sequence continues at coordinate 497,280 of NZ_WWCK01000003.1, forward strand.
AAGGTCTTACTTTAGATTCTGGCGGCATCGCGAAAAATCGCGCTAGACTATGGCTTATGGCCATCTACGACACCTTCAAGAATCGCACCGATCAGGCGCTGCCTAAACTGGCGCCGGCGGAGATCAAGCGCATACAGCGCTTTGGCAAACTTGTGTGCTTTCAAGACGGCGAACAGCTGTTCGAAGCCGGGATAAGCTACTTCGGCATGTATGTGGTGCTCAAGGGGGCGATCTGCATCAGCCGTCACGATGGCCTGGGTAACGAATCCATCATCACCGAGCATGGCCCCGGCGAGTTTGCCGGTGAAATCAGCCAGTTGGCCGGCGCGCCAACGCTGGTCAACGGCCATGCCATCGGCCAGGTGGAAGCGCTGACGCTCAGCATAGAGTCGCTGCGCGCGCTGATTATCGCGGAAGCGGAACTGGGCGAGCGCATTGTCCGCGCCTTCATCATCCGCCGCGTAGAGCAGATCGAAAACAAGGATGGCGGCTTGGTGCTGGTAGCCGCGCCAGGCCATCCGAGCATGCACGCCTTGCAAGGATGGTTAAATAGTAACGGCCTGCCACATCGCGTGCTTGATCCGCGCGAGGACGAACAGGCACGCGCACTGTGCGAGCATTATCAGCCGCAAACGCAGGACTGGCCGCTGGTGGTGTGTCCTAACGGTGACGTCAAGCGCAACCCGAGTATCGTGACGCTGGGCCGTTGTCTCGGCACCTTGCCGGAGCTGAGTCCAGATGATATCTGGGACGTGATCGTCGTTGGCGCCGGCCCGGCCGGATTGGCGACCGCGGTGTACGCGGCATCGGAAGGCTTGTCGGTACTGGTGCTGGAGACCCGCGCCTACGGCGGACAAGCGGCAGCCAGCGCGCGCATCGAAAACTATCTCGGCTTCCCGACCGGCATATCGGGCGGCGCCTTGGCTGGACGCGCGTTTGTACAGTCGCAGAAATTCGGCGTAAAGATGGCGATTCCCGCTCCGGCTGGCCGCCTGCTGTGCGACACCTACCCGCTGCAAGTGGAAATGTGCGGCAGCCTCACGCTGCTGCAAGGCCGCACCGTGGTGCTGTCCTGCGGTGCGCGCTATCGCCGCCCTTCGCTCGCCAATCTGCGCCAGTTTGAAGGTAAAGGGGTGTACTACTGGGCTTCGCCGCTGGAAGCGGGTCTATGCGGGAGCGAGGAAGTGATACTGGTCGGAGGCGGCAACTCTGCCGGCCAAGCAGCGGTGTATTTGTCCACGCATTCGGCCAAGGTGCATATGCTGATTCGCAAAGACAGCCTTGCGTCCACCATGTCGAGCTATCTGATCGAACGCATTGCGGCCACGCCGAATATCGAGCTACACACCGAATCGGAAATCGTCGCGCTGGAAGGCAGCGACGAGGAAGGCTTGCAGCAAGTGCGCGTACGCGATAACCGCAGCCGGCTCGAAACCGACTATGACATCTGCCGCGTGTTCCTGTTCATCGGCGCCGATCCCAACACCGGCTGGCTTGGTGATTGCGGCGTGGAGGTCGATGACAAGGGCTTTATCCTGACCGGCTATGACGTGCCGGGGGCTTGCGCCACCAGCGGGCGCGCCGGCCTTGAGACCAGCGTGCCGGGCGTGTTTGCTATCGGCGACGTCCGCGCCAATTCGACCAAGCGCGTGGCGGCCGCAGTCGGCGAAGGCGCTGCCGTGGTGTCGCAAATCCACGGCTTCCTTGCCAGCCGCCGTTAGGCGATATCGATGCGCTGGTGCGGTTCGAGGTCGTGGTAGATGTCTTCTTGATGCAGCGGGATGTAGAGGTGTATCGCCTTCCCGCGATGGAACACGCCGCGTAGCTGGTTGCAGACATTCCAGACGTGTTCATAAGAATCCGCTACCTCGATCACCGCCCAAGGATTATCAGCCTCGCCTTGGCGGATCATTTCGACCTGCTTGACTTGGAAAAAGCGCGTTAGTTCTTCTTCCACGCTTGTCTCGCTGGCGTCTTCGTGCAAACCGGTCAGGATGACTTGCATGCTCAATTCCCTTCAAGCGATGATGTTTAAGCCGCCGTCCACGTAGACCGTGCTGCCCGTGAGGCGCTTGGCGTATGGCGACGCGAGATAGGCGCAGGTGTTGCCCACATCAACGATGTCAACCAGTTCGCCGAGCGGCGCGCGCTGGATAGCGTCGGCCAGTAAGTGATCGAAGTCTTTCAGGCCGGAGGCGGCGCGGGTTTGCAGCGGCCCCGGTGAGATCGCGTGGACGCGGATGTCGCGCGGCCCCAGTTCGTAAGCCAGGTAGCGGCATGCACCTTCCAACGCTGCTTTGACTGGGCCCATGACGTTGTAGTTCGGGACGACTTTATCTGCGCCGTGGTAGCTCATGGCAAACATGCTGCCGCCTTCCGTCATCAGCGGCACGGCCAGTTTGGCCATGCGGATGAAGGAGTGGCACGATACGTCCATCGCTTGCAGGAAGCCTTCGAGCGAGCAGTCCAGCAGGCCGCCTTGCAGGTCAGCTTTCGGCGCGTAAGCGATGGAGTGGACGAGAATATCGAGCTTGCCCTTGTCGGCCAGCGCAGCGAAGACGGCTTCCAACTGGCCGGGCTGCAGCACATCCAGCGGCAGCAATTGCGCGTCAATTTGTTCGGCCAGCGGTGCGACGTGCGGGAGCGCTTTCTCGTTCAGGTAAGTCAGCACCACCTCTGCCCCCAGCTTGCGGAAGGCCAGCGCGCAGCCCCACGCGATGGAATGCTCGTTGGCGACGCCGACCACCAGCGCGCGCTTGCCCGTCAAAATGGGATAGACCGTTTCCGTGTTCATGCTGCCTCCACCAATTCCAATGCATGCTGAGCGATCATCAACTCCTCGTTGGCCGGCACTACCCACACCGCGACCTTGCTATCCGCCGCGCTGATGCGCCGCACGCCACGCGGAAGGCCCGGCGCCGCGCTAACCGCCATGTCGCCGGCTGCGTTGGCGGCAGTATCCAGTTGCACACCCAGCCACGCCGCATCGCGGCAGACGGCAGCACGCAAGGCAGCACTGTTTTCGCCTATGCCGCCGGAGAATACCAGCGCATCTAATCCACCCAGCGCAGCAGCCAGCGAGCCAAGTTCGCGGCCAATCCGATATACCATCAGCGCAATTGCCTCCTTGGCGCGAGGATCATCGCTCTGCTCCAGCGTGCGCATATCGGACGAGATGCCGGACACGCCAAGCAGACCAGACTCCTGGTACATCAGCTTCTGCACCGCCGCCACGTCCATGCCCAGTTCCTGCATAAGGTACAGCACCACGCCCGGATCCAGCGCACCGCAGCGGGTACCCATCGGAAGACCGTCAACGGCGGTAAAGCCCATGGTGCTAGCCATGCTGCGCCCAGCCTTCATCGCGCACATGCTGGCGCCATTGCCGAGATGCGCCGCCACGACTTTTGCCTTTGAAAGCGCCGGTTCCGCCTTTGGCAGCACGCTAGCAATATATTCGTACGACAGCCCATGAAAGCCATAACGCCGCACGCCCATATCAGTAATGCGCGCGGGCAGCGCAAACTCCTGCGCCTCGGCCGGTTGTCCGACGTGGAAAGCCGTATCGAAACAGCCAATCTGCGGCACATGCGGCGCCATCGCCAGCACCGATCGCACCGGCGCCAGATTATGCGGCAGGTGCAGCGGCGCCAGAGGCACCAGCTTCTCCAGTTCATCCACCAGCGCCGCGTCCAGGCGCTGCGGCCCGCTATGGGCCACGCCGCCATGCACAATCCGATGGCCGACTGCCACCACGCGATGGCCATCCAAATGCGTCTGCGCGAAGTCGACCAGGAAGCGCATGCCGCCCTGGTGATCGAGCGGGCCGTCGCGCCACTGGCGCTCACCAACCACCGCGCCTTGCGCATCTTGTGCGACAAAGCGCGCTACGCCGCTGTACAAATTTTCGATCTTGCCACGTAAGGTCAAGTCCAGCGCTGGCCCGCTGTACATCGAGAACTTGATGCTCGACGAACCAGCGTTAATCACAATGATGGAGTCATTGGCCTGCATGTCCTCAGCCTCCCAGAATACGCGTACCCGACAGTTTGCTATGCGCCACCAGAACAGCCACCGCACACGACGCCAACCGTGCCTGTACAGTATCTGCACGGCTGGTCAAAATCACCGGTACACGCGCGCCGAGCACGATGCCGGCCGCACTGGCGCCGGCCATAAAGGTCAAGCTCTTGGCCAGCATATTGCCGGCCTCCAGATCCGGCGCGACCAGCACATTGGCCTGTCCCGCCACCGGCGACACCAGATGCTTGATCGCCGCCGCTTCGGGATCGATGGCATTGTCCATCGCCAGCGGCCCGTCCAGCAGCGCGCCGGTAATCTGGCCGCGATCAGCCATCTTGCACAGCGCAGCGGCATCAATTGTGGACGGCATTTTCGGGTTCACCGTTTCGACCGCAGCGAGAATCGCCACCTTCACCGGATCAAAGCGCAGCACCTGCGCAAGATCGATCGCGTTCTGGATGATGTCGACCTTGTCGGTCAAAGTAGGCGTGATATTGACGGCGGCATCGGTGATGATGAGCGGCTCGGCGCGGCCCGGCACATCCATCACGAAGCAATGACTGAGGCGGCGCGCAGTACGCAAGCCGGTGGCAGTTGCCACCACGGCCCCCATCAGTTCATCGGTATGCAGGCTGCCCTTCATGAGCGCAGTGGCATGGCCTTCGCGCACCAGCTCCACCGCGCGCGCGGCTGAAGCGTGGCTATGTTCCGTATCGATGAGCGGCAGCGCCGAAATATCCAGATGCGCGGCATCGGCGGCTTGCCGGATGCGCGCTTGCGGCCCAACCAGTATCGGATTGATGATGCCCATATTGGCCGCATCGAGCGCGCTTTCCAGCGCATTGCGGTCACAGGGATGGGCGACAGCCACCGTCGCCGGGCCAGCCTGCCGCGCTGCGGCAATCAGTTTATCGTAATGCGGGTGCGATACTTCCATGCGATCTCCTCGGTAGACGGCACGGAAATAATAACAACTAATGCAAAAAAATCAATCGGATTTTGTGCGACGCGGCAAACCGAACCAGAGACATAACAGTACCGGCACACCCAGCGCTACAGCGGACACGTGATCCCAAACACCGTCGCCCACCAACGCCGAAATCAGGCCGATGAGGGTGAGGATGGCAAGCGCAATCGGCGCGCCCCACATGCGCATCAATGGGCTGCTCATGCGGTCACCTCTTCTTCCTCTTTCGCTTCAACGACAGCCGAACGTGCAGGCGCAGGTGCGCCGCGCTTCAGCCACAGGTATAAGCCGCTACCCAGCACGAAGATGGTAATCACGTCCAAAGCCGCCCACAGGAACTGCATCCATGCGCCGCCATAGTCACCGAAGTGCAGCGGCTGCGAAATCAGCAGCGCGGTCAGATACCACGGCAGTTCGCGGCGATCGGTAATCTCGGTCGTTTGCGCATCGATCAGCACCGGTTTGTACAAGCGCGAGGTCAGCGCCTCGTCGCCGCGCATGAAGATGCCGTAATGGTGAGGACTGGTGAACGGCGTGCCGGGGAAAGCGACGAAGCCGATCTTCATGCCCGGCTCCGCAGCCACCGCGTGCTCCAGCGATTTCTGCATCGAGCCCAGTTGGGTCGGCGGCGGCAGGCCTTTGTATGGCGCGACCATGTCGGCCATCTCGGTGTACTGCCAGTACTTGAGCATCAAGTCGGCCCAGGTATTAATCATGCCGGTGGCGCCAACCACCAAGGCCCAAGTCAGCGTGACAATGCCCAGCATATTGTGCAGGTCCAGCCACTTGACGCGCGGTCCACGTTCACGGCGCACTTCGCCAAATTCCAGCTTGCGCATGAACGGCGCGTACAGCACCACGCCGGAGATAATCGCGATCACCAGCAGCAGTCCCATAAAACCAAGGAACAGCTTACCCCATAAGCCCGCGTACAAGTCCACGTGCAGGTGGAACATCACGCCGAGGAAGCTGCCTTCGAAACTCGGCTCGCCCAGCACCTTGGCGGTGCGCGCATCGACGGCGATGGATTTGAATTTCTCGTCAGTCGGATTGTCGCCCATGGTCAGGAACCAGATGCTCGGATCATCGGCTTCCTGCGACAAGTACATGGCCATCTTGTTCGGATACAGCGCCTTGCCGGCTGCGATCACATCGTCCAAGCTGGCCTTCGGCGTGGTGGCCGGCATGGCTGGCGCTTCGATGGCGTTGCCCAGCAAATGGTCGATCTCATGGTGATAAATCAGCGGCAGGCCGGTCACGCACAACAGCAGCATGAACACGGTGCAGACCAGGCTGCTCCACTTGTGTACCCATGCCCAGCGGCGAACGTTGATTGGTGTCATTTTGTTATCCGATTACAGTACTCAGATTACAATGATAATGCAAATCACTCTTATTTAGCAGCGAAAAATGGCGGCGAAGGCTATAATTGGGAATCATTCTCATTTACTTAGCAAATAAGCCATGCAAAAACAGAATCTGAAGCTGTCCCCGTTCGCCCTCGCCGCCATGCTGCTGACCGCTGCCACCGCAGCACAAGCGCAAAGCCAGGCCGCTGCCGCTAACGCAGCCGATGGCGCCGACGGCAAAGTTCAATCGGTCGTGGTCAGCGCTTCCGCCGACGCCTCGGCTGAAGGCTTGTCGCGCAATTTCGCCGGCGGCCAGGTGGCACGCGGCGGCCGTGCCGGTATTCTGGGTAACGTCGACATCATGGACTCGCCTTTCAACACCCTGAACTTCACCTCCGAACTGATTCAAGACCAGCAAGCGCGCAGCGTGGCCGACGTGCTGCAGAACGATCCATCCGTGCGCGTGGCACGCGGCTTCGGCAACTTCCAGGAGCTGTATGTGATTCGCGGCTTCGCTGTGAGCTCGGACGACCTGGCCTACAACGGCTTGTACGGCGTGCTGCCGCGCCAATTCGTGGCATCGGAACTACTGGAGCGCGTGGAAGTCTTCCGCGGCGCGAACTCCTTCCTGAACGGCGCAGCACCGGGCGGCGGCGGCATCGGCGGCTCGATCAACCTGCTGCCGAAACGCGCAGGCGCTACGCCGCTGACGCAAGTGACGGTCGGCGTTGAAACCGGCGGTCAAGGCTACGCCGCCGTTGATATCGCGCGCCGCTTTGGCGCCGACGGCAACACCGGCATCCGCATCAACGCTGCACGCCGCGACGGCGACACCGGCGTCGATAAAGAACACCGTGAACTGAACGTGGCTTCGGTCGGCCTTGACTTCCAGGGCCGCGACTTCCGCCTGTCCGCCGATATCGGCTACCAGGATCACAAGCTGACCAGCCCACGTCCGGCAGTCACTGCCAGCACCGCAATCGCCCTGCCATCCGCACCGGATAGCAGCAGCAATTGGGCGCAGGACTGGACTCGCTCCAACGAGCGCGATACCTTCGGCACCTTGCGCGGCGAGTGGGATCTGAATAAGAACACCGTGGCATGGGCCGCCTTCGGTGCGCGCAGCGGCGACGAGAACAACATCTTGTCCGAACCAACCGTGACCAGCGTGGACGGCACCGCCAACGCCTACCGCTTCGACAACACCCGCCACGACAACGTGCGCACCGGTGAAATCGGCGTGCGCACCAAGCTGCGCACCGGTGACGTAGGCCACACCATCAGCGCGAGCGCGTCGAGCTACTGGCTGGAGTCGAAGAACGCCTATGCATTCAGCACGTTTGGCGGCATCGCCACCAACATCTACAACCCGGTCAACGTGACCGCGCCGCCGGCCAACTTCTTCACCGGTGGTGTGTTGAGCAATCCAGGCCTGACCAGCAAGAGTATCCTGACCAGCTACGCCATCGCCGACACGCTGTCCATGCTGGATGATAAAGTGCTGCTGACCGTGGGCGCGCGCCACCAGGCCATCAAAGGGGACAGCTACGACTACAACACCGGCGTAACGCTCACGCATTACGACGCAACCAAGGTCACGCCGGTGATCGCCGTGGTCTACAAGCCGGTGAAAGGCGTGTCGCTTTACGCGAACTATATCGAGGGCCTGCAACAAGGCGCAACGGCGCCGAGCAACGCCGAGAACCGTGGCACCATGTTTGCACCGTACGTGTCGAAGCAAAAAGAAATCGGTGTGAAGTATGAACAAGGCACGCTGGGCGCTACCGCTGCCCTGTTCCGCACCAATCAGCCAGCGGGCTATATGGAGAGCGGCGTATTCGGCATCTTCGGCGAACAGCGCAACCAAGGCATGGAGCTGACGGTGTACGGCGTGCCTATGAAAGGCCTGCGCCTACTGGGTGGCTTGACGCTGCTCGATGCTACGCAGCGTGTGACGCAAGGCGGCATCAATCAAGGCAAGGACGTCATCGGTGTGCCGGATACGCAGCTGAACATCGGCGCCGAATGGAGTGTGCCGGGCGTGAGCGGTTTGAATCTGAACGCGCGTACCGTCTACACCTCATCGCAATTTGCGGATGGCGCCAACAAGCAGGAACTGCCGGCGTGGACGCGCCTGGATCTGGGCGCGAGCTACGCTACCCGCATCTTCGACCGCAACGTCACCTTCCGCGCGCGCGTCGACAACGTGACCGACAAGAGCTACTGGGCGTCGGCCGGTGGCTACCCAGGCTCGGGCTACCTGATCCTGGGTGCGCCGCGTACCGCATCGGTGTCGGCGACTTTCGAGTTCTAATAAATCTCGCGGCGCAGGCGCTGCATTTGCTGGTCATGACGATCCACCCAGCGGCGGGCGTCATCCAACTGGCGCTCCAGCCGCTGCAGGTAGTCGCTTAACTCGCGCCGCTCTTGTTCGCGGCGGCGATCCTGTTTGACCGTTTCGTCGTTGACGGGACGGTCTTTCGCTTCCTGGTTGGCGCGGATCTCGCGCTCCAGCCGAACCAGACGACCGCGCACATCGCGCACGCGGTTGGCCAAATCATTCGCATCATCCACCGCCTGGCGATGCTTGGCCGCAGCGATTTCAAAATCCTGTCCGCTCACGTAAGCGTGTTTTAGCTGGTTCTGTGCTGCTGGCGCGCAGACTTCAATCGCCATGCCGGCATTGCCCCGGCCACGTTCAAACGCATTCTCCGGCGTACAGTAGCGCGCGTTCTCCTGGCGCCATGCGTTGGTGTAAGCGTCCTTCGTGCCCGGAATCGAGAACACACCGTCGCGGCTTGCGTTGGCGATGCGTTGATCCAGCATGAAGGGATGGCCGTAGCCGTCTGCTGCGCCGGTGTCGCGCCAGTAAGTCAGCAGGCGCGCCTCCCACGCTTCGCGATACTCGCGCTCATGGATCTTCAAGCCCTTGGCTTTCGCTTCGCGTCCACGCGTGCCGAATTCCTTGCCGCTGGTAGCGTCTTGGGTGCCGAGATTGCGCCAGTAATTGACGATTTCCGCATTCCACGCGGTGCGGTAGGACTCTTCTTGAATATCGACGCCGGCGCTGCGCGCGGCTGCGGCGCGGTTGCGGAATTCGCTGTCCGGCGTGCCGCTGCGCGCATCGGAGTAGCCAGCATCCGACCAGAAGGTGCGGTTGCCGGCGCGCCAACCGTTGGTATAAGCCTGCTCGTCAAAACGCAGTTGCGCAGCCGCAGCCTTGCTGCGATTGGCTTCCTTCTGCGTGAGCGGCATGCCGCTGGCGCCTTCGCGCTGCCCGGCCGCTGTCCAGTAGTCGGAATTCCCGGCAGTCCAGCCGGCGTTGTAAGCGGATGGATTGAGTGGTGTTTTGTGTTTGCGCACGTCTTCGCTGTTGGCGTGGCGGTCGTACTGCGCCAGCGATCCTTGCTGGCCGTCCTTGCTGCCCAAGGTGTACCACAAGTCCCAATTCCCTTGCGCCCAGCCCGCGCTGTAGCGCGTCGCTGCATCGTTGGCGGCCGGCTTGTCGGCATGGTCGTCGCAGAAGTCTTTGCGTTCGGCGTAGTTGGCCGGTTCGCCCAGCAGGCCGTCTTTGTGGCCGATGGCGTTCCAGTCGCCGACCTTGCAGTCAGCGACACGCTGCATGTGGGACTGGCAGCCGGCCAGCAGCAAAATCAGGGGAATCAGGCGCAATGAGGTTTTCATGCGCCGGATTATAATGCCAATTTACTATCCTCAGGCAGCAATTGCGATGTGGCTCTCGCGGTGCTGGATGGCGTGGGCGAGGAAGGCGCTGGCACTAAGCGGCTTGGCGAAGTGGTAGCCCTGCGCGATGTCACAGCCCCAATCGCGGATCAGGCCCAGTGACTGCGCCGTCTCCACGCCTTCCGCCACTACCTGGTAATCAAGCTCGCGGGCCAGGCCGATCAGCGAGCGCACGATGCGCTGGTCGCGCGGATTGGCGTCTACATGGCGTATCAGCGACTGGTCCACCTTGACCACCGTGGCTGGCACTTTTTGCAGGTAGGCGAAGTTGCTGTAGCCGGTGCCGAAATCGTCGAGCGCAAGGCTCATACCCAAATCGCGGATGCCGTGCAGCGTTTGCAAGATGCCCGGCCCTTCCATCCAGATCCCTTCCGTGCATTCGATTTCGACATAGCGCGGGTCGACGCCAAACTCGCGGCAGGTGGCGGCCAGGCGTTGGACAATGTCCGGCTCTTCAAAATTGTAGGCCGACAGATTGATCGCCACCTTGATCAAGTTACCGGCCGCATGCCACTCGCTAAGCTGCTTGATGGCGGTGTGGATCACCCAGTGGCTAAGCGGTCCTATTAGCGCGGTCTTTTCGATCAGCGGGATGAATTCCGCCGGCGACACCGGACCCAGTTCGGCGTGATTCCAGCGCAGCAGCGCTTCGGCCGACAGGCAGGCGCCGCTGCCCAGTTCATGCTTGGGCTGGTAGACCAGCTCGAAGTGGCCGCCAGCGATGGCGTTGCGCACATCGTTCAACAGGCGGAAGGCGCGTTTCTGCTGTTCGTCCTCGGTATTGCTGTAACAGCTCCAGCGCTGCTGGTGCACGAGCGACTGGTTGACCGCCGCCGCAGCCTTGCGCGGCGCATCCTTGGCCGAGCTGGGACACAGGTCGAATACCACGATGCCGCCAAAGCTGGGCAGCACCATCGGGATATTCAGGCTGTTGAGCGGTGCTTGCAGTTCCGGCTCCAGACTATGCAAATAGCTGATGAAGCCATCGGTGTCTTCATCCATCGACAGAATGGCAAAGCGGGCGTCGGTCAGGTGATAGACCTGTGCCCTGCCCTCGAATAGCCGCAGCAGCCGCGCGCCGACTTCGCGCACCAGTTCATCGTAGACCGGCGCGCCCAGCACGCGGATGATTTCATAGGCCTTGGCCGCGTCGGGCATGTCGATATCGGCCAGCACGCGGTATTCGCCGCGATGCTGGCGGCCGTGCGCGGTCAGGTCTTCAAACAGCTGATACCTATTGGGCATGCCGCTGACCGCGTCGACGTGGCCGACCGCGCGGCCCAGCGTAATGTGGGCCATGACCATGCCGGCCAGCCGGGTCAACTGCTCTTTTTCTGCGGCGGTGAAGCTGCGCGGCTGGGTGTCGATCACGCACAGCGCGCCGATGGCGTAGCCTTCCGGCGTAATCAGCGGCGCACCGGCGTAGAAGCGCACCGCTTGCGGGCCGGTGACCATGGGATTGCCGGCAAAGCGCGCGTCCAGCAGCGTGTCTTCGATCATCAGCACACTGGCTTGCTGGATGGTGTAGTTGCAGAAGGTCTGGTCTCGCTGCGCGTTCGGCGGGCAAAAGCCGACGCTGGACTTGAGCCACTGGCGGTCGCTGTCCAGCAGCGAGATGTAGGCGCCGGCCACGCCGTACATCTCCATCGCCAGCCGCGTGATGGCGTCAAAGTATTCGCTGGTGTTGGTGTTGAGGATGCCCAGCTGGTGCAGCGCTTGCAGGCGTTCTGTCTCGGAGTTATTGAGCACTATGTCCTGCATAGTTACGCTCCCACCGGGGCTGGCAGCAGGCCGGCCGAGGCGCGCGCACCGGACGGTGCGGCGGCTCCGCGCGCAGGCTGCGCATGCCAGCCGTCGCGCTGGGTTTTGAAGACACTGACCGCGTGGTTCAGGTGCGCGGCCTGCTCTTGCAGCACTTCCACCTCGCCGGCCGCGTGTTCGACCAATGCGGCATTCTGCTGCGTCACCTGGTCCATCTGCGCGATGGCGCGGTTGACTTCCTCGATCCCCTGGCGCTGCTCGTCGCTGGCCAGCGTGATGGCGCCGACCATGTCGCTAACCTGCTTCACGCTTTGCACGATGTCGCGCATGGTGCTGCCCGCGTGTTCCACCAGCTGGGTGCCGGCGTGGATCTTGGCCACCGATTCATCGATCAGCGATTTCACTTCGCGCGCGGCGGTCGAGCTGCGCTGCGCCAGGTTGCGCACTTCGGTTGCCACCACGGCGAAGCCGCGGCCTTGTTCACCGGCGCGGGCGGCTTCCACGGCCGCGTTCAGCGCCAGAATGTTGGTCTGGAAGGCAATACCGTCGATCACGCTGATAATCTCTTCGATCTTGCGCGACGATTCGTCGATGGCGTTCATGGTCAGCACCACTTCGCCGACGATTTCGCCGCCCTTGCTGGCGATGTCCGAAGCGTTCTGCGCCAGCGTGTTGGCGTCGCGGGCGCTGTCGGCATTCTGTTTGACGGTGGAGGTCAGTTCTTCCATGGCCGATGCGGTTTCCTCCAGTGAGCTGGCCTGGTCTTCGGTGCGGCCGGACAGGTGCTGGTTCTGTTCGGAGATCTGGTCGCTGATGCTACTGACGGCGACAGAGGCTTCGTGAACTTCGGTCACGGTGGCGCGCAGGTTGCGGCTCATTTTCACCAGCACCGCCATGATGCTGTCCTGGTCGTGGCCGCGCAGCGTCATGTCGTGATACAGCTCGCCGCGGTCCACCGCATTGGCCAGCGCCTTGACTTCGGCCGGCTCGGCGCCCAGTGCGCGCAGCAGGTATTGGGTGACGCGCCATGCCACCACCACGCCGATGGCGATCGCGATGGCGACGGCGGCCAGCGTCAGCGACTGGAAGTTGTGCGCGCCGTGGCGGGCCAGCGCCGATTCGGCCTCAGTCATTTTCTCTTCCTGGTCGATGAAACCGTTGATGCTGGCCAGCCATTCGACAAAGGCCGGCTTGGCCTGCTCCAGCATGATCTTGCGGGCGCCTTCGATGTCGCCGGCGCGGCGCGCCTCAATGATCTTGCGGATCAGCGGCGTGGCACGGGCTTCGCTCTGCTTGATGCGCGACAGCCAATCGCGCTCTTCCGGCGTGATCTTGGCGTTGGCGGCGCTGAACAGCGCATCCATAGGCCGCGCCGACTGCTGGTAATCGTTATCGAGCTTGTCGATCAGCGCCGTGACGCCGCTCATTTCGGCGTCGCCCACCAGCGTCACGTCGCGCAGCGCGATCGCGCGGTCATGCACGCTGCCGCGGAAGTTGATCGCATAGCGCTGCTTCACGTTATTGACCTCGCTGATGTGCTGCAGGCTGTTGTCAATGGCGTTGACCTTGAATACGCTCAGCACCGACAGCACCAGCATCATCGCCAGTACGATGCCAAAGCCGATGCCCAGGCGGCCGGCCACACTGATTTCGTTCTTATTGATTTCCATTGCGGTTCCTTAGATCGGATACGAGATAAACGCCATCATATTTCGGCTGAGCAATTTAGTTAAATTTATTAATTAAATTAAATTAATAGTAGTTTCCTATCGGCATAAATGCCGGGATGGGTTGAAACTTTACTACCAGCAGACAGGGAAAACACCTCCCCAAGGGGAGATGTCATGGTAAGGTTTTGCCTATGCGTATAAATTCTATCGATGCCGTTCGCGGCCTGACCGTTGCCGCGATGCTGCTGGTGAATGACGCCGGCGACTGGTCGCATATCTATCCCTGGCTGGAGCACGCCGAATGGCATGGCTGCACGCCGGCGGACCTTATCTTCCCGGTGTTTATGCTGATCGTGGGCGTATCGCTGCAACTGGCGCTTGGGCGGCAGCTTGAAGGTGGCGCGGGCCACGGCACCAATGCCAACGCCGATGCGCTGCTGATGCGCGCCGTGCTACTGCGCGGCGCCCGTATCGTGCTGCTTGGCGTGGTGCTGAACGTGATATCGCTACTGGCGATGGGCGGGCACGGCTTCCGCCTGCTCGGCGTCTTGCAGCGCATCGGCATCTGTTTCGCGCTGGCGGGCATGATCGCCATTTATCTGCGCAGCGCCCCCGCACAATGGGCCGCGTTGGCAGCGATCCTGCTCGGTTACTGGGCGCTGCTGGCGGGCAGCGGCGGCGTTGAGCCGAATGTGAATCTGGCCGATCGCATCGACACGGCGCTGCTAGGCGCCCTGTCCTATCAATACGATGTGGCCACCGGCCTCGCGCACGAGCCGGAAGGAATCTTGAGCACCTTGCCGGCGCTGGGCACCGTCATCCTTGGCATGCGCGCGGGCGACTGGCTGCGCAAGGGCCGCATCGGCATGGTGGCGCTTGGCGGCGCGGTGGCGATGCTGATCGGCGGCGCATGGTCGCTGGCGCTGCCGCTGAATAAGCAGTTGTGGACTTCGTCCTTCGTGCTATGGACTGGCGGCTTCGGCATGCTGGCGATTGCGCTGGCCTACCAGTTGATCGACATACGCGGCTGGCCGCCGCTGGGACGCTCGATGGGCGTGAACGCCATTACCGCCTATGCCGGCTCGTGGCTGGCGACCTGCCTGCTGGCGGCCAGTGGGCAAATGGGCCCGATCTACGAGAGCCTGTTCCGCGTGCCGCTAGCGCCGATATTTGGACAGGAGTTTGCCTCGATGGCGTTCGCCGCCAGCTTCACTGCCGTCTTCTGGATTGCGATGGCCTACGCTTACAAGCGCGGTTGGCGCATCTCGATTTAGAACTTCCAGCGCAGCGACAATGTGAGACTGCGTTCCTTTTGCAGCGCAGCCTCGCCAATCAAAACGCGGGCCGAGCGTTCGCTGCGCACCAGCAGCGCTTCCGTCATCAGCGACCAGCTCTCGGCCAGCGGCCAATCGTAGGCTAGCGCCACGCCGTAACCGACTTCGTTGTTTGGATCCGAGGGAATGTTATCGTGCTCCGTGGTGCTGAAACGGTCGTAGCGCACGGCCGCTGTGCCAGGGCCAAGCGGATGGCTCAGTAGCGCAAACCACGATTGAAAATCCAGTCCCACGCCGTTCCGTCCCATCAGCGTATCGCCGCGCATGGCCTGTAGCGCCAGCTCCCACTGTCCCTGCGGACGCCACACCGCACTCACATGGTCGAAGCGCGTGCGCCAGCCGTACTGGCCGTCCTTGACCACCGTGGGATCGGTCAGATTATCGTAATGCAGCGCCGCCAGCTCCAGCCGCGTGCCAAAGTTCAGATTCGCGCCGGCGTAGTAGCCAAGCTTCCCATCCAACTCGCGGAACGGGTGGATATCGCGCGATTGCCTCAACAGCCTGCCGTCCGGCGGCCGATAGACCGGCAAGTCGGCCAGCTTCAGTGTGTCGTTGCGGCCGGCGATGCGGTCGCTGATCGACCAGCCGCGCCACGCCAGCAAAGTGCCCGTCGGGTCATTGCCGGTGTAAGCCGCCACCACGAAGCCCACGTCATAAGGCGCGCCGCTGTAGCGGCCCAAGCGCCGCGCGCTCCATTCCACGCCGTTGGTGCGCAGCTCCTCGCCGATCCAGCTGTTAATTGCGGAACTGGAGATGGTGTGCTTGGGCACCCAGCCCACGCTGTCGTAATCGATTTCCACGCTGGTCGGCGCGAAGAAGAAGCCGGCGCGTACGCGGGTTTTCCACGCGCCCTCCGGCACCGGATTCCAACTGATGAAAGCCTCGCGCACATCGACCACGCCGCGATGCTGCTGGTCGGCGCTCAGTTCAACGCTGGCGCTCACGCTATCGAGCAAATCGGCATCGCCGCGCAGCACCGCCTGCCCGATGCTTAGCCGCGGCGAGTTTTCGTCGTAGCGCGTCTTGGCCAAGCCGCTGTCGAGGAAACTGCGGCCAGCGTCAGAATCGACGGCGCGCAAGTCCAGCAAGCCGCGCCACTCAACCGCCTGCGCATTCGCAGCAGTGACGGCCAGCGCCAGCATCAGCATCATCGTAGGGGTGGTTAGTTTCATCCCTGCATCATACACGGCTATAATCCATCGTCTCAACCACGACGAAGAAGGCTTCGGAAGATGATGAAAAGTTTGCGTATGACCGGCCTCGCGCTGCTGGCCTGCATGTCCACTGCGGCCCTGGCCGAGACCATCGAATCGGCGCCGCTGAATGAAGTATGGCTCAACGGCGGCTTCTACACCCACCACTTCCAACGCGACAAAGACCTGAACGGCGCCAACGGCGGCCTGGGCGCCGAGTGGCGTTTTTCGACCGTGGCTTCCGCCACCGTGGGGCGTTTCTACAACAGCGACCGCGCCTACTCCAACTACGTCGGCGTCTACTACCAGCCTTGGAAAATCGGCCCGGTGCGCGTCGGCGCGGTAGTCGGCGCCTTTGACGGCTATCCAAAAATGCGAAATGGCGGCTGGTTTCCCGCCGCCATTCCGACTTTGAGCTACGAATATGAACGCGTGGGCGTCAACATCGGCATTATCCCAAGCTACAAAGACCGCCTGTACGGCGGTATCTCTGTACAGCTGAAACTAAAAGCGTTTTAAGACTTCGCTTTGGTCACAGCGATGTGGTCGAGGATGTGCTTCGGCACCTCGGCGTAATGCTTGAACTCCATGGTGTAGGTGGCCCGGCCCTGCGTCAATGAACGCAGGGTGGTCGAGTAACCGAACATCTCGGCCAGCGGCACCGAGGCGCGGATGATCTTCCCGCCGCCGCCCGGAATCTCGTCCATGCCCTGCACCATGCCGCGCCGCGCCGTCAGGTCGCCCATGGCGTTACCCATGAACTCTTCCGGCGTTTCCACTTCCACCTGCATCACTGGCTCCAGCAGCACCGGGCCTGCGCGCCGCATGCCTTCTTTGAAAGCCATCGAACCGGCCATGCGGAAGGCGTTCTCGTTCGAGTCCACGTCGTGGTACGAGCCGAAGGTCAGCGTGGCGCGCACATCGACCACCGGGTAGCCGGCCAGCACGCCGGTACGCAGCGTCTCTTGAATGCCTTTGTCTACCGCAGGGATAAACTCGCGCGGCACCACACCGCCTTTAATGGCGTCCACAAACTCGTAGCCTTTGCCACCGGCTTCCAGCGGTTCCAGCGTCAGCACCACGTGACCATATTGACCGCGGCCACCGGACTGCTTGACGAATTTACCTTCCACGTCGGTCGCAGTCTTGGTGATGGTTTCGCGGTAAGCCACTTGCGGCTTGCCGACCGTCGCCTCGACGCCGAATTCGCGCTTCATGCGATCCACCAGAATCTCCAGATGCAGCTCGCCCATGCCGGACATGATGGTTTGGCCCGATTCTTCGTCCGTGTGCACGCGGAACGACGGGTCTTCCTGCGCCAGGCGATTCAGGGCGATGCCCATTTTCTCCTGATCGGCCTTGGTCTTCGGCTCCACCGCCTGCGAAATCACCGGCTCAGGGAAGATCATCTTCTCCAGCACGATCACGTGCTCCGGCGAGCTTAAGGTATCACCGGTGGTCACGCCCTTCAGGCCCACCGCCGCCGCGATATCGCCGGCGTAGACCTCCTTGATCTCCTTGCGCTCATTCGCATGCATCTGCAAGATGCGGCCCAGGCGCTCTTTCTGCGCCTTGGTCGGGTTGTAGACCGTGTCGCCGGAATTCACCACGCCCGAGTACACGCGGAAGAAGGTCAGCTGGCCGACAAACGGATCGGTCATGATCTTGAACGCCAGCGCGGAGAACGGATCGGTGTCGTTCGGATGGCGTTCGATCGGCTTATCGTCTTCATCGTGACCGGCAATCGCAGGCACGTCGACCGGCGACGGCAGATACTCGATCACCGCGTCCAGCATCGCTTGCACGCCGCGGTTCTTGAAGGCGCTACCGGCCAGCATCGGCACGATCTCGTTGCGAATGGTGCGCAGGCGCAGGCCGGTCTTGATTTCCTCTTCGGTCAGCACACCGCCGTCCAGATACTTCTCCAGCAGTTCCGGCGTGCCTTCTGCGGCCGCTTCCACCATCTTGTCGCGCCATTCCTGCGCCACGCCTTGCAGCTCGGCCGGGATATCCTCGTAGGTGAACTTGACGCCCAGCGTCTCGTCGTCCCAGTTAATCGCGCGCATTTTGACAAGGTCAATCACGCCGTGGAAGTTATCCTCGGCGCCCAGCGGAACCTGAATCGGCACCGCCACGCCTTTAAGGCGATTGGCAATCTGCTCGCGCACGCGGAAAAAGTCTGCCCCCACGCGATCCATCTTGTTGATGAACGCGATCCGGGGCACGTGGTATTTATTCGCCTGGCGCCACACGGTTTCCGATTGCGGCTGCACGCCGCCGACAGCGTCGTACACCATCACGGCGCCATCGAGCACGCGCATCGAGCGCTCGACTTCAATCGTGAAGTCGACGTGGCCCGGCGTGTCGATAATGTTGATGCGGTGCTCGGCAAAATTCCCCGCCATGCCCTTCCAGAAGGCGGTGGTGGCAGCCGAGGTGATGGTGATCCCGCGTTCCTGTTCCTGCTCCATCCAGTCCATGGTCGCGGCGCCGTTGTGCACTTCGCCGATCTTATGGTTGACACCGGTGTAAAACAGGATGCGTTCCGTGGTCGTGGTCTTGCCAGCGTCAATGTGGGCGCTGATGCCGATGTTGCGGTAACGCTCGATGGGGGTCTTGCGGGTCATCACAATCTCCTTACTATCTTGGGGGGAAGTCTCAAATGTGGCGCATGCGACAGAATTCAAGAGCTAGCGTGCTACATGACTAGTAGCAATTAATGTAATCTTTGCCTAACTCTACCTTTCTCTGGAACGAACTGCATGGGCTTGCCGGTCAAAACTACCTTTTTCCTATCCTTGGGCATGGCTCCGGCTATGGCTTTAGCACAGGTATCCGACCTGCAACTGCGGCTGGAACGCTGCGCCGTCCTCGGTGACGCCAGCGCCCGTCTTGCTTGCTACGACGGATTGTCCAAGGCCGCCGATCCGGTCGCTGAGGGCGAACCGGCGCGCACCCAGCCTGCCGCGCCGCCGCCCGAACCCAAGCTGCCTGCCAAGGTTGCGGAGCTCACCACCATTCCGCCCGAACCGACGGTCTCGCGCATGGTGCAGGAATGGGAGCTGGATCGCGCGTCCAAGCGCGGCGTGTTCAACTTCCGGCCGCACAAGGATACCTATCTGCTGCTGGCCAATTACAGCACCAGCTCTAATGATGCGCCTTTTCAGGAGTTTACGCCTGCGGGCATCAAATCCAAGCACGTGGAGCTGACGTATCAGATCAGTTTCAAGATGAAGCTGATTGAGCAGTTGATGAGCACGCCGGTCGACCTGTGGTTTGGCTACAGCCAGAATAGCTTCTGGCAGGCCTACAACCGCGCCGCCTCCAGCCCCTTCCGCGAGACCAACTACCAGCCGGAGATGATGCTGACCACGCCACTCAATCTCAAGCTCGGCCCGCTGGAGGCGCGCTATTTGACGCTGGGGCTGAATCATCAATCCAACGGGCAGACCTCCACGCTGTCGCGCAGCTGGAACCGGATCTATGCGGAGATGGGAGCGGAGCAAGGCAAGTTCGGCGTCTCGTTCCGCTTGTGGAAGCGGCTGGACAATGCGCGCTCGGACAACGACAACTACGATATCGTCGATTTTATGGGCCACGGCGACCTCACCGCCAGCTACCGTTTCGACGGCAACGAGCTGTCGCTGATGGCGCGCCGCAACTTCAGCACGCGCCATGGCGCGCTGCGGGTCGGCTGGGCTTTCCCGGTGGCGGCCAATCTGAAGGGGTATGTGCAGGGCTTCAGCGGCTACGGCCAAAGCTTGATCGACTATAACTACTCGCAAAAATCCCTGGGTGCGGGATTCCTGGTCGACTTTTAACGGGGTGAGCCGCCGAGGATGCGCGCCGGCAGCATGACAATGGCGCGCAGCAGCTCAAACACGCCTTCCACGCCAATGCCGATCAAGCGGAACGGCAAGGTAATCAGCCACAACAGCGGATACAGCAGCAGCGCCATCAGGGCCAGCGGCCAACACAGGAAAAGCAACACCAGCCACAGCATGAAACTCAGCATGAGACGCTCCCGATACGGTTGTTATTGTCGATGATGCCACTGTATTGGAGTGGCATCATCGACGCAATTACCGTGCGACCAGCTGCAGCTGGCGGCGATCAATCGCCGCTTTTGGGGGATAAACGGGAAATGGCCTGCGTGGCTTATTGGCCGACGCAGATGATCTTGGTGACGTATTCCTTCGCGTTGGGCTTCTTCTTGGTCGCCCACGCGATGGCTTCGTTGGCCTGCTCAATGGTCAGGATCGAGGCCTTGTCCTTCGATTTAATGAAAGATACGCCCTCGAACACGCCTTCCTTGCTGCGCATGACCTTGGCAAACACCGGTGGTTTGGTGTCGCCGTCGGCAATCTTGTTTTGTTGAACAAGGTAACGTTGGTCGATGTCAGTCATACATTTCTCGCTTAAAAGACGAGATTTTAAGCGAAGACGGGGATTTGCTGTGCAGGTTGCAGTACGGCCTCGTACAGGATCTCCGCTTTGAGCGACGCTTGCAGCGACGGAATCGCGCCGCCGGCGCGGTACTGGAAGCTCACTTGCAGCACGTCGCCTTCACGCGCCTTGACCGGGGTGGCCAGCGGCAGCGTCATGTAGTGATTGAGCCAGTCGATGGTGGTCGAACGCTCCTGCACCACGGCCAGAATGTTCTTGGTCACAAAGCGCATGGCGTTGATTTCGCCATTACGCTCGACCACGAACTTGCCCTGCCAGGCGTAGATCAGTTCGTTCGGCTGGTTGAAATCAATGATGCTGTAGACGGCCGGTTGCGACATCTCCACCGTGCCGGGATAGATCACCGTGGTTTCCTGGAACTGCACGATCGGAGCGTAGAAACCCTCGAAATCGTATTCCTGTTGCAGCGGCTGCACCGCCATGATCACGGCTTCCGGCAGGAACACCGGCAGCGGGCCGCCAAAGCGCTCGGCATAGCGGCGCTTGAAGGACTCGATCACTTCCACCTGCTTTTCACGCAGCATGCCGACATGGATCATCTCGCAGATCACCACATCGACCGGTTCCGGCGGCAGGTATTCGAAGGCGTCGGCGTGCACCACTTCCACCTTTTCGCCGTTCGGATTCTTGGCGAGGAACTTGCGGGCTTCCTTCACCATGTCGGGATTAAACTCCACGCAATAGACCTTGGACGCCTTGGCCGCCGCGAACCACGACAGCACGCCGGTGCCGCCACCCAGCTCCAGCACCTTCGCGCCCGGCTTGACGGCATAATCGATGGCCGACTTAAAGCCGTGCATACGGTTTTGATCCATCAGCATATTGTGATGGTAGTGGACTGGAATAAACTGCCCCAGATAGCAGCTCTCAATTTCGCGTTCGTTCAGCATGGTGATCCTCGGTTAATGCTCCAAGGACATTATCGTGAAGATTATTACTCCACCATACCCCGAACTAGCGAACAAACACCCGCCAATTCCCAATCAGCCCTCTAGCGCTTTTGCTTGTTGGCGAGGAAGGTGTTGATGGTTTTGGCGATCCAGGGCTTGTCGGCCTTGATGGCGAACTCGGCGGCGGTGAGGTGGAAGCCGCCGTCTTTCAAGGTGGCGTCGGCGCCTTGTTCCAGCAGCAGTGCGACCACCTCTTCTTGCCCTTCGCGGGCGGCGATCATCAGGGGCGTCATGCCGGACGGGGATTCGGCGTCGATGTAGGCGTATTTGTCGAGCAGGATGGTGGTGATTTCGACGCTGCCGGCGGCGGCCGCGTAATGTAATGCAGTCCAGCCTTTTTGGTTCACTTGCGCGCCGCGTTTGAGCAGCAGCATGACTGCTTCTTTGTTCTTGCGAAAGGCCGCCATCATCAGCGCGGTGTTGCCATTGGGCGCCTTGGCTTCGAGGTCGATGCCGGGCTGATCCAGGAGCAGGCGCGCGACCTTCAGCGATTCATAACGCATCGCGACGATCAAACCGGTTTCGCCACTGCTGTCACGGGCGTTGGGGCTGACGCCGCGCAGCAAGGCGGTCGCCACGCGGCTGGCGCCGTCCAGTTGCGCTGCGCGGAAGAAGTCCACTTCGTCGTCGCTTTGTTCGGCGGCCAGCGCCGGCGTGGCCACCACTGCGGCCATCATCAGCGACAACAGGAGACGTCGCAACTTCATGCAGGCACGTTGAACAGCTTGCGGAAGTTGGCCGTGGTTCGCGCCGCCACTTCTTCCACCGGCACGCCTTTCAGCTTGGCGATGTATTCGCCCACGTGCGCGACAAAGCCCGGCTCATTCATCTTGCCGCGATACGGCACCGGCGCCAGGTACGGCGAGTCGGTCTCGATCAGGATGCGCTCGAGCGGCAGTTCCAGCGCCACCGCCTGCAACTCCTTGGCGCTCTTAAACGTCACGATGCCGGAGAAGGAAATGTAAAAGCCCATCTCGATGGCCGCGCGCGCCACTTCCAGCGACTCGGTAAAGCAATGCATCACACCAGCCACGCCGCCCGCCTCCGTGCCTGCGCCCTCTTCGCGCATGATACGTATCGTGTCTTCGCTGGCGTTACGGGTATGGATGATGAGCGGCTTGCGGGTAATCCGAGAGGCCTTGATATGCGTGCGGAAGCGCTCGCGCTGCCATTCCAGGTCGCCTTCCAGGCGGAAGTAATCGAGGCCGGTCTCGCCGATCGCAATAATCTTGGGATCATCGGCCAGTTCGACCAATTGCTCGACCGACGGCTCCGGCGTGTCTTCATAGTCCGGGTGCACGCCGACCGAGGCGTAGATGTGCGGATACTGGTGCGCGAGCGCCAGCACCTGCGGGAAATCCGGCAAATCCACCGACACGCACAGCGCATGGGTCACCTTGTTGTGTGCCATCTGCGCGAGGATGTCCGGCATGCGAGCAGCCAGCTCGGGAAAATTGATATGGCAATGGGAATCGATATACATGCCCCGATTGTACCCGATCCGCCACGCCCTTTTAAAAAACGCTTTCCTCTTTACCAATTACCAAGTTAGCATTCATACATGTTATGTAATTACGTAATACAAAAAAGGAGACTTATGAGTACCCACATGAGCACCACCGAAATCTTCCTGTTGGCGATGCTGCTGATTTTCGTCGTTCCGTTCGCCGTTTGGCGCTTGTTCAAGACCGACTATTTCGCGCCGCTGGTCATCGTTCAAATCATCATGGGCATCATTCTTGGCCCTGGCGTGGTCGGCGCCGCCTTCCCCGAGTACCACAAATTCCTGTTCAATCCAGACGTCGTCAAGACCCTGAACGGCGTCGCCCAATGGGGCGTGATGCTGTTCGTGATGCTGGCCGGCGTTGAACTCGACCTGAAAAAAGTCTGGCAATACCGCCGCGAAAGCGCCACCACCGCCGGCCTGTCGCTGTGCATGCCGCTGATCTTCGGCTGCGGCGCCGCGCTGCTGCTGATGAACTACCAGGGCTGGATCGGCGCCAAGGCCGCCAACTGGCAATTCATGCTGGGCGTCGGCATGGCCTGCGCCGTCACCGCGCTGCCGGTACTGGTGCTGTTGCTGGAAAAACTGGACATCCTGCGCCAGCCTATGGGCCAGCGCATCATGCGCTACGCCAGCCTTGATGACGTCGCTATCTGGGGCGTGCTGGCTGTAATCATGCTGGACTTCGAACGCATGGGCCGCCAGGTCGGCTTTCTCGTGGCGTTTGCCGTACTGACCCCACTGTTCCGCCGCATGATGACGCGCCTGCAACAGAACGACCGCTGGTACATCGCCATCTTCTGGCTGCTGGCTTGCGCGTTCGGCGCCGACTGGGCCGGCCTGCACTTCATGGTGGGCGCCTTCCTCGCCGGCGTGGTGATGGATGTTGAATGGTTCGGCCAAGAACATCTGGACGCCCTGTTCAAGAACGTGCTGCTGGTGCTGATGCCGGTGTTCTTCCTGAGCACCGGCCTGCGCACCAAGTGGGATTTGGGCGGCTACTCGGTATTCTTCGTCGCTGGCCTGCTGCTGGCGGCCTCGATAGGCGGCAAACTGGCTGGCGCCCACATCGCCGGCAAAGTCCTCAAATGGAAGGATGGCGAAGCATCGATCATCGGCTGGCTGCTGCAATCGAAAGGCCTGATTGAAATCATCTTCGCCAACATCCTGCTGGACAAGCAAATCATCACCAGCGAAACCTTCACTGCGCTGCTGCTGATGGCAGTCGGCAGCACCATGTTGACGATTCCTGTCGTGCACCCTAAACTTAATCGTGCACAGAATCGCGGACTGGTGGGACAAGCCAGCTCCTAAGCTAAACAGGATGGAATCATGGCGCGTACCGGATTAACCAAGGCTCAAGTCAGAGAAACTCGTGATCAATTACTGGCTGAAGGGCGCTACCCCTCCGTTGATGCGGTACGCCATGCGCTCGGCGACACCGGCTCCAAGTCCACCATCCACAAGCACCTGAAAGAGCTCGCGGAAGAGGACAACAAGGCCGGCGCCAAGCGCGAAGATACTTCCCGCAGCTTGCAAACACTGGTCGAGCAATTGGCCGACCAGCTGCACCAGGACGCCGAGCAGCGCTTCGAAGCGCTGCGCGCCGACTACGAAGCGCAGCTGGAACAGAAGGAACGGGAACTGGCGGAACTGCGCCGCACGGTCGCGCGCCTGACCGAACGGGTGGAAGGGCTGGAAATCGACGCCTACGCTTCGCAGCCGCACGACCACGGTTTCGGCCAATTCGGCCACCTGCAATCGAGCCTGCGCTGCGGCCTCAACGACAGCACGCCGTTCAGCATGCTGATGAACGGCGGCCGCTCAGCGGTGGTCGATTTCGACAGCCCGCAAATCCAGCTTACGCCACGCGTTTTCCAAGGATAATCAGGTCGCGTTCAACGCCGTCCAGATTTGCCACCTTGGGCAGATGCGCCCAGGTTTCAAATCCAAACTTGGCGAACAGGCCGAGGCTCGGCTTGTTGTGGCCGAAGATAAAGCCCAGCAGCGTGTGCACCTTGATCTGCGGCGCGTAGGCAATCGCCTGCTCGATGCAGTAGCGGCCCACGCCCTTGCCGCGCCATGCTTCGGCGATGTAGATCGAAATTTCCGAGGTGCCTGAATACGCTGGACGGCCGTAGAAGTTCGAGTACGACATCCAGCCCAGCACTTCCGCACCAGTCTCTTCCGATTCGATAATCCACAGCGGACGCTTGTCCGGCGTGTGATCGTGATACCACTGCAAGCGCGACTCGACCGACACCGGCTCGGTATCGGCAGTCACTTCGCGCGAGGCGATGGTGGTATTGTAGATGGCTACGATGGTCGGCAAATCTTCAAGCGTGGCAAGGCGATGGCGGAAAGTCATGTGAGAGAAAAAGCGAGGTTACAGGGTATGGGTGGCGCGCGATGAGCGCAACGCGGCGCCGAGGATTTCTTCAATGCGCAGGCGGGCGCGCTGGCCGCTTTCGTCGTCCGGGAAATGCACGCCGATGCCCTGCGCCTTGTTGTTATGCGCGCCGGGCGGCGTGATCCAGGCGACCTTGCCTGCGATCGGATACTTGTTAGGATCGTCCATCAAGGCGAGGATCAAATAGATCTCATCGCCGAGCTTGTACGGTTTCTGGGTCGGCACGAACATGCCGCCGTTTTTCAGGAAAGGCATGTAGGCCGCATACAGCGCGGCCTTCTCCTTGATCGCCAGCGACAGCACCGTCGGCCGCGGCGTCATCGGCACGGTGTTCGGATCGAGTGGGCTGGCAGCGGACATTCCTTACCTTTCAGGCACAGCAGTTAGCGTACTCAAGCAGCATATCCTCCAGGAACAGCTTGGGCGACAGCGGGTGATCTGCCGTCGCGCGGCGTTCGTTGGCGCCCTTGATCGCGGCCAGCAAGCGGCTGACGTGGATCTTGTCGGCCAAGCCGGCCAGCTCTTTCTGGTAGCGAGGATAATACCGGATGTTACCTGCCAGTTTGTAGGAAAACACATCATAAAGCCAGCGCTGCAACCAGGAAACCGGCCCGGCCAGCGGGACTTTTTGCAGTTTATCAGCGACTTTCAACGCGCCCTCCACGCTTGGATGGGCTAGCAGTTGCAGCAGCGTCTCCAGATCCTCGCGGCTGCCGGACTCGGCTTGCGCCATGGCGGCCAGCGGTGCGCCGCCCTGCTCGCGCAGCCAGCTGTCGGCATCCGCCACGCCTTGCTCCTTCAGCCAGGCCAGCGCTTCGGCGTGGCTCGGCATCGGCAAGGCGAACTTGCGGCAGCGCGACAAAATCGTCGGCAGCACGCGATCCAGGCCGTTGGAGGCGACCAGGAACACCGTGCCCGGCGGCGGCTCTTCCAGCGTCTTCAGCAAGGCGTTGGAGGCCGGCATATTCAGCGCCTCGGCCGGGTACAGCACCACCACGCGCAAGCCTTGGCGGTGGGTGGAGATGTTCATGAAATCGGCCAGCGAGCGGATTTGCTCGATCTTGATTTCCTTGGAAGGCGTCTTGGACTTGGCGGCCTTCTTGGTGTCGCCCTCGCCTTCCTCGCCCTCGGCAGGAGGCTCGTCTTCCATCGATTCCGGCCGCACGCGGCGGTAGTCCGGGTGGTTCTGCTGCGAGAACCAGCCGCACGACGCGCACTGGCCGCAGGCATGGCCATCGGGCAGCACCGCCTCGCACAGCAAGCCCTGCGCAAAGCGCTCGATGAAGTCGGCTTTACCGATCCCGGCAGCGCCATGGAACAGGATGGCGTGCGGCATGCGCTGGCGCAGCGCTTGCAGCTGCTGCCACGACGATTCTTGCCACGGGTAGATGGAATTGCTCATTACTCGTTATTGTATTTCAAAAGAAGGCGTCGAGGATGGCGGCGATTTGCACCTGGATCGCGGCAATGCTCTGGGTCGAATCGATGACGCGGAAGCGCTCCGGGAACTGGGCCGCGCGGCGCAGATACTCGTTGCGGGTGGCGGCGAAGAAATCGGCTTTTTCCTGCTCGAACTTGTCCAGATCGCGGGTAGCGTCCAGGCGGGCGCGCGCCACGTCCAGCGGCACGTCGAACAGCAAAGTCAGGTCTGGTTGCAGATCGGGATGCACCCACTGCTCCAGCGCTTCCAGCTTGGCCAGGCTGGTGCCCCGGCCGCCGCCCTGGTAGGCAAAGGTGGAATCGGTAAAGCGGTCGGAAATCACCCAGGCGCCACGCTCCAGCGCCGGCTTGATGACTTGGGCGATATGCTCGCGGCGGCTGGCAAACACCAGCAGCGCCTCGGTTTCGAGGTGCATTTTTTCGTGCAGTACGATCTCGCGCAGCTTTTCGCCCAGCGGCGTGCCGCCCGGCTCGCGCGAGCTCACCAGCTCGATGCCACGCGCCTTGATGTAGTCGCTGACGAAGGCGATGTGCGTGGACTTGCCGGCGCCATCGATGCCTTCAAAGGTGATGAATTTACTCATTGTTCTTATCGTTGATACTGATTGACTGCCCGATTGTGATCGTTCAGGTTGTCCGAGAACTGGCTGGTGCCATTGCCCTTGGAGACGAAATACAGCGCAGCCGTCTTGGCCGGCGCCAGCGCCGCCGTCAGCGATTGCACGCCTGGCAAGGCGATTGGCGTCGGCGGCAGGCCGGCGCGCGTGTAGGTATTGTATGGGGTGTCGGTTTCCAGATCCTTCTTGCGGATCTTGCCGTCGTACTTGAGGCCCATGCCGTAGATCACGGTCGGATCGGTTTGCAGCAGCATGCCGATCTTCAGGCGGTTCACGAACACGCCGGCAATCATGGCGCGCTCGGATTTTTGCCCGGTTTCTTTTTCGACGATGGAAGCCATGGTCAGCGCCTCGTACGGATTTTTGTACGGCAGCGCCGGATCGCGCTTGTCCCAGGCTTCAGCCAGGCGAGTCAGCATCATCACGTGCGCCTGCTTGTAGATTTGCAGATCGCTCGCGCCCTTGGCGAACAGATAGGTATCCGGGAAGAACAAGCCTTCGGCCTGCTTGTACTCGGACGAAATGGCGCTCATCACTTCGGAGTCCGACAGCGCGATGGTGTCGTGCTTCAAGCCCTTATGAGCGGCGATGGCGGCACGCATCTGGCGGAAGCTCCAGCCTTCGATGATGGTCAATTGTTCTTGCGCGTACTCGCCGCGCGCCAGCTGGTCGATCAAGCGCAGCGGCGTCGAGCCCGGCTTCAACTCGTAGGAACCGGCCTTCAGCTTGGCGCTCTTGTTGGTCACGCGCGCCAGCAGGTTGAACAGCAGCGGCTGGATCGGCACGCCGGCCTCGGCGATCTGCTGGCCGGCCGCATGGGCGCCGCTGCCCGGCGTAATGCTGAACTCAATCGCCTCCGCATCCTCGGGGATGATGGGCTTTTGCGACCAGTACATGAAATAACCGCCGCCGAGGATGGCGAGTACGATAAACAGACTAATTATTTTTTTGATAAAAGCCATTGTTGAAGCCGAATTGGTGGATCGGGGACGATCTGACGCGTTTTGCGCGACATCACTATAATAAGCCCGTAATGATAATGCCTTCCCAGTGAAAAGATTGAAAATTATGTCTTCCTTGCGCTCTACCCAACTTGCAGACGGCTTCGTCGCCCGCATCCCCGACCTCGGTCTGATCGCACTCGACGGTGAAGAATCGGCCAACTTCCTGCACAATCAGCTGACCAACGATGTCGAACACCTCGGCCTCGGCGAAGCCCGCCTGGCCGGTTACTGCTCGCCGAAAGGCCGCCTGCTGGCCTCGTTCCTGATGTGGCGCAGCGCCTCGACGATCTACCTGCAACTGCCGCGCGACATCCAGGCGGCGGTGCAAAAGCGCCTGTCGATGTTCGTACTGCGCGCCAAAACCAAGCTCAGCGATGCGACCGAGGCGCCGGCCAACGCGGTCGTACTCGGCATCGGCGGCGCACAAGCGCCAGCCACGCTGCAAGCATGGTTCGACGTCCTGCCGGCCCGGCCTTACGCCAAGATCGACCACGCACTGGGCACGCTGATCCGCGTGGCCGACGCCTTCGGCGCGCCGCGCTACCAGTGGCTGATGTCGGCCGAGACCGCCGAAACCGCCCTGCCTGCGCTGGAAAGCAAGCTGCTGGCCGGTAATGGCAATGCATGGCAGCTGTCGGAAATCCACGCCGGCGTGCCGCAGATTGCCAAGGCCACGCAAGAACAGTTCGTGCCGCAGATGGTGAACTACGAACTGCTGGGCGGCGTCAACTTCAAAAAAGGCTGCTACCCTGGCCAGGAAATCGTCGCGCGCAGCCAGTACCTTGGCAAGCTGAAGCGCCGCACTACCCTGGTCAGCATTTCCGACCTGTCGGCTGTGGCTGGCATGGAAGTATTTGCCACCGCCGATCCTGAGCAGCCATGCGGCATGATCGTCAATGCCGCGCCGAACGGCAATGGCGGCGTCGATGCGCTGGTGGAAATGAAGCTGGCCGCCATTGAGGCAGGCTCGGTGCGTCTGGGCTCGGCCGAAGGCACGCCGCTGACCTTCCTCGACATGCCATACGTGCTGGAACCGCTCGATCTCTAGCATGGATCTCTATATTTACTACAAGGTCAAGGATGCCGACGCGGCGTCCTTGGAAGCAGCGGTCGCCTCGATGCAGGCGACGCTGGCGCAGCGCCACGGCGTTGCGGGTCAACTCAAGCGCCGCCCGGAAGCCAAGGACGGCGTGCAAACGTGGATGGAAGTGTACCCCTCCACGCCCGAAGGCTTTGCGGCGGCGCTGGACGGCGCTGTCCACGAGGCCGGTGTTCTGTCATGGATCGCCGGCCTGCGTCACACCGAAGCTTTTATGGATGTCGCCCCATGTGCCTGATCGTTTTTGCTTGGCAGGTGGTGCCGAAAGTGCCGCTGATCGCAGCGGCCAACCGCGACGAGTACTACCAGCGCGCCACCGCGCCAGCCGGCCCATGGCCCGAGCATCCGCAGATTTACGCAGGCCGCGATTTGCAAGCGGGCGGCAGCTGGATGGGCATCACCAAGCCTGCGGAAGACGGCGGGCCATCGCGCTTCGCCGCCATCACCAACATCCGCGCGCCGTCCGAGTACAAGGATGATGCGCCGTCGCGCGGCCAGCTAGTGGCCAACTTCCTTGCCTGCAGCATGACGCCGCAGGAATACGTCGACTCGATCCGCGCCACCGCGCACGAGTACAACGGCTTCAACCTCGTGCTGGCCGACCGCGATACCTTGATCTGGTACTCCAACAAGGGCGACAACGACCCGCGCAACGGCAAGCCGCTGGAGCCCGGCGTCTATGGATTGTCGAACGCGCTGCTCGATGCGCCATGGCCGAAAGTATTGAAAACCAAGGCCCAATTCGCCAGCCTGCTGTGCCTGGGCGCGCCCGATGAAGCCTACTTCGAAATGCTGGCCGACACCACGCAAGCGCCGGATCTGCGTCTGCCGGAAACCGGCGTGCCGCTCGACCTGGAGCGCGTGCTGTCGGCCGTCCGCATCGAAAGCCCAAGCTACGGCACCCGCACTTCCACCGTGGTCAAGCTCTACGCCGAAGCGCCGGCCACGCTGCAAGAAATGCTGGTGCATTAGGGGGACGCAGGATGAATACCCATTAGCGCTCGACTACCATCCTAAAAAGTACCCCGAACGAAAGGGTCTGACCCCGTACGGGGTCAGACCCTGGCCGCAGCGGTGTGCGGGTTGGGTTGGTGCCGCGAGCTTTCAAGGCGACAAGCAGCGTCAACCCCGCAGGCATATTTACCACCCCTCGCGATCGCAAAATATTTCGCATTTTCTTAAACGTTAACTCAATTTTTCTCGAAGCCTGCCGTAATCCTCGATAGGCGGGTAATGTATCCCACTTATTCGAAGGAAAACGACCATCATGGACACGAGCAGCATCAACCGTTTGGACTTGCTACCCGCAGCCGCCGCCCCGGCCACGCCAGCGGCGCCGGTGTCCGTGCCTGCGGCGAAGCCGATTGCCGCCGCCAAAGATGATGCTGCGGCCCGTGTACCGACTAAAACTGAGTTAAAAAACTCGGTCGACGCGATCAACCGCTTCCTGCAAGATAACAGCGAGGTGCACTTCAGCATCGACGAAGACAGCGGCTTGTCGGTGGTGAAGGTGATCGATACGGAAACCAAGAAAGTGCTGCGCCAATTCCCCTCCGAACAATCGCTGGAAATCGGCAAGAATCTCGGCAGCCTGAAAGGCATGCTGATTAATAGCGAAGCTTGAACCAGTTTGTGCTATTATGTAAATTAAATTTCCATAATAGCAATGGAGGCTGGGATGAACGCAATCAAGCCCATCACGCAAGCGCTGGCTGGCTTGGCGTTGGCCGCGCTGGCGGCATTGAGCGCCCAAGCGGCCGATTACGACATCCCGGATAGCGGACTGACGCAGGAATTCAACTGGTCGAACGGCATCGGCGCGGCCGATGATACCTTTAGCATCACCGTTGCCGCCCCTTCCCAAATCCACGTAGTCCTGACCGACGAATTCCTCGCCGGCGACACCTTCAAACTTAAATTGGACGGCAACTGGGTGCCGTTCACGTCCACCACCTTCGTCGGCAGCAGCAACTTCCAAGGCACGGCCAGCGGGGTTTATCTGGGCGTCGGCGCGCACACCTTCGAAATCTTCCTGACCGGCTTGTCGCCGGGCTATGGCGATGGCTCGGGCATCGCGGCGTTCAGCGCCCTCGAGGCGGTGCCGGAGCCGGCCACTTACGGCATGCTGCTGGCGGGCCTGGGCCTGCTCGGCTACGCCGCCCGCAGCAAGCAAGCCTGAGGTTTAAAAGCTGCGCTGCATATTGATGTGCGCGATGCCCGCCTCGTAGAACTCTTCCCCATCGATGCTGAAGCCGTGCCGTTCATAGAACGGCGCGGCATGCGTTTGCGCGCTCAATACCACGGCCTTGTCGCCACGCGCCTGCGCTTGCGCCATCAGCGCTTGCAGCAGCGCGCCGCCGATGCCGGTGCCGCGCCCGGCCTTGCGCACCGCCATGCGGCCGATGTGACCATCCGGCAGCAAGCGGCCGGTGCCGACCGGCGTGCCGTCTTCGGCGTAGGCGACAGCGTGCAGGCAGGCCGCGTCCATATTATCCATCTCCAGCTCGGGCGGGACTTTCTGTTCCTGGACAAAGACCTCAAAGCGAATCAGCTTGGCGTCAGCGCTCAGCGTGGCCCAGTCTCCCAACTTGATCATGGTGTTGCTCCTTTAATCCTGGCGCGCAAGGCTTCCTTGATCTGCGGCGCGGCAGCGTAAGGATCGGCCGGATTGGTGCCGGCAACGATATGCTCCATGCGCTCGCGCACGCCGGCCAAGGCTTCCGGGTGCGAATAAATATAAAACTGTCCTTCGGCGATGGCCTTGAAAGTGGTTTCCGCCACCGCCTCGGCCGATACTTTACCCGAAGAGACGGCTTTATCGGTCATCGATTGCGCGGCCAGTTGACTGGCGGTCGGGCCGGCCGACATGCGCACGTCGTCAGGACGGTTGCGGTGCGACTGGCTGATGCCGGTCGGGACAAAGTACGGGCACAGCACCGATGCACCAATCGGCGCATTCACCAGCTGCAAATCCTGGTACAGCGTTTCGGTCAGCGACACCACGGCGTGCTTGGAAACGTTGTAGACACCCATCGCCGGCGCGGTCAGCAAGCCCGCCATCGAGGCGGTGTTGACGATGTGGCCTTCAAACGCTGGATCGTTTTTGGCGGCGTCCAGCATCAGCTTGGTGAAGATGCGCACGCCATGAATCACGCCCCAGACGTTCACGCCCATCACCCATTCCCAGTCCGCCTCGGTATTTTCCCAGATCAAGCCGCCGGAGCCGACGCCAGCGTTATTGAACAC
Organism: Duganella rivi; assembly: GCF_009857435.1. Lineage (GTDB taxonomy): Bacteria > Pseudomonadota > Gammaproteobacteria > Burkholderiales > Burkholderiaceae_D > Rugamonas > Rugamonas rivi. The sequence continues at coordinate 530,058 of NZ_WWCK01000003.1, forward strand.
CAGGTGCACCGCGCCGAATTCAGCCACGGCGGCATCAGCCAGCGCTTGCACTTGCTCGCCTTTACGTACATCGCACAGGCGGCCGATCACACTGGCGCCTTGTGCGCGCAGCTCTTCAACCGCGCGATCCAGCGCGTCCGCTTGCACGTCGGCCAGCACCAGCTTCATGCCTTCGCGGGCCGCCACGTTGGCGAATTGACGACCCAAACCACTTGCTCCGCCAGTGATGACGGCGACTTTGTCTCGGAATGTTTTCATTTTTAGATAAGCTTCACCAGTTGTTTGCCGAAATTACGCCCTTGCAGCAGGCCCATAAACGCTTCCGGTGCAGCGGCCAAGCCGTTCGCCACCGATTCGCGGTACTTAATTTGACGATTGGCGACCAGCACGGCCAATTCCTGCAAGCCCTGCTGCCAGTACTCCATGTGTTCGGTGATGATGAAACCGCGCAGCGTCAAACGATTCAGCAGCAGCGCGCGGGTGTTCTTGATTGACATATCGGCGCCGTTGAAGCCGCCGATCAAGCCGCACAGCGCGATGCGGGCGAAGGCGTTGGTGCGTGCCAGCGCCGCGTCGAAGCAAACGCCGCCGACGTTTTCAAAAATGGCGTCAACACCGTCCGGCGTGGCGGCGGCCAGATCAGCCTCCAGATTGCCGGCCTTGTAATCGACGCAGGCATCGAAGCCCAGTTCTTTGACCACGTAATTGCACTTCTCCGCGCCGCCCGCGATGCCGACCACGCGGCAGCCACGCAGCCGCGCCAACTGGCCGACTACGCTGCCGACAGCTCCGCTCGCAGCCGATACCACCACCGTTTCACCGGCCGCCGCTTCCATGATCTGATTGAAGCCGTACCACGCCGCCATGCCCGGCATGCCGACCACGCCGAGGAAGGCCGATAGCGGAATCCGCGTGGTGTCCAGCTTGCGCAGCAGCACGCCGTCGGACACGCCCATCTCGGCCCAGCCCAGCGTGCCGTTGACGTACTCGCCGACTTTGTAGAACTCATTGCGCGAGGCCACCACTTGGCCGACCGTGCCGCCTATCATGGTCTCGTCCAGCGCTTGCGAGGCGGCGTAGCTGCCCGCCTTGCTCATGCGGCCGCGCATATAGGGGTCGAGCGACAGGTAGTGGTTGCGGATCAAGACCTCGCCTTCAGCCAGTGCCGGCACCGGCACCGTCTCAAGGCGGAAATTCTCCGGCGCGACCGGGCCGCGCGGACGCGCCGCCAGCACGATGCGCTGGTATGACTCAGGAATCTCCAGCATGCTCAGACCGCCGATACGCCGCCGTCCACGGCCAGGATTTGGCCGGTGATGTGTTTGCCTGCGTCAGACGCGAACAGGACTGCTGCGCCTTTCAGGTCTTCGTCATCGCCGAGGCGGTTCAGCGGTGCATGCTGGGTCAGCTGGTCGCCCATCACCGACAGCAAGCCCTTGGTCATCTTCGACGGGAAGAAGCCCGGCGCCAGCGCGTTGACGGTGATGCCGTGGCGGCCCCATTCGCCGGCCAGCGTGCGGGTGAAGTTGACCAGCGCGCCTTTCGAGGTGTTGTAGGCGATGGTTTGCATGGTGCCCGGCGGGTTGCCGGCCAAGCCTGCAATCGAAGCGATGTTGATGATGCGGCCTTGGCCGCGTGGAATCATCGAGCGCTTGCCGACCAGTTGCGACACCACGAAGATGCTGCGGATATTCAGATCCATCACCTTGTCCCACGCTTCGACCGGGTGGTCTTCGGCAGGCGCGCCCCAGCTGGCGCCGGCGTTATTGATCAGGATGTCGATGTGGCCGAGATGGGAAATCGCGCCATCCACCAGTTGCGCGGCTTGCTCGTCGTTCGACAAGTCGGCGGCGATGGCGTGCGCGTTGACGCCGTGCTGCGTCAGGAAGGCCACCGCTTCATCGAGTTCGGATTGCTTGCGCGACGAGACCACGACTTTGGCGCCCTGCTCGCCCAGCGCCAGCGCCATTTGCAAGCCGAGGCCGCGCGAGCCGCCGGTCACCAGCGCGGTCTTGCCGGTCAGCGAAAACAGTTCTTGGGTAGTCCGCATATTGTCTCCTTCTTCGATGTTAGAACCACGCGTCTTGCATATCGAGCGTTGTGGTGTCTATGCTGGCCAGCAGTTCCAGCTGCGGGCCGATTTTGGGCAGCTCCCAACGGAAGAAATAGCGGGAGGCTTGCAGTTTGCCGCGATAGAAATCGGCGTCACCTTGCTGCAGCGATGCCGCAGCCAGCAAGGCTTGCTGTAGCCATATCCACGCGACCACCACGTGACCGCATGCTTCCAGATAGGTGCTGGCGTTGGCCAGCGTCTTGTTCATGTCGCCGACAGCATACAGCTTTTGCGTGGTTTGCTCCAAGGCCTGCCATGCCTGTTCGAGCGCGTCGGCATGGGCCAGCAGCTCCTTGCCGATGTCGGCGTAGCCCACCGGCGCCACGTCCGGCGCGCCGACGCTGCCGCGCACTTTACGTACCGTTTTGCGGATCTCGCTGCCAAATGCCTTGAACAAGGCGCCATCTTGCAGCGAAACTTTGCGGCCCAGCAGATCGAGGCCGTGAATGCCGTGCGTGCCTTCGTGAATCGCGTTCAGGCGATTGTCGCGGTAGAACTGTTCGACGTTGTACTCGCGCGTGTAGCCGTAGCCGCCGTGCACCTGGATCGCCAGCGAGTTGGCCTCCACGCACCATTGCGACGGCCAGGACTTGGTAATCGGGGTAAGGAAGTCCAGCAGCCGCGCCGCATGTTCGCGTGCCTCCGGCGTTGCCGCGCTGTTTTGCTCATCGACCAGGCGGGCGCTGTAAAGCACGAGGCCAAGGCCTCCTTCGACGTATGCCTTCTGCGCCAGCAGCATGCGCCGCACGTCGGTGTGCTCGATGATCGGCAGTTGCGGTTGGGCTGGATCTTTCTGCGCTGGATGGCGGCCTTGCGGACGATTGCGCGCATAATCCAGCGCGTGCAGATAACCGGTGTAGCCCAGCACCGCTGCGCCGAGACCGACACCGATGCGCGCCTCGTTCATCATGTGGAACATATTGGCCAAGCCGTGATGCGGCTTGCCGACCAGGTAGCCGATCGCACCGCCCTTCTCGCCAAAATTGAGCAGGCAATTGGTGGTGCCGCGATTGCCCATCTTGTGATTGAGGCCGGCCAGCGCCACATCGTTGCGCGCGCCGAGGCTGCCGTCGTCGTTGACCAGGAACTTCGGCACGATGAACAGCGAGATGCCTTTCACGCCTGGAATCAGCTTGCCGTCCTCGCCGGGAATCTTGGCCAGCACGAGGTGGATGATGTTTTCGGCCAGTTCGTGTTCACCCGCCGAAATCCACATCTTGTTGCCGGTCAGTCGATATTGATGCTCGCCGTCCGGCTCGGCGCGGGTGGTGATGTCCGACAGGCTGGAGCCGGCCTGCGGCTCGGACAAGCACATGGTGCCGAAGAACCGCCCCTCCAGCATCGGATTGACGAAGCGCTGGATTTGCTCCGGCGTACCGGTCTTGAGCAAGGTATTAGCATTGCTCATGGTGAGGAAGGTGTAGGCCGAGGTGCTGACGTTGGCGGCCGTGAAGTAGGCCGCCAGCGCTTTCTCGACCACCACCGGCAGCTGCATGCCGCCGCGTTCGAAGTCCTGACCGGCCGCCATCAGGCCGGCTTTGGAGAAGGCTTCCAGCGCCGTCTTCACCTCGGGGATGATCTGCACCTTGCCGTCGACCACGTGCGGCTCGTGGCTGTCGGCCTTCTTGTTGTGCGTGGCGAACAGCTCGGTGGCGAGCCGTTCGGCGGTATCAATGGCGGCGTCGAAGGTTTCACGGTTGTGATCCTGGAAGCGCGGGCGCTGGGTCAGCGCCTCCGCATCCAGCCATTCGTACAGCATGAACGCCAGGTCGCGGCGCGACAGAATGGTCGAGTCCATGCGGCTTACACCACTTCGAACAAGCCTGCCGCTCCTTGACCGCCACCGATACACATGGTGACGACCACATATTTCACGCCACGGCGCTTGCCTTCAATCAGCGCATGGCCGACCAGGCGCGCGCCGGAGACGCCGTACGGATGGCCAACGGCAATCGCGCCGCCGTTCACGTTCAGGCGATCCATCGGGATGCCGAGCTTGTCGGCGCAGTACAGTACTTGCACGGCAAACGCTTCGTTCAATTCCCACAGGCCGATGTCTTCAACTTTCAGGCCGGCTTTCTTCAACAGCTTAGGAATCGCAAACACCGGGCCGATGCCCATTTCATCCGGCTCGCAGCCGGCGACCGCGAAGCCGCGGAATACACCCAGAGGTTGCAGACCTTTGGCGGCCGCCACTTGCGCACTCATCACGATAGACATCGAGCCGCCGTCCGAGAACTGGCTGGCGTTGCCTGCGCTGATCACGCCGCCTGGCACAGCGGTACGGATTTTGGACACGCCTTCATAAGTGGTATCGGCACGGATGCCTTCGTCGGCCGAAATCGTCACTTCCTTGGACAGCAGCATGCCGCTGGCCTTGTCGGCCACCCCCATCACCGTGGTCATCGGCACGATTTCCGCGTCAAACAAACCGGCAGCTTGCGCAGCGGCGGCGCGCTGCTGGCTTTGCACGCCGTATTCATCCTGGCGCTCGCGGCTGATGCTGTAGCGCTTGGCGACGGTCTCGGCGGTTTGCAGCATCGGCCAGTAGATTTCCGGCTTGTTCTGCGACAGCCAGACTTCCTTGTACATATGCATATTCATTTCCTGCTGCACGCAGGAGATCGATTCGACACCGCCGGCGGCGTAGATGTCGCCCTCGCCGGCAATGATGCGCTGGGCCGCCGTGGCAATGGTTTGCAGGCCGGATGAGCAGAAACGGTTGATGGTCATGCCGGCGGTGGTGACCGGGCAGCCGCCGCGAATGGCGATCTGGCGGGCGATATTGCCGCCGGTCGCGCCTTCGGGATTGGCGCAGCCGACCAGCACATCTTCCACTTCACCGGCCTCGATGCCGGCGCGCTGGATCGCAGCTTGCAGCACGTGGCCGCCCAGCGTGGCGCCGTGCGTCATATTGAACGCGCCCTTCCAGGACTTGGCCAAACCCGTGCGGGCGGTAGATACAATGACGGCGTCAATCATGAGAGTCTCCTATGGAATGAGGTGTTATTCGACCCAGAATAGCATATTTTTAGTACGGTCGTTCGCAAATATTTATGTAAGTTTGGCGTAAGTTTGGTGAAAGAATGACGTAAGGTTAAGGGTACAGACTGAGATCAAGCTGACGAAGTAGTAACTATCTCGGCTGGGGAAAAACATCCTACAAAATCAAAGGAGACACACATCATGGCAAATACAGGAACGGCTGATCCGCGCGCAGCGGGCAAGGCCACCCCGATTACTGCCGAAGAACGCAAAGTGATTTTTGCGTCCTCGCTCGGCACGGTATTCGAATGGTACGACTTTTATCTGTACGGCTCGCTGGCGCCAATTATCGCCAAGCAGTTCTTCATCGGCGAACCGACCACCACCTTCATCTTCGCGCTGCTGGCATTTGCGGCGGGCTTTATCGTACGTCCATTCGGCGCCGTGGTGTTTGGCCGCCTCGGCGACATGATCGGCCGTAAATACACCTTCCTGATCACCATCCTGATCATGGGCGCGTCCACCTTCATTGTCGGCTTACTGCCCGGATACGCGGCGATCGGTATTGCCGCGCCTATTGTTCTGGTGGGATTACGGATCTTGCAAGGCTTGGCACTGGGTGGCGAGTATGGTGGCGCAGCCACCTACGTGGCCGAACATGCACCGCACGGCAAGCGCGGCTCGTTCACGGCGTGGATCCAAACAACTGCGACCTTGGGCCTGTTCCTGTCGCTGCTGGTGATTCTGGGCACCCGTACTGCGGTCGGTGAAGAAGCTTTCAATGCCTGGGGCTGGCGCGTGCCGTTCCTGGTATCGGTGCTGCTGCTGGGCATCTCGGTGTGGATTCGCCTGTCGATGAATGAATCGCCGGCCTTCGCCAAGATGAAAGCCGAAGGCAAAACCTCGAAGGCGCCGCTGAGCGAAGCCTTCGGCCAGTGGAAAAACCTGAAAGTGGTGATTCTGGCACTGGTTGGCCTGACCATGGGCCAGGCGGTGGTGTGGTACACCGGCCAGTTCTACGCACTGTTCTTCATGACCCAAGTGTTGAAGATCGACAGTGCTACCGCCAACATCATGACCGCGCTGTCGCTGGCGCTGGCCACCCCGTTCTTCATCTTCTTCGGCATTTTGTCGGACAAGATCGGCCGCAAATTCATCATCCTCGGCGGCTGCGTGCTGGCTGCTGCCACCTACTTCCCACTGTTCGGCGCGCTGACCCACTACGGCAACCCGCAGCTGGAAGCGGCGCTGAAAAACTCGCCGGTGGTGGTGTATGCTGATCCTGCTTCGTGCCACTTCCTGTTCAACCCGACCGCGACCAAGAAATTCCCATCGTCGTGCGACATCGCCACCGGCATGTTGTCCAACGCTTCGGTGAACTACACCACGCAAGATGCGCCAGCTGGCAGCGTGGCGAAAATCAAGGTCGGCGACAAGGAAATCACCTCCTTCAATGCCGTCATGACGGCTGACGGCCTGAACTTCGACAAAGCCTCGAAAGACAGCGAAGCGGCGCTGAAGAAAGAGGTGGCGGCAGCGGTGAAAGCGGCCGGCTACCCAGCCAAGGCGGACGACACCCAGATCAACAAGCCGATGATGGTCTTGATCCTGTTCATCCTGGTGCTGTACGTGACCATGGTGTACGGCCCGATCGCGGCCATGCTGGTGGAAATGTTCCCGACGCGCATCCGCTACACCTCGATGTCGCTGCCATACCACATCGGTAACGGCTGGTTCGGCGGCCTGCTGCCAACCATCTCGTTCGCGCTGGTGGCATTCAAGGGCGACATCTACTACGGCCTGTGGTATCCGATCATCATCGCCCTGATCACCGTCGTGATCGGCGTGCTGTTCGTCGGTGAAACCAAAGACAACAACATCTACGCGGCCGACTAAGCTCCGCCGCCAAACCGAAAGCCGCCTCCGGGCGGCTTTTTTATTCGGGGTCAGTTCTGCCAATCGCACACGACCCCGGCCGTAGACCATCCATCCGTTGGATCACGCGGCTGACTGTACGTTAGGAAATCCCGAAATGGAAGGCTATCTGAGTCATGGTGTAGGCAGTAGAGTGGTACGCCTCAAATATTGCCATGTCACGGTCGGTGAACTTGGCCTCGTACTCTGCCAGCGATAGCGCCATTGCGCGCCGATGCTCTTTCGTCACCTCACTTAGTGAAACACCCGCCTGACAACTACGATGGCGCGAAACAAATGCATCATCTCCAAGTATCAGCTGATGACGTGTCCGTTTGATTGGGCTCGCTTCGCCTATTCCCGCAAGCACGAAATGCCGGTATGCCTCCATAGCCTCTTGGCGGCTAGTGCCGAACAGCGCCAGGATCCAATCGGTTTGCAGCCAAACTGGGGGGCATGGTTGCTGCGTCATGAAGTGATAACTGCTCCAGTTCCAATCAGCAATATCAGAGACCATTCCGGCGCGAACGGGATTCAGCACGACATAGCGAGCTAGCTCTCTAAGATAGAGATCTTTCTGCACCAGGATGGCCTTATAGCGTCCTTGAAAAAGATGCCCAACCACTTGATGCCTGCGATTGAAGTACTGAGAGTAAAGCCCGTTGAGCTGGCGCATGCCTCGCGATAAATTGGCCTCACCGGTCTCCAATAGCAGATGGTAGTGATTGGTCATCTGGCAGAAACTATGGACGCTGAAGTTAAAGCGAGCGCACGTACTGGCCAGCATGCTCAGCCAGGCTAAGCGATCAGTGTCATCTCGGTAAATTGCCTGTTGCCGATCTCCGCGCGCAGTAACGTGGTAAATAGCATCGGCGAATTCTAGTCGTAAAGGTCGGCTCATAAAGACCACCTTACACCACCTAAGCCTCGCCCAATTGAGCAAGATCACAGCTCTTGACGCCAGTCTTACGCCGCTATGGACTAGCTCGTGTGCGATTGGCAGAACTGACCCCGAATAAAAAAACCGCTCCGGGAGGAGCGGTGAAATTCATACCCAAGGAGTCCCTTACTTCGGTATTGCCTTACTTCAGCTTCTTACTACTTATTGCTGCTTGCGGCGGCGCACGACGGCGCCGACCAGGACGAGGCCGCCGAGCAGCATGGCGTAGGTTCCCGGTTCAGGAACTGCCGCGATGCTCGACGAACCAAACTCTAACCGCAGACCGGTCGGATTGCCGCCGTTCTGTGCCCAGTTGCTGACCACGAAATCCAACTTGTTGAGACCGTTCACGAAGCCACTGTTGGCGCCGAAATCGGTCCAGCTGGTAAAGCCGGTGGCGTTGCCGATGATGGTGTTGTTGAGCTTAACCACGACCGAGTTGTCAGCCGCCAGGCGCCCTACAAACGACGCGGTGCTCGCATCGAAACCGCTGAGGTTGAATTTCAGGGTGTAGGTGTAGGTGCCGGCGCTCGCTGGATCAAAGCTGTCGGCCTGATTCGCGGTCGGCGTGATCCATTTCGAGACGCCGTCGTTGGCCAGCCATGGGCCGATCGGCCATTGGCTATCGTAGGTGATGATCGGGGTGGTGCTGACAGCCGAGCTCAAGCTGTAGTTGCTGTCGACCGAACCGCTGGCGCCAACGCCAGTATTTTTCAGGCCGGTGATGCTGGCAGCGTGTACGGAGGTGAATGCGGTGAACGCCAGCGCAGCGGCGGCGATAAAGGTGCGTTTCATGTGAGCCTCTAAAAAAGGTTGGTTTGTCATGTCAGCCAGCATCAGTGAGGATGCTTGGATTTCATCGAACCGTTTTTTAGGGCGTCGAAAGATGGGTGCTGTTGCAGCGAATTATAACGGGCTTTTTTAAAAAATGCCCACATGCCATTAAAATTTCTTTAAGGAACGTGGGCATTTACCACACTTTATTTCTGTTTGCGGCGGCGCGCGACTGCACCTACCAGCGCCAGGCCGCCCAGCATCATGCCGTAGGTTGCCGGTTCTGGTACGGCGCTCACGTTGGAGCTGGTGAACTCTACGCGCAGGCCGGTTGGGTTGCCGCTGCCCAGCTTGTCGTTGGTGACGATGAATTGCAAGGTGTTCACGCCGGCCAGGAACCCGTCATCGGCGCCAAACGAGCCCCAGGTCTTGAAGCTGTCGCCGCTGCCGATCAGCGAGCCGTTCAGCTTGACCACCACCGAGTTGTCCGCCGACACGCGGCCGAGGAACTCGGCGCTGGACGCGTTGTAGCCGGTCAGGTCGAACTTCAGGGTGTAGGTGTAGATGCCGTCAACCGAAGGATCCAGGCTCTCGCCCTGCGTTGCAGTCGGCGTAATCCATTTCGAATCGCCGCTATTCTTGATCCAGGTACCGTCCACCGGCCACACGTTGTTGAAAGTGACGGTAGGCTTGGTGGCGGCCACGCTGGTCGAGCTCAGCGAGTAATGCGTCTCTTCCGAACCTTCGGCGCCGGTGCCGGTGTTGTACAGGCCGTTGATGGCGGCGGCTTGGGCGGCGGAGATGCTGGCCAGCGCCAGTGCTGCTGCAAAGATAGTGTGCTTCATAAAACCCCAATTATTAGTATGAGAGAGTGCCCACCGGGACTGCCAACCGCTTTCCGGGCACGGGGAAACAAAAACGGCCGGGCTCGATTATAACGAGTCCAGCCGAAATGTGTGAGCACAATATTAATTGATGTGTCTTACTCGCAACTAAGATTGTCGTTTAATTAGCGATTAAAGACCTTTCCTTCCGCCGCCAACTGCGACAGCAGCGGCGCCGGCTGCCAGGCCGAACCTTGGTGGCCTTTGGCGTACTTGTTGATGGCGGCCAGCACGTTCGGCAAGCCCACGGTGTCGGCGTAGAACATCGGGCCACCGCGGTACAGCGGGAAGCCGTAGCCGGTCAGGTAGACCATGTCGATGTCCGAGGCGCGCAGCGCAATGCCCTCTTCCAGGATCAGCGCGCCTTCGTTGACCAGCGCGTACACCAGCCGCTCGACGATTTCCTGGTCGCTGATCTTGCGGCGGGTGATGCCGAGATCGGCCGAATGCTGGACGATCATGGCGTTGACCTGCTCATTCGGATACGCCTTTCGGTCGCCGGCCTTGTAGTCGTACCAGCCGGCGCCAGTTTTCTGGCCGTAGCGGCCCATCTCGCACAGCAGGTCGGCGGTCTTGGAGTAGCTGATCTCTGGTTTCTCCACGTAACGGCGCTTGCGGATGGCCCAGCCAATGTCGTTGCCGGCCAGATCGCCCATGCGGAACGGGCCCATGGCAAAGCCGAATTTCTCGGCCGCTTTGTCGACTTGCTCCGGCAGCGCGCCCTCTTCCAGCAGGAAGCCGGCCTGGCGGCTGTACTGCTCGATCATGCGGTTGCCGATGAAGCCGTCGCATACACCCGATACCACGCCGGTTTTCTTCAGCTTTTTGGACAATGCCAGCGCGGTGGCCAGCACGTCCTTGGCGGTTTCCTTGCCGCGCACGATTTCCAGCAGCTTCATGACGTTGGCCGGCGAGAAGAAGTGGGTGCCGATCACGTCTTGCGGACGCTTGGTGAACGCGGCGATCTTGTCGACGTCCAAGGTCGAGGTGTTGGTGGCCAGGATTGCGCCCGGCTTCATCACCTCGTCCAGCTTGCGGAACACGGCTTCCTTGACGCCCATTTCTTCAAACACGGCTTCCACCACGATGTCGGCCTGGCCGATGTCATCATAGGACAGCGTGCTGCTCAGCAGGCCCATGCGCTGGTCCAGCTTCTCCTGGGTCAGCTTGCCTTTTTTCAGGCTGTTTTCGTAGTTCTTGCGGATGGTGGCGATGCCCTTGTCCAGCGCCTCTTGCCTGGTTTCCAGCAGCTTGACCGGAATGCCGGCGTTCAGGAAGTTCATGGCAATGCCGCCGCCCATGGTGCCGGCGCCGATAATGGCGGCCGACTTGATGCTGCGCACTGGCGTATCGGCCGGCACGTCCGGCACCTTGCTGGCGGTGCGCTCGCTGAAGAAGGCGTGGCGCAGCGCTTTCGATTCGGTGGTCTGGATCAGGTGCAGGAAGCGCTCGCGCTCGAACTTCATGCCGTCGTCAAATTTCATGGTGACCGAGGCGGCCACGGTTTCCACGCATTCCAGCGGCGCCGGGAACGGGCCGGCCATGGCCTTCACGGTGTTGCGCGAGAATTGCAGGAAGGCTTCGTGGTTCGGGTAATCAACCTTGCGGTCGCGCACTTTCGGCAGCGGACGCACGTCGGCGATTTTCTCGGCGAAGGCCACGGCCGATTGCACGATGTCGGCATCGGCGGCAAAGATTTCATCAAACAGCGCCGGCAGTTTTTCCGACGCCACCGGATTGCCCGACACGATCATGTTCAACGCCGGCTCCAGGCCCAGCACGCGCGGCAGACGCTGGGTGCCACCGGCGCCCGGCAGCAAACCCAGTTTCACTTCCGGCAGCGCGATTTGCGCGCCCGGCAAGGCCACGCGGTAGTGGCAGCCCAGCGACAGCTCCAGCCCGCCGCCCATGCAGACGGTGTGAATCGCAGCGACCACCGGCTTGGTCGAGCTCTCGGCCGTCGCAATGAAGGTGTGCAGGCTAGGCTCGGCCAGTGCTGCCGGGGTATTGAATTCCTTGATGTCGGCGCCGCCGGAGAAGGCTTTGCCAGCGCCGGTAATGACGATGGCCTTGACCTCATCGTCAGCCAGCGCTTGCTGGATGCCCTTGACGGCAGCAGTGCGGGTAACCAGGCCCATGCCGTTGACCGGCGGATTGTTCAGCGTGATGACGGCAACCGCGCCGTGCACTTGGTATTCAGCAGTCATGTCTCTTCCTCTTCCTTGTGTTCTTGGTTGGAATGCTAGGCCCACTCACTATACCGCATAAAAAGAACGACCGTGTTATTTTTTTGTTCCAGACCCGCACTTTTGAATCCGGGGGTAGCACTTTGCAATGCTGAGAATAATCGCAAAGGCTGTCGCTTGCAGAGTACATTTGACTGCGATTCTATATTGCTCCACTTGCTTCGACTTTGAATAAGAGAAATAATCAAACCGCACAGCGCATATTCCCCATCCCCGAATATCAGAATAAATCTATCTAAATATCACCGCATTGAAATAATGCCTACGACATTTAGTATCTCTCAATATACGACAGGGACTCCCATGAACGCACCTAGCCAAGTGATCCAGACGCAGGATGTCGAACTCCAAGCCATACACGCAGCACTCAACCGCGTGCAAGCCGTCATCGAGTTTGACTTGGAGGGCAAGATCCTGCACGCCAACGACAACTTCCTGCGCGTGCTGGGCTACTCTTTGGCCGAAGTTCAAGGACGTCACCACTCCATGTTCTGCGAGCCGGAATTTGCCGCCTCGCCAGTGTACAAACAGTTCTGGGCCCGCCTCGCCAACGGCGAATACGAGCACGGCGAGTACAAGCGCGTCGCCAAAGACGGCCGCGAAATCTGGATCAACGCCTCTTACAACCCGGTGATGGACGCCGACGGCAAGCCCTACAAGGTAATCAAGTTTGCCACCGACATCACGGCCAGCCGCAACCGCAACGCCGAATACGAGGGCAAGGTCAGCGCCATCAGCAAAGCCCAGGCCGTGATCGAATTCGACATGCAGGGCCACGTGCTTGAAGCCAATGATAATTTCCTCGAAGTCATGGGATATTATCTCGATGACATTAAAGGCGAGCATCACCGCATGTTTTGCGATCCCGACTACGCGGCCAGTGCCGAGTATAAACGTTTCTGGCAGAAATTGAATCGTGGCGAGTTTGATAGCGGCCGGTATAAACGCGTCGGCAATAATAAGAAAACTATATGGATACAAGCCACTTATAATCCGATTTTCGATTTAAATGGCAAACCATACAAAATAGTTAAATATGCAAGCGATATCACCGCGCAGGTGCTGCTGGAAGAATCGGTGGCGGCCAAGGCGGAATCGGATGGTGCCAAGATTTCCCGCCTGCTGGAGTCGGTGGAGCGCGCCGCCAATGGCGACCTGACCAGCAAAATCGTGGTCGAGGGCGACGAGCCGCTCGATCAGCTGGCCGAGGGCATCAGCAAAATGATTGCCGACCTGCGCAAGGTCATCAGTGACGTCGTGATGTCGGCCAGCGGTCTGGCCGACGCCTCCACCACTATTGCCGAGCGCTCCAATGGCGTGGCGGTCGGCACCCAGGCGCTGGGCGCCACGGTGGAAGAAATGAACGCGTCCATCGACGGCCTGACCAGCTCGATCAACACCATCGCCGGCAATACCTCGGACGCCGACGCCATGGCCAAGTCGGCCCAGCACGAGGCGGAAGTCGGCGCCAAGGCCGTCGCCAAGTCGATCGAGGCCATGGACTTGATCAACCGCTCGTCGGAGGACATCGGCGAAATCGTCAAGGTCATCAGCGACATCGCCAACCAGACCAATATGCTGGCCTTTAACGCCGCGATTGAGGCGGCGCGCGCCGGCGAGCACGGGCTGGGCTTCTCGGTGGTGGCGGACGAGGTGCGCAAGCTGGCCGAGCGCTCCTCGCAGGCGACCAAGGAGATTTCCAAGCTGATCAACGAGTCGGTGAAGCGCGTGTCGGCCGGCAGCGAGATTTCGCGCCAGGCCAGCGATGCCTTCGACAAGATCCTGGCCGGCGTGGTGAAGACCACGGTGGCGATTTCCGACATCTCCAAGGCCACCAACGAGCAGTTGCTGACCGCGCGCGAAGTCAGCACCGCAGTGCAGTACATCGCCGAGGAAGCCGAAAAATCGGCCGCCGCTTGCGACAGCATCGCCCGCTCCACCGAGGGCTTGAACCAGCGCGCAGGCGACTTGAATAAAACCGTGTCTGGCTTTACGGTGTAATCATGGACGTTACCGGCATCACCCCGGCTACCCTGACGGCGCTGATCGCACTGGTGCGCAAGCACACCGGTATTGCGATGACGGAGCGCAAGAGCGTGCTGCTGGAACGGCGGCTGCGCCCGCGCGTGCAGGCACTCAAGCTGAACAGCTACCAAGCCTACCTCGACAAGGTGGAACAAGACCGCGCCGAGGTGCCGCACTTTATCGACCTGGTGACCACCAACGACACCCTGTTCTTCCGCACCCAGCAGGTGTGGGATTACGTCGAGCAGGAGTTTTTGCCGCAGTGGTGGCGCGAGCACCAAGGCAAGCGCCTGAAAGTGTGGTCGGCAGCGGCCTCCAGCGGCGAGGAACTGTATTCGATGGCCATGCTGTGCGAGGAATTCCAGGCTGCCCATCCCGGCTTCAGCTACCAGATTCACGCCACCGATATTTCCCAGCAAATCCTGGCGCTGGCGCGCGACGGCCAGTACAGCGGCCGCTCGGTAGAGAAGATCCAGGCCAGCCACCCTGACTGGGTCAAAAAATACTTCCGTCCCAGCGCCAACGGCCTGCGGGTGGTGGATGCATTAAAAAAGAACGTGGATTTAGCCCAACATAACTTGCTAACGCCACTCAAGCCCGCCAAGCAGTTTGATCTGGTGTTCCTGCGCAATGTCCTGATTTATTTCGAGCAGGAACAGCAGCAGACCATCCTGCAACAAGCACGGTTAAGCATGGCGCCGCACGCCGTGATGATCGTGGGCGAATCGGAATCGATCTCCGGCCTCAACACTGCCTATCAGTTCGACCGTCCAATGATTTATCGAATGGAATAGGCGGCCACCATGCAAGCGACATTACTCACCTCCTCGATCCGCCCGGCGACCATGCCGTGGGACGACCTGTACCTTGCCGATCCGGGCAGAAACGCCGGCGGGCCGCTGCAGGTAGCGATGGGACAATTGAAGATCGGCGTCCGCAACGGCCAGCTGCAAGCGCTGCTCGGGTCGTGCGTAGGCATCGGCTTTATCTGGAAAAAGCAGCGCCGCTGCGGGCTGGCGCATTGCCTGCTGCCGGAATCGGGCGATAGCTCGGGCCAGCTGGGAGCGCGCTACGTCAGCCAAGCCGTGCCTTCCTTGCTGCGCCTGATCGGCGCCACCGAGGCCGATTACGCCGATATCGAGGTGATCCTGGCCGGCGGCGCGACCATGCTTAACGGCTGCTCCAGCCGCTTGCAGATCGGCCAGCAAAACTCCGATGCGGCACGCCGGCACTTGCGCCGCTACGGCTTGAATGTCAGCTACTGCCGCGTCGGCGGGAAATGCGGCCGCACGCTGGTTATCGACTGCGCCACCTGCGATTACTCTGTGCAGGATATCGTCACCCCTAGCGCCGGAGCCCCCCATGCCTGATGCGTCCGCTGTTACATGCACTGAATTGTTTGGTTCCTTTGTCCTCGGCGACGATGAATTCGCCCTCCCGGCAAGTTGCTTCCGCGAGGTGGTCAATTACCCCGAGAAGGTCACCGCCCTGCCCTTGTCGCCGAAGTTCCTGGAAGGCGTGTTCACTTTGCGCGGCAGTGTGATCCCGGTGGTCAACCTCGGGCGCGTATTCAACCCCGAGTCGCGCGCGGCGCTGCCGACCGACAAGATCGCCATCCTCGATTATCAAGGCGTGCTGGTCGGTATCCTGTTTGACGCCACCGGCGAAATCCTGCGCGTGCGGCCCGAGCAGCGCAGCACGCTCAGCTATCCAGAAGGCGCGCAGCGCGGCGTGGTCAAAGGCACGATCTTGCTCGATCACGGCGCGCGGCTGGTGCAAATCCTCGACCCCGACGCCCTGATTCACATCGAAAACGTGCCGCAAGTGCTGGCGCTGCAATACGCCGACCAGCAAGCGCGCCGCCACCACGGCGAGCGCCGCCAGTGCGTCAGCTTCCGCGTGGGCGCATCCTCGTTTGCATTTGAGATGGGCGCGATCCAGGAGATTATCCGCGTGCCGGAATTGCAGCCATCGGTGCTGAATAGCGCGCTGTGCCTTGGCCGCATCAACTTCCGCGGCAGCCCGGTGGCAGTGGTGGACTTTGCCACCCTGCTCAATTCCGGCGGCGCCGAGCGCGCGGCCAATACGGATCAGCGCATCATCGTGGCGCGAATCGATGACGCCACCATCGGCTTCCTGGTGGACTCGGTCGATAACATCGTCAATTTCTACAGCGAAGAAATCATGCCGATCCCGATGCTGAGCAAGGCGCGCGCCGGCATGTTTGGCGGCTGCCTGTCCAAGCCGGACCTGGGCGATATCTTCTTCCTCGATCACCAGCAGATTTTCTCCAGCAACGAAATCAAGGAAATGCGCACCGGCCACGCCAACCTGTATCCCAAGGACGAGGCGCAGGCCAGCAAGATCGAGCGGCGCGAGGCCCAGCGCGGCCTGCGCAAGGTCTACATCACCTTCGCGCTGGAAAACCGTTACGCGATGGAGATCAAGCAGGTGCGCGAGATTATCGACCTCAGCATCGGCGAGATTACCCGCCCGCCCGGTCTGCCAGCTTTCATGCGCGGCATGATGAACCTGCGCCAGCAAATGGTGACGGTGATCGATCTGCGCAGCCTGTACGGCATGGCGCCCCTGGAAGACAGCTCCAAATCCAAGATCCTAGTGGTTGATCGCGGCGACGAGTGCTACGGCCTGCTGGTCGACGCGGTGGAAAACATCATGACCATCAACGACAACCGCCGCTTCTCGGCGCCCAAGATGATGCGCAATCCAAGCGCCCAAGGCGATCCGCGCGCCGAGATGGAGGAAGTGATCGACATCGAGGGCGAAGGCGACGCTCACCAAACCCTGAGCGTGTTCAACTGCGATAGCCTGCTGGCGCGGCTGGCCAAGGAGCTGCCGGCGCTGGCGGCATAGTCCCCGGTGCGGTACAGTTAAGCCTTCGCCAATCTGGAGGTTTTGCCATGCCCGTATCGCGCCGTTCCATCGCCCTGTTGATTCCCTTGGGCCTGCTGGCTACCAGCGCCTTTGCCCTGTCGCTGGCCGACCTGACCAACAAGGATGCGTCCGGCGGCCTGAAAGCGGCGCTGGAGACCGGTTCGAACGCCGCCGTGTCCAAGCTCGGCGCGGAAGGCGGCTTCCTCAACAACGAAAAAGTGCGCATCCCGCTGCCCAAGATTCTGGAGCAAGCGCGCCCTATCCTGAAAATGACCGGCAAGGGCCAGCAGCTTGATGACCTGGTGGTGCAGATGAACCACGCCGCCGAGGCCGCCGTGCCGATGGCCAAGCCGCTGCTGCTGGACGCGGTCAAATCGATGACCATCACCGATGCGAAGAACATCCTGACCGGCGGCGACACCTCGGTTACCGATTTCTTCCGCGGCAAGACGCAGGACAAGCTGGCCGGGCAATTCCTGCCGGTAGTGAAAAAAGTCACCGACAAGTCCGGCCTCGCCACCAAGTACAACACCGCCATGAGCCTGGCGCCGAAGATGGGTGTGCTGGCCAAGGAGCAAGCCACGGTGGAAGGCTACGTCACCCAGCGCGCGCTGGACGGCCTGTACACCATGATCGCCGAAGAAGAAAAAGCCATCCGCGCCGACCCGCTGGGCACGGGCAGCAAGCTGATCGGCAAAGTATTCGGCGCGATCAAGTAGTCAGTTGCGCGAAGACTTCTGCTGCTCTCGCTCTTCGCGCAACTCCTTGACCATCACTCGCACTTGTTCAACCTGCTTTTGTATCTCAGCTTGCTTGGCAGAGAAGTCTTTACCGGAATCAAAAGCAGCGACCATGTTGGAAAGGATTGTCGCATTGATCCCGCCAATAGCCAGTACTGAGGCGATAGCCGTAATGATGACCGTTGTTTTTAGACTTTTGAAGTCAGCACGCAGTTCGTGGTGGGACTGAATCAATGCCGCAATCGCGGTCTCAATGGCCGAAAATCTCTTGTCCATCCGTGCTTCGGCGGCTTCGAGTCTTGCATCCAGCAGATCAGTGGTAACGGTAGCCATCCCTGCATCGTACGAGCGTCGCGCTGCGCGCGCAACTCGCACGATTGCGGGATTTGTGCGCGATTAAATCAGTTGGTCAGTGCCAGCGTTGGGCGGCGCAGGGTGTCGCGCTGGCCGATGCGGGCGCCGGTTTGCGTGTCCAGCTTGAAGGTGCTGACCATTTCTTCCAGCTGCGCCGCTTGTTCCTGCATGGCGTTGGCGGCGGCTGCAGCCTCTTCCACCAGCGCGGCGTTTTGCTGCGTCACTTCATCCATCGAGACGATGGCTTGGTTGATCTGGTTGATGCCTTCGCTTTGCTCTTCACCGGCGATCATGATCTCGGTCATGATGCTGGTCACGCGCTCGACGCTGTTGACGATGTCGCCCATGGTCGCGCCAGCCTTATCGACCAGCTGAGTACCTGCATCCACTTGCTCCACCGACTCGGTAATCAGTTCCTTGATTTCCTTCGCAGCAGCGGCCGAACGCTGGGCCAGGTTACGCACCTCGGTTGCCACCACAGCGAAGCCGCGGCCTTGTTCACCGGCGCGGGCTGCTTCCACCGCTGCATTCAGCGCCAGAATATTGGTCTGGAAGGCGATGCCATCGATCACGCCGATAATGTCGGCAATCTTGCGCGACGAGCTGTTGATGGTGCCCATGGTATCCACCACTTGCGACACCAGTTGACCGCCCTTGCCCGCTACTTCCTGCGCGCTCAGCGCCAGCTGGTTGGCCTGGCGGGCGTTGTCGGCATTTTGACGCACGGTCGAAGTCAACTCTTCCAGCGACGACGCGGTTTCTTCCAGCGCAGCCGCCTGGTTCTCGGTGCGGCGCGACAAGTCCAGATTGCCGGCGGCGATTTCCGAGCTGGCCGTCGCAATCGCGCTGCTGCCGCTGCGGATGCTGCTGACGGTGCCCGACATCTGATCCTGCATCTTGGTTAAGCCTTGCATCAGCTTGCCCATTTCGTCATTGCGCTCCACCACAATGCGGTTGGACAGATTGCCGGTAGCGATCTCGTCAAAGTGGCCCAGCGCTTTTTCCAGTGGTCGCAGAATCGCCCCCAGCAAGCGCACCGCCGAGAACACGATCAGCGCCGCGCCCAGCAGCAGCGCAATGGTAAAGCTCTTGGTGAAGCCGGAGAAGAACGATTGACTATCGTCGTAATGGCTCTTGGCCGAGTCCAGTTGGTAGTTTTCCAGCTTGACCGAAGCCGCGTCAAAGATGCCGAACTGTGCCGACAGGGTTTTCATCGACAGTTCCTCGATCTTGGCGTGGTCTTGCGCGCGCAGCGCCGCCATCAGGGCGCGCATTTCGCCGATGTAGACGGTGCGCTTGGCGTCAAGGTCGGCGGCCAGCGCCTTCTCTTCATCGCCCAGAGGCAGCGCGAGATAAGCTTTCCAAGCCTTGTCGGCATCCTGAATGAAACCGTCAGCACGGCCCAGCGTTTTCTCAAGATCGGCTGCCTCCGGGTGAAACACGCCGCGATCGATTACGAAACGCGAGCGGTTCAGAAAATTCTTGGCATTAGCCAGCGCGATGGTCGAAGCCATCTGGTTCGAGTACACGTCCTTCAAGGCGAAGTTGACGGTATTCATGCCGAAAATGCTGAGCCCGCCAAGGGCCAGCATCAGCACGCCCAAGACCGACATGGTCAGAATCAGGCGCGTGCGTATGGTTATGCTGTTGAACATGGTTTTCTCTCGTATTCATTAGTAGAAAAATGCCGCAAGGCAATAATGTACGAGGAAACTAATTCGCAGTCAAACTATTTATTACTAAATTAACTTGGTAGTTGATAGTCACTGTACTGTTCACGCAGCTTGTTTTTCTGGATTTTGCCGGTGCCGCCGACCGGCAAATTTTCGGCAAAAACTACGTCGTCAGGCAGCCACCACTTGGCGATTTTGCCGTCGAAGTGGGCTAACAATTCCTCGCGCGTGACCGTGCTGCCGGCACGCCTAACAACAACCAGCAGCGGCCGCTCGTCCCATTTGGGATGGGGCACTCCTATACAAGCGGCCTGCATCACGCCGGGGTGCGACATCGCAATGTTTTCCAGATCGATGGTGCCGATCCACTCGCCGCCGGACTTGATCACGTCCTTGGCACGGTCGGTAATTTGCATGAAGCCGTCCGGGTCGATGGTGGCGACGTCGCCGGTGGGGAACCAGCCGTCTTCCAGCACATCGCCACCCTCGCCCTTGAAATAGCTGGCGATGATCCACGGGCCTTTCACCAGCAGGCTGCCGGAAGTGGCGCCGTCCCACGGCAATTCCTCGCCCAGTTCGTCGACAATTTTCATGTCGACGCCGTAAATGGCGTGGCCTTGCTTTTGCAGGATCTTGCGCTGCTCGGCTTTCGGCAGCTCCATGTGCTTGCTCAGCAGGCCGCCGGTGGTGCCGAGCGGCGACATTTCCGTCATGCCCCAGCCGTGGATGACTTCGACGCCGAAGTCATCGATCAAGGTGTTCATCATGGCCGGCGGACAGGCTGAACCGCCGATCACGGTGCGGACGAAGCTCGAGAACTTGAGCTTGTTCTGCACCGCGTAGTTAATCAAGCCCAGCCACACGGTCGGCACGCCGGCCGAGAACGTGACCTTCTCCTTCTCCATCAGCTCGTAGACCGACTTGCCATCCAGCGCCGCGCCGGGAAACACCATCTTTGCGCCCGACAGCGGCACCGAATACGGCAAGCCCCATGCGTTGACGTGGAACATCGGCACCACCGGCATCACGGCGTCGCGCGAAGACACGTTCAGCACATTCGGCAAGGCCGAGGCGTAAGCGTGCAGCACGGTCGAACGGTGCGAGTACAGCGCGCCCTTGGGATTGCCGGTGGTGCCGGAGGTGTAGCACAGCGTGGCGGCGGCGCTCTCGTCAAACTGCGGCCACGCGTAATCGGCCGATTGGGCGGCCAGCAAGTCTTCGTAGCACATCAGGTTGGGAATTTTCGAGTCGGCCGGCATGCGGTCAGCCGCGCCGAGCAAGATCCAGCCCTTGACCGTCTTGCAATGCGGGGCAATGGCCTCAATTAAGGGCAGGAAGCAGAAGTCGAACAGCAAGAATTGGTCTTCCGCATGGTTGCAGATGTAAGCCAGCTGCTCCGGGTGCAGACGCGGATTGATGGTGTGCAGCACCGCGCCACTGCCGGAGACGGCGTAGTAGGCTTCCAGGTGGCGATAGCCGTTCCAGGCCAGCGTGGCAATGCGCTCGCCCATGTGCACGCCCAGCGCCTGCAGCGCGTTGGCCAATTGCCTGGCGCGCTGGTGGCATTCGCGGAAAGTGTAGCGGTGCAGGTCGCCTTCGACCCGCTGCGAGACAATCTCGCTATTGGCGTAATGGCGCGCCGCAAATTCCAGAATGCCGGAAATCAGCAGCGGCTGATTCATCATTTGGCCCATCAGGGGAGCTTGGTTGGACATGCAGGTCTCCGGTTGTTTTATAGACAAAGTTTCCAACCCGCGCCGCAGCAGCGTCAATGCTTTTCGATGCTGCACTGCCGCATCCGCGCACTGCGGTAAAATCCGGGACTAAGCCCACGAGGAGTACATCATCACTGTCGCCAAACTGCCGCTGGACAATTCCTTCGCGTCCCTGCCGCCTGCTTTCTACACCCGCCTGATGCCGACGCCGCTGCCCGCTCCGTACCTGGTGGGCGTCAGCGCGCTGGCCGCGGACATGATCGGCCTGTCGCCGCAACAGGTGGCCGACAGTCTCGATATCCTGATCGGCAACGCCGTGCCGGAGCGCTCGCAGCCGCTGGCGGCCGTGTATTCCGGCCACCAGTTCGGTGTCTGGGCCGGCCAGCTCGGCGATGGCCGCGCCATCCTGTTCGGCGACGTTGCCACCACGCAAGGCCCGATCGAACTGCAATGGAAAGGCGCGGGCCTGACGCCTTACTCGCGCATGGGCGACGGCCGCGCCGTGCTGCGCTCCTCGATCCGCGAATTCCTGTGCTCGGAGGCCATGCATGCGCTTGGCATTCCGACCTCGCGCGCGCTGTCGGTGGCCGGGTCGGATCAGGGCGTGGTGCGCGAAACTATCGAAACCTCGGCTGTGGTGGTGCGCATGGCGCCGAGCTTCGTGCGCTTCGGCTCGTTTGAACACTGGTACAACCGCAAGAAAACCGACGAACTCAAGCTGCTGGCCGATTACGTCATCGACCGTTTCTACCCTGCCCTGCGCGATGCCGAGAACCCGTACGCCGCGCTGCTGGAAGCAGTGACGCGCCGCACCGCGCACATGATCGCGCACTGGCAGGCAGTGGGCTTCATGCACGGCGTGATGAACACCGACAATATGTCGATTCTCGGTCTGACGCTCGATTACGGCCCGTACGGCTTCATGGAAGCATTCGATGCTAACCACATCTGCAATCACACCGACCAGCAAGGCCGCTATTCCTACGCCAACCAGCCGCAAGTCGGCCACTGGAACTGCTACGCGCTGGCGCAAGCGCTGTTGCCGCTGATCGGCGAAATCGAGCCAACCCAAGCCGCGCTGGACGTCTACCAGCCCGAATTTGCCGCCAAGATCGACGAACTCATGCACGCCAAACTGGGCCTGCAACAGCTGGAAGCGCACGAGGAAACCGACCGCGCCCTGCTGGACGACTTGTTCGCCATCCTGCCGGGCGTCGATTTCACCCAGTTCTTCCGCCGCCTGAGCGGTCTGCGCGCCGCGGACAACAGCGGCGACGACCCGCTGCGCGACCTGTTCATCGAGCGCGAGGCGTTTGACGCGTGGGCCGAACGCTACCGAGCCCGCCTGCAAGCCGAAAACAGCGACGACCAGGCGCGCGCGCTTGCGATGAATCAAGTGAACCCCAAATATGTGCTGCGCAATTATCTAGCCCAAGTGGCGATTGAAAAAGCGCAAAATAAGGACTTTACTGAGTTGGAGCGCTTGCTTTCTGTATTGCAGCGCCCCTACGATGAACAGCCCGAGCACGAACATTACGCCGCCTTGCCTCCTGACTGGGCATCGCATCTTGAAGTGAGTTGTTCTTCTTAAGCGAGAAATAAGCCATGAGCAATAAAGTTGTCAAATCCGACGCCGAATGGCGCGCCCAATTAGACCCGATGGAATATCAAGTCACGCGCCATGCCGCCACCGAACGTGCTTTCACCGGCAAGTTCTGGGATCACCACGAGGCTGGCATCTACACCTGCGTATGCTGCAACACGCCGCTGTTCCGTTCCGACACCAAGTTTGATTCCGGTTGCGGCTGGCCGAGCTATTTCGAACCAATCGACCCAGCCAATGTGATCGAAAAAGTCGACCGTTCCCATGGTATGCTGCGCACCGAAACCATTTGCGGCGTGTGCGACGCCCACCTTGGCCATGTATTCCCGGACGGCCCGCCGCCGACCGGCCTGCGTTACTGCATTAACTCTGCCTCACTCCGCTTCGACCCACAAGACTAATAAAAGACATCATGAAATTCCTGTTCGACATGATTCCGGTACTGCTGTTCTTCGCCTCCTACAAGATAGCGGGCATGAACGCAGAGGCATCCCAGCACCTCATCAACACCTACCTGAGCGGCATGATTTCCGGCGGTTCGGTCACCGCCGAGCAATCGCCGATCGTGATCGCCACGCTGGTCGGCATTCTGGCCACCATGGCGCAGATCGCCTGGATCAAGGCGCGCGGGCGTAAAGTTGATGGCGTGTTGTGGGTGTCGCTGGCCATGTTCGTGGTGTTTGGCGGGCTGACCATCTACCTGCACGACGAGGATTTCATTAAATGGAAACTGAGCATCATCTATTGGCTGTTTGCCGTGGTGCTGCTGTTTAGCGACCTGCTGTTTAAAAAGAACTTGATGCGCCAGTCGATGAAAGAAATCATCGAGTTGCCGGAACTGATCTGGTCGCGCTTGAACTTTGCGTGGGTCGCCTTCTTTATCTTCATGGGCGCATTGAACTGGTACTTGGCCTTCGTCGTATTCAAAGGCAATACCGACGCCTGGGTCAGTTTTAAAGCTTTCGGCGCCACCGCCATCATGTTTGTGTTTATTGTTGCGCAAACGATTTATTTATCGCGTCACATGAAAGACCAGGCATGACCCAAGATACCCGCATGGCGCGCATGCGTGCCGCCTTTGAAGCCAAGCTGGCGCCGATCGAACTGGTGCTGGATGACGATTCCGCCGCCCACGCCGGCCACGCCGGTGCGGCCTCCGGCGGCGGCCACTACAACGTCAGAATTGTTTCGTTACAATTCGAAGGCCTGAAACTCGTCACAAGGCATCGTCTCGTGTATGATTCTGTGCACGATATGATGCATAAAGAGATTCATGCATTGGCCATTACAGCTTTGGCTCCGTCCGAAGTATGATGGCCGCTATCGGCTTTTAAAATAATTGAAGACAAGACATAGCCGTCCAAGCTAATTCGCTATAACTTTCCCCTGACAGGAATTAATAATGACTTTCAAGCCAGCCAAGTTGCTGATTGCACTTCTCGTTGTCGCTGTACCAGCTTTCGCACAAAACGTCGCCGTGGTGAATGGCAAGGCTATTCCGACCTCGCGCGTCGACGCGGTCGTTAAGCAAGTCGTGGCCCAAGGCCAGCAGCCTGATTCGCCACAACTGCGCGATCTGATCAAGAAAGACCTGATCGGCCGTGAAGTCATGATGCAAGAAGCGGAAAAACAAGGTTTCGGCAAGAACGCCGACGTGAAAGCGGCGCTGGAAAACGCCCGCCAAGCCATCATCATCAACGCGCTGGTGGCTGACTACGTCAAGAAAAACCCAGTGTCGGACGCCGACATCAAGGCCGAGTACGACCGTTTCGTGGCACAAGCCGGCGACAAGGAATATCACGTGCGCCACATCCTGCTGGGTACCGAAGCTGAAGCCAACGACGTGATCGCCAAAATCAAAGGCGGCGCCAAGTTTGAAGACCTGGCCAAGCAGTCGAAAGACACCGGCTCGGCAGCTAACGGCGGCGATCTGGACTGGGCCTCGCCTTCGTCCTTCCCTCCAGTGTTCGCACAGGCCTTCACCGCCCTGCAAAAAGGCCAAGTGACCGAGAAGCCAGTGCAAACCCCTAACGGTTTCCACGTGATCAAGGTCGACGACGTGCGCCAAGCCAAGCTGCCAACTCTGGAAGAAGTGAAGCCACAAGTGGCCGAAGCCCTGACCCAGAAGAAGCTGCAAGCTTTCCAAGAAGAACTGGTAAAGAAAGCAAAAGTGCAGTAATGTTATGAAAGGCGGCGCCCTGCGGGGCGCCGTTTTTGATTCAGCGTTGGTATCATGCACCTTCAGAGTGTAATTTTTTAAGGATTTAAATAATGATGTTGAAGCCAGCCCGCCTGATGTTAGCCCTGATCGCTGTTGCAGCCGCTCCAGCTTTCGCTCAGAACGTCGCGACCGTCAATGGCAAGGCCATTCCTGCCGCTAAAGTTGATCAAATGGTGAAACAAGTTGTGGCCCAAGGCCAGCAGCCAGATTCGCCGCAACTGCGCGAAGCCGTTAAAAAAGAATTGATCAGCCGCGAAGTATTGCTGCAAGAAGCGGATAAACAGGGTTACGGCAAAAAGGCAGAAGTCACCGCCGCGATTGATAATGCCCGTCAAAGCATTACCATCAACGCCATGCTGGCTGATTATGTGAAAAAGAATCCAGTAAAAGACGCTGAGATTCAAGCTGAATACGACAAATATAAAGCCACTGTGGGCGGCACCGAATATCACTCGCGTCATATTCTGGTTGCAACCGAACAGGAAGCCAAAGATATTATCGCCAAGCTGAAAGCCGGCGGTAAATTCGAAGACCTGGCCAAAGTATCGAAAGATCCAGGTTCGGGCGCCAATGGCGGCGATCTGGGCTGGATGACCCCAGCTAAACTGGTAAAACCATTTGCTGATGCAATGGTCGCTTTGAAACCAGGTGAATTGACCCAGACTCCAGTTAAATCGGAATTCGGCTACCACGTTATCAAACTGGAAGAATCGCGTCCAACCAAGTTCCCATCGCTGGAAGAAGTTAAACCGCAAGTGGCCGAAGGCCTGCAACAGCGTAAGATCGCAGCCTACCGCGAAGAACTGCTGAAGAAAGCCAAGATCCAGTAATCTGGTTCTGCTGAACAAGAAGCGCCTGCATGCAGGCGCTTTTTTTACGCCCTTCTCAAACTCAAAGCTGGCTTGTATAAGCCAACAACTAGCATGAAACCTGACTTCCTGACCGATGTAGCCATCGCCCTCGCCGCTGAAGCCGATAGCGAACGCGCTCCCGCCATGCGCGCCTACATGCGCGACCAGTTCGACTTCATGGGCGTCGGCACGCCACAGCGCCGCGCAACCTGCCGGACGCTGCTCAAGGGCTTGAGAGGCGAGACACTGCTGGAGCATGCCCGCGCCTTGTGGGAGCTGCCACAGCGCGAATATCAATACGTGGCGCTGGATCTGCTGGCCATGCATTGGAAAGAATTAGATATCGAAGATATTCCAGCGTTAATGGAATTGGTGCAGGATAAGTCGTGGTGGGATACCGTGGATTCCTTAGCCGGTATTATTGGCGACGTTTTACGCCACCGCCACGATTATATGGACGACGCATTAAAACACCGTAATTTCTGGATGCGCCGTATCGCTTTATTGCACCAATTAGGCTGGCGCGGCAAAACTGATCAGCAGCGTTTATTTGATTATTCGCTGGCGCTGGCCCACGAAAAAGAATTCTTTATTCAAAAAGCTATCGGCTGGGCATTAAGAGATTATGCCCGTCATGCGCCGAATGAGGTTCGCTTATTCACGCACAAACAAAAAGAGCGGCTCGCGCCGCTCTCCTTCCGTGAGGCGAATAAACACCTCAACGCTTAGTTACCCATTCATTAACCCACAAACTTACGGGCATTACGGAACATACGCATCCAAGGCGATTCCTCGCCCCACGATTCCGGCGCCCACGAATGCTGCACCGAGCGGAATACACGTTCTGCGTGCGGCATCATTACCGTGAAGCGGCCGTCCGCAGTGGTCACCGAGGTCAGGCCTTGCGGCGAGCCATTCGGGTTGTACGGGTAGGCCTCAGTCGCTGCGCCACGGTTGTCGACGAAGCGCATGGCGGCCACGGCTTCGGCGATATTGCCGGTTTGCGAGAAGTCGGCATAACCTTCGCCGTGGGCGATGGCGATCGGGGTCTGGGTGCCGGCCATGCCGCTGAAGAAGATCGACGGCGAGTCCAGCACTTCCACCATGGCGAAGCGGGCTTCGAATTTCTCCGACTTGTTGGTCGTGAATTTCGGCCATGCATGCGCGCCAGGAATCAGCGGTTTCAGGTTGCTCATCATCTGGCAGCCGTTGCAGACGCCCAGGCCGAAGCTGTCTTTGCGGGCAAAGAACTTGGCAAATTGATCAGACAGCGCGCTGTTGAACAGGATGGTCTTGGCCCAGCCCTCGCCCGCGCCTAGCACGTCGCCGTACGAGAAGCCGCCGACGGCGATGATGCCTTGGAAGTCATCCAGCTTGGCGCGGCCGGCGATCAGGTCGCTCATGTGCACGTCCACAGCGGTGAAGCCGGCTTGGTGCATCACGTAAGCGGTTTCGATGTGCGAGTTGACGCCCTGCTCGCGCAGGATGGCAACGCGTGGGCGAACGCCGGTCGCGATGAACGGTGCCGCCACGTTTTCCGACAGGTCGAAGGTGACTTTCGGGGTGATGCCAGGATCTTGCTCGTCCAGCAGGCGGTCGTATTCAGCGTCTGCGCAAGCAGGGTTGTCGCGCAGACGGGCGATGCGCCAGCTGGTTTCGCTCCACAGACGGTGCAGCTCGGCACGCGGCTTGGCGTAGATGATCTTGGCGTCGCGGGTGAATTCGATCACGCCACGGTCGTTCAGCTTACCGATGATGTGGCTGCAAGCACCCAGGTTGAACGAACGCAGCACGTCCATCACGGCCGATTTCTCGTCGGCGCGGACCTGGATCACGGCACCCAGCTCTTCCGAGAACAGCGCGCGCAGGGTTTGCTCGTTGCGGCGCTCGGCCACTTGAGTGGCCCAGTTCTTGGCGTCGCCTTGATCGGCGCCGTGGCCCTCTTCCAGGGTCAGGATGTCGAGGTTGATCGACAGACCAGCGCGGCCGGCGAAGGCCATCTCGGTCAGCGTACCGTACAGGCCGCCGTCCGAACGGTCGTGGTAAGCCAGCAGTTTGCCGTCAGCGTTCAATTGCTGAATCGCGGCGAAGAAGGCTTTCACGTCTTCTGGATTGTCCACGTCCGGCACCGAGTTGCCCAGCTGGCCCATGACTTGCGCCAGCGCCGAGGCGCCCAGGCGGTTCTTGCCACGGCCCAGATCGATCAGGATGATCGAGGTTTCGCCGGCATCGGTACGCAGTTGCGGCGTCAGCGATTTGCGCACGTCGTACACTGGAGCGAACGACGAGACGATCAGCGACACTGGCGACAACACGGCTTTGGACTCATCGCCCTCTTTCCAGGTGGTGCGCATCGACAGCGAATCCTTGCCGACCGGGATCGAGATGCCCAGCGCCGGGCACAGTTCCATGCCGACGGCTTTGACGGTGTCGTACAGCGCTGCGTCCTGGCCCGGCTGGCCGCAAGCAGCCATCCAGTTAGCCGACAGTTTGATGTCTTCGATCGAGCGGATCGGCGCAGCAGCGATGTTCAGCACTGCTTCGGCAACCGCCATGCGGCCCGAAGCAGCAGCGTCGATCACAGCCAGCGGAGTACGCTCGCCCATGGCCATTGCTTCGCCCTTGTAGCCTTCAAAGCTCATGGCGGTCACAGCGCAGTCAGCCACCGGCACCTGCCAAGGGCCCACCATCTGGTCGCGCACGGACATGCCGCCCACGGTACGGTCGCCGATGGTGATCAGGAACGATTTGTCGCCCACGGTCGGCAGCAACAGCACGCGCTTGGCGGCCTCTTCCAGATCCATGCCGGTCAGGTCGATGGCCGGGAAATCGTTTTGCACATGGTGTACGTCGCGCTGCATTTTTGGCGGTTTGCCGAGCAGGACTTCCATCGGCATATCGACCGGATTGTTGCCCAGTTCAGGATCGATCAGCTTCAGCTGGCGCTCTTCGGTGGCGGTACCAACCACGGCGAACAGGCTGCGCTCGCGTTCGCAAATCGATTGGAACAGCGGCAGGTCGGCAGGCGAAATCGCCAAAACATAACGCTCTTGCGATTCGTTCGACCAGATTTCTTTCGGCGCCATGCCGCTCTCTTCCAGCGGAATTTTGCGCAGGTCGAAGATCGCACCGCGCTTGGCGTCGTTGGTGATTTCCGGGAAGGCGTTCGACAGACCGCCCGCGCCTACGTCGTGAATCGAGATGATCGGGTTTTTCGCGCCCAGCTGCCAGCAAGCGTTAATCACTTCCTGCGCGCGGCGTTCCATTTCCGGGTTGCCGCGCTGAACCGAGTCGAAGTCCAGATCGGCGGTGTTGGTGCCGGTTGCCATCGACGAGGCAGCCGAGCCGCCCATGCCGATCCGCATGCCCGGGCCGCCCAGCTGCACCAGCAGGCTGCCGACCGGGATGTCGTTCTTGTGGGTGTGCTGCGACGAAATGTTACCGATACCGCCGGCAATCATGATCGGCTTGTGATAGCCGAATACGGTGTCGTGCGCGCCGGCGAACTGCTTGCCGATGTTCTGTTCGTAGGTACGGAAGTAACCGCCCAGCACCGGACGGCCGAATTCATTGCTGAAGGCAGCGCCGCCCAGCGGGCCGTCGATCATGATTTGCAGCGGCGAAGCGATGCGCTCTGGCTTGCCGTACGGGGTGCCGCTGTCGCGGTAGTCGCTTACCGGCGCGGTAACGACTGCATCGCTTTCCCATGGACGCACGGCACCCGGCAGCAGCAGGTTGGACACGGTGAAGCCGGTCAAGCCCGCTTTTGGCTTGGCGCCACGGCCGGTTGCACCTTCGTCGCGGATTTCACCGCCGGCGCCGGTCGAGGCGCCAGGGAATGGCGAGATCGCGGTCGGGTGATTGTGGGTTTCCACTTTCATCAGCGTGTGGGTCAGCTCGGTGGTCGGCGCGTATTCATTGCTGCCGGCCTGCGGGAAGAAGCGCATGACTTCCGCGCCTTCCATGATCGACGAGTTGTCGCTGTAGGCAACCACGGTGCCTTTCGGCTGCAGCTGGTGGGTATTCTTGATCATGCCGAACAGCGACTTTGGCTGCGCCACGCCGTCGATGGTCCAGTCGGCGTTGAAGATCTTGTGGCGGCAGTGCTCGGAGTTGGCCTGCGCGAACATCATCAGTTCAACGTCGGTTGGATTGCGGCCGGCCTTGGTGAAGGCGGCGTCCAGGTATTCCACTTCATCTTCCGACATGGCCAGGCCGAGGTCGGTGTTGGCCTTGTCCAGCGCGGCCTTGCCGCTGCCGATCACGTCTACCGATTCCAGCGGACGGGCTTCCAGTTCGCGGAACAGGCCGGCTGCGTCGTCAGCCGAGCGCAGTACCGATTCGGTCATGCGATCGTGTAGCAGCGCGGCGACGGCTTGCAGTTCTTCGTCGCTCAGCTTCTTGGTGGCGCCCAGCGAAGTACCCAGGATGCCGGTCTTCAGGTTGATGCGGAACGCCACGCCGCGCTCAACGCGCTTGATGTGCGCCATGCCGCAGTTGTGAACGATGTCGGTGGCTTTCGACGCCCACGGCGAAATCGTGCCGAAGCGCGGGATGACGAAGAATTCCTCGGCATGGCCCTCGGTGTTGTCGGCGTGGGCCGGTTCACCGTAGGTCAGCAGGCCGGTCAGGCGCTGGGTGTCGTCGGCGGACAGCGGCGCGGCGGCATCGATGAAGTGGACATAGCGTGCCTGAACAGCGGCTACGGAAGGCAGCACCGCTTGCAGTTGGTTCAACAGGCGTTGGCTACGGAATGCGGACAGGGCGTTGGAACCCGGCAGAATCAGCATGGTGGGAAGGTAGTTGATGCAGCTAGGCTGCGGTTTAAAGGGAGATGGGGCACAAGCTACTATGTAATGCAGAATTTTCCTTTGCGCGCATTATACCTTTTCAGCCCCTCGCCCGCCACCCGCCGCCCTTGGATATTTCGTCGCCGCAGGGCAGCAAAACGTGCCTCCGAAGCAACATTTCGAGGCAAAAAAGGCAAAAATTCCGCTTTTCGGTTTTCCTTCGAGTATGCTCTTTCGAAAGTAGCCGGTCTCCGAGAGCAAGCCATGCCAGACTATAGCAATCTGTCGGTTCTGATTGTCGATCCCAATCAGAGCATGCGTGCCAGCGTGCACAATATGCTGACCCAGGTGAATATCACCAAGGTCGACCAAGCGGTCAGCGCCGCCACCGCCATCCGCGCGCTGACCAGCAAATCCTACGACGT
This sequence comes from Duganella rivi, assembly GCF_009857435.1. Classification (GTDB taxonomy): domain Bacteria; phylum Pseudomonadota; class Gammaproteobacteria; order Burkholderiales; family Burkholderiaceae_D; genus Rugamonas; species Rugamonas rivi. The sequence goes on from NZ_WWCK01000003.1 coordinate 561,206, forward strand.
GATCCTGTGCGAGTACGACCTCGGCACCAGCGCCGACGGCGCCGGCCAGGACGGCCAGCAATTACTGGAGGACCTGCGCCACCACAAGGTGATCGGGCCGGGGGCGATTTTCGTCATGCTGACCTCGGAAGGCGTGTACAGCAAGGTGGTTAGCGCTGCCGAACTGCTGCCGACCGATTACATCCTCAAGCCGTTCACGGTGGACGTGCTATCGCAGCGTATCGGCCGCGCGCTGGAGCGGCGCGCCGTGTTCCTGCCGGTCTACCAGCTGATCGGCCAAGGCCGCGCGCGCGAAGCAATCGACATCTGCCTGCGTAACGAAGCGGCGCAGCCGCGCTACGCCATCGATTACGCCCGCTTGCGCGCCGAAGTGCTGGCCAGCCTCGGCCGCCACGCCGACGCCGAGCAAGCCTATACCGGCATCCTCAATCTTAAGACACTGGGCTGGGCGCAGCTGGGTCAGGCGCGTGCCGTCTACGCGCTGGGCCGGCTGGCGGATGCCGAGGCGCTGCTGCGCGAACTACTGGCCGGCAACCCCAAGTTCATCGCGGCCTACGACCTGCTGGCCCAGCTGCTGCGCGATCAAGACAAGGACGCCGACGCCAAGCAAGTGCTGGAAGACGCCGTGGCGCTATCACCGCACATGGTGCGCCGCCTGCGCAACCTCGGCGACGTGGCGCTGGCGTCCGGCGACGTCGCCGGGGCTGAAAAGGCCTATAAGCAAGTCGTCGCCAAGGCCAAGTACTCGGAATTCCGCGACCCGGCTGACCACGTCAACCTGGTGCGCGCGCTGGTGCACAAGGGCGATGCGGCCGGCGCAGCCAGCGTGGTGCGCGACCTGGAACGGTCGATGCGCAGCACGGCCAGCGTGGAAGTGTGCCGCTGCTATGCCTCGTCCATGGTCAAGCAGCTCAATGGCGACACCGACGGCGCAGCCGCCGAACTGGCCAAGGCCATGGAAAAACTGGCCGAAGCTACCGGCATGTCCGCCAACCTCAAGCTGGGACTGGCGCACAGCTGCCTGGAAACCCGGCTCGACGAGCAGGCCGAAGCGCTGTTCAACCAGCTGATCGCCAACCCGAATAGCGGCGTCGATGCCGAACAAGTCACCGCCCTGTGCAAGCAAGCCGGCCGCCAAGACATCGCCAAGCGCTACGTTCAAACCCAGGAACAGGCCGTGGACGGGGCGGTGCGCGAAGCCGCCGCCCTCAGCCGCAGCGGCGACATCCGCGGCGCAGTCGCAGTGTTGCAGGACACGCTGCAACGCTATCCCGACCATACAGACCTGTGGTCGGTCAGCGTCACCACCATGCTGCGCCTCATCGGCGAGCTTGGCTGGGACGCACAATTGGCCACGCAATGCACGATGCTGATGCGGCGCATGCGCGAACACAATCCCCAGCACCCATTATTGCCGGGTTTGCTGGCACAATATGCGACAGCGCGCCAGAAGGCCGCTGCCAACCCAACGCCCTCGCCGGCAGAAAGCTCCTGATGTCCGATTACGCCGCCCTGTCCGTCCTGCTGGTCGACCCTAACCAAAGCATGCGCGCCAATTTGCGCAACATGCTGAGTCAGGCCGGCATTACCAGCATCGATGACGCTGTCAGCGCCGGCACGGCTATCCGCCAGATCAACAAGAAAAGCTACGATGTGATCTTGTGCGAGTACGACTTGGGCAGCGGCGCCGGCGACAGCGGGCAAGACGGCCAGCAATTGCTGGAAGATCTGCGCCACCACAAGCTGATCGTGCCGTGGACTATTTTCATCATGCTGACCTCGGAAGGCGTGTACAGCAAGGTGATCGGCGCGGCCGAGCTGACCCCGACCGATTACGTGCTCAAGCCGTTCACTGTCGACGCGCTGCTGCAACGCGTCCGCAAGGCCGTGGACCGGCGCGAGGTGTTCATGCGCGCCTACCAGATGATCGAGTTGGGCAATCTGCGCAAGGCGATTGCCGAATGCGTGACCGGCGAGGAAAAGAATCCCCGCTACGCCGCTGACTTCGCCCGCCTGCGCGCGGAGCTGCTGTCGCAATTGGGCGATTTGGCCGAGGCCGAGCGCGTCTATCAATTGCTGCTGATGACCAAGCCGATCGCGTGGGCGCATTTGGGGCTGGCGCGCTGCCAGTTCGGCCAGCAGAAATACGTCGAGGCGCAATCGACGCTGCAAGAACTGCTGAACCACAACACCCAGTACATGGCCGCCTACGACCTGCTGGCGCGCACGCACCAGGCACTGGGCCAGCAGGAAGCAGCCAAGAAAATCCTCGAAGACGCGGTCGCCATTTCACCGAATATGGTGCACCGGCTGCGCCACCTCGGCGATGTGGCGTTTGAAACCGGCGATGTCGGCGTGGCCGAGAAGGCGTTCAAACAAGTGGTCGCCAAGGCCAAGTATTCCGAGTTCCGCAATCCCGAGGATCACGTCAGGCTGGTCAAGACGCTGGTCAAGAAAGGCGACGCCAACCAGGCCAGCGGCGTGATCCGCGATATGGAGCGCTCGCTGCGCGCCAGCGCCAACGTGGATGCCTGCCGAGCGATTGCATCGGGCCTGCTGCAGGAAATGATGGGCAACCTCAGCGGCGCAGCCAACGAGCTGACCAACGCGGTCAACGCCGTCGGCGCCAGCCGTGGCCTGTCGACCGACTTGAAAATCGGTCTGGTGCACAGCTGCCTGAATATCAAGCTGGATCAGCAAGCCTCGGATCTGATGCTGAACCTGATGAACGATACCGAAAGCGGCGTCTCCATGGACGACGCGGTGCAAGTGTTTGAAAAAGCCGGCCGCCACGACTTGGCCGAGGGCATGGGCGAACAGATCAAGCACCAGGTGGACGAGCTGATCGCGCACGCGGCCGAGCAGCGCGGCCAAGGCGATCTGCGCGCCGCGGTCGATACGCTGAGCGCGGCGCTGCGCAAGGCGCCGGGCAATATGTCGCTGCTGCCGGCGGCTGCATCGGCCATGCTCAAGCAGCTGGACGATCTGGGCTGGGAGGCGCCGCTGGCCGAGCAGTGCCAGTTCCTGCTGGAGCGCATGCGCCGGCTCGATCCCGATCATCCGACGCTGGAAACGCTCATGGCGCAGTACCAGCACACCCAGCGCAAATATGGTATTTCGGTGGTGGCCTAAGTTTATTCCGGGCTGTCGACCTGATATCCCTTGGCCTTCAACGCAGCCAGGTAGCTATTCGGGCCGAGGATGTCGGACAGCCGCAGCGTGGCAAAGCTGCTGTTGTTGGTACTTAGCGCCTGCTCGGCGGCGGCCAGCCACGAATCGCGCACGCGCTGTTTCACGTTCTGGAAGTTCGGCGTGTTCTTGACGAATTCGGCGTTGCGCATGGCGTCGCCACACTCGGCTTCCTGATCGGCGTAGCTGAGCTTCTGGATCGCTTCAAGGTCGCCCTTGGCCCACGCGTTGGCGCGCAAGCGCATGGCGTCGAGATCGCTTTCCAGCCGCATTAAAGTTTTGTCGAAGCAGGCAGTGTCGGCCAGTTGAGACTTTTTGAACTCCTTGATCATCTTGGCCGGACTGTCCATTTCCAGCTGAATCGCGGTGCGGGTGACCTTGATCTTGCGCTTCTTGGCGATGTTGAAGATCTTCTCTTCCACCTCGTGTCCCTTGCCCAGGCCGGCCTGGCGCAGGCCGGCGTCGTACAGCGTGTCCGCCACGAAGATCGGACGTTCGCGCTCGATGTCGTCATTGTCAGGCAGGTATTTGGCTTTCAGCGGCTGCCAGCGGGCGTAGACATCGGCGGGCAGCACGTCTTTCAGCGTTGCGCCATCGGGATTCTTTTTCACGCCGATCAGGCTAGGCAGCATGCCGAGGCCGCCGAAGAAGCCGACGTGCGCTTGTGCGCCCGGTGGCGACAGGTATTCCTGCGTTTGGCCGAGGATGGTTTCTACTTGCTGCGAGCGCCACTCCATCTTTTTCGGCAGCGGCGAATAAGTACCGAAGATCCAGAGCACGTGGTCGTCCTTGCTAACTTTCCACAGGCCGGGGCCGGGACGCTGGCCGACCAGCAGCACTTGCTCTGGCGCGGGCTCAGTTTCGGTGTCTGATTGCGCCAATGCGGCGCTGAGTTGAAGGGAAAGGCAGATTGCAGTCAGCAGGCGTAGGCGCATGGTTTAGAAGCCGGTCAGGCCGGCGGTCAGGTAATGGCTGATCACGTACCACGAAACGAAATACAGGCCGCAGAGCGCGAAGGCAGAAATGATCGCGGCGCGCGACGTGCTGCGGGATCGAAAGATCCTCAGTATCGTACGCATGATGTGTTCCCCCGGCCTGTTAAAAATCAAACTTTACGTCGGCGGCCGGAAGCTGGACAAGTGATGTCTGGGCGGTAGCGGATGGCGATACCTCGGGTATCGCCAAATGCGCTTATCAAGAAGGCATGGCGGCGCGTAGTTCGGCTTCAGCGGCGCTGCCGAGGGTTTGCAGGTCGATGCCGATGGCTTTGAAAGCGCGGCCGGCGGCACTGTGCGCCATGCTCGCAGCAGCCAGCAGCACGTGCGCGCCGCACAGCGGGGCCGGCAAGCGGCGCTGCAACTCGGGCAGGCTTTGCATCAGCGCTTGGCCGGATGGCTGGACGTCGAATAGCAAGGTCGATTCGGCCGGCGGCGCTGCCTCGACAGCGGCATCGTAAAAACCGATCGCATTCAGCGCCTCGGTGTGGCGGTTGTTGAGAGCTTCGCGATACGCATCAGGGTCGGCGCCGATGCGGGCGAACACGCGGCGCGCGCTGCCGTCGGGCAGATCGAGCGCGGCCAGCGTGTAATGCTCCGCGCCCGGATGCTGCTGCCCTTCCTGCAAAGCGCGCTGCTCAGCACCGAGCGACAACGCCATAATAGTTCGGGTGTCCTGCCAGCGCTGCTTTAGTTTTGCAAACATGGTTCGTCTCCGGTCAGCCGCGCGCCAGATTCGCTGCGTGCTTTTTGTGGGCGGCTTGCTTGCTGACGCCGAGCGCCTCGGCAATCTGGGCCCAAGTCCAACCGTCCGCCAACGCCTGCCGCACCGCCTTGCGCTCGACCTGATCGGCCAGCTCGCGCAAGGCCAGCGCCGCCGCCATGGCGTCGCCGGGTTCAGTGGGAATTTTCAGGTGATGGAGATCAGTCATGCGTCAACTTTAATTGACGCACCAAAGACTGTCAACTTAAATTGACGAACCAAATCCGCCACCACCCGGCGTCTCGATGATGAACACATCGCCCGGCTGCATATCGGTCTTGCCGATGTGGCCCAGCACCTCCACGCTGCCATCGGCGCGCTGCACACTATTGCGGCCCAGCGCACCGGGCTCGCCGCCGGCCATGCCGAACGGTGCGTAGATGCGGTTGTTGGACAGGATCGCCGCCGTCATCGGTTCAAGGAAGCGCACTTTGCGCACGCCGCCATTACCGCCGTGCCACTGCCCCGCCCCGCCACTGCCGGCCCGGATCTCGTAGCTGTCCAGGCGCACGGGGAAGCGGAACTCCAGGATTTCAGGATCGGTCAGGCGCGAGTTCGTCATATTGGTCTGCACCACCGACGTGCCGTCAAAGCCCTCGCCCGCACCGGAGCCACCGCTAATGGTCTCGTAGTACTGGTACTTCGCGTTCCCGAAGGTGAAGTTGTTCATGGTGCCCTGCGCCGCTGCCATCACACCGAGCGCGCCATACAGCGCATTGGTAATGCAGGTCGAAGTCTCCACGTTGCCCGAGACGACCGACGCCGGGTAGCGCGGATTCAGCATCGAGCCTTGCGGGATCAGCACCTTCAGCGGCTTGAGGCAGCCGGCATTAAGCGGGATTTCGTCATCCACCAGCGTGCGGAACACGTACAGCACTGCCGCCATGCACACCGCGGACGGCGCGTTGAAGTTATTCTCCAACTGCGCGGAGGTGCCGGTGAAATCAATCTCCGCGCTGCGCGAGGCTTGATTCACGCGCACAGCAACCTTAATCTGCGCGCCGTTATCGAGCGGCAGCGTGAACGCGCCATCCTTCAACGCGCTAATCACACGGCGCACCGCTTCTTCAGCGTTATCCTGCACGTGGCCCATGTAAGCCTGCACTACATCGAGGCCGAAGTGCGCCACCATCTTATGCAGCTCTTCCACGCCTTTTTGATTGGCGGCGATTTGTGCGCGCAGGTCGGCCAAGTTCTGATCAGGATTCCGCGCCGGGTACTGCGCACTGGCCAGCAATGTGCGCGTTTCCTCCTCCAGCATGCGTCCACCATCAACCAGCTTGAAGTTATTGATTAACACGCCCTCTTCTTCGATCACGCGCGAATCCGGCGGCATCGATCCCGGCGTGGTGCCGCCGATATCCGCGTGGTGGCCGCGCGAGCCGACGTAGAACAGGATATCCGCGCCCGCTTCATCAAACACCGGCGTAATCACCGTCACATCAGGCAAGTGCGTGCCGCCGTTGTATGGATCGTTGAGCATGAACACGTCACCGGCGCGCATGCGGCCCGCGTTCTCGCGCATCACCGTCTTGATACTCTCGCCCATGGAGCCAAGGTGCACCGGCATGTGTGGCGCGTTGGCGATCAGATTGCCATCCGCGTCAAAGATGGCGCAGCTGAAGTCCAGACGCTCCTTGATGTTGACCGAGTGCGCCGTGTTCTGAAGCCGCAGCCCCATTTGCTCGGCAATCGACATAAACAGATTATTGAAAATCTCCAGCATCACCGGATCTGCCGTGGTGCCGATGGCGCGCCGCTCCGGCAGCGCTGTCACGCGGCGCAGCACCAAGTGGTCATGCGGCGTGACCTCCGCCTGCCAGCCGGATTCCACGATGGTGGTGGCATTGGCCTCCGCGATAATCGCCGGGCCTTTCACGATGTCGCCGATGCGCGTGTTGGTGCGCTGGTACAAGCTGGTTTGCCGCCATTTGCCGCCGGTGTACATCGGCACTACCGCGTGCGGCATCAGGCCGGACACGCGGCGCGGCGCCGGCTCCACCGACTCCGATGGCGCGTCGGACTTGCCGACCGCCTCCACCGACACCGCCTCCACGATCAGCGCGCGCGATTGCATCAGGAAGGAATAGCGCTTGCGATATGCGGCCTCGAATTGCTGCTGCATGCTTTCCACCGTATCGAACAACACGATCAGCGCAGTATCCGTACCCTCGTAACGCAGATGCACACGTTGAATCAGCGAGATACGCGCATCATCCACCTGCTGATGATGCAGATCGGCGCGTGCCTGCCGGCCAAGCGCATGCAGGCGCGCTTCGAGGTCGGCGTGTGCGCCGGCACTGAGACGCAGCTCCACCGCCGCCTCGCGCATCGCGGTTTGATCGGCCAAGCCCATGCCGTAAGCCGACATCACGCCCGCCAGCGAATGCACGAACACGGTCTTCATGCCCAGCGCATCAGCCACCAGACAAGCGTGCTGCCCGCCCGCGCCGCCAAAACTGGTCAGCGCATATTCCGTCACATCGTGCCCGCGCTGCACCGAGATTTGCTTGATGGCGTTGGCCATATTGCCGACCGCGATATCGAGGAAGCCCTCGGCCACTTGCTCCGGCGTGGTCTCCTTGCCGGTAGCGGCGGCGATGTCTTCGGCCATCTCGGTAAAGCGCTGACGCACCGTGGCCGCATCCAGGGCTTGCTTGCCGTCCGTGCCAAACAACTGCGGGAAATGCGCGGGCTGAATTTTGCCCAGCATGACGTTACAGTCTGTGACCGCCAGCGGCCCGCCACGGCGATAACTGGCCGGCCCGGGATTCGCGCCGGCGCTATCCGGCCCCACGCGATACCGGCTGCCGTCGAAATGCAGGATCGAGCCCCCGCCCGCTGCCACCGTGTGTATGCTCATCATCGGCGCGCGCATGCGCACACCGGCGACCTGCGTTTCAAACACGCGTTCAAACTCGCCCGAGAAGTGCGACACGTCGGTCGAGGTGCCGCCCATATCGAAGCCGATCACCTTATCAAAGCCCGCCAGTTTGGAAGCGCGCACCATGCCGACGATGCCGCCGGCCGGGCCGCTCAAGATCGAGTCCTTGCCCTGGAACGCGCGCGCATCGGTCAAGCCGCCGTTGGACTGCATGAATTGCAGGTTAACGCCCGGCAGTTCTTGCGCCACTTGATCGACATAGCGGCGCAGAATCGGCGACAGATAGGCATCGACCACAGTGGTATCGCCGCGCGCCACCAGTTTCATCATCGGGCTGATTTCGTGCGACACCGAGACCTGCGTAAAGCCCATCTCGCGCGCCAGATCGGCCACCTTGGTCTCATGCGCGTGATAGCGATAGCCATGCATGAACACCACCGCCAGCGAACGCAGGCCCATATCGTAAGCTTGCGCCAAACCAGCGCGGGCTGCGGTGAGATCAAGCGCAGTCACCGTGTCGCCATGCGCGCCAACGCGTTCATCGATTTCGATCACATGGCTGTACAGTAGCTCCGGCAGCAGAATGCGGCGGTCAAACAAGCGTGGACGATTCTGGTAAGCGATGCGCAGCGCATCGCGGAAACCGCGCGTGATGGCCAGTGCAGTCGGCTCGCCCTTGCGCTCCAACAGCGCGTTGGTGGCGACCGTGGTGCCCATCTTCACCGCGCCGATTTGCGCGACGGGAATCGGCTTGCCCTTGGCCACGCCCATCAACTGGCGGATGCCGGCGATAGCGGCGTCGGCATAGTGCTCGGGATTCTCGGACAGCAGTTTGAGCGTGCGTAGCCGGCCGTCGGGCGCGCGCGCCACAATGTCGGTAAACGTGCCGCCGCGATCAATCCAGAATTGCCAATCCATGCCTGCCTCGCCAAATTGTGAAGCGTCTATTGTAGTGCGCCGCGCGCGTCGTACACTAGACGCCTTTACCAAAATTTAGATGCTAAAATGGCACCATGAATCCCCTCTACTCCGTTGCCGAGATCCGCGCCATTGAGCGCGCCGCAGCCGCCGCCCTGCCGCCGGGCGCATTGATGCAGCGCGCCGGCCAGGCCAGCGCCAATGCCGCACTCGACCTGCTACCCTTCTCGACCACGCAGGCGCGGGTGCTGGTGCTGGCCGGCCCCGGCGACAACGGCGGCGACGCGCTGGAAGCGGCGGCGCATTTATCGTACACCGGCGCACAAGTCACGCTGATCCATTTTGCGCCAACTGGTACGCCGTCGCCGGAACGCGAGGCGGCGCTGGAGCGCGCCAAGGTCAGCGACGCGCGCTTCCGCGAGTGGGGTGATGCCGATCTGGCCGGCACCGACTGGAGCCTGGTGCTGGACGGCTTGTTCGGCATCGGCCTGAAACGTCCGCTGGACGGGGAGTTCCGCGCGCTGGCGACGGCCATCAATCAACTGCGCTGCACGGTGCTGGCGCTGGACGTCCCGAGCGGTCTGGATGCCGACACCGGCGCGGTGGTTGGGCCGGACGGCATCGCCATACACGCGAGCCACACGATCACCTTCATCGGCAACAAGCCCGGCCTGCACACTTGCGACGGCCGCGATTACGCCGGGCTGGTGGACGTGGCGCGCCTGGAAATCGATCCGGCACACTATGTCCCGGCAACGCTGCATCTGAATGACGTTAAATTCTTCTCGCGCCACCTGCGGGCGCGGCGGCATAACTCGCACAAGGGAAGTTATGGCAATGTGGCCGTGATCGGCGGTGCGCGCGGCATGAGCGGCGCACCTATCCTCGCGGCGCGGGCTGCGTTGAACAGCGGCGCGGGCCGCGTCTACGCCTTGTTTGCGGAGGATGCGCTCAGTAGCGATCCCGGTCAGCCGGAATTGATGTGCCGCCTTGCAGCCGACTTTGACTTCAGCCTCGCTACGCTGGTGATTGGCCCCGGCTTGGGCAACTCGCGCGCAGCGCAGGATTTGCTGGCGCGCGCCATCGGCTGCGGCAGTGCGTTGCTGGCCGACGCCGACGCGCTCAATTTGCTGGCCGCCGATCCGGCGCTGCAAACCGCGCTCGCGCATCGTCCAGCTGCGGTGGTGCTGACGCCACATCCACTAGAGGCGGCTCGTTTGCTGGGCACGAACATCGCGGCGGTGCAGGCCGACCGGTTGGGCGCAGCGCGCACGCTGGCGGCACGCCTGCACGCAGTGGTGGTGTTGAAAGGATCAGGCACCGTAATTGCCGCGCCAACTGGCGATGCTGTCATCAACACGACGGGCAATCCGGCGCTGGCCACGGCCGGCACTGGCGACGTGCTGGCGGGCCTGTGCGGCGCGCTGCTGGCGCAAGGCTGGCCGCAGTGGGAAGCAGCGCTAGCCGCAGTCTGGCTGCACGGCATGGCAGCCGACGTGCTGGTGACTGAAGGCGCAGGCCCGATCGGCCTCACAGCGGGAGAACTAATCCCCGCCATTCGCGTGGCGCTGAACCGCATGGTCCAACACCACGGCCGCTGAAACCGGGGTCACTAAAACCGGGGTCAGTTCTGCCATTGGTACATGAGCCCGTGTGCGATTGGCAGAACTGACCCCGAATTTCTAAACGAGGCGGCCGGCGGCGATGGTGATGGTGCGGGCGCAGCGCGCGGCCATCGCTTGGTCGTGGGTGACCAGTACCAAGGTTGAGCCGTGCTGGCGGTTCAATTCAAACATCAGCTGGATCACGGCTTCGCCGGTGGCGGCATCGAGGCTGCCGGTTGGCTCGTCGGCAAACAGCAAAGGTGGCTCGGTCACGAAAGCGCGCGCCAAGGCCACGCGTTGCTGCTCGCCGCCCGACAGATATTTTGGATAATGCTTCAAGCGACTGCCCAAGCCCACGCGCGACAGCATTTCCTCGGCACGCTCGCGCGCACGCGATGCGCCAGCCAGCTCCATCGGCAGCATGACGTTTTCCAGCGCCGTCAAATGCGCCAGCAGCTGGAACGACTGGAACACAAATCCCAGCTTCTCCTTGCGCAGCGCGGCGCGGCCGTCTTCATCCAATGCGTAAATGTCTACACCGTCCAGCACCACCTTGCCGGCGCTTGGCGTATCCAAACCGGCCAGCAGGCCAAGCAAAGTGGACTTGCCGGAACCCGAAGCGCCAACGATTGCCAGCGTCTCGGCCTTTTGCACGGTAAAATCCACCTCGTGCAAAATGGTCAGTTCGCCGCTGGCGTCGGCCACGCGCTTGGCCAAGCCGCTTACCGCGATGGCCGGTTGCACAGAAACCGCCGCCGTCACTGGCGACGCCGCCAAGGCCGGGCCATCCGGCATGAATTGTGTAGACGCTTGAGGAAAGTCGGGCATGCTGAATATGTTTAATCGTTTATCTAAAAAATGTCTGGCCGCCCTGCTCTTGTTATCGGCAGCGGCGAGCGCCTATTCTGCACCAAAAACCGTGCTTGTGCTCGGAGATAGTTTGTCAGCCGAGTACGGACTCGCGCGCGGCACCGGCTGGGTGGCGCTGGCGGAGCAGAAACTCAAGCAGAATAACATCGATGCGGTGGTCGTCAACGCCAGCGTCAGCGGCGAGACCACCAGCGGCGGCCGTTCGCGCCTGCCGGCCCTGCTGGCGAAGTACAAGCCTGACCTGGTGGTGATTGAACTCGGCGCCAACGACGGCCTGCGCGGCCTGCCGGTGGCCGCCGCACAAACCAATCTGCGCGCCATGAGCGATGCTGCCGCCAAGGCCGACGCCAAGGTGATGCTGATCGGCATGCGCATGCCGCCTAACTATGGCCGCGACTATGCCGATAAATTCTTCGCCATGTACGGCACGCTGAGCAAGGAGATCAAGGCGCCACTGGTACCGTTCATGCTCGATGGCGTGGCTGAGAAGCCGCAGCTATTCCAGCCGGATCGTTTGCATCCGCTGGCGGAAGCGCATCCGATCATCCTCGCCAATATCTGGCCCACATTACAAAAAACCATCAAGGCAAAATGAAGTATCCAGAAGTACTGAGCATCGAGCAGGTGCTGTCCCAACTCGACAGCTTTGACGCCATCATCGACGCCCGCAGCCCCTGCGAGTTTGCGCTCGACCACCTGCCCGGCGCCATCAATGCACCGGTGCTGGATGACGAGCAGCGCATCCGCGTCGGCACCATGTACAAGCAAGTTGGCTCGTTTGAAGCCAAGAAGCTGGGCGCGGCGCTGGTCGCCAGGAATATCGCCAAGCATATTGAGGAACTGTGGATCGATCAGCCGCGCGAATGGCGGCCGCTGATTTACTGCTGGCGCGGCGGCAACCGCAGCGGCTCGATGGCGCACATTCTCGCCAAGATCGGCTGGCCGGTGGTGCAGCTGGACGGCGGCTACAAGGCGTTTCGGCAGGAAGTGAACGCGGCGCTGGAACACGCGCCTGAGTTGAATTTCAAGGTGGTGTGCGGCACCACCGGCAGCGGCAAGAGCCGCTTGCTGGAAGTGCTGGCCGCGCAAGGCGCGCAAGTGCTGGATCTGGAACAGCTGGCCGCGCATCGCGGCTCAGTGCTTGGTCATTTGCCGAGCCAGCAGCAGCCTAGCCAGAAGGCGTTTGAAACGCGTATTTGGGACGTGCTGCGTCGCTACGATCCGGCGCGCCCGGTGTTTGTGGAGGCCGAGAGCAAAAAGGTCGGCAACCTGCGGGTGCCGGCCGCGTTGATGGAGACTATGCGCGCCTCAGACTGCATCGCGCTGACGCTGTCGCGCGAGGATCGCGTGCGCTTGCTGATGGAAGATTACCAACACTTCCTCGATAGCCCGCAAACGCTGAACGCGCAGCTGGAGCATCTAACGCAATTGCACGGCAAGGAAATGATCGCGCATTGGCAAGCGATGTCGCAAGCGGGTGAAATGCCGGCGCTGGTGGATGAATTGCTGGCCCAGCACTACGACCCCGCCTATCTGCGCTCCATTGACCGCAACTTCATTAAGTACGCCCAAGCACGGCCGCTGGAACTTCGGGGTATAGACGACGAAGCCTTTGCCGCCGCCGCGCAATGCTTGCTTTCACCCCAAAACGAAAGGGTCTGACCCCGTACGGGGTCAGACCCTGGCCGCAGCGGTGTGCGGGTTGGGTTGGTGCCGCACGCTACTAGAGCACGTGCAGCGTCAACCCCGCTTTATTTCACTTCGGTGACAGTCGTTGCGGAGGCAATTGGCTTCAGGATTTTCACCTTGGCTTTTTGCTTCAGCAGTTCAACGTACTGAGCCATCTCTTGCTGGGCAATGATGTTGCCGATTTGCTCGGCTTCCGATTTGCGCTGCTCTTCGTTCAGCTGCGCAGGTTGTTGCACTTTGCCGATGCGGTACACGCCATAGCCCATGCCCGGCACGTCCACGCCCACGTAAGCTGGCAGCTTGCTGGTGTCGGCCTTCATGATCGATTGCATGGCCAGGCCGTTGATGCCTTCAGCCTTGGCGCGCGATACCACTTTGGCAGCGCCAAAGCCGGTCGCTTCGCCCGATTTCTTGAACGCAGCCAGTTTCTCTTCGCCCGATTTGGCCGCCAGTTTGGCCGCTTCTTCCATGGTCACGCGTTGACGGATCGCGGCGTCGACTTCGGCCAGCGGACGCTTGCTCGCAGGCTTGAATTCAACGATGCGGCCAGCCACCAGCGTGCTTGGCGCGGTTTCAACAGCTTCGGTGTTGCGCTTGCTGCTGATCGAATCGTTCGAGAACAGCGCAGCCAGGAACTTGGCGTTGTTGTACGGCGCAGGGCCGGCCATCGGCGACAGCGTGCGCGAGACATTGGCAGCGCTTTCGATCTTCAGACCCAACTTGTCAGCCACTGGCTTCAGGCTGTCCGATTGCTCGTAGACGGTGTTGGTGAAGGCTTCAGCCATTTCCGAGTATTTCTTGGCGGCTTTCTGCTTTTTCAGCAGATCGGCGACATCGGTCTTGACTGCGTCCAGCGGCTTGACCACGGCAGCTTTCAGCTCGGTCACGGTCAGCACGTGGAAGCCGAATTCCGACTGCACCACGTCGCTGATCTCACCTTGCTTCAGCTTGTTGATCGCGTTCTCTACCGGGGCCACCAACAGGCCTTTTTCGATCACGCCCAGGTCGCCGCCCTGCTCGGCCGAGCCCGGATCTTCCGACTTGGCTTTAGCAATCTTGGCGAAATCGGCTGGCGTCTTGCGCAGTTCGGCCAGGATGGCGTCGGCTTTAGCCTTGGCAGCTGCGGTATCAGCAGCGCTGGCGCCTTTTTTCACGGCGATCAGGATGTGGCTGGCGCGGCGGGTTTCCGGCGTGGTGAACTGGGCCGAGTTCTTGGTGTAGTAGTCCGACACTTCGGTATCGGTCACGCTAACTTGGCTCTGAGCCGCGTCAGCATTGAACACCACGTATTCGATCTTAGCCTGCTCAGGCACTTCGAACTGCTTGGCGTTCTTCTCGTAGAAAGCCTTGACCATCTCGTCGGTCACTTTCACCTGCGGCACGAAATCGGCCACTGGCAGCAGCAGCTCCTGCACTTCGCGTTCTTGCGCGGCGATGTCGGACAGCGACTTGGCCACGGTGCGCGGCGCGAAGCCGGTGCCTTCGACGGCGCTGGCCAGCTGTTGCAGCTGCATATCACGGCGCAAGCGGGCGTCGTAGTCGGTCGGCTTCATGCCTTGCGCGGCCAACATCTGGATGTAAGTTTCCTTGTTGAAGTTGGCGGCGCCACCGAACTGCTCGATGATGGTTTTTTGCAGCTGGGCGTCTGGCACGCTCAGGTTGCTATGGATGACTTCGGCAGCAACGGCGCGTTGCGCAATCAGTTCATCCAGCACGGTCTGTTTGAACTCTGGGGTATCAAACATCTTCTGGTCAAACTGTGCGCCCAGGCGCTGGCGATAGGTGTCCAGCTTGTTGCGCACGGCGTTGTCGAACTCTTGCTGAGTCAGCGGTTTGCCATCGATCTTAGCGATGGTGCCGGCGTCATCGCCAAAGCTCTTGTAGCTGCCGATACCGACAAATGCAAACGATGGCACGATGACAATCGCCAGCAGGATTTGCATCAAGCGTTGATGGGTACGAATAAATTCAAACATGGTCTGCCAATTCGGATTGATGGGGCTTGCACATACAAAAAAGGCGAACTCGCGTTCGCCAATTCCGGTTGCCGGATTTTACAGTGCACACCCCTTCATAGCAAGGGCAATCCTTGGCAAAACAGCCATGTTGCGGATCAGCCTTGACGACGGCGGCGCGCAGCCACGCCCAGCAGGCCCAGACCGCCCAGCAGCATGGCGTAAGTGCCCGGTTCCGGCACCGCGGTGACGGTCACGTTGTCAAGCAAGGCACCGATGTTGTTATTGCCGTCGTTTTTGAAGCTCAGGCTGTAAGGGCCGCTGCTGCCGGCCGTGAAAGTCAGGCTGTAGGGCGTGAAGGCGTCGCCGCCAGCCATGACGTAGCTGCCGTTGGCGCTGCCGAAGTTGACCGTTACCGTGTCGTTCTCGCTGGTGCGGTGATTGCCGGCCAACTCGAAGGTCGCGGTGTACGTCATGCCGGCGGTTAGGCTCAGTGTTTTGCTGAACAGGCCCGGAGCGTTGGTCGAGCCGTCGAGGTCGATGTAGTGGCCGTTGCCGGGAAATACGTCGTAATTGCCGGGGCCGATGGTGTCGACCGTGCCGCCGGACACAGTCCAGCCGCCGAGAAACACCGTGGTATTCAGATCCAGCGTGTCGGTGTCGAAGTTATCCGAGAAGATGGCGACCGCTTGTGCCTGCGATGCGCACAGCAAGGCTGCCGCGATGGCGATTTTTTTTGCAAACATGATTTCCCCTTTTGTTTTTATTTCTACGACGACAACTGAATTGACATCTTAGCAGCAATCATTATCCGTGGTGATTGATTTTTCCTTGGGGAGTACTGAAGTCAATAAATGTTGCCGGAGACGATATTCTTTTAAATATCGAGCGGAAAAGAAAAAACCCGCAGCTTTATTCAAGCTGCGGGTTTTTATATTCTGGCGGAGCGGACGGGGCTCGAACCCGCGACCCCCGGCGTGACAGGCCGGTATTCTAACCAACTGAACTACCGCTCCTTGTTGGGGTACTACTAAACTCAATATCTCGTTGGCGGAGCGGACGGGGCTCGAACCCGCGACCCCCGGCGTGACAGGCCGGTATTCTAACCAACTGAACTACCGCTCCAGCTGGATACTGAGGTGCAACATTTTACTACATGATTTACTGCTTTGCAAACGTGATTGATAAACAATCTTTGGTGGGCGGTGAGAGGCTCGAACTCCCGACCTAAGCCTTGTAAGGGCTCCGCTCTACCAACTGAGCTAACCGCCCGTTTGCTGGCCAGTGAACAGCGTTATTACCTGTGCTGCTCACCGAAGTCCGTTAGTTTACAGCATCTTTCAAAGCTTTACCAGCTTTAAATTTAGGAACTTTCGCTGCGTCGATAACGATCTCTTCTTTGGTGCGCGGATTGCGGCCGGTGCGGGCAGCGCGTTCGCTCACCGAGAAGGTACCAAAGCCAACCAGGGTCACGCTGTCGTTTTTCTGCAGGGTGGTGGTTACGCCGTCGATCACAGCGTCCAGTGCGCGAGCAGCAGCCGCTTTAGAAATATCAGCGGTGGTGGCGATATGGTCGATCAATTCAGTCTTATTCAAAGCAATTCCCCGTCACAAAGGTTATATCGTTGTTTCCGCTTAAAACACGGAAACAGAAAAATTTCAGGCCGTATTAAACAAGCCAGCCTGCCTTGGTGTCAAGGCTGCACAATAGAAAAATAAGTAAAAATAACAAAACAGGCGCTATATAAGCGCCTGTTTTATTCAAACCACCGATAAATACTTAGTGTTTTACTACGTCGCCTTGTCCGTCGGCCTTGGTGGCGGCTGCCGCCACGGCTTCCACCGGAGCGGTTTCCGTCAGCGGTTCAGGCTGGCGTTCGAGGGCGATTTCCAGCACTTTGTCGATCCAACGCACTGGCACGATCTCCAGTTTGTTTTTGACATTGTCGGGAATGTCGGCCAGATCCTTGACGTTCTGCTCAGGGATCAGCACGGTCTTGATGCCACCGCGCTGGGCCGCCAGCAGTTTTTCCTTCAAGCCGCCGATCGGCAGCACTTCGCCGCGCAGCGTGATCTCGCCGGTCATCGCCACATCGGCGCGCACCGGGATGCCGGTGAACACCGACACCATCGCCACGGTCATTGCAGCGCCGGCGGACGGGCCGTCTTTCGGCGTCGCGCCTTCCGGCACGTGGATGTGGATGTCGCTCTTTTCAAACACTTCGTTCTTGATGCCGAGACGATTGGCGCGGCTGCGCACCACCGTGCGGGCTGCTTCGATCGACTCTTTCATCACATCGCCCAGAGTACCGGTGCGGATCACGCCGCCCTTGCCCGGCATCGACACGGCCTCGATGGTCAGCAGGTCGCCGCCCACCTCGGTCCACGCCAGGCCGACCACCTGGCCGATCTGGTTTTCTTTCTCGGCCACACCGAAGTCGTAGCGGCGCACGCCCAGGAACTTGTCCAGGTTTTTCGGCGTGACAGTCACTTTCTTGTCCGACTTCTTCAGCAGCAGCATCTTCACGACCTTGCGGCAGATCTTCGACACTTCGCGTTCCAGCGAACGAACGCCGGCTTCACGGGTGTAATAGCGCACGATGTCGCGCACGGTCGCTTCGCTGACCGAGATCTCGTCTTCCTTCAGGCCGTTGTTCTTGATCTGCTTAGGCAGCAAGTAACGCTGGGCGATGCTGGTTTTCTCGTCCTCGGTGTAACCCGACAGGCGGATCACTTCCATACGATCCAGCAGCGCCGGCGGAATGTTGTACGAGTTCGAGGTCGCCACGAACATCACATCCGACAAGTCGAAATCGACTTCGATGTAGTGATCCGAGAAGGTGTGGTTCTGTTCAGGATCCAGCACCTCCAGCAGCGCCGACGACGGATCGCCGCGGAAGTCCGCACCCATCTTGTCGATCTCGTCCAGCAGGAACAGCGGGTTGCGCACGCCAACTTTCGCCAGCGATTGCAGCACCTTGCCCGGCATCGAGCCAATGTAGGTACGGCGGTGGCCGCGAATCTCGGCCTCGTCGCGCACGCCGCCCAGCGCCATGCGCACGAACTTGCGGTTGGTGGCCCGGGCGATCGACTGGCCCAGCGAGGTTTTACCGACGCCTGGAGGGCCAACGAAGCACAGGATCGGTGCTTTCAGCTTGTCGACGCGCTGTTGTACCGCGAGGTATTCCAGGATGCGTTCTTTAACCTTCTCCAGGCCGTAGTGATCGCCTTCCAGCACTTTTTCAGCGTTGGACAGGTCGTTGTTGACCTTGGATTTTTTCTTCCATGGCAGGCTGACCAGCGTGTCGATGTAGTTGCGCACCACGGTGGCCTCGGCCGACATCGGCGACATCAGCTTGAGTTTTTTCAGCTCGGCGGTAGCCTTGTCCAGTGCCTCTTTCGGCATCTTGGCCATGGCGACCTTTTTCTCCAGCTCGTCCAGATCGGCGCCGTCTTCGCCCTCGCCCAGCTCTTTCTGGATGGCTTTGACTTGCTCGTTCAGGTAGTACTCGCGCTGCGACTTCTCCATCTGGCGCTTGACGCGGCCACGGATGCGCTTCTCGACCTGCAGGATGTCCAGCTCGCCTTCGAGCTGACCCAGCAGGTGTTCCAGGCGCTTGGCGACGCTGAAGATCTCCAGGATGACCTGCTTCTGCTCGAGCTTGAGCGGCAGGTGCGCGGCCACGGTGTCAGCCAGGCGGCCGGCATCGTCGATGCCCGACAGCGACGCCAGGATCTCAGGAGGAATTTTCTTGTTCAGCTTAACGTACTGGTCAAACTGCTGAACGATGGCGCGGCGCATGGCTTCGATTTCCGAATCGTCGCCCAGCTCGGAATCGAGCGGCGTCAGATCGGCGACGAAGTGCGTCGGCGTATCGGTAATTTTGTTGATGCGTGCACGCTGGGCGCCTTCAACCAGCACCTTCACGGTGCCGTCCGGCAGCTTCAGCATTTGCAGAATATTGGCCACGCAGCCGATTTCGTAGATATCGGAAGCAGAAGGTTCGTCCTTGGCAGCGGCTTTTTGCGCGGCAAGCATGATGCTCTTGCCCTGCTCCATAGCGGCTTCCAGCGCCTTGATCGATTTTGGGCGCCCTACGAACAGCGGTATCACCATATGCGGAAATACGACGACGTCCCGCAGCGGCAATAACGGCAGTTGAGTTTGCTCAGTTAATTTGGAAGTTGTCATGGCGTACCTTATGTGAAAGCGTGATTATGATGTGGGCGCTGTTTTGCCAAATCACAAGACCGACCTACAAGAAATAATTCCTCATATAAAAGAATGTTTTCCAAAGAAGCAGTCCACTCTAAAAGAAAAGGCTAAATAAAAAAGCCACGCGCAACCGGGGTCACGAGTGGCTTTCCGAATGAAGCCTGCATTCTTTTATTGGTTTTGATTGTACCGCCTTGCCCCACGGATGCGAAATGAATTTTGCTGCTGAGCGGGGCAAGTGTGCACAAGTTATTTAATTCTCACCAGAGGCTTTGGCCTGCTCCTGATAAATCAGCAAAGGTTTAGCGCCACTGGTGATGGTATTCTCATCAATAACCACTTTAGTAACGTTGGTTTCATTCGGCAGCTCATACATGGTATCGAGCAGCGCATGTTCCAGAATCGACCGCAAACCACGGGCGCCGGTCTTGCGCGCCAGCGCTTTTTTAGCGATGGCATGCAGTGCCGCAGGACGGATTTCCAGTTCCGCGCCTTCCATTTCCAGCAGCTTGGAATACTGCTTGATGAGGGCGTTTTTCGGCTCGACCAGGATCTGGATCAGCGCTTCCTCGGTCAGCTCGGCCAAGGTGGCCACCACCGGCAGACGGCCCACCAATTCAGGGATCAGGCCGAACTTGATCAGGTCTTCCGGTTCCGCTTCCATCAGCACTTCGCTGACGTTGCGCTCGGACTTGCTCTTCACCGAAGCGCCGAAACCAATGCCGGATTTCTCCGAACGGTTCTCGATCACCTTGGCCAGGCCGTCAAACGCGCCGCCGCAAATGAACATGATGTTGGTGGTGTCGATCTGCACGAAGTCCTGGTTCGGGTGCTTGCGGCCGCCTTGTGGCGGCACCGAGGCCATGGTGCCTTCGATCAGTTTCAACAGCGCTTGCTGCACGCCCTCGCCCGATACGTCGCGGGTAATCGATGGGTTGTCCGACTTGCGCGAGATCTTGTCGATCTCGTCGATGTAGACGATGCCGCGCTGTGCCTTGTCGACATCGTAGTTGCAACTTTGCAACAGCTTCTGGATGATGTTCTCAACGTCCTCGCCCACGTAGCCGGCTTCGGTCAGCGTGGTGGCGTCGGCGATCACGAACGGCACGTTCAGCATGCGCGCCAGGGTCTGCGCCAGCAGGGTTTTACCCGAGCCGGTTGGGCCGACCAGCAAGATGTTGGACTTGGCCAGTTCGACGTCGTCTTTCTTGCCCAGGTGCTTGAGGCGCTTGTAGTGGTTGTACACCGCCACCGACAGGATGCGCTTGGCAGTTTGCTGGCCGATCACGTACTGATCCAGCAAGTCCTTGATTTCATGCGGCGTCGGCAGATCCGACTTGGCGCCCGTCACCGACTCGATGGCCGAGGTTTCGTCGCGGATGATGTCATTGCACAGGTCGATGCACTCATCGCAGATGAAGACCGATGGGCCGGCGATGAGTTTCTTCACCTCGTGCTGGCTTTTGCCACAGAACGAGCAGTACAGAAGTTTTTCGCCGCTGGAGGATTTTTTGTCTGACATGGGCAGTTTTCTTTGGTTACAGGAAGCAAGTGATTCAAAGCAATGCGAGCCGGAAACTCCGCCTACATGCACATGCTACCCGAAATAAAAACGAAACGCCCGAACGATTAATCGCCCGAGCGTTTTTTCTAGCAAGGCTGCAAAGGTTGCATCAAGCCCGGTTGGTCAACATTTTGTCGATCAAGCCGTACTCTACCGCTTCTTCAGCCGACATGAAGCGATCACGATCGGTGTCTTTGGCGATCTGCTCAACGGTTTGACCGCTGCGTTCCGCCATGATCGAGTTCAGGCGATGGCGCAAATACAGGATTTCCTTGGCCTGGATTTCGATATCCGACGCCATACCCTGCGAGCCGCCCGAAGGCTGGTGAATCATGATGCGCGAGTTCGGCAGCGAGAAGCGCTTGCCCTTGGCGCCAGCAGCCAGCAGGAACGCGCCCATCGAGGCGGCGATGCCGGTGCACAGCGTCGAGACATCTGGCTTGATAAACTGCATGGTGTCGTAAATCGCCAAACCAGCCGATACCGAGCCACCTGGGGAATTGATGTACAGCGAGATGTCCTTGTCTGGGTTTTCGCTCTCCAGGAACAGCAGCTGAGCGACCACCAGATTGGCCATTTGGTCGTTGACCGGGCCGACCATGAAGATAATACGTTCCTTCAGCAGACGCGAGTAGATGTCGTAAGAGCGCTCGCCGCGACCGCTTTGTTCCACCACCATCGGCACCAGGCCGAGCATTTCGGTGTCCAGCGCCGGATTTCGGTTCATACCAGTCATTCTATTTCCTTGTGAAGCAGCTTTAGAGGCCGGAGTGTAAATAATACATCATCCGGCCCAAACTGAATTACGCCTGAGCGTTGCTTCCCATCAGTTCGTCAAAGGCGATAACCTTGGACGAAGTTTTCGACAGGCCCAGGACGTAGTTGACGACGTTTTCTTCCAATACAAGGGCTTCAACTTCGGCCAGGCGACGACGGTCGCTGTAGTAGTACTTCAGCACTTCGCGTGGATCTTCGTAGCTTTGCGCGAAGTCTTCGATTTGTGCTTTCACTTGCTCTGGCTGCGCTTGCAGGTTGTTTTCGCCGACCAGTTGCGACAGGATCAGGCCCAGGCGTACGCGACGCTCGGCTTTTTCTGCGAACAGCTCTGGTGGGAATGGCACGTCCTTGACGTTCATGCCGCGCTGAGCCATGTCTTGACGGGTCATTTCAGCCAGGCGCTCGGTGTCTTGGGCGATCAGCGATTTTGGCACGTCCAGGGTCGCGGTTTTGACCAGGGTTTCCATCACGGCTTCTTTGTTGCGTGCTTTCACGCGGCCGGCGACTTCACGCTCCAGGTTGACTTTGATGTCTTCGCGCATTTTTGCGACGTCGCCATCAGCCACGCCCAGCGACTTGGCGAATTCTGCGTCCACTTCCGGCAGGTGGGCCCACTCCAGCTTTTGCAGGGTGATGGTGAACGATGCGGTTTTACCGGCAACGTCTTTACCGTGGTAGTCCTCTGGGAACGACAGCGGGAAGGTCTTCGACTCGCCGACTTTCAGGCCGACGGTAGCGGCTTCGAATTCTGGCAGCATGCGGCCTTCGCCCAGTACGAATGGGTAGCCTTCAGCTTTACCGCCTGGGAATTCCACGCCGTCGATCGAGCCGACGAAGTCTACGGTCACGCGGTCGCCGTTGGCAGCAACAGCTTCGCCGCCGTCGCCGTGTTCGCCCGCTTCGCCCTTGGTGTGGAAGTGCACGCGCTGTTTGCGCAGGATGTCGATGGTCTTGTCGATTTCAGCGTCGCTGACTTCGGCTTTGACGGTTTCGATTTCTACGGTGGTCAGGTCGCCGATCACGACTTCTGGGTAGATTTCGAAGGTCGCATCGAAGGTCAGCACGCCAGCTGGCGATTCTTGCTTAGGTTCGATGTTTGGGTAGCCGGCAACGCGCAGTTGCGCTTCGTTTGCGGCATCGTTGAAAGCGCGGCCAACTTTATCATTCAGCACTTCGGTTTCGATCTGATAACCGTATTGTGCCGCGACCATTTTCAGTGGAACTTTGCCCGGACGGAAGCCTGGTGCCTTAGCCGTTTTGGCTTGCACTTTCAGGCGCTTCTCAACTTCAGCGCGGACTTCGGTCAGCGGGAAGGAGATCGTGATACGACGTTCGAGTTTGCCCAAGGTTTCGACTGCAGTTGCCATGTAAAAATCGTCCAAAAAATAAAAAGTACAGTTGGTGCGAGGAGGGGGACTCGAACCCCCACACCATTGCTGGCGTCAGGACCTAAACCTGGTGCGTCTACCAATTTCGCCATCCTCGCGGCTTGTTTGCACAAAAGCAAAGGGCGACCTGTAAGTGAAAAAGGGTCGCCCTCTTCCTGCTTTCGTAGCAGGAGCTTTCAACTTCAACGCGATATTCTAACGGGTTTTTCGCAGAATGGTGGCGATTTTTAGTATGTCGCCAACATTCCGCAGAAAAATTACTATATTTGCCTATTTAATAGGCTTTTTCACTCTAAACCAAGCCGCATACAGCGCTGGCAGGAACAGTAAAGTCAGTGCTGTCGCCAAAATCAGGCCGCCCATGATGGCCACCGCCATCGGGCCCCAGAATACTGAGCGCGACAACGGGATCATGGCCAGGGCTGCCGCAGCGGCCGTCAGGATAATCGGACGGCAGCGGCGCACGGCCGATTCGACAATCGCAGTCCATGGATCATGACCGGCCTTGATGTCCTGCTCGATCTGATCCACCAGGATCACCGAATTACGGATGATCATGCCGAACAGCGCGATGATGCCGAGGTTGGCCACGAAGCCCAGCGGACGCCCCAGCACCAGCAGCGCCATCGCCGCCCCCGCCACGCCCAGCGGGCCGGTCAGGAACACCAGCAGCGAACGCGAGAAGCTATGCAATTGCAGCATCAGCAGCGTGAAGATCAGGAAGATCGCCAGCGGCAGGTTGGCCGCAATCGAGGCTTCCGCCGCGCCGCTATCCGACGCCGCACCTTTGACAGTGATGGCGTAGCCGGCCGGCAGCGCCTCGCGCAGCGCTTTCAGTTGCGGCTCGATCTGGCCGGAGACGGTTGGCCCCTGGATGTTGTCGACCACGTCCGACTGCACGGTAATCGCCCAATCGCGCCCTTCCCGCCACACCACGCCCGGCTCCCAGACGAAATGCGCGCGCGCTAGCTGGCTGATCGGCACCGACTTGCCGCTGGCCGTGGGAATGTTCGTGTCGTTCAGCACCGAGATGGTGTTGCGCTCCTCAATCGGCTGGCGAATCTGAATATCGATCAGCTTGATGCCTTCGCGGAATTGGCCGATGGCAGTGCCGGACAAAATCGTGTTCGCCGCGCGCATCACGGTTTGCGAAGTCACGCCAAGCGCGCGCATCTTGTCCTGGTCGAGATCGAGACGCAGCACCTTGATCGACTCGTTCCAGTTATCGTTGACGCCCAGCGTATTCGGGTTGGCGCGCATGATGTCTTTGACCTGATCGGCAATCGCGCGCACCTTGTCCACTTCCGTGCCGGTGACGCGGAACTGCACCGGGTACGGCACCGGCGGCCCGTTCGGCAGCAGCTTGACGCGGCCGCGCACTTCCGGGAAGTCGTGTTTGAACACATCGACGATCTTGTCGCGCAGCGCGGCGCGGGCCTTCAAATCCTTCGGCAGCACCACAATTTGCGACACGTTCGTCTGCGGGAAAATTTGATCCAGCGGCAGGTAGAAGCGCGGCGAGCCGGTGCCGACGTAGCTGGTCACACTGACCACGCCTTCTTGCTTGCGGATGAAGGCCTCAAACTTCTTCACCTGCGCTTCGTTGGCGGCGAAGGTGGTGCCTTCCGGCGTCCACATCTCGACCATCAGTTCAGGGCGGCTGGAGTCCGGGAAGAACTGCTTCTCGATGAACTTGAAGCCGTACACGCCCAGCGCAAACACCGCCAGCGTGGCACCGATGGTAATCCAGCGATACTCGACGCACCAGTTGACCAGCGCGCGGAACTTGCGGAAGCCCGGCGTATCGAACAAATCATGTTCGCTGCCACCGTCGGCGTGCGGCTTCACCTTAAGCAGCACGTAGCCGAGATAAGGCGTGAAGGTCACCGCCACCACCCACGAAATCACCAGCGCCAAGGCGTTCACCGAGAACAGCGAGAAGGTGTACTCGCCCGCCGCCGATTTCGCCAAGCCGATCGGCAGGAAGCCTGCGACGGTAATCAGCGTGCCGGTCAGCATTGGAATCGCGGTCGATTTGTAGGCGAAGGTGGCGGCGTCAAAGCGCGACATGCCCTCTTCCATTTTGCGCACCATCATTTCGACGGCAATGATGGCGTCGTCCACCAGCAGGCCCAGCGCGATAATCAGCGCGCCCAGCGAAATCTTGTGCAGGTCGATGTCCAGCATGCGCATGAACAGGAAGGTCACCGACAGTACCAGCGGAATACTCAGCGCCACCACCAGGCCCGGACGCACGTCCAGTCGCAGCGTGGGCTTGCTATGCAGACCCAGCGCCACGAAGCTAACCGCCAGCACAATCAGCACCGCCTCGATCAGCGTGTGCACGAACTCGCCCACAGAAGCTTTCACCGCCTCCGGCTGATCCGACACGCGCTCCAGCTCGATACCCACCGGCAGCTTGGCCTTCATCTCGCGCACAGTTTTTTCCATGTGCTTGCCTAACTGGATGATGTTGCCGCCCTTCTCCATCGACACGCCGAGACCGATCACTTCCTTGCCGTTGAAGCGCATCTTGTTGCCCGGCGGGTCTTGGTACTCGCGCTTGATGGTGGCGAAGTCGCCCAAGCGGAAGGTGGTGCCGTTGGCGCGCAGTTCGAGGTCTTCCAGATCCTTGACCGTCTTCAGCGCGCCGGTAACGCGCACTTGCAGGTTATCGGTCGGCGTCACCAGCACGCCGGTCGATTCCACCGAGTTCTGGGTCGCAATCTGGTTGACGATGGCCTCAAATGGAATGCCCAGTTGCGCGAATTTCTTGTGCGAGAACTCGATATTGATCTTCTCGTCCTGCACGCCAAACAGTTCAACCTTGGACACCAGCGGCACGCCCAACAATTGCTGGCGCACGAAATCGGCGTAGTCCTTCATCTCGGCATAGGTAAAGCCGTCGCCGGACAGCGCGAAGATGGAGCCGTAGGTATCGCCAAACTCGTCATTGAAGAACGGCCCCTGCACGCCGGACGGCAGCGTGCCGCGGATATCGCCGATCTTCTTGCGTACTTGATACCAGGATTGCGCCACTTCCTTGGGCGGCGCCGATTCGCGCAGCTTCAGGATGATGGTGGTCTCGCCCGGCTTGGAATAGCTGGAAATCTCGTCGATATCCGGCGTTTCCTGCAGCTTTTTCTCCAGCTTGTCGGTGACCTGCTCCGCCATTTGCAGCGAGGTTGCGCCCGGCCAGTTGGCCCGCACCACCATCGCGCGGAAGGTGAACGGCGGATCTTCATCCTGCCCGAGATTGGAATAGCTGAGCGCGCCGCCGATGAGCAGCACCGCGATCAGGTAGCGGGTCAGCGGGATATGCTCCAGCGCCCAGCGTGAGAGATTGAATCCTTCCTTCATTTGGCTGCCTTCGGCAAGTCGTTACCGAGGATCTTGACCTTCTGGCCCGGCTTCAGCAGATTGACGCCGGCCGTCACCACGGTCTGGCCCGGCTTCACGCCGGTGGCAATCACGATATCGTTACCGGCCACGCCGCCGATGGTGACCGGCACCAGCTTGACGGCGCCGCTTTCCACCACCCACACCGAGGTCGCCGATTTTTCATAGAACAGCGCGGTCAGCGGCACCTTGATTTGCGGCGCCGGCGTCTTGGACGCGAATTGCACCACGGCCGTCATGCCCAGTTTGGCCTCGGCCAGCGAATCAGGGATCGAGACCTTGACGGTGTAAGTGCGGGTCGACGGATCGGCCACCGGCGAAATTTCGCGGATCTTGCCCACCACGGCGTTTTTCGGATCAGCCCACAGACGCACATGCACGTCCGGGATGCGGCGCAGATTATCGACCTTGTCTTCCGGGATGCCGATGACGATTTCTTTCTCGCCCGACTTGGCCACGCGCACCACCGGCGTTCCCGGCGACACCACCTGGCCAACTTCGGCATCGACCGCCGTCACCACGCCATCCACATCGGCCAGCAGCGAAGCGTAGCCGGCTTGATTGGACTGGCCGCGATAACCGGCCTGCGCCGCATCCACATTGGCTTGCGCCGATTTATAAGTCGAATCCTTCGCGTCCAGCACGGCTTGGCTGACGAAGCTCTTGCTGCGCAGTTCCTGATAGCGTTGCAGCTCGGCCTTGGCCAGGTCGCGGTTGGTTTCGGCGGCGCGCAGATTGGCCAGCGCTTGCGCTTGCGACAGCTGCAAGTCTTGCGGGTCGAGCTGCATCAGCACCTGCCCTTTCTTCACCAGCGTGCCGACATCGACCTTGCGGCTGACGATCTTACCGCCGACACGGAAACCAAGGCGCGACTCAACGCGCGCCCTCACCTCGCCGGAAAACTCGGCATTCACATCGATGTCGCTGCTGACCAGCGAAATGGCGCGCACCGGGCGGATATCTTCAGTTTTTTCGGCCGGCTTGGAGCAAGCCCCCAGCAAAGCCAGCGCCGAGGCGGCAACCAGCGTATTCTTGAAAGTAGACACGAGGACTTCCTTTTTAATGACTGACAAGTTATTTATTGATTATAAGCTGAACAACGCCCTTTGCAAATGACTTGAGCGTCATTAATTTATACTTGCTCTTGTTTCAAGATCCCACTACTATTACGCGTTGGAAACTCAACGCAATCCGGCCTCGGCCGCCATGCCCGTTCTATGCCGGTCGATCACTACGAAAACTTCCCTGTTGCCTCCATTTTGTTGCCGAAGCGCCTGCGCCCGGCGGTGGAAGCGATTTACGCCTTCGCCCGCAGCGCCGACGACCTGGCCGACGAAGGCGATGCCACGCCCGAAGAACGCCTCGCCGCGCTGAACGCCTACGAGGCGGCGCTGGCACGCATCGAGCAAGGCGCGACCGATCATCAGCCGATGTTCGAGCGGCTGGCGCAGGTGGTGCGGGAGTATGAGATGCCGCTGAAGCCGCTGTACGAGCTGCTGTCGGCCTTCAAGCAAGATGTGCTGGTGTCGCGCTACGCGACTTACGACTCATTGCTGGACTACTGCGCGCGCTCGGCCAACCCGGTCGGTTTCATGATGCTGCACCTGTACGGCGCGGCGGATGAAGAGAATGTGCGCGATTCGGATGCAATCTGCACCGCGCTGCAACTGATCAATTTCCTGCAAGACGTGGCGATTGATCTGCACAAGGAACGCATCTATATCCCGCTGGAAGATTTGAACCGCTACGCGATTTCGCCGGCGGCGCTGGATCATGCGAGCGCGCGTCCGCGCTGGAGGTCATTGATGCGGTTTGAAGTGGATCGCGCCCGCCAGCTGCTGCTGAGCGGCGCGCCGCTGGCCCTGCGCCTGCCGGGCCGCATCGGCTTTGAACTGCGCATGGTGGTGCAAGGCGGCCTGCGCATTCTGGATGCGATCGAGGCGGTGGAATATGACGTGTTCCTGCACCGTCCGAAACTGAACAGGCGCGACTGGATGGCTATTTTCTGGTCATCCGTCCGCATGAAAAAACGCCTGTCCGGAACAGCAAGCGCAAATGCAGGGGCAACTAGCGCAAGTGCAGCGGCAACAGGCGCAAATGAGCGCCGATCTGGACAAGGTTAAACAGGGGCAAGCGTCTGGGCGGAAATGATTTTTTGCTCGGTGCGCTCTTGCTGCACTGGCACTGAAGAGGATGGCGGCGTGGCCTTGGGCGCGGCAGTTGGCGCCTGCGGCTTCGATTGTTTCAGCACGAATTCCCGCAGCGAGGCCGCCTCCGACACCGACAGCGCCGTCTGGCAATTCACGCCCTCATTGGAAATCTGCCACTCCTGGTAATCGCCCACGCTCAGGGTGCGCTGTTTATGCTCGTCCAACAGCTTGCAGCGGCCCGCCACTTCCTGCGCTTCGGCAAGATGCTGCGTGTAATACGTGGCCGTTTTCATGGGCGCCGTATCTTCCGCAGACGAGCCCTCGCATCCAGCAAGCACTGGAACGATCATCAAGGCTGCGATCATCTGCGACTTCATACGTATGCACTCTCCTGAAAAGGTAACATATTGTATCCCTAAAACGCCTCAAGTTGCAGACCACGCCGTTCTCCCTTCCTATAGAATAGCGGCTTCGAACAGTCCATTGCTTTTTTATCCATGTCTCCCGACGACTACTGCCAGCAAAAGACCGCCCAAAGCGGCTCCAGTTTTTACTACAGCTTCCTGTTCCTGCCGCCGGAGCGTCGCCGCGCCATCACCGCCCTGTACGCGTTTTGCCGCGAAGTGGACGACACCGTCGATGAATGCACCGACGAATCGATCGCCCGCATCAAGCTGGCATGGTGGCGCAAAGAAATCAGCAATATGTACGCCGGCCAGCAGACCCACCCGGTCACGCAAGCGCTGCAACCGCACATCGCGCCGTACCAGCTGAAAGAAGAACACCTGCAAGCCATCATCGACGGCATGGAGATGGATCTCAACCAGACCCGCTACCTCGACTACGCGGCGCTTAGCAAGTATTGCTGGCACGTGGCCAGCGTGGTGGGCATCCTGTCGGCCAGCATTTTCGGCGTGACCAATCCGCAGACCCTGCAATTCGCCGAAAAGCTGGGCCTCGCCTTCCAGCTGACCAATATCATCCGCGACGTGGGCGAAGATGCGCGCAAGGGCCGCATCTATCTGCCGATCAACGAGCTGCAACAGTTCAACGTCACCGCTGCTGACATCATCAACAGCAAGCACAGCGAGAAGTTTGAAAAGCTGATGGCTTTCCAAACCGCCCGCGCCCAGCAGGCCTACGACGAAGCGTTCGCCCTGCTGCCGAAAGAAGACCGCCGCGCCCAGCGCCCGGGCCTGATGATGGCTGCCATCTACCGCACCGTACTGAACGAAATCGAAGCCGACGGCTACCACGTGCTGAACCAGCGCATCTCGCTGACGCCGATTCGTAAGCTGTGGCTGGCGTGGAAGACCTACATCCGTGGCTGACCCTGGCATTGCCGGCACCGCGGCCGACAAGCGCGGCCACGCCGAGCCGACGCTGACGTCGCGCTCGATTGCCGTGATCGGCGCCGGCTGGGCCGGCTGCGCCGCCGCCGTCGAATTGGCGCGCGCCGGCTACAAGGTCACGCTGCTGGAAGCGGCGCGCAGCCTCGGCGGCCGCGCCCGCCGCGTCGAGACCGACCGCAAGCAGCTCGACAACGGCCAGCACATCCTGCTCGGCGCCTACAGCGAAACCCTGCGCCTGATGAAGCTGACCGGTGTCGACAGCAGCCAGGCCGTGCTGACGCTGCCGCTGCAAATGCGCTACCCGCCCGGCACCGGCGGCATGGATTTCGTGGCGCCGTCGCTGCCGCTGCCCGCGCCGCTGCACCTGGCGGCCGCCCTGCTGCGCGCCAAGGGACTCAAGCGCGAAGACAAACTCAGCCTCGCCCGCTTCTCGACCACCGCGCGCTGGATGGGCTGGCGGCTCAACACCGATTGCAGCGTCAGCGAACTGCTGCAGCGCTTCGATCAAACCGAGCGCCTGATCCAGCTGATGTGGCGGCCGCTGTGCCTGGCCGCGCTGAATACACCGCCGGAACGCGCCTCGGCCCAAGTCTTCCTCAACGTGCTGCGCGATAGCCTGGGCG
This sequence comes from Duganella rivi, assembly GCF_009857435.1. Classification (GTDB taxonomy): domain Bacteria; phylum Pseudomonadota; class Gammaproteobacteria; order Burkholderiales; family Burkholderiaceae_D; genus Rugamonas; species Rugamonas rivi. Next base: position 591,542 of record NZ_WWCK01000003.1, read on the forward strand.
CCAAGCGCCGCGCCTCCGACATGCTGCTGCCGCGCGCCGACCTGAGCGCCTTGTTCCCGGAAGCGGCCGCCCGCTACGTCGAAGCCCATGGCGGCAACGTCCGCAGCGGCGCCAAGGTGCAGGCGCTGCGCTCGATCGAAGGCCGCCTGTGGCAGCTGGACATCAGCGGCGCCGCCGTCGGCGGCACGTGGAGCACCTATTTCAGCGGCGTGGTGCTGGCCACCGGCGCGGCCCAAGCCGCCGCCCTGCTGCATGATATCCCGGAAGCCGACACCACGGCCATCTGCTCGCAGCTGACGGCGTTTGCCCCGGAAGCCATCACCACCGTCTACCTGCAATACGACGCCGCCACCAAGCTTGAGCTGCCGTTCTACGCCCTGCTGGACGACCCGGACAGCCATCAGTATGGCCAGTTCGTGTTTGATCGCGGCCAGCTGGATTCAGCGCAATCGGGCCTGCTGGCCGTCATCATCAGCGCCTCCGGGCCAGCCGCCGCCCAGCCGCAAGAATTGCTGGCCGAGGCCGTAGCGGTGCAACTGGCGGTAGTCTTCCAGCGTCCCGAGCTGGGCCGGCCGGAATGGTTCAAGGTCATCACCGAGAAGCGCGCCACCTACGCCAGCTCGCCGGGGCTGGTTCGCCCAGGCAACGCCACCGGCCTGCCCGGCTTGGCGCTGGCCGGCGATTACACCGCCGGCGACTACCCGGCCACGCTGGAATCGGCCGTCCGCAGCGGGGTTGCCGCCGCCCAGTTACTCAAGGGGAGCGCCGCCCAGTAGCCCTTTTTTGTCGCCTGTTCCGCGTTTTGTGCAGCCTGTCACATGCCCATGGCATCTGGACGGCAGCTTGCGTACAGTTGCACCATCGGCAAAAAGCACGCAACATTGTGGATTTGATATCATGACCAAGCAGCAATACCTCGATGCGCTCAAGCAAGCTATGCAGGGTCTGCCACCGGAAACCGTGGCCAAGACCCTCGCTTACTACGAGCAGCGCTTTATCGACGGTCTCGTGGCCGGCCGGAGCGAGGCCGAGGTCTACAAGGAACTGGACGAACCGCGCAAAATCGCCATGACGCTGCGCGCCAACGCCCACCTGGGCGCTTTCCAGCAGCAGAAAACGCCGTTCAATCTGGCGCGCGTGCTGGTATCTTTCATCGGCCTGGCGATTTTCAACCTGTTCATGGTGATCCCAGCCCTGGTCTACGCCAGCCTGCTCGGCGCGATCTACATCTCGGCGTTCGGCTTCTACATCGGCGGCGTGGCGCTGACCGCCAGCGGCTTGTCGGGCCAGAATGAACTGGCATTGGAAGGCCCGCTGCGCCACATCATGGAATTCACCAACTCCCACTTCGACAGCCGTGAAGAGGAGGAAGACGCCCAAGGCTGGCGCGTCTCCATCAACAGCATGGGCGTGCAAGTCAACAAAGACGACGCCGAGTCGCCGCCAGCCGACGACGAAGGCCTGAGCCGCAGCGGCAAACTGCTGAACCGCGCCGAAGCAGTGGCAGCGGGCGACGTCCACATCACCACTGACTTCGATAGCGGCGCCCGCACCACGCAGTCGCTGATCGGGCTGGGATTAATCTTGGGCGGCATCGGCCTGTGCCTGATCAGCATCGTGCTGACCCGCTACACCGTGATAGGCCTGAAGCGCTACGCGGCGATGAACGTATCGCTGCTGCGCGGACGTTGAGGACGAGATGATGCGCGCATTGATGAAAATTGGAGCCGGCCTGCTGCTACTGGCCTTCGTGCTGATCGGAGTCACCTACAGCATGCTGAAAGCATACGGCAGCAGCAGCCCGACCAGCGTGGCCGGCCGTTCGCTCGGCAGCGAAACCCGCAAGATCGACGCCATGGCGACCGTGGTGGAGCTGAGCGGCCCGATCGACCTGATACTGACGCAAGGCCAAACCGCCTCGCTCAAGGTGCGCGGCGAACAGCGTTCGCTGGCGAATATCGAAACCATTCAAGACGGCCGCGATCTGCACATTGGCACCAAGGGCATGCTGCTGAATCCACGCCATCGCTTGCAGGTGGAGCTGGTGCTGCCGTCGCTGGAGGAGCTGGCGGTGCACAGCAGCGGCGACACCAAGGTGTCCGGCTTTAACGGCGAGCGGCTGGAGTTGCAGCTGCACGGATCAGGCAATGTGAACTTCGTGGGCCGCTACCGCGAGCTGACCGCCGGTGCGCATGGCAGCGGCAACCTGAATCTGAATGCGGGCAGCAGCGAGAATGTGGAGTTGGAGATGGTCGGCTCAGGCCAGATCAGCGCGTCCGGCAGCTGCAAGACGCTGAACGCGGAATTGACCGGCTCCGGCGACTTGAATGCGCGCCACCTGGCTGCAGATAAGGTAACGGTGAATCTGAAAGGCTCCGGCACTACCCACGTCTTCGCCAAGCAATCGGCTGATTTGACGTTGCGCGGCAGCGGCGATATCCGCGTGCTGGGCAACCCGGATCACCGCAACATCAGCCGCACCGGCTCCGGCGAAGTTACTTGGGAGTGAGCCACGCGAGAACGTCGCGGGCCGCCGCCACGCCGCCGGCGAAGCAAGCGGTGAGCAAATAGCCGCCGGTTGGTGCTTCCCAGTCGATCATCTCGCCGGCCACGAATACGCCCGGCGCAGCCTTCAGCATTGTTCCATCCAGCGCCGACCAGCACACGCCGCCGGCGCTGCTGATCGCCTCATCGATAGGACGCGCGCGCTGCAAACGCAGCGGCAGGCGCTTGATGCCTCGGGCTAGCTGCACTTCATCGCCAAACTGCTCCTTGCTCAAGCACTCACGCAGCAAGCCTGCCTTCACGCCTTTAATGCCAAGCCGGCTTTGCAAATGCGACGACATCGAACGCGCACCGCGTGGCCGCAACACCTCGTCCAGTACGCGCTGCTCGCTCCAATCCGGCATGAGATCGAGCCAGATGGTGGTGCTGCCCTCGGCCGCAATCTGATCGCGCAACGGCGCAGACAGCGCATAAATCAAGCTGCCCTCAATACCGCCCTGCGTTACCACGAACTGGCCCTGCTTGCGCATCTCCTTACCCTGCGCGTCGCGCGCGATCAATGCCACCGTCATCAACGGCTCACCGGCATGGCGGCTGCTGAAATGCTCACTCCAATCGACATCGAAGCCGCAGTTGGCCGGAACCAGCGGCGCCACCTCGACGCCGCGCGCCGCCAGCAACGGCAACCACGCGCCATCCGAGCCGAGACGCGCCCAACTCGCGCCGCCCAGCGCGAGAATCACCGCATCGGCGCGCACCAGCCGCTCGCCATCCTCAACGGCGAATCGCAAGACATCGTCCTGCCAGCCAGTCCAGCGATGACGCATATGGAACTGCACCCCGCTCTCGCGTAAGCGATGCACCCACGCGCGCAGCAGCGGCGCAACCTTCATATCGGTCGGGAACACGCGACCGGAGGTGCCGACAAACGTCTCAAGTCCCAGCCCATGCACCCAGTCGCGCACCGCCTGCGGGCCGAACGCATCGAGTTGCGGCCGCAGCGCCTGCGCGCTATCGCCGTAGCGCGTGACGAAATCCTCGTACGCCTCGGCGTGCGTGATATTCATGCCGCTACGCCCCGCCAGCAGGAACTTGCGGCCGACCGAAGCCATGGCATCGTAGACATCCACCTGCGCTCCGCCCTGCGCCAGCGTCTGCGCAGCCATCAAACCGGCGGGGCCGCCGCCGATGACGGCGACGCGAAAAGGTGTCAAACTAGACTGCATGTGAGATCCAAATCAAAACAAGGGAGATACGATGGGTGCGATATTCTGGATTAAACGCTACCTGCTGGCAGTGGTGCCGCTATTCACTATTCTAGCCGCCGTTGAATGGTTCAAGGGCTCGACCACAAAAGAGGATTATCTCAGCGCCGGCGCATGGGCGCTGATCGCGGCCGGCATTTTCAACTACTTTGCGTGGCGCCGCTACCGCAACGCCGTTGCCTGCGCGGCGTGCGAGGACGTCACTAAAAAATAGTCAGCCGCCCGTCACTGGCGGGAAGAAGGCCACTTCAGCGCCGTCGGCCAGCGCCGTGCCGGCGTCGCACATGGCCTGATTGTAGGCCATGCGCAGCGCCGGATGACCAAGCGCCTGCTGCCAATTTTCGCCGCGCGCCGCCAGGTGGTCGCGCAACGCGCCCACGGTAGTCACGCCGTCCGGCAAGTCCAGCGATTCGGACGAGGCGCCGACTGCCTCGCGCACGCTGGCGAAAAATTTTACGGTAATCGCCATCAGTACAGTAACTCGTTAAACGGTATAAATCGAACCAGGTCGCCGACGGCGATGGTTTGGCCGGGCGGATTGTCAATCACGCCATCGCCCCACACAGTCGATGTCAACACGCCGGAACTTTGGTTGCGGAACAGCTCCACGCCGCCATTGTCGTTGACGCGCACGCGCAGGAACTCATTGCGCTTGTCCGCCTTGGGCCAAGCGAAATCGGCGCGCATGCTGTAGGCGCGCGGCACGATCGGGCCTTCCACGCCTTGCAGGCGCAAGATAAACGGTCGCACAAACAGCAGGAAGGTCACAAAGCTCGACACCGGATTGCCCGGCAGGCCGATAAAGAACGCTTGCTGTACCTCGCCAAACGCCAGCGGCTTGCCCGGCTTGACGGCGATCTGCCACATATTCAGCTTACCCTCGGCTTCGACGGCTGGCTTGATATGATCTTCCTCGCCAACCGACACGCCGCCCGAGGTGATAATCAAATCGTGGCCCTGCGCCGATTCGCGCAGTACCGAGCGCGTGGCTTCCAGCGTATCCGGCACGATGCCGAAATCGCTGATCTCGCAGCCGAGATTTTCCAGCAGCGCGCGCAGCGTGAAGCGGTTGGAATTGTAGATGGCGCCCTGCGCCAAGGGCTCGCCCGGCATGGTCAACTCGTCGCCGGTGAAGAACACGGCCACGCGCAGCTTGCGCTTGACCGGCAGCTCGGCCAAGCCAACCGATGCGGCCAAGCCCAATTCCTGACTACGCAAACGAACGCCTGCTGGCAGAATCACACTGCCATTGTTGATGTCTTCGCCGGCGCGGCGGATCCACTCGCCGGATTTAGGAGCATGCTTGACGGTGACCACGTCGCCCGCCAATTCGCACTGCTCCTGCATGACGACAGCGTCCGCGCCTTGCGGGATCATGGCGCCGGTGAAAATGCGCGCCGCCGTCCCAGGCAGCAAGGGCTGGCCAACATGGCCGGCCGGGATGCGCTGCGATACGGTCAGCGAGGCATTCCCGCTAACGCAATCGGCAGCGCGCACCGCGTAGCCATCCATCTGCGTGTTATCTGCGCCCGGCACATTCATGCCCGACACCTGCGCCGTGGCCAGCACGCGGCCGTTGGCTTCCAGCGTCGGGATGGTTTCGGTATCTGCCACCGGACGCACGGCGTCCAGCATGAACGCCAGCGCTTCGCCGACCGACAGCATGGGCTTGCGCGGCGCGTCCATTACAGGCCCGTATTCGAAGCGATGTATGCCTTCATGGCCGCCACATCCGGCTTCATGACGACAAACTTCTGCGGCAGGTCTTCGATGTTCTCGAAGCCTTCTGGACGCTCGGCGTCCTCGCCCAGCGCCTCCAGGATGGTTTCGTTGAACTTGGCCGCCAGCGCGGTTTCCAGCACGATCATGGTCACGCCAGGTTCCAGGTTCTCCTTGGCGACCTTGATGCCGTCGGCGGTGTGGGTGTCGATCACGATGCCGTAATCGTCGGCCACGTCGCGGATGGTGTTGACGCGGTCGTCGTGGGTCGACTTGCCCGACTTGAAGCCGTAGTTGGCCACCAGTTTGAACTCGTCGCCATCGCTGCCCGGCTTGCCCGACAGGTCAAAGCCGCCGTGGGTTTCCACTTTCTGGAACAGCGCGCGGGTACGGTCGCTGTCGCGGCCCACCAGGTCGTAGATAAAGCGCTCGAAGTTGGAGGCCTTGGAGATGTCCATCGACGGGCTGCTGGTGTGGTAGGTCTCGGCCGACTTGCGCACACGGTACACGCCGGTGCGGAAGAATTCATCCAGCACGTCGTTTTCGTTGGTGGCGGCTACCAGCTTGTCGATCGGGAGGCCCATCATGCGGGCGATGTGGCCGGCGCAGATATTACCGAAGTTCCCCGATGGGACGGTGAACGACACCTTCTGGTCATTGGAGGTGGTCGCCGACAGGTAGCCACGGAAGTAGTACACCACCTGCGCCACGACGCGCGCCCAGTTGATCGAATTAACGGTGCCGATCTTGTGCTTGGCCTTGAATTCCAGGTCATTCGACACGGCTTTCACCATATCCTGCGCATCATCGAACACGCCTTCGATGGCGATGTTGAAAATGTTCGGATCCTGCAGCGAGAACATTTGCGCGGTCTGGAACGCGCTCATTTTTTTGTGCGGCGACAGCATGAAGACGCGGATGCCCTTCTTGCCGCGCATGGCGTATTCGGCGGCGCTGCCGGTATCGCCGGAAGTCGCGCCGAAGATGTTCAGTTCCGCGTTCTGCTTAGCCAGCGCGTATTCAAACAGATTACCCAGCAGCTGCATCGCCATGTCCTTGAAGGCCAAGGTGGGGCCGTTGGACAGCGCCTGCAGCACAAGTTTCGTGCCGTTCTCGCCTTCTTCCAGCACGCGCAGCGGCGTGATCTGGGTGGCTTTCTCGCCCTTGCGGACGTTTTTGTACACTTCCTTGGTATAGGTCTTGGCGGTCAGCGCGCGCAGATCGGCTTCCTGGATATCGGTCGCAAACTTCTTCAAAATCTCGAACGCCAGGTCGGCGTACGACAGCTGGCGCCATGCGTCCAGCTCAGCGCCGGTCACCTGCGGGTAGGCGGTCGGCAGGAACAAGCCGCCATCAGCGGCCAGGCCGCCCAGCAGAATGTCGGAAAATTGTTGGGAAGACGAAGCGGCGGCCGGCGACGCGGCGCGGGTAGACACGTATTGCATAAATGAGAAAAAATTCCAGTTGAGCTGCAGAACGGTACAAAGGCGAGCGGCTATTATAGTGCGCCTCGCGGATTCCGGTGAAATTCACGTTGTTTTATGGTCATCGTCCGCCCCAGCGCGGTTGGCTGGCGGCAGCCGCAAGTCCTATACTGTCGGACTCTGCCTCTCGTCGTACAACATCATGAAGTCGCCCGTCCGCCCTCCTCAACCGCAATTTTTCAGCTACCTGTGGGCCAGCACCGGCGCGCTGCTGCTGGTGACGGTGGCTTTCCTGTTCTATGTGTGGACCGAGAAGCGCATCGACCAGGCCAATGAACTGCGCTACGCTTCGCACAATCTGGTTGAAGAATTACGCCAGTCCTCCGATGACCTTAGCCGCATGGCGCGCACTTATGTCGCCACCGGCGACATCCAATACCGCAAGCACCACCAGGAAATCGTCGCCATCCGCGAAGGCCGCATGCCGCGCCCGCGCAATTACGAGAACGTCTACTGGGACCTGGTGCTGGCCGACGACCGGCGCCCGCGCGCCAGCGCAGCAGCAGTGCCGCTGATGCAGCTGATGCGCGAGGCTAAACTGGCGCCGGAAGAATTGGCGCTACTGGCCGCCGCCAAGAACGAATCGGACAAGCTGGTATTGGTCGATATCGCCGCCATGGATGTACGCGATGCCCATGACGCCATGCGCGCCACCACCATGCTGCACGACGCGGCCTACCACCGCGCCAAGGCCGCCATCATGCGTCCGATCGGGGAAGTCAACGACAGCGTTGAACGCCGCACGCGTTTATTGGTCGAGGCAACCTCGCTTGACGCCAACCTCGCCCGCGTGGCCTTCATGTGCAGCGCCTTGCTGCTGGTGGTGCTGGTATGGCGCGGCAAGCGCAAGCTGGATGCGGAACGCATCGCGGCGATGAACCGCACGCAGCGCGTCAGCCGCTTGTATTCGGCGCTAAGCCAATGCAACCAGGCGATTGTTCGCAGCCATAATGAAGCCGAGCTGTTTGAACGCATCTGCCGCGACGTCGTGAGCTACGGCGGCATGCAGATGGCCTGGATAGGCCTGATCGACCGCGAACTGGATCGGATCACGGTGGCCGCTTCGTACGGCGGCGGCGTTGAATATCTCGATGAACTGGAAGTCTCGCTGGACGCCGGCGCGCCGGAGGGCCGCGGCCCTATCGGCCTGTCCTACCGCACCGGACAGCCTTACTGGTGCCAGGACTACCAGCACGCGCCGGAGACGGCCTACTGGCACGCCCGCGGCGCGCGCTATGGCTGGGCATCGTCGGCGGCGATTCCACTGCGGCGCAACGGCGACATCATCGGCTTCTTCGCCCCCTACGCCAACGCCGTCAACGCCTTCGACCAGGAGGTGCAAAATCTGCTGCTCGAGATGACGCTCGATATCGAATTCGCACTCAAGAACTTCGACCGCGAAAAAGTGCGCCAGCAGGCCGACCAGCGCGTGCACTACCTCGCGCACTACGACGTGCTAACGGGTTTGCCAAACCGCTCGCAATTGCACGAGCGTGCGCGCCAGTTGCTGGAGCAAGCCCGCGTCAATCGCACGCCGGCTGCGCTGCTGATGCTGGATCTTGACCACTTCAAGGACATCAACGATACGCTCGGCCACACGGTCGGCGACGCCCTGCTATCCGAACTGGCGCTGCGCCTGACCAGCTGCCTGCGCGACGGCGACATGGTGGCGCGCCTCGGCGGCGATGAATTCATCTTCGTCATGCCCAATATGAACAGCGGCGAAGCAAGTGACGTCGCGCGCAAGCTGCTGGATTTAATCGGCCAATCGCACACCGTCGGCGTGCACGATCTGCGGGTATCGGCCTCCATCGGCATCGCCATGTACCCGGACGATGGCCACGACGTGGAAACGCTGCTGCAACGCGCGGACGCCGCCATGTTCCAGGTCAAGCGCGCCGGCCGCCAGGACTTCCGCTTCTTCACTGCGGCCATGCAGCAGCGCGCGGCGCGCCACCTGCAATTGGTGAACGCCTTGCGCTACGCGCTGGAACGCGAGCAAATGCACGTGGTGTATCAGCCGCAGGTATCGCTGAAGACCGGCCGCATCATCGGCGCTGAGGCGCTGCTGCGTTGGAGTACGCCGGAATTGGGCGTGGTGTCGCCGGGAGAATTCATTCCGGCCGCAGAGGAAAGCGGCTTAATCATCTCCATCGGCGACTGGGTGCTGCGTCAAGCTGTGCGTCAGGCGCGGGCTTGGCTTGACGCCGGATTGCCTTCGCTGGTGATGGCGGTAAATTTGTCGGCAGTGCAGTTCCGCGCCGCAGACTTGCCTGCGCATGTGGCGCAAGTGCTGTATGAAGAAGGCCTGCCGCCCGAATACCTGGAACTGGAATTGACCGAAGGCGTGGCAGTGCAAGACCCACAAGGCGCTATCGCCACCATGAATGCGCTGCACGACCGCGGCATCCGCATGTCGATCGACGATTTCGGTACCGGCTTCTCGTCCCTGAGCCACCTGAAGAAGTTCAAGGTCTACAAGCTGAAAATCGACCAGTCATTCGTGCGCGATATCAGCACCGATGCCGAGGACAAGGCGATCGTTGCCGCCATCATCAACATGGCGCGCAGCCTGGGGCTGACCACCATTGCGGAAGGCGTGGAAACCGTAGAGCAGCTGGAGTTCCTGCGCGAGCAGCATTGCGATGAGATGCAGGGCTACCACATCAGCAAGCCGCTGCCGCCGCAGGAGTTTGAAGCGCTGCTTAGCAAGCAGCGTGATTGACGGTGATGACGTGAATGGCGAGACCGCCCAAGGAAGTCTCCTTGTACTTGGCCTGCATATCGGCGCCGGTTTGGCGCATGGTCTCGATCACTTCATCGAGGCTGACGAAGTGCGTGCCGTCGCCTTTTAAGGCCAGCGATGCGGCGGTAATCGCCTTCACCGCGCCCATGCCGTTACGCTCGATGCACGGAATCTGCACCAAGCCGCCGATAGGATCGCAAGTCATGCCAAGGTGATGCTCGATGCCGATTTCGGCCGCGTTCTCGATCTGGCCATTGCTGCCGCCCAGCGCCGCCACCAAGCCCGCTGCGGCCATGGCGCACGCCACACCCACCTCGCCTTGACAGCCGATTTCCGCGCCGGAGATCGACGCGTTACGCTTGCACAGCATGCCGATGGCCGCTGCGGTCAGCATGAAGTTGCGCACGCCGGTGACAGGATCGCTCGGCTTGCAGTCTTCCGCGTAGTAGCGCAGCACCGCCGGGATGATGCCGGCCGCGCCATTGGTCGGCGCAGTCACCACACGGCCACCAGCGGCGTTTTCTTCGTTGACCGCCATCGCATACAGGCTGACTTGGTGCATCGCGTCGTGCGGCAGGCTGTTTGCCGGCGTGCCTTTGCTGGCCTGCGCCCACAGTCCGGCGGCGCGGCGCTTGACGTTCAAGCCGCCCGGCAGCTGGCCCGGCGTGTCCAGGCCATGCGCGATACAGTCCCGCATGACGTGCCAGATTTTATCCAGGCCCGCATTCAAGGCATCATCGCTGATGCGGGCGCACTCGTTCGCGCGCAGCATTTGCGGGATGGTCAAGCCGCTGCGCACGCCGTGCGCCAGCAGTTCGTCCATGGTGCCGAACGGGTAAGGCACGGCGACGCCGGCCACCGCTGCTGCGGCTTCCTCGCCCTCTTCGCGAATAAAGCCACCACCTACCGAGTAGTAGACTTTGGAGATGCTGCTGCCATCCTTGCGGGTCAGCGTAAAGCGCATGCCATTCGGGTGCTCAGGCAGCGACTCGGCCATGTGAAAAACCAGATGCGTGCCGCGCTTGAACGGCACGGCGTGCGCGCCGAGCAGCTTCAGTTGGCCCGCCGCTTCGGCGTCGGCCAGTTGCTGATCGACGCTGGTTGGCGCCACATCCTGCGGCGTTTCGCCCATCAGGCCAAGCAGCACGGCTTTATCGGTGGCGTGACCGATGCCGGTCAAGGCCAGCGAGCCATACAGCTCAGCCTTGACTTCGGCCACATCGTCCAAGGGAGCGTTATCCAGCAAGAAGCGGCGCGCAGCGACCATCGGGCCCACGGTATGCGAGCTCGAAGGGCCAATGCCGATCTTGAACAGATCGAATACGCTCATGTCCATCAGGCGGCCTTCCCGAGGTTCACATCGATATTGGCCAGCATGTCGGCGACCATTTCTTCCACGCCGATGCGCGCTTTCCAGCCCCAGTCGGCGGTAGCGGCAGCATCGTCCAGGCTTTGCGGCCAGGTGTCGGCGATGGCTTGGCGGCTATCGGGCTTGTAGGCGATCTTAAAGTCAGGCACCTTGCGGGTGATGGCTTCTGCCAGCTGCTCCGGGTTGAACGACACGCCCGCCACGTTGTACGAAGAACGAATCTTCACCAGCTCCGCCGGTGCATCCATCAACTCGATGGTGGCGCGGATGGCGTCCGGCATGTAGATCATCGGCAGCGTGGTTTGCGGGCCGAGGAAGCATTCATAACGCTCGCCGCGCAGCGCCGAGTGGAAGATCGCAATCGCGTAATCGGTAGTGCCGCCGCCCGGTGGCGACTTGAAGCTGATGATGCCAGGGTAGCGGATCGAACGCACATCCACGCCGTACTTCAGGAAGTAGTATTCGCACAGGCGCTCGCCGGCCAGCTTGCTGATGCCGTAGATGGTGGTTGGGTCCATCACGGTCAGCTGCGGCGTGTCGACGGCAGGGGTGTTGGGGCCGAACGCCGCGATCGACGACGGCCAGAACACCTTCAACGGCTTGCCGATGGCGCCGCGTTCGCGCGCCACTTCCAGGATATTCAGCAGGCCGTCCATGTTCAGCGTCCATGCCTTCAGCGGCGCAGCTTCGCCGGTGGCCGACAGCATCGCCGCCAGCTGGTACACCTGCGTGATGCCTTCTTCAGTCACCAGCGCGGACAAGGCTTGCTTATCCAGCACGTTGAGCGTGGTGTAGCGCGCGGCGCCGTACAGGTTAGTCGGGCTGACATCGCTGGCGATGACGTTTTGCGCGCCGTGCTGCGCGGCCAGTGCTTCCACCAGTTCGCTGCCGATCTGGCCATTGGCGCCGATGACGAGGATTTTTTGCTGAGTCATTTGTTATGTCCTGACGATGATTACTTGAGCAGGCCCAGTTCGTGGCCGGCTTGCTCGAATGCTTTCAATACGGTATCCAGCTGCTCGCGGGTATGAGCGGCCGACAATTGAACGCGCACGCGGGCCTGGCCCATCGGCACCACCGGGTAGAAGAAGCCGCTGAGCAGCACGCCCAGTTCATACATGCGCGCGGCGAATTTCTGCGCCACTGGCGCGTCGAACAGCATGACAGGAACAACAGGGTGCGTGCCCGGCTTGATGGTAAAGCCGATACGCTCGATCTCTTTGCGGAAGTAGGCGGTGTTTTCGTGCAGGCGGTCGCGCAACTCGGTCGACGACGACAAGCGCTCCAGCACTGCCAGCGAAGCGCCGGCAATCGACGGCGCCAAGGTGTTCGAGAACAGGTAAGGACGCGATTTCTGGCGCAGCATCTCGATCACCTCTTTGCGGCCGGAGGTGAAGCCGCCCATGGCGCCGCCCAGCGCCTTGCCCAAGGTGCCGGTGATGATGTCGATCTTGCCGACCACGTTGTGGTGTTCGTGCGTGCCGCGGCCGGTCTTGCCCATGAAGCCGGAGGCGTGGCATTCGTCGATCATGATCAGCGCGCCGTACTTGTCGGCCAGTTCAACGATCTTGTCCAACTGGGCGATGGTGCCGTCCATCGAGAACACGCCATCGGTGACGACGATCTTGTGGCGCTTGTCCGCCGCTGCTTGCAGCTGCTTCTCCAGGTCGGCCATGTCGTTGTGGGCGTAGCGGAAGCGCGCGGCCTTGCAAAGGCGGATGCCGTCGATGATGGAGGCGTGGTTCAGCGCATCGGAGATGATGGCATCGTTCTCGTCGAACAGCGGCTCGAACACGCCGCCGTTGGCGTCGAAAGCGGCCGCGTACAGAATCGTGTCCTCGGTGCCGAGGAACTTGGAGATCGCCTGCTCCAGCTGCTTGTGCACGGTTTGGGTGCCGCAGATGAAGCGCACCGACGACAGGCCGTAGCCGAATTTTTCAGTGGCGTCGATCGACGCTTGCGCCACCCATTCCTGGCCAGACAGGCCGAGATAGTTGTTGGCGCACATATTGATCAAGGTGCGACCATCATCGCTCGTCACTTCCGAACCTTGGCGCGAAGCCAGCACGCGCTCCGGCTTGTACAGCCCTTGCTCGCGCAGTTGATCCAGATTTTGCTGGAGGCCGCTGTAGAAGCTGTCTTTTTGATTGCTCATGATGATCCTTGTATGTGTTACGATTTCACTATCTTATGCGAAATTCGTTATCCCGAATTCAAATTCGATATATTGAATTTTAAAGCGATCCAGTGAACTCCGCAACCAAAACGAATGAAAACACCTGCACCAAATAACGCGCCGCCGGAAGTGGGCGCGGCCTTGCAGCGCTTGCGCCTCGCTCGGGGCCTGACCCTGGAAGATTTGTCGCGCATTGCCGGCGTCTCCAAATCCATGTTATCCCAAATCGAAAGAGAGAAAGCCAATCCGACGATTGCCATTACCTGGCGTCTTGCCAACGCGCTGGGTGTGCAGATTGGCGAGTTGCTGGCGACGGCCGAACGGGCAACGGAGACCATCCGCGTGGTGGATGCGCACGAAACGCCTACCCTGCCCGGCCTGCACGCGGGCTACGTGCTGCGGATTCTGGGGCCGCTGGAACTGGCCAGCCGCTACGAGTGGTATGAATTAACGCTGTCGCCGGGCGGCGAACTGGCCTCGCAAGGCCACGATCCCGGCGCGCAGGAGCACCTGACCTTGTTGCACGGCTCAGTGGAAGTGGAAGTCGGGGAAGACAAGAAGAAGGTCAAACTGGGCAGCACCGCGCGCTACCCTGGCGACCAGCAGCACATCATCCGCAACGTAGGTAAAACGGAAGCGAAAGCGCTGCTGGTGGTGATACACCGCTAGTAATTAAGCGGCGTGCTTGCGGCGCCGCGCCGCGAAGCCGACCAGGCCAAGGCCGGCGATCATCATGGCATAGGTTTCCGGCTCAGGCACGGCCGTCACCGTGAAGCCGTAGGTGACGTCGGTCAGGGTGGTCTCCGCATGTCCCTTGCCGAACTGGGAAGCACCGATGTTCATTCCCGTATCCAGCGCCACCGCCGTGAAATAGCTGGCAGGGTTACCAACCGTCGTGCTGATCACCTTGGTCCCGGAGCCCGGCGTTAGGTCTGAATTAACAAGGCCTTCCTGGTAGAACACGGCGTTAAAACCCGGCGAGGTAAATCCGCCCCCGGCGTACACGCCGCTGGAGATTGAGCCAATGATCGAGCTGGAGCTAGTACCGGTGCCAGTACCGGTGAAGGCATACGACGAGGTGGCGCTGGCGCTCAACTGCAGGGCCACCGAATAGCCGCTTTTCGGAACCGCAATCACGCTCCAGTAGCCGTAATCGAAGCGGGTGTTGGTGGCGCCGCCGAAAATGGCGTCGTTCTCGGCGGACACGTGGAAGCGCTCCGACGTATCGAACGAAATCGAATTTCCCGCCACCGAGGCCGAATTGAGGCCCCAGAAATCGGCGTCGTAGTAGAACTTCAGGTTGGCGCCCTCGATTTCAACGTAGTTCACAGCTTGAGCGGAGGACATCGCTCCAGCGGCAAACAGTGCGGCAACCAACAGGCGGCGTGGCAATTGCAGATTCATGTTACCCCCTCGGAAAATTGCATTTAAGATATCGATGCAATTATGCCATCTATTTTTTGCAATTGAAAGCGTTTACCAATTGGATTCGCGCTCCGGGGTCGAGGTGATGCGGTGGATAGAGAGATCGGCGCCCTGGAACTCTTCCTCGGGATCGAGGCGCAGGCCCAGCGTGGCTTTCAGCAAGCCGTACACTGCGTAGCCGCCGGCCAGCGCGATTGCCACGCCCATGACCGTACCGGCCAGTTGCGACAACAGCGACACGCCGCCCACGCCGCCGAGCTCCTTGTGGCCAAAGATCCCAGCCGCAATTCCGCCCCAGGCGCCGCACAGGCCATGCAGCGGCCACACGCCCAGCACATCGTCGATCTTCCACTTGTTTTGCGCCAGCGTGAACATCCACACGAAGATGGCGCCGGCCAAGCCGCCCGTCACCAGCGCGCCCAGCGGGTGCATGATGTCGGAACCGGCGCACACCGCCACCAGTCCGGCCAGCGGGCCGTTATAGGCGAAGCCCGGATCGTTCTTACCCATCATCAGCGCAACCAGCGTGCCGCCGACCATGGCCATCAGCGAATTCACCGCCACCAGGCCGTTCATCTTGTCCAGCGCCTGCGCGCTCATGACGTTGAAGCCGAACCAGCCCACGGTCAAAATCCACGCACCCAGCGCGAGGAAGGGAATCGACGACGGCGGATGCGCGGCAATCGCACCGTTCTTCATGTAGCGGCCGCGGCGAGCGCCCAGCAACAGCACCGCCGGCAGCGCGATCCAGCCCCCTACCGCGTGCACCACTACCGAACCGGCGAAGTCATGGAAGCCGGCGCCAAACGCTTGCGCCAGCCATTCCTGCGCGCCGAAACGGTTGTTCCAGACAAGCCCTTCAAAAAAAGGATAAACCAGGCCGACCAGCAAAGCCGTCGCCACGGTCTGCGGATGGAAGCGCGCCCGTTCGGCAATGCCTCCCGAGATAATCGCAGGAATAGCGGCGGCGAACGTCAGCAGGAAGAAGAATTTGACCAGCTCATAACCGTTTTTGGCGGCCAGCACATCGGCCGAGGAGAAGAAGTTGATGCCGTAAGCAATGCTGTAGCCGACAAAGAAATAAGCAATGGTCGAGACGGCAAAATCGACCAGAATTTTGACCAGCGCATTGACCTGATTTTTCTTGCGTACCGTGCCCAGTTCAAGGAAAGCAAAACCCGCGTGCATCGCCAAAATCATGATGGCGCCGAGCAGGATGAACAAGGCATCTGCGCCGTCTTTGTATCCAGACATCAAAATCACTCCCCAAAATAAAGCACACAAAATAAAGAACTAACATGGAAAGCAATTTCCGTTCCAATTTGGTGCAAAATCTTAAGTAGCTGATTTTAATCTAGTTTCACGTTGGTGCATTGGCGCCTGCAAGCCGCCAATGCACCAAGTCAATGCGCTAAATTGGTGCGCCCGGCGGCACCGGTTGCGGCGTGCGCAGTTTGACGCTGCGCGGATCGGCCAGATAGGCAGTGATCAATTCGGCCGCTTGCTTGCGGCTGTCGGCGATCACGCCCTTGCCCGGGTTCTTTTGCAGCCATTGCGCCAGCTCGCGTACCGACTGCCGCACTTCGGCCGCCACCTGCGAGTGCAGGTAGCCGTTGTTGAGCAGGTTCAGCAGACTCTCAACGACGATCCAGTTGGACGCCAGCTGCACCGCTTCGCCGCCGATGACCGTGGACGGCACCGCATCACGCTTCCACGTTTTTTGCAGCACTTGCGCGATTACTTCCTGCACGCTCAGTTGCCTGGCATCGCGCGCATGCTGCCACGACACGCGATTGATGCGGCCTGCATCCAGCAGGAAGCCGACGGTTTGCGCGGCGCCCGCTTCGGCGATCGAGAAGGCGTCGAACACGGAGTCCATGCGATTGCCGAAATACTCGCGCGTGCGTTCGTAGCCTGCCGCCGGTGGCGTCAGGATGTCAAGCACATTGGCTGGCAGCGCGAGATACTCGGCGCGCAGACTGTCGGTCAGGCGGTTCAGCGCTTGCCGCTGCACCCCGCCCGGCGTGACTTTAACGCCGGCCTTGGCGATGCCTGCCTTGACGTCGCCGGCGCTGGTGTACTCAAACTCGCCGCCGCCGATCAGGCGCGCCACCGCTTCGCCTTGGTAGCGCTGCAGCAGGTAGACCGGCACCAGGCGCGCTTCCAGTTCACCGATCTGGCGCGCGTCCGGCAGCACGTCCACAGAGAACGTTTGCAAGGCGCGCTGACGCACTGCGCCCAGTTGATCCCATGTCTTCAGCGTGTCCGGGCCAAAGTCCCACAGCAGGCCGTCCGGGTGGCTGGCGCCGGGAGCACGGTCGTCCTGGTCGCTGGAGTACAGCATGCCGGCGCTACGCGCATCGGCGCGCAGCTTGGTCAATGCCGCCTGCTCTTGTGTGCCGCTGCCAAAATCGCCGTAGATGTATTTGACGATGTAGTCGTCCCACGGCCCCACGCCCACGCCGTAGGCATTGGCGATATCGACCTCGCCCTTGGCATCCAGCTTGAGGATAGGATGCGGATAATCCATCACCGAGCCATTCCCCATGCGGCTGGCGGCAAAGTTGTGCGCGAAGCCCAGCGTGTGGCCGACTTCGTGCGCCGCCAATTGACGCAAGCGGGCCAGCGCCATTTGTTCGGCCAGTTTTTGTTTTTCAGCGCTGCTGCTTTTGCCGTAAGGAGCGAGCAGCGCTTCGGCGATCAGGATGTCCTGGCGCACGCGCTGCGATCCCAGCGTGACTGCGCCGCGCAGAATTTGACCGGTGCGTGGATCGCTCAATGCATTCCCATACGACCAGCCGCGCGTGGCACGGTGCACCCAGGTGATGACGTTGTAGCGGATGTCCTGTGCGTCCACGCCCTCCGGCAGCAACTCGACGCGGTAGGCGTCTTTGAAGCCCGCCTTCTCGAACGCCGTGGCCCACCAGCGCGCACCTTCAATCAGCGCCGAGCGCACCGGCTCGGGCGCGCCGCGATCAACGTAGTAGACAATCGGTTTCTTCACCGTGCTGACGGCAGCCGATGGATCGGTCTTTTCCAGCTTGTGGCGCACTTGCCAATGCACGTCGATGCTGTTCGATAGCGGCGTGGCGTAGTCGAAGTAGCTGGTATCAAAACCGCCGGAGTACGGGTGGTAAGTGCGCGGATGCCACGCGCTGTTGGCGTCCAACGCGGGCAAGCGCACCATGCTGATACGCTGGCGCATCGAGAGGCTGGCTGCATCCGCGCCGACCTGCTTCACGTATTCTGCTTGTCCCGGGCCGGCAAAGGTCAGTAGCGCTTCCAGTTCCACGTTGTCCGGGAAGGCCTTGGCTTCGGCGGCCAGCACTGCGCTGCGCGAGGCATCGACCGAGTATGCTCCCTGCTTGGCACCGGCCAAACGCGCCGCAATGCCGTGGCGGTCGGCCAGCAGGAAGCTGGAGAAGTCCACCAGATGGCGATCCTTGTCGCTGGCGATGATCTCGCCCGACCACAGCACCGAGTTGGAGAACGACTCGCGCACAGCGGCGCGTTCGTCCTTGTCCGCCGAGTTGGCGACGTAGTTGGTGTTTTCCTGAACGAGGAATAACCTGGCTCCATGCTTTTCAAAATGAACCATGCGCATCTCGCCCGGCTGCGCGCGGTCGAGGCCCACATCATTGGAGCCCAGTGCGTAGGGCAAGGAGCTCACCAGCATGAAGGGCTGTTCCAGCGCACCGACCGACAGCAGCACCCTGCCCTTGTCGATATCGCGCCAGACGTCGATAAAGCCGGGCTGCGATTGCAGGCCGCGCGTAACGTCGGTAATCTGCTTGGCCGCCGGTGCGGCAGTGGCGGGTGCGGCGTCGGCCGCAAAGGCCGGCGACACTGCGACCGGCACCGCGCCGGACATCATCAATGCGAGCAGCAGCGGTGCGCGCATCATTGCTGGCCCGCCGCTTTTGCAGGGGCGCCGCCGTCCATTTGCAGTGCGCGGGTCAGGAAGCCCCAACGATCAGCCACTTCTTCGATCTGCTTGGTGGTCGGCTTGCCTGCGCCGTGGCCTGCCTTGCTGTCGATACGGATCAGGATCGGTGCGCCGCCCACCGCTTGGTCAGCCTGCGCGGTGGCCGCAAACTTGAAGCTGTGGGCAGGCACCACGCGGTCATCGTGATCGGCGGTGGTGATCATGGTGGCTGGATAGCAGGCGCCCTTCTTCAGATTATGCAGCGGCGAGTATTTGACCAGCGCCTTGAATTCATCGGCGTTGTCGGACGAACCGTAGTCCGACGTCCACGCCCAGCCGATGGTGAATTTATGGAAGCGCAGCATGTCCATCACGCCTACTTGCGGAATCGCCGCGGCAAACAAGTCCGGGCGCTGGGTCATGGCCGCACCAACCAGCAAGCCGCCGTTACTGCCGCCGCCAATCGACAACTTGGCTGGCGACGTCACCTTGTGCGACACCAGCCATTCGGCCGCGCCGATGAAGTCGTCGAACACGTTTTGCTTTTGCAGCTTGGTGCCGGCCAGGTGCCACGATTCGCCGTATTCGCCGCCGCCGCGCAGGTTGGCCATCACGTAGACGCCGCCCATTTCCAGCCATGCCAGGTTCGCCACCGAGAACGAAGGCGTCAGCGACACGTTGAAACCACCGTAGCCATACAAATAGGTCGGATTGCTGCCATCCAGCTTCAGGCCTTTTTTCGACACGATGAACATCGGCACCTTGGTGCCGTCGCGCGAGGTAAAGAACTCCTGGCGGGTCTCAAACGCGTTCGGATCGAAGTCCACTTTCGGCTGGCGATACACGCTGCTCTTGTTGGTCTTCAGATCGTGGCGGTAGATGGTGGTTGGGTTGGTGAAGCCGGTGAACGAGTAGAACGTCTCGCTATCCGAGCGCTTGCCGCTAAAGCCGCCTGCGGTACCGAGGCCCGGCAGTTCAATATCGTGCAGCGCCTTGCCTTTCAGATCGTAGACTTTGACCAGGCTATGCGCATCGCTCAGGTAATCGACGATCAGTTGGTTGTTGACCAGCGACGCCGACACCATGGTGTTGCTGCTCTCCGGGACGATCTGCTTCCAATTCAGCACACCCGGCTTGCGGGTATCGATGCTAACGATGCGGCCGCGCGGCGCATTGCGCTCGGTGCGGAACAGGAATACCGGGCCGTCGTTGCCGATGAAATCATAGGCAGCGTCGAAGTCCTCCAGCAAGCCGACCACTTTCGAATCCTTCTTGCTCAAGTCCTTGTAGAACACGCGGTTTTTGTTCTCCGTGCCTTGCGAGGCGTTGATCACCAGGAAGCGGCCATCTTCGGTGACTTCCGCGCTGAAGCCCCAATCCTTGTGGTCGGGACGGTCGTACACCAGCACGTCCGCGCTTTGCGGCGTGCCCAGTTTGTGGAAGTACAGCTTTTGGAAGTAGTTCACGTCGGCCAGCTTGGTGGCTTCTTGCGGCTCGTCGTAGCGGCTGTAGAAGAAACCGGAACCGTCGTGCAGCCAAGCGGTGCGCGAGAATTTCACCCACTTGATATGGTCTTCCACGTCCTTGCCGCTGTCAATGTCGCGGACTTTGATTTCGTTCCAGTCCGAGCCCGAGGCCGCGGTGCTGTAGGCGAGGTACTTGCCGTTCGGGCTAACGGCCAGGCCGGCCAGCGCCACCGTGCCGTCAGCGGCCAGCGTGTTCGGGTCGAGCAGCAGGCGCGGAACATCGGCCAGCGTCTTCATGGTGTACAGCACCGATTGATTTTGCAGGCCGTCGTTACGGCTGTAGAAATAGCGGCCGCCTTCCTTGAACGGCACGCTGAAACGCTCGAAGTTCCACAGCTTGGTCAGGCGTGCCTTGATCGCTTCGCGGCTCGGGATTTGCGACAGATAGCTTTGCGTCAGCTGGTTCTGCGCCACTACCCAGTTCTTGGTGTCCTCGCTGTTGGCGTCTTCCAGCCAGCGATACGGATCGGCGATGACGGTGCCGTGGTAATTGTCCTGCTGATCCACGGTGCGCGTGACCGGGTAGTTCAGCGAGGCGCCATTGGCTGGGCAGGTTTGCGCAAACGCGGAGGCTTGCGCGAGCAGGAGAGATGCGATGAGTGCACGTCGTTGCATATGTGATCCGTATCCATGTAAGGTTCATCAAGAATACAGATCATAACGTGAAGCATGACAAATATGACACGTTAGCTGAAAAACAAAGACGATTTTTATTTGGCGTAGCTGACGTCTGCCACCGCTTCCGCCTCCGCGCCGATGGCGATCGGCGCGCGCCACTTCTCCAGCCACGGGATCAGCTGGTCGCCCGGAATCGGACGGCTCATGAAGTAGCCCTGCCCTTGATCGCAGCCCAGTTCCGCCAGCAAGCGCCAGACCGCCTCGCTCTCGATGCCTTCTGCCACCACGCGCAAGCCCATGTTGTGACCGAGGTCGATGGTCGAGCGCACGATCTTGGTGTCGCCTTCATCCTTCTCCATATTCAGCACGAAGGATTTGTCGATCTTCAGTTCATTCACCGGCAGGCGCTTGAGATAGGCCAGCGAAGAATAGCCGGTGCCGAAATCGTCGATCGACAAATCGAGCCCCATGGAACTCAAACGCTCCAGCGTATTTTGCGCGCGCACCGGATCGTCCATGATGGCGCTCTCGGTGATCTCCAGGCAGAAGGAGCCGGGCGTCAGCTTGTGGCGCGCCAGCAGGTCGGCAAACTTGGCCGGCAGGTCTTGGTCCAGCAAATCGCGGGTAGACAGGTTGACCGACACTTTCAAGTGGTGGCCCTTGCTGGCCAGCTCGCGGCACAACTCGGCCGACTTCTCCATCACCCAGCGCGTCAGCACGCGGATAAAGCCGGTCTGCTCGGCGAACGGAATGAATTCGTCGGGGAACACATTGCCGCGCTCCGGGTGCACCCAGCGCACCAGCGACTCCATGCCCACCACACGGCCGGTTTGCAGCGAAATCTTCGGCTGCACGTGCAGGCGGAACTCATTGCGCTCGATGGCGTTGCGCAGCTCCGTGAGCAGCGACAGGCTCTTGGCGCTGGACTTGTCCATCGCCGCGTCGTAGACCACGGCGCCGTCGTTGCGCTGCTTGGCGGCGTACATCGCCACTTCGGCCATGCTCAATAAGGTCTCGCCGTCGTCGGCGTGTTCTGGATAGGCGGCGATGCCGAGGCCCGCGCCGATGTCCACCATTTGATCTTCCAGCGACAGTGGCGTTTCCAGCGCTTGCAGGATTTCAGCCGCCATCAGCTGCGCCGCATCGATATCGGCGGCCGGCAGCAGCACTGCGAATTCGTCGCCACCCAAGCGTGCCACCTGCGCCGACGATTGACGGCGATTCGCCAGCAGCAGCTGCAAGCGGCCAGCAACCTGGCGCAGCAAGGCGTCGCCGAAGCTGTGGCCCATCACGTCGTTGACGTGCTTGAAGCGATCCAGATCCATCATCAGCACGAACAAGGCTTCTTCGCGGCGGCGGGCGTCGTGCAGCGCGTCGTTCAACAGCAGCACGAATTGTGCGCGATTCGGCAGGTTGGTCAGCGTGTCCCAATACGCCAGGCGGCGGATCTCCTGTTCGCGCTTGGCGATACCTTCGCGCATGGCGTCGAAGGCGTGTGCCAATTGACCGATTTCGTCCTCGCGCCGGCTGTCGATGGCGACCTTGTAATCGCCCTCCTCCAGCCGCTTGGCCGTCACCGCCAACTCACTGATCGGCTGGGCGATACGCTTGGCGGTGAACACGATGGCCAGCGCCGACGCGAAGATGCCGCCCAAGGTCAGGCCGATCAGCCAGCGTTCGAGGCGGCGATAATCGGCAGTCGCTTCGTCGATGGAGCGCGCCAGCAGCACGCTGGCGTTTTGGCCGTTGTCCTCGCCGATGGAAATCAGGCGCGCGCTGTATTGGGCGGTTTCGACCATCATGTCGAACGGGCCGGTAGGCGTCGCTGGCAAGGCTTGCAATTGATCGACCACCACTTGCGCAGACGGCCCGACAAAGGTGGAGCCGACCGGCAGCCACTTGCCCTGCGCGTCGCGCGTCAAGACCGAGGTATGCAGCGAAGTCACCTCGCGCATCTCGTTCGCCAGCTGGCGGTCGATGGGGAAAGTCATCACGATCCAGCCGATGGTGATCGGCGCCTTGATCGGCATGGCGACGATCTGGAACGGCCGGTGGTCGACAATCGCAATGCCGATCGCGCCGTCGGCCGCTTCGGCGGCATCCAGCATCGACAGCGCCATTTTTTCCAGGCCTTTCGATTGCGCCTGATTGGTCGTCGCGCTGATGGTGCGATCATCACCGATCAGCATCGACAAAGAAGCCTTGATGCGGCGGCCGCTATTGGCCAGCGCCGATTCAATGGTAGAGCGATCGCTTTCATCGTTGTTGCCGATGGCCGCGACAAAGGCGGTATCGCGCGCCAGCAGGCGCGCACCGAAGCGCAGGCTTTGCGCGTTTTGTTCCAGCAGGCGGCGGAATACCTTGGCGCCGTTATTCAGCTCGGAGCCGATGGAGGCGCGCGCATTGTTGTCGATACCCTGCTGGATCACCAGCAGGCCGACCACCTGCACCGCCACGATCAGCACCAGGAATAGCGTCACGATGCGGCTTTCGAGGCTGCGAAAACGCAGCCGCAAGCGCAAGCTATCCCATTTAAAGGCTGGAAGAGGCATCGTCTAGCACCACTGGCTTCATCGGCAGTTTAAAAATGGCGGAACTCAATTCGCTGCCCGCCTTTACGGTCAGCGTTTGTTCGGGCGTGGCGCCGCCCATCGTATTGTAGTGCCACGCTTTGACCACGTACTTGCCGGCAGCCGGCAGCTCGATGCGCGCGGCACCGGAACCGTCGGTCTTGGCGAAATACGGCGTATCGACCACTTTGACGTAAGCGATCATTTTGTCATGAATATTGCAACCGAGTACAACCGTCCCAGCTTTATCGAAGACTTGCGGCGAGGCCGCCTGCCCGGAATACAGTTTCTGGTCAAACTTGTGGGCCGGCGAGAACGAATAAATGTGGTGCCTGACCTTGTCATTATTCGGGAAATTGATGGTGGCGCCAACTTGCACCACGGTCACCAGCGGCAGAAATTTTAAACCCTTCTGCTCGATCTGGGCGCCGGGCGGCGACTTGGACGCGGGCACGCCGCCTTCCGGCTCAACATAAACGACGGTGTCTGGCAGCACCTTGCCGGTTGCGTCTTGCACTTGCACCACGATGCCGGTGGCGCCGGCGCCGGCGGCGCTCAGCAGGCTACCGCAAACAAGGGCGCGGCGAATCAAACAAAGCATAAGGTTCCTGTCCTGAACAAAACATTTCCATAATTCATCATGTCGTCACAAATGTCCACTATGATCGTACAGTTAAACCGATATTTGGCAAACGATTCACCGTGAAATCCGCACTACAGCCGGCCGTTGGCGCCACAGTCACTTACCTGAAACCTCGTGAAGACGATGAGGAGGCCGTGTTGCGCGCGCATTTGAACGATATTTTGGCGCGCCGCCAGCTCAGCGCGCTGTTTCAACCGATTGTACACATGCAGACCGGCGAAATCATCGCCTACGAAGGGTTGATACGCGGCCCGTCCGACAGCCCGCTGCATTCGCCGATGAATTTATTCAAGGCGGCGCGCGCCAACAACCTCACGGTGCAAGTCGAGCACCTGTGCCGCAAGGTGGTGCTGGAGCGCTTTGCCGAGCTCGACCTGCCTGGCAAGCTCTTCCTCAATGTCAGCCCGGAAAGCCTGTTGCAGCGCGATGCGCGCCACGGCGAAACGCTGGAAGTGATCCACCAGATCGGCATCAACCCGGAGCGCGTGATCATCGAGCTGACCGAAAACCAGCCGACCTACGACTACGACCTGATGCGCGACGCGGTGCTGCATTATCGCAAGATGGGCTTTCAAATCGCGATCGACGACCTCGGCGAAGGCTTTTCCAGCCTGCGCCTGTGGTCGGAATTGCGGCCGGAATATGTCAAGATCGATATGCACTTCATCCAAGGCATCAATCACGACCCGGTGAAACTGCAATTCGTGCGCTCGATCCAGGAGATCGCCGAAAAATCCAACACCCGCGTGATTGCCGAAGGCATCGAGACGCAGGCCGAGCTGCTGGTGCTGCGCGATGTCGGCGTCGCCTACGGCCAGGGCTACCACCTCGGCCGCCCGCATCCAAGCCCGGCGCGCACGGTGCCGGCGGAAGTGGCCAAGGCGCTGTCGCGCAACGGCGTGGCGGTCTACCCGCAGCGCGCCGCCGACAAGCAAGGCACTATCTGCAAGCTGCTGCACGAGGTGCAGGCCGTGCCGTCGAGCATGAATAACAACGAGGTGTACGAGATTTTCCAGCGTTCGCCGGAGTTGCTGATTATCCCGGTGGTGGATGACGGCGTGCCGCTGGGCTTGATCAGCCGCTTCGTCATGATCGAGCATTTCGCCCGCCCGTATGAACGCGAACTGTACGGTAAAAAATCGTGCCGCCAGTTCATGGACCACAATCCGCTGATCGCCGATAAGTCCAGCAGCCTGCAAGAACTGAGCTGCCGCATGGCGCAGGCCGACGCACACCACCTGTTCAACGGTTTCTTCATCACCGATCAAGGCCGCTACCTTGGCATGGGCACCGGCCACGACTTGATGCGCGAAATCACCCAGATGCAGATCCACGCGGCGCGCTACGCCAATCCGCTGACCCAGCTGCCGGGCAATGTGCCGATCACCGAGCACATCGACCGTTTGCTGGAAAGCGGCAGCCGCTTCTGGGTGTGCTATTTCGACCTTGACCACTTCAAGCCGTTTAACGACGTGTACGGTTACCGCCGCGGCGATGATGTGATCCAGCTGACCGGCAATCTGCTGAGCAGCTATTGCGACCCCGACCGCGATTTCGTCGGCCACATCGGCGGCGATGATTTTATGGTTTTGTTCCAGAGCGAGGACTGGGAACAGCGCTGCCAGTCGGTACTCGATGAGTTTGGCCGCACCGTGCTGGATTTCTACAGCACCGACGACCGCGAGCGCGGCGGCTACATCAGCGAAGACCGGCAGGGCAAGAAAGTGTTTTACTCGGTGATGAGCTTGTCGATCGGCGCGATCCGCGTGGAGCCGCGCCAATACTACACCCACCACCAGATCGCCACGGCAGCGGCGGAATCGAAGAAGCAAGCCAAGAAAATCCACGGCAACAGCCTGTTCCTCGACCGCCGCCAGCAGACGCAAAACTGATCACTGCGCCGGTTCAGCGCGCTGCAAGCCGCGTCCGCTGCTGACCATGCCGCCAAGGTTGAACTGGGCCAGCGCGTGGCCTTGCCCTGCGGCCTTGGCGTACCAGTCCCGCGCCTGCAGCTCGTCTTGCTCGACACCGATGCCCTTGGCGTACATCGCGCCAAGATTGTTTTGCGCGCCCGCGTCGCCTTGCTCGGCCGCGCAGCGATACCAGGCGGCCGCCAGCACATCACTTTGCTCCACGCCGCAGCCGCTGGCATACATGACGGCCACATTGAACTGCGCGCTGGGCGCGCCCTGCTCGGCGGCGCGCCGATACCATGCCAAGGCTAGCCTGTCGTCGCGTTCGACGCCGTGGCCGCGCGCGTACATGCTGCCCAGGTTGTACTGCGCCATCATGTGGCCCGATGCGGCAGCACGCTCATACCAGGTCAGCGCCAAATCGAGGTCGCGCTGTCCCTCGCCGCCGTGCGATAGCATGACCGCCAGGTTGAACTGGGCATCCACGTCATCCTGTTCGGACGCCCGCAACAGCCACGACATCGCCCGCTGCGGATCGCGCGGCACGCCCTGCCCCTCGGCGTAGGCCACGCCGACCAAGCGCTGCGCGATGGGGATATCGCGCACGGCCGCTTGGCGGAACCACGCCACCGCCTGCACCTCGCTACGCGCCACACCGCAGCCGTGCTTGTACATCAGGCCGAGGCGCAGTTGGGCGTGGGGGTCATTTTGCAGCGCGGCCTTGCGATACCAGGCCAGGGCCAGCGGATAGTTGCGGGGAATGCCGCGGCCGTCCGCGTAGGTTTCACCGAGCAGGGTTTGGGCGCTGGCCAGTCCTTGCTCGGCGGCGCGGTAAATCCAGCTGAAGGCGATTTCATCGCTGCGCACCAGGCCGCGCCCCTTGCGGTACATCTGGCCGAGGTTTTGCTGCGCCGACGCTTCGCCCTGCTTGGCGGCGATGCGGAACCAGTAGACGGCGAGATCGTCGTTCGGCTCAACGCCGCGGCCGTAGTAGTACATGGCGCCAAGCTGGTTCTGGGCGTAGGCGATGCCTTGCCGCGCCGCTTTGCTCATCCAGTAAAACGCTTGCGCCTCGTCGCGCGCGACGCCGTCGCCGGCCTTGTACATGCGGCCCAGGTTGAACTGGGCGTAGGCGTTGCCGCGCTTGGCCGCCTCTAGAAACCACTGGTGACTATCAAAGGCCTCTTGGGCCGAGCACTGTTTTTTCACGATACACCTCTGATCAATCCTTTAACAATCTTGATCAAAGTGTAAAACGCGATTGATGTCAGAGTTTGCGCGCGCTCAAACGCGCCTTGATGAAAAATTATCGTTTATTGCTCTGAGCGCTTCTTGAGGAACTGCGGCACCTTGGCGGCCGCCAGTTTGTTGACCGAGACCAGCAGCTCGGTATCGACCTGGGCAAAACCGTAGGTCTTGCGCAGATGCTGGCCGATGTGGATCAGCACTTGCGCCGTCACCTCGGCATCGGCCTCGGCGCGGTGAGCAGCGCTGCGGAAGCGGATGCCGAGCGAACGCGACAGGTCTCCCAGCTTGTAGCTGCTTAGTTCAGGGAACACGCGGCGCGACAGTTTCAACGAACATACCAGCGAAGCGTGACGCGGCGTCAAGTCCAGTTGCCCGGCCTCGGCGCGCAGGAACTTTTCATCGAAGCTGGCGTTGTGGGCCGACAGCGCATCCGTGCCAATGAAGTCCAGCAGTTGCGGCACCACTTCGTCCACTGGCGGCGCGTTGTCCACCATGGCTTGGGTGATGCCGGTCAGGCCGGTGATGAAGGATGGAATGCGGACGCCGCAGTTCACCAGCGACACGTAGCGATCGACGATCTCGCCGCCAACAATGCGCAGCGCAGCCACTTCGGTAATGCGGTCACCCTGCTGCGGCGACAGCCCGGTGGTCTCAAAGTCCAGCATGACGATGGGTTGATCGAGCATGGCTTATCCGAACTTGCGCACCGCATCCAGCGCCAGGCCGGCGCCGATGCTGCCAAACAAATCACCTTCGACCTTGCGGGCCGACGGCACCAGCGCGCCGATGCGTTCGCGCAGCTTGAGCACGCCGCTGGAGCCGCCGGTGAAGAACACGGTATCAACGTCTTCGGCTTTCACGCCGGCGTCACGCAACAAGTTGTTGACGGTGGTTTCCACCGAGCCGACCAGGTGGTCGATGGCGCCGTTGAATTGGTCGCGGTCGAGATCGAGCGTGACCGGCGGCGCCAGGCGGTCCAGTTCCAGTTGCACGCGGGCGTCGGCAGACAGCGCGATCTTGCCCTCTTCCGCCTTCATCGCCAGCCAGTGGCCGGCGCGCTCGTCGATCAGGCGCTGCAAGCGGCCCAGCTTTTCCTGTTCGGCCGAATCGCGCAGCAGGTCGGACAACTGCGTCCACATTTTCTTGGTGTAGACCTGGTTGATGGTGTGCCAGGTTGCCAGGTTGAAGAAGTAGCTGGACGGTACTTCGCTGTTGTTGCGCAGGCGGCTGCCGTAACCGAGCAGCGGCATGATGGACGACAGGCTCAGATATTTATCGAAGTCGGTGCCGCCGATGTGGACGCCGCCGTTGGCGAGGATGTCGTCGCGGCGCTCGGCCTTTTTGGCGCGCTCGGGCGACAGGCGCACCAGCGAGAAGTCGGACGTACCGCCGCCGATGTCGGCGATCAGCACCAATTCTTCGCGGTCGATTTGCGACTCGTAGTCGAACGCCGCGGCAATCGGCTCGAACTGGAAAGCGATGTCTTTAAAACCGACCGAGCGGGCGATCTCGCCCAGCGTGTCTTGCGCCAGCTGGTCGTTTTCCTGACTGTCGTCAATGAAGTGCACTGGACGGCCGAACACCGCCGAGGTGAATTCGCGGCCGGCAGCACGCTCGGCGCGCAGCTTCAACTCGCCGATGAACTGCGCCAGCAGCATGCGGAATGGCAGCGCGCGGCCGCCCACCTCGGTCTGGCCGTCGATCAGGCTGGTGCCGAGCAGACTCTTCATGGAGCGCATCAGGCGCCCTTCGTAGCCGGCCAGGTATTCGCCCAGCGCGGCACGGCCGTAGGTGACTTCGTCGTCATCCGCGTTAAAGAACACGACCGAGGGCAAGGTCGCCTTGCCGTCCTCCAGTCCCAGCATCACCGGGTGGCCGGGACGCACCCAGCCAACGGTGGAATTGGACGTTCCGAAATCAACGCCGCAAGCAATGGCCATCTTGCCTCTTCCTCTAAATTAAGGGGCGATATGCTATCAGAAAAAGCGCTCTCGCAGGGAAAATTGCATCATAGCCACATGGGATGGGATATTTCTTTACAGAAATGCGATATTTATTGCCATTAAGTAAGATTTTAATTATCCTAGATTACCTCATAAAAATGCGAGCCGACCGCTGCGCCCGAGACGATGACCAAAGCCAAGCTGCCCGTGGAACACTGCGCGACCGAGATGAAGGCCCAGATCGCCGGCGAACACCGCCGCGTGACTTCATATGATGTTGCACTGGTGGCCGGGGTGTCGCAATCGGCGGTCTCGCGCTGTTTCAAGCCGGGTGCCAGCGTTTCCAAGGACACCTACGCGCGGGTCATGCATGCCGCCACCCTGCTCGACTACATTCCCAACGCCGCCGCCCGCAGCCTGATCACGCGCCGCTCGAACATGGTGGCGCTGCTGATTACCAATCAGGCCAATCTGTACTACCCGGAACTGCTGGCCGAACTGAGCCAGCACATCAACGCGCGCGGCAAGCGCGTGCTGCTGTTCACCTTGCAGCGCGAGGCCGATGTCGACCGCGTGCTGGCCGATGTCTGGCAGTACCAGGTTGACGGCGTGATTGCTGCGGCCCGCTTGTCGGCCGAGCATATCGCCGAATTCGAGCGCCGCCGCATGCCGCTGGTGGTGTTTAACCGCGTACTGCGCGATCATTCCGTCAACACCGTCGCTTGCGACCACCTGGAGGCCGGCCGCATGCTGGCGTCCAGGCTGGCGGCGGCCGGGCACCGCCAGTTCGGCATCATCGGCGGCGACATGGATTCCAGCGTGGCCAGCGAGCGCCGCCGTGGCGCCTGCGAGCGCATCGCCGAACTGGGACTGCCGGCGCCGGTGGTGGTGCCGGGCCAGTACGATTACCGTAGCGGCGCCTTGGGCCTGAAGGCCATCATCGCGCAACTGGGCGGCGTGCCGGACGCCATTATCTGCGGCAGCGACGTGATGGCGATCGGCTGCCTCGACTGCGCGCGCCACGAACTTGGCCTTGACGTGCCGGGCCAGCTGTCGGTAGCCGGCTTTGATGCGGTGGAGCCGTCCAACTGGATCAGCTACAACCTCACCACGCTGCGCCAGCCGATGCCGAAAATGGCCGCTGCCGCCGCCGAACTGCTGTGCGCCCGCATCGACCGCCACGAAGACGAGACCGAGAAGCGCGTCTTCAGCGCCCAGTTCATCGAAGGCGCCACCGCGCGCCTGGCGCCGCTGGCGGCCACCCCGCCGCGCGCTGCTACCGGCTTGCCGCTGCCGGTCGCTATAATGTAGCGGATGAACGCACCCAACACCGTACGCTTTACTCCGCAAGGCCTGATCCCGACCGCTGAACAGACCGCCATTCAACTGGCGCAGAACAAGGTCGTCCTGATCGACGCCAACGCCGGCGCCGCCAAGACCACCACCTTGGCCCTGCGCATCGGCGAAGCGCTGGCGCGCGGCCTCGCGCCGGAGCAAATCCTTGCCCTTACCTTCACGCCGGAAGCGCGCGAAGTGCTGCGCCGCCGCTTGCTGGAAGTGGGCGTGGCGCGCGCCATGGTCGAGCGCATCGCGGTGCTGAGCTTTGACGATTTTTCGGCGTGGATGATGGACTTGGTCGACGGCGACGATGTGCGCCAGTGCCACGACACGCGCACGCTGAAGAACTATGCGCTGCAAGCGATGGACGCGGCCGGCGAGCGCTACGCCGGCCGGGTCGATGGGCTGGAACTGCATACGCACAGCCTCGCGCTGAGCCAGTTCCTTGACGTGCAGCTGAATCTGAAGGCCACCATGGCGCTCGACAGCGATGTCGAGTTCATGGGCCCGGAGGAAGCGGCCGAAGTGCTGGGCGTGCCGGTGTCCGATTATGTGGCCACGCTGGAATACGAGCGCCTGCGGCTGGACGGGGGCGCCGGTGCGGTGTTCCGCGGCCCATTCGACGCCACCTACGACTTGGCCTGCAATCTGCATGAAGGCGGACGACTGGCAGAACAATTCCCCGATTACCGGCTGGTGCTGTGCGACGAGCTGCACGACTTGAACGAGGCCGCCTTCCGCATTCTTGAGGCGCTGATCGACCGCCCACAGTGCTTTTTCGTCGGCGCAGGCGACAAAGACCAGGTGATTCACGCCAAGCTGGGCGCGAGCGCCGAGTATCTGAACCGCCGCTTTGGCGAGCGCTATCCCAAGCTGCAACGCTACCCGCTGACGCAAACCTACCGCCATGGCCCGCATCTGGCCTACGCCATGGCCGAGTTCAAGCAAAAGCAGATCGAATCGCAGCTGCCGCTGCGTACCGAGATCGAACAAGCCCATTACGGCAGCGCCGCAGCGTGCGCGCAGCTTGCCGTGGCCGCCGTGCGCCAATGGAAGGCCGACGGCTACGATATCGACGGCTGCGCCATCCTGATCCGCGACCGCCACCAATCGATGGCGATTGAAAACGCGCTGATCGACGCCGATATCGATTACCGCACACCGCCCATGGCCGGCTATTTGCAGCGCGACGAAATCCTGTTCCTGCGCGGCTTGCTGGCGATTGCGCTGAAAGACTTCGGCGCGGTCAAGTCCGAGCAGGTGCGCACCGCCATCGTGGATGCACTGGTGGCGTTCAGCGAGATGAAGTTCTCGCCGCGCAGCATGGACAACTTCAAGCAGCAGATCCTGAAAAGCCCGGACTTGCTGGGCGAGCTGTTCCTGATCGAAGACGAGCGCCGCGACGGCGTGGTGGCCAGCTACCGCGACGTTGCCAGCGAAGCCACCAAGCGCGCCGTGATCGGCGCGCTGGCATGGCTGTCCACCGTCGACCCGGCCACGCCGGCGGCCACGGTGCTGACCGAGCTGTGCGAACGCGTGCAACTGACGGCCACGGCGCGCCGCATCTTCGTGCGCGCTTACGACGCCGGCGTCATCAACAAATCCATCGCCAGCCTGCTGGAAGCGGCCGCCGCCTCCGGGCAAAGCCTGGCCGAATTCTGGCGCGCCGTGAACGCGCGCGAAGCCTTTATCCGCCGCAAGCGCGACCGCAAGTCGGTGCTGATCGAATGCGCGGCCAACGCCAAGGGCAAGGAATTCGATCACGTGATTTTGCCGTTTCTGCAAGATGGCGAGTTTCCTCATCCTTTGCAGCCCAAGCGCGAGGAGGAAAACCTGTTTTACGTGGCCGCCACCCGCGCCCGCGTGCGCCTGACCTTGCTGTCGCCAAGCGAGTCGGCGCAGCGCAGCAGCTTCATCGCGCAGATGCGCTTGCCTAAATCTTCAGCAGCCGCCGAGGCGGCGCTCGGCCGCAACGAACGCGCGCCGGTGGCAGCGCCGGCCAGCCGCCACTACCTCACTGCCGGCTTCCACGACAAGGATCAAGTGAAGGCGCTGGGCGCCAAATTCGACATCGCCCGCCGCGCCTGGTATGTCGAAAGTGATACGAATTTGGAAGCATTTGCCGCTTGGCTAAAAAAATAATGCACGCGGCCAATATTTCCAAGGGAAACCCTTATATAATACCGGTCGCGGCTGGAGGTACAGCCTCACACCCTTGTGTGTCCCACAAACAAAACCAATTCGGGAGTATTACGATGAAAGCTAAAACCAATATTCTGCTGGCAGCCTGCACCATCGCTCTGCTGAGCGCCTGCTCGACCCCAGCTCCAGCCCCTGCACCAGCACCGGCGCCAGCCCCAGTTGCACCAGCACCTGCACCAGCACCAGTAGCTGCTCCAGTGGCCGCTCCAGTAGCTGCTCCACTGCCAGCCTACCTGGATCCAAACAGCTCGATCTACAAAAACCGTAGCGTCTACTTCGACTTCGACAAGTACACCGTCAAGCCAGAATTCGACACCCTGGTTGCTGACCACGCCAAGTTCCTGGCTGCTAACCCGAACGTAGCGATCAAAGTCGAAGGCAACACCGACGACCGCGGCGGCGCAGAATACAATCTGGCCCTGGGTCAGAAACGTGCTCAAGCCCTGATCACCGCCCTGAAAGTACAAGGCGTAAAAGAAGGCCAAATGGAAGCCGTGTCGTACGGTAAAGAAAAATCGACCGGCACCGACAACGCTGCCCGCGCTCACGACCGTCGCGACGATATCGTTTACCCAAGCAAATAATTTCGCTTAGTAAAGTGTTATTATGAAACGCCCGGCCTGTGCCGGGCGTTTTTCGTTGTGGTAGTAGTTTTGTCTCTGCCTTAAGAGAGCGGTAAAAAGTTGCTGTAGTAGTTAAGCTGGAAGTTTCCATTCATCCCCAATCAGGCGAAGGAAGTTTCATGAAGAATCTCACTACCGCGGCCGGCGCGCCGGTCGTTGACAACCAAAACACCCAGACCGCCGGCCCGCGCGGCCCAGTCCTCCTGCAAGATGTATGGCATCTTGAAAAGCTGGCCCATTTCGCGCGCGAAGTGATACCGGAGCGCCGCATGCACGCCAAGGGCTCGGGCGCCTACGGCACGTTCACCGTTACCCACGACATCACCAAGTACACGCGCGCGGCGCTGTTCTCGGAGATCGGCAAGAAAACCGATGTGTTCCTGCGCTTCTCCACCGTGGCAGGCGAGCGCGGCGCGGCCGATGCCGAGCGCGATATTCGCGGCTTTGCCGTCAAGTTCTACACCGAGCAAGGCAACTGGGACATCGTCGGCAATAACACTCCGGTGTTCTTCTTCCGCGATCCGCTGAAATTCCCGGACCTGAACCACGTGGTCAAGCGCGACCCGAAAACCAACCTGCGCAGCGCTGAAAATAACTGGGACTTCTGGACGCTGCTGCCGGAAGCCCTGCACCAGGTCACCATCGTCATGAGCGACCGTGGGATTCCGAAGGGCTACCGCCACATGCACGGTTTCGGCAGCCATACCTACAGCTTTATCAGCCCGGCCAATGAGCGCTTCTGGGTGAAGTTCCACTTCGTTTGCCAGCAAGGTATTGAGAACTTGAGCGATGCCGAATCCGCCGCGCTGATCGGCGTCGACCGCGAAAGCTCGCAACGAGATTTGTTTGATGCCATCGAACGCAAAGAGTTCCCGCGCTGGAAGCTGGCGGTGCAGATCATGCCGGAAGCCGATGCCTCCAAGGTGCCTTACCATCCATTCGACCTGACCAAGATCTGGCCGCACAAGGATTACCCGCTGATCGATGTCGGCATTCTGGAACTGAACCGCAATCCTGAGAACTACCACGCCGAGGTAGAGCAATCGGCGTTCTCGCCGGCCAATGTGGTACCGGGCGTGGGCTTCTCGCCGGACAAGATGCTGCAATCGCGCCTGTTCTCGTATGGCGATGCGGCGCGTTATCGCCTGGGCGTGAATCACCACCAAATCCCGGTGAATGCGCCGAAGTGCCCATTCCACAGCTACCACCGCGACGGCGCCATGCGCGTCTTGCCGAACGAAGGCGGCAGCACGCCGTACGAGCCGAACAGCCGTGGCGAGTGGGCCGAGTCGCCGCAGTTCAAAGAACCGCCACTGTCGCTGGAAGGCGCGGCCGACCACTGGAACCACCGCGTCGACACCGACTACTACTCGCAGCCGGGCAACCTGTTCCGCCTGCTGACCGCCGAGAAGAAGCAACTGCTGTTTGAAAACACCGCACGCGCGATTCATGGCGTATCGAAACCGGTGCAGCAGCGCCACATCGACAACTGCACCCAAGCCGATCCAGCCTACGGCGCCGGCGTAGCAGCTGCGATCGCGGCACTCGAAGGTAAATAAGGCTTCACTACTGAGTTGTATCAAACCTCAGAAAGAGCATAGGATTACCCTATGCCTCTCTGGAGGTGCGCCATGCAAACGCTAGTTCAATCCCGCAGCAGCCCAAGCTACGACGACGATCTGGTGCAATGGATAGATGCGCAAATCCATCTGCTACTGGAAAACAGATTTTCGGAACTCGATATCGAAAATCTGGTCGAGGAGCTGGACGGCATGAGAACCAAAGAACTGCACGCCCTGAAAAACAGGCTAAGAGTGCTCATCATGCACTTGCTGAAGTGCGAATTTCAAAAAAACCATCCACAAAACAAATGGCACGCCACGCTGATCGAACAACGCGTGCGCATTCATGATTTGCTTGCTGACAGTCCCAGCCTACGCCGCAAGCTAGAGGAGTTCGCCCGCGTCAACTATCCATACGCGCGCAAGGTGGCGGCCCTGGAGACGCACCTGCCGCTGAATAGCTTTCCTGCTGAAAATTCCTACTCTGTTGAGCAAATACTCGACGACGAGTTTATACCGTAACCATCACGCCAGAGCGCTGTAGCAGCGATGCGCAGCGCTGGGAGAGGTGCTGCACTTGCAGCGTTTTGTCGGCCTTGGCATAGCGCTCGCGCAGCGCGGCCAACGCCACCAAGGCGGAATGATCGGCCAGCCGCAGGTGGCGGCAATCGAGCACCACCTGCTGCGGATCATCCTTCGGCTCGAACAAGGCATTGAAATGCTCAACCGACGCAAAGAATAGCGTACCGTGCGGCGAGTAGGTTTTGACGCCTTCTGCCAGCGTCGCATCCATCTTCACTTCTCGCGCATGGCGCCAGGCGAAGCTGAGCGCCGCAATCACGATCCCGCACAGCACCGCCGTGGCCAGATCGGTAGCGACGGTAATCGCGGTCACAACAACGATCAGCAAGGCATCATGACGCGGCACCTTGCCCAACACCTGCAAGGAACTCCACGCGAAAGTCTGCTGCGCCACCACAAACATCACACCGACGAGTGCCGCTAGCGGAATGCGCTCGATCCACGGCGACAAAAACAGTATAAACAGTAATATCATTACACCAGCAACAGCGCCGGAAACGCGGGTGCGGCCGCCGGAGCCGAGATTAATCATGGTCTGTCCGATCATCGCGCAGCCGCCCATGCCGCCAAACAGGCCGGATGCCACGTTGGCCGCACCGAGCGCTACACACTCGCGGTCAGGCAAACCGCGCGTCTCGGTAATTTCATCGGTAAGATTAAAGGTCAGCAGCGTTTCCAGCAGCCCGACCATCGCCATCAGCGCCGCGTAGGGCAGCACGATGCGCAAGGTCTCCATGCTGAACGGCACCGCCGGCAGCGCAAATACCGGCAAGCCGCCAGCGATGTGCGCCATATCGCC
This sequence comes from Duganella rivi, assembly GCF_009857435.1. Taxonomy (GTDB): domain Bacteria; phylum Pseudomonadota; class Gammaproteobacteria; order Burkholderiales; family Burkholderiaceae_D; genus Rugamonas; species Rugamonas rivi. Next base: position 627,723 of record NZ_WWCK01000003.1, read on the forward strand.
CAAGGTATGCACCGGCAAATGCAGCACCTGCACCAGCAGGCCAACGCTGATAATCGCCACCAGCGCCGGCGGCACCGCCTTGGTCAAACGCGGCAACAGGTAGACGATGGCCATGGTCAGCAGCACCAGCCCGCCCATCCACGCCAGCGAAGCACCTTGCAGCCACGCACCATCCGCCTTGAAATGTTGCAGCTGCGACCACGCAATCACAATCGCCAAGCCGTTGACGAAGCCCAGCATCACCGGATGCGGCACCATGCTGACCAGTTTGCCTAGCCGCAGCACGCCAAATAGCAGCATGATGAGACCGCTAATCACGACCGTCGCGAGGAAATACTGCAAGCCATGCTGGGCCACCAAGGCCACAATCACCACCGCCATCGAACCGGCGGCGCCGGAAATCATGCCGGGACGACCACCAAACAAGGCCGTAATCGTGCAAATAAAGAAAGCCCCGTACAGTCCGGCAAGCGGATTCAGATGCGCCACCAGCGCAAACGCGATGCATTCGGGAACCAGCGCAAACGACGTGGTCAAGCCAGCGAGCGCGTTTTTAGAGAATTGGGAGGACCACATGGAGGACAATTCGACAGGAAACGATGCGAAAAAGCGACAGCCCGTGCATTCTACACGTGCTGTCGCGATTTCTCATCGTCATGGGTGAACTGGCGCACATTCAGGACGGGGCTGGCACAGGCACAATGGCGGCGTACGATCGATCAACCTAGCCAGTCAAACTACGCCATGACTACCTTGCACACCGCCAGCTACGCCCTGCAACGACAAAAACTTGCTGTGGAAAGAACGCTATATGCGCGTTCGACCGAAGAATCCCTGCTGGCGGCCCGCTGGGCTAGCGCCTGGCACAAGCTGGTGCAGCGTAAGCTGGACCAAGACTTGGCAGCGCGGATGCCACAAGGTTTCCTGCTGCGCCCAACGTCCCGCGTTCTGCACTAATTACGCTGCGTAGCGTTGCGATGCCGAGGCTGCGGTACTGCGGCCTTGGTAGCAATTGCCTGCACGGCGTTCCATGCCATCCCGATCCAGTACCGTCACGCAGCCGCGGCGGTAAGTAATCAGTCCTTCCTGCGCCAGCTTGCCGGCCGCGCCGGTGATGCTCTCGCGGCGCACGCCCAGCATATTGGCGATCATTTCCTGCGTTACTTTCAGCTCGTTGCTCAGCGAACGATCCAGACGTTCCAGCAGCCAGCGGCACAGCTTCTGTTCGATGCTGGTGTGGCGGCTGCCGGCAACGCTTTGCGCCAACTGGGCGAACATGGTGCTGGTGTAGCGCATCAATTGCTGGGCCAGCGCGCCGCCGCTGTAGAACAGCTCGCGCAGCTGTGCCGTTTTCAGGCGATAGCCATAGCCGGCGGTCTGCACCACGGCGCCAAAGCTGGCGCGCTCGGAAGGATGCAAGGCCACGCCCACCACGCCTTCGCGGCCGACCACGGCAATCTCGGTGGTGGCGCCGTCCTCCATCACGTACTGGAGCGAGACGATAGCATTGGTTGGGAAATAGGTGTATTCGACGGAATCGCCGTAATCGAACAGGTGCTTCCCTTCCGGCAAAGTCACCAGTTCCAGATCGGCAAACAAAGCCAGCAAATCCTCGCGTGACAAAGCACGCAATAAATCATTCTGCTGAGCGCCAATCAGGCTGATGGACTGCGAGGAAGTTTGGATTGCGGTCATGATATGCCCCTGTTCGTGTCTGTCTTGTTGATGTAGACACTATATCCAGCGGCCTAAGCCGCCGGTATAGGAGCACCTTGTAGTCCTATGTAGGCTATGAACATTGCAAAATGTCATCTTAGTCCTACGCCAACTCCGGGGTCAGGTCCCCCATTTCTACACAATCTCATCCATACGCGCTCATTTATTGATCTGTGCCAGGTTTTAGATCAGGAAGGCATTTACCCTTTCTTCATGACTAGACCTCTTAGACTTGAATATCCCGGCGCGCTTTATCATGTCACCAGTCGAGGTGACCGCAAGGCCTTGATTTTCCACGACGATACAGACCGCGCCATGTGGCTGCAAACGCTGGGCGAGGTTTGTGTCCAATTCCAGCTCTCGATTCACGCCTTCTGCCAAATGGGGAATCATTACCATCTCTTAATCGAAACCTCGGACGGCAAGCTTGCCCCCGCGATGCGCCAACTGAACGGCATCTACTCGCAGTATTTCAATCGACGACACAAACTAGTTGGGCATGTATTCCAAGGGCGGTACAAGTCGATTCTTATCGAGAAAGAAAACTATTTACTTGAGGTTGCGCGATATATCGTCTTGAATCCTGTACGGGCTGGCTTAGTCAAACATCCGCAAGATTGGCCGTGGAGCAGCTACAACATGGTCTACGCCACCACTGCACCGCCCAGTTGGCTGAATACAGCATGGCTATTGTCCAAATTCAGTGACTCGTTAGAGCAGGCGAAGCACGCTTATTGCAGCTTCGTCCTCGCGGGAGTTGGCGGCGCAAATCCATTAGAAAGCACGTATCGCCAATTGATACTGGGAAGTGAGCAGTTCATCCAACAACTGCAATCGCCGCTGCCCTTAAATAGCATCAGCGGCATATCCAAGCTGCAACGCAGTTCTGTAGCCCCACCGCTATCGGCATATCAGCAAGAATTTCCCGACCGCGATCTCGCAATGGCAAAAGCCTACCGCTCGCATGCTTACACCATCACCGAGATCGCCCATCACTTCGGCGTATCGCACACAACGGCCAGCCGTGCCGTTAAGAAGCATGGCTGATACCGTTGAGGCCGTGTAGAAATGGGGGACCTGACCCCGGAGTTTAATAGGCGACGCGCAGTTGCAGGTAGGCGGTGCGTGGGGCTGCGGCCATGCGGCCGGCGTTGCCGTCGACGTTGCGGGTGTAGTAGCGCTTGTCCGACAGGTTGTTGACGCCCGCCGCCACTTCGTACGCTTTCTGCTTCCACGACAGCTGCGCATTCCAGGTGCGGAAGCCGGGGATCAAGCCGACGACGCCGTTCGCTGCTTCCGCCACGGTGTTGGCGGTGTCGGAATACTGCTTGGCCTGGTGGGTGCTCGACAAGTTGGCCGTCCATGCGCCGACGCGGTAGCGCGCGCCCACGGTGTCGGTATTGCGCGAGTAGAACGGCACGTCCAGCCCAGCCGTCGCACCCGATTCCTGGATCGCCTTGGTGTAGGTGTAGTTGGCGTAGACGTTCAAGCCGGCCAGCGCGCCAGAATCGGCGAAGCTGTAGTCGACCGCGGTTTCAAGGCCGTCATGCTTGGTCGCGCCGATGTTCTGGAACGTCGCTGGCGTGATGCCCGGCACTTGCGCGATCTGGTTGTCGAACTTGAGTTTGAAGGCGGTGACTTCCGCGCTCAAGCCAGCGCTTTTCCAGCGCGCGCCTGCTTCGGCCGTTTTCGCCAGTTCAGGCTTCAGCGGATTCGCCGGTGTTTGCGAATTCAGCTGGGTGTTCTGCACCGCGCCGAACGAGGTGGTGTAGTTGACGAACACGGTCAGCGCCGGGCTCACCAGATAGGCCACGTTCAGCGACGGCAGCGCCTTGTTGTTGTCGGTCTCGAACGAGGACTTGGCCGCCACGTCGTCACGCGTCGAGGAGATTTTCTCGTAGCGCACGCCCGGCGTAATGCGCCACGCGCCCAGCGCGATGCGATCGTCGATATAGGCCGCATGCGCATCGGTGCTATTGATGAAGCGGGTGGCCGCGCCATTCGCGCCGGTCGCCACGATCTGGATGAAACTGTTGTCGTCGCCGCGCTCGCGCAGATAGCGGTAGCCCACGGTCACGTCGTGCGTCATGCCGCCGGCGTTGAAGCGCTGGGTGTAGCGCGGCTCGACGCCGGTCACCTGGTAGTTACGCGGCTGCCACGTGATCTGGGTCTTGGCCGCATTGATCAGCGCACTCTGGCGAAAACTCTCGTTGTAGTAGGCCTTGATCTCGAATTCCTGCGTGGCGGAGATGGTGTTCAGGTAGCCCACGTCCACGCCCTTGCGGTCGCCGTTCCAGAAGTCGGTCGGACGCGTGTTTTGATATGGGTCGGCGTTGTACTGCGCCACGGTCAAGCCGCCCGGCGTGCGCGACAGCACGTCGTAGTAGGAGACTTTGCCGTACACCTCGCTGTGTTCATTCAGCTTGTAGTTGAATTTCAGCGCCACATCGTTGACGCGCTCATCGCTGCCCGCGCGCCACTCGGTGCCTTCCATGCCCGAGTACATCAGCGCCACGCCGAGGCCGTTGCTGGCGGTGCCGCCGACAAACGCGCTGTACTGGCGGTTGCTGCCGCCCTGGCCGAAGTCGTTGTAGCGCACGGTAGCATCGCCGCTCAGGCCTTCGCCAGTCGGGATGGTGCGGCTGCGGAAGTTGATGATGCCGCCGACATTCTGCGGGCCGTAGCGCACCGCGCCGCCGCCACGCACCACGTCGATCGATTCAATATTGTTCAAGCTGACCGGTGCGAACGACAGCTGCGGCTGGCCGTAAGGCGCCACCGCCAGCGGGATGCCGTCCAGCAGCACGGTCGAGCGCGGCGAGTAGCGTCCGGTCAAACCGCGCACGCCGATATTCAGCGAAATGGCGCTGCCCGCCGTGCCCGAGTTGTCGGTCGACTGCACGCCCGGAATGCGGCGCAGCACGTCGCCGATGTTGGCCGCGCCGCTCTCGGCGATGTCTTCTTTGTCGACCACGGTACGCGCGCCGGCAAAATTCTTCACGCTGTTTTGCAAGCCCGAGCCTAGCCAGCTACCCGACACCTGGATCGACTCCATCGGCGCATCTCCGGTTTGTTGGGCGTGGGCGCTGGTTGCGAGCAGGGCCACGGCGGCGGCCAGTGCGGTCAGTTTGAATTCAGGCATGTGAAGAAAGCTTGTTATAAAGAACGGCGTAAATGATAACACTTCTCATTCGCAATTTCTAGCATTCTGTAGGATGGACTATAATTATCGAATGCTCAATCGTCTCAAACGCCAAACGCTGCATTTGTGGATCGCCATGCTGGCCGTCCTGTTTGCCGCGCTCGCGCCGACGGTTTCGCACGCCATCGCAGCGTCCACCACCGGCATGCTGGCGGAAATGTGCTCGGTCGACGGCCCGACCAAGAAGGCGCCGACCAACACCATGCACGGCATGGAACATTGCCCGTACTGCGCCACGCATGGCGGCGCACCTGCGCTGCCGCCGCCTGCCTTGACCGGCTTTGCCGTCATCGGCGGCCATGACGCTTATCCTCCACTGTTCTACACCGCGCCGCAGCCGCTGCATGGCTGGCGCACCGCCAATCCGCGCGGCCCTCCCGCTCTTTCCTGATCGTTAGCTTTTAACGCCCACAATCCGTGCATGGATTGCGGCTACCTTTACGCATCATCAGGAATCATCATGAAGAACACCATGTCGCCACTGGCATTGGCGCTGCTGGCCGCCTTTGCGCACGCCGAGGACGCGCCTCAACATCAACTGGGCACCGTGACCATCACCGGCAACCGCCCTACTTCGCTGCCGACGCAGATACCAACCACCATCGAAGGCATCACCAAAGCCGACATCGAGCGCGATATCAACGCCACCGATGCGGAAGACGCGCTGAAATATCTGCCCAGCCTCTTGGTGCGCAAGCGCTACATCGGCGATTACAACCACGCCGTGCTATCGACCCGCGCTTCCGGCACCGGCAATAGCGCGCGCTCGATGGTGTATGCGGACGGCATCCTGCTGTCCAATTACCTTGGGAACGGCGCGACGTTTGCGCCGCGCTGGGGCATGGTCAGCCCGGAGGAAATCGAACGTGTCGATGTGCTGTACGGCCCCTTCTCCGCGGCTTACGGCGGCAATTCGGTTGGTGCGGTGGTCGATTACGTCACGCGCATGCCAACCAAGTTTGAAGCGCACGCCAAGCTGACGCTCACGCATCAGCCTTTTAAACTGTATGGCACCAACGATAAGTACGACGGCAAGCAAGGCAGCTTCGCGCTCGGTGACCGCAATGGCGCGTGGTCGTGGTTCCTGGACTTGAGCCGTACCGACAGCGAAGGCCAGCCACTGACGTTCCTCACGCGCCCACAGACCGGTGCTGCTAGCACGGCCGGCACGCCGGTAACCGGCGCTGTGAGTGGCGTCGATCGCACCAACAATCCTTGGTACTTGCTGGGCGCGGCCACGCAGTACCACACGGTGCAGGATCAGGTGAAAGCCAAGCTGGCCTACGATTTTTCGCCGACCATGCGCGCAACGTACACCTTCGGCTTGTGGCGCAATGACTCCGAGGGCCGCCCTACTTCATACCTGCGCGATGCGGCGGGCCAGCCGGTGTACAGCGGCACGGTCAATATCAATGGCCGCAGCTACACGCTGGGGCCGACCGATCTCAATCTCTCCAACGAAGACCTTCAGCACGTGATGCACGGCCTGACGGTGAAGACTAACACCAAGGGCGTGTTCGATTGGGAGGTCGCAGCCAGCTTGTATGACTACGATAAGGATCAACTACGCGCCGCCTTGGTGCCAATGCCGGGCGCGCTCGGCGGCGGCAAGGGGCGCCTCGTCAATCAAGGCGGCACTGGTTGGAACACCTTCGCGGCCAAGGGTGTATGGCGTCCTGACGCCGCGCACGTAGCGGAATTCGGCTATCAGCGCGAAGCCTACAAATTAAGCAGCGCTGAACGGCCGACCAACGATTGGATCAGCGGCGATCCAGTGGGCGATCCTACTTCGCGCTTCGCCGGCAAGACCGAAACCAACAGCCTGCATGCGCAGGATACGTGGAAGTTCGCCCCGCAGTGGAAGACGGTGCTGGGCGCGCGCTTTGAACGCTGGCACGCGCACGATGGCTATACCGTGACTGCCAGTAAAGGCGCGCCGCACGGCGAACGTACCGAGAACTACATCTCGCCTAAAGCCGCTCTGGCCTATCAAGCTAGCGAAGACTGGGTGTTGAAAGCCTCGCTGGGACGCGCGGTGCGCATGCCGACGGTGTCCGAGCTATACCAAGGCGGCGTCAATGCTTCCGGCCAGTTGACCAACAACGATCCGAATCTGAAGCCGGAAAAGTCCTGGACGACAGAGCTGACCGGCGAACGCAAACTGGCCGACGGCTATCTACGCTTGACGGCATTTGGCGAGCGCACCACTGATGCGCTTTACTCGCAGACGAATGTGCTGATCACGCCGATGGTCACGAATATTCAAAACGTTGATCTGATTCGCACCAAGGGCCTGGAAGCGTCGTACGAAGCCAAGGTGCTCGGCTTCGACTTAAGCTCCAGCGTGACGTGGACTGATTCCAAAGTCATCCGCAACGCCAAGGCGCCTGGTAGCGTTGGCAAGTGGCAGCCTCGTATCCCGGAGTGGCGCGCCACCGGTGTCGCCAGCTACGCCGTCAACGACAAGCTGTCGATGACGCTGGCCGCGCGCTACAGCGGCAAACAGTACTCAACGCTGGATAATTCCGACATCAACGGCTTTGCCTATCAAGGCTCGAGCAAGTACTTCACGGCCGATGCGCGCCTGCGCTATCGCTTCAATCAGCAATGGAGCATGGCGCTAGGCGTGGATAACCTAAATAACTACCAATATTGGAATTTCCACCCTTACCCGCAACGCACCTACGTCGCTGAACTGAAGTTCGACCTGTAACGCCGCCTCCCGCGCCGCCAAGATTTTTTTTGGCGGCGCTTCGTGCACGCTTAAACATTCATATGATATACTTCTTTATGTCGAAACTTCCCAGAGACCGAGAACCATCATGCTGAGCACCGAACATAAAGCCATCATCACCGCCACCGTGCCTATCCTTGAGCAAGGCGGCGAAGCCCTGACCCGCCACTTCTACAAGTCCCTGTTCCGCGATCACCCGGAAGTGACGCCACTGTTCAATCAAGCGAATCAAACCGAAGGCACGCAGCAACGCGCGCTGGCTAACGCGGTTCTGATGTACGCGAAGAATATCGAAAAGCTGGAAAACCTTGGCCCGCTGGTCAACACCATCGTCAACAAGCACGTATCGCTGCAAATCCAGCCGGAGCACTATCCTATCGTCGGCGGCGCGCTGCTGAAGGCGATCCGCGAAGTGCTGGGCGCAGACGTCGCCACCGACGCCGTTATCGAAGCATGGGGCGCGGCCTACGGCCAACTGGCGCAGATCCTGATCGGCGCTGAAGAAAACGCCTACCAGGAAAATGAGCAGGCCGAAGGCGGCTGGCGCGGCGGCCGTCAATTCGAGGTCACCATCAAGACCGAGGAAAGCGATGAAATCACGACCTTCGTGCTGGAGCCAGTCGATGGCGGCAAGGTCGTGGCGCACAAGCCGGGCCAGTACATCGGCGTGAACGTCAATGTGAACGGCAACCTGCAACGCCGCCAGTACTCGCTGTCGGCCGTTGCCAATGGCGTCAGCTATCGCATCAGCGTCAAGCGCGAAGCCGGTGGCCTGGTATCCAACTTCCTGCACGACCATGTGCACGTAGGCGATACCATTGAGCTGTTCCCGCCATCGGGTGAATTTGTGCTGGCCGATAGCGACAAGCCACTGGTATTGATTAGCGGCGGCGTGGGCATCACCCCTACGCTGGCGATGCTGACGGCAGCCCTGACCAGCAACCGTCCGGTGCACTTCATCCACGCAGCGCGCCACGCCGGCGTGCACGCCTTCCGCGATCATATCGATGCGCTGGCGGCCAAGCACCCGCAACTGCAACGCTTCTACTGCTACGAGACCGCCGACGAAGCATCGCCACAGCCTCACGCCACCGGCTATCTGAATCCGCAGCAACTGTCGAAATGGCTGCCGGTCACGCGCGATGTGGAGGCCTACTTCCTCGGCCCTACGCCGTTCATGAAGGCGATCAAGTCGCACTTGCTGGAATTGGGCGTACCGCAGTCGCAGACTTACTACGAGTTCTTTGGCCCGGCCGAAGCTCTCGCTTGATGCGGTTTTCAACTATGTAAAGCTGGATTTCTTCGTGTACTAGGGTGGGCAGCGATGCAATACTTTATGCATCAAAGCCTCACTCCAGGAAAACATGAAGCGCAGAACTCTGTTGAAATTGACGGCCGGTAGTGCCGCCGTTGCCGGCTTTTCGCCCGTCTCGCTGGTCGTCGCCGCACCGCTCAAGGAGCTGCGGCTCGACTATGCTTACTACTCGCCTGCCAGCTTGGTGCTCAAGCGCTTCGGCTGGCTGGAAGATGAATTCAAACCAGACGGCGTGCAGATACGCTGGGTACTGAGCGCCGGCAGCAATCGCGCGCTTGAGTATCTGAATGCGAACAGCATTGATATCGGTTCGTCCGCAGGCTTGGCGGCGTTGCTGGCCAAGGCGAACGGCAATCCGATTAAGACTCCGTATATTTTCTCGCGTCCTGAATGGACTGCGCTGGTGGTGCGCAAGGATTCGCCGATTCGTACGCTGGCGGATTTGAAGGGCAAAAAGATCGCGGCCACCAAAGGCACCGATCCTTATCTGTTCTTGCTGCGCTCTTTGCAGACTGCGGGCTTAAAGCGCAGCGATATTGAGCATGTAAGCTTGCAGCATGCCGACGGCCGCGCCGCGCTGGAGCAAGGCAAGGTGGATGCGTGGGCTGGACTCGATCCGCACATGGCGGCGAGTGAACTGGAAAGCGGCTCACGTCTTATCTATCGCAATGTGGCGTTCAATACCTACGGTTTCCTGAATGTGCGCGAGGATTTTCTCGCTACGCGGCCTGCCGAAGTGGCGCGCGTGATCAAGGCTTACGAAAAGGCGCGTGCATGGATACGCGCGAATCCGAGCGAAGCGGCGAAGATCTTGTCTGAAGAGGCCAAGGTGTCGCTGCCGGTAGCGCTGCTGCAAGTGAAGCTGCGCACGGACTTCAGTAATCCGCAGCCGGGCAGCGAGCATGTGAAAGCCTTGCAGGTCGCTGCGCCGATTCTGAAAGATGAATCGCTGGTCAAAGCCGACGTAGACCTGGGCCGCGCCATCTCGGAGCTGGTCGATACGCGCTTCGCCCAGCCGCTCATCGCGCGTAGCTAAGGACGGCCAGCATGAGCAGCCAATTGGCCGTGCCATCGAGCGCCGCGCCGCCGGAGCGCAGACGCGATGGCGTCGCGCGGCGCGCGGCACAAGTCGATGCGCCGTCGATCGCCGACGCGGCAGAGTTAGCGCGTGCGGCCGGCGCTGCGCGTGCCTCGGTCGCGGCGGCGGTGCGCGGCGCTGGAGGACAGCGCTTGCGGCGCTTCCTTCTTGCCCTGCTGCTGCCGGTGACCGCGCTGCTGGCAATTGAGTTCTCGGTGCGCGGCGGACTGATTCCTGCAAATCTGCTGCCCGCACCTTCGCAAATCGTTGACACGCTGCGCGACCTTGGAACGGAAGGGCTGCTCGGCCACATCGCCGCCAGCACGGTGCGCGTGGCCGCTGGTTTTGCTGGGGGCGCGCTGCTGGCGGTGCTGCTTGGCGCAACCGTCGGCTTGAGCCGCCACGCCGAAGCCATTCTAGATCCTACGTTCCAGGCCCTGCGCGCGATTCCGTCGCTAGCGTGGGTGCCTTTGCTGCTGCTCTGGCTCGGTATCGATGAAGCGCCTAAGATCGTGCTGATTGCGATCGGCGCCTTCTTCCCCATCTACATGGGCGTGGCCTCCGGCATCCGCGGCGTCGACCGCAAACTGATTGAAGTAGCGCGGCTCTATCGCTTATCCAGCTTCGCATTGACGAAGCGCGTGCTGCTGCCCGCCGCCCTGCCAGCCATTCTCACCGGCTTGCGCAACGGCCTTAGTCTCGCCTGGATGTTCATGGTGGCCGCAGAACTCATCGCCGCCAGCAAAGGCCTGGGCTACCTGTTGTCCGACGGCCGCGAAACCAGCCGCGCCGACATCGTCCTCGCGGCCATCGCCCTACTGGCCATCCTCGGCAAAATCAGCGACACGCTGATGGCCGTCATAGAAAAGCGCGCCCTCGCCTGGCGCGACAGCTACGCATGAGCATTGCACTCGATATTCACGTTGAAGAAAAACGCTACGGCGCGCGCACCGTGCTGCGTGACGTCAGCCTGCAATTGCAGGAAGGTGAGATAGTCAGCTTGATTGGCGCCAGTGGCTGCGGCAAAAGCAGCCTGCTGTCCATCGCTTCAGGACTAGACCGCGATTTCAGCGGCGAGATTAAATTAGGCGGCACGCCGCTGCATGGCGTGAGCCGCGACATCGGCTTTATCTTCCAGGAGCCGCGCCTTTTCCCATGGTTGACGGTGGCGGAGAACGTCGCCTTCGACAGCAACAACGCCCTCGCCTCGCAGCGCCTGGTCACACGCTTGCTGGCCGAAGTCGGCCTGCAAGATCATGCCGGCGCGCTGCCCAAGCAACTATCCGGCGGACAGGCGCAACGCGCGGCCATCGCGCGCGGCCTGTTCACGCAACCGCGCGTGCTACTGCTCGACGAGCCCTTCTCCGCTGTTGACGCTTTCACGCGCATGAAGCTACAGGACTTGCTGTTGAAGGTGGCCTGCCAGCACAAGCTTACCGTGCTACTGGTCACTCACGACATCGACGAAGCACTGTACCTGAGCGATCGCATCGTGCTGCTGGACGGCGGCCTGACCGAGTTTCATCCCGGCCCGGCGCCACGCAAGCGCGGCGACGTAACGGCGGCCCAGCTCAAGGCCGCCATCCTGGACAGCCTGCACGTTTAGAACTTTGCGCGCACGCCAAACACCACGTTACGGCCCGGCAGCGGCGCGATGTCTTTCAACACCGAGGTCGAAGTGCGAATCTCGTCGTTGGTCAGATTCTTCGCCAGCAGGAACCAGGTTAAGTCGTACTCGCCGACCTTCTGCGTGTACGAGATGTTGGCGTTCAGCTGATTGTAGCTAGGCGTATCGGTGGTTTCGAAAGACGCCAGACGATCTTGCGATTGCGCGTGCACCAGCGACAAGCCAGCGCGCCATGCGCCCATCTTGTAAGCGGTGCTGATGCCCACGCGGGTCGCCGGTTGCAGCGGCAGGCTGCCGCCGCGTTCCAGCTTACCGTGCGAGGTGTCGGCAAACAGACGGCCAGACCAGCCCGCGCCGGTTGGGTTGTATTCCAATTCCGCTTCCGCACCCTGGATAGTGGCGTCGGCCTGTTCGAAGATGCGCTCGCGCAGTTCCTCGCCCGGATTGCCGTCTTCATCCAGCAGATTGCCGGTGATGTGGCCGTAGATGAAATCACTGACCTTGTTGCGGAAGACGTTGGCCTTCCAGCGCACCAGGCCCGTGGTCTTCTGCACGTTCAATTCGATATTGCGCGAGGTCTCCTTCTTGAAATCGGCGTTACCGATATCGAAGGTGACGGTGGCGTCGTGCGGGCCGCTCGAATACAGTTCTTCGGTCGACGGCGCGCGCTGCGCGTACGACAAGGTCGCACCGACGGCATAGCCGTGCACGAACGGCCACAGTGCGCCGACCGAACCGGATTGCAGATTGAACGAGCGATTCACGCCGGTGACCGGCTCGCGCTTCACGCGCTCAACGCGCGCACCGGCGTTGAACTTGACCGGGCCGAAGTCGGTTTCCTCGACCAGGAACGCGGCGTTGGAGGTCGAATGCGTGACCGGTACGGTATCCGGGCCGCCTTCCGCGCTCAAAGCGGAGAAGTTGGTGTTCTCGGTCTGCACGCCGAAGGTGCCGTGCCAGCCTGCGACCGGCTTGTGCGTCAGTTCAAAGCGCGTTTCCAGAGAGCGGTTCTTGAACAGCACTTCCGGTGCGCCGTCTTCGCCGATTTCGGCGTGCTTGTAGTCGGTGTAGCCGGCTTTGAATTTGAAGGTCTCGAAACCTGCCAGCGGCGCTGTCACCAAGCTGTCGATGTCGTAGCGGTTTTGCTTCTGGTCGATCCTCGAGCCTTCTTCGCTCGGAATGCCGTAGACGTTGGACAGGCGCGAAGCAGATACGCCGATGAAGCCCCAGTTGTCGATGTAGGAACCACCAAGGCCGCCAGTACGCGAACGCGTGTCCGAGTGCGCCAGGCGGCCGACCGGCGTGTTGTAGTCGTCGGCGTTGCGCAGGTTGCCGTCGATGTGCCATGCCAGTTTATCGACCGCGCCATCGAGCGTGCCGGAGACATTGCGGCCGCTATCGACGGTGCTGGCGCGCGCCTCCAGTTGGCCGGTCAGTTTCGGCTCCAGCGCAGTCGGAATGCGTTCATTGACCACGTTGACCAAGCCGCCAATCGCGCCCGAGCCATACAGCAGCGCCGCCGGGCCGCGCAGAATCTCGATCTGCTGCGCTACCGCGCCTTCCGCCGCCACCGCGTGGTCGTTCGACAGGCCGGAGACGTCGGAAACGGCCATGCCGTTTTCCAGCATCTTGACGCGCGCACCTTCCAGGCCGCGAATAATCGGACGCGACGCGCCGGCGCCAAACGCCGATGCCGATACGCCGAGTTCCTGCGACAGCGTCTCGCCGAGCGAGCTGCCGGCCTTGTCGCGCAGCTCATCGCCGGACAGCACCTTGGCCGGCGTGAGGATCTGGTCGTTGGCGGTATTGCCAAATGGGTTAGCCGTAACGACAACTTGTTGAACCGGGGCCGCTTGGCCGAGGGCCAGCGAGGAATAGGCGGACAGGATCGCGCCAGCCAGCAGCGTGCGTTGAATCTTCATGTAAAACCTCTAACAAAATGGATGACAACCCGCGCGGCGCAGCCTTGCGGCGCGCCACGTCGAAGCGAAAAATCAGGACGGATTCAGGGTGTCAGGCCAGCGGAGGGGCGCGCGACTGGAAGACGCAGGTGGTACGCTCGCAAGCGGCCAGCGTAGCCGGGATGGCGACAGGCGCGGAGCCGAGGGTGGAAATGGCCAGCGTCAGCGGCGAACTGGTGATGGCAGCCGCCATCTGCGCCACCGACACGCATTCGGCGCAGACCTTGTGGACGGCGACGCGTTTGCGGTGTTCGGCTTGGTCTTCGTCGGAGAGTTGACCAATCAGCTGGACATTTTGCTGCTCGGCGCCGATCCAGTGCGTGTAGACGTGGGTTACCCCTATCTGCTGCGTCAAGAGCAGCAGAAGCGCGAGCAACACGTGAACGATAGGGAGGCGTCGATACATGGCCAGTATTCTAGCGTGTTAAGATAGCGGGATGCAAACCTCCATTGCCGAAACACAGATCCGCGCCACCGGCGCCCGCGTCACCCGCCAGCGCGTGCTGGTACTCGATTTCCTGCTGGCGCAGTCCAAGTCCCTGACCCATCACGAGATTCAGGCCCACTTGGCGCACGCCGAGCTGGACTCCGTCACGCTGTACCGCGTGCTGGAGTGGCTGACCGAAAATGAACTGATTCACCGCATCGCCGGCGCCGACCAGGTATGGCGCTTCAGCGGCGGCGCCGGCCATCGCGCGCACGAACACGCGCACTTCCAATGCACCAACTGCGAACAGCTGACCTGCTTTACCGACGTGTCGCTGCCGCGCAAGATCAAGCTGCCGGACGGCTTTACCGCGCAGGAAATCGACTTCCTGATCAAAGGCCTGTGCCCCAACTGCTCGCCCAAGAACTAAGCTGCATGAAAAAGACGTTACTCATCCTTGCCTGCGCGCTTGCTCTGAGCGCCTGCGCGCCGTTCGCGCCGCGTACTCCAGCCGCCCCGGAAACCACCATCTCCAGCCTGCGCTTCATCGGTGAACAGCGTTTGCCGTGGCGCCAGCAATATCATGGCACCATGGTTGGCGGCCTGTCCGGCATCGATTACGACGCCGCGCGCGATGAATGGGTGATGATTAGCGACGACCGTTCGCAATTCAATCCGGCGCGCTACTATCGCGCCAAGCTGTCGTACGATGCGCAAGCTTTCCATTCGGTGCAGCTGACCGGCGTGGCCGCGCTGCTGCAAGCGGACGGCAGCCCTTACCCATCCAAGGAAGAATACAAGCGCAGCAACGGCGTGGTGCCAGATCTGGAAACGATACGCGTCGATCCACAGGATGGCAGCATCTGGTACGGCAGCGAAGGCGATGTCGGGCTAGGGCTCGATCCCTTCATTCGCCGCGCCGCGCCGGATGGCCATCACCAGTCCGAGTTGCCGCTGCCGCCGCTGTTCACGGTATCGAAGGAACATAAATTTGGGCCGCGCAATAATCAGGCTTTTGAAGGCCTGGCCTTTGCGCCGGATGGGCGCAGCCTGTGGGTATCGCTGGAAGGCCCGATGTATCAGGACGGCCCGGAGCCAACCCCGTCGCAAGGCGCGGTCAACCGCATCACCCACTTCGCGCGCGACGGCAAGGTGCTGGGCCAGTACGCCTATCCGCTGGAGGCGATTCCGGCTGCGCCGGGCAAAGGCAAGTATGCCGACAACGGCATCTCGGAGATCCTGGCGCTGGGGGCCTCGCGCGTGCTGGTGATGGAGCGCGCCGGCGTGCAAGCCGACGACGGTTCGTACAAGGACTACGTGCGCCTGTACGAAATCGACACCAATGGCGCCAGCGATATCCAGCACCTGCCCAGCTTGAAAGACGCCAGCTACACGCTGGTGAAAAAGCGCCTGGTGCTCGACCTCGGCACGCTGCACCTGCCCATCATCGACAACCTCGAAGGCATGGCGCTGGGGCCGGCATTGGCCAACGGCCACCGCAGCCTGGTGTTGATTTCCGATGACAATTTTAGCAAGACGCAAGTGACGCAGCTGCTGCTATTCGAATTGCTCCCGTGAATCTGTCATACTATTGCTTTTAGCGGTTATCCCAAACAACGATGGACGCGCGACGCGAGCATGTAAGGCGGCTGCTACAGGTAGACGCTTACATCACCGACATTCACGAACAAAACCCACTGCCCGCACAGATCATCGATATCTCGCGGATGGGTGTCGCGTTTGTCAGCAATCAGCCCTTGCCCGCCAACGAGCAGTTCATCCTCAATTTCAGCTTCCCCGGCAGCCCGCTGCGCAACGAGATCACGCTGACCGTGCTGCACAGCGCGGCCATCGGCACCCAGGGCCGCTACCGCAACGGCGCCCGCTTCATCACCATCTCCGAAGAGTGCGCGGAGCGCATCTTCGACTACGTCACCACAGCGCCGGCCTGAGCCGGTTGCTTACCATCCGATATCCTGCAATAGCGGCAAGGTCAGGTCGAATGGCGGCTGCACCTCATGCCGCAAGTCGGCATTGATGGCCGGCTCCATCAACTGGTTAGGCGTGGCGCTGGTGTCGTAGTGCGACACCGACGAACCCGGCTGATTCGGGCGCGGCGCATACATCAGCACCCTGCCCAGCGGATCGGTGCCGGCCCGCACGCCAAGATTGACGCCGAGATTGGCAAACAAGCCCGAGTGCGTGCGCGTGCGGCCGGCAATGGCTTGCTTAAGCGCCAGGCCATCCTCCAGCGTGATGCGCACGGCCGGGATAACGATGCGCGGATCGCTGCCACCCAGCCCCGGCGGCGGCGCACCGGCAACGTTGTCCACGACAATGGCACCAATCGCGCCCGCGTCTTGCACATTGCGCACCTTGACCACAAAGGTGCACACGCCGCGATCGAGCAAGGCGATCTTGCCTTTGACCGCCAGCGCATTGACCGCCGACAGCGGCGTGCAGGCCAGGCCGAGATCTGGCGGCGTATCGACCACCGGCATCACTTCGCCAGTCAGTCCGGGCGTGCTCAGCGGCGGGCCGAACGCTGCCGTGCCGACCTGGATCACGCCCGCCAGTCCCGGCGGCGACAAGATAGTCAGGATCGGCGTGCCGGCGTTTAAAACAATCTGCGCGGCATTGGTGACCTGCACGCCGCTCCACACCAGCTTGCCAGATTTCACGGCCGAGGCCGCCCGCTCCGCGTTGTTCATATCCTTCCATGTCTTGCCGGTGCTGGTGTCGAGCAGGAAGTAATCCCAGATGCTGGGGATGCCAGCCAGCAGCTCGCCGCTTTGGTCGTCGGTGTAGGTTTGGAAGCCGAGGCCGTGCGCGAACTCGTGCAGCAGCACCGTGACCAGATCGGTATTGGGCCCATGCTGGTTATCAAGCCCGAGATAGAAAGGCGAACCGGTGAAGCAGCCGGGCTGGCCAAGATTGACGTTAAAGCGCGCCCGGATATCAGGTGTATCCGGGTCGGCATCGAAGCCGATGAGCTTGTTGGTTTCGGCCTTGCCGAACCACGCGTGGCGCTGCGGCGCGCCGGGGAAATCGGCAAACACCTCCAACGCGCCGGCACTGCCGAGCACGGCGGCGGTGTCGGTACACGGCAAGGCGTCCCACGTAGCGAGCACGCGGATCGGCACGCTGCTGTTCAGCGTCGCGCCCCACTTGCTGGCGGCCGCCTGGAAGGCATTGAGGCGCTGGATGCCGAGCGTAGTGCCGGTATTGCCGCCAACCGGCGCCACCGGCGAGGCGTCATTAAAGCCAACGCCAGGCGGGTCGCCATTGACGATGGTAATGGTGGCAGCCGCCCATGCGAGGGCGTGAGCACAGCAAAGCAGCAAGGCGGCCAGTGCGCGCAATAGCGGGTTCATTTGCGTTCTCCCGCTGCCGGTTCGCAGCTTTCCGTGATGCTGCCGTCGCTGGCCTTGCGCGCCACAGCGTAGCGCACTTGCCGCTCATCGAGCATCAGGCTAATGCCGCCGTGCGACGGGC
Source organism: Duganella rivi (assembly GCF_009857435.1). GTDB lineage: Bacteria > Pseudomonadota > Gammaproteobacteria > Burkholderiales > Burkholderiaceae_D > Rugamonas > Rugamonas rivi. Next base: position 645,278 of record NZ_WWCK01000003.1, read on the forward strand.
GTGGCGCCGGCGGCGCTTGCTTGAACAACGGCGCCGGCGCGCGCGCAGCGGCAGCCAGCAGCAACGCCGCCTGTTCAGGATTCGGCCCCGTCAACTGTCCCGTAACGGGATCCTTGTAAGCCATGAAGCCGCCCTGCCCCGCTGCCGACGGCGCGACCGGCTGGGCCTGCACCTGCACGTGAGGAAAGCTCATCAGGCCGTCGGTGCCGGCCTGCGCCGCCAGCGCAGCCGTCGCCATGCCGGCCGCCGCCAGCCATTGCCTGCGTGGACGGCGCGCGCCAAGCAGCGCGACCGCGCCAAGGCAAATCAGCGCTACCGTGCCCGGCGCAGGAATGGCGTTGATGCTGACCGAATCTATCCCGATGTAATTGCCGTTAATGCTAGTGTCGTCAACGACATAGCGGAACGCATACCGCCCGTCAGCCGGCTCAGAGAGCCCGCTGACCAGCAGCGCATAGTCCCGCCAGCCGGTATCGACATGGGACTCAAACGCCGCCAGCAATGAGAAGTCCGCAAGATTGGTACTCGCGCCGCTATCGCTGACATACACCTCCACGCGATCCAGCAAGCCCTCGCCAAGCAAGCGCAGCGAGAACTGCAAGGACTCGCCATTTGCCACCAGCACCTGCGGCGTCAACAGCCAATTGCTGACGGTTCCACCGAACGCCGCGTTGTTAAAATTGGCCGCAATATAGGACGAAGGCGGCCCGGATGGGGCCGCAAAAAAGGCCGGATTCCCTTGAAACCAGCCAGTACTGCCGGGCGGCGTAGACGCATTAATCAACGCCCAGCCACTCGCCGGCAACGCCGCCACATCCTCAAACCCTTCCACCAACAACGGCGCCCCCACGGCACCGCAACTGAAAGCGAGCGCAACCAGCCCCGCCAGATATCGCATCGGCTTCATAACATCCCCCAAGGTAAGTTCACACGGCTCAACTTGCTGTAGTTAGACACCACAGCAAAGCACCGGGTTCCCCGAGGGCGATAAAAAGATCTACATCACGTCAGTGTCGATTTGTAGTCCGGCTTTGAGGGTAAGCGTGACCGGGGTTTTCTCGGCGATTTCGGCCATGCGGGCTTTTTGGGCGGCGTCGACTGCGCCACTGATGGTGAGCGTGCGGCGGATCAGCATGGCGCCGTCGTCGGCATGGGTGAGGTGCATAGCCACGTCCACCGCCGTCACCGGCCACTGCTTGCGGTCGGCGTACATGCGCAGCGTGATGGCGGTGCAGGCGCCCAGCCCGGCCAGCAAATATTCGTACGGCGCCGGGCCGGCATTTTGACCGCCGTTGCGGGCCGGTTCATCGCCGGTCAGCGCGTGCCCGCCGACCTCGATCTGGGTGGTGTAACTGTCCGCACCGATGTGCGCTGTGCCGCGTGCCATGCCGTGTTCCTCTCTATGTAAAGCTAAGGTAAAGAAGCGTAAATGCCGTTATTTGCCTTATAACCCGCTGGTATAATGGCAACTCTACCGTACAGTGACGGTGTGCCGTCGAAATCATGCAAAAGATTCTGCTTACCTGCTGCCTTACCGGCAGCGCTATTCTGCCAGCTTACGCCCAAACCACCACTCCCGAAAAGCCAGCCATCAAGCCCGCTACGACCGCCAAACCCAAGGAGGCTGTCGTCCCGGAGGTAACTGTGTCCGCCGAGCGCCCCACCAACCGCATCGACCGCCAAGTGTACGATGTGAAATCCGATGTTTCCAGCACCAACGGCACCGCTGCCGATGCGCTCAACAACGTGCCATCGGTCAACGTCGATCCCGACGGCAGCATCACACTGCGCGGCAGCTCGAACGTACAGATCATGGTGGACGGCAAGCCGTCGGCCATGCTGCAAGGCGAAAACCGCGGCCCGGCCTTGCAAGCCATGGCTGCCGACGATATCGAGTCGATCGAGGTCATCAACAATCCCGGCGCCCAGTTCGGCAATGAAGCCGGCGGCGGCCCGATCCTGAATCTGGTGATGCGCCGCAACCGCAAGCCGGGCGGCTTTGCCACCGTCAACGGCAACACCGGCACCGCCGGCCGCTACAACAGCGCCGTCAACGCCACTTACAACGAAGGCCCGTGGGGCTTCCAGGGCAGCGCCAACGTGCGCCACGACGGCCGCAATTCGGTTGCCGAGGTCACCCGTGACCGCCTCGATCCAGCCACCGGCAACTTCGTGCACAGCAGCCAGGAGTCGGTTGGCCGCGGCCTGAACGATATGGCCGCCCTGAACGGTCAAGTCAGCTACAACCTGAACCAGACCGACACCCTGACCGGCAGCGTCAACTACAACAGCCGCACCAACGACCAGCGCGGCAGCGATCACTACATCAACGGCGCCACCAGCCTGATTCCGGCCAACGACTATGTGCGCAGCACCGTCCGCAACGGCGACAGCAAGAACTTCGCATGGGGCAGCCGCTACGACCACAAAGGCGAACTGCCGGGCGAAACGCTGAAAATCGACCTGCGCGTATCGGCCTCGGAAAACGACAACGTCAGCGCCTACAGCAATGACTACGCCACGCCGGGCATGCTTGACACCCGCGCCAGCCAGCACAACGAGTTCAGCACCCACATTGCCGACTTCACCGGCGACTACGAGCGTCCGCTGTGGGGCGGCACCGCCAAGGCCGGCTACAAGGTGGCGACCAATAACAGCAGCTTCAACACGCTGTACACCGACATCGACCCGGTCACCGGCATCGCCAAGGTCAATACCGGCCGCACCAACGCTTACGAACTCGATGAAACCGTGTACGCGCTGTACGCCAGCTACCAAATGCGCCTGAACGAGCGCTGGGGCGCACTGGCCGGCCTGCGCACCGAGTACACCGACATGGACATCGACCAGATCACCGGCGGCGTCAAGGCAAAGAATAATTATATAAACTATATACCTAGTTTCTTCGCCACGTACAAGGCGACCGACACGGCCAACATCCGCTTCGCCTATGCGCGCCGGATTCGCCGCCCGAACGCCAACGACCTGAATCCGTACGTGACCTACCGCGACGAATTCAACGTCTCGTCGGGTAACCCGAACCTGAAACCGACCAAGACCGATTCGTTTGAAGTCGGCTACGAAACCAAATTCGGCGGACTGGAAACCAATCTGCGCGGCTACTACCGCCGCGACACCGACGCCATCGTCGACTACCGCTACTTCGTGGCGCCGAACGTGCTGTTGACCACCAAGGCCAACGGCGAAGGCAGCCACTCCAGCGGTCTGGAATTCACGGTGAGCGGCAAACTGACGCCAACCCTGACGCTGAACACCAGCGGCAACCTGGCCCGTTCGCAGCAAAGCTTCTACGACGACACCGGCTTGCTGGTGACCCGCACCGCCAACTCGCTGAGCGGCCGCGCGCGGCTGAACTACCAGTACGATGCCGCCAACCAGATCCAGATGGCACTGCAAATGATGGGCAAGACCCTGTCCGGCCAAGGCTATCGTTCGCCTAACCACACCTTTAATATGAGCTGGCGCCACACCGTCACGCCGCAACTGACGCTGGTGGCCAACGTGACGGATCTGTTCAACACCAACAAGATGGAAACTGTCATCAATAGCGCGGCCCTGCGCGAGACCAGTACCCGCCGCTTCGATGGCCGTGTATTCTATGTCGGCCTGTCCTACCGTTTTGGCGGCGCCGCCTCGTCGGCCGAGAAGGAAGAAGGCGGCGGCTGGGGCCCGCGTCCGGGCGGCCCAGGCGGGCCAGGCGGCCCTGGCCCCGGCGCAGGCGGCCCGCCACCGGGCGTTTAATCACGGAGTCTTTGCAAGATGATGCTGCACATCCCGAACGTCCTGACGCTAGACCAGGTTCGCGCCATCCGCCAGCGCCTCGATGAGGCCAACTGGGTGGATGGCCGCGCCACGGTCGGCACGCAGGGCGCGCAGGTAAAACAGAATCGCCAGCTGCCGGAAAATTCGCCGCTGGCGCGTGAACTGGGGCAGATCGTGCTGGACGCGCTGGCCAACAGCCCCTTGTTCTTCTCGGCGGCACTGCCGCTGCGCACTTGCCCGCCGATGTTCAACAGCTATGCGGGCGGTGAGCACTACGGCAATCACATCGACGGCTCGATGCGCCGCATTTCCGGCGCCGCGCCGTGGATGCGTACCGACGTCTCCTCTACCCTGTTCCTGTGCGAACCGGAGGAATACGACGGCGGTGAATTAATCGTTGAAGATGCCTATGGCGTGCACGAAGTCAAACTGCCGGCCGGCGATTTGATCCTGTATCCATCGACCAGCGTGCACCGCGTGGAGCCAGTCACGCGCGGCGCGCGCGTTTGCTCGTTCTTCTGGACCCAGAGCATGGTGCGCGACGATGCGCGCCGTTCCATGCTGCTGGACCTCGACCGCAACATCCAGGCCCTGCGCGCAAAGCTAGGTGATTGCGAAGAGATGGTCGGCCTCACAGGCCACTACCACAACCTGCTGCGGCAGTGGAGCGAGGTATAAATCACTTCATCACGGTGAGCTTTTGGCGCTTGCCGTCTTTGAAGGTGAAGATGGTCAGTACACCGTCTTGCACGTCGCCGCGAGCGTCGAAGGCGATGGTGCCGGTCACGCCTTTGTGCTTGATCTTGGCCAGCACCGGCAGGTACTTGACCGGATCAGGCGAACCCGCTTTCTGCATCGCATCCACCATGGTCATCAGCGCATCGTAGGTGTACGGCGCGTAGGTCTGCACTTCGATGCCGTACTTTTTCTTGTAGGCGGCGCGGAAATCGGCCATGCCTTTTTCCTGCGACGGCTCCACGCCGCCCGCTTCCGCGCAGATCACCTGGCCGTCGCTCATGCCCTCGCCGGCCAAACGCGGCACCGAGTCCGAACACATGCCGTCGCCACCCATGAACTTGATCGGGAAGCCCAGTTGCTTCATCTGGCGCAGCATCGGCGCGGCTACCGCGTCCATGCCGCCGAAGAAAATCATATCCGGCTTGGTGGCTTTGATGGCGGTCAGGATCGCCGTCAGGTCGGTGGCCTTGTCGTTGGTGTATTGGGTCGAAACGATGCTCGAACCGGTCGCCGCGCCGGTGCGCTTGACGGTTTTGCTGAATTCATCGGCCAGGCCTTTTCCGTAGGCGGTGCGGTCGTCCACCACGGCGATGCGTTTGGCCTGCATGTTCTGCATGGCGTAACGCGCCAGCGCAGGGCCGAGCTGCTCGTCGTTGGCGATGTTGCGGAAGGTGGTGTTGTAGCGCTGGCGCGTGTAGGCCGGCGAACTGGCCGACGGCGTAATCTGCGGAATGCCCGCGTCGTAGTACATGCGCGAGGCTGGGATGGTGGTGCCCGAAGTCTCGTGGCCGATCACGCCTTGCACCTTGGCGTCCACCAGTTTCTGCGCCACGGTGGTGGCTTGCTTTGGATCGCCGGCGTCGTCTTCAGCCAGCAAGACCACTTTGTATTTCTTGCCGCCGATGACCACGCCCTTGGCGTTCAACTCTTCGACCGCCATGCGGGCGCCGTTCTCATTGTCTTTGCCAAGGTGGGCGATCGGGCCGGAGGTGGCGGCCACGTGGCCAATCTTGATGATGTCTTCCGCTTGCACGGAGGCGGCGCCCGCAGCGCCGATAAAGGCCAGCGCCAGCGCGCGGCAAACTGTTTTTGTTGTGAACTGCATAAAATCCTCGTTAGTTAACACCAATAGGATACCAGACGCTTAAAGCAGATGCTTGCGCGGTGGGCGGATTGAAGTAGAATTAATCTTTACCAAAATGAATCGCAGACGCATGGCTTTCTTGCTTTTCCAGCTCAACAGCTTGCGCAGCCGCCTGGTCTTGCTAGTGCTGTTGGCGATCGCGCCGATTACGGTGATGACCTTCATTAACGGCCAGCGCGAACGCGATCATGCGGTGGCGGTGGCGGAAGAGAATCTTCAGCGCCTGACCAATCTGGCGGCGGCTAACGAAGCGCAATCGATCGCCGGTGCGCGCCAAATTCTGCGCGATATGGCCAGCATTCCCAACCTGGCCGACGATGAAGCGCATTGCAATCAACTAGCCGCCAACATCCTGCGCGAGAACCCCGACTACTCCAACCTCGGGCTGATACGCTTGAACGGCGACGTTGCCTGCAGCGGCGTACCGTTTAATACCAAGGTCAATCTGGCCGACCGCTCGCACTTCCGCCGCGCCGTGCACTTGCGCCGCTTCGTCGCCGGCGGCTACGTCTTCGGCCGCGTGATCCTGAAGCACACCGTCAACCTCACCTACCCGGTGCTGGACGAACAGCAGCGCGTCACGGCGGTGGTGTTTGCGTCGCTCGACCTCACGCGGCTAGACCGCTTCGTGGCCGACATCCAGCTGCCACCGGGATCGCTGCTGCTGACCACCGACTCCGAGGGCAAGATCATCTCGCGCAAGCCCAACCCGGATGACTGGTACGGCAAGCAGGTGTCGCCGGAGATGCGCAACGCCATGGCGGCCGAACCGGGCAAGCCGGTCACGCTGGTGGGGCCGGACGGCGTATCGCGCCTGCACCGCTTCGCCCGCGTCGGCAATAACGGCTTGACCGATTACACCGTCACCATCGGCATTCCAGCCGACGCGATCACCGCCAATGCGCGCCATGACCAGATGCTGGATTTGGCGGCGCTTGGCGCAACCATCATTCTTGCCTTGCTGGCTGCCTGGTTCGTCGGCGATGTCCTGGTGCTGCGCCGCGTGAAGCAGCTGGCCGATACCGCCAACCGCATCGCCTCCGGCACGTTGGAGGCGCGCAGCGGCATCGCTTACGGCAAGGAAGAAATCAGCGACCTCGCGCGCGCGCTGGACGCCATGGCCGCCGCCTTGCAGGAAAAAGAAAAGCAGCACCTGCGGGCGGAAAGCCAGCTGCGCGAAGCGGATCGCCGCAAGGATGAATTCCTCGCCATGCTGGCGCATGAGCTGCGCAATCCCCTGGCGCCGATCAGCGCCGGCGCGCAGCTGCTGCAAAGCGGCCATGCCAGCGAGGGCGCCGTGCGGCGCACCGCCGGCATCATCGTGCGGCAGGTGCACCACATGACGCGGCTGGTGGACGATTTGCTGGACGTGTCGCGCGTGACGCGCGGGCTGGTAACGCTGACGCGCGCACCGCTGGACGTGGCGCAAATCGTCGCCGATGCGGTAGAACAGGCCGAGCCCCTGATGCAAGCGCGCCAGCATCGCTTTGAGGTCAAGCTGCCGCCGTCGCCATTGCTGGTCAACGGTGATCACAAGCGGCTGGTGCAGGTGCTGGTCAATGTGCTGAACAATGCGGCCAAGTACACGCCCACCGGCGGCGAGATCCAACTGGCCGCCTACGCGGACGGCGCCAACGTCAAGCTGGTGGTCAGCGATAACGGCATCGGCATGTCGGCGGACTTGCGCAGCCATGTATTCGATTTGTTCGCGCAGGCCGACCGCAATTCGGATCGCTCGCAAGGCGGATTGGGTCTCGGCCTGGCGCTGGTGAAGTCGCTGGTGGAGCTGCACGGCGGCGCCGTGGCGGTCGAAAGCGCCGGCGAGCAGCAAGGCAGCACCTTCATCATCACGCTGCCCGGCACGCCGCAACAGCCGGCCGCCGCGCCAGCCAGCCAAGCGAGCGCCCCGTCGCAGCAACTGCGCGTGCTGGTGGTGGACGACAACGTCGACGCCGCGCAAACCCTGCAACTGCTGCTGGAAACGGCCGGCCACAAGGTAAGCGTTGCGCACAGCGCGATGGAGGCGCTGGAAGTGGCGCAAGCGCGCGCTCCGCAATTGTGCCTGCTCGATATCGGCCTGCCCGGCATCAGCGGCTACGAATTGGCGCGCGGCCTGCGCGCCCTGCCGGCTACCGCGCACGCCGCGCTGGTGGCGATCACCGGCTACGGCCGGCACGAAGACCGCGAACAGGCACGCATCGCGGGCTTCGATCATTACTATGTCAAACCGGTGGACGTGGACGCGCTGCTGGCGCTGATCGCCACGCTGCCGACACCTTCTGGAGTTTCATGAAGCACTTGCTACTCAGCCTTGCGATTGCAGCGACCTTGCCCGCGCACGCGCAAGAAAAAGAACTGGCGCGCATCGCTGCGCAGCCCGCAGTGAAACAAGCGCTGGCCTACATTGAAAACAATGAGGCCACGACCACCGCCAATACCTTTGCCATCAACGCCATTCCGGCGCCGACTTTTGCCGAGGAAGCGCGCGCCCGCAATATCGCCGAGCGTTTGAAGACGGCCGGCTTGCAGGACGTGCAGATCGACGGTGCAGGCAATGTGCTGGGCACTTATCGCGGCAGCGGCAAGGGGCCGGTGGTAGCGCTGGCGGCTCACCTGGACACCGTCTACCCGGCCGGCACCGACCTGACGGTGCATGAAAAGGATGGCCGCTACTACTCGCCCGGCATTGCCGACAACGGCCGTTCACTGGCCGCCATGGTGACCATCGCGCATGCGCTGCAAGCATCGCGCGTGCCGACCGAGGGCGATGTGCTGTTCGTCGCCAACGTCGGCGAGGAAGGCTTGGGCGATTTGAAAGGCGTGAAGTATTTGTTCAGTCAGCGCAAGGACATCAAGGCCTTCGTTGGACTGGAGCCGGCACTGGGCGTCAACGGCGATCCGGTGACGTATCAGGGCACCGGCAGCCGCCGTTTCAAAGTCACGCTGCATGGGCCGGGCGGACATAGTTACGAGGGCTTCGGTTTGCCATCTGCGGTGCATGCGGCGGGCCGCGTGATTGCGCGCATCGACGAAATCCGCGTGCCGGCGCAGCCCAAGGTCACCTTCAACGTCGGCGTAGTGCAAGGCGGGCAGTCGGTGAACAGCATTTCGGCCGAGGCGTCAATGCTGATCGATATCCGTTCGGCGGATGCGGCGCTACTGGCCAAGACCGAGCAGCAAATCAAGGACGCCATCCAGCAAGGCGTGGCCGATACCAATCGCCGCTGGAATAGCGATGCGCTGCGCGCCGAGGTGGTGCTGATTGGTGACCGCCCAGCGGGCCAAATGGGCAAGGACGCCGTCATCGTCAAGACCGCGCTGGCGGCAGCCACCGTGCAAGGCCGCCCTGCACTGCTGGACACCCCGCATTCGACGGACGCCAATCTGCCGATGAGCCTGGGCGTGCCGGCTATCACCATGTCCGGCGGCGGCAGCTCGGGCGGCTATCACTCGGAAAAGCTGGAATGGTGGTCGCCGCAAAACGCCCACACGGCGCCGCAGAACGTGCTGCTGACCATCCTTGGACTGGTTGGCGTGCGTGACGTAGCCGCGCCGCTGGCGCAATAAGGGAAATCTCTTACTTTGGGGAGACCACGGACGGTGCAATATAGATGATAATAGCAATCATTCTCATCTTTAAACTGAAATATGCGCCGTCTTCCCGTTCTTGTTCTGTCTTCGCTCACCTCCCTCCCCTCCTTAGCCCAAACCACTGACGAACCACTGCAATCCGTGGTTGTCAGCGCCAGCGCCGATGCGTCGGCGGCCGGCTTGTCCAAGACCTATGGCGGCGGCCAGGTTGCCAAGGGCGGCCGCGTCGGCCTGCTCGGCACCATGGACGTGATGGACACGCCGTTCAACAGCACCAACTTCACGCAGCAATTCATTCAAGATCAGCAGGCGCACAGCGTGGCCGATGTGCTGCAAAGCGATCCCGGCGTGCGCGTGGCGCGCGGCTTCGGCAATTATCAAGAGCTGTATGTGATTCGCGGCTTCCCGCTTAACTCTGACGATCTGGCCTACAACGGCTTGAACGGCGTGCTGCCGCGCCAGTACATTTCGGCGGAACTGCTGGAGCGCGTGGAAGTTTTCCGTGGCGCGAATACCTTCCTGAACGGCGCGTCGCCTTCGGGCGGCGGTATTGGTGGCGCAATCAATCTGCTGCCAAAACGCGCGCCGAATCGCGATCTGACCGAGGTATCGGCCGGTCTGCAGAGCGGTAAGCAAACCTATCTCGCCACCGATATAGCGCGCCGCTTTGGTGAAGAGAACCGCGCCGGCGTGCGCGTGAACGCGGTGCAGCGCAAAGGCGGCGACGGCATCGCCAACGAAGACCGCGATCTGCAAATGGCCGTCATCGGCGTCGATTATCGCGGCCGTGGTTTCCGCTTGTCGGCCGACTGGGGATGGCAGGATAGCAAGCTGTTTAACGCTCGTCCGGCGGTGAATGTGGCCGCAACCATCCCGCTGCCGGCAGCGCCGGATGCGTCGTCCAACTACGGCCAGCCATGGGACTTTTCCAGCGAGCGCGATGTCTTCGGCACGCTGCGCGGCGAGTGGGATATCAGCAAGGACGTGGTGGCGTGGGCCTCGTTAGGCGGCCGCCGCGGTCACGAGTTGAATCGTCTCGCCAGCACTTTGAACTTGGTGACGATCACCGGCACGGGCCAGATACGCCGCTTCGATAACGCGCGCGAAGATCACATCAAGACCGGCGAGATCGGCCTGCGCGCGGCGCTGCGTACCGGTGACGTGAGCCACAAGCTGGCGTTCACCACTACCGGCTTCGACCTCGATTCGCGCAACGCCTATGCGACGTCGGCTTACCAGAATACTACGCTGTACAATCCTCCGGTGTTGGCGCTACCGGCGCTGACCACCTTCGGCAACAGCCTCGCCGATCCGCGTACCACCAACAAAGTCACGCTGGTAAGCGAGGCCGTGGTGGACAGCATGGGCTTCCTCAACGATACCTTGCTGCTGACGGTGGGCGTGCGTCACCAGAACATCAAGCAGGTCGGCTACGCCTACAACACCAACAAGCAAAACGCGTACTACAGCGAGAGCGCCAACACGCCGATCGCCGCCATCGTCTACAAGGTGACTCCGCAGGTATCGCTGTACGCAAATCGCGTGGAGAGCTTGCAGCAAGGGGCGATTGCGGGATCAACCGCCGTCAACGTCGGCCAGATCTTTGCGCCGTACAAATCGGTGCAAAAGGAAGCCGGCGTGAAATATGACGGTGGACGTTACGGCGCCAGCGCTGCGCTGTTCCGCACCGCGCAGCCACTTGGTGTACTGGATGCGACGACCAAGATCTTCGGCATCAACGGCGCGCAGTTGAATCGCGGTTTTGAGCTGACGGCTTACGGCGAACCGCTGCGCGGCCTGCGTGTGCTCGGCGGCGCTACGCTGCTGGATGCGACGCAAAGCACCAGCGGCAAGGATGTCATCGGCGTGCCGGATGCGCAAGCGAATATCGGCGTCGATTGGGACGTGCCGGGTGTGCGCGGCTTGAGCATATCGGCGCGCGCGCTGCATACGGCGTCGCAAGCGGTGAATGCGGCCAATACGCAGGAGCTGCCGTCGTGGAATCGTCTGGATGCGAGTGCGCGCTACGCGTTCACGGTCAATAACTACAACCTCACGCTGCGCGCCCGCGTCGATAACCTGACCAATAAAAACTACTGGGCCTCGGCCGGGGGGGCGCAAGGTGCGGGCTATCTTGTGCTGGGCGCACCGCGCACTTTGGGGCTGACCGCAGGCGTCGAGTTCTAAGTTCAGGTGCTGCCACGCTGGATCAATTCTGACTGACAATCGATTGTGATTGCGCTAACATTGGCACAAAAAAGGAGAGACAATGAACCCAGCCGCCTTGCTGATACTGGCCGCAGCGCTACTCATCCAACCGGCCCGCGCGCAATCCACGCTTACATGGACGCCGGATAACGGCAATGGCACCTTCACCAATCCCCTGTTCTACGACGAGTTCTCCGACCCAGACATCATTCGCGTGAACGAGTGGTTCTACCTCACCGGCACCACCATGCACGCGATGCCCGGCCTGCCGGTGATGCGCTCGAAGGACTTGGTCAATTGGGAGTTCCTCAGCTACGCCGCCGAGCGGCTGGACTTCGGCCCCGCGTACCGGCTCGAAGACGGCAAGAATATTTACGGCCAAGGCATCTGGGCGCCCAGCCTGCGCTACCGGAACGGCGTGTTCTACATCTTCACCAATGTGAATGGACGCGCCACGCAAATTTACTCCGCCATCAATCCGCGCGGGCCGTGGGTGCACTGGGAGATGAAGCGCAGCCTGCATGATGTGTCGGTGCTGTTTGATGATGACGGCAAGGCCTACGCGGTATGGGGCCATCAGGATATGCACATCGCGCAGCTGACCGACGATTTGCTGGACATTGTGCCCAGCACCGAGAAGGTGTTGTTTGCCAAGACCGACGGCATGGGCGAAGGTGCGCACTTCTACAAAATCGGCGGCAAGTACTACATTTTGAGCGCGAACTATGCGGGCGGCTTCCGCATGCCGGCGGCGCGCGCCGATTCCGTCTACGGGCCGTACGAAGTCAATCAGGCGATCAGCAAGGACGAAGGCTTCGGCCTGGTGCGCGGCTATCGCCTGAACAACAAGCAGTATCCGTTCGAGGTGTCCCCGCCCAATCCCGCCTCGCGCGATGCCACCGCCATGCACCAAGGCGGCATCGTGCTGACCGCGGCCGGTGAATGGTGGGGCTTCTCGATGATGGACTATAACTCGGTCGGCCGCCTGCTTAGCCTTGCGCCGATTACGTGGAAGGACGGCTGGCCGTATTTTGGCCTGCCCGGTAATTTGGGACGCAATCCGCGCACATGGGTCAAGCCGCGCACCGCAGAGCGCCAGCCGGTGCAAGTGCCGTTCACCCGCAATGACGACTTCTCCGAGCCTACACTCAAGCCGCTGTGGCAGTGGAACCATGTGCCGGTTGAAGAGCGCTGGTCATTGAGCGAGCGCCCCGGCTTCTTGCGCCTGCGCTCCATGCCGGCCGCCTCATTCTGGGACGCGCGCAATTCGCTGACGCAGCGCGCCATCGGCCCGATGTCGACGCCGACCGTGGCGCTGGATGTGGCGGGACTGCTGAACAACGACGTCGCCGGCCTCGCCCTCCTCAACCTACCTTACGCCGCACTGGGCGTGGAACGCAAGGAGAGCAGGCTGTCGTTGGCTTTGTTCGACCAGGCACGCAATCAAACCACGCGGATTCCGCTCACCGCCACGCGCATTTGGCTGCGCGCCGAGTGCGATTTCTTGACCGAGAAGGCGCGCTTCAGCTATTCGCTCGATGGCGAGCAGTTCCAGCCCATCGGCGAGGAGTTCACCATGATCTTCCAGCTGACCACCTTCCAGGGTGTGCGCTACGCCCTGTTCAACTACAACACCGGCCAGCAAAACGGCGGTGCGGCGGACTTCGACAGCATCACCATCGACCAGCCGCACCCGCGCGGTTTGATGCGCCCTATCCCTTACGACAAGCAGGTGCAGTTGCGCGCCGCCGTCGGCCGCGCCGCGACCCAGCCGCTGAATTTCACCGTGCGCGATCTGGGCTTGGGCCGCGTCGCCTTGCAAGCCGGCGAGAACTACCTCAGCATCGGCCCGGATGGTAGCGCTTCGCAGCAGGCCGCCAGACCGGGCATAGCGCAGAGCTTCCAGTGGATGGAGACGCCGACCGGCGAACTGCTGCTGATGTCGCTGCAAACCAATTTCTACCTGCGTATCCATCCGCAAACCGGCGCGCTGATTGCCGATAGTCCCGGCCCCATCCCGGACGGCAGCGATGGCGTGCGCTTCACCTGGACAGCGGCAAATTAAGCAGGCGCCGACATCAGTGCTTCGCGCGCAGCCTGGCGGATGGCTTGCGTGGCCGGATGGCTGATGCGGCGCTCGGTGGTGATCGCATAGACCTGCTCGCGCAACGACGGAATGGTGCTCAGCATCATCACGCCGTACTGCGCGCAAATGGTCGCCGCAATAGCCGCTGGCGCGAAGAACAGCCCTGCGCCGGATTGGCCGAAAGCCTTGATCATGGCGCTGTCATCAAACTCCCCCACCACATGCAGGCGCGGCACATGCGCGTGCAGCCACTGCATCAGCTTGGCGTGCACGGCGAAATCCTCACCCGGCAGCAGCAGCGGTGCGCGGTTCAGGCATTCGGGAAACGGCCCCTGCAGCGTGGCAGCCAGCGCTGCCGTGGCAAACACGCCCAGCTCGCTCTCGCCGAGCAAATGGCTGTAGGCGCGCACGCTCAGATGGCTGGGCATGGCGCGGTCGGTGATGATGAGGTCGAGCCGGTGCACAGCCATGTCGGCCAGCAGCGCGGCCAGGCGCCCTTCGCGGCACACCAGCCGCGTTGGCTCCTCCAGCGACAAGGCCGGCGCCACCAGCTGGCACGCCACCGCCTTCGATACCGAATCGGACACGCCGATGCGGAAGGTGGTCACCTGCGTCATGGACTGGTCGCGCACCACGTCAAGCAAGGCGTCGCCGGCGCTGAAGATGTCCTCGGCGTGGCGCAGGATGCGGTTGCCGGTGTCGGTCAGTTCCAGCCGCCGGCCCACGCGCCGGAATAGTTCCACACCCAGCGTGTCGGCAAACTCGGTCAATTGGCCGGAGATCGACTGCGGCGTCAGGTGCAGCTGCTCGGCCGCCTTGGCAATGCTGCCGCTGCGCGCCACCATCCAGAAGTAGCGCAGGTGCTTATAATTTAGAGTAGACATTTCAATACATCGAATTTATGGATTATTAAAGCAAGTATATTCGAATTGTGCGATGTATTGAGCATCCCTATCATGCCTCCTTATCACTTCAACCCTGAGCCGGAGAACCGCAATGAACGGAATAGAAAGCATAGCCTCAGGCCCGATGTGGGCGGGCTTTATCGCATTTGTGCTGGTGATGCTGGCGCTCGACCTGTGGGTCTTCGGCGGCAACAAGGCACACAAGGTCTCGGCGCGCGAGGCGGGCCTGTGGTCGCTGGGCTGGTTCTCGCTGGCGCTGCTGTTTAACGCCGGCCTGTGGTGGCATCTCCAAGGCACGGTCGGCCCGGAACTTGCCGAGCAAAAGTCGCTTGAATTTCTGTCCGGCTACCTGATTGAAAAAGCGCTGTCGGTCGATAACGTCTTCATCTTCCTGCTGATTTTCTCGGCCTTCCAGGTCAAGCCCGAGTACCAGCGCCGCGTGCTGATCTACGGCGTGCTCGGTGCGATTGTGATGCGCGCCATCATGATCCTGGCAGGCGCCTGGGTGGTGAGCGAGTTTAGCTGGATCTTGTACGTGTTTGGCGCCTTCTTGCTGTACACCGGCCTGCGCATGCTGAAAGCGGTGGACGAAGAACCGGACGTGAAGAACAACGCCGTGCTGAAGCTGGCGCGCCGCATGCTGCCGGTATCGGAAGCCGATCACGGCGAGAAGTTCATCGTGTGGAAGGATGGCAAACGCTACGTGACGCCGCTGCTGCTGGTGCTGATTCTGATCGAGGCAACCGACGTGATCTTCGCGGTGGATTCGATCCCGGCGATCTTTGCGATCACCAACGATCCGTTCATCGTGTTCACCTCGAACCTGTTCGCGATTCTTGGCTTGCGCGCACTGTACTTCCTGCTGGCTGACGTGGCGAGCCGCTTCCACCTGCTCAAGTACGGCCTGGCGATGGTGCTGTGCTTCATCGGCGCGAAGATGCTGCTCTTGCCTTGGTTCCACGTGCCGGTGCATATCTCGCTGACCGTGGTGGTGACGCTGATTACCGGCAGCGTGGTCGCTAGCCTGTATTCGACCCGCAGGCCCAAGTAAGCCAAATCGGCTGTTGTAAAATTGGCGGATGAGATCGATCATCCGCCAATTTTTTATTCCGACCTTCCTGATTCTTCTAGCCGGCTGCGCCAGTGTTCCAAGCCGAGCCGACCTACCCAGCGAGCGCACGCCGCACACGGTCTACGTGGTGCAATACGGCTGGCACACGGCGCTGCTGTTTGACGGCGCGGACATCCTCGCCCGCAGCGCCAAGCTGCGCGCCGATTTTAGCGGGCACAAATACATGATCGTCGGCTGGGGCGATGGCGAATATTTCGTGATGGAGCATCCGCCGTGGTCGAAGGCGGTCAAGGCGCTGGTTGCGTCCGACTATCCGGCCTTGCAGGTGGGCGGCCGCGATACCAATCCGCCCTTGGGCGCCCAAGCACGCGATACGGTGAAGCTGGCGATCACCGAGCGCGGTTATCAAAAGCTGGTCGAATACATCGACCGCAGCATCGCCACCGCGCCGGACGGCAAGCCGATCTACCTGGGCAAGCAGGAACATAATCCCGACCGATTCTACCAAGCGACCGGCAGCTACAGCGTGTTCAACAACTGCAACTCGTGGGTAGTGGGAGCATTGCAGGCGGCCGAGATGCCGATCTCCAGCTTCAACCTGACTGCGCGCAGCGTGTTCGAACAAGCCGAGCGCATCTCGAAGGTGCAAGCCCCTCCTCCTTAAACCGGCGCTTACTTGGTGGCCGCGTTAAGTTTCTTTGCCATCTCACCGTGGTGGGCGACTATGGGCTCGAGCTTGGTGACGAGCGCTTTTACATCCGCGTCCTTGGCGTTGGCGATATCGTTTTTCAGCGCTGCGTGCACCTTGGCATGATCGTCCACGCCGGCCTTGCTGACGTAAGCCTTATCAAACGCGGCGCCGGACAACTGCTTCAACTCGGCTGCCATTTTCTGATGTGCCGCATCGGGTTCAGTGGGCAGCGTGACGCTTTTGGCGGCGGCCACTTTCTGCGTCTCAGCCAATCCTTTGCTGTGATCGTCGATCATCGTTTGGGCAAACTGCTTGATACCGGCATTGCTGCTTTTCTCAACCGCCATTTTGCCGGCCGCGACTTCAGCGATGTTGGCTTGCGCGATGGCGACCAAGCGGTCGGCATCGGCCTTGCTGATCGTTGATTGGGCAGAAGCCAGCGGCGCGCCAATGGCGCACGCAATTGAGATGATGGTCAATGGGAATATCTTCATTTTGCTATCTCCGGTGTGGTGGGTGTCCAAGTACTCTAGTCCCGCTACTGCGCCGTCACCGTGTGCCAGCGTACCCTCGCCCCCTTCCTTTAGCAGAGCAACTACCTGCCTGAATTAGGGTGACGAACCGGCAATGCCGCAGCCTATGCTAGAGCACCATTCATCACGATAGGAGCACTGCACCATGAGCAAAGCAATCGTAGCGGTCGTTTATCATTCCGGTTATGGCCACACGGCCAAGCAGGCGGAGGCGGTTTTCAAGGGCGCGGGCAAGGTCGACGGCATCACTGCCAAGATTTACTCGGTCGATGACGACCTGCCATGGGAAGAACTGGAACAGGCGGACGCCATCATCTTCGGCGCGCCAACCTACATGGGCGGGCCGTCGGCGCAGTTCAAGGCGTTCCAGGACGCGACCTCGAAAACCGTGTTTGCGGCCGGCGGCAAGTGGAAAAACAAGCTGGCGGCGGGCTTCACCAACTCGGCCTCGCGTTCCGGTGATAAATTGGCAAGCTTGCAGCAGATCGCCATTTTCGCCGCCCAGCACGGTATGCACTGGGTCAGCCTCGGCCTCCCGCCGGGCAATAACTCCAGCACCGGCTCCGAGGAAGACCTGAACCGCCTCGGTTTCTTCCTTGGCGCGGCGGCGCAATCGAATGCGGACCAAGGCGCCGATGTCGCGCCGTCGCAGTCGGACCTGCGCACGGCCGAGCATTTAGGCGCCCGCGTTGCGGAAACCGCCTTGCAGTTCGCTCGCGGCCGGGGCTGACCAGCCTGGCGAGGAGCCTCATTTTCAAAAATAGCTGTAACAGATGAGCTGGTGCGACGACTAATCATCATCGAACACATCTCATGGAGAAAATGATGGCCCCTCGCCACTCCCCTCGCGCCACTAGCGCTATCACCAAGGCCTTCCTGGCCGTATCGATTTCCTTCCTGGGCCTGCAACTGCCGGCCGGCGCCCAAGTTGACGCTTCCAGCCCGGTGGCGCAAATCGATGCGTTGAACGGCACTTTTGGCAAGCACGACGGCAAGCGCGCTTCGCATGCCAAGGGCTTCTGTGCCCAAGGCGACTTCACGCCCGCTGCCAAGCTGGATACATTCGTCAAAAGCCCGCTGTTTTCGCAAAAGAAGATGGACGCCACGGTGCGCTTCTCCATCGGCGGCGGCAATCCCGGCGCGTCCGATAAGAGCCGCTCTGTACGCGGCCTTGGCGCGCGCATCAGCGGCGGCGGCGAAACTTACGATCTGGTGCTGATTTCCGAACCGGTGTTCTTTGCTTCGACGCCCGAATCGTTCGTGAGCTTCCTGCAAGCCCGCGTACCGGACCCGGCCACCAAGAAACCAGATCCGGCAAAAGTGGCGGCGCACAACGCCAAGTACCCGGAAGCCAAAAATCAGCCGGCCCTGCTGGCTTCGCACCCGGCCCCCTACTCGTACGCGACCACGCCCTACTATTCGACCAACGCTTTTATCTTCAAGGCTGCCAATAAGACCGAGCAGCACGCGCGCATCGTGGTCGAGCCGGCGGCGGGCACCCGCTACCTGACTGAGCAAGAAGAGCAATCTCTGCCCGACCTGTTCCTCGAAAACGAGTTGAACTCCCGCCTGGCCGCCGCTACGGCCGAGTTCACCATTTACGCGCAACTGCCTGCGCCTGGCGATTCCTTGACCGATTCTTCGCAGCCTTGGCAAGGAAGCCAGCGGGTCGCGCTGGGCAAACTGCGCGTGCTGAACGTGGCGCCGCAATCCACCTGCGATGGGCTGGTGTTTATGCCGGTGACGCTGCCATCGGGCATCACGCCGTCCGACGACAGCATCTTGAAGGCGCGTGCGCCTGCGTATGCAGTGTCGCTCGGCCGCCGCTCGAACTAAGCCAACTTCAGGAGCCATAAAATGGAACACAACATCAATAACGCACCGAGCCCATCCGACCTGATTGATGCGCTGAATAACACCTTCGGCAAACACGCCGGCAAGCGCGCCTCGCACGCAAAAGGCTTTTGCGCGACCGGTGAATTCGTCCCTGCCGAGCAGGCAGCAGACTTTATCAACGGCCCGATCTTTCGGAGCGGCCCGCTTCCCGCAACCGTGCGTTTCTCGGTAGGCGGCGGCAATCCCGGCGTATCCGACAAGAGCCGCTCGGTGCGCGGCCTTGGCGTTCGGATTGCCAATGGCGATGAGCATTGGGATTTGGTCTTGCTGTCCGAGCCAGTCTTCTTTGCCGCGACGCCGCAATCGTTCGTGAGCTTCCTGGCGGCCCGCGTGCCAGATCCAGAGACGAAGAAGCCGGATCCGGCGAAAATCGCTGCGCACAACGCCGCATTCCCTGACGGCACACGCCAACCAGCCCTGTTGGCGGCCCATGCAGCACCGGCATCGTATGCAACCACGCCCTACTTCTCCAACAACGCCTTCGTGTTTCACTCGGCCAGCGGCGAGGCGGTCACGGCGCGCATCGTGGTGACGCCTGCCGCTGGCACCCAGTATCTGACCGAAGCCGAGGAGCAATCTTTCCCCGATCACTTCCTGGAAGACGAACTCGCGCATCGCCTGGCCCGTGGCCCGGCCGACTTTGAAATTACGGCGCAATTGCCGGCGACTGGCGACTCCTTGACCGATCCCAGCCTGCCATGGCAAGGCGCCGGCCATGTTTCACTGGGTCGCCTGCGCATCACTGCGCTTGCTGAGCAAGCGACGTGCAACGATCTCACCTTCGTGCCGGTAAATCTACCTGCCGGTGTGACGCCATCCGACGATCCGATTTTGTTGTCGCGCGCGGCGGCGTATGCCGTTTCGCGGGCACGCAGGACTTAACGCTAACAGGAAACCATCATGAACATCGACAAATTCAAACACCAGCACCTGGACATCTTGGGCGCCATTGCAGCGCTGCGCACGCTGGTGCAATCCGGTATCGCCGAGCACGCGGCCGACATCTCGCAGCGCATCATCGGCATGAGCGGCATGGTGAAACTGCATCTGGCGGTCGAGGACCGTTTGCTTTACCCTGTCTTGGAAGCCAGCGGCAATCAAAGCCTCGCAGGCATGAGCAAGCGCTACCGCGACGAAATGAGCGGCATCTCGGGCACCTACCTGGCGTTCGCGGCGAAATGGAATAGCGCGCGCCTGCTGCAAGAACAGCCGGAAAGCTTCCGCGATGAAGCTAACCACGTCCTCAAAACACTGTATGAGCGTATGAAAAAAGAAGACCGCGAATTCTACCCGGCAATCGAATCGTCAACCGTTCACGCTTAATAATGACCACACCAACCAGCGCCAGCCCTTGGGATGTGCTTGCCACCGAGCGGCCGTTTCTGCTGCGTCTCGCCCGGCTGCAACTGCCGTCTCAGGCGGACGCGGAGGATGCGGTGCAAGAAGCGCTGCTCGGTGCGGCCAAGGCGTGGCACAGCTTTCAAGGACGATCCGCGCTCCGCACGTGGCTGACGGCGATCCTGCGCAATAAAATCCTGGACGCGATCCGGCGCCGCCGCTACGAACAATTCAACTACGACGGCATAGAGCAAGGCAGCGCGGCAGAATTCGACCAGCTGTTCACAGCCGACGATGCGTGGCATCCCGACGTGTTTATCGACACCGTCTGCGGCGAAAAGAAAGCCGCCGACAAGCAACTGCTCGATATCGTGGAATTGTGCATGAACCGGCTCCCCGAGCAGACCGCCCAGCTATTCCTGATGCGCGAATATCTCGGCTTGGAACTGGGCGAGATCGAACAGACTTGCTCGGTCAGCGCCGGTAACCTGCGTGTGATTCTTTACCGAGCCCGCATGCGACTGCGCGAATGCGTGGTCCGTGGATGGGGAGAACTAGATGACTGATGAAATCAAAAAACTGACTTGCCGCGACACCACCTACCTGGTCATCTCGGCGCGCGACACACCGCTGAGCAACCAGCAGATCGCCGAACTGGACGCTCATTTGCAGACCTGTAGCGCTTGCCGCACCGCCAAGCAGCAGTTTGCGCAGGTATTCTCGCAACTTGATACGCTGCTGGCGCGCGGGGAAGAACCATAACTGATACTAATGGTTGAAGCTGAACGCGCAAATTACCATCTACCGGCGCAGTAGTCCAAGATTCATACTGTGCTCATCAACCAACCACTCCCGAGAGGAACGTGATGAGCACCCAAAATCGCCTGACCTTCATTGTGCATCTGCCGGCCAAGCCGGAACGCTATGCCGAACTGGAAGCCGGCGTGCGCCAAGTATTAACCGATATGTCGCACGAACCCGACTTCCTCGACTGCACCCTGCATCGTTCGCAGAACGATCCGAACACGCTGGTGGTGTATGAAAGCTGGAGCTGCGACCGCGAATACTTCCTTCAGCACCACCTGCCGCGCCACTATCGCGCCGAGTTCGAACGCGAACTGCCTGGCCGCCTGGCAGGCAAGCGCCGCATCGAGTTTTTGAACGATGTCTCGCCGCCACTCCAGCTGCGCGCCAAGTCTTGACTTACCAAAACAGCACCAATATACGGAAAACACGTACGGGAAAGACTTCAGCAATGAAATATAATTCGTCATCTAGTTTAACGATTACATTCCATGACTAAAGCAAATAATAACAATACAGCGGCGCCAGCCAACGGCAAGCGCTTTTCCCGACGCAAGTTTATTGGCGCTGTTGCCGGCGCCGCTGCAGTCTGGGGCGGTTACTCGGTCTTCTTCGGTGGCCAATTCCGTGCCGATAAGGCAGATCGCTCGGTGGACGTGCTGCTGATTGGCGGCGGTATCATGAGCGCGACGCTTGGTGTTTATCTGTCCGAGCTGGAGCCGAACTGGACTTTTGAAGTGTTTGAGCGCTTGGACAAGGTGGCGGAAGAAAGCTCCAATGGCTGGAACAACGCCGGCACCGGCCACTCGGCGCTGTGCGAACTCAACTACAGCCCGATGGACGACCAGGGCAATGTGCAGATCGCCAAGGCGATTGAGATCAATGAGAGTTTCCAGATCTCCCGCCAATTCTGGTCGCACCAGGTGCGCAAGGGCGTACTGGGCAATCCGCGCGAATTTATCAACTCGACGCCGCACATGAACCTGGTGTTCGGCGAGGAGAACCGCGAGTTCATCCGCAAACGTGTTGCAGCGCTGAAGGCATCGCCGCTGTTTGCCGGCATGGAAATGACCACTGAACCGTCCAAGATCGCCGAGTGGGTGCCGATCATGATGGAAGGCCGTAAGCCGGACGAGGTGGTAACCGCCACTCGCTCGCCGCTCGGCACCGATGTCAACTTGGGCTCGATCACCCGCCAGTTCTACAAGCACCTGAGCCAAACCGTGGGCAGCAAGATTTCGACCGGCCACGAGGTGCGCTCGATCACCCGCAACGACGATGGCTCCTGGCGCGTGTCAGCTTTCGATATCAAGGATAGTTCCAAGATCCAAACCATCGATGCGCGCCACATCTTCATCGGCGCGGGCGGCGCCGCATTGCCGCTGTTGCAGCTGTCGGGCATCGCGGAAGCCAAGCAGTACGGCGGCTTCCCGGTAGGCGGCGAATTCCTCGTCACCGATAACCCGGCCATTACCGCGCGCCACCTGGCCAAAGTCTACGGCCTGGCGGACACCGGTTCGCCACCAATGTCGGTGCCGCATCTGGACACCCGCGTACTCGACGGTAAAACCGTGCTGCTGTTCGGGCCGTTCGCCACGTGGTCGACCAAATTCCTCAAGAACGGCTCGTATTTCGACATCGCCAAGGCCACCACGCCATCGAACATCATCCCGCAACTGCAAGTCGGCGCGCATGAGTTTGCATTGGTCAAATACCTCGCTCAGCAATTGGAACTGTCGCGCGAAGACAAGATGGACGCGCTGCGCCGCTACATGCCGGAAGCCAAGGATGAAGACTGGCGCCTGTGGCAAGCCGGCCAGCGCGTGCAGATCATCAAGAATATGCCCGACAAGGGCGGCGTGCTGAAGCTGGGCACTGAGGTTGTGGTGTCGGCGGATCGTTCGGTGTCTGCATTGCTGGGCGCGTCGCCAGGCGGCTCCACCTCGCCGGCCATTATGCTGTCGCTGCTGGAGAAAGTGTTCCCGGATCGGATGAAAACTGCCGCTTGGCAGGCAAAGATTCACGAGATCGTGCCGTCATACGGCAAAAAGCTCAACGAACACCCAGAGTTACTGGCGGCCACTTGGGCCACCACTGCCGAAACGCTGCAACTGACGATCGCGTCGCCAAGCCTGGACGGCTTCGTGCCAAACAGCGTGCCCGCCAGCACCACCGGCGTGGTGAAAAAAGTGCCGGATATCGCACTGTAATTCATCTGCTCTGCGGTGAGTTGGGCGCCTGTGAAGGCGCCCAACTTCGTTTACCGAGGAGGACCCTGATCTGCCTCAACAACGACTTCGCTTCCGTTTGACGATGCCAATAACAAGGCATAGCATGATCCAATGGAAGCCCGAATCGCAAAACTTGAGGAATTTGCCGCCGTCGCAGTGAAAGACTGGCGCGCATAGAAGCACGCCTTGATCAAATGGCGACCAAGGCGGATTTGGCGGAAAAGGTCGGGGAGCTCAAGGCTGAGATTCAACGCAACGCCAACGAAACCATACGCTGGGTAGTTGGTACCGCCATCGTCATCAGCGTCGCGGCAATAACCGTGATGACCTTCGTGCTAAACAACGCTACGCCGAAAACTCCAGCAATGCCACCAATTCCGATCATCATCAACACCCAGCCACCACCGGCGCCGAAATGAAAAAAGCCCGCACACAGTGCAGCCTTTTTTGGAATTCTGGTGGGAAGTGCAAGTTTCGAACTTGCGCCCCCTGCAGTGTGAATGCCGTTGCCAAGGCCTTGCAATGCCATCATTGGGGAATTTTTCTCAAGGACACCTGAGAAAGTCAGAAAATTGCACCATTTCACACCCGCGATTGCACTCACTAAAAAATTGAACATCAAAACGAGGTGTAAAAGGCGAAGGTTATTGCTCTACTTTTATTAGCGTAGATTCCGGGCCTCGGCCTTCGATAATTCCCGCTCCGCGACGTAGACCTCGAACACCACCCGGCGCGCTTCATCTGCTCCGGCCGGTCTCCATGCGCTGGCTTGATGTGAGGCCGCCTAGCTCGAAGATGGATTCAGACATCCAGACCAAGCTGTAATTGATCAGGCGCTTCTGCGGGAAGGTTGAAATCTGGTGCCCGTGCAGCTCAGCGCATGTTGGAAATCCTAACGTTAGGAGTGAACCGCCATGTGTGTGAACTTTCTCCCACCAGACCATAGATGCTGGATGAAATCATGGGCGTGATCATCGACCTGCATGACTCGGGATTCTGGAAAACGGAAACGTGGAAAGACTACGGCGCGCCAATCGTGCGCCGCAGTGCCGACGGCCAGCGCGAAGGCTTGCTCGCTAGCTACGGCATCGTGCCGCGCAAGCGGATCCCCGCCGGCGTCAAGCCGCTTGATACGATGAACACGCGCGCAGAGAAAGTCGGCCAGCTCCGCTCGTTTTCAGGGGCGTGGAAAAAATCACAGCTGTGCTTGGTGCCGATGCCCACCTTCTACGAACCGAACTACGAGAGTGATAAGCCGGTGCGCTGGGGCTTCGGCATGGCCGACGAGTCGATGTTGGCCGTGGCCGGCCTTTGGCGCGAATGAGACGGTGAGCACGGCCGGAGCACAGCTTCACGCAGTTAATAATCAATGCCGGCGAGCGCCCACTCATGCGCCGCTTCCATAAGCCGGACGACGAGAAGTGCGCACTGGTGATCGTTCCGCAGGCGGAGCGGGATGATTGGCTAGGCTGCACGAACCCGGAGTTCGCGTGCAGCTTTCTACGCCACTACCCCACCGAGCAAATGCGAGCATGGGAATTCCCGGTGCCGTCAAGATCGAAGAAAGTTGAGCTGGCACCACCAGGATCAGATTCGCAGATTGGATTGATATGAGCAAAGATTTTTCCAGCGATCCAACATAACTGCGCCTTTCAAGCGACATCTAAGCGAGCAATTTTCAACAGCTTCGAGAACGCTACCGTTCCGGTAATGGGATCCAAAGCATTCAGAAAAATCTGACTACGCGTGATTATGTCGGCAGGCGCAAATAGCCAATCGTCGTCGTCGATGCGTTTAATAATGTTGGAATGAAGTTGTTTGAAGTTTGGATCATCCCTATCTAATTCGACCAACATGTTAGAGCCAGCGGCTGACTTCGCCACAAGGGCTTGAGCTTTGAAAGCAAATGCATCCTCGCGCGTGCGTGCGAGCCCAGCCCAGTTGTGGAAAAACTGATCAACTAATTTGAACTCATCTGGATTTAATTCACCGACAAAAAGATGCTTATATTTCGCCCAGGTATTGTCAGGCCAGATAACCTTAAACCATGATTGCGGGGTGTCATGCGTTTTCACGCCATCAACTGCTGATTCCGCATTCCTGATATCCAATACAATTATCTTCGCAGCATTCTCCAACTCGTTTGATCTGCCGAGTGCATAGACTAGTAATGCAATATACCCAACCGCCGCAGTGACTACACCTGCAACTCGGTCGCCCGGCACGTTGCAAAACTCCAATAGCGTGAAGAGCACGCCAAACAAAGCAAGATAATACGCCGTCAGTCTCAATATTTTCATGATCTTTTGATCTAACTAAGGTTGCCTATGTTAGCACGGTGCAACACCTAATTCCGACACCGAGCTATGATTGCCTCTAGCGCCGACTCATACTTTCGCCCCTGCGGCCAATCGCTGGAGTGTCTATCCCGGCGCGCAGCTCGGCGGTCATGCGGCGCTCGGCCGACCGTTCTGTACGGGCTTGGTCACGGCCGCTGGCTGCCGCCCCCCATAGCGCCCCACCAGTTGCGCCTCCGATCAGCAATACACAAGCGAGAGCAAATGTGGTGATCTTCCACAACTGCCCCACCAGAGCGCCGCCGGCACCGGCGGCAACCTCGGAAAGAGGGTTCACAGCGAGCCCCCGACCGCGACGTATTTTGCCGGCCGCACCAGAAACACATTGTTCACGTGCTCGCGGTTGATGTCGCACGCCGAGCGGCCGCCGTACAGCGGCTGGCGTGACTTCAGACAGTGATGCTCCACGTGCCCTAACCACTGCGCTGGATCGCAAGCCTTGGCCAGCGGGCAGGCGCGGCGCTCGCGCTACACGCCACCCGGGCCGCCGTTGTAGCCAGCATCACCGAACTCCAACGCCGCCGGCGTCTGGCGGAACTGGCGCGCCGAGTCGCGAGACATCAGCACCGGAGCACGAAATTACAGATCAGGCCGCTGGTACACGTTCGTCCAATTCAATGCGCCTAGCTCGGTGCCGTACCGCACACGCAGATCGGACAGCGCGTCAAAGCGCGTACTTCCATAGACACGATAGGCGCGCGTGATCTGGCAGACGCCAGCGCCCTCTTCCCACTCGGTCTTCAACTTGGCGTCCGGATTCCAGCAACCTCGCGATCGCAAGCTAATGCACGACTTCTGCTCGACCAGACTGGCCAGTAGAACCGGGGGGCGCGGCCACAAGCGCTGCTGCTCGGCCTTTAGCAGTGGCATGTACTTCACGGCGCCGGCTGGCAGTTGGTCGACCACGTACGCACGCGGCGAGAACACCAGCAGCAGACCGACCAGTACGATGGCGATCGCGATCTCGATCAGCGCCAAGCCGGCGCCGCGATGAATGCCAGCATCAAGATCGCGACCAAAGTCCAGAAGACACCATACGCCAAGTCTAGCGCTTTGATGTGTTCCAAGAGCAGCCAGAAAAGCAGCGACGTGGCTATCAGCGAGCGCGTAGGCAACGACGAGCACTTGATCTTCGTTTGCTTTTTCATGCTCACCTCGGATAAAAGAACCACCAGCGCGCGGCCGGCGGCAAAGGTTCAGCAGGCACTGAACGGGAGAAGCTGGAGCGGCTGCGGGGAATCGAACCTCGGTCATAGGCTTGGAAGGCCTATGCCCTATCATTGAGCTACAAACACATTTACTACTATGCCTCCCTACGGTCTCGTCCTCTGCCGTAGCTTCGGGACTAACGCAGGTGCAGTGAATCAATAATTATCTGATGTAATGACATCCCCCCTCTCTGAGGAGGGTGCAAAAACTGAGAATCCATGGTAGATTGATAATTTCCAAGGGGAAAATCATGCCGGAGTGGAATATATACGCTGTGCAACGAGAAGGAGGCTTCTACCCCTCGACTGATCGTGGCTTGACCGAATTTGATGTGGTAGGCCACACTTCCCATGTTGATTCCGCCATCAATATTATCCTAGAAGGCGGCATTAAACCTGCATTGGTCTTTGATAAATCTCAGTTGAATGAAAGCCGCATTCAGGTGGGTTGGTTAAGTCCGAATCACTGGGTGCGCGGATATCGATACGGAAATATCCAATTTGAATTCAAGTTTGACGATCTCATTTATGGCAAAAATTTCTATTGGGTGGAGGCCATTGATGATTATACTCCGTCCGCTTGCCGCATACTTATAACAGACCAAGATAGATCAGCGCAGCTGGTCGAATACGATCCGACATTACGCGATGGACCGTGGTGGCATGATAAAGATAACAACACCCATTTTTACAATGGAAAATTTTGCCTCGAATTTATGTTTGAGGAAAAAATCCCGTTGACGTTACTCTCTGGGTTCAGATTTGTGGATCACCACGCCCAGTTTTGCTCTGTCCATCGCTACAGCCAACACAGATGCGACCAACTGGGTGATAATGCTGCAATTGGCGGCGCTAAATTTCTTCTCAAAGCGTCTGCCAGAGCGGTCGATCTATCTGATGTATCGGGTTATTTTTTCTACCAACCAGATAAATTCGACTCAGATTTTCAACTTGCAGTTTCAAAAATTCCAAGACTAATAACAGTACACGACAACTATGGCGGACCAATCACAATTCGTAGCCGAAATCGGATGGGTTTAGCGCGCGCCACCTTGAATGCCATCGTTTGTGACCGTCTACAGGAAGCTTCAGAAATTCTCAATCTTTTTGATGAAGAAGAGACATTTGTGACATCTCTAGCAGAAGTGATATTGGACACCGTCGGGTCAGGCCCGATAGCGCCAATTATAAATGCCTTGTCATGATTTCATGAGAGGCTATTCGCAGATTGCTTAGTATCGTTGCTGCCCGCGACCTGTTTGCTTGATGCTGAACCTCAGGCTCGCAGCCCCTGTCGCGTACTTTATCTAGTTCGACGCCACCGGCACCGTCTCACCTTTGCCGGTGCCTTTATTTAATTGATGAGACTCGAAGCCTGCATTACGAGTGCAGAGAGTGTATAGAACTGAACGTTAATAAACTCGAATAATGAAGTCAACACTTACGCATCCGACCGAGATACAGTCCCCACCTAGGTCATGCGTATCAGCCATTTAGGTTCATTAGACTATTTCGATTTATCATCATGAAGTGTATTTGAAAACGCAGTGTCTAATTCCATCGCCCGATTAACCATTTCCGTAATCGCAACATCCGTACCATCGTCCTTAGAAAGAAAGTAAAGTGGAACATTTGGAAATGTCGCTACTAACTGACTATTATCGAAACTGTTAAAAATCCTTAAATTATAAAACTCAGTTGCCTTTAACATTAAGTCCTTGTTCAAATATTTTTCGTAACTCTGCAAATCTTTCCAAAATTTTTCTCGCCCTGCTAGGCTTGCTTTATTCATTGTTAGCGCAATGGACAAAAAAGGATTTGTGCTTTCCACATACGCCGGATCTCGGGCTGGCTTATTCAAATTCAAGCCTGATAGGCATTTAAAAAAAATATCGTCTTTGAGAGACTCTATTCGCATGAAATCTGATCCTGTGGAGCATTGGCGGTATAAGACATTTATACCGCCGAGAGATTTTCGTAGACTAGCTGATAGTGCTTGGCCTGCAATAGATTCAGCGACGCGCGCCGAAACCGCATCGGCTTCGGCCTTCGACGCCGTTTGGTGCGTTTTATACAGCGTGATTCCAACCATCGAGGCCGAAATTAGTAATGCGAACCACCCTATCGGGGTCAATGCTCGAAGACCAGACTTTGCCGGATCTTTTGTTTTCCCCAAGGTTGCAACAAGGGTCGCGACGAAGCCCAATACTATGAATATGTAGTCCATCGTCATCCTCAAGAAAATCTACAAGAAGAAACTATGAGGATACATTGGCCACATTTCATTGACAATAAAACATTAACTACTGTTGCTCGGTCGCCTCGGCAGTCCTGCGGCACGTGCATTTTGAGCGTTAAATACACCTTCTAATTCGCTGACCATGTCCTTTACCTTGTCCAGCTCGAAGCCGCCGGCACCCGCAATCTCGCCTTTCCCGGTGCCTTTGCATGCCACGCAGATTCGGCGATCTTTAGTGTTGCCGCTGCAAGCATCGCACTTCCGATCAAGCCAATAAGCCAGCGAACGCTCCGCCACGCGGCGGTAGAACGCTTGGCAGCTTGCACGTCCCACGCCGCCCCCTCCTTCACCCACTTGCGCTCGCGGCCCTTCTCCATCACCCGCGCAGTCCAGATGCGCAGCAGTTGCGCCAACCAGTTGCTGGCATTCACAAGGCATCGGCGCAACCGGTGACAGCCCGCCGCCTGGCGACGCCAGCGCCAGCGATCTCCTGTACGAGCAGGCCGTGCCCGTGGTGCGCACAAACTAGCGCTCATCGGTATCGCTGCTCCAGCGACACCTCCGCATCGGCTATAACCATGAGGCGCGCCTGTTGAAAACCATGGAGGGCTAGGTCGCCGGACCAATGCAATCTAACGGTAATCACCAAGTGCACGCGAAAGGCGGCGCTGCGTGAGCACTTCTAGATCGAGTACCAATTCGTTAATAGCGGAAGGGGCTAGTCACAGCAGAGGTCTGGATTTGCATCTCGTTGACCGCCATGTCGTATTGGCGTGCAGCCTCGGTCAAGGCGAGACTAATGTGACTGGCTTCCTGCATGCGCACATCGCGATTCGACGTAAAGTCGGGATTACGCTCGCCAACCGATCGAATCAAGCGAATGGCTATTCGCACCCGGTCCTGAGCTGCAGCGATTTTGAAAGCACAGTTCTTCGGAAGTGGTGCAAGGCGAATCAACTCCTCTTGATTCAGCGGAATCGATTCCGCCAGTACATCGCCGAACGCAAGGAAGATTCGAATCTCCAAATCCTCTTTTGAGCAGCGCTCAAACCATGCCGCAGCTTCCTTTACATCCGCACGAGTTCCTGCCAGTTGAAGCAAGTTGCTCGACGCGCATATTTTGGCAGCGATCATCGCATCGCGGTGGCGCCATCGTTCTTGTGCGCCAGCGATGTAGATCGCGCCAATAATCGCGCCAATCGTGCCTACGGCACCAAACCAAGTCCCCCAGTCCGCTGCCGTGAGCGTGGACCAACTGATCAAGTTGTAGGCAGCCAGAAAAATGGCGCCGGCGGAGATCATCCCGCAAAGTCGCACGATTGGCGAATCGAAGAATTTAATTAACGTTTTCATAAGGAAATTGTAGCATGCCGCTCCCCTACGAAAACTCGACCGGCGGTGCCGGCGCTCTGGAAGAGATCGGCAAGATCCTGACGCGCTTCGGCTGCGCGCGATTCGGCCACATGACCGACAACGAAACTGGCCACCTGCTGGTGCAGTTCACCCATCGCGGCAATGACGTGTCGGTGAAGGCGAGCTATCTCGGCTACGCGGTGGCGTGGCTAAAGGAGCCCCTCCTACTCCAGCCGCACGAAGGCCACACCTAAGCAGCACGAACAAAAGGCACTGGAGCAAGCCAAGATCAGTGTGTGCTCGATGAGCACCGCCTTCTACAAATCCAGCGACAGCCCCCTGATGGCAGCTTGGTCGACTTACGAGGCAGAGGAGACAGAGATCTTCGCCGCAGGCGAAGGATGATCCGCTGTGGACGAAGTCTGATGCCCAGCGGGTTGGCATCCAGTATTCGCGCGCATCGCTGCGCAAGGACACGAAGAAACAACGCCAGGCGCTCGCCGCACTACAGGCCGACTTGGAGGATCGCTTCCAGAAGGAGAAAGCTGATCTGGGGTCGGTGCTGGCCGCCATGGGGACGGACTGGGGTAACCTTTTTTCAATAGAATCTACTTGGCGAGTTGTACCTTATCGAGGTCGGATCACCCAACATCTTGAATGATTTCCTGGCAAACCCTGTCAAGCTCACTTTGAAGTTGTTGAATTTGTTGCGTCAGCAAAGGTGCCATCCGCTGCATCGCTATCTTGGACTGGTCGGTCTCGCTCGTACCATCGTGAAGACGCGAAGCATGAAAACTGTTGAGATTCAACGTCGCAAAAGTCGTACCCAATTCTGCATAGAGTCTAACAATATCAGTCCGAAGCTGATCTCGTTGGATAAGTCCAAGTTTCGACGTGCAGCCGGAATACACCCAGAACTTTGGCGTCATGTCGGGATACACCATGGCGAACATCCCGTGGGACTTGAGTGCCTCATTTTCGTCCATCCGTTTCCGAATTCGGTCAACGGAGGTCTTGAACGCGGACAACTCCGAATGCAGAGCCTTGAGGAGGTTATTAACCTCAAATCTCAAAGCGCTGATCTGTCGATCTGTCTCAGCTTGAGCTGCCACGGAAGCACGTTGGGCATTGTCATTAATTTGCCACGCGATGCCCAAGGCCGCACCCACGATAGCTGCCACCGTACCGATTGCCTGCATCCAGCCGGCAGCTTCACTGGACTCAAGGCCTTTGTTAATAAGCGCGCTAAAAAAGCCACCCAACAGCGTCGCCAGAATCAATGCGGCCGCGACCCAATTGATCCAATTTTTTCTTGTAATTTTAGTCATGGAGCAATATTAGCATGAGCCAACTTAAAGCCTACGATGTGCGCGAGCCGGTCGAAGGCCACTGCGTTATCCGCTTCGCCTCCAACAGTGCGACAGCGCGCAGAAAAGGTGCCAACGAGTTGGGGATTGAGTGGGAAAGCGTAGAGCATTGTCGGCGCATTCCGATTCTGGACGAGTTCGTGCCAGGCCCGGCTCGACCAAGCGCGCTGATTGACCTCGGCCGGTGGCTCGAGTGCTGGCACTGCGGCAATCGGGTTGATGATTATGACAAACCAGACATCATCTACGAAGGCGCGGCCGTCTACTGCAGCATGTGGTGCCGCCAGATGGAGTTCACACGGAAGCGCCGCCGGGGAGCTGCGCATGTTGTGCTGATCGAGCTGTTCGAATCTCAATTCTCCGACTATACGATCAAGCACATCCCATGTCTTCGACGACAAACTGCTGCCACCTGAACGCGGCGGTGCTATGGCCAGCTTTGCATTCATGTTCCCCGGCGCTAAATACCGCGCGACGTTTGCATATGGCGATGATCACCTACGAGTCGCGCAGGACGACCTGCCGGCCTACTACGCTTGGCGCGGAATCGCCCCACCAGCGGAGGCGCCATGACCCACGACGACATCAACACCGACAAGGGCCGCAACACCCGCGCGTCGGCATGGCGCGAAATCTTCATGATCTAAGGCGTGCTGATCCGCGCCCTGCTTAAGCCGTCCAACCTAGTGTGACGAGGTAAATTACACCCAACAAAAAAGCCGATCTGTTTAAAGATCGGCTTTTTCTGTAAGTGATTGAAATCACTCTGAATTCTTGGTGGGAAGTGCAAGTTTCGAACTTGCGACCCCTGCAGTGTGAATGCAGTGCTCTACCCCTGAGCTAACCTCCCGTTGAGTGCGAGCATTATAGAGCTTGCACCCGAGATGTGCAAGTCCTGCCTATCCAGCTGCCGGTGGATTCAGCGAGGCGGTCCAGATGCATTGGCCTTTCACCGCCTTATCCAGCCCCGCCAGCGTGTCGGCGTGCGCAGCCAGTTCTTCTTCCGTTGCCGGTACGAAGATGATCTCGCCCATGGCCACCGGCTCCAGCATTTCACCGATATTCACCACTTCCTCTTCCACGTCCATGCCGAGGCTGTTCTGGCCGCGGGTCATGGCGAGGTAGACGTCCGCCAGCAGTTCCGCGTCCAGCAGCGCGCCGTGCAGCTTGCGGTGCGAGTTGGAGATGCCGTAACGGTCGCACAGCGCGTCCAGCGAGTTGCGCTTGCCCGGATGCAGTTCCTTGGCCTGCACCAGCGTATCGATCACGCCGCCGATGTGCTCGGTGAAGTCCGGCAGGTTCAGCAGCTTGAATTCGTGATTCAGGAAGCCCAGGTCAAACGGCGCGTTGTGGATGATGACTTCGGCGCCCTGGATGTACTCGCGCAGCTGATCGACAATCTCGTGGAACTTCGGCTTGTCGCTCAAGAACTCGGTGGTCAGGCCGTGGACATTGAGCGCACCCTCTTCCGAGTCGCGTTCCGGGTTGATGTAGAAGTGGAGATTATTCCCCGTCAGCATGCGATTGTTCAGCTCGACGCAGCCGATTTCCAGGATGCGGTTGCCCAGCTTGGGGTTGATACCGGTAGTTTCAGTATCGAGTACGATTTGGCGCATAGTGTTCCGTAATTAATTGCAGAGCGCAGTATATCAGCGGCCGCGCGCCGCTTCCACGCCGCGGTTGGCCAGCATATCGGCCCGTTCGTTGCCCGGATGGCCATTGTGGCCGCGCACCCAGCGCCATTCGACGGTGTGCATCTGCTGAGCTGCATCCAGCGCCTTCCACAAGTCTTCGTTCTTGACCGGTTCCTTGGTCGAGGTTTTCCAGCCGCGCGCCTTCCAGCCGTGGATCCACTCGCTGATGCCTTTTTGCACATACTGGCTATCGGTGTGCAGCACTACCGTGCACGGCCGTTTCAGCACCGTCAGCGCTTCGATCACGGCCTGCAGCTCCATCCGGTTATTGGTGGTATCGCGCGCGCCGCCGAAGATTTCCTTCTGGGCCTCGCCCGCCACCAGCAATGCGCCCCAGCCGCCAAGGCCCGGATTGCCCTTGCATGCGCCATCGGTAAAAATTTCAACCTTATCCATCCTGCTGCTCTCTTCTTTTGTTCGTTACTGGCACGCCCACCGGGGGCGCCACCGCTTTTCTAGTCCATGCCGGGCCGATCAGGCGCATGCCTTTCACGCGCTTGACCGCTTGAATGATGTAGACGCCGCCGAAGTACGGCCACCAGCGCGAGCCGGCATTATCCATGAAGGTGTAGCGCTGCAGCCATTTTTCTGTGCGGCAGGCCGGCGCGTAGCAACCGAAGTGGCTCTGGCTCGCGCTCATATTCAATAATTTTAACCAGTCTTTCATGCGCGGCATAGAGATCAGCTCCTCCGTGCGCGGCAGGAAGGAGGTGCCGCCGACGCGCCGCAGCACGTGGCGCGCGCCCCACAGGCTGGCCGGGTTGAAACCGCAAATCACCACCTGCCCTTCGGGGATCAGCACGCGCTCGACCTCGCGCAGCACCTGGTGCGGATCGGTGGAAAATTCCAGCACGTGCGGCAGCACGATCAAGTCCACGCTTTGCGAAGCGAACGGTAGCTCGGTGTAGTCGAGCGTGAGGTCAACGCTGCGCTGCTGCTCCGTGGCAGTGCGCGTCTTGCGGTCAGCCAGCAGTTTGTACGGCATGCGGCTGGCGGCCAATGCATCAATTTCGGGCATGCCGATCTGCACCGCGTTGAAGCCAAAGATATCGGCTGTTAAATTATCGAGACAGCTTTGTTCCCACGCACGCATGTACACACCTGCGGGCGTTTGCAGCCAGCCTTCCAGCGCTATAATGGATTTCTCCGACCCCGCCTTATCCATGCTTAGCCTTTAGCGATCCAATGACCATATCTTCTACTCAAGCTCTCAGTGTTTTAACGGTACCGGCGTTCCGCGACAATTATCTCTGGTTGATACATGATGGCACACATGCTGCGGTGGTCGACCCCGGCGACGCCAAGCCGATCCTGGCGGCGTTGAAGGAAAACGGCCTCAAGCTCACCGCCATTCTACTCACCCATCACCACGCTGACCACATCGGCGGCGTTCCTGAATTATTACAGCATTATCAGGTTCCTGTTTTCGGCCCGCGCAACGAGACCATTGCTGCGGTCACTTTGCCGGTAGGCGAAGGCAAGACGGTCGACGTGCCGGGGCTGGCGCTGAAACTGAATGTACTTGATGTTCCGGGCCATACCATGGGCCACATCGCTTACGTGCGCGACCCGGTGGACGATCAGCCGACGTGGCTGTTCTGCGGCGATACTTTATTTGCCGGTGGTTGTGGCCGCCTGTTTGAAGGCACGCCGGCGCAGATGATCAGCTCGCTCGGCAAGCTGGCCGCGCTGCCGGACGACACGCTGGTGTTTTGCGCCCACGAGTACACGCTGTCCAACCTGCGCTTCGCGCGCGTGGTAGACCCGGACAACGTGGCGCTGCAGGGACGCGTGAAGGTGGAGACGGACAAACGCGAACACGATGTGCCGACCGTGCCGTCGACCATCGCGGTGGAGAAAGCCACCAATCCGTTCCTGCGTTACCGCGAGCCGGCAATTGCGGAGCAGCTGGTGAAGGCCGGGCGTCTCGATCGGATCGACACGCCCTTGGCCACCTTCACCGCACTGCGTTTGTGGAAGAATGATTTCTAATCGTTAGAACAATTAGATTTCTTCGTACAGCGGCAGCGTCAGGAATTCTTCAAACGCTTCCGAGGTCGACATCTGCTCGAAGATTTGCGCTGCGCGTGGATAGGCCGGGGTATTGCCATCCGGCGCAGTGCTCTGCACCTTGGCCAGCTCTTCCGGGATCATCGCGCGCACCATGTCGGCCGTGACCTTGCGGCCGTCTTCCAGCACGCCCTTGGTGGAACGAATCCACTGCCACACTTGCGAACGGCTGATCTCGGCGGTAGCCGCATCTTCCATCAGATTGTGGATCGGCACGCAGCCATTGCCATTCAGCCAGCTACCGAGGTAGTGAATGCCGACGTTGATGTTGTAGCGCAGGCCGGCCTCGGTGATCGGGGTCTCAGGCTTGAAGTCCAGCAGCTGCTCGGCGTGCACTTCCACGTCGAGGCGTTGCTTGTCGATCTGGTTCGGTTTATCGCCCAGCACTTTCTTGAACTCGGCCATGGCCAAATCCACCAGGCCCGGGTGCGCCACCCAGCCGCCGTCGTAGCCGTCGGTGGCATCGCGCGCCTTGTCGTTGCGCACGCCGCCCATGGCGATTTCGTTCTTCTCTGGATCGTTCTTGATCGGGATCAGCGCGGCCATGCCGCCGATGGCCGGCGCATTGCGCTTGTGGCAGGTTTTGAGCAGCAGCAGCGCGTAAGCACGCATGAACGGCGCAGTCATGGTGACCTTGGCGCGGTCGGCCAGGCAGAAATCCTTGTCCAGCTTGAACTTCTTGATGCACGAGAAGATGTAATCCCAGCGGCCAGCATTCAGGCCCGAGCTGTGTTCGCGCAGTTCGTACAGGATTTCGTCCATTTCAAACGCGGCCAGGATGGTTTCGATCAGCACGGTGGCCTTGATGGTGCCTTGCGGCAGGCCCAGCTCGTTCTGGGTCATGACGAAGATGTCATTCCACAGGCGCGCTTCGAGGTGCGATTCCATTTTCGGCAGGTAGAAGAACGGGCCGGCGCCGCGCGCGATCTGCTCCTTGGCGTTGTGGAACATGAACAGCGCGAAGTCGAAGATGCCGCCCGAAATGCGCTTGCCATCCACCAGCACGTGCTTTTCGTCGAGGTGCCAGCCGCGCGGACGCACCACCAGGGTGGCGGTCTTGTCGTTCAGCTTGTAGGACTTGCCGTTTTGCTCCAGCGAGATGGTACCGCGCACGGCGTCCTTCATGTTGATCTGGCCGGTGATCTGGTTGTCCCAGTTCGGCGAATTCGAATCTTCAAAGTCGGTCATGTAGCTGTCGGCGCCCGAGTTCAGCGCGTTGATGACCATTTTGCGCTCGACCGGGCCGGTGATTTCCACGCGGCGGCATTCCAGCGCCTTCGGGATCGGCGCGATTTTCCAGTCGCCGTTACGGATGTGGGCAGTCTCGGCCAGGAAATCCGGGCGCTCGCCGGCGTCCAGGCGCTTGGCGCGCTCCACGCGCACGGCCAGCATTTGTTGACGGCGCGATTCAAATTCGCGGCTCAGCTTGGCGACCAGCGCCAGCGCTTCCGGCACCAGAATGGTTTCGTAGCCAGGCTTGATCTCGCCGGTGATTTGCATGCCTGCTGGCAAAGTGATGGTGGACTGCGTCATTTGTGGTCTCCGTAAAAAAATGTCAACGAATCAGCTCATTATATGCCTGTTGCACTGCGGTGTTTTTAGTGTGTCGGCTCAGTTACGCAGTGAATTGTTTTACAGTATATTCACTCGTTAGTTATGCAAACAAGACTAAAAATCACTTCATCTATGCGTTTTTGTAAAAAGTGACGGAGACAGGTATTCATGGGGCAGTTCAGGCAGATTTCCACTTTTGTTGAGGTTGTTGCGCGGGGCAGTCTCTCTGCGGCGGCGCGCGCCGAGGGCATCGCGCCGGCGATGATAGGCCGGCGCCTGGACGCACTGGAGACGCGCCTGGGCGTTAAGCTGCTGCAACGCACCACGCGCAAGCTGGCGCTGACCGATGAGGGCGCCGCCTTCCTCGAAGACTGCCAGCGCATCCTCGCAGAACTGGAAGAAGCAGAATCGGCCGTATCGGAGCGTAGCGCGCATGCCACAGGTCATTTGATGATCTCGGCGCCGGCCGGTTTTGGCCGCCAGCACGTGGCGCCGCTGCTGCCCTCCTTCCTTGCCGAGCACCGCGACGTCACCGTCACGCTGAATATGAGCGACCGTGTGGTTGATATCGTCGGCGAAGGCATCGACGTGGCGATCCGCATCGCCAGCCTGTCGGATTCCAGCCTGGTCAGCGTCAAGCTGGCCGATAACGAGCGCGTGGTGGTCGGTTCGCCCGCCTATCTCAAACGCCACGGCAAGCCGGAAACGCTGGCCGATCTGACCAGACATAACTGCCTCGCCATCAGCAGCGAGGGCAGCCAGCGTGGCTGGACTTTCCGCGAGGACGGCAAGAACGTGGTGCTGAAGGTGAACGGCAACATGGCCTGCAACGACGGCCAGGTGCTGCACGAGTGGGCGCTGGCCGGCAAGGGGCTGGCGTGGCGTTCGATGTGGGAAGTGGGCAGCGCGATTGAGGCAGGCAAGCTGCAAACCGTGCTGGACGGCTATGCTGCGCCGGGCAACGACATTTACGCCGTGTTTGCGCAGCGCCGCCACCTGCCGCTGCGGATCCGCGCCTTCGTCGACTTCCTGCGCCACAGCTACTCGCAGCCCGATTACTGGCGCAAACCGATAAAGTGAACAGGCAAAAAAAAATCCTCGGATACCGAGGATTTCTTGATCGTTAGATCCAGCGTATTAGATAGGCTGAATGTTCGAAGCTTGCTTGCCTTTAGGGCCGGCGGTTACTTCGAAAGAAACACGTTGGTTCTCTTGCAGGGATTTGAAGCCTGCGGTTTGAATCGCCGAGAAGTGAGCGAACAGATCTTCGCCGCCTTCGTCAGGGGTGATGAAGCCAAAACCCTTCGAATCATTGAACCATTTTACGATACCAGTTGCCATTACAATTCCTATTTCAGTTAATTTGGGCTTGCGCCCGTGATATCGTTTTTGAGGCAAGAAAGAACAAACTGCACTACTCTTGAATCTAAACGATCCCGCATTATACCCATTTACGAGAGAAAAGCACGTTTCCACGAAAATAAATGCAACCTGTCGCATTTTTTGGTAGAAAGCTCTCGAAACGGCATGTAGGTGTCATTATAGACAACAAATCCGCGCAAGGTTTGACCTAAATCAATCGAACTGGCTTGCCTTGGCGTCCCGTGTGGCCCACTGCAACAGTTTTTCGACTTCCGGCACTACCGCCGCCCAGCCGGTTTGCGTGTTCAGCACGCCGCGCACCATCTGCTCGATGCGGCGCGATTCCTGTCCAAACACCGCATAGCCGAAAGTGCCGGCCGATCCCGCCACGCCGTGCAGCACTTCGTGCAGCTGGTGCAGCGCGTCTTGCGGCGGCTGCTCGCCGCCGGCCACGCAAGCGCCCAGCGCAGCACGGATTTTTTCGAGGGTGCCCGGCACGGTGGCGGCGAACTTCTCGTTCAGCGCCGCCAGCCGCGCCCGGAAATCAGGATCGACAGGAGTAGCCATGGGGATGAGATTATTTAGTGCCGAAGATACGGTCGCCTGCATCGCCCAAGCCTGGGATGATGTAAGCGTGATCGTTCAGGTGCGAATCTAGCGAGGCGCAGTAAATCTTCACGCCCGGATGGGCTTTCTGGAACACTTCAATGCCTTCTGGCGCCGCCACCAGCGCCAGGAAGATGATCTGGTCGTCGGTAACGCCGCGCTTTTTCAGCACGTCCACCGCGTGCACGGCCGAATTGCCGGTCGCAACCATCGGATCGCACAGGATGAAGGTGCGCTCGGCGGTGTCCGGCAGGCGCACCAGGTATTCCACCGGCTGGTGCGTTGCAGGATCGCGGAACACGCCGATGTGGCCGACGCGGGCCGACGGCACCAGATCCAGCAGGCCGTCGCTCATGCCGATACCGGCGCGCAGAATCGGCACGATGGCCAGCTTGCGGCCGGCAATCACCGGCGCTTCGATGGTCATCAGCGGGGTTTCAACGGTGCGGGTGGTGAGCGGCAGGTCGCGGGTGATTTCGTAACCCATCAGCAGCGTGATTTCCTTGAGCAGGTCGCGGAAGGTACGGGTCGACGTATCCTTGGCGCGCATGTGGCTCAGCTTGTGCTGGATCAGCGGGTGATCGGTGATGAACAGGTTAGGAAAACGCGGATCTTGTTTCATTAGTTTTGCTCTTCATTAGACGGTTATCAGCGGCATTATACTATTGGGACGGCGGGCATCTTATTCGACCAGCGCCCGCGCCAGGATCGCCGGGCAATCCACGCCCGGCGGCAAGCGGCCATATGCGCCGCCAGGTTCGCGCTTTAAGCGCGAGGCCATGAAGGCCCCCGACACGCAGGCCGGCGCGTGGCGCAGCAGCAGCGCCGCTTGCACCGCCAGCACCACGCGCTCAGCCAGCACGCGGGCGCCGAATTCCTCGGGCTGTTGCTGCGCGAGGTCGGCCAGCAAGGTCGAGCGATAGGCGACAAAGAAGGTGTCGCCATTGCCGGCCAGCGCCAATTCGGCGGCCAGCGCCTCGCGCGCCTCCGGCGACTTGGCAAAGGCGCGCAGCAAGTCGAGGCACATCACGTTGCCCGAACCTTCCCAGATCGAGTTGACCGGCAGCTCGCGGTACAGGCGCGCCAGCGGGCTCTCCTCCACGTAGCCGCTGCCGCCGATAACCTCCATCGCCTCCGCACCAAAGCCGGGGCCGCGCTTGCAGACCCAGTATTTAGCGGCAGGCGTCAGCACGCGCGCCAGCATGGCTTGCGCCGGATCGTTGATCTCATCGAAGCAGCGCGCCAGCCGCATCGCCAGCACCGTTGCGGCTTCGGATTCCAGCGCCAGATCGGCCAGCACGTTTTGCATCAGCGGCTGCTCGGCCAGCGGACGGCCAAACGCCACGCGGCGGCGCGCATGATGCAGCGCATGCGTCAGCGCAGCGCGCATCGTGCCTGCGCTGCCGAGTACGCAATCGAGCCGGGTGTAGCCGCCCATCTCCAGGATGGTCGGAATGCCGCGCCCCTGCTTGCCGATCAGCCAGCCGTAGGCGCCGGTAAACTCCACTTCCGACGAAGCATTCGAGCGATTGCCGACCTTGTCCTTCAGCCGCTGCACGCGGATCGCGTTACGCTCGCCGTTCGGCAAATAGCGCGGCAGGAAGAAACACGACAGCCCCGCGCTGCCTGCCTCGTCGGTCTGCGCCAAAATGAGATGCGCATCGCTTTGCGGCGCCGAGAAGAACCACTTGTGGCCGACGATGCGGAACACATCCTCGCCCTCCTCGCCAAACAAGGCGCGCGCCTCGGACGGCAGCACCGGCGCGGCGCGGGTAGTGTTGGCGCGCACGTCCGAACCGCCCTGCTTCTCGGTCATGCCCATGCCGATGATTACGCTTCGCTTCTGCTCGACAGGCAGCGAGCGCGGATCGTAATCATTGGACAAGATCTTGGGCAGCCATTTGGCGGCAATGCGCGGCGCCTGCTTCAGCGCCGGTACCGAGGCGTAGGTCATGGTCACCGGGCACTGCGAGCCATTTTCCAGTTGGCCGAACATCAAGTAACGGGCCGCTCGCGCCACCTGCGCGCCGGCGCCGCCCTGCCATGGCGAAGAATGCGTGCCGTGGCCAATCAGCAGCGCCATCAGGCTATGCCAGGACGGATGGAACTCCATCTCGTCAATGCGATGGCCTTCGCGATCGTAATTGTGCAGCTTAGGTGTGTACAGATTGGCGAGCCGCGCCAGATCCAGCATTTCAGCCTTGCCCAGCTCGGCGCCGAGCGCATGCAGCGAGGCCGCCGCATCTGCCGCGCCTTCGCGCTCCAAGGCTTCCTGCAGGGCCGGATCGGCCGCAAACAGGTTGATATTGCCAAACGGCGCAACAGTATTGCGCACTTCGTGGGTGTCAAAAGGCTGCATATTGTCTCCGTTCAAAACGTCATTATTGGTTTTCTTGAACAATGCCATATGATAAGCGCATAACAAGAGGGAGACCGCATGACCGAAGCG
Source organism: Duganella rivi (assembly GCF_009857435.1). Classification (GTDB taxonomy): domain Bacteria; phylum Pseudomonadota; class Gammaproteobacteria; order Burkholderiales; family Burkholderiaceae_D; genus Rugamonas; species Rugamonas rivi. The sequence goes on from NZ_WWCK01000003.1 coordinate 686,557, forward strand.
TATATTTATGAGGCCATCCGCACCCCGCGCGGCAAGGGCAAAAAGGACGGCAGCCTGCATAGCGTCAAGCCGATCTCCTTGCTGACCGGCTTGATGAGCGAACTCCAGCAGCGCCACCAGCTCGACACTGCGCTGGTCGATGACGTGGTGCTCGGCTGTGTGACACCCATCGGCGAGCAAGGCGCGGACATCGCCAAGATCGCCGCGCTGGCTGCGGGCTGGGACTGGAAAGTGGCCGGCGTGCAGCTCAACCGCTTTTGCGCTTCTGGCTTGGAAGCCGTCAATCTCGCCGCGCAAAAAGTGCGTTCTGGCTGGGAGGATTTAATCGTCGCGGGAGGCATTGAATCGATGTCGCGCGTGCCCATGGGTTCCGACGGCGGCGCCTGGACGCTTGATCCTGAAACCAGTTTAAAAACCGGCTTCGTCCCGCAAGGCATAGGCGCGGATTTGATCGCCACCCTGGACGGCTATCACCGGGAACAGCTGGACGCCTTCGCGCTACGCTCGCAGCAAAAAGCCACCGCCGCGCGCGCAGAAGGCCGCTTCCGCTCCATCGTGCCGGTACGCGACCAAAACGGCGTCTTGATATTAGCGGAAGACGAATTCATCAAGCCCAACACCAGCATGGAAGCGCTAGAAAACCTGCAACCCGTCTTCGCCGCCATGGGCCAGCAGGGATTTGACGCCATCGCCCTGCGCAAATATCCGCAACTGCAACGTATCGAGCACCTGCACACGGCCGGCAACTCCTCCGGCATTGTGGATGGTGCGGCGCTGGCGCTGGTCGGCAGCCAAGCCGCCGGTTCGCGCCTTGGCCTTGAGCCGCGCGCGCGCATCGTGTCGGTCGCTGTCACCGGCTCCGAGCCAACCATCATGCTGACCGGCCCTGCGCCGGCGGCCCGCAAGGCACTGCAGAAAGCCGGCCTCTCCATCAACGACATCGACCTGTTTGAAGTGAACGAAGCCTTCGCCTCCGTGGTACTGCGTTTCATCAACGGGATGGAAGTCCCGGAAGACAAAGTCAACGTCAATGGCGGCGCCATCGCACTCGGCCACCCGCTGGGCGCGACCGGCTGCATGCTGCTCGGCACCCTGCTCGACGAACTGGAAGTGCGCAAGCTGCGGCGCGGCATGGTCACCATGTGCGTGGGCGGCGGCATGGGCATCGCCACCATCATTGAACGGATATGAACATGATTACCACCCACCAGAGCGGCGCCACCCTCACCGTCCTGCTGGCGGCGCGCAGCATCAACCCGCTAAGCCGCTTATTCCAGCGCGACCTGACCGCGCTGCTCGACAAGCTGGAATCGCGCCGCGCGCAGCTGGGCGCCGTCATTATCGGCTTCGACACCGAGACTGCGGATCGCAGCCATGAACTGGAACACATCATGGCGCTGACGGCGGCCCAGGCCGCCGACTGCATGCACATGCTGGACGCCTACAACGCGCTGCTGTGCCGCCTGGAAGGCTTGGGCGTGCCGGTCACGGCCACGTTGAGCGGCGACATCAGCGGTCACGCGCTCGGCCTGGCGCTGGCTTGCCATCGCCGCATCGCCTTGCCGAACGCGCGCTTCAGCATGCCGCAAGTGCAGCTGGGGCTGGCGCCAGTCGCTGGGGAAATCGCTCGCACCGTGCGCCTGACCGGCCTGCAAGCGGCCATGCCGCTGTTGCTGGACGGCGCCGTGCTGAACGCGGAGCAAGCGTTGCAAGCCGGCCTGCTGCATGCCGTCGCCGCGGGCGAGCCCGAGCTCACCAACACTGTCCTGAACAAAATCGCGCTGAGCCAGCCGTGGAATGCGCGCGACTACCGCCTGCCGGGCGGCGGACTCGACACCGCGCCGCTGCGCGCCCTGCTGCAAACCGCACCGGCGCTGCTGCGCATGCGGGCCGGCGGCCCATCACCGGCAGCCGAGGCCGTGTTATGCGCCATGGTCGAAGGCCTTCAAGTCGATTTTGAAAATGCACTACAAATCGAGAGCCGGTATTTTTGTCAAACAGCCATCAATCCGTTGCCTCGGAAAGGCAGTTTTTCACTCTGAGCAGCGGTTTTTTTAGCGATCTCAAGAGATTTCTCAAAAAGTCGCTGTAATGTTGTCTTTTTTCATGCAATTTGCTTCTCAACAGTGATACATTTCGTTATGGTTTTGCAAGATTCGCCTAGCCCAATTGTTACATGCATACTTTGAAAGAATAGATCTTCGCGATGCCAACGAGTGTTTCATCCCAGCCGCGTCATGAATTGGATAACCTCATGGAAGAGGCTGGCGATGTAGTTTTTCGCCTGAATCAGCTAGGCCAGCTGCTGTTTGCCAGCCAACGCGCCACTGCCCGCATTGCCAGCGCCGCGCCGCTGGCTGGCAGCGCCATGGCCAAGCTGGTGGCCGATGGCGACCAGGCGCCGCTGGCCGCCGCATTGGCCGAAGTGCTCGAATCGCGCAATCCACGCCTGCTGGAAGTGCGCATCAAAACGCCCGACATCGAAATCTGGCATGAGCTGCGCATCTCGGCGTTCCTTAACGCGCAAGACACGCTGGAACTGCTGGTGATTGGCCGCGACATGACGGTGCAGCACGCGACCGAAGAGCGCCTGCGGCACATGGCCACGCACGATGCGCTGACCGAGCTGCCGAACCGCCTGCTGCTGTCCGACCGCATGCGCATGGTGATTGCCAATGCGCGCCGCTCGGGCCAAGGCTTCTCGGTGGCCACGATTGGACTGGACGGCTTCAAGAAAGTGAACGATGGCCTCGGCCATCCTATCGGCGACGCCATGCTGCGCATGGCCGCGCAGCGCCTGCGCAAGACCCTGCGCGACAGCGACACGCTGGCCCGCGTCGGCGGCGATGAATTTGTCGCCGTCCTGCCCGGCACCGCCACCGAAGCGCAAATCAAGCTGGTAACGGGCCGCTTGATCGCCACGCTGCAATCGCCGTTTGAAATTGAGAGCCACACGATTTATGTCGGCGCCTCGGTCGGCGTCTCGGTCTACCCGCAGCACGCGGAAGACGAGATTCGCTTGCTGGCGCTGGCCGACGCCGCCATGTCGCGCGCCAAGGAAACCGGCAAGGCGCGCGCCGTGGTCTACAGCCCATCGCATTCCGGCCCGCCGCAGCACGACATCTCGCTGGAAGCGGCGATGTTCCAGGCGGTGCGCGAGGGCGAGTTCCAGCTGTACTACCAGCCGATCGTCGATGCCCACACGCGAGAGATCCAGGGCTTTGAAACGCTGATGCGCTGGAAGCACCCGACGCTGGGCATGGTGCCGCCGGCGCGCTTCATCCCCATCGCCGAGACCAACGGCCTGATTAATCTGCTGGGTGCATGGGCGCTGAAAGCGGCCTGCGTGCAGCTGAAACAATTTGAAGAAGTGGCCAAGCGCAGCTTGTACATCTCTGTTAATATCAGCCCGCGACAATTCCGCAATGATAAATTTTTGGATGTGCTGGACGATGCCATCGCGTTCTCCGGCCTACTTGGTGAGCAATTGGTTTTAGAAATCACAGAAGGCACACTGATGATCGATCCAGTGCATGCCGAGTCTATCTTGTCCAAAATGGCCGAACGTAACGCCCGCATCGCGATTGACGATTTCGGCACCGGCTACTCGTCGCTGGCCTATCTCAAGCGCTTCCCGATCTCCGTACTGAAAATCGACCGCACCTTCATCCGCGACCTGCCCGGCTCGCAGAAGGACGGCGCGATCTGCAACGCCGTGCTGGATCTGGCCAAGCACCTGAACTTGTCGGTGGTGGCGGAAGGCGTGGAGACCGAAGAACAACTGCACTACCTTGAAGAACGCGGCTGCCAGTACATCCAGGGCTACCTGACCGGCAAGCCGATGGCGGCCAACGTGGCGCTGGCCGCGCTCAAGGAAAGCATCCACGCCAAAATGGTGCCGGCGGAGCTGCGACAGGTGGCGCAATGAACACCAGCTTCAAGGCCAGTACGCCGCTCGGCAACAAGACCCTGTCCGAGCTGGGAGACTGCACCCGTCGGCGCGGCGACATGCCAGGCTTCGCCAAGGCCATCACCGCCATTCTCGGCGCCATGCGCGGCGAGGACGAGCAAGAATTCAATATGACCCGCACCGTGTTGTCCGACCCGGTGTTGACGCAAAAGGTGCTGCGGCTGGCCAACAGCGGCATGTACTCGGCCTTCGGCCAGCACGTGAACACGGTATCGAAAGCGGTGCTGGTGCTGGGCACGGAAGCCATCGGCCACTTGGCGCTGGGCCTGAAACTGATTGAAGAATTGGCCGCCACATCAACCGACACCACCATCGCCCATATCGAAATGGAGAAGGCGGTGCTGGCCGGGATCGTGGCGCAGCAAATCGCCTTCACCGCCGAAAGCCGCCATGGCGAAGAAGCCGTGGTGTGCTCCATGCTGCACACGCTGGGCCGCATGATGCTGACCTTCTACATGCCGGATCGCTGGCACGAGCTGCAGCGCCTGGCCGATCAATCGCAGCGTTCGGTGGAAGACGCCGCGCCGGAACTGCTCGGCCTCTCGCTGGAAGAAATCGGCCACGCCGCCGCGCTGCATTGGGGCTTGCCTGCGTCGCTGCTGAACGGCATGCGCACCGTCGGCCCGGCCGAAGCAGGCGCGGAAGTTTCGCCATCCGACTGGATCGCCGGCCTCTCGACCATGGCCGCCAGCTGCGCCGAATCGTTGTGGCATGACGACGCGGAAGGCGCGGAAAAAGTGAAGCAGCTGACCGAGAGCTACGCCGCCATGCTGGGTGTGGAAGCGCCGAACCTCATGAACGCCATCGAGCAAGCCAAGGTGGTGGCGGCCAACGACTTGACTATCGCGCCCCTGTCGCGTCCCGCCGAACGCCGCGCCAAGGCGCTGGCCAAGACGCGCCAGCGCGCCGCCGGCAACAAGATCCTGCTCAGCGGCCTGGCCGATATGCGCGACGTGCTCGATACCGCCAGCCCGGGCCAGATGGTGCAGATCGCGCTGGAGACGGTGTACAAGGGACTGGACTTCTCGCGCGCGGTGGCCTTTGTCCGCAACCGCAAGGACAACCAGTACGCGGCCAAGATCAGCTTCGGCGAAGGCACGCGCGAGCTGCTGGCCGGGATGACTTTCGACGACGCTTACGAACCGAATGTATTTCACGCAGCGCTCAATAGCGACCGCGTGATCTTCATCGAAAACGCGCGCGACGCCAAGTTCGCCGCCAAGCTGCCGCTGTGGTGGAAGACCTCCTTGTCCGAGGCGCGCAGTTTTGTGATTCTGCCGCTATCGGCCAACGGCCAGCCGGCCGGTTTCCTGTACGGCGACTGGGACGATTCCTTCCCGCCGATCTCGCTGAGCGCCACCGAGTTCTCGCTGCTGAACGATATGCGCGCGATGGTAGTGCGCGCAGTGGAACGCCGCCACGGCATTGCGCCGGAAGCGGTCACGCGTTAATTAGTGCCCGTCTCGCTGCTGCCAGCGGAACGACAGCATGGCAGCCAGCGCGGACAGCAGCACCAGCACCGAGGCCAGGTAGTACACCGACTCGGCGCCCGCCCTGTCCCACCACTGCGCCAGGAACAAACCGCCCAGCGAGCCGCCGATGCCGTACGAGATGCTCATGTACAGCGCCTGCCCGCGCGCCTGCAACGGCCCTGAGAACCAGCGCTGCAAGGACATCACCGAAGACGAGTGATGCAGCGCGAAGGTCGCCGCGTGCATCACCTGCGCCAGTATCAGCAGCCACAAAATATGCGAGCCGAAGCCGATCATCAGGAAGCGCACCACGGCAATCCCCAGCGCCAGGTACATCATGCGCATCGCGCCCCAGCGCTTGAACAGCGGCGCCTGGAAGTAGAACAGCAGCACCTCGGCCAGCACGCCCAAGGACCACATGGCGCCGATCACGGTCTTGCTGTAGCCATTGCGCTCAAGGTAGAGCGAATAGAAGGTGTACAGGGCCGTATGCGCCGACACCATCAGCGCGGTCGAAGCGAAGAAGGCGATCACCTCGCGCCGGCGCAGCAGCGACATTAACGGCGGCGGTGCGGTCTTGTGCGTGCGGCGCGGCACATCGCGCAGGCGGAACGCAGCAAGGATGGTCGCCACCAGCAGCGCCGCGGCCACCCACGGCAGCGTGATGATGCCGTAATGCTCCAGCGCCAGCGAGGCCAAGGTCACGGAGACGATAAAGCCGATCGAACCCCACATCCGAATCCGGCCATAGTAGGTCAGGTCGCCCTTCATCTCGGACAGCATCAGCGCTTCGCAAATCGGCGCTTGTCCGCTGGTGAATAGGTTGAGGATCACCATGGCCAGCATGAAGTGGCCAAAGGTGCTGCCGAAGAAGAAGCCCGAGAATCCCACCAGCGCGGCAAAGCCGGCCAAGCGCAGCACCAGCACGCGGCGGTCGTAATGATCGGCGACGTAGCCCCACACATTGGGACCGACGATGCGCAGCACCTGGATCATCGACATCAGCACGCCGATCTGCGCCACGGTCATGCCTTTATCGGCAAAGAACAGCGTGGCGTAGGTGCTCCAGGTTCCAGCGTGTGCGTAGTAGCAGAAGAGGAATAAGGCGAAGCTGAAAGCTTGCGCGGGCACTGCTTACAACTCGATATTCGGCGTGGAGACTTTGACGTCGCCGCACTGCGCGCGGTGCATCAGCGCGTGGTCGATCAGCACCAGCGCCAGCATCGCTTCCGCAATCGGCGTAGCGCGGATGCCGACGCATGGATCGTGGCGGCCGAAGGTTTCCACCATCACCGGGTTGCCGTCCTTGTCGATCGATGGACGCGGGGTGCGGATCGACGACGTCGGCTTGATCGCAATCGACACCGTGATGTCCTGGCCGGTGGACAGGCCGCCCAGCACGCCGCCGGCGTTGTTGCCGACGAAGCCTTGCGGCGTCAGCGGATCGCCGTGCTCGGTGCCCTTCTGCGCAATCGATTTGAAACCGGCGCCTATCTCCACGCCCTTGACGGCGTTAATGCCCATCATGGCGTAAGCGATATCGGCATCCAGCTTGTCGTAAATCGGCTGGCCCAGGCCGACCGGGATATTCTGCGCCACCACGTCGATGCGCGCGCCGATCGAGTCGCCGGCCTTGCGCAGCTCATCCATATAAGTTTCCATGCTGGCGATCACGCCGGCGTCGCCGGTGGCGGCAAAGAATGGATTGTCCGGCACATGCTTCCAGTCCTCGAACGGCACCACGATATCGCCGAGCTGGCTCATGCAGCCCTTGAACACCGTGCCGTACTGCTGGTGCAGCCACTTCTTGGCAATCGCCGCCGCGCCCACCACCGGCGCCGTCAAACGCGCCGACGAGCGGCCGCCGCCGCGCGGATCGCGGACGCCGTACTTGTGCCAATAGGTGTAGTCTGCATGACCAGGACGGAAGCTTTCGGCGATGTTGCCGTAATCCTTGCTGCGCTGGTCTTCATTGCGGATCAGCAGCGCGATTGGCGTGCCGGTGGTCACGCCCTGGTACACGCCGGACAGGATTTCCACCGTGTCCGATTCCTGGCGCTGGGTCACATGGCGCGAGGTGCCCGGTTTGCGGCGATCCAGTTCTGGTTGTATATCCGCTTCAGACAACGGTAATCCCGGTGGGCAGCCATCGATCACACAACCAATCGCAGGACCGTGCGACTCACCAAACGTAGTAACGGAAAACAATTTGCCAAAAGTATTACCGGACATAGGAAAAGAATCTTCGGAAAAAAGGTGGAAAGTCCCCCATTCTACCAGCCGCTACCCCGTGGCGTCCCGTCCACACAATAATTTCCACAAAGCAAGTTTCGCTTGGTAAAATATCATTCTTTTGATACAAGTATGCTGCAACTTGTACACTGACTTGCAGAAGTGCGCACAAGCTTCGGTTGAATGCCATGAAAACCGCATTCTTTTTGACAATTCGCTATATACTTGAACGCAAGAACACCGAGTAATCTGGAGAAGCTACACATGCCCCCACCGGTCACACCCCTTGAGCAATCCAAGGATGATCAAGACGATTTGGTATTCTTAGAAGAGCATCCGGTTGCGCCTGCTACGACGGGCGCGCGCAATGTTTGGCGGGTCATGATTATCGATGACGATGAAGACGTCCACTCGACCACCACCTTTGCGCTCGGTAACCTCGATATGCAGCATCGTCCGCTCGAATTCGTGCACGCGTATTCGGCTGGGCAAGCACGCGAATTGCTCAAGCACGAAAGTGAAATCGCCGTCATCCTGCTTGACGTGGTGATGGAACAGGACGATGCCGGCCTGCACCTGGTGCGCTACATTCGCGAGACCCTGAAACTGCACGACGTGCGCATCATCCTGCGCACCGGCCAGCCGGGCTACGCCCCTGAAATCGACGCCATCCGCGATTTCGACATCAACGATTACAAGACCAAGTCGGAGCTGACCCGCATCAAGCTGTTCACCACGGTGACGGCGGCGATCCGCTCCTACGAGCAAATCCGCAAGATCAACGACAGCCGCCGCGGCCTGAACCAGATCGTCCACGCCAGCACCCAGCTGATGACGCTGCACGGCGTGCAGAATTTCGCGGCCGGCGTGCTGGCGCAGATTGCCGACCTGCTGGGGCAAGAAGCCAACGGCGTGCTGTGCGTGCAGGAGTGCCCGGACACCGGCTGCCACGAGCTGATGGTAATGGCCACCGCCGGCACCTACCGCCATCTCGACAATATCACCCTGACCGTGCGCGAAGACCCGCGCATCCACGACGCCATCGAGCACGCGCTGGCGCAGGGCCGCAACGTCTATGGGGCGGACTTCATCACGCTGTACTTCGCCGGCAAGGCTAGCCGCGATTTCGTGGCCTTCCTCGAAGTCAAGCGCGCCGTCACCGAAATTGATGAGCGCCTGCTGGAGGTATTCTGCAGCAACGTCGCAGTGGGACTCGATAACGTCGAGCTGGTGACGCATTTGCACAACGCGGCCTTCTACGACCAGCTGTCCAAGCTGCCGAACCGCACGCGGCTGGTGGAAATCCTCGACACCACCCTCGCCGGCCCGGCGCGTGAAGACGCCACCTTGTCGCTGGTCGACCTCGACCACTTTGCCGAAACCAACGACGCGCTCGGCCACCAGTTTGGCGACATGCTGCTGATCGCCGTCGCCGGCCGGCTGCAAACCGAGCTGGGCGGACAGCTGACCGTGGCCCGCATCGGCGGTGATATTTTCTGCGTGCTGGGCGACTCCTCGCAGGTGAATCCTGGCGCCATTCTCAGCCTGTTCCAGCGTGCGTTCAGCATTGATGGGCAGGATGTGCAGCTGTCGGCCACGCTCGGCCTGGTGCGCCTGAGCGAGCACGAAGGCAGCGGCGCCGATGCGCTGAAAGACGCCGACATTGCCCTGAAACGCGCCAAGTCGCAGCAGCGCGCCGGCCACTTCTACTTCTCGCGCTCGATGGGCGTGGAGATCCGCGAGCGGGTGCGCATGATGCACGCGCTGCGCACGGCGTTTGGGCAGAACCAATTGTTCGTGGTGTACCAGCCGCAAATCGACCTCGCCACCCGCCGCCCGGTCGGCGCCGAGGCGCTGCTGCGCTGGCAAACGCCGGACGGCAAGTTCATCTCGCCAGACCGCTTCATCCCGATTGCCGAGTATTCCGGGCTGATTATCGACCTTGGTGAATGGGTGATGCGCACCGCCTGCCGCGAGCTGGTGGATCTGCGCAAGGCCGGCCACCATGATTTCATGATGTCGATTAACGTCTCGCAGGTGCAGTTCCGCCACCCGCACTTCCTCGACATGCTGCGCAAAGCGCTGGAAGACACCGGCGCGCCGCCACAGAACATCGAGCTCGAAATCACCGAATCGATGGCGATGGAAGAGCCGGATTTGCTGATCAAAATGCTGGGCCAGATCAAGCAAACCGGCGTCAGCATCGCGATAGACGACTTCGGCACCGGCTTCTCGTCATTGTCGTACTTGCAACGACTGCAGATCGACCGGCTGAAAATCGACCGCGCCTTCGTCACCGAAATTACCGGCTCGGCGCGCGGCAGCAGCATTGCCGAAATGGTGATCCAGCTGGGCCGCAATCTCGGCCTGGCCGTGATCGCCGAAGGCGTGGAAGACGAGCGCCAGGCGCAAATCCTGCAATCGCTGGGCTGCCCGCTGGCCCAGGGCTTCCTGTTCGCCCGCCCAATGACCGCCACCGCCCTGAACGGCTGGCTCAGCAACGATGCGCTGGAGGGCGCGGCTTAAACCGCGTTCCCTGCCCTGCCCAAAAAGCCGCGTTGATCGCGGCTTTTTTATTTCCCGAGCGAAAATGTAGAGTCTTTCTTCGCAAGTGTAACGAAAAGTGACAATTGTTAGAATCGTCACCCATATTGCATGGTATCCTCCCGCGCTAACATAGATTGATTAAAGGAAAAACAACGTGGCGAGCTTTCAGGGAACCAGTGGCAACGACAGCTTGGTAGGCAGCAGCGGTAACGACACCCTGAAGGGCCTTGCAGGCAACGATACCCTCAAAGGTGGCCTGGGCGCCGACCTGCTGGATGGTGGCGACGGTAATGATGTATTCAGCGCCGACGACGATAGCGGCAGCGACACCATGCTCGGCGGCAGCGGCAACGACACCTTCAACCTCAGCTACAATTACGCCCACACCTTCGCCTCCAGCACAGTGGCCAGAATCGATGCTGGCGACGGCGACGACACCATCAACGTCAGCTTTGCGCAATGGGCCTACGCCAAGCAGCCCGAGGTCACCGGCGGCGCCGGCGCCGACACTTACGCCTTCGGCTACTGCGCCAGCTTCCAGCCCCTGACGGTGACCGATTTCACGGTCGGCGCCGGCGGCGATCGGATTGATCTGCGCTACCTCTACCAGGAGTTCGGCAGCAACTACAACGGCTACCACGGCGGCAATCCCTTCGCTACCGGCCAGCTCAAGCTAGTCCAGGTCGGCAACGACACCCAGGTGCAAGGGCTGGGCTACTACAACGGCTACGTCCAGACCATCCTGGTGCTGAAGAACGTCACGGCCAGCAGCCTGACCAGCGCCAACTTCGTCGGCGACTGGAACCCGGACGGCTCGGCCATCGCCGGCAAGGTCGTCACCTCGGGCCAGACCTCGGCTATCTCGCTGGTGGGCGACGTCTTCAACGACACAATTACCGGCAACAGCTATAACAACACCCTGTACGGCTTTGGCGGCGATGACTTGCTCAACGGCGGCAGCGGCAACGAATACCTGTTGGGCGGCTATGGCAACGACACCTTGCACGGCGGCGCCGGCGATGACACCCTGAGCGGCGACGAAGGCAACAACCTGGTCGACGGTGGCGACGGCAACGACCTGTTCTACGCCAATAGCGGCACCGGCGGCGGCCAGGATACCCTGCTGGGCGGCGCAGGGGACGATGTGTTCGAATACAGCGTGCGCAAGCTGGAAGCCACGGCCACCGGCGGCGATGGCCAGGATACCTACCGCCCCAGCTACTACAGCTACTATGGCCGCTACCTGCCGACCAACCTGAACGTGACCGACTTCACCGCCGGCGCCGGTGGCGACAAGATCGACCTGATGACGCAGCTCAGCTACAGCACCAGCTACGCTGACGGCAATCCATTCAGCGCGGCCAACGGCTACCTGCGCGTGATCCAGGACGGCGCCGACACCAAGATCCAGATGGACATGGATGGCGCCGCCGGCGCCAACTACACCTACACCACCATCCTGACGCTGAAAAACGTCACCGCCAGCACGCTGACCGTCGACAACTTCGTCAACGGCCTGAAGCCCGACGGCTCACCGATCATCGGCGTGGTGGCCAGCGTCAGCGGCGGCAAGCTGCTGGCCGGCGCCAAATTCGACGACCAGTTGACCGCCATCAGCGGCGCCAACACCCTGGTGGGCAATGGCGGCGACGACCTGCTGGTGGCCGGCAGCGGCGACGCCAACGGCCTCGGCGACCAGTTGCAAGGCGGCAGCGGCAACGACACTCTGGTCGGCGGCAACGCCAACGACAAGCTCACCGGTGGCACCGGCAACGACCTGCTGCAAGGCGGCGGCGGCAATGACACCCTGGTCTCCGCAGGCAATGAAGCGCTCGGCAACGACACCCTGCAGGGCGGCGATGGCGACGACCTGTTCATCGTCGGCCAAGGCACGGATCGCGCCCAGACTGTCGCCACGGGCGGCGCCGGGCGCGATGTGTTCCAGCCCTCCGCGTATCAATACGGCGCGGATGGCGAGCATCACTATGCCTTCACGGTCAGCGACTTCGTGGCCGGCGCCGGCGGCGACCTGATCGACCTGAGCGCCATCCTGCAGGGCAGCGGCTATACCGGCGGCAATCCCTTCAGCGCCGACCAAGCGTACGTGCGCCTGGTGCAGGTGGGTGCCGACACCGTGGTCCAGTACAGCTGGGGCGCCGGCGTCCACGACGACTATGCGACCGTGCTGGCCTTGCAGAATGTCGACAAGAGCACGCTCACGGCCGACAACTTCATCGATGGCCTGAAGCCGGACGGCACCCACATCGCCGGCCTCAACCTGACCACCAGCGAGACCGTCAACCAGCTTGAAGGCGCCAGGTTCGACGACACCCTGACCGGCACCGGCGGCGGCAACCAGCTGTCCGGCATGGGTGGCGACGACCGCCTGCAAGCGGGCGCCGATGCGCAAGGCCTGGGCGACACGCTGTCTGGCGGCTACGGCAACGATACCCTGCTCGGCAGCGACGGCAACGACAGCCTCAACGGCAACTCCGGGACCAACCTGCTGCAAGGCGGCGCCGGCAACGACACCCTGGTCAGCGCGTACGACAGCATCAACGATACGCTGGATGGCGGCGCCGGCAACGACCTGTTCACTATTTCCCAGAGCGGCACCGGACAAGCCGCCACTGCGCGCGGCGGCGATGGCAACGACCGTTTCGCCACCCATATCGTTGAGGATGGCCTGGCCGCCATCTTGAGCGGCGGCAGCGGCAGCGATACCTACATCCTGAGCACTGATCTCACCCTGATCGACGGCCACGTCGACATCAGCGACTTCACCGCTGGCGACGGCGGCGACATTCTCGACATCACCCAACTGATGAGCGGCGCCGCCTACTACGGCTACACCGGCGGCAACCCGCTCAGCGAAGGCTACTTCCTGCGCCTGGAGCAAAGCGGCGCCGATGTCCTGCTGAAATTCGACCTGATTGGCCGCGGCGCCAGCGGCATGTACACGGTGGCGCTGCTGCGCAATGTCAACCTGGGCGACCTGACGGCGCAAAACATGATCGGCGCCAATCCCAAGGGCGACGTGGTGCCCGGCGTGCTGGCCGAAGGCACGACGGCCGGCGAGCACCTTGACGGCGGCTACTTCAACGATACGCTGCATGGCAACGGCGGCGCCGACAGCATGAGCGGCGGCGCTGGCGATGACTTGCTGGTGGCCGGCGACGTCGAGGACGTCCAGTCCGGCAGCAGCATGGGCGGCGGCGACGGCAACGACACCCTGATCGGCGGCAACGGCGCCGACCGCCTCATGGGATCGGCCGGCAACAACCTGGTATCCGGCGGCGGCGGCAATGACGACATCCACATCATGGAAGGCAGCGACAGCGTCGACGGCGGCGAGGGCAACGATACCATCTCCGTCGAAGGCAGTGGCAACAGCACCGTCACCGGCGGGGCCGGCAACGACCTGCTGGCCGTGTATGCCCACAACGCGCCCAGCATCACCCTGCGCTTCGACGGCGGCGCCGGCAACGACCGCGTGGAAATCCGCGGCAACGATCTGGGCGCGTCCAAAATCACCCTCACCGGCGGCGCCGGCGTCGACACCTACACCTTCGACGGCCCGGCGTTCAGCAGCAATGTGCACATCACCGACTTCGCCACCGGCGCCGGCGGCGACCAGCTCGACCTGAACGCCATCCTTCAGCAATTCGCCGGCGACGGCAAACTGCTGCTCGACCCGATGGCGTCCGGCTTCCTGAAACTGGTGCAGCAGGGCCCGAACGTGCTGGTGCAGTTCGACTACGACGGCAGCGGCAGCGGCACGACCCCGCGCACCATCCTGACTCTGGATAACGTCAAGCTCAGCGACATCACCGGCGCCAACTTTGTCGGACGCTATGTCTCCCTGAACTGGGGCGACGGCTACGGCAGCAACGGCAGCGATGTCATGGAAGGCGGCGACGGCCCCAACCGCTTCGAAGCGGGCGGCGGAGACGATACCCTGATCAGCGGCGGCGGCGCCGACACCCTGATCGGCGGCGTCGGCAACGACCTCTACGTCCTTGACAACAACAGCAGCGCCACCATCGTCGAGGCGGCCAACGGCGGCGTCGACACGGTGCGAACCAGCCTGGCCTCGTACATCCTGGCGGCCAACCTGGAAGGCCTGCAATACAGCGGCACGGGCGACTTCTCCGGCGTCGGCAACGCCAGCGGCAATATGCTCACCGGCGGTGCCGGCAACGACACGCTGGACGGCAATGGCGGCGGCGACATTCTCACCGGCCTGGCCGGCGACGACGTCTACGTGGTCCGCAACGCCACCGACCGCGTGGTTGAAGCAGCCGACGGCGGCTACGACCTGGTGCAGGTCAGTTACGCCAACGCGGCCTACACCTTGGGCGCCAACGTCGAGCACGGAACGCTGACCAACAGCGCCGCAGCCGGCACCCTGACTGGTAACGAGCTCAACAATTACCTCACCGGCAACGGCCAGGCCAACACCCTCAACGGCGGCGCCGGCAACGACACGCTCGATGGCGGCGCGGGGGCCGACAAGCTGGCCGGCGGCAAAGGCGACGACCTGTTCATCGCCGACAACACCGGCGACACCATCACCGAGCTGGCCGGCGAAGGCAACGATACGGTGGAAACCACGGCAGCCAAGTACACCCTGGCCGCCAATGTCGAAAACCTGCGCTACACCGGCAGCAGCGCCTTTGCCGGCAGCGGCAATGAGCTGGCCAACCGCATCAGCGGCGGCAGCGGCAACGACACCCTGCTGGGCAACGCCGGCAACGACACCCTGTCCGGCGGCGGCGGCACTGATGCGATCGACGGCGGCGACGGCGACGACACCCTCTTGCTCAGCGACAGCATCGGCCACTACACCCTATCGCGCGCCAACGGCGTGCTCACGCTGAGCAACTCCATCCTCGGCGAGACCCTCAACATCAAGGGCATTGAAACCCTGGTGTTCACGGATGCCACCCGCACCATCAGCGAACTGCTGCTAAACCAGATCAGCGACGGCGACGACTATCTGTCCGGCACCGACGGCAACGACAGCCTCAACGGCCTAACCGGCGCCGACACCATGAGCGGCGGCACCGGCGACGACCGCTACGTGATCGACAACGTCAAGGACAGCATCAAGGAACTGGCAGGCGAAGGCACCGACACGGCCGAACTGGCCTTCAAGGCCGCGGCGACCTACACGCTCGACGCCAACGTGGAAAACGCAGTGGTGACGGCAGCAGCCGCGGTGGCGGCCAGCGTCACCGGCAATTCGCTCGACAACGTCCTGACCGGCAACGCTGCGGTCAACACGCTGAGCGGCGGCGCCGGCAACGACACGCTGGACGGCGCGGCGGGCGCCGACAAGCTGATCGGCGGCCTCGGCAACGATGTCTATCGCGTCGACAACGCCGGCGACACCATCACCGAAGCGCTCAACGAAGGCAGCGACACGGTGTACACCACACTGTCCACCTACACGCTGGCGGCCAACGTGGAAAACCTGGCCGGCCCGGGCAACGGCGTGTTCAACGCCACCGGCAATGCTGTCAACAACCAGATTGACGGCGGCCTCGGCAACGATACCCTGTCCGGCCTGGCCGGCAACGACACCCTGCGCGGCAGCGTCGGTAACGACTCGCTGCTGGGCGGCGACGGCGATGACTTGCTGGACGGCGGCATCGGCGCCAATATTGTCGACGGCGGCGCCGGCAGCGACACCGCCGTGGCGCTGGACGACTTCAGTGCCTACAGCGTGAAGCGCCCGAACGCCACCGACACCGTGCTGACCCATGCTACCAGCGGCGAGGTCATCACCCTGCGCAACATCGAGTTCGTCAGCTTCCACGGCACCCTGATGGCGATCCAGGACGTGCAGCTCAACATCAAGAGCGTGGGCAACGACTACATCCGCGGCACCGACGGTGACGATACGCTAGACGGCGGCGCGGCAGGCGCCGACACGCTGGCCGGCGGCGACGGCAACGACACTTACCTGATCGACGATGCAGGCGACTTGATCGTCGAAGCCGATAACGGCGGCACGGATGTGGCGCAAGTGGCGTTGACCAAGGCCGGCACCTACACGCTGGGCGCCTATGTCGAAAACGCGACCGTGACCTCGGCCGCCAGCGTGGCCGTCAACCTCACCGGCAACGACCGCGACAATGCGCTGACCGGCAACGCGGCCGCCAACACCCTGACCGGCGGCGCCGGCAACGATACGCTGGATGGCATGGCCGGCGCGGACAAGCTGATCGGCGGCACCGGCAACGACGTCTACAAAGTCGAGAACAGCGGCGACTCCGTCACCGAACTGGCCGGCCAGGGTACCGACCGCGTGGAAACCACGCTGTTCAAATACACCCTGGGCGCCAACGTCGAAAACCTGCTGTACACCGGCACGCTGGCCTTTGCCGGCACGGGTAACGAGCTGGCCAACAGCATAGCAGGCAGCAGCGGCAGCGACACCCTGAGCGGCCTGGCCGGCGACGACGTCCTGAGCGGCGGCGCTGGCAACGACTCGCTGCTGGGCGGCGACGGTGCCGACCAGCTCGACGCCGGCACCGGTAGCGATGTCGTCGACGGCGGCGCCGGCAGCGACACCCTGGGGCTGCTGGGCAACTTCAAGGACTACACCCGCAGCCGCCCGAACACCACCGATATGGTGCTGACCAATAGCAGCACGCATGAGAGCATCACCGTGCGCAACGTCGAGAAGTTCCTGTTTGCAGACGGCCTCAAAGATCTGTCCGATCTGGCCTACAACACCGCCAGCACCGGCAACGACAGCCTGTTCGGCGGCGACAGCGACGACAACATCAACGGCGGCGCAGGCGCTGACCAGATGTTCGGCGGCCTGGGCGACGACACCTATACCGTCGATCAGGCCGGCGACAAGGTGTTCGAATCGGCCGACAGCGGCGACGATCTGGTACTGGTCGCCTTCACCAAGGCCGAGACCTTTGTCATGGGCGATAACGTCGAGCGCGCGACCATCACGGCGGCCGCCAGCATTGCGGCCAGCGTTACCGGCAACGCGCTGGATAATCTGCTGATCGGTAACGCTGCCGCCAATACCCTGACCGGCGGCGCCGGCAGCGACACGCTCGACGGCGGCGCCGGCGCGGACAAGCTGATTGGCGGCCTCGATGACGATTTCTACAAAGTCGACAATGCCGGCGACGTGGTCACTGAGCTGGCCGGCCAAGGTCAAGACCGGGTTGAAACCACGCTGGCCAAGTACACCCTGACCGCCAACGTGGAGGACTTGCAGTTTGTCGGCACGGTGGCATTCACCGGTATCGGCAACGGTCTGGCCAATAGCATCATCGGCAGCAGTGGCAACGATACGCTGAGCGGCATGGCCGGCGACGACGCCCTGAACGGCGGCGCTGGCAATGACTCGCTGCTGGGCGGCGATGGCGCCGACCAGCTCGACGCCGGAACTGGCAGCGATGCGGTTGACGGCGGCGCCGGCGTCGATACGCTGACCCTGCTGGGCAATTTCAACGACTACACCCGCAGCCGTCCAAACGCCACCGACGTGGTGCTGATCAACACCATCACGCATGAAAGCATCACCGTACGCAACGTCGAACAATTCATCTTTGCCGATGACAGCAAAGCGCTGGCCGGCGTGGTGGTCAATGCTGCCAGCACCGGTAACGACAATCTGACCGGCACCGACGGCAACGACAGCCTCGACGGCGGCAGCGGCGCCGACACGCTGGCTGGCGGCCTCGGTAACGACGTCTACACCATCGACCAGACTGGCGACGTGGTCACCGAGAATAGCGGCGAAGGCACGGATCTGGTCAACGTCGCCTACACCAAGGCCGGCATCTACACGCTGGGCGACAACGTGGAAAACGCCACCGTCACGGCAGCGGCGAGTATCGCCGTCAACCTGACCGGCAACGACCTGGCCAACATTTTGACCGGCAACGCCGCAGCCAACACCCTTACCGGCGGCGCCGGCAACGACACGCTGGACGGCGGTGTGGGCGCGGACAAACTGATCGGCGGCAGCGGTGACGACAGCTACGTGGTCGACAACGCCGGCGACACCATCACCGAACTGGCTGGTGGCGGGCGCGACCTGGTCACCGTCAAAGGCATCAGCAGCTACAGCCTGTCGGCCGAGGTGGAAGACATGGTCTTCAGTGGCGCCACCGCCTTCACCGGCAACGGCAACCTGCTGGCCAACAGCCTCACCGGCGGCAGCGGCAACGACGTGTTGAACGGCCTGGCCGGCAACGACATCCTGATCGGCAATGCGGGCAACGACAAGCTGCTGGGCGGCGACGGCGACGACCTGCTGACTGGCGGCGATGGCGCCGACACCGTCACCGGCGGCAATGGCGCGGATACCATCGTGCTGTCGTCAAAGGTAGGTGTGGATACCTTCATGGACTTCGTCAGCGGCACGGACAAGGTGTCGCTGAGCCAAGCTGTGTTCGGCGTCGGCAATGGCGACCTGGTGATCGATAACGCCATGGTCAAGGCCGGCCCGGGCGACTTCGCCAACGACGCGGAACTGGTGATCCTGACGCAAAACGTCGCCTCGCTCAGCCTCACCACGGCAGCAACGGCCATCGGCTCGGCCACCAGTGCCTACGCGCTGGGTGACAAGGCGCTGTTTGCCCTGCACAGCGGCAACACCACCACCTTGTACCTGTTCACCTCGAACGGCACGGATGCGGTGGTGAGCGCCGGTGAACTGACCCAGCTGGCCACACTGACCGGCGCGGCAGCCACCACGGCCGCCGATTACCAGTTCGCATAAACGAAAAAAGGCGCTACCGGACAACACCGGTAGCGCCTTATATAGTTTCCCGCCGGAATTAGTCTGCTGCTTGTTCGGCTTCAGCCGGCCAATCGCGGATGTAGGCTTTCAGCATGCGGTTTTCGAAGCTCTGCGCTTCCAGCACCGCGCGGGCGACGTCGTAGAACGAGATCACGCCAAGAATGGTCTTAGCGTTCATCACCGGCAGATAGCGCGCGTGCTTTTCCAGCATGATGCGGCGCACTTCATTGACGTCGGTGTCCGGCGTGACGGTAATCGGGTGGTCTTCCATGTGCTTGCGCACCGTGCCGCCGCCGACATTGCCCTGGTTTTCGTGCAGCGCGCGCAATACCTCGCGGAAGGTCAGCATGCCGACCAGATCGCCGAATTCCATGACGACCAGCGAACCAATGTCCTTTTCGGCCATGGTATTGGCGGCGTCCGCCAGTGGTTGATCGGGAGAGATGGTGTAAAGGATAGAGCCTTTAACTTGGAGAATTTCCGAGACTTTCATTTTGGGCCGTCCTGTCCGCTGATATACGCTCTGTGAATGGGAGTTCTAATTGTTGTAGCCTTTGTTGCGAATGTAGCCTATGCCCAGCAAAAAAGCCAGTGCTTCGGATAAGCAAAACATAACAATGTTGTCGTACTGTTGCCACGCTGCGTTTCGGGTTAGGATGGCCGCAAAAAAGGAGACACGCATATGCAGCTGGTTTTCATCCACGGCGCCATGAACGACCACACGGTATGGACAGCGCAGAGCCGCTATTTTGCAGAGCGCGGCCACCAAGTGCTGGCCATCGACCTGCCGGCCCACTGCGACGACGGCGCGGCGCCATTAAGCAGTGTCGCCGCCATGGCCGACTGGCTGCTAGCCAGGCTTGACGCGGCTGACATTAAGCAAGCCGCCTTGATCGGCCACAGCATGGGATCGTTAATCGCGCTGGAAGCGGCCGCCCGGGCGCCGCAGCGCATCACGCATCTGGCCATACTAGGTTCCAGCTACCCGATGAAAGTGGCCGATGCACTGCTCGACACCGCGCGCAACGATGAGGCAAAAGCCATCGACATGGTCACCAAATGGTCGCACAGCCGAGGCTATGCCAACACCGAACCGCTGCGCCAACTAATGCTGCGGCTGGCGGGCAAGCAGTTGCTGCATACCGATCTCGCCGCCTGCAACGCCTACGACAACGGCGCCGCAGCCGCAACACAAGTGCGCTGCCCCGCCCTCTTCATCTACGGCGCAAACGACGTGATGACGCCACCGGCGCCGCCCTTCATCACCAACGCCCAATCCATCACGCTAGCCAGCGGTCACGCCCTGATGACCGAACAAGCCGACGCCGTCAATGAAGCGCTGGCAAATTTTATCGGCAGTCGATAGGGCCAAAGTGGTCGGCGAGGGTCTTGCCGAGGCCTGCTTCGACGGCGGTTTCGACTTCGCGGGCCAGTGCTGCGGCCTCGCGGGCGGCCTGGAGGTCGCGCTCATCGTCGCCGTCGGCAATGACGCCGGCGTTGACCGGCATGCCGGCGAAGACGAATAAGCGGTAGACGTCGGCCAGCGTGAGCTTATCCATGTTGGCGAGGATGACCCAGTGATCGGAACCCTCACTCACGCGCTTGCCCCACTGGACGCGCGGCGGATTGGCGACCGGCACCCGGCCCACCCAGCCCTCCTGCATCATGCGCTCCAGCAGATTGTCCATCTCATCGAAGCCCAGGCGCGTGCGGGCGCGGATTTGGCCGGCGCTGACCAGCGCCGTGTCGCCGCATTTGCAGGCTACATGCAGCACCTTGAGGATCGCCATCGCGTCGACAAATTCGCCGCCCGGCTGCGCCTCGTGCCACCAGCGTTCGTACTTCACCACCGGCAGCGCGGCCACCAGCAGAGCGCCGAACAAGGTAATCAGCCACGATAGATAGACCCACAGCAGGAACAACGGCACCGCAGCCAGCGCCCCGTAAATCTTGGAATACGTCGGGAACTGAGTAATGAAGATGGCAAAACCGCGCTTGGCCAACTCAAACGCGAGGCCGGCCACCAGGCCGCCCCATGCCGCATCGCGCCAGTCGACATCACGGTTCGGCACTGCCACGTACAGCAGCGTGAAGGTGGCCGTGGTCAGCGCCAGCGACAGGACGGTGTAGATCAGCGCCCCAATAATCGGCACGTGGCCAACCAAGTCGCTGGTCGCCATGAACACCTGCGACGACAAGGTGATCGACACACCGATCAGCAACGGCCCGAGCGTAATCAAGGCCCAGTAGACGAGTATCCGCTTCGTCCAGGCGCGCTGGCCGCGCACGCGCCAGATGCGGTTGAACACGCGCTCGATCAGATTCATCATCGCGATCGAGGTCACGATCAGCGTCACCGCACCCACCGCCGACAACCGCGTGGCCTTGGAGGCGAACATGGTCAGGTAGTTGAGGATATTGCTGGAGATCGACTTCGGCATCACGCTCTGCACGAAGTACGCCTCCAGCGAACTACGGAAGGTGGTGAACAGCGGGAAGGTGGTGAAAATCGCCAGCGCGATGGTCAGCAGCGGCACCAGCGCAAACACGGTGGTAAACGTCAAACTACCGGCCACCTGCGGCAAACTCTCCTCGCGCAGCCGCCGATGCGCAAACAAAAACAAGTCCCGTACCTCAGGCCAGGACAAAGAACGTGCTGTCTGCCAGCCGCTTTTACAGGCGCGGTAGACATATTGGAACAACCATTGAGTATATTTTTCGACCATGGGGCGTATCGTATTACAACAGTGGCAATGATGCCACCTGCTAAAGCGCCCTATAATAACGCCGATGAACTCTCTGACCATTCTCGTTTTGTTTTACTCCCGCCACGGCGCCACCCGCAAGCTGGCGGAGCTGATCGCCCAAGGTATCGAAAGCGTACCGGGTTGCGACGCGCGCCTGCGCACCGTGCCGGCCGTGTCCACCGTCACCGAAGCTACTGAGCCGGAAGTGCCGGCCGACGGCGCGCCTTACGTCGAACTGGATGACTTGACCGAATGCGCCGGCATCGCCGTCGGTTCGCCGACGCGCTTCGGCAATATGGCTTCGGCCATGAAGTATTTTTGGGATGGCACCGCCAGCCAATGGCTGTCCGGCGCGCTGGCGGGTAAGCCGGCCTGCGTCTTCACCTCGACCGGCAGCCTGCACGGCGGGCAGGAGTCGACGCTGCTGTCGATGATGATCCCGCTGTTCCATCACGGCTTGATGGTGATCGGCCTGCCCTACACCAACCCCGAACTGATGACCACTTCCAGCGGCGGCACGCCTTACGGCGCCAGCCACTGGTCCGGCCTCGATGGCAAGAAGGTCATCACCGAAGACGAGAAACGCCTCGCCATCGCACTGGGCAAGCGGCTGGCCGAGACAGCAGTCAAACTACGCGGATAAGCGCCATGGAAACCACAATGCAAAAATATTTTCACTGGGGCGCCATCGGCAGCCTGGTGACGCTGATTATCTGGTGTGTGTTGTGGGAGATGGTGCTGGCGCCTTTAAAACCGGGCGGTTCGTGGCTGGTGCTGAAAGCTGCGCCGCTGTTGCTGCCGCTGTACGGCGTCTACAAGCGTGACATCTACACGCTGCAATGGACGTCGATGATGATCCTGCTGTACTTCACCGAAGGCGTGGTGCGCGGCTGGAGCGATATCGGCAGCTTGTCGTCGTGGCTGGGCTGGGGCGAGGCGGCCGTAGTGTGCGTGTATTTTGTGTGCGCGGTACTGTACCTGCGTCCTTACAAGCGCGCTGCCAAGAAGCTGGCCAAGGAGCTGCTCGATAAGGTGAAGGTCAACACGGTTAAATGATGGACTTCCTCACGCAATGCCGCGCCATCATCGGCGAGCCGTATGTGCTCGATACGCCAGACGGCATGGCGTCCTTTCTCACCGATCAGCGCGGGCGCTTCACCGGCAAGGCGCAGGCGGTGCTGCGTCCCGGCTCGGTGGAGCAAGTGGCGACATTGGTGCGCGCTTGCGCCGAGCATCGCGTGGGCATCGTACCGCAAGGCGGCAATACGGGACTGGTGCTGGGCAGCGTGCCCGATGCCAGCGGTGCGCAGGTCGTGCTGTCGCTGGCGCGGCTGAACAGCATACGCCAAGTCGATGCAGTCAACCGCACCATGACGGTGGATGCGGGCTGCATTCTTCAACACATACAGGAAGCTGCGGCGGCCGAGGGCTGCCTGTTCCCGTTGTCGCTGGCGGCGGAAGGCAGCTGCACGATAGGCGGCAATCTGGCCACTAATGCCGGCGGCACGGCGGTTCTGCGCTACGGGAATACGCGTGAGCTGTGCCTCGGCCTGGAGGTCGTCACGCCGCAGGGCGAGATTTGGAGCGGCTTGCGCGGTCTGCGCAAAGATAATACCGGCTACGATTTGCGCGATTTGTTCATCGGTGCAGAGGGCACGCTCGGCATCATCACCGGTGCGGTGTTGAAGCTGTACCCACAGCCTAAAGCCAGCATTACGGCGCTGGCGGCGCTACCCTCGCCTGCTGATGCGCAGCAGTTGCTGGTGCTGATGCAGGATCACTGCGGTTCGAGTCTGACAGGCTTTGAGCTGATGTCGCGCTACTGCCTTGAACTTGTGGCGCAGCAGTTCCCGCAATTGCCTCGGCCTTTCACGGAGCCGCATCCGCAGTATGTGCTGTTGGAATTGTCGAGCAGCGAATCCGAGCAGCACGCAGTTGGGCTGCTGGAGCATGCCATCGGCGCGGCGCTGGAACGCGGAGTGATTAATGATGCAGTGGTGGCGACGTCGGTGGCGCAATCGGCGGGCCTGTGGCAATTGCGCGAGCATATTCCGTTGGCGCAGGCCAAGGCGGGCAAGAACATCAAGCACGATATTTCGCTGCCGGTGTCGCGCATTGCGGACTTTATCGCGGCAACCGAACCGTTGCTGGATGCGGCGTTCCCCGGCTGTCAGCTAGTGTGCTTTGGCCACTTGGGCGACGGTAATCTGCACTTCAATGTTGCGCCCCCGGCGGGCGTATCAAATGAAGACTTCCTGCACAACCAGGATGAGGTCAACCGCGTGGTGTATGACAGTGTGATGGCCTTTGGCGGTTCGATTTCGGCGGAGCACGGCATCGGCGCCTTGAAGCGCGATGAACTGGCGCGCTATAAGTCGCCGGTAGAACTCAATATGATGCGAGCCATCAAAGCGGCATTGGATCCGCTGGGTATTATGAATCCCGGTAAAATCCTTTGAGCGAGGCTGAGATGAATATTCTGATCGTTGCGGCGCTAGTCGGCGCTGTGTACAAATGCACGGTGGATGGCAAGGTCAGTTATAGCGATGCGCCTTGTCCGGCGGGCGCGCAGGCGTCTACGCTGGAAGCGCCGGCAGCGCCTTCGGCCGATCCCGCGGCTGGCGCCACGCTGCGCAAGCAGCAAAAGCAGGCCGACACGCTGGAGAAAGCGCGCCTCAAACGCGAGGAGCGTGAAGAACGCGAAGCCGCCAGCGCCGCCAAAGCCGCTGCTGTACAGCGCAAAAAGTGCGATCAGCTCCAACTCAAAAAACGCTGGGCCGACGAAGATGCCCGCCGCGCCACCGGTCAAGCCACCGAAGCCGCCCGCCTCCGCGCCCACCGCGCCGGCGAAGCCATGGCCTTGGAGTGCCCCCGCTGATGCAGGCCGCATCGATGCGCCGCTTGTCGCGCTGGCTGCTGCTGGGTGAGTGGCGCGCGCACCCGGTGCGGGCTTTGGTGGCGATAGCCGCCATCGCGGTCGGCATCTCGCTCGGTTTTGCCATTCATCTGATTAACGCAGCGGCCTTCAACGAATTCTCGGCCGCCGTGAAGAGCCTGTCCGGCGTGGCCGACATCCAAGTGCGCGGCGCAGAGCCGTTCTTCGACGAAGGCATCTACCCAGCACTAGCCCAGCGCGAGGGCGTAGTCGTCGCCTCGCCAGTACTAGAATTCGACGCCTCCACCCCCGGCGAACGCACTGCCCTCAAAATCATCGGCATCGACGCCTTCCGCGCCAGCTACGTCACGCCCGATCTACTCGGCACGCCCACAGATGGTCGCGTTGAAGACACGCTAGCCGACGACGCCCTCTTCCTCTCGCCCGCCGCCCAGCAATGGCTGCAACCAAAGGCCAGCACGGTAACCCTGCAAGTCGGCACCAATCAACTAGCGCTGCGCGTTGCCGGCCCAGTAGCAGGCGCACGCGCCGGCCAGCGTATCGCCGTGATGGACATCGCCACCGCCCAATGGCGCTTTGAAAAACTCGGCCAACTGTCCCGCGTCGACCTCAAACTGCGCGACGGCGTGAACCGCGAAACCTTCAAAGCCCAGCTCCAGCAAGACTTGCAAGCCCAATACCCCGGCCGCTTCCGCGTCAGCCAGCCTAACGACGAAGAACAAAACAGCCGCAACGAAAGCATGAGCCGCGCCTATCGCGTCAACCTCACCGTGCTGGCACTCGTCGCACTGTTCACCGGCGCCTTCCTGGTGTTCTCGACACAGGCGCTATCCGTAATCCGCCGCCGCAGCCAATTCGCGCTACTGCGCGTGCTGGGCATGGACCGCCACCGCCTGTTGCGCCAAATCCTGATCGAAGGCCTGTGCCTCGGCGTAGCCGGATCGGCGATCGGTATCGCCGCCGGCTATGGCCTGGCTGCAGCCGCGCTGCACTTCATGGGCGCGGATCTCGGCGCTGGCTTCTTCTCCGGCGTGCGTCCGCAAGTGCATTTCACACCGGTGGCTGCTGCCGTCTATTTCGCACTGGGCGTGGTGGTAGCGCTACTGGGTTGCGCCGCACCGGCGTTGGATGCCGCCCGCGCCAAGCCCGCCGTCGCCCTCAAATCCGGCACCGAGGAAGCCGCGATGTCGCGCCTGTCGCGCGCATGGCCGTCGCTGGTGCTGATGTCATTGGCCGCACTGCTGTCGCAAGCACCGCCAGTATTTGAGCTGCCACTGTTCGGCTACCTGTCGATAGCCCTGCTGCTGATCGGCGCCATTGGCTTGATGCCGCGCCTCGCCGCCATCATATTCCGCTTCGCGCACCGTCGCTGGAGCGCGGCCACGGCCGACAAGCCGTACGCCTCCGCCGTTGTCACGCTCACCTTGGCGCGGCTGGCCAACGCTTCCAGCCAAGCCGGCATCGCCCTAGGCGGCGTGCTGTCCAGCTTTAGCCTGATGGTGGCGATGGCCATCATGGTCGCCAGCTTCCGCGTGTCGCTGGACGACTGGCTGCAACACATCCTGCCTGCCGATATCTACGTCAGCGCATCCACAGGCGGCGCTACCGCCGGCCTGCGCCCGCAAGAACAAGCATCGCTAGCTTCCCTGCCCGGGGTGGCCCACGCCGACTTTCTGCGCACGCGCGCCGTGTCACTGGCAACCGAACGCCCTGCCGTCGTCCTCATGGCGCGCAACGTCGATGCCGCCAATCCAGGCAGCTCGCTCGCCATCGTCGGCGAAACACTAAAGCCCACCGACGGCGCACCGCCGCCAGTATGGATCTCCGAAGCCATGGTCGATTTGTATGGGATGCGCGTCGGCCAGCACATCGAACTGCCGCTGAACGGCGCGCAGCACGCCTTCCAGGTGGCAGGAGTGTGGCGTGATTACGCGCGGCCGACCGGCACCATTCAAATGCGTCTCAGCGACTACCGCGCTATCACCGGCGACCAGGAGGCCAGCGGCGTGGCGCTGTCGCTCAAATCCGGCGCCAAGGCCGAAGAGACGCTCGCCGCGCTCAAACGGCTGCCATTTGCCGCCGCATTGGAAGCCAGCGAACCATCCGAAATCCGCGCCATGAGCATGAAAATTTTCGACCGCAGCTTCGCCATCACCCACCTGCTTGAAGCGATTGCCATCGTCATCGGCCTGTTCGGCGTGGCCGCGACCTTCTCTGCGCAAACGCTGGCGCGCGCCAAGGAGTTCGGCATGCTGCGCCACGTCGGCGTCACGCGCAAGCAAGTGCTGGCGATATTGGCGATTGAAGGCGGCTCGCTGACGGCGCTCGGCATCGCCACCGGCTTCGTGCTTGGATGGGTCATCAGCTTGATCCTGGTCTTCGTCGTCAATCCGCAGTCCTTCCACTGGACCATGCAACTGCACCTGCCTTGGCCGCTGCTAGGTGCCGTGGCCGGCCTGCTGCTGGCAGCCGCCGCGCTGACCGCATTGCTGGCAGGCCGCCAATCGCTGTCCGGTGGGCCGATACGCGCCGTCAGGGAGGACTGGTAATGCTGCGCCGCCTGCTCATCCTGTTGCTGCTTGCCGCGCTGCCGGCTCTCGCCGCAGCACCACAGTTCACCGCCGTCACGCCGCTACGTCCTGGCGCTGCGCTCACCTTCCCGAAAGACTACGGCGCGCATCCCGATTACAAAACCGAATGGTGGTACGTCACCGGCTGGCTCAATACGCCGGACGGCAAGCCGGTCGGCTTCCAGGTCACCTTCTTCCGCGTCGCCGGCAGCCATGACCGCGCCAATCCTAGCCAGTTCGCGCCCAAGCAAATGATCATCGGCCACGCCGCGCTGTCCGATCCGGCCAATGGCAAACTGCTGCACGACCAGCGCAGCGCGCGCGAAGGCTTCGGCCTGTCCTACGCCAAAACCGGCGATACCGACGTCAAATTGGAGGACTGGAATATGCGCCGCACCGCCGACGGCAGCTACAGCGTTCACGTCGACGGCGCCCAAGTCAAGTTCGACCTGAAGTTATCACCCACACAAGCCGTGCTGCCCGAGGACGACCGGGGCTACTCGCGCAAAGGCCCGCGCCCGGGCCAAGCCAGCTACTACTACAGCGAACCGCACCTGCAAGTTAGCGGAAATATCACACGCGGCGGCAAACCGGTCGCCGTCACCGGCTCCGCGTGGCTCGATCACGAGTGGTTCAGCGAGTACGTCGATCCCAACGCCAATGGGTGGGATTGGCTAGGCGCCAACCTGTCCGACGGCGGCGCGATGATGGCTTTCCAGATCCGCAGCAAGACAGGTGCTAAACTATGGGCGCACGCGACATGGCGCGATGCTTCCGGTAAGATCACGCAGTTCACGCCGGATCAGGTCAAATTTACCCCGCAAAGGCGGTGGCGATCGCCCCGCACCAATGCCGAGTATCCCGTTGCGACCCAGCTCACCACCGGCAGTACCGTGTGGGATATCGTGCCCTTGCAGGACGATCAGGAGCTGGATTCGCGCCGCTCGACCGGCGCCGTGTACTGGGAAGGTGCGGTAACGCTGAGCCGCGATGGCAAGCCGGCGGGCCGCGCCTACCTGGAATTGACCGGCTATGTCAGTCCGATGAAACTGTAATAACAATATAGAACAATATAAAGCAGTACCACACGTCATAATCAGCATCTTCACGCAACCGTAGCCACACATGACCAACAGCACCACCGCCAGCACGATGTCCGCCGCCGCACCGACCACCACCCGGGAACTGAAGAAAGGCAGCCTCGCCACCTTGCGCGAGCTGCTGCCCTTCCTCGCGCCGTACAAGCGCCGCTTCGCCATCGCCGGTATCGCGCTGCTAGTGGCGGCCGGCGCCACGCTGGCGATTCCTGCGGCCTTCAAGCAGATGATCGACCTTGGCTTCGGCGGCGGTGCGCGCAGCATTCAGCACGTGGATCTGGTATTCCTCGCGCTGTTCGGCCTTGCCACCGTGCTGGCGCTGGCAACGGCGGCGCGCTTTTACAGCGTGTCGTGGCTGGGCGAGCGCGTGACGGCCGACATCCGCGCAGCGGTCTATAACCACGTCGTTACGCAAAGCCCGGAATTCTTCGAGACCACGCAGACCGGGGAAGTCCTGTCGCGCATCACCACCGACACCACGCTGATTCAATCGGTGGTCGGCACCAGCATCTCGATGGCGCTGCGGAATATGCTGCTGTTTATCGGCGGTCTGGTGATGCTGTTCGTGACCAGCCCAAAACTGTCGGCCATCATCATCGGCCTGCTGATTTTGACCGTGCTGCCGATCGTGATGTTCGGCCGCCGCGTGCGCAAGCTGTCGCGTGATTCGCAAGACCGCGTGGCCGATGCTTCCGCCATGGCCGGCGAAATCCTCAACGCCATGCCGACCGTGCAGGCATTCACTCACGAGAAAATTGAATCGCAACGTTTCGGCGGCTCGGTCGAAGGTGCATTCCAAACCGCGATGAACCGCATTCGCGCGCGCGCCGTTCTCACCATGCTGGCAATTGTGCTGGTGTTCGGCGCGATTGTGTTCGTGCTGTGGCTGGGCGCCCACGCCGTGCTGTCGGGCGAAATGACGGGCGGCGACTTGGGCCAGTTCATTCTGTACGCCTCCATCGTGGCCGGCGCGATCGGCGCACTGTCCGAAGTGATGGGCGAGGCGCAGCGCGCCGCCGGCGCCACCGAGCGCTTGCTGGAGCTGATGTCGGTGAAGTCCAAGATTCAATCGCCTGCCGTGGCGCTGCCATTGCCGCCGCGCGCCGCCAACGGTGCCGCGTTGAGCTTGAGTGACGTGGTGTTCTCTTACCCTTCGCGCCCTGAAACCCATGCGCTGAGCCACCTCGCTCTCGATATCAAACCGGGTGAAACGGTGGCGGTAGTCGGCCCGTCCGGCGCCGGCAAGACAACCCTGTTCCAACTATTCCTGCGTTTCTACGATCCGCAAAGCGGCAGCATCAAGCTCGATGGCGTCGACATTACTCAGCTGGATCTGCACACGCTGCGCGGCGCCATCGGCATCGTGCCGCAAGATACCGTGATCTTCTCGGCCAACGCGATGGAAAACATTCGCTACGGCCGCGCCGACGCCACCGATGAAGAAGTGATCGCCGCCGCCAAGCTGGCCGCCGCGCACGAATTCATCGAACGCCTGCCACAAGGCTATCAATCCTTCCTCGGCGAGCGCGGTGTGCGCTTGTCGGGCGGCCAACGCCAGCGCATTGCGATTGCGCGCGCACTGCTGAAAAACCCGCCATTGCTGCTGCTGGACGAAGCCACCAGCGCCCTGGATGCGGAATCGGAACGCCTGGTACAGAAGGCCTTGGAAGCGGCGATGGTCGGCCGCACCACCGTCATCATCGCCCACCGCCTGGCGACCGTGCAGCGCGCGGATCGCATCATCGTCATGGAAGACGGTAAAATCGTGGAAACCGGCACGCACGCATCGCTGGTGGCGCTGGGCGGCATCTACGCCAATCTGGCGGCCCTGCAGTTCCATAACGTGCACGTGGAGCATTGAGCGTATCTTTCAGGAGCACGCCATGACCGATGCAGAATTGAAGCAACGCTGCCGCCAGCACTTGCCGGGCCATCGCGCACTGACGCCTGCCGAATTGTTCGCGGCCATGGGCGACTGGTGCCAGGCGCGCGATATCGCGCATGATGTCTATGGCAGCGGCACGCTGATTCAGGACTTTGAGCAGAAGGTCGCCCGGCTGCTCGGCCAAGATGCCGCAGTGTTTTGCATCACCGGCACTATGACGCAGGCCACGGCGCTGCGCATCGCTTGCGCGGAGCGCGGCAGCAAGCTGGTGGCCCTGCATCCAAGCTCGCACATCCTGAAGCATGAACGCGGCAATCATCAGTTGTTCGATCATTTCCATGCGCTGCAAATCGGCGATCCGCATCGTCCTTGGACGTTGGATGAACTGAAGGCGATTCCCGATCAACTGGGCGCGGTGTCGCTGGAACTTCCGGCGCGCGAGATCGGCGGCCAGTGTCCAAGCTGGGATGAACTGGCGGAGATAAAGGCTTACTGCCGCGACCAAGGCATTCACCTGCACATGGACGGCGCGCGTTTGTGGGAAACAGCGGCGGCTTATGGCCGTTCGGCCGGCGAGATTGCAGCGGGCTTCGATAGCGTCTACGTTTCGCTCTACAAGGGCATCGGCGGCATGGGCGGCGCGGTGCTGGCTGGCAGTGCCGCTTTTGTCGCCAAGGCGCAGGAGTGGTTCAAGCGCCAAGGCGGCAATGTCTACCAGCGCACGCCCTACGTGGTGGCTGCGGCAATGCAGTTCGATGCGCGGCTGGCGGCGATGCCGGACTACTTCAAGCGCACGCAGTGGCTGTACGAAACGCTGCGTGACTACCCGCTGCTGACGCCCAATCCGGCGCAGCCGCATGCGAATATGCTGCACTTGCATTTGCCGGTGAGCCGCGAGCGCGCGCTGGAGATACGCAATCAAATCGCGGAACAGCACAGCATTTGGCTGTTCAACGGCGCTAATCATGCGGCGCTGCCGGGCCGCTGCTCGGTCGAGCTTTACATCGGCGACAACTTACTGCACCTGCCGGATCAGCGTGTGCGCGAGATTCTGGCCTTGTGGTCGGACGCGCTGACCAACTAATTCTTTGGATTTCACATGACTTTTCAAGCACTGGGTCTGATCGACCCTTTATTGCGTTCACTGGAGTCGCTAGGCTACAAGCAGCCTACACCAGTTCAGAAGCAAGCCATTCCTGCCGTGTTGGCGGGCCGCGATGTAATGGCGGCGGCGCAAACCGGCACCGGTAAGACAGCTGGTTTCGCGCTACCTATTTTGCAGCGTTTGACGCTGGACGGCGCGACTGCACCGCAGTGCGTCCGCGCGCTGGTGCTGGTGCCGACGCGCGAATTGGCCGAGCAGGTTTTCGAAAGCTTCCGCAGCTATGGCGGTAATTTGCCGTTGCGTAGCGCGGTGGCGTACGGCGGCGTCGACATCGCGCCGCAAATCAACAAGCTTCGCAAAGGGCTCGATGTGCTGGTGGCGACGCCGGGCCGCTTGATCGACTTGCACGACCAGGGCGTGATCAGTTTCGAGCTGCTACAAACGCTGGTGCTGGATGAAGCAGACCGCATGCTGGATCTGGGCTTCGAGCGCGATCTGGATATTTTGCTGGAGGCTTTGCCTAAGCAGCGTCAGACCTTGATGTTCTCGGCGACGTTCTCCGATGCGGTACGCAAGCTGGCCAAAGGCATGGTGCGCGATCCGGTGCAAATTCAAGTTGAAGCGGCGAATACGGCGGTCAAGACGGTTAAGCAGTGGCTCGTGACGACCGATAAGCGCCGCAAGCCGGAGTTGTTCCTGCATTTGCTGAATAAGCTGGGCTGGGCGCAGGCGCTGGTATTCGTCAAGACGCGCAAGGGTGCGGAGGCTTTGGTCAAGGAGTTGCTGGAGCATGGCCTCACCGCTGATGCCATTCATGGCGATAAAACGCAGCCTGCACGTTTGCGCGCGCTGGATCGTTTCAAGCGCAAAGAGGTGCAGTTGTTGATCGCCACCGACGTAGCAGCGCGCGGTCTGGATATTGAGGCGCTGCCGCTGGTGGTGAACTTTGATATGCCAAGCGTGGCGGAGGATTACATTCACCGTATCGGCCGTACTGGCCGTGCGGGCATGGCTGGTGAGGCGGTGTCGCTGGTGTGTGCGGATGAAGTGGACATGCTCAAGGCGGTGGAAACGCTGACGCGGCAGGTCATCCAGCGCTTTGAGGAAGCAGGCTTCGAAGCCGATCACCGCGTGCCGGAAACCGCACCTAAAGGCAGCGCTGCACCGGCACAGAGACTGTCCCCACCGCGCGCCGGCAAGGCGGCAGGCAAGCCAGCTGCAAGCGCCAAGCGCCCTGCTGCTGGCGCGTCCACGGCGGGCAGCAAGCCGGCAGCGGCCGTCGTCGCTCGCCCAGCGGGCGGTAACGAGTCGCTCGGCACTTACATCCCACCGGAGAAACCATCAAAATCGTCGGGCCGCGACCGCGCGATCAGCGATGAGCCAAACTTTGGCCACAAATCCGGCGGCAAAGGCAAAGGGCCGCGCGCAAGCGGGCCTGCTGGCGGCTTTGGCGGTGGATCGCGTGGCGCTGGCGGCGGTGCGCCGAAAGGCGCGGTGGTGGTGACCAGCGGCCGCGGCGCCAAGTCGCAGGCCCGTGTCGCGGGCCGCGCTGCGGCGCAACCGGGCGGACGCAAATCCAAGCCGGGTTCGCGCTGAACGCCGCCCTGCTAAAATAACCATCTTTGAGCGACACCCCACGTTGGAGAACTGAATGCAGCAGTACAAGGAATTGATCCAAACCGTCATCGACACCGGCAGTTGGCAAGACAACCGCACCGGCATTCGCACCTTGAGCGTGCCGGGCGCGATGATGCGCTTCGACCTGACCAAGGGCTTCCCGGCCGTGACGACCAAGAAGCTCGCATTCAAATCCGTCGTGGGCGAGTTGTGCGCCTTCCTGCGCGCCTCGCGCAGCGCCGCCGACTTCCGCGCGCTGGGCTGCAAGGTCTGGGATCAAAACGCCAACGAAAACCAGCAATGGCTGGACAACCCATACCGCCTGGGCACCGACGATCTGGGCCCGGTCTACGGCGTGCAGTGGCGCCAATGGCCCGGCTACAAAGTAATCGACGCCGATCAGGAAGCCCAACTGGCCAACGCACAAAAGAACGGCTTCACCGTGGTCGCGCCGATTGAAGAAAACGGCGTAAAGAAAGTCCTGCTCTACAAAGCGATAGACCAGCTGCGCGAGTGCCTCGACACCATCGTCAACAACCCGGGCAGCCGCCGCATCCTGTTCCATGGCTGGAATCCGGCCGTGCTGGACGCTGTCGCCCTGCCGGCTTGCCACCTGCTCTACCAATTCATCCCGAATCCGACCACCAAAGAACTGTCGATGTGCCTCTATGTGCGCTCTAATGATCTTGGCCTGGGTACGCCATTCAACCTTGCAGAAGGCGCAGCGCTGATGCACCTGGTCGGCCGCCTGACCGGCTACACGCCGCGCTGGTTCACCTACTTCATCGGCGATGCGCACATCTACGAGAACCACATGGAAATGGTGCAGGAACAGCTGACGCGCGAGCCATTCCCGCTGCCGCAGCTAATCATCTCCGATCGCGTACCGTCGTTCGCGCAAACTGGCAAGTACGAGCCAGAGTGGCTGGAAAAAATCGAACCATCCGACTTCGCGCTGGAAGGCTACCAGCACCACGCACCGATCACCGCGCCCATGGCAGTATGATGCAGCTGGATTTTGTACCCGGCACCCTGTGCGATGAGCGCATGTGGGGCCGCCTGCTGCCGCTGCTGGGCGACGGCTTTGCGTTCAACCATATCCCGCTGCACAAGGCCCGCTCGCGCGAGCAAATGCAAGAACTGATCGGCGCGCACGCTGCGCCGAAAGCTAATCTGGTGTCATTCTCGCTGGGCGCATACCTGGCGGTGGAATTCGCGCTGGCGCATCCCGAGCGCGTGAACTCGCTGGTCATCATCGCCAGCTCCGCCAAGGGATTGCAGGAAAAAGAAAAAGCCACGCGCCTGCGCATCATTCCGCAGCTGGAAAAAAACCACTACACCGGCATGACGCAAATGCGCCTGCGTGAAATCCTCGCACCCGAACACATGGACGATCCAGCGATAGTCGACGTGATCCAGACGATGGCCGTAGAACTGGGCAAAGACGTCCTGCTCACCCAATTCCGCACCACCATCGAACGCCCGGATCTGATGAGCCGCACCGGCGAGCTACACTGCCCAATGATGGTGGTCGCCTCCGCGAATGACAAACTAGTCGCCGTCACCGACGTCAGCGAAATCAAACAACACTACCCAGCCGCCCAGCTCCACATCCTAAGCGAAGGCGCCGGCCACATGATCCCCCTGGAAGCCCCCCAAGCGCTAGCAAACCACCTGCTAGCCTTCTACAATTAAGAACATGAGTAAACTCACCATCATCGTCGCGACTGATGCCCAGCGGGGCATTGGGATTAATAACACGCTGCCTTGGAAGCTGCCGGAGGATCTGGCGCATTTCAAACGCCTCACCACCGGCCACCCGATCATCATGGGCCGCAAGACTTTTGATTCGATCGGCCGCCCGCTGCCCAACCGCCGCAACATCGTCATCACGCGCAACGCGGAATGGCAGCATGACGGCGTGGAAGTGGTCGGCTCGATTGAAGCCGCTATCGCGCTGCTCGGCGGCGCTGAGGGCTACGTCATCGGCGGCGCGGAGATTTACAAGCAGTCACTGCAACTGGCCGAACAGTTGATTATCACCGAGATCGCCCACACTTTCGATTGCGACGCGTTCTTCCCTGAGCTGGACGCCAGTGCATGGCAAGAAACCGCGCGCGAAGAACACGCCTCCGAGGCCTCCGGTTTGAAGTACGCATTTGTCACCCTGTGCCGCAAGGCCTAAGTTTTACTTTTAGTTTTAAGGATACCCATGTCTGGTCAAGGCTTCCACGTGCACGGCCCGCACGATCACGCTGTCGAACACGCCGCACACGGCAATGACGGCTTCTCCAACAACATCGCCGTGATGACGGCCATCCTCGCCACCGTCGGCGCGGCTTTCGGCTATCTCGGCGGCGCAACGCAGAACGACGCCGCCCTGTTCAAGAACAACGCCGCCATCGACAAGACCCAGGCCGCCAACAGCTGGAACTACTACCAGGCCAAGTCGGCCAAGCAAAACCTGGCCGAGCTGGCCATGACCCTGCCCGGCGTCGATCCTAAGCGCTACGAGGCCGAAGTGGCCCGCTACAAAAAAGAGAAGGAAGACATCAAGAAGGACGCCGAAAAGTGGGAGGAATCCTCTAAAGAGTGGAACCACAAGTCGGACGAAGCGATGCACCAGCACCACCAGTGGGCACTGGCCACCACCGCCGAGCAGATCGCCATCTCGCTGGCCGCCATCACCCTGCTGACCCGCAAGAAATGGATGATGGGCCTGGCCTACGGCGTGGCCGGCGTCGGCATCATACTCGGTGCGCTGGCGTGGTTTGGTGCCCACTAAGTGTTCACTAAGTGCTCACCAAACAACGTTTCATGAAAGGCATGGCGCCGTTGTAATAAGGGCGTCATGACAAGCGTTCATTCTGTTACGATAATTTTTTCCCGCAGAGCCGCTATTTCTGCGAGAATCCCGTTCTTATTTTTTTGCGGCCTACCGGTCGCGCCCTAGTCCGCCCCTCAACACATGTCAGGGGCGGCTTGCTTTTTTGGAGACATGCATGAAATTTCGTTTCCCCATCGTCATCATTGACGAGGATTTCCGTTCCGAGAACACGTCCGGCCTGGGCATTCGCGCCCTTGCCGATGCAATGGAAAAAGAAGGCATGGAAGTGGTGGGCGTGACCAGCTACGGCGACCTGGCCCAGTTCGCCCAGCAGCAATCGCGCGCGTCGGCCTTCGTGCTGTCGATCGACGATGAAGAATTCGGCACCGGCTCGGTAGAAGATACCGACACCGCGCTGAAATCGCTGCGCGCCTTCGTCGAAGAGATCCGCTACAAGAACGCCGACATCCCGATCTACCTGTACGGCGAAACCCGCACCTCGCGCCACATCCCGAACGACATCCTGCGCGAGCTGCACGGCTTCATCCACATGTTTGAAGACACGCCGGAATTCGTGGCGCGCCACATCATCCGCGAAGCCAAGTCCTACCTGGACGGCTTGGCGCCGCCGTTCTTCCGCGCGCTGGTGGAATACGCCAACGACGGTTCCTACTCGTGGCACTGCCCGGGCCACTCGGGCGGCGTGGCCTTCCTGAAATCGCCGATCGGCCAGATGTTCCACCAATTCTTTGGCGAGAACATGCTGCGCGCCGACGTCTGCAACGCGGTGGAGGAACTGGGCCAGCTGCTGGATCACACCGGCCCGGTTGCCAAGTCCGAGCGCAACGCTGCCCGCATCTTCAACGCCGACCACTGCTACTTCGTCACCAACGGCACCTCCACCTCGAACAAAATGGTGTGGCACTCGACCGTCGCGCCTGGCGACATCGTGGTGGTTGACCGCAACTGCCACAAATCGATCCTGCACTCGATCATCATGTGCGGCGCGATCCCTGTGTTCCTGATGCCGACGCGTAACCACCTCGGGATTATCGGCCCGATCCCGCTGGAAGAGTTCTCGATGGAGAGCATCATGCGCAAGATCGAAGCCAACCCGTTCGCGCGCGACGCCGTGAACAAGAAGCCGCGCATCCTGACCATCACCCAATCGACCTACGACGGCGTGGTCTACAACGTGGAAACCCTGCGCGAAATGCTGGACGGCCAGATCGACACCCTGCACTTCGACGAAGCCTGGCTGCCGCACGCCACCTTCCACGACTTCTACAAGAACATGCACGCGATCGGCAAGGACCGTCCGCGCGCGAAAGAGTCGATGATCTTCTCGACCCAGTCAACCCACAAGCTGCTGGCCGGCCTGTCGCAGGCCTCGCAAGTGCTGGTGCGCGAATCGGAAACCGTCAAGCTGGACCAGGACGCCTTCAACGAAGCCTACCTGATGCACACCTCGACCTCGCCGCAGTACTCGATCATCGCCTCGTGCGACGTCGCCGCCGCGATGATGGAAGCACCGGGCGGCACCGCGCTGGTGGAAGAATCCATCCTGGAAGCACTGGACTTCCGCCGCGCCATGAAGAAAATCGATGCCGAATGGGGCAAAGACTGGTGGTTCAAGGTGTGGGGCCCGGACGAGTTCGCCGAAGAAGGCATCGGCTCGCAAGCCGACTGGATCTTCACCGAGCAGAGCAAGGAATGGCACGGCTTCGGCGACTTGAAGCCGGGCTTCAACATGCTCGACCCGATCAAGGCCACCATCGTCAACCCTGGCCTGTCGCTGGACGGCAAGTTCGACGAGACCGGTATTCCTGCGTCCATCGTCACCAAGTACCTGGCCGAGCACGGCGTGATCATTGAGAAGTGCGGCCTGTACTCGTTCTTCATCATGTTCACCATCGGCATCACCAAGGGCCGCTGGAACACCCTGCTGACCGCGCTGCAGCAGTTCAAGGACGACTACGACAAGAACCAGCCGATGTGGCGCATCCTGCCGGAATTCGCGGCCGCCAACCCGACCTACGAAAAGATCGGCCTGCGCGACCTGTGCCAGCAGATCCACGATTTCTACAAGGCCTACGACGTGGCGCGCCTGACCACCGAGATGTACCTGTCGGACATGGTGCCTGCGATGAAGCCGTCCGACGCGTTCGCCAAGATGGCGCACCGCGAAATCGAGCGCGTCGCCATCGACGAGCTGGAAGGCCGCATCACCTCGATCCTGCTGACGCCTTACCCACCGGGCATTCCGCTGCTGATCCCGGGCGAGCGCTTCAACAAGACCATCGTCGACTACCTGCGCTTCGCGCGCGACTTCAACGAGCGCTTCCCGGGCTTCGAGACCGACGTGCACGGCTTGGTCAAGCGCGAAGTAGACGGCAAACGCGGTTACTTCGTGGATTGCGTCAAGCAATAAACCCCGCATACCACAGCAAAAGCCCGATCCATTGTCGATCGGGCTTTTTTTTTTGCAAATTTCAACATGAAACAGACACATTTCTAGAAAAAAACTTCCGTAAACTCCTTAATAAGTTCACCTAAACCGAGCTCATCTTCGGCCAATTTCGCCTAAAAAAATAGCAATACCTCAATGTTGCAGCGCATCATTAAAAACGCGCTTTTCTTGCCCAAAAAAATTATTTTACAATCGACCCCATGTTAAATGATTCCTTGGGGAAACTAATGAAATTGGGAAACTTGCGGTTACCGTTGGCCGCCATCTGGTTACTAGGGCTAGCTGCGTGCGGCGGCGGCAATCAAGACACTACCGCACCGGATGCCGCTCCTAGCAGCATGACCGCCGCCCGCGTGGTCATGGGCGGCACTACCGCAACTGCCACCACCAACGTCGCCATCACGCCGGCACAAGCATCGCGCTTCCTGGCGCAGGCTACTTTCGGCCCGACCGAGAAATCGATTGCAGAAGCAGCGGCCATGGGCCAGGACGCATGGATTACGGCGCAATTCGCCAAGCCGCGCACCAGCCACCTGGCCAGCATGAACTCGCTGGCCGGCGTGGTCGGCGGCGAGGCCAACCTGACACAAAACAACTTCCTGGAAAGCTTCTGGAAACAGGCCGTCACCGGCGACGACCAGTTGCGCCAGCGCGTGACCTTTGCCCTGTCGCAGATTTTCGTGGTCTCGAGCCAGCACGACTCGCTCTGGAAGTACCCGCGCGGCATCGCCAATTACTACGACCTGCTGTCCAAGAACGCCTTCGGCAACTTCCGCGACCTGCTGCAAGACGTCGCCACCAACCCGATGATGGGCATCTACCTGTCGCACCTCGGCAGCCGCAAGGAAAGCGCGACCCGCATGCCGGACGAGAACTTCGCGCGCGAAATCATGCAGCTGATGAGCATCGGCCTGTACGAGCAGTACCAGGACGGCACGCTCAAGCTCGCCAACGGCAAGCCGATCGAAACCTATAGCCACGACGATGTGATGGGCTTGGCCAAGGTATTTACCGGCTTTAGCTGGGGCGGCGCCGACAAGTCCGACGCGCGCTTCTACAGCCAGATCAAGGACTCGACGCGCGAGATCCTGCCGATGCAGGGTTACCCGGCCTTCCACTCGACAGCGGAAAAGCGCTTCCTGGGCCGCACCATCCCGGCCGGCGGCACGCCCGAGGCGGATCTGAAGATCGCGCTCGACACCATTTTCGCCAACCGCAACGTCGGCCCCTTCATCGCGCGCCGCCTGATCGAGCGGCTGGTCACCAGCAACCCGAGCCCGGCCTACGTGGCGCGCGTCGGCCTGACCTTCAACGACAACGGCCAGGGCGTGCGTGGCGACATGAAGGCTGTGATCCGCGCCGTGCTGATGGCGCCCGAAGCGCGCTGGGGCGGCGTCCCCGGCCTGACCGCGCCGCCCAAGGTGCGCGAGCCGGTGATCCGCGTGGCCAACTGGATGCGCGCGTTCAACGTGACTTCCAAGTCCGGCCGCTTCCTGATGTTCAACACCGACAACCCAGTGGTCTACCTCGCGCAGACCCCGATGAGCTCGCCATCGGTGTTCAATTTCTACCGCCCCGGCTACATCCCGCCCAACTCCGAGCTGGCGGCGCAAAACATGTCCGCGCCGGAGCTGCAAATTGCCCACGAGACCACGGTGATCGCCTATCTGAACTTTATGCGCTACGTGGTGGCGTGGGGCACGGGCGGCAGCAATGGCGTGAACGACATCATGCCCAACTACACCGCCGAGAAGGCGCTGGCCTACCAGCCCGAAGCGCTGGTCGACCGCGTCAAACTGCTGGTCATGAACGGCAACATGTCGGCCAGCCTGCGCAGCCAAATCCTGTCCGGCCTGAAGTCGATCGCCGAGCCGAATCCGAACAACGCCAGCGACGTGACCGCCTTCCGCGACTCGCGCGTTGCCCTGGCCATTTTCCTGGCGATGGCCTCGCCGGAATACATCGTGCAGAAATAAGGACTATCCCATGAGCAACCAAGAATTTTCGCGCCGCCGCTTCCTCGGCTCCCTGCTGGCTGCGGCCGGCGCCAGCGCTGCCCCGTTCGCGCTCAACCTCGCCGCCATGGGCTCGGCCGCCGCCGAGAACGCCAGCGACTACAAGGCCATCGTCTGCCTGTTCATGACCGGCGGCAACGACGCCTTCAACACCGTGGTGGCCACCGACCCGGCTTCGTGGAGCGAATACCAGCGCCTGCGCGGCGGCGCCGACAACGGCCAGATGGCCCTGCCCGCGCCGGGCCTCGGCAATGGCCTGCTGCCGATCACGCCCAACACCCCGCAAAGTGGCCGCAGCTTCGCACTGCACCCGGCCATGGCCTCGCTCAAGGCCGTGTTTGACGGCGGCCGCGCCGCCATCGTCGCCAACGTCGGCACGCTGGTACAGCCGACCACGCTGGCCCAGTACAAGGCCGACTCGGTGGCCCTGCCACCCAAGCTGTTCTCGCACAACGACCAGCAGGCGGTATGGCAGTCGGGGGCGGCCGAGGGCGCCAGCAGCGGCTGGGGCGGCCGCATGGCTGACCTGCTAGCGGGCGGCAACAGCAACGCGACCTTTACCAGCATCTCGACCTCGGGCAACACCGTATTCCTGGCCGGCCGCAACGTGCGCCAGTTCCAGATGAACCCGTCCGGCAACCCGGCGATCGAGCTGCTCAACGGCCAGCTGTTCCATACCACCGCGACCGGCAACCCGCTGCAATCGATCATTACCGCCACCAGCGCCGACCCGATGGAGAAGGAATACGCCACCATCACCCAGCGCGCGATCGCCACCCAAGGCGTGCTGGCCAGCGCGATCCCGCCGGCCGGCGCCGGCGGCGTGGCCGACCCGGGCACCTACATCAGCCCGGTGACCCGGCAAGCCACCGCCAACCCGCTGGCCAAGCAGCTGCAAATGGTGGCGCGCACCATCGCCGGCCGCAGCGGCCTGGGCGCGAAGCGGCAGGTGTTCTTTGTCAGCATGTCCGGCTTTGACACCCACAGCGGCCAGCTGGACACGCACGCCGAGCTGCTGGCCAAGGTCTCGCACGCCATCGCCTATTTCGACGGCGTCATGGCCAGCCTGCAAGGCACCGATATGCGCCAGCAGGTGACGCTGTTCACCGCCTCCGACTTCGGCCGCACCTTCGCCAGCAACGGCGACGGCACCGATCACGGCTGGGGCTCGCACCACTTCGTGGTGGGCGGCGCGGTCAAGGGCAAGGATATTTACGGCGCCTTCCCGCCAAGCGGCGAAGGCCACGCGCTGGACGTCGGCTCCGGCGCACTGCTGCCGACCATCTCGGTCGATCAGTACGGCGGCACCTTGGCCAGCTGGTTCGGCCTGTCGGACAGCCAGGTTGCCAGCGTGTTCCCCAACATCGGCAACTTCAGCACCCGCAACCTGGGCTTTATGAAGGCTTAAGCCGACACTGCCACGACCAGAGTCGCCACGTAGCCATCGGTGGTGTTGCCGGTGATGGTGGCCATCTGCAGCGAGTAGCCGTCGCTGAAGACGTTGTCGGTGGCGAAGCTGATCGCTGCGAGGTTGCGCACGCTGGCGCTGTAGCCGCTGGTGGCGTACACCTCTTGGCTGGTCGCCACCGGGAAGGTGAACTGCGAGGTCTTGATGCGGCTCGACGCCGTGCTGGCTTTCGCCAGCGACGGGTAGACCTCGAAGTGCACGTGCGGCACGCGGCCCGAGTAGCAGCCCGGATAAATGGTGGTGATGGTGAGGTTGCCGTTGCTGTCGGTCTCCTGCACGCCGCGCAGGTAGTTCTGGCTGGTCACGCCGCTCGAATACAGCGAGTAATTGCCATCGCGGTCGCAGTGCCACAGGTAGACTGCGGCATTCGCCAGCGCCGCGCAGTTGTTGTTGGCGTTGACGATTTGCAGCTTGATGGTCAGCGGTACACCGGCCGCCGTGCCGCTGGCGCTGCCGAAGCTGCTGCG
Organism: Duganella rivi; assembly: GCF_009857435.1. Classification (GTDB taxonomy): domain Bacteria; phylum Pseudomonadota; class Gammaproteobacteria; order Burkholderiales; family Burkholderiaceae_D; genus Rugamonas; species Rugamonas rivi. The sequence continues at coordinate 728,724 of NZ_WWCK01000003.1, forward strand.
GATATCGCTGCGCACCACGCCCGACTGGGTCAGCACGTTCACCACGCCGCTGCTGTTGCTGTTAGTGCCATCGGCTGGATACGGGCCGCCGGTTTCTTCCGGGATCACCGAGCACGAACCTGCGGTTGGCGTGGTGGTGGTCGTGGTGGAAGTGCCGGTGGTAGGCGTGGTGGTAGTCGCCGTCGACGTAGTGGTAGTGGTGCTGCTGTCGCTGCCGCTGGAACCACCGCCGCAACCCAGCACCGGCAAGGCCGAAGCGCCGGCCAGCAGCCAGCGCAAAGTCTGGCGGCGGTCGCTGTTCAGGTTGAGCATTGCGGTCAGGTCGGCCGCCAAGCTGTGTTCGTGATGATCGTCGTGAGAATCCATGCCTACTCCTACTTGGGTGAGAAAGCCGCCGCCACGCAAGGACGCATGGCGGCGGGTGCTGCTGAAGCGTTAAACCGTAGTGTTGACCAGGTTGCCGCTGGCGCCGTGACCGCCGACCTTGGTCGACAGCGCTTGCAGGAAGGCCGCCAGCTTGGTGGACGCGTCGCTGCTGGTACTGGTCGTGCTGCTGGTGCTATCGGTGGCACTGTCCGTGCTGTCGCTGCTTACGCCCAGTTTGTCGAGCAGGTTGGCGAAGGCGCTTTCCAGCTGATCGACGGCGTCGCTGCTTTCCGTGCTGGCGGTGGCATCGGTGGTGCCCGAACCGGAGCCCAGTTCAGCAATCAGGCTTTGCAGGTCGGATTCCAGCTTGCCCGGGCCGCCGGAGCCGCCACCTTGCTGATCGCCGTATGGCGGCTGCGCTTCGCTGCTGTCCGCGTTTTGCGCGTGCAACGCACCCATCAGGCTTTGCAGGAAGCTGCCCAGCGCCGCCGCCACGTCGGTGGCGTCAGTGGTGGTGCTGTCGGTCGAGCTGCTGGCCGATGCGGTCGAGCTGTCGGTACTGGTACTCGAACTCGTGTCGGTGATGCCGATCGACTTCAGCGCCTCGGCGATGGCGTCGGCGAAACCGCCGCCGTCCTCCGGCGGTGGCGGAGGCGGACGCACACCTTCGGTGCTGTTACTGCTGCTGGTGCTGTTGGTGCTGCTCAAACGGCTCAGGAAACTGAGCGCGCTGGCGGCGCTGGTGGAACTCAAGGCGCTGATAGACATACGGTTCTCCGCTTATTAGGTTTGAGGGGGACTACGGGACTACGCTGCAATAAACGTCAAGGGCGCTGCGGATGGCGCGGCTTGTCGTCCGCTTGCTTCTTGCGCTGCTCCGGCGTCAGCACGGACAGCAATTTCTGTTGCGTGCGCACGTGCTGGAGGGCGATATTGGCCTCGGCGATGGCGGCTTCCTTGGCCAGGGCAGCGGCCTTGGCATCGTCGTATTTGTCGGCGCTGGCCAGTGCGCGCAGTGCCTCGCGCGCCTTGGCGGCGGCCTTGAATTGTTCGCGCAGGTATGGCGCATCGGCGTGCAGGATCGCGAAGATCTTGTCTTCCTGCACTTCGCTCAGATCAAGGCCGCGGAAGAACGGCGGCCGGCCGGGGCCAAAGCCGGGGCCGCGATCCGGGCCGTCGCGTTCCGGGCCACGCGGGCCATGCTCTCCCTGCATCATCGGCGGGCGATCCGGGCCAAATTCCTCAGCTTGGGCGGCGCCGCCCATCGATAACAGCGGCAGCGCCAGCATGGCGGCCAGCAGGACATTGCGTACGCCTGGTTTTGATGTTTTCATGCAAATAATCCTTGTTCGGTAGTGAGACGCCATTCTCGGCGTCACCCGTGTTAAGTGACGTTAGGGCAAGGTAAATCAGCGTAAAGATGTTGATCTGACACGTAATTCCCATGTGGAAACGCGGTGTAAAACGGCGTAAAAGCCAGTCGCCATGCGGTTTCGGGCTGTTATGATGGGCGATCTGTATCCAAAGAAAATCGCTGCAATGAAGAGCAAAGTACTGCTGATAGACGACGACATCGAACTGGTGGGCATGTTCCAGGAATATCTGGAACAAGAAGGATTTGAAGTCAAAACCGTGCACGACGGCGAGGCCGGCACCGCCGAAGCTTTTACCGGCCTGTACTCCATCGCCATCCTGGACGTGATGATGCCGCGCATGAACGGTCTGGAGACCCTGCGCCGCATCCGCACCAACAGCCAGTTGCCGATCCTGATGCTGACCGGACGCGGCGACGACACCGACCGCATCGTCGGCCTGGAACTGGGCGCCGACGATTACGTGGCCAAGCCGTGCACGCCGCGCGAACTGACCGCCCGCATCCGCGCCATCCTGCGCCGCGCCCAGAGCGCGCCGGCCGACACCAGCCAGCAAACCGCCATCACGGTCGGCCAGCTCACCATGTGGCCGGAACAGCGCCGCGCCACCTGGGCCGGCGACAAGCTGGAACTGACCAGCACCGAATTCAATCTGCTGGAAGTGTTGGCGCGCAATGCCGGCCGCCCGGTCAGCAAGAACACCCTGTCCGAGCAAGGCCTGGGCCGCCCGCTGGCGCGCTTCGACCGCAATATCGACGTTCACCTGAGCTCGCTGCGCCACAAGCTCGGCACCATTGCCGATGGCCGCTCCTGCCTGCAAACCGTGTATCGGCTTGGCTACCAGCTGATCAAGGAGTAAGCCTTGGGCCGTTTGTTCTGGAAATTTTTCCTGTCCATCTTGTTGGCGCAGCTCACCGCGACTGTCGGTATCGGCGGCGCCATCTGGCTAAAGAACCGCAATCAGTTCAGCGGCCAGCCGCCCAACCTGGACACCAGCCCGCCAGCTGAAATGGCGATCAATTCCGCTGCCGCCACCTTGGAGTTCGGCGGCGTGAAAGCCTTGCAGCGCATGCTGGAGAACATGGAACGGCACCGCGTCTACGCGGTCAATGACGAGGGCCAGGAGCTGCTGGGGCGTACCGTCAACCCGCGCATCTTGCAGGAGTCGCGCACCCGGGTGAAAGAAGAAGGCAAGCGCCGCGTGGTGCGCCAGGTGCCGGGCGACGACGGCAAACGCTACCTGCTGTTCCTGCCATCGGGCGAACACCTGCGCGGCCTCGACGGCGAAGGCCGCCTGATGGCCAATCTCGGCAGCGGCGCCCAAATAGCGATGCGCGCCGCCTCGGCGCTGCAAGGCGGTCGCGACGGTCTTGGCGACCCAAACCGCGGCGCCGAGCGCGACATTCGCCGTCCACCTGGCCCGCCGCCTACCGGCGCAGCGCCCCTCCCTGCCCTCGACGGCGCGCAAGCAAACGCCGCCGGCCCTAACGCCTTCCCTCGTCCTGCGCCGCCATCTGACGGCCCCGGTAGTCCACAGGCCGGCGTCCAGCCGGGCCCCGGCGGCTTCGGCAATCCCGGCGGCCCGGGCCGCGGCATGGACGAGCGCCGCGACATGGGCGGTGAGCGCCCGTGGGGGCCGCGCTTCACGCCGCTGGGCCCGTGGGTGCCTCTCGCCGCCGCCACGCTGGCCAGCCTGCTGTTCTCGGTTCTGCTGGCCTGGTACTTCTCGCGCCCGATCCGCGCCCTGCGGCAAGCGTTTGACGCCGCCGCCAACGGCGACCTTGCCCCGCGCTTCACCAAAGACAGCGGCAAGGCCGGCAACGAACTGAACGATCTCGGCCGCGACTTCGACCGCATGAGCGCCCGCCTGCGCAGCCTGATCGACGGCCAAACCCGGTTGCTGCACGATGTTTCGCACGAACTGCGCTCGCCGCTGGCGCGCCTGCAAGCGGCCATCGGCCTCGCCCACCAGCAACCGGAAAAATGGAGCGCCTCGATGGAACGCATCGAGCGCGAAAGCGTCCGCATGGACAAGCTGGTCGGGGAACTATTGACGCTGGCGCGCCTGGAAGCCGGCGCCATCAGGGCCAGCCAGGAAGAAATCAGCATGGCCGACCTGCTGGAACAAATCGCCGACGACGCCCGCTACGAAGCGGCCAGCCAAAACCGCACGGTGCGGCAAGAAGGCGAAGCGGACGTGCAGGTGATCGGCCAGCCCGACCTGCTCGGCCGCGCCATTGAAAACGTGGTGCGCAACGCCATCAAGCACAGCCCGGAGGGCGGCGAAGTGCAGCTGCAAGTGCGCTCGCTGCCGGAGTCGCGTCAGTTGGTCATCCGTGTGCTGGATCGCGGGCCGGGCGTGTCGCCGGCCGATCTGGACACCATCTTCCAGCCCTTCTTCCGTTCCAGCAACGCCAGCACCGAAGGCCACGGCCTCGGCTTGGCGATTGCCCAGCACGTCATCGAAGCGCACGGCGGCAGCATCAAAGCCACCAACCGCGCCGGCGGCGGCTTGTGCGTGGAGATGATTTTGCCGGTCAAGAACTGACCGGCGGGGGTTTTACGCTTTCGGTAGGGTCACGCCGTGCTGGCCCTGGTATTTGCCGTTGCGATCCTTGTACGAGACGTCGCACAGCTCGTCGCTTTCGAAGAACAGCACTTGTGCGCAGCCTTCGCCGGCGTAGATCTTCGCTGGCAGCGGCGTGGTGTTGGAGAACTCCAGCGTCACGTAGCCTTCCCATTCCGGCTCGAACGGCGTCACGTTGACGATGATGCCGCAGCGCGCGTAGGTCGATTTACCCAGGCACACGGTCAGCACGCTGCGCGGAATACGGAAGTATTCCATGGTGCGGGCCAGCGCGAACGAGTTCGGCGGGATGATGCACACGTCGCTCTTCACGTCCACGAAGGAGTTGGAGTCGAAGTTTTTCGGGTCAACGATGGTGCTGTTGATGTTGGTGAATACCTTGAATTCGTCGGCGCAGCGGATGTCGTAGCCATACGACGAGGTGCCGTAGGAAATCACTTTGCGGCCGTCTTCCTGGCGGATTTGATCCGGGAAGAATGGTTCGATCATCCCGTGTTCTTCCGCCATACGGCGTATCCATTTATCGCTTTTAATCGTCATCGCAAGGCATTCCTAAAGTTTTACAATGCCCGGGATTTTACGCTAACGCCGCATTTTTAAGAACTTTTTTACCAGCTTGCACGGATAACAGTTCTTCCACCATTTCCTTGGTGGCGCGCGCCGCCGCCGCCGGGCTCTCCATCGGGAACAGGTGGCCGCCGGGCAGGATGCGGAAATGGCGGCCTACCAGCGCTTGCGTGTGCTGGTGGCCGGACTGGCTGGTCTCCCACGAATTGTCGCCGCCAATGAAGCCGATCGGCACCGGGTAGCCCTTGCTCAGCAGCTTGGGCAAGTGGTGCGGCAAGGTGGCGTAGACCGCCGTTTCGTTCTCGCGCGTGAAACGCAGCTGGACGCCGTCCGGGTGCGGTTTCAAGCCGCTGTCCATGTAATCGGCCAGCACGCCCGGCGCCCATGCGGCGAACAAGTCCTTGGCGGCGAAATGGTCGTGTGCGGCTTGCGGGTTCGGCCAGACGTTGCGGCGGCGGATGGAGAACTTGGCCGGCGGCACGCTGTAGGCCCGGCCCAGCAGCTTGATCATGCGCCAGGCGAACGCGCGCCAGCCGCCGACCACCGGCGCATCCAGCATCACCACGCAGCGCACCAGGTCGGGACGCTTGTGCGCCACCATCAAGCTCAGCATGCCGCCCAGCGAGTGGCCGACCAGGATCACCGGCTCGGTGTAGCGCGTGGTCAGTTCGTTGATGTATTCGTCCACCAGATGCGGCCAGCCATCGCTGACCGGGTATAGTGGGTTGTGGGCGTGCATGTCGAGCGACTGGATGTCGAAATCCTCGGACAGCAGCGCGAAAAACTGGCGGTACACGCCCGCCGGATAGCTGTTGGCGTGGGCGAAATGCAGCTTGGGCTTGCTCACAAGCGGTCTCCGTATGGTTGTTTTTTCCCCATTGTAATGTGAGTGCGGCTGTCGGGCTGGTGGAAACGTTCTAATTAGCGCGCTTGCCAATAGCGCGGACGGGTGCTTCGGTAGCTGGAAATTCGGATAGTTTCATCGAATTCTAGCGTGACGGCGCCGGCTTGGTCGGTCCGGTAGCGCTGGATCTGCATGGCGCCGTAGCGGTCGTAGACTTCCTGTTTCGGATGCCTGTAGCGGTTGCGGTGGCCAACCTGGAAGATGGCGGCTTGCGGTTGGACGGCCAGCAGGAAGTCTCGTGTCGAGCTGGTGCCGCTGCCGTGATGCGGCGCAAGTAGTACATCGGCCTTGAGTGCTGTCGCTGCGCCATGCACCAATAGTGCTTCCTGCTCCGCTTCGATATCGCCCGCCAGCAGCATGGATTTGCCGTTGGCCGTGATCTTCAGCGTGCAGCCGCGTGCATTCGGCTTGAGCGAGGCGATGGCGTAGCTGGCGGCTTGCGGGTGCAGGATCTCGAAGCGGACGCCGTCCCATGTCCAGCCTTGGCCAGCCGCGCATTGCACATGCTGGCGCGCAGCCTGCGCGATGGCGTGCTGCGGCGGCAATGAGGACAGCACCCAGCCGGTTCCGACGCCATCCAGCACCGACAGCGCGCCGCCAGAGTGATCGGCGTCGCTGTGCGAAACGATCATGCCGTCCAAGCGGCCAATGCCACGCGCCCGCAAGTACGGCAGGATGATGCGGTTGCCGGCATTGGTTTCGGGCGTGTAGCTTGGCCCGGTGTCGTACAGCAGGCGATGGCCGCTGGTTTCGATCAGCAGCGCCATGCCCTGTCCCACATCGAACGCGGTAACAGTCATGCGGCCCGGCGCGGGATGCGATGGCTCGGCGGCCAGCAAAGGAATCCACGTTGCGAGGCCTAGCCAGCGTACCGGCCATCCGCGCGGAGCGAGTAGCCAGATGGTGCCGAACATGGTCCAGCAGAATAGCCAGAACGGCGGCACCGGCGCGCTCCACACGGCGTAGCGCATGGCGCTGAACCATTGCAGGCATTGTGCCAGCGCGTCAACCAGCATGTGTGCGAGGCCCAGCAGCGGCACCGCGAGAAACTGCGGCATCATGCTGCCCACCAGCGCGAGCGGTGTGACCACAAGGCTGATCAAGGGAATGGCAACAGCATTCGCCAGCGGACTGACAATCGACACCTGGCCGAACAGCAGCATCGTCATCGGCACCAGGCCAAACGTCACCACGTACTGCGTATGCACGCCGACCTGCAACGCCAGCATCAGCCGCTCGCGGCGCGAAGCCTGCATCGGAACATGCGGCGCCCCCGGCGCTGCCGCCCTCCTCGTCACTTGCGTGGTCCGGCCTACGGTCGCGTACAAGATAATGGCGACCGCGCCGAACGACAGCCAGAAACCCGGCCACAGCACCGCCCACGGATCGATCAGCACCACCACACCGAGCGCAGTGCACAGCACATGCGAGATACTGGTCAGGCGATTGAGCCACAGTGCAGCGGCCACCACCATCAGCATGTACAAGGTGCGCTGCGCCGGCACGCCGAATCCGGCCAGCAGCACATACAACAGCGCCACCGATGCACCAACCAGCGCCGCGACCTTCTGTGCCGGCAGCAGCAACGGCAATTGCGCATGCGTGAAAAACGACCAGCGCCACAGCGTGAACGCGGCCCACGCGAACAAGCCCGCCACCATCGTGATGTGCAAGCCGGAGATGGAAATCAGATGGCCGATTCCTGTGCGGTTAAACACCTGCCAATCCGCTTGATCAATGCCGCGCTGATCGCCGACGACCAGTGCCACAATCACGCCGGCATATGGTTTGCCGGGAAGCGCAGCCAATATCCGTTCGCGCAGCACCGCCCTGCCGCGCTCAATCACATTGCCGGCGCTGAAAACAAAACCATCAATGCGGCGATTGTCCCGCGCCACGCGCACATAGCCCGTCGCGCGCACGCCCTGCTCCAGCAGCCACGCTTCGTAATCAAAACCGTAGGGATTGGCGTTACCGTGCGGCCGCTGCAAGTGCACCGTCAACTGCCAACGTTCGCCGGGCTGCACCTCCGGCACCTCGGTGCGCTGATCGCGATAGCCGGAATACCACGACAGCGCAATCCTCGGCGGCACCAGACCGTCGGCGCGCTCTACTGCAAAATTAAACCGCACACCCTGCGAAAACTTATACGGCAAACTATCGACCGTGCCGACGATACGCAAATCGCGGCCCTCATCCTCCAACGCGAGCTGCTGCGCCAGTGCCATGTGCGCAATCCAGGCCGCCCACAAAAATCCCAGCACACCGCCTACCAGCAGCACCACGCCTACACGCACCGCAGGCCGCACAATCCAGCGCCAAACCAACAGCAACGCCGCCAACAAACCGAGCGCCAGTGCAGCCATCAACAACGATGGCAATATCGCCTGCACCTGCAAGCAGGCCGCTCCTACTGCAAAGCCGATCAGCACCGTCCGCATAGCACCGCCTCCTTGGACGCATGGTACGCAGAGGGGGCGGCGGCGGACTGGGAAGTTGGCCGCCGCTTGATGTGGCTCAGTAGGCTAGCGCCACGTAGCGTCGGGGGTGACGCGGCAGAGCTGGTAGTTGTAGGTGCGGCGACCCAGGGCAGCTGGGTAGGCTTGGCAGCTGTTCACATCCACCGCGATGCCAAAACGCTGGAGGTGCTGGGCGGCAGTGTCGGCAATGGTGCGGTTGGGCGTAAGCAAGTCGATTTCGCGGTGCTGCGGCAGCAGCGCCAGCGTGCATCCTCCCGTTGGCAGCCGCTGCAAGTCGGCTTGCAGGCGCACATGGCGGCTCAGCCAATCGAGCTTGGCACAGCCCGATGCGTTCTTAGTCCAGCCCAGCCATTGCACCACGGCCAGCTTGTTGCGCAAGGTGTCGAGCTTTTCGTTTTTGACGCCGCCAAGCAGGACGTAATGCTGCCCCTTGCGCTCGGCCACCGCTTGGTGCATGCGCTCCCGCCATGCCGGCGATTCCGGGAAGCCGATATCGACGCCGATGAATTTCAATTGCTGCGGCAGCATGGTGGTCAGCCACGAGATCGGCGGCTCCGGCAGCGCGATGAAGACCACGCTTTGCTCCGGCTTCTCAAACGGCGGCACCTCCGCGCTGTAGGCGCGCGCGCCCCATGCGGCGTTACCCCACTGCGGCGTCGGCACGGCGCACAACAGCAGCACGCCCAGCGTCGCGCCAGCCAAACGATTCGCCATTGGTGCGGAAGCGATAATGCGATGCCACACCAGCCAAATCGCCAACGGCGCCAGCAATTCCAGCGCAATCAAATAGCGGTAGATGCTGAAGGTGCGCATCCACACCAAATACGCCAAGCAGAAGAACAACAAGAAAAAGGCTGTGCGTGGAGGGATCACCGATGCCGCCGTGCCGCGCACGCGGCGCAGCACGGCCAGCAAGCCCCACACGGCCAGCAGCACGTAAGCCACCGGCCACATGCCCAGCCGGTGCGCCACTTCTGTCACGCGGCGTGAATCGGCAGCAAAGATGAACGGCCATTGCAGGTATTCAAGCCAAGTCTTGGGCAGGAAGTAGGTGTCAATCACACCGCTCTCGATGGCCCACGGACTATGGAAGATGTTGTTAAATTGCGGGAACAGCGGATTGCCGAACAGCTGCCACATCTTGACGAACCACCAGCCGCCCGTCACTGCCACGCCGCCCAGCACACCAATGCCGAACATGAACGCCAGTCCCACGCGCTGACCAAGCGCCAGCGGCACGGCAAGCAACGCAAGGCACAGCGCCACCGCATACGGCGCATTGGTGAGCTTCAAGCCCACGCCGAGTCCCATCAGCAGGCCAGCAAACAGCGCCGGCGCCATCGCCTTGACGCCCCACTCCAGCAAGGCATCCCAGCGCATCAGCACCACCAGCAAGGAACCCAGCACCAGCAAGGCAGTCAGGTTATCGCCCATGGTGTTACCGAGTTCGCCACGGAAGCCGGGGCCGAGCACGCATACCAAGGCCAGCAGCAGGGGCACGCGCGTGCCGGCCGCAGAGCCGGCCAGTTGACGCGCTATCGCCAGCAGCAGGACAAAGTTCAAGCCGTGCAAAACGCCCATCAAAAAGCCTGCGCCACGCGGCGACAAAGCTTGGTTCAAGCCGTAGTACAGCAGGTCGATGGTGGGATTGAAATAGGTCTGGAAGCGTGCCGGCGCAAGGTCGAAGCCGATGCGGCCGTTCAGCAGCGCGTGGACGTTGTAGACGTGGTAGTTACGCAAATCCCAGTTATCGTCCTGCCCTATCGCCAACGAGACCAGGCCAAACAGCACGGGAATTAACAACGCCGCCACAAGGCCGGCGCGGGGATGGTTCAAAAATCGCATGGTGACGCCAAGTTACATCAATGGCGCCATTATAATTACTTTGTAGAATCGTTGCAAAATAGGCAAACGACCGGACACGCCAGGCGTGCCGGCCGTTCAGAAATGCGGCTTACATCTTCCAGCGCAAGCCGAACGACACCGAGCGTCCGATCTGCAGCGTGCCGAAATTGGTCACCTGCGCGTTACCCGCATTGCCGAAGTGGTAGTACTGCTGCTGCATTTCGTTGGTCAAGTTGACGCCGCTGATATCGACCGACATATTGTCGTTGATTTTGTAGGACACCTGCATGTCCACGCTCTTTTCCGGGTGACGCCAGATACCGATTGGATTGGCAAACAAGGCGGCTTCGTTGGCGGCCAGGAAGCCGGAGCGCCAGACATAGGACAAGCGCGCACTGACCGGGCCTTTTTCATAAGCCAAGGTGGCATTGTAAGAGCGGTCGGACACGCCGAAGAACGGCGTCTTGAGCTGGGCGACGATCTCGCCGGCGTCATTGGCGTCCGGCACGTTCTGCGACGAGGTCAGTTTCGTAAAGCTGCCCTGGAAGCCCAGGCCGTCCAGCACGCTCGGCAGCCCTTTCGGGAAGTAGATCAAGCCGAGCTCGGCGCCACTGATCTCGCCGTCGGAGGCATTGACCGGCGAGTTGATCACGTAGTCATAGCCGTTGGTATGATCGCCGCCCGAGGTCGAGTTGCGGAACGGGTCGTTGGCCGGGTCGACGTGTACCTTGCGACGCAAGCCCACCACCAGGCCGTCGATCTTGCGCTTGAACGCAGTGCCGTAAAGCGCGCTGTCCTTCTGGAAGTACCATTCAGCCGTCAGATCGAGGTTCTTGGAGCGCGTTGGTTTCAGGTCAGGATTGCCGCCGCTGCCCGAGCCATAGCCCACCTTGGACACATCGTCGCCAAGCTGCAAGACCGGATTCAGATCACCGAAGTTCGGGCGGCGCAGGGTTTCACCATAGTTCAGGCGCAGCACCACGTCCTTGGATGGATCGTAAATCAGGGTCGCGCTCGGCAGCACTTTGCTGGTCGACTTGCTGGCACTGGACGGCGTGACCGCCTTGGTGGAGGCATCCACCTTGTAGAAGGTCATGTCGGTATCGACCTTGACGTAGCGCGCACCGAAATTGCCGCGCAGACGATGGCCGAACAGCTCGGTTTGGGTATTCCCCATCAAGAACAGGTTGCTGGTCTTTTCTTCGACCTCGAAGGTTTTCTGCAGGCTCAGTTTGTCCGTGGTCAGGAAGTTGGGATCGACCGAGTTATACAGCTTGCGCCAGGCGTCGATATTGTCGCGGATGTAGTAGGCATTCGGCTCGATCCATGAGCGCGGAACGTCCGAGATGTCAGTGCCGAAATTCGCGTTGGTGATGGAATACTCCTTACCCAGCGAGGCAAGGTTGCGGTTCAAGGTGCCCGATTGCGTCCGGTTAGCTTCCGACGCCTTGCGGTCGTCGAAGCGCACGCCGAAGTGGATGGTCTGCAGCGGCCCCCAGTCGGCATCGTAGACGCCCGACAGATTGGCGGTCGCGGCGCTGCCCTTGTTGCGGTTGGCGTTATCGTAGAACTGCGCCACGTTCCACTTGGTCGGGTCGGTCAGGTCGGCATCGTTGTTGAAATGGAAGGCCGTGTTGCCGCCGCCGGCATTGAAATCGACGTTGATGGAAGGTGCAACGCGATCAATCCGGGTGGCGGTGAATTCCGAGTGATAGGTACTGGTCTGGTAGGACAGATCACCGTCCAGCTTCAGGCGGTCGCCGATATTCCACTTGCCGTTCAGGGCATACACGTAGGAATCGGTTGCCGAGGTGGTGTAGTCGCCGCTGTTGAAGCCATAGACGTTGTTGACCGTGCGGCTCTTGATCACGTTGGTGCCCGGGTAGGTCGTGATGGTCGACGCCGGGTTGCTGCCGAGATCGCCCCACCAGTCAACAAAGCTGAACAGCAACTGGTTGAAGGCCTTGTCGCGGTAACCGTTGTACATCGACTCAAAGGTGTAGACCGTATCGCTGTTCGGCTTCCACTGCAAGGCGATATTGGCGGCTGGACGCTCGCGCTTGCCCTGCAGGTCGCTCTGGAACACCGCATCGCGCGCCAGGTAGTAAGGATAGGCTTTGCCGTTGAAATTCAGCGTCGAACCAGCGGTCATCGGCAAGCCGGTGTGGGTGCCCGGCGTCCAGATCGTGTTGTCGAAGATGCGCTGCAAGGGCGTGTAACCTGGCGGCACTTCGGCGGCGTTCGGGCTGGTAAATGGCACCATCGCGCCCGGCGTCACGCTTTCGTTGCGGTACTTGGTCTGGCTAGCCGACAGATTGACCAGCGCGCCGACTTCGCCGATGCCGGTTTCCCAGCGGTTGCTGAACATGGCGCTCAGTTGCGGGTTGGTCTTTTCCGCAGGTTCGAGATAAGTGCCACGCGCCGACAGCGACACTTTCGGCCCCTTGAAATCAAACGGGCGCAGCGACTTGACGTCAACCTGGCCGGCAATGCCGGTGTCCAGCTGGCTGGCGTCGCGCGTCTTGTAGACGTCAATCTGGCGCACCAGCGTCGATGGAATGTCCTGCAGCGCGACCTGGGTGCCGGATGCGGTAAAGATATTGCGGCCGTTCCAGGTGGTTTGAACGTCGGGCAGACCACGGATGGATATGGTGCCGACTTCGCCGCCGGCACGGTTGGTGACCTGGATACCCGTCACGCGCTGCAACGCTTCGACAACATTATTATCGGGAAGCTTGCCGATGTCTTCGGCAACCACCGATTCCACGACCTGATCGTTGGTGCGCTTGATCGCCAGGCTCTTGATCAGCGAGGCCTTGACGCCGGTGACGACCACGGTGGTATCAGCCGGCTCTGCGGCAACTTCCGTCTTGTCGGCAGCCGCTTGCGCCCACACCGAGGCGCTGCTGAGCAGGCCGACGCTCAGCAATGCTGTGACAGACAATTTCAGATTGAGTGGGCGTGCGAAAGTCGCCGCGCTGCGGATGGATTGGTCGTGCATGTTGTCTCCCTTGTAGTTTTTTCGATGCAGTTTTAACACCGCTCGAAAATCATCTTATGGAGATCGCAACAACCAATCCAATCAATTTATTTCGCTGTTTGATATTGTTTTACATATCACCGCTTACTTAACGCTGACGTCGGTCGCCTTCACTGCCACGTGTTCAGTGATGTTTTTCGCGGCGATAGTCTCGGTCAAAAACGAGGTCGATTTGACCAGCAGGTCACGCGCCACCTCTTCCAGCGGCGAGCCGCTGATGCTGGCGTGGCTGCCGCCCAGCGCGGTGCCGCCGCCCCAGCCCAGCGCCGAGATGCCGAAGCCGTTCTTCTCGTTATTTGCCTGGAAGGTCTTGGACGCGATGATCTTGGCGCGCTTGACGTCGACCACGCGGATATCCATGTTCATGTGCACCTTGGATTTTTTGAAGTCGACCGAGCCGGCCAGCAGACCCAGCGGGCCTTTCAGGAAACTCATGCCGCCGAGGCCGGTCGAGCTTTGCTCGAAGCCCAGCGAGGTGATCGAGCCGGTGATCATGTAGTCAGCCGCTTCGGCTTCCACCTTCTTGCCGACCAGCGCCAGTTCCTTGTTGATTTCGTCCAGCGCAGCGCGCTCTTGCACGTCGAAGCAGCCGGTCTGGGTCAGCGCCGTGGCCAGCATTTCAGTCATGCCGGTGCCAACGCCAGTGTAGGTCGGCTGCGACACTTTGCCGCTGTGTTCCCACCAGCGGTACTGGCGCGGATCCTGCTGGCCGGCGCCCGACGAGCAATCGGCCGATTTGCATTTGAATTCGGTGAACACCACCTTGGCGGCCGGTGCAGCGCACTTTGGCACGTCAATCGAGCGCTCGGAGACTTCGCTTGGTTCGGCAAAGCTGAAGGCAGGAACAAGCAAAAGGGCTGCGATGCTGCTGCTGAGGACGTGGGGTTTCATTCGGCGCTCCGTTGGTGAGGTATCAAGATTTAAGATTATGCACTGTTAGGCAATTGTTAAATCTATCCGAATCTCACAATACGGAATTTATTTCCAATAGGAAATTACATCAAAACCGGCATACGGGGCAATACAGCCTTTGCGTTGGCGCTGGTGGCAGCAGCCACCTGCTCTACCGCCATGCCGCGCAATTCAGCCAGTACGGCGCCGATGCGCGGCACTTGATCCGGGCTATTGCGGCCCGGATGCACCCACGACGGCGAAATATCGGGCGCATCGGTCTCCAGCACGATGGCTTCTAGCGGCAGCTCGGCCGCCAGGCGGCGGATTTGCAAGGCGCGCGTAAACGTCATCGCTCCGCCGAAACCGAGTTTAAAACCGAGATCGATATAGCCCTTGGCTTGCTGCTCGCTGCCATTGAAGGCGTGGGCGATGCCGCCGTTCGGACGAATCTGGCGCACGTGCTTGAGCACCACGTCCTGCGAGCGGCGCACGTGGGTCAGCACCGGCAGATCGAAATCGCGGGCGATCTTGAGCTGCTCGCGGAAGAAGTAAATCTGCTTCTCGCGCATGGCCGGCTCGGTCAGCATGGGGATGAAAAAATCGAGGCCGATTTCGCCCAGCGCCACGAAGCGCGGGTCGTCCATGGCGGCGGCCACCTGCTCGCGCAGCACGCGTAAGTGGTCTTCCTCGGCGTGCGGTACGTAGATCGGATGGATGCCCAGCGCGTAGCAGGCATTATCCACGCTGGCCGCCAGTTGCGCGACGATGGAAAAGTTGGCCACCTCCACCGCCGGCAGCACGATCATGCCGACACCCTGCTGCCTGGCCAGCGCGGCCTGCGCCACGGACTCGTTGCCGAATTCGTGCGCATCCAGGTGGCAATGGGTGTCGATCCACATGGCTTACGCCTCGTCCGGCTGCAACCCTTGATCGGTCATGCGCAGCACGCGGTCGCAGCGGCGCGCCAGTTCGATATCGTGGGTGACGATGACGAAGGCCGTGCCCAGGGTACGCGACAGCTCCAGCATCAGGTCGAAGATCTGCTGCGCGGTGGCGTGATCAAGGTTGCCGGTCGGCTCGTCGGCCAGCACACAGGCCGGCTGCGTGACCAGCGCGCGCGCCAGCGCCACACGTTGGCGCTCGCCGCCCGACAGCTCGCCCGGCACGTGCGTGATGCGCTTGCCGAGGTTGACGCGCTTGAGGATCTGCTGCGCCACCGAGGTCGCCTCGCTGCGCTTGACGCGGCGGATCATCAGCGGCATGGCGACGTTATCGAGCGCGCTGAATTCCGGCAGCAAGTGGTGGAACTGGTAGACAAAGCCCAACGCTGCGTTGCGCAAATCGCCGCGCGCCGTTTCGCTCAAGCTGGCGAAGTCCTTGCCCTGCAAGGTCACGCTGCCGCTACTTGGCGTGTCGAGCCCGCCCAGCAAGTGCAGCAGGGTCGACTTGCCGGAGCCGGAAGCGCCGACAATCGCCACGCGCTCGCCGCGATGCACATCGATATCGATCCCGGCCAATACCTTGACCGAGTACGCGCCTTGGGTGAAGGTCTTGCCGAGGTTGCGGCAGGACAGAACGACTGGTTCCTTATTCATAGCGCAGCGCCTCCGCAGGTTTCACGCGGGCGGCCCACCAGCTTGGATACAAGGTCGCAACGAAGGCCAGTACCACGGCCACGCCGCCGATCTTGAACACGTCCGGCCAGCGCAAGTCCGACGGCACGGTGCTGATGTAGTAGATATCTTTCGACAAGAACTGCACTCCCAATAAATGTTCAATAAACGGCACGATGACGTCGATGTTGAGCGCCACCAGCACGCCCAGGCTGACGCCGATCAGGGTGCCAAGAATGCCCACCAGCGCGCCCTGAATCATGAAGATCTTCATTATGGAGCGCGGCGAAGCGCCCAGCGTGCGCAGGATGGCGATGTCGGCCTGCTTGTCGGTCACGGTCATCACCAGCGTCGACACCAGGTTGAACGCGGCCACCGCGATAATCAGCGTCAGGATGATGAACATCATGCGCTTCTCGGTCTGTACGGCGGCGAACCAATTGGCGTTGAGCTTAGACCAGTCGCGCACGAACAGGTCGCCCGTCATGGAATTCTTGAGGTCTTGCGCCACTTGCGGCGCGCGGTGCATGTCTTGCAAACGCAGTCGCAGGCCGGCCGGCGCTTCAATGCGCAGCAGCTTTTCCGCGTCGGTCAGGTGGACGAAGGCCAGCGCCGAGTCGAACTCGTTATGGCCCGCTTCAAAGATGCCGACCACCGTGAACGAGCGCAAACGCGGCAGCACGCCTGCCGGCGTGGTCTGGCCTTGGGCCAGCGCCAGCGTCACCTTCTCGCCGAGGTTGACGCGCAGCGCGCGCGCCAGCTCAATCCCAAGCACGATGTTGTAAGCGCCAGGCTGCAGCGCGCTGAAGCTGCCACGCTTGGTCTGCTTGGCCACGTCCGAGACTTTCGGTTCTTCTTCCGGCAGCACGCCGCGCACGATGGACGGGCGCAGCACGTCGTCGCGCATCAGCATGCCCTGCGTTTCGGCGAACGGCGCGGTGCCGATCACTTCCGGGTTTTTGCGCGCTTGCGCGGCTTCCTGCTGCCAGTCCGGCATGGCGCCGCGGGCGTCGAAAATCTCGACGTGGGCCAGTACCGACAGCATGCGGTCGGTCACTTCTTTCTGGAAGCCGTTCATCACCGACAGCACGACAATCAGCGCCGCCACGCCGAGGCCGATGCCGGCCATCGAGATCAGCGAGATAAACGAGATAAAACTATTGCGCCCGCTACGCTTGCCGGCGCGCGTGTAGCGCAGGCCGACCAGCCATTCGAACGGTAGATTTTGGATAATGCTCATGGGCTCCCGGAGGGTTCAAACTCAACAAGCCCGCAGTGTGCCATAAAAAAGCCGCGCCGGGCAGCTTAGCTACCGGGCGCGGCGTTCATGTTTAACGATTAAGTTAGGAACAGAACTTAAGAACAAATTAAACGGCGAATTTCTCGCTCTCGTCGGATTGACGGCGGCGGCCCATGAAACCGACCAGGCCCAGGCCCACAACCATCATGGCCCAGGTATCGGCTTCCGGCACGGCCGACACGCTCAGCAGCATCTGCGATTCGTGGCCACCGCTCACGCCGGTGAACTTGGTGTAAGCGTAGCTATTGGTGCTGACCACGGTCTCGCTATTGGTCAGCATGCCTTGGGCCATGCTCAGGTCGAGATCGACCAGGTCGCCATCGTACTCAACCTGCGCGTAGCTGGCGCCGTTGACGTACTGCAGGCCGTGAGTGTTGGTCAGCGAGCCGTCGTCCGCCACCAAGTCCCACAACGCGATCTGGAACGACACGCGCTTCTGGATTTTTTGCAGATCGGTGCCGGTCGACAGGCTGGCGTAGTTCTGCTCGAACAACGAGTGGATGCGGGCGGCGCGGTCAATGCCGACATCCGCTGGGAACAGATCCGCCAGCACGACGCCGCTGTGCTGGGTGTACACGGTGTCCGGGCCTTGCGTCACGGTAGGCTGGATGCAGAATGCCAGGATGTCGGCGCCCAGCGTGGTGTTACCCAGCGTGTACACCGGCACGGTCTGCTCGCCGAACATATCGCCTGGGTTCAGCATGTGGCCGCCATCCCAGATAATGCCGACTGCAGTCGAGTTGTAGGTAATCGTATCAGCGGCGTGGCTGGCGCCGGAGAAGATCAGGGTGGCGGCAACGGCGGCGGCTTTCAGTGCGGATTTGATTTTCATGATGTATTTTCTCTTTAGTCTAAATGTGATGAATTACGCGTGTACCGTGGATTGCCCCACCAGTTCTGCGAGGGTCGCCGTGGTGATACCGGCCGCTGCTGCATCGCCTGCCGCGACGTTGAAATACACGTCGGTCATATCAGCCGTCTTGCCGTTGCTCAGCGTGACGCTGCTGCGCTCCAGGTGCAGGTTGTTGTTGGCGTCGATGAACGGCAGCTCGGTGTAAGCCACGTTCAAGCTGGCCACGCCGGCCTGTGCCAGGCTGATCAGTTCGCCCGCATCGGTCTTACCGTTGCTGTTGGCGTCCTGCCAGATCTTCAGGGTCGAGAACAGCGCGTCGCAAGCGTTGACCACGCCGTCGCCATTGCTGTCGTAGCTGGCCAGCTTGGCGAAGCCCGAACCTTTGGACACGCCGCCAAACAATTCGCTGATGTCGTCGATCTGGCCGTTGCCATTGTTGTCGACCGCGAGGAAGCCATCGGCCTTGGACAGCCAGCCGGTCTGGATCGCCTTGCCGGTGCCCAGCAGGTCGAAGCTGCCGGTCATGTCTTCGCGGGCGATGGTGTGGATGCCGTCGCCGTTCAAGTCGATCGCAATCGGCGTGATGGTGGCGTCCCAGCTCATATCGTTCTTGCCCGACGTGATGGTGATGGTGTCGGTCTTGGTGATATTAGTCAGCGCCTTGCCGTCGCCAGCCACATCCGAGTCGATCTGGTCGTTGGTGCCGGTGTTCTTCACGCCCCACTTCCAGTTGCTCATGTTGTAGGTGCCGAAGCCCGAGGCGAAGTTCACCACCACGTCGGTCTTGTCGAACTGCAGGTAGTAGGTGCCCGGCGTCAGGTCGGCAAATTTGTAGTTGCCGTAGGCGTCGGTCTTGATGGTCGAGCCCAGCTGCTTGCCGGTCACGGCGTCGAACAGCGACACACGGATGCCCGGAATGCCCTCTTCGCCCGAGTCCTGAATGCCGTTGTGGTTACCGTCGCGCCACACCTTGTCGCCGATGGCGCCCTTGCGGTACAGGCCGGCATCCTCGGTGTTGATGTTCTGGCCGTAGCCGAGCGAGATCGCGCCGGTCTTGCCGCTGCTGCCCGAGATGGTGGTGATGTCCGAGTCGGTCGCATCGGTGCCCATGCCGCCCTTGGTGAAGTAATAGCCGCTCGGGGTAATCACTTCCACCTTGTAGCTGCCGGCCGCCAGGTCGTCGAACAGATACTGGCCGCCATCGTGGGTGGTGGTGGTGCCTTTCAGCGCGCCGGTGTTGGCGTCGTACAGCTTGACGGTGACGCCATCAACGCCCTTCTCGCCGCTATCCTGCACGCCGTTGTAGTTCATGTCTTCCCACACCTTGTCGCCGATGCTGCCCAGCTTGACGAGGCCGGCATCGCGGGTCTTGTCGACTTGGCCCGAGGTGAGCGAGAACCACGAAGTCGTGCCGTTGACATCGGCATCGCTGTCCTTGGCGTCGTCGCTGCCCACGTCCTGCTTGGTGAACTGGTAGCCGTCCGGCGCGTTGAACTTGACCTGGTACTTGCCCGGCATCAGGCCGGTGAACGAGTACAGGCCGTTGGCGTCGGTGGTGTCGCTAGCAATGGCCACGCCCTTTTCGTTGTACAGGGTGACTTTGACGCCGCACACGCCGCCTTCGCCGCTTTGCTGCACGCCGTCGCCGTTCAGGTCGCACCAGACTTTGTCGCCGATTTCAGCTTTTTGAACCAGGCCGGCATCCATATTGGTGACGTTGTCGCCGGCAGCAACCGTGACCTGGCCCAGGTTGCCGCTGCTGTCGGCATCGCTGTCCTTGGCGTCGTCGCTGCCCACGTTCTTGGTGGTGGTGTAGTAGCCGCTAGGCGCCTTGACGTTGACGGCGTAGGTGCCGGCCTCCACCGAGAACTTGTAGTTGCCGTTGTTGTCGGTGGTGGTGGTCTTGATGACTTTACCGGTGCTGTCTTTCAGTTCGACGGTGACGCCGGACTTGCCGGATTCATCGCTGTCCTGCAAGCCGTTGCCGTTCTTGTCGATCCATACGCGGTCGCCGATGGTGGCGGCCGCCAGCACGCCGGCATCCACGGTCTTGTCGACCTGGCCCGAGGTCAGCGTGAAGGTATGCGACACGCCGGCGGCGCTGACGTCGGAATCAGCCGCGTCGTTGCTGCCTTGGTTGGCGCTGGTAAAGACCATGCCTTCCGGCAGCGTCGACTTGTCGAACACCACGGTGTAGCTGCCCGGCTTCAGGTTGTTGAACATGTAGTTGCCGTTGGCGTCGGTGGTCGCAATGGCGCCCACTTGCTGGCCGTTGGCGTCCAGCAGCTTGACTTTAACGCCGCCCACACCGGCTTCGCCACTGTCCTGGATGCCGTTTTTGTTGGTGTCCAGCCAGACGCGGTCGCCGACCGATGCCAGCTTGTACAGGCCGGCATCGACGCTGGTGTTGTTATCGCCGGAGGCCAGCACCACGCTGTTGCTCTGGCCGGTGGCGCCAAAGTCGCTGTCCTTGGCATCATCGCCACCCAGGTCTTTGCCGGTGAAGCTGTAGCCGGCAGGTGCGGTCACGGAGACGGTGTAGGTGCCAGGATCGGCGGTGAAGCTGTACTTGCCGTCGGCACCGGTGGTGGTGGTTTGCACCACGGCGCCGGCGGCGTTTTTCAGCTGCACGGTCACGCCCGAGATGCCGGCTTCGCCGTTATCCTGCACGCCGTTGCCGTTGGTGTCTTCCCACACGCGGTCGCCCAGCTTGGCTTGCACGACCACCAGGCCGGCGTCCAAATCGTTGTTGACAGCGCCCGACTGCAAGGTCACTTGCGAGGTCTTGCCGGTGTTGATGTCGGCGTCCGAATCCTTGGCGTCGTTGCTGCCCTGGTCGGCGTTGGTGAATACGTAGCCGGCCGGCAGCGAAGCCTTGTCGAACTGCACGCTGTAAGTGCCCGGCTTCAGGTTGGTGAAGCTGTAGTTGCCGCTGGCGTCAGTGGTGGCGGTAGCGCCGGTTGGATTGCCGCTGGCATCCAGCAGCAGTACCTTGACGCCGGCTACGCCCGCTTCGCCGCTGTCTTGCACGCCGTTGCGGTTGCTGTCGATCCAGACTTTATCGCCCAGTGCTGCGCCCTTGTAGAAGCCGGCGTCGACGTTGTTATTGGTTTGGCCGGCAGCCAGCGTCACCAGATCGCTCTGGCCGGCGCCGTTGATGTCGCTGTCCACGCCGTCCGCGCCGGTGTGCTGGCCAGTGGCGGTCATGCCGGCTGGTGCGGTAACCGAGATCGAGTACTTGCCCGGATCAACGGTGAAGCTGTATTTGCCGTCGGCGCCGGTGGTGGTGGTCTTGACGACGTTGCCGTTCTCGTCCTTCAGATCAACCTTGACGCCGACGATACCGGCTTCGCCGCTATCCTGCACGCCGTTGCCGTTCTTGTCTTCCCACACGCGGTCGCCCAGCGTGGCTTGCTGAACCACCAGGCCGGCGCGCAGCGTGATGTCGTCGCCGGAAGCCAGCGTGACTTGCGCGGTCTTGCCGGTGCCGGTGTCGGCGTCGGAACCGACGCCGCCCGGGCCGCCTTGCGCGGCGGTGGTGAAGTCGTAGCCGGCCGGCAGCGAGGTCTTATCGAACTGCACGCTGTAATTGCCCGGGGCCAGGTTGGTGAACTGGTAGTGGCCTGCGGCGTCGGTGTAAGCGACTGCGCCCGGTACAGGGTTGCCGCTGCCGTCGAGCAGGATCACCTTGACGCCCGCAGCGCCGCTTTCGCCGTTGTTCAGGCGGCCGTCGCGGTCAGCATCGAACCAGACGATCTGGCTCAGCGAGGCTGGACGATACACGCCTGCGTCGATGTTGGGATTGTTCTCGCCTGCGGCCAGCGTGACGGTGGCTTCGCCTGCGCCGTTGACATCGCTATCGAGCGCGCCGTTGCCGCCCTTGCCTGCGGCGGTGAAGCTATAGCCGGCCGGTGGTGCGACCGACACGGTGTAGGTGCCAGGATCGACGGTGAAGCTGTACTGGCCGCCGTCGTGGGTGACCACGGTGCCGACCACGTTGCCGTTGCTGTCCTTGAGCGACACGGTGGCGCCATCGACGCCCTGCTCGCCGCTATCCTGCACGCCGTTGCCGTTGCTGTCTTCCCACACGCGGTCGCCCACGGTGGCTTGCTTGATGACGATGCCGGCGTCCAGATCGTTGTTGCTGGAGCCCGAAGTCAGCGTCACTTGGCCGGTTTTGCCGTTGACGGCGTTGGCGTCCGAATCGGTAGCGCTGGTGCCTTGGCCGGTGCTGGTGAAGCTGTAGTCGGCCGGCAGCGTAGCCTTGTCGAACTGCACGCTGTAGGTGCCCGGTTTCAGGCCGTCGAACACGTAGTTGCCGTTGGCGTCGGTGGTGGCGGTAGCGCCGGTTGGAGTGCCCGAGGCATCCAGCAGGATCACTTTCACGCCGGCCACGCCGCCTTCGCCGCCGTCTTGCACGCCGTTGCGGTTGCTGTCGAACCAGACTTTGTCGCCCAGCGAGGCCAGCTTGTAGAAGCCGGCGTCAACGTTGTTATTGGTCTGGCCCGGGGTCAATACGATGGCGCCGGTGTTGCCGCTGCTGTCGATGTCGCTATCGGTGGCGCCGTTGCCGCCCTGGCCCGCGCCGGTGGCGACGTAGCCTGCCGGTGCGCTCACCGACACCGAGTAGGTACCCGGATCAACGGTGAAGCTGTACTGGCCGCCGTCATGGGTGACCACGGTGCTGACCACGTTGCCGTTGCTGTCCTTGAGCGAGACGGTGGCGCCATCGATGCCCTGCTCGCCGTTATCTTGCACGCCGTTGCCATTGGTGTCTTCCCACACGCGGTCGCCCACGGTGGCTTGCTGGATGACGATGCCGGCGTCCAGGTGCTGGCTGGTCTCGCCCGAGTTGAGCGTGACTTGCGCGGTCTTGCCGGTGTTGACGTCGGCGTCCGAGTCCTTGGTGGCGTCGCCGCCCTGGCCGGCGTTGGTGAAGTAGTAGTTGGCTGGCAGCGTGGTCTTATCGAACTGCACGCTGTAGGTGCCCGGTTTCAGGTTGCTGAACTGGTAGTGGCCGTTGGCGTCAGTGGTGGCGGTGGCGCCTGCCACTGGGTTGCCGGAGGCGTCCAGCAGCGTGACCTTGACGCCCGCCACGCCTGCTTCCGTGCCGTCTTGCACGCCGTTGCGGTTGGTGTCGTACCAGACGGTGTCGCCCAGCGAGACTGGACGATACAGGCCTGCATCGACATCGTTATTGGTCTGGCCCGGGGTCAGCACGATGGCGCCGCTGTTACCGCTGGCGTCGATATCGCTGTCGGTGGCGCCATTGCCGCCTTGGCCCGCCTGCGAAGCGGCGTAGCCGGCCGGCGGCTGCACGTTGACGGTGTAGGTGCCGGCATTGACGTCGAAGTGGTACTTGCCGCTGGCATCGGTGGTGGTGGTTTGCACCACGTGGCCGTCCGCGTCTTTCAGTTGCACGGTCACGCCAGCGATGCCGGCTTCGCCGCCGTCCTGCACGCCGTTGCCGTTGGTGTCTTCCCAGACGAAATCGCCGAGGTGCGCTTGCGGCACTTTGAAGGTCAGGTAGTTGGGCGTGACGCTGGTGTCGGCGGCATTGCAGCCGACCAGGCCGCCCGCATCACGTACCTTGAAGCCGATGTCAAAGCTGCCCGAAGTGGTCTGGCTAGGCTCGAAAGCCAGCTTGCCGGCGGCGATGTCGGCAGCGGAAATTTCCGCGCCCATGGCCACGGCCACACCGTTCAGGGTCAGCTTGCCGGCCAGCGGCAACGAGGTGATGATGATCGATTGGAAGGCATCGTGCTCTACCGCGTCGACGAAACCGAAATCGTTTTGCGCCAGCACGACCGGGGCGCCATTGTTCAGATTGAAGACCTTGTCGGCGCCAGTCGGTGCATCGTTGACAGGGTCCACCACCACTTGCAGGCTCAGCGAAATGGTATTGGAGTTGCCGTTGCCAGATTCCAGCACCAACTCAAACGTGCCGAACTGGCCGTTGTAGTTGGGCGCCCATGCGCCTGGCTTGGCGAATATGGTATCAGCGTCGATCTTGCCGAACATCGGCGTGCTGGTGGTAACGGTGCCGTCCGGCAGCGTTACGCGCATGGCAGAAATTTTCAGCGTGCTGGTGTCGGCGGGATGGCCAGCGGCAATAAGGATGTCGCGGATGTCGAAAGTACCGTAGGTATCTTCACAAATGTGAATACTGGTAGAAATACTGATAGCGCTCATACATGGGCCTTCAAAAGTCGTTTTTTGGAGTTATCAATCGGGCCGGCACGTCTGCTACGCGGATTGGGTAGACAGTGGCTGGTACAACCTGAGGCATCACGGGGACTGGAGGTGATGCCTTTAGTACATTTTAGTTGTCGCAATTATAGCGAAGATTTACTTATAATAATTAAGATTTTTCCTATTTTGTGGTGTTTTCGAAACTTTTATTTCCAGAAAGAATTTCATCGCCGATCGGCGGGATGGCCTACAATCTCGCCATGACCGAAATTTCCCTTGTACTCCCCTTTGCATTGCCTCCACCCGAGCTGGCCAACGACCTGATCCGGGCCTTGCAAACGCCTGCACTGGCCGCGTTGTTGACTCGCCACAGTCACTTCCAACATAGCATTTACGACAATGAAAGCCGCGTGCTGCCGCACGAGGCATGGCTGGCGCACGCGCTTGGTCTGGCCAGCGCTCCCAGCCAGCCGGATACCGGCGCTCCGCTAGCCACCTCCGTGATGCGCGGCTGCGGCTTGGCGGCCGAAGCCGCCGAGGGATACTGGTTCATGCTGCAGCCGGCCCATGTGCAGATTTCCCGCACCCACATGCTGCTGTCCGACTTGCGCGGATTGCAACTGAGCGAGGCCGAATCACGCGGCCTGTACGAGATCGCCCGCCCGTTTTGCGAGGAAATCGGCAAGCCGCTGCTGCATGGCGCGCCGGGCCTGTGGTTCCTGCGCGCCGATGACTGGTCCGGCCTGCGCACCGCCTCGCCGGACGCCACCAGCACTCAGAGCATGAGCGATTGGCTACCAGAGGGCGACCGCGCACGCGACTTCCGCAAGCTGCAAAATGAAATCCAGATGCTGTGGCACGAGCATCCAATCAACGAAGCGCGCCAGGCGCGCGGCCTGCAAGCGATCAACTCCTGCTGGCTGTGGGGCGGCTCCGGCCCAGCCACACCGGCCGGCCGCGTGGCGATCGCCGGCGGCACGCAGTGGATGGACGCACTGGCAGCCGGCGTGCAGCCGAACGTAGAACAACTGATCGCCCAGCCCGGC
Source organism: Duganella rivi (assembly GCF_009857435.1). Lineage (GTDB taxonomy): Bacteria > Pseudomonadota > Gammaproteobacteria > Burkholderiales > Burkholderiaceae_D > Rugamonas > Rugamonas rivi. Next base: position 753,784 of record NZ_WWCK01000003.1, read on the forward strand.
GCCGTCATGCTGGCCGACCTCATCGCCCCGGCGCAAGTAGGCGACTGGGCCGACTGGCTGGCCCGCATGCAGCGCATCGAGCAGGAATGGTTTGCACCGCTGCTGGCTGCCTTGAAGGGCGGCCGCATCGCGCGCGTTCAACTGATCCTGAGCCACCGCAACGGCTGGACCACCGTCGCCAGCACCGGCGGCGCGCAACGCAAGTTCTGGCGCAAGCCAACCCTGAATTCCCTGTTGAAGCAATCATGACCCGCATTAGCACCCGCCCCTGCCCGTTCCGCGAATCCGAAATGCTGCGCCAGAACGGCGTTCACCCGGTGCTGGCGCGCCTGTACGCGTCGCGCGGGCTGACCGATCCGAAAGAGCTGTCGAGCGAACTGGCGGCCATGATTCCGCCATCGGGCCTGCTGCACATCGACGCTGCCGCCGTGTTCCTGGCCGATTCCATCGCCGCCAACAAGCGCATGGTGATCGTGGCCGACTACGACTGCGACGGCGCCACCGCCTGCGCCGTGGCCCTGCGCGGCTTGCGCGCCATGGGGGCGAATATCGACTTCATCGTGCCGAACCGCTTCGAGTACGGCTACGGCCTGACGCCGGAAATCGTCGAACTGACAGCGCGCGAAAAGCAGCCGGACATCATCATCACGGTCGATAACGGCATCGCCAGCATCGACGGCGTGGCCGAGGCCAACCGCCGCGGCATCGAAGTGGTGGTGACCGACCACCACCTGCCGGCCGACACCCTGCCCGCCGCGCGCGTGATCGTCAATCCGAACCAGCCGGAATGCGGCTTCCCGAGCAAGCACATTGCCGGCGTGGGCGTGATGTTCTACGTGCTGCTGGCCTTGCGCGCCGAACTGCGCAAGCGCGGCGCGTACGAAACGCAACCGCAGCCGAAACTGGATAATTTGCTGGACTTGGTGGCGCTGGGTACCGTCGCCGACGTGGTGCGCCTCGACGCCAACAACCGCATCCTGGTCGCCCAAGGCCTGAAGCGCATGCGCGCTGGCCGCATGCACGCCGGTGTGGCCGCGCTGTACCGCGTGGCCGGCCGCGATCCGCGCAACGCCAATCCGTTTGACCTCGGCTTCGCGCTCGGCCCGCGCCTGAACGCGGCCGGCCGCCTGGAGGACATGTCGCTCGGGATTGAATGCCTGATCACCGACGACGAAGGCCGCGCATGGCAACTGGCGCAGCAACTGAACGACATCAACCTGAAACGGCGCGAGATCGAAGCCGATATGCAGGATACGGCCATGCTGCACCTGGACGAGTTTGAGCCGGCCGAAAGCAGCACCATTTGCGTGTTTGACGAATCGTGGCACCAGGGCGTGATCGGCATCGTCGCCTCGCGTCTGAAAGAAAAATTCTACCGCCCGACCATCACCTTCGCACCCGGCGCCGATGGCTGGATCAAGGGCTCCGGCCGCTCCATCCCCGGCTTCCACCTGCGCGACGCGCTGGACCTGGTCTACAAAAAAGCACCGTCGCTGATCGACAAATTCGGCGGCCACGCCATGGCGGCCGGCCTGACCCTGCGCGCCGACGCGTTTGACGCCTTTGCCAAGGCATTTGAAGAAGTCGGCCGCTCGTGGCTCAGCAAGCAGCAACTGGAGCGCGTGATCGAAACCGACGGCCCGCTGGAAGATGCCTACTACACCACCGCCTTCATCCAGGAGATGGACGGCCAGGTGTGGGGCCAGGGCTTTGCGCCGCCGGTATTCTGCGACGAATTCCGCGTGGTGAGCCAGCGCATCCTGAAAGAGCGCCACCTCAAACTGCTACTGGAAAAGAACGGCGCCCGCTACGACGCCATCTGGTTCGGCCACATCGACTCATTGGGCGAGCGCGCCCGCGTGGCGTTCCGGCTGGATGCCAACGAGTACAACGGCGTTACCAAAGTGCAACTCTTGGTGGAGCACGCGGAACCGGCTTAATTGAAAACGGATAGCATTTAATCCGAAATCGGAGTATATTGAATCCAACAACGGAGGATTTATGCTTACCTATGCCTACCCCCGCAGCCGCTTCGAACCAACCGTCATGGTGGATCTCAACGCCAAGGCGGAGCGCGAGCGCCTGTCCAAGTCGGCCCTGAAGGGCTTTTTCAAGCTGGTCGCCACCTGGAAGGTGCGCGATGAAGACGCGCGCCAGCTGCTCGGCGGCCTGTCCAACAGCGCCTACTACGACTGGAAAAAGAACCCGGAGCGCACGCTGGAAGTCGACTGCATCACGCGCATTTCCTACCTGCTGGGCATCTATAAGGCGCTGCACATCATCTACGGCGACAAACTGGCCGATGAATGGGTCAGCCTCCCGAACACCAATCAAATTTTTGAGGGCCGCACGCCGCTGGCCTACATGCTGGGCGGCGGCCTGCTCGCCATGCAGATCGTGCGCCAGTTACTGGACGCCCGCCGCGGAGGACTGTAAGTGCCGGTCAGCCTCGTTCCATCCCTGCCCCTCACCACGCTGCGGCAGTTCGACACCTGCCGCCTGCTGCCCTCGCGCTTTGCGGATCTGGAGGATTCGGTGCTGTCGCCGCTGGCCGATAGCGACGACCATCTGCACGACTTATTCGACCTCGATAACGCCACCAACGCGCGCCTGCGTACCCAGAACGGCGGCGCGGCCGGCATCAGCGTCGATGAACTGGTATTCGGCGTGCCCAACTTCCGCATCGTGAACGCCGCCTTTACCTACGCCCGCCCCGAGGGCAGCCGCTTTAACGACGGCTTGCGCGGCGCGTGGTATTGCGCGTTCGACGTGGAGACCGCGCTGGCCGAAGTCAGTTTTCATAAAGCCGTGGAATACGCGGAAATCAGCCGCTTCGACGACAGCGTGCAGTATCAATGCATGCTGGCCGATTTCACCGCCAGCTTCCATGACCTGCGCGAACAGCCGCACTTCGCCAACTGCCTGGCGCCGGATAGCTACGTCGCCTCGCAAACGCTGGCCGAACGGCTGCTGGACAGCGGTTCGCTGGGCGTGATCTACCCAAGCGTGCGGCACGCAGGCGGCACCAACCTCGCCTGCTTCCGCCCCGCGCTGGTGGGCAATGTTCGCAAAGGGGCGGCCTATCGGTTAACATGGCAGGGTAGCCCAGTACCGAAGATAGAAATTATTTAACCATGCAAACCAAACCAGAAAAAGATATCGAACTCCGCACCAAGGTCAATCGCGAAACGGCGCGCCTGCCGTGGACGGAGCTGCTCAAACACTTCGCGCAGGGGAACGTGGTGTGGGTCGCCAACTCGCTGGACCTGGTCGATGTCGCCGTGCGCATCTCGCACGATGACAAGGCCAACATCAGCCAGTGGATGAACTCCGGCCTGATCGCCAAGGTCAATGATCAGCAGGCGCAGTCGTGGCTTGAGGCGAACGCCGAGCTGTGGGCCTGCGTAGTCAGCCCGTTCATCCTCGTGCAGGAACAGAAAGCCTTAAACTAAGCTCGCCGCCAGTGCGTTGTGGCGCTCGATGACGACCGGCAGGTCGATCGTGCACAGTTGCCCTTCGCGCACCACCACCTTGCCGTTGATGATGCTGTAGGCGACATTCGGCGGGGTGCAGAACACCAGCGCCGCCACTGGATCGTGCAGCGCGCCGGCCATGCCGATACCATCCAGCTTGAACATCACGATGTCCGCCGACATGCCGGGCTTGATCGCGCCGATGTCGTCGCGGTTAAGCACCTTGGCGCCGCCCAGCGTGGCCACTTCCAGCGCTTGGCGCGCCGTCATCGCGTCCGGGCCAAAGCCGACGCGTTGCAGCAGCATCGCTTGACGGACTTCGCCCATCATGTGGCCAGCGTCGTTGGAGGCGCTGCCGTCCACGCCCAAACCTACTGATACGCCGCGATCCAGCATCTTGCGGATCGGCGCGATGCCGGAAGCCAGCCGCATGTTCGAGCATGGGCAATGGGCGATGCCGGTGCCGGTGCGGGCGAACAGGTAGATACCATCGTCGTCCAGTTGCACGCAGTGGGCATGCCATACGTCCGGGCCTACCCAGCCACAGTCCTCGGCGTATTCGGCCGGCGTCATATTGAATTTTTCGCGGCTATAGGCGATGTCGTTGACGTTTTCCGCCAGGTGCGTGTGCATGGAAACGCCGTAGCCGCGGGCCAGCTTGGCCGATTCCTTCATCAGATCTTGCGACACCGAGAACGGCGAGCATGGCGCCACCACGATGCGCTGCATGGCGTGGCGGCTGGCGTCATTGTAGGTTTCGATCAGGCGCTGGGTGTCCTTGAGGATGGCGCCCTCTTCTTCCACCACGCGATCCGGCGGCAAGCCGCCTTTCGACTGGCCCACGCTCATCGATCCGCGCGAGGCGTGGAAGCGCATGCCGATTTTATGCGCTGCTTCGATGCTGTCATCGAGCTTGCAGTCGTTCGGGTAGATGTAGAGGTGATCGCTGCTGGTGGTGCAGCCGGACAGGATCAGCTCCGCCATCGCCGTCAGCGTGGAGACGTGCACCATTTCGGCGGTGAGGCCGGACCACAGCGGATAGAGATTGGTCAGCCAGTTGAACAACTCGCCGTTCTGCGCGGCGGGAATCGCGCGCGTCAAGCTTTGGTACATGTGATGGTGGGTGTTGATCAGGCCCGGCATCACCACGTGGTTGCTGGCATCGATGATTTCGTCGGCGGCCTGCGGCAGGTCTGCGCTGACGCCGACTTGTTCGATCACGTTATCGCGGATGAAGACCGCGCCGTTGGCGATCTCACGGCGCGTGTCGTCCATCGTGACAAGGACGCGGGCATTCTTGATTAACAGTGTTTTCATTGTGCGAACAGGTAGTTGCAGCTTTGGTCGGATGGATCGCGGGCGAGGATGCGGTCGTACAGGCCGAGGTTTTCCTTCATCGTGCGTTCGACGTCTTCTTGCAGCAGCAGCCCGGCAGCGACCTGGCGCTCGGCGGCGGCGCGCACGGCGGCCGCGTAGGCGTCGCGATTGGCGTAGCGCGCTTCGAGGCTAGGACGCGGATCGCCCGCTGCCACGCGCTCCGCTTCGGTGCGGGCGAATGGCACGAAGCTGCCGTCGAAGCGCGAGGTGGCCCACGCGAAGCCGGTTTCCGGTGCGCGCAGGTTCCAGCCGGTGTGGGTGCCGAGTGGCGCTTGCAGCTCCACCAGACGCACGCCGCCCTTGTCGTTGCCGTCCGCGTCCGGCGTTGGCACGCGCGTTTCATAGTCGTCGCCGTGTCGTGGCGGGACGATATCGGCGATGCCTTGGGTGGCGTAGCGGCGGCCGAAGTCTAGGCGCGGCTCGCGCAGGTTCTGCTCCGGCGGAGTGAGGCCGAAGCCTTTCGGGAAGATGGCGCGATAGTCGGCCACCGTCGTCAACGTGCCGTCGGCCAGTTGCGGGTAGGCGCTGGCTGGCGGTTGCTTGCCCCTGGTGGTCCAGTCGTCCAGCGCGACGATCAGCGCGCGCATCGGCAGATAGTGGTCGCTGGTCGATACGCAAGCGGTGAACGGCGCGCGCGTCTTGGAGCGGCCAACGTAGTGCTGCGCGCCCATGAAGCCGTAGATGCGCACGTTGTCCGCTGGTGCGACGTCGCGCTCGCCGTCCGGCGTGGTGGCGATCAGCGAGGCACCGCGATTCCAGAACTCGGTGGAAGTGTTCGCGTAAATCAGCTTGGGCAGATTGCCTTGCTTGTCGCGGGCCTTGTCCAAGGTGGACGCGGTCTTGCCTGTGACCTGGTCGCGCGATGGCGCGGCAGTGAACGGGAAAGCATCGGCTGGATAATCGTGTTCCTCCATCATTGATGGATGGCGGGTCGGCTGGGCGAAGCGGCTGTTGAAGCCCGCCGAGCCGCCGGCGCCCGGCACTTGCAGGTAGGCGCCGTTGAATACCAGCTTGCCGCTTTCGTCGACGTTAAGGCCATCAGTCATCATGCGTCCAATCACGCGGCCCGACTGGCTGATGCCGAACATGAGCACATTGCGCGGCGCGGCTGCGCCTTCAAATGGATGGTCGCGGAAGTAGGACAGCAAATCGCGGATGCCAGCCAAGCCAGCGCCAGTCACGTACGGATCCTTGGCGACATAGGTAATCTCGTAAATCGTATCGGGCTTGAAGCCGCCGTCCAGCTGCACGCGGCCCGGGCCGCCCTTCAATTCAGGCTCCACGAAACGCCATGCGCTGCGCGGAATCGGCTTGCGCTTGTCGCCTTGACGCGCACGTTCAGTCAACTGGGCGTGCGGATCGTTAGGCGTTGCAGGCTCGTAGGTCAAGCCGCGCATGCCTGCGTAGGTGACGATGTCGGTTGGCGCGTTGACGGTGAACTCGTTCTGCACCTTGCCCTTCACGCCTTTCGCGACAGGCGGTGCAAACACCAGCGGGCGTCCGCCGGCAACGCCGGTCGGCGCAACGTCCCACGTCCACGCGGAGAACAGCAGCGAAAAGCCATGGCGCATCAGGAAGCCATCGCCGGCGTCGGCAGCGGTGGTTGGATCGTTGTGGGCTGGACTGCGGCCATTGACTTGGCCGAGAATAGCGATGTTGCCACGATTGTTCACATCATAGAGCAGCGTGGTTGGCTGCGCGCCGGTTGGACGCAGCAGCACAAACTCGCTGGAGAACAGTACGCGGCCTTGCTTGTCGCGCGGGGCTTTTTTAAGATCGACGATGGCGGCGTTGGCTGCGGCTTTTGGATCGAGCGCATAGTAAGCGACGCCGCGTATCTTTTCGTACGCGCCGAATTCGCCGAAGGTGACGCCGGGAGCGAACGGCACACGTTCAACTACTTGAATGCGCTCGACTGCGGCGTGCGCCGTTGTTACCGCTGCCGCCATCGCCAACAAAGCCAACTTGCGTTTCATCCCATGCCCCCGATAGCTTAAACGCCTATCGTAGCAAGCCCCTTAGCAGACGTCTACCCACTTCCCTTCGGTGACGGAGGCCAGCAACGCGGGCGTGATGCGGATCGCGCTGTTGATCGAGCCAGCGGCGGGCAGCACTTCATCAAAGTTGTTCAGCGAGTGATCGAGATAAATCGGCAGCGGCTGCGGCAGGCCGAATGGGCAAACGCCGCCGACCGGGTGGCTGGTCAGTTCCACGACTTCTTCCGGCCCGAGCATCTTGCCCTTGCCGAAAGCCTCCTTGAACTTGCGATTGTCTACGCGCGCGACGCCACTAGCGACCAGCAAAATCACCTTGCCATCGGCGACGCGGAACGCCAGCGTCTTGGCAATGCGGCCCGGCTCCACGCCGTGCGCTTCGGCCGCCAGCGCCACGGTGGCGGTGCTGGCCTCGGTCTCGATGATAGGCAGCTGGATATCGCGGGAATGGAAAAATTCACGTACCGATTGCAGGCTCATAGGATTCTTCAGGTTGGCGTATCGACATCGTCCCACTCGCGGTCTTCAAAGCGCACCAGCCAGTTCAAGGCGTGGTGGCGCTCTTGCAGCACGCCGTCGTTGAGGTTTGCCGGGACCGGCGTCTTTTTCAGGATGGCTTGGCGGCTGGCCCAGTGCTGGCGATAGTGCAGGTCCAGCGCATCGAGCAACTCCGACGCGGCGCGCGCGACCGGCTGCTTGCGCAAGCCTTCCGTGCCGCGATCGATCACCGTGCTGGAGATCGACGACACGTCGCAAATCGCATCCGCGAACGGCAGCTCCTCTTGCAAGCCAAGCGCCCATTGCAGCACGAGGATGGCCTCATAACGCCACAGGAATTGCGTGATGGTCTGTTCGTCCGGCGCTTCCTGCGCAAGGAAATCGCGCTCGGCGTCGGTGAGGCCGGCGAAGGCTGGCGGGAAGCGCTGCTGCAAATCAGCGACCGTGATCGGCGTTTTGCTATTCAAGGATTCAGCGCGGATGGCGACCACGAACAGCGCCAGCATGCGGCGCAGAATATCTTCCGGTGCGCGCTGGCGCAGCTCTGGCTCGGACACCAGCGGTGGCAAATCCGCCGGCACGATGATCTTGCGGGCGGCCAGTTGTTCCTCGCTGCGCGCCTTGCGCTGCCAGGCTTGCGGCGGATATGGCACCACAGCTTTCGGATCGCCGTCACCGGTCATGGCCAGCAGCACGCGGCCTTGCGGATCGCGCACACTGCCGTCGGCCATAAAGGCGATGACATTGGCCGCTTCCGCCCACGCATGGAACTCGGCCATGTGAGCCGGATCGATGGCGAGGCTGATGTGGTGCTGCGTGCGTTGCAGGTGGCGGATCACGTGATAGCGAGTGCGGCTCATCGTGCCTTGGCCTTGTTCGGCCAGCAAATGCATCATGCCGTTCAGGTGCGGAGCGAGTTCCCCGCCGGACAAGTCACGGCGGCCATTCACCACGTGCGGGAAGGACGGCTTGGGCACATCGCCCACCGTGCAGTAAGCGTTGAGCAGAACGTGGTTACTAATGTCCTTCGGGGAAAACAGCTGCTTGAGTCGATTTAGCATAACAATTTTGAAATTCGGGGTCAGCTCTGTCATTTGGACAGGCGCACAAGATATTTGAGAAATATCAATGCGTCATTCTACAAGATGCCATTGGAGATGGCGACCTAGCGCAGACGCCGCCCTCTAGCCACGCAGGAATGCATTGAGAAATATCAAAAGTGCTTAGCGCGTGTCCATTTGACAGAGCTGACCCCGAATTTGCTAAATTTTAATGCCCGCCTCCCAAATAGGCGGCGATGACTTTGGGGTCGGTTTTCAGGCTTTCGGCGGGGCCGTGGACGGAGATGTTGCCGTTTTCCAGGACGTAGCCGTAGTCGGCGACGTTGAGCGCGGCGGCGGCAAACTGCTCCACCAGCAGCATCGTTACACCCTCTGATTTCAGGCGCTGGATGATGCGGAAGACTTCTTCCACCAAGATTGGCGCTAGGCCCATCGATGGTTCGTCCAGCAGCACCACCTCGGGATTCAGCATGACAGCACGCGCCATTGCCAACATTTGCTGTTCGCCGCCCGATAAGGTGCCAGCCAGCTGCGTTTGGCGCTCTTTCAAACGCGGGAACAGTTCCAGCGCTTTTTCGAGATCGTGCTTGATGTCGCCCTTCGGCCGCGCGCGGGTAAAGCGCGGGAAGGCGCCTAGCAGCAGGTTGTCGGTCACGCTCATGGACGCAAACACACGCCGCCCTTCCGGCGAATGCGCCAGCCCGGCGCGGGCGATTTTGTGCGAGTCGTAGCCGGTGATGTCTTTGCCGTCCAGCGTGACTTTGCCGCCTTTCGGTTTGATCATGCCGGAGATGGCGCGCATGGTGGTGGTTTTGCCAGCGCCGTTGGAGCCGATCAGAGTCACCAGCTTCCCTTTCGGGACGTCCAGCGAGATGCCGTGCAGGACTTCGACTTTGCCGTAGGCCGCGTGCAGATTGGAGATCGATAGCATGTCGTGTCCTCGTCAATGCGCCGCCGGCGCTTTTTCATCACTGCCGCCGCCCAGGTAGGCCTCGATCACTTTCGGATCGCTTTGCACGGCGGCCGGTTTGCCTTCGGCGATTTTCTGGCCGAAGTCCAGCACAGTCACGGTGTCCGACAGCGCCATCACCACGTCCATGTGGTGCTCGATCAGGATGATGGTGATGCCGTGATCACGGATTTTGCGGATGATGGCCATCAGTTCCTTGATGTCGGGCGCAGTCAGGCCGGCCGCCGGCTCATCGAGCAGCAGCAGACGCGGACTGAGGCCCAGCGCGCGGCCTATCTCCAGCAGGCGCTGTTTGCCATACGGGAGGTTGCGCGCCTCTTCGTTCGCCAGATCCGACAGGCCGACAAATTCCAGAATGCTGGCAGCACGTTCGCGCGCTGCCTTCTCTTCACGCTTGTAGCGCGGCGTTTGCAGCATCACGTCCAGCACATTGGATTTGAAGGTGTTGTGCAGGCCGACCAGCACGTTCTCGGTCGCCGTCATCTCGCCAAACAGCTGGACGTTCTGGAAGGTACGCGCCACGCCGCCCAGCGCAATCTCCGACGGCGTACGGCCCGAGATCACCGCGCCGGAAAACGCTACCTTGCCTGCCGTCGGTTTGTAGATCCCGGTCAGCACGTTCATCATAGTGCTCTTGCCGGAACCATTGGGGCCAATCAGGCCATGCACCGAGCCTTGAATTACGTTGAGATCCACTTGGTTCAACGCTTTCAAGCCACCAAACTGCATCAGGATTTGCTCGACGTTGAGCAGGCTGTCGCCGGCCTTGCCGCCTTGCGCGCGCGGGAACGGCTCGGCGCCGCTCGACGCTACCGCCTTGGCGTGCACCGCGCCGCGCCCCATCAGCCCTTGCAGGAAGCCGACGATCCCGTCTTGCAGGTAGTAGACCACGAACAGAGTCATTAAGCCGAAGATGGTCAGCCGCCAGTCAACGATGTTCTCCAGCTTGAACGAGAACGCCGCCATGCCGATGGTCGCCACCAGCGGCACCAGCACGCCGCGCGGCGTGGAGCGCTTGCGCGCAATCGCCAGCGCGGAGCCGATCACGCCCAGCACCGCCGCCGCTACGGCAATTTTGCGGAACAGTTCAATGTCGGCCAGCAGGCTAGGAAGCATCACCACGATCAGCGCACCGATCAAGGAACCGGAGCGCGTTTTGCGCCCGCCCATAATCACGGCCAGCAGGAACAGGATGGTCAGCTCAAACGTGTAGCTGCTCGGGTTGATGTACTCTTCCGAATACGCATACAAGCTCCCCGACAGGCCGGCGAAACCGGCGCTGATGATAAACGCATATACTTTGTAGCGATACACGGATACGCCCATGCAGTCCGACGCAATCGGGCTGTCGCGCAGCGCTTCAAACGCGCGGCCGAGGTTCGATTTCAAAATCCTGTGCACCACCACCAGCGACACCACCATCAACACGGCGACCATGTAGTAGTACTGCACCTCGCTGAGCTTTTGGCCGAACAGCACCGGCTTGGCGATCTTGATGCCCATCGGCCCTTCGGTCAGCCAGGTCATTTCGTTGATCAGGATCTGGATGATGGTGCCGAAGGCCAGCGTCACCATGGCCAGGTATGGGCCGGTCACGCGCAAGGCCGGCAGCGCAAGCACGGCGCCAAACACCGCCGCGATGATCACGGAGGCAGGAATGGTGATCCAGAACGGCGCGGCCAGTTTGAATACCAGCACGCCGGTGACGTAAGCCCCGATGCCAAACAGGCCCGCGTGGCCCAGCGACACTTGCCCGGTGTAGCCGACCACGATATCCAGCCCGAACAGCAGGATCGCGTAGATCAAGATGGTTTCGAATAAATGGATGTAGTACGGATTCGGAATCAGCGCCGGATACAGCGCCAGTACCGCCAGCCCCGCCACGCTTGCTGCGATGATTGTCTTCTTCATGGGTCAGACCTTTTTAATGGCGGCTTTGCCGAATAGGCCGGACGGTTTCACTGCCAGCACCAGCAGGAGCAGCAGCAAGCCCGGTACGTCTTTGTACCCGGTGGAGATGTAGTAGCCGGCCGTGGTTTCAACCACGCCCAATATCAGGCCGCCGACGATGGCGCCGACGCCCGAAGTCAGGCCGCCGATAATCGCCACGGCGAACGCTTTCAAGCCAAGCGATGCGCCCATGGTGGCGCCGGTCAGTGTCAGCGGCGCTACCAGCACGCCCGCAAACGCGGCGACGGCAGACGACAGCGCGTACGAGAAGGTGATCACCATGCCGGTGTTTATTCCCATCAGCCCCGCCGCATCGCGGTCGTTGGCGGTGGCGACAACGGCCTTGCCGTAGATGGATTTGCGGTTGAAGATTTCGACCGCCGCCATGATGGCCAGCGCGCCCACCACCACCGCTATCTGCATCGGCTGTACATTGGCGCCAAGGATTTCAATCGGCGCGGAAGACAGCGGCGATGGGAAGGTCAGGTCGTCCTTGCCCCAGATATTTTCGGCGACGTTCTTAAAGATAATCGCCAGCGCGATGGTGGACATGATCCAGCCGAATTCGGATTTGATTTTGATCGCCGGCCGTACGCCTATCCATTCCACGAACATGCCTTGCAGCGCGCCGAACACGATCACCAGTGGGATCATCAGCAGGTAGCTCATGTAAGGGCCGCCATGGATATTGCCGACCAGGCTCAGTCCCACCAGCGCGCCCAGCATCAGCGATTCGCCTTGGCCGAAGTTCAGCGTGCCGGAGGTCGCGAACGTCAGTTGGTAGCCAAACGCGATTACCGCGTAGATCATGCCCAGCGCGATGCCGCTGAACACCAGTTGCAAAAGAATTTCCATCATTTTCCCCGACAAGAAAAATGGCCAGCTTGTCTCGATCAACAAGTCTGGCCATTATTGGCGCGCTAGGTAGCCTTACTTGGCCAGAACGACTTTGCCGTCTTTGACTTCACCGAAGACGGTGATGTCGGCGTTGATGGCTTCATGATCGTCTTTGCTATACGGCTTGGCGTAGGTGGTCACGACGCCGTCGATTTTCTCGCTCAGGTTTTCCAGCGCGGCTTTGACTTTCGGGCCGTCGGTGCTGCCGGCCTGCTTGATGGCGGCAGCCAGCAGGTAGATCGAGTCGTAACCCTGCGCCGCCGATACCGGCGACGGCATGCGGCCTTGCGGCGGGTTGTAGGCCTTGATGTAGGCGTCGATGAAGGCTTTGCGCTTGGGCGTGTTGGGATCCTGGATGAAGGTTTGCGGCATGCGGGTGCCGTTGCCGTTCTTGCCGGCGTTGTCGATGAAGTTCGCCATCGATAAAGTCCAGCTGCCGATCAGCGGCACTTTCCAGCCCAGCTTCTCCATGCCGTTGGCGATCTGCGCCAGCTCAGGGCCGATGCCGTAGGTGAGCACCACTTCAGCGCCGGCCTGCTTGGCTTTCAGCAGCTGGGCCGTCATGTCGACGTCCTTGATGTTGTACTTCTCGACGGCGACCGCTTTCAGGCTTTTTTCGGCCAGCGCTTTTTCCAGGTCTTCGCGGCCAAGCTGGCCGTAGTTGGTGGAGTCGGCCAGAATCGCGACCTTTTTGAATTTGCGATTGTCCACCGCCTCTTTGACGATCATGTGCGACTGGATCTGGTCATTGGCGGAGTTGCGGAAGATGTAGTTCTCCGGCTGATCGGCAAACTGCTTGGTGATGATGGAGCCGGTGGCGACGTTATTCATCACCGGTATTTTCGCGTCTTGATAGAAACGCTGCGAGGCCAGCGCCACGCCGGTGTTGATGTAGCCGACGGTGGCCACGACCTTCTCTTTGTTGATCAGTTCCTGCGCGATCTGCACGCCGCGTTCCGGCTTGGCTTCGTCATCGCGTTCGACCAGCTGGATTTGCCGGCCCAGGACGCCGCCCTTGGCGTTGATGTCGGCCACGGCCAGCTTGACGCCGTCGCGCATGGACACGCCCATCGGCGCAGAACCGCCGGTGAACGGGCCGGACACGCCGATCTTGATGGGATCAGCCGCCTGGGAGGAAGCTGCGAAACCGAGTGCTAAACCTGCAACGAGCAATTTCAATTTGAAATTCATGTGCCATCTCCTGTTGATACAACGTTTTTTGTAGTAGTCGTACGCTGGAAAGTCGCCCCATCGGAAAAACATTGTAGGTTAGTAAATCAACAGCGGCAACAGATACATGTGCGGCATCGCAGCAAGCGTTTGCTGAGTGGGCGTTTGTAAGCCAGGTGTAAGGATTACAAGCCGGGCGCGGCTTGTTTGAGGGCGCGGTTGGCGAAGCGCATCTGGGTTTCGGCCAGGGCTTCGTTGCGCTCGAAGCCCATGGAGCCGTCGCGCAGGCCGATGGCCATGGCCATCACGGCTTCCGGGTATTCGAGGTCGGCGGCTTTTTCGATCCAGCGGCGGGCCGCCAGTTCGTCGCGCTTGACGCCTTCGCCGCTCAGGTAAAGCTTGGCCAGCGCGAACATGGCGGCCGGGGTTTGCCGATTGGCGGAGAATTGCAGCCATTGCGCGGCGGCTTTGAGGTCGCGCGCGACGGCCATGCCGTTCTTGTACATCATGCCGAGGTAGTAGGCGGCTTGGGCGTCGCCTTTCTTGGCGGCGCTGCTGAACAGTTCAAAAGCGCGCGGCAGATTCGCAGGTGTGCCGTCGGAGCCGCGCAGGCACAGGCGCCCTTCTTCGACCGGGCCTGCGGTTGCAGCGCCGACGAAGGCCAGCATGAACGCGGCGATGGCGATGCGCAGGCGGCTCATTTGCTCAAATCGATGGCGTACAGGGCAAAGCCTTTGCCGCCGCCATCGTCCGTTTTGAGTTGCGATACGCCCGCCAATCCGGCTTCGCGCGCGAGGTTCAGCAAGCCCGGTGCGGAATGGAACACGACAGCGCCCTTGGTCGCCACCGGCGCGAAACGCCAGCTGCGCGTGGCGCCATTGTGAGCGCGGCTGAGCTGCTTGGCCTTTTGGATGTAGGCGATCAGCACATCGCGGCTGGAATCCGGCGCGGCGATCACGGTCTTGCTGCCATCCAGTCCGGGGAAGTTGCCGCCGCCGCCCGCGCGGTAGCTATTGGTCGCTACGATGAATTCCTGCGATGGCGACAACGCTGCACCTTTGTAGTGCAAGGCGACGATGCGCTGGCCGACCGGCTGGGTGACGTCGATCTGGTAGCTGACGTCCGCATTGGTCAGCATGTCGAAATTGAAGCCTGCAAAAGCAGTGTTGACCAGTTCCTGCTGCGCGCTGCTGGCCGGGTCGATGCGGTTGAAGCGTTCGGCGGATTTTTCCAGCCATGCTTTCAAGCCTGCGCCGTTCAGCTTCACGGCGTGCAGCGCGTTTGGATACAGATACAGGTCGGCGGCGTTATTCAGGGCGACCGCGCCCGGTTTGACGTCGGTGTAATCGGCCGCGCTGGCAGCGCCGGTCTTGAACGGCGACGCCATCGACAGCACCGGAAGCGCTGCGTGCTGCGACAGATTGGCCTTGACGTAATCCTGCACATAGGCGGTTTGCGCCTGGTTCACCAGCTGGATGGCGCTGATGTCGCCAACATCGGCAAAGTAGCTGCTCATGCGGAAATCGCTGGTGCCGACCGGAGTTTGCACGTAGCGGATGGTGGCCGCGTGTTCGGCCGCTATCAGTTGCGCAATGGCCGGATCGGCGGCGACGTAGCTGCCGTCCGCCTGCTTGGTGCTGCGTGCTTCGACCGTAGTGCGGCTCTTGTCCACCACCCAGCGCGCGCCGTCGTATTTCAGGTGCAGGCCGATCACACCGAGGTGCTTGCCCCACAGGTTGGCCATCACGGTCGGCACGCCGAATACCGTGCCTTTGACTTTGTCCACGCCGGGCAGGTTGAAAGCGGCGCGCTTGCTGGCGGCGTCCGGGAATGGCAGGTGTTCGTGGCCGATCAGCAGCGCGTCGATGCCCGGCACTTGCGCCAGGTGGTAGTTGGCGTTTTCCATCTCCGGCGCATAAGCCTCGCCGTCAATGCCGCCGTGCGAGATGGCGACGATCAGGTCTGCACCCTCGGCGCGCATCTGCGGGATGTACTTCTGCGCGGTCTCGCGCACGCCCTCGGCGTAGACCTTCCCGGCCAGCCATTGCTTATCCCACGACAGCACGCCCGGCGGCGTAAAGCCGATGATGCCGACCTTGATGGTGGCGGTCAGCGGCTTGCCATCCGGGCCGGTGGCGCGAATTTGGCGCGTCAGGATACGGTACGGTGCAAACAGCGGCTTGCGCGTGCGGGCGCTGTACAGGTTCGCCAGCACGATGGGGAAATTCGGGCCGGCGCAGCGTGGCGCGTCAGCCGGTACGCCGTCGACGTCGAAGTGGCTGCCGGTGACTTGGTTCAGGTAGGCCAGTCCGAAATTGAATTCGTGATTGCCGATGCCGGCGCCGTCCACGCCCAGCTGGTTCATGGCCTTGTAGATGGCCGGCGCTTCGGCACAGCTCACCGGCTTGACCAAGGCTTGGTAGTCGGCCAGCGCCGTGCCTTGCAGCGCGTCGCCATTATCGAGCAGCAGGTTGTTCGGATATTCGGCACGCGCCTGCTTAATCAGCGTGGCGGTGCGCTCAAGGCCGATGGCGGGATCGGCCTGCAATTTGTAATAATCATAACTGAGCACATTGGCGTGCAAGTCGGTGGTTTCCAGCAGCGCCAGCGTCGCCTCGGCGCCGGACGGCGTCGCGCTAACCAGCGGCGCAATGGCGCAGCCGATCAGTAAAGCGGGCAGCATGTGGCAGGCGCGGTGGTTTGGGCGCATGGACGACAGGATGAGTTGCAGGCTGCAATATTCTATACGTTTTGTGGCTTAAATGGCAGGTTTTCACCGCCGCCGGGCCGCCAGCCGCGCGGCACTGGGAGAGCGTAGCCGGTTACGGTATAATCCAAGGTTTGATTTCAGCCTTAGAAAAGAAGAAAACCATGGAAGCCGAACGCATTAACGCCCTCACCTCCCTGCTCGCCGATCTGACCACGCGCGAAGCCGAACTTCGGAGGTATCTTTGACTTCGATCGCAAAGTCGACAAGCTCGAACAAGTAAACGGCGAGCTGGAAGATCCTGCGGTCTGGAACGATCCTAAGAAAGCGCAGGATCTGGGCAAGGAGAAGAAGTCGCTGGAGGCGGTGGTTGACGCGCTGACCAAGGCTAACGCCGACCTGAAGGACATGGGCGATTTGATCGACATGGCCAAGGAAGAAGGCGACGACGACACGCTGGAAGCGCTGATCGTCGATGCAGAAGACGTCCGTAAAGTCATCGAGGGCATGGAATTCCGCCGGATGTTCAACAATCCGATGGATCCGAACAACTGCTTCGTCGACATCCAGGCCGGCGCCGGCGGCACCGAGGCGCAAGACTGGGCTTCCATGCTTCTGCGCCAGTACCTGCGCTATTGCGAACGCAAGGGCTTCAAGGTCGAAGTGATGGAAGAATCCGAGGGCGAGGTGGCAGGCATCAAGACCGCGACCCTGAAAGTGGAAGGCGAATACGCCTACGGCTTCCTGCGCACCGAGACCGGCGTGCACCGCCTGGTGCGCAAGTCGCCGTTCGACTCGGCCGGCGGCCGCCACACCTCATTCGTGTCGCTGTTCGTGTACCCGGAAGTGGACGACTCGATCGATATCGAGATCAATCCGGCCGACCTGCGTATCGATACCTACCGCGCATCGGGCGCCGGTGGTCAGCACATTAATAAAACCGACTCCGCGGTGCGTCTGACCCACGGCCCGTCGGGCATCGTGGTGCAGTGCCAGAACGACCGTTCGCAGCACCGCAACAAGGCCGAAGCGATGGAAATGCTGAAGGCGAAACTGTACGAACTGGAACTGCGCAAGCGCATGAGCGAGCAGCAAAAGCTGGAAGACTCCAAGACCGACGTGGGCTGGGGCCACCAGATTCGCTCCTACGTGCTGGATCAGTCGCGCATTAAAGACCTGCGCACCAACTACGAAACCGGCAACACCAAGGGCGTGCTGGACGGCGACCTGGACGACTTCATTTCGGCCTCGCTCAAACAAGGCGTGTAATCCATGACCCAGCGTGCATTTATCTTCGACATGGACGGCACCATTGTCGACAATATGTCCTTCCACGTGAAATCGTGGCTGGAGTTTTTCCAGCGCCGCGGCCACGTGGTCGATGCGGATGAATTCTTCCGCAACACCGCCGGCCGCCAGGGCCACGAAATCATGAGCACCTACTTTGGCAAGCAGTTGACCAAGGAAGAAAGCGCGGCGCTCGATTTCGAGAAGGAAGCCCTGTACCGCGAGATGTACGCGCCGCACCTGGCGCCGACCACCGGTTTCGTTGATTTCATCACGCGTGCCAAGGCGGCCGGCATCAAGCTGGCCGTGGCTACCGCTGCGCCGAATGAGAACATCGACTTCACGCTGGACGGCCTCGATCTGCGCAAGGAATTCCACGCCATCGCCGGCGCGGCCGACGTGGCGCGCGGCAAGCCGAATCCCGACGTATTCCTGCTGGCGGCCGAGCGCGCAGGCGCTCATCCTGCCCACAGCATCGTGTTCGAAGACGCGCCGCTGGGCGTGGAAGCGGCGCGCCGCGCAGGCATGCGCGCCGTGGTCTTGACAACCACTTTGCCGGCTGAAGCGTTTAAGGAATTCGACAACGTCATCGCCGTCGTGCGCGACTTCAGCGAGCTGGATGTGGACGAGTTGTTCGCCGCATCTGCCACCAATTAAATCATCACCTCAACAAAAGTAAAGACCATGACTACGGATCTTCAAGACCAAGCAGCCGCTCCCGACGAAAATAAAATCATTGCGGAGCGCCGTGCCAAGCTGGCCGCTATCCGCGCACAAGGCGTCGCCTTCCCGAACGACTTCAAGCCGGAACACAAGGCTGCCGATCTGCACGCGCAATACGGCGAGAAGTCGCGCGAAGAGCTGGAAGCTGCTCCGGTCACCGTCAAGCTGGCAGGCCGCATGATGCTGAAGCGCGAAGCCGGCAAGAAGGCCGCTTTCGCCACGCTGCAAGATTCGTCGGGCGCGCAGGCCGATGGCCGCATCCAGATCTACGCCACGCTGGATCTGACCGGCGAAGCGGCAATGGCCGCCCTGCACCACTACGATCTGGGCGACATCCTGGGCGTGGTTGGCACGCTGTTCAAGACCAAGACCGATGAACTGACCATCAAGGTCACCGAACTGCGTCTGATCACCAAGTCGCTGCGCCCGCTGCCGGATAAATTCCACGGCCTGGCCGACCAGGAGACCAAGTACCGCCAGCGTTACGTTGATCTGATCATGAACGAAGAAACGCGCCGCACGTTTAAAGCGCGTACCGCTGCGATGTCGTCGATCCGCCGCTTCATGGAAAAGAACGACTTCATGGAAGTGGAAACCCCGATGCTGCACCCGATTCCGGGCGGCGCTGCGGCCAAGCCTTTCATCACCCACCACAATGCGCTGGACATGCAAATGTACCTGCGTATCGCGCCTGAGCTGTACCTGAAGCGCCTGGTGGTGGGCGGCTTTGACCGCGTGTTCGAAATCAACCGCAACTTCCGTAACGAAGGCGTGTCGGTTCGTCACAATCCAGAATTCACCATGATGGAATTCTACGCGGCCTACACCGATTACCAGTGGCTGATGGACTTCACCGAGTCGGTGATCCGCCAGGCTGCGATTGACGCCAAGGGCACCGCAGTGCTGACCTACGGCGGCCGTGAGCTGGATCTGTCCAAGCCATTCCACCGCCTGACCATCGTCGGCGCCATCAACAAGTTCGCTCCGCACTACACCGACGCGCAACTGAACGATGCGGAATTCATCAAGAAAGAACTGCTGAAGTTCGGCGTGAAGCCGTTCGCCACCGCCGGCCTGGGCGCGCTGCAACTGGCGCTGTTTGAAGAAACCGCCGAAGCGCAGCTGTGGGAACCGACCTTCATCATCGACTACCCGGTCGAAGTGTCGCCGCTGGCCCGTGCTTCGGACACCCGCGAAGGCATCACCGAGCGCTTCGAACTGTTCATGGTCGGCCGCGAAATCGCCAACGGCTTCTCGGAGCTGAACGATGCAGAAGACCAGTCGGCACGCTTCCTGTCGCAAGTCGCGGCCAAGGACGCAGGCGATGAAGAGGCAATGTTCTACGACGCCGACTACATCCGCGCGCTGGAATACGGTATGCCGCCAGCCGGCGGCTGCGGCATCGGCATCGACCGCCTGATGATGCTGCTGACCGACTCGCCGAACATCCGCGACGTGCTGCTGTTCCCGCACCTGCGCCGCGAAGACTGATCGTCAGAATAGTGTGATGCTGCCGGACTCCAGTTCGTGCAGCACACCCTGTTCCAGTAATGTGTGATAGTGCCGCATGCGATTGCGGCCCTCCTTCTTGGCCTCATACATCGCGCGGTCAGCCCGCTCCAGCACAGACTTGGGTAGCACCAAGGTCGATACGGCGCAAAATCCCCCGCTCAACGTTACCTTACCTACCTGCGGGTAGCGGTAACTCTCGACGGCCTTGCGCAAGCGTTCGAACAGTTGCTCAGCCGCCTCGAGGTCGCGCGCTTCCACCACCGCGATAAACTCTTCCCCCCCATAGCGGAACAGCAGATCCGTGCGGCGCAGTGTCCTGCCCAACACCCGTGAAACCAGCAACAGAATCTCATCGCCAATCACGTGGCCAAACTGGTCGTTAATGCGCTTGAAGTGGTCGATGTCCAGTACACCCAACCAATAGCAGTCGCGCGCCGGCAGCACCGGCGCCACACCGGGGGCGTCCATCGGCGGCTGGATCGACAACTCCTCCCAAAGCCGGTCCAAACTGACTTCCATCGCATAGCGATTATGCAGCCCGGTCAGGCGGTCGCGCTGGCTCGAGTCCAGTAGCGAGTAATAGTTGGAATACACCTGCAGCACGCCGGTAATTACCGCGTCTTCCATCGCCGTCAGGAGGAATTTACGCTCGAAGATCAGGTAGCCGCTATGCAGCTCACCGCTGCGCAGCGGATAGCAGAACACTTGGTTGCCCTCGTGTGGCTGGTTGCACGGATACCCAAGCAGGCGCACGTTGTCCACCAGCAGCCCGATGTGTTCGGGAATATAGGTTTCGTTGCGGACCGCGTCGATGCGTTCGGAAATCCGCTCCGCACCGTCGCTGTCACGCGTACCCGTACGTGAGTGATGCAGCACGTGCGTGATCTGGTGTTTCGCGTTAATACGGTACAGCGAGGTTTCCAGCACGCCCAGGATCGGCGCCAACGTGCGCAGCAGGCTTTGCTCAACCAGCTGGGTGTCGCGGATCGCGGTGATGACACCCAGCTTCTTCAGCGTACCGGGCAAAGGCGGCAGTCCAGTGTTTGGCATTACATCGTCTCCAGCAAAAATCGGGGCCGGTCAACCGGCGGGCATAGGATTCTGCCCACGTCCACCAACGATGTCACCACCCCAAAGAATGGGGGGCGCAGCTTCGGTGCGCGCTCAACTGTCGAGCATGCCGGCCTGGCGGGCCAGATTTACCGCTTGCACGCGGTTGGCCGCGCCCAGCTTGCCAAAGATTTGCGCCATATGCCACTTCACTGTATTCACCGACACCCCAAGGGTGAGCGCCGCTGCGCGGTTGGTCGCGCCCTGCGCCACCAATTCCAGCAGATTGCGCTCGGCCACTGTTAGCTCAGCCAGCAGCGGCGGATCCGCGGCGCGCGCGGCATCCGCACACGCCAGCAAGGTACGCAGGTGCGCTACCGCAGCGTGCGAAAGCGTACCGGGCGGCCCATCTTGCAAGGCCTCCAACAAACACAACACGTCCTCCCCCTCGTCCAGGAAAGTGCGCACCAGGCCCGATTGCGCGCCCTGCTCCAGCGCCAGAGCCATCAGCAGCTGCGCTGCCCGACGGTCGCCGCCGCGCTCCTCCGCTAGCGCCAGCAGCACCCGAAGCTTGGCGGCGCGCCAGTGGCGACCACCTTGAACCGACTGCTCCAGCAAGCGGCGCAGCTGGCTTTTTGCCGTTTGCAGCTGGCCGGCGGCCAACGCCAGACGCGCTTGGGCGATGCCGCCGCCGTCGATCTCCTGACTGGAACCGATCCATGACGCCAACCCGTGATTGGCGTCCCCGAGCGAGGCCGCATAACCTGCGATACCGTCACGGTCACCACTGACAACCATCAACCGCGACAGTTCGCTCTCAAGGGCTAAGCGCAACTGCGGCGCATGCTTGCGGGCCTTCATAATTTCGCCCTCCAGCCAGCGTTTGGCCGCCATCGCACCGGATTGCAAAGCCATCAACTTAGCCTGCGTGACCAGTATGCCGCTGACCATATCCCACGGCATCGGAATACCCTCCATCTCGCGCGCTATCTTTATCCGCTCCTCCAACTCGCCGATACTATTGCGCTCGTACAGCAGCATTAACAGCAAGCCACCGCTGTAACTGTGCAGAAAGACGGGCGGAATGTCAGCGCTGTGCCGCTGCAGCAGCAGATCTACTCCCATCATCTGCTCCAGCGCAGCATCGTGGCGTCCCTGCATCGCATCTAGATACGCCTGCAGGAAAATCACCACCGACATCATGGTGGCGCTATTGTTTTCGGCGCACATGCGGCGCGCCTGGATCAGCATCTGCACCGTTTCCGCCAGCCGGCCGCGCACCAGATAGGAATACGCGGCTACGGTGGCCAGTGCGCCGCGTTCGTAGGCATCGGCCTGCTGCTGGAGCGGCCAGTTCCGTTCCACCAGCGTGATGCAGTAATCGATATCGGCATCCAGGAAAGCCAGCACCGGCTCGAAGGCGCGCAAGCTCTCGCCATAGAATGCGTCGGCACCGCTGGGCGTGGCGTGCTCGCGGAAGTAGGCAATCCAGCGGCGTGCCTCGTCGCGGCGCTGCAGGTACAACAGCGAAACCAGCAAGCTGCGGCAAATGCGTGGATGGCGGTGCAGCAGCACTTCTGGCAACCGCTCACAGCAGCGGATCAGACTGGGATATTGCGCCCTCTGCCGCAACGTTTCGGCTAGCTCCTCCAGCAGGGCCGCCGCAGCTTCAAATTCGGCCGCCTTAATGTGGCAGTCAAAGGCTTCCAAGCTACGCCCGTGGGCCTTGAGCCAGACAGCAGCGCGCGCATGAACCAAGGCCTGCGCGTTGCCACCCGGCGCGCCGCACCGCATGATATGGCCGGCAAACAGTGGATGATATCGATACCAGTGCTCGCCGATCGGTTGAATCGGCAGCCCAGACAAGCGGATACTCGTAATCAGTTCGCCACTGTCCGTGCTATCGCGCACGGCATCGGCCAGTGCCACGCAGAACGACGACAGCGGCGCGGTGGCAAGCAGAAAAGCTTGCACGCCCTCAGGCTGCGAACGCAGCACCTCCTCCGCCAGATAATGGTTCAAATCGCTCACGCCGTGCAGATCGCGCAGGTGCTGATCGGCGCTACCCTGTATGCGTTTCCACGCCAGCGCCAGTAGCTCGATCGCCGCTGGCCAGCCCTCGGTGGATTCATGCAGCCAGCGCATTTGCTCGTCGGCCAAGTACAGATTAGCCTGGCGCAGATAGTTTTCCGTTTCGCCAAGTTCGAAACGCAGGCTTTCCAGATTCAATTCCAGCAATATGCGCCGAGCCTTTAGCCGCGCAACGCCAACCTGGTGCAGGCTGCGGCTGCCGAGGTACACGCATACACCAGGCGGCAGCACTTCTTCGATCACCGACAGCAGCAGGCGGATAGCATCGCCATCCAAATGTTCCACGTCATCGAGGAAGAGGTGACGCACGGGCGTACTACCAAGCGTGCGAAGCGGCGCATCGGCCTCAGCACCGCCACCCAGCAATGCTGCACGCAGCGCAAGCAACAAGCGGGCCGGATCACGATCCGCAGCATCGAAGGTTAGCCAGGCGACCGGCACTTGCGATGCCGCGAAGCCGGCATGTAGCAGCTGCAGCACGCACGTCTTGCCATAGCCGGCCGGTGCGCACAGCAGCACCATGCGATGGGAGCCCGCCCTCGTCAGCCGGGCCAGAACGTCTGGTCGCGGCATCAGCGTCCCGGCGGGCGAAGGCGGCAACAGTTTTTGCGCAACAAAATCCATGGGGCAACTC
The DNA here is from genome assembly GCF_009857435.1 of Duganella rivi. Lineage (GTDB taxonomy): Bacteria > Pseudomonadota > Gammaproteobacteria > Burkholderiales > Burkholderiaceae_D > Rugamonas > Rugamonas rivi. The sequence goes on from NZ_WWCK01000003.1 coordinate 777,178, forward strand.
TTCAAAGCCTCAAACCAGAAGAGCTTACCTTTTTGGCGTTGTCAGCGCGACAATCCATCTTAATTCATAAATTAATAGTTAATTAAAATATTATCTAATGGCTGCGCGCAAACTGCACCACTACTTTTCTTACTGGATTACGCGATAGCACGGCGTGTACGGCTTGCCCGCCAGCTTCATGCGGTGCTGCGCTACGAACGAGGCCAGCAGCGCATCCATCGGGCCCATGATCTCCTTGTCGCCATGGATTTCAAAGTGGCCGTACTTCTCGATGGCGCGGATGCCCTCTTCCTTGACGTTGCCCGCCACCACGCCCGAGAAGGCGCGGCGCAGGTGCGCGGCCAGCAGGTGCACCGGCTGGTTCTTGTGCAGGCTGAGGTTGCGCATGTTCTCGTGCGTTGGCGGGAACGGGCGCTGGAACTCGGTGTCGATCTTCAGACCCCAGTTGTAGTAATAGGCATCGCTGCGCGACTTGCGGAATTCGCGCACCGCCTTGATCCCGGCCTGCATCTCGCGCGCCACCAGTTCCGGGTCGTCGATGATGATCTTGTAGCGGCTTTGCGCTTCCGGGCCCAGCGTGTCGTGGATGAACTGGTTGATCTGCACGAAGTATTCGCGCGCCGTTTCAGGGCCGGTGAACACCAGCGGGAACGGGATGTCGGCGTTATCCGGGTGCAGCAGGATGCCGAGGATGTACAGGATTTCCTCGGCCGTGCCGGCGCCGCCCGGGAACACCACGATGCCGTGGCCGGTGCGCACAAACGCTTCCAGGCGCTTTTCAATGTCCGGCATGATCACCAGCTCATTGACGATCGGATTCGGCGACTCGGCCGCGATGATGCCCGGCTCAGTGATGCCGAGGTAACGGCCGCGGTGCAAACGCTGCTTGGCGTGGCCGATGGTGGCGCCTTTCATTGGGCCTTTCATCGCGCCGGGGCCGCAGCCGGTGCAGATATCGAGGTCGCGCAGGCCCATTTCGTAGCCCACCTTCTTCGAGTAGTTGTACTCCTCGCGGTTGATCGAGTGGCCGCCCCAGCACACCACCAGGTTCGGATTGAGCATCGGTTTCAGCACGCCGGCGTTGCGCAGAATGTGGAACACGGCGTCGGTAATGCCTTCGGTCTTGCCGAGGTCGAACTTCGGATTGTCGGTCACCTCGTTGCTGACGAAAACGATATCGCGCAGCACCGCAAACAGGTGCTCGTGGATGCCCTTGATCATCTTGCCGTCCACGAAAGCGATGGCCGGCGCGCCCTTGATATCAAGCTTGATGCCGCGCTCGCGCTGCACGATGCTGATGTCAAACGATTGATACCTTTCCAGCAACTCCTTTCCATCGTCGATAGTGCTGCCGCAATTGAGCACCGCCAGTGCACATTTGCGGAAGACGTTATAAAGGCCGCCCTGGCTAGTATCGAGCAGCTTGTTCACTTCCGCCTTCGAAAGGATTTCCAACTGGCCTTCGGGCGAAATCAGGGTATCGACAACGTCATGTTCCATGATGCTTAAGTCCTATTCAGTTACGTCAGTTTCCATTGGTCCTGCGCCACCAATATACGTCAAGTGGAAGATTTGTGCGCTGGAATTATTAACACAAATGACACAACTTTGCAGGGAGACTATCAAAAAGTGCGTCGGAAGCGATTTGTAGATTAAAATGGCGCCCAATTTGGCTGCCCCACAAGGGAAGCCAGTGCCGATTGACCATAATTACAGGAGAAGCCGCATGAGCGGTGCGACTACCCAACCTACGGAATCCGCGATTCCCGAGTTCAAGCAGATCATGGGCCACCCGGCCCCGCTGTGGATGTTGTTCATGACCGAATTCTGGGAGCGCTTCGCGTTCTACGGCATTCGCTGGGCGCTGGTGCTCTACATCGTAGCCCAGTTCTTCGGCGGCGACGCCTCCGGCCAGCAGACCGCCAGCGCCCTCTACGGCTCCTACCTGGCGCTGGTGTACGCGGCGGCCCTGTTCGGCGGCTACGTGGCTGACCGCGTGCTTGGCTACCAGCGCTCGATCCTGGTCGGCGCCGTGTTCATGGCCATCGGCCTGTTTGCGATTGCCATCCCGGACGACACCATCTTCAAGCTTGGCCTGGCCACCATCATTGTCGGTAACGGCCTGTTCAAACCGAATATCTCGACCATGGTCGGCAAGCTGTACTCGGTGGCCGACCCGCGCCGCGATTCCGGCTTCACCATCTTCTACATGGGCATTAACACCGGCGCGCTGATCGCCCCGGTCCTGACCCAGATCCTGGCCGAGCAAGTGTTTGGCGTTGGCGGCATGCCTTCGTACAAAGTGGTGTTCATGGCGGCCGGCGTCGGCATGCTGATCAGCCTGGTATGGTTCTACATCGGCCGCGCCCAGCTCAAGGGCATCGGCGCACCGGCTGCCGAGGCGACCAGCATGGCACGCGTAGCCTACGTGGTGGTCGGCTGCCTGGCCGTGATCCCGGTAGCGTACGCGCTGCTGGCGGTCGGCGCCAACACCCTGCAACTGGTGCTGACCGCGCTGTTCCTGGTGCTGGCCGCCATGCTGCTGGTAGAGGGCTTCCGCAACGGCGCCGTGGCGCGCGACAAAGTCATCGCCATGATGGTGATCTTTGCCTTCAACATCGTGTTCTGGATGTTCTTTGAACAAGCCGGTAGCTCGTTCACTTTCTTGGCTGACAACATTGTACGCCGCGACTTCGGCGGCTGGACTTTCCCGACCGCGTGGTTCCAGACCGTGAACTCGCTGGCCATCATCGGCTGCGCGCCTATCGTGGCGGCGGCATGGGTATTCCTGGCTAAACGCAACGCCAACCCGTCGATCCCGCGCAAGTTCGGCCTGGGCATCCTGTTCAACGCGGCGGCGTTCGGCCTGCTGTGGTTCTCGCTGTCGTCGCTGGTTGGCGCTGATAGCAAGATTCCGTTCTGGACTTTGTTCATGGTCTACGTGATCCAGTCGGTGGGCGAGCTGTGCTTGTCGCCGATCGGCTTGTCGATGGTGACCAAGCTAGCGCCGACCCGTCTGGTGGGCCTGGGCATGGGCGGCTGGTTCCTGTCGACCGGCATCGGTAATAACCTGTCGGGCATCTTCGCTTCGCACGCGAGTGGTGAAAGCGGCATGTCGGTAGTAACTGCATTGTCGGCCTACACCCAGGGCTTCTGGATTCTGACGATTGGCGGCGTGATTCTGTTCCTGATCGCACCATTCATTCAAAAGTTAATGCACGGTGTGAAATAAACCAAAACGGCGCCTAAGGGCGCCGTTTTTATTTTGATGCTCTGATCATCTAGCCTAGCAATCGTCGCTCCAATCCTCAGCATAAATCCGTACGTCGAACCCGAGTTTTTCGAGCTGCTGACGAAGTGGTTGCACATGATGTGCACCGCATATGAACATGATAGGCCAGCAATCCATTTCAACAATGCGTTCTATCCAGTACATTTCGCGCATTCTGTGAGCGCTTTGCACCAGAGTATGAATTTCTTCTTCATTAGGTTCTTGCTCATTTCTCCAATATCGCAGTCGAATATCTGCTTCACCCTCAATACCAAGGTCTGCTCGCTGCTGTAAATTGGGATCAACATATTTATGTTGGATTTTTAAATTTCAGCGAGCTGTCGCGCCTTCGAATCAATACCACCATTCTGCTCTATAGCTTTTGGATTCATCTCTTGGGCAATCTTACCTCTTGGGTGAGTTGCTAACCATGCCAAAAGTCAGCTCCAGCATGCTAATTTTTAGCATGGACTGCTCCGTTGCGGCGCAAAGTACGATAAAGCCATCGTCGTCAAATCATTCACGGCATATAAACCTATCTTATTACTATACTGCTGTCGGCGAAGATATCCTCAATATCTAAACCAATAGTTCCAGCCGGCGAACAGGAATTCAGGAAACGAGCTTCATCCGTATGCAATTAAAAAAAATTACGTCTTATAATTAAAATTAACATGTGCAAATTCATTATATTTTACAAAAAAATAAATTGAGTTAAATATACGAACAGAAAAATTCAAGACGGCGAACAAGGAAAATTACTGATTCGCACTATGGAAATAAAATTTAATAAGCTAGCAAAATCGACTTTAGAAGATTTATTTGATCTATGGAATAGACGCTATGGCTCGTTTAGGGCGTTGCGGCGATCGGTTGAATCCGCATTGCTATACGGATTTACCCTCAAAATCATCCTGATTTAAAGGCTACCCATTTGGATTGCTTCTGAAGCCCCAAGACGTTGGCCGCTTGAATGGCGCTATGCTCAGTGAAAGCAAATGGGAGCGCCTTGGTATATTTCAGCTTCGCGAGGTGGTCGCAATTTGCGACCACCTTTTATCGGGCTAGCGGGTGGGCATTGAGCCAGGTTTGGAGGTGGTCGGCGGTGCTGGCGGGGAGGTGCAGGCCTAGCTTGGTGCGGCGCCAGAGGATGTCTTGGGCGGTGCGCGCCCATTCGTAGCGGCGCAGGTATTCGACTTCGGTGGCGTACAGGCCGGCGGCGATTTCTTCACCCATTGACGCTACGTCGGTACGGTCGGCCAGCAAGGTGTGGATGCGGGTGCCGTAGGTGCGGCAGTAGCGCGACACCAGCGCCGATGGCAAACCGCTGTAGCGGGCGATCTGGGCCCGCATCCAGCCGTCAAACTCCAATACCGAGCGATTCTGCGGCTCGGCGCCGTACAGGTCGCCGCCCGGCAGGCAGGCGTTGTGCGTCCAGCCGCCGTGCCGGTTGTCCAGCGCCTTGGCGATCTGGTCGACCGCCTCCTCCGCCAGCTTGCGGAACGTGGTGATTTTGCCGCCGAATACGCTCAGAATCGGCGGGCCGTCGTCATCCACCTCCAGCCGGTAATCGCGGGTGACCGCCTTGGCGTCCGCGCCGTCCTCCACCAGTGGCCGCACGCCGGAATACGTCCACACCACGTCCGCCGGCGCTATCGGCTGGGCAAAATACTGGCTGGCCAGCCCGCACAGGTAGCTAATCTCATCCTCGCTGATGGCAACTTGATTGGCATCGCCCTGATAATCGAGGTCGGTGGTGCCGATCAGCGTAAAGTCGCGCTCATACGGAATGGCAAACACAATGCGCCCATCCCGGTGCTGGAAGATGTAAGCGTTGTCATGCTCGAAAATGCGCTTGACCACGATATGGCTGCCCTTAATGAGCCGCAGATGCCCGCCGCCCTCCTTCGGCAGCGCCGCATGCAGCAAATCGGCCGTCCACGGCCCCGCTGCATTCACCACGTAGCGCGCGTTGACGCGAATCTGGCCGCAACTCGGCTTAAACAGCGTGGCCTCCCAATCGGCCGTCTTGCGTTCCAGCTTGGTGCACACGGCCTGCGTCAGGATGGTCGCGCCCTTCTCGCAAGCGTCGATGGCGTTCAGCACCACCAGCCGCGCATCGTCGACCCAGCCATCGGAATAAATAAAGCCGCGCTCAAACTCCGGCTTCAAAGGTTTGCCTGCCACGTGCGAGCGCAGATTGATGCCCGACGACGCCGGCAGCAGCTCGCGCCGCGCCAGCATGTCATATAAAAACAGCCCGGCGCGGATCATCAGCGCCGGCCGCTGCCCCTGCGCATGCGGCATCACAAAGCGCAATGGCCACATAATGTGCGGCGCCGCGCGCAACAGCACTTCGCGTTCGATCAGCGCCTTGCGCACCAGGTTAAACTCGTAATATTCGAGATAGCGCAGCCCGCCGTGGATCAGCTTGGTCGAGGCCGACGAGGTATGCGCGGCCAGGTCATCCTTCTCGCACAGCACCACCGACAGCCCGCGTCCCGCCGCATCACGGGCTATCCCGGCGCCGTTGATGCCGCCGCCGATGATCAGGACATCGCAATCGAGTATGTGCTGCGGTTCCGCCATATGATCCCTCTGGAGCTGTATACCTGTACGTTACGACAAGTGACGCCAAGTAACAATAGCCTTGATCTATAATCGCGGATACTTCTGCAACTGTGAGATGACGTTTTGACAACCACCAGTTCCTCCCTGCCCGCCTGGCTGAACCGCCGCAACGTGATCCGTGGCGCCATCGCTGCCGGCCTGGCCGGCCTGATCGCCGGCGGTCTGCTGCTGGCCTACCTGCTGCTGTACGTGGCGCCCAACCTGCCGTCGCTGGAAGCGGTGACCGACTACCGTCCGAAAATCCCGTTGCGCATCTACACCGCCGACAACGCCCTGATCGGCGAGTTCGGCGAAGAGCACCGCGACTTCGTGCCGGTCAAGGACATCCCCGACCTGATGAAGAAATCCGTGCTGGCCATCGAGGACAAGCGCTTCTACGAGCACGGCGGCATCGACTGGGTGCGCGCGCTGGGCGCGGCCAAGGCCAACCTCGGCGGCGCCATGCGCCAGGGCGGCTCGACCATCACCATGCAGGTGGCGCGCAACTTCTTCCTCACCCGCGAGAAATTCTACGGCCGCAAACTCAATGAAGTGATGCTGGCCTTTAAAATTGAAGCGGCGCTGAGCAAGGATCAAATCCTTGAGCTGTACATGAACCAGATCTACCTCGGCCAGCGCTCGTTCGGTTTCGGCGCAGCGGCCCAGACTTACTTCGGCAAATCGCTGAAGGATCTGTCGATTGCCGAGATGGCAATGCTGGCCGGCCTGCCGCAGAACCCGGCGCGCCACAACCCGGCCGTCAATCCCAAGCGCGCCAAGCAACGCCAGCAACTGGTGCTGCGCGCCATGCGCGACGCCGACTTCATCACCGAGGATCAGTACATAAAGGCGGCCAAGGAAACCCTGCACATCAGCCGCAAGGGCCAGGACTTCGACGTCCACGCCGAGTACGTGGCCGAGCTGGCGCGCCAGGTGGTGTATGCGCAGTTCAAGGAAGACTCGTACACCAAGGGCATCAGCGTCTACACCACCATTCTGAAGGCCGACCAGAAAGCCGCCTATGAATCGATGCGCCGCAATGTGCTGAACTACGACCAGCGCCACGGCTACCGCGGCCCGGAAGCCGTCATCACGCTGCCGTCCGGCGAAGAAGAGCGCGACGACGCCATCGAAGACGCGCTGCAAAAACGCCCAAGCAGCGACGGCCTGATTCCGGCCGTGGTGCTGGAAGCCGGCCCGAAAGCGGTCAAAGTGCAAAATCCGGCCGGCGAAGAAATCACCATCAGCGGCGACGGTTTGAAACTGGTCGCCAACGCCCTCAGCGACAAAGCCAAGGACAGCGTGCGCCTGCGCCCCGGCGCGGTGATCCGCATCATGCAGAACGATAAAGGCGGCTGGCTCATCACCCAGGTGCCGCAAGTGTCGGCCGCGTTTGTGTCGCTGGACGCCGTCACCGGCGGCTACCACGCCATGGTCGGCGGCTTCGACTACAACCTGCAAAAGTTCAACCACGTGACGCAGGCATGGCGCCAGCCCGGCTCCTCGATCAAGCCGTTCGTGTACTCGGCGGCGCTGGAGCGCGGCTTCTCGCCGGCCACCATCATCAACGACGTGCCGCTCAACCTGACCGGCGCCGAAACCGGCAACGAAGCATGGTCGCCGCGTAATGACGACGGCAAGTATGACGGCCCGATCTCGATGCGCACCGCGCTGTCGGAATCGAAGAACGTGGTGTCGGTGCGGATTCTGCGCGCGATTACCGTGCCGTATGCGCACGGCTACCTCGGCAAGTTCGGCTTCGATCTGGCCAAGCATCCGAAAAACCTGACACTGGCGCTGGGCACGGGCTCGGTGACGCCGGCGCAGCTGGCCGGCGCTTACTCGGTATTCGCCAACGGCGGCTACTCGGTCGAGCCTTACCTGATCGCCAAAATCGTCGATGGCGAAGGCAAAGTGATCCAGGAAGCCAAGCCGCGCACCACCTTGCCGGACGAAGCGCGCGTGCTCGATCCGCGCAACGTCTTCGTGATGGACACCATGATGCGCGAAGTCACGCGCAGCGGCACCGCCGGTGCAGCAGCCCGCCTTGGCCGCCCTGACCTCGCCGGCAAAACCGGCACCTCCAGCGATGCAGTCGACGGCTGGTTCGCCGGTTACGGCGGCGGCATTGTGGCGGTATCGTGGATGGGTTATGACGACTCCAAATCGCTGGGCGGCAAGGAGTTCGGCGCCACTGTGGCGCTGCCGATCTGGATCGATTACATGCGCGTGGCAATGCAAAGCCGTCCGCCGCAAGAACGTCCAACGCCGACCGGCCTGACGCAGGTAAACGGCGAGTGGCTGTACGACGAGTTCACCGGCGACGCCGCGCGCCACTCGCTGGATATGGATGAGGAACCGTCGGGCGCCGAGAACGTGGAGCCGGGCACAGCGGCTACGCCTGCGGCGCCAGCCCCTGCGGCCCCGGCCGCGCCGAACGCTGAAAACATCAAGCCGGTGCCAACCGGCCCGGGGCGCTAAGCCGTCTTTACGCCGACAGATAGCCGCGCATCATGCGCACGGCGCTGTCGGCAAAGCGGTCGGGATCGATGTCGGCGGCGCGGTACTTCCAGCGCTTGACGTACCAGTCCTGGAACATGGCGAGAATATGCGCCGCGATCAAGTCCGGGCTGGCGTGCGGCCGTCCGGGGATCTGCGCAATCACATCGGCAAACAGCGCCTGCACATGCAGCTCCGATTCCTTGGCCGTGCTGCGCTGCTCCGCCTGCAGCACGCGCGAATCCATGAACACGAAATAAAACCACGGCTGCAAAATCTCGGACACGTAAATCGAGGCGCGGATCAGCGCTTCGGCGCGGTCGAGCGGATCGCCGAGATCCATGTAGCGCTTGGGCAGCTCGTGCGTCACATGCCGCACCACGTCCTCGATCATCTCCGCCAGCTGATCCTTGCTGCTGATGTAGCCATACAGCCCGCCCATCGACAGCCCGGTCTCGCGGCACAGGTCGCGCAAATTCATCGTGCGGAAGCCGACCTCATTGGCCAGCTTGAACGTGGCATTGAAAATTTTCTCGAGATTTTCCAGCGCCGGCTTGCGGCGCTTGACCGTAATTCGGTCGGCATAGCGGTCGAGCAGATAGGCCCAGATATTGACGCCATCGAGCGGCGTCACCGCTTGAAACTGTTGGAAGTCGAATTGCGCCGGCAAGGTGGTCCCTGTAGTGGTTTTTTGCGACGATTATAGCGCAGGTGCCTGCGCGCGCTCACCACGTCCACAGATTGGCTCCTGGGGCCGTGCGTGCGGTCTGCAAGGCCTGACCGGCGGTGCTACATTTTAAGCACAACATCATAACCGGAGACCACCATGCGACACCGCTTCTGGAACACCCTGACGTGCTGCCTTGCCCTGCTCATCGCCCTGCCCGCGCCGTCGTGGGCCGCCGGCTACACGCAAACCAAGTATCCCATCGTGCTGGTGCACGGCCTGTTCGGCTTTGACAGCGTGGGGCCGGTCGATTACTTCTACGGCATCGCCTCGGCCTTGCGCAGCGGCGGCGCCGATGTCTACGTGACCTCGGTCTCGGCCGCCAATAGCACCGAAGTGCGCGGCGAACAGTTGCTGTTGCAGGTGAAGCAGATCCTTGCCGCTACCGGCGCGAGCAAAGTCAATCTGGTCGGCCATAGCCACGGCGGCCCAACCTCGCGCTACGTCGCTTCGGTGCGGCCGGATCTGGTGGCGTCGGTGACTAGCGTGGGCGGCGTCAACAAGGGCTCGCGCGTGGCCGACGTGCTGATCGGCGCGGTGCCCGACGTGACCTACAGCGTGGCCAATGCAGTGTCGGGCTTGATCAGTTTCTTGTCCGGCAGCCCTACTTTGCCGCAGAACGCGCGCGCAGCGGCCACCTCGCTGAGCACGGCAGGCACCGCCGCCTTCAACAGCCGTCATCCGCAAGGCGTGCCGGCCTCCGCTTGCGGCGAAGGCGACTACCAAGTACGCGGCGTCTACTACTTTTCTTGGAGCGGCGCACAGCCTTACACCAATGTGCTGGACGCCAGCGATCCGGTGCTGGCGCTGACAGCGCTGGCCTTCAACGGCGCCAAGAACGACGGCTTGGTGAGCAGCTGCTCCAGCCACTTGGGCAAAGTCATCCGCGACGATTACGCGCTCAATCACCTGGACGAGGTGAACCAGCTGATCGGCATCACCAATCTGTTTGAGACCAATCCGGTAACCATCTACCGGCAACAGGCCAACCGCCTGCAAGGACTGGGGCTCTGATGCGGGCCGCGCTGCGTGTCGCCATGCTGGCGGCCCTGGCTGGCGGCGGCGCCTACCTGCTGTTGATGCAGCAGGACGCGCCGGCCGCCCAAGCCGCGCCCGCGCAGCGCGCCTCACCCGACTACTTCCCATTCGTGCGCTCGATGGCAGGCACGCAGCCGGACGGCGCCGCGCGCGCCGACGCCGCCGGCAAGCTGGAAGTCAACGCCGAATTGGCTTACCTGTTCGATTACTACCTTGCCGGCTTGGGCGAGCGGCCGCTGGACGACATCCGCAGCGAAATCATCCGCGCGCTGCAACGCCGCCTGCCCGCCGCCGCCTCAGTCGAAGCCCAGCGCTTGCTTGACGCCTACCTCGCCTACAAGCGCGCCCTGGTAGACGTGGAGCGCGCTCTGCCGCAGCAAGCCGATCCTGCCTCACGCGCGCGCCAGCGATTAGCGGCAATGCAGCAACTGCGCAGCGCCTACTTCAGTCCAGCAGAAATCACCGGCCTGTTCAGCGCCAGTGATATCTACGATCTGGACGCCATCGCCCGCCTGGAAATCAGCAGCGACACCAGCTTGACCGACGCCGAGCGCAAGCAAAATCTAGCCGCCCTCGACGCTCGCCTGTCGCCGGCCGCCCGCGCCGAAAAAGACGCGCCAACGCGCGTGCTGCGCCTGGAAGAAACCGTCGCCAGCGCCCGCGCACGCGGCGCCGACGACAACGAAATCTACCGCCTCCGGTCGGCCGCCATCTCCCCGTCCGCCGCCGCCCGCTTCGCCGACCTCGACCGCGAAGAAGCCGACTGGCAACGCCGCATCAGCGCCTACCAGTCCCAGCGCCGCCAACTCCAGCAAGCCGCCGCCAACGAAACCGCCCTGCAACAACTACGCGACGCCGGCTTCTCCCCCGAAGAACAAAAACGCCTCCCCGCCTACGAATAATCAATGCACGTAGCGCGCAATGAAATACACGCCGCCAATAACCAGCGAAGCAAAGCCGTACAACTTCAACGTATGGGAAAGTATCGCCTTGTGCAAGTCGACCTGCGTCTTGGCCAAGGCAGCATTAAAGTCTTCCCGCTGCTTTGCCAGTGCAGCATGAAGATCTTCGCGCTGCTTTGCCAGCGCTGTATGAAAATCTTCGCGCTGTTTTGCCAGGGCTGTTAGAAAATCCTCCCGCTGCTGCGCCATTGCACTTTGCATCTGCAGCTTGTGCTCGTACAGCAAGGTTAAGATGCGCTCGTGGCCAGCGTGCATTTCTGTACGCAGCAGTTGAATATCCTCCTTGGTTGCACAATTCGCGCGTATCACGGCCACGTCAACCTCCTGTGCCGCCAAGCGTGTTTCGATGGCGGCGAAACGTACATCATAGGCAGGTCGCCCGGCGTTTTCAACTCCTTCGTTTCCATTGGTGTCGGGCATGATCGCTCTCCTTGAAAGCGCTATCGATGAGTCACCAAACTAGCATTCACTGGCATCCCGAGTTTGATGCAGATCAAACGAAAAAGGCAGCCCGGAGGCTGCCTTGGCTAGAGTGGTGCGGGCTTAGAATTCTTCCCAGTCGTCCGAGGATGCGGTGGCCATTTGTTTGCCCGGTGCCTTGGCTGCTGCCGGCTTCAGGGCCGGGCGCGGTGCGGCGGTGACCGCGCGTGGCGCGGCTGCCTTCGGTGCGGTGGCGGTTTTGCGTACCGCCATCGGCTGTGGGCGTGGCGCGGACGCTTGATCCATGCGGAACACGCTCACCACTTCCGCCAGCCCTGCCGCCTGCTCTTGCAGCGACGCCGCCGCTGCTGCCGCCTGTTCCACCAGCGCCGCATTCTGCTGCGTCACCGTATCCATCTGCCCCACCGCCATATTGATCTGGTCAATGCCGGTGCTTTGCTCCTGCGTGGCCATGCTGATCTCGCCCATGATGTCGGTCACGCGCTGCACGCTGGTGACGATCTCGCCCATGGTCGCGCCGGCCTCTTCCACCAGTTTGCTGCCGGCGCCGACTTTCTCCACCGAGTCGCCGATCAGCTCCTTGATTTCCTTGGCCGCTGCCGCCGAGCGCTGCGCCAGCGTGCGCACCTCGCCCGCCACCACCGCAAAGCCGCGGCCCTGCTCACCGGCGCGCGCCGCCTCGACCGCCGCGTTCAGCGCCAGGATATTGGTCTGGAACGCAATCCCGTCAATCACCGAAATAATGTCCACGATCTTGGCCGACGAGGCATTGATCGAGTCCATGGTCTCTACCACGCGCGCCACCACGTCGCCGCCGCGCTGCGCCACGCCGGAAGCGGACGCCGCCAGCGTGTTGGCCTGGCGCGCGTTATCGGCATTCTGCTTGACCGTGCTGGTCAACTCTTCCATCGACGACGCCGTCTCTTCCAGCGAGCTTGCCTGCTCCTCGGTGCGCTGCGACAAATCCAGATTGCCGCTGGCGATTTCCGACGACGCCGTGGCAATCGTGTCGGTGCCGCTGCGCACCTGGCCGACAATGCGGATCAGGCTATCGTTCATATCCTTCAGCGCGCCCAGCAGCTGGCCGGTTTCCTCCTTGGTCGCCACCTCGATGCGGCTGGTCAAATCACCCGACGCCACCGTCTGCGCCACCCGCACCGCCTCGTTGATCGGCGTGGTAATCGCGCCGGTGATGTAGGCCGCGCAGCCGATCGCGATCAAGGCCGCGATCAGCGCCGCCGTCACCATCGCCCACTCGGCGCTGGTGACAGCCTCCTGCCCTTCCTTCACGCTATCCTCGGAAATGCCCTCGTTCAAACGCTCGATTTTCATCAGCGAAGTCTCGGCCTTCTGGAACAGCGGGCGCGAGGCGTTGTACTGGGAGTGGAAGGCGTTGAACAACTCCTTCTGTTTCTGCTCGTCCGTGTTGGACGCCAGCGCGGCGATGGTGGCGCCGATCTTCTCGTCGGCCGCCTTCCACTCGGCCCACTCGACGGTGAACTGCTTCCACAGCAAGGACTCTTCCGCCGTTTGCGGCAGCGGCTCGTAGCGTTTCCACCCGCGCTCGATATTGGCCCACGCCTTCTTGCGCATTTCCAGCGCCTCGGTGAGCTTGGCCTGGCCGTGGGTGTCGCTGGCGTAGGTGCCGGCAAACAGGTTGGCAGCCGCCACCGCCGTCTGGCCCTCGCTCATCACCAGCAAGCCCTGGATCGACGGCAAGCGCACCACGCCGATTTCATTGACCGCGCCCCCCACCTTGGCAATGCCACGGTAACCAGCCGCTCCGACCACCAGCAAGGCCACCATCATGATGGCAACCAGCGTCGCCAGCTTCCACTTAATCAGCAGATTCTTGAACATCCCGCACTCCCGTTAGTGGACCGTTTGTTAGATTTGGTGAATATTGATTATTCCCAACTAATATGCGGCCCGCGCAACGGCGGCGTCAATCAGATTCTTGAAGTTGTGGCGCGGACGCACAATGTCAGCCGACGGCCACGCGGTTGCGGCCGGCGCGCTTGGCTTCGTACATGGCGGCGTCGCCGGCCGAGATCAGGCGGATCAGGTCGTAATCATGCTGATCCGAGCACACCACGCCCATGCTGGCCGTATAGCGCACCGACAGTTTATCGAACTCCACCATCTCGTATTCAATGCGGGCGCGCAGGCGCTCGGCCACTTTCAGCGCCGACGGCAGGTCGACGCCGTCCAGCACCAGCACAAATTCCTCGCCGCCAAAGCGCGCCAGCAAATCGTGCGGACGCAGCTCCAGCCGCACCAGCCGGGCCAGATGGCGCAGCACCTCGTCGCCGACCGGATGGCCATAGGTATCGTTAATGACTTTGAAGTAATCAACATCGATCATGATCACCGCGAGACTGCGGCCGCCGCGCTGGGCGCGCAAGCCGGTGCGCTTGCCCTGCATCTCCAGCCCGGCGCGGTTGAGCGCGCCGGTCAGCGCATCGAGCGTGGACAAACGGCGCAGCCGCTCGGCGTAGCGCCACATCACCATCAAAATCAAACCGAAGGCGATGCAAATCTGCGCCAGCGGCACCACCAGCGCGCTGAGCCCGATCACCAGCGAGTTGGCGGTACCGGCCGGGTCGTCGTTGGCAAGCAAATGCGCGCCGCGCAAAAACAAGGCCAAGCCGAGCAGCACGAAGCCGGCGAAGGCAATGCCGGAGATGCGCCAGCTGCCGCGCCGCGCAATCGCCACCGCGCACATCCAGTTGAGCAGGGCGAAATAGAAACCGCTAAAGCACAGCCGCGCGCGCAGGCTCGGCGCCACCAAAGTGTAGTAAGCGGAGATCGCCAGCACAATGCCGGTGATGATGGCGATCGTCGTCCACGACAGCGTCGACTGGCAATACACGCGCAAGCCACGCAACACCAGCGCGATGCCGAACCCAATCACGCCGTAGCCGACCACGCTGTGCATCAGCAGCGGCAGGCTGTCGACATTGCACATCACCATGCCAGCCGACACCGCCACGTTGCCGGCCGCCCACCAGCGCTGTTCGGGCGGGCTGTCGGTGTAGCAGGCGGAAGCAACCAGCAACGCCGTGGTCAACAGCGTCACGCAAATTTGAACCAGCAAAAGAGTGTCGATATTGAGCACGCCAGCATCCATCGGGAGGAACCGCCAATGTAGCGCAGTGCCTGCCCAGTGGCAATCACTAAATTGCAGAAAAGAAATCAAACGAACCGCCGCGTGCGCTCAGTATCATGTACAGTGACGTTTATCACAGACTACCCACTGTCCCATGCCTTATCCGATAGAGCACAAGCTGGTGATTGGCATCGCCTCCAGCGCCCTGTTTGACCTGACCGCATCGCACCAGGTGTATTTGGAAGGCGGCGCCGAAGCCTACCGCAAGTACCAGGAGCAGCAGATCGGCACCGTGCTCGACAAGGGTGTCGCCTTCCCCTTCATCCGCCGCTTCCTGAGCATCAACAAGCTGCACCCGGACACCGCGCCGGTCGAGGTGGTGCTGTTCTCGCGCAACTCGCCGGAGACCGGGCTGCGGGTGATGAACTCGATCGCGCACTACGGGCTGGACATCTCGCGCGCCTGCTTCCTGACCGGCGGCGCCCCCTACACATACTTGCCCGCATTCAACACCTCTTTATTCTTGAGCGCCAACGAGGAAGACGTGCGGCGCGCGCTGGACGCGCAATACCCAGCAGGGCTGGTACTGCCCTCGCGCACCGAGGACGACGAAGCCGACGGCGAACTGCGCATCGCCTTCGACTTTGACGGCGTGATTGCCGACGACGAATCGGAAACCGTCTTCAAGCGCAACAACGACGTCGACGAATTCCACGCCCACGAGATTGAAAAAGTCGCCATCCCGCACCAGCCGGGGCCACTGGCCGACCTGTTCCGCAAGCTATCGCTGATGCAGCAGATGGAAGAGGACGCCCAACGGGCCGATCCTGCCTACAAGAAAATCCTGCGCATCGCCATCATCACGGCGCGCAGCGCGCCGGCGCACGAGCGCGTGGTCACCACCCTGAAAAGCTGGGGCGTATCGGCCAACGAAACCTTCTTCCTGGGCGGCATGGAAAAAGCCCGCGTGCTCGGTATCTTCAAGCCGCATATGTTCTTTGACGACCAATTGAGCCACCTGAAGTCGCCGGCCGGGAATATCCCCATGGTGCACATCCCATTCGGCGTGGCTAACCGCGTATAATGTGGCGCTTAGATAACCGTTGAATGTCTGTTGTGTCGTCAGCCTTAACTAAATCCATTCCCAAACCCGGCAACCGCTTTGCCCTGCCCGCGCTGCATGGCTCGGCGGACGCTTACGCCCTCGCGCAAATTGCGCTCGATCTCAAGTCCCGTGGCCAGATGCTGGCCATCGTGGTCGCCAACGCCAGCGACGCCCAGCGCCTGCTCGATGAAATCCCGTGGTTCGGCGGCGATCAATTGCGCTGCCACCTGCTGCCGGATTGGGAAACCCTGCCCTACGACGCCTTCTCGCCGCACCAGGATCTGGTGTCCGAGCGGCTGGCCACGCTGCACGAAATCTCCAGCGGCCAGTGCGACGTGATGCTGGTGCCGGCCACCACCGCGCTGGTGCGCATGGCGCCGCCGTCGTTCCTGGCTGCTTACACCTTCTTCTTCCAGCAAGGCGAATCGCTGGACGAGGCGCAGCTCAAGTCGCAGCTCACGCTGGCCGGCTACACCCACGTCACGCAAGTGATGTCGCCCGGCGAATACTCGGTGCGCGGCGGCTTGATCGACCTGTTCCCGATGGGTTCCGCGCTGCCGTATCGCCTCGACCTGTTTGGCGACACCATCGAAACCATCCGCACCTTCGACGCCGACACCCAGCGTTCGCTGTACCCGGTCAAGCAGGTGCGCTTGCTGCCGGGCCGCGAGTTCCCGATGGACGAAGCATCGCGCACCGCCTTCCGCAGCCGCTGGCGCGAGCATTTTGAAGGCGATCCATCGCGCGCGGTCATTTACAAGGACATCGGCGCGGGCATCGCCTCCGCCGGTATCGAGTACTACCTGCCGCTGTTCTTCGACCAAACCGCCACGCTGTTCGACTACCTGCCGCAAGGCGCGGTGGTGGCCACCGTCGGCGATATCGAGGCGTCCATCAAGCGCTTCTGGACTGATACCTCGTCGCGCTACCGTTTCATCAAGGCCGACCGCGAGCGCCCCATCATGGCGCCGGAAGACTTGTTCCTCAACGAAGAGCAGTTCTTCGTGCTGGCCAAGCCCTACCCGCAACTGGCGATCCGTAAAAACGCCGATGCCGGCGCATCCGAGCTGTCCGCGCCGGTCCCCAACATCGCCGTCAACCGCCACCTCGACGACCCGCTGACCAATTTGCGCGCCTACCTGCTGCAATCGGGCAGCCGCGTGATGATCTGCGCCGAATCGAACGGCCGCCGCGAAACGCTGCAACAGTACTTCAACGAATACGACCTGGCGCTGACGCCAGTGGAAGGCTACGACGGCTTTGCCGCCTCCGACGCCAAGCTGGCCTTGGGCGTAGCGCCGCTGCACGCGGGCTTTGAATTATCGGCCGGTGGTTCCAGCCTGATTTTCATCACCGAGACCGAGTTGTACGCAGGCTCCGGCCGCCGCGTCGGCAAGAAGAAACAGGAAGCCGTCACCCAGGTCGAATCGATGGTGCGCGACCTGTCGGAACTGAAGATCGGCGACCCGGTGGTGCACGTCAATCACGGCATCGGCCGCTACATGGGCCTGACCAGCATGGACCTAGGCGAAGGCGAGGCAGAATTCCTGCACCTCGAATATGCCAAGGAGACCAAGCTATACGTGCCGGTCTCCCAGCTGCACGTGATCTCACGCTACTCCGGCGCTTCGCCGGACGACGCACCACTGCACACGCTGGGTTCCGGCCAGTGGGAGAAAGCCAAGCGCAAAGCTGCCGAACAAGTGCGCGACACTGCCGCCGAACTGCTCAACCTCTACGCCCGCCGCGCGCTGCGCCAAGGCCACGCGTTTGAATATTCGGCGCACGACTACGAGCGCTTTGCCGACAGCTTCGGCTTTGACGAAACGCCGGATCAGCAAGAAGCCATCAACAACGTGGTACGCGATATGACCTCGGGCAAGCCGATGGATCGCCTCGTGTGCGGCGACGTCGGCTTCGGCAAAACCGAGGTGGCGCTGCGCGCTGCCTTCATCGCCGTCATGGGCGGCAAGCAGGTTGCAATTCTGGCGCCAACCACGCTGCTGGCCGAACAGCACGCGCAAACCTTTGCCGACCGCTTTGCCGATTGGCCGGTGCGCATCGCCGAGATGTCGCGCTTCCGTACCGGTAAAGAAATCGCGCAGGCGATTAAGGGCATGGCCGACGGCACGCTGGACATCATCATCGGTACTCACAAGCTGCTGTCGGATGACGTGAAGTTCACCCGCCTCGGCCTCGTCATCATCGACGAGGAGCACCGTTTCGGTGTGCGCCAGAAAGAAGCCCTGAAATCGCTGCGCGCCGAAGTCGACGTGCTGACGCTGACCGCCACGCCGATCCCGCGCACGCTGGGCATGGCGCTGGAAGGCCTGCGCGATTTCTCGGTGATCGCCACCGCGCCGCAAAAGCGCCTGGCGATCAAGACCTTCGTGCGCAGCGAACAGGAATCCGTGATCCGCGAAGCTTGCCTGCGTGAGCTCAAGCGCGGCGGCCAGGTCTACTTCCTGCACAACGAAGTCGAGACCATCCAGAACCGCCTTGCCATGCTGACCGAGCTGCTGCCGGAAGCGCGCATTGGCGTGGCCCACGGCCAGATGCACGAGCGCGACCTGGAAAAAGTGATGCGCGACTTCGTCGCCCAGCGCTTCAACATCCTGCTGTGCACCACGATTATCGAAACCGGTATCGACGTGCCGACCGCGAACACCATCATCATGCATCGCGCCGACAAATTCGGCCTGGCGCAACTGCACCAGCTGCGTGGCCGCGTCGGCCGTTCGCACCACCAGGCTTACGCCTACCTGCTGGTGCACGACGTGCAGTCGCTGACCAAGCAGGCGCAGCGCCGCCTGGACGCGATCCAGCAGATGGAAGAACTGGGCAGCGGCTTCTATCTCGCCATGCACGACCTGGAAATCCGCGGCGCCGGCGAAGTATTGGGCGACAACCAGTCCGGCGAAATGACCGAAATCGGCTTCCAGCTTTATTCGGACATGCTGAACGAAGCGGTACGTTCGCTGAAAGCGGGCAAAGAGCCGGATCTCGCCGCACCGCTGGCCACCACCACGGAAATCAACCTGCACGTGCCAGCCTTGCTGCCCGCAGACTTCTGCGGCGACGTGCACGAAAGGCTGTCGATCTACAAACGCATGGCAAATTGCGCTTCGCAGGATAAAATCGATGATATGCAGGAGGAGCTGATCGACCGCTTCGGCAAATTGCCGGACCCGGTGAAGGCGCTGATCGAAACCCACCGCCTGCGCATCGCCGCGAAAACGGTGGGTATCATCAAGATCGACGCGCACACCGAGGCCGCCAACTTGCAATTCATGCCCAAGCCGCCGATCGACCCGATGCGCATCATTGAACTGATACAGAAGAACCGCCAGATCAAGCTGAATGGCCAGGATAAACTGAAGATCACCGCCGCCATGCCCGACCTGTCCGCGCGCGTAGCGCAGATCAAGGCCGCGATTAAACAACTTACTTAAAAAGATCTACGCCACATGACTATCGCAAAAACCGCCATGAACCTCGTGCTGCAAGGTACAGGCGATTGCAAAGCGCGCCTTGAGCGCATTAGCGCCCTGACCGCGTCCGCCAACCTGACCTGGCTGGGCGAGAGCGCCGTGCGCTGCGAAGGCATCGCCTTCTCGCCGGCGCTGCGCCAGACTATCGAAGTGGCGGCGCAAGCGGCGCAGCTGGACGCCACCTATTCCATCGGCCTGCACAAGATGAGCGACTACAAGCTGGTGGCCATGGACATGGATTCGACCCTGATCACCATCGAGTGCATCGACGAAATCGCCGATATGCAGGGCTTGAAAAAACAAGTCTCGGAAATCACCGAGGCAGCCATGCGCGGCGAGCTGGATTTTTCCGAGAGCCTGAAACGCCGCGTGGCGCTGCTGGAAGGTCTGGACGCATCGGCACTGGAGCGCGTGTACGAAGAACGCCTGCAACTGTCGCCGGGCGCGGAAGTCATGCTGAAAGCCGTGCAAGCGGCCGGCCTGAAAACCCTGCTGGTGTCGGGCGGCTTCACCTTCTTCACCGAGCGCTTGAAAACGCGACTGGGCCTCGACTACACCCACGCCAATCAGCTGGAAATCGTTGACGGCAAATTGACCGGCAAAGTCGTCGGCGGCATCGTCGACGCGGAAGAAAAGAAACGCACGGTGGAGAGCGTGTGCGCAGAGCTGAACATCGATCCATCGCAAGCGATTGTGATGGGCGACGGCGCCAACGATCTGAAAATGATGGGCATCTCCGGCATGTCGGTCGCCTTCCGCGCCAAGCCGGTGGTGCGCGAACAAGCCAACGTCGCGCTCAACTTCGTCGGCCTTGATGGCATCCTGCCGCTGCTGACCTAATGCATCTCCCGCTTGGCCGCTTTGATCGCATACATATGCGCGTCACCGGCGGCCAATAGCTCGTCGATTCCGTCTCCGCTGAGCGGATCAAACTCCACCACCCCGCAGGAAAACTGCAAGCGATAGCCGCGCTGAGCCTTGTTGTTGTACTCATCGAGCTGGCGGCCGAACTTTTCCAGCACCGCGAGCGCGTCGGCCTTGTTAGCACCGGTCAGCAGCACGACAAATTCATCCCCGCCCAGGCGCGCGAACAAATCGGTGGCGCGGAAACTCGCGCACATCACGTCAGCAAACGCCGCCAGTGCAAGGTCGCCTTCCGCGTGGCCGAAGGTGTCGTTAATCGGTTTGAAGCGATCCAAATCGATGAAGGCCAGCGCCGCCGGCTGCTGATGGCGCACGCAGAAATTCAGGCCGTATTGCGCAAGATGCATAAAGCCGCGCCGGTTGGAGATCTTGGTCAGTTCATCAGTATTAGCGGTCTGGAAGGCAGCCAGTTCGTCCTCCACCATCGCGGCAAGGTCGCGCAGCGCAGTGGCATCGTCCTGATCGAACTCGCGCGGCTCGCTATCGATGATGCATAGCGTGCCAACCTTGACACCGCCGGCAGCACGCAAAGGGCAGCCGGCGTAAAAGCGGATATTCGGATGGCCCGCCACCAGCGGGTTATCGGCAAAACGCTCATCATTGAGCGCATTCTTGATCAGGAAAATGTCATCGCCAAGGATGGCGTGGCCGCAGAACGAGATATTGCGCGGGGTCTCGCACAAGCTGAGCCCCTGCGCCGATTTAAACCACTGGCGGTTTTCATCGACCATGCTCACCACTGCCGTCGGCACACGGAACATGCGCTTGGCCATGCGTGTCACGCGGTCGAAGCGCTCCTCCGGGGGCGTGTCGAGGACTTTGAGCGACTGTAGCGTTGCTAACCGAAGCGCCTCATTTTCGGGGATGCCGGGCTCTTTCAAGATATGCCTCCCTAGCTGTCATAGCATAATACTACCTTATCTTTTTGCCGCCGAGCGTAGCGATCAAGCCATCTGTCGCATCCTCGATATAGTCTAGTACGAGGTCGAAGCCTTTGCCGCCGCCGTAGTAAGGGTCGGGCACCACGTCCGAACCGCTGCGGGTGGCGTGCGACATCATCAGGCCCAGTTTGTGGCGGTGCTGCGGCGGGCAAGCCGCTTGCAGCAACTTGAGGTTATCGTGGTCCATCGCCAGCAAATGGTCGAAGTCCTCGAAGTCCTGCGCGCTGACCTTGCGCGAGCGCTGGGCCGACAGATCGTAGCCACGCTTGGCCGCGAATTCCATCGAGCGCGCGTCGGGCGGTTCGCCGACGTGGTAACCGTGCGTGCCGGCCGAATCGATGAGAAAGCGCTCGCTCAATCCCGCAGCGGCCACGCGGTGGCGGAACACGCCTTCCGCGGTCGGCGAGCGGCAGATATTCCCCATGCAGACAAACAGCACCGATACCGGCTTGGCCATGGGATACTCCTTATATAATCAACATGGTTGCATTTTATCGTTTAAGGAGCAGGAATGACATCGAGCTGCGGCTGCCGCCTCGTGAATATCAAGGATGCCGTGCAAGGCGCCGTGGTGCCGGTGGCGTTTCTCTACCCTGCTGCCGCCCAAGAAAGGCCCGAGCAGTTCGGCCCTTACACGCTGGAAGTAGCGCTCGACGCGCCGCCCGCCGACGGCGTCTATCCGCTGATCGTGATCTCGCACGGGAACTCCGGCACGCCGTGGGCCTACCGCCAATTGGCCAAGCACCTTGTACTGGCAGGCTTCGTGGTCGCCCTGCCCGCCCATACCGGCAATACGCGGCACGACAACTCGCTGGCCAACACCGCTGCCAATCTGGCCAATCGCCCGCGCCATATCACGCTGGCCATCGACGCCGCATTGGCCGATGCCGTGCTGGCCGCGCACATCGACAGCGCCAGGATCGCCGTCATCGGCCACTCCATCGGCGGCTATACCGCGCTGGCGGCGGCAGGTGGGGTTGCCTGGACTGGGCCGCGCGAAAACAAGGGCGCAGAACCAGCGCCAGTAGCCATCACGCCGGACGCGCGCATCCGCGCACTGGTGCTGCTGAATCCAGCCACGTTCTGGTTTATTGACGGCTCGCTGCGCACCCTGCGCCTGCCGATCATGATCCGCACCGGCGCCAAGGACGAACTCACGCCGATCGAGCATGCGCACAAAATTATTGAAGGCGTGGCCGATCCATCGCTGGTCGAACATAAAGACATACCCGGCGCCGGCCACTTTGCCTTCATGAGCAAGTTCCCGCCGGAGATGACGCGGCCAAACTTCAAGCCCTCGCAAGACCCGGAGGGCTTTGACCGCGAAAGCATCCAGCCCGAATTCTTCGCCGATGTGACCAGCTTCCTCAAGCGAGCACTGTGCGCCAGCCATTCGGCCAATTAGTTATACTTAAAACAAAACGACCAAGGAGAGATCATGTCGCAAGAACTGGTACTGGACAACCGGCTGGAATCGGCCAAGAGCACCGCGTGGTGGCTGTACCTGATCCACGCTGTCAGCTTCGTGTTTTCGCTGGGCGCGTTTTCCATCCTGCCGCTCATCTTCAACTACCTGCAACGGCCCAGCACCGAAGGCACTTTCGTGCACAGCCACCACACCTGGATGATCCGCTCGTTCTGGTGGTACATCGTGTGGATCGTGGTGGGCGCAGTGTTCTTCATGACCATCATCGGCATCCCGATCGCGTGGCTGATCTGGATTGGCGCGTGGCTGTGGAAGGCTTACCGGCTGATCGTCGGCGTCACCCGCATTAACCGGAACGAGCCGGCCCCAGTGTAAGCGCCTGCCGCAGGCCGGCGACGATCACGTCGTAGGCCTGGCGGCGGCTCTCCTCGTCGCGCGCGCGCAGCACAAACGACGGGTGGTAGACCGCCACCACCCAGCGGCCATCGTGCTGGAACGGCGCCTCCATCATCGCACCCATGGTCGCGCTGCCGTCTTGCAGCACCGATTTCAGCGCCGTCGCGCCCATTGCCACCACCACCTCCGGCTGCACCCGCGCCAGCTCTTCTTCCAGCCACGCGTGGCAGGCAGCCACCTCGCGCTGGGCCGGTGTCTTATGCAAGCGGCGCTTGCCGCGCAGCTCCCACTTGAAATGCTTGACGGCGTTGGTCAGGTAAACCTGGTCGCGCTCCACGCCGGCTTCGGCCAGCGCCCGATCCAGCACCGCGCCAGCGGGGCCGACAAACGGCAAGCCTTGCAAGTCTTCCTGATCACCGGGCTGCTCGCCGACCAGCATGATGCGCGCGCCCTGCGGCCCAACACCGGGCACCGCTTGCGTGGCGTCTCGCCATAGCTCGCAACGGCGGCACTGATCCAGCGTGTTCGGTGCCTCGCGCTGCGGTTGCGCGCGTTCCGGCGTAACGGCGATGGTGGTCGCGCCAGCGCGGCGGCCGACGGCGTCGACTTGCCCGCTGCGGCGTTCGCCGTTGGCGGCCGCGCTGATCATGCCCGGCACGATGGCGCCTTCCGGCAGATTTTTCCAGAAACGCGATGGAATATGGCTGCGCAGCAGGTCAGCGTTCAGGCGTGCGGGATTGAAAATGCTGCGGTAGTAAGTGAGCCACAGTGCTTCGCCGACATCCTCGATATCGGCCGCGCTGCGCATCAGCGGCGGCGCGTCGTGCAGCTGTTCGCCGTCCCACAGCACGGCGGCGGCGGGCGTGGCGATCATCCATGTTGCGTGGCCCATGCGGTCGGCGAAATGCCGGGCCACTTGCGGCAGCACCTCGTGCGTCGGCTCGAACCAGGCCACGAAGCGCGGCGCGCCGTGTTGCGGATCGCGTTCGCGGAAACGGATATAAGCGTGCATATCGTGCTCCTCGCGGCGGACGGCTTTGACCATGGCGTACAGGCGCGCACCGTCCGGGTCCGCCGCCGAGATCACATCATGCTCGCCCTGCTGCCAGCGCCATGTGACTTTGTAGAGGAAGGCCCAGCGATCCACGGCGCTGAAGCAAGCGGCACTGGCCAGCATCGCCATTAACTGGCGCGGCACGCGCAAAACTTGCGCGCCCGGAACGGCGCTGGCTGCGGGCGCCGCGCCGACGGGTTCCGACGCACCGGTAGAGAATAAATCGCCATCGGTGTCGCTGGATGCCCATTCTACGGATTCGGGCGGCACGCGGCGCGCGATTAATTCCCGCGCCGCAGCGCGCCACTCGTCGAACGATTGCACCACCTTGCGCATCATGCCGCCTGTAGCTCCGGCCACAAGTTCATCTGCCGCGGTGCATCCGCCATCGCGCGCCGCAAGTGTTCCGAGGCGCTGGCGTCGTTGGCGGGAAAATAATCTGCCGTGATAATGAAGGGCGAGATCTTCTTCATACTGCAACGCAGGCGCGATAGATCCGCGTAGCGCACTTGCCGCAAACGGCGCAGCTCAACGATACGATGCGCATTGCGCAAGCCGATGCCCGGCACGCGCGCAATCATGTGCGGCTCGGCGCGATTCAGGTCAAGAGGAAAATGCTCGCGATGCGCCAGCGCCCACGCCAGCTTGGGATCAATGTCCAGCGCCAGGTTGCCGCCGCTGGCTGGCAGCAATTCATCGGCCTGGAAACCATAACTGCGCAACAGGAAGTCGGCCTGGTATAAGCGATGCTCGCGCAGCAGCGGCGGCGGCGCCAAGGGCACGCTCTTGGGACTCTGCGGAATCGGGCTAAACGCCGAATAGTAGACGCGCTTGAGCTTATAGCTGCCGTACAGTGTTTCCGCCGTCGACAGGATTTTCTGATCATCGCTGGTGTCGGCGCCGACTATCATCTGCGTGCTCTGACCCGCCGGCGCAAAGCGCGGAGCCTTGGGCTCTTCTGCTTTTTCATCGAGCTTGCGGCGAATCGCGCCCATCGCCAGCTTGATGGTGTGGACACTCTTTTCCGGCGCCAGCCTTTGCACGCTATCCTGCGTGGGCAACTCGATGTTGACGCTCAGGCGATCCGCGTAGCGCCCAGCCGCCGCAATGAGCGCAGGATCGGCGTCCGGTATCGTCTTCAGGTGGATATAGCCGCGGAACTGGTGTACCTCGCGCAACTGGCGCGCTACCTGCACCAGCTGCTCCATGGTGTAATCGGCCGACTGGATGATGCCTGAGCTGAGGAACAAACCATCGATGTAATTGCGAAGATAAAAATCGGTCGTGAGCTTGACTACCTCGGCCACCGAAAAGCGCGCACGCGGTACATTGGACGAACGCCGGTTCACGCAATACTGGCAGTCGTACAGGCAGTAGTTCGTCATCAAGACCTTCAGCAGCGAGACACAGCGCCCGTCCGGCGTGTAACTGTGGCAGATGCCCATGCCGGTGGTGGCGCCAAAGCCTTGCTTGCCCACGGAGGTGCGCTTGGGCGCCCCGCTGCTGGCGCAGGATGCGTCATACTTGGCTGCATCGGCCAGGATTTCCAGCTTGTCCTTCAACTCCATCTCTGCCTCGCTATACTGTGTTTATATACAGTATAACAGACACCGCTCTCCTAGTGCGACGCAATCGACAGGCGCCGTTGCACCGGCGCCCGGCGCGACAGCAGTACGGCCGCAGTGCTTGGAATGCCGCGCAGCGTCCCCTCCTCCTGCGCGCTGAGACGGAACACGCTCACCAGCTGCGCCAGCGCGGTGGCCTGCTCCTGCATGCTCTGCGCCGCCGTTGTCGCTTGCTGCACCAGTTCCGCGTTCTGCTGCGTCACCGTGTCCATCTGCGTAATCGCCTCGTTGACTTGCTCGATGCCGCGGCTTTGCTCCGTGCCAGCCTGCGTAATCTCGGCGATCAAGTCGGTGACTTGCTGCACGCTGGCGACCACGCGCTCCATGGTGACGCCGGCTTCCGCCACCAGCTTGCTGCCCTCTTCCACCTGGCTGACCGAGTTGCCGATCAATTCCTTGATCTCCTTGGCCGCACCGGCCGAGCGCTGCGCGAGGTTGCGTACTTCCGACGCCACCACTGCAAAGCCGCGACCTTGCTCGCCGGCGCGCGCTGCCTCCACCGCCGCATTCAAGGCCAGGATATTGGTCTGGAAGGCGATGCCGTCGATCACCGAGATGATGTCGCCGATCTTGCGCGAAGAAGCGTTGATCGACTCCATGGTGTGTACCACGCGCCCCACCACGTCGCTGCCCGCCTGCGCCACGCCCGATGCCGAACCCGCCAGTTGATTGGCCTGCTCCGCGGCATCGGCATTCTGGCGCACGGTGGAAGTTAATTCCTCCATCGACGCCGCTGTCTCTTCCAGCGAGCTAGCCTGCTGCTCGGTGCGCGACGACAGATCGAGGTTCCCGGCCGCGATTTGATCCGAGGCCGCCGCAATCACGTGGGTCGAGCTGCGCACGTCGGTGACGATCTTGGCGAGGCTGTCGCGCATCTGCTTCATCGCATACAGCAGGCTATGCGTATCACCGGCGCGCACCTCCACGTGGGCCGACAAATCACCGGCAGCAATGCGGCTGACGATATCGGTGGCGTACGCCGGCTCGCCACCCAAGCCGCGCATCAGGCGGCGCGTAATCAGCACCGCCAGGGCCGCGCCCAGCACCATGCTGCCCAGGATCAGCGACACAATCAGCACGCGCGACGATTCGTAGCGGCGCAGCCCCTCGGCCGCCGCTTCCTTGCCGCCGTCGGAGTAGAAATTGACCAGCTTATCAACCTGCCCGCGCATGGAGACAATCAGCTTATTGGATTCGCCGCGAATCAGCTTCTTGGCGCCTTCGGAGTCGCCGGCGCGGACGGCGGCGCGGATCCTGGCGTCTTCCGCCATGTAGCGGCCCCACTGCTCGGTGAACTGGCCGTACAGCTCTTTTTCGGTTGCCGTTTCCAGCATTACCTCGTACTCGCTCTGCATTTTTTTCAGATCGTCGAGATCGGCCGCGATCACTTTGTCGTATTTATCCATCTCTGCAGGATCGGTGGAGATAATATATTGAAACTCACGCGTGCGTATTCGCGCTACTTGCGATTTTATATCCTCAATAATTCTCACACTCGGCAACCAGCGTGATGAAAGCCGCGTCGATATTTCATTCACTTTTGCAAGTTCAAATATCGAGAATACGCCTACGATAGCCGTCATCAGCAGCACGCCGCAGAATGACAGGCCTAGCTTGGTTGCTATCTTCATGATATTCCCCTTCAATCATCTTTATAGTCCTTCCTTTAAATTTATCACAGCCCATTAAAATTAATCTAGAATAATTCGTGATAACTACTGGAGGTAAACATGCTGGTATCAATTGAATATCAAGGCAAAATCGTACAAGCGCTTGGTGAAATTAACTGGGGCAGCGATTTAAATATTATCTTTAATATATTGCGCAATCGTTTTGATAGTTTCAACGACAATGGCTTTTATCCCCACCCGGACGAAGTCGCGCTGCGGCAGGAGCTGAAAGAAGTCGCCACCCTGCGCAGGCTGGCGGAGCAGATTCGCGCGCTGGACGCCCACGGCGTGGTGCTGCGCAATCTCGGCCTCCAAGGCCTGCCCGAAGAACGCCGCAACGCCGCGCTGTACGCATTGACGCTGATGCTCGGCTACCCCACCTCCACCGACCAGCGCACCGGCCGCGTCGCATGGGACGTGAAGGCGCGGCCCGAGACCGGCGCTGACGGCCGCTTCGTCACCTTCTCCGAGCGCGTGGGCAGCGCCGACATGCACACCGATTCCTCGTTCTACCCGATGCCCGAAGAGCAGTTCATACTGTACGTGGTGAACGCCGCGCAGTGCGACGGCGGCCACTCGATCCTGATCGATGCCGACGACATCTACGACGGCCTGCATCGCACGCCGGAAGGCGAAGCTGCATTCGAACTGCTGCGCACCACGCCGGTGCCGTTCCGCGTGCCCGCCGTGTACGCGGCCGGCGATGACCAGGTAGAGATTTTTGAAGCGCTGGTATTCGGCCAGCCGCAGCGCGAGGACGACCGCTTCACCATGCGCTGGCGCTACGACAGCATCACCAAGGGTCTGGCCGCGCGGCCTGACATGCGCAGCCCGGAACTGATCGAAGCGATAGAGATCATGCACTGCGTGGCCGAGCAGGAAGCCGCGCGCTTCATGGAGCAACTGCCGAATGACACGCTGATGCTGGCCGATAACCACCGCATGCTGCACGGCCGCACCACCTACACCGACGAACGCCGCCACTTGATCCGTATCCGCATGTCGGACGTACCGAACGCCGAGCGCATCGGCCCTTCCGGCGTGGTGCGGGACTAAGCCATGAGCGTGCTGAGCGCGACCATATCAGCGTGGCGCGGAGCCTGCGCATGACGGCGTTAAACGCGGCCATTCCGGCGGACGGATTGGCGGCGCAGCCGCGCTTCCGCGCCATGCTGGCGGTGATGACGGCGGTGGCGATGGCGTCGCTGGACACCGCCATCGCCAACACCGCCTTGCCTGCGATGGCGGCGCAGTTGCAGGCAACGCCTGCGGACTCGGTCTGGATCGTCAACATCTACCAGCTGGCGATGGTGGCGACGCTGCTGCCGTTTGCCGCGCTGGGTGAGATCGCAGGCTACCGGCGCGTGTTCATCGTTGGATTGGTGCTGTTCACCGCCGCCTCGCTGGGCTGTGCGCTGGCGTGGTCGCTGCCTTCCCTGGTGGTGGCGCGATTCGTGCAAGGCGTCGGCGCCAGCGCGGTGATGGCCGTGACCACGGCGCTGATGCGCACCATCTACCCAGCGCAATTGCAGGGACGCGGCTTCGGCGTGAACGCGCTGGTAGTGGCGATAGCCTTTGCGGCAGGGCCGATGGTTAGCTCCGCGATTTTGTCGGTGGCTACCTGGCCATGGCTGTTTGCGTTAAACGTGCCGTTCGGCGTGACGGCATGGCTGGTAGCGCGGCAAGCGCTGCCTGGCAACGCGCGCAGCACGCATCGTTTCGATTACCTGGCAGCCAGCTATAACGCCATCGCTTTCGGCAGCTTGGTGCTGCTGGTCGGCGAAGGCGCGCATGGCGCAGCGCCGCAGCACTGGCTGGCGGAATTAGCGATTGCCCTGCTCTGTTTCGGCTTGCTGCTGCATCGCCAGCGCAAACATCCAGCGCCGCTGCTGCCGGTGGACTTGTTCCGCATTCCGATGTTTTCGCTATCCGCGCTGACGGCGGTCTGCACCTTCGCGGTACAAGGCGCGGCTTTCGTGGCGCTGCCGTTTTATTTTGAAGCGCTGGGCCGCACGGCCATCGCCACCGGCTTCCTGATTACGCCGTGGCCTGTCATGGTTGGTGTGATGGGACCAGTCGCCGGCCGCCTCAGCGAACGCTTTACAGCGGGCGCCTTGGGCTGCACAGGGTTGGTGCTGATGTGCGCAGGCATACTGGCGCTGATCGCGCTGCCGTCCGCGCCATCGGATTGGGATATCGCATGGCGCATGGCATTGTGCGGCATCGGCTTCGGCTTATTTCAAGCGCCGAACATGAAGGCCATCATGGGCAGCGCGCCCTTGGCCCGCGCCGGTAGCGCCAGCGGCATGGTCGCCACCGCGCGGCTCACTGGGCAAGCAATTGGTGCGGCGACCGTGGCAGGCTGCTTCCTGCTGGCGGGGAGCGCAGGCCCGCGCGACGCCTTGATCGCGGCCGCCGTCTTTGCAGCAGCCGGCGCAATCATCAGCTTTGCGCGTTTGAAGATTAAGCCAGGATCAGCTTGAGCGCGTCCACCAGCTTGCTGCATTCCTCATCGGTGCCGATGGAAATGCGCAGGAACTGATTGATGCGCTCCGCCGTGAAATGGCGCACGAGGATGGCACGCTCGCGCAATCCTTTCGCCAATTGCGCACCGTCGTGCTGCGGATGGCGGGCAAAAATGAAGTTGGCCTGCGACGGCAGCACCTCGAAGCCCAGCGCCTGCAACTGCGCCGTCAGCCACGCGCGGCTGGCGATGATGGCGTTCGAGGTTTGCTCGGTGTACGCCACGTCGTCCAGCGCGGCGACCGCGCCAGCTTGCTGCACTTGGCCTAGCGGGTAGCAATTGAAGCTGTTCTTCACGCGTTCCAGGCCTGCGATCAAGTCAGGATGGCCGACCGCAAAGCCCACGCGCAGGCCGGCCAGCGAACGCGATTTCGACAGCGTCTGGATGACCAGCAGATTGTCGTAGCGGCCCAGCAGCGCCGCAGCGCTTTGGCCGCCGAAGTCCACATAAGCCTCGTCAATCACCACTACTTGCTCCGGGTGCGCCGCCACCAGCGCTTCGATCTGCTCCAATGACAGGCCAATGCCGGTCGGCGCATTCGGATTGGCGATGATGATGGCGCCGCACGGCTGGTTGTAGTCGGCGATGTTGATCTCAAAGCGCTCATTCAACGGCACCTGCAAGCACTCGATGCCATACAAGCTGCAATAAGTCGGATAGAAGCTGTAGCTGATGTCTGGCGCCAGCAGCGGCAAGTCATGCTTGAGCAAGGCGTGGAAGGTATGCGCCAGCACTTCGTCCGAGCTATTGCCGACGAAGACCTGCTCGCGGGTCAAACCGAAACGGCGCGCCACCGCATCCTTCACCACCGCGTTGGAGGGATCGGAATACTTGCGCAGGCCATCCCCGGCGGCAGCCTGCATCGCGGCGATAGCCTTGGGCGACGGGCCGTATGGATTCTCGTTGGTGTTCAACTTGACGAGGCCCGGCATCTGCACCTGCTCGCCCGGGGTGTAAGGCGTCAAGCCGTGTACCACCTTGCTCCAGAACTTACTCATTACAGCTCTCCAAATGCACGCTCTATATCCGCGATCAAATCATTCACGTCTTCCAGCCCGACGTTGAAGCGAACCAGTATCCCCTTGTCCGTCCAGTTCTTGCGCATATGCTGTATGCGGTACGGCATGACGAGGCTATTCGCACCGCCCCAGCTATAGCCGATCTTGAACAGCTTGAGCGAGTCGACAAAGCGGTCGGTTTGTTCTTCCGTGTAGCGTTCATCGAACAGCACCGAGAACAAGCCGCCCGCGCCGCTGAAGTCGCGTTTCCAGATCTCGTGGCCCGGGCAATCCGGGAAAGCCGGATGCAGCACCTTGGTGATCTCGGGCCGCAATTGCAGCCACGCCGCCAGCTTGCGGGCCGCAGCGTCGTGCGCATCAAAACGCAGGCGCATGGTCGGCAAGCCACGCGATACCAGGTAGGCGTCGTCCGCGCCCACGCCCATGCCGAGCCGCATGTGTGCGAGGCTGATGCGGTCGTGCAGATCGCGGTCGCGCGTGATCACGGCGCCCATCAGCACATCCGAACCACCGGATTGGTACTTGGTCAGCGCCTGCATGATGATGTCCACGCCGAGGTCAAAGCCGCGCAGCGCAAGGCCGGCCGCCCAGGTATTATCCAGTGCCACCAGCACGCCGCGTTCATGCGCAGCCTTGCAGATGGCAGGCAGGTCCGGCACTTCCATCGACACAGAGCCAGGCGCCTCGGTCCAAATCAGCTTGGTGTTCGGCTGGATCAGCGCCGCAATGCCCTCGCCGATCAGCGGATCGTAATAGCGTGCAGTGATGCCGTAATCGGCCGACAGCCAGCGCCCCAGTTCGCGGTTCGGGTTATAAACGTTATCGGGCAACAGCACATCATCGCCGGATTTGAGCAGCGCAAAGTCCACCATGGCGATGGCCGCCAAGCCGCTCGGAGCCAGCAAGCAGTGCTTGCCGTCTTCGATTTCAGCCAGCCGCGCTTCCAGCGTGAAAGTGGTCGGCGTGCCGTGCAGGCCGTAGGTATAGGCGTTCTTCTCTTTCCAATCACCCGAGCGCATGGCCGCCACGTTCTTGAACAGCACCGTGGAGGCATGATGAATCGCGCTCGGAAACGCAGCAAAGCCCTCCGGCGCCTGATAATCCGTGTGGATCAGCGCCGTTTGTGGAGACTTCTTCGCGCTCATCGCATATTGCCGGTGTGGCCCAGCGAGTAGCGGCCCGGTTGCGGCCACACGGTCAAGCCGTGCGGTTCCTGGCCGACCTTGACCTTCTTCACGTCGCCGTTGGCTGTGTCGATGCGGTACACCACATCGTCAAAGCGGCCCGACAGCCACAGGTACTTGCCGTCTGCGCTGACGTTGCCCATATCCGGGCTGCCGCCGCCGGGAATCGGCCACTGCGCCACTACTTTCTCGGTAGCGAAGTCGATTACCGTTACGCGGCCCTTGCCTTTCGGTTTGCCGTGGATGTTGTGCGTGCCGCGATTCGCCACATACAGCTTGGTGCCGTCGCGGCTTGGGTACAGGCCGTGCGCGCCAACGCCGGTCGGAATGAAGCCAACCTTGGTGAACGAGGCCGCATCGACAATGTGCACACCGTCTGCATCCATGTCGGCGATGTAGTAGCGCTTACCGTCCGGCGAAACGCGGATATCCTGCGGCATGCCCTTCTTCTTGCTGCACACCTCATTCGCCAGCAGCTGGTCGATCGGATCTTTTTCCGAGAAGCGCGTGGCCGGCATCGACAGCTTCAGGTAGCCCTCGACTTTGCGCGTTTGCAGATCGATGCGCGCCACCGAACCGGCGAATTCGCAGGTGAACATGGCATAGCGGCCGTCCGGCGAGAAATCGGCGTGGTTGATGCCGCCGCATTGCGGCACGTCGATGGCGTACTGCATCTGCATGGTCTTCGGATCGCGGAAGTCCAGGCGGTGCAAGGCTTCCGCCACCACGATGGCCGATTTGCCGTCCGGCGAGAAGTACATATTGTATGGATCATCGACCGGAATCTGCGTGCCCGGCTTGCCGGTGCGCGGATCGATAGGCGTCAGGCTGCCCTTGTTGGTGCGCTCGGCGTTATTCGCCACCCACAGCGATTGCAGATCCCAGCCTGGCACCACGTGCTGCGGGCCGACGCCGACCTTGAACTTGTCCACGACTTTCAAGGTCTCCGGGTCAATCACGTAGACGTCATTGGAACGCAGATTCGGTACGTACACGCGCGGCAGGTGGTCACGCACGGCCGGGCTCAGATTCGACGGCGCGATGCCGGCATACACGTTCGCCGGTGCGGCGGCAGGTACGGC
The DNA here is from genome assembly GCF_009857435.1 of Duganella rivi. Classification (GTDB taxonomy): domain Bacteria; phylum Pseudomonadota; class Gammaproteobacteria; order Burkholderiales; family Burkholderiaceae_D; genus Rugamonas; species Rugamonas rivi. The sequence goes on from NZ_WWCK01000003.1 coordinate 810,276, forward strand.
GGCCGAAGCAGCCGGCGCGGTGCCCGATTGGGCCGCAAGCAAGCCTCCTGCGGCGATCAGACCGGTGGCGGCCAAGGCCGCATAGACGATATGATTAATTTTCATTTGGATTCTTTACTAGAAGTGGACGGCGCGCCATGCGCCGCAAAAGCAGAAATCGCAGCAACCGAGGTATCGACGATACGCTGCACGCCAAGCTTGCCCAATTCGGCAGTGGCGCGCCGCGCGTCGCCGCGCACGCCGTCGTTCACGGTCGGTGATGGACTACGCGCCAGCGCCTCGCTGCGGACCAGGGATTTATCAGTAGCCAGCATCAGCGACGCGTCGGCAAGGCCGGCGTGCAGGCCGATTTCGGCCTTGCTGTAGCCGCGCTTTTCAAGGTCGGCGATGAAAGGATCTTGCGTCACGTCGTAGTAGGCCAGCAGCGCCAGTGCGCCGGCCTTGCCATCCTTGGCCCAAGCCTTGTTCAAGCGCTGGGCCACGCGCGTTTCGCTTTTTTGATAACCGCCATGATCGCCCACCAAGACGATGTGGCGGAAGCCGTGCTGTCGCAGGCTCTGGCCGGCCGCGAACAGCAAATCTTCAAACGTGGATTCGGGGATGGACAAGGTGCCGGCAAACTTCATGTGGCCTGCGGGCGGCGTGATGCTGCCTTCCGGGACGTAGGCGACCACCGGAGCCACCACCGCGTTGCCCAGCTTTTGCGCGATCATCCGTGCCAGCACGGTAGCACGCACGTTGTGCTTGCCCAGCGCGATATACGGGCCGCTTTGCTCGGTGCCGCCGATGGGAATAATGGCGGTGGTCGCACCGCCGTCGATGCGCGCGCGCAGCTCGGTGCTGGTCATTTCTTCCAGCATGACCGGCGCTTCAGCCGCAGTGGCCGAGGCCATCAACATGCAAGCGGCAAGCGCCGCCAGAAATCTCAAGTCAGGCATAAGCTCATCTAACAAAAAAGGCGGACTGCCGTTACGCTAGTCCGCCTTTATTATAGAGGATGATTCGAAAATCGAACGCTTAAAGCGCCTCGCCCCACAAGTCGTGTGCATCCGATGTCGTGATTTTCACATCAACGAACTGGCCCACCGCCAGTTTCTTGTGCGGTTCAAACGGCGGCTTGACGTACACCACGCCGTCGATTTCCGGCGCATCGGCAGCCGAACGGCCTACGCCGCCGGTGCGGTTGACTTCATCGATCAACACGCGCACGGTCTTACCGACTTTCGCTTTCAGGCGCGCTTTCGAGATTTCTTCTTGCAGCAGCATGACGCGGCCGCGGCGCTCTTCGCGCACTTCTTCAGGCACTGGATTTGCCAGTTCATTGGCGGTTGCTCCTTCCACCGGCGAGTAGGCGAAGCAGCCCAGGCGGTCGATCTGCGCTTCTTTCAGGAAGTCCAGCAGGTATTCGAATTCTGCCTCGGTCTCGCCAGGGAAGCCGGCGATGAAGGTCGAGCGGATGGTCAGGTCTGGGTTCATCTTGCGCCACGCGAGGATGCGATCCAGGTTTTTCTCGCCGCTGGCCGGACGCTTCATGCGCTTCAGTACATCAGGATGCGCGTGCTGCATCGGGATATCCAGGTATGGCAGTACGTGTTCGCCCATCAGCGGGATCACTTGGTCCACGTGCGGGTATGGATAGACGTAGTGCATGCGCACCCACGCGCCGTAGGACTTGGCCAGTTCGCCCAGCGCTTCCATCAGCTGCGTCATGTGGGTCTTGATCGGGCGGCCGTTCCAGAAACCGGTGCGGAACTTGACGTCCACGCCGTAAGCCGAGGTGTCTTGCGAGATCACCAGCAGTTCTTTCACGCCCGACTTGAACAGGTTCTCGGCTTCCAGCAGTAGTTCGCCGATAGGCCGCGACACCAGGTCGCCGCGCATCGACGGGATGATGCAGAACGAGCAGCGGTGATTGCAGCCTTCCGAAATTTTCAGATAAGCGTAATGCTTAGGCGTCAGCTTGATGCCTTGCGGCGGAATCAGGTCGATGAACGGCTCATGCGGTTTCGGCAGGTGCAAGTGCACCGAGTCCATCACCTCGCCCAGCGCGTGCGGGCCGGTGACAGCCAGCACCTTCGGGTGGATCTTGGTGATCAAGTCCGAACCGTCGGTGTCCTTCTTGGCGCCGAGGCAGCCGGTCACAATCACCTTGCCGTTTTCGGCGAGCGCTTCGCCGATGGCGTCCAGCGATTCCTGCACGGCGGCGTCGATAAAGCCGCAGGTGTTGACGATCACCAGATCCGCGCCGTCGTAGGACTTGGCGGTCTCGTAACCTTCAGCGCGCAGCTGGGTCAGAATCTGTTCGGAGTCGACCAGCGCTTTAGGGCAGCCGAGCGATACGAAGCCCACTTTCGGTGCTGGCGCGCCGGCGGCTGGCTTAGGAAGACGGGAGAGTGGTTGCGATTGCATGATGGTTGCTTAAAACGTCACAAAGATTACGAGCAATCGACGATTATACCATGTTACGATAGTGGCTTAACGCCCTTTGTACATTGTTCTTCATAGGAGATTGTGTGGCAACACTGAAAGACGTCGCAATGCTCGCGGGTGTAGGCATGTCGACAGCATCGCGCGCCATTTCGGGCGCAGGCCCGGTATCGGCCGAAGCGATGAAAAAAGTCCAAGCCGCCATCGAACAGCTGAACTTCCGCCCTTCTTCCATCGGCCGCTCTTTATCGGCGCAGTCCTTGGGCATGATCGGCATTTTCGCTCCCTCCTTCTTCGGCGCCTACTACGGCACCATCCTCAAACAGACCGACATCGAACTGCGCGCCATGCGCCGCCACGTGGTGGTGGCCACCGGCTGCGGCGACGGCACGCCGCGCGAGGAGGCGATTGAAGCGGTCAAGTTCCTGATCGGCCGCGATTGCGACGGCATCGTGGTGCTGGGCCATGACCTGCTCGATGAAGACATGCAGATGCTGCATAAAATGCATCCGAAGATGGCTTTCCTGAACCGCCGCAGTCCGGCGCTGGAGACGTCGTCGTTCTGCCCCGATCACTACCACGGCGGCGAGCTGGCCGCGCGCACCTTGCTTGATGCCGGCCACCGGCAGCTGGCGGTCATCTCCGGCCCCACCGGCACCTCGGACAACGAGGAGCGCCTGCGCGGCTTCTTCGACGAACTGGCGCGGCAAGGCATAGCGCGCGACGCGGTGCGCCTGATTCCATCGGACTTCTCGCGCGAGGGCGGTTTCGCCGCCACGCAGCAGCTGATCAACGAGGGCCGCCACTTCACGGGCCTGTTCTGCGCCAACGATGAAATGGCGATAGGCTCGATGTCCTGCTTCCACCGCGCCGGCATCCGCGTGCCGCAGGACGTGTCGATCGTCGGCTACGACGATGACTACTCGGCCGAATTCTCGTCGCCGGGTTTGACCTCGGTGCACATCCCGATGCAGCAGCTGACGCAGAACGCCGTGCGCTGGCTGCTCAACATCTGCTATGGCACCCAGCACGATATCACGCGCGAGTTCCCGGTCACGGTGACAATGCGCGGCTCGGTCGCCGCACCAGCCTAACCCCGCAGGGCCGCAAAAGCGGCCCTTTTTAGCGCACGCTACTGATCAGTAGCTTTTTTTATCCATCGGTAGTAACATGGTGCATCCGCTTACCTGACCGATGCCCATGACTTTACGCTCCGCTCTCTCCCTAGTGGCCTGGATCGCTTTGACGGCCGGCTTTGCAGCACTGGGCGCCGCTGGATCAGCCAGCGCGCCAGTGTTTTACGCTCAACTCGACCAGCCTTCGTGGGCGCCGCCGGCATGGTTGTTCGGCCCCGCGTGGACGCTGCTGTATTTACTGATGGCGGTTGCTGCATGGCGCATCGCGCGCACCGAACATGCCAAACCCGCTTTGCAGTTGTACGTGGCGCAGCTGGTGCTGAACGCGCTGTGGAGTTGGCTGTTCTTTGCATGGCACCAAGGCGCGTTGGCGTTCGCGTGCATCATCGTGCTGTGGCTGATGATTGCCGCCACCATCGTGGTCTTCAAGCGCCGCGACCGAATCGCTGCGGCGCTGCTACTGCCTTACATCGGCTGGGTGAGTTTTGCGACGGCGCTGTGCTTCAGCATCTGGCAGCGCAACCCAGGCATGCTGTGAAACCCAGGGAATAATCACCATGAATGAACAGGCAATTGCCTACCGGGCCGACACCACTCCGGTGTCCGAACGCATCCGCGCGCGCCTCATGCAGCACGGCGCCCGCTTCCACGCCAACGACAACATCGCCGACTACATCGAGCCCGGCGAACTGGATGCCTTGCTCGACGAAGTGAGCCTGCGCATGCAGGGCGTACTGGAAAGCCTGGTGATCGATACCACCAACGATCACAACTCCCAGGACACCGCGCGCCGCGTCGCCAAAATGTATTTGCAGGAGGTGTTCGGCGGCCGCTATACCTCAGCGCCGTCGGTGACCGAGTTCCCCAACGTCTCGCACCTGAATGAGCTGATGATCATCGGCCCGATCACGGTACGCAGCGCCTGCTCGCATCACCTGTGTCCCGTGATGGGCAAGGTGTGGATCGGCGTGATGCCGAACCAGCATTCCAACCTGATCGGCCTGTCGAAGTATGCGCGGCTGGCTAGCTGGATCATGAGCCGCCCGCAGATTCAAGAGGAAGCGGTGGTGCAGTTGGCCGAACTGCTGCAAGAAAAGGTGCAGCCGGACGGTCTGGCGGTCATCATGGAAGCCGATCATTTTTGCATGCAGTGGCGCGGCGTCAAGGACAACGATGCGCGCATGATTAACAGCGTAATGCACGGCTCCTTCCTGAAAGATCCTGCGCTGCGGCGCGAATTCCTCGCTTTGATCAAACGTTGACCAAGGAGTTACCATGCTTGTTCGCCTACTGTATGCCAGCCGCTCCGCAGTCGAAACCGATTTCGCCGTCATCGAGATTTTGCACCAATCGCGGCACAATAACCCGCCCGCCGGCATTACCGGCGTGTTGTGTCACAGCGATCGGATGTACCTGCAAGTGCTGGAGGGTGGACGCGAGCAGGTGAACCGCCTGTATAACCGCATCATGAACGACCCGCGGCACACCGACGTGACCTTGCTGCGCTACGAGGAAATCAGCGAGCGCCGCTACGCCAGCTGGACGATGGGGCAGACCAACCTGGATAAACTCAACGCCGGCACGCTGCTGCGCTACTCTGTGCTGCCGGCGTTTGATCCGTACAGCTTGGGCGGCGAAAGTTCGCTGGCCTTGATCGATGAGCTGATGAGTGCAGCCGCTGTGCAGGGCCGCACATAACACGCACATAACATTCAGGCGGCCCAAAGACGGCGATAGGCGCCATCGGGGTCGTGCTCCGCGGCCTGCTTGTCGACATTGAAGCGGCGGCCGCCACGCGGATCGCTGCCACGGCCGGCGATGTACAGCCAGTTGCCCTGGTTGCTGTAGACATCGTAATCGATCAATTGCGATTCGAACCAGGCCGCCCCTGCGCGCCAATCACCACCCATTTCGTAGATCAGGTAACTGGCCGCCACCTGCCGCAAGCGATTGCTCATATAGCCTGTCGCCTGTAATTCGCGCATGGCGGCATCGACCAGCGGCTGGCCCGTGGCGCCGGTGCGCCAACGATCAAACATGGCGGCGTCGTGGGCAGGCTTGGGCAATGAGCTTAGGCCGCGCGCGTGATACAGGCGGATGCCGTGTTGCAGATGCAGGAAACGGAAATAGTCACGCCATAGCAATTCAAACCATAGCCAATAGCTGCCATCACTGGCGCCATGCGCCGCTTCAAACTGCCGCAACGCCGCCACAATATAGCGGGCCGACAGCGCGCCGCTGGCAAGCCATGGCGACCACTTGCTGGAGTAGTCCAATCCAGTGAGGCCATTGCGGGTCTGCTTGTAGGTGGCCGGCAGTTGGCGCTGCAGGTAACTCGCCAGGTGCGCCCTGCCCGCGGTTTCGCCGCCCGTCAGACCAGCCAGCGACGAACGCGCATCGTCCGCCCCGGGCGGCGCAAGCGGCGATGCAAGCAGGTCTTGAGGCAGCGTCACGCCGGACGGCCAAGGCGGCAAACTGGCCGGCGCCGGCAACGGCACCGGCGGCGCTAATTGCGCGCGTTCCACCGCTTGCCGGAACGGCGTAAAGGAAGCCGGCAAGGCCGCCGCTTCCCACGGCAGAACGGACGGATCGAGCAAGCTGCTCTGCCAGATAGGCTGCACCTGCAGTCCGGCGGCACGCAATGCCGCAACTTCCGCCTGCTCCTGCGGCGCGGCGATGTCCTCGCACACCACGCTGTGTGCGCCGACTGCGCGCGCCAGCCGTGGAAGCGTGATGGCGGCCGGCCCCTGGCAAATCAGCAGCGGGCAATTTAGCTGATCGAGCTGCTGCGCCAAGTCCTGCAGCGCAGCCGCCAGCCACGCGCGGCGATGCAGTCCAACACGTTCAAAGCCGAATTGACTCTGCTCGTGGAAATCGGGCAGGCAGTACACCGGCACCAGCTGGCGCGTTCCAGCCTCGCAAGCGGCGCGCAGCGCCAGTTGATCATGCAAGCGCAGGTCGTTGCGAAACCAAAATATCACGGTACTCAAGATGCGGTCTCCACGGCCAAGACATATTCGATATTAGCATGCAAAAAAAGGGCTGGCGCGGGGACGGCGCCAGCCCAAAGACACTACTACCCCCTACAACTACAACCTTAGAACTTCATCGATACGCGCGCGCCCAAGGTGCGCGGATTGTTGTAGTACGCCGCCCAGATCTGCTGCTTCGGCTGGCATGGTGCGCCAACCTGGGTGCAAACCTCGATCGCGTCGTACTTCACTTCCTTGTCGGTCGCGTTGTTCACAAACAGCTCGGCGGTGTAGGCCTTGCCGCGCGGTTCATAGCGCACGCTCAGATCCAGCGTGGTGTAAGCCTTCTGCATTTTTACACCCGGATGGCCCGGCACATCGTCCGAGAACGCGCCCGAACCAACAAACGATTCGGTCTCATAATGCGCCGAGATACGCGGCGTGATGCGGCCCTTGCCGGTGTCGAAGTCATGCTCGTACATCAGCGTGGAAGCAAACGTCGGCGCGTGTTTCAATACGCTGCCACCCACGTTGACGGTTGGCGCGGTGGTGCCGCACGACTGGCCGTTGGCGCGCGCTGCATCGACGTCGCAGGACAGGAAGTCGTCATAGCGCGCTTTCAGCCAGGTGGCGTTGCCGCTGAAGCGGTCAACACTGGTCGGGCGCCATGCCCATTCAGCTTCGATACCTTTCACCGAAGCGCCGGCCGCATTGAAGTTTTGCAGCGTGTTGTTCACCACTTGCGATTCCAGCTTGTCCTTGTACTTCATCCAGAACGCGTCGATGTTCAAGGACAGCTGGCGATCCAGCAGATCCGACTTGAAGCCGAATTCATAGCTGGTCAGCTTTTCAGGCTTGGTGGTCGCGCCGCCGTCGCCGATGGCCGGCGAGTGGAAGCCGGTGGTGACCGATGCGAAGGTCAGGATATCTTTCGATACCTTGTACTCCACGCGGCCCAGCCACGTCGCTTGGCCGTAGGCCAGATCGGCGGTGTTGTCGCCGTAGGTGTTGCCGCAGGTTGCCTGATTCACCGTTCCGCCGGGCCCGATGTTGTGGGTGTTGATGGTGCCTACGCCCGGCGTCACCAGTTGCGCGATCTGGTTTGGCGTCAGGGTCGCGCCGCGCGGCGCGTTATCGGGCCAGTTCGGGCATGCCCAGTTTTGGCCGCCGATGTCGAACTTGTGATCCTTGGTGTAGCGCGCGCCGGCGGTCAGCTTCCACACTGGATCGAGCTCATAGCTGGCTTGCGCGAAGGCGGCCTTCGAATGCAGCTGGCGATTGCCCTGGATGAAGGACATGGCCGATGCATACTGGCCCACGGTCGGCTGCACGAAGATCACGCTGCCGGTGGCAATGCTCTGCGCCAGCATCTCTTCCGAGATCTGGCTGCGGTCGATGTCGAAGCGGATCTTGTTTTTCTCCTTGAAGAAGAACAGGCCGCCCACCCATTGCAACGGCGCTTCGCTATCCGAGCGCAGTTGCAGCTCGTTCGACACGCTGTCGAATTGGCCCCATTCGGTGCGGTTCTCCGCTTTAAAGCCTGGGTAGAAACCGGCATCCGCATCGCTGGCGTTGCTGCGTTTCAGGCGGCTCCACGCGCCGAGGTACTGCGCCTCGATGCCATCAACCGGGCGCCATTGCACCTTGCCCTTGGCGGTGACGATGGATTGATCGAGCGTGCCGACCGTATCGATCAGCGCCGAGCGCAGTTCCTGACCAGCCTTTGGCTCGGCCGCCAGATAGATGTTGCCGGCGCCGGTGTCGGCGTAGTAGTCGGCGATGAAGGTCGCCTTCAAATCCGGCGTGAACTTCCACAGCAGCGACGCGCGCGCGCCCTGCTGGTTGCCGGCGCCGTACTTCTGCGCGCCCGGCATCACATTCGAACCTTTGCGGAAATCGACATAGCCGTCATGCTGGTCTTTAATCGCGGCGATGCGCAGCGCAATGTCGTCGCTCAGCGGGATGTTGATCATGGCCTGCGTTTGCAGGCGGTGGTAATCGCCGACGGTCACGCTGGCCGAGCCGAATACTTTCGAGGTGCTTGGCGCGCCCGATACCAGATTCACCGCGCCGGCAGTCGAGTTACGGCCGTTCAGCGTGCCCTGTGGGCCGCGCGCCACCTCGACGTGATTCAAGTCGTACATCAGCGCCGTGGCGCCTTGCGGACGCGCGACGTAAATGCCATCCACGTAGAACGCCACCGCCGGGTCGCCCAGCTCCGTGTGGTTGGCCGAACCCACGCCGCGCATGTAGACGTGCACACCACCCGAGTCGCTGTGCGGCTCCACCACCAGGCTAGGCACCATGGCGGTCATGGTCGCCAAATCCTTAACCTGGTTGTTGGCCAGCGTGTCCTGCGTGTACGCGGTGATGGCCAGCGGCGTGTCCTGCACCAGCGTGTCGCGGCGGGTGGCGGTGATGATGATTTTTTCGACCTCGCCGCCGGAAGCGGCCGGCGCATCGGCCGCCGCCGACTGAGCGTAAGCCGCGCCGGACGCCAGCGCGATTTGCGCAATGCTGAGAGCTAATATCGTTTTTTTCACTGGTCTATCTCCTCGTTTTCTTTTCAAGTGGAACCGCTTCCACCACGAGACGCGCGGAGGCGTCGGGCCATACCGTGGCAGACCCGGTGCTAAAGCTAACTACCAACTACGGTTTTGTCAGAGCCGCTGTTCGCTGGCTCCATCAAACAGGGAAATACGATTAGTACGAATCGAGAAGCTAATCTCCTTCTCGGGTTCAATCGGCTGCTGGTCTTGCACGATGCCCGCAACTTGCGTGCCGTGGAAGTCCAGCCATACAACGCGATGCGCGCCCATGGCTTCGATCAGCGAGACCGATGCGCGCACTGCCTGACCAACGCCGTCGCCATGACCGACGTCGATGTCTTCCGGCCGCACACCGAGCACACACGCGTGCTTGCCGGTCAGCGGCTGCTGGAATGGATAATCGGTGACATCCACCGACAGGTGTTCATTTTTGAAGATGGTGCGGCCACCTTGCTGTTCTACTTCGCCCTTGAACAAATTCATACCGGGCGAACCAAGGAAGGTGGCAACGAACAGATTGGCCGGCGTGTTGTAGATGACGTCCGGCGTATCGAACTGCTGCACCACGCCGCCCTTCATCACCGCCATGCGCTGCGCCAGCGTCATCGCTTCCACCTGGTCGTGGGTGACATAGATCATGGTGGCGCCCAGCTGCTTGTGCAGCTGCTTCAACTCGCGGCGCAATTCGGTGCGCAGCTTGGCGTCGAGGTTGGACAGCGGCTCATCGAACAGCATCACATCCGCTTCCCGCACAATCGCGCGGCCGATGGCGACGCGTTGGCGCTGGCCGCCCGACAGATTGGCCGGCTTGCGCTTCAACAGCGGGCCCAGTTGCAGCATCTCCGAAGCGCGCGAAACGCGGCGGGCGATTTCCGCCTTCGGCGTGCCGTTGATGCGCAGGCCGAACGACATATTCGATTCCACATTCATGGTCGGATACAGCGCGTACGACTGGAACACCAGCGCAATGCCGCGGTCTTTTGGATCGGCCCACGTCATATCCTTGCCGCCGATTTCAATCTGGCCGGCGCTGGTATCGATCAAGCCCGCGATACTGTGCAGCAGCGTCGATTTGCCGCAGCCCGAAGGGCCGAGCAGCACCACGAACTCCCCTGCTTTGACGTCGAGGTTGAGCGACTCGATGACCTTGTTGCCGCCCAACTGGATCTGCAAATTACGAATAGCTACGTTAGACATGTTCTTAACCCTTCACTGCGCCAGAAGCGATGCCGCGCACGAACCAGCGGCCGGAAATAAAGTAGAGCGCCAGCGGCACGACCGACGTCAAAATGGTCGCCGCCATATTCACGTTGTACAGGCGCTCGCCGGTGGTGGTGTTGATGATGTTATTCAGCTGGACGGTCATCGGCAAATGCTCGGAGCCTGCAAATACAAGGCCCAGCAGGAAGTCGTTCCAGATACCGGTCACCTGCATGATGACGGCGACCACGATCACCGGCGTCGACATCGGCAGCATCAGCTGCAAGAAGATGCGCCAGAAACCGCCGCCGTCGATACGCGCGGCCTTGAACAATTCCAGCGGCAGCGCGGCGTAGTAATTACGGAACAACAGCGTCATCACCGGCATGCCGAAGATGGTGTGGATGATGATGATGCCCGGCAGGGAGCTAAACAAATCCACCGCCGCCAGCACCCGCACCAGCGGGTAAATCATCACCTGCACCGGGATGAAAGCGCCCATCATCAGGATGGCGAACAGGAAGCCTGCACCGCGCGGACGCCAGAACGACAGCGCATAGCCATTCACCGCGCCGATGGCAATCGACAGGATGGTGCTTGGCACGACGATGGCGACCGAGTTCCAGAAGCCGCCCTTGATGCCGTTGCATTCAAGGCCGGTACACGCCGAAGACCACGCCTGTACCCACGGCTCCAGCGTGAAGTTCTGCGGCAGCGCGAACAGCGTGCCAAGGCGGATTTCTTCCATCGGCTTCACCGACGTTATCAGCATCACGTACAGCGGCAGCAGGAAGAACAGCGCCGCCACGATCAGGAAACCATACACGCCGATGCGGGCCGGCGTCCAGGCGCCGCTGCGGCGCGGGCGCGGCGTTGGGATGCTGGCGTCGTTGGCGGCGTTCGGATGCAGCGCTTCGGCAGCGGCGGCTGCGTTGGCGCCGCCGGTAGTTTTATCGAGTTTCACAACTTGTCCCATCATGCCCCCAATGCAGCGCGGCGGTTGCGCACAAAGTACAGCGGCGCGACGATGGCCAATACTGTCAACAGCAGCACGATCGAAGCAGCGGAAGCCAGGCCGATATTGGCGCGGCCGAACAGATAATCCATGATGAATTTGGCCGGCACTTCGCTGGCCGTACCCGGGCCGCCCTGCGTCATCGCAACCACGGCGTCGAACACCTTCACCACCATCACGAACAGCAGCACGAAGGCCGTCGATACGGAGGCGCCCAGCATCGGCAGCACGATGCTCAGGTAGACGCGCCAGCGCGGGATGCCGTCGATGCGGGCGGCCTTCCAGATTTCTTCATCCACGCCGCGCAGGCCGGACAGCATCAGCGCCATCACCAGGCCGGAGGCCTGCCACACGGTGGCAATCACAATCGTGTAGATCGCCATATCCTGATCGACAATCCAATCGAATTGCGCCTCCGTCCATCCCAGCTTGTGCAGCACTTCCTGGATACCGAGTTCAGGATTCAAAATCCACTGCCAGATCAAGCCGGTGGCGACAAACGACATCGCATACGGATACAGGAACACGGTGCGCAGAGCGCCTTCCGCCATCACCTTCTGATCGATGAACACCGCCAGCAGGAAGCCGATAATCAGGCACGCGGCGATAAACAGCACGCCGTAGACGGCCACGTTTTGCAGCGACAGCAGCCAGCGCTCGTTATTGAACAAGCGGATGTACTGCGACGCGCCGACAAAGTCGCTTGCCGGGAAAGTGCGCGAGCTGCTGACCGATACGCGGGCCGTCCACAGCATGGTGCCGAGGTAGGCCAGCAGCACGGTCAGCGCCATCGGCAGGATGGCAACGTAGGCCGCGAATGAAACGTTCTGGCGTTTCTTGACCATGGCTTATTCGCCCTTGATGGCGCGGGCGAAGGCTTTTTGCGCATCGTCCGCAGACTGGTTCTTGTTCCAGTAGCTGGTCAGTACATCTTGCAGCGCGCCGGTGGTATCCGGTGTGGCCAGCATCTCGGTGTTAGGCAGTTGGCGCGTCTTGTCCTTCATGATGGCTAAGCCCTGGCGGGCGCAGATATCGAGCTGCGATTCATCGACGTCGCCGCGAATCGGGATCGCCCCCTTGCGCGCGGCGAACGCCACTTGCGCCGCTGGCGACGTTACCACATTGGCCAACAGCTTCTGCGCCTTGATCGCGTTAGCGTCATTCGTTTTCGGGAACACGAAAGCGTCACCGGCAACGATGTACGGCGCCTTGGGGCCAAAGCCCGGATAGCAGCCGAAGTCCTTGCCCGCTACCTGCTTGGCGGCGGCGAATTCGCCCTTGGCCCAGTCGCCCATGATCTGCACGCCCGCCTTGCCCTGCACTACCAGCGCGGTGGCGTCGTTCCAGTTGCGGCCCGGCGAGCCGGCGTCGACGAAGGCTTTCAGCTTTTTAAACTCGACCAGCACTTGCTTAAATTGCGGCGACATCACGGCCTTCTGATCGCGGTCGCGGTACACCTTGAGGTACAGGTCAGAACCGCCGACCATGGCAAAGATGGCGTCAAAGGTGATCTTCTCTTGCCATACCTGGCCGCCGAAGGCCAGCGGCACCACGCCTGCAGCTTTCAGCTTGGCCAGCTGCGCGAGGAATTCTTCCCAGGTCTGCGGCTCGTTGGTGATGCCGGCTTTTTTATACGCGGCTTTCGAGTAGAAGAACCAGGCCGGCATGTGAATGTTGACCGGCGCGGCGTAGAAATGGCCGTTGATCTTGATCGCTTGCAGGATCGACGGCGGCATGATCTGATCCCACTTGCCGGCAATCGCCACGTCATCGACGTTATTGAGCAAGCCCTGCTCGACGAAATCGCGGAACTGCTTGGAGGTGTTGAACTGCGCGGCGGTCGGCGCATTGCCGCCGACGATGCGGTTAATCGTGGTGGCGCGCGACTGGTCGGCGCCGGCGACGGCCTGGTCTACCCATTGGCCGCCGGCCTTGTTATAGGCCTCTGCAAATTGTTTAACAGCGGCCGACTCGCCGCCCGAAGTCCACCAGTGAATCACGGTTGCTTTCAACGGCGCTTGCGCGTGCGCTGCACCGCTGACTGCCAGGGCAAGCGCCACTGCGCCGCCCAGTTTTGAGGCCTTGTACATTCTGTCTGTCTCCCTTGTGGGCGTCGAAGCGCCCTATTCTATTCGTGTAGCTTAATTTTGGGCGGCTCGCTCCGCCAAAAATTGTGTCACCAGCTTTGCACTGCGTTTCAGCGTACGCTTCTGCGTGGCGTAATCGACATGGATGATACCGAAACGGCGCTCATAACCAAAGGCCCATTCAAAATTGTCCATCAAGGACCAAATAAAGTAGCCGCGCACGTCCACGCCCTGCTTCACCGCTTGATTCACCGCTTCGAGGTGGCGGTTCAAGAACGAGATGCGCTGGTGGTCGTTGACTTCTCCATCGACCACGGCGTCGTCGGTCGCCATGCCGTTCTCGGTGATATAAATCGGCGGCAGGTTAGGATAATCGCGGTGGAAGCCGACCAGCAAGTGGCGCAGGCCTTCCGGGTAAACTTCCCAGCCCATTTGCGTGCGCTCCACGCCTTCCAGATCGACTTCAATGTAGCCGTGCTTACCGTCGCTGATCACGTTGGTGCGGAAGTAGTAATTGATGCCCAGGAAATCCAGCGGCGTGCCGATGATCTCCATGTCGCCATTCAGGATGGTCGGCGCGGCGCCCGGCCACAGCTCCCACAGCGCCGATGGATAGGACTTCTTCAGCAGCGGATCGAGGATCCAGTTATTGTGCTGGAGCTCAAACAGCCATGCGGCGCGCTGGCCTGCCTCGCTGGTGTCGGTGCTGGTGCCGCGGCCGACGTTGGCGACGATGCCGACTTGCGCCGACGGGTCGTTCTCGCGCAGATGCTTCACCGCCAGGCCGTGACCAAGCAGCAGGTGGTGCATGGCCTGGGTGGCAAACACCACGTCCTGCTTGCCCGGCGCGTGATGACCGGTGCCGTAGCCGTGCATGGCCGAGCACCATGGCTCGTTCAGCGTGGCCCACGCATCGACCAAGCCGGCCAGCTGCTTGCTGATCATGTCGGCGTATTCGGCGAACTTGTATGCAGTGTCGCGGTTGACCCAGCCGCCCTTGTCTTCCAGGTGCTGCGGCAGATCCCAGTGGTATAGCGTGACGTAGGTTTTCAGACCCTTGGCGCGCAGGGCCTTCAACAGATTGCGATAGAACGCGATGCCCTTGTCATTCGGCTTGCCGTCGATGGTCATCACGCGCGGCCACGAAATCGACAGGCGGTAAGCGCCGACGTTCAAGCTGGCCAGCAGCTCCACGTCTTGTTCCCAGCGGTGATAGTGATCACAGGCGAATTCGCCGGTGTCGCCAGCCAGCACCTTGCCCGGCGTGGCGGAGAAGGTATCCCAGATCGACGGCAAACGGCCGTCTTCATTCACTGCGCCTTCGATCTGATACGCAGCGGTGGCCGCGCCAATCAGGAAATCCTTGCGCCATAAAACCGAATCGGCCGGCGGCGAAAACGTCTGGTCTACCACGAAAACTCCTTAGTCTGAACAGGGAGTGGAAGCGCTTCCACAAGATGTCCAGATACTAACAGCGAAGAATTTCGGGTGTCAACGAGATTTCAAAAAAAATGAGGGCGGCGTTGTTGGCGCCGCCCTCATCCCTCATTGCCGCTTAGGTTTAACGGCCCTTATTCCGGCGCCGCGCGGCCACGCCGATTGCCATCAGGCCGCCCAGCAACATCAGGCTGGTCGACGGCTCGGGCACGGCGCTGATGCTGATGCCACCGGTGCCAGCGATGGTCGTGAAGTACTCTCCCCAGTCGTAGTCACCGTAGCCGGTAACGACCAGCACGTATTGCTGTCCACGCCTCAGGTAGACGGAGATAGCGCTTTCCCCCATATCGTCGGTGCCGCCCAGCGCCCTGCCGTCCAGTATGTTACGGTAGGAATCGGCCGGGTTGAAGCTGCCCTCATACAAAAAGGTTCCGCAGTTATAGCCGCAGACCGTCAGGAACGAGAACTCGCCTGCCTCGGCCGTCACACTGATGTTATAGGCACGGTACGCGACGTCCTGGCCCAGGGAGTTAGGCTCGCCGCCGTAGTTGCTGGGGCGGTGGAAGGTCGGCCCGAAGGTGGTGTCGCCGCTCACGGTAACCACGTCCGCGCTGGCTTGCTGCACGGCGCCGGCCAGCAACGCCAGCACCAGCGCCCGGCGGCCGTGGCGGCGCGCTGCGAGTCCCACAGCCAGCAAGCCGCCAAGCAGCATCAGCCAGGTCGAAGGCTCGGGAACGGCAGTGATGGTAAATGGCTTGAGCCCGACCACGCTGAGGCTGAAGTAACCGGAATCGCGCCAGCTGTCGCCAGTAACCACCAGGCTGTAATGCCCTGCCCGCAGCGGCCCGCCCAGTCCAGCGGTTTGCGGGGCGACATAGTTGTCATCGCCGGCGATGAAGTCTTGCAGCGGCGCGGCAGGGTCGAAGCTCTTGTAGAGGAACATCGAGCAGTCGAAGCCGCAGCTCAGATCGAACAGGATGCCAGCCGTGTTCTGCAGGATGTTGACATCAAACAGGCGGTACGCCGTGTAGCCCATGTAATCGGATTCATCCGGGCCGCCATACTGCATCGGGCGCAGGAAGGTAGGGGCGCCGGTCGTGTCGCCGGTGACGATGGCAATGGTGCTGGCCTGCGCCAGCGGCACCGTCCCAAGCAGCAAGGCCGACAGCGCCAGCGCAGCGCTACGGCGGCGGCGCCCCACCAGCGCCAGCCCGGCCAGACCGGCCAGCAGCAACAGCCAGGTGGAAGGCTCCGGCACCGCGCTCACGCTGATGTTATCGAGCGCGAACTGGGCCTGTCCGTAGGCCATGTCTTCCAGCGAATTGACGCAGCTGCCGCTGTCCGTGAACACGCAGGCGCTGATGTTCAAGCCGCTCAGCTGCACGCCCGAAAACGCGCCCAGCGTTGCACTGCTGAAGACGAAGTTGCCGTCGCCGTCCTGGCTCGGGAAGTCGAGCGCGAGGCTGATGGCGCCGCCGCCAACGCGGGTGCCGGACAGCACCAGTTGCCCGTAGATCCCGTTGGCCACCGGCAGCGAGGCGACGAAACCGTAATCGAGGCCGTTGAGCGTGAAGGCCAGGCCGTCGCTGCGGCCCAGGTGCAGGCCACCGTCGCCCAGGCCCGCGTAGTAGCGGCTACCGTCGCCCACCGGGCAGGCCACGAGCTCGCAGCTGAACGGATCGGACGGATCGAGAATGGCGCCGGAAGTACCGTGCAAGCCGAGCGCAGCCGTCACCGGCCCCTCGAGCACGTCCAGCACGTAGCCGGCCTCGTGCAGCACCGCGCCGCCGTCGAACACGTCCGCTTGCTGCAGGTTGAAATCGATGACGTCGGCCATGGCCGGCGCCGCGGCCAGCAGGCTGCTGCTGATGAGCAATGCCAGCACGTAGCGAAACTTTTTCATGGAAATTCCCTTTAAATTGATTGGTGTATGCGTCATCACTTGAGCTTGACCTTCTTGGCCCGGCCGCCGCGCAACAACGGCAGCGGGTCGGTGGTGTCGATTTCAATTACCGTGCTGGCCTCGTTGGCGCCGGCGTACTGGAAATTCACCATGCCCAGGAAACGCTTGCCGCTCTCCAGCCCCGACCAGCTGTAGCCGGCCACGCCGGCCTTGCCCTGGTACAGCAAGCCGGGCACGGTCAGCTTCAGGTTGCCCGCACCGCTGGCCGGCCCCACCATCCAGCTCGACAGCTTGTAACTGGCGCTGCCATCCTTGGGCGCGTAGCCGACCACGCACACCTTGTAATCGCCGGGTGGCGGGTTCAGCATGGTCAGCACCTCGTCCGAGCCGGCGACCGCGCTGGCGCCAAGCTGATTGCCCGCGCCGTCGAGCAAGTACAGATCGAGATCGCTGTCCTGGCCGCCGCTGGTGTCGGCGTTGTAGAGCGCGAAGCGGGCCAGCATGGTGCCGGGAGAGATGGTCACCGGCGTCACCTCCACGCCCTCCGTGCTGCCCCAGCAATCGGCATATTCCGACGCCTTGCCGATGGTGGAGGCGACCTGGGTGGCCGCCACCAGATTGCTGCGGACGGCGCCGACGGGCCCGGTGTAGCCAGACAGCAGCGGCACCAGCTTGCTGCCGCTGGCCGCCTCGCTGTAGACGTAAGGCAGGGTCGCCAGCGTCGCGGCGCGCGCCACCAGCGGGCTGCGCACCTGGTGGCCATGGCCGTCGCTCCAGGTCAGCTTGCCGTAGCTCCACTGGTGCATCGGCGCCGTGGTGCGGCTCAGCTTGACCGTGAAATCAGCCTTGGCGCCGGGCGCCAGCGTCAGCGTCGCCGGGCTGACCTCGACCTTGTAGCCGGGCAAGGTGGCGCTGGCCGTGTAGGTGGCGCTGTTGGCGCCCACATTGGTCACGGTACGGCGCAGGCTCTGCGAGGACAGCACCGCCTCCGCCCCCAGCGACGGCAGGTTCAGGTCGGACGCCGCCAGCGGCGTCACCCCGCCGCAGTCGATCGCCACTTTCAGCGACTGGCCGCACAGGAAGCGGCGGTAGTCCTCGGGGCCGGCGTCGTACACCAGGCCGGGGTCGGCGGCGGTGCTTGGCGCCACCTGGCCGGCGCCCTGCCCCCACGGCAGCTTGCCGGTGTTGAGCGCGCTGTTATCCCACCACTGCGCACCGGCCAGGCCATCGGACTGGGTATCGAAGGCCGTGGTCATCAGCGCCGACTTGATGGCTGCCGGGCTCCAGTCCGGGTGTACCTGCTTGAGCACGGCCGCGATGCCGGAGATGTGCGGCGTCGCCATCGAGGTGCCGGTCATGAATTCCCACGCCGGCGCCGGCATCTTGCCGCCGGTGTAGGGCGCCATGAAGTCCTCCTCGGTCGGCATGTACGGCAGGCCGGCGGCGAGGATGTCGGTGCCCGGCGCGGCCAGATCCGGCTTCAGCAGGTTGCGGTCGGCCACGTTGGGGCCGCGCGAGGACGAGCCGGCGACGATCGGCGCCGCCGCCGGATTGCTGTCGTACACCGGGTAGACGTCGCCCAGCGCGGCCGTGCCGGCTGCCCCGGCGCTTGCCACGTAGTTTTTCAGGGTCTTGCCCTCGGCCAGGCCCAGGTGCACCATCGACAAGGTGTAGGGCTGGCCCGGGAAGGTGCTGGCGCCGCCATCGACGTTGACGATCACCACCCCGGCTGCGCCGGCCGCCAGCGCATTCTTGACCTTGTCCGCCAGGTAGTTGCCGCCGCGGTCGCACACCAGGATCTTGCCCTTGACCTTCTCGACGTCGAACGGCATGCCCAGACTTTCCGCCGGCCCATAGCATTGCGCAATGCGGATGTCGTCGGGGCGGGTGCCGCGCTTGCCCGCGTCCTTGGCCAGCAGCAGCGGCGCCGACGGGGTATTGGCATTGTTCGACACGCCGTCGAGCACGACACCGCTACCGAGCTTGACGCGGGCCCGGTAACTGCGGTTGTGGGTCGAGTTGGCCACCGTGGTCACCCACGGCGCGATGTTGGTCACCGGCTGCGGCTCCTCGTTGGCTGGCCCCTCATTGCCGCCCGCCGCCGCTACGAACACGCCGGCGTTGGCCGCGCCCAGGAAGGCCAGCTCGACCGGGTCGTCGAACTCGCCGCCGCCGAGGCTGCTGCCGATGGAGTAGCTGAGCACGTTCACGCCATCCTTGACGGCTTGCTCCACCGCCGCCACGGTGCTGTCGTTCGGGCAGGAATTCTGTTCGCCGTTGCCGTAATCGGCCGTCCAGCACACCTTGTAGATCGCCAGCCGCGCACGCGGCGCCATGCCCCCTACCTTGCCCATCGGTACGCCGGCCACCGTGGCCGCCACGCCCGACACGCCGGCCGCGGTGCTGGCCGTGTGGGTGCCGTGGCCGATGCTGTCGCGCACGGAGCGGTACTCGTATTCCGAGATCGGATACTTGGGATCGGGCGGGTAGATGCGCGCGCCGATCAGCTTGTTATTGCAGTTGGCCGGCGAAAAGCCTTGTCCCGGCTGGCACACCCCTTTCCAGCGCGCGGGCGGCGCATCGAACACCTGGGTGCCGGTGAACGACGGCGCGCCGTGATCGTCGACGCGATCGGCAAAGCTGGGATTCTCGGGCCATACGCCGGTGTCCAGCATGCCGATAATCATGTCCTCGCCGGCGGCACGCTCGCCGCCGGCCTGATCCCACAGGCCGCCAGGCTTGTTCAGGCCCAGGAAGGTCGGTGTGTAGCTGGTGGTGGTGTGCCTGAGGGCGTTGGCGCTGATCTTGGCCACGCCGCCGCTTTTCTTCAGGGCCCGCACCTCGTCGTCAGTCAGCATGGCCGAAAAGCCGTTGAACACCACGTTGTAACTGTCCCGAACCTGGGCGGCAGAAATACTGTTCAGTACCGCCGCCTTCTTCTGCTCCAGGTAGGCGATATAGCCCTGCACGTGGGGCGCCTCGACGTTCAAGCGCTGCCCCGGCGCCGGCTTGGTTGCGACCAGGCCTGCCACCTCGCCGGTGTACGAAGCTGCGGGCTTGTCCGCCAACTGCACGATGTACAAGTGGCGCGCCTCTTCCTGCGCCGCCGCGGCGCCGCACAGCAGCAACATTGCCGTTGTTATCGCCGTCAACTCCAGCCCCCGCCTACTGCCCTTGATTGCTAACTGACCATGCTTCATGTTTCCCCCGAATGAACTGCGGCAGACAAAAAATGGTAGCGCTACAACACTGGCTTACTGCCGCAGCATATTTTTTAGATAAAAGAATCCCCCTCGGTAAAAAACCGATAGTCTGGAGATTGTCTATACAGAACTACTATTTCCTTGTACTAACAGCCTTGATTTAAAGGAAATAAATGCATGAACTGATTGATAGATATTTCTAAAATAGAATTAAATTCTAAAAAGAAATATATACAATTAATCACATTGCTGCATAAATAGTAATTCAATATCGACAAGAAAGTTAACGATTTTGTTAGCGTTAACAATGAAGTGTGGTGTTTTAGTTGCAAAAAAAACGGCGCAGGGACTAGCCGCTGCGCCGTTCTTCTCGTCGCCCCTTGCGGGCGAAAATAGTTTATTTTTTGTCGGTCGGCGCCGGCGGTACCGGCGCGAACGGGAAGGTGCCGAACAGGTTCTTGCTCTGGCTTTGCATCTGCTCCTGCATCTGCACGAACAGGCTCTTGCTCTGGTCGATGTAGTTGTTCATCATGCCCTGCATCATCGGGCCTTGCACGTTCATGAACTGCGTCCACATCTCCGGGCTGAACGGCTGGCCGCCCACCGCGGTGCTGGTGAACTTGCGCTGGATGTCGGTAAAGGCCTGGACGTTCTTCTCCAGGTACGAACCCATCATGCCCTGCATGGCGTGGCCGTAGAAGCGGATGATCTGTGCCAGCACGTCGCTGGAGAACATCGGCGCGCCGCTGGCCTCTTCTTCCAGGATGATCTGCAGCAGGATGCTGCGGCTCAGGTCTTCATTGGTCTTGGCGTCGACAACGGTGAATTCCTCATTGTCCAACACCAGCTGCTTCACGTCGGTCAACGTGATGTACGAGCTGGTCTGCGTATCGTACAGACGGCGGTTTGGATATTTTTTAATCAGGCGGTCAGCATTTTTTTTCGCACTACTCATCACAAGTCCGTTTATTGCGCCGCAGCGCGTGTCTCTAAAAATCGGAAAGAAAGCCGACGGGTAGTCCGCTTTCCACGTGCCATACTTTAACTATTATAGAGGGGAAAAAGCATGTCTTGCACAATCTGATATAACTTTTGGCCTTTATTGCAACGCAACCAAATTTACACTTCAACAACTTAGTGGCAACTTCGGTGCTTTTTCCCCTGCGGAATTAATCCGCTTTGACCTTCACATAGCGGCCCGGCGCGGCCTCGATCGCCTTGTATTTGGCGTTGCCCGGCTTGGCTCTGGCCTTTACTTGCTTGCCGCCGTTGTCGCTCAGGAACTTGGCCCACTCCGGCCACCAGCTGCCGGCCACCTCGGTGGCGCCGTCGAACCAGGCTTCGGCGTTCCTGGCTTTGCCGCTGTCGTTGATCCAGTAATTGCGCTTGTTCTTCACAGGCGAATTGATCACGCCGGCAATGTGGCCAGAGGCGCCCAGCACAAAGCGGGTCTTGCCTTTGAGGATGTTGAGCGAGTCGTAAGCCGACGGCCAAGGCACGATGTGGTCTTCGCGCGAGCCGTAAACAAACGCCGGCGCGTCGATCTTGCCCAGCTCAACCTTTTCGCCGGCCACCACCAGCTTGCCGGTCTTGAGCTTGTTCTCCAGATAGGTGTTGCGCAGGTACCAGCAGAACATCGGCCCCGGCAGATTGGTGCTGTCCGAGTTCCAGAACAGCAGGTCAAACGCCGCCGGGTCGTTGCCCTTCAGGTAGTTGGACTGCACGTAATTCCACACCAGGTCGTTCGGACGCAGGCTGGAGAAGGTGCTGGCCAGGTCGCGGCCCGGCATCAGGCCGCCGCCCTTGAGCTGCTGCTCGCGCATCGCCACTTGCGCCTCGTCGACAAACACGTCCAGCACGCCGGTGTCGTTGAAGTCGAGGAAGGTGGTCAGCAGGGTCAGGCTGTTGGCGACCTGCTCGCCGCGCGCCGCCAGCACCGCCAGCGCGGTCGCGACGATGGTGCCGCCGACGCAGAAGCCGAACATGTTGAGCTTTTTCTCGCCGGTGATGTCCTGCACCACGCGGATCGCTTCGATCACGCCTTTTTCGACATAGTCGTCCCAGGTGGTGTGGGCCAGCGATTTGTCCGGGTTGCTCCACGAAATCAGGAACACGGTATTGCCCTGCTCCACCGCATAGCGCACCAGCGAATTTTCCGGCTGCAAGTCCAGAATGTAGAACTTGTTGATGCATGGCGGCACCATCAGCAGCGGCACCTGGTTGACGTTGTCGGTTTTCGGCTTGTACTGGATCAACTGGAACAGCGGGTTTTCATACACCACCGTACCCTCGGTCATGGCCAGGTTGCGGCCGACCTCGAACGCCGATTCGTCCGACAGCGAGATGTGGCCCTTGCCCATATCGCCCAGCATATTGGCCAGGCCCTTGGTCAGGCTTTCGCCCTTGGTTTCGATCAGTTTTTGCTGCGCTTCGGGATTGGTGGCGAGGAAGTTGGCTGGCGACATAGCGTCGACAATCTGCTGCACGGCAAAGCGGATTTTCTGCTTTTGCTGCGGCGTGGCTTCCACCGTCTCCACCATCGCGGTCAGGAACTTGGCATTGAGCAGGTAGGCGGCCGCGTTGAAGGCCGACATCGGATTGCCCTGCCACGCCGCCGAGGCAAAGCGGCGGTCGCTGATGGCCGGGGTCTTGCCGGCCACGAAATCCTGCCACAGCTCGCCGAAATCCTTCATGTATTCGTTCTTCAGCTGCTCCATGACATCCTGCTTGATGTGGACGCCCACATCCTGCATCATGGCGGCCAGCGGATGCGCCTCCGTGGTTGGCGCCCCGCTGAACCAGGATTGCCACTGCCCGGGGTCGCTCATCTGCGACATCCACGCGTTGGCAATGACTTGAGGATCGGGCAAATTCATGTGTGGTTCCCTAAAGTGAGTTAAACACAATGCTGCTGATTGTTGCTATTGCTTGGATTTACGTCGTCGGCTTGATGGCGATAACGGAAACCTCCGTGGTTGCGGGAATTGTAACGTTTTTGTTCTATTGCGTGCTGCCCTTGGGGACTTTGATTTATATCGCCGGCTCGGGCAAGCGTAAAGCCCGCCGCCGAGAGGCCGAGCGGCAGCGTTAATCCTTTATTTGATCCAGATCAAAGTGGCTTGACGGCCGGTGACGCCGTCGCGGCGGTAGGAGTAGAAACGGCCGGAGTTGGACACGGTGCAGAATTCGCCGCCGTGCACCTCTTTCACCCCGGCGCGGTGCAGCAGGTAGCGCGCCAGTGCGTAGATATCGCACAGGAACTTGCCCGGCTTGCCGTCGATCAGGCTGAATGCCGCTTCGACGTGGCGCACGCCGGAATCATCCAGCGCGCCGTTCAGGAACGCTTGCTTGACGTCGCCACCAACCTCGAACTGGTAAGCACCTATCGCCGGCCCCATCCACGCCATCAGCTCGCCGGCGCCGGCAGCGCGCATGGTGTCCACTGTGTTTTCCAGCACGCCAGCCGCCAAACCGCGCCAGCCGGCATGGGCTGCGCCCACGGTTTTGCCTTCTTTATCGCAGAACAGCACCGGCAGGCAGTCGGCCGTCAGGATGACGCATACCTTGCCGGGCATGGTGGTGAAGCTGGCGTCGGCATCCGGCACCTGCTGCGGCTTGATATCGGCCAAATTGGCCACCGCCGTACCGTGCACCTGCGACAGCCATGCAGGCTCATTCGGCAACTGTTCGCACAGAATGGCGCGGTTGTGCGCCACATTGTGCGGCTGGTCGCCGACGTGGGTTCCCAAATTGAGGCCGCCACCGCCCATGCCATCATCGTAGGGCGCGGGGCTAACGCCGCCGCGCCGCGTGGTAGACAACACACCGATATTGACTGGCAAACCCGGCCAGTGCGGTACCAACCACTGCTGCTGTATCGACATTAAATCTGTTCCGGTTCCTCGATGCCGGCTCGCACCAGCAATTCAGCAAAATCTTGCGCCAGCGGCACCATCCACTCGCATGGTTCGCCGGTGGCCGGGTGTACCAGCCCCAGGCGGCGTGCCTGCAGCGCCTGACGTGGGAAATAATCGGCCAGGTGCTGCTTGCCGTACACCGTGTCGCCCACCAGCGGGAAGCCGATCGACTGCATGTGCACGCGGATCTGGTGGGTACGGCCGGTTTCAAGGCGGCACTGCACCAGACTGACAGGACGGCCCTCGCCCAGCTTACCGCTGGAAATCAAGGTGTAGTGCGTGATGGCCGGCTTCGAGCCCATGCCGGTCGACACCGCCATCTTGACGCGGTCGCGCGGGTGACGGCCCATCGCGGCATCAATAGTACCGCTAATGCGCGGAGTGCCCCACACCAAAGCAAAGTACTCGCGCTTGACCGTGCGCGCGGCCAGCTGGCGCACCAGGTCAGTCTGCGCGGCCAGCGTTTTGCCGACCACCATCAGGCCGCTGGTGTCCTTGTCCAGGCGGTGGACGATGCCGGCGCGCGGCACGCCGCTCAGCTGCGGGCAATAATGCAGCAGGCCATTCAGCAAGGTGCCAGACCAGTTGCCGTTACCAGGGTGAACCACCATTCCGGCCGGTTTATTGATGACAATCAGGTGCTCATCTTCAAAAACAATGTTAAGTTCAAGCGGTTCTGGCTTAAAAGCCTCGTCTTCCGGCTCCGGTTGGGGCAGAATGATGACCTTCTCGTCGCCGTAGACGGTGTCCTTGGTGCTTTTGGCGGTTTTGCCATCGACCGAGACAAAGCCGTCGGTAATCCAGGTTTGCAGGCGGCCGCGGGAAAATTGCGGAACCAAGCCGGAAATGACCTTGTCGAGGCGCTGGCCGCAGTGTTCTGGGCTCAACGCGAGTTCGATGGGGGCGAGACCGTCCTCGTCATCGTCGTGGAGGGCCAGATCGATGTCGGCATCGTGTTCGGAGGAAGATTCGGCCAAATTCGGCTTTGCGTTTAATATCACGGTAATCCTATCGGCTATAATTAGCCTCGTAAAACATTGGTTAAACAGTCTCTTGCAAAAGATATGCAAAAAAAATTATCGGTAGTCGCAGCAACGGTTGTTCTGCTTGGTTTGTCCGGTTGTGGCCTGTTCTCTGAAAAGGCCGACGAAACAAAAGGTTGGAGCGCTACGAAATTATACTCGGAGGCGAACGAAGAACTGGAAGGCCAGCACTACGAGCGCGCAATTCAGTTGTTTGAAAAGCTGGAATCGAGCTATCCATTCGGCACCTACGCCCAGCAGGCGCAGATGAATATCGCCTATGCCTATTACAAGTCGCAAGACCAGGCCCAGGCGCTGGCGCAAGTCGAGCGCTTCATCAAGCTGCACCCGAACCACGCCAACGTTGATTACATGTACTACCTGCGCGGCCTGATCAACTTCAACGACCAGGTCAGCTTCCTCAACTTTGTTTACGAGCAGGACGCCACCGAACGCGATCCGAAAGCCACGCGCGAAGCGTACGCGGCCTTCAAAGAGCTCACCACCAAGTTCCCGGAGAGTAAGTATACCCCGGATGCGCTGGCCCGCATGCGTTACTTGCTCAACGCCATGGCTTCGTATGAGATCCACGTGGCGCGCTACTACTACCGCCGTGGCGCGTACCTGGCAGCGGCTAACCGCGCGATGGGCATCATGAGCGACTTCCGCGACTCGCCGTCGATTGAAGAAGCACTGTTCATCATGATCCGCAGCTACGACAAGCTGGGCATGACCGAGCTGAAAAACGACACCGAGCGCGTGTTCAAGCTGAACTATCCAAACTCCAAATTCCTCGACGAAGGCAAACAGGCCGGCCGCAAGTGGTGGAACTTCTGGACTAGCAACGGCAAGATGTAAAACCAAGTAAAAAATCGGGGTCAGGTCCCCCATTTCTACACGAGCCCTGCCGTAGCGCAAACTACGGCAGGGCTCGTGTAGAAATGGGGGACCTGACCCCGGAGTTTATTCGGCGATTTTGCGGCGGAAGATCCAGGTTTTGTCGTCCGAGCTGGCTTTGTCGAAGGCGTAGCCGTCCACGTTGAACTTTTTCAGCTTTTGCGGATCGGTGATGCCTTTGACCGCCGCGTAGCGCGCCATCAGGCCGCGCGCGCGCTTGGCGTAGAACGAGATGATTTTGTATTTGCCGTTCTTCCAGTCCTCGAACAGCGGCGTAATCACCGGCACGTCCAGCAGCTTGGGCTTGACCGACTTGAAGTATTCCTCGGACGCGAGGTTGACCAACGTCTCGGCGCCCTGCTCTTGCGCCGTCGTGTTCAGCGCCCGCGTGATGGTTTCGCCCCAGAACGAATACAAATCCTTGCCGCGCGGGTTGCTCAGGCGCGTGCCCATTTCCAGCCGGTGCGGGTGGATCAGGTCCAGCGGGCGCAACATGCCGTACAGGCCGGACAAGATGCGGATCCGCGATTGCGCGTAATCGAGCTGCGCAGGTTTCAAGCTGCGCGCATCAAAGCCGTCATAGACGTCGCCATTGAACGTCATCACGGCTTGGCGGGCCTCGCTGGTATCCTTGCTCCAGGACGCGTAGCGCGCCACGTTCAGCGCCGACAGATTGTCGGACAAGTCCATCAGCTCGCCCAGTTCGGTCGGCGAAAATTCGCGCAGGCGGTTGATCAGCTGCTCGGAGTGATCCAGAAACGACGGTTGCGTGTGCAGCTTGGTGGTTGGCGGGGTCTCCAGATCGAGACTTTTTGCCGGGGAAAGCACTATCAGCATAAGATTCCAAAAGACATTTTTTACGTTACTAGCCCTACATGATACCTGTTCCAAAGAAAATCGTTATCGACACCAACGTTTGCCTCGACCTGTTCGTGTTCAACGATCCGCGCTGGGCCAAGCTGGTGGCCGCCATTGAAAGCGGCGCGGTGCAAGCCGTCACCCGCTCCGACTGCCGCGACGAGTACAACATCGTGCTCCACTACAAGCACCTGCCGCTGGACGACGACAGCCGCCCGCTGGCCGCCGCCCGCTTCGACCAGATGATCACGGTGGTGGCGCCGCCGGTGTCCAGCATCGTGCTGCCGGTGTGCAGCGACAAGGCCGACCAGAAATTCCTCGAAATCGCCCGCGACGCCGGCGCCGAAGTCCTCATCACCAAGGACAAAGCCCTGCTGAAACTGGCGCGCCGCCTCGCCCGCGAGGGCATGTTCAAGGTCATGTTGCCAGAGAGGTGGATTGCGCTAGAATAGGCCATCCGTCCCCTACTCTATCGCCCATGAATAGCCGCACGAACTTGCCGATCACGCCCACGCTCACCACCCGCTTGCCGGCGGTCGGCACCACTGTTTTCACCCGCATGTCGACGCTGGCCGCGCAGGCCGGCGCGGTCAATCTGGGCCAAGGCTTCCCCGATTTCGGCTGCGAGCGCAGCCTGCTCAGCGCCGTCAACGACGCCATGCTGGCCGATTTCAACCAGTATCCGATGATGAGCGGCGCGCCGGTGCTGCGGCAAGCCATCGTCGCCAAGATCGGCGCCCTCTACGGCCACCAGTACAACGTTGACAGCGAGATCACGGTCACGGCCGGCGCCACGCAGGCGCTGACCACCGCGATTTTCTGCTGCGTCCATCCCGGCGACGAGGTCATCGTCATCGAGCCGGTCTACGACAGCTACGTGCCGGCGATTACGCTGGCCGGCGGCGTGCCGGTGCCGGTCGAAATGGAGGTCGGCGAGAATGGCTACACCGTGCCGTGGGCCAAGGTCGCCTCCGCCGTCAACAGCAAGACCCGCCTGATCGTCATCAACACCCCGCACAATCCCACCAGCACCGTGCTGCGCGCCGCCGATATGCAAGCGCTGTGCGACATCGTGCGCGGCACCGACGTGCTGATTTTGTCGGACGAAGTCTACGAACACATGGTCTACGACGGCCACCGGCACGAGTCGGTCAGCCGCTACCCAGAGCTGGCCGCGCGCGCCTTCGTAGTGTCTAGCTTCGGCAAGACTTACCACGTCACTGGCTGGAAGGTCGGCTACGTGGCCGCGCCGGCCCCGCTGATGGCCGAGTTCCGCAAGGTCCACCAATACAATGTGTTCAGCGTGAACACGCCGATGCAGCACGGCCTGGCCAGCTACATGGCCGATCCCAAACCTTATTTGGAATTGCCGGCGTTTTACCAGCGCAAGCGTGATCTGTTCCGCGACGGTTTAAAAAAGTCGCGATTTGAGTTGTTGCCAGCCGACGGTACTTACTTCCAGTGCGTCCGTTACGATAAAATTTCAACACAGACCGAAGCCGAGTTTGCCGAGTGGCTGACCACCGAAATCAAGGTCGCAGCCATTCCCGTATCGGCGTTTTACCAGCAAGGCAAAGAGTCGGGCATTGTGCGCTTCTGTTTTGCTAAAAACGATGAGACCCTGGCACTCGCATTGGAGCGCCTGGGCAAAGTGTAGATCGGGATCACAAAATGTCCGAAGCTAATCAACTGCAATCGCCGCTGGAGGCGCCGGTGTTTGCAGCATCCACGCCGTCGGTACTGCATCAGCTGAACCTGTGCAACCGCGAGCTGGAGCGCCTGCTGCACAATCTGCGCAACGAGCACAATGCCGAAGCCGAAATCCGCGACATCGCGCGCGAGGTGATCCAGGCGGTGGAGATCAACCCGGACGTTGCGCTGGCCTGCATTTTCCTCAGCCAGATCAATGGCGTCTACGCGGTGCGTCACTGTATTGAGACGGCCGTGGTAACGGTGGTGATCGCGCGCGCCATGGATCTGAGCGCAGCCAGCACGCTGACCGTGACCGCCGCCGCGCTGACCATGAACGTCGGCATGCTGCGCCATCACGAAACTTTCCAGAACAAGAATACCCCGCTGACCGCCGAAGAGCAGGCCATCGTGCGCCGCCACCCGGAAGAAAGCGTGGACATGCTGCGCTGCGTCGGCATCGAAGACGACGAGTGGATTTCCTGCGTGCTGATGCACCACGAGAATGACGAAGGCAGCGGTTATCCGGCCGGCATCGCCAGCCCGGAAGTGACCTTGAACGCCAAGCTGCTCAGCCTTGCAGACCGCTACTGCGCGCAGGTGTCGGCGCGTAATTACCGCCGTTCGCTGCCGCCGCGCCAGGCCTTGCTCAATCTGGTGGAAGATAAGGTGGCGCCGGTCGATCCGCTGCTGGTGCGCTATTTCCAGAGCGAATTGGGCGACTTCCCGCCCGGTTGCGTGGTGCGCTTGACCAGCGGTGAAATCGGCGTGGTCAGCCAGCGCCTGGCCGGCGTTGACGCGCGCAATATCCACTGCCTGCGCGATCCGGCTGGCGCGGTCATGTCGCCAGCAGCGCAGCGGCGCACCGGCGATGATGGCTGCTGCATCGCCGAGTCATTGAGTGAAGATCAGGCCTCTATCCGCTTCAGCATGAAGCAAGTCTGGGGCGCGCAAGCGGCGCTGTAATCAGCGCGACAGTTTCTCAAGCTGGCGGTCGACGTAGCCGCGCAGGTCGGGCGTCAAGCCGCCGCTGCTGCGGGCGCGGTTGAAGGCTTCGCGCGCTTCCGGCAGATGCTGCTCTGCTTGCAGCGAGATGCCCAGTCCCATCCACCACACGCCGTTCTGCGGCGACAGTTGCAGCGCCGCGCGGTAGTGATCAGCAGCTTCGCTATGGCGCTGCTCGCGTTGCAGCACGCCGGCGAGGAAGCCGTGGTAGTCGGGACTGCTGGCCGCGTACGGCAAAGTCTTCAGCAACGTATCGAGCGCGGGGCCGCCCTTCTCCAACTGCAAGCGCGCCAGGATGATCGCCAGTCCCGGCTGGCGTGGATCGATGCCGAGCGCCAGGCGCAGCTGGCGTATCGCGTCGTCGGTGCGGCGGTTTTCCAGCAGCAGGCTGACGTAAGTCTGGCGCGCAGCGTCATTGCGCGGATCGATTTCGACGGCCTTGTCCAGATCCGCCAAGGCCATGCTCACGCGGCCTTCCTGCAAGGCCGACAGTGCGCGGCGATAGCTATTTTCCGACATCTGCTTAGGCGTCAACTCGCGCACCACCACGCCCTCTTGCGCATGCGGCACGACCGGCTTAGGTGCGCGCACAGGCTCCGTACGCTCTGTGTGCGCCACAATGGGAGGCTTAGGCTTAGCGGCAACGGGAGCTTGTTCCGGCTTAACCTCAGGCACGATTTCAGGAGGCTTCTCGGCAGCAGGCGGCGGCTGGAAGCGCGGTTTGTCGATTGCACGGTTATCAGCGATTTTGATCGGCGCTGGCGGCGGCGTATTCTGCGCCTGCCAGTAACGCCAGCCGTACCACCCAGCCGCAGCCAACACCAGCACGCCCAACGCCGCGCCGCCCAGCATCAGCGGCCGCCGGTCGCGCTCCGTTGACGGCACCGCCTTCACCTCATCCTGCTGCACAGCCGACGCCGCGCCGCCGCTGCGACGCGCATCAAGATCCTGCAGCATTTTGTTGATCAAGCTCATTTGCTCAACGCCCAAGTCAGACCGCACGCCGCGATCAGCAAACTCACGGCGGCCGCCATCCAGGCCCAGCGCAAGCCGTGTACCTGCGGCGTGACCGTATCGTGCGCCGCCAAATTCACATGACGCCGCGTCACCTGCTGCTTGCCCTCGCCGTAGCACAGCATCAGCGCTTTGTTGGCCATGATATTCACCAGGCGCGGAATGCCGCCGCTCGATTTATACAAGCCCGCAATCGCGCTCCGGCTGAACAAGCGCCCGCCGCCATATCCCGCCACGCGCAAGCGATGCGCCAGGTAGTATTCCATGTCATCGCGCGACAGCGGCCCAAGGTGGTAATGGAAAGTGATGCGCTGCGCCAGCTGGCGGATCGAATTCGCCTGCAAATGCTGATTCAACTCCGGCTGGCCGAACAGCACGATCTGCAGCAGCTTGCGCTTCTCAGTCTCCAGATTGGTCAGCAGCCGCAGCGCCTCCAGGCTCTCCGTTGGAATGGCCTGCGCCTCGTCCAGCAGCAACAGCACCTGCTTGCCCTGCCGCGCCAGATCCATCAAGCGATGCGTGATCGACTTCAGCAACTGGTGCTGATCGACGTCGCGCTCCAGCGCCACTTCCAGCTCATCGGCCAAGGCCAGCATCAGCGTGCGCGGTTCAAGATACGGATTCGGAATATACGCCGTCACAAAATCCGGCCCCACCGTCGCGATGAATTTACGGCACAGCAGCGTCTTGCCGGTGCCCACTTCGCCGGTGATCTTGATAAAGCCCTCGCCACTCTTGGCCGCCACCAGCAAGGTATTCAACGCCTCCTGCGAATGCGGGCTGGTGAAGAAGTAGCTGGTATCCGGCGTAATGCTGAATGGCGCCTCACGCAGGCCGAAGTGTTTGCTGTACATGATTAATTGCGCCCCTTCCCGCGGCCCGGATCCAGCTCCTTCAGGCGACGGCTGCTATCGAGCAAATCCTGATTCCAATCGGACGACGATTCAATCACCGTCGGTTTAATCAGCACCACCAGTTCGCGCTTCTGAATGATTTCGCTCTTGCTGCCGAACAGCGCACCCAGCACCGGCACGCGGCTGGCGCCCGGCACGCCGGAGCGGTCGGTGGTCGTGGCTTGACGCATCAAGCCGCCGATCGCCACCACCTGGCCGTTCTGGCCGCGCACCATGCTATCCATTTCCGAGGTCGCAGACGCCGCCAGCGGCAAGGTGAAATTGCCGAGCGAGCCCAGATTCAAGCCCTTGTTCACCGTCGACACCTGGCTCACGGATGGATGCACGTGCAAGATGATATTGCCGTCTTCATCGATCTGCGGCGTCACGTCCAGCACCACGCCGGAGAAGAACGGTTGCAGCGTCACCGTCGGCGAGGTGGTGCCGTTGCCGTTGCCATTGCTGGTGGTGGTGGTACTAACGCCGGTCACGTAAAACTCGTCGGTGCCGATTTTCAGCAGCGCCTTCTGATTATTCAGCGTCGCGATGCGCGGGCTGGACAGCACATGCACCGTGCCCTGCCCTTCAAGGAAGGAAATCAGCGCAGCGAAATTACTGGTCTGGAAAGCCAGGCCGAACAGCGAGCCCACCGCATCGCCCGATGCGCCCAAGGAGCTACCCGGCGAGGCGCTGATACCGGCAGGGCCAGTGCTGCTGATGGAAGAACCCAGCGGGCGCAAGGTGGTATCCGGTTGCAACGTGCCGGCCGAGAAGCGGTTATTGCCGCCCGCCGCGAATTTGCCGAACGCCGCCCAGTTGATACCGCTCTGGAAATTGCTGTTCAATTCCACTTCCAGAATCTTGGCTTCCAGGATCACCTGGCGATCCACCGACAACTGCGTGGCGCGCAAATACATATCGACGTTGCGCAGCTCGTCCGGCATGGCGCGGATCACGATCACGCCCGACTGCGGGCTGATGGTCACGCTGCGGCCATCTTTGCCGACATCCACCAGCGCCTCCAGCGCCATCTTCAGCTCCAGCCAGAAATCGCTTTCCGAGCGGGTGGTGACATTGGCCGAGTCGCGCTGGGTTTGCGTGCGGCTGCCGTTGGGATTGTTTGGATCCGTATCGTTGCCGCTGTTGTTATTGTTATTGTTGTTATTGTTGTTCGAACCGTTGGACTGATTGCCGCTATTGCTCACACCCGCATTGGCCACCGAGGTCGACGATACGCGCAAGCTGGAACCGCCCTTGCGCACCGCCACCAGGTAGTTCACCTTGAACATCTTGGTTTGCATGGTCAGCGGACGAATGTAGATGCGCGTGCCTTCCACCTTGTAGTCGTAGCCGTACAGTTCGCGCACGGCGTCGAGCGCCTCGAACAAGGTCACGTCTTTCAGGTTGGCGGTGATGTTGCCGTTGACCTCGGGATTGATCAGCATGTTGTAGCGCGTACCGGCCACGATCGAATTGTAGAACTGCTGCACCGGCACATTGTTGAACGATACATTGAAGCGCTCATCAAGCACCGCGCGCGCTTTCGGCAGTTGGTCGCCCAGTTGCGACACCGGCGGCAGCAAGGCGCTGGCCACGGCTTCATTCTGGGTCACGACGGCCGGCTTGGCGGCCGCTCCGCTCACCTCGCCGGCAATCTTATCGTAGGTGTCGCGCGTGGACGGCGTTTGGCAGCCGCTCAACAGCAGCGTCGTTACGATAGCGATAGTCAGAATTTTTTGCATAAGCGTTCTTCGCGTTTATTTGTGCGCCGGTTCCGGGAACAGGGTCAATACCTGTTTATTGCGGCCGTTTTGCAGCACGACTTGATTCTTGCGGACTTCCACCAGCACCGCACCGTTAAACTTCTCACCCTTGCGGATGGTCTGGCCATCAATCACCGCCACCGCGCGGCCACGCGAGCCGAGTAGCACCGATTGCAGTTGCGGGCCGGCTGGCACCGCCGGTACGTCGGACTGCGGCAGCAAGCGCGATTCCGGCGGAGGCTGGGTCGGATCGAGCAGCGTTTGCGCTTGGGCTGTGCCGGCGATCAGCAAGACTGTGCAGAGCAGGCGCTTCATAATTTCATCCATTTTGGGTCGAGGCTGAGCGTGTACAGCGTCAGCGTCAACCGCGAGTTAGGGTACTGCTGGGCGTCCAGCTTGGCCTTGCCCCAGAACAGTTGAACCGGCAAGGATTCCAGCGCGTCCATGTAGTTGATCATGTCTAGGTAACTCCCTTGCAGCACGATTTCGACGCCGTGGCGATACAGCAGCTCGCGCGGCTTCGGCGGCGGTGCCGCGCCAGTCAAGCCTGCCATGCCTGCGGCGCCGGCAGCCATGGCACCCGCAGCGGCGGCCCGATCGGCTGGCTGGCCGGGCTGCAGCGTCTGCGCTGGCTGGCCCGACGGCGTTGCCACTGCGGACTGGGCCGGCAGCAGCGCTTCGTTCATGCCGGTCACCGGCAGCGTGCGCATCGACATCAGCTTCAACTTGCCATTGCCGCGCAATAGATGATCAAGCAGCGGCGCGATCTTGTTCGGCGCCACCAAGCCTTTTTGCACCGCCATCAGGCCGGCGCTGGTCGTATCGATTTCATGCTGTAACGCTTGCAGCTTGGCGCGCGTGGCGGCATCTGGATCCACCACGAAGCCCTTCGCCATGGCCGAAATTTCGTTATCGATACCGGTGATCTGGTTTTGCTGCTGCTTGATCTGCGCGCGCAACAGCTTCTGCTTATTCAGCAGCGGCTCCACCGACACGGTGTACAACAGGAACAGCACCGACGCCACCACCGCCGCAAACACCATCGCGCGCTCGCGCAAGGTCATCGCGTCAAGCTTGGCGCTCAGCGTACTCCAACGTTGCAGAAGCTGCTGTTTCATTTGGCAGCCTCCTTCATGGTCGATTGCAGGCTGAACTCAACGAATGGCGATGCGGTAGCAGCGGACGCCGGTGCTGCCGAGGGCGCTGCTGCAGACGCC
Organism: Duganella rivi; assembly: GCF_009857435.1. GTDB lineage: Bacteria > Pseudomonadota > Gammaproteobacteria > Burkholderiales > Burkholderiaceae_D > Rugamonas > Rugamonas rivi. Next base: position 844,480 of record NZ_WWCK01000003.1, read on the forward strand.
GTGCCCTCCGGCCGCGAAATATCCAGGCTGGCAAACGTTTTGCCACGCATGACGCGCTCAGCGGTCAAGCGCGCAATATAATTTGGAATCAGCGTCGCCTGCATCGCCCTGCCCTGCACGCCGATATCATTGCCCGCGCCATTGATACTCACGCCGGTCAGCCACAAGCCACTCACATTCTGGCGCGAGAACGCGCGGAAATATTCGGCGTAGCCGGCCGTATTCCCCAATTCGCCGCCCTGCAACACCGACGACACATCATGCAGCGCCTTCAACTCCGCTTCCGCCTGCACCACTTCCGCAGCCAGCGCCGGACTCTGAGGACGCGGCACAAACTGCGCGCGCGCCGCCGTCAAGTGCTGCTCGCTCTTGGCCAATAGCGCCTTGCCGGAAGCAGCCTCCTTCTCTAGCTCCTTCACGCTTTGCACCGCGTACCAGTTAAGCAGCAGCGCGCCCATAACAATGGCGCCCAGCGCCTCGGCCATCGGCAAAGCGGTAAAAATCTTCTTCTGCTTGAGGAAGATCGGATTGAAGAGATTGATCTGCTGGCTCACAGGCGCACCTCCTCGTGCCGCAGCGCCGCACCCAACGTCAGGAAGAAACGCTGCTGCTGCGCGATATCCTGCAACTCGGGTGCCTTGCTCAGGTCGAACACATCATCGAGCGTCATCGCCTCCACCGGCATGTACAGATTAGAGGCCAGGTGCTCATGCAAGCCCTGCGCGCCGGTCGGCGCCAGCAGCAGCTTAAGCACATTCACGTAATGGAATTGGCGGTCGAAGTGATCGAGCGAGCGTTGCAGCTCCAGAGTGATCTTGTCGAAATGAAGTTGCTGGCGATCCGAATCGCGCTCCAGCAACTGCTCCAGCGTGACATCGATACGGCGCGACAAATACAGTTCGGCCTTGTAGGTAATGGTCAGCAAACCGCCGTCTTCGTCAAACGACAGCATGGCGAGGCCGCGCCCATCAGTCTCCAGCTGTGCCGAGATATTCCGCTGTGCCATTTCGGGAATGTCGATGACGGTGAGATCCAGCTTGGCTTCGCTAAACAGCGTTTGCCGCGACTGGATCAGCGCGTTGCGCGCGGCAATCGCAAACATCGAGTGGCCGCGCGACGGTGCGTTGCTATCGACTGGAATATCGAGCACGTCAATAGTGGCGTCGTCGACGTGGAAGTCGAGCATATCCTTCAAGCGCCAGCGGACGGCGGTTTTCAATTCGTCTTGCGGGACGTTGGGCGCATCGACCGTCAGCATTTGATATTCGCCGCCGCTGAGCATGGTGCCGCAGTTGTAGGCGCCGGCCTTCAAGTCCTTGTTGAGCTTGTCGAGCACATCGGGCGAGAAGCTGGTGTCGGCTGGATAGAACGCCGACAGCTCGACGATAGCTTTCGCATCGCGCCGGCGCTGAACGCGGCCCGCGCAGACACCGTCCCTCAAGAAAGTGACAGTGAGCCATCCATCGGTTTTTTTAGCTCTCTTAAACAAGCCCATATATCAACACACGAAGTTTGCGCGCTAGATGATTGATTATATTCAAGTTGTGAAGCATTTCATGCTCAAACTTACAATGATTCCGTAAAAATACACACATTTCCACACAGTTGCGACTTTAAAGCTGCGCGCTGATTACGCGCTGCACATAATCAGGGCCCGGATTGGCTGCCGGACAAGCTGCCGCATTGCATGCGGTGACCGTGATGCGGAAGTGGCCGTCCGTTGGATCATTGGGCATGCCGCCGCCATACGAGTTCATCACGGCAGTACACGAGATCGACACGGTAAATCCCTGCAAAGTCGTGCCCTGCGGCAGTTGAAAGGTAATTGCGCCGGGCAGCTGCGGGCAGTTCAAATTTGCAGCCTTCGTGCCGGGGCCTTGCGTGGCCGTGAACAGCGCCCATTCCATGCCTGATCGCGCTGCGAGGTAAGCGCGCGTGCCCATTTCATCTTTGACAGCAGCGTCCTGCTGCGAGCTGCTCAGCGACACCACGGCCACAGCCAATCCAGCCAGCACCACCAGCAGGAAAATCGCCGTCACCAGTGCAACACCCGCTTGTTTTCGTAGTGTCTTCATGGCGTATTGTCCACGTGAATTTGATGAACCAGCGTCACCGTCTCCAATCCATTGGCGGCGCCACCGGCACGCGGCCGTGCCAGCGATAGCGACATGCCGATCATGGCGTTGTTCAACGCCGCCGTTTGGGTGGCGCTAAAGTCGCAGTCCTGCACATTGTTGGCGAGCAGCGGCGTGTCCGGCGCCAACCCAGGCGTCGGCTGCGCAGGAGTGAATGTTGGATTGACAATCCGCGCCAGCGTGCCGGTGCCGCTGGCATTCGGCGCGCAGCGGAAGGTCACCGGCAAGGTCACCACGCTGAAGCGATGGTCGGCGGAAGAGTTGGCGATGCCCGACGGCCCAACGGCAAACGGATTGGTGGCCATGGTCACCTGTGCCTGCGGGATCGAAACGCCGGTCACCAGCGCGCGATTACCGGTGCCGTAAGCGTCCGCATTATCGATGCCATTGCCGAGGTTATAGACGACGATGAAATCGTTGTTGGGTGTGATGGCGTCAGTCCCATCCGGCATTGGGCCAACTACATTGAATGTGCGCGCTCCCGAATCGGTAAAGCTCAGCGGCGTGCCGTTAGGCACATTGTCTTCTACCGACAGGTATTGTCCACCAGCCTTGGTCGGGATGAACTGCACCCACCACACGCCGCCGTTATTGATGACGCGGATGCTGTTGGGCAGCGCGCCGCGCAACTCGCGCGCCATGCGGCGCAGGGCCAGATCAGCGGTGTCGCTCAGCTCAGCGCGTGCCGAAGCATCGATATAGTTTTGCACCGGCGCGCGGATGAACAGCACCATAATGCCTGCCAAAATGCCGGTCAAGACCATGACGATGACAGCTTCCACCAGTGTAAATCCGCGCTGGTGTTGGGGCCGTTGTATGCGCGTGGTCATCATGGCAGCAGCTTCGGCGCGTAGCGCGTGCGGTAGGCGTCCAGCTCAACGAAGTCGTTGGGGCCGCCGCCGTAGGCGGTACGCACAGTAATGTGCAGACCACGGATGTCGTTTTCCTGCGAAGTAATGCGGCGGACATCGTCAGGCCCGAGCGCGCTATTAAAGTTCGGATCGCTGTTGTACACGAGGAAGTTCAATGTGACGGTCGTGGTAATGCCCGACAGCGACGCATTGCCTATCGTGGCAAGACCGGCATTCTGCCCCAGCGGGCGACCGTTGATATCGGCATCAACACCATTGACGATAAAGCTACGTGTTGCCATGCCGGCCGCGCCGCCATAATTGGCGACGTTGCCGAATGGCCGGCTGCCGCCAGTCAGGCCGATGGCAAGCTGCGGAGAGCAATCGCCCTGCGCGTTTGCGTCGGCGGCATTAGGATCGCTTGGATTGCAGAAAGTGAAGCGCGCCATCAAAACTTCTTCCATGAAGGCTTCCGCGATCATCAGCGCTTGCTTGCGCCGCAATGGGTCGGCGCTTTGGCTGCCGCCGATATTGAGCACGCCCATGATGCCAGCCGCCGCCGCGCCGACGATGACCATGAAGATCACCAGCTCAATCAGCGTCAGGCCGCGTTGGCGTTTAATGGACATAGCCAGTATCCGCTTCAATAACGACGGTGTTGCTGGCGCCGCTGCGCGTGAAGGTCAAGGTCATACGCGTGAAAGTAGAGTTGCCGAGTACGTCGTTAGCGTTGTAGGGACGTCCGAGCGCGTCGAAGAAAAAGCTGCCGCCGACGCCGAATTCGTTGCGGGCGGTGTCGCTGGTGACGACTACGTTGTTATTGGGCCGGCCTTCGCACATCCAGTTGGAAATGTAGGTGTTGTTGAGGGTGCAGTAACCGCGCGTGCCGGCGCTGCCGCTGTTGCGGCCGCCCGGCGCGGGGGCCAGCGCGGCGCCGTTGCCACAGCCGGCCTGGTAGCAAACTGCAAAACCGTTCGGCTCCGAGCGCACGAAGACGGCGCGGTTTTGCGTGACAGCGAGTTTTTGCGCGTAGCGGATTATCGTGCGTGCTTGATCCGAGTAGGCGCGGTTCTCAAATGACGAGGTGTCAGCAAACCGCGCATAACCAATTGCCCCCAATATGCCCATCAACACAATGACGGTGACCAGCTCAATCATGGTGAAGCCGGCCGACTGGAAGCGTAGTGGCGACGGCTTCCAGCAGGATGCAGAGCGGCTCAAAGCGGCCCCAGGCAAGAGCCTGTGAACTTAATTACCGCAGTTGCTGACGGTAATATTCGTCACAGGTGCGACGTTAGCTGCGGTGGAGGCCGCGTAAGAAACGAAGCAGGTCAGAGCGGTAGGCGTCCCGGAAATCGCACGTGGAACGACGACAAAACCATTAACAGGGATCGCTGGAGTGTTACCTGCCGCACCCGAGCCAGCAACACTAGCAGTCACCGTATAGTCGTTATCGGTCAGGCCGGCTCCCAAGGCAGTATTCTCAGTACCGCTAGGATAGCCATTCGTGACACCGATCACCACGCCTTCATTAGTAAAGGATCCAGCAGTCGGATTTATCAGTGCCTGGCCGTGCACCATGGATGCCGTGGTATTGATTGCGCCCAATGCTGCACGCAACGAAGCGGCGCGCGCATCACCGCCCAAGGTTGCAAATTTCGGCAAGGCGGTCGCCGCCAAAATGCCGAGAATAACGATCACCACAATCAATTCGATCAGCGTGAAGCCGCCTTGGGCTTGTTTGCGCATTGCGGTCGGTGCTGGCTTGTTCATTTACTTTCTCCAAATCGTCTAAGAAGGTTCATCCTTAACTTGCTCAAAGGCCACACTTTCGAGTTCGGGTGTGCCTGACGGCTTGGCGGGACTATGGGGCAAGCGAAATAATTTTACCTTGAATTTCAAACGTTTCGATTGAGCATCTTCAAAAGAGTTTCTATTATTTAACAAATAAATCACACTTTTATTGGTTCGATCGAAACACCAATTCCCTGCGCCGATGTCGCTGTCCGTAGGGCTAAACAATTCTCCGGCATAGTTGACCGGCTTATCTTTTAGCAAATTGAACGGATTTTCTTCGGCCAAAATCGTTAAATCGATGCTGCGCCCCGGCAATTTTGCCTCGGCCACCTTAATTTCTAAGGCGGTACGCACGTTCGCCACCGTCATTTGCACAGCCTTTTGCTCGGCCTCACCTTGGTAATACCAAATCCGCTGTAGCAGCAAGCCCATCAAAACACCGATCACAGCCACCGACACGGCAAATTCCAACAAGCTCGCACCGCGTTGTTTCGCCGACACAAACGTTATCAAGGATGCCACGATATTCCTATGACCGATGCAAGGCAGCCTTGCCCAAATCCCAGATCGGCAAGAAGATACCCAGCGCCAGTATCAGCACCATGATGCCGAGGAAGACAATCAAGATCGGCTCAATCTGCGCCGACAATGTCTTCAACTCGTAATCGACCTCGCGCTCATACATCTGCGCAATCTCGTCCATCAGATCATCGATAGAACCACTCTCCTCGCCCACCGCAATCATTTGCAGCACGATGGGCGTGAACACATTGCTGGCCGCAGCAGTCCGCAAAATACTCTCGCCGCGCTCCACACCGTCGCGCATTTGCTCCACGCGCGCCGTCAAATACGCGTTGTCCACCGTCTGCGCCACCACCGACAGCGCCTGCACAATCGGCACGCCGCTGCGACTGGACAGCGCAAAGCTGCGCGCAAAACGCGCCATGGTCGCTTTCAGGATGATTTTTCCGGCGACCGGGATTTTAAGTTTGAACTTGTCCCACTGGTACAGGCCTTTTGGGGTGGATATCCACGCCCTGAAGCCCCACACCGCCAGCACCAGCGCCCCCGCCATCACCGGCCAGTAGCGCACCGTGAAATTGGAAGTGCCGATCAGGATCCGCGTCATCAGCGGCAGCTCGGCATTAAACTTGGCGAACACGCCGACGAAGGCCGGGATCACGAACATATTCACCACCACCATCGCAATCACCATGGCGATCACCACGAAGGTTGGATAGCGGGTGGCAGTTTTCACCCGCTCACGCATGTCGCGGTCAAATTCCAGGTGGTCGAACAGGCGCAGGAACACTTCTTCCAGCCGCCCGGTCATCTCCCCTACCCGCACCATCGACAAATAAAACGGCGTGAACACATCCGGGTGGCGGCGCATGGCGGCCGACAGCTCGCGGCCCGCATCCAGCGACTCGCGCAAATCCTTGATCACCTTGCCGAACGACTTGCTCACCGCCGACTCCTGCAAACCCGCCAGCCCGCGCATGATCGGCACGCCGGACTTGAGCAAGGTGTACATCTGGCGGCTGAACAGCTGCACGTCCATCGACGTGACCTTCTTCTCCAGCAGCTTGGCCAGCACGCTTTCGCCATCGCCGCTGGTGGCTTTCTTCGTCACCACAATTTCAATCGGCGTGACGCCGGTATTGAATAGCTGATCGGCCACCGCGCCGCTATCGGCCGCCTCCAGCACGCCTTGCATCAGCTCGCCGCGGGCGTTACGTCCTTTATATGCGAAGAAAGGCACGGTTTAATCCTCGACCTGGTTACTGATACGCATCGCTTCCGACACCGTGGTGCGGCCCTGTATCACCAGCGCCACCGCATGACGGCGCAAGGTTTCGCCGGCCATCTGCGCTTGCGCCACCTTGAGGAAGTGCGAGGGATCGGGATCATTGGCGGCGTCCACCACCGCCCGCGTCATTTCCAGCAATTCGTAGACGCCGGTACGGCCGCGATAGCCCATACCGTTGCAATGCGAGCAGCCCTTGCCGTGGAAATAGCGGCCTTTGTCGACTTTATCCTTCAACTCAAGGCTCAGCCATTCGCGCTCGGAAGGCGTCGGATCGTAAGGCGTGGTGCAGCTTTCGCAAATCACCCGCACCAGGCGCTGGGCCAGCACCGCTTGCAGCGACGAACCCACCATGTAGCGCGGCACGCCCATGTCCATCAGGCGCAGCGGCGTGCTGACGGCGTCGTTGGTGTGCAGTGTGGACAGCACCAAGTGACCGGTCATGGCGGCGCGCAGGCCGATAGCGGCGGTTTCCTGGTCGCGCATCTCGCCGACCAGCACAATGTCCGGGTCTTGCCGCAGCGCCGAACGCAGCACGCGCGCGAAGTTCAGTTCGATCTTGTCGTTGACCTGCACCTGATTGATGCCGGCCAGCCGGTACTCGACCGGGTCTTCCACCGTGATCAGCTTTTTCTCGACCGAATTCAGCTCGGACAGCGCGCAATACAAGGTGGTGGTCTTGCCGGAGCCGGTCGGCCCGGTCACCAGCACCAGCCCGTTGGGGCGCTGGACGATGGCACGGAACTTATCGAGCACGCCGCGCGGCATGCCGATGGCGTCCAGCTTCAGCTGCGTGCCGCCCTGGTTCAGCAGACGCATCACCACCGATTCGCCGTACTGGGTCGGCATGGTTGAGATACGCACGTCGATGCGCTGGTTCTTCACGCGCACGGCAAAGCGGCCGTCTTGCGGCAGGCGCTTTTCCGAGATATCAAGATCCGACATCAGCTTCAAACGCAGCGCCAGCGACGGTGCGATCTTGATATCAGCCTCGGTCTGCAGGTGCAGCACGCCGTCGATGCGGAAGCGGATCTGCAGCCGGCCCTCCTGCGGCTCGATGTGAATATCGGACGCGCGCACCTGCGCCGCGTCGTCAAACACCGATTGCAGCAGCTTGACCACCGGCGCTTCTTCCAGATTCGGATTGGCGGCGGCCAGCGCGCCGAAGTCGACCGAGGCGGTATCGCCCAGATCCTGCTCCAGCTCGCGCGCGAGGTCGGAAATATCCTCGGTGCGGCGGTAAATGCGGTCGATGGCGGCCAGCACCTCGGTCTCGTTGACCACCGCCAGCTCGATATTCTGCTTCACGATGCGGGCAATCTCATCGTAAGCAAACAGGTCGGTCGGGTCGGACATGCCGATCAGCAGCGCGCCGTGGCGGTCTTCCAGCACCAGCGCGCGGAAGCGGCGGGCCTGGGTTTCCGGCAGCAGCCGCACGATCTCGGGATTGATGTTGAAGAACTTCAGGTTCAGGTAGGGGATGTTGAGCTGCCGCGCCAGCGCGCCGGCGATCTGTTCCTCAGTAACATAGCCGTTTTCGACAAAGACGCGGCCCAGCTTGCGCCCGCTGCGCTTTTGATCGGCCAGCGCCAGCCCCAGTTGCTCTTCCGAGAGCAGCTTTTGCTGCACCAGGATTTCCCCCAGCCGGACTTTCTCTGGCCTAGACATAAAACCGCTCCTTGAAGACTGTCACCTAAACTTGCGGCCATTCTAGTCCACAATACCGGGCAAACGCGAGCCAAGGTGTCGCTTTCTTTAGACGGATGCGCTACAGTGTCGCCCATGAACGTCCCCGCCCTGCGCCTCCAGCAAGTCACCAAACGCTACGGCGCAGCCCACGTGCTGCACGGCGTCGACCTTGAGTTGCGCGCCGGTGAGTGCTTCGGGCTGGTCGGCGTCAACGGCGCCGGCAAGACCAGCCTGATTAAATGCATGCTGGATTTCTGCGCCCTGGACGGCGGTAGCGTCGAGATCTTCGGCCAGCCGCACCACCGGCCGGCCGCCCGCCAGCCGCTGGGCTTTCTGCCCGAGCGCTTCACGCCGCCGTATTATTTAACGGGCGCCGATTTCATCCGTTACCTGCTAACCTTGCAAGGCCTGCCCTACGACCCGCAAGCCGTGGCCGCCATGCTGGCCGCGCTCGACCTCGACCGGGACGCGCTCAAGCGCACGGTGCGCAGCTATTCCAAGGGCATGACCCAAAAACTGGGCTTGGCCGCCTGCCTGCTGGCGCGCAAGCCGCTGTACGTGCTGGATGAACCGATGAGCGGACTCGACCCCAAAGCGCGCGCCCTGCTAAAAGACCAGTTGCGCAGCCTGCATCAGGCAGGCAGCACGGTATTCCTGACCTCGCACGCGCTGGCCGACGTGGATGAACTATGCGACCGCATGGCCATCCTGCACGGCGGCCAGATCCGATTTAGCGGCACGCCAGCCGAATGCCGCGCCCAGTTCGGCGCGGCGACGCTGGAACAAGCCTTCCTGACCTGTATTGCGTGAGCATGACCATGTACCAATCCCACTTCGGCCTGCGCGAGTCGCCGTTCAACATCACGCCCAATCCAGCGTTTTTCTATTCCGGCAATACGCGCGGCGATATTCTGGAGGCCATGCTGTACGCGGTCGGCCAAGGCGAAGGCATTATTAAAGTCACTGGCGAGGTCGGCACCGGCAAGACCATGCTGTGCCGCATGCTGGAAAGCCGCATGCCGCCTCACATCGACGTGATTTACCTGGTCAATCCCAACCTCAATCCGCTGGAGGTGCAGCACGCCATCGCCGCCGAGTTGGGCCTGCCGACCAGCGGCTTGCGCGCCGACGAGGTGCAGCGCAGCTTGCATGCGGAACTGATCGCCCGCCATAGCGCCGGGCGGCAGGTGGTGTTGCTGGTCGAAGAGGCGCAGGCCATGCCGCTGGACACGCTGGAGGCGATCCGCCTGCTCACTAATTTAGAGACAGCGCGCAGCAAGCTGCTGCAAATCGTGCTGTTCGGCCAGCCGGAACTGGACCAGCATCTCGAACTATCGAGCATGCGCCAATTAAAGGAACGCATCACCCACAGCTTCCAGGTGCCGCCGCTGCAAGCCGACCTGACCGGGGATTTCCTCGCCTTCCGCCTGCGCGCGGCCGGCAACGACGGCCCCTCGCTATTTAGCCCGGCCGCCGCCAAGCTGATTGCCGAGGCCTCGGAGGGCATCGTCCGCCGCATCAACATCCTGGCCGACAAGGCCCTGCTGGCCGCGTTTGCCGACGATGCCGACATGGTCGAGGCCGGCCACGCGCGGCAAGCCATCGCCGAGTCGCCATTCCGTCGCCGCGGCAGCCGCCTGAACGCCAAGGCTGTTGTTATAGCGGGCGCGGCGATCCTGATTTGCGGTCTGCTCCTTGCGGCGGCGCGGAATTTGTAAGATCATGCCATCTATAATTGCAAAAGCACAACAAAAAAGACCCGTGATGAAAAAACTCAGCTCCCCCCTCGCTCCCGTGGTGTGCAGCGTCTTGTTGAGTGCTTGCGCCAGCAAGGTCATCACGCCATCGCCGGTACACATCAGCGAGCCGCCATCGGCCGCCGGCGCCATTCCCGACACGGTGCAGCAAAGCGTAGCGCTGCCGCCGCCCAAACCCGCAGCCAAGGTCGCTACTTACAGCGTTACCGTGCACAAGGTGCCGGTGCAGTCGCTGTTGTTTGCGCTGGCGCGCGACGCCGGCCTCAACGTAGACGTCCATCCCGGCATCGAAGGCACGGTCACGCTGAATGCGCTGGATCAGACCCTGCCCCAGCTGCTGAGCCGCATCCAGCGCCAGGTCGATATGCGCTACGAGATCAACGGCGCCACCCTGACGGTGCTGCCCGATACGCCGGAATGGCGCAATTACAAAGTCGATTACGTCAATATCGCGCGCAGCACGATGAGCAGCGTGAATATTGCGACCCAGATTTCCACCACCGGCGGCGGCAGCGACAGCAGCTCGAACCCGGTGCAAGCCACCCAGCAGCAGCCGTACGGCCAGAATACCGGCGGCAACACCGGCTTCGGCCAGCAACAGCAGGCGCCGGCCAACAACGGCGCCATGGGCAATGGCAATAACAACTCCACCACGGTGGTGAACAACCGCTCGGATAACAACTTCTGGTACAACATCGAGAAGAATATCCGCGACATGCTGCGCGCCTCGAATCTGTCCGATAACCCGGTCGATCCGCTGGCCGGCTTGCAGCAGAATCAGGCGCAGCCGAGCAATGTGGCAGCGCCGGTGTTCAACGGCCTCGGCCAAGCGGCCGGCGGCGCGCTGCCGCTCTCCGATGGCGCTGCAGCGGCGGCGCCGCGCGTCAATCGCAACACCACGGGCAGCTCGGTCATTGTCAATCCCGAGGGCGGCCTGATCGCGGTGCGCGCGACCTCGCGCCAGCACGAGAAAATCCAGCAGTTCCTTGACGTGGTGCTGGGCGCGGCCAAGCGCCAGGTGCTGATTGAGGCAACCATTATCGAGGTCAAGCTGAGCAGCGCTTACCAGCAAGGGATTAACTGGTCGAACCTCGCGGGCGGCGGCTTGAAGCTGACGCAGGGCGCGGTCGGCAACCTGCCGAGCGGCGTCACGGTCGGCACCACGCCGGGCGTGTTTGTGATGAATTACGTGAATCCGACCAGCCGCATCGGCAACCTCGCCACCACCATCCAACTGCTGGAATCATTCGGCAAGGTGAAGGTGCTGTCCAGCCCGAAAATCAGCGTGCTGAATAACCAGACCGCGCTGCTCAAGGTGGTCGATAACAATGTGTTCTTCTCGATTAAGGTGACTCCGGCAATTCTCAACGCGAACGGCGTGCCGACCACGCCAGCCACCTACGAATCGCATCTTGAAACGGTGCCGGTCGGTTTCGTGATGAGCGTGACGCCGCAGATTTCCGATACCGACGAAGTCACCCTCAACGTGCGCCCGACCATCACCCGCGTGGTGGGCAAGGTGCAGGATCCGAACCCGGCGCTGGCCGCCGCCAAGGTCACCAGCGAAGTTCCGGTGATCCAGGCCCGCGAGCTGGAGTCCATCATGCGCGTCAACAGCGGCCAGATCGCCGTCATGGGCGGGCTGATGCAGGATTCGGTCGACAACGCCAAGGACAGCGTGCCGGTGCTGGGCCGCATCCCGGTGCTGGGCGACTTGTTCTCCTACCGTAACGAGAATACCACCAAGACCGAGCTGGTGATTTTCATGCGGCCGGTGGTGGTGAAGGACGCCAGCATCAACGGCGACTACAAGGATTACCGCTATATCTTGCCGGGCCAGGTGCCCGACACTGAACCGTACCCTGTTCCTGCTAAGGCCAATGGATCATGAGCCTCTTAATGCAAGCGCTCAAGAAAGCCGAGCGCGCAAAACAAAACTCGGTCTCCGACGAGGAGCTGGACAAGCCGTCGGAAGCGTTTGACGAGATCCTGGCGCTGACGCCGGAACCGGCCGCGCCCGTCGTCAAGCCGGCCCCCGCGCCGGCGCCCGCCACCCGCGAGTTCAGCCTCGAAGGCCTGAGCCTTGAGCCGATGGCCGACAGCCCGGCTGCCGCCGCACCGATAGCGGCCAGCACCGAGCCGCGCCCATCGCCCAGCCCCCTGCCCGCCGTCAGCGACCACAAGGAGCCCGGCCTCACGCTCGACCTCGCACCCGATCCGTCCGCGCCAGTCGCGCCGGTCGCCGTCGCTCCGGCTCCGGCACCTGTCCCTGCTCCGGCCCCGGCGCCTGCCCCGGCGCCACAAGCGGCTGCACCTGCGCCCGCCGCCAAACCCGCCGCTGCA
>NZ_WWCK01000004.1 GCF_009857435.1 Duganella rivi
GCCAATGCCGCCACCCGGCGCAACCGGCGCCACGCCTGCCCAGGTGGTCGTCGCCGCCCTCGGCCCCGGCGCCGCGCAAGCCGCGCCGCCGGCCGACCTTGACGACCCGATGCTGGCTCCAACCGGCGGCAACCGCGCCGCCCAGCAAGCGCTGGAAAAACGCGTAGCCCAAACCGAAGCAGAATTGGCCGCCGCCCGGGTCGCCATCCAGGCCGCCACCGCAGCCGCAGCCGCCCCGCGCGCCGAACAATTGCCGCCGCTGGCCGCACCGGACAACAGCGAAATCCGCGTGGCCCGCACCATCCAGCCATCGCCAATCGCCCCAGCACTGGACAACGCCTACACCGCCTTCAACAGCGGCGACCTGGACGCCGCCCAGCAGCAATACAACGACGCGCTCAGCCAAGACCCGAACAACCGCGACGCCCTGCTCGGCGCCGCCACCGTGGCCGCGCGCCAGAACCAGAAAGACAAAGCCGCCGCCTACTACCTGCGCCTGCTGGAACTGTCGCCCAACGACGGCGCCGCCACCGCCGGCCTGATCGGCCTGCGCCAAGGCGACATCAGCCTCAGCGAAGCGCGCCTGAAAGCCATCCTCGCCACCAATCCCGAAGCGGCGCCGGTGCTGTTCGCCCTCGGCAACCTGTACGCCCAACAAGGCCGCTGGCCGGACGCGCAGCAAGCCTACTTCCGCGCCGCCGGTGCGGCGCCGGAAAATGCCGACTACGCCTTCAACCTCGCCGTTGGCCTCGACCGTTTGAACCAGCCCAAACTGGCGCTCACCTACTACCAGCGCGCGCTGGCGCTGGCGCAGGACAGGGCCGTCGGCTTCGACCGCAACGCGCTGCGCAAGCGCATGCATGAACTGAACACCGCCGCACGCTAACACATGGCAGAACAACCCAAACTCCCACTCGGCAAACTGCTGATTCAAAAAGGTATCATCAGCGAAGACCAGCTGCGCATCGCACTGATCGAGCAAAAAAGCAGCAATGAGCCACTCGGGAAACTGCTGATTACACTGGGCTTCGTGACCGAGGCCACGGTGCGCGAAGCGCTGTCGGAAAACCTCAACACCCAAAGCGCTGATCTCAACAGCCTTGTTGTTGACGCCATTGCATTGAAGCTGATTCCAAAGGATGTGGCCAAGCGCTATCGCGTGTTCCCGATTGTGTACGAGCGCGCCACCGACAACCTGATTCTGGCGATGTCCGACACCAGCAACATCGTCGCGCTGGACCAGATCAGCGCCATGCTGGTCAAAGGCATCACGATTACGCCGCTGCTGGTCAACGAGTCCGACATCCAGCGCGCCATCGACCAGTACTACGGCTTTGAGCTGTCGATCGACGGCATCCTGCACGAGATCGAAACCGGCGAAGTCAATTACGCCAGCCTGGGCACCACCTCCGACGAATACAGCCAGCCGATGGTGCGGCTGATCGACGCGATTCTGGCCGACGCGGTGCAGAACGGCGCCTCCGACTTGCACTTCGAGCCGGAGCAATCGTTCCTGCGCATCCGCTACCGCATCGACGGCATCCTGCGCCAGATCCGCAGCCTGCATAAATCCTATTGGCCGGCGATGGCAGTGCGCCTGAAGGTGATGTCGACCATGAATATCGCCGAGACGCGCGCGCCGCAGGACGGCCGCATCTCGATCAAATTCTCCGGCCGCCAGATCGACTTCCGCGCCTCAGCTCAGCCGACCACGCACGGCGAAAACTTCGTGCTGCGCGTGCTGGATCGCCAGAAAGGCATTGTGCCGCTGGACGGCTTGGGCCTCGCCGAAGAAGAACTGAGTTTGCTGAAACTGATGATCGCCCGTCCCGACGGCGTGATCCTGGTGACCGGCCCTACCGGCTCCGGTAAAACCACCACCCTGTATTCGATCCTGAACCACATCAACACCGAGAGCGTCAACATCATGACGCTGGAAGACCCGGTCGAATACCCGATGAATATGATCCGCCAAACCTCGGTCAACGAATCGGCCAAGATGGGGTTTGCGGAAGGCATCCGCTCGATGATGCGGCAAGACCCGGACGTGATTCTGGTCGGCGAAATCCGCGACAAGGAAACCGCCGAAATGGCCTTTGCCGCCGCCATGACCGGCCATCAGGTGTATTCAACGCTGCACACCAATTCGGCCATCGGCTCGATCCCGCGCCTGCTCGATATCGGCGTGCTGCCCGATATCATGGCTGGCAACATCATCGGCATCGTCGCCCAGCGCCTGGTGCGCAAACTGTGCACCCACTGCCGCGAAGCCCACGTCGCCGACGACATCGAACGCCGCCTGCTGGCCATCCCCGACGACAGCGGCCCGCAAACCCTGTATCGCCCGGTCGGCTGCGACAAATGCTCGCACCAGGGCTACAAGGGCCGCATCGCGATTATCGAACTGCTGAAAATGACGCCTGCGCTGGATGAACTGGTGGCGCGCCGCGCCTCTTCGCGCGAATTGAAAAAAGCCGCAGCCGAAGGCGGTTTCCATAGCCTGATCGACGACGGCTTGCGCCGCGTGCTGGAAGGCGTGACCACGCTGGAAGAAGTCGGCCGCGTGGTGGATCTCACCGAAAGGCTGAGCTGATGCCGCAATATCTCTACCGCGCGATGGATGCAGCCGGCGCTATCCAGCCGGGCAATATGGACGCCGCCAACGAGCCGGATCTGGAGCTGCGCCTGCATCGCATGGGCCTGGACTTGATCGATTGCCGCGTTTCGCGCAACAAGGTCATCGCGCTAAAGCGCGTCATCACCCGCAAGGACTTGATCAACTTCTGCTTCCACATGGAGCAGATGACCGGCGCCGGCGTCTCCATCCTCGACGGCTTGAACGACCTGCGCGACAGCATCGACCACCCGCGCTTCCGCGAAATGATTACCGGCCTGATTGAAAATATCGAGGGCGGCAAGCAGCTGTCGGCATCGATGGCGGCCTACCCGGAAGTGTTCGACATTACTTTCACCAGCCTGATTACCGCCGGCGAGCAAAGCGGCAAGCTGACCGAGGTCTTTAAAAACCTGTCCGAGACCTTGAAGTGGCAGGACGAACTGGCCTCGCAAACCAAGAAGATCGTGATGTACCCGGCCGCCGTCGGCCTGTTCGTCACCGGCGTGATGTTCTTCCTGATGATCTACCTGGTGCCGCAGCTGACGTCCTTCGTCAAGAACATGGGCAACACGCTGCCGCTGCACACCAAGGCGCTGATCTTCGTCTCCAACATCTTCATCGATTACTGGTATATCATGCTGGCCTTGCCGGTGGTGGCCTTCTTCGGCCTGCGCGCCTGGCTGGCCAACAGCGAGCAGGCGCGCTACACGGCCGACGGTTTCAAGCTGCGCATCTGGCTGGTCGGCCCGGTGCTGCACAAGATTATCCTGGCCCGCTTTGCCACCTTCTTTGCGATGATGTACGCCTCCGGCATCACCATCCTGGAATGCATCCGCCTGTCCGAAGGCATCGTCGGCAACCGCGTGGTGGCGGCAGGCTTGCGCCGCGCGGCGCAGCAAATCTCGGAAGGACAAGGCATCACCGCCGCTTTCGCCAACACCGGCATCTTCCCGCCGTTGGTGATCCGCATGCTCAAGGTCGGCGAAGCCACCGGTGCGCTCGATGGCGCGCTGCATAACGTCAGCTATTTCTACAACCGCGAAGTGAAAGAGTCGATCGAGAAAGTCCAGTCCATGATCGAACCAGCCATCACCGTGGTGCTGGGCGTGATGGTGGGCTGGATCATGCTGTCGGTGATGGGGCCGATCTACGACACGATCAGCAAGATCAGGACTTGAGGCCATCGTGTTCAGCAAACATCTCTTCTACCTCACCAGCGACCAGCTTTGCGCCTACCTGTGGCAAGGCGGCCGGCTGACCGGCGGCACCGTCTTCGCCAACAACCGCGCCGGCATCGACGATTTCATGGACTACGTCGACAGCCACCGGGCCTCGTCGGCGTACATCCTCGCGGACTTGATCGAGGAAGACTTCCAGCGCGTGACCATGCCGCACGTGAGCGGCGTGGCCGCCAGCAAGCTGCTGCAACGCCGCTTGCAGCAGCAATACCGCGAGACGCCGTTCCGCCATCACGAAATTCAGGGCCGCGAGACCAACGGCCGCCGCGACGACATCGTGCTGCTGTCGGCGCTGACCAATCCATCGTCGGTGCAGCCGTGGGTGGAAGCGCTCGAACAGCTGCACATGCCGCTGGCCGGCGTGTATTCGACCACGCTGCTGAGCGAGGACTTGGCGCACAAGCTGAAACTGCGCGACGAGCACCTGCTGCTGGTGACGCAGCAATCGGCCGGCTGGCGCCAGAGCTACTTCCAGCAAGGCATGGTGAAGTTCTCGCGTTTGACACCGGCGATAGACCGCGACGGCAATCCGGTCAACATCGGCACGGAAACCGCCAAGACCCAGCAGTTCCTGACCAGCCAGCGCTTGCTGGGACGCGGCATTGCGCTGCAAACGGTGGTGGTGACGGCGGCTGAGGACAGCGGCGCGCTCGATGAACAGTGCAAGGACGGCCCGGAAACCGAGTTCCGTTTTGTGACGCTGGAGTCGGTGGCCGCGCGCGCCGGACTCAAACTCGGCGAAGGCAAAGTGGCCGAAGTGGCTGAACACATGGCCGAGCCGATGCTGCTGGCCTTCCTCGCGCAGCGCGATCCAAAGACCCACTACACGCTCGGCGCATGGCAGCGCTACTACAAGCTGTGGAAAGCGCGCGTGTGGATGTACGCCACCAGCGCGGTGCTGACCGTGTTCTGCGCCGGCTGGACCGGCTACAACCTGTGGCAGCAAATCAGCGCCGACATCGACAGCGATCATTTGCGCGCTGAAGCCGCGCAATTCGATAAGCGCTACCGCGACGTGATGGCCGAGATGCCGCCGCGCGTCACCTCCACCGCCAATATGCGGGCGGCAGTCAACGTCGAGCGCATGCTGGCCACGCAGTCGGCCACGCCGCTGGGCATGGCGACCGTCATCAGCCAGGCCTTGGAGACCTCGCCGAATATCCGCTTGCTGCAAATGGATTGGAAGCTCACGCTGCCCGCCGCCAATGCGCCGCAACCGGGGCAGGATGAAACGCAGGCGGCACCGATTTCGTCGCTGGCGGCGGGCATTCCGAACCGCGCGCCGCAAGCGCTGTTGCTGGAGGCGGAGATCATCGGCGAGCAGGATGACTATCGCGGTGCGGTCGATAGCATGAACCAGTTCGCGCAAGCGCTGGCCAAGCATCCGCGCATCAGCGTGGAAATCGATAAGCCGCCGGTAGATACGCGGTCGTCCGTGAAGCTGGCAGGTAAGTCGGGGCCGCAGGCTGCGGCTTCCGGGCGCGCCAAATTCACCTTGAACCTGGTGTGGAAGCCATGAGCCCTAATCCCATCACAGCCAAAAAGAAACCGGCAGACACGGTAGCGCTGCCGTATTGGATTGCGGAGTTTGCGCTGATCCGCACCGCGCTGCTGACGCTGTGCGCAGCGGTGATCGTATCGGTGGCTGGTGTGCTGCTCAGCGATTACAAACGGCAGGATGCCAGCGATCTGGCCGAACATTCGCAGCGCCTGCGCGATGCGGCGTATTCGCGCTACGCGCAGGTCGATAACGAGAAGCGCGACATCCGTAATTTCCAGCATCGCTTTGTGGAACTGCGCCAGCGCGGTTTGATCGGCGACGAACGCCGGCTGGAGTGGCTGGATGCGATACGCCAAACGCAGGAGCAACTCAAACTGCCGCCGCTCAGTTATGAGATTGAGCCGCAGGTGGTGGTACAGCTGGAAGGGCCGCTCGATCTGGGCGAGTTTCAGTTGCGCGGCAGCCGCATGCATTTGCACATGGAGCTGCTGCATGAACTGGATCTGTTCAACTTCTTCCAGGCGCTGCGCGACAGTAGCTACTTTGCAGTCCAGGATTGTTCGATCAAGCGGCTAGGCGTGGTGGCGGGTACGCCGGGAGCTTCTAGCCTGGGCGCGGACTGCACGCTGAACTGGATCACGCTGAACACCGCACCGAAAGCGCCGTCACTGACGGTCGCCTCGCCGAAAGGCAAATCATGATGCGCAGCGTATGCTCAATGCCGGTAATGCTAGCGATGCTGGCGGCAATGCTGCCCGCATCGCCGGCGCACGCGCAGGTTACACTGGGCCGCTTGTTCGCCACGCCCGCTGAACGCGCGCAGATGGAAGCCACGCGCGGCGGCTCGGCGGCCTTGTTGCCTAACTCGCAAGGTACCGCACCGGCGGCGGGTTTGCCGGGCGGCCCGCCGCCAGCGGCATCCGCCTCCGGCATACCGAGCGGCGTGCAGATTTACACCTCGGCCTCGGGCGGCGGTGCTGGCCCCATCTCCGGTGCAATCGGCCCATCGGCCTCCGCCCCCGCCGCTGCGCTGCCTGCTGGCCCGGCTGGCGGCCAAGCTGGTGTTCCGCCCGGCGCGTCCGCTGGCGGCCCGGCTACTGCCGGCGCGGGGCCAACGCCAGCCGGCGCGTCGTTGCTGACCATGACCGGCGTCCTGCGAAGCAGCGATAACCGCACCGTGGTCTGGCTCAACGGCGTGCCGCAACCAGGCCTGCAAAACAAGCTGTCGCGCAAAGACGCAGGCTCGCCCGACGTCACAGTGACTCTGCCCTCCGGCCGCAAGATCACGCTCAAGGCCGGCCAGCGCTACGACCTGAATGAAAGCCGCATCAAGGATGTCAATGAACAGTAAGACCCTGCACCGCCGCGAGGCCGGCTTCACGTTGGTGGAAATCGCCATCGTGCTGCTGATCGTCGGCTTGATGATCGGCGGCCTGATTGCGCCGCTGTCGTCGCAGATGGAGCAGCGCCGCGTCAGCGATACCCAGCGCGTGATGAACGAAGCACGCGAAGCCCTGTTCGGTTTCGCCCTGCGCAACGGCTACCTGCCCTGCCCCGCCATCTCCGCCACCAACGGCCTGGAAGACCGCACCAGCAATGTCTGCAACAAGCGCTACGGCTTCCTGCCATGGGCCACGCTCGGCGTGAACCGGCTCGATGGCTGGAACCGCTTGATGGGCTACACCGTAACGCCGGAGTTTGCCGATTCCGGCGCGCCGTTCACACTGAAGACCGCGCGCGACATCACCATCGCCACCCGCAACCGCAACGGCCAACTGGTGGCGGCGACCGCCGTCAACGACATTCCCGCCGCGCTGATTTCGTTCGGCCGCAATGGCTACGGCGCGACCAGCGATCAAAACACCATCGTGGCCGATGCAGGTTCCGGCAATCTCGATGAGAAAACCAATCTGCAAAGCTCCGGCACCGCGCTGATTGCGCGCGATCCGAGCGACGACGCGCGCGCGTCCGGCGGCGCCTTCGATGACCTGGTGCTGTGGATCTCGCCGAACATCCTGTACAACCGCATGGTGGCGGCACAGCGCTTGCCATGATCTCGCCAGCGCTCACGATCGCCCGCTACACGCTGCTGGAAGCTTTACGCAATCGCTTGCTGTGGCTCTTGCTGGTGATGGCGGCAGGCGCGGTGGCGGTCAGCGGCTTCCTCAACGAGCTGGCGCTGACCGAGAGCCGCGAATTGCAGGCCGCCTTGCTAGGCGCGGTGCTACGGCTGGCGGCGGTGTTCCTGATCGCCACCTTCGTGGTCACCAGCATGGCGCGCGAAGCCAATGACAAGGGATTGGAATTGCTGATGGCGTTGCCGATACCGCGCGCGGTCTACTTGTTCGGCAAGCTGGCCGGCTTTGCTGCGCTGGCGGTGCTGCCTGCCGCCTTGTTTGGCGCGCTAGGATTATTCTTTGCGCCGCCCGCACAAGCGGCGTTGTGGGCGTTCTCGCTGTTGTGCGAATGCTGGATCGTGGCGGCGTTCAGCGTGTTGTGCATGCTGACCTTGAGCCAAGTGCTGCCGGCATTGGCCGCTGCGTTCTCGTTCTACCTGCTGGCGCGCGTGATCGCGGCCCTGCAGTTGCTAGGCCATGGTGCGGGCAGCGTGCAAAGCGCCAGCCAGCAAGCGCTCAACACCGGCATCGACGGCTTGGCGCTGCTGCTGCCGCACCTGGATCAATTCACGCGCAGCGATTGGCTGGTCTACCACAGCGGTAGCGCCGCAGAACTAGCGGCCATCGCCGCGCAAACCGCAATCTACGTCGCACTGATGACCGCCGCCGCGCTGTTCGACCTGCATCGCAAGGCCATCTAAGAGGGGCCGCACATGCAACCAGCTACCCGCTCCGCCCCGCGCTCCGTGCTGCTGGCCGTGTTGCTTGCGCTGGCGGTGCAAATCGGCTGGCAAGCCGGCCGCCCGCCGCCGCGCGCGCGCGCGCAGGACTTGCCGCCGGCGCCATCATTGGCTGCGCTCCAACTGGCCGCGCTGGGCGACCCGGTCGCACTGTCCAAGGCCACCATGCTGTACGTCCAAGGCTTCGACGAACAAGCTGGCGTCAGCATCGCATGGCGCGACATGGACTACACCAAAATCGCCACCTGGCTGCAACGCGTGCTCGATCTCGACCCGCGCAGCCAATACCCGCTGCTGGCCGCCAGCGAAGTCTACGGCGCAGTCACCGATTCAGCACGCGCACGGATAATGCTGGACTTAGTCTACAGCCGCTTCCAGGAAGATCCCAACCGCCGCTGGCCATGGCTGGCCCACGCGGCGCTGGTGGCGCGTCACCGCCTGCACGACCTGCCGCTGGCGCGCCGCTACGCCGCAGCCATCCGCCTGCACGCCACCGCAGCCAGCGTGCCGCCATGGGCGCGCGAACTGGAAATCTTCATCGCCGAAGACATGAACGAGCGCGACGCCGCCCGCGCCCTGATCGGCGGCCTGCTGCGCAGCGGCCAAATCACCGATCCGCACGAACTGCAATTCCTGTCCGACCGGCTAGATCAGTTGAATGCCAACCACAAGCCCTAGGCCGCTTGCTATACTACCCAGATAACAACGAAAGGACTCCTATGCGCCCCATCACTGCACGCCAACGCGGCTTTACCCTGGTTGAAATCGCCATCGTGCTAGTCATCATTGGCCTGCTGCTGGGCGGCGTGCTGAAAGGCCAAGGGCTGATCGACAGCGCCCGCGTTAAAAACATTATCCAGCAATCGACCTCGCTGACCGCCGCCGTCAACGCCTACCAGGACAAATTCCGCGCCCTGCCCGGCGACGACGTGCAAGGCACCACCCATGCGCCCGGCGCCACCGGCAACGGCAACGGCGACGGCCAGATCGGCGAGTACCTGCTGGCGCCGCAGCACCTCGCGCTGGCCGGCTTCATCACTGGCTCGTTCAACGGCACCACCGACTTCATGACCAGCGCCCAGGGCGGCGCCGTCTACATCTACAACGACGTGGTGGCCGGCCGCGGCGGCAACGGCGTGCGCCTCGACAACCTGCCGGATTCGTTCGCCGAACAAGTCGACAGCAAGCTCGATGACGGCAAATACAACACCGGCTCGGTGCGCGCCACCAGCCCTTACACCAACAACGGCAGCATCGTCCAGCGCACCGCCCTGTTCTTCTAAAATTAAAAGCACGCCCGTACTTTTATTGGTTTAGAATAGCTGTCACCAACAATAAGCAGGAGACAGCTATGTTTGAAGAATTCATCGGCACCAAGGCCGTATCGGCGCGCCACCAGTTCGACGTGGCCGCGCTGGACGCCTACCTGCGCCAGCACGTGGAAGGCTACCCGCAAGGCGAACTGGCGGTCGAGCAGTTCAAGGGCGGCCAGTCAAATCCCACCTTCAAACTCAGCATCGCGGGACAGCACTATGTCCTGCGCACCAAGCCCGCGCCGGCCGCCAAGCTGCTGCCCTCCGCCCACGCCATCGAACGCGAGTACCGCGTGATGGACGCGCTGCAAAAGCACGGCTTCCCGGCCGCCCGCCAATACGCGCTGTGCACCGATGAGGCGGTGATCGGGCGCGCCTTCTACGTTATGGAATTCGTCGAAGGCCGGGTGCTGTGGGACCAAGCCCTGCCCGGCATGACGCCCGCCGAGCGCGCCGCCATCTACGACGAAATGAACCGCGTGATCGCGCAGCTGCATACGGTGGACTACAACGCCATCGGCCTGTCCGATTACGGCAAGCCGGGCAACTACTTCGCGCGCCAGATCGAGCGCTGGGCCAAGCAATACCTGGCCTCGCAAACCGAAACCATAGCGGCCATGGATCAGCTGATCGCCTGGCTGCCGGCCAACATCCCGGCCGGCGAGGACACCGCCATCGTGCACGGCGACTTCCGCCTTGATAACCTGCTGTTCCACCCGACCGAGCCGCGCATCCTCGCGGTGCTGGACTGGGAACTATCGACGCTGGGCCATCCGTTTGCCGACTTCTCGTACCACTGCATGAGCTGGCACATCGAGCCGGGAAAATTCCGCGGCATTGCCGGCCTGGATCTGGCGGCGCTGGGCATTCCATCGCAGCAGGAATACATCGCCCGCTACGCCGAGCGCACCGGCAAGACCATCCAGCTGTCCGACTTCAACTTCTACCTGGCGTTCAATATGTTCCGCCTTGCGAGCATCATGCAAGGCATCATGAAGCGCTACGTCGACGGCACCGCCGCCAGTGCGCAGGCGCTGGAATCGGGCCAGATGGCGCGGCCGATGGCGGAACTGGGCTGGGCCTATGCACAGGGCAAGGCAATCTAAGTAAAAGCCCTTTATGAAAACGGCGGCCTCGGCTACTATCGTGCCAGCACCCTACCGAGGCCAGCCGCGTGCCAGAAGAAAAACGCAAACAACTGCCATCCATCCGCTCGCAGATTGCGCTGCTGGTCTTGGCGTGCGCACTGCCGACGGTGATCGGCTTCGGCGCCCTGGTCGCCCAGTTCTACAGCAACGAACGCGAAACCCTTAAGACCGATACGCAGCAAGCCGCGCGCGCCGTCGCCGCGGCAATCGACCGCGACCTGGTGCAAAGCGAAGGCGCGAT
Organism: Duganella rivi; assembly: GCF_009857435.1. Lineage (GTDB taxonomy): Bacteria > Pseudomonadota > Gammaproteobacteria > Burkholderiales > Burkholderiaceae_D > Rugamonas > Rugamonas rivi. Next base: position 10,916 of record NZ_WWCK01000004.1, read on the forward strand.
CATCGCGCTGGCGTCCTCGCCCAGCCTGCGTTCCGGCGACTTCAACGCGTTGCGTCTGCAAGCCGGTGCCTTGCTTAGCCCGCAGTTTCCAGCGTCCCAGTTCATCGTCAGCGATGCCGGCGGCAAAGCCGTGCTGAATGTCGGCGCGCCGCTGCCGGACACCCTCAACCAGGCCAACAACGCGCGCCGCTTGACGGCGCTGTTCGGCCATGGCCGGCCGCAGATGTCGGTGGTGGTAGTGGAAGGCAGCGCGCTGCTAACGATCGACGTGCCGGTTTTCCTTGAAAGCCGGGTCGCTTACGCCATCACCGCCCTGCTCAAGCCAGACCGGCTGGCGCGCATTCTCAAGGACGAACACATCACGGCCGATCAGGCGATGACCTTGTTCGACCCCGATGGTAATATCATCGCCCAGGCCGGCGGCCCGCGCCTGCTGCTCGGCCACGCGGCCGATCCGGCGCTGCGCGAACAGCTCAATAAAAAACATGAGGTGTTGCTGCAAACCGACGACGCCGCCGGCACGCCGGTCTACATGGGCCTGAGCCGCGCGCCGGTCAACGGCGCGGTGGTGGCGATCTCGACGCCGCAATCGCGCGCCACCGAGCAGTTGCTGCAAGCGGTCGCGCCGATCTCGCTGACCATGCTGGCGGTGCTGGCGGCCGGCTTCTCGCTGGCGTGGTCGGTCGGCGGGCGCATTGCCCGCTCGGTGCGCGAACTGGTCGGGCCGGCGCAGGCGCTGGCCAGCGGCAAGCCGTTTGCCATGCCGGAAACCACCTTCGCCGAAGCCGACATGCTGGCGCACGCACTGCACGCACTTGAAGGCGACCTGCACCGCCACAGCCAGGAACTGGAAAGCCTGGTGGCCGAGCGCACCAGCCAACTGGAAAAAAACCGCAGCCAGCTGGAAACCCTGTACGCCACCGCGCCGGTCGGCCTCAGCTACGTGGACGCCGAGTTGCGCGTGCTGCGCATCAACGACTACCTCGCCGCGCTGAACCAGCAAAAAGTGGTGGCCCACCTGGGCCGCCACATCGGCGACATGATCCCGGACGACGCCGTGCGCAACGCCGTGCTGGAGGATTACCGCATCGTGCTGGAAAGCGGCAAGCCGCTGACCGGCATCGAGCGCGCCGGCCACCCGGCCTCCTCGCCGGAAGAACTGCGCCACTGGGTGGTCAGCTACTATCCGCAGTTCGGCGTTGACGGCAAGATCACCGGCATTACCGGCCTGCTGCTGGACGTGACCGAACACAAGCGCGTGGAGGCCGAACTGCGCGCCACCGCCGAACGCCTTACCGCCAGCGAGCACTTCGTGCGCGCCGTGACCGACAACCTGCCCGGCAAGGTGGCCTATTGGGACGCCGCGCTGCGCTGCCGCTTTGGCAATCGCTTCTTCCTCGACTGGCATGGCGTCAGCCAGGAACAGATCATCGGCGCCTACATGCCGGACGTGGTCGGCCAGCAGCAGTGCGACGAGCGCGGGCCCTACATCCAAGCGGCGTTGGCGGGTGAGGCGCAAGGCTTTGCCGGCAAGCTGCAGTGGCCGTCTGGCGAAACCAGCCACATCTGGGTCAATTACATCCCCGATGTCGACGATACAGGTGCCGTAAAAGGTTTCTTTATGCTAGTCTCCGATGTCACCGAATTGAAGGAAGCCGAATTGCACTTGCAGGAAGTGAACGAGGAATTGATTCTGGCGCGCGACCGCGCCGAAGCCGCCAGCCGCGCCAAGAGCGAGTTCCTGGCCAATATGAGCCACGAGATCCGCACGCCGATGAACGCCATCATCGGCCTGGCGCGCCTGCTGGAAGAAGCACCGCTGGCGCCGCGTGAACGCGGCTACCTGCACAAGATCCAGTTTGCCACCCAGTCGCTACTGAGCCTGGTGAACGACGTGCTCGACTTCTCGCGCGTGGAGGCCGGCCAGCTGGTGCTGGAACATGCCAACTTCCACCTGCAGCACATCCTGGACAGCATCAGCGTCATGCTGAGCGGCAGCGCCGCCGAGAAAGGCGTGGAGCTGGTGTACGACATCGATCCAGCCATCCCGACCGAGCTGGCGGGCGACCCGATGCGCTTGCAGCAGGTGCTGCTCAACCTGGTCAGCAACGCCATTAAATTTACCGAGCACGGCGAGGTGGTGCTGTCGGCGCGGCCGGCGCCCGGCTCTGTCAAGCCGGGCGACCGCGCCATGCTGGTGGAATTCCGCGTGCGCGATACCGGCATCGGCATCGCGCCAGAGCAACAGGCCGGCATTTTCGACGCCTTCTCGCAGGCCGACAGCAGCACCAGCCGCAAGTTTGGCGGCGCCGGGCTCGGCCTCGCCATCTGCCGCCAGCTGGCCGACATGATGGGCGGCGCGATCAGCGTCAGCAGCGAGCTGGGACGCGGCGCCGAGTTCCTGTTCGCCTGCCCGCTGGAATGCACCGCGCCGCTGGCCGCGCCAACGCCGGCGCCGGCCGTCAAATCACTGTCGGTGCTGATCGTCGACGACAACCCCAGCGTGCGCAATGCGCTGCACGCAGCAGGGCAAAGCTTCGGCTGGCACACGGCCTGCGCCGCCGGCGCCCAGCAAGCGCTGTCCTTGCTGCAGGAACGGGCCCGCGCCGGCCGTCCTTATGACTTGCTGATGCTGGATCGCGACATGCCCGGCATCGATGGCCCGACCATGCTGCAACAGCTGCCGGATGGCCTGGCGCTGCCGCCGGTGCTGATGCTGACTTCCGAGCACAGCGCGGCCACGCTGGTGCAGCAATCTGCCGCGCTGGGCCTGGCCGGTGTGCTGGCCAAGCCGGTCAGCCCGGCGCGGCTGCTGGAGCGAGTCAGCGCGCTGCTGGCCGGCGACCAAGCCACCAGCGGCATCCTCAGCCAGCTGGAACACACGCCGCTGCAAGGCCGCTTGAACGGCATGCGCATCCTGCTGGTGGAAGACAACGAAATCAACCAGGAGGTCGCGCAATACATGCTGCTGCACGCGGGCGCCACGGTGGAAGTGGCTGCCAACGGCCAGCTGGCGGTGGAATTGCTGGCCGCCGCAGCCGAGCGCTACGACGTGGTGCTGATGGACGTGCAAATGCCGATTATGAACGGCTACGACGCCACCCGCGAGATCCGCCGCCTGGGCTTGCTGACCTTGCCGATCATCGCCATGACCGCCAACGTGCTGGAGGACGACCGCCGCCGCGCCGCCGAGGCCGGCATGAACGCCCACGTCGCCAAGCCGATCGATGTGGAAGAACTGATCTCGGTACTAACCCGGCTGGTCACCATCCGCGATGCCAGCCGCGACATGGTGGCGCCGGTGCCGGCCAAAGCGCCGCCGGCCGTGCCGCCCGCCACGCTGATGCCGCCGCTGTCGCCGCTGCCGGGCATCGACGTGGAAGCCGCGCTGGCGCGGCTGGGCGGCAATCACGACGCCCTGACCTCGCTGCTCAAGCGCTTCGAGCAATCGCAAGGCGGCGCCGTGGCCGAGGTGCGCACCCTGCTGGCGGCCGGCCAGCGCCAGCAAGCGGCGCAAGTGCTGCACCGCCTGCGCGGGGTGGCGGCCAACCTGGGCGCCACCGACGTCGCCCGCCTGACTGCCGCTGCCGAGACCGTCCTGCACGAAAATACCGCCGACACGCTGGCCATGCCAACCGCCCTGAGCCGGCTGGAACAGGCGCTGGAACTGGTCACCCGCACCGCCCGCGGCCTGGTCGCGCCGGCGCAAGACGCACCGACAAGCCACACCGCCACACCGGACCTGGAGCAAAAACTGGCGCAGTTACAAGGTTTGCTTCAGAATAACAATCTGAAAGCATTAGAACATTACCGGGCCTTGCGCCCTGCACTGGCGTCGGCCGGGCAGGCGCAGGCCTTGGGCGAAGCAGTCGAGACCCTCAACTTCAAGGCCGCGTACCAGATGGTGGAAGAAATGTTGCAGCGAAAGGAAAGTGCATGAGCTGGACCGATTTGGCCCGCAATGGACGCATCTTGGTGGTGGACGACGCCATGGAGAATATCCAGATCCTGCACCATGCGCTGCGCGAGGAGCACGAGGTGCTGTTCGCGCTGGACGGCGAGCAAGCGCTGCAAATCGCCCGCGACCAGCAGCCGGACTTGATCCTGCTGGACGCCGTCATGCCGGGCATGGACGGTTACGCGGTGGTGGCGGCCTTGCGCAGCTCGCCGCGCCTGCAAGATATCCCAGTGATTTTCGTGACCGCCCTGAGCCAGCCCGAAGACGAAACGCGGGCGCTGGACGGCGGTGCGGTCGATTTCATCAGCAAGCCGTTCAACGTGGCAGTGGTGCGGGCGCGCGTGCGCAGCCAGCTGACCATCAAGCGCCAGGCCGACCTGATGCGTGAACTGAGCATGACCGACGGCCTGACCGGCGTTGCCAACCGCCGCAACTTCAATGACACCATCGACGCCGAATGGCGCCGCTGCGCGCGTGCCGGCCTGCCGCTGTCGGTGATCATGATCGACATCGACCACTTCAAGCTGTACAACGACCACTACGGCCACCAGGCCGGCGACGCCTGCCTGCAGCAAGTGAGCGCGGCCATGAAGCGCTGCGCCACCCGCCCGCAGGACCTGCTGGCGCGCTACGGCGGCGAAGAATTTATCCTGCTGCTGCCGCAGGAAGGCGCCGATGGCGCCGAGGTGGTGGCCAACCGCATCCTGGAAGAAGTGGGCAGGCTGGCCGTCCCGCATGCGACCTCGCCGAGCGCGCCGCAAGTGACGCTGAGCATGGGTCTGGCAACCGGGCTGCCGCCATCCGACAGCACCGACCCGAGCGCCCTGATCCGCACCGCCGACGCCAACCTCTACCGCGCCAAACAAACCGGCCGCAACCGCTACTGCCTGAGCCTCGACAGCTAGATCGCCAGCCTACAAATACGCCAGTTTGGCACGCAGCACAAGCTCGATGGCGCAGCCAGTGCCGGGCGTGCTGTGGATCGCCAGGGTGGCGCCTATGCGCGCGGCCCGCTCGCGCATGCCGGTCAGTCCCCAATGACGTTCGCGCTTGCCCAACTGCAGCACCTCGTCCTCAAAGCCCTTGCCCTGGTCGCGGACTTCCAGGCTAAAGCTGGTGGCGCCGTAGACCAGTTGCAGCCGCACCTGCGGGCTACCGGAATGGTGTAGCGCGTTTGCCACGGCCTCGCGGGCGATGGCAAACAGCTCGTCCTTGATCCCGGCCTTCAATGGCCGCCGCGCGCCCTGCTCGTGTAACGAGAACGCCACGCCTTGCTGGCTGCAGGCCGCGCTGCACGCGGCTGCCAGCGCCGGCGCCAGATCGCCCTGGCAGACGTGGTTGACGCGCAGTTCCATCAACTGGTCGCGGCCCTCCTCGGCCACTGCTTCGGCGGCATCGAGGGCGGCGTCGATCTGCTGCTGGATCTCATCGCTTTTCGGCAGCTTGGCCTTGATGCTGTGGAAGCGCAGTATCAGCGCCTGCACGCTTTGCAAATAAGTGTCATGCAGGGTGCGGGCGATGCGCTCGCGCTCGGCCATCCGCACATCGAAGCTGCGCTGCATGCGGCGCAGCGCTTCGCGCAGCCGCAGGCGGTGGACACACCACGCCAGCAGCGCCGCCATTAGCGCACACAGCAGCTTGAACCACACCGTTTGCACCAGCGTCGGCGGCACCACCAGCATCACGCTGGCGCCATTGGTATTCCAGACGCCATCTTCGTTGGCGGCCATGACGCGGAAGCGGTAACTGCCCGGCGCCAGCGTGGTGTAATACGCCGAGCGGCGGTTGCCGGCCTCCTGCCATTGCGTATCCACGCCTTCCAGCATGTAGCGGAACTGCACCCGCTGCGGCAAGGTCAGGCTCAGCGCGGTGTAATCGATGCGCACGCTCTCGGGCGATGACGGCAGTTGCGCTTCCAGCTGCGATGGCGACAATGGTTGCGCCGTCTTGTCTGACCAGACCCCGGTGATATACACCGGTGGCGGCGACGGATTGGTGCGATAGCGCTCCGGGTCGAGCCGGTAAACGCCGCTGATGGTCGCAAACAGCAGCTCGCCGGTGCTGAGCCGTGTCAGCCGCGGCGTCGATGACTCGCTCGCCGCGATGCCGCGTATGCCATCATTGAAGTTGAATTGCAAGACCCGCACCGCATAGTCAGGCTGCTGCATCGCGCGCGCCATTTCGCTGGCATCGATGGCTTGCAGGCCTTGCGAAGAATTGATCCAGACACGGCCGTCGGGCGCCACCAGTATGCCTTTGACACCGGAAAAGCGGGCCTCGCCGGCGCCCTTCAGCGGCCGGAACACCTTGCCGTCAAACCACATCAAGCCAGGTTGCCCCCCCTACCAGCACGCCATTGCGATACGGTGTGATGGCGTCGATCTCGCCCAGCTTCAGCCCTTCTTTGGCGCCCAGCTTGATGGCCTTGCCGCGCTCCAGCTTGAACACCGCATTGTCAATCGCGCCGAACCAGAGGCGGCCGCCCGTGTCGGCCGTCATGCTCACCACCACCGCCCGGTCCAGTTCCGGCATGCCGCCCAGCGCAGTCCAGGCGCCATCCTTGAGCCGGAACACGCCACTGCCGGCAAACGATACCCACAGGCCGCCATCGGCATCCATGACCATATCGAGAATGGCAATAAACCGGCGTTTGCCCAGGCTGCCTGGCGGCGGAACGTGCACGCGCTGGCTGCCGTTAACCTGCCACAGGCCATCGCGCGCCCCGCTCCATAGCTGGCCGCGCGGATCGCGATATAGCACCGTCACCAGCGTGGCATCACCGCCGCCAGGGCCATATTGCACGGGCTCGGCGCCTAGCGCGGGATAGTAATACTGGTCGATCCAGACATCGCCATGGCTACCGGCCAGCAACGGTGCGCCAAAGGACATAATCGGCGCCAACTGCAAGGCCTGCACGCGGCGGGGACGGAACTGATCCAGTCCTTCGGGGGTGGCGATCCAGATATTGCCTTCACGGTCCTGGAACAGCGCTTCCGCCGATGCCCCCGACAGCCCCTGGTGGACGTTGAGCTCGCGCACGATGGTATTGCCGCCGTCAAACATCATCTGGCGCACGCCCTCGCCGCCAGACCACCACAAATTGCCCGCCTGATCGAACAAGAACCTGATGCTGTTGGCATTCCGCAGATCCGGCAACACGGCCTTGATGCCGGGTGGTGTGTACAACAGGTGCACGCCGCGGCCGCCGGGCTCGGATGCCCATACCCGGCCGTCCGCTGTTTCCGCCAGCCGGCCGGAAACGTTCCGTTCCGCCACCTTGGTAAACGCCGTGGCGCCTGCCGGGCGCGAGAACAGGCCGGCAGTGCTCAGCAGCCAGAAAGTACCGCGCCGGTCTTGCATCAAATCGAGCACCAGGAATTTGGCAGGCAGGCCGAGCGCCGCATTGGCGTCGTGCCAGCGCTTGGCGCCCGGTTCAAGCTGGTGGATACCGGTCGAGGTGGCAAGCCATAAGCGCCCGTTGGCTTCCTGCACCACCTTGTAGATCGCCGCATGCGGCAGGCCGTCGGCCTCCTGGTAGCTGGTGGCCACGCCATCCTGCAATAGCGCCAGGTCGGCGCCGTTCGACGACATCCACAAGCGGCCGTCGGACAGACGCCCCATGGCCAGGACGCCGCCGCTGAACAGGCTGCCCGAGCGCGGCTGGTACAGCTCGAATTTGGCGCCGTCAAAGCGATAGAGGCCGTCTTCGGCCCCCAGCCACAGCCAGCCGTCAGCAGTCTGTTCGATGCTGCGGATGTTGGGCGGCACGCCATCGCGGGCGGTCCATGCGGTGTGCTGCAATTCAATCGGCGCCGGGGCTTGATTTTTGGCCGGCTCGGCGATGGCGCGCGGGGCGCCGCTCAATACCAGCCAGGCCATTACTGCCACTGCCAGGATTTTTTTCATGGTTATCGTCAGGGTGGGTTAATACCCAGCATTATGCCTAGGGGCGGTGGGGACATCATTACGCTAGCTACAATTTACAATTTCACTGGACGTCATTCACGCGCCACGGCCGACTTTCTACAATGAAGACACCTTAAACCGCGTATTACTTTAATAAAGGATGTCACCGTGAACATTTCCCGCATTCTTGGCCAGACCGTGGCCACGCTTAGCCTGGCCATGTTTGTCCACGCCGCGGCCCACGCCGCACCAGCGGCCAGCAATGTCGCCAGCACCGCCAGTGTCAGCTATCGCACTGCGCAAGTCGATGGCGTGAAGATCTTCTACCGCGAGGCCGGGCCGAAGAACGCCCCTACCCTGCTGCTGCTACATGGCTTCCCGACCTCGTCGCAAATGTTCCGCAACCTGATTCCGCTGCTGGCCGACCGCTATCACGTGATTGCGCCCGACTATCCAGGCTACGGCCAGAGCGATATGCCGCCGATGGATAAATTCACCTATAGCTTCGACAATCTGGCCAAGGTGATCGACAAGTTCACCCAGACCGTCGGCCTGTCGCGCTATGCGCTGTATGTCCAGGATTACGGTGCGCCTATCGGCTACCGTCTGGCCGCCGCCCACCCTGAGCGCGTTACCGCGATCGTAGTGCAAAACGGTAATGCCTACAACGAAGGCCTCGACAACGAGTTCTGGGCGCCGGTCAAAACCTACTGGGCCGACAAGACGGCCGCCAATGCAGACAAGCTGCGCCCGCTGCTGGAAATCGGCGGCACCAAGTGGCAGTACACCGAGGGCGTACGCGACGTAACGCGCATCAGCCCCGACGCGTATACCGTGGATCAAGCCTACCTGGATCGTCCCGGCAACAAAGATATCCAGATCGAAATGTTCTACAGCTACGGCACCAATCCCGGCCACTATCCAGAATGGCAGGCTTACTTCCGCAAACACCAGCCGCCTATGCTGATCGCCTGGGGCAAGAACGACAAGATCTTCCCGGCAGCCGGCGCCCATCCGTACCTGCGCGACCTGCCGAAGGCGGAACTGCACCTGCTCGATACCGGCCACTTCGCATTGGAAGAAGATAGCGCCGCAATTGGCGCGCTGATGCGCAACTTCCTCGGCCGCACCCTCAAGCCGTGAATCCGGGAGCCAGCATGACAGCCACCACTGAAACCCGCCCGCCGCTGCCGCCGTTTAGCCGCGAGTCCGCAATCGAGAAAGTACGCCTGGCCGAGGATGGCTGGAACACGCGCAATGCCGAGAAAGTCAGCCTCGCGTACACAACGGACAGCCGTTGGCGCAACCGCGCCGAGTTCGCCACCGGCCGTCCAGAGATCGTACAGTTGCTGACGCGTAAATGGGCCAAGGAGCAGGACTACCGCCTGATCAAGGAGTTGTGGGCATTTGGCGACAACCGCATCGCGGTTCGCTATGCCTACGAGTGGCACGATGACTCGGGCAACTGGTTCCGCTCGTATGGCAACGAGAACTGGGAGTTCGACGAGCATGGCTTGATGCAGCGGCGTTTTGCCTGCATCAACGACTTGCCGATCGCCGAGACTGACCGGAAGTTCCGCTGGCCGCTGGGCCGCCGTCCCGACGACCATCCCGGCCTGACCGAACTGGGCCTTTGATACCGGGCCTTTGATCCTAGGACTATTGAGGGATTGAGCTCATGCGGTGGCTGGTGTAGTCTGATATTACGTCAGACTTTTCCCCACCCGCATGAGCGCTTACCAGCCGTTACCGATCACCGTCCTGACAGTGGATGACCATCCCCTGTTCCAGCAGGGCGTCGCCAGCGTCATCGCCAACGAACCGGATCTGTATCTGGTCGGCCAGGCTGCCAACGGCGCGGAGGCGCTCGCCTTGTACCGTGAAACGCGCCCTGCGGTCACCTTGGTCGATCTGCAAATGCCCGACATGAGCGGGATCGACCTGATCGTCGCAATCCGCGCCGAATTCCCTGCCGCCCGGCTGGTGGTGCTGACCACGCTGGAAGGCGATCTCAACGCCGCGCGCGCCATCAAAGTCGGTGCGGTCGGTTATCTGTTCAAGAGCGCGGTGCGCAAGACGCTGATCGAAACGGTGCGCAGCGTCCACGCTGGCAAGCACTGCATTCCGCCATCGCTGGTGCATGCCCTGGTGGCGACCCGCGGCGGCAATGCCATCACCGGGCGCGAAATCGATGTACTCAAGCTGGTCGCGCGCGGCAACACCAATGCCTTGATCGCCGAGGCTTTGAGCCTCTCCCCCGAAACCGTCAAAGGCTACGTCAGCAGCATCCTGCTGAAGCTGCAGGCGCGCGACCGCGCGCACGCGGTGATGATCGGGCTGGAACGGGGCATCCTCAGCCTCTGATCCTTCACTGTTGCGGCTCCCCCCGTTAAGGGGGAAAACGCGGCGCCATATTCGCCGCGGGCCGCGCTGCAGCGATAAATATCGTTCAAACTGGCTTCCATGGATTCGGTCTTCCGCCGAACCAATCTGGAGAAGCCACGTTATGGATCAGATACACCTCATGCAAGTATTCGTTGCTGTGGGCGAGCAGGAAAGTTTTGTCGGCGCCTCGCGGCGACTCGACTTGTCGCCGGCCTCGGTGACGCGCGCCATCGGCGGGCTGGAGGCGTTGCTGGGCGTGCGCCTGCTGCGCCGTACCACGCGCAATGTCCGGCTCACCGAGGTTGGACGCCGCTACCTCAGCGACAGCCGCGAGATCCTGGCCAGCATCGCCGAAGCCAACGAGGTCGCCGCCGGCGGCAACGCCGCGCCCAAGGGTGAACTCTCGGTCACCGCGCCTGCCGGCTACGGCCGCATGTTCATCATGCCCTGCATCGTCGAATTCCTGAAGCGCTATCCCGAGGTTGAGGTTTCGGGCCACTTCGTGGACCGCTTCGTCAACCTGGTGGACGAAGGCGTCGACGTGGCGGTACGGATCGGGCATTTGCCGGACTCCAGCGCCAAGGGGCTGCGCGTCGGACAAGTGCGGCGGGTGCTGTGCGCCTCGCCCGAATATCTGGCCCGGCACGGCGTGCCGCAGCACCCCAGCGATTTGCTGCGGCATACGATCATCGCCACCGCAGGCGCGCCGCAAAGCGTGGAGTGGAAGTTCGGCGCCGCCGGCAACCGCACCGCCTTGAGGATCAAACCGCGCCTGACCGTCACCGGCAATGACGAAGCGCTCGAAGCGGCGCTGGCCGGCCTGGGGATTTGCCGCCTGATGTGCTACCAGGTCGACGCCGCACTGGCCGCGGGGCGCCTCAAAATCATCCTGGCCGAGCACGAGGAAGCGCCGCTGCCAGTCCATATATTGCACCGGGAAAGCAACTTCGGCTCGCCCAAGGTGCGCCACTTCATCGACTTGCTGGCGGCGTCCCTGCGCCAGCATTCAACTATGTACCGCCCATAACTTCAACACAGGAGAACCACCATGCAAACCAATGCAAATCCCAAAACCAGCGTGCTGGCCACCGGCGGCGGCGCGCGCCTGCTCGATCCGGCCGACACGCTGGTGCTGCTGCTCGATCACCAGTCCGGCCTGTTCCAGACGGTCAAGGATATCGCGGTCGCCGACCTGCGGCGCAATGTGGCGATGATCGCCAGGCTGTGCAGCTTGCTGAAGATCCCGGTGATCACCACGGCCTCGGAGCCGGCCGGCAGCAATGGCCCGCTGATGCCGGAAATTCACGAGCTGGCGCCGCATGCCGTGTACGTGCCGCGCAAAGGCGAGGTGAACGCCTGGGACAATCCAGACTTTGTCGAGCAAGTACGCGCCAGCGGCCGCAAAACGCTGGTGATGGCCGGCGTCTGGACCAGTGTTTGCGTGATGTTTCCCGCGCTCGACGCGGTCGCGGCGGGCTACGACGTGTATGCCGTCATCGATGCTTCCGGCGATCCGAGCGAGATGGCGTCGCGCGTCTCCCTGGCGCGCTTCGTGCAGGGCGGCGTCAAGCCCACCAGCACCAATGCGCTATTGTCGGAACTGCATCGTACCTGGGCACGCCCGGAAGCCGCCGACCTGGCGCAGCTGTATGCACTGGCCGCGCCCAATTATGCGGCCGTGATGGAGAGCTATGCCCGCGCGCAGCAGGCCGCCAGAGACGCAGCCGCCACGCGCTAATTAGCGCAAAAACCCCTGGTTTGGCAATAGATTGTTGCAAAAATGTATTTGTGAAAAATACATAATTCTTATTGCAGAGATAATGCTATATTGATAATTCCGCGACGTTGAACGACGCGCGGAATTCAAAGAGCAAACTTCACAATAATCATTATCGATCAGGGGTAGAGTTCATGAGATTCCAGTCCGTAGCACTAAAATTGGTCGCCATCGCCACCAGCCTAATGGCAGCCTCGGCAGCACAAGCCAGCAACGCCGATTTATTGACGCCGCTTACCGGCAACACCTCCGACCCGTCCAATTGGCACTTCCTGCCGGGCCAGTCGTTCAACGGCGTGGCCGGTGCGCTCGACGGCGTGGCGCGCCTGTCGTTCAAAAATTCCGCGGGTAGCTGGGCCTGCTCCGGCTCGCTGTTGGCCGGCGGCCAGTACGTGCTGACCGCCGCCCACTGTGCCGACAATTTCACCAGCATGAAGGTCGACTTCGGGGTGGTCAACAACGTCGCCACCGTCAGCCGCACCGTGGCCGTCGGCAATGCCTACGTCAACCCGAACTGGACCGGCGAACTCGACACCGGCGCCGACATCGCCATCCTCAAGCTCGACCAGGCCGTCACCTCCATCCAGGGCTACAAGCTGAGCACCACCAACGACGTCGGCAAGACCTTCCTGATGGCCGGCTACGGCACCACCTCGAACGGCAGCCTGCCCGGCGGCACCAACTGGGACGACTACGGCTTCGGCCACTACGGCTTCAACACCTTCGACGTCGACAGCAAGACCTTCAACAAGGACGCCGACGCGGCCATCCCCGGCTGGGGCTACGACGCTGCCTACTACGCGCCGGGCGTCACCTACATGAGCGACTTCGACGATGGCACCGCCGCCCACAACACGCTCGGCCGCATCGGCGCCGAAATCGGCGCCGGCTGGACCAGCGGCACCGGCCTCGGCGTTAAAGAAGCGCTGATTTCGGGCGGCGACTCCGGCGGCGGCGACTTCATCTGGAGCGGCACGGAATGGCTGCTGTCGGGCGTACACAGCTGGGGCTGGCAAGGCGGCGCCTGCGAGTACTTCGGCCTGAGCGGCTGCGACCTGGCCGACTCCAACAAGTCGAGCTACGGCGACATGTCCGGTTCCACCGCGACCTTCTCGCACGTTGGCTGGATCAACTCGGTGACGGCAGTGCCGGAGCCGGCCACCTACGGCATGATGCTGTCGGGCCTGGCGTTGGTCGGCGCCGTGGCGCGCCGCCGCCGCCAGGTGCGCACCCCGCGCTAAGAGTGCTGCTGGAAGCCGCGTTGCGCGGCAAAGCGCTCCAGATGGTGATCGACGTCGCCTAGCGTGAGGTCGATCATCGTCAAGCGCTTGAAGTGGTGGGCGGCCGGCAACTCGTCGGTCACCCCCATCCCCCCGTGCAATTGCACCGCCTGCTGGCCGATAAACCTCGCCGCCTGCCCTATCCTCACCTTGGCCGCCGACGCTATCCGGCGCCGCTCCTCCGCATCGCACGACATGCGCGCCGCCGCCAGCATCGCCATCGAGCGCGCCTGTTCCAGATGGATGTACATATCGGCCATGCGGTGCTGCAAGGCCTGGAAGCTGCCGATGGCAATGCCGAACTGCTTGCGGGTTTTCAGGTAGTCGAGCGTGGCGTTGAAGATGGCGTCCATCGCGCCCACTGCCTCCGCGCACAGCAGGCTGACGCCGTAGTCAGCCGCTTCTTCCAGCAAGTCCCAGCCGCCGCCCATCTTGCCCAGCAGCGAAGAGGCCGGCACCGCCACGTGGTTGAACTGCACCGTGGCCGCGCGCTGGCCGTCGATGGTGCGGTAGTCGCGGATCACCACGCCCGGCGTCTCGACCGGCACCACAAACAGGCTGATGCCGTTGGTGTCGCGCTGGGTGCCGGCGCTGCGCGCCGAAACGATCAGCGCGCCGGCCTGTGCGCCGTGGATCACCACGGTCTTGGTGCCGTCGATGCGGTAGCCTTCGCCATTGATGCTGGCGATGGTTTTAATGTCGGCCAAATCGTGGCGCGCATGTTTTTCACCGAGCGCGCAAGCCAGCTTGAGCTCGCCCTTGGCCACATCTTCCAGGCGGTGATGCTGGTTGCCGGCGAGCTGCAAAAACTTGGCGCCCCACACAGTGGCAAAGTAGGGCTCGACCACCAGGCCGCGTCCCAGCTCCTGCATCACCACCAGCATATCGACCGCGTCGCCGCTGAAGCCGCCTTGCGCTTCCGGCACCGGCAGCGCGGTCATGCCCAGCTCCACCAGCGTGTTCCACGCCACGTCCGACACGCCGCTGGCCGAGTGCACGATGCGCTGGCGCGCGTCGAAGCCGTAATCCTTGTCCACCCAGCGGCGCAGGGCGTCGGCGAACTGCTGCTGTTCTTCCTTGAAATTGAAATCCATCGCCGCCCCTTACAGTCCCAGAATCATCTGGGTGATGATGTTTTTTTGAATCTCGTTCGAGCCGCCGTAGATCGAGGTCTTGCGGAAATTGAAGTAGTAGCCGGTCAGCGGCGCGGCCGCGTCGTCGCCGGTCACGGCGTGGTCGGCCTTGCCTTCGAGGTAGTCGGTATCGAAGGGCAGCGCATCCGGGCCCAGCGCTTCAACCATCAGCTCGGTCAGCTGCTGCTGGATTTCCGAGCCGCGGATTTTCAGCAGCGACGCTTCCGGCCCCGGCGCGTGCGACTCGCGCGTCAGCACGCGCAGCACCGTGGTTTCCAGCGCCATCAATTCAATTTCGAGACTGGCGACCTTGGCGGCGTACACCGGGTCTTGCATCAGCGGCTTGCCGTGCTTGTAGTGTTCGGACGCGATCTTTTTCAGGAACAGCAGCTCGCGCTTGGAACGGCCGACCGCCGCAATGCCGGTGCGCTCGTGGCCCAGCAAATACTTGGCGTAAGTCCAGCCCTTGTTTTCCTGGCCGATCAGGTTTTGCACCGGCACTTTGACGTTATCGAAGAAGACCTCGTTCACCTCGTGATCTTCATCGAGCATGATGATAGGCCGCACCGTGATGCCCGGCGTTTTCATATCGATCAGCAGGAAGGAGATGCCCTCCTGCTTGCGCACCGTGCTGTCGGTGCGCACCAGGCAGAAAATCATATCGGCGTGCTGGGCCAGCGTAGTCCAGGTCTTCTGGCCGTTGACGATGTAATAGTCGCCATCGCGCTCGGCAGTGGTTTTCAGCGAAGCCAGGTCGGAGCCCGAGCCGGGCTCGGAATAGCCCTGGCACCACCAGTCGTCGCAATTGAGGATGCGCGGCAGGTAATGGGCTTTTTGCGCCTCGTTGCCGAAGGCCATGATGACCGGCGCCACCATGTTGACGCCGAACGGCAGGATCGGCGGCGTGCCGGCGCGCGCGCACTCCTCTTCCCAGATGTGGCGCTGGGTGGCGCTCCAGCCGGTGCCGCCGTGCTCGACCGGCCAGCCGGGCGCGGCCCAGCCCTGGCGCGCGACGATCTGGTGCCAGCGCACATAATCCTGCCGGCCCAGGCGCAGGTGGTTGCGGACTTTCTTTTGCAGGTCGCTTGGCAAGTTGGTGTCGAGGAAGCCCCGCACCATGTCGCGAAACGCCAGATCCGCAGCCGTGTAAGTCAAATCCATGCTGTCTCCTCGTTGTTCTAAAAAGCACGACCGTTCCAAACGATTGTACTCCTCTCCCTCTTTTTATAGGGCGACTGAATGAAGGTATTCGTTCACTTTCTCGCAAGCTTTTTCGCGCGCCACAAAATTGGCCTGTCCGAATTGCAAAAGTGGCCAGACCAATTTAGAATGGTCTGACCAAATAAACGTTTAACAACAACGAGACAAAACCCGTGACCTCCCCTACCGCCCTGCTCGCGGCTGTTGCCGCCACCCTGCTCGCCCTCCCTGCCCATGCCGAGGGGCCGTATCGCAACCCCGACAACAAGAGCGTCTACGACGCCGGCGAAGGCACCTACACCGTGCCCTACAAGAAGCCGACCGTGGCCGAAATCACCGCCTCGCTGGACCGCATCCGTGGCTATATGGAAGCGACCACGCCGACCAAAGTGATCCACAAAGACACCGGCGTGCAAATCACCGACTTCAGCAAGCCGGTGGCCGACGCCATCGTCGAGCCGAGCAGCGCCGAATGGGGCATCCAGGTATATGAAATGGGCGTGGTGCATGCGGGCTTGCTGAAAGCCGCCGCCGTCACCGGCGACAAAAAATACACGGCCATGACCGAGCGCCACTTCCAGTTCATGCGCGACAAGCTGCCCTACTTCACTGCGCAGGAACAGCAATTCCACCTGAAGCGCAACAACAGCTTCGCCCGCTTCATCGAGCCGCGCTCGCTGGATGACGCCGGCTCCATGTGCGCCGCGCTGATCCGTTCGCGCTTCGCCAAAGTGGGCCCGGACATGAGCCAGTTCATCGACGTGTGCAGCAACTGGGTCTACAAAAAACAATTCCGCCTGAAAGACGGCACCCTGGCGCGCGAGCGGCCGCAAGCGGTGTCGCTGTGGGCCGACGATATGTACATGGGCGTGCCGGCGCTGGCCGAAATGGGCCGCCTGACCGGCAAGCGCGAGTACTACGACGACGCGGTCAAAAACGTCTTGCAGATGACCGGCTACCTGTTCAATCCGCAAAACGGCCTGTACACCCACGGCTGGAACGCCAACAACCCGGACGCGCCGCGTTTCTACTGGGCGCGCGCCAACGGCTGGGCCGTGCTGACCATGAGCGACTTGCTGGACGTGCTGCCGAAAGACCATCCCGGCTACCCGAAGGTGCTGGCGCAGCTGCGCCTGAGCTTGCGCGGCATCGCCGAACAGCAATCGGGTGAAGGCCTGTGGCACCAGATGATCGACCGCCATGATTCGTACCTGGAAACCTCGGCCAGCGCCATCTTCACCTACGTGATCGCGCACGCCGTCAATGAAGGCTGGATCAACGCCGCCACCTACGGCTCGATTGCGCAAGCCGGCTGGATCGGCCTGTCGACCCGCATCAACGCGCGCGGCCAGGTGGAAGGCACTTGTGTAGGCACCACCTTCGCCAGCGATCACATCTACTACTACAACCGTCCGACCAGCGTCGACGCGCTGCACGGCTACGGCCCGGCCCTGCTGGCTGGCGCCGAGATGATCAAGCTGCTCAACAATCCAAAGATCGACATCCAGGTCAAACTGCGCACTTACCACTACGTGCCGAAAGACGCGGGCGCGACCAACTACAGCCATGAATAAAGGGACCGCCATGCGCACTACTCTTCTGCCTATCGCGTTGCTGCTGGCTGGCGGCGCACTGCACGCGGCCGAACTGGCCAGGATCACCGTGACCAACGACCTCGACCTGGCACGCCCATCGGAAACCATTGCCATTCCGTGGAGCGAGATCAACCGCGCGCTGCCGGGTGCACTGATCCAGAAGATCGCGGTCAAGGACAGCAAGGGCAACGTGCTGCCCTACCAGGTCAGCAATGTGAAGCCGCAGGCCAAGGATCCGCAAGGCATTGGCGTCGCCTATGGCGAACTGTACTTCCAGCACAGCTTTGCCGCCGGCGAGAAGCAGGCGACCTTCACCGTCGAGAAAACCGAGACCGTAACGCAGCCGTTCGCCGCCAAGACCTTCGCCCGCTACGTGCCGGAACGCCTGGACGACTTCGGCTGGGAAAACGACCATGTTGCGCACCGCACCTACGGCCCCGCGCTGGGCGCGCCGGACACCGCGGGCGTGGGCAAAGAGGTTCTGGTCACGAGCGGGCTGGACATCTGGTTCAAGCGCGTCAGCTATCCAATCGTCGACCGCTGGTACAACAAAGGCCATGACCACTATCACCATGACGAAGGTGAAGGCATGGACATGTACAACGTCGGCAAATCGCGCGGCGCTGGCGGCACCGGCGTGTGGGACGGCAAGCAGCTGTACGTAGGCCGCAACTACGCCTCGTGGAAAGTGCTGGCCAACGGCCCGATCCGCAGCGTGTTTGAACTGACCTACGATGCGTGGGATGCAGCGGGCGCCAAGGTCAGCGAGGTCAAACGCTTCACCGTCGATGCAGGCCAGGACTTCGACACCATGGACAGTACCTTCACCTTCAGCGGTCCGCAGCAGTTGACGGTAGCGGTCGGCCTCAACAAGAAACCGGCCGACAAAAATCAGGATGAAAAAATCGCGGTTGGCCGCGACGGCGTGGCCTTAACGCAATGGGTCACGCAAGCGACCAAGGGCGCGTTCGGCACCGCCATCGTGCTGCCAGGTTCGACCGGCACCACCGAAGATGCGCTCAACGAGCTGATCCTCGCGCCAGTCGAATCCGGCAAACCGCTGCGCTACTACATCGGCGCGGCATGGGACCGCGCCGGCCATGTGAAGACGGCGGCCGAGTGGCAAGAGAAAGTCAAACTCCAAGCCGCCCGCGCCGCCCATCCCCTCAAAGCCACCGTCACCCCTTAAACCAAAACCGGGGTCAGTTCTGCCATTGGTACATGAGCCCGTGTGCGATTGGCAGAACTGACCCCGGAGTTTATTGCATGGTGTAGGTTTGCTGGGCGGTGTCGACGGCGTAGTTGTTGGTGGTGTCCCAGTAGGTGAAGTTGTAGCGCACCACGTCGCCCGCTTTCAGCCCGCTTGCGGTGTAGCTGTTGACGCCGCTCGCCTGAGTCATCCGCACGTTTAACTGGCCGCCGTTGTTGACGCTGTAGTGCACGTCCGCCCAGCTGCTGGTGTTGACGGTGAACTTCAACATCGTCGCACTGGTTTGCGATACTGCCGGCGCTGGCGTTGGCGTTGGCGTTGGCGTTGGCGTCGGCGTTGGTGTTGGCGTTGGTGTTGGCGTTGGCGTTGGCGTTGGTGTTGGTGTTGGCGTTGGCGTTGGTGTTGGCGTTGGCGTTGGCGTTGGTGTTGGCGTTGGCGTCGGCGTTGGCACCCCGCAGTCCCAGATGATGTCGTCCACCGACATCTGGAACGCCGACTGCGGCAAGGCCGCGCCATCGCTGGCAATCTGGAACATGTCCAGCATCGATTGCAGCGCCACTTTCGGCCCGGCCAGATCGGCAATCGGTATCGTCGCCGTGCCCCAGTCGCCGTTGCGCACCAGCCCGTACGTCGTGGCATTGGCCGGGAATTTCACCGAGTTCTGGTTGGTGTAGGTATCCTGTATGCCCACCGTGAAGGCAACGTTGGCCGGAATCTTGATTTTCAATTTCAGATTGCCGTTGCGGAAGCCGCTCATATCGCGCGCCTGCTTAGCCTGCACGCTGCCGCCAAACCACGAGCCCGGCGTGTTGAAGCTCCACGACATCGCATTCGCCCCTTCATACGGCGCAATCGTCCCGGCCGAGGTGGACGCGGTATTCCACACGAAGATGTCCGAGGTATTGCCCGCTTCCAGCTTGTTGTTGACCACCGTGTTGTCGGTGTAGACGCCAAACTTGCCCACTTCCGCCGGCGTCTGGTTGCCCAGCTTGACCGAGCCTTTGCCATCGAGCTGGTACACGCGCACGTAGTCGACGTACATGGTGCCCGGCAGCGGCGCCGTCACCTGCGCCGGCGTCGCCGCATCGGTAAAGTTGCCGCCTACCGCAAGGTTGAACAGCAGGTAGAACGGCGCTTGCAAAGCCGTCGAGTTGACCGGCAGCGGGCTGTTGTACATATCATACTCAAGCCCATTGTCGATCACGGTGAAGCGCATCTGCGATTCAGTCCAGTAGAAGCGGTAGATCACAAAGCGATTCGCAAACGATTGCGCCGGCACGTACCAGTTCTTGGTCTGCCAGGCGGTCGACGCCGCGCAGCTCTCGTTGCCGGGGACGCATGCCGCCTGCTGCCACGTAATCACATTGGAGCCGACAAACTTGTCGATGGACGGCGTCGGCGTGCCGGCCGCCGCGCGGCTGCTGGCTTTGTGGCCCGATTCCATGATGTCGATCTCGCCCTTGCGCGGCCACGCTTGCGGGCTCACGCCCAGCATCCACGCGGCCGGCCACAGGCCGGTGCCCAGCGCCGGCTGCGCCATGCGGATCTCGACCATGCCGTACTGCACCTGCACCTTGTTGAAGGAATCGATTTTGCCCGAGGTGAAGACGTTGCTGCCCACCGTCTGGCTGCGCGCCTGGATCGCCAGCGCCCGCGTGGCCGTTTCAAACGGCACGTTGACGATCGAAAGGTTATTCGGGCTGTAGTACTCCAGCTCCTGGTTGCCGTAACCGCACAGGTTGATCTGGCAACCGTTGCCGTCGTAAGCCGTCCACAAACCGGTGTTGAGCGACGTCCCGTTGAACTCTTCCGACCACAGCAGAGCGCCGATCACGGGACTGGTGACGCTGGCCTGCGCAGGCATGCCATACGCCAGCGCGAGGCTGGCGGCAACGGCGGATAAGACAAATTTCTGGTTTTTCATTCTGTCTCCTCTATCCACACTTCGAACAAATTGGAAACGATTCCAATTGCGAATTCAAAATATATTCCGATAAATATTTTTTGTCAACGCGTGTCCGCAAGCGTGCACACCTTGCTGTAATAAATAGACAGTAGACCAACTATTCCGTATGCTTTCAGTCGCAATACCCCTTGCTACCGGGCATGGGGACTATGAAACGGTTACTTGTGCGCGATCTCTTCTTTACTTCTGCCGGCCGCACTGCGCTGGCCGCGCTAGCGCTGGCGCCGCTGCTGGCCGGCGCCGCGCCCTCGCCTTGGCAAAAGCTGGCGCCCACCATGTTCGAGCACCTGGTGCCGGCCGAACGCGGTTTCCCCAACCCGGTCACCATGAGCATCGCCCAAGACGGCGACGGTTTCATGTGGTTTGCCACCCAGTCCGGCCTCGGCCGCTGGGACGGCTACCGCATGCGTAATTTCTACTTCAACGCCGACGATCCGCACAGCCTGCCCGGTGACTTCGTCCAGACCCTGCACGTCGACCGCCAAGGCCGTCTATGGCTGGGCACCACCACCGGCGGCGTCGCCATGTACGACAAGCTCACGGAACGCTTCGTGCGCTACCCGGCCGGGCCCAGCGGATTGAGTAGTCCGGCCATCAGCGCGCTGGCCAACGACGCGCGCGGCGGCATCTGGGTCGGCACCGCCGCCGGCCTCGATTACATCGACACCATGCGCGGCGGCGCCATCGGCCACTTCCCGCGTGACGCCAGCGCCGCCGGCGGCGCGCGCAGCAACCAGATCCGCGCGCTGGCGATGGACGCGGCCGGCGACCTGTGGATCGGCTCCAACGCCGGCCTGGCGCGGCGCGACGCCAGCACTGGCCGCGTCGAAGATCTGCCGATTGCCAACGGCAACAGCGACGCCGTGCTGTCGCTGTCCAGCAGCGGCGCCGGCGAGGTGGTGTTTGGCACGCTGAAAAGCGGCATCGGCATCGCCCGCGCCGGCGACGGCGCGCGCCTGCTGGCCATCGACCAGGTCAAGGATGCCGGCAACGCCATGGTATTGGCGCTGGTCGAAACCGTGCCCGGCACCTGGTGGGCCGCCACCTACGGCAGCGGCATCATCGAGTTCGACACCAGCGGCCATGGCCGCCGCATCGTGCACCGTCCGGCCATTTCCATCAGCCTCGCCAACGACCGCGTGGCGGCCATCTGGCGCGACCACAGCGGCCTGGTGTGGGTTGCCAACGAGCGCGGCGTCAATATCCACAATCCCGCCAACCGCACCGTCGACACCATTCTCGATGGCGTCGGCCTGCCTGAGATTTCCGCCTTCGCCTTCATGAGCGACAGCGGCGGCCGGCTGTGGGTGGCGCTGGGCGACCAAGGCATCGACCTGATCGCTGCCGACGGCAGCCGCACGGCCGGCCTGCGCCCCGATCCGGCCTCGCCCGAGACCGCCCTGCCCAAGCGGCTGGTGCTCGGCCTGGCCGAGGCCGAACCGCAGGAAGCCTGGATCGCCACCGCGCTCGGCCTCTATCACACCAGCGGCAAGGGCAGCCGCGTTAGCCGCGTGCCGCTGCCGCTGGGCGATCCTTACCCGCGCATCGGCGCCATCGTCAGGGTAGGCGAGGTGCTGTGGCTGGGCGTGCCGACCGGCTTGATGCGCTACGACTTGCGCAGCCGCAGTGCCGAAGTGTATGGCCAAGGCGCGCCCGAACTCGGCGGCTTGAGCGACAGCCGCATCACCGCCCTGCGCGCCGCCCCGGATGGCGCGCTGTGGGTCGGCACGCGCCATGGCTTGAACCGTTTTGACCCGGCCACCGGCCGCGCCGAGCAAATCCTGCCGGGAGCGGCGTATCCGAACTCGCTGCCGAATAGCATCGTGTCGACCATCGCATTCGACCAGCAAGGCCGGCTCTGGGTCGGCAGCTTGAACAACGGCATCGGCATCCTCGACGGCCGCAACGCCGACGGCACGCGCCGCTTCCACCGGCTCGATACCAGCCACAAGCTGCCGTCCAACAGCATCGCCGCGCTGCACCCCGACCAGGACGGCCGCATGTGGGCCTCGACCTCGGACGGCGTTACCGCCATCGACACCGCCACGCTACGCGTAAACACGCTCGACCGCCCGGCCGGACTGGTGTTCCAGCCTTACATCGTCGGCGCGGTAGGCCAGACTGCCGGCGGCGACCTGGTGTTCGGCACCTCGGGCGGCTACGTGGTGGTGCAGCCGAAGCTGCCGCAGCCGTGGCGCTACCAGCCGCCGCTGGTGGTCAGTTCGGTACTGCTGGATCGCGATACGGTCGCGCCGGCGCCGCTGATGGTTGCCGGCGCGCCGCCGCTGGCGATTCCATCGGGCACCCGCAAGGTCGAGGTGGAAGTGGCCTCGCTCGACTTTTCCGCCAGCGCGCGCAACCGCTACGCCTTCCGTCTCGATGGCTACGACAAGGACTGGGTCGAAGCCGACGCCAGCCGCCGCACCGCCACCTATGCCAACGTACCGCCCGGCCGCTACCGGCTGCACATGCGCGGCAGTAATCGCGACGGCGCCTGGAGCCCGCATGAATTGAGCATGGAGCTGCACTTCCTGCCAGCGTGGTATCAGACCTGGTGGGCGCGGCTCGGCGCCACGCTGGCGATTTTGGCGTCGGCGTGGGGCGTGTACCGCTGGCGCGTGCGCAATTTGCAGCAGCAGGTGTACTCGCGCACGCTGCACCTTGAGCGCGTGCACGCCATCGTCAAGTCGATCAACGACGAGCTGGATTTCGATGCGCTGCTGCACACGATTCTGCGCGAGTCGAGCGCCATCGGCGAAGTCGGCGTTGCTTACGCGCTGATTTGCGAAGCGCCCGGCGGGCCGCTGGCGCTCCGCGCCAGCTGGGGCCACGACGCGCTGCCGTCGGCGCGTGCCGGCATGTCGCTGGCGGCGGCGCAGGCGCAGTTTGTCGATGCCGCGACGGTGATCGCGCCCGATATGTTCCTCAAGCAAAGCAGCATGCTGGCGGTACGCATCCGCGTCGAACAGCAGGTGCAAGGCTATCTGGTATTCAAGCAAAGCACGCCGTTTGCGCGCAAGGAACTGGAGATGTTCAAGGCGCTGAAGGAGCCGTTCGTGTCGGCTTTCCAGAAGGCCAGCGCCATCAGCGCCATCCAGCGCGCGCGTGCCGACGCTGAAGCCTCGACCCGCGCCAAGAGCGAATTCCTCGCCAATATCAGCCACGAGATCCGCACGCCGATGAACGCGATACTCGGCTTTGCCGGCCTCGGCACGCACCTCGACCTGGCCGCCAAGCCGCACGACTACTTCACCAAGATCGGCCGCGCCGGACAGAATCTGCTCAACATCATCGACGATGTGCTGGACTTCGCCAAGATCGAATCGGGCAAACTGGAACTGGAAGCCGTGCCCTTCGACCTGGCCGAAACGCTGGCGCAGATTGCCGATCTGTTCTCGTGGCGCGCCGCCGAAAAAGGCCTGGAGCTGCTGGCGTGGGCCACGCCGGAAGTGCCGCTGCGCCTGGTCGGCGATCCGCTGCGCTTGAACCAGGTGCTGGTCAACCTGGTCGGCAACGCGCTGAAGTTCACGGCGCGCGGCCACATCGGCTTGCGCGTGGAATTGGCGGAGCCGATCGGCGCCGCCGATGCGCCGGTGCGCTTGCGCTTCACGGTGCAAGATACTGGCGTTGGCATCAGCGCCGAACAGCAGGCGCGCTTGTTCCGGGCGTTCTCGCAAGCCGACGCCAGCACCACGCGCCTGTATGGCGGCACCGGGCTGGGGCTGGCAATTTCGCAGCAACTGGTGCAGGCTATGGGCGGCGTGATCGGCATCGACAGCAAGCCCGATCACGGCAGCAGCTTCCACTTTGAGTTAACCGTGCATCGCCAGCAAGGTGCGCAGCCGGTGCCGTCGCCGCTGCCGGCTGAAGCGGAAGGCAAACACATTCTGGTGATCGATGACAACGCCATGCTGCGCGACATGCTGGAGCGGCAGTTGCGCAGCGATGGTTTCCAGGTGCAATCGGTCGCCAGCGGTGGTGCGGCGCTCGACTATTTGGCGCGCCAGCCGGCCGACCTGGTGCTGGTCGATTGGGATCTGCCAGGCGCGAATGGCGCTGATGTGGCGCGCCGCATTCATGCCGAAGCCGCACACGCACAACTGCCGCTGGTGCTGATGATGACCGAGTTCACGCGCGAGCCGGCGGCGCAGGCAGCCGCGCAAGCGGGCATCGTCGCCACGCTGGTGAAGCCGCTGCAGCCGCGTCCGTTGCTGGAAGCTGTACTGGTCGGGCTGGGACTGGCGCTGCCCGCGCGCCCTGCCAGCGCGGCCTTGCCGCAATTGTCGGAGATGGCGCAGCGCATTGCCGGCGCGCGGGTGCTGGTGGTGGACGACAATGTCATCAATCAGCAAGTGGCGCGCGAGGTGCTGCTGCGCGCCAGCGTGCAAGTGGAATTGGCCGGCAGCGGCGTGGAGGCGGTGCAGATGGTGGATCTGCAAAGCTACGACGCGGTGCTGATGGATATTCAAATGCCCGGCATGGATGGCTACGAAGCCACGGCGCGCATCCGCAGCAAGCCGCAGCACGCACAACTGCCGCTGATTGCCATGACGGCCCACGCCGTGGCTGGCTTCCGCGAGAGCAGCCTTGGCATGGGCATGAACGATTACGTCACCAAGCCGATTGATCCTGAGCGTCTGTTCTCTGTGCTGGCGGAGCAGCTGCTGCGCAAGCAGAGCAGCGTGCTAGACGAGCTTGCCGCAGCTGCCACGCGCCCTGCCCCCGCCGCGCCCCCGCCTGCCTCAGCGCCCATCGCCAGCGCGCCGGCCATCACCGTCGCCGCCCTACCCGGTGTCGACATGGAGGCAGTGCTGGCACGCCTCGGCGGCAATCGCCAACTGCTGGCCATGTTGCTAGACCGCTTCGTGCAAGACTTCGAGTCGAGTCCGCAACGCCTGCTGGCGGCCATTGAGGCCGGCGCCTACGAGCAAGCAGCGCTGCTGGTGCACAAAGTGCGCGGCGCTGCCGGCAACCTCTCCATGCAAGAACTACATACGGCCGCCGGCGACCTGGAGCAACTGCTCCTCTCGCCGCACCACGCGCGCAGCGAAGACGCGCTGGCCGCGTTTGGCGCAGCGCTGGAGACGGTACTCGACGGCATTCAGGCGCTGGACCGCAGCGCGCCGGATCAAATCGCGTCGGTCTCGCCGTAACGCAGTTCGACCATGGTGCGCGGGCCGCTACGCGCCGGCCCGCAGCCGCCGACCGCCACCACCGCGTGGCGCAGCTGATCGAGTCCGAGCATCTGTTCGATATCGGCATCGTTGATGGCCGCCGTGACAAACGCCGGCAGCCCCGCTTCCGCCGCCAGCAAATAGAAGGTCTGCGACAGGTGGCCGGCATCCAGCGCCAGCGCGCGATACGCCTTCTGGTGATTGCGGTATTTCCAGAAACTGCGCTCCACGCGTCCCACCATCAACACCTGCAAGGGCGCATCGGCCAGCCAGTGCTGATCGGCCAGGACCTGCTTGGCCAATTCAGCGGCCGCCGCGCTGTCCATGGTGCGCAGCGGATTCAGCGCATGATCGATCGGATGGTAGTGGTACAAACCCGGCGCCACGCCATCCACGCGCTGCACCAGCACAAAGGCCTCAATCGGATGCAGGCCGCCGCCGGACGGGCTGGTCTTCTTCAACACGGACGCATGCGGCCCCACTTGCCGCACTTCCTGCGCGCCAAAAGTCCGGTGCAGCAAACGCGCCACCACGTCCAGCGGCAAGCTCGCTTGCAAATCGAAATTGCGGCCGGTATAGCGTTGCAACAGCTGATCATCCATCGGGCCGGCAGCAGCGGCCGGTAATTTGAGCGCGCCGTTATCCGGCAATTCCAAGGTGGGCGGCGGCGGTTCACCGTAGCGTTCCAGCAGCGCCTGGAAGCTTGGCGCCTCCATGCCGTTCTCGCTGTTGACTTCGCGCCAGCGGCTGAAGGTATGCGTCAGCGCCGACAAGGGACGCCAATGCGCGCCGCGCAAAGTATCGTCGCGCTCGCGCGCCTTGGCATAGTCGGCGTTATCGCTGATGAGCAAACCTTGATCGAGCAGGCGCGCAATGCAAGCGGCGCCATACTGCTGCTCGCAATCTGCAAGCGGCCGCCACACGGTCTGACCGATGCCGCCCAGCGCGGCCAATGCTTGCGCATCGATAGTCAATTCCTGGTCGAGGTGCGGCGCCAGCGCCACCCAATGCGTGTTGGCAGCCAGGGCGCTACCGCCGGCCAGGACTGCCGGCCAATCTATCGATAACTCTTCGCGGGACTCAATGTATAGCACGGCGCAGCGGCGTAGCTTCATGTCGATCACTCCAGAAGGGAACGGTGTGCCGAGTCTAGCGCATGGCCGAAACGGCAGCAATGTTTATGCTTGGCAGCGCGCAGGCTTTGCCGTACGATGGACTCGGCAGCAGGCACACCACTGCCTATCATCCACTAACTCTGTGAGGGTTAAACCATGCATACTTCCAGCGACCTCAGTTCCATGCTCGACAAACTGACGGACAGCAAATTCCGTGAACAATTGCTGCGCAGCCCCATCGCCGCGCTTGCCAGCATTGGCGTTACGCTGCAACCCAACCAAGTGCCGGCCACGCTGAGCCTGCCGTCGCACGCATCGCTGGCGGCAGACCAAGGTGAAGTGCGGAACAAGCTGGAAAGCACGGCCGTGATGGTGCCGTTCCTGCTGTCCGGGAATATGACCTGATGCTTTAACCGCCTAGTCGATCGTGACCGCCAGTTCGCGGTTACGATTGGCGGCGTTGCCGGCATAGTCCTCCGCCGTGATGCGCAGGATGTAATGGCCCGGCCCCAACTCTCCCACCTTCCACGCGCCCGGCGTCAGCTTGCCGTTGATCAGCTTGTTATTGATGGCGTAGGCAAAGCGCGTTTCGCTGGCGCCGTGCACGGTAATGCCGCTGTTGGCGGCGTAGGCCAGCTTCACTGCTTCACGGTTGCGCGGCAAGCGGTCGTACTGCTGCGTGATGATAGGCTCGGTCATGCCGGGGATGGTGTCGCCATCCTTGTTCAGCAATTGGTAGCCAAGCTTGTAGACGCCGAGGCGGCGGCGCTTCTGGTTGCCGTTGATCTGATCGCTGGCATCGACCACGATTTGCACTTCACCGAGGCTGCGTGGGATGTACAAACGGCCGTCGCGTTTTTCCGTGATGGCTTTGCCTTGCTTATCGAGCACGCTGATGCTGTTGATCTCCGGCGCGATGGTGTCTTCCAGATCGACAAACGGCAGCAGCAGCGGATTCAGCGGGCCGCCGTTCGGCTTGTAGTCGAGATGCACGTGCGCCATGCGGTTGATGGTGCCTAGCGTTTCGCCCGCTTCAAAGCGCGTGCCGCGCTTGACGCGCACTGCTTCGGCCGCGCCCTTCTCGTTCCGGGACAGCAGGAAGCGCGGATCGATGATCTTGTCCTTGGCATCGCGGCCGACGCGCATGTGCACGTATTGCAGGCCGGCCAGCGACAGCCCTTCCGACAGTTCGCCGTAGCCCCAGCTGGCGCGCGGATCGGTGATCTTGCCGGCGGTGATGACTTGCACCGGCGTGCCGATCGCGCCTTGCACGTCGAGACCGGTATGGAAATGGTCGCGGCTCTCGCCGTCGAAATTGCCGCGCACTTCGCCCATCAGGCCCACCACTTCGTGCACCTTGTTTTGCGGCTTGAGCGGCCACTGCATGGTGGCGCTGTGCGATGGCAGGCCGGGCAGCGGGCCATCGGCCACCGGCTCTTCGTCGGCGCTGACGATGGCGAGGTGATGCAGGCGGAAGGTCGCGCCATCGGTCACGAACAGCGAGCCGTCTTTCGACACCGCGATGCCGCGCGGCGAGTACAGGCGCACACCGCCATCTGCGCCGACATTCGGCTGGGCCGGATGATCGACATCTTGCAGCGCCGCCACTTCGCCGGCCGGCGTGATCTGCGCCACGCGGCCATGCGCGCTGCTGGCGAGGTAGAGGAAACCGTCCTTGGTCAACGCAATGCCGACCGGCGAGCGCAGCAGCGAGTCGCGGTCGTCCTCCTTGGCGGCAGCGACGGTGCTGACGTTGCCGTCTTTATCGAGCTTGCGGATGGCGTGGTTGGCGGTGTCGGCGATGTAAAGGTCGCCGTTGGCGGCCAGTGCGATGCCGGTCGGTGTGTCGAACAGGGCTTGCGCCGCCGCGCCGTCTGCCTTGCCGGCGCGCTTGCCGCCGGCGATGGTGGTGACCGTGCCGTCCGGCGCGACGCGGCGAATGCGGTCGTTGTAAGTATCGGCCACGAAGACATTGCCAGCGGCGTCGACCGCCACGCCGACCGGGCCATTGAATTGTGCGCCAGCGCCCTTGCCGTCCTTGTCGCCGGCCAGGCCATCGCCGGCCAGCGTCGAGACCACGCCCTCCGACGTGATTTTGCGGATGGCGTTATTGCCAGTGTCGGCCACGTAGAGATTGCCGGCGCTGTCGATCGCCATGCCGGACGGCGTGTTGAAGGACGCCAGGCTACCCTTGCCTTCGGCGTAGCCCTCGGTGCCGCCGGCGAATGTGGAGCCGTCGCCGGCCATATCGATCTTGCGGATGCTGTTATTGTCGCCGCCGTCGGCCACGTACAGATTGCCTTCCTGGTCCAGCACCACGCCAAACGGATCGCTAAAACGGGTGCGGCGGCCGTTGCTGGCGCCGGGCATGCCATCGCCGGCGATGGTGGACACGCGCGCATGCCACTTGCTTGGCGTGCCGGCCGCCGACGGCCGCGCCACCTCGCCGATAGCGTCGTGATGAGCCGGTTTCGGCACGAGCAAATAGGCAATACCACCACCAACCGCCGCGCCGCCCAAGGCCAGCACCACGAATGCAATTTTGAGTTGAGTAGGAGACACTTATCTGAACCTAAACGTTGACTTATGGAAATCTTAACCGATCTTGGCAACATGCAGGCGAAATGCAGGCGAAAAAAAAGCCCGCTCTGGGAGCGGGCTGAAGTCTATTTCCTTGGAGGAGAATAGAGGAGACAGGTGAAGTATGCTGCGTTACAGCATATCAGTCCAATTTATCTTTCCAATGATAGACATTCACATTTTGAATAGCATTACAAGAACATGCCACCCGACGCCTCGATGACTTGCCCGTTGACCCAGCCGCTTTCCGGTGCCAGCAGCGCGGCTACCGCGCCGCCGATGTCTTCCGGCTGGCCGACACGGCCCAGCGCGGTATTGGCCGCCACGAAGGCGCTGACCTGCGGGTTGTCGCGCACAGCGCCGCCGCTGAAATCGGTGGCGATGGCGCCGGGAGCCAAGGTATTGGCGCGGATGCGGCGCGGGCCCAATTCCTTGGCCAGGTAGCGCGTCAGCACTTCCACCCCACCCTTCATCATGGCGTAGGCCGACTTGCCCGGCACCGAGGCGCGCGCCAGCGCACTGGAGACGTTGAGGATGCTGCCGCCATCCGCCAGCAGCGGCAACAGCGACTGGGTCAGGAAGAACACGCCTTTCAGGTGCACGTTCATCAGCGCGTCGAAATCTGCCTCGCTGGTCTCGGCAAATGGCACGTTGGAACTGTTGCCTGCGTTGTTGACCAGCGCGTCAAAATGGCTGCGGCCGAAATCGCACTCCAGCACCTGGCGGAAACCGTCGGTGAACTGGGCAAAGCCGGCCGGTACGCCGGTGTCCAGCCGCAGCGCGACTGCCTTGCGGCCCAATGCCCGCACCTCGGCCACGGTTTCCTGCGCCAAATCCTCGCGCGATTGGAAGGTGATCACAACGTCCCAGCCAGCCTTGGCCAGGTAAATGGCGGCCGATTTGCCCAAGCCACGGCTGCCGCCGGTAATCAATGCTGTTTTCATGTCGAACTCCTTGTGTGATGATGGAATGGAGTGTATATCGGTACAATCGACAGATAATCTGCCGAAATCCAACATCACTAATCCAAAAATGAAACCAATCACACCGGAACCGGAAGACTTGCGGATTTTTAGCTGGGTGGCCCGCTTGTCGAGCTTTACCAAGGCAGCCGAGCATTTACAGCTGCCGCGCACCTCGATTTCAAACGCCATCCAGCGGCTGGAAGAACGACTGGGCGCGCGCCTGCTCCAGCGCACCACGCGCCGCGTGCAAGTGACGCGCGAGGGCGAGGCGCTGCTGGAACGCTGCGAGCGACTACTGGAAGATCTCGATGAAATCGGCGCCCTGTTCCAGCAGCAAGGCGCGCAACTGCGCGGCCGCTTGCGCGTTGACATGCCGCTGGGAATGGCGTCCGACATCGTCTTACCGCGCCTGCCGGAATTCCTCGCGGCGCATCCCGAGCTCCAGGTCGACATCTTCAGCACCGACCGCCGGGTCGATCTGCTCGGCGAGGGATTTGACTTGGTGGTGCGTGCCGGCGCAGTGGTGGACGAATCGCTGGTCTACCGGCCACTGCTGGAGATGGAACTGATGAACGTCGCCAGCCCCGCCTATGTCGCCGCGCACGGCATGCCATCGACGCTGGAAGACTTGGGCGACCACTGGCTCATCAACTACCAGCCCAATCCCGCCAGCCTACCGGCGGCCTTCGAATACGTGCAAGATGGCCGCACGCTGCACATCGCCATGCGCCACAAAGTCACCGTCAACAACAGCGTCGCCTACACCGCCGCCTGCCGCGCTGGCCTCGGCATAGCGCAACAGCCAACGCTACGCGCCCGCGCCGACATCCACGCCGGGCTACTCACCGCCGTCATGCCCGACCACCAGCCTGCCGCCATGACCATGCGCCTACTCTTCCCGCACCGCCGCAACATCCCCCAGCGCGTCCGCGTCTTCGCCGACTGGCTCACCGACATCACCCGCAGCGCCGTGGCGGCATAAAAAAGCCGAGGCCTGCGTGATGCAGGACTCGGCTTCGGTTGTTACGCAGTGAGGCTTACTTGGTGTCGGCAGCGTATGGCAGCACGCGGGAGGCCATGCGGGTGTCGGTTTTCAGGACCGCCACTTCGTCCGCGAGGATGTGGACTGCTTCGTTCAGCAGCACATCTTTGGCGGCTTTGGCGGCTTTTTCCGCCTCCAGCTCGGCGGCCAACGAACGCTCGGCGCCTTGCAGGCCGTCGTCGCTGCGCAGTGCGCCTTTGACGCCGGCAACCTTGGCGGCCTTGCCGTTGGTCGGTTTGCCGGTAGCGACTTTCAGCGCTTCTTTCGGATCCGGCACCAGGATAGGATCATCCGCACCCGGCGTGTTCGACAGCAGACGCGCTTCGCGCAGCTTGGCGCGTGCTTCCTGCTGGTCGCGCTCCTTGCGGCGCACGGCTTCGTTCAGCGATACCGAGTTTTCCTTGCGCTGTTTTTTCACCAGGGCGATGTCTTCGGCCAGGTATTGGAAGTCCTTGTCCTTGGCCACCCGCGCCTCGTGTTTTTTATCCAGCAGCGGCACGATTTCTTTCATGTCGCCAGTTGGGATGTAGATCGCCGGCTTGATCTGCGTCCACGGCAACGCGTTCTCGTAGCTCGATTCGCCAAAGGTGTCCGAATCGCCCATGGTCGGCAGCTTGATGTCCGGCGTGACGCCGCGCAGCTGGGTGGTGCCGCCGTTGATGCGGAAGAATTGCGCGATGGTGAACTTCAGCTCGCCATAGTGCACTTTGTCGTTCTGGGCAAAGCGATCCAGTCCGAACAAGGTTTGCACCGTGCCTTTGCCGAAGCTCGGCTCGCCGATGATGATGCCGCGGCCGTAATCCTGAATCGCCGCCGCAAAGATCTCGGACGCCGAGGCCGAACCACGGTTCACCAGCACGCCCATCGGCCCATCCCACGCCATGCCGGGATTGGTGTCGCTCTCGACTTCCACCTTGTTGTCGCCGTTGCGCTGCATGACCACCGGGCCTTTGTCAATGAACAGGCCGGTCAGTTCCACCGCTTCGGTCAGCGAGCCGCCGCCATTGTTGCGCAGGTCGATCAGCACGTTGTCGACCTTGTCTTTCTTCAGCTCGGCCAGCAGGCGCGCCACGTCGCGGGTAGCGCTCTTGAAGTCTTTGTCGCCCTTGCGGCGCGCTTCGAAGTCCATGTAGAAGGTCGGCAGCGAGATCACGCCGACGCGGCGCTTGGTGGCGCCGTCCTTCACTTCATAAATCGACTTCTTGGCCGACTGCTCTTCCATGCTGATCTTCTGGCGCACCAGCGAAACGAACTGGTGCTTGGCGTCGGCGCCGCCGTCGGCAGGGATGATTTCCAGCTTCACGGTCGAATCTTTCGGGCCGCGAATCAGCGCCACCACGTCGTCCAGGCGCCAGCCGAGCACCTCGGTCATCGGGGTTTTCTCGTCCTTGGCTACGCCGACGATCTTGTCGCCGACCTTGATCTTGCCCGACAAGCCAGCCGGGCTGCCGGTCACCACTTCGCGCACCACAGTGTAGTCATCGCGCGATTGCAGCACGCAGCCGATGCCTTCCAGCGACAGACGCATGGCGATGTCAAAGTTCTCCGCCGCGCGCGGGCCGAGGTAGTTGGTGTGCGGCTCGATGGACATCGCATACGCATTCATGAAGATCTGGAACACGTCTTCATTGGTCAGCTTGCGCGACGGGCTCAAATAGCCTTCGTAGCGCTTGTCCAGCGTCTCGCGGATGGCCTTGTCGTCCTTGCCGGCCAGCTTCAGGCGCAGCCATTCATTCTTGACGCGCTTGCGCCACAGGTCTTTGACTTCCGCGTCGCTCTTGCCCCACTCGGCTTTTTCGCGGTCGTACTGATAGCTTTCGTCGGAGGTGAATTCAAACTTGCCCTGCTTGACCAGTTCGCGTGCATAGGCGATGCGCTCGTTGAAGCGCTGCTGGTACAGGTTGAAGATGGCAAACGGAACGCTGAGGTTTTCACCGGTGATGGCGTCATCCAGACGGGTGCGCACGATGGCGTACTGGTCGATGTCCGCCTGGGTGAAGAACATTTTCTCCGCGTCCAGCGACTTGAAGTAGCGGTCGAAGATTTTCTCCGACATGGCGTCGTCCAGCGGCGCCGGCTTGTAGTGCAGCTTGCTCAGTACGCGGGAAGCCCACAGGGCGGCCTGGGTTTGACCGGGTTGCGGCTTGAGGGCGGTGTCGGCCGTTTTTTCCGGCACGGCGGCGCCGGCCTGCACTGACAGGGCCGCCAGGACGGCCACCAACAGCATTTGCTTCTTCATCGGCTTACTCCGAAACATAATTGATCGATTTCGCTACGTAGATGGTGCAATCTCATTCTACAGGATAGCGGTGTCCACACGGGACTGGCTTTTCAGAGTTTCTCTGTCTAAGCTTAAGGGTAGCTGAAATGAAACACTCTTCACCTGGATTTACTAGGTAGAAATACTTATTTCCATACAACTTTCTCCATAAGCCATTGTTTTATAAATAGAAATCTTTCGAGACCTTCGCCAGTTTCGTTGCCTTCTAGCAAAAATCTGCTATCATAATGGGCGTAGTTTCATGTTTGACGGCCCTGCCTTGATCCAACCAAGCGGCAGCGCTCCACTGGCCGTACGCAGATGCTCCCCAATCCCCGGAGCATGCTCGATTCCGAGCGACCTCAATCGCAGTATCTTTTTTCTCTAAGAGATCCATGAAAACAATAATGATGAATCCCCGTAACTGGGGTGTCGGTACCAAAATTACCGTTTTTACTTTTGGCCTGATCAGTGTCATCCTGGCCATCCTGCTCACCCTGATTAACCTGAGCACCTCGGCCATGCTGAAAGAGCGCGCCAAGGCCAACGTCGCCAGCACCCTGGGCGGCATTGCCAACACCGTGGAAGTGTTCAACACCGCCATGATGAACGAAGCGTCGAGCTTTGCGCGCCTGTTTGCCGCCGAGTTCGGCGATGGCCAGTTCACGCTCGATCCCTCGGCCACCGTGGACATCGGCGGCAAGCCTACCCCCACGCTCAAGCACGGCGGCAAGGCGCTCAACCTGGACTTCAGCGTTCCAGACAAGTTCACCAACGATACCGGCGTGATTGCCACCATCTTTGCCGCTGACGGCGAAGAGTTCGTGCGCGTCACCACTTCGCTGAAAAAAGAAAACGGCGACCGCGCGGTCGGCACTCAGCTCGACCACGCCCACCCGAGCTACCCGCTGCTGCGCGCCGGTAACAACTACATCGGCCTGGCCACCCTGTTCGGCAAGCAGTTCATTACCCAGTACGATCCGATTAAAGACAGCAGCGGCAAGGTCATCGGCGTGCTGTTCATCGGCCTCGATATTTCCAAGAACATGGCCATGCTGAAGGAAAAAATCAAGGCCATCAAGATCGGCGAGACCGGCTATGTCTACGTGGTGAACGCGGCCGCCGGCAAGAACCAGGGCGTGGAACTGGTGCACCCGACCAAGGAAGGCGAGAACGTGCTGGACATTAAGAGCACCGACGGCCGTCAGTTTATCAAGGAGATGCTGGACGCCAAGGAAGGCGGCCTCACCTACGATTGGGCTGACAAGGCGGGCGATGCGCCGCGCGAGAAGATGGTCGAGTTCCACACCTTCAAGCCTTGGAACTGGCTGATCGTCGGCGGCACCTACACCGAGGAGATCACGCAGGAAGCCGCCCAGCTGCGCAACCGCTACGCCCTGCTTGGCCTGATCGCACTGGCGCTGTTTGCCGCAGTGCTGTTCCTGCTGGTGCGTTCGATCGTGTCGCGTCCACTGGCGCGCGCTACCGAAGCCGCCGACCAGATCGCCAAGGGCGACCTCGACGTGCATCTCGTGATCGACAACAAGGATGAAATCGGCCTCGTGCTGCGCTCGCTGAACAACATCAGCGACAACCTCTCGGGCGTGGTCGGCCAAGTGCGCCTTGGTGCCGAGCAGATCACTACCGCGTCGAGCGAAATCGCCCAGGGCAACCTGGACCTGTCGGGCCGCACCGAAGAACAAGCCTCCAGCCTGGAAGAAACCGCCGCCTCGATGGAAGAACTGAGCAGCGCCGTGACGCAGAATGCCGAGAACGCTTCGCAAGCCAATCAAATGGCGCTGGCCGCCTCCGGCATCGCCGCCAAGGGTGGCGAAGTGGTGGCGCAGGTGGTCGACACCATGGGTTCGATCACCGCGTCCTCGCGCAAGATTGCCGACATCATCTCGGTGATCGACGGCATCGCCTTCCAGACCAATATCCTGGCACTGAATGCCGCCGTGGAAGCGGCGCGCGCCGGTGAGCAAGGCCGCGGCTTCGCCGTGGTGGCCTCGGAAGTGCGCAATCTGGCGCAGCGCTCGGCGACCGCCGCCAAGGAAATCAAGGAACTGATCGACGACTCCGTCAGCAAGGTGGAAGTCGGCAGCAAGCAAGTGGAGCAAGCCGGCACCACCATGCAAGAAGTGGTGGACAGCGTGCGCCGCGTGACCGACATCATGGCTGAAATCAGCCACGCAAGTGAAGAGCAGCGCGCCGGCATCGGCCAGGTGCACGAAGCCATCACCCAGATGGACCAGGTGACCCAGCAAAACGCCGCGCTGGTGGAACAGGCCGCCGCTGCCGCGCAAGCGCTGCAAGACCAGGCGCACGAGCTGGAAGACGTGGTGCGCATCTTCAACCTCGGCAGCAACGCCGGCCAGCCGCAGCTGCGCAACGCGCAGAAACAGTACCTCGCGCTCAAGTAATCGCAGCGCAACACACGGCAAGCCGCCCCCGTAAAAACGGTGGCGGTTTTTTTTATTTATAATTGTCGGCTGTCACTTCGTTTGACTGGAATTTTATGCAACGCCGCTTATTCATTTCCGCTCTGGCCGCCCTGCCGCTGGTCACGCGCACCGCGCATGCCGCCGGCTTCAACGCCATCGACATCACCGGCGCCAGCATCGGCCCGGACTATCAGCTGTTCTACGGCGACGGCAAGCCGGCTTCGCTGCGCGACTTCAAAGGCAAGTATGTGATGCTGTTCTTCGGCTTCACCCAATGCCCGGACGTGTGCCCGACGGCGCTAGCGCGTGCCGTCGAAGTCAAGCGCCTGCTCGGCGCCGACGGCGACAAGCTGCAAGTGGTGTTCGTTACCGTCGATCCCGAGCGCGACACCGCGCCGCTGCTGGCCGAGTACACGCGCGCTTTCGACCCGACCTTTGTCGCCGTGCGCGGCAACCTTGAGCAAACCGCCAAGGCCGCCAAGGACTTCAAGATTTTCTACCGCAAGGTGCCGAGCGGCAGCTCCTACACCATGGACCACACCGCCCTCACCTACGTGTTCGACGCCAACGGCAAGATTCGTCTCGCCATGAAGCACGAACAAACCGCCCAGCAATGCGCCGACGATCTGCGCAAGCTGATGACGCCGAAAAAAGAAACCGGCTTTCTGAAAGGACTATTCCAATGAAAAAACTGCTCTCCCTGCTGCTGATGGCGGCCCTGCCTGCACTGGCCCAGGTGACCGTGGGCGAACCATGGGTGCGCGCCACCGTGGCCGCACAAAAAGCCACCGGCGCTTTCATGACGCTGACCTCGACGCAAAACACCAAGCTGGTGGGCGTGAGCTCGCCGGCGGCCGGCGTGGTCGAAGTGCACGAGATGAAAATGGATAACGACATGATGCGCATGCGCCAGATTCCATCGCTGGATCTGCCGGCCGGCAAGCCAGTCAAGCTGGCGCCGGGCGGTTATCACCTGATGCTGCTGGATCTGAAGCAGCCGCTGAAAGACGGCGACAAAGTGCCGCTGACGCTGGAAATTGAAGATGCGCAGAAAGTGCGCAGCAAAGTGGTGATCGACGCGCCAGTCAAGCCGCTCAACGCAGCCCACTAAATGTAATGGTCAGCATGTGCTGGACGATATCGTCGTCCGCCATCTTGCTGAATTTTTTCAAGTACTCCACGGCAGGATCGCAGGTGCGGGCGTAGTAGCTGAACAGGATGGCGTCGGAAGGCAAAGCCTTGTTCAACTGTCCGTCCTTCTGCGCCTGCTTGACCAAGCCCTCCAGCTGGCGGTTCAGCTTCACCACGCGCAGCATGTACTTCACGTTGCGCATCAACATATCCCGCACATGCGGACTAGTGGACGGCAGGAACGGCAAGCCGCCATCCAGTCGCACCCGCAGCGCCCACTCCAGCAAGGCCGACAGCTTCTCCTGCGGGCCGAGCGCCGGATCCAGTCCCGCCACCTGCTCAATCGCGCCATCCAGCAGCCGGATCATGGCCTCGCCCACCAACTCTTCCTTCGACTTGAAGTGCTTGTACAGGCTGGGCTTGGAAATGCCCACCGCCCCGGACACGTCGTCCATCGTCATCAAGTCGTAGCCCTTGCTGCCCAGCACGGCCGTGGCCGCGTCGAGGATAGCGTTTTCACGCAGCTTGAATGCCTGATCTTTGAAGCTGAATTTTGAAAGAATACTCATCGGTAAATTTTCGCTACTAATCAGTAGCGTTTCTGATTTGTTAGTAGTAATATTATCACGTCGGTATAAAAGCAGGCGGCTTAACGCCTAAAAACCTATGAAAACTGCACGCAAGCGCATTGCCGTGGTGGGCGCCGGAATTTCCGGCCTGGCCTCGGCTTACTTCCTGAATCACCACCACGATGTGGTGCTGTTCGAGGCTGGCAGCTACCTCGGCGGCCACGCCAACACCGTGGACATCGAACTGGAAAGCCAGCGCTGCGCGGTCGATACCGGCTTCCTCGTCTACAACGAAAAGACCTACCCTAACCTGATCGCCCTGTTCGCTGAACTGGGCGTCGAAAGCATTGCCAGCGATATGTCGTTTGGCGTGTCGATGAACGATGGCGCGCTGGAATGGGCCGGCACCAACCTCGACACGGTATTCGCCCAGCGCCGCCGGCTGGCTTCCCCGGCCTTCCTCGGCATGCTGCGCGACATCCTGCATTTCAACGGCCGCGCCGAGGATTTTCTCGCCGAATGCGAAGCGGATGGCGCCACACTGGGCCAACTGCTGGCGCGCAACCGCTACGGCGATATGTTCCGCGACGCCTATCTGCTGCCAATGGCGGCGGCCATCTGGTCTAGTTCGCCGCAGGATATCTTGCAGTTCCCGGCCGCGACCTTCCTGCGTTTCTGCCTGAACCACGCGCTGCTGCAGGTGAACAACCGGCCGCAGTGGCGCACCGTGCGCGGCGGCTCGCGCAACTACGTGCAAGCCATCGCCGCCACGCTGCCGGACTGCCGCCTCAATACGCCGGTCGGCAGCGTGCGCCGTGAAAACGGCCACGTCATTGTCGCCGCCGGCGCGCAAGAAGAAGCGTTCGATGCAGTGATCCTTGCCACGCACGCTCCGGCCACGCTGTCCATGATGGACGATGCCAGCGACAGCGAGCGCGCCATCCTCGGCGCGGTGCGCTACCAGCCCAACACCGCCTGGCTGCACACCGATGCGCGCCTACTGCCGCAGCGGCGCAAGGTATGGTCGGCATGGAATTACCTGTCGTCGCGCCAGAGCGACGGCAGTCAGCCGGTATGCGTCAGCTATTGGCTGAACCAACTGCAAAGCCTGCCGTTTGAGCAGCCGGTGGTGGTCACGCTCAATCCGCCGAAACCGCCGGAAGCCAAGTCCGTGCTGGCGCGCTTTGAATACGATCATCCCATCATGGATCAAGCAGCCATCGACGCCCAGCGCGCGCTGTCGCAGATTCAGGGCGGCGGCGGTATCTGGTACGCCGGCGCCTGGACTGGCTACGGCTTCCATGAGGATGGCTTGAAGTCGGCCTTGCGCATCGCCACCGCCTTGGGCGCAGCACCTGCATGGGCAACGCTGCCATGAACCAGCCATCGCCAGCCCAGCTAATCCACGCTCGCGTGATGCACGCGCGTTTGCGACCGGTGCTGAACCGCTTTGTCTACCCGGTGTTCTACGTGCGCCTGAATTTAGCGCGGCTCGGCGAATGCCAATCGCGCTGGTTTGGCGTTGACCGCCGCCGCCCGCTGTCGCTGCGCACGCGTGACTATGGCCCGCGCGACGGTACCAGTCTCGAACATTGGATGCGCACTTTGCTCGCCACTCACGGCATCGCTGCCGATGGCGAAATCTGGCTGCAAACCTTCCCACGTGTTTTCGGCTACGCCTTTAACCCTGTAAGCTTCTGGCACTGCCATGATGTTGCCGGCCGCCTATGCGCTGTGCTGGCGGAGGTCAACAACACCTTCGGTGAAACGCATCGCTACCTGCTGCAAGTGGCCGACGATGGCACCGCCACCTGCATCAAGCATATGCATGTGTCGCCGTTTTGCAATCTGACCGGCAGCTACCGCTTCCGCTTCCATACGGCCGGCGCGCAACCGCGTACCGCCCTCGATTACCACGATGAAGACGGCCTGCTGATACGCACCACACTATCAGGCCGCGCCGAGCCTATGCGCGACCGCGCGTTGGCCGCTGCCCTGCTGCGCTATCCGCTGCTAGGCCTGGGCATCGTGTTCCGCATTCACTGGCAGGCCTTGCGCCTTTGGATCAAGGGTGTGCCCTTCTTCCGCAAGCCGCCGCGTTCCGCCAATCACACCACCGTCCACGAGGAGCCGCTCCGATGAACCATACGCTGTCGACCGCCACGCAGACCGCGCCCGCCGCTGCAAGGCTGTTTTTAAATCTGCTGAACCGCATCAGCCATGGCCACCTGGAATTGATCACGCCCGATCACACGCGCATGGTGTTCGGCGACGCCCACGTCGGCCCCAGCGCCACGCTGGAACTGCACGACTGGCGCGCTTGCAGCAGCATCCTGCGCTCCGGCGACATCGGCATGGCCGAAGCGTGGGGCGCGGGCTGGATCGATAGCCCTGACCTGGTGGCACTGCTGCGGCTCGCCATACGCAATGAGGCGGCGCTGGAACCGGCGGTGTTTGGCGGCGTGCTGGCGCGCTGCTGGTATCGCCTGCGCCATTGGCTGCGTCCCAACACGCGCAACGGCAGCCGCCGTAATATTCATAGCCACTACGATATCGGCAACGACTTTTATCGTTTGTGGCTGGATCGCAGCTGGACGTATTCGGCCGCCATCTTCGACGGCGACTATAGCCAGCCGCTGGAGCTGGCGCAGAGCCGCAAGTACCAGCGCGTGATCAACACGCTGGGCTTGCGCGCCGGCGACCGCGTTTTGGAAATCGGCTGCGGCTGGGGCGGATTTGCCGAGCATGCGGCCCGGCTAGGCATCCATGTGCATGGCTTGACTATCTCGCCATCGCAATTGCAGGTGGCGCAGCAGCGCATCGCGGCTGCGGGCCTGGGCGATCTCGCACAACTGGAATTGCGCGACTACCGCGACATCGACGGCCAGTACGACGCCGTGGTCTCCATCGAGATGTTCGAGGCAGTCGGCGAGCGTTATTGGCCGCAGTATTTCGACACCGTGCAAGCACGCCTCAAACCAGGCGGCAAGGCGCTGGTGCAGTCGATTACCATCGGCGAGCGCTACTTCCCGCGTTATCGCAGCAGCACGGACTTCATTCAGCAGTACATATTCCCCGGTGGGATGCTGCCTAGTGTGGAGCGCTTTGAACGCAGCGCAGCGCGCGCTGGCCTGCATTGCGATGAGCATTACGCATTCGGCCGCGATTACGCAGAAACCTTGCGACGCTGGCGCAGCGCCTACCACGCCACGCGCGCGCAAGTGATTGCACAAGGTTTCGATGACCACTTCATGCGCATCTGGGATCTGTATTTCGCTTACTGCGAAGCCGCATTTGACGAGGGCCGTACCGATGTCGTCCAGTTCCTTCTGCATAAGCAGTAAGCGCCGCAGCTGCCTGCGTGCTGCGACGCTGCTCGCCGCCGTAATGGCCGGCGTGCCTTGCGCAGCATGGGCCGCCGCCGATTGGCGCGCGCAATTGCCGCAAGCGCAAGCACTGGGCGGCGGCGATATGACGTGGTTTGGCCTGCGCATCTACCGCGCCACCTTGTGGTCGGCCAGCCGGCCGTTCGATGCGTCGCAACCGTTCGCGCTACAACTGAGCTACTACCGCAGCATCAGCCGCGAGCGATTGGTTAGCACCAGCATCGATGAAATCCGCCGCCTGAGCGCCGCGCCGATTCCCGCCGCCACGCTAAAGCGCTGGGAAGCGCTACTCAACACGGCCTTCGTCGATGTGCGCGATGGCGATGAACTCACCGGTGTCTACCTGCCCGGCAAAGGCATGCAGCTGTACGACCGTCAACGTCTGCTAGCAGACGTTGAGGATGAAGCGCTGGCCCGCGCCTTCTTCGACATCTGGCTCAACCCCGACAGCCGCGATCAGAAGCTGCGTCAACGCCTGATCGGCGGCCAGCCATGAGCAACGCCGCTTACGGCCTGCTAGGCGCGCCGCTGGCAATGGCGGCGCTGCCGCTGTTCGTGCAACTACCGGCCTATTACGCCACGCATCTCGGCGTCGCACTCGCGCCGCTGGGCGGCGTGCTGTTTGCCGCGCGCCTGATCGACATGCTGCAAGACCCGCTGCTAGGCTACCTGCTCGACCGCGCGCAAGCACAGCGCCGCCGCTGGATGGCGCTTGGCGCGGCGGCCCTGGCGCTGGCGTTTGCCGCACTATGGCTGCCGCCGCCGGCGGTGGCGCCGGGCGCTTGGCTGGCATTGATGCTGGTGCTGGCCTATGGCGCGCACAGCCTGGTCAACATCGCCTACCTGTCTTGGGGCGCGCGCCTGCCGTCCGCACTTGGCCCGGTCGCGTGGCGTGAAGGCATGGGCCTGGCCGGCATGCTGGCAGCCAGTCTTATCCCGGCTGCCATCCTGGCCGCCGATGCAGCGCAAGTTCGCCCTCGCTTAGGCGCGTACAGCATCGGCTACGCACTGCTGCTCTTGATCGCGATGTTCGCCCTGCTACGCCATGCGCCGTCACCAGCGACGAGCGGCGATAGCGGCAGCGGCGGCAATGAGGTCAACTCCTGGCGCGACACTGTGCGCGAGGTGGCCGGCAACCGCGCGCTGCGCTTGTTGCTGGCGCCGTACTTTATCAACGCGCTGGCAGTCGCCATTCCGGCCACCTTGGCGCTGTTCTATATTGACGACCAACTGGGCGCACCTCACCTCGCCGGCATTTTCCTTGCCTGCTATTTCGGCGCTGCGGCTTGCGGTCTACCCGTGTGGACGGCGCTGGCCCGCAAACTGGGGC
This sequence comes from Duganella rivi, assembly GCF_009857435.1. Classification (GTDB taxonomy): domain Bacteria; phylum Pseudomonadota; class Gammaproteobacteria; order Burkholderiales; family Burkholderiaceae_D; genus Rugamonas; species Rugamonas rivi. The sequence goes on from NZ_WWCK01000004.1 coordinate 53,322, forward strand.
CGCTGAAATGCTGGCGACTCGGCATGCTGTTATCTGTGCTGGGCTTCTGCGGCGCGGCGCTACTCGGCACCGGCGACCTGCTGCCCTATGCCGCCGTATGCATCGCCGCCGGAGCGGCACTAGGCGCCGACCTAGCGCTGCCGCCAGTGCTGCTGGCCGCAGCGCTGGGCGAACGCCTCGGCCCCGGCACAGGCTTCGGCTTATTCACCCTACTCGGCAAGCTGGCCTTGGCGCTGGCCGGCCTGTCGCTGCCGCTACTCGCATGGCTCGGCTACCAGCCCGGCGCAGGCGGCGGCACGCACCTGCTATTGGCCTACGCCGTCCTACCCTGCCTACTCAAACTGCTGGCCATTGCGACATTAAGGAGTCCAACATGAAGCTTCGACACCTTGCACTGCTGCCCTTCCTGCTGGCCGGTTGTGCTGGCACCGATGTGCAGCACTATAAGAACGTCACACCGGCATTGGATCTGGCCGAGTACTTCACCGGCACCACCGACGCATGGGGCATGTTCCAGCGCCGTAACGGCGAAGTGGTCAAGCGCTTCCACGTCGAGATCACCGGCACGCGTGAACAGAACAAACTCACGCTGGATGAACGCTTCCGCTACGACGACGGCACCACGCAGCAGCGCGTATGGCATTTGGCGCGCAACGGTGATGGCCTGTGGCGCGGCACTGCGGCCGACGTCAAAGGAGAAGCGCAAGGCGAAGTCGCCGGCAACGCCCTACGCTGGCAATACACCCTGCTGCTGCCGGTCGATGGCACCACCTACGAAATGCAGTTTGACGACTGGATCTTCCTGATCGACCGCTGCACCATGATGAACCGCGCCAGCATGCGCAAGTTCGGCTTTGAATTAGGCCAAGTCACATTGACGTTCAGGAGGCGTGCATGCGTCCCTTAAATCATCCATTGCGCGATTGGGCCGGACTGCGGGTGTGGGTCATCGGCGCATCGAGCGGCATCGGCGCGGCGCTAGCACAGGAAGCCTTGCAGGCTGGAGCGCGCGTAGCGCTGTCGGCCCGCCGCGCCGAGCGCTTGCAGGCAGTGGCCAGCGCTCACCCGCAAGCGCTGGTGGCGCCGTTCGACATCCTTGATACGCAAGCATGGCGTGACCGTCACGCGCAAATCTGCGAGGCATTCGGCGCAATTGATTTGATCGTCTTCTGCGCAGCCGCCTATCATCCCGAACGCAGCTGGGAAGTCGACCCAGACGGCGCGGCACGCACCTTGCAAACGAATCTCGGCAGCGTCTACACCGGCCTGTCCACCGTGCTGCCGGCCATGCTGGAACGCGGCAGCGGCGGCATTGCCATCGTCGCCAGTGTGGCCGGCTACTTCGGCCTGCCGAATGCCAGCGTGTACGGCCCCACCAAGGCTGCACTGATTAATCTGGCCGAACTGCTGTACGTGGACCTGCGTCCGCGCGGCTTGAGTGTCTACCTGATTAATCCCGGCTTCGTGCAAACGCCGCTGACCGCCAAGAACGACTTCGCCATGCCGGCCCTGCAAACACCGCAAGCCGCTGCGCGCGCGATCCGGCGCGGTTTGGCGTCGGGACGTTTCGAGATCCACTTCCCACGCCGTTTCACGCTGGCGTTAAAACTGCTCCGCTGGCTGCCATACCGCCTGCGTTTCCCGCTGATTTCACGACTGGTACATCCATGACCCAACTAGACGCCCTGCTCGACTGGTACGCCACAATGACGCCGCTGACCATCAGTCGCGCCGGCCAGCTTTACGCAGCCGACGCCCACTTCCGCGATCCATTCAACAACGTGCGCGGCGTGGCCGCCATCGAAACCATCATGCGCCACATGTTCACGCATACCGAGAACCCGCACTTCATCATCGGTGATCGCATCCTGCAAGGCGATCAGGCGTTTGCCACGTGGACCTTTGTCTGCACGCTGCGCGGCCAAGTGTACGAGATAGCCGGCGCTTCGCACTTCCGCTTCAACAGCGAAGGCCTGGTCACGCTGCACCGCGACTATTGGGACGCGGCGGAAGAACTGCTGCAAAAGCTGCCGGTCGTCGGCGCGCCAATCCGCTGGCTGCGCCGCCGCTTCGCCGCCGTGCCATGACCACACTGCGTCTCATCCTTGGCGACCAGCTGAACTGCCAGCACAGCTGGTACAAGCAAGTGCGCGACGATGTGATCTACGTGATGATGGAAGTACGGCAGGAGACCGACTACGTGCTGCATCACGCACAGAAGATCATCGCCATCTTTGCCGCCATGCGCGATTTTGCCGCGCGCCTGCACGCGGGCGGCCACAAGGTGCACTACTTCGCCATCGACGATGCCGACAACGTGCAATCCGTTTCCGGCAATCTCAATCAGCTGATCTCCCACTATCAAGCCCGCGCCTTGCAATGGCAAGCGCCAGACGAATGGCGGCTCGATCAGCAGTTACAAGAATACGCGGCCAGCCTGACGATCGCCACCGAAATGGCCGACACCGAGCATTTCTACAGCGCGCGCAATGAAGCAGCCACCTTCTTCGGCCAGCGCAGCAACTGGGTGATGGAACACTTCTACCGCCACATGCGCTTGCGTCATCGCGTAATGGTGAGCGAGACCGGCGCGCCAGCCGGCGGCCGCTGGAACTTCGATCAAGACAACCGAGAGTCGTGGCCCGGCATGCCATGGGAGCCAAACGATGCCAGGCCGCGCCACGACCACAGCGCGCTGTGGGCCACCATCGAGGCCTCCGGTGCGCGCAGCTTCGGCCAGCCGCAAGCCGATAACTTCCGCTGGCCGCTGAACCGCGAAGAAGCGCTGGTGCAGCTGGAAGCCTTCATCCAGCACGCCCTGCCGCATTTCGGCCGCTTCCAGGACGCGATGAGTTACAAAGAGTGGCGACTATTCCATTCGCTGCTATCGTTTGCGATGAACGTGAAGATGCTGTCGCCGCACACCGTAATCGCACGCGTTGAACAAGCATGGCGCGACGGCCTCGCGCCTATCGCGGCGGCCGAAGGCTACATCCGCCAAATCCTCGGCTGGCGCGAATACGTGCGCGGCGTGTACTGGCACCGCATGCCGGGTTATGTGGAGCTGAATGTGTTCGGGCACAATACGCCGCTGCCATGGTGGTTCTGGAACGGCGAAACGCGCATGCGCTGTTTGTCCAGCGCCATCGGCCAATCGCTGGAACACGCGCACAGCCATCACATCAACCGGCTGATGGTGATCGGGAATTTTGCCTTGCTGGCGGGGGTCTCGCCGAAAGAACTGCACCAGTGGTATCTCGGCATCTACATCGACGCCTTCGAATGGGTCGAGCTGCCCAACACGCTGGGCATGAGCCAATACGCCGACGGCGGCCTGCTGGCGACCAAGCCCTACATTTCCAGCGCGGCCTACATCGACCGCATGAGCGATTACTGCAAGGGCTGCCACTACGACAAAAAGCAGCGCGTGGGCGAGCGCGCATGTCCGTACAACGCCTTGTATTGGGATTTCCTGGACCGTAACCGCGGCCGATTAGAGAACAATCACCGCATGGCGATGATGTACAAGCAGCTGCAACGCATCAGCGAGGAAGACCTGGCCGCCATCCGCGAACGCGCAGCACATCTGCGCTCCAACCTCAACGCAGCATAGCGATGGCCCACCAGCCAGCAGCACCAATCAGGCAGCAAGGTCACATGCAATCGCCCTCAATCTATTGGATAACCAATTTGACTCCAGCGCGTCAGGTCGTATCGAGTAGCGACCGACTAAGCTGATCAGTCGCTACAGCCGAGGTCGTGTCCGAATGCCGGTATCTGCCCCCGTGCTCTGTTCTGACCACCGCCACTGTTCGCCGAAGGTCTCCAGGAGTCTTCGGCATGTATCCAACACCTCACGCGAATTATGCACTCTGGTTCATATCAGACGTTTTATGAGAGAAGTGCTTCTTTTCGGTAAAGTACACATCGTCCAGTCGCCAAAAACTTGGTAATACCAAGGTCGGCACAGCCGCCGGCCTGGCCGCGATCAACGTCAAATTCCCGTGTATGACAACGCAAAGCCAGCACTGGCGCGGCTTTGCGGCCGATTCCGCCCTGTGGTATATGACATACCCCTCAAAAACGCACCTGGCGTAATACAGCCCAAACCCAGCAGCCATGCGGGTTACAGGCTGATTTTGCACGTCAGCGTATGCACCTCTTTATGTTCCACTAAGAAGCCCGATGGGGTTGTGCAATCGTATCCGCTTGCACATCGCTGAAAGTCGGTCATTCTGTCTTGCACGTCAAACCCAGCAACGGCGGGGGTTCCAGCCCGAATATGCACGCCAGCGCAAGCGCCCCTTTATGTTCCACTAGGAACCCGAATGGGGCTGATGCTCACGGCCGCAGCGCTGCCGCTGGTGAAGGACTCAACAAAAAATCTACATAAACTCAACGCCGATACAACATTTTCTCAACGTTTTATCTACATGGCGGATGCAAAACGGATGCACGCGGGCCGCGCCCGTGTCCCCATTTTGTACTCGGCATGTACCCTTTCTGTTATCTGCATGTTCCCGATTTGTACTCGCCGTGTTCACCAGGCGGCACCGTCATGTAATCGATTTGTTCACCTGGCTGGTCGCCGGTGATGGGTCTCGGGGCGCAGCCCTGAGTCGGTGAGAATGGCGCGCAGCGACATCGCCTGAAAATCCAGATGTGGGATACATCTGGCATCCTGCCCAGCGTAGTGAGGTGGTTGATGTGGTGAATCTGAGGGAAGATTGCGGCGAGTTTGCAGCCTTCATGGCACGGCTTCACCACGTATCGCCGGCAGACAATGGCTGACAGCCTAATGCTTTGATTTTGCTGGAAATGCAGAACGGCCGCCGTGTCGGCGGCTGCTCACGAGCAGTAAAGTGTCTGACACGATTTATCCCGCAAATTCAACAGCATACGGGAGCTTTTAAGGGCTCGTGTCAGCGTGCGTCATGTGTGACCTATGCCACGGGGCGCGGGGGCTCCCGCAAGCCCTTCCCACATATCGTCAACGAAATGCACGTTAAGCACTCTGCTTTGCCTGAAGGCAAACCGCCAGCCTGGCGCATAGCTAAGATCGACGGCTTGCCGGAACAGTCGGCCAGCAAGTGGGGGCCGTCATGTGTGCGAGATTTTATATTTCTCCGAAACTTTATCGGGGGATATAAAAACTAAACATGGTGCACCGCCACCATGCAGGCCGCTGTCGGGGTAACTGAGCTCCCAATAACGCCCATCCTTTTTGTCCAGATAAAGTACCGACCATCCATCACTTGAACGAGCCACCTCGTCTAACTCGCTCTTTATCAAGTTATTAATACGGCGCCCGTTAACATCAGCAACAAGCTTACCGTTTTCGATTATCCAAGCACTTTCAATCTTGGTTTCGAAGAGTTGAATACTCATCAATGTGGAATCCATTCTATTGCTCCTGATGGGATCGGACCATTGGGGATCACGAACTCTGCCGCACCTCCAGCAGTCCGACCACCTTGTATAAACCCAGGGTTTGTTCTAAATACGGGCGAAGCGATACCTTCAATGCCTGCGCTTGGGAATTCAATCACTTTAAACCCGCCGGGAAGCTCAGGAATGGTTAATTTCTCAGCAATTTGCGCGTTTGATAAACCCCTTAACTCACTGGCGTTCGTGACAAAGACATCCAGATCGCCAGGCTTTGCCAGTGTCGTCGGTTTAAGGCCACGAGGTACAACCCGCGCAAATGTATTCGAAATAGGATTCGCAACAGACTTGGCCGCACGTGCCGCATTGACAAATTGATACCCTCGATATATGCCAACAACAGCTCTATCAACTGGCAAACCACTCGCTGCAATTCCAATCATGGTTCCAACTTGACCGGAAGCATGGTCAGTCATCTCAACGCGCCTAGCGCTCGTTCCTAGAATCTGCTCACCGTTCCCATTCGTGCCGTAATCATGGAATTCCTGCACGATGCCCTGCAACGGGTCGCCTAGTGATCTGCGCGAATGGTCCTTGAATCCGCTGTTTGCCGACTGGCTCTTTCCACGCACCGTTACCGTAGCAGCCGGACCTTGCTTCGAACCCGCAATTGAGCTACTCGAACCAGCACCAATGCTGCCACCAGATGAACCTAAGGCACCATTGAGGGAGCCGGTGACCACCACCGACGGGACGCTCTGCTCTTCATAACCGCTCGGATCGGTGTAGTTTAACGGCGAGTTGAGTACATAGCTATACCGATTCAGACTCTGCCCATTACTCCAATCGGTCACAAACGGGTCGGCGCTGATGAAGCGGCCAATTCCCGGATCGTAGACGCGACCGTTAAGGTGCACCAGATCCAACTGATCGAGCATTTCCTCGCCGGTATAGCCGGTGCTGTCCAGTACCCCGTCGATCACATCTGGCGTAGCACTGCCGCGTCCGGCTGGGACGCCGCCGAGCTCGCGGCGCTTGCCCCATGGGTCGTAAGCTGTAGATTCTTTTATGTCACCATTCTCGTCTGATATCGCCATCACGCTGCCCTGCGCATCCACGTGCATCCAGCGAGTATTGGCTGCGCCCGCCTCGACATCGACGTCAACGCCATTGCCGATCGGCCAGTAGCTGCGGGTGGCAGTCACCTTATTACTGACCGACTCCAGCTGCTGCATACCCAGATACTCGGTCGATATCGGATTAGCGCCACCAGCACGGTCCTGTCGTACCCGCTGGTGCTCGGCACCATAAGTAAAGGTGCTGGTGAAGCTGCCCTTGGTGATGGTCGCTGGCATGTTAAAGCTCTTCCAAGTGAGCTGTCGGCCCGCGCCATTTCTCAGGTTGCCATTCTTATCGTATGCAAAATCGGCGGATGACCCAGGCAACCTCTTAACCGCGTGCGGCAGAGAGCCCTCCCCTAATTTCTGCGAGAAATAGGTGTAGTCCTCAGTCGTGCTGAGATCGTCCTTGTGCTTCAAATTGCCGGCTTCGTCATAGCCATACTGAAGCCTGACGCTGCCCACCGTACTCGTTGCAAGACGGTTCAAACCGTCATACGTGAAGTCCTCCATGAAGCTGGCGCCTGGCCAGAAGGCATCGCGATGCGATAGCAAGCCTCTAGGGTTATATGCGTAGTTTTGCTGTAATAACGGCGAAGCTCCTTTGAGCACGTTGATCTTGGTCAGCCGGCCGGAGTAAGGATTGAACTCGCGTTTCTCTGTCAATCCATTGCCCAATTGCGTGAGCATCGGGCGGCCAGCCGCATCCGCGTCTGCAATACTCCACAGGATCACACCATCACGCTCCAGCCCGGCCAACTGCCCCATGTCGTCGTACCGGCGGACAAAGGTCTTACTCTTGCCTATGCTCGGTGCTGCACTTTCACTGCTCAGGCGCCCCCAAGCGTCATATTTATAGGTGCTGACGTGAATACCATTGGCACTAGTACGGCGTATCTCCTTCGGATTGCCGAACGCGTCATATTCATAGGTGCGTTCGTAGTCCGCCACTGCCGGCGACTTCTTCCAAGTACTTGCACTAACGAGCTTACCCTTCGCCGGGGCTGTCGATGGCAACTCTGTATCGAATACCCAGCGGCTGTCCAGATCGCGCTCCAGCCTACGCGTCATGCGGTCGAGCTTGTCGTACTCAAAAGTGGTGAGACCTTGAGCTAGACGATCCTCTGGACTGGTTTGCTGGTAAACGCGGCCGACTGCATCCACGTCATAGTGGATCCAACCCAAATCAGGATCGCTTAGATCAGTCTTGCGGCCCAGATTGTCATATTTAACAGTTACGATGTTGCCGTTCGGATCTTCTGTCGTCTTGAGATTACCAAAGGCGTCATACCCCATCTTGGTAAATTTGCCCGCGGCATCCTTCACTTCAATTAGATGTCCCTGCACGTCCCGTGTTTCAACAGTCTCGAACAACTCTGGGTTCTGATAAGTCGTCAATAAGCCATCAAATTTCACGATTGATTTTTGCGGCGTATTGTTTTCGTCCCAGCGGGTTACGCCAGTCACACGTCCTAAATCATCGTACTCATAGCTGGCGGCTATGTAAGCGATGTCATTCACAAAACGAGGACGATAAACCTTATCAAGACGTCCCAGATTGTCGTAGCCGTAATCCACGACGATCTGGCGCCCCTGTGAACCCCACGTGCTAATGCTTACGGGTTTGCCGGCGGCGTTCAGGTAGCGCGCCTCGGGCACAGCAATGTGATCTGTACCGCGTGAATACTCGCGTACCCCCACGGTTGTTGCACCAGCCGGACAAGCGCTGTCATTAACACACTGCTTGTAGTAACTGAGCGTTTCATTTGCATTGGCAAACTTAGCCTTCTTAATACGGCCGAAGGCATCGTACGTGTATTCTGTCTTCTGCTGGTTTGCGTCAGTCCGGCTTTTCGGCAGGCCAGTTTGCGCGTTATAAAGCAAGCTGTCCGTATGGCCCAGTGCATTGCTAATTTTCTCTGCAAAACGGCCTTTAGCGGTATCGAAAATACGTCGCACGACTTCACGGCTCTGCGCTACGCCTTTAGGGTCTGTCCATTCTTGTGTAAGGGCTTCTTCCAGACCGAAAGCGGTACGTCCATGCGTCGTCTTCACACGCAGAGGCGTGTTATTTTCTACAATCTCGGTGTCGAGCAGGCCGTCTTTATAGGTAAAGTCAATCTTACGTTGGATTGGATCGCCTACCGGCCCAGCTCTGGTTTCCGTTAATGATGAAGGCAAGCCAACGAGCCAATTGGTCGTATCAGGGATCACCGGTGTCACCACCGTCGATACAAAGGTGCCGCCGGCAGCGCTGCTTGTTGCGGTCTTCTGCAGTACATTGCCATAGGTATCGTAGTCGTCAATCTTAACTACTTCCGTCCCCATGTCTGCACCCGACAGGTCTTTCTGTACGCTCGTTATCGAGGTAGCGAGAACCCACTGCACCTGCGGCGCCATCGGTACCGTTGCGACAATTGTGTAGTCGGTCGACGTATCGCTCAGGTCAATTGTGCGCCCCCGTACCGATTGGACTAACTGCCGCAGCGGCAGGCCAACCGTCGGGTAAGCCTGACTGTAATAAACTGTGTTCTCGATCTTGGTATCAGGATCGCTCTCTTTGACCACCGCCATGCCCAACGAGCCGCGACCGGTCACATCCTCCAACGCACCGCCATACTGGTAATTTTTTACCAGCTTGCCAGCTCCGCCACTGGTTTCACGTAATTGCTTCACCATTACGCCGGGGGCGACAAATGCGGCAGGATAAGTCGGCGCCAGGACTTGTCCATTAACAATGGGCTTACGCACATAGACAGCAGGATCGTCTCCACGAGCATAGTCAACCTCAGTCTCGTGACCGATGCCGTTCTTTACCCAGACGATACGATCCATCGCCGCAGGCGCCACGAGCGTCATTGGAACCCATGCGGGCTTGCCATTTATGTCGGAACCGGTTTTGATCAGTAGCGCAGGCACACCACTGTCGTCGATAAACACAGTCTGGCTCTCCGGCACCGACTCAATTGTGCGGGCAATGAGATCGCAACTAAATCCAGCGACACCGTAAGCACAGAGATAGGTCTTAGGAGTGAACGGTCCCTCTATAGAGGTCCGGGCTGTGTTAAACAGCAGACGGGTTACGCCATCTCCTAGCAGGTCCGCGATCTTGGCGCCACTGGTAGCGTCCGCTGAAGTAGTGTCATAAAACGGCGCGAAGCTGTTCAGACTCGTATCCGGCTTGCAATCGACACCATTCTCTTTGCTGAGGCAGATGTAACGGCCATTATTTGCACCAGCATTGCGTATGCTGTAAATAAAATCTGTCAGCCCATCACCGTTGAAGTCACCGGTCTGATCTGCCGAGTCAACAGTCAGCAGCGTTTTCCCGACGCTTTTCGATTGGACTGGAGTATTACAGGCCATACCATCGATTTGATTAAAGCAAATCGTCACACCGTTAATCCGGTCTAAGCGCTGATCGGGGGAGCGAATCTCGTATGGGTCAGCTGGATTAGCCGCAGGTACCAGAGTCCCCCAGACCGAGTAAAAGTCGGATTTGGGCTGCCGGCTCAGCGAAATTTCGTTGATATTGAGGAAGTCGAAGCTGGTCAGACTCGGCTCGCTGGTGAGCAACGACGGCATCCCATTGAATTTCAAGTCGCTACAGCTCATGGCGCCATTGACATACGTGCAGTCGCGCGCGATACCGTCTCGATTAATCTTACCAATCAAGTGCGCCTTACGATCGCCACGCAAATTAACCGGCGCCGGAGTGCCATCACCGCCAGCCTGGCAACTGAACGTGACGGGTGCTCCTTTAGCATTGTTGATGCAGTAGCCCCACTTCTTGTTGGTGGTGTCAGCCAGAACAATATCATCAAAACCATCACCATTCAGATCGCTCATGTACGCGCTATTTGCACCGTAGGCAAATGTCGACTTAATACCCATGGCGTCAATATCCAACGTAGTCTCACTCTCGTTACCATTGGGCGCGCGGATTTTAACCGCTCCCGTTAGGTGAGGCTGGATGGTCGGATCGACACATGGTGGCTCATTCGACAGGCCGCAAGCAATCGCTTGTAGCGCAACGAAGCTAGTGCGGCCGGATCCGTCGACGTCACCCTGCAAGCGCGAGGGGTCACGTCCGGGGAAGTATGGCAGGACGAACGGAGCGACAGATGTTGCTTTCAAAGTTGGTGCGCCGCCAAGCCCCCATTTAAAGTCAGTACGCGGCAGCGTTTCAATTGTCCCATCTGCGGGATTGACTGCTTTCAGTTCGATCCAGTCGATCAAGCTGCGGCCACCGGTTTCACTCTGAATATAGTGAATGCCGTAGTCACGCACCAGTGTACCGCCAGTGCCATCGGCAGCCGTATCGATATAGGTACGAATGTGGCTCATGCGCTTGGCTGTATCTACGCGCACGCCGCCAATGTATGCAAGTTGTACATCGGGCCGAGAATCATCGTAATCGAATCTGACAGCGATGTCCGGCATGCGCTGGGTCGTACCCTTGGCATACCCGCCATATCGAATGGCGGCCGGTTGGCATTCTCCGCCCGTAGTACAGGCGTTATAGGACACCGTCAGGTAATTCCCCTTCCGATCTTCGGTGCGCGACAGTCCCCATTTAACAGCGCCTTGTGATGGAAGCGCAGCATTGGCATCGAGACCGAAATAAGAAATCCGTCCATCTCGCCACTCCACCTTGAAGCCGCCATCCGCTTGGCGCGAAATGCGCGCAAAGATATCGCTTTCAGTTCGGTAAGTCGTACCGACGCTCCAGTAACTATCGTCCGAATTATCGCCATCAACGCGGATCAGGCGCTGGCCATCCAAACACAGCCGATCACTATTATTCAAGCTGATGCGCCCATACACGCCGTCTTGCGCGATCGTCTTTGCGCATCGCTCAATATATGACAGGCCCGACAAGCTCCAGCCCATGCCCAGTACGCCATTGGGAGACGTGCTGGAATAATTCAGCGTCAAGTCAGGCTCGATATCGGCCGTGCCAGGCGGAACGTCGATCGGTATCGAATAGACTGCCTCCCCATTCGGGCCGACGGTCATCGTGCCGGGCAAGCTTCCCGCATTCGGGTTGCCCAGATGTGGCGTCGGAATATTGATCCCAACGAGAGGCTGCGAAGTGCTGGAAGTCACTACAACTGTCACAGGGATAGACTCACTAATGACGGTACCCGCGACATCGTAGGCGACAGCTTTGATGCTGTAAGTCTTTGCGGCCAATGGTTTCCATGTGTATGTCCATTCGTCGTTGGACTTAACTGCGTCGCCAATGAAAATCGAATTGGCGAAAAACTTAAGGGTTTGCGCGTTAGTTGGCGCATTGGCCTTGAGAAGAAGTTGCGAACCAACAGTGATGGTGGTGTTCGGTAACGGACTAGTTATAATCGCCGCCGATGCTGACACCACATTGAACTGACTCTGCGCACTAAACAGCGTGGTATTGCCTTGCCGGATTTTCGCGTAGACGACGTATGGCGTCGCGCTGGCGGCCAGCGCTTTCGACACCGAATAGGCCCCTGGCGCGTCGGCTTCAGCAGTAGCAGCGATCCAGCTACCATTGACATAGAAGCCAACTTCATCGAGCGAGCCTGCCAGTCCTGTCACCTTCATCCGCAGGAACGCGGGGTTAGGCAGCACAAAGCTCTGCCCCTGCGTCGGCGTCGTGATCCCCACTCGCAAGGCCCCCGGCATGGTGCAGGTATTGTCCGCGCAAGGCAGGACTAAACTGTCGCTGCCGCTGTAGGCGGGCGCTTTTACATACAGGGTGCGGCCGGGATACCGCGCCGTATATCCGCTCAGGTCAACATTGAAGTGGTGAGCGCTGCCCGGCGTTTGACATTGGCTCTGGACTGCAGCATTGTCGGGCTCGGTCGCCACGTTGGCGACGCCCGATGTCAGCAAGATACCGCCCAAATCCGTCGTTGGCGCGTCGAGCAATACCTGATAATTCAACGCCTGACTCACACTCGGCTGGCATATCCAGCCGATCAGCCGCGGCTTGTTGTCCGCGTCAATGCGCACGCCGCTGATCAAGCCCAGCAGGCTGCTATTGGTCACGTTAACAATCACCGGGGGTGAGAAGCCATCGTTGCCTGCATCGTCAATACCACGCAACTGGAATGTGTACAGGCCGGCCGGCACGGCGACCGTATAGTTGGCCGGTAGACTCAGGCTGGCACCGGTACCGTTTTTCACCGGGGGCAGCTGTACCACGCTGCTCGATCCGTACTGGCGTTGGGACACTTCCAGCGTTTTGATTACCCGCCCGGTTTCGGTCGCAGAACCCTTGAAGGTCAGCGTCGCCTTGGCGGTGCCGGCAACGCGCACATTGTTAGGGCTTACCGATAACGTCGCTGCCGGCGCGTTGAAGCCACTAACCACAACGGCGGCATCAGGGGTAACGGCGCCGAACCGGCCAACCTGCTCCTGCAGCATTTGCCATTGGAATGGCACGACGCCCGATACAAAAGGCGCCGTTACCGTCATCTTGAATTCGGCGATTTGGCCGGGCGCGACCGAGGAGGTCAGCAGCGCGCGATTTACACCCCACGTCAAGCTATCGTCGAGATTTCCCAGTCGATAGTTGTTACCCGCGGTCCAAGTCGCAGTCCCCGTGTTCAGCATGCGGATGGTGACGGGATACGTTTTCCCCGGACTCATGATGGTCGGGACGTCCTGCGACACGAAGCGTGCATCGGATGCACCCCCCCCTACAGCAGCCGTCGCCACTGTCTCGACATAGCTACCGGGGTTGCCCGGGCCGGTGGTACTCCACGTGCAAGTCGATGGATTATCCACCCAGCTAGCATTAGGAGTAATCGTCTCCGAGCCCGATGCCGGCAAAGTGCTATAGCCCGTGTAGCCAGGGCCATTCGCCGTGCAGCTGCGAGCCCAGCCCGCAGCGTTGGAGCTACTCCACGTCACGGTAGCCGGTTGTCCCACCACCATGACTGCCGGTGTGCGTTTCACACTAATGGTTGGCTGTGGCGCCAGCGACAATCGCATGCCGCACCATGGCTCATCCCAGCTAGAGGAAGTAACGCCGTTCGCCGTTGTGCCGTTCAGCTTTTTCAGCGTGTCAAGGGGCAGTACATTGACGAACGCGCTTTCCCCCGCCTTGAGCAGGCCAGAATGAATAAGCGCGGTTGGGATACTGGAATCGGTCGAATAGCCTGCACTATTGTTGCCCCACAGCCCTCCACCTGTCGCTGCCGTAAAGCTTCCGCTGGCCGGAGTCACGGCCAAGCATTCCGCACTGATAGCCTTGGGCGGGCTGGTGGTCATCGTTTGAGTAACCGTCGTCTTGCCAGTCGGCCCCTCCGCCGTCCAGATGCACGTAGACGGATAATTGGCCCATGCGGGATTTGCCGTGGCCGTCATGGTGCCGTTTGCATCCCAGCTGTTGGTCCCGTTGAAGCCGGTGCCGCTCGCCGTGCAAACGCTGGTAACCGAGGTTGCGCCAGTCGATGCCCACGTCAGCGTGTAGTTCTGCCCCGCAGCCATAGGGGACGGCGTGCGAGTGACCGTCAGCGTCGGCGGCTTCACAATCGTCTCCATCTTTTCCGTAACCTTCTTCGTCCCCCCGGGACCGACTGCGGTCCAGACGCAAGTGGAAGGGTTACCGACACGCTCGGCAAAGGTTTCAAGATTGGTGAGACTGCCACTGGGAGCAAAGGTGCTGCTGCCAGAGTACCCCGGACCGGCATGATCAGCGGTACAGTCGTTGCTTACCGAAGTAGCATTGGTCGAATCCCAGCTGAGGGAATAGGTTTTCCCCACCACCATCGGCGACGGATTCCTCGTTACGGTCAGCGTTGGCGGGGGGATGATGGTCTCCATTCGCTCCGTCACTGTTGCGGTGCCACCGAACCCATATGCCGTCCATACGCAAGTGGATGGATTACCAACACTATCTGCATAGGTTTCCAGGTTGGTGAGGCTGCCGTTGGGAGCAAAGGTGCTGGTGCCAGAGTACCCTGGACCTGGATGATCGACTCTGCAGTCATTCTTTACCGAGGTTGCGTTGGTCGAACTCCAAGTTAAGGAATACGTCTTCCCGAGTTCCATGGGCGATGGATTACGCTTCACTGTCAGCGTCGGGGCCGGCGGCAACACGGTTATCATCTTTTCCGTGACCTGCGCGCTTCCTCCGGGACCGGTTGCGGTCCAGACGCAGGTAGAGGGGTTGTCGATACCATCTGCAAAGGTTTCTAGATTGGTCAGGGTGCCACTGGGGGGGAAAGTGCTGCTTCCAGAGTAACCCGGGCCTGGATGGTCAACGGTGCAGGCATTGGATACCGACGTGGCATTGGTCGAATTCCAGGTGATGGAATACGTTCTTCCAAGCACCATCGGCGAAGGATTACGCGTGACGGTCAGCGTCGGCAACGGGTTGCCAGGTTGAGACACCACGACAGAAACGAGGGGCGAGGTATCGCCAAACCACTCAACATTTTCCTGTACCACTTGCCATTGGAAATTGTAGACACCGGCAGGGGCTGCCCGCTTCACACTGAACCTGAAGGTGTACGTTTCACCAGGCGCAACCGACGTCGAAAGAGGTACCCGGGCCACTCCCCAATCCCAATTGTTAGCCGGAGCCTGAGCACCAAGGCCGTAGGTATCCGGCGTCCAAGTAGTGGTGCCGATATTTTTCATCCTTACCGATACCGAGTACGAGGTACCTATGTCCATGCTAGACGAGACGCTCTGCGAAACAAACTGCGCGCCATTCTGCGCCAGCGCCGGCTGGGCGGCGCAGAACATCATTAAGACCAAGAGCCCCCTGACAATAACGAGCAAAAGCGAGCGGCAGGCTTGGGCGATGTGGGTGTGCATAGATTAGTTCAATTGGGATTGGTAAAGACGCGCGCGTGGACAGTTGCCGATACCTCTGCAACCACCCACGTCACAAAACAAGCAACATTAAGATTTGCTTAAATTTACTTAAAGTTACACAAACGGACTGCATTTTGCCTCAAAAAAATTGAGCCAAAATACACACAAAGTAACAATCGGCAAGTTTTTTTATCAAAAAGAATGTAGAAAGGGGGATTGCCTAGGGCTTTGTGTTATGCGCCCGGATATCGCCCACCAACGCGCCTCGCTAGCGGCCTAGAGAAAGTCTTTTACTGGACTAATGTCTATTTTCTTTAATTGAATAAATCCTTTTCCAACAGTCCACCCACCAAGTCCAAATGAAATTTGAAAAGGCTTTCCATCACTGTGAAAATAGCATGATACTAATTTGTCACTCTCCTGCGATTCATGTACTGGAATGAGCCGCTTCAGGCTATGTACTGAAATATGCCCTCCAATTCCTCCGCTAGTCTGCGCAGTAATATTCCAATCGAGCGTTGCAGTAAGTTTATAGTATCCCTTGGGCAATACTACCGCCTGCGATACCATCGCAACATCGGCGTATGAATCTGAACTAACACGGTTCAAATTTACATCAAATTTGGCCTCGCCAAACGGCGTGAACTTTAGGCTGCTTTCGTTGTACACCGCGGGAAGAAGCTTGATTTTTTCTACAGATGAAACAAGATATTGTGGCTTCAGACTCATATTGTCGCCAACAATATCAAATAAGGAAACTACTTCAACATCTTTTAACCGGGGAGAAACAATTCCCCGCCATATTTCGGTAAATGGCGTTGATAGGCCAACTAAAAACAGTATGAAAATTGGCGTTTTTTTTAACATATCACCCGGGCAAACAAGCGATTTAGCAGTGAAAATTGCCATTATCCCGAGCGACGGGATCGATGCCCGCATAAGCAGGTCATTATAAAAACCAACTTTAAAGAAGCAAAGAAATAAAATAAAGACGCCGTGAATTAAAAGTATTGATCTTGCCGCTGGATTTAAGATCCAGAGAGCCAATCCGATGAAAAAGAATTCCAGCAGAATAAACAAAATCCACGCTGCCGCAGAAAATTCTTTCGTATCCCATATCAAAGAAAATGGTATCCCTTCCGATCCGTTAGTCAAAAACAAGGCGGAAATTAACAGCAAGACTGGCGACGCTACAAAATTCGACCTCGACAATGCTTCACGAAGGCCAACCTTACAGACAGCCCAAGTGAAAGTAGGAATTAAGCCCACAGCGACAAATGGCGACCATAGGGCAGAGGCGCAAACAATTACACCTGCGTTTCGTACTGACTGGATCGGATATCTAAAAAATAAAAATGCGCCAACCCAGCCAGCTATAAGATGCTGAGGCGTCCAGAAAATGCTAGTTATCGATGAAGGAAGCTCTCCAAAACTCGCCCACCATTCGAGGTGCATAAGAGACGTAGAAGGAGGCGGAAAAGGCCCTATCAGATAAGCACCTATGATATCGGCTCCGCTAAACAGCAGAAAAATTATCCCAATTGCAAAACACTGCGCTTTAGCATTCAATTGCTCGCCAAAAGCAAGTATCAATGCAAAATAGCAACCGATAGTGGTCCAAATAAAGATTGCAAGAGATAAAAAAGGCGCGCCAAAAAACTTGGCCGTAAGTGCTGGAATTACATAATAGCTCAATGAATATCTCAATGTTGAGATCCCATCGCCAACAATGAACTTCGGAGGCCAAGGCTGATTTACCAAATCATTAAAAATAGCGTAGTGCTTAAACCAATCCGCGTTTTCCGCAAAGGGCGGCAATATTCCGGACAACCACACTATTCCTGCTGATATAAACAAGTAGGGCCACGTGTTGGAGAAAACAGAGAGTAATTGGCCTCTTTGCCACAAAGTTCTCGGATCTAAAAAAAACAGCGCGGATCCCGCCATCAAAATGACTGCGATAGGCCATTGCGAAAAATAGACTAAAACTAGTACCGAAGGAATAAAAAGATACAGCAGTGCCAGAAGAAAAAAAGAGCTTGCTCGATAATCAATCATCGCGTTGGGGGAAGATTCTTGGCCTTTTTGCATAGTGGGGAAAAGAAGCGAATAAAAATGAGAGCGATGGGCTTGTTGGTGCCCATACCGAGGCCTTTGCAACTAGTACTCTACAATAAAATTTTCTGTTTGGAAATAATGTCAACATGGGGCAGCCGCAAGAGCGCGGACTGTCATGGCGTTGAGATCCGCGCCCTGATTTCGAAGCTTAATGTGACGAAACCATCCCTAAGCTTAGTCTTCTCATGCGCGAGATAGACTTCAGCAAACGCGTTTTGTACAGACAAGCGCTCCAGATAGTCTCTTAGCGCTTCCGTATTGCGCGCCTCGCCGCGCAGCACGATTCTGCGCCCAGCCTTGTCTGGTTCAAACTCCAGCAGCTCGATGTCCGCCTCGCTGCTGCGTTCCAGCGCGACAAAGACTGGATACCAGTCGAACGCCTTTTCGGCGCGCAGGGAGGCCCAGCGCTTCTGCTCTTCCAGTTCGCTGCGAGACAGCTTGGGCTGCACTTTCGGTTTTGCCAGCTTATGCAGCTGGGCCAGATGCTCTTGGTCGGCCGCCGCTTGTGCGCCGAGGCGATACGCGTCAACCGCCACCACGATGGCGCCAGCAGCCAGCAGCGCGCAGAGCAGCCATACCCAGCGCGTGTAACGCGGCCAAGGCGCGAGGACTTTATGGAATTGACTCAATTGCGCCTCCAGTGGCCCAGCGCCAGCGAATTTACCTTGGCATTGGGCAGGCATCGCGCAACCATCTTGGCCAGCGCAGTGCCGTCGCCAAGCGACCAAATCCAGATGTCGAACACCTCGCCATACAAGGCACGCAAGCGCCGGCAGAGCCGCTCGGCGTTTTCGCCGGCATCGTTGAGCAGCGGCTGTACATCCAGCGCATATAGCCGTTTAGCGCGGTACAACAAGGCCGTCACGCGGCTACCTTCATCCAGCAAAAGCACGTTTTGATGGCGGCGATGCATTCGATCGAACTGCCAGTAGGCCGCTGCGGATACCGGTAAAGCACTGCGCAGCCGCAAACCGTGTTTGCCGAGCACTTGCTGCAGTTGCGTGATCCAGTCATCAGGCAAGGCAACGCCCAGGCCACTGCCGCCGAAATGGCGAAAACCACCGTCCACCGTCCACGCTGCATTATCCAGCCGGCCCTCGGATTCCAGCAGCATGCGCGCATACGCGCGGACTAGCGTAGTGGATCCCAGGCTATCCTGCCAAGGCAAGGCCATGGTCGCGCCGACCGCATCGGAAACCAGCACATCCACCGATGCCCCCCGCCTGAACAGCGCCCCCCGTTGCGCGAGCAAGGTATCGACTACATCGAATAAGGCGGCGTCCGCCGCTGGCCGCACCACGTCCGTTGCGGCGATCTCTGTCTGGCGCCCTCGCTGCAACCAACAGGCATTGGGGAAGACGCCGAGCGTCACTTGCTCAGGCCACAAACGTAACACGATTCACCTCTTGTAAAGTGGTATGGCCTTCCTTGACCAGATCGAGCGCGACATCACGCAAAAACCGCGTGCCTTGCAGGCGGGCTTGCTCCTTTAGGGCGCGTATCGATGCGCGCGCCACGATCATTTCGCGTATTTCATCCGTCAAGCGCAATACCTCGGCAACAGCGCGACGCCCGCGATAGCCGGTATTGCGGCATTCGCTGCAACCACGGCCGGCATGGAAGCGATAGTTGTGGGCGTCGGTGATGCCGGAATCGGCCAGCAACTCGGAATCAATGACGACCGGCTCAGAACAGTGCGAGCAATTCTGCCGCAGCAGACGTTGCGCGACTACTCCGGTCAGCGAAGAGACGAAACTATAAGGATCCACCCCCATGTGAATAAAGCGCCCGATCACGTCAAAGGTGTTATTCGCGTGCACCGAAGTAAATACCATGTGCCCGGTCAGCGCAGACTGCACGGCGATCTGCGCGGTTTCGGGATCGCGGATCTCGCCGACCAAAATCTTGTCCGGGTCATGGCGCAAAATCGAGCGCAGGCCAACCGCAAACGTCAGCCCTTTTTTTTCATTGACCGGAATCTGCAACACCCCCGGCAATTGATACTCAACCGGATCTTCAATGGTGATGACCTTGTCCTCGCCGTGATTAATTTCGGTCAGTGCCGCATACAGGGTAGTGGTCTTGCCACTGCCGGTGGGGCCGGTTACCAGCATCATGCCGTATGGCTCGGCCGCCAACCGCCGCAATAATTGCTGGGTCTGCGCATCAAAGCCCAGCGAACCGAGGGTCAGCCGCTGCACGCTATCCATCAGCGCTTTTTTATCCAGCACCCGCAGCACCGCGTCCTCGCCAAAAATACTTGGCATGATCGATACGCGTATGTCGATATCACGGCCCTTGGATGCGACCCGGAAGCGGCCGTCCTGCGGCACGCGCTTTTCACCAATATCGAGTTCGGCCAATACCTTAACGCGCGCGATGGCCTGTTCCGCGAGGGCGGGATTATTGACCGCGGCAATCCGATTCAGCACGCCATCGATGCGGAATTTGATGACCAGCCCCTGCGGCAAGGACTCCATGTGAATATCGCTGGCCTCCATCCGCAGCGCGTCGAACACGGTGGAGTTAATCAGTTTGATCGCAGGGCTCGATTCCCCTTGAATAGAGGTCAGCGTCAAATCGAGGCTGGCATCGCGCTCCGTGTGCCATACCTCTTCCTCGCCAACCGCGTCGGCAACCGCACTAAACGACGACTCGTACGACTCCAGCTCACGCTGCAGCTGCAAAGGATCACATAGATACACATCCTGCAACGGCAAGCCCGCCAGCCAGGCGCCCAAGCCCGTCAACAAAGGCAAGCCGATAATCGCCACCCGCCGCCCCTCCATGTCAGCAACCAGCGCCAGCCGTTCCAGCATCGCGCCGTAGGGCGTCAAGTCAAATGCGGGTGTGAGCGCAGCCAACTGCGCGCCATCCACGATGCGGTATCCCAGCAGCTCCGCGCTCACCGTCAAAGCAGCCGCGCGTTCCAGGCTGTGCCGCTCCGCCAATGTGCTCAGCCATTGCGATGCGTGCGCACTGTTCGCGCTAGCCCTGGCAATGTCACCCAGTTCAAAAGTCATGCAAGGTTCCAGTAAAAATCATACGATATTGGCCAAGTCGAAAATCGGGCTGTAGAGCAGCAGCACGATTGCGCCCACCACCAAGCCGATACCCAGCATCAGCACCGGCTCGATCAAACGCCCAGCGGTGTCGATCCAGATCGCCGTCTCCTGATCATAAAAATCGGCGATCCGGCCCATCATGTCGTCCAAGTTGCCGGACGATTCTCCCGCCACCAGTAACTGTTCCGCCACTTCCGTGCTCATGCCGCATTCACGCATCACTTGCGATAGCGGCCGCCCCTCGCTGACGAGGCGCACCGCGCGCTCCAAGCCTTGGTGCATCACGACCGGCAACGAGTCGCGCGTCATGCGCATCGCCGCCAGCACATTCACACCGCTATTGAGCAGCATGCCCAATGTGCGGTACAGACGCGCCAGTTGCAGCACCTTGATTCGCCCGCCTATCCACGGCGAAGCCATCATGCGCCGATGTAAAGCAAGCCGGGTTGCCGGCTGCAAGATGAGCACCACCGGCAGCGCCAAGGCAAACAACACCATGCTCCACGCCAGCAACTCGTTGTTGCGCACAAACGCGCCCCACCACTGCACGAAGCCGACGCTGCCATTGCGCATGCTGCCAGCTTCGTCATAGACCTCGCTAAAGCGCGGCAGCACATACAGCATCAGGAACGAAATCACCAGCGAGCCGACGCCCAGCAAGATCGCCGGATAGGTAGCGGCGGCGGTTAGCTTGCTGCGGATTTCATCGACCTGCTGTTGATACTGCATGAAGCGGCGGATCGATGCGCCGATGGTGCCGGTGGTCTCGCTTGAACGCACCATCGCCACATACAAGGAAGGAAAAACTGACGGCAGCGCTTGCATCGCGTCGGATAGCTGATTACCTTGGCGCAGCGAGCGCAACAGGGTGTCGTAGACCACCCGGTGATGGGCACGTTTGTCATTACGGCCAAGCACGTCGATGGCGTCGACCAAGGTCTGCCCCGCTTCAAGTAGGGAATGCAGCTGCTGGTTAAACACACCGAGATTGAAATTGGGGCGGGCAGCACGGATCTGCCACGTCGTGCTGATCGGGCGAATTTCCAGAATACGCCCTCCCGCGCCGGAAACCATCTGGCGCGCCTCGCTCTCGCCGGCGGCGTCTATCTCTTTGACTTCGACCGCCAGCGCAGACGTCAATATTTTGGCCTGGAATTTCAAACGGACGCCTCAATCCCAGCTACGAATCGCGGCAGTGCCCTCGGCGCTGCCGCTTTCGCCAGCTGAACTGATTTCGTACTCGCGGCCATCGCTGCCCGGCATTTTGTAGACATAGGCGTTACCCCACGGATCTTTCGGCACACCTTTCTTGAGGTAAGGCCCGTGCCAGTTAGGCTCATTGCTTGGCTGCACATATAAATCGATCAGGCCGGGTGTAGCGTTCGGGTAATGGCCGGTATCGATGCGGTATTGGTCCAGTGCTTTTTCAAAGGACTCAATTTGCGCCTTGGTGATCTGAACTTTTGAGCGTCCAATCTGGCCAAAGTACTTTGGCGCGACGAACGCCGCCAGCAGGCCGATGATGACGATCACGACCAGCAACTCTAGCAAGGTAAATCCGCGTGCCTTGCGGACCAATTCTTGTTTCATTTCTGTCCCTGTAAAGGAGGTTGATAAATAAATTTCCAGTCGCTGTAGCGCTGTGCACCCGCGAACGACTGCAACTCGGCAGGGAAGCCCTGCTGCTTGAACGGCTTGCCAGCCGAGAGCGAATGCACGCCGATGACCGCCCCCGCCGCATTGCGCACCACGCCCCACTCCGCGCTGCCGCTGATGGGATCACGGAACAACTTGCGCAAAGGACGCTGTGGCCGGGTCAATCGGTCGTCGTACAGCAAGGCATCCAATTCCGCCGGGTAGCTCTGGGCACTCCCCGGCGCTTCGTTGTAGTACTGCTCGATCGCTTTCAGATAAGCCATGCCGATTTCCAATAACTGCGCCTCCTTGTCGCGCTTTTCACGCGTCAGCGTCGACTCCAGCGCCCGCACTGAAACAAGCGACAGCACGGCCACCAGAAACATCACGATCACATAACTGAACCCGCTCTGGTTGCGCATGGCGGCTCACCAATCCTTCAGCAACGTGCCGTCCCGGCCTTTGCCCGGCGCGCCGCTGCGCACATCGGCCACCGCGCCAAGGTTCGGGTCAAGCGGTGCAACCGGCACCCAGCTACGCGAGCTCTGGGTAAACGGATCAGGTGGGATCTTCCGCAGATACAATCCGGTTACCAGATCATCCAGTTTCTCTGGGTAGTGGTTGCGATCAGAATAAAACTTGTCGATCGCATCGCGCAACAGGTATAAGTCCTCCCGCAGCACATCCTCCTTGGCCTTATCGATATTGCCGAAGTAGCGCGGCGCGGCCAGCGAGACCAGCATTCCGAGGATCGCTAGCGTGACCAGCAATTCAATCATGGTGAAGCCCTTGGCTCGCCGCATCACCACTCTCCGTAAGGCACGCCGTTCAAGCCCGCCCCCTGCGCCTTTGAATACACGTCAAAAACATCACTGCCTGCGCGCGGGTTTTGCGGCGGCGAATCGAAGCTGCGCACGCCCCAAGTGTCCGCCGCTGGCAGCGACTTGTTGGCAGAAAATGGATCGCGCGGTATGCGGCGCAGAAAATACTGCCTTGGAGCGCTGGAATTATTGGCATCCTCCACCCCTCTCACCAGTTCATCCAGAGACGGTGGATAGCCGCTGGCGCCACTGGCGACTACGATGCGCTTCGCTGTCGCCGCAGCCTTGTAGGCATCGATCGCCTGACGGATGTCGCGCAAGGCCACGCGCAAGTCATGCTCCTTCTCGCGCCGCATGGTCGTTTGCACCACCGGCACTGCCACGGTTGCCAGAATCCCGAGAATGGCAGCAGCGGCAAGCAGTTCGATCAAGCTGAACCCAGCTCGGCGGGAGGTAATCATCGCACTCATGGGGTAACGTTCACCCGGTGAACCAATGGCAAGCCCGGCGTGCGTATGGCCTTTTCCGCGCCGACCAAGGTGGTAGCGATGAGGGAAATGTCGCCGCCCGCAGTCGGACTCCTGGCTTTGACCGTCACCGCCAGCAGGCGGCCGGCGCCCTTGGCCTTGGCATCGCCGCCGTTGATGCTGGCCGATGTGCGCCCGCCTGCCGCATCGATGGATTTGCTAAAGGCAGTTTGACCTGCCTTGCCAAAATAGCCGCCATCCTCGACCGAAATAATCTCGAATTCAGCGGGGTTATAGCCCAGCTGCAAAGAGGCCGCACGCACCGCGTCGGCACTATCGAGATTGAGATACAGCGTCATCTCCTGCCCTACCCTTGCCTTTTCGATCCCTTCCCATTTCAGACTCGGCGCGCCTGGGGCAGATGGCTGTGGCGCCGCTTTCGGCGGCGCAACACCGGCAGGCGTGATCGGGGCCGCCTTATCGCCGGGCTTGGCCTCCAGCGTCCGCAGCAACAGAGGACGATTACGCAATGTCGCCTCGGTTCCGGACCAGAACGATTCCGCCGTTGCCTCCTTGCGCTGAATATTGCGGATCAGGTGCGGCGTGATCGACATCACGATTTCAGTTTTTTGCCGGGTATCGCTTTGGCTACCGAACAGCCGCCCCAACACCGGCAGTTCGCCGATCAAGGGAATCTTGTTTGCTGCTGAGCGGTCTTCATCGCTGATCAAGCCTGCCATCACCTGCGTTTCGCCATCCTTGAGTCGCAATGCAGTGGTGAAATTGCGGGTGCCGATCTGGTAGGCCTGAGAGCCATTATTGGTCTTCACCGACGAGACCAGCGAGCTTACTTCCAGACTCAGCTTCAAACCGATCTCATCGCGCAAGTGCACATCCGGCTCAACCTCCAGCTTGAGTCCCACATCAAGATACTGAATGTTCTCGGTGACGAAATTATTCGTGCTGGTGGTCGTGACCACCGGCACCTTGTCGCCGATCATGACCTTAGCCTTGTCACGGTCGCGCACGCGAATACGCGGGTTTGCCAGCAAGTTGGCGTCGCCATTGGTCTTTTGCAGATTGATCGTCGCGCTCGGTACCGTGATCCCCAAGCCATCTGAAGTAATGTTCTTCAGGTCGCTTAATTTCATGGTCGACGTCGATGCCGTATTACCGTTGCCGTTGCCGGTGGTGGTGCCACCCAGCGGTGTAACCGTGAGCTGATTGCTCCATTGGATACCGGCGTTGAGCAAGCTGGAGCGATTTATCTCCAGCACTTCAACTTCCAGCATCACTTCCGGCTCCTCCAAATCTTGCAAGCGGATCAGCTTTTCAGCCAGAGCGATGGTCTCGGGGCTTTCGCGCAGAATCAAGAAGTTGTATTTGTCATCGACATAGACATCCTTGAGCTTCAACACCGTTTTGAGCATGCTCGCCGCCTGCTTGGCTTCCACGTTGGCCATGTAAAAAGCGCGCACCAGCAAGTCCTGATATTCACGCACTTTGGCAGGCGTGTTTGGGTATATCAAGACACTGCTGGCATTGAGTACTTTTTTCTCCAACTGACCAGTCGAGAGCATCACGCTGATGGCATCGTCCAGCGTGGTCTGGCGAAGAAAGACGGTGGTGCGCTGGTCGGTTTTGACATCCCGGTCGAAAATAAAGTTGATGCCCGTAGTGCGCGACAAGGCATCAAACACAAATTTGATACTAGCATCGCGGAATTCCAGATTAATCGGTTTCTTGTAGATCGCCCCCAGCAATGGCTCGATCAAAAGCTCCTGAGCTTGTATCGCCTCAATCTCGCGCCGGACCAGTAAAGCACCAGCATGCGATGGCGCCGCTTTCAAGGCGCGCGCGGTAAACTCTTGCGCCTTCATCATATCGTCCGCTTTCAGCGCGGCAGCGGCCGCCTCTGCATCTTCATCGGCACGCACCAGCGCCGCCAGCCGCTCAAGGCCGGCTAGCGCACGGGCATTGTCGCGATCATATTGCAGTACATCGCGGTACGCACGCTCCGCAACATCCCGCTTGCCATCAGCAAGCGCCACCAAGGCCGATGCCAGCAGTTTTTCATTCGATATCTCTCTAGCACGCAACCAGTCACGACGATAAGCAAGGTCGCCAGGCTTAAGTTGCGCCGCTTGTGCAAGCTCGCTGACCGCAGTTGGATAATCCCTGCTGTCTAGCGCGCTAATGCCTGCTCGATGATGCTTCTCGGCCGCGCACCCCGCCAGCGCGATAAAAATAAAAGTAAAAGCAAGCCGCCGCGCGCGGCCAAAAACTGAGAAACGCATGCGCTAATTTTCCTTTGCTGGAATAGCCAACGACTGCTTTAGACCAGATGAAGCCGATACAAATTCAATGTTGGTCGGACTAATGGTGCTTACTTTATAGCCGCCGTCCAGCAGATCACCTAAGCGTGCGACAACCACTTGCTCGCCGCTGCTCAAATAGACAATCAGGTCCGAGCCATCGTTCATCTGTCCGATAAACTTGAACGGCAAAGGAGGCGGTGGCGGCGGTGGCGGCGCTTCTGCCGCAATCACCGGTTGAACGGTTCTCGATGTAGCGGCGACTGGCTGTGGCGGCTGCCATGCCTTGGATTCGAAAGGATTGGCATCGGCGGCAATCCAGCTGGCGCGCGCCTCCATGACAGGTGTTGGCAATGCGGATTTCGGTGTCGGAATGGCCCGCTGCGCCACAGCTAGCGATGGCGCAGCATCATAGGCAGCATCGCTCGTTGCGTCATCGAACGGATAGAAAATCGCGGCAACCGTGCCGGCAAATGCAAGCGCAAGCACCGTCCAACGGCGCCGGCTATCCATGTCCCGCCTTGCGATAAAACGCAGAGAACCCCAGCTGGCAGGACAGCAGCGTGGCGACCGCATTCTCCTTGCTGCAGCGAACGTTATCCAATGTCACATTAGAAAATTCAGCCATCATCGCTGCAACGAACTTGCGTATTTCTGGATAGCCGGTCTTGACGGACAACGTGACCCGGTAGCGCAAGAATGGTTGATTTGCACTACTGTCCAGCGTATAGCTCACTTCATCGAGCGGCAATTTCACATCGGCAGCAAGCGCATGGAAATCTGCAGTCAGTGATGCACTTGAAAAAATGGGTAGATCTCGCTCAATGCTACTGGCAGCAACCATGGCTGGTGCGGCAGCCGGTTTTGCGACGAGAAGGGAGAGAGCCCTTAATTCCTCAGCGGCAGTACGTTGCCGCTCGGCCGCCATCAACCAGCTCACGGCACAGATGGCGGACACAATAGCCAGCGCTGCGACGAGCGTGGCTGCAAGCGGTTGCATGGAATAAAAGCGGCGGTAATAAAAGCGGCCAATCAGAACTACTTTTTCCACGGTGCAGTCAGGATGAGCAAGGGCCTATGACTTATGGCCGAATCGATAATTTCCTATTGTAACAAACATTTTCAAATTAGAAACTCACCAATTGTCACTCACTCGCCATTCTAAGTGACCAGAGTCAGCCACCACGCCGCTAAAACGATAACAATGTAAGGCCACGACCGCAGCGAGATTTTCCAATCGGTGCTCGACGGCCAGCAGGCGAGGAATTGCGGCGCGACGGCAAACGCCAGCGCTACGTCGATCCACTGGAAATCCAAACCGCTGCGGGTGCGCCACCACGCCACCACGAACGGCAGCACCGCCACCGCAAACGGCGCCAAGGCCGATGGCGCGGCGTTGTACCAGCGTACCCGCGTCAGCCGCACCGATCCCAGCTCCCAGCCCTGCCCGATCCGCCGAGGAATGACGGTGAACGCGGCCGGACGCGCGCCCGTCAGCATGCCCGCGACGAAATGCGCAAGCTCGTGGCAAATGGTGCCCGCTACAGTGAAGAGGAAAAAGAAGGGATGCCGCGCCGATAAAGCACGGATCAACAGCGCCAAGACCAACGACGGCGCCAGGTAGATGAGGATGTCGCTATGCCGGCAAAGCCACTCGGGCGCCAGCACGCTACATTCAAGCAGGCTGCTCATGCGGCATCCTCGCACGGACGCCGCATGCAGTCAACGCCCTTCCCACACAGGCGGGAACGGCTTTACTTCTTCTTACGAGCCGATGGCCGCGTTGAAGGTTGCGCTTGGACGCATGACAGCTGCGGTCTTGGCTGGATCTGGGTAGTAGTAACCACCGATATCCTGTGCCTTGCCCTGCACGCTGTTCAATTCCGAGACGATCTTCGATTCGTTGTCAGCCAGCGTTTTTGCCAGTGGCGCGAAGTGAGCAGCCAGTTCAGCATCTTCGGTCTGCGCGGCCAGAGCTTGCGCCCAGTACAGCGACAGGTAGAAGTGGCTGCCACGGTTGTCCAATTCACCGGTGCGCGACGATGGCGACTTGCTGTTGTCCAGCAGTTTGCCGGTTGCAGCGTCCAGCGTCTTGGCCAGGATCTTGGCCTTTGCATTGCCGTCCTTGATGCCCAGCTCTTCCAGCGACACGGCCAGCGCCAGGAACTCGCCCAGCGAATCCCAGCGCAGGTGGTTTTCTTCCACCAGCTGCTTCACGTGCTTAGGAGCCGAACCACCAGCGCCGGTTTCGTACATGCCGCCGCCCGCCATCAGCGGAACGATCGACAGCATCTTGGCCGAGGTGCCCAGTTCCAGGATCGGGAACAGGTCGGTCAGGTAGTCGCGCAGGATGTTGCCGGTCACCGAGATGGTGTCCAGGCCGCGCGAGACGCGCTCCAGGGTGTAACGCATGGCGCGCACTTGCGACATGATCTGGATGTCCAGGCCCTTGGTGTCGTGTTCTTTCAGGTAGACCTGTACCTTCTTGATCACTTCGTTTTCGTGCGGACGGTATGGGTCCAGCCAGAACACGGCAGGCATGCCGGAGTTGCGGGCGCGGGTGACGGCCAGCTTGACCCAGTCACGGATCGGCGCGTCTTTCACCTGGCACATGCGCCAGATGTCGCCCTGCTCCACGGTCTGGGTCAGCAGCACTTCGCCGGTGTCCAGGTCGGTGATGTTGGCAGTGCCGCCTTCGGTTACTTCGAAGGTCTTGTCGTGCGAGCCGTACTCTTCGGCTTGCTGCGCCATCAGACCGACGTTAGGCACGGTGCCCATGGTGGTCGGGTCGAAGTTGCCGTGCCATTTGCAGAAGTTGATCATCTCCTGGTAGATACGGGCGAAGGTCGACTCAGGCATGACCGCCTTGACGTCGGCGGTGCGGCCATCGGCGCCCCACATTTTGCCGCCGATACGGATCATGGCCGGCATCGATGCGTCAACGATCACGTCGTTTGGCGAGTGGAAGTTGGTGATGCCCTTGGCCGAATCGACCATGGCCAGCTTAGGACGGTGTTCCAGGCAAGCGTGCAGGTCTTTGAGGATCTCTTCTTTCTGCGATGCCGGCAGTTTCTCGATTTTCTCGTACAGGTTGACCATGCCGTTGTTGACGTTCACGCCCAGCTCTTCGAAGGTCTTGGCGTGTTTTTCAAACGCTTCCTTGTAGAAGATGCGCACGCAGTGGCCGAACACGATTGGGTGCGAGACCTTCATCATGGTCGCTTTCACGTGCAGCGAGAACATCACGCCGGTTTTGTAGGCGTCGTCGATTTCTTTCTCGTAGAACTCCAGCAGCGCTTTTTTGCTCATGAACATGGAGTCGATGATCTCGCCGGCTTGCAGCGCGACCTTCGGTTTCAGCACGATGGTTTTACCCGACGCGGTGATCAGTTCCATCTTGACGTTGCGGGCCTTGTCCAGGGTCATCGACTTTTCGCCGTGGTAGAAGTCGCCGGCGTGCATGTGCGACACGTGGGTGCGCGATGCCTGGCTCCATTCGCCCATCGAGTGCGGGTGCTTGCGGGCGTAATTCTTCACTGCCATCGGCGCACGGCGATCCGAGTTACCTTCGCGCAGCACTGGGTTCACGGCCGAGCCGATGCACTTGCTGTAGCGGGCTTTCAGGGCTTTTTCTTCGTCGGTTTTTGCGTCTTCCGGGTAGTCCGGCAGCTTGTAGCCCTTGCCTTGCAATTCGCGGATGGCCGCTTGCAGCTGGGCTACCGATGCCGAGATGTTCGGCAGCTTGATGATGTTGGCTTCCGGCTTCAGGGTCAGTGCGCCCAGCTCAGCCAGGTTATTCGGGACTTTTTGTTCGTCAGTCAGGAATTCAGGGAACTCGGCCAACACGCGCGCAGCAACGGAGATGTCGCTGGAAACCACGTCGACGCCAGCCGGTGCAGTGAACTTCTTGATGATAGGCAGCAGGGAATATGTTGCCAGCAGTGGCGCTTCGTCAGTCAGCGTGTAAATGATTTTTGAATTTTGTGTTGCCATGTTCATTCCCTCGTAAACGATCTGTGGAGTTAATTCCGCCCGTTATTTTAAACCTTCCCCCCCTAATTTGTGCAAACGATGACACTCTGATTATGGGGACTCTTGTCATCATACAACTTACGGGAGCACCCTGATGGTGCATGTGCATTAAAATCAACAAGTTAAACGTTTACTGGCAAACTGGTAGTTGATATTCAGTTGTATGATGTCTGATATCTAGGCTATGATCATCGAACCAAAAGTAAGGAGACTTCGCATGACCACGCCTCACCCGCAGCAAGCCAGCCGCGTCCGCTGGATGATCCTCGCCGTACTGTTTGCCGTTACCACCATCAACTACGCCGACCGCGCCACCATCGCGATCGCCGGCCCGGAGCTCAAAAAGCTGCTGGGCCTGACACCGGTGCAAATGGGTTTTGTGTTCTCCGCGTTCGCATGGTCGTATGTGCTGGCGCAATTGCCGGGCGGCTGGCTGCTTGACCGCTTCGGTTCCAAGATTACCTACTTCTTCAGCATCTTCCTGTGGTCGCTGTTCACCATGCTGATGGGCGGCGTCGGCTTCTTTACCGGCGCAGCTGCGGTCGCGGCACTGTTCACCTTGCGCCTGCTGATCGGCGCAGCTGAAGCGCCCTCCTTTCCCGGCAACTCGCGCATCGCCTCGTCGTGGTTCCCAACCAGCGAGCGCGGCACGGCGGCCGCCATCTTCAACTCGGCGCAGTACTTTGCCACCGTGCTGTTCGCGCCCATCATGGGCTGGCTGGTGCATTCGTTCGGCTGGGAGAGCGTGTTCTTCGTGATGGGCGGACTGGGCATCATCATGGCCTTTATATGGCTGAAGACCGTGTACGGCCCGAAAGACCATCCGCGCGCTAATGCTGCCGAGGTCGCCTACATCGAAGCCGGCGGCGCGCTGGTGGATCTGGAGAGCAAAGACAAGGCAGCGGCCACCACCAAGCTCGACACGTGGGCCTGCATCAAGCAGCTGCTGGGCAACCGCATGCTGCTGGGCGTGTACATCGGCCAGTACTGCATCAACACCCTGACCTACTTCTTCCTGACCTGGTTCCCGGTGTACCTGGTGCAGGAACGCCACATGACGATTTTGAAGGCCGGCTTTGTGGCGGCGCTGCCGGCGGTGGCAGGCTTCCTCGGCGGCGTGCTCGGTGGCGTGATCTCGGATCGCCTGATCAAGGCCGGCAAAACGCAATCGGTGGCGCGCAAGACGCCGATCGTGTGCGGCATGCTGCTGTCGACCTCCATGATCATCTGCAATTACGTGGAAGCGGACTGGCTGGTGATTACCGTGATGTCGCTGGCCTTCTTCGGCAAGGGCATCGGCGCGCTGGGCTGGGCGGTGGTGGCGGATACCTCGCCGAAAGAAGCCGGCGGCATGAGCGGCGCGCTGTTCAACACCTTCGGCAATACGGCCGGCATCACCACACCGATCGTGATCGGCTACATCCTGGAGAAAACCGGCTCGTTCTCGGGCGCGCTGGTGTTCGTCGGCGCCAACGCCGTGGTGACCATCTTGTGCTACCTGCTGATGGTCGGCGAAATCAAGCGCTTCGAATTCAAGACGCCGGTGATGCGCAAGCTGGAACCGGCGCGCGACGCGGCTTAAAGCCCTATCGACGCCGATGGTTCAAACGCCCACTCCCCGGAGTAGGCGTTTTCATTTCTCCATTCAGAAGCCATGAGCATGGGCAGAAGTGAGATTTTGCGTATTTTAAGGGTGAGCATGATGCTATCCTCATGCCCATCGCAATACTCATCGCCTCATCCATGAAAAGACTGCTGCTTCTTACCTTGCCCCTTCTCTTTAGCGCTTGCGCATCCGTGTCCCTTCCGCTCCCAGCAGACAATGAAGTCGCACCGGGATTTCGTCGCCCAGCGACCAATGCGCGGATTTTAATGCTGCCTCCCGAAGTCGAATCAGTGGAATTGGAAGCCGGCATCAACGGCTTGAAACAACAGCTCCACCAGCAACTACGCGCGTCGGGTTACCAGGTCTTGATACTCGACCAGAACAGCTACGACACGATCTGGAATCAGGAAATAGCGGAGGTCGGCGGCATTTACGATAGCGGAACGGGCGCCCTGCGCCGGCAGGCGTATTTGCAGGCGCTCGGCCACCTAGTTCAGCGAGTGAGCAGCGAAACGGGAGCGGCATTGGTTGTGCGCCCGCAATTGGTACTCCGCCCCGCGGAACTATCGGGCGTATCGGCCGTGTGGGATGGGCAGCAACGCCGCAAGCTCACCAAGGGCGCTGGCGACGACACCATGCGGCATGACGGCACGACAGTGGGTTTGTCAGTTGGAATCAGCATGTTTGCCCCGAGCGGCGAGTTCGTGCTGAGTACGCACGGAGGCGCTTCGCTCCCGTTCAGGCTTAATCTCGAAACCAAGAGGAACGAGGTGCGCTCCGACTTATTCTCGAACGACAAAGAGATCGCCGAGGGGGTAGCACTTGCACTCACACCGTTTCATCGAGCATAAACGGCGGATTTATCTGGCAATCGATGGCAGATTGGGTTTTAGTTAGCACACACTAAGGCCCGGCAGGCAAGCCTTCTTTGCCGAGCGCGCTGTCTAGAATTTTGTTCAGCGCGCTCACATAGATCGCAATCCCAACCGGGGTTTCACCAACCACGGTAAGTTGCCGAACCGGCATCCCGACAAGATGCCATTTGCCATTGTGCTCTTCCAGCACCATCGAGCCTGATGATCCGGGCGGCATGTCACAGTTTGATAGGAAAAGGCCGGTAACTGTGGTTATGCGTTCGGCTGAACATCCTTCCTGAGAAACAATTGCGCGTCTTTCGTCAGGCATTTTTACTGAACTAATAGTTTTCAACCGTCCAATGGGCGTGCGCTGTCCCGGCTCGGGCCTATCAAAAATTAAAGCTCCATATTCTTTACCCAGGCAACTTTCCAGACGCAGTACCGCTACGTCCCCCACTAGCCCACGCTTAGTCCCCTCCTGATAACTGCCAAACTCGATAACTTTTGCCGTCATCGATCCCTTGAATCTGCCAGTTTGGGCGTCGAGGTTGAAAGCGAAATTCACTACGTGTCCAACAGCTAGTTCATCGAATAACTCAACTTTACCTGTCGCCATATCTTTCGATTTGCCATACGCGACATGGAGGTTCGTCATAATATGGCAGCCGTTTTGCCCAACAATGAATGCATTCCCGATTAGCTCGCTCTGGGGCTGCGACACCTCGCCCACCAGCTTCGCAAGAGTCCCGCTAGGATCAACTGGCTTACGAAGCGATTCCTGACAAAACGCCGAAGCCATCGCCAGAAAAGTCAGAGCAACCATTACGGCCCTGCTTAAAAAGAAAATATGTCCTCGCGTGTCCATAGACTGAATCCTACAGTCTCTTTGATGCGACGGCAGCAGAGGCGCTGGCGTGGGAGAAGCCGTGGTGCTGGAGGATGTCGATCAGTTCTTGCGGGGAGCTGCCGAGCTTGAGGTTTTCGGCGATCCACTTGTGCCAGTCGGCGGTGACTTCCCTCGCCTCTTCCGCTATTTCCAAATTCATGATGATGCGCGCCAGCAGTGCGTTGATGCGCTTGGTGTCGATCAGGTGCTGCACAACTGCGTGGCCGGAATATGGATACGGATGCAGCGTGCAATTGCCTACTGCCGCCAGACGGTGCGCATGCATCGCATCCAAGTTGACGGATTCTTTGGTGGCTTGATCCGGCTTGGTTCCGAAGATGATGTGCATTTCCGGCAGCGCGCCGGCCTTGTTGCGGCCCAGCGTCTGCAAATCGTAGTAGCCCGAAACCGGCGGGTTGGCGGCCAGATCGCGCATCACCGACAACCAGCGGCGGTCGTGGTACAGCAAGGCCTGCTGCGGATCGAGGAAGGACAGCGGCCCAAACGCCAGCACTTGCTGCGCGTCCAACAGCATCCCGTACATCACCGCTGCATAAGCGCCCATCGATTGGCCGATGGTGATGACTTTGCTCGGCTTGATCTCGCGGATCAGCGCGCGTAGGCTAGCCGCTGTTTCATCGGGATGCATGCCCAGCCCATCAACGCGCCGGTGATACCACGCGTTGCCCGAGTCGCGCAC
Organism: Duganella rivi; assembly: GCF_009857435.1. Classification (GTDB taxonomy): domain Bacteria; phylum Pseudomonadota; class Gammaproteobacteria; order Burkholderiales; family Burkholderiaceae_D; genus Rugamonas; species Rugamonas rivi. Next base: position 87,141 of record NZ_WWCK01000004.1, read on the forward strand.
CAGTATCTTGTTGATGTGCCGCCCGCTCGCCTGCTCCAGCTTTTTCAGCCGGCCGTAAAAATCAAAATCCGGCCGCGTCTCCCACGAGACAAAGCCGAAAGCGATCACCAATATCTCACCCGGAATAACGCGGTCGACCAGCACGTCCTCGGTGCTGGTTTTCACGCGCCGATTATCCAGCGCAGGAAGATCGGTGACCGATGGGGGCATGGCCGTCAGTGGATTTCGCTGTAGAAGCAGCGGCCGCAGGCTTGGCGGTAGCTCTCGTTGCCGCCGATGCTGATCTGCTCGCCTTCCTTGATGCGCTTGCCGTTTTCGTCGACACGGATGTTCATGGTCGCCTTCTTGCCGCAGCTGCAGATGTTTTTGATTTCTTCGATATCGTCCGCCAGCGCCAGCAGGTAGGCCGAGCCGGGGAACGGTTCGCCCAGGAAGTCCGACCGCAGACCGTAGGTAATCACCGGCACGCCGCGAACTTGCGCCAGCTGGTGCAGCTGCTTGACTTGTTCCTTGCTCAGGAATTGCGCCTCGTCCACCAGCAGGCAGGCGATTTTCTTGTCGATGGTAAGCAGGAAGTCGGTGTCCTTGTCGAACACTTCGGTCTCGCGCTGCGGGCCGAGGCGCGAGGTAACTTTGCCGACGCCGTAACGGTTGTCGATCGCCGCCGTGAACAGGCGCACTTGCTGGCCCTGTTCCTCGTAGTTGTGCGCCACCTGCAGCATTGCGGTGGATTTGCCTGCGTTCATCGCAGAGTATCGGAAATAGAGTTTTGCCACTGCAAGCCTTCTGTTGGTGTTGTTGTGCCCTTGACGCCGGGAATTATATGCGCCCCGATCAATTATTTCTATCGTGTTGATTAGTATATTTAGCTATCTATTTAATCGGATGCGCTTTAATATTCACACATCGGGCAACAACGCCTAGCCAACAAACTCAAGGAGCCGCACCATGAAAACCATCGCCTTCGTCCTGTCCGCCGCGCTGTTCGCTGCCACTGCCGCCACGGCGCAAGAGATCGGTGAATACTCCGGCAACACCAGCTTCGTCTCGACCAAGACCCGCGCTGAAGTAAAAGCCGAAACCCTGGCCGCCATCCAGCGCGGCGAGTTGCGCGACGGCGAGCAGTATCCTGACCCGCGCGTCGGCCAGCCAGAAGTCAAAGCCAAAACCCACGCTGAAGTGAAAGCTGAATTGGCCGCCTACCGCAGCGAACACAAAGGCGCCGTGCAAGACACCGCGCTGTAAGAAGCAGCAATATTGGCGGAAATGGCGCATACTTGCTTTTAATGCAGCAAGGAGACAAATATGCGCAAACCCGCGTTGTTCACCCTGATTGGCAAGACGCCACTGGCCGAGATTACCCGTCTCGACACCGGCCCTTGCCAACTATTCCTTAAACTGGAATCGCAAAACCCCGGTGGCTCGATCAAAGACCGCATCGGTCTGGCGATGATCGAAGCGGCCGAAGCCCAAGGCTTGCTCAAGCCCGGCGGCACCATCATCGAGGCGACCGCCGGTAACACCGGCCTCGGTCTCGCGCTGGTCGGGCGTTTGAAAGGCTACCGCGTGCTGCTGGTGGTGCCGGACAAGATGTCGACCGAAAAAGTGCTGCACCTGAAGGCGCTAGGCGCCGAGGTGCGCACCACCCGTTCCGATGTCGGCAAGGGCCATCCCGAGTACTACCAGGATTACGCCGCGCGGCTGGCCGCCGAGATGCCGGGCGCATGGTACTCCGACCAATTCAACAACGCCGCCAATCCACTGGCGCACGAAACCACCACTGGCCCGGAAATCTGGGAGCAGATGGCGCATCAAGTCGATGCCATCGTGGTCGGTGTCGGCTCCTCCGGCACCTTGACCGGCTTGACGCGCTACTTCCGCAAAGTCGCGCCGCACGTCGAATTTATCCTGGCCGATCCGGCTGGCTCCATCCTCGCCGAGTACATTGAAACCGGCCACGTCTCCGACACCAGCGGCTCGTGGGCGGTGGAAGGCATAGGCGAGGACTTCATCCCGGCGATTGCCGATATGACGGCAGTAAAGAAGGCCTACACCATTACCGACCACGAAAGCTTCGCCACCGCGCGCGCCTTGCTGAAAGAAGAAGGCATACCGGGCGGCTCGTCTACCGGCACGCTGCTGGCCGCCGCCCTGCGCTACTGCCGCGAACAAACCACGCCGAAACGCGTGGTCAGTTTTGTGTGCGACACCGGCACGCGCTACCTGTCCAAGGTCTACAACGATGGCTGGATGCGCGATCAAGGTTTGCTGGAACGCCCGCAGCATAAGGATCTCCGAGATTTAATCGGCCGCCGCTTCGATGCTGGTGAAGTCATCAGCGTCACGCCCGAGGACACGCTGATGATCGCCTTCAACCGCATGCGCGCTGCCGATGTGGCGCAGTTGCCGGTGCTGGAAAAAGGCCAGCTGGCAGGCATCATTGATGAATCGGATCTGCTGCTGTCGGTCGGCACGCAGCCGGAGCGCTTCAATCACCAGGTAGGCAGCACCATGACACGGCGGCTGGAAATTCTCGCGCCGGGCGCGGATCTGCAAGCGCTGCGCGATGTGCTGGATCGCGGCCTGACCGCCGTGGTGGCCGAAGGCGACACTTTCTACGGCCTGATCACCCGCTACGATTTACTCAACCATCTGCGAAGGACGTTATCTTGAACGAGAAAAAAGCCGCACTGGCCACGCGCGTGATCCACGCCGGCCAATCGCCCGATCCGTCCACCGGCGCTATCATGCCGCCGATTTACGCCACCTCCACCTTCGTGCAGGATAGCCCCGGCGTGCACAAAGGGTTGGATTACGGCCGTTCGCACAATCCCACGCGCTGGGCACTGGAGCGCTGCGTGGCCGATCTGGAGAGCGGTTCGCAAGCTTTCGCCTTTGCCTCCGGCCTCGCGGCGATATCGACAGTGCTGGAGCTGGCCGACGCCGGCTCGCACATCATCGCCGGCGACGATATGTACGGCGGCACCTACCGCCTGTTCGAGCGTGTGCGCCGCCGCAGCGCCGGCCATGACTTCAGCTACGTCGATCTGACCAATCCCGAGAACCTGCTGGCCGCGATCAAGCCCGAAACGAAAATGGTGTGGGTCGAAACGCCGACCAATCCCATGCTCAAGCTGGCGGACTTGCAGGCGATCGGCAAAATCTGCCGCGAGCGCGGCATCATCGCTATCGCCGACAACACCTTCGCCAGCCCGATCGTGCAACGCCCGCTGGAACACGGCTTCGACATCGTGGTGCACTCGGCCACCAAGTATTTGAACGGCCACTCGGACATCATCGGCGGCATCGCGGTGGTGGGTGGAGAACCGCACCAGAAAGCGTGGTGCGAGCAGTTGGCCTTCCTGCAGAATTCCGTCGGCGCGATCGCCGGCCCGTTCGACAGCTTCCTCGCCCTGCGCGGCGTGAAAACGCTGGCGATCCGCATGGAACGCCACTGCGCCAGCGCACTGGAACTGGCGCGATGGCTGGAGCAGCAGCCGGAAGTCCGCAAAGTGTTCTACCCCGGCCTCGAATCACACCCGCAGCACGCATTGGCCAAGCGCCAGATGCACGGCTTCGGCGGCATCATCTCCATCGATCTGAAAACCGACCTGCCGGGCGCGCGCCGCTTCCTCGAAAGCTGCAAGGTGTTCGCGCTGGCCGAGAGCCTGGGCGGTGTCGAAAGCCTGATCGAACACCCTGCCCTGATGACCCACGCCAGCATCCCGGCCGCCCAGCGCGCAGCCTTGGGCATCGGCGACGGCTTGATCCGGCTGTCGGTTGGAATTGAAGATATAGGGGATTTAAAGGCCGATATTCGCAGTTCGCTGGACGCTATTTAACTGCTAATATTCTGCGCATGGAATTCATACTCATTATTGCCATCGTATTGGCGCTGGCCTTCGCCTACTCGATCATCGTCGCCAGCGCCAAGCCGGTTGTCGGCAGCGACTACTACAAGGTGTCCAGGGACGGCCGCGTGCTGCTGGCGGCCGGCTCCAAGGTCAGCGCCCTGAAACCGACCCTGTACCCGGAAGGCCTGAAGGTCAAGCTGCGCGGCGGTTCGCGCACTGGTGAGTTCTTCGTCCACGACCTGGTGGCCGAGACTTACCTGCCGAATCCGAACAAGTATCCGGTAGTGCGCCACAAGGACGGCAACGTCCGCAATAACAAGGTCGAGAATCTGCAATGGGCGAAGGCCGCAGAGCCTAGCGAAGAAGCACCTGCGGCCTAACCATCCTTACTCGCCCGGGTGGTAGCGGCGTTCGAGGTTCTTCTCCACGTCCGCCTTGTAGAACAGGACGTCCTTGAATTCACCCCGCGCGTACATTGCGGCTTGGTCGTAGAAATGCGGCGAAGCCGGATTGCCACTCTGCCCGCCCGCCAAGATGCTGCGCGCCTTGATGCGCGGCCCAAACTCCACCGCTGCCACGAAGCTGTTGCCACGTTCGCCGTAGATGCGTTTCGTCGTCTGCTTGGAGGTCATGCCGTACGCCGCCAGCGAACCCCAATTGGCGGAAGCGAAAGCCACCGGCAAGCTAGGCTTGCTGTCATCGAACGGCTGCGCCACGTCGCCGGTTAAGCGCTGGAAGCGATTGATCTCGCCCCACGGCGTTTGCCAGTTGCCAAAGTCCTTGGTCAGCTTGGCGACCGCGCGCTCCAGCGCTTCAATGCGCTGCTGCGGCGTGACAGCGGCCTGGATGTAATCGAGCACCTGCACTTCCTTGGCCTTGGCAGCCGGCTGGTAAGTCGTCCACAAATCCTGCGCCCAGTAGATCGCCAGCGAAGTGGCGGTCGACTCCAGCGTGTAGCGCATGTCCCAGCCACGCAGCGCGGCGATCTGCGGCGCCAGTGCGGCCTTGCGCGCATCATCGGCTGGCAGTTCGTCGTAGGCGGCGAACAGTTGCGGCAGCAGCGGCTCAAACGCCGGCAGCTGATTATCGTAGGACGCGGCGATCAGGCTGTCGATGGTGAAGTCCTTTTTATTTTCCAGCACGCGCACGGCGTGGATGCCGCGCGGGTTCTCAGGATTCATCGACATATAGGCCGGATAGTCCTTTACCTTAGGGCTGTATGCACCGGCTGCCGTGTAAGGCCAGTTGTTGGTGTTCTGGATCCAGCCGTTCTTAGGATTGAACAGCGTGATGGTCTCTTTAACTTCGTGCAGGCCTTTCCACTCGGTGGACGGATTGCTGCCATCCACCGGATGCTTCCAGTCGAACTGCGGATCGCGGCGCGGGATGAAATTCCCGTGGAAGTAAGCGATATTGCCGTCGGCGTCCGCGTACACGGTGTTGTTAGACGAATTGGTGCGCAGCGCCATCGACTTGTAGAAAGCCTTGTAGTTGCGGGCCTTGGTACGGATGAAGGATTGCGTCAGCGCTTTCAGCGGCTCGTTCATCAGGCGCACGGCAATCCACTTGCCGTCCTTGGCGCGCACGATCGGGCCGTGATGGCTGTAGTAGACGCGCACCGTCTTGCTGGCCATGCCGTCCTTGGTTTTATAAGGCAGCGCGATGTTCACCGCTTTCAACGGACGCTGTTCGCTGCCGTACTGATAGAAGAACTGGCCGCCTTGTTCGCTGATAGTTTCGAGGTATTCGTCGATCACATCGCCGCCGCCCGAGGTGTGCATCCAGCCTACGCGGTCGTTAAAGCCTTGGTAGACGAAGAACTGGCCCCACGTCACCGCGCCGTAGGCGTTCAAGCCTTCTTCGCTGTGGACTTGGATTTCGGGACGGAAGTAGAACGAGGTGTGCGGGTTAATCATTAGCAGCGCGTGGCCGTTCCTGGTGTGCGACGGCGCGATGGCGAAACCGTTGGAGCCGCCCGGTTCCTTATCCAGATCAATGCCATCGCTCGACGACATTAGTACCGGCGGCATCAGCGGAAGCTTGGCGCCGTCCGCATACAGCGCTTGCAGCTGCTTGATGTCGATGGTTTCAATATCGCCGCCGATGCTGCCTTCGCTGAAGCTGAGCGCCATCCACGGTTCAAAGTGCGTGAGCAGCGCTGGCCTCACTTCGGGATGCGTTTGCAAGTAGTAATTGAGACCATCGGCCCACGCATTCATCAGCTTCTTCAGCCAGGCCGGCGCTTCTGCGTATTGGCGCTTCAGTTCATCGGGATTGATGAACAGTTTCATGCGCAGGTCTTTATACAGTTCGGCCTCGCCCTCCACTTCCGCCAGGCGTCCCATGGCGTTGATGAAGTTGAGCTCCACGCGGTGGAAGTCATCTTCCGCCTGCACGTAGACCATGCCGAATACTGCGTCGGCGTCGGTCTTGCCGTAAATGTGCGGGATGCCCCATTTATCGCGCAAGATGGTGACGCGCTTGGCGGCGGCCTTCAGGCGCGCCGCTTCGTTCGCAGGAGCGACCATTGCTACTGGGGCCACAGGCGCCGCAACTGCCGCGCCCACCGAAACTAAACAAATCAAGGAGAGCGCGTTCCGCATCTTAAGCGTTGGCCAGTTCGGAGAGACGGCGCTGCAGGACGGTGATCTCTTCCAGCAGGGCGGCGTTCTTTTGACGCAGTGCGGCGTTTTCGGCGCGCAGCTCCTGCACGTCGGCCGGCATATCGCTGTAGTCGACGGCCGGTGCGGCCTTGGCTTCCTTCGGCTCCTTGGCTGGACGCGAGGCAGCACGCAGTTCGCGCACTTCCTTGGCGGCCTTTTGCAGCTCCTTCTTGCCGCCGGCGACTGCGGCCAGCTGCACCTCTTCCGGCAGCGATGCCACAGTGGCCGCTGCGTTGATCGAAATGGTGCCGGCGCGTACCGCCTCCACCAGTTCCGGCGTCGCGGTCTTCTGAATTTTTTCGATCTGGCCGATGGTCGCAGTGCTCAAGCGCGCGGCACGGGCGATGTCCTCGCGCGATGCCAGCGGCATGGCGGCTTGCTTCTTCGGCGCTTCTTCGCCTTCCGCCGGTGCGATGCGCGCATCTTCGGCAGCCGCTTCGGCCGCCAGCTCCAGCGCGCGCGCCGTCATGATTTCCTTCTTGCGCAGCGCCAGCACGCCGCGCTGGTAGTCGGAGATGCTGCGGCGGCCCAGATTGTTATCGATCATCCACAGCTTCACATCTTCCAAGGTGCGGAAGCTGGTGTTTTGTATCACCTTGAATGGCACCCCGTGTTCCTGACAGATCTGGTAGCGGTTGTGGCCGTCCACCAGCACGTCTTCCCACAGCACCAGCGCATCGCGGCAGCCCTCGGTCAGGATGCTGCGCTCCAGCGCCTGGTATTCACTCTCGGTCAGCGGCTCGATGTAAGCGCGCAGTACGTCATTGATTTTGATTTGCATTAGATATCCTCGAATTCCGTCCAACATTCTACTAAGGCGATTTTAAGAAAGCAAAACTACACTTCTACTCAGTCAAACGTGCTTTCTCCGCCAATTGACGCAAAGCCCCGACAGGTTTCCCGCCTGCTCGGGGCTTTGTTTTTTTGCGAAGACACAACGAACATTCCACTCTGACAACGACAAGCCATCAGCGTCGTGTTATCTTAGATTCATGGAAGTAAATATTAATTCTCTGGAGAAATAACATGATGGTAAAGACCTCCCTCAAGCTGGCCGCCTTCGCCGTTGCAGCCGCCCTCAGCACCATGGCTGGCGCCGTTGAGACCAACCTGACCAACCAGTACCAGATCACCTCGGCCGCCGACGCGGTGGTCGGTGAAACCAACCAGTACGTGTTCACCTACACCGTGAAGAATCTCGGCCAAGGCTATGCCGGCACCCACACTGGTTTGGACGGTCTGACCATCTACGTACCAGACAGCGCCACTTTCCTGGGCGCGACCGTGCCGGACGCGTTCGTTGGCCAAAACCACGCGCCAGGCTACTGGAGCACCGGCTTCTCGACCACCGGCCTCGACCTGTCGCTGGGCAATGGCGACACCTCGGAAAATATGGCCGCCGTGGCTGGTTACAAGACCTTCACCTTCTGGGGCCAGTACACGGAATCGGTCTACCAGCTGGGCTCGACCGCGACCTTCACCATCACGCTCGGTAACGTCTCGGTGGGCCAGAACGCCGTCGGCATTTCGAGCTACTACGGCGGCTACGGCGTACCGAGCGGCCAAAGCTACGTGAACAACCAGTACGGCAACTACACCACCTTCACCACCACCGCTACCTCGGCCATCGCCGCGGTACCGGAACCAGAAACCTACGCCATGATGCTGGCTGGTTTGGGCATGGTCGGCTTGATCGCGCGCCGTCGCCGCCGCCAGGCTTGATTGTTGGCTGTATCCAATAAAAAACGCGCTACGGCGCGTTTTTTTATGCCATGATTCGGCTTCAACAATAAGGATTTAACATGGTTAACTACATCATTCGCGTCTCCTACCCTGCTGCCAACAGTGACACCTTTGACCGTGTCAACGTCGAAATGGCCAAGTACAACGTGGCCGGCGCCATCAAGGCCGACGACGGCAATGGCTACTACCTGCCGCAAGGCGAGTACTGCTACAGCGGCGCGGAGACCATCAACGAAGTGCGCGACGCCGTCTACCGTCTCGCCAGCAACATCCAGCCGGATCCGCAAGTGCTGGTGGTGGAAGTGACCACGCTGTCGTGGGCCGGTTTCAAGCTGGTGGAAGCGGCCTAAGCGCGCGCCCCAAGCCTGTCCCAAGCCCGCAGTTTGCGGGCTTTTTTTATGCCTACTGTCAAGGTCTGGTGTCGAATAACAACGAAGAAAATATATTTATTACATTCAAATTGAAAGTTGATTCATCAACTCCTAGATTGAAAGCTGCAGTACAACCAAAAACAGGGGAGATGATGATGACAAAAGCAATGAGAATGCGCCCTATCGCCGTTGCCGCCTTGCTGCTGGGCTTAGCCAGCGCTGGCGCCCAAGCGGCAACCATCTACGATTCAGGCACCGACATCACGGACGGCAACTGCATCTTCAACACCAATTGCGGCCCGGCATTCGGCTTCTACGATGATTATGCTGCCCAGATGTTCACCATCGGCAGCAATGCGGTTGTGATGTCGGCCAGCTATGGCGTATTCAATACCGGCGCCAACCTGCCGACCGCCATTAACTGGCAATTCCTACTGGCCGATGGCATGGGCGGCCTACCGGGTACGGTGGTCGCTTCGGGCAGCAGCGGCACGCTGGGTACTACCTACATCGGCAGCAACTACGGCTACAGCATCGACAACCACTTCTTCAACATGCCTTCTGTAGCCTTGAGTGCCGGCACCTACTACTTTGCGGTGCAAGCGGTGTCGCCGATTTTCTCGAATTACCTTGCGTGGGGTGGCGTGACATCGGGCGCGGCCGAGTACTACAACGGCGCGTGGTATGCCAATTACCAAGGCCACGCCAGCATCTCGGTAGCGCTGTATGACGTGACGGCGGTGCCGGAGCCATCGACCTACGCCATGCTGCTTGGTGGTGGGGCCCTGCTAGGCCTTGCGGCACGGCGCCGCAAAGGAGTGTAGTGCGCTTTTAGCGTTGCGCCTTGGCGGCGGCTTTGATTTCGGCACAAGACATCGGCTTGCCATTCTTAGCCGCCTCCGCCTCCAGCTGCTGGCAGCCGGTGTAGTTATGCCAGAACACCACCACGTAGCCAGCAACACCCAGCACCACGGCCACCATTGCACCGGCCAACACCAATTTCACTGCTTTTTCAGACGCCATTTCTCAACTCAACATTCACGACGGGGGAAGGCATTCTCCGCCGTGCAGCCGGGTCAAGTCAAGCCGCGGCGACGCAAGATGGGGAGGTTATGCGTTATTAGGTTAATACCACCTTTTGCTGTACACTGAGTGTCCCACCTCGGTACTTTGTCACCGTCCTGTTTCCTTCCTGTTTAGGCCTAGCCCATTCCTGTCCGATTCTCGACCATGGCTCTACTTTAGAGTTGGGATCATTCATCCACAGCCAGGAGCAGCATATCAGTACATATACAGGAACTATCCATTGGTTTAGCAGGTTAAAAGGTATTGGCCAGATCAGGCCGCATACCGGTGGCCATGATGTCATGGCCAATATAAGTGATTTCGTTGAAGCGCAGCCAGCAGGTTCGCTTGAACACAAGTTTGTTTCGTACAAGCTCGCCAAGTCGGATTTCGGCGGACAAGCTCGACAAATCCACCTCATGCGGGGGATTTAAGTCATGGCAAAAGAAGAACTGATTGAAATGCAAGGCGTTGTTCAGGAAATCCTCCCCGACAGCCGTTTCCGCGTCGCATTAGAAAACGGCCACAACCTGATTGCCTACACCGCAGGCCGAATGAAAAAAAATTTCATTCGTATCCTTGCCGGCGACCGCGTCACCCTTGAACTGTCCGCATACGATTTAAGCAAGGGCCGGATCACGTTCCGTCATATCGACTCGCCGAGATCAACGGGCTCTCGCCCGAACTTCCGCAATAGGCGCTGAGTTCGCCCCTGACGCCTCCATCGCAACGCACTGTCGGTCAACTGACCGACGGGGTCGTTACTCCAACTAAATAACCACGAAGAACAGCGCGAGAAAGGAATTTTGCGGAACTAGCAAAACCCAAAAGTCAGCGGGCGCCAACCGGGAAAGGTGCATGTGGGGCTGGTGCTCCGAGCCGGAATCGAACCGGCACGCCTTGCGGCGGCAGATTTTAAGTCTGCAGTGTCTACCAATTTCACCATCGGAGCCCACACAAGCCCGGTATTATGCCATGAACCAGCCGTAACTGCCAGACAACTATAGAATCCGATAACATGGCATCATTGCTAATGCCGATGCCACGAGGATGTTCATGACCGCTCTCCGCAGATTATGACGCGCCCCGCTATGCGCCCTGCTCATCACGCTGCTTTGCGGCGGCGCCATCGCCGCCGAAGCACCTGCCGCGCGGCCAACTGCCAAACTGGAATTTGCCAACCGTACCATCTTCATCTTCCGTGCGGCGCTGGCCGGCTTTACGCCCGACGACCGCGCAGCCGGTGCGCGCAAGCGGCTCGACTCCGCCCTCGCCGGCAATGGACCGCAACGCACCGCCATCCATCCGATCAACGAAGGCACGCAGGTGATGCTGGACGGCGCGCTGCTATTCCTCGTCACCCCGGCCGATATCAACCCGCTGGCCGGCGACACCACTGATAGCGTCGCCACCGAAAGCGCCGCCCAGCTAACCAAGGCGCTGGCCGAGCGTCGTGAACAATCCAGCCCGCGCTACCTGTTGATCGCTGCGGCGCTGTGCGCTGCCGCTACGCTGCTTTTGGCGCTGGTGCTGCGTGGCTTGTCCATGCTGCAGCGCTGGACCGGCAAGCGTCTGGCACGAGGCATCAGCCGCCATCTGGGCCGCGTCAAAGTAAAAAACGTGCGCGTGCTCGATGCCGAACACTATCTGCGCTTTGCGCGCCACTGCGTCAATCTGCTGTCTTTGGCGCTGCGCCTCGTCGCCGTGTATTTGTGGGTGGCGTTCGTCATGGGCAAAGTACCTTACTCGCGCAGCTGGGGCGAGCGGCTGCAGGATTACCTGATCGCCGTGGTGACCGATGTCGTGCAGGGTTTCCTCAACGCCCTCCCCGGGCTGCTGCTGGTGGCGGTGATTGTGGTCATCGCGCGGCTGGTGATACTGACACTGGGCTCAATATTCCAGCGGGTGGAAAGCGGCGAGCTGCAAGCAGGCTGGCTGGATCGGGACACCGCCGTGCCCACGCGCCGCATCGCCAACGTGGTGATCTGGCTGTTCGCACTGGCGATGGCCTATCCCTACCTGCCCGGCGCCCAGACAGCGGCCTTTCAGGGATTGTCGGTGCTGGTTGGTTTGATGGTGTCAATCGGCGCTTCCAGCATCGTCGGCCAAGGCGCCAGCGGTTTAATCCTGATGTATTCACGTTCGCTGCGCAAGGGCGAGTATGTACGCGTCGGCGATGCGGAAGGCACGGTGGTGGAGCTGGGCATGTTCGAAACGCGCCTGCGCACCGGCCTTGGCGAAGAGGTGACCCTGCCGAATGCCTGGGTGCTGTCCAACACCAGCAAGAATTATTCGCGCGCTTATCCGGGCACCGGCTTTGTGCTCGATACCACCGTCACCATCGGCTACGACACGCCTTGGCGGCAAGTGCACGCCCTGCTGGAACTGGCGGCGCACCGCACCGAGGATATCGCCAGCTCACCCAAGCCGTACGTGATGCAGGCGGCGCTGTCCGACTTCTATCCCGAATATCGGCTGGTGGCCTACGCCACGGTAGAAACCCCGCGCCAGCGCGCCGAGGTGCTAAACCGGCTGCACCAGCAGATCATCGATGTGTTCAACGAATACGAGGTACAAATCACCTCGCCGCACTTCGTACAGGAACCGGCAAGCTCGCATGTCATACCGAAAGAGGAATGGCACCGCGCACCAGCGATGGCTAAGGCTTCCGATCCCGCGCCACCGGCGGTAAGCGATGCTTAATCAGCCCAACGCGCTGGGCGCGGTAGATGCCGCTGTGGCCCGAGAATAAATAGGCCACTACACAAGCCAGCGCCGCGTAAGGCCCGATCTGCGGGCCGAATAATTCGATGGCCATGATGGTCGAAGCCAGCGGCGTGTTGGCCGCGCCGGCAAACACCGCCACGAAGCCCAGTCCCGCCAGTAGGGCAAACGGCAGATGCAGCAACGGCGCCAACGCATTGCCCAAAGTCGCGCCGATGTAGAACAGCGGCGTCACCTCCCCGCCTTTGAAGCCGCTGCCTAGCGAAGCCACCGTGAACGCGAATTTACCCAGGAAGTCCCACGGCGCTACTGGCTGCTGGAACGCTTCCACCATCACCGGGATGCCAAGGCCGATGTAGCGCGTACCCAACCACCACACCGCAAGCGCCACCACGGCGCCGCCTATCATCGGCCGCAACGGCGCATACGCTATGTGACGCTTCATGAAAGCCGATGCCGCATGAGTGGACTTAGCGAAGGCCATGCCGGCCAGTCCAAACACAATACCCGCCACCAGCACCGCCGCCACGCCCCACAAAGTAATCGGCGCAATGCTGCTAATGGCGTAATGCGTATGATGCACGCCCCACGCCATGCCAACTTGATCGGCTGCGATTGCAGCCACCATGCAAGGGAAAATCGCGTCGTAGCGCAAGCGGCCTATCGCCAGCACCTCCAAACCAAAGATCGCACCGGCCAGCGGCGTGCCAAACACCGACGCGAAACCGGCACTGATACCGGCCATCAGCACGATGCGGCGCTCGGCGTGACGCAGGCGGAAGATGTGCGTCAGCTGATCGGCCAGCGTGCCGCCCATCTGCACCGCCGTGCCCTCGCGCCCGACCGACGCGCCGAACCAGTGCGAGACTACGGTGCCGACCAATACCAGCGGTGCCATACGCAGCGGCACCACATTCTTGGGATCGTGAATCTCGTCGATCAGCAGATTATTCCCGGCCTCGACGCTGCTGCCGAGCTTGAGATACAGCCAGCCGACCGCGAAGCCGGCCAATGGCAGCAGCCAAATAATCCAGCGATGCGACTCGCGCCAATTGGTTGCGGCATCGAGCGCAAACAGGAAAAGGGCTGACGCCGTGCCACTCAGCACAGCAATCAGCCCAGCGAGCGCCGTCCACTTACCGATATACGGCAGCAGGGCGATTTGTTCCGGGTAGCGGGAAAGCTTTTTCATGAACTACCGATACTAGCAAATCCCGCCGCACCTTTCTAGCGTTAGTGGTGGTGATGCATATCCCCGTCCCGCTTCACGTCCATGGCTTCTGATGGTTTGGACGGTGGAGCGCCGGGTGCGCGCGGGGCAGCGGGGAGTTCGCCAGTCCATTCGTGCGCCACGGTGCCTTTCGGGTGCTTGTACCAGCCCGGATCTTTGTAGTCGTTACGGGCCTGCCCTTCCCGCACCTTCACCACGGTGAACATGCCGCCCATATCGAGGCCACCGAACGGCCCATCGCCCATCATCATTGGCAGCGTATTCTCCGGCAGCGGCATTTTCATATCGCCCATCGCGCCGCCCTTGTCGCCCATGACCATATAGCCCGGCACCAGATTGTTGATCTTCTGCGCCACGCCGCTATGATCGACGCCGATCATGGTCGGCACATTGTGTCCCATCGCATTCATGGTGTGATGCGATTTGTGGCAGTGGAAGGCCCAGTCGCCCGGTTCATCGGCCACAAATTCAATCGCCCGCATCTGCCCGACCGCGATATCGGTCGTGACCTCCGGCCAGCGCGCCGATGGCCGCACCCAGCCGCCATCAGTCCCCGTCACCTCAAACGTATGCCCATGTAAATGGATAGGATGGTTGGTCATGGTCAGATTGCCAACGCGGATGCGCACCCGGTCATCCTTGCGCACCACCATCGGATCAACACCGGGGAAGGCGCGGCTATTGAAAGTCCACAGATTAAAGTCCGTCATGGTGTTGACCTTGGGCGTGTAGCTGCCCGGCTCAATATCGTAGGCATTAAGCAGGAACACGAAATCCCGATCCACTGCATGCAGCTTGGGATCGCGTGGATGCGTGACCCAAAAGCCCATCATCCCCATCGCCATCTGCGCCATCTCATCGGCGTGCGGGTGATACATAAAAGTGCCCGCATTCTTGGCGACGAATTCGTAGACAAAGGTTTTACCCGGCTGGATGCCCGGCTGCGTTAGACCAGTCACGCCGTCCATGCCGTTCGGCAGCCGCTGTCCATGCCAATGCACGCTGGTGTGCTCCGGCAGTTTATTGGTGACGAAGATGCGCACGCGATCGCCCTCCACCACCTCGATGGTCGGGCCAGGACTCTGGCCGTTGTAGCCCCACAGATTAGCCGTCATTCCCGGCGCAATTTCGCGTACCACCGGTTCGGCCACCAGGTGAAACTCCTTCACGCCATCCTTCATCCGCCACGGCAGCGTCCAGCCATTCAGCGTAACGACCGGGTTATATGGACGGCCGTTCGGCGGCGTCAGTGGCCCTTGCGTGGACGCCGACGATTGCACCGGTGCTTCCGGCAGCGAGGCCGCGCCAGCTTTGCTCACCATGCCGGCGCCGATCAACGTGGCTGCACCGCTCAAAAAAGATCTGCGGTTAGTCATGGTTGTACTCCTCTATTCGATGGCAGACGGCCGCCCAGCGCGGCCTCCAGGTTGGCTTGCGCAGTCCAGTAATCTTTAAGCGCAGCGATGTAGCCGCTGACGGCGGTCGCTTGTTCACGCGCGTCGGCCAGCAGTTCGAAGACGCTCATCAACATGCCGTTGTAGCGCAACAGGGTTTGATCGGAAATCTGCTTGCGCAGCGGGACGACATTATCGCGGTAATGACGCGCCAGATCGTACGATGCACGATAGTCGGCATAGCTTTCACGCGCCTCGCTACGCGCATCAACCGCCGCTTGCGCCAGCAGATTCACCGACTGCATATAGGTCGCTTCCGCGCGCGCTACACGGGTCGAGCCCCAATCGAACAACGGAATCTCCAGCGACAACTCGTAACCACGCGTCGCCGTGCCGCCTTCGGTGTTGCGCACCACGCCCAAATCCAGCACGTTGATAAAGCGCGTTGTGCGTGTCAAACCCAGCGTGGATGCGGTGTGCTCGGTATCCAGCTTGGCGGCTTGAATATCCAAACGCTGATCGACGGCGATCTGCTCGATGTCCGCCAACTCGCGCGGCGCAGCAGGCAAATCGGGCAAATGATCTGGCAAGCGGAAAGACGCCGCCTGCTCGCCGCTCAATCCCAGCAAACGCGTAAGCTTTTCGCGCGCGGCGACAGCGGACTTCTGCGCATGCACCGCATCCGCCACCGTCTGTGCGTGATAGGCCTGCTCGCGCGCCATATCGAGCGAACTCCAATTGCCGGCCTTGCGCATGCGCTCCGCCAGTTCCGCGCCGGCTTGCGCCGACGATTGCACCTGCTTGGCATAGTCGGCAATCTGCGCCGCTGCCACCGCATCGACCCACGCGCGGCGGGTATCGGCAGCTACTTTCAGCGCCTCATTCGCCACCAGCAGTTTGGTTTGCTCAAAACGGCGCCCCTCGATGCGGCTCGCCATCGGCGCGGTAATCAGGCCAATCAGATTGAAGGTCAAGGTGCGCTCGATGCCTACTTCACCGCCGCCATGGCTGCGTTTAAAGTCCAGCACCGGATTTTGCAGACGGCCAGCCTGCACCAAGTCTGCCTCTGCCACGCCGAGCGACCAATAGCTGGCTTGCAGACTGCGGTTATTCAGCAGTGCGATTTGCACAGCATCGTCAACAGCCAGCGGCTGCTCCAGTTTTTTGCCGATGACAGCGGCCAATGCGCGCGCGTCATCTTCATTGCGCGGCAAGCGTCCAGCGACGCTGGCGCTAGCGCCGGTGCGTTGTTCACTGATGCCGGCAGCTGCGCTAAAACCACCATCGCCTGACAGCGACGCGCATCCGCTCAACAGCAGCAGCACGCTGGCGCCACCGGCGAGTTTATACAGACAGTTCATGTCCACTACCTCAAAAAAATCGTTATGAAAAATGCAGCTCGCAGACGGAGCTTGGGTGTAGTCAGGCGCAGCGGCCTTGAGGGGGACGTTCAGGGTGGGCCAGATCGACCGCAGGGAGGGAATCGGAATAGAACGGTACAGCAGCAGCCGATGGCAGCAACGGTGACGGAATCGCCAGCGTTAGCAGCGGCGCCGCAGCAGAGCAGCATGCGGAGCCGCTGCACTTCAAGTTGGTGTGATGGTTAGCTTTATCGCTACCTAGCTGCTGCGCCGCCAGCATCGCAGCGTGATCGTGCGGGCCTGATGGCATTTCCATTGCCGCGGCCACAGCAGCCCCCTGCGCCGACGGAACGGCGCACAGCTGCATCTGTGCTGCGGCATACCCTTGATACGGGAGCGCCAGCAGCATCAGCCAAACGACGAAGGATCGAAACAGAGCGGTCATCCGGCAATGTTATCACAAGCCGGATGCGCCGTTCAGGCCAAACGCACGGATGGATCGGCCAGGATGTTATCGATCTGGATGTACGCCTCGTTGCAGGCAGCACGCAGCGCTTCGTCTTCGGTATCGCGTACGAACTGCATGGTGGCGCCTTCGAATACTTCTATGCCGTCGGCGCCCATGCGTTCGAGGTCGCAGCTGGCCGACCACTGGTGATTAGCAGTCGGCAGCGCGGTTGGGAGTATCTCCCAGCCTTTGTAATGGAGCTTGTTCATGATGGCCTCCCTACTGTGGATTACAGCATACCACCATCGTCAAACTCCTGCCGTTCGCTTACTCCGGCTGCTGCGGCACGCGGCCGATGTTCTCTTCCATATTCGCCAGGTACCACGTCAGCGAGGTCATGACGGCGACGTGGCGCTTCAGCTCCAGCGGGCTGACTTTATCCAGCGTGTCGGCCGGCGTGTGGTGGTAGCTGAAGTAGCTGCTCGAATCGACCAGCGGCTCGAACACCGGCACGCCCGCGCGTTCCAGCGGGCCGGTGTCGGCAGCACCGGCAATGTCATGACGCTCAAAGATGCCGGCGCCGATCGGCTCCAGCGCGGATTTCAGCGGCGCGAAATACTTCACCATCGGCGGCGTGACGCTGCCGATAAAGCCGAATGGACGGCCACCGCCGCTGTCCGATTCAATCGCGGCAAAGTGCTTGTCCAGCTTGTCCTTATTGGCTTCAAAGTAGGCCTTGCCGCCACGGGTGCCGTTTTCCTCGTTCATCCACGCGATGACGCGGATGGTGCGGCGCGGCTTCAGATTCAGCTTGTTCAGGGTATCGATCACCGCCATCGCGCCGGCCACGCCGGTGCCGTCGTCGTGCGCGCCGGTGGCCAGATCCCACGAATCAAGGTGGCCGGAGACGATCACCACTTCATCGGCTTTGTCGGTGCCCGGCAGGTCGGCGATCACATTGTAGCTATCGGCTTCCGGCAGGTTTTGCGGGGTCAGGGTCAGATGCATTTTCAGCGGGCCGCGTGCCGACAGACGGCTCATCAGCATCGCATCTTCGGCCGTCACGGCGGCGGCAGGAATGCGCGCGCCTTCCACCACGCCGGTCGCGCCGGTGTGCGGAATGCGGTAGTTGGCGCCGCCGACCGAGCGCACCAGCGCTGCCGCCGCGCCCATATCGGCCGCCAGTTTAGGGCCGGCGAAGCGGAAGCCCGCGCCACGGCCGTAGGCTGGGCCGGCGTGGCCGCGATCCGCCATCTCCTGATCGAAGGCGACGTCGAACAGCACGATGCTGCCCTTCACTTGCGCGCCCTTGGCTTTCAATTCATCGAAGCTGCGCACGATAATCACCGGCGCGGTCAGGCCGGCGGCGGGCGTCGCGCCCGAACCGCCCAAGGCAGTCAGCACCACTTTCTGCGTAATGCCGGCAGGACGGCCGGTGTATTCCACCAGTTCCGCCGTCTCGGCGCCGCGCACCCAGTGCGGGACTTTGACCGGTTGCAGCGTGACCTTGGCGCCGATCTTGCGCATCGCTTCCGCCACCTGCTCCACCGCCGCCGCCGCACCGGCGGAACCGGACAGGCGCGGGCCTACCAAGTCGGTCAAATCGGCCAGGCGCTCATAGGCCCAGTCGCTCTTCATCGCGCTGTCGCGGATCTGGCCCAGCGTGGCGGGATCGTTGGCCGATGCGGCAAATACGCCGGCGCTCAGCAAGCTGCTGGCCAATACGGTCAGCGACAGGGATTTTTGGAAGACGGATTTCATGCGGTTCCTGTTCAGGTAAAAAGTGGGTAGCAAGATCGCCTGAGACGATAACCGATCATGATGATCTTGTCATCCATGTTGATTTGCTATCGCAGTTGCTCTACGATGTAACTTCAACTGCCGGAAGAAAGCACCTATGCTCAAGGGTTCACTCTGCACCGTCCGTCACCTCGTTACCGCCGATTTAAACGCCTTCATCGCGCTGGTCAACGACCTTCCCTCGCGCGGCGATTATTTCTCGCCCCATTTCAAATCGCCGGAAACCATGCGCAAGGAGTTTATGCAGCACGGTTTTGTAACCGATGATAGCGAGCTTTTTGTAATCGAGGATACAGCGCACCACGTGGTCGGCGTCATCACCCACTTCAAGAGCCGCACGCCGGTGACGCGTGAAATCGGCTACCGCCTGTTCGATCCCAAGTTGGCCGGGCGCGGGTATGTCACCGAGGCCTGCAAGCTACTGGTCGATTATCTGTTTAAAGTGCATCCCTACCACCGCCTGGAGTTATTGACCGCGCCGGAGAACGTGGCCTCGGTGCGCGTGGCGCAAAAATGCGGCTTCCGGGCCGAAGGCACGCTGCGCCAATCATTCTTCATCAACGGCCGCTATCAGGACGTGACCATTTTCAGCCTGCTGCGCCCCGAGTGGGAAGCGCTAACGCTTTGATTTCTAATTGTTACAAGCCATTACGGGCAACGCCGGTTTGTAAGCATGTGTATAAGACGTGGTAATTAATTTGCCGGGATTTATAGTGGAGTCACTGGCTAACGAATCATTCCGGTTCAAGCCACAGCAAGGGGATTACCATGTTGAGCAAAAAAATATTGGGTGTAGCGTTACTGGCCACTGCAGCAGTATCGTCGTCGGCCTTCGCGGGCGACCGTGATTTCAACACGGTGGCCGGTGCTGTGGTCGGCGCAGCGATCGGCAACAGCGCCGGCGGCCGCGATGGCGCCATCGTCGGCGGCTTGGTCGGCGCAGCGGTGGGTAACAGCATCCGCACTTCCGATGACCGTTACTATCGCGGCCATGGTCGAGGCTACGTTGAAACCCGCGTGTACTCGCAGCCAGCGCCGGTGTACTACGAGCGTCCAGCCCCGGTGTACTACGCACCGCCGCCGCGCTACTACCAGCCGCCTCCACGCGTGGTCTATGTTGAACCGGCCCGCCCTTACTACTACCGCGAGTACCGCGAAGAGCGCCATCATCACCATCGTGATCGCTGGGATCGTTAATTTCCAAACGTAGTTTCCTCCTCCCCCCGCTTGCAGTCTGCGACGGGGGGATTTATGACGACAGCAGACGCAATCATCGCCTTAGAGCTGGGCCATTATCGGCTGCGCGAGCAGATCGGCGGTTCGGCCTACGGCATCATCTGGCGCGCCAGCGGGCCGCAAGCCACGCGCGACGTGGCCATCAAGTTAATCAATCAAGAACAAATGGAACGCGCCGCGCCGACATTGCGCGAGCGTTGGATTGCGGCTGCCAATAACGAAATCGCGTTCCTGCAATCGCTGGAACCTTGGGATGAGCGGCACATCGTGCGCCTGCTGGACAGCGGCTGGCATGACGGCTTGCCGGTATTGGCGCTGGAACTGATGGGCGCCGATCTGGGTAAGCACATGGTGGCGCTAAAGGGACGCGGCGAGAGCGTGCCGCCGGCGCAGGCCTTGGGCTGGATCGCCCAGCTCAATCAGGCGCTCGCCAAGGTGCACCAATACGGCTGGCGTTATCTTGATCTGAAGCCGGCCAATGTGCTGCTTGATCCTCATCTGAATACGGTAAAGCTGGCGGACTTCGGGACTAACCGCGAGTTGGGCAGCGTGCAAGCGCACTCCTATGCCGGCACCGCCAATTGGCAGGCGCCGGAACAATTCTTTCCCGCCGACGGGGGCGGCTATGCGACCGGTGCGCGCAGCGACTACTTTTCGCTGGGCGCGATGCTGTATTTTTTGGTTGCAGGCGGCGTGCCGCTGCGCTTTTGCGCCGATTGCGGCGTGGCGTATCGCCAGCATCATGTGGCGGGTGCGGATCTGCTGCGCAGCCGGAACGGCGGACAGATACCTCAAGCGCTGCAACCGCTGGAGGAAGAACGCTTTGCCGCCGCCCTCCCCGTCGAACAACGCGATGCGGCGCTGGAACTGCTGCGCACATTGCTGCAAATCGATCCGGCCAAGCGTCCGCGCCATGCGATTCAGATTAGCCGCATGCTGCAAGCGGCGCAGGGAGTCAAGCCGCCGCGCGGCGCTTTCGATGCTGTGGATCCGGTGTTGGGCATGCGCCGTCCGACTGCGGTCAATGGCTGGTCAGCTTTGCAGGAGGCTTGATGATGCGCTCCAACTCCCGCGCGGCGGCGCGCAATATGCCGCATCGCCTGGTGCTGCGGCCTTCTTTGGCGCAGCGCGCGATGGAGGCGCTGTCAGGCGGCGTGGCCGTTGCGCTGCCTATGCTGGCCCGCGCGGCTGCCCGGCACAGCGCCATGACATTCACGCTGGCGGTGCTGGCTGGCTTGTGCGGTTTGCAGGTGCTGGCTTTGCTGCGCGCGCCTGCTGCATGGCTGCCTTCCGCGATAGACGTGACGCTTGCCTCCGGCGAGAGCGTGACCCTGGGCCAGCGTGAACTAGCCGCGCCGCAGACGGATCGCCAGCACCTGTCACTACGCCGCGATGCGGATGGCCGCTGGTTTATGCGGAATCTGAGCGCTGGTAAGCAAGTGGTGCTGGTACGTGATTCGTCCGAGCAGCGGCTTGGCAGCGCATCACTGCAAGGCATGCATCGTTTTCAAGTTGATGGCGCGGTGTTTGAGGTGCTGGCTACGGACGCGCGCGAAGTAAGCTTCAGCCGCGATGGTCATGCGTGGCGCTACGACGGCGCGGTGCTGTATCGCGACGGCAGCCCTCTGAGTAATTGCCCGGACTCGCGCATGGCAAGCAAGGCGCTGGCAGTATGGAACCGCGTGATGCCACTGCCGCTGACGATTGCACGCCCGCTGTCCTTCGGCGGTAATCTGTATTGCGACAATCGGCTCGGACTGGAGCAAGTCACGCCGGGAGCCGCGCAAATCGCGCGCGTGAACGGGCGGCTGCAACTGGTGGCAAGCAATCCCGATGGCGAGCGCGCCGCCGTGCTGGCCGATCAAGCGGACTTACGCAAACAGGAGGCTGCACTGGCAGGCGTGAGCGCCATCACCATCGGCCACACACGCTTCCAGGTCTCCGCCGAAGGCGATCAACTGAGGCTGCATCCCAGCCGCCACGTTAAACTGTACGCCGAGCCAGAACAGCGCTTGCCAGAGCAAATCAGCTGGCAATGGCAGCAACGCACCCTCTGGAGCGGCGGCCCGGGCCAGATCATTGTCACCGGCCTAGCTCTCTGCGCCATCTGCCTCGCCATCGCCACCGCGAAGCTGGGATGGTGGTCGCAAGGCGCCGGGCTAGTGGCGGCGGTGGGAGTGCTGGCTGTAGGCTTGCTTGCGCTGGTGGCGCAGCGGGCGGGATATGCGCCTGGTGCGGCTTGTTCGCTGCTGCTTGGTGCTGGAGCGCTGCTGTTGTGGCTTGCGCTGCCGGGGCGCTTGACGCTTGCCACGGCCGCTGGCGTCACACTACTCGCCATCGGCTTGCTGGCGCAATTGGAGCTCGGTCTCGGCGCGCCGGAATCATCGTGGCTGCGCTACTACCAAAAATCCTCCGCCATGCTCGCCGTCGGTGCCGGCCTTGGCGGCATGCTGCGCGCGTGGGCCAATTATCAGGCGGCACGCGGCGTCCATCTCCAGCAGCGCACCATCGAATGGATCCTCGCCCTATTCGCCGCCGTGGCATTGGCCGCACTGGCCGCGCAAGTCCTGTGGGGCGATGAAACCGGCGTCTTCGACCTGCAACCGGTCGAACTGGCCAAGCTTGCTCTCACCGCGCTCACCGCCCACTGCCTCGCGCTGCGCTTCAACTGGCACAACGGCCCGCAACGCATCACGGATCACGGTGCGCGCTGGCTGCAATTGATCGCGCCTGCGCTGCTATTCCTCGCCCTTCTCGGCCTCGCACTGGTACAGGTAGACGACTTCTCGCCGCTAATCCTGCTGCTGATCTGGAGCACCGGCATCGGCCTCGCCTACGCCCGCGCCGCCCGCAACCACGTCCTCACCGCCATCCTGCTCAGCGGCGCATTCGCCGCAGTCAGCGCCGTGGTCTACCTGCGTCTCAACGGCACCGACGACTTGATACGCTGGGGCTTCTACGCTGATCGCTTCCTCGTCTGGCTCAACCCCGCCGAACATCCGCACACCGGCCAACAGCTGCTGCTGGGCGCGCGCGCCATCGGCGACGGCGGCTGGTTCGGTGCAGACCACTGGCTAGGCCTGCGCACGCTCAGCCAAAACGCCGGCAGCGTTATCCAGATCCCCGCCGTGCAAGACGACTTTGCCGCGTCGTTCTTCCTCAACCGCCACGGCCTGCTGGGCGGCCTGCTGCTGTGGGCCGTGCAAGCGGCCTTCCTGATCGGCATCGTGCTGACCGCATTGCAGGCCTACCGCAGCGGCACGGCAGCACGCAACTTCCGCCACGCGTGGCTGGGCCGCTTCCGCTACTTCGCCTTATGCGGCGGCGGCGCGTTCGTGGCCGGCCACTTCCTGCTCTCGTGGGGCACCAACCTCGCCATCTTCCCCATCATGGGCCAGCCCATGAGTTTTCTGTCGGCTGGCGGCAGCCATCTGCTGTTTTTCCTCTGCCCTCTGCTTACCTTCAGTGCGATATCTTCAGAAGGAGTTTGAATCATGCCGACCTATGTCCAACACGCAGTCCTGGGCCGTATTCCCGACGTATTCAACGCCGAGGCGATCTGGCAAACCCCGGGCCTCGCCCTGTTCTCGCGCCGCCCGCTGCTGCGCGACCTGCTGGAACGCTGCCCGCGCGAGCATAAAGGCCGCGCCGCCACCCGCTGCTTCTCGCACGTGACCTTGATGCTGCCGCAGGAAGAAGTCGATGACGACTACCACTTGTCACGGGGCTCCCGCGCCCGCGATTTGGCGCAAACGCTGGCGGCCTTGCATCAAAAAGACTTCGGCGATCTGCTGGGCAGCGACCAGGTGCGCTACGACGTGGTGGGCGATGCCTCGCTGGCTCCCGATGAAATCGAAGTCCGCTTTGGCCATGCGGTGTACCTGCCCGCGCCCGATGAAAAAATCCTCTACAACGTTACCGCCTCGCGCGACAGCGCGATCTGGCATACGGTCTGCCCGATCTATCCAAACCAGCGGCTGGCATTGATCGGCGGCGAAGGCGGCGTGGATGTGCAAGGCTGGCCGTTCGGCCCGGACGCCGCACTACTGATCATCAACGACGGCCCCGATGCGCCGCCGACAGTGCAGATCCGCCCCAAAGGCGCGTTTACCTGCACCTACGATCCGCGCAGCGGCTACTACACCGTCAAAGCGCCGGACAGCCAACGCCTGCTGCTGAAAATCGCCCGCACCTCGGCCTTGCCGGCGCGCGCAGGCATGCAAAGCGAAGCCGCCAACACGACGCCGCCTCCGCACGCCGTCTGGCAAAGCCGCTCAGGCGCGAATGCGAAAGCGATTGACCTCACCGCAATCCCGGCAGCCGCCAGCCACAAGCCGATCAACCGCCCAGGCGAGAGCGACGCGACCTATGCGCCGGTCTCGCAGCAGCGCGTCAGCCTCGTGGCGCTGGCCTTGCCGCGTTTGAGCCGCTATCGCGACACCGGCGCTCAAGCGCTGGAGCTGCCGTTCAACCGCGCCATGGCTCTCTCTGCCGACGGCTCGCCCGCCATCAGCCTGATCGTCGATGCCGCCGACGATTTATACGCCTGCACGGCCGAAGGCCGCCAGCGCATCGAAGCCCCGGCCACCTTCTCTCCCGTAGACACGCGCACCCTGCGCCTGCTGCCCGCCGCACCGGAAATGGCAGACCGCTACCGCGCCATGGTCTGCCTCGCACAGCCGATCAGCACCGGCGTCGCCAGCGGCGCGCGCTTCACCTTCGGCCGCAACTCGCCGATGCTGGCAGCGCTTCGCCTACTCGACTCCCCGCGCTTCCTCAAGCGTGCCAACAGCGCCGGCGATAGCAGCACCTCCAGCGCCGACCGCATTGGCCTGTCGCGCAATGCCTTCAGCTTTGAAGCCGTCTCCAAGGGCTATACCATCGCCCGCCAAAGCGCCACGCAAGCGCTCTACCACTTGGACGACAAGCTGCAATTCGTCGCCAGCGTAGGCGATGCACCCTACCTGCTGCCACACGGCCACCACCTGGTCGCCGGCCACTACGTGCTGCGCTTCGAGGCTTAAGCCATCATGGAAGCTGTCCAACTCCACGCCATCGCGGCCTTCGCTGCGGGCCTCATCGTCACGCTGTTCCTGGCCGCGTATCTGACGCCACGCAGCTGGTGGAAGCGTCCCAACGCCCGCGCGCTGTTCATCACCGTGGCCGGTGCATGGGGCTTTGGCAGCTTGATCCTGTACGCCACGCACGCTCCGGCCGCCGCCAACACGCACGCCATCGCAACTGGCGCAACCGCTGCCCCTGACGCGGCGGCGCGCCCGGCCGGCGGAAGCACATCGCTGGCAGCTGACGCCATCGCCGGAAAGCCATTCCGCGTCCACCGCGACCTAAACCTGCGCGCTGCGCCCGGCGTGCAAGCCGCCCGCGTCATCGTGGTGCCAGCCGGCGCTATCGTCACGCCCACCGGCACGCACGACGGCGACTGGTGGCAAATCAAAACCGTCATCGACGGCCATCAAGAAACCGGCTGGTCTAACAGCCTGTGGCTGCGCCGAGGCGACGAATGACCAACACACCACCCACCGCCGCAGCCGGTTTTTC
This sequence comes from Duganella rivi, assembly GCF_009857435.1. GTDB lineage: Bacteria > Pseudomonadota > Gammaproteobacteria > Burkholderiales > Burkholderiaceae_D > Rugamonas > Rugamonas rivi. The sequence continues at coordinate 112,590 of NZ_WWCK01000004.1, forward strand.
GGCTAAGCTGTGGCCTTTCGCATCCCGCGCGCCCGCGCCTGCACCGATGACACGCATCACCGACCAACTCAATTTCGGCCCCACGCTGGACATCGCCGCCCGCAGCATGGCCAGCATCAGCAAGCTGCAAGTGCCGGAGAACCAGGACAACCTGCTGCTCATCGACGCCGACGGCCGCGCCGTCCTGCTGCGCGACCAAACCGCGCAAACGACAAAACTCAACAACTGGCCGCAAGGCCACGTGCGCCTCGCAGTCCTGGACGGCATGGGCGGCCACGGGCACGGACGGCAAGCCGCCGAAGCCGTCGCCACCGGCCTGCTGACCATCCCCGCTTGCGCCACGCAAGCGCAACTCAGCCAGCACCTCGACCAACTGCACCGCGCCCTGCAAGCCCGCTTCAGCCGACCCGACGACCATGACACCTTCCGCCGTCCCGGCACTACGCTCACGCTGCTGGAAATCCCGCCCGGCCAGGCGCCAATGCTGTACCACGCCGGCGACTCGCGACTGTACGAAATCACGCCGCAAGCCGCGCAGCCGCTCACCATCGATCACGTCCCCGCCACCGCCTACGCCATGCATGGCCTGCTGGGCGAAGCCGAATGGTGGCAGCAAGTGCACGGCGAACACCGCCCGCAAATCTCGCAAGCCTACATCCTCGGTAACGCCTTCGCCAATCCGCAAGTACTGGACGACGGCCTGCTGCCGCTGGACGCCTCCAACCTGCCGCCGTTCCTGCGCCACCTGCCAGACCGCCGCGTGCTGACCGTGCGCGCCGACGCCACCTACCTGCTGGCCACCGACGGTTTCTGGTCGTGCGCCCATCCGCAGGCGTGGACTGAGCGCTGGCCCGCCCTGCTGCGCACTGCAAATGCCGCCGATGCGCTGGACGCCCTGTTCGCCGACTACGCGCAACATCCGCCGCCCCAGCTCCACATCGACAATCTCAGCGCCATCGTGCTGCGTTTCGCTCGAAATATTGACGAAACGGTACTACCCACCGCACCAATTCCGTCGCATTTTTGACAAGCGCACAGACCAAGCGCAAATATGGTTGCAAAGTTTGCCAAACAGAGTGAAAACCGCATAAACTGACGGGTATCCCATCGGTCGGTTTGTCATGAAAAAATGCAGTAATGCCCAGCACCCGCATTGCACTTATTGGGTCTTACCGGGAGAGCAGAATTGTGAGGGCGGACACGCCCAAGCAGCGCCTTCCAGCTTCGACCTGTTGACTGCCCTGCGTACTACCCGTGCCGCCTCGCCGGCCACGGTGCTGAATGCCGTCCCTGCCGCCGAACCGGAACCGCACACCTCCGTGCCATCCAATTACGCCCGCCCCCTGCTGCGCGCCCACGCCGAGCGCCCGCAACTGCACATCAGCGGCTTTGACCCGCGCGCCGCCGGCGGCCGTCAAACGCTGAAGATGGAATTGCGCGGCATGCCGGAAGCCTGCGCGCCGCAACTGACGCTGCAACTGCAATCGGATCTGATCCCGCACGGCGCCTCGCGCCAGCACTTCGTGCGCGCCGTCGATGGCGAATGGCGCCCGGTGTTCGTCGAGTTTTCCTCGCGCGGCAAGGAGCATGGCCAGTACCAGATCAGCATCGAGCTGCTTAGCCAGCATGCCGGCATGGCCGCGCGCAAATGGGTCTGCACCTTCGTGATCCTGGTGCCGCGCCTCGACGCCTCGCTGACCGAAATCCACCGCATCTTCCTCAGCACCCACAAGAACGTGCGCGTGATGGCGGACGACGCGTCGATTGCCCGCGTCAGCGCGCAAGGCGGCGACAGTCTCGATATCGACGTCACCGCCCGCAACGCCGGCATCGCCCGCCTCGACTTGAACGCACCGGCCGGCAAAGTGGACTTGGGCTTCACCACTATCGCGTGGGACGAAGACCTGATCGAAATCGACATGCCGCAAGCAGCCGCGCTGCATCCGCACCAAAGCGCAGCAGCCTCGCTGGTGAACGCCGCGCCGGAAGCCGGTGCGCAGCGCCAGATCCGCTTGTTCGCCATGGAAGAATGCGTGATCGGCCGTTTTGAACTGGTCGATCCTGAATCGGACGTGCTGCTCACCCACTACACGGCCGACGGCCAGGACACCAACGGCCTGACGCGCCGCCTGTCTGGCCGCCATGCGGTGATCCGCCGCTCCGGCTTGGGTTTTGAAATTGAAGACGTGTCGCGCTACGGCATCCTGCTGGACGGCGTGTGGCCCGGCAAGCACAAGCCGACCGCGCTGCGACTGGGCATGCGGATTGAATTCAGCGCCAGCATCAAGGGCATCGTCACCTTGTCCGTATCGGCCATCATGCCGCACGGCGTGATCCTGCACCGCGTGGACGACGGCGCCAACGCCGAGAGCTTCTACCTGCTCGCACCGGAAACGCATCCGGGCTACCCGGTCAAGTCCTTCGCCGCTGCGCCGCACGCAGCCGCGCTGCCGCTGCTGTTCCACCGCGACGGCGGCTTCTGGCACCTCGACCAATTAACCGGCAAGGAGACCGCGCTGGCGCCGGCCGTCTCGCTGGATAAACTGAGCCGCGTACCGCGCCACACCCGCTTCGCCAGCGATCCGTACCCGGAACACTGGATCATCCGCACCGGCACTAACGATATGTATTCCACTGTGGCCGCCAACGCCCTGTCTACTGCGTGATATTATGGCTAGATTTGCAACTAAATCTAGCCATTCGCCATGCGCCAAACCCCGAAGTTACATACCCGCCGCTGGGAGCGCGTCGCGCTTGCCGCCTTAATTCTGTTGTTGGCCGGCCTGCCTCTGGCCGTGTGGCTGGACATGCAAAACATCGCCGCAGCGCGTCTACGCAGCCAAGCCGGCGATCTCAATTCCATGATCACCAGCATCCGCAGCTACTACGGCAGCGCGGTGGTGGGACGCATCCTCGAAAATCACGGCAAGGACACGCAAGTCATTCACAACTACGAAGCCGTGCAGGGCGCGATTCCGATTCCGGCCACGCTGTCGCTGGAACTGGGGCGCGTAATCGCAGATAAGCAGTCCAACGTCAGCTACCGCTTCATCTCGGACTATCCATTCCGTGGCCGCGCGCCGCACCAGTTGGACGACTTCGAAAAGACGTCGCTGGCATCGCTGCGCAAAGCGCCGGAACAGCCACCGCTGGTACTGGCCACAAGCAGCGGCACCGCGTCGCAAGTCCGCTTGATTGCGCCGGTGCTGATGAGCGCCGCCTGCGTCCAGTGCCACAACAGCCACCCAGACAGTCCGAAAAAAGACTGGAAGGTTGGCGACGTGCGCGGCTTGCAGGAAATCGAGATACAGGACGAAATCAGCACCAGCCTATCCTCCTTCAAATACAGCTTGGCCTACTTCCTGCTGATGGCGGTCATCGGCCTCGGTTTCATTTTGCTGCAGCGTCGCCAGAACGCGGTGATACGCGGGATGAATGGAGAACTGGCGAGCGCCAATGATTTCCTCGCATCGGTATCGATGAAGATCTCGCACTACTTGTCGCCGCAGATTTACAAGAGCATCTTCAGCGGCGAAATGGAAGTGTCGCTGCGCACACAGCGCAAGAAGCTCACCATCTTCTTCTCCGACATCAAGGACTTCACCGCGCTGACCGAGTCGCTACAACCGGAAGCGCTGACGGAATTGATCAACGAGTACTTTACCGCCATGTCGAGCATCGCCATCCGTCACGGCGGCACTATCGATAAATTCATTGGCGACGCGTTGCTGATTTTCTTCGGCGATCCCGAAACCAAGGGCACGGCCGAAGATGCGCGCAGTTGCTTGCGCATGGCGGTGGAGATGCAAAACGCGCTGGCCGAACTGAACGTCCAATGGCGCAAGCGCGGCGTAGAGGCACCGCTGATGGTTCGCATGGGGATTAACACCGGCTACTGCAACGTCGGTAACTTTGGCAGCGCCGACCGCATGGACTACACGATTCTGGGAGCGGAAGCGAACCTGGCAGCGCGCCTGCAATCAATCGCGCCGGCAGGCGGCATTGCGGCCAGCTACGAGACCTTTGCATTGGTGCGCGATATCGCCGCAGGCCACGCGCTGGCGCCGGTGCATATGAAGGGCATCGCCCGCGAAGTGGTGCCGTATGCAATTGACGGCTTGCTCGACGAAGACGGCAACACCACCAAAGTATTTAGCCACTCCGGCGATGGCCATGACTTGTATCTAGACCTCGACCGCATCGACGCAGACGCCGCGCGCAATCTGCGCGGCGTGCTGCATCAGGCGATTAGCGCCCTCGATAACAAGTCTTAAGCAGGACGCTTGGCCGGCAGCGGAATGCGCTCGGTTTCGCCGGGCACTTGCGGGAAGCGTTGCGCTTCCCAATCTTCCGCCGCTTGCACCACGCGCTCTTTGCGTGAAGAGACAAAGTTCCAATACATATGGCGATGGCCGTCCAGCGGCTCGCCGCCGATGATGACGAAGCGTGCGTCGCTGCTAGCCTTCACCAAGCGCGTACTGGCGCTATCCAGCAAGGCCATGTTGTGCAAAGCTAGCGCAGCGCCGTCTACTTCCAGTTCGCCGCTGATCGGGTAGATGGCCGCTTCTGCCGGCAGGTCGCTCAGCGCCAGTTCACCGCCAGCCTTGAGGGCGACGTCCAGATACAGCGTTTGGCTGTAAGTCTGCACCGGCGAGGTTTGTCCAAATGCGGTGCCGATCAACACGCGGATATCCGCGCCGCCGATGGTCAACTCAGGAATCGCGCTGGATGGCGTGTGGCAGAAGCCCGGCTCCTCTTCCTCATGCGCCGCTGGCAGCGCAGCCCACAGTTGCAGGCCATGCGTGCGGTGCGGTACGCCGACCAAATCCTTCGGCGTACGTTCGGAGTGGACGATGCCGCGACCGGCCGTCATCCAGTTAATCGCGCCCGGCTCGATGCGCTGGTAGGTGCCCAGGCTGTCGCGGTGATCCATCGCGCCTTCAAACAGATAAGTCACGGTGGCGAGGCCGATATGCGGGTGCGGACGCACATCGTGATCGGCATCAGCCGGCACGTCGACCGGGCCGAAATGGTCGAAGAAAATGAACGGGCCCACCGCCTGCTTGACGGAGGACGGCAAATAGCGGCGCACCACGAAGCCGCCGCCCAAATCTTTTTCGTGGCCCTTCAACAGATTCGAAATAGTCATGGTCTTACCCCAGCACGGTGGTGATTTCGGTGGTCACAGACGTCATCAGCTTATGAATCGGGCATTTCTGCGCGGCGGACAGCAACTCGGCGCGCTGCGTTTCGGTCAGATCGCCGGTCAAGTGCAGCGTGGCGGCCAGGCGGTACGTGCCTTGACGTTCCTCGCTGGCGTCGCGCTCCATGCTGACTTCCACGTGCTCCAGCGGGATGTTCTTGCGCTTGGCGTACCACACCACGGTCAGCGCCTTGCAAGCGCTGAGTGCAGCATCGTAGAGATCGTGCGGCGACGGGCCGGCGTCATTACCGCCTTCTTCCACCGAGCCATCGGTCGAAATAATGTGATTGCGTACATGGACGATGTGGCGCATCGGCAGGGATTGATCACGCAGGGCTTTGATAGTCATTCGGTGTTCCTTGTGGCGGTTAATTCAGAACCAACAATGTACACCGAATGGCAGGCTTGTGCTTCTACTAAAAGACTATTCGCCGGCAACAATAAAGTTTTGAGTTCGCGGGCAAACAACGGTATCGTTGCTCTTATGCTTAACGTCTGAAAAACAGCATGCTGCCGACCACGAAAATACACGCTTTATCACCGCAACAGGGAGACGCCGAACTGCTCGAACGCTGGCTGCGCGCGCGTTCGATTGGCCGCAATTTGCCGCAGCCGGCGCCATATCGCGGGGGACTGCGGCTGGATACGAATACGCCGGAAGAATTGCGGCGCTATGTGTTTGCCGGCCCTACGCCGGAGATCACCGACATCGCGCGCGAAATCCACGAGCCACACGTGTTCATCAAGATGATAGGCGCGCCCGCGCTTTTGGCCTCACTGGTGCCGCCGCGCTGGCAATTGCAGCCTCCGGGATACTTGATGACCAGGGAGCCGGGGCGCAGTCCCGTGCCATCGCTGCCGCCCGGCTACTGGCTGCAAGTGCAGACCGAATTCCCGGTCACCACGGTGCGCATCTTCGCGGAAGACGACACGCTGGCCGCCAGCGGCTACGGCGTGGAATATGAAGGGGTGTTTATCTATGACCGCATCGGCACCCTGCCCGCGCACCAGCACCAAGGTCTGGGCGCGGCGGTGATGGCGGCGTTGAGCGGTGCGCAGCAATCGCAAGCCGCGCAGCGCGTGCTGGTGGCGACCGAAGCCGGCCGGGGGCTTTACACCACCATCGGCTGGCGCGTGCATGCGCCATTCTCCACGGTGACGATCAAACCACCTTTTTAACGAACTCCGTCTTCAGGCTCATGGCGCCAAAGCCTTCGATCTTGCAGTCGATATCGTGATCGGCATCGACCAGGCGAATATTCTTCACCTTGGTGCCGACTTTAACCACGCCGCCACCGCCCTTCAGCTTCAAGTCCTTGATGACGGTGACGGTATCGCCGTCTTGCAGCACGTTGCCGACGGCGTCGCGATAAACGCGCGCGCCTTCTTCCGCTGCATCGGCAGCGCCGGCAGTCCACTCGTGCGCGCACTCAGGGCACACCAACTGCGCGCCATCTTCATAGGTATATTCGGAACTGCATTTAGGGCATGGTGGCAAGGCGCTCATAGGTGATCCTGACTTTTCAAAGTCCGAGAGTATACCTTATGCCAGCTTGCGGGCAACGCGAAAGCCGACGATATCATTCGCCAGCACCGCCGAAAAGCCATTGCGCACCGCCGACCGCAGGTAGCGCGGGTTGTACAGCCACGAGCCGCCGCGCAGCACGCGCCGCGCAGGATCGCCGCCCTGCTCCCACGCACTGCCATCAGTCGGCGCACCGGCGTAGTTATCGTGCACCACGTCCTGCGTCCACTCCCACACGTTGCCGTGCATATCAAACAAACCCCAGGGATTCGGCTGATACGCGCCGACCTTGCTGGTGCCCTGCACATACGCGCCGCGCTGGCCGCCGTTGTAGGTGTAATGGCCGTCGTAGTTGGCCTGGTCTGGATTGATGGTATCGCCAAAACTGAAGGCGGTCTTGGTGCCGGCGCGGCACGAATACTCCCATTCCGCCTCGGTCGGCAAGCGATAGACTTGCCCGGTTTTTTCAGACAGCCAGCGCAGATATAGCTGCACGTCCATCCAGCTAACGCCCACCACCGGATGCTCGTCGTTCTGCGCAAAGCCCGGCGCGCGCCAGTCGGTATCGGACTGCGACTCCCAGCCTGTGTCTTTGACGAAGCGACGCCATTGGCCCACTGTCACCGGATAACGGCCCATTGCAAACGAATGATCGATGCCGACCCAGCGCTGCGGCAGTTCGCGTTCCAGCCAATTTTTCTGCGCGCCTGCCTTGATGGCCAGCGCCTGCTCATGTTCGTGAGAGCCCATTTGGAAGCGGCCCGTCGGAATCAGCACCAAGTCCGGCCCGGTGCCCGATCCATCGAGGAAGCGGTCGCGCAACACGCCGTTGGCGTCAGCCACCGGCGTATGCGAGGTCATTGCCGCCAACTCCGCTGCATGGCGTTCGGCCTGCTGCTTGCGATGGCGCTCCTGCTCCTGCCGGTACGCCACTTCGGCCTTCAGCTGATTGGCTTTGCGCTGCTGTTCCTCACGCTCCTCGCGCGCTTTCTTGGCGTCGGCTTCCCGGCGTGCCAGCAACTGCTCGCGCAATACCTGCTTGCGTGCTTGCGCCGCAGCTTCGGCCTCGGCGCGCTGTTTGGCTTCCAGCGCGCGACGTTGCTGTTCCTGCTTCTGCTTCTCCACCGCTGCCGCTTGCGCTTCGGCCTGACGGCGCGCAGCCAACTCCGCCAGCATCGCCTTGCGCCGCTCTTCATCGGCGCGCGCTTGCTCCGCTTGCGCCGCCAACTCTTTCTGGCGCTGCTGCTCGCGAGCTTCACGCGCCTCGCGGTCACGCGCTGCCTGTTCTGCGCGGGCGGTCAATTCGGCCTCGCTCGGGCCAGCAGCATCGCTCAAGGCGTTCAGTAGCTCGTTCACCGAGGACGGCCGACGCTCCTGCAGGTATGCAAAGCCCTCTTGCAGCACCTTCCACTGCTGGTCGTTCAAGCCGCGCGGCGGCGATGGATGAAAATCTGCCGGCCGCATATCGTCAAACGGCATGCGGCCTTCCAGCAGTTGATAGACCATCACCGCCACCGCGTACACGTCCAGCTTAGGGGAAGGTTGACGCTGATGCGTGCCCGCCTCCGGCGCGCGATAGCCGGCGGTGCCTGCGTTCGGCGTTTGCAAACCCAGGCTGCTGCCGGCGCTGCGCGCACGCGAGGCGATGCCGAAGTCCAGCAGCTTGATCTCGCCGCGCTTGGTCAGGAACACGTTGCCCGGCTTGATATCGCGGTGCACCAGCTTGTGCTTGTCCCACGCGTACTGCAAGGCCTCGCCCACCGGCGACAGCAGCTTGATTACCGCATCCAGCGACAGCGCGCCCTGCTCGGCCAAGTAAGCATCCAAGTCCTGCCCTTCCAGATACTCCATGATGATGAAGTAGCTGGAGGTGGCCGGATCCTGCGCCCACTCGTAGACGCGGACGATGTTTTCATGCGCCAGCTTGCGCGCCTGCGTGGCTTCTTCGATCAGCAGCTTGGCGTGGGTGGCGCTTTGGGTCAGTTGCGGCGGCAGGATTTTCAGCGCCACCAATTCGCTGTGACCTAATTCCGCATGCGTGGCCAAGTCGGTAGCCAGCCACACTTGTCCCATGCCGCCCATGCCGATCAGCCGCTCCAGGCGATAGCGGCGATTTTGCGGGCCGATCTCCTGCCCGGCCATCAAGCCTAGCTCCGTGCCTTGGCGCTGCGGTAAAGCGACCGGCGCGGCACTGCCTCCCGGCGGCGCGTATTCCGCGTCGAGGATGGCGTTTTTGCGACGGTCGAATTCCTGGAGACTCAACAAACCGTCGTCATGTAAGGCCCGCAGTTCGCGGATCTTGTCTCGTGCTGTTTGCATCATGGTGGACTACTCCGCATCGCGCGGTTCCCGCTCCTTCAGTAATCGTTCATAAGCCAGGCGCGCCGCCTCCAGCGGCGATACGCCGTGTTCCGCCGCCACCACCTGCGCCAGGGCTTGTATTTGCTCCGGCGTCATGCCGCCCTGGATCTTCAGTTTCATGATCTGCGCCACCGCCTCCACGTTGGATGGCGCGGCCACCGCTGCAATCGCGAGATCACTCAAACGGTTGACGGTTTCCATACGGCGGATTTCGTGATCTTGCTGCGATTGCTGGAGATTCAACGCTGCAGCGCGTTCGTTTTCAAGCTTGCGCAACTCGTGCTGCCAGGCGGCTTCCTGTTCGCGCTGTTTGAGCATCAGGCGCTGCTCTTCCGCCGCGATTTGATCAAGCATGGCTTGCTTGACGTTGGCCTGATTCTGGCGCGCGTGAATGCCGTCCGCCTCAATGGTGCGCAGCAGTTTTTCATACTGGGCCACCGAATCGGCGTGCGCGCCGCTGCGCTTGAGGTCTTCGATTTTCTGATTGATCTCGGCCACCTGCACGGCGTTGGCGGCATCCTTGACTGCATCTTCGCGCAGCAGGTCGCGTTGACGCGCCAAGGCCAATTGATCTTCCCATTCCTGTACGCGCTCCAACTCGCGGCGGCGCGCTGCGTTAGCCAGCGTCATGCCCTGGATGCGGGCGGCGTGCGCTTCGGCTTCAATTTGCAGCTCGCGCGCTTTCTCGTCCTTCTCGCGCTGGCGCAAGGCAGCCAGTTCGCTGCGGCGATGCGATTCGTCTTCGATCTGCAAAGCTTGTGCGATCTGGTTCTCAATCGCTTGCTGGCGCAGCTGATGCGACAGGCGCTGTTGCGCCAATTGACGCTGTTCGGCGCCAGTTTGCTGCAGCACTTCCAATTCCGTGCGCATGCGGATTTGCGCGAGATGGCGCACATGCTCCCAATCCGCTTGCTCGCCTTGGCGGTGCGCCTTGCTGCGGGCCAGTTCATGCTCAAGATCGGCCAGCACCGTGCCTGCACCTTTGTCGAGCGCCACCTTGCGGGTCTTGGACTCCATCACGCGGCTGTACAACTCGACCTCGCGCGCCCGCAATGCCTGCGCGCGCTCGGCCTCTTTCAGGGTCAGCTCTGCCTTGTTGATGCTGGCGTCCTGCCGCAACTCGGCACGGCGGAAGTCCGAGTGCATCTTCTGCTCTTCGCGCCAGATGGCTTGCCATTCTTCCTGGTTGTAGATTTCGTCCAACTGCTTGACGTGCTCCAATTGAACGTGGCGTTCATCCGCCACCAGCCACAACGTGCCGATGCGTTCGCGGTTGTGATCGAATTTATCGTGGCGCAGCGCGGCGGTTTCCACGCCATCCACGGCCAGGCCGTAGCTGGCGAGGCGCAGTTTGAGCGCGGCTTGCAGACGCTCGTTCAGTTGCAGGCGCAAGTCGCCATTGACGGCCATCTCGCGCATCGAGCGGCTGCCGACAAATTCCGCCGCCAACTGACGTACCGATGGTTCCAGCAGTTCATGCAGATGCAGCGTGCTGACCACGCCCGGCACGGTCATGAAGTGCTGCGCGAATGCAGGCACGTTTTCGATGCGAACCGAGACCGTGAAGCGCGCCGAAATTTTCAGATGCTCGGCAGTGTGCAAGTCGCTGAACGAGAACTCAACCGGCAGCGGCAAGCTGCGCGTGATCAGGATTTCAGCATGCTGGTCGCGCAGCAGGTTGTTCAAGCGGGAGAAGAAGCCTTCGATTTCGTATTCGCCCTGCGGCACCTCGGTGGCTTTGTCGGCTTGCAGAATGTAGGCGCGCGTGGTGGCCGGCACGCGCAGCGTCTTGGTGAAAATGCCGGACAGCCTGCTGACGCCGAAGTAGACGGCCAGTTCGTTATCGCCAGGGATCCAGCGGTTGTCGCGCAGGACTGGTTCGCTGCGCGGCGCGCCCAGCGTCAAGCCGCAGTGCTTGCAGTAGCCCGACTGGTCGCCGTTTTTGTGCTCGCACCGCGGGCATTTAACGCCGCCAAAACGAAACATTTGGAACATGTCAGACTCCTTCTACGATTCATCACTTGGGCCACCCTGCGATGTGGCGATTTTAGCAGGGAGCGCCCGGTTTGCTTCTTGCGCACGGTTTAAATCATGCCAATCTTGTCGATGCAGGCGTAGCTGGCGCCTTTTTCGCGTAATCCGGCGCCAAATCCGGGCGGCAGATGGTCTTGCCAGTCCTTGGGCAGCAGCACGCGGTCGCCCCGGTTTACTTGATTGAGTATTAATTCCAGCTTGGGTTCGCGGCCTTCCACGGTGTCGACCCGGCCGGCGTGCCATGCGCTGGAGCAGCCGGTGGCGATAATGCGGCCGCGCGGCACGAACTCGCGGCCACGCGCGAGGCGGTCGGCCATCACCAGCGCCAGTTGGTAGGAGCCGCCCTGGAAGCGCGGCTGGCCGAACCGCACCACGGTACGCCAGCGGTTCAGGCCTTTGCCGTCGAAGTGACGGGCGGCGGCCAGTGTTTGGCGGATGTCTTGTTGGGCTGCCAGGTCGAGGCTTGGGGCGGCGATGCTGTCTTCTTCGCTGGCAGCCGGGGCATCCAGCGGAAACACGCTGACTTCCAGCCAGCCTAGCGTGTCATTGACGCCACCGCTGTGCAGCGGGAACCAGGTGCGGACGGTGGAGACGGCGGACGACAGGTCGGCATGGCCGCTCAAGGCGCCGAGGTGCGTGATATGCAGCGGCTCCGCAGCGGGCGGCGCGGCGGCCAGCGGTGCCGCGGCGGCCCGGCCAGCGGTGAGCACGGCGCCAGTGACGCGGCCGAGGTGCCATGCGTCGGAACTACCTTGCGCGGTGGTGGGTGCGGCGGGATGCAGGCCGCGCACCATGCGGTCGGCCAGTACGGCGGCCAGCTCCCACTCGCGGTCCGACGCGGCCGGCGTGATGTCCATGCTGAGCACCACCTGGTCGCGGCTGTCGAGGCGTACCTCGGTGTGGCGCGCGAGGCGAACCACCTGCTGCATATGCTCTGCGATCGCAGGCGCGTTCGGCACGCTGCATTTAACGTCGGCGCGGTTGGCGCGTGGGCGGCGGCTGGCGGTGATGGTCAAGATGCGGCCATCGGCCAGCACGCAGCGGCACTCGGCGTTGGTCGGAACAGTGCTGGCGGAGACGGTGGTCATAGCGTAGGCTCCGTGCGCGGAATGTGCGGAGTGTGCGGAATACGGCGCAGCGACAGGCCGGTTTCAAGGTTGGCGCAGATGCGGTCTGCTTCGTCCAGCAGTTGCGGCCATTGCTGCGGATCGGCAAGTTGAAGGCGGGCTAGCAGGGCCCAGCTTTCGTCCAGCGCGGATTGCGCGATCAGCGTTTGCGCACCGCGGCGGACTTGGTCGGCGGCAGCCAACGGCTGATCCGGCGCGGCCCACGCCAAGGCGGGCATGGTGTTGACGTTAAGCGCAGCCATGCCGAGACGAAGCAGCAAGGCTTGATGCTGCTGGAAGATCGCGATCCCCTCGGGCAGCACCAGCAAGCGCAACGCGCCGCTCAGCACCGGCGGCTCAATGAACAAGCGCCGCAACGCCCGCGCATCCTGCTGCGCCGCGTCCATACTGCTCGAGGATGCGGCTGGCGCGACCTCCGCGACGGCGTCAGGCTGCGGCTCGACGGCGGGCATATCCGCCGCAATGACGGAAACCGGGCGAGATTGGAGTACTGCGGCGTAGTCGACTTGTTCGCCGAGATCGACCGGCACGCAATCGTCAACCGTGACGCCGTAGCGCATGTACATCAATTGATTGAGGCCGGCGCGGAATGTGTGCCATTCTTCCAGCGTGGTGCACGGCGGCAGATCGAGCGCCCCTTGTGCCAATTCTGCTTGCAACGCCAACTCCGCTGACGCTGCAAAATCCTTCAGCGCCAGCCGCCCTGCCGTCTCGCTGTACAAATACAAATCAAAGCGCTGCTGTAATACGCGTGGATTGGCGTCCACCACGAACCGCAAGCGCAAGCCCCACTCCGGCGCGGCTGCAAACGGCGTCAAGTCCACCGTGTACGGCCCCGGATGAAAACAAAACGCCATCTCGCCCTGATCGCACGACACTCGCCCGGCGGCGGCGCGGCGCGCGTGGCCGGCAGCATTGAAGACCACCACCGTACTTTGCGCCGGCGCGATATCGCCCGCATCGAGCCGCAGCGCGATGACGTTTTCGCCTAAGCCGCCGAAATCGGCGGCCGGCTTGCGACGACGGCTAAACAATCCCATAAATTTACGGCGCTACCGGTTCAACGGCAAAGCCGGCTCCATACAGTTGAAAGTGCGATGCCGGCGCGGTGGCAAACGGCCATGTGCGCTCGCATTCGCCGTCCGCATCCAGGCGGCCTTGCAGCACGATGGCGCCGCCGCCGTCGATCACGCGTAATTGCGGCTGCTCGCGCAATAAGCGTGCGGCGAATGGCGCTTCCGCCGACAAGCTCAGAATCACTTGCCAGCCGCCGTCTTGCGGCAAGAAGTGCAAAGTCCAGTGGCCATCGTCAGTGACCAGCGATTCCAGCGCTTCTGCCGCCGATGCGGTGGAGGCGGCGCGCAGCATGCCACTGCTGCCGGTCCATATCAGGTCGTTGGCCGCCGCCTGCGCTGACGCATGGCGTTCCAGTGATAGCTGGCGGAAGCGGCGCAGGGTCAGTGGCGATGCGGACAAGGCTTGACGTTCGTTAGGCGTTAGCGGACGTGTGCCGTCCAGCGCGGCCAACAGCGTGGCGTCGGCCAGCATCAGGCGGTCGCCCGGCGTTGGGTGCGACAGCAGCAAGCGTTCTTGCAGGCGCGCGTCCAGATCATCTTGTGCTGAGTTCAAATCATTCTCCTTCATCGCGCGCCCGCTGCTTGCAGCCTGGCGATAGCTTCATTACGGCGCTTGCGCAGCGTCGGCATCGAAATCTGGTCGAGTGCCGCCAACTGCTGCAAGGTGGGCAGCTCGCCGGTGGCCGGGTCTAGCCATGCGTCCGGGTAGGTATCGTCGGCGGCGCCTAGCAGCTTGTGGTACACGGCGAGGCGGATCGGCAAAGATTCGTCGCGCAGCATGCGGACAGTCCAGCTGCCGGATTCCTGCGCGGCCCGCGCCAATTCAAGATAGCGGAGGGGCAGAGAAAGCTCGCCCGCGCGGGCCTGCTCGATGGCCAGTTCCGTATCGCTGAGTGCGAAATCGTCATCCAGCGCGACGGATGCCTCGCCCGGCTGTACGCCGGCGTGGGCGTGGCCGGTGGTGGCGGCGTCGACGTCCGTGTCATCCGGCTCCTGCGCGGCGAGGATGCGGTCATCGTCTTGCTGCTGGCCGCTGGCTTCCGCTTGTTCGGACTCGCTCATCACGCGCCAATAGTCTTCCAGCCAGGCCGCTGCTTCACCGGCCTCGCCCTGCCAATCCTCGCTGCTGTCCATATTGGATGACAGCTCTTCGTAATCGCCAATCTCCGCCAGCAGCGCCGCGATCTTCTCCGGGCTATTTTTCAAGCTGGCGAAACGCTTGGACTTGGTATGCAGCGGCCCCGGCGAACCACCGAACTGCTCCAGCGACTCGCTCCAGCGGATAATCCACTCGGCCTTGCAGCCGCCGATGGACTTCATCTGCCGCACCTCGATCGGCGTACCGGCCAGCGGCCGGCCCAAGATCGCCCCGACCTGCGCGGCGTTATGCTCCCACGCTGCGAACAGGCCCGCGATCTCGCGATACGCCGTATCCAGCATGCGGTAAGTGTAGATTTTGTTGGGCGAGCAGTCGCGCCCTGTGGCGACGATGTAGTTGTCCGCATCGACCTTGTCACGCAGGGTGGCGTACATGTCATTGACCTTCTTGCGCAGCACCCCCTCGGCGCTGGCGTCGAGCCAGAACGCGCCACTGCGAGCATATTCAACCGCCATGGCTGCAACGAACGCCGTCCAGTACGCGGTCTGCGCCTGCAATTCAAACAGCAAGCCTAGCGAAAGTTCATAGACACTCTCGCCGTAGCTATTGCCCTCCGCCTCGCCGCGCGCGGTGCGGGCGTTGGCGCGCAGCGATGCCGCTACCGCATCGGTATAAGCGTCGAGCAGCACGGCGTGCTGCCCGGGTTCGAGCACATGGTGCATCTCAATCTGCCGGAAGGCCTGCAATGAGCATAGCCCCAGCAGCTTGCGCACTTGTTCCCAGCCGTGCTCCTGGTACCGGGTTCCTGGCAAGCGCATAAAGTCCTGTGTGAGTTGGATAAATCAAAAAGCTCCTCCAGCATGCCATAAAAAGGCAGATTTCATTATTCCGTTTACAAGGCTATTTCCCCTTCTGTTCATGGTTCTGCGATGCCAGCGTGGACAGGATGGCGGCGATGACCGGCGCGGCGTGCTCGCCGCCGGTGGCGTCGGAGTGGCTGACGAAGGCCGCCATCGCCAGGCGGTGTGTCTGGCCCGGCAAGCTGCCTGCTTCCAGCCAGCCGGTGAACCAGACGGTCGCGGTGTCGTCGCCGCTGGGTGCGGTGCCGGTTTTTCCGTACAAGCCGGGACGCACGCCGGCCAGCGCCGCGCCACGGAATGCGCCCGCGCCAGTGCCGACATCGACCACGCCTTTCATGCCGGCCTTGATGCGGTCTAGGCGGATGCCGAGCGGCGGTGCAGGCTGCATCACGCTGTCTTTGCGATCCAGCGACAGCAGCATGCGCGGCGTGACGACTCTGCCCTGCCCGACCGCCGCCGAGGCCAGCGCCATTTGCAGCGGCGTGGTCTGCATGCGCAGGCCGATGGCCATTTGGCGCAGCTCGTGGCGAGTATGGATAGGATCCATGTGGGCGGGCGTGGCTTGCAATGCGTCCCATGTGCGCCAGTTGAAATCCGCCGGCAGCAGGCCGCCGTCTAGTCGCAGCGACTGTTCGAAGCCAAGGCGATGTGCGGCGGCGACGATGGGCCGGATGCCGTCTAGCGCATCGGCGTCCAGCGCTTGCAGGTCGGGCGCGCCGCCGTCTGGACGGCCGAACAGGCTGCGGTCACTCAATTCGCTCGACCAAGCGAACCAGGTATTTAGACTGTAGGTCAGCGCTTGCGCCAGTCCAAGACGGCCTTCCTGCGCGCGGCGATCCAGGCTTTGTTCGCGGTAGTTGGTGATATGCGCGAGGCGCGGATTGAGCGGATAGGCGGCGGCGTCGGTTTGGAAGCCGTAGCCTCGCTGCGCCGCCAGCTTATTGATGGCGGGGAGCGGCATGCCGCCTAGCAGTGCGTCGATCTGCGGGTCGCCTTGGGCGGCGATTTCCAGTCCTAGTGCGCTCACTACTTTGAAGGTCGAGCCGGGGCTTTGGTGAGCGCCGCCGTCGTGCTGCAAGGCTGGCAGGCGCAATGGGCTGCGCGCGGGGCTGGTGCGGTCGAAGTCGCGCACTTCGGCCCAGTTGGTGCTGGTGACGCGGCCCGTGCCGGCGCCGGCTGCGGCGAGTATATCGCCGGTTTCAGTGTCGAGGATGATGACGCCGGCGTGACGGCCTTCAGGAATGGGCTGGCCGAAGGCGCAGCGGCCGGCTTCCCAGCGGCCGCGCTGCATGGCGACGCAATCGAGTACGCGCTGGCTGAGGGCTTGCAGTGGCAAGTCGAGTGTGAGCTTGGCGTTGACGGCGCCGTCGCTGGGCAGGCGTGCCAGCATGCCGGCGATGCTGTTGCTATGTTCGGGATTGAGGCCTAGCAGTGGTGCGAGGCCGGCTTCGATGGCGGATTCGGTGGGCGCGCCGTCGATCCACAGGTTCGTGCCGTTGCGGTCTTGCAGTTGAACTGGCGATGGGGCCGCAGCGCGGGATGTGTTGCTGTCGGTTGCGACGAGCGGCTGCCAGATCAGGCGTCCACCGGCCACGCGCAGATGGCGGTATTTCTGGTCTTCCGGCGCGTTGAAGTCCAGTGGCTGGACGTCGAGTTGCACGCTGCGCGCGCCAGCTTGCAGCGTGAGCGTGATTTGTTGGACGTCGCTGCTGTTAACGCAAGCGCGGCCGGTGCAGGCGGGAGCGAAACGCGCGTCAGCGCCGGTAACGCCGCTGCCAACGTGGCCGGCGACCAGCATTTGCAGGACTTCGCCGCCGCTGGCGGGGCCAGGCAGTGCTAGTCTGAGACGGACTACTGGACGGACGTCGCCGCTATCGCCGGCTTGCGGCCAGCGAGCGACGCGAGTCCATGCTTGCCAGCCTTGCGGCAGCGACGCGAAGAGGCGCGCTGCGGCGACGGGCATTTGGCTGGTGGTGGCGATCATTACCGGCGCGTTGCCGATGGCTGCGTTGGCGCCTGTGCTGGCGGCCCACTCTATTGCCAGGCCATCGGGGGCTTTGACGCGCCATGCCAGCAAGCGGCGTTCGCTGTTGTAGATGTCGATTTGTTGGCGGACGTAGGCGCCGTCAGCCTGGTAGTAAAGGCGCTTGAATAGTTTGTGCGTGGCGGGGCCGGGCTGGATTTGCTTCCAGTCGCGCAGTTCGGCAGCGCGTTCGCTGGCGGCAGCGGCTTGCCATTGCGGCAGATCGCGCGGAGCGATTTCGATCGCGCCGCTGCGCGCCAGGCGGATCAGGCCCTGGGCTTGGAGTTGCTCGAACAAGGACTGGTCTTCCAGTGCGCCGGCGGCAGCAGCGGGAATCTGGTAGGAGCCGGGAGCGAGATAGGTGCTGACAGCGCGGCCGCGTGCCGGGAAGGCGGTAACCAGCGCCGGCATGATGTTGGCTGTGGCGGCAGCGGGCGCCGGCCGATACATCTGCACCAGCAACTCGCCGGCTTGCGGGCACATGGCATTGGTGCGGCGTTCGATGCGCAGCGCGGCATTCGCGCCCCACAGCAGCCATCCTTGCTGGCGCAGCGCCACTTGGCCGCTAGCGCCCTGCTCCACTTGGCCGAAGCTGGCGTCGCTCAACCAGCGGGTGTCGGCCTGCCTGCTGCGCCAGCTCAGTTGCAGCGGCTCGCTCAGCGGATCGGTGAAATCGGCGCGCGCCGTCCCCTCAATTTGAATCTCCGGCACCGCGTCATTGCTGCGATCCGCCACCAGCAGCACGTTGCGCAGAGCGATTTGCACATTGGCTTCCTGATTGCGCGCCACCCAGCGCTTGACGTCATCGAAGCGATAGCCGAGACGCAGCGGCAGCAAGCGCGGATCGGTCGGACTGCGCATTTGGCTGCACAGATCCACCCGCACCGGCGGTGCGGCTTGCAAGCCTGCCGCAATCAACAGCGCGCCATCGGGATGCAGCGTCGTACTGACGCCGGCCTGCTCAGGCACCGTGAAGGCCACACCCGGCAGCACCGCCCGATAGGCATTCGCCGCCCGAACGTTAGCCGCCGATTGCGGCGTGCTGGCCGTCGCCGCAGCCAGGTGACGCGCATGGCCGGCGATCAGCGCGCCGCCGCCCAGTACCACGCACAGGCCCGCCAGCACCACCCATGCCATCCGCGTTGGGAAGCCACGGCGCACAGGCCTCGGTTGCATGTTCGAATGGATAAGTCGCGGCATATGCCCCTCGCGCTGGTGGTCGGAATCTGCTTTTGCTTAGCAGAGGGGCAAGGAAAAACTCAGGAAAAACCAGCCTCTTATCGCGCCAAAACGCATTTTGGCCCGCTAAAAATGCGGCTCGTCGCAATCCCGGTGCGGCTTGACGAGGCTTTGGATACAGTGAGCACATCGAAACTCACTTTAACCACCGAAAGGAAGCAAAATGAACGTCCTGAAAAACTTCGAAGCCCTGTTCGTCGTTACTGTGGCTCTGGCCTGCGGCGCAACTTACGCCCTCGATCAATCCAACGTGGCAGCGCAAGATCCAAACATGCAAGTGGTGGTCGTCAGCGCAAAGCGCCTGACCGCTGAACAGAAGCTGCAATCGCTGCTGGAAGAACGCGCCACCACGCTGGCAGCCGATGCCAAGAAAGCCAACGCGATCTAAATACAGTTTTGTGTCATATGTAAGAAACTGCATCATTCAAGGCAAGGCCTTGTACCACTTGATATAGTTCTTCCAAGCGCTGGAACCAGCGTAGTCTAGAAGACGGAGGACATATCATGCTTAAGCCAATTTTCGCCACTGCCATGCTTGCGCTGAGCGCAGCAGCTTTTACCCCTAACATCGCATCCGCGCAGGTCGGCGTCAGCCTCGTGATCGGCAACGCACCGCCGGCGCCCCGTTTCGAGAGCGTACCAGCGCCGCGCCGCGGCTACATCTGGGCGCCCGGCTACTGGAATTGGGACGGTCATCGCCACGTTTGGGCCGGCGGCCATTGGGAGCGCGAACGTGTCGGCAGCTACTGGCGTCCTGCTGAATGGGTACGCGCCGATGGCGGCTGGCGTTTGACGCCTGCCGGCTGGATGGTAGTCGATAACGGTCCTTCGCGCGTTGACTACATCACGGTTGCGCCGCCTCCTCCGCGTTATGAACGGATTCCCGAGCCGCGCCCCGGCTATATCTGGGCGCCCGGCTATTGGGAATGGCGCGCTAATCGCCACGTTTGGGTAGGCGGTAATTGGATTGCTTCGCGTCCGGGCTATGTCTATGCACAGCCTCGCTGGACGGAGCGCGATGGCCGCTGGTATCGCGAAGAAGCGCGCTGGGAGCGCGGCCCTGGCGGCGACCGCGATCATGACGGCATACCGAATCGCTACGACCGCCACGACAATCGCGGCGATCATCATGGACGCGGTGATCGTGATCACGACGGTGTTCCTAACCGCTATGACCGCGACCGTGATGGCGACGGTGTGCCGAACAGGTATGATCATCACCCGGATAACCGTCGTCGCGATTAATGGAACATATTGAGTTTGAGAGTTTGGCCACGGCCGCCTTCAAGGGCGAGCGCGTGGCCGCTCGTCGTTTGGCGGCGCGCTCGCAGTTAAGCGAGGCGCAGGCTTTGCTTCAGGTGCTGACGTTGGCCGCTGGTGTGGCTGGGTTGACGCAGTTATTGGCCGAGCGCGAGCAGTTGCGGTTGCGCGACGATGAGCGGCGCTTGGCAAGACGGGCGAATGCCGCGCATAAGCTGGCGGTGCGGAAGGCTGGCATGCAGCCGGTTGCCGCCTGGCGTGGATGGTTTGATGGTTCGGCGCATCCCAATCCGGGACAGATTGGGATTGGTGCGCTGTTGTGCGGGCCAGATGGCCAGCGGGTGGAGATTAGCCGCCGCGCGGGGCATGGAAATAGCAGCGAGGCGGAGTATCTGGCGCTGACGGCGCTGCTGGAGGCGGCCGTCAAGATGGGGGCGACGGAGCTTGCCGTCTGCGGCGATAGCCAAGTGGTGGTGAATGATGTGAATCTGGGCGCGGCGCGCGGCGCCAAGGGATTGGAGGAGCATCGGGCGCGCGTGGTGGAGTTGATGTCGGCGCTGGGCGCTGTACAACTGCGCTGGGTGCCGCGCCACCGCAACGGTGACGCAGACCGCTTGTCGCAGCATGCTATCGGAGACCGGGCGCGCGATTGAGCCGCGCTGTCACCCCAAAAGTTTAGGGTCTGACCCCGTACGGGGTCAGACCCTCGGTCGCCGCAGTGCGGGTTATGCGGTTCCGGCAAATTCAGTTGCGGGCGGCAGCTAGTTGCAGCGGACGACGATTTAGGGCTGCGCTTGGGGTACGCGGGGTAAACCCCGTGTCATTTACCTTGAACACGCTTACCGCTTTCGCCAGCGCTGCTGCTTGCTGCTGCATCGATTCCGCCGCAGCCGCAGCTTCTTCCACCAGCGCCGCGTTCTGCTGCGTCACCGCGTCCATCGAACCAATCGCGTGATTCACTTCGTTGATGCCGGCGCTTTGCTCGCTGCTGGCCGCAGTAATCTCGCTAATCATGTCGCTGACCTTCTGCACGCTGGAGACAATCTCGCCCATCGTGTTACCGGCATCAGCCACCAGCTTACTACCCAGATTCACCTTCTCAACCGAGTCGCCAATCAGCGCTTTGATTTCCTTAGCAGCCGATGCCGAACGCTGCGCCAAATTACGCACTTCCGACGCCACCACGGCAAAGCCACGACCCTGCTCACCGGCGCGCGCCGCTTCAACTGCCGCATTCAAGGCCAAAATATTGGTCTGGAACGCGATACCATCAATCACCGCGATAATATCCACGATCTTGCTGGACGACTGGTTGATCGAATCCATGGTGCCCACAACCTGCGCCACCACTTCGCCGCCTTTAACCGCCACCTGCGCCGCCGATGCCGCCAGCTGATTCGCTTGGCGCGCGTTGTCCGCATTGTGCTTCACGGTCGACGTCAATTCTTCCATCGAGGATGCGGTTTCTTCCAGCGCGCCCGCCTGCTGCTCGGTGCGGCGCGACAAGTCCTGATTACCCTGCGCGATTTCCGACGACGAGGTGGTGATGTGATCCGTCCCGCTACGCACCTCGGTCACGATGGTCAGCAAGCTGCTGTTCATATCCTTCAGCGCCGACAGCAACTGGCCCGTTTCATCCTTGGCGCTATCGTCGATATGCGCGGTCAGATCGCCATCGGCCACGCGGCGCGCCACCGACACCGCCTCTTGCAGCGGGCCAGTGATACCAGCGGTCAGCAGCCAGGCGCAAGTGACGCCAAAGGCCAGCACCAGCAGCGCCAGCACGTACAACAGATTGCGGCTGCTTGAAGCGATATCATCGATGTGCGCGGCGGAGGCGTCGATTTTCGCGCGCTGCATCTTCAGCAGTTCAACGATCAGCGATTGGTAAGCCGCAGTCCCAGGACGGAACACGTTTTCAAAAACCTTGTTGGCTTCTTCCAGTTCGCCGGCCGTTTTCAGCTTGGCGATCTGGTCGCGCGAGGAGAGATAGACTTTGCGCTGCTCGCCGATGCGGGTGAACAGCTCCTTCTCGTCCGCATCCGAGATCAGCGTTTCGATTTTCTTTTGCAGTTCGGAGGAAGCGGCCGAGGAGGCCTTGGATTCTTCGGCGAAGTAAGCGCCGAGCGAAGGGTCGCTGCTACGCGCGATGGCGGTGGTGCGGCGGATACCGCTATCAATTTTGCCCGACCAGTCGGAGATCATGCGCTCCTTGGCCAGCGGCACTTGCATCATGTCGGCGGTGGCCGTGGCCACGCCCTGCAAGCGCCAAACGCTGATGCCGGTGATTAGCATCGCAAACGCCAAAATGATCGTGAAGCCCAAAGCCAGGCGTTTTCCGATACTGATATTCGCCAACATATTCATTCTTGCACCTACCTCTCACAGTAAATCCAAAACAAAACTACGGGACAGCAGCATCGGGACACGCCCGGTGGGAATTACGCTGCCAGTGCGGTGCTTTCGATCAGGCCCATGTCCGCGCTGGACATCAGTTTGTCGATATCGACCAGGATCAGCATGCGTTCGTCGATGGTGCCGAGGCCGACGATGTGGTCGGTATTCATGGCCGAGCCGATTTCCGGCGACGGTTTGATTTGTTCCGGCAGCAGCGTGGTCACGTCCGACACGCGATCCACCACCATGCCCACCACGCGGTGGCCGATGTTGAGGATGATGACCACGGTGAACTGGTCATAGGTCGGGGTGCCCAGGTTGAACTTGATGCGCATGTCGACGATCGGCACGATGATGCCGCGCAGGTTGACTACGCCCTTGACGAATTCCGGCGCATTGGCAATGCGGGTCGGGGTTTCGTAGCTGCGGATTTCGCTGACTTTTTGAATATCGATGCCGTACTCTTCCTGGCCCAGGGTAAAGGCCAGATACTCGCCGGCATTGTTGGCCGTGGCGTGCAGTTCGCTTACGTTAGACATTGGTTTTCCTTCATTGCTAAAGTGACTGACCGTAATGTTACCCCAAGTCAAGGTCAATAGCACCAATTAAATGCGCTGCGGCAATAAATAACCTTATTGCAATATTCAGATTATTATTTCAACCACGGTTTTTACCCTGCACAAGCCATGCGCGAGGCTGTATGATTTGGCAAAATCGTCCACATTCAGGGAGAACGATGAATAGCTTGCTCAATAGCTGGCACCCGCGCCTGGTCGCCTTGGCCAACGCGGCTCCGGGCATCGATGGCGCCCACGACACCAACCACCTGCACCGGGTTTGGCGTAACGCCAGTCTGCTGTTGGACGATTATCCCGAAGCCGATCCGCTGATCGTGCTGGCCGGCTGCTATTTGCATGACCTGGTCAACTTGCCCAAGAATGATCCCGAGCGCCACCTCGCCTCGCGCAAGGCGGCGCGGCTGGCCAGCCGCCAGTTGGCCGAGCTGGATTTCCCGCCGAACAAGCTGGCCGCCGTGGCGCACGCCATTGAGAGCCACAGCTTCTCGGCCGGCATCCGCCCCGAGACCATCGAAGCCAAGATCGTGCAGGACGCCGACCGCCTGGACGCGCTGGGCGCGGTCGGGCTGGCGCGCCTGTTCTACACGGCGGGACGCATGGATTCGGCGCTGGCGCACCCGGACGATCCGATGGCGCTGCACCGCGACCTCAATGACAAGGCCTACGCGCTCGATCACATCGACACCAAGCTGGCCACCCTGCCCGGCAAGATGCAAACCGCGGCCGGCCGCCGCTTGGCCGAAAACCGCTTGAATGAACTGATCGCCTTCCGCGACAACTTTATTGCTGAATGGGCCGCTAGCCCGGCCGCGCCGTAACCTGAGATGTCGAGTATCCATGAGCAAACCTGTAACTGCTGGTAATCTGAATTTTGTACTGATCTGCGTTTTCATCGACATGCTGGGCATCGGCCTGATTGTGCCGGTGCTGCCGGTTCTGGTGGGAGAGTTCACCGGCTCGCGCGACAATCAAGCCTACTGGTATGGCTTGATGAGCGCCGTTTTCGGCTTGATGCAATTCATTTTTATGCCGATGCTGGGCGCGATCAGCGACCGCGTCGGCCGCCGCCCGGTGCTGCTGTACTCCATGGCCGGCATGGCGATCAACTTTTTCACCACCGCGTGGGCGCCGAATCTGGCTTGCCTGTTCATCGGCCGCGTGATCGGCGGCATGTCGTCGGCCAGCATGTCGGTGGCATCGGCCTACGCGTCGGACATCTCGACGCCGGAGAACCGCGCCAAGAGCTTCGGCAAGGTCGGTGCGGCGTTTGGCCTCGGCTTTATCTGCGGGCCGATGCTGGGCGGGCTGCTGGGTAGCGTTGATTTGCACTTGCCGTTTTATGTGGCAGGTGCGCTGTCGGTGGCGAACTTCGTCTACGGTTATTTCGTGGTGCCGGAATCGCTGCCGCAAGATCGCCGCTCGCCGTTCACGCTGTCGAAGATTAATCCGCTCGCCGCGCTGGCCAAGCTGGCGCGCCGTACTGACATTCGCGGTTTGATCGTCACCTACACGCTGGTCACGCTGGCCGCCATGATGCTGCAAACGACCTGGGTGCTGTACACCACCTTCCGCTTCAACTGGACGCCGGGCCAGAACGGCGCCGCGCTGTTCTGCGTCGGCTTGACGGCGGCCGTGGTGCAAGCCGGTTTGCTGGGCGTGCTGATTAAACGCTTCGGCGAAGTGAAGCTGTCGGTGCTTGGTCTGGTGTCCGGCGCCATCACTTATCTGTTGTATGGCTTGGCGACGCAAGGCTGGATGATGTACGTGCTCATTATGTGCAATGTGCTGTCGTTCGCCATCGGCCCTGCCCTGCAAAGCCTGATCTCCAAGACCACGCCGCCGAACGAGCAAGGCGAGTTAATGGGATCGCTGCAATCGATCAGCAGCGTGGGCGTGATCATCATGCCGCTGCTGGGATCCGCGATTTTGGCAGAGGTCAGCCACCTCTCTTCCAGCGATTGGCGCGTCGGCAGCACCTTCTTCGTCTGCGCCGTGATGCAGGCGATCGCCATCGTCGTGGCGCAGCGCTACTTCGGCAAGCATACGGTGCCAGCATGAGGTGGGCATTGTTGTTGATGGCGTTTGCCGCCCATAACGCGATGGCCGGCTGCTCGCGCGAGATCGCTGCGCCGGTGTCGGCCAACGGCGCTAGCGTGATTGTCGATGGCTTGAGCGTGAAAGGCATTTATCCCGATCTGCTGCGCGCCATCGGCCCCAAGGTTGGCTGCCAGTTCGCATTCACCGTGGTGCCGCGTGCGCGTCAAGTAGCGATGTTCAAGGCCGGCACGGCGGACGTGCTGGTGCCGGCGTCGCGCACGCCGGCGCGCGATCAATTCGGCACGTTTATCCCGATGATTAATCATCGCGCCATGCTGATCTCCGTGAACAACGGCCGCGCGCCGATTACCAGTGCACAGGATCTGCTGGCACGCAAGGAACTGCGCGTGGCGGTGGTGCGCGGTTTCGATTACGGCGAGCCTTACGCGGCGCTGATCGACGAGCTGCAAAAGCAAGGCCGTTTATTCATGGAGGTGGATGTGATTGGCGTGGCGCGCCTGCTGCACGCTGGTTCCGCCGACGTCACCATCATGGGGCCGACGCTGATGGCCGGCGCGATCCGCCGCGATCCGCGCGTGCACGGCTTGCAGGACAAACTGAAGACGGAGGCGATCCCGGAACTGCCATGGCACCAGAGCGGCGCTTACATCTCCAACGCGCTGAAGCCGGAAGACCAGGCGGTGATCCGCGAGGCGCTGGAAAAAGCCGGCAAGTCCAATCAAATCATGGAAGGCTATCTGCACTACTTCCGCGCGGACGTGCTGAATGACAGCGTGCGTCCGCGCTAAACCGTTTATTTCGTTTCTACGATAGGCAATTCAACGGCGCTGTTGTGATACACCTTCAGCGTCGCCTTCTGATAATCGGACGGCTTGGCGTAGAAGATGTTCGGCACATAGGTTTGCGGATTGCGGTCGTACAGCGGGAACCAGCTTGACTGCACTTGCACCATGATGCGGTGGCCCGGCATGAATACGTGATTCGCATTCGGCAGCGCAAAACGGTAGCGCTCCACCAAGTTGGCCGGAATCGCCGATGGCATTTCAAGGCTGTTGCGGTAGCGGCCACGGAAAATATCCATGGCGATGCCCAGCTGGTAGCCGCCCAGCTCCGGTTGCGACGGCACTTCGTCCGGGTAGACGTCGATCAGTTTCACCACCCAGTCGGCATCGGTGCCGGTGGTGGCGGCAAACAGGTTGACCATCGGCTGGCCGGCGATTTGTACCTTGGTTTTCAGCGGCTCGGTCACGTAGGTCAGCACGTCTGGACGGTCGGAGAAGCTGCGCTGATCGCTCACCAGCCACGGACGCCACACATTGCCATCCCCCATGCGCACCGGACGCGGTACGAACGGCACCGGCTTGGCCGGATCGGAGACGTATTCGTCGTAGCCTTCTTGCGGCGCATCGAAGCCCAGTTTGGAACCGGCTTGCAGGTAGATCGGCTTGGCCGCTTGCGCCACCGGCCATTGCGGCAGTTTCTGCCAGCGATTGATGCCGGTCTGGTAGAACAGCACTGGCGGCGTATTGGCAACCGGCGCACCGTCCTTCAGGTATTGATCGAGGAAAGGCTGCATGAAGTCGCGGCGGAATTCCAGCGCGGTGTCGCCGGTGAACTTCAGCGCGCCGAGGCTGGAGCCCTCGTAATTGACGCCGCTGTGGCGCCATGGGCCGACCACTAGGTAGTTCTTGTCGTTGGCGCTGTCCTTCGGTTCCAGCGCTTCATATACGGCGTAGGCGCCGTAGATGTCTTCCTGATCCCAGTAGCCGACCACCGTCATGGTCGGCACTTTCAGCGCGCGCCTGGCGAGGATTTTGTCCAGCGCCTGGTGCTGCCAGTAGCTATCGTAGGCTGGGTGCTCGAACAATTTCTTGGTGAAGTTCAGCTGATCGAGGCCGAACCTGGCGGCGTAATTCGAGACCGAACCGGCGCGCAGCATGCCTTCGTAATCGTCATAAACGCCGGTGGCCATGTCTTTGCCGCCGCTCTTGGCGCCGGTTTGACGGGCGATGTAAGCCAGATTCGGCATGCGGAAGGCGCCGTTGTGGAACCAGTCGTCGCCGCGCCAGCCGTCGACCATGGGGCTCATCGGCACGGCGACTTTGAGGGCCGGATGCGGGTCCACCAGCGCCATCAGCACGGTGAAGCCTTCGTACGAAGAGCCGATCATGCCGACTTTGCCGTTGGATTCAGGGATGTTTTTCACCAGCCAGTCGATGGTGTCCCACGCATCGGTGGAATGGTCGGTGCGGCTGGCGTTGAGGGGGCCGATCAGCGGGCGCGTCATCACGTAGTCGCCTTCCGAGCCGTATTTGCCGCGCACGTCCTGGAATACGCGGATGTAGCCTTCGCTGACCATGGTTTCATCGCCCTGGCCGACGGTGGCGAGGATGCTCGGGCTGGCATTGCGATTGGCGCGGCCGCTGGCGTTATACGGCGTGCGGGTCAGGACGATGGGCGCGTGCTGGGCGCCTTTCGGGACCACGATCACCGTGTGCAGCTTGACGCCGTCGCGCATCGGAATCATGACATCGCGCTTGATATAGTCGGCGTTGGGAATGGCGATATCGAACTTGGCTGGGATATCCGGCGCCATGGCCGGCGTTTGCGCAAAGGCGGGGAAAGAAAAAGCAAGCAATGCTGCAACAACAGTACGGCGCATATCGGCTCCAAGAAAAAGTTTCCAGTGGGACAATATACCACCCTTGACAGACCGCCACCAAACTGCAACCATACGGCCATGATTTTTTATGCCCCACTTCACACCCGCACGTATTGGCGCCGCTCCTAGCGCGAGCGGCCACTGTCTACACTAGTGATGTGATATTTTTATCAACGCCGCCCTCGTCTGGTGGCGTTTTTACATCCAGACCGGGGCAAGCAAAGGAACCCTGATGAGTCTGCCTGAACAGTCCACTACCGAAGCCGTCGCCGTCGCGCCGAAAGGCCCGCAAATCATTCTGACCGGCGACCGCCCGACCGGCCCGCTGCACCTCGGCCACTACGTCGGTAGCCTGCGCAACCGCGTGCAGTACCAGCACGAGTTCAAGCAATTCATCATGCTGGCCGACTCGCAAGCGCTGACCGACAATATGGACGACACCAACAAGGTGCACCGCAACGTGGTTGAAGTGGCGCTGGACTATCTGGCTGTGGGCATCGACCCAGCCAAGTCGACCATCCTGATCCAGTCGCAGATTCCAGAACTGGCCGAGCTGACCTTCTACTACCTGAACATGGTCACCGTGGCCCGCCTCGAGCGCAATCCGACCGTGAAGACCGAAATCGCCCTGCGCGGCTTCGAGCGCGACATCCCGGCCGGCTTCCTGACCTACCCTGCTTCGCAAGCGGCCGACATCTCGGCCTTCAAAGCGACGCTGGTGCCGGTCGGCGAAGACCAAATCCCGATGATCGAGCAGACCAATGAAATCGTGCGCCGCTTCAACCGCATCGCCGACAAGGAAATCCTGGTCGAGTGCAAAGCACTGGTGCCGGACATCGGCCGCCTGCCGGGTATCGACGGCAAGGCCAAGATGAGCAAGTCGCTGGGCAACACCATCAATCTGGGCGCCAGCGCCGCCGAGATCACCGCCGCCGTAAAAAAGGTCTACACCGACCCGCTGCACCTGCGCGTGGAAGATCCTGGCCACCTGGAAGGCAATGTTGCCTTCATCTACCTGGACGCCTTCGATCCTGAAAAAGACAAGCTGGAAGAAATGAAAGCCCACTACGTGCGCGGCGGCCTGGGCGATTCCATCGTCAAGAAGCGCCTGGAGCTGGTGCTGCAGGAAATGCTGGCGCCAATCCGCGCCCGCCGCGAAGAGCTGGCGCAAGACAAGGGCTACATCATGCAGATGCTGAAAGAAGGTACCATGCGCGCGCGCGAAGTGGCGGCGCAGACCGCCGACGAAGTCAAGGCCGCGCTCGGCCTGAGCTACTTCTGATTCCGGCCGCATGGCTATGGCTGGCGTCGCTGTACGGCGCCGCCAGCATCGCTTGTTTCGTCGCCTACGCGATCGACAAGTCGGCGGCGCGCCAGCAGCGCCGCCGCATCCCCGAGCGCACCCTGCTCTTGCTCGGCCTGTGCTGCGGCTGGCCCGGCGGCCTGCTGGCGCAACAGACGCTGCGGCATAAAACGGTCAAGACGTCGTTTCAATTGGCCTACTGGGCTAGCGTAGCGGCCAACCTCGCTGCCGTCTGGTGGCTCTGCACTGCTCTCAATACTCTCGACTGAGGACTTCAACGATGTGGCACGGCGTGTTGTGTGGACTGCTGGCGGGCGCGATGTGGGGCATGGTGTTCATCACGCCGGTGTTCCTGAGCGCCTTCACGCCGCTGGAAATGGCGTGCGGCCGCTACATCGCCTACGGCCTGATCGCCGCCAGCCTGATGGGCATGCGCCTGCCGCCGCTGCTACGCCGCCTGGATCGCAACGATATTATCGCCATGGTCAAGCACGCGCTGGCCGGCAACATCGTCTACTACATGCTGCTGGCCTTGGGCGTGAAGCTGGCCGGCGTGGCTGCGACCTCGCTGATCATCGGCGTGCTGCCGATTTCCGTCACGCTGATGGGCCACAAGGATCACGGCTCGGTGCCGCTCAAGCAACTGCTGCTGCCGCTGCTGCTGGTGGCGGCCGGCATCGCCTGCATCAATATCGACGTGTTCACGCACGACGTGGGCAACGGCATGCCGTTCAACGCCAAGCTGCTGGGCGTGCTGTGCGCGACCGGCGCGCTGGCCTGCTGGACGTGGTATTCGGTCGATAACGCGCGCTACCTCAAGCGCAATCCACACTTCAGCAGTGGCGAGTGGTCGTCGCTGTACGGCATTTCCAGCGGCCTGATTGCGCTGGTGATTGCGCTGGTGGCGTTTGCCATCTTCCATGGCGATGTAACCGGCGCGGCAGCAGTTGCCAGCGGCCGCGACTGGACGGTGTTCTGGATCGTCAACGCGCTGCTGGCCCTGGGCGCCTCGGTGATCGGCAATCACCTGTGGAATGTCGCCAGCCGCAAAGTGCCGCTGACCTTGTCCGGTCAACTCATCCTGTTCGAGACGCTGTTTGCGCTGCTGTACGGCTTTATCTACAAGCAGCAACTGGCGCGCGCGCTGGAGATTGCCGCCGTGGTGCTGTTGATTGCTGGCGTGATGTGGTCGGTGCGGGTGCATGCGCTGGAAGATCCCAGCGAGGCACACGCCGATTAGATGTTGTCGAGCAGGCCGTTCTCGCTGAGCACGTCCTGCACCAGCTCCAGCCGCAGTACCGGATTTTCCTGCAGCAGCAGGCGCTGCTTTTCTTCCATGTCCAGCCGCAGCAGTTCGCACCAGCGGTTGGCGACCCAACCCGCCTCATCGAGCCGGTACGGCGGCGCCAGCGACATATTGGCGGTGGAAATCTGCTTCTTCTGCAAGGAACGGATCAGCGCGCCCAGCGCGTTGGCCACGTCCTGCTGCTCGGTCGGGATGGGCACCACCATGTCTTCCGCCACCTCGTCCACCTCGGCCATCCACAGGCCGTGCTTGAGCTGCTCCGCCGACTTGATCTGGAAGCGCGTGGTGCCGATGCAGGAAATTTGCAGCAGGCCCGGCAGCGGCGCCGACCAGTCGAGGATGCGCGCCATGGTGCCGCAGGCGGACAGGGTTTCGTGCTGGTCGGGCACGCGCACTTCGCTGCCGTCCAGCAGCGAGACCACGCCGAATTCTTCTCCCTTGGCGATGCAGCGCTTCACTAAATCGAGATAGCGCACTTCAAACACCTGTAACGGCAAATGGCCGTCAGGAAACAAGATCGTCTTCAGCGGGAACAGAGGGATCGATGGCATTTCGCTATCATCTCATGAAATGCCCTCGCTCGGCTGGCTGCGCTACAAAAATTAACGCGCGCCGAGAATAAAAAAGCCGGCGCCGGGTTATACGAATATAACCTCGGCGCCGGCCTTGGAAGGCGAATTACTTAATCAGATAATCGTCTTTGTTCTTACCTTCCAGCCATTTTGGAGCGCGGCCGCGGCCCGTCCAGGTTTGGCCGGTAGCGTCGTCACGGTACTTGGTTGGCACCGGAGCGCGCGGCTTGGACGTTTTAACCTTGGCTACGCCGCCCAGATCCGCAATGGTCAGGCCGTATTCGCGCATGATAGCCGCGACTTTTTCTTTCGCCTGCGTAATTTCGTTTTTACGGGCAGATTCAGCCAAATTTTCCAGTTCAGCGATCTTCGCTTTGTATTCCTGGTAAGTCGTCATCTTAATTCCTTCGTTGCGAGGGTTATTTGATAGGCGCAATTTACCATAATTTGGCGGCTGCACTCTAGCGATATTCCAATATAGCGATAAAAGTGAATATTTTCCACAACTTAAATGCACGCGTCATTCACATAATGGACGCACCTGTATTCCGTCTACGACAACCTTGCGGATTAAATTAGCTAAGCGGCAAGTGGCCGGCCCGGCCAATTCAGGATTGGCCACCACTAGCGATAAGGCGAGTTTGCGGCGCTGCCCTACGCGCAAGGGCAAAGGCTTGAGCAGGCCTTGCTCCAATTGTTTTCGGATTTTGTGTTCCGCCAGCCAGCCAAAGCCAATTCCATTACAAATCATTTCAAGCCGGGTATGAGGACTGGTTACACTCCAGCGCTGATTACTATTCAACCAGCCATGGTCACGCGGATTCAAGGTGCCTGAATCGCGCACCACGATATGCAGGTTGCGGCTTAAATCATCGACTTCCAGTTCCCGCCCCAGCGCATGCAATGGATGGCAAGGGTGGGCCACGGCGACAAACTCGATATCCATTAATGCATCGCCGAGAAAGCCGGAAGGAATACGGCTGACAATCGCAATATCCACGCGCTTTTCCAGCAAGGCGTCTTCAGAACCGGATAACACGGTTTCTTCCAGATTCACGCGCGTATGTTTTGCCCACGGTTCAAAATCGCGCAGCACTTGCACGAGTAATTCGACCGGGAATAGGCTATCGACTGCAATGCTCACTTGCGGCTCCCAGCCCTCGGCCAAACTACCGGCCAATTGCTCCAATTGGAAAGCGTCGCCTAATAACTCGCGCGCTTTGGACAGCAAGGCTTCGCCATTCCGGGTTAATCGCGCGCGGCGGCCGTCTATTTCCAGCAACTCCACGCCCAATTGCTCTTGCAGCTTGGCGACCATGTAGCTGACCGAGGATTGGCTGCGGTGCAGCGCCTCGGCCGCCTGCGCATAACCGCCGCACTCAATAATGGCTTGCAGCACCTGCCACTGTTCCAGCGTACTCCGGGGGATTTTCATTCACTTGGATTCCATGATAAACGTGCCGTCCCAATTGTCTGGCGGCGGATTGACCGCCATGTGGCGGCAGCGGTCGACATACAGTTCAGCCACTTGATCGCGCGGATTCAGGGCCAGCACTTCCTCAAACACCTTGCAGGCGGCGTTCCAGTTGCGCTTGCGGTAGCTTTGCAGGCCGTTGCGGAACAGGCCCATGGCTTCTTGCAGCGAGGGATAGCTTTCCTCGGTGTGGTAGTCGAGCACCTCGTAAATCGACACCGGCTTGGTCTTGCCCTTGACCACCACGATATCGACCTCGCGCGTGCGGTAGGTGCCGCGCAGCGCCCGGTAGGTGAATTCGCTGATCAGGATGCGCGCGCCGTATTGCTTGCAGGCCGATTCCAGCCGCGCCGCCAGGTTCACGCCGTCGCCGATGATGGTGTAGTCCATGCGCTTCTTGGAGCCGATGTTGCCGGACACGACCTGGTCGGTATTCAGGCCGATGCCAATTTCCACCGGCGGCTTGCCCTCGCCCGCCCGCACCAGATTCCAGATGCGCAGCTCGTTGACCATGGCGATGGCGGCACGCACGGCGCGATCCGGGTCGTCCTCGTGGCCGACCGGGATGCCGAAAGCGGCCATGATGGCGTCGCCGATGAATTTATCGAGCATGCCCTCTTCGCGCTGGATGCAATCGACCATCAGCGTGAAGTATTCATTGAGCATGGTCACCGTACCCTGCGCACCCAACTGCTCGGTGATGGTGGTGAAGCTGCGGATATCGGAGAACAGCACCGTGGCCGGCACGTTTTTGCCACCCAGCATTTCGGCGCCATTGGCCACCATCTGGTCGGCAATGCCGGGATCCATGTAGCGCGACATGGTCGAGCGCAGGCGCTTTTCGCTGGAGATGTCTTCGATCATCAGCATCCAGCCGATGCGCTTCTTTTCCATCGACAGCAAGGGCTGCACGCTGAGGTTGACCGAACGCGTTTCCTCGCCGAGCACCAGCTCCACGTCCATCAGATGCTCGGCCGACTCGTTGACCTCCACCTGCCGCAGTCGATCCATGATCCAGTTGTTGGCGCCACCGAAGAACTCGCCGGCCGCCGTGCCGACGATGCTGGCCGCATTGGTGCGCAAGATGCGCAGGCCGGCCTCGTTGCAGGTGACGATCTTTTCCTGGCTGTCCAGCGTGATCACGCCGTTGGACATCGACTCCAGCATGGCCTCGTTGTAGTTCTTGATCTGCTGGACGTCGGCAAACAGCTTGGCGTTTTCCAGCGCAATCGAGATTTGCGCGGTGAAGGCGCGCAGTCGCGATTCGTCCTCGCTGCTGAACGGGCCGCCGCGCTTGTTCAGCACCTGTGTCACGCCGATAAGCTTGCCGGCCTTGTTGACGATGGGGACGCACAGAATCGAGCGCGTGAAGTAGCCGGTGCGCTTGTCGAATGCCGGATTGAAACGCAGGTCGGCATAGGCGTAGGGAATGTTGATGGTCTTCCCCGAGGTGAACACCGCGCCCGCAATCCCGGCGTTATTGGGCAAACGGATTTGCAGCGACTCCAGGCCCTGCCCGACCTCCGACCACAGCTCGCCGGTCTTTTCATCGTTGAGGAACAGTGTCGAGCGCTCGGCGTTGAGCAGGCGCGTGGCCTCGCCCATCACCTTTTGCAGCAGCGAGCCGAGCTTGATGTCGGCCGTGACCTCCGACACCACGTCGATAAATTCCATCTCCTGACGGCGGATCTTCTTCATGCTTTCGAGGAAGCGCGCGCTTTGCAGCGCCAGCGTGCCTTGCGTGGTGAGCGCTTCCAGCAATTGCAGATCGTTGCGGGTGAATTTGCCGCGCCGCTTGTTCAGCGTTTGCGACACGCCGATAATCTCGCCCTTCACGGTCTTGATCGGCACGCATAGAATGTTGCGTGTGACGAAGCCGGTTTGCTCGTCGATGGAACGGTTGAAGCGCGCATCGGCATACGCATCGGCAATGATGACCGCCTCGCCGGTGGTAAACACGTGGCCGGCAATGCCGGTGTGGTTGAGGAAGCGGATCTCGCGTTGGATATTGCCTTGCGCTACGCGCGAGAACAGCTCGCCGGTCTCGGCATCGTTGAGGAATAGCGTGCCGCGCTCAGCGTCGAGTTCTTCGGTGGTTACTTCCACCAGGGCGTTGAGGATTTCGTCCAGCGTGTCGTAAGCGGCCATGCGGCGCGACACTTCCAGCAGCAACTCAACCTGCCGCAGCCGCTTGCGCTGGGCGTTGAGGGCCGGCTGCTGGTCGCTGGCTGTCATGCTTTTTCCTCCAGCACGGCACGTAGCGCGCGAATGGTGTCGTGCAGGTGAGCGATTTCGGCGTGATGGGCGGCGGCGGCCTGCTGCTGGGCGTCGATGCGCTCTTGCGCCGCTTTTTCGAGACTGGTGCGCAGGGCAACGATGGTGTCGCGCAATTGCAGGATATCGCTTTGGGCGGCCGAGACCGCATCCTGCACCTGGCGCTGGCGCTCTTGATGCGCTTGCTCCAGCTCCGAGCGCAAGGCCGCGACGGTGCGCTGTAAATCGCGCACCTCGGCCAGCGCCAGGCGCAAGCTCGCTTCGTCGGGCTGGAGCATATCGGTGGCGTCAGGGGTTTTCAGGATGTTCCCTAGGCGAATCAATTCACCTAGGAATCATACCACCCTCAGAAGCGCGTCTCTACCGTTACGCGCAGCTGTGTTTCACCGCCCGCAACAGTGGTGCGGTTGATGGCGCTGTTGCCGTCGTTGTAGAGGCTCTCGGTGGTGTAGTCTTGGGCCAACAGATTGGAGACTGCCACCCGCAAATTGTTCTGCGTATCGAGTTTCCACAGTGCGTAGACGTCCAGATCGCGGCGCACCGAAGTGTAGCCGCCCTGCGTGCCGCTCAGGCGTGCAAGGCCGCCGTTGCGGAAGCTGAAATTGCTGCCGGTGCTCATCTGGCCGTCCGGCGTTTTGTAGTCGATGCCGACGGTGGCGCTCAGCGGTACTTGCTGGTCGAGGCGGTTGTCTGGGCCGGGCACCACATCCACCCGCGACCAGTTGCGGCTGACGCTGGCGCGCAGGTCAAGGTTCGGCGCGTGGTCGACCAGTACGCGGGCCGGGAACTTGGCTTCCAGCTCGATGCCGCGCGTTTCGGCGCGGCCGTCGTTGATGGCGGTCGAGACCCAGCGCTGGTCTTGGAAGAACAGGCCTTGGTGCGTGTAGTTTTCGATGCGGCGCACCGAGGCGCTGGCGCTCAGCAGGCCGCCGTCGCCCCAGTAGTGTTCGAAGGAGGCGTCCAGGCCGAGCGCCAGTTCCGGCTTCAGATTGGGATTGCCGCGACGGTCGGGCTCGGTCGGGCTGTTGTTGGTCGAGGTGAACTTGCGCGGAATCAGCGCGGCGGTGGCCGGCGCTTTGTAGGTGCGGGTCAGCGCGAAGCGGACTTGGTCTTTTTTATTCGGCAGCTTGATCAGCGTTTGCATCAGCGGGCTGAACACGCTGGAGCGGTTTTGCACGGCGTCGATGCTGCCGCCGTCGGCGCGGGTGTCCAGGCCTTCCCAGCGCAGGCCGGTGTAGATCGACCAGCGCGGCGTGATGTTCCATTCGTCCTGGCCGTACAGCGCCAGCCGCGTGACCTTGGCGGTGAAGCCTTCGTCGCTGTTCATGGGCGAGCTGCCCGGCAGGTCGGCGTCACGCTGGACGCGCAAATCGTCGCGCTGGGTAACGCCGGCGTCCCAGCCCATCGACAGCGAGTGCTCGGTGGCTTCAGGTTCGCCTTCGGCCGGCTTGCTGAAGGTGTACGGGGTCGAATACTTGCCTTGGGTGCTGAAGCCCTGCTCCTCGCTTTCCGAGTGCACGGTGCGGAACAGGTTGGCGGGCAAGCCCATGCTGCCGGCCAGTTGCAGCGAATCGGCGCTGCTGCGGGCCTCGCTGACGGCGGCTTTGAGATCGAACTTGGCGCCCTCTTCCAGCTTGTGCACCCAGTTCAGGTCAGTGCGGCCGAAGCCGTTGTGGTTGCTGTAGGTGTTGTCGGTGCGGTCGTAGTCCGGGCCTGCACCGAAGGCGGTCTCGGTGCGGCCGTGGCTGTTGCTGGCAAAGCGATTCCAGTTGAGGAAGGTTTGCGAGGTGACGGTGTCGCCGTTGTCCAAGATCCAATTGATGCGCGGCGACAGGTTGAAGCCGTCGCCCTTGCCTTGGTCTTGCCACGTGGAGGCGCGGGCGTACGTTGGGACGCCGTCGCCATCGGCGCCGTTTTCCCATGTTGGCGTCATGCGCTTGTAGTTGAAGCGCCATGCGTTGGCGCCCAGCGAATACGAGGTGGTGGCGCTCTTGTCCGACATCTGCAAGCTCATGCTCGGCGAGCTCGACTTGCTGCTCTTGGCCGCACTGAACTTCAGCTCACGCTGGGCCGATTTCAGCGCCTTCTTCAAGACGATATTGACGGTGCCGGCAATCGATTGGGTACTGAATTCCGCGCTGGCAGCGCGCAGCACCTCAATGCGCTCGATCACGTCCGGCGCCAGGCTGTCGATGGAAAAACCGGCCGGAGCGCGTTCGCCGTTAATCAGAATCTGCGTGTAGCCGGCGCCGAGGCCGCGCATGCGGATCTCGCCGCCGCTGCGGCCGGCCGCGCCGCCGATCGTAATGCCGGGCAGGCGCTTGAGTACATCATTGACCGAGGTATCGCCGTATTTCTGGATTTCCTCGCTGCTGACCACCGTCTTGCTAGCGGTATCATCGCGGCGCGCATCGTATTTAGCAGCGGAGCTTTTAATCTCCACCTTCTGCATCTCCTCCTTCTGCATCTCCTCCTGCTTAGGCCGTTCAGCATCCTCCGCCCGCGCAGCAGAAGCAGCAACAAGCAAGGAAACAGCAGCGATAGGCGTCAGGCGGGATAGCATCATACGAATTTAGCAAGTTGCAGGACGAGTAACGCCAAGCATTATGCCGTATTTCCAAAGGGTGACGCTATAATGCGCGATCGTTAATTTGTATGGATTTGCTACCGTGTCCGATCGTCTCGCCGTTTTGCCGCAATATTTGCTCCCGAAGAGCGCGCTGACCAATTTCGCTGGCCGTGTCGCTGGCGCCAAGGCCGGCAAGTACACGACTGGCTTGATCCGCTGGTTCGTCGGCCGCTACAACGTCAATATGAGCGAGGCGCTCGATCCCAATATCGCCAACTACAAGACCTTTAACGAATTCTTCACCCGCGCCCTGCGCCCCGACGCCCGCCCGCTGGCCGACGCCGCCTACGTCTGCCCGGTCGATGGCCGCATCAGCCAATTCGGCGATATCGAAGACGACCAAATCTTCCAAGCCAAGGGCCACAAGTTCACCACCACCGCGCTGGTCGGCGGCGACGCCACGCTGGCCGCCCAATTCCAGCACGGCAGCTTCGCCAACCTGTACCTGAGCCCGCGAGACTACCACCGCATTCACATGCCGATCGACGGCAAGCTGACCCGCATGATTTACGTGCCGGGCGAACTGTTCTCGGTCAACCCGACCACCGCGCGCGGCATTCCCGGCCTGTTCGCCCGCAACGAGCGCGTGGTGTGCGTGTTCGATACCGCCCACGGCCCGTTCGTGATGACGCTGGTGGGCGCCACCATTGTCGGCAGCATGGCCACCGTGTGGCACGGCGTAGTCAACCCGCCGCGCCTGCCGCAAGTGACCGAGTGGAGCTACACCGATCAAAACATCGTGCTGAAAAAAGGCGATGAACTGGGCCGCTTCCTGCTCGGCTCCACCGTGGTGATGCTGTTCCAGAAGGATGTGCTGAAGTTCAACTCGGCGTGGCAACCGGCCGGCCCGGTTCAACTGGGCGAAGAAATGGGACAGCTGAAGTAATCACATCCCCGCTGAGCGACCAGTCGCAAAGGCCGCTTCCAGCGTATCAATGAAGACCCGTGTCTTGGCTGGCATCAGCCGGCGTCCTGGGAACACCGCCCAGCCCGTCACCTCCGGGAAGCCCCACTCAGGCAGCACCCGCACCAGCTCCCCCGTTTGCACATAAGGCCGCGCAATCGCCTCGGTCGAGGCGCCAATGCC
The DNA here is from genome assembly GCF_009857435.1 of Duganella rivi. Lineage (GTDB taxonomy): Bacteria > Pseudomonadota > Gammaproteobacteria > Burkholderiales > Burkholderiaceae_D > Rugamonas > Rugamonas rivi. The sequence goes on from NZ_WWCK01000004.1 coordinate 150,737, forward strand.
GATGCCTGTGGCCGCCATGCGCACCAGCAGTTCCGGCGAATTGGCCAGCAGCCGCACCGGCAGCTCGCGTTCCCATGACGTCTTCCCGCGCAGCAGATGCCAACGGATCAAGCCATTCAAGCGCGGCGGCAAACTCAGCAAATCATGCTTGAACAAATCGTCCGGGTGCTCGGGCAGGCCGCGGAAATTGGTGTACTTGGGCGAGGCGTACAGCGCCAGCGAACTGAACGTGATCCGCCGCGCAGCCAGTGTGGCGTCGTCCGGCAGATTGCCCATGCGGATGGCAAGGTCGAAGCCCTCCGCCACCAAGTCCACCCGGCGCGGCGACAAATCCAGCTCCAGCGAAATGGCCGGATAGCGGTGCATGAACTCGGCCAAGATCGCGCTCATCGCCACGTTGGCAAAGTCGGCCGGCATGGACACCCGCAGCAAACCGCTCGGCGCGCCCTGCCGGTGCTGGGCCAGCGCGCCGGCCGCCTCGGTCTCGTCGGCCACCTTGCGGGCGTGCTCCAGCAGGCTGGCGCCAAACTCCGTCAATACCAGCTTGCGCGTGGTGCGCTGAAGCAGCCGCTCCCCCAGCTTGCCCTCCAGCAGCGTAATGCGCCGCGAGACCGTCGACTTGGGCAGCTGCACCCGCTCCGCCGCCAGGCTAAAACTGCCGCATTCAACGATGCGGGCAAACAAAAGCAGGTCGCCGGGATCGATTTCCATAGTGATTGTTCCATCAGTGGATTAATGTTATCCATTTTAACGGCTTCCGCATCAGATTTGAAACGATTAAAGTTACTCCATCGCAGCACTAACCCGACATTAAGGAGCAACACCATGAACATCCTGCAAATCAACTCCAGCGCCCGTAGCGTAGGTTCCGAATCCACCCGTCTGGCAGACGCACTGGTCGCCAAGATCGTCGCCGCCAACGCCGGCGCCGCCGTCACCCGCCGCGACCTGGCCGCCAACCCGCACCCAGTGCTGGACGAGCCTGCCCTGCAGGCCCTGTTCACCCCGGCCGACCAGCGCACCGCCGAGCAGGCCGCCCGCGTAGCACTGGACGACGCCCTGATTGCCCAAGTGCAAGCCGCTGACGTGATCGTGATCGGTGCACCGACCTACAACTTCGGCATCACCGCGCAGCTGAAAACCTGGTTCGACGCGATTGCCCGCGCCGGCGTGACCTTCAAGTACGGCGCAACTGGCCCAATCGGCCTGCTGACCGGTAAAAAAGTCTACGTGACCCTGTCGCGTGGCGGCGTGCACCGTGACGGCCCTAGCGACACCCAACTGGCTCACATCAAGATGTTCCTGAGCTTTGTTGGCCTGACCGACGTGCAGTACGTGTTCGCAGAAGGTCTGGGCATGGGCCCGGAAGCTGTCAGCAAAGCACAAGCGCAGGCCGAAGCAGAAATCAACGCAATTCTGGTTTAAACAAGGAGAAGGACATGACTGATCAAGTAAAAACCCCACGCAGCGTAGAACGCATCATCACCGGCCAAGCCGTCATGGACGGCGCAGGCGTGAAGATCAACCGTGTCCTCACCCAAACGCTGCAACGCCGCTTGGATCCGTTCCTGATGCTGGATAACTTCGGCAGCGACCAGGCCAACGATTACATCGCCGGCTTCCCTAGCCACCCGCATCGCGGCTTTGAAACGGTGACCTACATGATCGAAGGCCGCATGCGCCACAAAGACAGCGCCGGCAACGAAGGCTTGCTGACCAACGGCGGCGTGCAATGGATGACGGCGGGCCGCGGCGTGATTCACTCTGAAATGCCGGAGCAAGAAGACGGCGTGATGGAAGGCTTCCAGCTGTGGCTCAACCTGCCGGCCAAGGACAAGATGCGCGATCCATGGTATCGCGACTTCAACGGTGCTGATGTGCCGGTGTTCTCGACCGAGCAAGGTGCCAAGGTCAAAGTGATTGCAGGCCGCAGCCACGGTGTAGACGGCGCGGTGCAGCGCGAAGTAACGGAACCGCTGTACATCGACGTTGATCTGCCGGCTGGCGCCAGCTTTAGCCAGCAACTGCCGGAAGGTCATAACGCGTTCATCTTCACCTATCGCGGTTCGGTAAATTTGGATGGCAAGGCTGTGGCGTCGGGCCGCATGGCGATCCTTGCCAACACCAAGGGCGCCGACGGCGTGACCATCACGAGTGATGAAGCCAGCCGCTTCATTCTGATCGCCGGCCAGCCGCTGAACGAGCCGATCGCGCAGTACGGCCCGTTCGTGATGAACACCCAAGCCGAAATCTTCGCCGCCGTGGAAGACTTCCGCGCCGGCAAACTGGGTGAAGAAGCCCAAGCGTAATAGTCACAACAGCCGCAGGCACGCGATGCCTGCGGCTGCCTTTTATCTTTTCCCGGCCTTGTGTTCGCGCGCCGCGATCAGACCTGCCACCAAGCGCTGCAAAGCATTTTTCCGCTGCCGCTGATCGCGCTCCATCAACAGCCCGCGCACCTGCCTTCGCAGCTGAAAATTATCGACAGCGTAGCCTAGCAGCAGAATCACCAGCACCACGAACGTGATGTAGCCCCCCCACCAGTGCCACGAAACCCACGCCAACGCCGCAAAAATGCAGCCATAAAGCAGCAGCGCCAGTTGATCCTTCATAGCCGGCTCCACGACTGCCGATAGTGCTTTCTCGCGTTCACCTGTGGCTTGCAGATCCCGGGCCAGTGCATCAAAACGCTTGGCAGCCAAGGCCGGTGCAGATTATTGCTTCGAGCGGCCATCAACACATCGGACAATGAAGTGCCGCCAGCCAGCGATCGGCCGCTAGCAACCGCAATGCTGCCAATGACAGCGCCCACATAAAACGACGCTCGCAAGGCGCCAAGATAAACCAGCTTCTCAAGCCCAGTCCCGGCCCCGATCAATTCCGCGACGGTCACCTTCGAGCCATGCTGTTGAATAGCCGACAAAATCGTCGCCGCCGTATTCACCGCCGTGCCCTTGGTCGCAAAAAGCGTCTCGGGACAGTCCAACCCAAGACTGTCCATATTCTCCTTGAAATACTTATAAAAATCCGATGCCATGGCCTTCTCCTATAAGAAGCCGAGAGTGTTCGGCGTTATAGAAGCATAGGCACGGCACTAAAACATGGCATTGACGCATCGCACTTGCGGCGTGAATGATGCAGACCGCTGTCTCAACGGATAAAATAGTGACATGATGCCCACCCTGATTAAATGGCTGCGCCGCCTGAGCCACCTGCTTGGCTTTGAGACCGCCGACTCCTTCCCGCCCGGTCACCCCTACGAACGCACGCGCTGGAATGGCGCTTATTTCGACATCGCTTCCGATGTGAAGCCCGATGATATCGAGCGCCGCTTGTGCGATGCGATCAGCAATACCCCGCTGGTATTCGGCTACATCGTCAATCCTACGCCGCGCATGCAACGCGCGCTGCTGGCGGTGCTGGAAGAACGCATGCGCAACAACCGTGGCCGCGCCACCGAGTTGGCGGTGCTGCTGGTGCAAGCCTACGAAAGCCCGCATATCAGCGAGATCATCCCCGGCCTGCGCAGCGTGGTGGACTCCACACGCGGCTACGAATTAGGAGACCGCGCCCGCGCCGTCATGGCCTTCCTCGGTTCCACCCAATCGCCATTTGACGTGATCGAGATGCACTAGCCTGAAATGGCCATGGTCAGCACGCTGTTGGACAAGGTCAGCACCGCCGTGCAGTCGCCGGGAATGGCGACATTCTGGCTGTGGCAGGAATAATAATCGCTGGCGCCTAGCCGGATACGGTCTATGGCCGCGCTGATGCCGGTGCTGATGGTGTAAGCCGCCAACTTCAAATCCGGCGCGGTGACAAACTTCAAGGTCACATCCTGCCCGGTATTGTTGAGGAACACAGTCTTCGACGGCTTGACGGTCTTGCGCGAAGGCGTCTCGGTAAAGCAAATATTCATCGTCACAGCACCCGGAACAAGCCGGCCGGATGGTCAGGGCTGTTACACAGCATGCCGACGCTGATGCGCTGGCCGTCGTCCACCGGCAAGGTGGCGGCGTCGTTCAGCTGGCGCAGGTGGTAGCCGGCGGCCGACGTGCCGTCGTTGGCCAGCCACGCCACCGTGGCCAGGTCGCCCGCCATGATGGCTTCGCAGCAGGCGCTGGCGCCATAGACGCCGACCTGGTACTGGCGCTCCGCCGGCCCGGCCGCCCGGAAAGCCTGGTTGACGCCTTCGAAATAGCGCGTGACCGCGCCGTCGATCCACGCCACATCCGGCGCCGCAAAATAAATCGCCGATCCCGATGGCTGGGCGATCACCGACTGCGCCATCAGATAGGCCGCCGCGCCGTCAGCCAGCCCCTGCGCCCGGCTGAAGTAACTGAGGTGCGGATCGGGCGTTTCCCATAGCACGCCGATCTGGATACCGGCATCGGTCAGCGCCCTCGCCTCGGCCAGCGACAGGCTCTTGCCCGCCTGGTGACTGTAATGCCGCATGGCGAAATCTATCCCCTGTTGCTTGATCGATATTGCATATTGGGTAAGTTCAAACGGTGCTTTCACGCCGGTCAGAACAGTCATGGGGACTCCGTAAAAATTGGCAAAACCTGCATGTGGCATTTGTTTAACTATTTCTCTCAAGATAATGTTATATTTCGATGCAATGACTTTAACCAGATGTAGTTATCATGGCCTTCCGAAAACCTTCCGGCCAATAAGTCCTTGATTGCAAAAGATTTTCCTCCAGAGCAAAGAAGGTGGATGTGAAGCATAAGAGTTTCCGTTTCGGCGAATGGCGGGTGGATCCGGCCACGAATACGCTCAGCTGCGGCGTGCTAAACCGCCAGCTGGAGCCGCGGGCAATGGATGTTTTGCTGTATCTTTGCCAACATCCGCACGTGGTCATTTCGGCCGAAACGCTGCTGGACGCGTGCTGGGGCGACGTCTCGCCGAGCGACAACGCCATCCACAAAATCATCACCCAGCTGCGCCGCGCGCTGGACGATTCGGCCACCGAGCCGCGCTACATCGAAACCATTCGCAAGCGCGGCTACCGTCTGCTGGCGGAGCTCAGCTATGACGATGAGGTAAGCCAGGGCAGCTGGCTGCACGCCTCGCCATTCCGCGGACTGGAAGCTTTTGAGGAACAGCACGCCGCCATCTTCTTCGGCCGCAAGCTGAGTGTCGATCAACTGGTACACGTGGTGGTGGCGCAGGCCCAAGCCGCTTGCGCGATGGTGCTGGTGCTGGGGCCGTCGGGCGCCGGCAAAACCTCGCTGGTGCAGGCAGGCCTGATTCCGGCACTTAAGGCCGGTGCTGCGCCGGCCGAGTCTGGCCTCGCCATCAGCGAGCATGTGCAGCTGGATTGCGCCGATATGGGCCAGTCCGGCCTGCTCGAAACGCTGGCCAGCGTGCTGCTGGATGCCGAAATCGACGGCAAACTGCTGTTTGAAAACACCAGCGCGGCGGCGCTAGCCCAGCGCATGGCGCACGACCTGCCGCTGTTGATCGAGCAATTGCAGCGCCAGCTGCCGTCCATCCAACTGCTCCTATTCATTGACCGTTTCGAGGCAGTGTTCCGGCTGCCGCATGTTAGCGATGCCGAGCGCGCCGTCTTCATCAACGTGCTGGATCAATTGGCGCGCTCGGCCTGCATGCAGCTGGTGCTGGCCTGCCGCAACGATTTTTATCCGCATCTGGCGTCCTACCCGGCGCTGATGAATTTGAAACTGAGCGGCGGCCACTTCGACCTGACGCCGCCTGGCAGTGCCGACATCGCCCAAATCGTGCGCCACCCGGCGCAAGTGGCGCAACTGCGCTACACCGTTGATGAGCATGGCGAAGGCTTGGACCAAGTGTTGTGCAACGCCGCCCGCGCCGGCGCCGATAGCCTGCCGCTGCTGCAATACTGCCTGCAAGAGCTGTATCGCCAGCGCAGTTCCGATGGCGAACTGAGCCACGAAGCCTTCCACGCCATGGGCGGCTTGGAAGGCGCGATTGGCGCGCGCGCCGAACAAGTGATTTCGGCGTTAGGAAGCGCCCAGATCGCCGCCCTGCCACACGTGTTGTCGCAACTGGTGCTGGTGGCGGAAGACGAGGCGACCGTCAGCTCGCGCCGCGTGCTTTGGTCGGCCCTGCGCAACGATGCGCAGAACAAGCTGGTGCAAGCGCTGGTGGACGCACACTTGTTCGTCAGCGATTTACAGGGCGGCGCCCCATTCTTCGGCCTCGCCCACGAAGCCCTGCTGCGCCGTTGGCCGCGCGTAGTAGCGTGGATCGAGGAACACCGCCAAGCGCTCCAAGTCCGCAGCCGCATCAGCGCCCAAGCCAATCGCTGGCAAGACAGCGGCCGCAAGCGAGACATGCTGCTGCCCTCCGGCACCCAAACCAATCAGGCCCGCGAACTGCTGAGCGCGAGCAGCCTGAGCCTGACACCGCAAGAACAAGACTTCATCCAATCCTCCCTCCAAAGCGAACGCCGTAGCGAACGCATGCGGATGGCCGTGATGATCGTCGTTACCAGCCTAGCCATCCTCGCCGCCGCTCTCGGCCTCACCGCCCGCTCCGCCCAAACGCAAGCAGAGGCGCACCGCACCGAAGCGGAAAGCTTGATGGGCTATATGCTCGGAGAATTCGCCGACAAACTCCGGCCTCTGGGCAAGCTCGACCTGCTGGACAGTGTCAGCACGCGCGCACTGAAATACTTGTCCGATCCTACACGTGCAACCGATAGCGACGTCGCGCTGGCCCAGCGCGCCAAGTCGCTGCAATTGATTTCCGAGGTGCGTATTGCCCGCTCCGATCCGGCTGGTGCCAACACCGCGTTACTAGCGGGCCGCGACATCCTGCAACAGCAACTCCGCGCCCGGTCCAGCGACATCAATCTGCTAAAGAGCGCCGGCGAAAACGCCTTCTGGCTGGGGCAAATTCACTTTGACCAGAAAAACTGGGAAAAGGCTCAGCAGTACTTCGACGAATACCTCGCCTACGCCAACCGCCAAGCAGCAGCGGCGCCGGACGATGTGAGTAGTTGGATAGAGCAATCGTACGCCCAAAACAGCCTCGGCACGCTGGCTTTGCAGCGCAGCGACGCCCAGCGCGCCGCCCATGCATTCGCCCTGTCGGTCGAATTCAAAACGCGGGCTTATATGAAAACGCCTGCGGACAAGCAACTGACGGTAGATCTCGCCGATAGCTTGTCATGGCAAGCCACCGCGCAAGTCCAGCTAGGCCAACTTATGCAAGCCGAGTCGCTGTATGGCCGTGCGTTGAAGCTATTACAAACACTTCACGCCACCTATCCTGAAGATACCTTGTGGGGCAATCAGCTTGCCGGGGCATGGTCACGCCAGTCAGAGTTAAAACAAGCAAACGGTGATATCGCTGGCAGCTATCACGACGCACAGCAAGCGTTTGCTCTGCTAAAAAGCATGGTTGAGAAAGATCCGAGCAACCACAATTGGCAACGCAAGATGTATATCGCAGAACTGCGAGTACTTGATACCGACAGGGAGCAGACTGTCGCTCAATCGTTTAGCCATCTAGAAAAACTGGAACAGATATTTTCCGATCTTATTAAGCTCGAGCCCAAGCGACTCAACTTGCAAGTCATGCTAGCGCTGGTTCAGCAAAGAAAAGCCGCTCTACTTATGAAGCAGCGGCAATTTGCAACCGCGCTCCAAAGTTTACGGCCCACTGTAGAGAAGCTAAAACAGCTTGGCACAGCCGCTCCTGCCGATATCACCATTCGCGATGCGACGATTGATGCATTGCTGCTGAATGCCGATTTAGCCGCCGTACAAAACGATTCAACAGCCTCGCTTCACTGTGAGGCGGTGCGCGACTTGCTACGCCCGTTGGTCAAAGACAGCAACGATTTCCAACTATTGGCCCCATGGGTGAAAGCCCATGCCTGCCTCGGCCAAATGGAGCAGGTCCAGCAAATCAAAAAACAACTGGACGCGATGCCCTACCGCGACGCGGCCTACTTGTACTACCTTTCCACCCACCCAGCTAAGAAAGCGACTTCATGAGTACCTATCCACCATCCACGTCTTTCGTCAATATTCTTGTTTTCGTCAAGCCGAATCCAGCCAAGCCTAGCGGCTTTGATGTTTCTACGTCGCCGGCAATTCCTGTGATCACCGAGGCCGACACCGTCATCAACTATCAGATCTTCGATTCCGCCGGCTACGACATCATCTTCACCGGCGCTGACGTAACGCCTACCGACAACGCCCAGCTGACGTCACCAAGTGTCAGCCTCAGCGGCAAGCTGCTGACGATCAGTGATGCCAATACCAAGCCGTTGATGTTAAGCGTTAATCTCAAATTCCAGATCCGTGGCAAGTCCGACAGCAAGTTCGAGCACGATCCGCAGATCAGCAACAACCCGCCAAACTAAGCAAGACCGGCAGCGCTGCCGGCTGATGCCCGCAGCGCTTCTCTACTGGTCAAACAATATGCACTTCATTTCCCATCAATATAGTGGCCAATCTTCCGGTACGCGCCTGATCATCACCGGAGCCGTGCATGGTAATGAGACCTGCGGCACCAAAGCGATCTTGCGGGTGATGCAGGAGCTAGACAATGGAGCCCTGCTTATCCGTCGGGGCGCCGTGACGTTTGTTCCGGTGACTAATCCGTTGGCCTACGCCAAAAGTGAGCGGGCTGGTGAGCGCAATCTAAATCGCAATTTATTCCCGAATTCGAATCCACAAGATTTTGAGGACCGTGTGGCTAACTGGCTGTGTCCTCTGCTGGCGCAGCATGAGGTGCTGCTGGATCTGCACTCGTTCAACGCGGCCAGCGAACCGTTTGTGATGGTCGGCCCGCGTAACAATGATGGGCCGCTGGAGCCGTTCAAGCATGAAGAACAAGAGCGCGCGCTGGCGCGGCGCCTCGGTGTGCGACGCTTCGTCGATGGCTGGCTGCGGACTTACGGTGCAGGCGTGCAGCGGCGCATGAATGGCAGCTCCGAATTACAAACCGTCCTACGCTACGGCATGGGCACCACCGAATACATGCGCTCCGTCGGCGGCTACGCGCTGACGCTGGAGTGCGGTCAACACAACGATCCACAAGCGCCCGAGGTAGCGTATCGCGCGATCCTGAATACGCTAGCCTTCCTCGGCCTGATCGATGCGCCGTCGCCAGAGCCGACCGCGCCGGAACACATGGAAGCCCTGAGCATGGTCGCCGTCTACGATAAGCAAGACGCTGGTGACACCTTCAGCCGCAGCTGGTCTAGCTTCGATCCCGTCCAGCAAGGCGAAGAAATCGGCCGCCGCGTGGATGGCACGCCGGTACTGGCCGAATTCGACGGCCGCATCCTCTTCCCCGACAGCGAGGCCGGCGCCAACAGTGAATGGTACTATCTCACCCGCGCCTATCCATCATTCTAAAATTAAAACAAGGAGACTCCCTCATGCAGCTGGCTGCGCAAATCGTCACCGCTTTGGTGGCGCTGATTCACGTCTACATCGTTTTGCTGGAAACAGTATTGTTCAATTCGCGCGGCCGCCGCGTGTTCGGCCTGAGTAAAGAGAAAGCGGAAATCGTCCAACCAGCCATGTCCAACCAAGGCTGCTACAACGGCTTCCTGGTGGCAGCGCTAGTGGTCGGCTTTGTGCATCCTGACGCGGCCATCGCTTCGGCCTTCACCGTGTTCGGCTTGAGCTGCGTAGCGGTTGCCGGCGTTTGGGGTGGCGTCACTGTGAAACGCTCGATCCTGCTGATTCAAACCCTGCCTGCCGTGATCGGCCTCGCCCTGCACTTCGCCGCCTGACCATGCAAACCAAATTCAACTGGATCCTGCTGGCCTGCGCCACGGCAGCCCTGGTCGTCACCGGCTACAAGGAAATGAACAGCAAGCCGCAACTGCACACCGTAGATAGCGCCTCGTGCACCTCGGATGCCATCAAGCGCATCGACAGCATTACCGAGCGCGCGATTCAATCGTCCAAGTGTGCGGAGCGCGGCAAATAAGCTTACTGCCGCAAGCTCGGCAGCGTGATCGTGGTTGATGATGTAGCGGCGGTGTCGCTGGCAGGTTTGGCGCCAGTGCCGCGCAGGGCCAGGAGCCAGCCGATGCCGTCAAACCAGAATGGGGAGCCCAGCGAGGCGGCGAAGGCTGTTGCAGTCCAGCCGATTAGGGCGAACAGCAGCGCCACCATGAACGTGCCTGCGCTGCTCGCGTTTTCAAAGCGCGCTGATGGCCAGCCGATTGGCAAGGCTTGCACTACCTCGGCTTGTGCTTTGGCTTGCTTGGTTTGCTCCAGCGGCGTGGCAGCAATCGCCGGCGCGACGGCCGGTTGCGCGGCTTCCGCTTTCTGCACCAGTTGCGCCGTGAGCGCAGAATCGCTCCACAAACGCTTCGACAATTGCAGCGCGTCGATGTTCATCACGCACGCGTAAAACAGTCCCACCAAGAACAGCACGAACTGCGAACGCCGCTTGTACCAGCCGCTGATGCGATCCATCACGGTGTCGTACCAGATGCGCACCGCGTTCTCCAGCGCCGCCGCATCGTCCGGCCCGTCGCCCATGATGGCCAGCAGAGTACGCGTAAGTCCTTCGTTGCCGACGCTATTCAGCAGCGCCACCGCCGTCTGTCCCTTGCCGTACTTCGCGGTCAACGTAGACACCAACGCCCGCGCAAAGATCGCCGATGGAATGTACGACGGCATGCGCCCCTGCTGCGCCATGCCGACGATCAGCGGATGCTGCATCACCTGCGCCGTCAGCGACGCATCATTCAATTTATCCAGTCCGAAGCCGCCGTCGATCCGCAACAGGCGCAGCATCGACGGCCACACGCCGCGCAGCTTAGGCCGCGCAGCCGACTCATGCAGCATGGTCAGCACGCCATCGAGCAGCACCTTGGCGCGCGTCTGGAACAGCGACGCAATCGCTTCCCGCGTGGCGCTGCACAGCAGGCTCACCGCCAGGAAGGTGTAGGACAGCCCCACCGCCACATCCAGATAAGAACTCGACATACCGACCCCGTTAAATTTCCAACAATGTTCCCATAACATAAAGGATTTTTCGGCCGCCAGCACGATTTTCTTTTATATCGTAAGATGGCGATATTGAAATCGGAAAAACACGATACATATAGCCCACCATGGACATCGACGCAATTCACAAAGCCCTCGCCAACCCGATGCGACGCCAGATTTTGGCGTGGCTGAAGGAACCGGACGTTTTCTTCGCAGAGCAGCAGCACCCGCTGAGCCTGGGCGTCTGCGCGGGCATGATTGACCGTCGGGCCGGCCTGTCGCAATCGACCATGTCCGCCCACCTTGCCGTGCTGGTCAAGGCCGGGCTGGTAACGTCGCAGCGCGTCGGCCAGTGGAACTATTTCAAACGTGATGAAGAAGTCATCAAGGCCTTCATCGATCAAATGCAACTCTAAGGAACCTTATCATGCCAACTCTGTTCGATCCGATCACCATCGGCGCCCTCACTCTGAAAAACCGCGTCGTCATGGCGCCGCTGACCCGTGCCCGCGCCATTGGCGGCGGCCGCGTGCCCAACGCGCTGATGGCCAAGTACTACGAGCAGCGCGCCAGCGCCGGTCTGATTCTGAGCGAAGCCACCGCTGTCACCCCGCAAGGCGTGGGCTACGCCGACACTCCGGGCCTGTGGTCTGACGAACAGGTGGAAGGCTGGAAGCAAGTTACCGCCGCCGTGCACGCCAAGGGCGGCCTGATCTTCGCCCAGCTGTGGCACGTGGGCCGCATCTCGGATCCTAGCTTCCTGAATGGCGAGCCGCCAGTGTCGGCCAGCGCGATTGCTGCTGAGGGCCACGTGAGCCTGCTGCGTCCGCAACGCCCGTACCCAGTGCCGCGCGCGCTGGCAACCGAGGAAATCGCCGGCATCGTTGCCGCCTACAAAAAAGGCGCGGAAAACGCCAAGAAAGCCGGTTTCGACGGCGTGCAAATCCACGGCGCGAATGGCTATCTGCTGGATCAGTTCCTGCAATCGAAAACCAATCAGCGTACCGACCAGTACGGCGGCCCGATCGAGAACCGCGCCCGCCTGATGCTGGAAGTGACCGATGCCGTGATTGAAGTATGGGGCGCAGACCGCGTCGGCATGCACCTGGCGCCACGCCGCGATTCGCACGATATGGGCGATGCCAATCCAGCCGAAACTTTCGGCTACGTGGCGCGCGAACTGGGCAAGCGCAAGATCGCTTTCATCGCGGCGCGCGAGGCGGTCGGCGAAGACAGCCTGGGCCCACTGCTGAAGAAGGAATTCGGCGGCGTGTTTATCGCCAACGAAAAAATGGACAAGGTAGTCGCGCAGAGTTTGCTGGATAGCGGCAACGCCGATGCGATCGCATTTGGCAAGGACTATATCTCCAACCCGGATCTGGTAGAGCGCCTGAAAACCAACGCCCCGCTGAATCCTTGGAAAGCCGAAACCTTCTACGGCGCGACCGAAGAAGGCTACACCGACTATCCAGCGCTTGCTTAATAATTAGTACCGCAAACCCCGAGTCGCTGCCGGGGTCTGACCCCATACGGGGTCAGACCCCTGCCTCGGTTAGGGTTAACGCGGTTGCGTATAGCTGATCGGCACGAACACGTAGCCGCCTTTGCCATTAACCCGCACATGCCCCAGCGCGGGGAAGGACAAGTGCGGCGCGCCGATCAGGTAACCATCCTTGGCCGCCGCCGCAAATGCTTCCTTGCGCTCGGCTATCGCGATCTTGCTGTCGGTGTCGAACTGGATGCCGACGCCCGGATCATCAAACTGCACCGCCTGCACGTGCAGCAAATCCCCCAGCAGCACCAGCTTCTGCCCCTTGCTCTCCACCACGTAGGTGATGTGGCCCGGCGTATGCCCGCCATTGAAGTACGATTTAATCCCCGGCACTAACTCGGTGTTCGCAATAATCGGCTGGAATTTGCCGGCCTTGACGTACGGGTTGATCGACACCATCGGCCCTTGGAAATTATCCTTGGCGTCGGCGGAAGCCCTATCCAGATTGGCCGGATTCAAATAGTAGTCCGCGTCGAGCTTGCCGGCCCGCACCACCGCATTCGGAAACACGCGCTGCTCGTTGGACGCCAAGCCGCCGACGTGGTCGCCATGCATATGGCTGATATAGATCTCGTCCACCTGCTCCGGCTTATAGCCCGAAGCCTTGAGATTGCCCAGCAACTGCCCCAGCGTCGGCCCGAACAAGCTGGCCGCGCCGGTATCGATCAGCACCAGCTTGCTGCCGGTGTTGATCAGGAAGCCATTGACCGAGGTTTGCAGCGGGCTTTTCTGGAACGCTTTATCCAGCGCGGCCGTGGTCTTGGCCGGCGGCTGCTTGAGCAGCTTGTCGACCGGCAGATCCAGCGTGCCATCGTTGAGCACCGTGATTTCAAAATCACCCAGCGTGGTGCGATAAAAACCGGGCGCCTGGAACTTGGCAAACGGCGCGCCCGCCTGCGCGGTCGCGCTGGCCAGCAGCGCTGCAATCATCAAGGTCAAGGTACGTGTGCTCATGGCTCCCCTATTGTGAGAATTATCAGGAGCACTACAATACCTCAAATACAAGAATCCTGTTAAAACGTGGACGGCAAGCGGAACGACAGCTGTACGTCCGGCGTGTCGCGCGTGAGCCCGGCGCCGACGGCGATGTTGATGGTGCGCTTGTCGCTGATCCGGTACGAGAAGCCAGTCAGCAGCGTGCCCAGTTGCGTGCGCACCGAGCCGGCCACCGGCACGCCGTTCTGCCGGGTGCGGGCGATGGAGCTGTGGTCATAGCCAAAGCTGATCAGCGCCTTGTCGTTCAGCGCCAGCCCGACGCCAAAGTTAAAGCCGATCACGCCACCCGGTTCGATTTTCCCCAGCGGCTCAAACTCGCCGCCCAGCACTTGCCGGTTGACGTTGCTGCGCTTAAAGTTGTACAGATAGCTGACGCTGCCGAACAAGATGGCCGGATCGCTGGCGTACAGCCACGTCACGCTAGGCTGCAAGGCATAAAAGCCGGAGCCGGTCGGCAGATCCAGCGGCAAGCCGGTGCCGCTGGCGTTCGGCCCGACGCAGCGCTTGCTGCAATCGGTCACCACGTCAAACGGGTCGGTGCCGGTGCGCGACTTGAAGCGCAAGCCGGCCACGTAGTAAGGCTTGTCCGCCCCGCCCTCGTTCAGCTGATAACGCACCGCCAGCTCGGCATCCCCCATGCCGCGCCCGCTGGTATCGAACACGCGATCCACGCCGGTGCCGGTGAACACCTCGCGGCTGACGGTGGAATCGGAGCGGTACACATACGGCAGCTTCAATTCCAGCTCGGCGCGCCGGCTCAAGCCATAGCGCGCGGTGATGGCGGCGGTGGCGGTATTGCGCTTGACCTCGCGCACATCGACCAGTCCGATCAACAGCGCCGGGATAATCGTATAGCCAACCAGTACCACGCGGTTGCTCGATGAGTAGCCAAATTGCAGCGACGGCTCCAACACGAACTTGCCGCGCGGCGTCAGCACGCCCGGCTGTTCAAACAACGGCGCCACGGCTGGCGGCCGACCATCTTGCGGCGGCGTGCCGACGGCTGGATCCGGCGCGGCCGCGGCGATTCCACTGGCCAGCAGCGCTGCGGCCAGCATTCGTGCTTGTGCTTGCATGTGCATCCCCTTATTTGCCGACCGCGCTATTCAGTGCATCGCGCAGGCTGCTTTCAAAGTTAATGGCCTTGAGCATGGCCAGATTGGCGACCGTGGTAGTGATCGTGGTCTGGGTGCGTATGGCCTGATCGTTAAGACTGTTCTGCACCAGCACGGCAGCCATGGCGTCACTGGCCTGTAATGCGTCCGCAGCGCTCAACTGTGTCATATCGGGGATGGAAAAATGCGTGTTTGCTACAACAGTGCCATTGATCGAAACCAAACGTTCGACACCTAATGACACCAGCATGCCGTTGCCGAAATCGAAGCCGCCGCGCGTGTGCGCCAACTCGCCATCGTCAACGGCGGCCCAATTGTCGGTGGGGTCAGCGTGCGCGGCTGCTGCGCAAAGCAGTAGCGCACTCCATAAATGCTTGTACATGGCAGCGCCTCCGTTCAGAAGTTGCCGCTGCCGTTTTTCGGCAAGGTGATATTGGTCAGGCTGGAGCGCTCAATAGCCTCGCCCAGCGGCGCGCGCGGCGCGACGTTCCAGTCATTGGCTTGATTGAAGTGCGGCTGCCCCTTCCAGTGATGGATGACGAACAGCAGCCGATCCGGCCACGCCGCCTCGAACGCATCGCGGCGCATGGCCCGGGTGCCGCCGGCCGGGTCGCCGATCAGCACCCGCTCATCGTCCACGCCCTTGATGACGACGAAGTGCCAATAGCCGTTTTCCGCCACGCGCACGATGGCGGGCAAACGCGCCTCGGCCAGCTTATTCAACGGCTGCATGAAACCATCGGCACTGAAGCCGATCTGCGCCAGGTAGCGCTTCATGTCCAGCAGCGAGAATCCCTCGCGCTGTATCCTTGGCTGATCGCCGTGCGCATACATGGCATTGAACACCGCTTCTTCCGAGACCGGCGTGTCATAGTGATAGCTGAGCAGCGTCGCCACCGCCGCCGAGCCGCAGCTAAAATCAAAGTGCTGCCGCACCGTTGAGCGGAATCGCGCTTCTTTCACACTGGTGACGTGCAGCGCGTAGCTGCCACCGCCGTTCAGCGCAGGCAGGTCAGCCGCTTGCGCACTTAACGCCAGCAGCAGTAGAGGAATGATCTTCATTGCATCTGAATGTTGATGATGGTGGCGTTTTGAATCAGCACATTCGAACCGGAGTTCTGTATCGCCACTGGCAACCCCGACGCATTGCTGAACGCCCCGCTGCTAATCGTGTTCGCGCCGCTCACCACATGCGACGTGGTGTTCTCCGTGACTGCGCCGTTTAATAGCATGTCATTGTTGACCGTGTCCGCCCCTGCATGCATGGCGGCGAGGCGCTCATCGCTCACCGGCGCGCTGTCGAAGGCTTGCAGCAACACGGCCGCGCATATGAAAGCTGTGTACATACCTGTCCTCCCTTTCATCAAGGCGGGACGCAAGCGCCCCGCCCCGTGTTTAACGCCCCAGCGACAGGTTGGACTGCACGTTGACGCTTTGCTGGATCAGCGCCGCAATGCCGCTGTTCTGCGCCACCACCAGAATGCCCGCCGCCGATTGGCCGACGTTGCTCATGGCGTTGTAGGCATTGAAGGTGCCGGCGTTGGCCGATGCCGAACCAGCCGCGCCACCTACGCCGCCCGCACCGGAACCAGCAGTTGCCGCGCCCGCAGTGGTGGCGCCGGTTGTGCCGCCTGCACCGCCGGTACCGGCGCCTCCCGTACCGCCTGCCGCACCAGCGCCGCCGGTCGCGCTGCCATTGGTCGCATCGCCATTGGAGGCCGTGCCGCCGGTGCCGCTTGCGCCCGCGCCGCCCGCCGCGCCGGTGCTGCCGTTGGCCGACGCCGCACCGGTATCGCCGGCACTGGCCTCGCCGCCTGCGCCACCACTGCCACCGGTACCGCCATTCCCCCCGGTGCCTGCCCCCACGTACGGCGCGCCGTTGGAGGCGCTGCCGTTGCTAGCGCTGCCGCCGACACCACCACTGCCGCCGCTACCGCCATAGGAGCTGCCACCCCGGCCACTGGTGGCCCACGCGCTGCCACCGCTGGCATAGCCGCCCGTGCCGCCAGCGCCCGCACCACCAGTGCTGCTGCCGCTGTTCTCGGCGTAGTTGCCGATCGTATCGACCATGTTGCCACCCACCGTGCCGTTCAAGGTACTGGTGGCGTTGGCGGTGGAGGTGTTGAACGCGTTGCTAAAAGCCGATGTCGCCGTACCGCCGTTGTTGGCGGCCACGCCGCCAATAGCGCTGGCACTAGCCTCGCCGCTGCTGCTGTTATTGTTGTTTCTGTTTCTGGTGCTCGCATCGCTGCTGGTGCTTGTATTGGTGCTTGTATTGGTGCTTGTATTGGTGCTGGTCTTGGTACTGGTGTGGGTGTTGGTACTGCTGTCCAGCGAGGCGCTGGAATTATCGTTGGCGCTGACGCCGGCGCCGTTCTGCGTGGTCGCCGTTTGCGCATAAGCCTGCGTAAAGGCCAGCGCGATGACTGCCCCGATCAAAGTTTTTTTCATAGCTGCTCCTACCTTACAGTTTGAGGAATGGGCCGGGGCAAATATCCCCGGTCTCACTTCTTTCGCAAGCTTGGTGCCAGTGCCGGCAAGCCCTTGATCTGCAAGGAATAAGCGCCGCCGCTGTTGTGGCGGGCGGCGTTTGGCGATAGCACATCGTCACGCCGGTGTGACAGCTCGGCCATTCATTCGCTCTGGCCGTCGGTGTAACTCGGGCGTGACGATCCCGCCATGCCATGCTTGGCCAGCAGGCGATAGAGCGTCATGCGCGATACGCCCAGGTCGCGCGCGGCCAGCGTGATGTTGCGGCCGGCACGCAGCAGGCTGGCGTCGATGGCGTCGCGCTCGGCGCGGATGCGCGCGTCATCCAGTTGCTGCGGCGCCGGTGCGCCGGTTTCCAGTCCGAGGTCTTGCGCGAGTATCAGCCGTCCTTCCGCCATCACCATGGCGCGGCGCACGCGGTTAATCAGCTCTCGCACATTGCCGGGCCAGTCGTAATCGCGGATCGCTTGCGCGGCGCGGCTGCTGAAGCCTTTCAGGCGCGGCGCGCGCTCGCTGGAGAAGGTATGGAAAAAATGTTCGGCCAGCGGCATCAGGTCGTCGCGCCGTTCGCGCAGCGGCGGCACATCCAGCGCCAGCACATTGAGGCGGTAGTAGAGGTCTTCACGAAACGCACCGCGCTGCACGGCCTGCGTCAAGTTGACGTGCGAGGCGGCGATCACGCGCGCATCGACCGCAATGCTGCGCGTGCCGCCGACGCGGTAGATGGTCTTCTCCTGCAAAAAGCGCAGCAGATTGGCTTGCAATTCCATCGGCAGATCGCCGATTTCATCGAGGAAGATCGAACCACCCTGCGCACTTTCGATCAAGCCGCGCTTGTCGCGCGCCGCGCCGGTGAAGGCGCCGCGTTCGTGGCCGAATAACTCCGACTGAATCAGCGCGGCAGGAATCGCACCGCAGTTAATCGGCACAAACGGCCCTTTGCGGCGCGGCGAATGCGCATGCACTGCTTGCGCCGCCAACTCCTTGCCGCTGCCGCTCTCGCCCCAGATCAGCACCGGCGCACTGGCCGCCGCCACCTTGACGATCTGCCGCCGCAAGCGCGTAATGGCGGCGCTTTGACCAGTGAGCGTGGCGTCGCCAACGGCGCGCGGCGATGCGCCATCCGCGTCCGCGCGCAACGCCGCCATGCCCAGCGCGTGGCCGAGCGCATGGCGCAGCCGTTCGCTGTCCACGGGACTGGTGTGGTAATCAATGCAATGGTCGCGCACCAGTTGCCGCCAGCACGCCTGCTCCAGGGCGGCAGGCGGCAGCACGGCTATCCATTGCAGCGCCCAGTGATCAAGCAAGAAGGCGTTCAGGTCTTCACAGCTGTCCGTCTCCTGCACCAGCAGCAGGCCGATGGCGCAAGGCCGCGCCCTGAAATGACGGCGCGCTTCAGCCGGCGTGGCAGCTGCGATCAGTTCCCAACCTGCCGGCAGACACGGTACGCCGACGCCCACGCAGAGTATCGATTTCGTCGTCATGCCCATTGGACGGGAAATGATGAGAAAAGTTCAAGCTTGTGCCACCGCCGAGGCCAATATAGAATGCGCGCTGCTTTTTTGAACAGGTGGATAACAACCTGTCAATAGTGAGTCTATATTAAAAAATACGGGATGTAGTGAGATGAATGATTTTGAATTAAAGACGACGGCCCTGCCGGGCTGGCGTCAGCGTATGGCATTGCGCGTGCTGAAGCTGTTCGGCTGGCGCATGCTGTACCGCCCGCTGCCGGGCCCGCGCGGCATCGCGGTGGTGTATCCGCATACGTCGAACTGGGACTTCATGGTCGGCCTGTTCGGCAAGTGGGCGTTGAACCTGCCGTTCCGCTGGCTGGCGAAAGACTCGCTGTTTAAAACGCCGCTGGGCGGCTGGTTCCGTTCCCTCGGCGGCGAGCCGGTGGATCGCAGCGCGCCGCAAGGCATGATCCGCGCGCAGGCCGAACGCATGAACGCGGCCGATTGGTACTGGGTCGGCATCACGCCGGAAGCCACGCGCGCTTACCGTCCGCATTGGAAGAGCGGCTTCTATCACCTGGCGCTGGAAGCCAAGGTGCCGCTGTGCCTCGTCTACATCGACTATCCCAACAAGACCCTGGGCGTGGTCGATCACCTGCATCTGACCGGTGACCAGGAAGCCGATATGGCCGCCATCCGCGCCGTGTACGACGGCCACCTCGGCCTGTATCCAGAAAACGCGGCGCCCATCGTGCTGGCCGAGCGCCGCGCCGAGCCCCGCAACTAAGCGCGGAGCCACCTCCTGCCTTTACAGCGCGCCCGGCTCGCGCTGGAACTTCATCGGTGTCGTGCGCGGCAGATTACCGCCGAACAGCGCCTCCGCTTGTGGCAACTCCAGCGGCGCGCCCTGCGCGCTGGAATCGACCATCACCCGGATATTCGACTGCACCTTGCCGTCCACCTTGAGCTGCACCAGGCCGAAGTAGCGCTGCGCCGGATCGAGCCCGTTCCACGACACGGCCAGCGTGCCGAATGCCCCCGGCGCGGTGGCGGAAGGCGACAGCACCTTCATGTTGGCGTCTTGCTGGCCCGGCTTGAGTATCCAGCTGCTGATGGCGAAGGTCGAGGTTTCCGCCCAGCTCGATTTCACCGCCACGCATACCGTGTAGTCGCCCGGCTCGGGGGCCAGGCCAAGCAGCGCGTGCTCGCTGGTGAACTCGGTGTCGCTGATGCCGACCAGCACGCCGCTGGAATTCAGGATCATCAGGTACAGATTGTCCGTGCCCTGGCCAACGGCGGCGGTGTCCGCATAGTAGGTGGCAAGACGCGCCGCCGTGGTGCCGGCCGGGATACTCAACTTCATGGCCGCCACGCTGGCGCTGCCGCCGGCGCGGCAGTCGGCCACGCCATAGTCGTCCCACTTGCCCGGTGCGCGGGTAAAGGTGGTGCGCTTGGCCGCAGTCAGCCCGGACTTCTGTATCGCCAGCTTGCTGCTGAAGCCAGCATACATCGGCAGCAGCTTGTTGTCGGCCGGACGCGAAGAGTTCAGGTACTCGTACACGTCCAGCACCATGGCGCGCGCGGCCACAGTGCTGTGCACCAGGTGCTCGCCGTCGCGCCACTCCAGCGAGCCATAGCGCCATTCCCAGTGCGGCGCGTTGACGTTCTTCAGCGCCACCGTGAACGACTTGGTTTCGCCCGGCTCCAGCGCCAGCGTGGACGGCGTCACGCTGTAGCTGTAGCCTTCGAGGCCGCTCATGGTGGCGGTGTAGATGGCCGGCTTGCCGCCAACGTTGGTCACGCTGCGCACGAAGCTTTGCTGCTCCATCAGCGCCGGCGCCACAATGCTCGGCTGGTTCAGGTTGGTGGCCGCTACCTTGCCGCTTTGCTGGCACTGCTCGGCGCTGACGCTGATCGAATTGGCGCCGCACAGGAAGCGGATGTAGTCGTTCGGCGCCAGGTCATAGACCAGGCCGGGATCGGTGGCCAGCAGCGGCTGCACCATGCCCGCCCCCTGTCCCCACGGCGAATTGCTGGCCCATGGCTCGACGTAGATATCGGGCTCGGTCGGGCCGGCCGTGGTCATCAGCGCCGAACGGATCGCCGCCGGTGACCAGTCCGGGTGCTGCTGCATCAGCAATGCCGCCAGGCCGGCCACGTGCGGGCTCGCCATCGAGGTGCCGGTGAAGAAGTTCCACGCCGCGCCGCTGGCCTTGCCTTGCGCCGCGATGGCGTTGCGTTCGGCCTCGGTCTTGACCGGCGTGACGCCAGCCAGCACTTCGACGCCGGGCGCGGCCAGGTCGGGCTTCAACAGGCCGGGCGCCACGCCCGGCCCGCGCGAGGAGAACGGCGCCACCATCGGCGACGGCGCCGGGTTCGCTTGCAAGCCGTAGGCCGACATGGCGATGCGCGCGTCGGGATGGCTGCTCACGTAGGCCTTGATGGTGTCGCCGTCCTGGGTGCTGACATGCACCGACGGCAGCGACTGCACGTCGAACACCAGGCCATTGTTGTTGTCGACCATGATCATGCCGACGCCGCCGGCCTCTTTCACCGCCACGCTCTTGTCCTTGCGGGCATTGACGCCGCGCTCGCACACCACCACCCGATCCTTGACATAGGCCGGGTCAAGCGCGCCGGCCGCGCTGGCGCCGTTGGCGGCACGGTCAGCCGCCGTGAAGCACTGGCTGCGCGCAGCCTGGTCGGCCTCGGACAACTGCTCGAACGGCGTGGCGCCGGCATCGCGCGCCAGCACTGCGCGGCTGGCCGGCAGCGGCGCGCTGTTCAGCGAGGCGCCGACAAAGCGGGTGCCATCGTCCAGCGTCACCTCGGCGCCGGTCTGGCGGTCGTGGGTGGCGGCGGCTGCGGCGGTCATCCACGGCACGCCGTGCGCCGACGGCACGTAGTACGGCCCGGCATTGCCGGCCGAGGTGGCGACGAAGATGCCGGCGTTGGCCGCGCCCAGGAAAGCCTGGTCGACCGGGTCGTCCACCGAGAACGGGTCGCCGCTGATCGAGAAATTCAGCACGTTGACGCCGTCCTTGATGGCCTGCTCCACCGCCGCGATGGCGTCGCCGGGGTAGCACTTGTTGGTGGAGCCTTCCACGGCGTCGGGATCGTTGTAAGTCCAGCACACCTTGTAGACGGCCAGCCGCGCGCGCGGCGCCATGCCGGAAGCGAGGCCGGCGGCAACACCGTCCAGGCGCGCCGTCACGCCGTGGTTGCCGGCCGCAGTGGACGCCGTGTGCGTGCCGTGGCCGCCGCGCGAGCCGACCGCGTTGACCGAGTCGCGCGGCGATTCAAACTCCGTCCAGTGCAGCGTGCGGCCGTCCGCCTTGAACGAGTCGTTGTAATAGCGCGCGCCGATCAGCTTGTTGTTGCAGCTCTGGGCGCTGAAGCCCTCGCCTGCCACGCAGGCGCCCTTCCAGCTGGCCGGCGGCGCGCCGTAAGCCAGCGTGCCGCTGCTATCGAAGGTCGGTGCGCCGTGGGCGTCGACGCGGTCGGCAAAGGCCGGGTTTTCCGGCCACAGGCCGGTGTCGATCACGCCGATGACGATGTTCTCGCCGGCCTTACGATCGCCGCCGGCCTTGCTCCACAAGCCGTTGGGGCCGTCCAGCCCCAGGTAGGTCGGGGTGTAATGGGTATCGACCTGGCGCGCCTGCTCGCGCTGTACCGACAGCACGCCGGGCTGCGCCTTCAAGGCGCGCGCTTCGGCCCGCGTCAGCATGGCGGAGAAACCGTTGTAGGCCAGCTTGTAGCTGTGCAGCAGCTTGGCCTGCGGCGCCACTGCCAGCAGGCTGCGCTGCTTTTGCTCCAGGTAGCTGCCGTAGCGTTGCACATCGGGAGAATCGAGCGCGAGCTTCTGGCCGGCGACCGGCATAGTCGCCTTCAGGCTGGCGATGCCGCCCGTGTAGGAAGCGGCCGGTTTGCCGTCCAGCTGCACCAGGTAAGGCATGCGCGCTTCCGCCGCGTGGACGCCTTGAACCAGGCCAAGCAGCATCAGCGTGCCGGCAGAAATGAGGAGCTTGTTCATGCCGCACCTCCCGCCATCGCTGCTGCCGCTGCCTTGCCGCGCCGGCGCCACGCGCCCAGCAGGCCCAGTCCCGCCAGCAGCAGCGGCGCCGCCGCAGGTTCGGGCACCGCGCTGACCTGAATATCGTCCAGCGCGAACTGGGCCAGGTTCAAGGTGGTGTCATCGTTCACGCATGCACCGGCGTCGTCGAATACGCAGGCGCTGAACGTCACGTGACTGAGCGCTTGCGCGCCCAGCTCGGCGCTCAAATCCCAGCTGCCCATCATGCCTATCTCCGCCGGCATGTCGTGTTCCAGCGTGATCACGCTGCCGCCCGCTAGCGTCGCCTGCACCGTCAGGCGGCCGTACACGAGGGGCGGCAACTCCCAGTCGCGCGCGATAAAGCCGTAATTCAGGCTGCTTAGCTGGAAGGCCACGCCGTCCTGCCGCTCCAGCGCCAGGCTTCCGCCGTTCAAGCCGGCAAAGAAATGCGTGTTGTCGTACGGGCAAGCATTGAGGGTGCAGGAAACGGAATTGGTCAGCACCGCGCCGGCCAGTCCCGGCTCGTAATCCGGCTGGCCCTGCGCGAAATTGCTATCGCTAACAGTGGCCAGGAAGCCGCCCGTGAGGAACTGGTCGCGGCCGGCATAAATCGTGTCCTCGGCGGCCAGCACCGGGGTGACCACGTTGGCGACGGTTTCAAAGTCTATAGTGCCGGCATGGCTGGACGGCAGCGCCGCGATGGCGGAACACGCCAGCGCGATCCGGCTGGCAAGCTTGGAATATCGGAACAAACGGTTCATATGGATGACTCTCCCTTTAAGTTTAAAACCCGAAGTGATGCCATCCCATGTTATCGCTACCAAAAATACCGGTAGTATTTTAAGCCTAAACGATCAATTGTAATTTAGCCATTCTTTCGTACAAAATTTACTTTTAGCTATGAAAAAGCACGGTTACTTGCATGGTGCATGCTGCGGCTTTCACGCCACAATGCACGCAATTGCCTGTAGAAACAAACAATTGCGACCAAGATACGCGTATTACCGCTGGTTACACTGCCAGCATCACGCCGGTGGCGGCGATTGCCGCACCCGAGGCCTTCACGGCCAGCGCCGGGCTGACACGGCCCAGCACATTGCCGCCATAGACCAGCAGCGAGCTTGCGATCAGCAGGCCAACGGCGCTCGCCGCTTGCGGCAGTTCGTGGCCGTGCGCGTTACCGTGCAGGAGTGCGAACGCGCCGATCATCACGGTGCTTGCCGCTGCGGGCAGACGCACAGCGACGGCCAGCAGTACGCCCATCAGCGCCACCGTCAGCGCGATGCCGGTTTCCAGACCCGGCACCACCAAGCCCGCAGCGCCGGTTGCCACGCCGGCCAACAGCATGCCGACGAAGGTCGCCGGCAGCCACCTGGCGTTAGGCTGGCGCACGCTCCATGCGCCCACGGCCAGCATCGCCAGCAAGTGATCGAGGCCGGTGAACGGATGCGCGAAGCCGGCCAGGAAGCCGTGCGAGTGCGCGCCAGCGCCGGTGTGGGCGAAGGCTGCGGTGCTAACGAGGGCCAGCGTCAAGGCTGCGATTTTTTTCATTGTGTGTGCTCCGTAGAGGTTGTTTAAAAATGCGCGCAACGAGGCGCGGCGACGAAGACAGTGCATTTGCACGGCGAGGAGCCGCAACGAAGTTGCGGGCTTTTTTAAACGACCTCTTAGTGTGGGGTTTGGCCCAAAAGGCCTTGTTCGCGTATGAAGTCGATAACCTTGGTCACACCTTCGCCGCTGCGCAGATTGGTGAAGATGAAGGGACGGCTGCCGCGCTGCTGCTTGGCGTCGCGCGCCATGATGTCGAGATCCGCGCCAACGTGCGGCGCCAGGTCGGTCTTGTTGATGATCAGCAGATCGGAGCGCGTGATGCCCGGGCCGCCCTTGCGCGGAATCTTCTCGCCGCCAGCGACGTCGATCACGTAGATGGTGAGGTCGGACAGCTCCGGGCTAAAGGTAGCGGCCAGGTTGTCGCCGCCTGATTCAACCAGGATCAGATCCAGGTTCGGGAAGTCGGCCTGCATGCGGGCGATGGCTTCCAGGTTGATGGACGCGTCTTCGCGGATCGCCGTGTGCGGGCAGCCGCCGGTTTCCACGCCCATCAGACGCTCGGCCGGCAGTGCGTCGGCGCGCAGCAGGATTTCCATGTCTTCCTTGGTGTAGATGTCATTGGTGATGACGGCCATATCGAAATGGTCGCGCATGCCCTTGCACAGCATTTCGCACAGCGCGGTTTTGCCTGAACCTACAGGGCCGCCGATGCCGACGCGCAGAGGATTTGAAGTAGTCATATTATTCTTTCACGATCTATATAAACGGCTGTATTGAACTTCGTGCTGCATCGACAGCAGCGACAGGCCCGGCGCCCAGTTGCACATATCATCGTCGCTGACGGTTTGCGCGTAGCGGGCGGCGGCTTCGATGTCGGCGCGCAGCGACAGCAGCATGCGCTGGCCGGCCACCTGCCCTAGCGGCACCGACTTCACGCACACCAGCACCTGGTTTTCGGCCCATGCAAACAGCATCGCCAGCAGCGCTTCGCTGTGCGGGATATTCAGCGCGGCGACGGCGCAGGCGAAGGCTGTCGGCAGTGCGACTTCGCTTTCCGCCTGGAGTTGCGCCAGCATCTCGGCATCGGTAATGCCTAATTCGGCGACCAGCTTGGTGAGCGAGTAGCCCATCTGGATGGTCTCGGCGCGGAATTCGGCGCTGTCGCGCGAGGCGATGAATTTTTCGCTCCAGTCGCTGACGGCGCGCCAGTCGCGTTGCGACCACGCCTGCATCAAGCGCCACGCGATGGGCGCTTCCCATTGCGCAACCACTTCATGCAGGTGACGAGCTATCCATGCGCGCGCCGTGTCGGCGTTGCGCACCATGCCATTTTCCAGCGCCGCTTCCAGCCCTTGCGAATAGCTGTAAGCGCCAATCGGCAAGGCCGGGCTGGCGAATTGCAGCAAATTCAAAAGCGCGGCAGCTTGCATTATTTCGCGTCGCTTGGGCGGTGGATTTTTTGGCGCAGCGGGATCGGCGCCAACGGGCCTTGGCCGTGGTCATGATGGTGACCGTGACCGCCGCCGTATGCGCCGGACTCCGGTTCGAATGCGGCCGATTCCTCAACTACCGTGGCGCCCAAACCGGCCAGCATCTCCTTCAGCACCGCGTCGGCGCGGATGCGCAGGAAACCATCGCCAACCTGCGCCTGCGTATGGCGATTCCCGAGATGGAAGGCGCAACGCAGCAGCGCATGCGCATCGGCGCAAGTGACTTTGTACGTTGGCTCCGGTGCGGCGACGACGCGCACCACGCGCTGGTCTTCGCCGGTCAGCAGATCGCCATCGCGCAGCACCGTGCCGCGCACCGTGAACACGGCGACGTCTTCACCGGTATCGAGTGTGGCGCGCAGGCGGCACTTCTCGCGCAGTTCATACGGCAGCACCAGTTGCGCTGCAATGGCCTCGGCATGAGGAATCTTGGTATGTAAGGTCAGCATGATCAGAACAGGAAATAACGCTGCGCCATTGGCAGCACAGAAGCCGGTTCGCAGACCAGCAACTCGCCATTGGCGCGCACTTCATAGGTTTCAGGATTGACGTCCATCTTCGGCGCCAGCGAGTTGTGGATCATGTCCGACTTGCGCAGCGCGCGCATGCCCTTGGCGACGATCAGCGTTTTATTCAGCTTGAGCTGATCGCCAATGCCGGCGTCGTATGCCGCTTGAGACACGAAGGTAAACGACTTTTTCAAGCCGCCGCCGTAAGAGCCGAACATCGGCCGGTAATGCACCGGCTGCGGCGTTGGAATCGATGCATTCGGATCGCCCATCTGCGCGGCGGCGATCATGCCGCCTTTCAGAATCGTCGACGGCTTCACGCCGAAGAAGGCCGGCTTCCATAGCACCAGATCCGCGATCTTGCCCACTTCGACCGAACCCACCGCGTGCGCGATGCCGTGCGTGATGGCGGGATTGATGGTGTACTTGGCGACATAGCGCTTCACGCGGAAGTTATCGGCACGCGACGTATCCGGCGCCAGCGGCCCGCGCTGCACCTTCATCTTGTGCGCCGTCTGCCAGGTGCGCATGATGACTTCACCAACGCGGCCCATGGCCTGCGAGTCGGACGACATCATCGAAATCGCGCCGATGTCATGCAGGATGTCTTCAGCCGCAATGGTCTCGCGACGGATGCGCGATTCGGCAAACGCCACGTCCTCAGTGATGGCGGCGTCAAGGTGATGGCACACCATCAGCATATCCAGGTGCTCGTCCAGCGTATTGACCGTGTACGGCCGCGTAGGATTGGTCGACGATGGCAGCACGTTGGTCTCGCCCACCGCCGCGATGATGTCCGGCGCATGGCCGCCGCCCGCGCCCTCGGTGTGGAAGGTGTGGATAGTGCGATCTTTAAACGCGGCCAGTGTGTCGGCCAGATAGCCGCCTTCGTTCAGCGTGTCGCTGTGAATGGCGACTTGAATATCCATCTCGTCGGCCACGGTGAGGCAGTTGTCGATGGCGGCCGGGGTGCTGCCCCAGTCCTCGTGCAGCTTCAAGCCGATAGCACCGGCAAGCACCTGCTCCTGCAACGGCGCCGGCAAGCTGACATTGCCCTTGCCGAGGAAGCCGAGATTCATCGGAAACGCATCGGCCGCTTGCAGCATCGAGTGCAAATGCCACGGCCCCGGCGTGCAGGTGGTAGCCGAGGTGCCGGCCGATGGGCCGGTGCCGCCGCCGATCATGGTGGTCACGCCGCTCATCAGCGCCTCCTCGATCTGCTGCGGGCAGATGAAGTGAATGTGCGTGTCAACGCCGCCGGCAGTGACAATCATGCCCTCGCCTGCGATGATCTCGGTCGCGCCGCCAATCGCCATCGTCACATTCGATTGGATGTCCGGGTTGCCGGCCTTGCCGATGGCGGCGATCATGCCGTTTTTCAGGCCGATGTCCGCCTTGACGATGCCCCAATGATCGACGATCACCGCGTTGGTGATGACCGTGTCCATCACGTCGGCGGCCACGCGCTGCGACTGGCCCATGCCGTCGCGGATCACTTTGCCGCCGCCGAACTTCACTTCCTCGCCGTAGACGGCGTAGTCCTTCTCAATTTCGATAAACAGTTCTGTGTCCGCCAAACGGATACGATCCCCGGTAGTGGGGCCGAACATCTCCGCATAGGCGCGGCGCGAGATTGTAGCCATGAGAGCCTTTAATCTTTTGGTGGTGTGGAGTTCAACTTGCCCATGACTTTGCCGTTGAAGCCATACACTTCCTGGTCGCCGTCCAGCTTCACCAGTTCAACGGTGCGTTGCTGACCCGGTTCAAAGCGCACGGCGGTGCCGGCGGCGATGTTCAAGCGCATGCCGTAAGCCTTCCAGCGTTCCAGCTTGAGCACCGAGTTGACCTCAAAAAAATGGAAATGCGAGCCGATTTGCACCGGACGGTCGCCCTGGTTGGTGACCACGACGCTGACCGTTTCGCGGCCCACGTTCAGGCCGATCTCGCCCTCTTCAAGCTTGTATTCACCTGGGATCATGATGAACTCCTTTATGGGATGGGATTGTGGACAGTCACAAGCTTGCTCCCATCTGGGAACGTCGCTTCGACCTGGATGTCAGGGATCATTTCAGGGATACCTTCCATGACGTCGGCGCGCGTGAGTATGCGCGTGCCGTCGGACATCAGTTCTGCGACAGTTTTGCCGTCGCGGGCACCTTCCATGATGGCGCAGGTAATCAGCGCCACCGCTTCCGGGTAGTTCAACTTCAAGCCACGGGCAAGGCGGCGTTCGGCCACAATACCCGCGGTAAAAATCAACAGCTTGTCTTTTTCGCGTGGAGTCAAATCCATATCGTTGTTCTCTCTCAGGTTTGCCAGATGCGCGGCGTAACGGCCTCGCGTCCCAGCAGATGCGGGCGCACGCGGCGCCATACGTTGAGCATCAGGCGGCGCGCGGTTTCGCTGTCGCCGCCGAGATGGCGTGCTACCAGCACGCCCTTGGTGTGGGTAATGCCGAAAACATGCTCGCCGTCGGCGGCGATGTCGGCGCGGATTTGCGTCAATAAGTCATTGAGCACGGCGGCCGGCAGCGGTTTGCCGGCGGCGATCAGCGTGGCGCACACAGTGTGGCCATTGAGCGCCAGCGGGCTATCGAGACGGCCGCCCACCATAACGCCCTGCTCCCACCAGATCAGCCGCCCTTCACGGCGGATGCTGCTGCGCTGGCGGATGCTGCCGGTGTTGAATACTTCGCCCGAGCCGCTGCGGCCCATGCACAGAATTTCGCAGCCAAGGAAGGTGGCGCCGGCCGCCAGCGCCACGTGCTGGTCGAGCACGACGTTAGCGGTATCAAAGAAGATGGTTTCTTGCGGCAGCCATTCCAGTGCGGCGTTTTCATTCACGTGCAGGTGCACGGCTTGATGCGAAACCTTGCCGTTGGCCTGATACCACTTGGCCGCGCCGGGCGTGGTGATGAAGGCATGGGCGTTGTCGCCGACGCCGATGTCGATCTCCAACTGATCGCCGCCAACCACGCCGCCCGGCGGGTGAACGATGATGGCCTGGCAGACCTTGGCGTCTTCCGGGTACAAGGCCTTTTGCACGCGCAGCGGGCCGTAGTGAAGCTTGTTAAACAGCCGGGTGGTGCCGGCGTCGTCCGCAAAGCCGAGGGTGAGACTAGCCTGCCACGCGCCATGGCTGGCGGCGGCAGAAAAATCTCGCGGTGCAGTGCAGTCTGGCATAGGGCAGGACATCGTTAAATAATGTTCTGTCCTATGCAATCATTGTGCCAGCGGAAACACTGGCCACTCGCGGCCACATGCACCAATACACGGCAATTAGCACTAAATTGGTGCGCGTCGGCGAGAGATTGTGAGAGTTTTATTTTTAGGAAATGTTTGTATAATAACTTCATGCTCAAAAAACATCTCCCTGCCTTGATCACGCTGCTGTCTATCGGCAGCGCCCAAGCCGCCACGCTAGGCGCCGACAACTGCCGCGTGATCCTGCCCACCGAGGTAGAAGTCGCCAATGAAACCGTCACTTGGAGCGGCCCTTGCGTCAACGGCTACGCCGAGGGCGACGGCAAGCTGCTGCGTTTCGTGAAGAAAGAACAGATCGGCAGCTTTGAAGGCCGCATGGCGCAAGGCATGCTGGCCGACGGCTACGAGAAGTCGCCCGAGGGCTGGCAGTATGAAGGCCAATACAAGCGCGGCCTGCGCCAGGGCACCGGCAGCATTCTGTACAAGGACGGCATCCGCTACGACGGCGAGTGGAAGGCGGGCAAGCGCGAAGGGCGCGGCGCCGTCACCTACACGCTGGGCGGCCGCTATGAGGGGCCATGGACGAACGATGAACCGGGTGGTTTCGGCGATGGCAAGATTACCTTTGCCGGCAACCAGCGCACCATCAACGCGGCCGACTACACGCCGCCAACGAGGGCCGAAGGCGAAGCGGAAAAATTCAAATTGCACGAGCGGGACAGCAATAGCATTTACCGCTTCGGACACGACGTCGCTTACGGCACCAGCGTGCCGTTCGACAAAGGCTACGCCCAGATGACGCCGCAGCAGCAACAGCAATTCCGCGCCAGCTATCCGCTACTGCACCATGACGATGTACCGCCCTACCCGGAAAAAGGCACGGCGGAGATTTTCGGCTGGCTGGCCAAGGCACAAAACAATGTCATGGCGCAGGGCGACTTCCGCGCGATTGTCGATATTGACGCGACCGGCCGCGCTACCGCCATTTCTATCTACTCGTCGCCTGACCAGCAGCTGACCGACGTCATCAAGATCCTGCTCGGCAATCAGAAGTTCACGCCGGCGCTGTGCAGCGGTAAGCCTTGCGCCATGCGCTATCCTTTCAACGTGCACTTCGGTAGCTGACCCGCCTCGCCTCGCGGCGTTGCCACGATTTCTCGCCGCGAGCAAACACCGGCTGTTGTAAAAACGTGCCGCACAGCAAAATATTTTGGGGTTTTCTACGCCGCCAAAAGTTCCTCCACCTGCGGCAAAAGCAGCGTTTTTTCGGTTGAGGAATAATTGAATCCATTGAAGCGCGGAAACTAAAGTTGTCTTGAACGCGCTAGCCGATTAACTCAATGGAGGCCATCATGATTAGCAAAACCCTGTCCCGCGCTGCTTTGGCAACTGCCCTCGGCGCCGCCCTGCTGCCGCTGCTGAGCGGTGCGGCCGTCTACAGCAACGGCACCAAGACCGCAACCTTTGACGTCACCCTGACCATCATCGCCGACTGCACCATCGCCGCCAACGCCTTGAACTTCGGCTCTGCGCAAGGCGTGCTGGCCACGGCCGTCAACACCAACACCACGCTGAGCGTCACCTGCACCAACACCACGCCCTATAACGTGGGTCTGAGCGCCGGCACCGGCACCGGCTCTACCGTTGCTTCGCGTCTGTTGAGCGGCACTGGCGCCAACACCAGCACCGTGTCCTACACCCTGAAGCAAAGCAGCGGCGGCGCCAACTGGGGTACTACGCAAGGCACCGACACTGTGTCCGGCACCGGTACTGGTTCGTCGCAAACCCTGACGGTCTACGGCAACATCCCAGCGCAAGCAACGCCACAGCCTGACGCTTACAAGTCGACCATCACCGCTACCGTATATTTCTAAACACCGCTCTACCACCGCAGCCCGCACACAAGGCTACGCGTTCCGGCAGTATCCCAGCGCCCAAACCCGCGCGAAACTCCCCTCTACTTTCTGTTTTAATTGTTGACGCTCGCTCAATTGAACTTTGCGCGTTGTTGTCTAGTTGCGCCCGGACTTCGTCCCCATACTGCTGTTTTCCGAATTTGAATGGAGCACAGCATGAAAGTATTTATCACCGGCGCGGCAGGTTTTATTGGCAGCTCAATCGCCGCAGGCCTGGTCAAGGCCGGGCACGAGGTCGTCGGCTTGGTACGCAAGCACGAGCAATTGGATGAAGTGAAAAAGATCGGCGTCACCGGCGTGCTGGGCACGCTCACCGACCGTGATCTGCTGATCGCCCAGGCCCAGGTGGCCGATGCCGTCATCAACGCCGCCAGCAGCGACAACCGCGCGGCGGTGGAAGCGTTTGTAGACGCGCTGGCCGGCTCCGGCAAAGTGTTCCTGCACACCAGCGGCTCCAGCATCGTCGGAGACGCCTCCGGTGGCGAAGGCACCGACTGCATTTACCACGAAGACAATCTCCCCGAAGCCACCGCAGACAAAGCCGCGCGCGTCGGCATCGACAAGCTGGTGCTGGACGCCGCCAACAAGGGCGTGCGCTCGGCAGTACTGTGCAACACATTGATCTACGGCCACGGCGCACTGCCGCGCGACTCGGTGCAGCTGCCACGCTTGCTCAAGCAAGCGCGCAAAAGCGGCATCGTGCGCCATGTGGGGCCGGGCCGCAACATCTGGTCGAACGTGCACATCGACGACGTGGTCGACCTGTACCTGCTGGCCCTGGACAAGACCGAAGCTGGCGCGTTCTACTTTGTCGAAAGCGGCGAAGCCGCCTTCCGCGACATGAGTGCCGCCATCGCCAAGGCCTTGAATCTGGGCGAGCCGCAGGACTGGCCGCTGGAACAAGCCAAGGAAGAATGGGGTTACGAGATGGCGTCCTACGGCCTCGGCTCCAACAGCCGCGTACGCGGCGAACGCGCCCGCAAGCAGTTGGGCTGGCAGCCGCACCGCCCATCAGTGCTGGACTGGATCGCCAACGACATGCGGCACCCTAATCATCCTCACGCGTAAGCAGCACGCGGTCGATCAGGCCATACTCGACGCCCTCGCTGGCCGCCATGTAATTATCGCGGTCTGAGTCTTTTTCGATTTGGGCCAGCGTTTTTCCGGTGCGCTCAGCGAGGATGGTGTTGAGGCGATGACGCTGGTACAGCACCTCGCGCGCTTGAATCTCGATGTCGGCTGCCACGCCTTGCGAGCCGCCGTGCGGCTGGTGGATCATCAGCCGTGCGTTGGGCAAGGCGTAGCGCTTGCCGATTGCGCCGGCCGCCAGCAAGAAGGAGCCCATGCTGGCAGCGAAGCCGGTGCACAGCGTCGACACGTCCGGTTTGATGAACTGCATGGTGTCGTACACCGCCATGCCGGCATACACCGAGCCGCCGGGCGAATTGATGTAAAGCGAAATATCCTTCTCTGGATTTTCCGATTCGAGGAACAGCAACTGCGCGACGATCAGGTTGGCCGATTGCTCGGTCACCTCGCCGACCAGGAAAATCACGCGCTCCTTCAGCAGGCGTGAGTAAATATCGAAAGCGCGTTCGCCGCGCCCCGTGTGGTCGATAACGGTGGGCACCAAGCCAGTCATGATTGTCCTTTTGCGGTAGAGTTGAGTCACTGCCCGCTTGACGCTCGCCGCCTACCGCCGTGTGACAACACAAAAATATTCTGGCCATGTGTCACATCCGGGCCGCGCCGAGCGTCAAGTGACGCCAGCCCCATGACAGGAGACACGCCATGCCTATCGATACCGATGCCGCCATCTTTGAGCAGCTACGCCCCCGCCTGAAAGCCATCAGTTGCCGCATCGTCGGCAATGACGCAGAGGCGGAAGACGTGGTGCAGGATTGTTTTTTGAAGTGGCAAAGCGTAGAGATAGCAACGCTGGCGACACCGGCCGCATGGCTGACGACCGTGGTGCAGCATCAATCCATCGACCACCTGCGCAAGCGAGAGCGGGATACGACGGCGGCGCGCACCGCTTTAGAACTGATGCCGGAAGCGACGCCCCCGGCGCCGGAAGAAACGCTGTTGCAGCGCGCAGAAATGGGCGAAGCGCTAGCGCGCTTGCTGGCGTGCCTGACGCCGTCCGAACGACTGGCCTTGGTGCTGCACGAGGTATTTGAATGCAGCCACGCCGATATCGCAGCGGCGCTGGGAGCCAAGACCGAGAACGTACGCCAGCACCTGTCCCGCGCGCGGCGTCGGCTCCTGCGTGAAAAAGAAATCGCGGCCAGCGAAAAGCTCAACCGCGATTTAGTCCGCCGCTTCCACGCCGCCATTAACAGCATCGACGTGCCGGCGATAGTCGCACTGCTCGGCGAGGAACAACCCATATCGCTGCATACGCGGGCTTGCGCCAACGATGCCGCGTACGCCCTCGCCTTGGCCGCTTAAAAAGTCAGATTATTCAAGATCAGGATACGGGCTCTTGCCACCTTCGGCGATGAACAGATCGATGCGCGCTTCCAGCACCGGCAGCGGCACCGAACCCAGTTGCAGCACGGTGTCGTGGAAGGCGCGGATGTCAAACTTCTGGCCCAGCGCTTTCTCGGCTTTCTTGCGCGCGTTGATGATGCTCATCTCGCCCAGGTAGTAGGACAGCGCCTGGCCCGGCCACGAAATGTAGCGATCCACTTCCGTTTCGATTTCGTGATTGGACAGCGCCGTGTTCTCGCGCAGGTAGTCCTGCGCCTGTTTGCGCGTCCAGCCCTTGCTATGCACGCCGGTGTCGACCACCAGACGCGATGCGCGCCACGCCTGATAACTGAGCATGCCGAATACTTCATACGGCGTTTCGTACATGCCCATCTCCACGCCCAGGCGTTCGCTGTACAGCGCCCAGCCTTCGCCATAGGCCGAGATGTAAGCGTTGCGGAAGGCCGGACGGCCCTTCTGCTCCAGCGCCACCGGCATCTGGAAGGCGTGGCCCGGCGCCGATTCGTGCAGCGTCAGCGCCGGCATGCTGTACAAAGCGCGCGACGGCAAGTTGTAGGTGTTGACCAGATAAACGCCCGGGCCGCCACGGCCGGAAGTGTAGAACGGCGCCTGATCGTCCGGCACAGGGATCACCGCAAAGCGGCGGCGCGGCAGATAGCCGAAGTACTGGCCGACCTTGGCGTCGAACTTCTTCGCCACCCACGCGGAGCGCATCAGCAGCTCTTCCGGCGTCTTGGCGTAGAACTGCGGATCGGTGCGCAGGAATTGCAGGAAGGCCGGCAGATCGCCTTTAAAACCAACCTGCTTGATCACATCCTGCATTTCGGCGCGGATCTTCGCCATCTCTTCCAATCCGATATTGTGAATCTGATCCGCGCTCAGCGAGGTGGTGGTGAATTCGACGATCTTCGATTGATAGTACGCTTTACCGTCCGGCAGGCTCTCCGCCGCCAAGTCCTCGCGGGCCTTCGGCACATACTCTTCGCGCATGAACTTCAACAGCGCCTGGTGCGCTGGGATCACGGTGTATTGAATGACCTTCACCGCCTGCGCGCGCAGTTCTTCCTGCTGCGCGGCCGGCATGGAGGCAGGCATGGTCTTGAACGGCAGGTAGAACACGGTGTCCTGCGGCGTTTTCGCGTCGGTCACGGAAGTGATGGAGCCATCGCGGCCCACCAGCGTCACTTTCGGCGGCGTGAAGCCGCGCGCCAGGCCGGCGCGCATGTTGACGATTTCCTCGTTGAAGTAGCGCGGCACGTCGGCCAGCTGTTTGAGGTAATCGCGGAATTCTTTTTCCTTGGTCATCGGGCGGCGCGCGGTGCCGGCCATATTCGACCAGAAGGCGGTATCGGCATTCAGCGGCTTTTCGTATTCGCGGAACTGCTGGGCGGCGATGAACGCCGCGATCTGCGCTTTGTAGACCTGGTAGTTGATGCGTTCAGGGGCCGACAGTTTGGACTCCTTGATGCCGTCCAGCTTCTTCATCACGCCCTGCCAATAGGCGAGGCGGTTGTTCTGGGTCGCGACATCGATACGCGGCAGCGACGGCGATACGCCGCTGTCGTCATCATCTTCGCCGTCTTCCTGCTTCTGGCTCAGGCGCCATTTCCACTCTTGGGTGTAGATCGCCTTGAACTGCGCGTCGGCGGGGCCGGCTTTCACTGCGGGCGCGGTAGCCGCAGCGGCGTTAAGGCATACCAGCATGACTGCACCGGCAATGGCGGTGCTGAACTTCTTTTCCATAAGGCTCCAGAGTAGATTACATTTCCAATAAATTACGGCGTTCGCGCAGCAGCGCGGTGAAGCCTTCGGCGTTGACCGGTCGGCTGAAATAATAGCCCTGCATCTCGTCGCAACCGCGCTCGCTGAGGAACTGCACTTGCTCGCGCGTTTCCACGCCTTCGGCAATGACTCGCATATTCAAGTTGTGTGCCAGCGAGATGACCGACAGCGCGATAGCCGCGTCGGCGCTATTGGTCGTCACATCGTCGACGAACGATTTATCGATCTTCAGTACGTCGATCGGGAAGCGCTTCAAGTAACTGAGGCTGGAATAGCCGGTGCCAAAGTCGTCCAGCGAAATGCTGACGCCGATGTCTTTCAAGCGGCGCAGCGCCGCCACGGCTTTATTCGGATCGCCCATCACCGTGCCCTCGGTGATTTCAAGGCCCAGGTAGGCCGGCGCCACGCCAAATTTGCGCAGCGTGGTTTCCACGTAAGGCACGGTGGCGTCGTTGGCAAACTGCCCCGCCGCCAGGTTGACTGCGACCTTGATCTGGCCGAGGCCTTGATCCTGCCACACCTTCATTTGTGCGCACACGCTCTCCAGCACCCACTCGCCGATGGAATTGACCAGGCCATATTCCTCGGCCAGCGGGATGAAGCGGTTCGGCGGCACCTTGCCCAGCACTGCGTTATCCCAGCGCAGCAGCGCTTCCGCGCCGACCATGGCGCCGGTTTTCAGGCAGACCTGCGGCTGGTAGTGAACCTCGAATTCGTCGCGCGCGATGGCGCCGCGCAGCTGGCTCTGGATCGCCAGCTTGTCGCGGATTTCCGCATCCATGCGCTCGGTGAAGAAGGCGTAGTTATCGCGGCCGATTTCCTTGGCGCGGAACAGTGCCGTGTCGGCGTTGCGCACCAGTTCATCGAAGCTCTCGCCGTCGGTCAGGCTGACAGCGATGCCGATACTGGAGGTGACGGTAATCTGCTGGCCGTCGATCACCAGCTCCTTGCGCAAGCCGGCCAGGATCTTCTGCGCCAGCGCGATGGTTTCAGTCAGCTGCGCATCATCGGCAACAATGATCTGGAATTCGTCGCCGCCCTGGCGGGTGACGGTATCGCTTTCGCGCACGGTCTCGCTCAGATACTTGGACACCACTTGCAGCGCCTTGTCGCCCATGTCATGGCCGTAGGAGTCGTTGATGCTCTTGAAGCGGTCAAGGTCAAGACACATGACGGCCACGCAGCGGCCCTCGCGGCGTGCTGCGGACAAGGTCTGCCCGAAGCGCTGGCGCGCCAGCATGCGGTTCGGCAGGCCGGTCAAGGCATCGTGGTTGGACAGGAAGTCAATCAGGTGCTGCTCGGCCTTGCGTTCGGTGATGTCCATGAACACCGCCACGTGGTTGATGACGTGGCCTTGTTCGTCGCGCACCACGGAGGCGCTTAACAAGCCCGGATAGGTGTCGCCGTTTTTGCGGCGCGCCAGGATCTCGCCCGACCAATGGCCGGTGGTGACCACCGACTGCACCATGGCGCTGAAGGACGAGGTATCCTGCTCGCCCGCGTACAGCAGGCCGGCATTCTGCCCCCTCACCTCTTCGGCGGTGTAGCCGGAGATTTGCGTGAAGGCCGGATTGGTGGCGACGATGCGGCCGTCGCGATCCGTCACCACAATGGCGTCCTGCGTGGCTTCAAACACCTGGCTGGAGAGGCGCATGAATTCTTCATTGGCGCGGCGCTGGTCTACTTCCTTGGCCAATTCCGCGGTGCGCTCGGCTACGCGCTCTTCCAGCAAGGCGCGCTCGCTGGCCAGCGCTTTCTGGGCGCGGCCCAGTTTTACGTGGGCGTCGGTGCGGGCGAGGATTTCTTCGGCCTGGAACGGCTTAGCGATAAAGTCCACCGCACCCAATTCAAAGCCGCGCACCTTGTCGTCGGTGTCATGTTGGGCCGACAGGAAGATCACCGGTACTTGGGACAACTCCGGCGTCTCCTTCAAGCGGCGGCAGACTTCAAAGCCGTCGATGCCGGGCATGCGGATGTCGAGCAGGATCAGCTCCGGCGGACGCGATTGCGCAGTCCACAAGGCCAGCTCGCCGTTAGGCGCCTGGCGCACGTAGTAGCCGGCTTCCGTCAGCAGGTCGCTCAGCAGCTTGAGCGAGGCCGGCGTGTCTTCCACGATCAGCACTTCGCCCTTGGTGTGTTGTTCCGACAAATCCCGGTGCATGTAAAACTCTCTCGCCTTAGTCAACTGCTCAACTACTATGATATACCCGTCAGGCTTGGGGCTCCAATTCAGTACCCGCTTCGTCCAGCAGCGCACATAGCTGCGGATACTGGTGCAGCTGGATCATGTGCTCGATACGCGCCACCACGTCGCCCAGCTCCGGCGGCAATGGATCCAGCAACGCGGCCACGCGTGTCAGATTCAGTTCTTGCAAGGCGGTCTTCAACTCATCTCGCAGTGCTGGGTCGAGACGCTGCAAATCCTTGTGCGCGAGCGCAGGCCCGGCTTGCAGCGGTTCCAGGACGCTCACTTCATCCTCGCCGGATGCCGGGGCTTCGTCGGTGACCTGCATTGTGACCGTGAAGTGGAAGGTGGCGCCTTCGCCCGGCGCCGATTGCAGCGCCAGCGTGCCGCCCATCAGCTGGACGAATTCGCGCGAGATGGTCAGGCCGAGGCCCGTCCCCTCTTTCGCGACCGGTCCATCGGCCTGGATGAAGGGTTCAAAGATGCGCGCCTGGTCTTCGGCGGCGATGCCGGGGCCATTGTCGATCACGGCAAACGTCAGTTCGCAGGCGCCGTTACGCGTGGTGCCGCGCACACGCAGCGTCACCCTGCCCTGCGCCGTGAACTTGACCGCGTTCGACATCAGATTCAATAGCACCTGCCGCAGCTTGGTGCCGTCCACACGCGCGCTGGCCGGCAGGCCAACGCTATCGAGCACCAGCTCCACGCCGGTTTGGCCGGCGCGCATGCTGACCATGTCGATTACCTCTTGCAGCATATCGTCCAGTTTCACCACTTCCGTTTGCAGCACGGCGCGGCCGGCCTCGATCTTGGACAATTCGAGAATGTCGTTAATCAGCGTAAGCAAGTGCTGGCCGGAGTGGTGGATGATGGCGAGATTGCGCTTCTCTTCCGGCAGCATATTCTTGGAGTCCGCCATCAGGCGCGAGAAGCCGATCACGGAATTCAGCGGCGTGCGCAGCTCGTGGCTCATGTTAGCGAGGAAGGTACTCTTGGCGCGGTTGGCCGTCTGCGCCTGGCGCACCGCCACCGACAGCGCGTTGGTGCGCTCGGTCACCAGCTCTTCAAGATGGATACGATGGCGACGCAGTTCTGCTTCCGCCATGCGGCTGGCGGTGACGTCGTAGTTCACGCCGACCATGCGCATTGGGTGGCCTTCGGCGTCGCGGAAGATCATGGCGTCGGCCTTGAGGTAATGCAGCGAGCCATCCGGCCAAATAATACGGAACTCAACGTCGAATTCGGCGGTGCCGTTCAGCGCTTGCTGTAGCAGCATCTCGGTGGGAATGGCGTCGTCCGGGTGCACCATCGTGCGCCAGGTGTCGGAAGGCCGTTCCAGCTTGCGGCCTTCGAGGCCGTTCAGGCGATACATCTGCTCATCCCACACCATTTCATCGGTGATGATGTTCCAGTCCCAGATGCCGATGGCCGCCGCGCTGGACGCGATCTGCAAGCGCTCCTCGCTGGCGTGCATGGCGACGTAGCGGCTTTCCATCAAGCGCACCATGTCGCGGATGGAGGCGTTCAGCGTTTTCAATTCGCCGGTGTACCAGTCGCGCGGTGGCGAGGCGCCGGGATTCTGGCCCGCCTTCACGCTGGCGGCATAGCGCTCGATATTGGTCAGCGGTTTGAGGATCAGCTGCCAAAGCAGCAGGTAGAGACTGAGCACCAGCGTCACGTCCAGCACGAAAATCAGCCCGGCGATGGTGTACAGGCGCTGGCGCAGCTGCTCGATCAGCACTGCCGGCGAAGCGTACACGGTGATGGTGCCGATATTCTGGCCGCCCGCCACGATGGGACGCTGCTCGGATAACAGTTCGGGATTGGTCGGCAGGCGCTCGGACGGCACCAATTGCTGTTGTTCGTTACGGGTAAGGATGAACGGGTGATTGCTGGCCACCGGCGCCACCGCGCTGGCGTACAGATCGCGGTTGCTCAAACCGCTCTTCATGATGGTGATGATTTGCGTTTCGTCGAAATTCCACGCCGGCAGTGCAACGGCGGCGGCCAATTCGTCGGCGCTGTTGGCCAGCGTCTTGTGCAATTGCTCCCAGCGCTGCGCGCGCTCGACCTGGTAGAAATACAGCGCAAACGTCGTCAGAACCAGCGTCACCACGGCGGTCAGCGTCACGCTGACGAATACGGCGATCGATACTCTTCCTAGACGGCGGGCAAGTCGAACCAACATCGGAAAACCATTCTTTGGGGTTAATCTCGGTTGTGCTACGACTTAGATCATAGGTTTAAACGGGTACGAAGTCCATGGATATTTGCGCTCAAGCAACATCCTTGACGGTATGTAATTGATCCCAGGCGTTGGCGGTACTGAGGAACAGCTTGCCGTTGAGTTCAGGCAGCAGCGTGCTATTGCGTAGACGATCCATTACCGGCCCCTTCACTTCCGCGAGATGCAAGCCGATTTGGCGGCGCTTGACGCTCTGGTTCAGCTCGGCCAGCGCCATCAGGGCGGTGGTATCGATCGAGCTGACGGCCGACATCACCAGCACCAGGTGGCGCGCGCTTGGGTGGGTCGCCAGTTCGCATTCGATGCGCTGGCTCACCGCTTCCACATTGCCGAAAAACAGATTGGCGTCGATGCGCAGCACCAGCAATTCCGGCTGCGTCTCGGCTGGATAACGTTCAATATTGCGGAAATGCTCAGTACCGGCGATGCGGCCCAGCACCGCGATGTGCGGCCGGCTGGCGCGCCAGATCAAGGTGCCCATCGACAGCGCCACACCGATGATCACGCCAGCCTCCACGCCCAGCACCAGCACGCCGAGGCAGGTCGCGCCCCACGCCAGCGCATCGCCGCGGTCGTACTGCCACGCGGTGCGCAGAATGCCCATCTCCAGCATGCCCAGCACGGCGACGATAATGGTCGCGGCCAGCACTGGCAACGGCAGCAAAGACAACCAGCCGGTTGGAGCCAGCAGCGCGCAGGCCAGCAGCGCGGCGGTAATCAAACTAGCCAGCGGCGTATTGGCGCCGGCAGCGAAGTTGACAGCGGAGCGCGACAGGCTGCCCGTCACCGGGAAGCCGCCGGACAAGGCGCTGGCAACGTTGGCCGCACCGAGGCCGATCAACTCGTGATTGCTGACCAGCTTCTCATTGCGCTTAAGCGCCAGCGCTTGCGCGCCGGACATCGACATCAGGAACACGATGAAGCCGATCAGCAAGCCCGGTTGCAGCAGCGCGCGCCAATGCGAACTGGAGGAAGCTAGATTAAGATGCGGCAGGCCGGCGGGAATCGCGCCGGTGGTGCGAACGCCCATGTCGGCCAAACTGGTGGCAGACATCAGCGCTATGCCGCCGAGAACCACGATCATCGGCGCAAGCTTGGCGCCGATATCAGCCACCACCGGCGGCAGGCCGCAGCGCTTCAGCAGCCCTGCTCCGTACAGGCGAGCCAGCACCAGCAACGCCAGCGCGCCGATGCCCAGCGCGGCGCTCGGCGCGTGCCAATGCGGCAGCTCCGCGCCCAGCAACGTGTGGAGTTGATCGAAAGCGATGACGATGGCCGAGCCGACCGTGAAGCCGCTCATCACCGGACGCGAGAAGAAATTAGCGAGGAAACCCATGCGCAGCAGGCCGCACAGCAGCAGCACCGCGCCCGACACCAGCGCGAGTTGCGCGGCCAGCACGCCGGCCAACGCGGAGCCGGCTGGCGCCATCGGGCCGATCACCGCGGCGGTCATCAGCGAGATGATCGCCATCGGGCCGACCGACTGCGTCATGCTGCTGCCGAACAACGCATAGACGATGGGCGGCAAGATGCTGGCATAAATACCGACCACTGGCGACAGGCCCGCCACCATGGCATAGGCCATGCCTTGCGGGATCATCATCATCGCCACCACCAGCCCGGCGCTGATATCGCCCGGGAGTTGGTCACGCCGGTATAACTTCAACCATTGCAGCATCGTGATTCCAAATACAGAAAATCCCGACAGTTTACCCTAAATGCGAAATCCAAATTAGCTAATCCGAAAAACACATAAGCGGGCAAATTGCTAAATCTAAAACATCGGTTTGTTGCGATCGGATCATCGTCACAATGAGCGAACGCCAGGCTACCTCTTCGACGGAAACTTTTGCGGGCGCGTGGTCAGGCGGCCGGTTCGTCCCTCAGTCCCTCATATGGCGCGTCGTCGACTGAATCCACCATAGGTTCCAGGTTTACGGAAAGAAGAAACGAGGCAGAATCGCCGAGTTCTTGCATCCAGAGCTCGGCAGCCGCCGAGCCTAACGGGGCTGTGAAGGCGCCAGCAGACGATTAATCTCGTCAACTAATTCGTCGATCCGCAATGGCTTTCTAAAGAAGCTATCGTATGGTATCTGAATATCTTTGCGCATAATGCCCGCGCTGGAGAGAATAAACGGAATGTGGCTTAGTTGAGGATCAGCGCGCCACTTGCGGCACAGTTCACCACCGTCCATCACCGGCATCATGAAGTCCGACAGCACAATTGCCGGCGGCTCCGCGGCGGCCGCTGCAAGGGCATCACGGCCGTTCCCGGCAACGCGAACACGAAATCCATGGTACTCGAGCAGCAGTTGGTAGGTCGATAGCACATCAAACTCATCATCTACCACCAGGATAAGTTGTCCGCCTGGATTGGCTTCCAGTATCGCTGTTTGATCACTCATGGTCGCTCGTTTATAGCGGGGTGTCGGG
Organism: Duganella rivi; assembly: GCF_009857435.1. GTDB lineage: Bacteria > Pseudomonadota > Gammaproteobacteria > Burkholderiales > Burkholderiaceae_D > Rugamonas > Rugamonas rivi. The sequence goes on from NZ_WWCK01000004.1 coordinate 193,166, forward strand.
TATTACAGGCCCACCGAGTGCGCCCTCAATCGACATGCCATCATCACTGATGACCAGAGTATGGTTTGCAGCGTCGTAGCCGTTTTCGCGAAGCTTGAGTACGCCAATCTGGCGTTGGTTGATACCTTTGACATCGACGTAGCGAAGCAAGATGATGTTTTCGAACAGCTGCGAGGCCGATATGTCCCCTTGTAACTGCCCTTGGCCGAAATAGGGGAGCTCTTGTGTAAAGAAGGTGGTGACATTGCGGCAGCGAAGTTCATTAACGAAAGCGGCAATGAACGAACGTGAGCGATCCTCGTGGAGGATAATGTCGCGCAAGCCATCCAAACCGTCGAGCATCAGCCGGGAGACCGCCCGTTCTTTGATGTTCAACAGCAAGCGCTGGGTCAGGCTATCGGCAAGCACTTCCAACGGCGGCTGCCAGATGATCTGCAATGCCCCATTTTCCAGATATGGTCGCAAGTTAATACCTACGCCGGTCGCTTTGGCCACCAGACGGACGGGCGACTCATAAAACCCTGCGATCAGGCAATTCTCGCCACGCTTCAGCCCCTCGTAAATAAAGTGAAGGGCCATCAAGGTCTTGCCGGCGCCGGGATTGCCTAATAACGCTGTGGTCGAGCCGATCTCCACGCCGCCACGGGTCAATTTATCCCACCCTTCAATACCGAACCCAAGGCGTTGCCGGGATATCGGCAACGATACACTCGCGCTCGTGCTGACCGCTTCCAGTCGCGGATACACCACCAAGCCATCCCGATCGACCTCGCAGACATGACGGCCCAGCATGTGCTTGCTGCCACGCAGCTTATATACCTTGATTTCGCGGATGAGTTGCATGCCACGTTCATACTGGCTGAGCTCAATCAATCCGTCAACCAGCGTGTTTTCCGACTCAGCAGTATTGCCTTCCGTGGGCGACAGCAGAAACGTCGTGCACCCCATAGTCGATACCAGGGAATTGAGAGACAACATGAACTCAGCCAGGGTGACATCTGAGGGTTGGGCGTCGCGCACCGTACGAAAACCATCGATAATCATGATGTCGGGACGTTGTTCGCCTAATGTCGCGGCAATCGATTTGAGCAGCTGACGCAGGCCGCCTTTTATCAAATCGGGATACGCTCCGATAAACACGATGCGCTCACTGACCAGAGCCTCATCGAAAAAGGAGAAGCTGCTCAAATGGTTGAGCATCTTGCCGTGGCTTTCTGCGATCAGCGTTAGAACCAGCACTTTCTTGCCTTGGTGTGCATGATGGAAGCCGATCTGGCACGCCAAGGTGGTTTTGCCGCTACCTGCCAAACCCTGAACGAGATACACGCTATGCGCCGGGAAACCACCGCCAAGAATTTCATCCAGACCCGAGACGCCGGTGGGAAGCAGGGCAATGCGTTTCTCTATGGCGGCGCTATTAGTCGAAACGGAAGTCATATGATGTGGCAGATGGTAAATGGTGATCATAAGGCGCTGCCCACTCCCGGCACAGCATTCGAACCGTAGTATACAGGCTAATCGAGTCACTGCAATCGTAGGCGCGCATCCACGTCGTCACCGTACGTTAGCGTACCAGAATTAGCGCTTGATCTTGACCAGAGTGACCTGTGAAAGCTGTGCGTAAGATTATGTTAGCCGCCGGCTGCTACGCTGATCAGCACCAGCACGCCCGCCACCGCGTTGAGACTACGGCGGCGCTTGAACAGCACGTTGAGCAGGCTAATCGAGCCGGACAGCACCAGTGCGCCGAATAGGATGTGGCGGATCAGGTCTGGTGAGTAGGCGCGTCGGAGTTCGGGCGTCGTCAGGTACTGCGGGTAGTGGTGAAGCCAATCCAATCAGCAGCAGCAACCGCCTAATCAGCTCAACCCGGCAGCGAATCTTTGACGGCTTGCAGCACTTCCATCGACAACTCCTCGTTGTCCACAGCGCGGGAGATGACGATGGCGCCGACCATGGCGGCGTAGGTGGCGATGGCTTGTTTGCGTTTTTCGGCGTCGTCTGCGCCCGGCATCAACTGAGCCAGGACGGCCATCTGGGCGCTCGATCCTTCCGTCACAGCATGGCGCGCTTTAGCGCCGAGGCGGGCGATGTCGGCGCCGAGTGCGGTGACGGAGCAGCCCTTTTCTGGATGGTCGCGGTGCTGCTTGGTCAGGTAGCCGTCGACGATCTTTTCCATCGCCGTGGCGCGGTCCTCGGCCAGATAGCCTTCCCAGCGCGCCACCGATTGTTTCAGCGCGTGCGCGGCCGCCTCGGCCAGCAGATCTTCTTTCGAAGCGAAGTGGCCATAGAAGCCGCCGTGCGTCAGGCCGGCACTTTTCATCAAATCGGCCACGCCGATGCCGTCATAGCCTTTTTCGCGGAACAACCGCGCCGCCGTTTCCACGATGCGCTCGCGGTTGAGCGCCACTTGTTCTCTACTGACTTTCATATTCGTCTCCTACTTCAACCCTATTGACATTATACATGACGAGCGTAATATATCAAACATTACGACTATCATCAAAAGGTAACCATCATGAAAGCTGTCATCAGCGCCTACGCGCGTTCGCCCTTTCATTTCGCCCGCAAGGGCAAGCTGGCCGAAGTACGCCCCGACGATCTCGGCGCACAAGTAGTCAAGGGCTTGATCGAGCGCACCGGCGTCGAGCCGAAGTTGCTGGACGACGTGATCCTCGGCTGCGCCTACCCGGAATCCTCGCAGGGTAACAACCTCGCGCGCATCGTTTCGCTGCTGGCCGGCTTCCCGCACGAAGTCAGCGCCATGACCATTAACCGTTTCTGCGGTTCGTCGATGTCGGCGGTGCACATTGCCGCCGCCAACATTGAGGCCGGTCTCGGCGAGGCCTATCTGTGCGTCGGCGTGGAGTCGATGACGATGGTGCCGCAGGGTGGCTTCAACTTCTCCCCTCACCCGCAGCTGCTGGCCGACACCGATACCTACATCAGCATGGGCGACACCGCCGAAAACGTCGCCCGCAAATACGAAGTGTCGCGCGCCGACCAGGAACTGCTGGCCCTGCAATCGCATCAGAAAGCCGCCGCCGCCCGCGCCGCCGGTTTGCTGAAAGACGAAATCGTCCCGATCACCACCGCCAGCGGCGAAGTAATCGCGGAAGACGGCTGCATCCGCCCCGGCACCACCCTGGAAGCGCTGGCGTCGTTAAAGCCGGTGTTCGATCCAGAACATGGCGTAGTCACGGCCGGCACCTCGTCGCCATTGACCGATGGCGCGTCGGCGGTGCTGGTGACCACCGAGGAATTCGCCCGCAAGCACGGCCTGCAACCAAGCGCGCGCATCGTCTCGATGGCCGCTGTCGGCTGCGATCCGGCGCTGATGGGCATCGGCCCGATTCCAGCCACGCAAAAAGCCCTCAAGCTGGCAGGCCTGAAGGCGGAAGATATCGATGTGGCGGAAATTAACGAAGCCTTCGCCTCGCAAGCGCTGGCCTGCGTGCGCGAACTGGGGATCAAGCCGGAGGTGTTGAATATCGACGGCGGCGGCATGGCCATCGGCCACCCGCTTGGTGCAACCGGCGCGCGCATCACCGGCAAGGCGGCAGCGCTGCTGGCGCGCACCGGCGGCCGCTACGCGCTGGCCGCCCAGTGCATCGGTGGCGGCCAGGGTATCGCCACCATTCTTGAGAAGATTTAAGCCGTCGCCAGCTCGATGCAGTTGCGGCCCGCGCGCTTGGCGCGGTGCAGCGCTGTGTCGAGCCTATCCAGCACGGTCGCACTGCCCTCGTCCGCACCCACCTGCGTCACGCCAAGGCTGATGCTGACGGTAGCGCCAAAACCAGCGCCCGGCAGATCAGCTTCGGTAATCGCGGTACGCAGTTTTTCGGCTAGGCGCATGCCATCGGCTGCGGTGGTGTGGGTAGCGACGATCAGGAATTCTTCACCGCGCATACGCGCCAGCGTGTCCGAGGTGCGCAGCCGGCCCAGCACCGTTTCCGCAATCTTGCGCAAGGCAGGATCGCCAACCGCAGAACCGTATAAATCGTTTGCAGAACGGAAGCTGCCGACATCAAACGTCAGCACCGACAGCGGCAAACCGTAACGGCGCGCGCGGCGGATTTCGTTATCGAGATTGTCTTCTCCGGCACGGCGATTGGAAGCGCCGGTCACCGTATCGATGGTGCTCATCTGCGACAACTGGCCGGACAGCGCATCGTTCTGGTGCTTCAATTCGCTCATGCCCAAGCCGAAGCTGACAAACTGCGCCAAGCTGGCGAAGCAGGCAAACTGCTCGCGCGAGAAGGTGATGTGGCGGTCGAACATCAAACAGATGGAACCCATCTCCGGCCCGCCCGGTTCGGCGCGCAGCGGCAGCGCCAGCACCATGCGTACATTGCGGTCGTGCAGCTGCATGGCCAATTCCGGGTCGCCCGATTTTTCCGGCGCGTCCAGCAGCACCAGCTCACCGCGCGACACCGCCATCAGCGGCGGGAAGCTGTCGCGCAGCGGCGATTGCAGCAAGCGGTCGCGCCGCTGCAGCAGGCGGCCGAGATCGAGGTGGTTGCGCGATTCCTGCGCCACCAGCTGCAGGTCGCCGCGCGATTTCATGTGCAGCAGCGAGGTGTGGCGCACGCCGGGGAAATTGCACAGCGCGAGGCAGATTTGCGACGACATGGTGGCGATGTTGTCGATGCCGCTCAGCGCGCGCTGCAAGCTGCGCTGCACGCCCAGCAGATCGCGCAGTTCTTTTTCCTTGTCCAGTAATTCTTGCTGCATGGCTGCGGCGGCATCGGCCGGCACGGCCAAACTCTGCTTGACGGCCTGTTGCAGCTCGTCGTTAAGTACCGGGCAGATGCGGTAGTCGAAGGTGCCGTAAGCCATCAGCTCCGGCAGCCATGCGCTGTGCTCATACGCGCACAAGACCAGGATCGCCGCGCCCGCCCGGCTGCGGATCAGCGCGCCCACACCGGCCAGTTCGTTCAAGTGATCGAAGCCATTTAGGTCGAGGATCAGCAGGTCGGTCTCGCGCTTGACCAAGGCGGCGCCGGTGGCGTCCACACTGTCGCACAGCACCAGCTGCGAGAACATCTCCCCGCAACAGGACTGGAATTCCGCGCGGCGGTCGCCGCTAGGATTAAAAAACACGCCCGTGCTATTCAACCGGCTCAATACGTCCGCCATGATGGTACTCCCTGCTTTGGATCTATTTTTAAAAGTGTCTCTCCTCCTAGTGTGCCATAAAGTTCATAATTAGCAATATTTTTTGCATTAAAGATCAGACTTTTTTTGCAGGGCGTGGTTTGATTGCATATGTGAGCGAGCGTACCGTCATGCTCGCAGCCCGCGCCAATACTGTTCTTTCAATATTGAGGAGAACAGCATGAGCGCTCAACATTCCTACCCCGTTCCGCCGCAACCGGCCCAGCACCTCGACAAGCCGGGGCTGGAGGCGGACATGCAGCAGAAACCCGAATTCCTCGCGACCGATTATGCCGGCAGCGGCAAGCTGGCCGGCATGACGGCCTTGATTACCGGCGGCGACTCCGGCATCGGCCGCGCCGTAGCGGTGCTGTACGCGCGCGAAGGCGCGGACATCGCCATCGTCTATTTGAACGAAGACCAGGATGCGGAGGATACCAAGCGCTACGTCGAAGCCGAGGGGCAAGCCTGTCTGCTGCTGCGCGGCGATGTGCGCGATCCGGCGTTTTGCCGTGACGCGGCAGATCAGACCAATCAGCGTTTCGGCGGGATCGACATCCTCGTCAACAACGCGGCCTACCAGCAGCACGAGGAAAAACTCGCCGATCTGACCGAGGAGCGCTTCGACCTCACCATGAAAACCAACGTCTACGGCTACTTCCACATGGCCAAGGCGACGCTGCCCTATCTAAAACGCGGCAGCGCGATTATCAATACCGGCTCGGTGACCGGCTTGCAGGGTTCGGAGCATTTGCTCGACTACTCGACCACCAAGGGCGCGATCCACGCGTTCACCAAGTCGCTGGCGTCCAACTTGATGGATCAAGGCATCCGCGTTAATGCAGTGGCGCCGGGGCCGGTGTGGACACCACTGAATCCTGCCGATGCGCCGCCCGACAAGGTCGCGCAATTTGGCGCCGATACCGACATGAAGCGTCCCGCCCAGCCGCAGGAACTGTCGCCGGCTTACGTCTTCCTGGCCGCGCCCTGCTGCTCCAGCTACATCAGTGGCATTGTGCTGCCGATTACCGGCTCGGTTGGAGGCTGAACTATGGCTGCTCGCGCTTTGTGGAAAGGGGCGATCAGCTTCGGGCTGGTCTATATCCCGGTTGAGTTGTACACGGCGGTGCAGGAACATGACCTTGATTTGACGATGCTCGATAAACGCGACTTCTCCCCGGTCGGCTACAAGCGCTATAACAAGAATACCGGCAAGGAGGTGACTTGGGACGATATCGTTAAAGGCTATGAGTACGAGGACAACGAGTACGTGGTGCTGTCGGATGAGGATTTGAAACGCGCCAACGTGGAAGCCACGCAGACCATCGATATCGTGGCTTTCGTGGAAGCGTCCGAGGTGCCGCTCACCTATTTTGAAACGCCCTACTACCTCGCCCCGGCGCGCGGCGGCGCCAAGGTCTATGCGCTGCTGCGCGAGACCTTGCGCAAGGCCGACAAGATCGGCATCGCCACAGTGGTGATGCGCACCAAGCAGCACCTGTGCGCGCTGGTGTGCGTCGAGGACAAAATCGTGTTGAATACGCTGCGCTACGCGACTGAAATCCGCGATGCGGAAGAACTCAAACTGCCGCCTGCTACCTTGAAGGCGGCCGGCATCAGCACCAAGGAGCTGCAAATGGCGCTGTCGCTGGTCGAAGGCATGAGCGAGGAATGGAAGCCGGAGCAGTATCGCGATACGTATAAAGAGGACGTCATGGCCCTGGTGAAGAAGAAGATCAAGGCCGGCCAGACCAAGACCATCACCGCCGCCGAGCCCCAGGCGAAAACGCCGAAGTCGTCGAACGTGGTGGATCTGGTGGCGCTGCTTCAAGATAGTCTCGGCAAACGGCCCGCCGCCGCCAAGCCCGCAGCTAAGCGCCGCCGGGCTTGAAATCCATGCGCTTCATGGCGGCCGCCAGTCCCTTGGCGGATTTGGCGTAATCGTCCCACGGTGTGTTGCCAACGTCCAGGCGGGTGTGGGCGTTGGCGACCGTCCATTGATCGGCGCTGTGCAGTTTTGGCAGTTCGTCCCATGCCAGCGGCACCGAGATGCCCAGTCCTGGCCGCGCGCGGGCCGACCATGCGCATACGGTGGTGGATCCGCGTCCATTGCGCAGGTAGTCGATAAAGATTTTGCCGACGCGGTTGCGCGGGCCGCTTTTCTGCACGAAGCGATCCGGGATGGTTTGCGCCATGTGGGTGACGATGGCTTGCGAGAAGGCTTTCACATCATCCCAGCCATAAGCGGGCTTGACCGGCACCACGACATGCAGGCCCTTGCCGCCACTGGTCTTCAAGAAGGCCGGCAGTTCAAGCTCAGTGAGGAAAGCGTGCATCAGTTGCGCGGCTTCTTGCACCTGCGGCCACTCCACGCCTTCGCCAGGATCGAGGTCGAAGATCATGCGGTTGGGTTTTTCGTAGCTGCTGCCGTTGGCGTTTTGGGTGTGCAGTTCGATCACATTCATCTGCGCCGTGGATTGCAGCGCTTCCTTGCTCGGCACTTCCAGCATCGGCGGGTGGTCGGGATCGAGCGATTGCTTGAATTGCTTCACGCCCGGCATCTTGGCGATGTCGGCGTGCTTCTGGAAGAATAGTTCGCCGCCCACGCCTTCCGGTGCGCGCACCAGCGACACTGGGCGGCCTTTGAGGTGCGGCTGCATGAGTTCTGCTACCAGTCCGTAGTAGCGAACCAAATCAATTTTCGTGGCGCCGCTTTGTTTATCGATGACGCGATCGGGATTGGTGATGTTCATGGCGGGCCTTTCGCGCTCGATGGCGTTGGCTGGTTTGTCTTTGCGCAGACCTTGGAAGACGGCATGGCGGATCGAACCGGCACGAGTCCATTCGCCGAAGCTGACTTCCGCTACCAGCGTGGGCTTGAGCCAATGGGCGTGTTTGTCGATGTCACGGCTTGGGGCGAACGGGCTGTTTTCCGCATGCAGTTTGTCCATCCTGGTTTTCAGGTCGCGCAGTGAAGCGGCGTTGAAGCCGCTGCCGACATTGCCGGCGTAGTGGAGTTTGCCGTGTTCGTCGTAGGTGCCAAGCAGTAGTGATCCGAACCCGGCGCGCGAACCTTGTGGATCGGTGTAGCCGCCGATGACGAATTCTTGCCGCTGGCCGCATTTGAGTTTGATCCACGTGCCGCTGCGGCGCGCGGTGTAGCGCGAGTCGCGGCGTTTTCCGATGATGCCTTCCAGGCCCATTTGGCAGGCGGCGGCGATCATCTCTTGCGGTTCCGCGTTGAGGGCGGTGCTGTAGCGGACGATGTCGCTTTTACGCTTGGCCAATGTGGCCTCCAGTGCGGCGCGGCGTTGTTCTAGCGGCAGGTCGCGAAGATCGTGGCCGTCGTGGAATGGCAGGTCAAACAGAAAGTAAACGATATCGCCTGGATGATCTTCGTCGAAAGCGTTCTGCAGGAGGCCGAAGTCGGGGCGGCCTTGTTCATCGTGAACGACGATCTCACCGTCGTACCAGCCGCTGGGGAGTTTAAGGCGTTTCAGTTCCGCTTGCAGCGGTTGCAGCTTGTGCGTCCAGTCGTTGCCGTTGCGGGTGAAGAGGCGGATGTCGGCGCCGTCGATGCGAGTCAGCAGCCGGTAGCCGTCGAACTTCACTTCGAACAGCCAGTCTTCCGCCGATGCTGGCGGTGCGTCCACCAGCGTGGCGAGCTGCGGCGCCAGCGCTTCCGGCAGCGCGGCTTTCGGCGCATCGGCGGGCGAGCGCGTGACGGCGGCAGCGGCGCGAGCATCGGCGACGGAAGGTTTGGCGCGCGGCATCGGTAGCGCCTTCACGCTGTCGGGCATTTCATCGATGACGCTGAATTCCGAGGCGGGGCGCGCGTACTCGTCATGCTCTTTGATGAGCAGCCATGGCTCCTGCTTCTCGCCCTTGCCTTTCATGCGCACCAGCACCCAGCGGCCGTGCATCTTGTGGCCGTGCAGTTCAAACTTCACATTGCCGGCCTTGAGTGCCTTGTGCGGATCGTCGAGCGGCAGCCACGTCCCCTTATCCCAAATGATTACCTTGCCCGCGCCGTACTGCTTCGGCGGTATCGTGCCCTCGAAATCGTTGTACGAAATCGGATGATCCTCTACATGCACCGCCATGCGCTTATCGTGCGTGTCGTAGCTCGGGCCTTTTGGCACGGCCCAACTCATCATCACGCCATCCAGTTCCAGCCGGAAGTCGTAATGCAAGCGCGAGGCCCAATGCTTTTGAATGACAAACCTCAGCGTGCCAACACCCTGCTCGCCTCCCTCCACCGGTTCCGGCGTGACAGCGAAGTTGCGTTTGGACTTATATGTTGTGAGCGAGCCTTTCATTCGCTCAGCGTAGGCGCGTTTTCCCCTAGATACCGTGCGGTGACGAACATGTAAGCGATTGTAAAGACCGTCAACGAGACGTCTTCAGGCCGCGTTTTCTGCTCAGAGACGCGGGAATTGTCCCGGGCCCGAAACCTGAAAACCAAAGGATTGAATCATGACTAAAGTAATCGCTACCCTGATCGCCGGCCTGTTCGCAACCGCTGCATTCGCGCAGACCCCAGCTCCTGCAACTCCAGCTGCCGCCAAGGCCGAAGCCAAGGAAACCAAAGCTGCCGTCAAAGCCGAAGCCAAAGAAACCAAGGCCGAAATCAAGGCAGAAGCCAAAACCGCCAAGGTAGAAGCCGACGCCAAGAAAGACGTCGCTGTCGCCAAGGCTGAAGAAAAAGCCGACAAGGCCGACGCACACGCCAAGGCAACCAAGACCAAAGCCAAAGCACACGCCAAAGCTGAAAAAGCAGAAGCCGCACCTGCTCCAGTCGTTACAAAATAACCCGATAGGTGGGGGTCTGACCCCAAGGGGTCAGACCCCTGCGTCCGGTGTGCGGGGTAAAGCACGCAATGCCACGGTGCGCCGAAATCGGCGCCAACACGTGGCGCCGGCTTTACCCCGAAAAAAAGGCGAACCGTTTTGGGGTTCGCCTTTTTCTTTACTTCTGCGCCAGTGTGGTCGGCGCAGCATCGCCCCAACCACCGCCTAGCGCGCGTATCAGCGCCACCGTGGTGACTGCACGATTGCCGCGCAACTGCACCGCACTACGCTCCACTGCAGCCAGGTTACGCTGCGCATCCAGCAGATCGAGATAGCTTGAACGGCCCGCCGTGTAAAGCTTCTGCGCCAAATCGGCCGAACGGCGCGCGGAAACAACAGCATCATCAATCTGCGCCGTCTGGCCAGCCAGAATACGCAGGCCTGCCAGATTGTCTTCCACTTCCGCGAACGCCGTCAGCACGCTTTGACGATACGCACCAACCGATTCCTCCAGCGCCGCTTCGCTGCGGGTGATGTTCGCTTTATTGCGGCCACCATCAATCAACGGCATCGACAGCGCTGCGCCCAGCAGCCACGAACGGCTGCTCCACTTGAACACATCGGCCACGGTATTACCCGAAGTGCCGCCTGCATTCGCGTTCAGCACCAGCGATGGGAACATGGCCGAACGGGCCACGCCGATACGCGCATTCGACGCTTCCATCGCGCGCTGTGCCGCGGCAATGTCAGGACGGCGCTCCAGCAGCGAGGACGGCAGACCGGCAGGAATCACCGGCAGCAGCGCCGTGTCCAGCAACGGGCTGTTACCCGCCGTGTAGCTGGCCGCCGGCTTGCCCAGCAAGACCGCCAGCGCATGCTCGGTGGTCACGCGTTGACGCTGCAAGCCGATGGCTTCCGCTTTCGCAGTCGCCAATTCAGTCTTGGCGCGCGACAGATCGAATTCGCCAATGTCGCCCAGGTCGAAACGACGCTGGTTGACCTTCACGTTTTCTTCACGCGTCTGCACCGTGCGGTTCAGCGTTTCCAGTTCCGCGTCGGTGGAACGCAGACGGAAGTAAGTCTGCGCCACGTCGGCCTGCACGGCCAGCAGCACCGAGCGATAGTTGGCTTCAACCGAAGCCGCATCGCCGCGCGCTGCCGCCACGTTGGACGATACGCGGCCGAACAAATCGACCTCGTAGCTGGCGGTCAGGTTGGCCGTGAACACCTTGGCCGGATCGACCGGCGTACCGGCCGGCAGGCCAAGTGCCACGTCCGACTGGCGCAGGCGCTGCGCACCGGCGTTGACGCCGACTTGCGGGATGCGGTCTGCTTCAGCGATACCGGCAATCGCGCGGGCCTGCTTGACGCGAGCCGCAGCCACTGCAAGATTGGCGTTGGCGCGGGTGGCTTCGTTAATCAGCTCATTCAGGGCCGGATCATTGAAAGCCAGCCACCACTCGCCGCGCGGCTGCGCCTCGGCGGCTTGCGCCTGTTTCCAGGTGCTGCCGTCGGCGGCGGTCTTCACCGCCGCCGCTTCAGGGGTTTGCGATTCTTTGAACGCGGTCGGCACGTCCATCGCAGGCTGCTTGAATTCCGGTGCAGCGCACGCGGTCATCAGCAAGGCCGCGAGAATCGGCGCGACGCCTTTTGCGATCATATGCAGTTTGTTCATTAGTGAGTCCCTTCCAATTTTGCCGGAGCGGCGTCGCCAGCCGCGGCAGGTTTATTCTTCTCCAGACGCACTGCGAGGGTACGCAGCAGGACGTAGAACACCGGCGTCAGGAACAGGCCGAAGAAGGTCACGCCCAGCATGCCGGCAAACACCGCAACGCCCATTGCATGACGCATTTCCGAACCTGCACCGTGCGAGAACACCAGCGGCAGCACGCCCATGATGAATGCGATCGACGTCATCAGAATCGGACGCAGACGCAGACGGCATGCTTCCAGCGCGGCTTCCACGATCGAACGGCCATGATGCTCAAGCTCCCGTGCAAACTCCACGATCAGAATCGCATTCTTCGACGCCAAACCAACCAGCACGAACAGCGCAATCTGGGTGAACACGTTGTTATCGCCGTGGGTCAGCTTCACGCCAATCAGCGCGCACAGAATCGACATCGGCACGATCAGAATCACGGCCAGCGGCAGCGTCCAGCTTTCGTATTGCGCAGCCAGCACCAGGAACACCAGCAGCACGCACAGTGGGAACACGTAAATCATGGTGTTACCCGACAGGATGTCCTGATACACCAGCTCTGTCCATTCGTAGCCGATGCCTTTTGGCAGAACTTCGTTGACGATCTTGGTCATTTCAGCCTGCGCCTCGCCCGACGATACGCCAGGAGCCGGTGCGCCGTTGATCTCAGCAGCCACATAAGCGTTGTAGCGCTGTACGCGATCCGGGCCATAGCTGTCTTTCACGCGCATCAGCGACGACAGTGGAATCATCTCGCCTTTGTCGTTACGGACTTTCAGCTGTGCGATATCTTCTGCGTGCGAACGGAATTGCTGGTCAGCCTGCACACGCACCTGATAGGTACGGCCAAACTGATTGAAGTCGTTCACATACAGCGAGCCCAGATTGATCTGCAAGGTCTGATAGATCGTATTCAGCGGCACGCCCAATTGCTTGGCTTTAGCGCGGTCGATATCAGCAAACAGCTGCGGCACGTTGATCTGGTAGCTCGAGAAGACGCCAGCCAGTTTCGGGTTCTGCCATGCTTTCATTTGCACTGCCTGAACAGCTTTGTACAGCGCGTCGTAGCCCAAGTTGTCGCGGTCTTCGATCATCAGCTTGAAGCCGCCGGTGGTGCCCAGACCATTGACTGGCGGTGGTGGCAGCACCATCACGAACGCACCTTCAATGGCGCCCATGCGCTTGTTGATTTCAGCGGCAATCGCTTCGGCCGACTCGCTAGGCTTGGTACGCTGGTCGAATGGTTTCAGGCCAGTGAACACGATACCGGCGTTAGGCGCGTTGGTGAAGCCGTTAATCGACAAGCCTGGGAAGGAGATCGAGTTCTCCACGCCAGGGATTTCCTTGGCGATGTCCGACATCTTGCGGATCACAGCGTCGGTACGATCCAGCGACGCTGCGTCAGGCAGCTGTGCGAAGCCGATCAGGTACTGCTTATCCTGCGCTGGAACGAAGCCCGGCGGCACGACTTTGAACATGAAGCCCGCAGCCACGGCCAGCACGGCGTACACCACCAACGACGAGCCTTTGCGTTTCAATACGCCGGTCACGCCAGTTTCATAGCTGTGCGAAGCGCGGTTGAAGAAGCGGTTGAACCAGGTGAAGAAGCCACCGAATACTTTGTCCATGCCGCGGGTCAGCGCATCTTTCGGTGCGTTGGTTGGCTTCAGCAGGGCTGCGGCCAGCGCAGGCGCCAGGGTCAGCGAGCTGAATGCCGAGATCACGGTCGAAATAGCGATGGTCAGCGCGAACTGCTTGTAGAACTGGCCGGACAGACCAGACACGAACGCAATCGGCACGAACACGGCGCACAGCACCAGCGCAATCGCGATAATCGGGCCACTCACCTCTTTCATCGCCTGGATGGTTGCTTCGCGCGGCGCCAGGCCGTCGTGAATATTACGCTCGACGTTTTCCACCACCACGATCGCATCATCGACCACGATACCGATAGCCAGCACAAGGCCGAACAGCGACAGCGTGTTGATCGAGAAGCCAAAGCCCAGCATCACGGCGAAAGTACCCACCACCGACACAGGAACGGCCAGCAGCGGAATCACCGATGCGCGCCAGGTTTGCAGGAACACGATCACCACCAGTGCCACCAGGATGATTGCTTCAACCAGGGTGTGGATCACGGAGCGGATCGATTCACGCACGAATTGGGTCGGGTCGTACACAATACTGTATTCGACGCCTTCCGGGAAATCTTTCGACAGGCGAGCCATGGTCGCACGCACGTCAGCCGACAGTTGCAACGCGTTGGCGTTCGGTGCTTCGAAAATTGGGATCGCCACTGCCGACTTGTTGTTCAGCAGCGAACGCAGAGCGTAGGAGTTCGAACCCATCTCCAGGCGAGCCACGTCCTTCAGCAGCGTTACCGCGCCGTCAGCGTTGGTCTTCAGGATGATGTTGCCGAATTCTTCTTCCGACTGCAAACGGCCTTGCGTATTAACGGTCAGCTGGAAGTCAGCGTTTTTGCTTGGGCCTTGGCCGATAACACCGGCAGCCACTTGCACGTTCTGCTCGCGGATGGCGCTCACCACGTCACCAGCGGTCAGGCCGCGCTGCGCTACTTTCTGTGGATCGAGCCAGACGCGCATTGCGTAGTCGCCCGAACCAAACAGCTGTACCTCGCCCATGCCTTGCAGGCGAGCCAGTTGATCCTTGATGTTCAGCACAGCGTAATTGCGCAGATACAGGTCGTCGTAACGGCCGTTCGGCGAATTCAAGTGAACCACCATGGTCAGATTAGGCGATGCCTTCACCGTCGTCACGCCGATCTGGCGCACTTCTTCCGGCAGGCGTGGCAGCGCGCGTTGAACGCGGTTCTGCACCTGGGTTTCAGCTTGCTCGACGTTGGTGCCGATCTTGAAGGTGACGGTCAGCGCCAGCGCGCCGTCCGAGGTGTTTTGCGAGGACATGTAAAGCATGTTCTCAACGCCGTTGATCTGTTCTTCCAGCGGCGCGGCCACGGTTTCAGCGATGATCTTCGGATTCGCGCCCGGATACTGCGCGCGCACCACCACCGACGGCGGCACCACGTCCGGGTACTCCGAGATCGGCAGCTTGAAGATGGATATCAAGCCGGCGACGAAGATAACGATCGACAGCACCGCCGCGAAGATCGGCTTGTCGACGAAAAATCGAGAGATATTCATTTAATTATTCCTTGGAGGTGCCAGTCTTAGCGACGGCGACTTTCTCTTCTTTTTTAGCTACGTTGGCTGCCAGCGGATCGGAATCCATCGGCACCACGGTCGGGGTCAGCGGCGCGCCAGGTTTCACGCGTTGCAGGCCGTTGACGACGATCTTCTCGCCCGGCTTCAGACCATCGCGCACTACGCGCAGGCCATCAATTTGCTGGCCCAGCGTGACGGCGCGGTATTCAGCCTTGTTGTCTTTGTCGACCACGAACACGAACTTGCGGTTCTGATCCGTGTTGACAGCGCGGTCGTTGATCAGCACTGCCGGCTTGGCGCCGGTGCTGCCTGCCAATTGCACGCGGGCGAACAGGCCTG
The DNA here is from genome assembly GCF_009857435.1 of Duganella rivi. Lineage (GTDB taxonomy): Bacteria > Pseudomonadota > Gammaproteobacteria > Burkholderiales > Burkholderiaceae_D > Rugamonas > Rugamonas rivi. The sequence continues at coordinate 208,337 of NZ_WWCK01000004.1, forward strand.
GCACCAGTGCGCCGTCGGTATTGGCCAAGGTGGCGCGCATGCGCACCGAGCCGCTACGGACGTCCAGCTGGTTGTCGACGAATTCCAGCTTGCCTTCATGCGGGAAGCCGGTTTCGTTGGCGAGGCCGATCTTCACGGTGGCCGGCTTGCCTTGGTGGGCAGCGGCGCCAACGCGCAGGTAGGTGTCTTCGTCGCCGTCGAACGAGGCGTAGATCTGATCCAGCGACACCACGGAGGTCAGCACCGCCGACGCATCCACCAGGTTACCGAGCGTGATTTCCGCTTTCGATACGCGGCCGTTGATTGGCGAGGTGACCTGGGTGTAGCTCAGATTCAGCTTGGCCGCTTCGTACTGCGCTTGCGCGGCGCGGGCGTCGGCGTCCAGCTGCTTGTAGCCCGATGCCGAAGCGTCGTACTCGCGCTGGGCGATGGCTTTATCGGCCAGCAGTTTTTCAGCGCGAACCAGTTCCACCTTGGCCAGATCGGCCTTGGCGCGCGCCGAATTGGCGGCGGCTTCGGCGCGATTGGCTTCCGCTTGGTACGGACGCGGATCGATCACGAACAGCACGTCGCCCTTCTTCACTTGCGAACCTGGTTTGAAGTTGATCGCGGTGATAAAGCCGCTGACGCGTGGACGAATCTGCACTTGTTCAATGGCCTCCAGGCGGCCCGAGAACTCCTGCGTTTCGATGATGGTTTTCTCGACCACGGCCGCAGCCGAAATCGGAGGCCCGCCCGCACCGGCCGGTGCTTCGGCAGCTTTGCTATTCGCTTCGCCGCAACCGGAAAGGGTGAACGCGGCCAGGCCCGCCAGCGCCATAGCGGCGGCCAGCGGCCGGGCTACAGCGGTCATTGATTTAATGTTTTTCATTTGAAATCCTTTTTATATGAAAATAATTAATAGAAAAGGCGGCACCGGGCGGTCTCAGGAAAATCGAGAAAACACGGTACTAGCGCCCCGCCGGCAAGCCGGTGGGGACGTGACTCAGATACTGCTAAGGGTTCGGGGGATCCTATGCGGCTGGCGGCGTCTCAGACCGATCCAGTCCGGCGATGAAACCGGCGATCTCTCCCAGCGCTTGACATCGACAAGCGCATTCGTTGCGTGCCCCAACATCGTTAAGGGGCGCCGGCTGCATACGCCGGACAGTGGTTTTAACGCCGCACGAGGCCAGTTTGGCGCCATATTGTTCCGCTTCGTCGCGCAGCGGGTCGTCTTCCGTCGACAGGATCAATGCCTGCGGCAGGTTTTTCAAACGGCTCGATTGCAGCGGCGAGGCATACGGGTGGGTGCGGTCGGCAGCATTCGGCAGGTAGCCGCGGTAGGCTTTGGCGCAAGCGTCGGCCACGTCCAGCAGCTCCGGCGCCGCCTGCAGTTCGCGCATCGAGCAGGTGGTGAGACCGGGATCCAGCATCGGCATGATCAGGATTTGGCCCGTCAATGCCGGGCCGCCGCGATCGCGCGACATCAGCGTTACCACTGCTGCCAGATTCGCGCCCGCTTCGATCCCTGACACCAGCAAGTGCTTGCCTGTCCATCCCAGCTTGGCCTTGTTCTTCTTGGCCCACAACAGCACCGCGTGTGCATCTTCTACCGCTGCCGGGAACGGCTTCTCGGTCGCCAGGGTGTAGGCCGAGGCCAGCACCGCTACGTGCTTGCTGTCGTCCGCCAGGTGGCGCAGGAAGATATCCGCGTCTTCCAGGTCGCCGCCGACAAAGCCGCCGGCGTGGAAGAAGACCAGCAACGTGTCGCGCTTGGCGCCGGCATCGCCGCTGGTGTAGAGACGCGCCGCAAGCGAACCTTCCGCGCCCTTGACTTCAAGCGCGCGGATTTTCAGTTGATCCGACAGGGTCGGCAGCTTCTCTACTGGATTGTTCATTGTTGTACCGTGCCCGATTCATTGGAGGACAACATGGTAGCAGGATCGCAAACGATCTCGTCACCGCTAGCCGCCAGCGTGAGGGCGCGAACGCCACGAACTTCCGCTTTCGCGGTGTGTGAGTAGGCGTCGGTATATACCACGCCTGCCAGTGCAACTGACGAAAGCGCCAGTGCCATCGTTGCAAAAATTGCATCCCGATATTTCATGATAAGTCCTCCTTTCTTCGTCATTTCCTTTGTGCAGTACAGCAATCTTAAACTTGATCTACAATCCGATAAATACGGCAAAGATGAATTGATTGTTCAGAATCCCGAACAATGAGGGTGAAAGATGAATAAACTTCAAGCGATGGAAGTGTTTGTACAGGTGGTGGACGCCGGCGGCTTCACGCGCGCGGCGGAAAATATGAAGTTGCCCAAGGCGACGGTGTCCACGCTGATCCAGTCCCTGGAGACGTCGCTGGCGGCCAAATTATTGCATCGGACGACGCGCCACGTGAGCGTGACGGCCGACGGCGCCGCCTATTATGAGCGTTGTCTGCGGATTCTGTCGGACGTGCGCGAGGCCGAGGAATCGCTGTCGCGCACCCGGCTCAGTCCCTCCGGGCGGCTGCGGGTGGATGCGCCGACTGGCCTGGCGAGCGAGGTGATTGTCCCCGCCCTGCCCGACTTTTTTGAACGCTACCCGGATATTCAGTTGGAGCTCGGCGCCAGCGACCGCACGGTGGATCTGGTCGAAGAAGGCGTGGACTGTGCGGTGCGCGGCGGCCAGCTAGGCGATTCCAGCCTGATTGCGCGGCGCGTCGGCATCCTGCACTTTGTTACGTGCGCCACGCCGGGCTATTTGCAGCGCTATGGCCGCCCAGCGCATCCGAACGACTTGCTGCGCCATCGCTGCGTGAACTATTTTTCGTCGCGCACCGGTAAAATCTTCGACTGGGACTTCACGCGCGACGGCGAGCGTGTACAAGTCGCCCTGCCCGGCCTGATCGCGGTGAACGACACCAACTCGTACACGGCGGCGGGACTGGCGGGACTGGGCATCGTGCAAATGCCGAACTTCCTGATGGAGCCCATGATTAAAGACGGCCGCTTTGAAATCATCCTCAATGACTGGATCAGCGACGCGCTGCCGGTGCACGTGGTGTATCCGCAGAACCGCCACTTATCGGCCAAGGTGCGCGTGTTCGTCGAGTGGATAGCCGAACTGTTTTCGAATCACCCTGCGATGCGCTTGCCGAAAGGCCCACCGCGTACCGCATCTACGGAGATAACCATATGACCCACCGCATCGTATTCCTTGACCGCGACAGCGTGATCGCCAATGTGCGCAAGCCGTCGTTTGAGCATGAGTGGACTGAGTATCCGCTGACGCGCGCGGGCGACGCCGTGCAGCGTTTGCGCGATGCGCGCGCCACCATCTGCATTACCAACAAGGTGCCGCTGTCGGCGGACGACCTGGCGCAGCTGCCGGATTTGAAGCTGATTGCGGTCGCGGCCACCGGCACCAACATCATCGACCTGGCGGCGGCGAAAGAGCGCGGCATCGTGGTGACCAACATCCGCAACTACGCGGTGCATACGCTGCCTGAGCATACGTTTGCATTGATCCTTGCACTGCGCCGCCAGCTGGTCGCGTATCGCGCCGATATTGAAGCGGGCTTGTGGCAGAAGTCGGAGCGCTTCTGCTTATTCGGCCATCCGATTTCTGATTTGGCTGGCAGCCGTTTGGGCTTGTTCGGTTACGGTGCACTTGGCAAGGCGACCGCGCAAATCGCCCGCGCGTTCGGCATGGAAGTCATCGTGCACAATCGCTCGCCGCTGCCGGATGCTGCGGCGGATGGTGTGCGCGAAGCGAGTTTTGACGAAGTGCTGGAGACCTCGGACGTCGTCAGCCTGCACCTGCCGCTGACCGACAAGACGCGCAACATGATCAGCGCCAAAGAACTGATCCGCATGAAACGCAGCGCCCTGCTGATCAACACCGCGCGCGGCGGCCTGGTAGACGAAGTTGCGCTGGCCGACGCGCTGCGCACCGGCGTGATCGCCGGCGCCGGCTTCGACGTGCTGATCACCGAACCGCCACCGGCCGATAACGTCCTGCTCAACCTGCGCCTGCCCAACTTCATCCTCACGCCCCACTCGGCGTGGGCCAGCACCCAGGCCATGCAAACGCTGGTCGATCAGCTGATCGACAATATTGAAGCTTGGGCGGCAGGTACACCTCGCAATGTGGTGACGCCATGATGCGCACCGCTTTGATCGCCGCCATGCTGGCCAGCGCCAGCGTTTATGCAGCGCCGCCGGCGGGGCAAGATGCTCTCGCCGGGCCGCAAGTTAAAGTGGATGTGGGTGGACGCAAGCTCAATATGTACTGCACCGGCAAGGGTTTGCCGACGGTGTTGTTTGAGGCCGATACCGGCCGCGCGGGATGGGATTGGTCGGCGGTGCTGCCGGAAGTGGCACAGCGCACGCGCGCTTGCGTGTACGACCGAGCAGGATTTGGCTCCAGCGATCCGATCATCCGCGCATCGACGGTCGCCAACTCCAGCAAGGACTTGAACTTCCTGATCAAAAACGCGCGCATGGAAGGGCCGTTTGTGCTGGTGGGTGCAGGCTATGGCGCGATGATCGCGCAGCACTTCGCCTTGCGCTCGCGCGGCGCCAATGTCGCAGGCTTGGTGTTGGTGGAGCCGATGCATGAAGATGCGTTGCCGGCCGATCGTAGCGCCAAGCTGGATGCCGTAGTGGCATGCCTGACCGCCGCAGAGCAAGGCAAGCCCGGCGCCGGCTGCGCCTACCCTGCGTCCAGCATCAACGGCGAAATCGGCCCAGCCCTGGCGGCCGCGCAAACCGCGCAAACCGCCAAGCTGACCTACTGGCGCGCAAGGGCTTCGGAATTGGATGGTCTGGAAACGAGCGCCGATCAACTGCGCAAGGCGCGCAAGCCTTTCGGCGACATTCGCGTGAGTGAAGTTCAACAAGCAGAACCCGCCGCGATCATCGCAGCGGTGACGCAGTTGCTGGAGGCGCGTTAGGATTGTTTCAGTTGCTCGATAACGCTCGCCACCTTGGTGGTGATGATATCGACCGCCGGCTCATTCGCGCCGTGAGGCAGAATGACGTCGGCATAGCGCTTGGTTGGCTCGATGAACTGGCGGTGCATCGGGCGCACGGTCTCCAGATACTGGCCGATCACGCTTTCCACCGAGCGGCCGCGTTCCTCGATATCGCGCTGCATGCGGCGAATGAAGCGGATGTCGGAAGCGGTATCGACAAAGATCTTCAGCGACATCAGGTCGCGCAGGTCTGGGTCGTACAGGGCAAACAAGCCTTCGATCACAATCACCGGCGCCGGCTTGACCGGGATGGTGCGGTTGGATCGGTTGTGCAGCGTGAAGTCGTACTCCGGCATCTCGATCGATTCACCGTTGCGCAAGGCTTGCACGTGCTGCACTAACAATGGCCATTCGAACGCTTTCGGATGGTCGTAGTTCTGCTGTGGGCGAAGTTCAGGGGACAAATGGGTTTGGTCGCAGTAGTAATCGTCCTGCATGACGACCGAAACCATATCAGCGCCGAACGCGGCCAGCACTTGCTGGGACACGGTAGACTTGCCGCTACCGCTACCGCCAGCGACGCCGATAATAAATGGGGGGGAGGAAATCTGATTCATCCCGCTATGATACCGGATCGCTAGGCCCTACGCACCGGAAAGCTTGTCGACCACGAGGTTGTGGGCGTCATCAAATACCCAAACCGGCTCCCAATCGACTTCAAACAGGTGGCCGTCCGGGTCTTTGAAGTAGCCGGCGATGCCCCAGTTGGTGCGGGTGGCCGGCTTGACTACGACGCCTCCCGCTTTTTCCGCTTGCGCCAATATGCGCGGCACGTCTTCGGGCTGGCGCGCCATGTGGATCAGGGCCACGCCGGAGAAGCCGGATTTGCTGGCGGTCGGTTCCAGCGCATCGTTGGCCAGGTCGGTGCGATTGATCAGGCTTATTGCATAACCGTCCATATTGAATTTTACGAAACCATCGCTGCTGGTGGGCGAACGGCGCCAGCCCAGCGCTTCGTAAAATTTCGCGGACTTGGCCACGTCGTTCACGCCCAGCAGCACCATGTGCATGCGCTGGCTCGGCGCCAGCGTTTCACCGAAAATGTAAGTGTGGCCTACTGCTTGATCCAGCATCGTCAAAAACTCCCCGGTAGCAAAATATTTTTATCGACCTGGCGCACATCGCGCAGGCCGCAGAAGGCCATGGTCAAATCCAGTTCATTGCGGATGATGTCGAGGCACTTGCTGACGCCCTGCTCGCCCATCGCACCCAGTCCGTACAGGAAAGGACGGCCGATGTAGACGCCTTTGGCGCCCAGCGCCAGTGCCTTGATCACGTCCTGGCCGGAGCGAATGCCGCCGTCCATATGAACTTCAATCTCTTTGCCGACCGCATCGGCAATACGCGGCAGCGCGCCGATCGAGGATTCCGCGCCGTCCAGTTGACGGCCGCCGTGGTTGGAGACGATCAGCGCATCGGCGCCGCTTTCGACGCACAGGCGCGCGTCCTCTCCGTCCATGATGCCCTTGATGATGAGCTTGCCGCCCCAGCGTTGCTTGATCCACTCCACGTCTTTCCACGACAGGCTGAGGTCGAACTGCTGCGACGTCCACGACGACAGCGAGGACATATCCGATACCGACTTGGCGTGGCCGACGATGTTGCCGAAGCTGCGGCGCCTGGTGCCCAGCATGCCGAGGCACCAGCGTGGCTTGGTGGCAAGGTCGAGCAGATTGGCGATGGTCATCTTGGGTGGTGCGGACAAACCGTTGCGCAAATCCTTGTGGCGCTGGCCGAGCACTTGCAAGTCCAGCGTCAGCACCAGCGCCGAACAGTTGGCGGCCTTGGCGCGGTCGATCAGGCGGTTGATGAAATCGCGGTCCTTCATCACGTACAGCTGGAACCAGAACGGCTTGCTGGTATTGGCGGCGATGTCTTCGATCGAGCAAATGCTCATGGTCGACAAGGTGAACGGCACGCCGAATTTTTCTGCGGCCTTGGCGGCGAGGATTTCGCCGTCGGCGTGTTGCATGCCGGTCAGGCCGGTGGGCGCGAGTGCGACAGGCATCGCCACGTCCTGTCCGATCATGCTGCTGGCCAGCGAACGGTTTTCCAGATTGACGGCAACGCGCTGGCGGAATTTGATCTTGGCGAAGTCTTCGTTATTGGCGCGGTAGGTGGATTCAGTCCATGAGCCGGCATCAGCATAATCGTAAAACATGCGCGGCACGCGCTTCTTCGCCAGCACGCGCAGGTCTTCAATGTTGGTGATGATGGTCATGCCGTCTCCCATAGTGATTATCGAGAGATAATCGGGCATTTTTAAGAAAATGCCAATAGGGATGTATGCGGCGGAGCGGCTAGCGCAGGTGGATATACCACTGGAAGAATGCAAGTTGCATGGTGAACTGCAACGCGGCAAGGGAGATGCCGACACTAATCACCCAATTGCGCGAATACTGTACGACCTTCGCCAGATCTTCCTTGGTCGCATAATGGGTAAGCAGCTCGCCGACATACTCCTTCATGTCCGCCCTGAGCCCACCCAACCCTTCCTTGAAATCAATGCGTTGAAGACGAAGCTCCTCCTTAAAATCGGCACTCTGCGTAGCAAGGCCAGCCCTGAATTCGGCACGCTGAGTAACAAGGGCAGCGTTGAAATCTGCCGACTGCTGGGCCATGGCCTCGCGGAACTCAGCCTTCGTGACGTAATTGGTGCGGATCTCTTCGACGATCTCCACCAGCGTTTCCATTTGACGCTCCTGCAGCGAGACGCGTAGCTCAATACTTTGATCATTCGCCATGATAGCCTCCCAGTCAAGAGGGATTGCCTATCGTGCATGCCTGAGACAGGATCTAATCTAGCGCAAGGCATAAAGCAAAAAGGCCTGAAGATTGCTCTTCAGGCCTTTTTACATGTTTGGTGCGGCTGGCAGGAATCGAACCCACGACCCCTTGGTTCGTAGCCAAGTACTCTATCCAGCTGAGCTACAGCCGCTTAACTTTTACATCTACTGCTATTAGACAGACTCGACAGTCTATCCAACTTTAAATCTGGTGCGGCTGGCAGGAATCGAACCCACGACCCCTTGGTTCGTAGCCAAGTACTCTATCCAGCTGAGCTACAGCCGCGCAAAACAAGAAGCGATTATAACAGCACTTTCTTGTAGAAAACAGAAGAATCTTCCAACTCTCCCGGTGAAACTAGTGGTGCGGCTGGCAGGAATCGAACCCACGACCCCTTGGTTCGTAGCCAAGTACTCTATCCAGCTGAGCTACAGCCGCACTGTGCAAGCATTATAAAGCATTAATTTTGTTTTGCAAAGTTCGATATTTTCTATCGTTTAGTTGGTTCGCCGTACTAGCCACCGAATCAACTGCTCCGCAAAACTGCTTTGCTGCATCTCTTTCAAACAGCGTGCCGTTCGAAAGAAGCAGCATTATAGGGACACTCCCCTGGCTTGTCTAGCCCCTCGTCATAGGAGAAAGCATCTCAAGTGCCGAACTCGGCCGCGGCCTTGGCCGACCACAGTGCTTCGTTATAGGAGGGATAAGGGATGCCATAGCAATCGACCTCGCCCCCGGCGCCGACAAACTTGATCCACCACCCGGCCGCATCCGGCAAGATGGCAATATCGCCCTCGCGGCAATGCGCAGCGATGTCTGCGCCTTGTTCCAGCACAACAATCTTCACCTTGCGGTGTTTAATCACGGTGGTGACAGTAGACATTCCTTCTTCCTTTGATAACTTCATTCATGCCAGTGATTACGCACATTACCAATCTAAATTTGCTTTCGTTTGCGCAATGCAGCATCATTCACCTGTCTCCTCTATTCTCCTCCAAGGAAATAGATTTAGCCCGCTCCTGTAGCGGGCTTTTTTTTTACCGTGTACGATGCAATGAAATCAATAACAGAACTGCACTCGCACACGAATGAACGTTCCCTCCGCCGTCACGCCACCCGCTCCCGATTGGTCGCACACCGCCCTGGGCGATCCCGCCGGTTGGCCCGCTAGCCTGCGGCTAACCACCAGCATTATGCTCAACTCGCCGCAAGCCATGCTGCTGATGTGGGGCTCCGAGCAAATCATGGTCTACAACGATGCCTACGCCGAGCTGACCGGCATGCCCGGCCTGCGCCCACCCGGTGGCCAAGTGCCGTCCATGCAGCCGCCCGCATGGAGCTGGAACAGCGCCGCCATCAGCGAAGTCCGCAACGGCCGCAGCCTGAGCTTTCGCGGCTGCCGCCTGCCAGTTTGCCGCAACCACCGTGTAGAACAACAAGCACTGGATCTATATTACACGCCGATTCCGCAGGACGGCGGCGTGTCCGGCGTCTTGTGCACGCTGACGCCGGCCGCCATCGCGCCGCTGGCCGACAGCAATGCGCCGCTGCGCCTGCTGGTGGTGGAAGACAACGCCGACGCCCGCTACCTGGTCTGCGAAACCCTGCGCGCGCTCGGCCACGAGGTGCAAGCCGTGTCCAGCGGCGAAGAAGCGCTGCCGCAATTGGGCGCGCAGGCCTTCGACGTGCTGTTTACCGACGTCAGCCTGCCCGGCATCTCCGGCGTCGATCTGGCCCGCGCAGCGCTGAAACAAGCGCCGCAACTGGCGCTGCTGTTTGCCTCCGGCTATGGCGATGAACTGACCCGCCACCTCGAATTCCCGTCCCAATCGTTGCAAAAACCCTACGATATCGAACAGCTGCAAGCCGCGCTGGAGCAGATTTCGGCACAGTTAAACAACCGCTGAGGCCACAATCATGCCGCACGCCAACCGTGCGGAGCAGGCACCGGGCTTGGCGCTAAAATGCCTGCATGATTCCGAACGACCCTATCGCCCCCTCGCCTCTCGCGCCGAACGCGCACGAAGATGAGCTGTTACGCGCGAGGGAAGCCTTGCGCCAAAGCCAGCTGGAATTGCGCGCACTGGCTAACTCTATGCCGCAATTAGCGTGGATCGCCGAGCAGGACGGCGAAATGGTCTGGTACAACCAGCGCTGGTATGACTACACCGGCACCACTCCAGAGCAAATGGGCGGCGACGGCTGGCAGCAAGTCTATGCCCCCGACTGCCTCGCTGCCATGCAAGCGCACTGGGAACAATCGCGCCGCGATGGCACGCCGTTTGAGCTGGAAGTGCCGATCCGCAGCGCCGGCGGCGAGTTCCGCTGGTTCCTGGTGCGCGCCAACCCAGTGCATAGCGCGGATGGCAGCGTACTGCGCTGGTTCGGCACCAGCACCGACGTCGACCAGGTCAAGCGCGCACAGGAAGCCCTGCGCGATGAAACCGCGGTGCTGGAGCTGCTCAACCGCACCGGCATCATGCTGGCCTCGCAGCGCGACCTGCAGCCGCTGCTGCAGGAAGTGACCGACGCCGCCACCAACATCAGCGGCGCCCGTTTCGGCGCGTTCTTCTACCACACCACCAACAGCGCCGGCGAAGCCTTGACCCTGCACACGCTGTCGACCGGCGCCCCGCCCTCGTTCTCGCAATTCGGCCAGCCGCGCGCCACCGGGCTGTTCGGTCCCAGCCTGCGCGGCGAAGGCACCATCCGCTGCGACGACGTACTGCAAGACCCGCGCTACGGCAACAATAGACCGCACCACGGCATCCCGTCCGGCCACCCGGCGGTGCGCAGCTACCTCGCGGTGCCGGTGGCGCTGCGCAGCGGCGCGGTGATCGGCAGCCTGTTCTTCGGCCATCCGCAGCCCGGCATGTTTAACGAGCGCACTGAACGCATCATCGGCGGCATCGCCGCGCAGGCCGCTGTGGCGATCGACAACGCGCGCCTGTACGAGATCGCCCAGCAAGCCGCCGCCGAGCGCGAAGTGCTGCTCGACAGCGAACGCCAGGCGCGCGCCGAAGCCGAGCGCACCAGCCAGCTCAAGGATGAATTCCTCGCCACCCTGTCGCACGAACTGCGCACCCCGCTCACCGCCATTCTCGGCTGGGCGCAAGTGCTACGGCGCGGCAGCCGCGACCGCGACGATCTCGAACGCGGCCTGCAAACCATCGAGCGCAACGCCCGCGCCCAGGCCCAGCTGATCGAGGACTTGCTGGACATGAGCAGCATCGCCTCCGGCAAGGTCAAGCTGGAAATGCAGCCGCTGGCGCCGGCCGCACTGGCGGCGGCCGCCATCGAGTCGGTGCGCCCGGCCGCCGAGGCCAAGCAAATCCGCATCGACAAGGACTTCGCGCCCGCGCCCGGCATGGTGGCAGGCGACGCCAACCGCCTGCAGCAAGTGCTGTGGAATTTGCTGACCAACGCCATCAAATTCACGCCGCGCGGCGGCACGGTGCGGGTCGGCGTGCAGCGCGACGGCGACTGCATCGCCATCAGCGTGCACGACAGCGGCATCGGCATCACGCCGAGCTTCCTCGGACACGTATTCGAGCGTTTCCGCCAAGCCGATTCCACCACCACCCGCCAGCACGGGGGGCTGGGACTGGGCTTGTCGATCGTCAAGCACCTGGTTGAGCAGCATGGCGGCACCATCAGCGCGACCAGCGAGGGCGAAGGACGCGGCGCCTGCTTCACGCTGCGGCTGCCGCGCAACAACGGCTTGCACGCCGCCCCGGCCGCCGCGCCCTCGCCAGAGCATGCTGCGGCGCATGATTTAACCGGACTGCAAGTGCTGGTGGTGGACGATGAAGACGATGCGCGCGAGCTGATCAAGCGCATCCTCAGCGATTGCAACGCCGAGGTGCTCACCGCCGCCACCGCCACTGAGGCCTTGACTTTACTGCAACACGAACGTCCCGACCTGATGGTCAGCGACCTTGGCATGCCGGAGGTGGATGGCTACGGCTTGCTCGATCGCATCCGCGCCATGGGGCCGTCGCGCGGCGGCGACTTGCCGGCCATTGCCGTAACCGCGTTTGCGCGCTCAGAGGATCGCATCAAGGCGCTTTCCAGCGGTTTCCTGGCCCACATCGCCAAGCCGGTGGAGCCCAATGAACTGATCGCCAAGGTGGCCGCCACCAGCGCCGTCCACCGTCATGCCTAGGTGCAATCTTCCACTCCTACCTGCAGACGAGGGAATGTCCTACAAGCAATGTGAAAAACGCTTGATACACTACAATAACGTCAAAATAGGCGTACAATAGTTTCCACACGGAAATCACCCCGCGCTTGTGTGCGCCGCAGCACCGAAGCATGGGTTATTATCGAATTAGTATTAAGCACACCCGAGACCGAACGAGACCCTGATTATGCCGAGCCCAGACGAGATCCTAAACGCCAAGATACTGGTAGTGGATGACAGCGCAGACAACGTCGAACTGATGTTGGAGATCTTGCGCGAGGCCGGCTATACCAATGTGTCATCCACCATGCTGCCCGAGCAAGTGTGCCCACTGCACCGCCAGCACGGCTACGACCTGATCCTGCTCGACCTGCAAATGCCGGGCCTGAACGGCTTCCAGGTCATGAAAGGCCTGAAGGAAATCGAGCAAGGCGGCTATCTGCCAGTGCTGGCCCTGACCGCCCAGCCAAGCTTCAAGATCGCTGCACTGGAGGCCGGCGCACGCGATTTCATCAGCAAACCGTTCGACCTGATGGAAGTACACAAGCGCATCCACAACATGCTGGAAGTGCGCCTGTTGTACCGCGAACTGGCGCAGTACAGCCGCCAGCAGCAGGAACTGGCGTTGCACGACCCGCTGACCGGCTTGCCGAACCGGCGCCTGCTGGAAGACCGTATTGCGACTGTTTTACAACACGCGACGCGCCAGCAAAACAAGGCGGCCGTGATGTACCTCGATCTCGACGGCTTTAAAGCCATCAACGACACCCACGGCCACGCGTATGGCGACGAAATCCTCAAGCAGGTGGCGCAGCGCCTGGTCGGCTGCTCGCGCAAGGAAGACACGGTGGCGCGCGTCGGCGGCGACGAGTTTGTAATCGTGATGGGCAATATCGCCACTGTCGGCGATACGCAGGAACCGTGCAACAAGCTGATCGACGCTGTCTCGCAGCCCTACCAAGTCAACGGCCTGACGTTGAAGCTGTCTACCAGCATCGGCGTTGGCATCTTCCCCGACGACGCCGGCGAAGTGGCAGCGCTGATTGCCGCCGCCGATGGCGCGCTGTACGAAGCCAAGCGCTCCGGCAAGAACCGCTGCTGCACGGCGCAGATGATGGCCGCGCCGCCGACTCAGCACCATACCATGTCGGCCACGCCGGCATGATGCCTCATGGCGGGCCTTGCAGCGCCCGCCATTGCGCTGCGCAACTAGTGCGCACCGGCCTCTTCCTTCAAGCCTTTTGCCGTGCTCTGCGCCACCTTGGTCGCGTGCTGGTGATCGTCGTGCGCATCGACCGTCTCCGGCGCCACTTCGATGCGGGTAATGCCGGCGTCCACCGACACTGGATCGCTGGCCGGGAAAGTCATCTCCACACCGCTATCCAGCAGGGTTTCCTTGGCCTGCTCTTGCGGCGTTGCCTGCTCCTGATCGGCCAGCGTGGTGATGGCTGCCGCCCATTTCACAAACTCCAGGTTGGCCAGTTCGCGCACGGTGTGCACGTTGAACGCTTGCGCCAGCGCCTTGGCATCCTTGGCGCTGAGCCCGCGCAAGGCGCTGGTCGGCGCATCGGCCAGTTCGCGGAAACCCAGCCCCAAATACTCTTTGTCCACGACAGTATCGATATTCATGATGATTTCCCTTTCAGTAGAAGTCCCCGGACACTGTGCCAGCAGGGCATTTTCAAGTCTGTGCGGAAGCGAACCTCCCCATTGTTGCGTTCGATTGATGTGCTCTTTTGACATTCATATATGTGCTTGCTATGATCGTTTGATGCTTCGTGGCAGAGACCGCCGTGCCTAAAATCGATAAACCCAAGATCCTCGTAGTCAACGACGACGCCAACAGCCTGTTCGCGTTGACCAGCCTGCTCGCCCAATGGGCCGAGCAGGAAGGCTATGACGTATTGTCGGCGCGCTCCGGCCAGGACGCCTTGCGCCAGGTGCTGATGCACGACTTTGCCGTGATCCTGTTGGACGTCAACATGCCGGGCATGGACGGCTTTGAAACGGCGGCCGCTATCCACGCCCGCGCGCGCTCGGCCGACATCCCCATCATCTTCATCACGGCGTTCCTGGCCGATGAACTGGATCGGCTCAAGGCTTACCAGCACGGCGCGGTGGACTTCCTGTTCACGCCGGTGATTCCGCAAATCCTGTACGCCAAGATTTCCGTGTTCGTGGCGCTGGCCATCAAGAACGAGGAGTTAAAGAAGCAGGCGCGCGAGTTAAGCCAGCGCACTACCGAACTGATCGCCAGCAATAAGCGCCTCACCAGCGAGATCGAGGAACGCAAAACCGTGGAGCGGCAAAACCACGCCAAGGACGAATTCCTCGCCATGCTGGGCCACGAGCTGCGCAATCCGCTGAGCGCCATCAGCAGCGCCGCCTCGCTGATCGGCTTGCCGGGCGTGTCGGTGGATGGGGTGCAGCGCGCCAAGAAAATCATCCAGCGCCAAAGCCAGCACCTTGGCCGCATCGTCGATGATTTGCTCGACCTGTCGCGCGCCATGTCGGGAAAAATTTTGCTGAGCAAGGCGCCGCTTGACCTCGCCACGCTGGTGGCGCAATCGCTGGAGACCTACCGCGCCACCGGCCGCAGCACCGACTACCAGCTGGAGCAGGAACTCGACTCCGGCTGGATCGACGGCGACAGCACGCGGCTGGAGCAAATTACCAGCAACCTGATCGACAACGCCCTCAAGTACACCCAGCCCGGCGGCCGCATCACGGTGCGCACGTGGACGGAGAATGACGAGGTGGTGCTTAGCGTGTGCGATACCGGCGTCGGCATTTCGCCCGAGCTGCTGCCGCATGTGTTTGACGTGTTCGTGCAAGGCAGCAGCACCCTCGATCGTTCGCAAGGCGGACTTGGCATCGGCCTGTCGCTGGTGCGACGGCTGGCGGAACTGCATGGCGGCAGCATCTCCGCCGACAGCAAGGGCGCCGATCGCGGCAGCACCTTCACGCTGCGCCTGCCGCGCATCGAACACCACGTGGCGGCGGCGCCGGCCGCGCCCGCCCACAGCGAACACGGCAAGCCGCGCGTGCTGCTGATCGAAGACAATGAGGATGGCCGCGAAATGATGGCCATGATGCTGGGCGTCTACGGCTACGAGGTGCGATCGGCCGCCGACGGCCTGCTGGGCATGAGCGCCGCGCGAGACTACATGCCCGACCTGGCCCTGGTCGATATCGGCCTGCCCGGCATCGATGGCTATGAAGTGGCGCGCCGCCTGCGCGCCGATCCCGCCACCCGCGACATCAAGCTGATCGCCCTCACCGGCTACGGCCTGGCCGAAGATTTGCGGCGCGTGATGGACGCCGGCTTCGACCGCCACCTGGTCAAGCCGGTCGATATCGACCAGTTGATGGGCGTGATCGATACCTGCGCCCAACTACCTGTAGCTCTCAAACAATAGTCGTGCGCCCCGATTTGCAAAGCTCGGGTATGATCGGAACAAACCGTCTTCCGTCCGACTTTACAGAGAAAACCATGTCCGTACCGGCACCGCAAGACCAACAACATCCCCAGCATGATGCTCTGCGCAGCGCGGACCTGAGCGAGCTACTGGGCCATGTCCACACCTGCTGGGACAACGAGCGCCGCTCGCTGTCGCGTCAGCTGCACGATAGCCTCGGCTCGTCGCTGACGGCGCTCACCATGCACCTTGGCCTGCTGATGCAAAAGCTGCCGCCTGACCAGGCGCTGCAAGACCGCGCCGGCCACATGAAGCGGCTGCTCGGCCAAATCGTCGAAACCAACCGGCAGATGCAGCTCAAACTGTGGAACGACAAGCTGGAATTCCTCGGCGTGCGGGTGGCGCTGGAGGAGCTGGTCACGCAGTTTGGCGCGCAAAGCCAAATCATTGCGCGGTGCAGCTTGCCGGAAGAGGAACTCGAATGCCCGCGCAGCCACGGCATCGTGCTGCTGCATGCACTGGAAGAAGCGCTGCGCAACATCAGCGCGCACGCGCAAGCGACCGAGGTGGATGTCATCGTCGACGACAACGAGGACGAGGTCATGATGACGGTGAAGGATAATGGCGTCGGCCTCAGCAAGCCCGTGCCGGCCGGCCAATCGGCGGGCAAGTTCGGCCTACGCATGGCGCGCGAGCGGGCTGCCTACCTGGGCGGCACGCTGACCCTGGCGGCAGGCGCCGAGCGCGGCGTCGTACTGACCATGATTCTGCCGAAACCGGCGCCGGCTAGTGTAGCTTGACCAGCGGCGTGGTGCGCTTGATCAGGAAGCGTGCCAGCGCCAGCACC
Source organism: Duganella rivi (assembly GCF_009857435.1). Lineage (GTDB taxonomy): Bacteria > Pseudomonadota > Gammaproteobacteria > Burkholderiales > Burkholderiaceae_D > Rugamonas > Rugamonas rivi. The sequence continues at coordinate 224,574 of NZ_WWCK01000004.1, forward strand.
GCCGTGCGCACCGTGCCCAGTACCGCCTTGTGATGCATCAGGTGCAGGCTGACGTACATCATGCGCGCCACGAAGCCGTCGACGAACCAGCTCAATCCTTTCAGCGAACCCATCAAGCTGCCGACCGAGGTGGTCTGGCCGAACGACACCAGCGAACCGTAATCGCGGTAGACGTAAGGCTTGGCCTGCGGCGGCTGGCCTTTTTGCTGGCGCAGGAAAGTCTCCAGCAGATAATCGGCTTGCTGGTGTGCGGCTTGGGCGCGCGGCGGCACCAGCTTGCCGTCCGGGCCTGCACAAGCGGCGCAATCGCCGAGCGCGTAAATCCCCGCCACGCCCTTGACGGCCAGCGTGCCGTCGACGTCCAGCTGGCCGGATTTCACCGTCGGCAGGCCCAGCGTTTTGAGGAAATCCGGCGCCTTGATGCCGGCTGCCCACACCACGATGTGGGCCGGATAGACAGTATCGCCGGCCGTGACGCCAGCCGCATCGATGGCGGTGACGCGGGTATCGGTTACCACATTGACCGCGCGCTCGCGCAGTAGCGCCAGCGCCGCGCTCGACACTTTTTCCGGCAGCGGCGCGAGGATGCGCGGCGCGCCTTCCAGCAAGGTGATGCGCACGTCGCGCTCGGCCTGCAATTGGCGGAAGCCGTAAGTCGCGTACACGCCGCTGGCCTCGCGCAATTCGGCCGCCAGCTCAACGCCGGTGGCGCCGCCGCCGATGATGACCACGTCCACGCCGCCATCGCGTTTCAACTCGGCCAGCGTCAGGCGCTTGAGCAAGGTCAGGCGGAAGCGCTCGGCATCTTCGGTGGCATTGAGGGAAATGGTGTGTTCGGCCGCGCCGGGCACGCCGAAATAATTGGAGGTGCTGCCGACAGCAATCACCAGCTGGTCGTAGCGGATTTGACGCTCAGGCAGGATTTGCTCGTCGCCGCTATTGATGGCGGCTACGGTAAGCAAGCGCTGCTCGGCTTCAAGCGCTTGCATCGGGCCGTAGACAAAGGTGAAGCCGTTGTCATGGGCCAGCATTTGGTAAGACAAGCCTTCCTGATGCACATCCAGCGTGCCGGCCGCCACCTCGTGCAGCGACGGCTTCCAGATATGGAATAGCCGGCTGTCGACTAGCATCACAGCCTCCGGGCCCAGCTTGCGGCCCAATTTACAGGCGAGCTCCAGCCCGCCTGCCCCGCCGCCAACAATCACGAATTTACTTTGCAAAACATTCTCCTGGTGGCGGCGCTGCTACGCCGCGTGATCAGTCGCGGCGATCGTGGCCGTGACCTTTGTCGTGCCCCCGGCCGTGACCACGGTCGTGATCGCGGTCATCATGGCGATCACCACGATGGTCGTCCCGGTGGTCATCCCGGTAGTCGCGGCGATCCGGGCCGCCGTGGCGCTCGCGGTAGCGCGGCACATAGGTGTTGTTGTACCAGTTGTCCTGCACGAAGAACACTCTCTGATTGCAGGCATGGTAAGCGTGGCAATGCTTGCTCCAATGCTTGGCGTGGCCGGGCGGCACGCGCAAGTAGATCGGCGCGGTCTCAACGTAGCGCACCGGGCGCTCAATAATCACCGGCTGGCGGTACAGCACTTGCGGCGGCGGATAGTCGCCAATGTCGATGCGGCCATAGAAACCGGGCTGGCCGACGCTGATGGAAACGCCTACATCGGAGGCAAAGGCGGAGGCTGACAAGGCCAGCAGGCTGATGGCGAGTAACTTGGCTTTCATGATGTGTCTCTGTTCTTTGGTACGAGCGAAACTGCTCAGTTAACATCATAGCCGCGCCCCCAGTAAGTTTCCGTGCGCTAGCGAACATAAGTTACCTATGCTAAACTAATCGTTCGATAACTAACTATTAGCTGTTAAATCATATGTCTTCTATAGAAGAACGCTTCTCGGCCGCGCTGCACGGTTCCGCCCGCGCCTGGCGGCTGGCGATTGACCGCCGCCTCAAGCACTTGAACCTGAGCCAGGCCAGCTGGATGGCCATCGCCCTGACCGCCAAGGAAACAGAACCGCCGTCGCAAACCCGGCTGGCCGCGCGCGCCGGCGTGGAAGATCCGACCATGGTGGCCACCGTCGACCGGCTGGTCAAGGCCGGCTACATGGTGCGCACGCCGTCCGCCACCGACCGCCGCGTCAAGCTGCTGAGCCTGACCCCGGCCGGGCAAGAAATCTACCAAAGCGTGTGGAAAGAAGCCGACGCCTTCCGCCGCGAGTTGCTGGGCAATGTCGATCCCGAAACGCTGCGCATCGTCACCACCTTCCTCGAAGCCATTCAGGCCAACATCGAAACCCTTCCATGAGTACAAGCAACGACGGCCTGAACCGCCGCATGATCACCATCTCGATCATGCTGGCGACGATTATTCAGGCACTGGACGGCACCATCGCCAACGTCGCCCTGCCGCACATGCAGGGCAGCTTGTCGGCCTCGCAGGATCAGATTACCTGGGTGCTGACCTCCTTCATCGTGGCCGCCGCGATTGCCACGCCGCTGACCGGCTGGCTGTGCGACCGCTTCGGCCAGAAAAACATCTTCCTCGCTTCGGTGGCGGGTTTCACGGTGGCCTCGGTGCTGTGCGGCCTGTCCGGTTCGCTGACCGAGATCGTGATTGCGCGCCTGCTGCAAGGGATCTTCGGCGCGGCGCTGGTGCCGCTGTCGCAAGCCACCCTGCTCGACATCAATCCGCGCGAGAAGCACGGCTCGGCCATGGCCGTGTGGGGCATGGGCGTGATGATCGGCCCGATTCTCGGCCCCACGCTGGGCGGCTGGCTGACCGACAGCTACGACTGGCGCTGGGTATTCTTCATCAACGTGCCGGTCGGTGCGATGGCCTTCTACGGCATCTGGCGTTACATCAAGAAGACCGAGGCGCCGCGCAAGATGCAGTTCGACGCGTTTGGCTTTGCCACTTTGAGCCTCGCCATCGGCGCGCTGCAAATGCTGCTCGATCGCGGCGAACAGAATGACTGGTTCAGCGCCACCGAGACGTGGATCGAAGCCATCATCCTGGCAATGAGCTTTGCCTACTTTGTCGCCCACACGGCCACGCGCCCTGCCGGCAAATCCTTCTTCGATTACCGGCTGCTGCGAAATTCCAACTACGTCAGCGGCCTGTTGTTCATCTTCATCGTGGGCCTGGTGCTGTACGCGACGCGCGCGCTGACGCCCTCGATGCTGCAAAGCCTGATGGGCTATCCGGCCAAGATCGCCGGCCTGGTGACCGCGCCCAGCGGCATCGGCACCATGATCGCGATGATGTTTGTGGGCCGCCTGGTCGGCAAGATCGACCTGCGGGTGCTGCTGGCGACCGGCTTCCTGATCACCGCCTTCTCGCTATGGCAGATGACGCAGTACACGCTGGTGCTGTCGCAAAGCGACATCGTGTGGCCGGGCGTGATTCAGGGCTTGGGCCTCGGCCTGGTGTTCGTGCCGCTGAGCGCCGCCACCTTTGCCACGCTGTCGCCGGAGATGCGCGCCGAGGGCACGGCGATCTACAGCCTGATACGCAATATCGGCAGTTCGATCGGCATCGCGCTGGTGCAGACGCTATTGGCACGCAATACGCAGATCGTGCATGCCTCGCTGACGGAACACGTCACCACCGCCAACCCGGCGCTGCTGGACAACCTGGCGACGCCACAAGCGGCAGCCTCGCTGAATAACGAGATCACCCGTCAAGCCTCGATGATCGCCTACGTGGACGACTTCTGGCTGATGATGATCGCAACGCTGTGCGTGATTCCGCTGCTATTGCTGATTAAACCTCCGGCGAAAACTGCACCGGCCGCAGTCGATCACGCTGCGATGGATTGAGGAGAGCTTCACATGAAAAAAACTACCGTATTGGCGGCGGCCCTCGCCGCAGCCTTCACACTGGCTGGCTGCGCGCAAATCGCGCCTGACAATCACGCACTGGCCAAGCGCGACATCGCCGGCGCAGAACTTTCCGCCAACATCAAGCTGGCAAACGAAGGCTGGCCGCAAGCGCAGTGGTGGACTGCCTACCATGACGAGCAGCTGAACGCCATCATCAAGCAAGCCTTGTCCAGCGGCCCATCGCTGGAAGTGGCGGCAGCCCATATCGGCACCGCGCGCTCCTCGCTGTCGCGCAGCGTGGCGGATTTGGGCGTAGACATTTCGGCGTATGCCAACGCCAATCGCCAGCGCTACTCGGGCACCGGCTTGTTCCCTGCCCCGATCGGCGGCGCCTACTTCACCGAGGAGACACTGCGCCTTGACCTGCGCTACAACTTCGACTGGTGGGGCAAGAACCGCGCGCAAGTGGCGGCCGCCGTCGGTGAGTTGAACGCTGGCCGCGCCGCCTACGCCGAAGCCGAGCAAGCGCTGGCAGCCTCCATCGCCCAGAGCTACTTCCGCCTGCAAGGCGCATGGGCGCGCCTGGCGAATACCGAACAACTGGCGGCCACGCAGAACGCGCTGGTGCAGGATAAGGCCAAGCGCATCGCGCGCGGCCTTGCCAACGCCGATGAACAGCGCGCCGCCGAAGCGGATCTGAACCTGATCCGCAAACAGCAGGCGCAACTCAAGGCCGATATTGAACACGAACGCGAAGCCCTGCGCGCGCTGGCCGGCGCTGACAACACCGCGCTGGCCGATTTGAAACCGGTGGCGCTGAACTCCGCGCCGCACGCCCTGCCCGCGCGTCTCGGCATGGAACTGCTGGCGCGCCGCCCTGACCTGCAAGCGGCGCGCTGGAAGCTGGAGGCATCGCTCAGCAAGATCGACGCCGCCAAAGCCGCGTTCTATCCTGATGTGAACCTGACCGGCTCCATCGGCCTCGATAGCGTCAAGCTGGAGAACCTGCTGCAAACCGCCAGCCGCACCGTGTACATCGGCCCGACCGTGTCGCTGCCGCTGTTCGACAGCAAGCGCCTCGATGCGCAACTGGACGGCGCTCGCACCAACCGCAACGAGCGCATCGCCGAATATAACCAGACCATTGTCGAAGCCGTGCGCGAAGTGGCGCAAGGCGGCGCGCAGTTGCAGGGCATCGAGCAGCAGATCGTGCAGCAAAGCGCAGCCACCGGCTTGGCGCGCGCGCAGATGGCGTCGGCGCAGGCGCGCCTGGATCGCGGACTGGCGAACAACAGCAGCGTGCTGAATGCGCGCCTGGCCCTGCTCAAACAGCAGGACGCCGGCCTTTATCTGCAACAAGTACAACTACTGGCCGAAGTCGCGCTGACCAATGCGCTGGGCGGCGGCTATCACGAAGAAGCGCCGCTGGCGACCGCCACCAAATAAAATCAACGGATCACATCATGAGCACTGAAATCACCAAACCAAACGAGAACAAGCGCAAGGCCGTGCTGGCGGGGATCACGCTGGCCTTCATCGCCGCCGGCGCGGCGTACGCGGTCTACTACGAGAGCGTGCTGTCCAAGGTGCAGGAGACCGATAACGCCTACGTGGGCGGGAACCTGGTCAACCTGTCGTCGCAAGTGACCGGCAACGTGACCGAGATCCGCGCCGATGAAACGCAGATGGTGCAAGCCGGCGCGCCGCTGATCCAGCTGGACGCGGCCGATGCCGACATCGCATTGGCGCAGGCGGACGCCAGGCTGGGCGCCGCCGTGCGCCAGCAACGCCAGCGTTACGCCGACGTGGCGCAGTACGACGCCACCGTCGCGCAGCGCAAGCTGCAGTTGAAGAATGCCGAAGACGATCTGGCGCGCCGCAAGCCGCTGGCGGCCGACCACACCGTCTCCGGTGAAGAAGTCGAACATGCGCGCCAGGCGGTGGATGATGCGCGCGCAGCGATTGCGGTGGCGGTCAAGCAGGAAGAAGCGGCCAAGGCTGGCGTGAGCGGCGTGAGTGTGGCGCAGCATCCGGCGGTGCAAGCGGCGAAAGCGGATTACGTGCAAGCGTGGCTTGCGTCGCGCCGCAACACCATCCTGGCGCCGGTGTCGGGCTATGTGGCGAAGCGCAGCGTGCAGATAGGCGCGCGCGCCACGCCGGGCACCTCGCTGATGGCGATTGTGCCGCTGGATCAGCTGTGGGTGGATGCCAACTTCAAGGAATCGGAATTGAAGAACATCCGCGTCGGCCAGCCGGCCAGGATTGAGGCCGATATGTATGGCAGCAAAGTGGAATTTCATGGCCGCGTGGTGGGCCTGTCGGCCGGCACGGGCAGCGCGTTCTCGCTGCTGCCGGCGCAAAATGCGAGCGGCAACTGGATCAAGGTGGTACAGCGCCTGCCGGTTCGGATTGCGCTCGATCCGAAGGAACTGAAAGAACACCCTCTGCGCATTGGTTTGTCGACCACCGTTAAAGTGGACGTCAGCAAAACCGACGGCGCGGTACTGGGTGCAGCGATGCCGCAAGCGCCGGTCTACAGCACGCAAGCCCTGACGCAGCCGCTGCAACAAGCAGCGCGGGTTGCGGACGAGATCATCGCCCGTAACTTGTAACTTGGTTTGATGCGTCCTTGAACCCGGTACAGCGGGGTCTGACCCCGTACGGGGTCAGACCCCACGGCAAGCGCCTTGCGGGGTTCGGCATGGCGCCAGCCGCTACCCCGCTAACTTAGTTCGGCGTCTAGCTGGCGGATCGCGGCTTGCGCTTGCGTGATGACGCGGTCGGCGATGCGCTGGCGCATGCCAGGCACGCGGCCGGCCGCTTCGGCTTCCAGCAAGATCGGCGTGAGTAGCTGCACAGCGGAGTCGCGAAAGCCTTCCGCCACAAGATCTAGCTGCGTATTGAACGACTGCTCGGCCGCCATCAGCTGCTTGCGCAGCTCCTCTTCAAACGCGATGCGCTTATCACGGATCTCGGTGCGTTTGCGCTTGCCGCCATCGGTGAACCATTTGAACGCGCCCGCCAGCAGCACCGCGCCGCCGACAAACGGCGCAACCGGCGCCACCACCGGCAACACCACCGCAGCGCCGATCAGATAAGCCGCCGTACCTGTGCTGGCAGCCACCGCCGCACCACCAGCCAGGGTGATATTCGCCGCCGTATCCAGCTTGTTCACAATGCGCGTGCCGATACGCATGCGCGGCATCAGCTTGGCCAGCGCCGCATGATGCTGCCGCTGGAACACGGTCGCCTGCCCCAGCTTCATCCCCGACTGGAACAGCCGCAAATCTTCCTGCAGCAGCTGCAAGGCCTGCTCCTTGCGCCGCACGATGCGATCGAGCCGCCGTTCCATCTCCTGCCCGAATTGATTGCGGCCCATGCTGGCCCACACGTCTTCGTCTTTCCACTTGTCGGTATTGAGGCGATCAGTCATCGCCAGCTCGATGGCGTTGCCCGCGTCGTGCACGGCGTCGTCGATTTCTTCGATCAGCAGACGGCGTTCGTGAGCGATGCGCTGTTCGACCAGCACCAGCCGCTGCGTCACCTGGTTTTTCAAATCGCTGGCGGCGCTGACCAGCGAGGCCGCCGCCGCTTCGCCCACCGACAGCAAGCGCGCTTGTTCAACGTAGTTGCTGATGTCTTGCGCGATGGCCGCAGTGGTCGTGCTGACCAATTCCCGCAGTGCGGCTTGATCGATGTCACCGGACTGGAAGTTGCGCGCATGGTCAACCAGTTCCAGCTGGCCGGCAGTGCGGCCGAAATCCGCCACCGCGTCGGCCAGCGAACGCCCGCGCACCAGGCGGCGCGCCTGCTCGCCCAAGTTGGCGAGGATGCCGCGCTCCTCGGCCGGCGGCAAACGGTTCAGATTTTCCGGCGATAGACGTACCGATAAGGCTTTCGCCAAGCGCTGGGCTACAGCGCGGGCATCGGCGCCGTGCAGCGCCAGCAGCGGAATCACCATGCCCAGCGCATGCTCGCGCGCCTGCTGGTCGATGCCGGTGCAGCTGCGGCTCAACGCATTCAGCGCCCAGTCGACTTCCACGCCGGATTCAATCGCGTTCAAAACGAGAGCGGTAAAAACTGCGGAGGATTGACCATCGCCGGCGATCTCAGTGACAGCGGCGAACTGCGCGAGCGTGAGGCTGCCTTCATTACCGGCGATCGCGCCCACCGCCCGCGCGTAAGCGGAGCTAAAACTCTGGTCAGAAGACAAGTGCTCGTCCAGCGAACGCACGACAAGCTGCGAAGAACTATTCACGCCTGCTCCAGTTGGTTGTGATGCCATTATGGCATTGTATCAGCCCTGCACCACCTCGGTGGACAAGGTCAGCGTCTCTTTGATTTCCTCCATCACCACATAGCTTTTCGACTGCGCTGCACCTGGCAGGCTGAGCAGCATTTCGCCTAGTAGCTTGCGGTACTCGGCCATTTCGTGGATGCGCGCTTTAATCAAGTAGTCGAAGTCGCCCGACACCAGATGGCACTCCTGCACCTCCGGGATGCGCAGCACCTCGCGCCGGAACTGCTCGAACGCGGGGCCGGATTTCTGGTTCAGCGTAATCTCCACGAATACCAGCAACTTGGCCCCCAGCGACGGCGGATCGATCCGCGCGTGATAGCCGGTAATCACGCCATCGCGCTCCATGCGCTTGACGCGCTCGATGGTGGGCGTGGTCGACAAGCCCACCTGCTCGCCCAGATCCTTCATCGAGATCCGCCCATCCTCCTGCAGGATCTGTAGTATCTTTCGATCAAGCTTGTCCAGCCCGCGGACCGATTCTTTCTGAGTTCGCATGAAAATCCACTGTTTTTAGTAAGATATATAGTAACAAACACTACCCCAACCAGCATACCATAGCGGAATATCTGGTAGCTAAATAATCGGGGGACAGCATGCGCGTAGTGATCTTGGGTAGTGGTGTTATCGGCGTCACCAGCGCCTACTATCTGGCCAAGGCCGGCCACGACGTGACCGTGCTTGACCGCCAACCGGGCCCCGCCCTCGAAACCAGCTTCGCCAACGCCGGCCAGATTTCTCCCGGCTACGCTTCGCCATGGGCCGCCCCCGGCATCCCCCTGAAAGCCATGAAATGGATGTTGCAGCGCCACGCGCCGCTGTCCATCACGCCTGACGGCACCCTGTTCCAGCTGCAATGGATGTGGCAGATGCTGCAAAACTGCAATGCCGAGCGCTACGCCGTCAACAAGGAGCGCATGGTGCGCCTGGCCGAGTACAGCCGCGACTGCTTCAAGGCGCTGCGCGCCTCCACCGGCATCGCGTACGAAGGCCGCCAGCAAGGCACGACCCAGCTGTTCCGCACCCAGGAACAAATGGACGCCGCCGCCAAAGACATCAGCGTACTGGAAGAAACCGGCGTGCCGTACCAGCTGCTGAGCCGCGAACAACTGGTCAGCGCCGAGCCGGGCCTCGCCCGCAACAAGCTGGTCGGCGGCCTGCGCCTGCCGAACGATGAAACCGGCGACTGCCAGCTGTTCACCACCCGCCTGACCGCCATGGCCGAAGAACTGGGCGTGAAATTCCGCTACGGCGTTGACATCAATGGCCTGGTCAGCGAAGGCGACACCATCAAAGGCGTGCAATGCGGCGATGAACTGGTGACCGCCGAATCCTACGTGGTCGCGCTGGGCGCCTACTCGACCGCGCTGCTGAAGCAGCTGGTGCAAATCCCGGTCTACCCGCTGAAGGGCTACTCGATCACCGTCCCTATCGTCAACGCCGACGCCGCACCGGTGTCGACCATTCTGGACGAAACCTACAAAATCGCCGTCACCCGCTTTGACGACCGCATCCGCGTCGGCGGCATGGCCGAGATCGCCGGCTTCGACAAGACCTTGAACCCGCGCCGCCGCGAAACGCTGGAGATGGTGGTCAACGACCTGTTCCCCGGCGCCGGCAACACCGCCGAGGCCAGCTTCTGGACCGGCCTGCGCCCGATGACCCCGGACGGTACGCCGATCGTCGGCCGCACCGGCCTGCGCAACCTCTACGTCAACACCGGCCACGGTACGCTGGGCTGGACCATGTCCTGCGGCTCGGCGCAACTGCTGTCGGACCTGATCTCGTCGCGCCGTCCGGCCATCCGCGCCGACGACCTGTCGGTCAGCCGCTACAGCAAGGAACACGGCGCGCGCCAGCCTGAACTGGTCAACGCCTGAGTTAGCTTTCCCCGTTCGCGGCGCCCCGATCCCGGCGCCGCGAGCGCTCCCTTGCGTGCCCCCTCCCCGCGCAATATCCCGCTCCCCTCCGCATCCCATCAACAATCGCAACGCGATCTGTCGCATTGCTGATGATTACTGCCGATAAGCTTCCGCATGGCGTTGAGATTGGGGCCAAGCCTGCGTATAATTTTGACCATGAATAAACTCGAAGCATACGGCCACATCGCGGCCCTCGCCATTCGTGGCGAACTCGTCTTCCCAACCAGCGTCAATGCGGCGCTGCGCGTGCAACTGGCATTGGATGATCCCGACTGCCCGATCGACACCGCCATCAGCCTGGTGCTGGCGGAGCCATTGTTGGCCGCCAAGACCGTGGCCATCTCGAATTCCGCCATGTTCAACCGCGCCGGCGCACCGGTGGTGACCAATGTGCGCGGCGCCATCATGCGCATCGGCTACCAGAACCTGTTCGCGCTGGCGGCCGCCATGGTGGTGCGCCAGTTCGGCAGCAAAATCAGCGACCCGGCACTGCGCAACAAGGCCGAAAAGCTGTGGGATCACACCATCGCCGTGGCCGCGCTGGGCCGCCTGATCGCGCGCCACGTTACCGGCGTCAACGAAGACACCGCGCTGTTTGCCGGCATCGTGCACGAGGTGGGCGGCTTCTACCTGCTGTCGCGCGCCGACGAATTCCCCGGTCTGCTCGATGAAGATCCAGAGAACTGGCACTCGGCCAGCGAAGAAATCATCACCCGCGAAGTGATGCGCAAACTGTGCATCCCTGAGCCGGTAGCCGACGCCATCGAAGGTTTGCGCGACAGCTTCATGTCGATCCCGCCCGACACGCTGCTCGACACCCTGCTGCTGGCCAATCACCTGACGCCGATGAAATCGCCGCTGCAAGAGCCGCAGCGCGACCTGCCGCCGCATTCCGATTCCGCCATCGACCTGTTCATCGACGAGCAAAAACTGGCGGCGATGCTGGAAGAAGCCAAACGCGATGCGGCCGAGATGAGCGCCGCGCTGCTGGTGTAAGCACAGATGCAGAGCGCGCCGCTGTCCTACGGTTCTGATCCCTCCGGCTTGGTATGCGGCTATTTATTTGGCCGCAGCGGCGATGGCAAAGGCCAGCCGCTCGATAGCGACGCCGCCTGCGCGTGGCTGAAAGAGCGCGAACAGCATCCGCACGAGTTCATCTGGCTGCATTACAACCTGGCCAACACCGCCAGCGAAAAGTGGCTGCACGAGCACGTGACGCTGCCGGACGAGTTCTACGAAAGCCTGCACGAAGGCCCGCGCTCGACCCGCATCGAGCTGGCCGACAATACCCTGATCGCGGTGGTCAACGACGTGCTGCACGATTTCTCGTTCGAGCCATCCGACATCTCGACGCTGTGGCTGAGCGTGGAGAAGCAAATCGTCATCAGCGCGCGCCGCAAGCCGCTGCGCGCGGTGGACAGCCTGCGCAACGCGGTGCGCAGTGGTGAGCCGATCCGCTCGTCGGTCGAGCTGCTGATCCACCTGCTGCGCGACCAGGCCGATGCGCTGATCAAAATCGTGCGCGACGCGATTACCACCGTGGACAGCATCGAAGACAACCTGCTGGCCGGCAAGCTGACCACCAAGCGCGCCAGCCTTGGCGCCCTGCGGCGGGTGCTGGTGCGGCTGCAGCGCCTGTTGGCGCCGGAACCATCGGCACTGTTCCGCCTGCTGCAAAAGCCGCCGGCATGGATGGCCGAGATCGATGCGCAGGAACTGCGTCAATCGACCGAGGAATTCTCGATGGTGCTGGCGGATATGGCGTCGCTGCAGGAACGCATCAAATTAATCCAGGAAGAAATTGCGGCGCTGGCCAGCGAGGCCAACAACCACAGCCTGTTCGTGCTGACCGTGGTGACCGTGTTGGCGCTGCCGATCAACATCATCGCCGGCCTGATGGGGATGAACGTGGGCGGCATTCCACTGGCGGAATCCAGGCACGGCTTCCTGATCATCGTGGTGATCGTGGCGAGCTTTACCGTGATCGCCGGCTGGCTGGCCTTCCGCCGCCAGCGCGACGTGCGCTAGCGCCGCCGAGCGCGCGCACGCGCCAGGCACCCGCGAGCGCGGCAGCGGTGCCCATCGCCAGCGCGATCATATTATCGCGGCGGTAAGCACTGCGCACCTCGTCCAGGCTGGCCACCTGCTTGCCGCCGACGGACACACCATAAGCAGTATAAAAATCGCCGGGCGCGAAGCCGATGCCGGTTTTTTGCGCACGCAGGAAACTGACCAAAATCGGGTACATCTCCGCATCGCGGATCGCCGCGCGCTGCTGGCCATCGGCATCGCCCTTGGCATACAACACCAGCTGCTGCTTATCCGACAGGATGAAATACAGCGCCCCACGGGTCTCCTGCTGCCAGGTCACTCGCCCGCGCGCCGTCTCCAGCTGCCCGGCCTTGGGAAAGCGATACTCCAGCGCGCCAAACAGCGCAATCAAGCCAATGCCGAGCCAAAGAAAAAAATACGCCCCGCGCTCGCCGGCAAACCAATCTTTCATGTTGAGATTGCTTGTATAAGAAAGACCGTATGATACAGCCTTGCTTTTCAAGGCTGCATGAGTTTGACCACGATAAGCACCAGCGTGGAATTTAAAGCGCCGACGCCGATCAGCGTGGCGATCATCCACTTCATGATGCGCGTCTCAAGCGCTGCCAAGTCAGCCTTGGTGGCACCGTTTTGCAGCATCGCGGCCAACGTGGCATCAATTCGAGCTATGTCGGCGCCAAGCACCCGGTGAAGATGCATCAGATCTTCTTTGGTGGCTGCCGTCTTGGTCAACACGGCAACCTCCACGGTCAGCACAGCCAGATTACGCTCGACTGCCGTCAGCCGCTGATCCAGCGGCGCTAGTTGCTCATTCGTTTGTGAGGTCTCGGTTTCCATGTCACCCATCTTGCGCCTGATATCTGCGGTCAAGCAAGCCGAGCCAATTTGATATTTATCGAACCATCGGATTTATAAACTTTTTTGTTTACTTATTGTTCAGCCAGGCTTACAGTAGAGCGCATGAAAACGCATTTACTGATTGCTTCCGCCTGCCTGCTGGCTTTGCTCTCCACCATCGGTGCAGCGCTGCCGTATCCGATCCTGCCGCCACTGTTCGCTGCCGGCGCTACCAATGGCCTCAATACCTTCCTCGGCCTGCCGCCCAAGCTGCTGTTCGGCCTGGCGCTGACCATCAATCCGCTCGGCCTGCTGATCGGTTCCGCCCTGCTCGGCCCGATGTCGGATCGCTACGGCCGCCGCCCGGTGCTGCTGATTACCGCCGTCGGCGCCGCCATCGGCCATGCCGTCACGGCCGGTGCGCTGATCATTGAGAACTACCCCCTGTTCATCGTCGCCCGCTTCGTCACCGGCCTGCTGGAAGGCAGCGGCTCGGTCGCGCGCGCCCTGCTGGCCGACCGTCTCGAAGGCGACCTGCGCCGCAAAGCGCTGTCGTGGCTGAACGGCGCCTTTTACATGGGCTGGCTGGCCGGGCCGCTGCTGGCCGGCGCCACGCTGCAATTCGGCATCACCACGCCGTTCTGGGTCGCCGTCGCCGCCCTGCTGCTGGTGGCGGCGCTGGTCGCCGTTACCCTGCCGCGCGAAGCCGCTTCCAGCGCTACCACCTCGTGGTGGCAAGTGGCGCGCGACCGCCACTCGCTCAACCTGCTGCGCGAACCGGATCTGCGCAGCCTCTTCATCGTGACGCTGGCCTACACCTGCGGCGTGACCGCGTTCTACGAGTTCTACCCGCTGTGGCTGGTGGAAGTGCCCGGCTACGGCGCCCAAGGCATCGCCTGGGTCACCGCCGCCATGTGCGCCGTGATGACCGCCACCACCATCGTCGCCGGCCGTCCATTCAAGGGCGAGCCGCTGCTGCGCGCGCGCATCTACGCGTTCACCGTGGCGGCCATCATTGCCCTGCTGGCCGCCAGCAACGCCACGCTCGGCCTGATCTGCATCATCTTGTACGGCATCCCGCATTCGTTCTACAACGCCATCGTGCCCAATTACTGCGCCGAACGATTCGGCGGCGCCCATGGCCAAGGCGCGGTAATGGGCTTGATCTCAACCACCTTCTGCCTGGCCAACATCATCATGGCCTTGGCTGGCGCCGTGCTGACACTGATCGACACCCGCCTGATCCTGCTGCTGGGCGCGGCGCTCAGCGCATGGTCGGCATGGCGCATGCACCAATGGCACCACAGCATGACTACCCGCGTGGAAGGCGCCATGCCATGAACACCGCCGAGCAAACGCTGTTCCTGATTAAGACCCGCGGTCCGCAAACCGCCCAGCAACTGGGCGCGCTGCTCAATCTGACCTCGATGGGCGCGCGCAAGCAGCTGGAATCATGGCAGGAAAAAGGCATGGTCACTTATGAAGAGGTGGCCGACAAGCCGGGCCGGCCTGCGCGCCGCTGGCTATTGACCGCCGCCGGCCACGCCCGCTTCCCCGACCGCCACGCCGAGCTGACGCTGCAATTGATCGACCAAGTGCGCGCCCTGTTCGGCGACGCCGGCCTCGATAAGCTGATCGGCTCGCGCGAAGCGGCCAGCGAACGCGATTACCGCGAGCATCTGGCCGGCAGCCGCACCCTGCCCGAGCGCGTGCAAGCGCTGGTACAAGCGCGCAGCGCCGAAGGCTACATGGCCGAACTCCAGCCGCAGGACGACGGCAGCCTGCTGCTGATCGAAAACCACTGCCCGATCTGCGCCGCCGCCCAGCAATGCCAGCAATTCTGCCGCTCCGAGCTGGACGTTTTCCAGCGCGTGCTCGGCCCCGATTGCTCGGTCGGCCGCGTCGAGCACATGCTGGCCGGAGCGCGACGTTGCGTCTATGTCATTAAATCCATATAATAAGAATCATTCTCATTCTTATTCAAGGAGTAGTGCATGCCCCGTCACCTGCCTTTGCGCCCCATGCTGCTGGCGCTGTCGATGATTTACGCCGGCCACGGCGTCGCCGCCGATGCCCCGGCCGATGCGCCCGACACCCAACTGCAAACTGTGACGGTCACCGGCGCCGCCGAGCATACCTACACCGCCCGCGAGACCAAGTCCGCCGGCAAGCTGGAATTGACGCTGCGCGAGACCCCGCAATCGGTCTCGGTGGTCACCCGCGCGCTGATGGACGACTTCAAGCTCGATAACATCAACCAGGTGCTGGCCGCCACCACCGGCGTCACCGTCGAAAAAGTCGAAACCAGCCGCACCTACTACACCGCGCGCGGCTTCGACGTGGTCAACTTCCAGTACGACGGCATCGGCCTGCCGCAAGTGTTCGGCAACGTGCAAGGCGATCTCGATACCGCCCTGTACGACCGTATCGACATCGTGCGCGGCGCCAACGGCTTGATGGCGTCGACCGGCAATCCATCGGCCACCGTCAATTTCATCCGCAAGCGCCCTACCGCCAGCACCACGGCAAGCGCCAGCGTCACGCTCGGCTCGTGGAGCAACCGCCGCGTCGAAGGCGATGTCAGCACCAAGCTCAATGAAAGCGGCAGCGTGGCCGGCCGCGCCGTGCTGGTGCAGCAGGAAAGCGACTCCTATCTCGACCGCTATTCGCCACAGAAAACCGTGGCCTACGCCGTGGTCGAGGCACAGCTGGGCAAAGACACCCTGCTCAGTGTCGGCCACACCTACGAAGCCAATCGCAACAAGGGCGTGATGTGGGGCGCGCTGCCGCTCAACTATGCCGACGGCAGCCCGACCGATTACCCGATCGGCACCAGCACCTCGGCCAACTGGTCGCGCTGGGACACCACCACCAACACCAGCTTCGTGGAACTGAACCACAACCTCGGCCAAGGCTGGAAGGTTCAAGGCACGCTGAATTACATCACCGACAAATCGGACTCGGATCTGCTCTATGTTTACGGCACGCCCAACAAGGTGGGTGGTGGCGGCTTGTACTCCTACCCTTCGCAGTACGCGGCGGATCAGAAGCAAACGCTGGCCGATATCTCGGTCGATGGCAAATTCGCACTGGGCGGCCGCCGGCATGACCTCAGCTTCGGCTACAACTGGTCGCGCTCCAAGCTGAATGACGTGTCGCACTACGGCCAAGGCATCGGCACCGAGATGCCGGGCCAAACCGCATTTGACGGCAACTATCCGAAACCAAGCTTCGACGCCGCCACCGACGGCAGCAACTACGAAGACCGCCGCAACACCGTGTTCCTGGCCGCCCGCTTCAATCTGGCCGACGACTGGAAACTGCTGTCAGGCTTAAACAGCACGCGCGCCAAGAGCAATGGCAATTCCTACGGCACCAGCAAGTACAAGTCGGCCAGCAAAACTACGCCATACGTGGGCGTGGTGTATGACATCAACCGCGACCTGTCGGCCTACGCCAGCTACACGGAGATCTTCAATCCGCAAAGCGAGATCGACGCCACCGGCACGCCGCTCGATCCGATCGAAGGCAAGACCACCGAGGCCGGCCTGAAAGCCGCGCTGTTCAACAACAAGCTCAATGCATCGGCCGCGATCTTCAAGACCAGGCAAGACAACACCGCCGAAGCAGCGGGCATGATCGGCACCAAGACCTACTACCGCGGCGTGAATGCGGAATCGCAGGGCTTCGAGTTTGATTTGTCGGGCGAAGTGGCCAAAGGCTGGCAAGCCAGCGCAGGCCTGACCCGTTTGACTTCGCTGAAAGGCGACCATGGTCAAGCCGTGCGCACCTTCGTGCCGCGCACCACGCTGCGCGTGAACACCACCTACGTGCTACCGGGCCTGCCGGCGCTGAAGGTGGGCAGCACCTTCGCATGGCAGAGCGAGACCTCGGTCGATCAAGGCGGCGGCATCCGCTCGGTGCAATCGTCGTACGGAACGCTGGGTTTGATGGCGCGCTACGACATCGACAAGCACCTGGCGCTGTCGGTCAATCTGAACAACGTCAACGACAAGAAGCACCTCACCAGCTTGTACTGGACGCAGGCCTACTACGCCGCGCCACGTAACGGCAGCGCGACGCTGACCTGGTCGTACTAAGCTGCTTGCATGGCTGGCGCGTTGAGTAACGCCGCCAGCTGTGCCGGAGGAAGCGGACGGCTGAACAGATAGCCCTGCATCTCGTCGCAGCCGTTCTCGCGCAGGAAGCTGCGCTGCTGTTCGGTCTCCACGCCTTCCGCAATCACGCGCAAGCGCAGGCGGTGGGCCAGCCCGATGATGGAGCTGGCAATCGCCTCGTCGCCGCTGCTGCGGCCCAGGTCGCGCACAAACGATTTATCGATCTTCAGCGTGGAAATCGGGAACGACTTCAGCGCCGACAGGCTGGAATAGCCGGTGCCGAAATCGTCGATCGACAACGACACGCCCATCGCCCTGACTTGCGCCATCTTGGCCACGGCCTGCTGCAAATCGCGCATGATGACGCCTTCCGTCACTTCCAGTTCCAGCCATTCCGGCGCCAGGCCGCTATCGGCCAATGCCTGCTGCACGCGTTCGACCAGGCGCGCTTCCTCGAACTGGCGCGGCGAGACGTTGACCGAGATGCACAGCGGCGGCAAGCCCGCATCCTGCCACGCGCGATTTTGCACGCAGGCAGTGCGCAGCACCCACTCGCCCAGCGCCACGATCATGCCGCTTTCCTCGGCCAGCGGGATGAAGCGATCCGGCCCGATCACGCCGTGCTCCGGGTGATCCCAGCGCACCAGCGCTTCGACGCCGAACACGCGGCCGGTGTGCAGGTCGACCTTCGGCTGATACACGAGCCGGAACTGGCCGTCGTCCAGTGCATTGCGCAAGCCTTCCAGCAGCACCAGTTTCTCTTCGATGCTGGCGTTCATCTCGCGGGTGTAGAACTGACAGTTGTTCTTGCCCTTGTCCTTGGCGCGGTACATGGCCGCATCGGCGTTCATCAGCAGGGTTTCCGCATCCGTGCCGTCGTTCGGGTAGACCGCCACGCCGATACTGCAGCTAACCTGCACCTCTTGCCCGCACAGGCAAATCGATTGCAGCACCGCTTCACGCACGCGCTCCAGCACCGGCGCGGCATCGACGCCCGATCCCGGCTCGGTCAGCAGCAGCACGAATTCATCGCCGCCGAAGCGGCCCACGGTGTCGGCCGCGCGCAGGCAGCCGGACATGCGTTCCGCCACCACCTTTAGCAGCTCATCGCCGGCGTTGTGTCCCAGGCCATCGTTCACCAGCTTGAAACCGTCAAGATCGATAAACGCCACCAGCACCGAGCCGCCATTGCGCTGCGCCTGCGCGATGGTCATGTCGAGACGATCGGCAATCAGGCTGCGGTTCGGCAGGCCGGTGAGCGTGTCGTGGTGCGCGAGGTGCACCATGCGCTCCTCGGCCAGCTTGCGCTCCGAGATGTCGCGCACGATGGCAACCAGGCCGCCCTGCACCGCCACCACTTGCTGGTGCAGCCAGCGCGCGCGCAGCAGCGGCACGGTGTTTTGCCATTCCTGTTCGTGCACGCCGCCCTTGCGCGTGACGTCGATCAGATGCTTCATCATGCCGTTGTCGCGCGCTTCCGGGATCAATGTGCACAGCGTAGTGCCGCACAGGTAGTGCTTGCTGCAACCGGTCATCTGCTCCGCGCGCACGTTGGCGTCAACGATCTTGAAGTCGACAATCACGCCCCGTTCGTCTCGCACTTCGCGCATGACGAAGAAGGCATCAAGGCTGGCGGCCGATGCGGCGGCATAGGTTTCCTGCGCGCGCCGCATGTGGGTGCGATTGCGCGCGCCCTGCCATGACCACAACCACAGCAGACCGGTCACGAACACCAGCGCACCGCTTAGAATGCCGGCTTCCCAAATCTTTTCACGGCGCTGGCGCTCAAAGCCGGCCATCAATTCTTTTTCATCGAGGCCGATCAGCACATTCAAGCCGATGCCGTGCAGCTCGCGCATGCCGCTGTATTTGCCGATGCGGGCGTCCAGCTTGTGGCCGAAGGTCATCTTGTCGCCGCTGCGCAGCGCGCGCACCACGCCGTCAGTGCCGACCAGGCCCAGCATGCCGCGCTCGCCGAGGCGGCTGCGTTCATAGCTGCTGGTGAAGTAAGCCGGATCGGTTTCAACGATGACGATGCCGGCGAAGTTGCCGTTGCTGTCATCGAGCCGGCGCGTGAAGTGCAAATGCCATTCGCTATTGGCCGCATCGCGCGTGGCCGGGCTGACGTAGGTGGCGCCGCTGTCGCGCTCCAAGTGGAATTTGAAGTAGTTCTGCTCCGCCACCGAAATCGGCAGCGCACTCGGATTGCTGGCCACCGTCATGCCGTTGCGGTCGACGATGCTGACCACGAACACCACGCCCGGCGGCAGCAAGCCCTCGCGGCCCAGCTCCGGCAAGGCGCCCAGCGCGCCCTTGCGCTCCACCGCGTATTTCAGCATGCGCAGCGTTTGATCGATGCCGTCGATGCTGCGCGCTACCTGGGCTTCGTAGGTGCCCAGCATTTCGTGCAGCGAATCGGTGGCCGCTTCCTGTGCGTGTTCGCGCTCGGCGTCGATCTCGTGGAAGGTCACCACCCAAATCGCCACCAGCAGCAGCAAGGCGAACAGCGGCAGCGAGACGTGGGTGTCGAGACCGCGCCGCAGCCAGCGCGCGCGCAGGGTTTCCGTGGTCGAACTCATGGCATCACCTGTATGGCTTTGACGCTGGCGTCCAGCGCCGAACGGTCGATGTAGGCGATCATGGCCGGATTATCGGCCACCATCTTGCGCACGGCGGCGCTATTGGGCAGCTCACGCGGCGGCTGTCCGCGGCCGGTGAACACCATCTTGGTCCAATAGGCTTTCATCAAGGCCGGCGTGCGCGCCGCGACCCTGTTGTAGAACTCATCGCGCAGTGGACTGCCGACCGGCAGATCAATCGCAATCGCTTCCTCGCCGCTAGGGAAGCGGCCGGTCTGCGCCATGAAGATGGCCGCCACCTGTTCGGCGCGCAGCGACGTCACGGCACTCTTGGCCGAGACCACGACCACCAAGTCCGCCGCCGACGCAAACGCAGCCGCGCCCCATAGCAGCAAGCCTGCTAGCAGCAACCGCCATCGCAAAATTGTGAATAGCTGCTGCATGGTCAGAACACGAAATCAAGGACGGCGCTCAGCACCGTGATCGGCTGGCCGGAGCGGAAGCCCGGCTGCACGTTGATGAAAGTGCCGTTCGATCCTTGGTGCGGCGTGATGCGGTCGTACTGCAGCTTGAGCGCGTAGTTCGGGCACAAGTCCCAGCGCACACCGGCGCTGATGCTGTGCTGGCGCGGGATCGTCGCCAGCAATTGGTTCAAGCCTGCGTTCAACTGCGCACCCACTGCCGCTTGCTGCGGCGGCATGGCGCTGAGGTCAAGGCCTGCCGTCGCAGTTTCCATGTTCGCGCGCGAGGCGGAATACACGACGTACGGCGTGACATCGCCAATGCGGTAGCCGGCGCCGAGATAGGCCGCAGTCTTATCGCCGAGGAAGGAGTTGGCATTAATGCGGCCGATCTCGCCCATCGCAAACCAGTGGCCGGGATCGTAATTGAAACCGAGCGAGTAGACCACGGCACGCTTGGCGGCGAGTTCGTATTCATCGGCCAGCGCGTTGCCTTGCGCGCCGAATTGGCGCAAGCCGTCAAACAGGTCGCGCGCGAGGCCCACGCTCAGCTCCGCCGTCAGCACACTGGCGCGCACCGTCAGCGCGCCGGCCGTGGTGGTATTGGACACGCCAGCCAAGCCGCGCGCCTGCGCCCGCGCGCCAGGCGTCAGCGGCATGTCGGCGCGGCCAAACGACACTTGCGTGACGTGGTTGATATCGCCGCTCTGCCAGCGATAGCTGGCGTCCACGCCGTCGCTGTTGGAGATCGGAATAGCGCCGTACAGTTCCACCGGCGGCCGCACCCACGGCAGCGCATAACCGGCCTTGCGATAATCGCCGGTCAAAAACAGCGGCAGCGCAATGCGGCCTACGCGCAGGCTCAGATCCGGCGTCGCCTGGTATTGAATGTTGGCCCACTCCACCACCGGCGCATAGCTGTTTTGCAGTGTGCGCTCGGATACCAGTTGCAGCACGGCCGACCACTTGCTGTCCATGTTCACGCCAAGCTGCACGCCCACGCGGCTATCGACGGCGGCGCCCCAGCGGCGGCTGTAGCCGGCGTCGCCCGGATTGAGGCCGTTGGCGGTGAAATCCGATTGCTCGTCGCTGCTGTGCACCACGCCCACCGTGCCGAACCCGCCGAAGCTCGCGCGCGGCGTGTCTTCGCCTGCCAGCGCTGCGGTGGCGCAGCCCGGCATCGCGACAACGGCCGCAATGGCGCGCAGAATCGAAAGATTGACGTTCATTACACAGTTCCTTACGCGCGTGCGTGATCCACGCAGTAGCAGCGTTTATTTGGGCTGGGCGGGGGTTGTTCGGCAGGTGGCACGTGGATGGGGTGCCGGACCGAGGTATTTAATTAGAGCCATCAACTTTATACTTCCAAAAAGCAATTGTCGATGCTTTAGAGCAAATACTCTCCAGAAATCACACATTTTTGATGCGCTTAAATCAATTCTGATATCACGGGGATATCGAATTCACTCGTACATTGCTAAGAAAATAAATTTCAGATATAGTGAGAATAGGAATCATTATCATTATAGAGACACATGGATATCCCTCAAGAACTGCGCAAACTCGGCTTGAAAGCCACCCTGCCCCGCTTACGCATCCTGCAACTGTTCCAGGAATCTAAGAGCAAGCATCTGAGTGCGGACGACGTCTATCGCCTGCTGCACGATGAAAATATCGATATGGGATTGGCGACGGTCTATCGCGTGCTGATGCAGTTTGCCGACGCCGGCATCCTGATTCGCCGCCACTTTGAATCGGTGGCCTCGGTGTTTGAATTGAATGAGGGCGGTCATCACGATCACCTGATCTGTACCAACTGCGGCCGCATGGAAGAATTCCTCGACGCTGAAATCGAACAGCGCCAGGAAGCGGTAGCGGCCGAGCGCAATTTCGTGCTGCACGAGCACTCGCTGTCGCTATATGGTTTTTGCGGCGACTGCGCCGCAACCATCAAGCCGATGGCGGCCAAGAAGCTGCGGCGGACTTAAACACGTCTTCTACAAAATCGACAAACACCTTGATCTTGGCGGCGCGCTGGTGACGCTGTGGGTATAGCACCGAAACGTCCGGGCCTGCGGCCTGCCACTGCTCCAGCACTGGCACCAAGGCGCCGCTGCGTAGCTGCTCGATCAGCGACACCGACAAGTGCTGCACGATGCCGCCGCCCTGCACCGCCATTTCAATCAGCGAGTCCACGTGATCCATCGACACCACGCCGCGCGGCATGGCGGTGAACGGCTGGCCGTCTTGCTGGAAGCTCCATGGCCGCAGTTGACGCGCCTTGGGATAGATGAAGGTAAGGCAGGGCAAGCGGTCCAAGTCATCTGGATGTTCGGGCTTGCCGTATTTAGCGATAAAGTCCGGCGAGGCACAGCAGACATATTGGTTCTTGAAGATGCTGCGGCCGACCAGCGCAGAATCGGGCAGCTCACCGATGCGCAGCATCACGTCCACGCCTTCATCTACCATATCGATTAGCCGGTCGCTGGCCGTGAGGCGCACGCTCAATTCAGGATAAGCAGCGAGAAAGCGCGGCAAGGCTGGCGCCACGTAGCGCTGCGCCAGTATGCCCGGCATATCGACGCGCAGGCTGCCTCGCGGCTCGTGCAGCGAGTCGCTCATGCTCGATTCCAGCTCGTCCATCTCGTCCAACAGGCGGCGCGCTTGCTCGATGCAGCGGCGGCCTTCGTCCGTGAGCGACATGCTGCGCGTGGTGCGGTTCAATAGCTTGACGCCGAAGTGCGCCTCGAGCAGGCCGATTTGATGCGTGACCGAAGAGGTGGAAATCCCCAGTTTGGCGGCGGCGCGGCTGAAGCCTCCCGTGTCCACTACTGCGCAAAAAACCTTCAAGGCATCCAACCTGTCCATCTTCGCTCTCCCTCTCCTGTAGCGTGATTATTCACGATTTCGGGATACTGCGTCCTGGCTTGCCCTGTTTTTTGTTGCGCGCTGTGGCCGCAGAATGACTCCATCAATTAACCTCGGGAGTCATCATGCAAGCCATCGTACTTAACGCCTTCGGCGAACCGCTTACACAACAGGATATCGCACGCCCCACCGCCGGCCCCGGACAGGTGCTGGTGCGCGTGCACGCCAGCGGCGTCAATCCGCTCGACACCAAGATCGCCGCCGGCAAAGCCGATCACGCGCGCGCCGTGCTGCCAGCGGTGCTAGGTATCGATATGGCCGGCGTGGTGGTGAGCGTGGGTGAAGGCAATGATACGGCCTTCGCTCCCGGCGACCGCGTTTTCGGCATGACCGGCGGCGTCGGCGGCGTGGCCGGCTCACTGGCCGAATACGTCGCCGTCGACGCGCGCCTGCTGGCTCATATGCCGGACAGCCTGTCGATGCGCGAAGCCGCCGCCCTGCCGCTGATCTTCATCACCGCGTGGGAAGGCTTGGTCGATCGTGCCCGGGTCAGCGCCGGTAAAACAGTGCTGGTGCAAGGCGGCGCAGGCGGCGTCGGTCACATGGCGGTGCAATTGGCGGTGGCGCTGGGCGCGAAAGTCTACGCCACCGGCAGCGCAAGCCAGCGCGCCGCCATCGAAAGCATGGGCGCCATCTTTATCGACAGGGAATCCGAAGTGGAAGATTATGTTTTGCGCCATACCGGCGGCGCAGGTTTCGACGTGGTCTACGACACCGTCGGCGGTGCAGTGCTGGACGCTTCTTTCCGCGCCGCGCGCCGCTACCACGGCCACGTCGTCAGCTGCCTGGGCTGGGGAACGCACGCGCTGGCGCCGCTGTCATTCCGCGCGGCGACCTACTCCGGCGTGTTCACCCTGATGCCGCTGCTGACCGGCGAAGGCCGCGACAACCACGGCCACATCATGCGCGAAGCCAGCGCATTGATCGCCGAGGGCAAACTGAAAGTAATGCTGGATTCAACCCGCTACACGCTGAGCGCAGACAGCGTCAGTGCCGCCCACAGTGCGCTCACCGAGGGCACTGCGCGCGGCAAAATAGTGGTAGAGCTTACGGCGTAAGGGTTTCTGCGTCGCCGAAGGACGCTGGTGGAGTGAACTGCATGCCCGGATTGGTGAACATCTTCACCGGCTTGGTTTTATCGTCCTTGATAAAACCGAACTGCCCGGGATCGTAGCGGAACTCGCCGGCGCTGTTGACGATGGAGATGCCGCCCGCGCTCACATGCACGTGCAAGCCCGGTTCCAAACCCGGCGATGCATCAACATCCCCCTTGCCGGTCAAGTATTCAAGGAAGAACGTAGTGCCGCGTATGCCGATAGTGGCGCTAGGCGTCTTCATCGAAAACTTATCCTTGTTACGCCTGCCGAGAAAACCGGTAATCGAACGCAAACCGCCCTTCACCAGTGTGTACGCGGCGACGTCGGCTTCCGGCTTGGCCTCATCAAACGCAAACTGGTCGATCTTCACCGTGGTTCCCGGCTTGAGCGCCAATTCGCTGTTATCGATAAACCGCACTACCGCGTACGCACCGGCCGAAGTGACCAGCGTATCGCCGCTCTCCACCTCCGACTTCACCTGCAAAGCTTTCACCGTGCCCGCCGGCGAGCGCGCACTCATTGGCCCACTCACCTGCACCACCACGCCCGCAACCTGCGCGGCCTGTGCGCTGGCCACGCTAAACACCAGCAATAAACTTAGAAGGATGTGCCGCATGGCCTGTATGCTCCGATACCAAAACCGCAAGCATACATCAAATACATTCAGACTAGTCCTGCCACGTAATTGAGGCCGTTGTTTGAAGAAACTGGACGTGGCTTGGCTTTCGGCGTTACTGCTGCCGGCATGTCTATGACGGTCAGTTCTTCGCGCGGGGCGGCCAGTTTG
This sequence comes from Duganella rivi, assembly GCF_009857435.1. GTDB lineage: Bacteria > Pseudomonadota > Gammaproteobacteria > Burkholderiales > Burkholderiaceae_D > Rugamonas > Rugamonas rivi. Next base: position 249,478 of record NZ_WWCK01000004.1, read on the forward strand.
AACAGGCTGACGCTGCGCGCGAGGCGCTCGGCTTGCTCTTGCAGCGAAACGATGGCGGCCAGCGATTCCTCCACCAGCGTGGCGTTTTGCTGGGTCACGCTGTCCATGGTCGCCAGCGTGCGGTTCACCAGTTGCAGGCCGAGGCTTTGCTCGCGGGTGCCGTTGCTGATGTCGCCCATCAGCGTGGCGCCGCGCAGCACGCCTTGCACCACGTCGTCGATGGTGGCGCTGGCGTCTTGCACGGCGCGGCTGCCGCCGCTGACTTCCGCCAGCGAATGTGCGATCAACTCTTTAATCTCTTTCGCCGATTGCGCGCTGCGCTGGGCCAGTGCCCGCACCTCGCCCGCCACCACGGCAAAGCCGCGGCCATGTTCACCCGCGCGAGCCGCTTCCACTGCCGCGTTCAGCGCCAGCAAATTGGTCTGGAAGGCGATGCTGTCCATCAGGCCAACGATGTCGCCGATCTTGCGCGACGAAGTGCTGATGCGTTCCATGGTCGCAGTCACCGTCGATACGGCTGCTTCGGCTTCGCGCGCCACGGTCGCCGTTTGATCCATCAATTTGTAGGCTTGCTCGGCCTTGTCAGCGTTGTTGGCCACGGTGCTGGTCAATTCCTCTACCGTTGCTGCGGTTTCTTCCAGCGTGGCCGCCTGCCCTTCGGTGCGCTGCGCCAGGTCGCCGGTACCGGCCGAAATTTGCGCCGACGCCGTGGCGATGGTGTCGGTGCCGCTGCGTACCTGCGTCACCATGCGTTGCAGGTTGGCGCTCATCTTGTTCATGGCGCGCAGTAGCTCCGCCGTTTCATCCTTGCCGGCGATGTCCGGGTCTACCCGCAGATCGCCTTCAGCTACGCGGCGCGCTACTTCCACCGCACGCGCCAATGGTACCGAGATCAAACGCGCCACGCGGCCAGCCAGCAGCAGGCCAAGCACCAGCGCGCCGGCCATGAAGCCGAAGATCAGGTGACGCGCATGCAGGTAGGTTTGATCAGCCGATTGCGCCGCCTGCGCGCTGCCGGTCTCGTTGATCGCCACCAGTTGGTCGATCAAATCCATGGCCTCGAAGTCGTACTTGCGCGATTCGCCGCGCACTACCGCCAGCGCGCCGATGTCGTCGCCGCTGCGCGATAGTGCCACCACCTGCCGCACCGCGCCGCGATAGGCATTCAGCGAGGTTTGCAGCCGGCCGATAATCTCCATCTCCGCGCTGCTGCGCGGTTGCGAGGCGTACGCCGTCAGCGATTGCTGCACTTGCTGCATCTGGTTTTCCATATCCTGCTCGTACTTGCGCAGGATATCCGGCTCGGTCGACACCACGTGGAACAGCTCAAAGGTGCGGAAGCGGGTCAGGCCGTACTTCACGTCCAGCGCATTGCGCACGCCCGGCGCCCAGCGGTGGTCGATTTCGTTGGTCACGCGATCCAGCTCATACAGCTGGAACACGGAGAACACCCCCAGCGCCATCATCAGCGCCAGCACGGCGGCAACCACCACGTTGAGTTTTTTGGCGATCTTCAAGTTGCAGAACCATTTCATGGCAATCTCCTTAATTATGCTGCCTGCAATTGCAGGCTTCCTTCGAGGAAGTTCAATGCGGATGCCGCCGGCAAAGGACGGCTGTAGTAATAGCCTTGTATCTCGTCGCAGCGCCAGTTGCTCAACATGGCGCGCTGGGTCTCGGACTCCACGCCTTCGGCGATCACGGTCAGGCCCAGGCTGTGGCCAAGGCTGATGGTGGCCTGCACGATGGCGCCCTGCTCGCTGACAGCATGCATATTGCGGACAAAGGATTGGTCGATTTTCAGTTTATGAATCGGGAAGCGCGACAGGTAGGCAAGGCTGGAATAGCCGGTGCCGAAATCGTCGATCGCCAGCTTCAGGCCCAGGGCGCGCAGGCGGTGCAGCAGGGCGATGGCGCTTTCCGCATCTTCCACCATCACGCTTTCGGTAATCTCCAGTTCAAGGCAGGCCGGATCGACATGCGTCGTAGCCAGCAGGTCTTCAAGATGCGCCAGGAAGCCCGGCGCGGCAAACTGGCGCGGCGAGATATTCACCGCCACCACCACGCGCTGGCCGGTCTCCGCTTGCCATACGCTGATCTGGCGGCAGGCTTCTTCCAGCACCCAGTTGCCAATAGCGACGATCAAGCCCGATTCCTCGGCCAGCGGAATGAACTCCGCGGGTGAAATCAGCTTGCCTTGCCGGCGCCAGCGCACCAGCGCCTCAAAGCCGATCAAGCCGCCGTCGTTGAGCGCTTGCTGCGGCTGATAATGCAGTTCCAGCTCGTTGCGCTCCACCGCGTGGCGCAGCAGCGACTCCATGTCCAGCCGCTCGCCCGCTGCGGCGTTGAGCTGATGCGAGTACACCACTAGCTGGTCGCCGCCCGCTTTGCGCGCTGCCTGCAGCGCGGCGTCGGCGTTGCGCAGCAGGGTGTCCGGTGTCTCGCCATGCAGCGGGAAGCTGACCGCGCCGAGGCTCAAGGTGGTGAAGATTTCATGGCCTTCGCAATCGTAAGGGCTGCGCACCTCGTCGCGCAGGCCGCTCAGGGCTTCGGCAAACTCCACGTCCTCGCACGCCATACGGTACAGGATCGCGAAGTTGGCGCCGTCGAGGCGGAATACCTCGCCGCCGCTGCGTTCCGCCGCGCCGCGAATGCGCTGTGCCAAACCGACCATGATACGGTCGCCAAAGGCGTGGCCAAAGCCGCCGACGATGCGCGAGAAGCGGTCAATCGTGCCGAGTACCACCACGTGCGGTACCTCAGGCAGCGAGTCAAGACGCGCCTCGAAGCTGCGGCGATGTGCGAGCCCGGTCAGCGGATCATGGCGCGCCTGATGGCTCAATTCATCTTCAACGCGAACGCGGGCCCGCACGTGGTACATCATGAACACGCAGGTCACCAGGGCCAGCACGTCGAATACGTGCACCAGCCCCGTGATCCAGCCGATGGCGTGATTCGCCATGCTGCCGCTGTCGACAATCTCCTCCTGCACGTGCTGCTGCATGTCGTCGATACGCAGGCGCAGGCGCTTGACTTCTTCGTTCATCTTGATCAGGACTGCACGCGCAGCAGCGGGGTTGCGGCCGATATAGCGTTCAAACTCCGGCGCCATCTGGACGATGCGCTGAGAGCCATCGCGCAGTGCACCCAGCTCCGGGCCATCACCCAGGCTGGGACGCAGTTGCGCAAGGGTGGCGTCGATCTCGCTGCGGCCCATGCTTTCCAGGAACTGGAAGCGATCCGGCGTAATCGAATCGGTGAAGCGTTTGTCGAAGGCCAGTTGATAGCGCAGCACCGCGCTTTCGAAATCGCCCAGGTAGCGCAATTGCGGAATGGTGCTGTTCAGCAGCGGCGTCTCGTTGCGGCGGATATTGTGCGCGGTGCGCTCCATGAAAACCGACAGCGTGACGCTGGCGATGATCACCAGCAGCAGCAAAATATAAATCAATCGGCGCGAACTGCTGGTGGTGTGATTCATGGGATTACTCCTCGACGTGAGTGGTGGCGTTGCCGCTGGCTTGTTTTAGGCACAGCAGCAGTTCGTTCGCTTCAAAGGGCTTGCTCAAAAAGCAGGAGGCGCCGCCCTGGAAGGCGCGCTTGCGCAGGGCAGCTTCAGGGAAGGCGGTCATCAGAATTACCGGCGTAGGATTGCCGTCGCGGCGCAACTGCTCCAGCAGCTCGATGCCGCTCATGCCCGGCATTTGCAGGTCGGTGATGACGCAATGGTGTTGATTCAGCGCGCCGGCCGCCAGCAGGGCCGCCGCGCAATCGTAGACTTCAACAGCGTAGCCGTAGGAACGTAACAGGCTGCGCAGGCCGACGCGCACTGCGGCGTCGTCGTCAACGATGGCGATACTGGAAAATTGTGGATCAGGATAAGACACTGGCTACTCCCATGTTCGGACGGCGACTCGCGGCCGTCCAGCGCATGGGAGAACAATACAGTCAGGGCGAGTTTGTGAAAATTATACGAGGGTATAGGTCAGGCTAAACCCAGGGCTTCGGCCATGCGCACCAAGTCGGCAAAGGTCTTGGCTTGCATCTTGCGCATGGCGTTCCCACGGTGGATTTTGACCGTGATTTCGCTGGTGCCAACCTCGCCGGCGATTTGCTTATTCATTAAGCCGCGCGCAGCCAGCGCCATGATTTCACGTTCGCGCGGCGTCAAAGTGGCATAGCGCGCGGTGACGCCGTTGCGGGCCTGGTCGCGTTCGCGCCGCTCGCGGTCGGCCGCCAGCGCCGTGTGAATGGCGTCCAGCAGGTCTTGGTCGCGGAATGGTTTTGCCAAAAAATCAACCGCGCCGGCCTTCATGGCCCGCACCGACATCGGAATATCGCCATGGCCGGTCATGAAAATGATGGGCAGCGCCACGCCGTCGCGATTCAGCTCGGCCTGGAAATCCAGCCCGCTCACGCCCGGCATGCGCACGTCCAGCAGCAGACAGCTGGTGACTTCCTTGCGCGGCTCGGCCAGGAACGCGGCCACCGAGGGGAAACTGGCAATCTGCATGCCGACCGAACGCAAAAGGCTGGAGATGGCGTCGCGCAGCGGCGCCTCGTCGTCGACGATGTAAATCAGCGAGTCTGAATAATCAATTGGAGTCATGGACGGGCAAGGTGAAGAGGATGGTGGCGCCGGCCACCGGGCTGTCTGGTGCGGAAGGCTTGGCCCAGATACGGCCGCCGTGGTTTTCGATGATGGAGCGGCAGATCGGCAGGCCCATGCCCATGCCGTCTTCCTTGGTGCTGTAGAAGGCTTCAAACAGGCGCGGAACGGCGGCCGGCGGGATGCCGGGGCCGGAGTCGCTAACAGTGACTTGCAGCGCGCCGTCCGCATTCAGGTACGTTTGCACCGTCAGCACCGCTTGCCCCGGCGGGCACGCTGCCATGGCCTGTATCGCGTTCATCAGCAGGTTGATAAAGACCTGCTGTAGCTGCACGCGGTCGCCCAGCACCGGCGGCAGATTGGGCGTCAGGCCTAGCATCAGCGCCACATGGTTGTTATTCAGTTCGCGCCGAACCAAGTCCACGCTCTCCTCCGCCACCGCTTTCAAATCCAACTCCGCCTGCTGCGGCTCGCTGCGGCGCGCGAGCGCGCGTATGCGCTTGATCACGCCGGTGGCGCGGGCGCTGGCTTCCAGGATGCTGGTGACGCTGGCGCGAGCTTCGTCCAACTCGGGCTGCGGGCGATTCAGCCAGCGCAGACAGGCCTCGCCGTTGGTCGAGATGGCGGCCAGCGGCTGATTGACCTCGTGGGCAATGGAAGCGGCCAGCTCGCCCAGCATGGTGACGCGGGTGGCGTGCGCCAGTTGCACCTGCGAGCGGTGCAGCGCCTGCTCCGCCAGCACCGCCGCCGTCACATCGGTCAGCGCGCCCAGATATTCGATCTCGCCATCATTGGTGTGGCGCGGACGCGCCAGCACATGCACGTATTTGAGTTCGCCGTCCGGCATCAGGAGGCGGTGGCGCACTTCGACTTCGCTCTCGCCGCGCAGCGACTGCTCCATCGAAGCCTGCACGATGCCGCGATCCTCCGGCGCGGTGTGGGCCAGCACCAGCTCCATGGTCGGCTTCAGATCCAGCGGATAGCCATAAATGCGGGCTGCTTCGTCCGACCAGCACATCTCGCCGCTGGGCGTCTTGAAACTAAAGCTGCCGGTCTTGCTGATGCGCTGGGTGCCGGCCAAAAAGGCCTCGCTGCGGCGCAGCGCTTCTTCGCGCGCCAGCAAGGCGTTGGTGGCGGCCTGGCCGCGCAGAACCAGCACGCACGTGACGCAAATTGCCAACAGCCCGACCAGCAAGCGGCCGGAAGCTGCCGCGGAAAATACCTCGCTATGCGTCAGCACATAGGACAGCAGCGTCAGGCCGATACAGCTGGCCGTCGCTTGCAGCACGCCGCGGCGGCCCCATATGCTGGACGAGATGAGAACCACCACCACGTACATGACGGCGATGGCCATGTCGAGCGGCGAGAAGGTGTCGATCGCAAAGATCAACAGCATGAGACAAATTAGAAGCGCGGACATCCAGGGAGTGCGGGGTACCCGTAACATGCCTATCCTTATGGGTTATATTGGCAACCTACTTAATTATAGTGTGGTTTGACGGGCTTGCACCCTATACTCCGGTATGGGTAACGCATCACCGGGGAGAGCGAACGTGAAATTGTATGAAACGCTGGCCGCCGATATCGCCAGCCAGATCGCACAAGGCGTGATCCGCGAAGGAGAGAAAATCCCTTCCGTGCGCCAGACCAGCCAACACCACAACCTCAGTGTCTCGACCGTGATCCGCGCTTTTCTGCTGCTGGAGAGCCAAGGCTTGATCGAAAGCCGTCCGCAATCGGGCTATTTCGTGCGCCGCAAGCCGAATGTGCAGGCCAGCACCGTCGCCGATGAACCGCCCGCGCCGGCCGCGATGGCGCGCGGCGCAACGCTCGACACCAGCGAGTTCGTGCTCACCACCCTGCGCTCGATCAAGCAAGGCAGCGTACCGCTAGGCTCCCCCTACCCTGATCCCGCGTCCTTCCCATGGGCGCGCCTGAACCAATATGCCAACGCGCTGGGGCGCCGCGTCGGTCAAATGGGCATGACCGCCGACCTGCCGCCCGGGAATCCTGAATTGATCCGCCAGATCGCCCGCCGCCACCTGGAAAACGGCCTGTCGGTCGATGCCGGTGAGATCATCGTCACCACCGGCGCTACCGAGGCGCTCAATCTGTGCCTGCAAGCCGTGGCGCCGCCGGGCAGCGTGATCGCAGTGGAGTCGCCTACCTATTACGCACTGCTGCAGGCGATAGAGCGCATGCGCATGCACGTGGTGGAGATCGAGACCGATCCGGCGCACGGCATCAACCTCGAAGCACTGGAGCGCGCGATAGTAGAAAAAGGCGTAGCGGCCTGCATGGTCATGCCCAACTTCCAGAATCCACTGGGCTTCCAAATGAGCGATGAGCGCAAGCGCGCCATGGTGGAGATGCTGGCGCGGCACGACGTGCCGGTCATCGAGAACGATGTCTATCACGAGCTGTATTACGGCGACGTCCATCCCACCTCGCTGAAGAACTACGACACGCGCGGCCTGGTCTTGCACTGCAACTCCTTCTCCAAGACGCTCAGCCCCGCCAACCGCATCGGCTGGGCGCTGCCCGGTCGCTACAGGGCGCAAGTGGAGAAGCTGAAATTCCTCAATACCCTGAACACGCCTGCCCTGCCGCAGCTGGCGATTGCCGAGTACCTGAAGAACGACGGCTACGATTACCACCTGCGCAAAGTGCGCAAGACCTACGCGCAGCAGGCCAACATCATGGCGTCAGCCGTGCGGCGCTTCTTCCCGCCGGGAACCAGTGTATCGACGCCGGCGGGAGGATACCTGCTGTGGGTGAATCTGCCGGACGGCGTGCGGGCGCTGGAACTGTATGCGCGGGCACAGGAGCGCGGCATCAGCGTCGGCGCCGGGAATATCTTCGCCACCGGCGACGCTTTCCAACATTGCATTCGTCTTAACTACAGCTATCCGTGGACAGCGGAAGTGGAAGCGGCCGTGCGCACACTGGGCTTGCTGGCCGAGGAACTGACCAACTGTACTCCCCGCAAAAAGGCCAATCTGTAGCCATCGACCAGGCACGGTCTCACTTATTCTGACAGCATGCCACTCCACAGGGTAAAACTGTCATGAAAACCGCTCGCATCAAGGTCGCCAATCTCCTGCTCACGGGCTTTGGCCTGATCTGCTTATTCCTCGCCGCCGTGATTGCACTGGGCCTGTCGGAACAGGCCAAGCTCAATGCCGCCACTGCCGCCATGGCCGATGACCGCTGGCCCAAGATCGAGTTGGCCACCGACGTGCGCCTGCGCGTGACCGATATCGCGGTCTCGCTGCGCAACCTGATGCTCACTACTGACGCCAGCGTGCGCGCGCGCCAGGTCGAGAGCATCGAGGGCTATCGCCGCGATGCGGAAGCCAGCATCGCCGAACTGGATAAGCGCGTCGTCACGCCTGCGGGCCGTGCCGCGCTGGGAAAAGTGGTGACAGCGTACAAGGATTACACATTGGGCCAGAACAAGTTGATCGCGCTGGTGCAGGCAGGCCGCGACGAGGAAGCCCGCACCTACCTGAATGAACACGTCAAGCCCATGCTGGCCGCCTGCCGCGAAACGCTGGCTGCACAAATCGGCAACGAGGTAACGCTGATGCGCGAGGCACGCGAGCAAGCGGCCGAAGCTTACACGGCCACCCGTATCAAAATGCTGGGCCTGGGCGCCGCAGCGATGCTGATTTCGATCACCGTGGCAGCCTCCATCATCCGCCGCTTGCGGCGCGATTTGGGCGGCGAGCCGGATCAGGCAGCGCGCACTGCGGCCTGCATCGCCGACGGCGATTTGACGCGCGCGATCACTTTGCGAGAGGGCGACCGTAGCAGCATGCTGTACGAAATGGAGCACATGCGCGATAACCTCAGCCAACTGGTAACGCAGGTGCGTTCGGATACGGAGATGATCGCTGCCGCCTCCAGCCAAATCGCCAGCGGCAACCTGGATTTGTCGGCGCGCACCGAGCAGCAGGCATCCAGCTTGCAGGAGACGGCGGCCGCGATGGAAGAATTGACCGTGACCGTGCAGCAGAATGCCGATCACGCGGCGCGCGCCAACAGCCTTGCGCAGCATGCTTCCAGTGCAGCCAGCAAAGGTGGGCAAGCCGTAGCCGCCGTCACCGTGCGCATGGAGTCGATCCGCGCCTCGGCGGCGCAAATGGCGGACATCATCAGTTTGATCGACGGTATCGCCTTCCAGACGAACATCCTCGCGCTAAATGCGGCCGTGGAAGCGGCGCGTGCCGGTGATGCCGGCCGCGGCTTCGCCGTGGTGGCCGGCGAGGTGCGCCAGTTGGCGCATCGCTCGTCCGATGCGGCGCGCGATATCGGCGCGCTGATTCAGGCGGCGGTGGCGCAAGCCGGCGCCGGCGACCAGCAAGTGAGCGAAGCGGCGGCCGCGATGCAGGATATCGTCGACAGCGTCGCCCGCGTGGAAGAAATCATGGCGCAGATTAAGCACGCCAGCGCCGAGCAGCACGCCGGCATCCTCGCATGCAGCCACGCCGTGATGCAGATGGATCAAGGCACGCAGCAGAACGCCGCACTGGTGGAACAAGTCGCCGCCGCAGCGCAGGCGCTGCAAGAACAATCGGGCCAGCTTGAGCAAGCCGTTTCACGCTTCAAGATCGGCGCCGCGCGGCAGCCTCACAAGAGCACCGCCAAAGTCATCACCGACGGCCGCGTGGCATTCCGCACCGTCCGCGTATGAGTGCTCACCATGATACCGCTCCTGCCCTGCGCGCCGTCCTGATTGACGGCAGCGGCTCGGATCTCGAGACCGCCGTCGCGCAATGCCGCCTTGCCGGCATCATCGTCAACGGCTGGGCTGACAATGGCGCTGCCGCGCTGGAGCTGATTGAATCGCTGCCGGCGCCGCCGGATCTCGTCATCATGGAACTAGACCTACCAGATATGGACGGCCCAGACCTGCTGCAAGCGCTCTCCATGCTTGAACCGGGCCTTCCCGTCATCATCACCAGCCGCCACAGCGCGCGCCTGCACGACGCCGCACTCACACTCGCGTCCGCGCTCGGCCTTGACGCGCTGGCCGCATTGCCCAAGCCACTCAACGCCCAGGCGCTGCAAGACGCTGCACTCAACTGCGAGCCAGCCAGCGCCCGCAACACCGCTCCGGCGCGCACCCACTGCGACGCCGGCCTGCCGCGTCCCGACGCCGGCGAAGTGCTAAGCGGCCTGCATCACCACCAATTCGAACTGCATTACCAGCCCAAAGCCTCCCTACAAGACGGCTCGCTGCGCGGCGCCGAAGGTCTGATCCGCTGGCGCCACCCGCAACACGGCCTGCTCTCCCCTGCCTGCTTCCTGCCGCAAACCGAGGCTGCCAACCTGGTCGATGTGATGACCGTGGAAGTTGTCCGCATGGCGCTGCAAGACTGGAAACGCTGGCACACCGAAGGCCTGTCGCTGCCGATCTCCATCAACCTGTCGCCGCTATCGCTGGCCGATCCTCACCTCGCCGAAGAACTGATCACGGCCGTGAACCAGGCCGGCGTGCCGCCGCGCGCCATCATCTTCGAAATTATCGAACACGAAGAAATCGCCGATCTGGCGACCGCGCTGCGCATCCTCATCAAGCTGCGCATGCACGGCTTCGGCCTCGCGCTGGACGACTACGGCGCCGGCCATGCCTCCATGCTGCAACTGTCGCGCTTCCCCTTCACCGAAGTGAAACTGGATCGCCGCCTGATACACGGCGCCGCCAAGCGCCCGCACATGCTGCCGCTGCTGCGCCATACCATCGCCTCCGCCCGTGAACTGGGCGTGACGACGGTAGCAGAAGGCATCGAGCTGGAAGAAGACCGCCAACTGCTACGGGAATTAAACTGCGACCTGGCGCAAGGCTATTTGATCGCGCGGCCCATGCACGCGCGTGCACTGCCGCTGTGGCGCGAAAAATCAGCTGCGGCAGGAAAAGTGACGGGGACGGTCATACAGCTGCGGCCATAAAACAGCCGCATTCCTCACGAGATGTTATAGCGTTTGCACGGCTCCAGCTGTTCCGGCATCTCTTCGCCGCACTGCTCCAGCAGCGAGCGTTCGATATTGCGCGTCATGGCGTTGAGCGCGAGGCAGTTAGGATCGGTGCCGAATGGCTCGGAAATTTCCTGCGCAATGGCTTCCAGCGCAAACAAGGTGTAGGCGACGAACACGCACACCAGCGGCGTGGCCATGCCCAGATCCGCCACCAGGCCGAATGGCAGCATGAAGCAGTACAGGTAGACGGTGCGGTGTACCAGCACGCCGTAAGCAAACGGGATCGGCGTATTCGAGATGCGCTCGCAGCCGCCGACCGACGCGGCCAGTTCGCTCACTTGCGCATCCAGTATCCACAGCAGCGGTTCGCCCGCACCGCGTTTGCGGCCGGCGCGCGCCAGCATCAGGCGGATGCGATCCAGCAGCGCGACCGGGATGTAGTGCATGCCGCGCAGTTCTTCCGCTTCTTCCCGGGACAGGTAGCGCGCCAGATCCTCGGACGGATCGGTGCCGCGCAGCTGGTGCGTCAGCGCGTACACGAAAGCGATCAGGCGCTGCACGAACAGCTTGCGCTCAAAGCCGTCGCCGTCTTCGGGCAGATAGTTGATGACCTGCGAGGTCAGCGCGCGCGCCGCGATCAGGATGCGGCCCCAGATCTGGCGCGCCTCCACGTAGCGGGCATAGGCCGCGTTGTTGCGGAAGGCGAGAAAGATCGCCAGGCTGACGCCCACCAGCGGGAATGGCACCGTATCCAGCGGAATCCTGGCGCCGAAAATATGGCCGCGGGTGACTACCGCCAGCACGCTGATCGCGAGGATCAGCAGCAACTGCGGCACGATGGTTTTAAGTACGGAGCCATCCCATACGAACAGCATCCGCAACCAGTTGGTTGGCGGACGGATAATCATGATGATTCCGCAGGCGTGAGCAACACTGGAATGGACTTGGAGGTTGGCGTACCAGCGCCGTCGGCCACGCTGTTCAGCGGCACCAGCGGATTGGTCTCCGGGTAGTAGGCGCCGATGCAGCCGCGCGGGATATCGTAAGCCACCAACATAAAGCCGCCAGCGCGGCGCTCCACGCCGTCATCCCACACGCTTTCCACATCGACCCAATCGCCTGCCTTCATGCCCAGCATATCGATATCCAGCTGATTGATAAAGATCACCCGGCGCATGCCGAACACGCCGCGATAACGGTCGTCCAGCGCATAGATGGTGGTGTTGTACTGGTCGTGCGAACGGGTGGTCATCATCACCATCAAGCGCTTGCCGTACTTGGCTTGGGCGCGGCGGATCGGCGTATCCAGGTCAATCTTCTGCGGCACGAATTGCGCCTTGCCGCTGGTGGTTACCCATTCGCGCTCGCGCGATGCCACCCTGAGGTGAAAGCCGCCAGGCTTGGCGACGCGGGCGTTGTAGTCGTAAAAATCATCGAATACTTTTTCGATGTCATCGCGGATGATGGCGTAATCGTCGCGGTAGGCCTTCCACTTCAGTTGATGGCGCCCGCCGAGCGTAGCCTCGGCCATGCGCGAGACGATGGCGATTTCCGACAGCAGGTTCGGCGAAGCAGGCTTATTCAAACCGAATGAGATGTGCACCATGCTCATGGAGTCCTCCACCGTCACGCCTTGCGGCTTGCCGTTTTGCAGATCGATCTCGGTGCGGCCCAAGGTGGGCAGGATCAGCGCCTTGCGGCCGTGGATCAAGTGGCCGCGATTTAGCTTGGTGGCGATTTGCACCGTCAGCGCACACGATTGCAGCGCCTTGAAAGTCAGCGGCGTATCGGGTGTCGCCATGGCGAAGTTGCCGCCAAGGCCAATGAACACCTTGACCTTCCCTTCCGCCATGGCGCCGATGGTGGCCACCACGTCGTAACCGTGATGGCGCGGCTGCGCAAAGCCGAACACGCGTTCCATGCGGTTGAGGAAAGCGGCTGTCGGCTGCTCTTCGATGCCCATGGTGCGGTCGCCCTGCACATTGGAGTGGCCGCGCACCGGGCACAAACCCGCGCCGCGCTTGCCGATCTGGCCGCGCATCATCATCAGGTTGGACAGCATCTGCACCGTCGGCACCGAGTTCTTGTGCTGGGTCAGGCCCATGCCCCATGTGGCGATTACGCGTTCGCCCTTGATGTAAATATCCGCCAGCTGGTCGATCTGCGAGCGCGGCACACCGGAATCGTCCACCAGCAGCGCCCACTTTTCCGCGCGCAGGTCGCGCGCAAACTCGGAGAAGCCGACCGTGTGCTCGTTGATGAAATCCATATCCAGTATGCGCGGCAGGCCGATCAGCACCGCGCGGTCATCCAGTTCCAGCACGCGCTTGGCCACGCCCTTGATCAGCGCAAGGTCGCCGCCCAGCTTAGGCTGCACGAACATGGAGCTGATCGGCGTGCTGGACATGGTCAGCATCTCAACCGGGTGCTGCGGGCTGGTAAAGCGCTCCAGGCCGCGCTCGCGCAGCGGATTGATGGAGACGATGGTGGCGCCGCGGCGCGCACATTCGCGCAGCTCGCCCAGCATGCGCGGGTGATTGGTGGCCGGGTTCTGGCCGAAGATCAGCAGCGTGTCGGCGTGTTCAAAGTCGTCCAGCGTCACCGTGCCCTTGCCGATACCGACCGTGCCAGGCAAGCCACGGCTGGTCGCTTCGTGGCACATATTCGAGCAATCCGGGAAGTTGTTGGTGCCGTAAGCGCGCACGAACAGCTGATACAAGAAAGCCGCCTCGTTGCTGGCGCGGCCGGAGGTGTAGAACGCAGCTTGATTCGGATCGTCCAGCGCATTCAGTTCGTCCGCAATCAGTTTGAAGGCGTCGTCCCATGCAATGGGCGCGTACTTGTCGCTTGCCGGATCGTAGGCCATCGGATGCGTCAGGCGGCCATGCTGCTCCAGTTCATAATCCGATTGCATCAGCAATTCCGCTACCGTGTGCTGGGCGAAGAAGTCCGGCGTCACGCGCTTGCTGGTCGATTCGGCCGCCACGGCCTTGACGCCGTTCTCGCAGAATTCGAAAGTGGAAGCGTGCTCGCGGTCGGGCCATGCACAGCCGGGGCAATCGAAACCGTCCGGCTGGTTCTGTGCAAACAGCGATTTGTAATTGATGCCGCTGACCCGTTCCTTGAGCAGATTGATCGCCACGTATTTCAGTGCGCCCCAGCCTGCGGCAGCGTGGTGATAGGGTTTGATGGCCATGCTTATGCTCCCTTATATCGACATGTCCAGCATAGCGGCGAGCTGCTTCGAAGAAGGAGTACAGTCTGTATCGCCACCGGGGAGTACAGCCAGTGCCAGCTCCGCTACCGGCGTCGCGCGGCCGAACAAAAATCCCTGGAAAGCATTACAGCCAAAGGCTTCCAGCGCTTCCCACTGATCGCGCGTCTCCACGCCCTCTGCCACCACGGCGAGATCCATGCTGTAGGCCAGCGTGATGATGGCGCGCACAATGCTGGAAGCGTGGCGGGTGAGCAGCATGTCGTGTACGAACGACCGGTCGATCTTCAATTGATCGATCGGCAGCAGCTTCAGATAGCTGAGCGAGGAATAGCCGGTGCCGAAATCGTCCAGCGCGAAGCCGACGCCATGGGCTTTCAAGGTTGTCATCTTTGCGATCACGTCATCCATATCGGTGAGCAGCATGCTCTCGGTCAGCTCCAGCTTGAGCAGGCGCGGATCGGCGCCGGTGCGCTCCAGCACCGCCAGCACTTGATCGACAAAGGTAGGCTGGCGGAACTGGCGCGCGCTGACGTTGACGGCCATGCTCAGGTGCGCGTTATCGGCGCTGCCCGCCCACTGCACCAATTGGCGGCAAGCCGCTTCCAGCACCCACTGGCCCAGTTCCACGATCAGGCCTGACTTCTCTGCCTGCGGAATGAAGTCGCCCGGCGGGATCAAGCCGCGCTGCGGATGCTGCCAGCGCAGCAGTGCTTCCACGCCGGTGATGCTGCCGCTATGGCCGACCACCGGCTGGTAATACAGCCGTAGCTCATCGCGCTGCAAGGCGAAACGCAAATCCGCCTCCAGCGTGGCCGATGCGTCCAGCGCCACCTGCATGTGTGGATCGAAGAAGCGGAACGTGGCGCGGCCGGCCGCCTTGGCTTCGTACATCGCCATATCGGCCTGCCGCAGCAAGTCGTTGATGGTGTGATGCTCGGCGCCGAACAGCACCACGCCGATGCTCGGGGTGCTGCGCAGTTCGTGCGCGTCCAGCGTGTAGCAGCGGCTCAGCGAATCGAGCACCTTGCCGGCGACAGCGGCGGCGTTGCCCATGGCTTGCTGCTGGTCTTCTCCCAGGTCTTCCAGCAGGATCACGAATTCATCGCCGCCGAGGCGCGCCACGGTGTCGCTTTCGCGCGTGACTTCACTGAGGCGGAACGCCACCATTTCCAGCAGGCGGTCGCCCATGTCGTGGCCCATGGTGTCGTTGAGCGATTTAAAATTATCGAGATCGACAAACAGCACCGCGCCATGATTGCCGCCGCGCGCAGCCTTGGCGATAGCGTGATGCAGGCGGTCCAACAGCAGGCGGCGGTTCGGCAGATTGGTCAAGCCGTCGTAAAACGCGAGATGGGCGATTTCGGCTTCCGCCAATTTGCGGGCGCTGATGTCCATGCGCGTGCCGAGCATGCGCATCGGCTTGCCGTCGGCGGCGCGCTCCACCACCCTGCCCCGGCTCTGCACCCAGATCCAGTGGCCGGCGCGGTGGCGCATGCGGTACTCGGCCTCGAAGGAGCGCGAGTTATCGGCAAGATGGGCGCTCAACGCCGCTTCGATGGCTGGAATGTCGTCGTCTTTGACCGAGGTGCGCCAGTCGATGGCGCCGGAGTTAAGTTCATCGCGCGTGTAGCCCAGCATGGCGGCGGCGCGGCCGTCCACGGTGCGCACGTCATCGACCATATTCCATTCCCACAAACCGAGATTGGCGCCGTTTAGCGCTAGTTCCACTTTTTCCGCCGCCAGCGCCTGCTCATTGGCGCGCGCCTCGGCCAAATCCTCCAGCACCCGGCGGCGGCGCTGCACCAGCACCAGCGCACCGCTGGACGTCAGGCCGAATACCAGCCACGCCACGCCGCAAGTCCACGCCATGCTGTGCCAGCCGGCCGCCATCAGGGCTTGATTGCGCCCCAGACTGACCACCAGCGTCTTGTCCAGCCCCAGCCCGCGCAGCAGCATGGTGCGCTGAACTACCAGCCGCTGCTCGCCGCTGGTGGATGGGCCGTCCAGCACCGTCTCGGCGCGGCGGCTGCGCTGATGGCGCACGAAGAAGGGATCGGGAGCGGCGCTGGTATTGCGCATGGCGGTGGGGTCTGCGGGAACGAACAGGATGCGGCGTCCGCTGTCCTCTGTGATGGCGCTATTCATGTCCGGCGCGTACAGGGCCGAGCGCATCACGGCGTCGAAGTATTCGGGATTGAGAATGGCGCTGACCGCGCCGTCGTTGGAGCCGTCCGCGCCGATCACCGCCATCGACAGCTTGATGTTAAAGACACCCGGCGTGTTTTCGTAGGGCTGCGACAGGTACATGGTGTCCGGGTCGCGCATGCGTTCCACGCGGCTGGTGTAATCGTGATCGTCAAGGCGGCGGTCGCGCAGGTCGTCGTCGGACAGTACGATGTCGCCCTTGCGATCCAACACCAGCAAGGCGCGCACGCCGGGCATGGCGCGCTTGAGCGATTGCAGCAAGGTGCGGCGGCAATCGGCGCTGCACGAGCTGGCGCCATGCAGCGTGGCGCGCATGCTGTCCAAGGCGCTGCGCACGCCCTCCAGCTGGTGGCTCAGGTTCTCGTCGATGATCAGCGTCTGCAAGCGCATGCGCTCAACGTTGGAGGCCATGATCAGGCCGCGCTCATTCCAGACGAAATACACGATCAGCAAACCGCTCAGGGCCAGCACAAACCCCAGCATCAGCCACTCGGCGGTCAATTTCTTGTAGTGTTGGATGAACATATGCCCTCCCGGTTTGACTAGTCGTCAATATAGTTGCGGGAACGGCAGGGCGAAATCGGATCTTGGTATATCAAGCTATACCAAGGTTTAGGGTCTCTACAACAAAGTAATCAGGCGGGTCAAATCGATAGGTTTTGTCAGGTGCTGTTCAAACCCGGCTGCCATTGCTTGGCGGCGGTCGGCTTCCTGTCCATAGCCGGTGACGGCGAACAGGCGCATGGACTGGGCGCCGTCCAACTCGCGCAAACGCATCGCCAGTTCATAGCCATCCATGCCCGGCAGGCCGATGTCGAGCAGGCCTACATCGGGACGAAACTGCGGCGCCAGCAACAGTGCTTCCGGTGCGCTAAACACCACCGACACCTTATGTCCCAGCAGTTCAAGGCCTTCGCCCAGTGCGCGCGCAGCATCCTCGTTATCGTCCACCACCATAATCGTCAGGCAGCCCGTCGCCATGTCGCACGGCGGCGGCGCCACGCTTGCCGCCTGATGCGCGGCCTGCTGTAGCAATGGCATGCGTACCGTGAAGGTGCTGCCGCAGCCGATGCCGCCGCTGCGTGCTTCGACACTGCCGCCATGAAGATCCATCATGCTGCGCGCGATGGCCAATCCAAGCCCCAGCCCTCCTTGCGAACGGCTCAGAGCCTGCCGCTCTTGCGTAAAGCGCTCGAACACGGAGCCCAGCATCTCGGCCGAGATGCCGATGCCGTTGTCCTCCACCTCCACCACCACTTGCTCGCCTTCGCGCCTGGCCCGCACGGCAAGCTGCCCGCCGGGCTCCGTGTACTTGGCGGCGTTGGCCAGCAGGTTGGATATCACCTGTGCAAAGCGTACGGGATCGGCCAGCACCACCAGGCCGTAAGGCGCGACATCCAGCGCCAGTTGATGGCGCCGTTGTTCGATCAGGGGGCTAGCGGTTTCAATTGCGCGCGTGATCATTTCTGCCATTTCCACCGGCTTGCGCTGCAATTGCACCTTGCCTTCGGCCACCCGCGAGACATCAAGCAAGTCGTCCACCAGCGCCACCAGGTGCTTGGTCTGGCGCTCGATGACGGCGCGCTCTTTCAGCGCGAAGTCGCTGCCGCGTATGCGCATCAGCTGCAAGGCAGTGACGATGGGCGCCAGCGGATTGCGCAACTCGTGGCCCAGCATCGCCAGGAATTCATCCTTGGCGCGGTTGGCCGATTCCGCCGCGCGCTTGGCTGCGGCCAGCTCCGTCACGTCGAAAGCCACCACCGCCACGCCATACGGCCTGCCGGCGTCGTCGAGCAAAGGCTGGTAGACGAAGTCAAACCAGCACTCGCTCGGCGCCTGATCCGGCTGGCGGCGCATGAATAGCTGTACCGAGCGGCCGACAAAAGGCTGGCCGCTGGCCAGCACGCCATCCAGCAATTCATAGATGCCCTGCGACGCCAGTTCCGGGAAAGCCTGGCGCACCGTCTGCCCTAGCAGGGCACGCGGCCCGACCAATTGCTGATAGTAGTCGTTGGCCTGTTCAAACACATGATCCGGGCCATTCAGGATGGCGATGGCAACCGGCGCCTGGCTGAACACACTGCGCAAGCGGCGTGCCGCTGTGCCTTCCACCACCCGCATGCGCTGGCGCAGCCGCAGCACTTCAATGCGCGCCGCCAGTTCACGGCCGGAGAATGGCTTGACCAGATAATCATCGGCGCCGGCCTGCAGGCCTTCGAGCCGCGCTTCCTCGCCGGCGCGCGCCGACAACAGCATGAACGGAATATCGCGCGTGGCAGGATGGGCGCGCAACGCCGCCAGCAAGCCAAAACCGTCAAGCTGCGGCATCATCACATCCGACAGGATCAAGTCAGGCGGATTGCGCTCCACCACGGCCAGCGCCTCGACGCCGTTGGTGCAGACCTCCACCTGCCATTGCGCTTGCAGCAGCCGTTGCAGGTAGTCGCGCATGTCGGCATTGTCGTCCACCACCAGCAGGCGGCCATGGGATGCACTCACTACGGCGGCATCGGCATCCGCCCCGTCGCCGGTGAGCGCAACGCCGCTCGGTTGCGCCCAGCTTTCCGCTTCCGCGACATAGGCGGCGACGGTTGAAGCAAGCGGCGAGGCCGTAACGCCTAGCTGCGCTTGCGGCAAATGGGCGGATCCCAGCGGTATAGCAACGCTGAACACCGTGCCACGCCCCACCACACTCTCCACGCCTATTTGGCCGCCATGCAGCGCCACCAAATCGTGCACCAGCGCCAGGCCGATGCCGGAACCCTCGTGGGTACGAGAACGCGCACCCTCAACGCGGTGAAAACGTTCAAACAGCTGCGGCAGCTGATCGTGCGGAATGCCGGTGCCGGTATCGGCCACCTCCAGCCGCAGTTGGTCACCGACGATGCGCTGGCGCACCCGGATTTCGCCTTCAAAGGTAAATTTGAACGCATTCGACATCAGGTTCAGCACGATCTTTTCCCACATCGCCGGATCAACGTACACCTGCGCTTCCAGCGCCGGGCAATCCACCTCCAGCCGCATGCCTGCACCTTCAATCGCGGAGCGGAAGCTGCTGGCCAGATCCGCAGTCAGTCCCGCCAGATCGACAGCCGCAAAACGAGCCTGCGCGCGGCCAGCCTGCACGCGCGAAAATTCCAGCAGCGTGTTGACCAGTCTTTGCAGCCGCAGCGCATTGCGTTGCATTAGCCTCAAGCGCTCCTGCTGCGTCGGTGGCAAGGGCGCGCTATCGTCCTGCAGCGCATCGTTGATTGGCCCCAGCATCAGCGTGAGCGGCGTGCGGAACTCGTGGCTGATATTGCTGAAGAACTGGGTCTTGGCGCGATCCAGTTCGGCCAGCATGTCGGCACGCAAACGCTCATCCTCGGCGGCGCGCGCCTGCCGGATCGCGTTGGCGGTTTGTGCGGCGATCAATTCAAGAAAGCTGCGATAGTCCTCGTCCAGCCGCCGCGCCGCATTCACGCCTAGCACCAGGGCGCCGATCGCGTTCCCCGCCGTGGAATCCTGCAAAGGCAGTACCAGCGCCTGGCGCAAGGACTGTTGCGCCAGGCCGGGAGGCAGGCCGCGTACCGGGGCGGCATCCAATGCAATCACGCGCGACGCAGCGTCGGCCAGCACCGCGTCCACCGCAAACAGCGTACCGGCATCTTCAATATCCGGGTGGGTGGCTTGCAGCAGTTGCGCCGGATTGTCGCCGCCGGCCAGGTACAACTGCGCAAACGGCAGATCGCTGGGATTCTCGCCGATGACGGCAAGCGCCATGGCGCAGGCGCCTTGCACCGTTTTCTCCTGTAGCGTCCTGTTACTCAGATCCGACACCGTATGCAGCCGGCGTGCGTTCAGGTGGCGGCTGGTGACATCCAGGTTGGCGCAAAAAAGGCCGGCCACATTGCCCGATTCGTCGCGCACCGGGCTATAGGAGAAGGCGTAAAAGGTCTCTTCCAGGAAGTCGCCGCGGCGCATGAACAGGCGCACGTCGTCGGCCATGGTGGAAACGCCGTGCGTGAACACACGCTCCACCAGCGGCCCGCAATAGTCCCAGATCTCGGCCCAGACCTCGATCGTGGGCCGGCCCAGCGCCCACGGGTGCTTGGCCATGCTGAGGACATCGATGTAAGCATCGTTGTATAAAAACGTCACCTGCTCGCCCCAGCCCATCCACATCGGCTGCGGAGAGTTGAGCATCAGGTTAATCACGGTCTTTAAGCTGTGCGGCCAGCCGGCGATCGGACCCAGTGGCGTACTTTCCCAGTCATGCGCCCAGATACGCGCGCCCATCTCGCCGGGCGCGGTTAAAAACCGGGGAATATCGTGGGGCACAGAGTTGGGCATGGCTAGCTTGCTTCATGATTTACAATGTTTCCAAGCTTATCATGCTTAGAAACAACTCTACGTTTGATTGAGATCCGTCCCAACGTCGCCATCTAGCCCTCATGAATGACGCCCTGCACGCTGCCGATTTGTATCGCTTCCATCCCGCCGTGACGGCGTGGTTTGAAGCGGCCTTCCCCGGCGCGACGGAGGCGCAGCGGCGCGCCTGGCCGTTAATCCAGTCCGGCCAGACCACGCTGATTGCCGCGCCGACCGGCTCCGGCAAGACCCTCACCGCTTTTTTAGCCGCCATCGATGCGCTGGTGTGTGAAAGCCGCCACACGCCGCTGCCCGATGAGACACGGGTGCTGTATGTATCGCCATTGAAGGCGCTGTCCAACGATATCGGCGTCAACCTGCTGGCGCCATTGGAAGGCATCGGCCAGGCGCTGGAGGACATGGGCCTGCCGCCACACGGCATCCGCACGGCGGTGCGCACCGGCGACACTACGCAGGCCGAACGCAACGCCATGCGCAAGCGCGCGCCGCACATTTTGGTTTCGACACCGGAGTCGCTGTATGTGCTGCTAGGGTCGGACAGCGGCCGCGCCATGCTGGCAGGCGTGCGCACGGTGATCGTGGACGAGATCCACGCGGTGGCAGGCGGCAAGCGTGGCAGCCACCTGGCGCTGAGTCTTGAGCGGCTGGACGCACTGTGCGCGCAGCCGCCGGTGCGGGTTGGCTTGTCGGCTACGCAGAAACCGATATCGGCGGTAGCGCAGTTCCTGGCCGGGACTGGGCGTCCGTGTGCGGTGGTGGACGTAGGCCACGTGCGGGCGCGCGATTTGAATCTCGAACTGCCGCCGGTGCCGCTGGAAGCCGTAATGGCAAATGACGTGTGGGACCGCGTCTACGACCGGCTGGCCGAGTTGACCGTCATGCACCGCACCACGCTGGTCTTCGTCAATACGCGGCGCATGGCCGAACGCATGGCGCGCCATCTGGCGGATCGCCTGGGTGAAGAGCACGTGGCCGCGCACCACGGCAGCTTAGCCAAGGAATACCGGCTGGATGCCGAACAGCGTCTCAAGCGCGGCGAGTTGCGGGTGTTGATCGCTACCGCTTCGCTGGAGCTGGGCATCGACATTGGCGATGTGGACCTGGTGTGCCAGATTGGTTCGCCGCGCAGTATTGCCGCATTCCTTCAGCGCGTGGGCCGTTCGGGCCACCATGTTGGCGGACTACCCAAGGGACGGCTGTTCCCTACCTCGCGCGATGATTTAATCGAATGCACGGCGCTGCTGGATTGCGTGCGGCGCGATGAATTGGATGCGCTGCGCATCCCGCCTGCGCCGCTGGACGTGGTGGCGCAGCAGATCGTGGCCGAAGTGGCTTGCCGCGAGTGGAGCGAAGAAGGCTTGTATCAGATGCTGCTTCGCGCCTCGCCCTACGCGCAATTGCAGCGCAAGCAGTATGACGATGTGCTGCATATGCTGACCGATGGCTACACCAGCCGCCAAGGCGTGCGCGGTTCGTATCTGCACCGCGATACGGTCAGCGGCACGCTGCGCGGACGGCGCGGCGGCAAGATGACGGCGGTCATGTCTGGCGGGACGATACCGGACAACGCCGATTACACGGTGCTGCTGGAACCGCAGGGCCATAACATCGGCACGGTGCACGAGGATTTTGCGGTCGAGAGTTTGGCCGGCGATGTCTTCCAGCTTGGGAATACCTCGTATCGCATCCAGCGCATTGAAGCCGGCAAGGTGCGGGTGGAGGACGCGCATGGCGCGGCGCCGAATATTCCGTTCTGGCTCGGTGAGGCGCCGGGGCGCAGTGATGAATTATCGATGGGCGTCGCACGGCTGCGTGGCGAGATTGACCGCTTGCTGGCGGCGGCGCCGGATGGCGAGGAGGCGATTGACAGCGCCGTTGACTGGCTGATGGAGCACCTCGGTTTGCAGGATGCGTCGGCGCGTCAGATTGCCGAATACATGGCGCGTTCGCGGGCCGCGCTCGGCGCACTGCCGACGCGCGATACGCTGGTAATGGAGCGCTTTTTCGATGAATCGGGCGGCATGCAGCTGGTGCTGCATTCGCCGTTCGGCAGCCGGATTAATCGGGCGTGGGGGCTGGCGCTGCGCAAGCGCTTCTGCCGCACGTTTAATTTTGAGTTGCAGGCGGCGGCCACCGAGGATGCAATCGTGCTGTCGCTGTCGGACAGCCATAGTTTTCCGCTCGATGAGGTATGGCGCTATTTGAAGTCCAGCACAGCGGAGCATGTGCTGGTGCAGGCTTTGCTCGATGCGCCCTTGTTCAATGTGCGCTGGCGGTGGAATGCGACCACTTCGCTGGCCTTGCCGCGCTTTACCGGCGGGCGCAAGGTCGCGCCGCAGCTTCAACGCATGAAGAGTGACGATTTGCTGGCGGCGGTGTTCCCGGATCAGGCGGCGTGCCTGGAGAATATCGTTGGAGAGCGCGAGCTGCCTAGCCATCCGCTGGTGGATCAAACCTTGGATGATTGCCTGCACGAGGCGATGGATAGCGAAGGCTGGCTGGCGCTGTTGCGGCGCATGGAGGCTGGCGAGGTGCGGCTGTTGGCGCGTGATTTGCCTGCACCCTCCCCGCTGGCGATGGAGATTTTGAATGCGCGGCCGTATGCGTTTTTGGATGACGCACCGCTAGAGGAGCGGCGTACGCAGGCGGTGATGAATCGGCGCTGGACGGATCCGGCGTCTACCGATGATATGGGTGCGCTGGATGTGGGCGCAATTGCGGCGGTGGCGGCGGAGGCTTGGCCGACGGTGCGCAATAGCGATGAGATGCACGAGGCGTTGATGTCGCTGGCTTGCGTTACGCCGTTCGAGGTGGCGCGGGAAAGCGGCTGGCAGGAATGGATAGATGGTCTTGCGGCCAGCGGCCGCGCCATGCGGCTGCAAGATGCGCACAGCGGCGCAGACCTCTGGATCGCCCGCGAGCGAGCGGCCTGCGCCCGCGCCGCGTGGCCCGATGCGACGTGCGCGCAGCCGCCGGGGAGCGTGAAGGTTGCGGCGGCGGACGGCGCGATGGTGGCGGGCGGCGCTGAGGGGGCGGAGGCTGCACGGAGCGGCGGGAGCGACGAGGAGTGGACGCGGGATGCGGCGCTGGTGGAGATTTTGCGGGCGCGCTTGAGTGGCTTTGGTCCGCAGACGGTAGCGGCGATTGCGGCGCCGCTTGCGCTGCCTGCATCCACGGTCGTCATCGCGCTGACGCAGCTGGAGAGCGAGGGCTACGTCATGCGCGGCCGCTTCACGCCCGGCGCCACGGCGGAGGAATGGTGCGAGCGGCATCTGCTGGCGCGCATTCATCGCTACACGATCAAGAGCCTGCGGCGCGAGATCGAACCGGTCGAGCGGCAGGATTTCATGCGCTTCCTGTTCGAGTGGCAGCACCTCGCGCCGGACTCGCAGTTGCAAGGTATCGATGCGCTGCCGGAATTGCTGACGCAACTGGAAGGCTACGAAGCCGCCGCCGGTGCATGGGAAAGCGATCTACTAGCCCTGCGCCTGCGCGACTATTCGGCTTTGTGGCTGGATGACTTATGCAGGGCTGGCAAAATCGTGTGGACGCGTGTCGGTGCGCCAGCCAGTGCGGCGGGCGGGCCGGTACGCAGCACGCCGCTGGTGCTGCTGCCGCGCCGCCAAGTGAGCGCGTGGCACGCGCTGCCCGCAACGGCGGGCGATGTGCAGTTATCGCCGCGCGCGGCCCGCGTGCTGGAAACGCTGCAGCAACACGGCGCCATGTTCTTCGATGAGCTATCGCACGACGCGCGCCTGCTGCCGGTAGAGCTGGAGAACACACTAGGCGAGCTGGTAGCGACAGGCCTGGTCAACGCCGACAGCTACGCCGGCTTGCGCGCGATGCTCGTCCCCGCCAACAAGCGCGCCAGCAACGACAAGCGCCGCCGCCGAGGCGCCGGCCCGACGATGGAAGAAGCCGGCCGCTGGGCGATCATCCGCCGAGGCGATGGCGCGCGCACTGCGGCGCCGGCGGGACGCAAGCCGCGCACCGAGCCGGCGGTGCTGGAACACGTGGCGATGACGCTGCTGCGGCGCTACGGCGTGATGTTCTGGCGGCTGCTGGAGCGCGAGGCGGCCTGGATGCCAAGCTGGCGCGAACTGCTGCCGGTCTACCATCGCCTTGAAGCGCGCGGCGAAATTCGCGGCGGCCGCTTTGTCGCCGGTCTCTCGGGCGAACAATTCGCCTTGCCCGAAGCCATCCCGCTGCTGCGCGACATGCGCCGCCGTCCGCACGACGGCAGCTACGTGTGCATCTCCGCCATCGACCCGCTGAACCTTTGCGGCACCCTGCTCCCCGGCGACAAAGTACCGGCATTGGCGGGCAACCGCGTGCTGTTCCGCGACGGCCTGCCCGTCGCTACGCAGGTGGCGGGGAATTCCACTACCTGCTCGGCTCAGAAGACCGCGAACTCCTGCACGCCTACCTCGTGGGCAAGCCGCCGGTTTAACTCCTCTGTGGCGTGGCGCACATAACACCGGACACGCGCGGCGTAGCATGGGCAACCATGAAACTATCACGCCCACTCAAAATCGTGCTTGGCCTGTCCACCGCGCTGCTGCTGGTGCTGGTCGCGGCTGTCATATTCGTGCTGACTTTCGACTGGAATCGCGCCCGCCCGTGGATCAACAAGCGCGTGTCCGAATCCATAGGCCGCGAGTTCGCCATCAACGGCGATCTGCGCGTGCGCTGGGAGCGCGGCGACGAAGCAGGCTGGCGGCGCTACGTGCCGCGTCCGCGCATCAACGCAGCCAATGTCAGCATCGCCAATCCCACCTGGACGACCAGCGGCCCGCGGCTGGTCGATATCGGCAGCATTGAGGTCGCGCTGCATCCGCTGCCTCTGCTGCACAAGGAAGTCGCCATCACCGACCTCGCCGTCGATAAAGTCAATGTTGCCGCACAGCGCCGCGCGGATGGCAGCAATACGTGGACGTTCAAAGACAACGGCCCGTCTGAATGGGACATCGATATCCAGCGCCTGACGCTAGGCGAAGGCGATCTGCGCTATCTTGACGACGCCATTCAACTCGATCTGCGCGCCAAAGCCAGCGGCATCAACCAGGACGCCCAACAATACGGCCTGCGCTTTGATCTCAGCGGCAGCTACCGCAACGCACCGGTCACCGGTGGTGGCAAGATCGGCAAAGTGCTGGCACTACGCGATGAACACGCCAACTTCCCGGTGCAAGCCAACGCCAATCTGGGCAAGAACAAAATCGCTATCGAAGGCATGGTGACCGACCCGCGCTCCCCTGCAGGACTTGATCTGAAACTGTCACTGGCCGGCGCCAGCATGGCCGACCTGTATCCGCTAACCGGCGTGCTGTTGCCCACGACGCCGCCCTACGCTACCACCGGCCGCTTGATTGGTAAAAAATCCGGCGAGGTATGGAATTGGACTTACAAGAACTTCAGCGGCACCGTCGGCGGCAGCGACCTTGAAGGCACGCTGGCCTATACGCCACGCAAACCACGCCCGCTGCTGACAGGCACAATCACCTCGCGCCAACTGCGGCTGGAAGACCTCGGCCCCACCATCGGCACCAACGGCACGGCCGAAAACAAGGCTCTCCCCGCCGAACAATTCAACACCGCCAAATGGGATGCCTTGGACGCCGACGTTAAATTCAGCGGCAAGAAGCTGGTGCGCACACACGACATTCCGCTGCAAGACATCGACACTCATATCATCATGAAGGACAAAGTTCTCACGCTCACGCCGCTCAACTTCGGCATGGCGGGTGGCGACATCACCTCCAACATCAAGCTCGATGGTCGCCAGAAGCAGATCGACGCGCAGATCCGCATGGCCGCGCGCCACCTGAAGATCCGTCAGCTATTCCCAAAACTGGAATCGATGCAGGCCAGCGTGGGCGAAGTGAGTGCCGATGCTGCGCTGGCCGGCAGGGGCAACTCGGTGTCTGCCATGCTGGCGACGTCCAGCGGCGAGATGGGCGCTACGGTCAGCGAAGGCTCCGTCAGCAAATTCATATTGGAAGCGGCTGGCCTGAACATCGCCAATCTGGTCTTCGTTAAGCTGTTTGGCGATAAGCAGATTCAGTTGAACTGCGCGGCCGGCGACTTCGTGGTGGAAAACGGTAAAGCGCAGACGCGCCGCTTCGTGGTCGATACGCAGGAAGCAGTGATTAACGTGAGCGGCAATGTGAACATGGCCAAGGAAACGCTGGATCTGGACGTGCGGCCGCAAACCAAGGGCGTGCGCATTATCTCGCTGCGCACGCCGCTGTATGCCAAGGGTACGTTCACCAACCCCGATGTCGGCCCGCAGAAAGGCCCGCTGGCGCTCAAGGCTGGTGCGGCGGTGGCGTTGGCAACCATGGTCAATCCGGTGGCTGCGATTATCCCGTTGGTCAATCCCGGCAAAGTGGAACCGGTAGACTGCGCCGCCGCGCTGGCGCAAGCCAATCAAACCCGCAGCGTCGCAAAAACACAGCCGATCAAGAAGAAGTGACGGCACGCTGCGTGAATAACCGCACGCCGAATACCGGCCCGGCGGTGTGGCCTGGCTCCGGTTCGAAGCGCACCGTCACGCTAGCCTTGCCGCTGGTGAGCCTCTCCGGCACCGCGTATTCCTCGTCGATGAACACGCCCGGATGGCTGCCGTCCAGCTTCACGTGCGCTATCCGCTCGCCATCGATGCTGATGTAGAAGTCGCGATTGCGCTCTTCGCCCCAATAACTGGCTTGCAGCACCAGCGGCCCGTTGGTGCACTTCATGCGGAAGCTGAAGTAGCCGCCGGTGCGCGCATCGCGGCCATTGCGGCCACGGTAGGACACAGGGTATGAAATATCCGATTGCAGGTCATGGTCTCGCTCTGGCTGCATCTCGCCCAGGTGCATCACATCCACCGAGCGATCCGCCAGATCCTTCAACCGCGCTTCCTCCTTGCGGAACGCCACTTCCGACGCCGCCCATTCCGCCTCCGTGTACGCATTGAAGTACACCGCCGCGCGCCGCTCATACTGCGCATAGAACGGCGTGAACTTCATATCACCCGGACGCCCGCTGCCCTCGCTGCGATACACCGCCTTGCGCTTATCCGCTTCCGCAAACGAACCGAGAATATTCGCCCCCACCAGCGCCGGCGCGAGACCGCTGAACGGCTTATCCGACGGGCCAAGATCGGCCGCCAGCACCATCGGCCCGCGCAGCAGCGCTACCACGTTGGCATTTCCCGCCGCAGCCTCCATCCGCAACTCCAGCGGCAGCGACAAGCGCACCGTATCGCCAGCCTTCCAGCGGCGGCGTATCAACGCATAGCCCTTGTCCTTGTTGACCGCGTGCGGCTTGCCGTTGACCAGCACTGTGTGACTCGATGCCCAAGCAGGAATGCGCAATGCCAGCGTGTACTCGCGCTGCCCTGCCAAGCGCCGCACCTTCAGATCGATATCGCCCTCGTACGGATAGCCGGTGTTCAGCTCAAGCCGCGCCGCCTTCCATTCCAC
Organism: Duganella rivi; assembly: GCF_009857435.1. Classification (GTDB taxonomy): domain Bacteria; phylum Pseudomonadota; class Gammaproteobacteria; order Burkholderiales; family Burkholderiaceae_D; genus Rugamonas; species Rugamonas rivi. The sequence goes on from NZ_WWCK01000004.1 coordinate 277,328, forward strand.
CGTTGAAGGAATGTAGAGATTGACGAACAGCGTATCGCCATTCTCCCAATAGATCGAATCGCCATGCTTGGCGTGGCTCTCCATGCCGGACAGCACGCAGCACCAGAAGTCATTCTCCTCGCTGGAAAACTCCCGCGCCACGCCGGACATCAACGGCGTCATGTAAGTGAACATGCCGGTACGCGGATTCTGATGCGCGAGGATGTGGTTCAAGTGCGCGCGTTCGTAGTAATCGAAGTAAGCCGCATCCGGGGCCCAGCTGTATAGATGGCGCGTCATCTTCATCATGTTGTAGCTACAGCAGGCTTCACACGTTTGCTCGGTAATGTGGGCGGCGATGGAGTCAGGCGCCGAGAAGTATTCACGGTCGCCGTTGCCGCCGATGACGTAGCTGTGATGCTGCGTGACACGCTTCCAGAAAAAGTCCACCGCATCGGCGTCGCTTTGGCGGCCGGTCAATTCGTGCAAGCGCGCGAGGCCGATCAGCTTGGGGATTTGCGTATTCGAGTGCAGATTGGCCAATTCGTCGCGGCCTTGCGCCAGCGGCGCCAGCACCTTGGTGTGATACAGGCGCTGCGCCAGCAACAGCCAGCGCTTATCCTGCGTGCGCGCATATAGCTCGGCAAAGCTCTCGTTGATGCCGCCATGCTCGCAAGCCAGCACCTGCTGCACCTGCTCGTCGTTCAGCGACGCAAACACTTTATCGATGTAGCCCGCGAGGCCCAGCGCCACTTGCAATGCCTGCTGATTGCCGGCGTAAGTCTGCGCGTCGAACAAGCCTGCAAACACCTTGTGCCAGTTATACAGCGGTACCCAGCAGCCGTTCAAATCAAAGCCTGCCGAGCGGATTTCGCCGCGCATAATCTCCGCGAAGATCTCTTTGCCGTCGACCACTTTTCCGTCTTTGCGCTTGCGCATAAAGCCGGCCACGTAGCCATCGCCTTGCGCTTGCTGCACGCGCGCCAGTTCAGCCACGATGTAATCGATGCGCGGCTTCAGCGCCGGCGTGCCGGTTTGCGCGTACATCAGCGACAACGCGGACAGATAATGGCCCAGCGCCTCGCCGGCGATGGTGTCGGACTCCCAGCCGCCGTAGATTGCGCCCTTGGTCGGCAGGCCGGCAAAGCGATGGTAGTTATGCAGGAAGCGGTCGGCGCTCAGGCGCAGCAAGTAGGCCTGGTTGGCTTGCAGCGCGTCGGCGTAGATTGATGGCAGCAGGCGCACCGACGATAGCGGCAGCGCCCTGGCCTTGGCTGCGATCACGTTATGCGCGGCGGCGGCCGATGCTGGTGAAATCCAGGCAGAACCCAGCGCCACGCCAGCGGCTCCCTGCAACAACAAGCGACGATGATGGAATGAGGGTGCGTAGCGCATCATAAAGGCCGGAGAGTTGGTCAAGCTAGTAATGTAAGCTTCCAGCTTTACTTCGTCTTGTAGGGTACGGCCCTAAAAAATGACGATTTCCGCATAATGCCCATCTCAGGCATTGGGATGCAACGAGGTGAAGGCCGTTGCAACTTTGGTGAATAGCTCGATAATCTTCGTCAGTTTTTTCTCGGAGGTAGTGATGTCGGCAAGCTCTTTGGCCAGTTTAATAGTCACGTCCAACACCTCCTGCGACGGCGCGTGAACGGTGGTGTCGCTACCGCTTTCCCAAGCATAGTAAAGCTCTTCGGCCAAATGCTTGTCGCGCCGCGCCTCAAGATACCTGGCGCGAGCGTCGGAGCGCACACCAGCATCGGTCGCGCTGGTGGCCAGCACGTCGCACTTGGCGATGGCGCTGTTCAACGCATCGATGGTTTCGTGGTACATGCGCACATACAGCATCTCCGGGCTGTTGGACGCTGCCGCCAACAATGGGGGATTATCAGCCATCACACTCTCCGTTAGTCAATTTTGGGTTGTGCCGCCTTGTTTGCTTCTTCGATTTTTTCCTTGCTATCCTTGATGGTCTTGCGCACGGGATCGACAAAATCCTTGGCCGCGTGATAGCGTTCGCCGGCCGATAACTGCCGCCCGAGCGCAGTCAGCGCAGTAGTTACGCCGTCGATTTCTTTGGTGCGGTCTGGCAGCGCGGCCAGCAAGTTATCGAACTCTTTGGCAGCCTTCTCAGCGTCGATCAGCGCCGCTTTTGCAGCGGCCGCGCGGGCGTCGCTCAGCGCCAGCAGCGTTTTGTACAAATCGGTTTCTGCCTTGCGGTTCGACGCCCGCAGCAGCGCAAGGTCGTACTCTTGATCCGCGCTGACGGCGGCTACCGCTGCATTGTTCCTGGCGATTTCTGCCTGACGGATCGCCATCACGCGCTGTTCCTGCTCGCTAAAGCGCTGCAGTTCCGCCGATAGTCCCATCGATAGCGCCGCGCCGTGGTTGGCTTGATCCAGCGCGGCTTGAGGCGTAGAAGCGCAGCCGCCCAGCGCCAGCAATGCCAACAAAAAGAGAGAGGATATTTTCATCAATTCACTCCGTGAGCGATCCAGAACAAAGCCAATGCTTGAATGGCTTGGTTGATGGTGTCCGGCTTAAGCCCGCCGCTGGCCGATTCCGCGGTTTGATCCACCGATGCAGCGATGAGATTCATCCACTGGCGCGCATTGGTCTCGGCATAGACTAGCGAAACCTGGTGATAGGTGGCCAAGCGCTGGTACTTAAGCTTGTCCACGGTCGGGCGCAAACGGGCCTGATCATCAAGATAAGTAGCGACGGCGTCATACAGTTTGGTCGCATCGGCGCCGCTGGTTTTGGCGAAGGCTTGCATCACCGGGCCGTTGCCGTACAGCGCATCCAGCGACGACTTGCCGTCGCTGCTGGCTTCATGCAGCTGGCGCGAGGCGCGGGACAACGCCATCAACTCCGTATTCAGCGCATCCACGATTTGAGTGGATAGCTGGATGCGGCGCTTCAGCAGCGCCAGTTCGCGCTTGGCGGCATCGAGCTTAATCTGTTCAAGGTTCTTGCGGATCGCCAGCGGTTCCAGCATCGGCGTTTGGGCCGCTGCCATGGCGCTCTTGAAGCTGTCCACTTGCTGCGGAATCAGGATGAATGCGGCTTGCGCCGAGGTGGCGTCGCTCGGAGCCTTGCCCTCTTCCAGTCCGCGCAGCACCACATCGACAAACTTCTGCACCGCGTCGATCCGCTCTTGACTGATGAATTCAGTCGAAATGGCGTCCTTGGCCTGATCCAGCTTGTCGATCGCATCGCCAAGCTGCTTGGCTTTTTCCTGGACTTTTTTCTTGTTCTCTTCGCTGTCGCCCTGGGCGGCTGCTTCGTCGTACTCTTTGCGGGCCTTGTTGTAAGCGACGGTCAGCACCTTCGATGCGGCGGCAAGCGCGTCGTAATCTTTTTGGTCGGCGTTGGCGGTTGCCACGGCTTTGGCGATTTCCGAACCGTCGAAGCTATTCCATACCGTGCCCAGTTCCGCAGCTTTAGCGCAGGTGCGGGCCGCCTTATCCAGCTGGCCCTGGATGCCAAACCGCAGATTGCCGGAGGCATTCTGGAGCGCCTGCTGTATCGCGTCCGGGACTGGCTGATTACATTGCGGCGCAGGCAGCCCGGCGCGCTTGAAGTAGCGCGTTACATCCTCTTGCGCCTCTTTGATCTCTTTAAACGTCGACAGCTTGTCGAGATACTTTTGCATGGCCTCCGGCGAGGTCGCCGTTGCACCTCCCACCTCGAGCAGCCGCTGGTCAATCTTGGCCACCACGCTGTTATGCAAGTTACTCGACTGAACGATGGCGGCCAAATCGGTGGCGCGGATCGCCGCCCCCAACCGGTCTTGCGAATCGAGCTCCGTCACCAGCTGCTTGTTCAGATTATCGGAAGCCGTGGAGAAGATGGCCGACAGGTCGACCTTTTTATAAGCCTCCTGCGCCGCCTGCCCCTGCTTGTCCCGCGCCTCGCTATGGATGCGCAGCGACGAGCAGCCCGACAGCCCGCCCGCCAGCATCACCCCGGCCAACACTCCGATGACATTTCGCATCAATCTCCCCCGTAGGAAAATTCCTACCGGAGATTGTATATTAAAAATGTTTTTTTGATAAAACTTACCAGCCGGCCTTCTGGCGGATAAAGGCCGTCAGCAGCGCGGCATTGGTTTGATGCTGCTTCACGCGCGGATGTCCGCCGAAGCCGTTCCATGGGAAGACGATGGTGTCGATACGCTGATCACCGCCGTCGCGCATCTGATCCACCGCCGTGCGCACATAGCCCGGCCACTTGGAACCTTCCTGCACCGCGTCCATGCTGCCCAAGGCGCAGACGATGTAGGCACGCGGATACAAGGCGCGGATCTTCTGCACAAAAGTGCGATAAGCCTGGATGCGCTGCGCGTCGTCCGGCATTGGCGACAGGCGCTTCTCGCGGTCGATCAGCCAGCGGTCGTTCTGGAACAGATTGACCACCACCACGTCCGGCGTCCACGATTTGAAATCCCACTTGCTGTCGTTGTTACCGACGGCGCTCAGCTGATCATAAAAATCCGGCATGGTGAACGGGAACCAGCTGATCATCACGCCGATGCCGCTTTGCGAGGTGATGTGCGCCTCGGCATTGAGCGCGCGCGCCGTGATCGAAGCGTAGGACATGTAGTTATTCTTGTCCTTGCGCAGGTCATCGGGGCCGTCGTCCGGCGATTCATTGCCCATGCCGCTGGTGATCGAGTCGCCAAAGAATTCAATACGGCGCTGCTTGCGCGGCGGGGGCGGCAGCAGCTTGCCGCCGTCTGCCAGTTCCAGTCCCTGGAACACCGTGCCGCCCTCCTCGCCCTCGGTGCGCTTGGTGATCAGGAAGTGGTGCGCGCCGGCCGGCAAGCCGTTGAAGACCGCATAGCTCTTGCTTCCCTGCGCCGCCTCGATCACGGCCAGTTTGCCGTCGACGAAAACGTTGAAGAAGTTTTTGCCCAACTGGTCGTCCAGCTTGACCGCGAGACTCGAACCGGTGAAGTTCCCTTCAATGCTGGTGCCGGGCCACGACAACACGGGGCGCGTACGATCCGCAAAGTCGATACGTCCGGTGTACTGCAACTGCGCGTTATCGGCTTGAATGCCGACACCGGCCCATGCCTGCCCTGCCAACAGCAATGCTACAAATCCTGCCTGGAACTTCATCGAACCGTCTCCTTTTAGTCTTGGCGGAAGCGCTTGGCGTGGCCGCTGGCGCGGAACTGCTCCACCATGTAATCAACAAACACTCTTACCTTGGCCGGCACCAGCTTGCGGCTGGAATAGTAGATCGACAGCGGCCGCGTCTCCGCATGCCAGTCCGGCAGCACGCGCACCAGCTCGCCGCTATCGAGCAGCGGCAAGGCGTGCGGCAGCGGCAGCATGGCGATGCCCATGCCGCACGCTGCGGCGCGGGCGATGGCTTCCGGGTCGTCCAGCACCGCCACCGGGCGCACGCTGGCGACGATCTCCTGCCCGCTGCGATGCTTCAGCGTCCACGGCACCAGGCGGCCAGTGCTCAGCGAACGGCGCAGCAGGCCGCGATGGCGCGTCAATTCCTGCGGCGTGGTGGGCGCGGCGTGCGCTTTCAGATAGGCCGGCGATGCGGCCAGCACAATATCAACCCGCGCCAGTTCGCGCGCGATCAGCGCATCGGTCAATTCAATGCCGCCGCCGATGCCGATGTCGAAACCTTCCGCGATCAAATCGACCTGCCGGTTATCGAAATACAGGTCGGGCACCACGTCCGGGTAGCGGCGCGAGAATTCCTCCAGCAGCGGCACGAAATACTGCCGCCCCACGGTGTAGGCCAGCGATACTTTCAACGTCCCGGCCGGCTTGCCCGCGCCCTGGCTCAGGTCGGTAAGCGCATCGCCGATTTCATTCCACGGCAGGCGCACCTGCCCGTACAAGCGCTCGCCGTCGGTGGTCAGCGCCAAGCTGCGGGTGCTGCGCTGGAACAGGCGCACGCCCAGCCGCAGCTCCAGCCGGTTGACGCTCTTGCTGACCGCCGCCGGCGTCAGTCCAAGACGGCGCGCGGCCGCAGAGAAGCTGCCCTCGTCGGCAGAGGCAATAAAGGCATCGAGATAGCTGCTGAGTTCGGTAAACATGCGCTTATCTTATACCAAAGGTTGAAACTGTACACGCAAATTCATGACTACAAAGACAAGCCGGGGAAGACCATACTGTGTTCATCAACCAACCCGAAAGGAAAACATCATGAACACCAAACTCAACGGTCAAGTAGCTTTCATCAACGGTGGTTCGCGCGGCATCGGCGCTGCAACCGCCCGTCGCCTCGCTAGCGAAGGCGCCAAAGTCGCCATCGGCTACGCTGCCTCGGCCATCGCTGCCGAAGCACTGGTCGAAGAAATCAAGGCCGCCGGCGGCGAAGCCATCGCCCTGAAAGCCGACGCCGCTGATGCAGCAGCCCTGACCAAAGCCATCGACAGCGTGGCAGAACGCTTCGGCCGCCTGGACATCCTGGTCAACAGCGCCGGCGTGCTGGCCCTGGGCCCAGTCGACCAATTCTCGCTGGAAGACTTCGACCGCACCGTTGCCATCAACGTGCGCTCGGTGTTCGTGGCATCGCAAGCAGCAGCCAAGCACATGAAAGACGGCGGCCGCATCATCAACATCGGCAGCACCAACGCCCAGCGCATGCCGTTCGAAGGCGGCGCCGCTTACGCGATGAGCAAATCGGCGCTGACCGGTCTGGTCAAAGGCATGGCGCGCGACTTGGGCGCCCGCAAGATCACCGTCAACAACGTTGCCCCTGGCCCAGTCGACACCGACATGAACCCGGCCGACAGCGATTTCGCTACCGCCCTGCACGGCCTGATGGCACTGAAACGCCACGGCAAAGCAGAAGAAGTGGCAGCGATGGTGGCTTACCTGGCTGGTCCTGAAGCAGCCTTCGTTACCGGCGCCGACCTGCTGATCGACGGCGGCTTCGCAGCGTAAGCTTTAAGCGTTAGTTCTTGCCGGCTGCTTCGACATAAATCTCGTCATCGCAGCCGAGAACGCGCGGGCCTGCCGGACGCGCGTTCGCCACCATCTGCGGCAGGTCGCGCTCGGTGTTGAAGTCCAGCGCCAGCGATACGCGGATCTCTTGCAGATATTTGCGCTGCACGCAGACCAGCGTGATGGTGTCGGCCACCTTATCGCCGTAGCGTTTCTTCACGCGGTCGAAGAAATCCTGCACCTTGAAGCTCTTGCCGGTATTGCCCAGCACGATCTTGCCCACTTCCGATTCGTTCACCACGCGCACTGCCGATACGGCCTTGATGAAGTAATCGTCCGGCGGCAGCGATTGGCATTTGCCGTGCTTGTTCCACTCATACGCGCCGAAGCTGCGCTCGTAGAAGAAGTTGGGCATCCACGGCGCGATTTTCTCGATGGTGTCTTTGCTCAGCGCGAAGGCCGGGCCGTTGCAGCTGCCGTACTGCGTGCCGCATTCCTTCTTGTTTGGCCACAGGCCGTGCAGGCTGAGCGTCTTGGCTTCCAGCGCGCCGCTGTTCATGGCGTCGCATTCCGGCTTCTTGCCGTTGTATTTGGCGTGTTCGCAGAAGCCCGGCTGCCATGTGATGGCCAGCACGTAGCTGTCTTGCTGATTCGGCGCCGAGCACACTTCGCCCGATGCTTCCGGCGCAGGACGGCCGGACTGCTTTTCATCCAGCGACGGCGTGCCGCACTCGCGCTGCACCCAGCGCAGCGACGGTTGCGCGCCCGGCACTTCAACGCGCAGCCAGTCGTAGTCGGTCTTGTTGATTTCGCGAACGGTGTAAGCGGTGCCGGCGGCGACTTTTACCTCGCCGGGATTGGCGCGCTTGGCGAAGGAGGAAAATGCCTCGCAACTCTTGGTGGCGGTGAAGCTGCCGTTGGCCGATTCACTGGCGCCAGACTCCAGCGAGAACAAGGCCAACAGTGCGACTGCAAGGTAACGACGCATGGAATCCCCCGGTGTTGAACGAAATGCCAATATTCTAACCGCAAGCACGGGCAGTAGTCCTACAAGCGCACTGCAAGCACGCCGACACGACGGATCTCAGGAATGGATACGATGGACATTCTAGCCATCCAACAGGAGGAATTCCACCATGAAACCACTGCATCTCACCGGCAAAATCGCTTGCGCACTGATCGCTACCGTGGCCGTTATCAGCGGCTGCCAGAAAAAGGAAACCGCACCGCCACCAGTGCCTGAAGCCACGCCGGCTCCGGCCACGCCGCCAGTCAGCAACATGCCGGCCACGGAAGGCGGCACCGCGACCCAGCCAAATCCAAATGCGCCTACCCCGGACGTGCCACCGCAAACCACCACGCCGCCGACCACGACCGAGCAGCCTCCGGTAAAGCAGTAAGCCAAGGCCGTTTTGCCGCTTCGGTTAGCGCTCTTGCAGCGCGTCGAATGCGGCAGCAAAGGCATCGCGGGCCGCGTGCTGGGCGATATCGCGCCGCCAGATCAACATGGTTTGCACGCGCGCCATGTCGGCGGACAAGGTGTGAATGCGGACGGATTGAGACAACTCGCGCAGCTTCAGTACTTCGCGCGGCATCATCGCCACGCCCATGCCTGCCGCCACGCAGCCAATGATGGCCTCGTAGGTGCCAAATTCCGCAATGCGCGCCGGCGATACGCCGCCTTCAGCGAACCAGCGCTCCAGGCGGCGCCGGTAGGAACAGCCGCTGCGGAATCCCAGCAAGGTGCGGCGCGCCACATCCGTTGGCGATTTAACCGGGCCGTGCAGGCTGTCGGTCAGCAGCACCAACTCTTCATCAAACACCGGCAATTGCATCAACTCGGGACGCTCGACTGGCGCGGCCACCAGCGCCATATCGACCCGATGATTCAGCACGGCTTGCACCAAATAATCGGTGGGGCCGGTATCGAGCAGCAAGTCCACTTGCGGATACTGGCGGTGGAATTGTCCCAGCACTTGCGGCAGACGCGCGGCGGCCGTGGTTTCCATCGAACCGATGCGCAGCGGGCCGGACGGCTGGCGGTCACCGCGCATGGCTTCCTGCGCTTCGTCCGCTAATTGCAGCAGGCGCTCGGTGTACGCCAGCAGGCGCTCGCCCTCTTCCGTGATCAGCATGCGCCGCCCGGAACGGTGGAATAGCGTGACGCCCAGCGATTCCTCCAGCTGCGTCAGGCGCGCGGAGACGTTCGATTGCACGCGGTTGAGACGGGCAGCGGCTTGGGTCACGCCGCCCTCCTCAGCCACGGTCTTGAAGATGCGCAGGGATGAGAGTTCCATGATTCATTCTCAATTAAAGAATTATTGATTCAGTATAATTCATTTTTCATGATGCGTTGTTACGCCTATAGTGGCAATATCGATACACGGGGCGTCATCATGAAATCCTCTCCATCCCTGGCCATTCTGCTCGCTTGCAGCTTTGCCTTCATCATCGTCCAGCTGGACGTTACCATTGTGAATGTAGCCTTGCCTGAGATCGGCCGCGAGCTGCAAGCGGGCGTGAGCCAGTTGCAATGGGTGGTCGACGCCTATACGCTGGGTTTTGCGGTGTTCCTGCTGTCGGCCGGCGCCATGGGCGACCGCTTTGGTTCACGCAGCGTGTTCCTTGGCGGCTTTGCGCTATTCACGCTGGCTTCGCTCGCTTGCGCGATGGCGCCGGATGCCTTGTCGCTCAACCTAGCGCGCGCTGCGCAAGGCATCGGCGCGGCCTTGCTGGTGCCAAGTTCGCTGTCCATCCTCAATGCAGTCTACGCGCAAGACCGCGCCATGCTGGCCAAGGCCATTGCGTGGTGGACGGCGGCAGGCGGCGTGTCGATTGCGGCCGGGCCGGTGCTGGGCGGCTTGCTGATGTCGGCATTTGGCTGGCGCAGCATCTTCTGGGTGAATATCCCGATTTGCGTGCTCGGCTTCTGGCTGACGCTGCGCGTGGTGCCGGCGCTGCGCCACAGCGGCCCGGCGCGCAGCTTCGACCTGCCGGGGCAAGTGCTGGCCGTGATTGCGCTGACCGCTTTTATCGGCGCAGTGATTGAAGTGCATGCGCTGGGCCTCACGCATCCGGCGGTGCTGGCTGCGCTGCTGGTGGCCGTGGCGGCGGGCGTGCTGTTTATCCGCGTTGAGCAACGCAGCGCCGGCCCCATGCTGCCACTGCAATTATTCAGGCTGACCGGCTTTACGCCAGCCGTGCTGTTCGGCGTATTCGTCAACTTTGCTTACTATGGCGTGATCTTTGTGCTGAGTTTTTACCTGCAAAAAGTGCGCGGCTTCTCGGTGCTGCATGCGGGACTGATTTTCCTGCCGCTGACCGGCACCTTCCTGTTTGCGAACATTACTAGCGGCTGGCTGCAAGCACGCGTTGGCTCGCGGCTGCCGATGATAATTGGCGGCTTGATCGGCGGCAGCGGCTATGCGCTGCTGGGGATATTCGGGATTTCGGAATCGGCGAGTTTCTGGGCCATGCTGCCGGGGCTGGCGCTGATCCCGGCCGGCATGGGCTTGGCGGTGCCGGCCATGACCACCTCGATCCTGGCCTCGGTCAGCAAGCAGCAAGCGGGCACGGCGTCCGCAGTATTGAACACGGCGCGCCAGGTGGGTGGCGCGATGGGGGTGGCGGTGTACGGCGCCTTGGTGGCAACGCCGACCACGGCTGCTATTCTGGCCGGCATCGAAGCCGCGATGGCCGTATCGACGGCGCTGCTGCTGGGCGGCGCCCTGTTGGCCTATTTGACGATTTTTAACCAAGGAGAAAAGCTATGCCATTCGTAAATATCCGCATCACCAATGAAGGTGCGACCGCTGAGCAAAAGCAGGAATTGATTCAGGGCGTGACCGACTTGCTGCAAAAAGTGCTGAACAAGAATCCGGCCACTACCTTCGTCATCATCGACGAAGTGGAAACCGACAACTGGGGCGTCGGGGGCACGGCGGTTACCACGCTGCGCAAGCGCGCCAGAGAAGCCGCGGCAAAGTCCTAAGCCGTCGCGACATACGGCCGGCAATCGACCGGAATGTCGATGATGAAGGTGGTGCCGGTCGCGGCTGCGCTGTCGACAGCGGCGCTGCCACCGTGCCCCTCGGCCACACTGCGCACGAACGGCAGGCCGATGCCCCATCCTTCCACGTGTTTGCCATTGCCGTTCTCTTCCCGCCGCAGATACTCAAAGATCCGCTCCTGCTGCTCGTCTGGCACCGGGTTGCCGGTGTTGTGGACGGTGAGCATTAAGCGCCCGTGGATTTCTTCTGCCTTGATCCGCACGCGCTTGCCATCACCGTACTTGAAGGCATTGGTCAACAAATTTTCCAGCGCGCGCAGCATGGAGCTTTTGCACCAGTAGCCGATGATCGGCGGCGCCTCCACCTCTACCCTGCCCCCTACCATGACGTTGAATTCCTGCGCGAGGTCATGGATCAGGTCTTTGATGTCGAATTGAGACAAGCTCAAGGGCGGCTTGACGCCACGGTCAAAGGTCAGCGCGTCAACCAGTTCAATCATCATCTGTCCGAGACGGGTGGCGCCGTTACGGATTTTCAGGGCGGTGCGGCGCGCTGTTTCGACATCCGGCGCCAACGCAATCAGTTGCGAACCGGCTACAATCAGCGATAGTGGGTTCGCCATGTCGTGCGACAGCGTGGCGGCCATGCGCTCGCGGATGCTCTCGTGTATTGCCGAGAACTCGCGGATGGCGTCGCGCACGGCAACGTCGATAGACTGCACCACTACCTGCCACTCTTCTGGCGTGAACAGCACACCATTACGGTGAGCGACGGTGGCAATGGCATCGCGGAACAGCTGGTATTCAAGGATGATCTGGTCGGCCCGGAACGGCGTCATGCGCGCGCGTTCACCGCCATGGGCGGACATTGAGGTCGTATGGCTGGCGCCATGAGCACGCGGAAACGATGGCGTCATGGCTTCGGCGATATTGTCGTAGAAGGCCGGCAATGTATTGATCAGCAACGGCCGCGGAACTTCAATCGCCTGTTCCACTGCGGAGCGCACCAGTGCCAACCACAAGTCGAACACCTCCTCGCGCATGGCCAGCACCGCAAGCGAGGTCGCTGACAGCTCGTACCCGGAGTCGTTTGCATCGGTCGCCTGTATCATGTGGTGCTCCGTCGCACTGTCGGTTTGAAAGAGACCAGCATACAAAGGGCCGCAGTAACTTGTCGCACGCCACAACAAAAAGCGCGGCGCCGTTGCCGGCGCCGCGCTGAGGGTTTACCGCTTTAAGCTGCGAGGCCGCGCTGGGCGATTACCCGCTGCAACTGCTGATCCAGTTGCGCCGCATGGGCATAGCCGCCACTGACTTCGAAAATACCTTGGTCGGTATCGAGCAGCAAGGCCGGGAAGCTGCGCACGCCCAAGGCGCGGGCACGTACAAAGTCGGCCTTGGTTTGCACTATAGTGTCGTGTTCTTCCCACACTTGCAGCACCTGCTCCGCGTCCAATTGCAGCTGCGCCGCTACCACCTCGGCCAGCACGCGGCCATTGGTGGTGTCACGCCCGTCAACATAGAATGCGTTCTGCAAGGCGCGGAACACGGCCAGCAAATCAGCTTGCGGCGCCAGCTTGCGCGCGGTGACGACGGCACGGCAAATCGGCTCCGTGTCGTAGACAAAGTTCTCACGCGCCATCAAGGCAGCGCGGTTGAACGGCAAACCGCTCTGCGCCTCTACCCTTGCCCAGTGCCCAAGGCGGAATTCCTTGCCCGCCTGATCGAGCACATCGGTAGCGCCAGCGCGCACGCCGCCGACGATGATTTCCAGATCCAGCTCAGGGTGCATAGCCATCAGCTCGGTCATTTCCTTGCCGAAGCCATAGCACCACGAGCACATGGGATCGCCCACGTACAGCAACTTCATTTTGCCGCCTTCTCGCGTTTGCGGCGCGAGGTGATGTTTTCGCGGTTCACGCCCCAGTTGTCGGTCTCCACTTCGTCGATGATGACGAAGGTGGTGGCTGGGTCTTTGTTCAACACGCGCTGCAGCAAATCGGTCGAACCTTCGATCAGTTGCTGTTTCTGTTCAGCCGTCACGCCTTCATTGGTAACGCGGATATTTACGTATGGCATGGTGTTCTCCTTTGATTTACCAAGTACCAGCGCTACCGCCGCCGTCGACGGGCAGGATGGTGCCGGTGGTGAAGTTCGATTCAGTCAGGTACAGCACGGCGTTGACCACGTCGTCGGTCACGCCGGTGGTGCCGGTTGGCGCCAAGGTGCGGAAGAAGGACTGGGTCGCCTCATCCTCGCTGTGCATCGGGGTGGCAATGATGCCGGGCGCCACGGCATTGACCTTGACGTTGGACGCCGCCAATTCAATCGCCAGCGCCTTGGTGGCGTTGTTCAGGCCGCCCTTGATCAGCACTGGCAGCAGGGCCGGCACTTTCACGTTCGGCTGGATCGCAATGCTGGCGGTGATGTTGACGATATGGCCCGACTTGTTGGCGCCCATGTGCGCAGCCGCTTGCTGCGATGGGAAGAACACGCCTTTCAGGTTGGTGTTGAGAATATCGTCCAGATCTTGCTCGGTGTAGTCGGTGGTCGGCTTGGCGATGAAGATGCCGGCGTTGTTGACCAGGATATCGACCTTGCCAAAAGCGGCCACGGCACGCTCGAACAGCGCTTTGGCGGTTTCCGGCTTGGCGATATCACCCGGCACCAGCACGAAGTTGGCTGGATTGCCCAGCTTGTCGGCCGCCGCTTTCAGGCGCTCGATGGTGCGGGCGTTGCCGACCACGTTATAGCCGCGCTTCAGGTAAGCCTCGGCAACCGCAAAGCCGATGCCGCTCGATGCGCCAGTCACAATAACAGTCTTGTTCATGATGTTTCCTTTCAGGGTTTTAAGAAGGTGAAGCCATCTTACTTTTGCGCAGTACCTTGATAAACAGCCTGAAACACAAGACAATTGCTACACCATGTAATGAATAGACCGCCATGAAACGCCAATTTGATGATGTGCTACTCGGTAGCATCGAGCTGTTCTGCCTTGCCGCCGAGCTTTCCAGCTTTACCGCCGCCGCCACTGCGGCTGGGGTGACGCCGGCTGCCGTCAGCCGTTCCGTCTCGCGGCTGGAGGAGCGCCTGGGCGTGCGCCTGTTCGTGCGCACCACGCGCCAGATCCGCCTGACCGACGGCGGCCGGCTCTACTTCGAGCAATGCCGCCAAGCGCTGTCGCAGCTGACCGAGGCCGAACGCCAGATCACCGGCGCGCAGGTCAAGCCGTCCGGCCCGCTGCGCATCAGCGCGCCGACGCCGTATGCACACTACCGCCTGCTGCCGCTGCTGGGCGAATTCCGCCGCAAGTATCCCGACGTCACGATCGACATCCACGTCAGCAACCGCAACATCGACTTTGCCGACGAGGGCTACGACCTGGCGATCCGCGGCCGCGCGCCGGCCGATTCCAACCTGATCGCCCGCAAGCTGGAGGACGCCGAACTGGTGCTGGTGGCCGCCCCCGCCTACCTCAAGCGCGCCGGCACGCCCAAATCGCTGGATGACCTCAGCAAGCACGAATGCATCCAATTCGACCTGCCCAGCACCGGCAAGCGCATTCCATGGCCCTTCATGCGCGACGGCGCGGTGCTTGATCTGGTCACCGAGGGCGGCCTCAGTTGCGCGGAGGATGTGCTGGGCATCGTCACGCTGGCGCGCAGCGGCGCGGGCGTGGTGCAGACCTACCGTTTCATCGTCGAACAGGATCTGGCCAGCGGTGCCCTGCTCGAATTGCTGCCGCAGCACGGCGGCACCTCGCGCCCCTTCATCCTGCTGTACCCGCATGCGCGCCACCTGTCGCTGCGGGTGCGGACTTTTGTCGATTTCATCGTGGCCAGGCTGAATCCGGGCCGAGCTATATCCAAATGATATCGATCTTGGTTTTTTTGGCATTGGAGATCAGGCCAGCCCTGCTATAGCATGAGGGCTTAACTAAACTAACAGAGACGTTCCCGATGCCAGCACCACTCCCCGCCACCGCTAACGCGGTGCAGCCGCAGTCCCATTCCACCAGTAACCGCGCCGTGTTGTCCCTGCTGACCAGCCTGTTCTTCACGTGGGGTTTCATCACCGTTATCAACAATACGCTGCTGCCGCACCTGCGCAGCGTGTTCGATTTGAACTACACCCAGACCACCTTGATTGAGTCGGTGTGGTTTATTGCCTACTTTTTTGCCTCGATTCCCTCGGCGCGCCTGATTGAGCGGGTGGGTTATCAAAAATCCATGGTGATCGGCCTGTGCATGATGGCGGTCGGCGCCCTGCTGATGATTCCAGCCGCGCGCCTGCCGTCCTACGGCGTGACGCTGGTGGCGCTGTTCGTGATCGCTTGCGGCATCACCTTGCTGCAAGTGTCGGCCAATCCATACGTGGCCGTGGTCGGCTCGCCGCAGACCGCGTCGGCGCGCCTGAACCTGGTGCAGGCGTTCAACTCGCTGGGCGCGACGCTGGCGCCGCTGTTTGGCGCTTACCTGATCCTCGGCCGTTCCGCTTCCGGCACCGCCGAAGCCGGCCATGTGCTGACCCAGGCTGAAAAGCTGGCCGACGCGCAAGCTGTGCAACTGCCTTACCTGATCGTCGCGGCCGTGCTGGTGATCCTGGCGCTGGTGATTGCGCGCTTCCCGATGCCGGCCATGCACCACAACACCAGCCGCGTCTCGGGCGACGAGCGCAAGCAGATGTCGCTGTGGAAGCATCGCAACCTGGTGTTCGGCATCCCGGCCATCTTCATCTACCTGATTGCTGAAATCGGCGTGGCCAACCTGTTCATCAACTTCACCGCGCAGCCGGAAATCGGCGGCCTGAGCCACGAGCAAGGCGCGCATTACCTGTTCCTGCTGTGGGGCGGCATGATGGTGGGCCGTTTCATCGGCGCATGGGCCATGAACAAGACCACCGCCGAGCGCGTGCTGGCCTTCTGCGCGATCGGCGCGTTTATCGTCATGATGATCGCGACGCTGGGCACTGGTAGCGTGGCGATGTGGGCGCTGATCTCGGTCGGCCTGTTCCACTCGGTGATGTTCCCGACCATCTTCACGCTGGGTATCAAAGGCCTGGGCCCGCTGACCGAGGAAGGCGCCGGCCTGCTGATCATGGCGATTGCCGGCGGCGCGCTGGTAGTGGTGCAAGGCTGGCTGGCCGACACCGTCGGCCTGCAAACCTCCTTCCTGCTGACCGCCGCCTGCGAACTGTACGTGCTGTTCTATGCAGTGTGGGGCTCGAAAGCCACCAACGCCTTCCCTGAGCAATAAATCTCGTTCCTTCCAGTCCAAGATGCCCGCCTCGTGCGGGCATTTTTTTTGACATAGATTCAGTCAATAAATCGTACAACTGTATTTTTTAGCCATCCATATAGCAAATTTATATCGTACAGATGTCATAACGCCGTCATAAAGTTTTCTTATCCTCACGGTTTTTCCACGTTGAGAGAGCAAGCAAATCCATGAAACGTTTAGCCATCAGCGCCGCGCTGGCCTTGTGCGCCAGCCCTGCCTTTGCCCTGAATATCGTCCTCGTCAATGACGATGGCCTGACCAGCAACACCAAGGCTTTGTATGAAGAACTGAAGGCCGCCGGCCATTCCGTGATCGTATCCGTACCGTGTACCGGCCAGAGCGGCCGCAGCGCCGCCATCGTGATGTACAGCGCCACCACCGTCATCCCGGACAACGACAAGACCCAGATCGAAGCCGAAGGCGGCTGCCACAACGGCGCCGCCCCTACCGGCGCGCCGGCCGTGGGCCCGTTCACCAAGAGCGGCTACACCAACGGCGATTACAACTACGTACACGGCACGCCAGTGATGGCGACCATGTACGGCCTCGACGTGCTGGCGACCGCGCGCTGGGGCAAGGCGCCGGATCTGGTACTGTCCGGCCCCAACGAAGGCCAGAACGTCGGCAAGGTGGTGATTAACTCGGGCACCATCGGCAACGCCCAGTTTGCCGCCGGTCGCGGCATTCCCGCCATCGCGCTCAGCGCCGGCACCGATACCGTCGACAACACCAGCCTGGCCGCCGCCGGCTCCAAGACCGTGGCGCAATTGAGCGTCAAGCTGATCGCCGCGTTGCAAGCGAAGGCTGGCAGCTCGGCCCTGCTGCCAGCAGGCACCGCACTCAACGTCAACTTCCCGAACGGCGTCAGCGCCAGCAGCCCATGGTCGTTCTCGCGCATCGGCACCTACGATACCTATGCGCTGAAATTCAGCAGCGCCGCGCCATGGGGCTTGAGCGGCTCGCTGCCGCCAGCCGCTACTGCCGATCAAGCTGAAGATGAAGCCGTCGTCTACAAGACCAAGATTGCGGTCAGCGCCATGCAAATCGGCTACGAGCACCGTCCTGCCGGCCAGCAGTGGCTGCGCTTGCGCCTGCGTGACCTGTTTGCCCAGTGAGCCGCGCCATGAACCGTCACCTTACCCTCGCGGCCTGCGCAGCCGCCCTGCTGCTGAGCGCTTGCGGCAGCGATAACCAAGCCGCCAAGCCGGTGGTCAAAGTGACCGACCTGGCGGCCGGCATGTACGCCGTCAGCTCGGGCGACGCCGCCAACCCAACCGCAGGCCGCTACTATTCGGCCGCCGATGGCAGCCGCCTGCTGGTGCTCAACAACAGCGCGCAGCAAGCTACTGCCCTGTACCGCCGCGATGCGGGCGGCAGCTGGCAAATGACGCCAGCGCCAACGCAAGACATCTCGCTGGAACTACTGAACAGCACCGCGCTGACCTCGTCTGTACTCAACTTCGCAGCCATTACGCGCAGCTACACGGTGCGACTTTCGAGCGGCGCGGCGGCGGCGTTCAGCGTTAATGCCAGTGGTGAGATCGTCGCTGGTAGCACCAGCTGCAAGCTGTCCGGCAAGCTGGCCACGTCGCCGCTGCCGAACACGCTGAAATTGTCGTTGGTAGCCTCCGCGTGCGGCGACCTGCCGTCTCAGTCGGATGGATATCTGGTGGTTGATAGCGACTATGCGCCAGCCGCTTTCCGCCTGCTGGCCTACAGCGGCAGCACGCCGCTCGAATTGTGGGCTTACGCCGAGTAAGTTCAGGTTTGGTTTTGCTGTAGCCATTGCGCCGCTGCCCCAAAGGCAGCGGCCACCGTCTGCTCGGACGCCTCGCCGGCCGGCTCAGTGTTGGTGAGTCCCGTCAATCCCATCGAGATCACTTGCGCGCACAGCGCATCAATGCCGCGCGCCTGCGGCAAATACTTCAGGAAGACTTTCGCCAGATTGTTGCCGCGCCGGCTGCGCATGTCGGCCGTGTAGGTGGCCAGCTCCGGCATGTGCGTGGCCGCCAGCGCGACGGCGAAATTGGCGCGCGCCAGATCCAGCTGCTTGCCGTCGCCCTCCACCCGCAAGCGCTGTAGTTCGCTCAGGCTGTCGGCATCAACGGCAAAACGGATATGTGCGACGATCGATTCCAGTCCCGCAATCACTAAATCGCGCTGGGCCGGATAGCGGTAGCTCAGCGTGGTGTGCGGAATGCCGATATCGCTGGCGATGGCGCGATGGGTCAAGCCTTGCGCGCCTTGCGCCGCCAGCCGCCGGCCGCAAGCGCGCGCGGCCGGCGCATCCCAGGCGGGAGCGCGTGCATCGGGCTTTTCATCATGCAGGCCTTCAATCTGCATCTGCCCTAGCAGCAAAGCAAACAGCGCGCCGTCGCTATCCTCGCCCCGGCTGGCGAGGCCGCCGGCAAACAGGCGGCGCAAGCACAGCCGGCGCAGCATCCGGTAAGACGTCACAGGGCCTAACGCAACGCTGTACGCCAGCTCGGCCACGACATAGCCATACCACCAGCCGCACTTCACCAAGGCCGGCATCAGCGCAGCGCGATCGGCGAACTCTTGCCAGAAACGGCGCCGCTCGCTCGACCAGGCGGCAAATGCCGGTTGCAGCGATGCGTCCCACGTGCAGACGTGCAGCAACTCAAGATATAGCAGCGACAAGGCGCGCTGCTGTATGGCCAACTCGTCCAACATGGTCTCCGCCAGCTCGGCGGCGAGGGCTGGCGAGAACGGGCCCAGTTCGGAAAGCAACGAGCGCCAGCGCGCCATTTCGCGCTGGTCATGCAGGCGGGCGGCATCGCAAATGGCGGCCATGACGTCGGCGCGCGCGCCGTAGTGGCTAGTCAGCACGGTCACCGACACGCCGAGCGCTTCCGCCAGCGGACGCAGGCCCAGCCCAGCCAGCCCTTCGCTACTGACGAGACCGCAAGCGGCCGCCAGCAAGGCCTCGGCCTGCGGGGCTTTACGGGATTTTCTGGCGGGGATAGGCTCTGGTAACGACGACACTAGCAGCTACGCTTATTCAAATAGGGAAAACTCGGGCAAGCGGTCTTGCGCTTCGCCGATGCGGACGATGGAGGAACTGGCGCCGTTAAACGCTGGCCAACCCGGCAGGCTGCCGGTGCGGGCGAATTGCACCCAGGCGTCTGCCATACGCGCCGCCACCCGGCGATCCGCCGCGCTCCATGGGCGTTGGTCTTGATCGAGGTTGTCGAACACGTAGCGGATTTCCGCGCCGTGGCCGGCGCCGCAGCCGTAGCCGCACGGCGTCAACGGCTCGGCGGGACGATGGGTGAAGTAGTAGACGTAAGCCTTGGCGTGGCCGTACTTGGCTTGCAGCCCGGCCCAATACACTTTGCGCCAGCCCCACCAATCGGAGGTCAATTGTTCGATTGCAGCCTTGGCTTGCGCATCGGTGGCGGCGGGATAGGCCGCGAGCAAGGACTCGGATGGTGCGCGGCCCAGCAGCTTGGTTACCAGTTCCTTGTAGCGCGCCGCAGTGAACTCGCTGGTGTTGAGAATTTCCGGCGCAAGATCACGGCCTTCCTGCGCATTCCAGCCGACCAGCAGCGGCACGTCGTTCTGATGATGATTGCGATACAGGCTGGTTTGGTCTTCGCTCAGCACGCGGCCGTCAACGCTCACGCGCGCGCTCCATGGCTGCTTGTGCAAAGTCTCAACGCTCATGGCGCGCAGCGCGGCCAGGTCTTTTGCGCCGACGGTCTTGGCCAAGGCCACGCCGGTGGCTTCCACGGTTTTTTGTTCGTAGGCGCTGCGTTCGCCGGGATGCATCGGCCAGCCGGCATTGCCGCTTTGGGCGATGGCGCGGTGGAACAGGCCCTTGGCCATCGGCGACGCCATCAGGATGCCGACCGAGATGCCGCCGGCCGATTCACCAAAGATGGTGACGCGACCCGGATCGCCGCCGAAGGCCGCGATATTGTCCTTCACCCAGTGCAGCGCAGCGATCTGGTCGCGCAAGCCCTGGTTGCCGGATTCATCTTTCAATTCGGGATGGGCGAAAAAGCCGAAGATGCCGAGGCGGTAGTTGATGGTCACCACAATGGCGCCGCGCTTGGCGAGGTTGGCGCCGTTGAAGCCCGGCTGCGAACCTGTGCCGCCGTAATAGCCGCCGCCGTGGATCCAGACCAGCACCGGCAGCTTATCGGCCTGCTCCGGCGCCCACACGTTCAGGTATAGGCAGTCTTCACTTTTGGGATCGGTGATCCAGACGGCGGTCTGGGCGCAGGCAGCGGAGAAGCTGGTGGCCTGCCGCACGCCCTGCCACGGCGACACCGGCTGCGGCGCACGCCAGCGCAGCTTGCCGACCGGCGGCGCGGCGTAGGGAATGCCGAAATACGTGTTCACACCATCGGCATGCGCGCCGGCGATCTGGCCGCCGGCGACTTTGATGGGAGAGGTAGGGTGAGCTTGCGCCGTCAGGCCAGAGATACACATTGCGATGAATGCGATCATGCGAAACAGCACCATAAGCTCCCCTCTCCTATCGATGAACGATCAGCCCTTATTCAGCAGCGAATTGTGGCGGGCGTAGGTGAAATATACCACCAAGCCGATCGCCAGCCAGACGGTGAAGGCAATCCACGTCACGGCGCTCAGGAAGATCATCAGCGCGCCGCAGAACACAATGGCCAGTACGGGAATCACTGGCACGCCCGGGCAGCGGAATGCGCGCGGCAAATCAGGACGCTTCTTGCGCAGCACGATCACGGCCAGCGACACCAGGCAGAACGCAGCCAAAGTGCCGATGTTGGCCAGCTCGCCCAGCACTTGCAGCGGCACCAGCGCGCCCAGCAGGCCGAACACGATACCGACCAGCCACGTTGCCACGATAGGCGTACCAGCGCCGTTCAGGGCCGACAGTTTTTTCGGCAGCAGGCCGTCGCGCGACATCGCGTACAGCACGCGGCTTTGGCCGAAGGCCATCACCAGGATCACAGTACTCATGCCCAGGATCGCGCCGAGGTCGACGAAACCGGCAAACCAGTTTTCACCGGCAAATTGCAGCGCCAGCGAGACCGGGTGGTCGATGCCCTTGAACTGGGTGAACGGCACGATGCCGGTCATGATGCCGGTCACGATCACGTACAGCACGGTGCACACGGCCAGTGAGCCGATAATGCCGATCGGCAGGTCGCGCTTCGGATTTTTCACTTCTTCCGCCGCCGTGGTGACGGCGTCGAAGCCGATGAAAGCGAAGAACACCAGGGCCGCCGCGCTCATCACGCCATTCATACCGTACGGCATGAACGGCTGCCAGTTAGCCGGCGCCACGTGGCGCGCACCAACGAAGATAAACAGCAGCACCACGCCAATCTTCACCACCACCATGATGTTGTTGATGCGGGCCGATTCGCGCACGCCCAGCGACAGCATGACGGTCAGCACCATCATGATCAGGAAGGCCGGCAGATTGAAGAAGGTGGTCACGCCCGGAATCGCGCCCGGCGCGGCCGACAGGGCGACCGGGATGTGCAAACCAAAGCCGCTCAGCAGCGATTGGAAGTAGCCCGACCAGCCGACCGACACGGCCGACGTCACCAAGCCGTATTCAAGAATCAAGTCCCAGCCGATCATCCACGCGACCAGTTCGCCGAGGATGGCGTAGCTGTAGGTGTAGATACCGCCGGCCACCGGCAGGATGGACGCGAATTCCGCGTAGCACAGCGCCGCAAAGCCGCAGGCAAACGCCGCCACCACGAACGACAGCGCCAACGCCGGGCCAGCCGTCGTCGCGCCGCTGCCGGTCAGGACAAAGATACCGGTGCCGACAATGGCGCCGATGCCCATCAACACCAGATCGACCGGGCCCAGCACCTTTTTCAGGCCGCCAGTCGCGCTAGCGGCGCGCATGGCATCGAAATCCTTGGTTCTAAAAATACTCACAACTACTCCTCTATTGTTTTCCCTACCGTGCGTGTGGCTAATCTGGCATCCCTTGAACGCCAAAAACGCGGCAGTATGACACAACTGCTATGATTTGCGACATGATTACCTGTTTCGATATCGGTGGCAGTGCCATCAAGTGCGCCGTCGCCACAGCGGACGGCCGGGTCGGCGCCCTGCAGCGCGTCCCTACTCCCGTCAACGACTTTGCCGCGTTCACAGCGGTCATGAAGGCATTGGTGCTGGATGGCGGCCCATCGCGCGGCATCGCCATTTCAATCGCCGGGGTGATCGATCCTGCCGACGGCCGCATCAAGTGCGCCAACATTCCCTGCATCGACGGCCGCGCGCTGGCAAGCGACCTCGCGGCTGCCCTCGGCCTGCCGGTGTGGATCATCAACGACGCCGACAGTTTCGCGCTGGCGGAAGCGCACGCCGGGGCCGGGCGCGGCCATGCCAACGTGTTTGGACTAATTTTGGGCACCGGCGTAGGCGGCGGTCTGGTTATCAACGGCAAATTGATCGCCGGGCCGGGCGGCTTCGCCGGCGAGTGGGGCCACGGCCCGGTGGCGGCGCAGTTTGCGGGCAGGCCGCCGCAAGCGATTCCCCGCTTTGCCTGCGGCTGCGGCCAAGTCGGTTGCGTGGACACGGTCGGCGGCGCGCGCGGCCTGGAGCGCCTGCACCTCGCCCTCCACCAGCAGCCGCTGGACAGTCACGCGATCATCAACAACTGGCTGGCTGGTGACGCCCACGCCAGCCACACCATCAATTGCTACATCGACCTGTTGAGCGGCCCGCTGGCCATGCTGGTCAACACCTTGGGCGCATCGATCCTGCCGGTTGGCGGCGGCCTGGCCAACAGCGCACCGCTGATTGCGCGGCTCGACCAGGCGGTGCGCGCCGCCATCCTGCGCAAGACCACGGCGCCCATCATCGTTCCCGGCCAGTCCGGCACCGAACCGGGCCTGATCGGCGCAGCATGGCTGGGATTGGAACAACTGGGGATCAGCCATGACTGACGCCATCGTGCTGGAAGTCTGCATCGACAGTGCCGACGGCTTGGCCGCAGCGGTGGCCGGCGGCGCCGACCGCATCGAATTATGCAGCGCGCTGGAAATCGGCGGCCTGACGCCCAGCGCCGGCCTGCTGCAGGTGGCCTCGGCCAGCCCGATACCGGTGGTGGCGATGATACGTCCGCGCGGAGGCGACTTCTGCTTCAGCGATGCCGAAATTGCGCAGATGCTGAACGACATCGACGCTGTTGCTGCCGCCGGTCTGCAAGGCGTGGTGCTGGGCGCGTCTCTGGCGGACAACCAGTTAGACCGCAGCACGCTGGAACGGTTGGTGCGCCGCGCACAGCGCCATGGACTGCGCTGCACACTGCACCGCGCCATCGACCTGTGCCCGGACTTGGCGCAGGCGACCCACATCGCCATCGAACTAGGCTTCGAACGCATTTTGACCTCCGGCGGCGCCACCAGCGCGCCGGCAGGCCTGGCTGGCTTGCAGCGCTGCTTCGACGCGGCAGCCGGACGCATCGCCATCATGCCCGGCGCCGGCGTCAACGCCGGCAATGTGTCCTTGCTGCGCGCGCAGTTGCCACTGACCGACATCCACGCCTCCTGTTCGGAACCGCTGCCCCCTGTAGCGCCGCCAGTGCTGGCCCTGGGCTTCGATACCGGCAACCGCCGCCGCACCAGCAGCCAGAAAGTCGCCGCGCTCAAGGCCGCCCTGCTGGCCTGACCCTTGAAATGCAAGCCGGTTTGTGTGACACTCGCCAAGATGCTAGTGAAACCGGTTTCACTTTTGAGTGGGAGCTGCCTGTTTGACGTTCGATATAACGCCTCTTGCGCCTTATTTTGGCGATTTGGCAGCCGGCGCGCGGCTGACCGCGCTCGCCTGCGCGCTCGCCCTTACCGGCGGCTTGGCACTGGGCGTCGGGGCGGCGCTGATGCGTACTGCGGCATCGCCGCTGGCCCGCCGCGCGGCCGAGCTTTACGTCGACATCTTCCGCAACGTTCCCTTCATCGTTCAACTGTTCTTCCTGTTTTACGGCTTGCCTGAAATCGGCGTCGAGCTGAGCGCCTTTGGCACCGGCGTGCTGGCCCTGTCGCTGGCAGGCGGCGCGTTCACTTCAGACGTGATCCGTTCCGGCATCCTGGCGATTGAGCCGGGCGTGCTGGAAGCGGCGCAGGTCAGCGGCCTGTCGCGCTTCACCATTTACCGCCGCATCGTGCTGCCCATCGCCCTGCGCAGCGCGGTGCGGCCGCTGGGCGCCGTGTTCGTCAATCTGATATTGACCTCGTCCATCCTGTCGGCAATCACGCTCAATGAATTGACCGGCAGCGCCAAGATCGTCGCTGCCGACACCTTCCAGCCGTTCGAGGTCTACGCCCTGCTCCTGCTGGCCTACGCAGTGATGACCTGGCTGGTATCGCTGTCCGCCGGCGCCCTGCACCGCCGCCTGAACCGGAATCCCGGCTGATGCGCTACACCGATTTCACCCCACACGATCTGCTGCTTCTGCTGCAAGGCCTGGGCGTATCGGTCGCGCTATTTGCCGCCACCACGGTCATCGGCCTGGCGATCGGCTTGGCCTGGGCCATGCTGCGCTACTACCGCGCGCCGCTGCTGGCGCAACTGGTGACTGGCCTCGCCGAGCTGCTGAAAAATTCGCCGGTGCTGGTGCAGCTGTTCCTGGTGTTCTTCGGCCTGCCGGTGCTGCTGGAAACCGACCTGACGCCGGTGCAGGCCGCGCTCATTACGCTATCCGCCAACACGGCGGCGTTTATCTACGTGATTGCGGTATCGGCCATCGAATCGGTGGGACGCGAGCAACTGGAAACCGCGCGCGTGTTTGGCTTGAGCCGCTGGCAAATCCTGCGCCGCGTGATCGCGCCGCAAGCGGCGGCGTTCGGCCTCGGCCCGCTGGCCGGGCTGTTGATCAACCAGTTGCAGGTGACGTCGCTGATCTCCGTGATCGGCGTGGTTGACCTGACCAAGGTTGGCGCGATTCTCAACCTGCGCACGCTGAAGCCCTTCATCGTCTGGACCGTGATCGGACTGCTGTACTACCTCATGGCGCGGCTGATCGCCAAGGCTTGCGCTGCCGCCGAGACACGTCTGCGCGCACATAGTCAATGGAAGGGTTTGTAGCATGATACTGATCGACGGCGCGACCAAGCGCTTCGGCGCCAACACCGTGCTCAATGGCATAGACCTGCGCATCGCGCCGGGCGAAGTGGTGTCGGTGCTTGGGGCCAGCGGCTCCGGCAAATCAACGCTGATCCGCTGCATCAACGGCCTTGAACGGCTCGACGGCGGCAGCATCTCGGTAGATGGCCACGATGTCAGCGATCCGACGCAGCTGCAACTGGCACGCCGCTGCTCCGGCACGGTATTCCAGATGTTCAACCTGTACCCGCACATGACGGCGCTGCAAAACATCACGCTGGCGCCGATGGAAGTGCTGAAAGTGCCGCGCCGCGAGGCCGAGGAGACAGCGACTGCATTGCTGGCCGCCGTCGGACTGGCGGGCCACGCGCACGCTTTCCCGTCCCAGCTCTCCGGCGGGCAGCGCCAGCGCGTCGGCATCTGCCGCGCCTTGGCGATGAAGCCGCGCTATCTGCTGCTTGATGAAGTCACCAGCGCGCTCGATCCTGAAATGACCGCCGAGGTGCTGGAGATTCTCGCCAAGCTGGCGGCGGACGGCACCACCATGCTGTTCGTCACCCACGAAATCGAATTCGCCCGCCAGATCTCCAGCCGCGTGGTGTTCCTCGACCAAGGCCGCTTGCTGGCCGACCTGCCGACCGTGCAGTTCTTCGCGGCGGATGGCGGACTGGCGCAACCACGCATCGCCCAATTCCTCTCCAAGATGACGAAGTAAAGAAAGCCCACTCATGAAAATGCTGCTTGCAAACGCCGAGGCTTGGCCCGGCTTTGACACCACCGTCGGCCTGCTGAAACAAGGCGGCGCCAGTATCGCCGCCATGGTCAGCGGCATCGCCAAGGTTGAACGCGAAGCCAAAGTGCGCAGTGTCGGCTACGGCGGCTGGCCGAATATGCTGGGCGAGATGGAGTTCGATGCAGGCGTGATGGACGGCGCCACGCGCGACGTCGGCGCCGTCGGAGCGGTGCCGGCTACCCTGCCCGTCTCCGCGCTGGCCTACGAAGTGATGCAGCACCTGCCGCACGTGATGCTGACCGGCGCCGGCGCCCGCCGCTTCGCCAGCGAACGTGGCTTTGCCGTCGACGAGGTGCTGCACCCGGACAGCAAGCGCGTGTGGTGGGAGCGGCTGCAAAAGGAAATGTCGCCGGAGCAGCTGGCGGCCTTCCCCGACATCGCGCTGGCCCCGCTCAGCAACGCGATCACCGATCCCGAACGCGTGCGCGACACCACGGTTTTCCTGGGCCGCGACGCTACCGACAATATCGGCGTGGTTACGTCGACCTCCGGCTGGGCGTGGAAGTATCCGGGACGGCTGGGCGACTCGCCGATTCCCGGCGCCGGCTTTTACGCAGACAGCCGCTATGGCGCGGCCGCCTGCACCCACACCGGCGAGATGACCATGCGCTGCGGGACGTCGCGCAGCATCGTGCTGGCGATGCGCCTCGGGTATTCCTTGCAAGATGCGATCAAACTGGCCGTTGAAGAACTGTCAGAATTGAAGAGCGGCTTCCTGGCTGGTGTGGTCATCCACGCGATCGACGCCAAGGGCAACCACCAGGTGGTCAACTACCGCTGCGAGGAAGAGATCCGTTATTGGTACTGGGACGAACGCATGGCCGCGCCGGAACTGCGCGTTGCCGCTCAAGCTTGAAAGGACAAACTATGCAGCATCGCTTGCAACGTTACGCCGCCGCAGCGGCATTACTGCTGGTATCGGCGTCCGCGCTGGCCGGCCGCATCGAGGAAATCAAGGCGCGCGGCTACGTGCGTATCGGCGTGTCGCTCGGCGGCGAGCCGGTCGGATTTCGCAACGCCAGCAATGAGCCGGTCGGCTACGACGTGGATGTCGCCACGCAGTTGGCGGCCAAGCTGGGCGTGCCGGTGCGCTTTTCCGATGTCTCCAGCGATGCGCGCATTTCGATGTTGATGTCGAAGCAGCTCGACCTGGTGGTGGCCAATGTGTCGATCACGCCGCAACGGGCGCGCGTGGTGGATTTCTCGATCCCGTACAATGTGGCGGGCCTGCGCGTGATTTCGCAGAAAAGCGCGCATGTGAAATCGCTGGCGGATTTGAACGGCAAGCGCGTGGTGGTCGGACGCGGTACCACGGCGGACATCTTCCTGAAGCAATCGGCGCCGCAAGCGATCTTCGTTTATACCGACAACTTCGCGCCGGACGGCGTGCTGCTGCTCCAGCAAAAGCGCGTTGATGCTGGGATCGAGGATTCATCGCTGCTGGACTACCTGGCCAGCAAAAACGAGCAAATGGAGATACTGCCCACCATGTACGGCAACACGCCGATCGGCATCGCCATGGCCAAGGGCGATCCGGCCTTGCTGAAGTTTGTGAACGGTTTCGTGTCGGACTACATCAAGTCCGGCGCTTATGCGGCCAACTACAAGAAATGGTGGGGCAGCAAAACCACGCCGCCGGTGCTCAACCCGTAAGACGGGGAACGAAGCGCGTGGGGACCAGCACTTGGTCGCTGTTTTCGGCCAGGTGCGCAGACTGGCTCAAGATGCGCACGATCTGCGCCACATATTCGCGCTTATCGGCGCCGATGGACGAAATCGGGTAGGCGTCGAACTGCGTCAGCGAGATGTTATCGAAGCCGTACAGGCGGAAGCGTTGCGGCCGGTGCTGCGGGAAATGCTGGCGATGCGCATCGAGCACGCCCATCGCCATCGCGTCCGAGGTGCAGAACACGGCGCCAACGGCGTCCACGTCGATCTGCTGCGCCAGCGCGCGGCCGCTGGCGTATGAGTAGTCCCCCGCCAGTTCTTTTAACAGCGTGATGCCGTGCTGCGCCAGCGCCGCGCGGTAGGAAGCGATGCGGGCTTGTTCGACTAAAGACATGGTGCGCCCCGTCAGCAGCAGCGCGCTGCGCGCGTTCTTGCTCGCTGCATCGGCGACGGCTTCGCGGATGCCGTGATCCTCGTCCATCGTCACCGATGGCGCGCCGGGGGCGTGATGGCCGTTCAGCATCAGCACCGCGTTATTGCGGAACATGCGGCGCACGGTGGCAGCGTCGGCGAAATCGGAAAACACCAGGGCCGCGTCGACGTGGTAGGCCACGCCGTCGCGCAGAAAATTCTCGGCATGCTCGCCGGCGCCAACGCGGATGAAAATCACCTGCTTGCCGATGGCCTGGATCTCGGCCAGCAGCAAGTCGAACAAGTCGAGGTCCGACAGGTCGTGAATGTGGTTGACGAGGATGGCGACGAGGTTGACTGTCTTATTCGCCAGCCCGCGCGCGAGGGAGTTGGGACGGAAGCCGAGCGTCTCGGCCGCGCGCAGCACTCGTTCGCGCTTGTCCGCTGATACGGGCCGCGGTTGCGCCGACAACGCGCGCGACGCGATCGCCCGCGAAACACCGGCCAGCGCAGCAACATCGGACAATGTCGGTTCCGGGGCGGTTTTCAGGGCGTCGGTCATGGCGGGATTATACCTGCCCGTGTTGGATGTGCATGCGTCGCGCGCCCTCGGCGCGCGGGGCTGGCGCTACGCGCCAGCAAAAGGGCGAACTCTCCTATGAAAAACAGGGTCTGAAAAATCCTACCCGCCTGATCTCCCCCTTAAACGCACGCTTTGTAACCACAGGCGCCGTTTGAAGTTGGCGATGACTGGCATCAACAAAGAGAGCATCGTTGTCAATTATTGAAAAACAACTGGAGCTCGCCCGTCAATAACCGCACTCAGCTGAAAATAGCCAATAGCTGAGTTAATAGTTCGATTTTTTCCTACCCTGTTCGTTTGCTCGATGAGTTGACCCACTTAGTTTGACCCGCCTTCCACTGCCTGGCAAACGCTGCCACGCGGTCATATGACCCGCAAGATAAATGGCGGTGAACGGCCCGAGCCACATGCCTGGAAACTGACCGCGACGTCACTGGATGACCTTTCACGCCTGTTGAAGTCCTTTGAGCAGCGCCTCGCGCCAACTAGCGCCGATTAACCAACAGCCAAGGACAGTCAAGCCTTGGGCGCTTCCTAGGCAAAAGGAGGGCACGCCATAAAACGACAAAACCCGCACGAAGCGGGTTGTGTTTCTTGGCGGAAACGGTGGGATTCGAACCCACGATACAGGTTTTGCCCGTATGCTTCCTTAGCAGGGAAGTGCCTTCGGCCACTCGGCCACGTCTCCTAGTTGATTGCTCAACCGTCTTCCCATCAGTGAATGAGTAGACCGGCAGCTTGGTATAGATTGAAACGGGTTTGGTCAAGGTCAACCGCAATGGTGTCGATCCGGCACGCACCACCAGGTCGGAGCTTTCTAGCTTTCATCATTAAAGCTGATAAACTATTAGCGCTTTTCACCCGGCAAGTGCCATTCAGGAACTGCCTGTGACGTCGCTTGCCAGTTCTTTATCGACCGCACGGCATGGGCAGCAACGCCCGCGCCATTGGCCATAACCACGCGGCCCAGCGCCGGGCCAGGCGCCGCCGTAACACATTATGCAGATCGTTCAATCAAAAACCGCCGCCGGCATGACGGCCAAAGTCGCCCTCGTCATCTACCCCGGATTCAATATCCTGGACCTGTCGGTGTTGACCGTGCTCGGGATTGCCAACCACTACGCGCCGGGCAGCTACGCCGTTGAGCTGGTCTCCATGACGGGCGGCATCGTCCGCAGCATGTCCGGGGTCGGGGTGGAAACCACCATTTTCGGGCCGGAGCGCTATGACACGGTGATCATCGCCAGCATGCCCGACCTGCCGCGCCCCAGTCCAGCCCTGGCCGCGCGGCTGCGGCTAGCCCTGTCCCAGTCTCGCCGCGTGGCCAGCATTTGCACCGGCGCCTTCTTGCTCGGTGAAGCCGGCGCGTTCGACGGCCGTGAGGTCACCACCCATTGGCGTTATACGGATGAGCTGATGCACAAGCTGCCGATGGCCAAGTTGGTGCCGGAGAAAATTTTCGTGCGCGACGGTCCGGTCTGGAGTTCGGCAGGCATGACCGCCGGCACCGACCTGGTGCTCGGCATGGTCGAAGCGGACCTCGGCCATGAGGTGGTCAAGCAGATCTGCAAAATCATGGTGCTGCCGCACCGGCGCGCCGGCGGCCAGAGCCAGTTTTCGGTTTTGGCGGAGATCGATCCCAGGCATGAACGGATCCGCCGGGTCCTGAGCTATATCCGCGCCAACCTGCGCGAAGCGCTGACCACCCAGCAACTGGCCGACCATGTCAACTGGAGCGTACGCCACTTCAGCCGCGCCTTCTATGCCGAAACCGGGCTGTCGCCGGCCAAAGCGATCGAGAAACTACGGGTCGAAGCGGCCCAGAACCTGATCGAAAGCGGCCACTCGTCCGCCGCGCGCATTGCCGAGCAAACCGGCTTTGGCGACGAGGAACGGATGCGCCGCGCGTTCCAGCGCGTCCTCGGCACCATCCCGCAAAAAATCGTGCGCGCCGCGCGCACCCGCAAGCTGGCCCAGGTCTGACGCCGGCTGCCGCGGCCCCGCCGCGGCCGCGCCTCCCCTCCTCTCGCCTCGCTGCTCGCCCCGCAGCGCGCCCCACGCGTGTCCTGTTTTGCGGGTTTTCTGGCCGCTTTGTCCAAAGTGCCATTCGTATAATCATTTCCAAGCAGCACTGTTGCTGCTGGCAATGTCTTAGCACGTCCTCCTCGCCATGCCGGCCGTGGCGCCCACCGTACAAGGAACTTCCGATGACCGATCGACGCGCATTTCTCAAAGCCCTGGCTGCCTCCGGCAGCTGTCTCCTGCTCGACGTCGCCCTGCCGGTCGCCCACGCACGCGACCGCGCCGCAGGCGCCGACTGGCGCGCCAATGCCATGGTGCGCATCATGGACGACGGCAAGGTCGTCCTGACCATGCCCTATGTGGAAATGGGCCAGGGCACCTATACCTCGATTCCGATGCTGATCGCCGAAGAGCTCGAGGTGGACCTCGGCGACGTCAGCCTCGAGCACGCGCCGGCCGACGACCAGCGCTATATGAACCCGGCCCTGGGCTTCCAGGTCACGGGCGGCTCGACCACCATCCGCGCCGCCTGGAAACCGATGCGCCTGGCCGGCGCCACCGCGCGCCTGCTGCTGGTGCAGGCCGCCGCCCAGCAGTGGCAGGTCGATCCCGCCAGCTGCCGCGCCGAACGCGGCGTGGTGCTGCACCAAGCCAGCGGCCGCAAGCTCGGCTATGGCGCCTTGGTCGCGGCCGCCGCACGGCTGCCGGTGCCGGCGCCGGACACGGTGGTCCTCAAGCAGCCCGACGCCTTCCGCCTGATCGGCAAAGCCACGCGCCGGCTCGACACCGCCGCCAAGCTCAACGGTTCGGCGCAGTACGGCATCGACGTCCAGCTGCCCGGCATGAAGGTGGCGGCGCTGGCCATCGCCCCGGCCTACGGCGGCCGCCTGGCCGCGCTGGACGACCGCGCGGCGCGCCAGGTCGCCGGCGTGCGCGCGGTGGTGCGGCTCGACGATTGCGTGGCCGTGATTGCCGACCATTACGGCGCGGCGCAGAAAGGCCTGGCGCGGCTGCAGCTGCAATGGGACGACGGCCCCAACGCGCAACTGTCGAGCGCCGACATCGTGGCCGACATGGCGCAGGCCAGCGCGCGCGGCGCCGCCCAGGTGCGCGCCGAGGGCGACACAGCGCAGGCGCTGGCCAGCGCCAGCCGCGTGCTCGAGGCCACCTATGAACTGCCGTTCCTGGCCCACGCGGCGATGGAACCGATGAACTGCACGGTGCACGTGCAGCCGGACCGCTGCGACGTCTGGACCGGCACCCAGGTCATCACGCGCGCCCGCGCCGTGGCCGCCAAGGTCACCGGCCTGCCGGAGGAGAAAGTCACGGTGCACAACTTCCTGCTGGGCGGCGGCTTTGGGCGGCGCCTCGAGATCGACGGCGTCGAGCGTGCGGTGCGGATTGCGCGCGCGGTCAATTATCCGGTCAAGGTCATCTACAGCCGCGAGGAAGATATCCAGCACGATATGTTCCGCCCCTATTTCTACGACCAGGTGCGCGCCGGGCTGGACGCCAAGGGCCGGCCGCTGGCCTGGCAACACCACCTGACCGGTTCCTCGGTGCTGGGCCGCTTCCTGCCGCCGGCCTTCAACAACGGCTTCGATCCGGAGACGGTCGACGGCGCCGCCACGCCGCCGTATGCGTTCCCGGCCATCAAGGTCGAGTACACGCGCCATGAACCGCCGCACATTCCCACCGCGTTCTGGCGCGGCGTCGGCCCGACCCACAATGTGTTCGTGGTCGAAAGCTTCATCGACGAACTGGCGGCCGCGGCCCAGGCCGATCCGCTGCAATACCGGCTGGCCCTGCTCCAGCACAACCCGCGCGCCGCGCGCGTGCTGCAGCTGGCCGCCGAGAAAGCCGGCTGGCAAGGCCCGCGCGCCGGCGCCAGCGGCCGCGGCCTGTCGGTGCAGTTCGCCTTCGACACCTATCTGGCCATGGTGGTCGACGCCCGCCTGATGGACGGCGAAGTGCGGGTCGAGCGCGTGGTGTGCGCGCTCGACTGCGGCGTGGTGGTCAATCCCGACACCGTCAAGGCGCAAATGGAGAGCGCCGTCATCTTCGGCATTTCCGGCGCGCTGTGGGGCGAGATCAGCTTCAAGAACGGCCGCGTCGAACAGAGCAACTTCCACGACTACCGCGTGCTGCGCATGCATGAAACGCCGCACATCGAGAGCCATATCGTGGCCAGCCAGGAAGCGCCGGGCGGCATGGGCGAACCCGGCACCGCCGCCGTGATGCCCGCACTGGCGAACGCCATTTTTGCCGCCACCGGCCAACGCATCCGCAAGCTGCCGCTGGCCACCGCCTTGCAGTCCGCCTAACAGGAGAAACCACCGCATGACTACCTTACACATCAACGGCAAAGCCCTCGCCGTCCAGGCCGAAGCAGACACCCCGCTGCTGTGGGTGCTGCGCGACGAACTGCATATGACCGGCACCAAATTCGGCTGCGGCATGGCCTTGTGCGGCGCCTGCACCATCCACCTCGACGGCCAGCCGGTGCGCGCCTGCGTGACGCCGCTGTCGGCCGCCGCCGGCAAGAAAATCAGCACCATCGAAGCCATCGGCGCCACTGCGGTCGGCCAGCGCGTGCAGCAGGCGTGGGCCGAACTGGATGTGCCGCAATGCGGCTACTGCCAGTCCGGCCAGATCATGGCGGCCGCCGCGCTGCTGCGCCAGATCCCGCATCCGAGCGACCGCGACATCAACCAGGCCATGTCCGGCAATATCTGCCGCTGCGGCACTTATCCGCGCATCCGCGCCGCCATCCACAAAGCGGCGGGCAAGGTATGAAGCGGCTGCTGATCCTGTTGTTGGCCGCCGTCGGCGCGGCACAGGCAGCGCCGACGAACGGCGCCTTGTTCGACCCGATCGCCAGCGTGGTGCAGTCGCCGCGCTGCGTCAATTGCCACCAGGCCGAGGCGCCGCGTCAGAAAGACCAGGGCGTGCTGCATGCCCAGCAGGTGGTGCGCGGCCGCGACGGCCACGGCGCGCCGGCGCTGCAATGCGCCGCCTGCCACCAGGCAGCGAACACGGCGCAAGGCCAGGTGCCGGGCGCGCCCAACTGGCACCTGGCGCCGCTCAGCATGCGCTGGCAGGGACTCGACAAGAAAGGCGTCTGCCAGCAGATGCGCGATCCTGCCCGCAACGGCAACCGCCGCAGCGGCGATCAGGTGATCGAACACATGAAGACCGATCCGCTGGTGCTGTGGGCCTGGAACCCCGGCGCCAAACGCACCACGCCGCCGCTATCGCACGACGAATTTATCAAAGCGCTGCAGCAATGGGCACGCGCCGGCATGCCTTGCCCGGACTGATGCCCCCCCCAACCTCGCAACAACTTCACCCAAGGAGCGCAACACATGAACCCACTGTTGAACCAGATTATCGACGCCCACGGCGGCATGGCGCGCTGGAACAGTTTTACCACCCTGAGCGCGCACCTGTCGCAAGGCGGCATCCTGTGGCCGCTCAAAGGCAAAGGCGGCATGCTCGACGAGGTCGACATCCAGATCCAGCTGCACCGTCCCTGGACCTCGCACCAGCCATTCGGCGCGCCGCAGCGGCGCACCGCCGTCACGCCCGAGCGCGTGGCCATCGAAAGCGGCGACGGCGCTGTGCTGGAAGAAGTGCTGGCGCCGCGCGCCAGCTTCGCCGGCCACCAGCTCGACACGCCATGGAGCGATGCGCAACTGGCCTACTTTGTCGGCTACGCCATCTGGAACTACTTCACCATGCCGTTCACCCTGGCCATGCCCGGCTTTACGGTGGAAGAACTGCCGGCCTGGCAGGAAGGCGGACAGACCCTGCGCCGCCTGCAAGTGACTTTCCCGCCGCAACTGGCCACCCACTGCGCGGTGCAGACCTTCTACTTTTGCGCCGACGGCCTGCTGCGCCGGCACGACTACCAGGTTGACATCGGCGGCGGCGCGCCGGCCGTGCACTACCTGTCGCAGCACGTTCAGGTACAGGGCATCACCATCCCGACCC
Organism: Duganella rivi; assembly: GCF_009857435.1. Classification (GTDB taxonomy): domain Bacteria; phylum Pseudomonadota; class Gammaproteobacteria; order Burkholderiales; family Burkholderiaceae_D; genus Rugamonas; species Rugamonas rivi. The sequence goes on from NZ_WWCK01000004.1 coordinate 312,066, forward strand.
GCCACCGCATCTATGTGCGCGACGCCGACGGCGGCCACCAGGAAGAACCGCTGGTGGTGTCGATCGACGCCAGCGCCATCGTGCTGGCCTGACGCGAGGGGTCACGATTGTTGTCTGCTTGCCCTCTGAAAGTCCGGATCTGCCACGCCGAGCCGATTGTCAACGCCGGACTGACCGCGCTGCTGGGCAGTTGCCGCCAGCTGGCGGTGATTGCCGATGAGCCCGATGTGATCATCACCGACTACGATGACGGCCTGAAGCGCGCCCGGCTGGGCAAGCATAAAGTCATGATCGTCACCACCCGCGCGCGCGACTGGAATGTGCGTTCGGCGCTGTCGTCCGGGGTGGCGGCCTACTTGCCGCAGCACTGCGCCGCCGCCGAACTGGGCGAAGCGCTGGCGGCGCTCGGCGCCGGCCAGTGCTACTACCAGAAACCGCTGCTGGCGCGGCTGGCCGACACCCTGCGCTGGCTGGACTTTACGCCGCGCGAAGCGCAAGTGCTGGACCTGATGGCCGAGGGCTGCTGCAACAAGCTGATTGCCCGCCAGCTCGACATCGAGGTCGGCACCGTCAAAACCCACATCAAATCGCTGTTCGCCAAACTGGGCGCCACCCACCGCACCCAGGCCGTGGTGATGGCGATCCAGCGCGGCATCGTTTGCCAGTAAGGAGTTCCCATGCCCATGTTTCACGCCGCCGCCAGCGTACCGGCCTACCTGGCGCAACTGCCGCCCGAACTGCGCCAGCGCGCCGCCGACTACACCCATGGCGGCCATTGGATCGTGCTGGCCAGCGCCATCGTGGGGGTGCTGATCAATCTGGCGATCTTGCGCCTGGGCTGGCTGTCGCGGCTGCGCCGGCATTGGGAACGGCGCGGCCCGCGGCCCTGGTCGGCCAGCCTGGTGGTGTTCGCCGCCTACTTCCTGCTGGCCTGGCTGCTGGACCTGCCATGGGCGCTGTATGCGCGCTGGTGGCGCGAAGTCCGGTACGGCCTGAGCCAGCAGCCGGCCGGCGCCTGGCTGGCCGAATCGCTGATCAGCGCCGCGTTTTCGGCCCTGCTGCTGGGGCTGGTGGTGATGCTGCTGTACGCGCTGATGCGGCGCTCGCCGCGGCGCTGGTGGCTCTGGTCCAGCCTGGTCAGCAGCGGCGTGCTGGCGCTGGCCATGCTGCTGGCGCCGGCGGTGATCGAGCCCGCCTTCAACCACTTCCAGCCCTTGCCGGCGGGCTCGCCGCGCGACGCCATCGCTGGCCTGGCGCGGCAGGCCGGCATCGGTCCCGAGCGCATCGTCTGGTATGACGGCAGCAAGCAATCGAACCAGTACACGGCCCATGTATCGGGCTTGGGCGCCAGCGCGCGGGTGGCGGTGTCCGACGCCCTGCTGCGCCAGGCCAGCACGGCGGAACTACGCGCCGTGGTCGGCCACGAAATCGGCCATTACGTCCTGCATCACACGCTGTGGTTGACGCTCGGCTATGCCGTGCTGCTGACGCTGGCGTTCGGGATCGCCCACTGGCGGCTCGGACCGCAGGACGATCCGGCCGGCCTGCCGCGTCTGTCGATCCTGTTCACCCTGTGCTTTTTGCTGTTAACGCCGGTCACCAACAGCATGACCCGGCTGGTGGAAAACCAGGCCGACGCCTATGGCCTGGCGCACGCGCAGGAGGCGGACGGCATGGCCATCGCCCTGCTGCGCAGCGCCGACTACCGGGCGCCGGAGCCGGGGCCGCTGGAGGAATGGCTGCTGTACGACCACCCGTCCATCGCCCACCGCATCCAGCACGCGCTGGACTGGAAAGCCGCAGCTGCGGCTCAGGCCAGGTAGATATGCTCGTTGCGCCGCCGCGCCTGCTGCACAAAAACCTTGGGCGGCTGGCCGTAGGCGCGCAGGAAGGCCCGCCGCAGCCGTTCCTCGTCGCCGAAACCGGTCAGGCCGGCGACGCGGCTCAGCGAAACATGCCCCTGCTCGATCAATTCCTGGGCCGCCTCCAAGCGCAGCTTCTCGATCGCCTTGGCCGGCGCCATGCCGGTCTGGGCCTGGAACATGCGGCTGAAATGGCGCGCACTCCAGTGCGCGCGCGCCGCCAACTCCTCCACGCTGAGATCGCGCTGCAGGTGGTCGCGCGCATACTGCAGCGCATCCTTGATGCGGTCCGAGCTGGGTTCGATCTCGGCAATGGCGGAAAACTGCGACTGGCCGCCGCTGCGCCGATGATAGACCACCATGCCGCGCGCCACCTTTCTGGCCAGTTCGCTGCCGAAATCGTGCTCCACCATGGCCAGCGCCATGTCGATGCAAGCGGTCACCCCGGCCGACGACCAGATTTTGTCCTGTTTCACATAAATCTTGTCTTCATCCACCGTCAAGGCTGGAAACTGTTGCTGCAGGCGCCGGCCGAACGACCAGTGGGTGGTGACCCGCTTGCCATCCATCAGGCCGCTGCGCGCCAGCACAAAGGCGCCGGTGCAGATGCTGGCAATCCGGCGGCTGGCGCCAGCGTTGTCGCGCAGGGTGGCCTCCAGCGCCGGCTGCGCCGCCGGCTCGCCCAGCGCGCCGGCAATCAGCAGGGTATCAAAGCCGCCCCAGCCGATTGGATGGCTGTCCAGCACCACCCCACTCGAACTCCGCACCGGCCCACCCTGCAGCGACAGCGTGGCCAGCGCGTACTGCGGCGCCGGCAACAGGCTGTTGGCGAACTCAAAGACGGTCAGCGCCGCCATGTCGAGGGCCTGGAAGCCCGGGTAAATGACCAGCCCGATACGCTTGCTCATGATGACATCCTATTTACGCAAAAAAACGCATTTTATGCCAAGACTATCTGTTTTTCGGGTAGAAAGCCAAATGTCCTAAATTGCGTTAATTACGTCACAGCGGACATCACAAAATGATCGAGAATGACTCATCACTTCACCTGAACCGAAAGGCAAATCATGAAAACCAGCGGCAATACCATCTTCATCACCGGCGGCACCTCGGGCATCGGTCGCGGCATCGCCGAAGCGTTTCACAAGCAAGGCAACCAGGTGATCATCAGCGGCCGCCGCAAGGCACTGCTGGACGAAGTCACCAAGGCCAACCCCGGCATGCAGAGCGTCGAACTGGACATCCAGGACCCGCAGCAGATCAAGGCCGTGGCGGCGCAACTGGTGACGGATTTCCCCAAGCTGAACGTGCTGTTCAACAACGCCGGCATCATGCCGTTTGACGACGCCGCCGGCGAGATCGACGACGCCACCGCGGTCGCCACCATCAACACCAACCTGCTCGGCCCGGTACGCATGACCTCGGCCCTGCTGCCGCACCTGAAGCAGCAGGAAGGCGCGACCGTGATCCACAATTCCTCGGTCTTGGCGTTCGTGCCGCTGGCCAGCACCGCGGTCTACTCGGCCACCAAGGCGGCGATCCACTCGTATGCGCTGTCGCAGCGTTTCATGCTGGCCGGCAGCGGCGTGCAGGTGGTGGAAATTGCCCCGCCGTGGGTCGACACCGACCTGGTTTACAAGAGCGGCGACAGCCGCGCCATGCCGCTGCCCGACTTTGTGGCCGCCACCATGGCCGGCCTGGCCGCCGGCAAGGATGAGGTGTACGTCGAGGCGATCCAGGCGCTGCGCGACAACCCGGGCTCGGGCGAGCACGGCTTCGTCACCGCCTTCAACCAGTCGCTCAAAGACAACCCGATCCCGGTCGGACACTAAGCCATGCGCGCGGTCCCATCGCACGCCGTACTGCCGCTCCGATCGCTGAGCCTGGCTTATTTTGTGCAGGCCACGGGCGCCCTGTCCGTGGTCGGCAGCCTGGCCGCAATCGCCGGAGAATGGGGCCTGAGCGAGACCCAGGCCGCGCTGCTGGTCACCGTGTTCGGCGTCACCTTTGCCGTCGCCGCGCCGCTGCTGCAGGTGGCCTTCGGCCATCTGCCACGGCGGCGCCAGGTGTTGATCGGCCTGTCGCTGTTCAGCAGCGCCGCGCTGCTGTTCGCGCTGGCGCCGAACTATCCTGCCTTGTTGTCGGCACGCGTGGCGATGGGCCTTGGTGCAGCGCTGATCGGCCCGGCACTGGGCGCGCTTGCCGCCGGATTGGTGGAACCACCGCAACAGGGTAGCGCCATCGCCATGGTCCTGCTGGGCCTGAGCCTGGCCGGCCTGCTGGGCATGCCATTGGCGGCTTGGGTGGCGCATGCCTGGGGCGCGCGCGCCTTGTTTCTGCTGATAGGTGCAATGGGCATCGGCACCGCCCTGCTGCTGCGCGGCGTGCTGCCGCGCCAGGACGGCGCCCCGGCGGTGTCGCTGGCGACGCTGGGACGGGCGCTGGCCGATCCGCTGCTGCTGCCAGGCTATCTGGTGGTGTTCTTTATCGCCAGCGCGGTATATGCGACCTATGCCTTCATCGCCCCCTTCATTCGCGACGTATTCCACGGCGGCGCCCATACGGTCTCGGCGGGACTGACGGTGCTGGGCGTGGCGGGCGTGCTGGACAATCTGTTTGTGGTGCGGGCCGCGCGCCAGCACAGCGCCAACACCATGCTGCTGGCCGGCATTGGCTTGCTGGCGCTCGACCTGCTACTGCTGATGCTGGCCCCACCCTCGCTGGCAGTGTTGTTCGCAGCGCTGCTGTTATGGGCGTTTGCCACCGACATCGTATGGCCATCACAACAACGGCGCATCGTTGCACTGTCGGTCGAATTGCGCGGCGTGGCGCTGGCGCTGACGGCGTCGTTTGTGTTCGCCGGCATCGCGTTCGGCTCGGCCCTCGCCGGTCCGTTATATGTGCATTTCGGCTTCCACGCCAATCTGCTTGCTTCACTCGGCCTGCTGCTACTGGCGACAGCCTGCTTGCTGCTGCCGTTCAATAAACCCAGCCAAGCAGGCCCCGCCCGGTCCAGCTAGGGGCAGCTGCGTTCCTGCTCCGGCGCCTGGAGAAAATCGCAACCGTGCCTGGTGCCGATGACCGCCCCTGCAATTCACAGCGATAATTTGCCGACCGAGGCGCCGCCGTCGGCAAACAGGGTCTGTCCGGTGATAAAGCCGGCCTGCTCCGACAGCAGGAAGGCCACGGCGGCGGCCACCTCGTCAGGCTTGCCAAAGCGGCCCATCGGGACGGCCGCCAGGAAGCGCCGCTCCGCCTCGCTGCCCACTGGCGTATTCTGGCGGAACAATTCCGTCTCGGTGGGACCGGGCGCCACGCTGTTGACGGTAATCCCGGTACGCGCCAGTTCCAGCGCCCAGGTGCGGGTAAAACTGATCATCGCGCTCTTGGAGGCGGCGTACGCGGTGCGCTCGGCCATCCCCAGCGCGACCAGGCTGGACATGTTGATGATGCGGCCCCAGCCGCGCTCGCACATGCCGGGCAACACCGCTTGCACGATCTGCACCGTCGGGCGCAGATTGAGCCGGAGCGTGTCGTCGAGGTCGGCGAGATCGATGTCGCCGATGCGGGCGAGCCGCACAAAGCCGACATTGTTGACCACGCCATCAATGGCGTGCTCGCGGCACAGGGCGCCGAGTGCGCGCGCGGTGGCCTGCTCATCGCTCAGGTCGACGCTGTGCAGGATGCCCGGAAAGCCGGGGGCGCTGACGTCGCGCGCCAGGCCGATCACCAGGTGGCCTTGCGCGGCCAGTTGCTCGAATGGGCGCGGCACAACGAGGCCTGGATTGTCGAGGATGATTATCTGAGCGAGCTGCAGCTGCAGGGACGGGCCGCGCCGGCGCTCGCCTCGCTGGACAACAGCGGCCGGGTGCTGCACATCGGCAGCTTCAGCAAGACCATCAGCCCGGCCTTGCGCCTCGGCTTCGTGGTGGTGCCGCCGGCGCTTGAGGATCGCTTTGGCGAGCTGGCCGCCTGCCTGGCGCCCGCGCCGGCCTCGGTCATCCAGTTTGCCGTCGCCAGCCTGCTACGCGAGGGACATTACCTGCGGCACCTGCGCCGCATGAAGCGGGTGTATGCCGAGCGGCGCCAGGCCTTGCTGCGCTGCCTGCACGAGGAGGCGGCGGGCGCGCTGGAGGTGCAGGCCACCGCCGGCATGGCGGTCGTCACGCGCCTGCGCGCCGACGCGCCGGACACCGACATCGCGCTGCGCGCCCTGCCCTTCGGCCTGGCGCCGGCGCCGCTGTCGCCCTGGTACGTCCACGCCCCGCAACCGCGCGGACTGCTGCTGGGCGTGACCAATGTGGACGCGCGCCGCCTGAGCGCCGATTGCCGGCGGCTGGCGGAACTGGTGCGCCAGGCCTGAGGCCAAAAAAAAACCGCTGGCCCATGCAGGTACCAGCGGTTTCCTTGATTCTGGCGGAAACGGTGGGATTCGAACCCACGATACAGGTTTTGCCCGTATGCTTCCTTAGCAGGGAAGTGCCTTCGGCCACTCGGCCACGTTTCCAAGTCGATTGCTCAACTTGTCTCCCATGAGTGGATGGGCAGACCGGCAACATGGTATAGATTGAAACGCGTTTGGTCAAGGTACAGCGGAACAGTTTCAGCAGGACGCTTTCCCGCAACAGTAATCCGCCCATGCCTGCATCAGGGCAACGCGCTTGGCAAACAGGTCCCCGCGCTGATAGGCCGCCTCTACCCGGTCCGCTAACTGGTGGGCCAGCGCATGCTCGCAAACCTCGCGCGCAAAGTTATTGCCCGGCGCCTCTGCGCACCAGTCGCGGAACGCGGAACGGAAGCCGTGAACCGTGATCGATGGCCGCCCCATGCGGCGCAGCACCGCCGTCCGACTCATGTCGGACAGTGGCTGGTTCTTTTGTCCCGGGAACAGCAGCCCCTCCTGCTGCGGGAGGCTGCACAGCAGTCCAGTCGCCGCGTCCGACAGCGGCACCCGGTGCTCTTTGCCCGCTCTCATTCTGGCGGCCGGCACGATCCAGAGATGCCGCCCAAGACTGATTTCCTCCCAGCGTGCCCCGCGCACCTCGCCAGAGCGCGCCGCCGTCAGGATGGCAAACTCGAGCGCCCGCGCTGAGGTGCCCTCGCGCCGGCGCAACTCGGCCATGAAGGCCGCCATCTCCGTCCACGGGAGCGCAGGGAAGTTCCTGACTGGCGCCACCTTGTTCGGATTGGCCAGAAGGAATTCCAGATGCCCGCGCCAGCGGGCCGGGTTCTCCCCCTGGCGCAACCTGCTCACGGTCGCCCAGTCAAGAATACTTTCAATCCGCCCGCGCAGACGCGTGGCCGTTTCCGTTTTGATCGTCCAGATCGGTGCCAGTATCCTGACGATGTGATCCGTCTCGATCGCCGACACCTGCAGCGCACCGATCACCGGCGAGACATAGGTGGCAAGGGTACTTCACTGGACAGTAAAAACGCCGTTTCTCCTATGAGAAGGCCGAAATGAAAAAACCCGCCGAAGCGGGTTTTAGGTGTTATGGCGGAGACGGTGGGATTCGAACCCACGATACAGGTTTTGCCCGTATGCTTCCTTAGCAGGGAAGTGCCTTCGGCCACTCGGCCACGTCTCCTAGTCGATTGCTCAACTATGTCCGCCGTGAAGCAGACGACCGCCATAGTATAGACCGTGACTCATTTGGTCAAGGCAACTACAGCGGTTTTTTTGAAAAAATTATGCCTTTTCCAATTCGAACGCTTTGTGCAGCGCGCGCACGGCCAGTTCCATGTATTTCTCGTCAATCAGCACGGAAATTTTGATTTCCGAAGTCGAGATCATCATGATGTTGATGCCCTCTTCCGACAAGGTACGGAACATCTGCGATGCCACGCCCACGTGCGAACGCATGCCCACGCCCACCACCGAGATTTTCGACACTTTGGCGTCGCCAGTCACGCTGGCCGCGCCCAGGGCTTCCTTGGTGCTGTTCAGCACGTCCACGGCGCGCTGGTAGTCGTTGCGCGAGACGGTGAAGGTGAAGTCGGTTTTGCCGTCGACCGACTGATTCTGGATGATCATGTCGACTTCGATGTTGGCGTCGGCCACTGGGCCGAGGATGTGGTAGGCCACGCCTGGACGGTCTGGCACGCCCAGCACGGTGATTTTGGCTTCATCGCGGTTGAACGCGATACCGGAGATGACTGCTTGTTCCATGTGTGTATCTTCCTCAAACGAGATCAGGGTGCCGGAGTTGGCTTCTTCTTCGATGTCCAGCATCGGGTCGGTCAGCGACGACAGAACGCGGGTCGGCACGCGGTAGTTACCGGCGAATTCAACCGAACGGGTCTGCAGCACTTTCGAGCCCAGCGACGCCAGTTCCAGCATTTCTTCAAAGGTGATCGCCTTCAGGCGGCGCGCTTCCGACACCACGCGCGGATCGGTCGTATAAACGCCGTCGACGTCGGTGAAGATCAGGCATTCATCAGCCTTCATCGCGGCGGCAATCGCCACGGCCGAGGTGTCCGAGCCGCCACGGCCCAGGGTGGTGATGTTGTCTTCGTCATCCACGCCCTGGAAGCCGGTGATGATGACGATTTTGCCGTCGTCGAGGTCGCGATTGACTTTCTCGTTGTCGATCGACTGAATACGGGCCTTGGTGTAAGCGGAATCGGTTTTAATCGCGACTTGCCAGCCGGCGTAAGCGACGGCTTTCTTGCCAATCGCTTGCAGCGCCATCGACAGCAGGCCGACGGACACTTGTTCGCCGGTCGAGGCGATCATGTCCAGTTCGCGTGGATCTGGCTGGGCTTGAATTTCTTTGGCCAAGGCGATCAGGCGGTTGGTCTCGCCCGACATTGCCGACGGCACCACCACGATGCGGTGTCCGGCGTCATGCCACTTGGCGACACGCCGCGCGACGTTCTTGATACGGTCCGTCGAACCCATCGACGTACCGCCATATTTGTGCACGATTAAAGCCATAACAGTGAGTTTTCCGCTCAAATAAAGGTAAATGGAACCCTAAACTCTACCTGCCGCAGTGCAAAATAACAAGTCGAAAAACTCATAAAGTCATACCGAATAGACATATCTACATACAAAATTCGGCAGAAAGCGGCCTCATGTCTATACAGCTTGCCAGCGCAGCCGCACCCGCCCTGCCCCGCTGCTGACGTGCTGGCAATCCATGCCGATGCCGGCCGCAAACAGCAAGTCCTTGGCAGATTTAACTACTGGCAGGCGGCCGCGCTCCCATGCCGGGATGTTCAGCGCCTGGTAGTGGTATTTGACCGGACGCGTGGAACGGTTCGGCGCCAGCTTGAGTTTTTCGCCGCCGCGGCGGAATTCGATCAGCAGTTTTTGCGCGCGCAGCCAGTCGGGATCGAAGCCGTCGTCGGCTGGTTCAAAATGCAACACGCCGCCGTAGGCTGGGAAGGCCAGTTCGGTTTCACCGTTCCAGGTGAAATCGGTGCCGGGCTTGTCGTCGAACTGGTCTTCGCGCGTGCCTTCGAGGTCTGCCAGTTTCGGCGTCAGGTGCAGGCGGTCGCGGTAGCGGCGCACGTGGCAGTCCGGGTGCGTGACCAGCAGCTGGGCATCGTACTTGGCTTCCAGTAACTGGGTCAGCATTTCGGCCAGCCAGGCGGTGCTTGGCATGCTGTAGCCGCGCGTGGCGAACCAGTGGCGCAGCAGGTTGTAGCTGCGGTCTTGGCTCAGCGCGCGCAGCTTGCTGATGTCGATGTGGTCGCCGTCCAGCGTGGCGGCGAGGTCTTGTTCGGCCAGTTCGGTCAGCAGGCGGGTCGCCGATTGCGCGTGCTGTGCGCTGCGGGCGAAGCGTTCCTGGAAGCCGGGGAAGTGCTGCTCCAGCGCCGGCATCACCGTGTGGCGCAGCGCGTTGCGGGCGTAGCGCGGGTCGTCGTTGGATTCGTCGTGGATGTGGCTGATGTTGTGCTGGGCCACGTAGCTTTCCAGCTGCTTGCGCGAGACCGGCAGCAGCGGGCGCGCCATGACCAGGCTGGCGTTTTGCAGCAGGCTGGCTGCGGTGTTGGCGGCGTCCATGCCGGACAGGCCGGCCGGGCCGGAGCCGCGCAGCAGTTGCAGCAGGACGGTTTCGGCTTGGTCGTCCTGATGGTGGGCGGTTAGCAGTAGCGCGACGTTGTGCTCGGCGCATAGGGCGCCTAGGGCGGCGTAGCGGGCTTTGCGGGCGGCGGCTTCGGTGCCGGTTTTCTTGGCGTCTTGCAGCTGGATCCGGCGAGCCGCGAAGGTGATGCCGAGGGCTGCGCATTGCTGCTCGCAGTGGGCCAGCCAGGCGTCGGCGTTCGGACTGAGGCCGTGGTGGACGTGGAAGGCGTGCAAGGTGACGCCGTGGGCCTTGGCGTAGGCGTGGGCGAGGTGCAGCAGGGCCGACGAGTCCAGTCCGCCGCTTAGCGCGACGGCGATGCGCGCGATACCCCCGCGCGCAAGGGCGCTGGCGACGGCGCTGTTAAAGGTGGACTCGAGAGTGGGCTTCTGCTGCTTCAATGGTGACTCCAAATGCGAACCGGGAGCATCGCTCCCGGTTCTGTGTGATTTCTTTGCGCCTTAACCCTAGGCAAAAAGGGGTCTGACCCCGTACGGGGTCAGACCCCGGCTTGCGGTGAGCGGGTTCTTACTCACGGTGTGCGGGGTGGTTACTCCTGCGGCGTGGTTTCTTTGAACTTGCCGTAGCTCATCAGCTTCTCGTGACGGGCTTCCAGCAGGTCTTTGGTTTTCATGCCGTGGAACTGGCGCAGCGAGTCGGCCAGTGCGCGTTTCAGCAACGTCGCCATCTGCTTCGGATCGCGGTGTGCGCCGCCCAGCGGTTCGCTGACGATCTTGTCGATCAGGCCAATCGCTTTCAGACGGTGCGCGGTCAGGCCCAGCGCTTCCGCCGCATCCGCAGCGCGCTCCGAGGTCTTCCACAGGATCGATGCGCAGCCTTCCGGCGAGATCACCGAGTAGGTCGCGTATTGCAGCATCAGCACCGAGTCGGCCACGGCAATCGCCAGCGCGCCGCCGGAACCACCTTCGCCGATGATGGTGGCGATCAGCGGCACTTTCAGTTCCGCCATCACGTACAGGTTGTGGCCGATCGCTTCCGACTGGCCGCGCTCTTCCGCGTCGATGCCAGGGAAGGCGCCCGGCGTATCCACGAAGGTAAATACCGGAATACCAAACTTCTCAGCCAGTTTCATCAGGCGCATCGCCTTGCGGTAGCCTTCCGGCTTCGGCATGCCGAAGTTGCGCATGGCGCGCTCTTTGGTGTCGCGGCCCTTCTGGTGGCCAATCACCATGCAAGCCTGGCCGTTGAAACGAGCTAGGCCGCCAACCACCGACAGGTCGTCCGCATAGGTGCGGTCGCCGTGCAGTTCGTGGAAGTCGGTGAAGATTTCGTTCACATAGTCCATGGTGTATGGACGTTGCGGGTGACGCGCAATTTGCGAAACTTGCCACGGCGTCAGCTTGGCGTAGATGTCTTTGGTCAGCTGCTGGCTTTTCTTTGCCAGACGGTCGATCTCCTCAGAGATGTCGACAGCGGAATCGTCTTGTACGAAGCGCAGTTCTTCGATTTTGCCGTCGAGTTCAGCAATAGGTTGCTCAAAATTGAGGAAAGTCGTTTTGGTCATTGTACCTCCGTGTTTGTTCTCAGCTGCGGCTTGTTTGCCCACTTTTGACGGGCACACAAATGCCTCGCGCAGCGATTAGAGTATCTATTCTACAGCAACCGGGTCGAGACTACGCCATAAATACCATGTGGCGACCGTGCGGTAGGGTTCCCAGTTGGCCGAAACCTCGCGCGCATCGCTGCGCGAGACCGGTTCGCCGGAGAAGTAATTCTGGCTGATGCCCTGGATTAAACCGGGGTCGTCGAGCGGTAAAACATTCGGTCGGAGCAGATTAAATATCAAAAACATCTCGGCTGTCCAGCGGCCGATGCCGCGAATCTGCGTCAATTCGGCGATCACCGCCTCGTCGTCCATTTGATCCCATTGGGCGGTGTGGACGCGCTTGTTCTTGAAATGGTCGGCCAGATCGAGGATATATTCGGTCTTGCGCTTGGACAGGCCGCAGGCCGCCAACTGCTCGGCGCCGGCCTTGATGATTTGCGCCGGCGTGCATTTCGGGCTGATGTCGAGCAGCTTTTTCCACGCCACGTCGGCCACCTTGGCGGTCACCTGCTGGCCGACAATGGAACGGGCCAAGGTCGTGAACGGATCGTGATGGCCGCGCAGGTGCAGGTCGCCAAACTGGGGGATCAGCTTGTTCATGATGCGGTCGCGCTTCATGAGCTCAAGCTTGGCCTCCTCCCAGTATGGCGGCACGCCGCCCACGGCCTCAATATCCTTGGCGATGACCATGTTATGCGCGGCGCCAGTTGGTGGTGCCGTCGGGCTTGTCTTCGAGGATGATGCCCTGGGCCAGCAGGTCGGCGCGGATCTTGTCCGACTCGGCGAAGTTGCGGGCCTTCTTGGCTTCCGCGCGCTTGGCGATGGCTTCGTTGATCGCGGCATCGTCGCCGCCCTCGCCGCCGACCGACGCTTGCAGGAACTGCTGCGGCGTGCGATCCAGCAGGCCGATCACGGCGGCCAAGCCTTTCAGTTGGCGCGCCAGTACCGGCGATTTCGACTTGTTCAACTCGGTGACCAGGTCGAACAGCGCGGCCACTGCCAGCGGCGTGTTGAAGTCATCGTCCATCGCCTCGGCGAAGCGGGCGGCGTGTTCTTCTTGCCAGTCCAGCGGCTGGCCGTCGCCTTCCACGCCGTCCAGCGCGGTGTACAGGCGGGTCAGTGCGCCGCGTGCGTCGTCGAGGTGGGCGTCCGAGTAATTCAGCGGGCTGCGGTAGTGGGCGCGCAGGATGAAGAAGCGCACCACTTCGGCGTCGTACTTTTTCAGCACGTCGCGGATGGTGAAGAAGTTGCCCAGCGATTTGGACATTTTCTCGTTATCCACGCGCACGAAGCCGTTGTGCACCCAGTAGTTGACCATCTGGTGGCCGAACGCGCCTTCCGACTGCGCGATTTCGTTTTCGTGGTGCGGGAACTGCAAGTCCGCGCCGCCGCCGTGGATGTCGAAATGCTCGCCGAGCAGCGCCGAGCACATGGCCGAGCACTCGATGTGCCAGCCCGGACGGCCCTTGCCCCATTTGGAATCCCACTTCACTTCTTCCGGCTCGGATTCTTTCGATGCTTTCCACAGCACGAAGTCGAGCGGATCGCGCTTGCCGGTGTTGACGTCCACGCGCTCGCCGGCGCGCAGGTCGTCCAGCGACTTGCCCGACAGTCGGCCATATTGCGGGAAATTGCGCACCGCGTAGTTGACGTCGCCGTCGTCGCTCTTGTAGGCCAGGTCTTTCGATTCCAGCTGCTCGATCAGCGCCAGCATTTGCGGCACATACTCGGTGGCGCGCGGCACCAGCGTTGGCGGCAGGATGCCGAGCGCGGTGGTGTCCTCGTCCATGTAGCGGGTAAAGCGGGTGGTCAGCTGCGAGATGGTCTCGCCGTTCTCGACCGCGCGCTTGATGATCTTGTCGTCGATGTCCGTGATGTTGCGGGCGTAGGTGACGTCGTAGCCGGAAGCCAGCAGCCAGCGGTACATGACGTCGAACGCCATCATCATGCGGGCGTGGCCGATGTGGCAGTAATCGTAGATGGTCATGCCGCAGACATACATGCGAACCTTGCCCGGTTCGATAGGTACGAATACTTGCTTGTCACGCGCCAGCGTGTTGTAAATCTTTAAATTGCTCATCGGACTCTTGCGTTTGCTGGGCCCTCAGGCAATACGACGACCCGGCGCGGCGTATGCGCCTGTCGTCATCGTGAGCCTGGGGAACCTTGGGAATGTTCTTGTTTCTACCTTCTAAGGGGTAGAATGGAACAAGTATAGCATTGATAAAAACAGCATAGGCCTGATCTGTAACGGGATTTTGCCTATTCAACATTACGCAAAGGTGACCGATGTATCAAAAACTGATGACCGCCCTCGCCGGCCTGACGCTCTCCGCCGCTGTGCTGGCCGCGCCCGCACCCACCCAGGTTGAACTCAAGACCACGATGGGCGATATCGTGCTGGAACTGAACCGCGAGAAGGCGCCGAAGTCGGTCGACAACTTCATCAACTATGTGAAGTCTGGTTTCTACAAAGGCACGATTTTCCACCGCGTGATTGACGGCTTCATGATTCAGGGCGGCGGCTACGATGAAAAACTCAAAGGCAAGCCGGTCAACAAGCCGGTGCCGATCGAGTCGAATAACGGCCTCAGCAACGTGAAGTACTCGCTGGCGATGGCGCGCATGGGCGATCCGAACTCGGCCACCTCGCAGTGGTTCATCAACGTCGAAGACAACACCCCGCTCGATTATCCGGGCCCGGACGGCTCCGGCGGCTACACCGTGTTCGGCAAGGTTGTGAAGGGTTTCGAAACCGTCGACAAGATCAAGGGCGTGCTGGTGGACGACAAAGGCATCTTCCAAAACATCCCGGTGATTCCGATCACCGTGAAGTCGGCAACGATTTTGAAGACACCGATCCAGCCAAAACAGTAAAATAGCGGCCTTGCCGTATTCCTCAACCAATTCAGGATAACAAAATGACCAAAGTAATCATCAAAACCAACCTGGGCACCATGACCGCCGAACTGGACGCGGAAAAAGCGCCGAAGACCGTTGCCAACTTCCTGGCCTACATGGAAGCCGGCCACTACACCAACACCATCTTCCACCGCGTGATCGACGGCTTCATGATCCAGGGCGGCGGTTTCGAGCCAGGCATGAAACAAAAGCCAGCCGACACCACCGTGGAAAACGAAGCCAAGAACGGCCTGAAAAACGATACCTACACCCTGGCCATGGCCCGCACCTCGGCGCCGCACTCGGCTTCGGCACAGTTCTTCATCAACGTGAAAAACAACTCCTTCCTGGACTACCCAGGCCAGGACGGCTGGGGCTACGCCGTGTTCGGCAAAGTGGTCGAAGGCACCGACGTTGTGGACGCCATCAAGAAAGTCAAAACCACCCGCAGCGGCATGTTCGCTGACGTGCCGGCGGAAGACGTGATCATCGAAAGCATCGAACTGGCTGCTTAATTTATGACTGCTGTCTGCGCGCTGTTCATCTCCGATCTGCATTTGCAGCCTGCGCATCCTGCAACCAGCAAGGCGTTCTTCGACTTCCTGGAGCGGCATGCGCGGCACGCGCAGCAACTGTATCTGCTCGGCGACTTGTTCGAGTACTGGGCCGGTGATGACGACATCACCGATCCCTATCATGCCGAGATCGTGGCGGCGCTGCGCGCTGTCAGCGATGCGGGCGTGGTGATCTACTGGATCGCCGGCAACCGCGATTTCCTCGTCGGCGCGCGCTTTGCCGAAGCGGCCAACGTGATCCTGCTGCCGGAAACCTGGGTCGCCGAGATCGGCGGCCACAAGGTCGTGGTGCTGCACGGCGATGCCCAATGCACCCAGGACACCAAGTACATGGAATTCCGCGCCATGGTGCGGCAGCCTGCGTGGCAGGCGCAATTCACCGCCATGCCGCTGGCGCAGCGCAAAGCCATCATCGCCGGCCTGCGCGCCGACAGCCGCAAGGAACAAAGCGGCAAATCCTACGACATCATGGACGTGACGCCGCAAGCGATTAGCGACGTGTTCGCCGAGACCGGCGCCGAGGTGATGATCCACGGCCATACCCACCGCCCTGCCCTGCACCACGTTGATGGCAAGCGCCGCTACGTGCTGCCCGACTGGGAGCCGGAAGCGGCACCGCCGCGCGGCGGCTGGATCGCCATCACCGACGACGGCGCCATCACGCGCTACGACCTCAACGGCGCAGCCATCAACGCATGAAACCGCGCATGCTGCTCGCCGGGCTGTGCGGCGCTCTCGCAAGCGGCGCGCTGATTGCGGCCGAGCCGCAACTCACCGTCGCATGGCGCGACAAGCCGCCCTACCACTACCTCGATAACGGCGTGCCGACCGGCTTCCTGCTGACGCGGGCACGCGCCATATTCGATAGCGCTGGCCTGAACGCGCGTTTCGTCAGCGAGCCGCAGAAGCGCATTTGGGCCAACTTCAAGCACGGCGCCACCAACTACTGCTCGATCAGCTGGTATCGCCTGCCTGAGCGCGAGGCAGTGGCGCAATTCAGCCAGCCGTTTCACGAAGACTTGCCGCACACCATACTGATCGCGCCAAGGGCAGCCGCGCGGGTGAAGGCGCATACCTCGCTCAATTCACTGCTGGCCGATCCGGCCTTGACGCTGGGGGTGGTGGAAGGCGTGTCGTATGGGCCGGTGCTGGATGCAAAGATCAAGACCAGCAGCAACACGGTAATGAGCCGGACGGTCGAAACCACGCAGATGATGCGCATGCTGACGGTGGGCCGCGCGTCGTATATATTTGTCGACCGCGAAGATTGGGAGTATTTCCAGCAGAAGGAAAAGCCGGGCCAGTCCATCCTCCACTACGACATGCCGGACATGCCGCCCGGCCTCAAGCGTCATATCGTGTGCAGCCGCGACGTACCGCAGGCAACCATGAACAAGCTGAATCAAGCGATTGCTGCGACCGGGGGCATATTCAACCCCGGCCACAGCCAGCCCGCCAAATAATCCTAGCGCTTAATCGCGGACATCGCCGTATTCAGGCGGCGCACTAACTGCTGGTTGAGGTCGCGGGTGTGGCGCGCCCAGCGCTCCATGGTGCGTTGCAGTTCGGCGTACAGCTGATTGGCCCTATCGGCATCTCCGACACCGGCCGCCCAGATGGCGAATTCCGCTTGCACTGCAAAACTGTTATGGCGGCTCAGCGCGTGCTCAAACTCGGCGCGCGCCTCATCCTGACGGCCGGCCGCGGCCAGCGCTTGCGCCAGCAGCAGCGACACTTGCTCGGGACGGAATTTATCATCGCTGCTGCGGATGGTTTGCAGGTGCGACACCGCCGCCGCTGCACGGCCGCTTGCCAGCGTAGCTTGCGCGGCGCCAAAGCGGATATCCAGATCGCCGGAGAACGGGCCTTGCAGGCAAGCCTCGTAAGTCGACGCCGCCTCTTCGGCGTTGCCGGCGGCCAGCAAGGCGCTGGCCAAACGCATCTGGTTCTGCGCGGTGGGCGTGAACTCGTAGGCATCGCGGGCTTCGCGCAGCTCGCGGCCCGGGTCGAGCGTCTTGGCCGCGACGGTGACGGCCTTGCGCGCGCCGTGCTGGATCTTCGAATTCGGCAGGTAAATCGCGAAGAAATACACAATGCTGCCGAGGCCGGGGAACAAGAACAAAATCACCACCCAGTACAACTGCTGACCGCTGCGGATAGCGTGGATGGCGAAGAAAATCGCCACCAGCACGTGCAATCCAACTCCAAAAATCTCCATGAGCTGCCTCTACAATCAAAATGAACCCAGATTGTAGAAGCTCTGGCCGTGCATCACAAGGCGGCCACAGGCGCAGGCTGGCGCAGGTAGGCAGCGGCGTAGCGCGCCAGGCGGCCGATGAACACGCCGTTAAACAGGCCGTACAGCACCGTCACGCCCAGCGAGCCCGGCAGGCTATGCACCAGCTCAGGGCGCATGACGCTGAGCACGCCGACAGTGTACTTGGTGATGAAAATGGCAACCATCAGCATCAACGGCGCCCAGCTGCCGCGCTGGTAGACGGTGCCGGCGGCGCGGTTGACGGCGATCTCGCCCTTGCTGAAGGTCCAGACCAGCGCCACGGCGACTACGACACCGGCTGCCCAAGCGGCCCAGACAGCCTCGCCCAGCACGCCGTGGGGGTTAATGCTGGTCAGCGCCAGCACCAGCATCACGCCCGGAATCAGCGACAGCTTCAGCAGCGACAGTTCGCGGTCCTGGCTGGCGAGATAGCCGCGGTACAGCAGAAAGGCCAGCAAAGCCCAAACGTAGACAGGGGTATGCGAGAGGATTTGCACGATCATGGTTGGCTCCGGTAAGTAAGTTACGATGGAGCCATGATGCGCGTTACGGACGCCAGGCGCAGCGCCATGCGACGAAATGCACCAGCCCGGCGCGAAATGCCGCCCACCAGCGCGAAATTCAGGGTCAGTTCTGCCATTGGTACATGAGCCCGTGTGCGATTGGCAGAACTGACCCCGGATTTCGCGGATTTCGAACTATTGCGCGGGCTGGAGCTTGGCGACTAGCGCGCCGGGGCGGGTGTCGATGCCGGTCAGCACGAACTGTACGCCGGCGTAGCGCAGCTCTTCCGGGCGGAAGCTGTGTACCGGCATGTCGCGGATGACTTTGTCGCTGAGCAGGTTGGCCACGCTGGCCAGCTGGTTTTGCTTGCCTTCGTCCAGGCCGGCGACGTTGAAACGGTCGACGTGGGCATCGGCAATGTAGATGGCATTGCTAAAACTGTCCACGCGCAGGCGGCCGGACACCACCATGCTGCCGCGCCACGATTGCCGCGCCAGCAGCAGCGTTACGCCAAGCTCGACGGTCAGCGCCACGCGGTCATTCTCCGCCAGGATCGCCAGTTGCGGATGGCTCAACTCCACCTCGAACACGCCCAGTACGCGCTGGTGCAGCGGGAACTTGCGCTCCAGGCTGGCCTGCAGCTTCTCCTGCGGCAAGCTCACCTCGCGCGGGCCGATCAGGGTGGCACAGGCCGCCAGCAACAGTGCAGCGGCGAATAGGGCATAGCGTTTAAGATTCATCAAACCATCCTTCAACAATACGGAACAGGCGCATTATATGACTCTGACGCGATTAGGTTGCGCCGGGTGGAGCATCAGCCGCGAGGCGGCGCCATCATTTGAAGGTGCCGGTAGTCACCTGGAGCGTTACGCCGCCGTATTCAACGCGGTCGAGATCAATTCCTCGTTCTACCGCCCTCACAAGCCGCAGACTTACGCGCGCTGGGCCGATAGCGTGCCGGACGAGTTCCGCTTCTCGGTCAAGCTGCCACGTAGCATCACGCACGATCAGCGCCTGCAAGATGCCGGGTCCTTGATTGATCGATTTGCAGCGGAAGCCAGCGCGCTGGGAAATAAACTCGGCTGCGTGCTGGTGCAGCTGCCACCCAGCCTAGGACTCGACACAGACGCGGCCGCAAGCGTCTTCCAGCAATTGCAGGGCCACTTCGACTGCATGCTGGCCTGTGAAGCGCGCCACGCCAGCTGGTTCAGCGACGAGGCCACTGCGTTGCTACGCGCACACCACATCACCCGCGTGATTGCCGATCCGCCAGCCGGCGCGCCAGGACGGTACGTCGCGACCACGGAGCAAGCCTATGTCCGCTTGCACGGCAGCCCGCGCATTTATTACTCGTCTTACGACGAGGCCTATCTGCGCAGCGTGGCCACGTGGCTGGCCGGCCGTGACGGCTGGTGCATCTTCGACAACACCGCCGCCGGCGCCGCCATTCTCAACGCGCTGCAGATGATGAAGCTTCAGGCCACAGCGCCCGTTCCAGTTCTTCATACTTAGCAGGCTTGACCAGGTGCACATCAAAGCCAGCCGCCCGCGTGCGCTCGCGGTCCTGGCTGGAACCGTAGCCGGTGTGGGCGATCAGGCGCATTCCCGCTAGCGCCGGCTCGGCGCGCAGCATGCGCGCCAGCATGTAGCCGTCGACCTCCGGCAAGCCCAAATCCAGCACGGCGGCGTCGGGATGATGGGCATGCGCCAGCGCAATGGCCTCGGCCGCGTTATTCGCTGTGTACACCTCGTGGCCCACGGTTTTCAACAGTTCGCCCATCACGCTAACGGAATCGACGTTATCGTCCACCAGCAGCAGTCGCCGCCCCGCAGGTGCCAGCGGCGCCGTGGCGTCCGGCCCGGCAGCCACGGCCGCGACGGCCGGCTGCAAAGGGAGCTCCACCACAAAAGTACTGCCCTTGCCGATGCCGTCACTCTGCACTTCCACCGTGCCGCCATGCATTTCCACCAGCGTCGATACCAGCGACAGGCCGATGCCCAGCCCGTCATGCACGCGATCCTGCGTCGAGGCGCCCTGCGCAAACATCTCAAAAATCCGCGCCAGGTTGTACGAGGTGATGCCAATGCCATTGTCGCTGACCGCGATACGCAGCCGATCCGGCTGCGGCAACGTGATCGCCAGCGCAATCTGCCCGCCGGGGTCGGTGAACTTGGCCGCGTTGTGCAGCAGGTTGCCGATGATTTGCGACAGCCGCACCGGATCGCCATTCAAGTGCACAGGCTGCGGCGGCAGCGTCACTGTCAGCGTGTGGCGGCGCGCATCAATCAGCGCTTTGACGGTTTCCACGGCCGGCTCCACCACCGTATGCAACTCGACATCCTGACGCCGCAGCGTCAGCTTGCCCTCCGAGATGCGCGCCACGTCCAGCAAGTCGTCGACCAAGTGCGATAAATGGCTGACCTGGCGCAGGATCACTTCACGCGCTTGCCGATGCGCCTCGCCGTTGGCTAGTGGCACGGTATTCATCAGCGTCACCGCATTGCGGATCGGACTGAGCGGATTGCGCAGCTCGTGCGCCAGGGTGGCGAGGAAGTCGTTCTTGTTCTCGTCCGCCGCCCGCAGCAAGCTTTCCATGTTCTTGCGCCCGCTGATGTCGCTGGTAATGCGGGCGATGCGGTACGGTTGCTGCTGATCGTCGCGCACCAGGAAAGCACGGTCACGTACCCAGCGGATCTTGCCATCGAGCGCCAGCCGGTACTCCTGATCGTAAAAGCCATTCTCCAGCACGCCCAGCCAGCCGTCTACTACCAGCGCACGGTCGTCGCCATGCACCGCCGCCACCCAGTCGTCCGGCGACTGCTGCAACTGCGCCAGCGGGCGGCCAAACAGGGGTTCGTAGGCCGGACTAGCGTAAAGCAGCTGCTGGTCGCCCAGGCCAAACATCCAGAACACATCATCAATATTGTCGGTCAGCTGGCGGAAGCGTTCTTCGCTGTTGCGCAACTCGGTCTGGGTACGTTGCAGGCGCAGCAGCGCATTGACATTGGCGATCAGCTCGTCCGCTTCTATCGGTGCGGCGAGGTAGTTATCGGCGCCGCCGTCGAGACCGCGAATCTTGTCGTCGCGGCCGATCAAGGCTGCCGAGGTTTGCAGCACCAGCACCGTGGCGGTCGAGACATCGGCCTTGATGCGGCGGCACACTTCGATGCCGCTGATATCGGGTAACTTGACGTCCAGCAGCACCAGCGCCGGCTTGGCCTTGCGCGCCAGTTCCAGCGCATCGGTGCCATTGGCGGCCTCGATCACCTGGAAGCCGGCACTCTGCAGGATGCGGGTTTTGACGTAGCGCGCGCCATCGTTATCATCCACATTGAGTATCAAAATTTCGCTAATGGCCATGGCAGCATCCCTGATTCATGGTGCGGTGGCGGGCAGCCGCAGGTAAAAAGTTGAGCCCTCGCCTTCGGCACTGCGCACATCAACCTCGCCGCCCAGCAGCGTGGCCAGCTTGCGGCACAACGGCAGTCCCAGCCCGGTGCCCTTGGCGCGGCGCTGCAAGGGATGGGCGACCTGGCTGAACTCTTCAAAGATCAGTTGCTGGTTTTCCGGGCTGATGCCGATGCCGCTATCGGTCACGGCAAACGTCACGCGGCCATCGGCCACGCCTTGCAACTCGACCAGCACCTGTCCCTGCTCGGTAAACTTGAGCGCGTTGGAAATGAAATTGCGCAGAATTTGTGTCAGCTTGCCTTCGTCGGATACCAGCGCCAGCGGCGCCGGCTCGGCAAATATCAGCTCGGTCTTGGCGTCGCGCGTCAGCGGCCGCAGCATGCCTTTCAAGGCACTGAACAGTTGGCCGACGTCGACCGGCGCCATGCTGATCTCGACTTTGCCGGCCTCGATCTTGGCCAGATCGAGCAAGTCATTGACCAGCTCCGACAGGTCGCCGGCGGCGCTGGCAATAAACGCCACCTGGCGCTCCTGCTCCGCCGTCAACGGGCCATCCATGCGGTCGAGCAAGAGCTGGGTCAGCGCCCGGATGGAGCTGAGCGGCGTGCGCAGCTCGTGGCTGGTATTTGACAGGAAGCGCGATTTCATCTCGTCGGCCTTGCGCAGCCGTTCGGCTTTTTCCTCGATCTCGGCATACAGCGCCACCACGCCACGGTTGGTGTCCTCCAGCTCGCGAGTCAGTTCCAGCAAGTCGTCCTGGCGCTCGCGCAGCTCGGCCAGCGCCTGCGCCAGTTCGCGGTTTTGCTGTTCGATTTCCGAGTAGGTGCTTTGCACCGGCATGCTGGCCAGCCGCGCGCCGACCTCGGCCAGATCGAGCGGCGCCTGGGCCTGCGGCGTCGGCAGCGTCTTGTTCATCACCACGTTCAGGGTGGCTGGCGTTGCGCTGACGATGCTGCATTCGTCCATCAGCCGTTGCGCGGTGAGCAGCGCCAGCTCCAGCTGCGGTAGGCCGGGTTCCGTCTCGGCGATGGGCAGCGCCCTCGGCGCGCCTTCGGCGGTAATCACCACCCGCAGTTGCGGCAGCTTGGCTTGCAGATTGACGGCAAAGGTGGCGCGCCCGCCGGTCAGGCGGCCATACGCGCAGCGCGCCACTTCCGACACCGAGGTGGCAATCCGCACCTGGTCCTGCACGCCGAAGTTGAGCATGCCGGCAATCTGCCGCGCGCGCTGGCGCACCGCCACCACGTCCGGCGCACTGTCGATGCCAACCTGGAGCAGGCGAACGAAGGCCATCATGGGCTCCCCGGCATGGCCAGCACCAGCACGCTGGCATCATCGCGCCCGCGCCCATGGTCGCGCAGCAGCACCACCGCAATGATGGCCGGCTCGCGCGACAGCAGGCCCGGATACTGGGCCAAGTCCCACTGCGTGCTGATGCCGTCGCTGGCCAGCACCACCAGCGCGCCGGCCGGACAAGGAAACTGCAACTCCTGCACCTTGCGCACGTTGTGGCCGACGATGCCGTTATGCGACATCAACTGGCGTCGCACGCCGTCGACATAAATGCTGGCCATGATGTTGCCGATGCCGGCAAACGCCAGTTGCTGGCTCGCCGGATGCAGCGTGGCGATCGCCAAGGCCGCGCCGCGCGTGGGCCGCAGCGCCGCGTGGCAAGCATCCATCAACAGGCCCGGCGGCTGCGCTGGCGACGCCTTCAGGGTAGCGATGGCGGCAGCCGCGGCCTTGGCGGCTTCCGGCCCATGGCCCAGCCCGTCGACCGCCAGCATGGTGATGCTGTCCGGCCGCTGGGCCACGGCCCAAGCGTCACCACTTTCCGTCTCGCCGGCAATCGACACGCACACGCCGCCATAGCGCGGCGGCAGGCTGGCCGGCATGGGGTCGCTCCACAAGCGCGCAAACACCAGCGTGCCCTTGCCCGGTGGCGCATACACGTCAAACTGGTCTGACAGCCGGCGAATCGCCCCCAGGCCGGTGCCCGCCGTGCCGGTACTGGAGACGCCATCCGTCATGGCCTGCTGCAAGTTGGCGATGCCCGGCCCCCGATCAACGGCCAGCACTTCGACACAGCGCCAGCCGGCATGGCTGGCAACCGACAGCAGCATGCTGCCCTCGCCTGCATGCTTGAGAATGTTGGTGGCCGCTTCGGTAACGACCAGCGCCAGTTGCCCGCTGCGCGTTTCGTTCATGCCTAATCGGTCCGCCAGGAGCTGGCCGCTGCGGCGCGCGGCGCCGACATCGCTTGCATGCTGGATCGCTATCCATTCAGCGGGATCGAGCGAACTGCTTAAATTTTCCATTTGATAATCGCTACCGCAGTGCCCTCGCCGGGGCGAGAATCAATATTGAAATCATCGGCCAGGCGCTTGGCGCCGCCCAGTCCCAAACCCAGTCCGCCACCGCTGGTATAACCATCGCGCAGCGCCAGTTCGATATCGGCGATACCGGGACCGTCGTCGGCAAACACCAGCCTGAGTCCGCTGCGCAAGCCATCGCTCAGGCGCTCCAGCAGCACCACGCCGCCGCCACCGTACTTGATGGTATTGCGCGCCAGCTCGCTGGCTGCCGTCACCAGCTTGGTTTGATCGACCAGGCTCAGTTTCATGGCCAGCGCATGCTCGCGCACCGCCTTGCGCACGCTCACCACGTGCTCGTCGGTTTCCAACGGCAGCACTTGATGCAGGTCCGCCCGGTCGGCATAGTGGGTCAGCAACGGCGAACGGTAGCGGCTAAGGTCTGGTGTCGCGGTAGGCATCATCAGTTATAGTTCTTCCCGAGCAGTTTCATGCCCCGCTCGACATTCAGGGCGGTTTTCACGCCGGGCAGGGTCAGGCCCAGCTCCACCAGCGTGATCGCCACCGCCGGCTGCATGCCGACCAGCACGGTATCGGCGTCGAGCACGCGCGCCATGGCGGCGGTGTTGCTGATCATGCGGCCGATGAAGGAGTCCACCAGGTCCAGCGCGGAGATGTCGATCAGCACGCCCTTGGCGTGGTCGCTCACAATGCGCTCGGTCAGATCATCCTGCAAAGTGATGGCAAGGCGGTCATGCATGTCGACCTGGATGGTCACCAGCAGCAAGTCACCTATGCGCAAAATAGGGATGCGTTCCATCGTCCGCTCACCCCTTGCGGCTGATAGTGGCCCCCACCCGGTCCAACGCCACCACGAAGGCGTCGGCCAGCGTGGCCTTGGTGATCACATCCTCCAGATTAACGCCCAGGTGCACAATGGTCTGGGCAATCTGCGGGCGGATGCCGCTGATAATGCAATCCGCGCCCATCAGGCGGGCCGCTGCGATGGTTTTCATCAGGTGCTGGGCCACCAGCGTATCGACCGTGGGCACGCCGGTGATGTCGATAATGGCGATGGCGGCGCCGGTCTCCACCACTTTCTCCAGCAAGCTTTCCATCACGACCTGGCTGCGCGCGCTGTCCAGCGTGCCGATCAGCGGCAACGCCAGGATGTCCTGCCACAACTTGACCACCGGGGTCGACAGCTCCATCAGTTCGTGCTGCTGGCGCACGATGATCTGGTCGCGGCTCTTTTGGAACACTTCCACCGTGTACAGCCCCAGTTGGTCGAGGATGCTGCTGATCGCCCACAGGGCATCGGCCAGCACCGTCGGCTCATCGGCCAGTTCGCGGCGCAGCATGGTGAACAGCGGTTGCTTGAGCGAGAACACAAACGTGGCCGTCTCGTTGGGCGTGGAACCCTGCTTGGCACGCTGGCTGGAAATTTCATTCAACAGGTTGCGCACCTCGTCCCAGTGGCGCAGATTGATATCCTCGTTGCCGCCCGTCGCCAGCGCTACCGGCAGCAAGATCAGGAACTGGCGGGTGTGGCGCTGCACCGTTACATCGTCGCCACGGAAACTTTTGCCCGACAATTCCTGAATCCAGGTGCTCAGGATGTCGCTCTCATGCTGCGTGATCAACGTGCCGACACGCAGGACGGTAGTATTGGTGCTCATGCATTCCCCTGTTATTGGTTGAACTGATAACGTAATCACCTGACTATATAGCAACTAGCAAATAATGACGTTTTTTTAATCGTGCGCGCAAAAATGCTTGTTTTTTTGATTCCTAGTGTTATAGTTCACTACAACACCACTTCATCAACACACGTAAGGGGTAACCATGTATGTGGAATGACAACGCGCCGATTTATCGGCAGCTGAAGGACAAGGTGGTCGGCATGATGCTCGACGGCCTGTTGAAACCGGGCGATGCCCTGCCCTCGGTGCGGCAAATCGCCGCCGATTATCAACTCAACCCGATCACGGTTTCGCGTGCCTACCAGGAGCTGGTGGACGAAACGCTGGTCGAAAAACGGAGGGGATTAGGTATGTACGTCACTGATGGCGCCCGCGATAAATTGCTGGCCACCGAGCGCGAGCGCTTTCTGCGCGAAGACTGGCCAACCTTGCTGGAACGCATCCGCCGCCTCGGCCTCGACCTGGAGGCCTTGCTGAAGGCGGCGCCGGGAGGTACGGCATGAGCGCCATCATTACCGCCACCAACCTGGGCAAGCGCTACGGCAAGCAAACCGCGCTGGACGGCACCAGTTTCCAGGTCGAAGCCGGCCGCATCGTCGGCCTGATCGGCCCCAACGGTTCCGGCAAGACCACCACCCTCAAGGCCATCCTCGGTCTGACCCAGTTCGAGGGCGAGCTGTCGGTGCTGGGCATGGATCCGCGCACCCAGCGCGAAGAACTGATGAACGAGGTTTGCTTCATCGCCGACGTTGCCATCCTGCCGCGCTGGCTCAAGGTCAAGGACGCCATCGATTTCGTCGAAGGCGTGCACCCGCGCTTTGACCGCGCCAAGGCCGAGAAATACATCGCCAACACCAAGCTCAAGCCGGAGATGAAGGTCAAAGCCATGTCCAAGGGCATGGTGGTACAGCTGCACCTGGCGCTGGTGATGGCGATCGACGCCAAGCTGCTGGTGCTGGACGAGCCGACCCTGGGGCTGGACATCCTGTACCGCAAGCAGTTCTACCAAAACCTGCTGGAAGACTACTTCGACGAGAACAAGACCATCCTGATCACCACCCACCAGATCGAGGAAGTCGAGCACATCCTCACCGACCTGATGTTCATCGAGAACGGCAAGATTTCGCTGGCCGCGTCGATGGATGAAGTGGGCGAGCGCTTTACCGAGGTGATGGTGGAGCCGCAGTTCGTGGCGGCCGCCAACGCGCTGCAGCCATTGAGCCAGCGCACCGTGTTCGGCAAGGCCGTGATGCTGTTTGACGGCGTGCACCGCCAACAGCTGTCGAATTTTGGCGAACTGCGCACGCCGAGCGTGGCGGATCTGTTCGTCGCCACCATGAAAGGAAGCTACGCATGAAAACCATGAAATGGCTGATCAAGCGCGAAATCTGGGAACACAAGGGCATGCTGTTCTGGACGCCGGTGGTGATCGCCACCGCCGTCGCGCTGCTGGTGCTCGCCAGCCTGTTCCTCGGCAAAATGAGCGGCATCAATGTCGACGGCCATAACATCGGCACTGTCACCATCGAAGGCGCGGTGCGCATGCGCATAGCCGAAACGCTGTCGCAAGCCTACATCGGCGCCGGCATGCCGGTGCTGATGGTGCTGGGCCTGCTGGTGTTCTTCTACTGCCTCGGCGCGCTGCACGACGAGCGCCGCGACCGTAGCCTGCTGTTCTGGAAATCGCTGCCGGTGTCGGACTTCACCACCGTGATGTCCAAGCTGCTGCTGGCCGTGGTGGTCGCGCCGCTGATTACGATAGCCATCGCCATCGTGCTGGGACTGGTGGTGCTGGTGGCCGCCTGCATCATGCTGCTGACGCACGGCACCAACCTTTTCGGTGCAGTGCTGGCTTCGCCGGACTTCTGGCTGTCGCCGCTGCGCTTGATCGGTTTGCTGCCGGTGTACGTGCTGTGGGCCTTGCCGACCGTGGGCTGGCTGCTGATGGTGTCGAGCATGGCGCGCTCCAAGGTGTTCCTGTGGGCCGTCGGTACGCCGGTGATTACCTCGCTGCTGATACTCTGGGCTGAGAAAGCGCTGAACTTCGGCATTAATACCGCTTGGTTCGCCGAACACATCACCAACCGCATCCTGTTGGGCGTAGTGCCGGGCTCGTGGCTGATCTTTAGCAAGGACACCGTCGCCATCGCACATCAGGATCACAAGATGGCGCTGCCGGATGCGATCTTCAACGCCTCGTGGTCGACCTTGGGCGGCGCCAGCGTGTGGATCGGCGCAGCAGCCGGCGTGGCGATGATTGCCGTTGCCGTCTACATGCGCCGCCGCCGCGAAGAGGCGTGAGGCTTATTCGAACTGCTTGCGGAATTCAGCGAACTGCGCGGTCAGGTCTTCGACTTGCTTGCGCAGTTGCTGTACTTCCTGCTCCAGCGCGCCGATGCGGGTGCCCTGCCCGCCGCCGCTCACCGATCCACCCAGGCTGGCCGCGGTTTCTTCGCGCGCCAGCGCATCTTCCCCGCCCAGCAACTGGCCGTAGCGCGGCTCCTTGGTGCCCGGCGCCAGCGCCAGGCGCGACACCAGCGGCGGATATTTATCGATCAGGAATTGCAGCGCCAATTCCACATCGCCCACCGATTTGAATTCGTGCAGGCGGCCGCTGCGGGTGCGGATTTCGCCGGCCGTTTGCAGGCCGCGCAGCATCAGGATGGTCAACACCGCCAGCTTGTCCTGCTCCAGCGACCACTTGATGCGCATGCGATGCTCGTACTTGGTCACGCGCGCTCCGGCCTGCGTGATGCCGTTGACGTACTTGCGCTGCATCAGGCGCTGCAGCACCTCGGCCACCGTGTCTTCCGACAGCGCCATCACCGGGTCGCGGCTCGATAGCTGATTGCAGCCGTTCACCAGCGCATTCAGGGACATCGGGTAGTTATCCGGCGTCAGCGCTTCTTTCTCGGCCAGCACGGCCAACACGCGGATTTCAAACGGGTCCAGTACTTCGGCGCCTTCTTCCATGGCCTGCTTCCTTTATTCGACGAGCTTGTTGAGTTGGGCGGAATTTAATTTATCACAGTCGGGTACGCTCTGACACTCCAGGCCCGCCGCCTTCATGGTTGCCACCAGCTGTTCGATGCGCTGCTCTTGCTTGACCGCGTTTTCGATCAGGCCGCGCAGCGCCTTCGACAACGGATCGTCGCCGTTCGGCGTGACGCCGTAAGCGGCAAACGGATTGGCCGCCGCGCTCATCGCATCCTTCTGCACGATGTGGGCTGGATTGCCGACCGCGGTGGCGCCCGGCGGCACCGGTTTCAGCAGCACGGCGTTGGAGCCCACCTTGGCGTACTCGCCCACGGTAAAGCCGCCCAGCACCTTGGCGCCGGCGCCGACGATGACGCCGCGCCCCAGCGTCGGATGGCGCTTGGTGCCGGTGTGCAGCGAGGTGCCGCCCAGCGTCACGCCCTGGTAGATGGTGCAATCGTCGCCGACCTCGGCGGTCTCGCCGATCACCACGCCGAAGCCGTGGTCGATGAACACGCGGCGGCCGATGGTCGCGCCGGGATGGATTTCAATCCCGGTAACAATGCGCGCAAGATAAGAGATGAAACGTCCTAGCCATTTCATCTTGTGCGTCCAGCACCAATGCGCCCAGCGGTGCATGACGATGGCTTGCAAACCGGGGTAGCAGGTCAGCACCTCCCATGCGTTGCGGGCAGCGGGATCGCGTTCGATGATGCTGTTGATGTCTTGGCGGAGACGATGAAACATGGCTTATCCAGAATGACAACCGGTGCTTTCATGGTAGCTTATCCGGCTGGGAGTTGCTGAACAGCGGCTGACTTCGATGGGGAGGAAGAGCACCAGCGGCCCTCGAAGTCGGCCGCCGGTGTTTGCGTATCGCTGCTTATGCTTCCTTGGCGATACGCTGGCGGCGGGCCTCGTACAGACAGACGCCCGATGCGACCGACACGTTCAGACTCTCCACCGAGCCGAACATCGGGATGTTGACCAGAATGTCGCAGGTTTCGCGCGTCAGGCGGCGCATGCCCTCACCTTCCGAGCCCATCACCAGCGCGGTCGGGCCGGTGAAGTCGGCTTCGTACAAGCCCTTGTCGCCGTCATCGGAGGTGCCGATCAGCCAGATGCCGCGATCCTTCAGCTCGCGCAAGGTGCGCGCCAGATTGGTCACGGTAATGTAAGGCACGGTCTCGGCCGCGCCCGAAGCCACCTTGGCGGCAGTCGCATTCAAACCAACGGCGCGATCCTTGGGCACGATCACCGCGTGCGCGCCAACGCCGTCGGCCACGCGCAGGCAAGCGCCCAGATTGTGCGGATCGGTAATGCCGTCCAACACCAGCAGCAGCGGCGGGCCGTCGATCGCGTCCAGCAGCTCGTCCAGATTGCGCGCCAGCGCCAGCTGCGAGGCAAACGCGATCACGCCCTGGTGGCGGCGGGTGCCAACGATCTTGTCCAGGCGGGCCGAATCGACCGGCATCACGCGCACGCCGGCCGCTTTCGCGTTGGCGATCAAGTCCTTCATGCGGCGGTCGTCGCGCGTGGCGTCGACGAAAATTTCTTCCACCGAGGCGGCTTCGTGACGCAGGCGCGAGGTCACCGCGTGGAAACCGAAAATCATTTTGTTCTTACTCATTTATCGCTTCTTCTTACTTTTTGGGGCAGCTTTTTTCACTGCCCGAGGTTTGGCTGCGGGTGCAGCCTTGGGCTTGCTGGCAGCGTTAGGCTTGGCTGCCGGTTTGGCGGCAGCAGGCTTGCGGGCTGGCGTGCCTGGCTTTGCGGCCGGGATCGCCGGGCCAGGCTTGATGTTGGTCTTGCTTGCCTTGGAAGGCGCGTCCGGCTTGCCTTCGCGCGGCTCGGGCGCATCGGCGCCGGCCAGTCGCAGGTCGATCTTGCGCGACTCCAGGTCAACGCGCACCACTTGCACGCTGACGCGGTCGGTCAGCTGGTACTTCTTGCCGGTGCGCTCGCCTTTCAGCTCGTGGCGGGCGTCGTCGTACTGGAAGTAATCGGCGCCGAGGTCGGTCACGTGCACCAGGCCTTCCACGAACAGCTGATCCAGCTGCACGAAGATGCCGAAAGTGGTGACGCCGGTAATGATGCCGGTGTATTCCTCGCCCAGCTTATCCTGCATGTAGTAGCACTTGAGCCAGTTCTCAACATCGCGCGAAGCCTCGTCGGCGCGGCGCTCGTTGGCCGAGCAGTGCACGCCGAGCGCGTCCCACACGGTCATGTCGGCGGCTTTTTTCTCTTTGCCTTCCGCCTTGTCCTTGGCTTGCTGCTTGCGGGTGGCGTTCGAGACGTTGGTGTTCAGCACACTGTTGTCAGCGATCTTGGGCTCGTACTTTTTACCCAGCAGGATAGCCTTGATGGCGCGGTGCGTCAGCAAGTCCGGGTAGCGGCGGATCGGGCTGGTGAAGTGGGCATAGGCCTCGTACG
This sequence comes from Duganella rivi, assembly GCF_009857435.1. Taxonomy (GTDB): domain Bacteria; phylum Pseudomonadota; class Gammaproteobacteria; order Burkholderiales; family Burkholderiaceae_D; genus Rugamonas; species Rugamonas rivi. The sequence continues at coordinate 342,661 of NZ_WWCK01000004.1, forward strand.
CCAGGCCGAAGTGGCCGATGTTATCGGGCGAGTACACCGCCTGCTGCATCGAGCGCAGCAGCATGGTTTGCAGCAGCGACGCGTCCGGGCGTTCCTTGATCTGCTTCATCAGCGCGGCGTAGTCGGCTGCGGCCGGCTTGTCGCCGCCGTTCAGCACCAGGCCCACTTGCTTGAGGAAGGTGCGCACTTGCTTGAGCTTTTCAGCGGTCGGCGTGGCGTGGATGCGGTAGGTGCCCGGATGCTTGTGGCGGATCAGCAGATCGGCCGCGCACACGTTGGCGGTCAGCATGCACTCTTCGATCAGGCGGTGCGCATCGTTGCGGGTGCGCGGGATGATTTTTTCGATCTTGCCGTTCGGATTGCAGACGATGTAGGTTTCGGTGGTTTCGAAATCGATGGCACCGCGTTCCGCGCGCGCTTTCAGCAGCGCCTGGAACACGTCGTACAGATTGTTCAGGTGCGGCACCAGGCTGGCGCGGCGCTTGGCTTCCGGGCCCTTGGTGTTGCCGAGGATGTCGGCCACTTCGGTGTAGGTCAGGCGCGCGGCCGAGTGAATCACGGCGGGGTAGAACTGGTAAGCCGTGATCTCGCCCTTGGCGGTAACCACCGCGTCGCATACCAGTGTCAGGCGGTCAACCGCTGGGTTCAGCGAGCACAGGCCGTTGGACAGCTTCTCCGGCAGCATCGGAATCACGCGGCGCGGGAAGTAGACCGAGGTGCTGCGTTGCAGCGCGTCGGCGTCCAGCGCATCGTTCGGCTTGACGTAGTGGCTGACGTCGGCAATTGCGACGATCAGGCGATAGCCCTTGGCGCGGCCGATCTTGATCGGTTCGCAATAGACGGCATCGTCGAAGTCGCGCGCGTCTTCGCCGTCGATGGTGACCAGCGGCACGTCGCGCAAATCAACGCGGTCGCCCCAATCGCTTTCGCGCACCACGTCCGGCAGCTTGTTGGCTTGCTTGAGCGCGGCGTCCGAGAAAATGTGCGGCACGCCGAACTTGCGCACGGCGATTTCGATTTCCATGCCCGGGTCGTCCAGCGAGCCCAGCACTTCAACGATCTTGCCGACTGGCTGCTTGAAGCGCATCGGCTGTTCGGTCAATTCCACGCTGACGATCTGGCCGGCCTTGGCCTTGCCGATCGAACCTTCCACCAGCACGTCTTGCGAAATGCGCTGATCTTCCGGCGCCACAACCCAGGCGCCGTTTTCGTTCAGCAGGCGGCCGATGATGTGGGTGTTGGCGCGCTGCGTCACCTCGACGATGGTCGCCTCGGCGCGGCCGCGGCGGTCCACGCCGACGACCTTGGCCAGCACGCGGTCGCCATGCAGCACTTTCTGCATTTCCTTCTCGGGCAGGAACAGGTCTTCGCCCGGCTCGTCCGGGATCACAAAGCCGAAGCCATCGCGGTGGCTGCTGACGCGGCCGGCGATGAAACCGGTCTGCGTGGCCAGCGAGTAGTGGCCGGCGTCGTCAACGATGATCTGGCCGTCGCGGTGCATCGCGTTCAGGCGGCGCGACAGGATAGCCTGGGCGTCGGTGGCGACTTTCAGCGATTTCGACAGGGCGCGCAGGTCTAGCGGGCCTTTGGCGCTGCGGAAGATGCCGAGAATTTCCTCCCGGCTGGGAATGGTGTGTGTAGATTGGTTCAAAAGTTTTTTCTTATTTTTACGTTGTTAGCATATATATGGCATGGCGACAGGCGTAGTGTACTTGGAAACGCTGGGCTTGACCATTTCGTACGCTGCCAGCGGTGGCAGCGAAATAATTTTTGGAAGGCATTTGACTTCGCCAAGGAATCCTCTATAATTCTGGTCTCTCGCAGCGCAAGCAGCGAGAACTGCTAGACAGGGTTGATGTGCAGCAAGGAATGTAAAAGTTCATCTGGCGCAAAACTCTCCCGGTCGATATAATAGCAGAGTTGTTGAGAAGCATCAGTGCCCACGTGGCGGAATTGGTAGACGCGCATGGTTCAGGTCCATGTGCCGCAAGGTGTGGGGGTTCGAGTCCCTCCGTGGGCACCACAGAATTCCGCAAAAAAAGCCGCCCTCGGGCGGCTTTTTTCATTCTGTCCATTCCAATTTCAGATGGGCGCCAATTTCCCTCAGCAGATCGTTTTCGTTGACTGGTTTAGCCAGGAAGGCGTTGGCGCCAACCCCCAGCGAACGCTCCTCCTCTTCCGGCGTGGAGCTGGCGGAAATCATCAATACCGGCGTATCCGCAGTGCGCGCATCTGCACGCAAGCGGCGCGTGGTTTCGATGCCATCCATATCAGGCATCACCATATCCAGCAACACCATGTCGGGCCGAATGGCCTGGGTTTGCATCAGCGCCGACGAGCCACTTTCCGCCTCCACCGTGCGGAAGCCGAGCGAACCCAATAGATCGCGCAGCAGCGCGCGATTGGTAGCCACGTCATCCACCACCAAAATCGTCTTGCGCGGACCGACGTAACCTGTGGCGATATGCTCACTCGATACTTTTGCGCCTGGCACGCTCACTACTTTCAGCGGCACATCGAACCAAAAGCGGCTCCCCTTGCCCGGCGCACTTTCCACTTGCAGCACGCCGCCCATCAATTGCACTAGCTGCCTGCTAATGGCGAGGCCGAGGCCGGTGCCGCCGGCGCGGCGCGAGGCGTCGCCGACTTGCTCAAACGGACGGAAAATAACCTCTTGCTGATCCGCCTCGATGCCGATGCCCTCATCAATAACTTCAAAGCGCAGCCGCGCCACATCAGCGCCCTGCCCTTGCTCAGCCGGCAGCGGCGCCACCCGTAGACGCACCGCACCGCGGTCAGTGAATTTGAGGGCATTGCCCAGCAAGTTAAGCAGCACCTGGCGCAAGCGGGTCTCATCCACACTAACGGCTTGCGGCAAGCCCTCCGCCAACTCCAGCTCAAACTGCAAATGCTTTTGCTCGGCACGCACACGCATGATGTCGGCCACCACCGACAGCAAATCGCCCAGCCGCACCGGCTTGGGATGAAACTCCATCTTGCCGGCATCCACGCGTGACAAATCGAGCACGTCGTTTATCAGCGCCAGCAAGTGCTGACCACCCTGCTGAATGGTGCTGAGACCCGTTTGCTGCGGCACCGTCAGCGCCTTATCGCGCTTGAGGATTTGCGTGTAGCCGAGGATGGCGTTGAGCGGCGTACGCAGCTCGTGGCTCATCGAGGCGAGGAAGGCGCTCTTGGCGCGGTTGGCAACCTCGGCACGCTCCATGGCGGCGCGCAAATCGTCGTTAGCTTTTTGCAGTTCGGCGTTGACGGCGGCCAGCTGCGCCGGACTGGGGATGCGCAGCGCAATTGGAATCAGGCGGATCATGGCGATGGCAGTCACCACCGAGGCGGCGGCAGTGATCGCCTTGAGCGATACCGACAGCACGTAATCCGGCCTCCACACCACCCAGATATCAACCACGTGGGTAGCGCCGCAAGCGAGAATGAACACGCCGAAGGCGATGAACATCCAGTCAAACGGCATATCGCGGCGCTTGCGGATGAAATAAATCAGGCTGACGGGGATGCTGAGGTAGGCTAGTGCGATCAAGGCGTCGGAAATCACGCTCGTCCACAGAATGGACGGGATCCACAGAAAACAATGGCCGTGCGGCATAAAGCCTTCGCTGTTGAACCAGCTGCTAATCATTTCCATTTCCCATCTCCGGCATTGTTGAAATGACAGGATTAAGCTTACGAAACTCGCATGGAACATGCAAGCAGAAAAATACTTGCAGAAAACAACCAATCCCCGTAAAATGCTGGCCTCTGACGCGAACAACGCAGCAGAGAGAAGTAAAAATGCCCACGTGGCGGAATTGGTAGACGCGCATGGTTCAGGTCCATGTGCCGCAAGGTGTGGGGGTTCGAGTCCCTCCGTGGGCACCAAAAATTCCGCGAAAAAGCCTCCTTCGGGAGGCTTTTTTGTTTTCCAGCCCATTCAGGGTCAGCTCTGTCATTTGGACAGTCAGGCAAGACATCTGCGAAATATCAATACCTGCTCCAGTATTTTAATCACCAACCACATCCGCAAATCGCGATTGGCGATGTCGAAATTTTGCGACTTCCTTTGATATTTCTCAAATATGGTCTACCGCTGTCCAAATGACAGAGCTGACCCCGAATTGATGTCGCAGAAATAATTTCACAAAAGCAGCAATTTGCTATTGACGGGTGCGCGATCGGCCTTTAAGATGCGTGCCTTCTGTTGCAGAACAACGCAGCAGAAAGTAGCGAGACAGTATCAGCGCCCACGTGGCGGAATTGGTAGACGCGCATGGTTCAGGTCCATGTGCCGCAAGGTGTAGGGGTTCGAGTCCCTTCGTGGGCACCAAGCGCTGATGACTGTTGATGTTACAAATGCCCACGTGGCGGAATTGGTAGACGCGCATGGTTCAGGTCCATGTGCCGCAAGGTGTGGGGGTTCGAGTCCCTCCGTGGGCACCAAGAATTCCGCAAAAAGCCTCCTTCGGGAGGCTTTTTTCATTTCTGCTTACAGCGCGGCTTTCACAGCGGCTTCCAGCGAGATGGTTGGGTGGCCGATCAGCTTGCTCAGGGTGCGGCTGTCATCGAACAGCGCGCCTTTGGCGGCCTGGGCATCGGAGTCGGCGATCAGGTCGGCCAGCGCGGCTGGCAGGCCAACATTCACCAGCAGTTCACGGTACTCTTGCTGCGGCAGATTGTGGAACGGGATGGTTTTACCGGTTTGACGCGAGACTTCCGCCGCCAGTTCCGCAAGCGTGAAGCCGGTGTCGCCGGCCAACTCGTACACCTGCTCCACCGGACCAGCAGCGCTCAGCACCACGGCCGCCGCCTCAGCATACTCGGCACGCGCTGCCGCCGAGATGCGCCCCTCGCCCGCCGCGCCAACCAAGGCGCCATGCGCCACCGCGCCGCCCAAGCTGACGGTGTGATTCTCTACGTACCAGCCATTACGCAAGAAACTAAACGGCACGCCCGAAGCCCGCACCGCCTCTTCCGTCTCGCGGTGCTCGCCCGCCAAGCCCAGCGTCGAGCGATCCGCATGCAGCACGCTGGTGTAAGCCAGCAAGCCCACTTTCGCGCGGGCAGCCGCGTCAATCGCATTGCGGTGCTGCGCCACGCGCTTGCCCAGGTCATTCGACGAAATCAGCAACACCTTGCTTGCACCCTGGAAGGCCGCATCCAGCGAGGCCGGATCAGTGTAGTCAGCACGGCGAACCTGCACGCCTTGCGCCGCCAGATCGGCCGCCTTGGCCGGATCGCGCACGGCAGCGACGATCTGCGCCGCCGGGGTGGTTTTGAGCAGGTTGGCAATCACGAGACGGCCCAGTTGGCCGGTTGCAGCGGTTACGACAATCATGGAATCCTCCGTTGAAAAATTGATGGGAGCATGATATCGGCTATACTTACGAATTGTAAGTACGCACATTTTAGTAAGTACCACCGGAGAGCCCACCATGACCAGCAAATCCCTGCGCCAAACCATCCAGGCGATGAATCAAGATCCCCAGCGCGCCCAGGTAATGGCCGCCGACTGTCCATCGCGCGCCGTGCTCGGCCACATCACCAGCCGCTGGGGCGTGCTGGTGCTGGTGATGCTGCTGGAACGTACGCACCGCTTCAGCGAACTGCGCCGCGCCGTCGGCGGCGTCAGCGAGAAGATGCTGGCGCAAACGCTGGACGCCCTCGCCCACGACGGCCTGGTGTTGCGCGTGGCCCATCAGGTAGTGCCGCCGCATGTCGAGTACAGCCTGACGCCGCTGGGCCGCCAAGCCGCCGAACGGCTGGAGGTGCTGGTCGACTGGATCGAGGAGAATTTCCCACTGATCCAACAAGCGCAAGAGGAGTACACGCGCAAGGCGGCATAAACTGGCCGCGCGCGGCGATCTTGTAATACACTGGTTTCCACGCCGCCCTGCGGAGCCGCAATAGACCAAAACCAGATGCCGCCGTTCTCTCCTGATCAGCCGCACACCATCCTGATTGCCGCCAGCGCGGCATATGACGCCGCCGCGCTCCGACGCATGCTGGCCCGCCATCATTTAAAGGTTCACGCCGTCACCCGCGGCGACGAGGCGCTGGGCGTAGCGCGCCAGGGCAATGTGGTGCTGGCTTTGCTGGACGTGGCGCTGGCCGGCAGCGCCAGCCTTGAGCTCTGCCATCGCTTGCAAAAAGCCAGCGACCGGCCGCTGCCGGTATTCCTGCTGTCCACCCACCCGAGCGAGGAAGAACGCGCACGCGCCAATGAAGCCGGGGCCGCCGCCTACCTGCCGATGAGTTTCCCCATCGACGATATGGCGGAAAAAATCCTGCTCTACCTGCATGCCATTTCGCCCGCGCCGGTACTGGCCGGCATGCCGACCATGGCGACGCTGGAAGTCAATTACCACACCATGCTGGCCGGTTCGCCGGACGCCATCCTGCTGATCCAGCGCGGCAGCAACCGCATCCTCGACGTCAACCGCCGCACGCGCCAGCTGTTCGGCATGACCGAGACCGAACTGCTGCAAACCGATTTGCTGTCGCTATGCCCGCCGGTGCAGCCGGGCGGCCAGCCCAGCCAAAACGTGTTTGCCGCCGATCTCGAGCAAGTGATGTCGGGCGAGGTGCAGCTATTCGAACTGGAGATGCTGCACAGCTCCGGCCGCGCCCTTGCGTGCGAATTGCGCATGGTGCCGCTGACCACGCAGGCACACCGGTTAATGCACGTGCGCATTGTCGACGTCACCGCCCGCAAGCTGGCGGCCGAACTGCGCGACGGCAAAAACGCGCTGCTGGAAATGATCGCGCGCGGCGCGCCGATGCAGGAGACGCTCGACAAGCTGGTGCGCCTGATCGAGGCCCAGCTGGACGGCGGCTACTGCACCGTGATGCTGCTCAATCCCGACGGCGTGACCGTGCAAAGCGTCGCCGGCCCCAGCATGCCGCCCGATTACATGAACGCCCTCAACGGCCTGCCGATCGGCCCGGCGGCCGGTTCCTGCGGCACTGCCATGTACCGCAAGCAAACCGTGATCGTCAGCGACATCCTCAACGATCCGCTGTGGACGCCCTACCGCAATGCCGCCCTTCATTACGGCCTGCGCGCCTGCTGGTCGATGCCGATCTTGCAGGACAAGGATAAAGTGCTGGGCTCGTTTGCCATGTACTACCGCGAAGAGCGCGAGCCTAACGACGATGATCGCCGCCTGATCCACGCCGCCACGCACCTGGCCGGCATCGCCATCGCCAGCACGCACCGCGAGGAAGAGCTGCAGCGCCACCGCGAGCATCTGGAAGAACTGGTCGCGGCCCGCACCGCCGAACTCCAGCACGCCAAGGAAGAAGCCGAGCACGTCAACGAAGAACTGACCACCGCGCTGGACAATCTCAGCATGACGCAAGAGGAGTTAGTCCGGCGCGACAAGCTGGCCGCGCTGGGCGCGCTGGTGGCCGGCGTGGCGCATGAACTGAGCACGCCGATCGGCAACAGCCTGACCATGGCCGGCAGCATGAGCGAACGCACCGCCGAACTGCGTCACGATCTGGAAAGCGGCCTGCGGCGCTCGGTGCTGCAAGCCTACCTGGACGAGGCCGCCGCCGCCGATGAAGTGGTGCTGCGCAACCTCAACCGCGCCGCCGCGCTGGTGGCCGGCTTCAAGCGCATCGCGGTCGATGGCGGCGACAGCCAGCGCAGCCGCTTTGTGCTCGGGGACGTGGTGGCGGCGCTGCTGGAGTCAGTGCAGGGCGAGGTGCGCCAGCGTGAACTGGATCTGGTCGAAGACGTCGAACACTGGCTGGAAATGGACAGCTACCCCGGCCCCCTCACGCAAGCGCTGCACAACCTGATCGAGAACAGCCTGGTGCACGGCTTTGGCGGCCGCGCGCACGGCCAAGGCAGCATCACCCTGTCGGCCCACGACAGCGGCAACGGCGAAATCGCCATCACGCTGAGCGACACCGGCGCCGGCATTCCGGCTGACAACCTGCCGCGCATTTACGATCCCTTCTTTACCACCCGGCGCGGCGCGGGCGGCTCCGGGCTCGGTTTGTATATCACACACAACATCGTGACCGGCGTGCTGGGCGGCCGGATCGAGGCGGCCAGCACGCCGGGCCAAGGCACCAGCTTCATGGTGCGCCTGCCGAAAGTGGCGCCCGTGTAGCCCGCCATGAAGTTTTTTCCACTCCGCAATTGTTGCAGTCGTATAATTGCCGGTATCAGACCGGCAAGCAGCCGGCTTACAGCGGAGACACGCGACCATGCCATCCAATCCCGTTCCGTCCAGGACAATTAAAGTAGCGCCGCTGCGCTGCGAGTTCTGCGACGCCACGACCGAGACCGAGTTCCTGCGTCACCACCTGGCGATGACGCAGGCGCAGTTGCGCGTGACCTTCCTGTTCTGCGCCCTGTTCTACCTGTGCTTTGCGGCGACCGACCTGATCTGGGTCGGCTACGAACTGAAAACCTGCTTGCTGGTCGGCGCGCGCATTGCCGTGGCGGCCGTGGTGCTGACCTGCCTGGCGCTCCTCAAGCGCCGCCCGGACTCGATTCCGTTCACGCGGGTGGCGGCCAACATTGTCGAAGTGGCCGGCACGGCCGGCTTCCTGCTGATCGCGGCGCTGCGGCCGACCGAGTTCTCGCTGCACGCGATCTCAATGTCCATCGTCATCATCGTGCTGTACATCTACATCCCGAACCGGCTGATCTACGCCGTCGCCATCGGCGCGCTGTCGACCGCGATGTTCGTGCTGCTGGCGTGGTGGCTGGGCGCCCTGCAAACGATGGAACTGTTGACCATGGCAGCGCTGCTGGGCTTGACCAACCTGTTCGGCTACGTGGCGGCGCGGCGCTACCAAATCCTGTGGCGCGAAGAATACAGCGCCCAGATGGTGCTGAAAAACCTGTCGGTGCGCGATCCGCTGACCGGCTGCTACAACCGGCGCCACCTGCACGAGCAATTGCTGGAAACGGAAATCTCGCGCGCCCAGCGCTACCGGCTGAGCCTGACCGTCATCATGAGCGACCTCGACCACTTCAAGGCCGTCAACGACACCTACGGCCACTACGGCGGCGACGCGGTGCTGCAACGCTTTGCCGCCCTGCTGCAATCGATGACGCGCGACAGCATCGACAGCGTGGTGCGCTACGGCGGCGAGGAATTTCTGCTGATCCTGCCGGAAACCGACCTGGCTGGCGGCGAGCTGCTGGCCGAGCGCCTGCGCCAAACGCTGGCTGACACCCCGGTCGAGCACGACGGCCAGCAGATCCACGTCACCGCCAGTTTCGGCGTGGCCAGTGTCGACTTCGCCACCTCCACCCACGAAGCCCACGTCAACATGATCGCGGCCGCCGACGATTTGTTGTACGCTGCGAAAAACAGCGGCCGCAATCGCGTCTGCGCGCAACAACTGATGTGAGATATGAAAAAGTTCAAACCAAAAGCCATCCTGCTGTTCGCGCTGGCCTCCTGCTGTGGTTCGCTGGCGGCAGAGCCGGCGCCCTGGTGGAAGTGGCGCAGCAAGATTGATGGCGCGTTCGTCTGCTCGCAAACACCGCTGGGGCCTGGCTGGACCAAGGCCTACGGGCCATTTCGCGATGCCCGTTGCGAGAAGTTAATTGTTGTTAGATAATCAAATCACAAAAAGTTCGACCGGAGTTGCTACAAGCTGCATCCCACACTAATCATGAGGAGACTGTATGTTTACGAACCCAGAACAATTTGCCAATGCCACCAAGGCGCTGTTTGAATTCCAGCTTGAAACCTTCAACACCCTGACCAGCAAGACCGTGCAGGGCGTCGAGCAAGTGATCGCTCTCAACCTCTCCACCGCCAAATCGCACCTTGAAGACGGCCTGGCCGCCGGCAAGGAAATCAGCCAGGCGCAGGATCCGAAAGCCGCGATCAAGCTGGCCGCCGACCAAATCCAGCCGGGCGTAGCGAATGCCGCCGTCTACCAGCAGCAACTGGGCGACATCATTGCCGAGATCCGCGAAGAATTCACCCGCGCCGCCGACGCCCACGTGGCCGAAGCCAAGAGCAACCTGAGCGCGCTGATCTACGACGTCACCAAGAACGTGCGTCCCGGCTCGGAAAACGCCGTGCAGATCGTCAAAACCGCGATCGACAACGCCTTTGCCGGCTACGAGCAAGTGACCAAGGCCACCAAGCAAGCCGTGCAGGCAGTAGAAGCGGAAATCGCCAAAGCCAATGCCTTGGTCACCACCGCCGCGCCAGCCAAACCGGCCAAAGCCAAGAAATAAAATCCGGGGTCAGTTCTGCCAATCGCACACGGACTCATGTACCAAAGGCAGAACTGACCCCGAATATTTTGCTGTACCGGCGGGGGCGAACGCGATACACTGTACATAAATACAGTTAATCGCCGTTCGTCCCCGCTGCAATGATCAAAGTCCTTGAAAATCCGTTCTACTACCTGGAGAATTTTCACCGGGTACTGGCGTGGATCAGCGAACGCTACGATGATCTGCTGACCGCCGACGAGCGGCATTTCCTCACCACCTTCCCCACGCTGCCCCAGCCCTCGCGCGCGCTGTTCGTGCGCATGGTGATGCGCAAAGGCACCGTGTTTCGCGCCAGTAAATTGGTCTACGCCGAAATCGGCAGCACGCATGAGGCGGCGCGTCCACTGGCCGAATTGCGCTTCATCGAGGAAGATCCGCAGCTTGGTCTGGACGCCCTGTTCGATCTGCTGCAAAAACCGGAAATCGCCAAGGTCTTCAAGCTGGCCACGCACGTCAAGCACTTGCGCAAGGCCGAGCAGCTTGAAGCCCTGCGCGAAGAATACGACGCCGAGCGCCGCTTCTCCGGCTGGTACGCCAACTCCGGCGATCACGTCTACCGCAATCTCACGCAGGAACTGTGCGACCGCCTGCGCCTGATCTTCTTCGGCAATTACTACCAGGACTGGACTGATTTCGTGCTGTCCGACCTGGGCATCTATCAGTACGAAAAGGTCGAGTTCTCGCCGGCCGCGCGCGGTTTCCGCAGCCGCCGCGATATCGACGATTTCCTCGCCATCCACCAATGCCACGAGCGCTTTGCCGAAGGCGAGGACGTGGCCGTCGTCATCGCCGACCTGCCGCCCTGCGCGCCCGACAACGAATGGCTGCGCAGCCGCCGCAACAAGCTGCTGTTCACCATCGCCCAGCACGTGGAGAAGCAGGCCGACTGGCCAGCCGCCTACGCGCTGTATGCTGATTGCGATTACCCCGGCGCCCGCGCCCGCGCCATCCGTGTGCTGGAAAAAAACCAGCAGCCGCGCGAGGCTTTCGACTTGCTGCAAACCGCCATGCAAGCGCCGGAGAGCGAGGCCGAACGCCAGCAGTTGCTGCGCATGGCGCCGCGCCTTGCGCGCAAGCTCGGTCACGCCAAACCGCCGCCGGTGACGCTGGCGCAGGCCGAGCGCATCGACCTGAATCTGCCGCCGCCGCAGGAAGACTACTACGTCGAATTCGTGGTGCGCGACCATTTGCACAGCGACGACGCGCCGGTCTACTACGTCGAGAACTCGCTGATGAATTCCCTGTTTGGCCTGCTGTGCTGGGACGCGGTGTTCTCGCCGATACCGGGTGCGTTCTTCCATCCGTATCATCGCGGCCCGGCTGATTTGCACAGCGCCGACTTCCTGCGCCGCCGCGCGCAGCAGTTTGCGGAGGCCTTCACGCAGCTGGACAGCGATGCCTACCGCGCCACCATCCGCGCCAACTACGCCGCCAAGTTCGGCATCCAGTCGCCGTTCCTGTACTGGGAAGCGATTAGCGAGGAACTGCTGGAGATGGCGCTGGACTGCATTCCACCGCTGCACCTGAAGCGCGCATTTGAGCGCATCCTGCTCGACATCAAATCCAACCGCAGCGGCTTCCCCGACCTGATTCAGTTCTGGCCGGCGGAACGCCGCTACAACATGATCGAAGTAAAAGGCCCGGGCGACCGCTTGCAGGACAACCAGCTGCGCTGGATCGAATACTGCGCCGCGCACCAGATGCCGATCTCGGTCTGCTACTTGCAGTGGGCGGCATGACGCAGTCCGCCCGCTACACCGTTGCCGTGCGCGCCCTGTGCGAGTTCACCGCCAAGACTGGCGACCTCGATCTGCGCTTCACGCCCTCGCCCACCGCGCAGGAAGGCATCGCCGGCCACGGTGTGGTGACTTCGCGCCGCGATGACGATTACCAAACCGAGATCGCACTCTCCGGCGACTTCGGCCCGCTGCACGTGCGCGGCCGCGCGGACGGCTACGACATCCACGCCAACCGCCTCGAAGAAATCAAGACCTATCGCGGCGATTTGAAGAAGATGCCGGACAATCAGCGCGCGCTGCACTGGGCGCAGGTCAAAATCTACGGCCACTTGCTGTGCAAGGATCAAGGACTGGCAAAGATCCGCCTCGCGCTAGTCTACTTCGACATCGGCAGCCAGAAGGAAACCGTGCTGCATGAAGATTACACGGCGGCCGATCTGCAAGCCTACTTCGAACAGCAGTGCGGCCTATTCCTGCAATGGGCGCAGCAGGAAATGGCGCACCGCGCGGAACGCGACCAACAGCTCAAGGCGATGCGCTTCCCCTACGGCGATTTCCGTCCAGGCCAGCGTCAATTGGCGGAAGCCATGTACCGCGCCAGCAATCGTAAGGTTTGTTTGCTGGCGCAAGCTCCGACAGGCATCGGCAAAACCGTCGGCAGCCTGTTCCCGATGCTGAAGGCCAGCGCCGAACATGGCGTCGACAAGATCTTCTTCCTCGCCGCGAAGACCTCGGGCCGGCAAATGGCGCTGGATGCGGTGGACTTGATCCGCGAAGGCGCGCCGCTGCTGCCGTTACGCACGCTGGAACTAGCGGCTAAAAGTACCGCCTGCGTCAACCCGGACAAGGCCTGCCACGGCGACTCCTGCCCGCTGGCGAAAGGCTTCTACGACCGCCTGCCTGCCGCGCGCGAGTCGGCGCTGGCCATCATGGCGCCGTCGCCCAATGGCAGCGCGCCGCCGGCACTGGATCGCGATACGCTGCGCGCCATCGCCCTCGCCCACAACGTCTGCCCATACTACTTGAGCAGCGAATTGGCGCGCTGGTGCGACATCGTCATCGGCGACTACAACTACTACTTCGACATCAGCGCCATGCTGCACAGCCTTACGCAGCTCAACGACTGGAAGGTCAACGTGCTGGTGGACGAAGCGCACAACATGGTCTCCCGCGCGCGCAAAATGTACTCCGCCGACATGGAGCACGACAGCCTGCGCCTGCTGCGCAAAATCGTCCCCGACGAATTGAAAAAACCATTGGATCGCGTGCACAAGCAATGGAACCAGCTGGAGAAAGACCAGGCGTCCGAGTACCAGTCGTACGCTGAACTGCCGGAAAAATTCATGGGCGCGTTGCAGACCGCATCCACCGCCATCTCCGATTACATGGCCGATCACCCGAGCTACGTCGAGCCGGATCTACAAAACTTCTACTTCAACGCGTTGATGTTCGCGCGCCTGGCGGAGAGCTTCGGCGACCACGCGCTGTTCGATATCGAGAAAACGCCGGGCGCGCGCGCCGCCAATAGCAACTCCGTGCTCTGCATCCGCAACATCGTGCCGGCCCCGTACCTGAAGCCGCGCTTTGAAAGCACACACACCACGGCGCTGTTTTCGGCCACGCTCAGTCCATGGAACTACTTCGGCGATATGCTCGGCATGCCGGAGACCACGGCCTGGGTCGACGTGGAATCGCCATTCGTGGCGGAGCAGTTATCGGTGCAAGTGGCGAAGCACATCTCCACGCGCTACCAGCATCGCCAGCAATCTCTGCGTCCCATCGCAGACTTGATGGGCAAGCAGTACGCGCAACAGCGCGGCAACTACCTCGCCTTCTTCAGCAGTTTCGATTACATGGAAAAGGCGGCCAACCAATTCAGCGAACTGCATCCCGACGTGCCAACGTGGCGTCAATCGCGCCGCATGGACGAAGCGGAACGCACGCAATTCCTCGACCGCTTTACGCTTGACAGCGAAGGTATCGGCTTCGCTGTACTCGGCGGCTCGTTTGGCGAAGGCGTGGACTTGCCGGGCGCGCGCCTGATCGGCGCCTTCGTCGCCACGCTGGGTCTCCCGCAAATCAATCCCGTCAACGAGCAAATCCGCCAGCGCATGGAGACCATCTTCGGCGCAGGCTACGACTACACCTATACCTATCCCGGCATGCAGAAAGTGGTGCAGGCAGCGGGCCGTGTGATCCGCACGCAGTCCGACAAAGGCACTGTATATTTGATCGACGACCGCTTCGCCCGCCCCGAGATCCAGGAGCTCATGCCTAACTGGTGGCGCATCGAAATCGCGTAAGATACCTGTTCATCGCAACCACCTGGAGGCCGGTCATGAAAAAATGGAGCAGCATCTTGTTGTGTGTGTTGGCAGGAACCGCGCAGGCAAACGACGCGGCGCTCAGCGCCACCATCGCCAAGCTGGATACCGAAATGTTCAACGCCTTCAATCACTGCGACCAGCCGGGCCAGTTGGACAAGTACGCGAGCTACTTCGATCCCAACATCGAGTTCTACCACGACAATGGCGGCGTAACGTGGACGCGCGACGCGATGATCGCCAGCACGCAGAAGAATGTCTGCGGCCACTTCCGGCGCGAGCTGGTGGCCGGCAGCCTCAAGGTGGTTCCCGTGAAGGACTTCGGCGCCATCGCCACCGGCTCGCACACTTTCTGCCAATTCGCTAGCAACAAGTGCGAGGGGATCGCCGAATTCACTCTCGTCTGGCGGCTCCGCGAAGGCGCATGGCAAGTCACGCGCGCCCTCAGCTACGGTCACCGCGCTAACCAGTAAGCTCGTCCACGCCCCATACGCGACCGGCAAAATAGGTAGCGCCGTCGCGGGTGTTCATTAGGTCGCGGAAGATGGCGTTGAGGGCGCGCCCTTCGGGCGTTGGCCGCATCACGGCGACTTGGGCGCGCGACCAGTCCAGCACTTTTGCGCCGATGGTGTGGCGCTCGGCGTGGTAGCTGTCCAGTAGATCGGCAGGCGCTTCACCGTGAATGGTGGCGGCCAGCTTCCAGCCAAGATTCATGGCGTCGCCGATGCCGAGGTTGAGACCTTGGCCGCCCAGCGGCGCGTGGATGTGCGCGGCGTCGCCGGCCAGCAGGATGCGTCCATTACGGTATTGCGTGGCTTGCCGCGCGCGGTCAGTCCACGTGGTGGCGACGTGCAGTGCGGCGATGGTCACTTCGATGCCGGAGATGCGGCGCAGGACTGCTTGCAGATGTTCTCGCGTGACCGGCGCGCCGGTTTGGTGGAAGGCGCCGTCGTCAAAGTCCTGTAAGTTCAGATAGCCCGGCTGCGATTGGAAGTACATGCCGCGCTCAGTGACCACGCGACCGGGCGCCAACAAGTCCGCGTCGAGAAAGTCGACCTTGGCCGAGTAGCCGGTGAATTCAGGCTCGGTGCCGGCGAATTCAAATCCGCCCTGCTTGCGCACCACGCTGCGCCCGCCGTCGCAGCCAACTAGCCAGCCCGCACGCGCGCTCTGTCCCGCGGCGTACACGGTCACGCCATCGCTGTCTTGTTCGAAGCCGGTGATGCCCGCACCGCGCCGGATCTCCACGCCCAGCTCCAGGGCGCGGCGTGTCAGCACGGCTTCCAGTTCAGCCATCTCGGACAATAGGCTCAGTGGCAAATCCGTCGGCCAGCGTGACATATCGATATTGTCAAACTCAAAGGGGATGCCTGCGAAGTGGCCGGCCTGCCTGGTGCGCTTGCCCGTGAAGGGGTTCTGCAAGCGCTTGGGCACTTCCATTTGATCCAGCAAGCCGCGACGATGCAGCACCTCTATCGACGGCGCGGAAAGTCCGCGTATCCCAAACGGCAGCTGCTTCAACGGCGAGTGCGGATCTTCCGCCTTCTCAAGGGTGAGGACAGAGCAGCCGGCCAGCGCCAGCTCGCAAGCGAGGAGCAGGCCAACCGGCCCGGCGCCTGCAACGATAACGTGATGTGATGTATTCATGCCCCGCAGTCTAGGGCGTGGCTCCCGGCGCGGCTTGTACAAATGCGACAAAATCCTTGCTGCTTGCGCGGGCCGTGCGGGCGAATGCGGCAGGAGTAGCGCCGCTGTAACGCTTAAACTCGCGGCTCAAATGCGATTGATCGGTGTAGCCCAGCTCCTGCGCCAACGCCGCCAGATTGGTGTGCGGCGCATGCCACAAGCGATTGCGCACCTGCTCGAAGCGCATCAAGCCCGAAACATCTTTCACCGTGTGCCCGGACGACTGCTTGAACTTGCGCTCCAGCGTGCGCACCGTGGCATGCGCCGCCGCAGCGACTTCGCTCACCGGCATCGCGCCGTTCGCCTTGCGCATCGCCTCCCCTGCCTTGAACAACATGCTGTCGACGGCAAGTCGCGAGCGCGCTTGCAGGAAGTAGCGGCGTAACTCGTCCAGCGCCGAGTTGATATCGCCAGCCTGCACGCAGCGCGCCAACACGGGCTGCAACTGCGCAATCGGATGTTCAAACGTGTGCACACCGTGCTTCCCGGACGGCAGGCCAAGCAGATCGAACACCGTCCACGGATAGCAGCGAATGCCGATGATCTCTAGCCGGCCCGCTGCAGTGAAAGTCACCGGCTGATTCAGTAATCCCATCATGAACGGAGATGGCATCGCCACGCTATCGCGCGCCACGCTGCCGAAGCAAAAAACGATTTCCGCGTAACCGTCCGGCATTACCTCAAAGCTTGAAGGCTCTGCACCAAAGTCCCAGCGGTTGTACCAGAAGCACTTGACGGCCTCTTGCAGTTCCGCAGGCGGCGCAAATTCCTCGTGCAGCATTACTGAATCACCGCGCGTATCTTCTGATAGCCGCTGCGGCTGATCGGCGCACGGCTGCCATCCTTCAGCACCGCGACGTGACTGTCCTTGGTGGCCTGCTCGATGCGATCCACAAACGCAATGTTGACGATGTAGGAGCGATGAATGCGCAGGAACTGCTCTGCATCCAGCTGCTCCTCCAGCTCCGTCATGCGCTGATTCTTCAGATAAGACTTGCCCTCCGAGCGTATCTGCACGTAGTCGTCCTGCGCTTCCACGTACTCAATCTTGTCGGCGTTGATGACGTGAACCTTGGCGCCGTCGCGTATCAGCACGCGGCCCAGCGGCTTGTTACGACCCGACGCCTCCCGCACCATTTTCTCCACCGCCTCGCCGCCGGCGCCGAGATTGGCGCGCGCATGCGCCAGCGCTTGATCGAAACGCTGCTGGCTAAAAGGCTTGAGCAAATAATCCAGCGCGTGGAATTCAAACGCCTTGATCGCATATTGATCGAACGCCGTGGCGAAGATATAGCGCGTCTTGCTGCCCGCCAGTTCCGCCACCTCAAAGCCATCGAGCTTGGGCATCTGGATATCCAGGAACACCAAATCCGGCGACAGCTCGGTAATCGCTTTCACCGCCTCGAAACCGTTGGCGCATTCGGCCACCACTTCCACGTCCGCATGCTCGGACAAGTATTCGCGCACCACGCCGCGCGCCAGCATTTCATCGTCCACGATGATGATACGCATACCTCAATCCCCTTGTTCGCTCGTTTGCGCGGGCATCGTGATGTCCACGCCAAAGCTGTTGTCGCGCCGTCCCCATTGGATGCCGGCTTCGTGTTTGTAAGCGCCGGATAAACGCTGGCGCACGTTGGTCAATCCTATGCCGTGACCTTCACTGCGGATCGACGACATGTCCTCGTCCACCGGGTTGGCCACGCCGATTTGCAGTATCGAACCGGCACGGTGGGCCGTGATTCGTATCGTACCGCCTTCCGGCATATTGCAGATGCCGTGCTTGACGGCGTTTTCCACCAGCGGCTGGATAATCATCGGCGGCACCAGGCATTGCGCCGCTTCCTCGCCGATGTCCTCTTCCACTTTTAAACGATCGCCAAAGCGCACCTGCTCGATGGCGAGAAAATGCCGTATCAGCACCATCTCTTCGCCCAAGGTCACCTTCTTGTGCGCCTCCATGCCGAGGCTTTGGCGGAAGAAGCTCGCCAGTTCCAGGGTCATGCGGCGCGCCGCCTTCGGATCCATGGACGTCAACGCGCTGATGGAATTCAGGCTGTTGAACAGGAAATGCGGATCGATCTGCGTGCGCAGCATGCGCAGCTCGGCCTCCTGCGCCATCAGCAGCGATTCCAGCTCGCGCTGCTCGGCGCTCTTGGCGCGGACGAATTCAATCACCAGATAGTGCAGCGCCACCGCAAAGCCATACAGCAGCACGCCCAGCACCACGATCAGCATCGACAATTGCGGCGTGATGACGATGCCGCTCCACGAAGTCTCCAGCAGCAGGCACACGGCGTTCCACAGATTCCCGATAATCAGCCACAAAAAACCCAGCACCAGCGACGCCACGATCAGCACCAGCGCCGTCGGCATCGCGCCGCGTGTTCCCAACGGGTAGGCCCGGCACAAGTAGTAGGCCGAGTAGCCCGCCGCAAATGCGAACCACAAGTTCATCGGAATCGCGAACAGCAAGGCATTGGCCAGCGGCGTTTCGCTCGCCAGCGAAATCACGCCGCCCAACGCACAACCGAGGAACAGCCATACCAGCAGATAGATGACTGTGCCTCGGCGGGTGGAGGAAATCTCCTGCATCAGTTGCGCACTTCCATGCCGCCCATGATGACGTAGCCTCGAATGATCAGGCGCTTGCTGGAGCCTACGCCGGCCTGCGGCACGGTCTTTTCATCGAAGCCGCCCATGATCGGCGTACCTTCATACACCACCGTCCAATCGATCGGCACTTTGATGGTGATGCCGCCGCACAGAACGAACACGTTCAGCACTGCGTCGCCATTGATCGACGACTGGCGCAGATCGAGGTCGCAGCCGCCCATGATGGCGGTGATTTCGCCGCCGCGGAAATCCTGCGTAGTGATGCGGTGCTTGAAGCCGCCCATGATGGCGGTGTAGTTGATCTGCGCATCGGCTTCGGATTTATCCAATGGGCCGAGCTGCTGCTGTACCTGCAAGTTGCGGTTGACGGTCGACTTCACCACCACTGCCACGCCGGCGGCGATCAGCAGCAACGGCCACAGGGTGCGCCAGCCGATGTCGATCAAGCCGATCTCCTTCAGCATGATCAAGCTGCCGGCCGCGATCATCACGCCGCCAATCACGATGCCGGACTGGGTGCGGGTTTGCAGCACTTTCAAGATGCCGGCGCCTATCAGAACGGTCGGCAGAATATGCACTCGCAGATCAAGATCCAGCCAGCCCAGATTATCGAGCAGGAATAGCATGCCCAAGCCGATGACGAAAAGGCCGATAAACATCTGCGTGGCAGGATTGCGGTCACGGCGGGTTTTCATGCTTGCTCCTTGATCGATGCGAAGATATTGTCCAGCAGTGGGCGCAGCAGCAGGCCGACGCCCCACGCTACCAGCAGCGCCGGCCACGTTTCGCCGAAGCCCCAGCCCCAGATGCGATTGAACGAGACGTACCACCAGCCGGCGAAGAAAATCTCCCAGCAGCCATTGAGGAAGTAGCGCGGCGTAGTCGGTGGAATAATTTTGGTGACGCCGCTGATGACCAGAAGCCAAGGCCAATAGCGCCAGGCCTGTGCCCAGTTGATGTCCAGTTCCAGCAGGTCTGCGCGTTCCAGCAGCACGGCGGTGCCGACGGCGATCAGTGCGAGGCCCCAGACGAGTTGCGTGCGCCAGCGGTATGCAGTTTCGACGTTCATTTTAGTCCCCCAATTCGGTATGGATGTAACAATACCGGGGAACGGCTGGCGGCGAAACCGCTATTCGGTGAACGGCGGAAAACAGCCGGTGAACGGCGAAGGGATTCCTTCGCCGGCAGGGAAATGGCGGTCAGTTACGACCGTTGCTGACTTTTTGATCGAAGGAGGTCAAGCCCCACCCTAGCTGGCGGCGGATCTCTTCCGGGGTTGGCGGCGGCTTTACTTCATGCGAGCGGCGCTCAAGATAGGCCCGGACGAGATACTTCGAAGGGTGCGTAGTGTGCGTCATGATGACCTCCAGTTGGCGGCTACATCGTTATCGAGTGATTCCAGTGTAGCCCCGCAACGCAGGCCACACTGTACGGCCCCGCACACTGCACAGATCAGAGTTTTTGCTGCAAAAACTCGAGGAAACAGCTGATCCGTTGGGCCAGCTGGGTGTTGCGGTAGTAGACCGCGTGGATTTGCTGGCGATAGCCGGTGTAGTCGGCTTCCAGCACTTTCACCAGGCGCCCGGCTTCGATATCGTCGCGCGTCATGAAGTCCGCCAGGCAGACGATGCCCTGCCCGGACAGCGCCAGTTGACGCAAAGTCTCGCCGCTGGAGGCGGAAATCGACGGCGTAATCGGCAGGCTGTTGCCGGTGGTGTGACGCAGCGGCCATTGGTTGCCCAGTTCATATTGCACGAAGCCGAGCAGCGAATGCCGGGTCAAATCTTCCGGCGTTTGCGGCGTGCCATGCTGCGCGAGATATTCCGGGCTGGCCAGCACGTACAAGGGGCTGGAGGTCAGCGGCCGTGCGTGCAGGGTAGAGTCGCTCAGGGCGCCGATGCGGATGGCGATGTCGGTGCGGTGCTCGATCAGATCGGCGATTTGGTCGTTGCTGCTTAACTCAAGGCGAATGTCCGGGTACATGGCGCGAAATTCGGCCACGTGCGGCACCACGCAATGAAGCATGAACGGCGAGGCCGCGTCCACGCACAAGCGGCCGGACGGCTTTTGGCGGCGGATGCGAATGGTTTCTTCCGCCTCCTCCATCGCACCCAGGATGGCGCGGGCTTTTTCGAGGAACAGGTGGCCTTCCTCGGTCAGCTCCATGCGGCGGGTGGTGCGCGTCAGCAGCGAGGTGGCCAGCTTGTCCTCCAGGCGAGACAGCGCGCGGCTCACGCCCGACGTGGTCTGCCCGAGGTGAACCGAGGCGGCGCTCAAGGTGCCGCTGTCGATCACGGTGATGAAGGTTTTTAAATCGTCCGAGTTGATTTCCACGGGTGTTCCATCCTTACGCCACGTAGAGCAGCACCGCGCCGAAATGGCATGCGCTGCCGCCCAGTACAAACAAATGCCATACGCCGTGACCGTAGCGCCATTTGTGGTCGGTGATGAAGAAGGCGATGCCCAGTGTGTACACCAAGCCGCCGACCGCCAGCCACATAAAGCCGTTCCAGCCCAGCGCGTCGATCAGCGGGCTGGCGCCGATCACGCCTACCCACCCCATCGCCACGTAGATCAGCAGCGACAGCACGCGCGCGCCCTTGGCAAACAAAAGCTCCTGCACGATGCCGATGACGGCTAGTCCCCAAACCACGCCGAACAAGCTCCAGCCCCAAGGCCCACGCAGGCTGACCAGCGTGAACGGCGTGTAGCTGCCGGCGATCAGCAGGTAGATGGCGCAGTAGTCGAGCTGCCGCAGCACGTCCTTGGCGCGTCCACGCAAGCTGTGATACAGCGTGGAGATCAGGTACAACGCCAGTAAGGTGGCGGCGTAGATGCTGCAGCTGACAATTTTCCAGGCGTCGCCGCTGCGGGCCGCCTGGACGATCAGCAGCGTGCCGCCGACAGCAGCCAGCGCAGCGCCGACGGTGTGCGTGATGCTGTTGAAGCGCTCTCCGTAATACATATTCGGTTCCAATGCAATGGTGGCTGCGGCTGGGATAGCTGCGGCCACTGGCATTGTATAGCGCCTCGCTGTTACACGCCGCCGCTTTCCTAATGTGCCATCTTGCTAATTAGCAAAAAATTCATCGTAGCAGATTTAGAATTTATTCAAAGCAATGTTACAAAATGATATACATTGGCTTGACGTGCATGCGACAAGTGTCGCATACTGGTTACGTTAGTCGCATAAAGGAAAGTGTCATGGTGATTCCGTCGATTCCGTCGATTACGGAGCTGAGTTTGCTGAAAGTGCTGTGGAAACAGCAGCCGCTGAGTGCGCGCGAGATTCATGATGGTGCTGCCGGCGAGCTGGATTGGTCGTTTTCGTCCACCCGCAAGACGCTGGATCGCATGCTGGAAAAGCAGATGGTGGCGGTGCAGGTAGTGCATGGGGTAAATGTCTACAGCGCGAAGCTGGAAAAGGTCGGCACGCTGGCGGCGTTTGCGCATGATTTCGGCCGGCGCGTGATGGAGATCGATGCGCCACTGCCGGTGACCATGTTCACCGGCAGCCGCCTGGTGGATCAGCAGGAGTTGGCGCAGCTGGAGCAGATGCTGCAAGACTGGCCGGAGGATCAGGCGTGATGGCGGCGGTGTCTCTGCTGTCGCTCCAGTGGCTGCTGGCTTGCGCCGGCTGCGCGGTGGCGGGCCTGTTGGCGTGGCTGCTGCTGGATGGCGGCTCGCGGCTCTGGCCAGCGCTGCGGACACGCCGCGCCGTTTGGCTGGCAGGACTAATCGTTTCCGCCTGCTCCGCCCTGCTGCCCTTCCTCCCGCACTCAAGCAGCGCCGCGCAATTCACCATCGCGGCGCCGGCTACGTCGCCCACCTCCGGAGCTGTCGCCGAGGCGAGGGAGATCGAGGCTGCTCCAGAAATTGACATCGTCGAACCACATGGATCTGCCGACATCGTGCCCTTGCTAGCGGCGCTTTGGCTGTTCGTCTACGTGGCCGGCCTGGCGTGGGCGATTATCAAGCAGCTGCGCGCCCGCCGCTGGTGGCGCGGGCTGCTGGCGGCCGCCGAGCGCCTGTCGCCGCAAGCGCTGCAAGGCCATATCGCTTTCACTGAAGACCAACTGCGTGAGATTCGCCAACGCCGCCTCACTGTGCTGCGCACCGATGCCGCTATCTCGCCGATGCTGATCGGCGTCGTGCGCCCTCGCCTGCTGCTGCCAGCCCGCTTGGACGCGCTCTCCCGCGAACAGCAGCAAATGATCATCTCCCACGAACTCCATCACTGGCGCGCCCGCGACCCGCTATGCCTTGCCATCGCCGCCATCTTGCAGACGATTTTCTGGTTCAATCCCGCCCTGCGCTGGATGACAAAGCAAATGGCATGGGCGCTGGAACTGAGCTGCGACCAGCACGTGCTCTCCGGCCGTCCGCAGCAACAGCGCAAACAATATGCCGCCGCCCTGCTCCAGCAATGGACCACGATCATGCCAGCCGGCGCAGCGGCCTTCGGCGGTGGTGCGACCATCACCGCGCGCATCCACCACATGCAGCAAGACGGCTTGCCAGCATTGAGCGCAGCCGCTACCTGGCTCGTGTCCGCCGCGCTGACAGCGATACTGGCACTGGGCGCGATGCTGCAACCGGCGCTGGCTTTTAGCGATCCAGACAACGCGAAGATCGTGCAGGCCCCCACGGCCGTCGCCACGCCGCCAGCCGCATGGCGCGCACCGCTGGACAATGTCCGCGTTACTAGCTTCTTCGGCATCAAACGCAGCATCTTGCCGACGCCTCATAAGGGCATCGACTTCGGTGGCGCCAAAGGAACCGCAGTCCACGCCAGCGCTGGCGGCACCATCATCGCTGCCGGCCAAATCGCGGAAAACGACGGCCGCTACGGCAACGTCGTCATCATCGACCACGGCGCCGAGCAATCGCTGTACGCGCACCTGAACAGCGTGAATGTCGTCCCCGGCCAACGCGTCGCCGCTGGACAGCTCATCGGCGCGGTCGGCGAAACCGGCTTCGCCACCGGCCCGCACCTGCACCTCGAAGTGCGGCAGAACGGCCGCCTCATCGACCCCGCCTCCAGGTTCGACAACCTGGAGGCCTACGCCACACCGCGCGCACTCCGAGTCCGCCGCCAGCAAAAGGGATAATCCATGACGCCGCACAAAATCACCAGCAGCCTGCTGCTGGCGGTCTCCGCTTGCGCCTACGCTTCCGAAACGCCGGAGCCGCAGCAAGTGCAAATCACCGGTGCGCGCACCGATCTGCGCCAGCGCGAAACCACCACCAGCATCGTCATCAACCACGCCGACATCGTGAGACAAGGCGACCAAGCGCTGGCCGATGTGCTCAAGCGCCTGCCCGGCGTAAGCATCTCCGCCACCGGCGCGATTCAAATGCGCGGCCTTGGCAACGGCTATACGCAAATTCTGCTCAACGGCGAGCCTGTAGCCGCTGGCTTCTCGCTGGATTCCATCGCGCCTGAGACCATTGAGCGCATCGAAGTCCTGCGCAGCGCCACGGCGGAACTGAGCAACCAGGCGGTGGCTGGCGCGATCAACATCATTTTGAAAAAAGCCACCACGCGTAAGCAGCGCTCACTTAGCGCCAGCGTAGCGCGACAGGGCGGCATCAACACGCCAGCCCTTAGCGCACAACTCTCGGATCAAAGCGATGCTTACTCCTACAGCCTCGCCGCTACGCTGATACGCAAGCGCACCGAAAAGCCCTTCGCCGACTGGCAGGAACAGCGCGACACCAGCGGCGCAACCACGCTGCTGCGCTACACGCCACAAAACGAATCTGGCCGCACCGACGCCCTCACCATCACGCCGCGCCTGAACTGGAAGCTGGCCGGCGGCGACACGCTTAGTTGGCAAAGCTTCGCCTACCTGCGCCGCGTGGACAATCTTGCCCGCGCCGACGAAACGGCGCTGATCGGGGAACACAGTGAGTACCCGCGCAACGATGCCAACTTCGTCGCCAACTTCATCATGCTGCGCAGCGATCTGCATTGGACGCACTTGCTGGCCGAAGGCGCCAAGGTGGAAATAAAACTGGGCGCAGCCACCAACCGCCGCACCGGCACCTTCGATTTCCATGGCCGCGATGCCGACGGCAAGCCGCTAGGCCGCCATCACGTCGAGTCCGGCCCGGTAGAAAACACCATCACCAGCACTGGCACCTATCGCCATCCGATCGGGGAAAAGCACGCGATTGCGCTGGGCTGGGACGCCAGCCACGCCGTGCGCAGCGAAGACCGCAAGGAAACGCTGTTCGACGCCGACGGCAAGCTAACAGGCGCCAACAGCGCCGACTACAGCGCCAACGTCAATCGCCTCGCGCTGTTTGCGCAGGATGAATGGCAGGTAACCAAGCAGTATTCGCTCTACCTCGGCCTGCGCCACGAACGGCTCGACACGGCCAGCCGCGCCAATGCCGCCAATGCGCCAGATGCGCTGCACAGCACTTCGTCGGTGTGGAGCCCATCGCTGCAATCGCGCTACGAGTTGGCGAATAAAGATGTGCTACGGCTGGCGGTCAGCCGCACCTACAAGGCGCCGCCGCTGGTCAAGCTGGTGCCGCGCCGCTACACCAATGACAACAACAATAACCCCACCAATCCCGATGAACAGGGCAATCCGCATCTGCGGCCGGAACTGGCTTGGGGAATGGATGCGGCCTATGAACACTATCTGGGCGAAGGTGCGCTGGTCAGCATCAGTACCTACTTGCGCCGCATCCGCGACGTGACGCAATCGCGCCTGTTCCAGCAGGATGGCGTGTGGGTAGAAGCGCCGTTCAATGAAGGCAACGCCAGCGCGCACGGCGTGGAGTTGGAAGCCAAGCTGCCGCTGACAAAAGCGCTGGACCTACGCGTCAACCTGTCGCGCAACTGGTCGCGCGTAGACAATGTGCCGGGCCCGGACAATCGTCTGGAATCGCAAACGCCGGCCACCGCCAACATCGGCCTGGATTATCGCTGGTCGCAGTTCACCGTCGGCGGCAACTTGAACTACCAAGCCGCCGGGCCATCGCGTCAGTCCGCGCAAGTGCTGACCAGCGCCAGCCCGAAACGCGAACTAGATCTATATGCCCTGTGGAAGATAAGCAGCAAAACGCAGTTGCGCCTCTCGGCCAGCAACCTGCTGCGCCATCAGGCCACCGAAACCTACGCCTACAACGACACCACCGGCACCATGCAACGCATCCGCCTAACGCCAACGCAAGCAACGTTGCGCCTCATGCTGGAACATCAGTTGTGATTAGTGGACGTTGCGCGCGATATAGTAGACAGCGGCAGTGAGCCCTGAGCAGACCGCCGTCAACCAAACGAACATGCGCCATGTTTGCGCTTCCAGCGCTTTGTAGAGTTCCGAGCGGACGCGTTCAACATCGGCGTTGGTAGCATGGTGAGCCGCCACAGCTTTGATGCCGGCCGTTTCTACCTGAAGCGCATTGAAAGATTCCTGCATGGCGACTTGCCTGTCGCGCAGATCCGTCACTGCAGCAGCCAAGGATGCAGCCAGCGCCTCGTTCCCAGCCTGCAATACGGCAGTGCGAACCAGCAAGGTTCGCGGCATTTCTTCCGTCGATGTAGTTTGGGTCTCCATGCACTCCATCTTATGCCTCTGCTGAGGCGTTTCAAGCAAGCTGGGCGCTGCTTGCTTGTGGTATCGTTGCGGGCTATGACGCAAGAATCGTATAAACCGTATAAACGCTGCATGGTGATGGGTGGTGGTGGATTCCGCTTCGGGATTTACATCGGCATGTACGCCGCGCTGCGACAGGCTGGCAAGGCGCCCGATGTGCTGCTTGCCAGCTGCGGCGGCGCTATCGCTGCAGCCATTATTCATAACCTGCCCGATCCCGAAGCGCAGCGTAAGTGGCTGTCGTCTGAACAGATGTACCAGTTCTGGTGCAGCCTACGCTCCACCGATAACGCCGTGCTGCTTGGCACGCTGCTGCGCGCCGCCAAGCGCAAAATGAACAGCGCCAGCGCACCTGTGATCCCCGATCTGTTCACCGATTATCTGTTCGAGATACCGCCGCAACTGCCCTTCCCGTCTGCCACTGGCACGCCGGAAGTGGATGTCGCCATCATCGGCGGCAAGCTGCTGTTCAACGAAGCGGATGTCGGCCAGCCACGCGGCCAGCGCAAGCTGTATGCGGAAACAGTGTTCTGCAACGCGCGCGCAGCAGCTGCCTTGCAAGGTATGGACTCGCCGCTGAACGCGCCGCGCTGGGGCGAACACGCTGTCGCCAAAGAGCTGCTGACCGATGGCAGCGTGGCCGTCACCGACGCCGCCCGCATCTCCATCGCCGACATGATTTACTTCCGCTGCGCGCAGTACAAAGGCGACGAATACATCGGCGGCGTGCTGGATCTGTTCCCAGTCGAAATCGCGCGCAAGCTTGGCGCCGAAGTGGTGATGGAGTTTAAAGAAGCCTTCGACCAAGTGTTCTCGATTCCCGCATGGCGCGCCGTGCTGGGCGTGGACGGCAACGCGCGCCTGCGCTACGCCAACTCGCACTTGGCAGATATGCGCATCGATTCGTCCGACGTATCAGTAGTGCTGGAGAAGCAACAGATGCAGCAAAAACTGGACTGGCTACGCAACCGCATCGAACTGCGCATGCCGCCGAGTTACGAGATCTTCGTGCAGCACATGCAGGATCAATGGGACTACGGTTACCAGCGCGCGCAGGAAGCGCTGGCGCGGCCGCCGCTTCAGCAGCCGCCGATCCGCCGCGCCAATCGTCACAGTAAGCCGCTGAGCAGCATCGAGCCTTAAAGCAGGTCGGAGGCCAAGGCTTGGTGCAGCGACGCCACCGCCGCCGAGCCTTCGCCCACTGCCGCCGCGACCCGCTTGACCGAGCCGCTGCGTACATCGCCCACCGCGAAGATGCGCGGACGGCTGGTCTCAAGGAAGTGGCGTGGACGCTCAAGCGGCCAGCGCTCCGACGGCACATCCGGCCCGGTGAGCACAAAGTTTTTATCATCGAGCGCCACGCAATCGCCCAGCCACGCGGTACTCGGCTCCGCGCCGAGGAACAGGAATAAATGGCGTGCCGGTGCTTCACGCGCTTCGCCGCCCGCGCTTTGCCAGCAGATGCTTTCCAGGCGATCCTCGCCGCGTAGTTCAACGATCTGCTTGTGCGTGTGCAGCGTGATCTTGGGAGAGGCCTCAATGCGCTGAATCAGGTAGCGCGACATGCTGGCCGCCAGCCCGCTTGACCGCACCACGATGTGCACATGCCTGGCGTGCTGCGACAAGAACACCGCCGCCTGCCCCGCCGAATTGCCGCCGCCGACAATCACCACTTCTTCATTGGCGCAGAAATTGGCTTCCATGAAGGAGGCGCTGTAGTAGACGCCGCGCCCTTCGAAGCGCTCCAGCCCCGGCAAGTTCGGTTTGCGATAGCGCGCGCCGCTGGCAATGACGATGGAACGCGCGCGCAGCTTTTCGCCGCTGTCGATTTCGATATCGTATTCCGGGCTATCGCAATTGACGGAGCTGACCTTGACCGGCACCGCCACTTCCGCGCCAAACTTGCGCGCTTGCGACAGGCCGCGGCCTGCCAGCGCTTGGCCCGACACGCCGGTCGGGAAGCCGAAGTAGTTTTCGATCTTGGAGCTGGCGCCGGCCTGGCCGCCCGGCGCTTTCGCATCGAGCACCGCCACCGTCAAGCCTTCCGAGGCCGCGTACACGGCGGCGGCCAGTCCTGCCGGGCCGGCGCCGACGACCACCACGTCGAACAAGCGGCCGTCAAGGCTGTCCGGGCTGATGCCGATGCCGTCGGCCAGTTCGCGCAGCGACGGTCGGCGCAGCACTTCGCCGCTGATGGTCACCACGGCTGGAATGTCGTCCAGCGTCACGCCGAAGCGATCCATCAACGCTTGCGCATCCTTGTCGGTATCGGTATCGAAGTACGCGGCGGGATGGCCGTTCCGATTGAGGAAATGGCGCAGGATCAGTGTCTGCTGCGAATCGCGCGCGCCAAACACCACCACGCCGCCGGTTTGATCCGACATGTACGCCACGCGCCGCAAAATGTAGGCGCGCATGATGGTTTCGCTGAGGGCCGCTTCGGAAATGACCAGCGTGCGCAGCGACTCTTCGCTGATGACGATTAACTCGCTATCGGCCACTACGCGAGCGGTGGCAACAGCGGCGCGGCCGGCCAGCGATCCCATCTCGCCGGTGAACATGCCGGGGCCGTGGGTGCCAATGATGGTCGAGCCCAGCGCCGAGCCGCGCTCGATCTCAATCGAGCCGGAGATGATGACGTACATGGCGATGTGACGGTCGCCCTGGCGGAACAGCACATCGCCGGCGGCAAAGTGCTGCCGCTCGCCGTAGCGCATCAGGATATCGAACTGGTCTTCGCTCAGGGTGGGGAAAATCTGGTGGCGGCGGTTGCCGATGTCGGACGACGCCAAGTGAGGGGATGCATTGCCGACGCCCCCGAATTTCTGATTCATGCCATATCCTCGCGGTGTGATACGGCCATGATAGCGCGGTTTGAACTTATCGGCAGAGCTGCTGCCACTGTGCCTCGAACTCGGCCGGCGAGACATCCTGCGCCAGCAAGGTCAGGTCGCGCGCCACCGAGATATAGCGCTGAAAACCGATGTAGCTGCCAAACGCGTCCTTGGCATTAACCTCGCCGCATGGCGCGCCGCCCTTGCCGATGAATTGGTTGCGGAACTGTGCCTGTGCCGGCTCCAGCACCTTCTCGCGCACGTATTTTTCGCCCAGTGTGGTCAGCGCCGCCGCCTCTTCGCGCTGCTTTTGCTCTGCGGTCTTGCCGCAGGCGGCCAGCGCTAGCAGCGCGGCTATCGTGATCGCCAATCTCATATATTTTCTCTTTTATATTGTTCCTGCAATCCTGAGTTAACGCGGCAACACGCCGCATTGTTGACAGGCAGGGGTTTTGTTAATATCCCAAGCTTTACCGCCTGATCAGGAGACTCCATGTCCTACAATAATTCCGCCCGCTGGTGCAAAGCCCTGCTGGCCTGTGCAATGTTGCTAAGTACCTATGCCGGGGCAGCAGAAAAACTCGCCCGCGTGACCATTCTGGCCACCGGCGGCACCATCGCCGGCAGCGGCGCCACCAGCACCACCACGGTCGGCTACACCGCCGCCACCGTGGGCGTCGAGCGCCTGATCGCGGCCGTGCCGGAACTGGCCAAGGTCGCCGACGTCAAGGGCGAGCAAGTGTTCCAGATCGCCAGCGAAAACATGAGCAACGACCATTGGCTGAAACTGGCCAAGCGCGTCAACACCCTGCTGGCGCAGCAGGACGTGGACGGCATCGTCATCACCCACGGCACCGACACGCTGGAAGAAACCGCCTACTTCCTCGACCTGACCGTCAAGAGCAAAAAGCCGGTGGTGCTGGTCGGCGCCATGCGCCCGGGCACCGCGCTGTCGGCTGACGGCCCGATCAATCTGTACAACGCCGTGCTGCTGGCCGCTAGCCAGGAAGCCGTCGGCAAAGGCGTGCTGGTCGCCATGAACGACCAGATCCACGCGGCGCGCGACGTCACCAAGACCAACACCTCGACCCCGGACAGCTTCAAGACGCCGGAACTGGGCATGCTCGGCTACATCCAAGGCAACAAGCCTTACTTCTACCATCTGCCGGCCCGCAAGAACACGGTGGATACCGAGTTCGACATCAGCAAGCTGGAGGCACTGCCGCAGGTTGACATCGTCTACGGCTATGCCAATGTTAATCCAGTTGCGCTGAACGCGCTGGTCGGCGCCGGCGCCAAGGGCATCATCCACGCCGGCGTGGGCGACGGCAGCCTGGCGTCGTCGGTCAAGACCGGCCTGGTGGCAGCGCGCAAGCAAGGCGTGCTGATCGTGCGTTCCAGCCGCGTCGGCCAAGGCATCGTGGCGCGCAATGGCGAGGCCAATGACGACGAGCTGGACTTCGTGGCGTCCGACACGCTGAACCCGCAGAAGGCGCGCATCCTGCTGATGCTGGCGCTGACCAAGACCAGCGACACCAAGCAAATTCAGCGCATGTTCTATACCTACTGATCGTTACGGATAGCTGGGCCGCGTCATGCGGAACAGATTATCCGGCGTGATCTCGAAGTAATCGGCCGGGCCGCCGCCACGCAAGATGGTGTGCGAGCCGGCCGTATCATATATGCCATCGCGCAGCAGCTCGCGCGCGATATGCACGCCGACCACTTCTCCCAAAATCAGCCAGCTATTGGTTTCGGCACCGGACGCGCCTTGCAGGCGGATGATCTGGCTGCATTTGCATTCGAATGACACCGGACTCTCGGCCACGCACGGCACGGCGACGATCTTGGAAGCGGCCGGCGTGAGGCCGGCCAGCTGGAATTCGTCCACCTCCGGCGGGGCAGCGGCACAACTGGCGTTCATGGCATCGGCCAGCGGGCGGGTGGCCAGATTCCACACGAACTCCCCGGTTTCCTCGACATTGCGGAGCGTGTCTTTGCGTCCTAAACTGGCAAAGCCGATCAGCGGCGGCGTGTAGTTGAAGGCGTTAAAGAAGCTATAAGGCGCGAGATTCAAAATGCCGCTGGCGGCGCGGGTGGAGATCCAGCCTATCGGGCGCGGGCCGACGATGGCGTTGAAGGGATCGTGCGGCAAGCCGTGGCCTTGCGCGGGTTGGTAGAAGTATTGGTCGCTCATGGCTCATTGTCGCACATGACGCGAAAGAAACAATTTATACAAATCGGGGCTTGCGCAGCTAGCGTGCACGGCCCAGTATACGTGAATCACGTAATTGAAACGCGTATATGAATCTTGATTTGCAATTCCGCCTGCTAAAAGCGCCGCCCACCAACAAGGTGCTGATGGCTTATCGCAAAGACGCCCACTTCGGGACTGCGCCACCGCAGGCCCACGCCTCTGACGTGCGCGGCAAGATTCAGTGGGTGGCGGTGGAGTTCAAGAACAAGCAAGTCGGCATCGCCCGGCTGGAGCTGGCGCCGCCCGAGTTTTGCTTTGTATCGGAGCTGATGATCTTGAGTTCGCATCGCGGCCAAGGCATCGGCCACTGGATCATGAAGCGCATCGAGCAGTATTGCTTGAGCGTCGGCATCCATCGCTTGCTATTGCAGGCGGGCGACGGCACGGAGAACTTCTACAAGTCGCAATCCTTCATCAACGACCCGTTGATGCCGCTCTTGCTGCGCAAGGAAATCAATCCCTTCCAGGCGCGCGCATTCGTGCCGACGCTGCACTGAGGCTTACGGTTTCAAACGCGCCAGCAATGCCTCGGCCACGCCGTTGGCCGAGGCTGGATTCTGGCCGGTGATCAATTCCCGATCCACCACTACTTTCGATTGCCAGTTCGCGCCGCTGCTGTAGATGCCGCCCGCGCGTTCCAGCGCCGTCTGCGGCGTGAACTTCATCTCGCCGCCCTTGAGCATGGGCTTAGCGGCTTCTTCCTCGTTATTGCTGATCACGGTCATCTGGTAGCCCGCGTAAATCCATGCCGGCGCTTTGCCTGCCTTGGCCTTGGTTTCCAACGGCTTGGTGAAAGCTTGCGGCTGCGCCAGCGTGGACAGCAGCGCGATCGGGCCGTGGCACACCAGCGCGGTCGGCTTGCCTTGCTGGTGGAAACTGGCCAGAAGGCGTCCCAGCGGTGCGCTGTAGAGCAAATCCTGCATCGGCGCGTGGCCGCCGGGGATGTAGACGGCGTCATAGCGGTCGTAGCCGCCCTGCTCTACACGCGACAGGCTGATCACCGGCGAGCTGGTGACCGAAGTAATCTTCAACTGATCGAGCAAGGCCAGGTGCTGCTGCATGCTGGCTTCGTCATTCCCGAAGTACATCTTGTCGAGCGAGCTGCGATCCACGGTTGGCGCTTTGCCCAGCGGCGTGGCGAAGGTGACGGTGTGGCCGGCATCGATCAGCTTTTTGACTGGCTGCATCAGCTCATTGGCGTAGAAACCGGTATCGAAAGTCTTGTTGTCGCGCAGGGCCAGTTGGGATTCGTCGGACAGGACTACCAGCACGTTGGCTGCGTTGACACTCAGCGCGGTCAAGCCCAGCACGACGCTGGCGATCGTGTTGCGGAAGGTGTTCTTCATTTTGCTACTCCTTAGTTTCGATGGAGCTAGTGTATTCATGCCTTGGCCGTGTTTAAATACGCACATCATCAAATCATTTGTTCTTGAAAGGCATGAATGGCACGACAATTCGATCACATGGCCGATGTAGAGGCGTTTGTCACCATCGTCGACAAGGGCACCATCAGCGCGGCGGCAGTGGCGCTGGGAACGACGCCGTCGGTGTTGAGCCGGGCTGTGGCGCGGCTAGAGGCTAGGCTGGGCGTGCAGTTGATGCGGCGAACCACGCGCCGGCTCAGCGTAACTGAGGCCGGCAATCTTTACGTTGAGCAGGCGCGCAATGCGTTCGGGCTAATTGCGGACGCTGAGCGGGCGATCTCGGGCCAAGGCGGCGCGCTGTCAGGCAAGGTGCGCATCAGCGTGCCAACGACTTACGGACACTACCGCCTGCCGGGGCTGCTACGCCCGTTCATGGAACGGCACCCGCAGGTGATGATCGAGCTCAGTATCAACAACCGCAACGTCGACCTGGTCGACGAGGGCTACGACATGGCAATCCGGCTGGGCGAACTGGCCGACAGCGGGCTTGTGGCCAAGCGGCTGGGGGATGAGATGGTGTGCCTGGTGGCCGCGCCGGAATACGTGCGGGCGGCAGGCATGCCGCGCAGCCTGGAGGAATTGTCGCACCACGCCTGCCTGCCCTTCATCATGCCGAGCACCGGGCGACAATCGCCGTGGCTGCTGCGGGTGGATGGCAAGGATATCGACTGGCAGCCTCCGGCCCGGATGCAGGTGACCGATGACGTGCTAGGCGTGGTATCGCTGGCGCAGCAGGGATTGGGGATCTGCCAGACCTACCGCTTCGTGGCGGAAGAACGGTTGCGCAGCGGGCAACTGGTGGAAGTGCTGCCGGAGTTAAGCGGTCGGAGCAAGCCTTTCTCCCTGATTTATCCACCGCACCGCCGCATGTCCGCCGCCAGCCGTGCCCTCATTGACTGCTTGCCGGGCGGTTGTTAACAAATTCTGTGGATAAGGCTGTTAACAAGGGGGCGACCAAGAC
The DNA here is from genome assembly GCF_009857435.1 of Duganella rivi. Lineage (GTDB taxonomy): Bacteria > Pseudomonadota > Gammaproteobacteria > Burkholderiales > Burkholderiaceae_D > Rugamonas > Rugamonas rivi. The sequence goes on from NZ_WWCK01000004.1 coordinate 376,385, forward strand.
ACTAAGCCGCTGTTTTGAAAGAACATTTTTTCACTGCGCATTTTTTTCGCAGCAGAACTTATCCACCGCGCCTCCGTTCCAGTAGCTCGAACAAGGCCATACCGGCGAGCATGGCGACCACGAAAATGGTCGCCTTCGGCAAGCCCATGCCAAGGCCGACGAGCGCCGGGCCGGGGCAAAAACCGGCAAGGCCCCAGCCGACGCCGAACATCGCGGAACCAATTACCAAGCGGCGGTCTATTTTAGTTGCGGTCGGCAGTTTCATTTCCGCGCCCAGCAAAGTCGTTTGGCGGGATTTCGCCCACAGAAAAGCAAAGAAACCGACGCCGATGGCGCCGCACATGACAAAGATTAATGAAGGATCCCAATTCCCTGCCAAATCAAGAAATGCCAATACCTTGGCCGGATTCGCCATCCCGGAAATAATCAGGCCGATGCCGAATACCAGGCCAGCCAAGAAAGAAATGAATATCATAGGTGGCGCACCAAGAAAACGGCAATAAACCCGGCCATCATAAAAACTATGGTGGCAATAATCGAACGGGGAGAAAGTCGGGATATCCCACATACTCCATGGCCGCTGGTGCAACCGGAACCATATCGCGTTCCCAATCCAATAATTAAACCGGCAATAATTAACGTGGTGCTATCGGCTTCAATTTGCACTTCCGGCAGCTTCCAAAACAAGGCGTAAATAACTGGCGCAATAACTAGACCAGCGATGAAAGCCACACGCCAGCCAATATCGTCGCGTCGAGGCTTAATCAGGCCGCCGAGAATTCCACTGATGCCGGCAATCCGTCCATTAAAAATAACAAACAACGCCGCAGCCAGCCCAATCAACACTCCACCGGCCAGCGCCACACCGGGAGCAAACGCATTCCAATCCAAGGTCATCAAGGTCTCCTCAAGACCGGCAGAGAGGCGTTCCTTCGTACCGGGCTAGAGGAGTATGCCAGAATTGAGTCTCAACACGCCAATTTTTAGCGCGAATCAAGGCCCGCTAGTTTTTCGCGCCATTGCGGCGGCGGGCTGCCAAGCCCAGCATGCCCAGGCCGGCCAACATCATGCCGTAGGTTTCAGGCTCAGGTACCGCGGATACCGAGAGATTCAGGTTATTAACGGTAGGCCAAATAAAGCCCGAGCCGGGTTGGGTAACACTTACCGACAATGAAGTGATCAGGCCGGTCGATACAAAACCGAGGAAAGAACTAGTCCCAGGATTAGCCAGGGAATAAGTTAAGGTGGCGCCAGTACTATCCGTGGCCTTGAGAATAAGCTCGGTAGCACTTGTAAATCCGCCGGCGATATTGGAACCAAAGAAATAACCGCCAGCGCCTGCAATACTCCCGCCGGTGAAATTATTGAAGGTGATAGCGTCACGAGCGTTATTTGTACTTAACCACGCGTCGCCAGTGGGGCCGGCGCCATACAGCACGGGCGAATTAGGCGACGACGAAACGGAGTAACCATAAGCGCCGGCAGTACGACTGAGTGGGCCGATATAGCCCGCGCTGGTCAAATCATTAAAATCATCAATGCCGGTATTACCAACGGCAGCCAGGTACGAGGCTTGGCTAGTATATGTCGTTAAAGCAGCTTGGGCAGTCGTTGCGGCCAGGAGAGCAGCCAGGGTAATTGCAGTTTTGATCGGTAGAGACAACTTACGCACGATAGACCTCCGTTCAAGAATGATAGGGACTACGACGATGAGACATTTGGTGAAGCCCAACCACTCTACTCGCGCACGATTATCAATACAACAATTAAATTAAAATAATGTAATTACTTTATAGTGCTTGCACACAAAAAGGGGGGGGGGATGCTGATGGCCTGCCCAGCTGGGTTCGAACCAGCGACCCCAAGCTTAGAAGGCTTGTGCTCTATCCAACTGAGCTATGGGCAGATAGGCTTCACGAATGTGAAGCGGAAATGAAAAACGGGCTGTCTTTTCAGACAACCCGTTCTATATTTTTGGTCGGAGTACAAGGATTCGAACCTTGGACCCTCTGGTCCCAAACCAGATGCGCTACCGGGCTGCGCTACACTCCGATGAACAGTATTTTAGCCTCACTCGCCTCGGACGTCAATCAAAGCGCCTGATTTAAATTTCAGTGCTGAAATTTTATGCAGCCAGCTGGCTTTCGACCTTGTCGGCGATGCGGCGTGCCATCGATTGCGCATCGTCGGCGTTGCGCGCTTCGACCATCACACGGATCAGCGGCTCGGTACCCGAGGCGCGGATCAGCACACGGCCGCTGTCGCCCAGTTCGGCCTCGACCTTGGCTTTTTCCGCCACCATGGCCGCATTCTTAGTCCAGTCGAAACCGGCTGCGACGCGCACGTTGATCAGGGTTTGCGGGAAGATGGTCAGCTCGGAACAGCACTCTTCAAGCGACTTGCCGGCACGTTTCAATGCCGACAGCACTTGCAGTGCGGAAATAATGCCGTCGCCGGTGGTATGTTTGTCCAGCGCCAGCAGGTGGCCCGAGCCCTCGCCGCCGAGGATCCAGCCCTTGTCCTGCATCACTTCCAGCACGTAGCGGTCGCCCACCTTGGCGCGCGCGAAGCCGATGCCCTTCTCTTTCAGCGCCACTTCTACCGCCATATTGGTCATCAGGGTGCCGACGGCGCCGGCGACCGGGCCGGTAGCGAGGCGATCCATCACCATCAGGTACAGCAGCTCGTCGCCGTTGTACAGGCGGCCATTGTGGTCGCACATGATCAGGCGGTCCGCATCGCCGTCCAAGGCAATGCCGAGGTCGGCGCCGTGCGCTTGCACGGCAGCAGCCATGGCTTTCGGCGCGGTGGCGCCATGCTCCAGGTTGATGTTGAAACCGTCCGGCTTGTTGCCGATGGCGATCACTTCCGCACCCAGCTCGTGGAATACGTGCGGGGCGATGTTGTAGGCCGCACCGTGGGCGCAATCGACCACTACTTTCAGGCCGCGCAGGTCCAGCTCGTTCGGGAAGGTGCTCTTGCAGAATTCGATGTAGCGGCCCTGGGCGTCGTCCAGGCGCTTGGCGCGGCCCAGTTTTTCCGACGGCACGCAGTTCATCGGCTGATCCAGCTCAGCCTCGATGTCCAGCTCCACCGCATCCGGCAGCTTGGTGCCCTGATGCGAGAAAAATTTGATGCCATTGTCCTGGAACGGGTTGTGCGAGGCCGAAATCACCACGCCAGCCGACAGGCGCAGCGCGCGGGTCAGGTAGGCGATGGCCGGGGTCGGCATCGGGCCGGCCAGCATCACGTCCACGCCGGCTGCCGAGAAGCCGGCCTCCAGCGCCGCTTCCAGCATGTAGCCGGAAATGCGCGTGTCTTTGCCGATCAGCACGGTCGGTCGGCTGCTGCCGCTGCGTTTGCTGGCCAGCACCTTGCCGGCCGCGTAGCCGAGGCGCATGACAAAGTCAGGGGTGATCGGTGCTTCGCCTACGAGGCCGCGGATGCCGTCGGTGCCAAAATATTTACGTGCCATTGTGTGTGCTCTTTTAAGTCGTTGTTATTGTGCTGCGTGCCATACTTTCAGGGCGTCGACGGTCTCGGCCACGTCGTGCACGCGTACGATCAGGGCGCCCTGCGCCACCGCCGCCAAGGCGCCGCCGACGCTGCCCGCCATGCGCTGCTCGACCGGTTTGCCGGTCACCGCGCCCACCATGGACTTGCGCGACAGGCCCGCCAGCAGCGGCAGGTCCAGCTCGTCGATCAGCCGTGAAGTGGCTTTCAGCAAGGTGTAATTATGCTCTACAGTCTTGCCAAAGCCAAAGCCGGGATCGATGCAAAGTCGACGTCGATCAATACCGGCCGCCAGCAGCGCCTCGACCCGTTCGCGCAGGAAGGCGCTGACCTCGGCCACCACGTCGGTGTAAGCCGGCGCCAGCTGCATGTGCTGCGGATCGCTTTGCATGTGCATGATGCATAGCGCACAATCGGCGTCACGCACCGCCTCGATGGCGCCCGGCGCGCGGAAGCCGTTGATATCGTTGATCATATCGACGCCAGCGATGATGGCTTCGCGCATCACCTGCGGCTTGTAGGTGTCAACCGAGATGGCCGGCCCCATGTCGCGCACCGCGTACAGCACTGGCATCACGCGCTGCAGCTCGTCTTCCAGCGACACCGGCGGCGAGCCGGGACGGGTCGATTCGCCACCGATGTCGATGATCTCGACGCCGGCCTCGATCATTTCCTCGGCATGCGAGATGGCAAACTCCAGCGACTGGTAATTGCCGCCGTCCGAAAACGAATCAGGCGTCACGTTAAGAATGCCCATCACGCGCGCACGCGCGCCCTGCCCCCGCCACGGGTAATTAAAACGGCCAAACTGTAAGGTAGATTGCATGTGAAACCAGAATGAAAAAGGGCGAGGATTGCTCCTCACCCTTCGATGTTGATGCGATACCGCGTAACGCTAAGGCTTAGGCCGGTGCAGTCACGCTAGGCGAGACGCCGCTGCCACCATCACCCGGTGGGTGTTTGCGGATCGTCACGCCGGCTTTCGGCGGACGCGGCTCGAGGCCGGCCATGATGTCGTTGATCTGGTCTGCGTCGATGGTTTCCCACTCCAGCAGCGCCTTGGTCATGACTTCGACCTTGTCGCGGTTGTCTTCCAGCAGCTTGCGGGCCAGCGCGTATTGCGTGTCCAGGATTTTGCGGATTTCCGCGTCAACCTTTTGCTGGGTCGCTTCCGAGATGGTCTTGTTCGAACCGCCCAGGAAACCGTCGTTCTGCGAATCTTCGTACACCATCACGCCCAGCGCATCCGACATACCGAACTTGGTGACCATCGAGCGTGCCAGCTTGGTAGCGCGCGAGAAGTCGTTCGAGGCGCCGGTCGACATTTGGCCGACAAACACTTCTTCCGCGATACGGCCGCCGAACAGGATGGAAATCTCTTCCAGCATCTTGTCCTTGTAGCCCGAGATATTGTCGTGCTCCGGCAGCTGCCAGGTCAGGCCCAGTGCCCAGCCACGCGGCATGATGGTGACCTTGTGAACAGGGTCAGCCTTCGGCAGCAGCTTGGCCACCACAGCGTGGCCGGACTCGTGGTAAGCGGTATTGCGACGTTCTTCCTCGCGGATAACCATCGATTTACGCTCAGGGCCCATGTAAATCTTGTCCTTGGCGTCTTCGAAGTCAGCCATATCGACCAGGCGCTTGGAGCGGCGGGCGGCAAACAGCGCAGCCTCGTTGACCAGGTTAGCCAGATCAGCGCCCGAGAAACCAGGAGTGCCGCGTGCCAGCACGTCAGCCTTGACGTCGGTACCGATAGGCACTTTGCGCATGTGCACGTTCAGGATCTGTTCGCGGCCACGGATATCCGGCAGGCCCACGTTCACTTGACGGTCGAAACGGCCCGGACGCAGCAGCGCTTTATCCAGCACGTCTGCACGGTTGGTTGCAGCGATCACGATCACGCCGGACTGGGCTTCAAAGCCGTCCATCTCAACCAGCAACTGGTTCAGGGTCTGTTCGCGCTCGTCGTTACCACCACCCATGCCGGCGCCGCGATGACGGCCAACCGCGTCGATCTCGTCAATGAAGATGATGCACGGCGAATGCTTCTTGGCGTTCTCGAACATGTCACGCACACGGCTTGCACCGACGCCGACGAACATCTCAACGAAGTCCGAACCGGAAATCGAGAAGAACGGCACCTTGGCTTCGCCCGCAATGGCGCGCGCCAGCAGGGTTTTACCGGTACCTGGAGGGCCAACCATCAGCACGCCGCGTGGAATGCGGCCGCCCAGTTTCTGGAATTTGCTAGGGTCTTTCAGGAAGTCGACGATCTCGCCCACTTCTTCCTTGGCTTCATCGCAGCCTGCAACGTCGGACAGGGTGACGGTGTTATTGGTTTCATCCATCATGCGCGCCTTCGACTTACCGAAGGAGAACGCGCCGCCCTTGCCGCCGCCCTGCATCTGGCGCATGAAGAAGATCCACACACCGATCAGCAGCAGCATCGGGAACCACGACACAAACACTTGCGACAGGAACGATGGCTCCTCTGGCGGTTTGACGTCGAAATGGATGCCATTGTCGCGCAGGTCGCCAATCAGGCCGCGGTCAAGCAGCGTGGCGGTGGTGCGGACTTTGGTGTCGTCGCTGCGGGTGGCGGTAATGTTGCCGCCTTCAATTACGACGTCCTTGATGCGTTTGGCTTTCACGTCATCCAGCAAGTCGGAATAAGCGATGGCTTTGGCCCCACCGGTTACGCCATGGCTATCAAACTGCTTGTACAGCATAAGCAGGAGCAGCACGACGACTACCCAGATGGCTGATTTGGAAAACATGTTATTCACGAAAACTCCTTGGATGCGAGACGCATCTGTATGACCTAAAGCTGGAAACCCGATTTTACTCGCAATGAGCAGGCGTTGCCACAAACCTGCCGTGCGCCGGCTTAAATCCGGCTGAAAAGCATATTATTTGAGCAAAAACATCCTGCGATCAAGATAAAACTACTTCTCCGATGGCCCATTTGCGGGTTGTTCAGCAAATATCAAGGGCGCCATTCGCCAGAATCGAGCGGTTGCGCCGAGGCCATGCCGCCATCGGTCGGGTTTTTCAGGCCACGGCCCAGCAGGAAAATCTCGGACGATTTGTCGCGGCTGGCTTTCGGTTTCTTCTGAATCACGGTTTTAAATTCGGCGCGGAATTTATGCACGATGTCGTTGAAACCCATGTCTTTAAAACATTTGACCAGCAGCGAGCCTTCCGGTTTCAAATGGGCCTGGGAAAATTCAATCGCCAGGTCAATCAAATGCTCCATGCGGGCTGCATCGGAATCATGAATGCCGGACAGATTGGGCGCCATATCCGATAACACCAAGTCAACTTTCTGGCCTTGCACCACAGCCTCCAGCTGTTGCAGCACTTCGGCTTCACGGAAATCGCCTTGGATGAAGTGGAAATCGGCCACTGGCTCCATTGGCAAAATATCAAGGCCGATCAGTGTGCCATGCACGCCACCGCCCTCCTTGCCTGCCAGCTTGCGGCGGGTGTACTGGGCCCAGCTGCCGGGCGTGCAGCCAAGGTCGACAATCACCTGCCCCGGCTTGATGAGTTTTTCATCCTCATCGATCTCTTTCAGCTTGAAAGCCGCACGGGCGCGATAGCCCTCTTTCTGGGCCAATTTCACGTAAGGATCATTAATATGATCGTGAATCCAGTTTTTGTTTATTTTGTTCTTAGCCATTCGCGTAGAATACTGCCTTTAAGGAACCTACAAAAAGAAATTTTATGATCAAACTTACCCCCGTTGAGCGCAGTGCCCTGCGCGCCGAAGCCCACGGCCTGAAACCTATCGTCCTGATCGGCGCCGATGGCCTGACTGCCAACGTTATCAAAGAGATCTCGCTGGGCCTGGACTCGCACGGCCTGATCAAGGTGCGCGTGTTCGGCGACGACCGCGAAGCCCGCATCGCCATGTACGAAACCATCTGCGAGCAACTGAAAGCGGCGCCGGTTCAACACATCGGCAAGCTGCTGGTGCTGTACCGTCCAAAAGTGGAAACGGAAAAAGCCCGTAGCGCCACCGCCGGCAAAGGCATGCGCGAAGTCACCATCGTCAAGGCCAGCGCCAGCGGCACCAAGCGTCCGTCGGTGACCAAGGTACTGCTGAAGGGAAATGAACGCGTGACCCAGGGCGGCAACATCAAGCGCGCCAAGGCTCGTCAAAAGTCGACCAAAAAGACTGTATTGGGCTGATACGGTAATCGCTCCCGCGCCAGCGGGAGCGAAAATCATTACTGCTTCACCACCAGCCAAGCGGCCAGCAGACTCTGTACCAGATAGATGGTGCTGGAAATACCGTGCAAGATACCGAATTCATTGCGCGCGGCGCCTTCCATCACACCGCCCGGCCCCGCCGCAGCACGCAGCGACGCCATCATCGGCTGCAAGCCGAAGTGCGACACCAGCGTACAACCCAGCATCACCAGCACAATAATCAGCAAGGTGCGGCGCGCCTTGGCCGCCATATTCGCCGCCGAACCGGCAAAGATGCCGCCGGTGCTGGTCTGGGTTGCCAACAACAGCAACAGCATCACCACCGCGCAGGCAATCGACAGCCAGGCTTGATTCTTAAACAGGCTGGCAGCAATGGTGCCAGCTAATACGCGGTCGCTCAGCGTAGCGAACAGGGTCGGTGCGGCCAAATAGCCCACCGCCCATAAACTGCCGGCCCACAGGGTCGCGACCAGCAAACGTGTGCGGGCGAGTAGCATCAGACGTAGCGCACTTCCAGAATTTCGTATTCGCGCGGGCCCGATGGCGCCTGCACTTCCACCACGTCGCCGGCCGATTTGCCGATCAGCGCGCGCGCGATCGGCGAGGTCACCGATACCTTGCTCAGTTTCAGATCCGCTTCGTCGATGCCGACGATCTGGTAGCTTACCTTCGCGCCCGACTCCAGGTCTTCCAGGTCCACGGTGGCGGCAAACACCACGCGGCCCTCTGCGTCCAGGGTGGTTGGGTCGATGATTTGGGCGGCGCTCAGCTTACCTTCCAGTTCCGCGATGCGGCCTTCCACGAACGCCTGGCGCTCCTTGGCAGCATCGTACTCGGCGTTTTCCGACAGGTCGCCATGCGAGCGTGCTTCGGCAATCGCGTCGATCACGATACGGCGTTCTTTGGTCTTCAACTGGTGCAGTTCTTCTTTCAGAAGCTCGGCGCCGAATTTGGTAAGTGGAACTGAAGTCATGTTGTTTATTTACTCTGTTTTTACAATGGAAAACCACAGAGGCCGCGCCATACTGCCTGCGCGAGCTCTGTGGTCCGGGTACTACCTAAACCTATTAGGGCTTAGTGTAAGGTTTTATGCAGCCCTTGTAAATCGTACACTTGCAATTCGTCGAGATGACGGATGCCTTCCACTGCCGCTTCAGCGCCGGCGATGGTGGTGTACGTGGTCACGCGCGATGCCAGCGACGAGGTGCGGATGGCACGCGAGTCGATGATGGCGTTGCGCTTCTCTTCCACCGTGTTGATGACCAGGACGATTTCGTGGTTCTTGATCATGTCGACCACGTGCGGACGGCCTTCCACTACCTTGTTCACCGCGGTGACTGGAATGCCAGCTGCCGAGATCACCGCCGCGGTGCCCTTGGTTGCAGCCAAGGTGAAGCCCATGTCGACCAGGTCGCGCGCCACTTTCACGGCGCGCGGCTTGTCCGACGATTTCACCGACAGGAATACCTTGCCCGATTTCGGCAGCTTGACGCCGGCGCCCAGCTGCGATTTCACGAAGGCTTCACCGAAGGTTTTACCAACGCCCATCACTTCACCGGTCGATTTCATCTCTGGGCCGAGGATGGTGTCCACGCCTGGGAATTTCACGAACGGGAACACGGCTTCTTTCACGCTGTAGTAATCCGGCACCACTTCCTTGGTGATGCCTTGATCCGCCAGCTTCTGGCCGACCATGCAGCGCGCGGCGATCTTGGCCAGTTGCAGGCCGGTCGCTTTCGACACGTAAGGCACGGTACGCGATGCGCGCGGGTTCACTTCCAGCACGTAGACGACGTCTTTGCCGTCTTGCTTCTGGATTGCGAACTGCACGTTCATCAGGCCAACCACGTTCAGGCCCTTGGCCATCAGCGAGGTTTGACGCTTCAGTTCATCGATGGTCTCTTGCGCCAGCGAGTACGGTGGCAGCGAGCAGGCCGAGTCGCCCGAGTGGACGCCAGCTTGTTCGATGTGCTCCATCACGCCGCCGATGAAGGTGGTTTCGCCGTCCGAGATGCAGTCGACGTCGCACTCGATGGCGTCGTTCAGGAAGCGGTCCAGCAGCACTGGCGAGTCGTTCGATACTTTGACGGCTTCGCGCATGTAGCGCTCGAGGTCACGCTGCTCGTGAACGATTTCCATCGCGCGGCCACCCAGCACGTAGGAAGGGCGCACCACCAGCGGATAGCCGATTTCCTGTGCCAGTGCCAGCGCTTCAGCTTCGGTGCGCGCGGTGCGGTTAGGCGGCTGACGCAGACCCAGGTCTTGCAGCATTTTCTGGAAGCGTTCGCGGTCTTCCGCAGCGTCGATCATGTCCGGCGAGGTGCCGATGATAGGCACGCCGTTGGCTTCCAGATCCAGCGCCAGTTTCAATGGGGTCTGGCCGCCGTACTGCACGATCACGCCAACTGGTTTTTCCAGTTCGACGATTTCCAGCACGTCTTCCAGCGTCAGCGACTCGAAGTACAGGCGATCCGAGGTATCGTAGTCGGTCGACACGGTCTCTGGATTGCAGTTGACCATGATGGTCTCGTAGCCGTCTTCGCGCATGGCCAGCGCAGCGTGCACGCAGCAGTAGTCGAACTCAATACCTTGGCCGATACGGTTAGGGCCACCGCCCAGCACCATGATCTTCTTCTTGTCGGTCGGATTCGACTCGCACTCTTCATCGTAGGTCGAGTACATATACGCGGTGTTGGTCGCAAATTCTGCGGCGCAGGTGTCAACGCGTTTGTAGACCGGACGGATGTCCAGCGAGTGGCGGTACTTGCGCACTTCAGCCGGCGTGGTTTGCAGCAGGAAGGCCAGGCGGCGATCCGAGAAGCCCTTTTGTTTCAGCTTGTACAGCGTGGTCTTGTCCAGCTGTTCCAGCTTCTGCGTGTCCATCCACAGTTCCAGGTCGACGATCTCTTTAATCTGGATCAGGAACCATGGGTCGATCTTGGTCAGCTGGTGCACTTCTTCCAGCGTGAAGCCTTGGGCGAAGGCGTCGCCCACGTACCAGATACGCTCAGGGCCAGGTTCGCCCAGTTCTTCTTCGATCTTCTCGCGGTCTTTGGTTTTTTCGTTGAGGCCATCGACGCCGACTTCCAGGCCGCGCAGGGCTTTCTGGAACGACTCCTGGAAGGTACGGCCGATCGCCATCACTTCACCGACAGATTTCATCTGGGTGGTCAGGTGGTGGTCAGCGGTTGGGAATTTTTCGAAGGTGAAGCGCGGCACCTTGGTCACGACGTAGTCGATCGAAGGCTCGAACGAGGCCGGGGTCTGGCCGCCGGTGATCTCGTTGCGCAGTTCGTCCAGCGTGAAGCCCACTGCCAGTTTCGCCGCTACTTTAGCGATCGGGAAGCCGGTTGCTTTCGATGCCAGTGCCGACGAACGCGATACGCGCGGGTTCATCTCGATGACGATCATGCGGCCGTCTTTCGGGTTGATCGAGAACTGCACGTTCGAACCGCCGGTATCCACGCCGATTTCACGCAGTACCGCCAGCGAGGCGTTACGCATGATTTGGTATTCTTTATCGGTCAGGGTCTGAGCTGGTGCAACGGTGATCGAGTCGCCGGTGTGCACGCCCATCGGATCCAGGTTTTCGATCGAGCAGATGATGATGCAGTTGTCCGCTTTGTCGCGCACCACTTCCATCTCGTACTCTTTCCAGCCCAGCAGCGACTCTTCAATCAGCAGCTCGTTGGTTGGCGAAGCTTCCAGGCCGCGTTTGCAGATCGCTTCGAATTCTTCTTCGTTGTAAGCGATGCCGCCGCCGCTGCCGCCCATGGTGAACGATGGACGGATGATGGTTGGGAAGCCGACTTCCTTCTGCACTGCCCACGATTCTTCCATCGAGTGCGCCACGCCGGAACGGGCCGAACCCAGGCCGATCTTGGTCATCGCATCTTTGAACTTGGAGCGGTCTTCTGCCTTATCGATGGCTTCTGGCGTTGCGCCGATCAGTTCAACTTTGTACTTATCCAGCACGCCGTTGCGGTGCAGATCCAGCGCGCAGTTCAGCGCAGTCTGGCCGCCCATGGTCGGCAGGATCGCGTCCGGTTTTTCCTTGGCGATGATCTTTTCTACCACTTGCCAGGTGATAGGCTCGATGTAGGTGACGTCGGCCATTTCCGGGTCGGTCATGATGGTCGCAGGGTTGCTGTTGACCAGAATGACTTTGTAGCCTTCTTCGCGCAGGGCCTTGCAAGCCTGTGCGCCGGAATAGTCGAATTCGCAGGCCTGGCCGATGATGATCGGGCCAGCGCCAATAATCAGAATGCTTTTAATATCAGAACGTTTTGGCATTTATTTTTTCTCCGTTGCTTCCATCAGGCCGATGAAGCGGTCAAACAGGTAAGCGACGTCAGTCGGGCCAGGGGATGCTTCAGGGTGACCCTGGAAGCAGAACGCCGGCGTGTCGGTGCGGGCGAAGCCCTGCAGCGAACCGTCGAACAGCGACACGTGGGTTACGCGGCAGTTGGCCGGCAGCGTGTTCGGGTCGACTGCGAAGCCGTGGTTCTGGGACGTGATCAGCACTTGTTTGCTGTCCAAATCCTGCACCGGGTGGTTGGCGCCGTGGTGGCCGAATTTCATTTTCAGGGTGGTGGCGCCGGAGGCCAGGCCCATGATCTGGTGACCGAGGCAGATACCGAACAACGGGATCTTCTTCTCCATGAACACCTTGGCGGCAGCGATCGCGTAATCGCAAGGCTGCGGGTCGCCAGGGCCGTTCGACAGGAATACGCCGTCCGGGTTCAGGGCCAGCACTTCTTCTGCGGTGGTTTGCGCAGGAACCACGGTCACTTTGCAGCCGCGCGAAGTCAGCATGCGCAGGATGTTTTTCTTGACGCCGAAGTCGTAGGCGACCACGTGGAAATTGGTATCGGCCAGTTTGCCGTAGCCTTCGCCCAGCGCCCACTCGGTTTCGGTGAACTCGTACTTGTCTTTCACGGTGACCACCTTGGCCAGATCCATGCCCGACAGGCCCGGGAACGAACGCGCCAGATCCAGTGCCTGGGTAACCGACGGCTCGTTGCCTTGAGTGCCAGTGACGATAGCGCCGGATTGCGCGCCCTTCTCGCGCAGGATACGGGTCAGCTTACGCGTGTCGATACCGGCGATGGCGACGATGTTCTCGGCCTTCAGGTAGTCGGACAGCGTTTGGGTGGAGCGGAAGTTCGAAGCGATCAGCGGCAGGTCACGGATGATTAGACCGGCTGCGTGCACTTTGGTGGATTCGACGTCTTCGGTGTTGATACCGTAGTTGCCGATGTGTGGATACGTCAGGGTGACGATCTGGCGGCTGTAGGAAGGATCGGTGAGGATCTCCTGGTAGCCGGTCATGGAAGTGTTGAAGACCACTTCACCGGTCGTATGGCCGGCAGCGCCGATCGAAAAACCTTTGAAAATGGTTCCGTCAGCGAGGGCCAGTATGGCTGGAACGGCGGGGCCAGAAAAAAATGGCGGCAAGGGCAACTCCTGATAAAGTTACCGTAGCTGCGCCACGTCAGACGACCCTCAAGCGACCCAGGAGCTTACGCACCACGGGGGAGTTGGTCAGATTGATGATGGATGAGTGGTAGTCGCTACGGTAGAGATATGATTTGGCTAAACCTTTGAATTATAACCAAATCTGCCCTGCTTGGCAAGGCCGCCGGCGTTGCGCAGGCGGCCTATTTTTTAGTTCAGCGCTGCAATGCCGGCTTTTGCAATTTGTGCATCTTCGGTCGATTTCACGCCCGAGACGCCCACTGCGCCAATGGTGTGGCCGTCCACGATGATCGGCACGCCGCCTTCCAGCATGCCATCCGCCATCGGCGCCGGGGCGCTCAGGAACGAAACGCGGCCGTTGTTGATCATGTCTTCATACAGCTTGGATTCGCGGCGGCCCAGCGCCGAAACGCGCGCCTTGGCTGGAGCGATGTGCGAGGACAGCGGGTTGGCGCCGTCCTGGCGTTGGAGCCACAGCAGATGGCCGCCGTCGTCGACGATGGCGATCACCACCGGCCAGTTATTGGCCACCGCTTCCGCCTCGGCGGCGGCAGCGATTTTCTTCACGTCGGCGAGCGACAGGTATGGTTTGGTTTGCATAGCTACTTCCTTATGGTCGACGTTTAGCTTCGAGTTTCTGTTTAATCTGCGCCATCACCTGCGCGGCGGCCTGCTCGCCCGCCAATACGGCCTGATTGCGCCCATTGAAATCATTGCCGGCCATTTTGCCCAGCGGCGGCGTGATGACGATGTCCGCATCGCGCAGTTCATATTCGTTGATGCGCTGGCCCATGATGGAGAAGGTCTGCATGATCACGTCCAGCGAACTGACGGTGGCTTGCACGTCGGCTTGCGTCGAGATGTTCACGGCGATCACAAAGTCCGCGCCCATGTCGCGCGCAAAGCGCACCGGCACCGGGGCTACCAGGCCGCCGTCAACATAAGTATGGCCGCTGATCGTCACCGGCTGGAACACGCCCGGCACCGCCGACGATGCGCGCACCGCCATGCCGGTATTCCCGCGCTGGAAAAGAATCGGCTTGCCGTCCTTGAGGTCAGCAGCCACCGCGCCGAATGGAATCTTCAGCTTTTCCATCGGCTGGTTGTTGACCAGTTTATTGATGTAGGCTTGCAGCGCCTCGCCTTTCAGCACGCCGGTACTCTTGCGGAACAGCGGCAAGGCCCAGTCGGAAATCTGCGCTTCGTCCATCTCCATCGCCATCTTCTGTAATTGGAAACCGGTGTTACCGGCTGCGTACAGCGCGCCAACCACGCTGCCGGCACTGGTGCCGACCACGATGTCAGGGTAAATGCCCTGCGCTTCCAGCGCCTTGATCACGCCGATGTGCGCAAAGCCGCGCGCGGCGCCACCGCCGAGGGCGAGGCCGATCTTGATCTTTTTAGGCGGCAGGGGTTCAGGAACGGCAACCGGCGGCTGCACGACAGGCGTCTCCGCGACGGGAGTGGTTTTACAGCCGGCGATTGCGGCTGCAGACAAAAGAACAAGGAAAAGACGGCGTGAAAGCATGGGCGCAAGAGTTAAATTTAAGCGCCCAGATTGTACACCGCCTTTTCCCGGCCATTATTAGCGCTAATTAATAGCGGTCATCGAACGCAAAAATCGGCTTGCGCGTCTTCCACTGGCCGGCCGTGAAGTCCGGGAAGTCCAGGGTCTGGAAGTTCTGCGCAATCGACTGCTCGGACAGCGGCGTGATGGCGCTCCACGTCACTGCATCGTAGATATCGATCGGCATCGGCGCTTGCGCTTTCAACGCTTCCACAAAGGCGTGGATCACAAAGAAGTCCATGCCGCCGTGGCCAGCGCCTTCCGCATTCTTGGCATATTTCTTCCAAAGCGGATGGTCGTACTTGTCTTGCCAAACCTTGAAGTCATCCCACTCGTGCGGCTTGCTCTTGCCTTCGATATGGATGCCGTTGTTCACGTCCATCCACAGACCGTCAGTGCCCTGCACGCGGAAGCCCAGCGAATAAGGACGCGGCAGCGAGGTATCGTGTTGCAGGATGATGGTCTCGCCGTTTTCGCAAGCCAGCGTGGTGGTCACCACGTCGCCCAGCTTGAAGGTGGTCTTCGCGCTTGGGTGATTCGCCCCGCCCTGCTTGATGATGTAGTCATGCAGGCCGCGCGCCTTGGTGGCGAACGCATTAATGCGCGTGAAGCGGTTGCCGCGATTGATGTTGGTGTACATCGCGCACGGGCCGATGCCATGGCTCGGATACAGTTCGCCATTGCGCTGCACCGAATGCTGCGTGCGCCAGCGCGCTTCCGACCAGCCCTTGGCGCCGTACTCAATGCCGCTGCCGTAAGGCTTGGCCGGATCGCCGTTGTTGAACTTCACCGCGCGCAGATCATGCTGGTAGCCGCCTTGCAGGTGCACCAGCTCACCAAACACGCCGGCGCGCACCATTTGCAGCGCTGCCATCACGTCGCGGCGGAAGCACACATTCTCCAGCAGCATATACGGCGTTTGCGTTTTCAGCTGCGTGTTCAGCACATCCCAGTGATCTTGCAGCGTGACGCCAGCCACCACTTCGCAACCGACCGGAATCTTGGCCTGCATCGCGGCGATCGCCATCGGCGCATGCCATTCCCATGGTGTGGCGATAATCACGCCATCGAGGCCGCCCGCGTCCAGCATGCGCTTGTAGGCTTGCTGATCGCGGTCTTCGCCGTAGGTCTTCGGCTTCGGCTTGTTGAACTTCTCTACCTGCTTGAGCGCCTTGCCCAGCATGATAGGCTCGATATCGCACAGCGCCGCCACCTCCACGTCGTCGCGGCGCAGCAGTTCTTGCAGCAGCACCTGGCCGCGCATGCCGGTGCCGATCATGCCGAGGCGCACGCGCTGGCGCGTCGCACCGAAGGCCGATGGCAGCATCATGCTGCCCGCAAGAGCGGCGCCTGCCGCCAGAAAGTCACGTCGATTCAAAACAGATTTCATGGTACTCCTTCAAAAAATCATTGCGGCAGGCTGCTTACGTCCACCGTCGGTTGCTGGCCGGTGGCCGGCCGGGTAAAGTTTTGATTGACCGGCACATAGTCGGCAAAGAAGCCGCCGTTGCGCAGATAGAACCGGCCATTCTCCAAACCGCCCGCATAGTCCATGCGCTGCGCATTGGTCACGGTGGCGTCGCCGGTGAGGCGGCCGATGGTCGCTTCCGACCACGTTCCGTTCGCATTGCGCGCCCACTGATTACCGTATTGAACGCGGCGACCAGTATAGCCGTTGGTGTCGATAAAATTCTCCAGGAACGAGTGATTGCTCGTCAGGTAAGTCACAGTCGCAGGACGCTTCCACGTCGCGATGTAGCGCCAAACGCCAGTCTCCGGCGCGTAGAACCATGCCGAGAAGTTAGTGCCGCCGCTGCCGTCAGGACGCGCGCGGGTGATGAAGCGGTAGGTGTTCCCGGCGATCCAGTTGTACACGAGGTAGGACTGGCCGCCAGTGCCTTCGCCGCCAAAACTGTTATCGACCACGCCTGCACCTTTGCTCACCAGCGTGGTCTTGGCGCCGTTGTCCGCATCCCACACCGAGAACAGAATCCAGCGCTCGGTAGTGGACTTGACCTGAATGCCGAAGTAGCCGCCGCTGAAACCATTCGCCATGAAGTAGGAGCCGATTGGATCCTGGCCGGTGGGGATGGTCATCTCGTTGTAGAAGTACTCGGTGTTGGCCGGCGTGGTGTAGCTCATGTGAACCGACGGGCCACGGCGCGACCAGTAGTAATTGGCCGCATCGTTGGCGTAGTTGACGGTGGCCGTGGTGGTCACCTTCAGCGCCGAAACGTCGCCGAAGTAGCCGCCATCCTTGCTCACGCCTTGCAGATCCACCTTTACGTAGCCCGGCGCCGCGACGTTGACGGTGCCGACCGCGTAAGTCTTGGTCGCCGTGCCGGCCAGCGCCACGGTGAACGGCGTGCCGTTGACCGTCACGCGGATGGTGCTGTTGTTGCTGCCCGCGAGGCGCGCATCAAGACCCAGCGTCACAGAACCGGCGGACGCCACGCGGAAGTATGCGCTGGTCACGCTGTTAGCGTTGCTCCAGTTGGCGAGACCGTTGTCGTTAATGACCTCCCCCGCCCCGGCCGGGGCCGAGGTGATGAAGGCATTGCCGGCCAAGGCTACGGTCGACGTAGTGCCGGCGACCGTGGTGGCAGCTGGCGCGGCCAAGGACTGCGCCGGCGCTTCGGCGCGCGTGGCGCCATCGCCGCCGCAAGCGCTCAAGAATAGTGCTGCTGAATACAAAAACAAACGTCGTTGCATCATCATCTCCTCCTCTTAGAATTCGTATTCGGCGGTCAGGCGCACGGAACGCGGTGCAGTGCGGCCGGCCACTTGCAGGTAGCTGTGGGCGATAGCGCCGCCGTCTTCACGCGTTTCGTTGTAGCGGGTGACGGACTTGCGGTCGAACACATTGAACACGTCCACTTTCAGACTCAAGCCCTTGGCGAAGCGCGGCTGATAGATCGCATTCAAATCCAGCTGCGCTTGCCACGGCAGGCGTCCCTGGCTGCCGCGCGGGGTTGGCTTACCGTTGCAGTAGAAGTAAGCCGCACCATAGTCGTTATCGAACTTCAGATCCGCAGGCAGTTCGCCGATGCAGTTGCGCGGCGCGCCGGAAGTCAGATTCAGATTACCGCCGATGAACAGCTCAGGCATCACTTGGTAGAAGCCATACGCCTTGATCGAGTGGCGGTGATCGCCCGGCAAATAGCCGTAGGCGTTGTACATCAACTCCTTGTGGTCATCGCTGACAGTCAGGCCCACGTCGCCGCCGCCGATGGTGTCGGTCTGGCCTTCCATATTGCCCTTCAGTGCGGACAAGGTATAAGTCACTTTGCCGTACCAGCCGTTGCTGAACGGGTGCTCAACGAAGAAGTTCAACGCCTTGTAAGTACGATCCGGTTTCGGATTGCCCCACTCCGCCGCCGAAATATCAACACGGCGCAGGCCTTTGCCATCGGCGAAGTCAATCCACAGCGCGTTGTCGCGGCCCGGATTAATAATGGCGCACTGGAAGCCGCCCCAATGGCTGGTGTCGACGTTGTTACGCTCGGCCCACGCATCGATAGGACGCTGGTCGCAGGTATCGTCATTGGTGTCGTTCAGACGGCGATACAAACCACTCACGCCGACTACCAGCTGTTTGCTGAGCGCCTTCTCAAAGCCCAGCGAAATCTCATCCTGCGACAGCGGCTTCAAATCGATGGCGGTGACTTCGCGCGCATCGCGGCTTTGGCCGTAAGCGTTGTTGGCCGAATACGGCTTGCCGATTTGATGCAGGCCGGTAGGTGCGCCGGTGGTTGGATCAACGCCGGTGTAGGTGAACAATTCACTGGTCGACGTGAACGGCGCAGCCATGTTCGACGACAGGTTGGACGGCACCGGCAAGTGGTAGCGGCCGGCGTTGGCGAACAGCTTGATCGAACCGTCGCCCGCGTAATCCCAGGTTGCGCCGAGGCGCGGCGCGATCATGTTCCGCTGCGAGATGAAGGCATCGCCGGTGCTGGTATAGTTGGTGAACTGCTCGCGGCGCAATCCCAGATCCAGCAGCACGCGCGGCGTGATCTGCCAGTGATCCTGGATGTATTGCGCCGATTGTTCGCTGGTCGGCTTGGCGAGGTTGGAGTACACATCGCGGCTGACGTAGTAGCCCTGCGTGCCATAACCGCCGCCCTGCGCCGGGGTTTCAAACGCGCCGTTGATGGCGCGGTTAGGATCGGCCGCCTTGCGGTAAGTCCAGCGGTAGCCGCCCGCCAGCGAGAAACCGACCATCGATTCCACGTCAATGCGGTCGATACCGCCGCGCAGAGAGTGATCGCCCAAGCGGTATTCCAAGTCCAGACGCTTGCCCTTCTGGCTGTCGCCCGACGCCGGATCGACCAGATTGCCGGTGACGGTTTGCGGCGTGTTGTAGCTCAGGCCCGGCACCTGCACGGTGGCGCCGGTCGAAATCTGCGGCAGCGAGGGGTTGTAGCCGTTCGGGGTGCGCTCGTGGCGGGTACGCGATTTGCCGTACAAGGCGGTTACCGTCAGGTTCTCGGTCAGGTAGCCGGTGTACTTGTAGATGTCGATATTGGAGCCCGGTGCAGCCGATGCGCCGCAGCAGTTGGTAGTAACTTCGCCAGCGTTGCCCGCTACGTTGTTGCTGGTATGGGTGGCGTAATCATAGCCATACGAGCGGCTGCTGACGCGGGTGCGGTCATACAGCTTGGTGTATTCGAAGTGATGATCTTCGCTCAGGTTGTAATCGAGCTTGATGGTGCCGCGATCCACGGTGGAGTCACTGGTCGACCAGCCGGTTTTCAGCGCGGTAGCCGAAGCGTCGGCAGTCGCGCCGATCGATTCGCTATTGGTCTTGCTGCGCTCCAGGCCAACAAACGCGAACAGCTTGTTCTGGATAATCGGGCCGCTGCCATACAGGCCGGCGACCTTGGTGGTGCTGGTGTTATCGCGGTTCCAGTAAATCAGCTTGCCGTCGGTGTCCGGGTTGGCGCCGGTGTTCGGGTAGTAGGTGTTCTCCTGCTTGCCTTTCAAACCGCCTGGAATGGTGGACAGCTTGCCGCCGAACTGAAACTTGTTACCGCCGCTCTTGGTGGTGATATTCACCACACCGCCGGTGGAGCGGCCGAACTCCGAGCCATAGCCGCCGGACAGCACCTGCATATTCGAGATCGCGCCGAATGGCAATTCCGATGCGCCCACCTGCGTCAAGATATTCGTGACCGGGAAGCCGTTGACGTAGAACGCATTCTCCGACTGGCCCGAGCCGCCAATCGACGGCGCATTGCCGTATTGGCTGTTGGTACCGCGCGCCACGCCCGGCGTCAGCTGGATCACCGAGGCGATATCGTTCGCCACCGGCAGCGCTTTCAGTTCCTTGGCAGTGAACACCACGCCGTTATTGGTGTTGGAGACATCAATATAAGTACGCGTTGCGCGCACCACCACGGTCTGGCCTTCCGCCAGCTTGCCGCCGAAATTGACTTCCGCGCCGCTACCGACCAGCGCTTCAATTTCACGCGTATCCTGAACCGTACCGTTGCGCACCACGCGCGCCGCGTAACGGCCCGGCGGCATGGAGTTGGCGACGTAGCGGCCCGACGCATCCGGCGTCAGGGTACGCTGCGCGCCGGTGTCCAGATTTTCCAGCACCACGGTGGCACCGGCCGGCGAGGTCACCTCGCCGTAAATAGTGGTGGTGGCGTTAGACTGGGCCAGCGCGTGGTTGCCTGCGGCAGCCATGGTCAGGCCGATCAGGATGGCCGTCGCTTGGCGAATGGCGTTGTTGCGTGGCTTAAAACGGCTGTGGTGATGCATGCTGAACTCTCCCTCGGTGTTGTGTTTTGGTTTTACTTTCGAAAGACTCTGCACTTACTCTAGAAATAAAAGCAAACACGGTCAACAAAAAGAAAGAAGAAATCGAAAAATAATTAGCAAAATCTTTCGTATTAGGTGATGTCAGCAGCAGATACTTTCGAATTCGTAGTAAAAACGGTACATTCAAACAAAGTTGTTGCAGGGAATATCTTTCTTTTTACTTTCGTATTTGACATTTCGAAAATTAAACCTTACTCTTTCCCTGACCTTCACCAGAGAAAATCTTTCGATGACTACCTTATTCCAGCGTACGACCGACGAATGGCGCGATATCGGCGGCCTCGATACCGCAGAAGAAATCGCTCACCAGCCGGCCTTGTGGCGCGAGCTGGCGACGCATCTGGGCGCGGAACAAAGCCGCATCGCCGCCTTCCTCGGCGACAGCCTGCGCAGTTCGCAGCAGCGCGTGATCCTGACCGGCGCCGGCAGCTCGGCGTACGTGGGCGAAATCATTGCGGACGAAATCAACGCCGCGTGGCCGTGCCAGGTGCGCGCCATTTCGACCACCAGCTTGTTGACCCACCCTGCCCTGTATCTGGAAACCGGCGCGCCGACGCTGCTGGTGTCCTTCGCCCGCAGCGGCAACAGCCCGGAGAGCACCGCCGCCGTTCAATTGGTGCGCGATCTCGTGCCGAATGCGCGCTTCCTCAACATCACCTGCAATGCGGAAGGCGCACTGGCGCAGCAAAGCGCCGGCGATGCCGATACCTTGAATCTGCTGATGCCCCCGGCTAGCTGCGATCGCGGCTTCGCCATGACCAGCAGTTTCACTTGCATGCTGCTGGCGGCATTGAGCGTGCTTGATCCTGACTTCCAGCCGGAGCGCTTGAGTAAGTTGGCCGATTTGGGCGAGCAAGCAGCCGAGCAATGGGGGGCACCGGTAGCAAAGTTGGCGGCGGAGCGCGTGTCGCGCGTGATTTATCTCGGCAGCGGCCCGCTGGAAGCGCTGGCGAAAGAAGCCGCGTTGAAGATCATGGAATTGACCGCAGGCGCGGTGATGACGATGGCGAATAGCGCTCTCGGTTTCCGTCACGGCCCGAAAGCCGCCGTTACGTGCGACACGCTGGTGCTGCTGTTCCGCAGCGCCGATCCGCTGTCGCGCCGCTACGAACACGATTTGCTGGAGGAACTGCGCCGCGACCAGGTGGCGGCGCACGTGCTGACCATCGGCGCGGGCGGCGACTTCGCCATTGATACGCCGGCATGGCCGGATGCGTGGCTGGCGCCTCTGTGGCTGCTGATGGCACAGCAATACGCGCTGCATCAATCGGCGCTGCTGCAACTGCGTCCTGATAATCCTTTCACGGGCGGCATCGTGAACCGCGTGGTTCAAGGCGTCACCATTTATCGCCATGACGAATTCTAAAAACGGCTACCACGGCATCGACATCGGCGGCACCAAGATTGAGTTGGTGTCGTTTGCCGAGGAAGATGCTCAATTACGCGAAGTCCACCGCGAGCGCATCGCCACACCCGGCACCGACTTCGCCGAATTCATCGCCGCCATGCAGGGCTTAATCGCCCGCGCCGACGAGGCATTGGGCCTGCGCGCGCCGGTCGGCATCGGCCTGCCCGGCGTGATCGACAGCGTGACCGGCCGCCAGCTCAGCTCCAACGTGCCGGCGCTGAACGGCCGTTTGGTGGTGCAATCGCTGGAAGAAGCGCTGGAGCGCCCACTCGCCATCGGCAACGATTGCCAGTGCTTCGCCTTGTCCGAAGCGCAGGGCGGCGCGGCTGATGGCCTGGCGACCATGTTCGGCGCGATTCTTGGCACCGGCGCGGGTGGCGGTTACTGCGCCAATGGGCGCTTGATGCGCGGCTCCAACGGCGTCGCTGGCGAATGGGGCCACTGGCCGCTGGCCGCATCGCTGCTAGCACCGCATGGTCTGCCGCTCTACGACTGCCCTTGCGGCAGGAAAGGCTGCCTTGAGCGCTACGTCTCCGGCCCCGGCATGCAGCAGATGTACCGCCACTTCGGCGGCGGCGATGAAACACCGCTGACCATCGTCGCCCGCGCGCAAGCCGGTTCCGCGACGGCGCAACAAACGCTGGACGTGCATCTCGATCTTCTGGGCCATGCACTGGCCACGCTGGTGATCACGCTCGATCCGCACGCGATTGTGCTGGGCGGCGGCTTGTCGCAACTGGCGCATTTGTACGAAAAACTTCCGGCAGCGATGAACCGCCACCTGTTCTCGGGCGTCCGCACGCCTCCCGTCCTGCCGCCTGCTTTTGGCGATGCCGGCGGCGCGCGCGGTGCAGCCCTCCTCGCCCGTCAACAACTGAGTTAAACATGAAGACCACCGATTCCCTGTCCCCCGTCCAGCAAATCATTGCCGCGCACCGCCGTGGCGACGCCACCGGCCTGTATAGCGTGTGCTGCAGCCACCCGAGCGTGCTGCGCGCCGCCATGCGCGTTGCCGCGATCTATGACACCGTGCTGCTGGTCGAAGCGACCTCGAATCAGGTCGATCAGTTCGGCGGCTACACCGGCATGACGCCGTCGCAGTTCGTCGACTACGTGCATGCGCTAGCGGGCGCTCAAGACTTCCCGCTGGAGCGCCTCGTGCTGGGCGGCGATCACCTCGGCCCCAATGCGTGGCAAGGACTGGATGCAGCCACCGCCATGCAGCACGCCGAAACGCTGATCGCGGCCTACGCGGCGGCCGGCTTCCACAAAATCCACCTCGATTGCTCGATGCGCTGCGCCGACGATCCGCAATACCTGAGCGATGAAGTGATTGCCGCCCGCTCCGCGCGCCTGTGCATCGTCGCCGAGCAGGCAGCCAAACAAGCCGGCCTGCCGCCGCCGGTGTACGTGATCGGCACCGAGGTGCCGATTCCGGGTGGCGAAGCAAACTTGGCCCAAGCAGGCGCAGTCACCTCGCCGGAAGCGGCCAAGCGCACGCTGGACGTGCACCGCAAAGCCTTCATAGATCAGAACCTGCACGCCGCATGGCGGCGCGTGATTGCGATGGTGGTGCAGCCGGGCGTGGACTTCGACCACACCCACATCCAGCACTACGATGCGAAGCAGACCACCGAATTGTCGGCCTTCGTGGCCGGCCAGCCGGGCATCGTGTTCGAGGCCCACTCCACCGACTACCAGCGCGAATCGGCGCTGCACGCCATGGTGCGCGACCATTTCGCCATCCTCAAGGTCGGCCCGGCCGCCACCTTCGCCCTGCGCGAGGCGCTGATGGCGCTGTGCCAAATCGAAGAAGAACTGGTGCCGGCCGGCCAAGTCTCGCGCCTGATGCAAGTACTGGACGAGACCATGCTGGCGCAGCCCAAGCACTGGGCCAAACACTACCCCGGCAGCGGCGCCGAACAGCGCCTGCTGCGCCGCTACGGCCTGAGTGACCGCTGCCGCTACTACTGGGGCGAAGCGCCGGTGGTAGCCGCCGTCGAGAAACTGGTCGCCAATCTGGACGCGCTGGAGATTCCGCTGTCGCTGCTAAGCCAGCACCTGCCGGAGCAGTATCTGGAAGTGCTGCAAGGCCAATTGGCGGCCAAGGCCAACGCCCTGCTTGAGCACAAAATCGGCCGCCTGCTGGCGCAGTACGCGCGCGCCTGCAACCGCAACGCCGCCGCTGGCAGCAACGAACAGATTAGCGCCGCTGCCGCAATCTGTTAAGCTGCCATATTTGAAAAATTATCAGCACAGCCATGCGACATACCAGTCAACGCCGCGCCTCGATTTTGCAGGCGCTCACCCAACACGGTTCGGTGCAGGTCAACGAACTGGTAGAGCAGTTGGGCGTTTCCGCGGTGACCATCCGCACCGATCTAAGTGCGCTTGAATCCCAAGGGCTAGCCACGCGCAGCCACGGCGGCGCCACCCTCGCCCGCACGCCGCCGACCGAACACACGGTGCCGCAGAAGGATGCCATCAACCACGAGCAGAAAGCGCGCATCGGCGCCTACGCCGCGCGAATGGTGCAGCCGGGCGATAACATCATCATCGACTCCGGCACCACCACCATCTCACTGGCGCGCCATTTGCGCGAGGCGCAAAACATCACGGTCATGACCAACGGCCTGAATATCGCTTGGGAGCTGGCCGACGCGCCGGGCGTGGATTTGATCCTGACCGGCGGCCTGCTGCGCAAGCAATCGCTGTCGATTCAAGGCACGCAGGCCGAAGCCTGCTTGCAGGCCTACAGCTTCGATAAGCTGTTCCTCGGCGTGGACGGTTTCGATTTGCAGTTCGGCGTCACCACCCACCACGAGGCGGAGGCCAGCCTGAATCACAAGATGGTGGAACGCGCCAAGAAGATCATCGTGCTGACCGACGCCTCCAAGTTCGGCCGCGTAAGCCTGCACCGCATCGTACAATTGGATCGCGTGCACACGGTGATCACCGACGCCGGCATCAGCCCGGAATACCGCGACGGCCTGCTGGAAGCGGGCATCGAAGTCTTGATCGCGGAGTGATGCTGTGCTGAGTGGACGTATTCTCACCCCGAACGGCTGGATCAACGGCAGCATCAGTTTCGACCAGCGGATTCAACACATCCGCGAAGACAACAACGCGGATAGCACGCTCACCATCCTGCCCGGCTTTGTCGACCTGCACGTGCACGGCGCGGCTGGTGTCGACATCATGCAAGGCGGCGACGCTGGCGCCACTGTGGCGCGCGCGCATGCGAAGCATGGCACCACCGCCATGCTGGGCACCACCATGACCGCCACCGACAACTCGATCCGCCGCGCCCTGCGCGGGCTGGCGCCGGCGATAGCCGAGCGGCCAACCGGCGGCGCGCGCATGCTGGGCGTGCACCTGGAAGGCCCGTTCCTCAGTATCCACCGCCTTGGCGCGCAGCCTGCGGATGCCATCGCGGTCGGCAGCATGGACTTGGTGCGCAGCTATCATGAGCTGGCGCCGATCCGCGCCATGACTTTGGCGACGGAAGTGGACGGCCACCTGGAATTGATCCCGCAATTGAATGAACTCGGCATCCGCGTGCAGATTGGCCATAGCAATGGCACCTATGAAGACGGCGTGGCCGCGCTGAAGGCCGGTGCGGCTGGCTTCACGCACCTGTACAACGGCATGACCGGACTGAATCACTACAAGCCCGGCATCGTCGGCGCAGCGCTGGCGCACGCAGAGTACGCGGAGATTATCCCGGACTTGCAGCACGTGGAGCCGGGCGCGATCCGCGCAGCCTTGCGCGCCATCCCGCGCTTGTACGGTGTGACCGATGCAACGTCGGCCACCGGCATGCCGGACGGCGAGTATGGGCTTGGCAGCCAGCGCGTCTACAAGTGCCTGGGTTGCGTGCGACTGGCGACCGGTTCGCTGGCCGGCAGCGTGCTGACGATGGATCAAGCACTGCGCAATTTCGTCGGACTTGGCTTGGACTTGGCCGATGCTTCGAATCGCTTGTCGCTCTACCCGGCGGACTATCTCGGCGAGACCGAGCGTGGTCGCCTCGCTCCGGGTGCATGGGCGGACATTGTGGTGCTCAACGCAGAATTACAACCGGTGGCCGTCTTCGTGGAAGGTGAAGCCATCGATCTAACCACCAACTAGCCGGAGACTCGATGCAAGCACGCGCCATGGGATTTTTATTGTTCATTGCAGGGATGGGTGGACTGCTTTACGGAATTGACGTTGGCATTATCGCGGGTGCGTTGCCTTATCTTGAATCGACGGCGTCGGTGGCGTGGCGTTTGAGCGCGCAGCAACTAAGTTTTATCGTAGCGGCGGTGCTGCTTGGCTCCGTGCTGTCTTCTTTATTTGCCGGTGCACTGGCCGATTGGATCGGCCGCCGCTGGGCGATGGTGTTGTCCGGCGTGCTGTTCACGCTCAGTATTCCCTTGATCGCGCTGGCTGATGGTTATATTCCGCTGCTGCTGGGCCGCTTGCTGCAAGGCGTGAGCGGTGGCTTGATTGGCGTGATTGTGCCGCTGTACTTGGCCGAGTGCCTGCACGCGCGTCAACGCGGACGCGGTGCAGCCTTGTTCCAGCTGCTGCTGACGATTGGTCTGGTGGCGGCGGCGGTGATTGGTTTGATGCAGGCAAATTCGGTGGAAAGCGCTACCGCCGCTGCACAGCATTTGGCCGAGAGCGAGCGCACCGCTGCGGTGTTTGCGGCCAAGGATCATGCGTGGCGCAGCATCTTCTGGTGGTGTTTGACGCCGGGCCTCATCTTCACGTTAGGCGCGCTGCTGCTGGCCGAGTCGCCGCGCTGGCTGGCGCGCCGCGGCCGCATTGAGGAAGCACGCACCGCCCTGCTGCGCACCCGCCCTGCTGACGAAGCGGAAGCCGAACTGCGCGAGATTCAGCAAGCCCTCGCGCCAGACACCTCCA
Organism: Duganella rivi; assembly: GCF_009857435.1. Lineage (GTDB taxonomy): Bacteria > Pseudomonadota > Gammaproteobacteria > Burkholderiales > Burkholderiaceae_D > Rugamonas > Rugamonas rivi. Next base: position 403,306 of record NZ_WWCK01000004.1, read on the forward strand.
CGGCCAACGCCGCCGTGACGGGCCGCGCCGCCGATCCGCTGATCAGCCGCCGCTACATGCTGCCCTTCCTGCTGGCCTGTTTGATCCTCGCGCTGAACCAGGCGACCGGCATCAACTCTGTGCTGGCCTACGTGGTCAACATCCTGAATCAAGCCGGCTTGCCTGGCGCGACCGCCAACGCCGGCGACGTCGCCCTGAAAGTCCTGAACGCGCTGATGACCATCGTGGCCGTGGTGCTGGTAGACCGCAAGGGCCGCAAGTTCCTGCTGATGCTGGGCACCGGCTGCATCGTCACCGCGCTGCTGGCCGCCGGCCTGCTGTTCCGCAGCGCCGAAGCTGAGCAGCGCGATGTGCGCCCGATGCTGCAAGCCCAAATCCAGTCCGACAGCCTGTCGCTGCGCCTGGACGCCGCGACACTGCAATCCTTCGGCGCAGCCAATGCAGCACAAGCCCCAGTACAATTGACGGTAGCCTATTCTTACGGCCCGTTCACCAACGTGCAAACCCGCCGCAGCGACGACGCAGCCCTGCCGCTGCTGCACCTGAGCCGGGAAGACACCGTGCAAGCCGATAGCGTGATCGGCGTCTTCTTCCGCAAGCTGCATCTGAATCCATTTGCCGATCCGGCAGAAGGCTTGAACGCGCCGCTGCGTATCGAGCGCGCCGACATCGCCGCAGTGCCGTCAACCTCGCACGGCTGGCAAGTGGCGCTGGCCATGTGCCTGTTCGTGGCTGGCTTCGCGGTTGGCCCAGGCGTGTGCGTTTGGCTGGCGCTGTCGGAGCTGATGCCAACCCGCATCCGTTCCAACGGCATGAGCATCGCGCTGCTGATCAACCAATTCGTCTCGACCATGATCGCCGCAACCTTCCTGCCCACCGTGGGGCAGTACGGCTACGCGACCATGTTCTTCTGGTGGGCCGGCAGCACCCTGCTCTACTTCCTCACCGCCGCCTTCCTGCTGCCCGAGACCAAGGGCAAAACGCTGGAAGAAATCGAAGCCCGCTTCGCCCGCTGAAATCTTAACGGGGTACTCACGATGAATACCGGCTGCGCCTCATTACGATCCTAAAAAGCACCCCGAACGAAAGGGTCTGACCCCGTACGGGGTCAGACCCTGGCCGCAGCGGTGTGCGGGTTGGGTTGGTGCCGCGCGCTTTTAAAACTCGTGCAACGTCAACCCCATCACCCCAAATTTAAGCGGGCGTCAAGCATTCCGCTAGCGTCAATTCCAGCAGCGGGAAGTGGCCCGTTTCGACTTTGAAGAACGCCGCCTGTGGGAAGATCGCTTCCCACACGGCGCGGTCTTTTTCCGCGTCGATCATCGGATCGTAAGCGCCGAACAGCACCGCCACCGGGCCGGTGAACGCGCTTTGCACCGGCGTGTGATCGAGCGCCGAGAAATCATCCGAAGTCGCCACCGAGGTCGGGCCATCGAAAGCGCCCGGCTGCTGGATCAACTCGGCGAACGAGCGTGCCGCATCCGGGCCGGCGCTCGGGCCGAAGTACAGCTCCGTGACATCCGGCAGCAAGGACAGCGCGCCAAACACGTCCCAGAAACGCGGACGACCCGGATCATCTTCGTACATCGCCAGCGCGGTAGCCAGTTTGCCCGCATGCGGATGGTCGGTATGGACGCGGAATGCGCGGCGCGCCAGGCGCAGGGCCGCATCCTCCGGGTTGAAGGTCGGCGCCAGCAGCACCACGTCCTTGACCAGCTCCGGCGCCTGGCGCGCCAAATGCACCGCAAGGTGGGCGCCAAACGAGCTGGCCATCACGGTCAGCGGCCCACCCGCTTCGGCGGCCACACGGCGGAATTCGGCCAGCGCCGCTTCCAGCAAGTCCAGGTAGGGACGCGCCGCGCACGGCTTGGCCAGCGGCTGATGCCACCAATGGACGTGATGCGCGTCCGGGTAGCGGGCGCGCTCAAACACCGGGCCGAGCGCCGGGCCGCCGTGCAAATAAAAAACCGAGGGTGCTGCCATGATCTCTCCTTAGCTAGTGCATCCGGCATTGTAAACATTGTTGATTGACATTGCCAAAATCCGGCCTCAAGATCAGGAGATGAAAAAATTCCTCCTCGCCCTCCCCCTGCTGCTGGCCGCAGCCGCCCCGATCCACGCGCAAGTGCTGTCGGTGCGCGACCAAGCCACCGTGGTCAACGAGCTGCTGGTTGACCGTTTCGACAACCTGCTGCCCAACATCATGGCGCAAACCGGCATCGATATGTGGGTGGTGGTCTCGCGCGAATACAACGAAGATCCCGTCCTGAAAACCATGCTGCCGGCAGAATGGCTGAACGCCCGCCGCCGCACAGTGCTCGTGTTCTACCGCGACGCCAAGACCGGCAAGGTAGAACGGCTGGCGGTGGCGCGCTACAACGTCGGCAAGAGCATCGCCGCCGCATGGGACATGAAGAAATTCCCTAACCAGTGGGACGCGCTGGTGGACATCATCAAGCAGCGCAATCCGGCCAAGATCGCGCTCAACACCTCGACCCACTTCGGGCACGCGGACGGCATCGACCACACCGAGTACACCGAACTGCTGGCCGCCCTGCCCGCCGATCTGAAAAAACGCGTCGTCTCGGCAGAGCCGCTGGCCGTGCGCTGGCTGGAATCGCGCACCGCGCGCGAGATGCACATCTACCCGCAACTGGTGAACGCCACCCACAAGATTATCGAGGAAGGGTTTTCCGAACGCGTGATCACGCCGGGCATCACCACGGCTGACGATGTCGTATGGTGGTTCCGCCAAAAAATCCGCGACCTGGGCTACGACACCTGGTTCCATCCATCGGTGGAAATCCAGCGCGCCGGCAAGGGCTTGTCCAACGCTGACGTGATCGTGCCGGGCGACCTGCTGCACGTCGACATCGGCATTACCTACCTGCGCCTGAACACCGACATCCAGGAACACGCTTACGTGCTGAAACCGGGCGAAACCGCGGCGCCGGCCGAGTTGAGCAAAGCCTTCGCCAGCGCCAACCGCCTGCAAGACATCCTGACCTCGCACTTCAAGCAAGGCCGCAGCGGCAACCAGGTGCTGGCCGCGTCGCTGCAACAGGCGAAAGCCGAGGGCATCAACGCCACCATCTACACCCATCCGATCGGCTACCACGGCCACGCGGCCGGCCCGGCCATCGGCATGTGGGATATGCAAGGCGGCGTGCCCGGCACCGGCGACGACGTGCTGCGCTATGGCACCGCTTACTCGATCGAACTGAACGCAGCGACCGCCATCCCGGGCTGGAAAGAGCCGGTGCGCATCATGCTGGAAGAGGATGCCTATTTTGATGAAAGTGGCGTCCGCTACATCAACGGCCGGCAGAAATCGCTGTTCCTCCTGCCCCGGCCTGCCCCATCTGTTGAATAGGGAAAACAAATAGTTCCAGCAGGCTCAGTAGTGCCACAAGCGCACGACATTTGCGATGATACGGGGGATGGAGACGCCAGGCCAAAGCGTCCCTCCCCCTTCTCTTTTTTTGGCCCCTCTCAACAGGAGCACGCTTATGAACTCGTTTGTGGAACCGCTGACCACCGCCGCCCGTAACCATGCGGAGGCCCGCATTGACTATTACACTGACCTCAGCCAATCGGTACTGCGCTCGCTGCGCCAGCTATCCGACGTGCATGCGCAATTCAGCCGCGAGTCGCTGGACGACGCCACCACTGCGCTGCGTTATGCGCTGCTGACCTCGCCCGAGGAACGCAGCGCCGAGAATGCGCCTTTGCAGCCAGGAGAGATTTTGCAGAAGCTGCAAGCGTATCACCAGCGGCTGACGCAGGTGGCAGCGGAATTCCAGTCCGACATCAACCAGATCGCGCAGGAACACGTGCCGCAAACCGCGCGCACCGCGAGCGAGCTGGCTGACGCCGGACGCCAGGCTGCCAACAAGCACCTGGCCGACGAGGCCAGCCGCTTTGCCGCCATCGCCCAGCAAAATCAGGCGCTGCAACAGCCGCAGTCCATGCAGAGCGCGGGCGAAGGCAATAAGAGCTAGAGGAAACGCTCCGGGATATCGGCGGCAAAAGGATACAGGGAGAAATACGGCTTGGACTCATCCAGCACTTGCTTCACCGAAGGGCGGCTGATCAAGCGCTCGAAGTAGCTCTGCAAGTGCTGGTATTCCTCCGGGAAGGGCAACAGCGTGGCGGCGTAAAACAACGCCGGCGCCGCCGCGCAATCGGCCAGGCTAAAGGCCTCGCCGCACATCCAGCTGCGCGTCGCCATGCGCTTTTCGATCATCTTGTAGGCCGTCTTGAGCTTGGTGCGCTCCTTGGTCTGGTCGCAGCTCAGGCCGGTCAAGTGCGCGTTGACGATGGTTTGCATCGGCTCCTGCACGTAATTGTCGAAAAAGCGATCCCACAGGCGCACATCCAGCGCGCCGTCCCAATCGGCTGGAATCATCAGCTGCGCGCCGGGATAGTGGCGGTCTAAATATTCAATGATAATCGAGGTTTCCGGGATGTCGCGCCGCTGCGTGTGGTCGCGCAACACGGGGAATTTGCACAGCGGCCAGATGGCTTCCAGCTCGGCGCGATCCGCTTCCTCGCCCAGATTAATGATGCGCTTGTCGAACTGCGTGCCGTTCTCGTACAGCGCAATCAGCACCTTGTGACAGAACGAGGCCAGCGGGTGGTAATACAGGGTCAGGGACATATCAGCTCCAGAATGCGATACCAAAGATTTCAGCACATGATACTTCAGCGGCAATGATAGCGGCAGACAGTATTAACTGGGACACTCCCGTCCGTCTAAAGCCGGGCAATCACGCACCGGCGGACCACTGAACGGGACCCTAAAAAATGCGCCACGCTATCACTCTGACTCTCCTCGCCCTCTGCGCCTTCAGTAACAAGAGCTTTGCCGAAGACGCCAGGCCGGCCCAGCCCAGCGACAGCCTCGTCGCCGGCATCGGCCTTGCCTACATGCCGGAATACGCCGGCGCCGACAAGAGCCGCGTGCTGCCGCTGCCCTTCCTCGAAAAGACCTATGCCAACGGCGTATTCCTCAGCACCCAGCGCGGCATCGGCTACGAGACCAAGGTTGGCGATTTCAAAGTGAGCGCCGCGCTGGGCTACGACGGCGGGCGCGAGGACCACAAGAAGAACTACTTCTCCGGCTCGGATGCGCTGAAAGGCATGGGCGAAATCAAGGGCTCGGCGCAAGCGGTGCTGAGCGTGGGCTACCAATTGGGCTCAGTCGGCTTGGGTCTGACCACCAAGCAGAACATCAACCACCGCGAGTACGGCGCCACCTACACGCTGTCGGCCAACACGCCGCTGTACAGCGATGCCACCGACCAGATCGGCTTGGGCATGTCGGCGACCTATGGCGACAGGAAGCACATGCAAACCTACTACGGCGTGACGGAGCGCCAAAGCATCTATTCCAACTATCGCCCGTACACCGCCAAGGCCGGCTTTGAAAACGTAAATGTGGGCGTCAACTGGAGCCACGTGATCGACAGTAACTGGTCGGTGCGCAGCGCGCTGGGCGCCAGCCGCCTGATGACCGACGCGGCCGACAGTCCGCTCACCAAGCGCAAAACCACGCCAATGGTGATGACCGCGCTGATCTACAAGTTCTAAGCGCGCTTGGGGTATCATTGATGAAAACTCATCACAGGTTACCCGTTGTCTGATTCCCTCACCTCCCGCACCTTGCCGAGTGCCGTGGCCGGCCTTGTTGGCACTGCCACCGTGCTCGCCCTGCTCTACTTCGGCCGCGACGTCCTGATTCCGATCACGCTGGCGTTTATCTTCAGCTTCCTGATTGCGCCGTTCGTGCGGGCCTTGCGCCATCTTGGGCTTGGGCAGACCACGTCGGTGATTACCGGCGTGCTGGTGGTAACGGCAACGCTACTGGCCATCGGCGCGGTGATCGTGCAGCAGGTGGGCGCCATGGGCGCGAGTTTGCCCAAGTATCAGGACACCATCGCCAGCAAGATCGAAACGCTGGACGAGCTGACGCGCGGCACCCTGGGCAGCCTCGGCGGGCCGGCGGGACAGTTGATCGAGCATTTCACCAACGAGAATTCTTCCGGTGGCGCGCAGCCGGTGCAGCTGGCTGATGGCAGCGTAAAGACGCCGGTGCTGGTGGAGATTCACGAGCCGGCCTTGAAACCGTTCCAATTGCTGGGCAAGGTGGCAGCATCGGTGTGGCCGCCGTTGGAGACGGCCGGCATTGTGTTCGTGGTGCTGATCTTTGTGCTGCTGGAGCACGAGTCCCTGCGCGACCGCTTCATCCGGCTGGCCGGTGGCGGCGATTTGCGCGCTACCACCATTGCCGTGAATGACGCGGGCGAGAGGCTGTCGCGTTTCTTCATTTCGCAATTCCTGGTGAACATTGCGACGGGTCTGGCCGTGTGGCTGGGCTTGAGCTTGCTGGGTCTGGGGCAAGCGCTGTTGTGGGGCACCATGACGGCGGTGCTGCGCTTTATTCCCTACGTTGGCGTGTGGATGGCGGCGTTTTGCGCAACCTTGCTGGCGGCGGCCGTTGATCCGGGCTGGTCACTGGCCTTGATGACGCTGGGCTTGTTCCTTGCGGTCGAGATCATTGTTGCGCAAACCATCGAGCCCAAGCTGTATGGACATACCACGGGCATGTCGCCGCTGTCGGTGGTGGTATCGGCGATATTCTGGAGCTGGATTTGGGGGCCGGTGGGCTTGGTGCTGTCGACGCCGCTGACCTTGTGCCTGGTGGTGGCTGGGCGCTACATCCGCGCCTTGAAAGTGCTGGAGATTATGTTCGGCGAACTGCCGGCGCTGACCATGCCGCAGAACTTCTACCAGCGCGCGCTGTCGGGCGACGCGCATGAAATCGTCAGCAGCGCCAAGCGCTACATGCAGCACAAATCGCTGGCCGAGTACTGCGACGGCGTACTGCTGCCGGCGCTGCATCTGGCGAATTTTGATTTGAAAGACCGCGCGATTACGCCGGATGAGGAAGAGAAAGTCACCTCCTCCATCATCGCCGTGATTGAGGCGCTGAGCGGAAATCCGAAGTGGTGGAAAAAGCGCAAGCGCAGCAGCGTGTTGACGGGCGGCGGCATTGGCCGTCAACTGCGCGAGCGGCGCATTTCCGATACCGGTGAATGGCAAGGTTCGTTCGACGTGCCGGCCGGTAGCTTGGTGCTGAGTATTGGCCTTGGCTCGGCCTACGCGGAACTGGCAACCGAAATCCTCGTCCGCATCCTGCGCGAGCAAAAAATCGACGCCCGCAGCATGAGCTACGAAGACCTCGACAAACCAACGCCACCGGAGGCAACGCCGGAGCTGGTGGCGATCGTGTGCCTGGTCAGCGTCAACCCGCTGCAGGATTGCGAACTGATGACGCAAGCCTTGGAACGCATGCGCAAGGATCTCCCCCACTGCAAACAATTCGCGCTGCTGCTGCCAAGCCCGTTCGAAAACGCCGACCTCAAAACCTGCGTCTTCCCAACCGCCGATCATGTCTCCCGCTCCTACGACGATGCCGTGCATCGCTGCCAGCTAGCGATGAAAGGCCGCGCAACCTTGTGACATCAGGATCGGCCAGTTCGACCAGGGCGCGACCGGGCGACAAGTTTGTTCACAAATTGCCTGTCAAACCCTGGCTCACAACACAATGTTTCGTGCGGAATTATCAGTGATGTGGTGTTCACTACGGCTCCGGGGGCAAGTGCCTCCTTCAACGCCAATTCGGAACTGAATTTTCTATCTCCATGAATCCAGATGTTTGGGGGGATGTGTACGTAATGCGTCTTCAGTCCCGGCCTGGTGAACTCATACGCTACGGCGCCGGCAAAATAGAAAATTAGGCACCCTGCTATTTGTTGAGGGGTTGGAGTGCGCGCCCCCAGCGGCTCTAAGATCGATCGATAGAGCGCTTCATCGAATGAGCCTGGCGTAACCACCGGAATTTCCCAATTTCTTGTATCGATCGCTTCCTGAGCCACGACGATTCCCTGGGTCGATTCCTGTGAGAGCGCATAGTCAATGAGGTGTCCGAATGCTTTTATTTTGGTTTCCAAGCCCTTCGCAGTAAACGAGCCTGGCTGATTGGCAACTACCCTGTTTTCCACCGTCTCGATAGCGATGGAAGCGGCTACCAATTTGGCGCCGAGGCCTCGCCCCAGAAAACTGTCTTTGATGTAGGTGAATGTGCTGCAATCCGATAAGAAGTGGCGGAACATTCCCGCTTCTACGATTGTTCCATTCTCATCGTGGTACAAAATGAATCCAGGCTCCCCAGATCTGGTTATCGGACAAAGGTAAAAGTCCGCGTCGAGAATCGGATGCCTTATCTTCGTGGTTCGATCTATTTGCAGCCCGTTGCTGAGTTTTGGCCTCGTCGCTACCGAACTGTTGAGCATCGGATGAAAGCCGTCATTTCTGATCGCGCTGACGCCCAAAAATTCCTCCAAGCTTTGTGTCCAGTAAGGTGGTGCGATAGGGGGCCGTCCGTTCACTAGGGATGATCCTTTCAAAATTCTGGGATACTGGTTGCAGCAGTCGTGAGGGGCCGGTCACGTCCTGGCGTCATCAAAAAGCGGGTTGCTCGGCAGTGTGGAGTGGCGTCCTTGCGTGTTTGCCTAAATCGGCATTTTGATTTCTGTGAACAATCTATGGCACCGTGAATCAATCCCAAGTCCACGGTGAGTCAATGCCATCCAACTGCGCATCATTTTGATGCCCTTCGCTAACTGCGCGCAACGATTGGATAAAATTATCCAATAGAGCAGGCTCGGAAATCAAAAAAAGGTTGGCCTCACTGGCGACGTTCTTCTTCCCGAAATCTGAGTACTCGGATTGCATGGCGATTGAAACTAAGAGCTTGCCACGGTCATGGAAATGCAACCGGGCACTCAACGCTCCCGAACCATATTCAGGGCCAAATTCGCCGAAACGCAAATCATACAGGCCGCCGTATATATGATCCTTGAATCTATGCAGGTCAATAACAGTCTCTCGTAGGCTGTGATGGCCAACGTACACCTTATTCGAAAACATCGATGTGCCATCGCATGCTTCAACACGAAGCTCTACCATGTCCTCATCCTGCCAGATTTTCGTAAACCTTAGCTTCGGTTGCAAACCTGTTCTCCAATTTCCAATGAGCGTGAGCCCAATTCCGTAATCTTTGCCAGACCAGCCCCTACGTGAAGGCTTTTTGGTTCCTTTTATGGCACTGGGTGCGCTTTGACCTCAACTCAAGCGCTGCCAGCAGCTTCGGTCAGCATTGCTTAGGGCGTTGCCACGCCGCTGCTTCCGGGCGGCGCGATTCGTCTGCGTAGGTAGTCCGCCACTTGTGGATCGAGTCGATCCAGATCAAACTGGCCTTGCTCGATCATTCCTGCGTTAGCACCGCAAACGAATGCCTTGGTGGCCCAGCCTTTTGAAGTGTCCGGCGGAATTAGCTTCTTGTAATCGGCCTCAACCTGGGACGGAACCTGTTTGTTGAGCATGTTATCAAGTTCAGCCTTAAGACCTTGAGGAGCCGTCAGCGCATTGACCTCGTCCAGAAGTTCACCTCGCACGCGTATGTTCTCCAGCAGGAGGTCGGCATGACGTTTCTGCCAAGCCGCAACGGCAGCAGTCAGGTTGTCGCGCGCAGATTTGTCCGCGCTCGCACAATATGCTTCGACCTTCTTCAATAGCGATTGGGTCATCGCAGGCGAATATGCTGCACGTCCGCGCACAAATGATTCATCGACAGCGGCTGAGCCTTGAGCGGCGACGATGCCGGGTAAGGCAAGCGCCAAAATGAAAGTCTTCACGGCGTGCTCGCGCATTCTACAAGTTTGGCCGGCGCTGGCGATTGAAACGTCACCACCTTGCCGCACACTGTGTATGCAATTTTAGCCGGGAGTGCACGCGGATTGTCGATGCGTGCAGTATGTAGCAGCTCAGGCTTCTGCTTGTTCGCCGAGAATAATTTCACCACCGATGGCCCATCGCTCCCATCAGGCGCGCTTACTTCGACCGTCAAACCGCCTAAGCCAATACTTTGAGATTCCCCGTACATTGGGATCGTCACTACAGTTGACTCGCGCAAGGGCGCATTCTGGACGGTGATTTCAAATGAGGTAGATCCTTCCGGCTGCTGGGCCTCTGCACCAACCATGGTGCCAATGAACAGTAAAACAAGCAAAATTCTCTTCATAAATCCTCGCGGCATTAATATTAATCAGAATAACATCTTGCTCATTTGAAAAGTACGCTAATTGTCACCGATGCCGGCGTACTCCTCTATCGAGGCATTGAGCCACCGGAGCGAATGATATAGGCTATTGTTTTTTAACCATCTCTCCCGCATGACCGATTTCCGGGCGCCGTTATTGCTCATTTTGTCGATGGCGGCAGCCACCGCCGCCGCCGTCGAACCTCTGCCCCCTTGGAGCGCCAGCCTGTCGCATCGGGCCTGGACCAAGCAGGATGGCGCTCCCTCCAATCCCAGCGCGATGCTGCAGGACCAGACCGGCATGCTGTGGTTCGGCGCTTCCAACGGCCTGTTCCGCTTTGACGGCGTGCGCTTCGAACGGGTGGACGAAATCGGCGGCCAGCCGCTGCTGTCGCCGAATGTGTTCGCACTGGGCCTGTTCGACGATGCGCTGTGGCTGGGCTACGCCCACGGCGGCATCAGCGTGTTCAAGCATGGCGCTGTGCGCCACTACCGCGAGGCGGACGGAATTCCGTCCAGCGCCATCCTACAGTTCGGCAAAACTGCCGATGGCACGCAATGGTTCTCCTCGCCGGCCGGCATTTATAGGCTCGATGGCGAGCGCTGGCGGCGGGTACAGCCGGCCGACGGCTTGCCGGCCGGCGATCAAGCCACGCTCAATGTGCTGCACGACGGCAGCCTGCTGGTCACCCACCACGCCGGCCTGTACCGCAGCGTGCCCGGCACGCACCGTTTCCGCAAGGTCGGCGAGTTTGGCAGCATGCAGCGCAGCCAGCTGACCGCCAACGGCAAGGTGCTGGTGTTTAAATTCGGCTACCCCTTGCAACTGTTCGACCCGGCCACGGAAACCTCGGCCCCGCTGCGCCTGCCAGCCGGCGTCAGCATGCCCTACAGCGTACACGCGGACCGCCGCAACGCGTGGTGGGTGGGGCCAGGGAACGGCATGCGCCTGTACACCCCGGACTTCCAACTGCAACAGCAGTTCCTGGCGCCGCAGCATTTCAGCGCCGTGCGGGTGTTCCGGCCGCCGCTCGACGACCGCGAGGGCAATCTGTGGTTCATCACCGAGAACGGTATCGACCGTATCCGCGAAAACCGGCTGGCGGTGCAGGAGATGCCACCCGGCAGCACCGATTTCAGCATCACTGCCGGCCCCGACGGCGAAGTCTGGATCAATAGCCACTCCTCGCTCGACCCGATCTCGCCGCCCACCTTCGCCATCGCCAGCGATGGACGGCGCATCGCCAGCGATATGCCGTCGGCCACCGCCGGCACGCTGGCGGCCGATGGCACGCTGTGGTTCGGCAATGTCCACTGGGTCTGGAAGCGGCGCGATGGCGAGACGCAGCGCTGGCCGCTACCGCCCGAGCTGATACAGCAACCGGTGCAGGCGATCACCATGGGCGGCGACGGCCGGCTGTGGGTCTCGGTCATGCACCGTGGCGTGCACACGTTCAAGGACGGCGCGTGGCAGGCCGGCGGTGGCCATGCCAAGCTGGCCGAACCGAGCGCCAGCGCGCTCCATACCGACGCGCAGGGCCGTATCTGGTTCGGCTACAGCGGCAACACCATGGCCATGCTCGAGCGTGGCCAGATTCGCCGCTTCAGCGCCGCCGACGGCCTGCAGGTCGGCAACGTACTGACCATGTTCAGCCGACGCGGCACGCTGTGGATCGGCGGCGACCAGGGCGTGGCGTGCTTCCACAATGGCCGCTTCGTCACCCTCAACGACAGCAACGGCCAGCCACTGGCCGGCGTCTCCGGCATCGTGGAAACGGCGCAGGGCGAACTGTGGCTGCACGGACAGGATGGACTGGTGCGCATCAGGGCCGCCGAACTAGCGACCGTCCGGCGCGGCGGCACTGGCCTGGTGGCCGCCGAGCATTTTGGTTATCTGGACGGCTACGCCGGCGCGGTGGCGCAGGTGATCCCGCTCAACACGCTGGTCGAGGCCAGCGACGGCCGCCTGTGGTATGCCACCTCCAGCAGCGTCGGCGCCATCGATCCGCGCCAGACCGCACCGCGCAACCCGGTGCCGCCCACGCCCCTGATCACCGGGCTGCGCACCGACCGCCAGCACTACCGCGCCGGCACAGGCATCGCCCTGCCCCAGCATACCCAGAGCCTGGCAATCGACTTCACCGCCGCCGTGCTGTCGGTGCCCGAGCGGGCGCGCTTCCGCACCCGGCTGATTGGGCAAGACCACGCCTGGCGCGACGCCGGCGCGTTGCGCCAGGCCGCCTACACCAACCTCGGCCCCGGCGACTACCGCTTCGAGGTGATGGCCGCCAATGAGGATGGGCTGTGGAGCGCCGCCCCGGCCAGCCTGCACTTCAGCATCGCGCCGGCGTTTTATCAGGCTAGCTGGTTCAAGCTCGCCTGCGCGGCGCTGCTGGCCAGTGCGCTGTATAGGCTGTACCGGTGGCGCATGGCGCAGATCACGGCGCGCGTAATCGACCGCATGCGCACCCGGCTCGATGAGCGCGAACGTATCGCCCGCGCGCTGCACGACACTTTCCTGCAAAGCGTGCACAGCCTGAGCCTGCGTTTCCATAATATCAAGGCGGGACTGCCGCAGGACGATGCCATCCATCAGCGGATCGACGAGGCGCTGGACGCCGCCGACGCGGTGGCCGAGGAAGGCCGCGAGCAACTGATGGACTTGCGCGTCAACCACGCCTGCCGCGGTGACCTGGCCACGGCGCTGGAAGCGGCGGGCAGCGTCGCCGCCGCCCAGCATGGCGTGGCCTTCTTGCTGCGGGAACAAGGCAAGCGCCGCGCGCTGCGGGCCAACGTGCAGGATGAGCTGTTTGCCATTACCCGCGAAGCGGTCAACAACGCGCTGCGCCACGCCGGCGGCACGGCGGTGACCGTGCTACTGGGCTACGGCGAGGAGAGCCTGGCACTGGAGGTGCGCGATAACGGACGCGGCTTGCCCGACGAGGTGCGCAGCGCCGGCCACCGCGAGCGCCATTGGGGGCTGGACGGGATGCGCGAGCGCGCTGCCGGCATCGGCGCCGAGCTGGCCATCATCGGCGGGCCCGGCGCCGGCACCAGCGTGGTGCTGACCGTGCCTGCAGCGCTTGCCTACCGCTAGCCCTGCCACTTTATTACCTTGACAACGGCAGTTTCCCGTCAGGCGAAATAGGTTGCCATTTGGAAAAATTCGTCTATGATGAAATAGTAGGAGACCCAAACAACGTCTAAAACACATACATCACTATGACGCTTCATGAACCACATTCCACCCTGAGCCGAAAAGGGCCGCCGCGTCCGCAAGACGCGATAGCCCCCTTTACGGCGCAGCCAGATAACTCTTTTGACATGGCCACCGAGGACGAAATCGGTGATGCGCTGACCCTGCTGGCCGAACATGGCGACGCCATTTCGATGTACGCCCCAGGCAGCCGCGAGCCTATCCTCGGCCGCATCCTGTCGGTCGATCCCGAATTGCCGCATTTTGTGATGGAGTTGAACGAGGGCGCCACGCTGCCCTCCGGTAAGATCACGTTTGTCACCACCCTGCGCTCGGCCAAGCTGCAATTCCGCCTGTCCAAGGACGACTGGGACCCGCTGCCCGGCCAGCCGCTGCACATCCCGATGGTGTTCCCGGAAACCTGCACCGTGCTGAACCGGCGCACCACGGAACGGCTGGAAACGCCGCTGGGCATCACTTGCACGGCCGCATTCGCCGTGAGCGAAACCAACTTCCATGAGTTGCCGGTCTACGATATTTCCGACGGCGGACTCGGCATGCACTGCTCGAAAGCCCGTGCCAAGGGTTTGATCAAAGGGCGCAAACTGCACGATGTGGTGCTGGAAATGGGGGAAATCACCATCGAGGTCGCGGAAATGGAAATCCGCTACACCCGCGCCTTCCGTTCATTCCTGGCTGGCGAACAGCTCCATCTTGGCTGCATGTTCACCCAGCTGACGCCGGAAGCGACCAGCAAAATCAAGACGGTGCTCGATCAGATCAAGAATCCTTAGCCTACGCTTTAGTTGAGCAGCAGCTCCGGCTGTTGGGCCACGATGGCGGTCTTGGGGATGCAGACGATGAAGGTACTGCCCTTGCCTGCTTCCGATTTGATCTGCAAGGTGCTGCCGTGGCGCAGCAGCACGTGCTTGACGATGGCCAGCCCCAGCCCGGTGCCCTGCGTTTCGCGCGAGCGGCTCTTGTCGACGCGGTAGAAACGCTCGGTCAGGCGCGAGATGTGTTCCGGGCTGATGCCGATGCCGGTATCTTCGACCATGAACTTGACGCCGCCATCGTACTCTTTCCAGATCAAGTGGATCTTGCCGCCGGCCGGCGTATAGCGCACCGCGTTCGAGGCCAGGTTGCCAAACGCGCTGTGCAGTTCTTCGTAGGAGCCGACCACGTCCGGGCCATTCACTTCCATGGTGATTTCGTGCTTGCCGGCCGACAGCGCGCGCGCTTCGCGCAGCAGCTGATCCATCAGCTTGCCGACATCCACCGGATCGGGGCGCATCGGGTAATCCACCGACTCCAGGCGCGACAGGGTCAGCATGTCCTCGATCAGATGCTGCATGCGGTGGCCCTGCTCCGTCATCAGCTTCAGGTGCGCGGCGCGGGTCGCGGCATCCAGGCCTTCTTGCGCGGCGATCTCCAGGAAACCGACAATCACGGTCAGCGGCGTGCGCAGTTCGTGCGAGGCGTTGGCGATAAAGTCGCGGCGCATTTCCTCGATGCGCTCGGTCTCGGTCGCATCGTGCGTGACCAGAATCTGGCGGCGGTTTTCAAACGGGATGATGTGCACAATCAGCTTGCGCTCGCGGAAACTGATCGTCAGCGGCTGCTCGTAGCGGCCGAGGATGATGTAGTCCATGAAGTCCGGGTTGCGCACCAGGTTGGTCACGCGCATGCCCTTGTCACGGTCATTGCTCAGGCCCAGGTGCTGCTCGGCGGCCGGATTGCACCATTCAAGGAATAGCACGTCGTCCATGATGGCCACGCCGTCCGGCAGCAAGTGCATGGCCTGGCGGAAGCGCGCCAGCCACTCGGTCAGTTCGGTCTGGTTTTTTTCGTCCTCGCGGCGCATGCGGTACAGGCGCGAGAAAATGTTGGTCCATTCGCCCCAGCCATCCGGCAGCTTGGCGCTTTGCGGATCGTCCATCCAGTTGCTGAGCTGGTAGAGGTAGGAAAGTTGCGTGAACACCAGCGCGATCATGGCGATCAAGGCCAAGATCAGCCCGTTGACCCAGCCAAACATCCAGCCGCCGAGCGCACATGCCGCCAGGATGACGGCGGTGCGCAGTGCGGCAGGCACCCAGAACACCAGTTTTGGATTCATTTAAAACTCAGCTTTTTTCCGACAGCATGTAGCCTACACTACGCACGGTTTTGATCAGGTGCTCGGCCTCTTTCAAGGCCTTGCGCAGGCGCAGCACGTGCACGTCGACCGTACGTTCTTCGATCACCACGTGATCGCCCCACACTTTGTCCAGCAGCTGGCTGCGCGAGAACACGCGTTCCGGGTGCGCCAGCAGGAATTTCAGCAGCTTGTATTCGGCGTGGCCGATGTCGATTTTCTGGTCGTCCATCGACACCGTGCAGCTCACCGGATCGAGCATGATGTTGGCCGCGCGCATGGTCGATTGCGCGTGTTCCGGCGCCTTGCGGCGCAGCAGCGCCTTGGCGCGCGCCAGCAGCTCGCGCGGCGAGAACGGCTTGGTGACGTAGTCGTCGGCGCCGGTGTTGAGGCCGGCCAGCTTGTCCTCTTCCATGCTCTTGGCCGTCAGCATGATCACCGGGATGTCGTTGAACTGGCGATCAGAGCGGATGCGCGACAGCAGGCGGATGCCGGTCGAATCCGGCAGCATCCAGTCGAGCAAAATCAGTTGCGGGGTCTTGGTCTGGATGAAGTCCCAGGCCTCACCCGCGCTTTGCACGTTGCAGCAGTTCCAGCCTGCTTCGCGCAGCGAAAACGTCACCAGCTCGACAATCGCCGGTTCGTCTTCAACAATCAATACGGTGGTTTTATCAGATGCCATTTATTTTTTAGATTTACTCAGCTTGCTCAGGCTGTTCTTCCAGCACGTGGGTCTTGGTGTGGCGAATGTCTTTGCCTTCGACCACGTAGATCACGTATTCAGCGATGTTCTTGGCGTGGTCGCCAATGCGCTCGATGGCTTTGGCCACCCACAGGGTATCCAGCGCGGCCGAGATGGTGCGCGGGTCTTCCATCATGAAGGTGATCAGGTTGCGCATGATCGAGCGGAATTCGTGGTCGATCACGGCGTCTTGCGCGATCAGTTGCAGCGCTTGCTTGCCGTCGTTGCGGGCAAACGCGTCCAGCGCATCGTGCAGCATGTCGCTGGTGTTGTTGGCGATGCCGCGCACCATCTCGTAGTGGTTGACGGTCACGGCGCCACGTGCGTGCAGCTGCTTGGCGGTACGGGCAATCTTGGTGGCTTCGTCGCCGATGCGTTCCAGATCGGTGATGACCTTGATGGTCGCCATGATGGTGCGCAGGTCGTTGGCGGCCGGCTGGCGGCGCACGATCAAGTGGCTGCAGGCGTCGTCCAGCTGCACTTCCAGCTGGTTGACGGCGTCGTCTTCACGCATCACGCGCTCGGCGCGCTCGGAATTACCGATACGGAAGCAAGTCATGGCGTCGAGGAACTGGGTCTCGACGATGCCGCCCATCAGCAGCACTTTGCTGCGGATGGATTCGAGTTCGTTGTCGTACTGCTTGGATGAATGCTCACCGATCATGCTGCTCTCCAATTTGAATGCGTATTATAAGGTTGATCAGCCGAAACGGCCGGTGATGTAATCCTGCGTTTCTTTGCGCGCTGGATTCATGAAGATCTGATCGGTCTCGCCGAATTCCACCAGCTCGCCCAGGTACATATAGGCGGTGTAGTCCGAGCAACGGGCTGCCTGCTGCATGTTGTGGGTCACGATGGCGATGGTGTAGTCCTGCTTCAGTTCGCTGATCAGTTCTTCCACTTTCGAGGTCGAGATCGGGTCCAGCGCCGAGGTCGGCTCGTCCAGCAGCAGCACGTCAGGCTTGACCGCCACGCCGCGCGCGATGCACAGGCGCTGCTGCTGGCCGCCCGACAGCGACAGGCCGCTCTTGCTCAGCTTGTCTTTGACTTCAGTCCACAGCGCGGCTTTTTTCAGCGCCCATTCCACGCGCTCGTCCATCTCGCCTTTCGACAGGTCTTCGTACAGGCGCACGCCAAACGCGATGTTGTCGTAGATCGACATCGGGAACGGGGTCGGCTTCTGGAACACCATGCCGACCTTGGCGCGCAGCATGTTCAAGTCCTGGCCGCCTTCGAGGATGTTACGGCCGCGGTACATGATCGAACCTTCGGCGCGCTGGCCTGGGTACAGATCGTACATGCGGTTCAGGGTACGCAGCAGGGTCGACTTGCCGCAGCCCGACGGGCCGATGAAGGCGGTCACTTGCTTCTCGTGGATGTCGAGGCTGACGTTGTGCAGGCTCTGGGTTTTACCGTAGAAGAAGTTCAGGCCCGAAATTTCAATGGTCTTGCGCTTGCCTTGGTTCATGGCGACGACGTTTTCCTGGTTCAGTTGCGTATTCATTGTATGGATTCGCTTTATATAATTAATTCGGGGCTTTTTGGGCAAACACGGTACGCGAGATCACGTTCAGGGCCAGCACGCTGAAGGTCACCAGCAGTGCACCGCCCCAAGCCAGCTCGCGCCAGTTGTCGTAAGGGCTCATGGCGAAACCGTAGATCACGACCGGCAGGTTGGCCATCGGCGCGTTCATGTCGGAGCTAAAGAATTGGTTGTTCAGCGCGGTGAACAGCAGCGGCGCGGTTTCACCCGAGACGCGGGCCACGGCCAGCAGCACGCCGGTGATCACGCCGGCTTTAACAGCGCGCAGGCGCACCATCATCGCGACTTTCCAGCGCGGCGCACCGAGTGCGAAGGCGGCTTCCAGCAGGCTGTTCGGCACCAGGCGCAGCATGTTGTCGGTGGTACGCACCACCACCGGCACGGCGATCAGCGCCAGCGCGATGGAGCCGGCGTAGCCGGAGTAGTGCTTGGTGGTAGCCACGTACATGGCCCACACGAACATGCCGATCACGATCGACGGCGCCGACAGCATGATGTCGGTCACGAAGCGGGTGATGCTGGCGATCTTGTTTTCTTCGCCGTATTCCGCCAGGTACATGCCGGCCAGGATGCCGATCGGGGTCGAGATCAGGGTCGACAGGCCGACAATCATGAAGCTGCCGAAGATGGCGTTCAGCAGGCCACCGCCTTCGCTGCCCGGCGCCGGGGTAGTTTGCGTGAACATATTGATGCTCAGCGCGCCGAAGCCTTTGACGATCAGGGTGATCAGGATCCACGCCAGCACCAGCAGGCCGACCGACATTGCGGCCACCGACAGCGCGATGCCGATGCGGTGCGTCAGCAGACGCTTGCGGTACACCGGATTCATCGCGGCTTTTTCCAGAGTTGCGCTCATTATTTGACGCCTTCCTTGCGAGACATGCCAGCCAGCATCAGCTTGGCGGCGGACAGAACGATAAAGGTAATCACGAACAGGATCAGTGCCAGCGCGAACAGCGACGAGGTGTGCAGCGGCGTATCCGATTCGGCAAATTCATTGGCCAGCGTCGAGGCGATCGAGTTACCGGCAGCGAACAGCGAGAACGACAGCTTGTTGGCGTTACCGATCACGAAGGTGACCGCCATGGTCTCGCCCAGTGCGCGGCCCAGGCCCAGCATTACGCCGCCGACCACGCCGGTCTTGGTGTAAGGCAGCACGATCTTGCGCACCACTTCCCAGCGGGTGCAGCCGAGGCCGTAGGCCGATTCTTTCAGCACGGCCGGCACGATTTCAAACACGTCGCGCATCACCGAGGAGATGAACGGGATGATCATCACGGCCAGGATCAGCGCGGCGGTCAGGATGCCGATGCCCATGGTCGGGCCGTTGAAGAACTGGCCGATCAGCGGCAGCTGGCCGATGGTCTGTTTCAGGAACGGCTGCACGTAGTCGCCGAACAGCGGCGCAAACACGAACAAGCCCCACATGCCGTAGATGATAGACGGGATGCCGGCCAGCAGCTCAACTGCCGTACCCAGCGGACGGCGCAGGCCGGCCGGGCAAATCTCGGTCAGGAACAAGGCGATGCCGAACGATACCGGGAAGGCGATCAGCAGCGCGATGCCCGAGGTAGCCAGGGTGCCGACGATGGCGATCATGGCGCCGTACTGGTCGTTGACCGGATCCCACTCCACGGTGGTGATGAAGGCCGGGCCAAACTCTTTGAAAGCCGGCCACGCGCCGACCATCAGCGAGAAGATAATCCCCAGCAGCACTGCCAGCACGGACAGCGCGAACAGCATGGTGGTCTTGTGGAAGAAGAAGTCCTGGATGCGCTGCTTGCGCATGGTGCGGAGCATGGCCTGCATGGCAGCTTGTTCCGCGGCAGTAGCTTGTGCGGTGTTGATATGCATGGCCGGCTCTTGCTTTGGTAGTGGCGTGGAAGTGATATCTGCGCTCATATTTTTTCTCGGTGGATGTAAGCTAGCCTGCGGATCCCGGTCGGGCCCCGCAGGCTAACCCCCTCGCCGCCCGCCGTTGCGACTATGCTGACGGCGGCGAAGGGACAGTCCTGATTAGTAGATTGCCTTGCCCGAAGCGTCTTTCAGGTTAGCTTTCCACGAATCTTGTACCAGCTTAACCACCGATGCTGGCAGTGGAACGTAGTCCAGTTCGGTAGCAGCTGCGCCACCGTTTTTGAAGGCCCAGTCGAAGAACTTGACGACTTCTTTACCTTTGTTGGCATCAGCCTGGGCTTTGTGCATCAGGATGAAGGACACGCCGGTGATAGGCCACGAATTTTTACCAGCCTGGTCGGTCAGCACGACGCCGAAGCCTGGGGTCTTGGTCCACTCGGCCGAAGCAGCAGCGGCTTTGAAGAACTCGTCGTCAGGCTGCAGGAAGTTGCCGTCCTTGTTTTTCAGCTGGGTGTGCGACATTTTGTTCTTTTTAGCGTAGGCCCACTCAACGTAGCCGATCGAACCTTTGATACGCTGAACGTTGGCTGCAACGCCTTCGTTGCCTTTGCCGCCGACGCCGACGATCCATTTCACAGCGGTCGAAGCGCCGATCTTGGTCTTGAATTCTGGGCTGGTTTTCGACAGGAAGTCGGTGAACAGGAACGAGGTGCCCGAACCGTCAGCGCGGTGCACCACGGTGATGTCGTCTGCTGGCAGTTTCACGCCTGGGTTCAGCGCGGCGATGGCAGCGTCGTTCCACTTGGTGACTTTGCCGAGGTAGATGTCAGCAACCACTGGGCCGGTCAGCTTCAGCTGGCCTGGGGTGATGCCGTCCAGGTTAACCACGGTCACAACGCCGCCCATGATGGCTGGGAATTGCATCAGGCCTTCTGCGTCCAGGTCAGCGGCTGCCAGCGGCATGTCCGATGCGCCGAAGTCAACGGTCTTGGCTTTGATCTGCTTGATGCCAGCGCCCGAACCGACGGACTGGTAGTTCAGGCCGTTGCCGGTAGCGGCTTTGTACGACTCAGCCCACTTAGCGTAGATTGGGTACGGGAAGGTCGCGCCGGCGCCGGTCATATCGGCGGCGTGAGCAGCCGACGAGAAAGCCATTACAGCTGCCGCGCCAACCATCAGGGAAGAGATCAATTGTTTCAGTCGCATTTCAAGTCCTTTGTTATGACAGGTTAGGATGCTGCGCAGTCTAACGGCCGAATATGACAGCTTTATGACATACCCAAAATATTTCAAAAATAGTTCCGTAGACCCCGCTTCCCTCTGTAAACAGGCCGAGTTGCCCCTCTATGTTACGCCTGCTTGTCATAATTGGCGGCCATTTATGACATGCTCTGTCACAAAGCTGTCATATTTAGTCTTTACACTGTAGCAATCATTCTTCCGCAAACAGGATAGAATGGAATTACCAGCAAAGTGAACAAAAAGACATGAAGCCTGACCTGCATGCGGAAGTAAATAAGAACTCGGCCTTTCTCGACCGCGAGCTGTCGCAATTGATGTTCAATCGCCGGGTGTTGGCGCAAGCGGAAGATAAAAGCATCCCCTTATTAGAGCGCCTGCGCTATCTGTGCATTGCCAGCAGCAACCTGGACGAGTTCTTCGAGGTACGCGTGGCCAGCCTGTTGGCGGCCGGCGCCGCCGACGGCTCCCTGTCCAGCCACCCTGCCCTTGTGGCTACCCTGTCGCGCATCAGCAATGAGTGCCACGCGCTGGTGGCGTATCAATATGAACTGCTGAACACCGAAATCCTGCCCGAGATGGCCGCCAACGGCATCCACCTGGTGCGCCACAACGAGCGCAACGATGCGCAGCGCGCGTGGGTCAAGGAATATTTCGACACCGAGGTGCGGCCGCTGCTGACACCAATCGGCCTCGACCCCGCCCACCCGTTCCCGCAGGTGGTGAACAAGAGTTTGAATTTCATCGTGCAACTGGGCGGCAAGGATGCGTTCGGGCGCGGCACCGGCATCGCTATCGTCAAAGCGCCGCGCGTGCTGCCGCGCGTGATCCGCCTGCCCGACCATTTATCGAAGAGCGGCGGCATTTCGTTCTGCCTGCTGTCCTCGGTGATCCACGCTCACATCTCCGACTTGTTTGCCGGCCGCGAGGTCATCGGCTACTCGCAGTTCCGCGTGACGCGCGACAGCGATTTGTGGGTCGATGAAGATGAAGTGAAAAACCTGCGCCAGGCCTTGAAGGGTGAGCTGGTCGGCCGCCAGTTCGGCGCTTCGGTGCGTTTGGAGGTGGCAAAGAACTGCCCGCCCGAGTTGTCGCAGTTCCTGCTCGATCAGTTCGGCCTGCACCAGAGCCGCCTGTACGCGGTGAACGGCCCGGTGAATCTGGTGCGCCTGACCGAGATCATGGATCACGTCAACAACCCGGCGCTGCGCTTCCCGGCCTTCTTCCCCGGCTTCGCGCAAAAGCCCGGCAGCCACGACATTTTCGCGGCGCTGCGTGAAAACGATATCTTGCTGCACCACCCTTACCAGTCGTTCCAGACCGTGATCGACTTCATTCGCAGCGCCGCGCATGATCCGAACGTGGTGGCGATCAAGCAGACCATCTACCGCACCGGCATGAACTCGGACTTGATGGAATCGCTGATTACTGCGGCCAAGCTCGGCAAGGAAGTCACTGTCATCGTCGAGTTGAAAGCGCGCTTCGACGAAGAAGCCAACATCAACTGGGCCGACAAGCTGGAGCAAGCCGGCGCGCAAGTGGTGTACGGCGTGGTCGGTTTGAAGACGCACGCCAAGGTCGCGCTGGTGATTCGCCGCGAAGACAAGAAGCTGCGCTACTACGCCCACCTTGGTACCGGCAACTACCACCCGACCACCACCAAGTTCTACACCGACTTCGGCCTGCTGACCTGCCACCCCGGCATTGCGCAGGAAGTGAACGAGGTGTTCATCCACCTGACCTCGCTGACCAAGCCGCACCGCCTCACCCACTTGTGGCTGGCGCCGTTCGCGCTGCAAAACGAAATCATCAAAGCCATCCGCAACGAAGCACGTATTGCGCGCGCGGGACGTCCGGGCCGGATTATTGTTAAAATCAATGCGCTGGTGGACGAATCGGTGATCCGCGCTTTGTACGCGGCGTCGAAGGATGGGGTGAAGATCGACCTGATCGTACGCGGCGCTTGCATGCTCAAGCCGGGCGTGCCCGGCCTGTCGGAAAACATCAAGGTGCGTTCGGTGATCGGACGCTTCCTGGAGCACAGCCGCATCTACTACTTCCGCAACGATCTGGAACACGACACCTACCTCGCCAGCGCCGACTGGATGAGCCGCAATCTGTTCCGCCGCATCGAAGTCGCCTTCCCGATTTTGGACAAGGCGCTGAAACGCCGGGTGATGGCCGAAGGCCTGAGCCCGTACTTGAAGGATAACCAGAACGCCTGGGAACTGGAGCCGGACGGCCACTACCAGCGCCGCAAGGCGCGCGGCAAGCAAGCCAGCTTCAGCGCACAACAGCACTTGATGGAGACACTGGGTACACCCAACGGCCACCTCGGAGAATAAAGCATGGATCTGATTTTATGGCGACACGCCGAAGCGGAGGATGCAGGCCCCGGCATGACCGATCTGGAACGCGCGCTGACCGCCAAGGGCCAGAAGCAGGCGCGCCGCATGGGACAATGGCTGAACTCGCAGCTACCCGATAGCTGCAAGATTTTGGCGAGTCCCGCCGTGCGCACCCTGGAGACGGTGGAAGCACTGGGCCGCAAGTTCAAAATCCATAACGACCTTGCGCCCGGCGCCGATCCGTCCGACATTTTGAAAGCCGTCAACTGGCCGGGCAACAAGGATTCGGTGCTGGTGGTCGGCCATCAGCCGACGCTGGGCCAGGTGGCTTCCATGTTGATGACGGGTGACGACCTGGAGTGGGATATCCGCAAGGCCAGCGCGTGGTGGTTTGCGCAGCGCGAGCCCGGTGACCCCATGAGTGTGTATCTAAAAGCGGTGATGGCCGCCGACCTCGTAGTTAAATAGCTTGCAAAGCCAATAGCATCTGCTAAAGTTTAATTGCATCAACTATGAGGGAGGCCATCATGATGTTCACCTTGCTCACCATGGGTATGTTCGGGGGCATGATTGCCCTGGTGGTGTATGAACTAGTCCAGGAAATGCGTGGCAGTAAACATAAGCTCATCGACCGCTATCACGAATAGCACTCAGCTTCATCGAAGCCTACGGCGCCAGCGGCGTGCCCTATCAGGACAACGCCTCTCGCGCCGTTCAACGTTTACAGCTCCCGATTACACCCCGGTTTTGAACTTCGTGTAGATGCGCGTGATGTTGCGGCGAATGTCCGCCGGCACCGCCTCTGGCGCAGCCATGCGCTTCTTGTCTTCGGTCGACAGGAACACCGTCTTGTTGTTAGCGATATCCTTGCGCACGTGCTTGACGCTGGCCGCGTTCGGATTGGCGTAGAACACCTTGTTGGTCAGGCTGGCATGCACTTCAGGGCGCATGATGTAGTTGATCCACAGGTGGGCGTTGTTCGGGTGCGGCGCATCGGCTGGAATCGCCATGGTGTCGAACACCAGCGCGGCCGAGGTCTTCGGCACCAGCACTTCAATCACGTTGCCGTTCTTGGCGTCGATCGCGCGCTGGCGGGCGATGTTGATGTCGCCCGACCAGCCCAGCGCCACGCACACCGCGCCGTTGGCCATGTCATTGATGTAGCCCGACGAGCTGAACAAGGTCACGTAAGGACGAATCGCTTGCAGCACCTTGCCGGCTTCGGCGTAGTCGGCAGCCGACTTCGAGTAGGCTGGCTTGCCGGCGTAGATCAGCGCGGCCGGCAGCACTTCCGACGGCGAGTCAAGGAAAGACACGCCGCACGATTTCAGCTTGGATGCGTACTTCGGATTGAAAATCAGCTCCCATGCGTTGTCCGGCATCGGCATGCCACCCAGCGCGGCCTTGACCTTGTTCACATTGATGCCGACCGTGGTGTAGCCCCACAGCCAGTCCACCAGGTACTCATTGCCCGGATCGATATTGGCCAGCTTGGCCTGGAT
Organism: Duganella rivi; assembly: GCF_009857435.1. Taxonomy (GTDB): domain Bacteria; phylum Pseudomonadota; class Gammaproteobacteria; order Burkholderiales; family Burkholderiaceae_D; genus Rugamonas; species Rugamonas rivi. Next base: position 428,032 of record NZ_WWCK01000004.1, read on the forward strand.
TTCCGGGTCGAGGTTTTTCAGATTAGGCAGCTTGGACTTGTCCAGCTTGCGCAGCTGCTTGGCATCGATTTGCAGGCGCGCCCATTGCGCGGTCGGCACCACGATGTCGTAGCCGGACTTGCCGGCGACCAGCTTGGAGTTCAGGATTTCGTTGTTATCGAAAAGGTCATAACGAACCTTGATGCCGGTTTCCTTCTCAAAATTCTTAACCGTATCTTCGGCGATGTAGTCCGACCAGTTGTAAATATTGAGAACCTTTTCCTCTTGCGCCTGCGCCGCACCTGCCATCAAGCCGGCCGCGACCAGCACCGCACCAACGAACTTCCCTGCCATAGCACCTCCGAAATGGGATTCATACACAAGCCGTGATGATCGGACATCTACCACGCGGATGCAAGGAGTTCCTTAGAATTATCAGCCCAATATATCGAACAGAGTGCCGGTGCCTGCACTGCCGCTGCCCGTGAGCGCGCTGCCGGCGCCGGTTTGAGCCTGGGCCGTGTACAGGGCCGCCAGCGCGTTGGCCTGCAAGGTCATGGCCTTGGTCATGGCGGTTTTCTTGCTGTTCAGGCTGTTGATTTCGTTGGTGGTCAGGCTGGTTTCCTTGGTCAGCACGCTGTTGGCCGAGGTCAGCGAGGCGGCCTTGGCCGATAGCAGGTCGGCAATGCCGCGGCCGTCGTTGGTGAACAGCTTGGCCAGCGCGGCCGAATCGGCGGTCATGGCCGCTTGCAGCTTCTTATCGTCGAGCAGCAGGTTGCCGTCCTTGTCCTGGCTGACGCCGGCGGCCGCCAGCGCCGTCACCGAGACCGAGCCGCCGCCGGTTTTCAGCAGCAAATTCATCTGGCTCATGGTCTGGTTCAGGGCCGTATCCGATTTCAAAGCGCCCTTTTGCAGCTTGAGCAGCTTGGCATTGAGATCGTTGTAGGCGCTGACGAACGATTTCAGGTTGGTGCTGATCTGGCTGGCGTCCTGCGTGATCGTGACGTCGCTTTTGCCCTTGCCCACCAGCGTCAGGGTGGCGCCGGCGATAGCGCTATCCTTGACGGTGTTGCTGGCACTCTTGATCTCCTTGCCGTCGACAGTGAGGATGGCGTCCAGCGCCGGGCTGGTTTGCTTGAGTTTTTGGGTGCCGTCGGGGTCGTAGGTCAGCAGATTTTTCAGCGCCGCGTCGCCGCTGACGCTGATGCGCATGCTGTTGGCCGCGCCGTCCGGGCCGGCAATCGACAGCGCGTACTGGCCATCGTCGCCCTTGACCACGCTGACGTCCACGCCGGCGGCTTTGAAAGCGGCGGCGATGCCGTCCAGCGTGTTGTTGGTGGAATCGATGGTGACCGTTTTGCTGGCAGTGGCGGCGTTGACAAAGCCCTTCTCGCCGCCGGCGGTGCCGAAATCGATTTTGACGGTGGTCGTCGCGCCGGTGCCGATCTTGCCGTTGGAGGAAGCGAAATCTTCGCTGGTCAAGAACTGGCCCTGCGCCAATTGTTTGATATCCAGCGCGTAAGTGCCAGCCTTGGCGGCGCCGCTGGAGGCTGCTGTCAGCACGCCCTTGGCGGTGCTGGTGGCGCTGGTGTTGAGGCCATTGCCGACGAGGCCGGCGGCGATTTGCTGGAAGCTTGCCAGCGCGCTCTGCAACTGGCCAAGCGCCGACAATTTAGTCTGATCCTTGGTAATGGACGCATTGAGCTTGGCAGCGGCGCTGGTTTGCGACGCCATGGTTTGCTGGACGCGATTGTAAACGTCCGTCGAGACCGTCGCGCCGGTTGAGCTGCTGGTCGAATTGATACTGGAAGTAGCCATGGTTTCATTCCATTTTGGTGGTTACCTAGTATGCAACATAGACGTCCGCACCAAAGCGGTGAACAGCAAGGGTTTTCCCCCTTATTCGATAGCACTCACTTCATTTACCTACTATTGCTCCATATCATGCACTGCAAATCAAGTTCAGACTATTTTATGAAACGCTACTCCCTGCTTGTAGCTGCGCCACAAAACACATATTATTAACCTATAGGTGAAATGTCCTCCTACGCTGTCATTGAGAGCGGAAAGTACAATGTGCTGGCGCTGGGTCATGTAGCGGATGATTTCAGCACCACTTTCCCCGCACTCACCTTCCTCCAGACACTGGCATCGTCTGCCCAGTACGGCGCTAGCGCGAAGGGTTTTAAGAAGCTATTTCAACGCTACGCTGATGGTGGACGCAGTAAATTGACCGCCGAACTGTTTCACGAAGTCGATAAGGACAAAGGCATTTGGGAGTTCGTCAAAGGCGATTTACGCTTATTCTGTTTCGTGATCGGGAACAACGTGATTCTGACCAATGGCACGATCAAGAAGTCACAAAAAGTCGATCAAGCAGAAGTGAGCATCGCCATCAGGTGTAAAGCCCAATTCCGCCTCAACCATTAGGACGATCATGAGCAACCCCGCATTAAACTGGTACAGCACCTTAGCCTCCGACGATCTCGATGACTTGAAGCTGGATTTTGCTATTGCCATTGAGCGCGCACTTGTTAACGCAGGCAAGAAGCGCGCTGATCTGGCACGAGAATTGGGCGTTTCCCCCTCCCGAATTACGGCAATCTTACGAGGGGAGGAAAACCTAACGATGGAAGTAATGCACAAACTGGCGGTCGCTGTCGGCTACAAAATCCGCATCGACATTAGCCCGGCAAGCGCCACTGAACGGCGCGAAGATTTTTCCATATCATAATTCGCGAACCGAGTGTTTTACCTAATTCCAGCTTGGTGCTGACGAACCGAGGCTTGCGGCTGGGCGGGACCAAGCCATCGGTGCACCATCGATGGTGACTGGCGGAAGGTAACGGCGGGCTGGGCCCCATTCGGATTGTTCGAGCTGCGGCGCGTAGTCGTTGTCGGACGTGGGCGCCATTGGAGTGGTGGTCTGCATCGGTGCTGTTGACGGGACGTCGGTGAGCAGCTTGGCGGTGCGGGCTAGTGAGAGGCGGGCTTGCAGGGTGCGGGCTTCGTGCAGGCGAGCGATCAGTGCGCGGACTGTGGCGGCGGCCATGAGGTAGCCGGTGGCGTGGTCCAGGGCTTGGACGGGTAGCGCAACGGGCTTGGTGGCGCCCTGTTGCTGCATGCCGTGGTAGGCGATGCCGCTGCTCATTTGCACCAGGCTGTCGAAGCCGCGACGGCCAGCCAACGGGCCGGTCCAGCCGTAAGCGTCGAGTGCGACGTCGATTAAGCGCGGATTCAGTTGGCGTCGCATTCGTTTGCCGAAGCCGAGGCGCTCTAACGCGTCGGGGCGGTAGCCGTGTACCAACACATCGGCTTCCGCCAGCAAGCCGGCGAACACGGCGCGATCCGCCGCTTGCGCCAGATCCAGTCGCGCGCAGCGTTTGCCGAGGGTGACTTCGGGGATGACGCCCGGCTCGTTCCAGCCAGGCGGATCGATGCGCAGCACGTCCGCGCCGTAACCGGCCAGGAAACGGGTTGCCACCGGGCCGGCCAGCACGCGCGTCAGATCCAGTACTTTCAATCCGGCTAGCGGGCGGTCGGCCATCCACGGCCATGCGCGCTGTCCGGCCGCGTTGCCGGCGCCGCTCACGTCGGCAAACGCGATCAATGCCTCTTGCGCGACAGCTTGACCCTGCGGATGTGCGCGCCACTCGTCCATCGAACGCATCATCGCTGCGCAGCCGCCTTGCGCGATGAAGGCCTCCTCTAAGTCCAGGCCGCGCCAGCGGGACACGGCTTGCGCGACCGTCTCACGGTCTTCGGCGCATCCAAGCACCGCCAGCGCTGCGGCGCGATGATGAGGTGCGTTGGTGTGCAGGCGTATCCAGCCATCGGCGGTGGCGTAATCGCCTGCCACGCTGTCCCACAACGGCGGCCGCTCCCACCCCACAGGGTGTAACGACCAGCTGAACCACATGGAGGCAAGACGCTGATCGACAGTCACACAGGCTGCCGGTGCGCCCTGCGCGACCATCAACTGCTGCACGGCCAATGCCGCCGCGCCGACCGAAGCCGCCGCGAGATCGGTCACGGCAAAGTACGATGGCAATGCGCCCTCGCCCACAATCTGCACGGCGCCCAACGCCGATGACGGCAAGTCCAGTGCAGACCAAATGGCGTTCAGCAGATGATCAGACATGTCGGCTCCCGATAAGTTATGCTTGGTCTCAGCTTAGGGCTGCGTGTCCGCAAGCGTCAATCTTGACTTGAAGTGTCAACATAGGAAGTGGAAATGGTCTGGATGACCGCCGCAGAAGCTTTGGACGTGCTCAACGTTCGCCCGCAAACGCTGTACGCCAATGTCAGCCGGGGAAAAATCCGCGCCAAGCCGGATGACGATGATCCGCGCCGCAGCCTGTATCACCGCGACGATGTGCTGCGCATGGCGCGCCGCGCCAACGGGCGGCGCAAAGTGGAAATCGTCTCCAGCGAGGCGATGCAATATGGCGATCCGGTGCTGCCGTCATCGATCTCCACCGCCGCGGACGGCAAGTTGCTCTACCGCGGCCACGATGCCGCCACACTAGCCGAAAACACCAGCCTCGAAGACATCGCCGCCCTGCTGTGGGAATGCGATGCCGCCGAAGCGGCTGCACTCTGGCCCGCCAGCGCCAGCCTCCCCACCGCGCCGGCGCCGGCAGCGCAGAGCGCGCCTGAGAGCGCACTTGCCGCTGGCCTGCTCGCGCTCGCGCGCCGCAGCGCTGTGGATGCGCCATCGCTGGGCCGCGCGCCAGCCGATCTGCGCGCCGAAGCCGCCCAAGTCCTCGTCTCTCTGGTAGACGCCATGACCGGCCGTTCCGACGCCGGCTCCATCAGCACCCGCCTCGCCCACGCATGGCAAGTCCCGCAGCACGAAGACTTGATCCGCCGCGCCCTCGTGCTGATGGCCGATCACGAACTAAACGCCTCCACCTTCGCCACCCGCGTCGCCATCTCGACTGGCGCCTCGCTGGCCGCTGGCGTGCTCGCCGGCTTCACCACCCTCACCGGCCCGCTGCACGGCGGCGCAGCAAAAGAATTCGCCCAGCTCATCGCCCACGCGCAAGCCGACAACGCCAGCAGCGCCGTCGCCAACTGGCTCGCCAGCAAGCGCCCGCTACCCGCCTTCGGCCATCCGCTTTACAGCGACGGCGATTTGCGCGCCCGAGCCCTGCTCAAGCACCTACCGAAACTTAAACCATATGAAGAGTTGGCCGCAACCGCCGAACAGCAGGCCGGTGAACTACCGAATATCGACTACGCGCTCGCGCTGCTAACCGCGCACTGCGGCCTGCCGAAAGACGCACCGTTTATCTTGTTTGCTGTGGGTCGCTGCGTCGGCTGGTTGGCACACGCCCTGGAGCAAGTGCAAGCCAACCGCCTGATCCGGCCGCGAGCCCGCTACACGGGGCCCGCCGCCATCATCAGCGCAGGAATTTATTGATGGTGGCCATGGTGGCCAGGTCGGGATTCATAAACTGGAATCCGATTTTGAAATGGTCGCCGCTGAAGATGCAGTAGTTCACCCGCGACTGGCAGCTCAGGATCTGCGCCCTGCCCTCGACGAACAGCTCGAACGACACCATGCCCACCTCACCGGTCGCCAATTTGTTGTCGAACGTGAGCGACACCCCGGCCGCACTGATATCCAGCGTGCGCCCCTGCTTGGGCGGCATGCCATCCATCACCACGACTGCTTTGGAACGCACGATCTTACGCGCGCCTGACCTTTGATCGACTAACACTTTCTTGTCCTCTTATTACGCAAAATGCACTATTAACGATTACAACACATAACAATACATCGTTATTGGATTTCGCGCAGCTTATTGAAGGCATCATCGATTCGGTCAACACTAATAATTGTCATCCCTTCAATCGGCTGCTTGGGCGCATTGGCGCTCGGGATCATGGCAATCGAGAAACCGAGCTTGGCCGCCTCGCGCAGGCGCTCTTGCCCGCGCGGCGCCGGACGGATCTCGCCCGCCAAGCCCACCTCGCCAAACACCACGAAACCGCGCGGCAGCGGCTTGCTGCGCATCGAGGAATTAATTGCAAGCAACACCGCCAAGTCGGCGGCCGGCTCGGTAATCTTGACGCCGCCCACCGCGTTGATGAACACGTCCTGATCGAACGCGGCAATCCCGGCATGGCGATGCAGCACCGCTAGCAGCATCGCCAGGCGATTCTGCTCCAGGCCGACCGACAAGCGGCGCGCGTTTGGCTGGTGGCTGGCATCGACCAGTGCCTGGATCTCCACCAGCAGCGGCCGCGTGCCCTCCTGCGTCACCATCACGCAGGAGCCGGGCACTTGATTATCGTGCTGCGACAGGAACAGCGCCGACGGATTCGACACGCCCTTCAAGCCTTTCTCGGTCATGGCAAACACGCCCAGCTCGTTGACCGCGCCGAAACGGTTTTTAATCGCCCGCACCAAGCGGAAGCTCGAATGGTTATCGCCTTCGAAGTACAGCACGGTATCGACGATGTGCTCCAGCACGCGCGGCCCAGCCAGCGCGCCTTCCTTGGTGACGTGGCCAACCAGAATGATGGTCACGCCGGTTTGTTTGGCCGCGCGCGTCAATTGCGCCGCGCACTCGCGCACCTGCGCCACCGAACCCGGCGCAGAACTTAAAGCATCGGAATACAGCGTCTGGATCGAATCGATCACCGCCACTTCCGGCTTGAGATCGGCCAAGGTGCCGAGGATTTTCTCCAGCTGGATTTCAGCCTGCAATTTCAGATCGCGGGCATCGATGGCCAGGCGCTTAGCGCGCAAGGCGATCTGCGCGCCCGACTCCTCGCCGGACACGTACAGCACCTTCTTCATGTGCGACACATTGGCCAGCGCCTGCAACAGCAGCGTCGATTTGCCGATGCCGGGATCGCCGCCGATCAGCACCACGCCGCCCGACACCAGGCCGCCGCCCAGCACGCGGTCAAATTCCTCGATGCCGGTGCCGAAGCGCGGTACGTCGATCGCATCGATATCGGCCAGCGACAGCACCGGCGCGGTCTGCGCCAGCGCCAGGTGGGCCGGCTGCGAGTAGCGGTTGTTGCCACCGGCCTCGATGACGGTCTCCACCATGGTGTTCCACTGCTGGCAGGACGAACACTGGCCAGTCCATTTAGTGGAAGTGCCGCCGCACTCGCTACAGGTGTAATTGGTTTTTGCCTTTGCCATGCTTCAACCCTCGACCACAGGCACGCGCTGCGTCAGCGCACACATCAGCTCATAGCCGATGGTGCCGGCCGCAACCGCCACCTCGTCGATAGGCAAGCCCTGCCCCCACAGCACGACCTTGCTGCCGATGCGCGCATTCGGCAGGCCGGTCAGATCCACGGTCAGCATATCCATCGACACGCGGCCAACCAGGCGGGTGCGCACGCCGTCCACCACCACCGGCGTGCCGAGCGGCGCAACGCGCGGGTAGCCGTCGGCATAGCCGCAGGCCACCACGCCGATGCGCATCGGGCCTTCGGCCTGGAAGCGGCTGCCGTAGCCGACCACCTCGCCGGCGGCAATATCTTGCACGCCGATGATCTCGCTGCTCAAGGTCATGGTCGGTTGCAGGCCGAATTCCTCGGCGCTGCCGCCACCCGGCGTGCCGCCGTACAGCATGATGCCGGGACGCACCCAGTCATTCTGCAAATGTTCATTGTGCAGCAGCACGCCGGCCGAATTCGACAGGCTGCGCGCGCCCGGCAGTCCAGCCGCACCCAGCTCGAAGCGACGGATTTGCTCGGTAATCGGCAGCAGCGGATGGTCGACATCGTCGGCATTGGCAAAGTGCGTCATCAAGGTGATGCTGCCGACGCAGGAAATCGCCAACAGGCGCGCATGCGCAGCCGCGAACGCCTCCGGCATAAAGCCGAGACGATTCATGCCGGTATTCATTTTCAAATGCAGATCGAAGCGGATGCCGCGCGCGCTCAACTGCGGCGCCACCGCTTCCAGCCATTCCAGCTGCTCATTGCAGTGCACTGCCGCTTGCAGGTCGTAGCCCGCCATGGTGTGCAAATCGGCCGGACTGAAGAAACCCTCCAATAATAAAATCGGCTTCTTCCAGCCCAGTTCGCGCAGCTTGACGGCGTTGTCGAACTCGATCAGCGCGAGGCCGTCGGCAGCGGCAAAACCGCGCATCGCGCGTTCCAGTCCGTGGCCGTATCCATTGGCTTTCAGCACGCCCCACGCCTTGGCGCCCGGCGATTTGGCCTTGGCCAGCGCCAAGTTATGCTTCATGGAATCAATGTGAATAGTTGCTAGGATCGGCCTTGGCATGACGACATTTACAGCTGAGCGCTGGGTAAATAATGAAGCCGCCATTTTACCAAGAGCGCGCCCAGAAGGACTGCTCAATTCTTGGGGATACGAACAAAGCATGGTATAAAGCAAGCCAGATAAGTTTTCAGGCTATCCCAGAATGAATCGTGGTTTCTATACCATCATGGCAGCGCAGTTCTTTTCGTCCCTCGCGGACAATGCGTTGCTGTTTGTTGCGATCGACCTGCTGGTCAACATGAAATCACCGGGGTGGATTACGCCGCTCCTGAAGCTTTCATTTACCCTCTTTTACGTGCTGTTAGCGGCATTTGTCGGCGCTTTTGCTGATTCGATGCCCAAAGGCAAGGTTATGTTCATCTCCAACCTGATCAAGGTTGGCGGTTGCCTGCTGATTTTCGCGCACGTTCATCCCCTGCTCGCTTATGCCATCGTCGGTTTTGGCGCCGCGGTCTACTCGCCTGCCAAGTACGGCATCCTCACCGAATTGCTGCCGGCCGAAAAACTCGTGGCCGCCAATGGCTGGGTGGAAGGCTTGACCGTGCTGTCGATTATCTTCGGCACGGTGATGGGCGGGGCGCTGGTAGGCGGCCGCGTCTCCGGTTTCCTGCTGGGCTTTGACATGCCGCTGATCGACACCGGCATCGAAACGCCGACCCAGGCCGCGCTGTGCGTGGTGGTCGGCATTTACATGCTGGCGGCGCTGTTCAATACCCGCATCCCGGACACCGGCTGCGTCTACGGCCACCAGGAGCGCAATCCGATCAAGCTGATCAGCGATTTCGCCAACTGCTTCGGCCTGCTCTGGAAAGACAAACTGGGCCAGATTTCGCTGGGCGTGACCACCCTGTTCTGGGGCGCGGCGCAGACCTTGCAGTTCATCGTGCTGGAATGGGCTAACCGCACGCTGCACCTGACTTACGAGCAATCGACCAGCCTGGTCGGCGTGGTGGCGATTGGCGTGGCGGCCGGCGCGGTGATTTCGGCGCGCTTTATTTCGCTGCGCAAGTCGCTGACGGTAATCCCGGTCGGCATCGCCATGGGCGTGATTGTGATGTGCATGACCATGGTGAACTCGGTTGCCATCGCCTACCCGCTGCTGATTCTGGTTGGCCTGCTGGGCGGCTTCTTCCTGGTGCCGATGAATGCGCTGTTGCAGCACCGTGGCCACGTGCTGATGAGCGCGGGTCACTCGATTGCGGTGCAGAATTTCAATGAGAATTTGTCGATCCTGACCATGCTGGCCATGTACTCGCTGATGCTGCGCGCGCACCTGAATCTGGACATCATCATTCTGCTGTTTGGCCTGTTCCTGGCCGGCACCATGTTGTATATCATGCGTCGCCATCAAGCGAATCAGCGCGAATTTGATTCGGTCGCGCTGATCGGCGAAGCCAAGCACTAAGCGGGCAGCACGCCTTCGTGACGGCGCTGCGCGGCTTGCGCGCGCCAATCGTCGGGGACGACAAATCCCCGGCGCTCTTCTACCAGCCAATCCCCTACTGTACGCAATGCCGCGACCATGATGGGCACGGTGGCGTCCTGCAATGCAGCCAGCAGCAGTGTTTTGTCGATGCCGGCCTGCGTTTTCAGCGGCGCCAGCCAGCTCAGGCGCGGCATGACGGCGTACTGCTGCTCGGGCAGATCTTGCGCTTGTTCCTGGGTGATCCAGAAGCCGTGGCAGTGCTGCTGGGTGATGCCTTGCATGGCCATGACGCCGTCTGGATAGAACAGCCAGCCTTTGACCAAGGCTTGCGCCCGCGCGACCGGCTGCGGCAACAGCGCTTGCGCGGCGGGGTGCTGCGCCAGCGACAGCTGCTTGTCGAAGATTTTGCGCATCTTGGCGCCTAGCGTGTCGGCCAGATTGGGGCCGATGAGGCCGTTGAAATCGGCAGCAGTGCTGTTGGCGTCCAGCAGGTAGAACTTGGTGGCGAATTCGATGTGGACGAGGTGATTGCCTTCGTTGAGCAGGAAGTCGAATTCGCCAATGGTGTCGGTACGGTCGGCGCGGACTTGCAGGCCGTGGGCGTGCAGTTGGCCGTGTTCTTTGAAATAGAAGGCCATCAGCTTTTCAGCGTAGAGGCCCAGGCGTGAGTAGTGTTTGTTGCCAAGGGATGCCAGCAGCGGCGCGGGATCTTGCTCCAGTGCGGCTAACCAGCCGATGGTGGCCGGCGCGATCGGGCCGAGCGAGGCGATGCGGCCTTCCCAGTGCGGCGAGCGGGGATCGAGCAAATCCGGCGCGTCGAGCAGCCAGGCCAGCGCGCGCACGTGCGGATTGGTCAGATGCGGCCAGCGGTTTTCAAACTGCGCCTGGAACGCGCCGATTGGCTCGGCGGCCGGGACGCCGGGCGCGGCGGGGACGCCCGGCGACTGGTCAGGCATGGCTGGCTTTCGCCAGGCACAGGTCAGCCCACGCCTTGGCTTTGTCTTCCGGCTTGCGCAGCAGATCGTCCGGGTGGTAGGTGGCGACGACTGGCAATTGCTTCTCGCCGTAATGCATTACCTTGCCGCGCGCGGCTGGGCCCATCATCAGGCCTTTGGCGGCGAATTGGCCAAAGGTCATGGCCATGCGGGCGCCGGTCAGCGCCAGCTCGCGATCCAGGAAGGGACGGCAGGCGATCACTTCGTCGGCGCTCGGATGGCGGTCGGCGCCGTCCGGCGTTGATGGGCGGCATTTGACCACGCTGGTCACGTAGACATCAGACTCTGGTTTGAGTTCGATGGCCTTCAGCATGTTGTGCAGCAGCTGGCCTGCGTCGCCGGCGACGGCTTGCTTGTCTTTTTCGTCCAGGCGCGATGGGGCGCCGCTGATGGCGATCCACGTGGCGTTTTCAGCGCCGCGGCCAGTGACGGCGTTGCGCCGTGTTTCGCACAGGGTGCAGCGGGTGCAGCTGGCAACGGCGGCTTGCAGCGCCGCCCAGTCCATGGCGGCGATCGCTTCTTCGCTGACTGGCGCGGCGCGCGCCGGGGCTGGCGCGTCGTCGAACCACGCCATCGAGTCGTCATCCGACGCCGACGCCACGACCGGTGCAGGCGGCGCGATGATCGCAGCGGGCACGGGCACGGGCGCAGGCACAGGTGCCGGCGGCGCGGGCTGCTCGGCAATCACGGGCACGGCCGGCGCGGACTCAGGCGCGACAACTGGCGCGGCAACTGGCGCTGCAACTGGCGGGGCGATAGCGGCGGAATGCTCGTCGGCCAGCGCTTGCACGGCGGCGGTGAACGAATCGGCCGCTTCGGCCTCCTCAGCTACTACCGCTACCGCAGCATTACGCGCCTTCCATTGCACGCCGATGCCCATCTCTTGCAGGAATACCGCACTCCGTGCCGACTGACTCATATGCCAAACCGCATCACAATTGCGTCCTCGCGTTGCCCGTTCGCCGCCGGATAGTAACCCTTGCGGCGGCCGATCTGTTTAAATCCATAGCGCTCGTAAATCTGCAGCGCCCGCGTATTCGATGGCCGCACTTCCAGCAGCACCGACTCCATGCCCAGGCCGCGCGAACATGCCACGGCCTGATTCAGCAGGAACCGGCCCAAGCCCTGCCCCTGCTTCTCAGCCGATACCGCCACGTTGAGCAAGTGAGCCTCGTCCACCACCGCCATCAGCAAAAAGTAGCCGAGCAAATCGCCGTCACGATCGCGCAATACCCACGCCTCGTAATTGCTGCGCAAGGAATCTTCAAAATTGGCCATGCTCCACGGATGCGGATACACGCTCTGCTCGAGCGCATACACGTCCGCCAAATCGGCCTTCTGCATCGGCTCGTAATTGAGCCGGGCCAGATCCCAAACAGGTGCCGTCATGCGCCAGCTTCCTTGGTGGCGGCCATCTCGCGGCGCTCGGCCTGCGTGTAGGCGACCTTGTTACGCAGGTACAGCGGCTGGGCATCCGCCGCAGCCACCGTGCGGCCCGCTGCAAACGCCACCGCCGCCAGCTGCGCGATCTGCTCTGCATGCGGCATCACCTCGGCGTAGCCGCCTGCCGGGAAAGCCTCCGCATACGCCGTCAAGCCATTGCCGCACGCGACCGGCGAACCTTGCGCCTGCACGTCGCCGGGCGCCGACAGCACTGGCGGCAACACCGCCACCGGCTGGCCGTCTTCAAATTGGTACTGCGCCCAATAGACCTCGCCCATGCGCGCATCGAGCACCACCAGCACCTCGGCGGCGCCGTGCTGCCGATGGCAGGCCAGCGCCATGGCGTCCAGGGTCACCACCGGCACGGCAGGCAGCTTGCCGCCAAACGCCAGCCCCTGCGCCACGCCGCAGGCGGTACGCACGCCGGTGAAGGAACCGGGGCCGGAACCGTAGGCGACGGCGTCGCACTCTTGCAAAGTAATGCCGGCTTCGGCCAGCAATTCTTGAATCATCGGCAAAACCGACTGGGAATGGGTACGCACGCCGTTCGAGACGCGGCTAATGACGGCATCGCCCCGCAGCAGAGCGCAGGAGGCGGTTTCGGACGAGGTTTCAATGGCAAGAATGTTAGGCATCCCGTATTTTAACCCGGCGCGCTGGCAGGCGCGACCCCGCGCGGGGAGGTAGAATACGCGTTTGAGCGCTGAGCGCGCCGTTTGCTGATCTGATTATGGCTAGCCTGACCCTGAATTCCGAAAACCGCGAAGAAGTGGCCGCCGCCCTTGCCGGCGACCGCTGGATCGTCGCCTGCCTGTGCGCCGCGTGGTGCGGCACCTGCGCCACCTACCGCGCCACCTTCGACGAGGTGTCCGAGCGCCACCCGGACAAATTCTTCGTCTGGATCGACATCGAAGACCACGCCGACATCGTCGGCGATCTGGACGTGGAAAACTTCCCTACCCTGCTGATCCAGCACCACGAGCTGGTAGCCTTCTTCGGCACCATGCTGCCGGACGCCGGCATCGCCAACCGCCTGGTGCAGTCGACCGCCGCGCAAAGCGACGAAGACCTGCAAGAACTCATCATCAACAATGAAGAGCGCGCCCAGTGGCAGCGCGAGTGCAACCTGCGCACCCTGCTGCGCGACGCACTCTAAAGCGTTAGTGGGAGGCTGCGAAGCCGTTTGCCAGTCAGCTTGAAGACCGCGTTGGCGACCGCCGGCGCGATAGGCGGCGTGGCCGGTTCGCCCATCCCTTCCGGGTGCGCGGCGCTTGGCAAGATGATGGTCTCCACTTCCGGCGCCTGGTTCAGGCGCACGACCGGATAGTCATGGAAGTTGGATTGCTCAACCTTGCCATCCTTGATGGTGACCGCGCCAAACAGCGCCGCCGACAAGCCAAACACCACACCCGATTCGGCCTGCTGCGCGATGATGTTGGGATTGACCGCCAGTCCGCAATCGACTGCGCACACCACGCGGTGCACGCGAATCTCCGTGCCCTCCACCGACACCTCCGCCACCTGCGCGACGATGGTGCCGAACGACTGGTGCAGCGCCACGCCGTGCGCGCGGCCTTCCGGCGCAGCGCCGGCTTTCGCTACCGCCGCATTCAGCACCGCCAGGTGGCGCGGGTGCTGGGCCAGCAACTCGCGCCGGAACGCCACGCTATCCTTGCCCGCCGCATGCGCCAGTTCGTCGATGAAGCTCTCTTTGAAGAAGGCGTTGTGCGAGTGGCCGACCGAACGCCAGTAGCCAAGCGGCACCGCACTATCCACAATCACATGGCGGATGCGCTGATTGGCGAAGTGGTACTGCATATCGAATTCGCCTTCGGCCGTGGTCTTGTCAGGGCCGCCCGGCGGCAAGCCGAGATTCCGCTGGAAGAACTGGTGCGAGATCGCGCCGCTGGCCGACTTGTTGTCGTAGCCCAGCACATTGCCCTTGGCGTCCAGCGTGGCGCTGAAGCGCGCCAGTGACGCCGGGCGATATACGTCGTGGGTGGTGTCGTCTTCGCGCGTCCAAATCAGCTGCACCGGGTAGCCGTCGGCCTGCCTGGCGATGGCGACGGCTTGGGCGATCATGTCCACATCGAGCCTGCGGCCAAAGCCGCCGCCCAGCATGGTCACGGTCAGCACCACGTTGTCGGCCGAAACGCCGCCGACCTTGGCCGCCACGTCCACCGCAAATCCCGGCGACTGCGTCGGCGCCCACAAGTACACCTTGCCATCCTTGACCTGCGCGGTGCAGTTGACCGGCTCCATCGCCGCATGCGCAAGATACGGCGCGCGGTACTCGGCCTGCACGGTCTTGGCAACGCCTGCGGCCTTGCCTTCCACCGCATCCATATTGCCGGCCTTGTAGTAGGCGAAGCCGTCTTCCTTATCCAGCTTGGCCGCAAATTCGGCGTAGATGGCGGCGCTGGACAGGCCGGCCAGCGGGCCGTCGTTCCACTTGATGTCCAGCGCCAGCGCGGCCTGCCTGGCCTGCCAGTAGCTCTTGGCGATGACCGCGACGCCAGCACCGGCGCCGGTTTTCTCCGGCAGCGCTCCGGCGTAATCAACCACTTTCAACACGCCCGGCATCTTCAACACGGCGGCGCTATTAACGCTGCCCACCGTGCCGCCAATCACCGGCGACATGCGCACCGACGCATACAGCATGCCCGGCGGACGCACATCGATGCCGAAGATCGCAGTACCATTCACCTTGGACGGCGTGTCGCGGCGCGGCTGCGGATGGCCGATTAATTTGAATTCTTCAGGAGATTTAAGGCGTACCTTATCCGGCTTGGCGGTAACGGCTTTCTGCGCCAGCGCAGCGTAGGCCAGCTTGCGGCCATCGGCATGGATCACGTGGCCGTCCATGGTGCGGCAGTCTTCAACGCGCGCATTCCACTCGGCGGCGGCAGCGGCGACCAGCATGGCGCGCGCAGTGGCGCCGGCTTCGCGCATCGGCTCCCACGCATCCTTCACGCTGGAAGAACCGCCGGTAATAATCAATCCCAGCTCGCGCGCGACCTTGCCGACTACCCAGCTGACGGTACTTTTTAGACGACCGGTATCGTCGGGATGGAACGGCAGCCCGTCCTTGAGCATGGCGATATTGCCGAAGATTTTATCGATAGGCGCTTGCACCACCATCACGGCGGACAGCGGCACGTCCATTTCTTCGGCCACCAGCATCGGCAAGGCGGTATGCACGCCCTGCCCCATTTCGCTGCGCGGCATGGCCACGCTGACGGTGCCGTCTTTATTGATGCCCACCCAGCCGTTCAGCGCAACGCTGTCAGCGCCTAGCGGCAGCGGGTGTGATCCATTGAGGCGCTGGCGCGGCGGCATCACGCCCCAGCCAACCACCAATGCACCTGTTACCGCGAGACCGCCCAAGATGAAGCGGCGGCGCGATGGCTTTTTCGCTCCCTGCATAACGTCTCCTAGGTCTTATTATTTTTGCCAGCGTGTCAGCATATCATCAGCGGCCAGCGGACGGCTATAGAAGTAGCCCTGCGCCAGATTACAACCGTGGCGCAGCAGGAACGCGGCCTGTTCTTCGGTCTCCACGCCTTCCGCAATCACCGACAGATTCATGCTCTTGCCCAGCTGGATAATCGCAATCGCAATCGCCTCGTCATTGACGTCGGTCGAGATGTCCTTGATGAAGGAGCGGTCAATCTTCAGCGTCTGCACCGGCAGCTGCTTCAGGTAGGCCAGCGAAGAGTAGCCGGTGCCGAAATCGTCAATCGCCAGCGCCACGCCGATCGAGTGCAAGTCGTTGATGAAGACCATGGCGTCGCCGGTGTTCATAATCACCGACTCGGTCACTTCCAGCTGCAAGCGCTGCGGCTCCAGTCCCGTGTCGCGCAGAATATCCGCCACCATGTTGACGATCGAGCCGCGCTCAAATTGTTTGGCCGAGAGGTTGACCGCGATTTTCGGCACATGCAAACCGGCTTCCTGCCAGCGCACCATCTGGCGGCAGGCCTCGTGCAGCACCCACTTGCCCAACTGGTTGATGAAGCCCGTATCCTCGGCCAGCGGAATGAAACGGATCGGCGGGATCAAGCCCAGTTCCGGGTGATTCCAGCGCACCAGCGCTTCCACGCCGATCAGGCGGCCGGTGTCGATTTCGACTTGCGGCTGGTAGTTGAGGAAGATCTCGTCCTTCTCGATGGAGCGGCGCAGGAAGGTCTCGAGGCGCAGGCGCTCGACGCCCTCGCCCGTCATCGACGGTGCGTAGAAGCTGAAGCCATTGCGGCCACGCGCCTTGGCTTGGTACATGGCCACATCGGCGTTACGGATCAGCATATTCAAATCGGAAGCATCGTCCGGGAACAAGCTGATACCCACGCTGCAGGTCACGAACAATTCGTGGCCGGCCACCATGAACGGCTGCTCGAACATCTGCACCAGTTTTTCCGCCACTTGGCTGGCGCCGTACTGGTTGTCGATATCTTCCAGCAGCACGATGAATTCGTCGCCGCCGAGACGCGCCAGCGTATCGCCTTCCCGCAGGCGGTCTTGCAGCGCCTTGGCGACTTGCTTGAGCAGCTCGTCGCCGATGTGGTGGCCCAGCGTGTCGTTGACGTTCTTGAAGCGGTCAAGGTCGATAAACAGCAGCGCCAATTGTTCGCCATCGCGCGAGGCGCGCTGCAAGGCGTGCTGCAGACGGTCGTGGAATAGCAGGCGGTTCGGCAGCGCGGTCAATGGATCGTGGTGCGCCAGGTGATCGAGCTTTTCCTGCGACTCCTTGGCCTTGGTGATGTCGCTGAACACGCCGACGTAGTGCGTGGCCTCGCCGCCAGGATCGCGCACCGCGCTCACGGTCAGGAACTCCAGATACAGATCGCCGTTTTTGCGCAGGCTCCACAACTCGCCGCGCCAGAAGCCGTTCACCAGCTGTTCGCGCCATATCTCATCGTAGAACGCCGCGTCGTGACGGCCGGAGCGCGTCAGCGTGCGGTCTTTGCCTACTGCTTCGGCCTCGGTGTAGCCGGTGATCAGCGTGAAGGCCGGATTGACTGCCACGATAGTGCCTTGCGCATCCAGCACCACCACGCCGTCGGCAATGTGCTCGATCACGGTGGCGGACAGGCGCAGTTTTTCTTCGGCTTCCTTGCGCGCGGTGATGTCGGCAAACACCCAGATGCTGCCCTCGTTGGCGCGGTTGCTGTCCAGCGCATAGCCGCTGACCATGCACCAGAACAGGCTACCGTCCTTGCGGCGGTACTGGCGTTCTTCGCTGAAGTAATCGCCCTGCGACAGCGACGGATACTGGCGCGCACCCGACGATTCATAGTCGAAGGCGTTCAGGAACAGCATCGAGGTCGAGCCGCCGGTCATCACCCCTGGCTCGTAGCCGAACAATTCTTCGCAGCGGCGGTTGACCGACACGATGGTGCGGTGACGCACGAACATCACGCCGAACATCACGTTATCGAGAATCGCGCTTTGCTCGGCCAGCAGCGCCTCGATGCGCATTTCATTGTGCTTGCGCTGGCTGATGTCGGAGATGATGCCGTCCACCCACGGCGCATCGCGGTCGCCGTCCGACGGCTGCGGCTGGCCGTTTTCCTGCACCCAGCGCTCGGCGCCGGAGGCGTCCAGGATGCGGTATTCGATTTCGTAAGGCTGGCCGTCGCGGATCGCCTGGCCGATCACGCGGCGCTGCTTCTTGCGGTCTTCCGGCGCGATCAGATTAGTCCACGAATGGGTCGTGCTGCGCATGAACTGCGCAGCCGAGTAGCCGGAGATGTCTTCTATCGTATCGGACACGAAATCAATCGGGCCGTCGGGACGGAAGCGGAACACCGCGCCCGGCACCTGCGTGACGATGGTGCGGAAGCGCTCCTCGCGCTGGCCGATGTCTTCAAACAAGCGCTTGATCGCCACCCGCATCTGCTCCAGCTGCTGCGCCAGGCGGCCCAGTTCATCGCTGCCGGTGACGTCGAGACGGGTTTCGAAATCGCCGTGCGACAGGCGGTCGGAGAAGCGCATCAGCTTGCGCAGCGGTTTAATCAGGCGGGAATTCAGGAACAGCACAATCAACAGCAGCGACACCGTCAACTGCGCCGCCAGCACGAACACGTAGGACAGCTGCTTCTCGCGCAGCTCCTGCTGGCTGCGTGCGTCGTCCATTTCAACCATGATGCGGCCGATGCGCTCACCGCGCACCAGGATCTCGCGCTCGGCGCGATAAACGTTTCCACTGGCCACGCGCGGCGAGCGCACGTGCATGAACTGGGTGTCGGCCTGGCCGACCACCTGCACTTGCAGCACCGAGCGGTCGCGCATCACCGATTCGACCAGCGAGTGGGCCGATTCGGCGTTCATATTCCACAGGGATTCCTGCATGCCCAGCGCGAGGATGTCGGCGTTGCGCTGCAAGGATTCGTTGAGGGCCACGCGCGCCGACTGCTGCTCGTGCACGCCGATCAGCAAGTAGCTGCCGATGATGGCCGGGATCACCAGGCCGCCAAATACCACCAGCAACAGCGCGCCATAGATGGACAGACCGTACAACGCGCTCAGGCGGGCGCGCATTCGCTTATAAAGAGTACTAGTCATGCACCAGCGCAGCGTCGTAATTAATTGGCATCATCGTTATGAAAGTTGTTACGTATTCGTTACTTGATTGTTACTTCATGGGAATTATGCACGGAAAAGTAGGTAAAAAGTGACGGCACGAGCAAAAATCGCTTAAGCGCGCTATGATCGCGACTCTTTTTCACACACATAGGAATCGCCATGACCACCTTCTCGATGTACTCCGCCTCCATTCCTGTGTTCAAGCAGATCCTCAACAGCCTGTACGCCATCCTGGAAAAGGCCGAGGCCCACGCTGCCGACAAGAAGATCGATCCGAACGCGCTGCTGCAATACCGCCTGTTCCCGGACATGCTGCCGTTCACCCGCCAGATTCAAATCGCTTGCGACTTCGCCAAGGGCGCAGCGGCGCGCCTCGGCGGCCTGGACGTGCCGTCGTATGAAGATAAGGAAACCACGTTTGCTGAATTGAAGGCGCGCATTACCAAGACGCTGGACTACATCAACAGCGTGCCGCAAGCCGCTATCGAAGGCAGCGAAGGCCGCGCCATCACCACCGGCAGCGGCGAGAAGACCAAGCACTTCGTGGGCCAGACCTACCTGTTCCACTACGCGCTGCCGCACTTCTACTTCCACGCTACCACCGCATACGACATCCTGCGCCACAACGGCCTGGAAATCGGCAAGAAGGACTTTATCGGCAGCTATTAATCAGGTGTTCCGGCGCGGGTAGCCCTGCGCCAGAATGCGCTGCCAGACGACCTCTTTCTGCTCGGTCGTCATGGCAACCCAGTGCGCCACCTCGACCACCGTGCGGCCGCAGCCGCGGCAGATTTCATCAAAGGTGGTCGAGCATACCGCCACGCACGGCGTGTCGGGACGAATCGGCAAATCGCTCATGGCTTCTCCATGAGTTTGTCCCAGCCCTCGTGGCCCAGTTGTTCCAGCTTCTCGATATTCTTATCGAAAATGTCAGACGCATCGGGGAAAGCTTCCACCGCGCGGTCGATGCTGTCTTCGCGCAGCAGGTGCAGCGTTGGGTAAGGCGAGCGGTTGGTGTAGTTGCCGATGTCGTTTTCATCGGTATCGGCAAACTGGTACTGCGGGTGGAAACTGGCCACTTGCAGGAAACCGTCCAGGCCGAGGTCTTCCAGCGCAGCGTCGGCGACATCGAGGAATTCGTTGTAGTCGAAGAAATCGGTCAGTACATTCGGGTGGATCAGCAGCGTGGTGTCGATTTTTTCAGGATCGGCGTCGGCCAGATACTGCAATTCCTCCATCAACTTTTCCAGCAGCTCTTCCGGCGTTTCCGCCTCGCTCACGACGTAACGCACTTGCTTCTTCACGTGCACGGCCTTGGCGAACGGGCACAGGTTCAGGCCGATGACGGCCTTTTCCATCCAGTGAACGGTGTCGGCGATGACCACGTCGCGATCGATGGGACTACTCATATTGCTCTTCCTCGGTGACTACTCAAAAACAGGATTGTACGCAAATTTGCTGCGATCTCGGCCTTATTTACTGCGAATTATTGCTTATAAGAATTAGTCATATGATTGACATATTTCTTGACTCGACCGAGTGACCTTCGTACACTCCACGTTTAATTCATAGTCCACGCGATGTTTCTTGTCGCCAACCATGGAAAACTATGCAAGCACGAATTTCTAAATCGGCACTATTGACGGCACTGATCGCGCTACTCGCGCCGGTGCTGGCCCAGGCGCACGATGAGGCGCCGAGCCTGCCAACGGTCACTACCGCGCTATCTCCCCTGCCTAAAGCTCCCCTCCCCGACCTCACCTCCCCGAAATTGATCAAACCGGCCAAAGCGGTCGATGAAGAGGCTTTCCGTGAAAAAGACGTCTGGGGCCGCATCCGCAGCGGCTACGCGATTCCCGATGTGAATAACGAGCTGGTTGCCAAGCACGTTAATTGGTACGCCACCCGCCCGGACTACATCGCCCGCACCACCGCGCGCGCTTCGCTGTACCTGTTCCACGTTGTGTCCGAACTGGAAAAGCGCAATATGCCGACCGAACTGGCGCTGCTGCCGTTCATCGAATCCGCCTTCAACCCGAACGCCCTGTCCAGCGCCAACGCGGCCGGCATGTGGCAGTTCGTGCCGGGCACCGGCCGCGATTTCAACCTGAAGCAAGACGCCTTCAAGGACGAGCGCCGCGGCATCCTGGCCTCGACCGACGCCGCCCTCACCTACTTGCAGCGCCTGTACGATATGTTCGGCGACTGGCAACTGGCGCTGGCCGCCTACAACTGGGGCGAAGGCTCGGTGCAAAAAGCCATCAAGCGCAACCAGGCGGCCGGCAAGCCGACCGACTTTGAAAGCCTGGCCGACAACATGCCGGCCGAAACCCGCAACTACGTGCCAAAACTGCAAGCGGTGAAGAACATCGTCGCCAACCCGCAGCAATTCGGCCTGAGCCTGCCGGCCATCGACAACAAGCCGTACTTCACGGCCGTCGACAAGACCAGCGATATCGACCTGACCGTGGCGGCCCACCTGGCCGAACTGTCGGTCGATGAATTCAAGGCCCTGAACCCGCAATTCAAGCGCCCGGTCATCACCGGCGACGAGCAGACCAAAATCCTGCTGCCCAAGGAAAACGCCGAGAAGTTCCACCTGAACCTGGCACAATGGACTAAAGAGCTGTCGACCTGGACTACCCACAAAATCACCAGCGCGCGCGAAAGCATCGGTTCGCTGGCGTCGCGCTTCCACACTTCGCCTGAAGTGATTCGTCAAGCCAACAACATCCCGCAGAAATCGGTGCTGAAAGCCGGCTCCACCATCCTGGTGCCGAAAATTTCCACCTCGGTCAGCCGCGACATCGCGCCGGAAGTGGCCGACTCCGCCACCATGGCCTTCGAAGCGGAGCGCACCAGCGCCGCGAAAAGCGCCAACAAGGGCTACAAGCAAGCCAAGGCCAGCAAGTCGGACAAAGCCGCGCCGGTGGCCCTCGTCAAGGCCCGCGTGTCGCGCGACACCGCCAAATCCAAGCCTCACCGCAAGACCAATCATTGACAAAGGTTGCAGTTGCGGCGGTCTCGCCCTACAATCTCGGTCTTAAAAAAACACAACCCACTGCCGTGCCAGCCAGCTCCTCACCCGGGGCCAGCTGGAGCACGCAGTCGCAATCGGAGTCCCTATGGCGTTCTTGCAAGGCAAAAAAATCCTCATTACTGGTTTGCTGTCGAACCGTTCCATCGCTTACGGTATCGCCAAGGCTTGCCAACGCGAAGGCGCCGAACTGGCGTTCACCTATGTCGGCGAACGTTTCAAGGATCGCATCACGGAATTCGCCGCTGAATTCGGCAGCAACCTGGTGTTCGACTGCGACGTCAGCAGCGATGAGCAAATCGAAGCGCTGTTCGCCGACCTCGGCAAGAGCTGGGATCGCCTCGACGGCCTGGTGCACGCGATCGGCTTTGCGCCGCGCGAAGCCATCGCCGGTGAATTCCTCGACGGCCTGACCCGCGAAAACTTCCGCATCGCCCACGACATCTCGGCTTACAGCTTCCCGGCCATGGCCAAGGCTGCGCTGCCGCTGCTGAAAGAAGGCTCGTCGGTGCTGACCCTGTCCTACCTGGGCGCGGTGCGCGCGATCCCGTACTACAACACCATGGGCCTGGCCAAAGCCTCGCTGGAAGCGTCGGTACGCTACCTGGCGGAAAACCTGGGCAAGCTGGGCATCCGCTCGAACGGCATCTCGGCCGGCCCGATCAAGACCTTGGCCGCTTCCGGCATCAAGGACTTCGGCAAGCTGCTGGGCTTTGCCTCGTCGCACGCGCCGCTGCGCCGCAACGTCACCATCGAAGAAGTCGGCAACACTGCGGCCTTCCTGCTGTCGGATCTGGCCTCGGGCATCACCGGCGAAATCACCTACGTCGATGGCGGCTTCTCGCATGTCATGGGCCTGAACGCGGAAGACTACACCTGATCCCCGCGTTACTGCGTCACACAAAAAGCCCTGCTTGCAGGGCTTTTTGCTAATTCAGGGTCAGCTCTGTCATTTGGACACCGACGCGCATACCTTGATGAATATCAAACTGCGCATCGTATTGTTGATGTTTTTATTCTTCCGGCGGGTACCATGCATCGGACAGAGGATGCACCAAGACATTACCTAGCTCCGGCTGAGCTTCCAGCCATGCCTGCACTGCTTCACGATCTGCATCGCTGGCGGATGACCTATCCATAGCCTGGATATAGGCGCCGCTCAAATTACCTCCCATCCCCAAGCCGCGCGCTTCGACAACCTGCTCGAGGAAGGCGTCGACGATGGCGTCATACCGTTCACCACTGCAGGCAGCGTCAACTGTTGCTTCAAAGCTGAAGCCAAACTCCTGGAACTCTTCGAGATGCAACTTCTTACGCAGTCTCGCACTGCGACGTCTTTTACTTGGAATTGCCATATCACCATCTGTTTCTGATTATGCTAGCAGCATAGCAACTTAAACTTTTGACCAACGTGATCGCCATCACCACGCGATCCAAATTAAAAAAGTCGCATATTGAGCTAGATCAAAAGTGCGCGCCGCTTGTCCAAATGACAGAGCTGACCCTAAATTTAGCTTAACTTGTTGTTCAGAAGATATCCTTCCGCCTGAAAACTGTTTATACTTTCTGAAAATATAAACAACATTCAAACCAGGGCAGCAAGTGAACAGAATGATCACGCCGGATCCGGCACGCATGCGTAAAGTGCTTTTCATCCTCAGCGAACTGGAGGATGACGACGTCGAATGGCTGGCCAACTCGGGCGACCGCCTGCGCTATCCCGTCGGCGCCGAACTCATCCCCTGCGGGAGCATGGTGGACAGCATTTATTTTGTGCTGGACGGTACGTTTTCCGTGCTGGCGCGCAATGGCGACGTGGTCGCCGAACTGCATAGCGGCGAAATCATCGGCGAAATGTCGCTGGTCGATCCGGCCCGCACCACCGCCTCGGTGCTGGCCAACGCCGGCGCGGCGGCGCTGCGCGTGTCGCACGCCCGCCTGCGCGACAAGCTCAGCGACGATGCCCGGTTTGCCGCCCGCTTTTACCGCGCCCTGACGGTGTTCATGTCGGCGCGCATCCGCCACACCACCAGCCTGTTCGGCCAGGACGGCCAGCCGGCCGAGCCGCTCGCCAACGCGATCAGCGAGGCACAGCTGGAAAAAGCCCATTTGGCCAGCATGCGCTTCGAACGGCTGCTGAAACGGCTCGCCGGCTAAGTGCGCTATACAAGAGAGCCAAACTAAGGCATAATAGCTGGCTAGCACTGATACGCCCTTCGATAGCAAATCGATAGCGATAGTTCAGCCAGAGTTATTTAGCAGCATCGCAGCCTCAGCGCATCATTCTGATGCCCTTATAAAGCCCTCCCGCCTTTGGTGTCGTCATTTGAGACACCGTCCCGGCGCAAAGCTTTTGTGCCGAAATTTCTTTCGATTTTGATTGAGTCATTTCGTTTTGGTAGGCGTTGCTATTTCGCGTTCCGTAGTTAAGCGTGAACGCTGATTTTTACGAAAGAAAAGCATGACATTTGAAGCACTAGGTCTCAACACGTCCATCATTAAAGCCCTGACCGACGCCGGCTACACCGCGCCGACTCCAGTTCAGCAGCAGGCAGTACCTGCCGCGATCGCAGGCAAGGACTTGTTGGTATCCTCCCAAACCGGTTCCGGCAAGACTGCAGCCTTCATGCTGCCGTCGCTGCACCGTTTGGCCGCTATCGAGCCGGCGCCTGCCGGCAAAACCCCTAATCAAGAAGCGCAAGCCGCCCGTGCCCGTAACGAGCGTCCACGTTTCAAAGCTGCCCAGCCCAAAATGCTGGTGCTGACCCCAACCCGCGAACTGGCGTTGCAAGTCACCACCAACACCGACAAATACAGCGTCAACCTGCGCCGCATCAAGGCCGTGTCGATCCTGGGCGGTATGCCTTACCCTAAGCAGATGCAACTGCTGGCCAAGAATCCTGAGATTCTGGTCGCGACCCCAGGCCGTCTGATCGACCACATGGAATCGGGCAAGATCGACTTCTCGCAACTGGAAATCCTGGTGCTGGACGAAGCCGACCGCATGCTGGACATGGGCTTCATCGACGACATCGAGAAAATCGTTGCCGCCACCCCTGAAGGCCGTCAAACCATGCTGTTCTCGGCCACGCTGGACGGCGTAGTGGGCAACATGGCGCGCCGCATCACCAAAGATCCGCAAGTGATCCAGATCATGAGCGCGGCCAACAAGCACGAAAACATCACCCAGCGCGTGCACTTTGTCGACGACCTGTCGCACAAAAACCGCCTGCTGGATCACCTGCTGCGCGACGAGTCGCTGGATCAAGCCGTGGTCTTCACCGCCACCAAGCGTGACGCCGATACCATCGCCGACCGCCTGAACATCGCCGGTTTCTCGGCAGCTGCGCTGCACGGCGACATGCACCAGGGCGCGCGTAACCGCACGCTGGAAAGCCTGCGCCGCGGCCAGGTGAAGATCCTGATCGCCACCGACGTTGCCGCGCGCGGTATCGACGTGCCGACCATCACCCACGTGTTCAACTACGATCTGCCGAAGTTCCCGGAAGACTACGTGCACCGCATCGGCCGCACCGGCCGCGCTGGCCGCAACGGTCAAGCCATCTCGCTGGTGAACCACGCTGAAGGCATGCACGTGAAACGCATCGAGCGCTTCACCAAGCAGCTGATTCCGGTGAATGTGGTTGAAGGCTATGAGCCGAAGAAAACCGGTTCCGCACCACGCACCTCGCGTCCGGGCGGCTGGAAACCAGGCGACAACCGTGGCGGCCAGAAACCAGGCCAGCGTTCGTTCAGCAAACCTAGCGGCGCACCACGCCGTGACGGCGTCGCTGGCTCGAGCGAAGGCTACAAAGGCCCGGGCTTCAAAGCCAACAATCCGTACAACAGCGACCGTCCACGTCGCAGCTACGGCGACCGTTAATCCGGCTCGCTAGCTAAAAAAGCCACCAGCCTGAACGCGCTCAAGATCGCGCTCAGTTCTGGTGGCTTTTTTTATTCGGATTTCGCGCGCGTGGCTAGCGCCACCACGGCGGCGCCGGCGGCGACCACCAGTGCATCCTCAATCAATCCGCTACTGGTTTGGCCGATGCAAGACATGGCGCGCTTGCGGCCGGCCAGCGTCAGGTAGGCTAGCGGCACGGCGGTAGCCACCGCGACTGCCGCCCCGGCCTTCTCCCGCCCCTGCGGCGCCAGCGCCGCGCCGGCAATGCCGGCGCTCAGCACCCGCGCCAGCAGGCCGAGGAAAACCGTACGGTCGGGCGCGCTCTTCATCTTATCCCCGGCCAATTCCCCAGCCCCCATGGCCAGCGCGCCGAGCTTGAACACGGGATTGTCCAGCAAGACCAGTTTGCCGCTGGTTTCGCGGTCGGCGAGGCGCGCTGCCGCCAGGGTGGCCATCGGCGTCATCGACCGCGCGCTTGCCACAGCGCCAATCAAAGCGGAAGAAAGCAAGCTGCGATCATTCATTTTTATCTCCGGTGAGTGAAGCGTACAGCCTCACTCTAGGCGCTATTCTTGGCCTCCTCCGTTAGCCAACTAGCACAAGCGCGCAACGGCCTCCTTTACTTCAGCACGGCCTCTACGTCGACAATATCTACGCCTTGCAGTTGGCCGAGCCACGAGTCAAACCATGGCTTGTGGGTGGCGCCGACGATGGAAAGGACACGGGCGCCGGGCCGTTCACGGAAGGTTTCGCGGATGTTGGCGACCATGCGAAGGTTGCGGATTTCCCAGCCGGCCACCCACATTTGCGGATAGCCTTCCGGCGACTTAGCGCGGAGCGCGGCGCGGACGTTGCCGTCGGCACGGATGCGCAATCCAGCCGGGTCGTTGAGCTCGCGATACAGCGGCAGTAGGTCTGCTTCCAATGCGCGCGCGTCCTGCTGTTTGTCTTGCGCCTGCAAGGCCGCACCGCCGGCTTTCCATGCCGCTTCGACTGAGCGGCCGAACGCTTTTTCATCGGCCACCATGATGTTGTCGCCGGTGTGGTTGTCGGTCGCGTACACGCGTTGCAGTCCCAAGCGCACGGCCAAGCGCGAGCCGATCAGGTAGTTCTCATTGTTATTGGCGGCGATCTTGGTGAGTTTCTCGACCAGCACCGAATTCAGGCCATCGCCGGCACGGCGTTCCGCGGCCGGCAAATGCAGCCATTGCACATAAGCCGAGGGGCGATCGTTCGCGGCGAGGAATAGCGCGGCCAGGTGGCGTCGTTGCGCCGGCGTCGGCTGTGACGGCCATGTTTTGAGCGTTTGCTCGACTTCGGCAATGGCGGCGGTGAGATCCAGCCCGGTGGCAGCCTTGGCGTCGTCCGTTGGCGCGCAATAATCAGCGCCGTACTTCGCCCGCTGGCGCGCGGCAAGATCGCACTCTTCGCCGGGCAAGGACTCGATGGTGATGATGTCCGGCTTGAATGCCGCCAGCCGGTTCAGCACACTGTCCAGTGCGGCGGGATTAAAGGTTTTCGGCAACTGGCTCAAGTGCATGGTTCCCAGCACCAGCACCTGCGATCGCGGCCCGGCCATATCCCGATCCAGCGTCGCCAAGTCACCCTGCGCTTGCGCCGCCAGCGGCAGCATCAATCCCAACATCACCTTCACCAATTTACCCATGCAGCTCTCCCCAGATTAAAGAGCCGCCAGTGTAAAAAAGGTCAGCGCCACTGGGCATGGGTTTTCGACAGGACGTCGATTCCGTGGATCAGAATGCTAAGTGATATTTTTTTATTAATATTAGTGCTGCTCTGAGTGATTCAAAGTTCAGTTCAGAACCCACTCGCCGTGCCGCAGTATCTGCTCATGCATCGCGTCCGGCGCAAGATCTAGCTCACCGGGCCAAGTGACTACGCCGTCAACGACGGAAACTAGAGAAAACTTGGCCGGACTACGTAAATCTGAGAAGACTCCTCGGAATGCGGATGGCATGAATTTGACCATGCCCTCCACGCCGTCCTTGAAGCGAACCCATATAGCATAGTCGCTCTCCACCCGCACATCTGTAACGTCCCAGTCCATGATTTACCCCAATGGCGCAATTAGATTAGGCGCCTGCATTGACTTGCACAAGCGCCAGTTCTCCAGCAATTCATCTTGATGCAGTGTAGCCCACTCAGACACCAGCCGCAGTTCCTTAGGCGGCAAGCGGCCATCCATCAAGGCCAGTTTCTGGATATCAAAGGTGGCTTGGCTGCCCGCATATTTGACGTGGAAGTGCGGCGGTAAGTGATCGCGAAAGAACATCTGGATCACAATGCCGTAGAACACGCAGATCGTTGGCATAATTGCTCCTTTAGAAGACTTTTCAACACAGCACAATATTCAGCGCCGAGAACCGTCTTCCAGTCTATGACTGCACCAATAACAACATCTGAGCAAGATCAGGACATCACCGCGACGGTGTTGCGGGAACGGTCGCGCTTGTGGAATTTCATTCGGCGGCGCGTGGCCGATCAGACCGACGCCGACGATATTCTGCAAGACGTATTCTACGAGTTCACCCAGGCCTACCGCCTGCCCGATCCGATCGAGCAGGCCAGCGCGTGGCTGTTCCGCGTCGCCCGCAACCGCATCATCGACCGTTTCCGCAAGAAGAAGGAAGTGGCGCTGGAAGATCTCGCCTCCTCGGCCGATGAGGACGACGATTACCGCCTCGACCTGATGCTACCCTCGCCCGACGGCGGCCCCGAGGCCGCCTACACCCGCGCCATGCTGCTCGAAGAACTCCAGCGCGCGCTGGAAGACCTCCCGGCCAACCAGCGCGAAGTCTTCATCGCCCACGAACTCGACGGCGTCAGTTTCAAGGAGATGGCCGAACAAACCGGCGTCTCGATCAACACTTTATTGGCTCGCAAACGCTACGCCGTGCTGTTCCTGCGCCAGCGCCTGCAAGCCCTGTACGACGAATGAAAGGAGTACCTGCAAAATGCGTCACCACGATATGAGCTACAAGAAATTCAAACTGATGAAGGGCCTCTTCATCCTCGCCTGCGCCGGCGTGCTCGGCGTCATTGTGATGGCCCTGTGGAATTGGCTGATTCCAGCAATATTCCCCGGCGCCAATGCAGTGAATTATTGGCAAGCCCTGGGATTGCTGCTACTCTGCCGCATCCTGTTTGGCGGTTTCCGCGGCCGTCACCGCGACTGGCACGAGAAGCGCGAGCACTGGCAGCGCTGGCAAGCCATGACGCCCGAGGAACGCCAGGCGTTCTTCAAGAACCGCGCCAATTTCTGCCGCCCTGCCCCAACCGAAACGAAAGAATAAGCAATGCAGAAAACACCCGCGCCGCCATTTAGCGGCTATCAAAAAACCGTGGTGGCGATGCTGGCTTTCCTGCAGTTCGCCGTCATCCTCGATTTCATGATCATGTCGCCGCTGGGCGCGGTCATCATGCCGGACTTGAAGTTCGGCCCGGTGCAGTTCGGCCTCGTGGTGTCGGCCTACGCCTTCAGCGCCGGCGTGTCCGGCCTGCTGACGGCCGGTTTTGCCGACCGCTACGACCGCAAGAAACTGCTGCTGTTTTTCTATACCGGTTTCATCGTCGGCACCGTCTGGTGCGGCCTTGCGACCAGCTTTGAAAGCCTGCTGGCCGCGCGCGTGTTCACCGGCCTGTTCGGCGGCGTGATCGGCTCGGTGGTGCTGGCCATTTCCACCGACCTGTTCCCGCCGCAAATGCGCGGCCGCGTGATGGGCCTGATCCAGACCGCGTTTGCCGCCAGCCAGGTGCTGGGCATCCCGGCCGGCATTTACTTGTCGAACCAGTGGAATTGGCATGTGCCGTTCTTCGCCATGGCCGCGTTCGGCCTGATCGGCGGCGTGCTGGTGGCGTGGAAGCTGCAACCGGTGGACGCCCACCTCAAGCAGCCGCAGGAACACAGCCCGTTCATGCACCTGTTCCACACCGTGACCGAGCGCCGCTACCTGCTGGCCTTCTGCGTGACCGCCCTGCTGACCACCGGCGGCTTTATGCTGATGCCGTTCAGCAGCGCCTACATCGTCAACAACATGGGCATCGACCTGCACCACCTGCCGACCGTGTACCTGGTCACCGGCCTGTGCACCATCTTCATCGGCCCGTTGATCGGCCGCGCGGCCGACGCCATTGGCAAGTTCCGCGTGTTCCTATTCGGCACCGCGCTGTCGATCACCATGGTGCTGATTTACACCCACCTCGGCCATATCCCGCTGTGGATGCTGGTGCTGGTCAATTCGGTGATGTTCGTGGGGATTTTCTCGCGCATGATCCCGTTCCAGGCGATCTCGTCGACTGTGCCGAGCATGACCCAACGCGGTTCGTACAACGCCATTAGCGCCTCGATCCAGCAGTTGGCGGGCGGCGTGGCTTCGGTGGCGGCCGGCCATATCGTGACGCAGGCGCCGGACGGCCACTTGCAGCATTTCGACACGGTCGGCTACGTGGTGGTGGCGACTTCACTGCTGGCCACCACCCTGCTGTGGCGCTTGCAGCGCAACCTGCCGTCGCAGGCCGCGCCGCAGCCGCAGGCGGCTACTTGAGCGTCAGGCCGTACTTGTCCGCGAGGCGCTGCGCCTCGCCCGAGCTCTTTAGCTTGTCGAGCTCGGTGCGCAGCGCCTCCACAGTGGCGGCCGGCGTGCGGAGGCTGGCCGCCACGTAGTAATCGCCCATGCCCGGCAGCGGCATGGTGCGTTCCAGCTCGTCGCAGCGGATCTGGGTGCGCGCGCACAGGTCGCGCAGCGAGAGATCCGTCGCCACCATCAAGTCCAGCCGCCCTACCACCAGCTTGCGCAAGTTAAACTCGTTCTGCGCCGAGAGCTCCGCGACCAGTCCCAGTTGCCGCAATTGCTCCTCGACCACGTCGCCGCGGTTGGCGCCGACACGATAGCGCCGCAAGTCCTCCACCGAGCGCAGCAGGATGTCCTGCCGCGACTTGCGCTTGTAGAAATAGACGCTGCGCGGCGCAATCGGCGCGATCCACTGGAACTGCGCCTCGCGCGTCGGCGTACGGACGATGCTGTAGATCAGCACATTGGGCTGCGTCCTTGCCATTAGGAAGGCACGTGCCCACGGGTAAATCCGCACGCCGTAGTCGATCCCTGCCTGCTCCAGCGCCGCCTCCACCAACTCGGTGGAGTAACCGCGAACCTTGCCATGGTCAGCGTAGCTGTACGGGGCAAATTCCTCGGTCACCAGCGTCACCGCCGGCGCCGCCGTGGCATGGGCGGACAGCGACAACGCCCCCGCCAGCACCACCAGGCGTATCAAATTGTTTCCTCTTGTTAAGAAATACCAATTTTGTTGCCACATGGCACTATTTTCGAATTATAATATTTTCAGTAAGTCGTACCCACCAACCTTATCAGATCTAAAAAGGGAGAAGTGCATGAATTCCAGAAATATGGATGCCGCCTGCTTGCGCGCGCTGCGCCGCCGCGGCCATTCGGACACCAGTATTGCAGCCATGTCGCCGGAGGAGGCGTTCTGTGAGTACTGCGCGTACCACGGGATCATGAACCTGTCCCCGTCCACGCTGGAAATGCTGGACAAGCTGCGCGGCGACGCCGGCAAGTAAAAAAAAAGCCACCCGAGGGTGGCTTTTTCGTTGGGTAAGCTAGCGCTTAGCGGTAGAACGGCTCGACCGTGCCTTTCAGCTTGATCAGCATCGGATTGCCTTTGCGATCCAGTGCTTTGCCGGCTGGAACCTTGATCCAGCCTTCGCTGATGCAGTATTCGTCCACATCGTTGCGCTCTTTGCCGTTGAAATTGATGCCGATGTCGTGTTCGAACACGGCGGCAACGTGGAATTTGCTGCGCGGATCGATCGACAGGCGATCCGGCAGTGGTGGGAGTTGAGTAGTATCGTTCATCCCCGAATTATATCAGCTAGCTTAACTGGTTTTGAAGATCAGCTGCGCCACGCGTTGCAACTTGGGTGCCACCATCGGCACCGTCAGCATGGTGCTGGCGATCGCCATCAGCAGCAGCGCGGTAAACGTCTCGCTGGTGATGATCTGCTTATCGAGCAGGATGTTGGCAAAGATGATCATGATCAGCGCCTTGGTCTGCAACAGCCAGCCGATAATCGAAGCCTCGCCCGCTTGCCACTTCAGAATTTTGCCTGCGATGTGGATGCCGGCCAGCTTGCCGCTCACCGACGCCACCAGCAGCACGCCGGCCACCAGGAACACCGCCGAACCGCCCATCGCCCAGTTGGTGCGCAGGCCGGTGCTAAGGAAGAATACCGGCATCACCGCCATCAGGATATTGGCGCGCAGGAAGTCCATCTTCTCTTGATTAAACCATTCGGCATCCATTACGGCGCCGGCAAGGAAGGCGCCAACCATGAAGTGCAGACCCGCCCAGTCTGCCGCAAACGCGCACACGGCCAGCCAGATGAAGGAGATGTACCAGCGGTCGCGCTCCTCGATGCGCACCATCAGCATGCGGAACAGCTTGGTCGCCACGGCGAACAGCACCAGGAAACCAAGCTGGCGGCCGACGCGGTCCCAGTCCAGCAAGATCACCGCCAGCACGCCCCAGATGGCGATGTCGTCGAGGCTGGCGTAGCGCAGGATACGCTGGCCAATCGGCTGGCGCAGGATCTCCAGTTTTTCCATCAGCAGGATCAGGATCGGCAGCGCGGTTACGGCGCAGGACATGCCCACGCCCAGCACAAATTGCCAGTCGTGCGCCTTCGGCCCCATCCAGCCGGCATAGCCGACCATCCCCAGCGCGGCCACGCAGCCGAACACCAGCGGCGTGCCCAGCGCCAGACCGGCGGTGATGCTGCTCTCGCGGCGGTGCATCCAGGCTTTTTTCAGGTCCAACTCCACGCCGGCGATCATCACGAAAATCATCACCGCCCACCACGCGATGCCGTTCAGCGACTGCACCACCTGCGGGTTAAACACGAAAGAATAGTATTCGGGAAAGGCACGGCCCATGATGCCCGGCCCCAGCAAAATGCCGGCGATGATCTGCACCACCACCAGCGGCGCGTAGTAATCCGTGCCGCCCAGGCGCCAAATCAGATAAGGCACGCTGAAAATAATGACCATTGCGATCAGAAAGATCTCTGTCGTCCCCATGTGCATTGGATTGTCTCCATTATGTAATTATGTATCGATGAGCCAGTTTAGCTTAAAAACAAGATGCTCCGATAGTGAAAAAAAACTACACAATGCTTGCGATATACTTGCATACTCAAGTATCATTCAACCATTGTTCAACTAAGGAAAAATCATGGAAAACGCAAACAAGGTCAGTGCCAGCCTGGAATTCACGCTGCGCCTGGCGCGCGCGCAAGCGACGCTGGTGCGCCGGCTCGATCAAGTGCTGGGCGGCTACCACGGCGTCAGCTTCAGCGATTTTATGTTGTTACACTACTTGAACCGCGCACCGGGTGGCCGCCTGCGCCGCGTGGATCTGGCTGAACGCCAAGGCTTGACCGCGTCCGGCGTCACCCGCACCCTGCTGCCGCTGGAGAAAATCGGCCTGGTCGAGCGCCAGCAGGATCCGCGCGACGCCCGCGTGGCCTACGCCGCCATCACCGAGACCGGCCGCGAACTGCTGCTCAACGCCACCACCGTGGCCGAGCAGATCAGCAAAGACCTGCTGCGCAACTGCCCCGCAGCGCAGTTCGACGACTTGAGCAACGCGCTGGCGCTCATCGCCGGCATGAACGCTTCCAACTCATGAACGCGCTCAAGCAGGACGCCAACTTCAAATGGCTAACGCGCGGCGGCATCGTCTCCGCGCTCGGCGATCAGTTGACCATGATCGCCCTGCCATGGCTGGTGCTCAAGCTGACCGGCGACACGCTGGCCCTCGGCTTCGTAATCGCGCTGATGAGCGTACCGCGCGCCATCTTCATCCTGATCGGCGGCGCATTGGTGGATCGCTACTCCCCCAAGCGTGTTCTGATGCTGAGCAAGTACGCCAATGCCGCGCTGCTTGCCTTGCTTACGCTGCTGGTGTTGAACCTGAACGCTACGCCGACCATCGCGCTGAGCGAATCGCTGTCGCTCACCGTTTCAGTCACGCCGCAACTGGCGCTGCAAGTGATCTACGCGCTGGCCCTGGGTCTTGGCCTGGCACAGGCGTTTGCGATTCCCTCAGCGACATCGATCATGCCGCTGGCGATACCGCCCGAAAATCTGCAAGCCGCCAACGGCGTGTTGATGGGCATCCGTCAGTTGTCGATGCTGATCGGGCCACTGATGGCGGCAGGCCTGCTGGCCATTGGCGGCAATGGCGGCGAGGCGGTAAGCGATGCGCGCGGCCTTGCATTGGCCTTCGCCTTCGACTGCTTCAGCTACTTGTTCTCCGCGTGGACGCTGGCGAAAGTGCGCCCGCTAAACGCATCGCCGCAAGCGCAAGCCGGCGTATCGGTGCTGCGTTCTGTCGGTGAAGGCCTGCGCATGGTGTGGAACGACGTGCCGCTGCGCTTGTGCTTTGCTTACTGGGGCACAGTATCGCTGTTTATCGGCGGCGCGATGCAAGTGGCGATTCCGGTACTGGCCCAAGACCTGCACGGCGCAACCACGCTTGGCATTCTGATGGGCGCTCACGGCGCGGGCACGCTGCTCGGCATGGGCGTGGCGGCGAAATTCGGCAAGCGCATGCGCTTCGCGGAATTCGGCACCATGCTGCTGTTGATCGACGCCCTCGCCGGCTTGCTGGTTGCGCCACTGGGCTTCGTACACATCGCATGGCAAGCGTGCTTGCTGATGCTGACACTAGGCCTGTTGGGCGGCTACATGCAGATCAACGTGTTCACCTGGATCCAGCAGCGCATACCGCCGCAGATGATGGGCCGCGCCATGAGCATCTTCATGTTCATCTTTATGGGACTGGCGCCGCTGTCGGCGGCAAGCACCGGCTGGATACTCACGCAGATCACGCTGTCGCAATTGTTCGTCGGAGGTGGCATCATACTGGTGCTGTTTGCTGCAATCGCGTATTTGTTCACGCCGATCCGCAGCATCACCGCCAACGCATCATAAGGACACTGCATGGAAACCAAATGGCTGGAAGACTTCATCTCGCTCGTAGAGACCAATAACTTCAGCCGCTCGGCGGCGCTGCGCCACGTGACGCAGCCCGCTTTTTCGCGCCGCATCCAGTCGCTGGAAAACTGGCTGGGCACCGACCTGATCGACCGCACCTCCTATCCAACGCGCCTGACGCCGGCCGGCATCGTGTTCTACGAGCAGGCGCTGGAGATGCTATCGAAGATCAACGGCGCGCGCGAAATGCTGCGCTCCAAGCGCGCCGCCGCGCAAACCAGCATCGACCTCGCGGTGCCGCACACCTTGTCACTGACCTTCGTGCCGAAATGGCTCACCAAACTGGAAGAAGATTTCGCGCCGATCCGCAGCCGCTTGATGGCCCTGAACGTTCACGACGCCGTGCTGCAATTGGTCGAAGGCGGCTGCGATCTGCTGCTGTGCTATCACCATCCGCGCCAGCCGGTGCAGCTGGATCCAGGCCGTTACGACATGCTGGTGCTGGGTCACGAATCATTACGGGCATATGCTCGCTGCGACAAAAACAAGGTGCCGGAATTTACACTGCCGGGCACCAAGCGCTCGCCACTGCCCTTCCTCTCCTACACCAACAACGCCTACCTCGGACGCATGGTGGAGCTGATTTTGAGCGATGCAAAAACTGCACTGCACCTTGAGCCGCATTACGAAACTGATATGGCCGAGGGGCTGAAGATGATGGCGCTGGAAGGCCGCGGCATCGCCTTTCTTCCCGAATCAGCCGTCACGCGCGAGCTCAAACAAAAGCAGCTGGCGCGGGCCGACGGCGATACCTCGGACTGGGAAATCGAGATGGAAATCCGCTTGTACCGCGAGCGTCCATCGACGCACCGGCGCGGCAAGCCGATCGTCGACCGGCTGTGGGAATTCCTCGAAGCGCAGCAAAATCACGGCGCGAAAAAACGCCGCATTCCGGTATCGGAGAGATAACTATGCATTATTTGCATAGCCGAATGCGCATACAGCATTGGCCGCTCTAAACGCTCCAGGCCTATGATTCGTCCCACTTGAGCGCTGCCATGAGCAGCGTTCAGCAAACGAATCCACGGGAGCCTTGAGCATGACCTCTGTACAAGCACAACACGCACTGCCTTCCTACCTCAACGCCGAAGATCTCGGCCCATGGGGTGTCTACTTGCAGCAAATCGACCGCGTTACCCCGCACCTCGGTAGCCTGTCGCGCTGGGTCGAAACCCTCAAGCGCCCTAAGCGCATCCTGACCGTTGACGTGCCGATCGAGCGCGATGACGGCACCATCGCTCACTACGAAGGCTATCGCGTACAGCACAATATGTCGCGCGGCCCAGGTAAAGGCGGTGTGCGCTTCCACCAGGACGTGACCCTGTCCGAAGTGATGGCACTGTCGGCGTGGATGACCGTTAAAAATGCAGCAGTCAACGTGCCATACGGCGGCGCCAAAGGCGGCATCCGCGTTGATCCTAAAACCCTGTCGCGTGGTGAGTTGCAGCGTCTGACCCGCCGCTACACCAGCGAAATCAGCCTGATTATCGGCCCTAACAAAGACATCCCTGCACCGGACGTCAACACCAACGAACAAGTGATGGCGTGGATGATGGACTCCTACGCCATGATCGAAGGTAACCTGTCGACCGGCGTGGTGACTGGCAAGCCAATTTCGCTGGGCGGCTCGCTGGGCCGTCGTGAAGCGACCGGCCGCGGCGTGTTCGTGGTTGGCCGCGAGGCTGCCGCCAAGCGCGGCGTGGCGATTGCCGGTGCGCGTGTTGCGGTACAGGGCTTCGGTAACGTCGGCGGCGTGGCTGCGACCATGTTTGCGGATGCCGGCTCCAAGGTCATCGCCGTGCAGGATCACACCGGCACCGTGGTAAACCAAGGCGGCCTGGATATCCCTCGCCTGCACAAGCACGTGGCGGAAGTGGGCAGCGTATCGGGCTTCCCGGGCGCAGAAGCCTTCCTCGACCGCGACGCGTTCTGGGACGTTGAATCGGACATCCTGATTCCGGCAGCACTGGAACAGCAGATTACTGCTGCTAACGCGCCGCGTATTCGCACCAAAATCATCCTGGAAGGCGCCAACGGCCCAACCACGCCGGAAGCGGACGACATCCTGACCGACAAGGACGTGCTGATCGTGCCCGACGTTTTGGCCAACGCTGGCGGCGTCACCGTGTCGTACTTCGAGTGGGTACAGGACTTCTCGAGCTTCTTCTGGACCGAGGAAGAAATTAATGCTCGCTTAACTCGAATCATGCAAGATGCGTTCAATGCTGTATGGACCGTTGCGCAGGAAAAGAAAGTCACGCTGCGAACCGCCACCTTCATCCTTGCCTGCACCCGCGTGCTGCAAGCGCGTGAAGTGCGTGGCCTGTATCCATGATCCACTGAATCCCCAGCAGTTTGCGCCTGTACGGTTTTACGCCGTGCAGGCGTTTTTCGCATTTGTAAGGAACAGAATATGAGCACCATCGAACAAAAGGCCTTGGCCTACCACCGCGCAGGCAGCGCGGGCAAAATCGCTATTGAAATCACCAAGAGCGTCAGCACGCAAGAAGACCTTGCGCTGGCCTACTCGCCGGGCGTTGCCGCGCCGTGCGTTGAGATCAAACGCGATCCGGCCAAAGCTTATGAATACACCGCCAAGGGCAACCTGGTTGGCGTCATCACCAACGGCAGCGCCGTGCTCGGACTGGGCAACATCGGCGCGCTGGCAGGCAAGCCGGTGATGGAAGGTAAAGTGGTGCTGTTCAAAAAATTCGCCGGCATCGATGCGTTTGACATCGAGATCGACGAAAGCGATCCAGATAAACTGGTCGACATCATCGCCGCGCTGCATCCGACTTTTGGCGGCATCAACCTGGAAGACATCAAGGCACCGGAGTGCTTCTACATCGAGCGCAAACTGCGCGAGCGCTTGTCGATTCCGGTCTTCCACGACGACCAGCACGGCACCGCCATCGTGGTCGGCGCGGGCATGCTGAACGCGATTGAAATGACCGGCCGCGATATCAGCGCGGTGAAAATCGTCTGCTCGGGTGCTGGTGCTGCGGCTATCGCGTGCCTGGAACTGCTGGTGGACTTGGGCGCTAAGCGTACAAACATCTTCGTGTGCGACAGCAAAGGCGTGCTGACCACCGCGCGTAATCTGGACGGCGAAAAAGCCGCGTGGGCGCAGGATACTTCGGCGACGACGCTGTCGGACGTGATGGAAGGTGCGGACGTATTCTTGGGCGTATCGGGTCCGGGCGTGTTGTCGCAGGCGGACATCGTGCGTATGAACCCGCATCCGATCGTATTCACGCTGGCAAATCCAGAACCTGAGCTGCGTCCAGAACTGGTGCGAGAAGTGGCGCCGGATGCCATCATCGCAACGGGCCGTTCGGACTACCCGAACCAAATCAACAACGCCCTGTGCTTCCCGTATTTGTTCCGCGCAGCGCTGGACTCGGGTGCGACGACCATCAACCAGGAGATGAAGCGCGCGTGCGTGGTGGCCCTGGCGGATATGGCGCGCAGCGATGCACGCTTCAGCAAAGACTACATCGTCCCGGGCCTGCTGGATCCGCGCCTGCTGAGCGGCGTCACGCCAAAGATCGCGACGGCCGCATGGCGCAGCGGCGTCGCACGCAAGCAGCTAGTAGAACTCGAATACGCCGACGACCTGAAAGACTTGGCCGAGTCGTTACTGTAACCCCTCCCCCAAGGCGCAAACCAAGCGGGTTCAGGTTCTGTTTTTCTACTGAATCCGCGGGAACCGCAAAACCCGCACTGCGGCGCCAAGGGGTCTGACCCCGTACGGGGTCAGACCCCAAACTTTTGGGGTGGTAGTATCGCTCAATCAACCTTCTACAGCAGCTTGATTAACTCCGGCTGTATGTACTCGTAAAAACATCAGGGGTATCACGGCAGATTACGTGCTTGCCGTTCAGATGACGTTGGAACTTGGCCGAGAGGCAGTTCCTGTGCACCTTCTCCATCACGAAGATCAGGTTCGCCCATTCGATCTGCTCTGACGACAACGGCACCGTCGCATCGCCACCAAGTCCAGCAGAATCAGTCTCCACGTCCGGCCACGATGCAAAGATATGCTCCGCCGTCGGGCTAGGCAAACGGTTCTGGCTACAAATGAATAAAGCCCGCTTCATGCTACCTCCCTGGCTGCAAAGCGATAACGGCCATGCCAGCTAGCGCCAGCACGGCGCCAATTGCATCAAAACGGCTCAGCGGCAAGCCATCAACCAATCGAAGCCACAGCAGCGCGACGGAGATGTATGCGCCGCCATATGCTGCGTATGTGCGGCCCGCAGCTGCGGGATGCAGCGTGAGCAGCCACGCAAACACCGCTAGCGACGCAGCAGCAGGCAGCAGCAGCCACGCCGACTTGTCCTGTTTGATTACCAGCCAAGGCAAATAGCAGCCTACTATCTCGGCAAGCGCCGTCACAAAAAACAGCGATGCGATTCGAGGAAATCCATTATTTTAATTTTATGCGAACAATACGATCAAGGCTGACTTCGTGTTGCAGGCCCAGCAGGTCGCTTGATCGCGAGTTGTGCTTTTAGGTATTTTGCAAAGACCTCATTCTTCCCAAATGCGCCGGTCGGGCGCGCAAGTTTTGCTGACACCGTTCTAGGAAGGTACTCTTTAAAAATATAGCTACGGTTAGGCGCAAGTCCCCAAACAATCGGCATGCCATTTGTTCCCGTATATGCTGGCAAGTTCTCTAAGAACTCGTACTTGATCAGCAATCTCCTCAAGGCTTCATCATCAGGAGTGTTATTGGTGCAGTTTAAGAGAAGCACCACCAGCTCTGGGGAAGAAATTTGCGCTCGCAAGATGTTTGTATACGACTTCTGGATTGCGTCATTTTCAGTCTTGTCAGTTCCTACCTCTGCTGACTCAATCAGTTCTAAAATCTGGTACAAATGACGATAGTAATGCCCCAAGATGTAATGATGCTCAGAGTGCAGCTTACGATATGCGGCCAATTGATCAGCTGCAAATTGCGCACCTTGCATCGTGTAATCTAGGACTTCGGCAAATACTGCACGCCCCTCAATGACGTCCGTTTTGACCTGCGAAGGATTAATCGACTTGTAGAACAGTCTTGGGTCAAATCTTAGGTTCCTTACATTCTCGGCGTGAAGATTGAGCATGTTGAAGAACGTCGTCTCAAAAGCTTGCTTGCGAACGAGATTCCCATTGGTCAGAGCTTCTTTGCGTGCATCGCGCAGTTGCAATCGTTGCATCAGAATCGTAATCGCCAGCCCAATCAAAGTTCCGAAAGTCAAAATTGGATTCAATACGCCGCCGAAGAAGTCGCCGTATGTTCCCAAGAAGCTAATAGTATCTTCTGCCGTCGGCTTGACGCTAGTACTCGAGGACGAGGCCACCTCAGGCGCAAGCGTTCCAGCATGTCCAAAATAATCACCCGCCAATAGAGTCCAGATTAAGGATAAGAGGACGATCAATCCGAATGAAAGAACAGCGCAGATCCTCGCCATTTCCACATCTCTGCCCCCTTCTTTTTCATCTACTTTCGGGACGATAAGTGCGTAAATCTTCTCCCTCAGAAACGAATGCAATGGGAACATTAAAAGTAGATAAATCATCAGCGCAACCAAAAGCAAGCAGCCTTCTCGGAGATCAGAAATCCCCGATCGCCTTCGATATAGATGCAATGTGAATGATCCTACTGTGGTCAATAACAGCAATCCTGCCCAAATTATGAACCTCAAATAATTATTCTCAGCAATCGCTACTACGCGATTTTTTAGAGGAGGCAATTTTTTTGCTATTGTTGGCGAGTTCGAATTATTTGACTTCACGTTGAGCACTTTCATGAATTAAGCGGAGCGCTGTGGCGACGCCGTTTTCTTGGGCCATTGCGCGAGCGATGGCGGCGGCGCGGGTTTGCATTTCTGGGCGCAGCGCTTGGATGCGGGCGGCGAGTTGTTTGGGGGTGACGGTACTGCGCTTGGTGATTTTGCCGGCAATACCCAAGCGTTGCAGTTCTTTGCCCCAGTGTTCTTGTTCGCTGATGTGCGCCACTATCACGGACGGCCTGCCCGCCAGCGTGGCCGATTGCGTGGTGCCGGCGCCGCCGTGGTGGACGACTGCTGCACAGCGTGGGAAGATCAAGTGATGCGGAGAAGCCGTCACGTACAGGATTTGATCGTTCGAGTGGAAGCCACATGCCGCCGAATCGTGCGTTTGGATGATGGCGCGTCGGCCCGACAATTTGGCCGCCTCAGTGAACAGCTTCAGGTTCTCGCTTTGATTACCGATCTCGCGCGGCGTCCAGCTGCCAAAGGTCATGTAGACCGGCGCTTCGCCCGCTGCGAGGAACGCCTCAACCTCCTCCGTCAAGCGCCCTTCCAACTGCATGTTCGGCATATCGAGGAAGCCGCACACCTGCAATGACGACGACCAATCGGGCTGGCGCTGACAAATCTGCGGACTCACCGCCACTAGCGTTAGCCACGGCGACAGCCACACACTAGTCACAAAATCCCTGGACGGCGCCATGCCCAGGCGCGTCCGCAAGCGATCAGCATAAGGGCTCATCGTCTTATGCAAAGCCCACTTACTCAGCCACCACAAGAAGCGCTGGCCAAACGGAAGGCCAAGCGGATGGCTATACGCACTCGGTATCGCCGCGTGCGACAGAAGCACGCTCGCATACGGCTTGCCCGCATGCTCCGCCGCCACCTGCAAGGGATACATGAAGTAATGCCCGATCAGCAGGTCCGACTCCGCTGCCAATGCCATCGCCGCCGCAAACATCGCCTCTTCCGATGGCATGAAGCAGCGATCGATTATCATCTTCATCTGCTTCAGTGGATTGCGCATCATCAGCGCCTCGAAGCCAATCTGTTCCGCTTCCGCCTGCGTATTCACCGGCGAAGCGATTACGCGTATCTTCACGCCGGTCGCCGACGTCACGCTCTCGTACACCGCGCTATCCACGCAAGTAATCAGCAGCGTAATGTCATGCCCGGCCGACTGCAAACCTTCCGCCAAGGCGATAAACGGCCGTATATCGCCATGGCTTCCCCAAGTTTGCAGTCCTATCTTCATGCCTGTTTGCGCTTCGCGATCCAGTCATTAATCACGCGCTCCAGCACCGACAGCGGCAACGCACCATGCGACAGCACCTCGTTATGGAACTGCTTCAGGTCGAACTTCGCCCCCAGTTCCTGCTTCGCATGCTCGCGCAAGGCCAAGATTTTCAGCATGCCGACCTTGTACGCCAAGGCCTGCCCCGGATTGACGAAGTAACGCTCAATCTCCGCCGTCACGTCGCCTTCGGCCATGCCGGTGTTATCCATCATGTAGCTGATGGCCTGCTCGCGCGTCCAGTGCTTGTAGTGGATACCCGAATCGACCACCAGGCGCGTGGCCCGCATCATCTCATCGCGCAGACGACCCAGATTATCGAGTGGATTTTTCTGGAAGCCCATCTCATACGCCAGGCGCTCCGCATACAGCGCCCAGCCCTCTTGATACGCGGTGAACGGCAGCACGCGGCGGAAGAACGGCACGTTCTGCATTTCCTGCGCAATTGCGATCTGGAAGTGGTGGCCCGGTATGCCCTCGTGATAGGCCAGCGTGCGCATGGCGAATTTCGGTGTATCGCCCGGATTGCGCATGTTCGCGTAGAACACGCCCGGGCGCGAACCGTCAAAGGCGCCCGGCATGTAATAAGCACCCGGCGCAGTCGCTTCCGATGACGGCGGCACCTGCTCCACTTTCACGCCCAGTTCAGGACGCAGATCGAAAGCGCTATCGAGGCCTTTGTTCACTTCATCCAGAATGGTTTGATACTGCGCCAGCATGGCCTTCTTGCCTTCCGGCGTATTCGCATACTGCTGCTCTGGCGAACGCGCCAACTGCTGCACGCGCGCGCCGATGGTGCCTTCGTTCAGGCCTTGCGATTTGAGGATGGCGTCCATCTCCGCACTCACACGCGCCACTTCTTCCAGACCCAGTTCATGCACCTGCTGCGGCGTCATGTCGGTGGTGGTATGCATGCGCACTGCCCATGCGTAGTAGGCGTCGCCGTTCGGCAGGCTCCAGGCGCCGTTATTTTCTTTGGCCTTCGGCGACAGCGCCGTGAAGTAGCTAATCAAGCCGCGATACGCCGGATACACTTGATCCTTCAGCGCAGCAGCCACGGAAGCCAGCAAGCGCGTACGCGTCTCCGCATCCATCTCCCCCGCCGGAATCTTATCCAGCTTCTCCTTGAACGTAACATACAGCGGATCCTGCTCCGGCGCTCCGGCAA
Organism: Duganella rivi; assembly: GCF_009857435.1. Classification (GTDB taxonomy): domain Bacteria; phylum Pseudomonadota; class Gammaproteobacteria; order Burkholderiales; family Burkholderiaceae_D; genus Rugamonas; species Rugamonas rivi. The sequence goes on from NZ_WWCK01000004.1 coordinate 471,001, forward strand.
TCATGCCGTTCATCTGCTTGAGCACTTTCTCCACCGTGAAGCGTGGCGGGATGATGCCCAGCGATTCGCGCAGGCGCAACGCCTCGGTCAACTGGGTGAATTTAGTCGGGAACAATTTCAAGCGTGCGATATAGCTCTCCGCCTCACCCTTGTTCTGCACTTGGTGCACCTGCACCATGAAGTCCGGCAGCGCGCTTTGCACACCCTGCATTTGATTGACGGGGAAGTTATGCTTGTCGTAAGCCTCGCCGTCAGCCTGAATCTGCAAGTAGTAGGTCAGCGTGTCGTAGGAAAGCTGGCCTTCGCGATCCAGCTGCTCGCGGTCGTACTGCTTGATGGTGGCAAGGCTGTTCTTCACCAGATCGAGCATCTCCTGCTCGTGCTTGGGCGAAGCGTCATCCAGCTTGGCGCTGTAGAAGTCCAGCCATCCCGGAAGAATGCGCATTGACGACAGCATTTCCGGGCTGTCGATGGCAAAGGTGGCGAATACCTTGGTGTAGAACCAGTTCAGCTTCAGCGGCTTGAAGTAAATCGTATGCGCGATTAAAGCCGCAAGCACCAGCACAACGGAAGCCAGCGCAATCGCCAGCCACTTGAACACACGCTTCATGCAGCACCCTCCTCATCATAATTATTTTTCAATTATGTAATGAGCAACGTGCTACATGCAAGCGCTTATTTGGAGGTGACTAACCGTTGGCGATGCGGCGAACTTCCTCGTCCAATTGCGGCGCAGCGGCAGGCTGCTTGCGCGTGCGGCCACGCAGGCCGGTCACGCTAGCCGTATGCGACTCCAGCTTGAACACATCCACCACGTGCGCAAGGCTGGTAGCCTGATCTTGCAGTTCCTGCGCGGCGGCCGACGCTTGCTCGACCAGCGCGGTGTTCTGCTGCGTCATGCTGTCCATTTCGCCGATGGCGTTGTTGACCTGCTCAATGCCGGCCGTCTGCTCCATGCTGGCGCCGCTGATTTCGCCCATGATCTCGGTCACGCGCTTCACGCTGGTCACCACATCGTGCATGGTCTCGGCGGCCTTGTGCACTTGCGCCGAACCAGCGCCAACCTTGTCGACCGAATCGTCGATCAGCGTCTTGATTTCCTTGGCTGCTGCGGCCGAGCGCTGCGCGAGATTGCGCACCTCGGTCGCTACCACCGCGAAACCACGGCCCTGTTCACCGGCGCGCGCCGCTTCCACTGCTGCATTCAAAGCCAAAATATTGGTCTGGAAGGCGATACCATCAATCACGGAAATGATGTTGGCGATCTTCTTCGACGACTCGTTAATCGAAGCCATGGTCTCAGTCACCTGCTCCATCACTTGGCCGCCCTGCTCCGACACTTCCGACGCCGATACCGCCAGCGTATTTGCTTGCATCGCATTGTGCGCATTCTGGCGCACAGTGCCGGTCAGTTCTTCCATCGCGGTGGCGACCTTCTCCAGCGACTCCGACTGGTGCTCGGTGCGCAGCGACAGATCGCGGTTACCGCTAGCGATTTCCGACGATGCCGTCGTAATGTGGTTCGTCCCTTGGCGCACCTGGCCAACGATAGAGGACAGGTTGTCGCGCATCGCGGCAATCGCGTGCAGCAAGCTAGTTTGATCATTGGCCTTCACCGCCACGGCTACCGACAGATCACCCTCGGCGATCTTGTTGGCGATAGCGGTCGCGTAAGCTGGCTCGCCGCCCAGCTGCTTGAGCAGCAGCTGTGTGTTCACCCACGCAATCACCACGCTCACCACCAGCGACAACACGGCTTGCAGCACGATCCACATGAACGCGTCGTTCCCATGCGCATCGACGCCGGCGCTGGCGGCGCGGGTTTCCTCTTGCGCCGCCTTCAGCACCACGGCGATATCGGCCACGATCTGGCGACGCAGCGGCGAGCATTCATTGGCAAGAAACGCCGCCATCGCTTCCATGTCGCCGGCTTCGCGCAGCTTGCGCACGCGCTTCAGTTCATCGGCCATCTTCAGCAACCCGCTACGAACCTTGTCGAAATTGGCGTCGCCCTTGTAGGCAGGCGTCATCTTCTCCAACGCTGCCAGGTAGATCGCCTTCTGCTCATCGACCAGAACCAACTCCTTGGCTACCTGCGCACTGTCGCTAAAAATGTAGGCGTTGCGTGCCGCCAGCCCGGTCTGGGCCAGCGCTTCACGCGCCACGTACAACGGCTCCAGCTTCTCCGCCATCAGGCTTTGCTCGTTGTGAAAGGCATCGGTAATCGAATTCATACGCACGATGGCGAAGGTGGCCATGATCAGCATCAGCGCCGTCAAGGTGCCGAAACTCAGCGCGAGCTGAGTACCAATTTTCAGTTTTTTAAATGCTTCCATCATCGTCCTGTTGGCAAAGGACGAACGATGCCGGAAACGCATAGTTTTGTCTATGACAAACCGAAAATTAGACAGATTTACCACAATTATGACATTCGATTAACGACTTCTGGTAACAGTAATCGTTTGCAGGCGATTGTCGTCGCCCATCAGCAGCACCGCATGGTCGGCAAACAGCATCTGGCGGAAGATCGGGGTTGGGCCCAGCGCGGCGCGTCCGGGCAGAACGAAGCGCTTTACGTTCTGCGTCTGCGTCGACAAAGGCCCGGCGCCGACGGCGTAATCGGCCAGCACCAGCACATCGCCGATTGGATCGCCGGTGTTGAACGAGCCGACCACACTGCCCGCGATAGCGATACCGCCGCTGAATGCATGCGCGTCGATTTCGGACACGCGCACATTCCCGGCCCACGAGGCGGACAAGGTCTCTTGCGTTAAATCGGTGCGGCCGCCCGGCAGCACCGAAGCGCCGTTGTTATCGACAGTCACGCCCATAACGCCGCCGGCGCTGGTGGTCGTCGCTTTGCCGTTCCACAGCACGCCCATTTTGCCATCGGCGTTGAGGGCAATCGGGTACGGCTGCGAGCCGCCGGTATTGACGGAGTGGATAACAGGCGCACCAGCGCCCTTGGCCCACATGGCCAGCATGCCGCCGCCACCTTCCATCCAGCCGGCCAGCACCGTGCCGCCGGCAGCGGCCACGCGCGGATGCAGCGCCGAGGTAGCGATCAAGAACGGCGGCGTAAGCTGCTTGCCGTTGAAATCGAATTTGCACAGCTTGAGCACATACTGCGTCTTGTCCGTGACCGGCAGCAGCGAGAAGGTAGTGGCGAGCCAGAAGCCATTGCCATCAACCGCGCCGCCGTTTTCGGCCGCCGCGTATTCAGTGGTGGATGTCGCTGCTACTTGCGGATATAAATCGGTGGCGCCGCCAGACAGCTTGGCCTGCGCATCGAAGTGCAGCAGCTTGGCGCCGGTGCTGGCTTGCACCATGATGAAGCCACCGGGCGACGGCATCATCAGCCACTCGCCGGTGTAGCCTGCGGCCAGCGAGAATCCATAATCCGTAGTGGAGAGAAGCTTGCCCTGCTTATCCAGCACGCTCAATCGCGTACCGGCATACCTGGGCTGACCGTTGACGGTAACAAAAGAATCGGAGCGTGAGCGCACCACGATTTGGTCGCCAACCACCAGCGCATCGATCATCGCCGCCAGCGAGCCAACGGTGACGGGATCAGTGACGGAGATGGTGGAGGCAGTCGGGGAGCCGGCTCCTGAACTACCCGCAGTGGCAGCCCCGGAGGAGGAGCCGGAACCGCCACCGCAAGCGCTCAGCACCGCAAAGACGAAGAGAAGTAAAACACGCATGCGGCCAGTATAAGAAGAAAAACAACTTCTCCCTATACTGCCAGCATGGCCTTGCGAGCCAGTGTGATGACCCGTCAGACCTTTACTGCTGGCGGATGACCGCGCCGCCCTTCATCACGAACGACACCTTGGTCAGTTCAGTGGCGTTGTCGGCCGGGTTGCCTTGCACGGCGATGATGTCGGCGAACTTGCCAACGCTGATCGAACCCACACGGTCTTTCCAACCCAGCAAATCAGCCGCGTTGATGGTCGCCGCTTGAATGGCCTGCATCGAGGTCATGCCGTACTTGGTCATGTAGTAGAACTGCTTGGCGTTGTCGCCGTGAGGATAAACGCCGGAGTCGCTGCCGAAGGCCATCTTGGCGCCGCCCTGGAAAGCCTTGCGGAAGTTATCGCGCTGCAGTTGGCCGATGACTTTTTCTTTTTCGATGGATTCAGCCAGCATGCCGGCCTTCTCGCCTTCCTGCAGGATAAAGTCATCGTTGTAGATGTCCATCACCAGGTAGGTGCCCTTCTCCTTCGCCAGCTTGATGTTGACGTCATCGATCAGGCTTGCGTGTTCGATCGAATCCACGCCGGCGATAATCGCGTCGTGAATCGCGCTGGTGCCGTGCGCGTGCGCTGCTACCTTGCGGCCCAGCTTATGCGCTTCGTTGACGATGGCTTGCATCTCTTCCAGCGTGTACTGCTGCGCGCCCGGCTCATCGCCTTTCGACAGCACGCCGCCCGAGGCGCAAATCTTGATCACATCGGCGCCGTACTTGGCCATCTCGCGCACCTTGGCGCGTGCTTCCCATGGGCCGTCGGCCACGCCGCGGCCGGTGAAGTTCACATCCGGCGGCAGCAGGTTCTCGTCGCAGTGGCCGCCCTTGATGCCGATGGCGTAACCGGCGGTGCGCATGCGCGGGCCGATGAAATCGCCGTCGTTGATCGCATCGCGCAGCGCCACGTCGCCAAAGCCGCCTGCGCCCACGTTGCGCACGGTGGTGAAACCGGCTTCCAGCGTTTTGCGTGCAGCGCGCACGCCGTACAGCGCAGCGCGGGTGTCGGACACGCCCAGCGAGTTGTAGCCGCCCATGTATGGATCGGCGGTCAAGTGGGTGTGCATGTCGATCAGGCCTGGCAGCACGGTTTGCGCCGACAGGTCGATCACTGTCGCGCCGGCCGGTGCAGGCGTCGATGCGCTCGGGCCGACGGCGCTAATGCGCTCGCCGGTGATGACGATGGTTTGGTCTTTCAGCACGGTGCCGGCGACGACATCGACCAGCTTACCGGCGCGGATCACGGTGACTTGATCGGCGGCGCTGGTTTGCGCGACTGCGCCCAAAATCGCTGCGGACATCAGGAGGTGCTTCAGTTTCATAACGGGCGCTCTCGGTTTGAATGAAAACAAAAAGCATAGCAGAGCACCCGCCAAAAGCGAAACTATCCGGGCCAGGCGCAGGTGCGGAAACCTGCAAAGAGGTCATCGCGTTCAGGTAGTTGAAGATGGCGGAATTTCGCCGAGCCAAAACGGGCCGGCGTGGCGAAGGAAGCGCCGCGCAAAACCTGGTGCGTGTGGAACCAGGGCGCCGAGTATTCGCGGTAGCGGTCAGGCGTGAAACCGGGGTATGGTTCGAATGAAGACGCTGTCCACTCCCACAACTGGCCCCAGCGGAATGCGGGGTGGCCGGCCAAGGCGGCATATTCCCACTCGGCTTCTGTCGGCAAGCGGCGTCCGGCCCATGCGCAGTAGGCCTGCGCTTCGTACAGATTCACATGCCGTACCGGCTCGCCGCCGGCCAGCGTGGACAGCCGCCCGAAGCGCATGGTGCGCCATTGGCCGCCGTCGCGCTGCCAGTAGCGCGGTGCGGAGCGCTCTTGGCGCATCAGCCACGCGGCGCCGGCATCGCTCCAGAATTGGCGCTGGTCGTAACCGCCGTCGGTGACGAAATCTGCATACTGGGCGTTGGTAACCAGCCCACTATCGATGCGAAATGACGCCACATGGAAAGCGTGCGCCTCGCGTTCATTATCAAATGTGAAGCCGGCGCCGGTCTTGCTGCCCAGTTGCAGCGTACCGCCGGGGAAGCCGATTTCGGATGGCGCGAACGCACCTTGCGACTCGCCGACGTGCGGCAGCGGCGATGGCAGGCCCAGAGCTTGCAGGGTATGCAGCATCGCCTCGCCCAGCATGTCCTCGTGCGCCAGCGCCAGGCGATATGGGTACAGGGCTTCGTCGGTATTGGCTTCGCGCGTCAGTTTGTCGAGTACGCGATCCAGCACTTCGTGGCAGTAGGTCTTGACGCCGCCGGGACTCGGCAAGTCCAGCGTCCAGCGCGCGCGGTGCGGCACGCGCTCGGCGTCGAACCAGTCGTCGCCCTTGGTCAGCAGGCAGTGGCCATTGGCGTCGGCCGGATGGCTGGACGCGGCTTCGCGCAAAATGTACCACTCGGCGAACCACGCGATGCGGCCCAGTTCCCACAACGGCGGATTAATCATGCGAAGCTGCGGCACGCGCGCCGCGGCGTCCATTCCGGCGGCGGCAAAACACTCGAACAGCGACAGCGTATAATCCCTGGCATGCTGCAGGGCTTGCGCCAACTGCTGCGACGTGGCGTTCCTGAATGAAGAAGAGCTGGAAGTCATGCGTCGATTGTAATACAACAGGAATCACATCATGAGCAATGAAGCAATCAAACTCACCTCCTTCTCGCACGGCGGCGGCTGCGGCTGCAAGATCGCGCCCGGCGTGCTGTCGGAGATTCTGAAAAACTCCAGCGGCTTCCCGGTGCCGAAGGAATTGCTGGTCGGGATCGAGACCTCCGACGACGCCGCCGTCTACAAACTTAACGACGAGCAGGCGCTGATCGCCACCACCGATTTCTTCATGCCGATCGTCGACGATCCGTTCGACTTCGGCCGCATCGCCGCCACCAACGCCATCTCCGACGTGTACGCGATGGGCGGCACGCCGATCATGGCGCTGGCCCTGGTCGGCATGCCGATCAACAAACTGCCGATTGAAACCATCGGCCAAATCATCAAGGGCGGCGAATCGATTTGCGCTGAAGCAGGCATTCCGATCGCGGGCGGCCACACCATTGATTCGGTCGAGCCAATTTACGGGCTGGTGGTGATGGGCCTCATCCATCCATCGAAAGTGAAGCGCAATGCCGACGCCAAGGCCGGCGACGTGCTGGTGCTGGGCAAACCGCTGGGCGTGGGCGTGCTGTCGGCCGCGCTGAAAAAAGGCGCGCTCGATGACGACGGTTACAAGGCCATGATCGCCAACACCACCAAGCTGAATAAGCCGGGCAAGGCGCTGTCCGAGCTGCCTGGCGTGCACGCGCTGACCGACGTTACCGGCTTCGGCCTGCTGGGCCACTTGCTGGAACTGGCGCGCGGCGCCAAGCTGTCGGCGCATCTGGAGATGAGAAAAATTCCGCTGCTGCCGGGTGTAGAACAACTGGCGCACGACGGCTACTTCACCGGCGCCTCGGGCCGTAATTGGGAAGCCTACGGCAAAGACGTGCAATTGGCCGCCTCGGTCACACCCGCCCAGCACTCGCTGCTGACCGATCCGCAAACTTCCGGCGGTCTGCTGGTCTCCTGCGACGCCGGCAGCGTTGACGAAGTCCTCGCCCTGTTCCACCGCGAAGGCTTTGAATCGGCCGCCGTCATCGGCCGCATGGCAGATGGCGAGCCGCGCGTGAACGTGGCCTAATCAGCACATGGCGCACATCCTTACCCAGCTACCGCTACTGGACACCCTGCATGGCCAGCACGCCGCCCTGCTGGGCAAGGACTTCGACGCCTATCGAAACCATACATACCGTTTAGTCAATTTCTGCGCCGCGCAGCTGGATGCGGACGATGAAGCGCTGCAGAAGATGCAAGTGGCAGCAGCCTTCCACGACCTGGGCATCTGGTCAGCGCACACCTTCGACTACCTGCCGCCATCCGACGCGCAGGCGCAAGCGTGGTTAAACGCCAACGGCAAGCAAGCGTGGAGCGCAGACATCGCCGGCATGATCAACGAGCACCACAAAATCACCGCCACCAACGGCAGCCCATTAGTAGAAGCCTTCCGCCGCGCCGACTGGGCCGACGTCACCTTTGGCGTCATCAACCACGGCATCCCGCGCGCGCTACGGCGCGAAGTCTTCGCCGCCTTCCCCGACGCCGGCTTCCACGCCATGCTCCTCAAACTCTCCGCCAAGCGCCTCCTCACCCACCCATGGAGCCCGCTGCCGATGATGCGCTGGTAAGCACGCCGACAGATAAAAATAACAACAGTGCCATTTCAGTCATGCCAAACATTCTCTTGACGGACGCCCAAGGGATCGCTTACATTCTAGGAATGATCTCGCATCTGCACCTATCCGCTTTCCTGCTATCGCCTGCCAGCGCCCTATCGCTAGCAGCGCGCCTACTAGCACGCGTTTAATCCGCGTCTCAGTTGTACCTCAGTGCCGGCCATAAGCCGCACCTGCCCCCAAAAAATCAGGAAAGTTGTACCGATGCTCCCAGCTTTTTCGCTACTGCTAAAACTACCGATCGGTTGCCGCGCCTAGTGTCCCGTGGCCGCGCCGCAGCCCTTCGCCACATCCAACGTTTAGCACACCCTACATACAGAATTCAGGAGCACTACCATGATGTTGCAGAACCCAGCGAGCAAATACCGCGCCTTCCCAGCCGTCCAACTGACCGATCGCACCTGGCCGAACGCCATCATCAGCAAGCCGCCTATCTGGATGAGCACCGACCTGCGCGATGGTAACCAGGCACTGATCGAGCCGATGAGCATCGAGAAGAAAATCCGCTTCTTCGACCTGCTGATCAAAATCGGCATCAAGGAAATCGAAGTCGGCTTCCCTTCCGCCTCGCAGACCGACTTCGACTTCGTGCGCAAGCTGATTGACGAGAACCGCATCCCGGACGACGTCACCATCATCGTACTGACCCAGTCGCGCGAGGAACTGATCCGCCGCACCGTGGAGTCCTGCGTCGGCGCCAAGCGCGCCATCGTCCACCTGTATAACTCGGTGGCGCCGGTATTCCGCAAAGTCGTCTTCGGCATGTCGCGCGAGGAGATCACCAACATCGCCACCACCGGCGCCAAGCTGGTAAAAGAACTGACCAAGCAGCACCCGGACACCGACTGGGGCTACGAGTACACCCCTGAATCCTTCTCCACCACGGAGCTGGACTTCTCCAAGCATATCTGCGACGCCGTCACCGCCATCTTCGAACCGACGCCAGGCAAGAAGATGATCATCAACCTGCCGTCGACCGTGGAATGCAGCACGCCCAACGTCTACGCCGACCAAATCGAATGGATGTCGCGCAAACTGGCGCGCCGCGATTCGCTGATTATCTCGGTTCACCCGCACAACGACCGCGGCACCGCCGTGGCCTCGGCCGAACTGGCCGTGATGGCCGGCGCCGACCGCGTGGAAGGCTGCTTGTTCGGTAACGGCGAGCGCACCGGCAACGTCGACCTGGTGACCTTGGCGCTCAACCTCTACACCCAAGGCGTCAACCCTGGCCTCGACTTCTCCGACATCGACGAAGTGCGCAAAGTGGTTGAAGAATGCAACCAGTTGCCGGTGCACCCGCGCCACCCGTACGTGGGCGACCTGGTATTCACCGCCTTCTCCGGTTCGCACCAGGACGCGATCAAGAAGGGCTTCGCCAAGCAGGAAGCCGGCGCAATCTGGGAGATTCCTTACCTGCCGATCGATCCGCAAGACCTGGGCCGCAGCTACGACGCCGTCATCCGCGTCAACAGTCAATCGGGCAAAGGCGGCATGGCCTACTTGCTGGAACAGGACTTCGGCCTGGTGCTGCCGCGCCGCCTGCAGATTGAATTCAGCCGCGCGGTGCAAGCGGTGGCCGATCAAACCGGTCTCGAAATCACCTCCGAAGGCATCTACGACATCTTCAACAAGGAGTACTTCGAGCAGACCTCGCCGTACGCCTACCAGTCGCACAAAATGGTGGAAGACACCAGCAGCGATGAACCGGTGCAGATCGATATCGCCATGATCCACCGCGGCGCGCCACTGGCGCTGCAAGGCGGCGGCAACGGCCCGATCGACGCCTTCGTTGATGCACTGGGCCTGGACATCAAACTGATGGACTACCACGAGCACTCGATCGGCTCGGGCGCCAACGCCAAGGCGGCGTGCTACGTCGAACTGCGTCTGGCCAATGGCCCGACCCTGTTCGGCGCCGCCACCGACAGCAACATCCTGACCGCCTCCTTCAAGGCCGTGCTGAGCGCAGTGAATCGCCAACTGGCCCGCGTGGAAGCGGCCGAAGGCAAAGTAGCAGCTTAATAGTCCCACTACCACGGACGGGACATGCGTCCCGTCCGCGCAACACCTGCTGCAAGAGCTTTTTCCGCAACGCAGCATTCAACGCTATACTGGCTTTTCGTTTGCTAACGAGGAGCCGGTGCATGAATTTCTCCAATCTTAAAATTGGCGCCCGGCTGGGCCTCGCTTTTGGCGCCGTGCTGTTGTTGATGGCGCTGTTGATCGCCATCGGCCTGCAACGGCTCGGCAGCATCAGCAATCTCAATCGCACCATCATCGATGAAGACTGGGTCAAAGCCGAAGCGGCGGCCACGGTCAGCAGCACCACCCGCGCCAACTCGGCCCTCACGCTGGAACTGTTCGTCGCCGATACGCCCGCGCGCACCGACCAAATCCGCGCCGAAATGGAGGTCAATAAGAAGACCATCACCACCGCGCTGGAGACGCTCGACAAGCTACTCATCACCGATGACGGCAAGGCCCTGCTGGCCCGCATCCGCGATGAGCGCAAGGCCTACGTCGGCTCCTTTACACAAGTAGGCAAGCAGTTGGCCGACGGCCAGCGCGACGCCGCCCTCACCCAGCTACGCGGCGATATGCTGCCCAAACTCGCCAAGCTGCAAGACAGCGTGCGCGAATTGAACGAGATGCAGAAGGCCGCCGTCAACCAAAACGGCGAGCTGGTAAAACACAATATCTCGACCGCGCGCCAGGTGATGGCGTGGCTCGGCGTTGTTGCGCTGGCCCTCGGGCTGGCGTTTGCATGGCGCGTCACGCGCTCGATCACCGATCCTATCGGCACCGCGCTGCAAATGGCGCGCGCCGTCGCTGCCGGAGACCTCACCCGCAACATCAGCAGCAAGCAGCGCGACGAGATGGGCCAGTTGCTGCAAGCGCTGGGACAGATGAACGACAACCTCGCCCACATCGTCGGCCGTGTGCGCAGCGGTACCGGTGCGATCAACACTGCGTCGGCGGAAATCGCCAGCGGGAATTTGGATTTGTCGTCGCGTACCGAGCAGCAAGCCAGCTCGCTCGAAGAAACCGCCGCCTCGATGGAGGAACTCACCAGCACCGTTAAACAAAACGCCGCCAATGCCCATCAAGCCAACGAGCTGGCGCAAACGGCGACCGAGGTAGCACAGCGCGGCGGCGCGGTGGTGGCGCAGGTGGTCGACACCATGAACGCCATCAACGAATCGTCGCGCAAGATCGTCGATATCATCACGGTCATCGACGGCATCGCGTTTCAGACGAATATTCTGGCGCTGAATGCGGCAGTGGAAGCGGCACGCGCCGGCGAACAGGGACGCGGCTTTGCCGTAGTGGCGACGGAAGTGCGCACGCTGGCGCAACGCGCCGCCAGCGCCGCCAAGGAAATCAAAACGCTGATCGATGAATCGGTCGACAAGGTGGCAGCCGGCGCGCAGCTGGTCGATCTAGCCGGCAGCACCATGAACGAGGTGCAGGACAGCGTACGCCGCGTGACCGAAATCGTTGGCGAAATCACGCAGGCCAATCACGAACAAACCAGCGGCATCGAACAAATCAATATCGCCATCAGCCAGATGGATCAAGTCACCCAGCAGAACGCCGCGCTGGTGGAGGAAGCCGCCGCTGCGGCAGCCGCAATGCAGGATCAGGCCGGAGAACTGAATCAGGTGGTCAGCCAGTTCCGGCTTAGAACCACGGCGCTCGCACTCAATCACTAGGCCTTAGCGACGCGCGAGGCGGATGCCGGTGAACTGCCAGCGCGCGCCCGCAGGGAAGAAGTTGCGGTAGCTGGCGCGCGCGTGGCCTTCGGGCGTGGCGCTCGATGAGCCGCGCAGCACGTACTGGTTCAGCATGAACTTTCCGTTGTATTCCCCCAGCGCGCCCTCGGCTGCCGCAAAGCCGGGATATGGCGCGTAACTGCTGCTAGTCCATTGCCAGCAGTGGCCGAACATCTGCGCGGGCGGCGATTCCACCGCCGCGTATTCCCACTCCGACTCGGTCGGCAAACGCGCACCGACCCAATTGGCGTAAGCATCCGCTTCAAATAGCGAGATGTGCGTGAGCGGCCGGTTCAAGTCCAGCGGCTGCGATCCGTGCAGCGTGAATTCCTGCCATGCGCCCTGCTCGTCCTGGAACCAATAGATCGGCGCTTTCAAATTCTGCGCGCGTACCCAGTCCCAGCCCTCGGCCAGCCATAGCGCCGCATTGAAGTAGCCGCCGGCGTTGATGAACTCAAGATACTCGCCGTTGGTCACCAGCCGCGACGCCAGCGCGAACGGCGCCACGTACTGCTTGTGGCGCGGCAGCTCGTTATCGAAGCTGAAGCCATCGCCATGATGACCGATGTCAGTCAAGCCGCCCTGATACGCCAGCCATTCCAGCGGCGCGGCAGCAGCGGCGGCAGGCAGCGGCGCCTCATTGTACGCAGGCCGCAGCAGGCTTTGCGCCAGCAGGTGCTTTACGTCCGTCAGCATCAGTTCCTGATGTTGCTGCTCGTGCTGCATGCCCAGTGTGAGCAGCATTGCCAACTCGCCGCGCCGCGCCGCATCGAGCTCGCTCGCCAGCAAGCGCCCGATGCGTGCATCGACATCGGCGCGATAAGCACGCACCTCGGACATGGCGGGCCGCGTCAGCAAGCCGCGCTGCGCACGCGGATGCTTCTCGCCGATGCCGTTGTAGTAGGAGTTGAACAGAATGCGAAACGCCGGGTGAAACGGCGCAAAGCCGCGCTCCATGCGCTCAAGGATAAAAGTCTCGAAGAACCAGGTGGTATGCGCGAGGTGCCATTTGATCGGGCTTGCATCCGGCATGGACTGCGCGCCGCAGTCTTCGTCGGACAGCGGTGCGGCCAGCGCCAGCGTGTGCTGGCGTACCTCGGCGTAGCGGGCGTGTAGGGAATCCATGATCCTCACATCATCCGCGCGTGGATGACGGCAAACCAGTTATCCTCGTCGGTCCACACCCGCGATGTGGCAAAGCCGGCGCGCTCCAGCAGGTTGACGAAGGATTGGCGCGTGTACTTGTAGCTATCTTCCGTGTGTATCCGTTCACCGCGTTCGAAACGGCGCTCGCCGCCATGCCAGTGCACGGTCAGCGCGGTGCGGGCTTCCACATGCATCTCGATGCGGCTATGTTCAAAATCGAAGTAAGCGATGTGCTTCCATTGCCCGACATCGAAGTCCGAGCCGATCAAGTGATTCAGGTGGCGCAGGATATTCAGGTTGAACGCGCCGGTCACGCCCAGCGCATCGTCGTAAGCCGCATCCAGCAAGGCTTGATCCTTGATCAGATCCACGCCGATCAGCAGACCGCCGTCGGCGCCGCCGTTGGCGCGCAGGCTGCGCAGGAACTCCACCGCCTGCTCGGGCGAGAAGTTGCCAATTGAAGAACCGGGATAGAAGAACACGCGGCGCCCGGCGCGTACGCTGTCCGGCAGCTGAAAGCCATGCGAAAAATCCAGACCCAGCGCCGTCATCTCGATGTGCGGAAAGCGCTGCTGCAACTGCGCCACCGCGCCAAGCAGGAAGTCGCGCGAAATATCGACCGGCACATACTGCGCCGGTTGCAGCAGCGGGAACAGCGAGGCGGCCTTCGCGCAATTGCCCGCGCCAAGGTCAATCAAGGTCGTGCCATCGCCAAGCGCCCGCGCCATATCGGCGCCGTGCGCGGCAAAAATGGCCGCTTCGGTACGGGTTGGATAATATTCGGGCAACTCGCAGATCGCCTCAAACAGCTTGGATCCGAGGCCGTCATACAGAAACTTGGGCGAGATGTGCGCGGCAGGAACCAACAGACCAGCACTAATTTCGGCGATAACCGCCGCACTGCCGTGGGACATTTGCATGGGATGCGCTGCCTTTAATTTGGGTATTTTTGCTATGATAGCCGAATATCCATTTTGCAGCGCCGCACTATAAGTTCCGTGCGGCTTTTCACACTCAAGGGCAATCACAATGAAAATCTCCCTCAAATCCATCCTCGCCACCGGCCTGATGCTGGCTGCTTCCTGGTCGCAAGCACAATCGGCCGACCACGTATTCCGTGTCTCCGCCATCCCGGATGAAGCACCGACCGAATTGCAGCGCAAGTTCAAGCCGCTGGGCGAGTACCTTGAGAAGAAGATCGGCATGAAGGTCGAGTTCACCCCGGTGACCGATTACGCGGCCTCGGTGGAAGCGCTGATTAACAAGAAGGTCGACATGGTATGGTTCGGCGGCTTCACCTTCGTGCAAGCGAATGACCGCAGCAAGGGCCAGATCACGCCGCTGGTGCAGCGTACCGAGGATGAAAAATTCCGCTCGGTGTTCGTCACCACCAGCAAGTCGATCAACAGCCTGAATGACCTCAAGGGCAAAACCCTGAGCTTCGGTTCCGAGTCCTCGACCTCGGGCCACCTGATGCCGCGCTACTACCTGCTGCAATCGAAGATCAATCCAGACACCGACCTGAAACGCATCGCCTTCTCCGGCGCGCACGACGCCACCGTGGCCGCCGTTGCAGGCGGCAAGGTCGATGCCGGCGCGCTGAATATCTCGGTGTGGGAAAAGCTGGTGGAAGCCAAGAAGGTCGATCCGGCCGTGGTGCGCGTGTTCTACACCACGCCAGGCTACTACGATTACAACTGGTCGGTGCGTACCGACATGAACGCGGACCTGAAGAAAAAACTGACCGACGCCTTCCTCGCGCTGGACATCAACAAGCCTGAAGATAAAGCCATCATGGACTTGCAGCGCACCGTCAAGTTCATCCCGACCAAGGCGGACAACTACAAGAACATCGAAGCCGCAGCCAAGAACGCCGGCCTGCTGAAGTAATTCAATGCCCACGTACCACCTGCAAAACCTGACAGTGCGGCACCTGACCGCGCCGTCAGCGCCTGCGCTGCAAGCGATTAACCTGAGCATCGAACCGGGCGAGCAACTGGCCCTGATCGGCCCTTCCGGCGCCGGCAAGACTACCTTGCTGGCGACGCTGTCGCTGTCCCATCGCCCGGCCGAAGGCAGCTTCACGGCCTTTGATACCGATCCATGGGCGCTGGGCGAAGCGGCGCGCCACCGCTTGCGCGCGCAGTTGTTCCTCGCGCCGCAAACGCCGCCGCTGCCGCCGCGCCAGCGCGTGGTAACTGCGGTGCTGGCCGCGCGCTTGCCGCAATGGAGCGCGTGGCGCGCGCTGGTGTCGCTGTTCAAGCCTGCCGACCCGGAAGCGGCGTGGCAGGCGCTGTCACGCTTTAATTTGGGCGATAAGCTGTATTCGCGCGTCGATCGCTTGTCGGGCGGTGAGCGCCAGCGCTGCGGTCTTGCGCGCTTGCTGCTGTCCCCAGCGAAGGCGTTGCTGGTGGATGAGCCGCTGTCGGCGCTCGATCCGGCGCTGTCCGAACTCACGCTCACCACGCTGCGCGAAGAAGCCAAGGCGCGCAACGCCACGCTGATTTGCAGCCTGCACCAGGTGGAGCTGGCCTTGAGCCACTTCCCGCGCATCGTCGCGCTGCGCGATGGCCGCATCGAATTCGACCTGCCGCGCGAACAAGTGACGCCACAGATGATCGCCGCGCTGTATCAAGGCGAGCAGCCCGCCGCCGAAGCAGCGCAGCCGTACGACGCCATGGCCGTCAAACCAGGGGTAGGCGCGTGCTTGTAATGACTGACCGCCGCGATCCGGCGCTGCGCGGCCGCCTGGTGGCCTGCGCGCTCGCGCTGATCATCCTGTGGCCGACGCTGGTCATCACAGAATTCAAGCCGTGGATCCTGCTGGACGAGCAAAGCCTGGGCGCCACCGGCCGCTTCCTCGCCGACTTCCTGGTGCCGGCCCACAGCGCCGAGTTCCTCGAAATGCTGCTGCGCGAAACCTGGAACACCATCGCCATCGCCACGGCGGGCCTCGCACTCGCCCTGCTAGGCGCCATTCCGGCGACGCTGGTCATCAACGAAAAACTGTCGATCTCCGCGCTGGGCACCGGCCGCATGCGCCTCGCGGCGCGCCTGGTGCGCCAGGCGGTGCGCTGGCTGCTGGTTCTGCTGCGCTCCGTACCGGAGCTGGTGTGGGCGCTGCTATTCGTGCGCATCATCGGCCTCGGCCCGACCGCAGGCGTACTGGCGATCGCCCTTACCTACTGCGGCATGCTGGGCAAGGTCTACGCTGAAATCCTCGAATCGTCCGACTCGCACGCCGGCGACACCTTGCTGGCCAACGGCAGCGGACGCATCTCCGCGCTGCTATACGGCGTGCTGCCGGAAGCCGCGTCGGAACTGATGTCCTACACCGTCTACCGCTGGGAATGCGCGATCCGCGGCTCGGTGGTGATGGGCTTTGTCGGCGCGGGCGGCCTGGGTCAGCGCATGGATGAATCGATGAAAATGCTGGCCGGTTCCGAAGTCGCTGCCATGCTGCTGGTGTTTGTCGCGCTGGTCGCACTGGCTGACCAATTCTCCAAGGTGCTGCGCCGGAGGCTGGGATGAATCCGAATATGCCCAAGCCGCCGCGTCACGACTGGACCATCATCATCCTGATGGCGCTGCTGGCCGCACTGATCATCGCCAGCTTCGCCACGCTGCCATTGAAGTGGCGCGAGTTCTTTACCGTCGACGCCATCAATAGCACGCTGGAACTGCTGGCCGGCTTCACACCACCGGAAACCGGCCTGCCCTTCCTCACCAAGACCTTCTGGGCTGCGATTGAAACGCTGGCCATGTCCGGCCTGGGCACGCTGCTGGCCGTGGTCTTCGGCCTCGCCTTCTCGCTGCCGGCATCGGGACGCTTCGGCGCCGCACCGCGCGCCGCCATGCGCGGCCTGCTCAACGTACTGCGTTCGATTCCTGAACTGGTGTGGGCCTCCATCATGCTGATCGCCGCCGGCCTGGGCCCGCTGGGCGGCACGCTGGCCTTGGCCGCGCACACCGCCGGGGTGCTGGGCCGCCTGTTTGCCGACTCGCTGGAAAACGCCGCGCCGCTGCCGGAGCAAAGCCTGCGCACCAACGGCGCCAGCGCCACGGCGGCCTTCTTCTACGCCACGCTGCCGCAAACGCTGCCGCAAATGATGTCCTACACCCTGTACCGCTGGGAGAACAACATCCGCGCCGCAGCGATTCTCGGCGTGGTGGGCGCGGGCGGCTTGGGCCAGATGCTCAAGTACCACCTGTCTTTATTCCAGATGCCGCTGGCCGCCACCGTCATCATCGCCATGCTGCTGTTGGTGGCCCTGGTCGATGGCGTCAGCTTTGCCATGCGCCGCGCGCTCACACGATAAAGCCACCCATGCTCGAACTTCGCAACCTCACCAAATCCTACGGCGGCCGTCCGGTGCTGGACCAGCTGTCATGGACCTTCAAGGCCGGCGAATTCGTCTCCATCATGGGTGACTCAGGCGTCGGCAAATCAACGCTGTTGAATTTGATCGCCGGCCTCGATACGCCGGATGCGGCACAGGGCGAATCGCCCATCATCATTGACGGCATCCCGATGTCCGGCCTCGATGACGACGCCGCCACCAGGCTGCGGCGCGCGCGCATGGGCTTCATCTTTCAGGCTTTCCATGTCCTGCCGCATTTAACCTTGCTGCAAAACATAGCCCTGCCCTTGCTGCTCAACGGCTTGTCCACGACACGCGCCAACGAGATGCTGGAAGCCGTTGGTCTCGGCGGGCGCGGCAACGATTTCCCTCATCAACTTTCCGGCGGGCAAATGCAACGCGTGGCCATCGCCCGCGCGCTGGTGCACCGCCCGGCCCTGGTGCTGGCGGATGAACCAACTGGTAATCTTGATCCAGATACCGCGGACGCCATCCTCGACCTCCTGCAACGCGAAATCAAGGCCACCGGCGCCTGTGCCATCATGGTGACACATTCGCAACTTGCTGCCAAAAAGACAGACAAAATCCTACATTTATCTAACAACCAGTTACAAGAAACAACAATCGTCAACCCGTTTAAGCATTGACTAACATAATTTTTTTGTCAAATACTGCACTTTTTTTTTAACCGTAGTATTATTGAAATTAACTTGCATGGTTATTAAGAATGTTGAGTCGCGTACCACATTCGGACCAGAAGAGGTGTGGGCGCTAGCCTTGCCGGGAAACGTACTTTTTTTAACGTTTAGAGCAAAGGAGGAGCAAGCCATGAACGTACGGCAAAAAAAGCTGGAACTGATCGAAGCCATGAATCGTGCGCGGGCGCTGGAGCCATCCAGTTTTGTCCCGAACAAGCTTCTTGATACTTTGATCGAAAAGATGAACTTGAAGAACGATGCAGAGTTGTGTCGCGTGCTGGAAGTTCAGCCACCGATTATCAGCAAGATCCGGCACCGGAAGTTGGCAGTTGGTGCGACGATCCTGCTGCGTATGCATGAAAAATCAGATATCAGCATTCGCGAGCTGAAAGATTTGTCCACCGCGTCTATGCATTGATCAGCTTAGCTTATCGTGCCATGCCAGGCGCCGGCATGCGGTATCCGGCGCCCTTTAAGAAGCGCCTTAGCGACCAGCCCAAACCCCGCTGAACGCTAATCCTCTTGTAGTAACCAGGCAGTACCCTAGCATTTCTCGTATTTCCAATTCCTAGACTTACCTTCGGCAATCCATTCGACGGCTTGTTCGCGTCTGCGCGTCCGTGTCGCGTCGGTCTTGGCCTCGTTGAGCCAGTCGGCGTAGTCGCGCTGCTTGCTCGGACTGAAGGAATCAAAGTGTTTACGCGCCGCCGGCACGGCGTCCAGCGCGGCGTTGAGGTCATCGGGAATGTCCAGCGGCTTTGGTGTCGCGGATTTAACACGTGCAGGCGCCGCCACGCCATCATCATTGAGCTTCATGGCTTGCTTGATGTAAGCGGACAGCACTTTTTTCGACGGCAGATCCTTGATGCTGGTGATGCGGCCGAAGTGGCCCATGGCTTCACGATTGACTTCATCTGCGGCCATCAGTAGCTCCGCCTTCCAGAAATTCAGCGCGCAATGCGCCTTGAAGGACGCCATGCTGCACATCATGCCCTTGTACATAAAGTGCGGGAAGCTCCACTTCATGGTCTCTTCCACCTCGGGACAAGCGGCATGCACCACCGCGCGCAGGTGTTCTAGTATGGGCTGCGCGAAATCGGCAGACTTGGCGATGTAGGCGTCGACGCGCGGATCTAATGTAGGCATGCCATTAATATACCCGGTAACATTTTGTTGCACCATACACGAAACACATACGTGACTTTGCAAGCAACGGTCTATACTCCCGAGCATGAGAACGCTCACCTTCCCGCTTGCTTTGCTGCTGGCCGGCTGCGCCGGCACCACCACCGTCTCCGCACCGCCGGCCGATCCGGCGGCCTTGAGCAGTGCGCTCAATCGCGTGACATGGGGCGTTAATCTCAGCACCTACCAGCAAGTCGAGAAGATCGGCTACGAGGCGTGGCTGGAGAAGCAATTGCGTCCGTCACCGGCCGTGCTGCCCGCAGCCGCGCAGGCGCAAATCGACGCCATGAGCATCACGCAAAAACCGCTGCCGCAACTGGTGAAAGAACTGGAAGACCAGCGCCGCGACTACGACAAGGCCATGGTCGATGACGACGCCAAGAAAGCCGCGCAACGCGCCTACCAGCAGGAACTGAATCGCCTCGCCAAAGAAGCGGCCACGCGCTCGCTGCTGCGCAATCTCTATTCGCCGAATCAGCTGCAGGAGCAGATGACGTGGTTCTGGATGAACCACTTCAACGTCCACCTGGGCAAGGCGAATCTGCGCCTGCTGGTGAGCGACTACGAAGAACAAGCGATCCGTCCGCGTGCGCTGGGCAAATTCCGCGACCTGCTGGCGGCCACGCTGCGCCATCCGGCCATGATCCGCTATCTCGATAACGAACAAAACGCCGCCAACCGCATCAACGAAAACTACGCGCGCGAAATCATGGAACTGCACACGCTGGGCGTAGACGGCGGCTACAGCCAGAACGACGTGCAGCAATTGGCGCGCATTCTCACCGGCGTCGGCGTCAACCTTGGTGACAAGACGCCCAATGTCCGCCGCGACAAGCAAGACCAGTACGTGCGGCAAGGCCTGTTTGAATTCAATCCCAACCGCCACGACTACGCCGACAAGCTCTTCCTCGGCAAAACCGTGAAGGGACGCGGACTGGAAGAAGTGGACGAAGCGCTGGATCGCCTGAGCCGCCATCCCGCCACCGCGCGCTACATCAGCCGCAAGCTGGCTATTTACTTCGTGGCCGACGAACCGCCGCAGGCATTGTTAGACCGCATGGCGGCGCGCTTCCAATCCAGCGATGGCGACATCGCCGCCGTGCTGCGCGAGATGTTCAACTCGCAGGAGTTCAAGCAATCGCTGGGCCACAAGTTTAAAGACCCGGTGCACTACGTGGTCTCCGCCGTGCGCCTGACCTACGACGATAAAGTCATCCTCAACACCGGCCCGATGCTGAATTGGCTGAACCGCATGGCCGAACCGCTGTACGGCCGCCAAACGCCGGACGGCTACCCGCTCACCGAATCCGGCTGGGCCAGTCCCGGCCAAATGACAACGCGCTTTGAAATCGCCAAGGCCATCGGCGGCGGCGCGGCGGGCCTGTTCAAGAGCGAAGGCGCGCAGCCGCAGGAAAAGCCGGCCTTCCCGCAATTGGCCAACGCGCTGTACTACCAGTCGCTGCAAAAATCGCTGGCGCCGGCCACGCTGCAAGCACTGGAGCAAGCCACCTCGCCGCAGGAGTGGAACACGCTGTTCCTCGCATCGCCGGAACTGATGCATCGCTAGGAGAAGCCCGATGAAACGCCGCACCCTGATCAAATCGCTGGCCGCCCTGCCGGCAGCCGCCATGACCGGCCAGCTATGGGCCGCACCCGCCAGCAAAACGCGCCTGCTGTTCGTCTTCATGCGCGGCGGTTACGACGCCACCAGCTTGCTGGTACCGATCTCCAGCGAGTACTACTACGCGGTGCGTCCGAATATCGCGATTCCGAAAACAGCGGCGCTGCCGGTCAATAGCGACTGGGGCCTGCACCCTGCCCTGCGCGACACCATCTACCCGCTGTTCACTGCGGGCGAAGCGGCCTTCGTACCGTTTGCCGGCACCGAGGATCTGTCGCGCAGCCACTTCGAAACGCAGGACAGCATCGAACTCGGTCAAGCGCTGGATCGCAAGCGCGACTACCGCTCCGGCTTCCTCAACCGCCTGGCAGCCACGCTCAACGCGGATCGCGCCAACGCCATTTCCTTCACCGACCAGCTGCCGCTGATTATGCAAGGCGGGCTGCAAGTACCGAACACCGCGCTGCGCAACGTCGCCAAGCCAGCCGTCGATGCACGTCAAGCCAGGATGATCGCCGCCATGTACGAAGGTACGGCGCTGGCGCAGCCGGTGCGCGACGGCTTCACCGTGCGCGAAGACGTGATGAAGGACATGATCGGCGAAATGGATGCGGCCAACCGCAACGCCATCACCGCCAAGGGCTTTGAACTGGAGGCGCGCCGCATCGCCAAGGTGATGAAGGAGCGCTACAACATCGGCTTCGTTGACGTCGGCGGCTGGGACACCCACGTCGGCCAAGGCAACGCCACCGGCTACCTTGCCAACCGCCTGGAAGAACTGGGGCGCGGCCTGTCCGGCTTTGCGCAGGAGATGGGGCCGGACTGGAAGGATACGGTGGTGATCGTGGTCAGTGAATTCGGCCGCACCTTCCGCGAAAACGGCAATCGCGGCACCGACCATGGCCACGGCAGCGTGTACTGGGTGCTGGGCGGCGGCGTCAATGGCGGCAAGGTGCACGGCGAGCAAGTGCGCCTGGAGCAGCCCACCCTGTTCCAAAACCGCGACTACCCGGTGCTCAATGAGTACCGCGCCATGTTCGGCGGCCTGCTGTCGCGCATGTACGGCTTGAACGCCGGGCAAGTGGAAAAAATCTTCGGCACCTCGGGACGCGACCTGTCGCTGGTTTAAGCCATGGCGTGATCGTGCAGCCAAGCGGTGGCCTCGCTGGCTGCCAGCGCTGGTGTGTACAAATAACCCTGGAAAGCGTGGCAGCCGGCATCGCCTAGAAACACCGCCTGCTCCGTGCTTTCCACGCCTTCCGCAATCACATTCAACCGCAGATCCTGCGCTAGCCGGATCACCATTTTGACCACGGCGTTGGCGTCGTCGCTGACCGGCACCCCGTGCAGAAAACTCTTATCGAGCTTGATGGTGTTGACCGGCAGCGTGCGCAAGTAACTGAGCGAGGAATAGCCGGTGCCGAAATCGTCCAGCGACACCATGAAACCGCGCGCGCGCAACTGCTCAATCACCTTGCTGCCGTTGCGTTCCAGCTCGATGGCGTCGCGCTCGGTGAGTTCGATTTCGATATCGCCAGCGTCCAGCCCATGTTCTTCCAGCGCGGCATCCAGCTGGCGCAAATAGCCGGCATCCCGCAACTCCTTGGCGCAGGTATTGATGCAGATGCGTACGCCGGTCAGCCCGGCATCGCGCCAAAGGCGCAACTGTGCGAAAGCAATCCGCACCACCAGGTTGCCCAGTTCCGGCAGCACGCCCATTTCGCCGGCCAGCCCGATCGCATACTCCACCGGCTGCCGCCCCAGATAGCCGGGTAGGCGCAGCAGCGCCTCCATGGAGATGGTATGGCCGGCTTGATCCAATATCGGCTGATAGGCCAGATCGCAGCGCCGGCCCAATAGCAGACGGCGCAACTCGGTGTGATCCGCGTTCTTGCGGTGCGCCACATCGTCCAGCGCCTGCGTGTAGTAGTGGTAGCGATTGCGGCCGGCATTCTTGGCGTAGTACAGCGCCAGATCCGCCTTCTTCAACAGGCTGTCCGCCGAAGTGGCATCCACCGGACAGACGGCAATGCCGATACTGGCGCTGATCTTCACCTCGCGCCCGTCGATCATGAAGGGCTGCACTAGCGCGGCCAGCAGCTTTTCGGCCAGCACGCCGCCGCTGGTCGGCGACGGCGCGTACAAATGCAGCAGCGCGAATTCATCGCCGCCCAGGCGCGCAATGTAATCGCTCTCGCGGCTGATGTCGCGGATGCGCTGCGCCACCTGCTGCAGCAATTGATCGCCGGCCTGGTGGCCCAGCACGTCGTTGACCTCCTTGAACTGGTCTAGGTCGATCATCAGCAACAGCAGCAACTGGCCGGTGCGCTCGGCCAGCGACACCATTTCCATGCGGCGCGTGTCAAAAGCCGCGCGGTTGGCCAGCCCGGTCAAGGCGTCGATGGTGGCAAGGCGGCGGATTTCATCCTGCGCCAGCTTGCGCTCGGTGATGTCGCGCAGAATTTTGAGATAGCCGATCGGCTGGCCATGATCGCCCTGAATCGGCGTCATCACACCGTCGGCCCAAAACATCGAATGATCCTTGCGCAAATGCCAGCGGTAATCAGCGGCACGGTCGCACTGCTCGGCTTGCTCCATCTCGTGCCAGTGCTGGCCCTCGGCCTGGTCGGCGGCGGTGAACAGGCGAGCCATGCTGAAGCCGATGATTTCATTCGGCGCATAGCCGAAGATCAGCTCCGCGCCGATATTCCAGCTGGTGACCATGCCTTGCGTGTCAGCGGTGAAAATGGCGAAGTCGCGCACGTTGAGGTAAATCTGCCGCAGCAGGATATCCGGGGCCAGGCCGGGAGAAATAACGGTGGTGAGGTGCGGGGTCATGGCGCGGTCTTCCATTAAACATGGTTAGACCGCGTGCCCGCCGATGAGTTCACACGATAGTCAAGCGCTGCTGCATTCTTTCCAGCGCCCGCATGAACAGCTCCGGCTCGTTGGCGGCGCGCGCCAGCACCAGCGCGCCCTGGATGCCGCCGACCACATCTTCAGCCTCGGCCAGCGCGCTAGCGTGGTCGCGGCCGCCGCGTTGCAGCGCTGCGGCCAGCGCCTGCACCCATTCGGCGAAATAAGACTGCACCTTCTCCGCAAAGCGGTCGCGCTCGTGGCCGAGCGCAAACACGCCGACCAGGCACACCTTGCGGCCGGACAGGAAATAGCGGCCGACCGCCTTGAACATATCGGCCACGCCCTGCCGCGCGTCGACGGTGGAACGCAGCGGCTGGAACACCTGGTCGCGGAACCAGCCGTCGATTTCGTTCAACACGGCCTCGGCCATCTCCTCTTTCCCGCCGGGGAAAAAGTTGTAGATGCTGCCTTTGCCGAGGCCGGTGCCCTCGGTGATCCGCGCCAGGCTGGCGCCTTCAAAACCGTAGGTGCGAAATACTTCGGCCAGCAGCGGTACGGCGTCGCTGCGGTCTCCCATCACTCGTGGCATGTTTAGAATCCAAAATCGCTCAGGCCGGGATGATCGGCCGGGCGCGGTGCATTGATATCCCAGTGGAACTTGCGCTCGGAGGCGGCGATCGGGTGCTCGTTGATGCTGGCGAGGCGGCGCTGCATCAAGCCGTCTGCTGCGAACTCCCAGTTTTCGTTGCCGTAAGCGCGATACCACTGGCCGGAATCGTCATGGTATTCGTAGGCGAAGCGGACTGCAATGCGGTTGCCGTCGTGCGCCCACAATTCCTTGATCAGACGGTATTCCAGTTCGCGCGTCCATTTGCGCTGCAGCAGGCCGACGATCTCGGCGCGGCCGGTGACGAATTCGCCGCGGTTGCGCCAGGCGCAGTCTTCCGTGTAGGCCAGCGAGACCTTCTCGGGATTGCGGCTGTTCCAGCCGTCTTCGGCGGCACGGACTTTTTGGGCGGCGGTTTCAAGGGTGAACGGCGGGAGTGGAGGACGGGACATGATGGTGGCTTCCTTTAAGTTGTACCAAACGGTACAATCACTTTAAACTGCGATCAGGCAAGATGCAAGAAAAATTTTTAATTGAAGATGTCGGCGGCCAGCTGGCGGCCGGCCGGACTAAACTGAACTGTACCGGCGACGCCGCCGTCCTCCAGCGCCAGCGTGACCAGACCGGCCTCCTCCAGCATGGTCAGCTGGCGCCGCAGCACGCTCATCGGCCGCTGGGCCTGCTTGCTGAGCTTGGCGAGCGAGCACGGCTTGTCCGGCCACTCGGCCTCGATGCGCCGCAGCGCCTCCAGCACGCCAGCCAGCGCGGCCATCACTTGATCATCCATGCGTAGTCTCTTTACTTAAAATGCAATATACTCGCTGCAAATATTACCGGATCGCAACATGAACAAAAAGCCCGCAGGCCATATCGAACCTTACACCCATCCTGCTGCAGGCTGGGGGGCGTTGAAGCAAGTGGCCATCAACCTCGTGCGCGAGCGCGTCGCCGGCGGCAATTACAAGACCCTGCTCAAGCAAAACCAGCCCGATGGTTTCGACTGCCCCGGCTGCGCGTGGCCGGATCGCGAGCACGCGTCCACCTTTGAGTTTTGCGAGAACGGCGTCAAGGCGGTGGCGGCCGAGGCCACCAGCAAGCGCGTGACGCCGGCCTTCTTTGCCGCCCACACCGTCACCGAACTGCTGGCGCAGTCGGATTACGAACTGGAACAGCACGGCCGCCTGACCGATCCCATGGTCTACGATGCCGCCAGCGACAAGTACACGCTGATCGCGTGGGACGACGCCTTCGCGCTGATGGCGCGCCACCTGAAGGCCCTGCCCGACCCGGATCAAGCCACCTTCTACACCTCCGGCCGCACCGGCAACGAGGCGGCGTTCCTGTTCCAGCTGTTCGTGCGCATGTACGGCACCAACAACTTCCCGGACTGCTCGAATATGTGCCACGAGCCGACCAGCCGCGGCTTGCCGGGCACCGTTGGCATCGGCAAGGGCACCGTCACCCTGGAGGATTTCGAGCATACCGACACCCTGCTGATCTTCGGCCAGAACCCGGCCACCAACCACCCGCGCATGATGAACGAACTGCGCGATGCGGCGCGGCGCGGCGCCACCATCGTCTCCATCAATCCGCTGCGCGAGCGCGGGCTGGAGCGCTTCACCAGTCCGGCGCACGCCATGGAAATGCTGATTGGTTCCAGCACCACCATCAGCAACCTTTTCATCCAGCCGAAACTGGCGGGCGACTTTGCGCTGGTCAAGGCCATGGCCAAGCGGCTGGTGGAGCGCGACGACGAGGCGCTGGCCGCAGGCCGTGAAAGCCTGCTGGATCGCGAATTCATCGCGCGCCACACCAGCGGCTACGCGGCATTTGAACAGGATCTGCGCGCCGAAAGCTGGGACGTGCTACTGCAAGAATCCGGCGTACCGCGCGCGCAGATCGAGCAGCTGACCGACATCTACATCAAGGGCAAAAACGTCATCAGCACCTGGGGCATGGGCCTGACCCAGCACAAGGGCGCGCTCAAGACCATCCAGATGCTGTCCAACCTGATGATGATGCGCGGGCAGATCGGCCGCCTCGGTGCGGGCTTGTGCCCGGTGCGCGGCCACTCCAATGTGCAGGGCGACCGCACCATGGGCATCGAAGAAAAGCCGACCAAGGCCTTCCTCGACCGCCTGCAAAAAGTATTCAATTTTGAGCCGCCGCGCGAGCATGGGCTGGACACGGTCGACAGCATCCAGGCCATGCTCGATGGCCGCGTCAAAGTCTTCATCGGCCTGGGTGGGAATTTTGCCATGGCCACGCCGGACACGCCCCTCACCTTCGCGGGGCTGCGCAAGTGCGCGCTGACCGTGCACATCGCCACCAAGCTGAATCGCAGCCACCTCGTGATGGGCAAGGACGCGCTGATCCTGCCGACCCTGGGCCGAACCGAGATCGACCTGCAACGCGGCGTGCCGCAGGGCGTGACGGTGGAAGATTCGATGAGCATGGTGCACCTGTCCTACGGCATGAACAAGCCGGCCTCGGACAACTTGCTGTCGGAGACCGCGATAGTCGCGCGGCTGGCGCATGCGACGCTGGGTAGCGATAAGGTTGATTGGCTGGGCGCCGCCGCCGATTATGCGAGCATCCGCGAAATGATCGAAAAAGTCTTCGACGACTTCCACGACTTCAACGCGCGGGTATCGCATCCGGGCGGTTTCCACTTGCGTGTGGCGTCACGCGAACGCGAATGGCGCACGCCGAGCGGCCGTGCCCAGTTCGTGCCGCACGCCGTGGATCTGGACACCCCGATCCAGCGCGCCCGCGCCAAGCACGGCGAGCGCCTGATGGTGTTGATGACCGCCCGTTCGCACGACCAGTACAACACCACCATCTACGGGCTTGATGACCGCTATCGCGGCGTGTTCGGCCTGCGCCGCGTGGTCTTCATCAACAAAGAAGACTTGGCGATGCTGGGCTTAAAAGATGGCGAATACGTCGACATGATCAGCGTCTGGGAAGACGACGTGACCCGCCGCGCCGAGCGCTTCCTGCTAGTCGCCTATGACATCCCGCGCGGCTGCCTGGGCGCCTACTTCCCCGAGACCAACGGCTTGGTGCCCTTGCACAGCACCGCCGACGGCGCCGGCACCCCCACCTCCAAGTCCATTCCGGTACTGCTGGAGCGCTCAGCCTAAGTGTCAGGTGTATTCAACGCAGCCGTCTTGGCGGCAGAAGCTGACTAGCTTGATGCCGGCCTCGGTGGCGATGTCGATGGCGAGGGTACTGGGTGCGGAGATGGTTGCCAACATCGGGATGTTCATGCGGGCGGCTTTGCGCACTAGCTCGTAGCTTGCGCGGCTGGACATGAAGACGAAGCCTTCTTGCATGTTCACCCCGTCCAAGGCCAGGTGGCCGATCAGTTTATCGAGCGCGTTGTGGCGGCCAACATCTTCGCATACGCGCAGCACCGCGCCATCGGCGCTGCACCACGCCGCCGCGTGCACGCCGCCAGTGGCGCGCTGTAAATCTTGATGCGCTCCCAGTTCCGACGCCGCGCGCGCAATGGCCGGCTGAAGCGGGCCGGCCAGTGGCGCGGCCTCGATGCGCTCCGGCTGCAAGTCCAGCGACTCCAAACTCTCGATCCCGCACACGCCGCAACCGCTGCGCCCCGCCATCGAACGGCGCTGCTGCTTGAGCTGCACGAATTCCTGCGTGGCGATGGTGATGTCGATCTCGAAGCTGCGCGCATGCTCGCGCACTTCAATGTCAAACACGTCGGAAGCCTGGGAGACTAATCCTTCGGTCAGGGCAAAGCCCATAGCAAACGGCTGGAGGTCGCGCGGGGTAACCATCATGACGGCATGCGAGATGCCATTGAAAACCAGCGCAACCGGTACTTCTTCGATCACGCGGTCGGTGGTGCGAGCGGCGTCCGCGCCGCGATGGCGCGTTACCGGGCGTTCTTGGTAGCCCGTTTTATCCGACTCTAAATCCAACTTCATCACAGCCCCGCAGAATTAGCACAACGGCTTATTCTACACGGGGCTGGAAAACCTCGTCAGGCAGCTTGCTGCTCGCCGACGCCGTAGTGACGGGCGTAGCGTGTATCCAGGTTCGCCAAAGGCATCAGCAGGAACAGGTCGGCCGATTCGAAATCAGGATCCCATGCCGGCTCGCCGCAAATCCACGCACCCGAGCGCATATAGCCTTTCAACAGCGCAGGCACTTGCGGCTTTTGCGACGCTTCCAGCTTGGAGAACGGGAACGGCAGGTGCGGCGTGACGCGGTATTCGATCGGCGCCAGGTTCTTGGCCGCCAGTTGCTGGTACACGGCCACCGCATTGTGACCGCCATCGGCCAGCGAGATGCTCGCGCAGCCAACCAGGAACTCGGCGTTCTCACGGCGCATATACTCGGCCAGGCCAGACCACAGCAGCATGATCACGCTGCCGCCGCGATAATCAGGATGGATGCAAGCGCGGCCCGCTTCCACGATGCGGCTGCGGATGTTATTCAAGCGGCCCAGGTCAAACTCGCCTTCCGAGTACAAGCGACCCAGCTTGCGGGCGCGGTTGGCGCTCAGCAGGCGGTAGGTGCCGACCACCATCAGGCTGTCGGCGTCGCGCACGATCAGGTGATCGCAATGTTCGTCGAATTCATCGCTATCGAGGCCGTCGGCGTTTTGCAGCGCGCTCAGACCCATGGTTTCGATAAAGACCTTGTAGCGCAAGCGCTGCACTTCGCGCAGTTCTTCCGGCGTGCTTGCCATACTGAGTACCAGCTTGCCAGACGCTGCTCGGACGTCCGCTTGTATGATCGAGGTTTGCATGCTTCATCCCTGTTGTGTGGAAGACGAAGCAAGCGTAACCAGCGAATTTTTCAAGAAAATGACAACTGAATGTCATTTTCATGACATGTTGTTTTTAAATCAGGCTTTTTTAGGACGGCCGGTTTTCAACTGCGGCAGGCTGGCCAGCACTTTTTTCAAAGTGGCCAGGTCGATTTGCGAGATCAGCGCCACGCCGACGCGCAGCAGTTCGCTCTTTTTCACTTCGAAGCCGGCTTTCAGCGCGGTTTTCTTTACCTGGCCCAGTACTGCGTATTCGGCTTCCGGCATGGTGAAGCTGTCGCGTACCAGTTTTTCCTTGACGGCTTTGACTTTCACTTCTGGCGCGGCTGGCTTGGCAGCGGCTTTCGGCTTGGCGGCGGCTTTCGGCGCAGCCTTCGGTTCCGGCTTGGCCGCAGCCTTCGGTGCCGGCTTGGCCGCAGCTTTCGGTGCCGGCTTTGCGGCGGCTGGCTTTGCGGCCACTGGTTTGGCGGCGGCTTTCACGGCTGGTTTTGCTGCAGGTTTCACAACAGCTTTTGGCGCCGGCTTGGCGGCTGCCGGCTTGGCGGCGGTCTTGGTTACGGCGGTTTTCGGGGCTGCTTTGGTGGCCATGCTTACTCCAATTTAGTCAACAATATAAACAGTATATATCATTTCAGATGCGCAGCCACGCGCGTGAACAATTGATCTGGATTCACCGGCTTGCGCAAGAAGTCTACCGCGCCCACGCTGCGGCCCAGCGCTTCGTCTTCCTGCTGGCTTTTCGCCGTCAAGAAAACCACCGGAATCCCTGCGCTGGCAGGATCGGCTTTTAGCCGGCGGCAGGTTTCAATGCCATCCACATCCGGCATCATGATGTCGAGCAGGATCAAGTCCACCTTGGACGAGGCCACGATCTGCAGGGCCGTCGCCCCGCTGGTCGCCACCTTGGTGTGATACTTGTCCTTCAATAGGCTGGACAGCAAGGTGATGTTGTCCGGCGTATCGTCCACAATCAGCACAGTCGCGCGATTATTATTGTTCATGATGTCTCCAGTTTTTTAATAGCCTCGGCCAGCAGCTTGCCGGCCGCCTCAAACTCATACTGCTCCATGTGATGATTGAGCCGCGCCATTTCCGACGGCGATAGCACGGTCGCCAAACTCGCCTGCGCGCGCTCGAAATAGTCCATGCTCTCGCCGCTGAACTCCGCCAGCAGCGCGGCCAAGTCCAGCAAGGTTTTCTGCACGTCGGCCGCGCTGGCGGCCGTGGCATCCTCGCCATATTCCGGCAGCGGCGGCACCGGTGGAATCACTTTCATCGATATGCCGAGCCAGCGCGACAACACGCTATACAGGCGCTGCGGGTCGATAGGCTTGGTGAGGTAGTCCTGCATGCCCTCCTCGATGCAGCGCGCCTGCATGCCAGCCAGCGCGTTCGAGGTCACGGCGATGATGGGAAGCTCGTTAAAGCGGCTATCCACGCGCAGCAAGCGGGTCGCCTCGTGGCCATCCATCACCGGCATGCCGAGATCCATCAGCACCAGGTCATAAGCGCGCGGCCCCGCTTCCAGCAAGCGTGACACCGCCTCGCTGCCATTGCTCACCACCTCCACGTCCAGCCCCTGCAATTCCAGCAACGCGCGCGTGACGTCTTGATTATCGGCGCTATCCTCGGCCAGCAGCACGCGCGCCGTGCGGCGCGGCGACGCCGCCAGCTGCAGATCGCCCGCCGGGCCGTTATGCACCGCCATCTGCACCGCCAGCGCCGCCGCATCCGACAAGGCAAACGGCAAATCAAACTGGAAGGTGGAGCCCTGATCCACTTCACTCTCCACCTCAATATCGCCGCCCATCAGCCGCACCAGCTGCTGCGAGATCGACAGCCCCAGCCCGGTGCCGCCATACTGCCGGGTAGTCGAACCATTGGCTTGGCTGAAAGCGCGGAACAAGCGCGATTTCTGCTGCGGCGTCATGCCGATGCCGGTGTCGCTGACTGTGAAGCGCAAGATCACCTTGTCTTCGCGCTGCTTATGCAGCTCACAGCGCAGTTCCAGCTTGCCTTCCAGCGTAAACTTGACGGCGTTGTTCACCAGATTAATCAGCACCTGCCCCAGTCGCAGCGGATCACCAACCAGGTAGCGCGGCACTTCAGGCGCAACGCCGATCACATAAGTCAGCCGTTTGTCGGCCGCGCGCTGCGCCGTTACGCTATTCACGTTGACCAGCACATCTTCCAGCGAAAACGGAATCGCCTCAACCTCCAAGCGCCCTGCTTCGATCTTGGAAAAATCGAGGATGTCGTTGATGATGCCCAGCAGCGTCAAGGCCGCGCGGTGGATCTTGCTGATGTAGTCGTGCTGCTTGGGCGTCATCTCGGTGCGCAGCGCGAGGTAAGCCATGCCGATCACGGCACTCATCGGCGTGCGGATTTCGTGGCTCATATTGGCCAGGAATTCCGACTTGGCGATGTTGGCCGCCTCCGCCATCACGTTGGCGTTGACCAGTTTTTGTTCACGCTCCCGCCGTTCGCTGATATCGCGGATAAAGGCGCAGAACTCGAAACTATCGCGCTCCTCGATCTTCACTTGCGTTATCGCCAGCTCGATCGGGAATTCCTCGCCGTTGCGGCGCAAGGCGTACACCTCGATGCGGGTATCAAGCACGCCGCTGCTGCCGCCGCTCATGTAGCGCTGCATGCCGCGCTTGTGCTCGTAACGGAAGCGCGGCGGGATGATGGTCTTGTCCAGCTCCAGCCCCAGCGCCTCCTCGCGCGGCCAGCCGAAGATGACCTCCGCCTGCCGGTTCCAGCCAACGATGCGGCCATCGAGATCCATGCGCACCACCGCGTCGAGCGCAGTATCCACGATGGTTTGCAGCTTGGCCTGGCTATCGCGCGCCTGCTGCGTGGTGCGGGTCAGCTCCGCCGTGCGGATGCTGATACGCTGCTCCAGCTCCGCGTTGAGATCGCGCAGCTCACGCTCGGCATCGCGCAGGCGCGTCAGCGTATCGCGGAAGCGCAGCACCGCGTCCGACAGCCGCCCCACCTGGTCGGCACGCCCCACGCCGGACAGCTTGATGTCGGTCTCGCCGCGCGTCAGCTTTTCCAGGCCTATGCGGATATCGGCAAACGGCCGCGCCGCGCGCCGGCCCACGATAAAGATCGACAGCACGATCCCCAGCGCCAGCAGCAGATTGGCCGCCACCGTGTTGACGATCTGCCGCTGCAAGTCCGCATCCATCTGCTGGCGCGAATACGCGAGATCGATCGAGCCGACCGGATAGCTACGGCGCGCATCACTGAACTGGATCTCGCGCCGCACGTGGATCGACGATACCGGCACCTTCATCGGCGACACATAACTGGCCAGCTCCGCGCCATTCGGCCCGAGCACGCGCAGCACCAGCACCTCCGGCGTGGCGCCCGATGCATCGACCACGCTCGATACCGCCGCGCTATTGATGTCGAACAGTGGCCGCGCCAAGGCTTGCGACAGCACCGCCGCCAGCCGCTCGGCGCGTTCGCGTAGATTCTGTTCGGCCTCGCTGCGCAAGGTGCGCATCACGTAAGTGGTGTAGATGGCGGTGGAAATCGCCACCGCGAGGAAAATGCCAAAGCCCAGCCGCAGCAGGATATTGCGCCGCCAGGCCAGCCGCAGTTGCGCGAACGGGCCGCCGCCGTCGCTCAACGGCTTGTCCCGCGTGTCAATGACGGGCTCCTTCGGCTTGCACCAGTTTCTTGTAGGCGGCGCTGTTGCGGGCTTGCTCCACCGCGCTCCAGATGCGCGCCGCCAGTTGCGGCTTGGACGCCACCAGCGCGTGCGACAGAATCAAGAAGTACGGCTTCTCGATGATCGGTATCGGCAGCTGCTCCAGCTGCGGCGCCAGCGGGCCGCGCATCAAACCGGCGGCGTCGCTGCCGCCCACCGCTGCTGCCGCCAGGCGGCCGGCAATCAGCTTGCGCACCAGTTCATCGGCGCGCTGGCTGCCCTCGTCCACTTCCAGGTTCTGTGCGCGCAGAACATCGCCCACCGAGTAGCCCAGCTGGAAACCGACGGCGCCGTCGAGATTGCTGAAGTGCTTACCATCCCACTCCACCTTGCTGCCCTTGCGGCGCAAGACCACGTAGGTATCGGTGTGCATACGCTTGCTGGCGTCGACGTTTTCGCCGCCCGGATATTCACCAAGCTCACGCCGATCCGGCTTGTAGCTGACGGCGAAAGCGCCGTCCACCGCGTTAGCCTTCAACTGCGCCAGGCAACGCTTCCACGGAATACTTTGAAAATCGAAATGGATATTGAGCCGCTGCTCCACCAGCTTAAGCAGCTCGAAATTGAGACCGCCGCCCTTCTCGGTGCGCCAAGGCAGTACGTCTTGCGCTTCGTAGCACAGCTTAACGGTTTCTTTGGGCGCAGCACCAGCAGTCACAGAGAAGGGCAAGGACAGGACTAGCAACATGCAAGCGCAATAGCTTTTCGTCCTGTCGATCATGGCGTCTCCCGCTTAGCCGCTGGTTCGGATGGTGAAGTCTACACCGACTTCATCCCACTGTTCCTGTTCCTTCTCCAGCCAGTAGGACAAGGTCGGATGCTCGGCTACCCACTCGCGCCGGATCTCCAGCTCGATGCGGCTCTTGAAGCGCAACTTAATCTGCGTGAAGTCGATATCGATCCGCGAGTGCATGAACAGCACCGCCAGCCGCAGCGCCACAATCGCCTTGGCAAAATCAGGATCGGCCAGCACCTCCGCCACCTTGCGCAGATTGCCTTTGTGCGCCACGATCAGGCGGCTCATGGTGCGCTGTTCGCGCGCCGTGAAGCCCGGCAGGTCGGCGTTTTCGATGATGTAGGCGGCGTGCTTGTGATAGCCGGTGTGCGATACCACCATGCCCATCTCGTGCAGCAGCGCGCTCCAATACAGGTGGCGGCTGTACTGATCGGACGACGGCTTGGTTTGCGCATACAGCGCCGCCGCGTCATCGGCCACGCGGTTGGCGCGGCGCTCGTCGACGTGGAAGCGCTGCACGCACGCTTGCACCGATTGCTCGCGGCGGTCACGCTTGGTCGAGCGCAGGTGCAAGTCCCACATCACGCCCATGCGCAGGCCTGCCTCGATCGGCTGCACCACCGGGATGCCCAATTCGCGCACCAGGCCAATCAAAATCGCCAGCCCGCCGATGATGGTGCCGGCGCGATCCGGCTTCAAGCCCGGAAGATCGATCTTGCTGATATGGCCGCAGTCGATGAAGCGCTGCTTGAGCGCGTCCAGCGTCTCTGCATTGACTTCGCGTCCCAGCCCGTTCTTGATGATGATGTCGGCAATCGTACGCGCGGTGCCGGAGGAGCCATAGCACTGCTTCCAGTATTGCGGCAGGTATGGCGGCGCGGCGTCTTCAAAATGGCTGCGCGCCGACAGGATGGCCGCCTCGAACGACGGCGCATCGACTCGCCCGCCGATAAAGAACGACAGGCTTTGCTTGACCGTGCCGACGCTGAACGACTCGACTTTTTCAATCTCCTGCCCGCGCCCGAGAATCAACTCGGTGGAGCCGCCGCCGATATCGATCACCAGCCGGCGCTCGCCGGGCAGGTTGACCGCATGCGCCACGCCCATGTAGATCAAGCGGCCCTCCTCCTCGCCGGAGATGATCTCGATCGGGTAGCCGATGGCTTGCTCGGCCTCCGGCAAGAAGGCGGTGGAATTGCGCGCCACGCGCATGGCGGAGGTAGCGACCACGCGCACCGCATCGAGCTTGTACCCGGCCAGCACGGCGCGGAAGTTCTTCAGGCAGTTGAGCGCCGCCTGCATGGCGGCCGGCGTGAGATAGCCGTCCTTGTCCAGCCCTGCGGCAAGCCGTATCGGCTCGCGCATGCTTTTTAAAACGCGTATGGCCTCGCCATCATGCTTGCCGATGTGGAGACGAAAACTATTTGACCCGAGGTCTACGGCTGCATACATATTCTTGGAATCTGACTAAACGATTTACACCATTATAAGCAAGATATGCCTGATTTGTTACAGCCTGATGACTTCCGCCTCCGCCACGCGATTGCGGCCCGCCTGCTTGGCCGCTTGCAGCGCCTCATCGGCGCGCTTGAACAGGCTCACGGTGCTGTCCTCGGCGCGGATGATCGTCACGCCCAGGCTTGCCGTCATATTGATGATGGCCTTCTCCGCCTTCACCGGCAACGCCGCCACGGCCTGGCGGATACGCTCCGCCACCATGGCCGCATCTTCCAGCGAAGTGCGCGGCAGCAGAATCGCGAATTCGGCGCCGCCCAGGCGGCCCATCTGGTCGGAATCGCGCAACTGCTTTTTGCAGACATCGACCATGGCCTTCAGCACCATGTCGCCGGCCGGATGGCCGTAGCTGTCGTTGACCCGCTTGAATTGATCGAGATTCAGCACAATCAGCGACGTCGGCATGCCGGGACGGCGCGCCAGCGCAATCCACGGCGTCAGCGCTTGATAGAAGCCGCGCCGGTTCGGCACATCGGTCAGCGGATCGACCACTTCCAGCCGCGCCAGCTCGCCTTGCGCCTGCTCGCGCGCCAGCAGCAGATAGCCAAAAGCATTGCCCAGCATCATCAAATACAGCGCGCCGACGCCTGCGCCCTGCACTACCAGCATGCTGACGCCACTGACGCCTTCCGGCAACAGCGACCACAGGCCGCGCGCCACCACGGCGACGCTGAGCACCACCATCAGCACCACGATGTAGCGCCGCAACAGCGTGCCGTTGCGCCAGCCGCGTCCCAGCGCAGCCGCGCCGGACAGGAAGAAGAAGCCTGCCGCCACCGACGCAATCGCAATGCGGCCGCCGGCCGGCAGCTGCAACAGCCAAGCGCCGGTGTACACGCCTATGAAGGCGCCCAGCGCCGGCAGCAGATACTTGCGCCACACCCGGCGGCCGGCCTGCTCCCACAGCGCGGAAGCATCGAGCGCAAAGCCGGCAAACAGCACGGCGTTGGCAAATGGGATGGTCAGGAAATCGGGCAGCACGCCGCGGCAATACAACAAGCCCCAGGCCACGGCCTGGCATTGCTTGGCCCACGCCCAGGTGGCGTGGAGGCGGGAGCCCTGGCCGCAGCGGCGGGCCTCGGCATCAAAAAAGAACAGCGCCGCGCACAGGCTCAAGTTGCCCAGCGCCAGCGCCAACAGCAAGGTTTTTATATCCATGAGCGCAGCCCGATGTCAGCCCCTGGCCTCAGACCTCGTGTTCCACGTTGTTGCTGCCGTCGCCCATCTTGCTGGCCCAGGCCTGGGTAAAGAAGGCTTTTTCGTCCTCGGTCGGGCTGTCGTGCCAGAACACGATCAGCGTGCCCTTGTGGTCATGCAGCTGGCTGACTTTCTCGATAAAGCTTTGCTTGCCGGCCAGATCAGCCAAGGCCGCCACGTAGCCATAGACGCGGGTCAGGCGCTCCAGACGGTCAGGCTCGGTAAAGCTGTTGGTGGCGGTAAGCGTAGGGTGGTCTAAAAACATCGTTATCTCTCTCCAAGTTGGCCGCCGGAGGGGCTGGCCTGTGCTAACGCCATGCTACTATGATTCCCTACGTAAATCCACAATACAACACAACTTGACGCAGCCCACCAAGCCCACGCATCGACCCCAGGTACGCACCCACGGCGACAAGCGCCTGCTGGAGTTCCAGCCCGGCATGGTGCAAAGCGAGATGCGCCTGTCGCGCCCGGACGACCTCGTGCTCAGCTATGTGCGCGCCATGATGTGCTTTGTGCTGTTCCATCCACGCCCCGAGCACATTGTCATGGTCGGGCTGGGCGGCGGCTCGCTGGCCAAGTTCTGCTACCGCTATTTGCCGCACTGCCGCATCACGGTGCTGGAATTGAACCCGGACGTGATCGCCCTGCGCGAGCAATTCGCCATCCCGCGCGACAACGCCCGCTTCCGCGTGATCGAGGCCGACGCGGTCGACTACATGAGCAAGCTCGACAACAGCGCCGATGTGCTGCTGGTGGACGGCTTCGACGCCGAGGGCTTGCCGCCGGCCTTAGGCAGCGCCGCCTTCTACGCCGATTGCCGCCGCGCCCTGCGTCCCGGCGGCGTGATGGTGTCCAACATCTTCAGCTACGATCCCAACTACAGCGCCATGCTGCGCCGCCTGCGGCAAGCGTTCCAGGGCCGCATCTGCTGGTTCAACGGCATCGCCGGCAACAACCGCATCCTGTTCGCGGTGAAGGGCGGCGCGCCATCGCCGGCGCTGGCCATGCAGCAGAAAGTGGCGCGCACCGGCGGGCTGGCGCTGCCGCTGCTGAACCGCTTGCTGGCGCACTGGATCGTGCTCAAGCTGAGATGGGCCTGAGCCTGGAGCGTGGTTATTTAACACCAAGTCTGTCCCGCAGGCATGTTTTGTGACACACTAGCTAGCATCCCTGCGGCCCCTAGCCCCGCCCGCGCCCTGCCACACACCGTCCCGGAAAGCGCGTCATGTCGTCCTCCCGCAAGTCATCCCGGATATCGCTGGCGGCCATCCTGACCCTGATGACAGGCCTCGCCGTGACCGGCTTGCTGTTCGTGGCCGTGAGCGCGCTGGAATACAGCAAGATGGAGCTGAGCTTCCAGCAGCGCGGCCACATGCGCGCGGCGGCGATCCGCCGCGGCCTCGACGATACGCTGGAGCTGGTCACCATCATCAACGGCCTGTTCAAGTCGGTGGGCGTGGTCAACCGCGAGCAGTTTGCCGGTTTCACCCAGCCGCTGCTGGAGCGTTACCCATTCGTCCAAGCTTTCAATTTCCACCGCGTGATGGACACGGCCAGCGCGCGCCGCCACGAGGCCGAGGTCAGGCTGCGCTATCCCGGCTACTTTCTGCACGACAGCGGCCAGCAGCCGCTGACGCCGCGTCCGCAGCACATCATTGTCGACTACCTGGAACCGCTGGAAGGCAACGAGGCTGCCTTCGGCCTGGACGTGGCCTCGCTGCCGGCCATGGCCCGCATCGTCGCCGAAGCGGTGGACAGCGGCCAGCCGCGCACCACCGCGCTGATGCGGCTGGAGCAGGAACGGGCCGTGCAACAAGGTTTCGTGATGATGATGCCGGTCTACCGTCCCGGCGCCGAACTGGGCACGGCCGCGCAGCGGCGCGCCGCATGGCTGGGCAATACCAGCGCGGTGATCCGCTCGGCCGACCTGATCCAGAAAATCCTGCTGGCGGCCGACTTGCTCAATGACCGCGAACTGATGGTGCAGGTCTACATCGGCGACGACATCCGCCCGGCCAACCTGGTCTACACGCGCGGCCAGCCCGCCACCGAGGCGCCGGCGCCGCGCCCGCTGCAACGCTGGCTGGCCTTCGACTACCGCGAGCCCTACGTGCGCGCCTTCAGCGCCGCCGGCAAGTCGTGGCACGTGCAAGTGACGCCGCTGCCGCGCCCCTTCCTGCCGCATCATCTGGGCTCGCTGTCGACGCTGGTCGGCGGCCTGCTGTTCTCGCTGCTGACGGCGGCCTTCGTCAACTCGCTGGCGCGCCGCTCCAAGCGCGTGCAGCGGCTGGTCGATGAGCGCACCGTCGCCCTCCAGGCCAGCAACGACAAGCTGGCCGAAGACGTGGCCGCCCGCAAGCGCACCGAGGAAGCACTGCAAGAAAGCGAGCACCGCTTCCGCCGCCTGCTGGCGCTGTCGTCGGACTGGTACTGGGAGCAGGATGAGGAATTCCGCTTCACCAGCATCACCGGCGGCTTCTTCGACAAAGGCAAGCAAGATCCCAAGCTATTCATCGGCAAGACGCGCTGGGAACTACAGCCGGAAATGTGGAACAACCGCTGGGGCCGCGACCACCGGGCCACGCTGGAGGCGCGCCTGCCGTTCAGCAATCTGGAATATTCACAGCCCGGCACCGACGGCCAGACCCACTGGTTCAGCAGCGCCGGCGAGCCGGTGTTTGACCGCGAGGGCAAATTCAAAGGCTATCGCGGCACCGGCACCGAAATCACCGAGCGCAAGCTGGCCGAACAGCGCATCCAGCACATCGCCCACCACGACGTGCTGACCGGCCTGCCCAACCGCGTGCTGCTGCAAGACCGGCTGACGCAGGCCGTGGCGTTTGCCAACCGAAGCGGCAAGCCGCTGTGGGTAATGCTGATCGACCTCGACCGCTTCAAGTTCGTCAACGACAGCCTCGGCCACAAGGCCGGCGACCAGCTGCTCAAGACCGTGGCCCAGCGCCTGCAGGACAGCGTGCGCGAGAGCGACACCGTGGCGCGGCTGTCGGGCGATGAGTTCGTTGCCATCCTGACCGAGTACCCGGAAGAAGCCTCGCGCGACATCGCCCAGCGCATCATGCGCGCCGTGACCCAGCCGGCCATGCTGGAGGGCAAAGAATTTTTCGTCACCTGCTCGATCGGCGTGGCCGTGTACGGCGCGGACGGCACCTCGGCCCAGCGCCTGATCGAGCATGCGGACATTGCCATGTACCGCGCCAAGAAACTGGGCCGCAACAACACCCAGTTCTACGAACCGGCCATGAACGAAGAGGCACGCGAGCGGCTGCGCATCGAAAGCGCGCTGCGCAACGCGCTGGAGCGGCAGGAATTCGTGCTGCACTACCAGCCGCAGGTGGACTTGCAGACGGGCCGCGTGGTCGGCATGGAAGCGCTGCTGCGCTGGCAGCACCCGGAACTGGGCATGGTGGCGCCGCAGCGCTTCATCGGGCTGGCTGAAGAGACTGGGCTGATCGTGGAAATCGGCGCCTGGGTGTTAAGGACTGCGTGCGCCCAGGCCCGCCGCTGGATGGACGATGGGCATGGCATGTTGCGCATCGCCGTCAACTTGTCGCCGCGCCAGTTCAGCGAGCCGCAGCTATTGCATTCCATCGCGCAGGTGCTGGCCGAGACCGGCCTGCCGCCGGCCTGCCTCGACATCGAGCTGACCGAGGGCTTGTTCATGCACGACGTGGCGCAGGCGGTGGAATTGCTGCACAAGCTGAAGGCGCTGGGGCTGGCGCTGTCGATAGACGACTTCGGCACCGGCTATTCCAGCTTCTCCTACCTGCGGCACTTCCCGATCGACGTGCTGAAAATCGACCGCTCCTTCGTCAGCGACATCAAGGAAGACGACGAGGCGGCCATCGTGGTCTCCATCATCGCGCTGGCGCACAACCTCAAGCTGCGCGTGATTGCCGAGGGCGTGGAGACCGAAAGCCAGCTGGACTACCTGCGCCGCCATGGCTGCGACGAGATCCAGGGCTACTACTTCAGCCCGCCGCTACCGGCTGCGGACTTTGAACAACTGCTGCGGCAGGGACGGAATCTACAAGCGATGCTGGTGCAGGCCTAGGCTTGCGCTTGCGCGGCTTGGGCGCCAGCATGGTGCCGGTGCAATTGGGCGCACCGCAGCGGCAGGCAAACGCGCGCTTGATGGCCGGCGTGTGGCGGCCCTCGTAAATCAGCGGGTAGGAATAACTGAGTTCTTCGTCCCGCTTGATGTCGTGCAGGGCGTAGATAAAGATGCGGCCGTCTTCTTCCTCGATCGCCTCGCAATTCGGTTCGCAGGAATGGTTGATGAAGCGGGCCTCGTTGCCATGGTCGCCGCCGTCGATCACATTGCCGTTGGCGAGGCTGAAAAAGAAGGTGTGATTATGCGGCCCGCCCTGCTCCTCGGCCCGCACCTGGGCTTCGTCCCAGGTAATTTCACGGCCTGCATACTCAACGATGCGCTCACCGGGCGCAATATCGCGCTGCGCGAACACACCGTTACCGTGCACGGAAGAGCGTTCGACTCGATACGCTGGAAGGTCTTGCTGAAGAGTGGCGTCGGACATGGCAATCGAGGGAAGCAAAGATCGTTCGATTAAACCACAGCACTCGCGAGGTTTCAAATGGATTCACTCAATCGAAGAACG
Source organism: Duganella rivi (assembly GCF_009857435.1). GTDB lineage: Bacteria > Pseudomonadota > Gammaproteobacteria > Burkholderiales > Burkholderiaceae_D > Rugamonas > Rugamonas rivi. Next base: position 511,869 of record NZ_WWCK01000004.1, read on the forward strand.
ATGCGCCTGAGTTCTTTAAGCGATTCATACCAAGCCAAATTTTTACTTTAATTGGCTCGGCGATGATATTCTTAACTTTTAAATAAGTCGTTCTTTTGAGAGGGAGTGCCAGATGACCCGGGACGATTCCGTGCATAACAGAACAGTGGAAATAAGTACTTTTGCCAACTGCAAATCTGTGGCGTTTGCGATGGTAATGCAAACTGTTTGTTTTGGAGTCGTCGCTCAAGACACTCAACCAGGCACGGTGGTCTCTGGGCAAGCCGTATCCTACCCACAAGGTGTTGTCGTTGTTCAGAACAATGGGACAAGCGGAAAATGCAAACAATGCGCAACGGCCAAGGCTGCGCCTGCGCCGCCGACGAACACTCCGCTTCCGCCGATCCCGCCAGGCTTCGTGGTGGTTCAATCTAATTATCTTGAACAAGTCTCAGCTACGGCGCAGTCTGCGATCGATTCCGCAAAGTCAAATCTCGAACAAGTGTCGGCAACCGCCCAGTCCGCCATCAAGTCGGCGCAGTCTAACGAAGAGTCGTTAGTGGGAATCCTGAAGGTCGTCGGCATTGCGCTGAGCGCTATAGCCGTGATCCTGACTTTTTTTGGCTTCCAGGAATACAAACGCTGGACCGAAACAAAGGCACGGCTTTTTGAGAATTTGGCAGAGTCCGAAAGAAAATTAACGGAAGTCGAAAAACTAAAAAATGAAGTCGTCCCTCGCCTGGAGTCCTCGCTGTGGGAAATGCAGGAGCTCACCTCGATCCTTTTAGACATGCATCAACTGTCGATAAAAATTGATGAGGTGGAAAATCTGCTTAAAGGCGAGAACACGGTCGAGTTACAACGGGTAGCCACCTTGGCCCTGGGTGCAGGGCACGAATTATTCGAGCGCGCAGAAAAGCTCCTGGCGCGACGCACTCAATCAGCCCAATCAAGCGATCAAAGTCAAACCGCTGCGATTCAACGCATACTTGGCTACATCGTGGCAACTTTGTGCATTTTTTCTATGCGCGCTGAGTCTTTGGACGACGCAGTTCGTTGGGCCGAAAAGTCGATCAAATTTAATCCGATGAAATATGATGATCGGGAATACAACTACGCGTGTGCACTCGCCAAACGCTTCGGCAAACGCGGCATGGCCAGTGATAAAGAGACTGCTTTAGGGATACTGGAAAAAGGAATGAGCAGCGGAATCTGGACTTGGCGCGAAATCTGGGATGACAACGACTTCAATGCGCTTGAAGAAGACTTGTTAAGAAGCAGGTTCATTGACCGCCCCTATGCTGAGGCGAAGCCAAAAGCCCAAGATGAGGGCGCGCCGAAGAAGTGATCCTCGGCGCTAAGGCTTAGATTAGATGCTAGGAACCTTGGTGTTCATAAATACCTCCATTACGAAATTCATGAACCAATTCTAGCATGGCTCCCCAGTCCCTGTATTTTAAGATTTCCTGCGGATGGCCAGACCCACTACCAATGCGCCGAGGCCGAGCATGGCGTAAGTGGATGGCTCCGGCACCGCGTTGACCGTGTAGCCGATATCCACCACGCCGTACTGATAGCCGCTCAGGGTGTCGTACGGATAGGAATTGGCGGTACAGCCGTTGCAGTACATCATCCTCGTGTAGTTGATGTCGCCGGTTGGATACCACGATGACGGCAGACCGCTGCCATAGTAATAGCTCTGGCCTGAATCGTTACCAATGCCCATCACCAGGTAGCTTGCTCCCATGGTGAGCGCCACCGGGGTCGTCAGGTTCGCCCAGTTCCACTGCTCACCGCTGACGTTCGAGATGGTGGTCTGGGCGAGCACCGACTGGGTTGCGACGTCCCACAAACTCACCGTGTACGACCCGCTGCTGACCGGGGCAATACCGAGTTCCGAGACCGAGATGCCGGCGACGCCTGCGGTGAACTCCCAGCCGCGCGCATTACCAGAGAAGTAGTTGTTCGTTGAAAAGCCCACTGGCAGTTGATCGCCCAGCGGGTGGATGGTGGCGGCATTGGTGGTCAGTGATGCGAACGCCAGCGCGACAGCAGCAAGATGTTTTGACATAGTATTTTCGTCCCCTAGTTATTGTTACTGGTTTAAAAAATCTATTATCAAGATAATATCACTTTCAAAACTGAATGTACATGAAGATCGCGAGCTTGTTGCGTAAATGAAGCCAATATCCACCGGACTGGAAAAATGTTACCTTATCAAATAAACATTAAAACTAGGGGGGGGGGTTAACTTGGATACGCTTGAGGCAGAACTGGTAGCGGCCATTGCGGCATCGCGCTACTACGCGCGCAGGAATTACTTTTTGGGATACATGGTCGCAGGCGCTTCCGTGGTGTCGAGTATCCTGGCCGGCATTTCAGTCAGTTTTCCCTGCATTCCGCCGCAGGTGACAGCGGTACTCGCGTCCATCCCCGCCGCGATGATCGCGACTACCACGACCTTCCGCTTTGAACAGAAATCGGCATGGTTCTGGCGCAAGGCCAAACGGCAGGAGTCGCTACTGCGCTCGATCCGCTACGAGGCAGTTGACGTTGCCACCGCCAGCAAAACGCTCAGCCAGATCGAAGAAGACATGGAACAAGAATGGGTTTCCTTCGGCACGCCGGCGAAGAAAGCCTAGTATTCAATCCTCGCGAAACATGGCGGGACTATGGATTCGCGCGCCTTATTCGCCAGGCGATTTGAACAGGTCTTCCAGATCCGCGCGCGTGGTTGGTTTGCGGACCACGCCCTTGCGGCCGGTGTACTCTTCCTCGATGTTGTCGCGGTAGTAGCTCCACGCCGAGCCGGAAGTCGACAGCTTGCGCCACACTTCGTTGCCCACGCCCGAATAGTCCATGGCCGTGCCGTCCTCGAACTCCACCCGCAGCAGCTTGTCGCGCGCGTCGTAGCCGATGGCCCGCAATTTCCCCGCATTGATGCGTTTCATTTCCATGCCGGCCTCCCTGTTGTTATCGGTTTAGGTGCTGCCGCGCTGGATGAACTGGAAGCCGGTGTCGGTCAGGCCGGCTACCGCCTTGCCTTCCAGCCGATCCAATATCGCTTGCGCTGCCACACGTCCGATATTAGCGCCATCGACGCGCACAGTCGATAGCGGCGGGTAGGTGCGCGCCGCAAAATTCAAATCGCCGAAGCCAACCACCGCCAGTTGTTGCGGCACCGGCAGCCCGCGCGCGATGGCCTCAGTCAGCACGCCGTGCGCCAGTGTGTCGGAACTGCACACCACCGCATCGACATCCGGGCAGCGCTCCAGCAGCAGCGACAAACCATCCCGCCCCAGCGCAAAGGTCGACGGCAAGGGCATGACCTGCACCGCCGCCACCTGCACGCCGTGCTTGGCCAGTCCAGCCTGCAAGCCCTGATTGCGCCGCGCCGCGCGCGGATCTTCCACCGCCAGGATGGCGATGCGCTTATAGCCCTGCTCCAGCAAGTGCTGCGCAATCACGTGCCCTACTTCCTCGTGCGAGAAGCCGACCATCATGTCGATCGGCGACGGCGTTAAATCCCACGCCTCCACCACCGGCACTTGCGAGGCTTGCAGCCGGCGCCGCGTGCTGTCGGTGTGCAGCGAGCCGGTCAGGATCACGCCATCGGGCCGGCGGCTGAGGATGGTCTCCACCAGCACTTCCTCACGCCACGCCTCGTAGCTGGACAAGCCCAGCATCACTTGATAACCAGCCGCCGTCAGATGATCGCTGGCCGCCTGCACCATATCGGCAAAGATCGGCGTGGAGATGGTCGGCAGCACCAGCGACACCAAGCGGCTGCGGTTGGACGCCAGCGCCCCCGCCATCATGTTCTTGACGTAGCCGGTCTGCTGCACCGCCGCCTGCACTTTGGCCACCGTATTCGGCCGTACCAGATGCGGCTGGTTGAGCGCGCGCGACACAGTAATCGGCGACACGCCAGCCACCTTGGCCACATCGGCCAGCGTCGCTCCGCTGACCAGCATTTCCCCGGTATTCGTCCGCAAAGTGCGCAGATCGCTCATGACAGCCTCGATAAAAAAAGATGTGCCATTGTAGCATTGCGCATCATTTTTTATCATCAATTTGCCTTGAGTTTACGCCGACATATCTCTAAGATTGAAATGACAGCGCAATCATTTTAGAAGGAAAACCATGAACGAGACACCACGTATCACCGCCATGCGGGTCATCCCAGTAGCCGGCCGCGACAGCATGCTGCTCAACCTCAGCGGCGCGCACGGCCCCTACTTCACCCGCAACCTGGTGATCCTGACCGATAGCTCCGGCAACACCGGCGTCGGCGAAGTGCCGGGCGGCGAGAAGATCCGCCAGGCGCTGGAAGACACCCGCACCCTGCTGCTGAACCAGCCGATCGGCAACTACAACGCCCTGCTCAACGCCGCCCGCGCCGCGCTGAACGGCCGTGATTCAGGCGGCCGTGGCCTGCAAACCTTCGACCTGCGCATTGCCGTGCACGCCATCACGGCGCTGGAAGCCGCCCTGCTCGACCTGGTCGGCAAGTTCCTCGGCGTGCCGGTCGCCGCCCTGCTCGGCGAAGGCCAGCAGCGCAAGGAAGTCGAGATGCTCGGCTACCTGTTCTACATCGGCGACCGCAAGCTGACCGACCTGCCCTACGCCGACACCCCGGCCGACGCCACCGACAACTGGTCGCGCGTCCGCAACGAGGCCGCGCTGACGCCGGACGCCGTGGTCAAGCTGGCCGAAGCCGCCTACGAGCGCTACGGCTTCAACGACTTCAAGCTGAAAGGCGGCGTGTTCCGTGGCGAAGAAGAAATGGAAGCCGTCACCGCCCTGCACGAACGCTTCCCGCAAGCGCGCGTCACGCTCGATCCGAACGGCGGCTGGCTGCTCAAAGATGCGATCCGCCTGTGCCGCGACAAAGGCAACGTGCTAGCCTACGCCGAAGACCCATGCGGCGCCGAGAACGGCTACTCGGGCCGTGAAGTGATGGCCGAGTTCCGGCGCGCCACCGGCCTGCTGACCGCCACCAATATGGTCGCCACTGACTGGCGCGAGATGCGCCACGCCATCCAGCTGCAATCGGTTGATATTCCGCTGGCCGATCCGCACTTCTGGACCATGCAAGGCTCGGTGCGCGTGGCGCAGATGTGCCACGAATGGGGCCTGACGTGGGGCTCGCACTCCAACAACCACTTCGACGTGTCGCTGGCGATGTTCACCCACGTGGCCGCTGCCGCGCCGGGCAACATCACCGCCATCGATACCCACTGGATCTGGCAAGACGGCCAGCACCTTACGCGCAATCCGCTGCAAATCAAGGGCGGCATGGTGCAAGTGCCGACCGCACCGGGCCTGGGCGTCGAGCTGGACATGGAAGCCATCGAAGCCGCCCACCACCTCTACAACAACATGGGGCTGGGCGCGCGGGACGATGCGGTGGCGATGCAGTTCCTGATTCCCGGCTGGAAGTTCAACAACAAAATGCCTTGCATGGTTCGCTAAAAAAATACAACAAGAACCAAGGAGACATTCATGACTACCGCAGCAACTACAGTCAGCGGCAGCAGCAGCGCCGCCCCTACCGTGCTCGACATGGCCGTCAGCAAGGTCAAGTGGCGCATCTTGCCGCTGTTCGTGGTGATGTTCATCGCCAACTACATCGACCGCGTCAACATCGGCTTCGTGCGCTCGCACCTTGAGCAAGACCTCGGCATCGGCGCGGCTGCGTTCGGCTTCGGGGCCGGCATCTTCTTCCTTGCCTATGCGCTGTTCGAGGTGCCATCCAACATCCTGCAACAGCGCTTCGGCGCCAAGGCGTGGCTGACCCGCATCATGGCCAGCTGGGGCGTGGTCGCCACCGGCATGGCCTTCGTACAGGGCGAGACCTCGTTCTACGTGATGCGCTTCCTGCTGGGCGTGGCCGAGGCCGGATTCTTCCCTGGCGTGGTCTACTACTTCACCCAGTGGCTGCCGAACCGCGAGCGCGGCAAGGCCATGGCGATTTTCCTGAGCGGCTCGGCGCTGGCGTCGGTGATGTCGGGGCCGCTGTCGGGCGCACTGTTATCGATTAACGGCGGCGGCTTCCACGGCTGGCAATGGATGTTCATCATCGAAGGCCTGGCCTCGGTGGCGCTGTGCTTCGTGGTGTGGTTCTTCCTTGATTCCAGGCCGGAAGATGCCAAGTGGCTGACCGAGTCCGAGCGCACTGCCCTGACCACCATCATCGCTGCCGAGAAAAAGGAACGCGACGCCAACAAGCCGGCCCACGCCAGCATGTTCACGCTGCTGAAAGATTCGCGGATTGCGCTGTTCTGCTTCATCTACTTCGCCATCCAGCTGACCATCTACGGCGCCACCTTCTGGCTGCCGAGCATCATCAAGAAGATGGGGCACTTCAGCGAGTTCCAGGTTGGCCTGTTCAACTCGATCCCGTGGATCATCTCGATTGCGGCGATGTATATGTTTGCCGGCTTGGCGCAGCGCTATCGCCACCAGCAGGCGTGGGTAGCAGTGGCATTGGTGATTGCGGCGTGCGGCATGTTCGCCTCCACCATCGCCGGCCCGGTATTTGCGTTCGTGGCGATCTGCTTTGCCGGCATCGGCTTCAAGGCCGCATCGTCCTTGTTCTGGCCGATTCCGCAAGGCTACCTGGACAGCCGCATCGCCGCAGCGGTGATCGCCTTGATCAACTCGCTGGGCAACCTGGGCGGCTTTGTCGCTCCGGCCACCTTCGGCTACCTTGAGCAGAAAACTGGCTCGATCCAGGGCGGCTTATACGCGCTGGCGACGGCATCGGTCATCGCGGCGGGCCTGGTGTTCCTGACCCGCCGCCGTAAGCAGAGCTAGTCCTTGGCCAGCGGGCGGACGTATTCCAGCAAGCTAACCAGCGTCTTGCCCGGCTCCTCGAACTGTACCAGGTGCGAGGAATTCTCGAACCAGACCGCGCGCTTGTAAGGCGCCTTGACCTTCGCAAGCCAGGCCGCGGTCGGTTCGGACGGCGTGGTGTAATCGTGCCGCCCCATGAACATCACGACCGGAATCGGGAAACGCCGGACCGGCTTGAAGTCCACCTGCAACCACTCATTCAGCACGCGTTCCAGCGTCAGCAGGCTGCCTTGGTCGATGGCCTTGGTGGCAGCCTCGTCATACTCCGGCGACAGCAGCGGCGCATCGAAGTAGTAGGCGAAGTCGCTGCGATACGCGGCCAGCCCACCGTATTGCTGCGCCCAGTTACGCTCGATGACGATGCGTTCACGCGTGATCGGCGTATCGCCCGGGTAAGGCGCGATGGATGCGAGTTCCTTCAGCGCCTGCGGGTTGTTTTCCTTGCGGGCCTGCGCCAGCGCGAAATCGAAGCTGACCTTTTCGTTATCCAGCATGCTGATGACCTGCCCGATGCCGACGTAAGCATGGAATAGGTCCGGCCGCGCCAGCGCGGCGCGCATGCCGACCACCGTGCCCCAGCTGTGGCCTACCAGGATCACCTTGCGCTTGCCGTAGCGCTTGGACACTTGCTCCGCGATCTTGACCGAATCATCGACAAACTGTGCGATGTTCAAGGTAGGCCGCACCGTGTCCGGGCTATTGTCGAGGTAGGTCTTGCCGGCCCCGCGCTGGTCGTAATTGACCACCGTGAAATACTCTTCGAGCGGGCGCTGGTACATCCACATGGTCGGGGCGCTTGGCGACGCTGGGCCGCCGTGCAGGAACAGCAGCACCGGATTCTTGCGGTCCTGCCCGCGCGTGTACACCCACTGGTCGATGCCGTTGATGTGCAGCTTGAAATTCTCCTGCACGCCGGCCGGCGCAACGATGCGGCTCACATCGCCAATGATCTGCTTGCCGCTAGGCTGCGCAGCGAGCGCGCACGGCAGCGCCGCCGCCATTATCGCCAGCGCCGCCAGCCGTTTTATCGCGCCGCTCATTTCTTGCGGTTGCCATGCACCATCTGGCGGGCTTGTTTGCGCAGCAGCGCTTGTTCCCAGCGCTGCTTCTGCTCCTCGGTTTCCGGTTGCAGCACCGGCACTTCCACCGGCTTGCGATTGGAATCGACCGCCACCATGGTGAAATAGCAGCTGTTCGCGTGACGCACCAGGCGCTGCTGGATATTTTCCGTCACCACCCGGATGCCCACCTCCATCGAGGTGCGGCCGGTGTAGTTGATCGAGGCCAGGAAAGTCACCAGTTCACCCACATGGATCGGCTGCAGGAACATCACTTGATCCACCGACAAGGTCACCACGTAGCTGCCCGAGTAGCGGCTGGCGCAGGCGTAGGCCACGCTGTCCAGGTACTTCAAGATGGTGCCGCCGTGGACGTTGCCGCTAAAGTTGGCCATATCAGGGGTCATCAGCACCGTCATGCTCAGTTCATGCTCAACCCAGTTCATCGGTTTTTCCATTGCCTAGCTCCCAGTTGTATTTAACAACATGCTAGCCGCTAAGCTTGCCATTCGCAAATAGTTATCAAAAGTTGTACACTTTACGCTCACCTTCGCCACGGAGCAGCTATGAAATGGAAAGTCCTGGCCGCGAGCTTAATGCTCGCCTTGGCCACCACCGCGCAAGCCGCCGCCAGCGCCGATCAGGTCCAGACCTTCACCCTGAACAACGGCATGAAATTCATCGTGCTCGAGTCGCACGGCATTCCGAACGCCACCATGTACACCTTCTGGAAAGTCGGCTCGCGCAATGAAACGCCCGGCATCACCGGCCTGTCGCACTTCTTTGAACACATGATGTTCAACGGCTCCAAAAAATTCGGCCCGAAGATGTTTGACCGCACCATGGAGGCTGCCGGCGGTTCCAACAACGCCTTCACCAGCAGCGACGTCACCGTGTACCAGGACTGGTTCCCGGCCGCCGCGCTGGAGACCATCTTCACGCTGGAAAGCGACCGCGTCGCCAATCTCACCATCGATCCGAAAATGGTCGAGAGCGAGCGCGGCGTGGTGCTGTCCGAGCGCAGCACCAACCTCGAAAACTCCAACCTGATGGCGCTGTACATCGACGTCAACAGCGCGGCCTTCACCGCCCATACCTACGCCCTGCCGGTGATCGGCCATGAATCCGACATCAAGGCGTGGACGCAGGCCGACCTCGAACACTACTTCCGCACCTACTACGCGCCCAACAACGCGGTGGTGGTCATCGTCGGCGACGTCAAGACCGGCGAGGTGAAGAAGCTGGCCACCAAATACTTCGGCGGCATTCCCAAGCGCGCGCTGCCGCCGCCGGTGCGCACCGTCGAACCGCCGCAAGTGGGCGAGCGGCGCGTGTTCATTGCCAAGGAATCGGCCACCTCGGTCAACCTCAGCGTGGCTTACAAAATCCCCGCCGCCGACAGCCCGGATCACTACGCGCTGCAGGTGCTACAAGGCGTGCTGACCGACGGCAAAACCTCGCGCCTATACAAGGCGCTGGTCGACCAGCAACTGGCCACGACGGTCGGCGCCGACAGCCTCGAAGGCTTCGATCCCGGCCTGCTCTACCTGTCGGCCGTGGCTGCCGCCAACGTCAAAGCGGCGCAGCTGGAACACGCGCTGCTGGCCGAAGTCGACAAGCTGGTCAAGGACGGCGTCAGCGACGAGGAACTGCAAAAAGTCAAAAACCAGAAACTGGTCAACCTCTACCGCGAGCAGGAAACCATCAACGGCAAGGCCCTCCAGCTAGGCAATTACGAGGTGTTCTACGGCGGCTACAAAAAGCTGTACGACGCGCCCGCCGCCTACCGGAAACTGACCACGGCCGACATCCAGGCCGTCGCCGCCAAATACCTGAAGAAATCGCAGCGCACCGTCGGCGTGCTGGCCGCCAAGGAGGATTGATCCATGAAGAAAAACATCATCGCCGCCAGCCTGGCCGCCAGTGCGCTGCACGCCAGCGCCGCCGAATTCCGCCTGCCCGAGTTCGACACCATCACGCTGCAAAATGGCCTCACCGTCTACCTGATGGAGCGCCACGAAGTGCCGCTGATCTCAGTGCGCGCCGTGGTGAAAGCCGGCGCCGTCAACGACGGCAAGCAGCCCGGCCTGTCCAACCTCACCGGCGACGCCCTGCTGCTCGGCAGCAAAGCCCATGACAAAGCCGCCATCGACAACGCCTTCGATTACCGTGGCGCGCGCCTGGCCGGGGGCGCCGGCGCCGAGGCCAGCACCGTGCAAGCCAACTTCGCCCGCGCCGATGCACCCGCCTTACTGCCGCTGTTCGCCGAAATTCTGCTGCAACCAAGCTTTGACGATGCCGAGCTGAGCAAACTGCGCGAACGCAAGGTGAGCGGCCTCAAGCAAGCCAAGGAAGCGCCGAGCAACGTGGTGCAGAACTACTACCGCGCCATGCTGTTTGGCGATAGCCCCTACGCGATTCCCGCCAGCGGCACGGTCAGCAGCGTGAGCGCGCTCAAGCAAGGCGACGTGCAGCGCTACTACCAGCAATACTACCGCCCGGACAATGCCGCCATCGTGGTGGTCGGTGATTTCCAAAAGAGCGAGATGCGCAAGCAGATCGAATCGCTGTTCGGCGCATGGCAAGCCAAGGGCCCGGCTCCGGCCGCGCAAGACAACGGCAAGATCAAGGCCGACAAGGCGCGCGTGCTGCTGGTGAACAAGGCCGACGCCATCGAAACCACCTACCTGATCGGCGGCGCCGGCATCGCCCGCAACGATCCCGACTATGTGCCGCTGCACGTGCTGAACACGGTGCTGGGCGGCCGCTTTACCTCGTGGCTCAACGACGAGTTGCGCGTGAACTCCGGCCTGACCTACGGCGCGTTCAGCGGATTCAGCCCGCTGTCGCAGACCGGCACCTTTGCCATCAGCAGCTTCACCGCGTCGGATAAGACTGCGGCGGCGCTGGCGCTCACGCACAAGACCTACCAACGGCTGTGGGACCAAGGCATCGACAAGGCCACGCTGGAATCGGCCAAGGCTTACGTCAAGGGCCAGTTCCCGCCGAAGTACGAGACCAGCGAGCAGTTGGCCGGCTTGCTGGGCGAGATGTACGCCAACAAAGTGGATCGCGCCCAGATCGACAATTTCAGCAAGGATGTCGACAGCCTGACGCCGGAGCGGGCCAAGGCGCTGATCAACAAGCACTTCCCGCGCAAGCAATTGCAAACGGTGTTGATCGGCAAAGCGGCTGATATCCGCGACATCGCCAAGACTTACGGCGAGGTCACGGAACTGGAGATTACCGCCGATGGCTTTCAGTAAGTAGCTGCTCGATGTCCTCGGCCACGCCGGGGCAAGCATCAAGCACCAGGCCGAGCGGCGACCACGCACCGGCGTCTTGTTTCAGGGCACGCTCGGCCAGCTGGCTCAGCGTCGCCAAGCGGTCGGCGCCGACGGTGCCGGCCAACCCTTTCAGCGTGTGCAGCGCCGGCAAGGCTGCGGCCGTGTTTTGCTCGCTGCGCGCTTCGTGCAGTTGCTGCGCCAGCTTCTCTGCCTCCACCACGAAGCTGCGCAAGGCGATCAGGTAGACCGACTCCAATCCACCCAGGCGCTTCAGCGCGGCAGCGCTGTTAAGACCGGCGTCAGGCAGCGCCATCGCCCCGCCCTGCGCTGGGTCGGCCGTAACCGCCGCTGCCGCAGTGGCAGTCGCTGCGGCAGCCACCACCGCCACGCCCGCCGCGCCGCCCTTGCGCGCGTGCTGCAGAATCACCTCGATCAATTGCTCAAGGTCGAACGGCTTGCCGATGTGATCGGCCATGCCAGCCTCCAGCGCGGCAATGCGGTCGGCTGCCAGCGCATTGGCGGTCATGGCCACGATGGCTGGCGTTGCCAAGCCCAGCCGGCCTTGGATGGCGCGCGTGGTCTGGTAGCCGTCCATTTCCGGCATCTGGATATCCATCAGGATCAAGTCCGGCAGCGGCCCTGAGCGCTGCACCACGCCCAGCGCCATCTGGCCCGAGCTCGCCACTTCCACCTGCGCGCCCTCGTTGCCCAGCAATTCGCTGGCGACCTGCTGATTGGCCGGATTATCTTCCACCAGCAGCAGGCGCAAGCCGGCCAGCCGCCGCTGCGACGGCGCCGCCACCGGCAGCCCCAGCGGCTTGCGGTTCTCGAGCCGCGCATCGGCCACGGCGTCGAACAGCATCGAGGCCGTCACCGGCTTGACCACGAAGCCATCCAGCACCGGCTCCATTTCCTTGTGGCGCTGCGCCAGCAGTTCGCGGTCGTGCGCGGTCACCATCACGATCAGCGGCGTCTTGCCCTCGGGCGCCAGCTGGCGGATACGGCAACTGGTTTCCCAGCCATCCAGCGCCGGCATGCGCCAGTCGATGAACACCACGTCGTAAGCCTTGCGGCGGGCGATCTGCCCGGCAATCGCATCCAGCGCCTCGTAGCCGTCGGCCGCCACATCCACCCGCCAGCCGAACGAGGACGCCATCTCGCGCAGCACCGTGCGCGCCACCGGGTTGTCGTCCACCACCAGGCACGACAGGCCGCGCATCACCGCGTCCTGCAGCGGCAGCGCGGCCAGCGGCGCCGCTTCCGGCAGTTGCTCGCAGATGCCCAACTCCACCGTGAAATCAAACACGCTGCCATGGCCTACTTCGCTCACCACGCGCAGCTTGCCGCCCATCAGCCGCACCAGCCGCTGGCTGATCGCCAAGCCCAGCCCGGTGCCGCCGTAGCGGCGCGCGGTCGACGCTTCGGCCTGCGAGAAGCCATCAAAAATGTGTTCGCACTGCTCAGGCGCAATGCCGATGCCGGTATCGCGGATGGCAAACGCAATCGACAAGCTGTGCTCGTTCTGCGCCACCAGCTGGGCCGACACCACCACCTCGCCGCGCTCGGTGAACTTGATGGCGTTGCCAGCCAGGTTGAGCAAGATCTGCTGCAAGCGCAAGGCGTCGCCTACCACCATCGCCGGCAATTCCGGCGCCACGCGGAACAGCACCTCGATATTTTTCGGGCCGACATTGGCCGACAAGATCACCGCCAGGTCGCGCCACAGCTTATCGAGCCGGAACGGGTGCGGATCGAGCGCCAGCTTGCCGGCCTCCACCTTGGAGAAGTCCAGCACGTCGTTGAGCAGGCCGAGCAAGGCGCTGGCGGCGGCGTGCGCCTTGTCGACGTAATCTTGCTGGCGGCCGTTCATGGCAGTCTGGCGCAGCAATTGCAGCATGCCCAGCACCGCATTCATCGGCGAGCGGATCTCGTGGCTCATGTTGGCCACGAAGTCCGACTTGGCGCGTCCCGCCTGGTCGGCCGCGTCCTTGGCCTGCAACAGCGCGTCATGCGCGGCACGCAGCTCGGTGCTGTCGGTACTGCTGCCGACCCAGCTCAGGATGACGCCGTTGGCGTCGCGCTGCGGCAGCGCGTGGTTGTCGAAAATGCGCCACTCGCCGTCGTGGCGGCGCAGCCGGCAATCGCAGCGGAACTGGTCGCCGTCGTGCAGCGCGCGCTGCCAGGCCGCCGTCACTACCGGCATGTCGTCGGGATGAATCACGCGCGACCAGTCGCCGGCGAGGATCAGCTGGGTGGCCGGGATGCCGCTGAAACTCTCCCAGTGATGGCTGAGGAAATCGATCCGCAGCTCGGGCGTGGCAGTCCACACCATCTGCGGCAAGCCCTCGGTCAGCGAGCGCCAGCGCGATTCCGACGCGGTCAGCTGGGCCAGCGAATTTTGCAGCGCGCGTTCGGCATCGACCAGCGCCGTCAGCGACTGGTACTGCTTGTTCAGGCCGTAGCGCACGCCCAGCAGCAAGGCAACCCCCAAGCCGATCAGCAGGCCAAGGAAAATCGAGGCGTTGCGCACCTCTTTGTACCACGGCGCGAGGAAGTCATCGCTGGCCAGCCCCACCACCACGTACACCGGGTAGGTGCCAACCTTCTCCACGCTGAGCGTGCGCTCCAGGCCGTCGCGCGGACTGATGATGGTGTAGCTGGCGCGCTTTTGCTTGCCGTCGAGGATGGCCTGAGTGGCCGGATTGATCTTGATGGTGCTGCCGAACGGCATGTCCGGCACCTCTGGATAGCGCTGCAGCACGCGCCGCTTATCGTCGAGCAGCACGATCGAGCCGTGGGCGCCGATATTCAGGTTGGAAAACGCCTCGCTGATGTGCGCGCTGTTCATCAGCACGTAAGCGGTGCCGCCGAACTCGCCGTTCGGCAGGGTCAGCGGATAGACCAGCGGCAGCACCCACTCGCCGCTGATCCGCGACTGCACCGGGATGCCAAAGATCAGCTGGTGCTCGCTCTGCACCCGCGCATAGAATTCGCGGATGGTCAGGTCTTGCGGCTTGCTCACATCGACCTGCTCGCCGTAGATCACCTGTCCCGCTGCGTTGGAGCCGCGCACCGCCTGCGCCTGCGGCAGGCGCTCCTTCAAGCTGCGCAGGTAGGCGCTGAACTTCTCATCGTCAAAGCGCTTCTGCTCGTGCATGGTGCGGAACTCGAGGTCGGCCCGGCGCATGGCGAGATCGACCTCCCGGAAATGCGAGTGCAGGAAATTTTCCAGCGAGATCACGAGGTTGTGCGAGGTTTCCTCGGCGCTGGCGTAGTAGCGCAGCCGGCTCTGGTTCAGCACATGCACCACGAACAGCGAGACGACCAGCAGCACCAGCACCACGGCCGCCACCATTACACCGAATAGTTTGCGAAACTTTTGCAGCGTGGTGAATCTCATGACGCGTCCGGTTTTTATTGTTTGCTGTATAAGCTCTACATTACAGCAAAAAAAACGCTCCGTAGGAGCGTTTTTATCAGTAACCTTGGCTAATGATGTCTGCCAGCGACTCCCGGCCCTTGTCGCTGATTTCGAAGCCGCCCTCGGCGCGCTCGATGATGTGGGATTTTTTGCCGAGGAACAACGCCACGTCGGCATCAATGGCCGCGCCGGCTTGCTCGGACAGCGCGCGCAAAGCCAATACGCAACGGCGCAGGAAGATGGCCTGCTCGCCCTTGTCGGTCAGCGCAATGCGGCCGTTGTGTGCGATGCTGATCAGTTTCAGGCCGGACAGGCGCTTGCTATTGCGGCCTACGCACGCGCTGACGCGGTCACCCTTGATGCCGCGCTTGATTTCGTACAGGGCGTCGTACTCGTCCTGCGTGAATTTTTCATTCTTCATTGCTATTTTTTCCATAAGAGACTGCTGCGGCCCTCATGGTACGCGCACACTGGCCCGGCGGCAAGCCGCGCCGTCGCCAGGCAATGGCAATGGCAATAAAGAACGTGCTTGGGAATTACTGGAACGCTCGGAGCACCAGCCACGCCAGGCCGATGCTGGCAAAGGCGGCGATGCAAATCATGGCTTGTACACGCTTGGTGCTCAGTGCAACAGTGCGGCGACCGAGGTAGATTTTATTGTGTAAAGAATTGCCCATGATTCTCTCCGTGAACAGAAATCGACGACATGACTAAATTATAGAAACTCTTTCATTGCAGCTGTGTGACACGGAGCACAAATAGGAAAATATGTATCCGACGGGCAACAAGCTGTTGTGTGGAACCAGCATACCGTCCGTTCCACAGCTGAGACGGTGCGCTGGCGCACACAGCAGCGTAATCAATCGTCAAGTTTTCACGGGCGGCTTGGGCGGCTCGGGTTCTTCGATGGGGGCGTGTTCGGGCAACGGCGTGTTGTCCGGCGGTGGATCCTTTTCCGGCTGCGGCGGCGGCACGTCGGGGTCGGGGGTGGAATGCATGCGCTTCTCCTTGGAATGGCGTTGCTTTCAGTGTTGGGCAAGCGGCGCCATAAGCAAGGAAGGAAATGCCGCCCTGCGTGCGCCAACGCACGCAGGGCGGCTCCAGTCGCGTCAGGCGACGAACTGGTAGTCGGCCAAGGCCGTGGCGGCGTTGCCGGTCAGGACGGCGATTTGGGTCAGCTCGCCGACCGATACCGCCGCGTCGGTGCCGCTCGACTTGAACAGGTAGACGTAGCTGTTGGCGCCGTTATCGACCACGAACAGCGCCTGCTGGTTCAGCGTGAAGCCGCTGGCGGCCGAGCCGATCACCGCAGCCGCCGTGGCGGCCGACACCGTGCCGCTCACATTCGGCGTGAACACCACCAGCTCGGCGCTCGACGAGAAGCCGCCGGCGCTGGTGCGCAGCTCGGCGCCGTCGATCACGGCATCTCCATTGCCGATGGCAAAGGCGGCCTGGCTGATGGCCAGCTTGTCGGTGCCAGTAAGCAAGTCGCTAATGGTGTCGATGCCGGTCGCGCTGTTCAGCACGAAGGTGTCGGCATCAAGGCCGCCGGCCAGCGTATCGCTGCCTGCACCGCCGCTCAGCGTGTCGTTGCCGGTGCCGCCTGTCAGCTTGTCGGCGCCGATGCCGCCCTTGATGTCGTTCGCCAGCGCGTTGCCGGTGGCGGTAAAGGCCAGCGAACCGGTGTAGACCAGGTTCTCGACGTTGGCCGCCAAGGTGTAGTTCGCCAGCGCGGTTTCCACGCGGTCGGTGCCGGCGCCTACGGCCTCGGTCACGACGTCGGTGCTGACGTCGATCACGTAGACGTCGTTGCCCACGCCGCCGATCAGGGTGTCGGTGCCGGCGCCGCCGACCAGCGTATCGTTGCCGATGCCGCCGGTCAGCGTGTTGCCCACGCCATTGCCGGTCAGGATGTTGTCCAGGTCGTTGCCGACGATGCTGATTGCCGCTGTGCCGGTCACCGTGCCGTTTTCCACGTTGGCTGGCAGCGTGTAGCTGCCGGCCGCCGCCAACGCCACGTTGACAGTGTCGCTGCCCTGGTCGGCCAGCTCGCTCACCACGTCGGTCAGCACATCGATGACGTAGGTGTCGTTGCCGAGGCCGCCGGCCATGGTGTCGATGCCGGCGCCGCCGTTCAGCGTGTCGTTGCCGTCCAGGCCGGTCAGTGAGTCGTTGCCCGGGCTGGCGACGTTGGCGTTCACCTCCGCCAGCGTCTTGTCGCCGTCGGCAAACGCCACGGTTTCGACGTTGCGGATGGTCAGCGTCTCGCCGGTGACGGTATTGACCAGCTTGGTATCGGTCAGGGTCGCGCGGGTGCGCACGTAGTCCTTGAAGTCACCCAGCACTTGCACCTTGTCGCTGCCGGCGCCGCCGTCAACCACGTCGGCCAAGCCGAGGCCGGCGAGCAGCAGGTCGTCGCCATCGCCGCCGGCCAGGCTGTCGTCGCCTGCACCGCCGCGCAGCGTGTCGCTGCCAAGGCCGCCGGTCAAGGTGTCCTTGCCGCTGCCGCCGGTGATGTCGTTGTCGAGCACATTGCCGGTGGCGTTGATGGCGGTCGCGCCGATGTATTTCAGGTTCTCGACGTTGGCCGCCAGCGTGTAGGTGCCCAGCGTGGTTTCCACGCGGTCGGTGCCGGCGCCCCCGGCTTCGGTCACCACGTCAGTGCCGACGTCCACCACGTAGACATCGTTGCCGGCGCCGCCTTCCATGGTGTCGGTGCCGGCGCCGCCGTTCAGGGTGTCGTTGCCGGCGCCGCCGGTCAGCTTGTTGGCTGCGGCGTTGCCGGTGAGGACGTTGTCGAGCGCATTGCCGACCAGGCTGACTGCCGCAGCCGAGCTCACCGTGGCGTTTTCGACGTTGGCCGTCAGCGTGTAGGCGCCGGCGGCGGTGTAGGCCACCTGCACCAGATCAATGCCCTCGTCTTCCAGCTCGCTCACCACGTCGCTGGCCACATCGACCACGTAGACGTCATCGCCGAGATAGCCGGACATGGTGTCGCTGCCTGCGCCGCCGTTGATGGTGTCGTTGTTGTCGCTGCCGGTCAGCACGTCGTTGCCGGTGCTGGCGCTGTTGTCTTGCACCTCGCTCAGCAGCTTGTCGCCATCGGTGAAGTGCACGGTTTCGACGTTGCGGATGGTCAGCGCTTCGCCGGTGGCGAGGTTGACCAGCCTGGTGTCGGTGCCGTTCACGCGGGAGCGGATGTAATCCTTGAACTCGCCCAGTACCTGCACCGTATCGCTGCCGGCGCCGCCGTCGATGATGTCGGCCGCGCCGATGCCCGCAGACAGCAGGTCGTCGCCATCGCCGCCGGCCAGGCTGTCGTCGCCTGCCCCGCCGCGCAGGGTGTCGTTGCCGAGGCCGCCGTTCAGCGTATCTTTGCCGATGCCGCCGGTGATCTCGTTGCCGAGCGTGTTGCCGGTGCCGGTAAAGTTCGCCGTGCCGGTGTACTGGAGATTCTCGACGTTCAGGCCCAGCGCGTAGCTCGCCAGCGCGGTTTCGACGCGGTCGGTGCCGGCGCCTGCGCCTTCGTTGACGACATCGGTGGCCACGTCCACCACGTAGACGTCGTTGCCGACGCCGCCCTCCAGCGTATCGACGCCGGCGCCGCCGATCAGCGTATCGTTGCCGGCGCCGCCGCTCAGCTTGTTGGCGACCGCATTGCCGGTCAGGACGTTGTCCAGATCGTTGCCGGCGATGCTGATGGCCACCGTGCCGGTCACCGTGCCGTTCTCCACGTTCGCACCCAGCGTGTAGCTGCCGGCCGCCGTGAAGGCGACGTTGACGGTATCGGTGCCCTGATCCTCGAGCTCGGTCACCACGTCGCCCGCCGCGTCGACAATGTAGGTGTCGTTGCCAAGGCCGCCGGACATGCTGTCGCTGCCGGCGCCGCCGTTCAGCGTATCGTTGTTATCGCCACCGGAGATAACATCATTGCCGGTGCTGGCGAGGTTGGCGTTCACATCCTCCAGCGACTTGTTGCCATCGGCAAAGTGCACAGTTTCGACGTTGCGGATAATCACCGAGTCGCCCGTGGCAATGTTGACCAGCTTGGTATCGGTCAGCGTGACACGGGTGCGGACGTAGGCATCGAAGTCGCCTGCGACATACACCGTGTCGCTGCCGGCGCCGCCATCGACCACGTCGGCGCCCCCGCCCGGCGCCAGCGCGTCGTCGCCATCGCCGCCCAGCAGGCTATCGTTGCCGGTGCTGCCGTCCAGGCTATCGTTGCCGGCGCCGCCGTTCAGGGTATCGTTGCCGAGGCCGCCATTGATGACGTTGTCCAGCGCATTGCCGGTACCGGTGAAATTGCCGGTGACGCCGCTGTACGCGAGGTACTCCAGGTTGGCGCCCAGGATGTAGGCTCCCAGCTTGGAGTACACATAGTCGAAGCCTGCATCCACGCCTTCCGTCACCACGTCGCCGGCCACGTCCACCGTGTAGGAGTCATTGCCCAAGCCGCCTTCCATCGTGTCGGCGCCCGCGAGGCCGTTCAGCGAGTCGTTGCCGGCGCCTCCGCTCAGCTTGTTAGCCAGCGCATTGCCGGTCAATGTGTTGTCGAGCTCGTTGCCGGCCAGGCTGATCGCGACCGTGCCGGTGGCAACGGCGCGCTCCACGTTGGCCGGCAGCACGTAGGTGCCGGCGGCCTTGAATGCCACCTCGACCGTGTCGGTGCCCTCGTTCGCGGCCTCCACCACCACGTCGGTGGCGACGTCAACCACGTAGGTATCGCTGCCCTCGTGGCCGGTCATGGTGTCGCTGCCGGTGTTGCCGTCGATGGTGTCATTGCCAGCGCCGCCTACCAGCACGTCGTTGCCGACGCTGACCAGGTTGTAGTTGATCTCGTCGATGGTGCTGTCGCCCACCGAGAACTCGACGTTCTCGATGTTGCGGATGATAACGGACTCGCCGGTGTCGATGTTGACCAGCTTGGTGTCGGTTGCCGTGACGCGGGTGCGCACGTAGTCGGCGAACTTGCCCATCAAGCGAACGGTGTCGAAGCTGCCGGCGCCGCCGTCCAGCACGTCGTTGCCGGTGCCGGCGTACAGCACGTCATTGCCGTCGCCGCCGAGCAGGCTGTCGTCGCCCGCGCCGCCGCGCAAGGTATCGCTGCCGAGGCCGCCGTTGAGCGTGTCCTTGCCCACGCCGCCGGTGATCTCGTTATCGAGCGCATTGCCGGTGGCGCCGAAGTTGCCTGTACCGGTGTACTTCAGATCCTCGACGTTGGCCGCCAGCGTGTAGGTCGTCAGCGTGGTCTCGACGCGGTCATGGCCCGCCTCTACGCCCTCGGTCACCACGTCGCCGGCCACGTCCACCGAGTAGACGTCATCACCGGCGCCGCCGATCATGATGTCGCTGCCTGCACCGCCGAGCAAGGTGTCGTTGCCCGCGCCGCCCGTCAGGCTATTCGCCAGGGCGTTGCCGGTGATGACGTTGTCCAGCGCATTGCCCACCACATTGATCGCTACGGTGCCGGTGACCACCGCGTTTTCCACGTTGGCCGTCATGGTGTAAGTACCGGCCGCCTTGAAGGCCAGTTGCACCGTGTCGAGGCCGGCGTCAGCCGCCTCGTTCACCACGTCGGTGGCAACGTCGAGCACGTAAGTATCGTCGCCTGCGAGGCCGGCCATGGTGTCGCTGCCGAGGCCGCCATCCATGGTGTTGTTGGCATCCGTGCCTTCCAGCACGTCGTTGCCGACGCTAGGCAGGTTGAAGTTGACCTCGTCCAGCGTTTTCTCCACGCCGTTGAACAGGAACTTCTCGACGTTGCGGACGATGACCGTCTCGTTCAGTTCGGTGTTCACCAGCCTGGTCTCGGTAGCGCTGATGCGGGTGCGCGTGTAGGCATTGAAATCGCGCAGCAGGATTACCGTGTCTTGCCCGGCGCCGCCGTCCACCACATTGCTGCCCAGCCCCGGATCCAGTTCATCGTTGCCGTCGCCGCCGAGCAGGCTGTCGTCGCCGGCCATGCCGGTCAGCGTATCGTTGCCAGCGCCGCCGTTCAGGGTATCGTTGCCGGCACGGCCGCTGATGTCGTTATCCAGCGCGTTGCCGGTGGCGTTGAAGGCGGCCGTGCTATTGCCGTTGAAGCTCAGCGATTCGACATTGGCCGCCAGCGTGTAGGTCGCCAGCGTGGTCTTCACCAGGTCGGTACCGCCGCCGCCGGCTTCCGTCACCGTGTCGCCGGCGGCATCGACGTAGTAGGTGTCGTCGCCGTCGCCGCCGATCATGGTATCGCTGCCGGCGCCGCCGTCCAGCGTGTCGTCGCCCGCGCCGCCGCTCAGCGCGTTGGCGGCGGCGTTGCCCACCAGTTGGTTGTCAGCCGCGTTGCCGACCACGTTGACCGCCAGCGCGGACGTCACGTAGGCGTCTTCCACGTCTTCGCCCATGGCGTAGGCGCCGGCCGCCGTGTACGCCACCTCGACGGTGTCGTGGCCCGCGGTATCGATGATGACGTCGCCCGCCACGTCGACCACGTAGGTATCGTCGCCGTCCAGGCCGGACATGGTGTCGCTGCCGGCCAGGCCGTTGAGCGTGTCAGCGTCGTCGGTGCCGACCAGCACGTCGGCAAACTTGCTCGGCTGATTGGCGATCACTTCCTCGTAGCTCAGCACGGTATCGCCGTTGAACTGGAACAGCTCGACGTTGCGCACCGTGACGTTCTCGCCGGTCTCGCTGTTGACCAGCACGACGTCGGTCGCGTTCGGGCGGGTGATGGTGTAGCTCTCGTAAGCGCCTTTCAGCACCAGCAAGTCGGCATCGGCGCCGCCGTCCACCACGTCCACGCCGCTGCCGGCATCGAGCAGATCCTCGCCCGCGCCGCCTTGCAGGCTGTCGTTGCCGGACAGGCCTTGCAGGTGGTTGGCCTCGGCATTGCCGGTGATGGTGTCGTTGAAGGTGCTGCCGCGCACGTCCTCGATATTGAGCAGCGTGTCGGTGCCGCCGTAGCCGTCCTTGGCGCTGCCTGCTGCCGCGCCGACGCCCAGCGCGACCTGCACGCCGGCCTTGGCGTGCTCGTAGTCGACGCGGTCGGTGCCGTCCTTGCCGTCGATGCTGTCGTTGCCTTCGCGCCCTTCGAACGATTCAAACTCGGCGTCGCTGCCCAGCAGCGTGTCGTTGAAGGCCGAGCCGCGTACGCCCTCGATGTTGAGCAAGTCATCCACGCCGCCCAGTCCGTCCTGCGCCGTGCCCGCCGCCAGATCGACCACCACCGCGCTGGTGCTGCTGGTGTAGTCGACACGGTCGTAGCCGATGCCGCCGTCGATGTAGTCGTCGCCGCCGTTGCCCATGAAGGCCTCGGTCTCGTTTTCCTCGTTGCCGCCCACCAGTTCATCATGGAAGGCCGAGCCGCGCACGCCCTCGATGTTGAGCAGCGTATCGACGTCGCCGCTGTCGTCCATCAGGGTTGCCGTGCCGGCGTGCAGGTCAACCTGCACCCCGGCAGTCGAAGTATCGTAGCGCGCAAAGTCGAAGCCGCCCTTGCCGTCGATGGTGTCGCTGCCGGCCATGCCTTCAAACTGTTCGGTCAGATCGGAGTCCGAGCCGATCAGTTCATCGTCATGGGCGGAGCCGCGCACCTGCGTGATATTGGCCAGGGTATCGTGGCCGGTGGCGTCGCCGGTCGCCTCGCCGGCCGCCAGATCCACCACGACGCCGGAAGCGGCATTCTGATAGCTGACCCGGTTGTTGTTTTCCTGGTTCAGCGTATCGGTGACGACGCCGCCATCAATAGTGTCGTCGCCGGCGCCGCCCTCGAACTGTTCCAGTTGCAGCGCGGTGCTGCCGGTCAGCACGTCGGCCTTGGCCGAGCCGCGCACGAAGTTGATGTTGCTGAGCTTGTCGGTGCCGCCGTAGCCGTCCTGCGCCACGCCGGTGGCGAGGTTGACATTGATGCCCGACGTCGCACCGTCGTAGTTGGCGAGGTTGGCATCGCTGTAGCCGATCTTGTCGGTGATGAGGCCACCGTCCAGCGTGTCGCTGCCGGCGCCGCCATTCAGTACGTCGCTGCCGGCGCCGCCGTCGAGCGAATCATTGCCCTCGCCGCCGATCAGCGTATCGTTGCCGGCGCCGCCCTGCATGCCGTCGTTGCCGGCGTTGCCGCTGAGCTGGTCATTGCCGGCGCCGCCGGCCAGCGTGTCGTTGCCGGTGGTGCCTGCGATATTGTTGTTGACGTCATTGCCGGTGGCGTTGAGCGGATTGCTGCCGGTGTACACCAGCACTTCCACGTTGGCCGCCATGGTGTAGGTGGACAGCGCAGTCATCACGGTGTCGGTGCCGCCGTTGGCCAGCTCGGTTACCACGTCGCCGGCCACGTCCACCACGTAGGTGTCGTTGCCATTGCCGCCCACCATGGTATCGACGCCGGCGCCGCCGTCCAGCGTGTCGTTGCCGGCATTGCCGGCCAGGTTGTTGGCCGCGCCGTTGCCGATCAGCTTGTTGTCCAGCGTGTTGCCGACGAGGTTGACCGCTACCGTGGCCGCCGAGGTGACGCTGGCGTTTTCCAGGTACGGGGCCAGCGTGTAAGTACCGGCCGCGGCGTAGCTGACCAGCGCGGTGTCGATGCCGCCGTTGAGCGCTTCGGTAACGCTGTCGTCCTTGTTGTCGAGAATGTAGGTGTCGTCGCCGTTGAAACCGAGCAGGGTGTCAGCGCCGGCGCCGCCGTCCAGCGTATCGTTGTTGTCGGTGCCTTCGATGAGATCCGGGCCGGGGCTGGCGCTATTGGCGATGAGATCTTCCAGGTCATGGGTCTCGTCGCCGAATTGCACGTGCTCGACGTTGCGGATGGTGATGGTCTCGCCGGTGGTGAGATTGGTCAGCCTGGTGTCGCTCTCGGTCACGCGCAGGCGCGTGAAGTTGGCGTAGTTACCGGCGACCACCAAGGTATCGTCGCCGGCGCCGCCGTCGGCCACGTCGGCCGCGCCTACGCCCGCCATCAGCACATCATCGCCGTCGCCGCCGAGCAGGCTGTCGTTGCCAGCGCTGCCCTTGAGGGTGTCGTTGCCGGCGCCGCCGTTCAGCGTGTCGTTATTGGCGCCGCCGTCGATCTGGTTGGCGCCGGCATTGCCGGCCGCGTTAAAGGTAGCCGTGCCCGTGCCATTGAATTTCAGGTGCTCGACGTTGGCAGCCAGCGTGTAGCTGGTGAGCGCGGTCTGCACCGTATCGATGCCGGCATCAACGCCCTCAGTGACGACATCAAGGGCTGCGTCCACCACGTAGACGTCGTTGCCCTCGCCGCCGATCATGGTGTCGTTGCCGGCGCCGCCGTTCAGCACATCATCGCCGCCGTTGCCGGTCAGGATGTTGGCTACGCCATTGCCGAGCAGGACGTTGGACTGGCCGTTGCCGCTCAGGTTAATGGCTGCGGTGCCGGTGACCGAGGCGTTTTCCACGTTGGCGCCCAGCGCGTAAGTGCCTGCCGCAGTGAAGGCGACCTGCACCGCATCAATGCCGGCGCCGTCGTTTTCCAGAATCACGTCGCCGGCCACGTCCACCACGTAAGTGTCGTCGCCGCCGTTGCCGGCCAGCGTATCGGCCCCCGCGCCGCCGCTCAGCGTGTCGTTGCCGGCGTTGCCGCCGAGGGCGTTGTTGAGCGCATTGCCGGTCAGGGCCACGGCATTCTCAGTAGACGCCATGCCGTTCTCGACGTTGGCTGGCAGCGTCAAGCTGATCGCCGTCTTCACCGTGTCGGTGCCGCCGCCGGCCGCTTCCACGATCACGACGCCGGTGTTCTTGACGATGTAGGTATCGTCGCCGGCGCCGCCGGTCAGGGTATCGGCCCCGCCGCCGCCGTCCATCGTGTCGTTGCCGTCGAGGCCGGTCAATTGCTGGGCGGTGTCGTTAGCGCCGCGCAAAGCCCAGTAGTCGCCGCCATCGGCGCCGGCGGTGCCGGTGATCACGTTGTTGATCGTCAGATTGAAGGCTGCGCTGGCATTGCTGGTCACGCCGGACAGGTTGGTGACGGTGGCCGTCAATGTATGGCTGCCGGTGGCCAGCATCTTCACATCCAGCGCCCAGCGGCCATCATCGTCCACATAGGCCGTGCCCAGCGTGGTCGTGCCGTCCTTGACGGTAATGCTCGAACCCGGCGCGGCGGTGCCGCTGATCACCAGGTGGCTGTTGCTGACCGCCGTGCCGCTGCTCAGCGGCGCATCCTTCAGGTAGTATGCCGCGCTTGGATAGGCCGGATCCAGCACCGGGCTGGCGCCGCCCACCACGGTCTGCACCGTCAGCGTTGGCGCGGCGGGCTTGGCGCCCGAGTTGTCGCCCGCGTAGAAGCTCGGATTGCCGTTGTAATCGATGATCTGCTGGTAGATGCCGCCGCTGCCGGTCAGCTCGGCCGCACCCTGCGTGCCCCAGCTGACCACGATCTGGCCGTCGTCGAATTCGGCCAGCGTCGGGAACAGCTTGATGCCGGCAGTATTGCCGTTGCTGATCTTGAATTCGGCCGACAGCGCGGCGTTGTCGCTGCCGTAGCGGCGCCCCATGATGGCCGACGTGCCGTCGATGTTTTCCACGTCCCACACCACCATGTAGCTGCCGTCGCTCAGGCCCAGCACGGTGCACGAGTTCTGGTAGCCGGCACTGCCGGCCACGAAGGCGGTGCCGGCGGGGTTGCCGCTGGCATCGTAGGCGCGCACCATGACTACGTTGTCACCGCCGCCGCTGCCATCGGCATCGGCCAGCCAGGTCAGGACGTGGCCGCCACCGGCCAAGCCGCTGGCGTGCGCTACCGACAGCGTGCCGGCGCTGGCCGCCGATTCGTGTACCACCAGCTCCGTCCCCAACTTGCTGCCGGCAGCGCTGAAACGCTGCTCCATCAGCACGGCATGGCCGTCTTCAGTGAAGCTGCTCCACACGATCACGTAACCGCCGTCGCCCAGGCTGGTGATGGCCGGGCCAGACTGCGGTGCGTCGCTGGCCGAGCCCACCAGCACCTCGCCGCCCATCGGATTGCCGCTGGAATCGAAGGTGCGCGCGTACACTGCGAGGTGATGATCCACGCCGGCCTGCGCCGACTGCCACGTCACCACGAAGTTGCCGGAACTGAGCACCGTCACGGCCGGCACGCGCTGCGCGGCGTCCGGCGTGGTGCTGACGGTGATCGGGTTGCCCATCGGCTGGCCGTTGCCGCTCAATAGCTGCACCTTGATGTCCCAGCCCGGGTCGTTGTAGGCGGCACCCACGGTCGGGGCACTGTGGTAAGCCACCACGAAGCCGCCGCCGTTCAGGCTGGCCACCACCGGCGCGCGCTGGTCGCCCTGCGTGTTGCTCATGTTGATCAGCACGTCCGGGCCGGTGGCAAAGCCGTCCGAGTCGAAGGCGCGCGCGTACAGGCCGTCGCCACTGCCGTCGCTGGCGCGGAACACTTGCACGTAGCCGTCGCCGTGGTGGCCGTTGGCGGCGGTGCTTTGGTAAATCTGGTAGTTGCCGGGATTGCTGCTGACCACCCGGTCGACGGCCTTCAAGCTCACCGTGCCGTCGGAGAATTGCAGCTTGTGCACCCCCTGCAAGGTGTCGCTGCCGTCCGGCGAACCGGTGCGCTTATCCTGCACCGTCACCGTGCCTTCCACCGTGGTGCGGATGTTGTAATCGCTCTGCTTGCCGCTGAAGACGGCTGTGTCGTCGCCGCCGAGGCCGAACAGCGTGTCATCGCCGGCGCCGCCGGTCAGGGTGTCATTGCCGAGGAAGCCGCCGAGGATGTCGGCCTTGCTGCTGCCGGTCAGGCTGTCGTTGCCGGCGCCGCCGCCCAGCGCCTCGATGCCGCTAAAGGTGATGGCGCCGTCGGCGCTGCTGCCGGTGCTGGTGGCGAGGCTGCCGGTGAAGTTCTGCTTGCCGCCATAGATCAGGACGTCAAAACCGTCGCCGCCGCTGATGCTGTCGCTGCCGCCGTTACTGATGAAGGTCTCGTCAGCCTCGCTGCCGTTGAAGGTGTCGCTGTAGACACTGCCTTCGAGTTCCTCGACACCGCTGATGACGCCGGTTTCACCGAGGCCGTTGTCGAGGATGGCCTGCGTGGCCAGGTTGATGTTGACGCCGTGCGTGGCCTCGGCGATCTCGACACTAAGTGTGTCCTCGTCGCCGGCGCCGCCGAGCACCGTGTCCTGGCCGGCCGACAGTTGGAAGCTATCGTTGCCGGCGCCGCCGTCCAGCACGTCATTGCCGGCGCCGCCATTGAGGTAATCGCCGCCGCTGCCGCCCTTGAGCACGTTATCGAGGCCATTGCCCCACAGGCCCTGGCTGAAATTGCTGCTGACGGTGAGGTTCTCTACGTTGGCCGGCAACATCATGCCGTGGGTGCTGACGACGGTGTCGGTGCCGGACGAAGCCGCCTCATTGATGATGTTGTAGCCGTTGACGACGTAAGTGTCATCGCCAGCGCCGCCGCTCAGCGTGTCAAGTCCGCCACCGCCATCGATGGTGTCATTGCCGTCGCCGCCGTTGAGCGCTTGCGCGCTGCTGTTGGCGCCGTTGTTGTACCAGTACTGCTGGCTGTCGTCGCCGCTGGTGCCGTTGATCACGGCGCTGCTCTGCACCGTCAAATCAAACACGCTGCTGGCCGCGCTGGCGTTGCCGAACAGATCGGTCACCACCGCCTTCAAGTGATAGACGCCGTCGTTCAGTTTCTTGAGGTCGGCCGTCCACAGTCCTTGGTCATCCACTGTGGCAAACGCGATCGGCGTGTCGCCGGAATAAATCGTCACCTTGGTGCCGAAAGGAGCGCTGCCGCTCAGCGCCAGGTGCTGCAAGTTGACCGTATCGCCGCTGCTCAGCGCCGGGCTCAACACATAGCTGCCGTTAGGATTGGTTTGCGGCATGCCGCCGCCGGCCACGGTTTGCACCGACAGTGTTGGTGCGGCCGGCGCGGCGCCGGTGTTGAACACGCCGAATTCCGTTTCGCCGTTACCATTGATCATCTGCTGGTAAATGCCGCCGCTGTCGCCGTTGATGGGGTTGCCTTGCGTGCCCCAGCTCACCAGCACATCGCCGTTGCCGGATCCATTCAGGGTCGGATACATCGCCGCGCCGCCGTTGCTGTGGTTGCTGACCAGGTACTGCGGCCCAACCG
The DNA here is from genome assembly GCF_009857435.1 of Duganella rivi. Lineage (GTDB taxonomy): Bacteria > Pseudomonadota > Gammaproteobacteria > Burkholderiales > Burkholderiaceae_D > Rugamonas > Rugamonas rivi. Next base: position 539,535 of record NZ_WWCK01000004.1, read on the forward strand.
GCAAGCCGGTGGCCGGGTTGAAGTTCTGGCCGACGATGGCGCTGCTGCCATCCGGGTGGCGCACGTCCCATACCATCATCACGTTGCCGGCGTAGTTGGTGATGACGTCAACGCCAAGGTAGTACTCGCCGGAGGCGGCGGTGATCGCCGGGCCGCGTTCCGTGCCGTCGTTATTGAAGGTGCGCGCCATCACTGCGCCGCGGCCGTCGGTCATGGTCACCACCCATGACAGCACGTAGCCGCCGTCTACCGTGGTCTGGTGGGCGAAGTTCGATACCGCGCCGGGAGGCAGGCTGTACACGATTTTCTCGGCGCCGCTCTTGCTGCCGTCGGGGTTCAGCAATTGCTGGGCAAAGCCGTTGCTGCCATCCGATAGCTGGCCGTACCACGCCACCACCATGTTGCCGTCGACAACACCATCGTGATCGTTGTCGGTGGCGATTTGCCGCACCAGCGGGTACATTTGATTACCGGCCGTGGTGGTGTTGATCTGGATCTCGGCGCCGGCCTTGGCGCCGGCCGCATCGAACTTCTGGCCGTAAATGCCGTTATTGGCGCCGCCGCCTTCCTGGCGCGACTGCCATGCGGCAAACAGGCCGCCGTCGGCGGTGGCGGTGACCGATGGGAAGCGCTGCTGATAATCGGTGGTGGTGTTGACCTGCACCTCGCTGCCGACCTTGTTGCCGTCCGCATCGAAGCGCTGCATCTTGATTTCGACCAGGCCGGTATTGGTGTAGGTGCCCGCCTCCGGCGTGCTGTCCCACATCACCACAAAGCCGCCGTCCGACAAGGACACCGCGGTCGGCGCACGCTGGTCGCCGGTGGTGGTGGTGTTGACCAGCAGATCGGTGGTGCGTGGCTCGCCGTCGCCGCTGAACAGGCGCATGTAAATGCCTTCGCCATTGGCGTCGGCGGCGCGGAACACCGTCACGTAACCGTTCGCGCCGGCGCCGCCGGTGCCCTGCAAGACGATCGAGTAATTGAACGCCTGGTGGCCGGTCTTGGTGCTGCTGACCACTTGCTCCTGCTGCGCCGCCGTCAGCGTCACATCGGCAAATTGCAGGAACTTCACACCGCGCACAGTGTCCGTGCCGTCCGGCGAACCGCCGCGATTGTCCTGCACCTGGATGTCGCCATTGGCCAGCGTGGTCAGCGTGTAGTCGCCGCGGTTGCCGCTGTAGAAAGCGCGGTCGTTGCCGGCGCCGCCAATGATGGTGTCGTTGCCGCCGGCGCCGGTCAGCATATCGTCGCCGTCCAAGCCCGACAGGATGTTGGCGCCGCTGTCGCCGATGATGGTGTCGTTGTAGCTGTTGCTGCCTTCAACGTTTTCAAAATTACTGAGCACATCCGCGCCGTCCGCGCCGCTGCTGGCGCCCAGCGCCAGGTTGACCTGCACGCCGCCTTGGGCAAAGTAATAGCTGGTGGTATCGCTGCCGCCGGCGCCGCCGTCGAGGGTGTCGTTGCCGCCGTTGCCGTACAGGGTTTCGTTGGTGTCGGCGCGGCCGATAATCACGTCGCCGAACGCGTTGCTGCCGTTGATGCGTTCGATGCTGGTCAGGTGATCGATGGCGTTGCTGCCGTTGCCGTCGTCGGCCGTGCCGGTTTCAAGATTCACGCTCAGCGGGCCGGCGGTGTTGTAATAGCTCACGCGGTCTAAGCCTGCGCCGCCGTCCACGGTATCGGAGCCGCGGCCCCGCACGTTGATGTAATCGTCGCCGTCGCCGCCGTTGATGACGTCCGGGCCGTCCCAGCCGAACAGCATGTCATTCCCGCCGAGGCCATTGAGGGTGTCGCCGCCGCCGGTCGCGTCAAGCTCCTCGGGGCCGTTAGTGCCGTTGATTACAATTCCCATGATCTTATCCCTGAATATTGGTTTGCGCGCCAAGACTACTGCCTGGCTACGGTTCCGCCGCCATCTTTGGAGCGGTCGGATTGAGGTGCCAAAGTAACATTTGGGTAGCCAATTTACCAAGCAAAAGGCGGCGCAATTTCCGTAAATCTCTGACCCCTTCCGAAAAACAACAGAGGAAAAAGCAAGCTTGAAAAAATGAAAACGGGACACCATCTGCGGCGGCATCATCCATGCTTATCAAGGAATAACCATGCTGGCTCCCAAGGCTCCGCGCTCCGTGTATGACCACCGTCCAGTGGCGGTGCAAGTCGTCAAGCAGGAAAAATCCGGCGCAGTAGACCAGCACGTGCTGGTGATCGACAAGCCGAAAAACAAACCGCAGCCGCCCAAAGCGAAATAGGTACAATGGCGGCTTTTCACACGGAACACCGCGCACCATGAGCAGCACGCCACTAAACGACGACGAATACGAGCAACTTGACGACCTGCTGGCGGCGCTGAGCCCAGGCAGCATGGACGTGGCCAAGCTGGAAGGCTTGTTGACCGCGCTGGCGATCGGCCCGGCGGAAGTGGCGCAAGACGCGTGGCTGCCGCTGGTATGGGGCGACGCCGGAGCGGGCTGCGCGGAAGCAACGGCGCTGGTGCTGCGCCATCACGACTACATGCAGGTATGGATGCAAAAAGATCCGGCCAGCTTCGAGCCGATCTATGAGTGCGGCGGCAGCTGGACGGCGGATGCGTGGGGCGCCGGCTTCATGGCCGGCGTGCAGCTGGGCGGCGACGCGTGGGCGCCGCTGCGGGCGCAGCAGCCGGCGTTATTGATGCCGTTCCAATCACCAGTGAATGCGGCCAAGGTGACGCCGTCGGTGATCCAGATCCACGCCTTCTTCCACGCGCCGGTCGCGAAAGCGGCCAAGGTCGGCCGCAATGACCCCTGCCCTTGCGGCAGCGGCCAGAAGTACAAAAAGTGCTGCGGCTAACAGCCGGCGTTACTTGCCGTTGATGATGGCCTTCAACAGCAAGAAGGTCTCGTGGTGGATCGCCTGCTCATTGGCCTTGAACTCCTTGTTGGCGGCGATGTAGGCTGGCTTCTTCAGCGCGGCCGTTTCTGCGGCGGTCGGCTTAGGAGTGCTTGGATTGAGTTGCGCGCCGCTGTTGTAAGTATCGTGCAGCACCTTCTGGCCGTAGCTCGACTGATAGAACTTGGTCATTTCCAGCGACGTCTCGGTGCTAAGCAACTTGGCAACCGGCAGCGCCAAGCGCGAGTACACCAGCTCCGGTTGCAGCTTGATGACCTTATCCATCACCTCCTTGCGCTGGGCGGGCGACGCGTACTGGCTCATGCCGGCAGTCATGCGCATCATCTTCTCAGCCTGCATAGCGGCCAGCAAATCATGCGCCGCCTTGACTTGATTAGCGTCGGGATTCGGCGTGGCGGCATGCACGGCGCCAATCAGAAAAATAGCGGCGAGGAATGCAGTAAAAGACTTCATGGGATCTCCAAGTTAATTTTTCAGCATTCTAGCCCGGAAAACAATTCGGGGTCAGCTCTGTCATTTGGACACGCGCGAAACATGTTTGAGAAATATCAATGCGCGTCGCAAAGCTCTCGCATCCAGGCTCATATTGAGGCAGCACAAATAGGCGGAAAACTCGCGGCCATAAACTCGTGGGATGAACCGACCATTACGCATCGAATATCGCGGCGCACTCTATCACGTCACCGCACGTGGCGATAAGCAGGGCCGTATTTATCGCTCAGACAACGATCGCCTGATATGGCTCTCCATGCTCGGCGAAACTTGCGCGCGTTTCAATTTCACTGTCCGCGCCTACTGCCAGATGACTAACCACTACCACCTGCTGCTGGAAACCGTGGACGGAGGACTGGCGCGTGGCATGCGCTACCTCAACGGCAACTATTCCCAATATTTCAACCGGCGGCATGATCGGGTTGGCCATGTATTTCAGGGCCGGTATAAGGCTATCCTGTGCCAGCGAGACAGATATTTGCTGGAGCTATCCCGCTACATTGAGTTGAATCCGGTGCGTGCCGGAATGACGCCACAGCCGGCGACATGGCCATGGAGCAGCCATCGTGCCGCCATCGGACTGGCAGGCGCACCAGCGTGGCTACGGGTGAATTTGGTACTAGCACAATTCAGCAGCAATCAGCATCAGGCGCAGCAAGCTTATCGGGAGTTTGTCCTTGCAGGCATTAACGGCCCAAGCCCACTGCGAGAGGTGAAAAATCAACTAATGCTCGGTGACGAAGCATTTTGCGATCGCCTAATTGGCACCAATGTGCAGGGTGATCTGGCCGAGATCAAACGCGATCAGCGCGCCGCGATAACTCGCCCGCTGCCGGAATATTTCACGCGCCATCGCTCGCCCGCAGAAGCCATGGCGCGGGCGTATTTATCGCAGGGCTACTCTATGCCGGAAATTGCCCGCTTCGCGCGGGTTTCGGTCAAAACAGTCAGCCGGGCGATACAGAGCTTCCTCAATGAGCAGCAAATGTCTTGAGAAATATCAAAGGTACGCGCCGCGTGTCCAAATGACAGAGCTGACCCCGAATTCATTTGATGCGGAAAATCACATCCACCGTTTGCGACCAGCGCAGTACTTCGGTTGCCAGGAAGTCTTTGTCGGCCGGGGCGGCATCCACGGTGCGGTTGCGGTAGTACAGGTCGCCCGGCATCAGGCCGACCGCGTTGGTCAAGTTGCGTAACTGGCCGGAGGAAATCGCACTCACTGCGCCCACCTTTTTGCCGAAGCCGGCCGCCATCGCTTCGGCGCGGCGCTGCGCATCTTTGACGGCGCTGGCGGTCAGCTCGCGCTCGGCTTGCTCGCGGTCGCTGCGGCCAAAGGTGGTCGACATATGGTCGAGATTGGGCATCGCCAGCAGCGCCTGCATCAGCGGCCGCCATTTGCCCAGGTCGCGCACCACGATGTGCACCGAGCTGCGGATGGCGTAGTCGCCCTCGGCAGCTCGCATCTCCTTGCGTATGTCGCGTATGGACGCGCTCGATTCGCCTTCCACCATCAAGGCCTGCACTTGCGCGACGCGCTCGGCCACCATCGCCACCGCTGCGGCCGCGTCGGCATTGAAGGCGGTGATGTCGAAATCAATCTCGCCCATATCGGGCTCGACCATGGCAAAACCCTCGCCAGTCGTATGGATGAATGGATAGTCCGGCAAATTGGAAGCCTGCACGGCAAGCGGCAACAAGGCAAGGGCGAGAACGAGCGGTTTGAACATGGTCTGCTTCCGTAGTTGAAGAAAACGCATTATTCACAATGTAGACAAGTTTGTCTACTTAAGGATATAAAAAAGCCTCCCGAAGGAGGCTTTTTTACTGAATATTGGCGGAGAGGGTGGGATTCGCCTACATCCCGCAGGCCGCCCCGCGCTAGTACGCGCGAGTCTTCGAATCCCACGCGCGAGCTGCGCTCGCTCCTCTCCTGTTCGGAAAATAAAAAAGCTCCCTTGCGGGAGCTTTTTTATTGAATATTGGCGGAGAGGGTGGGATTCGAACCCACGGTAGGGTCGCCCCTACGCTTGATTTCGAGTCAAGTACATTCGACCACTCTGCCACCTCTCCTGGTGACGCATTTACTACATTTTTCTCACATCCAAACAAATGGCGGAGAGGGTGGGATTCGAACCCACGGTAGGGTCGCCCCTACGCTTGATTTCGAGTCAAGTACATTCGACCACTCTGCCACCTCTCCGTTTTCCCACCTGCTGCTGCGAGAAGGCAAGATTATAGCAGGTGCTTGGGAAAATGGAAGGGCAAATTTACAGTTTCAAGTAAGTTTGTCCGCCCATGTACGGACGCAGTACTTCCGGGATCTCTACCGAGCCATCGGCCTGCTGGTAATTTTCCAACACGGCGACCAGGGTACGGCCCACGGCCAGGCCCGAACCGTTCAGGGTGTGCAGCAGTTCCGGCTTGCCTTGGGCGTTGCGGAAGCGTGCCTGCATGCGGCGCGCCTGGAACGCTTCGCAATTCGACAGCGACGAGATCTCGCGGTAGGTGTTCTGCGCCGGCAGCCACACTTCCAGATCGTAGGTCTTGGTCGCGCCGAAGCCCATGTCGCCGGTGCACAGCGACATCACGCGGTATGGCAGGCCCAGGCGTTTCAGGATGGTCTCGGCATGGCCGACCATTTCTTCCAGCGCAGTGTACGAGTTATCTGGATGCACCACTTGCACCATCTCGACTTTATCGAACTGGTGCTGGCGGATCATGCCGCGGGTGTCGCGGCCGTAGCTGCCCGCTTCCGAGCGGAAGCATGGCGTGTGGGCGGTCATTTTCAGCGGCAGCGCTTCGGCTGCCACGATGTCGTCGCGCACGATGTTGGTCAGCGAGACTTCCGAGGTCGGGATCAGGTAGAAGGTCTCGCCCTCGCCTTCCGCGCCGCCTTTTTTCACCGAGAACAGGTCGGCTTCGAATTTCGGCAACTGGCCGGTGCCGCGCAGCGAATCGGCGTTGACCATGTACGGGGTGTAGCACTCGGTGTAGCCGTGCTCGTCAGTGTGGGTGTTCAGCATGAACTGCGCCAGCGCGCGGTGCAAACGGGCGATGCCGCCTTTCATCACCGAGAAGCGCGAGCCGGTCAGCTTGGTCGCGGTGTCGAAGTCCAGGCCCAGCGGGCCGCCGACGTCAACGTGGTCTTTGATCTCGAAATCAAACGTACGCGGCGTGCCAACTTTGCGCACTTCGACGTTGCCGGTTTCATCATTGCCGACCGGGACCGACTCGTGCGGCAGGTTCGGAATGGTTTGCAGGAAGTCGGCAAGCTTGCCCTGCAGGTCAGCCAGTTTCACTTCGTTGGCCTTGAGCTCGTCGCCCAGGCCGGCCACTTCCGCCATCAGGGCGGTGGTGTCTTCGCCCTTGCCCTTCATCATGCCGATCAGCTTGGACTGCGAGTTGCGTTTGCCTTGCAGTTCTTCGGTGCGGATCTGGATCGCCTTGCGTTCCGACTCGAGGGCGTTGAACGCGTCTACGTCGAGCTTGAACTTGCGGGCGGCCAGTCGCTCGGCGACGGTGGCGATGTCTTTACGGAGAAGTTGGATATCAATCATGGGAACAAGGTGCCGTTTGTATCGAAAACGTCAATTGTACCAAGATGAAGCCACTTCCTTGCGAGTTTTGCGCAGCCCGCCGGCTGCCGCCATTACAGCGCGGCTTTTTCGGCGGCGGTCAGGCGCTTGGCGCTCACGGTCACGGTTGGCATGTCGGCCTTGGCGACGGCGACCACTTTGTCGGCTGGCATGGCGAAGTCGGCGCGGTCGTCAGCGGCGGTGGCGAAAGTGGTGGCGCCGGCGATGATGGTGGCGGCAACGAAGATGATTTCCATGTTTTTAGCGATGTTCATGATGGACTCCTTCAGGTGGTTGGTCAGTAAGTGCTGCGGTATGGTTGTACTGTACCTAAAGGCGTTCTGGCCCGCGATGGGGATGCGACGAAGCGCTCAAAACGGCGGCTGAACTGCAAAAAGACGGTGGAAAACGGGATCAGGCGGCGCTGCGCAGCACGCTTGGCCGGTCGGCTTCGCGGTGGACTAGCTGGCCCAGCGTAGCGATGGCGGCTTCTACCCGTGGACTCCACGCGTTGCCGCAGTTGAGGCGCAGGTAATTGCTGTATTTGCCCGAGGCGGAGAATAGCTGACCCGGCATGAAAGCCACGCCCTGCGCGATGGCTTGCTCGTGCAAGGCCAGCGCGTCAACCTGCTCTGGCAAGCTGACCCACACCACGAAGCCGCCCTGCGGCTCAGACACCGTGGTCTGCTGCGGGAAAGCATGGCAAATCGCGTCCGACATGCGGGCGATCCGCTGCGCCAGCGCGCGCCGCATCTTGCGCACCTGCGTTTCGTAGGCGCTGCCGCTGAGGAAGTCGGCCAGCACGGCCTGGAAGAAATGGCTGGTGGCGCCGCTCGACACCATTTTCAGCACCGCCACCTCCTGCGCGTAGCGGCCGGCCAGCACGTAACCGACCCGCGCGCCGGGACTGACAGCCTTGGAAAACGACGAGCACAGCATCACGTTGCCGCCGGTGTCGTAGGCTTTCACCGGCCACGGCCGCTCGGGCGTAAAACACAGGTCGCCGTAGACATCGTCTTCGATCAGCGGGATGTTGTGCTTGCTTACCAGCGCCGCCAGCCGCTGCTTGTTCGCTTCCGGCATGATACAGCCAAGCGGATTGTTGGCGTTGGGGATCAGCAGCACGGCCTGCACCAGTCCGGCGCTCAGCGCCAATTCCAGCGCATCGATGGATGGGCCGGTTTTCGGATGGGTGGGGATTTCCAGCGCCTTCATGCCCAGCGCTTCAATCAGCTGCAGCAGCACGAAATAGGTGGCCGACTCGATGGCGATGGTGTCGCCCGGCTTGGCCACGGCGCACAGGCACAAGCTGATGGCCTCGGTGCACGAGCCGGTGACGACGATCTCGTTGGGATCGACGTGGCCCCAGTCGATGGCGCGGCGGACGATTTGGCGCGCGAATTCGGGATAGTTGGTCTCGTAGCAGCTCACCGCGCTCAGCAGCGTGGCATCGCGGCGGGCCACCGCCGCCACGGTCTTTTGCATGCGCTTCATCGGCAGCATTTCACCGAGCGGCCAGGACGAGCCCATTTGCACCAGCGCCGTGATGGGCTGATGCTGATCGAGGCGGTAGGCCAGGGCGCGGTGCGCGTGCGCCTGCCGACGCCCTGCTCCAGCGGCTGGCACCGCGCTGTAGGATTTCTCCTACGCAACTAATCGTGCGCCACGAAATCCTTGGAATTTGTACGATGCGCTCAACAGTACAGCCTTCAAGGAGAAGCTATGAACATCAATACTCTGAAAATTGCAGCGGCAGGCGCCGCGCTGGCAATGGCAACGGGCTGCTCGACCATGGGCGGCTCGTCGTGGGACAACAATGAACCGCCGCCGCCGGCCAATCCCAACTTCGCGGCCGAGATGAACAAGTTCAACGCCCAGTTCCCGAATGAAAAGGCGACCAAGTACGAGGACATCTCGCTCAACTACAACAACGCCAAGAAACTGGATGAACGCGGCAACTGCCACGATCTCTCCAAGCATCCGGTGGTGATTGTGCTGACGCTGGATGCGACCGGTAAAGTCACGCGCACCACCACCGACGTCGAAGGCAAGAAGGCCGAGTGCTTCCGCCAGGCCTACGCTTCGGCTCAGCTGCCGCCGCCACCGTTCGCGCCGTACCAGAAGCCAATCCGCCTGCGCTAAGCTGCGTCTTCTTCCTCTGACGAAGAACTCTCGTCATCATTTTGCGCTGGTTTTTCCAGCCATTTGATGACGATGTCATTGAAACGCTCGGGCGCGCGCAGCATCGGCCAATGGTCGGTTTCCAGCGCGACCACTTTGCAGCCTGGCGTGGCGGCCAGGTTCTCAGTCCATTGCGGCGAGTGGAACATGAACGGTTTGTGCGTGCCGTAGATGTACAGCATCGGCACTTTCGGCACGAACGGCACCAGCGAGTTATACGAACCGGCCGCGCCAGCGGTCAGGATGTAATATGGATAATTCATGCCCGAGCTGATGTACTCGCGCGGCGATGGCGCGCCCAGCATGCGGGCCATGGTCTTGGTCATCAAGTTGCCAACCGGGCCGCCCATGGCCCATGCCAGCGCCAGCGTGCTCTGGTAACTGCTCACCATCATCTTTTGGCCGATCGAGCGCGAGCGGCCAGTGGCTTTCGATTGTGCATCGCCAATATCGACGCCGACTATCGCCGACACCAGCGCCTTGTTGCGCATATAAAACTCGTAGCCGAACACACAGCCCCAGTCGTGCAGCATCAGGATCACCTTCTGCTTCTGGCTGACGCTGTTCACAATGTGCAACAGCACGCGGATCATGGCGTTGAGGGTGTAGGAACGGCGCGGCTTTTCGATATCGAAACCGGGCAGCGTGAAGCGTACGCAGCGGTAGCGATGCTTCAGCTCGGCCACCTGCGCATCCCACACGCGATAGGTATCCGGCCAGCCATGAATCATGACGATGGTCTCGGTGCCCTCACCTTCGATAAAAATGTCGACACCGTCGACCACCTTCGCTGGCTGCATGCTGCTCCTCGCTCCTTATGCGGCAACTCGTGAATGTTCTATCTTACAACATCCAGCATCAGTTTTTGCCGGCGTCCTCATCCAGCTTGCGCAAGAAGGCCATTTTATCGGCGATCTTGGTTTCGAGGCCGCGCGGGACAGGCTGGTACCAGCCCGGTTCGCGCATATCGTCGGGGAAGTAGGTTTCGCCGGCGGCGTAGGCGTGCGGTTCGTCATGGGCGTAGCGGTACTCGTGGCCGTAGCCGAGTTCTTTCATCAGCTTGGTCGGCGCGTTGCGCAGGTGCACCGGCACTTCGCGCGATTTGTCCTTGCGCACGAAGGCCATCGCTTCGTTGAAGGCGTTGTAGCCGGCGTTGCTCTTGGCGGCAATCGCCAGGTAGATCACGGCCTGCCCCAGCGCCAGCTCGCCTTCCGGCGAACCGAGGCGCTCAAACGTAGTGGCCGCGTCGTTGGCGATTTGCATGGCGCGCGGATCGGCCAGGCCGATGTCTTCCCACGCCATGCGCACGATGCGCCGCGACAGGTAGCGCGCATCGGCGCCGCCGTCCAGCATGCGGCACAGCCAGTACAGGGCCGCGTCGGGATTCGAGCCGCGCACCGATTTGTGCAGGGCCGAGATTTGGTCGTAGAAATTGTCACCGCCCTTGTCGAAGCGGCGCGCGTTCAAGGTCAGCGCGTTCTGGATGAACTCGGCGGTGATCTTGTTGGTCTTGGCCGCGTTGGCGGCGGTGCCGGTCACTTCCAGCAGGTTCAGCAAGCGGCGGCCGTCGCCGTCGGCGTAGCCGATCAGGGTATCGATGGCGGCGTCTTCAAACTCCAGCTGGGTCAGCACTTTCTCGCGTGCGCGCCCGACCATCTGGCGCAGCTCGCTCTCATCGAACGATTTCAGCACGTAGACCTGCGAGCGCGACAGCAGCGCCGAGTTCACCTCGAACGATGGGTTCTCGGTGGTCGCGCCGATCAAGGTCACGAGGCCAGACTCGGCATACGGCAGCAGCGCATCCTGCTGCGATTTATTGAAGCGGTGAATCTCATCCACGAACAAGATGGTGTGCTTGCCCATGTCGAGGTTGTGCTGCGCCTGCTCCATCGCCGCGCGGATATCTTTCACACCCGAGAACACGGCCGACAAGGCGATGAACTCGCAGTCATAGGCCTTGGCGGTCAGGCGCGCCAGCGTGGTCTTGCCCACGCCGGGCGGCCCCCACAGGATCATCGAATGCGGCTGGCCCGACTCAAACGCCAGGCGCAAGGGCTTGCCCGGCCCCAGCAAGTGGCGCTGGCCGATGACATCATCTAGCGTCTTGGGCCGCAGGGCTTCCGCCAGCGGCTGGCGCGGTTCGGTGGAAAATAAATCTGCCATGTTCTGAAATGGAAAAACGCCGCAGCATCGCAGCCGCGGCGTTGGAATGCCTTGCTACGTCAAATCAATTATTGAATACGTCCGCGCCCTTCGGCATGACGAATTTAAAACTCGCGGCATTCAGTGCCGGATTTTTTTCTATGCCTTTAAAAGTCAGCACCGACGACTGGCCGAAGCTGTCCTTCAATTCCATGGTCACCGGCAAGCCGTCTTTGAGACCGATCACGATTTGCTCGAACGAGGTGTCCTTGGCTTTCGGCACCGCCTTCAGCAGTTCCGCGCCATCCTTGGTACCGGCTTCGCTCAGGGTGAAGTTCTTTTCCAGGTCGTTGCTGCCGAACAGGATGGCTGCCGGCGACGAGCCCAGCGCATCGCCCAGCTTCTTCACCGTGACCTGGTTCAAGTCCTTGTCGAAGATGTAGAGCTTGTCGCCATCGGCCTGCAGCACTTGCTCGTACGGCTTGATGTAAGTCCAGATGAACTTGCCGGGACGGGCAAATACAAAAGTGCCGGTCGCCGGCGTCGATACTTTGGGCGCTTCGCCGTTGCTGTTCTTGACTTGGCGCTGTACAAATTCGCCCTTGGCCGCCTTGGTCGACGACACGAAGGACTTGAACTGCTCCAGCGCGCTCGCCTGCACGCCGCCCGCCAGCAGCAGACCGGCAGTCAGCGCGGCGATTACTTTAAAACGCGTCATACGGTTTATCCTTTTATTCTGCACTGGCAGCCGGCACAAGAATGTCGCGGTTGCCGTTCGATTGCATGGCGGAGACCACGCCGCTATTTTCCATCTGTTCCAGCAAGCGTGCCGCGCGGTTGTAGCCGATGCGCAGGTGACGCTGCACCAGCGAGATCGACGCGCGACGGTTTTTCAGCACCACTTGCACTGCTTGATCGTACATCGGATCGGCTTCGCCGCCACCCTCGCCCGCTGCCGCGCCTTCGGCACCGCCGCCCTCGCCTTCCAGCGTGCCGCCTTCGAGGATGCCGTCGATGTAGTCCGGCTCGCCGGTCGATTTCAAGTGTTTCACCACGCGGTGCACCTCGTCATCGGAAACGAAGGCGCCGTGCACGCGCACCGGCAGGCCGGTGCCCGGCGGCATGTACAGCATGTCACCCATGCCGAGCAGCGTTTCAGCACCCATCTGGTCCAGAATGGTACGCGAGTCGATCTTGGACGACACCTGGAACGCGATACGGGTCGGAATATTGGCCTTGATCAGGCCGGTAATCACGTCCACAGATGGGCGCTGCGTCGCCAGAATCAAGTGCAGGCCTGCCGCACGGGCTTTCTGCGCGATACGGGCAATCAGTTCTTCCACCTTCTTACCGACCACCATCATCAGATCGGCCAATTCGTCGATGATGATGACGATGGTCGGTAGTTTTTCCAGCGGCTCCGGCGAATCCGGCGTCAGGCTGAACGGATTCGGAATGTGTTCTTCGCGCTTCTTGGCCTCGGCGATCTTGGCGTTGTAGCCGGCCAGGTTACGCACGCCCAGCTTGGACATCAGCTTGTAGCGGCGCTCCATCTCGTTTACCGCCCAGTTCAGCGCGTGGCCGGCCTGGCGCATATCGGTCACCACCGGCGCCAGCAGGTGCGGGATGCCTTCATACACCGACATCTCCAGCATCTTCGGATCGATCAGGATCATGCGCACGTCTTTAGGGTCGGACTTGTACAGCAGCGACAAGATGGTCGCATTAATACCCACCGACTTACCGGAACCGGTGGTACCTGCCACCAGCAAGTGCGGCATCTTGGCCAGGTCGGCCACCACCGGCTTGCCGGCGATGTCCTTGCCCAGCGCCACGGTCAGTGGCGAGGCGTTGTCGTTGTAGACCTTGGAACCGACGATCTCGCTCAGGCGCACGATCTGGCGCTTCTGATTCGGCAGTTCCAGCGCCATGTAATTCTTGCCCGGAATGGTTTCAACCACGCGGATGGAAGTCAGCGACAGCGAACGCGCCAGGTCGCGCGCCAGGTTCACGATCTGGCTGCCCTTTACACCGGTGGCCGGCTCGATCTCGTAGCGGGTCACGACCGGGCCCGGATAAGCGGCCACCACCTTGGCTTCCACGCCAAAGTCCGACAGCTTCTTCTCGATCAGGCGGCTGGTGAATTCCAGCGTTTCGATGGACACGGTTTCCAGTACCTCGGCCGCCTCATCCAGCAGCGACAAGGCCGGCAGCGCACCATCGCCGCTTGGGATGTCGGTAAACAGGCTGGCCTGGCGCTCCTTCTCCACGCGCTCGGACTTGACCACGGTAACCACTTGCGGCTCGACCTTGATGGTCGGCGCAGCCACCGGATGCTTCTCGACGTGCTTGGCGCGCTCGTGCACCACCACTTCCTCGCGCTTGACGGCGGCCACCTCGCCTTGGCGGCGATCCTCGCGGTACTGGTAGCGCTGGACGAACCACTCGACCGCATTTTCCACCGCACCGCCGATGCGCTCGGCCACCGCCATCCACGACACGTGGAAGAACAGGCTGAAGCCCAGGCCGAACAACAGCAACAGCAGCAAGGTCGCGCCGGTAAAACCAAACGCCACGTGCGCCGAATGGCCGATCAGCTTGCCCAGCACGCCGCCGGACACCAGCGGCAACTGCGCGTGGCCGGTCAGCGTGCGCAAGCGCAGGTACTCAAGGCCGACGCTGCCGATAAACAGCAGCACAAAGCCGATCCCGCGAATCAAGCCTTCCTGCGCATGCTCCGGCTCGGGTTCGTTCGAGAGCACGTATTTCTGCGTCAGCCCCTTGTAACCCTTCCACACGAAGCGCAGCACGCAAAACGCCCACCACCATGCGGACAGGCCAAAGATATACAGCAGCAAATCGGACAGCCAGGCGCCGGTGCGGCCGCCCATATTGTGCACCAGCTGCACCTTGGCCTCGTGCGACCAGCCCGGATCCGCCTTGTCGTAAGTGGCCAGAATCAGCACGAAATACAGGCCCAGGACGGCCAGCGCCAGCCACCGCGCCTCCGACAGCAGCCGCACCAGCCGGTTCGGCAGGGGCTGGCGCTCGGTCGGGGTGCGGGTGTAGCCGGACGAGGAGGAAGCGCTCGCTTTCGGCGCGCGCTCCTGAACTTTTTTACTGCTCATAGGTATAAAGGTGATGCAATGTTGGCGGTCAGGAAATTTTCCGATAGCGGTATTCTAAGGCATAAGGGCAACAACCGGCCCTACGATTCGTCCTGATTCCCTGCTTGCACTATAATCTTGTATTGCTTGCGTTATTGCAATAGCGACATACCCTTGTTGCGCCTGCGTACGCCCCCACATTCGGATTAATCCAACATTCTTTAAGAAATACTGCCATGACCACTCCTAAACACGCCCGCGTATTGATCCTCGGCTCCGGGCCTGCCGGTTACAGCGCCGCCATCTACGCCGCGCGCGCCAACCTGAAGCCGATGCTGGTGACCGGCGTTGAGCAAGGCGGCCAGCTGATGACCACCACCGACGTCGAAAACTGGCCGGCCGACCCGATGGGCGTGCAAGGCCCGGATCTGATGCAGCGTTTCCTGCAGCACGCCGAGCGTTTCAACACCGACATCGTGTTTGACCACATCCACACCGTCAAGCTGCAAGAAAAGCCGATCCGCCTGATCGGCGACAGCCACGAGTACACCTGCGACACCCTGATCATCGCCACCGGCGCCTCGGCCCAGTACCTGGGCCTGCCGTCGGAACAAGCGTTCATGGGCAAAGGCGTGTCGGCTTGCGCCACCTGCGACGGCTTCTTCTACCGTGGCCAGCAGGTGGCCGTGGTCGGCGGCGGCAACACCGCCGTCGAGGAAGCGCTGTACCTGTCGAACATCGCCACCAAGGTCACCCTGATCCACCGCCGCGACAAATTCCGCGCCGAAGCGATCCTGATCGACCGCCTGAATGCCAAGGTCGCCGAAGGCAAGATCGAGATCAAGTACAACCACACCCTGCACGAAGTGGTAGGCGACGACGGCGGCGTGACCGGCGTGAAGATCCAGTCGACCGACACCGGCGCCATCACCGACGTGACGGTGCACGGCCTGTTCATTGCGATCGGCCACAAGCCAAACACCGGCATCTTCGAAGGCCAGCTGGAAATGCACAACGGCTACATCAAGACCAAGACCGGCACCGAAGGCATGGCCACCGCCACCAGCGTACCGGGCGTGTTTGCCGCCGGCGATGTGCAGGATCACATCTACCGCCAGGCCATCACCAGCGCCGGCACCGGCTGCATGGCCGCGCTGGACGCCCAGCGCTATCTGGAAGGCCAGGAGTAATTGCGATGAAAGACTTCGCAGACCTGAAATCCCTGGGCAAGCAGCTCAGGGAGCAGGCTGAGGCGCGCGCCGTCGTTGAGAAGGAGCGCGCCAGGCAGGAAAAGCAGCAGGCGGTGGAAGCCAACATCTTCCAGACCGCGCTCGGCGGCGTGAAGCGCATGCCGGCGTCGGATCGCTACGTGCCGCCCAGCGTGCCGAAATCGGTGGCGCCGGAGGCTGCGCCCAAGCGCAAGCTGACGCAGGCCGAGGACGATGCGCTGGTGCTCAAGGAATCGCTGTCCGACCTGTTTGAAGTCGACCACTACCTGGAAGACGATCCGGCGCTGAACTACTCGGCGCCGGGCGTAGGCCCTGACGTGATGAAGAAAATGCGCAAGGGCCACTGGCCGGTGCAAGATGAACTCGACTTGCACGGCATGAACCGCGACCAGGCGCGCGATGCGCTGGGCGCGTTCCTGACCAAGTCGCAGCAGCGCAACCACCGCTGCGTGTGCGTGATCCACGGCCGCGGCTTTGGCTCGCGTGGGCAAGAGCCGGTGCTCAAGTCCATGGTGCACAGCTGGCTGGTGCAAAAAGGCGTGGTCGCCTTCTGCCAGGCCCGCAACAACGAAGGCGGCGAAGGCGCCCTGATCGTCCTCCTGCGCGCCGCCCTGCTACCCTCCCGCTAAATCTAAACGTTGACTTGGTGCAACAGGTCTACACGGCACGGGGCTGCCGTGTTAACCTACGTCCATTGCAACCTTGTCCATAAACTTAGATGAAGCCAGTTCCTGTCCACGTCTCCCTGATTACCATCATTGAAATCGTGGCGATCTTAGTGGGGGCGTTATCGGGCTTCGTGGAGGCGCGCCGCAAGCGCATGGACATCGTGGGGGTATTTACCGTGGCGTTCATCGCCGCGTTTGGCGGCGGTACGCTGCGCGACATCCTGCTCGACAAGCGGCCGCTGTTCTGGGTGATGCACCAGGAGTACGCGATCCTGATCTTCGTGCTGGCCCTGCTGGCGACACCGCTGATGCGCACCGTCAAGCAGATCATCTCCGAACGGGTGATCGTGGTCGCCGACGCTATTGGCCTCGGCCTGTTTACTGTGGCCGGCGTGTCGCAAGCGCAGGCCGCGCACATGCCGGTGTTCATCGCCTCCATGATGGGCGTGATCACCGGCATATTTGGCGGCGTGCTGCGCGACATCGTCTGCAACGAAGTGCCGATGGTGTTCCGCGATGGCAAACCCTACGCCATCTGCGCCTTCTTCGGCGCCTGGCTCTACATCGGCCTCCAATACACCGACGTCTCCGACGACATGGCCCTGTGGACTAGTGCAGCTTTCATCACCATCCTCCGGCTGGTGACGTGGAAGTTCGAGCTGCACCTCCACTACCACAAGCACTAATTAAAACGCGTACGTGGCCAGCAAGGTGTAGCGCGGGCCGCTCATGAAGACCTGGCGGGTGAAGGTGCCCGCGTGCTGCTCCATGATCTGGCGCGTGTACTTGTTGGTCAGGTTGGTCACTTCCAGGCCCAGGCGGAACTTGTCCGTGAAGTCGTAGAACACCGAGCCGTCCAACTGGCCATATGCCGCCTGGTACAACGGCAAGCCGAAAGCCTGGTCGTTGTTGGTGGTCGGGATCAGGTAGCGATCCGCGCCGGAGGCCGGATTGGTGTTCAAGCCGTTGTTGCCGCGGCTGCCCCACTGGTTCACGCCCAGCAGGTAGCGCGAACGCCAGTTATAGGCCAGGCGCGCCGACAGGCCATGCTGCTCGTACACCACCGCGAAGTTGACCGTGTTGCGCGACAAGCCTTGCAACGGCGTCTTGCCGAAGGCGCGGCCGTCGGTATCGCAGCCATTGATGCTCAGGTTGAAGTTGGACGAGGCGTCGTTACCCGAGCACCATGCCTCAAACACCGGATTCTTCAGCGTGCGCTCGCTCTTCACATAAGTCCAGCTGGCCTGGGTGCCGATACCGCGCAGCCAAGCCGGCACGAAGTCGTAGTACTGCTGGTGGGCGATCTCGAAGCCGCGCGCATAGCCCTTGGCGCCGTTGACCGGGCCGGTGACCACGAAGGTTTGCTCCTTGCCGCTGGTGTCCTTCGCCTTGTACGCGTAGTTCTGCGTGGTGATGATGTCCTTCAGGTCTTTGTCGAACACTGCCAGCGTCAGCGAGCCTGCCTTGGCGAAGTACCACTCGGCGGTCAGGTCGATGTTGGTGGAGGTGGTCGGCTTCAGCATCGGGTTGCCGTCGCTGGTGCCGGTCAGGCTGGTGCCGTTGAACTGCACCCCGGTAGTGTTGCCCTGGGCATCCTTGATGGTGGTCTGCAAGTGCTGGGCGTTCAGCGTGGTCTGTACCTGCAGCTGGTTGAAGTCCGGGCGCGACATGCCCTTGCCCAGCGCAAAGCGGAACTGCAACTCCTCGCTGGCCTTCAGTTTCAGGTTCAGGCTCGGCAGCCAGTTGTTGTAGGAGTTCTTGTACGACTGCGCTTCCGCGAACTGGGCGATGTTGATCAGCTTGTCCTGACCGGTCACATTGGCGCCGGCGGGAATCGACGGCACGGATGGCGGCGTATAGGCGACGTAACCGCGGCCCTCGCCCCGCGTGCGCACGAAGCGGACGCCGATGTTGCCGTCGATCGGGTACTTGAGGTCATCCCAGCCGAAGCGCAGCTGCGTGTAGGCCGATTGCGTCTTCTCGCGCTGCGTGTTGGTGGCGGCCGGGTCGTTGAAGCTGGCCGCCTTCCACGGATCGCAGGTCGAGCCTTTTTCGGCGCACAGCACATCGTGGTAAGCGTGGATCTTGCTCCACTGGTCAGGGAAGCCGCGCACGGTGGCCTCGTCGGCGAACAGCATCGGCGGCAGCGTGTATTTACCGCCGAAGAAGTTGTCGATGGTTTGCAGCGAGGCGCCGCCGGCAAAGCGCGGATCGCTCAGGCGCGCCACGCCGTTGATCTGCCAGCCCTCCATCCACGGGAAGGTAATCGCCTGCCAGTTGTAGAACTTCTGGGCCTTGTGGTTCTCGCCCTCGCGGTCGGCAAAGCGCACACCAAAGCGGATATCGCGCAGCACCGGGTCGTCAAACGAATATTTGAGGTCGGATTTCCACGCTTTCTGGGTGGCTGTGGCGCGATCCAG
This sequence comes from Duganella rivi, assembly GCF_009857435.1. Taxonomy (GTDB): domain Bacteria; phylum Pseudomonadota; class Gammaproteobacteria; order Burkholderiales; family Burkholderiaceae_D; genus Rugamonas; species Rugamonas rivi. The sequence goes on from NZ_WWCK01000004.1 coordinate 558,244, forward strand.
CGCTTCCTGCGTGTAGGCCCAGTAGTAGTTTTTCGGATCGGCCATGTAGGCCGCCGAACCGAGGCCGATCTGCGGCACGCTGCCGCTCAAATCCATGGTCTGGTTCGGCAAAATGAAACCGGTCGAGACATCGGCGTCGAAGCCCTCGGTGGTCGAGCGCACGTGCTGGAAATCATTCGTCCATTTCACGGACGGCGACAGGCGCCAGTCGACGTTCAGGGCGATGTCGCGGGTGGTCGATTCGCGGGTATTGATACGCTGCGAGCTGTTGAACGGCGAACCGCCGTAGGTCGGATTCGAGATGGTGCCGCTCTGGAACGCGCCGTTCTTGTCGAACACCGAGTTGGCGCTGGCCACCTGCTGATACCACTTGTCCTCGGACGAGGCGACCACGTGCTCGTCCAGGTCTTCCTTGTAGCGGGTTTTGAAGTAGGTCAGCGCGGCGGTCAGATCCCGGTTCGGGCGCCATTGCAGGGCCGCGTAATCGCCGCGGCGGGTGCGGTCGAAATCCTGCGAGCGATAACCGACGCCCAGCGGGATCCACTGCGTCTTGGAGCGGTCGTACTTGGCCGGGTCGGTCGAGTTCACGTGCGGGAAGTACGGGTCGACGGTCACGCTGTCCGAGCGGCTTGGGCTATTGGCATGGGTGACGTCGATCAGGGCGCCGATCTCGCCGAGCTCCGTCGTCCAGCGGTTGGACAGCAAGATGGTGCCGGTCGGTTCCAGCTTGCCCTTGCGCAGCGTGGAATAGGTTTCCGACGCGCCCAGCGTGCCCTTGAAACCCTTGAAGTCGAACGGCATGGCGGTGCGCAAGTTAACCAGGCCGGCAACGCCGCCCTCGATCTGCTCCGCCGACGGATTCTTGTACAGGTCGACGGCAGCCATCATCTCCGGCGACACGTCGCCGAAGCCGAGCGAGCGGCCGCCGCCGGCGGAGAACGCATCGCGGCCGTTGATTTCAGAACGCACATAGGTCAGGCCGCGCACCGACACGCCGGAACCCTCGACCGCCTGGCGGTTCGGGTCGCCCGCCATATTGCGGTCGATGGTGACGCCGGCGATGCGCTGCAGCACCTCGGTGACCGAGCGGTCGGGCAGCTTGCCGATGTCTTCGGCAACGATGGAGTCGACCACCTCGTCCGCATTCTGCTTGATCTTTTGCGCCGATTGCAGCGCGGCGCGCTGGCCGCTCACCACCACAGTGGTGCCGGGGTTGGCAGGCTCCGCAGTCTGGGCCCATACCGGGCTGGCGTGCAGCGCGGCCACTTGTGCGACCGCAGCGGCGATCGCAGTTTTCTGTAACTTATTCAATTTGTCTCTCTCCCTCTTCTAGGTTTTTTTCATTGGTACCGCAAGTAATCGTTGAAAGTTATGCCTCCATGAGTTTTTGATTTGGATTCGTTAAAGCCTTACCTGCCGCTGCCTGGCGCGCGACGTAGGCGCCGTGATCCGGCATCCTGGTGACGGCCTGCGCGATCATTTCGCGCAGCGCGGCGAAGTGGCCGTGCACGGCGCGCAGGTCGACGCGCTCGGCCAGCGGGTCGTAGCGCTTGGGCAGCGCGCCCAGCCCCATCATCATTGCCACGAACGACGGCTCGGCAAAGCCGCCGCGATCGACAATTGCCACCCGTCCGGTCTCGCGGAACAGCTCGATCTGGTGGCGCAGCGAGTCGGGGATGGCCATGTTGGCGCAATAGCGCCAGAATTCCGAGTCGTCGCGCTTGGTCAGCTTGTAGTGCAGCACGATGAAGTCGCGCACCGATTCGTAGCGGATGCCCATCACGCGGTTGAATTCGTCCGCCAGCGCGGGGCTGCAATCGCGGTCTGGGAATAATTCGAGCAGCTTGCCCACCGCCGTTTCAATCAGGTTGATGCTGGTCGATTCCAGCGGCTCGACGAAACCGGCCGACAGGCCGATCGCCACCACGTTCTTGTCCCACGACTTGCGCCGCCGCCCGGTCACGAAGCGGATCTGGCGCGGCTCGTCCAGCGCCTCGCCATCGAGGCCGTCAAGCAGCGCGCGGCGCGCCTGCTCGTCGCTGGTAAAACCGTTGCTGTACACGTGGCCGTTGCCGATGCGGTGCTGCAAGGGGATGCGCCAGAGCCAGCCCGCTTCCTTGGCGGTGGAGCGGGTGTACGGCGTCAGCCTGGGGGCCGAGGCGCATGGCACGGCCAGCGCGCTATTGCACGGCAGGTAATCGCTCCAATCCTCGTAGCCGGCCTTGAGCGCGCCCTCGATCAGCAGGCCGCGGAAGCCCGAACAATCGACAAACAGATCGCCTTCAACGCGGCGGCCGTCGCGCAGCTTGACGGCGGTGACAAAGCCGCTCTCGGGATGCTGCTCGACCTCGACGATCATGCCTTCGATGCGCTGGGCGCCGCGCGCCACCGCGTAGTCGCGCAGGTACTTGGCGTACAGGCTGGCATCGAAATGGAAACCGTAGGAATAGGCGTCGGTCATGCCCGGCGTTTCCTCGTTCGGCGGAACGAACTTGTTGTGGCGCGCCATGACCGACGGAATCGACCAGTTCTCGATGTCCGGCATATGGTTGAAGGCTTGCGCCAACCGCAGCCAATGCTGGTGCGCGCCGAAGCCGGCCAACGCCGGGCCGAAGTCGCCGAAAGCGTGGAAGAAGCGGTTACCGAGGTGGCCCCAGTCCTTGAACTCGATGCCGAGCTTGTAGCTGGCCTGGGTCTTGGCGACAAAGTCGTCTGCATCCAGGCCCAGCGCCGCGTTGTAGACGCGGATGGTCGGCAGGGTCGCCTCGCCGACGCCGATGGTGCCGATCTCGGGCGATTCCACCAGGATCACCTCGCAAGGCTGGGTGGGATGGTTGGCCAGCCGCTGCGCCAGCGGGGCCGCGGTCATCCAGCCAGCCGTGCCGCCACCAACGATAACGATTTTGCGGATAGCGCCGCCCTGCGTGTCATTGCTGTTCATAAGCGATGACAACGTTTTCATGCTTAGGCGAAAAAAGGGCGAGTTTAACCAAGGCCAAGGGGGTGGCCGCTTGATGTAGCGTCTTCAATTGTCGTCTCCAGTATTCTTTTAGTCCAGCATCGGGTGCTAGTAATGTGAAATTAACATTGATGCGAGCAACGAACAAATGAATATTGTGCGACTGTCGCTGTTTAACGTCACTCGCTAAACAGGATAGAAGAAAAAAAACGGAGCCACGAGGGCTCCGCTTCATTACGCCTGATAAGGCATTTAGAACTGATAGCTTGCGCCTACTGCGAAGAAGCGGCCAACTGCGCCGGCCTGATGCAGCGATGCATTGTAGGACGTCAGGTTGTTGGCGTTGCCGTAGGTGGCGACGTCGATCGGTGGCTGACGGTCAAACAAGTTCTGCACCGAGGCCTTGAAGGTCAGGTTCTTGCTGTACTTGTAGCTGAGGTTCAGATCGGTCGACATGAACGACGGGATGTGGCAGTAGTTCAGCGGTACGTCCTTGCCGAAGAAGTACGTCCGGCTCGAGATCGAGGTGATCTTGGTGCAGTCGGTCACTTCTACCGATGGATCCAGCGCCGAGAACGAACCTACCCAGTTGAAGGTCGTGGTGGCGGTCAGCGGGCCTTTTTCCCAGCCCAGCTTCAGCTGTGCGCGGTTTTTCGGATTGCCGGTGTCGCCGGAAATGACCGAAGGGCCGTGGGTGCCAGCCAGTTCATAATCCACACCGTTCGAGCTCAGCACGTAGCTGATCATGTGGTTGAAGTTCAGGTCGGCCAGGAAGTTGCCGTAGTCGGCGGTCTTGCCGGTCAGCTTGAAATTGAACTCCACGCCGCTGGTGGTGGTGCCGCCCGAGTTGACATAGCCGGAAGTCGCGTAGGCGATGGTGCCGACCGATGGCAGACCTTGCACCACACCGCCATTGCCATCAGCGATATCGACTGGGAACACGGCGTTGCGCACGTACGAAGGCACGAAACCAGGCACGCCGGAAGCGGTGTTGATCTGGTTCTTGACTTCGATGCGGTAGTAGTCCACGGTCGAACTGAAGTAGCGGGTCGGCTCGATGATCGCGCCGAAGGTGTACGACTTCGACTTCTCGGGCGCCAGATCCTTGGTGGTCAGCTGGACGAAGGCCGGCGACATCGCGCAGGCGGTTGGCACATTGCCCTTGGTCTTAGGATTGCCGTCGGCGCACAGGATAGGATCGTTCACCGAGTGGAACGTGAAGAACGAACCGGCAGTGCCATTTTCCGCCGCGTTAGGTGCACGGAAGCCTTTCGAGAAGGTGCCGCGCAGGCCGATGATGTCGGCCGGCTTCCACTTGAAACCGGCTTTCGGCGTGAACGAACGGCCATAGGTATCGTAATGGTCGAAACGTGCCGAGGCTTCCAGCTCCAGGTTTTTCAGCACTGGCGCCAGTACCTGCGCAAAGGCTGCGGCGTTTTTCTCTTCGCCGAGCACGTACGCTGCGCCGTTGCCGACGATACCGTTCGCCAGCAGCGCTGCCGACGGCGATTCCATTTTCTTCTTCATGTAGCTGACGCCAACCGCCAGGCCCATCGGGCCACCCGGCAATTGCATCAACTCGTGCGAAGCGCTGGCGTCGGCAAAGGTCAGCGTCGAGGTGGCTTCGTTGCTGAAGCGCGGTGCAATCGCCGCCATGTCCGCGGCGCTGTTGCCGCCCAGCGGATTGAACGGATTGGTCGCGCGGTTAAACGCCTTGTACAGCGCGACGCGATCCACGTAACCACTGTAGTCGATGTCGGTCTTCACGCGGGTGAAACCGGCCGCCGCTTTCAGCTCCCAGTCGTTCCAGCTGCCGTCCAGGTTGGCGACCAAGCGCGACGAGGTCGCCTTGTTTTTCTGGGTGTTGGCAGGATCCACGCCTGGAATGTAGCCGTACAGACGGGCGCCATCGCCCAGCGTGTTGCCGGCCACGCCTTGCTTGAAGGTGGTCGGGCCGTACACGTTGACGATTTGCGGGTTTTGTCCCGGTACCAGCGAGGTGTTACCGGCGAAGCTGGTCGGCGAGAAGACCGGCGGCACGCCGCGGTTGTTTTCGCTTTCTCGCTGGAACACCGAGCCTTTGACCGACAGCTGCCAGTCTTCGTTCAGCTTCTTGGTGAAGCCGACCAGGGCGTTGACGTTCTTGGTTTCAGGCTGGAGGAAGGACACCGTGTCGCGGATCGCGCAACCACCGCTCATGTACTTGGCATAGTTGCAGTTGGTGTCCAGGAACTGGTAGTTGGCCGGGTTGTGCACCGGGTCGGCGCCCTTCGGCGTGTAGAAGAACGGGCTGCTGGTCGCGACCAGGTAGTTGTTCGATGCATTCGGCACACCGCGGTTCAGGTTGATACCGCCGCGGGCGCTCCAGTCGCCCTGCGCCCACAGGTAGTTGTCGCGGTCGGCGACCTTGATGGCTTCCGAATGGCGCAGTTCGAGCGAGCCGAACAGGTTGTAGCCGTCGGCCTCCAGATCACCGAAGCCGTGCGTGATCGCGGTCTTGTACATGGTGCCGCCGCCGTGCTGCGAGCTGCCCGCGTCGGCACGCAGGGCGGTACCCTTGAAGCTCTTCTTCAGGATGATGTTGACCACGCCCGCAATCGCGTCGGAGCCGTAAATCGACGATGCGCCGTCCTTCAGCACTTCGATGTGGTCAACCGCGTCGAATGGAATGTTGGAGACGTCAACGAACTGGCGCTGTGCGTCATCCGACAGCGGGTATGGCGCCATGCGCTTGCCGTCGATCAGCACCAAAGTCAGGCCGACGGTGAGGCCGCGCAGCGAAACGCCGGCGCCGCCATTTGCAAACGCGCCGGAGAAACCACTACCCAGTGCACCCTGGCCATTGGCCGACAGATTGCTCAGTACTTCCGCGATCGAGGTCGAACCGGTGCGAACCAGGTCTTCGGCCGTCAGGATCTGTACCGGGCTGGTACCTTCCTTGTCGGCGCGGCTGATCAGCGAGCCGGTAATCACCACGCGCTGCGGCGCGGCTTGAGTTTCCTGGGCAAATGCCGGGTGGGCAACCGCCATAGACAACGCACCGCTGGCAACGATCTGGAAAATCGCCAGTGGCATCGATTTCATGCGCAACTTCATCAATATTTCTCCTTGGCTTAGGGCCAATTTTGTTGAACCTGCCTGCGGGATTCACATGGGTGTGTGAGCAGGCATCGCTTGGTAAGCAACCTTTTAACTTTCGGTTACAGCTGCGCATGGAATCATGCACTGACACTAGGTGTCAATTAAATAGCCACCAGCTTTCAACATAGATGCAACACATAGGAGAAAATGCCTTTTGACGGTGCGCACTTGCACCATAATAGTTTCTTAACGCACCAAAATTAACTACTATTGGTTTTCGGCCGCGCGGGCCGCGGCCGCCAGCTTGCGCCGTGCAGGATCGCTTGATTGCGCTCTTTATTTAGTCCACGCCGTAACGGTCGGCCTGCACCTTGCCGCCGACGCCATGCGTGCGGACATCGGCGGTAATCGGCAGCATGTCCTTGTCCCACGTTTCCCACTGCGCCTTCAACTGCTCGAACACCTCCGGGTGGCGCTTGGCGAGGTTGGCGCGTTCGCGCGCGTCTTTCACCACGTCGAACAGGAACTCGTTCTTGCCGATCTTCAGGTATTTCCAGTTACCGGATCGGATCGCGCGCTGGGCGTTCGCCTTGTAGCGCCACAGCAGCGTGCGCTCGTTGTTGGGCGCCTGGCCGGTCAGGATCGGCAGCAGGTTCTGGCCGTCGGTCGGGTATTGCGGATCGGGTGCGCCGCCGGCGGCTGCCAGCAAGGTCGGCAGCCAGTCCATGCTGATTGCCACCTGCTCGCTCACCTGCCCTGCTTTCACCCTGGCCGGCCAGCGCAAGATGGCCGGCACGCGGATGCCGCCTTCCAGCAGCTCGGTTTTCTGGCCGGTCAGCGGCCAGGTTTTCGAAAAGCGTTCGCCGCCGTTGTCGCTGGTGAAGATGACGATGGTGTTGTCCGCCAAGCCTTTCTTTTCCAGCGCCGCCAGCACGCGGCCGATCGAGGCGTCCAGCGATTCGACCATGCGGCCGTAAGTGGCCAGGTCGCCGCCATCGTAGTGGAAGATGTTGTCGATGTCGCGCGAGATCGCCTCGTCGCCCGGACCTTCCCACGGCCAATGCGGCGCGGTGTAATGCAGCGATAGCAGGAACGGCTTGCCCGCTTGCTGCTTGTTGACGAAGTCGACTGCGCGCGCGCCCAGCAGATCGGTGTAGTAGCCGATCTGCTGCACCGGCACCTCGCCCTCGTACAAATCTTCCTTCACGTTCGGGCCCACGCCCGGCTTGTGGGTAAAGTAATCGATGGCGCCGCCGTAGTTGCCGAAGAAGCTGTCGTAGCCGCTTTTCAGCGGGCCAAAGGCCGGCAAGTAGCCCAAGTGCCACTTGCCGATCAGCGCCGTGCCATAACCCTGCTGCTTCAGCAGCGACGGCAAGGTCGGATGCGACGGCGGCAAGCCGATGGTATCGGACGCGCCGGCTATCGGCTCCTCCAGGCCGCCGCGCAGGCGGTACTGGTAGCGGCCGGTAATCAACGCAAAGCGCGTGGCCGAGCACACCGCCGAGTTGGCATATGCCTGGTTGAAGCGGATGCCCTGCTTGGCCAGCTTGTCGAGATGCGGCGTCTTGAAATCGGTCTGCCCATACACGCCCAGATCGGCGTGGCCCAGGTCGTCGGCCAAGATGAAAATGATGTTCGGCTGCTGCTTGCTGGCCGCCAGCGCGGAAGGCAAGTAGTTGGCCAGCGCCAGCGCTGGAAGCGACTGAAGAATGCGGCGGCGATTATGATTGGTCATGCTCTAAGTCTCCTGGTTAGAAATCTGCGCGGGCAGTCAGGCCCAAGGTGCGCGGCGTGCCGATCACGGCGTTGTAGGCGCCGAAGCTGCTGTTCCACAGGCTGGTGTAGTACAGCTTGTCGAAGGCATTCTTGGCCCACAGCGATACGTCCCACTTGGCGCCGCCGGCCTTGAAGCGCGCGCCAGCCGACAAATTGGTCAGCGCATACGCCGGGATCTTGGCGTACCTGGATGCGTCCAGCGTGCCGAAGCTCTCGGTGCGGTACGAGGTATTGGCGTTGAAGTAAGCTTCCACGCCCTCGGCCACGGCCTGCGCGAACTGCGCGTTCAGGCTGCTCGTCCAGCGCGGCGCGTTGACCAGCGCAGCGCGGCCCGACAGGTTGCACGAGGTGCCGGCGATCTCCGGCGGGCATGGCGCATTGGTGTACTTCAGGTATTTGACGTCGTTGAAGGCGCCGTTGGCACCGAGCGTGAAGCCGCGCGCAACGAGGAAGGTGGTCTCCAGTTCCACGCCGCGGCTGCGCACGTCGCCGGCGTTGGTGATGTAGGACGACTGCGTGGACGGATCGTAGGCGTTGTTTTGGTAGCCACGCACCACGTTGGCAAACACGCTGGCGTTGACCTGCGCGCGACGTTCCCAGAAGTTGCTCTTGATGCCGAGCTCGGCGTTGTTGGCTTTCTCGTTGTTGATCTTCAGCGAGGACACGCCAGCCGCGCCCGGCACGGTCAGGTTGATGCCGCCCGATTTCTCGCCGTGCGACACGGTGGCAAAGCCCAGCACGTCGGCGTCGAACTTGTAGGCCAAGGTCAGCAAGCCTGACGGACTCAGGTTGTTGAGCTTGATGTCGCCCGAGTTGAACGCGCCGTAGCGGGCGTTGCGCGAGGCCAGCGCTGCGCCGGTGACGGCCGCGCCGCCGGTCGGAGCGTAGCGCACCTCGTAGGCGCGCTTGTCCTCGTAGGTGGCGCGCAGGCCGGCGGTCAGGTCCCACTTCGGATCGATGTGCCAGATCGACTGGCCGAACAAGGCGTAGCTGTTGACGCGCAGATGGCCGTCGGCAAAGCTGGTGATGTTGGACCATGCACCGTTCGGCGTGCCGTTGAACTTGTCGGCCAGCGGGCCGTTGTAGGTGAAGTTGGTGTTGTCGAGATTCTGGTAGTAGTAATACGCGCCGACCACCGATTCCACTTCGCGCCCCTGCGGCGTGGCCAGGCGCAGCTCTTGCGTGAACTGGCGGTGACGCGCCAGTGCGCCGACGTTGAGGGTAACTGGCACGTCGAGGCCGTCATCATTGCGTGGCGTGAAGTTCCAGAAGCGGAAGGCGCTGATCGAGGTGAACTTGTAGTCGTTATCGAGCTTCCAGTTGATCTCGGTCGACAGGCCGCCCTGGTGCACGCTGACGTGCGAGCCGCTGTCCAGGCTGACTTGGTGACGTGCAGGGTCGGTAATCGGGTGGCCGCCGACGGCGGCGGCCTGGGCCAGCCACTTGCCGCTTGGGCCGGCGCTGAAGAACAGCAAGGTGCCGTTGTTGGAATCTTCCTCGTTGTAGTCGGCAATCACGCGCGCGCTGACCTTGTCATTCGGCTCCCACAGCAATTGCGCACGCACGCCCTGGCGGTCGCCACCCTGCACGTCCTTGCCGGTGTAGACGTTCTTGATGTAGCCGCCCTCGTGCGTCTTGTAGACCGACAAGCGGCCGGCCAGCGTGTCCGAGAACGCGCCGGAGATACTGGCCTTACCTTGCGCGAACTTGTCCTGCCCTGCCGATACCGAGGCCGAGTTCTCGCTGCGGAAGGTCGGCTGCCTGGTCGTGATATTCAACACGCCAGCCGTGGTGTTCTTGCCAAACAGCGTGCCTTGCGGGCCGCGCAGCAGTTCCAGTTGCTGCACATCGAGCGCATCAAACGCCGCCATGCCGGGGCGCGCCAGGTAGACGTTATCGAGATACAGGCCGACGCTGCCTTCCAGTCCATCGCTGGCGGTATTGTTGCCGAGGCCGCGCACGGCAAAGCTCAGTTGGCGCGCGTGCACGAAGTTGACCGTGGTGCTGGGCAGCAGTTGCTGCAAATCCTGCACGCGGTAGACGCGGTTGTTTTCCAGCGTCTTATCGTCAAGCACGCTCATGGTGGTTGGCACGCTTTGCGAGGTCTCGTTGCGGCGGCGGGTGGAGACGGTGACGCTGGCAATCACTTGCGACACATCGGCGCCGGCGGCGCCCACGCCATCGACGCCGTCCGCCGCGGCGGCCGCCTCCACCGCAGTATCCGAAATCGCGGCCACGGCCAGCGCCGCAGCGTTTTGAGCCAGCGCCTGCGGGGCGACAGCGAAGGCGATGCCATAGGCCGCAGCGATGGCGACGGCGAGTTTTTTCTGTTGCATGATGAGTCCGAAAAAAAGTGTAAGGGATCCCGCACGCCGGCATGGAGGCCGGCGCGTGTTGTCGTTATTGGATCAGCGCGTGTTTAGTTCGTAGCTACGCGGAACTTGCCCGGTTCAGGCGGGATCACCGCTTTCTCAGAGCGTGGCGTGCCTTCCGGCACCCAGTCGTACGGCACCGGTTGGGCGCGGTACAGCCAATTGCTCAGCACCGGCTTGCCCGCGCCGGCGACCGGCGTCGGAGCAAAGTAAGGGCTGATGTATTCCCAGGCGATGTCGCCCTTGTTCGTTACCTGAAAGATGCGGCCGTTCATGCCTTCATCGATCAGGGTGTTACCGTTCGGCAGGCGGCGGGCGCTGCTGATGAAGGAACTGTAGAAACCCCAGTCCGGCACGTTCGAATCGCCGCCCGTGTATTCCCACACGATTTGCTTTTTGATTGGATCGATTTCCAGCACGCGCGAACGCGGCTGCACACCAACGCTGACGCGCGGATAACCGGCCTCGCCCTGATTGTCGAACACGAGGATATTGCCTGCACCCGGCAGGCCCGGCTCGATCAGGTGCGCGTCATGCTGGCCAATGATTTGATCCACCGGACGCGGCAGCACACGCGGGCCGCGTACTTGCGCCGGGTAGTCCGGGCCGAGATTCCACACCACCTTGCCGGTCTGCTTGTCGATGATGACGATGAAGTTGGCCTCGCGCGAATCGATCAGGATATTGTCCGGGTTGAAGCGCTGGTCGCCGGCATCGAACCACTTGTTCGGGCCCAGTACCGACATATTATTGATGTGCAGGTAGTCAAACGGCGCGCCCTTGCCGCGCGGCGAACTGCCCTCCTTCACCAGCTTGAGCGAGGCAGGCGTAAAGCCGAATTCGTTGAGGTGCTCGGAGGCCACCCATTTCCACACGATGTCGCCCTGTTTGTTGACCTCGTAGATCACGTCATCCAGCACTTGCGGCGCGCTGAAGCCCGCCACCGGATGCACCAGATTCGCCAGCACCAGCGTGTTGCCGTTCTTCAGGCGGCGCCAATCGTGGTGCTGCTTGGCGCTGCCGCCCGGCACTTGCGCGTTGGCCTTGCCTTCGACCGGCGCGGCGTACGCATCCTGCGCGCTGGCTGCCGCGCCCCACTGCCACACCACCTTGCTATTCCAATCGAGTTCGCCAATCGCCTGATTACGCAAGCCGTTGCCTTCGTTGGAGGTGCCCGGTGCGCTGGCCAATTGCACCAGCACGTTGCCGCGCTGGCCGCCGGTCAGAGCTGGATCAAGCAGCACCGGCGGGAAGCCTTCGGCATTCCAGCTATGCACCTCGTTGCCGTTCATATCGATCAGGTGAGTCTTCTTGTCCTGCCCGCTGAAAATCACGTAGCTGTTGTACGCGGTGGCGGTATCGTAGCGGGTAACGCCGGTGGGATAAACACTGGGCGCCGCGCTCAAGTTGGCGGCCATGGACAACAGGGACAACGCGGCAATTTTATAGGTATGTTTGCTCATGACACGGGCTCTCACGGATGTGGACAGTGTGTCTATATTACGAAACGACCTACAAATCGAGAACTAATATAACCAAGCAAGGATATAAAAAAAATGCCGGATGATCCGGCATTTTTGAGTAAGGCAGAAAACGTGTTTGCTTAGACTGCGTCTGCGCCAGTCTCACCGGTACGGATACGGATCACCTGCTCCACGTTCTGCACGAAGATTTTGCCGTCGCCGATTTTGCCGGTGCGTGCGGCCTTGATGATGGCGTCCACCACTTGCTCAGCCACGCCGTCATCAACCACCACTTCCACTTTAACTTTCGGCAGGAAGTCGACGACATATTCAGCGCCGCGATACAGTTCGGTGTGGCCCTTCTGGCGGCCAAAGCCCTTCACTTCGGTCACGGTCAGACCAGTGACGTTGACTTCCGCCAGCGCCTCGCGTACTTCATCCAACTTGAACGGCTTAATTACCGCGGTGATCTGTTTCATGACTTCTCCTTATCTAAAGGTTTATTGTAATCGACAGGCGTGCGCTGTCCATTCACATAAGCTTATTCATTCACTCTTGCACCGGAATAGAGCGTAATTCCTCCAACCATACAACGCTTTGCGCATCGCTAGGCGCGCGCCAGTCGCCGCGCGGCGACAGCGAACCACCGCTGCCGACCTTCGGCGCGTTCGGCACGCAGCTGCGCTTGAACTGGCTGGTGCGGAAGAAGCGGTCGAGGAAAATGCCGAGGTTCTTCTTGATCGCCGCCAGGTCGTATTGGTTGCGCGTGACGTGATCGCCGTCCGGCCAGCGGCCCTGCTCCTTGTCCTTCCACGCGGTGTGCGACAGGAACGCCACCTTGGATGGATTGAAGCCGAAGCGCAGCACGTAGTACAGGTTGAAGTCTTGCAGCTCGTAAGGGCCGATGGTGCTTTCGGTGCGCTGCTCGGGCTGGCCATCGGCGGTGCCGGGCACCAGTTCCGGGCTGATCTCGGTGCCGAGAATATCCAGCAGCACTTGCGCATCGTTGCGGCCGATTACGCCGGACTCGGCGACCCAGCGCACCAGGTGCGAGATCAGCGTCTTCGGCACGCTGGCGTTGACGTTGTAGTGCGACATATGATCGCCCACGCCGTAAGTGCACCAGCCCAGCGCCAGCTCGCTCAGGTCGCCGGTGCCGATCACCAGCGCGGCGTTGTGGTTCGCCAGGCGGAACAAGTGGTTGGTGCGCTCGCCAGCCTGCACGTTTTCAAAGGTGATGTCGTACTGCTCCTTGCCTTCCGCGTACGGGTGGCCGAGGTCTTTCAGCATCTGGATGCAGCTTGGGCGGATGTCGATTTCCTGCGAGGTGCAGCCGACCAGCTTCATCAAGGCATGCGCTTGCTTGAGCGTGCGCTCGCTGGTGGCAAAGCCCGGCATGGTGTAAGCGAGAATATTCGTGCGCGGCAGCTTGAGCTTGTCCATCACGCGCGCGCACACCAGCAGCGCGTGCGTGGAGTCGAGGCCGCCGGACACGCCGATCACCACTTTCTTCAAGCCGCTATTGGTCAGACGCTGCGCCAGCGCCTGAACCTGGATGTTGTAGACCTCGTTGCAGCGGTCGTCGCGGCGGCGCGCATCGGCCGGCACGTACGGGAACCGTTCGATGCAGCGCTTCAGCGCCAGCGGCTGGTCGCGCTCGATTTCAAGGTGGAAGAACACAGTGCGGAACTTGCCCACTTCGGCCGCGTGGCGCTGCACCGACTGCGCGAAGGTGTTCATGCGCATGCGCTCGCGCGACAGGCGTTCGAGGTCGATATCGGCAAAGGTCAGCGCCGGCTCGTCGGTAAAGCGCTTGGCTTCGGCCAGCAGCTCGCCGTTTTCAAAGATCACGCCCTGCCCGTCCCACGCCATGTCGGTGCTGGATTCGCCACCGCCGGACGAAGTGTACAGATAGGCCGCGATGCAGCGCGCCGATTGCTGGCCCACCAGCTGGTTGCGGTAATTGGCCTTGCCGACCAGCGCGTTCGAAGCCGACAGGTTGACCAGCAACGTGGCGCCAGCCAGCGCCGCAAACGACGACGGCGGCACCGGCACCCACACGTCTTCGCAAATCTCGACGTGGAATTTGAGCAGCGGCATATCGCCCACCTCGAACAGCAAGCCTGAGCCGAACTGCACGCGCTCGCCGAGCAGGTCGATTTCGGTGGCAACGGCGTAATCGCCGCTGCTGAACTGGCGCGCCTCGTAGAACTCGCCGTAATTGGGCAGGTAGCTTTTCGGCACCACGCCCTGGATCTGGCCGTTGGCGATCACCACCGCGCAGTTGTACAGCTGATGCTCGACGCGCAGCGGCGCGCCGACCACGACCGCCATCTTCCATTGCAGCGAGGCGTCCAGAATCGCCGCGAGGCCGTCCAGCACGCCGTCCAGCAAAGCACGCTGGTGGAACAAGTCGTCGCAGGTGTAAGCCGACAAGCCCAGTTCCGGGAACGCCACCAAGGCAGCGCCTTGCGCGGCAGCCTGCTCGGCCAGCAAAATGGTCTGCTCGGCGTTGTAGGCTGGATCGGCAATGCGGCACACCGGCGCGGCAATGGCGACGCGGGCGAAGTCGTGGGTGTACAGATTGAAGAAGTTCGAGGCCATGGCAGCTCTTTAGCGGTCGCAAAATCAAATTATCGCACGGGCAAAGCTGCGCCGCATGCGCTAGACTGGCACAACATTACGCAAGGAGGCAGTGTGGCAGAAGTAGAGTTAGCGATCATCGACAGCTTGGCGGACATCGATCCGGCGCAGTGGCAAGCGCTGGCCGGCGATAACCCGACGCTCAGCTACAGCTTTCTGCACGCGCTGCACGAGACGGAATGCGCCTCGCCGCACACCGGCTGGTCGCCGCGCTACCTGATCCTGCAACGCGAGGGCGTGCTGCATGCCGCCATGCCGCTCTATCTCAAAGAGCATAGCCGCGGCGAATACGTGTTTGACCACGCGTGGGCCGACGCCTTCCACCGCAACGGCATCCCCTACTATCCCAAGCTGCTGTCGGCGGTGCCGTTCACGCCGGTGACCGGCGCGCGCTTGCTGGCCCGCACCGCCGAAGACCGCCAACTGCTGGCGCGCGCCGCGCTGCAAGTGGCGCAGCAATTGGGCACCTCCTCGCTACACATCCTGTTCCCGCATGACGAAGACCGCCAAGCCTTGGCCGACGCCGGCTACATGCTGCGCGAAGGCGTGCAATTCCACTGGGAGAACCACGGCTACGCCGATTTCGACGCCTTCCTCGCCAGCATGAAAATGGAGAAGCGCAAGAAAATCCGCCAAGACCAGCGCCGCGTGCACGACGCAGGCATCCACTTCGAGCACCTGGCGGGCAGCGCCATCACCGAGGAGGTGCTGGGTTTCTTCTACCAGTGCTACGTTTCGACCTACAAGGCGCACTACTCCAAGCCTTACTTGTCGCTGGCGTTTTTCCAGCGCCTGCTGGCCGAAACGCCGGACAGCCTGATGATCGTGCTGGCCAGGCGCGGCGAGGAACCGGTGGCGGTAGCGCTGAATCTCATCGGCGGCAACGTCATGTACGGCCGCTACTGGGGCACGCTGGAATTTGTCTCCGGCCTGCACTTTGAAACCTGCTACGTGCAGTCGATCGCCTACTGCATCCAGCACGGCATCGACCGCTTTGAGGGCGGCGCGCAAGGCATCCACAAGATGTCGCGCGGGCTGGTGCCGACGCCCACCTGGTCGGCGCACTGGGTGGCCGACCCGCGCTTTGCCGACGCGATTGCCGACTTCTTAGCGCAAGAAACCGCCGCCATGAACGACTATATCGATGAATTAGCGGAACATGCACCATTTAAGGGCAGATAAATACGTAAGGGAAACCCGTAAGCGGTTACAATAAGGCTGTTTCCTCAGTAATGTGGCAAAAACAGCATGAACGCAGATTTCATAAAACAACGTAACCGCTTTAAATCCGCGACGATGAAGCGGATTGACGTCACCGAAGAGTCATTTAACAACGTCACCAATATTTTGGCGACCATTGCCAAGCCCTTCCACGTGCGCAAGGGCGAGTATTTGCAACGCGCCGGCGTGCCGGCCACGCAAGTGCATTGGCTAGCCAGCGGCGTGGCACGCAGCGGCTTTTTCAATCGCGAGGGTGTGGAAGTGACGCTGCGCTTTTACCGCGAGGGCGAGTCGGCCACCACGCTGACCGATCTCATCGCCGGGGAAACCGGGCAGCCGGCAGTGCAGTTCCTGATCGCGGAGACGCCGATTCACGGCTTCACGCTGGATTGGAAACTGGCCTCGGAATTGCGCGAGCAGAATGAAGGCATGCAGCAGTACCACCTGCATATCGCCATCCACGGCCTGCAAGCGCTGGCGCAGCACGCGTATAACCATGGCGAGACTTCGGCGCAGGAACGGCTGGCGGCCTTCCGCGAGGAGTATCCGGGCCTGGAGGCGCGCATTTCGCAGCGCGCGGTCGCCTCGTACCTTGGCATTACGCCGCAGTACATGTCGCGCTTGCGCCGCGAGGCGGAGATGGCGTCCGGCGAACCGGCGCGCCAGCCGTAAAAAAAACCCTGTGTGCTGCGGCGTTCAAGATCGCCGCATCGCCAAAGGGTTTCAGTATTACTTAGCTGCCAAGTCTTTTTCGTAGTTGGCGACGCCGGCCAGAATCTCTTCTTTGGCGGCTTCTGGGCCGTGCCAGCCTTCGATCTTGACCCACTTGCCTTTTTCCAGATCTTTGTAGTGCTCGAAGAAGTGCTGGATTTGGCGCAGGCGCAGTTCGTTCAGGTCTTCCGGCTTCTGCCAGTGGCTGTAGATCGACAGTACTTTGTCGACCGGCACCGCCAGCACCTTGGCGTCTTCACCGGCTTCGTCGGTCATTTTCAGCACGCCGATTGGACGGCAGCGCACTACCACGCCTGGGATCAGTGGGAATGGGGTGATGACCAGCACGTCCACTGGGTCGCCATCGGCCGACAGGGTGTTCGGCACGTAGCCGTAGTTGCACGGGTAGTGCATGGCGGTACCCATGAAGCGGTCAACGAAGATCGCGCCCGATTCCTTGTCGACTTCGTATTTGATCGGGTCAGCGTTCATCGGGATTTCGATGATGACGTTGAAATCGTTCGGCACGTCTTTGCCGGAGGATACTTTGTTCAAGCTCATGGGATTTCCTTATATGCAGGCGGTGTTTAACCGCGACATTATATCGAAGTACAGGCCGCTTGTGCAGCGCAACACCCTTGAACATTTGTTATGATAAGGGTCATCCTTATTTGAAATCCGAATTATGATTTTCCGCCAACTGTTCGATCCGACTTCGTCCACCTACACCTACCTGCTCGGCGACGGCGGCGACGCGGTGCTGATCGATCCGGTCTACGAGCAAGTGCCGCGCGATTTGGCGCTGTTGCAGGAACTCGGGCTCAAGCTGCTGGCGACGCTGGATACCCACGTTCACGCCGATCACGTGACCGGCGCGTGGCGCTTGCACCAGCGCTGCGGCAGTGCGATTGCGCTGTCGGAAGTGGCGGGCGCGAGCGGCGTCGACAAGCCGCTGCGTCATGGCGACACCATCCGTTTCGGCAGCCGATCGCTCACGGTCCGCGCCACGCCGGGCCACACCAGCGGCTGCCTGACTTATGTTTTAGATGACGAGAGCATGGCCTTCACCGGCGACAGCCTGCTGATTCGCGGCTGCGGCCGCACCGATTTCCAGCAGGGCAGCCCGCAGCAATTGTTCGCCTCGGTGCACGAACAAATTTTGAGTTTGCCGCCTGCGTGCCTGCTCTACCCTGCGCACGATTATCGCGGCATCACGGTGACCAGCGTGGCGGAAGAGCGCCGCTACAACCCACGCCTTGGCGGCGACGTGGACGTGGGCGATTTCACCGGCCACATGACCAATCTGAACCTGCCGCATCCAAAGCTGATGGCGGTGGCGGTGCCAGCCAATATGCGCAGCGGCAAGCCGGAAGGCGACGCGCCAACCGACGCGCCGGACTGGGCGCCGCTGACCTTGCGCTTCAGCGGCGTGTGGGAAATCGAACCGATGGGCTTGCTGGAACAACTGAGCAAAGTGCAGATCGTCGACGTGCGCGAAGCTCCCGAATTCATCGACCGCCTGGGCCACCTGCACGGCGCCACGCTGGTGCCGCTGTCGCAGCTAACCGAACGCATGGCCGAGTTCGATAAAGAGCAGCCTATCGTAGCCGTGTGCCGCTCCGGCGTCCGCTCCGCCCAGGCCAGCGTGCTGCTGGCCAAAGCCGGCTTCACCAAAGTCGCCAACCTCGCCGGCGGCATGCTCCGCTGGAAAATCGAAGGCTTCCCGGTCGACTCCGACCCTGCGTAAAAAAAGGCCGCTAACAAGCGGCCTTTTGACTTAGAGGATTGTCGCCAGTGCGCACTGGCGGTAGTGGTTGGCGGCTTCTTCTTCCTGCCCCAGCGCTTCGTGCATTTGCGCCAGCTTGAGGTGGGATTCGCGCACCATGCGCGGATCGGAGGCGTCCGACAGCGCTTGCTCCAGATAGCGCTGGGCTTTGCCCCACAGTTTTTGCTTCAGGCACAGCGAACCCAAGGTCAGCGCCAGCTCGGCATCGGTTGGACGGGCATTGGCCCAGTTCTCGCAATGCTCGATCTGCATCAGCAGCGCTTGCGAACCGGCCGGGGCCGCCGCTTCGCGGTAGGCGCGCACCACGCGCTCGTCCCAATCCGCAGCCAGCGATTCTTCCGCCACCAGTCGCGCTTCGTCGTGCAGGCCGCGTGCATTCAGCGCGGTCGCGGCGCGGCACGCCACGTATGGCTTGATGCGGTCGGCATTCGGCACGGTGGCCCAGACGCGCAGCAGCGATTCAGCATCGTGGCTGGCATCGGACAGCAAATCATCGTAAGCCAGCTCGCGCAGACGCGACGACAAGGCCGGATGCAGTGCACGGTGCTTGTCCAGCGAGCGCACCAGGCGCAGCACTTCCGGCCAGTTCTTGGCTTGCTGCTGCGCTTTCAAGGACATCTGCAAGGCGTGAATGTGGCGGGTGCCGCTGGCATTCAACTCGCGCACGGCTTCCAGCGCCTGCTCCGGCTGGTGATCGTCCACCAGCAGCTCGGTGGCCGTCATCAGGCGCGCGGTTTTCATGCTGCTGTCATCGGCCAGCTTGTTGAGCCAGTTGTCGCGGCGCGCCGATTGACGCATGCGGTGCGCGGCGCGGGCGCCGATCAGCGCGGCCACGCCGGCGTTTTCCGGCAATTCCGAGGCGCGCAGTGCGGCCTTTTCAGCGTGGCCGAAGCGGCCTTCGAACAGGGCTTTCAGTGCTTCGCGCAGGCCCTTGTTGCCATCACGCTCGCGCTTGTGCTGGCGATACGCTGCCACCTTGCCCGGCATCTTGATGGTCGCGCGGAAGGCCCGGATCAGGATGTACAGGAAGGCAAACAGCGCCGCTTCCAGCACCACGAAGAAGTTCAGCGACAGGTCGATGCGGTGCGGCGGGTAGAACAGCACCACATTGCCCGGATTGAAGCGCGCCGTCACGGCAATGCCGATGGCGGCGGCCATCATGGCGACTAACCAGAGAAATAAACGCATGACTATGGCTTCGCTTTGTAGTTGCGCACAGCGTTCAGGCTGTCGGACAGGGTCGGCATCTCAATCGCGAGATTGCTGCTCTGAACCTGACGCAGCAGTGCCTGCACGGTCTGGGTGGAACGGGCGCGGGTGTCGAAGTATTTGACCAGCGCTTCCTGTGCTGCGATCAGGTCGGCGCGGAAGGCGCCTTCGTTACGCGACAGCAGCGCCATGCGGGCATTCAGCAGGCGCAGTTTGAGGTTTTCGCGCAGGAAGTAGGCTTGGGTCGGCGACAGCATCAGCGCATCCGGCGTATCGACATTGCGCACGCGGATCAGTTGGCGAACGTCGGTCCACATCTCGCTGCTCCAGCCATTCCAGCCGTCTTGCAGCGCTTGCAGCCATGGGCTGGTGGTTTCTTCTACTTTCACCGGCTTGCCATCTTTGCCGTGCACGACCTTGGCCTTGGCTTTCTTTTCCGGCGGCGCAGGCAGGGTCGGCTTTTCATCCGACAGCATCGGCAGCGTATCGATTTGCGCGATGGCGTTATCGAGGCGCAGCGCCACGCCGACCGAATCCACGCTCGGCAGCGCTTTCAGCTTGTCAGTGTCGCGCGCGATGGCGCGGCGGATGGTGATGAATTGCGGCTTGTCCGAACGCGACAGGCTGCGGTCGGCATTTTGCAGCGCGATCAGCGCGCCCGGCACGTTGCCGGCCAGTTGCAGCTGCTGCGAGGCGGTCGACAGCACTTGTTCGATCTCGGTCAGCGCCCACTCGTCGCGGTTCTTGGACAGATCCTGGTATAACTGCTCCAGCGCCAATTGCTGGCTCTGCGCTTCCTGCTGTTTGCTCTCCAACAGCGCGACCTTGGCTTGCAGTTCCTTGGTGCTTTCCTGCACGTTGCGCACGAGGTTGCCGGTGTCGGCGTTGCTGGCGTCGCCCTTTTGCAGGCGCAGCGCCATTTCCTCGCGCAGCTTGTTGACCCGCGCGTGCGACGACCACGTCTGGCCGGCCAGCAGGATGGTCAGCACGACGATGCCCACCGCCAGCATTTGCGGCTGTTGCAGGGTTTCGAGCAGGCTCGGTTCTGGCTGGGCCGGGGCCGGCGCCGGCGTCGGTGCAGGCGGCGGAGTCTCGGCAGGCTTCGCGGACGAAACCGCTGGATCAGGTAAGGTAGGCAAATCGTTCATAGGCATGATTGTAACGCGGCCAGCAGGCGTTCGTCGCCTGATCCTGTGAGCGTCAGCTTGGAAAATCCTAAATTATTTGCCGTTTCGGCAATACGGGCATGTGGCACGATGAGATGCTGTTGTTGCATAGCTACAACGCTATTGTGCTGCATTGCGTCAGGGTGATGCAAGTCCAACTGATGCAGGAGAGCGACCAGACCGCGCAGGGCTTCAGAACTGGTAATGATCCAGTCGTTTTGCTGCGCCAGCAAACGGCGCAGGGTGGCGGCCAGTTCGGGCGTCAGCGGCGGCACCGAGCGGCGGTAGGCAGGCACCACGTCGACCAGTGCGCCGGCGGCGCGCAGGCCGTCGGCCATCAGCTCGCGGCCGCTGTCGCCACGGATGATGAGGACTGGTTTGCCGTTCAGGGCGGACAGATCCAGCGTTTGCAGCAGGTGTTCGGAGTCGCTCTGGGCGGCGTCGCCCGGGCTGACGATATCGGACACGCCATGGGCAGCCAGAGCGGCGCGGCTGCCCTCGCCGACCACGGCTGCCGTTACACCTTCCGGCCATTGCGCAATGTGGGCGAAGGCGGCGTCGATGGCGTTGGGCGAGACGAAGGCGACCAGTGCGTAGCGGTGCAGCTGCGCCAAGGCGGCCAGCAGCGCGGACTGGTCTTCCAGCGGCGCGATTTCCAGCAGCGGCAAGACTTCCACCGCGCGGCCCAGCGCGGCAACGCGCTCGGCCAGCGGCCCGGCTTGCGCCAGCGGACGGGTGATGACGACGGCGCCGGTCATCCTCGGATCAGGCGGCCGGCTTGCCGGGAACGGCGGCTGCGGCATCACCGGCGGCGCCAGGCGCGGCGGCCGTGGCGTCGGCGGCCAGCGTGGCCGAGCGGGCGTCGGCTTCGGCTTGGGCGGCTTCGCTCAGGCAGGACGACAGGATATCCTCGGCGTCCTGCGCGCGCAGCAGCTCGGCCACTTGCGCGCCCAGCGCTTCGGCGTCAGCCGCGGCGCCGCGCACCTCGGCGCTGGCCATGCGCGTGCCGTCCGGCGTGGCGACCATGGCGCGCAGGTGCATGTCGGCGCCGTCGACCGTGGCAAAGGCGGCCAGCGGCACCTGGCAGCTGCCGCCAAATACTTTCGACACTTTGCGTTCAGCCGTGACGGCTTGCGCGGTGGCTTCGTGATTCAGCGGCGCCAGAATCGCCATCAGGTCGAGGCCGTCGCTGCGCTCGGCAATCTCAATCGCCATTGCGCCCTGCCCTGCGGCCGGCAGGCTGGTTTCCGGCGGCAACAGTGCGCGGATGCGCTGCGGCAGGCCCAGGCGCTTGAGGCCGGCGGCAGCCAGAATAATGGCGGCGTAATCGCCACGATCCAGCTTGCCCAGGCGTGTATCCAGATTACCACGCAGCGGTTTGATCACCAGATGCGGATAGCGCGCCGCGATCAGCGACTGGCGGCGCAGGCTGCTGGTGCCGACCACGGCGCCAGCCGGCAGCTCGTCCAGCGAGGCGTAATCGTTGGAAACGAAGGCGTCGCGCGGGTCTTCGCGCTCCAGCACGGCCGCCAGGGCGAAACCTTCCGGCAACTCCATCGGCACATCCTTGAGCGAGTGCACGGCCAGATCGGCACGGCCCTCGGCCATCGCCACTTCAAGTTCCTTAACAAACAAGCCCTTACCGCCGACCTTGGACAGGGTGCGATCCAGAATTTGATCGCCGCGCGTCGTCATTCCGACAATTTTGACATCGCACTGCGGATATAATATTGTCAAGCGTTCGCGCACGTGTTCCGCCTGCCACATGGCAAGGCGGCTCTCGCGTGAGGCGATCACCAATCTGGACGGGGGAGTTACCAATTCGGATGTTTTCAAAACCAGTTCTTTCGCTGTAGCTGACGCTAACCGGCGCAAGCCAGTACCACGCGCGTGTTTAAGATCACAAATTTTAGCATGCTCACCTTCTCGCAGAACCGGGTCACAAGCCCATGCACCGACATTTATCTCTTTGTGGCTTAACACATGGCAAACCAATCTAGTGCAACGCATCTCACTGCTGAACAACCGGGCGTAGACAAGGACGCGCCTCTGAAGGAAGACATTCGCTTACTCGGTCGCCTGCTGGGCGACGTACTGCGCGACCAGGAAGGCGAGGAAGTCTACGCCGTGGTCGAAACCATCCGGCAAACCGCCGTGCGCTTCCGCCGCGAAGCCGACGCCGGCGCCGCCAAGGAATTGGACGGCATGCTGAAAATCCTCACCAAGGAACAGACGATTTCCGTGGTGCGCGCCTTTTCCTATTTCTCGCACCTGGCCAATATCGCCGAAGACCAGCACCACATCCGCCGCCGCCGCGCCCACTTGCTGGCCGGCTCGAACCCGCAGCAGGGCAGCGTCAATTTCGCGCTGTGCAAGCTGAAGGAGGCCGGCGTGAAGGCCGACACCGTGTCGACCTTCTTCAAGGAGGCGCTGATTTCGCCGGTGCTGACCGCCCACCCGACCGAGGTGCAGCGTAAATCCATCCTCGATGCCGAGCACGATATCGCGCGCCTGCTGGCCGAGCGCGACCTGCCGCTGACGCCGAAGGAACGCGCCGCCAACCTGCACCTGCTGCGCGCGCGCATCGCCACCTTGTGGCAGACCCGCATGCTGCGCTACTCCAAGCTGACCGTGGCCGACGAGATTGAAAACGCCCTGTCCTACTACCGCATCACCTTCCTGCGCGAACTGCCGGGCTTGTACGATGACATCGAGCAGGACATCGCCCACCACTACGGCGAGAGCGCCGAGATCAACGCGCCCTACGTGCAGATGGGCAGCTGGATCGGCGGCGACCGCGACGGCAATCCGAACGTGAACGGCAGCACCATGTCGCACGCGCTGACCCGCCAGGCCACCACCATCCTCGATTTTTACCTGGAAGAAGCGCACACGCTGGGCGCCGAACTGTCGATTTCGACCCTGATGATCGCCTGCTCGCCGGAATTGCAAGCGCTGGCCGACCAGTCGCCGGACACCTCCGATCACCGCGCCGACGAGCCATATCGCCGCGCCCTGATCGGCATCTACGCCCGTCTGGCCTCGACCGCGCGCGCACTCGGTGCGACCAATATCCTGCGCAAGGAAGTCGGCCACGCCGAGCCCTACGCCGATGCATCCGCCTTCTCGGCCGACCTGCAAGTGCTGATCGACTCGCTCAACGCCAACCACGGCGGCGTGCTGGTGCAGCCGCGCCTGTCCACCTTGAAACGCGCGGCCGATATCTTCGGCTTCCACCTGGCTTCGCTGGACATGCGCCAGTCGTCGGATATCCACGAGCGCGTGCTGGGCGAGCTGTTCGCCAAATCCGGCGTGCAAGCCGACTACGCCGCGCTGGACGAAGACGCCAAGGTCAAGCTGCTGCTGAACGAGCTGTCGCAGCCGCGCCTGCTGAATTCGCCGTACGTGAGCTACTCCGCCGAGACCGTGTCGGAACTGGGCGTGCTGCGCGCGGCGCGCGAGATCCGCGCCCGCTACGGCGCGCGCGCGATCCGCAACTACATCATCTCGCACACCGAGACCGTGTCCGACCTGCTGGAAGTGCTGCTGCTGCAAAAAGAGCTGGGCCTGCTGCGCATCGCGGAAAAAGAGCTGGATCTGATGGTGATTCCGCTGTTCGAAACCATCCCCGACCTGCAACGCGCGGCCGGCATCATGGAAGCCGTGATGGCGATCCCGCTGGTGAAGGAACTGATCGCCAAGCAGGGCCAGATCCAGGAAGTCATGCTGGGCTACTCGGACTCCAACAAGGACGGCGGTTTCCTGACCTCCAACTGGGAGCTGTACAAAGCCGAGACGCACCTGGTCAAAGTGTTTGAAAAAGCCGGCGTCAAGCTGCGCCTGTTCCACGGCCGTGGCGGCACGGTTGGCCGCGGCGGTGGCCCGTCGTACGAAGCGATCCTGGCACAGCCGCATGGCACCGTGAACGGCCAGATCCGCCTGACCGAACAGGGCGAGATCATTGCCTCGAAGTTCTCCAACAAGGACATCGGCCGCCGCAACCTGGAACTGCTGGTCGCGGCCACGCTGGAAGCGAGCCTGATGCCGCTGTCGGAAGACGACGCGCACCAGCAGCAGCTGCGCGGCTTCGAAGCGGTGATGGCCGAGATTTCGGATCGCGCCTACAAGGCCTACCGCAACCTCGTCTACGAGACCCCGGGCTTCACCGACTACTTCTTTGCCGCCACGCCGATTGCCGAGATCGCCGAGCTGAACCTCGGTTCGCGCCCGGCCTCGCGCAAATCGACCAAGCGCATCGAAGACTTGCGCGCAATTCCATGGGGCTTCTCGTGGGGCCAGTGCCGCCTGCTGCTGCCGGGCTGGTACGGTTTCGCCAGCGCTATCGGCGGCTGGATTGCCGACGGCGACAAGGCCGAGCGCCTGGCGCAACTGCAGTCGATGTTCCAGCACTGGCCGCTGTTCGCCACCCTGCTGTCCAACATGGACATGGTGCTGGCCAAGACCGACCTGGCCATCGCTTCGCGCTACGCCGAACTGGTGCAGGACAAGGAACTGCGCGAGCGCATCTTCAAGCGCATCACCGAGGAGCATGCGAACACGCTGGAGATCCTGCAAAGCATCACCGGCGCCACCGAGCGCCTGGCCGGCAATCCGCTGCTGGCGCGCTCGATCCAGAACCGCTTTGCCTACCTCGACCCGCTGAACCACTTGCAGGTTGAGCTGATCAAGCGCCACCGCGCGCTGTCAAACGAAAGCAAGGCCGACGAGCGCGTGCACCGCGGCATTCACCTGTCGATCAACGGCGTGGCGGCCGGCCTGCGCAACACCGGCTAAGCCTGCTTAGCGCCAGTTAAATCCCCGGCCTCCTCACGGACGCCGGGGATTTTTATTTAGAAAAATGCAACAAATAGCAATCTTGCATTACAATTATTCCAAGCCAACTTGCCCGGAACATCATGCCCCACTCGTTTGCCTTCCCGCCATACGCCGAACTCAGCCAAGTCATGGGTTGGCTGCAAGCCGAGAGCGGTGAGCCGCTACTCGCCAGCGAAGCCGAACTACGCGACATCATCGCTCTGATGCCGCATCCGCTGTTCATTAAAAACAGCCGGTCGCAAGTCGTCATGATGAACCCGGCCTGCGAGGTGCTGTGGGGAGTCAGTGCTGCCGAGGCGGTCGGCACCGATGGCAGCGTCCACATGCCGCCGGAGCAAATCAAGCTACTGCGCGAACACGACCTGCACGCTTTCGCCAGCGGCCGCACCTGCATCGATGAAGCCTACCTGTGGAACAAGGCGCGCCAAGGCATGGGCTGGCTGCTGACCTACAAGCGCCCGACCTACCACAGCGACGGCACACCGCATTTGCTGATTTGCAGCGCCATCGACATCACCGAGCGCAAGCAGAAGGAAACCGCGCTGGAGCAGGCGCTAGAGCAGACGCGGCAGATCGCGGCGCAACAGCGCAACGCGGTAGAAAGCCAGCACCGGCGGCTGGCGCTGAATACGCAAGATAACTTGGCGCAAAACCTGATGGCGCTGAAGCTCGACATCGCCATGCTGCACGCGCGCACCGGCGAACAGCAACCGCTGCTGCATGAACGCGCATCGCAGGCGCTGGACACGCTCAGCGCCAGCATCAGCGCCGTGCGCGACATCATCAACGAACTGCATCCGGCGACGCTGGAACTGGGCTTGTCGGCGGCGATCGAGTGGCAACTCCAACAGATGCAGCGGCGCCAGGGCCTGCCATACCGCCTGCTGGTAGCGAACGACAGTGCCACGCTGAGCCAGCAACAAACCAGCGCCCTGTTCCACGTCGTCCAGTCCGGCCTGCGCCACCTGGCCGCCGGCGCCAGCGAACTGCAAGCCGAGCTGGATCTGCAAGCGAACCGGCTCGCCATCACGCTCAGCAGCGACCGCTCCGGCAACGGCGCCGAAACAGCCACGCTCAACGCCATGCAAGGCCGCCTCGCCGCACTCGGTGGAACGCTAAGCGCCACCTCGCGCAGCCTGCACATCAGTGTTGCAGGTGCTATTTGAGCGGCAGCCAGGCTGGCTTATTTTCGACAAACCACTCGCGTTCAACTGGGCCGGCGTATTCCGGCTCCAGCGTGCCGAGCGTGATGGCAATGCGGTCTGGGGATTCAGTGCTGCGCCAGAACAGCGTCGAGCCGCACGCGCGGCAAAAACCACGGCGGCCATGATCAGAGGAAGCGTACTCGGTTATCAGCTCCGCCCCCGCTTCGACCACAAAGCCGGCACTGGCGACATTCGCATATGAACCAGCCGCCGCGCCATGCTGCTTCTGGCACATGGTGCAATAGCAATGGCTTGCATGCGCGACCGGCAACGCCGCGCGATACCGCACGCCGCCGCACAAACAGCTTCCCTGCAAGTAATTGGATTCAGTCATCGCACCATCCTAGCATAGGCGAAAAAAAGGAGGCACATGGCCTCCCTTCTCTATCTGCTCTGCTAACGCTTAGTTCTGCGTCAGGAACGTTTTCAGCTTGTCCGAGCGCGATGGCTGGCGCAGCTTGCTCATGGCCTTGGCTTCGATCTGGCGGATACGCTCGCGGGTCACGTCGAACTGCTTGCCCACTTCTTCCAGCGTGTGGTCATTCGACATTTCCACGCCGTAGCGCATGCGCAGCACCTTGGCTTCGCGCGGGGTCAGCGAATCCAGCACTTCCTTGATGACGTTGCGCATCGAGGCGTGCAGCGCGGCGTCCAGCGGCGCCAGCGTGGTGTTGTCTTCGATGAAGTCGCCCAGCTGCGAATCGCCGTCCTCGCCCATCGGCGTTTCCATCGAGATCGGCTCTTTGGCGATCTTCATGATTTCGCGGACTTTGTTTTCCGGCATTTCCATCTTCACTGCCAAGGTCGCCAGATCCGGCTCGCTGCCGGTTTCTTGCATGATCTGGCGCGAGATGCGGTTCATCTTGTTGATGGTCTCGATCATGTGCACCGGCACACGGATGGTACGCGCCATGTCGGCGATCGAACGGGTAATCGCCTGACGAATCCACCAGGTGGCGTAGGTCGAGAACTTGTAGCCGCGACGGTATTCAAACTTGTCCACCGCCTTCAGCAGGCCGATATTGCCTTCCTGGATCAGGTCGAGGAATTGCAGGCCGCGGTTGATGTATTTCTTGGCGATCGAGATCACCAGACGCAAGTTGGCCACGGTCATTTCGCGCTTGGCCTGGCGCGCGCGTTTTTCGCCGGCCGCCATCTGCTTGTTGATCTTGCGCAGGTCGGCCAGCGGCAGCGCCACACGCGATTGCAGATCGATCATCTTGCGTTGCAGTTCCTTGACGGCTGGCACGTTACGGCCCAGCACGGTGCTGTATGGGTAGCCGGCATCGACTTCGCCATCGACCCAGTCCAGATCCGTTTCATTGCCTGGGAAGACTTTGATGAAGTGGGCGCGCGGCATGCCGCAGCGGTTCACGCACAGTTCCAACACGGCGCGCTCGATGTGGCGCACTTCTTCCATCTGGCCGCGCAGGGTGTCGCACAGCTTTTCGACGACCTTGGCGGTGAAGCGGATGCCCAGCAGTTCTGCCGAAATCGCTTCTTGCGCCGCCACGTAGGCCTTGGAACCGTAGCCGCCGCTGGCCTTGCGCATTTTCTCGAACTGCGCCGAGATGAAGGCGAATTTTTCCAGCGCGGCGGTTTTCAGTTGCGCCAGTTGCTCGGTCGAGTAGCCGGCCGCGCCGCCGCCGACGTCGCCGTCTTCTTCCTCGTCGTCCTCTTCGTCCTCGTCCTCGTCATCCGAGGCGGCCGCGGTCACGGCAGGCGCAGGGGTGTTTTCGTTCGGGTCGACGAAGCCGTCCACCACGTCGTCCACTTTCATTTCGTCCGATTCGATCTTGCCGGCCAGCGCGATGATTTCCGCGATGGTGGTCGGGCAAGCCGAAATCGCCTGGATCATGTCTTTCAGGCCTTCTTCGATACGCTTGGCGATCTCGATCTCGCCTTCGCGGGTCAGCAGCGCCACGGCGCCCATTTCACGCATGTACATGCGCACTGGGTCGGTGGTACGGCCGAAGTCGGAATCGACGGTCGACAGCGCGGTCGCGGCAGCCGCTTCCACTTCGTCGTCCGAGGTCACGGTGGCGACGTTATCGCTCAGCAGCAGCGCTTCCGCATCCGGCGCGCGCTCGTAGATCGCGATGCCCATGTCGTTGAAGGTGGCGATGATGCCCTCGATCGCTTCTGGATCGATGATGTTCTCCGGCAGCTGGTCGTTGATCTCGGCGTAGGTCAGGAAGCCGCGCTCGCGGCCCTTGTTGATCAGGTTCTTGATCTGGGTACGGCGTTTTTCCAGCTCTTCAGCCGACGCTTTCGGATCCATGCCCAGCAGCTCGGCGCCGCCTTTGGCCTTGCGTTCGCGGGCTTTCGACACGGCTTTCAGCTCGGCGCGCTCGACCGCGTTCAGCGCGGCGATCTCGTCGTTTTCCGGCATGAACTCGGATGGCTTGCGGCCACGGCGGCCCGGCACTTTCACGCCCGGCAGCTGGTAGCCCGAGGTGTCGATCGACGCCAAGGTGGCGGCATCGGTCACCTGGTTGACGGCTGGCGCGGTGGCGCCGCTGGTGACGATCACCGGTGCTGGTTCCAGTTTGGCCTTCACCAGTTTGGATTTCGGCGCAGCCTTGACCACCACCGCAGGCGCATCGGCCTCGGCCACGGCGGCAGCGCTCTTGCGCGCCACTTTGACTACTTTGACCGCTTCGTCGGCCACCTCGGCAACCGGCGCATCCGCTTCCACTTGCGCAGCAGCATCCGCTGCCGCGCTCAGGCGGGTTTTCTTTTTGACTACCGTAACTTTGCTCGCTGCCTCTTCGTTATCGATCACATAAGATAGCGTGGTCTTCGGCACCACCAGCGGCGCGGCGCTAGCACGGGTGGGCTTCTTGACGGACAACGTTAAAGTTTTCGGTTTGGTCATTAAAAATCTCTCAAAGCGTGCTCGCCGAAAATTACAAAAAAGCTAGCCCCGCGCCGACCGCGAGCGGTGCGCTTGGGTGGAAATGTTGTAATTTAGCTGACGATTATCTGCGGAATAAAAAAAGCCCGCTTCCAGCCACGGGCTTGTTTCTCTTATCAGGGAAGATCAAGGGTATTGCGTTAGTGCGTCGAGCATTATACACGTTTTGGGCCGCAAAAGCACACGCGTGCGCCACGCTAAGTCCATCTTAAGCCTGAGCAAATTGACACAGTAGCTCAAAAGGCACTGCAATCCGCTGCCCCCCATGATATGCTGACGGCTGTTGCTTAACCTATGAAGTCGATGAACACTAGTCTTACCCCACAGCCACCGGTTGCCGAGCCAGCCCCAGCTGCCTCCACCCCGGCGCCTGCCGCCCTGTCCCCGCGCAGCCTGCTGAAACAACTGCAAACCCAATTCCCGGCCTTCCGCGATTTCCTGCCGCTATCGATTGGTATCGACAAGCAGTTGCTCGCCGTCATGCCTGATCTGGATCGCAAAACCATGCGCACCGCGCTGGGTATTCACACCGGTTCGCTGCGCTACCTGAAAGTCATGGAAAAAGCCAAAGTGCGCCATGACCTCGACGGCAAGCCAGGCGCCGAAGTGACCGATACCCACCGCGCCCACGCCACGCAAGTGCTGCAAGAGCGCTACAAGAAAGAAGCCGAGCGCAAAAAAGCCGAGCGCGAAGCCAAGGCAGCCGAGGAAGCCGCCAAGGTGCGTGCCGACAAGCTGAACCAGCTGGCCGCGAAATTCTCCAAAAAGGGCTGAGTTGGATAGCCCTGTCGCGGCCGACCAGGCCGATGCGGCGGCAGAAGACAATCTGCCGCCCTACCTCGGCATTAGCATTGCCGATGTCCAGATGGTGGTCACGCCGGAACAGGCCGTCGCTGCGCGCGACGCCCTGCTGGCCTGCGACGCCATCGGTTTTGATACCGAGTCCAAGCCGACCTTTACGCGCGGTGAAACCTCCACCGGCCCGCACCTGATTCAATTTGCCACCGATAAGCAGGCCTTCCTGATGCAGATCGGCGCCAGCACCGAGCCGTTCATGCGGGCGATGCTGATCGCCGTGCTGGAACGGCCGCTGCCGCTAAAGATAGGCTTCGGCCTGTCGGACGACGTCAAGCGCTTGCACGCCAAGCTGGATATCCGCGCGGCCGGCATCGTCGATATGTCGGTGGCGCTACGCGCGCCCGGGCAAAAGAATGATCTTGGCGCGAAAACGGCGGTGGCCAAATTCTTCGGCCTCAAGCTGCAAAAGTCCAAGAAGATTTCCACCACCAACTGGGCGCTGCCGCGCTTGAACGAAAAGCAGATCTTGTACGCGGCGGACGATGCGCAAGTGGCGCTGCGTGTCTACCGCCATTGGATAGAGCTTGGCAACAAGCTGCCGCCATTGAAACCGGTGAAACTGCCGAAACCAGCCAAAACCGGTATATCCTAGTCAAGCGGCCGCCATGCGCCGCCTTGCACAAGGAGGGGTATGCCGATTTTCGCCGCATTCAGTATGGCCGCCGCAATGGCCGCCGCACCCGTCGCACCGCCCGATACGCTGGAACAGCGCGTGGCCGCCTGCCTCGCCTGCCACAGCGTAAAAGAGCGCGGCGACGCCTACTTCCCCCGCATTGCCGGCAAGCCTGCCGGTTATCTCTACAACCAGCTGCGCAATTTCCGCGACGGCCGCCGCCATTACCCAATGATGACGTATATGGTGACGCGGCTGACGGATGATTACCTGCGCGAGATTGCCGATTACTTTGCGGCCCAGCATCCGCCCTATGCTGCGGCAACGGCAGGCAGCGGCGCTCAAGCTAACGCTGCGCAGCTGGCACGCGGCGAAGCGCTGGTGCGGCAAGGTGATGCGGCCAAGAAGATTCCCGCCTGCGTCGCCTGCCACGGCACGGCGCTGAGCGGCGTTGAGCCAGCGATACCCGGCTTGCTCGGCCTGCCCAGCGATTACATCAACGCCCAGTTCGGCAACTGGAAAAGCAAGTCGCGCCGCGCCGCCGCGCCCGACTGCATGGCCGACATCGCCGCCCGCCTGAGCGATGCCGATGTCGCCGCGGCCTCCGCATGGCTCAGCCAGCAAGCCCCCGACACCAACGCCCGCCCCGCGACCAGCCTCCCCGCCCCGCTACCGCTGGCCTGCGGCAGCGTCCCTGCGTCCGCCGCTTCCAGCAGCGCAATCGCCTCGCCCCATCAAGCCACGGCAGGCGCAAGGACAGCAGCACTGCCGGCTGCCGCGCCATCGCCGCGCGGAGGTGCGAAATGAGGAAAATCGTTTATACCATTATTGCCATTTTGCTGGCCGCCTTGCTGCTCGCCGCCACACTGCTGGCGCAGCAATTCCGGGCCGACGACCTGACGCCGCCATCCGCGGCAACTGCCGCCCTGGCGCCCGCCGAACGCATCGCCCGTGGCGCCTATCTCGCGAAGGCCGGCGACTGCATGGCCTGCCACACCGCGCGCGGCGGCGCCCCCTACGCTGGCGGCCGCGCCCTGCAAACCCCGTTCGGCAGCGTGATCTCGCCCAACATCACCGCCGACCGCAACACTGGCATCGGCGCCTGGACTGCCGACGATTTCTGGCGCGCCCTCCACCACGGCAAATCCAGGGATGGCCGCCTGCTCTATGCGGCCTTCCCCTATCCGAACTACACCCGCATCACCCGCGACGACGCCGACGCCCTGCACGCCTACCTGCAAACCGTGCCCGCCGCCAGCCGCGCCAACCAGCCGCATCAGCTACGCTTCCCTTACAACACGCAAATTGCACTGGCCGCGTGGCGCCTGCTGTTCTTCAAGCCGGAAATCTTCCAGCCTAACAGCACACAATCGGTGGAATGGAATCGTGGCGCGTATCTGGTGCAAGGCCTGGGACATTGCAGCGCCTGCCACAGCGCGCGCAATCCGCTCGGCGCGCAGGCCGGAGAAAGCCTATCCGGCGGCATGATCCCGGCGCTAGGCTGGTACGCGCCCGCACTCAATGCCCGCGGCGACTGGCAGCAAGAACACATCACCGCCTTGCTGAAGACCGGCGTCTCGCCGCGCGCCACGGTGTTTGGGCCCATGACGGAAATCGTGAAAGAAAGCCTGCAATACCTGGACGACAGCGACATCAACGCCATCGCAAGCTATCTGCGCACCATGCCGGCCGACGCCAGCTCGCCTACCTTCGAACGGGACAGCGGCCCGGAAGCCGTGGCGTTCCTGGCGGCCGGCGCCAAGCTGTACGAGAAGCATTGCGTGGACTGTCACGGCGCCAGCGGCGCCGGCATGCCGCCGGCCTATCCGCCGCTGGCCGGCAACCGCGCCTTGACGATGGAAAATGCCGTGAATCCGATCCGCATCGTGCTGAATGGCGGCTTTGCGCCTGCCACGGCAGGCAACCCGCGTCCATACAGCATGCCGCCTTTCGGCCACGTGATGAACGATACGGAAGTGGCGCAGGTCGTCTCCTACCTGCGCAGCGCATGGGGAAATAACGCGCCACCGATCAACAGCACCGACGTCAATCGCTACCGCGCCATTCCGCTGGATTGATTACGGTTCGACAAAACCGATGCGGTCGGTGGTCGCATTGCGCGCGTCCTGCACCGAGATCTTGCCCTCGGCCAGCAGCGCGTGCAGCGAGGTGTTCATGGTGTGGCAGCCCTCGCCCGGCTTGTCTTCCATCCAGATGCGCAGGTTGGAAATCTGGCCCTCGGCAATCATCTCGGTGACTTCCGGGTTGTTGGTCAGGCACTCGGTGGCGAGGTAGTAGCGCTCGCCCTTCACGGCCGGCAGCAGCGCCTGGCACAGCACGCCACGCAGGGCGTGCGCCAAGGCCTGCGCCTGCGGCTCGGTGTTGCCGAGCAGGCGCATCATCTTTTGCAGGCCCAGCTCGGTCGAACGTGCGTGCAGCGAGGCCAGCACCAAGGGGCCGGCTTCCGCCAGCGCCAGCGCTTCCTGCGCCGTTTGCGCATCGCGGATTTCGCCGATGCAGATCACGTCCGGGCGCTCGCGCAGCGCATCCAGCGCGCCGAGGTAGAAGCTCTCGACGTCGCCATCAAAACCCACCTCGCGCTGCGTGATGACGCATTGGCGCTGCGGGATCAAGGTCTCCACCGGGTCTTCAATCGTGATGATGTGGCCGGAGCGGTGCTTGTTGATATCGTCCAGCATGGAAGCGATGGTGGTCGACTTGCCTTGGCAAGTGTCGCCAATAATCAACACCAGGCCGCTGGTCAGCTTGGCGAAATTTTGTTCGTGCTGGCCCAGGCCCAGCTTGGCCAGCTGCATCGGCTCTTTCGGGAAGCGCCGAATCACGCAGCCGAGGCGTTTGCGGCCCTGGAAGCTGAAGCAGTTGGCACGGATGCGGGCGGTGTGCAGGTCAACCGCGCGGTCGAAGGCGCGGTCTTGAATCCGCTCGGCCCAGTTGGGTTCGACCACCTCGAAAAACTCCTGCAATTCTTCGCGTGTAATCGGAGAGTCGGTGACGGCAACCAGCCCCTTCGGCTGGCGCAGCATCAAGGGACTGTTCTGGTGGATCAGGATATCGCTGAAAATCAGCTTGGAGTTCAGCAGGTGCAGGATCTGCTCGACGAGGGTGCCGAAGACCGGGTGGTCTTCGTTCTCAATGTAGCTCAGGGTGCGGATTTGCGACGACTGGTAGTGTTCCATCTCTGTTCAGATCTCCGGTGGGTCCCGGACGATTATAAGAGAAAAACTTGCAGAGTCGAAACTTTTTAGCTGCGCAGCTTGGGGTATTTGAAGCCGGTGCGCAAATCCATGCTGAAACGTGTGCCTTTTTCGGTCACCAGCACGTGCTCCGGCGGTTCCTCGCCGGCCAGCGGGCGATAAAACACCGGCAAGCCCTCGGATTTGCGGATCAGTTCGTCGCAGCGCTCGAACACGTTCGGGCAGCCGGTATCGGCCAGCAAGGCTTGCACGATAGGCACTTTCCAGGCGTCGACGCCGGCCGACTGGAATTGGCAGATCAGAAAACCGGCGGTACCGCCCCAGCTATCGACCAGCAGGCCCGGCAAGCCGTCTTCGTCGCCGCGGATCACCGGCACCAGCTCGGTCGGCAAGGCGGCGCGCACGGCGGCGGCGCGCTTGGCGATGGCGGCGCGCACGCGGCGCTTCATCATGGCGTGGTCGACCGGCTCGTCTTCCTTGTAGCTCCAGACGCGGGCGCGGATCTCGGAATTCGGGTTGTAGGCGGCGCGCGCCAGGAATTGGCGCGACGAGGTCTGCACGATGGCGGTGGCGCCGGGCTTGTTCTTTTCTTGCGGGCGTCCGTCGACGCGCTCGATGGCGGTGGCGTAAATCAGGATATCGCCTGCCAGCAGGCGTTTTTCCTTGCCCTGTTTGATGGTTATAGTCAGCATGGACGAATGATACCTCATGCGCCGCCCATTCCCGGTGTAGCGCATTCTATTCCGCCGAGGCTGCAATCCGTCGCAGCACGGTTTCGGGCGGCGCGGCGAGCCCTTAGGATGCAAACTCAAGATCACTAGAGGAGAGCATCATGACCATCCGCCGCATCGTATCCGCACTTTTCCTGGCCACCGGCGTACTGGCCGCCAGCGCCCTTATCGTCACCACGCAAGCCGGCCCGTTAAGCTGGATGAGCGGCGCCGAGCGCGTGCAAGGCAGCGGCAAAATCGTCAAGCAGAACCGCGAAGTTGGGCATTTCAACGCGCTGTCGGTGGGCGTCAGCGGCGACGTCGAGATTCGCCTCGGCAGCACCGAGGGCGTTACCATCGAGACCGACGACAACATCCAGTCGGCCATCGAAACCGTGGTGGAGAACGGCACCCTGCGCATCCGCCCGCTCAAGAACAACCTCAAGCTCGACACCCGGATCATGAAAATCGTGGTGCAGGCGCGCACGCTGGACAAGCTGTCGATCGGCGGCTCCGGCAACGTCACCGCCGACAAGCTGCGCGGCGAAAACCTGACCATCGACGTTGGCGGTTCCGGCTCGATCAGTGTTGGTCAAATGGAAAGCGAATCCGTGGCGATCGCCCTGGGCGGCAGCGGCAGCCTGAAAGCGGCCGGCAACACCGAGCGCCTGCAAGTGTCGATCGGCGGCTCGGGCCGGGTGCAAGTGGGCCAATTGCAGGCGCGCGACGCGGTGGTCAGCATCGGCGGCTCCGGCCAAGCCACCGTCTGGGCCAGGAAATCGCTGAACCTGAGCGTGGCCGGCTCGGGCGACATCAACTACTACGGCGATCCGCAGATCAGCAAGAGCATCATGGGCTCCGGCACCATCAAGCGCCTGGGCGGCGCACCGCAAAACTAAGGCCGCCCATACGCGATGGGCGAATTTCTGGCAAAGTATAGGGCGTTAGCGCCGTCAAACTGGCGCAGCAACACATTTAAATGACCGGAGATTCCCCATGACCACTATTTCCTACCCAGACGTCCGCCTGCTGATTGGCAATGAATGGACTGACGCCACCGGCGGCAAGACCATCCAGGTGATGAATCCGGCGACCGGCAAAGCCATTGGCACGGTCGCTCACGCCAGCACCGCCGACCTCGATCGCGCACTGGCGGCGGCGCAGCGCGGTTTTGAAGCATGGCGCAAAGTGCCGGCGTTTGAACGTACCGCCATCATGCGCCGCGCTGCTGCGCTGTTGCGCGAACGCGCCGGCGACATCGCTGTGCTGCTGACGCAGGAACAGGGCAAGCCGCTGGCGCAAGCCAAGGGCGAAGCGCTGGCTGGCGCCGATATCATTGACTGGTTCGCGGCCGAAGGCATGCGCGTGTATGGCCGTATCGTGCCATCGCGTAATCCTGCGGCGCAGCAGTTGGTGCTGAAGGAGCCAGTCGGCCCGGTGGCGGCGTTCACGCCGTGGAATTTCCCGATCAATCAAGTCGTCCGCAAACTGGCGGCAGCGCTGGCCACCGGTTGCTCGTTCCTGTGCAAGGCGCCGGAAGAAACCCCGGCCTCGCCGGCTGCGCTGTTCCAGTGCTTCGTTGATGCAGGCGTGCCGGCGGGCGTGGTGGGGCTGGTGTTCGGCGATCCCGCCGAGATTTCCAGCTACCTGATTCCG
Source organism: Duganella rivi (assembly GCF_009857435.1). Classification (GTDB taxonomy): domain Bacteria; phylum Pseudomonadota; class Gammaproteobacteria; order Burkholderiales; family Burkholderiaceae_D; genus Rugamonas; species Rugamonas rivi. Next base: position 594,641 of record NZ_WWCK01000004.1, read on the forward strand.
CATCCGGTGATCCGCAAAGTGACTTTCACCGGTTCGACGCCGGTGGGCAAGCAGCTGGCTTCGCTGGCTGGCCTGCACATGAAGCGCGTCACCATGGAGCTGGGCGGCCACGCTCCGGTGATTGTGGCGGACGATGCGGATGTCGCGCTGGCGGTGGAAGCAACCGGCGGCGCCAAGTTCCGCAACGCTGGCCAGGTGTGCATCTCGCCTACCCGCTTCCTGGTGCACAACAGCATCAAGGAAGAATTTACCCGCGCGCTGGTGGCGCATGCCGAGCGTCTGCAACTGGGTAACGGCCTGGTGGAAGGCACGACGCTGGGCCCGCTGGCCAATCCGCGCCGCGTCGCGGCGATGAGCCAGTTCGTGGAAGATGCACGCGCCAAGGGCGCCAAGGTTGCCACTGGCGGCGAACGCGTTGGCACTGACGGCAACTTCTTCGCGCCAACCATTCTGGCCGACGTGCCGCTGAATGCGAGTGTGTTTAACGATGAACCGTTTGGCCCGCTGGCGGCGATTCGTGGCTTCGACACGCTGGATGAGGCGATTGCGGAATCGAACCGCCTGCCGTTTGGCCTGGCTGGTTATGCGTTCACGCGTTCGATCAAGAATGCGCACCAGTTGATGAACAATGTGGAAGTGGGCATGCTGTGGCTGAACCAGCCTGCCACGCCTAGCGCCGAGATGCCGTTTGGTGGCGTGAAAGATTCGGGCTATGGCTCGGAAGGCGGCCCTGAGGCGCTGGAAGCTTATCTCAACACCAAATCGGTATCGCTGCTGGGTGTGTAAGCGCCTCTCAGCCCTCGGCAAATAATTGTTGAGGGCTAACACCAGCGATCAAAGATTTAATCCAAGCGCGGAGCTGGCTGCTGTCAGCTTCCGCGATCTTCGGCGCAGCCGCAGCAGGCACATCTCCGGTCAGCAAATCATCCAGCACGTCGCGCAACGCCAGCAGCTCCCCTTGCTGCAATCCCTGCTGCACTCCTTGCTGCCTTCCTTCTTGAATCCCCTGCTCGAGTCCTAGTTGCCGACTCTCTTCCGGTCCTTTCTTAAGTTCCTCGAAGAACTCATCATTAAAGACCTCTTCAAACCTAAATTTTCTTTTTGGTGGCATAGCAAAGTCCTCCTCGATGTCTAGGTTAGCGCCGCCTAAGTCGTCTTGCAAGGTGAGCTGCAGCCAATTAGCGAGGCTGTCTCTAACTGACGCTAGATCAGCTTGTCTCATCCTCTTGGCGAAGGCAATGGCGGCGACATGTATCTCCGCTTCAGTCGATGCTCGCAAGACATCGAACAGCAAGCTGACGATATCGCCCCGATCAGAGTCATGGCGCTGATCGATCAACAGATATTTCTGATTCGCCTGAAAGCGCTCCAATCCGTCCGGCGGCGACAGCATCAGCTGGCTCAACTCGGTAGCAGCACGCCATGGATGGTGTCCGTGATAGAACACGATAGGCAACACCGGCGGCAGCTTGCGCCCAGTCGGCTGTTAGGAAGCCAGCCACCAGGTCGCGCACGATTTCGGGATGGGAAAATAGCTGCTTGTAGATGGCGTCGCGGCGGGAGTTCATGAAAATATTCTAGCCATCAGCATCATTGCCGAGTACGCTAGGCGGCGAGCTGGGTTTGGCGCTCCTCAACAAGACATCAACTTTAGGGAGAAATACTTGAAAGCGATCACCTCGTCTATCCTGATGCTGGCCTGCGCGGCGGCTTGCGCAGCAGAGCCCACTACCATCGCCGTCAAGGCCGCCCACATGGTCGATGTGCGCAGCGGCACGCTGGTCGACAACGCCGTGGTGCTGATCAGCGGCGAACGCATCACCGCCGCCGGCAGCAAGCTCGCCATCCCGGCCGGCGCCCAAGTCATCGACCTCGGCAACAAGACCTTGCTGCCCGGCCTGATCGACGCCCACACTCACATTACCGGCGCGCCGGAAGACGCCGGCTACAGCATCATCGCCAAGTCCGTGCCGCGCGTGACGCTGGTCGGCGCCAAGAACGCGCTGACCACGCTGCGGGCTGGCTTCACCACCATCCGCGACGTCGGCGCCGACAACTACACCGACATCGGCCTGCGCGACGCCATCAACGACGGCGACGTGCCCGGCCCGCGCATCCTCGCCTCCGGCCCGCCGCTCAGCATTACCGGCGGCCACTGCGACGACACCATGCACGCGCCCGAGTACAAGTCCACGGCCCTCGGCGTGGCCGACGGCGCCGACGAAGCCATGAAAGTCACCCGCCGCAACATCAAGTACGGCGCCGACGTCATCAAGATTTGCGCCACCGGCGGCGTGCTGTCCTTCGGCGACGATCCGCGCACCTCGCAATACACGCTGGACGAATTGAAGGCCATCATCAGCGACGCCCACCGCCTCGGCCGCAAGACCGCCGCCCACGCGCACGGCGGCGACGGCATCAAGCTGTCGGTACTGGCCGGCGTCGATTCGATCGAGCACGGCTCCTACATCGACGAGGAAGGCATCAAGCTGATGAAGGAGCACAAGACCTATCTGGTGCCAACGCTCTACCTCGGCGACTGGCTGATTGAAAACGCCGAAGCCATCAAGCTGCCGAAGCCGCTGTTGGAAAAAGCCAAGGTGGTGCTGCCGACGGCCCGTGTCAACATCGGCAAGGCAATCAAGGCCGGTGTGCCGATTGCTTTCGGCACCGACGCCGCAGTCTACCCGCACGGCCTGAACGCGCGCGAGTTCGCCGTCCTGGTGAAACTGGGCATGACGCCAGCGCAAGCGATCCGCACCGCCACTGTCAATGCGGCCGATCTGCTGGGCTGGAGCGACAAGGTAGGCAGCATCGAGGCCGGCAAGTTTGCCGACCTGATCGCCGTGGATGGGGAGCCACTGAAAGATGTGAAAACACTGGAGCAAGTCCAGTGGGTAATGAAAGGCGGCGCGGTCGTGAAGTAATCAGTGCGCGTGATGCGGCGTACCGGCCGGTGCAAGCAAGACTTCCAGCACCGGTGCGGGCGCCTTCATCTTTTCACCGGCGATTTCATCCCACGCCACGCTCACCTTGCCGCACTCCTGCACGATGCGGAAGTACAGCTTGCCCGGCTCGCTGGCCAGCTTCACCTGCACCACGAACTCATCGAAGTAAGCATCGGGCAGCGAGCCGCCGCGCCAGCTGATTTCGTTCAGTGCGCCGTTGTTGACGATGTTGATTTTCCAGCCCGCCTTGGGCATAGGCTTGGCGTGCGACGCGCCCTCCGGCAGCGTGACGGTCAGGCCGGTGGTGGCCTTGCCGTCGCAACCGTGGCCGACGCGGAAGGCCAGCTTCTGATACGTGCCCGCATAGCCGTTGGCCTGATCCAGCGTCACGTGCGCTTGTGCAGCCGTGGCGCAGGCCAAGGTATATAGCGCCAGCAAAGTGAAGCACTTCTTCATCGCAGCCTCCCTAAAAATTTAACGCTCGGACTTCAATACCTCGCGGGTAACCTCAACCGTGGTGGTGCCATCGGTCAGCCAGATCTGGCCGTCTTGAATCGTGCATTGCAGCTGCATCGTGCGCTGCGCCATCTTGCCCAGCTGCTCGGTGGCGTCTGCGTTCAAATCCACCACGGTCAGATTCTTGCAGCGTTCGACTTTGTTGGCCAAGCCTTTCCACCAGATGTGGCTGGTGGCCGCATAGCTGTATACGTAGACGTGCTCCGAGCGGCCGCAAGCCTTCAGAATCACCTTCTCATCAGGCTGGCCGACCTGGATCGACAGCTCAATCGCGCCGGTCAAATCCTTGTGCCACAGATCCGGCTCTTCAACGTCGAACAAGCCCTTGGTGAAGGTCAGCGCCTCGTTGGCGTGAATCGCGAAGGCGACCAGACGCACCATCATGCGTTCGTCGGTCTCGGACGGATGGCGCGCCAAGGTCAGCTGGTGCGTTTCGTAGTAATTGCGATCCATGTCGGCAATCGACAGTTCTGCTTTGTAAATTGTTGCTTTGAGGGCCATCTAAAAAATCTCTTACTTAAATACGACGGTTTTCGCGCCGTTTTGCAAAATGCGGTGTTCAACAAACCATTTCACTGCGCGCGCCAGCACCACGCACTCGACGTCGCGGCCGATGGCGGACAGGGTGTCGGCATCCATCGAGTGATCGACGCGCTCTACATCCTGCTCGATGATCGGGCCTTCGTCCAGATCGCCGGTGACAAAGTGCGCGGTGGCGCCGATCAGTTTCACGCCGCGGTGGTGCGCCTGCGCGTACGGCTTGGCGCCCTTGAAGCTCGGCAGGAAGGAATGGTGAATATTGATCGCCTTCCCTTTCAGCGCCTCGCACAGGCCCGGCGACAGGATCTGCATGTAGCGCGCCAGCACTACGAGGTCGATCTTGTGGGTGTTCATCAGCTCAATGATCCTGGCTTCCTGCGCCAGCTTGTCTTCCAGCGGTGCACCGGTTGCCAGCGGCAGGTGGTGGAACGGGATGTTGTAGCTGGCGGCCAGCTGGTAGAAATCCATGTGGTTCGACACGATGGCCGGAATTTCCACCGGCAGCAAACCGCTCTTGTAACGGAACAGCAGGTCGTTCAGGCAATGGCCGATCTTCGACACCATCAGCATCACGCGCGGCTTGTAGTGGGCGTCGCGCAGTTCCCAGTCCAGCTTCATATCGGCGGCAAGCAGGCTGAAGTCGGCGCGCAGCAGTTCGTCGCTGACGTTGCTATCTTCGCGGGCAAAGTGCACGCGCATGAAGAACAGATGCGATTCGCTGTCGCCAAACTGGGCCGAATCGATGATGTTGCAGCCGTGGTCAGCCAGGAAGCCCGATACGCGATGAACGATTCCGCGCTGATCCAGGCAAGACAGGGTCAAAATGTATTCGGGATTGCTCATAAAACCGTTAAAACCGTCGAAGGTTGGACAAAAAGACACCTATTGTCGCACGCCTTGCCTCACCAGACAAAAATAGCACGATCGTGCAATTTGAGATATAGTCATCCACATCCCAACAAGGAGGAAATCCATGGAGACAAATCTGCAATTCCGCTTGGCTGCGCGTCCAGTCGGCATGGTCAAGGACAGCGATTGGCAACAGGCCGACGAGCCGCTGCGCCCGCTGGCTGACGGCGAGATCCGCGTCAAGGTGCTGTACCTATCGCTCGACCCGGCCATGCGCGGCTGGATGAACGAGGGCAAATCCTACATCCGCCCGGTGGCCATCGGCGAGGTAATGCGCGCCGGCGGCGTCGGCGTGGTGGTAGCGTCGAAGTCGCCCAAGTTTGCCGTCGGCGACCACGTCTCGGGCGGCACCGGCGTGCAGCGCTACTGGACTGGGGCGGCCGACGACAAGAGCGGCGCGTTCTACAAAATCGATCCGACACTGGCGCCGCTGACCACTTACCTGAACACGCTGGGCATGCCCGGCATGACCGCCTACTTCGGCCTGCTCGAATCGGGCCAGCCGAAAGCCGGCGACACCGTCGTGGTGTCGGGCGCGGCCGGTGCCGTCGGCCAGACCGTGGGCCAGGTCGCCAAGCAACTCGGCTGCCGTGTGGTCGGCATTGCCGGCGGCAAGGACAAATGCGATTTCGTGGTCAACCAGTTGGGCTTCGACGCCTGCATCGACTACAAGAACGACTCGGTCAAGGACGGCCTCAAGCAGCATTGCCCGCAGGGTGTGGACGTCTACTTCGACAACGTCGGCGGCGAGATCCTCGACACCGTACTCACCCGCATCAACCTGAAAGCGCGCATCGTCATCTGCGGCGCCATCTCGCAGTACAACAACACCACGGCGGTGAAGGGCCCGTCGAATTACCTGTCGCTGCTGGTCAACCGCGCGCGCATGGAAGGCATCGTGGTGTTCGACTACGCCGACCGCTACCACCTCGGTGTCGCCGCGCTGGCCGGCTGGATGAAGGAAGGCAAAGTCAAGAGCAAGGAAGACATCGTCCAAGGCCTGGAAAACTTCCCGCAAGCGCTGAATATGCTGTTTGAAGGGAAGAACTTCGGCAAGCTGGTGTTGCAGGTGGCGACACCGTAAAAATACAAGGGAACCTTCTGCCCGCCTCGGCGTCTATCAAGAACCGCCAACACGCCGAGGATTCACCATGTTCCCACTCCCTAATCCCGCCCTCTGCTCGAACGTCAGCCTCCTGCTGGATTTTTACGTCGAAGTCTCGCTACGCATTTTTGACACCATGCAAAAGGTCAGCGCCCTCAATCTGCAACTGGGCCGCGACCTGATTGCCGAAGCCGGCGCCGATATGCAGCGCGTCATGAACAGCAAGGACGCCGCCCAACTCGGCTCCGCCATCGCCGCGCAATGGCAACCGGGCCGCCAGTCGCTGCAAAGCTACCAGCACCGCGTGGCCGAACAGCTGGCCCACCTCCAGCCGGGGAGCTTGCTGCGGCATTAACTGGAACTTCCGTCAACCTTGCAACTCTAACCACACAGAGCAGCAAGCCAAACCGCTGCTTCACCCACACAACCGACGGAGGTTTTTATGGCAAATAATTCAGCAAGCGACAAACCCAAGGGCACGGCCAAGCGCGGCTTTGCCGCCATGGACGAAGCCACCCAGCGCGCCATCGCCAGCAAGGGCGGCCAAGCAGCCCACCAAAAAGGCACGGCGCATGAGTTTGATTCGGAGGAAGCCCGGCGCGCCGGGCAAAAAGGTGGAGAAGCCGTCAGCCGCGATCGCGAGCACATGGCCGCCATCGGCCGCAAGGGTGGCGAAAGCCGCCAGTCCGCAGCGCGCGCCGCAGCCGATAAAAACGGTACGCGCAGCGGCGCAGATTCCGAGCAATCCTCGAAAGGAGGCAACCAGCAGTAAGTGCTTATGCCGGCGTGCCGATAGTCACGCTGGAGGCCTTGAAGATCGCACTCGCTTCAGCGCCGGCTTCCAGCGCCAGCGCCTCGCCGCTGTCACGCGTGACGATAGCGGCGATGGCGCCGCCACCGGGCAGTTCGATGCTCACTTCAGTATTCACGGCGCCCGGCAGCACGCGGCTTACTTTGCCGATCAGCCGATTACGGGCCGACAGTTTGACGTCGCCGAGTTCAGTCGCCACGATGATGGACGAGGCCTTGATCAAGGCAAACGCCTCCACGCCGATCTCCAGCCCCAGGCTCTCGCTGCTATCGCGCGTGATGGTGGCAACGATGCGCTGGCCGCCGACGATTTCCAGCACCACTTCATCATTCACTGCGCCGTGTTTCAGCGCCACGACCTTGCCGCTGAACTGATTCCGCGCGCTGGTTGTCATCTTCATCCTTTGAATGAGCAAAAAATCGTCGGCCAATGCGTGCGACTGGCTGCTGAGGTGCGCGACAAACTCGCGGTGCGCCGCATCGACCTTGCCGAAGTTTTCCACCAGCTGCGCGCCGCGCGGCGTCAGCCGCGTACCGCCGCCGCCCTTGCCGCCCGCGGCGCGCTCGACCAGCGGTTCGCCGGCCAGGTTGTTCATCGCTTCGATCGCATCCCATGCGCCTTTGTAGCTCATGCCGACCGACTTGGCAGCGGCGGTGATCGAGCCCGCCTTCGCTACCGCTGCCAACAGCGCCACGCGGTCTAGCCCGCCCAGCTTCTGGCCGTCGATGGTCAGCCATACATTGCCTTGCAATTCCATGGTCATGCTTGCGTCTCCTCGACGATGCGGCCCTGTTCCATGCGCAGCACATGCTCGCCAAACACGCGCACGTCTTCAGGATCGTGGGTGATGATCAGCATCGGAATCGCCAGCCGCCGCTGCAAGGTATCCAGTTCGGCGCGCATGCGTGCGCGCAGGCCGGGATCGAGCGCGGCAAACGGCTCGTCCAGCAGCAGCGCCGATGGCTGCGGCGCCAGTGCGCGCGCCAAGGCCACGCGTTGCCGCTGGCCGCCCGATAGTTGATGGGGAAATTGGTGCGCCACGTGCTCCAGCTCAAACGCTTGCAGCCAATAGCGTATCGCCTCGCCGTCCACGCCGGCGCGCGGATTGCGCCAGCCGCGTTGCAGGCCGAAGCCTATGTTCTGCCGCACGTTCAAGTGCGGGAACAGCGCGTAATCCTGGAACAGGTAAGCGACGTTGCGCTCGCGTGCCGGCACGTCGATGCCGGCCACGCCGTCGTACAAGCAACGGCCGGCCAGCTCAATGCGGCCGCGATCCGGCGTCATCAGGCCGGCCAGCGCCTTCATCATCTGGCTCTTGCCGGCGCCGGACGGGCCGTACACCACTACGCGCTGGCCCTGCGAAACAAAGCGCGCTTCAAGCTGGAATTCGCGCTCGCCGGAACGCAGAGTCTTGCTGATGTCGAGAGAAATTTGCATGGATCACACCAGCGGGTTGCGGTTGGGCGTCAGCTTGTTGGCCACCACCAGTACGGCGATACACACCACCGAGGTGATGATCACCAGCAGGTTGGCGTGATCGTCCTGCCCTGCTTGCACGGCTTCGTACACGGCGATCGACAGCGTCTGGGTTTTGCCGGGGATGCTGCCGGCCACCATCAGCGTGGCGCCGAACTCGCCCATCGAGCGAGCGAAGGCCAGCAAAGTGCCGCCCAGCACACCGCGCCACGCCAGCGGCAAAGTCACGCGCATAAACACGCCGAACGACGACACACCAAGCACGCGCGCGGCCTGCTCAAACTGCGTGTCGACGCTTTCAAACGCGGCGCGCGCGCCTTTCAGCACCAAGGGAAACGCCACCACGGCCGCCGCGATCACCGCCGCCTGCCAGGTAAAAATGAGATTGATGCCGAAGTGCTGCTGCAACCACGCGCCGATCACGCCGTTGCGGCCTATCAGCACCAGCAGGTAATAGCCGAGCACGGTTGGCGGCATCACCATCGGCAGGGTCAGCAAAGCATCTAATAATTCGCGGCCGGGAAAGCGCTTGCGCGCCAGCAGATAGCCGAGCGCCACGCCAAACACCAGATCAATCACGGTAGCCCAGCAGGCCACCTTCAACGACAGCCGCAACGCTACCCAAGCTGGTTCAATTGCATCCACGTTATGGGCGGCCGAAACCGTACTTGGACAGGATCGCCTGGCCAGCAGGCGATTGCACGTAATCGGCAAACTTGCGGCCAAGTGCTGCTTGCGGCCCGGCGGCAATCACAGCGATTGGGTACGTGACCGGCGTCCCGGTCGGCACGGTCGCCACCACGGTGACCTTGTCCTTGACGATGGCGGCATCGGTGGCGTAGACGAAACCGGCGTCCACCTCGCCGCGCGCCACGTAGTCGAGACACTGGCGCACCGAGGTGCCGAGGATCAGCTTGGGCTCAACCGCCGCCCACAGCTTGGCCTGCTCCAGCGCGGCCTTGGTGTAGCGGCCCACCGGCACGCTGGCTGGATTGCCGATGGTGATGCGCGCCACGGCAGGCTGCGCTACGTCGGCCACGCTCTTCACAGCAACCTTGCCGCCCTGCGGCACGATCAGCACCAGGCTGTTGCTGGCGAAGTTCTTGCGGGTGCCGGGAGCCAGCAGCTTGAGGTTGTCGGCCTTGTCCATCGCATCCTGGTCGGCGGAAGCGAACACGTCGACCGGCGCGCCCTTGGCGATCTGCTGCACCAGCGGGTCGGAGGCGGCAAAGTTGAACAGCACCTTGCCGCCCGCATGTTCTTTCTCGAATGCCGCGCCGATTTCCTTGAAAGCGTTGGTCAGGCTGGCTGCCGCCGATACCGTCACATCAGCCGCCGATGCTGCACCGCCGAGCGCCACCAGCGCGATCGCCACGCTTGCTTTGAACATCAATTCTCCCTGAGTCAGAACCGCAATATACTCGATTATATAGCGCAACGGAGAATTCGGCCCCTGCCATTGTGGTAGAGTCTCGACTCGCTCATTTTTGCCGCCGCCATGTCCCACCTGAAGTACCTCAGCGCCTATTCCGACCAGCTCCAGCAGCAGGTCTCGCAACTGATCGCCAACAAGCAGCTGGGCGACACCCTGCTCAAGCGCTACAGCAAGCCGCACGACCTGCGCACCGACCGTGCGCTGTACCAGTATGTGCAGGATTTAAAGACGGAGTTTTTGCGCAATGCCGAACCGATCAACAAGGTCGAGTACGACAGCAAGATCCACGTGATCAATCACGCGCTGGGATTGCATACCGCCATCTCGCGCGTGCAGGGCGGCAAGCTCAAGGCCAAGCACGAGATCCGGGTAGCGACCATGTTCAAGGATGTGCCGCTGGAATTCCTGCGCATGATCGCGGTGCACGAGCTGGCGCACATCAAGGAAAAGCAGCACGACAAGGCGTTCTACAAGTTGTGCACCTACATGGAGCCCAACTACCACCAATATGAATTCGACCTTCGTCTCTACCTGACCCAGCTAGAGACCGAAGGCCGAAAGTTATGGAGCTAAATCAAGCCTGCTTGCGGCGACGCGCCCAGCCGACCAAGCCCAGGCCGGCCAGCAGCATGGCGTAGGTGCCCGGTTCCGGCACCGCTGTCACGCTGATGTTGTCAAACACGTAGACGCGGCCGAACGGCAGCGGCGAACCTTCAGACCAGGTCACTGACGTCAGATTGCTGAAGTTGGCGCCGAAGGTCACCGTGTTCCAGGTCAGGTTGGTGAAGGTGAAGTCCTGCGTCACCACCGAGCTATCGGCCTTGGTGCCGGTAAAGGTGATCTTGTAGTTACCAACGCCCAGCGGACGCAGCAGATTAATCGAATTCAGGCTGAACGGGTTGCTGGCCGCGTTGGTCAGCGTAACGGTATCGAGGGCGGTCGTGCCCATCGAATACGAGCCGGCATTGTAGGTGAGGTCAGCTACCACCAATTCATTGATTGGCCAGCCCGAGCTTTGCAGCTGGAAGCCATCTTCCACATAGGTATTCCCCACCCACGCAGCGACCACATGCGATAACTGCCCATTTTCCACAGTGGCTTTGTCGAAATCGATGATCGTCGTCGCCTGCGCGGAGGCAGCACACAACATGGCTGCGGCGACGGATGCTTGTAACATTTTTAAGGTTTTCAAGGCTGAATCTCCGGTACGAATATTATTGTCGGGCCGAAGGCGGCCCGTCCCCTGTCACGTCTTGCGATTAAATCACAATTAATGCCAAATTGACATAACAGTTTTCAATTTACCATCACCATTGAATACCGTAATGTTCAGTACCGAACTGCTTATGGGGCGTAGCGCACCAAAACGACGCATTTATTCCCCGAGGCAACGTCGTTTCAAAACTACAACTTTCATGAGTGTAGTGAAGATCAGGTGGTCAAGCGGCGCAGCAGCGCCTCGCCATCGTTTTCGACCATCATCAGGGCCGCGTGCTGCGGACGCACCAGCTCTTGCTCGGTGGCGTGACGCACGAAGCTGACGAGACCATCGTAATAGCCATCAACGTTGAGCAAGCCGATCGGCTTGGAGTGGATGCCCAGTTGCGCCCACGTCAGTACCTCGAACAGCTCTTCCAGCGTGCCGAGGCCGCCGGGCATGGCGATAAAGCCGTCGGACAATTGCGCCATCATGGCCTTGCGCTCGTGCATATCCTTGACGATGAACTGGCGCGTCAGGCCGGTATGCCCTACTTCGCGTTCAACCAGCGCGGTCGGAATCACACCGGTGACTTCGCCGCCAAGACGCAGCACTTCATCGGCGATCACGCCCATCAGGCCCACCTTGCCGCCGCCGTAGACCAGCGCCAGGTTGCGCTCCACCATCGCCCGCGCCAATGCGCGCGCCTCTTCGGCAAAACGGGGGGATGCGCCAGGATTGGCGCCGCAGTACACACAAATCGACTTAACCACTCAGTTTTTCCTCTTCTAATTCTTTTTGCGCCGCGTCCTGATCCAGCCGCTCGGACGCGTCACGCACGTTACAGCAGGCAGCCTGCTCGTACAAACTCATGGCTTGCGCCGTTTTCTTTTTACCGTCCAACATCAGCAGCGCGCGCGCGTACTGGATGCGGGCGATGGCCGAATCGGGATTCAATTGCAGCGCCGTCTCGAACTGGCGGTAGCCCTCTTCCTTCTTTACGCCGTAGGTCAGGCCGGCCAGCACGGCGCCGGCCTTGTCCAGAATCTCGGCGTGGTAGACGCCCAGCGCGATGTGCGCATCGGCGCGCTGCGGCGCCAGTTGGATCGCCGTGTCAAGGCTACGCTTGATCTTGGCGCCGAGTCCCTGCGCCAGCGCCTTCATCACCGAAATCCCTTGCGAGTACTGGCCTAGCGCGTAGGCGTGCCAGTAATAGCCGGCCGGATTATTGGGCTGCTCCAGTTGCTGGCGCTCGCAGCGTTCGGCCACGCATTCAAACGTGGCCAAGCGCTTTTTCAGATTCGGCTCCAGGTAGTTGGTGTACATGCAGATGGCTTTGTGCGCCACCGCGTAGCCATTCACGCCCACGTCCAATCCCAGCCGCGCGGCCCGTTCGTACTCGCCGGCGTGATAGGCAATCCAGGCTTGCAGCAGCGCCGGGTGGGTGGGAAACGCCTCGCGGTCACCAGCGTGCAGTTGCGGCCACGCCGCTTGCAAACTCTCCGGCGTGTAGCGGAACGCTGGATCGGGATACGGGAAAGGGGTCCACGCCATGAAGCCTCCGGTCTACTTCAACTTCTTCAGATATTCTTCGGACAGTTTTTGGAACAGCAAGCTGGTTTCATTGCGCAGATAAGGGCCGATCTGCGACAGCACCTGGTAGCAGCCGCGCGCCAGCGCATCGGCCATCGACTGCTGCTCGCTGTACTTGCGCGGGTTGCGTACATATTCGTAGGACAGCCAATAAGTCGCCACCACCACCATATTGGTGGCCATGGCGTCGATGGCGGTGTCGGAGGCTTCCAGCGATTTCTCGCTGCGCAGGTCTTCGCACAGCTGCTTGGCGACCTTGATCTTGTGCGCGAGGATTTGCTTGAAGTGTAGCTCCAGCTTGCGGTTGCGCGACAGCAGGTCGTTCAAGTCGCGGTAGAAGAAGCGGTAGCGCCAGATCAGTTCAAACATCAGGTGCAGGTACAGCCACACGTCCTCGATGTTGGAGCGGCGGCCATTGGGCACGGTCAGAATGCGCTCGATCTCAGCCTCGAACTGGACGAAGATCGAGTTGACGATATCGTCCTTGTTGCGGAAGTGGTAGTACAAATTCCCCGGTGAGATATTCATCTCTTCGGCGATCACCGTGGTGGTGATATTGGGCTCGCCGAACTCATTAAACAAGCGCAAGGACAGCTCTAATATCCGTTCGCGGGTACGGCGTGGGGCTTTTTGTAGCATAGCGGTGGAACCTCTGTTTATTCTCGTGCAAGCATAACACCGATGCGCACCACAGAGGAACACCCGCGCACGCTTTTAGGCGCACTTAGCGGCCAGATGCCGCCAGTTAGTTATTTGGCTTTCTTGGCGGCGGGCTTTTTCGCTGCCGTTTTTTTAACGGCCGGCTTCTTGGCCGCAGGCTTTTTCGCGGCAGCCGGTTTCTCGGCCTTGGCGGGCGCGGCGGCCTTTTTAGCCGCTGGCTTAGCGGCGCCGGACAGCGCGGCCACTTGCTTGGTCAGCTCGTCGATACGCTGCTGCAGCGCGTCGACTTCCTGCCGGGACGGTACGCCGATCGAACTCAGGGCGCGCAGCACGCGCTCCTCGAACAACTGCATCGAGAAGAACTTGCCCTCGTCTTCCTGTGCCTTGGCAAAGGCCGCCAAACCGGCTTGCCAGATTTCTTGCGACGACATGCGCACTGCGTCCAATTGCTGGTCGTCGTTCTTCTTCAACTTCTTAGCCATTTCCATCCCATGAATGCTGTTTGCCGGTATTTTATTCTAGCCGAGCCATTCTAGAGAATGCTTACTAATGCGACAAGGCCGCGTCGGCCGGCAGTTGATGCGGCGGCAGCCACTTGCGGTAGATTTTGCCGAAGCTGCCGTCGCGCTTCATCTCGCGCAGGGCGTTGTCCCAAGCCTTGATGGTGGCATCCGGCGTGCCGTTGGAAAAAGCAAAGTGCACTTCGATCAGATCGAGCCGGAACACGATTTCAACGTCGGCCTCGCGGTAGCCGGCCAGCCGCAGCGCGTCGGCGTACAGCTCCTCGCCATCGAACCACAGATCGAAGCGGTGGTTCATCAGCATCTTGGCGGCGGTTTCGGAAGTATTGGTCTCGTCCTGCACCTTGTAGCCCTGCGCGCGCGGCAGCGCTACAAAGAGACTGCCACGGCGCGCCCCGGCACGCAGCTGGCGCAGATCGACATTCTGTTTCTGCCACTCGGCCGGCTTGCCCTTGGCTGCAAACGCCGTCACCCGGGTGTAGAAGATGGGGCCGACGAAATGCATCCTGCGTTCGCGCTCGACGGTACGGCCTATGGCCAGCAGCATCACGCCCGGCTCGGCTACCGCCACCGTGTTGGCACGCGCCCATGGCACGATGTTGATCGGGTCGCGCTGGCCGAGGCGGTCTTGGATGGCGCGGGCCAGCTCCACCGCAAAGCCGTCGGGGCGGGAGCCGTTCAGAAAACTGATCGGCTTGCTCTCCATGCCATAGATTTTCAGCGGCGCAGCATGGGTTGCTGCGCAGGCCAGCAGCAAGCTCAGGACGCCAACGAGAGGAGTCAGTTTCATGCACCTGATATTACTCCAACTAAATTACACTATGGGGTAGAAAACCGCTCGACTATCGACAGAGAGAGGCCGGCGCGAATTCTTGCTACAGTGGCGGAGAACCTCATTCACCCAAGGAGAATCGACATGGACTTGCAGCTCAAAGGCAAACTGGCTTTGGTCAGTGGTAGCACGGCCGGCATCGGCTACGCAATTGCACACACGCTGGCGCAAGAAGGCGCCAGCGTAATCGTCAACGGCCGCTCGCAGGCCAGTACCGATGAGGCGGCGGAACGCATCCGTTCGGAGACCAAGGGTACGGTGCACGCTTTTGCCGGTGACTTGAGCCAGGCTGCGGCAGCGGAGGAAGTGGCCCGCAAACATCCCGGCATCAACATCCTCGTCAACAACCTCGGCATCTTTGAGCCCAAGGCGTTTGAAGATATTCCCGATGAAGATTGGCAGCGCTTCTTTGACGTCAACGTGCTGAGCGGCGTGCGGCTGGCGCGGCTGGTGCTGCCCGAAATGAAGCGCACGAATTGGGGCCGGATCATCTTCATCTCCAGCGAGAGCGGCATCCAGATCCCAACCGAGATGGTTCACTACGGCATGAGCAAGACCGCGCAGATCGCCGTCTCGCGCGGATTGGCGGAATCGGTGGCCGGCACCGGCATCACCGTCAACAGCGTGCTGCCCGGCCCGACCAAATCGCGCGGCGTGGGCGACTTCGTGCAAGACATGGCGAACGGCAGCGGCAAAACCTTCGAGCAAGTGGAGTCCGAATTCTTCGAACACGTGCGCCCTACTTCCCTGATCAAGCGCTTCGGCACGCCGCAGGAAGTGGCCTCGCTGGTCGCCTACGTGGCCAGCCCGCTGGCCTCCGCCACTACCGGCGCCGCGCTGCGCGTCGACGGCGGCGTGGTCAAGAGCGCTTTCTAATTCAGGATCGACTGGCGCGAACGGTGAGAGTTCGCGCATTTTCCATGCTTAGCAAGGTGCTATCCTGATGCCCACAGTCACCAACTGAGGGAAAAATGCATCTTATCTTCAACGCCGCGCTCGCCTCCAGGCTACTGATTGCACCTTTGCTGTATCTTGTACTACTTACCCCTACAGCTAATGCATTTTGCCTTGCCCCTCAAACAGAGATCTCGGGTTATAAGATCCCGCTTGACGATGAGATAAAGACTGCCCAATCAATTATTGTAGGCCGTGTCATACAGAAAAATGAGCTTAAAGAAGATGCTACCGATCCTGTGGGTATCACTGCATACACGATAAAGATCAAAGTGAAAACCCGATTGAAAGGGAAACTCCCAGACACTATCTCGGTACGTGACGAAAACACCAGCGCACGCTATGGCATGTTGCTTGGCGAAGAACACGTCCTCTTTATTTCTGAAGATCGGGATGGCACATTATGGGTGGATAGCTGCGGAAACTCGGCACCGGCGTTTAGGAGCCAGGATCTCATCAAGAAAATTGAGGCCGAACTTAGAAAGAGGTAGATGAATAACGACAGTCTGCAATGGCGAAAACCGCGTCAAAATATGATGAGTAGATCGGGGTCAGCTCTGTCATTTGGACAGTCAGTGCAAATCTTTGATCTTTATCAATACGTGAAAGTGCTGAAATTGGCGTATTGAGGAAAATCAAACAATTGGTTTGGATGTCCAAATGACAGAGCTGACCCCGAATCGTTAGCTAGCGATTTTGATTTCTTCTTGAGTGGCGGCGGAGACGCTGGCGGCCGGGCCGTGGGCCTGGGCTTGCAGGCGGAAGCCTTCGCGGATGTTTTCGCGCAGGACGGCGCCTTTCCACGGCTTGGTGTAGAAGCGGTCGATGGCGCCGTGGTTGATGGCGGCCATGATCGGCGTGAGGTCCGCATACGCTGACAGCATGATGCGGAAGGTGTCCGGCGCCAGGTTCTTCACCCGCTCCATGAATTCGGTTCCGCTCATCAGCGGCATGCATTGGTCGCACAGGATCACTTGCACGCGGTGGCGTGCCAGGATGTCGAAGCCCTCTGCCGCCGTTTGCGCGGTCAGGATGCGGTAGCCGTCTTGCGACAGGAAATCGGTCAGCACGTCGAGCATGAAAGCGTCGTCGTCGACGATGAGCAAGGTCTGCTGTTCGACCATGCTTTCATCCACCGGCGCTTGCATGCGGCGGCCTTCGCGCAGCATGGCTTCGAAATCGTCTGCCGGCAATGGACGGCTGAAGTAATAGCCCTGCATTTCATCGCAGCCATGGCGGCGCAGGTAGGACAGCTGCGCGTCTTTCTCGACGCCTTCGGCAATCACGTTGAGCTTGAGGCTGTGCGCCATGTTAATGATGGCCAGCACGATGGCCGCATCGTCAGGGTTGCTGGTCACTTCGCGCACGAAGGCAATGTCGATTTTCAGCTTGTCGATCGGGAAGCGCTTCAGGTACGCCAGCGAGGAATAGCCGGTGCCGAAGTCGTCAATGGAAATCTGGATGCCGAGCGCTTTCAGGTTTTGCAGCACGGTGATGGTTTCTTCGGCGTTGGACATCAGCGAGCTTTCGGTCAACTCCAGCTCCAGCAACTCCGGCGCGATGCCGTGCTCGCGGATCGCCCTCAATACCTCTTCTTCCAGCCCGCCGACAAAGAACTGGATGCCCGACACGTTGACCGACAAGTGCACCGCGCCGGCATTGGTCTTGCCCCAGTAAGCGATCTTGCGGCACGCCTCGTGGATCACCCAGGTGCCGACGCGCACGATCAGCCCGGTCTCTTCCAGCAGCGGAATAAACAGCGCCGGCGACACCATGCCATGGCCCGGCCGCTGCCAGCGGATCAGCACTTCGGCGCCGCTGATGCGGCCGCTGTCGATGTGCACCTTGGGCTGGAAGTGCAGCACGAATTCCTCGTTCTCGATGGCGCGCCGCAAAGCGTTTTCCAAGTCCAGCCGCGCCAGCGATTGCGCGTTCATTTCGGCGGTGAAGAAACGGAAAGCGTCGCGTCCCGCTTCCTTGGCGCGGTACATGGCGGTGTCGGCGTACTGGATCAGCGTGTCCGGCTCGGCGCCGTCGTCGGGGTAGACGGCAATGCCGATACTGGCCGTGACGGTGACCTCGTGGCCTTTCAAATCAAACGGCCGGCGCAGCGAGTCGCGGATTTTATCGACCACCGCAATCGCGTTCTGCGCGCCGTCGGGCAGCATCAGGATGGCGGCAAACTCGTCGCCGCCAAAACGGCCGATGGTGTCGCGCACACGCAGGCAATCGACCAGGCGGCTGGAGAACTGGCGCAGCAGTTCGTCGCCGATGGTGTGGCCCAGCGTGTCATTCACATTCTTGAAGCGATCCACGTCCAGGAACAGCACTGCCAGCGACCACTTGTGCTCTTCCGCCTGCCGCAGCGAGTGGGCCAACGAATCGTAGAACTGGCTGCGATTGGGCAACCCGGTCAAGGTGTCGAAGTGGGCCAGCTTGAGCAGGCGCTGCTCGGCTTCCTTGCGCTCGGTGATGTCGCGCGCCACCGCCACCAGGATCCAGCTGGAGCCGGAACGCAGCGTGCGGCGCTGCACTTCCACCGCCAGCGGCGTGCCGTCATGGCAGTGCAATTGCAGCTCGGTCATGGCGCCGCTCTGGTCGCCGGCCAGCAGCTTGTCGTACAGTTCTTCCAGCTTGTGCAGGTCGCCTTCCAGCGAGCGATTCGGGCCAACCTTGAGGAAGTCGTCGCGCTCGAAGCCCAGCATGCGGCACGCCGTCGCATTGACGTCTACGAAGCACATGCCGGCGCGGTCCACCAGGAAGATGGCGTCGGCCGTGGCATCCATCGCCAGACGGAAGCGGCGCAGGTCTTCGTCCAGGCGGATGCGGGCGTTCATGTCCAAGGTCAGCTGGGCGTGATGGCGCTTGATTTCTTCATACAGCAGCAGGTTTTCAAAAGCCACCGCCACTTGCGCCGCCACCGTGCCGGCCACGCGTTCGTCGACTTCCGAGAAGCCGTCTGCGCCCAGCTTATCGACCAGGTAGAGCCAGCCATGGGTGCGCTCAGGCGACGCAATCGGCACGCCGAGGAAGCTATGCACAGGCGGATGCGTCGGCGGCAAGCCGATGCTGGCCGGGTCGCCATTCAAATCGTTGATGCGGCACGGCAGGCGCTGGTCAAGCAAGCCGCGCAGCACGCCGGCACGCGGGGTTTGCGCAATCTGCCGCACCGGCATGCCGGCGCCACAACTGGCAAAGTAGCTGAGCTCGGTCGCGCCCGGCTCCAGCACGCCGATGCACGCGTACTTCGACACGCAAATATTCTGCGCCACGCGGCAGCCGATTTCCACCAGCGCACCGGGATCGCGCTCGGCGCCCAGTTCGATGCCGAGTTCGATCAGCGCCGTCAAGCGCAAGCTTACCGCTTGCAGACTGGACAGCGATTGCGACAGCCGCTGCGTCATGCGCGACAGGTTCTCGGGCGAGCTATCGTCGGTGTCGTTGGCAAACTGCGTGATGAGCTGGCTGCTCGATTCGAGTTCATCCAGATACTCGGCCACTTTGTGGTCGATGTCGTGGAAGCGCCCTTCTTGCGGCGGTTCCGGCGCAAACGATGGCAAGCCCTCGGCCATCGGCTCACGCGCGGCCAGTCCCAGCGCTTCCTGCACGGTTTGCAGGATCACTTCCGGGTCGGACGGTTTCGGCAGCACCCAGCGCACGCCGCACGATTGCGCCACCGCCATCGCTTCGCGTTCGCGGTAGGTGGCGGTGTAGAAAATCACCGGCACGTCGGCCGTCTCCGCGTGCTCGTGCATGCGGGTGACGAATTCGTAGCCGTCCATGTTCGGCATCAGGATGTCGGAAATCACCAGGTCGGGCTTTTCCGCCAGCACCATTTTCAAGCCCTCGACGCCGTTGGCGGCCTCCAGCAAGCGGTGGCCGCCGTAGCTCAGCAGCGTCATCAGGAATTCACGATTGAGTACGTGATCGTCCACGATCAAGATCGTGGCCGTGTCGTTCTTACTCGGGGACGACACTGCCCCTTGTAAAAAAGACTCAATTTGCGACACGAAGGTATCCGGTTCAATCGGCTTGCCAATGTAGCCGTCAAAGCCCGCTTCCAGCAGCTTCTCGCGGTCGCCCACCATGGCCAGCGCGGTCACGGCCAGCGCCGGGATATGGCGCACCTCGGGATCGGCCTTGAGCGCGGTGACCACGCCATAGCCGTCCAGCTTGGGCAGATGGACATCGCAAATAATCAGATCGGGCAACTCGCGCTTGGCGGCTGCCACGCCCGCCTCGCCATCGCTGGCCGACAACGGCGTGTAGCCGAACGCGCGCAGCAAATACACCATCAACTCCATGTTGGTGGCATTGTCTTCGATAATCAGGATACGTGCTGACACGTGACCCCTCCTTTTCTTTATTCTTCCAGTGGCAGTGCCAGCGTGAACACACTGCCCACGCCGTACTCGCTATCAAACAAAATCTCGCCATGCAGCAGCGACGCCAGCTTGCGGCTCAGATGCAAGCCCAGTCCGGTGCCCTCGAACTGGCGCAGCGCAGCGGCATCGAGCTGCGAAAAGGCTTGAAACATGTCGTCGCGCTGCTCGGCGGCGATGCCGATGCCGGTATCGCTGACGCTGATGGTGGCGCAAGCGCGCGTCCCCACCATCGACTTGGCCAGCCGTACCAGCACCGTGCCGTTATTGGTGAACTTGATCGCATTGTGAAGCAGATTCATCAGGATTTGCTGTACCGCCCGGCGGTCGCTTGACACCGTCAACTCTTCGGCCGACGCTTCAAACTCCAGCGCCAGTCCCTTGCTGCGCGCTTGCGGTTTGAACGAGGTCAGCACTTCATCGATCAAGGCGCGGCACGGCAGCGGTGCGACGTCCAATTCCACCTTGCCCGACTCGATGCGCGTGAGGTCAAGCAAATCGTTAATCAGCGACAGCAGATGACGGGCGCTGCTTTGCACCATGCGCAACTGTTTGTTCTGCTCATCATTAATGGGTCCAGGCAACTTCATCAGCATAGTACCTGTAAAACCGATGATCGCGTTCAACGGCGTGCGTAATTCGTGCGACATGCCGGTGAGGAAGCGATCCTTGGCTGCCACAGCTTTTGCAAGTTCGACATTCTTTTCTTGCAGCGCCTGCTCGAATTGCTTGCGCTCGCTGATGTCGCGGATGGCGCTCATCACCAGCACGCCCTCTTCCGTGTCGATCGGGCTCAGGCTGATCTCCACCGGGAACTCGGCACCGTCGCTGCGCAGGCCGTACAGGTCGCGGCCACTGCCCATGGGCCGTACCTGCGGCTGGGCGGCATAGCCGGTGCGGTGCGCCATATGGGCGCCGCGAAAACGCAGCGGCATCAATTGCTCGAGCACGATGCCGCGCAGCGCCCCGCGCGGGTAGCCAAACAGGCGCTCGGCCTGGCTGTTGGCCAGCACCACGCGGCCTGCCGTGTTGGCCATGATGATGGCGTCGGGCATGGACTCGAGGATGCCGTCGTACCGCGCCGCGACCAGCTTGGCGTCGCGCAGCACCTTGAGCGCGGTAACGTCTTTTTTACTCCACAAAATGTACTCGGGCTGGCCGTCGGCGCCGCGCACCAGCTTGCTGGAACTGTCGATGTAGACCAGCGTGCCGTCCTTGGCCTGGCGCACCGACTCGTAGCTGGCCACACCGTGCGCCAGCACTTGCTGCACCGCCGCCGCACCGTCGACGCGCAGGGCCGTCGGTACGATCAACTCGTCCAGCCGGCTACCCAGCGCTTCCTCGCTGGTGTAACCGAACACGGCTTGCGCACCCTTGGTCCAATACACCACCACGCCTTCCAGCGTGGTCAGCACGACCGCGTCAGGGCATTCATCCAGGATCAGTGTGCAGAAATCGCTCGCCATCGCCTCGCCTTATTGCTACGGGTACAGGAATAACCATACAGCAAGGCGGCTGCAACATCCTCACACAAAATCACGCGTGCGCGGCGGTCTCGATCTCTCTCAGAGTGCATTGCATGATGTCAGGGTGCCTTCCCAGCGCCACGTGGCCTATAGCGCCGAACACGAGATTGCGGGCGCCAGGCAAGTCGCTGGAGTCCTGCGGCGCAATGATGTTGTCATGAACAGAGTAGATGGAACTAATCAACATCCGTTGCGTATTTGCCTCAGATGCGGCCAGCGAGGCCAGCCACGCGCTGTCGCGCCGCATTTGCGCAGCGTTGCTGCCGGGGCCGAAGTGCGCCAGCGCGGTGCCGTGATGCGGCGTGCCGAGCGTGATCACGCGCGCGATATGGGCATCGCCGTAGCGGCGCAGATAAGCGCGCGCCACCAGTCCGCCCATGCTATGGCCAACGATGATGACTTTATCGCTGCCAGTCTCCTTGCGCAGCCGCTCGACTGCCGCCTGTACCTGCGGCGCGTAATCATCGATGGATGCGCCCGGCGGTTCAAGGTCGATGCCATAGTGGCTGATGCGCGCCTCCTTCAGCAGCTTGCTCATCGGTAGCCAATAGCCGCTGTTGCACACGTAGCCGTGTATCAGCAGCACCGGCAAGCCGCGCGCTTCGGGATGCACTTGCATGCCGATCGGACGCAGCATGTAGTAGGACGTGGTCAGCATCGAGGAATGGAACTCTTGCCAGAACAAGCTGGCCGCGCTGCGCGGATTGAGCGCGTGATCCGGCGGCGTGATGCTGCCGGCGCGCCAGCTCAGGTAGAAGTTGTTGGCCGAAATGAACAAGCGCACCAGCAGCACCGCCAGCAGGCCGAAGGCGAGATAAACCGCGACCGTGGACGGTGCGCTCAGCGTGGCTTGCCACGCCGGACGCCACCAGTAGTAGAGACCAACGGCCAGCAAGCCGACGAGCGCGGCTTGCAACAGCAACAGCAGGATCAGCAGTCGTTTAATCATGACTGCATGATACCGTGTTTTAAGCGCGTACCGGCCGCGCCGCCGGCTTGCCGGTCAACTCTTGCGCGAGGCCGCTGGCAAGGCGCGCAACGATGCCGTAGATCGACAGCTGCGGGTTGGCGCCGATGGAAGTAGGGAACAGCGAGCCGTCATGCACTGACAGGTTGCTCAGGCCGTGATAGCGGCCCTTGGAACTGGTCACGCCGAGCCGCACATCGTCCGACATGCCGCAGCCGCCCATCACGTGCGCCGACGCCAGCTTGGCTTGCAGCAGCTTGTACGGCAGCGACTCAATGGCGGTCTTGGCTTGCGCCCAGCTGGTGTATGGCTGCGCGCGTTCGTGCACCGGCATCACGCTGGTGGCGCCAGCTGCGAACTGGATCTCGGCCATGGTCAGCAAGGCGCGCCTGGCGCCATCCCAGACAAAATCGCTGACCGGATAATCGAGCACCGGTGCGCCATTCACCAGCGCCACGCTGCCGCCCACCGCGTCGTCGTGGAAGCCGTCACGCAGCAGCGCCACCATCGCATGCAGATGCGGGAACTGCTGCATCAGCGCCGCGTGCTGCGCGCCGAAGCCGGGCAAGATGGCGGAGAACAGCAGCGGGTGCAGCGGCGGTACTTCCAGCTTGTAGCCGATCGGGCCGTCGATGCGGTCGGTGTGCAGGAAGTGGTCGGAGTACGTGGTTTGCGGCGCGCCGGAGTAGCCTTCAACGCGCTGCGTGTACGTCGCCACTGAGGCCATCGACGGATGCAGGAAAGTACGCTTGCCCAGCAAGCCGTGTGGGTCCGGCGCAAGCGAGCGCATCAGCAAGGCCGGCGTGTTGATCGCGCCGCCCGACAGCACGAAGTGCTTGGCGCGCAGGATCAGCTTGCGGCCAGTGAGGCTGAGGCCGTCAGCGGTCAGCGCCACGCATTCCAGCGTGCTGACTTGGCCGTTGTGGATCGCCAGCTTCTCGGCCCGCGCCCGCGTCAGCAAGTGTGCGCCGTGCTGCAAGGCCGATGGGATGGTGGTGATCAGCATCGACTGCTTGGCGTTGGTCGGGCAGCCCATGCCGCAGTAGCCGAGATTCCAGCAGCCGTTGACGTTGCGGCGAATCAGTCCGGTTGGGATGTTGAGCTTGGCGGCGCCGCGGCGCAGCAGGTCGTTGTTCTCGTTGGGCGGCGTCGGCCAGTCGATGATGTTGAGGCGCTGCTCCATCATCTCGAACCATGGCGCCAGCGCTTCCGGCGTGTAATCGCTGAGGCCGAAGCGCTTGTTCCAGTAGCGCAGCGTGATGTCGGGCGTGCGGAAGCTGCTGGTCCAGTTGACCGTGGTGCTGCCGCCCACCGTGCGGCCCTGCAAAATGGTGATGCCCTTGTCCTTGGTCTTGCGGGTTGCGGCTTCCTGGTACAGCTCCGGGTAGGCGGTGGCCTCGCGCATCTTGAAGTCCTTGGACGACTTGAGCGCGCCCTCCTCCACGATCAGCACCTTGAGGCCGGACAGCGCAAGGATTTCCGCCGTAACGCCGCCGCCGGCGCCGCTGCCGACGATCACCACATCGGCTTCCAGCGTTTGATCGGCTTGCAGTTGCGCGCAGTCGGTGACTTGCCAGCCAGCGGCGAGACCGTCCTGAATTGGATCTGGAATCACGCTCATGCCGCCAGCTCCTTGAGCGGGCCGGGATAGCCGATGCGCTCCCACGAGGACGGATCGGCATACCATGCGCCGATAATCAAATCGTGCAGCGCCTGGTAGGCGATTTGCAGCGTCTGCAAGCTATGCGTGCGCCAGCTTTGCAGGAAAGCTTCGACTTGGCGCGGATCGGCCTGGTCCCAGCCGCCGGCCACGCCGGCCAGCAAGCGGCGCGCCGGCCCCAGCGCGAGCAAGCCGAACAAATCCTGCACCTCTTTTTGCGTGGATAAGGGCAGCGCCAGCACGGTGTCTCGCACACGCTGGCTGACGGCAGCCAAGGCCGCAGCACGCGCCTCCGGCTCGCTCGGCAAGGCCGGCCCCAGCATGGCCGGAATCACGGCATGCAGCACGGCCTGGGCGCCGCCTTCAAGCGCAAAACGATGAGTGGCCGGCGCTTGCGCCAGCCGATAGATAGCGCCGCCGGCTGCGAGCGTGCACGCGCCGGCCACGCCGATCTTCAGAAAAGATCTGCGGGAAATCTGCATTGTCTCCATCCATTTTTATGGTTTGTGGGCTAGTGTAAGCCAAACCACAACCCTGCTCCCAGGCAAAAATAGAGGATGGCGTCTAGATCGCGTCTAGCTCGTTGCGGCCACCACGGCGGGCAAATAGCCGTCGCAGAATTCGGCTGGCATGCGGCGGGCGCGGCCGGTGCTAATTTCGATGCAGATCAGTTCCCAGCGGCCGCGCATGACGGTCACGCCGTCGCTGGCGCGCACGAGTTGGAAGCGGCGTTCCATGTTGAGCTTGCCGTCGGTGGCGTATAGCCAGGTGCCGAGCAGCAGCGCTTCACCGGCGGCGGTCGGCAGGATGTAGTCGTATTCGGAGCGGCGGATCGCCATGGCGCGGTCGAGGCGGCGGTAGTCCGCCAGCGACAGGCCCAGCGCTTCCGAGTGCGCCCAGCCGGCCTTCTCGCACCATTGCACGTAGACCGCGTTGTTGGTGTGATCGAGCCCATCGATATCGCCTGCGGCCGGCGACAGTTCCAGTATGTACGGTTGCGGATGATCCCAGTTCAAGCTCATGCTGTCCTATTTCGGTAACTCGTATTGGTATTTTTTGAGCAGACGCTCGTAAGTGCCGTCGCGCACCATGGCGTCCATGGCGCCGCGCCAGTCGGCCATCAGCGCCGGTTCAAGCTCGGGCGAACTGGCCATGTAGATTTTGACGCGGCTCACCACCACACCGCGCCGCAGCGCATCGGCGCGCAGACCGGCATTGCGCTGGGCCGACAGAATGCCATTCCACGAACTGAGCCATGCATCGATGCGGCCGGCGCTGAGCTTGCGGGCGTTGAGGTCGTCGTGGGTGACGGTGCTGATACGGTCGAAGCCGTGCGCCTCGGCCAGGCGCGCGCCGGCGCCGTCGCGCACCACGCCCAGTGCCAGCTTGCGCACTGCGGCCAGCGAGGAGATGTCGACTTCCGCGTCCTTGTTGGCCACCACAACGAAATCGTCTTCCAGTATCGGCACTTGCCATTGGTAGAGTTTTTCGCGCGCCGGGATGCGTGATACTGGCACCACCAGCGTGCCGGGCGTGGTGGCCGCCATCATCAGCGCGCGGGCCAGCGGGTAGAGCTGGATTTTTCCTGGGTGGCCGACGCGGCGCGCCATTTCGCCCGCCAGCTCGTAAGCCAATCCGCTTGGCGCGTCGGTGCTGCCGGGCGCCGGCGGGATGCAGTAGAACGAGGTTTCCGCGCCCACCAGGTGCAGCTCGACGGCGGCAACCGGGGCGCATAGACCGCCCACCAAGGCCATTACGGCGGCGAAGGCAACGACTGCAGCGGGCGCGGCTACGGCAACGGCTCGGACGGCGTGGGCGGCCCGCGCGGCGCGAACGTAGCGGCGGACGACGGGCGCGCGCGGCATGGCGGGACTAGTCCTTGGCGCCGGGCTTGCCGGTCATGTGGCGGGCGATGCCGCGCAAGATGTTGACCTCTTCCTTCTCCAGCTGCGCGCGCGCGAACAGGCGCTTCAGGCGCGGCATCAGCTTGCGCGGATTACCGGCATCGAGGAAGCCGATCTGCACCAGCGCCTGCTCCAAATGCGTGTACATGCCTTCGATCTGCTCAACGCTGGCGGCCTCGCCCTGGAAGCCCACTTCGCTGGCCTCGCCCACCGGCAAGCGCGGCGTCAGCGCCACGCCGGCGCCGTCCAGCACCGCCATGCGGCACTCGTAGGCCACCACCTGCGCGGCCTGCGACAGGTTCAAGGAGGAATACTCGGGATTGGCGGGAATGTTAATCAACACATTACATTTCTCGACCAGCTCGTTCGGCAAGCCGAAGCGCTCGTTGCCGAAGATGACGGCGGCGCGCCATTCCGGCTGTGCCACCAATTGCCCTGCCAGTTGTCGCGGCGACAACACTGGCGGCGAAAATTCGCGCAGGCGGGCCGACACTGCGGCCGCATAATGAATGTCCTCCAGCGCCTCGGACACGCAACCGACCACCCGCGCATTGGCTAGAATATCCTGCGCGCCGCTGGCAAACGCAATCGCCTCGGGGTCTTGCAGTGCATCGTCAAAGCGCGGGTTCACCAATACCAGGTCGCTATAGCCCATGGTTTTCATGGCCCGCGCCACCGCCCCGATATTGCCTGCGCGGCTAGTCTCGACCAGGATAAATCGCAGTTGTTTGAAAAGATTCGTGTTGATTTGGGGCAGGTTCATTTAAAATAGCGCTATTGCGCGGTGTCGATACGGGAATTCCTAGACGAATTTTACCTTGTTGCCACCGCTTCGCTCTTTGTCATTTTGTCTCCCTGTCGTGCCGCCGGGCTGGAATTCCCCCGGTGGGCGTTAGCATTTTTATACGGAAAAGCCCATGCAACATCCTATGATCAATACGGCTGTGAAAGCCGCCCGCCGCGGCGCCGCCGTCATCAACCGCGCCTCCTTCGACCTCGATCGCCTGATCGTCACCGAAAAAGACCACAAGGACTTCGTCACCGACGTCGACCAAGCCGCTGAGCAAGCGATTATCGAAGTGCTGTCCAAGGCCTACCCTGACCACGCCTTCCTGGCGGAAGAATCCGGCGCATCGGCCAACGCCCACGACGAGGCAGAATACACCTGGATCATCGACCCGATCGATGGCACCACCAACTTCATGCACGGCTTCCCGCAGTACTGCATCTCGATCGCGCTGTCGCAGCGCGGCGTAATCACCCAGTCGGTGGTGTATGACCCTGCCCGCAACGACCTGTTCACCGCCACCAAGGGCGCCGGCGCCTACCTGAACGAAAAACGCATCCGCGTGGGCAAGCTCGATCGTATCGCCAACGCCCTGCTGGCCACCGGCTACAAGACCGGCAGCCCGGCCGCGCTGAAAGAATACCTGGAAATGTACGGCATCATGGCTGAGCGCACCCAAGGCATCCGCCGCGCCGGCAGCGCCGCGCTAGACCTGGCTTACGTCGCTTGCGGCCGCCTGGACGGTTTCTACGAAAAAGGCCTGAAGCCTTGGGATATCGCCGGCGGCGCGCTGCTGGTGACCGAGGCCGGCGGCATCGTGGCCGAGTTCAACGGCGAGTCCGACTACCTGTACAAGGGCGATATCATTGCCGGCAGCCCGAAAGTGTTCGGCCAGATGGTTGGCCTGCTGGCACCATTCGCATAATTCCCCAAGGCAGTTTGTTACAAAAAACTCTGTGGCTATGTGGCGGCCTTGGCCGTCACATGCGCACAGAGTTTTTCATTTGTAAAAAGTATTTCCCATCCGAAACTAGATGCTATACTGAAAGTTGCGGCACCGCTCAGTCCGATGCCGCAAACCAAGAATCCTCGACTGAATTCTCATAAAGTTACTATGTCATTCTCATCCCTCGGTTTGTCCGACGCCCTCGTCCGCGCTGTAGCTGAAACCGGCTACACCTCGCCTACCCCTATCCAGCAACAGGCCATTCCTGCGGTGCTGAACGGCGGCGACCTGCTGGCGGGCGCACAGACCGGCACCGGCAAGACGGCCGGCTTCACGCTGCCGCTGCTGCACCGCTTGTCGACCGATGCCACTGGCATCAAGCTGACCAGCAACAAGTCGGCGCGCGCCGTACGCGCCCTGATCCTGACCCCGACCCGCGAACTGGCGGCCCAGGTCGAAGAAAGCGTGCGCGTGTACGGCAAGTACACCAACCTGAACTCGGCTGTGATCTTCGGCGGCGTCGGCATTAACCCGCAGATCAAGCAACTGAAGCACGGCGTCGACATCCTGGTCGCCACCCCGGGCCGCCTGCTGGACCACATGGACCAAGGCACGGTCGACCTGAGCAAGATCGAAATCCTGGTGCTGGACGAAGCCGACCGCATGCTCGACATGGGCTTCATCCGCGACATCCGCAAAGTGCTGGCCGGCCTGCCGCCGAAGCGCCAGAACCTGCTGTTCTCGGCCACCTTCTCGGACGAAATCAAGGCGCTGGCTGACGGCCTGCTGGACAAGCCGGCCACCATCGAAGTAGCGCGCCGCAACTCGACGGTGGAAATCATCGCCCAGAAAATCCACCCGGTGGACCGCGACAAGAAACACCCGATGCTGGCGCACCTGATCAAGTCCAACAACTGGCACCAGGTGCTGGTATTCACCCGCACCAAGCACGGCGCCAACAAGCTGGTCGAACAGCTGGAAAAAGACGGCATCGGCGCGATGGCGATCCACGGTAATAAGAGCCAGTCGGCGCGTACCAAGGCGCTGTCCGAGTTCAAGGACAACAAGCTGCAAGTGCTGGTGGCGACCGACATCGCCGCGCGCGGCATCGACATTGACCAGCTGCCGCACGTGGTCAACTACGATTTACCGAACGTGCCGGAAGATTATGTGCACCGCATCGGCCGTACCGGCCGCGCCGGCGCGACCGGTGAAGCGGTATCGCTGGTGTGCGTGGACGAGCACGAGATGTTGAAGGACATCGAGAAACTGATCAAGCAAACCCTGCCGCGCGATGTGATCCCGGGCTTCGAGCCGGATCCAACTGCTCGTCCGCAGCCGATCCAGCTGCGCAGCGGCGGCCCTGGCCACCGCAACGGCGGCGGCGGTCGCAACGGCGGCGCTCCGCGCAAACCGGGCAATGGCAACGGCAACGGCGGCGGCAACAAGCCACGTTCGGCCAGTGGTAACGGCGGCGGCAACGGTGGCGCCCCACGCGGCAACGGGGGTGGAGCTCCACGCACCGGCAACGCCAACGCGCCACGCTCGTCCGCCCAACACCGCTCCGGCGGCCGCGGCCGATAGTAGCCACACCCACTGCAGAAAGGGGTCTGACCCCGGCAGATCGCCGTGCGGGGTGAAAGCGCACCGCACGGTAGGCTTATGGTTTAGGATAGCGACTCCGTCATTGCGCACCCCGCTATCCCATGCCCAAGTTCGCTGCCAATCTGTCGATGCTGTACACCGAAGCGCCGTTTCTTGAGCGCTTCGCTCTCGCCCGTCACGCCGGCTTTGACGCCGTCGAGTTCTTGTTCCCTTATCCGTACGACGCGGCCCAGATCGCCGAGCTGCTGCGCCAATATCAGCTCAAGCTGGTGCTGTTCAATCTGCCCGCCGGCGACTGGAACAACGGCGACCGCGGCATGGCTTGCGATCCTGCGCGCATCGAGGAATTCCGCGCAAGCGTCGCTAGCGCACTCCAATACGCCACCGCTCTCGGCGTCAGCCAAGTCCACTGCATGGCCGGCAAGGTGCCACCCAACCTCGCCCCCGAACTGGCCCGCGCCACCTACCTCGATAACCTGCGCTACGCCGCTGCGCAATTCCAGCCAGCCGGCATCAACGTGCTGATCGAACCGATCAACCACTACGACATGCCCGGCTATTTCCTCAACCGCAGCAGCCAGGCGCTGGAGGTCATCAAGCAAGCCGCCTGCCCCAACTTGTTCCTGCAATACGACATCTACCACATGCAGCGCATGGAAGGCGAGCTGTCCAACACCATCAAGGCCAATCTGCCGCTCATCAAGCACATGCAGATTGCCGATACGCCCGGCCGCCACGAACCGGGTACCGGCGAGATCAATTACCGCCACCTGTTTGCCCTCATCGACCAGCTCGGCTACGACGGGTGGCTCGGCTGCGAATACATCCCGTCCGCCGACACCAACACCGGCCTCGGCTGGCGGCAAGCGCTGACCACATAGTCTGCGCCCGCGCAACACGCGCGCCCTCACCAGCGGCAACAATCACTCCACCAACCAGAAGTGGAGTGCCCATGAAACCTTCCCGCTTGTTGCTTATCCTCGGCTTGCTGGCCGCCCTCACCGGCTGCGCCAGCAGCACGCCGCGCATGGCCGAGGTGCGCGCCTTTGCCGCCGAGTCGCCCAAGCTCGGTGCGTATCACGAATTGACCGAGCGCTACCGCAACACCTACCAGCGCCAGCAGCCCTTCCTCTCGCCCGAAGCCGACGCACGCGAGCAGCAGCTGAACGTGCACCGCCAGCAAGCCTGCGATGATTTCGTCAAGCTGCGATACGGCCTGCAAGCCTATATGCAAACGCTGGGCAAGCTGGCCGGCGACCATCAGTATGATTTGGAAGACCAAGTGAAAAGCATCAGCACCGGCATCAAGGCGTGGCCCGATGCCGGCCTCGATGACCGCCACGTCAACGCCTTCGCCGGCCTGACCCGGCTGGTCGCGCGCGGCATCACGCGGCCTCTGCAAGAGCACGCCGTCAACGAAGTGCTGCGCGAAGGCCAACAACCGGTGCAAGACCTGCTGGACGCCATGCGCACGCTGTTGCGCTTGTACGATAAGACCAGCGACAACGAAGAACGCATCGTCATCGGCATGCTGGAAACGGAAATCCCTTTCCTCGATCCCAGGCGCGACAAGCTGTTGCTGGCCCTCGCCAAGTCGCAGCAGCAAGCCAGGCAGGCCGAGTTCCGCCTGATCGGCCTGCGCTTCACGCTAGCGCGCAAGAATCTCGATGCGATCGAGCAGCAACACCGCGCATTGGTGGCGCAACTTCCCGCCCAACCGTAAGGAGCGAACATGGCTAACCTGAAACCACAAGCCGAGATCGAAGCGCTGGCCGATCACCTGTCCGCCTGCGCCGACGCGCTGCACCGGCGCCTGATGCGCGCCATCCGCCAGCCGGCGCCGCAAGGCGGCATGCCCGGCATGGCGCAAGGCGTGGCGCAAGCGCTGTTTGAAAACGAGGTGGCCTTGCGCCAGCGCGCCAACGGCCTGTATCTCGATGCCGCCGTGCTGGCTGCCAGCGGTCTCGGCCCGCAGCAACAGCAGCTGCTCGACATCGCCGCCCGCGCGCAAATCAAGATCGATCAGATCAACCGCATCAAGGACTTGGTCGACCTCGCCGGCGAGCTGCTGTCGCTCGGCGCGGCGGTCGCCAGCGGCAAGCCCGATCACGTGGTCGCGCCGCTGGAAAAACTCAAGCACCACCTCGACGCGCTGTAGAACGAATCCCCGCCGCAGCTGTCCAATGCCGTAAGGAGGTCACGGCATGAACGGACTCGGCGATGAAGAATGGCATGGCTTGCAGGCGCGGCTGGAACGCGCCCGCGTCGCGCTGCTCAGTCAATTGGCCGACGATCTTGATCGCAGCACCGACTTGCGCCAGCCGCTGCCGCACGTGGCCGAGGCTTCCCCAGCCGACAACGCCAGCCAGCGCACGCTGCACGCTGCCGTGCACGAGGCCGCCGCGCATACGGCGCGCCAGCTCGACATCGTGCGCCATGCACTGGCCAAGTTTGCAGACCTCAGTTATGGATTGTGCGAGCATTGCGGCGAGGCAATCGGCTACTCGCGCCTGAACGCCCGCCCGGAAGCGCGCTTCTGCATCCATTGCCAGACGCGCCTGGAACAGCGGCGCCGTTAATCGTCGCGCCAGGGCTGGTTACGGATTTTTGCCACCTGCCGCTGCGCCATCAAGCGCCACAGCTGCAAGGCATCGGCCTGCGCGGCCACCGTCATGGTGCGCGGCGACGCCAGCGCGATTTCGCAGTCGCGATCCGACCATTCGGCAAAGCGCACCGCGCCGCCGGTCGAGACTTCCATTTCGTACATCAAGCCGTCGTCGTAACCGAAGCGCAGCACGGCGCTGCCGGGGCCGCCGTCGGACGCGATCACCTTGCCGCCGTACACGTCGGCCAGGGCTGCCGCCATCTGGGCCTCGGACGGCGCAGCAACGTCGCGCCCGTCTGGACGAGTGAGCACTAGCCATGCTTGTGTCATTGCCGCCTCCCGCTCTTCGGTTGGTGTGTAGCGACTATCATACCGAAAATTGCTCAGCGCGCAGCCCCCGTCGCCGATAAGCAACAGCGCGATCCATAAGAGAGATAACAAGCCGACACTGTTGCAAGAGTCCTTGCTACCACTAGCACCGCACGGGCCCGCTGTCGCCCACGCCGGCGTTTGGCCGTATAATCGACCGATAGTATTTTCGAGCAGATCGCTTCCATTTCGATAGGAACGCCTGATGAAGTTCGATGATCAATCGCTGCTGTACCAGCCGCTGGTCGATCTGCGCAATGGCGCTATCGCCGGCCTGGAGGCGCAGTCGCCCACTGCCGACAGCCTGTCGCTGCTGCGCCGTTCCTGTGCCGACCGCCAGCTGTGGCAAGGCGGCGTGCTCGCTGGCGGCGATCTCCAGGTGGCGATCAACGTCGCGCCGGTGCAGCTGCACGATCCACGCTTCGGCCACCAGGTGGCGGCGCTGCTGGAACAATACGGCATCGCGCCAGCCGCGCTCACGCTGGAACTGAACGAAGCCACGCTCACCCACGATCCCGCCGCCAGCGACAGCGCGCTTGGCTTCTTCAAGCAGCTCGGCGCCTGCCTGACGCTTGATCAATTCGGCGCCGGCCCGGCCTGCTTAAGTAACTTGCAACGCTATCCCTTCGATTACATCAAGCTCGACGCCGGCCGCGTGCATGCGGTAGCCGATGACGACAACGCCGCCGCCCTATGCCAGGCGCTGATCGCCATGGCGCACCACCTTGGCATCCGCATCGCCGCCGACGGCGTGCAGACCGAGGCGCAGTGCGCCTTCCTGCGCACTAACTTGTGCGATCTGGTGCAAGGCGGCTTTTACGCCGCGCCTCTAACGGCGGGCGCGGTTGGCGAGCTGCTGCGCGAAGACCGGCGCTTGCCGCCGCACCTGCTGCGCGTGCAGACGAAGCGCCGCTGCCTGCTGCTGGTCGACGACGAGGCCAACATCCTGTCCGCGCTCAAGCGCCTGCTGCGCCCGGACGGCTACGACATCCTGACCGCCAACTGCGGCGAGCAAGGATTGGAACTGCTGGCGCAGCAGCCGGTGGACGTGATCATCTCCGACCAGCGCATGCCGGGCCTGAGCGGCGCCGACTTCCTGCGCCAGGCGCGCAGCATGCGCCCCGATACCATCCGCATCATGCTGTCCGGCTACACCGAGCTGCAATCGGTGACCGACGCCGTCAACGAGGGCGCGATCTACAAATTCCTCACCAAGCCGTGGAACGACGAGCAGTTACGCGCGCACCTTGCCGATGCCTTCCGCCTCAAGGAAATCGCCGACGACAACATCCGCCTCAACATGGAGGTACGCAACGCCAACCACGAACTGGCCAGCGCCAACCGCCGCATGGAGCAGCTGCTGCACCAGATGCAGCGCCAGATCGACCGCGATGAAATCAGCCTCAACATCGCGCGCGAGATTCTGCAGCAACTGCCGCTGCCGGTGATCGGCATGGACGACGAAGGCATGATCGCCTTCATCAACGGCGCGGCCGGCAATATGTTCCAGCGTGCCGGCGCCCTGCTCGGCAACGCCGCCAGCGATGTACTGCCTGAGCTTTTCCCGCACGGCGCCGCGCCGCCGCCATCGGGTCATCACGCACACATCAACGGCCGCCGCTACGCCGTGCGCGGCTATCCGATGGGTTTGCACTCGGCCTCGCGCGGCAGCCTGATCACGCTAAGCTTGAGCGAGGCCGCGCCATGAGCCACGTCTCGCTGGATGAAGTAGTGCGCCGCGTCCACGACCTGCCGTCGCTGCCGGCGGTGGTGGCCGAGCTGCTGACCAGCATGGAGCAAGACGACGTCGATCTCAACTACCTCGCCGGCCGCCTCGCCCTCGACCAGGCGCTGACTGCCAAGACGCTGCGGCTGGCCAACTCCTCGTTCTACGGCATGCCGTCCAAGGTCACCAGCATCCAGCAAGCGATGTCGGTGCTCGGCCTGCACAGCATCCGTACGCTGGTGACCGCGTGCGGCGTGATCAGCGCGGTACCGCCGACCGCCAATGCGCCGCTCGATTTCGACGCGTTCTGGCGCCACGCGATTGCCACCGCGGTGTGGGCGCGCGCGCTGGCTCGCCATCTGCGGCAAAGCCCCGACACCGCCTTCACCGCCGGCCTGCTGCACAATCTCGGCAGGCTGGTGCTGGCCACCCGCTTTCCCGAAGAGTACGCGGCGGTAAGCCAGTGGTGCAACGAGCATGAAGACGCGACGGTAGCGCAAGCCGAAATGGCCGTGTTCGGCGTCGACCATGCGCAGGCTGGCAGCGCCTTGGCCGCCTACTGGAAATTCCCGGCGGCGATACAGGACGCCATCAGCCGCCAGCACCGCGCTGACGCCACCGGCCTGGCCTTGGCCGTGGGACTAGCGCACCTGATCGCCACACCGAGCGAAGCCAGCGAACAAGCATGGAGCACGCTGGCGTTGGCGGACGAGCAGCGCCAGCAGCTCACCGAAAAATGCGCGCTGATGGTCAGCGATATGTGCCAGATACTCGTGAACTAAGGATCAATGATGAAACTGTCCCAGCAAGCGGAAGTGGCCTTGTCCGAATTCTTCGACGGCCATCCGGTCGCCACCTTTG
Source organism: Duganella rivi (assembly GCF_009857435.1). Taxonomy (GTDB): domain Bacteria; phylum Pseudomonadota; class Gammaproteobacteria; order Burkholderiales; family Burkholderiaceae_D; genus Rugamonas; species Rugamonas rivi. The sequence goes on from NZ_WWCK01000004.1 coordinate 629,477, forward strand.
CCATCAACCGCCACCACGTCATCACGCACTGGAACCGCGCTTGCGAGCAGCTGCTGGGCTGGACGCGCGCCTGCATGGTCGGCACGCGCAACCAGTGGCAGCCGTTCTACATCAAGGAGCGCCCGCTGCTGTCGGATCTGATCGTGGATGGCGACGACAATATCGCCGCCCACTATCCCGGCCACAGCCAGCGCTCCACGCTGATTCCCGGCGCATACGAGTCGGAAGACTTCTTCCCCAACATCGGCGCCAGCGGCCACTGGCTGCACTTCACCGCAGCGCCGCTGCGCGATGCCGAGGGCAATATCGTCGGCGCGATTGAAACGCTGCGCGACGTCACCGAGCGCCGCGTGGCCGAGAACGCGCTGCGCAAGGCCAAGGACAATCTCGAACATATCGTCGAAAAGCGCACAGGCCAGCTGGCGCAGGCCAACGACAAGCTGGAAGACGACATCCGCCAGCTCACCGAGCTGAACGACCTGCTCTCCACCGCGCAGCAGCAACTGGTGCAGGCCGAGAAGATGGCGTCCATTGGCCAGCTGGCGGCCGGCGTGGCGCACGAGATCAACAACCCCATCGGCTACATTTTCTCCAACGTTGGCACGCTGCAAAATTACCTGGAGCAGTTATTCGACATGCTCAGCGCCTACCAGGAGGCCGAAGCCAGCATCGCCCAGCCGGCCGTAACGGCGCGGCTGCGCGCCATGCGCGAGCGCATCGATCTCGATTTCCTGCGCCAGGACATCCCGGCGCTGATGCGCGAATCGCGCGAAGGCATCGTGCGCGTGCGCCACATCGTCGAAGACCTCAAGGACTTCTCGCGCGCCGACGCCAGCCAGGACTGGAGCCGCGCCGACCTGCATCACGGCATCGACTCCACGCTCAACATCGTCGCCAACGAGGTCAAGTACCGTGCCGACGTGGTGAAGGCGTACGGCGATATCCCGCAGATCGAATGCTTGCCGCTGCAGATCAACCAGGTGGTGCTCAACCTGGTGGTCAACGCGGCCCAGGCGATGGGGCCGGAGCGCGGCATGATCACCCTGCGCACCGGCATGGCCGATCCTGACACCGTGCGGCTGGAAGTGGAAGATACCGGCCACGGCATTGCGCCCGATACCTTGACGCGCATCTTCGATCCCTTCTTCACCACCAAGGCGGTCGGCAAAGGCACGGGGCTGGGCTTGTCGCTGGCTTATGGCATCGTCAAAAAACACGGCGGCCGCATCGAGGTCGATACCGAACTGGGACGCGGCACCTGCTTCCGCGTGCTGCTGCCGGTCCGCCACACGGAGGAACAACTATGAGCCGCATCCTGCTGGTCGATGATGAACCGAATATGCTGAGCGCCCTTCAGCGTGCGCTGCGCCAAAGCAAGCCGCTGGCCGGCGCGCAAATCGAAACCTTCACCAATCCGTTTGATGCGCTGAACCGCATCTGCGTGTGCGAGTTTGACCTGGTGGTGTCGGACTTTATGATGCCGGAAATGAGCGGCGGCGAATTCCTGCAAGCGTTGAAGGACGTAGCGCCGACCACCGTGCGCATCATGCTGAGTGCTTCCACCGATTTCAAAACGGCGATGGCGGCCATCAACGATGCGCACGTGTTCCGCTTCATCCCCAAGCCGTGGCAGCAGTCGGAGCTGGAGCAAAACATCTTGCAGGGCTTGGAGGAACGCCAGCGCCTGCTGGCCGAAGCGGGCCTCGGCCCCAGCGCCCAGGAACTGGAAGCGCGGCGCCTGGAGGAAGAGGAGCCGGGGCTGCTGCACGTCAAGCGCACCGACGACGGCTCCATCATCCTCTAGGCGGTGCTTACTGTGCCGACGCCACCTGTGCCGACGGCGCCGAGGTCAGGCGCTGGATCATGGCGTGGATGGCCTGAATCTGCGGGCCGCTCTTGGTAGCGTACAGCGCGCCGGTGTAGCCGAACCAATCCCAGCAGCCTTCCGGGTTGAACGGCACCACCGGCGACTTGTTCACCTGCGGATACAGCACGATCAAGCGGTTGGTATCGGCCCAGTCGTTGTAGCTGCTCTTGTTATAGAAATCATCCTTCACCGATTCCGCCGACTGCTTGCAGCCATGGAAAGCCACGTGCACCTTGCAGCCGCCCTGCTGGCAGTTGGCTGGCACGTAGACGAAGGCCTCGTCGGCCATGCTGATCGCGGCCGAGCCGAACTCGCTCTGCTTGAAGGTAATCAATTGGCCGCTGCGCTTGACCGCGCGCGGATTCAGCGGGCCGTAGATGTGCGTCAGGATTTCCGCAGGCTGATCGTAGTCCTTGGTGGCGATCGCGCAATGGCTGATGTAGGGCGAGGCGTTGTCCGGGCAAGGATTGCCGAACGACGGAATAATCAAAGCGTGGCCGGCCGGCATCGAGTTCACGTACTGCAGGTTGGCGGTTGGCACACCCGCTTCCTTGAAGAAGCCCACGGTTGCATCCACTGCCTTCTGGTACACCACCGTGTCCTTGGTACCGCTGAACACGTAGATGCGGTCATTGGCGAGATTACTGAGCGGATCTATCAGGTTGAGGCCGGCGTAGCTTTGCGCCGCACCGATCATCAGGTACGGATTGGGGGTCATAAAAGGTACCGACCCCATGCAAATACCGGCATTCATAATCATTCCTGCCGCGCAATAATACGGGCCGCCGGCGACGATGCCGGAACCCACAACCTGGCTGGAATACGCCACTTGATATTGCACTGCCATGAAAGCACCGGACGACAGGCCCGACACCGAAGTACCACTCTGGTCGGCCGCAAAGCCCGGCAATGAGCTGGCTGCCTGCGCGCAGCCAAAAGCGAGAGACAACAAAGCCACAGACGAACGCAAGGTCATCATATTCTCCTGCAATCTAGGGGTTATTTGACGCATCGCACCATTGATGCGGATCAAATACTCCCACGATTTCTAACTTGCAAGAGTGGGTTTTGGCTGCCAGTAGCAAAAATACAAATTACATGGGGCAGCAGGTCTTGCTCACCAGCCAGTGAGGTAGACGTAGGGCGATGTTTCTTGCGGTGGAGGTGGTGGTGGTGGCGGCGACATCCATTCGCGTGGATCGACGCGGTAGTACTTGAGGAATTCCGCGTACAGCTCGGCATGATGCTCGGCCATTTGATACGGTTTCTCGAAGAAAGTCTCGGTGGCGACAGCGAAGAACTCGGCGGGATTGGTGGCGCCGTAGTGATCCATCACCGTGTGCTGGCGGTACATCGCGTTCATGCGCAGGTTTTGGTAGTCACGCGACAGCACTTCCGACCATTCGCGGTAGCTGTCGGGGTGGCCGAGGTAAGGGGCGCCGTTGGCACGGCCCGACTCACTGTCAAGCTGGTGCGCAAACTCGTGCAGCACCACGTTATGGCCGTCAGTCCAATCTGCAGCACCTTGCCGCACGTTGTCCCACGACAGCACCACGCGGCCATCGTCCCACGATTCGCCAAGCATGCTTTGGTGGCCCGGAGTGACCACGCCGCCAGGCCCTACTTCGGCGCGCTGCGCGACGAACTCGCTCGGGTAGACAAGAATGGTATGCAAGGCGGGATACACCTTGCTTGGACGGTTGAGCAGCAACAGGCAAGCCTGCCCGGCAATGGTGACAGCCATTTCGTCTGTCACCTCAAGACCTTCACAGCCGATGAATTTTTTCTGGTGCAGGAACTGCACCACCATGCGCCGCAGCTGCTGCTGCAAGTCCGGGCTCATGCGTTTGTAAACGGGGATATTTCGGCGTAGCACCGCCTCAGCTTCGGGCGGCAGCGGCTTGGCCAGCACCCGTTGCAGGCGCCAGCGCGGGAAGTAAAAAGGCGCGGCGATCGCCAGCGCCGTCAGGGCTATCCAGATCAAAGCTTCCATGTGCCGCAAGTCCGTGTAATGTCTTACCGGGCTAGTTGGGGTTACTTGTTTGCATTTCAATACGCAAACATCATACCCCTGCGGCACGGAGCTCACTCGGCTTTTTGCTGCGAAGCCGGGGTGCCGAACAATGCCGCCACCAGCGGATCGCGCATCACCGGGCCGCGATTCACGCGGATGGCGTAGTGGGTGTCGTCCGCCAGGATGTGGAAGTGGCGGCCGCTGCCTGCCATGGCTTGCTCGCGCAGGCCTGGACGTTCTTTGCGCGGCGGCGCACCTTCGCGCTTCGGCTGGGCGATGGCGGCAAGGAAGGCGGCGATGCGTTCCGGGTCAGGCGTCAGCTGGTAGACCGCCTTGCCGAGATAGGTGGCGGTACCTTCCACGTAGCGCGACAGTTCAATGACGCCGGCCTCGCGCAGGTCGCGGATATATTTACGGGCGCCCGATGGCGAAAATTTCAGGAACCACGCGATCTCGTCGGCCAGCATCTCGTGCTGGGTCAGCTCAGCGATCAGCTTTTGCATATTCTCGATCCGGCGCAGGGTGGCGGAGGTCGAACGAACGCGTTCGATCGACGCCATGGACAGGCCGGGCTTACGATCCAGCGGGGCCGGCGTCGAGCGATCCATCAACGATAAGCGGGCCGTGGAGGCTTGCATTTCCGGCGAGGCTTTCATCTCGTTCTGAACCATGGTTTGTTGTTTGCTGGCTGCATGCATGGGAACACTCCTTTAACTAACTGATTCGTGTGGCGTTTAACTGAAGAATGCCCGCTACCGCCGCCGTAGTCTGTGCGTCAACGAACATTACTGACGCTTCTGTAGCCTTAAGCTGGGACAAGCGGAACGCGGAAAAGTTTCGAAAAGTGTGTTCGATTTGATACAGCACAAACTTTGGTGCGGTATCGAACGGTAACGCGGCACCAAGTTGCCTAACCTTCGCTCCAACAGCAGTGCAACAACATTGCTGGCAATGAAACACTTTTCCATTAAAAAACGGGAGCTCACCTTGAATAAATCTAAGAAGATTGCCCTCGCCGCAGCAGCCCTGTGCGCGTCGTTTTCCGCCCTCGCGCAGGATGCGGTCATCAATCCATCGTGGTATATCCAGCCTAGCGTCAATGGCGTTAAGCCTGACTCGGACTTCGGCGTGGACAAGCGCGGCTACGGCGGCGGCCTGAAGTTCGGCAAAGCCGTGAACGAAAACTGGGATGTGCAAACCGGCTACACCTATGCCCGCTCGCGGGAAAACAATCAGCGCTACCAGCAAGAAACGCTGGGCGTGGATGGTCTCTACATGTTCTCGCGCAAAAGCTTCCGTCCATTCATCCTGGTCGGCGTGGGCGCAGAGCGTGACAAGGCCAACCTGTTCGGCGGCATCGAGCGCAAGAAAACCTCGCCTTACCTGAGCGCCGGTCTCGGCTTCCAGGCCGACCTGAGCGAGCGCGTCGCCCTGCAAGCCGACATTCGCAACGTACACGGCTTCATCCGTGGCGATGAATTCCCAAATAGCAAGAGCAATAACTACTATGCAACGGTCGGACTGAACATCGCCTTCAACGCACCGCCGAAAGCTGCGCCACCGGCGCCAACGCCAGCACCTGTGGTGGAACCACCTCCACCGCCGCCACCAACCCCAGCGCCGCCGCCACCGCCGCCACCAGCGCGCTTTGAGAAGGTGACCATGTCGGCTACCGAACTGTTCTCGTTTGACAGCGCCAAGCTGAATCCGAGCCAGCCTAAACTGGATGAGATCGCCAACCTGCTCAACGCCAACACCGGCATCAACGACGTGGTGATTAGCGGCTACGCCGACCGCCTGGGCAGCGACAAGTACAACCTCAAGCTGTCCGAGCGCCGCGCCAATGCGGTGAAGGATTACCTGGTGAGTAAAGGCGTTGCAGCGACCCGCTTGAACGCAGTCGGCAAAGGCGAAGCCAATCCAGTGGTTGAGTGCACCAACAAAAAACGTGCTGACTTGATCAAGTGCCTGGAACCTAACCGCCGCGTCGAGGTAGAGCAAATCACCATCGAACGCCGCGTGCAGTAATTCGGCGGGCCGGCCATGCTCTCGCTGCTGAAGTGCACGGTGTCCGAGTGGTTCGAGCACCGCGGCAGCAGCATGGGAGCAGCGCTGGCCTTTTACACGCTGTTCTCGCTGGCGCCGATCCTGGTATTGGTGCTGGCAATCGCCGGCTGGTTTTACGGCCCGCAAGCTGCGCAAGGCGAGTTGTTTGCGCAGCTGCGCGGGCTGGTCGGCGCCCAGGGCGCGGAAGCGATCCAGCTGGTGCTGGCCGGCGCCCGCAATAAAGAAGAAGGCCGCCTTGCGACGTTGGTCGCAAGCGGTCTTTTGCTGTTTGGCGCGACCACGGTGTTTGCCGAACTCAAGGCCAGCCTCGACGCGATCTGGCAAGTCCCTCCCCTCACCCACGGCACCGTGTGGGACGTGGTGCGCACACGCCTGCTGTCGTTTGGCATGGTGCTGGTGCTGGCATTTTTGCTGATGGTGTCGCTGGTGGTGAGCGCGGCGCTGACGGTGCTGGAAAAATACTGGGGTAGCTTGTGGAGCGATGCCGGCATTGTGCTGACCGTGATAAACGCCGCGATTAGCTTCGTGGTGATTGCCGCTCTGTTTGGTGTGATTTTCAAGATGCTGCCGCGTGTGAAGCTGTCTTGGCATGACGTGACGATCGGCGCGCTGGGCACGGCGGCCTTATTCACGCTGGGGAAATATGCGATCGGTGCCTACATCGGCAATAGCGGCGCGGCGAGCAGCTTCGGTGCGGCCGGTTCCTTAATTGCCTTGCTGCTGTGGGTGTACTACTCGGCGCAGATCTTCTTCCTCGGCGCCGAGTTTGCGCGGCAGTATGCCTTGCAGCACGGCTCACTCTCCAAGTAGTTCAGCCACCACTTCCATTCCTTCCACGCGCTCGGCCACCACCTTGACGATCACGGTCAACGGTACGCCTAGCAGCAAGCCCCACACGCCCCACAGCCAGCCCCAGAACAACAGGCTGACAAACACAGCGGCGGCATTCATGCGCGCGAAGCGGCCCGTCATCCACGTCGCCACCACAGTGCCGATCAGCGTGGCGATGGCCAACGATGCGCCCATCACGAGCAAGCTCATTTGCAGGGACTCAAACTGGAGGAAAGCCACGATGCCAGTCGCCACCATGATCAGCAGCGGGCCGAAATATGGCATCAGGTGCAGCAGCCCTGCCACGATGGCCCAGGCGCCGGCATTCTCCAGCCCGATCCAGCGCAGCGCGACCCACATCAGCAGCGCCAGTGCGACGTTGGTCACCAGCAGCATCAGCATGTATTTTTGGATCGAGCTGTTGATGTCTTCGAGGATGTGGACGGTGATGCGTTTCTTGGTCAGCGACGGCCCGGTCAGCTTGACCAGTTTGCGCTTGAATGTATCGCCCGACAGCAGCAGGAAGAACACGAGAAAGATCACCATGGTCGCCTGGCTAAGGAAACCGAGCACGCCCATCGAGCCGGCCCAGATCCAGTTCATCACCGGGAAGCTCTCCGAGCTTGGCGGTGTCGGCGCGGCACGGCGCGTGGCACGCTTTTCCTGCGCGCCGGCGGTGGCTTGCTGGAGTTCAGCGGCCACGTCCTGGATGCGTTGCAGCGCGCTCGGGCCGCCGCTGTGCAAGCGCTCGGACAGCAGGCGCGACAGCTTGTGGCCTGCAGTCGGCAACTCATCAACAATGGATTGGAATTCGCCCTGTACTTTATCGAGCACCAGGAACGAGCCGCCGAGTATGGCCGCCGTCACCAGCGTCGCCCCAAGCAAGCGCGGCACGCGCACCCGTTCGAGCCAGCACACCAGCGGGCTCAGCGTGTAAGTAATGAGGATGCCCAGTACCAGCGGAACCAGGAAGTTGCGCGACCATTGCAGCGCATACAGGAAAGCGACCGTCGCGATCACGCCCAGCGCAAGGCCGCGCGCGTGTACATGCAGGGGGATGCGTTGAGCCTCAAATTCTTCGGATGGATGATTCATGATGGCTCACGGGATGATAAGCCGGCGCGTCTGTGCGCGCCGGCGGTGGTGGTCTTACTTAACGTGGATATCGTTTTTCACGCTGGTCACACCTTTGACGCCGCGGGCGATTTCACCGGCCTTGGCGATGTCTTGCGGCTGGGCCACGAAGCCGCTCAGCTGCACAGTGCCTTTGAAGGTTTCGACGTTGATCTCGGTCGATTTCAGGCTAGGTTCGTTGAAGATGCTGGCCTTTACTTTGGTGGTGATGACGGAATCGTCGACATACTCGCCGGTGCCTTCCTTGTTGGAGGTCGATGCGCAGCCGGTCATGGCGCCCAGCAGCGAAACAGTGAACAGGGCAGTAGCGATTTTATGTGCGATTTTCATGGCGATTCTCCTTGTATTTGACGATGGGGTTGGTCAGCCCCGAGAGGCCGATGTCGCCATTTAACGCCTTATCCTGCAGCACCTCTGTACGGTAGCGTACAAAAATCAACACGACGGATACATGGTGCGTAAGCGCACAGACCCGGCCACACGCGCTGCCGATACTGGACTCACACTTTTCCGGGAGGACAATATGAAACGCTCAACTACGTTTGCCGCCGCCATCCTGGCCGGCGTGGCTGTATTGAGCGGCTGCGCCAGCAACAGCCAGCAGCCGCAACAGATCGGCTATATCAGCAATGACTCTTCGACTTACGGCACTATCGATTCGATTCAAGTAATGCAGCCGCGCGGCAGCTCGGGCGCCGGCGCCATCACCGGCGGTCTGATCGGCGGTCTGCTGGGTAACCAGGTTGGCTCCGGCGGCGGCCGCACTGCTGCTACCGTGGCCGGCGCAGTCGGCGGCGCGGTGGTCGGCAACAACGTCGAGAACAACCGCAACGCCGGCAAGCAGGAATTCCAGATCAGCGTGCGCATGGACAACGGCGACTACCGCATCGTGCAGCAGGACAGCGTCTATGACCTGCGCGTCGGCAACCGCGTGCGCCTGATCGACGGCCGCCTGTATCGCTACTAAATCAACTAAGCAAACAAGGAGAACCCCATGGGCACCATCATCCTGATTATCCTCGTGCTGGCCTTGATCGGCGCGTTGCCAACCTGGCCGCACAGCCGCGACTGGGGCTACGCGCCTAGCGGCATTACCGGCCTGATCGTGGTTATACTGCTGATTATGCTGCTCACGGGCAGGCTATAAATTCGGGAGAACATCATGATTCGTCACATCATCACCGGCGTGACGATGGCGTGCGCGGCGCTGGCCGCTGCGCACGCGCAGGACACCACGCCACCGCAAAACGTCACCCTGCAAAAGCAGGAAATCGCCAGGGGCGAGCCGGCCCGCTGGAGCAAGCCGGACAGCACCAAGGCCGAACAAGAACGCACGCTGCGCAAGGAAATCGGCGCAGCCTTGGCGGAAGCCAAGCAAGCCTGCCAAAAAGGCCCAGCCGCCGAGCGCAGCACCTGCCTCAAAGAAGCCCAAGCCACCTACCAGAGCGACCTGGCCAACATGCCGCAACTACTGGCGAAAGCCCGCTAAAGAAAAAAGGCCGCTTATGCGGCCTTTGTTACTCTGCGGGTGGGCGCTTGTGGCGCATTAGCCAGGCTATCCCGGCGCCGGCCACCACGGCCAGCGCGATGGCAGGCTTGACCAGCCGCTTGCGGGCAATGAAGGAGCCGATGGTCAGCGCGTACGGCATCAGCGACTTCAAGGATTTGAAATTGAAGCCGCCAGCGCCGCCCGGTTGCAGCAGCCCGCCCAGCCTTGCTTGCGCCAGGCCCACTGCATGCTCGACCGCGCCATGCATCAGCGCATCCGGTTGCAGGGCTTGGCCCACCAAGGCTTTCGAATGCACCACCTTGATGCGGTACAGCTCGCCCTCGCGGATGATTCTTTGCTTCTCGGCCGCCAGTGCGGCCGCGTCTTCTTGCTTGCTCATGGTCGCTCCTTACAACAGCATGTCGCGGTCGGATTTGAGTTCTGCCATGGTCGCCGGCAAGGACAGCTTACCGCTGCGCAGCACCGCGCGCGCGTACAAGATCAGCCCGATAGCGATCAGCAAGAACACCCCGGTGATAATCGGCAGGATCACCCAGCCGATTGCCGCCCACGCCAGGTAGACGATGGTGACCGAAGCATAGATCAGCGCAAAACCACCCAGCACCACAGCCAGCGCAAATACCAGCGCAAGCTTCAGCAGGTGGTCGCGCACCTCCGCCAGCTCAACCGCTGCAAGTTCCAGCCGATTGAGCAACAGGCCGATCGCGTTGCGGGCCAACAGGCCCACCGACGCGATCAGGCCCGGGGGGCGATTGCCTTCCTCATGCGCCACGATGAATTACTTGCGGCCGATGATGACGCCGATCAGCAGGCCAACGCCCGCTGCCACGGCGATCGAACGCCATGGGTTTTCCTTGACGTACTCGTCGGCTTGCTTGGCGGCTTCCTTGGTCGCCGCGACTGCGCTCACCTGCGCTTCGTGGGCCTTGGCCAGTGCCGTGTCCAGCGCGCGCATGCCGCGGCCGCGCAGTTCGTCGGCTTTTTCACCGGTCAGCGCGGTGGCTGCGGTGAACAATGCTTGCGCATCTTTAACCAGAGTTTTCACGTCGTTATTCACGGTACTGATGTTTTGTTCCAGCATGATGAAGCTCCTGTTGTGGTTGTTGATGTGAAAACTGTACAGCAAATATTGCCAAATTGCCTTAACCGTGCGCGTCAAGCAGATCACGCATATCGTCCGCGTGTTCTTCTTCCACTGCCATGATCTTGATCAAAAGTTGGCGCGAGGTCGGGTCACTTTCGCCGATTTGGGCGATCATTTGCCGATACGACTCGATGGCCACCCGCTCCGCGATCAAATTGGCGCGAACCATCGATTGTACGTCTTCTGACGCATCATACTCGGCATGGCTGCGTGCGAGCAATGTTGCCGGATTGAAATCAGGATCGCCGTTCAGCTGGACGATGCGCTCGGCCAGCCAATCGGCGTGCTCCTGCTCCTCCTGCGCGTGCTCGAGGAATTCGGCCTTGATGCCGGCATTCTCGCGCCCGCTCACCGTGTAGTAATGCCGCTTGTAGCGCATGACGCACACCAGTTCGGTGGCCAGCGCATCGTTGAGCATCTTGATGACCGCCACGCGGTCACCTTGATAGCCAGCCGTGACCGGGCCGTCTTCCAGGTTGCGGGCGGCCGCGCGGATGGCTTCAACGTCGATGCCTGCCGGATGGGATATGTTAGATTCAGCCATGGGGCACTCCTTCAAAGGTAAGATTAACGGCGGTTGGCAATCGGTGCGCCATTTTGCGACAGCACAATTTCAACGCGACGGTTCAACTGGCGGCTGCCGGCGTCGGCATTGCTGGCCACTGGATAGGCCTCGCCATAGCCACGGGTGGCGATCTTGGCAGCCGGGACGCCCAGGCCGGTCAGCGCGGCGCGCACCGATTCGGCGCGGCGTTGCGACAGTTCCAGGTTGTGCGAAGACGTGCCGGTGCTATCAGTAAAACCTTCAACCAGCACCACGCTTTGCGGCTCCTGCATCAGCACATCAGCGACTTTCTGTGCAGTGCGCATACCTTCGGCGCTCAGTTCAGCGCGATCAACGTTAAACAGCACGTCGCTCAAGGTGATCACGATGCCGCGCTCGGTCTGCTTGGCTTGCAGATCGGCCAGTTGCTGCTGCAAGGCTGCATTGCGGGCGGCTTCATCGCGTGCGGCATTGCCAGCGGCATCTGCCTGGGCGCGGGCCGCATCGGCATCAGCCTTGGCTTGCTCAGCTTGCGACTTGGCTTGCATGGCCTGCGATTTTGCGCGGTCTGCTTCAGCGGTGCGCGCCTGCAAGCGAATTTCGTCGCGCTGGCGGGCCGCGTTGGCAACCTCGGATTCGGCCTGCTTGGCGCGCGCTGCTTCCTGCGCGGTGGCGATCTTCTGCTTGGCGATGTAGGCCAGCTTATCGATCTCGTTCAAGCTTTCCTTTTTGGCGGCGGCCGCATTAGCACGATCCATCGCATCGGACGCGGCTTTGAATTCCAGTGGCGCATTCGCTGCCACCGACGGATTATTTTGCGCCGCGACGAAATCGCCGCGTGCTTGATCAAGCTGGCTGGTGGTGGTCGGCGTGGTGCTGCATGCAGCAAACATCACCGACATGGCAAAGGCAGTCGGCAGCAGGATGAGTTTTTTCATGATGGTCTCCGTTCGATTTATTGTTGGCTAGTAGCGTTAGCGCGTTGCAGTTCCTCGCGCAGCAGGCGGATATTTTGTTGCAGCTCATCGGCAGCCATGGTGGCCTTGCTCGAGTTGGCCTTGCTCTGCGCCAGTTGCGCATCGGCCGAAGCCTGGATGGCCAAGTCCTGCGCCGCCTTGTAATCCTTGGCGGCCAGCGCTTGATTGGCGCGCATCAGTTTTTCACGCGCCGATTGCATCTCGGCCGGCGCAAGGTCAGCAGCACCAGCGCTGGTGGCAGCGGCCACCGCTTCGCGCGAGACCGCCACATCGGCAGTCGCAGGCGTCTTATCGCTGGCGCAAGCACTCAGGCCCAGCACCAGCACGACGGCACCCAGCATTTTTAATTGGTCCATTATTTTTCTCCTTGAGGTGAGTGGGACGATTACAGTTATAGGCTCAGGTTCAATTGCCATCAGTACGGTGACGCACAAAAACGGAATGTGTAAAATGATGCAACTAGAAGAATCAAGGTCCGTTATGCCCTCGCCCGTCCTCCGCCGCCGCCGAATTGCCATTGCCGCCGCCAGCCTTGCGCTAGGCGTGCCGGTGGCCGCCGTGGTTGTCCTCGGCAATGTCGACTGGAATCAGGCGCGGCCGTGGCTCAACGACAAGATCAGCGCGGCCATCGACCGGCCGTTCGAGATCCGCGGCGCCGTGTCGCTGGCATGGCGCCAGCAAGGCCGCTGGCTACCGCTGCCGCACCTGGTGGCGCGCGATGTCCACGTTGGCAATCCGCGCGGCATGCAAGCGCCCAGCGAAATGGTCAGCGTGAGCCAGTTCGCGTTTGCCATCGACCTGCTGCCGCTGCTGCGCCAGCGTATCGAGATTCCCGAGCTGCGCTTTGACAATCCCGCCCTGCTGCTGCAACGCGACGCCGATGGCAAGAACAATTGGACCTTCAAGCGCGACGACCAGCCTTCCGCATGGAAGCTGGAGGTCAACCGCGTGGTGTTCTCCAAAGGCACGGTGCGCTACATCGACGCCATGACGCACGTCGACGCCAGCGCCGATATCGACACCATCAGCGATCCGCGCTACGGCGTCGCGTGGCAGCTGCACGGCAAATGGAATAACCGCGATGTGAGCGGCAGCGGCAAGGCCGGCGCGGTACTGTCCTTGCAGCAGCAAAGCACGCCCTTCCCGCTCGCGGCCCATCTCAACATCGGCGGCACCAATATCAGCTTTGAAGGCACGCTGACCAAGCCGGCCTCGCTGGCGGCCATCGACATGCGGCTCAAGCTGTCCGCTCCCAGCATGGCGCGCCTGTACGCGCTGACCGGCGTGCTGCTGCCGGAAACACCGCCATTCGTCACCGAAGGCCACCTCACCGGCAACCTCGGCGCCAACGCCAGCCACTGGATTTACGACCAGTTCACCGGCAAGGTCGGCCAGAGCGATATCGGCGGCAAGCTCGATTTCAAGACCGGCGAACCGCGCCCGCTATTGAGCGGCACGGTGCAGTCCAAGCTGTTGCAAGTATCCGACCTCGGCCCGCTGATCGGCGCCGACTCCAACGCCAGCAAGGAAGCGCGCGGCGCCGATGCCGTCCAGCCGGGCAACAGAGTGCTGCCAGTCGAAACCTTCCGCACCGAGCGCTGGACGGCCATTGATGCCGACGTCAACTTCAAAGCTGCGCGCATCACCCGCAACAAGGATTTGCCGATTCAAAATCTGGAGACGCAAATCCACATGAAGGATGGCGTACTGGCGTTGAAACCGCTGAACTTCGACATCGCCGGCGGCCGCTTCACCTCCACCGTCATGCTCGATGGCAGCGGCAAGGTCAATCCCAACGCCATCCGCGCCGAATTGAAAGCCGGCGCGCGCCATCTGCAACTCAAGCAGCTATTCCCCGGCATCGACGGCATGCAGGCCACGGTCGGCGAAGTCAATGCCGACGTGGCGCTGACCGCCGCCGGTAATTCGGTGGCCGGCCTGCTCGGCGCCTCCAACGGCGAGTTGAAAGGCGTGGTCAACGAAGGCAGCGTCAGCAAGCTGCTGCTGGAAGCCATGGGCCTCAATATCGGCAGCGTGGTGCTGACCAAGATGGTCGGCGACAAGCAGGTCAAGCTCAATTGCATGGTGACCGATTTTGCCGTCACCAACGGCTTGATGAAATCGCGCCTGTTCGTGGTCGATACGTCCGAGGCGCGCATCGATATCGGCGGCACCGTCAACCTCGGCAACGAGAAGCTCGATCTGACCCTGAAGCCCGACGCCAAGAGCATGCGCGTGATTTCGCTGCGCGCGCCGATCTACGTGCGCGGCACGTTCAAAGAACCGGATATCAGTGTCGACAAAGGCACGCTGGCCTTGCGCGCCGGCGGCGCCTTGGCACTGGCGGTGGTGGCGCCGGTGGCGGCCATCGTGCCGCTGGTCAGCGCCGGCCCGGGCGAGACGGCCGGCTGCCAGTCTTTGATGGCGCAGGCGGGCGCGGTGAAACGCTGATCCCTGCTCAGAGTGCGATGGCGAACGGAAGCAGGCGGCGCGCGTGCTTATCCTGACACCACCTACAACAAGGAGATCACCATGAACAAGATCAAGCTTATTGCAGCAAGCCTCGCCGTGCTGGCGGCGGCAACTGGTTGCGCCAATATGTCGGCGCAGGATAAAAATACCGCGATTGGCGCGGGCGTCGGCGCAGTGGCCGGCTCAGTACTGACCGGCGGTAGCTCGGTCGGCACCGTGGGCGGCGCAGCGGTCGGCGGCGTGATCGGTAACCAAGTGCAGAAGCCACCGCGTTAATCGATCTTCGCTCCAGGAACAACGGGCCTCGGTTCACCGAGGCCCGTTTTATTTTTCCTTGAACAGATCGTAGCAGTGGCAAGAGACGGCTTCCAGGCCGACCGAGTCGAGGATCTCGATATTGCCGCGGCTGTAGGTAATCAGCTTTTGCTGCAGCAAGGCGCTGGCCGCCTTGGTCACGCCGACGCGGCGCACGCCCAGCGCATGCGCGAGAAACTCGTGGGTGAGATGGAATTTATCCGACTGCAGGCGATCCCGCGTAATCAGCAGCGAGCGCGCCAGCCGTGCCTCCAGCACGTGGAAGCGGCTGCACACGGCAATTTGGATCGCCTGCGTCAGCAAGGCATCCGTGTAGCGGTGCAGCAGATGCTGCAACGATTCCATGCGATAAAACTCGGTCACGAAATCCTCGACCGCCATCCGGTACACGCGGCCAGAACGCTGCACCACCGCCCGCACCTGCGACAGCGGATTGCCCAGCACCACCGAGGCGCCCAGCATGCCCTCGCGGCCCAGCGAGCCGACTTCCAGCGTCATGCGGCCCTCGGCCACGCCGAGCAGCGAAATCAAACAGTCGATGGGAAAATAAACATGCCGCAGTTCCTGTCCCGGTTCCGACAGCAACTGGCCGTTCTCCACCCGCACCGTCTCACATTTCTGCGCCAACTGCAGCTGATCGTCGTCCGGCAAGCTGGCCAGCAGGCGATTGTTCGCCAGCCGCAGGGGCGCGCGATCTTCGTCGATGGAGGTTGAGGTCGTGGTGTGCATGCTCGCAGAATAAGGGCAATTATTTGCACTGTATGTACGCTGACGCACGGAAGACTTAGATGTCCTTGAGGAAAATATGCGCCTTAATCAATAACAGAGGACACACCCATGGATACCCCAAACAAACCAGCCACCCATCCGATCATGGTCATTGCCGCCGTGGCGGTCGTGCTGTTCTGCGGCGTCGGCAGCGCAGCGATCCTGGGCTGGCTGCCGACCTCCAACGCCACCGTGCCGGCGCAAGTGAGCGGCCTGCCGCCGGCGCCGGAACGGGCGCCGAAGACTGCGTTCAACGACGCAGCGCAAGCACCGCAGCAGCAATCCCTGGCGCAGCAAGGCCAAGGCCAACTGCCTGAACAGGAAGCCCGCCAGGCGCCATGCGCCAATTGCGGCGTGGTGGAATCGGTGCGCGCGATCGAGCATCGTCCAAAGGGCAGCGGCGTCGGCGCAGTCGGCGGCGCAGTGCTGGGCGGCCTGCTCGGCAACCAGGTCGGTAGCGGCCACGGCCGTCAACTGGCAACCGTCGCCGGTGCGGTCGGCGGCGCAGTGGCCGGCAACCAGATCGAAGGCAATATGAAAACCACCCACACCTGGGACGTGGTGGTTCGCATGGATAACGGCACCAAGCGCACCTTCCACAATTCGCAGCAGCCATCGTGGCGCTCGGGCGATTCCGTGCGCGTCGTGAACGGCCAGCTGCGTTCGATGGACTAAGGAGCAAGGTACGGCAGCGTACAGAATTCACAACGGTGCATGTAGATAATAGATCCAACACAACCCGAGGAGATCATCATGCTTTATACCATTGCTGTCGTTCTGCTTATCCTGTGGCTGCTGGGCTTGGTGACGTCGTACACCATCGGCGGCTTCATCCACATCCTGCTGGTAGTAGCCATCATCATGGTGCTGCTGCGCCTGATTAGCGGACGCGGCGTGTAGCCTTCTCCGCAATCGGATTAAACGGCGCCCGCTGAACCGGGGCGCCGTTTTCGTTTATGCTAGCCGTTTTCGGGAGGACATCATGAAACGTCTGTTGCTCGCTTTAGCAATCGCGGCTGCCGCTCAAGCCTCCGCGCAAACGCAAACCATCAAGCCCGGCTTGTGGGAATTGAATAACAAGGTCAAGACCGGCAACGCCGAGCAAGACCAGGTCATGAGTGCCGCCCTGGCCCAGCTGGCCGCCATGCCGCCGGCACAGCGCGCGCAAATGGAAGCGATCATGGCGCAGAACGGCGTCTCCATGCCCAAGGCCGGCAGCGACGGCAGCATCACGCTAACCGCTTGCGTCACGCCGGAGATGGCCTCGCGCAAGGAGTTGCCGATGAATCAAAAAGGCAAGTGCAATACCAGGCAAGAGCCGGTGGCGGGCGGCATGAACGTTTCCTATACCTGCACCGATCCCGCCTCCAGCGGCACCGGGCAAATCCGCTTCAACGGCGACAATGCCTACACCATGACCATGAACGTCACCAACAACACCAATGTCGGCCCACGCACGGCCACGGTGGAATCGACCGGCCGCTGGCTCGGCGCCACTTGCCCGGCCAAGCCAAAATAGTGCCAAAAAACTATGTACGATAGCGTACATACAGCAGCTTGCATCGCCGCTATACTCGGACGATGCTAGAAATCCTTGAACAAATTGACGCGGACAGTAGCGATATCGGCCTGATGGTCGCGCTGTTCGACACCCTCCGCCCCGCGCGTGCCACCGATGGCGCGCGAGCCACGGCCAATGTCCGCACCTTGTGCCAGCTATTGAAAGGCAATCCCGGACACGCGCTGGCCCTGCGCGCGTATGCGCGCAACATCCTTACCTCGCGCCGCCACCCCAGCTTGTACACCGAGATCGGCGTGCTGTCCAACGACGGCTTCTTCACCGAACTGAAAACCCGCATCGCCTACCGCGTCCTGCCACCGGCGCTAGGCAACGATTACCTCAGCGAGGCGCTCGATCAAATCGTCTACAAGCGCACCGATTACCTGTGGATGACCGCCGTGCCTGTCGCCGACTGGCTGGCCCTGTTCGACGTGGTGCAGCAGGCCGAGCCGGACGATGACCGCAACCTGATGCTGCCCGGCCTGCTGGACGCCATCCGCACCCTGTCCTACCGCGTGTGCGCGATCGGCCTTGAGCCGCGCCTGACCAATTTCCACACCGAGATGGAGACCTACGAATCACCGTTCATGGTGCAGAACTTCGAGGTCAACGCCTATCTCGACGCCTACCAGCGCAAGCTGGCCGGTGAAGACGTCGCGCTGGACGACACCCGCCACCTGCTGGTGATGCTCGACCAGTGCGACACCGTGATCGGCAAGATCCGCAAGAAAGCCCTGAGCCAGGGCACCAGCATCGCCCTCACCTACCTGCTGGTGTCGCTGATGCAAAGCCTGGATCGCATGCGCAAGCTGCTGTTCCTGGTCGATGGCCATCACGACAGCGAGCGCCGCAACGCTGCCGTCGCGCTGGGCCTGGAACTGGTGGAAGCCCACAACAACAAATACATGGTGCGCGACCTGCTGCGCGATAACATTAACCTGCTAGCCCGCAACGTCACCGAGAACGCCAGCCACACCGGCGAACACTACGTGGCCGACAACCGCAAGCAGCTGGTTGGCATGTTCTTCTCGTCGGCCGGCGCCGGCCTGGTGATCGGCTTCATGGCGCTGTTTAAAATCCTGATGTCCTACCTGCGCGCTGCGCCGCTGGTGGAAGCCTTCCTGTTCAGCATGAACTACTCGCTGGGCTTCATGTTCATCCACCTGCTGCACTTCACGGTGGCGACCAAGCAGCCGGCCATGACCGCGTCGCGCATTGCCACCGGCCTGCAATCGAAGGACGGCCGCAATATCGACCTCGACAGCATGGCCGAACTATGCGCCAAGGTGATCCGCACGCAAAACATGGCGGTGCTGGGCAACCTGGCGGTGGCGATTCCGACCGCCTACGCCATCGCCATGGCGTGGCCGCTGATGACCGGCCATCACTTGGTCTCGCCTGAAAAGGCCATGCACCTGCTGCACGACATCGATCCGATTCATGCGCCGACCTTGATCTACGCGGCGATTGCCGGCGTCTGCCTGTTCGTTGCCGGCCTGATTTCCGGCTACTACGACAACAAGGCGCTGTACACGCGCTGGGCGCAACGCATCTCGCAGCTACGCGGCCTGCGCTGGCTGCTGGGACAAGAACGCTTGAACCGTCTCGGCGTCTACATGGAGAACAATCTTGGCGGGCTGATGGGGAATTTCTTCTTCGGTATTTTGCTGGGCGTGATGCCGTTTATCGGCTTCGTGCTGGGCATTCCGCTCGATATCCGCCACGTCACCTTCTCGTCTGCCAATTTTGCGACAGCAATTGTTGGACTCGATCACAATGTCAGCTGGGAATTAGTTGTGACCTCGGTGGCAGGTTTCTTGTCTATTGGTACGGTTAATCTGCTGGTCAGCTTTGGACTGGCGCTGTGGGTGGCGCTGCGTTCACGCAAGGTGCACTTCAAGCATGGCTGGCAATTGCTCAAGGCGCTGGGCCGCCGCTTCCGCGAAAGCCCGGTTACTTTCTTCTTTGGCTCTAAGGACGAATAAAATGACTTCGCTGCGCATGCGTATCTTGCTACCCTTGTTGCTGATGTGCTGGGGCTTGCTGGGCGCCTGTGCATCGCTGCCGAACGTGCAGGACTTGGGCGAACAACTGGCGCCGGCATCGGCGGCGACCAAGAGCAAGATGGCCAAGCGCTGGCCGGGCGCGGCGCTGGAAGAAGCAGCCACTGGCGTACCGCTCATCCCCGGTAACAAGTGCACGCTGCTGTTCGACGGCCCGCAGACCATGAAGGCCATGCTGGAAGCAATCGCTACCGCGCGCAATCACATCAATCTCGAAACCTATATCTTCGATCAGGACGAACTGGGCCTGAAGTTTGCCGATGCACTGATCGAGAAGCAGCAGCAAGGCGTGACTGTCAATATTTTGTACGACAGCGTGGGCACGATCGGCGTGCCGGCCGAGTTCTTCGCGCGCATGCGCAAGGCCGGCATCCATTTGATTGAGTTCAATCCGGTGAATCCGGCCAAGGTCAGCGGCGAAGGCTGGAATCTCAACAACCGCGACCATCGCAAGGTGCTGATCGTGGACGGCAAAATGGCGTTCACCGGCGGCATCAATATCAGCAAGACCTACGCCAAGAGTTCGCTATTCCGCTCCGCCTCCAAACCGACCGACAAGTCGCAAGTGGGCTGGCGCGATACGCACATCAAGGTGGAAGGCCCGGCGGTGCAGGCTTTCCAGTGGCTGTTCATCCGCCAGTGGACGTCGCAGGACAAGGAAGAACTGCCGGACGCCGACTACTTCCCCAAGCCGATCATCGCCGGCGACAAGGTGGTGCGCGTGCTGGGCAGCGATCCGGGCGGGCAGTTTGAAATCTACAAGGCTTACGCGCTGGCGATTCAGGAAGCCAAGAAAACCATCCATCTCACCTCCGCCTACTTTGTACCGGACCGGCAAACCGTGGATGCGCTGATCGCGGCGGCCAAGCGCGGCGTGGATGTGAAGATCGTGCTGCCTGGCGTGTCGGATAGCGGGCTGGTGTTCTACGCCGGCCACGCGTTCTACGATGACTTGCTGTCGGCGGGCGTGAAGATCTACCAGCTCAAGCTAGCGGTGCTGCACGCCAAGACCGCCGTCATCGACGGCAACTGGTCGACGGTCGGCTCAACCAATATCGATACCCGCAGCTTCCTGCACAACAGCGAACTCAACGTGATCGTCATGGGCGATGCTTTCGGCACCGAGATGGAGCGCGCGTTCCAGGAGGATTTGCGCGACTCGAATCAGATCACGCTGGAGGAATGGCGCAACCGTCCGGTGCTCAACCGCATGAAGGAATGGGCGGCGCGCTTTATGAATTACTGGCTCTAGGCCTCTGCCGCCAGCGACCAGGTGTCGCCGCTGCGGCGGAAGCATTCGGTATGAACCGGTTCAAAGCTGGCCGTGCCCTCGATCCAGCTGTAGCGCTCGACCTGCACATCATCGGGCGCCACGCGCAGCACGTTGAAAGAGTTGGACTCCCCTCGCCCGCGCGTGGAAGTCGCTGTCCCCGCCTGCACCACCAGCGCCGCATAGCCACTGATCTTGTAGCGCTGCGCGCTATTGCCCGCGTGGCTGGAATGCAGGTGGCCTGCCAGCAAAACATCGACGCCGCACTCGGCAAAGGCTTGCATCGCCATTGGCGCGCGGTCGACTAGATCGTCGGGATCGAAGTTGTCCGGCAAATCGAAAGGATGGTGGGTGACGATGATGCGCGTATGCTCCGGCCCCACCGCCTGCATGCGCTGGCGCATCTGCGCCAGTTGTTCCTTGTTGACGCGACCGTCTTTAAACGTCAGCGAGCGCGCAGTGTTAATGCCGAGGATGGCGATTTCCTCATCCACGTATTCCGGCGCCAGATCCAAGGTGACGTAGCGCGTGTACTTGCGCAGCGGCGTCAGGAAGCGGCTGGCGACGTTGTACAGCGGGATGTCGTGATTGCCCGGCACCACGATCTGCGGCCCCGGCAAGGTGTCGAGATAAGCGCGCGCGGCTTTGAATTCTTCGGTCTTGGCGCGCTGGGTCAGGTCGCCCGACACCACCACCACATCCGGGGCCAGCTTGGTCACCAATTCCTGCAAGGGCCGCAGCAAGTCTTGATCGACGCGACCGAAATGCAAATCGGATAAATGGACGATGGTGCGCATGCTCCCCTCCTAGTCGGCCGGCGGCACAATCACGGTCAGCGCCGCTGCCCGCGAACGATAGCACAGTGGCGGGCTCATCAGCGTTACTTCGCCGTCGGTGGCGACACGCAGGCGCTGGTGGCGCGTCTCTATCGTCAGCTCGGAAGCTGACAATACATCAAAATCGCGTGCCGCTTTCAATTGGCCGAACAGCGCGTGCACGGCGTAGCGCAGCAAGCCAAGCCGGGTGGGCTTCTGCGCCACGTACAGGCACAGCTTACCGGTATCGAGCCGTTCGCGCGCGCCCAGCGTCAGGCCTTGCAGGTACTCGTTGTTGCCGATGAAGACGAAAGGCGTGCGGCGCAGATGCTCGTCGCCGTTAATCTTGAGCCGCACGCTGAGGAAGGGAAAGCGCCGCAGCGCCGTGAACAGCGCCAGGCCGAACGCCGGCCACTTGCCGCGGCCGAGATGGCGCTGTTGCTGCTCGCGGTCGCGCACAAGATCGGGATAAATGCCGAGGCTGGAGTTGTTGAGGAAGATACGGCCGTTGACCTCGCCCACGTCCACTTGCGCCGCAACGCCGTGCACTGCATTGGCGACTGCCTCGTCCAAGTCCAACGGAATCTTCAAGTCCTTGGCGAAGTGATTGAGCGTGCCGAGCGGCAGCACGCCAAGCCGCGTAGGCGTCCCGACCAGCACCGAGGCCACGGCGTTGATGGTGCCGTCGCCGCCGCCCGCCGCCACCGTGGCCGCGCCTTCGGCCACGGCCCGTTCAGCGCGGGCAATCATCTCCGCGCCGCTTTTCGCCAGCGTGATATCGGCCTCCACGCCTTGCGCGCGGAATTTCTCGGCCAGCGCAGCAGTCCATCCGCCGCAATATCCCAGGCCGGCGCTAGCATTGACGATGACGACAATATTATCCATACGGTTTATAGAGTTTTAGCCTCGCGCCGGCGGCGCAAGGTGGAGATAGCGGTAATACACACAGCCAGCCACGCCACGCTCCCGGCCATCGCGGCCAGCACGTCGCTCACATAATGCGCGCCAAGATAGACGCGGCTGAACGCTACCAACAATACCATCGATACACACAGCACTACCGTTGCCACGCGCACGCTCCAGGCCGGGCGCGCGATCACCAGGTAGCTGGCCAGCAGGCCATAGAAACAGGTCGCCGCCGTGGTGTGGCCGCTGGGGAAGCTGTACGTCGCCAAGGTCACCAGCGGATCTTCGAACACCGGCCGCGCACGCTGGAACACGTGTTTGAGCGCCACATTCAACACCATCCCGCCCGGCACCGAGAACGCCAGCGCCAGCAGCCAATAGTAGGCCTGGGCGCGCCACAGATAGGCCGCGAACGCGCAGAACAGCAGCGCCATGCCGGCCACCGTGTGCATCGCCGAGACGCCGTACATGAGGCTCGTCAGCGGCTCAAATGCGTTGGCGTTGAACCAATGCGCCACCTGCACATCCAGCACCGTGATCGCTTCCTGCCCCATCACCGCCTCGGCCAGCTCGTGAAAAACCATCCCCGCCGCCAGCAGCAAGGCCATGCCGACGGTCAAATGCAGGCCGAATTCCCCGCTCGGAGACAATCTTGCCTCTACGAAATTAAGCAGTTTGCTAATAATTGGTCCTTTAGGCCTTTGCGCCGATGAAGTTGGCGCAAAAACCACGAAATACGAAATTTACTGTTTATTTGCACAGTACCTGTTTATTCATACAGTAGTTATGCTATTCTGAACTCCTCGTTAAACACATCACCAACAAAAGGAATTCACATGAGCACTCTGAACAGCAGCTATGGTTCCCGCTTCGGTCTGGAATACCTGCCAACCTCTTTCATGGTTCGCATGGGCAAACGCGAAATGATGGTGTGCCGCGATTTCCGCAAGCGTTTCTACGCTGTGAACCCGATCATGGAATGCGACACCGGCGTGCAGGCAGGCCACCTGGAAGTGCTGCTGTTCCGCCGCTGGTTGCTGATCCTGTCGAAATCGAAGGCTCACTAATGGTTGCCGGTGCCAGTTGCCCTACCCAGTCGCATGACAGGCCGGCCAACGCCGCTGCTTCGTTAGCGCTCCTCACCTGGGTGTGGCAACTGGCGAACCGACATCCGCTGGATGCGCCTCGTGCCACAGGGTTACAAACAGAACCATCACCACCGGGCCGATAAACAGCCCAACGAGGCCTAGGGTTTCCACCCCGCCGAGTATGCCGAACAGTACGGCCAGGAATGGCAGCCGCGTCGCGTTGCCGATGATGCCGGGCCGTACAAAGTGATCCGCCACGAACAGCACCACGCCGCCCCATGCCGCGACCGCAATTGCCGCAGGAATGGCGCTATTAAAGGCCAGCACAGCAGCCGCGCTTAAAAACGCCAGCGGCGCGCCAAACGGAATGATGGCCAGAATGCCGGTCGCCGCTGCCCACAGCGCCGGCGACTTCAGTCCCGTCAGCGCGTAGCCAATGCCGATCAACACGCCTTCCGCCAAGCCTACCAGCACCAGTCCGTTGACAGTGGCGCGGATGGCAGTCGGAATTTTTTGCGCGTAATGCGACCAGCGTTCCTGGCTGAACCAGCGGCTGCCGATGGCGGTGATCTGGCGGTTGAGCACTTCGCCATCCTTGTAGAAGAAGAACAGGCACAGGAAGGCCAAGCCAAAATCCACCAGCCGGTGCATGAAGCCCACGCCGGCAACTTTAATCATGTCGCTGGCCGAGTGGAAGCCGTTGATCTGGCGTTCGGACACCAGGTGCGACAAGCCGTGCGGCTGGCTCAGCGTCGCTTGCCACCAGTCGGTAATGGCGTCGCCGATCACCGGCAGGTGCTGCACGAAGAGCGGCACCGGGATGCCGTCCGTGTTGGCGGTGACCACGTAGTTGGCCAGCTCCGGCGCTTGCTTCGCTGCCTGCGCCACGCCCAGCAACACCGGCACGATGAACACCGCCGCCATCAGCAAGGTCAGTACCACTGCCGCCCAAATGTGATGACGGCCGAAACGCGACCGCATGCGCTGGTACAGCGGCCAGGTGGCAACGCATAAAATCCCGGCCCAGATCAGCGGCAGGAAGAATCGCTGCATCACGAATGCGGCCAACGCAATCAAGGTCAGCGAAAAACCGGCGCTCAGGATGTCGCGCTGGGTTTCGGTCATGGCTCTCTCCCGGATGTTCTTGTTGCCGCTATGGTAAGCGCATTTTGCTGCGCCGCAAGCACGGCAGACGCCGATTTCAGGTGTCCTTAAGCTTTTTCACACTGCGCGCGCAGGAAGTCTCGCAGTTGCAGCACGGTCGGCGTGACTTGCGAACGGTGCATGCACAGCATGTTGAGCGCGGTGCGCTCGCCCAGCACGTCGGGCAGCAGCACTTGCAAGCGGCCGGCGCGTATGTCGGCGCTCAGGTCGAGCCGCGACTTGTAGGCGATGCCGACACCGGCCACCGCCCAGCGCCGCACCACGTCGGCATCGTCCACGCTGCGGTTGCCATTGACGTGGATGACTTCCGGCTCGGCGTCGGCATCACGGTAGAAACTCCAGCGGTCGTGGACCACGTCTTCCAGCATGAATCGCAGGCAGTTGTGGCGCGCCAGTTCATCCAGTGAATTCAACTTGCCGTGCTGCTTGATGTACTCGGGCGACGCCACCAGCACGCGGCGGTTTTCCGGCGCCAGCGGAAAGGCGATCAGGCTGGAATCTTCCTGTACGCCGTAGCGGATGGCGATATCAACCGGCTGCCGGTACATATCCGACACCCGATCGCTGATGCTGAGCTGGAAGCTCACTTTTGGATACAGCGCCTGAAACTCATCGAGCCAGGCTATCACCATGTTGCGCCCCAAATCTGAGGGCATGGAAATTTTCAGCGTGCCGCCCAGCGTTTCCTGCCCTTGCATCAGGGCGTCATGCCCTTCTTTCAGCAGACGCAACGCTTCGCGCGCATGGCGCAGGTAGTGCTCGCCCTCCTCCGTCAGCCGCAGCGAGCGCGTGGTGCGGGCGAATAAGCGCAGCTTCAACTCGCCCTCCAGCCGCTTGACGGCGGCGCTGGCCAAGGCCGGGGAAATCTCCAGTTCCCGCGCAGCAGCCGACAAGCTGCCGCGGTCGGCGGTACGGACAAACACGGTTAAATCATCCAGTCTCAGCATTTTCTTCAATTTTTTGAAAGTGTTTCTGCGTAACGACTCTTTTTCAGCGCCACGAAATAAATGATGATACGCCCATACCAACCTTTTCGGAGCATTTGAATGAAAGCCATTGCCTACCGCCAGTCCCTGCCTATCGACCACGCCGATTCCCTGATCGACATTGAACTGCCAGCGCCACAAGCCGCTGGCCGCGACCTGCTGGTTGAAGTGCGCGCCATCTCGGTCAACCCGGTCGACACCAAGATTCGCCGCAACGTGCCGCCGGCCGAAGGCCAAGCCAAGGTGATCGGCTGGGATGCCGCCGGCGTGGTAAAAGCCGTCGGCCCGGACGTAACGCTGTTCAAGGTTGGCGACGAGGTCTGGTATGCAGGTGACCTGACCCGCCCGGGCACCAACAGCGAGTTGCATCTCGTAGACGAACGCATCGTCGGCTTCAAGCCAAAGAATATCGATTTCGCCCAAGCCGCAGCGCTGCCGCTGACCACCATCACCGCGTGGGAGCTGCTGTTTGACCGCCTGCAAGTGTGCCGCGACGCCGGCTCCACGCAGGGCAAGTCGCTGCTGGTGATTGGCGCGGCGGGCGGCGTCGGTTCCATCCTGGTGCAACTGGCGCGCCAGCTGACCGGCCTGACCATCATCGGCACCGCCTCGCGTCCTGAAACCGGCGAGTGGATCAAACAGCTGGGCGCGCACCACGTCATCGATCACAGCAAGCCGCTGAACGAAGAAATCGCCCGCCTCGGCCTGCCACCGGTGACGTATGTCGCAGCATTGAACCAGACTGATCACCACTGGAACGCCATCAGCGAACTGGTCGCGCCACAAGGCAAGGTCGCCCTGATCGACGACCCGGAATCGATCGACGTGCGCACGCTGAAACGCAAGAGCGTCTCGCTGCACTGGGAATTCATGTACACCCGCTCGATGTTCCAGACCTTCGATATCCAGAAGCAGCACCAACTGCTGAACGACGTGGCCAAACTGGTGGAAACCGGCGCGGTGAAAACCACGCTGGCGGAGCGCTTCGGCAAGATCAACGCCGCCAACCTCAAGCGCGCACACGCCCTGATCGAGAGCAATACCGCCAAGGGCAAGATCGTACTCGAAGGTTTCTAACCGGAGACCAAGGCCCGCGCTGCGGCTGCCGCTGCCGAATCCGCCTCGGCCCGCAGCCGCGCCAGCACCGCCTCGTCGTGCCGGGTCAGCGCTTCCTGCATGCGGCTGGCAGAGGCGCACGAGGCTTCCAGCACTTGCACCAGCGCCGCCTGCCGGCGCTTCAGGCCGGCCGACTCGTAGCCGAGCTGCTCGAACATGCGGCCGATGTCGGTGCAATAATCGCGCAGTTCCATCATGGTGTTCTTGGTGAATTCAATGTCGGTGCGCATGCTGTGATCGAGGTCGAGCATTTCCTGCTTTTCCTGCGCCACCGGCGAGATTTCGCGGATGCTCGGCCCCCAGCGGTCAAATTTAACGGCGATGCGCTTCATGCTGGCCGTCTTCTGATCGAGCATGCGGCAGTAATGCCAGCACAGCCAGCACACCGGCAGGCGCGCCATAAAACGCGGCAAGCCTGCCGTGGTCAAGGTACGTTCGAGTTTTTGGACTGAGGCAACCAGACGCCGCGCGCTGGCCCCTGTTGGAAAGTGGGACATGATGGTAGCTCCGTAGATGAGGTCCAGGAAGCTACGGTAGCTGCCGCATCAAACACATGATTTGATGCGGCTTAAACTTCGTGCAGATTTTAGACGCTGGTCTTGCGCAGCATGGCTTTGATACCACGCAGACCTTGCCTGATGCGGGCCTCGTTCTCAATCAGCGCGAAACGCACGTACTCGTCGCCGTACTCCCCGAAGCCGATGCCGGGGGAGACGCAAACCTTGGCCTCGGCCAGCAGCAGCTTGGAAAACTCCAGCGAACCGAGATGGCGATACGCCTCCGGGATGCGGGCCCAGATGTACATCGACGCCTTCGGCTTATCGACCGGCCAGCCGGCCTCGCACAAGCCCTTGTGCAGCACGTCGCGGCGGCTTTGATACTGCGCGCAAATCTCGCTCACGCATTCCTGATCGCCTTCCAGCGCCGCAATCGCCGCCACCTGCACCGGCGTGAAGCTGCCGTAATCGTGATAGCTCTTGATGCGCGCCAGCGCCGCCACCAGCTCCTTGTTGCCGACCATGAAGCCGACGCGCCAGCCGGCCATGTTGTAGCTCTTGGACAGCGTGAAGAACTCCACCGCCACCTCGCGCGCGCCCGGCACCTGCATGATGGACGGCGCTTTCCAGCCGTCGAACACGATGTCCGCGTAGGCCAGATCATGCACCACCAGGATGTTGTGCTGCCTGGCCAGCGCCACCACGCGCTCAAAGAACTCCAGCTCCACGCACTGCGCAGTCGGATTCGATGGGAAGCCGAGGATCATCATCTTCGGTTTCGGGTAGCTCTCGCGCACCGCGCGCTCCAGTTCGTCGAAGAAGTCGACGCCGGGCGTCATGCGCACCGAGCGGATATTCGCGCCGGCAATCACCGCGCCCCAGATGTGGATTGGGTAGCTTGGATTCGGCACCAGCACCGTGTCGCCTTGATCCAGCGTCGCCAGCATCAAGTGCGCCAGGCCTTCCTTGGAGCCGATGGTGACGATGGCTTCCGAGTCCGGGTCGAACTCGACGTCGTAGCGCGTCTTGTACCACTTGGAGATGGCGCGGCGCAGGCGCGGGATGCCTTTCGAGGCCGAGTAGCCGTGGGTGTCGGGACGTTGTACCGTGTCGACCAGCTTGCTCACGATGTGCGGCGGCGTGGCGCCGTCGGGATTACCCATCGACATGTCGATGATATCCTCGCCGCGACGGCGTGCCGCGAGCTTGAGCTCGGCGGTGACATTGAAAACGTATGGGGGTAAGCGATCGATGCGCGCAAAGCTGCGCGGCGATGAAGAGTCAGTCATGAATTGTCCACGTAAGCGCCCGGATCCGTCCGAGCGACGTCGATGCTGAGTGCATCGGGATCGATACTAGACGATCCCGTTCACGGCTGGCAAGTGGTTTTAAACGGCGGCAGGTTTATCGTGTTCGCTGAACCACTCGAACAAAATCAGGCCGATGATGGAAGCAATCGGCATGGTGCACAGCGCGATCAGCACCCACAGCACCGGCGAACGGCCGAGGCGCTTGGCGGCAATGCCGATGAACACGAGGTGCAGCACCAGGCACACGAAGATCGCAATCCCGGCCGCGATGATCAGCAGCACCGACTAGCGTAACGAGGTCAGTGCCGACGCGGCCACGATGGCGGCAATTGCCGACCACTGCGTGACCGTCAAATGTTCGCCCAGCACCGCCATGCCGGCCAGCGCGCTCAAGGCCGGTGCGGCGCTGCTGAACATGCTGAAAGTACGCGACGACAGCGTGCGCATCGACAGCATCTCCAGCGTGTACGGAATCGCGCTCGACATCACCGCAATCGCCGCGCCGACCAGCAGGAAGGACGGCGTCAGCAGCGCCTGGCCCGCGTGATACGCGCCGATCGGCACGATGAACATCGACGCCGCCAGCATGCCCCACGCAACCGACTGCCCGCCGGACATCGACGACACGCGCTTGCCGTAGATGATGTACAAGGCCCAGCACACGGCGGCGCCAGCCGCGTACGCCACGCCAACCGGATCGAGTTGATCGACGTGGCCATGAATCGGCAACAGGAAGTACAAACCGGCCACGGCCAGACACACGGCGACGAAATCGCGTGGGCGATGCGAAGCCAGCACCGCCACCGTCAGCGGCCCCGCCACTTCAATCGCCACCGCAATGCCCATGGGGATGCGGCTGAAGGAGCGATAAATCAGCAGGTTCATCAAGCCGATCACCGAGCCGTAGATGGCGACGTTGATGGCCTGCTTCAGCGTCAGCGGCGTGCGCCATGGGCGGAAGATCAGCAGCATCACCAGCGCCGAAATACCAACGCGGTAGGCCGTCACGCCCTCCACGCCGACCTTGCCAAACAGGTGCTTGGCAATCGCCGCACCCACGTTCAGCGATAACTGGCTACACAGCAGTGCCAGTCCGGCTAGCCAGGGATTACCGGGCGCTTGCGTTTTTTCCTGGCTCATCTTGCCGACAATTCCAGCTTCAGCGCGACCGGCTTGCCGGCATCGCTGTCGGTGGTAGCTGGCGCTGTGGCTTTGGCGGCTGCGAGTGGTGCGCCCGCGTCCTTCAACACCGCCATGATCGCCGCTGCACGCTTGGCGCCCAGTTGCGGCAAGGCGTCCTTCGGCAGTGGCTGGTTTTGTTCAAGGCGTTCTTGCAGCTTGTCGTAGAACGCGGTGGCGTCTGCGACTTGCGGCTCACCCTGCACCATCTTACCCAGACGCTGCAACACCGGCAGCTTTTTCGGCGTAACCTCTTCTGCACCGGCGGCGCTTTCGGCGGCTTTCTTTTGCTTGTCCAGCTCTGACGTGCCGAAACGTTCGGCGTACAGGTCGCGCAGTGCGCCACGTACTTTGCGCTGGCCGATGTCCAGCGGGCCGGGCTGTTCATCCGCTGCCAGCTTGATGTCGGCGCGTGCCAGCACCACGCGGCGCAGGGCTTGTGCGCGCAAGGCTGCGCTGTCATTGGCGTCGTTGTACGCCGCTGGCACGGCCAATTTCAGATCCGGTTTCTTGGCGAGGATTTTGGCGACGTGTTGCAGCTTCTCGCGTTCTGGCGGCAGCACCACGTCGCTGCCGGCATCAAAGTCCACCGTTTCCAGCTTCTCGCCGCTGACGCCGAACAAGCTGCCCAGCATGCGGAATGGCGAGGTCACGATCTTGGTCATGATGTTGCCAAGCGCTTTCCACACCACTGCGCCGTAGCTGAAGTCCGGGTCGTTCAGGTTGCCGGAAACCGGGATGCCGAGGTCGATGCGGCCGTTGCTGTCCTTGAGGATGGCCAGCGCCAGCTCCAGCGGCAGCTTGAGTGCGTCCGGGCTGTCGATGCGTTCGCCCAGCGTCAGGTTGTCGAGGATGACTTGGTTATTGCCTTCCAGCTGGTTGTTGCGGACTTTGTATTGCAGGTCGAGCGAGATTTTGCCTTCGGCGATTTTGTAGCCGGCGAATTTCATGCTGTACGGCGAGGCCGAGACCATGTCGACGTTTTTGAACAGCACATTCATGTCGGTGTTATCGGCCGGCACGAATGGATTCAGTTGGCCGCGCACGCGGGCAAGGCCGTAGTCATCGACGCGGCCGTCCAGCTCGATCTGGCTGCGCGCGTCGCGCTTGGACGAGAGGCCGGTGATCACGCCGTTCAACTCATAAATCTTGGCGGCGAATTGCGGACGCAGGCTCAAGTCGGTGAAGTCCAGCTTGGCGTTCTGTACGCGCACGCGACGCATGCGGATCGGGAATGGCTCGGCGGCTGGCGCCGCCGCAGCTTGCGGCGCAGGCTGGGCCGGCGCGGGCTGTTCCACCAGCAACCGTTGTGCATTGAAGCTGCGATCATTCTCAATAATCAGAATCGCATTCGGCTCGACAACGCGCAGTTCTGCCACGTCCAGTAAATCAGGTTTCAGGCTGAGCGCCACCTTGTCCGCGCGCACGGTCTTCCAATGCGCGAAGCGGTCGTTATCGAGTTCGTTGAGGGAGAGTTCAGCCACTTCCAACGAGCCGTCATAGCGCAGCGCCGGATCGGCCTTGCTGCCGCCCGCGCCAGTGCGCAAGCGGCCCTGCGCATTGATCGCGCCCTCGGCGATCTTCAGCTTTACGTACTTGCCAAGCAGCGGCTGCACCGGCGCCAGCGCCAGCTTGCTGAGATTGAGATCGACATCCACCGCACCGGACGACGGCACAACCTTGCCCTTAGCCGTCAACTGCCCGCCCTCGCGCAAACCGACACCGCCCTCAAACGCCAGCGGCTTCTTCAAATCCGTACCAGCATCGCGCACCTTCAAATTGAAGTCTTGCAGATTAACCTTGATGCCGGTCGCCGCGTCGTCGTAACGCGCCCCAAACTTATTCAGCTCAACCGACTTAACATCTGCCACCCAAGCCGGCGACGCGGCGGTGGCCGGCGCTGCGCCCGGCGTGGCCGCAGCGGACACGGGTGCGGCGCTGCTGGAGCCCGGCAGCGCTGCGAGGAACAGGAACTTTCCTTGCGCGTCGCGCGACAGGTCGAGCTGGCCGCCGTCTGCGTACAGGCGCCCCACGCTGGCCTTGCGCGCCGCGATATCGACCGACGCCTCATCAAAGCCAATCCGCACCAACTTCAGCGGCGCGAGCGAGCCGCTATTCATCGCCACGTTATCCATGGCGAATGCAGCACCATCGATGCTCAGCTTATCGCCATCCATCTGCAAGCCCAGCTTCAACTTTGCATTATCAGCCGTCACCTTCAGCACCGGACTCACGGTCTGATCAACGTAACTGAGCGCGACCGCATCCAGGCCGACCTGCTTAAGCTGCACCTTCCAGCCTGGCGTAGACGTGGCTGGCTTGGCTGCGGGCGCGCTTGCCGGCGCTGGCAGCATCAAGCCCGCCACGTCCAAGTCACCGCGCGCATCACGACGCACTGCCAGCGCACCACCATTCAACTGCAAGCCGCCAACCACCACCGACCGCTTCAACAAATCCACGCCAACATCGCTGACCGCCAATTGCTTCAACTTCACGAACGGCGCATCAACGCCGCGCTTCAGCGACAAATCACTCAAGCTCAGTCCCGCGCCCGACAAGCTGGCATCCAGCTTGCCATCCTTGTAGGCGAACTTGTACGGCAACTGCGCCGACAACTTCCCATCCGCCACCACAATCCGCGAGAACGACTTCAAATACGCCGCCACACCCGGCAACGACACATTCTCCAAGCTCAGCACGCCGCTGCCACCGATAGGATTAACCGCCGCTACGCCCTTCCAGCGCAACTTGCCGCCCAGGCCCGCATCCGCGCTCAGCGTGTAATCGCCGTTTGCGTCCGGCAGCGTACTCAAATTATTCAGCGAGAAGGTGATCGGCGTGAAAGTGTCGTTATAGCCGGCATGCTGATCGTGCATCACCACCTTGCCGCCATCCATCGCAAAGTGCTCGATGATGAGACGCGGCATCGGCGAGTCTGGCTCATCCTTCTTATGCTTATCCAGCGTCGCCAGTAACTCGGCGATATTGAACTTGCCATCCTTGGCGATCGCCAGCTGCAAGGCCGGCTCGGTGATGCGTATCTCGGCGAAACTCCAAGCGCGGCGGAACAGCGAGCGCCACTGCATCTCGACAGCCAAGCCGCCCACAGCAAACAGCGGCGCATCATTGGCCTCGGTAAAGCGCACCTCATGCGCCTCCAGCCGCAGCGTGAACGGATTAAAACTGAGCTGGCCGATGCTGGCCTTGCGCTCCAGTTCGGTCTCGGCATACTTCGGAAGCTGGCTCCTGATAACGCTAGGCAGCAGCCAAAAGCCCGCCACCGCGTACACCCCGACCGCGCTCGCCGCGCCTATCGCCCACCGCTTCCATCGTATCGTCATACCCGCCAACCTTTGCTTTTTTTATGTTACAGGCAACAGTATAATCGAAGCATGAATGCGCAACTTGAACCCTTCCACGCCATCGCCATCAGCAAATTGGCGCACGCCCTGAAAGCCCAGGGCCGCTCGATCATCCATATGGAATTCGGCCAGCCGTCGACCGGCGCGCCTAAGCCCGCCATCGCCAAGGCGCATGAAGTGCTGGATGCGGAAAGCATGGGCTATTGGGAAAGCGCGCCGCTCAAGCAGCGGCTGGCGCAGTTTTATCAGGAGCGCTACGGCGTGCACGTGAGTGCCGACCAGTTCGTGCTGACCTGCGGCGCCTCGCCGGCGCTGGTGCTGGCCTTGAGTTCGCTATTCTCGCCGGGCGACCGCATCGCCATGGCGCGGCCCGGCTACGTGGCGTATCGCAATACGTTGAAGGCGCTGCACATGGAGCCGGTGGAAATCGCCTGCGGCGCGGACGTCGGTTTCCAGCTGACCGCCGCCGCGCTGGCCGCAGTGGAACCGGCGCCGCAAGGCGTCATCATCGCCAGTCCAGCCAATCCGACCGGCACGCTGATCAAGGCTGAGGAGCTGCAAGCCATCGTCAAGGTGTGCCGCGAACGCGGCATCCGCATCATCTCGGACGAGATTTATCACGGCCTCAGCTACGTGGAACCGGCGCAGACCATCCTCGCCTACGAGCCGCAGGCGCTGGTAGTCAGCAGCTTCTCGAAATACTTCAGCATGGCGGGCTGGCGTCTCGGCTGGCTGCTGGCGCCGATGGAACACATCGAACGCGCGCAAGCCTACTGCGGCAATCTGTTCCTGACGGCGCCCTCATTGAGCCAACACGCCGGCCTGGCCGCGTTTGATGCGCTGGATGAACTGGAAAGCCACATCGACGTCTACCGCGAAAACCGCCGCCTGCTGCTGGCCGCCCTGCCGGAACTGGGCCTGACCACGGTCGCACCGCCCGATGGCGCGTTTTACATCTACGCCAGCATCGCACACCTGACCGACGACAGCCTGTCCTTCTGCAAGCGGCTGCTGGAAGACACAGGCATAGCCACTGCACCCGGCATCGATTTCGATCCGGTCGACGGCAAGTACTTCATCCGTTTCAGCTTTGCGGTCTCCACGCCGGAGATCGCCGAAGCGATCCGCCGCCTGAAGCCGTGGTTCGCCGCCCAGCCAAAGCGGTAAGCGGCGATAAGCTATTGCTCGGTCATGCCCCGTAGGTTTTCGATATCGGCCACCGCGTGCCGCCAGGCGACCTCGGCATCGAGCACCGGCGCCGATTGCAGGCCGAGTTCTATATCCTTGAGCACTTTATTGCCGAGGGAGATCTTGTAGCGCAGCGCCGTGTATTCCACGTCATAGGTTCGCTTCAACCCTTGCGTGCGCGTGTAGGTGTCGTGAGAGGCAGGCATATATCCTCCTTATTCAGAACGTTGGTCTAGGATAGCACTAACTCAGATTGGCTGGCATTTTTGCGATCAGCTTGTCCAGCGTGATCGGGTAATCGCGGATTCGCACGCCGGTGGCGTTGTAGATGGCGTTGGCCACCGCCGCCCCCACGCCGCAGATGCCCAGTTCGCCCACGCCCTTGGCCTTCATCGGCGAGGAGATGGGGTCGGTTTCATCAAGGAAGATCACCTCCTGGTGCGGAATGTCGGCATGCACCGGCACCTCGTAGCTGGCCAGATCATGGTTGACGAAAAAACCGCCGCGCTGGTCGATCACCAGATGTTCCATCAAGGCTGCGCCCACGCCCATGGTCATCGCGCCGATGACCTGGCTGCGCGCGGACTTCGGATTGAGGATGCGGCCCGCAGCGCACACGGCCAGCATGCGGCGCACGCGCACTTCTCCCGTGGCGGCGTCAACACCGACTTCCACAAAATGCGCGCCAAAGGTCGATTGCTGGAACTTCTTGTCGAGATCGCCGTATTCCATGGTGTCCTCGGCCACCAGCTCGCCATTGGCCGCAGCCTGGGCCAGCGGCAGGATGCGGCCGTCCGCCCGCACCGAGCCGTGGGCAAATTCGGCCACGCGCTGGTCGAGACCCAGCTTTTGCGCCGCCAGCTCGCGCAGCTTGACGCAGGCCGCGTACACGCCCGCCGTCGAACTGTTGCCGCCCCACTGCCCGCCGGAACCGGCGGACACCGGAAAGTCCGAATCGCCAAGCTTGACCACCACTTGCGTGAGCGGCACGCCCATCATCTCGGCCGCGGTCTGGGCGATGATGGTGTAGCTGCCGGTGCCGATATCGGTCATGTCGGTCTCCACCGTCACCACGCCCTGGCTGTCCAGGCGCACGCGCGCGGCGGACTTCTGCACCAGGTTGTTACGGAACGCCGACGCCATGCCGATGCCCACCAGCCAGCGGCCATCGCGCATCTGGCCCGGCTGTGGATTGCGCTTGTCCCAGCCAAAGCGCTCTGCGCCGATGCGCAGGCAGTCGACCAGGCGGCGCTGCGAAAACTTGCGCTCGCGCTTGGCCGGATCCACGGTGGTGTCGTTGATGATGCGGAAAGTAATCGGATCCATCTTCAGCTTTTCCGCCATTTCATCCATGGCGATTTCCAGCGCCATCAGGCCCGGCGCTTCTCCCGGCGCGCGCATAGCGTTGCCCTCGGGAAGATCCAGCACAGCCAGCCGCATGCGCGTCATCCGGTTCGGCCCGGCATACAGCAGCTTGGTTTGCTGCACGGCCGTTTCCGGCTTGCCGTCGGGGAGATCGCCCGACCAGCTTTCGTGCGCGATGGCGCTGATCTTGCCTTCGCGGCTGGCGCCGATGCGGATACGCTGGATGGTGGCCGGCCGGTGCGTGGTGTTGTTCATCATCAGCGGCCGTTGCAACGCGACCTTGACCGGCCGCCCGGCAGCCTTGGCGCCCAGCGCCGCCAGCAGCGCCTCGGAACGCAGGAACAGCTTGCCGCCGAAACCGCCGCCGATGTAGGGCGACACCAGCCGCACCTTGTCCTCGGGGATGCCCAGCGTCTTTGCCATGTCGCCCTTGCCCCAGTTGATCATCTGGTTGGAAGTCCACAGCGTGAGCTTGTCGCCTTGCCACTCGGCCAGCGAAGCGTGCGGCTCCATCATTGCGTGCGACTGGTCGGGCGTGGTGTAACTGGCGTCCAGCCGCACCGGCGCAGCGCTGTAGGCTTTGTTGAAATCGCCCACCTGCTGGTCTTTGTTTTCCTTGTCCTTGTCCGGCTTGGCCGTGTCGCGCACCTTGGCCAGATCGTAAGCGCCCTGCTGCTTGCTGTACTGAACCTGCACCAGCTGCGCAGCTGCGCGCGCCTGCTCGAAAGTCTGCGCCACTACCAGTGCAATCGCCTGATGATAGTGCTGAATCTCCGGCCCGCCCAATAGCCTGGCGGTGTTGAAATCGCCCTTGCCGAGCTTGCCTGCGGAATCCGCAGTGACGACCGCCAGCACGCCGGGCGCGCGCTTGGCCGCGCTCACATCAAGCGACGTGATGCGGCCCTTGGCTATCGCCGCGCCGACCACATAGCCATAAGCAGCCGGCTTCTGATGTTCGTATGCATACGGCGCGGTGCCGGTGGTTTTGTAGGGGCCGTCGATCCGATCGGTGGCGCGGCCGATTACTTTCAGTTGATCGATGGGATTGGTGGTGGCAGGCGTGGTAAATTTCATCGGTTCAGCCCTTTCTAGCATCGGCCAGCACGGCGGCTAACGTGCGCTGCACCAGCGTTATTTTGTAAGCGCTCTCCGCACTGGGCCTGGCGCCGGCCAGCAAGCGCTCGGCCACGGCTGGCGCGCCTTGCGCCATGCTGGCGTCAGCGGCCGGCATGCGCCATGGCTTGTGCGCTACGCCGCCGAGCGCCACGCGGCCGCCACCATCCGGCTGCACAATCGCCGCCACCGAAATCAGTGCGAAAGCGTATGAGGCGCGGTCGCGTACCTTGCGATAAATGTGCACACCGCCGCTGGGCTTGGGCAGCGTTACGGCGGTGATCAACTCGCCTTGCGTTAGAGCGTGTTCGATGTGCGGCGTGTTGCCGGGCAGGCGATGAAAATCCGCAATCGGGATGGTGCGTGTGGCGCCGTCCGGCTTGACGGTTTCGACAGTCGCATCCAACAACGCCATCGCTACCGCCATATCGCTCGGATGGGTGGCGATGCACGCCTCGCTAGCGCCGAGAATCGCATGGTTGCGGCTGTAGCCGCCGATGGCCGAGCAGCCGCTGCCGGGATCGCGCTTGTTGCAAGGCTGGTTGGTATCGTAGAAGTAAGGACAGCGCGTGCGCTGCAACAGGTTGCCGGCGGTGGTGGCCTTGTTGCGCAGCTGGGCGGAAGCGCCGGCCAGCAAGGCGCGCGACAACACGGCGTAATCGCGCCGCACGCGCGGATCGGCCGCGAGGTCGGTGTTGCGCACCAGCGCGCCGATGCGCAAACCGCCGCCTGGGGTGGCCTCGATTTGATCGAGCGCGAGGCCGTTGACGTCGATGAGATGGGCTGGCGTTTCGATTTCCAGCTTCATCAAATCCAGCAGATTGGTGCCGCCGGCGATAAAGCGCGCGCCGGGTGTGCGGGCCGCCGCCGCTGCCGCCTCGGCGGGCGACTGTGCGCGCTGGTAGGTGAAGGCCTTCATGTCGCCACCTCGGTAATCGCGTCGATGATATTGGAGTAGGCGCCGCAGCGACAGATATTGCCGCTCATGCGCTCGCGCAGTTCAGCTTCGTTCAGCAGCGGCTTGGCGGTGAGATTTTCGCTGACGTGGCTGGGAATATCTTGCTTGATTTCATCAAGCACTGCCACGGCGGAACAGATCTGCCCCGGCGTACAGTAGCCGCATTGATAGCCGTCGTGCTTGATAAAGGCAGCCTGCATCGGATGCAATTTCTCCGGCGTGCCGAGGCCTTCAATGGTCGTGATCTTGCCGCCGTCGTGCATGACGGCCAAGGTGAGGCAGGAATTGATGCGGCGGCCATCGACAATCACCGTGCACGCCCCGCACTGGCCGTGAACGCAGCCTTTCTTGGTGCCGGTGAGATGCAAATGTTCACGCAAAGCATCGAGCAGCGTGGTACGCGTATCGAGTTCGAGCGTGTGCTGCTTGCCATTGACGCGCAGTGAGAATTTGCTGGTGGCGGGCGGAGCCGAGGCAGGCTCCTGCTGAGCCTCGGCCGCCAGGGGAACCGCTGTGGCCGTGGCCGACAACGCGCCCGCAATCAACAAGTTCCGCCGTGAAAGACTAACGCCGCAAAGATCATCCATATCGTCGCATCCTCTAGCCTGTTGGGAGAACGGCCAGTGTAAATGCGATACGGATTCAGGTTAAACACTGTTGATCCAGGTCGTTGACAGCTTTTCTGACAGGCTCACAGACGGGTGACAGTCAAACCTCGCATAAGCGCCGTGTCCAGTCCTCAACCTGCCCCTGTTGAACGCGCCGTTCAAACGTCGTCCGCCAGTTCGAAGACAATTGCTCTATCCGCGACGCTTGCTGCCACTCGTCCCGCTGCAAGCGCTGCGAAAACAGCGCGGCAATCAAGCGCTGCATCGGCCATTCCGGCCGTGGACGCTGCACCAGTTCAAACTTATCGTGCTGCGCAATCCAGCCTTCGCACAGCACACGGTAATACCAGCCCGTTGCGCCAGCGCTTTGCATATTGAGCGCGGCATCGTCGCGCTGCAAGCGGCGATTCAATCGCCAGCACGGCTGCCTCCCCTGCGACACTTGCACCAGCGCCGATCCAACTTGGTAAATATCGCCGATGCAGACATCCTGCTCCGTCATGCCGACGGTAGATACATTCTCGCCGAACGCCCCCGGCGCCATCGCCACCGGACTGGCCGGGTACAGCGAGCGCCAGTAGCCGTAGTGCTCTGCCGCGTAATGATGCAAAGCCTTCTCAGGCCCGCCGTGATACATGCGGTCGCCCTGCTCATCGCCGTGAAGACCGTTGAACGAGAGCCACACCTTGCCCGCGTGCGCCGTCTTCACGATGCCGCTCATCACCTCGTCATGCCCCGCGCGCAGCAGCGGCTTAGCCTTGCCGATAAACAGCGACGCAATCTCGCTCATTTCAGCCACGCCTCGATCACCGCCCTGCCAGCGCGGCCAAGATCTTCGCCATAACGCTGCGTATCTTCGCGCAAGCGATGGAGGTCGACACCCGCCTGCTGCAACTCCACCGCATGCCCGGTCAGCCACTGCTCCAGTGCAGCCGGCTCAAACTCGGCATGGAACTGAATTCCCAGCACATGGTCGCCCACCACGAACGCCTGACACGGCGTACCCGGCGTCCAGACTATCGACGGCACACCTTCGGGCAAGCGGATATTGTCGCCATGCCAGTGCAGCACCGGCACGCCGCGCAGATGCGCCAGCGGGCCGGCATGCTCGCAAATATCCACCGGCGACCAGCCGATCTCCTTGCCCGCCTCACGACCAGCCACCTCGCCGCCCAAGGCCACCGCAATCAGTTGCGCGCCAAGGCAGATACCCAGCGTCGGCTTCTTCAATTGCATGCGCAGCTTGATGCCGGCGATCTCATCGGCCAGCCACGGATACAGGGCGGTGTCGCCGACTCCGATCGGCCCGCCGAGCACCACCACCAACTCTGTCTCGCGCCATTGTGCCTCAGTCAGCGGCTTGCTCCCATGCTGATAAACGATTTGATAGCCGCGCGCCTCCAGCGGCGCGGCAAACGTACCGAGATCTTCAAAACCAACGTGATAGAGAGCGATGCATTTCATGACTCACACCTTTAAAATAGGAGTCCTAACTATATCACAAAAAAAGAAAAGCACATGGCGGGCCGAAAAATGGCTCGCCAGTGCTCTCGCGTGATTATCCCTTGCTCGCCTCGGCGGTTAGCGCGGCGATGATCGTATCGGCATAGGCTCTTGGGAAGGCAACGATAGCATCCTCCTCACCCGCAAAGCCCTGCTGGCGAATCACAATCTCGCCACGCACATTGGTGTAGATCGCAATCGCATCGACCTGCTGCACGACGATGCTCTTTTGCTTCTCTGGATTCCAATCCCAATCGTTTGCCATCATGACCTCTCAAAAAATTGACGTCATATGATACCTTGATCGATGACTGCTGGAAACAAGCCGCCGCCGGGGCAAGGCATCCCTCCCATTTGCCCAGGCCCTGAGAAATCGAAAAATATTGCTTGCAATTTGATCGCACGCTATTTATTATGGCTTCACGCACCTAGGAGCAGCATCTCAAACTTGGAATAAATAGTTAGCGATCAATTAGCCAACAACTTAAATAAGGACATATCATGCAAACTCTGACCAAACTCTCCATCGCCTCCGCACTGGCCATCGCATCGAGCGGCGCTTTTGCCACCGACTACACTGGCGTTAATCCGCAAGTCGTCCCGTTCCTGAAGGCGATTGAGAATGCACCTCCACTGGAAAAAATGAGTCCTGCCGACGCCCGCCAAGTACTGGTCGGTGCACAGAAAGGCGCCGCCCTGCCCCAGGCCGACGTGTCGGAAAAAGTCATCAAGGTTGATGGCAAAGACGTGAAACTGCACATCGTCCGTCCAGCCGGCGCCAAGGGCACGCTGCCTGCCTTCATGTTCTTCCACGGCGGTGGCTGGGTACTCGGCGACTTCCCTACCCACGAGCGCCTGGTGCGCGACCTGGTAGTGAACTCCGGCGCCGCCGCTGTATTTGTCGATTACACGCCATCCCCGGAAGCAGGCTATGGCGTCGCCATCAACCAGGCTTACGGCGCAACCAAGTGGGTGGCCGCACACGGCAAGGAAATCAATGTCGACGGCAGCCACCTGGCAGTGGCAGGCAACAGCGTGGGCGGCAACATGGCGGCCGTGGTGGCGCTGATGGCCAAGGAGCAAGGACAACCGAAGCTGCGCGCGCAAGTACTGCTGTGGCCTGTGACCGATGCTAATTTCAACACCGGTTCGTACCAGCAATTCGACAACGGCTACTTCTTGACCCGCAATATGATGAAGTGGTTCTGGGATAACTACACCACCAGCGAAGCGGCACGCAACGAAATCCACGCCTCGCCATTGCGCGCCACGGTCGACCAGTTGAAAGGCCTGCCGCCAGCGCTGGTTCAGACCGCCGAGTTCGACGTCCTGCGTGATGAAGGCGAAGCCTACGCCCGCAAGCTTGAAGAAGCCGGCGTTCCGGTTACCTCGACGCGTTACAACGGCCTGATCCACGATTACGGCCTGCTCAACCCGATCTCCAGCGTGCCGGCGGTGCAAGGTGCGCTGCGTCAAGCCGGTGCCGAGCTGGCGTACCGCCTGAAGTAAATTGACCGGAATTGTGGGGCGGTGCCAGCTATGATTTTTAGATAGCTGCTATAGTGAAACTTCTTCAGCGGAGAGTTTCACTATGCCCCTCAATTTTTCGCGCAAGCTCACTGGCAGAAGCCGCAGCAAGGACGCGAATTTCCAGCTAGGCTGCGTACTGGCCTTCGTGGCAGGCGCAATCAACGCAGGCGGCTTTCTAGCGGTGCAGCAATACACATCCCACATGACCGGCATTGTTTCCGCCATGGCAGACCACATCGCCCTCGGCGCGTATGACCTGGTACTGACAGGCGCCGGGGCGCTGGTCTCCTTCCTGGTGGGGGCTGCATGCTCCGCAGCGATGGTCAACTATTCGCGCCGGCACTATATGCATAGCGAATATGCTTTCCCCTTGTTGTTCGAAGCCGGACTGTTGCTGTGCTTTGGACTGCTGGGTTCCAAGCTGGCCGCCATCGACGGCGTCTTTTTCTCGGTGACCGTGATGCTGCTGTGCTTTATCATGGGGTTGCAAAATGCGGTCATCACCAAGCTATCGAATGCAGAAATCAGAACCACCCACATCACCGGCATCGTCACCGATATCGGCATCGAATTGGGCAAGCTTTTTTACTGGAATAGCCCTAGGATGGGCAGCACGTTGAAGGTGACGGCGGATAAGTTTCGGCTCAAGGTTCTAACCACGCTGGCCTCATCTTTTGCTATCGGCGCACTCGTTGGTGCGCTGGGATTCAAGCACGTCGGCTACGTCGCGACCGTGCCGCTAGCCTTGGTGCTGATGGCGCTCGTGATCGTGCCGGTGCTGGATGACTTCTGTGACTACGTCCGCAAGAGCAAGACTAAATGAGAACCGTCGCAATCGTTCTTGCGTGCCGGCGGTGTAGTTCCAGACCAATCAGTTACCGTGGCAGCGGGTTGGTCGTCGCGAACGAGTAGCGCGCAATCTTCCACGCATCGTCATCGCCTTTTTGGAAAATGAACAGTTCGTGATTGGCGTCGGGAACGCGCTGTTTGATCGCATTCACGGTAACATGTCCATTCGAGCTCGTGCGGACGAACGCCCATCCCGGAGCCACCTGTACCACCTCCTCGACGGTCAACTCGGTATCGAAGGTGATCGCCTGAAAGATGCCGTTGTAGGCAGCCCGGATGGCATCGGCGCCGACCGTCGACGGACTGTTCGGGGCCATGAAGACGCCGTCCGGCGCGAATACGGTCAGCACCGTATTGGTATCCGATGCGTTCAGCGCGGTCTCGTAGGTTTGCAATACCCCTTCGATGTCGGCCTGGACAGAAGCGTCCACGGTGTTCCCTGCGGTTGTCACGAACTTCTTCATCAACATGCACTCCCTTGGTTAAAATATTTGCTGATGCATCTTATGAAGCTTTCGGTTCGCAGAATAGTAGGCGCATCTGCGACACAGCATCGCCCTTTCGACAACACCGCCGCATCGCGGTAAGCACCAGGCGCCGCGGCACAGGCGCGCACAGGAAAATACTTTGAACATTGAAGATTTCGAAACCTTCATCGAGGTCGCCAACGCCGGTGGACTGTCCCCCGCCGCGCGCCGCTTGGGTGTCGCGAAATCCATCGTCAGCCGCCAGCTTTCAAGGCTTGAAAGCGACCTTGGCGTGCAGCTTTTGGCCCGCACAACCCGTGGCGCCGCCCTGACCGAAGCGGGCATGGCTTTTCGCGAGCACGCCACCCGGATACTGGCCGAGCTCGACGCCGCCAGGGACAC
Organism: Duganella rivi; assembly: GCF_009857435.1. Lineage (GTDB taxonomy): Bacteria > Pseudomonadota > Gammaproteobacteria > Burkholderiales > Burkholderiaceae_D > Rugamonas > Rugamonas rivi. The sequence continues at coordinate 672,420 of NZ_WWCK01000004.1, forward strand.
CATGATTCCGGGCGGCGAGCTGCGTGGCCGCTTCCGCATCGCCGCGCCGGTCTCGTTCGGGCCGACACATTTTGCCCCGGTACTTGCCGCGATGGCGCGGCGCTATCCACTGCTGCGCATTCACACCTCCTACAGCGATCGCACCGTCGATCTGGTCAGCGAGGGGTACGATTGCGCGATCCGGGTTGGCCATCTTCAAAGTTCCAGCCTGCTGGCGAGGCGTGTCGGCAGCATCCACGGCAAGCTGGTGGCGAGCCCCGACTATGTCAAGGAGTACGGCGCGCCCGAAACGCCGGCAGACCTTCTCGATCACCAATCGCTCATGCAGGGATCGGAAAGCTGGCGATTCCTGGACGGCGAGAAAACCATCACGGTGCATCCCCAGGGACACTTCAAGGCCGACAATCCGACCGCCCTGGCAGCAGCGGCCGTTGCAGGCCTGGGCCTCGGCTATCTTTCCGACAGCGTGATCACCGAGCATATTGCCTCCGGCGCGCTGGTGCCGGTGATGCTGCGCTATCCGCCGAAGCCGTCGGGTATTTATGTCGTCCGCCCACCGGGTCAAAATTCCATCCGCAAAATCCGCGTACTGACCGATATGTTGATCGCACAGTTCAGTGCATGAGTGTTCTGATTTGCGGGACGCAGAGTGGCTGTTGACGGGGCTACAAAGCGGCCCGGCGGCATCCTAATATCGCCCTGTGTGTGCAATGAGCCACGTAACCTCAACACAGAAAGGCGAACAATGATTGATTTAAAAGGGAAGCGGGCGCTGGTAACCGGCGGTGCGCGCGGCATAGGCGCGGCCATCGCGCTGGCGCTGGCGGAGAACGGCGCGGATGTCGCATTTACTTACCAGCACGCGAGCGGCAAGGCCGATGCGGTAGCCAAGTCCATCGCAGCCAAGGGACGTCGCGGCCTCGCCATCCAGGCCGACAGCGCCGACCCGCAAGCCATTACGCGGGCCGTCGATGAAGCCGTGGCGGCGCTGGGCGGGATCGATATCCTCGTCAACAACGCGGCGGTCGGCCTCAACGGCATGATCGCCGACATCGAACTGGACGCCTATCAGACGCTGATGGACGTCAACGTACGCGGCCCGGTACTGTTTGCCAAGGCGGTGATTCCGCACCTGCCCAAGGGTGGACGCATCATTTCGATCGGCTCGGGCCTGGCGGAGCGCGTGCCTTTCCCTGGCGTGACGGCCTACGCGATGTCCAAGTCGGCGCTGCTCTCGTTCACGCGCGGCCTGTCGCGCGAACTCGGCCCGCAGGGCATCACCGTGAACCTGGTTCTGCCGGGATCGACCGATACCGACGCCAATCCAGCCGATGGCCCGGCCGCCGATTTTCAGCGCGGCATGTCGTCGCTGGGCCGCTTCGGCGAGCCGCATGAGGTGGCCAGCGCCGTGGTCTTCCTGGCCAGCGCCGCCGCGAACGTGATCACCGGCGCCATCCTGGCCGTGGATGGCGGGGCTATCGCTTGACAGGCGCGCGGCATCCCGTTGACGAATATCGTTGGCGGCTTCGTCCACATCGATCTGGGCATAGCCGAGCGCACGCATCGGCTTTGCCGGCGCCCGAATGGCGCAGCGCGGCCAGCCGGGTGCCTTCACGCCCAGCTCGGAGATATGCATGATGGACTGCGCATTGGTCACCCAGCCGAGCGCCGATGGGCCGATGCTAGTGCCGCCCATCGCGATGCTGTGTTCCAGATCGGGGAACGGCGCCGCCTGTTCCACTTCGCGCGCCTCAGTAAGTCAGCTGGTGCGACTACCGAAACGCCAGCGACCACGATACGATCGATTGTCAGAGTCCTGTAGAAAGCCCAGCCGTATCGCGCAGTCGTAGCCGTCCGCGACCAGGTCGATCATGTGATCGCTGTAGCAGGTATGGATTTGCAGCAGCGGATGGCGTCGTGCCATTTCCGCCAGCACGGGCGCGAAGTGCGTCGGGCTAACCGACAGCGGCGCCGCCACGCGCAGGCGGCCGCGCAGCTCGCCGACCGGCGAAATCGTATCCCGGGCCAGCGCGATCTCGCCACAGACCCGGGACGCATAGTCGCGGAAGGTGAGGCCCGCCTCCGTCAGCGCCGCGCCGCGCGTGGTACGCGAGAGCAGCTGGACACCGAGATCGGCCTCCAACCGGGCGAGGCGGCGGCTGACGATCGACTTGGCCACTCCGAGCCGGAGCGCGGCGGCGGAAATGCCTCCGGCATCGGCGACTTCCACGAATGTTTGCAGCTCTTCGATATCCAACTCAATGCTCCCATTTCAGCGACATTCAATTCAAAGCTCAAGCAAGCGGTGTCTCGTGGCGATCATCACGGCCTCCGTCCTGTTACTGGCGCCTAATTTATGCAACAAGTTTTTCAAATGTGATTTCACCGTTTCCGTCGCGATCCCCAGCAGCGCGCCGATTTGCGGATTAGTGTGGCCTTGGGCGACGCAGGCCAGCACCTCGGCCTCGCGCTTGCTCAGCCGGGGAATCAGATCGAAACCGGTTCTTTCATCCCCGCAACGAAGGCAAGACAATGAAGCGCGCCATGGTGGCGCGTGGCCGCACTTTCTTCGGGGCCAAACTTGCGGGCTGTGATGTGGGATTGGCAATTCACGTTGACGGCAAATTGGCGAGGAAAAGACGCTTTGTTGAGGCCGCGTAATTTCCGGGCCCACGTTCACTATTATGTGAAGAGCGAACCAAGCTGGCGCAGAGACGCTGAGCCAGTCGTTACAGTACGAAAGGAACCTGGTAATTGCTGGGTTTCGGGCATTAATGGCCGATCAAGGCGAACCCCTCAACTCATCGTTACACAAGCCCCGAGTCTTCCGGTCGGTTGGGCCAACCATTACCTCAACGACTTTGATGGAGCGTATCAGGATCTCCATGTCAGCGAAGGTAATTTTTTTGATTAACTAAAAAACCCCGAAAGTTGTGTCCAACTTTCGGGGTTCCGCTTACCTTGGGCGTTTTTTATTATCGCGAGAATTAAGCAGGTTTGCCGGTGCCCTTGCCGCCTTCAGGTGAACCGCCCTGCGCATTACCGCCCGAGCCGCTTTGCATACTCGCGCTACCACGCGGTGGCTCGCTGCCGTTACCGCGTTTGCCGCTGTTCTTGGTGAACGGATCGGTAAATTGGCGGATCGATTCCTGCTGCTTCTGCACATTGCGCTCGGTGTCCTCGACCGAGGTACGGGCAACTTCTTGGGCCAGTGCGTTGGCAGTCTGCGCGGTTTCCTTGACGTGCTCTTCGGTAACCCGCGACAAGTCGACTTGGGTGTCTGCAGCCAAGGTCGAAAGGTGCTGCTGGTAGGCGCGCAACTTGTCGGCTACTGGCTGAGCGCGCGAGGCGACGGCCGATGCAGCGTCGGTCTGCTGGTCAGCGGTCAACAGCTGCTGACTGGCAATGGTGGTTTCTTCCAGCAAGGTCTGCGCCAACTGCATGTTCAGGTTGCTGAATTGCTGGAACGAATTAAAGATCGATTTCGACACGTCATTCAAGAACGCATTTTGCGCTTCCAAATGGGTACGAACGGCAGGGGTAACAGATTTAGAATAGGGATACATAAATACCTTAAATAATTAAATTAATAATTGACTAGCCGAAATAAAATATTTCTCTGAAATTCAGCAATTAGCCACAGTATGCAAAAACAGCCACCACATTCAATCAGGGGCAATGCTGCATCAACACTGCGGAGAATACTACGCTAATAAATCTGAAATTATTAATTTAATTTATATCGTGCGAAGTTTATAAATGGCATTTAATTGCATCGATAAAATAAAATAACCTGACAAGCAACAATACAGAGGCAGCTCACAGCCGATCAACACTCAGTTGTCCGAACGGTTTTCTATCCAACAAACAGTCGATGAACGCACTGGGGGAGCTGCTCGATGCTGCCGTCTTGGGCGGCCAGCCAAGCCCGAAGAGGTTGCCGACTTGATCGCGTTTCTGGCATCGCCGCGCGCCGCTTCGATTTCAGGGCCCGAGCACCGCATCGACGGCCGCGCCGTCAGTACGTTCAGATCATGGGAAGTAATGGGCATCGCTTGCGAGAGCTACGCCGACAACCGTCCCCGTTTCTTCGTCGCGGAACGATGCAAAGTTTTCCCGTATGGTCATGCAAAAGCCGAACATGATGAGCCTTTTCTGCACTGCTAACAAAGTGCGGTCTCTATACAGATTAGCACGTGATCCGAATCTGGGGCGATCGCAGCACTGAGCACGGGCCGAGCCGTTGATTGATGAGTAGGTGTGAAACGCGCGCCCTCGGCGCGCGGGGCTGGCGCTGTGCGCCAGCAGATGGACGATTCGGAGCGGGATGGCCCGGTAGGGCCATGCCCTTCGAATCTCACACGCAAGGCCCGCAGGGGCCTTGCGTGTGAGATTCGAACTCACGAACGGCTCTCACCGTCGGCAGTTTTCAAGTCTCTATACTTTCCTATTTAAAACAGTGATTTACGACAATTCTGTTTCCGCAATACATGCAATATCACGCCCTGCAAGCGCTTGAATTTAAAGGCGGTTACGTAGAGTTGCGGAACATTTTTACATCAACCTTGCACCACCTAGTTGACTCCTTTACAATTTCAAGAGTGTGATTTTTTTGGGGCGGCTGTATGGATGATCTAATTAAGACAGTTAAGGCACAGCTTTACGACAGGCTCGGTAGCCCACTGATCTTTTCCTTCAGCATATCTTGGATACTCTGGAATTATCGAATGATAGTGATTCTTACATCATCACTAAGCCCATCCGATAAATTCTTAGCAATTGACCTACTCGGACTGATCTGGGAATCCAGCACCTGGTTTTGGGCGGTACACTTAGGAGTCGGCCCCCTCGCCACTTCGGCCGCATACATCTTCGTCTATCCCTTCATCGAAAAAGGAATATTTGAGTTCACTTTAAACAAAAGAAAGGAACTCAAACAAGTTCGCCAGCGCATTGAAGACGAAACACCCGTAACAGAGGAGGAGGCCAAAGAGCTGCGCGGCCTAAGTAATGATTTGTATCGAGAACATCGCGCCATCTTGAAAGATCGAGACGAAGAAATCGCTAAGCTGAAGGTATCGATACGAGAACTCAAAGATGAAATCGAGAATCAAACCAAAACTCAACAAACCATGCCGCTCCCGAAAAAGGACCCGCTTCCAGAACTAGAGCCTTCTCAGGAAAGACTCTTGGCAACCATTGGCAAAATTAGTACAGAGTCCGAATTTGCTAGTTTTGAAGAGCTTCTAAAGGAAAGTGAAAATAGCAATATCAAGGTTCAATATGACATCGACGTGTTAGAACGTCACAGGTATATTCAGGATTACCATGGTGGCGGCACAGGCTATATCCTGAGTGCTAAAGGTAGAGCTTACTGCATTGAAAACCTTTCGGACAAACTATTGGAATCTTGATAAACACGCATTAACGGCGAACAGCTTTGCACGCAGGGCATTGACGAGCTGTCCGTAATTCCATTAATCGAACCAACTCACGATTGCGCTCCTTCTGGATCTCAATCGCGAATACACATGCAAAGAATTTTATGGATTTATCAAGCATTGTGGAATCTCAGCCTTACCTATCGATGTTGAAAGACATTGTAACGGCGAGCGCAGCCGTGTTTGCTGCCACCGTTGCCGCTAGAGGACTCACGACGTGGCAGCGGCAATTCCGAGGCCAACAGGACTACACTCTGGCACGCCAGATCGCGCTTGCCGCCATCAAATATCAAAGCTCGATTGATGGTGTCCGTAACCCATTCATGTGGTTTGATCTAAAAGAAGTGCCGGGAAAGCTGACAGACGCAAAGAAAGCAAAGTTTAACGATACCGCAGCGCAGTACCAATCGCGCTGGGATGCCGTAGTCATTGAACGAGATATCCTCGAAGCAGCGATCAAGGAGGCTAAAGTAGTGTGGAAAAATGGCGCAGAACTTGATCGAATTTGGCGTGATTTATTTGAGTTGGAAAAAGAACTTCGCAGAAGCGTATTTAACTATTTGAGCGCGATTAACCCTGACGCACCAGAAGGCATCAAAGAAGCCGCCAGAGAATCTCTAAAGAACGCGCGAGATATTCTGTACGATATGCTAGAGGAAGAAAACCCAGATTCTTTTAAGAATGAAATTTCATTGGGAGTTCAGAGTATCATTGACTGGCTCGGACCTAAGCTGATGCATTGACCACAAATAAGACGACTGAACGCTCAGCGAAGCCGCTTTTGGCTACGAAGCACACGCTAGCGTAAAAATAACTTAAAGAGTGCCAGCCATTCAGTTCGAAAGTCATCGATTTACAAAACTCACCTAATGACTTCCCTCAATGGCCCACGCTCGCCTAATGCGCGCCCTTTGCGGAGAACACTGCCAATTCCGGACTCTCTAGAAACGCATCATCGCCCTCGCTTTTGTCAGCACCCAAACTAAGCGCTCAACTGAGGCTATGAAGCATGGCCGCCATGGATGGCAAACCGACGAGGGACGCTATCAACCTCTAACGCTTTTAGAAATATCGAACTAACCTGATCTCTTTCTAACGGGCCGTACAACTTTAGGCACTCAATCGCTTCAATAATCAGATTGGACAACACGGCTAGTCCTTCTGCAATCGTTTGAGGCAAGATGAGCATTGGACTAGAGTGAGTGTCTGGCACCATCATATCGCCGGGCCCAAGAGAAAAACTCATAGTCAATGCTCGATATGTTCGATGAGTGAGCTTAGAAAGTTGATGGTGAAACTTTTGCCTATTCTCTGCCGCCGCCTTCCCTTGGGTAGATTCCATGTACTTACGTATTTCCCCATGGGAAATTGTGTTGTTTTTGTACCACTGCCTCAGGGTGCGCTCTGCAAAGACGTTACCGGCATGTAGTACGCCGATTAAATCAATTGTTTCCACAACATCCCTGAACAGTCGAAACGCAATGCGATGCCGCTTCTCTCGGAACAGTTCTATACTTCCGCGCAAGGAATCCACCAGATCCAGAGAAAGCATCCATGTAGCTTTGTCCACGCCCGTGTCATCCCTATGGAACTTCATGGTATATCGGTCAAGATCAGCGCTTAGCGCATCCAATACTGAGGTTGCTTCCCGCATGAACTGATCCTGAGCCGCATACTCATACGGATTATCCCAGGCCTCTTTTGGGCTGCGCCCCCATACAAAACTTGGCATGATTTTCTTTCTCGATACATATTGGCATAACCAGTGAACGCGTGAATCCTGAGACATACTGCTTCCCGGAAGACCGGCTTGCCCGATTCTAGCAGGGCTGCGCGTTACTTTCTGCCAGCACCGGGCTAAAGCTTGAACGGAACAATTTCGGGCCTCATCGGCGAAGCCACCCGGCCCCAACCGCAATCTTTCTGTTGGACGATATGCTGACCTCTCGAGCGCACTTTCTGGCAGCGAGACAAAAGCTGCTGGATGCGTTTCCGGGGATCGGAGTCTACGGCATGTTCATCGCGCGGCGTCGCTTGCCAAATCCATTCGATGACTTTGACGAAATCTTAGACTGATAGCTGGCTTAGACTGTCCCGGCACCTGCTGATCGAGCGATTATCGACAAAGGAAAAGTAAAACCTGTGCAGACGTCTGCACAGGACTCTACTAGAACAACGCGCTACACGTCCGTCAGGGGAAGACCAATAAGTTCCTGCGCATCATGCTGGAGACGAATGGCGCTGTATCCGAATTAGCAAACGTAATTGAACGCATTCAGTCACGATCAGGACGCGCTAACGGCTCGCATCTCATCACACTTGCGAACGGTGGCCAAGTAAAGCAGCATCACTTGCGCCTGCGCTTCGATGCAGCGCGCGCAATGGCAGCGCAGGCCGCGACAGACGCGAACAAGAAGGACTTGGCCAAGCGCATTAAACAATTTCAGTTCAGGGACATACGGGCGAAGTCGGCAAGCGAGATTAGCGATATGAAAGCAGCAAGCGAGCTGCTGGGCCATACCGAGGAAGAGATAACCGACCGAGTGTATCGCAGGATCGGCCAAGCAGTGACGCCGACACGATAGCCACTCATGACGCTGCTGAACCCTCATCTCGGTTCAGCAGCGCCATTGCCTTATACTCGAATTGGCAGAGATACCTGAGGTTGAATCGGCGTCAGAATGTTTGCGTAAGCGCGAAGAATATCGTTGTACAGATCAGCATGCTTTGGTGCCTTGATCGTTATCACCAGTGCGTACCGAATCTTCTCAGCGCTGTTCGCCTTCCCGCCACCTTCGCGAGCGTTATAGTGAATGTCGAAAACCGGGTCGCTCAGCGAAGTGCCGCGCATGTTCTTCTCTCCATGAAGCACAGTTTCCCACTTACCCATATCGGAACGTCGCTCTTCCTCGGTTGCAAATTGCTTCAAGTCGAAGAAGCCCTTTGACGCTGCATTCGCGGCCCCTTCTTTGACCTTGCCAGAGTTCGGGCGGAAAACCACATCTAGGCCTGCACGTGTGTACGCAGAAGCATCCTGCGGATCGACCGGGCAGGCATAGCAGAAAGTCGCCCCCAAAGTGATATTGCCGGTAAGGCCGCCAGTAGGCAGAGGAAGCGGCGCACGCAAATACTTGCCGGGTTTGAGCTCACCCTGATAGATGATTCGCGCCACGCCGTCAGGACACGTGATAAGCGTCATCAAGTCCTCAGGGATCTTACCCCAGCCAACCTCGCATTTATCGTACTGCCCCGGATCTGCGCCATGAATCAACAGCGCCTTAAGCGTCAACGGAGAAAGTTCAGCGCCTAAGATCGCACGCATCCCTACAGCGCTACGCAACAAGTAAGGGCCAGCAAAGCTCGTCCCCATCTGCGGTGAGAGTCGCGGCTTGCTCGACGGCGTCAGCACGTGGAAGTACTGAGATGTTTCACCGCCGAAAGCCAGCAGGTCAGGCTTCATTACCCCCGGACTACGTCCCGGACCAATTGCACTGTACGGCGCGCGTGCCCAGCTCGCGCTAGTTGCGTCTGCTGCACCAACGGCAATGCCATTGACACAATCAGATGGGACTTGAACGCGCGCGTTACCCGAGTCACGATCATGCTCACCATTGTTGCCTACCGCGATAGTCATAAACGTGTCGCCGTCGCTAAGGAGATCGTCGATTACCGCTGTCCACGCGTGAACATCAGTATCTTCAATCGGCAGATCCGGCCCGAGGCTGAGATTAATGAACTCGTATTGCCGGGACAGCAGCACTTGCTCCACAAACCCCAGTGTGCGATACATATCAAGACGGTCTTCCGTGTCCGAATCCTCGTCAAGGACACGAACATTATCGACATAAGAGTACGGGCGCTCCGCAATTCCACCCGGCTGAAGCGGCCCGAACAAGAACGCTGATGTTACCCCCAGACCATGCTCATTCGCCTCTGGATCATCCGCTGCATTCGGATCTAAGCGATGGTAAGCTTTCAACCAAGGGCCGATAGGGTGTTGTGCCGGGAGCCCACCATCCAGAATTGCGACCCGCGGCTCTGAGGAAAGCGGCTGCGCATTGGGCAACTGGCAAGTAACGGAGACGCTTGAGCCACGCGTCACGGGACGCATGCCACGCAAACTTGGCATCGGCCGGATAACTCGCACAAAAGAGAACGAAGAAAGCCGCTCCACAGATTTGCGACTCCCCTCTGCTGGGACGAACCACAAATTCCCGGCTCGAAATGCCAGCTCAACATGAAGCTTTACATCCTGCTTTGCGGCGAACTGGGAGAATGCCTTCTGGATGAACGCAGAGCCTTCGTCTGACAGTAGGTGAAGCCCAACCTCGAAGAATCGCTCCTTCTCACTACCATAATCGCGCACCCGCTCTCCCGGCAAGAACGCTTCGAAATCCTCAATGTGGGCAATATCAAGGGCTTCATCGGAATCCTGTTCGGCATACTGAATCCAACTAGGCAAGCTGCGGAAAACGCTACGCTTGCCGGCAACGAACAGTTGAGTAGTGCTCGATTCAGCCGGCGCACCTTTCTTTGTCCAAGCTTCTGGCGTGATTTTGACGGTTCGACTGCCCACCGATTCCAAGCCCGCCGCACGCAGCAGCGCAACAGGAAAATATGATCGAGCGATGTAGCCCGGGTTGAGGGTCAAGAGAGCGACGCCGAAATCACGTGGGCAAGCCTCTTCTGGCAATGCATCGAGCGCGCGGGATGCACGCTCCAGCTTCGGCGTCAGACGTTCGATTGCATAAGAGTACGGATAGACCTCAGCCTTGTCGCCAAAGCGCTTCGGCCCCTTAATGTCGCGCACAAGAAGTTCTCCGCGACCGATCAGAAAGTTCGGTTTGTTCATGCTTTCTTATGTCCCTTTACAGTTTTGGTGGTTTCGCTGACATACTTACGGATGGTGTCACGACTGACTCCAGTTAAATCAGAAACAACGTGCTGTGACAGCGTTTTCGTTTTGGCGAGCATTACCGCCAGTTCGATACGCGCCGAGCGCTCAAGCGCTTGCGTGCGCCCTCTAATGAACTCTTCAATTAAATCTGCATCTGATGCCGTTCCCAATGCTAGGGTGCGGCGGAATTTCTGTATTGAACGCTCGATATCGCTGATCGAAAAGCCCTTAAACGCAAGGGCAAGAACATCGATCCACTTGGCCAGCAATGGAAGGTCATTTCCAAGGAAGCGACGCATTGCATCCTTGATTGCCGCCTGTTCAGGAAGCTCAAACTTGATTTCCAGATCGAAACGACGCCAAAGGGCAGGATCAATCAGTTCGGGGTGATTCGTTGCCGCAACCAGCAAACTCGTGGAAGGCCAGTTATCAACCTCTTGGAGAATTACGTTAACAAGCCGCTTCAGCTCGCCCACATCCGCCTCGTCACTGCGACGTTTTGCAATAGCATCGATCTCATCGAGGAAAAGTACGCAAGGTACTCGCTTCGCAAAATCGAGAGCAGAGCGCAGATTACTGCCACTTTTTCCCAGTAAGCTGCTCATCACTGCGGTCAAATCGAGGATGTAAAGTGGAACGCCCAATTGTGCGGCAAGCCATCGCGCAGTCAGTGACTTACCAACCCCCGGTGGGCCAACAAAAATCGCTGAGCGTGAAGGCTGAAGTCCGGCAGCCAAAAGGCGATCCGTTTGTCTACGCTCCTCCACAAGCTGGGCCAGAGAAGCACCCAGCTCCTCGGAGAATAGCGGAGCCGGGAAGTCGCGAGGATCGTTAAACACGCGAAGGAGTGTTAAACGAGACTCATCGTCGACTGGCATAGCATGCTGGGTCTTTGGCGGCGGCGGCGCACGGCGCAGCGGCGAGCTCGTCCGCGTTGGGCGGTTTCGCAGGAATAAGTCGAGCTGCTCTGCCAGTTGCGGTTCTGTCGCTCGATATTTGCGGACCAAGCGCGCAACAAAAAGGCGCACATCATCGGCCTGCTCAGAAAGTGACAGCCTGACAAGCTGGGCTAAATCCGTTTTAATTATCTCTAATTCGTCCATTGACATGGTAACTCTTTGTTTTTCCTGTGAAATTTATTGCGATTAACTGGACTAAACAAATTTTACACTGTTTTTAACGCACGTGTATAGATGTACAGTATTTATTACACAGGTGCGACACAGCTACACACGAAAATCACGCGGCTTAGCGGCTAAAGGATGGGAGGAACGGCACTGCAAAGTCGAGAGTTGCGGAAACCATTTCCGCAACCACGCCTAAATTGACTTCAGGATGGAGAGCAAGAGCGCCGCTTAATCTAGGGATACAAAAAATAAAGCCCTTGATATACAAGGGCTTATTAATATGAGGTGGCGGAAGCGGTGAGATTCGAACTCACGAACGGCTCTCACCGTCGGCAGTTTTCAAGACTGCTGCCTTCAACCACTCGGCCACGCTTCCTAAGTGTGCAACATTATACAGATTTCTCGGGCTAAAACCACCCAATCGCCTCTACGCCGCCCGGCTCGACCTGCCCGGCGCCCAATTTTCCCGCAACGCACGCTCAAACGCATCCGCTTCCAGCGGCTTGGAGAACAGATATCCCTGCACCTCGTTGCAGCCGGAATTCTTCAGGAACGCCAGTTGCTCGACCGTCTCCACGCCTTCCGCAATCACCTTGTGCTTCAACTGCTGCGCGATGCTGATGATGGTGTTGGCAATCGCGCAATCGTTGGTATCGCTCGGAATGCCGACCGTGAACGAACGGTCGATCTTCAGCGTATCAATCGGGAAGCGCTTCAAGTAGGACAGCGACGAATACCCGGTGCCGAAATCATCGAGCGACAGGGTCACCCCCATGGCCGTAATCCGATCCATGATGCCGATCACGCGGTCGATGTTGTTCATCAGCGTGCTCTCGGTGATTTCCAGTTCCAGCCACGAAGGCTCAAGGCCGTAACGCTTCAAGGTATCGCTAACGCGCCCCGGCAACGCCGCTGTGAACTCGCGCGCGGACACATTCACCGCCAAACGGATCGGCGGCAAACCTGCATCCTTCCACGCCTGCGCCTGCGCGCACGCGGTCTCCAGCACCCACTCTCCCACCTGAACAACCAGGCCGGTCGCCTCGGCCAACGGAATGAATTCCGACGGCGGCACCAGTCCGCGTTCAGGATGGCGCCAGCGCACCAGCGCCTCGGCGCCGATGATTTTCCCATCCGGGATCGAGTACTTCGGCTGGTAGTGCAGCAGCAGCTCGCCGTTACCGAGCGCGTTGCGCAAGCCGGTCTCGATGCGCATGCGTTCCTGCATGCCCTGATTCATATCCTGGCTGTAGAAGGCGATGTGATCGCCATCCGCCCCGCCCTCTTGCTTGGCGCGGTACATGGCGATGTCGGCCAGTCGCAGCAAGGTCTCCGCATCGTGGCCATCTTGCGGATACACGCTGATGCCGATGCTGCCGCCCACGCGCAAGTCGTGGCCGTCAATGTAGATCGGCGCATTCAAGGATGCCAGCAGTTTCTGCGCCACCATGCTGGCCTCGAAGTGCTGGCCGATGTCGAACAGCCCAACCGCGAATTCATCGCCGCCCAGACGCGCCACCAGATCCTGATCGCGCAGCACGGTACGGAAGCGGCGCGCCACTTCCACCAGCAGCTCGTCGCCGATCTTGCGGCCCAGCGTGTCGTTGATCAGCTTGAAGCGATTCAGGTCGATGAACAGCACGCAGCCATGCGCCTTGTTGCGCTGCGCGACCATCAGCGCCTGGTCGACCAGCTTGGTCAACAGCGTGCGGTTCGGCAGGTTGGTCAGCGCGTCGTAGTACGCGAGGTGGTGGATGCGCTCCTCCGCCATCTTGCGTTCAGTGATGTCGGTCAGGTAGGCGATCAAGCCGATCGAGCGGTCGTTTATGTCACACAGCGGCGACAGCGACAGGCTGGCCCAGAACACTTCGCCGTTTTTCTTCTTGCGCCGCACTTCCATCAGGCGGCCGCCTTGTTCAAGGAAGTCGTCGTGGAAGCCGACGTCTTCGTCATCGTAGAGGAACAGGATGTTGCGGCCCACCGCTTCCACGGCGGTGTAGCCGAACAGGCGCTCCGCGCCCTTGTTCCAGCTGATGATGAAGCCATTCATGTCCATAGTCAGCACCGACTCATGGATCTGGTCGAGGATCTGCGCCTGATGCTGTAGCTTGGCCTCCACCTGCACGTAGGCATGGGTGGTACGCTGCGCCACCGAGTGCACTTGCAGCACGCTGCCAGCGAGGCTGGCGAGGCTGGCCAAGTGCTGGCGATCCTGATCGCTGTAGTGCGCGCGGCCAGAGACCACGAAGCGGCCAAACAAATTGTCGTCGAAACGGATTTCCTGGATCAGGGTCGGCACCGCGTCATCATTGGCCGCCATTACCGGCTCCAGCGGCGGCGCCAGCAGCACCGAGAACGAATCCAGCGGCACGTACTCGCCCAGCGGACTATTCAGCACGGCGCGGACGATGCGTCCCAATTCCTCGCTCAGTGCGGCGCCGCGCAGGCGCAGCACGGCGTCGCATAGGGCCGCGCTATTGGTCAGGAAATCGGAGACGGGTTGCGCGAGCATCGGTTAGATATTCCTGCTCACCTGGATCGCCCAGTGGTAAGCCTGCAACTGCGCTTCCCAATAGGTCTCGTGGGAGATACCGGCCTGTTCGAGGCTGGCGCTATCGTGGTGCTCCACCAGCTTGAGCAAGTCGCCCAGCGGGCCGGCGCGATCCAGCAGCGCCATCACCACATCGAGGTCGAGGCTGAGCGCCGCGACGATTTCGGTCATCGGCATCGCCAGCAGCACGTCCAGCAGCGAGAACACGCCGGCTACAAAAGCCATGTCCTGCTGATCGCGGTCCCAGCCCAGCGACTTGGCCAGGCCTTCCATCATGGACGCGCGCACCGCCGCCAGCGGCAACAGCGGGTTGGCCAGGCCGTCGTCTTGCTGGCGCGCGTACAGCAGCAGTTGCAGCCAGCGCTGCAATTGGCGGCGGCCCAGCACGTTGATCGCCTGGCCGAAGCTGTGAATCGGCGAGCTCAGCGCAAATGCCGCCGAGTTCACCAGCTTGAGCAGGTGGTAGGCCAGCGCCGGGTCTTGCTTGAGCAGCACTTCCAGCTCGCGCGAATCGGCGTCGCGCGCCAGCAAGCCCAGCAGCGCCAGCAGGCGCTTGCGCGAGGTGCCGTCGCCTTGGCTGGCGTCGTGTTCAGGATGCAGCGCGAAATCGCCGGCGAACCAGCTGAAGCCGGCCTTGGCGCATTCGGCAATGCGGGCTTCGCTGCCCATGCCGGTGGCCAGATGCGGGCCCGGCTGGGCCACCAGCGCCAGCACCGGCGGCAGCGTCGTCGAGGCGTCGACCATCAGCGAGCGGGCGCCGCTCATGGTGGCGGCCGAGCCCTCAGCCACGCCGTCGAGCTTGATGCGGTAGCCGGCGTCGGCATAGCCGGACAGTTTTTTCTGGATCGCAACATCGGCGCAGGCAGCAGCCGGGACGCGCAGGATGATGCGGTTCGCTTGCAGCGTCTCGAGGTGAGACTGCTCCAGCAGTTGCGGATTCGGGACGGGAAGGATGCAATCCAGCGGCGCCAACGCGGCAAACACGTCGGGCGTTTTCAGCAGCGTTAAAGCTGCCTGGAAAGCATCGCCTTCATAGTGCGATAGCTCAAAAGTCAGTGCCACCCACTCGTTATGAGCGTTGGATACTGCTTGCAATTTCACCAGTGGAAACAGGCTGATTTCAGGCGCAGACATCAATATCTCATCGAGGTTATGCGCGCCATCTTAGACCAACACTTGACTTAAGGCAATCAAATACCATAAAGATAGTAGAGCAATTAGCAATATAACCAGTATAAGACCAATTGACAGCGCGCGTTAACGTTTTCTTTTACACAATTGCAATAATCTGCGGTCGGAGCAGGAATATAGCAGATATTGCCGTAGAAACACGCACTGTTAGAAATTGCTCAACAGTATTAGAAGCGGGCGTCGGTGTTTTGCCACATGGTACCGATATCATTGCGCGTTCTGGACGGCGAAGCGGATCAGCTCGGCCTGCCCTTCAATCCCGAGCTTGCGCTTGATGTTGAGGCGGTGGGTTTCCACGGTGCGCACACTGAGGTCGAGCGCGCGGGCGATTTGCTTGTTGGACTCGCCGTTGGCGATGTGGCGCAGCACCTCGTGCTCGCGCGAGGTCAGCTGGTTGTCCTGGTTTTGCGGCTGGGCCAGCTGGCGGGCCAGCGCGGCGCTGTAGTAGATGCCGCCCGACATCACGGTTTCGATCGCCACCACGATGTCCTTGCCGGGCGCATCCTTGAGCACGTAGCCGCGGGCGCCGGCCTGGATCGCCTGCGACACGTATTCCAGCTTGTCGTGCATCGACAGGATCAGCACGGCAATGCGCGGAAACGCCTGCTTGAACAGCGCGGTGGCCTCGATGCCGTTGGTGCCGCGCATATTGATGTCCATCAGCACCAGGTCGACCTCGTGGCGGCCGGCCTGCTCCAGCGCCTCGGACGCGCCGCCCGCCTCGGCCACCACTTCAAATTGCGGCATGGCTTCCAGCCGCGCGCGCAGGCCATCGCGCACCAGTGGGTGGTCGTCTACCAGCAGGATTTTGATCGTCGCATTCGTCATTTTGATTCAACTATTGTTAGGGGCTGAAGCCGTTACCAGCGTGCCATCGGTCGAGGACACGATTTCAAAGCGGCCGCCGATGGCGTCCATCCGTTCCATCATATTGCGCAAGCCGATGCCGCGCTGCGGATGCAGGGCGATGCCCTCAGCGTCAAAACCGTGGCCGTCGTCGCGGATGCGCAGCGTCACGTGCTGCTCGTCGCCGGCCAGCGTGATGTCGATGCGGCTGGCGCCGGCGTGGCGCTCGATATTCGTCAGCGCCTCCTGCGCCAGCCGGAACAGCACGGTGTTGGCCACGTCCGGCAAGCCCTCGGTGCAGCCGGACGCTTCAAAGTGTACCGGGGTTCCGCTGCTGAGGGTGTACTCTTTGGTGAGATGCTGCAAGGCGGCGGCCAAGCCGAGGTCGTCGAGGATGGCCGGGCGCAGGTTGTGCGAGATGCGGCGCACCTCGGCCATGACATTGCTGAGCTGGTCGGCCGCGTGCTCGAACACGGCCTGCGCCGCCTGCTGCTGCTCGGGCTTGCCGGACGACAGGCGAATGATGCCGGCTTCGATTTGCAGCTTGATCGATACCAGCCATTGGCTGATGCCGTCGTGCAAATCGCGCGACAGCCGCGCCCTCTCTTCTTCCTGCGATTCAACCACACGCTGGGCCAGCACCTTGAGCTTGGCGTCGGCCACGCGCAATTCGCTGATATTCAGCGCCAGCCCCGAGCTGGCCACCGCCACGGCGGCCGCAATCGCAATGCCGGCGATCCACAGCATGGTGTTGTGGATGTTGCCGGACTGCTGGACGTCGACCTTGGCCAGCGCCTGGTCGACATCGTCCAGATAAATGCCGGTGCCCATCATCCAGCCCCACTTCGGCATGGCAATCACGTAGCCGAGCTTGGCCACCGGCTTGTGCGTGGATGGCTTGACCCACATATAGCGCTCCAGCCCGCCGCCGGCCTTGGCCCGCTGGATCAGGTTCTGGATGGTCAACTGGCCGTATTCATCGCGCAGGCCGAACAGGTTTTGGCCGACCAGCTCCGGCTGGCGCGGGTGCATCAGCGTGTTGCCCTGCATGTCGTACAGGAAGAAATAGCCGTCGTCGCCGTAGCTGAGCGAGGACAGGATGCGCATCGCCTCGTTGCGGGTGGCGGCATCATCGCGGCCGGAATCGTACAGGTGGGAAATCGAGTGCGAGGCCAGCGCCACGTAGTGCTTGAGCTCAGCCTCCTTGCTGCTCAGGTAAGCTTGCTGGATGGTGGCGCGCTGCTGCTGGGCCAGCAGCACGGACTGGTGGCGCACCGCCAGCGCAATCGCGCACAGCGCCAGTATCAGCGGCGTGATCGCCAGAAAAATCACTTTTTGCCGCAACTTCATCGCGCCCGCTCCGCTCGTATTCTTGTAGCCCCGAATTCTACGCCTCGGCACGCCCGGAATCCTACGTAGTTATACGCATGCACGTTGCGTAGTGCTGCGCTTGCGGGGGATATCACAATCATGAATACTCGTCATAAGTAAAAAGACACCTTGGAGGACACAATGAACACCGTACCAAATACCCTGGCAAGCAAGCTCGGGTGGGCCGCACTGGCCTTGTTTGGCGCCTCGGCGCTGGGCGTGGTGGCGCTGCACCGCGGCGAATCGATCAGCGCCATCTGGATCGTGATTGCCGCGGTCTGCGTCTACCTGATCGCCTACCGCTTCTACAGCCTGTACATCGCCGACAAAGTGCTGGGCCTGGACGCCCGCCGCATGACCCCGGCCAACAAGCTCAACGACGGTCTCGACCACGTACCGACCAATAAGTACGTGCTGTTCGGCCACCACTTCGCCGCGATTGCCGGCGCCGGCCCGCTGGTCGGCCCGGTACTGGCCGCGCAGATGGGCTACCTGCCCGGCATGCTGTGGATCCTGGCCGGCGTGGTGTTTGCCGGCGCGGTGCAAGACTTCATCGTGCTGTTCATTTCGATGCGCCGCGACGGCCGCTCGCTGGGCGACCTGATCAAGTCGGAGCTGGGCCCGATTCCGGGCAACATCGCGCTGCTCGGCACCTTCATGATCATGGTCATCATCCTGGCGGTGCTGGCGCTGATCGTGGTCAAGGCGCTGACCGGCTCGCCATGGGGTAGCTTCACCGTGATGGCCACCATTCCGATCGCGCTGTTCATGGGCGTGTACTCGCGCTTCATCCGCGTTGGCAAGATTGGTGAAGTGTCGATCATCGGCTTTGTGCTGCTGATGGCGGCCATCTTCGGCGGCCAGTGGGTGCAAGAGAACCCGGCGCTGGCGCCAATGTTCACCTTCACCGGCACTGAGCTGACCTGGATGCTGATCGGCTACGGCTTCGTTGCCTCGGTACTGCCGGTGTGGCTGCTGCTGGCGCCGCGCGATTACCTGTCGACCTTCCTGAAAATCGGCACCATCGTTGGTTTGGCGCTGGGCATCCTGATCGTTGCGCCGCACCTGCAAATGCCGGCAATGACCAAGTTTATCGACGGCACCGGCCCGGTGTGGGCAGGCTCGCTGTTCCCGTTCCTGTTCATCACCATCGCTTGCGGCGCCGTGTCCGGCTTCCACGCGCTGATCTCGTCGGGCACCACGCCGAAAATGATCGAGAACGAAACCCACGCCCGCTTCATCGGCTACGGCGCGATGCTGATGGAATCGTTTGTTGCCATCATGGCGCTGGTGGCCGCCTCGACCATCGACCCGGGCGTGTACTTCGCCATGAACTCGCCGGCGGCACTGCTGGGCACTACCGCTGAGTCCGCTGCTCAAGCCGTGTCGCAGATGGGCTTCTACATCACGCCTGAAATGCTGGTGCAAACCGCCAAGGACGTTGGCGAGCACAGCATCATTTCCCGCGCCGGCGGCGCACCGACGCTGGCGGTGGGCATGGCGCACATCCTGTCCGGCGTGCTGGGCGGCCGCGAGATGATGGCCTTCTGGTACCACTTCGCGATCCTGTTCGAAGCGCTGTTCATCCTGACCGCGGTGGACGCAGGCACCCGTGCCGGCCGCTTCATGCTGCAAGATCTGCTGGGCGCGTTTGTGCCGGCCATGAAGAAAACCGAAAACACCTTCGCCAACCTGGTCGCTACCGGCCTGTGCGTGGCGGCCTGGGGCTACTTCCTGTACCAGGGCGTGGTCGATCCGCTGGGCGGCATCAACACCCTGTGGCCGCTGTTCGGCATCGCCAACCAGATGCTGGCCGCGATTGCCCTGATCCTCGGCACCTGCGTGCTGTTCAAGATGAAGCGCGGCCAGTACGCCTGGGTCACCATCGTGCCGACCGTATGGCTGCTGCTGTGCACGCTGACCGCTGGCTGGCAGAAAATCTTCGATGCCAATCCAAAGGTCGGTTTCCTGGCCCACGCCGCCAAGTATCAGGCAGCGCTGGATGAAGGCAAGGTCCTGGCCCCGGCCAAGTCCATCGCCCAGATGCAGCAGGTGATCTTCAACGATTATCTCGACGCTTCGCTGGCCGGCTTCTTCGTGATCGTGGTGTTGAGCGTGCTGATCTTCGGCTTCCGCACCGTGCAGGCAGCGCGCGCCGCCAGCAAGCCGACCGCGAACGAAAGCCCGATGGTCCTCAACACCGCCAAGGTGCAGTGATGCTGGGCGAAATCGCCAAGGCCGGCCGTTATCTCGGGCAGAGCGTGCGCCTGATGATGGGCCTGCCTGATTACGATGCATACGTCACCCACCGGGAAAGCACGCATCCCGGCGAGCCTTACATGACGTACGAGGAATTCTTCCGCGAACGGCAAGAGGCGCGCTACGGCGGCGCAGGCAAGCGCGGCGGTTGTTGCTAATCCATTGCTAACCAAGACCGGCTCCCAGTGAGCCGGTTTTTTTTCGCCCGCGAGGAACTTTCAGCGTTCCCGGCCATCCAATCAAGATGGCTTATATTTACCAACAGGCATACGCGCGCAATATCGGCTGGGTCACGCCGGCCGAGCAGGCCGCCTTGCGCAGCAAGCGCGTGGCGATTGCCGGCATGGGCGGCGTCGGCGGCGTGCATTTGCTGACGCTGGCGCGGCTGGGCATCGGCGCGTTTCACATAGCCGATTTCGACACATTCGACATTGCCAATTTCAACCGGCAAGTCGGTGCGACCGTGTCTACGCTGGGGCTGCCCAAGGTGGACGTGCTGGCCGCTATGGCGCTCGACATCAATCCCGAACTCAAGCTGGTGCGCTTTCCATCGGGCGTCAGCCACGACAATCTTGGCGCGTTCTTTGAAGGTGTAGACTTGTACGTCGACGGGCTGGATTTCTTTGCCTTCGGCGCGCGCCAGGCCACCTTTGCTTCCTGCGCCCGGCTCGGCATTCCGGCCGTGACGGCGGCGCCGCTGGGCATGGGCACGGCAGTGCTGAATTTCCTGCCGGGGCATATGACGTTTGAGGATTACTTCGGCTGGGGCGACAAGCCGGAAATGGAAAAGGCCTTGCGTTTTCTCGTCGGGCTAGCGCCCGCTGGACTGCACGGCGGCTACCTGGTCGATCCCTCCAGCATCAACTTGAAAGAACAGCGCGGGCCATCTACCATCATGGGCTGCGAGTTGTGCGCCGGCGCGGCGGCAACCGAGGCGCTGAAAATTTTATTGAAACGCGGCGACGCGCGGCCCGCCCCATGGGGCTATCAATTCGACGCTTTCCGCAACAAGCTGGTGCGCACATGGCGTCCCGGCGGACACCGCAACCCGTTGCAGCGGCTGGCCATGATGCTGGCGCAGCGACGCCGGCCCGGAGGTAACACATGAACAAAATGGAGCAGCACCTGGACAGCACGCTGGAACAAATCCTCGAACTGGCGCGCTGGGCGCCTAGCGGCGACAACACGCAGCCATGGCGCTTTGAAGTGCTCGATGAACGCCGGCTGGTGGTGCACGGCCACGACACGCGCGACCATTGCGTCTACGACCTCGACGGCCATCCGAGCCAAATCTCGCTTGGTGCGCTGCTGGAAACCATGGCCATCGCCGCCAGTACCTTCCAGCTCGAGATGCGCAGCATGCGCCACCCGGATACGCCGGACACGCGTCCCACCCTCAGCATTGAATTCCTCCCCTCGCCCACCATTGAGCCCGATCCGCTGGCCGACGCCATCCTGGCGCGCAGCGTGCAGCGGCGCGCGCTGAGCCGCCGTCCGCTCACGGCGACCGAGAAGGCCGCGCTCAGCGCCACGCTGCCGGCAGGCTACCGCGTGCTCTGGCTGGAAGGCAGCCAACGCATGGCCGCCGCGCGCCTGATGTTCCGCAACGCCAAGCTGCGCCTGACCATGCCGGAAGCGCACAACGTGCACAAGTCCATCATCGAGTGGAACGCCCGCTACAGCGAAGACCGCATCCCCGACCAGGCCCTCGGCGCCGACGCCATGACCACCAAGCTGATGCGCTGGGTAATGCAGGATTGGCAGCGCGTGCATTTCTTCAACACCTGGCTGGCCGGCACGCTGGCGCCGCGCTTGCAGATGGACTTGGTTCCCGGCCTCGCTTGCGCCGCGCATTTCGTGCTGGTGGCCGAACGCCGGCCGCAGCGCATCGACGATTACATCGCCGCCGGCCGCGCCATGCAGCGCTTCTGGCTGACGGCCACGGCACAGGGCCTGCAATTACAGCCGGAACTAACTCCGCTGATTTTCTCGCGCTACGTGCGCGAAGGTCGCGTATTCTCCAGCACGCCGGGCATGCAAGAACGCGCCGCCGAACTGTCGCGCGAAGGCGCGGCGCTGGTCGGCCAAGCGGACTGGGACGCCGCGGTATTCATGGGCCGCATCGGTTCGGGTGAAGCAGCGCAGTCGCGCTCGCTGCGGCGGCCGCTGCGCGAATTGCTGATCGCCGGCGGAGGCAGATAATGCGCGCCATCCGGCCCGGACAGATCGCGGTCTTTCTCGGCCTGCTGGCGCTGATACTGGTGCTGGCGATCGGCACCACTGCGCTGGTGTTTGGCAGCCTGCCGCTCGGCGATTTTCGCGGCGTTACCCTGTTCCTGCTGGCGCTGCTGCTGATCTACCTGTACGCGTTCCTGGTCTACCGCTGCTTCTTGCTCGCATTGCCGCTGCGCGAAGGCGAAGTGCCAGAGCACTCGCGCCACGAACTGGTCGCCAACGTCAACATCCTGTTCTACCTGCTGCTGTTCAATTCGCTGATCCGCACCCACTTCATCCCGGTGCCGATCCAGCGCCTGATTTACCTCGCACTGGGCGCCAAGCTCGGCGCCAATACCTACAGCGCCGGTGCCCTGCTCGACCCGCCGCTCACGCGCATCGGCAGCAACACCATCATCGGCCACGATGCGGTGATTTTCGCCCACGTGATCGAAGGCGCGCGGCTGGAACTGAAGGCCGTCCACATCGGCAACACCGTCACCATCGGCGCCAAGGCCGTGGTGATGGCCGGGGTGCAGATCGGCGACAACGCCATCGTCTCCACCGGCGCGGTGGTGATCAAGGACACGCGGATTGCTGCCGGTGAAATCTGGGGCGGCATCCCGGCGCGCCGCATCCGGGCTGCGCCCTGACGGAATTTTTTACACCCGCCCGCTGCCCTCAGCGCAAGTCCTTGATTTTAAAAGCGCGCCTGTACTGGCAAGGGTTTTGCTCTTTGAACGCTACGGCTTCGATTCCCGTGGCCTTTTTCGAGGAGCGTTCATGAAAACCATCCAACCCGCGCTGGCAGTCGCCATGCTGGCAGCCGCCTTGGCCGCGCCGCTGACCGCCAGCGCCGGCCCTACCCTCGGCCTTGATCCGACCGGCACTGGCGCCTACACCACCTATGCCGACCTGTGGACCAACGTCACCGACACCGGTCTCGCCACCGGGTTCATTCCCGGCCGCATCGTCGGCCCCGGCGCCACCGCGCCCTACCTGACCGAACTGCGCTCGCAAATGGTGGTCGGTACTATGTCGAACAGCAATATCCCCGGCATCGTGACGCCGGCCGGGCTGAACTCCACGTTTGAGATCAGCAAAGTGGTGCGCTTCCAGGAGCTGGTCACCGCGCAGACCGCCACCACCGTCAACTTCGGCCTGCCGGCCACGCAATCGGCCGCCATGGATGTCGATCCGCTGCGCGCGGGCGTGCAAAACGTTGCCATCTTCCTCGACCGCATCACCGACGGCAGCAAGGCCGTGCCCGGTAACGGCGGCGCCACCGTGCGCTGCTATGGCGAAGGCGCGACCTCGGCCGGTTGCGGCACCGGCGCTGGCAGCGATGGCGACGGCATCATGATCATGTCCGGCCACCTCGTGTTCAACGAGGCCAGCTTCAGCGCCTCGGGCGCAGTCGGCACCGGCTCCTTCGACTCGCGCTTCATGATCGACTATGTCGACCCGCTGTACCTGGACGCCGTCACCGGCTCCATCTTCGTCGACAAATTCACCGGCACCACCAACGTGCCGTCGTTCTTCACGCCAACCATGATGTGGGACGGTGCAACGCCCACCACGGTGCCGTTCCTGAAAGTGGACTCCTCGCAGAGCTTCGCCACCATCCCGGAGCCTGCCACCCTGGCACTGATCGGTCTGGGCTTTGCGGGACTCGCGCTGGGCACGCGCCGTAAAGCACAGTCGTGACCGCAGCAGCGGTCTTTTGCAGCGGATCGGCCTCCTGTCTCCCGATCCGCTTTTTTTTATTCCTCAGTGCGGCGTGATGCGCCAGTGGGCGCGCTTGGTGCGGAAGGTGTGGTTGCGGCGGTATTCGCCCGGGCTCATGCCGATGGCGCGGCGGAACAATTTGCTGAAGGTGCTGGCGTTGGTGTAGCCGCAGGCGTTGGCGATAGTCTGCAAACTATTCAAACTAATTTCCAGCATCACCTTGGCGCGCTGCACGCGCAAGTCTTGCAGATACTCCAGCGGCGTCATGCCCAGCACGGCACGGAAGTGGCGCAGCAAAGTGCGTTCGCTCGACGAGGCCACGGCGGCCAGCGCGGCCAAATCATACGGTTGTTCAATGTTCGCCTCCAGCCACTGCTTGGCGCGGTACACCGGGCTGTCGGACGTCATCGACAACCAATCCTGCTCCATTAGTTGATTGCCCAATTGCTGGCGTTCCACCTGCAACTGCAACAGCCGCGTGCAGCCGTGCGCCACCTGCTCATCCAATAGCCGCGCGAGAATCGCGATCATGAACTCGGTCTGCTGCGACGGCGCCACGCAGGAATACAGCTGCGGATAGAAGCTCATGCTGTCCGGGCTGGAAAAATCACTGGCCGGAAAACGCCGCTGGAAAAATGCCTTGAACGCCCAGTGCGTATCGAGGCTCAAGCCGTCCAGCATGCCCGCCAGCGCCGGGTAAATCAACCCGGTGGAACACGCCGCTACAATGCCGCCCTGCTCGACGTGCGCCTTCAGCATCGCCAGCAGCGCCGGGTAGCGCGCGGCAATCACCGGCAGCTCCAGAGCGTTGGCGGCGTACAACGCCGGCAGCATCATCACGGTATTTTTTGGCGCCGGCGACGGCCGCGCCGGCGTGGAAGCGAACACGCCGGGCAATGCGGTATCGAACGGCGCCGCGCTACCGGGCGGCGTCACCACCTTCCAGCTCAAGGGGCTGATAGCGTGGGGATTTCGCAACCTCAGCACGGCGTCGGCCACCCGCAGCACGTCCACTGCGGCGAACACGGTTCCCGTCATGGCCTCTGGAAAACACAGGACTTGAACCTCAAAATGGGGGGCAATGGTGGCGGTATTGGTCATAATTATGGCGATAATGCTCCTATTTTAATCATAGTGCAAACCTTAGAATCAATTTCAGCAGGCGATACGGCCGGCGTTTTGAAGTGTCATTCAACGGGAGAAGACTGTGAGTTTGATTCAACAACGGCTGCCGCTGCGCCTGTGCGCCAGCGCGGTCAGTGTGGCGCTGGCAAGCATGGCCGCGTCCGTCAGTTACGCGCAAGAGAGCGAACAAGTGGTGGTAGTGACGGCCCAGAGCCGCAGCCAGCAAATCCAGAACGTGCCGATCGCCGTGCAGACCATGTCCGGCGCTGCGCTCAAGGACATGGGCATGGCCAGCCTGGCCGACGTCGATGCTTTCGTGCCCGGTCTGGCCATCGACACTTCGCAATCGACCCGCCCGTCGGTCTACCTGCGCGGCGTCGGCACCCAGGACTTCGGCATCGGCACCGACTCGCCGGTCGGCATTTACAGCGACGGCGTCTACACCGGCAAGAACGGCGGCTCGCTGCTCAACTTCAACGACGTCAAACGCATCGAAGTGCTGAAAGGCCCGCAGGGCACGCTGTTCGGCCGCAACGCCGCTGCCGGCGCGATTTCCATCGTCACCAATGAACCGATCAACCGCGTGCAGGCCAGCGGCCAAGTGCGCGTCGGCAGCCGCGGCACGCGCGACGTCGAGCTGCTGTACAACACCCCGCTGACCGACAGCTTGTCGTTCCGTATCTCGGCCGTCAGCCAGCAGGATGACGGCTGGGCTCGCAACGCCTACAACGGCAAGCGCATGGGCGACGAAGGCGACCGCGGCTTCCGCGCCGCCGTGCGCTGGCAAGGCGAAGCAGCGTCCGCCACGCTGAGCTGGGAGCACGAAGTGATGCGCGCCTCCGGCCCGCCGGTGTTCTCGCTGACCGGCAACAAGATCAACTACGGCGGCCCGTCGACCTGGACTGATCCTCTCAAGACCCAGCTCAACAACGACGCCGAGCCGAATATGCAGGGCCGCACTTTCGACGGCGTCACGCTGCGCGTGGAACAGCCGCTGTCGTTCGCCACGCTGACCAGCACCACCGCCTACCGCCACTACAACGCGCAGAACTGGCAGGACAACGACGCCGGCGCGAATCCAGCCGCGGCACTGTCGACCGGCATCGTTGAAGCCAACTCGACGTGGCAGCAGGAATTCAAGCTGAGCGGCGAAACCGGCAAGCTCAACTGGATCACCGGCGTCAGCGCCTACCGCGAGCGCGCCGCTTCCGAGCAGAGCGTGACGGCCACCACTACCTCGCTCGACACCATCATCAAGCGCTCGGCTGGCCTGGCGCCGTACTCGACGCTGACCGCGCTGGCGCAAGGCCTCGGCAAGGCCACCGGCAACACCGCGCTGCAAGGCGTCAACCTGCTGGGCCAGTCGTGGTCGGAGTTCATGCACGACAAGGGCGAGTACCGCGCCTACGCCGTGTATGGCGACGCCATCTGGCACGTTAGCGACAAGACCAACCTGACGCTGGGCGGCCGCTACACCCACGACCAGAAATCGTTCAGCTGGTACAACCCGTCGCGCACCGCGCCGGGCCTGGATGCCACGCTGGCCGCGCTCAACGCGGGCAACTTCTTCAACTCGCTGGTGGCGGCCAAGCTGCTAACGGCAACGCAGGCGGCCACGCTCAAGGCGGTCACGACCAGCAACATCCAGTTCACCAATCCGGGCTCGTCCAAGGCTGCCTTCAATGCCGACAAGAGCTGGAACAACTTCAGCCCGCGCGTGGTGCTGGATCACCACTTGTCGGCTGACCACATGGGCTACCTGTCGTGGAGCAAGGGCTACCAGTCCGGCGGCTTCGATGCGGTCGGCGTCAACGGCCAGTACGACAAGGAACTGGTGACCAATCTGGAAGCCGGCATGAAGGGCACCTTCAAGCCGATCAACCTGACCTACGGCGCGTCGGTGTTCCGCTACAAGTACACCAACCTGCAAAGCCTGACCTTGGTTCCGGCCAGCGCCACCAGCGGCATCCCGAGCTACCAGATCGTCAACAGCGACCAGGACGGCACTGGCGTTGACCTCGAGGCGCAGTGGAAGCTGAACCGCATCTGGCGCTTCAACGGTTCGCTCGAATACCTCGACCAGACCTATGCCAACTACGTCGCGCCAACCGGCGTCAACCTCGATGGCCAGGCAGCCGGCGCGCCTTACCTGAGCGCCTCGGCCGGCGTCAGCGCGCGCTGGCCGGCATGGGACGGCAATGCCGACGTCGGCCTGATGGTCGGCTACCAAGGCGAGAAGCGCTGCAACGCCGATACCCGTCAAACCGGCACCTGCCTGCAAGGCGGCGCGCTCGGCATCGGTCAGGCGCGCGAACGCGTAGACCTGCGTCTGGCCTGGTCGGCGCCGTCCAGCCGCTGGGGCATCGGCTTGGTGGTCAACAATCTGACCAACAAGCAGTACGTGTCGGTCAGCACGCTGGGTTCGGCGGTCGGCTCGCCTTACGTCTACGTCACCAAACCGCGCGTGATTGCCCTGGAGTTGCGCGCGCAGCTGTAAGCTAGCTCAGCAACTGCGCCAGCACACCGGCCAGGCGCGCGCCGGGGTCGTAATGCGCAAACTGCTGCGCCACCCGGCCGGCCGCCGTGCGCGGCTCCGGTTCGGCCAGCAGGCGTAGCGCTGTCGCGCGCAGTTGCTCCGCCACCAGCCGATCCGAACGCAGCAATGCGCCGGCGCCGGTCTTCACGACTCCGGCCATGTTCAGGTATTGATCAAGATTGCCGGCGATGCCCAGCACCGGCACGCCGGCCGCCAGCGCTTGCTGGCTGGTCGGACTGCCGCCGTTGCAGATCACCAGCCGCGAACGCCGCGCCGCCTGCTCGCCCGGCAGGTAGCTGGCGACGTGGACATTTTCCGGCAGCAGGCCGGGATCGACGTTGCCGGCCGTCGCGGCAATCACCGTCAGCGGCAATGGCGCCAGCGCCTGCAATACCTTCGGCAGCAAAGCGCCCTGCCCTGAACTGCCCAGCGTCACGTAGACAATCTCGCGTCCAGCCGGCAGCGCATCCCACCACGGCGGCAACTCAGTGGGCGGCGACCACGTCACCGGCCCCAGGTAGGAATGCGTGATCGGCAAAGCGCGCGCCGGAAACATTTCCGGGATATCGGCGTACAGCACGTGATCGGCATCGGTGTAGATGCGCCGCAAGTCGTAGCCCAGCGACGGCAAGTGATACGCTCGCCGCACCCAGTTGAGCGGCCGGCTGTGCAGCGCAAACGCCAACGGCTGCACCAGCCTGAACAAGCGATCAGCCAGCGGAATCGGCAGCACCCGCGCCAGCGCAATCGCCGGCACCTGGTAGTGCTGGTCGACGTAGGGACTCCAGTAAGCGTTGATCAAGCCGACATACGGCACTTGCGCCAGCCGCGCGCTGACCGATAGGGACAAGCGGAAATCCCCAATCACCACATCCGGCCTTAGCGCCATCAGCAGGCGCATATCGTCATCCACGTACTGCGCCAGCGTGCGGGCGTCGTACACCGGCTTGCCGGCGGCCAGCGCTGCCAGGAAACGCGCGCTGGAAATGCTGTTCAGCGGCCAGCTGGTCACGTCACTGCCTTTGAAAAAGTGCTCGTAGCCGGGCGCGCAGGCGAAATGCACATCGTAGCGCTGCCGATCCAGCGTGCGTGCCAGCGCCAGCGGGCGGCCGACATGCGCCAGCGTGACCGCTTCCGCGACAAACAAGATTTTTTGGAGGTCCATGCTCCCAGCTTGCAACGCTCAATTCCGCGTTGTTTGAGGCAGCTCAAACGTGCCTGCATTAGATGTAGATCAAGGCCGAGCTTGCCTGATGCATATATTTTTCTTATTGGCATTTACGGATGGGGCCACGCGATGAAACTGACGATCATGTCTGTGCTGTCGACCGGCAGCGCCTTGCTGCTGGTGTTCGTGGCGTTTGCCGCCACGTCCGTGCTCAGCCACACTGACGATGCGCGCCAGCAGTTGTCGGCGCTGGCCGGCATCATCGGCCATGGCAGCAAGACGGCGTTGCTGTACGCCGATCGCCAGCAGGCCGCGCAAACGCTGGCCACGCTTGCACTCAACAAAGACATTTTGCAAGCCGCGCTGTACGACAGCGAAGGCAAGCTTCTGGCGCGCTACCTGTCGCCGCGCCTGCCATCGGAGCAAGCCGGGCCGGAGGCGCTGGCGGCGCAGGACGTTGCGGCCCGCGCCGATCTGCGCAGCGAACGCAGCGGCCCGCCGTGGTCGCCAGCCCTACGCGTCTACCGCGTGCTGCACCACGGCGACGACAATGCCGGCGTGGTGATGCTGGAAGCATCGCAACTCCCCATGTGGCTCGATCTGTTGAAAAACCTCGGCGCCGCTGCGGTGGCGGCCGTGCTGGCGTTCATCACGGCGCTGCTGGCGGCGGCGCGCTTCAAGGGCGGCATCGCCGAGCCGGTCGGCCAGTTGATCGCGGCGGCGCAGCAGGTCAGCCGCGGACAAGTCACGGCCCGCATCATCCATCAGCGCAATGACGAACTGGGCGCGCTGATCGACAGCTTCAACGACATGCTGGCGCAGGTCGAAGGCCGCGACGCCGCGCTGGCCCAGTACCGCGATCAGCTTGAACGCCAGGTCAGCGTGCGCACCGAGCAGCTGGAAAAAGCCAAGAACGCCGCCGAAGCCGCCAGCCAGGCCAAGAGCGCTTTCCTCGCCACCATGAGCCACGAGATCCGCACGCCCATGAACGGCGTGCTTGGCATGACCGAGCTGCTGCTGGCCACGCGCCTGAGCGAGCAGCAGCGCCACTACACCAGCATGGTCAAGCGCTCCGGCGAGCATCTGCTGGTGATCATCAACGACATCCTCGATTTCTCCAAGATCGAAGCGGGCAAGCTGACGGTGGAATACATCCACTTCAATTTCCGCGACCTGCTGGACGATGTCGACAATGTGTTCGCACCGCAGGCGCAGGGAAAAGGCTTGCAGCTAGCGCTGGAGCTTGCGCCGAATATTCCGATCAGCATTTGCGGCGATCCGAATCGGCTGCGGCAGGTGCTGTTCAATTTGCTTGGCAACGCCATCAAGTTCACCGATGCCGGTACGATCACGGTGCGGGTGGCGGTGGCGCAGGAAGATGCGCAAGCGGTGCAGCTGCGCTTCGAGGTGCATGACACCGGCATCGGCGTCTCGGCCGAGGCGCGCGCGCGCATCTTCGATTCCTTCTCGCAGGCCGATGGTTCGACCACCCGCAAGCACGGCGGCACCGGGCTTGGTCTGGCGATCTCAAAACAACTGGTGGAGCTGATGGGAGGCGCGATTGGCGTCGACCATGCGCTAACTCAAGGATCGGTGTTTTGGTTTGCCGTAAATTTTGATAAACGTCGTGTTGACAGCGACGATCCATCCACCGCCACCCAGGGAATCCGCGTTTTGATTGTCGATGAAAATCCCGCCAGCCGGGCCGCACTGGAACGGCAACTGGCGGCCTGGCGCATTGCCAGCGCTAGCGCCGGCGCGACCGACGCCCTGTCCCAGCTGCGGCAGGCGGCGGCGCGCGGCCATGCTTACCACGTGGTGCTGCTCGACATGCAGCAGCCGCGCACCAGCGGCCTCGCGCTGGCCGCCGCCGTGCGCAGCGAACCGGCACTGGCGGCCACCCGGTTGCTGCTGCTGTCCACCGAGCGCAACGCCGCCGACAGCGTGCAGCAGCGCGAAGCCGGCGTCGCCTTCCAGCTCATCAAGCCGCCACGCGAGTGCGACCTGTACGAAGCCATCACCTTGCCGCCGCGCGGACGCGAGGCGCGTGCGGCCGAGCCGTCGACCGATCGTGGCGCCGACGCCGCCGTGCTGCGCGCGCCTGCCGCCGTCCCGCACGCGCCGCGCGGCCGCCGCCGGCGCAAGGTGCTGCTTGCTGAAGACAATCCGGTCAACGTGGAAGTGGCCAGCGCCATGCTGGAAGGCCTCGGCCTCGACGTCAGCCGCGCCTGCAACGGCGAGGAAGCGCTGCACTCGGTGCAAGCCGACGACTTCGACGTCATCCTGATGGACTGCCAGATGCCGGTCATGGACGGCTTCGCCGCCACCACCGAAATCCGCCGCCACGAGCAGCAACGCGGCCGCGCGCGCAGCATGCCCATCATCGCCATCACCGCCAATGCGCTGCAAGGCGACCGCGAATCCTGCCTCGCCGCCGGCATGGACGACTACCTGAGCAAGCCCTTCACCCAGCAGGCGCTGGGGCAAACCCTGTCGCGCTGGATCAGCCTGCCCCGCCCAGCCGCACCGCCCGATGCCGATACCGCGCCGCAGGACGATGGCGACACCATCAACCGCCAGGCACTCGACAACATCCGCGCGCTGAGCCCGGCCAATGGCGACGCCCTGCTGGAACGCGTCCTGCAAGCCTTCCTGCACGACACGCCCGCGCAACTGCACGCGCTGCGCCTAGCCATCAGCGCCGACGATGCCGAACAATTGCGCAAGACCGCGCACAGTCTCAAATCCAGCGCCGCCAACGTCGGCGCCGCCACGCTGGCCCAGCGCAGCAAAGAACTCGAACACCTCGGACGCAATCACACCACCGCCGGCGCCGCGCCATTGCTGGCTGATATGGAACGCTCTTTTCAGGCCGCGCGGCAGGCGTTGGGAGCCCTCCTCGAAAAGGAAACCTGATCATGGCAACTTCCCCCAAGCGCGGCCTCGTACTGGTGGCCGACGACGATCCCACCATGCGGCTGCTGATGCTGGAAATGCTGGCCCAAGTCGGCCTCGACG
This sequence comes from Duganella rivi, assembly GCF_009857435.1. Taxonomy (GTDB): domain Bacteria; phylum Pseudomonadota; class Gammaproteobacteria; order Burkholderiales; family Burkholderiaceae_D; genus Rugamonas; species Rugamonas rivi. The sequence goes on from NZ_WWCK01000004.1 coordinate 703,892, forward strand.
CCATCGAAGCCGAGGACGGCGTCAAAGCCCTCGCCTGCTTCCAGGGCGTCACGCCCGACCTGGTGCTGCTCGATGTCGACATGCCCGGCATGGACGGCTTCAGCGTCTGCCGCGAAATCCGCAAGCTGGAAACGCAGGCCGCCGTGCCCATCATCATGGTCACCGGCGGCGATGAACTCGAATCCGTCACCCGCGCCTACGAGGCCGGCGCCACCGACTTCGTCTCCAAGCCGATCAACTGGCCCATCCTCGGCCACCGGGTGCTGTACGTGCTGCGCGCCAGCGACGCCATCAGCCGCCTGCGCATCGCCGACGCCCAGCACCGCGCCGTGCTGGCCGCCATTCCCGACACCTTCTTCCGCATGAACAAGGACGGCTACTACCTCGACTACGAACAAGGCCACGAAGCCAGCAGCGTGTTTGCCTCCGACCTGTGCGTGGGCCGCCACCTGAGCCAGGTGCTGCCGCCCGAAATTGCCGACCACATGATGGAGCAAGTGCACAGCGTGCTCGACACCCAGCACATCCGCTCGCTCGACTACGAACTGCCCCTGCCCGGCGCGGCCCCGCTGCCGGTACGCCATTTCGAAGCGCGGCTGGTCGCCACCGGGCCGGACGAAGTGCTGGGACTGGTACGCGACATCAGCGAGCGCAAGCGCAGCGAAGAACAAATCCGCCGCCTGGCCTACTGCGATTCGCTGACCGGCATCCCCAACCGCCAGGCCTTCCTCGAAACGCTGGAGGCCGAGCTGGTGCGCTCGCGCAAGGCCAACAAGAAATTCGCGGTGCTGTTCATGGACTTGGACGCCTTCAAGCGCATCAACGACACACTGGGCCACGACGTCGGCGATCATTTGCTGATGGCCGTCTCCGAACGCCTGCGCGAAACTACGCGCCCCGGCGATCTGGTGTCGCGCACCGAAGCCGGCACCAACCTCGCGCGCTTGGGCGGCGACGAATTCACCATCCTGATTCCCGACCTGGAGCGCGTGGAAAACGCCCTTAACGTCGCACACCGCGTGAAAGAAGCCATGCGCCGGCCCTTCCTGCTCGACGCGCACGAAATCTTTGTCACCGCCAGCATCGGCATCTCGCTGTATCCCGAGGACGGCGAGGACTGCAACTCACTGCTCAAATACGCCGACACCGCCATGTACCACGCCAAAAACTGCGGCAAGAACAACGCCAAGCTGTACAGCTCGTCGCTGACCATGCAGATCATGAGCCACGTCAAGCTGGAAGTAGGCCTGCGTAAAGCCTTACAGAACGACGAGCTGTACCTGCTGTACCAGCCGCAGATCGACGTGCGCAGCTCGCGCATCGTCGGCTTTGAAGCCTTGGTACGCTGGCGCCATCCCGAGCGCGGCGTGATCTCGCCGACCGAGTTCATTCCGCTGGCCGAAGAGACCGGCCTGATCGTGCCGATCGGCGAGTGGGTGCTGCGCGCCGCCTGCCAGCAAGCGATGACGTGGCAAATGCCGGGCAAGCCGTCGGTGCGGGTGGCGGTCAACCTGTCGGCCAAGCAGTTCAAGGATGAGAATTTGACGCAGAGCGTGCTGTCGGCGCTGCACGACACCGGCCTGCCGGCCGAACTGCTGGAACTGGAACTGACCGAAGGCACGCTGATGGACGACGCCCGCGCCACCATGGTCACGCTGGAGCAATTGCGCGGCATCGGCGTGTACTTGTCGATTGACGATTTCGGCACCGGCTACTCGTCGATGAACTACTTAAAACGCTTCGACGTGCGCGCGCTCAAAATCGACAAGAGCTTCATCAGCGGCCTCCCGCTCGATTCCGAGAACGCCGCCATCACCCGCGCCATCATCGCCATGGCGCACGGACTGAAAATGGCGGTGGTGGCCGAAGGCGTAGAAACCGATGCCCAATTGGTGCTGCTGGAACAATACGGCTGCGACATGGTCCAAGGCTACTACCTGGGCCATCCCTCTCCGCCCGACTCCATCCACCGCATGCTGGCCGGACAAGCCTTACAGCACGCCGTCCTGCTTCATCGCGGCGATGGCGTCGGGGCTGTAGCCGAGGGATAGCAAGACTTCGTCGTTGTGCTGGCCGAGGGTTGGGCCTAGCCATTTGGTGTGGCCCGGCGTGGCGGACAGTTTCGGCGAGATGGCCGGCAGCTTGACCGGCGTGCCGTCGGCGAACTGGTGCTGCTCGAACATTTCGCGGGCGAGGAATTGCGGGTCGCTCATCATGTCGCGCACCGAGTAGATTTTGCCGGCCGGGACGTCGGCCGCTTTCAGCACCTCCAGCGCGCTGGCGATGGTCTGCGTGTCGCACCACGCTTGAATCGCATCGTCGATCATTTGCGTGTGCTTGACGCGGCCGTCATTGCGCTCCAGCTCCGGGTTGCCGGCCAAATCGATGCGGCCCATGGCCAGCACCAGGCGCTTGAAGATGGCGTCGCCATTGCCGGCAATGACGATATTCTCGCCGTCCTTGGTGGTGTAGGTGTTGGACGGCACGATGCCCGGCAACGAACCGCCGGTACGCTCGCGCACCACGCCCGCGTGATCAAACTCCGGCACCAGCGATTCCATCAGGTTGAACACGGACTCGTACAGCGCCACGTCCACCATCTGGCCCTCGCCTTTCAGCTTGCCGCCAGTAGCGTCGCGGTGACGCAGTGCCATCATGGCGCCGATCACGCCGTGCAGCGCGGCCACCGAATCGCCGATCGACACGCCCACGCGCACCGGCGGACGATCCGCGTGGCCGGAGACGTAACGCAAGCCGCCCATCGATTCGCCGATGGCGCCGAAGCCCGGCAAATCCTTCATCGGCCCGGTCTGGCCGAAGCCGGACAGCCGTACCATGATGGTCGACGGATCGACCGCCTTCAGTTGTTGGTAGCCGAGATCCCACTTTTCCAGCACGCCGGGACGGTAGTTCTCGATGATGATGTCCGCCTCCAGCGCCAGCTTGCGCGCGATTTCGCGGCCCTGCGCGTGCTTCATGTTCAGCGTCAGCGACTTCTTATTGCGCGACTGTACCGACCACCACAGCGAGGTGCCATCCTTCAGCACGCGCCACTTGCGGATCGGATCGCCGCCGTCGGGCGACTCGATCTTGATCACTTCCGCGCCAAACTCGGCCAGCATGCGCGCACAAAAAGGGCCCGCGATCAGCGTGCCCAGTTCCAGTACCTTGATGCCCTTCAGTGGGCCGGAAGTGTTCTTGCTCATTAAGTCGCCCTTCGATCCAGCATGGCGCGGGCGATGGTGCCCGCGTCGACGTATTCGAGTTCGCCACCAACCGGCACGCCACGCGCCAGACGGCTCACGCGCAGGCCGCGCGCCTTCAGCATTTCTGAGATGTAGTGGGCCGTGGCCTCGCCCTCGTTGGTGAAATTGGTCGCCAGCACCACCTCGGTGACCAAGCCATCGGCAGCGCGCGCCACCAGTTTTTCGAGATGGATGTCTTTGGGGCCGATGCCGTCCAGCGGCGACAGCCGGCCCATCAGCACGAAGTACAGGCCTTTGTAGGTCAGGGTCTGCTCGATCATCAACTGATCGGCAGGCGTCTCGACCACGCACAGCAGGCGGCGGTCGCGCGACTCGTCGTTGCAGGTGTCGCAGACGTCTTCTTCGGTGAAGGTATTGCACAGCGCGCAGTGGTGCACGGCGTTGACCGCCTGATGCAGCGCGCGCGACAGCATGTCCGCGCCTTCGCGGTCATGCTGTAGCAGGTGGAACGCCATGCGCTGCGCCGACTTGGGGCCGACGCCGGGCAAGCGGCGCAGGGCTTCGGTCAGGAATTCCAGCGACTTGGACATAGTTCCTTAGAAAGGCATCTTGAAGCCGGCCGGCAAATTCATGCCGGCGGTCAGGCCGCCCATTTTCTCGGCGGCGGTGGCTTCGGCCTTGCGCACGGCGTCGTTGAAGGCGGCGGCGACCAGGTCTTCCAGCATATCCTTGTCGTCAGCCAGCAGCGATGGGTCGATCGACACGCGCTTCACATCGTTCTTGCAGGTCATGACAATCTTGACCAGGCCGGCGCCCGATTGGCCTTCGACTTCGATCAGGGCCAGCGATTCCTGCGCCTTCTTCATATTGTCTTGCATTGCCTGCGCTTGTTTCATCAGGCCGGCCAGTTGGTTCTTCATCATGGTGGAGTTCTCCGTGTTGCGGTAAGTTGTAGTTTAAAGGGCGATCAGGCAGCCGCTGCCGCAGCGGCTTGCGGCGGCACGATGGAGCCGGGCACGACCCAGGCATCCAGTTCGCGGATCATGCTGTTCACAAAAGGATCGTTGGCGACGGTTTCCTCGGCGGCGCGCTGGCAGGCCTCGCGGTAGGCTTGGGCTTCAGCGCTGGCGGTGTACCAGACGGCGCCGAGTTCGCTATCAACGCGCACTGGGCGGCCGAAGCGTTCGGTCAGTGCGGTGGTCAGTTTTTCGATGTTGCCGGGGGTGCGCCAGGTTTCGATCGGCACGCGCAGCGTGAACACGGCGGCGTTGCCTTCGAAGTAGCACTTCACCATTTCGGCTTGCATCGCCAGTTGCTGCGCCGTGCCGCGCAGTGGCAGCGCGGCGGCCACTGCTGGCCAGTTGCCGTCCCAGTTCAGTTCTGGCACTGGCGTGATGACGTAGGCATACGGTGCTTTCGCTGGCGCAGGCGCGGCGCGCGCCGGCATGGCGATGGCGTGCGGGTCGTTCGGATTCGCGGCCGGCGCGCTTGGCGCGGCGGCGGCTTCCGGCGCGTACGGGTGGCCTGAGCCTTGTGCCGGCATGGCGGAGTCGTCGGAGAATTCGGTGACCCATGGTGGCAGGTCGTCGTCTTCGGCGACTGGCGGCTTGGCTTTTGCTTGCGGGGCTGGCGCCACGTACTGCGGAGCGGCTGCTGGCGGCGCGGCGCGAACCGGCGCTTCCAGCACAGCAGCACCACCGTCAGCGGCTGGCGGCATGTCTTCCCACGGCGCTGGACGTGAAGGCGCGGCAGCCATCTGCGGGCTCGGCGCAGCGGCTTGAGGCGCGGCGGGTGGCGTAACGGCAACTGGCGCTTGTGGCGCGGCTACTGGTGCGGGTGCGGCGGCCACACTTGGCGATGCCGACGACGCGGCATCGGTCGATGGCGCGGCGGCTGGTGCGGCACTAGGTGCAGCCGGACGCGCACCGCCCGGACGGGACGCGGCACGAGCCGCTTCCAGCGCGGCATTAATCGCGGCACGTGCGGCGCTGACCGGCGCTGCTGGTGCTGCGGGCGCTGGTGCGACGGCCGGAGCTGGCGCGGCGGCCTGCGTTGGCGCTGCTGGCGCGGCATTCGTTGGCTGCGCAGCTTGCGGCTGGCTGGCCGCTGCACTGGCGGCGGCCATCGCAGCCGCTGCTGGCGACATCGGCGCAGGTGCGGCGGCTTCGCGCGCCATCGCGGCAGCGCCGGCGATGACGGATGGCGGCACCACGCTGGCGTGATTCGCTTGCACATTGGCGGCCGCGCGGGCCGGTGGTGCGCCGGCGGCGGCACGGGCCGACGCCATCGCCGCCTGGCGCGATACTGCCGGTGCTGCTGGTGCTTGTCCTTCCGCCCCGCCTACGCCGGGGCGAAAGGCCAACATCCGTAACAAGGTCATCGAGAAACCGGCATATTCATCCGGCGCCAAGCCCAGTTCATTGCGGCCATGCACAGCGATCTGGTAATACAGCTGCACCTCTTCCGCGTCAAACGCGGCCGCGAGGCGCACGATATCCGCGTACTCAGGCAAATCTTCCGGCAAGGCCGAAGGCACCGTCTGCGCCAAGGCAATCCGGTGCAACAAGGTGCCCAAATCCTGCAAAGCGCCGTTGTACGACAGGCTGCGCGTGGCCATCTCGTCAGCCACGGCCAACAGATCAGCACCGTCCTGCGCCGCCAGCGCATCGAGCAAGCGAATCAAGTACGACTGATCCAGCGCACCAAGCATGCCCTGCACCGCATCCAAGGTCACCGCACCGGCAGCGTAAGCAATCGCCTGGTCGGTCAGTGACAAGGCATCGCGCATCGAACCGTGCGCGCCGGTTGCCAGCAAGCGCAAAGCCGGCTGCTCAAAGGTGATGCCTTCCTGACCCAGAATATTTTCAAGGTGGCCGATGATGTGGCCCGGCGGCATCTGCTTCAAATTGAACTGCAAGCAGCGTGACAGCACGGTCACAGGAATCTTCTGCGGATCCGTGGTCGCCAGAATAAACTTGACGTGCTCCGGCGGTTCCTCCAGCGTCTTCAGCATCGAGTTGAAGGCGTGGTTGGTCAGCATGTGCACCTCGTCGATCATATAGACCTTGAAGCGTGCATTGGTCGGCGCGTACACCGCCTGCTCCAGCAACTGCGCCATCTCATCAACGCCGCGATTCGACGCCGCATCCATCTCGATGTAATCAACAAAGCGGCCCGCATCAATCGCGGTGCACGCCTCGCACACGCCGCACGGCGTGGCGGTGATGCCGCCCGCGCCATCCGGCCCGACGCAATTGAGCGACTTGGCGAGAATCCGCGACAAGGTGGTCTTGCCGACCCCGCGCGTTCCGGTGAACAGATAGGCGTGGTGCAGCCGGCCGCTATGCAAAGCATGCGTCAATGCGCGAACCACGTGCTCCTGACCGACGAGCGTTTCGAAGTTGCGAGGGCGGTATTTACGGGCGAGGACTTGATAGGACATGCTGGGATTTTACCGTATCGCGGGTGCCAAAGCGGCAATTGTAACAAGTCGAGACTAGATTAGGTAAGTCTGCGATTTCGCCCTACAATTTGTTTTTCTTTTAACATGCCAAAAATGAAAAAACTTGCCCTGACTCCCCTGCTGTTGCTGTCCCTCGCCGCCCACGCAGATGAACGCGAATGGGTGCCCTACAAAAAACTGGTGGAAGACCTGCGTCTCGACAAGTTCTACGCCCTGCCAGCTGCCGAGCGCGACAAGGTCAATCTTTACCTGACCGTCAAACCGAAGAACAAGAATTACAAGCCGTCCGATGTGGTGCTGACCGTGGTGCATGGCAGCGAGCGCCAGCCGCTGCCGGCGCTCTCGCCCGACTTCCGCATGACGCTGGTGCCGAATCCCAAATGGATGACCGACGACACCAAAGTAATGACCAGCCTGCCGAAAGAAGAAAAGTCGCAGGTCGGCTACGACGCCATCACGCCGCTGCCGGACGGCCTGCAATGGAACTATGCCCCGGTGATGAGCAGCGTCGGCCAGATGAATCAAGCCATCAAGAAAATGGCTGGCGCACTGAGCATGTTCGCGCCCAGCGTCAAGGTGGTGGTATTCAAGTTCAACCACCCGGCCCAGCTAAAGGTCGGCAGCACGGTCTACAGCACCGATACCAAGAATCAGATCAAGCTCAAGCCTGAGTCGGCGCTGTTGAAGGAGAATCCGCTGATGGTCGCCTCCGAGCGGCCATTTGAGGCCGAACTGGATTCGGAATAAAAAAAGCCGCCCGAGGGCGGCTTTTTCATGAATAAGGAGGCGAGCCTGATCTGCGGCACTTATGGTGAACGGCTGTGGCTGCTTCGTTCCCGACCTGACCAGGTTGACCATGCCACAATGCGCAGGGGCCCGCCAGACATCATTATACCTTACAGCCCCAACTCCTGCCAAATCTGATCCACCCGTGTTTTCACCTCGGGCGACATGGTAATCACCGTGCCCCATTCGCGCGTGGTTTCGCCCGGCCACTTGTTGGTGGCGTCGATGCCCATCTTGCTGCCCAGGCCGCTCACCGGCGAGGCGAAGTCCAGGTAATCGATCGGCGTGTTATCGACCAGCGTGGTGTCGCGGGTCGGATCGACGCGGGTGGTAATGGCCCAGATCACCTCATTCCAGTCGCGGATGTTCACGTCCTCGTCCACCACCACGATGAACTTGGTGTACATGAACTGGCGCAGGAAGCTCCACACGCCGAACATCACGCGCTTGGCGTGGCCGGCGTACTGCTTCTTAATCTGCACCACCGCCATGCGATAGCTGCACCCTTCGGCCGGCAAGTGGAAATCGGTGATCTCGCTGAACTGCTTTTGCAGCAGCGGCACGAACACCTCGTTCAGCGCCAGGCCCAGCACGGCCGGCTCATCCGGCGGTTTGCCGGTGTAGGTCGAGTGGTAAATCGGGTCGCGGCGCATGGTGATGCGGTCGATGGTGAACACCGGGAACCAGTCCTGCTCATTATAGTAACCAGTGTGGTCGCCATACGGCCCTTCCAGCGCATGCTCGTAGCCGGACGGATGGTTTTCATCCGGGTAGATATGGCCTTCCAGCACAATCTCCGCCGAAGCCGGCACGCGCAGTTCGCTGCCGATGGCCTTGACCAGCTCGGTGCGGCTGCCGCGCAGCAGGCCGGCGAACTGATATTCCGACAAGGAATCCGGCACCGGCGTCACTGCACCTAATATAGTAGCGGGATCCGCGCCCAAAGCGACACAGACAGGATAAGGCTTCCCTTTGCTTTGGATGGCGTGCTCGCGGAAGTCGAGCGCGCCGCCGCGATGCGCGAGCCAGCGCATGATGACCTTGTTCGGGCCCAGCACCTGCTGGCGGTAGATGCCGAGATTTTGCCGCTTCTTATTAGGGCCCTTGGTAATCACAAGGCCCCAGGTAATTAAAGGCGCCACGTCGCCCGGCCAGCAATGCTGGATCGGCAATTTCGACAAATCGACATCGGCGCCTTCCCACACGATTTCCTGGCACGGCGCGCCGCGCAATTCTTTCGGCGCCATGTCCCACACGGCTTTGACCAGCGAGCCGAGGCCCATCAAGTCCTTGAAGTCCTTTGGCGGCTCCGGTTCTTTCAAGCGCGACAGCACGTGGCCGATCTTGCGCAGCTCGCTCACATCGCTCGCGCCCATGCCCAGCGCCACGCGGCGCGGCGTGCCGAACAAATTGGCCAGCACCGGCATGCTGTGACCGGTCGGTTTTTGGAACAGCAAGGCCGGCCCGCCGGCGCGCAAGGTACGGTCGCACACCTCCGTCATCTCTAAATGCGGCGAAACAGGGCTTAAAATGGGCTTAAGTTCTCCCATTCCTTGCAGTTGGGAAATAAAATCTCGTAGATCGGAATATTTCATCGGTTTTTTAATATTTTCTTACATTAAAGCGCACTGTTTAAAAATACAGGTCAAGTGATTGATTTTATTGGTTTTCCATCGCTAGCAAGGCAAAATTCTAGATTTAAAAGTTATAAAGACGCTTCGCGTTAGTATTGACTTGATATAAAACGCCTTCTACAATCCACCCTACTTGATGAGAGCTGGCTGTTTTGGTTGCTCATACATTCACGGAGTCGGGGCTCCACATGACATTTTAAGGAGTGTTTTCAAAAGGCGTCTGCCTTATCCCCCGGTTGTAGTTGTATTGCATTCTGGTTGACTTCCATTGAAGAGATCAGCAACAAGCAAGCAATGATGGCGTTCTCGTGTGCTTCCTACAGCGACGACGAACGAGATATTTCTGATGCACGGCATTAGCACCTGTTTAGCTGCGTTTGACGCTGGCGGGGGATCGCTTTTACGGACATTTCAGGGGAACTCTATGATTAATCGCATCACCGGTGCAACTACGTTTGCCCGTACCATGGCTCGCCAGCCAGCCGCGTGGTTCTCCACGTCGCGCATTTCGGCAAAGGGCGTGTTGACCACCGCCCAGCACACCCTGACCATTGTGGGTGTGACCGCTTTAGTAGTAATGGCAGTACTGTTTGTCCGTCCTGACCTGGCCAAGGCCCTCAGCGACAGTTTGAACCGCACGCAGGAAGTTGAAGCCCTCGTCGTCACCGCGCCTCCGCTGGATGCGCTGATGGAAGCGCCAGCAACCGCATCGGCAGCCAATGCCAGTGCCCCGCTGACCGCTGAGGAAAAAGCCCTGCTGGGCACTGAAAAACAGCAGAAATGGGTCACCAACTGGCTGTCCAAGCGTTACCGCGTAGCGGGCGACGCCGCCAACATGCTGGTCTCGACCGCTTACCTGACGGCACGCGAGATCAAGCTCGATCCGCTGCTGATCCTGGCAGTGATGTCGATTGAATCCGGCCTGAATCCGTTCGCGGAAAGCCCTATGGGCGCGCAAGGCCTGATGCAAGTGATGTCCAAGGTGCACCATGAGAAGTTCCAGGACATGGGCGGCCTGCAAGCTGCCTTGAATCCAGTTGCCAACATCCGCGTTGGTTCGCTGATCCTGAAGGATTACGTGACCCGTGGCGGTTCGGTGGAAGCTGGCCTGAAGAGCTACGTCGGCGCCGCCGCGTTTGAAACCGATGATGGTTACGGTTCGCGCGTTCTGGCCGAGTACAACCGCCTCAAGCAAGTTTCGGCTGGCAAGAAAGTGCCAACCATCACTCCGGTGATGACTGCATCGACCAGCAAGCCAGCAGCAGCCCCGGTCGCTGCTGCTGAGAAGTCGGTTAGTGGCACGCAGATCGCTGGCCTGTAAGCGCATCCTGCTCTAGCGAGAAGCCACCGTTGGTCGGGTGGCTTTTTTTACGTCCCTACTTAGGGCATTGCCGTACGCTGACGCGGCCGGTGTCGCTGAACGGATCGCGGCCGCCGCTGAAGTTGTTCGATGCCTTGTAATAGCACACCACCGTGCCGTCTGACATACGCCACTTGGTCACGCGGCTGCCATCCGTCGCAGTAAACTCCCCTATCGCACCGCTGCTGCGGTCTATATAAGCCTTGCCGATGGCGGTCGCCAGCGCGGTTTCATCGTTGACGTATTTGCGGTCGCGCTGTGTCCACGCATCTTCCTTGCGGGCTTTTTGATCGGCGGCCAGCGCGCCCTTGAGCGCACGCTGCTTGAGGTCGTCCTGCGGCTTGGCCGGCACGGCGAACGGATCGGGCGGCAATGTGATCGGCTGGGCCTCGGCCACCGCAGCCGGGGACGGCGCCGTTATCGCTTGCGGCTCAACCGGCGGCCGGGGCGACGCGGCTACGGCCTCCGGCGGCTGCGCGGCAGGCGCGCGCAGTTTCGGCTCGGCCGTGCGCGGCTGCGGCCGGGGCGGCTGAGGCGGCTCAGGCCGCTTTAGCGGCTTAAACGGCGTCAGAATGTAGGTGATGGGGGTATGCGGCGTCATGGAGGCCGCCAGCGGCCGCTCAGGCGCTTTCCAGCCCATGAAGGCCAGCAGGTGGGCTCCGGCGATCAGCGCCAGCCAGCCGCGCCGGCGCCAGCTTGGAGTGTGCAGTTCGATGATACCGCTCCAGAATTACCTAAAAAGCAATTCTCACCAGCCCTACTCCAGCCGTCAAGCCGCCCATAAAAAAAGCCACCGCACGCTACCGTGGGTGGCTTTTAACGATACCGCAGAAACGCTTAGCGCTTCTTGTCGGCAGCAACTTCGTCAGGGCGCAGCTGGGCGGCCAGCTTGTCCAGCACGCCGTTGACGTACTTGTGACCGTCAATACCGCCGAACGACTTGGTCAGTTCCACAGCCTCGTTGATGACAACGCGGTATGGAATTTCCAGATTGTTCTTCAGTTCGTACGTACCGATCAGCAGCACAGCGTGCTCGATCGGCGACAGCTCGGAAATGCCACGATCCACCAGCGGCGCGAAGATCTCGCGCAATTCCACCGACGAACCGATGGCGCCGTTCAGCAGCACGGTGAAGTGCTCGGCATCGGCCTTGTCGAAGCCGTGCGCGCCGCGGATGTGGTTGACCACCGTGGAGGCGGATTCGTTATTCAGCAGCCACTGGTACAACCCTTGCAGCGCGAACTCGCGCGCGCGGTGACGCGGCGTGCGGTTCTTGCTGGGGTTAGCGTGCAAAGTCTTCTCAGTCATTTTTTACCTTCGTGTGTTTGATTCTTATTCGTCGTCGCCGTGATCCTGGCTCAGCTCTTCCAGAGCGATGGTCAGGTTGGCCATTTCCACTGCCACGCGGGCGGCGTCGGCGCCTTTGACGGCCATGCGCACTTCGGCTTGTTCGTCGTTCTCGGTGGTCAGGATCGCGTTGGCGATAGGAATACCATAATCGAGGCCGATACGGGTGATGCCGGCGCCCGATTCGTTCGACACCAGCTCGAAGTGGTAGGTCTCGCCGCGGATGATGGCGCCCAGCGCGATCAGCGCGTCGAACTGCTGCGACTCAGCCATCTTTTGCAGCACCAGCGGTACTTCCAGCGCGCCCGGCACGGTCACGTGCAGGATATCTTCATCCGCTACGCCCAGGTGCTTGAGCTCAGCCAGGCAAGCCGACAGCAGGCCGTGGCAGATATCTTCGTTAAAACGGGCTTGTACCACGCCGATGCGCAGGTCTTCGCCGTTCAGGTTGGTTTCGTAGCTTCCTACGGTCATGATGGCCTCTTGTATGTTGGTTGAATTAGTTAGGTTTGGCGACGTAGCCGGTCACTTCCAGATTGAAGCCGGTCATCGACGGCATCTTGCGCGGGCTGGCGAGCAGCTGCATTTTGCAGACACCGACTTCGCGCAGGATTTGCGCGCCGATACCGTAGCTGCGCAGATCCATGCTGGCCGCGCGGCCTTTCGGCTTGGTGTCTTCCGGCTTGCACAGGGCTTCGAACTGGTTGAAGAACTGCTCGGCGGTTTCTTCGCAATTGAGCAGCACGATCACGCCGCTGTCAGCCGCCTTGATGGCCGCCATCGAGGACGACAGATTCCACGAGTGGGTAGTCGCTTCCGATTCCAGGATGTCGAGGATGGACACCGGCTGGTGCACGCGCACCAGGGTTTCCTTGCCCTTCTGGATTTCGCCGTGCACCAGCGCCAGGTGCGCCGAGCCGCTAGGCTTGTCGCGGTAAGCCAGCATGCGGAAGTCGCCATGGGCGGTCTTCAGCGTGCGCTCGCCCACTTTTTCGACCAGCGATTCGTTGCGGCTGCGGTAGTGGATCAGGTCGGCAATGGTGCCGATTTTCAGATTGTGTTCTTTGGCGAATTCCAGCAGATCCGGCAGACGCGCCATGGTGCCGTCGTCCTTCATGATCTCGCAGATCACCGAGGCTGGCGTCAGGCCGGCCATGGCGGTCAGGTCGCAACCGGCTTCGGTATGGCCTGCGCGCATCAGCACGCCGCCCTTTTGCGCTTTCAGCGGGAAGATGTGGCCCGGCTGCACGATGTCCGCTGGCTTGGCATCCTTGGCGACAGCGACTTCGATGGTCTTGGCACGGTCAGCGGCCGAGATGCCGGTGGTCACGCCTTCCGCCGCTTCAATCGACACGGTGAAGTTGGTGCCGTAGGCGGTGCCGTTCTTGGACGACATCATCGACAGTTCGAGCTGGTTGCAGCGCTCTTCGGTCAAGGTCAGGCAGACCAGGCCGCGCGCGTACTTGACCATAAAGTTGATGGCTTCCGGCGTGACGAAGTCCGCCGCGAGCACCAGATCACCTTCGTTTTCCCGGTCTTCTTCATCGACCAGGATCACCATGCGGCCAGCGCGCAATTCGGCGACGATTTCTTCGGTGCTGGAAATTGACATTTTTAATCCTTCAAGGCTGAGCGAGAGTATTTCATTAACCCGCTATTTTAAAGGATTTACGCCTTCCCTACCGCAAAACCCCGCTTTTTTCGACAAGTCGCATGGTATTCCTGCCAACATTGCGCGGAGAGGTTGGTTCAAAACGCGCGCAGCAAGGAGCTGCAACGAAGCTGCGCGCTTTTTGAAGCGACCTCTTACTGATTGACCTTGCCCGGCAGAGAGAGCTTGCCGGACGCGACTTTGAACACGTCCACGATGCACAGCAGCGGCGCGTGCACGCTGGCGTTGACACGCAGCGCCGAGGTCACGCCGTCAAAGCCGGAGGCCGTCACCACGCCGATATCGTCAAACGGCACCTTCACTTCCAGCGTAGCGCCCTTGAAGATGGGGCTCCAGCCGGGACTGTCCAGCAAAATCGGGAAGCCCGGCCAGGTCTTCGGCAGGCGCGGCTTGGCGCCGGCCGGAATATCGACCACCTTCAGCGCGCCCTTGCCGCACTGCTCGTCCGGCGCCAGCACCACCCAGTGCGAGTGCCACAGGTTGCCGTCATTCTTGGGATCGCCGTCGCCGTTTTCGTCGTACAGCGGCGTATCGTCAAAGTCCGGGTGCGCGGTGACGGCAAAGGCCAGAATGCCGGCCTTCGGCTCGAAACCGACCACGGCAGGATCAATGGTGGTCGGCCAGACGTAGGAAAACACCGAGCTGCCGGCCAGCTTGCCGGTCTTGGTCGGCTTGGTCGCACCGGCCTTGCCGGACACCGCAATGTGGAAGGTGGCGATATTGCCTTCGGTCGTAATCTTGGTGTGGAAGATATCGAAATCCGCCTTGACCGCCTTGCTCTTTTCGGTAGTGATGCCGCCCTCATGCGCCTGTGCCGTCGCCGCCCACAGCAGCAACGCGGTGCTCAACAATTTTTTCATGATGTCCTCAAGTTGATGATCGATACGGCCGATTATCAAATCGACACCAGAAAAAGACACAACCCGATGGTGGTATATTGTTGGAACTTGTAGCCCACTACGCCAGCGAAATCCTGACCACTGCGAAGCTACCGGCAGCCATCAACTAAGACGTTGAATCCAGTTGGTTCGCAATTGCGTACAAGAAATAAACGCAAGTCAGATCACGGAGATTCAACATGTTCACCACCGCATTACCGGTCGTGCTGGCACTAGTGCTGCTCACCGCGCCGGCGCAAGCGCAGAGCGGCCAGCAAGTCGCACAGGGACAACGCCTGTGGCAGAAACGTTGCGCAGAATGCCACGCCCTGGATACCGACGAAACCGGCCCGCACCATCGCGGCGTATTCGGCCGCCGCGCCGGCAGCGTCAAGGGCTACGATTATTCGCACGCGCTGCGCGGCGCCAATCTGCAATGGGACGAAAACTCGCTCGACCGCTGGCTCACCAATCCCGAGAAATTCCTGCCAGGCCAGAATATGGATGTGCGCGTGAGCAATCCGGCCGAACGCGCGGCCTTGATCGCCTATTTGAAAAGCCTGTCCGGCTGATTACTTGCTGGCCGCGCCCACCGACACCATGCGCTCGACGTAGCGGGCGATCAGGTCGATTTCGAGGTTGACCTTGCTGCCCACCTTCAAGTGCTTGAGCGTGGTAACGGCAATGGTGTGCGGGATCAGGTTGATCGAAAACTGGCACACGAGGTCAGTGCCGGTGCCGATATCGGTGATGCGGTTCACGGTCAGCGACACGCCGTTGACCACGATCGAGCCTTTGTAAGCCAGGAACTTGGCCAGCTCGTGCGGCGACTCCACCACCAGCTCCCACGACTCCCCCACCGGCTCGAACTTGCGCACCACGCCCAGGCCGTCCACGTGGCCGGAAACCAGATGGCCGCCGAGGCGCTCATTCAAGGTCAGCGCTTTTTCGAGGTTGACTTCGGTGAGGGTGTCGAGGCCGACGGTCTTGTTCAAGCTCTCGCGCGAGACGTCGACGCGGAAATTGGTCGCGTCTTTTTCCACCACCGTCATGCACGCGCCGTTGATGGCGATCGAGTCGCCCAGCGCGACATCGGCCAGCGGCAGGCCGCCGGCGTTGATGTCCAGGCGGACGCCTGCAAACGAGCCGCCTTCAAGCGGCTTCACCGATTCAATTTTGCCGACAGCGGCGACGATACCAGTAAACATAGTTCTTCCTAATGAGTGAATCGAGCAAGGATACGCAAATCTTCGCCGATCTGCTTAACCTCGTGAAATTTCAAATTCTGCTTGTGCGACAGGTCGGTCAGCGCCGGCAGCGCGAACATGCCTTGCGCGTCGCCGATCAGTGTTGGCGCCAGATAGACCAGCAACTCGTCGACGCAACCTTCGCGGATCAGCGAACCATTCAGCTTGCCGCCTGCTTCCACGTGCAACTCGTTGATCTGGCGGCGGCCCAGTTCGCGCATCAGTTGCGGCAGATCGACCTTGCCGCTGGCGTTGGGCAGCAAGATCACTTCGTGACCGGCCGCTTCCAGCGCCGCTTGTTTTTTGGGATCGGCGACCGCGGCGGCGATCCACGTCCCGCCGCCCAGCAATATCTTGGCGGACAGGTCAATTTCAAGCTTGCTGTCGACCACGATGCGGCGCGGCTGGCGCGGCGTTTCAACCGCGCGCACGTTCAACTGCGGATCATCGGCCTTGACGGTGCCGATGCCGGTCAAGATGGCGCAGGCGCGGGCGCGCCAGTGATGGCCGTCGGCACGCGCTTCCGGGCCGGTGATCCATTGGCTGACGCCGTTGTGCAGCGCCGTCATGCCATCGAGGCTGGCGGCGGTTTTCATGCGTACCCACGGCAGGCCGCGCGTCATGCGCGAGAAAAAGCCGATGTTCAATTCATAAGCTTGCTCGGCCAGCAGGCCCACGTGGGTGGCGATACCGTTGGCGGCCAGCTTGGCCATGCCCTGCCCGGCCACCAGCGGATTCGGATCTTCCATCGCCGCCACCACGCGGCCGAGGCCGGCGCGCACCAGCGCGTCCGAGCATGGCGGCGTGCGGCCGTGGTGATTGCACGGTTCCAGCGTGACGTAGGCGGTGGCGCCGCGCACGTCGTGGCCGCGCGCCTGGGCGTCTTTCAGGGCCTGGATCTCGGCGTGATCGCTGCCGGCTTGCTGGGTCACGCCAGCGCCGATCACCACGCCATCGCGCACGATCACGCAGCCGATGTGCGGATTCGGCGCGGTAGTGTACAGCCCCTTCGCGGCCCACTCCAGCGCCAGCGCCATGCCTTCAAGATCGTTGCGGATATTCACGTTGCCCCTGCCCAGTTAGATATCGCGCCATTATAAGCGCTCTTGATTAGAGGGATTAGTCGACGCTGCCGCAGGCGGGGTCTTGCGCCGGGTCGCAGGTTCGCACGCGGCCGAGCATGTTGATGATGATGTTGCGAGCCTGCTGGCCTTGCGTCAGCGACAGCGTGCCCCAGCGGGCGATCAGGCTGTTGTCGGCGCGGCAGGTGCGGCCGGCGGCGTTGTAGGCGATGTAGGTGGGCGTGGCGCCGGAGGTGAAGCGGGAGGTGATGGCGATATCGCTGCGTAACGCGTCATGGCGGTAGATCAGCGGCTCGCCAGCGTCCGGGCGGCGATTGCCGTTGCGGTCTTCGAAGATGGCCCAGCCGCTTTGCCAGTCGGCACCGCGCGGATCGAGCGGTGCCATTAGTACTTTGCGGCCGCGCGCCATCGCTTGCGAGCGGGTCAGATCGATGGCGGCCTGTAGATCGTGCACGGCAGCTTGCAGGCGTAGGCGTTGCAGCGATTGCTGGAACGCCGGTGCGGCCACGCCGAGCAGCACGACGGCCAGCACCAGCACCATCAGCAACTCGATCAGCGTCAGGCCGGCACGGCGATTCATGGCCAGCATCCCGGTGCGGAGCCGCTGGCGGCGCGCTGGCCGGTGCTGGTCAGCGTGAGAGTCCGGCAATCGTCGTCGTGAAAGCGACTGTCTACCTGCGCGGTGCCAGGGCGGGCGATGAGTTGCACGCATTGCGTAATTAACTCGCCGTCGCAAGCCTTGCCCTCGATTTCGTAAGCGCTGGCTGGCGCGCTGGCTCCGCTCCACCAATGGAACTGGCGCGCCTCGGCATCGGCCACGCCGGCAGAGAAGGCAATGTAGGTATTGTGCTGCGAGTGAAAGCGCTCTTGCTGCATCATCAGTTTCAGCAAAGCAGATTGCGCTTCGCTGCGGCGTGTGCGAATCACCTGCTGTTGGTAAGCAGGCAGCGCAGCGGCTGTCAGCACGGCGACGATGACCAGCGCCACCAGTAGTTCAATCAAGCTGAAACCGGCGCGTGTCATTTTGCGGCCTCGTGCAGTTCCCGCCAGTTGGCGATCTCGCGCCAGCTTAGGCGGCCGGTGCGGCGGGTGGCGCGCATGCTGCCGATGGCGCTGACGTGCCCTGCTTCTGTCACCTGCACCACGGTGTATGACTTCTCCTGTCGAATACGGCCAATCGCATCGCGTGGGCCACGCGTGATGGATTGCCGCAGCAGCGAGGGGCTCGGCACATAACCCGGCAGCATCAATCCGGTGATGGTTTCTTGCTGCGGCGTGTTGATGATCACATTGCCGTCGTCCGGCAAGCCGCTGATAACGTTGAGTGCATAGGCGCGGCTGCGCGTGGGACTGCACATGCTCGCCCCCGGCAGCACGGTGTTGAACAGCACGGCGCCGTCAGCCAGCACGCCGGTGTTGATGCTTCGCTCACCGGGCTGCGTGAAGTCGATGTACCAACCTTTGCTGCCGGGCTCCATGCGCATATCGCTGCCATCGAGAAAGCGCTGCGTGAGTTGCTTGCGGCCGGTGATGATGTCGGGCGGCGTTTGCAGGCTATCGATGATGGCGTAATAAGACTGCGATGCCGCACTGCTTCGGTCGCCCTGCTCAATCATGCGGCCAGTGCCGAACAACACCATGTAGCCGCGCACATTGGCGTAGGCTAGCAGCGGTTGCTGCGTGATTGGCTGTCGGCGCCCGCTCGCATCCCGTGCGATGAACAGCGGCTTGCTGATCGCTTTCGCCCATGGCGTGCTGCCGCTGAAATCGAATCGCCATAGGTTGCCTTGTAAATCTCCGGCATAGGCGTAGCGCAGTGCGCCGGCGCTGTCGTTCAGCAGCACCGGCGCGCTAAGGGCGTTTGGCAGCGAGGCCTCGGCGATGGGCGTGGTGATGCGGTAGTAGTTGCTGTCGCGCTTCCAGCCTTCGTCACGCGCCTTGTCGAGGGCTAGCAGGAATAAGGCGCCCTTGCCGTCGCCGCCGTTGTTGATGCCGCTGGGGACGATGGCGAAGTAGCGGTACACGTCTTGCCGCAGCCGTACCTTGGCGATTTGCGGGATGGTGGTGACATTGCCCATCATGGGATCATCGCGGCTGGTGAATTCCCAGAGTGCGCCAAGGCCGTCTGCGAAATGGGCGGGATCGGTGATATCCAGCGCCAACACGCCTTGCGCGCCGCCGCCCATGGCCGATAGCAAGATGGTCTTCCTTCCGCCGCCGATGCTGGCCTCGCCCGCGCTGGCTGGGCCGTCAACGTAGGCGCGGTGCTGGTAGTTTGGATCGGTAAGGTGATGCAGTTGCGCGATCAAGGCGTCCGGCACGTAGGCAAAGAGTTCTGCGCCGTTGGCAGCATCGAAGGCGTGTAGCATGCCATCGTTAGTGCCGAGGAAGACGGCGCTGCGGCGATCTGGTGGGCCGACATACACTGGCGTGCTGTGAACGGCGTCCCCCAGTATGCTGCTGCGACGGCGAAACCGCGTGCCTTCCAGCGTACGGTCGCCACGCAGGTAAGCGAGGCGCTGCTCGCCGGCCTGGTCTTCAAGGTCAAGCAGCGCTTGCTGCGCGGCCGACAGCGACGGCCAGTTGAACGGCGCCATCATCAACGCACCATCTTGCTGCACGATGGACGTGTAGATTTGGCGCTGCTGTGGCGCAGGCATTGGCGGCCGGTCGGCGGCACCAGTCAAAATCGCGCCAGCATCCCATGCCAATGAAGCCGCCGCCCCAGCGCCGGCCGTGCCGCCTGCCAACGCATACCGCGCAAAATGCCCGCCCCAGTCGGCAAGTTCCATCGTAGATTGATACAGGTCGCCGATTGGCCCACCAGCAGCGGGCGTGGGCTGCGCAGGCCGTAGCAAAGCCGCCCCTTGCGCCGATCCCGCCCCAGGGGCACCGCTCCCGCCTGCTCCGCTCCCGCCTTCGCCGCCTGTGCCTGCGCCGCAAGTTGCAGCGACGGGCAGGCTGTCGATTTCCAGCGTAGGCGGGGCGGCGTGGACTAGTGCGCAGATGGCGGCGGCGAGCAGCCATGAGCGTGTCGCGTGGATCTTGTTCATGGCGTCTCCTCCGGCTTGCTGAACACGCTTTGCAAAACCACTTCCGTTTCCGGCCTGGCGCCGAAACCGATAGCGGTCACGCGGTAGCAGTAATGCGGTAGCGCGCCCGCCGAGGCGTCGTCGCCAGGTTGATGGCACTCCATGCGCTCAATGACGTAGCGCGGCCTCTTGAATGGCAGGAAGCCTTGCCCAGTCGGCATGGCCGCCGCCGTACGCGCGCCGTAATCCACCACGCACGCACCACCGGCCACATCGACTCTCTGCCAAACCGGTGTCTTGCCAACGGCCGCCCGCTGGTATCGGCCTGCGCCGCAATCCTCGGCAAACGGATCGCTGGTATCCTCGATATCACGCTCTGCATCTTTCAAGGCATCCTCCGCCGCCAGAAACGCTACATCCCGATCGTGTTCGCCACGCGCTGCCTTCTCGCCTTGCAGACTCAACTGCGCTGCCGACACGCCCAGCAACATCACCATGATCAGCAGCACCAGGCTAACCAACAAGGCGATTCCACGTTGCCGTCCCATGATTCACCCATCCCGATTCCGCAACGCCACCGTCATGCTGAACA
This sequence comes from Duganella rivi, assembly GCF_009857435.1. Taxonomy (GTDB): domain Bacteria; phylum Pseudomonadota; class Gammaproteobacteria; order Burkholderiales; family Burkholderiaceae_D; genus Rugamonas; species Rugamonas rivi. The sequence continues at coordinate 724,191 of NZ_WWCK01000004.1, forward strand.
CCCGCCTTGCACGCAGACGCTGCGATGGCGGCAAGCTGCCCTCCACCACGCGCACGCCAATATCCCCGCCATGCGCGTCGGAATACGCCGGGCCGAATAAGTCGTAGCGCGCGTTCAGCGTGTCGGCGCGGGTGTTGTGTTCGCCGTGCAGCAGCAAGGCCAGCTTGATGCTGCAAACACGCTTCCAGCCTGCCATCGCCTGCACCGCAGTGGCATTGAGGTAGGTGTTGGGGACGCCGTCCATTGGCGCATCGGTATCGACGCCGTACAGCACCTGAAACGAATCGACGCCGCGCGCGATGGCATCCGCGCCCCAGCCGGATGCGCTGCGATATTTGCAGCGCAATTCAGCCTCGCCGCTGGCATCCAGCGCGACGTAGAAAATGCTCGAGCCGCGCGTCCCGCCAGCCACGCCAAAGCCAGCGCAGTTGACGCTGGAGCCGTCGCCAGTTGCGCCATCACCGGAGCCGGAAAAGCTGACGGCCAGCACGTCGCTGCCATTTGCCACCGCAGGCAACGGCGCGCTGATGCCATCGCTGCCCCGGCTGATGCTGGCGGCGTCACGGCCGTCAATCGCGGCCAGCGCGCCGGGCTCCAATTCGGACGGCGCAAGATCGCTGTCCCAATTGATGTAGGCGCCCTGCCGTATCGTCCGCGCCATCAATTGCAAGGCGTAGCGGCCGCCATCGCCGACCAACGCGTTATCGCTGTGATTGCGGTAGTTGCTGCCAGACGCCACCAGCAAGCCACCGGCCAGCAAACTCACCAACAAGCCGAGCGCAATCGCGATCAGAAACTCGACCATGCCCCAGCCATGGCAGCGCGCGGGCCTCATGGCGCAGCTCCCACGGCCAAGGCCACGCCGGGTGCGTAGTCGCCGTCGACATCCTTGAGCGGTGTGCCGTCGGGATTTTTTCCGCGCCATCCGACCTTCACCACCACCGGTGCAGACGGCCCGCCATAACAAGCCCAGCGCAGCTTGCCGCCGCTCCACACACCGGCATCACGGCAAATCACCACGCGCCCTGCGGGCAAACTTTGGCGCACCATCTGCTTGGCCTCGTACATATCGGACAGCGCCATCGCTGCCGAACCGCAAGCATCGCCATAGCACAAGGCCGCCGGCGCAGCGGGCAGCGGCTCGGCGTAAGCGTCGTAATTGAGGGTGAGATAAAGATCGGCTTGCGCCGGATTGGCGCGCAGACGTTCGGCCAGGGCGACCGCCATCTGCGTCGCCTGCGACAGCAGCACCGCCTGATGCCGCGCTCGCAGCGCCGCCATCTGCAAGGCCACGCCGCCGATGATGCCCAGCGCGAGCACCACCACCGCAATCAGGATTTCCAGCAAGGTATAGCCGCGTGTGCGCATGGCACACCTCCGCAAGTCGGGGAGAGTGTGTCAAAAGTTAGCAGCGCTTACAGCAGAGAGTATGAGGTGTATCAAACGTGCGCCAGCAATATGCTAGCTTTTACGGGGGGCTTTGCGCTCTTGGCCGACTTCGGCAATGGCGTTCTGGAACTCGGCCAGGTCTTCAAAGTTCTTGTAGACTGATGCAAAGCGAATGTAGGCCACGTTGTCGAGGCGTTTCAGCTCCTGCATCACCAGCTCGCCGATGTAGCCGGTTTCAACTTCGCGCTGACCGCTGGTCAGCAGCTTTTCTTCAATTGAAGCAATGGCAGCATCGACTGCCGGAGCAGCCACCGGGCGCTTGCGCAGCGCCAGCTCAAGGCTGCCGCGCAGCTTGGCCGAGGCGTACTCGGTACGGCTGCCATTCTTCTTGACCACATACGGCATCACCAATTCGATGCGTTCATACGTGGTAAATCGTTTATCACATTTCCCGCAGCGCCGGCGCCGGCGAATGGAGTCCCCTTCCTCCGATACACGCGTATCGAGGACTTGGGTGTCTTCATGCTGGCAGAACGGACATTTCATATTGGCGCTTTAGTTAGCGTCGTCCCGGCGAAGGCCGGGACGACGGCGGTGGTATTACTTGGCGTAGACAGGGAACTTGTCAGCCAGCACCTTCACGGCCGCTTTCACGCGGTCGATGGTGGCTGCGTCGTGCGGGTTGTCCAGCACGTCAGCGATCAGGTTGCCGACTTGTTCCGCTTCCGCTTCCTTGAAGCCGCGGGTGGTCATCGCAGGCGAACCCAGACGAATGCCCGAAGTCACGAATGGCTTCTGCGGATCGTTAGGGATGCCGTTCTTGTTGGTGGTGATGTGAGCCGAACCCAGGATCGCTTCCGCTTCCTTGCCGGTCAGGTTCTTAGGACGCAGATCCACCAGCATCACGTGCGACTCGGTGCCGCCCGACACAATGCGCAGGCCGCGCTTGATCAGGGTCTTGGCCAGCACGTCGGCGTTCTTCACCACTTGCTGCTGGTACTCTTTGAACGCAGGTTGCAGCGCTTCCTGGAAGGCCACGGCCTTACCAGCGATCACGTGCATCAGCGGGCCGCCCTGGATGCCAGGGAAGATTGCCGAGTTGATGGCTTTCTCGTGCTCGGCCTTCATCAGGATGATGCCGCCGCGTGGGCCGCGCAGCGATTTGTGGGTGGTCGAGGTGACGAAGTCAGCGTGCGGCACTGGGTTAGGATACAGGCCAGCGGCGATCAGGCCGGCGTAGTGGGCCATGTCGACCATGAAGTACGCGCCTACCGATTTGGCGACCGCAGCGAAACGCTCGAAGTCGATTTTTTTCGAGAAGGCCGACGCGCCGGCGATGATCAGCTTAGGCTTGTGTTCTTTCGCCAGCGCTTCCATGGCGGCGTAGTCGATATCTTCTTCAGCGGTCAGGCCGTAGGACACCACGTTGAACCACTTGCCCGACATATTCAGCGGCATGCCGTGGGTCAGGTGGCCGCCTTCTGCCAGCGACATACCCATGATGGTGTCGCCCGGTTTCAGCACGGCGAAGAACACGCCCTGGTTGGCTTGCGAGCCCGAGTTAGGCTGGACGTTGGCGGCTTCTGCGCCGAACAGTTTTTTCACGCGGTCGATGGCCAGTTGCTCAACGACGTCGACGTATTCGCAGCCGCCGTAGTAGCGCTTGCCTGGGTAGCCTTCGGCGTACTTATTGGTCAGTTGCGAGCCTTGCGCTTCCATTACGGCTGGCGAGGTGTAGTTCTCCGACGCGATCAGTTCGATGTGATCGTGCTGGCGGGTGTTTTCGTTTTGAATTGCGCCGAACAGTTCTGGGTCAACGCTGGCGAGGGTGTGATCTTTTGCGAACATGAAAAAACTCCAATCGAATGAGTAACTTGTTTCTGGCAGTTGGATCGAAAGAGAGAAGCCATAGCGAACCGGCAGCCTCTTCGTGCTTTCCATCGAGGGCTGCCCAGGCGAACGGCTGTTGAAATCTCACGTTTCCCGGTGGATGCCCACCTTTCGCCGACCGATCAAAAACGCACTATTGTGGTGCATTTTTAGAAATCTTTCCAGCTTTTCGCCAGTTACGTGAGACGTAATGGAGGCTAAATTGTATTTGATGCGCCAGATTTGAGCAAGAAAATGAATTGCATTATTGTCAATTTAGCCCATGAGGGAAATTACGGATACAATTTTGGGCACTGCCCACCCACTTACGAGGATCGATCATGATCGTTTTCATCACCGGCGCGACGGCCGGTTTCGGCGCCGCGATGGCGCGCATCTTTGCCAAGAACGGCCACAAGGTCTTGATTAGCGGCCGCCGCGAAGACCGCCTGCAAGCGCTGGCCGCCGAGCTGGGCGATGCGGTTCGCGCCATCGCGCTGGACGTGACCGATAAGGCGTCGATCAAGGCGGCGCTGGATGGTCTGCCGCCGGAGTGGCGCGCGATTGATGTGCTGATTAATAACGCCGGTTTGGCGCTGGGCGTGACGCCGGCTCACACCTCGTCGCTGGAAGACTGGGACACCATGATTGCCACCAACGTCAGCGGCTTGGTCGCCATGACCCGGGCGATTTTGCCGGGCATGGTTGAGCGCAATAGCGGCACCGTGATTAATATTGGTTCGATTGCCGGTTCGACGCCTTATCCGGGCGGCAATGTTTATGGCGCGACCAAGGCCTTCGTCAACCAGTTCACGCAGAACCTGCGCGCGGACTTGGCAGGCACCGGCGTGCGCTGCACCAACCTGGCGCCGGGCTTGTGCGGCGGCACTGAGTTCTCGAATGTGCGCCTGAAGGATGATGCGGCGGCGGCCAAGGTCTACGAGGGCACCACGCCGCTGACGGCCGAAGACATCGCCAACACCGCGTACTGGATTGCCACCCTCCCTCCGCATGTCAACATCAACCGTATTGATATGATGCCGACCTGCCAGGGCTACGGCGCGCTGAACGTTAAGCGCGAACTGTAACCCCGCAGGGCCACACCAGAGGGGTCTGACCCCGTACGGGGTCAGACCCCGCGACGGACCGAAGTGCGGGGTAAATGCCAGCGCCAAGGAGACGCCTCTGCCTCTGGCCGTTGGGGTAACGCCTTACCCCAATTCGTAAGCCATTGTTACAATCCTTGGCAAGCGACTGGGAAACCGCTTTACTCTTGCCAGGGGCACTTTTGCGCGCCAGTTGATAAAATTCAACCAAAATAACAATATCGCGTAGAATGTTGCTCAATCACATTAGTAGCCAAAACAACATGCCTGCAGATTTCATCTGGAACGTCCGGGTCTATTACGAGGACACCGACGCCGGCGGTATCGTCTATTACGCAAACTATCTGAAGTTCTTCGAGCGCGCGCGCACCGAGTGGCTGCGCGCCTTGAACGTCAACCAGCACCAATTGCTGGCCGAGCACGACGCCCTGTTCGTCGTCAAAAGCGTGAGCGCGGAATATCATGCGCCCGCAAAGCTCGATGATGAACTAAAATTAACGGTTAGTATCGAAAAAATCGGCCGCGCCTCCCTCGTGTTCCATCAGGAAGCGTGGCGCGGCGATACTTTGCTGAACACGGCGAAAGTCAAAGTAGGCTGCGTCGATTCTGCCCTGCGTCCGCGCGCCGTTCCTGCGATCGTCGCCGACAAAATGCGTCACACCACCCAAACCGACTGATAAACAATGAACGTCACTCAAGACCTGTCTTTCCTGTCCCTCATCACCAATGCGCACCTGATCGTGCAACTGATCATGGCGCTGCTGTTCGTCATCTCGCTGACCAGCTGGACCTACATCTTCAGCAAACTGTTCGCCATCAAATCGGCGCGCCGCCTGACGGTGGAGTTTGAAAAGACCTTCTGGGCCGGCGGCAATCTGCACGCGCTGTACCAGAACGCCGGCAAGGACCGCGCCAACAGCGGCCCGCTGGCCCGCATCTTCGAAGCCGGCATGGGCGAGTTCATCAAATCGAAAGCCGCCTTCGCCGCCAACCGCGACAACCTCGACGCCGGCGCCGTGCTGGACAGCGCCCGCCGCGCCATGCGCGCCGCCTTCCAGCGCGAGATGGATGCGCTGGAATCGCACCTGGCCTTCCTGGCCTCGGTCGGTTCGGTATCGCCGTACATCGGCCTGCTCGGCACCGTGTGGGGCATCATGAACGCCTTCCGCGGCCTGGCCAACGTGCAGCAAGCTACCTTGGCCGCTGTGGCGCCGGGCATTGCCGAAGCGCTGATCGCTACCGCCATCGGCCTGTTCGCCGCAATCCCGGCCTTCGTCGCCTACAACCGGTTCTCGTACGACGTGGATCGCCTGGCGATCCGTTTTGAGAGCTTTGTAGAAGAGTTCTCCAACATCCTGCAACGCCAGTCGCGTTAATCGAGGGCGATAGATTATGGGCTCTTCTTTCTCCAGCGGTATGCGCGGCGGCCGTGGCCGCAAGCTCAAGTCCGAGATCAACGTCGTGCCTTACATCGACGTGATGCTGGTGCTGCTGATTATTTTCATGGTGATGCCGTCGGCCAACGACCCGAGCGTGGTCGACCTGCCGCGCGCGGAAAAATCGACCAAGCCACCAAGCGACTACGTGCAAATCGTGCTGAAACCGAACGGCGCGCTGTCGATCGGCGTCAAAGGCAAGGACGAAGACGCGCCGGAAACCGCGCCGAACCGCGACGCACTGGTGCGCAAGCTGCGCACCATCCACGAAGCGCATCCCGACTATCCGGTGCTGATCGCCGGCGACAAGGAAAGCAAGTACGACGACGTGATTCAACTGATCTCGGAAGCGAAGAAAATGGGCATCACCCGCGTAGGACTGTCCACCAAGTAAATGCAAACGATGACACCCGCAACCGCTGGCGGCCCGTACAAGGTTCCGCGACAACACGACAACTGGCGCTCGATCACGCTGGCTGTGGCGATGCACGCCGTGTTGTTGATGTTCCTGTGGATAGGCGTCAGCTGGCAAAACAATGATCCGGTCGAAGTGCAGGCCGAAATCTGGGACATGAAAGTGCAGGAAGCCGCACCGGCCGCCCCTACGCCTGAACCGGCCCCGGAACCCGAGCCGGAACCGGAAGCCGTCAAGCCGCCGCCGGCACCGGTGGTGGAAGCGCCGCCCGTACCGCGTGAAGATCCTGAAATCGCCCTGCAACGCCTGAAGAAGAAAAAGCTTGAGGAAGAGAAGGCCGAGAAACTGGAGCAAGCGCGCCTGAAGAAAATCGAGGACGACAAACTGGCCAAGCTGGAAGCCAAGAAAAAGGCCGAGCAGAAAGCCAAGGAAGAGAAAGCCGAACAGGAAGCCAAAGAAAAAGCGCTAGCCGAGAAGGACAAGAAAAAAGCCGCGGCCGAAAAACTGGCCAAGGAAAAGGCCGAGAAAGCCGCCAAGGACAAAGCCTTCGCAGCCGAGATGAGCCGCATTACCGGCGCCGCCGCCAAAGGCAGCACCGGCACCGCCGCACAATCGACCGGCGGCCGTACCGACGGCGGTTACGCAGCGGCGATCAAAGCCAAGATCAAGAGCAATCTGGTCTACGGCTCTGACGACGACAGCCTGAGCGCGACCTACGTGATTACGCAGCTGCCAACCGGCGAAGTGATCGGCATGCGCAAAACCAAAAGCAGCGGTTCAACCGCCTACGATAGCGCGATTGAAAACGCGATTACCAAATCGTCACCGCTACCTAAGAAAAAAGATGGTACGGTAGAGCGCGAACTTGAACTGGTCTTCAAACTGAAGGAAATGCACTGATATGAAAAAATTGAACATGCTCTACACCGGCCTGGTGATCGCCGCCACGATGGGCAGCGCACAGGCGCAGATGCGGATCGAAATTTCCGGCGTTGGCAGCAACCAAATCCCGGTCGCCATTGCCGGCTTCGCCAACGAAGGCGTGTCGCCGCAGAAGATTTCCGAGATCATCAAGGCCGACCTTGAGCGCAGCGGCGCCTTCAAGATCATCGACGCCGGCGTGATCAGCGACGTCAACAACATCGACTACAGCGGCTGGAAAGCCAAGGGCGCCGACGCGCTGGTAGTCGGCACCGTCGACGCCTTGGCCGATGGCCGCTACGACGTGCGCTACAAGCTGCTCGACACCGTCAAGCAAGCCAAGATTTCCAACCTGGACAAGGCCGTGACCGCCCAGTTCACCCGCCTGTCGGCCCACCTGATCGCTGATGACGTGTTCTTCAAACTGACCGGCATTCGCGGTGCGTTCTCGACCCGCATCTCCTACGTCAAGCAGGAAGGCCGCAACTACCAGCTGATGGTAGCCGACGCCGACGGCGAAAACGAGCAGCTGGCGCTGCGCTCGAACGAGCCTATCATCTCGCCATCGTGGTCGCCGGACGGCACCAAGGTTGCGTACGTCTCGTTTGAACAGAAGAAGCCGGTGGTCTACGTGCAGAACCTGATCACCCGCGCGCGCACCGTGGTCGCCAACGAAAAAGGCAGCAACTCGGCCCCATCGTGGGCGCCGAGCGGCAACAAGCTGGCGGTGGCATTGTCGAAGAGCGGCAATACCCAGATCTACACCGTCAATGCTGACGGCAGCAACCTGCAACGCGCCACCAGCAGCGCCGGCATCGACACCGAACCGCAATGGTCGGCCGATGGCAACAGCATCTACTTCACCAGCGACCGCAGCGGCGGCCCGCAAATCTACCGCATGAACCCGGACGGCAGCGACGCCAAGCGCGTTACCTTCGGCGGCAGCTACAACATCAGCCCGCGCATTTCGGCCGATGGCAAAACGCTGGCCTACATCTCTCGCCGCGACGGCAACTTCCAGCTGTTCGTGCTGGATCTGGCGAGCGGCCAGGAGCAGCGCCTGTCCGACACCACCGACGACGAATCGCCAAGTTTCGCCCCTAACGGCAAATACATCATGTACGCCACCCGCGCCGGCGGCCGCAAATCGCTGGCCGTGGTATCGGTGGATGGACGTGTAAAACAACGCCTGACGACTCAGGCGGGCAACATCAAGGAGCCCACCTGGGGCCCATTCATGCAGTAATTTCGTGTCACTACTAGGAGAATCATTATGCGTAAACTCAGCAGCTTAGCTTTCATCGTTACCACCGCCGCCATCCTGTCGGCTTGCTCGACCCCAGTTAAAGTGTCGGAACCGGCACCAGTCGTAGAGCGTCCAGTTGAAAAAGCCGTAACCCCACAAGCCGACACCCGCACCGTCGCGCCAGTCGAAACCAAATCGCTGGATCCGCTGGACGATCCAAAAGGCGTACTGGCCCAGCGTAGCGTCTACTTCGACTTCGACAGCTACGTGGTGCGCGCCGATGGCAAATCGGTAGTGGAAAACCACTCGGCCTACCTGGTGAAAAACAAGGCACGTTCGATCCTGGTTCAAGGCAACACCGACGAACGCGGCGGCGCTGAGTACAACCTGGCACTGGGCCAGAAACGTGCTGAAGCCGTGCGCAAGGCCATGACCACCCTGGGCGTGCCTGAATCGCAAATCGAAGCCGTCTCGCTGGGCAAAGAAAAACCAAAAGCCACCGGCTCGAACGAAGAAGCATGGGCGCAAAACCGTCGTGCTGACATCGTCTACAAGTAATCAAAAGCACTACCTTTTTGCCGGGTCACAGGCATAATACGGGGCGGCGCGCGGTGTTATCCGCGTCCCGCCCCGTTTCTTTTTTTGATTTGTGTAGAAAGCGCCCGACATGATGAAATTCTCCAAATCCGGCCTGAGCGCCGCCCTGCTGGCAGCGACCGTCTGGCTGCCGCTGCAAGCCCATGCCGGCCTGTTCGACGACGACGAGGCGCGCAAAGCCCTGCTCGACCTGCGCGCCAAGGTGGAAGCCATGCGCACCGAGCTGAACGCCCGCATCGACACCAAGTCGGACAAGTCCAGCACGCTCGACCTGGTGACCCAGAACGAAAACCTGCTGCAAGAGATCGCCAAGCTGCGCGGCCAGATCGAAGTGCTGGCCAACGACATCGCCAACACCCAGAAGCGCCAGAAAGACTTCTACGTCGACCTCGACGCCCGCATCCGCAAGCTGGAACCGCGCGAAGTGACCATCGACGGCAAGACCTCGCAAGTGGATCCGGGCGAACAGCGCGGCTACGACGCGGCCATGCAACTGTTCAAAGCCGGCGACTACAAAGCGGCCGGCACCGCGCTGAGCGACTTCGTGGCGCGCTACCCGGGCTCGAGCTACGCCTCGAACGCCCAGTACTGGCTCGGCAACGCCTACTACGCGCAGCGCGACTGCAAAGCCGCCATCGCCGCCCAGCTGGTGGTGCTGAAGAACTACGCCGACAGCCCGAAAGCGCCGGACGCCATGCTGAACATCGCCAGCTGCCAGACTGAGCTGAAAGACAAGGCTGCCAAGAAGACACTGCAGGACCTGATCAAGCAGTACCCGGACTCGCCGGCAGCGGCGACCGCCAAGGAACGCCTGGCCGGCAAATAATTACCGCAGGGTATTTGACAGTTGAGCTGACCTCCCCTATAATCTCGCTTCTTTCGGGGGTCGTTAGCTCAGCTGGTAGAGCAGCGGACTTTTAATCCGTTGGTCGCAGGTTCGAATCCCGCACGGCCTACCATTCCGAAAGTACCTAGGTTTCATACCTAAGGGTCGTTAGCTCAGCTGGTAGAGCAGCGGACTTTTAATCCGTTGGTCGCAGGTTCGAATCCCGCACGGCCTACCAAGAATTATCAAGGAAGCCCACGAATTTCGGTTCGTGGGCTTTTTTGTTTCTGGTCGCTCTCTGGTCACTTGCTTCGTTAAGGGGCGCTAGCCCCCTCCCAAACACACATACCTCTCGTTTTCCGTCACCACAGCGCTCAGCCTCAGCCTATCACCAAAATCTGGCGGCTAGCGCATGAACGATATCGCGATTCTGATCGAGCTGCGGCTTGTCGACCTTAACGCGCTGACCGGCCACGCTCAACGAGCCCGATTGCATCGATACAAACGGAGTGCCACGCGCAAATGCAACCACACCGGCGGTCTGGAAATCCTTAATTTCCTCGATCCCGCTTGCTACGGAATCAAAGGTGAAGTACTCAGGATTGTCCTTTACCATCGCATCCAAATCATGAGCAATGCCGGACAGCACAGCGGTGTAACTCTTCGCCGTATTGATGTATTGGGTCAAGCGATTCTTGGCGACAATATGTACCTTGGGCAAGGGAATCCCTGCGGCTAGCATTCGCGAATGGAAATTATGCTGAGCATATACTTCAGAAGGTAATTTTAGCCCGTAGATCAAACTCATCGCGTTTTGTATCCCACGACGGGAAGAGTCATCCGCAGTAACAGGCAACACAAGTCGCTCACATGCCGCTAGAGCAATCTGCGTATACATCGAGAAGCTTGGATTGGTGTCAATAAAGCAGTAGTCGTAATGCTCGTCACATGCCGCCAAGAAATCTCGGAGCCAGCTGACCACTTTCGCCCAGCTATCCGTGCCAGGAATCTGGGTATTCGCTAAAGTTGATACGGCGTTTGCTTGCAACTCTAATAGAGGGTCGCCAGCTAATAGCCGAAGGTTAGGAGGAACCGCCGGGTTATAGCTATGCGGAACCGAAATGAAACCGTTGGGGGCAAGACCTGTTGTGTCAAACGGCTTTGGCAGGCGGGACTGGAAATAACCACCTATAGAACGCCGCCCGGCCTCACCGTGTAATGTCAGCAAGTTCAGACCACCGCTGTTTTCTTGACCACCGAGCAGTAACTCACTCAGATTCGCCTGTGGACATACATCAAGCACAAGGATGCGCTTGTCTGCATTTTGAGTTGCAAAAGCGCAGATGCCTTGAAAAGCCAAGCTTGTCTTCCCAGTACCCCCCTTATTGTTCCAAAAACCTAGCACTTTCATCGGAATCTCCATATTTAGACAAGATACAGATAAGGGTAACATTAAAACTAATCGATGTAAACAATTGACGTTGATATGATTATTTTTCACATTGGAAAGTCTAAAATCAACAGAAAAATCTTGGCGTCATTATTACCTGACCGCAGACAGTCCACCGCTGTAGCTGCGAGCGGGACCGGAAATGGACCAGACGTAAAGGTCCACTTCTAACCAAGGCTAATCCCTTCCCGATACCTCATGCAGCACGCCACTCATACGTCATCCCGCCGCATTTCTTCGACGGGAGTCACGGATTCGAACTCCGTGGTTCCATGCGGCTCTGCCTTGCTGCATCACAAAACCCCTGCTCTCCAGACCGAATACGCTAGGCCCTACGCATATTAGGCGGAGCACTTTATGGAGCCAGTTAAAATCAGTGATGAGGAATTACTTTTCGAGCACATGGTCAAGTCGCTAGAAAGCCAGATCACCAATGTCGGCGCGCATCTGACCATTGATACGCGCGCGCGTTTGCTTTACATCAAGGAAATCAAGCGTATGTCGGACAGGCTGCGAGCCAGCGCGATTGCCGGCAGGATGACTTGGGCTGCGTCGGCCCGCGAGGCGCAGGAGACATGCAATCTGATCATGGGCATCATGGGGGCACGAAGTACGCCAGTGGGGCGATCATTCGCGGAATCGCTAAAGCTCAAGGGCCGTTCCTTGAATCAGATGGTCGCCGCGAAGACTATTGAATTGCATGGCGAGAACGCCATTTTCTCACGCCTATCGAACACCAAGCAAAATAGCGTTTATGCGAGCATAGTCACATCGGCAGGAAAGCCGAATTGGCTCATGACACGTACAATGGCCAACCTAGGCGCTATCGCCGGATTGGCGTGCGGGCCTGCCGCGCCAGTTTGCGTGACGGTCGGCGCATTTGCAGGGGGAGCACTTGCCGCGTTTGGGGCAAGTTATAGCTGGTAAAACTCCAATGAAATTACAATACGCACCAGACTACTCCATCCGCCTCGTCAGAGAGTCTACCTCGGAGGCGGAGCCGCTGTGTGAGGTCATTGTCGCGGGCAAGCCCACAGGCAAGATCCTGCAAGGAGCCGTGTTTCAAGCTGCCTTGGCCTGGAACGAATACATCCTGCTTTTTCTCACCGTTGATGTGCCTTTTGAAGAGGCGCTGAACATCTATTTGCTCGACCGGCATTTGCATGTAGTGGACTATGCGCAAATGTATTTCATGTATTCGACAGGTGTTTTTTGCGATCTAGACCTGTCGGATGCCGACACTGTTCGCTTTCGCTTTCTTGGCGAGAAAGTCTGGATGCTTAAACTCTTCCCCCAAAAACGGTTTGCCATCCCTATTGTCTCAGCATCTCTGGGTGTGCATCGACCATGGGCGCTTTACCGGAGATTTCAGCTGTCAGCAGATGCATTGCCGAAGCCGGTCGCGCCGCCCGCTGGAGCGCGGCTACGCGCTGGCTGGCAGCGAAGGTGACAACGCGCTGGCCGCAGCCGCGCCGGGCATCGTTCTGCCAGCCGTTGCCGCGTGATGTAATTAGCCAGCACAATCACATCAAGCCAGCCTTCGGGTTGGCTTTTTTATTAGCCGCGCCTTGATCTATGCCAGATCGCCAGAAATTGGCCGTGCTAGCTTGGCGAGATGCTCACCTCCTATTTCTCGCAAATCCACAGCAATCCCGGCTGGCTCGCCATAAACGTGCTGGTACCGACACTGTTGCCCTTTGCAGTCATCGTTGCAGTTGCTATCTCAACCGGTGACTGGAGCGCTTTTGTCCGTATGCTCAGGAAATCCGTAGATCAGGGGCAGCTGTTCTGGGTGGCATTAGGCATGTTGGCATCCACGGGATATGAAGCATTTTCCGTTTATGAAAGATGCCCTTATCTCCGAGAGACCATTTCATGGACGCTTGGCATTTGCATATTCGGCGCCTTCTTCAGTTCGATTTTCATTGCATTTAGCACCTCACACACACTGGGCGAACAGAAAATACGCGTAATGCTAATTTGGATCTCGATACTCATGACTGCGATCGTGTCCTGCGCTTATCCCGCGCTCCACGCTATATTCGTCGGGTGCTAAACTCAAATAGCAAATCAAACAGGGAGCACTGCCATGAGAGAGAAACTGCGCAGGATACTTCTAAACGATAAATTTCAGGATAGGTTCGCATTGATCTTTGGCATTGCATGGTCAATCAGCATGATCGTGTTGACTTTGGTGGCCCTCTCACATCACGGCTGACCTATTCGAGGCGGGCCCATTGGGGAGCTTGAGGGAAAGAGCGTTGATGAGCATGGTAAAATCGCTGCCTTCCGCACTCCCCCTCAAGAAAGCCCCACCATGACTTACGAAGAATTCCTCGACGAGATTGCCACGCTGCTGACCGAAATGTACGACCTCTCCGACGAAGCTGCGATCAAGCTGGTGGTCGATGCGCAAGCCAACGATTACTTCGTCACCCACGACGACAAGGAAGAACTGCGCAGCTTCGCACAAGCCAAGATCGAAGCCGTCGCCATCTACACCGCCAAGCAGAACAAGAACGAGACCCAGCGCAAACAACAGCAGCGCCAAGTTCAAAAGAAAAAGACGCGCTGATTAGCGCAGCGAAACGCCGCCACTACGCGTCGGCAATGGGCGTGGAATATGCACATCGCGCACCACCAGTTGCCCGGCGACGAAGTCCATGAAGCGGCCCAGCGGTTCTTCCACCCAGCGGTGGAAGGCCGCGCCGGCAGCAAGGCTGAAGCCCCACGCAACCAGCATGCCAAACGCTTGCAGCAAGGGATCAGGCTCGACGAAGCGCGTGAAGACCGCGTTCACCAGCAAGCATACCGGGAAGTGAATCAAGAATACCGAGTAGGAAATCTTGCCCATGCCATTGATCGCGCGCCATGCGCGGCCGTCGGCGCTGATCCTGGTGCGGCCAAACAGGAATAGCACGCAAGCCACCACGGCTGCCAGCGCGATGCGGCTGCGGAATTCCAGCGCCAGCCCGGCCACTGCCGGCAATAGCGCCATCATCATCAACAGTACCGCGATGCCGGGCTTGCGGCGCGGATCGCTAGCCCACCACGCCATCAAGCCAAGGCCGTAGCTGCCGAAGAAGTACGGCGCCCAGTTATCCCAGTCCGAGTCGAGATTGAAGTACAGCAGCGACAAAGTGATGCCAAACGCCACCGACAACGGCATCAGCCACGCCAGCGGACGCTTGCCCTCGACGATACCGGCCACCCACAGCGCCAGCACCATCAGCGCGTACAGCTGGAAATCGATGGCCACGTACCAGGCGCCGGCCGACACCGATGGATAGCCGAGCACCCCATGCAGCAGCAGCGCGTGAGCACTCAGTTGCGCCAGCGTGGCAGGCGCGGAAATGGAGTCGTGGCTCATCCACTTGGCGGCCCATGCCGAGGCGACGGCAGCGATCAAGGTCGCGGCGAGGAATGCTGGCGCCAGCTTGGCGTAGCGGCGCCAGATAGCATGCAGCGGCTGCGCGTAGCCGGCGTGGCCGGACGGCGCCAGCGACTTGGCCGCGAGGAAGCCGCCGATCACGAGGAAGACCTGCACGGCAATGCGCGCGCTACCGCTCAACCAGTCGATCAACGACGGGAACAAAACGCGCGCGTAATCCGACATCGGGCCGTAAAAGGCCAGATGGTGCAAGACGATCAGCTGCGCTGCGCCTGCTTTCAACAGATTAATCAAACCAAATTGCGACGGGGCCGGCTTACCCGCGCCATGCGTCGCGCCCACAACTACTTTCATGCCCATTCCTAATGCAGCGAAGGGCGATATGATAGCCGAGGTTGAGCCATTCGTGGCGCGCGCTAGCGCTTGGCACTTGAACTTTCCCGTGCGGGCCGTTACAATCTTGGCCCTTGGGTCGTTAGCTCAGCTGGTAGAGCAGCGGACTTTTAATCCGTTGGTCGCAGGTTCGAATCCCGCACGGCCTACCAAGATTCATCGAAAACGCCAACCTTCACCGGTTGGCGTTTTTGTTTTCAGCGGCGGAATTTGCGCGGCTGGCGTTTGCGCGCGGCGGAGTTCTGGTCTTGCAGGATGGCGTCGACGCGCTCCGACGCTTCGCGCGACAGGCGCTGCGCCAGTTCGGTGTCCGGGAAGTACTCGGGCTGGCGGTAGGCCAGCCACGCATAGGCAGAGTACAGGCGGCAAGCGTCCTCCACCTCTTGCAGATTCATGTAGTGCAGCGGGTTGTCGCTCGGCTTGAGGTGGGTGATTTTCTTGTGCGCCAGCGACTTGGCCCAGCTTTCCCACGCGTTCTGCAACGACGGCACCTTGGCCGAAATCGGCACCAGCGACAGCGCAAACTTCTCCGCCACGGTCAGCTCCAGCGTATCGAGCCACGCAGCGCGCTCAAATTGATCTTCGGTGATGCGCGGGTAGAAGAAACCATCCGGCACGTCGATGTTGTGCACGAAGCGCTTGAGCAGCTTGGCCAGCGCTTGTTCGTGCGTCACCGATGAGATGCGGTGCAAATGCTCCAGGGTCGGCGCCACCGCGAAGCCGGTGGTTTTCAGCGGCACCGGCTTTTCGCGCAGCAGCGAGCGCATCACGTTGTGAGTCTCGTTGTCGTAGCCGGCCACCAGGCCTTCCTCGTGCACGCCGAAGCGCCCTGCCCGGCCGGCGATCTGGCGCGCCAGCGCGGCTGGAATCTCTTCTTCCTCGTAACCGTTGTACTTGACGCTGGTGGTCATCACCACGCGCGCAATCGGCATGTTCAGGCCCATGGCGATGGCGTCGGTACCCACCACCACGTCGGCCGCGCCTTCGCGGAAGCGCTGGGCTTGTGCGCGCCGCACTTCCGGCGACAGGTTGCCGTAGACGGTCGCCACCGACAGTCCCATCTCGGTCACCATGTCGCGCCACATCAGCACTTCGCGGCGCGAGAAGCAGATCACGGCGTCGCCACGGCGCAGATTGCTCAGTTTGCGCACGGCGGTCGGCTCCATCGACAACGGCCCCTTGCGCTTGAGCAGGTGCACTTCCAGTTCGCATTCCAGCCGCGCCGCCAGCACCTCGATCGCACGCCGCGCTTCCGGCGCGCCGACCAGGTACACGATTTTGGCCGGCGCGCCGCACACGGCCGCCGTCCACGCCGCGCCACGGTCGCGGTCGGACAGCATCTGGATTTCGTCGATCACGGCCACATCGACCGGTGTTTGGGTATCGAGCATTTCCACCGTGCTGGCGACGTGGGTCGCGCCCGGCATCAAGCGGCGCTCCTCGCCGGTGACCAGGCTGACCTTGAGCGGTTTGCCGTGCTGTTGCATTTCCTGCAATCGTTCGTAGTTTTCCAGCGCCAGCAGGCGCAGCGGCGCGAGGTAGACGCCGCTCGGCGCCTTGCCCAAGGCTTCCATCGCCAAGTGCGTTTTGCCGGAATTGGTCGGCCCCAGCACGGCGATGAACTTGCGCTTGATACGGCGCGCCACGTCGAACGAGGCCGGATATTCGGCCAAGTTGATGCTCTGGCGCGTGCGCTCGGCGTGCTGCTCCTCCATGTCGCGCTCAACCGCGTGCTCCAGTCGCTGGCGGATGCGGTCGAACACCAAACCGGCCGGCTCGGCGATTTGCATATCGCTCAGTGCTTGCAGGAAAGGTTCTGCGTCCATATCGCAGTCATCGCAGGCATCGCTCAGCTCTTGCACGAAGGCATCAACGTAGCCGTGCAATTCGGCAATCACTTCATCGCTGGCGCGCTCGCGCAGCAGCGCGCCGCGGGTTGCTGCGTCCATTTTGCGCCACTTGGACGGCTTGGCCAGCACACCCATCGCCGGCACCAGATCGTAAGGCACTTGCCGGCCGGCGTACTCCACCACGCCGGTGATTCGCAAAAACACCCGGCCTTCGAGCCGGAACAGCGCGACGCCCTTGTCGGTCAGACCGAGCTGGCGCAGCAGTTCATCGTCCTCGCCCGGATCGCCGTCGGAGGTTGCTAAATGTGGCGCTGGGGAAGGATTGGTCATGGCGTTATACTCAGTGGGGATACGGCCCGGATTATACCGCGCCCTCGTCTTCGCGATTAATTTCTGGCACCATACGCCCCCTATGCCTCAAACCATCCACACCGCAGTTCATCACGAACTGCTGATTAAAAAAAGCCGTTTTATCGCCTGCGTCCAGCCGATGACTGATCGCGCCGGTGCGCAGAAAATCGTCGCGGAATTAAAAGCCCAGCATCCGGGAGCGGCGCACGTTTGCTGGTCATTATTAGCGGGCGGCCAATCAGCGGCCGTGGATGATGGTGAACCTAGCGGCACCGCCGGTCGTCCTATGCTCGATGTTTTACGCCATCAGGATTTAGAAGGCGTATTGGCAACGGTGGTACGCTATTTTGGCGGCGTTAAATTAGGTGCTGGCGGCTTGGTTCGCGCTTACACCGATAGCGTGGCGCAGGCTTTATTAAAAGCGGAGAAAATCCCTATTATTAAGCAGCGTTTTCTTATTTGCAGCGCACCTTATGCGATGGAAGGCATGGTGCGGCGAGAAATTGAAATGGCTGGCGCCACGCTCAATAATGTCCGGCATGCGGATAGCGTTCAGTTTGAATTTAATCTTCCCGACAGTGCAGCCTCCGCGCTGATTACCCGCCTGAATGAAGCCGGCAACGGCCGCATTCTCTGGATTAATCCCGACGACGAATAATCGGCGCCAGCCGGCAACGCTGCCGGCCGGGCTACCCAAGCTGATTTTTGGTGTATTCGTGCTAATTTTTAGCATGAATCAGGGAAGCACCACCGATCCATGTCAGTCTGTGCCACACGGTTTCAAGCGGCCCCTGAGGGTGTCGAGCCAGCCACCAGACGCTGAACTGGCGCTGCACCAGCGCCAGCACGATGCCGATCGCCAGCGCAAAGCTCGCTCCAGTGTACTTATACATGCCGAGGCCAAAGCCATAATAAATTGACGTGCCGACGATGGATTGCACCATGTAGCTGGTTAAACTCATCCGGCCTAATGGCGAGAATATCGCCAGCCAAGCCTGCGAATAAAACAGCAGATAGAAAGTGGAAACCAGCACCACCATAAACGCCACGTTAGACCAAGAGGTAACAATAGTCAGCAGCGGGCGGCTAACTGCCTGCCCAATTCCCCAAGCCTCCGGCCATGTTTTCAACAGATAAAACGGAATAAAAGCCAGCAATGCAATTAACAAGGTCTTACGCCAGAAAGCTTGATTACCTTCTTTGAATACGCCTTTACGGCCAGCCAGCATACCCAGCATAAACAAGGCAGGAATCTGGAAGATCCGGCCATTTTCCCAGCTCCAGCGAATCACGCCGATCTTGCCATTAGTCAGATTCCCCCACCAAACCTGGGTCGCCGAACCGTTCGCAAAATAATCATTCGCAATGCCGAAATAAGCCCACGACGCTGGATCGCCCAATTTCTGATCAGGATTTGGCAAAGCCTGAATAAACTCAATCCACGCATACGGCTGCAACAGTAAAACAATCGCAATCGTCAGCACCCAGCGACTGGAAAGCCGCACCACTGGAATCAGCGCGAATCCCAGCACCGCGTAGATACTCAAAATATCGCCGTGATAAAACATGGAATTCAGCAGGCCAAAGCCCAGCAGCAGCACCAGGCGCCATGCAAACCGGGCGCGGAAATCCTCGCCGCGCACTTCCCGGTTGTGATACTGGATGTAGAAAGTCATGCCAAACAGCAAGGCAAAGATGGCGTAAGACTTGCCGCCAAACAAGAAGAACAGGCTGTCCCAAATCACCTTGTCGACCGCCTTCAGCCAATCCGGCAAGCCGCCGGGCGCGAAGTAAAAGTCAAAGTGCTCGATGTTGTGCAGCAACATGATCGACACGATGGCAAAGCCACGTAGCGCATCGATCACGTCCAGCCGGGAATTATTCGTTGTAGTCATGGGTCTCCACCATTTCCTGGGCAAAAAGTGAACAGAAAGCCAAGTGTAATGGAATCGATCCCACGCAACACACATGTAGGTGAACAAAGCATCTAAATTTAATTTAATTGCCATGCGGGAACGACCTGTGTATATTGGTGACAATTCAACGCACTATTGATCGCCTAATTCTCGCGGTCGTCACATTTCCTCTCTGGCCCCATTCCCGCCAACGTTCCACTGTGGAACGCGAGTCACCCTCGACAAACGGAATATCAACATGAAACTCAACAACCTCAAGGTAGGCACCCAGCTGGGACTCGGTTTTGGCGCTGTGCTGGTCATGCTGGCGATCACTATCGGCCAAAGCATCTACAGTCAAAGCGAACTGGCCGAAAACACCAACGACATCGTCAACGTTACCTACCCGAAAGTGCTGCAAGCGCAGACCATCATGAATCACAACAACAAGATTGCGCGCTCGCTGCGCAATGCCTTGCTGATTCGTGACGATGCCAAGGCCGCCAAGGAAATGGCCGTCATCATGGAAAAGCGCAAGGAAAACGACACGGCCATGAAAAAACTGGACGAAATGGTTCAGTCCAGCAAAGGGCGAGAATTGTTCGATGCCGTGCAAGCGGCGCGCACGCCGTTCAACGCTTCGCTGGACGAAGTGATGCGCCTGCGCCGTGAAGGCGATATCGACGGCGCCATCGATGAAATGCTGGGCAAAATGCGCGGCCTGCAACTGGCTTATATGGGCGCCATCGACACCTTGATCGCGCATCAAAACGCCAACATGGAACAAGCCCGCGCCAGCGCGGAAGCAACCTATGTGCAGTCGCGCAATCTGGCTATCCTGCTGGGCTTGGCGGCGCTGGCGCTCGGTGCCGGCCTGGCGTGGCTGATTTCGCGCCAGTTGCTGCGTCAACTGGGCGGCGAGCCGAACGACGTGGCCGCCATCGCCGGCAAAATTGCCGGCGGTGACCTCGCGGTGCCGATCACCCTGCGCAGCGGCGACCAGCGCAGCCTGCTGTTTGCAATTCAAGGCATGCGCGACAGCCTGTCTGATATCGTCGGCCAAGTGCGCAGCGGCGCGGATTCCATCGTCACCGCAGCCACCGAGATCGCTTCCGGCAATATGGATCTGTCCTCGCGCACCGAACAGCAAGCCGGCTCGCTGGAAGAGACCGCTTCCTCGATGGAAGAACTGACCGCCACCGTCAAGCAAAACACCGAGAACGCGCGGCAAGCCAACACGCTGGCGCAAAACGCTTCCGACATCGCGGTGCAAGGCGGCGCAGTGGTCGCCAACGTGGTGCAGACCATGGATGCGATCAACGAATCGGCCAAGAAAATTGTGGACATCATCGGCGTGATTGACGGCATCGCGTTCCAGACCAACATTCTGGCCCTGAATGCAGCAGTGGAAGCAGCACGCGCCGGCGAGCAAGGCCGTGGCTTTGCGGTGGTGGCGTCGGAAGTACGCACGCTGGCGCAGCGCTCGGCGGAAGCGGCCAAGGAAATCAAGAAGCTGATCGACGACTCGGTCGGCAAAGTCGGCGCCGGCACGCAGCTGGTGAGCGAAGCCGGTGCGACGATGGAGAAAATCGTCGCCGCCGTGCAGTCGGTCACGGCCATCATGAGCGAGATCAGCACCGCCAACAACGAGCAGGAAGCCGGTATCGAGCAGATCAACCACGCGATTGCCGAGATGGACACGGTCACGCAGCAAAACGCCGCTCTGGTTGAAGAAGCGGCCGCAGCGGCGGAAGCCCAGCAAGACCAAGCGCACCAGCTGGTGCAATTGGTGGGCGTGTTCAAACTGGCGTCCGACCAGTCGCATCAAGCCACCGCCCCGGCCGCGCCGGCTGGGCAGCGCAAGAGAGCGCAACTGTCGCTGGTCGCCCCGCGCCGGAGAGGCGGCCTCGCCGCGGCCTAACGCAGCCGGAACACCTTCACCGCCTCCGCCAGCCGCCCGGCCTGCTCTTGCAGGGCGCCGGCTGCTGCGGCGGCTTGTTCCACCAGCGCCGCGTTCTGCTGCGTTGCGCTGTCGATGGTGCCGATGGCTTGATTCACTTGATCGATGCCCATCTCCTGCTCGCGGCTGGCCGAGGCAATCTCGCCGACAATGGCCGTCACGCGCTGGATGCTGGCGACGATTTCCTCCATGGTGCCGCCGGCCTGCCCCACCAGCGCACTGCCCTCCGCCACTTGGGCGGCCGAAGCCTCGATCAATTGCCGCACCTCCTTGGCCGCCGCATCAGCCCGCTGCGCAAGGCTGCGCACCTCCGACGCCACCACCGCGAAGCCGCGCCCCTGCTCGCCCGCCCTCGCCGCCTCCACCGCTGCATTCAAGGCCAGGATATTGGTCTGAAACGCAATGCCCTCAATCACGGAAATGATGTCGACGATCTTCTGCGATGCAGCGTTGATGCCGCCCATGGTCTCCACCACCTGCGCCATCACCGTGCCGCCGCGCGTGGCTACTTGCGCTGCCGATGAGGCCAGCTGATTGGCCTCGCCCGCGTTACTGGAATTCTGCCGCACGGCCGAGGTCATCTCTTCCATCGAGGACGCGGTCTCCTCCAGCGAACTCGCCTGCTCCTCGGTGCGCGATGACAGATCGAGATTGCCGGTCGCAATTTCGCCCGAGGCCAGCGCGATCGCATCCGTCCCGGTGCGCACCTGGCTGACGATGCCGTGCAAGCTGCCATTCATATCGCGCAAGGCGCGCTTGAGATGGCCGGTCTCGGTGGCATCATCATCGGCCACCGTCAATTGCGACGACAAATCGCCCTTGGCCACGCGCGCAGCAAAGCCCACCGCCTCGCCCAGCGGCTGCAAGATCGAGCGCGAGATCATCTGCCCCACCACCAGCGACACCACCACCGCCAGCAAGCCGAAGCCGATGATGTGGATGCGCGACTTCACCACGGCCTCATCGCCGACCTCCTTGGTCGCATCCGAGTTATGCTCGATCAGGTCGCTCAGCGCGGCCATGCTTTTTTCCAGCACGCGGAAGCTGTCCATGAAAGCGGGGAACTTGGCCTGCGCCGCCGGCGGATTGCTCAGCGACAGCTCGACCATCTCCTCCGCGCTTTTCAGATAGCGATCCACATCCGGCCGCACCTTCTCCATCGCTTGCCGCACCTCGGCGTCGGTGCTGGCCGCGTCCATTTCCTTGATCAGCTTGCGGAACAGCGCGATGTGCTCGGCTGTATCCTGCCGCACTTCCTTGATCTCAGCAGGATCATTTTTCTCGGCGGCGAGGCGCGCGGCCAGCACATCGGCACGCAGCGCATCGTGCGCCTGATCCGCTTGCAGTTGGTCCTTCATCGCCGCGCTATTGGCGCTGATCGCATCCATCGACACATCCAGCACATGCACCGCATAATATCCCACCAGCCCCACCAAGCTGACAAACAGCAGCGTCGCCAGATTCATCAATAACAAGCGCTGCCTGATCGTGATTCGCATGCTGTCCCCTGCTTAGAATTTGATGGATAGGCCTAGCGTCCAGCTCCAGTCCGGCGTGTTCTTGTTGAGCCCGCGCGATAAGGCGGTATCGACTTGCACCGTGTCGGTCACCAGATAAGCGCCGCCGATGTCGAAGGTCGACACCGAGCCGCCGTTGCGGCCCTTGGCGATCTGCGGCGCCGCGTATTCGATGAAAGTGCGGCAGCGCTCGCTCCACTCCTTGCCCAGCACGATGCCGAAAATGCCGCTGGTGTAGCGCTCGCCCTGATCGTTGCGCTGCCACGCAATGCCGGGCATGATGCCTAGTCCGAAGTCGTTCGGCAGTTCCCACTCGGCCGCGAGGCGCAGCGAACCGCCCTTGCCGGCCGCGCGGAATGGCGCGCTGCCGCTGTCGAGGTCGACGTGGGCCAGTATGCCCATCGATGGCCGCGCGCCCTGCTCGTCGGCCACGTGCCATTTCACACCGAGCGAGACGTCGGCGTAGCCATTGTCGGTTTGACGGGTGCCGGCGCCCAGATCATTGGTCACCACGCGCATGTGCCCGTCGGTCTCGATGCGCGCCTCCAGCGTATCGCTGAGGCCGAAGCGTAGCAAGGTCGGCGTGGAATAAGTACGCTCCTTGATACCGTTGGCCTTGTTGCGTTCCAACGCAACGCTGGTTTCGATTTGAAAGCGGCCGGCGCCGACTACGTTGCTCGACTCGACGAAATCCGGCCGGTCAGTGACGATTTGATCCTTGTCATCGGCAGCATGGGCCAGCAGCGGCAGGCCCAGCAAGGCGATCCACAAACGAGGCATGACGACTCCGTTTTATGATGCACAATGGACACAACCCTAACACATTGGTATAACTCCATCGTTGGAAAATTCCCACACTGAAATATGAACCTGGAAAAACTCGATCAAACCAGCTTTGCGGACTTCGTGGCCTACCTCAACGACCATTTGTCGGACAATGGCCAAGGCAGCATGCCCTATTTCCAGCCGCTGCCACGCGACGCCTCGCGCTTCCCGCCTGAGAAGGAGGAGGCCTTCAGGAATGGCATGCAGATCGAAGTGAGCAAGCCGGGTTGGCGGCGGGCGTGGGTGATCCGGGACGATGACGGCGGCATTGTCGGCCATGTTGATTTACGCGGCCACCCGGAGACCTTTACCAAGCACCGCTGCCTGCTGGGCATGGGTGTGGAGCGCAAGCATCGGGGGCAAGGCCTAGGGAGGGAATTACTGGCCCATGCCGAGCAATGGGCATTGATGGCAGGCGTCCAGTGGGTCGACCTGCAAGTACTTTCGATGAACACACCGGCCATCAAACTCTACGAAAGCAGCGGCTACCGCAAGGTCGGCGAAATTCCCAATATGTTCCTGATCGACGGCAAACACCACAGCTACACCCTGATGGCCAAGCGCCTGCGCTAGCGCAGGGTGTCCGTTTTCGGACGGCAGTGGGCGAAGGCGGGCAAACCAACCTACGACTCCCCTTGCTAAGACCTTGATTTATAAGGCTTTGCATAGTGGCACGAGGTTTGCAGTAGAGAGGGCATGGATACCACTATCAGCCCCGACATCATTGCCCGCCGTAAGCGCAAGACTGCGCTGGTGGTGGCCGCCCTGCTCGCTACGATCAGCCTGACGGCGTGGGCGATTAACCGTGCGGTCAGCCCCAGCGTGGATGCCAGCGGCGTTAGCATCGCCACCGTCCGCGTCGGCAATATCGCCAATACCATCAATGCTTCCGGCATCGTCATCCCGGTGCATGAGGAGTTGGTGTCGAGCCCGATCCAGACGCGGGTCGCCAAGGTGCACGCCAAGCTGGGCCAGCAAGTGCAGGCCAACGAGCTGCTGCTGGAACTCGACAACCGCACCATCCTGCTCGCCATCGACGCGCTCAAGGAACAGCTGGCGCAGCAGGAAAACCGCATCCTCGCACTGACGCTGGAGATGGATCAGAAACGCAAGCAGCTCATCAGCGCCATCGAGTTGCTGGAACTGGATCTGCAAGCCAACCGCGTCAAGCTCAGCCGCTACCAAACGCTGCGCAAAGCCGGCGGCGTGTCGGCCGAAGATTTGCTCACCGCCGAACTCAACGTCCAGCGCACCGAAATCCTGCTGCGCCAGCACCGCGAGCAAATCGAAGACAGCAAGCGCGTCACCAGCAGCAATATCGAAGGTGCGCGCCTGCAAAAAAACATCCTGCAAAAGCAGCTGCAAGAGCAGCAACAACTGCTGGCGCAAACGCAGGTGCGCGCGCCGTTCGCCGGCATGCTGACCTGGCTGACGGCCGAGGAAGGCGCCAGCGTCAGCACCGGCCAGCTGGTGGCCAAGGTTTCCGAGCTCAACAACTACAAGGTGGAAGCCTCGCTGTCCGACTTCCACGCGCGCGCCCTCGGCGCCGGCCAAAAGGTGCTGGTCGAACAAGGCAACATCAAGCTCAGCGGCGAAGTGCAAACCGTGCTGCCGGAAATTCAGAACGGCACCATCAAGCTGCTGGTCACGCTGGCCGAGCCGCACCACGCCATCCTGCGCAACAAGCTGCGGGTGGAGGTCAACATCATCACCGAGCAAAAGCAGAACACCCTGCTAGCCGACTACGGCCCCGCTTTCAACGGCCGCGGCCCGCAGGACATCTTCGTGGTGCGCGACGGCATCGCCCGCAAGGCCACGCTCAACATCGGCGCCAGCGATGGCAAGGCCGTCGAAATCCTGTCCGGCGCGCGCGCCGGCGATCACCTCATCATTTCAGACACCAGCCGCTACAAGGATCGCGACAGCGTCCGCGTGGCCCAGTAAATACAGGGAGAACAGCATGATCCGCTTAAACAAAGTCAGCAAAACCTACCAGACCGACAAGGTCGAAACCTTGGCACTGAAAGACATTGACCTGCACGTGGAGAAATCCGAGTTCGTCAGCATCATGGGCCCCAGCGGCTGCGGCAAAAGCACCCTGCTCAACCTGATCGGCCTGCTCGATCAGCCGGGCAGCGGCGCCATCCACGTCGGCGGCACGCCGGTCGCCTCGTACAAAGACAAGTACGTAGCCAAGCTGCGCAACAACACCTTCGGCTTCATCTTCCAGAGCTTTCACCTGATTAACGACTTGCGCGTGATCGACAACGTCGAACTGCCGCTGTTGTACCGCAATATGTCGGCCAAGAAGCGCCAGCGGCTGGCGCGCGAGGCGCTGGAAAAAGTCGGCCTCGGCGCGCGCATGGATCACTATCCGAACCAGCTGTCGGGCGGCCAGCAGCAGCGTGTGGCGATTGCCCGCGCCATCGTCGGCCAGCCGCAGGTGCTGCTGGCCGACGAGCCGACTGGCAACCTGGACAGCAAAATGGGCCAGGAAGTGATGGACATCCTGCTCAAGCTGCACAGCGAAGGCACCACCATTGTGATGGTCACGCACAACGAGCAAGAGGCCAGGCAAGCCGGCCGCATCGTGCGCGTGTTCGACGGCCAGCTGGTCGCTTAAGGAGCACGCATGTTTAGAAATTATCTGCTGACGGCATGGAAGGTCTTCATGCGCCGCAAGCTGTTCACCGCGATCAACCTGCTGTGCATCGTGCTGACCCTGGTGGTGCTGATGGTGGTAACGGCGCTGCTGCAAAACACCTTCTTCCCCACTGGCGTGGAAGGCAAGAGCGAGCGCTTCGTGCAAATGATCATGATCGAATCCACCCACACCGGCAAGGGCGGCCGCCGCCAAGGCACGCTAGGCTACAAGCTGATCGACCAATATCTGAAGCCGCTCAAGCATGCTGAGCTGGTGTCGGCGGCGGGCTTCCCGATGTCGGTATCGGTGTACCAGCAAGACCGCGTCAGCGACCTCATGATGCGCCACACCGATGCCGAGTACTGGAAAATCCTCGACTTCACCGTGCTGCAAGGCCGTCTCTATAACGCCGAAGACGTCGAACAAGGCCGCATGGTGGCCGTGCTCAACCAGTCCACCGCGCGCAAACTCTTCCCCGGCCAGTCCTACCTCGGCCAGAAATTCAGCGCCAACGGGCAAATGCTCACCGTGATCGGCGTGGTGCAGGACGAGATGCACATCAACGCCTACGCCGATATCTGGGCGCCGGTCACCGCGCAGCCATCGAGCGAGTACAAGACCAAGTTGTTCGGCGGCTTCAGCGCCCTGATGCTGGCGCGCTCGCCGGATGACCTGCCCGCCCTGAAAAAAGAAATCATGCAGGTTGCCACCACCGTGCAATACGACGATCCGAACCAGTTCAATCGCACCCGGATGTGGGGCGATTCCAAGCTCAGCCTGTTCTCCCGCACGCTGCTTGGCGACCAGACCGAAGACGGCGGCGCAGGTAAATTTTTAGCCGGCATCATCGTGCTGATGATGCTGTTCATGACCTTGCCCGCGCTGAACCTGATCAACCTCAACGTCGGCCGCATCATGGAGCGCAGCAGCGAAATCGGCGTACGCAAAGCCTTCGGCGCCACCAGCCGCCAACTGGTAGCGCAACTGGTGCTGGAAAACGTACTGCTGTGCCTGATCGGGGGCGCGGCCGGGCTGGTGCTCGCCGCCGGCGTGCTGTGGTGGCTGGAAGGCTCGGGATTGATTCCCTACTTGCAGGTTCACCTCAATCTGGCCGTGTTCGGCTACGGCTTGTTGCTTACGCTGGTGTTCGGCGTGCTGTCGGGCGTGATCCCGGCTTGGAAAATGTCCCGGCTGGCCCCGGTTCACGCCTTGAAAGGAACTGCATAATGCTGCGCCACCTGTTGAAACTGATCTGGAAACGCAAGTCCCGCAACATGATGCTGAGCCTGGAGATACTGCTGGCCTTCCTGGTGGTGTTTGCGATCGCCGCATTCGGCCTGCGCTACGCCCAGCTGTACCAGATGCCTACCGGCCACGCCTGGCAAAACCAGTGGTCGGTCAGCATCCGCGTGGCCGGCGATATCCCCAACGACGCCGCCATTTACGACAGCCTGAAGCGCGGCCTGCTCGACCTGCCGGAAGTGGAATCAGTGGCCTTCAGCTCGTTCGGTACGTATGAAATGTCGCGCTGGACTGAGGAATACACCCTACCCGACGGCAGCAACAAGCTCACCATCGACGCCATGGGCGTAACCGACGACTATTTCAAGACCATGGACATGACGCTCACGGCCGGCCGCGCCTTCTCGAAGCAGGACGACGGCGCCGACGCCGCGCCCACCGTCATCAACCAGCGCCTGGCAGACAAATACTTCCCCGGCAAGGATCCGATCGGCCAGATCATCGTCGTGGCGAACGAGGACAAGAACAAGCGCTGGCGCTACCGCGTGACCGGCGTGGTGGCCAACTTCCGTTCGCAGGGCGAATTCATGGATCCGGTGTACTTCATGCTGCCGCGCTTCATCCCCGGCGTCGGCAAGGAAGCGGCCTACAACATCATGCTCAAGCTGAAACCGGGCACGCCGCGCATCTTCGAGACCAAGCTCAACGCCAAGCTCAAGCAGATCCGCAACGACTGGAACTTCGTCATCACGCCGCAAAGCGAGGCGCGCAAGTCCATGCTCAACACGCAGATGGTGCCGCTGATCATCCTGTCGGTGATTGCCGCCTTCCTGCTGGTGATGGTGGCGTTCGGCCTGTTCGGCGTGCTGTGGCAGAACACCACCCAGCGCATCCCGGAAATCGGCCTGCGCCGCGCGCTGGGAGCCGATGCGGGCAGCATCTACCGCCAGATCATCTCCGAGCAGATGCTGCTGAGTACCAGCGCCATCGTGATCGCGCTGGTGCTGCTGGTGCAGCTGCCGCTGACCGGCGTGTTTGGCGAAAGCTTGAACTGGACGGTGTTCCTTGCGGCGACGGTGCTATCGGCAAGTGTGATCTATCTGCTATCCTTGCTGTGTTCACTCTACCCCGGCTGGCGCGCCGCGCGCCTGAGCCCGACCCAAGCGCTGCACTACGAATAAACAATGGAATCGACTCGCAAGCAACGCATTCTCATCATCGACGACGACAGCGCGGTGCAAGTCTCGCTGGCCCTGCTGCTCAAGCAGTCCGGCTACGACACGCTGTGCGCCGACGATCCCAGGCAGGCCCTGGCCTTGCTTGCCCAGCAGCCGGTTGACCTGGTTTTGCAGGACATGAATTTTTCGCTGCAAACCAGCGGCGAGGAAGGCTTGCAATTGCTGGCGGCGATACGCGCTGAGTACCCGGCGCTGCCGGTGCTGCTGATGACGGCGTGGGGCTCGATCGCGCTGGCGGTGCGCGGCATGCAGGCCGGCGCGGCCAACTTCTTCACCAAGCCATGGGATAACACGCAGCTGGCGGAGTTGATCCGCACCACGCTGGAGGCGGCCGCGCCGGCGCCGGCGGGCAGCGCGTCGCGGCAGGCGCTTGACGCGCAGTTTGATTTCGGCGGCATCATCGGCGAGCATCCGCGCTTGCTGAAGGTGCTGACCACCATCGGCCAGGTCGCCAACACGCGCGCGCCGGTGCTGATACTCGGCGAAAGCGGCTGCGGCAAGGAGCTGGTGGCGGACGCCATCCACCGCAACAGCGCGCGCTCGGGCAAGGCCATCGTCAAGATCAACATGGGCGCGATTACGCCGACGCTGTTTGAAAGCGAGATGTTCGGCCATGTGCGCGGGGCGTTCACGGATGCGAAGACGGATCGCAAGGGCCACGTCGCTACCGCGCATGAAGGGACGTTGTTCCTTGATGAGATCGGCGAACTGAATCGCTCGGATCAGGTCAAACTACTGCGCGTGCTGCAAGACCAGACTTACCAGCCGGTCGGCGCCAGCCGCAGCGAGAAGGCCGATGTGCGCGTGGTGTCGGCCACCAATCGCGAACTGGCGGAATTGGTGGCCAGCGGCGAATTCCGCGAGGATTTGTTCTACCGCTTGAATCTGATCACGATCCGGCTGCCGCCCTTGCGCGAGCGGCGCAGCGATATTCCGCTGCTGGCGCGGCATATCATCGGCGAAGTGGCGGCCAGCTATGGCCTGCCGTCGGCGACGATTGCGCCGCAAGCCCTGGAGTGGCTGAGCGCGCAGCCGTGGCCGGGCAATATTCGCCAGTTGAAGCAGACGCTGGAGCGCACCTTGCTGCTGGTGGGCCGCAGCGAATTGCGGCAAGCGGATTTTGTTGCGGTCGAGCAGCATGAGCATGGCGGCGGGCCGGGCGCAGCGGGTGCGCGGCTGGGCGTCGATGGCATGACGCTGGAACAGGTCGAGCGGCACATGATCGCGCATGCGCTGGAGCAGCATCAAGGCAATATCTCGCGCGTGGCGAAAGCGCTGGGACTGAGCCGTACCGCGCTGTATCGCCGCCTGGAACGCCACGGCCTCGGCAGTGCACCCGATAGCGCCACGGACGGCGGCAACCTCGCTCACGCTGACGGCGGTGCGCGCAGCGGCGGCTGGCGATGAGCTTGCGGCGGCGGCTGTACGCTTACCTGATCGCCGCGCACGCGCTATTCCTTGCGCTCACGGTGCTGCTGTTCCGCAGCCAGCCGCTGCTGATGCTGGCGCTGGAATCGGTGGTGGTGCTGAGCCTGGTGCTGGGCATCCGCCTGATCCGCCGCGCGCTGGAGCCGCTCGGCTACACGCGCCACTTCCACGACTTGCTGCAAGACCAGCACTACGCCGCCCGCCTGCAAAACAGCAGCGACGCCGAACTCAATGAACTCGTCCAGCTATTCAACACCATGCTGGGCGCGCTGTACCAGGAGCGCCTGCAAATCGGCGAACAGCAAGGCTTCCTCGACCGCCTGCTGGAAGCCACGCCAAGCGCGGTCATCGTGTTCGATTTCGACGGCCGCATCAGCCTGCTCAACGCCAGTGCGCAAGCCTTGCGCGGCCTGCACCACGCCAGGGGCAAAACGCTGGCCGAGTGCGTGCCGCAAGGCGACAGCCTCTGCCTGCTCGCCCAGCTGGACGCCCTGCCCCTCGGCGATTCGCAACTGCTGACCGACGCCGACGGCCGCCGCTACCGTGGCCAGCGCGGCCAGTTCTACGACCGCGGCTTCGCGCGCCACTTCCTGCTGGTGGAAGAACTGACGGAAGAACTGGAAAGCTCGGAAAAAGCCACCTACGAAAAACTGATCCGCGTGCTTGCGCACGAGGTCAACAACACCGTCGCCGCCACCGGCTCGGTGCTGGACTCACTGCTCTACTACCGCAGCCAGCTGGCTGAGCGCGACGGCGACGACTTCAGCACCGCCATCGTCGCGGTGCAGCGCCGCAACGCCAGCTTGGGCGAATTCATCGAGCGCTTCACGCGCGTGGTGAAAATGCCGGCGCCGGAACTGCGTCCCAACGCCGTGCGCGACATCATGGACGACATCCTTTACCTGTACCGCGAGCCGTGCCGCAGCCGCGGCATCAGCCTGGCGTGGGAGCGCTGCGACGAGGTGGAAGCCATCGCCATGGATCGCCACCTGATGGAGCAAGCCCTGCTCAACGTCGTGAAAAACGCGATGGAAGCAGTAGAAATGGGCAGCAGCGACGACAAGCGCATCGCCTTCGTGCTGGCGCGCGAGGATGGCGGCGTGCGGCTGTCGGTGATCGACAGCGGCAACCTGCTGGGCGACGTGCCGGCGCGCCAATTGTTCACGCCGTTCTTCACCACCAAGAAAGGCGGCCAAGGCATCGGCCTGCTATTCGTGCGCGAAGTATTGAACCGGCACGGCTTCAGCTACCGGCTGGCCGCCACCGGCAACGGCGCGACCAGCTTCGATATCTGGCTTTACTGAACGCGCTGCACTTTCGGGTTGCGGTGCGCGCCTTCGATGTCGAGGAAGATCGCGCCCAGCAGGCCGCGCTTGACGGTGACTTTCGGATTGTTCAGCTCAACCACGTCCTCGGTGTCGTCCACCACTTTCCACACTTGGCCGTTGGCGAGGCGGATGCGCTGGCCACGTACCCAGCCGTCGAACGGACCAACGATGGAGGTCTCGATCGAATTCACGCCTGCCGATTTCAGCGCTGCCGGCTCGCGGCCGAACATCGCTTCCATCTCGGCTTTACTTGGCACGCCAGTCGGTGCGGCGGCTACCGGCGCGGCCGGATTAAGCTGAATGGCGTTGTAGCAGGCCAGGCGCACCGGGCCGTCTTCCAGTTGGCGGCACTTCAGCAGCGCTGCATCATCGGCCATGGCGGCCGTCGAAACCAACATCAGGGCAAACAAAACTTTCATCGCGACTCATCCTTAAAGATAGATACTGTCGCGATTATAGTCAGATTCAGAATTCTTCCCAATCACCATCGCTACTGCCGCCCGCTGTACTGGTACTGGCTAGACGCGGCTTGGCCTTGGCTGCAAGCGGCACCGCCACGCGCGGCGCGGCCGGCTTCACGGCTGGAGCCGGCCGCGGCGCTACCGCCAGGCGCGGCGCAGCGGGCTTGGCCGCGACCACCGGCGCGGCGGCGCGCTGCATGCCGTCCACCTGGAACACGCTGACCACGCGCTCCAGGTTGGCCGCCTGATTCTGCATCGCTTCCGCCGCGGCGGCGGCCTCCTCCACCAGCGCGGCGTTCTGCTGCGTCACCGTGTCCATCTCGCTCACGGCCTGGTTGATCTGCTCGATGCCGGCGCTTTGCTCGTCGCCCGCAGTCGAAATCTCGGCCATGATGTCGGTCACGCGCTGAACGCTGGCCACCACCTCGTCCATGGTGTGGCCGGCCTGCTCGACCAGCTTGCTGCCGATCTCCACCTTCTCCACCGAGGTGCCGATCAATTCCTTGATTTCCTTGGCGGCCGAGGCCGAGCGCTGCGCCAGCGTCCGCACTTCCGACGCCACCACCGCAAAGCCGCGTCCCTGCTCGCCGGCGCGCGCCGCTTCCACCGCCGCGTTCAGCGCCAGGATATTGGTCTGGAAGGCGATGCCGTCGATCACGGAAATAATGTCGACGATCTTGCGCGACGATTCGTTGATCGCGCCCATGGTATCGACCACCTGCGACACCACCGCCCCGCCCTGCTGCGCCACCGCCGACGCCGACTGCGCCAGCTGGTTGGCTTGCCGCGCATTGTCATTATTGGCGCGCACCGCGCTGGTCAGCTCTTCCATCGACGATGCGGTCTCTTCCAGAGAACTGGCCTGCTGCTCGGTGCGCGAGGACAAGTCCTGGTTGCCGCTCGCGATCTGCGACGAGGCCGAGGCGATGGTCTCGGTGCCGGTACGCACCTCGGCCACGATCTTGGCCAGCGCATCGCGCATCATCTTCATGGCGTGCAGCATGCTGTTGTTGTCGTTGCTGCGCGTATCGACCACCACCGTCAAGTCACCCGAGGCAATCCGCCCGGCCACCGCCGCCGCGTAATCCGGTTCGCCGCCCAGCTGCCGCAACAGGCCGCGCGCGATGCGTACTGCCGCCACCGCACCGACCACGATCGCCAGCCCGCTCAACACCAGCATCAGCGTGCGCGCGCGCTGGTAAGCGGCGGTGGCTGCGGCGGCATCCGCTTGATTAGTTTCCTTTTGCAGGTCGCCATACTCATCCAGCGCATCCTGCCAGGTCTGCGTGTAGGGACCGGCCTGCTTCATCAGCAGCTCGGTGGCCTCGGCATCCTTGTTGGCCAGCGCCAGCGCGAACACCTGGTCGTTCAATGGCCGCGTGATCTTGGCTTGCGCGGCGATGCGCTCGCGGATTTCGATGCCCTTGGGCGTAGCCGGCATCTTGGACAACTCCTCCACCGCCTTGTTGTAGACGGCGCGCGCCTTGGCGACCTTTTCCATCTCCGTGCGGATGGCCGCCTCCTCGGTCAGCAGCACCACGCTGCGCGTCACCCGCGCCACGATATGCACCGACTCCGACATCTCGTTCGCCAACTGGGTCTTGACCGCGTTCTCGTTGACGATGCGGTCGAGTTTGGCATGGATCGTGCTCATGTTGAACACGCCCAGCATGGCGACCAGCAATAACAGCAGCAGCACCAGTCCAAAACCCAGGCTGAGCCGGGTGCCAACTTTCATGGTAGCCATACGTACGCTCCTTGCAGATGGAATGCTAGAAATTGTACCGGCTTGGAATTCAAATAGTTTCACAAATTTCCACACGAAAACAACTTACAACACTTGCATATGTGAATTCTGTCTATCCATATAGCCAGATATTCGATAAACCATCTATAAGGCCATATAAAATGCACGATCGGTCAAAAATTCGTAGTAAAGGATAAGCTATGACGATCAACGTGATCCTCAATCTTCTGGCAGCGCTGGCCCTGCTCGGGCTGTTATACGCGCAACAACGCAAGCACGCGTCGTTTTCGGTGCGCGTGTTCACCGGCATGGGGCTGGGCGTGGTGCTGGGTGCGGCCTTGCAGGCGATCTACGGCGCCGGCGCGGCCGAGATCAAGACCACCGGCGAGTACCTCGACATCGTCGGCACCGGCTACGTCAAGCTGCTGCAAATGATTGTGATGCCTTTGATTATGGTGTCGATCATTGCCGCCATCCTCAAGCTCAAAGGTATCAACTCGCTGGGGAAAATCAGTGCGCTGACGATCGGCACGCTGATGATCACCACCCTGGTTGCCGCCAGCATCGGCATCCTGATGGCCAAGGCCTTCAGCCTGAGCGCGGTCGGCCTGACCGCCTCGGCCGCCGACATCGCGCGCGGCGTCTACCTGCAAGGCAAAGTGGAAGCGGCGCAGGCGATCTCGCTGCCAAGCATGCTGCTGAGCTTTATCCCGGCCAATCCCTTCCTCGACATGACCGGCGGCCGCAAGACCTCCACCATTGCGGTGGTGATCTTCTCGGTGTTTATCGGCATTGCCGCCACCGGCATTCATGACAAGAAGCCGGACATCTTCGCCTCGTTCGAGCGCTTCGTGCAGGTGGCGCACGCGATCGTCATGCGCATCGTCACGCTGGTGCTGCGCCTGACTCCGTACGGCGTGTTCGCGCTGATGGCGCAAGTGGTATCGAGCTCCAGCTACACCGACATCCTGCGCCTGGTCGACTTCGTGCTGGCGTCGTACAGCGCGCTGTTACTGATGTTCGTGGTGCACCTGCTGATCGTGAGCGGCCTCGGCCTGAATCCGCTGCGCTGGACGAAGAAAATCCTGCCGCTGCTGACCTTTGCCTTCACCTCGCGCAGCAGCGCCGGGGCGATTCCGATGAGCGTGCAGACGCAAACGCAGCGCCTCGGCACGCCGGAAGGCATCGCCAACTTTGCCGCTTCGTTTGGCGCCACCATCGGCCAGAACGGCTGCGCCGGCATCTACCCGGCCATGCTGGCGGTGATGATTGCGCCGACCGTGGGCGTCGATCCATTCACGGTAAGCTTTATCGCCCCGCTGCTGGCGATCATTACGATCGGTTCGGTGGGCGTGGCCGGCGTGGGCGGCGGCGCGACCTTTGCCGCGCTGATCGTGCTGTCGTCGATGAATTTACCGGTGGCCTTGGCCGGCCTGCTGATTTCGATTGAACCGCTGATCGATATGGGCCGTACCGCGCTTAATGTCAGTGGCTCGGTAACAGCGGGCGCCGTTACCAGCCGCGTGCTGGGAGAAACAGATTACGCCACCTTTAACAGCGATGTCGAACCACCGCTCGATAACGAGAAAAAAGCAGCATAAAAAAAGGGCCCGCAAGGGCCCTAGTGCTACGTAATTCTAAATGCTTAGAACTTGTAGTTGTACGCCAGACCGATCAGCGACAGGTGGGTCTTGTACACGCCACGAGTGGTTTCGCCGTTGCCGGTGCAGGTGGTTGCCAGCGGGTTGCACTGGTTGGTGTAGTTGATCTTGGCATCCTTGAAGTCCAGGAAGCTGTATGCCAGGTCGATCGACGAACGTGGGCTCAGTTTCCAGTTCGCGCCGAACGAGTACTGCATGCGGTCGCTGTCCGGCAGTGCTGGGTGGGTCAGCTCTGCGCTCGGTACTGGCGACTCGTCGTACGCAACGCCAGCGCGCAGGGTCAGGTTTTCGCTGTAAGCGTAGTTACCGCCCAGCGAAACGCGCACGGTGTTTTTCCATTGCTGGCGAATCACTTCGTCGCCTTCGCCGGTGCCTGGGAACTCGATGTGCAGATCACCCATGCGGTTGTTGCGGGTGAAGGTCACGTCAGCCATACCGGCCCACTTCGAATCGAACTGGTGGAACACGTTCGCCGACAGGGTTTCCGGGGTGCGCAGGCGTACCAGCGCGGCCGAGTTGACCTTGTGCGACGCGGCTTCCAGCACCTTGTTGACGATAGGATCGGTGGTCACTTGCGAGAAGTCCCACACGGTGCTGCCCTTCAGCTGGTGCGATACCGACGAACGGTAAGCCAGGCCGAAACGGGTGTTCTGATCCAGCGTGAACATATAGCCCAGGTTGAAACCCCAGCCCCAGTCCTGGCCGTCGTTCGAACCGTGGGCGTCGCCCGCGGTTTTCAGCAGTGCAGGATTGCCGCCCAGTGCAGCGATCTGCTTGATCAGCACTGCGCCTTGCGCAGCACCGGCTGGCGTCGACAGCGCGGCGATCGAACCTGGCACGTCCACAGCCTGGCCCAGTTCGGCCTTCATGTGCTCGGCGTTGATGCCGAAGCCGAAGGCGTGGTGCTCATTCAGCTTCCACGATACCGATGGGTTCAGGGTGATGGCTTCCAGCTTGATGTTGGACAGCGCGTAGCGGCCGTTCCAGGTGTTGCCGTAGTCCAGCTTGGCGCCGTACGGTACGAACAGGCCCAGGCCGACTGCCCACTGGTCGTTCAGCTTTTTGCTGACGTACAGCGACGGCGCAGCCACGGCGTCCGGGGCGTAGCCGTCAGCAGCGGTGCCGCCGGTAGGTGCGCCGGTGAAGTGCTTGGAACCGGTGTCGGTGTAGGTCGAGTGCGGCACGACCACGGTGGTGCCCACGCTGATCTGCGTGCCGTCCAGGCGCGACATGCCTGCCGGGTTGTAGAAGATGGTCGAAGCGTCAGCGGCTTCGGCGCCGTTGGCGTCAGCCGTGCCCTGGCCAGCCACGCTCTGCGAGCCAAAACGGTAGCCCGATGCCTGGGCGCTAACGGACATCGCGCCCAGGGCGGCGGCAATGATCAGGGGGAGGTATTTGTGCTGCATGACAGTCTCACTTATTGAATGGTTTTTTTGGGCCCAGTAGCCAAAGGTACTGGAAGGCCAGCAGCATACACCAAAAACCACCCAACCGAGCGAACGCTCTGCATTTCATTAATAAAAAAAGGGCCCGAAGGCCCTTTCTTGTGCTTAATTAAAAATACTTTTAAGCAATCTTGCGTTCTTGCTCCAACATCTCGGCCGGCGGCGGTGCGCTTGGGCCGCCACGGCCGGTCAGCTTGTACACCGCCTTCATGATCATGCGGTAGATGAAGCGCACGAACACCAGCGTCAATATCGCCTCGACCATGGTCACCAGCAGGGCCGGCGCGGCTGTCCAGCGTGCCGCGCGGCGGCTGAACTTGGCATTCATGCGATCCTTGCTGATCTCGATGCTGTCGTAGAAGGTCGGCACCATCAACAGGGTCAGCAGGGTCGAGGTAATGGTGCCGCCGATGATGGCGATGGCCATTGGACGATAGAACTCGCCGCCCTCGCCCAGGCCGATGGCCACCGGCAGCATGCCGGCGATCAGCGCAAAGGTGGTCATCAGGATCGGACGCAGGCGCATGCGGCCGGCGTACATCAGCGCATCTTCGCGGCCATAGCCCTCTTCCTCGCGCTTGCGCGCAGCGTCCAGCAGCAGGATGGCGTTCTTGGCCACCAGGCCCATCAGCATAATCACGCCGATCAAGCTCATCAGATTGATGGTGCTGTTGGTCAGCAGCAGGCCCACCACCACGCCGATCAGCGACAGCGGCAAGGACAGCATCACGGCGATCGGTGCCGAGAAGGAGCCGAACTGCATCACCAGGATCAGGTACATCAGGCCCACGCCGGCCACCAGCGCGATACCCATGGCGCCGAACACTTCCTGCATGTCCTTGCCGGCGCCGCCCAGTGCCAGGCCGTAGCCCGGTGGGAAGTCGATGTCCTTGACCAGTTTCATGGCGTCGGTGGTCACTTCGCCCGGCGAGCGGCCTTCGACGTTGGCGCTGACCGAGATCACGCGCTTGCCATCCTTGTGCTTGATGGTCGACGGGCCCTTGCCCATGGTGACGCGGGCAATCTGATCGAGCGGCACCATCTGGCTGGTGCCGGCCACCGAGATCGGCAGGCGCTCGATGTTCTCGGCGCTGGTGCGGTCTTCCGGCGCCAGGCGCACGGCCACGTCGCGCGACTCCCCGGTCGGGTCGACCCAGTCGCCCACTTCGATACCGGCAAACGCCACGCGCAATGCTTGCGCCGCATCGCCAGCAGCGATGCCCATCGAGTTGGCGAGGCCACGGTTCAGCTCGATTTGCAGCTCGTCCTTCGGATCCATTTCCGACAAGCCGACGTCCACCGCGCCCGGCACTTTGCGCAGGCGATCCATGAAGGCGTTGGTGATTTCCATCAGCTTGCGCGAATCGGTGCCGGTGAATTCAATCTGCACCGGCTTGCGGGCGCCGTTGCTCAGGTCGTCCAGCACGGTGTACTCGGCGCCGACCAGGCCGGCCAGCTTCTCGCGCAATTCCTTGGCCACTTCCACCGCGCCGCGCTTGCGTTCGGTTTTCTTGCCGATGTCGACGTAGATGCGGCCGCCGCTCAGGTTGACGTAGCTATTGGTTTCCTTGGTTTCCTTGATCGAACGGGCGATCACGGCAGCCTTTTCCAGTTTCAGGCGCGAGTATTCCAGCGAGCTCGACGACGGAGTGCGCACGTCAATCGCAATGGTGCCCCAGTCCGACGCCGGCACAAAGCTGGCGCCGCCGAACTTGCCTTGCAGGATCAGCGCGCCGACAAAGGTCGCCACCGCGATCACAGCCATCGAACGGCGGTGATGCAGCGCCCACTCGATCACGTTGCCGTAGCGGTCAGCCTGGTGGTCGAACCAGACGTTGAACTTGGCGAAGTACTTCTCCAGGCCCTTGCGCGGTGCGTCGTGGTGGCCCGGCGGGTCGCCCCAGAACGCCGACAGCATCGGATCCAGGGTGAACGAGATCAGCAGCGACACCGCCACCGAGCAGGTCACGGTCAGTGCGAACGGACGGAACCATTCACCAGTGATGCCCGGCATGAAGGCCACCGGAATAAACACCGCCATGATCGAGAAGGTGGTGGCAGCCACCGCCATGCCGATCTCGGCCGTGCCTTTCAGCGCGGCGGTGCGGCGATCCGAGCCCATCTGCATGTGGCGCACGATGTTTTCCCGCACCACAATCGCATCGTCAATCAGCACGCCGATCGCCAGCGACAGGCCCAGCAGGGTCATGAAGTTCAGCGTGAAGCCGCACAGCCAGACGCCGATGAAGGCCGCCAGCACCGAGGTCGGCAGCGACAGCGCGGTAATCAGGGTCGAGCGCCACGAGTTCAGGAAGGCGTACACCACGAAGATGGTCAGGCCGGCGCCGAACACCAGCGCGTGGATCACGTTATCCAGGCTGCTCTCGGCGTTCTCGCCGTCATCCTGGGTGATTTCCAGCTTGGTGCCGGGCTGCATTTCCTTCTGCATTTCCTCGGCCATGGCCTTGATCTTGCGGGCCACGGTCACGGTCGACGCATCGCGCGAGCGGGTCACCGAGATACCCACGTTCGGCTTGCCGGAACGCACGCTCAGGCTGTTCACTTCGGCAAAGCCGTCTTGAATGGTGGCCACTTGCGACAGGCGCACCAGTTCGTTGCCGTTGCGCTTGACCACCACCTGCTGGAACTCTTCCGGGCGCTCGATGCGGCCGACCAGGCGGATGCTTTTCTCGTCGAGGTCGCCGCGCACCTTGCCGACCGGCGCGTTGGTATTCTGGTTGCGCAACGCATTGACCACGTCGCCGATGGAGACGTTGTACTCGCGCAGTTTCTCGGCCTTCAGCAGCACGCTCAGCTCGCGCTTGAGCGAACCGTCGATGTTGACCGAGGCCACGCCGTCAATGCTGCGGAAGCGGTCGGCCAGCTTGTCCTCGGCCAGGCGCGAGATCTCGGCGTGGCTTTGCGAACTGGACGACAGGGCCATCTGCATCACCGGCTGCGCCGATGGATCGATGCGCTGCAAGATCGGCTCGCGCATCTCGGTCGGCAGCTTGTAGCGCACCGCGGCGATGGCGTTGCGGATCTCGTCCGACGCCTCGATCAAGTTCTTGGTGAAGGTGAACTTGATGAAGATGCTGGCCGCGCCTTCCGACGCCGTGCTATTGAGTTCGGTCACGCCGGTAATCGACTGCAGCGATTTTTCCAGGCGGTTGACGATCTCGCGCTCCACCGTTTCCGGCGACGCGCCCGGGTACGGGATATTGACCACGATGAACGGCACTTCCACGTCCGGGTTCTGATTGACGCGCAGCTTGTTGAGCGCCATCAGGCCTAGGCACATCATCGCAACGATCAGCACGATCGTGGCGATGGGCCGCTTGATACTAAAATCCGATAAGAACATGGCTGGGGCTCCTGATTATTTTTCTGCGACCTTGCCGGCCGAGGCCGAGGCCACGGCTTTCGGCGCGGTCAAGGTCACTTTTTGGCCGTCTTTAAAGCCGGAGGCCGGCACGCGCACCACCATATCGCCGGCGTTCAGGCCGCTCAGCACCTGCCAGCGGCCGCTGCGCTCGTCGCGGGTGCCGATGGTCAGCGGCACCTTGGCCAGCACGCCGTCCTTGACGCGCCACACATAATTATTGTCGCCCGCCTGCACCAGCGCCGATGGCGGCACCATCAGCGACGAGGTGGTCTGCGCTTCGACGCGGCCTTCGGCATACAGGCCGGCTACGCCCGGACGGGTCGCATCAGCAAAATCCACCAGCACTTCCACCTGGCGGGTGACGGCGTTGGCGGATGGATCAACACGCTTGATCTTGCCGGTGAAGCTCTGGCCCTGGTAGCCGTTCACGCGGAACAGCACCGGCTGGCCGGTCTTGACCACGCCGATCTTGTCGGCCGAGACCATGCCTTCGAAGCGCATGCTGCTCGGGTCGATCACCTTGATCAACTCCTTGCCGACCTGGGCGGTATCGCCGTTCGACACTTTACGGTCGCTGACAATGCCGTCAAACGGCGCGCGCACCACGGTGCGGGTCAGTTGCTGGCGCGCCGTCACCGAACGCGAACGCGCCGCGGCCAGGTCGCTCTGGGCGTTGTTGCGGCGCACTTCGGCGTCTTCCATGGCGGTGGTCGACACCATGCCGGACGCCAGCAGGGTTTTTTGGCGCTCGTACATGCGCTGGGTCTGGGCCAGCGTTTGTTCGG
This sequence comes from Duganella rivi, assembly GCF_009857435.1. GTDB lineage: Bacteria > Pseudomonadota > Gammaproteobacteria > Burkholderiales > Burkholderiaceae_D > Rugamonas > Rugamonas rivi. The sequence continues at coordinate 764,992 of NZ_WWCK01000004.1, forward strand.
CGGCGCGGGTGGCTTCGTCGGCCGAGGTCAGGCTGTCGCGGATGGCGGTTTCGTCGAGGCGCAGCAGTACGTCGCCTTTTTTGACGGTTTCGCCATTCTCCTTGAGTACCTGAACTACAACCGCGCTCACCTCGGCGCGCAGGTCGGCGCGGCGCTCCGGCTGGATCGAGCCGGTAATCACCGGGCCGGACGCCAGCGCGTTCGATTCAATGGTCAGCGTGTCTTCCGGCGACATCTGCAATGTCACTTTTGGCGCATCTTTAGCTGCGGAAGCTGAGGCAGAAGCGCTGGCGGCGGCTTTTTCAGGCTCCTTGGCTGATTTGCCGCATGCAACCAGGGCAGAGGCAATGGCAAGAGCTAGAAGGGTTTTGCGCAACATAAAGTTCTCCAGAAAGTGGCACGTCGAGGTGCTTTTAGAATGAGCCAGACTACAGGGCGCAGAGTATCCTTGACCGACATTATCAGGTCAACCACAGTGCGACGAACGGTAAATTTTGTGGCTGAAACGCCAAATACGGGGATGAACGGTAAAGCGGGAATGTGCGGAACCGGACACTGTCCGGCCCCACGCGGACAGTTTTAGCCGCGGCCGAAGATGGCGTGGATGATGTTGCCGATGATGATGCCGGTGGTCAGGCCGCCGGCAATTTCCACCAGCGTGTGGCCCATGCGCTCGCGCAGCCACTTGTGTCCGCCGTCTTCCTTGGCGATGCGGTTGATGGCGGCGGCCTGCTTGCCGACGTGCTGGCGCAGGCTATTGGCATCAATAATGACAATAAAGCACAGCGTGACCGCCACGCCGAAGGCCGGGTGGCCGATGCCCTCGCGCAGCGCGATCAGGGTCGCCATGCTCGACACCACGGCGCTGTGATTGCTCGGAAAACCGCCGTTGCCGACCAGATTAAAGGCCCATTTGCGCGCCTTGGCGCTATTAATCAGGAATTTGATCGGGCCGACCGTGATCCAGGTAATCAGCGGGGTAACGAGATAAGCGATGTCCATCGAGGCAGTCCTTTGCATTTTTGTGGCGACATTATGGCAGAACCCTCCCCAGCGGCGGAAGCAAGTATTATAAAATTCACCTTATTCCCTTATTTCCACAAAGACAACGATGCAGCACTTCCGAATCTCCTTTGCCGTCACCTTCATCCTCATGGCCCTTGCCGGCTGGTGGGGCTACAACCATGGCGGCGTCAGCGGCCTGGCGCAGGCGCTATGGATCACGGCGGTGCTGGGCATCATGGAAGTGTCGCTGTCGTTCGACAATGCCGTGGTCAACGCCTCGGTGTTGCGCCATTGGAACGAATTCTGGCGCAAGCTGTTCCTGACGGTCGGCATCCTGGTGGCCGTGTTTGGCATGCGGCTGATCTTCCCGCTGCTGATCGTCTCCATGGCGACCGGCCTCGGCCTGATCGACGTGTGGCACATGGCCACCACCACACCCGAGGAATACTCGCGCCACCTGACCGGCGCCCACGCCGAGGTGGCGGCCTTCGGCGGCGCCTTCCTGCTGCTGGTGTTCCTCAACTTCCTGTTCGACGACCAGAAAGAACTGCACTGGCTGGGCTGGATCGAGGAAAAACTGGGCCAGCACGGCACCGAGAGCCTGTCGGTGCTGCTGGCGCTGGCGGCAGTGTTTGGCTGCGTGTCGCTGGTCGGCGCGGACGAGCAATATAAAGTGCTGACCGCCGGCGTGGTCGGCGTGATCGTCTACCTGGCGGTGGGCTGGATCAGCAGCCTGCTGGAAGAAGACGAGCCGGAAGACGAGGACGACATCACCGAAGCGGGCGTGGCGCCAGTGGTGGCCAGCGTGGCCAAGGGCAGCTTCGGCGGCTTCCTCTACCTGGAGGTGCTGGACGCCTCGTTCAGCTTCGACGGCGTGATCGGCGCGTTTGCGATTACCTCGGACGTGGTGATCATCATGCTGGGGCTGGCCATTGGCGCCATGTTCGTGCGCTCGCTGACCGTGTTCCTGGTGCACAAAGGCACGCTGGACGAGTACGTCTATCTTGAGCACGGCGCGCACTACGCCATCGGCATCCTGGCCATCATCATGCTGGCCAGTGTGAAATACCACATCCCGGAGTGGTTCACCGGGCTGTCGGGCGTGGCGTTCATCGTGGTGTCGCTATGGTCGTCGGTGCGCCACAAACGGCTGCACGCGGCGTGATAAGATAAGAAACGTTGCCTAACTCTGAACCCCTATGACCACTCCTAAGCGCATTTTCGTGTACTTCATCGGCCTGCTGGCCGTCGCCCTGCTGCTGATGGCGGCCTACACCTGGGCCATGCTGCACATCTCGTACTCGGAAGGCGAGCGCGCCGGCTACCTGCAGAAATTCTCGACCCGCGGCTGGATCTGCAAAACCTGGGAAGGCGAAATCCTGCTGACCTCGATGCCGGGCGCGATCCCGGAGAAATTCGAGTTCAGCGTGCGCGATCCGCAGGTGGCCAAGGAACTGACCGCCGCCACCGGCAAGCGCGTGGTGCTCAGCTACGCCCAGCACAAAGGCGTGCCGACCCAGTGCTTCGGTGAAACCGAGTATTACATCACCAAGGTCACACCTCAGCCATAAAACACGCTGTTACACAGGCGTGAGGCGTCGTGAGTTGATTTCCGGTAGACTCGCCGTTTTACCGGAGCTTCCACTATGCAACGTACCCTCTTTGCCGCCGTGGCGCTGGCAGCGGCCGGCTGGACTTCTGCGCAGGAAGTGACTGCTTACGGCGGCACGCTGCGCGTGCGCGAGGCGGACGAAGTCACCTTCAGCGCTGGCGCGTCCTACCTCAACCCTGTCAACGAGCACCTCGCGCTGGGACTGGTCTACCTGAACGAAGGCCACCCGCTGGGCCACCACCGTGACGGCGTGGGCAGCCAAGTGTGGTTCCGCAGCAATAACCAGCAGCCGGGCTGGAGCTTCGGCGCCGGCATCGGCGCCTACTACTACTTCGACACCGTCGACCTGCACAGCAAGACCGGCGCGCGCTACACCAACGACCACGGCTGGGCGCCGATCTACAGCGCGCAGCTCACCTACCACTACCCGGACAGCCGCTGGTACAACCAGCTGATGGTGACCCGCATCCGCCCCAGCGGCAAGGACGCGACCACCTCGCTGATGCTGGGCGTGGGCTACCAGTTCAACGGCGTCAAGGGCGACAAGCTGCACCTGGAGGGGCCGGCGACCGATGAAGCCGTCACCGTGCTGGCGGGCCAAGGCATCACCAACAGCCTGAGTTCGGAGACCACGGCGATTGCGGCGCTGGAATACCGGCGCGCGGTGGGGCGTTACGTCGACTGGACGTTGACGGCGCTGTATGAAGGCAATACCGCGCAAAGCAAGCGCAACGGCGTGGCCACGCAATTGTGGCTGATCCGCTCGCTGAATCCCAAAGTGGAATTGGGCATGGGGGCCGGCCCCTACTTCAACATCCGCGTGCCGGATGGCGAGGGCCAGCGTTCGCACCGCTCGGGGCTGGTGAGCGTGGCGAGCCGCTACCACTGGTCTAAGCAAGTGGTAGCCGAAGTCTCATGGAACCGCGTGGTCACCGACTACCACCGCGATGCCGACCTGTTTCTGATCGGCGTCGGCTACAGCTTCTAATCCGGGGTCAGTTCTGCCAATCGGACACGGGCTCTACCGTAGCGACCGCTACGGTAGAGCCCGTGTCCGATTGGCAGAACTGACCCCGGTTTTTTAGCGGGCGCGCCAGACGGCTTTGGTGGTTTCGGCTGGTGCTGGCTGGCGGGCCGCTTCCTTGCGGGCGCGCGCATCATCCAGCGTGGCGACGACGGTGCCACTTTCTGCGGCCAGCGCTTCTTCCGCCGCTACTTTGGCCTGCACCGAGACCAGCACTTTCTGCGCTGCGGCCAGGCGGCGGGTTTCCAGTTCCAGCAATTTCTGTTTGGTCGCGGTCATCGCGGCCGTGGTTTCGGCCACTTTGCGCTGCATCGCCGCGTGCGCTTGCGCGGTTTCCAGCAAGGCTTTCTGTGCGGCGGCCTTGTCGGCTGCGGCCTGGGCTGCGGCTTGTTCGGCCAATTCACGCTGATGCATCGCTTCAGTTTCAGCCTGCGCTTCATCGGCACGCTGGCGGGCGCTGGCCGCCACGGCCTTCTCCGCTTCCAGGCGGCCGGCAATCGCTTGCGACGCGCGTACTTCCGATGCGGTGGTGATGCGCTGCTGCGTCAGCTTCTGGTCGATCAGCGCCAGCGATTTGCGCTCGGTCTCCACGAAATCACGCTCGGCTTGCAGCAATTCCTCGGCCTTGGCCGCCTTCTCCTGCTCCACGCGGGCACGCTCTGCATGCACCACGCCCAGTTCCACGGCGAGGCTGGCTTGCGCCGCCAGCGCTTGCGCAGCGATGGCTTTCTGCTCGGCTTCCGCCGACACCTGCGCCGCCATCACGCGCGCCGCTTCGGCTTCCTGATTGGCGGCGTCGGCCAGGCGCTGGTCGGCTTCGCGCTGCTGGCGGAAGGCCTCGGTCTGCGCGCGCTCGGCGGCCACGCGTTGTTGCGCCGCTTCGGTAGCACGCTGCTCGGCTTCCAGTTTTTCTTTCAACGACGCGATGGCTTGCTGCTCGGCGGCCGCACGCGCCTGCTCCGCTTGCAGCAACGCAGCAGCTTGCTCGGCGCGCTGCGCGGCCACGGCGTTGGCGGCATTCTGCGCTTCCACGTGCTGGGCCAGCGTCGCAACTTCTTCCTGCTCGGCGGCGTTTTGAGCGGCGACCAGTTCCGCTGCCGCACGCGACAACGCCGCGCGCTCATTCGCCAGATCGGTAGCACGCTGCTGCTCCATGCTGTCGGCGCGGGCGGCTTCGGCGGCGGCTTGATCGGCGGCCTGGCGCAGCTTGGCTTGCTCCAGCGCTTCGGCTTCCGCTTCCACCTTGGCCAGGGTCGCCATCTCGGCTTCTTCTTCCACTTGCACGCGGGCCAGCGCCACGGCGCGCAGCTGGTTATCCACTTCGATACGCGCTTCGGTGGCGGCGATGATGCGGGCGTCGGCTTCGCGGCGCGCCTGCGCGCTGGCGGCAGCCACGGCTTCCATGCGCTCGCGGTGAATCGCCGCGTCACGGATTTCTTTTTCGGTTTGCAGGCGCAGGCGCAGCGATTGCGCGGCGCTGCGCTCGGATTCGGCCTTGGCTTGCGCGATCTGCTCGCGCTCCTGCTCAAGGTGCGCCAGCGCGCGGGCTTCTTCAAGTGCGCGCACTTCGGCGGCGGAACGGTTGAAGGCCGCTTCCAGCGCCACCTGATCGGCGCGCTCGCGCTGCTTGGTCAGTTCCAGCGCTTCGGCCTCGGCCTCGGCCAGTTGCTGCGCGGTCAGGCGCGCGCCAGCGGCATGACGCTCGCGCTCGCGGGCCAGCGTGGCGACGCGCGCATCGGCAGAAGCGATGCCAACCACCTCTTCCTTGGCAGCCTGCACCGCGGCGACGCGTTCAGCCGCTTGCAAGCGGGCGTGTTCGGTTTGTGCTTGCAGTTCTGCGGCGGCGCGCGACGCTTGCTCGGCCAGTTCCGCTTCGGTGGCGATGTGTTCGTGTGCGCGCTTGCGGTTTTCTTCTTCGGCCTTGGCGCGTTCTTCCGCAGCCTTGCGGATTTGATTGTCCGCCTCGGCGCGGGCGCGCAGCTCGGCGGTTTCCAGCTTGACCGCGTCCAGACGGGCCACGCTGGCCTGCGCAGCGGCGCGCAGCGATTCCAGGCGCTCCTTGTTGGCGGCAATCGCCTCTTCCGACGCCTGCGCATTTTGCAGCGCCACTGCTGCCGCAGCGGCATCCATTGCGGCACGGTCTTCGGCCAGCGCGCGGGCGCGCGCTTCGGCGTGCGCGCGGCTCTCGGCGGCGCAAGCGGCCTTGGCTTCGGCTTCCACCCGGGCGATGGCTTCCTGGATCGCTTTCATCTCCATCGCGGCACGCGGCATCGCGGCCGGTTCCTCTGCATCAAGCAGCGAGACCATCGGGATCGGGAGCAGGTCGGTGTCGTTCATGAGAGTTCTCACAGGTGGATTTCTGAGCTCTCATTATCATGTAGCCCACAAGCAATCCTAACCGTGAGAAGAGGCGGAAAAACCCGCCAATTCTCAGGTTGCTTTACTGGCTGTACAGGCAAGCAATCAGCAGTTGCATGCTGGCACTGAGCGCGATCACCGCGAATACCACATAGCCGGCGCGCAAGGACTTGCGCTGCGCCCGCAGCAAGCGTTGCACTGCAAGCGATTCTTCGCAGCCGTCGTCGCTGCGCCGTGGATCGAAAGTTTCGTCGTACATCACTGCGTACCTCTTCGTTAAGCCAACTGAAAGCTTAACGCCGGCCGCCTAAAGGTTTTATAAAGATGCTACGCCGCGCAGTAAATTTATCGTAAATAGCAGCGTCCGCTGAAACGCTGAATTTACGCATTATTGATAAGCCGACCAAGAAAATTGACACTACTTTTACGGCGAAAACACTATCGTACTGTTCGCACGCAGCAAGCCGCTGCGCTGATGAACGGAGAAATTATGTTTGAACTCAACAAAGAATACAGCCGCGAAAATATCCACGCCGTGGTTGGCGGCAACAAGGAATCGTTTTTACCTGCACGCCAAGGCAAGATCGTCGCGGCCTGCCTGCGCGCGGAATTGAATCCGCTGGCGCCCGAGTACATCGTCTGCAATAGCGGCAGCGCGGCCCGCGCCGCCGGCAGCACGCTGGCGCGCCAAACCGAGGCCATCCCGGTGTTCTTGCGACAGGATAGCGACCGCTACCGCTTCATCGGCAACTACGCCGTGCAGGAGTCCTACACTGTGCCCGACGAATGCGTGCCCTACATTCAGGGCACCGGATTCAGCAAACAGCAGATCTCGCGTGTTCTCAAAATGCGCGCCGTGAAGGCCTAGCGCTGCATATTCCGCTACCTCAAACCGGTAGCGGCGGCTCGTCCATCAGCGCGACTTGCTCGCGCAGCTCCAGCACGCGGTCTTGCCAATAGCGCTGGGTGTTGAACCACGGGAAGGCGGCTGGGAAGGCCGGGTCGTCCCAGCGCCGCGCCAGCCATGCCGAGTAGTGGATCAGGCGCAGAGTGCGCAGCGCTTCCACCAAGTGCATCTGGCGCGGGTTGAATTCGCAGAAGTCCTCGTAGCCGGCCAGGATGTCGCCCATCTGGCGCACTTGCTCCGAGCGTTCGCCGGACAGCATCATCCACAAGTCCTGGATGGCCGGGCCCATGCGCGCATCGTCAAAGTCGACGAAGTGCGGGCCGGCGTCGGTCCACAGCACGTTGCCGCCGTGGCAGTCACCGTGCAGGCGCAGCGCCGGCAGTTCACCGGCGCGGTCGTAGCAGCGGCGCACGCCGTCCAGCGCTTGCTGGGCGATACTGGCGTAGGCTTCTTTCAAGTCCAGCGGGATGAAGCCGTTGGATTGCAAGAAGTCGCACGGCTCGGTGCCGAAGGTGGCGATGTCCAGCGCGGGACGGTGCTGGAACGGCTTTACCGATCCCACCGCGTGGATGCGGGCAATGAAGCGCCCCGTCCATTCCAGCACGGCTGGATCGCCCAGCTCGGGCGCGCGGCCGCCGTGGCGGGTGAACACGGCGAAGCGGAAGCCCTGGTAGTGGTGCAGCGTGCGGCCATTCAACGCCAGTGCAGGCACGACCGGGATTTCAGTGGCGGCCAGTTCGTCGGTGAAGGCGTGTTCTTCGAGAATGGCCTCATCGCTCCAGCGCCCGGGACGATAAAATTTCACTACCAGCGGCTTATCGTCTTCGATGCCGACTTGGTACACACGGTTTTCGTAGCTATTCAGCGCCAGCAGGCGGCCGTCGCCGCGCAGTCCGATGCTGTCGAGGGCGTCGAGCACGCAGTCTGGGCTCAACGCGGAATATGGGTGGGGTGCAGTCATAGCCGCCATTGTACGGGGCGCGGCGTGTATACTGTCGTATTCCCCGAAATAAAAAGAGCAAAATATGCAACTCGATCAGCCACTGAGCGACAAAGAATTCGACGAATTGGACAACTTCCTGCTGTCCGATCGCACCCCTGAAGACGCCATGACCATGGACATGCTCCACGGTTACCTGACCGCTATCGCCATCGGCCCGGAAGCCATCATGCCGGCCGAATGGCTGAAGAAAGTCTGGGGCAAGGAAGATACCGACGTCCCGAAATTCAAGCACGAGAAAGAAGAGCAGCGCATCATCAACCTGATCATGCGCTTCATGAACGAAGTGCTGGTGACGTTTGAAGTGGCGCCGAAGGAATTCGAGCCGCTGTTCGTCGAACACGAGCACGAAGGCCAGACCCTGATCAACGCCGAAGCATGGTGCTGGGGCTTCTGGGAAGGCATGGAACTGCGTCCGGGTTCGTGGCAGCCGATCTGGGATTCGGAGCAGTCCGCCCTGATGCGTCCTATCTACCTGCTGGGCGCCGACGAAATCGAAGAGGAAGAACTGGCGCTGGTCGAAGATCCAGTCAAAGCCCACAAGCTGGGCCTGGAACTGGAAGCCAACCTGCCGAACATCTACAAATTCTGGCTGCCGCTGCGCAAAGCCGGTGTTGAAACCGTCAAGCGCGAAGAACCGAAGGTCGGCCGCAACGACGACTGCCCTTGCGGCAGCGGCAAGAAGTACAAAAAGTGCCACGGCGCCGAGCCGGAATAAGCCCGGCGCAATGACAGAGGGACTTGTCTCTCTTTCTAAAGTAGAATTTAGGCATCTTTTTGCAGGATGCCTATGTTCTCCCTCCCCTTCAAGCTGCCCACCACGGCCACCGCGCCGTTCTGCCCCTCTGAAGTCGCTGGCACCGTCGCCGTGCCGGAGAGCGATCCGTTCTGGAAGAAAATCCTGCGCTTTGCCGGCCCCGGCTTGCTGGTTTCGGTCGGCTATATGGATCCGGGCAACTGGGCGACGGCGATTCAAGGCGGCTCGCAGTTTGGCTATCAATTGCTGTTCGTGGTGGTGCTGTCCAGCCTTGCGGCTATCGTGCTGCAATGCTTGAGCATGCGGCTCGGCATCGTCACCGGCAAGGATTTGGCGGTGCATTGCCGCGAGCAGTACCCGCCGGTGGTCGGCAAGACGCTGTGGGGCTTTGCCGAGATTTCCATCATCGCCTGCGATTTGGCCGAGGTGCTGGGCTGCGCGCTGGCGTTCAAGCTGCTGCTGGGCGTGTCGCTGCCGGTCGGCGTGGCGCTGACTGCGCTCGACACCATGATCGTGCTGGGCCTCAAAGGCAAAGGCTTCCGACAAGTGGAAGCCATCGTGCTGGGCCTGATCCTGACGGTGGCGATCTGCCTGTTCACCGAACTGGTATTCGTCAAGCCGGACTGGAATGCGGTGGCCGCAGGACTGGTGCCGTCCCTGAGCGCGCTGTCCTCGCGCGAGCCGCTGTACCTCGCTATCGGCATCCTCGGCGCGACCGTGATGCCGCACAATCTCTACCTGCATTCGTCCGTAGTGCAAACGCGCGTGGTGGCGAATAACGACCACGCCAAGCGCCAGGCGATTGGCCTGTCGCGCATCGACACCGTGGTCTCGCTGCTGCTGGCCTTGCTGATTAACGGCTCCATTCTGGTGCTGGCAGCGGCCGCCTTCCACGAGCCCGGCACCGACCGCGTGCTCGACATCGACGAAGCCTACCGCTTGCTGGAACCGGTGGCCGGCACCGCACTGGCGGCGATTCTGTTTGGCCTCGCGCTGCTGGCCTCTGGCCAAAGCTCGACCTTCACCGGCACCATCGCCGGCCAGGTCATCATGGAAGGCTTCCTGAAAATGAAGATCCCATGCTGGCAACGGCGCGCCCTCACACGCGGGCTGGCGCTGATCCCGGCCATGATCGGCGTGCTGACCTTGGGCGAACACTCGGTCGGCAAGCTGCTGGTGCTAAGCCAGGTGGTGCTGAGCATGCAGCTGCCGTTTGCCATGTACCCGCTGATCAGCCTGACCGCGCAGCGCCGCATCATGGGCAGCCACGTCAATGCGTGGTGGACTACGGCGCTGTCCTGGTTCCTGTTTGCCGTGATCTCCAGCGCCAATGCGTGGCTGGTGTGGCAAGCCTTCGCATAAGGACGACAACATCATGAACGCCTCCGGTACTCCCGTCACGCTGCTGCCGCCGACAGACCGGAGCGCTCCGCTGCCGGTAAATATCGGCGCTGGCTTGCTGTCGGCGGTGGTGATGCTGTGCTACGCGCTCAGCTACGCCGCCCTGATCTTCAGCGGCTCGCTCACGCCCTACCTGCCGGCAGGCGTACTGGTGACGCTGGTTAGCTGCATCGTGGTGGCGCCGGTGATTGCCATGGGCAGCACCATCCGCTTCATGATCGGCGGGCCGGATGGCAACGCCTCGGCCATTCTCGCCGGGCTGGCCACCGGCATCGCCGCCGACATGGCGGCCGGCCCCGATCTGCTGGTGACCTTGCTGGCCGCTCTGGCGCTGGCTTCGGTGGTGAGTGGGTTGCTGCTCTATCTGCTCGGCGCCACGCACGGCAGCGCGGTGATCCAGTTCCTGCCGTTTCCTGTGATTGGCGGCTACCTTGCCGGCACCGGCTACCTGCTGCTGGCCGGCGCCTTCCGCGTCCTGACCGGCCACGGCTTGCACTGGTCGCAGCTGGACGCCCTGCTCTCGCTGCCGTGGCTGGCATGGCTGCCGGCGGTAGTGGTGTGCGCCGCGCTGATGATCGGCGCGCGCACGCTCAAGCGCTTTACACTGGTGGTGCCGGTTGGGATCAGCGCCGGCCTGCTGGTGTTCTTTGCCGGCATGCACTTGAGCGGCATGACGGCGGCGCAGGCGCGCCAGCTCGGACTGCTGTTTGAGGCGGTGCCGCTGTCGGCACTGCAAGCGCCGCTGATGCTGCCGCTGGAACAAATCCACTGGCACGTCATCCTCGGCCACGCGCCGGAATTTCTGGCCGTGGTGGCGGTATCGGCCCTCACCATCCTGCTCAACGCCACCGGCGCCGGCTTGGCCTGCCAGCAAGATCCCAACCTCGACCGCGAAATGCGCGCAGCCGGCGCGGCCAATGTGCTGGGCGGACTGTGCGGCGGCATCGTCGGCTACCAGTCGCTGAGCCGCACCATGCTCAATCGCCGTGCCGGTGCCAGCGACCGCAGCAGCGGCATTGCGGCCGCCGTCGGCTGCCTGCTGGTGGTGGTACTGGCGCCGGGCTTGATCGGCTGGATGCCGAAGTCGGTGCTGGTTGGTTTGCAGCTCTACATCGCCATCGGCTTGATACAAGAGTGGCTGATCAACTCCTACCGCAAGCTGGGCCGCGCCGAGTACCTGCTGATTCCCTTGATCGTGCTGGTGATTGCGGTGCATGGCGTGGTGGCCGGCATTGCGCTGGGCATCCTGGCGGCGTGCGTGCTGTTCGTGGTCAAGTACGGGCGCGTGAGCGTAATCCGCAGCGAGTTCGACCTGCACGCGCGCAGCTCCAACGTCGAGCGTTCGATCGAAGACACGGCGCGGCTGCGCGAACATGGCCGCGCTGTGATCGGCGCCAGCCTGCACGGCTTCCTCTTCTTCGCTACCGCCAACTCCATCCTGAGCCATGTGCGCGAGCGCCTGGCCGCCGCCGAAGCGCCGCGCGTCGTGCTGCTGGACTTCCGCCAGATCGACGGCTTGGACGCCTCCACCTCGGTCAGCTTCCTCAAACTGCGCCAAAGCTGCGACATCGCCGGCGTGCGGCTGGTGCTGACCGCCCTGCCTGCCGACGCGCGCCAACTGCTGGAGCGGGCGGGCCTGTTCAGCAATACCGTGCTGGACTTCGACAGCCTCGATGCCGGACTGGAATGGGCCGAAGAACAAATCCTCGCCGCCGCCCATCACACTGCGCAAGACAGCGCCCTGGGCCTGCAAGCGCACTTCACCGCCGACGTGTGGGAGCGGCTGGAGGCGCAACTGGAACAGCGCGAGCTGGCCGCCGGCCAACTGCTGTTCGCCCGTGGCGATGCCGGCGATGCCGTCTACATCGTCGAACACGGCCGGGTGACGGTCTCGCTGCCGCTGGCCGATGGCGGCGCACTGCGCCTGCGCTCCTTCGGCGCGGGCACCATCGTCGGCGAGATGGCCCTGTACACGCAGAACCCGCGCAGCGCCGACGTCCGCGCCGACGTCCCCACCCGCGTGCGCCGCCTGTCGCTGGCCGCGCTACAGCGAATGGAACACGAAGACGGCGCCAGCGCCCAGCAATTCCACCGCTTCGTCGTCAACGTCCTCGCCTCCCGCCTCACCGTCGCCAACGAAGCCGTCCGCGCCGCCTATTGAAGAGAGGCCGATTGCTGGTAAAGTTCTGCCTGTAACGCAACAAAGATTGAGAAGATGTTAGGAAAACAGAAATTGCCGCCGCGGGTGTTGGCGCTGGAAACGGCCGACGAGGCAGCCGCCAAGAAGCTCGCGCGTGAGCAGCGCGATGCCCAGGTGCGCGGCGTGAGTTCGATTCATGAGATGCGCGAGGCGATTAAGCAGGCTTCGCGCGCACTGCCTGCCATTACCGAAGTACTGCGCGTCCGCTTGCAGGATGCGGCGGCGTTTCGCGCGCGCGCCATGCAGGGCTTGCCGTTCCTGGTTGAGGGTGTGGTCGGCCGCTGGCCGCTGACCCAGCAGCCGCAGACCATTCTGCGCGAGCGTCACGGCCACATGGCGGTGCGCGCCCGCGTTGGCGATTACATCGGCACCGCCTTCGCGCCTGACCGCGCCATGCAGGATATGACCATGGCCGAATACCTCGACCTCGCAGAGCGCACCGAAGGCTTGCCGCCCTACCTCGGCAATCTGGAATTGCGTGAGTTGAACAGCATGTGCCACTGGCCTACCTACTTCGACAAGATGGGCCCGCCCCGTTTCTGGATCGGCCCGGTCGGCACCATGACGCCGCTGCACTGCGATTACGACGACAATATCTTCGCGCAGATCTGGGGCACCAAGCGCATCTTCCTGTCGCCGCCGCATCACGACGAATTCCTGTATCCAAAGGAAGCCAACGCCATCCTGTTCGGCTCACCGTTCAACCCGGAAGCGCCCGACTACGAGCACTACCCGCTGGCCCGCCAAGCGACCATGATCGAAGTGATCGTCGAACCGGGCGACATGCTGTACGTGCCGGCCGGCTGGTACCACCAGGTGCACGCGCTCAGCTTCTCACTCTCCTCCAACCGCTGGGCGCGCGGCGTGCCCTTCGTCATGCGGGCGGTTTGAGCACGAACTCCGCCACATCATCGAGCGTCGGCGCCAGCCAGCGTAGCGGTGCAGCGATGGTGGCGATCAGGGTGGTGTGCCGAACCGCACCGTAATAGCGCTCCTGCACAGGAACCTGCTGCGCGCGCAGCAATTCCGCCAACTGGCCGCTATTGCGCATCGGCTCCACCAGCTTGTCCTTGCGCGCAGCGATCAGCAAGGCTGGCGGCGAGGCCGCGCTCACATGATGGATAGGCTGGGAATCCGCTGGCGTGTCGGGAAAATGAAATACCGGCTTGGTGGTGGGGTTTTGAATCGGTAGAAAATCATACGGCCCGGCCAGGCCGATCCAGCCGCGCAGGCCGGAGGGCGCCATGCCCTGCTCCGCCAGCCAGCGCCGATCCAGTGCCACCATGGCGGCGTTATAGGCGCCGGCGCTATGCCCCATCACGAACAGCCGTTTCGGGTCGCCGCCATAATGCGGCGCCTCGCGCGCAGTCCATGCCACCGCCCGCGCGGCATCGCGCAGGAATTCGGGATAGCTTACTTCAGGATAGAGACGATAATCGGCAATCACCGCCACGATGCCGCGCGCCGCCAGCGCCCGGCCGACAAACGCGTAGTCGCCACGCGCGCCGCCGACCCAGTTGCCGCCGTAGAAAAACACCACGACTGGCGCCCGCCCACTCAGGCCGCGTGGCCGATAAACGTCCAGCTTGCGGCGCGGGCCATCGCCATAGGCAACGCCTTCGATGCAATCGGAAGCGCCGCTCGGCGACAAGGCATTGAGCGTGGCCAGTGGCGAACAGGCGGCCAGCGCCAGCAATAACACTGGAACGCCAATGGCCAGTAGGAGATAAGAACGAGTCATGGCTTACTTTAACCCAGGCATACGCCCGGCTATGTACGCCAAAACACCAACGCCGGCATTGGCCGGCGTTGTCTGTTTTACAGCTTGATGAAGTGCTCGCGGTAGTACTTCAGTTCCTCGATCGATTCGACGATGTCGGCCAGCGCGGTGTGCTTTTGCGCTTTCTTGAAACCGCTGACCATGGTCGGGTTCCAGCGCTTGCCCAGTTCTTTCAGGGTCGAAACGTCAATATTGCGATAATGGAAGAAGGCCTCCAGCTTCGGCATGTAGCGCACCATGAAGCGGCGATCCTGGCCGATGGTATTGCCACACATCGGCGCTTTGCCCTTCGGCACCCACAGCTTCATGAACTTGATCAGCTCTTCCTCGGCCTGCGCTTCGGTCACGGTCGACGCTTTCACGCGGTCGATCAGGCCCGAGCGGCCGTGCGTGCCCTTATTCCATGCATCCATCTTGTCCAGCGTTTCGTCCGACTGGTGGATGGCAAACACCGGGCCCTCGGCCAGCACGTTCAGGTGCATATCGGTGATGACCATTGCCACTTCGATAATGCGGTCGGTGTCCGGCTCCAGGCCGGTCATTTCCATATCCACCCACACCAGGTTGAACTCGTTCTGACGCGGCGTGGCCGGGGCAGCAGCGGAACCTTCTGGCAAATCTGTAGCTTGTGACATAATTCTCTCTTGGCTAAATTAATCCGAATCCGCCATTTTCTCACAGGCACCGAATGTATTCACTTGCGTTTTCGATTTTGTTCGTATCTTTCATCATTTTGACGCTGCTCGTCCGCTTCTGGCTGGCCTCGCGTCACATCCGCCATGTGCTGGCCCACCGCAGCGCCGTGCCGGCGGAATTTGCTGAAAAGATCCCGCTGGCGGCCCATCAAAAGGCCGCCGACTACACCATCGCCCGCACCAAGTTCGGCCTGCTGACCCTGGTGGTCAACACGCTGGTGCTGATCGGCTTTACCCTGCTGGGCGGGCTGCAATGGCTGTCGCTGCAAGTGTTCCAGATCACCGGCCCCGGCATGGTCTACCAGCTGGTGCTGCTGACCGCCTTCACCGTGATCTCGGGCGCCATCGACCTGCCGTTCGACTATTACAAGCAGTTCAAGCTGGAGCAGCGCTTCGGCTTTAACAAGATGAGCAAAGGCCTGTTCTTTGCCGACATGATCAAGGGCGCACTGCTGGGCGCAGCCATCGGCCTGCCGCTGATGTGGGTGATCCTGACCCTGATGGGCAAGGCCGGCGACCTGTGGTGGCTGTACACCTGGATCGTGTGGAGCGGCTTCCAGCTGCTGATCATGGTGCTGTACCCAACCGTGATCGCGCCGCTGTTCAACAAATTCACGCCGCTGGAAGACCAGTCGCTGAAAGCCCGCATCGAGGGCCTGATGCAGCGCGTCGGCTTCGCTTCCAAGGGCCTGTTCGTGATGGACGGCTCCAAGCGCAGCGCCCACGGCAACGCCTACTTCTCCGGCTTCGGCGCGGCCAAGCGCATCGTCTTCTTCGACACCCTGCTGGCGCGCTTGCAGCCGCAGGAAATCGAGGCGGTGCTGGCGCACGAGCTGGGCCACTTCAAGCTCAAGCACATCATCAAGCGCATTGCCATGATGTTTGCCATTTCACTGGGCTTCCTGGCCCTGCTCGGCTACCTGAAAACACAGGTCTGGTTCTACGACGGCCTCGGCGTCAATCCGCTGACGCTGCCGGGCCAGAGCAACGACGCCATGGTGCTGCTGCTGTTCATGCTGGTGCTGCCGGTGTTCACCTTCCTGTTCAACCCGCTGACCTCGATCGGTTCGCGCAAGCACGAGTTCGAAGCGGACGCCTTCGCCGCCAAGCACACCGACGCCCGCGACCTGGTCTCGGCGCTGGTCAAAATGTACGAGGACAACGCGTCCACCCTGACGCCCGACCCGCTGCACTCGGCCTTCTACGACTCGCACCCGCCGGCCAGCGTGCGCATCCGTCAACTGAATCTGGCGGCGCAATAATGAGCGAGAAACGTTTAGCCACCATCATCGCCGCCCACGGCCGCCACTACCTGGCGGAATCGGACGGCCTCAAGCTGCAATGCGTCACCCGCGGCAAGAAGACCAACGTGGCCGTGGGCGACATCGTCCACATCACGCTGACCTCGCCCGACCAGGGCGTGATCGACAAGATTGAAGAACGCAAGACCCTGCTGTACCGCTCGGATCAATACAAGTCCAAGCTGCTGGCGGCCAACCTGACCCAGCTGTTCATCGTGGTCGCCACCGAACCGGGCTTCACCGACGACCTGGTCTCGCGCGCGCTGGTGGCGGCCGAGGCGGCGGGCATCAAGGCCCACCTGATCCTCAACAAGACCGACGTGGCCGAATCGCTGCCGCGCACCCGCGAACGCGTGGCGCCGTACGCCGCGCTGGGCTACCCGGTGCACGAGGTATCGGCCAAGGCCAAGCCGGAGGAAACGCTGGCCATCTTGAAACCGCTGCTGGCCGGCCAATCGTCGATCCTGATCGGCCAGTCCGGCATGGGCAAGTCCTCGCTGATCAACCTGCTGATCCCGGAAGCCGACATCGCCGTGCGTGAAATCTCAGCGGCGCTGGACACCGGCAAGCACACCACCACCTTCACCCGCCTGTACACCCTGCCCGAGCTGGGCCCGGATGCGGCCATCATCGATTCGCCCGGTTTCCAGGAGTTCGGCCTCTACCATCTGACCGAGGGCATGCTGGAGCGAGCTTTCGTAGAATTTGAGCCATACCTCGGCCACTGCAAGTTCTACAATTGCCGCCACCTGATCGAACCGCAGTGCGCCGTGCTGGCCGCCGTCGAGGAAGGCAAGATCGCCAGGATGCGGCATACGCTGTACGGCCAGCTCTTGCATGAATCTTCACAGACCCTGTATTAAAAACAAGGTTTTGTGTCTATAATGCCTTGAGGCAATTAGCCCGAGGAACCGTGATGGACATGTTTGCGCTGGACGACGCGTTGGCCGATTGGGAGGCTGCCCTGCCTACCCTGCGCGGCCCTGCGCGCCTGCCGATGCTGCTGCCGCTGGCATGGCATCTGCGCCAGCGCGACACGCCGCGCGCCCTCGAACTGGCGGCAGAAGGCCTGACCCTGCTGCCGGCCGCCGACCTGCCCAGCGCCGATAGCCAAGCCATCGCAGCCCGCTTCCTGCTGATACGCGCCGAAGCCACATGGCTGTCCGGCCAGCTGGAAGTGGCCGACGAACAAGCCGCCGACGCCGGCGCGCGCTTCACCACCCTCGGCAACACCATCGGCCAGGCCGATGCCCACTGGCTGCGCGCATGGATCGCCATCGACAGCGGCGACCACGCCCGCGCCGCCGCCGCACTGGAACAAATGGCCGCCGCCGCGCGCGCAGCCGGCGATGCCCAGCGCTGCGCCATCGCCGACGCCGTCAATGCCCGCTGGGCCGTGCTGCACGACCTGCCCAGCGCGCAGCAGCGCTGGTCGCAGCGCTTTAGCAAGGAAGAAGAAAACCTGCCGGCCGTGGCCAGCTGGATTTTCGATTACTACGGCCTGGCCGCCAGCCAGGCCAGCGACTTCGGCGCCGCCGCCGGCCACTATCTGCACTGCTATGAAGCGGCGCTGGAAAGCGGCCAGCTGCGCATGGCGATCACCGCCGCCATCAACATCGGCCTCGATTTCACCACCCTTAACGACCATCACGCGGCGCTGGAGTGGATGGAAAGCGCGCTCGATCTGGCACGCCCCACCAACTGGCCGCGCAGCATCGGCGCCTGCCTGATGCACACCGCCGACACCATGCGCCGCCTTGGACGGCTGGAGGCCACCGAAGAACTGCTGCAAGAAGCGCTGGAAATCCTGGCGCCGATGTCCGGTTCGCGCAGCTACGCCACCGCGCTGCACTACCTGGGCGACCTGTCGCTGGACAAGGCCGACTACACCGCCGCGCTGTCGGCCTTCCGCAAGCTGCAAGTGCGCGGCGAAAGCCTGCAACACGCCGACTTCCAAAGCATCGCGCGGCGCGGCCAGGCGCACGCGCTGTGCTTCCTGGACCGTCCGCAAGAAGCGCTGGCGATGGCTGAACAAGCGGCGCAGCTGGCGCAGGAACAGGACAACCGCTACAACCACGTGGCGGCGCTGCGCGTGATGTCGCTGATCCACCTGCGCCACCAGCTACCGGCGCCGGACGGCATGACCGAACCTAACGCCACGCTGCACTTCCTGCACCAGGCGCTGGCGGTGGCAAGCCACATCAACGGCTACACCCTGCCCGCCGACCTGCACGACGCACTGGCGCGCGAGTACGCGCAGATCGGCGACTACAAAAAGGCCTACGAATCGGCGCAACTGGCGGCGTCGGCGCGCGAGAAAACCCACAGCCAGGACGCCACCAACCGCGCCATCGCCATGCAGGTGCAGCACCAGACCGAGAACGCGCGCGCCGAGGGCCTGCATCACCGCGAACTGGCCGCCGCCGAAGCGCGCCGCGTGCAGCTGCTGCAGCAAACCACCTCCACGCTGGAACGCCTGTCCGTGATCGGCCAGGAGATCACCACCCATCTTGACGCCAACGCCGTATTCAAGGCGCTGAACCGCCACGTGCAAGCGCTGTTGCCGGCCAATTCGCTGGCGATTTATATGTGCGATCCGGGCTGCGACACCATCAGCCGCGTGTTCGGCATCGAGAACGGCCAGCCGCTGGCCAGCAACACCATCGACATCGCCAACCCGCGCGCCAACGCCGCCCGCAGCCTGCGCGAGCGCACCGAGATTTACGTGGCCGACGCCGGGCCCGAGGACATCTTCCTCGCCCCCGGCACGCAGGTGATGACCAGCGCCTTGTACGTGCCGCTGCTGGTGGGCGAACGCACGCTGGGCGTGATGACGGTGCAAAGCACGCTGCCCAACGCTTACGGCGCGCGCGAGCGCCTGATCTTCCGCACCCTGTGCGCGTACGGCGCCATCGCGCTCGATAACGCCGAGGCCTATCGCCAGCTGAAGGATGCGCAGACCCAGCTGGTCTCGCAAGAAAAGCTGGCGGCACTGGGCGCGCTGATGGCCGGCGTGGCGCACGAGTTGAATACGCCGATCGGCAATAGCCTGCTGATCGCCAGCACCCTGATGCAAAAGACCGAGGAACTGGAAGCGCAAATGAACGGCAGCGGTTTGAAACGCTCGTCGCTTGCCGCCTACCTCGACGACGCGCGCAAGGCGCACGAGCTGGTGATGCGCGGCTTGACCAGCGCCGCCAACCTGGTCAACAGCTTCAAGCAAGTGGCGGTAGACCGCACCACCGAACAGCGCCGCCAGTTCAACCTCGCGCAGGTGTCGCAAGAGGTGATCGCCACCATGATGAACCGCATCCGGGCCTCCAACCACCGGATTGAAGTCGAGGTGCCGGATACCATCATGTTGGACAGCTATCCCGGCCCGTATGGACAGGTGATCGCCAACTTCATCAACAACGCCCTGCTGCACGCTTTCACGCGCGAAGGCAGCGGCAGCATGTGGCTGCGCGCGCAGGCGCCGGTCGAAGGCCGGGTGCTGGTGACCTTCCGCGACAACGGCAGCGGCATCGCGCCCGAGCATATGTCGCGCATCTTCGACCCGTTCTTCACCACCAAGCTGGGACAAGGCGGCAGCGGCCTCGGACTGTCGATTAGCTACAACATTGTCACTTCGCTCATGGGCGGACTGATTTCGGTACACAGCTCGCGCGAGGGCACCATGTTCACCCTCGACCTGCCCCTGACGGCGCCCGAGCACCAGCAGCCGGCAGCGACTCAAATTTATAATTAAACCATTTGTATAGACAGCATAAAGTGCGGCGATTAGCCCTATCCGCCGAATTGCCTTTATAATTGATCGGCTAAGCTTTAGCTATCTGTCAGTTGTCATTATGCCTATCCAAAAACCGATCAAGCATTACCTGCAGTTTTCCGACCTCACGCTGGAAGAGTACGAGTACGTCATCGAACGCGCCCACATCATCAAGCGCAAGTTCAAGAACTACGAGATCTACCACCCAATGATCGACCGCACGCTGGTCATGGTGTTTGATAAGAACTCGACCCGCACCCGCCTCTCGTTCGAGGCCGGCATGCACCAGCTGGGCGGCGCCGCCATCTACCTGAACACCCGCGATTCGCAACTGGGCCGCGGCGAGCCGGTGGAAGACGCAGGCCAGGTCATGTCCCGCATGTGCGACATCATCATGGTGCGCACCTACGGCCAGGACATCATCGAGCGTTTCGCCGCCAACTCGCGCGTGCCGGTGATTAATGGCCTGACCAACGAACACCACCCGTGCCAGGTCGCAGCCGACATCTTCACCTACATCGAGCATCGCGGTTCGATCACCGGCAAAACGGTGGCGTGGGTAGGCGACGCTAACAATATGCTGTATTCGTGGCTGCAAGCGGCCGAGGTCTTCGGCTTCCACGTCAACGTCTCGACGCCGCACGGCTACGAGATGGATATGTCGCTGGTCTCGACCGACCGCTTCACCGTATTCTCCAATCCGTCCGACGCCTGCGAAGGCGCGCACCTGGTCAACACCGACGTGTGGACTAGCATGGGCTACGAAGAAGAAAACGCCGCCCGCCTGAAAGCCTTCGACGGCTGGATCGTCGACAGCGCCAAAATGGCGCGCGCCGCACCGGACGCGCTGTTCATGCACTGCCTGCCGGCGCATCGCGGCGAAGAAGTTTCGGCCGACGTCATCGACGGCCCGCAATCGGTAGTCTGGGATGAAGCGGAAAACCGCCTGCACATTCAAAAAGCGTTGATCGAGTACCTGCTGCTCGGCCGCATCGAAAACAAGTAATCATCAACAGGAATCAATCATGAGCGACATTAAAAAAGTAGTCCTCGCCTACTCGGGCGGCCTCGATACCTCCGTCATTCTGAAATGGCTGCAGGATAACTACCAATGCGAAATCGTCACCTTCACCGCCGACCTGGGCCAGGGTGAAGAGCTGGAACCGGCACGCGCCAAGGCGCTGAAGTTCGGCATCAAGCCTGAGAACATCTACATCGACGACGTGCGCGAAGAATTCGTGCGCGACTTCGTGTTCCCTATGTTCCGCGCCAACACCGTGTACGAAGGCGAATACCTGCTGGGCACCTCGATCGCGCGTCCGCTGATCGCCAAGCGCCTGATCGAAATCGCCAACGAGACCGGCGCCGACGCCATCTCGCACGGCGCCACCGGCAAGGGCAACGACCAGGTGCGCTTTGAACTGGGCGCCTACGCGCTGAAGCCGGGCGTGAAAGTGATCGCTCCTTGGCGCGAGTGGGATCTGCTGTCGCGCGAAAAACTGCTGAAGTACGCAGAAGACGCCGGCATCGCCATCGATATGAAACACAAGAACGGCGGCGCGCCATACTCGATGGACGCCAACCTGCTGCACATCTCGTTCGAAGGCCGCCACCTGGAAAACCCAAGCGCCGAAGCCGAAGAATCGATGTGGCGCTGGACCGTCAGCCCTGAGAAGGCGCCTGACCAGGCCGAGTACGTCGACCTCGAATACGAAAAAGGCGACATCGTCGCCATCAACGGCGTGCGCATGTCGCCGGCCACCGTGCTGACCGAACTGAATCGCCTCGGCGGCAAACACGGCATCGGCCGTTTGGACTTGGTGGAAAACCGCTACGTCGGCATGAAGTCGCGCGGCTGCTACGAAACCCCGGGCGGCACCATTATGCTGAAAGGCCACCGCGCCATCGAATCGATCACGCTCGATCGCGAAGTGGCGCACTTGAAAGATGACCTGATGCCGCGCTACGCTTCGCTGATCTACAACGGCTACTGGTGGGCGCCGGAGCGCGTCGCGCTTCAGACCCTGATCGACCACACGCAGCAGACCGTGAACGGCTGGGTGCGCGTCAAGCTGTACAAGGGTAATGTGATCGTGGTGTCGCGCGATTCGAAGACCGACTCGCTGTTTGATATGAACATCGCGACCTTCGACGAAGACGGCGGCGCCTACAACCAGGCCGACGCCGGCGGCTTCATTAAACTGAACGCCCTGCGCATGCGCATCGCTGCAAACGCGCGCCTGAAGCGCGGTCAATAAGCCACACTCGCTTCGCCCAAATATGGCCGCTCGCTGAGCGGCCATTTTTTTGATACATTGGCTCCACTGCCTGATCGAGAGTGGAGCGACTATGCTAGCAAACCTCAGTATCAAGAAAAAACTCGCAGTAGGATTTGGCGCTATTGTCGCCATCATCGTGATCCTGCTGTCCATGGCCTATACCAACTTCACCAAGCTCTCCACCGCCAGCGAGTGGGATCGGCATACGCTGGCGGTGCTGCTGGAAGCAGGACAGATCGAAACCGCGATGATGCAGATTCAAAGCTCCGTGCGCGGTTTTCTGATTACTGGCGACGACAGCATCACCCAGCAAGTCAGCGTCGAAGAGGACGCGCTGCGCCACCACATTGAACAGATCACCAAACTCACCGCCGACAACGCGACCCAGCAGGCGCGCCTCAAGCGCTTCACACCCTTCATCAATAACTGGCTCAGTAGCGTCATCCATCCGCAATTGGAGAAACGCCGCAGCGGCGCGCAGACCGTCAACAGCGCCGAGGTACTGAACGGCAGCCGCACCGTGGCCGAAGCGCGCCGCATGCTCAAAGAAATCACCGGCGACGAGGAACGCTTGCTGGCCGAGCGCTCGCGCACTTCCAGCAATCTGTCCGAATCCATGATGCTGCTGCTGGTAGCCGGCGGCGCGGTCTGCACCGTGCTGGCCATCGCGATTGGCCTGCTGTTGTCGGGAGCACTGGCTGCGCCACTGATGCGCTTGAATTCCGTGGTCGAACGCATCGCCCATGGCGAACAGGATGCGCGCGTGGAAGTCAGTTCCAACGATGAACTGGGTCAGGTCTCCAACGCGTTCAATCAGATGGCGCAATCGATACAGGACAGTCTGGCCAAGGAATTGGCGGCCACCAATCTGCTCAAGTCCAAAGTAGATTCTTTATTGGGCGTGGTATCCAAAGCCGCCAACGGCGACCTAACCGGCAAGATAGAAGTCACCGGTACCGACGCTATCGGCCAACTGGCCGAAGGGCTGGATCGCATGTTCGACAATCTGCGCGTGCTGCTGAATAACGTGCAGAAGGCCGGCATCCAAGTCACTACCTCTGCCACCGAGATCGCCGCTTCGGCCAAGCAGCAGGAAGCCACCGGCGTTGAACAGGCGCAGACCAGCGTCGAGATCCTCAGCACCACCAAGGAAATCTCGGCCAACATTTCGCATCTGGTGAAGACCATGGAGGAAGCTACTTCAGTCGCCGACTACACTACTCACGCCACCGCCGAAGCGCAAGGGAACTTGAAGCGCATGGACGGCACCATGCAAACCATGGTCACTGCGACCGACTCGATCAACGCCAAATTGGCGGCGCTGTCGGAAAAAGCTAGCAATATCAACAGCGTTCTGATTACAATCACCAAGGTGGCCGACCAGACCAATATCTTGTCGCTCAACGCCGCCATCGAGGCCGAAAAGGCCGGCGAGGCGGGACGCGGTTTCTCCGTCGTCGCCACCGAAATCCGCAGGCTGGCAGACCAAACCTCCGTCTCCACCTGGGACATTGAGCAGATGCTCAAGGAAATGCAGTCCGCCGTCTCCGCCAGCGTGATGGGCATGGATAAATTCTCCGAAGAGATACGCCGCAGCGTCGGCGAAGTGCGCGCCGTGACCAATCAATTGTCCGGCGTGATGGATCAAGTCCAGAAACTGGCCCCGCAATTCGACCAGGTGCTGCAAGGGATGCAGTCGCAAGCCGTCGGCGCCGCCCAGATTAACGAAACCATGATGCAGTTGAACGACGCCACCCAGCAAACCGTGGACTCGCTTAAATCGACCAGCGAAGCAGTTCACCAGTTGCAGTATGCAGCCGGCGGACTGCAAAGCAGCGTCGCCACGTTCTCTGTAGCGACCTGAATACCCTAAAAACGGCCTGTATGGGACAATGCCAGATGTAATCTGGTACCCACCAGCCATGGAGAAAAAATGTTTAAAGACTTGAGCATCAAGAAGAAGCTATATCTCAGTTTTAGCGCCATCCTCGCCATTATCCTGGTGCTGCTATCCATCGCTTACAACCGCTTTAACAGCCTGTCCGAGGCCAATGAGTGGGACCGGCATACCATGGACGTGATCCAGGCCATCGACGTGCTGCGCAACGACCTGCTGCAAGTACAGGTGGAAGCACGCGGCTACTATTTGACCGGCACCGAGCAGCGTCTCGAGCGGACGCGCAAGGAGATGGCCGACCTGCCAGCCTCCGTCGCCGAACTGCAAAAACTCACCGCCGATAATCCGAATCAAGTGGTGCGCTTTAAAAAGCTGGAAGAGATGATCAATGTGTGGAGCAACGACGTCATCACCTCCCAGCTTAAGCTGCGCCAGGAACTGGGCGACAAACCCGGCGCCGCCGATGCCATGGGCCGCACGCCGCAGCTGTCCGGCACCACCAATTCCGCCATCGGCGAAATCTACAAATTCATGAACGACGCTGCGGCCGAAGAGAAGCAACTGCTGATCAATCGCTCCAAGGCCTCCGACCAGCTGCAAGAAACCATGCGCACGGTATTGACGCTGGGCGGCGTGGTGTGCGTAGTGCTGTCGCTCGGTATCGCATGGCTGCTGGTGCGCGCGCTGCTGGCGCCATTGAATAACCTGACGCAGGCTGTCGGCAAGATCGCCGCCGGCGACCAGTCGGCGCGCGCGCAAGTGCTGTCGGCCGATGAACTGGGCGAAGTCACCCAGGAATTCAACCGCATGGCACAGTCGATTCAAGACAGCCAGGCCAACGAACTGGCCGCCACCAATCTGCTCAAGTCGAAAGTCGATTCGCTGCTCGGCGTGGTATCCAAGGCCGCCGCCGGCGACCTGACCGGCAAGATCGAAGTGCAAGGCGAAGACGCCATCGGCCGCCTGGCCGGTGGCCTCGACCGCATGTTCGCCAACCTGCGCGCGCTGCTGAACAATGTGCAGAAGGCCGGCATTCAAGTCACCACCTCGGCCACCGAAATCGCCGCCTCGGCCAAGCAGCAGGAAGCCACCGGCATCGAGCAGGCGCAGACCAGCGTTGAGATTCTCAGCACCACCAAGGAAATCTCGGCCAACACTTCGCAACTGCTGAAGACCATGGAAGAAGCCACTGCCGTGGCGGACTACACCACCAGCGCGACCGCCGATGCACAGAACAACTTGAAGCGCATGGATGGCACCATGCAGCACATGGTGTCGGCAACCGATTCGATCAACGCCAAGCTGGCGGCACTGTCGGAGAAAGCGTCCAACATCAACAGCGTGCTGATTACGATTACCAAGGTGGCCGACCAGACCAACATCCTGTCGCTGAACGCCGCCATCGAAGCGGAGAAAGCCGGTGAAGCTGGCCGCGGCTTCTCGGTGGTGGCGACGGAGATTCGCCGCCTGGCCGATCAGACTTCGGTGTCGACCTGGGACATTGAGCAGATGCTGAAAGAGATGCAGTCCGCTGTTTCCGCCAGCGTGATGGGCATGGATAAATTCTCCGAAGAGATCCGCCGCAGTGTGGGCGAGGTGCGCCAAGTGACGGATCAGCTGTCGGGCGTGATGGATCAAGTGCAGAAACTGGCGCCGCAGTTTGACGTGGTGCTGCAAGGGATGCAGTCGCAGGCCGTGGGCGCGGAACAAATCACCGCCACCATGATGCAGCTGAACGACGCTACCCAGCAAACCGTGGAATCGCTGAAAGCCACCAGCGAGGCAGTGCATCAGCTACAGTACGCGGCAGGCGATCTGCAAACCAGCGTCGCCAATTTCGCTGTGGCGGTATAAGGTCATGAAACTCCTCGTCTTCCACATCGGCGCTGATCGTTACGGCTTGCGCCTGCGCGATGTGGTGCGCGTGCTGCCGCTGGTGGAACTCAAGCAGCTGCCGCTGGCGCCGGACACCGTGGCCGGCCTGATGGACTTGCACGGCGGGTCGGTGCCGGTAATCGATTTGTGCCGCGCAGCCGGCCTGCCTAGCGGTGAAGACCATTTCGATACCCGCATCATCATCGCCGATTACGTGACGCCGGAAGGCGCCCACCACCAGCTAGGCCTGCGCGCCGAGCGCGTGCTGGGAGTGCAGGAAGTGCGCGATGACCTGCTGCTCAACAGCGGCGTACAGGCAGCGCCCTTCCTCGGCCAAGTCGCCAGCGATGGGCAAGGCATGCTGCAATTGGTGGAACTAGAACACTTGCTGCCGGCCGAGCTGCGCGCACTCTTGTTCCAAGAGGCGGATAGCACATCATGACGCCCGCCCAATCCATGCTGCGCGCTGCCACCGGCTTGAATCTATCCAAGTCGGTGGTGGAACGAGCGATCAAGAATCGCATGGAGCAAACCGCCGTTACCGATCATGACGCCTACCTCCAGCAGATCACGCCGGAGGAAATGACGGCGCTGGTGGAATTGGTGGTGGTACCGGAGTCCTGGTTCTACCGCGATCCGCAAGCCTTTGTAGCGATGACCGAGTTTGTGCGCGCGCGTTTGGCCGCCAACAGCGAGCGCCTGGTACGCATCCTGTCGATTCCATGCGCGGGCGGCGAGGAACCGTACACCATGGCGATGGTGCTGACCGACGCCGGCATCCCGCCCGATAACTTCATGGTCGATGCGTTCGACATCAGCCCGACCTGCGTGGCGCGCGCCAAGAGCGGCATTTACGGCCGCAACGCATTCCGCGCGCAGGATCTGAGCTTCCGCGACACGCACTTCACCAGCGCCGGCGACGGCGATTACCGCATCAACGACACCATACGCAAGCAAGTCCGCTTCAAGCAAGGCAATTTGCTGGAGTTTGACCTGAGCACGCGCAGCGGCTACTACGATGTCGTCTTCTGCCGTAATCTTCTGATCTACTTCGACAAGCCAACCACCAAGGCAGCCATCGCCAAGCTGGAAGCGCTGCTGATGGATGACGGCCAGCTATTTGCCGGTTACGCCGAGGTGCCGTCGTTCTGCCAGCACGGTTTCTCGCCGCTGCCGTACAACCAGGCATTTGGCTTGCAGAAGGAAGCAGCCGCACCGGCGCGCAAGCCGGCACACGCGCCGCGCACACCGGCCAAGCCCCCTGCGCCGCGCGCCGCGCGCAGCATCGCCTCGCCGCCGTCGCTGCCGCCAACTGCGTTCTCGGTTCTGCCATCACCTGCACCGGCCGCTCCGGGCCGCAGCCGCGCCGCAGCGCCAACCGCGGCCGCCACCGGCGCAGCGCGTGCCGGCACCGCTGCGAGCGCCCCCACCGCCGCCGCGGTTGACCTGCTGGCCGAAGCGCGCCGCCTTGCCGACCTTGGCGACGTCAAAGCCGCCGAGGCCAAATGCCGCGACCATCTCGCCCAGCATCCCGAATCGGCCGAAGCCTACTTCATCCTCGGCCTGCTGAACGAACTAACCAACAAGCCGCAAATGGCCTCGGATTACTGGAAGCGCTGCATCTACCTGCAACCGGATCACTACGAAGCCCTGTGCCACCTCGCCCTGCTGGCTGAAGCCAACAACGACGCCGCCGGCGCCGCCGCCCTCAAAGCGCGCGCCGCCCGCATCTACAAACGCCAGCAGGCATCCTGAGACGCTAACCCATGAGCACAACCATCATCGAAGCCTGCTGGAACAGTATCGGCGTGAACGGCGACCAGAGTTGCGACAAGCTGGAACAGCATGTCCACTGCCGCAACTGCGAAGTCTATGCCAGCGCCGCGCAGCAGAATTTGCAGCGCCCCGTCAGCGACGACTACAAAAAAGACTGGGCCGCCCACTTCCGCCAGGCCGCCACCGGCAACCAGCAGCAGGACAGCTCCTGCCTGGTGTTCCGCATCGGCCGCGAATGGCTGTCGCTGCCGACCCGCATGTTCGTCTCGGTCGCGCCGATCGCCAAGCCGCACCGCCTGCCGCACCGTGCCTCGCGCGGCTTAAGCGGCATCGTCAACGTCGGCGGCACGCTGTATCCATGCATGTCGCTGGCCGACCTGCTGGGCATCGATGAAAGCGAGGGCGAAGCGGCCACCAACCGCCACACCTTTGCGCGCCTGCTGCTCACCCGCTGGGAAGACCAATCCTATGCGCTGCCGGTGGCCGACCTGCACGGCATACTGCGCTACGCGAGCGGCGAAGTGCAAGCGCCGGCCGCCACTATCAACAAGGGCTTGTCCCGCTTCCTGTCCGGTGTGATCTCGCATGACGACATGCGTATCGGCATGCTGGATGAAGCGCTGATCGGCTACCAACTCGCGAGAACCCTACGATGAGCGTCGATAACAACGGAGACCTGAGCCAGTTTTCCATGCTGGACCTGTTCCGCATGGAGGCCGACAGCCAGACGCAAATTCTGACCGACGGTCTGCTGGCCATGGAGCGACTGAAAGACGATGCCAGCGCAGTCGAATCGATGATGCGCGCCGCGCACTCGATCAAGGGCGCAGCCGCCATCGTCGGGCTGGAAGTGGTGGTGCAACTGGCACACGGCATGGAGGACGCCTTCATCGCCGCGCAACTCGGCAAGCTGGCCTTGACGCCGAACCGCGTCGACGTACTGCTGGCCGGCGTGGACTTGATCCTGCAGGCGTCGCGCCTGCAAGACAGCGGCGTCGATGCATGGCTGGCTAATAACAGCGAACAAATCAAATCGACGCTCAACGCCATCGCCACCATCGCTTTCCTGCCGGAGCCTATCGACCTATCGCCGCCTGCACCGCCACAGGTGGTTGCGCCTGCACCAGTTGTCGCAGAAGGTACAGCGCCTGCCGCTGCCGCCGAAGACGCGCACGAACGCCGCTCCCCTGGGCCGATGAAGAACGCGCAGAACTTCGACAAGCTGCTGTCACTGGCCAGCGAGTCGCGCATCAACGCGCACCAGATGCACCCCTTCGTGCAAAACCTGCAGCGCTTCAAGCGCAACCAGAGCAGCCTGTTCTCGCTGATCGAGCAACTGCACGAAGCCATCTCCAACAGCGACGACGCAGGCCTGAAAGAGAAGTCGCTGCTGGCGCTGCAAAAGACGCATCCACTCAAACAGTTCGTGCTCGAACACATCGCCGACATTGAAGCCTACGAGCGCCGCCTGCTCGGCGTCTCGCAATCCATGGTCGACGAAGTGCTGACCATGCGCATGCGCCCTTTCCGCGACGGCGTGCAGCACTTCCCACGCATGGTACGCGACCTGTCGCGCAGCCTGGGCAAAGACGTGCAACTGCAAATCATCGGCGAAGACACACTGGTCGACCGCGACATTCTCGTCAAGATCGAAAGCCCGCTCAACCACATGCTGCGCAACGCCATCGACCACGGCATGGACAGCGCCGCCGACCGCATCGCCGCCGGCAAGCCGGGCACCGGCACCATCGTATTGGAAGCCAAGCACCGCGCCGGCATGCTCAGTATCGAAATCAGCGACGACGGCAAAGGCGTCAACCTGGAAAAAATCCGTACCCGCGTGATCGAACGAAAAATGGCGCCGGCGCAGATGGCGGCTTCAATGTCGCCGGCGGAGCTGATGGAATTCCTGTTCCTGCCGGCCTTCAGCCTGAAAGAAAACATCACCGAAATTTCCGGGCGCGGCGTCGGCCTGGACATCGTGCACGAAACCATCCGCTCGCAAAACGGCACCGTGCGCATCGAGTCCGAACTGGGCGTCGGCTTCCACACCTACATCACCCTGCCGCTGACGCAATCGATCGTGCGCGCGCTGGTGGTGGATGTGAAAGGCGAAGCCTACGCCGTGCCTATCGTGCAGGTGGAACGTGTACTCAAGGTGCCGCAAACCACCATCCACACGCTGGAGAGCAAACAGTTCTTCGACTTCGGCGGAGAACATCTGGGCTTGGTCTCGGCCTCGCAAGTGCTGGAGCTGGGCGACACCGACGCCAGCGGCGCCGAACTCTCCGTGGTGGTAATCGGCGCCGGCACGCGCCGCTACGCGCTGGTGGTGGATGCGATACGCGGCGAGCAAAGCCTGGCTGTGCAAGCCATCGATCCTATCTTCGGCAAGATGCGCGACATCTCCTCTGCCGCCCTGCTCGACAACGGCGAGCCGGTGCTGATTCTCGATGTACCGGATCTGCTGCTCTCCATCGACAAACTGCTGCACGAAGGCGGCCTGCATCAACTGGCCAAATCCGACGCCGCCGAGCGCCGCAAAACCAAACGCATACTGGTGGTGGACGACTCGCTCACCGTGCGCGAGATGGAACGCAAGCTGCTGCTTGGCCGCGGCTTCCTGGTCGATATCGCCATCGACGGCATCGACGGCTGGAACGTGGTGCGCAGCGGCGATTACGACTTGGTCATCACCGACGTCGACATGCCGCGCATGGACGGTATCGAGTTGGTCACCTTGATTAAAAAAGACATCCACTTGCACAAGCTGCCAGTCATGATAGTCTCTTACAAAGACCGGCCGGAAGACCGCGCACGCGGCCTCTCGGCAGGCGCCGACTACTATCTGACCAAGGGCAGCTTCCACGACGAGACGCTGCTCGATGCCGTCAGCGATTTGATTGGGGACGCCCGCAGATGAAAATCGCCATCGCCAACGATGTCGCCATGGCAGCCGAAGCGCTGCGGCGCGTGGTCGCCAGTACTGCGGAACACCAGGTACTGTGGATCGCGCGCACCGGCGCCGAGGCGGTGCGCATGTGCGCGGAAAACCGCCCTGACCTGATCCTGATGGACTTGAACATGCCGGAGCTGGACGGCGTGGAAGCGACGCGCCAGATCATGGAGCAAAGCCCGTGCGCCATCCTGGTGGTGACCGGCCGCCCGCAGGACAACGTCAACCAGGTGTTCCGTGCCTTGGGCGCCGGCGCCCTTGACGTCACTGCGACCCCGGTGCTGCAAGGGCAGCCTGGCGGCGACACCGAACTGCTGGCCAAGATCCGCACCATGGACAAGCTGATACGCCACAGCGGCGGCAATCAGTCCATGCCGCCCCGTACTGCTGCCGCTGCCGGCAACAATAACAACTCAGAAGCACAGGAAACCGAAAAGGTCACCTCCCTGCTGGCCATCGGCGCATCGACCGGCGGCCCGGTCGCCGTGTCCAAGATGCTGGCCGGCTGGAAGGCGCCGCGCGGCTGCGCCATCGTGGTGGTGCAGCACATCGACCAGCACTTCGCCGATAACTTCGCGCGCTGGCTTGGCGAACAGCTGGAGATGCCGGTACGCGCCATCGAAGAAGGCGACGAGCTGGTAGCAGGCACTGTTCTTATCGCCAAGAGCAACGATCACCTGACGCTGGATCAAAACTACCGCTTGCGTTACGATGCCAATCCCAAGGATTACGCCTACCGGCCATCGGTGGACGTCTTCTTCCACTGCGTGGCCCAGCACTGGAAAGGCGAGGCAGTTGGTGTACTATTGACCGGCATGGGCCGCGATGGCGCGGAAGGCTTGCTGGCCATGCGCCGCGCCGGCCAGACCACCATCGCCCAAGACCAGGCCAGCAGCGCGGTGTACGGCATGCCGCGTGCGGCGGCCGAGATGGATGCCGCGCAGATGATTTTACCGCTGGCGAAGATCGGGCCTATGTTGCGCAGCACTCTGGGTGGCCGTACTTAGTTCCCAGACAATAACTTAAGAGAGTCCTGATGTCCGAAGCACAAGTAATCGCAGCAGATCAAGAACCAGTCCTGACCACCTTCAAAGTGCGCGTACTGCTGGTCGATGACCAGCTGATTATCGTCGAAGCCGTGCGCCGCATGTTGAGCGATCAGCCGGACATCGAATTCCATTACGTGACCGATTCGACCAAGTCGCTGGAGACGGCGCTGCAACTGCAACCGACCGTGATCCTGCAAGACCTGGTGATGCCGACCATCGACGGCTTCGGCCAGATCGCCCAGTACCGCAACGAGGAAGGCCTGCGCCACGTGCCGGTGATCGTGCTGTCCGCAAAAGAAGATCCGAAACTCAAGGCGCACAGCTTTGCCACCGGCGCCAACGACTACATGGTCAAGCTGCCGGACAAGCTGGAACTGCTGGCGCGCGTGCGCTATCACTCCGGCGCCCATATCAGCCGCTTGCAGCGCGACCAGGCATTCCGCTTCCTGCGCGAGAGCCAGAAGCAGCTGGCCGACGCCAACATCGAACTGCAAAAACTGGCCGCATTGGACGGCCTGACCGGCATCGCCAATCGCCGCCGCTTCGACGACACCATGCGCATCGAGTGGCAGCGCGGCCAGCGCGACAAGCAGCCATTGACCCTGCTGCTGTGCGACGTCGACTTCTTCAAACTGTATAACGACAGCTTCGGCCACCTCGCGGGCGATTTGTGCCTGAAAAAAGTGGCCGCGGTGTTAACTGAACACCTGAAGCGCCCGGCCGATCTGGCTGCGCGCTACGGCGGCGAGGAGTTCGCGATTATCCTGCCCGATACTCAACTGACCGGCGCGCTGATCGTGGCCGAGTCATGCCGCCGCCACTTGGAACAGCTCGCGATTGAAAATCCGCAGGCGACTACGGAACTCTCCAGCGTCACCATGTCGATCGGCGTGGCCAGCGTAGTGCCGTCGCCCGCCAGCAGCGTCGAAGAGCTGATCCAGCAAGCCGACCGGGCGCTGTACGCCGCCAAGAGCGCGGGGCGCAACCGCGTAGTCAGCGCGGACGACCTGCCCGGTCTCACTCCATCGAACCAAGGAAATCCAGCAGCATGAGTGCTCAAATCGATCAAGTCAGCGTAGTTAAAAAATCGAATATCTACTTCGACGGCAAGTGCGTGTCGCACACTATCATTCTCGCCGATGGCACCAAGAAAACCGTCGGCGTGATCTTCCCTTCCAGCCTGACGTTTAACACCGGCGCGCCGGAAATCATGGAAATCGTCGGCGGCGTGTGCAAGGTGCGCCTCGACGGCGCCAGCGAATGGCAGACCTACGGCGCCGGCCAGGAATTCAAAGTGGCAGGCAACAGCAAGTTCGATATCGAAACCGTAGAAACGTTAGATTACGTTTGCCATTTCGGCTAAACTTGAAAGCAGGCCTAGGCCTGCTTTTTTTACGACCATGATCCCACATCAAAAGCTACTTGCCATCATTGAAGCACAGGTCCAACTGGTAGGGCTGGGCAATGACTTGAGCGCCGTCATGGACGCTGCCTCCAGCAAGGCCGTGGAACTCACCGGCGCCGACGGCGCGGTGGTCGAACTGCTGGAAGAAGACTCCATCGTCTACCGCTCCGCCAGCGGCCTCGCGGAAGCGCAGCTAGGCTTGCGCATGAAGGTGGCGAACAGCCTGTCCGGCAGTGTGCTGACCAGCCGCACCGCCGCCTTATGCACCGATAGCGAAACCGATGATCGCGTCAACCGCGAAGCGTGCCGCAAGGTCGGCTTGCGCGCGATGGTGATCGTGCCGCTGATCGCCGGCGACGAAGCCATCGCCGTCATGAAGCTGGTATGGAAAGCGCCGCGCGAGTTCAATGAGTACGAAGTGGAGATCGCGCAGCTGCTGGCCAATATGACGGCCATGCTGATGCAGCGCGCTACGCAGGAAGGCCCGAATGTACTCAAGCAGCGCATGACGCTGGACGAGGCTAGCGGCACCGCCAACCGCTCCTTCTTCTACGAGCAGCTGCAAGCCAAGCTGGCAGCCGCGCAGGGAGGCAGTACGCACCTCGGCGTGGCGGTGATTCGTCTTGACGGCATCGACAAGCTTCCCGAAGCGCTGGCCGATATCTCGCGCCGCATCGAGCGTGAATGCCGTCCCGGCGATTTGGTGGCGCGCATCGGCCACGATGAATTTGGCGTGATCTTGAATATGGCGTCGCGGCGCTCGATCGTCACGAGCCAATTGCATCGCATCAGCCTGTCGGTAACGGGGGAATCGCTGCCCGGCATCAGCGACGCTGCACTGCGCGCCGCCTGCCACACCGGCAGCTCGCTCTATCCAGACGATGCCCACACCGCGATTGAACTGGTGCAGGCAGCGCGGCCTTAGATAAACACCGGCTCCGGCTCCAGCAGCACGCCGTAGCGCGCTTGTACGTCGGCCTGTATGGCCTTGGCCAGCGCCACCACTTCGGCGCCGGTGGCGCCGCCGTTATTCACCAGCACCAGCGCCTGTTTTGGGTACACGCCCGCTGCACCCAGGCTCTTGCCCTTCCACCCGCATTGATCGATCAGCCAGCCGGCGGCCAGCTTCTCGGTGCCGTCGGGCTGCGCGTGGTGCACCATGTTCGGAAAGCGCTCCAGCAGCGCCGCGCATTGCGCGCCCGGCACCACGGGATTTTTAAAGAAGCTGCCGGCGTTGCCGATCACCGCGGGATCAGGCAGCTTGCGGCGGCGGATTGCAATCACCGCATCCGCCACTTTGCGCGGCGAGGTCAGATCCGGTTCTGCCGCCAGTTCCGCGTAGCGCAGATTCGGCGTCCACTGCTTGGGCAGCGCGAAGGTAACGTCGAGAATAATCAGGTGGCGGCCTTCTTGTTTGAACACGCTGTCGCGATAACCGAAACGGCAGGCCGCACCGTCCATCACGCGCGTCTCGCCGGTGCCCGGATCGAACACCGTCACGCTGTGAAAGACGTCTTTGATTTCGAGTCCATACGCGCCAATATTTTGAATCGGCGCCGCGCCAACCGTGCCTGGAATCAGCGATAAATTTTCCAGGCCGCCGATGCCTTGATCAACAGTCCACTGCACAAACGCATGCCAATTTTCGCCGGCCGAAGCACGCACAAAATGATGCTGCTCGTCGCCGCCGATGAGCTCTTTTCCTTCCAGCGCGATGTGCAAAACCAGCCCGTCAAAATCCCGCGTCAACAGCAAATTACTCCCGCCGCCCAACACCAGCTTCGGCAAAGAAACCCAAGCGCCATCAGCATAAACGCCGAGCAGTTGCTCTTTTTTAGTGACGCGCAAATACGCGCGCGCAGTCGCCGCGATGCCGAAAGTGTTGAGAGATTGAAGCGAATGTTGATACTGAATGGAAGACGGTGCGGACATGAGGGGAAATAACCAATAAATTTAGTCGATTATAGAGCGAAACAAGCAAAAAACCAGTGTCGATATGGCTGCGAATCGCGGGTTGTCCGTTAAAATGGCAGTCTTTGAAGCAGCAAGATAAAGGAAATAGTTATGCCGTCGTTTGATGTAGTTTTGGAAGCCGATATGATCGAAGTGAAGAATGCCGTGGAGCAATCTCAAAAAGAGATAGCCACGCGCTTTGACTTCAAGGGCACCGGCGCCGCCGTCGAACAGAAAGAACGCGAACTGACGCTGACCGCAGATGCAGAATTCCAGTTGCAACAAGTACGCGACGTGCTGATCGGCAAACTGGGCAAGCGCAAGGTCGATGTCCGCTTCCTCGAAGATGGCGAGATCAAGAAAATCGGCGGCGACAAGGTGCGCCAGGTGATCAAGGTCAAGAACGGCATCGAGTCCGACGACGCCAAGAAAATCGTCCGCATCATCAAGGACAGCAAGATGAAGGTGCAAGCCGCGATTCAGGGCGAATCGGTGCGCGTCACCGGCGCCAAGCGCGATGACCTGCAAGCCGCGATGGCCCTGCTGCGCAAGGAAGCCACCGACCTGCCGCTGGAATTCAACAACTTCCGCGATTGATTCCCGCCCACGCGCGCGGCTAGCCCAGCGCTAGCGCGCCGTCACAAAGCTGTAGTACACATGGAGTAGAATGAATCGGGAGCCCCGATCATGCGTACTACCGCGCGACCGTATATAACTTCGGTAGTCTAAGGATAGCAATGAAACGTGTTGATGATTTCCGCCTGCGATTTGGCAATGAAGAGTACGTGCCCATCATGATCGGCGGAATGGGTGTCGATATTTCGACCTCGGAATTGGCGCTGGAAGCAGCCCGCCTGGGCGGTATCGGCCACATCTCGGATGCCATGGTTGAAGACGTGTCGGATCGCAAGTTCGACACCAGCTTCGTCAAAGACAAGACCAAGCTGTACAAGCACAACATCAACAATATGGACAAGTCCATTGTCCAGTTCGACCTGGAGCGCCTGGCCGAGGCGCAGCGTCTGCACATCGGCGCCACCATGAAGGCCAAGAAAGGCCCGGGCCTGATCTTCGTCAACTGCATGGAAAAGCTGACCATGAACGGCCCGCGCGAGACCCTGCGCACCCGTTTGAACGCGGCGCTGGACGCCGGCATCGACGGCATCACCTTGTCGGCCGGCCTGCACTTCGGCTCGTTCGCGCTGATGGCCGACCACCCGCGCTTCCGCGAAGCCAAGCTCGGCATCATCGTGTCGTCGGTGCGCGCGCTGCAAATCTTCCTGCGCAAGAACGCCAAGCTGAACCGTCTGCCGGATTACGTCATCGTGGAAGGCCCGCTGGCTGGCGGCCACCTCGGTTTCGGTCTGGAAGACTGGAAAGACTACGACTTGATGACCATCACCAAGGAGTTGCTGGCCTACTTCAAGGCTGAAAATCTGGACATTCCGCTGATCGCAGCCGGCGGCATCTTCACCGGTTCGGACGCAGTGAGCTTCCTCGAAGCCGGCGCGGCTGGCGTGCAAGTGGCCACCCGCTTCACGGTCACCAAGGAATGCGGCCTGCCGGAGAAGGTCAAGCAGGAATACTTCAAGGCTTCCGAGGACGACATCATCGTCAACGGCGTGTCGCCGACCGGCTACCCGATGCGCATGCTGAAGAACACGCCGGCAATCGGCTCCGGCATTCGCCCGGGCTGCGAGTCGTACGGCTACCTGCTGGATGCTTGCGGCAACTGCTCTTACATCAATGCCTACAACCGCGAGGTGGAAGCACATCCCGAGGCGAAGACCGTGGTGGTGATGGACAAGACCTGCCTGTGCACCCACATGCGCAACTTCAACTGCTGGACTTGCGGCCACTACACCTACAAGCTGAAGGACACCTCCTTCAAGAAGCCCGATGGCGACTACCAGATGCTGACTGCGGAACACGTGTTCAAGGACTACCAGTTCAGCACTGATAATCACATAGCTCTTCCTGAAAAAGAGTTCTAATTAAAAAGCGCCCTAGGGCGCTTTTTTTTTAACCTTCAGTGGTGATCCGGTGGATCAGTGCGCCGAGCACATCCTCGGCCATCTCGTTATCGACCTGGCAGGTGCCCGCATTCTCGTGGCCGCCGCCGCCGTATTCCAGCATCAGCGCGCCGATGTTGGTTTTCGACGTGCGATTCAGAATCGATTTGCCGGTAGCGAACACGGTGTTCTGGTTCTTCAAGCCCCACAGCACGTGGATCGAGATATTCGTCTGCGGGAATACAGCGTAGATGATGAAGCGGTTGCCGGCGAAGATGATCTCTTCGTTGCGCAAATCCAGCACCACCAGGTTCTTGTGCACGGTGGCGCAGCGGCGGATTTGGTCTTTGCATTTCTCGGCGTGCTCGAAGTACAGATCCTTGCGCTCCTTCACGTCCGGCAGTTCCATGATCTGCTCGATCGTGTGGTCTTTGCAGTAATCGATCAGATCCATCATCAGGTTGTAGTTCGAGATGCGGAACTCGCGGAAGCGGCCGAGGCCAGTACGCGCATCCATCAGGAAGTTCAGCAGATCCCAGCCTTGCGGGTTCAGCACTTCCTGCTCGTTGAAGCGCGCGGCGTCGCCCTTGTCGACCGCCGCCATCATATCGCCCCACGAGGCAGGGAAAGCCTTGGTACCGCCGTAATAATCATAGACCACGCGCGCGGCCGACGGCGCTTCTGGATGAATCACGTGGTTCTTGCGCTCGCCGGTATTGCGGATGGTCTCTGACAAGTGGTGGTCAAAAGCCAGATGAACGCCGGGAACGAATGGAAGATTGGTGGTGATGTCGTTGTCGCTGATAGCGATCTTACCGTCCTGCATATCCTTGGGATGGACAAACAGGATTTCATCGATCAAATCAAGGTGCTTTAACAGTACCGCGCAAACCAGGCCATCGAAGTCACTGCGCGTTACCAAGCGATATTTTTTTGACATGTATGCACCCTTTAGTAGTTGGTCACTGCAACGACTAATGATACATGTGCGCAGCCCTAAAGTTCTCCCTCGGCTCAAATTTGTTCGACTGTCAGCCGTATCTGACGCAAATATTCCGCCTATCACCAAGATCAATAATTTATTGACAAGTAAAACTCATTACCTTATCTTGGTTAGTCGTTGCCATTAAGTCAATGGCTAGCACAGTGATATCGATACTGCTTCCACGGAGGATGTATGCTTGAGCTGACATTGACTTGTATCCGCCATCATCTAAATAGCTCGCGACTGGCCGCGCTTGCACTGCTCCTGCTCCTGCACTTTCTCGATGCCAATGCTATCCCGCAGGCGGAATCGGCGGCCGTATCTCCTATCGTTGCACAGGTTGCAGATGCCACGCTGCGCGATCAACTTATTTCCTACCTCGCCCAAGTCGCTACCATCGAAGAGTCGCGGACCGCGCTACAGCAAGTGCAGGGTGAGCGTGAAATCGAGCTCGAGGTCGAGAAAGATAAGAAACGTGTAGGCGAGTTGGCAACAATGGAAGATCAAATTGTGGTTTATTTACGTAATGCCACAAAGTCGGATAAAGCTGTCGCCTATAGCATTATCGCCAATACACGCTTAACATTTGACCATCGAAACCCGATCCCAGCTGTTGAGGAGTCGATTAAAGCGGGAGCCGTTGACTCGGCGCTACTGGCACTTGATATCGGGCAACTAGCCACCGCCCAAGCCTTGCTTGGCGCAAGAAAAAATCAGGCAACGCAATCTTCTCGCAACAAAATAGATTTCGTTCAGCGATCAGTGCAAGCTGATACGCCCCCTTGGCGCTGCCGCGAAGGGGAAAACGTCCTATGCCAGAATTTGTACTCTCTCTTAGCGCTGCCTACCGACAATTTAGGTCGACTCCAAGAGCTAAAACAGAGACTTAAGGGTAAAAGTGTACGTAGCGGCTGGCTGCCAACTTCACCCAAGCGCGCAAAGCACCAGGTAGCGCTTACGGAAGCAGTGCTTGCTAATGCGGAAGTCAGCTTACCGCTGCCGCCAGACCTGCATATTAGCGTACACGACTGGAAAAGCATGCGTATTTCGGCGCAAACTGCCTCGGATCTGCGGGCTCTCATGGTACAACGAGATGGTACTGGGATGCCGCGCCGCAGCCAAATCGTCACCCGCATGCTGAACGATGCTCAATTCAAGCAAATACTTGGTAAAGATGAGCCACTACAAAATGGTTCAGACGAGACCAAGAGCGACAGGAAAATTGGCCGTGTAACCTTACTCGATAGCATCGCCACCGGTTCACGCAACTTTCTAGCAGTCAAAGTGGACAATATCGGCATTATAGGAGGAAGAATCTTAATCGCCGAGCTTCCCCCCTCTGGTCAGAACCAACTACGCTACTGGGTCATCGAAATTCTACTCGGCGGAATAACCTATGCCGTCAGCGACCCAATCCGAGGTGGCGAACACACAGTACTGGTAAGCACAACTGAAGGCAGTGCAGGAGATCTAACTCTTTGGATTGTAGATCCGATACGCCGGCGCACCACTCGCGTTTTCAATGACGGCGAAGCGTATCATGGGACCTTTTTTACTGCCGACATTGACGGAACTGGCGAGCGTAAATTCCTGCTGACGCGCGCTACCGGCAGCCGTAGGTATGAGGACTGTAATCAATGTCCAAGCCGTGCCCAGAGCCTGGTATTTCGCTATTCAGCAGCCAGTGGAAAGCTTAAATTGCTGGCCAACTATGAATCCTGGGGAGACGTTGGAACCGGCATGAACCGTAATCTTCTGGGACTAGGTGAGGAAGTGAGTCGGCCTGGCCTATCGGCAGAAATTGAAAAAAATATTGAAAATCTCACGGCAATAGACCCAGGAAATGGCGATGAGCTGGAGAGCATCACTCGCGAGCTAGCAGCGCTTATTTACCAACTACAGCGCACCGAGGCGAACACCGAAGCGGCCGCATTTGCGGAGCGAGTATTAGCGCTGTTAAAAAAAATGCCTCTCCCGTTTGAAAAGCGCGCCGATACCCAAGGATTGTTGGCATTCACGCTGGCCAGTGCATACTTTGCAACGGGCAATGTAACCGCCGCGAGCAACGCCTGTGATATCGACACTCAAGCCGTGCAGGATATCCCCTTGCGTAAAGCCCTACTTCACCTTCAGCTCATATTATCTCGTGCCAAGGGAGAACTTGGTAGCTACTATGCGCACTTACTTGTATTGTTAGAGAAAAATCCCGATGATCCTGACGTACAAGTCCGCCTGGTCGATTACTTGCTGCTCGCAGGTAATTTCGAAGAAGCGTTACGTGTCGCGCGCATCGCCTCAGAGCGCCGGGCTGTGTATGGCCAATACTGGGGCAGCGATTTGTACGCGGAGGCAGTCGCGCTGACACGGCTAGGGCGCTACTCATCGGCGGTTAGCACCTTATCTTTGCTCTTGCGGAATAGCGCTGAAAGCCGACAAAGTACACTTAATGCCAAAGCTTGGCTACTCGCCTCTGAAATAGCCATGCGTTCCGGACTATTCGATGTGGCAGCGCACCTGCTCGATGCTGGCTTCGCCCAACTAGACGCGGTCGCTTGGTCGGAAGACGGGCCGCTTGCTCTTCTTTTGTATGGGCGCCTTCTGCGCGCCACGGGCAAGACACAACGTGCCTTAGATGTGCTAAAGGCAGCGTCCCGCCTCGTCAATCAACGCGGCTCCCTTTGGCCACAACTGCAGGATGAGATCGCAATTACTTTAGACCTTTTAAAACGCCCCAAGGACGCTGCTGCGGCATCGGAAGGCGCATTCACCAGCATTCTCAACTTACAAGTCGATGTAACAAAAGAGGATAACAAGCTGGCCTTTGTTAGCTCGTCTGCAGAAATAGCAGAGCATCATTTGAAACGGCTGCTTACCTCGGTGCCACAAGACCCCGTGAAGCTCAGCAACGCCCTCGAAAGCTGGAGGGCACAGGTCTTACGCGAGGCTAGACAGAGCAATATCGCCATGCTCAACGAAAAGCAAGCCTCTGCTGCGATCGCAGCGCTTGCCCAAGGCCCGCTAGCCTACGTTAGCTATTACATCAACAACACGCGTTCGGTTGCAATCGTGGCAGAACAGGGCAAGCTGCGCATTGTTCCGCTACGCTTGACGCCTAAGCAAGTAGAGCAAGCGCGGCTTCGTGTGCAAAAGCAAATGAACCCTGAGCATGAAGCCGCTAAAGAAGCAATCTTGCGAGACCAGCCGCCTGCATCATTGACTGACACGCTAGCCGATCTTCATCAAAAGCTTATCGCCGACCTACAGCTTCAGGAGCAAACCACTTTTCTCATCATAGTGCCCGACGAAAACCTGTACTGGCTTCCTTGGCCAGCACTAAGCAAAATGAAATCGGATACGGCACAGAGCCATGTGAATCAAGCGTCGCTATTTGAGCGTTTCACCGTCTTACTGACACCATCGGGCATGTTGCTAGATTCAAATCAGCGCGGCTCATTGCAGAAGCTGCATTATCTTGCAGTTGCTGCGCGCGATTCCATATCCCCCAGTGTTATCAAGGCTGCATTACCCGACGTTTATCTGGATCGCGCGCCGTTAGCATTGCCAGTATTGCGCTCGGCAATTCAAGAATTGGACGACATGAGACGCGCGCTCGATCCACGCATGCAAGGGCAGCAGTTATTCATCACTGCGGGCACGCCGCAAATGAAAGAGGTGCTCAATCGCATACAGGAAGCCCCTATAGTTCATGTCGCCGCGCACGGCATCTTTAATTCCAATGACCCGATGAGTTCCACGATTTTTCTGTCCTCATCTGCTGAACAAGGTGTACTCCGGCCAAGCGATCTCGCTGCCCGCAATCTTAGCCATATCTCACTCATTACACTGTCCGCTTGCCAAACGGGCGAAAGCGCAGTCCTGCGCGGCGGGGAGGCAATCGGTTTTGTTCGAGGACTACTAGTTGGCGGAGCCCAGCGCATCCTGCTCGCAAACTGGAATGTCGACTCTTACGCGACCCAGCGTTTTTTTCGAGACTTCTACACACAATTAGCAGTGCATTCCGATTCAGCGGTAGCGTATCGCGATTCCGTTCTTGGCGCCGCCAAACGCTATCGCCATCCGTATTACTGGGGAGCCTTTGCCATGTATAGCAGCACACTGCCTCAAACTCCAATCATAGGCACACCGTAAACCGCATTGATGAGAAAGGGTGAAAATGACGACGCGTTTAATTCTGATGGCGTTTTACTTGGTGCTGACGCTATTCCCGCTGTGCGGGCAAGCGCAATCGGCAATCGAACTCATCAACCTAGCGGCTGCTGATTTAAAAGACGGGAGCATCGGCATATTGGATGAGCGTAGCAAAAAGCAACTTAGCGAAGGGGATTTAGACAAAAGCCTTCTTGCATTAGGTGAAATCCAAGAAATAGTGGGACCTGAGGACCTGCTGGTGGGCAATACTTGGCAAGCCTCGGGGCGTGCAGTTCACAATAACGGCATATCAGACTGGCGATTAGTCTATTCCGGCGACAGCCATAAAATTGTATTTGCCGAACTGAGCATCACCCCCATTGGGGCAGAAATTCAGGAGCGCCCCGACGGCGGTAACCGCGGCGCAGCGCTTGCACCATCGAAAGTCTCTGCATCCCTGGCGCCTTGTGCCTCGTTCCCTCAATTGTGCGTTAAAGCGGCCACCAATGCAAATCAGCGGCAGGTCGAATTCCTTTTCGCCACAACACGCGCCCTAGATGTGGCGCGAACAAGAACCTCTTTCACAGGCGAACGCGGCCCACTGGCCTATGGTGCTGCACGCGTCAATGTTCCGTTGGATCACCGTGTCGGACATATTGAATTGCCGTTGAAGTATGCGCTTTGGGGTTACGACTTATATGAACAAAAAGCAGATCCAAATAAGCATTTCTTCATTAAAGAAGTCTGTAAACTGACAGCTAAGGAGTGGACGCAATTGCTGCAGGCAAAAGGAGATAATGAGGCCTTGGTATTTGTACATGGGTACAACAACTCTTTTGAAGACTCGCTCTACAGCATGGCCCAAATTGTCTGGGATCTGCAATATAGAGGAACTGCTGTACTGTTTACTTGGGCTTCGCGTGGGAAGACGGTGGACTATCAGTACGATAAAGAAAGCGCTGCAATATCGTCACAAGAGTTCACGGACTTACTCCGAAACCTGACGAATCAAGGCATTAAAAAGATACATGTCCTAGCTCATAGCATGGGCAACATGGTCATTATTGATGCTTTAAAAAGCCAAAAACAAGACCCGGTGCCATTGAAAATAGCCGAGTTGATTATGGCAGCACCCGATGTTGACAGGGACTATTTCAGGCAGAATGCGCCAGCCATTCGGCCATTAACTAAGGGAATGACGCTTTATGCATCCTCTTCCGACCGCGCTTTGCTAGCATCCCGCAAGCTGGCCGGCAAC
This sequence comes from Duganella rivi, assembly GCF_009857435.1. GTDB lineage: Bacteria > Pseudomonadota > Gammaproteobacteria > Burkholderiales > Burkholderiaceae_D > Rugamonas > Rugamonas rivi. Next base: position 808,395 of record NZ_WWCK01000004.1, read on the forward strand.
ATTCCACGCGCTGGCGATGTCCCAGCTGAAGGCCCGCTTGTAATCGATGGAATCGACACCATTGACGTCACAGCAGTAGGAACCGAACTATTGGGATTAAATCACGATGTATTTGCTTCAAGTCGACCAATTATGAGTGATATCGGCATTCTTTTAAGCACGGATCCACGCAAGCCCCCCAATCAACGCCTAGCGTCATACATCTTCGCTGTTCCAGGGAATGCAAAAACGCCATTATATTGGCGTTATGGAAAATAAAATGCAAAAAGGCCCACACAGATAAACTGAGCGGGCCTTTTTTAATAACTAGCTTGACGATAACCTACTTTCACACTGGTTGCAGCACTATCATCGGCGTAGAGTCGTTTCACGGTCCTGTTCGGGATGGGAAGGGGTGGGACCGACTTACTATGGTCATCAAGCTTTGA
>NZ_WWCK01000005.1 GCF_009857435.1 Duganella rivi
GCCGGCGCTGCCGGGGCTGCGGCGGCGGCCGGGCGAACCGGCGCCGATGCGCGCGGCGCCGCGCTGCCACCGGCAATCTGGAACACCGCCACCATCTCCGCTAGCTTGACGGCTTGCTCCTGCATGGCTTGCGATGCGGCGGCAGCTTGCTCCACCAGCGCGGCATTCTGCTGCGTGACGTTATCCATCTCCGCTACCGCCGTGTTGATTTGCTCGATGCCGATTTCCTGTTCGCGGCCAGCCGAGCTGATCTCGCTGATGATGTCGGTCACGCGGCGTACGCTGGTGACGATTTCCTCCATCGTCGCGCCGGCCTCGTTGACCAGCGCGCTGCCGGTGCCGACCTTCTCCACTGAATCGGTAATCAGCGCCTTGATGTCTTTCGCCGCCGCCGCCGAACGCTGCGCCAGGTTGCGCACCTCGGTCGCCACCACCGCGAAGCCGCGGCCCTGCTCGCCGGCACGGGCCGCTTCCACCGCCGCGTTCAGCGCCAGGATGTTGGTCTGGAAGGCAATGCCGTCGATCACGCCGATGATGTCGGCAATCTTGTCGGACGATTCGGTAATCGAGCCCATGGTGCCGATCACGCGCGTGACCAGCTCGCCGCCTTTCACGGCAATGTCCGAGGCCGACATTGCCAGCGTATTGGCCTGGCGCGCATTATCGGAATTCTGCTTGACGGTGGACGTCAGTTCCTCCAGCGACGACGCGGTCTCTTCCAGATTGGCGGCTTGCTGCTCGGTGCGGCGCGACAGGTCGAGATTGCCGGCGGCGATTTCGCTGCTGGCGGTGGCGATGGCGTCGCTGCCCTCGCGCACGCTGCGCACAGTGTCGGACAGACGCGCCTGCATTTGCTGCAAGCCCTCCATCATCTCGCCCATCTCATCCTTGCGGCCCAGCTCAATCTGCGTTGCCAGATTGCCGCCTGCCATGGCGTGGAAGTGCGACAAGGCCTGATCCAGCGGCTGCATCACGGCGCGCAGCAACAGCACGCCCGAGATGGCGGCCAGCAGAATGCCGACCACGATGGTGCCGATCGCCAGCATCATATTGCGCTGGTAGTCGGCCTGGCTTTCGGTGTACTGCGCCTCGGTCGAGTTAAGCTGATAGGTCGACAGCTTTTCGGAAGCGTCGGTGTAGAGGCGGAACAGGCGCGTGACCTCGCTCAGCATCAGGCGCTCGATCTCGGCCTTGTCCTTGTTGTTGATGGCCTTGATGGCGGCCAGCAGGCCGTCCTTCACCAGCGCCTGGCGGGTCGTTTCGACCTGGTCGGCCAGCGCTTTCTCGCCATCACCAAACGGCAGCGCGAGATAACTCTTCCAGAATTTCTCGTTGCCGTCGATGAAGTCCTGCGTGCGCTTTAGCGTCTCGGGAACGTTGGCGGCATCTGGGCTCAGCGCCACGCGATCGAGCGACAGGCGGGCGCGGTCGATTTGAATCTGGGCTTCGTAGATGGCCTTCATGGAGACCATCGAGTTCGAGTACACGTCCTTCAGGACGTTGTTGGACGTGTGCAGCGCGAACACGCCGCGCGCGCCGATGAAGATGATGAGGACACCCAGCAACGCCATGGTAGCGATCAGCCGGGTACGAATGGTCAGGTTGGCAAACATAATGTCTCCTTGCTCGGACGCGGCGGGGCTGGGGCCGTCTTAAAATAACTGCCAGCCGTGCGTAGCGGAACGGCGGGAGTCGATGCAGGACTTGCCCAGCTTAGCGCAATAATTGCCACATAACAAGAGTGATACCGTGCGCATGGACGACTGCGTTATACTGGGCGTCCCCGCGATGCCGGTCTGGAGCCACCATGCGGCAGCTCTATAGCGTCTTTTTCAGTTTCAAATTCAAGATCACGACACTGGTGATTGCACTGGTGTTGTTTGCTGGCATAGGCTCGGGCGGCATCTCGCTGCTGATCGCCGAATCCGAACTCCGGCAAGTCATCGCCCGGCAGGAACTCTCGCTGCTGACCGGCGCGGCGGCCTTCATCGATAATGACTTGCAAAACAAACGCCAGCTGCTCAAGACCGTGACCGAGGAAATCAACGAGCGCGGGCTGCCGCTCGAGCAGATTCAAGCTCTGCTGGAAACCCACGAAACCCTGCGCGACGCCTTCTTCAACGTCAATGCCTTCGACCTTGACGGCAACCTCGTGGCCAGCCTGCGCGACCGCCGCGCCAAGCGCGTCAACATTGCCGAACGCGCCTACTTCAAGGACACGCTGCGCCTGCAGGAAGGCGTGATCTCGGCGCCGTTCAAGAGCGCGCTGTCGGGCCAGCCGGTGGTGGTGCTGACCCAGCCGCTGCGCGACGCCGATGGCAAACTGACCGGCATCCTGCTCGGCGCAATCGACCTGCTGCGGCCCTCGTTCTCGGCGCAACTGGACAACTTGCGCGCCGGCGCCGACGGCTACCTGTTCATCGTCACCGACAACGGCGTCACCGTGTACCACCCGGACAAAAACCGCATCCTCGAAAAAGGCGACGACCAGCCCGGCACACTCACGGCCGCAGCCCTCGGCAGCGACGAGGGCTGGGAAGACGGCCTGCTCGACGACGGCGTGCCGGTGCTGCTGGTGCACAAGCATCTGCGTGAAACCGATTGGACGATCGGCCTGTCCTACCCGGTGCGCAGCGCTTTCGCCTCCATGCTGAGCGTGCGGATGCGCGCGCTGCTGGGCGCGGCGGTTCTGACTTGCGTGGCCGGCCTGTTTGGCTGGCTGATTACCAAGAACCTGCTGCGGCCCCTGGGCCGCCTGCACCGGCACGTGGAAGACATCAGCGCCGGCCGCGCCGACATCAGCGTGTTCGACGTCGCCCGCAAAGATGAATTCGGCCACCTGAGCCGCGCTTTCTACGCCCTGTCGCAGCGGCGCGAGCGCGCCGAGCTGGAACTGCACCGTCTCGCCACCACCGACGTGCTGACCGGCCTGCACAACCGCCGCATGTTCGACGCCCTGCTGCCGCAAGCACTGGCGCGCGGCGCCCGCTCGGGGCAGCCGGTCGGCTTGGCCCTTCTCGACATCGACCACTTCAAGGCCATCAACGACACACTGGGCCATCCGGCCGGCGACCAGGTGCTGATTGAATTTTCGCGCCGGCTGACCGGCGCGGTGCGCACTACCGACACCGTGGCGCGGCTGGCCGGCGACGAATTCGTCATCGTGTTTGAACAGCTGTCGTCGAGCACCGAGATGGACGTGCTGGGCGAGAAAATCCTGGCCGCCATGCATGCACCATTCCAGCTGGCGAGCGGCCCGCGCGAAGTCCGCACCAGCATCGGCATCGCCCTCACCACCACTGCCGCCGACAGCGCCGAAGACATCATGCGTGCGGCCGACCAGGCGCTGTACGGCGTGAAAGCGGCGGGCCGCAACGGCTACGCCATCAACAGCGTCGGCGCCGAGCGGGTGGTGCGGGTGCGCTGATCAGAAGCGCGCCTTCACTCGCACGCCCACCGTACGCGGACGAATCATGTACAGATTGTCGCCGGGCTGGATCGCGATGGTGTTGGTGGTGACATCGCTGATCTTGGCGCCGTTAGTCAGGTTGGTGCCAAACAGGCCGATTTCATACAGGCCGACTTTGTAGATCGCAGTGGCGTTCAGCGTATGCGACGAAGGAATGCGCGAGTAGCTGCCCTGCGATGCGGCGAAGTTGGTGAACGACTCGCCACGGTGCGCATAGCTGGCCGACAGCGCAATCTCCTCAGCACCGGCCAGCGGAATCACATAGTTGGCGACGGCGGTAGCCGCAAACTTGGGCGAGTACGGCACGCGCGCATCTTCCGGGATATTCTGCGCGGCGATGCCGGTGACCACCGTCTCGGTAGCGTAAGCGTGGTTGAAAGTAGCGCTCAAGCCAACCGACGCTTGGCGCGACAGCTTGAAGAAGCTCTCCAGCTCCACGCCTTCGCTGCGGATCTTGCCGGCGTTCTGCGTGAAGTAGTAGGTGCAGGGCAGCTTGTTGAAGACCTGCACGTCCTTCCACTTGATCAGATAAGCGCTGGCGTTAAAGGTCACGCGGCGATCAAACAGCGTGTTCTTGGAGCCGGCCTCGAAATTCCACAAGCTATCCGGCGCAAACGTCGATGGCGCATTCTGGCCGCAGAAATCGAACGGTACTGGCTGATTATTACCGCCGTAACGGAAGCCTTTACCTGCCGAGGCATACACGGTGTGGTCTTCATCGAGACGGTAAGCAGCGGCGAAGCGCGGGTTGGCGCCCTTTGAGGTTTCGCTGCTATTGCTGGTCTCCGGGATGCTGCTCTGTGGTTTGGACGGCGTCGAGTTAATCAGGTTGCCGAACAAGCCGCTGAATTTCAGGTCGAAGTCCTGGGTGCCGCGGAACAGGCGCAGGCCGGCGGTCAAGTCCAGCTTATCCCATACCGTGTACGTCGCCTCGGCAAACAGCGCGGCTTCTTTCGAATCGATGTTCTGCGTGCCCGAGAAGTAGTCATCGGCCGTGAAAGCGTTGTCGTTCAAGTGCGAGTTATAGCCGGGGAAGTTCTTGGCGATGGCGAAGCGCGCGTCGAAGCCGGGCGTCGGCTGGTCTTGGCGCAGATCGCGCTTGCCCTGCGTGTAGAAAGCGCCGGCAGTCCACTTCAGCGGGCCGCCGGCTTTCGACTGCAAGCGGAACTCCTGCGCGAAGTTGGTGATCTTATTGCCGATCACATAGGACGACGCGATCAGCGGCAGCTGGCCGCCGAAGATGAAGGCGGTAGCCTTGTACTGGCCGGAGTTGAGGTACAGCGTGTCGCGGTGCAGGTAGGAGCTGGACGAGACCAGATTCGCCACGCCCGCATCGTAATTCAAGGTCAGGTTATACAGTTGCAGGCTGTCCTTGCTGGCTTGCTGGATCAGCGTGGTGGTGGTGTACGGCGCCAGTTGCGAGTAAGCGTCGTTGATGCCGCCCTTGATGTTGGACGCGGTGACGCTGGCGTCTACCAGCAGATCCGGCGTGGCGCGCAGGCGCGCGGCGATGCGGCCCTGGTTGGTCGAGGTATCGTTATCGGTCTTGCCGTTGGCTTGATTCAGCACATAGCCGGAATCGTTACCGGTGTAGCCCGTCAAACGCAGCGCCAGGACATGATCCTTGACCGGCACGTTGACGGTGCCGCGCAGGTTGTAATTGCTGCCGCCGAATTTGGAAGTCTGCGAACGGACTGCTTCCACCGAGCCAAAGAAATCGTTGAACTCCGGCTTCTGCGTAATTTGACGCACCGTGCCGGCCATCGCACCAGCGCCGTACAGCGTGCCTTGCGGGCCTTGCAGCACTTCGATGCGTTCGAGATCCAGCACTTTCAGATCGGGATTGCCGGACTTCAGCGTGACCGGCATCTCATCGATATACACCGCCACCAGCGACGCATCCTGCACCTCGGACGGCACGATGCCGCGCACCACCAGGCCGCGGATGGTGATGTTGTTGACGCCCGCGCCCTGCTCTTGCAGCGCGATCGCCGGCACCAGACTGGCGATATCGTTCAAATTACCTTGACCGTATTTGGTCAGGCTGTCCGGCTTGATGACCGTGATGGCGGCCGGCACTTGCTGCACGTCGACCGCGCCGGTACGGGTGGCGGTCACTTCGACCTTTTCAATCTTGTCCGAGGCGCCGTCCTGCGCTTGCGCCGACACGAATACGCCGGCAATTGCCAGCGCCATCACATGCTTAGTCATCCCGTTCCTTTAGTGCTCATTTTAGTTGGATATCAAAATTATATATAACTAAAACTGTCACTGAAAACGAAGATAAATGATTTTCGTTATAAGGAATCTAAAAAAGCATCCATGGCCTTGGTCGGGCGGCCGTCCTCACCCCATGCGCTGAGTTCGTAATGGCTCCAGCTGCGCGCGCCCAGCGGCTCCCAGTAGATGACGCCGAGGCCCTTGTGGTTGGGCACGGCTTTGACCTTGGCCTGCACGGCGCGCAGCATATCGTAGGTGTTTTGCGGCTTGCTGTCCTCGCCGCCGACCTCTACCACCATCACCTCCTTGCCGAAGCGCGCGGCCATGTCGTTCAGATTGTTGCCGAGGTCGTCGATGGAAAGCGTGTAGTCGGGGCGGCCGTCGAGCCAGTAAGGATAGTAGGAAACGCCGATGACATCGTACCTGGCGCCGTTGGCCTTGGCGTTGTCGAACCAGGTGCGGAACCATGCGTTATCGTTGCCGCGATCGAGATGCAGCACCACCTTGGAGCTTGGACTGACGGCCTTGACGGCGTCGTAGCCTTGATTGATGAGCTTGGCCAGTTGCGGCCAATTGTCGGTATGGCCTTCAGGGTAAATCATGCCGGTGCGGGTTTCATTGCCGACCTGCACCCACTCAGGCGTAACGCCGGCTTGCTTGAGTGCGCTCATCACATCATAGGTGTGGGCGTAGACATCCTTTTGCAGTTGCGGGAAATCGTGGCCGATCCAGCCGGCGGGCTTGCGCTGCTGCTGCGGGTCGGCCCAGCTGTCGCTGTAGTGGAAATTGATCATGATGCGCATGCCCATCTTCTGCGCGCGCACGGCCATGGCGACGTTCTCGTCCTTGCTGTTGTGGCCGCTAGCCCTGTCGTCGGACGGATTTACCCAGACGCGCAGGCGCACCGTGTTGATGCCCTGATCCTTGAGGATTTGCAGGCCGTCTTGCTGCTTGCCCTGCTTGTTGTAGAACTTATAGCCGGTAGCTTCCATTTGCGGCAGCCAGCCGATATCCGCGCCTTTGACGAAGGTCTCCGCGCTAGTGGGCAAGGCGATTGCCATCATCAGCGCCATCAATATTTTTTTCATGCCGCCATGCTAGCCCAAACGCAGCGCGTGCAGGCATGAGGAAAATGCCACCAGCCATGCCTATTCGATATGGCAATTCGGGGTCAGCTCTGTCAAATGGACACGCAGTGAGCACTTTTGATGTTTGTCAAAATATCGACGTTCATTTCTTCGTCAAAAATGAATTTAGCAGAGCAGGAAATTTTCTCTGCGTGCTGATATTTATCAACCATCCGCCTCGCGTGTCCAAATGACAGAGCTGACCCCGAGGTTTAGCTGCCCGACGTTTAGCTGCCGCGGTGCGCCCAGGCGGTGGTGCGTTTTTCGATGATGGCGAACAGTTCGTACATGGCCATGGCCATGGCACCGATCACCATCAGGCCGGCGAAGGCCAGCGGCATTTTCATCGAGGAGCCGGCCGAGACCAGCAGGTAGCCGATGCCTTCGTTGGCGGCGTTCATTTCCGAGACCGTTGAGCCGACGAAGGCCAGCGTAATCGCCACTTTCAGCGAAGCGAAGAAGTACGGCATGGAGCGCGGCAGCCCGACTTTCAACAGCACGTCAATGCGGCGCGCGCCCAGCACCCGCAGCACGTCTTCCAATTCCGGCTCCAAGGTCGCCAGGCCGGTCGCAATGTTGACCATGATGGGGAAGAAGGAAATCAGGAACGCCGTCAATATCGCCGGCCCCGCGCCAATGCCAAACCACACCACCAGCACCGGCACAAACGCCGCTTTCGGCAGCGCGTTGAACGCGGTCATCAACGGATACACGGCTGCATAGACCAGCTGCGACGAACCAATCAGGAAGCCCAGCCCCACGCCCACCACCACGGCAATGCCGAAGCCCGCCATGGTGACCCAGAACGTCCGCCACGCATGCTCAGCAATCGGCCCCGCGTACTCCAGCAGCGACTGGAAGATCGCATGCGGACTCGGGAAGATAAAGTCGGAAATCGAAAACACACTGCAAACCAGCTGCCACACGATCAAGGTGGCAATCAGCAGCGCCCACGGCGCGAAACTCTTGGCGGCTTGTTTATTCATGCTCATTCCTGTGATGCAGTCAGCTGTTGCGGACGCGGCCAATATGCCCGCGCAATTCATGCACCAGCTCGTTGAACGGTTCGGTGTAGGTGGTCTCCAGCTCGCGCGGCTGCGCCAGCGGATTTTCCTTGCGGGCGACAATCCGCCCCGGCCGCTTGCTCATCACGTAGATGGTGTCGGCAAGGAAGGCCGCCTCGCGCAAGTCATGCGTCACCAGGATGACGTTGAACTTGCGCTCAGTCCACAGGTCGCGCAGCACGCACCACAGTTCTTCGCGCGTGAAGGCGTCCAGCGCGCCGAATGGTTCGTCCAGCAACAGCATCTTCGGCTCGTGGATCAGCGCGCGGCAGATCGAGGCGCGCTGCTGCATGCCGCCCGACAGCTGCCACGGATACTTGTCGGCATAGCCTTCCAGTCCCACTGTCTTGAGCAATTTCAAGGCGCGCTGCACGTACTGCTCGTGCTCGCGCTTGAAGTTGCTGCGATACGGTTCGACGATCTCCAGCGGCAGCAGCACGTTGTCCAGCGTGGTGCGCCACGGCAGCAAGGTCGGCGCCTGGAACGCCATGCCGACAAATTTCAACGGCCCGGTCACCGGCTTGCCATCGATGTTGACCAGGCCGCTGGTCGGCGCCTTGAGCCCGGTCGCCAGCTTCATGAAGGTGGACTTGCCGCAGCCGGACGGGCCAACAATGGCGATGAATTCTCCCTGCCGGGTTTGCAACGAGATGTCTTCCACCGCGAACTCGCTCTCGTTGTAGGCGAGGAAGACTTTCTGGAAATCGACGAATAATTCAGACATGGGTCACTTAGGGAAAACGGTCAGCTCGGCCTTGGACGGCAGGAAGGCAGCATCCCACACGGCTTTCGGATCAACGCGGTTCTTGGTGCCGTAGGCGTCCGACACTTGCGAGGCCATCAGCGCAAGCCGCGATGGCGATACCTGGCCGAAACCTTCGCTGCGCGCGTTCGGCGTGGCAACCGCATCGTTGATCGCCATCTTCAGGCGGCGCAGTTCCAGCTTTTCATCGATCAGCCCATCGCGTTCCTTGATGGCTTTGACGGCCGCTTCCGGGTTGGCCATCACGTCCTTGGCGGCCTTGGCAAAGGCGCGCAGGAAGGCCTTCACCGCTTCCGGTTTTTGCTTGGCGAACGCGTCGGAAACGATGATGGCATTGCCGTACAGTTTGACGCCGTAGTTCGGGTATTGCAGCATGACCACGTCTTCATCCTTGATGCCGCGCGCGTTCAAGTTCAGCAGCGAGGTGAAGGTGAAGCCGGTGATCGCATCCACATCGCCGCGCACCAGCATGGTCTCGCGCAGCGGTGGATCCATGCTGGTGAATGGCGACTTGGCCGGGTCCAGCTTGTTGGCCTTGGCGAAGATAGGAAAGGCGCGGCGGCCGGCGTCAAACACCGGCGCACCCAGCTTCTTGCCGGCGAGGTCGGCCGGCGTCTTGATGCCGGATTTTTTCAGCGCGAGAATGGCGGCCGGCGTGTCGTTGTAGACCATCATCACGGCCAGCGGTTTGCTCGGTGCAGTTGGATTATTGGCGGTGAACTCCATCAGCGCAGCCATGTCGGCAAAGCCCATCTCGTAGGTGCCGGAGGCCACGCGATTGACCGCGTTGGCCGAACCGCTGCCGGCGTCGATCGTCACGTCCAGCTTTTCCGCCGCAAAATAACCCTTGCTCTTGGCGACCAAGAAGAAGGCTGATGGGCCCTCGAAGCGCCAGTCAAGCTGGAACTTGATCTTGGTGTCCTGAGCGAGCGCAGGCAGAGCCAGCATGCATAGGGCGAGACTGATCGTTGCTTTGATTTGCTTCATTGGTGTCCTCAGTGTGGTGGTGTGATTTTCCCGAGCGCCGCGCGCAGATCAAAACGCTGCGATGGGCGATCCAGCATGCGGCAGGCGCACTGGCTTAGGTGGTGCGTCATTTCCTGCTGGGCTTTGGCGTGATTCTTTTTTTCGAGAGCATCGAGCACGGCTGCGTGTTCATCAAAGGAGCACGGCTGCTGGCCGGTGGGATTGGTGGCGGAGATCAGCAAGGTGGTGCGCGAGACTAGTCTGCGTAAGGCTTCTACCACCAGCGAGTTGCCGGCCAGCTTGGCGAGTTCGATATGGAATTCGGCGGACAGGCGTATCCACTGTGGACGGTCGCCGCGCATATAAGCATCGCGTTCGCGGGCGACCAGATCGCGCAGTGCGGCGAAATCGGACTTGCGGGTTTTGTCGATAAGCTTGTGCATGACCAGCGCTTCCAGCGCTTGGCGCAGCTCGAACATTTCGTTGGCTTCCTCGTCGCTGGGGCTGGCGATGTAGGCGCCGCGATTGCGTTCGATGTCGACGAGGCCGTCGGCGGCCAGCTTAGCCAGCACGCGCCGCACCGTGTGGCGGGCGATGCCGTAAATCTCGCCGAGGCCTTCTTCTGTCAGCTTAGTCCCGGCCGGCAGGCGATGCTCCATGATCGCGTCATAGATTTCGAGGTACATCCGGTCTTCGTTAGGTGTAGGCATACCCACGGTTGAGCAACAACTGTGCCAACCGGTTTTCAGATTGTCGACAATCTAAAATGCAGGTTGTCGCCAAAATGAAACATGGAATAGCCCCAATTTGATGCACTACCGCACCACGATGGCGTGGCCTGCTCAGCGCGAGGGCAGCGTGCGCGGCGGCGATTTAAGCACCGCCTTCGACGCTTCGTCTACGCTCAAGTACTCTTCGAGGATGCGCTTGATGGCGCCGTCGGCGTGCATGGACTGCACGACGGCTGTCCATGCCTTGAACTGCTCGGGTGTGAAATTCTTCTTCGCCAGAGCGAGGTTGCGCGATGGCGGCGGCTCGTTGGGGAACCAATCGACGATACGCACCTGATCGCGCATGTTGGCGTCCGCCAGTTCTTTTTCGTATTGCAGCGGCGTCGCGAACATCGCGTCGAAGCGCTTGAACTTGAGCATGCGAAACACTGTCGGCAAAGTAGCGCCCAGCTCGAGCCGGCGCGCGGCGAGCATATCGGCATACCAAGCGTCGCGAACGCCGCCATACGTGACGCCGCGCACCACGCCAAATCGCAGCTTGGTATCAGCGGTAAAGGCATCGAGCGAGGTCTTCTCGATAGGAACATCGCGGTGAACGATCGTTGCAAAGCGCTGCTGCATGTAGGGCACGTAGTAGGCGTAATGCGCGCGGCCTGGGGTAGGCAGCGCGGAAAAGACGATGTCGATCTGGCCAGATTCCAGCAGCGCGTAGGCGCGCGCGCGTGGCGGGGCCGAGATCTCGAACTCGCAGCCGGTGCGGCGCGTGAGTTCATCGACCATGCGCTTGTCGACGCCCTGACCGTCGAAGTAGAGAAAACCTGTCTCGTAGAGCGCCACGCGCAGCGGGTGGTTCGGGCACAAAGGCTCCGCCCCAGCCCACGGGCTGGCGGCGACCAGCACCATCACTAGCATCACGGTAGTACCGCCCCGACCGAAGCATCGCATCGATAAGCCCTCCTCAAAAGGACTGCGATTGGTATCGTATCCCTGGGATGATAGCTCATCGCCGCCGGAGCCTACCGGAAACGTTGAGTAATGGACTTCATTACCTCTTTCTTGGAGAAGCGCCGATCCAGCCACGCCGCCGAATCTGCGGCGGCTTCGGCGATGACCTTGGCCGCCGAGCTCGCTTGGTCGTCTAGGACTAGGCATCTGGCTTGGGCGATCCGGCGGCATCCAGATAAAAGCCATCCTGCATCACGACAGACTGCTTGACACACAAGCCGCCTGCGGCTTGCACGTAGTCCGCCAGACGATAGGCGATGTAGCCTTGCTCGAATAGATAAGGGGGAATAGTTCGGCGAAATTCTAAGTGCCTCGGCGACCGCTTTACTGGCCTTAGAAAAATCCTCGCCCATTTCGTGAACATGCGCCTGTTGATTTGCACCGAAAAGTGACCCACTTTCCCCAGTAATTTGCAATGAATCTGACCCACGTGAAGAGCACAATTCGACCTGTCTTACCGGCAGGAGAACGGAGTGATCAACGTGGCTTTACTAGGCATCATTCGACGCTGGCACATACGTGACCAGATTCCTCTACGCGAGATCGCCAGAGGACTAGGCATTTCTCGCAATACCGTCCGGCGCTATCTGCGCTCGGAAGCTACCGAGCCCAGTTATGCCGAACGCCATGTCGCGAGCGGACTGGACAAATACTCTCTGCAATTATCAGGATGGCTGAAGACGGAGGCGAGCAAGCCGCGTAAGCAGCGCCGCAATTTGAAACAGCTCCATGCAGACCTGCAAGAACTGGGCTATGAAGGTTCATATGACCGCGTGGCAGCGTTTGCCAGGCAGTGGAAGGCGGGTCAAACTGAGTGGGTCAATTCATCGAGCAAACGAACAAGCACATCCTCGATTGCGGTTCGTAACAAGTCTTCGAGGCGCATTTTTGGCCCATCCAGTGTACTCCGATCGGGCGGCGGTGCATTTTCACCAGTAGCACTGCCGAAATTGGTAGAATGACGGGTTACGCGTGGAGGCTTTTTGCGCCTCCGCAAAACCAGACTTATTGCACCGCCTAAAGAACCAATGACCACCGTCCCGAACGAAATCAACGCTGCCGCCGTCAAGAACAGTCCTACCGAAAAGCTCACTCCGATGATGCAGCAGTACATGGGTATTAAGAGCCAGCACCCGGATATGCTGGTCTTTTACCGCATGGGCGATTTCTATGAGCTGTTCCACGAGGACGCGGAAAAGGCGGCGCGCATACTCGGCATTACGCTGACGGCGCGCGGTTCGTCGGGCGGTCAGCCGATCAAGATGTGCGGCGTGCCGTTCCACTCGCTGGAAGGCTATCTCGCCAAGCTGGTGAAGATCGGCGAGTCGTGCGCGATTTGCGAACAAATCGGCGATCCTGCCACCAGCAAGGGCCCGGTCGAGCGCAAGGTGATGCGCGTGGTCACGCCGGGCACGCTGACCGATGCCGATCTGCTGCCGGAAAAATCGGAACGCCCGCTGCTCGCGCTGTGCATCATCAGCCAGCGCAAGGTCGCCACTGCAGGCTTGGCATGGCTGTCGCTGGCCAGCGGCGCGCTGCGCTTGATGGAGTTCTCGGGCGATGCCCACACGGTCAACACGCGCATCCAGCAGGAACTGGAACGCATCTCGCCTGCCGAGATTCTGCGCGGCGATAACGGCGAGCTGTTTGAAGAGTACACGGCCTGCCACGTCAATCACGTCCCTGAATGGCACTTCGATGTGGTCAGCGGCCATAAGGCGCTGCTCGATCAACTGGCCGTCTCCACGCTGACCGGCTTTGGCGCCGACGGCCTGGGCGCAGCTTTCGGTGCAGCCGGTGCACTGCTGCGCTACGCGCAATCGACGCAAGGCCGCGGCCTGCAGCACGTGCGCACGCTCACCACCGAAACCGAAAATGAATTCATCGGCCTCGATGCCGCCACCCGCCGCAACCTGGAACTGACCGAGACCATACGCGGCCAGGAATCGCCAACGCTGTTCTCGCTGCTGGACCACTGCCGCACGGCGATGGGCTCGCGCCTGCTGCGCCACTGGCTGCACCACGCGCGCCGCGATCAGAACGTCGCGCGTGCGCGTCACCAAGCCATCGCCGCACTGGCGCAGGCCGATGCGACCGGCGGCCTGTCGCACACGCTGGCGCAAGTGCCCGATATCGAACGCATCACCACCCGCATCGCGCTGCTGTCGGCACGCCCGCGCGATCTGGCCAGCCTGCGCGATGGCTTGCAGCAGTTGCCTACTCTGCGTCACGGCATGCAGCGCGCGCTGACCGCCACACACGGCCTGCTGGCCGGCATCCACGCCGATCTGGCGACGCCGGAAACCTGCCTCGATCTGCTGCAACGCGCGGTGATGCCGGAACCGGCAGTGATGGTGCGCGACGGCGGCGTGATCGCGCGCGGCTTCGATGCTGAACTGGACGAACTGCGCGGCCTGTCGGAGAACGCCGGCCAGTACCTGGTCGACCTGGAGACGCGCGAACGCGCGCGCACCGGCATCGCCAACCTGCGCGTCGAGTACAACAAGGTGCACGGCTTCTACATCGAAGTCACCAACGGCCAAGCCACCAAGGTGCCGGACGATTACCGCCGCCGCCAAACGCTGAAGAACTGCGAGCGTTACATCACGCCAGAATTGAAGGCGTTTGAAGACAAAGCGCTGTCGGCACAAGACCGCGCCCTCGCCCGCGAGAAGATGCTGTACGACCAGCTGCTGGGCGACCTCGCGCCGTTCATCGGCACGCTGCAATCGATCGCGAAAGCATTGGCGCAGCTGGACACGCTGACCGCCCTCACCGATCACGCGCTGCGCAACAACTGGTGCGCGCCGGAGCTGGTGGACACGCCATGCATCAACATCAAAGAAGGCCGCCACCCGGTGGTGGAGAACCAGATCGAACGCTTCATCGCCAACGATTGCCGCTTTGTCGACGAACGCCGCCTGCTGCTGATTACCGGCCCTAACATGGGCGGTAAGTCGACCTTCATGCGCCAGGTGGCGCTGATTACGCTGCTGGCCTACATGGGCAGCTACGTGCCGGCGCAAAGTGCCGTCATCGGCCCGATCGACCGCATCTTCACCCGTATCGGCGCGACCGACGATTTGGCCGGCGGCCGTTCGACCTTCATGGTGGAGATGACCGAAGCCGCCGCGATCCTGAACGGCGCCACCGAACACTCGCTGGTGCTGATGGATGAAATCGGCCGCGGCACCTCGACCTTCGACGGCCTGGCGCTGGCGTGGGCGATTGCGCGCCACCTGATCGAGACCAGCCGCAGCTTCTCGCTGTTCGCCACGCACTACTTCGAGTTGACGCAGCTGCCGGACAATCATCCAACCGCCAGCAATGTGCATTTGTCGGCGGTGGAGCACAAGGACACCATCGTGTTCCTGCACGCGGTGCAGGAAGGCCCGGCGTCGCAGAGCTATGGTTTGCAAGTGGCGCAATTGGCCGGCGTGCCGCAGCCGGTGATCAAGGCCGCCCGCAAGCATCTCGCGCGCCTTGAAGCGCAAGCGCTGGACGCCACGCCGCAGCTGGATTTGTTTGCCGCGCCATCGGTCGACGCCAACGACGAAGAGATCGAGGCGCCGGCAGCAGCCACCAGCCCTGCGATGCGCGAGCTGCTCGACGCGCTGGACGATCTCGATCCAGATGCGCTGACCCCGCGCGAAGCACTGGATCGCCTGTACCAGTTGAAGCGCCTGACGGAATCGGCGCAGGCATGATGCACGGCGTGCGCCATCGCCGCATGTTGCGGGTCGCCGCCAGATCGCTGGCAGCGGCGGCAGCATTGGCGCTGGCGCACGCCGCGTGGGCCGCACCTGCGGCGCGCGAATTCCAGTTCTCCGTGATCGGCCACCCGCTACAGCATGGCCGCGATGAAGCGGCGCTCAAGCGCGCCATTGCGGAAGCATCACAAAGCGATTCCAGCTTCATCGTCACCACCGGCATCAAGGCCGCCAACGAGCCTTGCAGCGACAAGCTTTACACCCAGCGCCATGCACTGCTCAACGAGTCCGCGCAGCCGATGATCGTCTCGCTGGCCGGCAGCGACTGGAGCGCATGCCTGAACTCCGCCGGCCGCTCCAACGCCATCGAGCGTTTGAACCGCTTGCGCGAGCTATTTTACGTCGACGGCGAATCGCTGGGCGCGCGCCGCCTGGCCGTCACACGCTTGTCGTCCAGCGCCAAGTTCCGCAGCTACGCCGAGAACGCGCACTGGGAATACAACAAGGTGCTGTTCGCCACCATCAACCTCCCGGCCAATAACAACCACTATCGCCCGGAGGCGGGCCGCAATAGCGAGTTTGAAGACCGCCTGGTCGCCAACCGCGCGTGGCTGCATCGCTTGTTCACGCTGGCGGAGCGGCAGAAGATGCACGGCATCGTGCTGTTCTCGGACGGCGATCCCGGTGTCACGGCGGAAGAAGGCTTCTCGCTGCTGTCAAGCTTCCAGACCAAGCAAGATGGCTTTGCCGAAGTGCGCAAGCAAATCCGCACGCTGGCGGGGAAGTACAAGGGGAAGGTGCTGCTGATAGACGCGCAGCGCGGTGCTGCGGGAGAATCGGCCATTCAATGGCGCGACAACGTGGGACACCTGCACACGACCGCCGATTGGGCCGAAGTGCGCGTGACGCCCGGCGCCGCCGCCCTGTTCACCATCAAGGGCGGCAGCGCCGAAGCGCCCCAGTAAAACTGACGCTTAGTGAATCGGGTGAATGGCGACGTGATCGCCCTCTTCGCCTTCGTCATCTTCGTCACCGTGGTGGTGACCGTGCGCGCCGTGCACGTGGCCGTGAGCGATTTCTTCGTCGCTCGCTTCACGCACATCCACCACTTCCAGCGAGAAGCGCAGCGCCATGCCGGCCAGCGGGTGGTTGCCGTCCAAGACGACTTTATCGTCAGCGATGTCGGTCACGGTGAAGATCATGGCTTCTTCTTCGCCGCTGTCGCCGTCAGGCATGCCTTCGAATTGCATACCGACTTCCAGTGGTTCCGGCAGGCGCTTGCGCTCTTCCACTTTCACCAGCGAGGCGTCGTAGTCGCCGAATGCATCTTCCGGCTCGATCTGGATGATCGACGAGTAACCCACGTCCTTGCCATCCAGTTCTTCTTCGATTTTCGGCAGGGTGTTCTCGTAGCCACCGTGCAGGTAAACCATCGGTTGACGGCCGTCTTCGATCAGATTGTCCTGTGCATCGGACAGTTTGTAATTCACAGTCACGACCGTGTTCTTGGCAATCTTCATGTTGTGCATCCTTTCATAATTAGCCCCGGATTATACCTTGGATCGGCGCCGGGCCTCGGCGCGGACTGGTTATAATGGCGTATGAAAAAATTACCTCTCCTCGGCGACATCACGCCTGCGCAGTTCCTGCGCGACTACTGGCATAAAAAGCCACTCCTGATCCGCAACGCCATCCCCGGCTTCAAGCCGCTGCTGACCGTGGACGCGCTGACCAAGCTGGCTGCCACCAACCACACCGAATCGCGCTTGGTCACCGGTTTCGACGGCGAATGGTCGATGCAACACGGCCCGCTGGAAAGCCTGCCGGCGCGCGATAAAAAAGAATGGACGCTGCTGGTACAAGGCGTCAACCTGTTCGACGCCAAGGCCGACGCGCTGCTGCGCCAGTTCCGCTTCATCCCCGACGCCCGCCTCGACGATTTGATGGTCAGCTTCGCCACCGATGGCGGCGGCGTCGGCCCGCACTTCGATTCCTACGACGTGTTCCTGCTGCAAGCGCAGGGCCAGCGCCGCTGGCGCATCAGCGCGCAGAAAGACCTGTCGCTGATCGACGGCCTGCCACTGAAGATCCTCGCCAATTTCGAAGCCGAAGAAGAATTTGTGCTGAATCCCGGCGACATGCTGTACCTGCCGCCGCACTACGCGCACGACGGCGTCGCCATTGGCGATTGCCAGACCTACTCGATCGGCTTCCGTTCGCCGTCCTATCAGGAACTGGGCGAGAACTTCCTGCAATTCATGGCCGATTCGATCGACCTGCCGGGCCGTTACGCCGATCCTGATCTGGAACCGACCAGCAAGCCGGCCGAGATCCCGCGCGCCATGCTGGCCGCGCTGACCGAGGAATTGAACAAGGTGCGCTTCACCGAGGAAGACATCACCATCTTCTTTGGCGAGTACATGTCCGAGCCCAAGCACAATGTGTTCTTCACCGGCCCGGCCAAGCCCCTCACGGTCGGCAAGTTCGGCGATGCGGTGATGAAGAAAGGCCTGTCGCTGTCGGCCAAGACCCAGATGCTGTACCGTGGCAAGAACGTGTTCATCAACGGCGAATCGTTCGGCGTCAGCAAGGCCGACAAGGCCACGCTGGAACTGCTGGCCAACAACCGCCGCCTCGAAGGCGAGGAGTTCGCCAAGGCCTCGGACGACGTGCTGGAAGCACTGTACACCTGGTATCAAGACGGCTGGGTCGAACTCGGCTGATGATTTAGGGTAAATGAACCCCGGAGGCAATATGGACAGACTGGTTATTCCCTTCACCACGCGGGCGGAATTTCAGCAGCACCTGGCCAGTTGCCTCTCGCGCGCCCAGCACACGCTGTACATGTTCGATCCCGACTTCGCCATCTGGGAGCTCGGCAGCAGCGCCACCGACGCCCAGCTGCGGCGCTTCCTGCATGGCGGCGGCCGTCTGCAACTGGTGGCCCACGATGGCCGCGCCGTGGAGCGCGACGCGCCGCGCTTCCTGCGCCTGCTGAAGGACTACGGCCACCTGATCGAAGTACGCCGCACCAGCGCCCAATTACGCCAGTTAACCGACTCCTTCTGCATTGCCGATCAGCGCGATATCGTGCGCCGATTCCACGCCGCCCATTTCCGCGGCGAGGCCGTATTTAACGGCCCCGACGACCTGCAAACCAGTTTGGAACGTTTCCTTACAATTTGGATAGAATCCGGGCCCGGATTGTATGCAAACTCAACTGGATTATGAGCCGGTTTTGGGTAAAATGCGGAGGTTCGATGCGATCACTGGTAGTTAGCAGCACGAAGCCGGAAGACGAGTCGTAAACGAAATGTTGCGATATCGCAAAATAGTTATGCGTTAGGCTTGTTGAACTATTGCGATGCACTAAAAATCGCTATAATATTCGGCTAGGAAGTTTCCGTTGTCTAGTAGGCACCTTTTAATAGGTACGAAAGGCCTTCGAAGACGACCTAATGAGCGATAATTACCGGTAATTATTAATCGCAACACGTGTTTAATTTTTGAATTAACTAAGGAAAACCCATGAAAAAATCCCTGCTGATCGCCTCCCTGCTGGCTGTTGCTCTGGCTGCTTGCTCGAAAAAAGAAGAAGCTCCTGCTGCTCCAGCTCCAGTAGCTGCTCCAGAAGCTGCTGCTCCAGCACCAGCTCCAGCACCAGCTCCAGCTGCTGACGCTGCTGCTCCAGCCGCTGCTGCTCCTGCAGCTTCGGACGCTGCTGCTGCTCCAGCACCAGCTGCTTCGGCTCCTGCTGCTTCGAAGTAATATCAGCTTGATAGAAAAACCGGCTTTCGAGCCGGTTTTTTTACGTCCAAAGCTTTTATTTGGATATAAAAAAACCGTCAGCACTGAGCGCGATCTTGAGCGCATTCAGGCTGACGGTTTTTCTACGCCGCGATAGCGGCGATTATTACTACATTTACTTTAACTGCTCATGCAGCAGGGTAATGATTTTCTCGCCCACCGGGCCAGTTTCCGGCTGGCCGGCATTGGTCAATACTTTCACGACGCTGGTATTGCCTTCGCTGGCTTTAACCGAAATACGGTAACGCTGCGCTTCTTTTTCCTCTTCCGACGACGAACCCCAGCTAAACAGCTTGCTGAAGAAGCCCTTGGTTTCGGTCGCATCGTTGATATAACGCACGAAGTAAATACCCTGGGTACGATCGCGGTCTTCCACCGTGAAGCCAGCGCGGTCCAGCGCCAGGCCTACGCGGCGCCAGGCGCGGTCGAAGCCCTCGTCCACCTGCACGGCACGGTCGGCGCCTGCGCCCACCAGGGAGGCGTGCTGAGGCTGTACGACAGCGCTATCCACGGCGGTCTTGGCCTGCGCCAGCTGCTCGCTGCCATTGCCCAGCTTGTTCAGCAGGCGCGCCAGGAATTCCGCTTCCAGACCCGGATCGTTCGGGCGCGCAGTCCACTTGGTGCTTTCCTTCTCGGCACCAACCGAGACTTCCTGCACGCCGCGGTGGCTGATGTAGATCTCGCTGGCACCGTCGGCACGGCGTTCGATGCGGGTGCGGAACTTGTCGCGCTCGCCGCTCGAGTAGACCGAATCAAATACCTTGCCGATGGTGTTGCGGATGAAATCTTGCGGAATCTTGGCGCGGTTTTCATTCCACTCGGTTTCCATGATGCCGGCGGCAGGCAGTTCCTGCGCCAACGTGAAGCCCGAATCTTCCCAGAACTGCTTGAGCTGCGGCCACAGTTGCTCCGGGGTCTGCTTGATCACCAGCCAGCGCTGGTTGCCGTCGCGCTCGACCTTGATGTCGCTCAGCGTCATCTGCGCCACGGTGCCGGCGGCCGGCTGGCCCGGGATCACAGCGGCGTTCGACACCAGCGCGCCCGACTGTACGGCCTTGGAAGCGTTGTAGCCGGAAGCGGTCGCCACGCCGTTGTTGGTGTCCGGCAGCGAGTAGCGGTTATCTTTCTGCAATTGCGTCAGATCCGGCGGCACGTCCAGCGTGCTGGCCTTTTTGGCCGACTTGTAATCGACCTTGTCGTTGCCGACAACCGAGCTGATCATGCCGCAGCCGCTCAGGCTGGTCACGGTGGCCACCACGGCGCCCACTACCAGCGCGCGCTGCGAGGAAATAAAAGCTGTCTTGCGAATAGTCATGTCGTTACTGTTTAAGAAGCTAAAGTGCAGCAAAATATGATCCGACGCGAGTCGGGACGAGTGCTCGTTGCTACGGGGTTTTACAGGACGCCGGCTTCTTGCAGCGCCGCGCGGACGGCCGCGTGGCAGTCTGCCGCCAGCGGCACCAGCGGCAGGCGGATGCCGGCCGGCATCTTGCCCATTTCCGCCAGCGCCCACTTGACTGGCACCGGATTCGGTTCGATGAACAGTTTCTGGTGCAGCGGGAAGACCTTGTTGTTCAGCGCCAGCGCGGTGGCGACGTCGCCGGCAATGGCGGCGCGGCACATATCGGCCATGGCGCGCGGCGCCACGTTGGCGGTGACCGAGATGTTGCCGGCGCCGCCGGCCAGCATCAGGGCCATCGCGGTTGGATCGTCGCCCGAGTACACGGCAAACGATTTTGGCGCCAGGCGCAGCAGGTCGTAGCCGCGGCCGATGTTGCCGGTCGCGTCTTTCACGCCCACGATGTTCGGGATCTGCGCCAGGCGCAGGATGGTCTCGTTGCTCATGTCGGCAACGGTACGGCCCGGCACGTTGTACAGGATCACCGGCAGGTCTACCGCTTCGGCGATGGCCTTGAAGTGCTGGTACATGCCTTCCTGGGTAGGGCGGTTGTAGTACGGCACCACTTGCAGGGTGGCGTCCGCACCGGCTTCCTTGGCGTAGCGGGTCAGCTTGATCGCTTCGGCGGTCGAGTTGGCGCCGGCGCCGGCGATGATAGGGATGCGGCCCTTGGCGTGGGCGACGGTCGCCTTGATCAAGGCGCAGTGCTCTTCCACACTGACGGTGGCCGATTCACCGGTGGTGCCGGCGATGACGATGCTGTCCGTACCTTCGGCGATGTGCCAGTCGATCAGCTGATTCAAACCCTCAAAGTCCAGACTGCCGTCTGCGTGCATCGGGGTGACGATTGCTACGATGCTGCCCTTAATCATAGGAAACCACTGCGTAAAGTATTAAAACAACGATTGTAGTCGATAGGTTGCGCCCGTGGTGCATCCGGGGGCACAAATCGACGCTCAAAATGGCGGTAATAGAGCCGCCTCTCGGGGAAAATCAGGCTTCACGGCACACAGTCGTTGCACCATGGCAGCTTTTGGCGCATCGATAATGCCGTCTTCAAAGGCCACCACGCGCAGGCCCTGCTCGCGCGCCAGCTCCAGCAACTCGCCCGGCTGCAACAGGAACGCCGGGTTGGACGGCTTGCCGAACTGCGCATTACCGTCCGCGAAGGTCTCGTAAATCAGCACGCCATTCGGCGCCAGGCTGCTCAACATATCAGCAAATAAGGGGCGATGCAGGTAGTTTGTCACCACAATGCCGGCGAATCGCTGCGGGCCGAAAGGCCAGGCGGCGCCCTCCTCTTCCAGGTCGATGGCGCTGGTAGTGATGCCGGGGCCGCAGGCAGCGGCCAGCGCGGCGGTGTCGCGGTCAACCGCCACCACCTCGTGGCCGAGCGCCGCCATGTGGCGCGAGTGGCGGCCGCTGCCGCAAGCTAGATCGAGCACGGCGCCGCCGGGAACCAGCGGTGCATAGCGCTGCACCCATGGAGAGATTTGATCGCTCATGATGTTTTACCCGAATTTACGTGTAGGCCAAGCCCATCGCTTCACGCACGTCGCGCATGGTTTCCAGCGCCAGCTTGCGGGCCGCGTCATTGCCGTCGGCAACGATGGCGCGCACCAGCGATGGATCGTCCAGGTACGGCTGGGCACGCTCGTGCATGGGCTCTTGTTCCTTGATGATGGCGTCAATCACCGGCTGCTTGCACTCGATGCAGCCGATGCCGGCCGATTTGCAGCCCTTCACCGCCCATTCCTGGGTCGGCTGGTCGGAATACACCTGGTGGAATTGCCAGACCGGGCAGCGGGCCGGATCGCCGGCGTCGGTGCGGCGCACGCGCGCCGGGTCGGTCGGCATGGTCTTGATCTTCTTGCTGACCGAATCCTTGTCTTCGCGCAGGGCGATGGCGTTGCCGTAGCTCTTGGACATTTTGCGGCCGTCGAGGCCAGGCAGGCGCGAGGCCTCGGTCAGGCGCGCCTGCGGCTCGACCAGGATCAGCTTGCGGCTGCCTTCCAGGTAACCAAACAGGCGCTCGCGGTCGCCCATCGACAGGCTTTGAGCATCGTCCAGCATGGCCTTGGCCTGTTCCAGCGCCTCGTTCTTGCCGTCTTGCTGGTACTCGGTGCGCAGTTCGTTGTAGAGCTTGGCACGTTTGCTGCCGAGCTTTTTCACGGCTTCTTGCGCCTTCTCCTCGAAACCTTTTTCTTTGCCATACAAGTGATTAAAACGGCGCGCAATCTCGCGCATCATTTCGATGTGCGGCACCTGGTCTTCGCCGACCGGCACCTGGCTGGCGCGGTAGATCAGCACGTCTGCGGCTTGCAGCAGCGGATAGCCGAGGAAGCCGTAGGTTGCGAGGTCTTTGTTGGCGAGATTGTCGATCTGGTCTTTATAGGTCGGCACCCGTTCGAGCCAGCCCAGCGGCGTGGCCATCGACAGCAGCAGGTGCAGCTCGGCGTGCTCGGGCACGCGCGACTGGATGAACAGCGTCGATCGCGACGGGTCGATGCCGGCGGCCAGCCAGTCGACCAGCATGTCCCAGGTGCTGCGCTCGATGACGGTCGGATCGTCGTAGTGCGTGGTCAGCGCGTGCCAGTCGGCCACGAAGAACAGGCACGGCAGCTCGGTCTGCATCTTGATCCAGTTTTTCAGCGCGCCGTGATAATGGCCCAGGTGCATGGAGCCAGTAGGACGCATGCCGGAGACTACGCGATCGGGATACATAGTCTGCTCAGCTAAAAAGATACATCAACGGAGTGACCAGCAAATGCCACACGCTCTGCACGATATGCATGCCGCCAACCAGGAAGCCGGTCAGCAAGCCGAACTGCATCATCAGAATCAGCGCAATGAAAATATACACGCCGTAGCGCTCGATGCGCGCAAAACGGCGCGCCAGCTCCATCGGCAGCAAGCCGGTAACGATACGGCCGCCATCGAGCGGCGGCACCGGAATCAGGTTGAACACGCACATGGCGGAGTTGACGCCGATGCCGGCCTTGGCCATTTGCACGAAGAAGTCATGCTGATCCATGGTGAACACGTAGCTGAGGATCACCCACAGCACCATCCAGCCCAGGCCCATGGCAAAGTTGGCTGCCGGACCGGCGGCGGCCACGAAGGCCATTTGCTTTTTCGGATTGCGCAGGCGGCCGAAATCGACCGGCACCGGCTTGGCGTAGCCCAACGCAGGCAGGCCAACCAAGCTCAGCACGATCGGCAGCAGGACGGTGCCGAAAGGATCAATGTGCTTCAATGGATTAGCGGTTAGGCGGCCGAGATCGGCGGCGGTAGGGTCGCCGAAATAGCGGGCGACGTATCCGTGTGCGGCTTCGTGCAGGGAAATTGCAAAAAGAACAGGAATGAGATAGACCGCGATGGTCTGGATAATACTGTCAGTTTCGTTCATGGGCGGGATTTTACCAGAGGGTCAGAGTCCGAACGCGGCAGCGTCTCCGCGGCCTTGGCGAACCAGCTGCGCCTCGTCGCCGGTCAGGTCGATTACGGTGGTCGGCTCCATGCTGCAAGCGCCGCCGTCGATAATCAATTCCAGCTGTTTGCCCAGCCGCGAGCAAATTTCATCCGCGTCGTTGAGCGGCTCGACCTCATCCGGCATGATCAGCGTGGTGCCCAGCAGCGGCTGATCCAGCTCGGCCAGCAGCGCATTGATGATCGCGTCTTCCGGCACCCGCAGGCCGATGGTCTTGCGCGATGGGTGAGACAGGCGGCGCGGCACGCACTTGGTCGCTTCGAGAATAAAGGTGAACGGCCCCGGCGTGGCCGCCTTCAGCAGGCGGAACTGGCGATTGTCGACACGGGCATACACGCCCAGCTCGCTCAAATCGCGGCACAACAGGGTCAAATGGTGTTTTTCGTCGATGCCGCGAATGCGGCGCAAGCGCTCGACCGCGCCCTTGTCGTCCAGGTGGCACACCAGCGCGTAGCAGGAGTCCGTCGGCACGGCGACGATGCCGCCGCCGTGGATGATCTGCGCGGCCTGCTTGATCAAGCGGGCCTGCGGATTGACGGGATGTACCTGAAAGAATTGGCTCATGCTTAAGATTGTACGCTACGCAGCGCAGCGATACGCTCTTCAAACGGCGGGTGGGTCGAGAACAGCGCGCCCCAGCCGCCACGGCTGGCGCTGATGCCCGACGCCGCGAACGACTGCGGCAAGGCGCCCGGCTCCACGCCGTTCAGACGCGCCAAAGCGTGCTGCATTGGCACCGTGCTGCCCAGCAGCTTGGCCGAACCGGCGTCGGCACGGAATTCGCGCTGGCGCGAGAACCACGCCACGATCAGCGAGGCCAGCAAGCCGAACACAATCTCGCACACGAACACGGTGATCATGTAACCGATACCGGGGCCGCGGCGCTCTTCACTCTTGTTGAGCATGCTGTCGACAAAGAAGCCGACGATACGCGCCAGGAACACCACGAAGGTATTGGTCACGCCCTGGATCAGGGTCATGGTCACCATGTCGCCGTTGGCGATGTGGGCGACTTCGTGGCCCAGCACGGCTTCCACCTCATCGCGGTTCATGCTTTGCAGCAGGCCGGTCGACACCGCCACCAGCGCCGAGTTCTTGAACGCGCCGGTCGCAAACGCATTCGGCTCGCCCTCGTACACCGCCACTTCCGGCATGCCGATGCCGGCGCGCTCGGACAGCGCTTTCACGGTATTCACCAGCCACAGCTCGGTGGAGTTGGAAGGATTCTCGATCACGCGCGCGCCGGTCGACCACTTGGCCATCGGCTTGGAAATCAGCAGCGAGAAAATGGCGCCGGTAAAGCCCACCACCAGCGAGAACGCCAGCAGGCTACCGAGTTGCAGCGTGCTGCCGGAGCCCGGACGGCCAATGCCCAGCAGCGACAGGACGATGGACAGCACCAACATCACAGCGAGGTTGGTGGCGATAAACAAGACGATGCGTTTCATATCAGGGTCTCCGGTACGGACAATTTGCCGAAATCATAAGGTAAGACCGCGCCAACGCAAAATCAAGATACAGCTACTTACATGCCGCCGGTAATCGGCAGGCGAATTTACCACCAGTCGTGCCAGACCGGTTTGACGTTCGCCGGCAGCGGCGGCAGCGCTGCAAAATCGACGCGGGACTCGCCCGGGGCGTGGAAATCGGTGCCGCGCGAGGCGAGGAAACCGTAGTAATTGGCCAATTGCGCATACACCGGATATTGATCCGGCGTGTGACTGCCGGTCACCACCTCGATGGCGGTGCCGCCCAGCTGCTTGAACGCGTCGAACAGCTCGCCCTGCGCCAGCGGCGTGAAGCGGTAGCGGCCCGGATGCGCAATCACGGCAATCCCGCCGGCATCGCGGATCCATTTAACCGATTGCTCCAGCGTGGCCCAGCAATGCGGCACGTAGCCCGGCTTGCCCTCGGACAGATACTTCTTGAACACTTCCGCCGTGCTGGCGCAGGCGCCGATCTCGACCAGGAAGCGGGCAAAGTGGGTGCGCGACATCAGATCCGGGTTGCCGACGTACTTGAGCGCGCCTTCGTAGGCGCCTTCGATACCGGCCAGCGCCAGCTGGTTCGCAATCTCGCGGCCACGGTTGTCGCGGCCGGAGCGGGTGCAGGCCAGGCCGTCCACCAGCGCGGCGTTATTCTCATCGATCTGCAAACCGACGATGTGCACGGTCTCGTTAGCCCAGGTAATCGAGATTTCGACGCCGGTGACAAAGCGCATGCCCTGCGCCTCGGCGGCAGCGCGCGCGGCCGGGATGCCGCGCACTTCATCGTGGTCGGTGAGCGCCCACACGTCCACGCCCGCCTTGCGGGCAGTTTCCGCCACAGCAGCAGGAGCAAGGACGCCGTCGGAGACGTTGGAATGGCAATGCAGGTCAACTTTCATAACTGTCATTGTACGCTGACTCACGCCGATGCATGCACCCTTGCCCCCTAGCCTAATTGATTTTCGACCCGCACTCAATTGTAACTTGTAGCCAATTGTAAATTGTAACTAACTATTGATAATGCAGTTTCATAAATGTATTCTTGAAATCTCTACTATTAATAACAACAGGGATTGACATATGAATATGAGCAAAACGCAAAACAGTAGTAGCAGCAAACATCGGCAACCATGGCGGGCCTGGCTAGCTCGCAGCAGTGCCGCGCTGGGCCTGCTGGCCAGCTTGGTACTGGCGGCGCCAGCGCAAGCGGACGTGCAGGTCATCGAGTACGCCCAGGGCTGGATCAACAGCAGGGGCGGCAATAATCGCCCTGGGCCGGACAGCAACAACTACACCGGCAATGAGTTAGGCATGCGCTTTAACAGCTGGGTCGCGTTCTACATCCCGGCCGGCCACTACACTTCGGCCACCTTGTCGGTCGATCCCAGCACCTATGGCGAGGTAGGCCCCAGCACCATCGGCCTGTTCCAGGTAGAGACTCCGTACGCGACGCTCATGGACGACTACGTGCCACCCGGCGTGGACGCCTACAAGGATTTGGGCAGCGGCCGCCAGTACGCCTCCGTCACCCTGTTTAACGACGCGGTCGACATCCAGCTCAACGGCCGCGGCCTGGCCGACATCAACGCCGCCGTCGGCACCTACTTCTTCATCGGCTTTACCAACCAGACCATGAACGCGCTGCCAGTCAGCGGCCCCGAAGGCGGCATCTACATCAGCGGCATCGGCCGCAACCAGACCATGATGACGCTCAACCTGGAGACGGCTGCGGTACCAGAGCCGGCAACCTGGGCAGCGCTGCTGGCCGGCCTGTCGCTGCTGGCCCTGCGCAGTACCCAGTTGCGCCGTCGCGCTCGCCAGGTGGCCGGCGCGGC
This sequence comes from Duganella rivi, assembly GCF_009857435.1. Taxonomy (GTDB): domain Bacteria; phylum Pseudomonadota; class Gammaproteobacteria; order Burkholderiales; family Burkholderiaceae_D; genus Rugamonas; species Rugamonas rivi. Next base: position 27,074 of record NZ_WWCK01000005.1, read on the forward strand.
TGCGGTTCTGGCCGCCATCGGCATGGCGCCGGCCGTTCATGCCGACACCATCGACTTTGAAGGACTGGACGACCTGCCCTTTGTCATGGACGGCGACAGCTTCCTGCACGCCGGCTACCTGTTCGGCGGCCAGTTTGTCGGCGAGCCTGAAGATGGCGGCGGCTTGGTCGGCAGCATCCTGGACGGCCGCGATATCAGGGGCTGCGAAGAAGGCGGCCTCGCCTGCCCCACCAACAACGCCAGCCATTACTACGGTGCCCTTAACGACGGCGTGCTGCACATGAGCTCGGCGCAAGCCGGCCAGACCTTCCGCCTGAGCAGCTTTGACGCCAGCTTCATCGGCGGCCAGCCCGGCGTCTACCCGAAGGTCGCCGGCCTGCTGGTGGTGCGCGGCATCCGCGCTGACCACACCGTGTTCGATGAAATTTACTCGCTGTCCGACCCGGCCTTCGGCTTTGGCCACTACCAGACCAGCGCCGCCTTCAGCAGCACCGACTTCGTGCAGCTGAGCTTCATTCCCTATGCCTGCGACTGGTACCAGGAATGCTTCGCCTTCCAGAGCAATATGGGCCAGATGGGCCTGGACAATCTGGAAGTCTCCGCCGTGCCGGAACCATCGACCTACCTGATGCTGGGCATGGGCCTGCTCGGCCTGGCCGCAGCGCGCCGCCAGTCGATCAAACAACAACAAAAGGACTGCTAAATGAAACGACACTCTTTGAGCCTGGCGGTATTGGCGCTGATGGGCAGCCTGGCCCACGCCGACGAGATCCGCCGCCCTTACGTGGTGCGGCTGCTCGACAAGCCGGTCGCCGGCTACAACGGCGGCCTGGCCGGCATGCCGGCCACCCAGCCGGCCGCCGGTTTTGGCCGGCGCATCGACCTCAACGATCCGAATGTGCAGGTCTACGGCGCCTACCTCGACCAGAAACGCAGCGCCGTGCGCGCCACCATCGCCAACGCCCCGGTCAGCTATGAATACAAGCTGGTGTTCAACGGCTTTGCCGCCCAGCTGACCGACGCCGAGGTGCGCCAGCTGAAGGCCAATAGCGCGGTTGCCGCCATCGTCCCCAACACGCCGCGCCAAGTGACGGTGAGCGACACCGCCACCTTCCTCGGGCTCGATGCGCCGGGCGGGCTGTGGAGCCAACTGGGCGGCATGGCCCACGCCGGCGAAGATATCGTCGTCGGCATCCTCGACAGCGGCATCTGGCCGGAAAATCCAGCCTACGCCGACCGCGTCGACAGCCACGGCGTGCCGACCTTCGACAGCAGCGCGCAGCTGGCCTACGGCCCGCCGCCGGCCAGCTGGAAGGGCAGCTGCCAGACCGGCGAGGCATTTACCACCGCGCATTGCAACAACAAGCTGATCGGCGCGCGCTACTTTGACGCCGGCTTCCTCGAGACCGGCAACGAGCTGCACTGGGCCGATTTCCAGTCCGCGCGCGACGCGCTCGGCGGCGATGTCGGCGAGGGCGGCCACGGCAGCCACACCTCCTCCACGGCCGCCGGCAACCTGGCCCCGGCGCGCATGGCCGGCCTCGACATGGGCACGGTGACGGGGGTGGCGCCGCGCGCGCGGGTCGCCATGTACAAGGTGTGCTGGTCCTACACCAAGGCTGGCACGGCCAACGGCGCCGGCGCCGGCTGCTGGGCCAGCGACAGCGTGGCCGGCATCGAGCAGGCGATTGCCGACGGCGTCAACGTGCTCAACTACTCGATCAGCGGCGGCACCGGCTCCGACGACCCGGTCGAAGAAGCATTCCGCCAGGCCAGCAACGCCGGCGTGTTCGTGGCGGCGGCGGCCGGCAACGACGGGCCGAAACCCAACGTCAACCACGTGGCGCCCTGGCTGACCACGGTGGCAGCGTCGAGCCACGACCGCGAATACGTGGCCAGCCTGAGCCTGGCCAGCGGCGCCGCCTACACCGGCGCCTCGCTGAACGGCACCGCCCTGCCGCGCACCGGCTTGATCCGCGCCGAGGACGCGGCCGTGGCCGGTGTCGACCGCAACAAGGCGCGCTACTGCTACGGCGCTGGCGACAACCAAGGCGTGGCGGTGCTGGATGCGGCCAAGGTGGCCGGCAAGATCGTGGTCTGCGACCGCGGCGGCAACGGCCGCCTCGACAAGGGCAGCGCGGTGCGCGCGGCCGGCGGCGCCGGCATGGTGCTGGCCGACGACGGCCTCGGCCCGCTGGCCGACCTGCACGTGCTGCCGGCGCTGCACGTGAGCCAGGCCGACGGCGCGCTGATCAAGGCCTATGCCGCCAATGCGCAGGCGGCGGCCGAGCTGTCGCGCTTCAGCGTGCGCCGCGGCGTGACGCCGGCGCCGGTGGTGGCCGCGTTCTCCTCGCGCGGCCCGAGCCGCGCCGAGCGCAACCAGCTCAAGCCGGATCTGGCCGCGCCCGGCGTCAGCATCCTGGCCGCCGTGTCGCCCGCCATGACGCAGGATCAGAAGCAGCAACTGCTGGACGGCACGCTGACGCCGCCGTCGGACTGGGCCCTCATGCAAGGCACCTCGATGGCGACGCCGCACGTGGCCGGCCTGGCCGCGCTGTTGCAGCAACGCCACCCGAGCTGGAGCCCAGCCGCCATCAAGTCCGCGCTGATGACCTCGGCCATGGACACGCAGCCGGACAAGCTCAGCGGCGTAGAGGCCGGCATCCTGCCGTGGGGTCAGGGCGCCGGCCAGGTGGTGCCGACGCGCGCAGCCGATCCCGGCCTGGTGTACGACATCCAGCCGGCCGACTACGTCAAGTACATGTGCGCCATCGGCCGCAGCTACGAGGAGTGCAGCGGCCCGCAAATCAAGCCGTTCAACCTGAACACGCCGTCGATTGCCGTGGCCAACGTGATGGGAACGGAAACCGTGACCCGCACCGTGACCAATGTCAGCGACCGCGCCGCGACCTACACCGCCAGCGCCAGCATGGGCGGCTACCAGGTCAGCGTGTCGCCCTCGACGCTGACGCTGGGGCCGGGCGAGAGCCAGAGCTTCAACGTGGTGCTGACCCGCACCACGGCCGCCGACAATACCTGGGAATACGGCCAGCTGAGCTGGACTGACGGCAGCCACGTGGTGCGCAGCCCGATCGTCGCGCAGTCGGGGCCGCCGGTGATTGCACCGGAGCTGGTCAAGTCCGAGCGCACCAGCGGCTCCAAGCTGGTCAGCCTGCAGACCGGCTTCACCGGCAAGCTGGGCGTGGTGCTGGGCGGCATGAAGGAAGTCACGCAAACCGCCGTCTCGGTGGGCGCGGCGCCGGCCGGCGCGGCCGACACGCTGGCGCAGGCCACGGCCACCTGCAACGCCGGCAGCCACGGCGTGCGCTTGCTGCCGTTCACGGTGCCGGCCAACACGCTGGTGGCGCGCTTTGAAACCTTCGACCGCGACATCGACAACAACCCGGCGCAAACCCAGGACGTTGATCTGGCGTTGCTCAAGGATGGCAAGCTAGTGGACTACAGCATGACCGTCGGCTCCAACGAGAACATCACGCTGACCACGCCGCAGGCGGGCACGTACCAGCTGTGCGTGATCGGCTACGAGCTGGCGGCTGGCGCACCGGCGGCTTTGAAAGTGTCGTCGGCCATCGTCCCGGTCAACAGCAGCGCCGGGTCGCTGAAAGCCGCGCCGCCAGGCAAGGTCTATGGCGGCAGCACAGCCACCGTGGGCCTCAGCTGGTCGGGGCTGGCGGCGGACAAGCGCTACGTGGGCGTGGCCGGCTACGTTGATCCTGGCGGCAAGGTCGCCGCTGCCACGGTCGTGGCGGTCGACACCGACAACGCGGTGCCGGTCGTGGCCGGCGTGGCGCGCACCACGCCACCGCGCAGCAGCAAGCTGTAAATCACCACGCCGCCTTCGGGCGGCGTTGTTTTATGCAGCGAGGAATTCCTCTATCATTTCCGCCAGCGCGCGCGGCTGGTCGTGGTGCAGCATGTGGCCGGCGTCATAGACCATTTTCTTGGTCACATCGCGCAGGTGGCCGAGGCGGCGCTCCAGCTCCACGCGGCCGGCCGGCTTGGCGCCCATCCAATCCCACATATTGGTCTGATCGGCCTCCACCCACAGCACCGGCGCGGTGATCGCCCGCCAGCACGCCATCACATCATCGACGTGGTACGGCAGCGGGCCGGCCTGCTTGTGCACCGGATCGCCGAGAATTTCCCACTCGCCGGCATCGTTCTGCGCCGACCAGTGCTGGGCCAGGAAGGCGGCCTTGTCGTCGCTGAGGCGCGGATTGGTCTTTTGCAGGCGCGCCGCGACGGCCGCCTGACTTGGATAACCGCGCATCTCGTGCTTCTCGAGCACGCTGTCCATCCACTTGGCGTAGCGGCCCGGCGCCTGCTCCGGCTTGGACGAGCGCAGGCCCGCGCCTTCCACGTTAATCAGCTTGCGGATGCGCTCGGGACGCGCACCGGCGTACAGGCCGACGATATTGCCGCCCATGCTGTGGCCCAGCAGGTCGACCGCCTGATCCGGCGAGTAGTGGCGCAAGATCGCGTCCAGGTCGGCCAGGTAGTCGGGGAACCAGTAGGTATCGAGGCCGTTGCGCTGCGACAGGCCGAAACCGCGCCAGTCCGGCGCGATCACGTGGTAATCGCCCTTGAGCTCATCGACCACGAACTGGAACGAGGCGCCCACATCCATCCAGCCGTGCATCATGAACAGCTTGGGCGCGCCCTCGTTGCCCCAGTGGCGCACGTGGCAGCGCAGGCCGCGGATGGTCAGGAATTCGGAACGGGAAGGTTTATGCGTGCTCATGTCTGTCCTTGAAAAACCGGGGCCGGCGCCCATATCGGAACCTTGCTAGCCGTAAAGCAAAATAATAGCACGACCGTTCGATAGCTGCGCAAGCGTAAAGCCAGCGTAAAATAGCGCTATCCCACCGCACCCTACAGGTTCCAATGTCTATTTACCAACTTGGCGATCACACGCCCGAGATCGCTGCATCGTCATTTGTTGCCGAGAATGCGACCGTGGTCGGCAAGGTCAGCCTGCACGAGCACGCCTCGGTGTGGTTCGGCGCGACGCTGCGCGGCGATAACGAGCGTATCACCATCGGCGAAAATAGCAATGTGCAGGAAGGCACGGTCATGCACACGGACATCGGCTACCCGCTGACCGTGGGCCGCAACGTGACCATCGGCCACCAGGCCATGCTGCACGGCTGCACCATCGGCGACGGTTCGCTGGTCGGCATCCAGGCCGTGATCCTGAACGGCGCCAGGATCGGCAACGGCTGCCTGGTCGGCGCCGGCGCGCTGGTCACCGAGGGCAAGAGCTTCCCCGACCACTCGCTGATTATCGGCGCGCCGGCCAAGGTGGCGCGCCAGCTGACGGCGGAAGAAGTCGCCGGCCTGCAAAACGCTGCCGATAGCTATGTCAAGCGCGGCCAACTGTTCAAGACGCAACTCAAAAAGATCGGATAACAAGTATGAGCATCACCACCACCGGGCAGGACACCCTGCAAAAATTCATCTTCGAAAATGCCACCGTGCGCGGCGAGCTGATCGACATCTCCGCCACCTGGCGCGAGGTGCTGGCGCGCCACGCCTACCCGGCGCCGGTCAAGAAAGTGCTGGGCCAGATGACGGCCGCGGCGGCGCTGCTGTCGGCCAACCTGAAATTCAACGGCTCCATCATCATGCAAATCCACGGCGATGGCCCGGTGAGCCTGCTGGTGGTCGAGTGCGACGCCGACCTGCGCCTGCGCGCCACCGCCAAGCTGGCCGAGGGCGCCGAGATTGCCGGCGACGCCACCTTGACCACGCTGCTGAACGCGACCGGCAAAGGCCGCTTCATCATCACCCTCGATCCGCTGGAAAAAGTGCCGGGCCAGAAACCGTACCAGGGCATCGTGCCGCTGGACGGCGACGACGTGTCGACCGTGATCGAAAACTATATGCTGCGTTCGGAACAGCTGGACACCAAGCTGTGGCTGGCGGCCGACGACAACGTCTCGCGCGGCCTGCTGCTGCAAAAGCTGCCGCACCATGGCGGCAAGGCCGAAGCGCAGCCGGTGACGGCCGACGAAGCGCTGGAAACCTGGAACCGCGCGGTGATTCTGGGCTCGACCCTGAAAGAGCAGGAGCTGCTGGAAACCGGCATCGAGGTGCTGATGCAGCGCCTGTTCTGGGAAGAGACCATCCGCGTGTTCGATCCACAGCACCCGCAATTCCATTGCAGCTGCACGCGCGAGAAAGTCGGCAATATGTTGAAGATGCTGGGCCAGGAAGAAGTGGACAGCGTGCTGGAAGAGCGCGGCGTCATCGCCGTCAACTGCGACTTCTGCGGCCAGCACTACGAGTACGACAAAGTCGACTGCGCCCAGCTGTTCACCAGCGACGCGCCGGTCGAGACCTTGATCCCAGCCGGCGAAGCCAAGCACTAAACAATCCAGGGTCAGTTCTGCCAATCGCACACGAGCTCATGTACCAATGGCAGAACTGACCCCGAATTTATTCTTTGGCGTAGCGCTGCGCCAGCACGGCGCAGACCATCAGCTGCAGCTGGTGGAACAGCATCAGCGGCAGCACCACGGCGCCCAGTGCGCCGCCTGCGAATAGCACCTTGGCCATCGGCACGCCGCTGGCCAAGCTCTTTTTGGAACCGCAAAACACGATCGCAATCCGGTCCTCGCGGTTGAAGCCCAAACGGCGCGCGGCCTGTGCGCTAATCCCCATCACCAAGCCCAGCAGCAGTACGTTAATCAGCATCAGTCCGGCCAGCGTGGCCCACGATACCTGGTGCCACAAGCCCTGCCCTACCGCCTCGCTAAACGCGGTGTACACCACCAGCAAGATCGAACCCTGGTCGACCATGCGCGTCAGCGGCTTGTGCTTCTCCACCCACGCGCCGATCCAGCGCCGCGCTACTTGGCCGGCAATGAACGGCAGCAGCAACTGCAAGGCGATCTGCCCCGCCGACTCCAGCGGCGAGCCGCCTTGCATCTGCGCCGAGGTCAGCAAGCCGACCAGTACCGGCGTGATAAAAATCCCGAACAGGTTGGATGCCGACGCACTGCATATCGCCGCCGGCACATTGCCGCGCGCCGCCGCCGTGAACGCAATCGACGATTGCACGGTCGATGGCAACATGCACAGGAACAGGATGCCGAGGTACAAATCCGGCGTCACCAGCGGCGTCAGCACCGGCTTCAACAGCAAGCCCAGCAGCGGGAACAAGGCAAACGTACACAGCAGCACCAGCAAGTGCAAGCGCCAGTGCGTGACGCCGGCAATCACCGCCTCGCGCGACAACTTGGCGCCGTGCAGGAAGAACAGCAGCGACACGGCCACGTGCGTGACGTTATTGAAAATCACGGCGCCCTGGCCGTAGCACGGGAACAGACTGGCCGCGACCACGGTCGCAATCATCGCCAGCGTAAAGTTATCCGGCAAAAAACGGGGACGGTTCATTATTTAGGGCACTTCACTTCCAGCACATCGATGGCGCCCAGCGTTTTGGCTTGCGTGGCGCTGCGCACCAGATCAACCCGCTCCACGCAGTTCTTCTGCACCAGCCGTTCATAAGTGCGGGTGCACCCAATGACCGCATCGCCGCCGCTGCCGGCATTGCAGTAGAAGCCTTCCGCCTGCATGCGCACCAAGGCTTGCTCCATCGGCATGCCGGGCTGCACGGTCTGATTGACGAAATGGCCCAGCCTGGACTGGTCGATTGAGCAGGCTGCCAACACCAGCGGCAAGGCTGCCAATAAAAATCTCTGCATCGTAGCGATCTCCTTTTCCAAACAGCAGTGTAACGCATCGTGCAGCCGTCATGATCCGGTAACACTTGGTCACTATCATGCGCAGCGTTATTCATCCCTTAACCTGAGCAAAAAATGAACAAGAAACTCTTCGCAGCAGCGCTGACCCTTCCAATGCTGGCCATGGCCGCCAACGTAGCCGCCGCCGTCGCCGACATGGCCGACAGCGCGCCCGAAGTCGAAGCTGCCGCTGCCGCGCCGATCGCCACGGTCGAAGTTGCCACCCGCAAGACCCGCTCTTCGGTGGAGATGAGCAAGAGCGATATGCAAAAAATTCTGCCGGGCGTGAATCCGCTGAAGGCACTGCAAACCCTGCCGGGCGTGAGCTTCCAGACCGCCGACCCATGGGGCAATAACGAACAAAACCTGTCGCTGTTCATCCACGGCTTCAGCGGCCAGCAACTGGGCTACACCATGGACGGCGTGCCGCTGGGCGACCAGCAATACGGCAACTACAACGGCCTGTCGCCGCAGCGCGCCATCACCAGCGAAAACGTCGGCCGCGTGATCCTGTCGTCGGGCGCCGGCGATCTGGCCACCGCGTCGACCAGCAACCTGGGCGGCACCATCGAGACCTTCTCCAGCAACCCGCTGCCAAACAGCAACCTGGCGGTACAGCAGACCGTGGGCAGCTACAAGACTTCGCGTACCTACGCCCGCTACGACACCGGCAACTTCGGCGATGGCAACAGCGCCTACATCTCGGCCGTGCACCACGAGCAGAAGGCATGGGATTTCAACGGCCGCCAGGGCGGCGACCAGGTCAACGCCAAGTTCATCAATAACAGTAGCCTCGGCAAGCTGACCCTGTACTTCGCCTACTCGGACAAGATCGAGCCGAATGAAGACAGCACCGTGCACTCGGCCACCGAGAAGTACCAGCCGTACACCCGTCCGTTCATGTACCCGAACTTCCAGCAGGCGCTGGCCTACCTGTCGGCCACCGGCGCCACGCCAGCGGCCGAAGGCAATAACTACCGCAACTACTACAGCGATGCGCAGCGTACCGACTACCTGACCTACGCCAAGTTCGACACCAACCTGAGCGACACCACCTCGTGGTCGAACCAGATCTATTACCACAACGACGACGGCGTCGGCGTGGTGGCAGGCCCGATCGGCGTGGCCGGCTTGCCGGCGCTGTTCTCGGTCTACTTCCCGGGCCAGAACCTGAAGCAGGTGTTCGGCAATTCCGGCTTCGCCACCCGCACCACCGAATACGCAATCAACCGCAACGGCTGGCTGTCGACCCTGAACACCGAGCTGGGCGATCACAAGCTGCAAGCCGGCTTCTGGCTCGAACACAACCGTTCGTCGGCGTATCGCCGCTGGTACGCGCTGGACGTGAACAATCCTAGCTCGCCATACGACCGTCCAAGCAACCCGCTGATCACCCAGTACGGCAGCGAGATCGACAACAAGGTGGCCCAGCTGCACCTGCAAGATGAATGGCGCGTGTCGCCGGACGTGGCGCTGCAAGCGGGCTTCAAATCGAGCCTGCAATTTGCCGATGGCCAGTTCCCGGTACAGCCGAAGAACGGCGCGATTGCCAACTCGACCGCGCTGCCAGTGGGTGAAATCATCACCAAGAAATGGTTCCTGCCGCAGATCGGCGGCCGCTGGGATATCACCGCGCAAGACCAGGCCTTCTTCAACGTGCAGAAAAACATGCGCCAGTTCGTGACCTACGGCGGCGGTGGTGCATCGCCATGGAGCTTGTCGAGCCAGGGCGCGTTCGACCTGTTCAAATCGACCGCCAAGCCGGAAACCTCGATCACCTACGAAGCGGGCCTGCGCAGCAGCCACAAGGTCGACTTCGGCGCGGTGACCGCGTTTGACGGCCAGATCAACGTCTACCACGTCGACTTCAAAGACCGCCTGTTGCAGATCAGCCCGACCTCGGTGATCTCGTCGATCATCGGCGGCAACCTGGCGGTGCTGACCAACGTTGGCAGCGTCAAGACCAACGGCATCGACTTCTCCGGCACCCTGCACTTCGGCCGCAACTTCTCGCTGTACAACGCGCTGTCGTACAACCAGTCCAAGTACGACGACAACTACGTGAGCGGCAAGGACACCGTGTTCACGGCCGGCAAAAAAGTACCGGGCAGCCCGGAGTGGATGGATAAATTCGTCGCCACTCTGAACCTGGGCGACACCGAGTTCCAGCTGAGCGGCGACTACGTCGGCAAGCGCTACGCCACCTACACCAACGACCTGTCGGTGAAGAGCTACTTCCTGACCAACCTCGGCGTATCGGGCAAGCTGCCATTCCTGAACGGCGGCTGGGTGAAGAACGCGCGCTATCGCTTGAACGTCACCAACCTGACCAACAAAGAAGGCGACCTGAACGTGGTAGTCGGCGCGGCCAGCGGCACGTACAATACCTTCCCAATCGCACCACGCCAAGGCTTCCTGACTTTGATGGCAGACTTCTGATGAACACACTTTATTTGCCTAAGCGACTTTCGCGTCGCGGCTTCATCCACGCGGCGGCTGCGGCTGCGGGCGCCTCGCTGCTGCTGCCGGCATCGCAGGTACTGGCAGCGCCGGTGGCCGGCGACCTGTCCGGCCTGCCGGGCGTGGGCCCGGTCGGCGCCGGCGGCAAAACGCCGCTGGTGTTCGGCCACCGCGGCGCCAGCGCGCTGCGTCCCGAGCATACGCTGGCCGCCTACGCCAAGGCGATTGCCGACGGCGCCGATTACGTCGAGCCGGACTTGGTCAGCACCAAGGACGGCGTGCTGGTCGCGCGCCACGAAGCCTTCCTGAGCGAAACCACCGACGTCGCCAGCCATCCTGAATTTGCCGGCCGCAAGACCCGCAAGACCATCGACGGCGAAACGCACGAAGGCTGGTTCGTCGACGACTTCACGCTGACCGAACTGAAAACGCTGCGCGCGGTGGAACGCATCCCGCAATTCCGCCCGGGCAGCGCGCAGTACAACGGCATGTTCCAGGTGGTGACGTTTGAAGAGATCATCGACTTCGTGGCGGCCGAGTCGGCGGCGCGCGGGCGCATCGTCGGCATCGTGCCGGAGCTGAAGCATTCGACGTATTTCGCCAGCGTCGGCTTGCCGCTGGAAGAGCGCTTCCTGTCGATCCTGGCTGCGCACGACTACACCCGCCGCAACCCGGTGGAAATCCAGTCGTTCGAGATCGCCAACCTGAAATACCTGCGCGGCAAGCTGGGCCGCCGCGCCAACCTGCGCCTGATGCAGCTGGTGATCGGCGAGAACGTGCGCCCGATGGACGTCGCGGCAGCAGGCGGCGCGCTGACCTTCGCGCAAATGCTGACGCCGGCCGGCCTGCGCGACATCGCCCAGTACGCCGACGTGGTGGCGCCGCCAACGCGCGCCATCATCCCACTGAAAAAAGACGGCACGCTGGCCGAGCCTGGCTCGCTGGTGGAGGACGCCCACAAGGCCGGCCTGCGCGTGGAGCCATGGACGTTCCGTCCCGAGAACAAGTTCCTCGCCGCCGACTTCCGCAGCAACGCCGGCGACTTCGCGCGCCACGAAGCCGGCTCCATCGCCGAGATGAAACGCTACATCGCCACCGGCATCGACGGCTTCTTTACCGACGACCCCGCCCTGGGCCGCGCCGCCCTGGGATGATGCGCACAGGTGGGTATAGTATGTTTTTGTACACATATTTTTGTAACCAAATATTACAATACTCACCAATTCTCACTGGGTGAAACAACTTAATTTTCCTTAAATTTCATTGCTGAAATTATATTTTCCTCGCTTTTGATAGAGAAGCCGGTACCTTTTGTTTGTGACTAAAAAGGTCACATCAAAAATCTACCAATCTTTACAAAGGGATGGAAATGACACAAAGAGCACTCTCCTGCTGGCGACGCGCTACCCTGAGCGCGTTGCTGGCAGCCGCTTTCTGCACCGCGCTGCCGGCCCAGGCCGGCGACGTCACGCTGGATTTCGACGATGTCGGCTACGGCTTCCTCGGCGCCGGCGACAGTTTCGATTACATGGGGCTGCAACTGACAGCCACCTCCGGCATCGGCGACGCCGAGCAAGGCGACCTGGTGGGCGCCGTCTTTGACGGCAACGATCCCGCCATGTGCATGCGCCTGAGCTGCCCGGTCGACAACCACACCCCCGGCTACTACGCCGGCCTCAACGACGGCGCCCTGGTCATTTCCGGGCCAGGCGCCGGCTTGCAAGTCAAATCGTTTGACGCCAGCTTCATCGGCGCGTTCGAGCGCAACGGCATGATCGAGTATTACCCCGAGGTTGCCGGCCTGCTGGAAGTGCGCGGCTTCGCGGCCGACGGCAGCTACCAGTCCGAGCGCTTCGTGCTGAAGGGGCCGTACCCGGTGGGCACCGATTTCTACATGGCCCACTTCGAGACCAGCGCCGCCTTCGCCAGCCAGAACTTCACCAGCATTGCCTTCTTCGCCTACTCCTGCGACCTCGACGGCAATTGCGCCGCCTTCAACGACAACTCCGGCCAATTTGCGCTCGACAACCTGCAACTGGGCGTGTCGGCCGTGCCCGAGCCATCGAGCGGCCTGATGCTGCTGGGCGGCCTGGGCGCCATTGCCGCCGTGCGCCGCCGCCGTTCCGCCTAACCTACCTGACCATTGATCATGAAACTACAACCGATATTCATCGCGGTGGCCCTGTGCTGCCTGGGCGCGGCGCACGCCGACGACGTGCGCCGCCCCTACATCGTGCAACTGGCCGATAAGCCGGTCAGCACCTACACCGGCGGCGTCAGCGGCATCCAGGCGACCCGCCCGGCCGCCGGCCAGCAGCTCGACCTCAGCGCGCCCAACGTGCAGCTGTACAGCCAGTACCTGGCGCAAAAGCAGGGCAGCCTGCTGGCCACCATCGCCAACGCGCCGGTGCAGTACCAGTTCCAGCTGGCCCTGAACGGCTTTGCCGCCATGCTGACCGACGACGAGGTGCGCCAGCTCAAGGCACGCAGCGACGTTGCCGCCATCAGCGCCGACGCCCCGCGCCACCTGGTCACCAACTACACCACCAGCTTCCTCGGCCTCGACCAGGCCAACGGCTTGTGGAGCCAGCTCGGCGGCAAGCAGCACGCCGGCGAAGACATCATCATTGGCGTGCTCGACACCGGCGTGGTGCCGGAAAACCTGTCCTACAGCGACCGCCTCGACGTCAACGGCAAGCCGACCTGGGATGGCAACGCCAGTCTCGCCTACGATGCGCCGCCCGCCCGCTGGCGCGGCAGCTGCGAGTCCGGCGCCGGCTTCGAGCGCAGCTATTGCAACAACAAGCTGATCGGCGCGCAGTACTTTGCCAAGGGCTTCCTCGATTATGCGCCGCTGGACTGGACCGAGTTCCTGTCGCCGCGCGACTCGCACGGCCACGGCACCCACACCTCCACCACCGCCGCCGGCAACCGCGACGTGCCGGCCGAGGTCTACGGTGTCGCCATGCCGGCCAACGCCGGCATGGCCCCGCGCGCGCGGCTGGCGGCCTACAAAGTGTGCTGGACGGGCGTCGACCTGAACGGGCGCCCATTCAATTCCTGCATGGCCAGCGACAGCGTGGCCGCCATCGAGAAGGCCATCAGCGACGGCGTCAACGTCATCAACTACTCAATCAGCGGCGGCCAGACGCTGGACGACCCGGTCGACCTGGCCTTCCTGCACGCCGCCTCGGCCGGCGTGTTCGTTGCCGCCGCCGGCGGCAACGAGGGCCCGTACAACTTCACGCTGTCGCACATGACGCCGTGGCTGACCACGGTGGCCGCCACCACCCACGGCCAGCAGCAACTGGCCACCCTGACGCTGGGCAACGGCAAGCAGTACCGCGGCCTGTCGCTGAACCAGAGCGCCCTGCCGCAAACCAGCCTGGTCCTCGCCGAAGACGCCGCCCTGCCCGGCGTGGCGCCAAGCCTGGCGCGCCTCTGCCCGCTGGTCGACCCCTACACCGAAGAAGCGCTGACGGTGCTCGACCCGGCCAAGGTCAAGGGCAAAATCGTGCTGTGCCGCCGCGGCGACTACCCCGTCATCGACAAGGCGCAGTCAGTGAAAAACGCCGGCGGCGTCGCCATGGTGTTGCTGGACAACAGCCAAGGCGGCTTCCTCGCCAACTACGTGCTGCCGACCCTGCACGTCTCGCTGGAAGACGGCACCGCCATCACCGACTACGCGCGCAGCGGGCGCGGCATGGCGGCGCTGTCGGCCTTTGCCCACGTGAACGGCGCCGCCCCGGCGCCGATGGTGGCCGAATTCTCCTCGCGCGGCCCGAACTCGCTGGACCCGAACGTGCTGAAGCCGGACCTGGCGGCGCCGGGCGTCGACATCCTGTCCGGCATCGCGCCGGAACTGAGCGAGGAGCAGCACGCGCAGGTGGCGGCCGGCACGCTGAAGTCGCCGACGCCGTGGAGCTTCTGGGCCGGCACCTCGATGGCCACGCCGCACGTGGCCGGCATCGCCGCGCTGCTGCGCCAGCAACACCCGGACTGGTCGCCGGCCGCCATCAAGTCGGCGCTGATGACCACCACCCGCCCGACCGTGGCCGACAATGTGACGGACAACCGCTCCTCCGCGCCGTTGGGCCCAGGCGGACCCAGCGGCACCCTGCCGTGGGGCCAGGGCGCCGGCCAGATCGTCCCCAACAGCGCCACCGATCCCGGCCTGGTCTACGATCTCGGCAGCGCCGACTATGCCAAGTACCTGTGCGGCCTGGGCGTGACGGCGCAATGCGGCAGCGGCAGCATCATGGCCTACAACCTCAACCTGCCGAGCCTGACGGCCGCCAACGCCGGCTACGCCATCACCCTGAGCCGCAAGGTCACCAACGTCGGCGCCAGCCGCGCCACCTACAACGCCAGGGCCAGCCTGCCCGGCTTTGACGTCACGGTGAGCCCGGCCACGCTGACGCTGGCGCCGGGCGAGAGCGCCAGCTTCAACGTGGCGCTCAAGCGCACCACCGCGCCGGAACGGCAGTGGCAATACGGCGCGTTGAGCTGGAGCGACGGCAGCCATAGCGTCACCAGCCCGCTGCAGGCCAGCACCGGCTACCTGATCGACGCGCCGACGCCGGTCGTCGCGGAAAAGGCCAGCGGCTTGCGCGCGCTCAGCGTCTACACCGGCTACAGCGGCAAGCTGGCGACCACAGTGGGCGGCATGAAACCGGTCAGCCGCGCCAGCTACGAGGTGGCGCAAGCGCCGTTCAACTCGGTCGACACCAAGGAACAGATCGTCGCCGCCTGCAATGCCGGCCAGGCCGGCGTCAGGGTGATTCCGGTCGCGATCCCGGCCAACACCCTGGCCGCGCGCTTCGAACTGTTCAACCGCGATACCGGCGACGGCGGCAATCACGACCTCGACCTCGCGGTGTTCGGCGTCAACGGCGCGCTGATGGAACTGAGCGCCAAGCAGGGCTCGGACGAGAGCATCACCCTCAACAGTCCGCTGGCCGGCACTTACCGCGTGTGCGTGATCGGCAACTGGATCGCCAACAACCGCAGCACCGGCTTCCAGCTGTCCTCGGCCATCGTCACCCCGGCCGACAACAACGGCACGCTGAAGGTCACGCTGCCGACCAAGGTGTACGCGGGCGCCTACGCCACGGTGGGCGTCAGCTGGTCGGGACTGGCGCCGCAGCAGCGCTACTTCGGCGTACTGCAGTTCGCCGACGGCGCCGGCACGGTCGGCAGCACCACGGCGGTCAGCATCGATACCGGCAACCCGGTACCGCTGCCGCCGCCGCTGAGCAAACAAGTGCGCACCCAGCGCCTGAAAGCCCCTCTTTAAAAGGACCATACCATGAAAGCACATACTTTTTGCGCGGCCATCCTGGCGGCATTGACCACACTGGGCGGCGGCAGCGCCCACGCCCTGGCGCCGGCGACCGTGGATTTTTCTCACGACATGCAAGGCTGGAAAGGCGGAGGCGCTGCCGGAGTGCCCAGCAGCGGCATCGATGCAGCGCTCGGCAATGGCAGCAACGCCTTACACATCGACGGCGCCGCGTCGTCATTTGAACTGAGCACCCGCACCAACGCCAGTTTCCTCGGCGATTACAGCGCCATGAAGTCGTTCACCTTCAGCCTCGACATCTCGGTGGCCGAAATCGCCGACGGCTTCCCCGGCGGCTGGCCGATGCGCCAGCAACTGATCCTGGAGCTGCGCGACCACGACAAGCCCGGCGACGTCACCGCCTACTCCAGCGTGTGGTACTCGCTGGGGGTGATCGGCGATGGCCTCCCGGCCGACCAGCACTTGTCGGTCACGGTGCTCGACACCAGTTCCGGCACCCTGCCGGCTGGCTGGAACGGCTATGGCGCGTTCGACCAAAACTACGAGTCGCACCTGCCCTACGGCCAGAGCTTTGCCCGCATCCTGAAAGATGTCGATGAAATGGCGATCGTCTCCATGCGGCCTGACTCGGTGCAGGGCACTGTGATCTACTACAATCTGGCGATCGACAACATCAAGGTCTCGGCAGTGCCAGAACCGGCCAGCTACAGCATGCTGCTGGCCGGCCTGGGCCTGCTCGGCTGGGCCGCCCGCCGCCGCGTCGTGCAGCAGTAAGCAACCGGGCCGCGCGCGCCGGCGGTGCGCGCGGCCTGCCTGATTAACGGCTGGCCTGCTTGGCGGCATCCAGTGTGGGCAGGGCGGCGGTCAGATCAATCCACGCTTGCGGCACCGGTTTCTCGCGGCTGCGCACGCCGAAGAAGCTCACTACTTCGTTGCCGTCCTTGTCGTAGAACTCGACGTTCACCACGCCCGCGCGCTTGACCACGTAGCCGCTCACCAGCGCGCTATCACGCAGGTGCAGGTTGAACTCGGGATCCAGCACGTTGAAGTAGCCGCCCGCCTCCTGCACCTTGTTGATCTTGCCGCTGAAGATCTGGATGGTCGATTCATTGCCCAGGAAGGCCATGATTTCAACCTGCTGCTTGGCCGCTTGCTCCAGCAGTTGGCGCACAGCTTGCGGCGCAATGCGCTGCACTTTGTCGACCGGGCCCAAACGCATGCCTTGCTCACGCGTCACGCCGAACTCGGTCAGCAGACGGTTGAACTGGTGCACGTCGTTGATTTCGTTCCACGCCTGCTGGAATTCTTTCACGTCCACTGCGCTGTCGGCCTTCGGCGCTTTTTTAGCCGGCGCCGCCACCACGTTCAGCTCGGCGCTTTGCGATGGATTGCGGAAGTCGGCCACGATCTTGTCGAACACGGCCACGCCTTCGTCGCTCTTCACGTAGACCTTGTGCGCGGCGTTGCCGCTGGCGTCGAAGAATTGCAGGCTGCGCGATACCGCGCCGTCTTTGCCCGGCTGCACCACGGCAAACGCGTACTTCCAGTTTTTGAACGTGAAGCGCAGGTCGATCTCGCCACCGAGGTAGCCGCCGGCGATGTTGCGCATGCGCGCTTCGCGTTCTTTCTCCTTGTCCGCATCGAGGCCGGTGATCGGCTCTTGCGGCTTCATGCGCGTTGCCACGCCGGTGCGTTCGAGGATGGCGTTTTCGTTGCGGGTCATGGCCATGACCTTGCCGAGATCGAGCGCGCGGCGCATGATTTCGCGCGGCACGTTTTCGCCTTCCTGCAGGCGGGTCACGGTCTTGCCGATGCCGTTGGCGGCCAGCAGTTCCGCTTCCGACACGTTCAGCTTGGCAGCGGCGTCGCGCAGCGCCAGCTTGGGCTGTTCGGTGCGCAGCGCTTCATAGCGCTCGGTCAGACTGGCTGCGCCCGCCGGCAACGACGAAATCAGCAGGGCGCCGCTCAGCGCCAGGGCAAATCGATGGTGGGGTTTCATGGCTAGCTCCTTAGTAAATCACTTTGAGGTTGAATGCGTAGTTGCGGCCCGGGCGCGACTGGCGCTCGATGTCGGCAAACGTCGCCGCCGTGGTAGCGGCAGCCAGGGTGCGCGACGAGGCGTAGTCCCAGTACTTCTTGTCGCCGATGTTGTACACGCCGCCGCTGAGGACAACGTGCTTGCCGATGTTCCAGTACGCGGTCAGATCGAACACGCTGTAGCCCGGCACTTTGAACATGGTGGTGCTGCTGCCGGTCAGCACGTCGCTGGCCGCTTGCTTGCCGCGCACGGTGCTGGCGGTGAAGGCCGCGCCGCCGCGCAGGGCCGGATCGTCATACGCGAAGGTGGCGTTGGCCTTGTACGGCTGGACCGATGCCAGGTCGGCCGACTTGCCGGTCTTGGTGTTGTCCGCCGTGCCTTTCGATGCGCCGGCCGCCAGGTTGACGCTGTAGCCTTTCATGTTTTGCAGCCATTGTCCCAGCACGAAGCGGGTGTTGAACTCGGCGCCGTAGATGCGCGCCTCGCCGATATTCTCTGGACGGAACAGGCCTTGGGTGATGGTCGGGTAGTTGACGCGGTCGACCGGCTGGGTGGCGTACTCGATGAAGTCGTCATACCTGGTGTTGAACACCGAGGCGCTGAATTCCACGCCCGGCGTCAGCACGCCTTTCAGGCCCAGCTCGAATGCGTTGCTGGTTTCTTTTTTCAGGTCTGGATTGCCCAGCACGGCGTAGCCGGTGCCGGTGCCGGTGTAGCTGAACGAGTCGTAAGTGCCGGTGCGCTCGGCTGCCGATGGCAGTCGGGTGCCGCGCGAGTACTGCGCGTAGGCGTTCAGGTTAGGCGCCAGTTCCACCGACAGGTTCAGCGATGGCGTCAGGTAGGAATCGGTTTCTTCCTTGATTTCCTTGGCCGCGCTCGGCACGGCAACCACGTATTTGTCGAGGTTCTTCGGCGTCAGCTTGCGCTGTTCGGCGCGCAGGCCCGGCGTCAGCGTAGCTTGATGGCCGGCCAGTGCGAAGCCGAACTCGCCGCGCACGTAGGCGGCGTATTTGTCGGTGTCCATGTCGGCCATGCGCGACTTGGTGGTGTACTGGTGCGCGCCGGTGGCGACCACCAGGCGATCTTCAGTCCACGGACGGCGGCTTTCCAAGCGTTCGTATTGCACGCCGTAGCTGAGCAGATTGCCCACGCCCAGTTGCTTGGTGGCGTCCAGCGACAAGCCCTTGCTGTCGTTGTAGTAGCCGGTGTTGATGTCGCGGATGTACTTCTGGCCGCCCGAGAAGTAATCGGCGTGGGTCAGGTCGACCACTTCGGCTTTTTGCGTGTACAGCTTGCTGTCCAGGGTATCGAACAGGGCGACGCCGCTTGGCGTCCACTGGTGATCGACGCTGAAGCGGTTGCGCTTGGTGTTCGAGTTTTGCGTGACGCCGGTCGGGTACAAGGTGCTGGTCTTGTTGTCGTAGTTGCGGTCGTGCTCGGCCTTGAAGTGGTCGATGGCGAAGTTCAGTTTTTGGCCCGGCGCGATAGTCCAGTTCAGCTTGGCCAGCACGGCGTCCGAGTTCCAGTCGTCCGGGTTGACCGGCACGCTGCTCTTGCTGTCGGCTTGCTCGCCAGTGCGGTGCACAGCCACGATCAAGGCTTTCAGGCCAGGATTGATTTCGGTAGCGGCGGTGACCGCGTGCATGCGGCTGGCGCGGTCCGCGGTGTAGCCGAATTTATAGTCGGCGTAGACCTTGCGCGTGCCGTCGAGGTAGTCTTCCGGCGACTTGGTCACGAAGGACACCGAGCCGCCGAGGCCCGGCGTGCCCGTGCCCGATGGGCTGGAGCCGGAACCAATGCGCACGTCGCGGAAGGTCTCCGGGTCGAAGTAGTCGCGGCCGATGCCGAAGGCGTTCAAGGTGCTGCCGTCCGGTTTCGGCGCCGCGTCCGGCAGCGAGATGCCGTCCAGATCGAGGCTGACACGGTTGCCTTCAATGCCGCGAATGTTAAAGCCGGTATTGCTGGCGCTATCCCACACGCTGCCGCCACCGCTGGCCGCTGCCGGCACGCTGATCAGCGGCGAGTAGCGCGAGATGTTGCTCATGTCGATGGCGTTGTTCTGCTCCAGCTGGCGCGAGCTGATCACAGTGGTGCTGCCGTTGCGGGTGGAGGTGGCGGCGTCGTCGCGCTTGGCTTGCACCAGGATTTCCGACAATTCGCCGGCCGATTTGGTTTCCTGCGCAAACACCGGCAAAGCAACCGCGCCCAGCATCACCAGCAGGGCGGATTGGACGTGAAGAGACAGAGGCGCGGCCAGGTGCCGGGCGCCCGTAAGGGTAGCGACCATAGTTATCCAAGAGAGAGATGTTAAACGGCTGGCTCTCGGGGATATGATCGCTGGCAAAAACGCATCTTAACAATAATGATTCTCATTTACAAGAGGTAAAGAGATCAAGATTGGTAAAGATGCTATTTCATCCGGCTAGGTAGTTGTTTTTGACGCGCACGTAGTGCTCGGCGGAGTACTTGAGGTAGGCGATTTCCTCCGGCGTCAGCGCCCTCACCTTCACGGCTGGACGGCCGACGTACAGGTGGCCGCTTTCCAGCACCTTGCCCGGCGCGACCAGGCTGCCGGCGCCGACCATCACCTGGTCTTGCACCACCACATCGTCCATGACGATGGCGCCCATGCCGATCAGCACCTCGTTGCCGATGTTGCAGCCGTGCAGCATGGCCTGGTGGCCGATGGTGACGTAGTCGCCGAGGATCAGCGGCGAGCCGTCCGGCTTGGCCGCGTTCTTGTGAGACACGTGGCACATCGCAAAGTCTTGCACGTTGGTGTAATTGCCGATGACGATGCGATTAACGTCGCCGCGCAGCACGGTGTTGCACCAGATCGAGCAATCCTTGCCGACGGTGACGTCGCCGATCACGGTGGCGGATGGGTGCATGTACAAGCCCTCGCCCAGTTGCGGCGAGGTGTTCAGGTAAGACGATACGGCCATGCGGAATTCCTTATTTGCGGGAGTACTTGTTCAACATGCCGCTCAGCTCGTTCTGGTGCGTGGCCATCCACGTCCAGACGGCTTCCACCTGCTCGCGGTGGGCGGCATAGTAAGCGGGGTTAGTCGCCAGCCAGATATTACTGCTGAACAGGGGAACGCGCAGGCGCACGACCTCGCTGCCGTAACGTTCGGCGATGGACTGATCCATGTCGTTGAGCTGGCCGACGGTGAGCGCCACGCCGTCCACGCGCTTGAGCTTGAGCTTGCCGACATTGCGTTCGAGGTCGCGGGCGCCGTCATCGACGCGGATGCCGGCTTCGCGCAGCGCGTCGGCGTACGGCGCGCCGTAAGGCACGCCCATCACGCGGCCCTGGAAATAGCGCGGCGTGATGGTGTCGGGCGGCAGCTGGTCGGCGGCGCGCACCAGCACAATGATGTTGGTCTTCACGGCGCGGCTGCGGTCGAGCGCGCCGCTGCGGTCGCGCGGCAGCACGATTTCGGCGGGGATCTCGGGGCGTTCTTCAATCGGTAGGTAATCGATCTCGCCCGCCGCCAGCGCCACTCTCAGGCGCGTGGTCGGCATGCGGGTAAATTGAATCGGGCAAGGAATCATGGCGGCCGCCATGGCGCGCATGTAGTCGACGCCGACGCCAGCCGGATCAGGCACCTCGGCCCCGCTGCCCAGCCAATACGGCGGCCGATCCTGATCGATATAGCCGATGCGCACCGGCGGACAAGCAGCCTCAGCGCAGGCAGAACCGCACAGAAACAAAGCTAGCAGGAAAGAACGCAGCATAAAAATGGCGGTGTCTACGACAAAACGCCATTATAAGCTGTCCGAATGACAAGTTTAAGCTTGGTAGGTGCTGTCGCCGTGCGGGGCGGCCTTGAATTCGGGCAGCGCTTCGGCTTGCTGCGAGTAGGCCGCCAGTGCCGGGTAGTCGGCGTCGGCCACCACGTCTGGCAGCATTTGGCGGATGAAGTGCCAGGTGATGGCCATCATCACGCCCGGCGGCGGGATGTCGGCGCTGGTGACTGGCAATGGTTCCTTCACTTGCTCAGCTTCCAGCACGTCCAGCGCGGCGCGCAGCTGGGCGATCACGCGGTCGGCCCATGGCTGGTGCAGCTTTTCTGCCGGGCGCAGCTTGCGCTCGTAGACCAGCTGCACCGACTTGTCGCAGGCGGCCAGCGCAAAGCTGAGCAAGGACTGCGAGCGCATCAATTCGGTCGGCATGGACGGCGTGCGGCGGTTGGCCGGGCGGGCGATCGATTCGGCGTATTGCAGGATCAGGGTCGAGTCCATCAGCACATTGCCGTCGCCGTCGACCAGCGTCGGCGCCTTCACCACCGGGTTGATTTGGCGGAACTGCTCGTAGGTGCTGAACACCGACAGCGACTGGTGCTCAAAGCGCACACCCAGCAACTGCAACGACACCGCCACCCGGCGGACATAGGGTGAATCCAGCATACCGATCAGTTTCATTTCTACTCCATTGAGATTATTGGCTCACCCAGCCTTCCGCCCTCCATTTCAACACGGCCTGCGACAGTGGCGTTTGCGACTTGGCAGCAACCGTTTTTGCCAACGCACGCAACGCATCAATGGCGGTAGGGGATGATTCCGAAATGTAGAGTATAACGTCCGTCGCCGGAGCCGCGATCAACAATGTACCGCTTTGCGCAGCAGCTAGATCGGCCCAATCAGCAGTGAGTGCAATCCTCCCGGTCTCATAATACCCGCCGCGCAAGGTGCCGATTTTTCCACTGCCGACAGGCTTGGCCTTACTGCTCAAAGGTTCCAGCGAAGCTTGTAAATTCTTGGCGGCCAAGGCAAATAGCTGATCGTCGGACAAGCTAAGCCGCGTAGCGTCCTTGGTGTTGAGCGGGCGTGCCGTGCTGGGCGTATCGAGCATTGCCACCGTGACCAAGCCTTCCGTCAGCTGACGAATTTTCAGGGCCGATGCATCGTTGCCCAACTGTGCCTGTGCATTCTTGAGATAAGCGCTGCTGCGTATAGCCAGCAGCACGGACTTGGTATCGACCGGCGCATTGCGCTCTTTGAGGAATGCTGAAACCTTCTGGCCAAACTCAGCCAGCGCACTATTGCACTCCCCCGCGTTCTTGCTACAGAAAGAGTAGACGCGATCGAGGTTCACTTGCAGATCGTCGATCTGCAAACTAAGCGGCCCCTTCACCTTTAATGGCACGTCTGGCCCTAATTTTGCACGCAAGGTCGCAGCACCAAACTCGGTAAATCCCGCTGGGTCGGTGGGCGCGTTTTGGGCGTGCGCCGCCATGGTAAAGCTCAGTGCAATCGCGCAGAGAAGTCGATTCATAGTTTAATTGAGCGCCCATAAAGCGGCGCTTTGAGCGTGGATGGAAGTGGTGTCGAACAAAGGCACAGCCGAGTCCTGCTGCGCTACCAGCAGCGAGATTTCGGTGCAGCCGAGGATGATGCCTTGCGCGCCCTGCTCTTCCAGCGCGGCGATGATGCGGCGGTATGCGTCGCGCGAGGCGTCAACGATCTGGCCGAGGCACAGTTCTTCGTAGATGATGCGGTGGACGATGTCGCGGTCGACCGGCCCCGGCACCACCACGTCGAGGCCGTGCAGTTCGCGCAAGCGGTCCTTGTAGAACGGCTGTTCCATGGTGAAGCGCGTGCCGAGCAGGCCAATCTTGCGCATGCCCACGCGCTTGATCTCCTGCGCGGTTGGATCGGCGATATGGAACAGCGGAATGCTCACCGCCGCTTCAATCGCCGGCGCGACTTTATGCATGGTGTTCGTGCACAGCACGATGAAGTCGGCGCCGGCAGCCTGCAAGGCGCGCGCCGCATCGGCCATCATCACACCGGCCGCATCCCAATCGCCGGCATGCTGCAAGCGCTCGACTTCGTGAAAGTCCACGCTGTACAGAACCACTTTGGCCGAATGCAGTCCGCCCAGTTGCTGCTTGATGGTCTCGTTGATTTGACGGTAGTAAGGCACCGTCGATTCCCAGCTCATGCCGCCGATTAGTCCGATAGTTTTCAAATGCGCCTCCTGGTGAGACCATTCTACCGGCAAACGGTAGCCGTGTTGGGTTGGCAGTGGGAGGCTTGCAGTGGGCGTGGGCGGTAGCTGGGATTGAGCAGCTTGTACTGCTGCTTGCGGCGGAATTCGGCGTCGCGCTCTTGCCACGTGACGCCTTCCGGCAGCGGCGTCGATGGCGGGCCGTTGGGCTTGAGTTCCTTGACCGGCGTCTCGCCGGCCTCGAACTTGTTGTCGGTGTAGTGCACCACGCCTCTGGCGTCGACCCATTTGTAAATCTGGGCCTGCGCCAGCAGCGGCATCGTGCACAGGAAAAGGGTGAGTAGTTTCGACATGGGCCGATTCTACTCAACATTTCCACGTGGAAATCTATTGAAATGTCACTAAGATTGCATTAACACCGTGGCGCCACGGCCGAGCGAGCGCACCACTTGCATCACGTCCCAATTCGTCAGACGCACGCAGCCGTGCGACTGGGTTTTGCCGATCTTGCCCGGCTCCGGCGTGCCGTGGATGCCGTAGTGCTCGATGCTCAGGTCGATCCACGCCAGGCCGACCGGGTTGTTGGGGCCGGCCGCGATGCGGGCCTTGGTGTCGCCAGCCTTGGCGTCCCAGAACAGTTTCGGGTTGTAGCGGTATTCAGGATTGGTGGCCACGCCGCGCACTTGCCAGCGGCCTTCCGGCAACGGGTCGTGCCTGCTGCCGGTGCTGGCCGGGAATTGCGCAAACGGCATGCCGCCGGCGTCGAGCAAGGTCAGCGTGCCCTCTTTCGCGTCGACCAGCGCCGATGCGGCTTTCGGCAGCGGCTTGGCGATCAGCACGTTCGGCACCAGCAATTGTTCGCCGGCCTGCCGCATCTTCTTGCCGGGATTCAGTCGTCGCAGCAACTCGGGGCTGCAATGGAAGCGCTCGCCCAGCGCCTCCAGCAGATTGACGTAGCCGAGCGACGCCAATCTGGCCTTGCCCGCCATGTCCGCCGGCACCTTGGCATACGGCCCGGCGATATCCTGGGCGGTCAAGACATAGACTTCCAATACCGGCGCCTGATCGCGCTCCAGTTCCTTCCACGTCGCCGCATCGAGCGTGCCGCTCACGCGCAGCTGGCGCAGCTTCTGAAAGCCGCGCACGGCCTGCCGCATATTGCTGCCGTAAGCAGCATCGAGTTCACCGGGAGAAAAATGCGCGCGATCCAATAACACTTGTGCACGCAGCAGCTGGGTATCGGCGGCGGACAGCGCCGGCTCGGCGGCGGCAGCAGCGCCCACGGCCAGCATCAATACAAGGAATAAAGCTTTCAAACCTAAGCTCAGATGGAATCAGGGAGCCGCATTCTAGCGCAGCGTTTTAATCCTTGCGGTACTTCTGCATGACATAGCCGAGGCGGCTGCGGTTTTTGTCCAGCCACGTCCACAGCGCTTCGCTTTGCGGCGTGTGGGCGCGGTAGAAGTTGTCGTTGAAGGCCAGCCAGACGCGGATGTTGAGCAGCGGCTGCGGCAGTTGCACCACCTCGCCTTTGTACTTGTCCAAGGTCTCCTTGAGGTGGGCCGGCGCCACGGCCGCCACTACCACGCCCTCTACCCGGCCCAGCTTGAGCTTCTCGATATTGCGGTCGAGGTCGCGGCCGCCTTCGTCCAGGGTCAGACCAGCTTCGCGCAGGCGCGCGGCGTAGCCGTTGCCCTGCGGGATGCCCAGCATTTTGCCCTTGAAGAATTGCATGGGATTGGTGCTGGCCGGCAGCTTGTCCTTGGCCCGCACCAGCACCAGCACTTTGTTGTGCAAGGCGCGTTCGAGGTCGATGTTGCCAACCTTGTCTTTCGGCAGCGCGATCTCGGCTGGATAGAAACTTTGCTCACTGAGCGGAGCGAGGTCGATATCGCCATTGGTCAGCGCCACTTTCAGGCGTGCTACCGGCAGCCGTACCCAGATCGGCGCGCAGCCGAAGCCGGCGCCCAGCACGGCGTCGCGGATCAAATCGACCGCCGCGCCGGGCGGATCGGGTACCTTGTCGCCATCGCCCAGCCAGTACGGCGGACGGTTCTGATCCATGTAGCCCACGCGCACGGGAATGCAGCTTGTGCCCGCATACGCGGGGAGCCAGGTCGCCAGGGCCAGCAAGAACACGGGGATAGTTAAATGCATGCGCCAATTATAGAACGCAATGCCAGCGCGCGCCCGAACTGGCTATTGCAGTGAGGCAATTACCCCACAACCGGCGGCGCGCGCCGGTTGTGGGGCGGCGGGCTTAGCGCGTGCCAACCGCAAGCTGGCGCGGCGACAGGTAGCTGGCGGCCGGGGTGCTGCTGGCCCAGATCGTGTCGGTGCTGTCGACGTAGACCAGCGACGCGCCCAGCCGCAGGCTGCTGTTGCTGAACTCAATGCCGCCCAGGTAGCGCCGGCCCGGCACCAGCCCCGACCAGGTGTAGCTGAGCGAGGCCGGCCGGTACGCGAACACGGTCGACGGCGCCAGCACCTTGAAATTGCCGATCGCGCTAGGGCCGGGCGAGATCAGCCAGGTCGACAGCTTGGCGGTGGCCTTGCCGCCAACCGGCGTGCGCGCTACCACGCACACGATGTAATCGCCCGGCTCGGGGTCGGCGGTTTGCAGCGCCTCGTTGGAGGTGAACAGGTTGACGCTGCCGTATAGCATGTTGCCCTTGCCGTCCAACAGCAGCAGGTTCAGGTCGTCGCCGGAGCTGCCGCTGGTGTCCTCGTCGTACAGGGCGAAGCGCGCGCCCACCGTGCCCGGCGGGATGGTGATGCGCTTGTAGCTGACGCTGGGGCTGCCGCCAGCCGCGCACTCGGCCACGCCGTAGTCGGTCGAGCTGTTCTGGCTCAGCGTGTAGGTATCCTGCACCGCCTCGCGCAGGCCGGCCGCCTTCGCCACCAGCTTGCCGGTGTAGGCCGTGGTGACGCCCACCGTCTTGTTGCCCGAGCTGCCCTCCGAGTAGTACCAGTCCGCCGGCGTGAACAGCGAGGTGCGCACCGTCAGCGGACTGCGCACGCGGTGCACGCCATCGCTCCACTCCAGGGAGCCGAACGCCCAGGCGTTGTTGCCCGCCGTGGTGCGCTTGAGCGTCACGCTGAAGTCCTGGCTGGCGCCAGGGGCCAGCGTCAGCACGGCAGGCGCGACCGTGACCGTGAAGCCGGGCACGCTGGCGGTGGCGCGGTAGCTGGCCGGCGCGCCGCTGACATTGGT
The DNA here is from genome assembly GCF_009857435.1 of Duganella rivi. GTDB lineage: Bacteria > Pseudomonadota > Gammaproteobacteria > Burkholderiales > Burkholderiaceae_D > Rugamonas > Rugamonas rivi. The sequence continues at coordinate 53,813 of NZ_WWCK01000005.1, forward strand.
CACGCGGCGCTTGACGGTGAGCGTGTCGGGCACGTTGGCGGCCGTCAGCGAGGCCAGGTTCAGGTCGTAGTCGTTGATGCTGCCGCCGCTGCTGCACAGCGCCGAGGCCACGCTGCGCGAGCCGATGCCGCACAGGAAGCGCTGGTAGTCCAGCGCGCCGAGGTCGTACACCAGGCCGGGATCGGCGGCCGCGGTCGGCGCCACGTGGCCGGCGCCGCTGCCGAAGGCGTTCTTGCCGTTGTAGTCATCCGGCAAGCCGTCGTCGACCACGGCGGTGGCGGTGGTCATCAGCGCCGACTTGATGGCCGCTGGCGACCAGTCCGGGTGGCGCTGCTTGAGCAGCGCCGCCAGCCCCGACACGTGCGGCGTTGCCATCGAGGTGCCGCTCAGGTAGGCCCAGTCGAGCTGGGTCACCGGCGCCCCGTCGCGCACCGCGTCATGCTGCTCTTGCGTCATGTCCGGGGTATAGCCCGCCAGCACGTTGACGCCGGGCGCGGTCAAGTCCGGCTTGAGGATGCTGGGCACGGCCAGGTTGGGGCCGCGGCTGGAAAACGCCGCCATCTTGGGCGAACCCTCGGGGTTGGGGAAGCGGCCAAAGGCGCTGATGCCGGCCTGCAGTGGCGCGCCGGCCGCCGCCGCGCGGATGCTGGCACCGTCCTGCACCGACACGTGCACGGTCGGCACCACGTGCGGGTCGACCAGGATGCCATTGCCGTCGTCCACCAGCACCATGCCGGCGCCGCCGGCCTGCTGCACCGCGCGGCTCTTGTCGAGCCGCGCGCTGGTGCCGCGCTGGCACACCACCACCTTGCCGCTGACCAGCGCCGGGTCGAGCGCGCCGTTGCTGCTGGCGCCGTTGGCGATGCGGTCGGTCTCGGTGTAGCACAGGCGGCGCGCGTCGCGGTCGGCCGGCGCCAGGTTGTCGTAGGGAATGGCGCCGGCGTTTTCCGCCAGGATCAGCGGCACCGGCGCCAGCGCGGCCGGGTTGACCGAAGCGCCGATGTAGCTGGCGCCGTTGCTGAGCTTGAGCTGGGCACCGGCCAGGCGGTCGGTGGTCGACGCGCCGACCGAGGTCAGCCACGGCGACGGGTGGTTGACCGAGTTGCCCGGCCCGGCATTGCCGGCCGCCGCCGACACAAACACGCCGGCGTTGGCGGCGCCGAGGAAGGCCTGTTCCACGATCTCGTCCACTGTGTTGGTGATGCCGCTGATCGAGTAGCTGAGTACGTCCACGCCGTCAAACACGGCCTGCTCGATGGCCGCCACGGCCGAGGTGCTGGAGCAGCCGTTAATGCCCGTCATGCCGTCTTCCGACGCCACCCGCGTGAAGCAGATCTTGTAGGCGGCAATGCGTGCGCGCGGCGCCATGCCCGAGGTGGCGCCCATTGCCGTGCCGCCGATGCTGGCCACCACGCCGTTGTTGCCGGCCGCGGTCGACGCCGTGTGGGTGCCGTGGCCGCCGTGGCCGTACTCGCCGGCAGTGGAATCGCGCGCCGAGTCGAATTCCGTCCAGTGCGGCTGGGAATCGGTGCCGTTGAGGAAGTTGTAGTAGCGCGCGCCGATCAGCTTGTTGTTGCACGAGCCCGGGCCGAAGCCGTAGCCGTACTGGCAGAAGCCGCGCCAGCGCGCCGGCGGCGGGCCGTAGGCGAGCGTGCCGGACGGATCGTGGGTGGGCACGCCGCTGGCGTCCACGCGGTCGGCAAACGACGGGTTCTCGGGCCAGATGCCGGTATCGATCACGCCGATAATCATGTCCTCGCCGGCGTGCTCCTTGCCGCCGACCTGGCTCCACAAGCCGCCCGGCTTGTCGAGGCCGAGGTAGGTCGGCGTGTAGGCCGTGGCCGGGGTGAAGTAGGTGTCGGGCTTGACCGAGACCACGCCGGCGGTGTTCTTCAGCGCCAGCGCCTCGGCGTCGCTGAGGCGCGCGGCAAAGCCGTTGTACACCAGCTTGAAGTCATGCAGCAGCGCGCCGGCCGGCAAGCCGGCAGTGATGGCGGCGCGCCGCTGCTGGAGGTAGCCGAGGTAGTTCTGCACCGCCACCGATTCCGGGTTCAGCAGGCTGCCGGCGGGCGGCTTGGTGGCGGCCAGGCCGCTGACGCCGCCGGTGTAGGAAGCGGCCGGCTTGTCGCTGAGCTGGATCAGGTAGGTGCGGCGCGGCGCTTCGGCAGCGCCGGCGCCGGCGGCGGCCAGCAGCAGCGCCAGCGGCAGGCGGCGCAGGCGTAGGAATGAAGGCTTCATGCTGCGCCCTCCTTGCGGCGGCGCGCGGCCAGCAGCGCCAGGCCGGCCACCAGCAGCGCGTAGGTACGCGGCTCGGGCACGGCCGACAGCACCACGTTATCGACGGCAAATTGCGCGAGGTTGTAGCTGTCGGCGCCGTTCAGGCAGTTGAGCGCATCGTCGAACACGCAGGCGCTGATGGTCAGGCTGGTCAGTTGCAGCGTGCTGAATTCCGCGTCGAGCTGCCAGGTGTCAAAGATGAAATTACCGTCGAGGAATTGGCCGGGGAAATTCAGGCTGCGCGTGACCGGGCTGGCGGCGCCGGCCACGGTTGCGCTCAGCACCAGCTGGCCGTAGCTCATGTTGGGCAGGTCGTAGGCCGGCGCCACGAAGGCGAAGTCCAGCGCGTCAAGCGAGAAGGCCTTGCCGTCGCTGCGCGCCAGCGTCAGCGAGCTGTCGTTCAGGCCGGCATAGTAGTGGGTGGTGTTGAAGAAGCTGCCCGGGCAGGTGACGATGCTGCACGCCAGCCGATCCGAGTGGTCGACGATCACGCCGGCCGCGCCGGGCTCGTAGTCGGGCAGGCTCTGCGCGAAGGTGCTGTCGGCCACGCTGGCCAGGTAGTCGCCGACGGTGAACTGGTCGCGGCCCGCGTAGGCGGTATCGCCGGCGCCCAGCACCGGCGTGACGACATTGCTGTGCGATTCAAAGTTGATGGTATCCGCCAGCGCGGCGGGCATGGCGGCCAGGCTGCAGCAGCCGAACAACGCGAGACGCAGCCAGCGTCCCCATGGTTGAAACTGACGATTCATATCCCTTGCTCTCCCGTATAAATATCACAACAATCGAAGCTGATTGCGGTTTGATGATAGCGTTAACAAATTCAGGAAAGCCCGCGCTTTAATTTTGAATATTGTCGCAATAACAAAATTATATTCCTCGGCAACTATGAGAATTGAAGCGACAACGCGTTTTTATCTCGTTGTTTTTGCACACATTATTTTCAGTAAAGAGAAATTCCCGATGAGAAATGATCAAAAAAAGAGATATTTCATGCTTAAAGCATCTAGCGGTTATTTCGCCGGCGAATAGCAGCGCAACCGGATTTTTTGGTAGCGGTAACATAGCCCGGCAGCGAAACGCGGCAGAGTAGTTTTTAAGGATGGGAGGCTGGACGGGGGGCGATCGGCGCCAGCGGAGCGGCCTGGCCCTTGCCGACGATTTGAACGAAGATCTCGTTCTGCTTGATCATGCTGAGCTCGTAGCGGGCCCGTTCCTCGACCGCGCCGGTGCCGTCCTTGAGGTCGCGCACTTCGGAGTCGAGCTTGGCGTTGCGGGCGATCAGCTCCGCGTTCTTCTTGTGCGCCACGTCGACTTGCGCCTCGAAATCCGCCACGCGCAGCCAGCCGCCCTTCCCCAGCCACAGCGGGTACTGGATCAGCAGCAGCAAAAATGCCAGGGCGAGCGTAATCAGGCGCATAAATCGAACAGCGGCCGGATTGCTCCGGCCGCGCTTGCTTAATTACTTCAGATTATAGAACGCGTCGCGGCCTGGGTAGGAAGCGATATCGCCCAGATCTTCTTCGATACGCAGCAGCTGGTTGTACTTGGCCATGCGATCCGAACGCGACATCGAGCCGGTCTTGATTTGCAGGGCGTTCAGGCCAACAGCGATATCGGCGATGGTCGAATCTTCGGTTTCGCCCGAACGGTGCGAGATCACGGCGGTGTAGCCGGCGCGCTTGGCCATTTCGATCGCAGCGAAGGTTTCGGTCAGGGTGCCGATCTGGTTGATCTTGATCAGGATCGAGTTGGCGATGCCTTTCTGGATGCCTTCTTTCAGGATCTTGGTGTTGGTGACGTACAGGTCGTCGCCGACCAGCTGCACTTTCTTGCCCAGTTCCTTGGTCAGGATCGCCCAGCCGTCCCAGTCGCCTTCGTGCATCGCGTCTTCGATCGAGATGATCGGGTACTTGTCGCACCAGGTTGCCAGCAGGTTGGTGAATTCGGTCGCAGTCAGCGACAGGCCTTCGCCTTCCAGCTCGTACTTGCCGTCCTTGTAGAATTCCGAGGCAGCGCAGTCCAGGCCGATAGCGATCTGGGTGCCAGGCTCGTAGCCGGCTTCTTCGATTGCCTGGATGATCAGCTTGATCGCTTCTTCGTGGTTGGCCAGCGAAGGAGCAAAGCCGCCTTCATCGCCAACCGCGGTGTTCAGACCCTTCTTGTGCAGGATCTTTTTCAGGGTGTGGAACACTTCCGCGCCGTAGCGTACGGCTTCCTTGAACGACGGTGCGCCCACTGGAATGATCATGAATTCCTGGATGTCCAGGTTGTTGTCGGCGTGTGCGCCACCGTTGATCACGTTCATCATCGGCACTGGCAGCTGCATCGCGCCCGAACCGCCGAAGTAGCGGTACAGCGGCAGGCCGGCTTCTTCAGCAGCGGCCTTGGCGACCGCCATCGACACCGCCAGCATGGCGTTGGCGCCCAGGCGAGCCTTGTTTTCGGTGCCGTCCAGGTCGATCAGAGTGCGATCCAGGAAAGCTTGCTCATTGGCGTCCAGGCCCATGATGGCTTCCGAGATTTCGGTGTTGATGTTTTCGCAGGCTTTCAGTACGCCCTTGCCGAAGTAACGCTTCGGATCGCCGTCACGCAGTTCAATCGCTTCGCGCGAACCGGTCGAGGCGCCCGACGGTACGGCGGCGCGGCCCATCACGCCCGATTCCAGCAGCACGTCGCATTCGACGGTTGGATTGCCGCGCGAGTCGATTACTTCACGGCCGATAATATCAACGATAGCACTCATGTCATTCTCCAAAGTTAGGCGATACGGAGTCGCGCCGCGTCTTTACGCGCGTTGCGAACAAGGATAACGGGAATTGTAACCGGTGTAGGCAAGATTGCTAAACTTTCCACACCGGCTAGTTGGCTTTAGTTGAAGCTGTTCTCCAGGAAACCAGCTTTTTTAGTGACGCGATCCAGTTCGATCAGAACGGACAGCAAGTCCTTCATTTTGCCCAGCGGTACGGCGTTCGGGCCGTCCGACAGAGCCTCTGCAGGATTAGGGTGGGTTTCCATGAACAGGCCGTCGACGCCAACCGCTACCGCTGCGCGCGACAGCACCGGCACCATCTCGCGCATGCCGCCCGAGGAAGTACCGTTACCGCCCGGCAGCTGCACCGAGTGGGTCGCATCAAACACCACCGGCGCACCGGTTTCGCGCATGATGGACAGCGAGCGCATGTCGGATACCAAGTTGTTGTAGCCGAACGAAGCGCCGCGCTCGCACGCCATGAAGTTGTCCTCTGGCAGACCGGCTTCCTTGGCGGCAGCGCGGGCCTTGTCGATGACGTTCTTCATGTCGTGCGGGGCCAGGAACTGGCCCTTCTTGATATTGACCGGCAGGCCGGACTGCGCGCAGGCGACGATGAAGTCGGTCTGGCGGCACAGGAAGGCCGGGGTTTGCAGCACGTCCACCACTTTCGACGCCACTTCGATGTCTTCGATGGTGTGCACGTCGGTCAGCACCGGCACTTGCAGCTCGCGCTTGACGGCGGCCAGGATCTCCAGGCCCTGCTCGCGGCCCGGGCCACGGTAGGACTTGCCCGAGGAACGGTTGGCCTTGTCGAACGAAGCCTTGAAGATGAAAGGAATGCCCAGCTCGGTGGTCATCTCTTTCAGCGCGCCTGCCGTGTCGAAGGCCATCTGGCGCGATTCGACGACGCAGTTACCGGAAATCAGAAAGAACGGTTTGTCTAAGCCGACGTCGAATCCGCACAGTTTCATGCCGCTTCTCCTTGCAGTGCATTGGCGCCTGCTGCCTTGTGGGCCAGCGCCGCCTTGATGTAAGACGTGAACAGCGGGTGGCCGTCACGCGGGGTCGATTTGAATTCAGGGTGGTACTGCACGCCCATATACCATGGGTGCGAGTTGTCGCCGGTACGCGGCAGTTCCATGATTTCGCACAGGTCTTCGGTCGGCGTACGGGCCGCCACCACCAGGCCGGCCGCTTCCACGCGCGGCAGGTAGTGGTTGTTGGCTTCGTAGCGGTGGCGGTGACGCTCGGTCACCACCGCGCCGTAGATTTCCGATGCCAGCGTGCCCGGCTTGATGGCGCAGGTTTGCGCGCCCAGGCGCATGGTGCCGCCCAGGTCGGAGTTCTCGTCGCGCTTTTCAACCTTGCCGTCCTGGCCTTGCCATTCGTCGATCAGGGCGACCACTGGCTGCGGGGTGCCCAGGTCGAACTCGGTCGAGTTGGCTTCCGACAGGCCGGCCTTGTGGCGCGCGTATTCGATCAGCGCCACTTGCATGCCGAGGCAGATGCCGAGGTAAGGGATCTTGTTCTCGCGGGCGAATTGCGCCGCCAGGATCTTGCCTTCCACGCCGCGCTTGCCGAAGCCGCCCGGCACCAGGATGGCATCGTACTTGGCCAGCGAGGCGCAGCCGGTGGTTTCGATTTCTTCCGAATCGATGTACTCGATGTTCACTTTCGACTCGGTGTGGATGCCGGCGTGGCGCAGCGCTTCGGTCAGCGATTTGTACGACTCGGTCAGTTCCACGTACTTGCCGACCATGCCGATCGACACTTCGGTCTTCGGATGCTCTTGCGCGTAGATCAGCTTGGTCCAGACCGACAGATCGGCTGGCGCCGGGTTCAGATCCAGCGCCTCGCAGATGATGGTGTCCAGGCCTTGGTCGTGCAGCATTTGCGGCACTTTGTAGATGGTGTCCACGTCCCACACCGAGATCACGGCTTGCTCTTCGATGTTGGAGAACAGCGAGATTTTGGCGCGCTCGTCGTCCGGGATCGGACGGTCGGCACGGCACAGCAGCGCGTTCGGCGAGATGCCGATTTCGCGCAGTTTCTGCACCGAGTGCTGGGTCGGCTTGGTTTTCAGTTCGCCGGCGGAGGCGATGTACGGCACCAGGGTCAGATGCACGAAGGCCGAGTTCTTGCGGCCGGCGCGCAGGCTCAGCTGGCGAGCCGCTTCGAGGAACGGCAGCGATTCGATATCGCCCACGGTGCCGCCGATTTCGCACAGGGCCACGTCGTAACCTTCCGCGCCGCGACGGATGTAGTCTTGAATTTCGTTGGTGATGTGCGGGATCACCTGCACGGTCTTGCCCAGGTACTCGCCGCGGCGTTCCTTGCGGATCACGGAATCGTAAATCTGGCCGGTGGTGAAGTTGTTCACCTTCTTCATGCGGGTGGTGATGAAGCGCTCGTAGTGGCCCAGGTCGAGGTCGGTTTCAGCGCCGTCATCGGTGACGAACACTTCACCGTGTTGCATAGGAGACATGGTGCCCGGATCGACGTTGATGTACGGATCCAGCTTGAGCATGGTGACTTTGAGGCCGCGCGATTCGAGGATCGCAGCGAGAGAGGCAGCGGCGATCCCTTTACCAAGGGAAGACACGACGCCGCCAGTGACGAAGACAAATTTGGTCATTGCGGAAGGTGCCGAACGGCACATGCGGGAAATTGAAATTATACCCTAAAACGGCCAATTCTTCACCTTCCGTGTGCATCAGCGTACAGATCCGGCTTGCCGAAAAAGACAAAATGACAACTCAATAAACAAAGGAGATTCGTCATGAGCTACGAAGATCGTGATCAATATGGCATGTACGTGGACAACGGCCACAAAGGCCCGGGGCCGGAGCTAATGGGTGCCGACACCATCATCGGCGACCACGTCCACAACTTGAAAAATGAACACCTGGGCGAGATCAAGGAGATCATGCTGGACATGCGCACCGGCAAAATCGCCTACGCCGTGATGGCCTCGGGCGGCGTGCTGACCATCGGCGAAAAATTGTTCGCGGTGCCGTGGGAGGCATTGACGCTGGACACCGTCAACAAGCGCTTCACGCTGAATCTCGACAAGGAACGCATCGCGAACGCCCCCGGCTTCGACAAGGATCACTGGCCGGACATGGCCAACCAGACCTGGGCCAGCCAGGTGCATGATTATTACGGCGCCGGCGCCAATCTGCGCAGCGACCTCGGAGCACGCTAATGTTGGCCGCCATCCTCGTGCTGCTCGGCATTGCCGGTCTGGCTGCGGACTGGCTCTACCGTAATTTCCTGGCCCGTCCCAAGCGCCTCAGCAAGGACGCGCCGGTCATGCTCAGCGGCTGGACTGACGGGCAGGAATCGCCGGTGGCGGTGCATTTGCGCCACCGGTCGCGCTAACCGCTCAGGCCAGCGGCACCCTGGTGGCAAAAGGCGTGTAAGCGAAACCGGCGTCGGCCACGCCCACCAGCGCGGCGACGTTTTCGGCACTCTCGGAAAACTGCGCCAGCACGCTGGCCACCGAGTCGAGCTTGTTGTCAAGGATGTTGGTCCAGTAGGCCAGGCCGGCTGCCTCGCCGGCCCGGTGCAGCACGTTCTGGTAGAGCCGCGCGACAATCTCGCTGTTGGTCGGCGCCGCGCCGTAAAGCGCCTTGAACTCCGCCGAATCGACAAAGCCAGCCGCTACGTCAAGCAGGCTGACGCCGCGATCCATGTGGTACAACCAATAGCCGAGGCCGGCCAAGTCCGGCGTGCGGTTGAAGGCGGCCTGGTAGATGCGGTAGGCCTGCCCGCCGACGCCATTGAAATCCATCCCGACGCTGACGTCATCAAAGGCGAAACGCTCGATATTGCTCAGCGTATCGCTTCCTGCGCTGCCGGACAGCGCGGCGACCGTGTAGCCAGCGCCGCTCTTGGCCACGCTGAAGTTGGCGCGGTTACCGGCAAAAACCGCAGTGTCGATGCCGAGGCCGCCGTCGAGCATGTCGTTGTTTGCGCCGCCGGCCAGCGTGTCGTTGCCGCCGTTGCCGCGCAAGGTGTCGGTGCCGGCACCGCCCGCCAGCGTATCGTCGCCTGCCCCGCCATCGATGGTAAGCCCGAAGTAAGTGCTCAGGTCGATCTTGTCGGCAAGGCTGTCAAAGGCCAGCGTTTCGATGTTGTACAGCGTGGCGTGCAGCGCGGCGCTGGCGCCGGAGACGGTGTCAATCTGCACCGCCCCATCGTCCTTGCGGGTGATGACGTAGTTGCTGCGCAGCGAGGTGCCAAGGTCGAGCGTATCGACGCCGCCCAAGCCATCGAGCGTGAAAGACAGGGCGGCAACCACGCGCCAAGTGTCGTTGCCTGCCGTGCCTAAGATGGTTGCCATGCTGCTGATCCTCCAGTCACTGGTTCAATCGGGCTTGCCGAGATGGATCTCGCCACTGTAATCCATTGCCAGATAGCTTACGCCTGCTGCCTCCAGGAAGTCCAGCCCGTCCTGTTCCTTCAGCATGGCGATGGTGCTGCAATTGCCGGCCATCACCGCCAGCGGCGCGACCACGCTGACCGTGCGCCAGTAGGTGACCGGCTGGCCGCTATGCGGATTCAGCAGGTGGCAGTAGCGCCGGCCGTCCAATTCGAAAAACCGCGCGTAGTCGCCGCTGGTGGCTAAACCGCCGCGCTCGATGGGAATACTCGCGATAATGTCGCCGGCGCGGCGCGGATCCTGGATGCCGATCATCCATGGGCCGCCGTCCGGCTTGGGGCCGATGGCGCGCAGGTCGCCGCCGAGGCTGACGTAGCCGTGGCGGATGCCGGCCGCAGCCAGCACGGCGGCGGCGCGGTCGGCGGCGTACTCCTTGCCGAAGCCGCCGAAGTCGAGCTCCATTCCCACCTGCGGCAGGCGCACGCTGTTGGCATTGCGCTCTACCCTGCCCCAGCCGATCAGGGCGCATACGCGCGCCAGCGTCTCGTCGGAGGGCAGTTGCGGGCGCTTGAAATCCCATGCTTGCCGCAGCACGCCGGCGGTGATGTCGAACAGGCCGCCGCTGGCCTGGAACAGGGTGTCGGCGTAGGCCAGCAAGGAGGCGGTCTCTTCGTCGCAAACAAGCGCCGCACCGCCCGCTGCGGCGTTGATCCGCGAGATGACGCTGTCCGGCCGGTAGCGCGAGAACTTGGCTTCGATGCGCCGGACTTCGGCCACGGCCGCCGCTATCGGCGCGCGCGCCGCTGGCAGGTCGCCGGCCGCGATCACGATCTCGCAAGTGCAAGCCATGGCGCTGAACGGCTGCTTCAATAGTTGCATGGACACCTTCAGAATTGCCGCGACAAGCCGGCGAACCAGCTGCGCGCCTCAAAGCGCGGCAGGCCGGGACTGCCTGCGCCGAAACGCCGCCAGCCGGAACGCTGGTCGTAGCGTTCGTACTTGAAGTCGATCTGCCAGTCGGCGTTGATCTGCTTGGCTATTTTGAGGCCAAGCGTGACGGCGCCGAAGGCCGACAGGCGCTGGTCTTCCGAATAGTGTACCGCACCGGCAGGCGGCATCGGCACGAACGGCGACTCAGGGTCGGCGTCGACGTAGAAGCGCGCGGCGCTTTGGGTGTACAGGCGCACGGCCGGCGTCAGCGTCCAGCCGCCGGGCAATGGCTGCACGTATTCCGTTTCCAGCGTATGGGCGCGCACGTCCCATGAATCGCGGTAGTAGCGGTAACCCAGGCGCACCGTGCCTTTCACGCTGGGCAGGTGGTGATTCCAGCGCGCCATCAGCGTGGTGTTGCGGCGGCTGTCCGGGCGCTGGTCGAACACTTTGTACGGGTCGGAGAAGTAGCCAGTGCCAAGCGAGCGGCCGAGGTTGAGCTGCACGATGTCGTTGATGCCAAGCACGCGCGTCACGCTCAGCAAGGCGGCGCTGACGTGCTTGCTCTTGTTCCTGGCGACCTTGTTGTTGGAATTGATGTCGTCGTTGGTGACGGAAAGGCCGGCTGTCCATGTGGTGTTCTGGTCGTCGCTGGACAGGCTGCCTTGCAGCATGCCGCTGCGCGACAGGTAGTCCGACTCGCTGGAAACGCTGGCGCCGGCGGTGATGCTGGCGCGTTCGAAGTAGCGCGTGGCTTCGAGGTCGGCGGCGCGGCGGCTGTCGCGCATCCTGGTCAGCGCTGCCGTGTGATAGGCCGGCGAGGCACCGGAGATGGCGTCGTGCACCAGCGTTGCGCCCAGCGACCACTCGCCGGCTACCGGCGCGACGACGTTGAGCGCGGTGGCTTTGACGCGGATGCGGTCGGCATCTGGCTGGCTGTCCAGGTAATCGAGATGTTTGAGGCTGATGGTGGCGCGCTCGGGCGGCGTTTCGGCTTGCACGGTGAGCGGCAGGGCGAGTGCGGCAGCCAGCAAGCTTGAGCCGAGCTTGGTCTGTTCGCTCATCAATTGCACCCGCATCCGCCGCCGCCGACGCCGGCGCCGCCGGCCGCCGCTTCCTTGCTGCTGTAAATGTGCTCGGCGAATTTGCGATCGAGCCCGTCGCCATTGAAGGTCATTTCGGGGCGGGCCAGCGTGCCGCGCTCCCAGGGCTGCACGGTCGCGCAGCCGGACAGCATGACAGCAGCGGCCAGGAAAATTAGTCGCTTCATGGTTGCGCCTCCAGCGCGGATTGAATGTCGGCTTCCAGCTGCTGCTGGATCTTCGGATTGAAGCCTGCATGCTGCTTGCGCACGCGGCCGTCGCGGCCGATCAGGATGCTGCTCGGCATGCCCTTGATGGCGTACTGGCGCGGCAGCTTGCCCTCGGGATCGAAGGCCACCGGAAAGGCTGCGGGCGTGGCAAGCAGGAAGCGCTTGCCATCCTCGCTGTCGGTATCGAGGTTGACGGCAATGATCTGCAGGCCTTGCGCGGCATAGCGCGCCTGCATCGCCGCCATCCATGGGAACGATTGCTTGCACGGCCCGCACCACGAGGCCCAGAAATCCAGATACACCACCTTGCCGCGCAAGTCCGCCAGCCGCGCCGCGCCCGCTACCGCGCCGGCCGGGATGGCGAAGTCCGGCGCCGCCTGCCCCGGCTCGACCGCCTGAGCCGGCGCCAGCGCGGCCAGCGCCAGCATTGCCGCGCACATCCGCTTAACCAAACGGCACATAGGAAAAACCATTCCCGATCACACCAATCAAGGCACTTTGATTTTCCGCCGCCTCGCTAAACCCCATCAGCACGCCGGCTATATTGTCCGCCTTCTGGTCAAGAATGTTGACCCAGTAAGCGACACCGGCCGCCTCGCCGGCGCGGTGCAGCACATTCTGGTAGTACTGCTGCACCACCTGGTTATTGGTCGGGTTGCTGCCATACAGCGTTTTGAATTCAGCCGAGGCGACAAAGCTTTCCGCCACCTGCTTCAGCGTCGCGCCCTGATCCATCATGCCGATCCAGTAACCGAGACCGGCCACATCCGGCGAGCGGTTAAACGCCGCCTGATAAATGCGATACGCCATGCCCGCCACGCCATCCGTATCGAGCGCCACGCTGACATCGCTGAACTTGATGCGCTCCACGTTCACCAAGGTATCCGTGCCCTGCGCGCCGGTGTTGTCGGTCAGCGTAAAGCCCTTGGAGGTCTTGAGCACGGTAAAGTCGGCGCGCTTGCCGGCCACCACGAAAGTATCGAGACCGCCGCCGCCATCGACCTGGTCGTTGGCCGCAGAACCGTTGAGCACATCCTTCGCCTCGCTGCCGACTATGGGCGCGGAACCGGCAGCCGGCAGCACGTTGATGAAAGCGGTGTAGACATTGCTGCCGCCCGCCGAGTCGCTGAGAATGTAGCGGAAGCTGTCTTCGCCGCTGTAGCTGCTGCTGGGTGCGTAGGTGTAAGAACCGTCGGCATTCAAGGTCAGCGTGCCGTGCAAGGGCTTGACGTCGAGCTTGTAGCTGACCTTGCTGCGATCCTCGTCGCTAGGGTCGGGTAGCTTGCCTGCCACCTGCCCCGCCTGTTCCACATCAATGGTCGCATCCGCGCCCAAGGCCGACTTGCCCAGCGTGATGGTCTGATCCGAGAACTTGAGGATCTCCGTATTCAGCAGCGTATCGAAACCGCTGCTGCCGTCGCGCGCCGCCACAAAGATTTTGCCGAAGCCGGAACTCAGCAAGTAATCAGCGCGCGCGCCCTCGAACACCGCCGTGTCGCTGCCCTTGCCGCCGTCTATCCAGTCGTTGCCCTTGCCGCCCTTGAGCGCGTTGGCGGCGTCGTTGCCGACCAGGACGTCATCAAACGCCGAACCGATCACGTTCTCGATCAGGGTGCCGGTGCCGATCGACAGATTGTTGACCGAACTGACGCCGCCCGCCGTCACGCCCACGCTGCTCACCTGCCCCGGCGTCAAGTTGATCGACGCGCCGGTGACGGCCAGCGAGGCATCGATGGTGTCGGCGCCGCCATCGTCAATGATGCTGGTCTCGGCGCTGAATTGCAGGCCCTTGAGCTGGTAGACGGTATCGCCGCCGTTGAACGCCACCGTGCCGTACAGCATGCGCAGCGCCGTGATGTCGAGCGCGCCCCACGTTGCCGGGAACAAGCCATCCGGCGAGGCCTTGCCGGACATGACGGTCAAGCTGGTCATGTCGTAGGCGGCGTTGAACTGCTGCGTGTACTGATCGCCGGGATCGACATTGGTCGGATGGCGCAAGCCCAGCGCATGGCCGATTTCGTGCAGCAGCGCGGCATAGCCTTCGGCGCCGGGCGCCAGTTGCAGCATCGACTCCACGTCCATCCACACGTCGCCGGCGGCAGCGGTGGCGCCCGGCAAGGCGGTAACGCCCTTGGTCGCCCCCTGCTCGCTGACGCCGAAGCGCAGGTCGCCCACCGTGGCGCCGCTCTCGCTGACTTCCTTGAAGGTCAGCCCGGTCAGCTGGCTCAGCGACGACAGGATGGCGCGCACCGTTTCCTGCTCGGCCGCCGTGAAAGCGCGGAAGCCGGTGGCGCCGGCGCCGCTGGCTGGCGCCTGCGTGACAAAGCTGTACGACACCGTGACCGCCGTGCCCAGCGCAGCGGAGGCATTCCAGCGCGCGCTGCCGCCGGCCACCAGGCCCTGGGTGGCCACGTCCTCCGGCTTGATGAAGCCCGAGAGCGCAAATTTCTCATCCCAGTGGCCGGCAAGGCCCAGCGCCTCGACATTGCTGATGGTGATGGAGAACTCGCTGCGCAGCGATGCGGTAATCACCGCGCTCACGCCATCGATGCTGACCTTGATGGTAAAGTCGGCCCACGTGCCCTTGCCGTCGCGCAGATCGGGCAGCCACACCGTGTCGAAGCCGCCCCGGCCGTCGACCACGTTGCGCGCGCCGCCGAGGTAGAACTCGTTGTCGGCCACGCTGCCCTTGAAGTTGTTGTCGGTCCAGCCGCCGCTGATGCTGGTGACGCCGACCAGCGTGTCGCGCGTGCCCCAGCCGTCGTCGGCGTAGCCGGCCTCAAGGTCGGCGGTGACTGCGCCGGGGCTGTCCCAGTAGGCCGCGGTCAGGCCGCGCCACACCTCGGCCCCGGCCACCTTCTCGATGCGGTCATTGCCCGCACCGCCGATCACCTGGCCGTTGAACAATTGGATCAGGTCATTGCCGTCGCCACCGAAAATATCGTTCCACTCGTCCTTGTTGGCGGCCGATTGGGTGTAGGTGTCATTGCCTGCTGTTAAGCGAATATCCATGGGCGGCCCTTAGCTACGCAAGAAACCCAGTGTTTGCTGGGAGAAGTTGGCCAGGTGCGGGAAGGCGCTGGTGAGATCGCCGGACGGCAAGCCCAGCCACTGCATCACGCTTGCGCCAACCTGATCGGTGGAGGTGGTTGGCACCCAGCGGCCGGCCTTGTCCTTGTCCATATCGTCGACGCCGCCCGGCACCAGCGTCGGGAAGGTGCCCAGCACCTGCCCGCCCGCCACCGGCCCGCCCAGGGCGAACCAGTGATTGCCCCAAGCGTGGTCGGTGCCGCCGCCCGAGGCCTGGCGCAGCGTGCGGCCGAAATCGCTCATCATCAGCGTGACCACATTCTGATCCATGCCGGATGCCAGATTGGCTTGATCGAACGCTGCCATGGCCTTGGCCAGCACAGCAAGCTGCGCATCCTGCGTGGTGCCGCCGCTGCCGCGCTGCGAAGTGTGGGTATCGAATTCGCCCCACTGCACCATGAACACCTGGCGCTTGTAGCCGAGGCTCTTGAACACCGGCAGCAGCGAGGCCAGCTTCCTGAGATTGTCGGCGAGCTGGTTGCTGCCGAAGTCGGCGACAGGGGTTTTGGCCATCAGGGCGGCCTGCGTGAACAAGGTGGAGTCGGCCACACTGCGGCCAAAGGTGGCCGCGTACTCGGCCTCGTACTGATTGGCGAACTGCCACTTGGCCATGCGGTTCATGGCCTGCGTGGCGGCGATCTGCGGCTGCGCCAGGTCGGCCGCGCCCCAGTAGCGCGAGTCGCCGCCGCTCAGGAACGAGACTGGCGACTTGCGGCCCAGCACCAGCGTGCGGTCGTTGCTCATGGTGACGGCGTTGATGTTGTTGCGCAGCGAAGTCGGGAACGCCTCCAGCGCGCGTCCGGCCCAGCCGCTGCCGTCGGCGTCGCCGAGCCAGCCTTGCTGCCACATCACCTGGTCGCTGTGCGACAGCAGGAACGACGGCACTTGCACCGACTGCTCCAGCACTTGCCGCGCCGTGGCCGGCTTGACCAGCGGGCCGGCGTTGGCGATCCACGCCAGCCGGCCTTTGTTGTACAGCTCGGCCAATGGCGACAAGGCCGGGTGCAGGCCGAAGCTGTGGCCGGCGCTGTTGCCGTTCAATTTGACGAGGCTGTCCTTGGCCAGCGCCAGCTCCGGCCGCGCGGTGGCGTAGTCGCTGTAGGCGCCGTCCAGCGGCACCAGCGTGTTGTTGCCATCGTTGCCGCCGTTGAGGAACAGGCAGATCAGCGCGCGGTAGTCGCTGGTGGCGGCAAGGCCGCTGTTAATCGAGCCCAGCAGGCTGGCGCTGCCCAGCATGCCCAGGCGCAGAAAATGACGTCGATCCATCATCGCATGACTCCGTAGTAGGGACTGGACAGCGCATAGGCCAGCAGGTTCATGGCCTTCATATTGTTGTTCTCGCCCCAGATGGTGGGCGCGAGATCCATCAGGTTTTGCCGCAAAGTCGGCGCCATCGCGCCGCGGAAGAAGCGCTCGTTGACCATGTTCACGTACAGCAGCGGCGAGGCGGCCAGGGCTTCGCCAAACGGCTCGACCTTGCAGCCGGCCGCCGCCGCTGCGCTGGTACTGCCAAAATTGAAGCCGCCCATGCGCGCCGACAGCGTGTCGGCGTTGATCAGCTTTTGTTCCGGCGCCAGCAAGTTGCTGCCCGGCGCGCGGTCGGTCGGCGCGTAGAAGCTGAACACGCTGGTCGGGTTGTACGGCGTCTGCTGGTAGGGATGAACAAGGTCGTTGTTGTTGTCCCACCTTGGTGCTTGCTTGCAGCCGAGGCCGCGCAACACGCCGGTGAACCACAGTACCGGCTCGCGCAGCTTGCCGAACGAATTCGAATCGGCGCCGATCTGATCACCCTTGCGTGCTTCCGCATCGAGCAAGATGGCTTTGACCACCGCTTTCATATCGCCGGCCACGCCCTTGCCGTTGTTGCGGAACACGGCGGCCACACGGCCGATGTAGGCCGGCGACGGGTTGCTGGTGACCAGGTGCTGGATCATGCGCAGGCTGACAAACGGCGCGATGTTCTGGTGCGCCATCAGCAGGCTGACGATGGTTTCCAGTTCAGCGGCCGCGCCCTTGTTGGCCGGGAAGGTGGTGCCCAGCACTTTCTTTTCGCCGTAGTCGTGCGCCAGCTCCCACGGGTCGGGCGTCAGCACGCCGTCGCGGTTCGACCAGTCCCAGCGCGACGGCGGCTCGGCCATGCGCCAGCCGGTCAGCGCGCGCGCCAGCTGCGAGACGTCTTCCTGGCTATAGGTTTCGACCGGCACGCCCTTGGCGTCGCGCACCGTGCTGCCGTCCATATTGAGCTTGACCACGCCCAGCGTGAATAGCTGCATTAACTCGCGCGCGTAGTTTTCGTTGGGCGCGCAGCCGATGCATTGCGGCGAGAGCGGACGGTTCTGGATGTTGTCGAGGTAAAGCCCCATCGGCGGATTGGTGGTCAGCGCGCGGATGAAATCGCCGTAGTTGCCGAACGCTTGGTCTTGCAGGAAGTTGGCGTAGACCAGGGCCGGGTACGGCGTCAGCTTGTTCGAGGAGGTCGGCACGAATTGCGAGATCGACCAGCTGACCCGCCGCCGCAACTGATCCGGGCTGCTGATCAGCGCAGGGTAGATTTGGCTGATGAAGTACTCGTAAGCGCGTTGCCCCTCAGCCGGAATTTCACTGTTGTAGACGCGGATCGGCGAGGTATCAATCTTGGAGGCTGGCAAGGCGAACTGCTCATCGATCCATTGCGAGAAGCCCTTCTTCTCAAGCTCGGCAATCAGTTCCGGCGTGGGGCCGAAGGTGGCTTGCTCGGCAAAGCGCGCTGCGGCGTAGCGCGAGACCAGCGCCCCGCTTTTGGTGACCACCTGCCCGCTCGACGCCAGCAAGTCCGGCTCGCCGCTGCCGGACTGCTGGCCGCAAGCGCCCAGCGCCGCCAGGGTCAGCGCGGCCAATATTCGTGAAGGGATGTTCATTGCTCGAACCTTAAAGAAATGAAGACTGACCAGCGGACAATTATAATGTTGATAATTGTTGCGCCTGTCACCCAAATGGATGATGCTGTGCGTTTCTTGCAACAATAATCGCGCGCGCCTCAGCAGAAATCGCGGCTGAAGGTGGGCAGGCGGCCCAGCAGGTGCGACATGTCGACCAGCCGCTTGGCAACCAGGTGGCGCACCATGCCCTCCTGCTGCCACACGCCGTACACGCCCAGCAGCGGCGCGCTGAGCACCTCGCGCCGCTGCTGTTCCAGCAAGGCCGGCCAGATGATGACGTTGACGTTGCCGGTTTCATCCTCCAGGGTCATGAAGATGACACCATTGGCGGTGCCGGGCCGCTGGCGCACCGTCACCATGCCGCAGGCGCGCGCGACCATGCCGGAGGTGTAGGTGTTCAGCGTTTCGGCCGGCATGAAGCGGTGTTGCAGCAAGGTGGCGCGCAGCAGCGCCAGCGGATGGCGGCCCAAGGTCAGACCGTGCGAACGGTAGTCGCCGAGGATGTCTTCGCCTTCGCTGGGCGCGCGCAGGGCCGGCGCGGCTTCGTCCGGCATGGTCGGGCGCAGCAAATCCTTGTCGGGCACGGCGCCGACCGCTTGCCACAGGGCCTGGCGGCGGTGGCCGGCCAGCCGGTGCAAGGCATTGCCGCCGGCCAGCACGTGCAAGGCGCGACGATCGAGGTCGGCGCGGCGCGCGAGATCGGCCACGCTGGCGAACGGGCCTTGCGCGCGCGCCTGCTCGATGCGGGCGGCGGCCTCGGCGCCCATGCCCTTCAGCATGTGCAGCCCCAGCCGCACTGCCGGCTGGCCGTGCGGCCCGGCCGGCTCTTCCAGCGTGGTTTCCCAGCCGCTGATGGCAACATCGATCTCGCGCACCACCACGCCGTGGCGCTTGGCATCCTGCACCAGCTGCGAGGGGGCGTAGAAGCCCATCGGCTGGCTGTTCAGCAGCGCGCACAGGAAGGCGGCCGGCTCGTGGCACTTGATCCACGAGCTGGCGTAGCTCAGCAGCGCGAAGCTGGCGGAGTGCGACTCGGGGAAGCCGTACTCGCCGAAGCCCTGGATCTGCTTGCAAATCGCATCGGCAAACGCATCGTCGTAGCCGCGTTCACGCATGCCGTCCTTGATCTGCTGTTCGTACTTGTCGACGCCGCCCTTGCGCTTCCACGCGGCCATCGCGCGGCGTAGCTGGTCGGCCTGCCCCTCGGTGAAGCCGGCGGCGATCTGGGCGATCTGCATCACCTGCTCCTGGAAAATCGGCACGCCCAAGGTGCGGCCCAGCGCCTCCTCCAGGCGCGGCGGGAAGTCGACCTTTTCGATGCCCATGCGCCGCTTCAGGTAAGGATGCACCATGCCGCCCTCGATCGGCCCTGGCCGCACGATGGCGACTTCGATCACCAAGTCGTAAAAGGTTTTTGGACGCAGGCGCGGCAACATGCTCATCTGCGCGCGCGATTCGATCTGGAACACGCCGATGGTATCGGCTTCGCAAATCATGTCGAAAGTGGGACTGTCTTTGCGCGGGATGTCTTGCATGCGGAACGGCTGGCCGCGCTGCGCGCTCAGCAGATCGAAACAACGGCGCAGGGCCGACAACATGCCCAGCGCCAGCACGTCTACCTTCATCAAGCCCAGTTCTTCCAAGTCGTCCTTGTCCCACTGGATGACGTAGCGGTCTTCCATGGTGGCTTTTTCAACCGGCACCAGCCGCGTCAACTTTTCGTGCGAGATGACGAAGCCGCCCGGATGTTGCGACAAGTGGCGCGGGAAGCCCAGCAGCGCCACCGCCAGCGCCGCCCATTGTTGCGCCAGTTGCGAGTTGGGATCGAGGCCGCACTCGGCCAAGCGCTCGACCAGGTCATGCTTGCTGTCAAACCAGCGCTGCGACTTGCACACCTTTTCCACGATCGCCAAGTCGACACCTAGCGCCTTGCCGCTATCGCGCAGCGCGCTCTTGGGGCGATAGCTGATCACCACGGCGGCCAGCGCGGCGCGGTCGTGGCCATATTTTTGGTAGATGTACTGGATGACTTCTTCGCGCCGCTGGTGTTCGAAATCGACGTCGATATCGGGCGGCTCGTTGCGCTCCCTGGAAATGAAGCGGCCAGTCAGCATCTGGCTTTCTTCAGGATTGACCTCGGTCACGCCGAGGCAATAGCACACCACCGAGTTAGCGGCCGAGCCTCGGCCTTGGCACAGAATCTCTTGCGAACGCGCGAAACGGACGATGTCGTACACGGTGAGGAAGTATGGCTCGTACTTCAGGTCGGCGATGAGCAGCAGTTCCTTTTCAATCAGCGCGCGCACCTTGTCGGACACGCCTTGCGGCCAGCGTTTCAGCGTGCCTGCATACACTTCCTGCCGCAGATAACTGGCTGGCGTGTGACCTTGCGGGATCAGTTCGTGCGGATATTCGTAGCGCAGTTGTTCCAGGTTGAAGGTACACATCTCGGCGATGCGCAGCGTTTCGGCCAGCGCTGTCGGCGGATACAGGTTCGCCAAGCGCATGCGCGGACGCAGGTGCTGTTCGGCGTTTTGCGGCAAGGAGTAGCCGCACTCGCTGACGGGCTTGCCGAGGCGTACCGCCGTCAGCGTATCGTGCAGCGGCTTGCGCGAGCGCACGTGCATGCAGACGTGGCCCAGCGCCACCACCGCCATCTGGTGCTGCGCGGCCACCTCGGCAATGCTGAGCCGATGCGCATCATCGAACGCGCGCTGCAACAGGTTGAGGCCCATCCACGCGCGGCCGGGGAACGTGGCCTCCATCCATGCTGCCTGCGCGTGCAAGCGGTCTACGTCCTTGGGCAGGTGGGCCGGGTAATGCGGCAGCAGAATCAGCAAGCAGTCCGGCAAGCCTTTCAAGTGCTCAAAGGCCGGTGGCGGCGAAGCCAGATCGGCGGGCGTTAGCAAGTAACTGCCCTTGGCGACGCGGTTGCGCGCAATGGTGATGAGCTCACATAAATTGCCGTAGCCGTTCTTATTCTGCGCCAGCGCGACGAAGGACAAAGCCGGCGTGCCATCAGCGTTGGTCAGCCGGAAGTAGCTGCCGATGATCAGCGGCAGCTTGCCCTTGGCCTCGGCGTGCGCCCGCACCACCCCGGCCACCGAGCATTCATCCGTGATGGCCAGCGCCGAATAATCGAGCTGCACCGCGCGCGCAACCAACTCCTCCGCATGCGAAGCGCCATGCAGAAAAGAGAAGTTAGACAAGCAGAACAACTCGGCATAAGCCGGCAGTCCAAAAGCGGGCAGTGGCGTACTCATATCAAATACTGTGTTTTTATACAGTATTTTACACCTACCCAGCGGTTATACTCAAAAAATGGATATTCAAGAACTTCTTTGTTTTGGTGTTGCGCCGGGTGGTGGGAATGCGGCGTTGGTGGTACAGCGCGATCGGTCTGGCGTGGAGCAGCGGCAGGTGTTTGCGCGGGAGCAGAATCGGCCGGCTTGTGTGTTTGTCGATGTGGTGGACGATGGCGGCATTGTGCTTGATTATTTTTATCCGCATACTCGTAGCCCGCTTTGCTTGCACGCGACCTTGGCGGCGGCGCGGGTGTTGCTGTCGCCGCAGCGGCCGGAACTCGTCGTGCACACGGCCATGCGTGGTCAGCCGTTGACGCTGATTCTGCAAGACGGCGAGGTGTTCGTTCAATTGACCAGGCAAGCGGCGCCGGATGTCGTCATAACGCCTGAGTTGCCGGGCCTGCTGCTGGCTGCACCGGGCATCCAGCTGGCCTCGCCGCCGGTGATCGCCTCGGTCGGCAGCCCCAAGCTGCTGCTGGAGGTGGCTAATACCACCATCCTGCAAGCCCTCACACCGGACTTGCCGCTTATCAACGAATGGAGCACGCAGCACGGCGTCAGCGGCTGCTACGCCTGGAGCCGCCGCGACGACGGCGCACTCGAAGGCCGCAATCTGAATCACCTCGATCCAGCCGCCGAAGACGGCGCCACCGGCGTGGCGGCGGGCGCCCTCACCGTCCACCTGCAAACCGGCATCACCCTCTACCAGGGCGCCAATGTCGGCACCCCCTGCCTGCTGCGCACCGAGCGGCGCGGCGAAAGTATTTTAATTGGCGGAAAAACCGAGTTTGCGTAGCACTACGTAGAACGATCACCTAGGTGAAGCATGCATACAACACAAAATAATGTTTGATTGTCTTAATGCTACAAAATCACCTGTCTATATGACTAATTTGCATAAAATCAAATTTTTCATGGGAGACGACACGTGTTCGCTAATACCACCTTACGTAAAGCCGTCTTGCTCAGTCTGTACGGCGCCAGCACCCTGGCGCTGACCACTGAAACCTACGCACAATCGACCGATGCTTCGATGCAATCGGTCAGCATCGTCGGCTCGCGCCGCGCCACCAGTTCCGCCACCGACACCACGGTGCCGGTGGACGTGATTCCACTGAGCAAGACCGCCGAGAGCGGTGGCCAGTTCGACCTGGCGCAAACCCTGACCTACATCTCGCCATCGTTCAACTCGACCCGCCAGACCGGCTCCGACGGCGCCGACCTGGTCGACTCCGCCGCCCTGCGCGGCCTCGGCTCCGACCAGACCCTGGTGCTGGTGAACGGCAAGCGCCGCCACACCACCGCGCTGGTCAACCTGTTCGGCGCGCGCAACCGCGGCAACACCGGCACCGACATGAACGCCATCCCGATGCTGGCCATCAAGGACGTGCAAGTGCTGCGTGACGGCGCCGCCGCCCAGTACGGTTCGGACGCGATTGCCGGCGTGATGGACATCGGCCTGAAAAAATCCAAGGGCTGCGAAGCCGTGACCGGCTACAGCCAGTACAGCAAGCGCGACGGCAAGAACTGGCTGGCCTCGGCCTACTGCGGTTTTGAGATCGGCAATGGCGGCGTGCTCGGCATCACCGGCGAATACCTCGACCGTGGCCGCTCGAACCGCGCCGAAGCCGACAATCCACGCACCATCGGCGACAGCAAGACCAAGAACCAGACCGTCTACCTGAACGGCGAACTGCCTACCGTCGGCACCGGCCGCCTGTACTTCACCGCTGGCGCGCAAAGCCGCGACGCTTCGTCGGGCGCATGGGCGCGCGGCGGCATCGGCAGCGACGACATCCCATCGCGCAACTCGGCCGCCATGTACCCGAACGGCTTCGTGCCGTTCATCAACGCGCAGATCGACGACCAGTACGCCATCCTCGGCCACCGCAACCAGCTGGGCGAGTGGAATATGGACTTGTCGCAGACTTACGGCAAGAACAAGATGATCTACGACATCAGCAACACGCTGAATGCGTCGATCGCCAACAAGGACTTGCTGGCCGGCGGCAAAGGCATCAGTCCGACCAGCTTCAACGCCGGCGGCTTCCAGTTTGAACAGCTGACCACCAACCTCGACTTCAACCGCTACTTCGAAGGCCTGATCGGCCGCGGCCTGAACGTGGCGTTCGGCGGCGAGTACCGCCACGAGAACTACAAGATCTACGCCGGTGAAGCCGGTTCCTACATCGACGCCGACGGCGTGGGCATCGGCGGCAACGCCGGCAGCCAAGGTTTCCCAGGCTTCCAGCCAGCCGACCAAGTGGACGCCAACCGTCACAGCACGGCCGCCTACCTCGACCTGGAAGCGGACTTGACCGACACCGTCAAAGCCCAAGGCGCCGTGCGCTACGAGCGCTACAGCGACTTCGGCTCGACCACCACCGGCAAACTGGCCGGCAGCTGGCGCGTGGCCCCGGCGGTGCTGCTGCGCGGTTCGGCTTCGACCGGCTTCCGCGCACCGTCGCTGCAGCAGATGTACTTCTCGTCGACCTTCACCGACTTCATCGGCGGCGTGCCGACCGACGTGGTGCTGGCGCCGAACAACAGCGCGGTCACCAACCTGGCCGGCATTCCCAAGCTGAACAAGGAAAAATCGACCAGCTTCACGCTGGGCTCGACCTGGACGCCAACCCAGGCGGTCTCCGTCACCGCCGACCTGTACCAGATCAAGATCAAGGATCGCATCGTGCTGTCCGGCCGCTTTGACGACAGCAACTACCCTGCACTGGCCACCAAGCTGGCAACGCTGGGCGTAGGCCAGGCGCAGTTCTTCGTCAACTCGGTCGACACCAAGACCAAGGGCCTGGATCTGACCGCGTCGCACAAAGCCAGCTTTGGCGCCGACAAGCTGACCACCTTCCTGGCCATGAACGTCAGCAAGACCGAAGTGACCGGCATCCACGCCCCAGCTTCGCTGAAAGGCTATGAAGACGTGCTGCTGTCGGAGAAGGAACGCCTGTACATCGAGCAAGGCGCACCGCGTTCGAAGGCCACCCTCGGTTTCGACTACGTGACCGGCGCATGGGAAAGCGATCTGAAGATCATCCACTTCGGCCCGCAAACCCTCGGCACCTACAGCGGCACCGCCGGCGGCGTGGAGAACCAGCACTACAAGGCTAAGACCTCGGCTGACCTGGCCTTCACCTACACCATCAACAAGAACATGAAGTTCTCGTTTGGCGGCAACAACATCTTCAACGTGCACCCAAGCACCCAGAACCCGGACGAAACCGACAACGGCTTCAAGTACGAGTCGGTGCAGTTTGGCCTGAACGGCGCGTCCTACTTCGGCCGCCTGTACGTGAAGTTCTGATGTAACGATTGCTTACATTTGGCTAACGTAATCTAGCGCGCGGCCGTTCTACACTCCATTGTCTTAATTTTCGGCAATGGAGTGTTCTATGCGCCGCGCGTTCACCCTCATGTTGTTTCTGTCCCTGCTGCAAGGCGCACTTGCGTGGGCGGCACTCGGCAGTTCCCCTTCCAATTTCGGCACGCCGACCACGCAGACCAAGCTGGCTGCGCGCAGTCTTGCTGCCACAACGCAGGCCAGCGACGCCGTCTACACGGTCACCCAATCCACGCTCGACAGCGGCACCATCGTGCGCGAATACACCGACGCCAGCGGCGTGGTGTTTGCCGTCAGCTGGAAAGGCCCGACGCTGCCCGACCTGCGCACGCTGCTCGGCGATAAATTCACCGTCATGACCAGCAATGCGGCCAAGCGGCCCAAGGCCGGCCACTCGCAGCTGGCGGTGGATCAGTCCGACGTGGTGATCGTCTCCAACGGCCACATGCGCGCCTTTGCCGGCCAAGCATGGATCCCGGCTTCGCTGCCTGCGGGCTTCGACACCAGCACCATCGAATAAGGACGCGGCGCATGAAATATCCATCCTTGGCAGGCGTCCTGCTGTGCCTGATGCTGGCTGCGTGTGGTGGCGGCGGTTCGTCTTCCAGCACCAGCAGCAGCACCTCGAAAGAAGCGATGACGGTCGCCACACCCGTGATCAGCATCAGCGCCACACCGACCGCCACCACCACCGGCCAAGTCATCACGCTGACGTGGAGCGTGAGCGATGCGCCGGCCAGCGGCTGCACGGCCTCCGGCGCGTGGAGCGGCACGGTCGCCAGCAGCGGCACGCAGAGCGTGACGGCGGGCGCGGCCGGCACGTCCAACTACACGCTCACCTGCGGCACTGTCAGCAACACCGCCGTGGTAACGGTCAGCACGCCGCCGCCCTCGCCCACCGTCAGCCTGACGCTGGCCCCGGCCAACATCACCACCGCGCAGACCAGCACCTTGAGCTGGTCGTCGGCCAACGCCACCAATTGCAATGCCAGCGGTGCGTGGAGCGGCAGCAAAGCCACCTCCGGCTCGGTCACCATCACGCCAAGCGCAGCGGGCGCTTTCACCTACAGCCTCACGTGCAGCGGCGACGGCGGCAGCGCCACCGGCAGTACCGCGCTCAGCGTGACGGCTGCGCTCAGCAACAGCACCGCCATCATCGTCGATAGCGGCCCGAGCGGCGTCAGCGGCGTGATCAACGTGCCTTATGTCAGCGTGACGGTGTGCCGTCCCGGCACCAGCACTTGCCAGACCATCGACCATGTGCTGCTCGATACCGGCTCCTACGGCCTGCGCCTGCTGGCCAGCCAGCTGAGTTCGGCGCTGGCGCTGCCAGCCGTCACCACTGCCTCCGGCGACGATGCCGGCGAATGCGGCAAGTTCATCAGCGGCTACACTTGGGGCGCGGTGCGGCAGGCCGACGTCAAGATCGCCGACGAAGTGGCCTCCGGCATTTCGATCCAGGTGATCGGCGATACCGGCGCCAGCTACACCAGCACGCCGTCCACCTGCAGCAGCGCCGGCGCCAACCTCGGCACGCTGTCGGCGATTGGCGCGAAAGGCATCCTCGGCGTCGGCATGTTCAAGCAGGATTGCGGCACCGCGTGCGCCAACGCGGCCATCAGCGGCGTGTACTACGCTTGCGCCAGCGGCAGCTGCGCTGCCAGCGCCATGCCGCTGGCCAAGCAGATCAGCAACCCGGTAGCCTCGTTCGCCGTCAACAACAATGGCTTGCTGATTACCATGCCGAGCGTGGGCACCTCCGGCCTGACCTCGGTCAGCGGCACGCTGGTGTTCGGCGTCAACACGCAGAGCAACAACACCATCGCCAGCGAAACCATCTACAAGGCCAACAGCAGCGGCGACTTCAGCACCACCTACAAGGGCAAGACCTACAGCGCCAGCTTCATCGACAGCGGCTCCAACGGCTACTTCTTCACCGACAGCACGATACGCCAATGCTCGGGCGGCGACTTCTACTGCCCGGCCTCGACCTTGTCGCTAACCGCCACCAACGCCGCCTCGGACGGCAGCGCCTCCGGCACAGTCAGCTTCAACGTGGTGAACCTGGTCAGCCTGTCGTCCAGCATCACGGCGGCGCAGGTCGGCGGCACGGTGGGCAGCAGCACGTCGTCCGGTAACTACTTCGACTGGGGCATGCCCTTCTTCTACGGCCGCCGCGTGTTCGTGGTGATGGAAAACACCACCGTGGCCGGCAAGGCCGGGCCGTACTGGGCATATTGATTGCGCCATGTCATGGCGCTGTCACGATAAATAGCTAAAGTCGCAACCTTGAATTTTCCCCTTATTCGAGGTTGTGATGAAATTAAATCTGGTGATGCTGGCCGCCATGAGCGCTGCCGGTCTCGTAGCATGCGGCGGCGACAACGCTCCGTCCGCCCCAGCCGTTCCGGCGATCCCGGAAGGCACCACGGTCACCCTGGCCCTGTTGGAAACCACCGACATCCACGCCAACGTGATGAGCTACAACTACTACTCGCTGGCCGAGGACACCAGTCTCGGCCTGGAGCGCACCGCCGCGCTGGTCAAGGCCGCGCGTGCCGAGAACCCGAACAACCTGCTGCTGGACGACGGCGACACCATCCAGGGCACCTTGCTGGGCGACCTGCAAGCCGTCACCAAGCCGATTCCTTGCACCGACACGCTGGCCGTGCACAAGGTCATGAACGCCATGAAGTACGATGGCGGCGGCTTCGGCAACCACGAATTCAACTACGGCCTGCCGTACCTGAGCCAGATTACCAATACCGACTTCGGCATCCCGGGCGTAACCAAACCGAGCGGCACCTGCGGCGCGCCGGCCTTCCCGCTGGTGCTGACCAACGTGACCGGCGTCAGCAGCGGCAAGCCGATTGTGCAGCCGTACACCCTGCTGCCGCGCACCTTCTCGGCCACGCAGCCGGATGGCGCCAAGCTGGACGTCAAACTCAACGTCGGCATCATGAGCTTTGTGCCGCCGCAGATCCTGGAATGGGATCAGAAAAACCTGGCCGGCAAGGTTGCCGTGACCGGCGTGCAGGAAGCGGCCAAGCAGTACGTGCCTGAGATGCGCAGCAAGGGCGCGGACTTGGTAGTGGCGCTGTCGCACGGCGGCCTCGATCCAAGCACCTACAGCCCGAAGATGGAAAATGGCTCCTACCACCTGACCACCACCGGCATCGACGCGCTGCTGATCGGCCACTCGCACCTGATCTTCCCGAAAGGCAAAGAGACTGGCGCAGCGGCACTGGATCCATCGTTCGCGGCCTTCCCGGCCAGCGCCAAGATCGACGCCATCAACGGCTTCGTCAACGGCGTGCCGACGGTGATGGCGCAGAGCTGGGGCCGCCGCCTCGGCATCATTAAGCTGACCTTGGCCTACACCGGCGGCAAGTGGGTGGTGCAGCCTGCTAAAACCACCGTGGAATCGCGCGGCTTCAAATACACCGATGGCGCCACCAACATCGCCGCCGACAGCAGCGTCGCGCCGCTGATCGCCACCGAGCACGCAGCCACCATCGCTTACGCCAAGCAACCGCTGGGCGTGAGCACCGACTTTGAGATGTCGTCTTACTTCTCGCTGGCAGGCGACGTCAGCGCGATCCAGCTGGTGAATCAGGCCCAGCTGGCGTACGTGAAGAACTTCATCGCCACCAGCACCGATGCGACCATCGCCAGCTACAAGAACATCCCGGTGATCTCGTGCAGCGCGCCGTTCAAAGCCGGCCGCAACGGGCCTTCCGACTTTACCGACGTGGCGCCGGGTGCGAGCGCGGCAGCGCCAGTCGGCCTGCAAGTGCGCAACCCGGGCGACTTGTACCTGTACTCGAACAACAACCTGCAAGCGGTGAAAATCAAGGGTTCCGACCTAAAGGCGTGGCTGGAAACGGCGGCCAAGCAGTTCGGCCAGATCGATCCGGCCAAGACCACCGAGCAGGACTTGGTGCCATCGTACGGCACCATCTACAACTACGACGTGTTCTACGCCGAGAACAACGCCCTGACCTACCAGATCGACGTGACCAAGCCAGCCGGCAGCCGCATCGTCAACCTGACCTACCTGGGCAAGGCCGTGGCCGATGGCGATGATTTCATCGTCGCCACCAATGACTACCGCGCGGGCGGCGGTGGCGCGGTGCCGGGCATCGATGGCAGCAAGACCATCATCAAGTCGCCGGACGCCAACCAGACCGTGGTCAGCAACTACCTGTCGGCGCAAGGCACGGCGACCGGCAAGGTCACGCTGGCCGGCAACGGCAGCGCGCGCAGCTGGAGCTTTGTGAAAGTGGCGACGGCCGGCCCGGTGATTCTGCGTTCGGCGCCGGGCCACCTGGCGCTGGCCAAGAGCAGCGGCATCACCGCTGTCACGGCCGAGGGCGGCCTGGACGCCAGCGGCTTTGCCAAGTACACCATCGACCTGAGCAAATAACATGCGCATCCTGCTCCCGCTGCTGGCCTCGGCCGTTCTGTTTGGCTGCCAGATCCAACATGAGAAGCCGACCTCGGCGCAGATCGAAGTCATCGGCATGAAGGCCAAACAAGAGGCCGACGCCCACGCCGAGCGCAAGCTCATGGCGTGGGCCGAGCAAAACATGCCGGTGGCGCAGCGGGAGCTGGCTATCTTGTACCAGTCGCGTCCGAAGCAGCGTGCCGATGCGCTCAAGCTGTTTGAGCAAGCAGCGCGCGGCGGCGATACGGAAGCGGCGTTCCAACTGGGCGAGATGCTGCGCATCGGCGTGCTGGGTGTGCCTGCCGAGCCGGCTGCCGCGTCGGCGTGGTACACGGTGGCTGCGCAGCACCAGCACGCGAAAGCATCGCTGGTGCTGGGGCTGCTCTACAAGAACGGCGAAGGCGTGAAACAAGATGCGGTGCAAGCGGCGCACTGGCTATCGCAAGCGGCCGAACTTGGCAATGCGCACGCCATGTTCCTGCTCTCTAACATCTACAACGAAGGCGCGGGTGTGGCGCAAGACCGTGCCAAGGCCCGCCATTTCCTTGAAGAAGCGGCCGAGCACGAGTACCCGCCCGCCATCCAGGAACTCGCCATGACCGTCCAGCTAGGCGACGCGATCACTCCGCGCGACGAACTGCGCGCCAGCCACCTGATGAAGGAAGCGAGCGAACACCGCCGCAACAACTGGAATCGCTTCTAATACGGCACTCCTACGTGGGACGGCGCACAGACCCGGCCTGGAGCGGCTCCTAGACTGAATTGGTAGTCCCCGCCTGTTCATTAGCCATGCAAGGAGCCAACATGAGAACCACGTCAACATCGTCAGATAAAATTCCGAAACCTATTCCTACCGAAACCCAACCGCAAGACGCCATCGCCCTGCTGATCGAAGATCACGAAGAGGTGAAGGCGATGTTCGAGCAGTTTGAAGGGCTGAGCGATCGGGCAAATGTCAGCAAGCGTAAGCTGGCCCTGCAAATCTGCGAGGCGCTCACCAAGCACGCCATGATCGAGGAAGAGATTTTCTATCCCGCCGTGCGCGAAGTCATCAAGGATGAAGATCTGATGGACGAAGCCGTTGTTGAACACGCCTCGGCCAAGGATTTGATCGCCCAGATCCAAACCATGGAGCCAACGGACGATCTGTTCGACGCGAAAGTCAAGGTGCTGTCGGAAATGATCGAGCACCACGTTGAGGAAGAGGAAGGCGAGATGTTCCCGAAAGTGCGCAAGACCAAGCTCGACCTGGAAGAACTAGGCGAGGCCATGGCCGTCCGCAAGGAAAGCATCGAGCTGCCGCCTATTTAACGGCCAGGCGCTCCATCTCGCGCTGCATATTGTCGATGGCGCGTTCGTTGTACTGGTCGGCAAAATAAGCATCGCGGAATAGTTGTCCCGCCTGCGCTTTACGGCACAGGTGGGCCAGCGCCCCGCCGCGCTGCTCCCGATACCTGGCATCCGGCAGGTGGATGTATTCCTGCCGGATCGCGCGCGCATAGTTTTGGTAGACCTCGTCGTCCTGACCGAGGATCGCCAAGTCCACACACAGCAAAATGTCCTTGAGCCGGTGCGTGATCGATGCTTCCTGGAAGTGATCGGTAGCCCGGATCAACTCGGCCGCATCGGCCATTTCTTGTCCGAGATGGCTGCCCAGCCACAGTTGCGCGCTGGCTTCCTCGTTGCTGAGCGTGCCGGGCTCGCCGCTATGCCCGTACTCGGCGTCATGGAACCAGAAGGCTTGCTTGATGATGTCCACGTCGGCCTGGTCCGGCCGCGTATTGGCCGCCCACACGCGGATCTCGCACAGGCCGTGCACCAGGTGGTCGAGGTTGTGATAGTGGCGCGCCGTGCCGCCGTACGCAGTCGGGCCGGTCAGCTGCACGAACCACTGGTCGGCGTGGGCAATGGCAGTGGCGTCGCGGTGCGCGTAATCCCACAGCGTTTCCCACTCGCGGCGCAGCCAGCTCAGCACCCAGGCATGGTAGGCCGGGCCGGGCACGAATTTCTTCATGATCCAGTTCCAGCCGATCGGCCCTTCCAGCGCTTTGACGAAGGACGAGCTCACCGAGCCCAGGTCGCGCGGCGGCATGACGAACACCGTCTTGGCGCCTTGCAGCACGTCGACGTTGGTTTGCTGGATCAGGTTTTCGTAATCGAAATCGGCGGTGGTGCGGATGCCGCGGATCAGGCACTCGACGCCCTGCTTCTTGGCCGCGCGCGCCGTGTAGTCGCCGCGCACGATCACCACCGACACATTGTCCCAGCCCTGCTCGGCGCAGCTGAGCGCAATGATGCTCTTGCGCTCCTCGGCCGAGAACTTGGGCTTCTTGGCAGGATTCTCGGACAGGAACACCACCACCTCGTCCGCCAGCGAACGGGCTTCGTTGATCACCCACATATGACCGTTGGTGATCGGATCCAGGGTTCCC
Source organism: Duganella rivi (assembly GCF_009857435.1). GTDB lineage: Bacteria > Pseudomonadota > Gammaproteobacteria > Burkholderiales > Burkholderiaceae_D > Rugamonas > Rugamonas rivi. The sequence goes on from NZ_WWCK01000005.1 coordinate 85,012, forward strand.
GAAAAGCCGATTTTCTTCATGCGCCACTCCAGCACCGTGTTAAAACGGCATTTTAAGCTGGAGTGGGCTTGCTAGTCTCGGGAAAATCGACGTTGACCTTCAGGCCGCCCAGCCGCTCGGACTGGTCGAGCGACAGCACGCCGCCGTGGCGCTCGGCAATCGACTGCACGATCGCCATGCCCAAGCCGCTGCCGCCAGCAGGGCTGCCCGGCACGCGGTAGAAGCGGCTGAACACGCGCTCGCGCTCTTCCGGCGGGATGCCGGGGCCGGAATCTTCCACGCTCAGCAGGATGCGCGGCTTGGCATTTTTTGTGGCGGGCACGCTACGGCGGATGTCGATATCGACCGTGCCGCCGGCCGGCGTGTACTTGATGGCGTTGTCGACCAGGTTGCGCAGCAGGATAAGCAGTGCGTCTTGCTGGCCCGCCACCATCACCTCGTCGGCATGATGCAGGCCGAGGTCGATCTGGCGCGCCTGCGCGAGGCCGTTCATGTCGCCGAGCACGCGCTTGACCAGTTCGCTCAAATTCACCGGCTCCAGCTTGATCTCCTCGATGCCCCCCTCCTGCCGTGCCAGCACCAGCAATTGCTCGACCAGCCGGGTGGCGCGCTCGATGCCGGCCGACACGCGCGACACCGCCACCTTGCGCGCCGCCTCGTCCGGCGCGCGCTCAAGGCTGAGCACCTGCAACTTCAGCGCCGCCAGCGGCGTGCGCAGCTCGTGCGCGGCATCGGCCACAAAGTGCTGCTGCGCCTCGAACGCCGTGCGCACCCGCACGAACAGCAGGTTCAACTCCTGCACCAGCGGCAGCACCTCATCCGGCAAATCGTTTTCCGACACCGGCGACAAGTCATCGGCCTGGCGCGCCGCCACCTGCCGCTTGACGCGCGACACCGGCGCCAGCGAGCCGGACACGACCCACCACACCACCAGCATCAGCACCGGCGCCATCACGGCAATCGGGCCGACCGTACGTAAGGCCAGCGTACCGGCCATGCGCTGGCGCACCGCCATATCCTGCGCCACTTGCACGGTCTGGTTGGAGGTCTGGACGGAGAAGATGCGGTAGGTGGTGTTCTTCACCTTGACGTTGGAAAAGCCCAGCACCGCCCGCTGCGGCAAGGCCGCGCGCGACAGCGAACGGAACACTTGCGCGCCGTCTGGCGTCCAGACTTGCACTACGAGGTCGTCGTTTTCGGGATCGGCTGCCGTGTCGGCCGCCTTGTTGGTCAGCGTGGCGCTGGAACGCAGCGACATCGCCATTTGCTGCATGTGATAGTCGAAGATCTGGTCGGCGTCGTTGAGCGCGCTGCGGTAGGCAATCATCGCCTGTGCGATGGCCGCCATGGTGATGGCGGCCAACAGGAACCACAGCAAGCGACCGCGCAGCGAGTGCGTTACCACTGGCACCCGTGGCAACGACGGCATCTTCACCTTCATAGTTTGGGAACCATGTAGCCCAAGCCGCGCACGTTCTGAATCAGCTCCGCGCCCAGTTTTTTACGCAGGCCGTGGATGTAGACTTCCACCGCGTTGCTGTTGACTTCATCCTTCCAGCTGTACAGTTTTTCTTCGAGCTGGTGCCGCGACAGCACGATGCCGGGCCGCGCAATCAGCGCTTCCAGCACCGCCCACTCGCGCGCCGACAGGCTGACCGGCTTGCCGTCGGCCATGACTTCGCGGGTTTGCGGATTGACCGTGACGTTGCCATGCTCGAACACCGGCTCGGCACGGCCGGCCGAACGGCGCAGCAAGGCGCGGATGCGGGCCAGCAGTTCGTCGAGGTCGTAGGGCTTGAGCACGTAATCATCGGCGCCGGCGTCGAGGCCGGCGATGCGCTGTTCCTTGGCATCGCGCGCGGTGGCGATCAGCACCGGGGTCAGCTCTTTGCGCAGGCGCATCGAGCGCAGCACTTCAAGGCCGTCCTTGCGCGGCAGGCCCAGATCCAGCAACACCAGGTCGTAGGTCTGGGTTTGTAGCGCGGTGTCGGCCATGTCGCCGTCCTTGACCCAATCGACGGCGTAGTGCTCGGCCCGCAGGAGGTCTAGCACTACTTCGCCGATCATGGTGTCGTCTTCTACCAGCAGAAGTCGCATATTTTTCCTTGTTATTTGCTTAGCCCAGTCGGACAGGTATGAAGATTTTATCGTCGCCGCGCTGGATCAGCAATGCCACCGACTTGCCGGCCTTGCCCACCACTTCGCGCACTTGATCAACGCTGTTGACCGGGCGGCCGTTCACGGACAGTAGCACGTCGCCCGGCTGCACCCCGGCACTGGCAGCCGCGCCGCCGGCATCCTGGATCAGCAAGCCGCTGGCGATGCCCGATTCACGGCGCTCCGATGGATCGAGCTGGCGCAGCGACAGGCCGAGGCGCAGCTTGGCAGTGGCCTGGTCGGCCGGGCCGTCGTCATCCTGCGCGGCCACCTTGTCCTTGGCGTTGCCCAGGGTGGCGGTCAGCTGCACCGGTTTGCCCTGGCGCCAGACGTCCAGCGTGACCTTCTCGCCAGGGCTCGACAGTCCAACCATCGACGGCAGATCCGCCGAGCTGATGATCTTCTGACCGTTCATGGCACGGATCACGTCGCCAGCTTTCAGGCCAGCCTTGTCGGCCGGGCCGCCGCGCTCGACATTCGAAATCAGCGCGCCTTCCGGCGTTGCCAAGTTGAAGGAATCGGCAAAGCCCTGGTTCACTTCCTGTACCGTCACGCCCAGCTTGCCGTGCACCACCTTGCCGGTAGCGACGATCTGGTTCTTGATCTTGTTAGCCACATCGATCGGGATGGCGAACGACAAGCCCTGATAGCCGCCGGTCTGGCTATAGATCTGCGAATTGATGCCGACCACCTCGCCGCGCGTGTTGAACAGCGGCCCGCCCGAGTTACCGGGGTTCACCGCCACGTCGGTCTGGATGAACGGCACGCTGGCGTCGCCGATCGCGCGGCCCTTGGCACTGACCACGCCGGCAGTCACGGTGTTGTCGAGGCCGTATGGCGAGCCGATCGCCAGCACCCACTCGCCCACTTTCAAATCGTTGGCTTTCGCCAGCGGCACCACCGGCAAATTCTTGGCGTCGATCTTCAGCACGGCGACGTCGCTTTGCGGATCGGAGCCCAGCACCTTGGCGCGGAATTCGCGGCGGTCGGTCAGCTTGACCACCACCTCGCTGGCGTCGCGCACCACGTGGGCATTGGTCAGGATGGTGCCGTCGGAACTAATAATGAAGCCGGAGCCGAGGCCATGCGTGGGCTGGGCGCGCTGGCCGCGCTGCGGGCCTTGCTGGAAGCGGCGGAAGAATTCATAGAAAGGATCGTCGGCAAACGGGTCGTCCCGCCCTTGCGGGCCGTTGTAAGCGGTCTTGGTGCTGCCGGTCACGCTGATGTTGACCACAGCCGGGCCATTGTGGGCCACGATCACGCTGAAGTCTGGCAAGGAGATGGATGGTGCCGCCACCGGAGCCGGGGTGGCGGCCGGCGCGACAGCGGCTACCGGCACGGTAGCGGCGGCAACCGCAGCATTTTGTTTGACGACGACGGCACCGCCCACGCCGACCACGCCCAGTATGGCGACGGCTGCAGCGGCACGCTTGAGAGTAGTGTTGGACATAACGGTTCTCCTATGACAATGAAGACTTTAGATGTATCCAATATGAGGGTAAAAACTTAGGCCCTACTTAACCTAAACAGCTGCTTACAACGCAAAACTGGCCGGATAACCGGCCAGTTGTAACTACGATATTAAAGCTGGATTAAGCAGCTGCGCGCTGCTCCAGCGCGGTCACGTTTTCGCCACCGTTGATGACGATTTTACGTGGCTTCAGCGCTTCGGGAATCTCGCGCACCAGTTCGATGGTGAGCATGCCGTTATCAAAGCTGGCGCCGGTCACTTTGACATGGTTGGCCAGTTGGAAGCGCTGCTCGAAATCGCGTGCGGCGATGCCACGGTGCAGGTAGGTACGCTCGGTGGCGTCTTTCTGCTTGCGGCCCACCACGGTCAGCGAGTCACGCTCGAAGGTGATGTCGATTTCTTCGCGGCTGAAGCCGGCCAGTGCCATGACGATGCGGTACTGGTCATCCGAGACCAGCTCGATGTTGTATGGGGGATAGCTAGGGGTGTCATTGCGCTGGGCGTCGTTCAGCAGTTGTGCCAGGCGATCGAAGCCGATGGCGGAACGGTACAGTGGGGCGAGGTCAAAAGTACGCATGGTAAATATCCTTTTCAAGTTAAGCGATATGGTGGGGAGGTTTCCCCTCTCGCGGCCCCTACAATCAGGCAACCGCTGATCCCCATATAAGTCGGCCCAAAATGCTTTCAAGAGGTTTTTTAAAAAAATTTTTCGTTTCCTGCGTGCTACACTCTTCCTCTTGTTAACCGTTTTATCAAAAAATTATGTCCTTCACCCGCGCCGTACTTGCCGCCGTGCTGGCTACCGCCTTCAGCGCCCAGGCCGCTTCCGACCAGCCTTATCCGGGCACCATCGTCCTGAAAGTGGATGCATCCAACACCGCCCAGAATATTTTCCGCGTGCGCGAAAGCATCCCGGCCAAGCCGGGCAAACTGACGCTGCTGTATCCGCAATGGATCCCCGGTAACCACGGCCCGAGCGGCGCGCTCAACCAGTTCGCCGGTTTGAAAGTCAGCGCCAACGGCCAGCCGCTGGAATGGAAGCGCGATCCGGTGAATGTGTACGCCTTCAGCTTCACCGTGCCGAAGGGCGCCAGCAGCGTGGACGTGGAGTTCCAGTACCTGTCGCCGGTCGAGCCGAATCAAGGCCGCACCACCATGACCAACGATATCCTCGGCGTGCAATGGCAATCGGTCACGCTGTACCCGGCCGGCTACAACAGCCGCAAGATCACCGTGCAGCCGAACCTGACCGTGCCGGCCGGCTGGCAGTTCGGCAGCGCGCTGGAGCAGCAGGAACGCAAAGGTGATGAAGTCGCCTTCAAGCCGCTGGATCTGGAAACCCTGATCGACTCGCCGCTGTTTGCCGGCCGCTACTTCCGCCAGATCGACCTCGATCCGGGCGCGAAAATCCCGGTGCGCCTGAACGTGGTGGCCGACTCGCCGGAACAGCTGGAAGCAACGCCTGAACAAATCGCGCCGCACCGCGAGATGGTGCAGCAGGCTTACAAGCTGTTCAACTCGCAGCACTACAAGCACTACGATTTCCTGTTCGCGATCAGCGATGAATTCGGCGGCATCGGCCGCGAGCACCACCAGTCGAGCGAGAACGGCGTCAAGCTCGGCTACTTCACCGAGTGGAACAAGTACGAAGCACGCCGCGAATTGCTGTCGCACGAATTCACCCACTCGTGGAACGGCAAGTTCCGCCGCCCTGCCGGCCAGAACGTCCCGGACTTCAACACCCCGCTGCAAAACGAACTGCTGTGGGTGTACGAAGGCCAGACCCAGTACTGGGGCGCGGTGCTGGCCGCGCGCTCGGGCCTGATCAAGGCCGAACACACGCGCGACCTGATCGCCGCCACCGCCGCCCGCTACGACAACGTCAAGGGCCGCGAATGGCGCGCCGTGCAAGACACCGTCAACGATCCTATCGTCAACGCGCGCCGTCCACAGGGCTGGAACAACTGGCAGCGTGCCGAGGATTACTACTCGGAAGGCGAACTGATCTGGCTGGATGCCGACACCAAGATCCGCGAACTGTCGGGCGAGAAAAAATCGCTCAACGATTTCGCGCGCAGCTTCTTCGGTGTCGATGACGGCGTCAATGTCGCCAAGCACTACACCTTTGAAGACGTGGTGAAAGCCCTCAATGCGGTGCAGCCTTACGACTGGGCACAATTCCTGCGCAGCCGCCTCGACGGCCACGGCCCGGGCGCACCGCTGGACGGCCTGGCGCGCGCCGGCTGGAAGCTGGTCTACACCGAAAAACCAACCGACTTCCTCAAGGCGCAGGAAGACCTGAGCAAGTCGGCCAACTTCCAATACTCGCTGGGCTTCTCGGTGGCAGCCGATGGCAAGCTGGAAGCCTTCCAGTGGGAGGGCGTGGGCTTCAAGGCCGGCCTGGCCGGCGGCAACGTGGTGGTGGCGGTGAACGGCCGCGCCTACAAGCCGGAACTGCTGCGCGCAGCGGTAACGGCGGCCAAGGGTTCGAAAGAACCCATCAACCTGCTGATCAAAAAAGGCGCGCTGTATCAAACCGTGGCGCTGGACTACCACGATGGCCTGAAGTATCCGCGCCTTGAGCGCATCGACGGTACGACCGACCGTCTTGAAGCGATTCTGCAACCGTTGCAGTAACTTTCGGCAACACCAGGGGGCCTTGCTGATCGTGGCGTTTGGTGTATGCTGCGTCCATGAACAATGACACCGACATCCAACTAAGCGGCCCCTTCAAGGCCACCGACGGCTCCGGCCGTGCCCACGACGCCAAGGCGATCCGCATCTTCGACGAAGGTTACGGCGCCATCGACGTCTACGTCGACTTCAAGGCGCCGATTAGCGGCTTGCACAAAGACAAGGCGCTGATCAGCGCGGTGGTGGCACAGCTGCGCACCGTCGGCTACAAGGGCCCGGAGCTGACCGCCGGCGATCCGGTGCTGCAGGAAGGCCGTTTGCTGGTGCTGGAAGCGCCGGACGAGTTCACCGCTTTTGCTGTCAGCAAGGGCTGGAAAGACTTGTCGGAAGACTTCTAAAACAGGTAGCGGTCGGCCCAGGCCGCAATCAGGTTGGCGACATAGGCAGCATCTTCACGCTGCGTCAGCAAATGGTCGGCGCTGTCGAGCGAAATAAAACTTTTCGGATGCTTGGCCGCCGTGAAAATTTCCATGGCGTTGGCCAGGCCGACCGTGTCGTCGCCCGGCGCGTGCATCACCAGCAGCGCGCGCCGCAGACCGGCGATCATCCCCTTCAAATTGTGCTCGCCCGCATCTTCCACGAACTGCTGCTTGATGCGGAACGGCCGTCCCGCCAGTTGCACTTCCGCTTCGCCTTCTCGCGCGATTTCATCCAGGTGCTGGCTGAACATGCCGGTGATGGAGATGGTGGTGCTGGGCGCGGCAATGGTGACCACGGCCTTCACTTCCGGCATCTGCGCGGCCGACGCCAGCGCGGCGGCACCGCCGAGGCTGTGGCCGATGAGCAGGCGCGGCGCCTGGTAGTTGGCGCGTAGAAAATCGGCGGCGGCGACCAAGTCGGCCACGTTGGAGGAAAAGTTAGTGTTGGCAAACTCCCCCTCACTATCGCCGAGGCCGGTAAAATCGAAGCGCAGCACGGCGATGCCGTGTTCGGTGAGCGCCTGCGCCACGCGGCGCGCGGCAAACACGTCCTTGCCGCAAGTGAAGCAGTGGGCGAACAGCGCGTAGGCCTTGACCTCGCCGTCCGGCGCGTCGAGGCGCGCTGCCAGCTTGTGGCCGTGCGCGCCAATAAATTCTTGTCGTTGTGATTTCATAGAGGAATAGTCAATGCGTTACCAACACTACAAAGGCGGAATCTACGAGCTGGTGTGCGAAGCCACGCTCGAATCCGACCTCTCGACCATGATTGTATATCGCGCCGCCAACGGCAGCATCTGGTGCCGCCCGCGCGAGGTGTTCTTCGAGATGATCGAGGTTGATGGCAAGCAGGTGCAGCGCTTCAAGCCGATCGATTAAGCGTTAAATTATCCGAAGAATCCTTGCAGATACCAGCGCGGCTCGGGTTCCTTGGCGCTGGTGTCGCGTTCCTTGAATAGCCAGTAGTGGGCGTGGTCTTCGCCTTGGGCCATGAAGTAGTCGCGGGTTTGCATATCGCTCCACCAGCCCGCTTCGATGCGCTCGCCGGTGGAGCGGATGCGTAGCGGCGAGCCGTAGTAGGGTCGGTGGTCGCGCATCAGCAGCGGGATGGGTTTCGCCAGTAGCCATGTTGGGCGCGGCAGACTGCTCATGTCCGGCGGCAGTTGCGCGCGCGCTTCGGCAGGACGCACTTTTTGCTGGATGCTGAGCCATGTGTTGGCTTGCTCGGGGCGGTAGTCGGCGCTGGGCACGGCTTGCAGTACGTTCTCCGGGCCTAGCCGCGCGGCCAGTAATTCCAGTAATCGCTGCCAGTCTTCCTTGCTGCCGCCCGGCTCGGGGAACAGTGAATCGCTGAGCGGCGCCATCGGCTGCACTTGCGGCGCTTCTAGCTGCAGGCCGATAACCGGCGCATCCAGTTCTTGCTTGGCAAGGCGTTCTTTCAGCAGGCGCACGAGGTGCGTGTCTTTCCACGTGGGCTCGGCCAATACGATATCGATGGCGGTGGGCGGGCCGGCAGTGCGGCCGCGCTCGTGGTCGAGCAGCAGGCGGATGCGTTCGACGGCCAACTGGTGCACGCTCAGCCATCCGGTCAGTTGCAGTAGCAGGCGATGCGCGCCGAACAGCAGGGCTTCGGCGTTTTCAACGCGATCGAATAATTCCAGCCTGGCGTGGAAGCTGGCTGGGGCCGCCATCCATTCGTGCAACTCGGGACGCGCGCCGTGGGCGTCGTCCAGCATGTCCAGCAAGGCACGGCCGCAGCGGCGCTGCAAGCCGGGACGCGGCAAGCGGGATAGCTCGCCTAGCGTCATGCAGCCTATGCCCTCCAGCCAGCTTAGGTAGGGGCGTGCCGGTGGCAGCAAGTCGACCGGCAGTGCATCAAGGCGGCGCTCCAGCGAGGCCATCTTCAAAGTGCGACCGCCATTGCTGCGCGCCAGCAACCATGCGCCGCGCGCAGTGGGAGCGCAACTGAGCGAGCCGGTAAAGCCCAGCGCGCGCACGCTGTGCGCCACCTTGCGGCACAAGGCGCCGATGCCGCCAAACAGGCGCAGGCTGGCGCCGACATCAAGCAGCAGCGTGGCCTCTTCCGCCTCTGCCAGTTGCGGCGTGAATTGCAGCAGCGCCAGCGCAACCGCTTGCAGTGCCTCCCTCTCCTTCTCCGGCGCGCGCTGCTGGAACTGCGCTTGCGGCGCCAGCATGATGGCGCCGCCGCGCCGCAAGCCCGGCCGCACGCCCGCTGCATACGCGGCATCGGACAGCGCCATCACCCGCTCCTGCTCCAGCACGACGGTGCAGTTATCCGCCGACCAGCGCGGGCAAAATACCTCGAGCGGGAGCCGGGGCAGGTGTAGAGCGATCCAGAGGCGCATGGCGTTGAAGCAAAGAAGGCGTTAAGGGTAAGAACAAGGGCGTGTCGCGCTGCGGCCCTCGTCGCTTCACAAAGCCGATGTCGAGGCCGCCCGCCGCCGGTTTCAGTGACAGCCGCAGCGGCGCGGGTGAAGCTTCCTGCGCCGCCGCCAACGGCCGCAGCATGTAGAACAAGGTCTCGCCGCTTTGCGCCGCCAGGTGCAGGCGGCGCAGCGTTTCACCGCGCGCATGCTGCTGCCACAGCAGCAGCGCACCACAACAGCCGCTGCGCAGGATTTGCTCGGCGGCCCACAGCGCATCGCTGGCCTTGGCGCCGCTGCGCACCCACAGCAGTTGCGACGGCTCGATGCCCAAGGCCGCCAGCGCCAGCGCTTGCGGTGCGTGCGGCGGTTGCAGCAGCACGATGGGCCGTTTTTCCAGCGCGGCCAAGGCCGGCTGCAACAGGCGCAACTCGCCGATGCCGTGCTGCTGCACCAGCAGGTCGATCAAGGTGCCCACCGGCCAGCCGCCACCGGGCAGCTGCGCGGACAAGGCGGCAAAGCCAGTGTCCATGCAACGCGTGGTGCTACGGGCGAGTTGATCTGCCCGCCACAGGGACGGGTGCACGGCTTCCGGGAGTGTCATGGCATTGTATCGCAAATACTGTATAAATACACAGTACTCTTTGAACTCTGATTTGGCAAGGTTTATTCACGTTTGCTGTACCATGCGGTCAAGCTCATTATCAAAGGAAGCACTTTGCAAACCATACAATTGGTCGGCGCCGTCCTGTTCGGCTTGGCGCTGCTGCACACTTTTGCCGCCAAATCGTTCGAGATGCTGTCGCATCGCTATCCGCGCCATGCCGGGCTGTTCCACTTGCTGGGCGAGGTGGAGGTGGTGTTCGGCTTCTGGGCCTTCATGCTGATGCTGGCCATGGCCTTGCTCAACGGCGGCCAGACCGCGATTGCTTACGCAGAATCGCGCCACTACACCGAGCCGCTATTCGTGTTCGTGGTGATGGTGGTGGCGGCCTCGCGGCCGGTGCTGGAGATTGTGCAGCGGGTGTTGCTGGGGATTGCCAAGCAGATGCCAGTGGCGACGGAACTGGCGCTGGTGTGGCTGGGTCTGGCGCTGGTGCCGCTGACCGGATCGCTGATCACCGAGCCAGCCGCGATGACCTTGGCCGCGCTGATGCTGGCGCCGCTGATCTTCCGCGACGGCATGCCGGAGTGGTTGAAGTACGCGGCGCTGGGCGTGCTGTTCGTGAACATCTCGATCGGCGGCTTGCTCACGGCGTATGCCGCGCCGCCGGTGCTGATGGTGGCCGGCACGTGGAATTGGGATAGCGCCTACATGGCGGCGCACTTCGGCTGGAAGGCGGCGGTGGCGGTCATCATCAACGCCACGGCGATGAGCTTTTTACTGCGCAAGCATTTGCACGGAGCAGCCGGCACCGGCGTTGGCGAGGCGGGAGATGCTAAGCTACCAGTGCCGCTGGCCGTGGCACTCATTCACCTCGGATTCTTGGCGGCGCTGGTGGTGCTGGGCCATCACCCAGTGCTATTCCTCGGCATCTTCATGCTATTCCTCGGCTTCACCAGCGCTTACCAGCGCTATCAAAATCCATTGATTATCAAAGAAGGGCTGCTGGTCGGCTTCTTCCTCGCCGGGCTGGTGGTGCTGGGCGGGATGCAGCAATGGTGGCTGCAACCGATCGTCGAAAGCCTGTCGCCGCTGGCCCTGTTCTTCGGCGCGATGAGCCTGACTGCGATTACCGACAACGCCGCCCTCACCTACCTCGGCTCGCTGATCAACGGCATTTCGGCGGACGCGCAATACATGCTGGTGGCCGGCGCAGTCACGGGCGGCGGCCTGACCGTCATCGCCAACGCCCCCAATCCAGCCGGCGCCTCGCTGCTACGCCGCGGTTTCCGCGACGAATCGATCGGCACCTTGGGCCTCCTGGCCGGTGCCCTCCTGCCAACCGCCGTCGCCGCGCTGGCTTTCCTGCTGCTTTAAGCTACTTGATATCGGGCGGGGCCAGATAAACAGCGTTGGCGGCGCTGAGGCTCGCCTTCACGGCCTTGGAGACATCATCGATGATAATCTCTTCAAGGCCGCCCTCGATACCGTCCAGCGCGGTATTCACCACCGACTCCGCGGTCAGCTTGGCCACTTGCAGATCCTTGGTGAGATCCGTGTCGATGAAGCCGACATGCATGCCGCTAACCAGGATATCGGTCTCCTTCAGCTCAACACGCAAGGCGTTGGTGAAGCTCCACTCGGCCGACTTCGAAGCGGCGTACGCTGCCAGCAGCGGCTTGGCGATCCACGACGCCACCGACAAGACGTTGAGAATCGCGCCTGCGCCGTTGCGCAGCAGCGCCGGCGCAAACGCTTGCGTCACGCGCACGGTGCCGAAGTAATTGGTATCGAACATGGCATGGGCGTCGTCCAAGCCCGCCGGATCAAGTACCGACTTTTCGTAGCGGGCAATGCCGGCATTGTTAAGCAAGAAGTTCACGTCGCCGCATTGTTCCGCCGCCGCTTTAATGCTTGCCGGATCATGCAGATCCACTTTGACCGCGATCATTCCCGGCTCGCTAAAACCGGCGGTGTCGCGCATGCCGGCATATACTTTTTTAGCGCCACGCGCGACCAAGGCGCGGGCAAACGCCAATCCCAGGCCGCGATTCGCTCCCGTTACCAGCACGATCGATTGTTCGATTTTCATGTTGAATACTCCTTGTGGTTTCAAAATTATTTCAAAGCGTGCAGCAGGGCTGACGTCGAGAGAATTGCGCTGGCATAGGTCGGGCCGTTGATGTGGTGCGCCGCATGCATCGCTTCCTTGCTGAAGGCCGCCGTGGCGTCAGTGATCAGCGTGACCTGGTAGCCCAGCTCCATGGCAAACTTCGCGGTGGTCTCAATGCAGGTATTGGCAAGCAGGCCGATGATGATCACCTTGCGGATGCCGTGCTGACGCAGCAGGATGTCGAGATCGGTATTTGCGAAGCCGCTGGACGCCCAGTGCTCCTTGGCGATGATGTCGCCGTCTTGCGGGACAAAATCCGGGTGCCACTCGCCGCCCCAGGTGTCCTTGCCGAACACTTGGATCTTGGCCGCGCTTTGCTGGTAGGGCGTGGCGCACTGCCAGTGATCCATGTCTCCCGGCTCGGCGCGATGATGGGGAACATAAAAAACCCGGATGCCCGCCGCGCGCACGGCGGCCACCACGGATTTCATATTCGGCACCAGGTTCTGTGCCTCCGCACTCTCCTTCACCGGCGGCCACAGCTTGCCGCCCTCGCTCAGAAAGTCGTTGTAGGGATCGACCAGCAGCAAGGCGGTGTCGGATGCTGCGTACTTGGCGCTGCTCATTGCATTCTCCTTTTGTTGCATGAGTGGTTCACAAGGTGCCCGGTGTGGTTCAAAGTTTAGTGAGGCAAAGGCCTACGGCGCGAGTAAATCTTTGCTAAGCCTTGCTAAGGAGAAGATTGGGCATGCCGCACGGCAAGACCATTTATAAGGATTTATTTCGTTTTACTAACACCTGGCGACGCGTCTCCCTATCATGGGATCTGTGCAGGATTCCCATGTAACCCACTACCATTATCAGGAGGCGCATCATGCTGGGATTAACGTCTTTAGGTGTCATCCATACCGCGATTAGCCTGGTCGCAGTCGGCGCAGGAGTGATCGGCCTGGCGCGCGACAAGCGCATCGACCTGAGCAACGGGGCCGGTAAAACCTACCTGGTCATGACGGTGCTGACCTGCCTGACCGGCTTCGGCATCTTCCAGCATGGCGGTTTCGGCAAGCCGCATGCGCTGGGGGTGCTTACGCTCATCGTGCTGGCCGCCGCGTGGGTGATCCGCGAGCGCGTCGCGCTGCAAGCCGTGCTGCTGTCGGTGACGTTCTTCTTCCACATGATCCCGGCGGTGACCGAGACGCTGACCCGCTTGCCGGCAGGCGCCCCGCTACTCGCAGACGCGGAAGCGCCCGAGCTGAAAGCCATTACCGGCGTGATGCTGATCCTGCTGGTGATCGGCGCAACGCTGCAAGTGCGCCGCCTCAATCATGGCCGCAAGTCGGCCAGCAAGGCTGCCGCCGCCTGAAGGTCGCGCGTGCCGTGGCCCTCATCAAACTGCTCATAAACCGGCTTGAGCAAGGCAAAGGCGGATTCGTCCCGCCCTTGCCCGTACCACAGGGCCGCGAGCGACATTGCCACCCGCAGCTCGAATCCCCTTGCGCCTTGGGCGCGGGCGATCTGCAACGCTGATTGCAGTTGCGATTCGGCGGCCGCCGCATCGCTGGTGGACAGCGCCTGGTGGCGGACGATCTCCGCGAGGCACCAGCCGGCGCGGCCATCCGCAGCGCGCTGGACTGCATGCTGCGTCAGCAACGCAGGATGCAAGCTGGCCATCACCTCCGCTTGCAGCGGCCCGAAGAACGGACTTTGCTCAAGCACGCTCAAGGGCTCGCGCGCGCCGTCATGCGGCGCGTATTCAAGCAGCCAGGCCGCCTGGAATAGCCGGCCCCAGTAATGCCAGTTCGGCAGCATGGCGCGGCTGGACAGGTCGAGCAGCATGGCCGTCCACCGCAGAAGCACGTCCTTGGCTCCGCTCCAAGAGGCGACAGAACAGCCGACCGTCAGCGCAAAGCACAGCGAGATGCTGTGCCCCACTTCCTGCCCTTCCTGGACGGCAGCGCTGGTCACCTTCATGGCCTGCTCCGGGAAGCCCTGCATCCACAGCACCAGTGACTGGATGGCCAGCGATGAGACGCGCTGATCGAACTGGAAGCCATTGTTTTGCGCCCGCGCCGCGTGCGTCAACGGGTGGGCCGCCACCAGGTCAGCATAGGTGCGGGCCTCGTCCTGCCTGCCGAGGTAGTGCAGCGCCAGCGACTTCAGGCGCGCGTGAATGACTTTTTCGGCTTCCCCGGCGTACTGGTTGGCGTAACTGCCGAATTGCTCCGCGAAGCCGAGGGCGTGCGCGTAGTCCCCGCGGAAGATGGCATCCGTAAAGGCGCCCCACAGGCCGCGCATGTAGCTGCCGATGTCGGCCAGTTGCTCGGCCAGCCGCAGCGTGGTGGCGAACGCCGTGGTGCACTCGGCGTCGCCGCCGTGCGTGTGCAGCAGCGTGTGCCCCAGTGCCAGGTTCAGCTGCATTTCCCAGCGGGTTTCGCCGGGATGGTCGCGCGCAACGGCCGCCAGCGCCGTTCCCAGCCGCTGGCGATATTCGCTCATCAGGGAGAGCTGGTACCAGAGCGGCGCCGACAGCATGGTCAGCGTGACGCCCACCACCGCATCACCGCCGGGGCCGAAGGCCCAGTCCAGGCCGGCGCGCACGTGATCAATGCTGCGGCCATACTGGGCCAGCCAGTCTTTGGTGGAGCGCGATTCCCAGTCCGGCTGGGCGTTGCCGAGCAGCCGGCAGCAGTAGTCGGCATAGCGGCGCGCCATCATATTCGTGCTGCCCGCATCGGCAAGTTTTTCGCCGGCATAGGCGCGCGTCGTGTCCAGCAAGCGGTACTGCATGGTGTCCTGGTCAGCCTCCGTGCTGAGCAATGACTTGGCGTGCAAGTTGGCCAATCCCTCCAGCGCCTTGGCCTTGGTGATGCCGTCGCAGGTGGCGATGTCGACGGCCGCCTCCAGCGTAAAACTTCCCCTGAAGATGGCGAAGCGCTGTAGCAGCAGCTGCTCATCGGCAGGCAGCCGGTCAAAGCTCCAATCCAGTGTCGCGCGCAAGGTTTGATGGCGCGGCAACGCCGTGCGGCGGCCGCGAACCAGCGTGTTGAAACAGTCCGCCAACTGCGCCGACAGCCCGGCAATGCCGAAGAAATCGGCCCGCCCGGCCGCCAGCTCGATTGCGAGGGGAATGCCATCGAGGCGCCGGCATATGTCGACGATGTGCCGTAGATTTTCAGCGGAAAGCTCAAGGCCATTCATGCTGGCCATGGCGCGCTCGGCGAACAGTTGTACCGAGGGATATAACAGCGCGTCGTCGCGCGAGACAGCCGCCGGCGGCACGGCCAGCGCCTCCAGCCGCAGCAGCCTCTCGCCGGCAGCGCGCAAGGGCTCGCGGCTGGTGGCCAGAATATGCAGCGGCGGGCTATCCGCCAGTAGTTGCTCGACCAGCCCGGCGACCGAGTCGAGGACGTGCTCGCAACTGTCAAAAATCAGGATGGCTTGCTTGTCCCGCAGGAAGGCCCGCAGCGACGGCAGCGGGTCGTCGCCCAGCACCGGCAGGCCCAGCGCCACCGCCACCGTACTGACCACCAGCCGGCCATCGGTCACCGGCGCCAGGTCGAGGAAATAGACGTGTTCAGCGAATATCGGCGCCAGCGTCTCCGCCACCGCCAGCGCCACCGTTGTCTTGCCGATGCCGCCGGGGCCTACGATGGTGACGCAGCGATGCTCCCCCACCAGGCCCGCCAGTTGCTCACAGACCTGGTCGCGGCCGATCAGGCGGGTTTGCAGCATGGGCAAACGCACGATGTCCTTGTGCAGGACGGTGGTACGGATATCATGAGAAATCCGGGTGACCGGCGCAACAAAGCTATAGCCGCGCCCGACAACGTTCTCCACGTAGCGCATGCCGTTGTCGTCTGGACACAGTACTTTCCTGAGCGTCCCTATGTGAACGCGCAGGTTGTTTTCTTCGACCACGGTACTCGGCCAGACGCGCGCAATGAGCTCTTCCTTGCTCACGACTTCGCCGGCCCGCTCGATCAGGGCCAGCAGCAAATCGAAGGCGCGCCCGCTCAGCTGTACCGGCCGCCCATCATTGAGCAACAGCCTGTGCGACGGGGCAAGGCGATACGGCCCAAAGGCTAGCTCAGGCTCAACGTGGGCGGCGCCAGCGTTTTCCATGATGTTTCCTGTGTCGTCAGTTTCCACCATTGTTACCTTCTGAGGGAAATACCGCAATTCCCTGTTATGGGTACGCCGGGGCAGTTAACACGAATTTATATCGCTTTAGTCACGCCTGCGATCAATTCTTTCTACAATAGTTTCCATGGACGCCCTACCCGCCACTCAGCCCAAGTTCTGCCCGGTCTTCATTTTGCCCGAGGCCTTGAACTCATGCGCCGAAGACGCTGCGCGCGCGATCGTGGATTTACTGCTGAATCCACCGATACCCGGCCTCGTGATTGGCCCTGTGTTCGTGCTCGACGGCACAGGCATCGTCGACCTGCGCGAGAGCTACACCGAGTGCATGCACGGCCGTTCTTTCGCCGGCGCATTTGCTGCCAGCAGTGCCTGCCAGGAAAGCGCCGTCCTCGCTGGCGGCGCGGTCATTGGCGAGGGGCTGCCGCTTGCCGACGGCATGGCAACGCCACTGATGATCGAAGTGGATGGCGATACCGCCTTGGATCCTGGACTGCCCACGACGGCAAGCACCGGCTTCATGGTCGCGTGCAGCGACGCCAGGATGATGCTTAGCCTGGCGGCCCGCCATGCCGGTGCGCCAGCTTGCTACGTGCAGGCACGCGAAGAGGACATGCCCCTCGCCCGCCTGCTCGGCGCCGTCTTGAGGGACAACGGCAGCCATCTCAAAATTTCTTCCACTGCGCCCGATTGCGCATGGCTGCTAGGCGCCGAGTTGGCCGATTCCTTGCCGTAGGTTTCAAGGACGCTGGTGACGCGCGAAAAACTCCAGCATCATCTTGCTGGCGTCGGGGGCTGCCTTGGCGGTGAAGGGTTGCGTTGCGTCGCCGCCGCTCCATGCGTGTTCCAGTTGTTCGATGCGGGCCACGCGCAGCATGAGCTTTCGGCCGGCGTAGAAGTCGTGCATGGTGCTGCGTGGCTTGCTGGTGATTTTCGCTGGGCCGGTGAGGCGGTTTAGCAGCAGGCTTTGGCGCGCTAATTGCGCTTGGTTGACGGGACGAACGACGGTGTCGCTTTCGCCTTGGAGCAGGATGGCGGGCATGCCGGGGAAGTCCGGTTGCCGGAGCAGGATTTCGTGGGCGGCGACGTCGGCGCGCGGGCCGGCGCCATGGTGCATGATGCCGATGCCGGTGAGTGCGTTGCGTCCTGCGCCAAACACGGGGCCGGAGTGAAGGCCGACGGCGGCGAATAGTCTTGGGTGGTTCAGTGCGAGGATGTTGGCCATGCCGGCGCCGGCCGAGATGCCTGCGACGTAGATGCGGCGGCGGTTGACGGCGTATTGCGTTGTCACCTTGTGGATCATGCTGATGATAGTGGGGGCGTCACCGCCACCGGCTTGCGTGGCGGGGTCATACCATTTCCAGCAGCGTTGGGCGTGGTGGCTGGTGAGTTGTTGCGGATAGAGGACTGCGTAGCCGTGTTTTTCGGCGCGCAGGTTCATGCGCGTGCCTTGGGCGAATTGAGTGGCGGTTTGCTGGCAGCCGTGCAGCATGACGATCAGACCTTCGGGCGGGGAAAGGCTGTTTGGCAGATAGAGCCAGTAGCGCATTTGCTGCCCGGCTGCGGTGAGGACGTGGGAGGAGAGCCATTTGCCCGGAGCGTGCGTGGTGACGCCGCCGCGCACTGTGGCCACAACGCGGGGCTTGGCGGCGGCGCGTTTGCGCTTTGGCTTAGGCGGCGTGGTTGCGGCGGCGGTGACGGTGGTGATTAGTTTGGCCGTGCGGGCGCCGGCGCGGAGTAGGCTTCGCAGCAGCTTGCCGGTGTTGACTTTCATCGCAACGTCCTCCTGTTGCAAATCAGTCTACCGGAAAGCTGCCGCGCGCAGCGTACGGCAGCGCGCTTAGCGCTGCATGGACTCCCACACTTTCTGCAAGCGCTTGGCCGATACCGGCATCGGCGTGCGCAGTTCTTGCGCGAATAGCGACACGCGCAATTCTTCCAGCATCCAGCGGAATTCCACCATTTTCGGATCGGTGTTTTTGCCGGCCGATTTGTCGCGGTTGGCGCGCTGCCAGGCGGCTGCGGCTTGCTGCCACTCGGCCATCAACTTGGTGTCGCGCGATGGATCGCCGCGCAGTTTTTCGATGCGGACGTTCATCGCTTTCAGGTAGCGTGGGAAGTGCGACAGTTGGCTGTACTCATTCTCTTGCAGGAAGCGCTTGTGCACGAGGCCTTGCAGTTGCTGTTGCATGTCTTGCGCCGCCTGCTGCGGCAAGCCTTGCAGGCGCTTCGGCAGGCCGTGGAACTCGGTCAGCACTTGCGACAGCAGGCGCGCGATCTCGTTCACCAGCAGCACCAGGCGCGATTTGCCTTCATCTTTGCGCTTGGCGAAGCTGGCGGCGTCGATCGGCAGCGGGTCTTGCAGGCACGCGATGTCCAGCGCCTTGTTGATGATTTGTTCGCGCAGTTCCTCCTGCGTGCCCATGCTCATGAATTGCATGCCCATTTGTTGCAGGTTCGGGATGCTTTTTTCAATGAACTTGATCTGGTCTTTCATTTGCAGCGCGAACAGGCGGCGCAGGCCGATGCGGTGGGTACGTGCCGCTACCGTTGGATCGTCGAAGACTTCGAGGTCGCAGTGCGTGCCCTTGTCTACCAGTGCTGGGAAACCGATCAGCGTGAGTTTGCCTTGGGCGATTTCCAGCAGTTCTGGAAGTTCGCCAAATGTCCACGAGGTCAGGTTCGTTAGCGTGATGTTGTTGGTCGTCGGCGCGGCGGCAGCGGCAGGAGCAGCTTTCGCAGGCACCACGGCGCGGGCGGCGACTGTCGATTGCGGGCCGGAGGCTTCGGCCATTTTTTGGAAGCTCTCGCGCGCCTGCGTGCCGTATTCCGCTTGCAGCGTGGCGAGGTTGCGGCCCATGTCCAACTGACGGCCATGCTCGTCGATCACTTTGAAATTCATGAAGTGGTGAGCAGGCAGCGTCTCCGGCTTGAAGTCGGTGGTCAGCGGCGTGATCGTGATCTGTTTGCGGATGTCGGCGATGATGGCGTCAATCAGCTCGCCACGGCCGAAGGCATGCGCCTCTTCCACGCGCTCGCAGAACTTGGCCGCGTAATCCGGCAGCGGTACGCAATGACGGCGCAGTTTCTGCGGCAGGGATTTCAGCAGCAGGTGCACCTTCTCCTTCAACATGCCCGGCACCAGCCATTCGCAACGCTCGCGCGACAGCTGGTTCAAGGCATACAGCGGCACGGCCAGCGTCACACCATCACGCACGCTGCCCGGCTCGAAGTGATACGTCAGCGCCAGCTCAAGGCCGGCTGCGTTCATCTTTTTCGGGAACAGGTCTGTAGTGACGCCTGCGGCCTCGTGGCGCATCAGTTCATCGCGGTTCAGGAACAGCAGTTTCGGTTCCTTGGCGGTTACGTCCTTGTGCCACTTCTCGAAGCCCGCGCCATTGACCACCTCCGCCGGAATCAGCTTGTCGTAGAAGGCAGCGATCAGTTCATCGTCCACCAGCACGTCCTGGCGACGCGACTTGTGTTCGAGGTTCTCGATCTCTTTTACCAGCTTGTGGTTGTGCGCGAAGAACGGCGCACGGGTGTCGTAGTCGCCGCCAACCAGCGCATCGCGAATGAAAATCTCGCGCGCTTCGGTTGGATTGAACAAACCGTAGTTGATGCGGCGCTGGCTGTAGACCACCAAACCGTAAAGCGTCGCGCGCTCCGATGCAGTCACCTGCGCCGAACGCTTTTCCCAGCGCGGCTCGCCCCATGATTTTTTCAGCAGGTGGCCGCCGACCTTCTCCAGCCATTCCGGCTGAATCTGCGCGATGCAGCGAGCGTACAGGCGAGTGGTGTCCACCAGTTCCGCCGCCATGATCCACTTACCCGGCTTTTTGCTCAGCGAAGAACCCGGCCAGATATTGAACTTGATGCCGCGCGCGCCGAGGAAGCCCGGATCGTCTTCCTGCTTGAAGCCGATATTACCCAGCAAACCAGTCAGCAGCGCGAGGTGCAGGTTCTCGTACGTGGCAGGCGTTTCGTTCAAGCGCCAGCCCTGCTCTTTGACGATGGTGAGCACTTGCGAGTGCACGTCGCGCCATTCGCGCAGGCGCAGTTGCGACAGGAAGTTGGTGCGGCAGTTGTCCTGCAATTGGCGATTGGTCTTCTTGTGCTCAATCGCGTTTTCGAACCAGTTCCAAATCTTGATGTAGCTGAGGAACTCGGACTTCTCGTCGGCGAACTTCTTATGCGCTTCGTCAGCGGCCTGCTGGTGCTCCAGCGGACGATCGCGCGGATCCTGCACCGACAAGGCGGAAGCAATGATCAGCACTTCCTTCAGACAGACGTTATCCAGCGCGGCCAGAATCATGCGGCCTACGCGCGGATCGAGCGGTAGCTTGGCCAGCTTCTTGCCGAGTGGCGTGATCTGGTTGTATTCATCGACAGCGCCCAGTTCTTGCAGCAGCTGGTAGCCGTCCGCAATCGCGCGCGCCAGCGGCGGTTCAATGAACGGGAAGGTCTCCACATCAGCCAGATGCAGGGTCTTCATGCGCAGAATGACAGAAGCCAGCGACGAACGCAGAATCTCCGGCTCGGTAAATTTAGGACGCTGCAGGAAGTCCTGCTCGTCGTACAGGCGGATACACACGCCATCGGCCACGCGGCCGCATCGGCCGGCGCGCTGGTTGGCGGCCGACTGCGCAATCGGCTCGATCTGCAGCTGCTCGACCTTGTTGCGATAGCTGTAGCGCTTCACGCGCGCCAGGCCCGCGTCCACCACGTAGCGGATGCCCGGCACGGTCAGCGAAGTCTCGGCCACGTTGGTGGAGAGGACGATACGGCGCGCGTTGGTCAGCTTGAACACGCGCTCCTGCTCCTCGGCCGACAAGCGGGCGAACAGCGGCAGGATTTCCACGTGCGGAGGATGGTGCTTGCGTAGCGCTTCGGCGGCGTCGCGGATTTCGCGTTCGCCCGGCAGGAACACGAGAATGTCGCCGGAGCCGATGCGGGCCAGTTCGTCGACGCCATCCACCACTGCATCCATCAGGTCGCGCTTCTCGCGGGCGGCGGCGGTGCGGGCGCCCTTGCCTTCGGCGTTGGCGATGGCGGCGGCATTGGCGCCAGCCGGCACGTCGCTCTCGATCGGACGATAGCGCACTTCCACCTTGTACAGGCGGCCCGACACCTCGATCACCGGCGCCGGCTTCTCCGGCGTGCCGAAATGGCGCGCGAAGCGGTCGGCATCGATGGTCGCCGAGGTGATGATGATCTTCAGGTCAGGACGGCGCGGCAGCAGCTGTTTCAGGTAGCCGAGCAGGAAGTCGATGTTCAGGCTACGTTCGTGCGCCTCGTCGATGATGATGGTGTCGTAGGCCTTGAGCAGCGGATCGCTTTGCGTCTCGGTCAGCAGGATACCGTCGGTCATCAGCTTGACCGAAGCGCCCTTTTGCAGCGTGTCGGCGAAGCGCACCTTGAAGCCCACGTGTTCGCCCAGCGGCGAGCCCAGTT
The DNA here is from genome assembly GCF_009857435.1 of Duganella rivi. Taxonomy (GTDB): domain Bacteria; phylum Pseudomonadota; class Gammaproteobacteria; order Burkholderiales; family Burkholderiaceae_D; genus Rugamonas; species Rugamonas rivi. The sequence goes on from NZ_WWCK01000005.1 coordinate 106,445, forward strand.
CCACGGCGATGCGCTTGGCGGTCGACGAGGCGGCGATACGGCGCGGCTGGGTGTGGCCGATCAAGCCTTTTTGTCCGCGTCCCAGTTCCAGGCAAATCTTCGGCAGCTGGGTGGTTTTACCGGAGCCAGTTTCACCCGAAACGATGATGACTTGATTATTTTGCAGCGCTTCCGCAATCTCGTGGCGACGGCCGGACACCGGCAGGTCTTCCGGGAAGGTGATAGGCGGCAGCGGGTTGCGGAAGTTCCGTTCAGCCTCGCGCGCTGCCAGCTCCTCCGGCGTCAGACGTGGTCGCGGAGGACGAGAAGTAGCGTTTTGCGGACGGCTAGACGGATTTTTTGGCTTGTTACTGGCTTCTGACATTGTTTTTTACAAAGGTATTTGGCGCGGACGTCGCGCCCCGAATTATAATGCGGCTAATGGAAAACCCTACCCAATTCGTCCAATGGCTGCGCTCCGTCGCGCCCTACATCCACGCCTTCCGCGGCAAGACCTTCGTGGTCGCCTTCCCCGGTGAACTGGTGGCCGCCGGCGCCCTGCCGGTGCTGGCCCACGACCTGTCGCTGCTGCACGCGCTCGATATCAACGTCACCGTGATCTACGGCTCGCGCCCGCAGGTGGCGGAACAACTGGCTTTGCGTAACGTCGAAGGCCGCTTCCACAACGGCCTGCGCATCACCGACACCGCCGCCATGGAATGCGCCAAAGAAGCCGCCGGCGAGCTGCGCCTCGATATCGAGGCCGCGTTCAGTCAGGGCCTGCCGAACACGCCGATGTCCAACGCGGCGATCCGTATCATTTCCGGCAACTTCATCACCGCCAAGCCGATGGGCGTGATCGACGGCGTCGATCTGGAACTGACCGGCGTCACCCGCAAGGTGGACGCCGAGACCATCCACTCCATCCTCGGCTCCGACGGCCTGGTGCTGCTGTCGCCGCTGGGCTTCTCGCCGACCGGCGAGGCGTTCAACCTGACCATGGAAGACGTGGCCTGCTCCACCGCCATCGCGCTGCACGCCGATAAGCTGATCTTCATCACCGAAACGCCGCTGATGACCGACGCCGGCGGCGCCGAGATCCGCGAACTGTCCTCGCACCAGGCGGAAGCCGTGCTGCAGGCGGGCTTCCTGCCCGACGCCACCGCGTTCTACCTCAAGCACTGCATCAAGGCTTGCGACAACGGCGTGGAGCGCTCGCACATCGTCTCGTTCGACATGGATGGCTCGGCGCTGCTGGAATTGTTCACCCACGACGGCGTGGGCACCATGATCTCGCACGAGAACCTGGAATCGCTGCGCCCGGCCACCATTGAGGATGTCGGCGGCATCATCAAGCTGATCGAACCGCTGGAAGCGGACGGCACCCTGGTCAAGCGCGGCCGCGAGCTGATCGAGCGCGAAATCGAGATGTTCTCGGTCATCGAGCACGATGGCGTGATCTTCGGCTGCGCCGCGCTGTACCCGTTCCCGGAACAGAAAATGGCCGAAATGGCATGCCTGACCGTCAACCCGGAAGTGCAAGGCCAGGGTGACGGCGACCGCATCCTCAAGCACATGGAGAACCGGGCGCGCGCCATGGGCGTGCAAAAGCTGTTCGTGCTGACCACCCGCACCGCGCACTGGTTCATCAAGCGCGGCTTCGCGCCGGCCACCGTGGACGCCCTGCCGAAGGACCGCCAGCGCATGTATAACTGGCAGCGCAAATCCCAGGTTTTGATTAAAACCTTATAATCTCGTTTTTAGATTCGCTTTAGGAGCAACCCACATGGCCCGCACCGTTCAATGCATTAAACTCAACAAGGAAGCCGAGGGCTTGGACTTCCCGCCGTATCCGGGTGAACTGGGTAAGAAGATTTACGAGCAGGTTTCGAAAGAAGCGTGGGCGGCATGGCTCAAGCATCAGACCATGCTGGTCAACGAAAACCGCCTGAACCTGGCCGACCAGCGCGCCCGCAAATACCTGGCGACGCAGATGGAAAAACACTTCTTCGGCGACGGCGCCGATGCGGCACAGGGTTATGTGCCGCCAGCGGAGTAAGCTTCTACCCCACATCCTTAAGTGACAGATCAAGCTCCGTCGCTTAGGGGTCTGACCCCGCAGGGGTCAGACCCCGTGTGGCAGTGCGGGTTTAGAACTTCAGCGTCTTCACACCTTCCGCAGTACCCAGCAGGCACACATTAGCGCCGCGCGCAGCAAACAAGCCCACCGCAATCACACCCACGATCTGGTTGATCTTCTCTTCCAGCGCCTTCGGCTCGGTAATCGACAGACCCGCCACATCCAGCAAATAACCGCCGTTATCGGTCACAAACGCCTCATCCGTGCCCGGCTTCAAGCGCAGCTTAGGCGTGCCGCCCAGTTTCACCAGCTCACGCGCCACCGACGCACGCGCCATCGGAATCACTTCCACCGGCAGCGGGAACTTGCCCATCACGTCCACCAGCTTCGAACCATCGGCGATGCAGACAAACTGCTTGGCCACCGAAGCCACAATCTTCTCGCGGGTCAGCGCCGCACCGCCGCCCTTGATCATGGCGCCGCTGTTGTCGATTTCATCCGCGCCGTCGATGTACACCGCCATTTCCGTCACATCGTTCAGATCAAACACCTCGATGCCATGACCGCGCAGGCGCGCCGCAGTCGCTTCCGACGACGCCACGGTGCCCTTGATCTTGTCCTTGATCTTGGCCAGTTCGTCGATGAAGAAGTTGGCGGTCGAGCCGGTGCCGACGCCGATGATCTCGTTTTCCACCACGTAGGCAATGGCGGCGCGGGCTACGGCTTGTTTCAGTTCGTCTTGAGTCATGATTAAAAAGATAAGAGAGGGGAAATCGAATGGCGCTATTTTACCATCCCGGTTTTTGGCAAAAAGTTGCGCCAAGACAATGCCGTTAGATAAGCGTACAAAGCGTGCAACACCTGTGGTCAGCAAGGCCACCGGATATGCGAGAATGGTTCCACGGAAGCGTCCAAAGAGCCGGGGAAGAGACATGACAACCACTAAAACAGTCTTGATTGTCGATGACAGCCGCGTGTCGCGCATGATGGCGCGGCAGTACATCGCCGGCCTGCACGCCGACTGGATCGTCGAAGAGGCCGGCACCGGCGAGGAATCGCTGGTCAAGGCGCGCCACACGACGCCGGATCTGATCCTGATGGACGTCAACATGCCCGGCATGGGCGGCATCGCCGCCGCCGAACAGCTGCGCCAGGAATTCCCCACCATGCCGATCTCGCTGCTGACCGCCAACGTGCAGACCGCCACCCGCGAGCGCGCTACCGCCATGGGTATCGGCTTTGTCGAGAAACCGATTACCGAGGCGCGCATCGCCCAGTTGCTCGCCACGCTGGAAGCGGCGTAACCATGTTCAACCTCAGCGAACTGGAAAACGATGCGCTGATCGAGATTTTCAACATCGGCGTTGGGCAGGCGGCGGCCTCGATGAGCGCCATCGTCAACGAAGCGGTGCGGATGTCGGTGCCGTCGATTAGCTTCATTCCGCGCACCGAGGCGGCGCGGCTGCTCGGTAAATCGGACGGCGTGCCGGAGCGGATTTGCGGCGTGAGCCAGCACTACGCGGGCGCGTTCGAGACTGAGGCCATCCTCATGTTCCCGGAAGATAAAAGCCTGGAGATCGTGCGCCTGATGGTGGGCGAATCGGTGCCGCTCAAGGAGCTGACCGACATGGAACAGGAAGCCATGTGCGAGATCGGCAACATCATGCTCAACTCCTGCGTCGGCACGCTGGCGAATATCTTCCAGCGCGAGCTGCAAGGATCGCTGCCGCAGTACCATGTCGGTACCAGCGATGAAATCCTCACCGCCACCGGCAGCGCGGCCAATAGCGTGGTGCTGATGCTGCATATCGACTTCCTGCTGGAGAAGCACCAGATCCACGGCTACGTCGCCTTCGTGCTCGATATCTCGGCGCTGCACGACTTGAAAGAGCAGATCAATCTCTACATCGCGCGCGCGATGGGTCAGGCTTGAGGCGAACATGAATCCACAGCGCCTTCCCCTGCTGGAGAGTGTGTTCTGCGCGGTGAGCCTCGGCGCCATCGTGCTCGATGGCGAGCGCCGCGTCGTGCTGTGGAATTCGTGGATGGTCAAGCATTCCCGGCTGGCGCATGAGCAGGTGCTGGGGCGCGATTTCTTTGAAGTGTGTCCCGGCTTGCGCGGCGGCCGCGTCGACGCGGCGATTCAGCATGCGCTGTACAACAACTTCCCTTCCCTGCTGTCGCAGAGCTTGAACAAGGCGCCGTTTGAATTGTTCGCGCGCGGTGAGCGCATGCAGCAAGCCGTGGAGGTAACGCCGATTGCGGTCGAAAACGCGCCGCGCCATTGCCTGATCCAGGTGAGTGACGTCAGCTTCGCGGTGGCGCGCGAAAAGCTGCTGCGCGAGCAGGCCATGGTGCTGCGTTCGCAGACCTTCTCGGACGGCCTGACCGGCATTGCCAACCGCCGTCACTTCGACGTGGCGATGGAGAAGGAACACCGGCGCGCCAAGCGCAGCGGCACGCCCTTGTCGCTGCTGATGATCGACATCGATCACTTCAAGGCGTACAACGATCATTACGGCCACCAGAAAGGCGACCAGTGCCTGATTCAAGTAGCTGCGGCGCTGGCGGGCATGCTGAAGCGGCCGTGCGATTTGATGGCGCGCTATGGCGGCGAAGAGTTTGCGATGATTTTGCCGGAGACCGATCCCGAACAAGCGCGCTTGATGGCGGAGTCGATCCGCGCGCGGGCGCAGGAATTGGCGATACCGCACGAGCGCAACGCCGACGCTTCGCAGCTGGTCACGGTCAGCATCGGCATCGCCACGCAGCAGGCCCAAGCGCCGGTGGCGATCGATGCGCTCATCGGCGCGGCCGACCGTGCGCTATACCAGGCCAAGCGCAATGGCCGCAATCGCGTCGCAGCGATTTAATTCCAGATACGGTAAATCCAATAACGCTCGTCGGTGGAGGCCAGCACGCGCGCCAGTTCCAGCGGCGTGTGGCCAGTGATTTCGCGCGCCTCGCGGCAGAAGTGCGCTTGGTCGGAGTAGCCGCCGCGCGCGGCGATGTCCGACCACACGGCCTTGCCGGCCAGGTATTCATCGCGCGCGTCAAAGAAGGACAGTTCGGCGCGCTGCAAGCGCAGCAGCTTGCGCAGGGGCTGGCCGGCCCGCGCCTTGATGCGGCGCTCGATATTGCGCACACCGCGTCCCAGCGCGGTATCGGCGGCCTGCGCGGCCATGTGGCGTACCCAGTCGCCCGCCATCGCGCTTGCACCGCCGGGCCGCATGGCATGCCAGCGCGGTTCGAGGAAAGCTTCCACCTGCGCGATGCCATCACCCTGCGCAGCCAGCACCGCGTCGGATAGCGCCTGCCACTCCGGCCCGAGAACCTGCTCCACCGGCGCCCAGCGGTTCACCCACGCCGACACGTCAACGCCGCATAGCGCATGCAGCACCTGCGGGTAAAACATCACCACCAGTATCCGCACCGGGCCGGGATTGTAGGTGGTCATGGGCCGCGTTTGCGGGCCGCCGAAAATGGCGCGGGCCGTATGCTTGTCTGTATCTGGTGGATCAACCACCTCGCCCTCGCCTTCGAGGAAGTACGTAATCGAACAATGGGGCGTGGCGGGAAAACAGTTGTAGCGATCCTGCGCATCGGCCAGCGGCGCTTCGACCGTGCTGCGCACAATGTAGGCGCGCACGCAGGACGCCAGCGACTTGCGCGGGAAGGCCAAACGGGTGGGCGGCTGGGCAGGATTCATATCAAATAGTTTATACCATGTCGCAAACGTTCAATACTCGCATCGCTAGCGGGCGCACACTGGGCCATCATTCAATGAGGATGCCGATATGCAGAACGCCATTGCCGCCGAACTCCGTCACATGCACGCCCTGCCCGGCCCGCGTCCATGGCCGCTGGCCGGTAACCTGCCGCAGATGACCACTTTGCGCATCCATCAGGACGTGGAAGCGTGGAGCAAGCAGTATGGGCCGCTGTTCAAAATCAGCTTTGGCCGCACGCCGATACTGGTGGTGTCCAGCCATGAACTGGTGACGGCCGTGCTGCGCGACCGGCCCGATGGCTTCCGCCGCCCCGCTATCACCGCCATCATCTCGAACGAAATGGGCGGCCGCCCCGGCGTGTTTCTGGCCGAAGGTGCGGCATGGCGCGATCAGCGGCGCATGGTGATGGCGGCGCTGGCGCCGCATGCAGTGAAGGCTTACTTTCCATCGCTGGTGTCGGTAGTGCAGCGCTTGCAGAAACGCTGGCAGCAGGCCGCGCGCAATGGCAGCGTGATCGATCTGGCGGAGGACTTGAAGCGCTACAGCGTCGACATCATCGCTGGGCTGGCGTTCGGCACCGAGGTCAATACCATCGATGGCGGCGAGGATGTGATCCAGCGCCACATGGACGTGGTGCTGCCGGCCGTGGCGCGCCGCTCGATTGCGCTGTTCCCCTACTGGCGCTATTTCAAGCTGCCGCAAGATAAGCAGCCGGACGCCAGCCTCGCGGCACTGAACCGCTCTGTCGATGAATTGATCGCTGCCGCCCGCGCGCGGCTGGCGGCGGAGCCGGAGCGCCGGGCGCGTCCTGCCAATCTGCTGGAAGCGATGATCTGCGCGGCTGATGAAGGCGGCAGCGGCGTCGATGATGTGGCGGTGGCAGGGAATGTCACCACCATGCTGCTAGCCGGGGAAGACACCACCAGCAACACGCTGGCGTGGATGCTCTACCTGCTCCAGCAAAATCCCGCCGCCATGCGGCAAGCGCGCGAAGAAGTGCTGCGCGTGGCCCCCGATCCGCAGGCCTTCAGCATCGAACAAATGGATACGCTGGACTATCTCGACGCCTGCGCCCAGGAAGCCATGCGTCTCAAGCCGGTCGCGCCGTTCATTCCACTGGAAGCCTTGCGTGACAGCGTGGTCGGCGACGTGCAAGTGCCGAAGGGAGGCTTGCTGTGGTGCGTGATGCGCAACGACAGCGTCTCCGAATCGCACGTGCCGAATGCGGCGGACTTCAAGCCGGAGCGCTGGCTGCAACGCGGCGAACAGGCCATCGACAAGCACGTCTCCATGCCATTCGGCGCGGGCGTGCGCACTTGCCCCGGCAGATATCTCGCCCTGCTTGAAATCAAATTGGCCGCCGCGATGCTGCTCTCTCGTTGCCAGATCACTGCCATCGACACCGCAACCGGCGCACCGCCCGAAGAACTGATGGGCTTCACCATGTCGCCAATCGGCCTGCGGATGCAGTTGCAACACTCCTGAATTGCAAGCATATTTCGCGTGCGCGGCGGGCGTGCTACGCTCATCTTGTGTTCAGATGGAGGCGCGCGATGCGGTTTAAATTCGAGACCAAGCGGCATGGCCGCTGCTTTGCGGAGAGCGATCACGATGACGATGATGCGATCCGCGTCGAGATCTGGTACGACCGGAATACCGATCCGAAAAAGGTCGAATACCTGCTGCACATCAGGGACGAGCCACTGCCCAAGCAGATCACCGAGGCCGGCGCCTTGCAGGACGCCACCCGCATCGCCATCAATCACTTCCACGCCACCAAGACCAAGGACGGCGATGAATTTGAAATGCATTGCAGCCGCATCACCGCGCGCTGGGCCGGGATCTTGTATAACAAATTGGGAGGCTGACGGGGCACAGCATCTATAATGCCGCCTATCTTTTGCTATCAAGAAGGCAAGCGCCCGTTATGGTGTTCAGCTCCGTCACGTTTTTGTTTTACTTTTTACCCGCATTCCTGCTGCTCTACTACCTCCTGCCGTGGAAGAATGGCGTCCTGCTGATCGCCAGTCTGGTGTTCTATGCGTGGGGGGAACCGCGCTTCCTGCCCCTGCTGATGGCGTCCGCGCTGCTGAACTATGGTTTCGGCCTGGTGATCGCGCGCGCGGGGCAGCATCGCAAGCTGGCCCTCGGCGTGGGCGTGACCGCCAATCTGGCCATGCTGGGCTACTTCAAATACGCAGGCTTCTTCACCACGCTGGTCAATCAAGCGCTGGATCAGCATTTGGCGGTGCCGGCCATCGTGCTGCCTCTGGGGATTTCCTTCTTCGTGTTCCAGGGCCTGTCCTATCTCGTGGACGTGTATCGCGGCGACGTCGATCCGCAGAAAAGCTTCTGGACCTTCGCCACGTACAAGGCCATGTTCCCACAGCTGATTGCCGGCCCTATCGTGCGCTATCGCCAAGTGGCGGCCGATATGGTTGAACGCCATGTGACGGCCGACCGCATCTGGATCGGCTTCCGCTACTTCGTTATCGGCCTCGCGCAGAAGGTGCTGATTGCGAACACCGTCGGAGAAGCGGCCGACCACCTGTTCAACGCCGGTCCGGCGCAACTGAACACGGCTTCCGCGTGGCTGGCCGTGGCCTGCTACAGCATCCAGATTCTGTATGACTTTGCCGGCTACTCCAACATGGCCATCGGCATCGGCCATATGATCGGCTTTACCTATCCGCCTAACTTCAACCATCCCTACAGCGCGGTGTCGGTGACGGAGTTCTGGCGCCGCTGGCATATCAGCTTATCGAGCTGGTTCCGCGACTACCTCTACATCCCGCTGGGCGGCAATCGCCTCGGTGCCTTCCGCACCTACTTGAATCTGACCTTTGTGTTCCTGCTGTGCGGCTTGTGGCACGGTGCTGCACCGACCTTCATCGTGTGGGGCATGTGGCACGGCGTGCTGCTGGTGCTGGAGCGCGCGGGATTAGGCAACGTACTGGCGCGCCTGCCGCGCAGCGTCGCACAGTGCTACACGCTGCTGATGGTGATGCTGGGCTGGGTGTGGTTCCGTGCCGCCGACCTGCAGACTGCCTTGCAAATGCTGGAGACCATGTTCACGCCGTCCACCGGCGGCGCTGCGCCGCACGTGTGGCGAATCGATATCGGCCCGGCGCAATGGACCGCGCTGCTGATCGGCGCTGCACTGGCCTTGTGGCGCCGGCCAGCATCGCCGGCAGGCGTTGAACGCCGCGCGCTACCACTGCAAATGGCGCTTGCGCTGGCCGCCTTCGTGCTGTGCGGCGCCAGCCTCGCTGCCGGCACTTACAACCCATTCATCTATTTCCGCTTCTGATGACCAAGCCAACGTCCTCCCGCCGCACGATTGCGGCCAAGCTGCTGCTGGTCGCGCTGTTCGGCATCCCGGCCGTACTTTATCTGCCGCGCGCCTCCGACAAGGGGCCGAACGAGAACCGCCACCTGGCGCCGTGGCCCAAGCTGCCCGACAGCGTGGCCGCCCTGCCAGTGTTCAACGCGCAGATCGACGCATGGGTCAACGATCACTTCGGCCTGCGCGATCAACTGGTAGTGCTCAACACGCGCCTGCGCTACGCGCTGTTCCGCCAATTCCCTACGCACCAAATCATCGAAGGCAAGGAGGGTCGGCTGTTCCTGTCGACCTATCAGCCGCAGGAACCGCCGTACAGCGGCATCTTGTCGATCTGCGGCTATGGCAATTCCTATGCGCCGCTGCTGGAGCGCGACATTAACCGCCTGGTGGAAGTCACGCAGCGCGAAGGCATCAACGCGCGCCTGCTGGTGGTGCCTTCGTCGCCGGTGGTGAATACGCGTCAGCTGCCAAGCTGGGTGGCGCGGCTGTGCAACACCACCTCGCCGCTGATGCAGCAAGTGCTGGCGTCACCGACACTGTCGCCGCAAGCGCGCGACAAAATCTACTACCCGCTCAACGAAATGCGGCAAGCCGCCGCTGAAGAGGAACTGTTCCCGCGTACCTTCTTCCACTGGGCGGGACGCGGCCCGCGGCTGGTGTCGGATTGGACCGAGCAGCGTTTCTGGGGCATGCAGCCGCAGCAAGCCACGCCTTACGTGAGCGAGCGCCAAGTCAAGCCATCCGACGTGGGCCAGGTATTCCGCGGCCTTGAAAAGCCAAGCCAAGTGGAAGTCATGAACACCGGCGCTTCCGGCATCGAAATGTGCGAGAGCCCGGCCTGCTTCGGCGAAGCGCTGCAGCCGGCACTGTCCAAGGTCGGAGAAGTGAGCCGCTATCGCAACCCGAAAGCGCCGCGCGGCCGATTGGTGCTGATCTCCGACTCCTTCGGCCTGCCGGCAGCGATCTGGTTTGCGCGCTACTACAAGGAAGTCGCTCACATCGGCACCAACAGCATCGAACAACTGAATCCGGCAGAGCTGGAACAGCTGCGCCACCTGGTCTTCGACGGCCGCGCCACCGACGACGTGCTAGTGCTCTACCACGACGGCACCGCCCAGGCCCGCCGCATCAGCAAGGACTTCAAGGCCCTGCTACCGGGATTTTGAGATAAAAAAAACGACGCCCAGTGAACTGAAGTTCACCAGGCGTCGTTTTTTTGTTGGCGACGATTAAACCCGCAGGCTGGCTGCAGCGCGGGCGATCTCGGTGATCTTGTCCCATTCGCCGGCGGCCATCAGGTCTTTTGGCGTCAGCCACGAGCCGCCGACGCAGGCCACGTTCTTCAGCTTCAGGAACTGCGGCGCGGTCTCTTGCGAGATGCCGCCGGTTGGGCAGAAGGTGACGTCCGGCAGCGGGCCGCCGATGCCGTTCAACATGCCGACGCCGCCCGCAGGCACCGCCGGGAACAGTTTCAGCTGCTTGAAGCCGTGCTCGCGCGCGGCCATCACTTCCGACGGCGTCATCACGCCCGGCAGCAGCGGCAAGCCGCTGCTCTTGGCGGCGGCGATCAGCGCCGGGGTCAGGCCCGGCGACACGCCAAACACTGCGCCCGCATCGCGTGCAGCGGCAAATTCTTCCGGCTGCGTCAGCGTGCCGACGCCGACGATGGCGCCTTCCACTTCCGACATGGCCTTGATCGCGCCCAAGCCGTGCTGGGTGCGCAGGGTGACTTCCAGCACGCGAATGCCGCCGGCCACCAGCGCTTTCGCCAGCGGGACTGCATGTTCAGGGTCGTCAATCGCGATCACAGGGATCACGGCCGAAGTACGCATAATGTCGAGCAGAGACAGGGTCATATCAGGCTTCTTTCTTGGTCGAGAAATCTTCGTCGGAACCCGGCACGGTATTACCGACCGGATCTTTGTCATGCAGGCCTACCGTGGTGGCGATCGGCGACGGCAGCGGGAAGGTGGTGGCGCCCTTCTCTGCTTCGCATACGCTGTTGCGGAACATGGAGAACAGTTCGCGGCCCATGCCCACCTGGTTCACCGACATGTCGGCGCTGGCCATCGAGCGCGCGTGCCAGACAGCGGAATCGACCAGCGCCTCCAGCGTGCCGGTTTCGGCGCAGACTTTGATGATGTCGCCATCGCGCACCAGGCCCAGTGGGCCGCCGGCCAGAATCTCCGGCGATACGTGGATCGCCGCCGGCACTTTGCCCGATGCGCCCGACATACGGCCATCGGTCACCAGTGCCACTTTGCGGCCGGCGTCTTGCAGGTTGGCCAGCGCTGGGGTCAGCGCGTGCAGTTCCGGCATGCCGTTGGCGCGTGGGCCCTGGAAGCGGATCACGGCCACGAAGTCGCGATCCAGCTGGCCGGCTTTGTACGCATCCATGAAATCTTCCTGCGAATTGAATACCAGCGCCGGTGCTTCCACCGTGCGGTGCTGCGGCTTCACGGCCGACACCTTCATCACGGCGCGGCCCAGGTTACCCTGCACCAGCACCATGCCGCCGTCCGGCGAGAATGGATTGTCGTGCTTGCGCAGCACTTTCTCGTCGCCCGATTCAGCTGGCGATGGCTTGAACACCACGCCTTTGCCGTCTTCACCGAGGAACGGTTCGGCGCAGTGCTTGCTCAGGCCTTTGCCCAGGATGGTGGTGACGTCTTCGTGCAGCAGGCCAGCAGCCAGCAGTTCGCGGATCACGAAACCGGTGCTGCCGGCAGCGTGGAAGTGATTCACGTCCGCTTCGCCGTTTGGATAGATGCGGCACAGCAGCGGCACGACTTTCGACAGCTCGTCGAAGTCGTTCCAGTCGATGACGATACCGGCCGCCTTGGCGATGGCCGGCAGGTGCAGCGTGTGGTTGGTCGAACCGCCGGTCGCCAGCAGCGCGACGATGGCGTTGACGATGGCTTTCTCGTCGACGATATGGCCGACCGGGATGTATTCGCTGCCTTGATCGCTGATCACGGCGGCGCGCTGCGCCGAAGCCTTGGTCAGTTCATCGCGCAGCGGCGTATTCGGGGTGATGAAAGCGGCGCCTGGCAGGTGCAGGCCCATGACTTCCATCAGCATTTGATTCGAGTTGGCGGTGCCGTAGAAAGTACAGGTGCCGGCGCCGTGGTAGGACTGCGACTCGCCTTCCAGCAGTTCTGCGCGGCCGACTTTACCTTGCGCGTACAGCTGGCGGATCTTGGCTTTCTCGGAATTCGACAAACCGGTGGTCATCGGGCCGGCCGGCACGAACACCGCAGGCAAATGACCGAAGTGCAGCGCGCCGATCAGCAGGCCCGGAACGATCTTGTCGCAGACGCCGAGGTAGACGGCCGAGTCGAACATATTGTGCGACAGCGCCACCGCAGCCGACATCGCGATCGCGTCACGCGAGAACAGCGACAATTCCATGCCCGGCTGGCCCTGCGTGACGCCGTCACACATGGCCGGGGTGCCGCCGGCGAATTGCGCCACCGCGCCCACTTCGCGCACCGCTTGCTTGATCAGTTCAGGATAGCGCTCGAACGGCTGGTGAGCGGACAGCATGTCGTTGTAGGCCGAGACAATCGCCACCGACGGCTTTTTCACCTCTTTCAGCACCAGCTTATCGTTGGCCGGGAAAGCAGCAAAGCCGTGCGCCAGATTGGTACAGGCCAAGGTGCCGCGCTGCGGGCCGCCTTTAACGCGGGCCGCTTCGAGATGGGCCAAATACGCACCGCGCGATGGTTTGCTACGCTGAATAATGCGGTTGGTGACGGTTTCTAGGACAGGATGCAACGCCATGATCGTTCCTTATGAATGGATTCCGTGAAATTTTACTACAAAATCTCCAAACCGACTGGCTTTTCTTAGCTAAGGCTGGCTTGCGCTGGCACCAAGCAACACGGCTACACCCGCCATCGAAAGGCAGAATTTTTGCGGGAGAACCGGCCAGACCGTAGTGAATTTACCTGATTTTCCTGTATCATTCGGCCATCCCCTCCCTACCTACCAACATTATGCGCCAGCCTGCACTCACTACTACCGCGAGCTTCAAAGCCCTTGAATCCCACGCTGCCGAGGCCAAAAACTGGCAACTGCGCCAGCTGTTTGCCGCCGACGCCCAGCGCTTCCCGAAACTGACGGTCGATGCGGCCGGCCTGTTCCTCGATTACTCCAAGAACCGCCTGGACGCCACCACGGTCGGCCTGCTGCTGGATCTGGCCCGCGAACGCGGCGTGGAACGCCAGCGCGACGCCATGCTGAGCGGCGCGAAGATCAATCTTACCGAACAACGCGCCGTGTTGCACACCGCGCTGCGTATGCCGCGCGGCAAAGCGCTGGTGGTGGACGGCCAGGACGTCAACGCCGACGTGCACGCGGTGCTGGATCACGTGAAAGAATTCACCGACCGCGTACGCAGCGGCCAGTGGCTGGGCTACAGCGGCAAGCCGATTACCGACATCGTCAACGTCGGCATCGGCGGCTCGGATCTCGGCCCGAAAATGGCGGTGCTGGCACTGCGCTCGTACGCCCATCCACGCCTGAAGATGCACTTCGTGTCCAACGTGGACGGCCACGATATGGACGCCGCGCTGGCGCAGGTCGACCCTGAGACCACGCTGTTCATCATCGCCTCCAAGACCTTCACCACCGCCGAGACCATGCTGAATGCGGGCACCGCGCGCACCTGGTTCCTCGCAAACGGCGGCACTCAGGAAAATCTGGCCAAGCACTTCGTGGCCGTATCGACCAACACCAAGGCGGTGGCGGCATTCGGCATCGATACCGCCAATATGTTCCCGTTCTGGGACTGGGTCGGCGGCCGCTACTCGGTGTGGTCGGCGATTGGCTTGTCGGTGGCGCTGGCAGTGGGCTTCGGCTACTTCAGCGACTTCCTCGCCGGCGCGCACGCCATGGATGAACATTTCCGCGAAGCGCCGCTGGAGCAGAACATGCCGGTGCTGCTGGCCATGGTCGGCTTCTGGAATCGCCAATTCCTGAATGCTGGCTCGCTGTCGATCGCGCCGTATCACCAGGATTTGAACCGCTTCCCGGCCTACCTGCAACAGCTGGACATGGAGTCGAACGGCAAGCGCATCACCCGTAGCGGTGGCGAAGTCGATACCGTCACCTGCCCGGTGGTGTGGGGCGAATGCGGCACCAATGCGCAGCACGCGTACTTCCAGTTGCTGCACCAAGGTACGGACGTGACGCCAATTGATTTCATCGCCGCGCTGCGCGCGACCCACGATCTGGCAGGCCATCACGATGCACTGCTGGCGAACTGCTTCGCGCAATCGGAGGCTTTCATGACCGGCAAGACTGCCGATGAAGTGCGTGCTGATTTGGCAGGCTCGAATCTGAGCGCGGAGGAAATCGAAGCGCTGGTGCCGCACAAGACTTTCCCGGGCAACCGCCCTTCCAACACCATCCTGATGGATCAATTGACGCCGGGCGCGCTGGGCGCCTTGATCGCGCTGTACGAGCACAAGACCTTCGTGCAAGGCGTGATCTGGGACGTGAACAGCTTCGACCAGTGGGGCGTGGAGCTGGGCAAGGTGCTGGCCAAGAATATTCAATCGGAGCTGACCGGCGAAGTGAAGCCGGAGCGTCACGATAGCTCGACCAACGGCTTGATCTTCATGGCGAAAGCGGCGCAACACATATGAGCATCTACGAAACCAAAGTAGCTTACGACGCAGTGATGCAAACGGGCGAATGCCCGCTGTGGCACCCGCAGGAGCAGGTGCTGTACTGGGTGGATATTCCTGCCTTCACTGTGCATCGCCTGGATCCTGCAAGCGGCGCGCATCGTTCGTGGAAGCTGGCGAGCGAGCCGGCTACCTTGGCGATCAGCGACAAGGGCGGACTGGTGGTGGCGATGCGCAGCGGCTTTGCGCACTTGGACACCAGCAGCGATGAAGTGAAGCTGACCGAGATCGTGGCTGCGCCTTACGATCAATCGATCACGCGCTTTAACGATGGTCATGTTGATCCGGCGGGACGCTTCTGGGTAGGCACCATTTACGAGCCGCGCGATAAGCCGGCGGCGGAGATGTATGTGCTGGAACAGGGCAAGCTGCGCAAGGCCTGGTCGGGCGGCATGACCAATTCGAATGGTTCGGGTTTCAGCCCGGATCAGAAGTCGATGTATCACGCCGATACGGCGGCGCATCGCGTGACGAAGCTGGACTTTGATGCGGCGACTGGCGCGGTGGAGAATCAACGTTTGCTGCATCAGTTCTCGATGGACAAGGAGAACAACTACGGCGGCCGTCCAGACGGCGCTGCGGTGGACAGCGAGGGCAACTACTGGGTGGCGATGTTTGAAGGTGCGCGGATTGCGAAGCTGTCGCCGTCGGGGGAGCTGCTGGGCGAGATCAAGCTGCCGGTGCGCTGCCCGACCATGCCGGCGTTTGGCGGGCCGGATTTGAAGACCCTGTACGTCACCAGCGCCGGCGCGCGCCCGGCGCCGGAACTGGAGCAGTATCCGCTGAGCGGTAAGCTGCTGGCGATTCAGATGGATGTCGCCGGCCGCGAAGAGCCGGCGTACCGCAGCGCCTAACCCGCACTACGGTAAGAGGGGGCCACTCCGAAAGGAGTGGCGGGGCGCAGCCCCTCCCCTGCCCCTGGGTCAGACCCCGCGACTGATCGCCGTGCGGGTTATAGCGCTCCCGCCAGTCGGCGGCGCGACTGCTGCGGGGCGAGGCTTTGGGTTTCACCCCGCGCCACCCCCAGCTTGAACGCCGACACCAGCGTCGTCAAATGCTGCGCCTCCTGCGCCAGCGCATCGGCTGCCGCCGCATCTTCCTCCACCAGCGCCGCATTCTGCTGCGTGCTCTCGTCAAACTCCACGATGGCGCTGTTGATGCGCTCTATGCCCTCATTCTGCTCCTGATTGGCATTGCTCATCTCACCCATGATGGCCGTCACGCGCTGCACGCTGTCCACCACTTCCAGCATGGTGGCGCCGGCTTCGTCCACCAGCCTGCTGCCGCCTTCCACCGTCTGCACGGTATTGCTGATCAACTCCTTGATCTCCTTGGCCGCCGATGCCGAGCGATGCGCCAAACTCCGCACCTCCGACGCCACCACCGCAAAGCCCCGACCCTGCTCACCCGCGCGCGCCGCCTCCACCGCCGCATTCAGCGCCAGGATATTGGTCTGGAACGCAATCCCGTCAATCACGCTGATGATGTCCACGATCTGGCGCGAAGACGCATTAATCTCGCCCATGGTATCCACCACCTGCCGCACCGCTTCGCCGCCTTTCACCGCGATCTGCGATGCGCTCTGCGCCAGCTCATTAGCCTGGCGCGCACTCTCATTATTCTGCCGCACCGTCGCCGCAAGGCGCGACATCGACGATGCAGTCTGCTCAATGCTGCTGGCCTGGCGCTCGGTGCGGCGCGACAGCTCCGCATTGCCCTGGGCGATCTCGCCGGAAGCACCGGCAATCGTATGCGCGCCATCGCGCACCCCGGCGATGGTGTCGCGCATCGTCACCAACATCTCCACCAGCGAACGCGCCAGGCGGCTGCGCGGCTTGGCCTCGGTGGCCGACAAGTCGATGCGCCCCTCAATCGCCGCCAATGCAGAAACGATGCTTTCCAACTCGCTGGCCTGATTGGCAGCGCGGCGCAAAATGGTCGCAAGGAAGATCAGCACCGCCGACTCCACCACCACGTAGGCCGCGTGAATGAACACGGTCGACAGCTGCGGACGGGTAAAGCACATCACGCCATAATTCCACTCTTGCAGGTAGTGGAAGCTCAGGTGATGCACGGCGATCACCCCTGCTGCCACCACGATCGGCTTCCAATCGCGATACGCCAGCAAGAACGCCAGGTACACGAAAATCCCGAAGTGCAGTTCGGTCAGGCCCGCACCCTGGTGGATGTTCAGGGCCGCAAACACCATCACACTCACCGCCACAACACAGCGCGTCAGCACCGAGCCGGGCGCGCTGAAATGCAGCGCGGTCGGAATCCCGGCCGCCAGCAGGCCGACCACCAGCGCCAGCATCCACGTATCATTGAGGCCGGCCAGCGCCAGCGAGAACAGTTGCAGCGCCCACAGGACGCACAGCATCATCTTGTCCGCCTGGACGGCAATCGCCTGCAAGGGATCGTATTTATTTGTCATGAATAACTCCGAGGGCCGGACAGACAAACGCAATGCAACGCACGCGACGACGGGCCAGCTTATAATTTGTAACAGTGTGAGTGTCGGCGGGGAGAGGGCCGGTGCCTGGGAGTGCCGCAGAGTGGCGGCGCATGCGCTGCGTGATCCGGCGGAGACCGCGCAGTGTGGCGCGGAACGGCGAACAGGATCGCATGAGGAATGCCATCATTATAGCGTATTTTTCCAAGTGGAAACTCCCGTGCACCACAAAGCTCTCCCCATAGGAGAATGTAGTAAATTTTCTTGCCAACACCCCTAATAAGTAGTAAATTTACAGTGGCGGCCGCATGCTGCACGCGGCGATTCCTTCAGCACTTTTTTTGCGACGATTTTCATACTATGGCTCTTTCCGATTTTGACCTGGTTCTGTTTGGTGGCAGCGGCGATCTGGCGATGCGCAAATTGCTGCCCGCGATGTATGCGCGCGATGTCGCTAACGACTTGCCTCCAACCGCCCGCATCATTTGCGTCGGCCGCGCGGACGCCAGCCAGGAAGACTTCCTGCAAACCGTGGAGACCACCTCCAAGCCGCTGATCAAATCGCCGGCCGTGACGCCGGCCGCGTGGGCGCGCTTCACCGCGCGCATTGTCTACGTGTCGCTCAACGCGACCGACGCCGCCAGCTACAAATCGCTGGTGGAAGCGCTGCGCAAGGACGACGCCATCACCAAGGTCTACTACCTGGCCACGCCGCCGGCCATCTTCGCGCAGATTTGCGAGAACCTGAAATCGAATGGCCTGGTCACGCCGAATTCGCGCGTGGTGCTGGAAAAACCGCTGGGCCGCGACCTGGCCTCGGCCAAGCAAATCAACGCCGAAGTGGGCAAGGTCTTCGAAGAATCGCAGATCTACCGTATCGACCACTACCTCGGCAAAGAGACCGTGCAGAATCTGCTGGCCCTGCGCTTCGGTAACATCCTGTTCGAACCGCTGTGGCGCCGCGAGTGGATCTCCGACGTCCAGATCACCATCGCCGAAAAACTCGGCGTCGGCAACCGCCTCGGTTACTACGACACCTCGGGCGCGCTGCGCGACATGCTGCAAAACCACCTGCTGCAGTTGCTGTGTATCGTCGCCATGGAACCGCCGACTTCGATCGCGCCTGATGCGGTGCGCGACGCCAAGCTGCAAGTTCTGCGCTCGCTGAAAAAATTCACGCCAACCACGCTGGCGCAAAACATCGTGCGCGGCCAGTACCGCGCCGGCCACGTGGACGGCAAGGCCGTGCCAAGCTACCGCGACGAACCGGATGCACCGGCCCACTCGCGTACCGAAACTTTCGTCGCGATGAAAGCGGAAATCGATACCTGGCGCTGGGCCGGCGTGCCGTTCTACCTGCGCACCGGCAAGCGCATGGCCGACGGCCTGGCTGAAATCGTGGTGCGCTTCAAGCAGATCCCGCACTCGATCTTCGCGCAGCCGACCAACAGCTTCCAACCGAACTCGCTGGTGATCCGTCTGCAACCGGACGAAGGCCTGCGCATGAACCTGATGGCGAAAACGCCGGGCGACGGCATGCGCTTGAAACAAGCGGAGTTGGAACTGGACTTCCGCGAATCGTTCAAGGCGCCGCGCATGGAAGCGTACGAGCGCCTGCTGCTCGATGTGCTGCGCGGCCAACTGACCCTGTTCATGCGCGGCGACGAACTGGAAGCGGCGTGGGAATGGGTCGAGCCTATCCTCAACAGCTGGGAATCGGACGACAGCTTCCCGCTGCCATATGCGTCCGGCACCTGGGGCCCGGCTGCGGCATCGGCGCTGATCGGCCGCGATGGTCTGCAATGGCGCGAAGAAGTACTGCCAGAGGACTAAGTTTCGATGCTGTTAGATTCCATCCGTACCCAACTCGACTCGCTCTCCAAATCGGAGCGCAAGGTGGCGTTGGCCGTGCTCGAACACCCGACGCAGACGGTCAACCAAAACATCACTGCGCTGGCCAAAAGCGCGCAAGTGTCCGAACCGACCGTGGTACGTTTTTGCCGTACGCTGGGCTATGACGGCTGGCACGAGTTCAAACTCAAGCTGGCCCAGGGCCTGGCCTTGGCCCTGCCCGGCCTGAACGAACAGCCGACGCAGGACGATTTGGCGGCAGACCTGGTCAACAAGATTTGCAGCCGCTCGATCAACACCCTGCTCGACTTGCGCAACAACCTGGACCCGGAAGCGATACAGAAGGCGCTGGACATCCTGTCCAAGGCTAACAAGATCGAATTTTATGGTCAGGGCACGTCCGGCATAGTGGCGGCCGATGCGCAGCACAAATTCTTCCGCTCGGGCGTGCCGACCGTGGCGTATGCCGACCCGCACATCCACAGCATTGCAGCGGCCCTGCTGCGCACTGGCGATGCGCTGGTGGCGATTTCGCAGCGCGGCAATAGCCCGTCGCTGGTACGCTCGGTGAAGCTGGCGCGGCGCGGCGGTGCGGAAGTCATCGTGCTGGCGCCGTCGGGCACCCCGCTGGCGGACTTGGCGACCGTGCTGATTCCGATTGATCTGATCTTCAACATCGACCCCTACACGCCGATCTCGGCGCGTTTGGCCTATCTGGTCGTGATCGATGTACTGGCCGTCGGCCTGGCCCTGCAACGCGGCCCCGAATTCCGCAAAAAAATGCAGAACGCCCAAAAAGCCCTGCAAGAGTTTGACCTCCAATTCGATTCCTTCATCGGCTAAAGCGGGGTACGCAAGATGCGTCTGGTTAACGCTACCCTTCGCGCCTAAAAAAACACCCGAACGAAAGGGTCTGACCCCGTACGGGGTCAGACCCTGGCCGCAGCGGTGTGCGGGTTGGGTTAGTGCAGCGCGCTATTAGAGCGAGCTGCAACGTCAACCCCATCAAACGGTGTGTATGATGTCGAAATAGTTAACTATCATTCGACGACAAGACACGGCATGAGCGCTACATCGGGATATTCGGGCACACCATTGGCCAAGAAGCTGGGGATGGTGGCTGGCTGCGCGGTGTATGTGCGTAACGCGCCGGACGGCTACCACGGCTGGCTCGCGCCGTTGCCGGAGGGGGTGCAATTCCAGGGGCGGCTTTCCGCTAGCACCGATATCGTTCACTTGTTCTGCGACCTCAAGGCGGATCTGGCTAAGCAGTTGGAGACGGCGCGGGCGGTGCTTAAGCCAAACGGCGCGGTGTGGGTGTCCTGGCCCAAGAAAGCTTCCAAGGTGCCTACCGATATTACCGAAGACACGATCCGCGAACTGTGCCTCCCTATCGGCTTTGTCGATGTTAAGGTGTGCGCTGTCAGCGATGTTTGGTCTGGCCTCAAACTGGTAATCCGCAAGGAGCTGCGCTAATTGATGGATGGTTCTGTTGTCACCGTCGTGCTGTTCGCCGCGCTGCTGCACGCGACGTGGAATGCGCTGGTGAAAGCCGGCCCCGATAAATACCTGACTACCCTGCTGGTAGCCTGCGGCGCAGGCCTCGTGTCGCTGCCTTTCCTTCCCTTCACCGCCGCGCCGCACGCCGATAGCTGGCCGTGGCTGATCGCCTCCGCTTGCTGCCAAGTGATTTACTACCGCTTGCTGGCCGCCGCCTACCAGCACGGCGACATGAGCCAGGCCTACCCATTGATGCGCGGCGCCGCACCGCTGCTGGTCGCATTGGCCAGCGTGCCGCTGCTTGGCGAACGCCTGCACTGGCGGCAGGATATCGCGGTAATGCTGATCTGCGGCGGCGTCCTCACGCTCACCATCCTGCGCGGCGCCAGTGTTGGCGCAGATACCGCAGCCAACCGCGAAGCCCGCAAACGCGCCACTTTCTACGCCCTGCTCAACGCCGCCATCATCGCCGCCTACACCATGATCGACGGCGTCGGCGTGCGCAAATCCGGCGCGCCGGCCACTTACACCATGTGGCTATTCGTGCTCACCGCCGTAATGCTGCTGCTCTGCTCCACCAGCCGCTGGCGCGAACTGCCCGGCTACGCGCGCACGCACCTGCGCGTGATGCTGCTCGGCGGCTTCGGCACGCTGGCCTCTTACGGCCTCGCGCTATGGGCCATGACTTTGGCCCCGGTGGCCGCCGTCGCCGCGCTGCGCGAGACCTCGATCCTGTTCGCCGCCGCCATCGCCGCCCTGTTCCTGCGCGAGCGATTAGCCCCCGGCCGCATCCTCGCCGTCAGCCTGATCGCGTTGGGCGCAATTCTCATGCGCCTCGGCTAAGTCGGAGTAAAATAAGCGCGAATACAATTTTTCTTATCAAATTGGCAGCGCTCATGAACCAACTCGAACAACTCAAACAGTACACCACCGTCGTAGCGGATACCGGCGACTTCCAGGCCATCCAGCAGTACACCCCGCGCGACGCGACCACCAACCCATCGCTGATCCTGAAAGCGGTGCAAAAGGACGAGTACAAGCCGCTGCTGGAAAAGGCCGTGCGCGACAACATGGACGCCAGCACCGGCGAAGTGATCGACCACCTGCTGGTAGCCTTCGGCAAGCAAATCCTGCGCGTGATCCCCGGCCGCGTATCGACCGAAATCGACGCCGCCCTGTCGTTCAACACCGCCGCTTCCGTCGCCAAGGGCCGCGAGCTGATTAAGCTGTACGAAAAGAACGGCATCGACCGCGAGCGCGTGCTGATCAAGATGGCATCGACCTGGGAAGGCATCCGCGCTTCCGAGATCCTCGAAAAAGAAGGCATCCACACCAACATGACGCTACTGTTCTCGCTGCCACAAGCTATCGCTTGCGCCGAAGCGGGCGCCAAGCTGATTTCGCCATTCGTCGGCCGCATCTACGACTGGTACAAAAAATCCACCGGCATCGACTATCAGGGCGCCGAAGATCCGGGCGTGCAGTCGGTCAAGCGCATCTACAACTACTACCGCAAGTTCGGCTACAACACCGAAGTGATGGGCGCCAGCTTCCGCAACACCAGCCAGATTCTCGAACTGGCCGGCTGCGACCTGCTGACCATCAGCCCAGACCTGCTGCAAAAACTGGCCGACACCACCGGCCCGGTCGAGCGCAAACTGAGCCCGGACGGCAGCAGCAGCGCGCCGATCGGCAAAATCGCCATCGACGAGCCAACCTTCCGCTTCATGTTCAATGAAGACCAGATGGCGACCGAGAAGACCGCCGAAGGCATCCGCGCCTTCGTGGCCGATACCGCCAAACTGAAACAAATCATCTCCGGCATGCGTTAATTTATTTAACAATCTCGCTGGTAAAAAGCAGGAGCGTGGCCCTCGCCACCCTCCTGCTTTTTTTGCATTACAATCTTGCATCACTTGTAAAATGACCGCGAGACCATCCATGAGATACGTCCCACGTTGTACCGTTGTTGCAGTTGCCATCGCCACCTTGATGAGCGCCTGCGGCGACAAAGCCGCCACGCAGAGCGCACCGCCTCCCGCCACCGTTTCCATCATCACCGTTACTCCCGCCGCCGTCACCGTGAACAGTGAGCTGCCCGGCCGCACCGAGGCTTCGCGCATCGCGCAAGTGCGCGCGCGGACTGCCGGCATTGTGCTGCAGCGTGTGTACAAGGAAGGCGGCGATGTTAAAGCGGGCGAGGTCTTGTTCCGCATCGATCCGGCGCAGTTCCAGGCGTCGTTCGACAGCGCACAAGCGGCGGTCGCCAAGGCCGAGGCCAACCTGGCGCAGGCCGATTTAAAGGTAAAACGGTATAAACCATTAATCACGGCGCAGGCGGTCAGCCAGCAAGAGTACGACGACGCGGTCACCGCGCAGAAGCAGGCAGCCGCCGACCTGGCTACCACCAAGGCGGCCCGCACCAACGCGGGCCTGACGCTGGGCTACGCCACCGTCACCTCGCCGATCTCCGGCCGCGTAAGCCGTGCGCTGGTGACCGAGGGTGCGCTGGTCGGCCAAGGCGAAGCGACGCCGATGGCGACCGTGCAGCAGCTCGATCCGATCTACGTCACCATTACGCAGTCCTCCAGCGAAGTGCTGAAGCTACAGCGCGCGCTGGCCGACGGCAAGCTGACGCGCGCCGGCAAGGACCAGGCACGCGTCACGCTGGTGACGGAAGACGGCCAGCCCTACCCGCAAGCGGGCAAGCTGCTGTTCTCCGACGTGTCGGTGGACGAGAGCACCGGCTCCGTCTCCATGCGCGCTGAATTCCCGAATCCGAATCGCGTCCTGCTGCCCGGCATGTACGTGCGCGCGCGTCTTGAACAAGGTGTGAGCGATGCCGCCATCACGGTGCCGCAGCAAGCCATCGTGCGCACCAACGAAGGCTCGACGGTGCTGATCGTCGGCGCCGACAACAAGGTGATCTCGCAGCCGGTGACGGCCAATGCCAATGACGGCAACAACTGGGTGGTGAGCTCAGGCCTGAAAGGCGGTGAGCGCATTGTGGTCGAAGGCTTCCAGAAGGCCAAGCCCGGCGCCACGGTGAATCCGCAGCCGTGGAAAGGCCCGGTTGGTACAGCACCGGCCACGCCGGCCGCTGCGCCTGCACCGGCTGCCGCCAAATAACCGGGAGCTTCAATGGCCAAGTTCTTCATCGACCGCCCGGTGTTTGCATGGGTGATCGCCCTCTTCATCCTGCTTGGCGGGATGCTGGCGATTACCGTGCTGCCGGTGTCGCAATACCCGACCATCGCCCCGCCATCCATCGTGGTGACGGCCAACTATCCCGGCGCCACCGCGCAAGTGCTGGACGACGCCGTCACCAGCGTCATCGAGCAGGAGATGAACGGCGCCGACGGCCTGCAGTACGTCGAATCGCAAAGCGAGGCCAGTGGTGCGGTGACCATCACCGTCACCTTCGTCCCCGGCACCAATCCCGACCTGGCGGCGGTGGATGTACAGAACCGCATCAAGCGCGTGGAATCGCGCTTGCCGGCAGCTGTGACGCAGCAAGGCGTGCAAGTCAACAAGGCACGCTCCAATATCCTGATGTTCGTCGGCCTGACCTCGACCGATGGCCGCCTCGATCCGACCGGCTTGGGCGACTACATGGCGCGCAACGTGGTCAACGAAATCAAGCGTATTCCCGGCGTGGGCCAGGCGCAGTTGTTCGGCACCGAGCGCGCCATGCGCGTCTGGGTCGATCCGCAAAAGCTGATCGGCCTGAAAATGAATATGGCGGACGTGACGGCGGCGATCCGCGCGCAAAATACGCAAGTCACCTCCGGCACGCTGGGCGACTTGCCTAGCCCTGCTCAGCAAACCTTCTCCGCGCCGATTGTGGTGACGGGCCAGCTGTCGTCCACCACGGAGTTCGGCCAGATCGTGCTGCGCGCGAATCCCAACGGTTCGCTGGTGCGCTTGAAAGACGTGGCGCGCGTAGAGATGGGCGGCGCCAACTTCAACATCAACGCGCGCTTGAACGGCGCGCCGTTCTCCGCGATTGCAGTACAGCTTTCGCTGACCGGCAATGCGCTGCAAACCGCGACTGCCGTCAAAGAGAAAATGGAGCAGCTGGCAAAGTACTTCCCGCCCGGCGTGAAGTACACCATCCCTTACGACACCTCGCTGTTCGTCAAAATCTCGATCGAGGAAGTGGTGAAGACGCTGCTGGAAGCGGTGGTGCTGGTGTTCCTCGTGATGTATCTGTTCCTGCAAAATATCCGCTACACGCTGATCCCGACCATCGTGGTGCCGGTGGCGCTGATGGGTACTTTCGCGGCGATGCAGCTGTTCGGTTTCTCCATCAACGTGCTGACCATGTTCGGCATGGTGCTGGCAATCGGTATCCTGGTCGATGACGCCATCGTGGTGGTGGAAAACGTCGAGCGCATCATGAGCGAAGAAGGCTTGTCGCCGCGCGACGCCACGCGCAAAGCCATGGGCCAGATCACCGGCGCGATTATCGGCATTACGCTGGTGCTGGTGGCTGTGTTTATCCCGATGGCCTTCTTCGGCGGTGCGGTCGGCGCGATCTACCGCCAGTTCTCGCTGGCGATGGTGTCGGCCATGCTGTTCTCCGCGCTAATGGCGCTGACCTTAACACCGGCCTTGTGCGCTACCATGCTCAAGCCGGTGCAGGCCGGCCATCACCACGAGAAGAAAGGCTTCTTCGGCTGGTTCAACCGCAAGTTCGCGGTGACGGCGACCGGCTACCAAGGCGTGATTGCCAATATCCTCAAGCGCACCGGCCGCTATCTCGTGATCTTCGCGCTGCTGTGCGGCGTGGTGGGCTGGCTGTACGTGAAGCTGCCGTCGTCCTTCCTGCCGAATGAAGACCAGGGCTACTTGATCGCCAACGTGCAGCTGCCGGCGGGCGCCTCGACCAGCCGCACGCAAGCCGTGCTGGCGCAGGCCGACGCCTACTTCCGCAAGCAGCCGGGCGTGGCGCGCACCATCGCGGTGGCGGGCTTCTCGTTCTCCGGTAACGGCCAGAATGCGGGCCTGGTGTTTATTCCGCTGAAGGACTGGAAGGAACGCGGCCCGGATCAATCGGCGCAAGCGATTGCGCAGCGCGCGTTTGGCGCCTTGTCCAGCATCCCGGATGCGGTAATCTTCCCGCTAAGCCCTCCGCCGATCCGCGAGCTGGGTAACGCCACCGGCATCACGGCGCGCCTGCAAGACCGCAGCGCGCAGGGCCACAATGCGCTGGTCGCGGCGCGCAACCAGTTGCTGGGTCTTGCGGCCAAGAGCGAGGTTCTGAAAGGCGTGCGGCCGGAAGGTTTGGAGGACGCGCCGCAGCTGCAAGTCGATATCGACCGCGAGAAAGCCAATGCGCTGGGCGTGTCCTTCGCCGACATCAACGCCATGATGTCGACCGCGCTGGGTTCCTCGTACGTGAACGACTTCGCCAGCAGCGGGCGCCAGCAGCGTGTGATCGTGCAGGCCGACGCGCCGCGCCGCTTGCAGCCGCAGGACATCATGCAGCTTAACGTGCGCAGTTCCAGCGGAACCATGGTGCCGTTCTCCTCGTTCGCTTCGTCGCACTGGATACAGGGTGCGGTGCAGCTGGTGCGCTACAACGGCTATCCGGCCATCAAGCTGACCGGCGATGCGGCGCCGGGCCGTTCGACCGGCGAAGCGATGGCCGAACTGGAACGCCTGGCGGAGCAACTGCCGCCGGGCTTCGGCATCGAATGGACTGGCCAGTCGCTGGAGGAAAAGACCTCAGGCTCGCAAGCGCCGATGCTGTTTGCGCTGTCGCTGCTGGCCGCCTTCCTGGTGCTGGCGGCGCTATATGAAAGCGAATCGATCCCGATAGCGGTGCTGCTGGTGGTGCCGCTGGGCGTACTCGGTGCGCTGCTCGGTGCGCACCTGCGCGGTCTGCCGAATGACGTCTACTTCAAGGTCGGCCTGATTGCCATCATCGGCTTGTCGGCCAAGAACGCGATTCTGATTATCGAGTTCGCGAAGGACTTGCAGGCGCAGGGCAAGGGACTGATTGAGGCGACGCTGGAAGCGGTGCATTTGCGCTTCCGTCCTATCATCATGACGTCGCTGGCGTTTATCCTGGGCGTGCTGCCGCTGGTGATTGCGACCGGTGCGGGATCGGCCAGCCAGCGCGCCATCGGCACCGGCGTGATGGGCGGGATGATTACGGCGACCGTGCTGGCGGTGTTCCTCGTGCCGGTGTTCTTCGTGGTGGTGCGCCGCATCTTCAAGGGCAGCGAGCGTCAACGCAAACTGGCCGCACATGAACTGAATGATAAAAACCATGAAACCTATGACTAAGCCCGTTCCGCGCTCGGCAGCGCTGCTGGCCGTACCGCTGGCAGCAGCGCTGCTCTCCGCCTGCTCGATGGCGCCGACCTACGAGCGCCCTGCCGCGCCGGTGGCGAATGCTTACGCCTTCAACCCATCCGGCACCGCCGCCAAGACCGGCTTTGCCACCAACCTCGCCGGCCCCGGCCAGAAAGCCGCGGTGGATACCGGCTGGCGCGAGTTCTTCATCGACCCGCGCTTGCAGCAGTTGATCGCCGCCGCGCTGGAAAACAACCGCGACCTGCGCACCGCGGTGCTGCGCATCGAAGAGGCGCGCGCCCTGTACAACATCCAGTCCGCCGACCGCCTGCCGAACGTGAACCTCAGCGCGGCGGAGACGCGCGCCAAGACGCCGGCCTTCCTGTCCTCCAGCGGCCAGTCCACCATCGGCAAGCGTTACGACGTGGGCGCTTCGGTCTCCTCGTTTGAACTGGACTTCTTTGGCCGCGTTAAAAGCCTGAACGATGCAGCACTGGCGACCTATCTCGCCACCGAAGAAGCACGCCTCGCCGCGCAGATTGCGCTGGTGTCGCAAGTCGCGCAGGCCTACTACACCGAGCGCGCCTACGCCGAGCAATATGCACTGGCGCAGCAAACCTACGAAGCGCGCGCACGCACCTACAAGCTCACGCAACAGCGCGCCGAGGTGGGAGCATCATCGCGCCTCGACCTGCGCTCCAACGAAACGCTGATGGAAACCGCGCGTGCTTCCGCACTGGCGCTTGCCCGCCAGCGCGCACAGGCCGAGAACGCACTCACGCTGCTGGTCGGCCAAGCCCCAGCGGCGGCGGCATCCGGCGCCATGCCGAGCGACCTGCAACTCACCGCCATGCACGCGATCCCGGAAGGCCTGCCGTCCGACCTGCTAACCCGCCGTCCCGACATCCGCGCCGCCGAGCAGCGCCTGAAAGCCGCCAACGCCAACATCGGCGCGGCGCGCGCCGCCTTCTTCCCGCGTATCAGCCTGACGGCGGCGCTAGGCAGCAGTAGCCCGTCGCTGCACGGCCTATTCGACAGCGGCTCCGGTAGCTGGTCGTTCGCGCCGCAACTGACGCTGCCGATCTTTGACGCCGGCCGCAACAGCGCCAACCTGACGCTGGCCGAAGTCCGCAAAAACATCGCCATTGCCGACTACGAAAAAACCATCCAGACCGCCTTCCGCGAAGTCGCCGACGCCTTGGCTGCGCGCGACTACGTCGGCGAGCAGGAAGCCGCCCAGCGCGCCGTGCAAGAAGCCCAGGCCGACCGCCTCAAGCTGCTGCAACTGCGCTTCGACAACGGCGTCGCCAGTTCCCTGGACGTGCTGGACGCCCAGCGCGAACTATTCAGCGCCCAGCAAGCGCTGGTTCAAGCCCGCCTGCTGCGCACCACCAGCGCGATAGACCTGTACCGCACCCTCGGCGGCGGTGTAAAGTAAAATCGGGGTCAGTTCTGCCAATCGCACACGAGCTCAACTATGCGCGGTTGAGCTCGTGTGCGATTGGCAGAACTGACCCCAAATTTTTGGATGTTTTATGACTTCTCCTATTACCATCCGCCTCGGTCAGCGGGCGCGCCAGCGAATTGCCGCCGAGGGCGTGCAGGCTGCCGACATGGCGATTGTTCCTGCGGCCGCCGGCGGCCCGAAAGGCCTGATCCTGCATGGCCTGGATTGCTGGATGTTTGGCGAATTTTTCAAGGCCGCGCCGCGCCAGCGCAAGCTGATCGGCGCGTCGATCGGCGCGTGGCGCATGGCCGCTTCGGCGTTTCAGGATCCGGTGGCGGCCCACAAGCGCCTGGCGCGCCTGTACGCCGGCCAGCGCTATCCGAACAAGGTGACCGCCGCCTACGTGTCGCAAACCTGCCGCGCCCTGCTCGATGAGCTGCTGGACGGCCGCGCGCACGAGGCAATCAGCCACCCGGACCATCACGTCTCCATCATCACCATACGCGGCATCGGCGCGCTGGCCGGCACCAACGGCGCGCGCTGGCGCGAGATGGCCGGCTTCCTGCTGGCCGCAGCCGGTAACGCGGTTTCGCGCAAGCGCCTCGCCGCCTCGATGGAACGCGTGATCTTCCACGACCAGCGCGACGACGCCCGCTGGCTGCGCGACGACTTCGACGCTTTCGCCGGCCACTTCGTCGGCCTTAAAACCGAGAACCTGCGCGATGCGCTGCTTGCCTCCGGCTCCATCCCGCTGGTGCTGGAAGCGGTGACCAACATCGCCGGCGCTCCCGGCGGTGCTTATTGGGACGGGGGGCTGATCGACTACCACCTGCACCTGCCCTATCAGCGCGATCCCGGCCTGGTGCTCTACCCGCACTTCAACGACTACATCGTGCCGGGCTGGCTCGATAAGTCGATGCCGTGGCGGCGCGCGCGCGATCACGCGCTGGATAACATGATCCTGATTTCGCCGTCCGCCGATTTTGTGCGCAAGCTCCCCAACGCCAAGCTCCCGGATCGCAAGGACTTCAAGGTCTACGGCCAAAACCACGACCACCGCAACCGCGACTGGCTGCAAGCCATCGGCGAGAGCGAGCGCATGGCCGAAGCTTTCGCCCGCTGGTGCGAAAAGCCCGACCTGAAACAGGCCGCCAGCTTCTAACTGTTCCCAAAATGCGACAGAAGCGATGCAAGTAGCCGCTCTGTCACAGGACAGGCGCATACTTAACTCCCGCATGCTCGTTGGGAGTGAAGATCATGAACGTTCTGTCGCAGATGCGCATAGGTACTCGTCTCGCTTTCGGTTTCGCCGTGGTGCTGCTGCTAGCGATCCTTGCCACATCGGTCGCGCTGGTCAACGCCCGCGCCAACGCGCAAGCCACGCGCGCCATGATGGAGCAGCCGCTCGCCAAGGAGCGCCTGGTCTCCGACTGGTACGTGCTGATTTACTCGGCCATCGCCCGCACCGCGCTGATCGCCCGCAGCAGCGACGAAAAACTCTCCGACACCTTTGCCGATGTCATTGCCGGCAGCACCAAGCGCGGTGGCGAGTTACTCGGCCAGATCAAGGAACTGCTCTCCACTGATGAAGAGCGCAAGATTTACGAAGAGATAACGGAGCTGCGCAACAAGTACCAAAAGGGCAAGACCGAGGTAATGAACGCCCGCAAGGCCGGCGACGGCGCCAAGGCCGAGCAGCTATTCAAGGACGTGTTCACGCCCGCTGCCGATGCCTATCAAAACCGCGTCAAGAGCTTCCTCGGCATGCAGCGCAAGGCAATTGACGATACTGCGCACGCCATCGATGCCGCCAATGACCGCGCCAACGGTTTGCTGATGCTGCTGGCAGTGCTGATGGTCAGCATCGGCTCCGTCGCTGCCTGGATTATTTCGCGCTCGATCACGGTGCCGCTGAAGTCTGCCGTCGATATCGCCGCCACGGTGGCCAACGGCGACCTCACAACGCAATTCACCTCGCAGACCAACAAGGACGAAATCGGCGACTTGATGAAAGCCCTGCGCGGCATGAACGATTCGCTGCGCGAGGTGGTGAGCCAAGTGCAGATCGGCACCAACACCATCGCCACGGCATCCAACGAAATCGCGTCCGGGAATATGGATCTGTCGCAGCGCACCGAGGAGCAGGCTAGCTCGCTGGAAGAAACCGCATCGTCAATGGAGCAGCTTACCTCCACCGTGCGCCAGAACGCGGAGAACGCCAAGCAGGCCAACCAGCTGGCGCAAGCTGCGTCCGAGGTAGCAGAGAAAGGCGGCGCAATCGTCGGTCAAGTGGTGAGCACCATGGGATCGATCAACGATTCGTCGCGCAAGATTTTCGACATTATCAGCGTGATTGACGGTATCGCGTTCCAGACCAATATCCTCGCGCTGAATGCAGCGGTGGAAGCAGCGCGCGCGGGCGAGCAAGGGCGCGGCTTTGCGGTGGTGGCGTCCGAGGTGCGCAATCTGGCGCAGCGTTCGGCCGGTGCGGCCAAGGAGATCAAGGAGTTGATCGGTAACTCGGTCGAGCAAGTGGATATCGGCCAGAAGCTGGTGCAG
This sequence comes from Duganella rivi, assembly GCF_009857435.1. Lineage (GTDB taxonomy): Bacteria > Pseudomonadota > Gammaproteobacteria > Burkholderiales > Burkholderiaceae_D > Rugamonas > Rugamonas rivi. Next base: position 137,386 of record NZ_WWCK01000005.1, read on the forward strand.
CAAGCCGGCAGCACCATGGACGATGTAGTGACCAGCGTGCGCCGCGTTACCGACATCATGGGCGAGATTACGTCGGCCAGCAGCGAGCAGAGTATCGGCATCGATCAGGTCAACACCGCGATCGGCCAAATGGATAGCGTGACGCAGCAGAACGCCGCGCTGGTGGAGCAAGCCGCAGCAGCGGCGGCCAGCATGCAGGAACAAGCCACCAAGCTGGCCGACGTGGCGTCGTCGTTCAAGCTAGGGCACGATGGCCTGCGCGCCACCTTGGCCGCTCCGGCAAAACGCCTCAGCCCTTCAAGAATAGCTCTTGCAAGTCATTGAGGAAGCGCTGGCCTAACTCGGTCGGCTTGATGATCTTGTAATCGCGGTAGAGCAGTCCCTTGGCCTCTGCCGCGTTGAGCTGCTTCTCAATCGCGTTGATGCTCAAGCCAGTACGCTCGCTGAACAGATTCGGATCAAAGCCGCCATGCAGGCGCAAGGTGTTGAGCATGAACTCAAAGCCCATATCCTCGCGCTGGATTTCGTACTCTTCCTGCACCGGGGCACCAAGTTTGGTCTGCTCCATGTAAGCCTTGGGCTGCTTGTAGCGCGCCTGGCGCAGGATGCGATGCGGGAACGACAGCTTGGAATGCGCACCCGCGCCGATGCCGAGGTAATCGCCAAACTCCCAGTAGTTCAAGTTGTGGCGCGCGCGACGGCCTTCTTTTGCGTAGGCCGAAATCTCGTACTGGTTGTAGCCATTGGCCTTGGTCAGTTCCGCGATCATGTCCTGCATGTCGGCGCTGGTGTCGTCGTCCGGCAGCGATGGGGGATACTTGGCGAACAGCGTGTTCGGCTCCATCGTCAGGTGATACAGCGACAGGTGCGGCGGGTTGAATGCCATCGCCGTCTCCACGTCGTGACGCGCTTCTTCCAGCGTTTGCGACGGCAGTGCGTACATCAGATCCAGATTGAAGTTATCGAAGTTGGCCAGTGCGATTTCCACCGCGCGCTTGGCTTCGTTGTCATCATGGATGCGGCCGAGCGCTTTCAGGTGACGCTCGTTGAAACTCTGGATACCGATCGACAGGCGATTCACGCCGCTGGCGCGATACGACTTGAACTTCTCCGCCTCGAAGGTGCCGGGATTGGCCTCCATCGTGATCTCGCAGTCGCTATCGAGCGGCAGCAAGGTGCGCACGTCGGACAGCAAACGATCCAGCCCTGCGGCCGACATCAAACTAGGCGTGCCGCCGCCGATGAAGATGGTGTAAATCTTGCGGCCCCAGATCAGCGGCAGCGCCATTTCCAGGTCGGTGCGCACCGCGTCCAGGTATTCCTGCTCGGGGAACGCGCCGCCATCCTTGGCCTCGTGCGAATTGAAATCGCAATACGGGCACTTGCGCACGCACCAAGGGAAGTGGATGTACAGCGACAACGGTGGCAAAGCCGTCAGGTTCAGCGCACCGCCTTGCAGGTATTTCGCAGCGACGCCGGCAGCCTCGCTGATGTCGGCCGCTGGCTTGGTGGCTGGCGTATTAAGGCCGACGATTTTAATCGGGATCATTTCAGTTTCTCTACCAGTGCGCGCAGGGCCTGGCCGCGATGCGACAAAGCGTTCTTTTCATCGGCACTCAGCTCGGCAGCGCACTTGCCCAGCGAAGGAATGTAGAAATAAGGATCGTAGCCGAAGCCGCCATCGCCGCGAGGCGTATCGATCATCACGCCGTTCCAGCGGCCGTCGGCAATCACCGGCTGCGGATCGTCGGCGTGGCGCACGAACACCAGCACGCAGTAGTAATACGCGGACTTGTCTTCATGCCTGGCCAGTTCCGCGATCATCTTCTCGTTGTTGCGGGCGTCCGATTTCGGCTCGCCGGCAAAGCGCGCCGAATACACGCCGGGCGCACCGCCCAGCGCATTCACGCACACGCCGGAATCGTCGGCCAGCGCCGGCAGCCCGGTCAGGCGCGAAGCGTGGCGGGCTTTTTGCAGTGCATTTTCGACAAACGTGTGAAAAGGTTCATCCGCTTCGGGCACGTTGTATTCGCCCTGCGCGTGGACGGAAAAGCCCACGGTGGACAGGAGTTCGTTGAACTCCTTGAGTTTGCCCTTGTTGTTGGAGGCGAGGATAAGGCGTTGAGTCATGGCGCTATTTTACCCTGCGATGCCCAAGGCTTGCTTTTGCAGCTTGACCAGATCAGCGATGCCGGCTTGCGCGAGATCGAGCAGACGGTTCATGCCGGCGCGGTCAAACGCTGCGCCTTCGGCCGTACCTTGGACTTCGATGAAGTGGCCGGCGTCGGTCATCACCACGTTCATATCGGTGTCGCAGCCCGAGTCTTCGATGTAGTCGAGATCCAGCACCGGCACGCCTTGGTAGACACCGACCGAGATCGCGGCCACGAAGTGCTTGAGCGGGATCGCTGGAATCGCGCCGCGCGCGGCCAGCTTGGAGAAGGCGTCGTACGCCGCCACCATGGCGCCAGTGATCGATGCGGTGCGGGTGCCGCCGTCGGCCTGGATCACGTCGCAATCGAGGTGCAGCGTGCGCTCGCCGAAGGCTTCCAGGTCGAATGCGGCGCGCAGCGAGCGGCCGATCAGGCGCTGGATCTCTTGCGTGCGGCCCGACTGCTTGCCCTTGGCCGCCTCGCGGTCCATGCGGCTGTGCGTGGAGCGCGGCAGCATGCCATATTCGGCGGTCAGCCAGCCCTGCCCTTTGCCCTTCAAGAAGCCCGGCACTTTTTCTTCAATGCTGGCGGTGCAAATCACCTTGGTGTCGCCGCACTCGATCAGCACCGAGCCCTCGGCGTGCTTGGTGTAGTCGCGGGTCAGACGCAGCGTGCGCAGCGCATCAACGGCGCGGCCGCTTGGACGGGTTACATCGGTCATTGCATTTTCCTTATTTGAGAATTTGGGAGGATTTTTCGATTGCACCGCGGATCTCCGCGATGGCTTTTTCAATTTCGTCGTCATCGAAGGCATCGGCTTCCAGCGGCGCATCTGAGGCCAGCGGTGGCGCCGTGTCGCGGATGGTGGTGCTGTGCAGGTCTTCCGGCAGCGCCTCGGTCGAGATGATGGTAGACGCCAGCGGATCCATGCTGTCCACCACCGAGCTGCCCTGCCACATGATGGCCAGCGCGGTGACGTTGTCGCTGGCGTCGCCCGCTGCGCGCAGCGCGGCTTGCAGCATGTCCGGCACGGCGCGCACCACGGTTTGCGCGTGCAGCCGGCGCAGAATTTCATCGTCCGGCAGCATAGACCACAAACCGTCGGAACACAACAGCACCAGGTCTCCCGGCAGCATGCCCGCGCCGCCGGCGACTTCCACGCGCGGCGGCGTGTCGGCGCCGAGGCAGTTCCATAGCTTGTTGCGGTCTGGGTGGGTGGCGCGTTCGGACGGCAGTGCCAGTCCTTTGGCGATCAGGTTCTCAACGTGCGAATGGTCGCGCGTGCGGCCGAGAATTTGACCGCCGCGCATCCAGTACAGGCGCGAATCGCCGCAATGCGCCCACGTCGCCGTGTTGTGCTGAATGAGACAAGCGACGATGGTGGTACGCGGCGTTTCGGACAGCTGATGCGCGTGGCGGTAGGCGTGAATATCAAGGTGGGCGGCCTGCAAGGCATCTTCCAGAAAGCGCTGCGGCTTTTTCACGTAGGGCTGCGCCTGTTGCTGGAACATGGTGGAGATGGTTTGCAGCGCCACGCTGGCCGCAATCTCGCCGCGCAGGTGGCCGCCCATGCCGTCGGCCAGCACCAGTAGCAGCGCGTCGCGCGTGAAGCTGTAGCCCATGCGGTCTTGATTGACCTTGCGGCCGCCGATATGACTTTCCTGATACACGGAGAATTGCATGATTCAGTCCTTATCAAGTCAGACCTGTGTATCCGGCCCGGGCTTCGCGCGCGCTGTACCGCCGCCGCCCAAGCGGCCCACCAGTCCGCGCAGCTTGTCCAAGATAGATTGCGACTGCGGCGCCGACGGCGCGGCGGGCTTCGCGGCGCGGGCTTGCAGCACCTTCTGCAAGGCGAACAGGCTCTGCGGGCGATCGAGTGGATCGATCTGCAAGCACCAGCGCACCAGCTGCACCAGCTCCGGCGAATACTGGCCTTCCAGCTTTTCAAAGTGGCCGGCCATCTTGTCTTCAATCTTGCGCTGGTCGGCCGGTTGCGGCGGCGAGCCGACCATGCAGGCAAACATCGACGCGCCGATGCTGTAGATATCGGTCCACGGCCCCATGCCGGTTTTGGCGTACAGCTCCGGCGGCGCAAAGCCGGGCGTGTACATCGGCGTCAGCGTCGGCATATCGGTGTTGATGGTTTGACGCGCGGCGCCAAAGTCCAGCAGCATCGGCGTGCCGTCGGTGCGCAGGTAGATATTGGCCGGCTTCAGGTCGAGGTGCAGCAGCTTGTTGGCGTGGACTTCGCGCAGGCCTTTCACCGCTTGCGTAAAAATCGTGCGGATAAAAAGCTCGCCGACTTTCACGCCCTTGCCGCGCTGGCGCTGGATATGTTCTTGCAGCGAGTGGCCCGATTCATAGGCCATCACCATGTAGACGGTTTCGTGCGCGCGGAAGAAATTGAGCACGCTTACAACATTCGGGTGGGAGATGCGGGCCAGCGCCCGGCCCTCTTCGAAAAAGCACTTGAGACCGATGCGAAACACCGGCAGATTGGCCTTGGAGACGGCCGGCACCAGCTCGCCTTCCTGCCGCAGTGCCAAAGAACTAGGCAAATATTCCTTGATTGCGACAGCCACACCCTCGCTATCGTATGCAAGGTAAACAATACTGAACCCACCGGACGCAATTTTCTTTACAATGCGATATCCAGCAATTTCCAGACCATCTGGTAGGGGGGCGTTGTTTTGTGCAGCCATAAGGTTCCTCGCCTCGACAAACCGGATTGTGTGGATAAATCACTGTTTTGTAAAGATTAAATCGGGGATATCCATTGAGCATTTCCAGCATGACGGGCTACGCGGTCGCCACCAGTGAAAGTGCGGCGGGAACACTGACCATTGAAATCAAGAGTGTGAACTCACGGTTTTTGGACTTGCAGTTCCGAATAAACGACGATTTGCGTGCGCTTGAACCCGATTTACGCTCCGCCATCATGGCCGCCATCACGCGCGGCAAGGTGGAGCTGCGCCTGAGCTTTGGCCGCAAGGCCGCCACCGCCGGCACGCAGGCGCTGAACCTGCCTTTATTAACCGAATTGCAACGCCTGCAAAGCGAAGTCGGCGGCTTGTTCCCCGGCGTGCAAACGATGTCAGTAGCAGAACTACTGCGCTGGCCGGGCGTGATCGAGGAAGCGCAGATCGGCCAGGAGTCGCTGCAAGCCGACGTGGCCGCCCTGACCGCGCGCACGGTGGAAGCGTTTGTCCAGAGCCGCCAGCGCGAGGGCGCGGCGCTGGAAGCCATGCTGATTTCGCGGATTGAGGCCATGGAAGGCATCGTCAAGCGCATCACGCCGCTGATTCCGCAAGTGGTGGCGGCGTTCCAGCAAAAGGCTGTGGAGCGCATGCAGGATGCACTGGGCCTGGCTTGCCAGGGTTCGAATTCGGCCCTGTCGAAGCAAGATGCGCTGGAACGGATTCGCCAGGAAGTGATCTTGTACGGCATCCGTATCGACGTGGCGGAAGAACTGGGCCGCCTGTCCGCGCACCTGGCCGAGACCCGTCACATCCTGAAAAAAGGCGGCCAAGTCGGCAAGCGCCTGGACTTCATGATGCAAGAGCTGAACCGCGAAGCCAACACGCTGGGCGCGAAAGCCTCGGTCAAGGAACTGGCCGACGCCTCGATGGAGCTCAAGCTGCTGATCGAGCAGATGCGGGAACAGGTTCAAAACCTCGAATAAATCAAAGGAGCTTCGGCTCCTTTTTTTTTCGCCCCGATTATTCACGTACGTGCATAAAGCTTTCGCCATTAGCTGATTTATCCAACAATGATGTGGCGCTACAGTGGAGTCATTCCAACTTTTACTGAAAGCGAAACATCATGAAAAACGCTAGCCAATTACTGCATGCCTACCTGGACAATATTCAGGATCCAGCCGCCGCAGCAGCTTTGTTTGCCGAAGATGGCGTGCTGGAACTGCCTACGCTGGGCCCGGATGTTCGTGCGGTCGGCCCTGTCGCGATCGAAGCCTTCATCGGTGGACTGCTGAAGAAAGTGCCGGACTTCCGTTTCAAAGACGTCCAGCTGTTCATTGAAACCGGCGACCAGGCCTTCGGCGAATACAGCGTCGAAGTCGAAGTCCCCTCCACCGGCAAAATCTACAAGCAAACCTACGCCGGCCGTCTGGTCGCCAAGGACGGCAAAATCCAGCTCCTGCGCGAAGCCCTCGACACCCTGGCCGCCGCCAAGGCCTTCACGCCGGATTGATTAAACGAGCTGGTTTAGCTTGAGGATTTGGACGTCGGCTTTGCCGCCGACGGATTTGAGCAGTTCCTGGAAGTGCGGCGTGGCTTCGTGTTCGGCCAGTGCAGCTTCGTCGCGCCATGCTTCCAGCATGATGAAGCTGGCGTGGTTGCCGAGGTCGATGTGCAGGTCGTAGCGGATGCAGCCGGCTTCGGCCCGGCTGAGCGGTACGATGCGTTCCAGTGCTTCGCGCACCAGTACTTCGTGGCCTTCTTTGGCGGTGATGGTGGCGACGATGATCAGGTCTTTCATGCTATATCCTGTGTAGACTTAAACCTCGATACTATCAGGAGATGGAAGATGGCGCAGATCAGGGCCGGCATCGGCGGTTGGGACTTCGCACCTTGGCGCGACACGTTCTATCCCAAGGAGGTGCCGATCAAGAAGCAGCTCGAATACGCCAGCTCGCAAGTTACCAGCATCGAAATCAACGGCACCTTCTACCGTACCGCCAAGCCCGAACACTTCGCCAGTTGGGCCGCCAAGACGCCCGACGATTTCGTCTTCGCGGTGAAAGCCACGCGCTACGCCACCAACCGCAAGGTGCTGGCCGAAGCCGGCGAATCGATCGAGCGTTTCATGGACAGCGGTCTCACCGAGCTGGGCGACAAGCTCGGCCCGATCCTGTGGCAACTGGCCAACACCAAGCAGTTCGATCCCGACGACCTCGCGGCCTTCTTCAAGCTGCTACCGACAAAGCTTGGCGCGCGCAAGCTGCAGCACGTGCTGGACGCCCGCCATCCGAGCTTTTTATGCGAGGAATATCTGAAGCTGGCGCGCAAGCACAAGATCGCCACCGTCATCACCGATTCCCCCAAATATCCGAACTTTGAAGAGTCCACCGGCGAGTTCGTCTACGCCCGCCTGATGAACGCGCAAAGCGAGATCGAAACCGGCTACACCAAGCCGGCCCTGAAGAAATGGGCGGCGCAAGCACAGCAATGGCAGCAGCACAGCAAGTCGGGCAAGGTCTACGTCTACTTCATCAACGGCGCCAAGGAGCGCGCGCCCGCCGCAGCGCAGCATTTCCTCTCCTTGTTGTAAATTGAACTCCCGCCGTTGCTCTTGGTAAAATACGTCTTTGGGCGATGGAAAACGCCGCCCGCTGACGATTTTGAAAGATCAACCATGAGCTCAACCAACGCATTTTCGGGCAGCCTGTTCGTCGTGGCCGCGCCGTCGGGCGCCGGCAAGTCGACGCTGGTCAACGCGCTGCTGGCGCAGGAACCGACCATCAAGCTGTCGATTTCCACCACCACCCGCGCGCCGCGTCCGGGCGAAACCCACGGCAAGGAGTACTACTTCACCAGCGCCGAAGATTTCGTCGCCCGCACCAAGAACGGTGAGTTCCTCGAATGGGCCGAAGTGCACGGCAATTACTACGGCACCTCGCGCCTGATGGTGGAAGAACAGATGAAATCCGGCACCGACGTGCTGCTGGAAATCGACTGGCAAGGCGCGCGCCAGGTGAAGAAATTGTTCCCGCAAGCGGCCGGCATTTTCATCTTGCCGCCGTCGATTGCAGCGCTGGAAGAACGCCTGAATAAACGCGCCACCGACGAGCCGCACGTGATCACCAAGCGCCTGCTGGCGGCAGGCGGCGAAATCGCCCACGCCCCTGAGTTCGAGTATGCTATTATCAACGAAGAATTCGACGTAGCGCTGTCGGAATTGACGGCGATAGTCCGAGCGGCCCGTTGCCGGTTTGCGCAACAAGCGGCACGCAACGCCTCGCTCTTTGCCCAACTGGGCATCCACGCTGAATAAATAAATACACAAGATTTTAGGAGTTATAGATGGCCCGCATTACGATTGAAGATTGTCTGAAAAACGTACCTAACCGTTTCCAGCTGACCTTGGCCGCGACCTACCGCGCCCGCCAACTGCTGCAAGGCCACACCCCAAAGGTCGAAGCCAAGGACAAACCTACCGTCGTCGCCCTGCGTGAAATCGCTGCCGGCAAAGTCGGTCTGGAAATGTTGAAAAAAGTCCCAATGTAAGTTGGGACCGCGTTCCCGAACAATGTGAATGATGCGGTATAGTAGTACTAGACATTCTCATCGAGACGGAACGCGAACGTATGAATCTGATTCCTGCAGATCCTACTCTAAGTGACAAGCCCGCACGGGCAAAAAAGCCGGCCCAAAAGCCGGCCGTTGTCATGCCTGGAGCTGCAGCCAGCGATAGCACTGCCAACCTGTCCGCACCACCTGTTCCTCCCCCTGCCCCACCCGTGATTTCCTCGTCGCCCCTGGCCACGCCTCCTGCCTTGACGGCCGGTGTAGCGTCGGTGTCCCATTTGACCGAAAAACTTGCTGAATACATGAACGCCGCCGACCTGAAAAAGGTCAAGGAAGCGTATCGCTTTTCGGACGAAATGCACCTTGGGCAGTTGCGCAAGTCGGGCGAGCCTTACATCTCGCACCCGATCGCCGTAGCGGAAATTTGCGCCGACTGGAAGCTGGACGCGCAAGCCATCATGGCCGCGCTGCTGCACGACGTGATGGAAGACCAGGACGTCAAGAAGGAAGAGCTGATCGAGCGCTTCGGCGCGCCGGTGGCGAATCTGGTGGATGGCTTGTCCAAGCTGGAAAAAATCGAGTTCCAAAGCCAGATCGAGGCGCAGGCGGAAAACTTCCGCAAGATGCTGCTGGCCATGGCCTCGGACGTGCGCGTGATCCTGATCAAGCTGGCCGACCGCCTGCACAATATGCGCACCATGGATGTGATGAAGCCGGCCGCCAAGGCCCGCATCTCCAAGGAGACCATGGAAGTGTACGTGCCGATTGCGCACCGTCTCGGCCTGAACAATATCTACCGCGAATTGCAGGATCTGTCGTTTGCGCACCTGTTCCCGCTGCGTTATCGCACGCTGGGCAAGGCCGTGAAAGCGGCGCGCGGCAATCGCCGCGAAGTGGTCAAGAAGATCCTGGAATCGGTAAAGAATACGCTGGCCATGGCCAATATCGAGGCCGAGGTGTATGGCCGCGAGAAAACCCTGTACGGCATCTACAAGAAAATGCGCATCAAGCACCTGTCGTTCTCGCAGGTGCTGGACGTGTACGGCTTCCGCGTGGTGGTCGACAGCTTCCCGAATTGCTACGTGGCGCTGGGCACCCTGCACTCGCTGTACAAGCCGATGCCGGGCAAGTTCAAGGATTACATTGCGATCCGCAAGCTGAACGGCTACCAGTCGCTGCACACCACGCTGATTGGCCCGTACGGCACGCCGGTCGAATTCCAGATCCGCACGCAGGAAATGCATCGCACCGCCGAATCGGGCGTGGCGGCGCACTGGCTGTACAAAAACGGCGAAGCGAATATGTCGGACTTGCAGCAGCGTACCCACGCGTGGCTGCAATCGCTACTCGACATCCAGCAGCAGACCGGCGACTCGGCCGAGTTCCTCGAACACGTCAAGGTCGACTTGTTCCCGGATTCGGTCTACGTGTTCACGCCGAAATCGAAAATCATTGCGCTGCCGCGCGGCGCGACGCCGATCGACTTTGCGTACGCGATCCACACCGGCATTGGCGATCACACGGTGTCGGTCACCATCAATAATGAACCGGCCTCGCTGCGCACTGAGCTGCGCAATGGCGATATCGTGGAGATTGTGACGGATTCGACCTCGCGGCCTAGCCCAAGCTGGCTGTCGTTCGTGCGTACCGGCAAGGCGCGCTCGGCGATTCGCCATCACCTGCGCACGATCAATTTGCCGGAGTCGATTGCGCTGGGCCAGCAGCTGTTGTCACATGCGCTGACCTCGCTGGGCGTGAGCCCGGAACTGGAAGAGCACCTGGTCGAGCGGCTGTTGAAAGAGTCGAGCGCCAAGTCGCTGGATGAGCTGTATGCCGATATCGGCGTCGGCAAGCGCATGGCGGCGCTGGTGGCACGCCATATCTTTGGTCTGCGCGGTGGCGAGTCGGCCAGTGCGCCGATTGATCACAACAGCGCGGCTGAGCTGGATCCGGTTACCATCTGCGGTAGTGAAGGCGTGTCGGTGCAGTTGGCGCCGTGCTGCCTGCCGATTCCGGGCGATTCGATTATCGGGCAGTTGCGCCGCGATCAGGGCTTGCTGGTGCACACGGCGGACTGCATGCAGGCAAAGCGCCAGAAGGCCAAGGAGCCGGATCGCTGGATCGCGGTCAAGTGGGGCACCGAGTTGAATCGACGTTTCGACAGCCGCATCAAGCTGCTGATCAACAACGAGAAAGGCATTCTGGCGCGTGTGGCGGCGGAGATCGGCGAATCGGATGCCAACATCACTTACGTCGGCATGGACGAGGATAAAGAACACGTGCTGCACCAGTTGCGCTTCACCGTGCAGGTGAAGGATCGCGTGCACCTTGCGGGATTGCTGCGCAACGTGCGCCGCGTGGCCGGCGTCAACCGCATCCTGCGCGAGCGTAGCTGACCCCGCACTGCCACGCCAACCCGCACTGCCACGCGGGGTCTGACCCCGTACGGGGTCAGACCCCTAAGTGGTACGGCATGCGTATCGCTTAAGTTCGCGGGGTGGACGCGATGAAACCCTTATCCCCAAGAACCCCATTCCCATTCGCGGCAGCGCGAATTTCTGCAATCTGCATTGGGGTAAGGGTTTCCTGAAACAGCCTCATATACGCCTGCCGTCGCTCAGAGTCATTCATTCCCAAGCGCATATACACCGAATGCGGCGTCACTACCCCATCCCGCCTCCCCTCCGCATTCGAACGATAACTCGACCACTTGTAATTCCCCGGAAACCGCACCATCCCCGCCCTCACCGGGTTCATCTCGATATACCGCTGACACGTCAGCAAATACCCTTCCGTCTGTACCAGACAACTCTTATACCGCCCATCCCAAGGCGATCCCGTCGCCTGATGACGATGATTGAAATACTGCGCATACTTCTGCGTCACGCCCTTCATCATCCCAGCCAGCCGCTCAGCATCATCCACACTCACCAACAAATGCAGATGATTACTCATCAACACATACGCATGCACATCGCAGCCCGCGATCACCGCCTCCTCATGCAGCCACTGCCGAAACACGACAAAATCATCATCAATAAAAAAGCACTGCTGCCGGTCATATCCGCGCTGAATCACATGCAGCGGAACCGCCGGCAATACCAACCGTGAATGTCGAGGCATGATATCTCTCCCAAAGTGTCTCGCCAAACTAGCAAGCCTGGGAAGGCCACGCTCTGATACCGCTCAATAAGGCGTGTACCAGTACGCCTTGTTCGACAGCGGGGTTTGCGGGGAAAGCAGAGGGTTGTCGACACGGAAGATGCGGCGCTTGCGCAGGCCGGCTTTCTCGATCAAGCCGTCGTAGAATTCGTGGAAGAGGTGGTCGAAGCGGCCGTCCGCAATCAGCATCTGCATGCCGTACTCCAGCCGCTGCGCCAAGCGTTTCTGCCCGCCTCCCAGGAAGAAGTAGCGCGGCGATGGCACGTACAGCGCAAAGCTGCGCTCCACGATCAAGGTGGGGAAGTTGGGCTGATAGGCTTCCTGCTCGTAGATAGCCTCATCAATCGCGCGCGGAAAATATTGGAAGCGCCCCGCCGCCAGCATGCTGTGCAGCCCAGCCGAGGTGCTGCCCTCCACCACGTTGAAGCCCGCTTGCTTGTAGGTCGTGGTCAAGCTCCATTGCCGCCCGGCGCCCAGCGTGAGCGCTTTCAATTGATCCAGCGAGCGTACGGCGTTAAATAAATCCTGGTTGCGGCTGTCGATCAGCGAAATCCGATAGCACGAGATCCCTTTGTCGATGGGAATGCGGATCGGAAGCAGCTTTTGCTCCCACTCCTGCGACGTCACTTGCCCGCTCAGGTTGACCAGCTCACCCTTGATCATTTCTTGCAGTAGCCGGTCGCGCTCCATGCGCATCGGCGCGACGCGGAATGCGTACGGGCCGTATTTGGCGCTGGACGCATCCAGGGCCGCCGTCACCAGCCGCAGCACGTGGCTGTCGCTGAAGCTGGATTTGCTGGAGTTCATGTCGAGCGTGTAGATATCAACCGCCCACGCCACACCCTGCCAGCCCAGCAGCGCCAGCATACGCAACAGCTTAATCGGCAACCGGCGCAGGATAGCGCACCTCCAGAATATCCAGCTCTTCGACGCCGTGCGGCGCCTGGAAGGTGATGGTGTCGCCCTCGCGCGCCTTGGTCAGCGCGCGCGCCACCGGCGCAACCCAACTGATCTTGCCGTTCAGCGGATCCAGCTCATCAATGCCGACGATGGTGATGGTGCGCTCCTCGCCGTCCTGATTGCTGTAAGTGACGGTCGCGCCGAAGAACACCTGGTCGCTGCCATAATGGGCGCTCGGGTCAACAATGAAGGCCGAGTCCAAGCGCTTGGTGAGAAAACGGATGCGGCGGTCGATCTCGCGCAGGCGGCGCTTGCCGTAGATGTAGTCGCCGTTTTCCGAGCGGTCGCCGTTGGACGCGGCCCAGTGCACGATCTTTACAACCTCGGGACGCTCGACGTCGATCAGTTGCAACAGCTCGTCCTTGATGCGCTGATAGCCCTCGGGGCGGATGTAATTCTTGGAGCCAGCCGGAATCGCCAAGGCCAGCGCCGCGGCCTCGTCATCCTCGTCTCCGTCAGATTCTTTGACAAATGCTTTATTCATACGGATTATTGTAACGGCTTTCACGTATGATACATGCCGCAGCAATAACAGCAGGACATCACGCGTGCGATGCCCTGCCGGTGGCCGTCACAATTAATTTGTCGGCAGCGTTACCGTTACTGTCTTGACAGCACTCTTGATGCCATCTGCTTGTGCATCCAGGTCAAACACGCCACTGGTCAGTCCTGTCAGCGTGTAGCTCCAATTTCCCTGGGAATCAGCAACGATACTGGCGGAAGTCAGCCAGCCGGTATCGCGATTGACTGCGGTCAGCAGGACCGTAGCGCCCGGCGACGCAACGCCCGTCAATGGCAACTCGGGTTTATCCCAAGTAGCCTCTTGTGGCAACACTATCGTCGGCACGACCGCATCCGAGATTGCTGCACTCACGCTCATGGATGGAATCACCGAGTAGTAGACGTCAGCGCTGGTGACGGTATGCGTCAGATTCGCAGTGTGCAATCCTTCCGCTACGCCATCTTGTACAGCTTGAACGCTGATGACCTGCGGAGTACTCCAGTTCAGCGGCGTAAAGGTGAGTTCAGTACGCGCGAGAGCCAATTGGCTGCTCGTTGCCACTTTCACTTTCACATCGGAGGTAGGTGCCTGCGTCAGCACCGCTGTGTACGTGCCGGCGATCCCGCCTTCCGTGAGTGCCAACTGCTTGGTCGAAAGTTTCACATCTGGCGCAACGCCCATATCGACATACCCCATGCATTGGCCACCGCCAGCGGCAGCGGTGCGTGCACAGTTAAACACCACGTAGCGCCCGTCGGAACTCATGCGAGGATAAGTAGATGAGCTCACTCCTGGAGCTGGAATACTGCGAGTCATCTTAGTCCAACGGTCATAGACCTTCACTGTGATGTTTGCATAGGCCACATATCGCCCATTGCCACTGAGCGCATTCATGTAGAGATTCGTAGTCAAGTTACGGTCCATCAATTCAGTCACGCCGCTACGACGATTACGCACATAGATAGCTAATGCATTCGGACCAGCGGGGGTAACCAGTTGATTATCGTTCGATACAAAGGCAACTGTCATCCCATCATCACTAGCCGAAACGTCGCGTATGCCATATAAGCCGCGCCCTCCATTAGGCCGCAAACTCTGGATCTCTGTGATGCCAGTGGTTCTATCAAACACTAAAAGTTCTACAGGTGTCTGATTTACATCGAACCGGCCAGTGTAGGTAATCAAGCGCCCATCGTCACTGATATACATCCGCGACTCACCTGGAACGCCTGCATATTGAGCCGTCGTTGTCGTTGTCGTCTTATTGACTAAATCGCGTACGTGGATCTTCCAAGCGCGAGTCGTTGTATTCGCTGTCCTAAAAACAAGGTAGCGTCCATCTTTACTTAGCCCTGTAAAAGCAAGCACTAGTGGTATATCACTCCCGAGATCCGGAACAAGCTCAGTCCGATTAGCGATACGGTCATAGACGAAATACCCTACATTGGCGGTCGTCACAGCGCCCATCTCGGTGGCACGGCAACCAAATGCGACGTAGCGGCCATCGCCGCTCATGACAGGCGAATCACAGGCAGCATTTACCGGGCTACCGTCAGTGACACGTAGATTTGCCTGCACATCTTGACCAGTGACGGTATCGCGAACATAAATGTTAATGAAACCACCCACGCCAACGCGATAAGCGATATATCGGCCGTCGTTACTAACCGATGGATTCGCGGGGGTATTGCTATTCGGCAAAGGAATAATGTTGACGATAGGGTCGGGTACTGCTAACGCCGCCGAGCACGCGCCGAGCAGGGAGGCCACGAGAACGCCACGAGCTACCTTTTGAGTTTGCATGAATCTTCCTTATAAAAGTTCCAAAAAAAGAAATTTCCACAGAGAAATATAGCTGAAATTACATAAAAAGTAACTACTGCTCAGTGAAAAAAAATCACCGGGAGATCTAACGGCTTTGCCGTATCATTCATGCCATGAGTGCAACACCCCTCCCCCAAGGCGACTTACAGTCGCTACGCGCCGAACTGGAGCAAGTGCGCGCGCGCTTTGACGCCATCGTTTCCAATACGCCCGGACTGGTCTACCAGTTCGTGCTGCATGCCGACGGCACGGTCAATTTCCCCTATCTCAGCGACGGTTGCCAAGCCCTGCTCGGCTTGACCGCCGCCGAATTGCATGCCGCGCCGCAGCGCTTCGTAGAGCTGATTCTTGAAGACGACCGCCAGTCTTACCGCGAGGCCATGCACACCTCGGCCACTGCGCTGTGGAGCTGGAACTGGGAGGGCCGGATCTGGGTCGATGCGTGGAAGGACGTGAAGTGGATTAATCTGCGCTGCACCCCGCATACGCTGCCGGACGGCGCGGTGCGCTGGGACGGCATCATGACGAATATCACCGATAGCAAGCTGGAGCAGCTGGAAGTGCGCCACTCGCGCGCCCGCCTCGCCGAGCTGAGCGCCCACACCGACCGCGTCAAGGAACAGGAACGCACCCGCATCGCGCGCGAGATTCACGACGAACTGGGCGGCAATCTCACCGCCATCAAGATGGCCGTCGCCATGCTGGCGGCGCGGCTCGATGGCGCCGACCCAGCCCTGCAAGAGAAAACCGATTACGTTGATTCGCTGGTTGACCGCACCATCGAAGCCATCCACCGCATTTCGCTCGACCTGCGCCCGGCCCTGCTCGACCTCGGTCTGGTGGCGGCGCTGGAGTGGCAAGTGGGCGAGTTCGGCAAGCAAACCGGCATCCACAGCAGTTTCAGCACCAACCACCGCGACATCGGCCTCGACAACGACCAAGCCACTGCCCTGTTCCGCATCGCGCAGGAAGCGCTGACCAATATCGCCAAGCACGCCCACGCCAGCAAGGTCACGGTCAAGCTGGCGCGGCTGCGCCATCACGTCAGCCTGAAAATCGCCGACAACGGCAGCGGCATTCGCCAGGCCGACCGCGCCAAGCCTGACTCATTCGGCCTGCGCGGCATGGCCGAGCGCGCCCGCGCTTTGGGCGGGACGTTGACGCTAAGCCACGCCAATGGCGGCGGCACGGTGGTCGCCATCAAAATAAAGCGCGATACGGTACGCGATAGCCTCATCGCAGCCGCTGCTGGCGCTACAATAGCGGAAGAAAACATTTCCACGACGAAATAATGTGTAGGGATTCATGACAGAAAAAGCCATCATCAAGGTCTTCATCGCGGATGACCACGCCATTGTGCGAGAGGGCTTGAAGCAAATTCTGGCGGAGACGCGCGACATCGTGGTCGCGGGCGAAGCTGAAAACGGACTGGACGCCATCAAGCTGTTCCGCAAGTCCGAGTGCCAAGTGATGCTGCTCGACATCTCGCTGCCTGACCGCAACGGTATCGAGGTGCTGAAACAAATCAAGAAGGAAAAGCCGGAGCTGGCAGTGCTGATGCTGTCCATGCACCGCGAGGATCAGTACGCCATTCGCGCGCTGAAAGCCGGTGCGGCCGGCTATTTGACCAAGCAAAGCGCGCCGAAGGAGCTGGTGACGGCGATCCGCCAGGTGGCAAGCGGCCTCAAGTACATCAGCGCGGCGCTGGCGCAGGAGCTGGCCAACCACGTCAACGACGACCACGAAGCGCCGCTGCACGAGACCCTGTCCGACCGCGAGTATCAAACCCTGACCATGATCGCCTCCGGCAAGACGGTAGGCACCATCGCCAAGGAATTATCGCTGTCGGTCAAGACAGTGAGCGAGTACCGGGCCCGGCTTTTGGTTAAAATGAAGCTAAAAAACAGCGCTGAATTAACCCACTACGCAATCAAAAATCAGCTCATTGAATGAGCAAGGGTTAAGATAGGCATACGGAGATGAAAGCCACCTTCCCGCCCCTTATTGAAGTATTGCCGGCCGGACATCAAGCTTATCATTGGCGTAATTGGTAATCCCTGAAGAGGCCCGTGCGTCACCATGTCCAGCAAACCCAACACTCCCGAGCAAAATCCGGCCGAGATCGCGCGTGAAGCGTTCCGCCGCCTCGCCGTGCGCCGCATTGCGCCGACGCCGGAAGCTTACCGCGACATTTACAACGAAATTGCCGGTATAACGCCCGAGCCGGCGGCGACGCCCGCTCCGCTGGGCAGCAGCGACCCGGGGCCGGAATCGGTACTGAGCCAGTTTGCCACCCGCATGACCGAGAACACCGGCGACCTGGCCGAGTTTGGCCGCCGCTTCAACCGCGCCGTCAAAACCCGCGACTGGGACGGCTATGCGCGCGCGCTATCGCAGCTGGTCGAAAAGCACATGGTCGCGCCGAAAAAAGGCATCGAAGTGGCCGGCCTGCCGGGTGAAGAAAACGAGCAGACCCGCAGCCTGCGCGACCTGCTGAGCCGTACCCTGACTTTTGCCGTGGCCTCGCTGCTGGCCGGCGCGCCAGTACTGGCCGCCGAAGCCGAATCGCTGGGCGCGGCCACCAAGGTCGCCCACAGCGAGGAAGCGCTGGCCGAAATCGCCCTGCGCCTGAAACAGCTGTGCTACCAGATCGAACTGCGCGGCGGCGACAGCGGCGAGCAGCAAGAACTGCTGCTGCGCCTGTTCAAGCTGCTGCTGGAAAACGTCAGCGAGCTGCTCGACGACGATAGCTGGCTGCGCGGCCAGATCGAAGCGGTGCAGAACCTGATCGCCGGCCCGCTCGACGTGCGCGCGCTGGAAGAAGCCACGCGCAGCCTGAAGGAAGTGATATACAAGCAGGGCCAGCTCAAGCACAGCCTGTCGGACGTCAAGCTCACCGTCAAGAACATGATGATGACCTTTATCGACCGGCTCGGCCAAGTGGCGGCCTCGACCGGCGACTTCCACGAGAAGATCGGCGGCTACTCGGACAAGATCAGCAAGGCCGACAATATCTCCGAACTGAACAGCATCCTGGATGAAGTGCTGAAAGAAACCCGCATCGTCCAGAACGAGGCGCTCAAGGCGCGCGACAAGATGATGTTGGCCAAGCAGGAAGTGCAGGACGCCGAAGCCCGCATCCACACGCTGGAAGCCAAGCTCCAGCATTTGAGCGAGCTGGTGCGCGAAGACCAGCTGACCGGCAGCCTGAACCGCCGCGGCCTCGACGACGTGTTCGAGCGCGAAACCGCGCGCTCCGACCGCCGCGGCACGCCGCTGTGCATCGCCGTGCTGGATCTGGACGACTTTAAAAAGCTCAACGATACCTACGGCCACATTGCCGGCGACGCCGCACTGAAGCACCTGGTGAAAATCGTCAAAGACACGCTGCGCTCGATGGACGTGATCGCCCGCTTCGGCGGCGAAGAGTTCCTGATCCTGATGCCGGAAACCACGGTCGAAGCGGCCGCTTCCACCATGACCCGCCTGCAGCGCGAGCTGACCAAGCACTTCTTCCTGCACGACAACGAGAAAGTGCTGATCACCTTCTCGGCCGGTGTCGCTCTGCGCCGCCCAAACGAGGAGCAAACCGAGCTGGTCAAGCGCGCCGACAAGGCCATGTACACCGCCAAGCAAACCGGCAAAAACCGCGTGGTGGTGGCCGACTGAAGCGGCTTCCCTCTGCGAAATCCCCCGCCCGGCCCCGCGCCGGGCTTTTTTTGCCCAAAAACATTAGCGAAATAAATTTTTTTTCGCCCTAAAGTTTCTTTTTTTGGCGTCGTTTAGACGCTCATGTGTAGCGAACTTTAGCCCTGCAGGCAAAAATTTTCCGCCGTTTTCTCCCTAAACTTTCCACATGGGAACCCGTTACCAGCTTCAACAGCGGTTTGATTGTCTCGGAACGCGGAGGCAGACCAAAGTGAAATGAGCACCCAGCCCAACACGTAGTATCTTGGAGAATCATCATGGCACAAGTCATCAATACCAACATTGCATCGCTGAACTCGCAACGTAACCTGACCACCTCGCAAGCTAGTCTGTCGACCTCGCTGCAACGCCTGTCGTCCGGTCTGCGCATCAACAGCGCAAAAGACGACGCTGCAGGTCTGGCTATTTCCGAGCGTTTCACGTCGCAGATTCGCGGCAATACCACGGCTGCGCGTAACGCCAACGACGGTATCTCGCTGGCACAAACGGCCGAGGGTGGCTTGAGCACCGCCGGCGACCTGCTGCAGCGTATCCGCGAACTGGCCGTTCAGTCGGCCAACGGCACCAACTCCGATTCCGACCGCAAGTCGATCCAGAACGAGGTGTCGGCCCTGTCGAACGAACTGAACCGCGTGGCCAACACCACCCAGTTCAACGGCCAGAACGTGCTGGACGGCTCGCTGACCTCGTCGCAA
Organism: Duganella rivi; assembly: GCF_009857435.1. Taxonomy (GTDB): domain Bacteria; phylum Pseudomonadota; class Gammaproteobacteria; order Burkholderiales; family Burkholderiaceae_D; genus Rugamonas; species Rugamonas rivi. The sequence continues at coordinate 156,659 of NZ_WWCK01000005.1, forward strand.
TTCCAGGTGGGCGCCAACTCCGGCCAGACCATCAACATCGGCGTGCAATCGGCCAAGGCGACCGATCTGGGTAACAACACCCTGAAATCGGCAACCGGCAACGTGCTGGCAACCACTCTGTCGCAAGCAGCGTCGAATGCCACCGGCAGCAACAACATTGCCGCCGACGAAACCCTGACCATCAAGTCCGGCAATGGCATCAGCACCACCCTGACCGTTAAAGGCCTCACCGGCACCACCCCGGGCGACAGTGCCGCGAAAATTGCTGCGAACGTCAATGGTCTGAGCGGCACCACCGGCGTCACCGCGCAAGCATCGACCACCGCCACCATCACCGGCATCGCCGATGGTGCAGTACAGTTCGACCTGCGCGGCGCCAACTCTGTGGCCAACGATGCAACCTCGAAAGCAGTCACCATCTCGGCCAAAGTAGTTGGCGGCGACTTGTCAGCTCTCGCGCAAGCAATCAATGCGCAAAGCGGCACCACCGCCGTGACCGCGTCGATCAAGAAAGACGGCGCTGGCGTGTCCTCGCTGGTTCTGAACAACAGCAACGGCGACGACATCAATATCAGCAACGACCTGACGGACGCGCTGACTGGCCTCGGCCCAGCATCCATCGCTGGCGCGGAAACCCCGGCCAACGGCAGCACCGCCTCGGTTCCGGCCGCTACCGTTCCTATCCCAGTATCGGGTGGCGGTAACTCGGTCACTGTGGGTGGCAAGCTGACCTTCTCTTCGGACTCCGGTTTCTCGATCAGCTCGACTGGCAACGCCGTGTTGGGCGGCACCGCTGGCGACTCCTTCGGTTCCGACCTGCAATCGGTTGCCAAGCTGGATGTGAGCACCGTGGACGGTTCGAACGCTGCGCTGAAAACCATCGACTCGGCACTGAACCAGATCAACAGCAACCGCGCTGCACTGGGTGCGATCCAGAACCGTTTCGCGTCGACGATTTCGAACCTGAACACCGCCACCGAGAACTTGTCTGCCTCGCGTAGCCGTATTCAAGATACCGACTTCGCTGCAGAAACCGCGAGCCTGACCCGCGGCCAGATCCTGCAACAAGCTGGTACTGCGATCTTGGCGCAAGCTAACTCGCTGCCGAACGGCGTGCTGTCGCTGCTGCGTGGCTAAAATCCGGGGATGAGACGGCGCCGCAAGCGCCGCCGTAACCAGGTTCCCCGGCTGATTTTGTCAGTCGGGGATTTTTCGTAAAGGAAGCATCATGACTATCGATACCATAGGCTCGGCCACCACGGCCCGCACCGCCACCGAGCGCGCGCCGGTCAGTTCAGACGCCGCCGCCGCGCAGGGTGCTGCACGGGCACCGGCCACTGCCGTCGAGACCGCCGCTGCCGTGAAGGCGCCGTCGGCTGCCCCGACGCTGGACCAAGTCAACGAAGCCGTGTCGCAACTGAACAAGTCGGCCCAGGCCAAGTCGCAAGGGCTGGAGTTTTCCGTGGATAGCGACACCAAGCGCACCGTGGTGAAAGTGATCGACCAAAGCACCAAGGAAGTGCTGCGCCAGATCCCGTCGCCGGAAGCGCTGGAAATTGCCAAATCGCTGGAGTCGAAATCCGGCACCGGTCTGCTGATCTCGCAAACCGCCTGAAGCGGCTGCGCCTTGCGCGCGCCGCTTTTTTCTCTTCTGTGGCATCCTGACTCCGGGAGCGCCGCCCCGCCCAGCTTTACCATAGACACTGCCTATTTTTTCAGCTTTGCCTGAAGTGGCGGGTTTTCTCCCCTCTCAAGTCCGGTTTGATTCTGCCGATATTGTCTTATATTATTGTTTTACACAGGAGTACAACGTGGGCATCTCTTCTCCCGGCATCGGCTCAGGCATCGACGTCAACACCATCGTCAGTAAGCTGATGGCGGTGGAGTCTGCGCCACTGGCAGATTTCGACAAGAAGTCGGCCAGCTACCTGGCGCAGGTCTCGGCTTTCGGCAACCTGTCGGGCGCGCTCGGCTCGTTCCAGTCCTCGCTGTCCAGCCTGACCTCACTGTCCGGCTTCCAGACCATGTCGGCCACGCCCGGCGATAACTCGATCCTTACTGCCACGGCCACCGGCACCGCGATTCCCGGCAGCTACCGCATCAACGTCACCCAGGTGGCGCAGGCGCAAACGCTGGCCTCGGGCGGCTACAAGACCACCACGGCCGCCATCGGCACCGGTGCCAAGACCACGATCAACTTCTCGCTGGGCACCGTCAGCGGCGGCACCTTCGGCATTACCGGCACCGCGCTGGGCGCCAGCCTCAGCACCGGCGGCCTGACGCCGGGCGCGCTGACCATCAATAACACCGCGATTGCCACCGACGGCACCACCCGCAGCGCCCGCTTGCTGGCCGACGCCATCAATGCCAAGAGCACCACCACCGGCGTCTCGGCCAAGGCCGCCGCCACCGTCACCAGCGCCACCCTGTTCGGCAGCGGCGGCGCCTCGACCTTTGGCGACATTGACACCAGCGGCGGCGGCACCTATTCGCTGTCGGTGGGCGGTGTGGAAATTGCCGTGCAAGCGGCTGGCGTGGCTGGCGGCAGCGGCATCACCGCCGCCTCGCTCGACGCCGCGCTGACCGGCAACACGGCTGTCGCCCGCGCACTGGCCGACGCCAACATCACCGTCACCGGCACTGCGGCCGATGGCACTTTGCAATTCACCAATGCCGACGGCTCCAACATCGCCATTGCCGAGGCGGTCTCGTCGACGGGCACCGTCACCGGCGGCATCGGCAACGCCGCCGGCGTCGCCAATATCGGCTCCAGCACCACCGCCGTCAGCTCGATCTCGCTGATCTCGGCCGACGGCAGCCCGATCTCGGTGGGCGGCACCAACCCGGCCGGCGCTGGTTTCACCGCCGGCGTGGGCGGCGCCTACCTCGGCGCCAGCTTCGCGGCCGACTCGACCCGCACCAGCGGCAACATCGTCATCGACAGCAGCAACAACACGCTGGCGGGCATTGTTGCGGCCATTAACAAGGGCAACTTCGGCGTTACCGCCAGCATCGTCTCGGACGGTTCGACCGGCACCAATGCCACGCCGAACCGCCTGATCCTGACCTCGAGCGCCACCGGCGCCAGCTCGACCATGAAGATCTCGCTCAGTGGCTCCGGCGGCAATCCGGCTGATCCGGCGCTGGAGGCGCTGCTGGGCTACGACCCGGCCGGCACGCAAAACCTGAGCCAGAAGGCGGCGGCGGCCGACACCAAGGCCACCGTCAACGGCATCGACGTCACCAGTTCCAGCGCCGGTATCTCGGGCGCGATTAGCGGCGTCACCCTGAGCACGCTGAAAACCGGCAGCACCACGCTGACCATCGCCAAGGATTCGTCCGCGCTGAACAGTTCGGTGAGCGGTTTCGTGAAGGCCTACAACGACCTCAATTCGCAGATCAACCAGCTGAGTGGCTACAACGCCGATACCAAGACCGGCGGCCCGCTGCTGGGCGACTCGACCATCCGCAACCTGAGCGCGTCGATCCGCCGCGAGATGTCGAGCTCGATTACCGGCCTGGAAGGCAGCAAGCTGACCAACTTGTCGCAGATCGGCATCTCGTTCCAGAAGGACGGCACGCTGACGCTCGACAACAGCAAGCTCGGCAAGGCGATCAACGACAACTACGGCGACATCGCCGGCTTGTTCGCGGCGGTCGGCCGCGGTACCGACCCCGACATCAAATTCGTCAGTTCGACCGGCAAGACGCAGGCTGGCGACTACCGCGTCGACATTACCCAGCTGGCTACCCAAGGCACGCTGCAAGGCACCGCCGTGCTGCCGGCCGAGACTACCATCGACGCCGACACCACCTGGACGGTCACGCTGAACGATACCGTTCCATCCAACGTCAACAACACCGCCACCATTACCCTGCCGGCCGGCACCTACAATCCGAGCCAGCTGGCAACCATGCTGCAGTCGAGCATCAACGGCGTGAGCGCCTTCTCGTCGGCCGGCGCCACCGTGACCGCCACCGTCGGCGACGACGGCACGCTCAAGCTCAATTCGACACGCTATGGTTCCAAGTCCAACATCCACATCAACACCGCCACCGGCACCTCGGTGGCCACCGTGTTCGGCACTGGCACCTCGGTCGATGGCAAGGACGTGGCCGGCACCATTGGCGGCTACACCGCCACCGGCGACGGCCAGACCCTGACCGGCGCGGCCGGCGCACCGATCGAGGGCTTGAAGCTGACCATTGCCGGCGACACCACCGGCTCGCGCGGCAGCTTCGGCTTCTCGCAGGGCTACGCTTACCAGCTCAACACACTGGCCTCCGGCTACCTCGGCAGCGACGGCGCCATCACCAGCCGCACTACCGGCTTGAACAAGACCGTCAAGGATATCGAAAAGCAGAAGACCGCGTTCAGCGATCGCCTGACCGATATCGAAAAGCGCTACCGCGATCAATACTCGACGCTTGACACGACGATCGCCAGCATGAACACCACCGCGTCATTCTTGACGCAGCAGTTTGCGGCCATGGCGAAAGCCTGACCGCCAACGATTAAACAGGAGATAAAGAATGTTCGGATCTCGACAAACTGGCGTGAGCGCCTATGCCAAGGTTGGCATGGAAACCGGCGTGGTCGCCGCCAGTCCGCACAAGCTGATCGTGATGCTGTTCGACGGCGCGCTGGTCGCGCTGAGCACGGCATTGAACGGCATGCGCAGTGGCAATATCGGCGAGAAGGGCAAATCCATCTCCAAGGCCATCATGATCATCGACAGCGGCTTGCGCGCCGCGCTCGACAAGAAGGCCGGCGGCGAGATTGCCGAGGGGCTGGACGCACTGTACGAGTACATGAGCGCGCGCTTGCTGACGGCCAATCTCAACAACGATCCCAGCATCATCGAAGAAGTGCAGCGCTTGCTGACCGAGTTGCGCGACGCCTGGAACGCGATCGCCGACACCCCTGCCGCCACCGGCATCCAACCGACCAATAACCTCGCGAGCGCCTGATTTATGATGACGATTCAAGATGTTTTATCCGTGTACGCCGCGATGGCCGACCTGACCGAGCAGATGGTGCAAGCCGCCACCCGCAGCGACTGGGACGCGCTGGTGTTGCTTGAACAGCGCTGCGCGGCCCACGTGCAAACGCTGCGCGACCAGGAAGCGCCGCTGCCCATGACGGGCGCCGAACGCGAACGGAAAATTGAACTGATCCGCCAGATGCTCAACGCCGACCGCCAAATCCGCGACCTGACCATGCCGTGGATGGCCCAGCTGTCCAAACTGATTAATGCCACCGGCACTGAACGGCGCGTCGTGACCGCCTACGGTAGCGTCTAAAGCAGGCGCGCGCCATGTTGCCGCGCCTGGACGCCGCCATCGTCACGCCGGTCAAGCCGGCGGACGGGGCCGGTGCCGGCGTCGCCATTGGCGATGGCCGCCAGGCGGCCTTCCAGCGCGCCATCCAAAGCCTGGTCGGCCAGACCGTGCCGGCCGAGGTACTCTCCAAGCTCAAGGATGGCAGCTACCTGGTCAAGGTAGCCGAGAATTCCGTGCGCCTGATGTTGCCGGGCGATACGCAGGTCGGCACCAGCGTGCCGCTGACCGTACTCAGCGCCCAGCCGCGCCCGACCTTCCAGCTTGGCAATAGCGCGCCGGGCAGCGCCCCTACCCTGCTGTACACCGATGCTGGAACCGCCGAGGGCGGCGAAGCGGCAAGCAGCTTGCCGTCGCAAGGCGCGGCAGTCTACGTGCCGGGCAGCGGCAAACCGGCCAGCGGCGCGGCCCAAGGCGCGCCCGGCCAACCCGGCGCCCCTGCAACAGGCGATGGCGCCGAGGCCGCCGCCGATGGCGATGGCATTCCCGGCCAGCTCAAACCTGGCGCACCCAATACACCTGCTACTGGCAACGCAGCTGGTACGCCCGGTGCTGCCGGCAATGCCGCCGCTGGCCGCCCCGGATTGCCGGCCGGCGCAGGTGCCGGAGCTGGCGCCGCCGCTGACGCCCCCGACACGCCGGCCAATGCCGCCGCCCAAGGCCGTCCAGCGGTCGCTGCGGGCAATGCCGCCATCCCGAATCCGGCCGCCGCCTTGGCTACGCCTGCAGGCGCAGCAGCAGCGCAGGCCGCCGCCACACTGGCCGCCGGGACTGCCGGCTCCGCAGTTCCTGCCGACGCCGTCAAACCGCAAAGCCTGGCCGCCACCCTGCTCGGCAAAGCGCCGCTGACGCCGGCCAGCGAACTGCCCGAGCTCAGTGCCAACACGCCGCAGCCGACGCTGAGCAGCGCCGCGCGCGTGCTGACCACCATCCTCAGCACCGCGCAAGCCGGACAAGCGGCGCAAGCAGCCCTGATCGGCAAAACTGCGCTATTCGGCAACGCCGCGCCCGACACCGACGCGCTGGCGCAAAAGCTGCACGACACCATTTCCAAAAGCGGCCTGTTCTACGAATCCCACGTGGCCGAATGGGCCAAGGGCGAGCGCCCAATCGCCGACCTGATGCGCGAGCCGCAAATGCAGCGCCTGCTGCAACAAGGCGGCGAAGCTGCGCGCGCCGCCAACAACGGCCCCGACCTCAGCGCCGCGCAAATGATCAACCAGCAATTGCACACGCAGGAACAGCACCGCGTGCTGTGGCACGGCCAGGCGTGGCCGGGGCAGGAAATGCAGTGGGACGTGCGGCGCGACCAGCGCGAAGGCGGCAAGGAAGGCGGCGAGACCGACGGCGAGCCGGAACAAATCTGGCGCAGCGGTGTGCGCTTCCGCCTGCCGATGCTGGGCGCGGTCTCGGCCGCAGTCACGCTGGTGGGCGACCAAGTCCACATCCAGGTGCAAACCGACAGCGACGGCAGCGCCGTCACCCTGCGCGCCTACGCAGGCGAGCTGGAAAGCGCGATGGCGGCAGCCGGTGCGCCGCTGTCCTCGCTGACCATCAGCCAGGAGGACGATCATGGCGGATGAAGCCCCGCGCAAGCCGCTGCAGCAAGCCGTGGCGCTGGCCTACGACACCGGCAAGCCTGCGCCGAAAGTGGTCGCGAAAGGCCGCGGGCTGGTGGCCGAGCAAATCATCCACGTGGCGCAGGAGGCCGGCGTGGCCATCCACGAGTCGAAAGAGCTTGTGTCCCTGCTCATGGAAGTTGATCTAGACCAACAGATCCCACCCATCCTTTATCGTACAATTGCGGAACTGTTGGCCTGGCTATATCATATTGAAGCAGCGCAAAAGTCTGGCTTGCCCCTGCCGCCCGCACCGGACACCAGCATCCCCTTGACCGAAATTTGACCGAAACGGCTTTAGATGTACCCTCACTTTCAGGATGCGGAATTGGAAAACTGGCACGATTTTGAAGTCGAATCACGACGGGAGATTTTCTCCCTGCTGCGCGGTATCGGCGAAAAAAACCAGTTAATTCGCATGCTGATCCATGGCGAATCGGATGTCTGCGTGACCTCCATCCTCGACGTCGACGACGCCAACAACACCGTCTACCTTGATTGCTCGATCGACCAGGAGCAGAACAAGCGCATCCTGGCCTCGCGCCGGCTGTCGTTTGAAACCACGCTGGACAAGGTGCGCATCCTGTTTGCGGCCGACCAGATCGAATCGACCACGTTTGAAGGCAACCCGGCGTTCAAAATCCCGTTCCCGGCAACGCTGATCCGCTTGCAGCGGCGCGAGTACTACCGCATCGCCACGCCGGTGACCAACCCGGTGCGAGTGCAGATCGTCTTACCGGCCGAGCTGGGCGGCCCGACCACCTTCCCGCTGGCCGACATCAGCTGCGGCGGAATTGCCATTCTCGACAACAAAATGATTCTGGGCGACGCCATCGGCAAAAACTACGCCGATTGCAAAATCGACCTGCCCGAGATCGGCCAAATCACCACCGCGCTACAGGTGCGCAATTCGCTCGATCTGACCCTGCTGAACAACAAAACCAACCGCCGCCTGGGCTGCGAGTTCGTCAACATCTCGCGCGGCGCGCTGTCCAGCGTCCAGCGCTACATCACCAAGCTGGAACGCGAACGCAACGCCCGCATCGCCGGCTTAAGTTAAAACTCCGGGGTCAGGTCCTCCATTTCTACACGAGCCCAGCCATAGTCTTTGCTACGGCTGGGCTCGTGTAGAAATGGAGGACCTGACCCCGGAGCTTATTTTTTTCGTCACACCTGCATATTCATGATGTCGTGGTAGGCTGACACCAGCTTGTTGCGCACCTGGATCGTGCCCTGGAAGTTGATGCTGGCTTTTTGTTGCGCGATCATCACGTCCGACAGGCTGACGGTGTCGTCGCCCATGGCGAATTTCTTGTTCAAGCCGTCCGCTTCCACCTGGCTGGCGTTGACCGCGTCCAGCGACTTTTTCAAGGCATCCTGAAAATCCGCCTTCGGCACCGCCGGCGGCTCGGTCGCAATCACCGGCGGCTTGAGGTCGGGCTTGGTCGCGTGCGCGTGTAGCTGCGCAATCATGGCTTGGATTCGACTACTGTCAATTCCACCTGTAATCATTGCTGACTCCTTTTTTATACGTGCTGACAGAATAACAAGGAGTCCGCAAGCCCCCACCTCCGAGCAGGACGGTAAACGGCCCCTTATTCCCCCTATTGAATTTCCCAAATACAAGCAATAATGGCGATATTCCTTATAGAACCCTCCACCGGGACTCAACGATCATGGCCGTAGCGGAAGAAATCGACAACGACACAGCAGCCGGCGCGCAAGACGACGGCGCCGAGAAGCTGCCCTTCATCCAGACGCCGATGGGCCGCAATTTCCTGCGCGCCGCCGGGGCTGCCGCCATCGTCGCCATCCTGTTCGGCCTGTACCTGTGGAACAAGCCGCCCGAATACGCGGTGCTGTTCTCCAACTTCACCGACCGTGACGGCGGCGCCATCACGGCCGAGCTGGACAAGCTGCAAATCAAGCACAAGTTCGCCGACAACGGCACCGCCATCCTGGTGCCGGTCGACCAGGTGCACGACATCCGCCTCAAGCTGGCGGCACAGGGCTTGCCGAAAGGCGGCACGGTCGGCTTCGAGCTGATGGAAAACCAGAAACTGGGCGTGTCCCAGTTCGCCGAACAAGTCAATTACCAGCGCGCACTCGAAGGCGAACTGGCCCGCTCCGTGATGTCGCTGGCGCCGGTGGAAAACGCCCGCGTCCACCTGGCGCTGCCGAAGCCGTCCGTGTTCGTGCGCGACCAGCAAAAACCAACCGCCTCGGTGATCGTGACCCTGCGCACCAACCGCATGCTGGACGCGCAGCAAACCGGCGCCATCATCCACCTGGTGGCGTCCAGCGTGGCCGAGCTGACGCCGGCCAACGTCACCGTAGTCGACCAGGCCGGCAACCTGATTTCTGAGCAGAATAAACCTGGCGCAGCCGCCAACGCCAAGCTCGACGAGCAGCAGCTTAAATACGTCAAGGACTTGCAGACGCAGGTGATCCGCCAGGTCGAGTCCATCGTCACCCCTATCGTTGGCGAAGGCAATGTGCGCGCCGAGGCAGTGGCCGACGTCGACTTCGCCAAGATCGAGCAAGCGTCCGAGAACTACAAGCCGAACTCGCCACCGGCCGCCTCGGCCATCCGCAGCCAGCAGACCAGCGAAACCAACGGCAACAACAATGCCCAGAATCCGGGCGGCATCCCGGGCGCGCTGTCGAACCAGCCGCCGGGCACGGCCACCGCCCCGCTCAACCAGACCGCCCAGGCCAACGGCCCCAACGCGCCGCCGCCGGGCACCGTGCCGGGCACCGTCAACCCCAACGCCGCCGCCGGCCCGAGCCACAAGGAATCGACTACCAATTACGAAGTCGACAAGACCGTGCGCTACGAGCAGCGCGGCATGGGCGGCCTGCGCCGCCTGACCGTGGCGGTGGCCGTCAATTACAAGCGCATCGTCGATAAGGACGGCAAAGTTACGGTAAAGGCCTATACTCCTGAGGAGATGGCCAAGATCAATGACCTGGTGCGCCAGGCCATGGGCTATAACCAGGACCGCGGCGACGCCGTCAGCGTGGCCAACTCGCCGTTCGATGGCGTCGACAAGCCGTACGAGCCGCCGCCGGAATGGTGGAAAGACCCGGCCAACTTGCCGATGGCCAAGGATTTCGCCAAGTTCCTGATCACCGCCCTGATCTTGCTGTACATCGTGCTGCGTATCGTCCGCCCGATGATGCGCCCGGTGTTCAAGAAAATCGACGAGATCAACGCGCCCGAGCCGGAACCGGAAGTACCGGAAGAAGTGGTCGAAGAAGGCCCGGACGAAGCGCTCATCGCCGAAGAAGAGCTGCGCAAAATGGAAGAAAACACTGCCCGCGGCTACCGCGAAAACCTGGCCATGGCCAAGAAACTGGCAGTGGAAGACCCACGTATTGTTGCCAACGTGATTAAAGAATGGATAGGCGCAAATGACTGAGAATACCGGACTGCAAAAAGCCGCCATCCTGATGCTGGCGATGGGCGAGACCGAGGCCGCCGAGGTGATGAAATTCCTCGGCCCGCGCGAAGTGCTGAAGCTGGGCGCGGCCATGGCCACCATGAAAAACGTGCCGCACGAGGAAGTGGTCGGCACGCTCGACAATTTCCGCGATATGGTGGCGGCCGCCTCCACCGTGGGCCTGGACTCGGACGAGTACATCCGCCAGGTGCTGACCAAGGCGCTGGGCGACGACAAGGCCTCGGTGCTGCTGTCGCGCATTCTGGGCGGCAAGGACGCGTCCGGTATTGAATCGCTGAAGTGGATGGATTCGCAATCCGTGGCCGAGCTGATCCGCAACGAACACCCGCAGATTATCGCCACCATCCTGGTTCACCTCGAACGCGACCAGGCTTGCGAGATCCTCGGCAACTTCACCGACCGCCTGCGCAACGACGTGGTGCTGCGGATCGCCACACTGGACGGCGTGCAGCCGGCCGCGCTGCGCGAGCTGAATGACGTGCTGACCAAGCTGCTGTCCGGTAACGAGAACATCAAGAAATCGACGCTGGGCGGTGTGCGCGCGGCGGCCGAGATTCTCAACTTTATGTCCGGCGAGCAGGAAAGCTCGGTCATGGACAACATCAAGAACTACGACAACGACATGGCGCAGAAGATCATGGACGAGATGTTCGTGTTCGACAACCTGATCGATATCGACGATCGCGGCATCCAGCTGCTGCTGCGCGAGGTGCAGTCCGAGATGCTGATCATCGCCTTGAAAGGCGCGTCGCAGGAACTGCGCGACAAGATCTTCAAGAATATGTCGGCCCGTGCATCGGAAATGATGCGCGAAGACCTGGAATCGAAAGGCCCGGTGCGCCTGTCGGAAGTGGAAACGCAACAAAAGCAAATCCTGCAAATCGTGCGCCGCCTGGCCGACGAAGGGCAGATCGTGCTGGGTGGTAAAGGCGAGGATTCCTTCGTTTAAACATGGTAATTCATTCCAAAGAACAGCAGACGGCGTTTCAGCGCTGGGAGATGACCTCGTTTGGCGACGAGCGTCCCAGCTCGATCGCCCTGCGCGAGGCCGAACAGCGCGAGCGCGATGCAGAAAACGCCCGCCTCGAGGCCGAGCAGCGCGTGCAGGAAGCCTTGCAGGCGCAGCAAGAACAAATGGAAATGGGCCCGCCGCTGCCGCCGCCCACCGCTTACCCGACCGTGGAAGAACTGGAGCAAATCCGCGAGGATGCGCGCAAGGAAGGCTATGAGGAAGGCCACGCCGCCGGTCACGCGGACGGCCATGCCGAAGCCATGGAGGCCGGCCAGGCAGCCACCAAGGAAGAGTTGCAGCACATGCGCGCGCTGGCCGACAGCTTCAGCACCGCGCTGCATGACGCCGATCAGCTGATCGCCAACGACGTGCTCGACCTCGCCCTGCAACTGGCCAAGGGCATGCTGAAAAACGCGCTGCAAGTGAAGCCGGAGCTGATCCTGCCTATCGTGCGCGACGCCATCGAATACCTGCCGGTGCTGCAGCAACCTGCCCTGCTGGTGCTGCACCCGGACGACGCCGCCACCGTGCGCGCCGGCATCGGCGAGGAGCTGGACAAGGGCGGCTGGCGCGTGGTGGAAGATCCATCGGTCGGCCGTGGCGGCTGCAAGGTCGATACCGCCTCCAACCAAATCGACGCCACCGCCGCCGCGCGCTGGCAACGCCTGAGCCACGCGCTGGGCAAAGAAGTAGACTGGCTGGCCTAAGATCATGGACGCCGTTGCCAATCCCCACGCCGGACGCTGGAAATCCTACCTCAACGATTGCGCCGAGCTAGTCGGCTTTGTTGAGCCGATGCAGATTTCCGGCCGCGTTACGCGCGTGGCCGGGCTGGTGATGGAAGCGGTCGGCCTGCGCCTGGCCGTCGGCGCGGCCTGCACCGTGCCGCTGCCGGCCGGCGGCAAAATTGAAGCCGAAGTGGTTGGCTTTGAGGGCGACAAACTGTTCCTGATGCCGCAATCGGACGTGGAAGGCGTGGTGCCCGGCACCCGCGTGTTCCCGGTTGAGCCATCGATCCCGAAACCGGGCACCGTGACCCACCCGCGCCGCCGCCCAAGCGACCGCGCGCGCCATCTGCCGGTCGGCCCCGAACTGCTGGGCCGCGTGCTGGACGGCGCCGGCCGCCCGCTGGACGGCCTCGGCCCGCTTAACACCTCCGACAGCGCGCCGATCAATACCCGCCCCGCCAATCCGCTGGGCCGCGCGCCGATCGCCGAAACGCTGGACGTCGGCGTGCGCTCCATCAACGCCATGCTGACCGTCGGACGCGGCCAGCGCATGGGCTTGTTCGCCGGTTCCGGCGTCGGTAAATCCGTGCTGCTGGGCATGATGGCGCGCTACACCGAGGCTGATATCATCGTGGTCGGCCTGATCGGCGAACGCGGACGAGAAGTAAAAGAATTCATCGAACAAATTCTCGGCGAGGAAGGCTTGGCGCGCTCCGTCGTGGTCGCTGCCCCAGCCGACACGCCGCCGCTGATGCGCCTGCAAGGCGCCGCCTACGCCACCGCCATTGCCGAGCATTTCCGCGACAAAGGCCAGAACGTGCTGCTGATCATGGACTCGCTGACCCGCTACGCCATGGCGCAACGCGAGATCGCGCTGGCCATCGGCGAGCCACCCGCTACCAAGGGCTATCCGCCATCGGTGTTTGCCAAGCTGCCTATCCTGGTCGAGCGCGCCGGCAACGGCGAAATGGGCGGCGGCTCCATCACTGCCTTCTACACCGTGCTGACCGAGGGCGATGACCAGCAAGACCCGATTGCCGACTCGGCGCGCGCGATCCTGGACGGCCACATCGTGCTGAACCGCCGCCTGGCCGAGGCTGGCCACTACCCTGCTATCGACATCGAGCAGTCGATCAGCCGCGCCATGCACTCAATCACCTCGCACGAGCACCAGACCAAGGCGCGCCAACTGAAGCAACTGTTCTCGCGCTTCGAGCGCAGCCGCGACCTGATCAGCGTGGGCGCCTACGCCGCCGGCACCGACCCGGTGCTCGATCAGGCCATCCAATTACATGACCGCATCGAGAATTTCTTGCAACAACAGATCACCGAACGGGTGACCATGGGCGAGAGCTTAGGCCAACTTACCTCTCTATTCGACTGATTGACGCTGTATTCCGCCACCTATAATTGACTCACCATGGCTTCCAAAGCGCAATTAGAAACACTGATGGACCTCGCGCGGCGTGAGACGGACGACGCTGCCAAACGGCTGGGCGTCGCCCTGAAAGCCGTCGAAGACGCCAGGCAAAAGCACGAAATGCTGGTCGGCTACCGCGAGGAATACCTGAAACGTTTCGAAGCAGCGCAGGCGGCCGGCATCACGCCGATGGCTTACCGCAACTTTGTAGCCTTCATCGAGAAGCTGGACACCGCCGTCAAGGGGCAGCTGGACATGATCAAGCACGCCGAGTACCGCAGCGACCAGGAAAAAGCCGCGTGGCAGGCCAGCGAGCGCAAGCGCATGTCCTACTCCACCCTCAACGATCGGGCGGACGCCGCCGCGCTCAAGCTGGAAAACAAGCGCGACCAGAAGCAAATGGACGAACACGCAGCAAGGCAGGCGTACTACAAACGATGACATTGAGAGAGCGCGAAACATGCAAACCCCGAACCTCCAGACTCCTACCCTGAACGCCAATGCAGTGGCCGCGCCAAAATCGAATGTCAGCTTCGGCGCAGGCGGCGACAACAACGCTTTCAAACAAGCGCTGTCGCGCGAAATGGATCAGCGCAGCAATGCCAGCAACGCCAGCAGCAACCAGCCAACTCGCGCCGCCGAGCGCCCTGCCGCCTCGCGCGCATCCGCACCGAAACAGCAGCAAGCCGCACCGGCCAAGCAGGCCGACGCCCAAAGCAACGACACTGAATCCGCCGCACCGGCAGCCACTGCCAGCGCCGACGCCGCCGCACCAGCACCGGCCAAGACCGCCTCCAGCGACAGCGAAAGCAGCACCGCCAACGTCGATGCCGACAGCGCCGCCAGCGATGCGCAAGCCGCACAGACGGCCGATCCGGTAGCCGACATGCTGGCTCTGGTAGCCGCCTTCAATCAGGCAGCCGCACCGTCGGCCACGCCAACCGCCACCGCCGATGCCAGCGCGACCGCCATTGGCAGCGCAGCAAGCGGCGCAGCCGCCTTGGCCGCATCGGCCGCCGCAGCAACGGCCGCCGACGCCGCTGCCGCGCAGGCAGCCGCCGCTGCACAAGCCGCTCTTGCCGCAGCCGCTGGCGACGCCGCCGCAACTGCCGATGCCGCCAACGCCGCAGGCACGGTGGATGCCGACGCAGCCGCCGCACTGGCCGCAGCAGCCGACACCGCCGGCGCAGATGCAGCCGCCCTGCAAGCCGCACAAGACAAAGCCGCCGCTGCCGCAAACGACTTCAAGACCGCACTGGGCAAAGCCGGTACGGCCGCGCAATCGGCCGCCGACGCAGCTGCGGCGGCCGGCGCTGCCGCCGCACAAGCGGCAGCCGAAGGCAAAACCGACGCCAGCTTGAAAACCACCGTCACCACGGCAGCTAACGCCAGCGCTGACGCAGCCAAGGCCGACGCCAAGCCGGCCACCGACATTGCCGACACCGCGACCGTAGCCGATGCCGCACCGAAAACCGGCGCCGACGCCATCAACCGCATCGAGACCAAGGCTGCGCCAGCCACCGACGCCCAGCCGCAAGTGTCGCAAACCCAGCAACAGCAGCAAGCGGCCGATCCTGCCCAGCTGGCTGCCGCACAGAAAACCGGCACGACCGCCAATGCCGAGGCCACCGCCGCACTGAAAGAAGCCAGCATCACCGTCGCCCCTACCGCCAGCCACGCCACGCAAGAACTGGCCAAGGCCGCCACCGCCGTCCCGACCGACAAACTGAGCAGCCGCGTCGGCACTCAGCAATGGGATCAGCAACTGGGCCAGAAAATCGTCTTCATGGCGGCCGGCGGCGAACAAAGCGCCACCATGGAACTGAATCCGCCAGACCTCGGCCCGCTGCAAGTGGTGCTGAGCGTGAACAAGGACCAAGCCACCGCCGCCTTCAGCTCGGCCGCGCCGGAAGTGCGCCAGGCGCTGGAATCGGCGCTGCCGAAGCTGAAAGAGATGATGAGCGAAGCCGGCATCCAGCTGGGCAGCGCCACCGTCTCGGCCGGCATGTCGGATCAGAACAACAACGCTTACGGCCAGCAAGCGAACTCTGCGCAAAGCGGTAGCGGTAATGGCGGCAGCCGTGGCAACGGCGGCTACGGCCGCAACAGCGGCAGCGAAGCCGAGGCCGCGCGCGCTGCACCACCGGTACGCCGTTTGCCCGCTGGCGCGGTCGATACGTTCGCGTAAGCAGGCCTTATCACCGATGAAAACCGGGACTGGCCCCTGCCCTCCCGGTTTTGTTGTCTGTTACACTACGGAAACGCCAAGCAGCAGGGGGAACGCCCCTCTTTTCAGCGTATCCAACTGCGCAGGCACAACCGATAATGACATAATGACGGCGTGATCCACTTGCGCCGTGTGAAGGGCTATTTTGAAAGCGAACCCAAAAATGAAAGCTGATCAGAAAGTTGAAGCACCCTCGGGCGGCGGCAGCAAAAAACTGATCATCATTATTCTGGCTCTCGTGCTGGTGCTCGGCGCGGGTGGCGGCGGCGCCGCGTGGTTCTTCCTGCACGGCAAAGCCGATGCCGAAGAACATGAGGAAGCGCCGGCCAAGAAGAGCAAGAAGCCGAAGAAACCGGTCGGCCCGCCGGAGTACGTGCCGGTCGAACCGTTCACGGTGAACCTGCAACCGGGCGAGGCCGGCACCGACCAGTATTTGCAAGTGGCGTTCACGCTGGAAGTGAGCGGTCTCGAAGAGAAAGAGAACGTCAAGAACAATATGGCCAAGGTGCGCAGCCGCATGCTGTTGCTGTTGTCGAGCAAGCGCGCGGCCGACATCAACACGCCGGAAGGCAAAGTCCAGTTGGCCAAGGAAATCATTACCCAGCTGCGCGAACCGTTTGAAGACCGCGGTTCGCAGCAGGAAATCGAAGACGTGCTGTTCACGTCCTTCATCATCCAGTAATAGCGAGTAACAGCGAGAATCATGGCTGATAATTTTCTCTCCCAGGAAGAAGTCGATGCCCTTTTAAAGGGCGTCAACGGCGACCAAGATGACGTTGCGGCGCAAGAAGACGTCGCGGGAGTACGGACGTATAACCTGGCTACCCAGGAACGGATCGTGCGTGGGCGTATGCCGACGCTGGAAATTATCAACGAACGTTTCGCCCGCTTGCTGCGCGTCGGCCTGTTCAACTTCCTGCGCCGCAGCGCCGAGGTCTCGGTCGGCTCGGTGCGGGTGTCGAAGTACTCGGAATTCATCCGTAACCTGGTGGTGCCGACCAACCTGAACCTGGTACACATGAAGCCGCTGCGCGGCACGGCGCTGATGGTGTTCGATCCGGGCCTGGTGTTCCTGCTGGTGGACAACCTGTTCGGCGGCGATGGCCGTTTCCACACCCGCGTCGAGGGCCGCGACTTTACCCAGACCGAGCAGCGCATCATCCTGCGCATCCTGGACATCGTGTTCGAGGCTTACACCAAGTCCTGGGAACCGGTCTACCCGGTCGAGTTCGAGTACATCCGCTCGGAAATGAATACGCAGTTCGCCAACATCGCCACCCCAAACGAGGTGGTGGTGGCGTCGACCTTTACCGTGGAACTGGGCTCGGTGTCGGGCCAGATCCACTTCTGCATGCCGTACTCGATGATCGAGCCGATCCGCGATTCACTGACCTCCAGCCTGCAAGGCGAGGCGCTGGAAGTGGACAAGCGCTGGATCCGCCTGATGACGCAGCAGATCCAGATCGCCGAGGTCGAAGTGGTGGCCTCGCTGGGCACCGCCAAGGTCAATTTCGACGAGATCCTGAACATGCGCGTGGGCGACATCATCCCGCTGTCGATCCCGGAGTTCATCAGCGCCACGGTGGACGGCGTGCCGGTCATGGATTGCAGCTATGGCGTGATGAATGGCCAGTACGCGCTCAAGGTCGAGAAACTGTTAGCCAATACCGATAATCTTAAATAAGCCACACACCGGAGAGAATCATGTCGGACAATCAAGACGATCAACCGCTGGACGAAGACGATCCATGGGGTGCGGCGATCGCCGAGCAAGCGCAGGCCGAAGCGGCCGCGCTGGAGAAACAGCAAGCCGCGCAAGCGGCCAGCGCCGCCGTGTTCAAGGACTTTTCCAGCACCCCCAGCAAAACTGAAACGCACAACGATATCGACTTCATCCTCGATATCCCGGTTCAGCTGACGGTGGAACTGGGCCGCACCAAGATCGCCATCAAGAACCTGCTGCAATTGGCGCAGGGCTCGGTGGTGGAACTGGACGGCCTGGCCGGCGAGCCGATGGACGTGCTGGTCAATGGCTGCCTGATCGCCCAGGGCGAGGTGGTGGTGGTGAATGACAAGTTTGGTATCCGCCTGACTGACATCATCACGCCGTCCGAACGTATCCGAAAACTGAATAAATGAAGCACGGACTGACTTACATCCTCATCGTCGCGGCGGCTCTGGCCGCCGCGCCTGCAATGGCCCAGCGCAGCGTGTCGGGCACCATCGGCGGCGCCCATGCCGCCACCCCGGCAGCAGCCGCCGCACCGGCCCAAGCCGCACCAGCCCCTGCCGCAGAACCTGCCACAACGCCTGCCGCAACACCTGTCACACCATCGGCCGAGACACCGGCCGCCGCTGCCGCCGCGTCCGTGCCTGCCGAGGCGCCTGCTGCGGCACCAGCACCAGCCCAGCCTAGCGCGCTGGCCATGACCATCCCGACACCGCAAGCAAGCACCACCTCGACCGGCGGCGGCTTGCTGCAAACCTCGATTGCGCTGCTGTTCGTCATCGGCCTGATGCTGGGCCTGGCCTGGCTGACCAAGCGCTTCGGCCCGAAAAACTTCGGCGGCGGCAACAGCAACGTCAAGCTGGTCGGCTCGCTGAGCGTGGGCACGCGCGAGCGCATCCTGGTGGTGGAAGTGGGCGAACAGTGGATCGTGGTCGGCGCCTCGCCGGGCCGCATGAACGCGCTGGCCACCATGCCGCGCCAGGAAAGCAGCGAACCAGTGCAACCGGCCAGCGTGCCGGGCGCCAACTTCGCTGACTGGATCAAACAAACGATAGACAAACGTAATGGCAAATAAGCTGTCCGCCTACGCCAAGCCGCTGCTGATGCTGGCGGTATTGGCCCTGCCGCTGGCGGCCGGCGCCGATTCCAACATCGGCATCCCCGCCCTGAACTCGACGCCGGCACCGGGCGGCGGCACCAACTACACGCTGCCGCTGCAAACCATGCTGCTGATGACGGCGCTGACCTTCATCCCGGCCGCGCTGCTGCTGATGACCAGCTTCACCCGCATCATCATCGTGCTGTCGCTGCTGCGCCAGGCGCTGGGCACGCAGTCGGCGCCGCCGAATCAAGTCATGGTCGGCCTGGCCCTGTTCCTGACCCTGTTCGTGATGGGCCCGACTTTCGACAAGATTTACAACGAAGCTTACCTGCCGCTGCAAGAAAACAAGCTGACCATGCAGCAAGCGATGGAAAAAGGCGCGGCGCCATTAAAAACTTTCATGCTCAAGCAAACCAGGCAGGCTGACCTCGCCTTATTCGTCAAATTGTCGCGCAGCCCTGCCCTGCAAGGGCCGGAAGACGTGCCGCTGCGCATCCTGGTGCCGGCCTTTGTCACCAGCGAACTGAAAACCGCGTTCCAGATCGGCTTTGCCATCTTCATTCCATTTCTGATTATCGACATGGTGGTCGCCTCTGTACTTATGTCGATGGGCATGATGATGATGTCGCCGGCGGTGATTTCGCTGCCGTTCAAGCTGATGCTGTTCGTGCTGGTGGATGGTTGGCAGTTGCTGCTGGGCTCGCTGGCCCAGAGCTTCTACTAGGAGGCCGCAATGACGCCCGAAAGCGTGATGACCATGGGCCGCCACGCCATGGAGATTACCCTGATGATCGCCGCGCCGATGCTGCTGGTGGCGCTGATCATCGGCCTGATCGTCAGTATTTTCCAGGCCGCCACCCAGATCAACGAGCAAACGCTGTCCTTCATCCCCAAGCTGGTCGGCATTTTCGTCGCGCTGGTGGTGGCCGGGCCGTGGATGCTGGCGGTGATGCTCGACTACATGCGCGAAGTGTTCAACGGCATTCCCCTGCTGGTGGGCTGAACATTTTATCAATATGTAACAGTTTCCGATTTACTAAAAAGTTCGTCTACAATACAAAAAAGATGCCGGACGGAAATGTAACAAACCCTTATGCTGACCGTCTCTTCCGCCGATATCAATATGTGGGTCGCTGGGTTGCTGTGGCCGCTTGCCCGCATCCTGGCCCTGATTGCCGCCTCGCCGCTGCTTGGTAACAGCGCGGTGCCGGCCAGCGTCAAGGTCAGCCTGGGCGTAGCGATTGCCGTGATCGTGGTGCCGGCGGTGCCGGCGTGGCCGGCCACCGACCCGCTGTCGATGGCTGGCTTGTTGATCGTGCTGCAAGAAATGCTGATCGGCCTGGCGATGGGTTTCAGCATCCGCATCATTTTTGCGGCAGTGGAAATGGCCGGGGAAATTTCCAGTTTGACCATGGGCTTGGGCTTTGCGACGTTTTTTGACCCAACCACCCAGGGCCGCTCGTCGGCCATCAGCCAGTTCCTGTCGCTGGTGGCCACGATGGCGTTCCTGGCGGTGAATGCGCACTTGGTGCTGATCTCGGCGCTGGTAGAGAGCTTCTCCACTCTGCCGGTGTCCAGCATCCCGATCTACGGCGGCGGCTTCAAGCAGCTGGCCGACTGGGGCGGGCGGATTTTCAGCACCGGCGTGCAGTTGTCGCTGCCGATCGTGGCAGCGCTGTTGATTACCAACGTGGCGCTCGGGATTTTGACGCGCGCCGCACCGCAGTTGAACTTATTTGGGATTGGTTTTCCGATTACGCTGGGCGTGGGCTTGCTGGTGATTGCCATGACCCTGCCCTACCTCGGAACGCCGATCCAGAACCTGTTCCTGGACGGGATTGAACGTGCAAGGCTGATGCCGCGCACGTGGTCGCAGCGACCGCAAGTAGTTAAACCGGCAAGCTTGCCGGTTCGACCTCCGGGCCTGCAGCCATAGGGAAATACAATAGCCGTCACTTGATTTTTGGTTTCCATGAGGCAATAAGCCGCGTATCATGGAAGCTTGCCTGGAGAAGCCTGTAATGAGCACGATCGTACCAACTTTTACCACTGACGATATCCTCTCGTGGACGACCTATCAGATCACCACGCTGACCACCGAGGATATGCAGGCGTTTAGTTCCGACCAGATCGGCGCATTCTCCACGAACAATATCCGCGCCCTATCGACGCTGCAAATCTCGCGCCTCAGCCTTGACGGCATCCTGGGCCTGACCACCGACGCCATCCAGGCCATCAAGCCAACCAATATTCCGGTACTGACCAGCGACCAGATCCTGACGCTGAGCACCGACCAGCTGGTGGCCCTGACCACGCAGGAAATGACCGCGCTGACCTCGCGCCAGCTCAATGTGCTGGCGCCAACCCAGCTGGCGGCGCTGGAAACCAACGATATCCGCGCCCTGCTGACCCAGCAGGTCAACGCCATCAGCTCGGATCAGATCGTCAACCTGACCACCGACCAGCTCACCAGCATGAGCTCGCAGCAGCTGCGCGCCATCAGCACCCGCGCCATCGCCGCGCTGAGCACGCAGCAAGTGGCGTCGCTGACCTCCAATCAGTTGCAGCAGATCGCCACCCAGCAGATCAACTCGCTGACCGCCGGCCAGTTGTTCTACATGTCGACCGACCAGATCGCCCAGCTGAGCACGCTGCAAATTGCGTCCCTGGCTACCGCCTCGCTGCAGAACCTGAGCAGCGAACAATTCGCCGCCATCGAAACGCGCGACCTGATCTGGATGACCAGCCAGCAAATCCGCGCCCTGACCTACACCCAGCTGTCGGGCCTGAGCACCGACCAGGCGCGCGCTCTGCGCAGCAATGAGATTGCCGCCCTGCGCGCCGACCAGCTCAACGTGCTGACCACCGACCAGCTACTGGCCTTCACCTCGCTGTCGCCGTTGACTTCGGCCCAGATCGCGGGCCTGACCACCGACCAGATCACCTCGCTGGCCACCCAGACCGTGGCCGCGCTGACCAGCGCGCAATTGGCCGCCTTCAACGGCGACCAGGTGATGGCGCTGAATACCAACCAGGTGGTGGCCCTGAGCAGCTTGCAAGTGGGCGCGCTCACCACCAACGCCGTTAGCCAGCTGACCACCGACCAGATCGCCGCGATTGAAACGCGCGACATCCCGGCCCTGACCAGCAGCCAGTTGCGCGTCCTCAGCAGCGAGCAGTTGAACGCGCTGAGCACGCAGCAAGTGTTCATGCTGTCGACCGCCATCATTCCATTCCTGCGCCCGGATCAGCTGGGCATGATGAGCACCGACCAGATCGCCGCGCTGAAATCGCTGGTGACGCTGACCACCGCCCAGATTCAA
This sequence comes from Duganella rivi, assembly GCF_009857435.1. Lineage (GTDB taxonomy): Bacteria > Pseudomonadota > Gammaproteobacteria > Burkholderiales > Burkholderiaceae_D > Rugamonas > Rugamonas rivi. The sequence continues at coordinate 178,623 of NZ_WWCK01000005.1, forward strand.
GGCCTGACCACCGACCAGTTGATCTCGCTGGAAACCAAGGACGTGGTGGCGCTGACCAGCGCCCAGGTAGCCGCCTTCACCTACGACCAGGTGCAAGCGTTCACCACCGACCAAGTGGTGCTGCTGAGCTCGCAGCAAGTCGCCGGCCTGACCACCAGCATGCTGACCCAGATGACTACGGGCCAGATCGCCGCGATTGAAACGCGCGACATCACCGCCTTGAACAGCGCCCAGTTGCGGGTGCTGAGCACCGAGCAGCTGGCGGCCATGAGCACCGGCCAATACGCGGTACTGGCCAGCGACATCCTGGCCACCCTGCTGCCGGAGCAAATCGCCGCCCTGAGCAGCGACCAGTTGGCCGCGCTGAAGAACCTGCTGACGCTGACCACCGCGCAGTTTGCCGCCCTGACCACCGATCAGTTGGTCACCCTGGAAACCAAGGACTTGGTAGCCCTGACCAGCAACCAGCTGGCCGCGCTGACGGCCGACCAGGTCACCGCCCTGACCACCGACCAGGTAGTGCAGCTGACCTCGCAGCAAGTGGGCGCGCTGACCACCAGCGTGGTGGCACAGCTGAGCACGGCGCAAATTGCCGCGATCGAAACGCGCGACATCCGCGCCCTGACCACCAACCAGATCCGCGCCCTCACCACCGACCAGCTGGTAGCTCTGACCACGGCGCAGATTTACTCACTGACCACGGAAGACGCGCAAGCGCTGCGCCCGGATCAACTGGCCGCGCTGACCACCGACCAGATCGTCGCCATCAAGTCGCTGCTGCCGCTGACCACCATGCAGGTGTCGTCGCTGACCACCGACCAGATCATTGCGCTCGAAACCAAGGTCATTGCCGCCCTCACCAACGCGCAGCTGGCCTCGCTCAATATCGACCAGGTGCAGGCGCTGACCAGCGACCAGCTGGTGGCGCTGACCACCCAGCAGGTGGCCGGTCTCAACACCGTCACCCTGAGCGAACTGACCACGCAGCAAGTGCAAGCGCTGGAAACGCGCGACGTGGCCGTCCTGAGCGGCAACCAGATCCGCAGCCTCAGCACCGACCAGATCGTGGCGCTGGCCACCGACCAGGTCGCAGCCCTGAACGCCGCCGCCGAGCAGGCGCTCACGCTCGATCAGATCGCCTCGCTGACCACCGACCAGATCGTCGCCTTGAAATCGCTGGTGCCGCTGACCACCGCGCAAATCCAGGCCATGACCACGGCTCAGCTGGTATCGATCGAAAGCAAGGACGTGATCGCGCTGACCAGCGCCCAGCTGGCCGCCCTGACCAGCGACCAGGTGCAAGCGCTGACCAGCGACCAGGTGATCGGCCTGACCGTGACCCAGTTCGCCGACTTGAGCACCAATATGCTCAACACGCTGACCACCGACCAGATCCGCCTGATCGAAACGCGCGACATCGGCGCCCTGCGCACCCAGCAAGTGGCGCGCTTGTCGACCGACCAGCTGGTGTCCTTGCTGACCGACCAGTTCACCGCGCTCAGCAGCGCCGCCGTCGGCGCCCTGACCACCGACCAGATCACCGTGCTGACCAGCGACCAGCTGAACGCCATGGCCACCCTGGCCGGCGTCTCCAGCCGCCAGCTGGCCGCATTCACCACCGCGCAGCTGAGCGCGCTGACCACGCGCAACCTGGCCACGCTGGCCAGCAACCAGCTGACCGTGCTGAACTCGGATCAGGTGCAAGCCTTGACCACCGACCAGATCGTCGCCCTGAGCGGCGGCCAGTTCCGCGGCCTGAGCTCGGACGGCATTGCCGCCCTCAGCACCGACCAGGTGCGCGCGATCGAGACGCGCGACGTGGCCGTGCTGAACACCCAGCAGCTCAACAAACTGAGCACCGACCAGATCGTCGCCCTGCTGACCCAACAAATCTACGCGCTCAGCACGGCGCAGGAAGCGGCACTGACGGCCGACCAGATCAGCGTACTCAGCAGCGACCAGATCGACGCCCTGCGCACGCTGTCGGCGCTGACCACGCGCCAGATCCGCGCCCTCACCAGCGACCAGATCGGCACCATCAACTCCACCGACATCGTCACGCTGACGACGCGCCAGCTGGCCGCCTTCACCAGCGACCAGCTGCAATCGCTGGGCACCGACCAGATCATCGCCCTCAACAGCGAGCAAATTGCCGCGCTCAGCACCTCGGCCATTGCCGTGCTCAGCACCGCCGCGATTGCCGCGATTGAAACGCGCGACATCCGCGCCATGCGCACCGCGCAAATCGCCCGCCTCAGTACCGACCAGGTGATGGCGCTGCGCACCGACCAGCTGATGGCCTTCACCACCGCCGAAGTGCGCGCGCTGACCGCCGACCAGCTGGCCGTGATGAGCAGCGACCAGCTGGCCGTACTGCAACTGGCGCCGCTGGGCACCAAGCAAATCATCGCCCTGACCAGCGACCAGATTGCCACCATGGGCACGGCCGACTTTGCCGCCCTGAGCACGCAGCAAATTGGTGTGCTGACCTCCGACCAGGCCGGCGCAATTACCAGCGACCAGATGATCGCGCTGAACACCACCCAGCTGCGCGCGCTGAGCACCAGCGCCCTGGCCGCGCTGGCAACCGACCGCATCGTCGCGCTCACCAATAGCGACCTGGCCTCGCTCACCACGCGCCAGATCGCCGTGCTGACCACCGACCAGCTGCTGAGCCTGAAAACCCAGCAATTGCGCGCGCTCACCACCCAGGAAATCGCCGCGCTGACGCAACTGCAACTGGGCGCCATGAACAGCGAGCAGCTCGACGCCCTGCAGACCCTGAGCGCGCTCAGCACGCGCCAGCTGCAGGCGCTGACCAGCGACCAGATTGCCACCCTGAACCTGGCCGACCTGCGCTCGCTGACCACGCGCCAGATGGCCGCGCTGTCGACCGAACAGATCGCCGCGCTGACCACCGCCCAGATCGTTGGCATGCTGACCGAGCAACTGCGCTCGCTGGGCGTGGCTGCCATCCAGGCTCTGAGCAGCGAGCAGATCCTGGCGCTGACCGCCAACGAGCTGGCCAACATGAGCACGCGCCAGATCGCCTCGCTCACCACCGACCAGATCCTGGTGCTGCGCACCGACCAGATCCAGGCGCTGACCACGCAGGAAATTGCCGCCCTGACCACGGCGCAGAAATCGATCCTGACCAGCGACCAGCTGGGCGCCCTGAGCTCGCTGGCGAGCTTCACCACCGCCTCGATCGCGGCCCTGACCACCGACCAGATTATTTCTCTGTCGCTTGGCATCTTCGCCAACCTGACGACCAACCAGATCGCTTCGCTGAGCACCGACCAGGCCTCGGTGCTGACCACCAACCAGATCGTCGCCCTGACCACGCAGCAGGCACGCGCCCTGAGCAGCCGCCAGCTGGGCGTGCTGAGCACCGACCAGCTGCGCGCCATGGAACTACAAGACTTGCAGGCGCTGGGCACCAAGCAAATCGTCGGCCTCACCACTGACCAGGTGAGCAACCTGCTGCTGGGCCAGATCAACGGCCTGAGCACGCAAATCATCGCTGCGCTGACCACCGCGCAGGTGCACGCGCTGACCACCGACCAACTCGCTAACCTGGCCACGCTGGCGCCGCTGACCAGCCGCCAGATCGGCGCCCTGACCACCGCGCAAATCGCCAGCCTGGGCAGCATCGCCACGCTGAAAACCAACCAGATCGCCGGCCTCACCAGCGCCCAGATCGGCGCCCTGACCACTGACCAGATCGTCGCCCTGACCACCGGCCAGATTCGCAGCCTGAGCTCGGCCACCCTGGCCGCGCTGAGCACCGAGCAGGTGGTCGCCATCGAGGCGGTGGACATCGCCGCGCTGGGCAGCAACCAGATCGTCGGCCTGAACAGCGACCAGCTGGGCGCCCTGACCGCCAACCAGTTTGCCGCCATCGGCACCAAGGTACTGAGCGCCTTCACCACCAAGCAGATCGCCGCGCTGAGCACGGCACAGATCGACAGCCTGGCCTCGCTGGCGCCGCTAACCACCGCGCAAATCCGCGCCCTGACCTCGGACCAGCTCAGCAACCTGCTGCTGGGCCAGATCGTCACGCTGAAGACCCAGCAACTGAGCGTACTCAGCAGCCAGCAAGTGCAAGTGCTGACCACCGAGCAGATCGTCGCGCTGACCACCCAGCAGGTGCGCGGCCTCGGCACGGCGGCCCTGCGCTACCTGACCACCGAGCAAACCGCCGCCATCGAACTGGCCGACATTGCCGCGCTGACCACCGCGCAAGTGGCCAGCCTGACCAGCGACCAAATCCAGGCGCTGACCGTCCCGCAACTGTCGGCCTTCACCTCGCAGGAAATCGCGGCGCTGACCACGGCCCAGCTGGGCGTGATGAGCACCCAGCAGTTTGCCGCGCTGGGCAGCCTCGGCGGCCTAGGCACCAAGCAAATCGCCGGCATGAGCTCGGATCAGATCATGGCCCTGACACCGAGCCAGATCGCCAACCTGAAGACCGTGCAGCTGGCGGCGCTGACCAGCTACCAGATCCAGTTCCTGAGCTCCGACCAAATCCCGGCGCTGACCACGGCGCAAATGCGCTCGCTGTCGACCCAGGCTCTTGCCGCGCTCAGCAGCGACCAGCTCAACTACCTGGAATACGACGACATCCGCGCGCTGACCTCGCGCCAGATCGCCGCGCTGACCAGCGACCAGCTGGGCGGCCTGTCGAACACCCAGTACGGTTCCCTGACCACGCAGGAAATCGCCGGCTTCAGCACGCGCCAGATCGGCTACCTGACCACGCCGCAGCTGGAAGCGCTGAGTACCCTGACCGCGCTCAACAGCAGCCAGATCCGCGCCCTGACCACCGACCAGATCAACGCGCTGTCGGTGGGCAGCCTGATCACGCTCAAGACCAGCCAGCTGGCGGCGCTGACCAGCGCGCAAGCGGGCGGCCTGACCGATCCGCAACTGATCGCGCTGTCGACCGCACAGGTACGCGCGCTGTCCACCGGCCTGATCTCGCGCCTGAACTTGACGCAAATCGTCGCCATCGAAGTGGAAGACTTTGCCGCCATGAGCACGGCACAGCTGCGTTCGCTGACCACCGACCAGATGCAAGTGCTGACCACCGACCAGCTGCACTCGCTGAACGCGGCCAGCATTGCCGCTTTCACCCAGACGCAGATCGGCGCGCTGGATGCCAACCAGCTGGCCGCACTGGGCAATCTGTCGGACTACACCACCAACCAGATTGCCGGCCTGTCGACCACCCGCATTGCCTCGCTGACCCAGGGCGATATCGACTCGCTGAGCACGCGCCAGATCGGCGCCCTGACCTCGCTGCAAGTGTCGGTGCTGGATCAAAACCAGCTGGCCTTCCTGAGCGGCGAGCAAGTCGGCGCCCTGAGCACCAACGCGCTCAAGGGTCTGGACTTCAACAATATCCAGTTCATCGACGCTGGCGACTTTGCCTTCTTCAAGTCCTCGCAACTGGGCTCGCTCAATAGCGACCAGCTGCAAGCGCTGAGCACCGACCAGGTGGCCGCGCTGAGCACGCAAAGCCTGAACGGCGTGAAAGCCACCCAGGTGCCGCTGCTGAGTACCGACCAGCTCAACGCGCTGGGCAATATTGCCGCCCTGAGCACGGCGCAAGTGCGCGCGCTGACCACCGACCAGCTGCCGGGCCTGTCGGCGGCCCAGATTGCCGCCATGAACACCAAGCAGATCGCGGCGCTGACCAACACCCAGACGCCGATGCTGACCTCGGATCAGATCATCGCCCTCGATACCGGCGACCTGATCGCGATGAACACGCGCGCCCTGCAAGCGCTGACCACCGACCAGATCATCGCCATCGAGGCGGCCGACATCGCGGCGCTGCGTTCGGCGCAGCTGGCGGCACTGACCACCGACCAGTTCGTGTCCATCACCACCGACCAGATCGGCGTGCTGAGCACGGGCGCCATGGCCGGCATCAGCATCAACCAGGCCCACATCCTGACCACCGACCAGATCGTCGCGCTGACCGGCGGCCAGCTGCGCGCCATGAGCACCAAGGCGATTGCCGCGCTCGACACCGACCAGTTCGCGTCCATCGAGGCGGGCGACCTGGTCTCGCTGACCACCGCGCAAATCGTGGCGCTGGGCACCAAGGACATGATCTCGATCACCAACGCCCAGCTGCAGGCGCTGACCTCGCAGCAGGTGCGCGCGCTGACCACGGCGCAGGTCAACACCCTGACCACCGACCAGCTGGCGCTGATCCCGCTGGGCTGGCTGCCGACCCGCGCCATTGCCGGCCTGGCCACCGACAGCCTGAGCTCGCTGACCGACGAGCAGCTGGCGTCGCTGAGCACGGCGCAGATTGCCGTGCTGTCGACCAAGCAGATCGCCTCGCTCAACACGCACCAGATCCAGGCGCTGAGCCTGGCCCAGTGGCGCGCCATGAGCACCAATGCGATCCGCGCGCTCGACTCCGACCAGCTGGCGGCGCTGGAGCAGGAAGACCTGGCCGGTCTCAAGACCAATCAGATCGCCGCGCTGAGCACGCTGCAGGTGTCGCAGCTGAGCGTGGATCAGATGGGCCAGTTCACCACGCAGGAAATCGCCGCGCTGACGCAGGCGCAGATCAAGGCGCTGAGCACCGAGCAGCTGGCGGGCCTGGTCTCGCTGAATCCGCTGACCGCGCTGCAATTTAGCGCCCTGACCAGCGACCAGCTGCAATCGCTGGACGCCGACCACATCGCCACGCTGAAAACCGCGCAGATCGCTTCGCTGGTCAAGGCGCAGGTTGCCATCCTCAGCACCGGGCAAATCATCGCCCTGACCACGGCGCAAACGCGCGCGCTGTCGGCGGTCGGCCTGACCGGCCTGACTTCTGATCAGATCGCTGCGATGGAAGTGGAAGACGTGCAAGCGCTGAGCAGTGTGCAGATCGGCCTCCTGAGCACGCAGCAATTCAGCTCACTGACCGGCGACCAGCTGGCTGGCCTGAAAACCGCCCAGATCAAGGGCATTACCGCCAACGACATCAAGGCGCTGAGTACCGACCAGCTCAACGCCCTGTCCACGCTAGGCACGCTGAACGATACCCAGGTGCAAGCGCTGACCTCGGATCAGCTCAGCTCGATGGACGCTGACAGCTTCGAGTCGCTGCGCTCGGCGCAAATGGCGGCGCTCAAGCAGGCGCAGATCGCCATGCTGTCGACCGACCAGTTGGGCAATTTGACCACCCAGCAAGCGAGCGGCCTGACGCTGAAATACCTGACCACCGACCAGATCCCGCTGCTGAGCGTGAATGCGATGTCAGCCGTCACCTCGGCGCAGCTGCCGACGCTGACCACCGCGCAGGTTTCGGTGCTGACGGCCGATCAGCTGAACGCGCTCTCGACCCGCGCCCTGCCGTCGCTGACGCAGCTGCAAGTGCGGGCGCTGACCACCGACCAGCTCAACGGCCTCAACACCATGAGCAAGCTGGCCACGGCGCAGATTTCGTATCTGACCTCCGACCAGATCGGCATGCTGGACGACAACCTGTTCGACACCCTGAGCACGCGCCAGCTGGCCGCGTTCAACTCGACGCAGATCCTCGGCCTGACCACCTCGCAGATCGGCACCTTCAATACCGCCGAGATCGGCGCACTGTCGGCCAACGCCATCAACGCCTTCAACTCCGACCAGGTGGCGTCGCTCGATGCGACCGACATCGGGGCGCTGAAGTCGGCGCAGATCAACGGCCTGAAGGCGGCCACGATGGCGCGCCTGAGCGTCGACCAGGTGGCGGCCTTCACCACCCAGCAGATGCGCACCATGAGCAACGCCGTGCTGAAATTCATGAGCACCGACCAACTGGCCGGCTTGACCATGACCCAGGTCTCGGCGCTGACCTCGGCGCAAATCTCGGCGCTGACCACCGACCAGCGCTCGGTGCTGACGGTCAGCCCGCTGATCCTGGACCTCGACGGCAACGGCGTCACCACGCTGGGCATCGGCAGCGGTGTGCAGTTCGACATCCGCGCCAACGGCCAGAAGGTCAACACCGGCTGGGTCGGATCGGGCGACGGCTTGCTGGCACTGGACCGCAACGGCGACGGCCTCATCAACGACGGCAGCGAATTGTTCGGTACCGCAACGAACAGCAGCAGCGGCGGCAAATCCGCCGACGGCTTCGCTGCACTGGCCGACCTCGACAGCAACCATGACGGCGTGGTCGACAGCAAAGATGCGCAATACGGCGCGCTGCGCGTGTGGGTAGACAGCAATGCGGACGGCGTCAGCCAGGCCGACGAGCTGAAAACCCTGGCCTCGCTCAACATCGCCAGCCTGAAAGTGACGGCGCAGGCAAGCAGCGTGGTCGACAACGGCAACTGGATCGGCCTGCAATCGAGCTACACCAGCAGCGACGGCAGCACGCACGCGCTGGCCGACGTCTGGTTCCTGGCCGCGCATACCGCCACGCTGACGCAAGCGATCGGCAGTTACAGCCAGCAGCCGGACAGCACCAGCAGCACCGCCGGCCACCTGACCCAGCCAAGCACCGATAGCAGCCTCAACAACAGCGTCGTAGCACTGGCGGACCAGATGCAGCAATACCAGTCCACCACCGCGCTGAGCGGCGCCGCCACGGCAACGCACGAGGACTGGCTGCGCAAGCCAGCCTACGCCAACAGCAGCCAGGGCATCCTGGCTGCCAAATAAAATCAGGGTCGGCAAACAAAAACGGCCAGCTTTTACAAGCTGGCCGTTTTCATTGGAGCGGATTTTTCTTTAGCTGATGTAGTTGAACAGCGAGAGCCCGGACATGGTGGTGAACGATTTCTGCGCCGCCGTCAGCGTGGTCTGCTGCTGTGTGAACAGCGAGATCGCCGCCGTGTAGTCCACGTCCTGCAATTGCGACAAGGTGGTCGCGTACTGCAAGCCGAGGTCGTCGCCCGAGCTGTCGAGGTAGTCGATTTCTTTCAGGCGCGAACCGACCGCCGCCTGCACCGACAGCACGTTGTCGGTCGCATTGTCGACGTTCACTTGTAACTGGTTGAGCTTGTTGCTCAGGCTGGCTTGCCCGGCCGCACCGCTGCCCGGCGCGCGCAGCGCGTCGATGAAGCCTTGCACGGTGGTGAAGATCGACTGGTTGGTGGACGGCGCCACCGCGAAGTTATCGCCGTCCGCAGGGTCGCCCTTGACGTCGAACTGGATGCCGTCAAAGGTGATGTTCTGACCACTCACATAATCTTGCGGCACGGCCGGCACCGGCGCCGGCGGCACCGGATTGCCGGTGGTCAGGTCGGTCACGGTGTAGGTGGTTTTCTTGGGCACGCCCGCCGTTTCTGGCACTACCTGGAAATCAATCTGGTATTTGTGGCCGGTCAGCAGCGTCGCGTCCTTGACCGAGCCGGCGCTGATGATGCCGCTGCCATTGCGGCCGTAGTTGGCCGGATCGGCGGTGGTCACGAAGGTGCCGTTGCCGGTGACATTGCTTTCAAACACAGACGCGCCCGAATCGGTAATCGGGATGGTGCGGGTCGAGCCCACTTGCAGCGAGCGCTGGCCTTGGTCGCCCTGGTAATCGGCGCCGGTGGCGGTCTTGGTGAACGGCAGCGTGGTCGATTTGTAGCCGGAGAATACATAGCCGCCGACGCCGTCCGCCGTGTTGGCAATACCGAGCAAGTCGGCCAGGCGCGCCTCCAGTTCCACCGCCACCGATTCGCGATCCGAATCCGTGTACGAGCCATTGCCCGCCTTCACCGCCAGATCCTTGATGTCTTGCAGGATCGAGGTAGCGCTGGCCAGCGCCGTGGTTTCGGTCGACAGCACGCCCTTGGCGTTGGCGCGGTTGGTCGCCAGCTGGGTGTTGAGCGACTGCGACTGCGTCACTTCCAGCGCGCGCGCGGTGGCGATCGGATCGTCGGCTGCCGTCAAATTCTTGCGGCCGGTGGACAGCTGCTGCTGCGTACGCGACATGGCCGTCTGCAAACTCGTGATCTGCGACGAGCCGACGTCATAAATTGTCCTGGTGCTGATGCGCATAACCATGATGCTACCCTATCTGTTTAACCGCCGATGTTCAGCAAAGTGTCGAATAACTGGCTGGCCACTTGCATGACCTTGCCGCTGGCCTGATACGCTTGCTGATAGCGTAGCAGATTGGCCGCCTCTTCATCCAGATTCACACCGGACACGCTCTGCTGCGCGTTGCTGGCTTGCTTGACGGAAGCGTCCGCCGCAGTGCCGCTGATCTGCGCCTCGCGTGCCTTGGTGCCCACGTAGTTGACCATCTGGGCGTAGGTGGTCTGGAACGTGGCCTTGCCGTTGTCCAGGATGTTTTTGGTTTGCAGGGCGGCCAGCAGTGCGCCGTTGCGGCTGTCGCCGACGCCGCTGGTGTTGGGGCCGACCGTGAATTTATCCTGATCCGCCGGCGTGCCGCTGATCGTAAAGTTGACGCCGCCGAAGCTGATGTTGGCGCCGTCCGTGTACGGCACCGGCGTGCCGGCCGGGTACACGGTGGAGGTGCCGTTGGCGGTCACCGTCACGTCCTGCCCCGCCGGGAAACCGGAGAAGGTGCCAGTAGCCTGGTCGAACGTCAGCGTGGACGGCGTCGTGACCTGGTTCCCCGGCAGCAGGTAATTGTTGTCCACCGTGCCAGCCGAGATTTTGCCGTTGCCGGCATTGGTGGTCGGCGCGGCAGTCGCAATCGGCGCCGCCAGCGCGATCTTGTCGCGATCCTTGATCGCCACCGTCAAGCTCTGGGCCGCCGTGTAGGTCGGCCGCACCAGGAAGTTGTCGTTCTGTGCCGGCGTGCCGCTAATGCTGTAGGCGACGCCGTCGATCACCTGCGGCGTGGTCTGCGGGAATGGATTGATCTGCGTGACCTTGCCGTCGCTCTTGCGGGTGACGTTGAAGTTGGTGCCGTCGAAGTCCACGCTGTAATCGCTGGCGGTCAAGCCGCCCGCATCGACCACGGTTGCCGTCACCTCGGCCGTGCTGGCCGGCGAATTGCGCGTGTTGGTGCCGACATAGGCTTCGATCGGGTTGAAGAAATTGGTGCCGAGGTCGCCGTTCTCATCCTGTCCCAGCACGTGCTGGGCGTTGAAGGCGGTCACCAGCCCGGCCGCAACCTGGCCCAGCGAGTTTTGCGCGCGATCCATGGCGCCGTCGCGGAATTCCATCAGGCCGCCCAGTTGGCCGCCGGTGAAGACCTTGTCCGGCAGTTCGGTGAAGGCGCCGGCGTCAGTAACGTAACCGAGCGTCACGCGGCTGACGTCGGTTGGCGAAGTCGAGGTGCCCAGCTGGAAGGCCTTGTTGGCCACCACCAGCGGCTGGCCGGTGCCGAACTGGACGTTGAGCATATTGTTGTCGCCCGGCGTGACGGTGATTTTGACCAGCTTGTTCAGCTCGGTCAGCATCTGGTCGCGCTTGTCGAGCAGGTCGTTCGGCTCGGCGATGCTGGTGGTCAGGCCGGCGATCTGCAAGTTGATGTCGGCAATCTGCTTGGCGTAGGCGTTGATCTCGCCGACGTTGGAACTGATCTGGTTGTTGACGCCGGTCGCAATCTCGTTCAAGCGCGCCGCCATGCCCTGGAAGCGCGAGGCCAGCGATTCCGCATTCGACAGCAGCGATTGGCGCGCAGCAGCCGAGGCCGGGCTGGCGGTCGCATCCTGCACGCCGTTGAAGAAGTCTTGCAGCGCCGGCGACAGGCCTGCGGTCGGATCGGCCAGCAGGTTGTCGATCTGGCTGATCTGCGAGCTGTAGGCGTCCAGCGAGGCCTGGTTGGCCTCGGCATTGCGCAGCGAGGTGGCCAGGAAGTTGTCGTAGTAGCGGCGCACGGCCTGAATCTCGGTGCCCGAGCCCACGTAGCCGAAACCCTGGTACTGGGTGCCGGTATCGCCCTGAATCGCCACCTGGCGGTTGTAGCCGGGCGTGTTGGCGTTGGTGATGTTGTTACCCGTGGTCGATAAACCGACCTGGGCCGCCAACAAACCACTTTTACCGATGCTGAGAAGACTGGACATAATATTTTTACTCTATCTGTGAAGGGTAACGGCAGGCCGTGCCAAAACTTTATTACCCGGCCAGCGAACGCTTGATGATGCTGGTGAGCTTGGTCGCGTAATGGGGATCGGTGGCATAGCCGGCCTTTTGCAAGCCCTGCGCAAAGCTGGCGGCATCGCCGGCGCTGGCCAGCACTTTTTCGTAGCGCGGATTGCTTGCCAATAACTTGGCGTAATCCTTGAAGCTGTCGGCGTAGCTGTCGTAAGCGCGGAAGCGCTCGACCTTGGTCTGCGCCTTGCCGTTGACGTATTCGGTGGTGGTGGCCTCGACCACTTTGCCTTTCCAGTCGCCGGTGGCTTTGATGCCAAACAGGTTGTGGCTGTTGCTGCCGTCGCGGCCCTTGATCTCGCGCCGGCCCCAGCCGGACTCCAGCGCGGCCTGGCCCAGCATGAACTTGGCCGGGATGCCGGTGGCCTTGCTGGCCTCTTCCGCATGGGCCGCCAATTTGTCCTGGAAGCTGCGCACGTGCGGCGCTTGCGAGCCTTTGTTGGCGCTGTCGGTCGCAGTCGTCGTGGTGGCCGCAGCATTGCCGCCGGCCGCCGCGATCGCGCGCTGCAACTTGGCGTCCATCAAGCTGGCAGCGCCATTAAAGCTGCCATCGCCGTTAGCTGCTGAGCCTATGCCTTCGCTGCCGATCGCGAGCGCCGCCGCATCGTTCTTGGCCGACAGCTGGCGCACCAGCATATCGGCCAGGCCGATGCCCTTCTTGGCGATGTTCTGGCTGGTCTGCTGATCCAGCATGGTGGTGAACATTTTGCTCTGCTGGCTGTCCATCATGCCGTCCTGCGGCGTGGCTTCGCGCATGCTCTTCAACATCATGTTGACGAACATCGCCTCGAACTGGGTGGCGGCGGTCTTCAGCGCCTCCGGGCTGCCGGCGCGGGCCGACTGCTTGAGGCTGCCCATATCGCGCACGTCCAGCGAGAACTTGCTGCTCAGGTCGTTAGTGGTGGAAGTCTGGCTCGCCATGATCGCACCTGCTTAGATAATTTCCAGTTCCGCGCGCAGCGAACCGGCGGCCTTCATGGCCTGCAAGATGGACAACAAGTCCTGTGGCGTGGCGCCTATCGCGTTGAGCGCTTTCACCACTTCGGCCAGCGAGGCACCGCCCTTGACCATCATCACTTTGCCGCCATCGGCCTTGATGCCGACTTGCGGATTTTGCGTGACCACGGTGCGGCCGCCCGACAGCGGGTTAGGCTGGCTCACCTGGGTGTCGGCGTTGACCGATACTGACAGGTTACCGTGCGAGATGGCGCACGTATCGAGCGTGACCGCGCGGTTCATTACCACCGAACCGGTGCGCGCATTCATGATGACCTTGGCCGGCTGCTCCGCCGGGTTGACGTTCATGTCTTGCAGCGTGCCGATGAAGCTCACGCGCTGGTCGCTGCCGCTAGGCGCTTGCACGCGGATCACGCGGCTATCCAGCGCGTAAGCGATGCCGGCGCCGTACTTGTCGTTGATGGCTTCCACCACGCGGCTGGCGGTGGCGAAGTCTGCATTGTTGAGTTCGAGCTTGATCATATTGCCCTCGCCCAGGTTGGTGGCAACCGCGCGTTCCACGGTGGCGCCGCCGGAAATCTTGCCGACGCTCAGGTGGTTGACGGTCAGCGAGCTGCCGCCGCCACCGGCACCGCCGCCCGCTTGCACGCCGACGCCGCCGACCAGCACGTTGCCTTGCGCCATGCCGTAGACCTGGCCGTCCGCGCCTTTCAGCGGCGTCATCAGCAGCGTGCCGCCGCGCAAGCTCTTGGCGTTACCCATCGACGACACCGTGATGTCCAAGGTCTGGCCCGGCTGCGCAAATGGCGGCAGCGAGGCCGTCACCATCACGGCCGCGACGTTTTTCAGTTGCAGCTGCGAGCCGCCCTGTGGCAGGTTGACGCCCAGCTGTTGCAGCATCGAGATCACGCTCTGCACGGTGAACGGGGTTTGCGTGGTCTGGTCGCCGCTGCCGTCGAGGCCGACGACCAGGCCATAGCCCAGCAATTGGTTGTTACGCACGCCGGCAATGCTGGCCAGGTCCTTGATGCGCTCGGCTTGGCCCGGCAGCGCCAGCAAGGACAAGCTCAACAGCAGCGCGGCTTTGATGGAAGTTTTCATGATGGTCAGAACGGCAGCAAGCTTTGGAAGAAACGCGACGCCATCGAGGCAATCTCGGCGCGGTCGACCGAGTTGGCGGTGCGGTATTCAACGCGGGCATCGGCCACCGCGGTCGATTGCACGGTGTTGCCGGTGGCAATGCTGTCCGGGTTAATCATGCCGGAAAAGCGGATGTATTCCGTGCCCTTGTTCATGCCGATTTGTTTTTCGCCGGCCACGATCAGGTTGCCGTTGCTCAGCACTTCCACCACGGTAATGCCCATGGTGCCGGTGAAGGCGTTGCTGGCGGCCTGGGTATCGCCATCCGAGTAGGTGTTTTCCGTGCTCACCGACAGCGGATTGCCGAAGGTGCCGGCCAGCTTCTTCGGCATGGTGGCGCTGACACTGCCCGACTTGTTGCCGGTGGCGGTGCCGCTCTTGTTGGCGGAAGTGCGCTCGGTGATCACCAAGGTCAGCACATCGCCCACATGGCGCGCGCGGCGGTCTTCGAACACCGGGCGGAACGCGGCCGGCTGGTAGATGGCGCCGTTGTTCGGCACCGCCTGCATTTGCTCGGTGCTCAGCGGACGCGCGCTCATCGGGCCGGCAACGATGGAGGTCGGCGTGGTCTGGCAGGCGCTCAACGCCAGCGCGGCAACAAGAAGGGTAGCGTATTTCATGGCGGTGTCCTTACATCTGCGACAGCTTTTGCAGCATCTGGTCGGAGGTGGTGATGGCCTTGGAATTGATCTCGTATGCGCGCTGGGTCTGGATCATATTGACCATCTCCTCCACCACGTTGACGTTGGAGGTTTCGACATAGCCTTGCAGGATCAGGCCGGTGCCGTTGGCGCCCGGCGTGTTTTGCTGCGGCGCGCCCGAGGCGGTGGTTTCCACGTACAGGTTCTCGCCCTTCGATTCCAGCCCGGTCGGATTGATGAAGGTGGCCAGCTGCAGGTTGCCCAGCTGCTGGGTAGTGGTGGCGCCGTTGGTGCCGGCGATATTCACCGACACGGTGCCGTCGCGCGCCACGTTAATCGATTGCGCGGTGATCGGGATGGTGATGGCCGGTTGCAGCACGAAGCCTTCCGAGGTCACCATCTGGCCGTTCTGGTCGCGCTGGAACGAGCCGTCGCGGGTGTAGGCAGTGGTGCCGTCCGGCAGCAGCACGGTGAAGAAGCCGCTGCCGTTGACCATCAGGTCTTTATCGTTGCCGGTCGACTGGGGATTGCCTTGCGTGTGGATGCGCTCGATAGCGACGGTGCGCACACCGGTACCGAGCTGCATGCCGGACGGCAGATTGGTCTGCTGCGACGATTGCGCGCCCGGCTGGCGGATGTTCTGGTACAGCAGATCTTCGAAGACGGCGCGCGACTTCTTGAAACCGTTGGTGCTGACGTTGGCCAGATTGTGGGACGTGACGTCCATCTGCGTCTGCTGCGCTTCCATGCCAGTCTTGGCGATCCATAACGAACGTATCATGATGCTTCTCCCAATGCCGGATGAACAGTGAGGGTTCATCCCATGCAAGCATTATGCGGGAGAGGTCATCAACTCAAAGCGAGGATCTGGGTGGCTTTTGCGGCGTTATTCTCGGCGTTCTTCATCAGGCTCATTTGCATTTCAAACTGCCTTGCCAAGCTGATCATGTTGACCATGGAGTCAACCGGATTGACGTTGCTGCCCTCCAGCGCGCCATCGACCACGCGCACGTTGGCGTCGGCTTGCGCTACCGTGCCGTCGGCAATGCGGAACAGGCCGTCATCGCCGCGCAGCAGGGTCTTGGTGTCTGGATTGACCAGCTTGATGCGCCCCAGCGTGTTGGCCGGGCCCGGCTGGAAATTATTGTCGATCACGCTCACCGTGCCGTCGCTGGCGATGCTGACGTTGGTGTCGGGCGGCACCGTGATCGGGCCGCCGTCGCCGATCACCGTCTGCCCGCTGGTGGTTTGCAGGATGCCGTTTTCGGTGATCTTCAAGCTGCCGTTGCGGGTGTAGGCTTCCGAACCGTCGGCCGACTGCACCGCGATCCAGCCCTGGTCGCGGATCGCGATATCGAGCGAGCGCCCGGTGGTCTGGATCGGGCCGGCGCGCCAGTCCGAGCCGACCGTGGAGTCGACCACGAAGGCGCGCGTCGGCAAGCCCTCCGACACCACCGGCACGGCACGGAAAGTGTCGAGCTGGGCGCGGAAGCCGGTGGTGGTGGCGTTGGCCAGGTTGTTCGACACGGTGGCTTGCTGCTCCATCACGTGTCGAGCGCCGGTCATCGCGGTGTAGACGAGACGGTCCATGTTTTACCTCATTAACGCAGATTCACCAGCGTCTGCAGGATCGAGTCCTCGGTCTTGATGGTCTGCGCATTGGCCTGATAGACGCGCTGCGCGGTGATCATATTGACCAGCTCGGCCGTCAAATCGGTGTTCGAGGTTTCCACTGCGGCCGAGCGCAGCTGGCCCATCGAACCCGCGTTCGGCACGCCCACGGTTGGCGGGCCCGAGGCCGAGCTTTCCGCCCACGCGTTGTTGCCAAGCGGCGTCAAGCCATCGACGCTGGCAAAGTTGGCCATGGCGATCTGACCCATGGCGCGCGACTTGCCGTTGCTGTACTGGCCGAGGATGATGCCGTTCTCGTCAATCGAGTAACGCTGCCACGAACCGGCCGAGTAGCCGTTCTGGGTCGAACCCAGATCGTTGGTGACGCTGCCGTACTGGGTGGTTTTGTCAAACGAGGTCGCCACCGTCATCGGGATTTGCGCACCGGTGTCCGGGAAGATCGGCAGCTGGATCTGGATCGGCAAGGTGGTCGGGTTGGTCAGCGAGGTGGCCATGGCCTGCGGATCGAGTGCGCCGTTCTTGGTGAACACCAGCGTACCAGCCTTGACCGCAGGCACGGTGATGGCCGCGCCCAGGATGGCGTTAATCTGATCCGGCGTCTTGCCGGTGATCGCGCCGGTGCTGCCCGGATCGAGCGCGGTGAAGGCGGCGGTCAGCGCGTCCAGCTGGGCTTGGGTAGCAGCAGCTGGCGGCACTTGCGCAGCGCCCAGCATGGCGTTGTAAGCAGCGGTGGCGTAGTTGAAGGCGGCCTGCGCGATCGCCGTATCATCCGGCGGCGTGGCGCGCACGGCGTCGTTATAGAGGGAACGGGCGTCGATGGTCGGCTGGTCGGTCGAAACGCTGGCGGCCACGCTGGCCGAAACGATTTCCTTGTTGTCGGCAGCGGCGTACACGTCCCAGGTGTTGGCATCGGTCTTGACGTAGTAAGTCGTCATGATGTGCGCGGTGCCCAGCGAGTCGTACACGTTCAGCACGGTTTGCTTGTTGTAGCTGGTCGGATCGTTGGCGTCGAACGGGATGGTTTCCGGCACTTTTTCAGCCGAGCTCAAGTTCAGCTGGAAGTTGGCTTCGGTGGTTTGCACCGGGGTCAGGTCGGACTTGTCCAGCGTCAGCGGCACTGGAGAGCCAAGCTGAATCACGCCGGCTTTGTTGGACAGGTAGCCGGTCAACTGCGCGCCCTGTGCGTTGACCAGGGTGTGGCTGGCATCCTCGTGGAACTGGCCGTTGCGCGAATACTGCACCGCGCCGTTGACCACCATGCGGAAGAAGCCGCCGCCGTTGATCGCCACGTCCAGCGGGTTGCTGGAGGTCTCGATATTACCCTGCGTGAATTGCTGGGCCAGCTTCGATACCGTCACCCCGATACCGGCGTTATTGCCCGATACGCCGTTCAGCGAGTTGGCGTACAGGTCGGCGAACTGCGCCTGCGAGCTCTTGAAGCCCACGGTGCTGGCATTGGCGATGTTGTTGCCGATGACGTCCAGCGATTTGGATGCAGCATTCAAGCCGCTCAGTCCTTGTTGGAACATGGTATTCCCCTATGGTGATGACTGCTTACAGAACTTCTTTCACATCGCTCATGGCAAAATGGCCGAGCGAGGTATTCAATTTGACGCCGCCACTGCCGGTCGACACGCTGGCCACGGCCGCCAGTTGCAGCGGCGTGGCGGTGACTTTGCTGCCGGCGTTGGTGGCGCTGACGGTAAAGGTGTAGCTGCCGGCCTTGGCCGTGGTCTTGGCGTCGGTAGTACCGTCCCAGGTGATTGGGTAGGTGCCGGCCTCGGCGTTGGTCATGCTCATGGTGCGCACGGTCTTGCCGGCGCTGTCCTTGATCTCGATGCTGACGCTTTGCGCATCATTCGGCAGGTCGATGCCGAATACGCTGGAACTGGTGGTCTTGCCGTCCTCGTCGGTGCTGCTGTTGAGCTCGATGCCCTTGCCTTCGACCAGGATGCCCTTGCCGATCAGGCTGATGGCGGTGGACGACTGGGTGCTGGCGATATCGGTGCGCAGCGATTCGAGCGTGGCGTTGACCTTGTTGATGCCGGTCACGGTCGACAGCTGGGCCAGCTGGCTGGTCATGGCGGCGTTGTCCATCGGGTTCAGCGGATCCTGGTTTTGCAGCTGCGTGACCAGCAGCTTCATGAACTTGTCCTGATCCGCCTGCACGCTGTCGGTGGTTTTGGTCGTGGTGGTATCGACCGCGTTGTTGGTTGCCGCCTTGGGCGTGTCGATGATGCCGCTAATAGCCATGATGATGACCTCTTCTTAATTTTTTACGATTGACCGATGGTCAGGGTTTTCAGTAACAGCGTCTTGGCCGCGTTCATGGTCTCGACGTTAGTTTGGTAGGAGCGCGAGGCCGACAGCATGTTGACCATCTCGTCCACCACGTTCACGTTGGGCATGGTCACGTAGCCGTTCTCGTCGGCGGCCGGGTGTTTCGGGTCGTACATCAGCTTCATCGGCGACTGGTCTTCCACCACCTGCTTCACCCGCACGCCAGTGGAGGTGCCGCCGGCGGTTGGCGTCTGCGCTTCGAACACCACCTGGCGCGCGCGGTAGGCTTCGCCGCTGGCGCTAGTCGCGCTGTCGGCATTGGCCAGGTTGGACGCCACCACGTTCAGGCGCTGCGCCTGCGCGCTCATGGCCGAACCCGACACATCAAAAATTTTAAACAGCGACATAATTAGCTCCCGGACTGGATGGCGGCCATCATCGACTTGATCTGGTTGTTGATGGCGGTGATCCCGGCTTCGTAACGGATGGCGTTGTCGGCAAACTGGTTGCGCTCCACGTCCATGTCCACCGTGTTGCCGTCCACCGCGCCCTGGATCACGCCGCGGTACAGCAGCGGCGTGCCGTCGGCCAGCGTACCGGCGTCTTGCAGAGGGTTGGGGTAATGCTTCTTGGCAGTGGTGGTCAAGGTTTGCGGCTGATTCGGATTGGCCTTGTCCAGCGCCGACTGCAAAGCACTGCTGAAGTCGATATCGCGCGCCTTGTAATTCGGCGTATCCGCGTTGGCAATGTTGGAGGCGAGCACATTCTGGCGCTGTGAACGCAGGCTGAGCGCGCTTTCATTGAAGCGCAAATAATCGTCTAACTTGCTGCCGAGCATGATTCGCTCCCCTTCCACATTGATGACAGGATCGATGATACGGAGTTGCCCCTCTCAACCATCGGGCGATAAGCACGCCATTTCCGGTCTTATTCAGAGTTTCAAGTTCGCCCCGGCCGACTATGATGGCTACATTGAAGGGGAAACCGACACCATGAAATCACGCTTACTTCTCACTGCGCTGCTGGCCGCCACGGTCAGCACCGGCGCCGCCGCCCAAGGCGCGCGCCAGGACATCGCCGAGCTCAAGCGCACCGTTGAACAGTTCCTGCAAGTGCAGGCCGGCGGCCTGCCGGGCCAAGTGACGGTGAATGTGGGCGCGGTCGATCCACGCATTAACCTGGCCGCCTGCGCCGATCCGCAAGCGTTCTTCATGCCCGGCGCGCGCGCCTGGGGCAAGACCTCGGTCGGCGTGCGTTGCGCAGCGCCCTCCGCATGGACTATTTACATTCAAGCCAGCGTCACAGTGGTGGGCGATTACGTCGCCAGCGCCGCGCCGCTGGTGCAAGGCCAGCCGATCGACGCCAACCAGCTGACCATCCTCAAGGGCGATCTGACAATGTTGCCGGCCGGGATAGCCACCGACATCAGTCAGGTGGTCGGCCGCAGCGCCAATGTGTCGTTGCCTCCGGGCACTCCACTGCGCCTCGACACGCTGCGCAGCAAGCCGGTGGTGCAGTCGGGCCAGCTGGTGCGTTTGGTGTCGAGCGGCAGCGGTTTTAGCGTTTCCTCCGAGGCGCGCGCCATGGGCACGGCCGGCGACGGCCAGGTGGTGCAGGTAAAAACGGCCAGCGGCCAGCAAATTACCGGCATTGCCAAGAGTGGCGGCATGGTGGAGGTAGCATTTTGAGCAACAGATGGGCTAAAGTTTCCGGCCATGCGGCCGTTACCGACTCAGATCCCGGAGTTTCGTACTCCTAGCTGAGAAGGAAAAGCTGTGAAAATCAACGACACACTCAAGAGCACGCCCGGCTTGCCGTCGACGCCTGCTGCCACCTCCTCCACCGCGCGCGGCGCGGAAAAGGCGGCGGAAGCAGCACCGGCGAATGTAGCCTCGGACAATGTGCGCCTGTCCCCGCAAGGGCAGGCAATGGCGGCCAGTTCGGCCGGCGGCGCCAATGCGGTGTTCGACACCAAGAAAGTCGAACGCATCAAGCTGGCAATTGCCGACGGTCAGTTCCAGGTCAACTCGGAAAAAGTAGCGGATGGCCTGTTAGACACAGTCAAGGATCTGCTGCACTCACGCAAACGATAGGATTACCATGACCACCGTCACCCCGCTGAACAGCCTGCGCGAAGAAGAGCAAATCATGTCCACCTTGCTGGACTTGCTGCGCCAGGAACAGCACCTGCTGGTGACGGCGGAAATCGAGGCCCTGCCGGCGATCACTACCCGCAAGACCGCGCTGGTCACGCAAATGACCTTGTTGTCGGCGCAACGTCACCGTTCTCTGGGCAAATCGGGCTTCCCGGCTGAGGAAGCCGGCATGGACGCGTGGATTGCCGCCAGCGGCGCCGCGCGCGAAGAATCGGCCAGCTTGTGGTCGGCGCTGCTGCAACACACGCGTGAAGCCAAGGAGCTGAACCGCGTCAATGGCATGTTGATCAATAAGCAGATGGGTCACACCCAGGGCGCGCTGCAAGCGTTGAGCCCGAAAGGCGCCAACTTCTACAGCCCGGGCGGCATGTCCACGTCCCTGCCGCGCAGCCGCGGCTTCCTTGCTGGCTGATTTCCCCCCCCACCCCGCACTGCGCACACCCGGAACAAGCGGGTGGATTTCTGCATTCCCTGAGCTGCAGCGAGCACGCCACTCCGACAATTATTACCCCGCACTTCGCATACCGGGGTCTGACCCCGTACGGGGTCAGACCCCTTCGGGTGAAGGGTTACTGCGTCGGCACTTCCGTGCTTGGATCGGGGATACCAGAAAGAATGGTGACCGCCACGCGGCGGTTGCGCGCGCGGCCTTGCAGCGTGTCGTTGTCCGCCACCGGCACGTTGGAACTGTAGCCGACCGCCGTCAAGCGCTGCGGCGCCACGCCAGCGTCGATGAACAGCCGCACCACGCTGCTGGCACGCACCGAAGACAATTCCCAGTTGGATGGAAAACGCGTATTCCCGATCGGCTGATTATCGGTGTGGCCTTCCACTTGCACGTCATGCGTATCAGCCTTGAGCAAGCTGGCAACCGCGCGCAAGGCTTCCACCGATTCCGGCATCAAGCGCGCATCGCCCGGATCAAACAGCACCGAAGCATTGATCTCAACGCTAACGCCGCGGCTGTTTTGCGTCACCCGCACCTTGCCCTCTTTCACCAGCGGCGCCATAGTGGACAGCAGATCCTGCGCCAGCTTGGTCATCTGTTCTTTTTCCTTGCGCAGCAATTCATTGCGGCGTTTCAGCGCAGGATTGGGAATCGGCAGATTCGGCACCTCGGTATTGACCGGCGTTGCCGCGCCCTTGCCGCCGAAAGCGTCGCCAAGCGCATCAGAAAACACCTTGTACTTGCCAATGTTAACTGCCGAAATCGCATACATCACCACAAAGAACGCAAACAGCAGCGTGATGAAATCGGCGTAGGAAATCAGCCAGCGCTCGTGGTTTTCCGCTTCGTCGTCGAATTTCCTGCGGGCGCGGCGGTACTGCATCTCAGTGCTCCCGCAGCAGCGTGGCGATGCGCTCGTCGATCACGCGCGTGTGGTCGCCGGTGGCAATGTCGTAGAACACGGCCGCCGCAATCTCTTGCTGGTGCACGGACTGGGTGACGATGGCTTTCAGCTTGTTGGCAATCGGGTAGAAGAACAGATTGGCCAGGCCGACACCGTAAATGGTCGAGACGAAGGCCACGGCAATGCCGGAACCGAGCTTGCTCGGGTCGGTCAGATTCTCCATCACATGAATCAAACCCAGCACCGCGCCCAGGATGCCGATGGTCGGCGAATAGCCGGCCGCCGATTCCCAGATGCGCACCGCTTGGCGCTCCTCGGTTTCATAGGCGGTGATCTCGGTGTCGAGCAGCTGGCGCAGCTTGTCCGGCGCAATGCCGTCCACGATCAGGCGCAGGCCCTTGGTGTTGAACTTGTCCTTGGACGCCAGCATGTAGCGCTCCAGCGACAGCAAGCCGTCGCGGCGCGCCGCCAGATTCCAGGCGTTGATGTCGCGCGCCAGTGCGGCGCGGGTATCGGGCGGCGGCGCAAACACCAGGCGCAGCATGCGCAGGCCGCGCCACAGGGTCTTCGGCCGCGTCTGCAACAGCACCGCGCCAAAGGTGCCAATCACCACGATGGCGAACGCGGCCGGCTGCAACAGCGAACTGATCTTGCCGCCCTCGAGGCTCTGGCCAATCACAATCCCGGCCAGCGCCACCAGTACCCCGGCTACGCTGGCCCAGTCCAAGACCGCTCCCGGAGTGAGGCGCGCAGGCGCGCCACGGCTTGCGTATGCAATTGCGATACGCGCGATTCGGATACACCCATGACGGCGCCGATTTCTTTCAAGTTGAGCTCCTCTTCATAGTAAAGCCCCATCAGCATTTTTTCGCGCTCCGGCAAGGCGTCGATGGCGTCAATCACTGCCTGGCGGAAGTCGCCGTCCAGCAGCGAGCGCAGCGGATCGGCCTCGTCGTCCGAGGCGTAACGGTCGAGGAAACTGTCGTTGCCGTCGTCGTCGTGGAAATCCTCGTAATACACCAGCTGGTGGCCGCCGCCGTCGGACAGCATTTCCTGGTAGTCGGCCAGCGACAGCTTGAGCGACTTGGCCACTTCCGATTCGCTCGGCGGCCGGCCCAGGCGCTGCTGCAAGGTGGACATCGCGGCCTCGACCTTGCGCATGTTCTGGCGCAGCGAGCGCGGCAGCCAGTCGCTATTGCGCAGCTCGTCCAGCATGGCGCCGCGGATGCGCAGCACCGCGTAGGTTTCAAATTGCGCGCCGTGCGTTTCTTCGTAACGGCTGATGGCGTCGAGCAGGCCGATCATCCCGGCTTGCACCAGATCGTCGACTTCGACGCTGGGCGGCAGTTTCGCCTTCATGTGGTGGGCCAAGCGCTTGACCAACGGCATGTGCTCCGTCAGTAAGGTATCCTTGTCCGCTTTCCCTTTTACCGTATACATTCGAATAATTATTGTCTTGATTAAGCGCTGAGCTGACTATTCCCTCCCAGCGCGAAGCGGCCCGCCAATTGACGGAACGCGACTGAAGCACCGGCCAGCGGAAACGCATCGACCACCGCGCGCCCCAAGCGCGCAGCACGTTGCAGGTATTCATCCGCCGGCACCGAGCCCATGGAAACCAGGTTGACGGCCAGATATCGGCTGGCTGCCTGTGCCATATTATCGTATACCACCTTTGCTTCCGCTTCGGAAGCCCCGGTGACCAGAATTCCGAACGGGCGCCGGCCCAGTTCCTGGTTCAGGCGCTTAATCATACTGTAGGCGGCCTTGATCGAGGTAGCGCTGTTAGACACTTGCACCACGATTTCCGAGCTAGCCATGACCGGCACCGGGAAGGCCTCGCCGTCAAATTCCCCATCCACCAGCACCATGCCGGTTTGCTTGGCCATCACGTCGAAGGCTTTCGCCAGCCGGCGCGTTTCGTCCGGGCCGGAGCGCGGCGCGCCGCGTGTCATGGACGCCACAGCAAAACCTTGCGGCACCGGGTGGATCACCTGGTTCAAGGCGCATTCCTGGCGCGCCACGTTGAGCAGGCTGTGGCCGCCGTCGACGCCGAGGCGGCTGGCGACGCCGTGCGCGCTGGCGCAGGCATCGACAATCAGCACGTCGTTGCCGGCGCGGGCCAGCGAGGCGCCGAGGTTGACCAGCATGGAACCCTTGTCGTCCTGCGGCGCAGCCGACAGGAAGGTGACGATGCGGGGCTGCGGCCCCGCCAGCATGCGGCGCAGGCCCTCTGCTTGATCGAAATTGAAGTTAGCCAAGGTGCACCTCGCGCTCGGCGGTAAGGCCGAAACCTTCTCCACTCATCAACAGCGGCAGCTCGGCATCCAGATACTGGGTGTTGACCAGATCGCGTTTCAACTTGAAAGCGCGGTCGATCAGGTAGGCTGGATCGGCCAGGTGCAGGTCTTCCGGCACGCGCTGCCCGTTCGAGACGTAGAACAGGTTGAGCTTTTGGCGGATTACCACGTCCAGCACGTTGCCGATGGCGGCCGCTTCGTCCAGCTTGGTCATGATGCAGCCGGCCAAGCCGCTGCCCTGGTAGGCGCGCACTACTTCGCTCAGGGTTTCCTGGGTGGCGGTAGCGTTCAGGCACAGCAGGCGTTTGACGTTGGCGTCGGCACCTTGCAGCATGGAGACTTGTTCGGTCACCATTTGATCGCGCTGGCTGACGCCGACGGTGTCGATCAACACGGTGTGCTTGTTCTTCAGTTCCTTGAGGGCGATGCGCAGGTCGGCTTCATCTTTGACCGAGTGCACCATCACGCCAAGGATCTTGCCATAGATGCGCAGCTGTTCGTGCGCGCCGATACGGTAGGCGTCGGTGGTGATCAGGGCCAGCTTGTCCGGGCCGTGGCGCATCACGCAGCGCGCGGCCAGCTTGGCGGTGCTGGTGGTCTTGCCGACGCCAGTTGGGCCCACCAGCGCGAACACGCCGCCCTGGTCGATCAGCGCATCTTCGTTGGCCATGGTTTGCAGATTGCGCGTGAGGACGGTTTTAATCCAGCGCATGCTGTCGGCCGCGTCGCGCTGATTGGCCGGCAGTTTTTCGATCAGGTAGCGTGCCAGGCTGGCGGAGAAGCCGGCGGCCAGCATGGCGCGCAGCACGGCGGTCTTGTGCGGTTCGCGCGCCTGGGTCGCGCCCCACGACAGTTCGGCCAGCTGGGTTTCCATCATGCCGCGCATGGCGCGGATTTCATTCATCATGCCGTTCATTTCGACGGCGGCGCTTTCCTTGGCGCTGGTCACAGCGGCGCTGACAAGGGCGGCGATTTGGTTGGCGTCGATGGATGGAGCGGCTTTCGCTTGCGGCTGCTGAGGCTGCGCTTGCGGCGCGGCAGCGGCGGCCGCGACCTTGGTGCTCAGCGATGCGTGCGAAGCGACCACGCGGCGCTGCGGCTGCTGCGGCAGACTGGCCGGCTTGGCGGCGACCGGCGGCGACATATGCGGCAGCTCATCTTCAAAGCGCGGCTCGATACGGTTTGATGGTATGGCAGTCGTCATGCCGAGATCCAGCGACGGTGCCGGTTCAGCCATCGGCGAGTGCGGTGCAGGCATGGCCAGCGAGGCGGCATCGTCGTTGGCGAGAGCGAGGATTTCAACCACGCCATCGGACTGGCGGTTGGACAAGATCACGGCGTCAGGGCCGAGCGATTCGCGGACTTTGCGCAGCGCTTCGCGGGAAGTCGACGCGGTAAATTTTTTAACGTTCATGACCGTCTCTCAAGGAAAGCAGATGGAGTAGCTTCACTCCCATGCTTGCATTATTGACGATGCACTCTGGAAACGATCTGATGAACAAGGGCAGAAATGGCCCGCAATTCAGTCGCGGAAAACCTCGTCGAGCGTGCGGGCGTCAACGAAGCATAGATGCCAACCAGTCGACCAGCGCGTGCGCCTCGGGAAAATAGAAGGCCATGAATTCGGGGAAGTAGCGCGTGACCACTTCCTTCCACGGCGTGTCGTAGTCGTCATTCATCCACGCGGTCTAGGCCGACTGCGTGGATGGAGTTAAAGACAGGTCAAACTCAGACCGGTTGCTGGCCTACCAGCGCGGTGACGCGGATGGTTTTGCTTTCCGGGATTTCGGCGTGCGACAGCACTTTCAACTGCGGCAGCGCGCGCCGCAGGAAGCGCGACAGCAAGGCGCGCAATGGCCCCGGCACCAGCAGCACCGGCGTCAGGCCCAGCGCTTCCTGCTGCGCGGCGGCTTGCTGCGCTTGCTGGGCGATGGTGTCCGCCAAGCCCGGCTCGATGCCGGCGCCGTCCGGGCCGCTGGCTGCCAGCGCCTGCATCAGCAAGCGTTCGAGGCGGTTATCCAAGGTCATCACCGACAACTCGCTGGCGCCCGGGAACAACTGCTGCACGATGGCGCGGCCCAGTGCGATACGTACCAGGATGGTCAGGTCACCAGCGTCTTGCGTATGCACCGCGTGCTCGGCCAGCGTCTCGATGATGGTGCGCATGTCGCGGATATGCACGCCTTCCGCCAGCAGGTTCTGCAACACCTTCTGCAAGGTCGACAACGGAATCAGTTTCGGCACCAGGTCTTCCACCAGCTTCGGCGCTTCCTTGCTCAAGTGATCGAGCAGCGACTGCACTTCTGAACGGCCCAGCAGTTCGGACGCGTGTGTGGTGATCAAGTGATTCAAGTGCGTGGCCACCACAGTGCCCGCATCGACCACGGTATAGCCCATGCCCTGCGCCTGGTCACGCAGATTGGCGTCGATCCACACGGCCGGCAAGCCGAAGGCGGGATCGGTAGTCACCATACCCTGCAAGGTGCCAGTCGCCATGCCCGGATTGATCGCCAGGAACTGGCCGTTGTACGCCTCGCCCGTGCCCACCTCCACGCCTTTCAGCGCGATGCGGTAAGCCGACGGCTTCAATTCCAGATTGTCGCGAATGTGCACCGGCGGCGCGAGGAAGCCCACCTCCTGCGCAAACTTCTTGCGGATGCCCTTGATGCGCTTGAGCAGCTCGCCGCCCTGCGTCTTGTCCACCAGCGGAATCAGGCGATAGCCTACTTCCAGGCCCAACGTATCGACAGGCATCACGTCCTGCCAGCTGGCCTCTTCCTGCTCGGCCGCCGCTGCCGCAGCCGGCGCCGCTGCTTCCGCCGCAGCCACCTCGGCCGTTTGCTTCTCAGCCGCGCGCTTGGTCATCATGTAGCCGGAGCCTGCGAGAATCGCACCCAGCAGCAGGAACACCAGGTTCGGCATGCCGGGAATCAAACCCATGCCGCCGATGATGGCGCCAGTGATATACAGCACTTGCGGCTTGCCGAACAGCTGGCCCATCAGCTGCGAGCCGATGTCCTGCTCGCTAGCCACGCGCGACACCACGATACCGGCCGCAATCGAAATCACCAGCGAAGGAATCTGCGCCACCAAGCCGTCACCAATCGCCAGCAGCGTGTAGTTCTTGATCGCATCGGCAAACAGCATATCGTGCTGGATCAAGCCGACCAGCAGACCACCGACCACGTTAATCACCGTCACCAAAATACCGGCGATCGCATCGCCGCGCACGTACTTCGAGGCACCGTCCATCGCGCCGTAGAATTCGGCTTCCATCGACACTTCGCTACGGCGTTTTTTCGCCTCGGCCTCGCCGATCAAGCCGGCGTTAAGGTCGGCGTCAATCGCCATCTGCTTACCCGGCATTGCATCCAAGGCAAAACGCGCGCCCACCTCGGCGATACGGCCCGCACCCTTGGTCACCACCACGAAGTTAATAATCGTCAGGATCACGAACACCACGATACCGACCGTGTAGTTACCGCCGATCAGGAAGTGGCCGAAGGCCTCAATCACCTTACCGGCCGCATCCGCGCCGGTATGGCCTTCGGTCAGCACCACGCGGGTCGACGCCACGTTCAAGGACAGGCGCAGCATGGTGGACAGCAGCAGAATGGTCGGGAAAGCCATGAAGTCCAGCGGCTTCACCGTGTACAGCGCAGTCAGCAGCACAATCACCGACAGCGCGATGTTAAAGCTGAAGAACAGATCGAGCACGAACGCCGGCAGCGGCAAGATCATCATCGCCAACAGCATGATGATCAGGATAGGCGCCGCCAGGCTGGCCTTGTTTTGCGCCGTGGCCAAGCCTTGCAGCCATGGCGGCAGTTTGATGTTGCTCAGGGCGTTCATGCAGATGCTCCGTTATTCAAATCTGGTGGTGTGCTGTTCTTGGGAACATACAGGGGATCCAATGGATCCATGGTGCGCGGCACATCGAGTTTGCTTGGCTTGTCTGGGTACTTGCCCTTGCCTTTGCTAAACAGACGCAGCTGGAACACATAAGCCAGCACTTCGGCCACCGCCGCGTACAGCTGTTCTGGAATCTCGTCGCCGATCTCGGTGTGCTTGTGCAGCGCACGCGCCAGCGCCGGCGCTTCCAGCATGGCGACCTTGTGTTCCTTGGCGATTTCGCGGATCTTGGCCGCCACTTCGTCGGTACCCTTGGCCACCACTTTCGGCGCGCCGCGCATGCCGTCGTTGTACTTCAGCGCGACCGCGTAGTGAGTCGGGTTGGTCACCACCACGTCGGCGGTCGGCACGTCGGCCATCATGCGGCGCTTGGCCATCTCGCGTTGCAGCTGGCGGATCTTGCCCTTGATTTGCGGGTTACCGTCGGATTCTTTCGATTCCTGGATCAACTCCTGGCGCGTCATCTTCAGCTTGTTCGCGTAGTGCCACATCTGATACGGGCCGTCGATGGCCGCGATCAGGCCCAACGCGCCGACGATAAACATGAAGCTCGAGGACAGCATATTGAGCGTGTGGCCGATGCCGAGCTTGAGCGGCTCGACCGACAGGCCGATCACCGCATCCTTGTACTTAAGCACCACCAGCCACGTCACAAAGCCGACCACGATGGTTTTCAGGATCGCCTTCACCAGCTCAACCAGCGCATTGGTCGAAAACATATTGCCGATGCCGTTGATCGGATTGAGCTTGTTAAAGTTCGGCATGAAGGCCTTGCCGCTGAACAGCCAGCCGCCGACCAGCATCGGCGAGGCCAGCGCCACGATCATCACCGCAATGCCAAGCGGCAGGCAGGCAATCAGCACCTGCACCACGTCCACCGCAATCCGGTGGAACAGCACGTCTGAGTCAAAGATTTGTTCCTGGGTCAGGGACAGGCCGGACACCAGCGCGCCCTGCATCTGGCGCACCAGGCTGTCGCCACTGACCCACAGGCAGGCGCCCGCCGCCATCAGCACGGTAAACGTCGCTACTTCCCGCGATCGGGGAACGTCGCCTTCTTCACGCGCCTGCTCGAGGCGCTTCGCTGACGCGGGTTCGGTCTTTTCTGCGTCGCTATCGTCTGCCATTTGGTCTGCCTGCTGCTAAGGTTAATCTCGACCGTGCCATTATGGATTGCGGCACGGCAAGATCATCGATGGAATACGGCAGGAAACTCAGGCTTGCTTGACGGTTTGGTGGATAGCGCCGAACACGGATTTACCGTCGTCCAGCATCTCGATGCGGATGGTGTCGCCAAACGCCATGAACGGCGTGACCGGCTCGCCGCCGGCAATCATTTCAAGGCAGCGCTGCTCGGCGATGCAGGAATAGCCCTTCTTGCTATCTTTGTTGGAGACAGTGCCGGAACCGATGATGGAACCAGCCCGCACATTGCGCGACTTGGCGAGGTGGGCAATCAACTGCGGGAAGTTGAATACCATGTCGACGCCAGCCTGCGGCTTGCCAACCAGCTTGTCGTTCCAGGTCGACAGCAGCGGCAGGTGGACTTTGCCGCCTTTCCAGGCGTCGCCCAGCTCGTCCGGCGTGACTGCTACCGGCGAGAAGCTGGTGGCCGGCTTGGATTGCAGGAAGCCGAAACCCTTGGCCAATTCTTCTGGAATCAGATTGCGCAGCGAGACGTCGTTGGCCAGCATCAGCAGCCGGATGCGCTGATGCGCCTGATCGGCAGTCGAGCCCATGGGCACATCGTCGGTGATCACGCACACTTCTGCTTCGAAATCGATGCCCCACTCTTCGCGCGCCAGCGTAATGTCATCGGTCGGGCCGAGGAAATCGTCGCTGCCGCCCTGGTACATCAGCGGCTCTTCCCAGAACGAGGCCGGCATCTCGGCGCCGCGCGCCTTGCGTACCAGCTCAACGTGATTGACGTAAGCCGAACCGTCCACCCACTGGAACGCACGCGGCAGCGGCGCCATGCAGTTGGCCGGCTCGAAATCGAAACTGCGGCGGCCACCGCCACGGTTCAATTCCTGGTAGATGGCGTCCAGTTGCGGTGAGATGAAAGTCCAATCGTCCAAAGCGCGTTGCAGAGTACGGCACACACCGTCGGCCAATTGGGCGGTTTTCAGGTCGCGCGAGACCACCATCAGCTGGCCGTCTCGGGTGCCGTCTTTCAGGGTAGCGAGCTTCATGCGGGTGCGAGCAAGGCCAGTTGTTCAGGGGTGAGGTAGCACCATTCGCCTTCGTTCAGGTCGAGCGAAGCCAGCTCCAGATTGCCGATGGCCGAGCGATGCAGCGCCGCGCAGTGGTTGCCGGCAGCGGCCAGCATGCGCTTCACCTGGTGATATTTGCCCTGCTCCAGCACGATCTCCAGCTGGTACTCGCCGCGCTTGACGCAGGTTTGCGCCGCCAGCGGCGCCGGTTCGTCGTGCAGCTGCACGCCGGCCAGCATTTGCGCGATCAGCTCATCAGTGACCGGCTCGGCCGTGGTGGCCTGGTAGATTTTCGGTACGTGGCGCTTTGGCGACGATTGCGCATGGATAAAGGCGCCATCGTCCGACATCAGCAGCATGCCGGTGGTGTCATGGTCGAGCCGGCCGACCGGTTGCACGTCGCGCCAAGTCAGTTCTTCCGCCAGCAAGGTCAGCACGCCCGGGTGGTGGCTGGGCTTGCGTGAACACTCGAAGTTGGCAGGTTTATGCAGCGCGATGTAGACGTGTTCGCGGTACACCACGTCCTCGTCGAACAGGCGGAACACCAACCCATCGGTCTCGATGGTTTCTTTGTAATTGTCGTGCACCACGCCGTTGATCGTGACTTCGCCGTCCTCGATCAAGGTGCGGCAGAATTTGCGGGTGCCATAGCCCTGCGATTGCAGGATGCGGTCCAAGGATAATTTGCTCATGGGCGCGATTTTACTGGAAGCGGGCGACTCCGCAAAAGAAAACAGCGGCACGGAGCCGCTGTTTTCAGTTCCACAAAGGAACTTAATGAGGAATCTAAATTCTCTCTACTCCGCATCAATGATGCAGCTGAGTAGTTCTCTACGTTGTACGACACGACCGGAAAGTATTTATATTTGCCCCCCTAGGTAAGAACTACAACACTAATATAGTTCACCATGAGCGATCTGCAAGTGAAAAGGAGACTGTATTGATAATATTAATCGCTCAGCCAGTCATCCTACCACTGAGGCTAATGCAAGCTCGGCCGCGCCGTTTCCACCGCGGACTTCATCGCGCCGGCGCCCATGGCCGCGCCGAATTTCTTCAGCACGCGTTCCGGCAAGCCTTCATGCTGGGTGTAGTCGACGATGTCTTCAGCCTTGACCACGTCGCGCGCGACGCTGTCCACCGTGCCGTAAGCGTCGGCCAAGCCCATGTCTATCGACTTGGCGCCAGTCCAGAACAGGCCGGAGAACGTCTCCGGCGTTTCCTTCAAGCGTTTGCCGCGGCCGTTGCGCACCACTTGAATAAACTGCTGATGGATTTCGTTGAGCATGGCTTGCGCGTGCTGCTTGTGCTTTTCGGTCAGCGGGCTGAACGGGTCCATAAAGCCCTTGTTCTCGCCGGCAGTCAACAGACGTCGCTCAACTCCAACTTTCTCCATGATGCCGGTGAAGCCGAAACCATCCATCAGCACGCCGATCGAGCCGATGATGCTGGCCTTGTTGACGTAGATGCGGTCAGCGCCGGCCGCGATGTAGTAGCAGCCGGACGCGCAAATCTCGTCCACCACAACGTACAGCGGCTTGCCCGGATAGCCCTTGCGCAGGCGGATCATCTCATCGACGATCATGCCAGCCTGCACCGGACTGCCGCCCGGGCTATTAATATGCAGCACCACGGCTACCGAACCGCTGTCGGAAAACGCCTTGTTCAGCGCCGGGATCACCACGGCGGCCGAGCCGCTGCCTTCGGATTCGATCGAACCTTCCACCTCGATCAGCGCCGTATGCCGGCCCAGCGCCTCGCCGTCCGAGCCAGTCCAGCTGACGTCGAAGTAAGCGCTCAGCGCAAACACCACCACCAGCAAGGTCAGCGCCTTGAAGAAAATGCCCCAGCGGCGCGATGCCTTCTGTTCTTTCAGCGTGGCAAACACCAGCTTTTCCAGCACCTCGCGCTCCCAGTTGGAAGCGCTGACGCCAGGTTTGGCCGGCTGCGGCGCAGGCGTCGGTGCGGGTGCTGGGGTGCTGCCGGTGTCGAGATCGTCACTCATGGATTGCTTTATTAGTTAAGTCAGGCGCGCGCGGGACGCACGTAATCATCCGGTTGCCAATAGATTTGCTGCTCGCGTTCCACCACGGCGATCGGCCGCAGGCGGCCGCCACGGCATGGGCCGCCGGCGCACTGCCCGGTTTCCGGCACATAAATCGCGCCGTGGGTCGAGCACATGATGTACAGCTTGCTCGATTCAAAAAACTCACCCTCGGCCCAATCCAGTTCGATCGGGACATGGGCGCATCGGTTCAAATAGGCGTAAGCCTTGCCGCTGTGGCGCACCACGAAACCGGTGGCGTCCTCGCCGCCGGCCGTCAGTGCAAAGCGTACGCCTTTGCCGCCATCCAGAATGGCGTCCGAGGCGCAAATCAAAATCTCGTCCATTACGCGTGCTCGCTCAGCCATTGATGCAGTTCGGCCACCGTTTTAGCGGAGAACAGCGGTTTGCAGGCGTGTAATTGATCCACCGGATGGGCGCCGTACTCGACCGCGATACCGGCCGCACCGGCATTGCTGGCCATCAGCAGGTCGTGCGTGGTATCGCCGATCATCACCGTACGTCGCATATCTTGACCTAACTCCCGAGTCAGTTCTTGCAGCATGGCCGGGTGCGGCTTGGAGAAGGTTTCGTCGGCACAACGGGTGGCGTCAAACAGCGACAGCACTTTGACGTCGTTCATGGCGCGATTCAGGCCAACCCGGCTCTTGCCGGTGGCCACCGCCAGGAAATAGCCGGCCTGCGACAGTTCTTCCAGCATGTCGTGCACGCCGGGGAACAGGCTGATCTCGTGATCGCGCGACAGGAAATGGTAGCGATAGCGCTCCACCATGCGCGGGTAGAACGCCGGATCGACATCGGGCAGCACCGCCTGCATGGCTTCGTGCAGGCCGAGGCCGATCACGTGAGCCGCGCGGTCGTCGCCCGGCACCGGCAATTTCAGGTCGCGCGCGGCTGCCTGGATGCACTTTACGATCGTTGAGGTCGAATCCATCAACGTACCGTCCCAATCGAAGACGATCAGATCAAATTGCTTTCTTGCCATGTGTTTTCGATTAGTTAAGAGGTTTGCCCAAGCTTACCAAGAATCGTTCACATTCGGCAGCCAACGGCGCGTTGAGCGTCATCTTTTTACCGGATTCCGGGTGGGTAAAGGTAATTTGGTGCGCGTGCAGGAACATGCGCTTGAGGGCGCCGCGCGTGTCGGTGGCCTTTTGCAGCGCCTTGTTCAAGGCGAAATCGCCGTACTTGTCGTCACCTACGATGGGGAAGCCAGACGATGACAGGTGTACGCGGATCTGGTGGGTGCGGCCAGTCTTCAGCTCGGCTTCCAGCAAGGCAAAGCCCTCGAATTTCTTCAACAACGAGAAAATCGTGTGCGATGGCTGGCCGCCCTCTTCCGATACGGTCACGCGGCGCTCGCCGTCGGCCGTGGTGTATTTATGCAAAGCCAGCTTGATGTGCTGGCGCGCATTTTTCCAGTCGCCTGCCACCATGGTCAGGTAGCGCTTGTCGGTCTCGCCGTCGCGCATTTGCTCGTGCAGGCTGGTCAGGGCCGAACGTTTCTTTGCCAACAACAACAGGCCGGACGTTTCGCGGTCGAGGCGATGCACCAGTTCCAGAAACTTGGCGTCCGGGCGCGAGGCGCGCAACTGCTCGATCACGCCGAACGACACGCCGGAACCGCCGTGCACGGCCACGCCGGCCGGCTTGTCGATCACCAGCAGGTGGCTGTCTTCGAAAATAATCTTGAATTCGGCGGCCGGAACGTGATTATCCGGCTTTTCCGCCAGGCGGATCGGCGGAATCCGCACCACGTCGCCTTGTACCAGTCGGTACAGTTGGTCGATACGACCTTTGTTTACGCGCACTTCGCCCGAGCGCAGGATGCGATAGACGTGGCTTTTCGGCACGCCTTTGCAAACGCGCAACAGGTAGTTATCGATCCGTTGACCGGCTTCTTCTTCAGTGATGGTGACGAATTGGGCTTGCAGCGGGGCGGACGTTGAAGCGGGAACAACATCTTTTTGCATCTTCATTTGCTCTGTCTTCCCAGAAATCTCTCTAAGTCCTTCATTTTGAATATATAATCGTTTCGCTGCGGTTCTCACTGCGGCAAGTGTAAGAATAAAAGCACATTTTACACAGGGGCGTCTCCACTGGCCTCGCCAAATTGCAAATTCAGAGGAAAAAATGTATGCGCACCATCCCTGCCGGAATCAGGGTTGCACCGTAGTTGTAATCGGATGGCGACAGGGATGCTGAAGAAGAATGATTGGATAGTAAGGATAAAGTCCGGTCAGCCAGATCATAAGTTAGGCTGGCCGGTTGATGAGTAGTTGATAACGCTTGCCGTTTTCGTCAGACCCCATGCTCACTGCAAGCTCGACGGAAGGCTGATATCAGCCTGGTTACCGAAGTTGCAACACTTGTAGTTTGTAAGCCTGGTCGAGATCTGGCCATTAAGACGCTGCTCTCCGTCTGTTCTTTTCTGCCGTCCGTTGGGGCCGCATGGAGAACTACAGATGAAGCGAGCACTCGGCATGTCGATCAACCTCATGCGCCCAGTTGCGGCCGCTCCGTGCGGCTGCACAGGATGGGCATACCCACCGCAATCACTCCGATTCTCGCGCATATCCCTGTAGCTTGCTGTACCGGACCTAGAAAAACCGGGCAGCACACATGGCCCAAGGGTCGCGGAGTTTATAAAAATGAAACGCATGTTGTTTAATGCTACGCAGCAAGAAGAACTGCGCGTAGCGATCGTCGATGGTCAGAAACTGATCGATATCGACATCGAAACCGCCGGACGCGAACAGCGCAAGTCCAACATCTACAAAGGCGTGATCACCCGCATCGAACCATCGCTCGAAGCTTGCTTCGTCAGCTATGGCGAAGATCGCCACGGTTTCCTGCCATTCAAGGAAGTAGCACGCACTTACTTCAAAGAAGGCGTCGATGTCCGCAATGCTTCCGTCAAAGAAGCGCTGCGCGAAGGCCAGGAAATCATGGTGCAGGTGGAGAAGGAAGAGCGCGGCAACAAAGGCGCCGCCCTGACCTCCTTCGTGTCGCTGGCCGGCCGTTACCTGGTGCTGATGCCGAACAACCCGCGCGGTGGTGGTGTTTCGCGCCGGGTTGAAGGTGAAGAGCGCCAGGAACTGCGCGAAACCATGGACAAGCTGGACCTGCCGCCAGGCATGTCGGTCATCGCCCGCACCGCCGGCATCGGCCGCAGCGTGGAAGAACTGCAGTGGGACTTGAACTACCTGATGCAACTGTGGCGCGCGATCGAAGGCGCCGGCAAGTCGGCTTCCGGCGCGTTCCTGATCTACCAGGAGTCGTCGCTGGTGATCCGCGCGATTCGCGACTACTTCCAGCCGGATATCGGCGAGATCCTGATCGATACCGACGAGATCTACGAGCAAGCCCACCAGTTCATGAGCCACGTGATGCCCGACATGGTGCACCGTGTAAAACGCTACAGCGACGACGTACCGCTGTTCTCGCGTTTCCAGATTGAACACCAAATTGAAACCGCGTACTCGCGTACCGTGCCGCTGCCATCGGGCGGCGCCATCGTGATCGACCACACCGAGGCACTGGTATCGGTCGACGTCAACTCGGCCCGCGCCACCCGCGGTTCCGACATCGAAACCACCGCTTTCCACACCAACTGCGAAGCCGCCGAAGAGGTAGCCCGCCAGCTGCGCCTGCGCGACTTGGGCGGCCTGATCGTGATCGACTTCATCGATATGGAAGTGGCCAAGAACCAGCGCGAAGTGGAACAGCGCCTGAAAGACGCCCTGCACCACGACCGCGCCCGCGTTCAGATGGGCAAGATTTCGCGCTTCGGCCTGATGGAACTGTCGCGCCAGCGCCTGCGTCCGTCGCTGTCGGAAGGTTCGCACGTGACCTGCCCACGCTGCTCGGGCACCGGCCACATCCGCGACACCGAATCGTCGGCGCTGCAAGTCCTGCGCATCATCCAGGAAGAGGCGATGAAGGAAAACTCGGCCACCATCCACGTGCAAGTGCCGGTGGACGTGGCAGCCTTCCTGCTGAACGAAAAGCGCGGCGAAGTCCTGAAGATCGAGACCCGCCATCGCATCACCATCATCCTGGTGCCGAACAAGCACCTGGAAACTCCGCACTACAAGCTGGAACGCATCAAGCACGACGATCCGCGCCTGGAAGACAGCAGCGCCAGCTACACCCTGGCCGAGCAAGCCGAAACCGACCTGGCCTACAGCAAGCGCCAGAAGGAAGAAGCCAAGCCGCGCCAGGAAGCCATGGTCAAGACCATCACCCCTGAGCAGCCTGCACCGCTGGTTGACCGCAAGCCGACCGAGACCGTCATCAAGCCGGCCCCGGCCCCAGCACCGGCGCCAGCCGAGCAAGGTTTCTTTGCCAAGCTGATCGGCTTCTTCACCGGCAAGCCGGCCGCACCGGCCCTGCCGCAGCAGCCGACCATCGTGGTCAAAACGCCTGCCAACGGCGAGCGCGGCGACCGCAACGCGCGTGGCCCACGCGGCCGCAACCGCAACGGCAAAGGTGGCCGTGGCGAGCGCGAAGAGAAAGAACCGGGCGCAGCCCGTGGCGAGAAGGAAGAAGGCAAGGCAGCGGACGCCAATGGCCGTCCACCACGCCAGCCGCGTCCTCCACGCGAACCACGCGAGCCGCGTGAGCAGGCAGCAGAAGGCCAGGCACGCGAACGTGCAGAGCGTCCAGAGCGCGCCGAGCGCCCGGAACGTGCTGAGCGCGCAGAACGTGGCGAGCGTCCAGCACGCCAGCCACGCGAACCGCGGGGCGACAAAGCGCCAGTGGAAGCCAAAGCTGAAGAGCTGGCAATGAACGCCGTTGCACCAAACGCCGGTCCTGCGACCGACGCCGCTGCAAGCATCCTGAAATCGGCGCCTAACGCCGGCCCAGAGGGCGATGACAACGAAGTGGCAGGTGAAGGCGATGAGCCACGCCGTCGTCGCCGTCGTGGTGGCCGTAACCGCAATCGCCGTGAACGCGAAGGCGTAGAAGGCCAAGAGTCGGCAGCAGGCGCCGATGGCGAACAAGCTGAACTGAGCTTCGCGCCAGTGGCCGAAGTCGCGGAAGCTGCTGAAGCCGCCGCTGCTGATGCACCGGCTGCAGCCGCTCCAGTTGCACCAGCGCCAGCCGCCGTGGAAGCCGTTGAAGCGCCAGCCGCTGCACCGGTCGCCGCTGCGCCAGCGCCAGTGGTAGAAGCTCCTGCTGCGCCAGTGGCTGCCGCACCGGTGGAAGTTGCACCGGTGGAAGTTACACCTGTGGCCGCCACTCCGGTGGAAGCCGCGCCTGCCGTAGCTGCTCCTGTCGAAGCTGCACCAGTAGCAGCCGCTCCGGTGGAAGCCGCACCGGTCGTTGCTGAGCTTGTCCCTGCTGCTCCTGCATCAGTTGCAGCCCCGGTCGAAGCCGCTGTTGTGGAAACCGCTCCAGTTGCCGTTGCTGCGCCAGTCGCCGCACCGGCAGTAGAAGCCGCACCAGCCGTGGTGGAAGCACCTGCTGCTGTCGCCGTCGAAGCACCGGCCCCAGTGCCCGTGGCCGCCGAGCCAGCACCTGCTCCTGCTGCACCAGCAGTTGCAGCGCCAGCACCAGTAGCAGCCGCACCGGCCCCATCGGCCCCGATCGACCTGCAAGCCGTGCTGAGCACCGCCGGCCTGACACTGGCCGCCACCGACCCAGCCAAACTGCGCGCCGCGCAGGAAGCCGCTGCCCAAGTGGTGCAGCCAGTGCGCGTGCCACGCGAGCGCAAGCCGCTGCCGCCGCAAGTTGACGAGCCGCTGATCCAGGTCGACACCCGCCGTTAAGCCGCACCGGCTGACAGCAAAAAAGGGAAGCCTCGTGCTTCCCTTTTTTTATCATGCTATCGTAGCTGTCTGAGTCATTAGCAATCGCTTTCATAAACAGCAATATGGCAGAAAAAATTATTATGATGACCGAGCAGCGCGGTGCCGCGCCGGCCATCCCCGCAACACTGGAAACGCCAACCGGCTTGCTGAGCGACCGCATGGCGCGGCCGCTGCACGACCTGCGCATCTCCGTCACCGACCGCTGCAACTTCCGCTGCGTGTACTGCATGCCGAAAGCGGTGTTCAACAACGACTACCCTTACCTGCCGCATACCTCGCTGCTGTCGTTTGAAGAAATCACCCGCATCGCCAAGCTATTCATCGCCCACGGCGTGGAAAAACTCCGCCTGACCGGCGGCGAACCGCTGCTGCGCAAAAATATCGAAAAGCTGGTCGGCATGCTGGCCGAATTGAAAACGGTGAGCGGCAAGCCACTGGATTTGACGCTGACCACCAACGCCTCGCTGCTGGCCCGCAAAGCGCAGTCGCTGAAAGACGCCGGCCTGCAGCGTGTGACCGTCTCGCTGGACGCCTTGGATAACGCCACCTTCCAGCGCATGAACGACGTCGACTTCGCGGTCGAAGACGTGCTGAAAGGGATAGACGTCGCCCACCGAGTTGGCCTTGGGCCGATCAAGATCAACATGGTGGTCAAGGGCGGCATGAACGATCACGAGATCCTGCCGATGGCGCGCCACTTCCGCGGCTCGCCCTACATCCTGCGCTTCATCGAATACATGGACGTGGGCGCATCCAACGGCTGGAAGATGAACGAGGTAGTGCCATCGTCCGAAGTCGTGCGCCGCATCAGCGCCGAAATGCCGCTGGAGCCCGTGGCCGCCAACTACACCGGCGAAACCGCATCGCGCTGGCGCTACGCCGACGGCAGTGGTGAAATCGGCTTGATCTCAAGTGTATCCCAGGCATTCTGCTCGGACTGTACGCGCGCGCGCCTGTCGACTGAGGGTAAACTGTACACCTGCCTGTTCGCCACCAGCGGCCACGATCTGCGCGCCCTGCTGCGCGAAGGCCGCAGCGACGCCGAAATCAGCACCGCGCTGGCGCACCTGTGGCGTGCGCGCGAGGACCGTTATTCGGAGCTGCGCACCAGTCAGACCGAGGTACTCAAGCGAGAGCGCAGTGCCAACAAAGTAGAAATGTCTTACATCGGGGGTTAGTTTTGTCTTTGAAGAGCAAGATCACCGGGTTGATACTGGCGGGTGGACGCGGCACGCGCATGGGTCGCGTGGATAAGGGCTTGCAGCCGTTTCGCGGATCGACGCTGGCAGCGCACGTGCTGGCGCGCTTGTCGCCGCAGGTAGCCACGGTCGCGATCAACGCCAATCGCAATCTGCCGCAGTACCAGGCGCTGGCCGGCGAGTCGCCGGTGCTGCCGGATTTCCTTGATGGTTATGCCGGGCCGCTGGCCGGGCTGCAAATCGGCTTGCAGTTTTGCCCGACCGAGCTGCTGTTGACGGCGCCGTGCGATTCGCCGTTCTTCCCGGAGGATTTGGCCGCGCGTTTGTACGCGGCCATGCAAGAACAAGGCGCCGACATGGCGATAGCGGTGACGATGGAGCGCGATCCGGAGCAGCCGGACGCCGCGCCATTCCGCCAGCCGCATCCAGTCTTCGCACTGCTCAAGGCCAGCGTGCTGCCGCAACTGGACGCTTACCTCGACACCGGCGCGCGCCGCATGGAAGGCTTCTTCAACACGCTGAAAGTGGCCGAAGTGCTGTTCGAAGACAGCGCCGCCTTCAGCAATATCAACACGCTGGAAGAACTCCAACACCACGAACGCAGCACGCCAGCGCCAGCCGCACCGAGCGCCGCGCCACGCGATAGCGATCCGCCCGCACTGCCGGTCGCCGAGGCCCAGCGCTTGATCTGCCAGCGCATCACGCCAGTCGACGCCACTGAAACGCTGCCCCTGCTGGCCGCTCTGGATCGCGTGCTCGCCACCGACATCATCTCGCCGATCAACGTCCCCGCCCATGACAACTCGGCGATGGACGGCTACGCCCTGCGTGGCGCCGACCTGCCAGCCGACGGCACGGCCACGTTTAAGGTCATCGGCGTCGCCTACGCCGGCCATCCGTTCACGCAAGCGCCGCAAGCCAACGAATGCGTGCGCATCATGACCGGCGCCAGCATCCCAGAGGATTGCGACACCGTGCTGCCGCAAGAACTGGCCGCCGCCATCGAAGGCGACCAAGTCACCATCGCCGCCAACGCCGTCCGCGCCGGCGCCAACCTGCGCCGCGCCGGTGAAGACTTGAAAGCCGGCGGCGTCGCCATCGCCGCCGGCAAACAAATCCGTCCTGCCGACATGGGCTTGATCGCATCGCTGGGCATCGGCCAAGTCACCGTCAAGCGCAAACTCAAAGTCGCCTTCTTCTCCACCGGCGACGAACTGCGCTCACTGGGCGACAAGCTCGAACCAGGCTGCGTCTACGACAGCAACCGCTACACCTTGTTCGGCATGCTGACCCGCCTGGGCTGCGAGGTAATCGATATGGGCGTAGTAAAGGACGACCCGCAAGCGCTGGAAGCCGCCCTGCGCGAAGGCGCCAACAAAGCCGACGCCATCATCACCTCCGGCGGCGTCTCCGAAGGCGCGGCCGACTACACGCGCGACATCATGGCCTTGATCGGCGACGTCGCCTTCTGGAAGCTGGCCATGCGCCCAGGCCGCCCGCTGGCCTTCGGCAAAGTCCAAACGGAGCAAGACAGCGCTTGGCTATTCGGCCTGCCCGGCAACCCGGTGGCCGTGATGATCTCGTTCTATATGTTCGCCCGCCCCGCCCTGCTGCGCATGATGGGCAGCGAGACAAAACTGCAAACCGTTCAAGCCCGCGCTACGGAAGCCATCCGCAAGCGCCCCGGCCGCACCGAGTACCAGCGCGGCATCCTGAGCACTGGCGCCGACGGCACAGCGCAAGTGCGCCTGACCGGTGCACAAGGCTCAGGCATCCTCAGCTCCATGAGCGAGGCAAACTGCATCGTGGTGCTGCACCACGATCAGGCCAACGTCGCCGCCGGCCAGCTGGTTGAAGTTATGCTGTTCGACGGGCTTGTGTAGCCACCAGCAGCATGCCGACCGCCAGTGCGGCAAAGGCCCACTGCAAGCCAACGGCATGCGCGACAAAGCCAATCAAGCCCGGGCCGGCCAAAATACCAGCATAGCCGATGGTTGAAATGGCGCTCACCGCCAGGCTGGCCGGCATATCGTTCTGGTTACCGGCCGCCGTGAACAGCACTGGCACAATGTTCGAGGCGCCGCAACCGATCAGCACAAAGCCCACCAGCGCCAGCCAAGCCGACGGCGCCAGCACCACGATGAAGAAGCCCGCAGCAGCAGCCAGGCCGCCCAGCAGCAACACGCGTCGGCCGCCCCAGCGCTGCACGATCTTATCGCCATTCAAACGTCCGACCGTCATCGCCACTGCGAACGCTGCGTAGCCAAGACCGCCCTGCGCGCCGCTCATGCCACTATTGGTCAGCATCACCGCGCTCCAATCCAGAACGGCGCCTTCGGCCAGGAACACGAACATGCACAGCACGCCGATTACCACCACCGCGCCGCGCGGCACCACCAGCAAAGGCGCATCGCGTTCCGCCGCCGGTGCTTCGCGCAGCAAATTAGGGCCGGCAGCCAGCAGCACCAAGGCCACCGCAATCGTCATCGCCACCGAAGCGCGGACAATGTCCATGCCCAGCCACAGCATCAAACTCATGACGCCTGCGCCAACGATGCCGCCCACGCTGAACATGCCGTGGAAGCCCGACATCAGCGCACCGCCATAATCCTTCTCAACGATCACCGCCTGCACATTCATCGATACATCGAGCGTGCCCAAAGTTGCGCCGAACAGGAACAAGGTCAATCCCAGCAAAGGCGCGCTAGGCGCTATCGCCAGAAACGGAAACACCGCGCAGCAGCCGAGGCCCGACAACAGAATCACCGGGCGGCAGCCATAACGCGCCGCCAGCAAGCCAGTCACCGGCATCGCCAGCAGCGAGCCTACGCCGAGGCACAGCAGCAGCAAACCCAGTTGCGCAGCTTCGACGCCGGTGCGCGACTGCGCATACGGCACCAGCGGCGCCCACGAAGACATGGCCATACCGGCCGCCAGAAAAGCGAGGCGCGTGGAGACGCGTTGTTTCAATCCGTAGTTATTCATGGGTTCAAGCCTCAGCGCGCAGCAAGCGGGTACCGGCAAGGGCATATGCCTCCGCCACATCCTCATTGGTGTCTGCCTCGACGATCAAGTGGGTTAATTGGGGAATCGCCAGCACGCGATACGATGCGACCGCACCGATCTTGCTGGCGGTAGCGACAACTGCGGTGGCTTTGCTTTGTGCCGACAGCCGGCGTTTGAATTCGGCTTCTTCAAAGTCGATGGCGGTGACGCCGGCGTGCAAGTCCACGCCGCACGCGCCGATGAAATACAGGTCGGGATGCATCAGCTCCAGCTCGCGCAGCGCAGTCGCACCGACACTGCCGCCCAGGCTTTGCTTGATGCGGCCACCGATCATGACCAGATCGATATGCGGTTTATCCAGCAGCCGCGCGGCAATGGATGGCGCGTTGGTCAGCACCGTCAGCGGCACCTGCGGCAGCGCCTCGGCAATTGCAAGGTTGCTGGAACCGGCATCAAGGAAGATGGTGCCACCAGCCGGCACCAAGGTCGCAGCCGCCGCAGCGAGACGTGACTTGTCGGACTGGTGACGCTCCATGCGCTGCACCAGCGTGCCGCTTTCCGGCGCGGCCGGCATGCGCACCGCGCCGCCGTAGACCTTCTGGCACAAGCCGGCAGCAGCCATATCGCGCAGGTCGCGGCGGATGGTGTCTTCGGTGACGTTCAGTTCACGCGCCAGCAGCGCGGCCAGCACGCGGCCTTCTTGATTTAGTTGCTTAAGGATTAATGCGTGCCGCTCGGGCAGCAGGAGGTTGTCGCGTTTCATGGGCGTGATTGTACACAAGTACGCAAAATTGCGCACAAATACGCCCAAACACGGATCAATCGTGTTCGGGTTCGGTTCCGATCAAGCGTTGCGCCTGCTCGGTCGGCAGGGCTTCCACGGTTTTCAGCTTGCGCGCCATCTGGCGGCTGCGGGTCTCGGCCGATTCGATATTCTTGGCGGCGCGTTCCAATGTGAGCTTGGTCGCGGCCAGCACATCGCCGAACTTGGCAAACTCCGTCTTCACCGCGCCCAGCACCTGCCATACTTCGGACGAACGCTTCTCCAGCGCCAGCGTGCGGAAGCCCATCTGCAAACTATTAAGCAGTGCCGTCAAGGTGGACGGCCCGGCGATGCTGATGCGGTTCACGCGTTGCAGCTCGTCGGCCAGGCCGGGACGGCGCATCACTTCTGCGTACAAGCCTTCGGTCGGCAGGAACAGAATCGCAAAGTCAGTGGTGTGCGGCGGCGAGACGTACTTCTCGGAGATGGTCTTGGCTTCCACGCGAACCGCGCGTTCCAACTCGCGGCCGGCCGCAGCCACGCCTTCCGCATCGGCGCTGTCGGCCGCTTCCAGCAAGCGTTCGTACTGCTCTTTCGGGAATTTGGCGTCGATCGGCATCCATACCGGCGCGCCGCCTTCTGTTTGCCCCGGCAGCTTGAGCGCAAACTCCACGCGCGCACCAGTGCCGGCGATGGTCTCGACGTTCTTCGCATACTGGTCGGGCGTTAGCACCTGCTCCAGCAGCATCTCCAGTTGCACCTCGCCCCACGTGCCGCGCGTTTTCACGTTGGTCAGCACGCGCTTCAAATCGCCCACGCCAAGCGCCAGTTGCTGCATCTCGCCGAGGCCTTGGTGCACGCGCTCCAGGCGCTCGGACACTTGCTGGAACGAGGCGTTCAAGCGTGTCTCCAGCGTAGCGTGCAGTTTTTCGTCCACCGTCTTGCGCATCTCTTCAAGGCGCGCACCGTTATCGGCTTGCAGATCCTTGATCTTGGTCTCCAACATCACGCGTACTTCCAGCATGCGCTGGTTCATGGTGTCGGCGAACAGCTTGAGATTGCGGGTCTGTTCGTGGCGGCTGCTGACACCCTGCTCCTCCAGCTGGCGGCGCATCGCCTCGAACTGCTGAACGTTGGCGGCGTTGCTGGTCTGCGCGGTGGTTTGCAGTTGCATGCGCACTTCACGTTCGACACGTTCGATGCGCTCGGCCAGATCGGAAGACGCACCGGCCGCGCCACCGCGAGAACGCAGCAGCACCAGCACTTGCAAGACGATGACGGCGGCCAGTGCGGCCAGCAGGACGAAAAACTCGATAGAGGTCATGGAATCAATCCGGCTTGTTGCGCATCCAGTCTGCGGTTTGGAAGAAGGAGTTC
This sequence comes from Duganella rivi, assembly GCF_009857435.1. GTDB lineage: Bacteria > Pseudomonadota > Gammaproteobacteria > Burkholderiales > Burkholderiaceae_D > Rugamonas > Rugamonas rivi. The sequence continues at coordinate 223,486 of NZ_WWCK01000005.1, forward strand.
ATCAAGCGCACGCGCAGTTCGGTGTCGATGCCGGTATCTTCCATCGCCCACGCCATGCAGCGCAGCCACTGGTCGCGTTCCTGCGTGCCGATGGCGAACGGCATATGCCGCATGCGCAAGCGCGGATGGCCATGCGCCTCTTGATACAAATCCGGGCCGCCCATCCAGCCGCTGAGGAACATGAACAAGCGCTGGTTGGCATTCTCCAGCGAGGGGCCGTGCACGGAGCGCAGCAGTTGGAACTCAGGTTCGAGTTCCATCAAATCATAAAAGCGGTCGACCATCGCGCGGATGGTCGATTCGCCGCCAATTACTTCGTAGAGGGTGCGGGATTCTTCAGTCATACCCGCAATGATAGCTTATACGAGGGCCAGCTTGCGCAGGCGCCGCGTGGACGACCAGTTCTCCAGATCGACCTGCCCGCGGATCTCATCGCAAGCGTGAACAATGCGCGCCAACTGCGCTTGATCGAGGCCGGAATTCAGCGTCAAGCGCACCAGCGAACGGTTCTTGGGCGTGGCCGGTGCACAAAACATCGCGCCATAGACGCCGTGCTGTTCCAGCAGCTTGCGCAGGGCCAGCGTCTTGGGCTCCGGCCCGGGCTCCAGCGCGATGATTTGCTCGCTGCCGTCGCTGACGTTGTAGCCTAGCGTACGCAATTCCTCACGCAGCATGCGCGCGTGCCGGTGCAGGCGGGCGCGCCGCCGATCCGCCGCAGCGATGAAGTCAATCGCCGCATCGAACCACGCCAGCTCATGGCCCAGCAAGCAGGAACTGAAGATCGCCGGGCGCGACTCGGACAAGAAGTAGCCCTTGAATTTACCGGAGCAGGTAATGAAGCCAGCCCGCCCGGCAAACGCCTTGGCCAGGGACGCGGTGCGGAAATGCACGCGCTCACTCAAGCCTTCCGCCGCCACCAGCCCGGCGCCGCGTGGGCCGTGCGTGCCCAGCGAGTGCGATTCGTCGACGATCAATATGCAGCCGCTACGCTCCGCAATCTCCACCAGCGCGGCCAGCGGCGCCACGCTGCCGTTGGTGCTGTACAGCGCATCGACCACGATCAAGCCGCGGCCGTGGCGCTGCAACTGCTTCTGCAAATGCTCCATATCGTTGTGCAGGAAGGACACCGGCGTGGCGCCGGCCGACTGCACGCCCTCCCACAGCGAGGCATGCGCCTGCATATCGAGGTACACGGGAATGCCCGGCGCGGCCAGCGTCTGCACCAGCCCCACATTCGCGGCCCAGCCGGATTGCGCCAGGATGCCGTCCTCCGCGCCCATGAACTGCGCCAGCTTGCGCTCCAGGCGATGCTGCGCGCTGCCCTCTTGCAGATACACGGCCGACATCAGCAGCTCGCCGGCGCTGTGCTGCAAGGCCGCCACCTGGGCGCCCACCAGCGCCGGTTCGCCGGCCAGGCACAGATAGTCATTCCCGGCCAGGAACACCGCGCTGGCCGGCGTCGGCTGCCACGCGTGCGGATGCTCGCCGCCCAGCAGTTGTTCGATACGGGTGATGTAATGCAGATCCATGCGCCGGGTCACAAAATCAGGCAAGGCGGTGGTCAAATGGGTGTGGCGGGCAATTGCGTAGGTCATGGCGCATCTCCAATTGGGTTTTGGACAAAAAGATTGTTTTTTTATGAACTGAGGCCTCACCATGCGGCGAAAAAATCCACCAGAGATTGATGCGGATCAAGATCCGTTTTGATATTGCAGAATCCGTTGCAAATACAGGCGATGATGGCAACTTGATAAAAATCAAAAGCCACCATGAAGTCTCCCCTGCACGAACGCTGGAAACGCTGGCAGCACGGACTGGTACATTCGCTGCTGCAATACCACGGCCGCGAGGATCACGCGACCGTGCGCGTTCTGCTACTGGCCTGCATCGGCACGGTGGGTATGCCGCTGTACTACGTGATCTGGCAGCACTTCTTCCCGCAGGCGTACGAGTCGCTGCCGCTGCGCATGCTGGGCATTCTGCTGTGCGCCATGGGCCTGTTCGCGCGCCAGTTCAGCCGCCAGATGCTGAACACCTATCTGCTGGTCACGCTCAGCTACATCTTCCCGTTCTTCTTCACCTTCATGTTTTTGATGAACCACGCGTCCGGGGTGTGGAGCGAATCGCTGCTGATCGGCCTTGTGGTGCTGTTCCACTTCGATACCGGGCTGGCACTGCGCGCGTACGCGATCGGCACGGCGGCGGCCTGTATTGGCACGGCCGCGCTGGGAGAAGGCGGCATGCTGTTCAGTCGCGAAGTGCTGCAACAGGTGCCGATCCACTGGTTCACCATTGCCGTGCTGTCGGCGGCCAAAATCAGCCGCCACGTGCTGGCGCAGGAAAAGCTGGCCGGCATGGGCGCCGGCCTCGCCACGGTGGCGCACGAGTTGCGTACGCCGCTCACCAGCGTGGACGCCAATGTGCGCGGCCTGCTGCGCATGATGGCCGCCGCCCAAATCCACAACAAGGACGACCGCCTCACCATCCTCGACGCGCTGGCGCGCATCCAGTTCGAGGTGCGCCACATGAACCACATGATCGATCTGTTTTTATTGAGCGCCACGGCGGTGCGGCAAAACCTGCATCCGGTGGAAACGGTGTCGATGGAAACCGTGGTGAAAGCGGTGCTCAAGCGCTATCCATTCTCCAGCCACAAGCAGCAGAAGATGGTGCAACTGGAGCTGCGCAACAACTTCCAGTTCGCCGGCCAGAGCGAGCTGGCGGTGGTGGTGCTGCTTAACCTGATGCGCAACGCCCTGCGCGCCGTGCAGCGCGCCGGCAAGGGCCGGGTGCGCATCGTGATCGATGGCGGCCACACGCCGCCACGCCTGCTGTTCATCGACACTGGCTGCGGCATCGCCGCACAGCATATGTCGCTGATCTTCCGCCGTTTTTATTCGCACCCGCCGCACAACGGCGCCGGCATCGGCCTGGCCTTGTGCCAGGAGATCATGGATGCCTGGGGTGCGCGCATACGCTGCGTCTCGCGCGAGAGCGCCTACGCTATCTTCGTTCTTGAATTCCCCGCGAGGTGAATCATGCATCTACCCGTCTATGCCCATCCCACGCTGACCGTGCTGGTTGACGACAGCGATTCGTTTTTGCGCAGCCTGTCGTTCCAGCTCGATCCCATGCTGGCCAATAAAACCTTCCATGACACCGTGGAAGCGCTGCACTGGCTGCGCAATAGCGCGCCGGAAAGCGGCGTGCCGCTGCACGTCAATTTCGATATGCAGAACCTGCCGGGCGATCAATGCAATGTAGCGCTGGACGTGGAACGCATCTACCACATCGCCGAGCAGCGCCAGCGCTTTGCCACGCCGTCGGTGCTGGTGGTGGATTACTCGATGCCGCAGATGAACGGGCTGGAATTCTGCGAAGCGGTGGCGCATCTGCCCTGCAAGAAGATTCTGTTCACCGGCGCGGCCGATGAGAAAATCGCCGTCAGCGCCTTCAATCGCGGCCTGATCGACCGCTACATCAAGAAGAGCGACGACCACGCGCTGGACATTCTGGAGATGGAAGTGGCGGCGCTACAGGACTGCTATTTCGACAACCGCTCCGACACCTTGCGCGAGATGCTGGCCTTGCACGATTACCGCTTCCTGACCGATCCGGCGCTGGCCGAAGTGGTGCGGGAACTCAAGCGCACGCTGGGTTTCGTCGAGCATTACATCTTTCCGAATCCGACCGGCATCCTGTTCATCGACAAACTAGGCAAGACCACGCTGATGGTGATTGAAACGGAAAAGAGCATGGTCGCGCAATACGAGATCGCGCGCGACAGCGATGCGCCGCGCTCACTGCTGCACGCACTGCTGGAGCGGCGCGTGCTGACCTTCTTCAGCGATCCGTTTGGCGACGGCATGTACAGCAGCGGCATGAGCGAACACTGGCACCGCTACTGTGCCGCGCCGCGCATTTGCCAGGGCGCGGAAACGTATTACTGGGCGCTGTTCGATCTGCCCAACCACTACTTCGACAAGCGGCCGCAGACCTACGCCCAGTTCCTGCAAGAGCTGATGCCGCAGACGATTGCCGCTTAAGCTTCGCGCAGGGTTTGCAGCGGTGGCTGGCGCAAGACGTTGCGCAGTCCCAGCCAGCCGCCGGCGATGGCGCATAGCGCACCGGCCAGCAAGCCGACCAGCCACACCATCGGGCTAAACGCCCAGGCAAACTTGAACTGGTAAGTCGCCAACGCCCAGCCCATGGCCGCCGCGCCGCTGGCCGCCAGCACGCCGGACAGCGCGCCGACCAGCGTGAACTCGATCAACTGCGCCTGCGACAGCTGCTTGCGGGTCGCGCCGAGAGCGCGCAGCAAGCCCGCTTCGCGCGTGCGTTCGTCCTGTGATCCCATCAAGGCCGCGTACAGCACCAGTACACCGGAAGCCAGCGTGAAGATGAACAGGAACTCCACCGCCGTAATCACTTGATCCAGCACCGCCTGCACCTGCCGCAAAATGCCGCCGACATCAACGATGGTCAGGTTTGGAAAGTCTCGCGTCAGCGCATTCATCACCGCGCCCTGTCCTGACGGCAGATGGAAGGCGGTGATCCAGCTTTGCGAAATATCGGTCATCGCCGCCGGGTTGATGATGGCGAAGAAGTTCACCCGCATCGAGCCCCAATCGAGCTTGCGGATGCTGGTGATGGTCACGTCCACCGGCGCTCCGGCGATATCGAAACGCAGCTTGTCGCCCAGCTTCCAATTGAGCGTCTTGGCGATGCCCTGCTCCACCGACACTTCCGGCGATCCCGGTTTATCCTCGAACCACTTGCCGTCGACGATCTTGTTCCCGGCCTGCATTTGCGCCATGGTGGACAGATTAAATTCGCGGTCGGCCAAGCCCTTGGCGCGATCTTCGGTGTAGGTCTCGGCGGTGACCGGTTTGCCATTCACTTGCGTCAGGCGGCCGCGGATCATCGGATACTGCGGCGCTTCGATCACGCCTGCGGCTTTAAGACGCTGCGCAATCTCGGCCTGCTGCTCCGGTTGAATATTGATGATGAAGCGGTTCGGCGCATCAGCGGGCGTGGCGTTGCGCCATGCGGTCATCAAGTCGCCGCGCACCACGGTCAGCACCAGCAGCGCCATCATGCCCAGCGCCAGCGAGACGATTTGCACGATGGTCGCACCAGGGCGGCGCTGCAAAGACGTAATCGCAAAGCGCCAGCTTTGATGGTTGATCATACCGCGCAGTGAGCGCAGCGATTTGAGTCCCAGCCAGCCGACCAGGCCAAACACCGCAAACGCGCCGAGGAAGCCGAGCGCCGTGTACAGCGCCATCTTCCAATCGCCCGCTTGCCACAGCAGCAGCGCGACAAAGCCGGCCATGCCGAAACCGTAAGTGGCCAGCGCGCCGATTTGCGGCGGGTCTTGTTCGCGGCGGATCACGCGGTTGTGTGGCACTTTGCGCAGTTGCAGGATCGGCGGCAGCGCAAAGGCGGCCAGCAGCAGGATGCCGATGGCAAGGCCTTGCAGCGCCGGGTAAATCGTCGGCGCAGGCAGTTCGCTCGAGACCAAGGCGCCCAGCACTTCCAGCAGCACGTAGTGGCCGCCGAAGCCGACCAGCACGCCCAAGGCACTGCCGATTAAGCCGACCAGCAGGAATTCGATCAGGTACATCGCCGTGACTTGATTTTGCGTCAGGCCAAGGCAGCGCAACATGGCGCAAGCGTCGAGGTGACGCTGCATGAAGCGGCGTGCTGCCATCGCTACGGCGACAGCAGCCAGCATGGCCGACAGCAGGCCGACCAGCGACAGGAAGCGGTCAGCACGTTCCAGCGTGGTTTGCATTTCCGGGCGGCCGTCCAGCGATTCCACGCGCACGCCCTTGATGTTGTTGTCTTTGATTTGAGCGTCTACCCATTCCTGGTAGGCTTTGGCGGCGGCGGCGCCCTTGTTCAGCGATGGCGGCGCGCCGACCAGCAGGCGGTAGTTCACGCGCGAACCCGGTTGAATCAGGTTGGTCGCGTCCAGATCCTGCAAGGCGAACATCACGCGCGGCGCGAAGGCGAGGAAGTTGGCGCCGCGATCCGGTTCGGCGGCGATCAGTTGCGCGATGGTGAAGGTTCTGTCGCCGAGCTTGAGCTGGTCGCCAACCTTGGCTTTCACGCTGCCCAGCAGGCCCGGTTCAACCCACACCGTGCCGGGGGCAGGCGCGCTGGTGGCCGGCGTGCCTATGCTTTGTTCGGCTTGGGCGGCGTCGGTGGTGATTTTAACTTTGCCGCGCAAGGGGTACTCGGGGCCGACGGCTTTCAGCGCCGCCAGTACCGAAGAAGATTGCTCGCCCTCGCCCGTTTGCGCCATGCTGGGGAAAGTGATGGCGTCTGTCACCACCAAGCCGCGCTGCACGGCCTGTGCGCGCCACTCGGCACGTACCGGCAGGTCAGCGCTGACGGCGACATCGGCGCCCAGCAATTGGTGCGCATCGCGATCCAGGCCGCTGCGCAGGCGGTCGATGAAAAAGCCGGTGGCCGACAAGGCGGCCACCGCCACCGTCAAGGCGATCAGCAGGAAGCGCAATTGGCCGGCGCGCCAATCGCGCGCCGTCATTTTCAAGGCTAGTTTGAACATAAGACCCTCGGGTTACAACCCCGCACCCCGGAGGCGGAGCCTGATACTAAGAGTACAGCACGCGGAAACCGTTTAGCCCCGCACACCGCGAACAGGGGTCTGACCCCGGAGGGGTCAGACCCCAATTTTTCGGGTTACTAAACAGCAGCGAAGAAGGCGTCAACTTCGGCCAAAAACTTCTGCTTCTGCTCTTCCGGCAGGAAGGCAGCCACAAAGCCATTGCGCGACAAGCGGTGTGCGTGCGACAGGCCCAGTGGCAGCGCCTCAAACGTGGCGATGAAGTTATCGTTCATGTAGCCGCCGAAGTACGCCGGGTCATCCGAATTCACCGTCGCCAGAATGCCTGCATCCAGCAGTTGCAGCAGATTGTGCTGCTCCATCTGATCGAATACGCACAGCTTGATGTTGGACAGCGGGCACACCGTCAGCGCCATCTGCTCTTTCGCCAGACGCGCCGTCAGCTCAGCATCTTCCAGACAGCGCACGCCGTGGTCGATACGCTCCACCTTCAGCGTATCCAAAGCCGTGTAGATATAAGCCGGCGGGCCTTCCTCACCCGCATGCGCCACCAGATGCAAGCCGAGATCGCGGCAGCGTGCAAACACGCGCGCAAACTTCTCCGGCGGATTACCCACTTCCGACGAGTCCAGACCCACACCAATAAATTTATCGCGATATGGCAGCGCCGCTTCCAGCGTGGCAACCGCATCCTCTTCCGACAGGTGACGCAGGAAGCACAGTATCAGCGTGGCGCTGACCGGGCTATCCTGGCAGGCGCGATAGATACCGTTGATGATCACATCCATCGGCACGCCGCGCGCGGTATGCGTTTGCGGGTCAAAGAAAATTTCAGTGTGGCGCACATTGTCCGCCTCGGCGCGCTTGAGGTACGCGGCCGTCATGTCGTAGAAATCCTGCTCCTTCAACAGCACGCTGGCGCCGGCGTAGTAAATGTCGAGGAAGGATTGCAGATCGGTGAAAGCGTACGCCGCGCGCAATTCCTCCACCGAGCCGTAGGCCAGCTTGACGCCGTTCCGTTCGGCCAGCGCGAAGATCAGCTCCGGCTCCAGCGAGCCTTCGATGTGGATGTGCAACTCGGCTTTCGGCATCTGCTGCAAAACACGGCGCAATTGATCATTCAACATTTTAATTTTTTCCTATTACTGAGTTACTGAATCGATCCATCTTATCTCATGCGGCCACAGTACGTCAGCACATCTTTCCTAGGCATGATACTGTGGTGAAAACGAACGAAAAAACATCGTGAAAAATGCGTAGTTAATTCGATATTTCGGTTTGAAATCAGACTCTTACAAAAGAGTATTAACGATATTACGACATACCTTTTGACTTCCTGCACCAATAGCGCAATAATCAATTTCATAGACGTAAGAAGCGTTACGACCAACACATAAAAGCCGCCATCCGGCCATAAAGCCAGCTCATCGATACGGGCAATCCGTGTCACACCAAGAAGCTGACCAGAAGAAAAATAAGATCACAAGGAATTATACGAACCAGAGCCAAGGCAAAGCGAACTGCCGGTGACTCGTGACAAGCAGGTTTCCATCATTAAAGGACATTCAAATGACCATTTTTGACAACTACGCCGCACGATACGAACGAACCAAAGAAGAAGAGATGTCCATGAAGGAGTATCTCGAACTTTGCAAGAAAGACCGGCTGACCTACGCCAGCGCCGCTGAACGGATGCTGGCAGCCATTGGCGAACCGACCCTGGTCGATACCCGCAATGACACCCGGTTGTCGCGTATCTTTGCGAATAAGGTCATCAAGATTTATCCGGCATTCCGCGAATTCTACGGCACCGAGGAAGTGATCGAGCAAGTGGTCTCCTACTTCCGCCACGCCGCGCAGGGCCTGGAAGAGCGCAAGCAAATATTGTATTTACTTGGCCCGGTGGGCGGCGGTAAGTCGTCGATTGCGGAGAAGCTGAAATCCCTGATGGAGCATGTGCCTTTCTATTGCCTCAAAGGTTCGCCGGTCAATGAGTCCCCGCTTGGCTTGTTCAACGAGGATGAAGACGGCACCATACTTGAGGAAGACTACGGCATCCCGCGCCGCTACCTGCGCAATATTCCATCGCCTTGGGCGGTCAAGCGCCTGCACGAATTCAATGGCGACATCAACCAGTTCCGCGTGGTCAAGCGCTACCCTTCCGTGTTGAAGCAGGTCGGCATTTCCAAGACCGAGCCGGGCGATGAAAACAACCAGGATATTTCCTCGCTGGTCGGCAAGGTCGATATCCGCAAGCTGGAAGATTACTCGCAGGATGACCCCGATGCTTACAGCTACTCGGGCGGTTTGTGCCTGGCCAACCAGGGCTTGATGGAATTTGTCGAGATGTTCAAAGCGCCGATCAAGGTGCTGCACCCGCTGCTGACTGCCACGCAGGAAGGCAATTACAAGGGTACGGAAGGCTTCGGCGCGATTCCGTTTGACGGCGTGGTGCTGGCGCACTCGAACGAGTCGGAGTGGAAGTCGTTCAAGAATAACCGCAACAACGAGGCGTTCCTCGACCGGATCTACATCGTCAAAGTGCCGTACTGCCTGCGCGTCACTGACGAGATCAAGATTTACGACAAGCTGCTGTTCAACTCTTCTCTGTCGAGCGCTCCGTGCGCGCCGGGCACGCTGCGCATGATGGCGCAGTTTGCGATCCTGTCGCGGCTGAAAGATCCAGAGAACTCCAGTATCTTCAGCAAGATGCTGGTGTACGACGGTGAGAACCTCAAGGACACCGATCCCAAGGCCAAGTCTATCCACGAGTACGTGGACTATGCCGGCGTGGACGAAGGCATGAACGGGCTGTCGACACGCTTTGCGTTCAAGATTTTGTCCAAGGTCTTCAACTTCGATAACACCGAGGTGGCGGCGAATCCGGTGCACTTGCTGTATGTGCTGGAGCAGCAGGTCGAGCGCGAGCAGTTCCCGCCTGAGCTGGAGCAGAAGTACTTCTCCTATATTAAGGAGCACCTCGCGCAGCGCTACGTGGAGTTCATCGGCAAGGAGATTCAGACCGCGTACCTCGAATCGTATTCGGAGTACGGCCAGAATATCTTCGACCGCTACGTGACCTTTGCCGACTTCTGGATACAGGACCAGGAATACCGCGACCCCGATACCGGCGAGAGCTTCGACCGCGAGTCGCTCAACAACGAGCTGGAAAAAATCGAGAAGCCAGCCGGGATTTCGAATCCGAAGGACTTCCGCAACGAGATCGTCAACTTCGGCCTGCGCGCGCGCGCCAACAACGGCGGCAAGAATCCAGCGTGGACTAGCTATGAGAAGTTCCGCACGGTGATCGAGAAGAAGATGTTCTCCAATACGGAAGAACTGCTGCCGGTGATTTCGTTCAACGCCAAGGCCAGCGCGGAAGACGCCAACAAGCACGCCGACTTTGTCGCGCGCATGGTGGAGAAAGGCTACACGGCCAAGCAAGTGCGCTTGCTGTGCGAATGGTATCTGCGCGTGAGGAAGTCGTCGTAAAGCGCCGTCATTCCGGCGCACGCCGGAATCCATAGAACGCGTGATTGCACGTTCAGCATGGGTTCCGGCGTGCCCGGAACGACGCGACAGGGACTCAGTAGGAGGCATCTTTTGACTTACCTCATCGACCGACGTTTGCAGGGCAAGAACAAGTCCGCAGTCAACCGCGAGCGCTTCTTGCGACGTTACAAAGCTCAGATCAAGGACGCGGTGGGACGCGCCATCAAAGGCCGCTCCATCACCGACGTTGAGAATGGCGAAAAGGTCTCCATCCCGGTCAAGGATGTGAGCGAGCCCTCGTTTGGCCACGCCCATGGCGGCGTGTGGGAGGTGGTCAATCCGGGCAACCAGGAGTATCTGAAGGGCGACCAGATCAACCGTCCCAAGGGCGGCGGCGGTTCCGGCCGCGGCAAGGCCGGCAATAGCGATCAACTGACCGAGGACGATTTCATCTTCGAGCTGTCGCGCGAAGAATTCATGAACTACTTCTTCGAAGACCTGGAACTGCCGCACATGGTCAAGACCCAGCTGACCGCCACCACCGATTTCAAGAACCAGCGCGCCGGCTACAATATGTCCGGCACACCGTCCAACATCCACGTGCTGCGCTCGCTGCGCGGCGCACTGGGGCGGCGCATCGCCGTTGGCGGCAACTCGCGCAAGCGCGTGATTGAAGCGGAGCGCGAACTGGAAGAGCTGCTGCTGGAAGGCGTGCCGCTGCAAGACCAGCGCGTGGTCGAGTTGAAAAAACTGATCCACCACCTGCATACGCGGCTGCTGGCGATCCCGTTCATCGATCCGTTCGACCTGCGCTACACCAACCGCGTCAAGGTGCCCAAGCCGATGACGCAGGCGGTGATGTTCTGCATCATGGACGTATCCGGCTCCATGGACGAAACGCGCAAGGACACGGCCAAGCGCTTCTTCATCCTGCTCTACCTTTTCCTCAAACGCGTGTACGACAAAATCGAAGTGGTCTTCATCCGCCACCACACCGCCGCCGCGGAAGTGGACGAGGAAGAATTCTTCCACTCGCGCGAGTCGGGCGGTACGGTGGTGTCGTCGGCGCTGCACTTGCTGGACAAGGTCATCGATGAACGCTACGGCGCCGGCAGCTACAACGCCTACGTGGCGCAAGCCTCGGACGGCGACAACTGGGACAACGACTCGGTGCTGTGCCGGCAGCTGCTGGTGAACACCATCATGCCCAAGGTGCAGTACTACACCTACGTCGAAATCACCGACGGCCCGCCGCAAAACTTATGGGAGCAATATTCGCAAGTGCCGGATCACCATCCGCACTTCGCCATGCAGAAAATCGTCACACCGGCTGATATCTACCCGGTATTCCGTGAACTGTTCAAGAAGCAGCCGAAATAATCATGAACGACAGGATCGAACCCAAGCCGAAGCATCCTAACGCCCTGCCGGAGCAATCCGAATGGACGTTTGAGCTGATCGAGCAGATACACCAGGAAATCCGCCGCGTGGCCGAGGGCTTCGGGCTGGATACCTATCCCAACCAACTGGAAATCATCACTGCCGAGCAGATGATGGACGCCTACACCTCGGTCGGCATGCCGGTCTCCTACAATCACTGGTCGTTCGGCAAGCACTTCCTCAGCACCGAGAAAGGCTACAAGCGCGGGCAAATGGGGCTGGCCTACGAAATCGTCATCAACTCCAACCCGTGCATCGCCTACCTGATGGAGGAGAACAGCCTGACCATGCAGTCGCTGGTGATCGCGCACGCGGCGTATGGCCACAACTCCTTCTTCAAAGGGAACTACCTGTTCCGCACCTGGACTGACGCCGACGCCATCGTTGACTACATGGTGTTCGCCAAGAATTATATCGCCGAGTGCGAGCAGCGCCACGGCATCGACGCGGTCGAGCTTCTACTGGATTCATGCCACGCCATCCAGAACTACGGCGTCGACCGCTACAAGCGGCCGGCCAAGCTGTCGATGGCGCAGGAGCGCGCGCGCCAGAAGGAGCGCGAGGCTTACGTACAGTCGCAAATCAACGAGCTATGGCGCACCCTGCCCAGGCGCGAGGAAGAGGAAGCGGCCAAGGTCACCAAGCGCTTCCCGCCCGAGCCGGAAGAAAACCTGCTGTACTTTATCGAGAAGTACGCGCCGCTGCTGGAACCCTGGCAGCGCGAGATGGTGCGCATTGTGCGCAAGATTTCGCAGTACTTCTACCCGCAGCGCCAAACCCAGGTGATGAACGAGGGCTGGGCCACCTTCTGGCACTACACCATCCTCAACCAGTTGTACGACGAGGGCGTGGTCGGCGACGGCTTCATGATGGAGTTCCTGAAGAGCCATACCAACGTGGTCTACCAGCCGCCGGTCAACAGCCCGTACTACAGCGGCATCAATCCGTACGCGCTGGGCTTTGCCATGATGACCGACATCCGCCGCATCTGCGAGAACCCGACCGATGAAGACCGCGAATGGTTCCCCGACATTGCCGGCAGCGATTGGCGCAAGACGCTGGACTTCGCCATGCGCAACTTCAAGGACGAAAGCTTTATCGCCCAATACCTGTCGCCCAAGCTGATCCGCGAGTTCCACTTCTTTGCCGTGCTCGATGACGACAATAACGAGAAACTCAGCGTCTCGGCCATCCACGACGACCTCGGCTACCGCTACGTGCGCCAGCAACTGGCCGAGCAGTACAACCTCGGCAACCGCGAGCCGAATATCCAGGTCTGGTCGGTCAATACGCAAGACGACCGCGCCCTGACCTTGCGCCACAGCCAGTTCCAGCGCCGCCCGCTCAACCAGCAGGCCGGTGAAGTTCTCAAGCATGTGGCCCGGCTGTGGGGCTTCGACGTCCACCTGGAAACCGTCGGCCCCGGCGGCGAGGTGGTCAGCACGCTGGAAGTGAAACGGGAGAAACGCGGCCGCACTTTCTGACCCAACATATATATAAGGCTTTTTCCAGCGCCGTCCTGACTCAGGCACGGCTCTTGCAAGGACATCACCGGGAGCAGCGTCGGCGCGCTGTTCCCGGTTTTTTTTGCCCGAGGCACGGTGCGGGCGCGCTGTCAATGTTTTTCTTCAGATACTTGTATAGCGCCCCTCGCAAGAATTTCATGAAAGAAACATTTACGGCCAAATTATTAACTGCGCGTAGTAAAATTACGCGCATAAAATTCCGTTTTTGGCCTTAAGGGAAAACTAAGTAACGTCATGGTGCGCCAGCGCCCAAAAATGCGCCAAGCGGTGTTGCCGATTGAGCCAGAACGGTGCAAAGTGAGCGCTACCATATAGGAAAACCCTATGAAATTTAACCGGTTTTAGGGATGAAAATTCTATGTAAAATCAAGAATTCGTATGTATAATTCGCCGACGTCCCGGATGCGGCTGTTGTTTTGTGTCGCCATTTTGGGGTTTAAGTAGCACCAAAGAGAGTTGGTATTGGAGAAAGCAGGCATGAATTTCACGCACAACGAGAAAAGCACCGGGAAGAACTTTACAGGCATTACGATTGTCGTTTTGTTGCACGTCCTGGTTGCTTATGGGATCGTGACGGGCCTTGGGAAACGCCTGGTGGCCAAGATGGTCGCACCAGTGGAGACCAAGATCATCGAGGAGGTGAAACCTCCTCCACCGAAAGAGCTCCCACCACCGCCACCTCCGCCAGAGATGAAGGCACCACCACCGCCATTCATCCCGCCAGTCGAGGTGAACGTGCAGCAGCCGCCGCCGCCGAACAACACGATCGCCAACGCGACCAACGTGAAGCCGGCAACCACGGAAATCCAGAAAGCACCGCCAGCACCACCGGCAGCGCCACCTGGCCCACCTAAAACTGGTGTCCGTACTGCTGCCGTAGTTGACTTTGGCACTTGCGCCAAGCCGGAATGGCCGAAGTCGTCGCTGCGTAACGAGGAAACCGGTACGGTTCAGCTGTCGTTCTTGATTTCGGCCGACGGCCGCGTCACCGAGAGCAAGGTAGTGAAATCGAGCGGCTTTAGAGATCTGGATAAAGCCGCGATCGCTGGTATCACGAAGTGCCGTTTCAAACCGGCAACCGTGGACGGCGTTCCACAAGAAGGCTGGCAGCAGATGCAATACGTCTGGACGCTGGAGTAAAACCGAGACAGAACACCGTCTCACTTAGTAATTTCGTTGTCATTACGCCAGCGATCTGATTATTTTATCAATTTGGAGGAAGCATGTTTAAGAATACCCGTTTGTCCGCTGTACTGGCCGCTGTGCTGTTCTCGGTGACCGCAGCCACCGCCCTGGTGAGCGCCCCTGCCTTCGCGCAAGAGCAAGCCTCGGCAGCCGCTTCGGCACCAGCAGCTGCGCCAGCAGCGGATGCGGCAGCAGCACCAGCTCCAGCAGCTGAAGCTCCAGCAGCACCTGCAGCTCACGGTGGTAAAGAAGAAGTGGAAAACCCATACGGCTTCGCTGCTGTTTGGGAAGCAGGCTTCGTATCGCGCGGCACCCTGATCATCCTGTCGCTGATGTCGATGGGTTCGTGGTACATCATCATCACCAAACTGATCGACCAGACCAAGATCTTCAAACAGTCGAAAGAAACCTCGGCCAAGTTCTGGAAAGCTTCGTCGATCGCTGCTGGTTCGGCTACCCTGACCGAAGGCTCGCCATTCCGCTTCATCGCTGAAACCGGCACCAAGGCTACCCAGCACCACGACGGCGCCCTGCTGGAACAAATCGACCTGTCGACCTGGGTGACCATGTCGATCCAGCGCGCTGTTGACAAAGTTCAATCGCGTCTGCAAGACGGCCTGTCGTTCCTGGCAACCGTTGGTTCGACCGCACCGTTCATCGGTCTGTTCGGTACCGTTTGGGGTATTTACAATGCACTGATCGCCATCGGCATGTCGGGTAACGCATCGATCGACAAGGTTGCAGGTCCAGTGGGTGAAGCACTGATCATGACCGCGTTTGGTCTGTTCGTTGCAGTTCCAGCCGTTCTGGGTTACAACTGGCTGGTACGCCGTAACAAATCGGCAATGGAAGACGTACGTGCTTTCTCGGCTGACGTGCACTCGGTTCTGATCTCTGGCGCAATGTCGACCGCAACCGGCGGCTCGAAAAAAGTAGGCTAATTAATCATGTCCATGTCCGTAGGCTCCGAGAGCGGAGACGAAGATCAAGTCATGTCGGAAATCAACACGACGCCCCTCGTGGACATCATGTTGGTTCTGCTGATTATCTTCCTGATCACGAGCCCGGTTGTGCTGAAGCTGATTAAAATCCAGCTGCCAGAAGAAACCAACCAGGTTATCCAGACCAAGCCGGAAGACGTCAACATCGTCGTTAGCAAAGATGGCGACATCTATTGGAACCAGCGCAAAATGCGCGACGCCAATGAGCTGTTCGACAATCTGAAGGTGGAAGCTGTCAAATTGCCTCAGCCGGAAGTACATGTACGTGGTGACCAAGAAACCAAGTACGAAGCGATCGGCAAGGTTATTTACACTACCCAGCGTGCTGGTATTCAGAAGGTCGGCTTCATCACCGAACCGCCTGATAAGGGTTAATTCCCGACAGTGCACCGCAGGCCTGTCGTTCAGGCCTGCCCTTCTAAAAAGGAAATATTCATGAGTATGAATGTCGGCTCGCCATCCAGTGGTGGCGCGGATCCGGAACCAATGATGGAAATGAATATGACGCCCCTCATCGACGTGATGCTGGTGCTGATTATCATGATGATCATTACGATTCCTAAAGCCAACCACTCGGTCAACCTGAACATGCCGGTCGGCACCCCGCCGCCGCCAACCAAGGAACCAGTGGTCATTACGATTGACGTCGACTTCGACGGTACGATTCTGTGGGATAACGCAGTCATTCCTGACCGCGGCACCCTGGAAGCGAAACTGACCGATGTCGCAGCGCAAGCTGACCAGCCGGAAGTGCATCTGCGTCCGAACAAGCTGGTATCGTACAAGGTCGTAGCAGGCGTGATGGCTTCGGCTCAACGTCTGGGCGTGACCAAGATTGGTCTGGTCGGTAACGAACAGTTCCAATAAAAAGTCCCATGTACAATGATAGGCAGGACCCTTCCTGCCTATTTTCGTTTTTTGATGAAAGAAAACCCACCCATGACCAAGTTTCGTCTCGCTCATCTCGGCCTGGTAATGGCCGCTATTGGTTTTACTGCAGCAGCCCCTATCGCAGGTTTCTCGTCGGTCGCCTACGCAGCAGAAACGGTGCGCGCAGAAATCGGCAAACCATTGCAAGAAGCGCAGAAACTGGCCGCGGCCGGCAAGAACAAAGAAGCGCTTGCCAAACTGAAAGAAACTGACGCTGTCGGCGGCAAAACCGCCAACGAAACCTATTTGATCGAGCGCACCCGCGCTTCGGCTGCAGTTGCTGCCGGCGATAACGACGCCGCCGCTAAAGCCTTTGAAACGGTCATCAATTCGGGCAAGCTGTCGCCTGCCGAATCGTCCAAATTCTCGGAAGCCCTGGCTGGTATCTACTACCGCGCCAAGGACTACAACAAAGCCGTGACCTGGTTCCAGCGCGTGCTGAAAGACAACCCAAGCAATACCTCGGCCCACGAATACATCGTGCAGATCCTGTACACCTCGGGCAAATATGCCGAGGCGGCCAAGGAACTGCAAGCGACCAAGAACCTGAGCGAAAACCAGCTGGGCATGCTGGCCAACATCCAGCTGAAACAGAACGACAAAGTCGGTTACGTGCAGACGCTGGAAAAGATGGCTGCCAGCTATCCAAAAGCCCAGACCTGGGCTGACCTGCTGCAACGCGTACAGACCAAGCCAGGCTTCTCGTCGGCACTGTCGCTGGATCTGCTGCGCCTGCGCCTGCAACTGGGCCTGCTGACCAAGCCGAATGAATACATGGAAATGAGCCAGTTGGCCCTGCAAGTCGGCAACCCGGCTGAAGCCATCAAGATCATCGACCAAGGCTACAAAAAAGGCGCCCTGGGCACCGGTTCCGACGCCGCGCGTCACCAGCGCCTGAAAGATCTGGCCACCAAGACCCAAGCCGAGTTCGGCGCCAAGCTGCCTGCTGCGCAAGCTGAAGCTGAAAAAGCCAAGGACGCAGACGCACTGGCCAACCTGGGCTACGCCCTGGTGTCGGATGGTAAAGCCGACAAAGGCCTGCCACTGCTGGAACAAGCTGTGAAACTGGGCACCGGCAAAAATCCTGAAGCCATCAAGCTGCACCAAGGCCTGGCTCAGAACATTGCAGGCAAGAAAGCTGCTGCGCTGACCACCCTGAAATCGGTCAAAGGTACTGACGGCACCGCCGACCTGGCCCGCTACTGGACCATGAACATTAACCGCCCACTGTAATCCCGGGCTGCTGATGCGCAAAGCGCTGTCCGGTCCGCCGGCAGCGCTTTTTTTTCGCTTTGAGGGTTTGCCCGTATAATCCCTATTTGCGATAGTTTTCCCCAGATTCCCATGAAGGTATTTCGAGGTCTTCCCAATGCAGCGGCGCGTGCGCCCTGCGCGCTCACGATCGGCAATTTTGACGGCGTCCACCTCGGCCATCAGGCCTTGCTGGCGCGCGTGCGCGCTGCCGCCGACCGCCTGGGCCTGGAAGCAGCCGTGATGACCTTCGAACCGCATCCACGCGAGTTCTTCGCCCAGAAATCGGGCGACCTGTCGAAAGCCCCGGCGCGCATCGCCAACTTGCGCGACAAGCTGCAATCGCTGTCCGACAATGGCATCGACCGCGTCATCGTCGAACACTTCTCCTCCTCCTTTGCCGCTTTAACGCCGCAGGAATTCACCGAGAAAGTGCTGGTCGAAGGCCTGCACGTAAAGTGGCTGATGGTGGGCGACGACTTCTGCTACGGCGCGCGCCGCGCCGGCAACGTGCAAATGCTGCTGGAAGCGGGCCAGAAATATGGCTTCCACGTCGAGACCCTGCCGACCGTAATGAACGGCAGCACCCGCATCTCCTCCTCCGCCGTGCGCGAAGCGCTGCACGCGGGCGACTTCCCGCATGCCGAAGCGCTGCTGGGCCACCCTTATGCCATCTCCGGCCACGTGATCCACGGCCAGAAATTGGGCCGCACGCTCGGCTTCCCTACCCTGAACCTGCGCGTGCCGCACCGCCCGGCGCTGTCGGGCATCTTCATCGTGCAGGTGCACGGTTTGAGCGAGCAACCGCTGCCGGCCGTCGCCAGCCTGGGCGTGCGCCCGACCGTGGAAGACAGCGGCCGCGTGCTGCTGGAAGTGCACATCTTCGACTTCGCGCAGAACTGCTACGGCAAGCAAGTGCGCGTTGAGTTCCTGCAAAAGATCCGCGATGAAGAAAAATACATCGACCTGCCGACGCTGACCGCCGCTATCGACAACGACGCGACCATCGCCCGCGCCTTCTTTGCCAAGCGCGCCACCGACCGAATTTGACCGCGCGATTTAGCTACGCGCGCCGGCTACACAAGACACCCGAATAAATCACTGATCGAATACCATGTCCGATAACAAAAACGCAAAAAAGCCTGAAAGCAAATACCCGGTCAATATGACCGAGACCCCGTTCCCGATGCGCGGCGATATGGCCAAGCGCGAGCCGAACTGGGTACAGCAATGGCAAACCAAGAAAATCTACGAGCGCGTGCGCAAGGCTGCCGCCGGCCGTCCTAAATTCATCCTGCACGACGGTCCTCCGTACGCCAACGGCGACATCCACATCGGCCACGCCGTCAACAAGATCCTGAAAGACATGGTGGTCAAGGCCCGCACCCTGGCCGGCTACGACGCGCCTTACGTACCGGGCTGGGATTGCCACGGCATGCCGATCGAGATCCAGATCGAAAAACAATACGGCAAGAACCTGCCGACCGCCGACGTGCTGAGCAAGGCCCGCGCCTACGCGCTGGAGCAGGTCGAGCGCCAGCGCAAGGACTTCATCCGCCTCGGCGTGCTGGGCGAATGGCAGAACCCTTACCTGACCATGAACTACTCCAACGAGGCCGACGAACTGCGCGCCCTCGGCAAGCTGCTGGAAAAAGGCTACGTCTACCGCGGCCTGAAGCCGGTCAACTGGTGCTTCGACTGCCAGTCGGCACTGGCCGAAGCAGAGGTGGAGTACAAGGACAAACGCGATCCGGCCATCGACGTCGGCTTCAAGTTTGCCGACAGCGCCAAACTGGCGCAAATCTTCGGCCTCGACAAACTGCCGACCGATAACGGCTTCCTGGTGATCTGGACCACCACCCCGTGGACCATCCCATCGAATCAGGCGCTGAACGTGCACCCGGAAGTGATCTACTCGCTGGTGCAGACCGAGCGCGATGGCCAGCCATTGCTGCTGATCCTGGCGCAAGATCTGGTCGAATCCTGCCTGTCGCGCTACAAGCTGGAAGGCACCACCATCGGCACCTGCCACGGCGCGGCCTTTGACGGCGTGAGCTTCCGCCACCCGCTGCACGCGGCCGATCCATTCTACGACCGCCTGTCGCCGGTCTACATGGCCGACTACGTGACCACCGACAGCGGCACCGGTATCGTGCACTCGGCGCCAGCCTACGGCCTGGACGACTTTATCTCGTGCCGCGCGCACGGCATGAAGGACGACAGCATCCTGACCCCGGTGATGGGCGATGGTAAGTACGCGTCGACCCTGCCGCTGTTCGGCGGCCAGACCATCTGGGAAGCGTCGAAACCAATCTGCAACGCGCTAAAAGAAGCCGGCGCCCTGTTCGAACTGAAGATGTTCGATCACAGCTACATGCACTGCTGGCGTCACAAGTCGCCGATCATCTACCGCGCCACCTCGCAGTGGTTCGCCGGCATGGACGTGCATCCGAAGGACGGCGGCCCGACGCTGCGCCAGACCGCGCTGCAAGGCATCGAAGATACGCAGTTCTTCCCGGACTGGGGCAAGGCGCGCCTGCACGGCATGATCGCCAACCGTCCTGACTGGACGCTGTCGCGCCAGCGCCAGTGGGGCGTGCCGATGGCCTTCATCGTCCACAAGGAAACCGGCGCGCTGCACCCACGCACGCCTGAACTGCTGGAGCAAGTGGCGCAGCTGATCGAAAAGAGCGGCATCGACGCGTGGCAGGCGCTGGATCTGAAAGACCTGATCGGCGACGAAGCGTCCATGTACATCAAGAACAAGGACACGCTGGACGTCTGGTTCGATTCCGGCACCACCCACCAGACCGTGCTGCGCGGCTCGCACAAAGAGCAATCGGCCTTCCCTGCCGACCTGTACCTGGAAGGCTCGGATCAGCACCGCGGCTGGTTCCACTCGTCGCTGCTGACGTCCTCGATGCTGAACGGCGCCGCGCCGTACAAGGCGCTGCTGACCCACGGCTTCGTGGTCGATGGCGAAGGCAAGAAGATGTCGAAGTCGATCGGCAACACCGTCGCGCCGCAAGACGTCTGGAACAAGCTGGGCGCCGACATGCTGCGCCTGTGGGTGGCTTCGACCGACTACACCGGCGAGCTGTCGATCTCCGACGAGATCCTCAAGCGCGTGACCGAATCGTATCGCCGCATCCGCAACACCCTGCGCTTCCTGCTGGCCAACCTGTCGGACTTCAACTACGCCAAGGACGCCGTGCCGGTAGCCGAGCTGCTGGAGATCGACCGCTACGCCATCGCCAACATGGCGCAGCTGCAAAAGGAAATCGAAGCGCACTACATGCAGTACGAATTCCAGCCAGTGACCTCCAAGCTGCAGAACTACTGCTCGGAAGACCTGGGCGGCTTCTACCTCGACATCCTGAAGGATCGCCTGTACACCACCGGCGTGACTTCGGTATCGCGCCGCTCGGCCCAGACCGCGCTGTACCACCTGACCCAAAGCCTGCTGCGCTTGATGGCGCCTGCGCTGTCCTTCACCGCCGAAGAAGCATGGGAAATCTTCGC
This sequence comes from Duganella rivi, assembly GCF_009857435.1. Lineage (GTDB taxonomy): Bacteria > Pseudomonadota > Gammaproteobacteria > Burkholderiales > Burkholderiaceae_D > Rugamonas > Rugamonas rivi. Next base: position 244,428 of record NZ_WWCK01000005.1, read on the forward strand.
CGGCGCCGAAGGCTGGAAAGCCAGCGATGAAACCATCTTCACGCAAACCTGGTGGCAGCTGCCGGAACTGGCCGATGCCGATGCCCTGCTGGCCAAGTACAACGCCATTCGCACCGTGCGTACCGACGTGACCAAGCAGCTGGAAGACCTGCGCACTTCGGGCGCGATCGGCTCGTCGCTGCAAGCGGAATTGAGCATCAAGGCTGCGGGCGACAAGTTCAAGGTATTGGCAAGCCTGGAAGATGATTTGAAGTTCATCTTCATCACCTCGCTGGCATCGGTCACCGAAGTGGCTTCGGAAGCGGAAGAAGCGGTCAGCGTGGCAGCATCGAAAGCCGAGAAATGCGAGCGCTGCTGGCACTACCGCGCCGACGTTGGCGCGCACGCGGATCACCCTACCCTGTGCGGCCGCTGCCACAGCAACCTGTTTGGTGCGGGCGAAAAACGCAAGTTCGCTTAACATATCGCCGGCGCTCCCACGTGGGAGCGCCTACGCTGACGTATTGAACCACTAATTCATGGCCACCAAAAAAATCTTCCCAACCAAATCGTCTGCCAGCCTGACGCCATGGCTGTGCATCGCAGCGCTCGTGATCCTGATCGACCAGCTGACCAAGATCACCATCACCAAGACCTTCCAGCTGCACGAAGAAAAATTCGTCACCTCGTTCTTTAACCTGGTGCTGGCCTATAACAAGGGCGCGGCGTTTAGCTTCCTCAGTAACAGCGGCGGTTGGCAGCGTTACTTCTTCACCGCCATCGGCATCGGCGCGGCCATCTTCATCGTCTACCTGCTGAAGAAGCACGCCGGCCAGCGCATGTTCTCGTGGGCGCTGTCGCTGATACTCGGCGGCGCGGTCGGCAATGTGATCGACCGCCTGCTGTACGGCCACGTGGTCGACTTCCTCGATTTCCACTGGGCCGGCATCGGCCACTTCCCGGCGTTTAACGTCGCCGATTCGGCGATCTGCGTGGGCGCCGGCCTGTTCATCCTGGACGAACTGCGCCGCGTGAACAAATAACGGAGCTGCATCATGATGGAACTGACTGGTAAAAAAATCGTCCTCGGCTTGTCCGGCGGCGTGGCTTGCTACAAGGCTGCGGAACTGTGCCGCGCCTTTACCAAGGCCGGCGCTTCGGTGCAGGTAGTGATGACCGAAGCGGCCACCCACTTCATCACCGCCGTCACCATGCAGGCGCTGTCGGGCCGCCCGGTGTTCACCGACCAGTGGGATCCGCGCGTCAACAACAACATGGCCCACATCGACGTCACGCGCGATGCGGACGCCGTCATCATCGCGCCCTGCTCGGCGGACTTCATCCGCAAGCTGGCGCATGGCGCGTGCGACGACCTGCTGTCGACCATGTGCGTGGCGCGTCCGCGCCACGTGCCGCTGCTGATCGCGCCAGCCATGAACGTGGAGATGTGGCAGAACCCAGCCACCCAGCGCAACGTGCAGCAGCTGAAGGACGACGGCGTGGTGCTGTTCGGCCCTGCGGCCGGCGACCAGGCTTGCGGCGAAGTCGGTTTCGGCCGCATGCTGGAGCCGGAGCAGCTGCTGGAGGAAGTCATCGCTGCATTCCAGCCGAAAGTCTTGGCCGGCAAGCGCATCATGATTACCGCCGGCCCGACCTTCGAGCCGATCGATCCGGTACGCGGCATCACCAATCTGTCCTCGGGCAAAATGGGCTACGCCGTGGCGCGCGCCGCGCGTGAAGCGGGCGCCGAAGTGGTGCTGGTCTCCGGCCCCGTGGCGCTGCCTACGCCGTTTGGCGTACAGCGCATCAACGTGCAAAGCGCGCAGCAGATGTTCGATGCAGTGATGAGCAATGTCGATCACCAGCACATCTTCATCGCCGTGGCGGCGGTGGCCGACTGGCGCATCGCCAACGCCAGCGACCAGAAACTGAAGAAGAATCCAAACGGCACCGCGCCGGACCTGAAGTTCGAGCAGAACCCGGACATCCTCGCCACCGTGGCAGCCCGCACCAACCTGGCCGGTCACCCTTACTGCGTGGGCTTTGCCGCTGAATCGGAAAATCTGGTGCAGTTCGGCGCCGATAAGCGCGAGAAAAAAGGCATCCCTCTGCTAGTAGGGAATATCGGCCACCACACCTTCGGCCAGGACGACAACACCATCATCCTGTTCGACGAAAACGGCCACACGATTCTGCCGCGCGCCGACAAACTGACGCTGGCGCGCCAATTGATTTCCGAGATCTCGAAGCGGATCTCCCAACATTCCTTGTTTGCTAAATAAATGAAAAACGTTGACGTTAAAATCTTAGACCCGCGCATGAAAGACCAGTTGCCGGCGTACGCTACGCCGGGCTCCGCTGGCCTGGATCTGCGCGCCTGCATCGACGCGCCGATGGTGATCGAAGCCGGCCAGACCGTACTGATTCCAACCGGCCTGGCGATCCACGTGGGCGATCCCGGCTACGCCGCCATGATCCTGCCGCGCAGCGGCATGGGCCATAAAAACGGCATTGTGCTGGGCAATCTGGTAGGCTTGATCGACTCTGACTATCAGGGTCAGTTGATGATCTCGACCTGGAACCGCGGCCACAGCGCTTTCACGCTGAATCCGATGGAGCGCCTGGCGCAGTTGATCATCGTGCCGGTACTGCAAGTCGGCTTTAACGTGGTTGAAGAATTCGACACCAGCGAACGCGGTGTCGGCGGTTTCGGCAGCACGGGCAAACACTAACAAGAATGGAGACGGAGCACAGGGATGAACAAGACAAATAAATTTGGCGCATTATCCCGATTGTCCCTCGTCGCGGCGAGCGCCCTGCTCTCCGCTTGCTCCTCCTTCCAGTCCAAGCCGGCCGCGCCGGAAACGCCGCCTGCTGTCGTCAGCAGCGTGACCGAAGCGCCGCCGGTGGTCACCGCCAAGATGAGCGCCGCGCGCGCGCAATTGAGCCAGATGGTGGCCTTGCAGGATCGCCTGTACCGCATCGCCGGCCCACTGCTGATCAATAACGCGGATCTATGCCGCACGCAGGCCCGCAGCCTGCTCGGCTTCACCGCCAAAAACAAATACTCCTACACCGGCGAATTCGTCGACGCCGCGCAAGCGGTGCTGAACTACGGCGACCGCCTTGAAGTCGCCAGCGTGTTGTCCGGCAGCGGCGCCGCGCGCGCCGGCCTGCGCAAGGGCGACGCGCTGATCGCCGCCAACGGCAAAGTGCTGCCGGTCGGGCCCAACGCTGAATCGCTGGCAGCTGCCATTCTCGGCCCGCTGGCCAGCAGCAGCCAATCGCTCGACCTGACCGTGGCGCGCGGCGGCAGCAACCAGCAGCTCAAGGTGCCGATTACGCGCGCTTGCGCCTTCAAGATCGACATCGGCAACTCGGACAATATCAACGCCTACTCCGACGGCCAGCGCGTGATGATCACGCGCGGCATGGTCAACTTCGCGCAGAGCGACGAAGCTATCGCTTATGTGCTGGCCAAGGACATCGCCCACAATGTGCTGGGCCACGCGGCCATCACCAAGCAGGCATACACGGTCGGCAGCATCATCGACAACCTGGTGGCGGTGCGCCCCGACCTGTCGATGCTGATCGGGACTTCCGGCGTGAAGCCTATGCCGCAGGACCTGGACGGCGCCGCCGACCACCTGTCGCTGTACATGGTGGCGCGCGCCGGCTACAGCGTGGAAGGTGCGCGCGCGTTTTGGCAGCGCCTCGCTGCGCAGTACCCGGCCACGGTGCTGAACGGCTATGTCGCTGTTCACCCGGCCACCGCGTATCGCATGGGCGTGATCGACAAGACCGTCGCCGAAATCCGCAGCAAGCAAGCGGGCAAGCGTCCGCTGGTTCCTTAACCACTGAGGGAGCGCCATGAACAAGTCCGGCCTGATCGCAATCACCTTGATGTTGGCGGCCGGCTGGGCGCAGGCAGCGCAGTGGATGAAGGTGGGCAGCAGCAGCGGCAACGTCTTCTACATCGACAAAGCCAGCGTGATCAAGACCGACAAGACGCGCAAGGTCTGGTCGATGCAAAGCTATGCGCGTCCGCAGAAAACGCCGGAAGGCAAGCTGTATCGCTCGGTGAAAATGCTGCACATTTATGCGTGCGAGGAGCACACCACTACCCTGCTGGCACAGGTCTACTACCCGGAAGCGATGGGCAAGGGCGAGCCGGTGGAGAACTATAAATTCGAGAAATTCAACCCGGAAGACATCGTGCCGGACAGCGCGTTTGATAGCGCGCTGGAAGCGGCCTGCAAGATTTAACTAGGGAAGTTGGGGAAGAAGGTCGCCATCACCCACGTCAGGCCGACACACACCAGCACCGCGCAAATCAGCACGATCAACAGGCGGCCGAACTTTGGCGAACCGTCGTCTTCCTTCTGTGGCATGTCAGTCCCCTGCAAAATTAGCATCGGCGTAGTATATTCCATTCATGGACTCTATCGACCTCGAAGTATTGAAAACCAGCGCCGCATGGATTGCGTCCGGGCGCCGCTGTGAACTGATCACTGTCATCAAGACGTGGGGCTCCAGCCCGCGCCCGATCGGCGCCACGCTGGCCATCTGCGAAGACGGCACGGTGATCGGCTCCGTCTCGGGCGGCTGCATCGAGGATGACTTGATTGCGCGCGTGCGCAACGAGGGCATCAGCCGCACTATCCCGGAAATCGTCAGCTACGGCATCACTGCCGATGAGGCGCATCGTTTCGGCCTGCCGTGCGGCGGCACCATTGAATTGTCGATTGAGCCGCTGTCGGAACGCAGCCGCATCGCCGAGCTGCTGGAGCGGCTGGAGCGCCATGAGCTGGTGCAGCGCCGCCTAGACCTGCATAGCGGCGAGGTGGAGCTCTCCAAGGCCGCGCCGGGCGCACAGCTGCAAGTCAGCGAGCAGGCCATGGTGACCATCCACGGCCCGCGTTGGCGCTTGCTGATTATTGGCGCAGGCCAGTTGTCGCGCCTCCTCGCGCAGATTGCGCTGGCCATGGACTACAGCGTGATCGTGTGCGATCCGCGCGAAGAATACCGCGCCGGCTGGCACGTCGATGGCGTACAGCTGGTGCACGAAATGCCGGACGACGTGGTGATCGATATGAAGCTGGATCGCCGCAGCGCCGTGGTGGCGCTCACGCACGATCCCAAGCTTGACGACCTGGCGCTGATGGAGGCCTTGAAGTCGGACGCCTTCTACGTCGGCGCCATTGGCTCGCGCCTGAACAACAGCAAGCGCCGCGAGCGACTGCTTGAATTCGACTTGACGCCTGAGCAGCTGGCGCGCCTTCACGGGCCGATAGGCCTGTACATCGGCAGCAAGACGCCGTCCGAAATCGCCATCTCCATCCTGGCCGAGATGACAGCGATTAAAAACGGCGTGCCGACTGAGATGATCGTGCCGCACGCCGCCGCGCCGACCAAGCCGGGAGACGCCGCCTGCATCGTCGAGATTGGCGCGATCTGACAATTCTATGGCAAGAATCGGCTGGCGCGTTACCGTCGCGCCGGCGGACAATAGCGACTTCACACCACGGGAATCCGCATGAGCACCACCAACCTCCTCCGCCTAATCCTGCTGGCCGCTATCTGGGGCGGCTCCTTCCTGTTCATGCGGATTGCCGCGCCGGTGCTGGGCGCCGCGGTGCTGATCGAATACCGCGTGCTGTTTGCCGCGCTGTTCCTTGCGGTGATCGGCGTGTTCCTGAAAAAGACGCTGGATCTCAAACAACACTGGAAGCACTACGTCATCCTCGGCCTGTTCAACTCCGCGCTGCCGTTCCTGATGTTCGCGTTTGCGGCGCGCACGCTGTCGGCCTCCGTGCTGGCGGTGCTGAACGCCACCACGCCGCTGTGGGGCACGCTGATTGCCGCCGTGTGGTCGCGCACCATGGTCAGCGGCAAAGTGATGCTTGGTCTCGCGCTGGGCACCATCGGTGTGGCGCTGCTGGTGGGCTTTGATCACGTCAGTTCCAAGCCCGGTGCGGGTATTGCGATTGCGGCGGTGCTGTTCGCGTCCTTCAACTACGGCATCGCTTCCAACTACGCCAAGCAGGCCAAGGCGGTGGAGCCGTTCGCCAATGCGCATGGCTCGATGTGGGCATCAGCGCTGCTGGTGCTGCCGGTGGTGCCGTTCTTCCCGGCGCCGGGCGAACCGACCATCGGCATCATGGGCGCGGTGATTGCACTAGGCGTGTTGTGCAGCGGCGTGGCTTACCTGATCTACTTCCGTTTGATCCAGGACGTCGGCCCATCGTCGGCGCTGACCGTGACTTTCCTTAGCCCGCTGTTCGGCATCCTGTGGGGCGTGATGTTCCTTGGCGAGACCGTGGGCTGGTACACCTTTGCCGGCGCAGCTATCGTGATCACCGGCACCGCGCTGGTGACCGGCTTCCGCCCGAGCTTCGGCTTCCTGAGCAAGGCGCGCCAGGCATGAAGCCTTTCACGCTGGCGCTGCCCCAGGATTTTCGGCTAGGCGACGTACTGGCCTTCCATCGCCGCGACGCCGAGAGCATCGCCGAAGAAGTCAGCGCCGAACGCCTGCGTAAAGGCGTGCTGCTGGATGGCGTGCCGATGGTATTGGATATCGCCTTGGCGCCGTCCAGCGCCAGCATCACTGTGCACGCAGACGGCAAGCTGTCCAAGAACGCGCAGGAACACGCGCGCGAAGCGGCTATCAGCATCCTTGGGCTGCGCATTGATCCCGCGCCGTTCAGCGCCTTCGTCAAAAAGGACAAGCTGTTTGCCGCGCTGGCGCGCAAGCAACCGGGCCTGCGCATCGTGCAATCGGCCACCGTGTTTGAAGCGCTGACGTGGGCCATCATCGGCCAGCAGATCAACCTCTCGTTTGCGATCTCACTGCGCCGCACCTTCATCCTGCAAGCGGGCCGTCAGCACAGCAGCGGCTTATGGTGCTATCCCGATGCGCGCAGCGCTGCCACGCTGTCGATCGAAGACCTCACCAGCCGCAAATTCTCGCGCGCCAAAGCCGAGACCATACTGCGCCTGGCCGCCTTGGTCGCTGACGGCACACTGCGACTAGACCTCGCTGAAGACAACAGCATCGAACAAATCTCGGCCGCACTGCTGGCCGTCAAAGGCATCGGCCCGTGGACCGTCAACTACGGCCTGTTGCGCGGCTATGGCTACGCCGACTGCTCGCTGCATGGCGATGTCGCCGTGCGCGCCGCCCTGCAAACGCTGCTCGGCGAAGACGTCAAACCCGACATCAAACGCACCGAACAAATCCTCGCCGCCTACTCCCCCCACCGCACCATGGCCGCCGCCCACCTGTGGGCCAGCCTGCACCCGCGCTCAGAAGATTAAAAAACGCTTGAGCCTCACGCTACGTCAGGCTTTACGATCGGTGCATGAACCTCAAGGAGAACCTCATGCACGATCTGGACGAAATTCAGCAATCCGGCGCCGTCGCCAGCCTTGAATGGCTGGGCGCCAGCGCTGCACTCAAGCCCGATGAAGTCATGCGTATCTTGCAGGACGTTGCGTGCTGCGCGCCTGGCAGCAGCATCACCTTCGACTACGCGCTTGCCACTTTTCAGCCGCAGATGCTGGAGCACATGCTGTCGCAATTCGGCTTCCGCCACGTCGAGCATGGCGCTGCGGCGGCGGGCCTGGGCCTCATCAAAGCCACCGTTTAACGCTACACTTCAACGCATGGATAAAACAGTACTGAAAATCGGCGAACTGGCGACGCGTTCCGGCCTGACCGTGCGCGCGCTGCACCACTACGACAGCATCGGCTTGCTGACGCCATCGGCGCGCGCCGATTCCGGCTATCGTCTGTATAACAGCGCCGACGTGGCGCGCCTGCACCATATACAAGCGCTGCGCAAATTCGGCATGTCGCTATCGGACATCGCCACTTTTCTCGCCAGTCCCGATGCACCGTTTGCCGATATTGTCGCCCAGCAGATTGCGGCGCTAGACCAGCAGATCAAACAAGCCTCCGCGCTGCGCGAGCAACTAAGCCGCTTGCAGCAGCAAATGAGCGGCGATGGCGATCCCGCGCTGGAAGATTGGCTAGGCACGTTGGAACACATGAAACTGTACGAGCAGTACTTCACGCCAGACGAATTACGCCGCCTGCCCTTCTGGCAGCAAGACGCGCGCCGCAACGCCAAATGGCGCACCATGACCGCCGAACTGAAATCCATGATGATGCGCGGCGTACCGCCGGACAGCGAAGAAGCCAGCATGCTGGCACAGCGCTGGATGGAAACGCTGGAGCGGGACACCGGCAACGATCTCGAATTCGCGATGCGCATGACCGCCATGCTGCAACAACAAAAAGACGCCGGCGAGAACTCGCCGATCAGCGAGAAAATCCAGCAGTACATGTACCTGAGCCAAGCCTTCACGGCGCGCAAGATGGCGATCTACGCAAAGTACCTCACCGAGGAAGAGATGCAGCAGTTGCGCACCACCAGCGCCAAGCCATCGATCGAATCCACCGCGCTCTACCTCAATCTACAACGCCAAATGGAAAACGGCGTGCCGCCGGAAGATCCAGCCTCGCAAGCCCTGGCGCGCGAATGGCAGCAACTGATCCGTGACCGCATCGGCGACAGCCCCGGCCTGCAAGCCCGCATCGACCTCGCCCACGACAACGAGCCCGAACTCCTCAAAGGCACATGGGTCAACCAAGCCACCGTCGACTACATTCGCAAAGCCGTGGCCGCTTGCACCTCTATTTGATCCAGCATAAAGTGAAAGTCCGATCGGCGTTCTACGATGGTGCGCTATGGACAATCACATCAACAACCGCTCTGAACCCGACGCTCTGATTTGGTCGGAACAGCAAATTGCTTTGCTGCGCGCTGGAAAATTCGATCAACTTGATCTTGAGAGCGTCATTGCGGAGTTGGAGTACCAAGTGCAAGAAGACAAGGATGAGGTCGCACGTCGTCTACGCGTCTTAATGACGAATTTGCTGAAGCACGAATTTCGTCCGCAACAACGCTCACGACGCTGGGGCAGCTTAATCCTTGAGCACCGATATGCAATACAGGACATACTGGAACAAATGCCCAGTCTGCGACCGCAGGTTGATGAGTACGTGGCACTTGGCTATCCCAAAGCAGTAAAGGCCGCCGCGCGAGAAACACGCATGCCTAATGCCGCCTTCCCGCAAGAAAATCCATACACCGTGGATCAAATTCTTGATCAGGACTTCTTCCCCGGCGAAAACGATAACGCCGTTGATTCAGCATAAAGTGGGAGCTCCCTCCCCGTTCTACGATGGTGCCTCATGGATGATCATCTCAACAGCCTCTACGAAACCGATGCCCTGATCTGGACGGAACATCAGATCGCCTTACTGCGTACCGGTCAATTCGATCAGCTGGATCTGGAAAACATCATTTCAGAGCTGGGGTACCAAGAGCGTAAAGACAAACGAGAGGTGGAGTCTCGTATCGAACTGCTGCTCCACCACCTCTTGAAATATCAATTTCAGCCAACTCGCAGCTGCAATAGCTGGCTCCGAACCATCAAGACGCAACGCAAACATATTGCGAAGGTGCTCAAAAGAATGCCTAGCCTACGGCGAAATCTCGACGAGTACGTCGCCGACGAATATCCCGGTGCAATAAAAGATGCAGCAGCAGAAACCCATCTGCCACGCTCGACGTTTCCGAAGGAAGTCCCCTACACCACCGATCAAATCCTTGATGAAGATTTTTTCCCGGAACAAAACGAAAAAGCCGCTGATCCTTGACGGTATCAACGGCTTTAGAATTTGGTTGCGGGGACAGGATTTGAACCTGTGACCTTCGGGTTATGAGCCCGACGAGCTGCCAGACTGCTCCACCCCGCGTCTGATGCCAGTATTATAGGGCAGATCTAGAGTTTAGGCAATATCAATCCCGGAAAGATTCGCGATAGATCGAATAAATGCCGAGCCCGTACGAGGGGCAACACGCCGCGCAAGCAGCAATCGGTGTAAAGTAAGCATAAAACCGACTTGCTCAACTAGTTTATGAAATTCTGTTCCGAATGCGCCTCCCCCGTCAGCCTGTCGATCCCGGCTGGTGACAACCGCCCCCGCTTTGTGTGCTCCAGCGCCAGCTGCGCCACCATCCATTACCAGAATCCGAAAATGGTGCTGGGCTCGATCCCGGTATGGGAACGGGATGGCGAATTGAAAGTCCTGCTGTGCAAGCGCGCCATCGAGCCGCGCTACGGCTACTGGACGCTGCCGGCCGGCTTCATGGAAAACAATGAAACCACCGCCGAAGCCGCCATGCGCGAAACGCAGGAAGAAGCTGGCGCCAATATCAAACTTGGCAATCTGTTCACGCTGCTCAACGTGGCGCGCGTTCACCAAGTCCACATGTTCTACTTGGCCGAACTGATCGACCTCGACTTCGCACCCGGTGAAGAAAGCCTCGACGTGCAAATGTTCAGCGAAGCGGAAATTCCGTGGGACGATCTGGCCTTCCCGACCATCCGCACCACGCTGGAACTGTTCTTTGCTGATCGCGTCAAAATCCGCGAAGGCGGCAGCTACGGTTTCCACACGCAGGACATCGTCCGCAATATGCGCTCCGACATCGAACCGACCACGTGACGCATCACCTATGATTCCGTGGCTTGACACCCACACGCCGTTCCCCGACGTCTCCGAGGCGCTGACCACGGACGCGCCGGGTTTGCTGGCAGCCGGCGCCGACCTGTCGCCGCAGCGCTTGCTGATGGCGTATAAAAACGGCATCTTCCCGTGGTTCTCGGAAGGCCAGCCGATTTTGTGGTGGAGCACCGATCCGCGCATGGTGCTGATGACCGACCAGTTCCGCATCTCCGATTCACTGAAGAAAACCCTGCGCAAGATCGAACGCAGCCGCGAAGAAGGCGGCCGCTGGCAAGTCCGCTTCGACAGCGCGTTTGAAGAAGTGATGCGCGCCTGCGCCGCCCCGCGCCGCGACGGCCCCGGCACCTGGATCTCGGAAGACATCATCGCCGGCTACACCGGCTTGCACCGCATGGGCTACGCGCACTCAACCGAACTCTGGCTCGATGGCGAGTTGGTCGGCGGCGCTTACGGCGTCTGCATCGGCCGCATGTTCTACGGCGAATCGATGTTCGCGCGCGTGACCGATGCATCAAAGATCGCCTTATCCTATCTGGTGCGCTTCCTGCGTGACAAAGGCGTAACCATGATCGATTGCCAACAAGAGACCGGTCATTTGGCCTCGCTAGGCGCTGCGCCGATTCCGCGCGCGCAATTCCTGGCGCATCTGCGCAACAGTATTGAATTGCCCCATATCACCGGATGGGAACCAATTGCACCACTCGCGCCAGCCAGTTAAGCTAGCATAAAGACATAACCATCGGCCAGATAGGACGTGCATGACGCACTTGAACGACCTGCCTTTCGCGACGCTGCAGTTTTACACGACGGCGCCCTACCCTTGCAGCTACCTCGACGCTCGTCAGGCCCGCTCGCAGGTAGCCACGCCTTCGCACTTAATCAATGCAGATGTCTACTCGGAACTGGTAAAGAACGGCTTCCGCCGCAGCGGCATCTTTACTTATCGGCCATATTGCGACGGCTGCCAGGCCTGCATTCCGGTGCGCGTGGTGGCCGACCAATTCCAGCCCAACCGCACCCAGCGCCGCGCATGGCTCAAGCACGGCGAGTTGATCGCGGGCGTGGCCACACTATCGTTCTCCGACGAGCACTACGAACTGTATCTGCGCTATCAGAGCAAGCGCCACGCCGGTGGCGGCATGGATCAGGACAGCCGCGACCAGTACGCGCAATTCCTGCTGCAAAGCCGCGTCAACACGCGGCTGGTGGAGTTCCGCGAACCGGGCGGCACGCTGCGCATGGTCAGCATCATCGACGTGCTGTCGGACGGCTTGTCGTCGGTGTACACCTTCTTCGATCCCGATGTCGAGGGCGCATCCTACGGCACCTTCAACGTGCTGTGGCAAATTGAACAAGCCCGCGAACTAAAACTGCCTTACGTCTACCTCGGCTACTGGATCAAGGAAAGCCCGAAAATGTCTTACAAAACCAACTTCAAACCGCTGGAAGCCCGCGTGAAAGGCGTGTGGAGCGTGCTGGACGCCTGATAAAATACGGGCGAACTACAACCAGAGCGCCCCATGTCCAACAAATTCCTGTATTCCCTCGCCCGTCCCATGCTGTTTTCGATGGACGCCGAAGAGGCCCACCACTTCACCCTGCCTGCACTGAAACGCGCCGCGTCGCTGGGTTTGACCAAGCTGGTCCAGCAGCCGAAAGCCGACCCGCGCACCGTGATGGGCATTACGTTTAAAAATCCGGTCGGCCTTGCCGCCGGTCTCGACAAGGACGGCGCGTACATCGATGCGCTGGCCGATCTCGGCTTCGGCTCGATTGAAGTCGGCACCGTGACGCCGCGCGCGCAGCCGGGCAATCCCAAGCCGCGCATGTTCCGCCTGCCGGAAGCGCACGCCATCATCAACCGCATGGGCTTCAACAACGGCGGCGTCGATGCGTTTGTCGCCAACGTGCAATCCTCGCGCTTCTACCAGGACAAGGCCGGCGTGCTGGGCCTGAACATCGGCAAGAATGCCGATACGCCGATCGAGCGCGCCACCGACGATTACCTGCACTGCCTGGAGAAGGTGTATCCATACGCCAGCTACGTTACCGTCAACATCTCCTCGCCGAACACCAAAAACCTGCGCCAGCTGCAAGGCGGCTCGGAACTGGATGGTTTGCTGAGCACGCTGAAGGATGCGCAACTGCGCCTGGCTGACCAGCACAAGCGCTACGTGCCATTGGCGCTGAAGATTGCGCCGGACATGGATGGCGACCAGGTCAAGAACATTGCCGACGCGCTGATCCGCCACAAGATCGACGGCGTCATCGCCACCAACACTACGCTCAACCGCGACGCCGTCACCGGCATGCTGCACGGCGCGGAAGCGGGCGGCCTGTCGGGCGCGCCGGTGTTCCAGTTCTCGAACACCGTGATCCGCCTGCTCAAGGCCGAGCTCGGCGATGCGCTGCCGATCATCGGCGTGGGCGGTATCATGCAAGGCTCGGACGCCAAGGTCAAAATGGATTGCGGCGCGCAACTGGTGCAGCTGTACAGCGGCCTGATTTACGCCGGCCCGGCACTGATCAAGGATTGCGCGGACGCGGTACGCTAAGAGGCTGGTTCAAAATGCACGCAGCGAGGCGCGACGACGAAGACAGTGCGTTAGCACGGCGAGGAGCCGCAACGAAGCTGCGGGCTTTTTGAAACGGACTCTAAAAGGAGCGCATATGCAGAAGGTAAAACTGGGTAACAGCCATCTCCACGTCACCAAGGTTTGCCTCGGCACCATGACGTGGGGCGAGCAAAACACCGAGGCGGAAGCACACAGCCAGCTCGACTACGCATTCGAGCGCGGCATCAACTTCATCGACACGGCGGAAATGTACCCAGTGATGGTGCGCGCGGAAACCTCGGGTCTCACCGAGCGCTACATCGGCAGCTGGCTGAAGAAGACCGGCCTGCGCGACAAGGTGGTGATCGCCACCAAGGCGGCCGGTCCCAACGCCGGCATCACCTGGGTGCGCGGCGGCCGCGCGCGCGACTTCGATGCACGCAACCTCAAGGCTGCGGTGGAGACCAGCTTGCAGCGCCTGCAAATCGAGCATATCGATTTATACCAATTGCACTGGCCCAGCCGCAACGCGCCCATCTTCGGCAACAATACCTTCAATCCCAAGCAGGAGCGGCCGTGCGTGGCCATCGAGGCAACGCTGGCCGCGCTGGGCGACCTGGTCAAAGAAGGCAAGATCGGCGCGATTGGCGTCTCGAACGAGACCAACTGGGGCGTGAGCGAATTCATCAAGCAGTCCGAGATGAAAGACTTGCCGCGCCTTGCCTCCATCCAGAACCTGTACAACCTGACGGCACGCCATTACGAGACCAGCCTGCTGGACGAAACCTGCTTCCGCGAGAACGTCAGCCTGCTGGCGTATAGCCCGCTGGCGTTCGGCCAGCTGACGGCCAAGTATCTCGACGATCCGAAAACCCATGGCCGCCTGACCATCTTCCCGCCGACCTGGAGCCCGCGCTACCTGCGCCCGGCCGTACTGGAGGCGACTGCGCGCTACGCCAAGCTGGCGCGCGACAACGGCCTGACGCCGGCCCAACTGGCGCTGGCGTGGTGCTACTCGCGCTGGTTCGTGGCCTCGACCATCATCGGCGCCACCAATCTCGAGCAGCTCAAGCACAACATCGATGCTTACGACATCGTGCTGCCGCCGGACGTAATCAAGCAGGTGGATCAAATCCACGCCGCCATCACCAATCCAGGCCAGTAACTCGAAACTTGAATATCAATAGTCAGAACCATTCGTGGGCAGCGCGGCTGCCCGCTGATAAGCTTTTGGCATTGATACTTCACAGAGTTTACCGATGCGCGTACGCCCACTGCTGTTAGCCAGCCTGATTTCTTCCGTCGTTATTCCTGCCTTTGCACAGCAAGCCGCTGATGGCGAATTGCAGTCCGTGGTGGTGACCGGCACTTATGCCAAAAACCGCCGCACTGTCGATTCCGAATCGCCGGTCGACATCATCGGCGCGCGCGAGCTGCAAGCCAGCGGCTCCACTGAGCTGGCCACCGTGCTGGGCCGCGTACTGCCGTCGCTGAATTTCCCGCGCCCATCCGGTGCGGACGCCAGTGACGCCATCCGCCCTGCGCAATTGCGCGGCCTGTCGCCGGATCAAGTGCTGGTGCTGGTCAATGGCAAGCGCCGCCATTCGTCGGCGGTGGTCAACGTCAACGGCACGCAAGGCCGTGGTTCGGCGCCGGTCGATCTGAATGCGATTCCGCTGTCGGCCATCGATCACATCGAAGTACTGCGTGATGGCGCGGCGGCGCAGTACGGTTCCGACGCGATTGCCGGCGTGATCAATATCATCCTGAAAAAAGGCGCAGCCGGCGGCGATGCCGAGATCGGCTTTGGCGAATACCAGGAACGCGACGGCAAGCAAGTCTCGCTGCGCGGCTCGACCGGGTTCAACCTGGGCGAGGACGGCTGGGTGCGCATCGCCATCGATGCCGCCGACCGCGATCCGACCAACCGTGCCGGCGCCGACTACCGCTATCCGACCGATCCACGCTACGGCAAAGTCAATCAGCGCTTTGGCGATCCTGAAACCAAGCCCCGCGTGCTGTTCCTCAATAGCCAGTACCGCGTGAGCGACAACATCGACTGGTATGCCTTCGCCAACTACGGCCAGCGCGACACCTCGGCAGCCGCCACGTGGCGCAGCTTTGGCCGCTCGACGATTTACCCGGAAGGCTTCCTGCCGCTGGAGAACAGCAAATCGACCGACACCTCGCTGGTGACCGGCCTGCGCGGCGAAGCGTCTGGCTGGCGTTGGGATGTGAGCCTGAACTATGGCCAAAACGAATTCAAGCTGGATCTCGACAACACCGTCAACCTGGATCTGAAAGAAGCCAGCCCAACCCACTTCTACGCGGGCAAGCTGAAGAACTCGCAATCGCTGCTGAACGTGGACGTGGCGCACGACTATCCGGTGGAAGCTTTCAGCGGCCCGCTGACGGTAGCGCTGGGCGCAGAATACCGCCGCGAGGAATATGAGATCGGCGCCGGCGATGTGGCTTCGTACAGCGGCTCCGGCGCGCAAGGCTTCTCCGGTTTCCGCGCCGTGAATGCGGGCAGCAACAGCCGCCACAACGAATCGATCTACGCCAACTTTGAAGCCGAGGTGACCAAACAGTTCTCCGCCTCGGCCGCAGTGCGCCACGAGCGCTACAGCGACTTCGGCAACACCACCTCGGTCAAAGGTTCGACCCGCTACGCCTTCAACGACGTGGTGTCGCTGCGTGCAACCGCTTCGTCCGGCTTCCGCGCGCCGTCGCTGGCGCAGCAGTTCTACACCATCACCACCACCAACTTCTCGGTGGTAAATGGCGTGAATACGCCGATTGAAACCGGCACCTTTGCAGTCGGCAGCCCAGCCGCCGCTGCGCTGGGCGCCACGCCGCTGAAGGCCGAGAAAGCCCGCAACTACAGCCTCGGCTTGTTGTTGCAGCCTAGCCGCAACTGGACTACCAGCATCGACGCCTATCGCATCAATATCGATGACCGTATTGCGCTGTCAGCCAATATGACCTTGAACCAAGCGCTGAAAGACACGCTGGCCAAGCAAGGCTTGCTGGTGGGCGCTGGCCGCTACTTCACCAACGCCATCGATACCCGCACCACCGGCGTCGATGTACTGAGCACCTATCGCTGGGACACCAGCAAGGCCGGGCGCTATGACTTCACGGCTGCCTACAACCACAACAAGAATTCGGTTGAGCATGTGAACGCCAATCCAGCCATCTTGACCGCCAACGGCTTGACGCTGATTGACCGCCAAACCGTCAACCGTCTGACGGTCGGCTCGCCTAAGGACAAGTTCAGCCTGGCGACCGACTGGTCGCTCGATGCATGGGGCGCGCGCGCAGTCGTCACGCGCTACGGCAGCTTTACCGTGCCGCAGAATAGCGCCGCGCTGGATCAGACTTACGATCCGCAGTGGGTGCTGGATTTGTCGGCCAGCGTTAAGCTGGGCAAAAACTGGCGCCTGAGCGTGGGCGTGGACAACGTGACCGACCGCTACCCGGATCAAGTCACGTCGGCCGGCAATCTCAACAACAACGGCATCAACCCGTACAGCGGCTGGGCGCCGAACGGCTTCAACGGCCGCTACTACTACGCCAAGGCCGGCTTTAGTTGGTAAGAGCCGCGTAGCGCCGCGCCGGCAATGCCGGTGACGGCGTGCCGGCCAGCTTGAACACGCTGACAGCCTTTGCCAGCAAGTCCGCCTGGTCGCGCATGCTTTGCGCCGCGGCGGCCGCTTCCTCCACCAGCGCGGCGTTCTGCTGGGTGACGTCGTCGATCGACACGATGGCTTGATTGACTTGCTCGATGCCGGTGCTTTGCTCGCTGCTGGCGGCGCTGATCTGCTTCATGATGTCCGCCACCTGCTGCACCGATTGCACGATGCCCTGCATGGTCGCGCCGGCTTGATCGACCAGCGCTGCGCCCGCGTCGACCGTCTCCACCGAGCGCCCGATCAGCTCCTTGATTTCCTTGGCCGCCGAGGCCGAACGCTGCGCGAGGTTGCGCACTTCCGACGCCACCACCGCAAAGCCCCGGCCCTGCTCACCCGCGCGCGCCGCTTCCACCGCTGCATTCAGTGCGAGGATGTTGGTCTGGAACGCGATGCCGTCAATCACGCTGATGATGTCGACAATCTTGGTCGAGCTTTCCTTGATCGCGCCCATGGTGGTCACCACCTCGCCCACGACTTGCCCGCCCTTGGTGGCGTAATCGGACGCTGCCACCACCAGCTTGGTCGCTTGCCGCGCATTCTCGGCGTTTTGCGACACGGTTGACGTCAGTTCCTCCATTGAAGACGCGGTCTCCTCCAGACTGGAGGCCTGCTGCTCGGTGCGCGTCGATAGATCGAGATTGCCGTTGGCGATTTCGTTGGAAGCGTTGGTGATGGTGTCCGTTCCCGAACGCACCTGCCCCACCGTGCGCGCCAGCGAATCGTTCATATCGATCAGCGCCCGCAGCAACTGGCCGGTTTCGTCGGTCGAGGTGCACTCCATGCGCATGGTCAGGTCGCCGCCGGCCACCGCCTGCGCCATGCCGACCGCGCGATTGAGCGGCTGCGTGATGCTGCGCGTGATCCAGTACAGCACCCACGCCGCCAGCGCGGCCGCCACCAGCGTCAAGATCACCATGGTCATGCGCGAACTGCTGTAGGCTTGCTCGGCCACGGCGCTGGTCTCTTCAATCGCGGCGGTCTGGAATTTGACCATGTCGGTCAGCGCATTCATGTAGGCGGTCTGCTCTTTACGCACCGTGGTGAGCAGGTATTTGATCGACTCGTCGTGCTTGCTGACGTCGCCCGACATCGCCACGAAGGCATTCTGCACCACCAGGTATTTTTCGCGCGCATCGAGCACGGCTTGCAGTTTGGCCTGGCTTTCCGTGTCGTGATCGTCGGCGATCAGTTTGCCCAGCTTGTCGAGCCGCTCGGCGTTTTCGATCTTGCGCTTGTCCACGCGCTCCAGCTCGGCTTTGACCACGGCCGGATCGCTGGATAGCATGGCGTTGCGCATCGCGCGCGCGATGTCGTTGAGTCCGCCGATGGTCTCGTACGCCAGTATCACCTTGGGAACCTTGTCCGTGGCGAGATCTTTGGTGTTGTTATTCAACTTGCCAAGATTGCCTATTCCGACAACGGAAATGCCGATCATGAAGATGATGGCCACGCCCAAACCGGCCGCCAGCCGGTAACCGATCTTCCAATTGCCGATGCCCATAACGCGCTCCCCGGAGTTGGTTGCAGGGATTCAGTATATGGCGATTTGTTAATGCAATTTAGGAAAATTTAAGAACTGTTTTGCCGCCGCCACAATTACGAGGCGGCGGCAGGGGAATCAGGACAGATCCCCGCCGTTGAGGGCGGCGTCGATATCGGCGCGGGTCAGATCCGGCGCGAATTGCTGGATGAAATGGTAGGCGTAGGAGCGAAGGTAAGCGCCCTTGCGCACCGCCAGCCGGGTGGTGTTTTGCGCGAACAGGTGCGACGCTTCCACCGCGCGCATGCCTTTGTCGCGGCCGTGGTCGAATGCCATCGAGGCGACAATGCCCACGCCGAGGCCGAGCGATACGTACTGCTTGATCACGTCCGAGTCCATGGCGGTCAGCACGATGTCCGGACGCACGCCGGCCTGCTCGAAAGCGGCGTCGATGTGGCCACGGCCAGTAAAGCCGACGTCGTAGGTAATCAGCGGGAACTCGGCCAGATCTTCCAGCTTGATCGGCGACTTGGACAGCAGCGGGTGGCCGTCCGGCACTACGATCAAGTGGCTCCAGCGGTAGCACGGGAAGGACACCAGATCCGGGAACGCCGACAAGCCCTCGGTTGCAATGCCGATGTCGGTCTTGCCGGACAAAATCCATTCGGCGATGTGCTCGGGCGCGCTCTGCTGCAAGGCGATGCGCACGTCAGGGTACGCGGTACGGAAACTCTGCACCACTTTCGGCAGCGCATAGCGCGCTTGCGTGTGGGTGGCCGCCACGCTCAAAGTGCCGCTTTGCTGGCCGGTGTATTCGAGACTGGCTTGCTGCAAGTTCTCGGCCTCGATCAGCAGGCGGTCGATGATTTTCAGGATGCCTTTGCCCGGCTCGGTCATGCCGGTCAGGCGCTTGCCGTTACGTTCGAAAATCACGACGCCCAGTTCGTCTTCCAGTTCGCGGATCTGGCGCGACACGCCAGGCTGCGAGGTGAACAAGGCATTCGCTACTTCAGTCAGGTTGTAGCCGCGACGGGCGGCTTCGCGGATAGACCGCAGCTGTTGAAAATTCATATGGACGCTCCTTCGTCCACGAACACGCGCAGACGTTTTGGACGCACCACCAGCGTTTCGCCTTCTTTGAGGCCAAGGCTGCTGAAGCGTTCGTTAGGGATCACTGCTTCGATCAATTCGGCGTTGTCGCCACGCTCCAGGTCGAGCTGGGCCAGTGGGCCGATGGCGTGGGCGCGGCGCAGCTTGACCACAATGCCTTCGGCGCCGGGGGTGTAGCGGTCCACGTCCAGTTCGTGCGGGCGCACGTAAGCGGTACCTTTGCCATCCGCACCCGGCTGGCCCGGCACGGTGAAGCTGGCGTCGCCGCTAGCCAGCACGCCGTCTTGCACGCGGCCGTGGAACACGTTGACGTTACCGAGGAAGCCGTACACGAATGGCGAGGCCGGATGGTTGTACACCTCGTCCGGCGCGCCGATCTGTTCGACGTTACCCTTGTTCATCAGCACCACCTGGTCGGCCACTTCCAGCGCTTCTTCCTGGTCGTGGGTGACGAAGATGGAAGTGACGTGCAGTTCGTCGTGCAGGCGGCGCAGCCAGCGGCGCAGTTCCTTGCGCACCTTCGCGTCCAGCGCGCCGAACGGTTCGTCCAGCAGCAGCACGCGCGGCTCAACGGCCAGCGCGCGCGCCAGGGCGATACGCTGACGCTGGCCGCCCGACAGCTGCGGCGGATAACGGTCGGCCAGCCAATCGAGCTGCACCAGTTCCAGCAGGTCTTTGACCTTGCGGCGAATCTCCGCTTCCGACGGACGCTCGCTGCGCGGTTTCACGCGCAGGCCGAAGGCGACGTTTTCAAACACGGTCATGTGCTTGAACAGCGCGTAGTGCTGGAACACAAAGCCGACCTGGCGCTCGCGCACATGGCGGTCGGACGCGTCCTGGCCGTCCAGCAGCACCTGGCCCGAATCAGGATGCTCGAGGCCGGCGATGCAGCGCAGCAGCGTGGTCTTGCCGCAGCCCGACGGGCCGAGCAGCGCGGTCAGTTCGCCCTGCGGGAAGTCCAGCGAGATGTTGTTGAGGGCGACGAAATCGCCGAAACGCTTGTTGATGTTTTTAACTTGGATCGTCATGGTATTACTCCGTAGTGCGTACTTCGTCGGCGACGGATTCGTTCAGGCGCCAGGAGATAAAGGTTTTCACCACCAGCGTCACCAGCGCCAGCAAGGCCAGCAGGGACGCCACGGCAAAGGCGGCGGCAAAGTTGTACTCGTTGTAGAGAATCTCCACTTGCAGCGGCATGGTGTTGGTCTCGCCACGGATGTGGCCGGACACCACCGACACTGCGCCGAATTCGCCCATGGCGCGCGCGTTACACAGGATCACGCCGTACAGCAGGCCCCACTTGATGTTCGGCAGCGTCACGCGGCGGAAGGTGTCCCAGCCCGATGCGCCCAGTACGATAGCGGCCTCTTCTTCTTCGCTGCCTTGTGCCTGCATCAGCGGAATCAGCTCACGCGCCACGAATGGGAAGGTGACGAAGATGGTCGCCAGCACAATGCCCGGCACCGCGAACAGAATCTTGATGTCGTGCTCCATCAGCCAGGGGCCGAACCAGCCTTGCGCGCCGAATAGCAGCACATAGATCAGGCCCGAAATCACCGGCGATACCGAGAACGGCAAGTCGATCAAGGTCAGCAGCACGCTCTTGCCGCGGAACTCAAACTTGGCGATGCACCACGAAGCAGCCACGCCAAACACCAGGTTCAGCGGCACGGCAATCGCGGCGGTAATCAGGGTCAGCTTGATGGCCGAGATGGCGTCTTCTTCGATAATGGCGGCAGCGTATGCATCCCAGCCTTTTTTCAGCGCCTCGAAGAACACCGCGACCAGCGGCACGAACAGGAACAGCGTCAGGAAAATCAGCGCGATGGCGATCAGCACGCCACGCACCCAGCGCGGTTCAAGGATTTGCGGCGCGGATGGCAGTTCGCCGCGGCGCACGTTGTTGACAGGAGCTCCGCTCATATTATTTCCCCGACTTTCCGCGAGCCCAAGCTTGCAGCAGATTGATACCTAGCAGCAGGATGAAGGACACCACCAGCATCACCACCGCGATCGAGGTGGCGCCGGCGTAGTCGTACTGCTCCAGCTTGGTGATGATGAACAGCGGCGTAATTTCCGACACCATCGGCATATTGCCGGCGATGAAAATCACCGAGCCGTATTCGCCGGTGGCGCGCGCGAAAGCCAGCGCGAAGCCGGTCATCAGCGACGGCAGAATGGTGGGGAACACCACGCGCGAGAAGGTTTGCCAGGCATTGGCGCCGAGGCTGGCGGCGGCTTCTTCCAGCTCGCGCTCAGCATCTTCCAGCACCGGCTGCACGGTACGCACCACGAACGGCAGGCCGATGAAGGTCAGCGCAATCACTACGCCCAGCGGCGTGAAGGCGACTTTGATGCCGAGCTCGCCCTCGATGAAGCGGCCCAGCCAGCCATTGGCCGAGTACAGCGCGGTCAGGGTGATGCCGGCCACGGCGGTCGGCAGCGCGAACGGCAGGTCAACCAGCGCGTCGACGATGCGTTTGCCAGGGAATTCATAGCGCACCAGCACCCAGGCGACGATGCCGCCAAAGATGACGTTGATGAAAGCGCCAATCAGCGAGGCGCCAAACGTCAGCTTGTAGGATGCAATCACGCGGGCCGAGGTGACGGTGTTCCAGAACTGGTCCCAGCTGACAGTGAAGGTCTTGAGGAAGACCGCCGACAAGGGAATCAGAACGATCAGCGTCAGATAGAAAATGGTAAATCCCAGCGACAGCCGGAAACCCGGCATCACGCGGAATGGCGCGCCCCGCTTGGCCACCGGTGGGGTGGCGCCGGACGCAGCAAGAACAGCAGACATGTAGGCTCCCTTATTACAAATCCTTCTATAAGGGCTGCATGTTCTCATCCTTGCTTCATATTACAAACGAAGCATTTGTCATTTGATTAGATGATTCAGCTATATACCAGCTTCACTGCTACTGCCACCAGGGTCACTGCCAAGATGCCTCGTAACAAGCGTTCCGGCACGGCGCGGGCGGCGTAAGCGCCGATGGTGATGCCGGGCACCGAGCCCACCAGCAGCGTTACCAGCAAGGTCCAGTTGATCGAGCCCAGCCACCAGTGGCCAACGGCCGCAATCGCGGTCAGCGGCACGGCGTAGGCGATGTCAGTGCCGGCCACTTCGGCGGCGGTCAGGCGCGGGTAGAGCATCACCAGCACGGTGGCGCCAATCGCGCCGGCGCCGATGGAGGAAATGGTCACCAGCACGCCCAGCACAGCGCCCGTGAAAATGGTGGCGTTGTGCAGCGCCCCGCCCTGCAACTGGCGCTCGGGGTGGGCGGTGATCCATGCCAGCATCTTGCGCTTGAACAGCAGCGCGGTGACGGTCAGCAGCACCGAGCCGGCAATGCTGTAGCGGATGATTTGGCCCTTCTCTTTGCTGAGAGTGCCGAAGTATTTGAGGCCGATGCTGGCCAGCAGGGCGGCCGGCAGCGCGCCAATGCAGAGACGACGCACGATGTCCCAGTGGACGGTGCCGCGTAAGCGATGGGTGAAGGTGCCGACGCCCTTGGTCACGGAGGCAAATGCGAGGTCTGTGCCGACCGCCACGGCAGGCGTGACGCCGAAGAGAAGGGTCAGCAGCGGCGTCATCAACGAGCCACCGCCTACGCCGGTCATGCCGACCAGCAAGCCAACTGCGAATCCGGATGCGACAAACTGCAAATCCATACAATTTCCCCAAAGTAGGCCCGAAGGTTAACTACTTTGGGGAAAGATCCAAACAACGGAAAACTTATAAGCTTATCCGCGTTGTGGTGAATTACTTGTTCGGCTGTGGCGTCACGCGCAGGTATGGGCGTGGCGAGCTGAAGCCTTTTGGATATTTCTGTTTCAGCACTTCTGGATCTTGCACGGTCAGCGGGATGATGACGTCGTCGCCATCTTTCCAGTTGCCCGGCGTTGCCACGGTGTAGCCATCGGTCAGTTGCAGTGCGTCGATCACGCGCAGCACTTCGTCGAAGTTACGGCCGGTGCTCATTGGGTAGGTGATGCTCAGGCGAACTTTCTTGTTCGGGTCGATCACGAACAGGGTACGCACGGTGGCGGTGGCCGAAGCTTCCGGGTGGATCATGTCGTACAGGGTAGCGACTTTGCGATCCGCGTCGGCGATGATCGGGAAACCTACCACGGTGTTCTGGGTTTCTTCGATGTCCTTGATCCAGGCGGTGTGCGATTCAGCTGGATCTACCGACAGCGCGATTGCTTTCACATTGCGCTTGTCGAATTCTGGTTTCAGCTTGGCGGTCAGGCCCAGCTCGGTTGTGCACACTGGCGTGAAGTCAGCCGGATGCGAGAACAGCACCACCCACGAGTTACCAGCCCATTCGTGGAATTTCAGTTTGCCGATGGACGAGTCTTGTTCGAAATCTGGCGCGGTATCGCCGAGGCGAATGGTCATAGTAGTCTCCGAGGAAAAAAGGTTAAACAGACAATACGCTATTGTGCGCCTGCGCTGCTAAAAAGTACAAGGTTTCCAGCCCCTCGGGCCAATCACCCAGACCGGACTCCGCATTGATGTGGCCGAGTGCGCCGCCGTTGATGAAGCGGCTGTGCCAGCGCTGGGCCCACTGCTCGGCGCGCGGGGCGGCCATCCATGGATCGTTGGTGCTGCCTACCATGATCGAAGGCACGCTCAAGGCTTGCTGCGGCAGTAGCGCAGCAACGTTGAATTTATCGGGATCGGCAGGCGCCACCAGCAGCACGCCAAGCACGCCGTCAGGATCGCGCGCCACGCTGTGCACCGTCGCCAGTGCGCCGAAGCTGTGGGCGACGATCAGCGTCGGACGCGCATCGCGCTGGCGCAGCTCGTCCACGCGGGCCGACCAGCGCGGCAAATCCGGTACTTCCCAATCATCCTGCTGCACCCGCTCGAACGCGGGGAACAGGCGTTGCCAGCGGCTTTGCCAGTGATCCGGCCCGCTGTTATGCAGACCGGGCGCAATCAGCACGCGTAACTGTTCAAAGCCGCTGCTCATGCTGCTTACTTGCCGGTTGGCTGGTAGATCTGGTCGAACAGGCCGCCGTCAGCGAAGTGCGTCTTCTGCGCTTTAGTCCAGTCGCCCGCCACATCAGCGATGGTGAACAGTTTCACTTTCGGGAATTGCGCGGCGTATTTCTTGCCGGCTTTCTCGGTGCCTGGACGGTAGTAGTTCTGGGCGATGATGTCTTGCGCTTCATCGGTGTACAGGAAGTTCAGGTAGGCTTCCGATACTTTGCGGGTGCCGCGCTTGTCGACCACTTTATCGACCACGGCCACTGGCGGCTCAGCCAGGATCGAAACCGATGGCGCGATGATGTCGAACTTGGTTGGGCCCAGTTCCTTGATGGCCAGCAGCGCTTCGTTTTCCCAGGCGATCAGTACGTCGCCGATGCCGCGTTCCACGAAGGTGGTGGTGGCGCCGCGTGCGCCGGAATCCAGCACTGGCACGTTTTTGTACAGCTTGCTCAGGAAGTCTTTCGCCGATGCTTCGCTGCCGCCCGGTTGGCGCAGTGCGTAGCCGTAAGCGGCCAAGTGGTTCCAGCGGGCGCCGCCCGAGGTTTTTGGATTAGGGGTAATGACGGCCACGCCCGGTTTTACCAGGTCGTTCCAGTCCTTGATGCCTTTAGGGTTGCCTTTGCGTACCAGGAATACGATAGTCGAGGTGTACGGGGTGCTGTTGTGCGGCAGCTTTTTCTGCCAGTCCGAGGCCAGCAGCTTGTGGTCGGCGATGGCGTCAATATCGTAGGCCAGTGCCAGCGAAACGACGTCCGCTTCCAGGCCGTCGATCACGGCGCGGCCCTGCTTGCCCGAACCGCCGTGCGATTGCTTGATTTTGACGGTGTCGCCGGTTTTGGCTTTCCACTCTTTGGCGAACGCAGTGTTGACGTCCTGATACAGCTCGCGGGTCGGGTCATACGACACATTCAGCAGCGAGATGTCCGCAGCAAGCGCTGGGGCAACGGCGGAAATAGCCAGAATGGCGGCGGCAATGATTTTCTTGGACAACATTGGAATCCCCTAATAGTGAAGGACTCCAGATTAATCCCACCTCTTATAAATGAGAACTAAACTTTTATCAGTTCTATATACAAGAAAATCATATGAAGCGGTTGTACAGCACCACGGCCCAGGTGGCGGTAGCCAGCAAGCAGGTCAGCAACACGGCAGCGCTGCCGAAATCCTTGGCGTTCTTGGACAAGGGATGGCGTTCCAGCGACACCCGGTCGACTACCGCCTCAATCGAGGAGTTAATCAATTCTACGATGAGAATCAGCAGCAGCACGCCGATCAGCACCAGCTTTTCAAACGCCGACACCCGCAGCAGCAGCGCGATGATGGTGCCCACCACGAACACGCTCACCTCTTGGCGGAACGCGTGTTCGCCCTTCCACGCGGCCTTGAAGCCGTCGATCGAATAGAAAAAGGCCGTAACGATGCGTTTCAGGCCGCTCTTGCTTTTGAATTCGCTGACTGGTTCCATGACGTAGCAAAAAGAAATAATGTCACATTATGCAGCATTTTCGTTTTTTTCCACATTATGGTATAAAGTTTAGTATCGAATACTGCATCGCACCAACCACATCATGAAAATCGAACCCGTACCAGAGCAAAAGACCACCATCCAGGTGATCGAGCGCATGGTGGCGCTGCTCGATGCGCTCGCCAAGTATCCCGACCCCGTCAGCCTCAAGGAATTGTCCAAGGTCTCGGGGCTACACCCGTCCACCGCCCACCGGATTTTGAACGATATGGTGGTCACCCGCTTCGTTGACCGGGTCGAACCGGGCACCTACCGGCTCGGTATGCGGCTGCTGGAACTGGGCAATGTGGTGAAGAGCCGGCTGTCGGTGCGCGAGGCGGCGCTGGACTTTATGCGTGCACTGCACAAAAAAACCCAGCAGACCATCAACCTGTCGGTACGCCAAGGCGACGAGATCGTCTACATCGACCGCGCCTTCTCGGAACGTTCGGGCATGCAGGTGGTGCGCGCCATTGGCGGCCGCGGCCCGTTGCACCTGACCTCGACCGGCAAGCTGTTCCTGTCGGTGGACGAGCCGAAGGCCATCCGCGCCTACGCCACCCGCACCGGCCTGGCGGGCCACAACAAGAATTCGATCACGGATTTGGGCAAGCTGGAGCGGGAGCTGAGCCTGGTGAAATCGCGCGGCTACTCGCGCGACAACGAGGAATTGGAGCTGGGTGTGCGCTGCATGGCCGCCGGCATCTACGACGATAGCGGCAAGCTGATCGCCGGCCTGTCGATCTCGGCGCCGGCCGACCGCTTGCAGGAAGATTGGCTGGAAGACCTGGTGCTGACTGCGCGCCAGATCTCCGTCACCCTCGGTTACATCCCGGTCGAATAAGAAGAGCTGGTGAGGCCGGCCGGTTTCAGCGCTTCCAGCCATTTGCGCATGCGGCCGGCGTCGGCCGTACGCGATTGCTTGCCCTTGGAATCAAGGAACACCATGATCACCGAGCGGCCTTCGATGACCGCCTGCATCAGCAGGCAACGTCCCGCTTCATTGATAAAGCCGGTTTTCTGCAAACCGATAGCCCAGTCCGGGCTGGCTACCAAGTGGTTGGTGGTGCCGAATTGCATAGGACGGCCGTTGCTCAGTTCCACCGTGGCTTTCGGATCGGTGGAGAACTGGCGCAGCATCGGTTGCTGATAGGCAGCCATCGCCAGCTTGGCGAGGTCGCGCGCGCTGGCCACATTCATTTTCGACAGGCCGCTGGAATCGACGTAATGGGTGTCGGTCATGCCCAGTTCGCGGGCCTTGGCGTTCATCGCTTCCACGAAAGCCGGCTTGCCGCCCGGATAGTTGCGGCCCAGCGCCGAGGCGGCGCGGTTTTCCGAGCTCATCAGAGCGATGTGCAGCATATTAGCGCGCGTCATCTGGGTGCCGACTTTCAGGCGCGAGCTGCTGAATTTTTCGCGGTCGACGTCCTCGTCGGTGACGGTCAGGATTTCATCCATGTCCTGCTTGGCTTCCACCACGACCAGGCCGGTCATCATCTTGGTGATCGAGGCGATCGGCAAGGCGATGTTGGAATTCTTTTCGAACAGCACTTCCGAGTTGGCCTGGTCCAGGACCAGCGCCACGTTGGATTTCAGGTCGAGCGGATCGCTGGTCTGGCTCAGGCCGGCGAGGTCGCCCATGGTCGGCACGGCTGGCGCTGCGGCCAGCACGCGCTGGTACACCACCTTGCGCTTGCCGTTGACCTTGATCACGCGCTTGACCACGCGGTCACCCACATCGGCGGCGGCCACGCGCACCGGTTGACGTTTCTTTTTCACCTGCTGTTTTTTGGGCGCAACGCCGCCGGCCTCCGTTGCCGGTGCAGCGATGGCAGCGGATGCAAACATCAGCGAGATGAGCGCGCACATTGCGATTTTAATCATTCGATTTCCCCAAAAAAATCATTCCAAATCTCGTTGCAGTGTAGCAAAACGCTGAGCGAGCGCAAGCAAATTTAACCTTTTCCCCGCTGATGGTTGCGCAGCCGCAATACGGGAAAAACAAGCTGAGTTATTCGACAAATTTAACAAATTCTTCGACCGTCATACGCTCCGTGATCAAAGAATTCTCAATTTTGCTCATATCGGCCACGCCGAGCGCCATGCCGCACACCACAGTTTCATTTTCCGGCAAGCCCAGCTGCTCGCCGATGATGCGGTGGTACTGGGTAAAAGCAGCTTGCGGGCAAGTGTCCAGTCCCCGCCCACGCGCCGCCACCATGATGTTTTGCAGGAACATGCCATAGTCCAGCCACGAGCCCTGCTCCATGATGCGGTCGATGGTAAAGATCAGGCCGACCGGCGCGCCGAAAAAATCGTAATTCTTGCCGTGCTGAGCCGCCATGCCGGCCTTGTTGTCACGGGTCAGGCCCAGCAGCGCGTACAAATCCCAGCCGACCTTGCGGCGGCGGTCGATGTAAGGCGATACCCACTCACGCGGGTAGTAGGCATATTCTTCCTTGTGCTGGGCGGCCAGCACCGGATCATTATGTGCGGCCAAAATCGCGCTGGACAACTGCTGCTTGCGCTCGCCTTGCAGCACGTAGACTTTCCACGGCTGGGTGTTGGTGCCGGACGGCGCGCGCGCTGCTATCTGTAAGATGGCGGCGATGTCCTCATATGCAACCGGCGTCGGCAGAAAAGCGCGGATCGAGCGGCGCGAGGTGATGGCGGCATCGACGGCTTGCTGGGCTGGACTGGAAATCATGCGAATTTGCTCACTTAAGCTCACTTGGGTTTCGTAACGACGAAGATCACACCGGTCACCGCCAGCACCATGCCGGCCATGCCGAGGGCGTTAAACGCCTCGCCAAACATCAGCCAAGCCATGATAGCGGTGGTTGGCGGCGTCAGATACATCAAACTAGTGACTTGCGTGGCGTCATTTCTGCGGATCAGCGCGAACAGCAGGAAAATCGCGCCGATCGACAGGCCCAGCACCGACCACAGCAAGGCGCCTATAAAGCGCGGCTCCCAGTGCACCGCAGCAAAATCCGGGCCTAGTCCTTCGAAAATGATAGCCAGCGGCAATACGAGCACTGCGGAAGAGGAGAACTGGATCACCGTCCCCACGCGCAGATCGAATTGCGGGCAGTAATGCTTTTGATACAAAGTACCGGCCGTGATGCTAATTAGTGCAAGCACGCACAACAAGATGGCATCCAGCGACAAACCAACCAGCTTGATCTTGGCGGCCACTACCAGCCCTACCCCGGCGATACCAAAAAGCAAACCCAGCCACTGGCGCGGACGTACCTTTTCGCCGATCAGCGGGGCGGCAAAGGCGGTCAGGATCGGCTGCATGCCGACGATCAGGGCCGACAAGCCGGCCGGCATGCCCTGCTTGATGGCGCACCAGACACCGATCAGGTAGCCGGCCTGCACCAGCAGCCCGGCCACGGCGATGTGGCCGACCTTGCCGCGCGGCCAAGGCGCTTTTAATAGCAGCACGGCCGGCACCAGGAACATCAGCACGCCGAGGAAGCGCAGCAGCAGGAAGGTGAGCGGCGGCGCGTACGGCAAGCCGAACTTGGCGACGATGAAGCCGCTGCTCCACAGCAGCACGAAAAACAACGGCAACGGCGACAAAAAACTGGCGTGCCGGGCGGCAGGCGCGGCTATTGAGGTGTCGGACATCGGCTTAACTTGTGATCTAAAAGGCAATCGGCGCCCAATTGCGGCGCCGACTGGAGAGTGACCAAGTCTAACACGGTCGTCCATTTCTCACCGGGAAGCCGCTATTTGCCTCATTCTTAAGGAATAGTTCTTTAAGCAAATGTTTCCAGTGAACGAAGAATCGGTTCTTTGATGCAACGCACAAAAAATCGCTTGACTTAATTTTTGAAGGCCGTAAAATCGGGTTTGTTGCGTTGCACAATTCGTTGTTCGGTCTGAAACGTAGTTGGTTTGTTTCTCACCGACGGTAGAAACACAAAAGTATTCATCAACGACTATTTTTCCTGGAGAACTAAATGTTTTCGATTCCTGAGCAATTTTCGAATGCGACCAAAGCTAACTTCGAAGCCCAATTCGCTATCTTCTCGACCCTGACCAACAAAGCGTTTGAAGGCGTGGAGAAATTCGTCGACCTGAACCTGACCGCTGCCAAGGCATCGCTGGAAGAAACTTCGGCCACCACCAAGCAATTGCTGGCCGCTAAAGATCCACAAGAATTCTTCTCGCTGGCAACTGCCCAGGCTCAGCCAAGCGCTGAAAAAACCATCGCTTATGGCCGTCATCTGGCGACCATTGCTTCGAGCACCGGCGCTGAATTCAGCAAAGCCGCTGAAACCCAAATCGCTGAAACCAACCGCAAAGTAATTTCGCTGGTTGAAGAAGTGAGCAAAAATGCACCTGCCGGTACCGAAAATGCTGTAGCCCTGTTTAAATCGGCGATCGGCAATGCTAATGCCGGTTACGAGCAATTCACCAAAACCGCTAAGCAAGCTGTTGAATCGATGGAAAGCAATCTGAATGCCGCTGTTGGCCAATTCACCGCTGCTGCCGCTAAAGCCGCTCCAGCCAAGAAATAAATCAAGGATGCCGGCGCGGTAGGGCGCCGGCATGTCCTTAAAAGCCTCGGTTAATCCCGGGGCTTTTTTTATTTAAACCCAAAATCAACAGCGGGTTAAGGTTTTGTTTTTCTGCTGAGTGCGCGGGAATCGCTAAACCCGCACTGCGGCGAATAGGGGTCTGACCCCGTACGGGGTCAGACCCCAAACTTTTGGGGTGGCTGTGCGGCTCAATCTACAGTCACTTAAGCTGGAAAATAGTGCGTACATGCTAATTTTTAGCATGCTCAGGACAATAAAAAAGCCGCACTGGGCGGCTTTTTCATAGGAGGAAGCGGGATTACTCGCCGAGGTAGGCAGCCTTGACGCGCGGATCGTCCAGCATGTCCTTGGCGTTGCCGGTCATGGTGATGTTGCCGGAGTCCATGACGTAGCCGCGGTGCGCAGCTTGCAATGCCAGTTTCGCATTTTGCTCTACCAGCAAAATAGTAATGCCCTCTTTCGAGACATTGCGAATCACCTCAAAAATCTTTTCCACCATAATCGGCGATAAACCCATCGATGGCTCATCCAATAACAGCAATTTAGGATGGGACATTAATGCGCGCGCCATTGCCAGCATTTGCTGTTCACCACCGGATAAAGTACCCGCCAATTGCTGGGCTCGTTCTTTTAAACGAGGGAATACATCAAACCATTTAGCAATATCGGCCTCGATCCCAGCTTTATCGTTGCGAGTATATGCGCCCATCATCAGATTCTCATGAATCGTCATGCGGGTAAATACACCACGGCCTTCCGGCACCATTGCCAGTTTCTTTTCCACCAAATGGAATGATTTAGTGCCTTTCAAAGCCTCGCCCTGATAACTAATCGTGCCTTCGACTTTGCATGGCGGCAAAGTGCCGGTAATCGCTTTCAGCGTAGTGGTTTTACCGGCGCCATTGGCGCCAATCAAAGCAATTAATTCGCCCTTGTTTACTTCGAGATCGATACCCTTAACGGCCTTAATACCGCCATACGCGACTTTCAGTCCCGATACTTTTAGAACGTTGTCGCTCATTAGTGCGATCCTCCGAGGTAGGCGTCAATCACCGCCTGATTACTTTGTATTTCTGCCGGCAGGCCTTCCGCGATCGGTTTGCCGTATTCCAGCACCATCAAGCGGTCGCACAAGCTCATCATCATCTTGACATCGTGTTCAATTAACAACACGGTCTTGCCCTGCTCTTTGATCTTGATCAACAGTTCGCGCAGTGCCAGTTTTTCGGTAGCGTTCATGCCGGCCGCCGGTTCGTCCAGCGCCAGCAGTTGCGGATCGGTTGCCAGCGCGCGGGCGATTTCCAAACGGCGCTGGTCGCCGTAGGACAGGAACTTGGCCGTGCGCTTGGCAAACTGGCCGATGCCGACGAAGTCCAGCAGCTCCTGCGCGCGGCGGCGGATATCCGCCTCCTCTTCACGCGCCGCCTTGTGGCGGAAAATCGCACCGAACACCCCCTGCTTGGAACGCACATGGCGGCCCACCATGACGTTTTCCAGCGCCGTCATCTCGCCAAACAGGCGGATGTTCTGGAAAGTACGGGCGATGCCGGCCTTGGCCACCTCATGCGGCGCGGACGGCGAATACGGCTTGCCAGCCAGCTCAAAAGTGCCGGTATCCGGCTGGTACAGGCCGGTAATCACGTTGAAAAACGTCGTCTTACCGGCGCCATTGGGGCCGATCAGGCCATAAATCTGGCCTTGCATAATCTTGATGCCAACATCGGTCAGCGCCTGCAAACCGCCGAAACGCTTGTTGACGCCGGCGATGTGGAGAATTACCTGTTCAGTCATTGTTGTGTCTTCCTCAAGCCGCGATCACGCCGGACGATTGATTCTTGGTGTCGGAGTCGCCATCCGGGCGATCTTCATGCTTGGGCGCTGGCCACAGGCCGGCTGGACGATTCAGCATGATCAGCACCATGGCCAGGCCGTACAGCAGCTGGCGCAGCACTTCCGCCTCGATCAGCACGTGGCCGAACAGTTTCTCCTGCAGCGGCTCGACCACGTGACGCAGCACTTCCGGCAAGGCCGCCAGCAGTGCGCCGCCCATGATCACGCCCGGAATGTGGCCGATACCGCCCAGCACCACCATCGCCAGCACGGCAATCGACTCGGTCAGCGAGAACGATTCCGGCGACACAAAGCCCTGGAACGAACCGAACATGGCGCCGGCGATACCGCCGAACGAAGCGCCCATAGAGAACGCCAGCAATTTAACGTTACGGGTGTTGATGCCCATCGCCTTGGCGGCGATCTCGTCTTCACGAATCGCCACCCAGGCGCGGCCCAGGCGCGAATGTTGCAGGCGCGAGGTCACAAACACCACCGCCACGCACAGGAACAGGAACAGGAAGTAGTAGGCGTTCACCGACGGCATGCCGTAGCTGCCGATAAACACTGTGGCGCGCGAGCCGGCCTCGCCGGCCAGGTTCACGCCAAACACCTTGATCGGATCGATCAGGTTGATACCCTGCGGGCCGTTGGTGAAGTTGATCGGCTCGTTCAGGTTGTTCATAAAGATACGGATGATCTCGCCGAAGCCCAAGGTCACAATCGCCAGATAGTCGCCACGCAGCTTCAGCGTCGGCGCGCCCAGCAGTGCGCCGAAGAACGCTGCCAAGGCCGCAGCCAGCGGCACAATCACCCACACTGACAGGTGGATGCCGTTCTGCTGAATCTCCGGGCCAAGAATCGCCACCAGCGATTCACCCAGCGCCGGGTACTGGTAGATGATCGATTCCAGCAAGGTCGCAAACTGCGGCGAGGACAGCAGGCCGGCCAAGTAAGCACCGACGGCGTAAAACGCGATGTAGCCCAAGTCCAGCAGGCCGGCAAAGCCGACCACGATGTTCAAGCCCAGCGCCAGCATGATGTACAGCAAAGCCATATCGGCAATGCGCACCCAGGAGTTACCGTAGTTCTGCGCAAAGAACGGGAAGGCGATCAGCAGGATGGCTAGTACGGCCATGCTCGCGTAAGCCTTGCGCGGATTGCGGGTGGTGTCGAAATTCATAATGCCCATGTTCCGCCCTCCTTACGCGCGATCCGCCACGCGCTCGCCCATGATGCCGGACGGGCGCACCGTCAGCACCAGGATCAGAACGACGAACGCGAAGATGTCTTGGTAGTGGCTGCCCAGGAAGCCGCCGGTCAGGTCGCCGATGTAGCCGGCGCCCAGGCTTTCAATAATGCCCAGCACGATACCGCCCAGCATGGCGCCGTAGATATTGCCGATACCGCCCAGCACCGCTGCGCAGAAGGCTTTCAGGCCCGGCAGGAAGCCCATCGAGAACTGGATCGAGGCGTAATTCGCGCCCCACATCACGCCGGCCACCGCCGCCAGCGCCGCGCCCAGCGCGAAGGTGGCGATGATGACCTTGTTCGAATCCACGCCCATCAGGCCGGCCACGCGCGGGTTTTCCGCCGTGGCGCGCATGGCGCGGCCCATGCGGGTTTTCTCAACCAGCAGCACCAGCCCGGCCATCGACACCAGCGCCAGGGCCAGCAGCAGGATCTGGGTCGGCGAAATCAGCGCACCGCCGATGGCGATCGGGTCAGCCGGCAGCAGCTGCGGGAACGGCAGCGGGTTACGGCCCCAGATCATCATGGCAAAGGTATTGAGCAAGGTCGACACGCCGATCGCGGTGATCAGCGGCGCCAGGCGCGGCGCATTGCGCAGGCTGCGATAAGCCACGCGCTCGATGATGATGTTGACGATCATGCAGACAGGAATTGCACCGCCGATGGCAATCGCCAATTTGATGTAGCCTGGCAAGTCGGGGAAATGGGTGTTGAGGATGTTGAGGATGGTGAGGCCGGTCATGGCGCCGATCATCAAGACGTCGCCGTGGGCGAAGTTAATCAGATTCAGCACGCCGTACACCATGGTGTAGCCCAGTGCGACCAGTGCGTACATGCTTCCCAGCACTAGCCCGTTAATAATTTGTTGGATAAAAGTATCCATGAGTGCCTTTACCTATTGTTATACGGTCATGTAACAAAAACGGCACCCGGGTGTCCCCGTAGTGCCGCCGTTGACTACACGTCACGATGCAAGAATCATGCCTGATCGGTGTCTCACCACTCCTTTAGAGCGCTGCAAATGATAACGAACATTCCGAAAAACTAATCGTGGAATAATATCAACGGCACTGAATTATATTCCGTACCGCCCGAACAATAGTTAGACGTTGCCCTCGACTGGTGCGTTTTTTGGTACACCGTCCAGGCCTTTCGGCAGTGGGAAGGTGACATTTTCCTCCACGCCTTCCAGTGGACGCACGCTGCGCACGCCCAGTTCTTTCAGGCGGTCGATCACGGCTTGCACCAGCACTTCGGGGGCCGAGGCGCCGGCGGTGACGCCGACGCGCAGTTTGCCGTCCAGCCATTCAGGCTTGATCTGGGTGGCGTTGTCGACCATGTAGGCCGGTGTGCCCTTTTTCTCCGCCACTTCGCGCAGGCGGTTGGAGTTGGAACTGTTCGGGCTGCCGACCACGATCACCACTTCCACTTGCGGCGCCATGAATTTCACCGCTTCCTGGCGGTTGGTGGTGGCGTAGCAGATGTCGCCCTTCTTCGGCTCGATGATGGCGGGGAACTTGCGTTTCAGCGCTTCGATGATGTCGGCGGTATCGTCCACCGACAGCGTGGTTTGCGACACGTAAGCCAGTTGCTCCGGCTTGGTCACGACCAGCTTTTCCACATCGGCCACGGTTTCCACGAGGTACATGCCCTCGTCGGTCTGGCCCATGGTGCCTTCCACTTCCGGGTGGCCGTCGTGGCCGATCATGATGATTTCGCAGCCCTGCTTGCGCATCTTGGCCACTTCCACGTGCACCTTGGTGACCAGCGGGCAGGTGGCGTCGAAAATGCTGAAGCCGCGCGCGGCGGCTTCGGCGCGCACCGCCTGCGACACGCCGTGAGCTGAGAACACCAGCGTTTGGCCGGCCGGCACTTCGCTCAACTCTTCGATAAAGATAGCGCCCTTGGCGCGCAGGTCGGCCACCACGTAGGCGTTGTGGACGATTTCGTGGCGGACGTAAATCGGTGCGCCAAATTGCTGCAAGGCGCGCTCGACGATTTCGATTGCGCGGTCGACGCCGGCGCAGAAGCCGCGCGGCTGGGCCAACAGGAGTTCTTTATCGCTCATTACAGCACCGAGATGAGTTGCACTTCAAACTTCAACGGCTGGCCGGCCAGCGGGTGATTAAAGTCGAACAAGCAGGTTTCTTCACCCAGCTCGCGCAGGATGCCGGCAAAACGGCCGCCGCCCGGCGCAGCGAAATCGACCAGGTCGCCGATCTTGTAATCGGCGTCCGGGGCCGAGTTGGCGTCCAGCGTGGCGCGGCTGACCTGGCGGATCAGCTCCGGGTTGCGCGGGCCAAAGCCGACACCCGGCTCCAGCTCGAAAGTCTTGTGTGTGCCTTCCGGCAGGCCGATCAGCAATTCTTCCAGCACCGGCGCCAGCTGGCCCTGGCCCATCAGCAGCGTGGCCGGGGTGGTGGCAAAGGTGGTGACGATGTCGGCGCCATCCAGCGAGGCCAGACGGTAATTCAAAGTGAGATACGACGACGCGGTGACGACAGGTTGCTCGTTAGACATGACTTCAACTAAGTTGGACTTGGAAAGGCCATATTGTAAGCCACCTTTGATCCGCATCGCTTCCCGCGCTCGCAGCTGATGCAAAGTAAATGCTGATTTAAGGAGAATTCATCATGCCTATCCAGAATTGGCCGCAGGAAAAGCGCCCGCGCGAGCGCTTGATACGTGAAGGCGCGCAAGCGCTGTCGGACGCCGAATTGCTGGCGATCTTCCTGCGCACCGGCGTCATGGGCAAGGATGCCGTCCAACTGGGGCACGATACGATGCACCATTTTGGATCACTGCAAAAACTGTTCGCCGCCAGCCTGCCGGAGTTCGCGGTCGTCAAAGGCCTTGGGCCAGCCAAATTCACCCAGTTGCAAGCCGTGATGGAACTGGCCCGCCGCGCCATGCTGGAGGAAATCAAGTCCGGCTCCATGCTCAGCTCGCCGCAGGCGGTAAAGACTTATTTACGCAGCACCTTTACCGGCAAACCGTTCGAATCCTTCCACGTGTTGTTCCTCGACGTGAAAAACCGCCTGATCGACGCCAAGGAAATGTTTCGCGGCACGCTCACCCATACCTCGGTCTACCCGCGCGAGGTGGTGAAAGAAGCGCTGGCGCGCAACGCCGCCAGCGTGATGCTGGCGCACAACCACCCGTCCGGCACGCCCGATCCCAGCGAGTCCGATCTGCTGCTGACACGGGCGCTAATGCAGGCGCTAGCGCTAGTCGATATCCGCATCCTCGACCATTTTGTCGTCGCCGGGCATCAAATCCACTCGTTTGCCGAGCATGGGCAGCTGTAAGTTTACCCCTATGCGCTCAAGGGTTTACGAGTGAAAATCAAATTGTTAAATTTTTTCACGCGATCAAGACACCATTGTTTTTCGTAAGTGATTGAAAAACCTGATTTTTTTGGATATACTCTTGTTTTTCCAATTTTGGAATGTCTTTTAAGGAGTGCGTTATGGCACGTGTTTGCCAAGTTACTGGGAAGAAGCCGATGGTCGGCAACAACGTTTCCCACGCAAACAACAAAACCAAGCGTCGTTTCCTGCCTAACCTGCAGAACCGTCGTATTTTTGTTGAATCTGAAAACCGCTGGGTCTCCCTGCGTCTGTCCAACGCTGGTCTGCGCGTAATCGACAAAGTCGGCATCGATGCCGTACTGGCCGACCTGCGCGCCCGTGGCGAAAAAGTCTAAATAGGGAGCTATCATGGCAAAAACTGGCCGCGACAAAATC
Organism: Duganella rivi; assembly: GCF_009857435.1. Taxonomy (GTDB): domain Bacteria; phylum Pseudomonadota; class Gammaproteobacteria; order Burkholderiales; family Burkholderiaceae_D; genus Rugamonas; species Rugamonas rivi. Next base: position 281,730 of record NZ_WWCK01000005.1, read on the forward strand.
AAGCTGGAATCGACCGCAGGTACTGGTCACTTCTACACCACCACCAAAAACAAGCGCACGATGCCTGCCAAAATGGAGATCACCAAGTTTGATCCTAAAGCACGCAAGCACGTGATCTACAAAGAAACCAAGATCAAGTAATCCGGTCTTCGCTTCTCCGAAAAAGCCACTCATCGAGTGGCTTTTTTTATTGCGTACTGCGCCAGTCGCTGGGCGAACAGCCCTCCCACTCACGAAAAGCGCGCTGGAAAGACGTCAGGTCCTGGAAGCCCAGTAGATACGAGACTTCGTCCACCGGAACGGCGTGATCCGCCAAGTAACGGCGCGCCATCTCCCGGCGCGCCTGCGCCAGCAAATCGCGGAAGCTGGTGTTTTCCAGCGTAATGCGCCGCTGCAGCGTACGCTCGCTCATGCCCAGTTGACGGGCAATCTCGCCGACATTCGGCCGCCCGCTGGGCAGGCCGCGCTTCAACAGGGCGACCACCTGCTCGCTGACCACGCCGTGTACATCGAGTTCGCGCAAGGCGGAACCGAGCGCAGGCTCCAGCATGGACAGCAATTCCGGGTTATGGCCGGAGAACGGCCGATCCAGGTCACTGCCGTCAAAAATCAGTACATCGGCCGACGCAGCGTAGCGTACCGGCGCATCGAAGTAAGCCGCATAGATGTCGTCCTGTGGCATGGGCCGGGTCAGCTCCACCCGCAGCGGCTTAAAGCCCGGCCCGATGCAGCGCCGTCCAAGCTCCACCAGCAAGGCAAAGGAAATATCGACGCTGATATCGGGCTCCGGCTCGCTCGCATACAGCCAGTGGACAGAGACGCTGCACAAGCCGTCCGCCTCGCTCATCACCAGCGCCTTGGGCGTGCACAAGCGCTTGAAGCGCGCCAGCCGCCCCAGCCCGTCGCGATAGTCGCGTGCATAAAATGCCGACAGCGTGGACGGCGGATGCACGGAGGTGGCCGTCTTCTCCATCATCTGGATGCCTACGCCGGGCATCGCCACCAGCTCCTCCAGCGCGCGCATCAAGGCAAAGTACTGGGTGGTGTTAAGCATCTGGCCGGACAAGTGCAGCGCGGCGGGCAAGCGCGCCTGGCGCAGCAGCACCGGCGGCGAGACGCCGAGTGCCTGCACCGCCTGCCAAAAGGCAGGCGGTACTTTGCATCGGTCTGCGGGAATATGCGCCATCTTCACCCTCAAGGCAACTGGCTGAGCAGGATCTTGTCGAACAGGCGATCGCCCAGCCACGCGCGCATTGCGATCATCAGCCGGGCAAACTTGCCGGCCACGTAGCGGGTGCGCGGACGGCGCGACTTCAGCGCTTCTCCGATCACATCCGCGATGACGCCGGGCGGCGTATTGCTGCCTTGGCCATAGGTGGCGCGCGTCGCTGCGGCAACGCTTTCCACCAGCTTGGCATAGGCGCCGCTGCCGGAGCGCTTGAGCAGGCCGTCGGCCACCACCTCGCCGAACGCGGTCTCGATCAAGCCTGGTTCAATCACCACCACATCGATGCCAAACGGCGCCAGCTCCAGCCTCAGGCAATCTGACCAGCCTTCCAGCGCATGCTTGGTGGCGTGATACCAGCTGCCGAGCGGCGTGTAGATCTTGCCGCCCATCGAGCTGATATTGATGATCTTGCCCGATTTTTTCGCGCGCATGGCCGGCAGCAGCAATTGCGTCAGCCGCGCCGGGCCAAACAAGTTGACTTCGAACTGGTAGCGCGCCTCGTCCATGCCGATTTCCTCCGCCGGCCCATACAGCCCGAAACCGGCATTATTGACCAACACGTCCACGCCGCCAGCCTCGCGCTGAATCCGCGCGGCGGCAGCCTGCATATCCGCGTCGGACGACACATCCATCTGGATCAGCGTGGCGCCAAGGCGCGCCAGGTCGTCCATTTTTTCCACCTGGCGCGCGGCGGCATAGACGCGGCAACCGTCGGCCATCAGGCGTTTCGCAATCTCTTTGCCCATGCCGGACGATGCACCGGTGACCAGCGCTACCTGCTTAGTTTGATGAATCATTTAAACCTCCATAAAGTATGGAGTGAACTCTACGCGCGGCATCGTTTTCCACCTAAACAAACGGCGCCAATCAATCTGCAGACTACGCCAATCTCATCGAGCGTCGCCGTTACAGGCTTAGCTCCTTCAGTGCTTGCTGGCGGTAGCGCTCGATCTGGCCGCTGTCGCGCATTTTCTTCAGCACCTGTGACAGGCGTGGCACCAGTTCGGCGTGTTTCTTGTTCAGGAAAGTATGGAAGGGGCTGCGCTCCATCACCGCCACCTGGTGCACGCCGGAGTTGCGGAACTCCGGGCTGGCCAGCAGCGTATCGACAATATCGACGAAATCCACGTAGACGTCGGAGCGGCCGATAATGAGCTTGCGCAAGCCGCTCACCGCATCGCGGGTGCCGGAGGTTTGTTCGGCCGGGATCACCGTCGCCAGCCGGCGCGGGATGATGGCGTAGCCGAAACGGTATTCGATCCGGTACGGCGAGTCGCGCAAGCCGCGCCAGCCCGGCTTGAGATGAATCTCGGGCCGCTTGGCATACGCGCCAATGGACGCATGAAACGCCGGCTCGTCAACCCGCAGCAGGTTGGCCTTCGCGGGAACGTAGTCGAAGCTGCGGCACAGCTCGCCGTCCACCTTGCCTGCCGCCGCCTCGGCCGCGGCCCGTGCCGCAGGATAGGCGCGGATTTCCAACGCCACGCCCAGCCGCTGGAAAGCATCGGTGTAGATCAGATCCAGCCAGCGCGCAACAAATCCGTCGGTCGTGCCGACCAGCGTGGACAGCACGATGCGCGGCGGCGTGTCAGCCAGTGCCGGCCTGGCGATGAAGGCAGATAAAGCAAGACTGGTCACGAAGTGTCTGCGCTGCATAAGCCTCCTGGTCAAAAAAAATGGCCCCGAAGGGCCATTTTATTATGCATAGCTGCGTAAGCGCAGCGAAAAATCTTCCAGGGACTTGATGCCCGACGCTTCCGCGCGGTTGCACCAGTCTTGCAGCTTGTGCAGCAACTGGTCGCGGGTGAAGTGCGAACGCTCCCAGATCACGCCCAGCTCCACGCGCATATTGTGCATGGTTTCCAGCGCCTTGCTGTGCTGGAACAGTTCCGACAGCTGCTGCTGTTGCGGCGCCTCCAGCTTGCCCGGCTCGCGCTGCAGCAGCTTGCGCGACGTTTTCAGGAAGCGCGACTCCAGCTCGGCCTTGTGCTTCAGGTGTTCCAGCTCTTCCTTCCAGGCGCTCTTGATCGACTTGGCGTACTTGGCCATCACGTCATAGCGGTTGGCGATCACCGATTGCAGGGTGTCGAAGTCGGCTTCCAGCTTGCCTTTGGCGAACTTCGGCTCCGGTGCGCGTTTTTTCACCTTGGCCAGGCCGACCATTTCCAGTGCGCGGATATAGCCCCAGCCGATATCGAACTCGTACCATTTCGACGACAGCTTGGCCGAGGTCGCAAACGTGTGGTGGTTGTTGTGCAGTTCTTCGCCGCCGATCAGCAGGCCGAACGGGATGATGTTGGTGGCCGCGTCCGAGCACTCGTAGTTGCGGTAGCCCCAGTAGTGGCCGATGCCGTTGATAATGCCGGCCGCCGTTACCGGGATCCACAGCATCTGCACGGCCCACACGGTAATGCCGATCACGCCGAACAGCGCGAAGTTGATCACCAGCAGCGACGACACGCCCAGCGCGCTATGGCGGGTGTAGACGTTGCGTTCCATCCAGTCATCCGGCGTGCCATGGCCGTACTTCTCCATGGTTTCCTTGTTCTTCGATTCAGCGCGGTACAGTTCGGCGCCTTCCCAGAACACTTTCTTGATGCCGCGGGTCACCGGGCTGTGCGGATCTTCCTCGGTGTCGCACTTGGCGTGGTGCTTGCGGTGGATCGACGCCCATTCCTTGGTCACCTGGCCGGTGGTCAGCCACAGCCAGAAGCGGAAGAAGTGGCTCACGATAGGATGCAGATCCAGCGCGCGGTGCGCCTGGCAGCGGTGCAGGTAAATCGTCACACTGGCGATCGTGATGTGGGTCACGATCATCGTGTAGAAGAACACTTCCCAGGCACTGAAACGGGTAATACCGTTCGACAGGAAATCCAATACTGCGTATAAACTCATTACTACTCCAACCAAGATTGTGTTTTTTACAGGCGTACGTCGCCCGCCGTTCCTACTTTTGGACGGTATTGTACGATGATTTTCTCTGGATCACTGACTATTCCTTAGGCACGGTCGTGCTTTCTTGCCCTGTAACGGGCGATGGCACCGGGCCGAGGATGCGCATTTCCCGTTGCGGGAATGGAACAGAGATATTGTTTTCCTTCAGCGCGCGCCAGATTGCGCGGTTGACATCCGAGGTTACACCACCGCGGCCGTTTTCCGGGTCGCTGATCCAGAAATTCACGGTCAGGTCGAGGCCGTCCGCGCCAAAGCTGGTCAGGTTCACCGACGGCGCCTTGTCTTTCAGCACGCGCTCGACCGTCAGCGCGGCGTCGGTCAGCAGCTGGATCACGAAATCGACGTCGGTATCGTACGCTACCGAGACCTTGGTCGAGATGTTGAGATTGCTACTCGTCAGCGACGAGTTCTGCACCGCGCCCGACACCAGCATCTCGTTCGGCACGATGGATTCCATACCGTCCAATCCTTGCAGCACGGTGTAGCGGGTATTGATTTGCGTGACCTTGCCGCTGTACTTATCGACCGTAATCATGTCGCCGATAGTCAGGCTACGATCCAACAGTATCACGAAACCGGAAACGTAGTTGCTGGCGATCTTCTGCAGGCCCAAGCCGAGGCCGACACCGAGCGCGCCGCCGAACACCGACAACACGGTCAGGTCGATGCCCACCAGCGACAAGCTCATCAGCACTGCCACCAGGATCAGCACCGCGCGCGCCGTGCGCGACACCACCACCCGCAGGTTGGTGTGCATACCCTGCACCTTCATCAGCCATTCTTCCAGCGCGGCGCCGGCCCACAGCGCCAGCATCAGCAGCACAATCACCGAGGCGGTGGCCTGCAAGATGTCGGCTATGGTGACCTTGTATTTCCCGATCGGCAGCACCGTGCCGTCCATGAACAGGAACACGTCGTTCCACAGGCCCGTGATGTACAGCACGAAGGCCAGCCACACCAGCAGCTGGAACACCTTCTCAAAGGCCAGCATGGTGGCGCTGATGGTGCGGCCGTTGCGCGCAAACACGCGGCGCAGCAGGTAGAAGGTGAAGCGGATCACCGCCAGCGAACCGAAGATCGGCATCGCCACCTTGATCCAGTTGACGTGGGTGTAGTGGAACTTGGCCAGGATCACGCGCGATATGGCCAGCAGGCCGATCACGGCCAGCGGCGCCATCACCCGCCCGAAACTTTCAACGCCAAAGCCCAGCACGCCGGTGTGCGTATCCTGGCGGCCAAAACGTTTCTTCAGCAGCCGCGCCAGCCCGAAACCTATCACCACCGAAACGGCGATGGCGGCCAGCTGCCACAGCAGGCTGGGATCGTGCAAGTCGCCGGTAAGGTCTTCGATCAGGTTGAGCAGGGGCTGTTGTTGCGGCATTGTGGTCTTGGTCAAGTTGCTGAGATGCGTAGCTTAACGTAAAACAGGCCGGGATCACCGGCCTGTTGAATTACTCTTCGTCTGCTGCGTCTACTTCCTTGGCCTTCTTCGGCATTTGCTTGCGCTCGAACACGGCGGCAAAGAAACCGTCGGTCTGGTGCTTGTGCGGCAGCAGCTTCAGGTAGTCGCCCATTTCGAGGTCGATCTTTTGCTCGGCCAGCGCCTTGCTCATCGGCACCAGTTCGAAGTCCGGGTGGGTGTCGAGGAATTGCTTGGCGATGAAGTCGTTCTCGTCGTCCAGTACCGAGCAAGTGGCGTAGACCAGGCGGCCGCCGCCCTTGACCAGGCGCGCCGCGCCGTCGAGGATGGCGGCTTGCTTGACTTGCAGTTCGGCGATGGCGTCGGCCTTCTGGCGCCATTTCACGTCCGGGTTGCGGCGCAGGGTGCCGAGGCCCGAGCACGGCGCATCGACCAGCACGCGGTCGATCTTGCCGGCCAGGCGCTTGATCTTGGCGTCGCGCTCGTGCGCGATCACCACCGGGTGCACGTTCGACAAACCGCTGCGCGCCAGGCGCGGCTTCAGCTTGGTCAGACGCTTTTCCGACACGTCAAACGCATACAGGCGGCCGGTGTTGCGCATGGTCGCGCCCAGCGACAGCGTCTTGCCGCCGGCGCCGGCGCAGAAGTCCACCACCATCTCGCCGCGCTTGGCCGCCACCAGTGCCGACAGGATCTGGCTGCCCTCGTCCTGCACTTCGATGTGGCCGTCTTTGAACAGCGGCAGGTTTTGCAGCTGCGGCTTGGTCAGGATGCGCAGGCCCAGCGGCGCGAACGGGGTCGGCTCGGCCTTGATCGGCGCTTCGGCCAGCTTGGCGATCACTTCTTCGCGGTTGGCTTTCAGCGTGTTGACGCGCAGATCCAGCGGCGCCGGACGGTTCATGCCGTCGGCCAGCGCCAGCGTTTCTTCCTCGCCCATTTGCTCGACCAGCTTGTCGAACAGCCACTTCGGCATATTCGAGCGGCTGGACTTGTGCATCAGCTTGCGGTCGATTTCCATGATGCGGGTAACCCATGCCGCTTCATCTTCCGACACGCCGCCCAGCGACTCCAGGCCCACGGCATCGGCCATGCCCAGCAAGGTCAAACGGCGCATGGTGGCGCCGCCGCCCTGCTCCGAGAAATCGGTGTAGAAGTTCTTATTGCGCAGCACGTTGTACACGGACTCGGCAATGGCGCCGCGCTCGCGGCCGCCCAGACGCGGGTGATCTTTGAAATAGCGCGACAGGGTGGTGTCGGCTGGCGCGGCAAAGCGCAAAATCTCGCGCAACACTTCTTCGGCGTTGGCGAGTATCGCTGGAGGCAATCTCATGGAATTCCTTGGTTAGTTTTTACTTACTGTGGTCCACGTGGACCGCGCCCTGCGCTAGTGTCAACCTGTCTTCTACAAACCAGCGCACCGCGCGCGGGTAAATGACGTGTTCCTGTTCCAGCACGCGGGCTGACAGGGTTTCGACCGTATCATCCGGCAGCACAGGCACCGAGGCCTGCAGCACCATCGGCCCGTGATCGAGTTCGGCCGTTACGAAATGCACCGTGGCGCCATGTTCCTGAACGCCGGCGGCAAGCGCCTGCGCGTGCGTCGCCAGGCCCGGGAACAGCGGCAGCAGCGACGGGTGAATATTGAGCATGCGGCCCGCGTAGTGCGCGACGAACGGCTCGGTCAGGATGCGCATGAAACCGGCCAGCACCACCACGTCGGGCTGGTAGCCATCGATCACGGTTTGCAGGGCGGCGTCGAACTCGGCGCGGCTGGCGTAATCCTTATTGGCGACCACCGCGGTGGCGATCCCGTGCTCGGCGGCAAATGCCAGACCGGGCGCGTCCGCGCGGTTGCTGACCACGGCAGCGATGCGTGCCGGCCAACGCTCCGATTGCAGCGTGCGCACGATGGCTTCCATGTTGCTGCCGCGACCGGAAATAAGGATGACGATGTTTTTCATAACCCGGCATTGTACCTTGTCCACAGGCACAGGGCTATATCAAAGGCAAGAATTGCTGCAATGCAGCAGGCATTGAGCAGCCTGCTCCGCCGCGCCAGCGCGTGGTCGTGGGCTTACTCGAACGAGTAAAACACCCGGAACGGCACTTTTTTGTCGGCCCAATAATCGGCAGCGTCGCGGAAGACGTCCAGCAGGGTTTCCCTTGCTTCCTTGTCAAATTTTTGGGTGTTGGGCAGTTGTTCCAGCACGATCAGAAAACCGGTTTGCTCGCCAGCCTTGGACATGGTGTCCGTCAGCGTCTCGCGCAGACCGTCGAAATTCTTGCCTACCCCCTTGGGAAACTGGAACGATTCCGAAATGAGGCCCAGCACCTGCTGTTTGGTTGCCCCGGTAATCGGGTGCGCATACAGGAAGTGGTGGCCCAGGCGGGCGGCTTCCTCTTGCAGCTCGGCCACGCGGAAGGCGCGGATCGATTGCACGAGGTTGTGCGGCACGCTCATCAGCAAGCTCATGTTCCCCTCAATTTGACCTGGTATGTACGGAGTGTCCACTTTACTGTCGGGAGTGCCTAACTTGTGTATTAAAGAGTAAATAATTTGAGCACCTGTCCACTAAACATGGCCAGCAGGTCGGCGCCAGCCATCAATCCCATACGCGTATTAGGGTAACGTGTTGTTCCTTCCAGATCAACACGTATGTGATGTCTAACGCAATATTTGTTAAAAACAGAAGTTTTTTGCCGGTTTTAGCGGTGAATTCGGCACAATTCGCCTCTGGCTCCCGGTTACAATTTGTTGCCAGAGATACTTGGCAACCACTAGCCGGGGTTGCGCCACAGGATTACCATACGGATCATGTAATATCAGAATCCCCCCTGATAGACACCCTGAACGAAAACGAGGTATCACATGAACTTGCAAGCCAAACTGATCGCATCGGCCCTGTGCCTGAGCGCCTTGCCTTTTGCACAAGCAGCCGATTTTGAAGATTTCGGCCGCGTGGTGCGCGTCACCCCGCAAGTGGAACAAATCAACCGCCCGCGCCAGGAATGCCGTACCGAATACGTGCAGGTGCAGCAGCCGGCGCCGGAACGCGGCGTAGGCGGCGCGATTCTGGGCGGTATCGTCGGCGGCCTGGCCGGTAACCAAGTCGGCGGCGGCTCCGGCCGTTCGGTAGCGACCGCAGCTGGCGCCATCGCCGGCGCGCTGGTGGGCGACCGCGTCGACAACGCCAACACCCCGAACCAGGGCGGCGTGCAGGAACAGGCCGTGAAACAGTGCCGCACCGTCGACCACTGGGAATCGCGTAACACCGGCTACGAAGTGACGTACGACTACCGCGGCCGCAACTACACCAGCATCATGTCCTACGACCCAGGCGAACGCGTGCGCCTGCGCGTGGTGGTGGAACCGATGCAGCGTTGATCTTTCGCAGCTTCCTGACAATGCCGGCCTTGCGCCGGCATTGTTGTTTTCAGATAATGCCGGTTCACCCCTAGCCCTCCCTCCCAATGTTAATCAAACGCAAATCCATCGAAAAAGTAGAATCCTCGCGCCCGGCCTCCTCGGCGCCGGCGCCGGCCAAGGTGCGCAAGCCGAAGTACGCGCCGGTGACCTTGTCGGAACTCGATGGCGTGCGCTACCTGCATTTTGGGACGGAGTGGGTGCAGGGCGCGATGCGCATCCGCAAGCCGAACTGGCCCGAGCTCGAATACGCGCAGCAGATGATGGCGTGGATGCTGTGGCTGCAACAGCCGCAGCGCATCGCCCAGCTGGGCCTCGGCACCGCCACCCTGACCAAGTTCTGCTACACCACCTTCCCGCAGGCCCAGGTCACGGCGGTGGAGCTGAATCCGTCGGTGATCGCCATCTGCGAATCGATGTTCAAGCTGCCGCCCAACGACGAGCGCCTGCACGTGCTGGAGCAAGACGCACTGGACTTTGTCAACGACAAAGCCAACGTCAACACGCTGGACGTGCTGCAAGTCGACCTGTACGACTCCACCGCGCGCGGCCCGGTGCTCGATACGCCGGAGTTCTACACCTCCTGCAACGCCTGCCTGACTGACGACGGCGTGATGACCGTCAACCTGTTCGGCGATCACCCCAGCTACGCGCGCAACATCAAGGCGCTCAAGTTCGCCTTTGCGCAGGTGATTTGCCTGCCGCAGGTACATGATGGTAACGTGGTGGCGATCGCCTTCAAGCGCCAGCGCGAAATCGATCTGCCGGCACTGGCGGCGCGGGCGGCGGAGATCGTCGCCGCCACCAAGCTGCCGGCCAAGAGCTGGGTCAAGGGCATCAAGTAATCCTTCCAGAAAGGCGGCCGCATCGATGAGTTCAGTACCAACGACGACGAGCAAAGCGGCCCCGCTCGATCTCCAGCAAATCTACACCTGGCTGCTGGCCGACGGCATGATCCGCAAGGCCGAGGTCAAGGAGCTGTACGCGCAAAGCCAGGGCATCCTCAAGAACACCAGCGGCTACATGCATCCCTTGTGCGCGGTGGCGCATGCCAAGCTGCTGTCGGCACAGCCGCCGCACAAGCTGCTGACGCTGGATGCCTTGTGCGAATGGCTGGCGCACCGCGCCAACCTGCCCTTCATCCGCATCGATCCGCTGAAGATTGATTTCACCAAAGTGGCCGACGTGATGTCGGCCAGCTACGCGGCGCGCTTCAACATCTTGCCGGTCGAACTGACCGCCGACACGCTGGTGGTGGCCACCGCCGATCCGTTCGCGCAGGAATGGGAAGCCGAGATCGCCAAGATATCGCGCCGCGCCGTGCGCTGCGTGATCGCCAATCCGCTCGACATCGCGCAGTACATCACGCAATTCTTCAGCCTGGCCAAGTCGATCAAGAAGGCCAACAAGTCCAACAGCAACGACCTCACGCTGCGCAACAACTTCGAGCAGCTGGTGGAGCTGGGCAAGACCAACAAGCAGGTCGACGCCAATGACCAGCACGTCATCAACATCGTCGATTGGCTGTGGCAGTACGCGTTTGAACAGCGCGCCTCCGACATCCACCTCGAACCCAAGCGCGACATGGCGGCGATCCGCTTCCGCATCGACGGCGTGCTGCACCAGGTCTACCAGGTGCCGGCGGTGGTGATGATCGCCATGACCGCGCGCATCAAGCTGCTCGGCCGCATGGACGTGATTGAAAAACGCCGCCCGCAAGACGGCCGCATCAAGACGCGCACGGCCGGCGGGCAGGAAGTTGAACTGCGCCTGTCCACCCTGCCGACCGCGTTTGGCGAAAAGCTGGTGATGCGGATTTTCGATCCCGACGTGGTGGTCAAGACCTTGCCGGAACTGGGCTTCCCGCTGGAAGACGCGCAGCGCTGGGATGCCCTGACCCAGCGCCCGCACGGCATCATCCTGGTGACCGGGCCGACCGGCTCGGGCAAGACCACCACCCTGTACACCACCTTGAAAGCGCTGGCCACCTCCGAGGTCAACGTCTGCACCGTGGAAGATCCGATCGAGATGGTGGAGCCGGCCTTCAACCAGATGCAAGTCCAGCCCGGCATCGACCTGTCGTTTGCCGACGGCGTGCGCGCGCTGATGCGGCAAGACCCGGACATCATCATGGTCGGCGAAATCCGCGACCTTGCCACCGCCGAGATGGCGATCCAGGCGGCGCTGACCGGCCACCTGGTGCTGTCCACGCTGCACACCAACGACGCGCCGTCGGCCGTGATGCGCCTGCTGGAACTGGGCGTGCCCTACTATCTGCTGGAGGCGACGCTGATCGGCATCATGGCGCAGCGCCTGGTGCGCACGCTGTGCGTGGACTGCAAGGCCGAAGGCGGCGAACTGAGCGACGAAATCTGGCACAGCCTTGCCGGTGAATGGCAGTTACCGAAACCAGCGACAATCTACAAGCCAGTCGGCTGTCCCGAGTGCCGCCAGACCGGCTATCGCGGCCGCACCGGCCTGTACGAATTGCTGACCGTCACCGAATCCTTCAGCGAACTGGTGCGCGAAGAAACCGACATCCAGGCGCTGCGCCGCCAAAGCATGGCCGACGGCATGAAGCCGCTGCGCGTGGCCGGCGCGTTCAAGATCGCGGAGGGTGTCACCACCGCCGACGAAGTGCTGAAAGTGACGGCCGCCCTCGGTATCAAATAAAAAGCCCTTTGCAATTGGCGCGGAGCTGTATATAATACGGCCTCTTTCGGGGGTCGTTAGCTCAGCTGGTAGAGCAGCGGACTTTTAATCCGTTGGTCGCAGGTTCGAATCCCGCACGGCCTACCACCGAATTCCTAAAAAAGCTTCCACACGGAAGCTTTTTTTTCGCCCTTTGCTGGCACTGGTGTAAGCTAGGAGGCAAAGAGCGCGAGGCGCCGGATTTTTGGGGATGCTATGTCAGGTTGGTACAGCGGATGGAAATGGCTGCTCGCGGCGGCCGGCTGGATTCCTTTGCTGGCCGCCGCCCAGGCGCAAACGCCCATATTGCTGCGCACCGCCGCCCAGGAAGGCACCGAACCCAAATTCATCCACGAAGGCAAGGATCGCGTCGGCGGCCTGTGTATCGATATCATGCGCGCCGTCGAGCAGCTTGATCCCGGCTTGCGCTTCGTCGGCGACCAGCGCTGGAAACCGCTGATCCGCGCCTACTCCGAGGTCGAGGCCGGTATCGAAGACGTCCAGTGCGCAGTCCAGCGCACCGCCGACCGCGAGAAGCGCTTCAATTTCTTCGGCCCGGCGCTGTACACCATCGAGTACCACTTCCTCGTGCGCAGCAACGACAACATCACTATCCACAACTGGGACGACGTGCGCAAGCTCGGCCCCAATGCCACCGTGCTGGTCAACCGCGGCTTCGCCGCCGGCGATATCTTGATCGCCATGGGCGGCATCGAAGTCGACGCCAGCTCCACCAGCCAGGAACTCAACCTGCAAAAACTGGTCGCCGGCCGCGGCCGCCTCTACTTCCACCGCGGCCCCGGCCTGCAAAAGCTGCTGGTTCGCACCGGCAACGTCGACAAAGTCAAAATCCTGCCGCAAGTGATGTACAGCGCCAAGCTGTACTTCGCCGCCAGCAAGCAACTCGACAGCAAGACCGTCGAGCGCGTCTCCAGCGCCCTGTTCACACTAGAGAAAAAGGGCGAGCTCGACCGTTTGATGAAAAAGTGGGACTAAGAATCCCGCACCGCCGCCCCGCCCTGCTCTATACTTCCTTTTTTTTACGCGAGTACGGGAGAGGCAATGTTGTCGAAGGGATTGCGCTGCGGGCTGACGCTGTTGTGTGCGTTGCTGGGCACGCCCGTCCTGGCCGCGCCCACCGTGCTGAAAGTCGTCGCGCAAGAAGGCACCGAGCCCAAGTACATCCCGGCCGGCATCGGCCGCGTGGTCGGGCTGTGCGTCGACCTGTACCGCGCCATCGAGCGCATCGAACCGAACGTGGTGTTTTCCGGCGACCAGCAATGGACGCCGGCCCTGCAAGCCCTATCGCAACTGGCCAGCCACGAACACGACGCCCTGTGCGCCGTGCAGCGCACCGAGGAACGCACGCGCCAGTACGTGTTCCTTGAACCGGCCCTGTTCCAGATGCGCTACCAGCTGATCGCGCGTGCCGGCGACCCGGTCACCGTCAACAACTGGGACGACGTGCGCAACCTCGGCCCCAAGGGCATCATCCTGGCGAATCGCGGCTACACCGCGCCGGGCATGCTGGAACGCATCGGCGGCTTGCAAGTGGACGCCAGCGCCAGCACGCCCGCCGCCAACCTGCAAAAACTGATCGCCGGCCGCGGCCGCTTCTTCCTGCACCGCGCGCCCGGCATGCAAGGCTTCATCGACCGCGCCGGCGCCACCACCCGGGTGCGCATCCTGCCAACCGTAATGGCCACCACCGACGTCTACATGGCGCTGGGCACCCACGTTGACCCGGCGGTGCGCCAGCGCGTGCAGCGCGCGCTCGAACAGCTGGACAAGAACGGCGAACTGGCGCGCCTGCTGAGGAAGTGGGAGTAACTACTCCCCGATCATGCGGGCCTTGCCCGAGACCCGGATCGAACTCCCCGGCTCCTTCGGAATCTGCACTTGCAGATGGCAGGGCGCGCCCATGTCCTCGCCCTGGATGATGTCGATGGCGCCGCCATGCGGCCAATCCAAATCGCGCAGGTAGCCAGCCAAGGCAGCCGCCGCCGCGCCGGTGGCCGGATCTTCATACACGCCGCTGGAGGCGAACGGATTGCGCGCATGGAAGCGCTGCGGCGTTTCCGCGTGCACCAGCGAGATCGTGGTCAGGCCGTAGCGCTGCATCAGGCTGCGGCCGGCGCCCAGCTCGTAGCGCATGGCGCGCAGCTTGTCGCGGCTGCGCAGCGCCAGCACCAGATGCTGCACGCCGCCGCTGGCAATCGCCGGCGGAATGCGGTCATCGAGATCCGACAGCGCATAGCCAAACAGCTTGAGCGCCTCCTGCACCAGCGCCGGCGACGCAGGGGAACTGGAGGTGGCCGGCGATTGCAGCGCAGCGAACGCGCCGTTGGCGTGGGCCTTGCCCTCCACCGTCACTTGCGCGTGATTGGTGGTCAGCGGGAAAATGCCGTCGCCGTTCTGCTGCGCCAGCACCGCGCCCAGCGCGATGGTGGCATGACCGCAAAACGCCACCTCGCCGTCCGGCGAAAAATAGCGCACGCGCCAACCATCCCCCTGCGGCGCGGCAAACACGGTTTCCGAGTAACCCATTTCTGCGGCGATGCGCTGCATGGCAGGCTCCTCCGGCAGCGAGGCGCGGATCATCACGCCGGCCGGATTGCCGCCCTCCTCGCCCGAGGTAAAGGCTGCCACTTTGTGAACTTTGGTAATGGTCTGCATGTTGTCTCCGAGATCGGTAAGGATGGAAAACTTGATTGACAGCAATGACGGTTATGGCCACTATCTTTGTTTCACTGACTTTTAAGCAAACTCGCCATGACTATACCGCGACTTTCTCTTCTTGCCTTCATCATTTCGGCCCAATTGACGAGCATGGCGTATGCTGCCGATGCCGCCCCGGCCAAGCACGCCATCACCCACGAAGATGTCTGGCTGATGAAGCGCGTCGGCGCACCGCAGCCCAGCCCGGACGGCGAGTGGGCCGTGTTCTCAGTTACCGATCCCGCCTACGACAGCAAGGAGCAATGGTCGGACTTGTGGATCAAGTCGCTGACCGACGATGCGCCTGCGCGCCGCCTCACCTTCAGCAAGGGCGGCGAAGGTTCGGTCAATTGGTCGCCGGACGGCAAGCAGCTGCTGTTTGTCGCCAAGCGCGATGGCGATGACGCCGGCCAGATCTACCGCATCGACGTAGCCGGCGGCGGCGAGGCCCAGCGCCTGACCACGCTGACCTTGGGCGCGCGCCAGCCGAAGTTCAGCCCGGACGGCAAACAGATCCTGTTCGTCAGCGACATCTTCCCCGGCAACGCCAACGAAGAGGACGTCAAGAAAACCGCCAAGGAACGCAAGGACCGCAAGTACACGGCGCGCGCGTACGAAAGCTTCCCGCCGCGCTTCTTCGACAAGTGGCTGGACGATAAAAAAGTACGCCTGTTCGTGATGGATGCCGAAATCGGCGCCAAGCCGCGCGACCTGCTGAGCAACACCCAGCTGGCGGCGCTGCCGGGCTTCGGCGGCGGCCAAGGCGACGAAGGCCAATCGCTGGACGCGATCTGGGCGCCGGACGGCAGGGCCGTAGTGTTCTCCGCCTCGATCAACCGCGACGAGCTGGCACGCGCCTCGGGCTACACGCAAATCTTCAGCCTGCCGGTGAGCGGCGGCGAAGCGACCCGCCTGACCGCTGACAAGCACAGCTACAACAACCTGAAATTCAGCGCCGACGGCAAGACCCTGTTCACGCTAACCGAGGCGGAAGAAGAAGGCAAAGTCTACGACGTCAGCCGCATCGCCAGCTTTGCATGGCCGCTGACCAATGCCACGCCGAAGATCCTGACCGCGTCGCTGGATCGTTCGATCTCGCGCTACGCGCTGCCGGCCGGCAGCAACCGCGTGGTGTTCAGCTTCGAGCACGCGGGCCTGGAGCAACTGCACTCGATCAACTACGCGGGCGGCGACCTGCGCGACGAGCCATCGCTGCCGACCGGCAGCATCAACTCGCTGAACGCGGGCGGCAAGGCGCTGGTGGGCGTGTGGGAATCCTCGATCAATCCGCCGGAGGTGTATGCGTTTGGCCAGGGCGCGCCAAAGCGCCTGACCTCGTTCAACACCGAACGCGCTGCGAACATCGACTGGCAAGCGCCGGAGCACTTCTGGTTCAAAGCCAGCGACGGCCGCATGATCCACAA
This sequence comes from Duganella rivi, assembly GCF_009857435.1. GTDB lineage: Bacteria > Pseudomonadota > Gammaproteobacteria > Burkholderiales > Burkholderiaceae_D > Rugamonas > Rugamonas rivi. The sequence goes on from NZ_WWCK01000005.1 coordinate 297,590, forward strand.
CATGATCGTCAAGCCAGCCAATTTCGATCCGAGCAAAAAGTACCCGCTGTTCGCGGTCATCCACGGCGGCGCGGCGAATATGTGGCGCGACCAGTTCGTCATCCGCTGGAACTACCACCTGCTGGCGCAGCCCGGCTATGTGGTGCTGCTGACCGATTACAAAGGCTCGACCGGCTACGGCGAAGAATTCGCCCGCGCCATCCAGGGCGATCCACTGAAAGGCCCGGCCGACGAAGTCAACGAAGCGGTCGATGAAGCCGTCAAGAAATACAGCTACATCGACGGCAGCAAGCTGGCCGCAGGCGGCGCCAGCTACGGCGGCCACTTGGCCAACTGGCTGCAAGCGACCACCACGCGCTACAAGGCCATCGTCTCGCACGCGGGCGAGATGGATCTCATCATGCAGTGGGGCACCAGCGACAGCGTCTGGGGCCGCGAGGTCAACAGCGGCGGCCCGGTGTGGGGCGACAAAGCGGTGTGGCGCGAGCAAAGCCCGGTACTCCAGGGAGGCAACCACGCCAAAGGCACCGGCTTCACCACGCCGATCCTGATCTCAGTGGGCGAGCTGGACTACCGCGTCCCCGCCAACAACGCGCTGATGAACTTCGCCACGCAGCAGCGCCTGAACGTGCCGAGCAAGCTGCTGGTGTTCCCGGACGAAAATCACTGGATCCTCAAAGGCGAAAACAGCCGCTACTTCTACAGCGAAGTACACGGCTGGTTGGCCAAGTACCTGAAGTGATGTGAAAAGGGCCGCGAACTTCGCGGCCCTTTTTCTTAGTTGAAGCTCAGTCCGCTATTACTGACGTTGTTCAACTTTTGCGCTTTCAAGTCGATGGTGAAGTGGTCGCTCGGCTTGCCCGAACCCAGTCCCTTCAAAATCGCAAACACCTGCTTGAACTGCGACTGGAACGCCACGTTCACCGGGTTCTGGTCGGACAGTTGATCGCCCACTTTCAGGATCGCCGCAGGCGATGCCGGGAACGCCCCCATCAGCACCTTGTACTGCGCCACGCGCTCCGCACCCATATCACGCAAGGCCAACTCGCCTGCGTACACGGTGCGGTGGAAGTCGCCGTAGAACTCGTACGCGCTGATCTTGGCGAAGTCCGCCAGTTTCAGATTGGCGGCAGCAGCAATCTGCTCGGCCTTGGCAGTGGCAGTAGCCCAGTCCGCCGTCAGCTGGCTGGCAGCGACCCCGCCATCGGCAACCGTGCCCTTGGCAGCGCAGGTCGCGGTCAGCGGCAGCACCGACGGGTTGTCTTTCAACTGCGCCAGCGTGACCTTGGTTTGCAGCTGCGACAGGATCAGCATCTGGCGCGCATCGAGCGACATCGCCGCTTCTTTCATTTCGCACGGCCAGTAATCGCTCATGAAGCGCAGGCGCGACAGCTCGCCGAAGTAGGTGCGGGTAAACTCGCCATACGATTTGCTATCGAGGATGCCGCGGTTCCAGCGCTTGGCGATATCGCTGCTTGCGCTGCTGCCTTGCAGGTAGTCGTACTCGACCTGGTACAGCGGGAACAGCTCGTTGTGGCGCGCCACGTTGTTCAGGCCCACGGTCTGCACGTCGATCAAGTCTTTCGACTGGTAGCTGACGATCTTGTACGCCGCGCCAAACACCGCCAGCGATGGCGACTGCACGTTGACCAGGTAGTTGCCAGCGCTATCCTTGAAATCATTGGTGCCGTTGAAGTGCATGTGGCCGGCAACGTGCAGCGGCAGGCCGGTAGCAGCCAGCGCCGCCGTCGTCGCAGCGGCAGGCATGCGCGATACCTGGAACGCGCCCGACTTGAACACGGCCTTCATCGCATCGGTCTGGTTAGCGTAGAAGTCCATGGTCGGATAGTGCGAGAACGACATCAGCTGCTTGCCCTGCGCCTTGGCGCGCGCCGCTACCGATTTGATCCATTCGATCTGGTGGATCTTGTGGGTCAGCATTTTGTTCCAGCCCGCATCGCCGGCGTTGTCGTAACCCTTGAAGTACTTCGGATTGGCCGGGTCGAAGTTGGCATTCGGCGCATGCACATTGCCGTCCAGCGCCAGCAACCAGATGCCTTTCACCGGCTCCACCAGATAGCTGGCGTCGATCATGTTCACGCAGCGGCTGTAGGTCTTGCCCGCCACCTTGTACTTGCCGCCCTCGCCCTCGGTGCAGATTTCGAACTGGCGTTTGCTCAGATCGGCAGCGGCCGTGGCGGCCTCATAGCTGTACTTGCCGTCGGCGTAGCTGCTGAACGGCGTTTCCCAGTAGACGTCGTTCTTGTTTGGCGCGTAGCCGAATTCGCCCAGCTTGGTCATCAGTTTTTCGTAGCCCTGCTCCATCAGCTGGTTGGTGCAGGCCACGCTTGGATCCTTGGCTTTGCACGCGGCGTTGTTGACGGCGTAGATTTTCTGTTCCTTGCCATCCTTGGTCAGGAAGTCATTCTTGCCGGCCTCGTCATCGTCGTACGGCTCGTTAGGATCGTGGTTGCCCGGCGCGATGAAGAAGCGCATGCCCTTGGCCTGGTATTCATGCAGGATGTCGGCCAGGCCGTCGATGTTGATCGGCTGTGCATCGTCCGAGATATCGCCCGGCAGCGCCACCAGGCGCAGCCCCTTGCTGTAAGCGTCGTCGAGCGCGGCGCGGAAGGCGAAGTAGTTTTCGTTGAACAGGCGCGTCGAAGTCAGCTGCGCGTACATGGTGCGGATGGTGGCGTTCTTGCCGTCCTTGGTCGGAATGCCGGAGAACTGGCTGCTCTTCAAATCACCGTAGATGTTTTCAAAGTGCACGTCGCTCATGAAGGCGACGGCGGTGGAATTGAAGCCGTCGCCCGGATTGGTCTCGGTGACCGGCAGGCCGTCACTGCCGCAGGCCACCAGCAAGGCGGCAGCGGCGGCCAGGACGGCCGCCGCAGGTAGGGTGTAGCGCATACAAAACTCCATCAGGCGGTTAAAAGTCGGCGCATTGTTGCACCGGCAAATGACCGCCTGATTACATTTTGGAAGCGCTCCCAGATTTTTTACGCGGCCTTGGCTTGCGGCGGCGCCGCCACCGCCACCGCCGGTTTGCGGATCAGCAGGATGATGGCGGCAGCCACAACGCACGCCGCGCCGGCAGCGAACAAGGCAGGATCGTAGGTCAGCAACAAGGTGCGCACGCGGCCCGCGCCGTACGCCGCCACCGCCGCGCCCAGCTGGTGCGCCGCGAAGATCCAGCCGAACACCATGCCGGCTTTTTCCTTGCCGAAGGTGGCGCCAGCCAAACGCACGGTCGGCGGCACGGTGGCAATCCAGTCGAGGCCGTAGAACATGGCAAACAGCGACAAGCCATACAGCGTGAATTCCGAGTACGGCAGCCACAGCAGCGACAAGCCGCGCAAGCCGTAGTACACGAACAGCAGCTTGCGATTGTCATAGCGGTCCGACAGCCAGCCCGACGCAATCGTGCCGACCAGGTCAAACGCGCCCATCATCGCCAGCACCGAGGCCGCCGGCACCGGGCCGAGACCGGCATCGCCGCACAGCGAAATGAAGTGGGTTTGAATCAGGCCATTGGTGCTCAGGCCGCAGATGAAAAAGGTGCCGGCCAAAATCCAGAACACGCTGCTGCGCGACGCTTCCGCCAGGATCTTGAACGGCGTGGCAAAGGTGATGCGCATGGCCGGCGCAGCAGCCGCCACCGGTGTACCGGCAGCCGCGCCATATGGCGCAAGGCCGACATCGCTCGGACGATTACGCATAAACAGGTAGACCGCCACCGCCATCACAGCGCAGGCAACCATGACCGGCAGCACGGCCAAGCGCCAGCCGAAGCGTTCAATCATCCACGCTGCTATCGGCAGAAAGATGAGTTGGCCAGTGGCCGAGCTGGCCGTCAAAATGCCGACCACCAAACCGCGATGGCTATCAAACCAGCGGTTGGACACCACCGCGCTCAGCACCAGCGCCGTCATGCCGGAACCAACGCCCAGCATGATCCCCCAGAACAGTACCAGGTGCCAGAACTGCGTCATCTGCGTGGCCAGCGCCATGCCGGCCGCCACCAGGGTCAGCGCAGTGACCACCACGTTACGCAGGCCAAAACGCTCCATCAAGATGGCAGCAAACGGCCCCATCAGACCGAACAGCGCGAACCGCAGCGCCAGCGCCGACGAGATTTGCTCCACGTCCCAGCCAAATTCTTTCGACAGCGGCTGCAGCAAGGCGCCCGGCAGGCCCAGCGCGGCGGACGAACTGAGCGCGGTCAGGAAAGTCAGGGCAACCATCACCCAGGAGAAATGCAGGCCGCGCCGCTGCAGCCAGTTCGATAAAGGTTGTGCAAACATGATGTTCCTCACAATAGCAATGCGTGCCGGAAGGCACGCTTGTCGCCATTTTAAATTACGATCATCATGAATACAAGCAAAAAGGTGGCGCCCGGTCGCGTCAGGGGAACGCGGCCGGGCGCCGTGGCTGGCGGGGTCAGGGGGAGTTCGCCCGCGTTAGCCGTTACTTGATGCGCAGGGAACTTTGCACTTTATTCACGCCTTTGACGTTGCGCGCCACGTCCACTGCCTTATCCACTTCCGCTTGCGATGGCACGAAGCCGCTCAGCATCACGGTGCCGTTGGTGGTTTCCACGTGCACGTCCAGCGATTTCAGTGCAGGCTCAGCCAGCAGTTCGGTTTTCACCTTGGTGGTGATGGCGGTGTCGGCCAGCGTGTCTTTCGCCAGTTCGGTTTTCGAACGCGCTTCGCACGATGCTTTGTCGGTGCCGGTCATGGCGCTGCAATCGATACCGGTCTGTGCGGTGTCGGCAGCTTTCTTGCCGGCCTTGGCGTCCTGCACCCAGGCGGTGTGCTGGGCCTTGGCGCCGCTCAGGCAGCTGTCTTTGTCGGCGCCGGATTTAGGTGCGCACTGGGCCTTGGCAAGATCGTAGTTGGCGTCAGCCACATTGATCTGGGCTTTTTCCACCGACTTTTTATCGTTCTTGTACTGCAAGGCGGCAGTCGACTCGGCATTGGCGCGGTTGACCTTGGCCTGCTCCTGGCAAACGTCCTTGGCATTGCCCGATTGCGCGTCGCAAGCGGCCTTGGCAACTTTGTAATCGGCGTCCGACTTGTTGATCGCGGCTTTGTAGGCCACGGTGTCGTTGTTAGGCGTAGCAGCAAAGGTTGCGCTAGCGGCGGTGGCCAGCACGAAGCAGAGTAATTTATTCATGATGTGTGTCCCTCTTGTGGTGGTTGATGGACACATTAAACGCCCGCAGCCGGATGTGCTCCGTGCGGAAACGTACACAGATGAGAATTTACTGATCCTGCGACAAGCCTTGCTGCCACAGGCGATCTGCTTGTTCAAACAGCGGTAGCCCGGCAGCGAAGGAATCGCCGGTCGGCGCCAGTTGCAGCCAGTTCAGGGTACTGTGCGAGCCGCTGGACGGCGCCGGCTGGCGCACTTGCCGCATCCAGGCAGCAACGGTGGCATAGCTTTCAGGATGGCGCTGCTGCATCCACGCCAGTGCGACGAGGTCGGCATAGCCTTCTTCGCGGCGGGTGTCGCGCAGCTCTTCGGCGGCGCTGGTTTGCTTTCGCTCCTCAAAGCCGGACGGCACCGCATGCCAGCGGCCTTGCGCGTAGCGCCAGCAATGGCCGATCTCATGCGCCACCATGGCCTCGATCATCAGCGGGCGTTGCGCGGCAGGAACGGTATTGAGGATATCTTCGGCATTCGGATTGCCGCGCATGGACAGCACCAGCTTGCAGCGGCCGTTGTCATAGCCCAACGCCAGCGGCACGTCGTTGGCGCGCGCCTGCGGCTGCACGGTGATGTCGAGTGGCAGCTTGAGTTCTTGCTTGGCATAGGCCAGCACGGCTGAGCCAGCTTTCAGCCAGCGGACTTCCACCTCGGTCAGCTCGGCAGCGGAGGCGAGACCGGAACTCAACAGCAGCAGGGGGAGGAAGGCGCGCTTGATCATGGTGATCAAACTGTAGCATGTGCCGGGCAGAAATTATTGCCCGGCAGCAGGTAAATTACTACGTAGAAAAACTGGAATGCTTACTTGCTCAACAAGGTCTTGGCGGTTTTGAATTCCGGGCGGATGTCATTCGGCACAGATTTCATTTTATCCAAGGCTTTCTGCACGTCCGGGCGGATCACCACGTACTTGGTCATCATGTCCTTGGCGCGCGCATAGTCACCGGTAGCTTCAATGGTCAGGAACTCGCGATCCAGATCAATCACCGCTTGCTTGATCTTGCCGAAGTCCACCGAGAAGGTACCGTCGCCGTGCGACACGAAGCCGCCCTTGTCCAGCAGGTAGTTCACCTGAATCGCCATGCCGCGCGCGTGCGAATCGGTCAGGCCGAAATGCAGCGTGCGGAAAGCCGACGCCAGGAAGGTGATATACAGCTTGCGCTCAGCGGCCGCGCCCTGCCCCAGCGTGCCTTGCAGCTGGCCCTTGTCCATCATGTACGCCAGCGCGTACAAGCCGGTGATATCGGCCTTGGCTTCTTCGATGGTCGAATAGGCTTCCTTCAAGTCCTGGCGCGGCGTCGATTCCTGGCCGTTGTTCCTGGTGATGTGCGGGCCGAGACCGTGGGTGATTTCATGCGCCAGGATGTGCGTGAAGAAGGAGTCGAAGTCTACGTCCTTCTGGTCGGCAGGACGCAGCACCAGCTTGGCGATCGGCGTCAGCGTCGATTTGAATTTCGCTTGCTGCACGTTCTTCAGCATCACGCGCTTGGAGCCGCGCTGGCTGATGATGCGCTCATCGTTCGGCAGGTTGTAGGCGGCGGTCTGCACACCCATATTGCCGTCGCCAGCGCCGTAAACTTGGTTCACGACGACCATCGGCGCCAGCGCGCCAACCTTAGGATTGCGGTACTGCGCATCCAGCGGCAGATTGTCTTCCAGCTCCTGCATATGCTTGGCGAAGAAGTCCAGCTTTTGCGTTTCCTTCTGGTCGCGGATATTCACGTAGGCTTCAAACGCAGCCTTGTAGCCAAAAAGCTCGTCGTTATAGGTCTCGTATGGGCCGATGGTGATATCGACCGGCGAATCCAGATCCATCCACGCGAAATCGGAGGCCAGATAATCGTTGCTGAGGAAAGCATCGGCGCGCAGGTCGAGGAATTTTTTCAGCGAGGCGTTATCGGTATCGGCAGCGGCTTGCTTGAGCAGCGCTGCGGCTATTTCCAGATCGGCCTTGTACTCTTCCGAATACTTCACGGTGGTGAACTGGCCGTCCTTGTTTTTACGGATGGTGGTGAAGAACCACTGCGCTTGTTCCTTGTCGATGGCCGGCAAGGCGTTGATCCAGGTTTCCAGTTCGGCCTTGCTCGCGCCTTCCGGGTAGAAGTTGCCGCCTTCCGGCTTCTTGTTCGGCACCTTCACGCCGCCCACTTCGGCCGGCAGGAAGGATTGATGGTCATCCAGGATCGACCATGGGCCTTTATTGAGCCAGAAGTAGTTCAGGCGCGCCTTGCCCAGCGGCGTGGTGTCCTTTTGCAGCGCGGCCCACAAGGCCTCGTTGCCCGACCAGCGCTGGCGCAATTGCAGCACGTCGATGATCTTGGCCGCTTCAATCAGCTTGGCGATGGCTTTCTTGTCGCCGGCCGAGAGCTGGCTGGTGTCGGCGGTCAGCGCGACCGGCGCGTAACGCTTGCTCATCTTGTTGAGTTGATTGACGTCGGCCGGTGCAGCGTAGGCGGTGGCGCACGCAATTGCGAGCGCCAACGGGAGCAGGATTTTTTTCATGTGGTCCTCTTGTGGAGTGAGGGCCACATTGTAAATCACCTTACCACGCCTTATACACCTTGCCGGTCTGCGCGCCATCGACGCTGCGCGCATACGACAGTGCGGCACGCGCTGCGGCCACTGGCTCAAAGCCGACGAAGAACGGGCCGTAGCTGCCCATCGACTCCTGCAACACCGTCGGGCTAACCACATTGATGCGCAAGCCGCGCGGCAGTTCAATCGCCGCGCCGCGCACAAAGCCCTCGATGGCCGAATTGACCATGCTGGCGCTGGCGCCGTTGCGAATCGGCTCTTCCGCCACAATGCCACTAGTGAGCGTGATCGAGCCGCCGTCGTTCAGGTATTCCTGTGCGACGAGGGCCACGTTCACCTGCCCCATCAACTTGCTGTTCAAGCCGACGTGGAACTGCTCCGGCGTAAAGCTGGCCAGCGGCGCGAAATGCAGCTTGCCGGCAGTGACCACCACCGCATCCACCTTGCCGACCTTGGCGAACAAGTCGCGTACCTGCGCGATGTCGGCAAAGTCCACCTGGTACTCGCCGCCGCGCGCGCCCACCGACACCACCTCGTGGCGCTGGCCCAATTCTTCAACAACTGCTTTGCCTACTGCGCCAGTGGCGCCGATTACGATCACTTTCATGCTGCCCTCCGTTAGAAAGCATCAGTATGTTCTCCTTCATCAAAGGAATAAATGAGCTAACATGAACAATATTCCAAACTTACAGTTAGCAATCCATGGACAAGCTACGCAGCATGGAAATCTTCGTCGCCGTGGTCGATGCCGGTAACTTCACCGCCGCCGCCGCGCGCTTCAACATCTCGCCCGTGATGGTCGGTAAGCACATCGCCCAGCTGGAAGCCACGCTCGGCGCGCGCCTGCTAACGCGCACCACGCGCCGCCAAAGCCTGACCGAAATCGGCAGCCAGTACGCCGACCAGTGCCGCGCCATACTCGCGCACATCGCTGAAGCCGAACGCGGCGCGGAAGCCATGCGCGCCGTGCCGCGTGGCCGCTTGCGCATCACCGCCTCCACTTCCTTCGGCACCGAGTGGCTGGCGCCCGCCATCACCGACTACCTGCGCCAGCATCCCGAGGTGAGCGTGGATCTGAACCTGAACGACCGCATGGTGGACTTGGTGGAGGAAGGCTACGACGCCGCCATCCGCATCGGCGCGCCGGAAGACTCCAGCATGATCGCGCGTCCGCTGCGGCCTTACGCCATGGCGATCTGCGCCTCGCCCGGTTATTTGAAAAAGCATGGCACGCCGCAAACGCCGGAGGACCTGGCGCAGCACGAGTGCCTGGACTTCGTGGTCGGCGACGTGGGCGTGCGCTGGCGATTGCAATCGGTACACGGCAAGCGCCCGCTGCAAACGAGCCGCTTCCGCGCCAACAACGGCCAAGCCTTGCGCATGGCCGCACTCAATGATTTTGGGATCGTGATGCAGGCAGAAGTCCTGCTGGCGCAAGACATTGCAGCCGGGCGGCTGCTGCCGATATTGAGCGAGCACCTGCCGGTGCCGCGCCCGATGAACTTGGTCTATCCGCGCGACCGTCGCGCCACGCCCAAGCTCACCACCTTCATCGACTTCATGGTGGAACGCTTTGGACCAGCGGCACATCTGCCGCTGGCCTCTACCGCGTAAAGGTTACTGCGCCTTGATGGCGCCGTTCTGCGCAACTTGCGACAGCTGCGCCGAAGGCTGCCAGCCGGCGCCCAAGGCACGCGCCACCGACACCGCTGCCAACAGGCGCTGCGTGTTGATCTGCACCGCTGCACGATCCGCCGCCAGCGCGCTACGCTGCGCATCGGTCACGTCGAGGTAAGTCGACACGCCGCGCTCATAGCGTGCACGCGCTACCAGATAGCCGCGCGCCGCCGCCACTTGCGAAGCTTTCTGCGCATCGCCCTGCATCTGGCGCTGCTGCACGTCCGACAGCGCGTCTTCCACTTCGCGCAGTGCGGTCAGCAGCTTGGTTTGGTGATTCGCCACTGCTTCTTCGTAACGCGCCTTGGCGATAGCAAGATTGGCCTTGTTGCGGCCACCGTCAAAGATCGGCAGCGACAGAGCCAGCGGACCAACGCTAAACTGGCGCGCATCGCCCTTGGCCAGATTGCTCAGGCTCTCGGATGCAAAACCAAAATTACCGGTCAGCGAGAACGAAGGATAGAACGCACCTTCCGCCACGCCGATCTGCGCATTGTTAGCGCGCAGGGTCGCTACGCTGCCTGCCAAGTCTGGGCGCTGCGCCAGCAAGCTCGCTGGCAGGCCGACCGGAATTGCCGGTGGCTGCGGCAGCGAGGCTGCATCGGCATTCGCCGCGGTCAGCATAGCCGACGGCGAAGCGCCAACCAAAGTTGCCAAGCTGTGTTCCAGCAGATTGCGCTGACGCTGCACTTCATGCAGATCCGCTTGCGCGTTAGCGCGCTCGATGCGCGCGCGCGACACGTCCAGCTCATTCGACAGGCCGGCGTCAAAGCGCGCGGTCACCAGTTCTTCGGATTCGCGGCGGGTATCCAGCGCGCCTTTCAGGATGGCGATTTCGGCGTCGAGGCCGCGCAACTGCCAGTAGGTGGTCGCCAGTTGCGACGACAACACCAGCAGTACGCCGTCGCGATCCGCTTCCGCCACCAGCGCTTGCGCGTCCGATGCTTCCACCAGTCGGCGCACGCGGCCCAGCAGATCTACTTCATAAGAGAAGCTGGAACCGACCGCGTAGTTATTCCCCTTGATCGAACGATGGCCCAGCGCCAGACCTTGCGAGGTCTCGGCCGAAGTGCGCGAGTTCGAAATGCCGGCATTCACGCTCAACTGCGGCTGCTCGTTGGCACGCGCCACGCCGGCTTGTTCCAGCGCCTGCACAAGGCGCTGGGCAGCGGCTTTCACGCTTGGGTTATCGCGCAGCGCCGTCTCTTCCAGACGGTTCAAGGTCGCGTCGTTAAACACGGTCCACCATTGCGCAGGCAGGTGTGCCTCGCTGGCGCCGGCTTGCGGCAAGTGGCGGAACGATGCATCGGCCACATTGGCCGGCGCTTTAAAATCCGTGCCGACAGTGGCGCAGCCGGTGACGGCCAGCGTTACGGAAACAGCGAGCGTCAGGCGCTTCAAAGCTGAATTCAACATGATTACCTCTTAATTTTTTGTGTTAGTGAGCACCGCCGCCACCGCCACCCGAAGGGGCTTTGACTTTGTCCGAGAACCACAGCACGCCGATACATGCAAACAGCACCATCGCCACGAGGAAGAAGCCGTCGTTGTAGGCCATCACAAACGCTTCGCGGCGCACGATGCCATCGACTGCTTTCAACGCCATATCCGAAGCGGTGGCGCTATCGAAACCCTTGGCGATGAACGACGAGGTCAGTGCGCTCAAGCGCTCCTGCGTCGCCAGCGCAAAGCCGGTCACCGATTCGCCGATGCGTACCGAGTGGAAGTGCTCGCGGTTGGTCAGCGAGGTGGCCAGCAGCGCGATACCGATCGAACCGCCCAGGTTACGGGTCATGTTGATCAGGCTCGAAGCCGATGGCATATCTTTAGGCTGAATGCCGTTCATCGCAAAGTTCGACAACGTCAGCATCACGAACGGCTGGCCCAGTGCCCGCACGATTTGCGACAGCAGCAGCTGGTCGTAGCCGGTGGTGGCATCCATGTAGGCATTCATCAGGCACGAACCGCCGAACAGCAGCAAGCCGAAACTGCACAGGATACGGTTATCGATCTTGGACGACAGCTTGGCCACGAACGGCATGATGAACAGCTGCGGCAAACCGGCCCACATAATCACTTCACCAATTTGCATCGGCGAGTAGCCCGGAATCTGCGCCAGGAACAGCGGCAGGATAAACGCCGAACCGTACAAGCCCATACCCATCGCCATCGACAGCGCGGTAGCGGCGGCAAAGTTACGCTGGCCGTACAAGCCCAGATTCACGAACGGCTGCTTGCGCACCGCGCCAGTCACCGCCCAGCCCAGTAAGCCCACAATCGCCAGCGCTGCAAAGGTGTTGATGAAGGCGGAGTCGAACCAGTCCTTGGTGTTGCCTTCTTCAAGGAAGATGGTCAGGCTGCCAAGGCCAATCGCCATGAACGCGATGCCCAGCCAGTCAGCATTGAACAGCGCCGGCAAATTCGACTTCTCTTTATCGAGGCCGACCGCAATGCCGCCAATCAGCAGCAGGCCCGGAACCCAGTTGATGTAGAAGATCGACGGCCAGCCATACAGCTCGCTCAAGTAGCCGCCCAGCGTTGGGCCCATCGAAGGCGCCAGCGTTGCGGTCAGGCCGAAGATGGCCATGCCGGTAGCACGCTTGGACGGCGGCAGCTTGGCCATCACCAGCGTCATCGCCATTGGAATCAGCGCGCCGCCGGTAAAGCCTTGCAGCATGCGGAAGGCGATCATGCTAGGCAGGTTCCAGGCGAAGCCGCACAGCGTGGAGAACACCAGGAACAGCGACGTCGTGCCCATCATGTAGGCGCGCATGCCGAACACGCGCACGAACAAGCCGGTCATCGGAATCACGATGATCTCTGCCACCAGGTAGGCGGTGGCGATCCACGAGCCCTCTTCCTGCGTGGCCGACAGCGTGCCGAGAATATCTTTCAGCGACGAGTTGGTGATCTGAATATCCAACACCGCCATGAAGGCGCCGAGCATACCGGCGGCAACTGCCAGCCACGTGCGGCCGGACACCTTCTCGCTCGGCATCGGCGGGACGAACACCTGCCCGCCGCCAGGCGTATCGATAGTGGTACTAGCCATGAGAGGCTCCTTGGATTAGTGAGCTTCTTTCTGGTTGATCGCTACTTCAGCGATCGCCGACATGCCCGGCACCAGACGGCCACTGAGAGCCTTCACATCTTCCGGCTTGAAGGTCACCTTGACCGGCACGCGCTGTACGATCTTGGTGAAGTTACCGGTGGCGTTATCGGCCGGCAGCAGCGCGAATTGCGCGCCCGATGCTGGCGAGAAGCTGTCCACTTTGCCGATCAGTTCTTTGCCTGGAATCGCGTCGATGGTCACTTTCACTTCCTGGCCAACCTTCATGTCCGCCAATTGGGTCTCTTTGAAGTTAGCAGTCAGCCACACGTTTTCTTGCACGATGGCGGTCAGCTGCTGGCCCGGCTGCACGCGCTGGCCCACTTCAATGGTGCGCTTGCCGATACGGCCCGACACTGGCGCCAGAATCTTGTTGTAAGCCAGTTGCTGCTTGGCGTCCTTCAGTTGCACTTGCAGTACCGAGATCTGCGCATTCAGCACATCGCGCGCCGACTTGGCCGAAGCGATTTGCGCCTTGGCGGCGGCAGCGCTGTCCTTGCGGGCCGCGACATCGGCGGTGGCGCTGGCGCGGGTGGCGACGGCAGCATCGAGTTCCGCTTTCGACACGGCTTTCATCTGGCTGTTATACAGCTGGCCGAAACGCTCGGCGTCCTGCTTGGCGCGCACCAGTTGCGCTTCCGACTGCGCTACCTGGGCGGTGGCGGCGCTGGCTTGTGCCTGCACTTGCGCGATTTGCGCGTCGGCCTGCGATACCTGCTGCTGGGCCGAGGCGATCTGCGCTTGAATCTGCTCTACTTTCACGCCTTGATCAAAAGGATCCAGCTCGGCGATCACATCGCCTTCTTTTACCAGCTGGTTATCGTCGATCAGCACCTTGGTCACCACGCCGGCGATGCGGGTCGACACCGGGTGTACGTGACCGGCCACGTAGGCATTCTCGGTCTCAACGTAGAAATGGCTGCGATACCACATGCGGCCGCCAGCGGCCAAGGCGGCCAACGCGATAACAGCAGCCACCACCAGAACACGGCGGTTCGGCGGCTGAGCTGGAGCCGCTGGAGCGGCGACTGGGGCAGGAGGCACGGCGCTGAGTTTTTGTTCTTGCGTGGACATGAATAGCTCCAGAGAAATGAAATGAGATAGGAGCATTATCGCCAGTTTCATGCCAAAGTCAAGAAATGAAACGATTGCATTTCATTTTTTTTTGGACTAGCATACCGGCATTCGTTATCATTCACCCCAAATGAATACCTCCGACCTAACCGAAGCCACTGCATTGGATGAGCAAGATTGCGCAGATGGCAACTACTCTCCCGATTCGCCGTGCTTTGGTGGCAAGGCCGCCGGCCGCCCGCGCGCTGCCGACAAGGAAGCCCGCCGCGAGGCCCTGCTCCACACGGCAGGCCGCCTATTCCTGGAAAAAGGCTATAGCAAGGTCAGTCTTGAAATGATCGCGCGCGAAGCCCACGTGGCGGTGCGCACCATCTACGTGAAATTCGGCGGCAAGGCCGGCCTGTTGAACGCCGTGATTGCGGATGGCCGCGCGCGCTTCTTCGGCAGCATGGAGAGCATGGAAACCGATACGCGTCCGATGGAAGTGATCCTCGGCGACTTCTCGCTGCGCTTCCTCGAACTGGTGTCGATGCCGACCTTCTGCAATCTGCACCGCATGGTGGCGGCAGAAGCGCGCACCACGCCGGAACTGGCCGAGACCTTTTACCAAGCAGGCCCGCAGCGCACCCGCGATGAATTGAGCCGCTTCTTTGCCCGCCCGGACATCAAAGCCCAATTGCGCAGCGAAGTCCGGCCGGAAGTGCTGCCGGTGTTCCTCCTCAACTGCATCATGGGCGACCACATGGCGCGCCTGCTGTTCCCGCGCGACGAAGCGCCACCACTGGACGAACTGCGCGCCCGCGCCGCAGAAGGTCTGGATCTATTCCTGCGCGGAGTGAAACGCTAAACACCATGAGCAAAATGCGCTGGTTCCTGCTTGCCCTCGTCCTCGCCATAGCCGGCTTCACCGGCTACTACCACGATCGCAATCCAGAACGGCGCGCGCTCACCACCGAAGTGCGCGAGCATGACGGCTCACCGGGCGCCTACGCCACGCTAAGCGACGGCGTTACCTACTACGAAGCGGCCGGCCCGGCCGACGGCCGCGTAGCAGTGCTGGTGCACGGCTTCTCGGTGCCCTCCTACATTTGGGATCCCACCTTTGCCGCCTTGCGCGACGCCGGCTACCGCGTGATCCGCTACGACTTGTTCGGACGCGGCATGTCCGACCGGCCCGACGCCGCTTACGACGGCGCATTCTACGACCGCCAGCTCGATGATTTGCTCAAGGCGCTCAAAGTCGAAGGCAAGATTGATTTATTCGGGCTGTCGTTCGGCGGCTACGTCAGCGCGCACTACGCGTCCACGCATCCGCAGCGCGTGCGCACCTTGAGCCTGGTCGATCCATCCAATAGCGCGCCGACGGTGACGTGGCAGTTCGCCACGCCATGGCTCGGCCCCTACCTGTTCCAGACACAGGCCGTGCCGACCATGGCCGACAACCAGGCCAGCGACTTCCTGCATCCCGAACAATTCCCCGGCTGGGCCGAGCGCTATCGTCCGCAGATGCAGTTCTACGGTTTTGGCCGGGCACTGTATCGCTCGCGTTTAAGCCTGTCGCGTGAAAACTTCGACGCCATCTACGCCAGCATTGCGAAAGCCGGCACACCGGTGCATCTGATTTGGGGCAAGCAGGATCCGGTGATCCCGGTGGCGCAAGCAGCGCACATCCGCAAGGCCATTCCGTCAACCACCTACACCGAGATCGACCAATCCGGCCACCTGCCGCAGATGGAGCAAACCGCCCTATTCAACCAGCATATGCTGGCCTACCTGGCGGCCCATCCATGAACATCCGCACGCTGCAAGCAGACGACGTAGAACGCCTGCTGGCGTTTGAACTAGCCAACCGCGCATGGTTCGAGCAGCATGTGGAAGCGCGCGATCCGGCCTTCTACTCGGAAGCCGGTGTGGCGGCGCATATCGCGGATTATCTGGATAGCTACGCCGCCGGTATTCTGCATCCCTGCGTGCTGACCAACGATGATGGCACGCGCATCATCGGCCGCGCCAATCTGCGCCGCATCGACCGCGTGGCCGGCAGCGGCGAAGTCGGTTACCGCATCGCCCATGACGAAGCACGCAAGGGACTGGCCAGCCTCGCGCTGACGCACTTGCAGCAGTTGGCCCGCGCGCAGTACGGCCTGCATTTTCTCAATGCGTGGATTTCGGATCAGAACGCGGGATCAAAACGCGTGATGGATAAATGCGGCTTCACCCGCGACGCGCTGGCGCCGCCGCAGGTGGTACAGGTGCAAGGCGCGGATCACGTCTCACACCTGTTCCAATGCCGCTTGTAGACCTACTTACTTGCCGCGCGCCTGCACGACCAGAGCATCCAGCACCTGCAAGGTAGCAGCGCCCAGTTGCGGACGTGGAATGCCCGGATTGCTGGCGTCCACCATGGTCGGATTGGTCAGGTAGCGGCCACCCACGATCATGGTCGGCGTGCTGTTGACCTCATAGGTGGCGGCTACGCGGCCTGCGCCTTTCAAGCGCGTCATCACGGCGAACGAGTTGTAGGTGGCGGTGAATTTTTCTTTATCGATGCCGGCTTTCACAGCCCAGTCGATATTGTCTGCATCGCTCTTCAAGCGCTTGCGCTCAACGTGCCAGGTGTAGAGCAGCTTGGCGTGCAGCTGCTCTTCCAGCTTCATTGCTTCCAGCGTCAGGAACATATGCGCTTCAGGATCGTTCTCGCCGGTCAGCGGCAAGTGGATGCGGCGGAAGCTGATGTTATCGCCCTGCTTCTTTACCCATTCCAGCATCGCCGGTTCCAGCGCGTAGCACGCCGGGCAGTGATACATGAAGAATTCGATCACTTCCACCTTCTTGCCCTGCGCCTGCACTGGCTGCGGGTTCTTCAGGGTGGTGTATTCAGCGCCGTTGCGCGGCGCGGTAGGCGAGGCAAACGCGGTCGCGGCGCACAGGCCGGCCACCACCAAGGCAATCTTCAACAAACGCATAATCATCCTCACAAGTGCAAAGACAGCAGATTATCACTTCTGCGGCGGGCGCGCCTCTAATCCGGCGATGTCCTGCATCAGCGCGATCAAGTGCTTGGCGCCGAGGCCCAGCGGACGGTCATTCAGCCACACCACGTCCACCCACAACCGCAGCTCATTGCTCATGTGCGCAAAGCCGATGCGCAGCAACTCGCCGCGCTCTAGCAACGGCGCTACTTGGCGCAGCGGCAGATAAGCCCAGCCCACGCCGGCGCGCACCAGGCTTAACGTCGCCAAGTGGCTATCGGTGCGCCACAGCTTGCGCGAGATGAGCACGCGCTGGTCGGCTTCCTCCATGTCGCGGCTGACGATGGCGATCTGGCGCAGGTCGATCAAGTCCTCCAGGCGCACGCCGTCCTTGCGCTCCAGCGCCAGCTTGTGGCGCGGCGAGATCACCGGCACCAGCACCTCGCTGCCCAGTTCCTGGAAACTCTCGCGGTCATCGACGCGGGTGCGCTCGTAAATCAGCGCCAGTTGCGCCGCGCCTTCGTGCAGCATGCGCAGCGCGTCGTCCTGCGGCGCGGACAGCACCTCCACTTCCAGCGATGGGAATTCCTCCGCCAGCCGCGCCAGCGGATCGCTCCACGGCGCCGACAGCAGCTCCGGCGCAATCGCCAGCGTCAGGCGGCGTTCCAGTCCCTGGTGCAGCGATAGTGCGTGCGCCTGCAAGCGGCGCAACTGGCCGGCCATCTGCCGCGCCTCTGCCTCCAGCGCGCGCGCCGATTCGGTCGGCTGTACCTCGCGCGAACTGCGCACGAACAGCGTTAGATCCAGCTCCGCCTCCAATTGGGCAATCGCCATGCTGACCGCCGACGGCACCCGCCCCAGCGCCCGCGCAGCCGCCGAGAAGGAGCCATGATCGAGCACCGCCAGAAAAATCGCAATGTTATCGGATGAGAAAGCCATGTAGACCATGCTATCAGAAAAACTGAAAGCTGCTGACTTTTGCGTTCAGTAAAACTTCCATATCATGCAGTCCGTTGTTAAGAAAGGAAATTCCCATGCAAGGCCTGAAACGCAAAGTCGTCTACGTCACCCTGTTCGAGCTGATTGCGGTCTGCCTGACCAGCGGCATCCTCATTCTCAGCGGCCATGACGCGGGCCATGCCGGCGCGGCGGGCGTGGCCTCGTCGCTGATCGCCATCGTTTGGAACTTCGTCTTCAACTTGCTGTTTGAAGCCTGGGAAGCGCGCCAGGTGACGCGCGGCCGCAACTGGAAACGCCGCGCCGTCCACGCCATCGGCTTTGAAGGCGGCTTGGTGCTGGTGCTGGTGCCGCTGTTCGCATGGTGGCTCAAGATCACGCTGTGGGAAGCACTGGTGCTGGACATCGGCCTGCTGCTGTTCTTCATGGTCTACACCTATTTGTTCAGCCTCGCCTTCGACCACGTGTTCGGCCTGCCCGCATCAGCGCAGGGGTAAGCTACAATCGGCGGCATACCATCCACCGGAGGAATGTCGCATGAAGTTGAAACCGTTCGCGTTTGCAGTGCTGGCCTTGATGTGTAGTGCCGTGCATGCCGAGGGGCTCTCGCCCACCGAGCAGAAAATCGTCGCTGAGGTGAAGGCGCATTCGGCGCAGGGCCTGGAGCTGCTGGAACGCTCGGTCAATATCAACAGCGGCACCATGAATCACGACGGTGTGCGCGCGGTCGGCAAGCTGTTTGGCGAGCAGTTCTCGGCGCTGGGCTTTACGACTCGATGGTCTGAGATGCCGGCCGCCATGCAGCGCGCCGGCCACTTAATCGCTACGCGCGAGGGCAAGCAAGGCAAGCGCCTATTGCTGATCGGCCATCTCGATACGGTGTTTGAAAAAGATAGCGCGGTGCAGCTATGGCAACGCAACGGTGATCGCGTGCGCGGACAAGGCGTCAACGATATGAAGGGCGGCGACGTGATTATCATCGAAGCGCTGCGCGCCTTGCATCGCATCGGTGCGCTCGATAACACCAGCATCACGGTGGTGTTTAGCGGCGATGAAGAAAACGCCGGTGATCCAATTGAAGTCTCGCGCGCCGATATGGTGAACGCCGCCAAGCGCAGCGACATCGCCCTCGCCTTCGAGGCTACGGTGCGCAACAAGGATGGCAAGGACACCGGCACCATCGGCCGCCGCGCTTCGTCGTCGTGGGAGTTGAAGGTGAACGGCAAGCAGGGCCACTCCAGCGGCATTTTCACCGAGAACGCAGGCTACGGTGCAATCTACGAAGCTGCGCGCATTGTGGATGGCTTCCGCCAGCAGGTGATCGAGCCTGATCTGACCTTCAGCCCTGGGCTGATTATCGGCGGCACCGAGGCCACCACCAACGCGCTTGGGACGGTTGGGCAAGTTGCGGGCAAGAGCAATGTGATTTCACGCACCGCGACGGTGGAAGGCGATCTGCGCTACCTGAGCTACGAACAGCGCGACCGCGCGCACGCGAAAATGAAAGCCATCGTTGCGCAGAATCTGCCGGGCACCAGCGCCAGCATCACCTTCCACGACGCGTATCCGCCGATGTCGCCAACGCCCGGCAATCTGGCGGTGCTGAAGGTGTACTCGCAAGCCAGCAAGGACGCAGGCTTGGGCGAAATCCCTGCCCTGCCGCCGGGCCAGCGCGGCGCAGGCGACGTGCAATTCGTCGCGCCGCTGTTGGATAGCCTGGATGGTCTGGGCGCCACCGGCAACGGCGCTCACTCGCCGGATGAGGACTTGGAGATAGCGTCGATCGAACGCGCCACCATCCGCACCGCGATCCTGCTGTATCGCTTGACGCGTTAATCCCTGCGGCGCGACACGGCCAGCATTAGCGCCGCCGACAACGCGAACAGCGCAATCACGAAGTACAGCAGCGCATTGCTCCCAAAGCGCGTCAGCACGCCAGTCAAGGCGGCGCTGACGCCACCGCCCAAAATCCCCACACTGCTAATGATGCCGATGCCCGCCGCCGATTGGTAGCGCGGCAGCGCTTCGGTGGCCGCCGTCATCAGCAGCGGCGTGGTCGAGGCCACACCGACTGTCGCTATGCACATGCCGATCAGCGACAGCGCCAACACGCCATCCGCCGCAATCGTCACCACAATGCCGATCACCGCGATCACGACGCTGGCCGCATAATGCCAGCGACGCTCGCCGTGCTTGTCCGAGTGACGCGCCATCAGCAGCATACCGATAATGCCGACCAAGTTAGGTAAAGCCGCATACAGGCCAATCAGCAGCGGATTCTTCACACCCCACGATTGAATCAACGACGGTACCCAGAACACCAGCGCATAGGTCGCGCCTATCATCAGAAAGTTGACCATGGCGTAGCCACACACCGCCCGCGAACGCAGCATCCCCCACAGACGGACCTTGGCCGGGGCTACATCCGGCGACGAGCGCGCCATATCCGCTTGCAGTAACTCGCGTTCGTCGTCGCTAAGCCAGCGCGCCTGCTCCGGCTTGTCGTCCAAGTGAAAAAATAACACCACGCCTAGCACCAGCGCCGGCATGCCCTGCAACAGGAACATCCACTGCCATCCCGCCAGTCCACGCCAGCCGTCCAGATAATGCAGAATCGCGCCGCACAGTGGGCCGGCAATCAAACTCGCCGCAACGGTAGAAGTCATGAACAGCGCCAGCACCTTGCCACGCCGCTCGGCCGGGAACCAGTAAGTCAGGTACAGCACCACGCCGGGAAAGAAGCCCGCCTCGAATACGCCGAGCAAAAAGCGCATGATGTAGAACTGCGTCGGCGTCTGCACCAGCATCATGCCCGCCGCCACCGCGCCCCACAGCACCAAGATGCGCAACATGGTCTTGCGCGCGCCGATCTTCTCCAACAGCAGATTACTCGGCACCTCGCACAGAAAGTAGCCGACAAAGAAAATGCCCGCGCCCAGTCCATACACAGCATCGCTGAACTGCAAGGCCGACAGCATCTGCAGCTTGGCGTAGCCGATGTTGACGCGATCCAGATACGCAACCAAATAGGCCAGCATCAGCAAAGGCAGCAGCCGCCAGCTGATTTTTCGATAAAGCTTAGTCACACTCTCATTCATGGGCCGCAATGATACCGAAAGACGCAGGCATCACGAGATTAGATCAAACTCCGCCGCAATAGTGAGTGCTACCATGGTCAAATCTCAAAGGAGGACACCATGGAAGCCTCTACCACAGTCAACAGCGACGGCAGCGTCACCATCCCCGCAGACATCCGCGAACTCTACGGCATCCTCGAAGGCGCCGAAATCCATTGCGTGATGAACGGCTACCAATTAGAAATGCGCATCATCGGCACCAAGCTGCCTAAACCTAAAACCAAGCCACTCAGTGGTTTCGGCATGATCAAAAGCAATCTGCCACCGGTACCAGCTGACTTCGATGTTGCCGAGCTATTCAAGCGATGACAGGACTGGATACTAACGTCCTCGCTCGCTACTACATTTATGACGGCAATGATGCTGAAGCAAAACGTCAACGTCTTGTAGCACAGCGCCTGATCGACTCTGACCAACCGCTCACCATCTGCAAAACGGTGATCATTGAATTAGAGTGGGTGATGCGCGGACGCTACAACATGAAACGCATAGAGATTATCTCTATCTTTCAGCATATGCTCAGCTTAGCGCATGGAGTCGTGAATTCAATTCAAAAATCATGTTCCTCTGCTCCCGCTTATCAGCTGCATCGTTAGGGAATATCTTGCTCACATTGGCTTATGCCTGAACGTTTTTAGAAACCTAACGAGGAAACATCATGGAATTGAATTTGAACGGTAAGACCGCCTTGGTCAGCGCATCGACTTCGGGAATCGGCTACGCCATCGCGGCCCAGCTATTGGAAGATGGCGCGCGCGTGATCATCAATGGCCGCAGCGAGGCAACGGTCATGCAAGCGGTTGCGGCACTGAACGAACGCTTTGGCGCCGGCCGTGCGCTGCCACTCGTCGCGGATCTCAGCATTGCCGGTGGCGAGGCGGCGGCGGCCGCCCAATACCCGCAGATCGACATCCTGATCAACAACATGGGCACCTACGCACTGAGCGACTTCTTCAACACCAGCGATGCAGACTGGGAGCGTATGTTCAACACCAACGTTTGGAGCGGCGTGCGACTGGCGCGTACGTACATGAAGTCCATGCTGGCACGTGGGCATGGTCGCGTGATTTTCATTTCCAGCGAAGTTGCATTGACGCCGATGGCGTCGATGGCGCACTACAGCGCCAGCAAGGCCACCCAATTGTCGATCTCCCGTAGCTTGGCCGAGCTGACCAAGGGCACAGCAGTCACCGTCAACTCGGTACTGCCCGGCCCTACCGAAACGGAAAGCCTAAAAGGCTTCATCACCTCAGTCAATCCAGACCTGGCGTACGCTGACGCGGAGCGAAAGTTCATGAGCGAGAACCGTCCATCATCGCTGATCTATCGCCTGGCTAAGCCGTCGGAAGTCGCCAACGTGGTCGCCTTCCTTGCCAGCGAGCGTGCCGCTGTCATCAACGGCGCAGCCATTCGCGCCGAGGGCGGCACCGTGCCGACCATCGCCTAATCGCTACGCCGATGGATTGGGATACATTATCGGATATCTCTTACTGAGGATTTTCCATGGATAGCCGTAGCGGCGAAATGCTCGTGTTTGTGAAGGTGGTCGAAACCGGGAGCTTTTCCGCTGCTGCCCAGTTGCTCAACCTGTCGCCGTCTGCAATCAGCAAAGTGGTGACGCGGATGGAGGAACGACTGGGCGTGCTACTGTTCCAACGCTCGACCCGCCAAATGTCGCTGACCGCCGAAGGCCGGGAATTCCACGACAGCTGCGTGCGGATTCTCGATGATATCGACGAAGCGGAACAAGGCGTTTCGCAGCGCTCCGCGTCAATACGCGGACTACTACGGGTCAATGTATCGCTGCCTTTCGGTACACATTACGTAGTGCCGCTACTACCGGAGTTTGCCCAGCGCTATCCAGAGATCGCGGTGGATATCTCCTTAAGCGATACCCGCATCGATCTTCAGCGCGAAAGCGTCGACGTTGCGATACGAATGGGGCCACTGAACGATGGAAGCTTTCGCGCACGTAGCCTTGGACGCAGCCGGCGGGTGGTGGTCGCCGCACCATCCTATCTGCAGCGCCATGGAACGCCGGTTGTCCCAGACGATCTGGTCCGGCATCACTGCCTGAACTTCAACTTCCGCCGCTCGCTCGATGAGTGGCCGTTTATCATCAACGGGCACACGACGCAGCTGACAGTAAGCGGCGGCATCATGACCAATAACGGCGAGACCATGCGCCAGTTAACACTGGATGGTCTGGGCGTCAGCCGCCTTGGCATGTTCCACGTCTATGAAGACATCAAAGCGGGACGATTGGTAGAACTGCTGGCCAACTACAACGCTGGCGACGTCGAAGACATCAACATCATTTTCAGCAGCCAGCGCCACCTCCCCTTGCGCGTCCGCGCCTTTATTGATTTCATGGTGGAGAAACTCAGGATAGAGTTTGCCTAAAAGACATTTCAACTATCAAAATGCAATCTATACTGATCGGTGACCGGTGCGCGCGCCGGCGTTAAGAACAACAATACAGCCACAGGGGATACTCCATGAAATCGATGAAAACGCTGCCAGCAGCGCTGGCGCTAGCTTTGTTCGCCCTCAATCCGGCGGCACATGCTGACACGCTTGTCCTGACCGGCCCCGAGCTAGTCAATGAGAACATCGGTTGGCCTGATACGGGCTTGCAAATTACCGCGATTCAGAGCGTCGTCCTGCAAAGCTTCAGCTTCGCCAACATCGGTGGGGCCGATGTGATCTCGCTGACCGACAGCAGCAACAACGTGCTGCATACAATGAACTTCAGCGCAGGCAATGCAGGCGTGGTGACCATTAACGCCGACTGGGCGCTGACCGCTGGACAGACCTACCACCTGATCTCCGAGCAGCCCAGCAACAGTTGGTGGAACTATGCGAACTTCCCGATGGCGAATGCACATATCTCAGTCGACTCAGGCTACGGCTTCGAAAGCCAGCAACCTCTCTACTGGTTCCGCTTTAACGATCTGACCACCGTCAGCGCTGTCCCCGAACCAGCCACCTACGCCATGTTCCTGGCTGGCCTAACCGCCGCCGTCCTCGCCCGCCGCCGGCGCACGTTATGAAGCGGCCGCCTCGATAGCGAGGCGTGACCATGACAGCAATTGTTCGGGATCGTCGAGCAGGAACTCCGGCGCGGTATAGAATTTTCGGACGGTGATTTCGCCCTTCTTGGTGGTGTAAGTGAAAGGGTGCGAACCTGCGGCCTCAAACTGCGGGCGGCTGCTGTCGTTGACGCGCAGGTAGAGGGTACTGCCAATCACCCACGCGAATTGCTGTCCATGATAGCTGATCGCGTGGCCGCCAAAGAATCGCCCGGAACTCAGGAAGCCAAGCGGCGCAAGCTGTTCTTTGATGTAGCTGACAAATTCCGCATTCGCGGCCATGCACGTCTCCCAAATGAAAAAAGCCGGGAACAAGTCCCGGCTTTCAATGATACTGCTTTCCTAGCGCTTGCGCGGTGGCGGCAGGTCGGTGCAGACGCCTTCGTACACTTCAGCGGCCATACCGATCGACTCGCCCAGCGTTGGGTGCGGGTGGATGGTTTTGCCGATGTCAGTGCCGTCAGCGCCCATTTCGATTGCCAACGCGATTTCGCCGATCATGTCGCCAGCGTGCGTGCCGACCATGGTGCCGCCGATGATGCGGTGGGTTTCAGCGTCGAACAGCAGCTTGGTGAAGCCTTCGGCGCGGCCATTGGCCACAGCGCGGCCACTGGCGGCCCAAGGGAAGTGACCCTTCTCGATCTTGATGCCCTTGGCTTTCGCTTCGTCTTCGGTAATGCCGACCCACGCCACTTCCGGATCGGTGTAAGCGACCGATGGAATCACCTTCACATCGAAGTGCGACTTCTGGCCCGCTGCCGCTTCCGCAGCTACGTGGCCTTCGTGCACCGCCTTGTGTGCCAGCATAGGCTGGCCCACCAGGTCGCCGATGGCGAAGATGTTCGGCACGTTGGTGCGCATCTGGCTATCGACCGGGATGAAGCCGCGATCAGTCACCACTACACCTGCCTTGTCAGCAGCGATCTTCTTGCCGTTCGGGCTACGGCCCACGGCCACCAGCACCATGTCGTAGACTTGCGGCGCAGGCGCGGTTGCTCCGGCTTCCGCAGCTTCGAAGGTGACCTTGATACCTTCCGGCAGCGCTTCAACGGCCACCGTCTTGGTCTTGGTCATGATGTTGTCGAAGCGCGCTTCGTTGTACTTCTGCCAGACTTTGACTGCATCGCGGTCAGCGCCCTGCATCAAGCCGTCCATCATTTCGACCACGTCGATGCGCGCACCCAAGGTCGAGTACACGGTCGCCATTTCCAGGCCGATGATGCCGCCGCCGATGACCAGCATGCGTTTTGGGATCTGGCGCAGTTCCAGCGCGCCGGTCGAATCGACGATGCGTGGATCTTCCGGCACGAACGGCAGCTTCACCACCGACGAACCGGCAGCGATGATCGCTTGCTTGAACTGCACCACTTTCTTGGTGCCGTCGTTCGCGGTGACTTCGATGTGGTTAGCGCTCAGGAACTGGCCGACGCCGGTGACAACTTGCGTCTTGCGGGCCTTGGCCATGCCGGTCAGGCCGTTGGTCATGTTCTTGATGACGCCTTCCTTGTGCTTGCGCAACTGGTCGATGTCGACGGTCGGCTTGGCGAAGGTCACGCCAGTCTTGGCCATGTGCGAGGTTTCGTCGATCAAGGCTGCCACGTGCAGCAGCGCTTTCGATGGGATGCAACCCACGTTCAGGCACACGCCGCCCAGCACGTCGTAGCGCTCGACCAGCACGGTGTTCAGGCCCAGATCCGACGAACGGAACGCAGCCGAGTAGCCGCCAGGGCCTGAGCCCAGCACCATCATGTCGCAGTCGATGTCGACTTGACCGGTGTAGCTGCTACCGGCTGGTGCGGTGATTGGTGCGGCAGGAGCTGCTGCCGGTGCTGGAGCCGCAACGGCAGCAGCCGGTGCAGGAGCCGGCGCTGCGGCAGGAGCAGGAGCTTCGGCACCAGCCGAAGCTTCCACCACCAGCATGACCGAACCTTCTTTAACCTTGTCGCCCACTTTCACGCGCAGTTCTTTCACCACGCCTGCGTGCGACGAAGGCACTTCCATGCTGGCCTTGTCCGATTCAACGGTAATCAGCGACTGATCCACCTTAACGGCGTCGCCAACTTTCACCATCACCTCGATGATTTCTACCTCTGCGAAGTCGCCGATATTCGGCACTTTTACTTCTGTGCTCATGGTGGCTCCTTACAGCAGAATTTTACGCATGTCGCCGAGCACTTCGCTCAGATACACGGAGAAGCGCGCGCCCATCGCGCCATCGACCACGCGGTGGTCGTAGGACAGCGAGGTGCCCATCATCAGGCGTGGCTGGAATGCCTTGCCATCCCACACCGGCTTGATCGACGCCTTGGACAGACCAAGAATCGCCACTTCCGGCGCATTCACGATCGGCGTGAAGTGCGTGCCGCCGATACCGCCCAGCGACGAGATGGTGAAGGTCGCGCCTTGCATGTCGGTCGGTTTCAGCTTGCCTTCGCGCGCTTGGGCCGACAGTTCGGTCATCTCTTTGGCGATCTGCGTGACCGATTTCTGGTCGGCGTTTTTGATCACTGGGACGACCAGGCCGTTAGGCGTATCGGCAGCGAAGCCGATGTTGTAGTACTTCTTCAGAATCAGGTTCTCGCCTTTTTCGTCCAGCGACGAATTGAAGGTCGGGAATTTCTTCAGCGCGGCGACCGATGCCTTGATCACGAATGCCAGCATGGTGAGCTTGGTGGCGTCCTTGTTCTTGGCATTGGCGTTGTTCGACTCAACGCGGAAGGCTTCCAGGTCGGTGATGTCGGCGTCGTCGAACTGCGTGACGTGCGGGATCTGTACCCAGTTGCGGTGCAGGTTAGGGCCGGAGATCTTCTTGATGCGCGACAGCGGCAGCAGTTCGGTTTCGCCGAATTTGCTGAAGTCCAGCGACGGCCATGGCAGCACGCTGAAGTTACCACCGCCACCAACCGAACCACCAGCAGCGCCCGACGGTGCAGCCACGGTGCCGGCGATCACGCCTTTAACGTAGTTCTGGATGTCGATCTGGGTGATGCGGCCTTTAGGGCCGGAGCCTGGCACTTTGATCAGATCCACGCCCAGTTCGCGAGCGAACTTGCGGATCGATGGCGATGCGTGGGCCAGTTTGCCGGTTTGGACCGAGCCTTGGGAGGCTGGTGCTGCGGCGGCTGGCGCGGCGGCTGGTGCAGGTGCTGGCGCGGCAGCCGGGGCAGCAGCGGCAGGCGCCGGAGCGGCTGCAGCAGGTGCTGGTGCGGCGGCTGGGCCACCAACTGCGTCTACAACGAACACGATCGAGCCCATGGCAACTTTGTCGCCAACTTTGACTTTCACTTCCTTGACCACGCCGGCGTGCGACGATGGGATTTCCATCGAAGCTTTGTCCGATTCAACGGTCAGCAGCGATTGATCGACCTTGATGGTGTCGCCAACTTTGACCATCACTTCGATGACTTCAACTTCTTTGAAGTCGCCGATGTCCGGTACTTTGACGTCGACCGGGCCGGCGGCAGCGGCCGGCGCTGCAACAGGAGCCGGCGCAGGTGCAGCAGCGGCAGCCGGAGCTGGCGCGGCGGCAGCAGGTGCGGCTGCAGGAGCTGGGGCGGCAGCTGCGGCGTCACCTTCCAGCAGCAGCACCAGCGAGCCCATAGCGACCTTCTCGCCGACCTTCACTTTGATTTCTTTCACCACACCGGCAGCCGACGATGGAATCTCCATCGAGGCCTTGTCCGATTCAACGGTAATCAGCGACTGGTCTACTTTGATGGTGTCGCCGACTTTAATCATCACTTCGATGATCTCAACTTCCTTGAAATCACCGATATCCGGGACTTTAACTTCCACAATGCTCATAGCGTTTGCTCCGTTTCTTTTTCTCAGCGGATTATTGGGTCACCGGATTTGGCTTGTTCGGATCGAGGTTGTACTTGGCAATCGCTTGCTCAACCACTTTCACGTCGATCTTGCCTTCTTCAGCCAGCGATTTCAGCGCAGCGACCACGATGTAGTAGCGGTTCACTTCGAAGAATTCACGCAGCTTGGCGCGGCTGTCGGAACGGCCGAAACCATCGGTGCCCAGAACGCGGTAGGTACGATCCTTCGGAATGAAGGCGCGGATCTGCTCAGCGAACGCGCGCATGTAGTCGGTGGTTGCAACGATAGGGCCGGAAGTGTCCTTCAGCAGTTGCGTCACGTATGGCACGCGCTGCTCTTTGCTTGGGTTGACCAGGTTCCAGCGCTCGGCGTCTTGACCGTCACGGGCCACCAGCGTCAGCGAAGGAGCAGACCACACGTCAGCGGCGATGTTCCAGTCGTCTTTCAGCAGTTCAGCCGCGAAGATCGACTCACGCAGAATGGTGCCCGAACCGATCAGCTGCACGCGCTGCTTGGCTTTCTTATCGCCTTCCTGCAGCAGGTACATACCTTTCAGGATGCCCTCTTCCTGGCCTGGCTTGATGCCTGGGTGAGCGTAGTTCTCGTTCATGATGGTGATGTAGTAGAAGACGTCTTCCTGGTCTTCCACCATGCGGCGCATACCGTCCTGAATAATCACTGCCAGCTCGTGACCGAAGGTCGGGTCATACGGCATGCAGTTCGGTACAGCCGCTGCGAACAGATGGCTATGACCATCTTCGTGCTGCAGGCCTTCGCCGTTCAGCGTGGTACGGCCGGCGGTGCCGCCCATCAGGAAGCCGCGAGCGCGCATGTCGGCAGCAGCCCACACCAGGTCGCCGATACGCTGCATACCAAACATCGAGTAGTAGGTATAGAACGGGATCATCACGCGGTTGTTGGTCGAGTACGAAGTCGCCGCAGCGATCCACGAGCTCATACCACCGGCTTCATTGATACCCTCTTGCAGGATCTGGCCGGCCTTGTCTTCGCGGTAGTACATCACCTGGTCTTTGTCGACTGGCTCGTACAACTGGCCTTGCTGGTTGAAGATACCAACCTGGCGGAACAAGCCTTCCATACCGAAGGTACGCGATTCATCGACCAGCACCGGCACGATACGCGGGCCAACGCTCTGGTCTTTCAGCAGCGTGGTCAGGATACGCACGTAAGCCTGGGTCGACGACACTTCACGGCCTTCAGCGGTGGCGTCCAGCACGTTCTGGAATGCGCTCAGCGGCGGTACGGTCAGTTTTTCGTCAGCTTGCTGGCGGCGCTGCGGCAGGTAGCCGCCCAGCGCGGCGCGGCGCTCGTGCAGGTACTTGATTTCTGGCGCGTCATCGGCTGGCTTGTAGAACGGGATATCGGCCAGTTGATCGTCCGGGATAGGGATCGAGTAGCGGTCGCGCATTTCGCGCACGGCTTCGTCGGTCAGCTTCTTGGTGTTGTGCGCGGTGTTGCGTGCTTCACCGTGCTTGCCCATGCCGAAGCCCTTGATGGTTTTCACCAGCAGAACGGTCGGTTGGCCTTTGTGTTCTTGCGCGACCTTGAACGCAGCGTAGATCTTGTGCGGATCGTGGCCGCCGCGGGTCAGGCGCCAGATATCGTCGTCGGTCATGTTGGCAACCATCTCCAGCAGCTTAGGATGCTTGCCGAAGAAGTGCTTGCGCACGTAGGCGCCGTCTTTCGCTTTGTAGTTCTGGTATTCGCCGTCGACGGTTTCCATCATCACTTTGCGCAGGATGCCTTCTTTATCCTTTTGCAGCAGGGCGTCCCAGCCTGGGCCCCAGATGACTTTTACCACGTTCCAGCCGGCGCCACGGAACTCGCCTTCCAGTTCTTGAATGATCTTGCCGTTGCCGCGCACAGGGCCGTCCAGGCGCTGCAGGTTGCAGTTGACCACGATGACCAGGTTGTCCAGCTTTTCGCGCGCGGCCATGCCGATGGCGCCCAGCGATTCTGGTTCGTCCATCTCGCCGTCGCCGCAGAATGCCCAGACTTTACGGTCGGTGGTGTCGGCGATCGAGCGTGCGTGCAGGTACTTCAGGAAGCGCGCTTGATAGATCGCCATCAGCGGGCCCAGGCCCATCGACACGGTTGGGAACTGCCAGAAGTTTGGCATCAATTTCGGGTGCGGGTACGACGACAGGCCTTTGCCATCCACTTCGCGGCGGAAGTGCAGCAGTTGGTCTTCGGTCAGGCGGCCTTCCAGGAACGCGCGGGCGTACACGCCAGGCGACGAGTGGCCCTGGATGTACAGCAGGTCGCCGCCGTGGTTTTCGCTTGGGGCTTTCCAGAAGTGGTTAAAGCCGATGCCCAGCATGTTTGCCAGCGAGGCGAACGAGGACAGGTGGCCACCGAGGTCGCCGTCGAAGCGGTTGGCCTTGACCACCATTGCCATGGCGTTCCAGCGCATCCACGAGCGCAGCTTCTCTTCGTACTCCAGGTTACCTGGGCAGTGTTGTTCCTGCTCGACAGGAATGGTGTTGACGTAAGCGGTGTTAGCGGAGAATGGGATGTCGGAACCGCTCTGGCGAGCCAGGTCAATCAGGCGCTCCATCAGGTAGTGAGCACGTTCAGGGCCCTCTTGTTCCAGCACTGCAGCCAGTGCGTCCAACCATTCTTTGGTTTCTTGCGAATCAGGGTCGGTGTAGGCCGTTACCTGGTCAAGTTGAGCTGACATTTATTAAGTCTCCTGAGTTGAGAGTTCGCTGATTATTTACTAATACTTCGATGACGTGTGGGGATTCTAACAGTGTATTTTGGCTTTTTCAAATTGCGATAAGACATTTTATATTGTGAAATTTCCCTATGAAAACCTTGTGCAGTGCAGCATGCAACTGACGCCGAAAACAAGGCGGGATGCGCCTTGCGGCCTTATAATCCTGCTTTCCCTCTACCACCTTGTGTAAATCATGCCTGCTCAACTGATCGACGGAGTCGCCCTCTCTAAAAAACTGCGTGCTGAAATTGCTGCACGTGCTGCCGCCCTGACCGCCAAGGGCAAACAACCCGGCCTGGCCGTGATTATTGTTGGCGACGACCCGGCCAGCCACGTGTACGTGCGCAACAAGGTCAAGGCTTGCGAAGACGCCGGCTTCTACTCGCTCAAGGAAGAATACCCGGCCGACCTGGCGGAAGCCGCGCTGCTGGAGCGCATTGCCGCGCTGAACGCCGATCCGGCCATCCACGGCATCCTGGTGCAAATGCCGCTGCCTAAGCATATTGATGCGCACAAGGTCATCGAGGCAATCTCCGTTAAGAAAGACGTGGACGGCTACGCGGTGCTGAGCGCCGGCGAGCTGATGACTGGTCTGGACGGTTTCCGTCCATGCACCCCGTACGGCTGCATGAAGCTGATCGAGAGCACCGGTGTGGATTTGCGCGGCAAGCATGCGGTAGTGATTGGCCGCTCCAACACGGTCGGCAAGCCGATGGCGCTGCTGCTCTTGCAAGCTAACGCCACCGTCACCATCTGCCATAGCGCGACCCCGGATATTGGCGTGTACACCCGCCAGGCTGATGTGGTCGTGGCTGCAACCGGCCGCCGCAACACCCTGACTGCTGATATGGTGAAACCGGGCGCGATCGTGATCGACGTCGGCATCAACCGTAACGACGAAGGCAAACTGTGCGGCGACGTGGACTTTGACGGCATCAAGGAAGTGGCATCGCACATTACGCCGGTACCAGGCGGCGTGGGCCCGATGACCATCACCATGCTGTTGATGAACACGGTCGAGGCAGCCGAACGCACGGCATAACTAAATAGGAACCAAGATGACTGACAAAAATCC
The DNA here is from genome assembly GCF_009857435.1 of Duganella rivi. Taxonomy (GTDB): domain Bacteria; phylum Pseudomonadota; class Gammaproteobacteria; order Burkholderiales; family Burkholderiaceae_D; genus Rugamonas; species Rugamonas rivi. Next base: position 328,997 of record NZ_WWCK01000005.1, read on the forward strand.
CCTGCTCGACTTCAGCGGCCTGCCGCGTTTTGACGCCATCAAGCCGGAGCACGTAACACCGGCCATCGACGAACTGCTGGCCAAGAGCCGCGCCGTGGTGGAGCAGCTGCAAGCGCCATCCGACACCGTCAGCTGGAACAGCTTCGTCACGCCGCTGGAAAACGCCACCGAGCTGCTGGGCCGTGCATGGGGCATCGTCAGTCATCTGAACAACGTGGTGGACACGCCGGAACTGCGCGCCGTCTACAACGAGAACCAACCGAAAGTGACCGAGTTCTGGACTGAACTGGGCCAGAACGAAGCGCTGTTCGCCAAATATAAAGCACTGCGCGCCTCGGCCGAGTTCGACACCTTGTCGCCGGCCCGCAAGCGCATCATCGAAAACGCCATCCGCGATTTCCGCATGGGCGGCGCCGAACTGCCGGAAGATAAAAAAGCCCGCTTCGCCGCCATCCAGGAAGAACACGCGATGACCTCCACGCGCTTCTCGGAAAACGTGCTGGACGCCACCAACGACTACAAGCTGCTGGTCACCGACGAAGCCGACCTGGCCGGCCTGCCGGAGGACGTCAAAGCCGCCGCCCGCGCCGCAGCGGAAAAAGAAAACAAGCAAGGCTGGGAATTCTCGCTGCACTTCCCGTCCTACTACCCGATCCTGCAATTCGCCGACAAGCGCGAACTGCGCGAAACCATCTACCGCGCCAACGCCACCAAGGCCTCCGAGCAAGGCGACGTGTTCAGCAAAAAGGAAGAGTGGGACAACACCCAAAACATCGTCACCCTGCTGAAGCTGCGCGATGAAGAAGCCAAGCTGCTCGGCTATAACAACTTCGCCGAAGTCTCGCTGGTGCCGAAGATGGCCAAGTCGCCTGACGAAGTGATCGCCTTCCTCGAAGACCTCGCCAAGCGCGCGCGTCCGTTCGCGGAAAAAGATCTGGCCGAGCTGCGCACGTTCGCCAAGGAAGAACTCGGCATCGACGACCTGAAGGCATGGGACATCCCTTACGCTTCCGAGAAGCTGCAAGAACGCCGCTACGCCTTCTCGGCGCAGGAAGTGAAGCAGTACTTCCCTGAACACAAAGTGGTCGATGGCCTGTTCCGCCTGATCCAGAACCTGTTCAACGTCGAAATCAAAACCGACCAAGCACCCGTATGGCACAAGGACGTGCGCTTCTTCCGCATCGAGCGCAACGGCAAGCTGATCGGCCAGTTCTACCTCGACCTGTACGCCCGCGCCGGCAAGAGCGGCGGCGCATGGATGGACGACGCACGCGGCCGCCGCGCCGACGCAGCCAACGTCCAAACGCCAGTCGCTTACCTGACCTGCAACTTCACCGAGCCGGCAGTAGTGGATGGCGTGGCCAAGCCATCGCTGTTCACCCACGATGAAGTGACCACGCTGTTCCACGAATTCGGCCACGGCCTGCACCACATGCTGACGCAGGTGGATGAGCTGGGCGTGTCCGGCATCTCCGGCGTGGAATGGGATGCGGTGGAACTGCCGTCGCAGTTCATGGAAAACTTCTGCTGGGAATGGGAAGTGCTGGAACACATGACCGCGCACGCTGTCACCGGCGAGCCGCTGCCGCGCGCGCTGTACGACAAGATGCTGGCCGCGAAGAACTACCAGTCCGGCCTGCAAACGCTGCGCCAGGTGGAGTTCTCGCTGCTGGACATGCACCTGCACTACGACTACGACGCCAGCACCGGCAAGACCGTGCAGCAGTTGATCGATGAAGTGCGCAGCAAATTCTCGCTGGTGATTCCGCCGTCGTTCAACCGCTTCCAGAATTCCTTCGGCCATATTTTTGCTGGTGGTTACGCGGCAGGCTATTACAGCTACAAGTGGGCAGAAGTTTTGTCGGCCGACGCTTATGCTGCCTTTGAAGAAGCCCAGAAGCTGGGCCCGGCCGCCGTGTCGGAAACCGGCAAGCGCTACCTCGCGGAAATTCTGTCGGTCGGCGGTTCGCGTCCTGCACTGGAATCGTTCACCGCCTTCCGTGGCCGCGAGCCTAGCATCGACGCACTGTTACGCCACAGCGGCATGGCCGCTTAACAATCGCGTAGACCTCTCTCTTTAGTACCTCTCCCGTAAGCCGCTCGGTAGCAACATCGATGCCAGCGGCTTGCGGCGTTTTCGCATACACTGGATTTACCATGACACGCATCGACTTCCACACCAATGTACCGGATAAAGTAGCCTACGCCTGCCGCCTCGTGCGCAAGGCTTGGGCCGCTAACAACCGCGTGGTGCTGATGACGGAAGATAGCGCGCAACTGGCAGAACTTAATGCGGCGATGTGGGATTTTTCTGCGACGGATTACCTGCCGCACGTGCTCGTCTCTGACGAGCTGGCGGCGCAGACGCCGATTCTGTTGACGGACTCGGATGAGGCGGAATTACCACACACGCACAAAGAATTATTGGTCAATTTATCGCGCCGCACGCCGCGCAACATTGCGCACTTTACGCGCATGATAGAAGTAATTTCCTCCGAAGAGGATGATGCGGCTGCCGGCCGCAAGCGTTATGTCGCATACAAGCAGCAAGACTATCCACTTACCCACTTTGTCACAGGAAAATCATGAGCCAAGCATCGTTTGACGCAAGTATCCCTGTACTGACGGAAGTCCTGAAAGCGCAGCCGCTGAGCGATGAGGCGGCCGCGCCGCCGCCACCGGCCTCGGCCGCCGACCAGCTGGAGGCTGCAGCCATCGACGGCTGGACTGACGCGGAATGGGCGGTGATGGAGCACCGTCTGTCGGTACGCATCATGCACCAGCTGCAGTCGCGCGTGGACTTCGTGCTCGAGCAGCGCATCAAGGACAGCATGGCCGAAGTGCTGAGCCATGCCTTGCATGACCTGACCAATGAAATCCGCATCGGCCTGCATGACACCATCGAGAAGATCGTCTCGCGCGCGGTCGCGCAAGAACTCACGCATCTGCAAGCACAGAAAAAGTAACTCCTCCCTTGCGTCCGCGCACCCATCGTGGTGCGCGGGCCGCACCTCTCTGAAGCATGTTTGCATCAAATCAGGGAAACGCTCCAAAAAAGTACAAAACCTCCGGTTTGCCGCTTTGCGCCGCCAAAAATTTGTTGTACCTTGGTGGCCTTGCATACAACTTTGGAGATTGTCACATGCAGTTCAAATTCATTCCTCTCGCCATCGCTCTGGCCTTTGCCGGCAGCGCTGGTGCGCAAGAAGTGATCAAGATCGGTCACGTCGGCCCTGTCTCCGGCCCTTCAGCACACCTTGGCAAAGACAATGAAAACGGCGCCAAAATGGCGGTCGAGGACTTGAATGCCAAAGGCATCAAGATCGACGGCAAGCCGGTGAAATTCGTACTGCAACTGGAAGACGACGGCAGCGATCCCAAGCAAGGCACGGCAGTCGCGCAGAAGCTGGTCGACGCCAAAGTGAACGGCGTGATCGGCCACCTGAACTCCGGCACCTCCATCCCTGCCTCCAAGATTTACCACGACGCCGGCATCCCGCAAATTTCGCCGGCCACCACCCAGACCAAGTACACCCAGCAGGGCTTCAAGTCGGCGTTCCGCGTGGTCGCCAACGACGCCAAACTGGGCGGCTCGCTGGGCAGCTACGCCATCACCAAGCTGGGCGCGAAGAAGATCGCCGTGATCGACGACCGCACCGCTTACGGCCAGGGCGTGGCCGATGAATTCGTCAAGGCCGCCAAGAAGGCAGCGCCGGGCGCCGAGTTCACCAAGGAATTCACCAACGACAAGGCCACCGACTTCAACGCCATCCTGACCAAGATTAAAGCCAAGAACCCTGACCTGGTATTCTTCGGCGGCATGGACTCGGTAGGCGGCCCGCTGCTGCGCCAAATGAAGGCGCTGGGCATCAACGCCAAGTACATGGGTGGCGACGGCATCTGCACCGAATCGCTGCCTAAGCTGGCCGGCACTGCGGCTGCCAACGGCGTGGTCACTTGCGCGGAAGCTGGCGGCGTCACTGCCGAACAGCAGAAGGGTATGGATGATTTCGTGGCGCGCTACAAGAAGAAGTACAACGCCGACGTGCAGATCTACTCGCCGTATGTGTACGACGCTGTGATGGCCATGGCGACCGCCATGCAGGAAGCCAAGTCCTCGCAGCCGGCCAAGTACCTGCCGTTCCTGCAGAAGATCAAGTACCAGGGCGTGACCGGCCTGATCGCCTTTGACGACAAGGGCGACATCAAGGACGGCGCGCTGACCTTGTTCACTTACACCGACGGTAAGAAGACCAAGATCGAGGTAATTCACTAAGAAAAAAGCGCCCTAGGGCGCTTTTTTTTAGGTCATTTCTGAGCCAGAACCCATTTCACGAGGGTCTTGGCTTCGGCCTCGTTCACTTGTGGATTGGCTGGCATAGGGATGGCACCCCACACGCCCGTACCGCCTTTGATTACCTTGGTAACCAGCTTGGCTTCCGCGTCCTTCTGGCCTGCGTACTTGGCGGCGACGTCTTTGTAAGCAGGACCAACCAGCTTGCTGGCGACGGCGTGGCAAGCCATGCAGTTCTTGGCCTTGGCCAGATCCGCGCCGGCGTCCGCCATGGCGGCCTGCGAAGCGAAGGCCGATGCCAGTACTACCCCAACCATCATCAAATTTCGTTTCATTGTATTCTCCAAGTGAGTGCTACTAAAATTCACTGGCCATTTTACCGCTTTTTTCCGTATTACTTGTAAGATGGAGGCAAAGGAGGAAATCATGCCACTGATCCTATTGATCGTCGCTTTAGTCGCGTTGCGCTACTTTGAAGTGTGGAAGTTTGCCGAATTATCCTGGTGGGCGATCGGCGCCCTGATGGTGCTGGCTTTCCTGTGGTTTGAATTCCTGGAACCGATGCTGGGCTTCGACAAGCGCAAAGCCCATAATGAGGACGAAAAACGCCGCAAGGCCCGCGTCAGTAAAACCTTCGACAAGAAATGATCCGGCCGCCGCCTAACCCGGCAGCGCCATGCACTTGGCCAGCGCGGCGCGCAATTCGCGCAGCTTGGGCGGTTTGCTGAGCACCATGTCGACATGCACCGGTGTCCCGTCGCTATCCGGAATCAGGCGCTGCCCCCAGCCGGTCAGCAACATCACCGGCACCGCCGGCGCCATCCTTTTCACCGTCTCGGCCACTTTGCGGCCATCCACATAAGGCATGCCCAGGTCGGTGATAACCACTGAGAACGGCTGACCGGCTGCCGCCGCCGCGCTGAAGTGGGCAATGCCATCCTCGCCGCCATCGGCCGCGGTGACCGCATGGCCGTCGAGCGTCAGGATTTCGGTCAGCGAGGCCAGCAAGGTCGGGTCGTCATCAACGATCAGTATCCGCAGCGGCGCCAGCGGTAAGGCCGGGGCTGCCGCGGGGGGCGGCGCCGGCGCCGCGTCCGCCACCGGGAAACACAGCGCGACGCAGGTGCCCCCCTGTGGCCGCGAGTCGATCTCGATGCGGCCGCCATGCCGTTCAATCATGCCATAGACGGTGGCCAGTCCCAACCCGGTGCCGCGCTCGCCCTTGGTGGTGAAGAACGGCTCCATGCAGCGGCGCTGGGTTTGCTCATCCATGCCGCAGCCGCTGTCGCGCACTTCAACCCGCACTTCACCGGCGCCTTCACGCGCCTGGTAGCTGGTGCGCAGGATCAGGCTGCCACCGTCCGGCATCGCATCAACGGCGTTGAACACCAGATTGGTGAGGGCCTCGCGAATCTCCCCCTCGACACCCAGAATCGACGGCAACTGCGGGTCGAGCTGCTGCTGCACGGTGATAACGACGCCGCGCTGCTGGGGCATGTCGGACCAGCGCGCCCGGGTCAGATCGACCACCTGCCCCACCATCAGGTTGGCGTTGACTGTGCTGAGCATCAGTTGCGGCTCGCGCTGGCGGTAGAATTCGCGCATCCGCGCTACCGTCGCACCGACATCGTCGATGGCGCGCTCGATGACCTGCAAGCTGGCACGGCCGCGCTCGCTCAAGCCCGGCTCGTTTTCCAGCAAGGCTTCGGCATACAGGCCGATCGGCGCGATGGCGTTATTGATGTCATGGGCGATGCCGCTGGCCATCTGGCCGAGCGCGCGCAGCCGCTCCTGGCGCGTCACCTGGGCCTGGCTGTGGCTGAGTTCGTCATAGGCCTGCTGCAAGGTGCTGTACAAGCGCGCCTGGTTGGCTGCCAGCGCCACATGCTCGCTCAGGTGGCGCAGGAATTCGCAGTCGCTGCTGGAAAAACTGTGCGGCTGGCGGCGCGCCACCACCAGCACCCCGAAGACCGTGCTTTCCGCCAGCAGCGGCGCCAGCACCAGCGCCGCCAGCCCGGCGCCGGCCAGGCGCTGCGGGAACGGAAAATTGATCGGGCCGATGTCCGGCTCATACACCAGTTGCCCGGCCACGCAACGCGACAGGCCATTACGGTCGATCGGGATGCGGGCCGCCTCCCCCATGGCCAGCGCCATCGACAGGTCATAGCTGCGCACGCCGACGCAGCTGACCACCAGCTCGCCGTCGCGATACAGGCAGATGGCGCCGAAATCGACCGGTAGCTGGTCCTCCAGGCTGCGCACCACCACCTGGAAGATACTGCGCAAGTCCTGCCGTTCGCCGATCGAGCGGGTGATCTGGTGCAGCAGCTGCATGCGGCTCAACTGGGCCAGCACATGCGCCTCGGCGGCCTGGCGCTCGGCCACTTCACGCTGCAGCGCCTGGTTGGCCTGCTGCAGCGTGTTGCGCGACACCGTACTCTGACGCAAACGTTCGACCATCAGGTTGAAGGCACGCGCCAGGTGGCCGATTTCATCGTCCGAGCGCAAGTCGACGGCAAAGTCCAGGCTGCCGCTACCGACCACTTCGGTGGCCTGGTGCAGCCGCGCCAGCGGCGCCGTCACGCTGCGGATGGTCAGTCCCATTGCCGCCAGCACCACCGCCAGCGTCAGGCTACCGAGGGCGCCGCCGGCCAGCAGCGTATCCTGCTGGGCCGCCAGGATATTGCCGCGGCTCAGCCGCGCCAACTCATCGGCATCCGACATCATGTCCTGCGAGCGATTGACGATCTGCGCCGTCAGGCGCGCTTCCAGCGCCTGCAGGATGGCGCCGCGCTGCGGCTGGTTCTGCAGCTCATCCGGAAGTCCCTGCAGCTCGGCGAAGAGCTTGCCGATCGACTGGTGGCGCTGGCGCAGTTGGCCCAGCAGCGACTGTTCGTACCGGTCCTCAAACTCGCGCCCGGCAGCCAGCAGCGCGCCCAGCGAGCGATGCTGTTGCAGCCACTGCAAGCGGCTGCGCGCCTGGTGCTGCCAGACATATTCCAGCGTCAGCACGCGCAGCCCGGCGGCCTCCCGCAACACCTCGCCGGTCAGCTCGGACTTACGCATCTCGCTGCGCAGGCGCAGCGCGGTATGGGTGAAGGTGGCCGCCATCACCAGCAGCAGCACGAAGCTGCACCATTGGGCCAGTCGCAAACGGGTCGCGATCTTCACGCCGCCGCCTAATGCAGCACCGACACCGCCGAGGGCCGCACTGCCAGCATGCCGTCGAGGTACAGGTAGTCGAGGAAATTGGGCGGCGCCGCCTCGCTCACCAGCCCGCTTTTGACGGCCCAGCGTGCCTGGTCCTCGAGCGTAAACAGCAAGCTCTGCTCGAGTTCGATCCCGAAGCGGTGCGCCGGCCACTCGGCCAGCATGGCGGCCCGCCGCGACGGCGACAGTCGCGGCAGCAGCGCCAGCACCTGTTCCGGATGCTGCTGGCAATAGCGACCGCCCTGCCACAACGCCTGCAGCAGGCGCTGCACCAGCTGCGGCTGTAGCCCCAGGTCGGCGCGGCGGGCCACCATGTGGTACTGGCTTTCATACACATCCGGGCCGGAAAAGCGCAGCGCCAGCGGGCCCAACTGATCCTCGATCTCGCCCAGGAAAGGATCCCAGCCGCTGACGGCGTCGACCTCGCCTGACTGCAGCGCGGCCAGCAGCGCTTCGGGCGGATAGTTACGCAGTTGCACGTCGTCGCTGTCCAGGCGCTGGCGGTTCAGCAACAGGTCCAGCGCGAAATGGGCCGAGGTGCTGAGGCTGACGCCGATGCGTTTGCCGGCCAGGTCGCTGGCCTGACGAATGCCGCGGTCGCGCCGCGCCACCACACCATGGTCCTGGCCGGTGTGATAGATGGTGCTGAAAATCTGCACCGGCGCCCCGCGCAGGGCGGCAAACATCACCGGAATTTCTGCCACTGTGGCGTAGTCGGCCTGTTGTGCCAGCAGCGCCGCGAGCGCCGCCTTGCCGCTGCTGTAGGGCAGCACCCGCACCTGTAACTGCTGGTTGGTGAAATAGCCCTGGCGCTGTGCCGCCAGCACCGGGCAGCTGCCGAGATAAGCGGTATTGGTGGCAATGGTCAGCGCCGCCGGTGCCAGGCTGACTGCGGCTGGCCGCCGCCATAGCGCCAGCGCCAGCAAGGCCAGCAGCGCCACCAGCACCGTCCCGCCCACCCACCAGCGCCAATGCCTCATGGCCGCCTCCCCTAGCCGCCGGCGAGACTGGCCGCGGGCGGCGGCGCCAGCGCAGCCAGCGGCAGTTCGACACAAAAAGTACTACCTGTGCCCAGCTCGCTTTCGACGGTGATCCGCCCCCGCATCGCCTCCACCAAGCGTTGCGTGATCACCAGCCCGAGGCCGGTGCCCTCGATATCGCTGTGCTCGCGTCCGGCGCGGTCGAACGGCTTGAACAGCGCAGCCTGCTGGTCGGCACTGAGGCCGAGGCCGGTGTCGCTGACGGCAATGCTGGCATAGCCATCGATGGCGCTGCAGCGCATCTGCACCGTGCCACCGGCACGGTTGTACTTGACCGCATTCGACAGCAGGTTGACCAGGATCTGGCGCAAGCGCACCGGGTCGGCGCACAGCGCCGGGATTGTCACCGCCGGCACCGCCAGCGTCACCTTGCGCGCCTGCGCCAGCGGCGCTACCACCTCACAAGCCTGCTGCAACAACGGCGCCAGCTCCACGCGGTCAAGCTGCAGCGCAATCTTGCCGGACTCGATCTTGGCCAGGTCCAGCACCTCGTTGACCAGCGCCAGCAAGTGGCGTCCCGCCTGCACGATGTTGGCGGCGAAGCGCTGGTGATCGTTATCGAACTTGCGGAATTTGCTGCTGGCCAGGATCTGGGCAAAGCCGAGGATGCTGTTCAGCGGGGTGCGCAGCTCGTGGCTCATGCTCGACAAGAACACCGTCTTGGCGTGATTGGCGCGCTCGGCCTCCTGGCGCGCCGCCTCCAGCGACACATTCAGGCTGGCCAGTTGCGCCACACGCTCGCGCAGCGCTGCTTCGAGCGCCTGGTTTTGCTGGCGCAACTGGCGCGCCTCGGCTGCCCGGTGCAAGATGGGCAGCAACGCCGCCGCCTTGAACGGTTTGACAATGTAATCGCTGGCGCCACCCTTCATCGCCCGCACGGCGCTGTCGACCGTACCGGCGCCGGTCATGATGACGCAGGCAATCAGCGGATCGAGCCGGATCGCCGCCTCCAGCAGCGCCAGGCCGTCGATCTGCGGCATCACCAGGTCGGTCAGCAGCACATCGACGCCGCCCTCGCGCAAGTGCGCCAGCGCGGCCTCGCCGGTGGCGCAACCGCTCACCGAGAAGCCGTGCTGGGTCAGCACGTCGCATAGCGCTTGCAGATGCGTAATTTGGTCATCAACCACCAGGACGTGGGAGCAGGTGTGCATAGCGGACGGGCACCCGGCAGCTGGCCGGCGCATTATTGTTGTCCGATGATTATGCCAAATTAAACCAGTATAAAACTCTCCAATCCTAACACCGCCCGGCGCCGCGCCGGGCGATGACTCAGCGTTTCAGTTGAGACAGGTCGCGCACCGCGCCGCGGTCGGCGGAAGTGGTCAGCGCGGCGTAGGCTTGCAGCGCCTGCGAGACGTAGCGCTCGCGGTTGACCGGTTTCCACGCATCGGCGCCCTTGGCTTCCATCGCCACGCGCCGCGCCGCCAGCGTTTCATCGCTGATGCGCAGATTGATGGTGCGGTTCGGGATATCGATATCGATCATATCGCCCTCTTCCACCAGGCCGATCGCGCCGCCTTCCGCCGCTTCCGGCGAAGCGTGGCCGATCACCAGCCCCGACGAACCGCCCGAGAAGCGGCCATCGGTGAACAGCGCGCAGGCCTTGCCCAAGCCCTTGGACTTGATGTACGAAGTCGGATACAGCATCTCCTGCATGCCAGGGCCGCCTTTCGGGCCTTCGTAGCGAATGATGACCACATCGCCTTCATGCACGGTGTCGCCGAGGATGGCTTCCACCGCCGCGTCCTGCGATTCAAACACGCGCGCCTTGCCGCTGAATTTGAGGATGCTCTCATCCACGCCAGCCGTCTTCACGATGCAGCCCTTCTCGGCCAGGTTGCCGTACAAGACCGCCAGGCCGCCATCCTTCGAATACGCGTGCTCCAGGTCGCGAATGCAGCCCGCAGCACGATCCAGATCCAGCGATTCATAACGCTCCGACTGCGAGAACGCCACCTGCGTCGGCACGCCGCCCGGCGCGGCGCGGAACAGCTGGTGCACGGCCGGATCGTCGCTGCGCTTGATATCGTTGCGCTCAATCGCCTCGCCCATGGTCGGCGCGTGAATGGTTGGACGCGAGGTATCCAGCAAACCAGCGCGCGCCAATTCGCCCAGAATCGAAATGATGCCGCCAGCGCGGTGCACGTCTTCGATGTGGAACTTGTCCGTCATCGGCGCCACCTTGCACAGGCATGGCACCTTGCGCGAGATGCGGTCGATGTCGGCCATGGTGAAGTCCACGCCCGCTTCGTGCGCTGCGGCCAGCAAGTGCAGCACGGTGTTGGTCGAACCGCCCATCGATACGTCCAGCGCCATCGCGTTCTCCCAGGTCGCCTTGGTGGCGATGGAGCGCGGCAGGATGGAGTAGTCGTCCTGCTCGTAGTGGCGCTTGGCCAGTTCCACGATCAGGCGGCCGGCGCGCAGGAACAGTTGTTCGCGGTCGGCGTGAGTGGCGACGATGGTGCCGTTACCCGGCAGCGACAGGCCCAGCGCTTCGGTCAGGCAGTTCATCGAGTTGGCGGTGAACATGCCGGAGCAGGAACCGCAGGTCGGGCAGGCCGAGCGCTCGATCTCCGCAACGTCGGCATCGCTGACGGTGGCGTCGCCGGCCTTGATCATCGCATCCACCAGATCCAGCTTGATGACTTTCTGGCCGCCGTTGACGACCTTGACCACTTTGCCCGCTTCCATCGGGCCGCCCGACACGAATACCACCGGGATGTTCAGGCGCATGGCAGCCATCAGCATGCCCGGCGTGATCTTGTCGCAGTTGGAGATGCAGACCATCGCATCGGCGCAGTGCGCATTGACCATGTACTCCACCGAGTCGGCGATCAGGTCGCGCGACGGCAGCGAATACAGCATGCCGCCGTGCCCCATGGCGATACCGTCATCGACGGCGATGGTATTGAATTCTTTCGCCACGCCGCCCGCTTTTTCAATCTCGCGCGCGACCAGCTGGCCCAGATCCTTCAGGTGCACGTGACCCGGCACAAACTGCGTAAAGGAGTTGACCACGGCGACGATCGGTTTATCGAAGTCGCCATCTTTCATGCCGGTGGCGCGCCAGAGAGCGCGGGCGCCGGCCATGTTGCGGCCATGGGTGGTGGTGCGGGAACGGTATTGCGGCATGATGTTTCTCCAATGGTAAGGCTAGCCTAAGAGTGTGCGACTACCCTGCCAGCCTGTCAAATATATGATTTCCGCTGCTGTGAGTCGTATAAAATATCACAGCGATTAAATTACATAGTTAACCATATGGAACTGCGACAGCTCCGCTACTTCGTCACCGTGGCCGAAGAGCTCCACTTCGGCAAGGCCGCGCTGCGCCTGCACATGACGCAGCCGCCGCTGTCGCAGACCATCCAGGCGCTGGAAGGAGAACTCGGCGCTCCCCTGTTCGAACGTAACCGGCGCGGCGTGGCGCTGACGCCCGCTGGCGCCGCCCTGCTGCCCGAAGCGCGCCGCATGCTGGCGCAGGCGCAGGAACTGCCACAGCTGGTTCAGCGCGCCGCTGGCGGCGAGGCAGGCCGCCTGACCCTGGCCTTCGTCTCCTCGGCCGATTACAGCGTGCTGCCGCCCTTCCTGCGCGCCTACCGTGCCGCCTACCCGCAAGTGCAGATCACGCTGCAGGAAGCCACCTCCGACCTGCAACTGGACGACCTGCTGCACAACCGCATCGACGCCGGCCTGCTGATCCCGCCGCTGCCCGACAAGGCGCGGCAGGAACTCGACTACCTGCCGGTGCTGAACGAACCGCTGGTGCTGGCCCTGCCCTCCGGCCTGCCCGCGCTGAAGAAGAAGGGCAAGCTGAAACTGGCCGCGCTGCCGCCGCTCCCACTGATCATCTTCCCGCGCGCGATCTCGCCGGCGCTGCACGACGCCATCCTGTCCGTGTTCCGCGACGCCGGCATCACGCCGCAGATCGGGCAGGAAGCGATCCAGATGCAAACCATCGTGAGCCTGGTCTCGGCCGGCATCGGCATGGCGCTGGTGCCGCAGTCCGTCTCCAACCTGATGCGTACCGGGGTAGAATACCGGGCGCTGGCCGACGCCACGCCCTTGGTCGAAACCGGCCTCGCATGGCGGCGCGATAACGCCTCGCCAGTCTTGCACGGCTTTTTGGAACTACTGAGAAAGAACACCTTATGCTGATACACCCGATGCCCGACCCAATCGCCCTGCAACTGGGGCCAGTCGCCATCCACTGGTATGGCCTGATGTACGTGCTGGCCTTTGCGATGTTCATCGCGCTGGGCCGCGTGCGCATCAAGCAGCCGCACATCGCCGCGCAGCAGTGGAAGAAAGAGGATTTGGACGACATGCTTTTCTACGGCATGATGGGCGTGATCATCGGCGGCCGCCTGGGCGAAGTGCTGTTCTACGAGCCGGTCAAATACTTCTCCGACCCGATTGAAATCTTCAAGGTCTGGCATGGCGGCATGTCCTTCCACGGCGGCTTTATCGGCGTGCTGGTGGCGATGTCGCTGTGGGCGCGCAAAGTGGGCCGCAACATCCTCGACGTGTACGACTTCATCGCGCCGCTGGTGCCGCTCGGTTACGCGGCGGGCCGCCTCGGTAACTTCATCAATGCCGAACTGCCGGGCCGCGTGGTCAGCGATCAATCGCTGCCGTGGGCCATGCTGTGGCCTGACATCCGCTACCCGCTGCATCCAGACCCGGTATTCCTGCAAGGCCTGCGCCATCCATCGCCGCTGTACCAGCTGCTGATTGATGGCCTGATCGTGTTTGTGATTTTGTGGCTGTACGCGCGCAAGGAGCGTCCACGTTTGGCGGTCGGTGCGTTCTACACCCTGCTGTATGGCTGCGCGCGATTCTTCACTGAATACTTCCGCACGCCGGATTGGGAAACGACGGTGCTGGGTATGCCGATCACCTCCGGCCAGGTGCTGTCGCTGCCGATGGTCATCGCCGCCATCATCATGCTGGTATGGTCGTACAAGGCGCGCCAGCAAGGCCGCGCCCCAATACGGGGTTGACGTTGCCGTTGATCTTGCCTTGCCGCTGACGGCACTAACCCAACCCGCACACCGCTGCGGCCAGGGTCTGACCCCGTACGGGGTCAGACCCTTTCGTTAGGGGGGGCTTTTCACGATAGCTGTTGAACGCCAACGGGTATTCGCTTGGCTAACCCATCACACTAAATTTCATGGAGAGGCATCATGCACACGAATGGCTTACTCAATGATTTTTCCCTCCGCTCGTTCCGAGAAATAGCTGACTGCGACTACATGCAGCCCGCCTCTCTTCACGCGCAGGTCTAGTTCCCCAGTTTCTTTGGCAAAGTCTACAAGCAATCGAAAAGTACCTGAAATGTATCTTAGTGCTAAATCGCATCAAGGCACCAAAAAGCCACGACATATTTCAGCTACTGAAGTCATTCGAAGAGTCCAATAAATTTGAAGTGCGTCTTTCTAAGCAGACTCGCACTTGGTGTAATGCACAGACGGCGCATGGCGAGTGGGAATTCTCCTTTATCACTTCACCCAGAAATGCTCGACGAAGTGCTAAAGTACGTTTACTTACCCAAGCATGTTATCGCAGCATTCAGAATGCCATCAGACTGCAGCAGATCGTTAAGACGATCAACAACGCGGATAACCTCTTACTTCAAAAGCTTGACGATGGCTTTCCATTGCGCCGGCGTGACCGGCGTGATGGACAGGCGGCTGCCTTTTTGCAGCACTACCATATCTTCCAGCGTGGGGATCGTCCGCATCTCCGCCAGCGACAGCAAGCGCGTTTTCTGCGTGCCTTGCACATCAATCGAAATCCAGCGCGGCTGCTCTTGCGTGGCCTTGGGATCGTAGTATTTGCTCTTGGCGTCGAACTGCGAAGCGTCTGGATAAGGAGTGCTCACTATCTCGGCCAGGCCTGCAATGCCGGGCTCCGGGCAGCTGGAGTGATAGAACAAGACGCCATCGCCAACCTGCATCTGGTCGCGCATGAAATTACGCGCTTGATAATTGCGCACGCCGAACCACGCGGTGGTCTGCTTGGGCGACGCCATGACATCGTCAATACTTACCTCATCCGGCTCGGACTTCATCAACCAGTATTGCATAGCAATTCTCCAGACGAAAAAAAGCGGCTGCGCATTCACATGCTAACAACCGCTTCTTTAAATATAAGGCCCCGCCTGTGCCGTCTTGCCGGCATCCCGAACCTAAAAGGCTCAGGTGGTCACGGTTAGTTCAATTTCGGGTTCATCGGACTAGCGACGCTCTCGCCCATCGAACAAATTTCCACGACCGGTGCAAACAAATGGTTCAAGGAATATATGACAAGTCTCGAACACCGCAGGGTGAAACAGAGTTTACTCTTTTGTGCGCTGCAAAGGAAGGCTGATTTACAAATTAAAACAGCGCTTCTTGCGGCGTGAGTGCGGCATCTAACACCTTGTGCATCGCCGCCATCTTGGTCTGTACTTCCAACATTGACATGTCAGACAACGGCCCTTGCGGCGCTTTCACCGAGAGGAATTCGCCGGCCATGCTCAGTGCGGCCATCACCGCGATGCGGTCGGTGCCCTTGATCTTGCCAGCGTCGCGAATCGCGCTCATTTTACGGTCGACAAAAGCGGCCGCTTTACGCAGCGCCGCTTCTTCGTCTTCCTTGCACGCCAGCTTGTACGGCTGGCCCATAATGGTCACATCCACTTGGATCATCGTGCGTCCTCGTTTTCAGGCAGCGTATCTTCGGTTTCGGCGCTATCGAGGCCCGGGATGGAACCCAGCAAAGCCTCGAGGCGGCCGGAGGCTTCGCCCAGCCGGCGCTGATAGCCCATGTTTTCCGCCACAAGAGCGGCATTGGCCTGGCGCAGTTGTGCATTTTCCCGGCGCAGCGCGGCGGTCATCTCGGCCAACTGGTCGATTTTGTCAGAGAGGTCTTGGAATTCGGAAATCATCCCGCCACTATAGGGAGCGCGCGGGATGCCGTCAACCGAATCACGTGATTGCAACTAACAAGCACACGATTTATTTACTGCTTACCAACAATCCGGGCTCGATCGTCACATGGCCCTCGATGCCGCTGCCCTGTCCCGGCTCGGCTTCGATCAGCACATTGATCTCGCGCTTGCCGGCGCCGGCCGGCAGCGTGACGTCCAGCGGCTCGGCCGCATAGCTGTCCTTCTTGCCGATCAGCTGGCCATTGAGCCAGATCTCTGCCTTGCCCTTGATCGAGGCGAAGCGAATCCGTCCCGTGCCGGTCGCCAGATTTTTACGCGGCGTGAAGCTGGCGCGGTACAGGTGGTACTTGCTGCCCGCAGCGGCGCGCATCGGCGGCGAACCCCAGCCCCAGGTATTCATGTCGAAGCTGGCCAGTTTCTGGTTCGGATCTGGACGCGCATCGCCGTCCGGCGCGATGCGCCAGCTGCGCACAAAGGTCAGCGGCGCGTCGGCGCTTGCCACGTACGGAATCGCTGCGACCTGCTGCACCGGTATCGTCACGCTGGCGGCCTGCAGGCCGGCGGCGCTGGCGTTGATGGTGATCGCGTCCTTGCTGTCGTAGTTGGTCTGCACGATCAACTGTGCGAGGCCGTTGAACAGGCGGCGCGTTGCGCCCTTCTCGTCTTCGTGCGAATTAGGATCGCCGTTGCCATGACCGATGGAGCGCCCGCCACCACTGACGGCAAAGGTCACCTCGTTATCAGCCAGCGGCACCGCGCGGCCCTGCGCATCGAGCGCGCGCACGGTGATCGGCATGGCGTCATGGCCGTCGCCCGCCAGCTTCGCGCGATCCGGGATCAGCTCCAGCTTTACTGGCGCGCCGGTGGTTTCCACCGAGGTGCGCACTACTTCCTTGCCGCCCTTGTAGCCGATGGCTTCCAGCTTGCCCGGCTCGAAAGCGACGTTGAAGTTATTCATGCGGTACGGGTCGACCTTCTGCTCGCCCAGCGCGCGGCCATTCAGCAGCAGCTTGATGGTTTCGACGTTCGCCATCACCATCACGCGCACGTTCTCGCCCTGCTTCCAGTTCCAGTGCGGCGCGATGTGGATCAGCGGCTTGTCCTTGATCCACTGTACCTGGTGGATGTAGTACGCGGTCTTGGCAAAGCCGTTCAAGTCCATGATGCCGAATACCGAGCTAACCGAAGGCCACTCGTTCGGCGTAGGCTCGCCGCGATAATCGAAGCCAGTCCAGACGAAACCACCCGCCACGTAAGGACGCGTATCGATGGCTTCCCATGCATCGCGGTGCGTGTTGCCCCATTGCGCGGCATCGTCGTCGTAGCTGGCAATCAGATTTTTCTCTTTCACCGTCTTATACTCGCCGCGCGTCATGAAGGCAGAGGTGTCCTCGGAACTGGTGAACGGCTTGTTCGGATAGGCCTTGTGATACTTGTCGTAGTCCGGCACCTGGTAATTGGCACCTACCACGTCCACCGCGTGGGACACGTTCAACTCAGTGAGGAAGCCGCCGTTCATGGCGGCGGTGACCGGACGCGTATCATCCAGCGCTTTCACCGCAGCCGACATGCGTCGCACCATCTCGTAACCGACTTCGGTCGCCTGCACCGGTTCTTCATTAAAGACAGACCACAGCACCACACCCGGATGATGGCGGTCGCGCTTGACCATCCACTCCAGCTGCTTCATATAATCCGGCGACGGATTGAAATTGCGGTTCTCGTCCATCACCACGAAGCCCAGGCGATCCACCAGATCCAGCACTTCCGCCGCAGGCGCATTGTGCGAGAATCGAATCGCGTTCACGCCCAGCTCCTTCAAGCGACGCAGACGATACTCCCACACCGAATCAGGCACCGCCACGCCAACACCGGCATGATCTTGGTGGATGCACACGCCTTGCAGCTTGACGTGCACGCCGTTCAGGAAGAAGCCTTGCGCGGCGTCGAAGCGGATGGTGCGGAAACCGGTATGCAGCGAGGTTTCATCCACCGCCTTGCCAGCTTGCAGAACGCGCGTGGTCACGCGATACAGATTGGTTTTCTCAATCGACCACAGGGCGGGATTATTGATCGTTACCGGCAGTTGCACAGCGCTGGTGCCCAGCACACTCACGCGCGCAGGCGCGGTACGCTGCGCGACCTGCTTGCCGGCTGGGTCGTAGACGGTCACTTCCACAATCACATCGCCGGCCGTCTTGCCGCTGTTATTCAGCGTGACTTCGACCGGAATGCTCCACTGTTTATCTTTCACAAGGCGCGGCGTGGCGTGCACGCCGTCCGTCACCACGTGCAGCGGGCTGCGTTTCACCAGCCAGCTATGGCGGTAGATGCCTGCGCCCTCGTACCACCAGCCCTCCATCGCTTCAGCATCAACGCGAATGGCGATGGTGTTCAGCGCATCGCCGTAGCGCAAGTACGGCGTGATGTCAATGTAGCTGGCGTTATAGCCCGACCAATTGCGGTTGACCACATTACCGTTCACCCAAACCGTGGCGTGGGTGGCGATGGCGTCGAACTGCAATTCAAAATGCTTGCCGCGAT
The DNA here is from genome assembly GCF_009857435.1 of Duganella rivi. Classification (GTDB taxonomy): domain Bacteria; phylum Pseudomonadota; class Gammaproteobacteria; order Burkholderiales; family Burkholderiaceae_D; genus Rugamonas; species Rugamonas rivi. The sequence continues at coordinate 347,016 of NZ_WWCK01000005.1, forward strand.
CCGCAGGATCGACTTTCAGGTAGCGGCGATACCAGCCGATGCCGCGCGGACGATAGCCTTGCGAGACATTCGCTTTCGGATCGAACGGGCCTTCCACCGCCCAGTCGTGCGGCAGGTCGAGGCGGCGCCAGTCCGAGTCGTCGTATTCATTACCGGCAGCGCCGCCGGCGCTACCGGCTTTGGCGTTGCCGTAGGATTCTTCGTGCCCAAGGATAGGCGGCTGCACGATATCGCCCTGGTGGAACAGCCAGCCGCGGTCGAGCGACAAGCGCTCGCGCGGTGCGGCGCTTGCTGTCACACAGGCCAGCATCAGCAGAACAGTAGCAATCAGTCTTATTTTCAAAATCGTCTCCCAAATGGAAAAAAAGCGGAGTAGCGCCATCACGCACCACTCCGCAAGACCACGATAAAGGATTACGCGTGCTTACAGCTTGAAGGTCAGACCCAGGTTAAAGCGGCGGCCGAACTCGGTGACTTCCTGCTGTCCCGGAATGTTGGCGCTAGTGTAGACCGCTTTTTGGTTGGTCAGGTTGTCGATGCCGAAGCGCAGTTGCAGGTTAGGCGTCAGCTGCTTCGACAGGTTCAGGGTCAGGTAGGTCTCGGCTTCGTTCATGATCAGCTGACCAGCGCCCCAGGTTGGGTTGCGGGCAAACTTGCTGTGATAGTTGGCCGACAGGCGCGCTTCGTAGCCTGCTTTCTCGTACCACAGGGTTACGCCGCCGTTGTGCTTCATCAGGCCCTCGATCGGGTACGGATCGTTGACCGGCGTCTGCTCCTTGATATTGCTGGTGGTGTAGGAGTAGCTGCTGAAGATACCTAGGCCATCCCATGGCGCCGGCAGCGAAGTGAATGCCTGCTGATAAACCAGCTCCAGACCGCGAATGTCGCCGCCTTCACCGTTCACCGAGCGGGTGATGGTCGCATTGCGGCCATTCACCACAGTGGTGTCGCTCTCGATAGCGATGTAGCGCGATACTTTCTTGTAGAAGCCACCAGCCGACAGCAGCGAACCTTTGCCGAAGTACCACTGGTAGGACAAATCAACCTGATTCGCCATCATCGGCTTCAGTTCAGGATTACCTGCGCTGCCGGTGACTGGCTGGCTGGTGTCGGTGTTCACGCTCAGATTACGCGAGGAACGCATTTCGTCCAGCGGTGCACGCGACATGGCGCGGGCTACGCCGAAGCGAATCTGGCGTTCCTGCGCTTCATCCAGGTTGAAAATCAAGTTCAGGCTAGGCAGAACTTCGGTGTACGAGGTACCACCTTCGGTCGCAGTTGGCTTGGCGCCGTTAATCGACTGCATGCCGTAGCCGGTTTGCTTGGTGTGCACCAGGCGCACGCCGACGTTACCGCGATAGGTTTTGCCAAACGCTTCGCCATCCAGATCGCCTTGCACGAAGGCCGAGGTGCTGCGCTCCTTGACCTTCCAGCCAGCCAGCGCGTCGTTCTGAATCTGCCAGTCTTCCTGCTTCTGGCCATTCGGATTGAAGGCGTTGCCGCCAAATGCGGAAGCGATGGTGCTGTCCCAGTCTTTCAGGCCGATGAAGGCTGGGTAGCCATCAACGTTGATGGTCTCGTAGGCTGATGCCGGAATCGCCGACGTAGGCTGCAAAGTCCACGTGGTCTGGTGGTAGCTCTTCTCGCGATCGGTCGCGCGTACGCCGACCTTGATGCGGCTGACAACACTGCTGTCGATCGAGCGCGATGCGCTCAGGGCTGCAGCATTCAGCTTGTCCTTCACGTGGCCATCATTGTCGATGTACAGCGATGGTGCGCCGAAGTTGGAGACCTTGCCGCTGTCGATGCCGAAGCTGTAGTTCTGCACTTCGTCGCCCGGGAACGACCAGGTGACAGGCACGCTGCTATTGGCATACTGGCGCAGGTCGCGCCATGCGCTGCCGCGGCGGGCGTGCGAGGACGACAGGTCAGCGTCGATCTTCCACTCGCCGGCATTGAACTTACCGTTCAAGCCACTGGCGGCGACACTGGTGTCCTGCACGTAGATGAAATCATTGTTGATCAAGCTGGCGTTGCTGATGGTGCCGCCGACCACGTAGCCGTTGCGCACATCGAGGTTGCTGTAGTTGGCCGAGTTGCCGCCATCCCAGTTGCCAACGCCGTCAACCCAATGCTGCAGGCCGCGTTCCTTGATCTTCGCTTCCGCGTAGTAGGTGTCGGCGGTAATCTGCACGTCGTTGTTCGGCTTCCACTCGACTTTACCCAGCAAGCTGCCGCGCTTGTCCTTGCCTTGACGTGCTTCGTCCTGGAAGCCCCATGGCAACTTGTCTACTTTGCCGTCGCCAGTGACGTCAACCGAGTTGGTTTCATTGAAGCCCCAGTGGCGCTTGTTCTTCTGAATCGCCGGCTGATCTTGATAGCTGAAGGCCAGCGCGGCGCCAATCGTTTTGTTGGCAAACTGGTCGACATACACGCCGCCGACACGCGGCGCGGTCTTGTCGGCGCCTTGAATATCCTTGGCCAGCGGGTAGTACAGCGCATCTGCGCGCAGCACCACTTGGCGGCCATTGGTCTTCAATGGCGACACGGTTTGCAGGTCGATGGTGGTGGCAATGCCGCCTTCCACCACGTCTGCTTGCTGCGTCTTGTAGACGGTGGCGCCGCTCAGCGACTCCGATGGAAACTGCTCGAAACGCACGGCGCGGTTAGGCTCCGACGATGCCAGCTCGCGGCCGTTCAAGGTCGCGCCGATGAAGCGTGGGCCCATGCCACGCGCTACGATCTGCGATGCGTTGCCGCGATCAAGACCCGACGACAAGCCCGGCAAGCGTGCCAGCGATTCAGCAATGGTGGTATCCGGCAGCTTGCCAATGTCTTCCGACGAGATCACTTCCACGATGCTGTTGGACGCTTCCTTGGCCGCCAGCGCATTGCGCACCGACGCGCGAATACCGGTCACGTTCACTTGCTGGATGTCGCCTGCGGCGGCTTCCTGCGCCAGGACGTCTTGTACGATCAGGGGGGAAGTGAAGAGCGTGGCAATGAGCCAGCTCATTTTTTTGTGTTTCATTGTGCATCTCCAGTGTTTGTATTTGTCCCGTCTCTGGTGAAGATGTGGACGGATAACCGGATGCTAACGAAACACGAATTTACTAACCAATAGCTATTTTAGTTTCGGCCATACCAAGTTCGTATATCAGACAACGTTGCAACTCAAGCAGGTGCGCGATAGTGAGGATAAATGCTGGCTGCGGCGTCGCGCAGCGCGGCGAGCATGGCGTCGGCGCCTGGCGAGAGTTGATGTCGCTTGCGCGTCACAATGCCGAACGAATCCATGCTCACGCCAAGATCGAACGGCAAAGCCTTCAGCAGGCCTGCATCAAGATAGGGCTGCACGGCTTCTGCGGGCAGCGCCACGATCATGTCGTTATTCAGCAGGAGGCTAGCAACGACGGGCATGTCCAGCGTTTCGACGGTTTCTGCGGGCTGCTCCAAACCGTGCGACAGGAATAGCGCAGTCAGACGGTCGCGCAGAATCGAGCCCGCTGGCGGCAGGATCCAGCACTGCTCCATCAAGTCTTCCAGCTTTAAATCGCTGCGCCCAATCAGTGGATGACTGGCGCGCGCGATCAGCAGATGCGGCTCGTCGGTGAGCGGCTCAAAATTCAATTCATCGGCCGCCTCGGTATCGAGGATGCGGCCCACCACCAAATCCAGTTCGCCGCTGCGCAGGCGTTCGACCAGCACTTTGCTGGTCGACATGGTGACGGCTACGTGCACGCGCGCGTGGCGCTCTTTCAGCAGATTGATCGCCTTCGGCACCAAGCCGGTGGCCGGGGCCAAGACCGTGCCGATGCCGACGCGGCCGCGCAGGCCAGACAATAACTCCATCACTTCCTGATGCGCCGCGTCCATCTCCGCCAAGGCCGCACCGGCGCGCCGGATCAGCACCTTGCCATACCAGGTCGGCGACACGCCGCGCGACAAGCGCTCGAACAACTGCACGCCCAGCGCGTGTTCCAGCTCGCCCAATAACTTGGACGCGCCGGGTTGCGTCAGGTTGGCTGCTTGCGCTGCGTGAGCGATGGAGCCGTGCCGGCCGAGTTCGACCAGCAAGACGAGGTGACGGGTTTTCAGGTGGGAACGAACAAAGCGATCCGAGCGGGAATCAGTCATATTGGTGATTGGTTTGATTGCCCATCATAAATGCGGGCCGCACCAGCGTCAATCACCGCCCGGCCCGCGCTGAGCCGCTGGAAGCGCTACCGCCATCACGAAACAAGGCATCGGCGACACCGGGCGTCAGCCCTTTGAGCAAATCCGGCGGCAAGCCGTACAAGCCGCCTTGCGCGCCGAGCACCAGTAGTTGATCTAAGTCCGCACCGCCGAAAGCCACGCTGGCCGCCGCCTCGCGTGCCAGCGCAATCTGCTGTAACACTTGGCCGTCGCGGTCGTATTGCACCAGCACGCCGCCCTGCACGCTCCACAGATTGCCTGCGCGGTCAAAAATCGCCGCGCCGGCGCCCTGCTCCAATAGCTCTGAAAACGGTTTCACATTGCTGACCTTGGCTCGCTCCGGGTCGTAATCGCATTGCAGGATGGCGCCGCGCACGGCATCGGCAAACACCATGCGGCGTCCGTCCGGGCTGAAGGCAATGCTGGTGGCGCGCGCCACCGCCGGCAGCGCCAGCCGGCGCAGGCCATAGCGCGACGAGTACTGGTAAAAGCTGCCGATCGGGCGCCGGTCTTGCCCGGTATTGGCGGTGCCGAACACGAAATTGCCGGCGCGGTCGGTACAGCCATCGCTAATATTGGTGCGCGGCTCGGCGGCGTCGATCGTGACCAAAACTTGCGCCTGCAACGGCCGGTTCGGCTGCCCCTGCTGCGGCAATTCCACCATGCCGAGGCGCTTGCCCAGCCCCAGCAGCACGCGTCCGGAACTGGCGCAGGCCATCGCGCAGGCGCTTTCCAGCATGCGCACGCCGCTCGGCATGACCGGTGGCGCCGGCCATGCATACAGCTGGCTGCCGGCCGGATCCGGCCAGCGCCAGCATTGCGCGGCCGCGTCCCAGCGCAGCGCGCAGCCGGCCTGCCCGACCCGGAGTAACATAACGCCGGGAGTGGAAGCGACGGTGGTACTGGCGGAATTCATGCGGGCGGTCCTGGCGGGCGATTTTTGACGGATCTAGTCTAAGCGAGCATGGTGCACCGCAGCTATGAATAAAGCGCTTCCAGCCATGACGATATCAGATAGCTGGGATAGCCATTCAGCTATCCGATATTGATATGGCTCCCTGCGAATTAATCATATTTCCAGTCTAGCGACCGGGCTTAGACTGAGCGCTGTTCCCTGAACCATCCTCACCCTGATCCGATCCTATGAAAATCATCAAACTGACGACCTACCGTGTTCCACCGCGCTGGATGCTGCTCAAAATCGAAACCGATGAAGGCGTCGTCGGCTGGGGTGAACCGGTCATCGAAGGCCGCGCTCGCACCGTAGAGACAGCGGTGCAGGAAATGGAACCCTATTTGATCGGCCAAGACCCATCGCGCATCAACGACTTGTGGCAGACCATGTACCGCGCTGGCTTCTATCGCGGCGGCGCGATCCTGATGAGCGCCATCGCCGGTATCGACCAGGCGCTGTGGGATATCAAGGGCAAGGTGCTGGGCAAGCCGGTGTACGAGCTGCTGGGCGGCTTGGTGCGCGACCGCATGAAGATGTATAGCTGGGTGGGCGGCGACCGTCCTTCCGACATCATCGAACAAATCCGCACGCTGCAAAAAGGCGGCTTCAATACCTTCAAGATGAACGGCACCGAGGAACTGGGCATGCTGGATACCTCGGCCAAGGTCGATGAAGCTGTGCGCCGCGTGGCCGAGATCCGCGAAGCGTTCGGCACCACCATCGAATTCGGCCTGGACTTCCACGGCCGCGTGGCTGCGCCGATGGCGAAAACCCTGCTGCGCGAACTGGAACAATTCCGCCCGCTGTTCGTGGAAGAACCGGTGCTTGCCGAGCAGGCAGAATACTACCCGCGCCTGGCCGAGATGACGTCCATCCCGCTGGCTGCTGGTGAGCGCATGTACTCGCGCTTCGAGTTCAAGAACGTGTTTGCGGCTGGCGGCCTGTCGATTGTGCAGCCGGATTTGTCGCACGCCGGCGGTATCACCGAGTGCCTGAAGATCGCCTCGATGGCCGAAGCCTACGACATCACGCTGGCGCCGCACTGCCCGCTGGGCCCAGTGGCGCTGGCCTCGTGCCTGCAAGTGGACTTCGTGTCGTACAACGCCGTGCTGCAAGAGCAGAGCATGGGCATCCACTACAACAAGGGCGGCGAACTGCTGGACTACGTCGTCAACAAGGAAGACTTCAAGATCGTCGACGGCTACTGCAACCCGCTGCCGAAACCAGGCCTCGGCGTGGTGGTGGACGAAGAGCGCGTGATCGAAGCGAGCAAGAATGCACCTGACTGGCGCAATCCGGTCTGGCGTCACGAAGACGGCAGCGTCGCAGAATGGTGATCGTGCCGCGCCGCCTCCGCACTTGCGCGGCCTTGATTGCAGGTGTGCTGGCGGCTAGCGCCGCCGGTGCAGCCACTTTGTCGATCGACGCCAGCGCCCCTACCCCCGCCCCGCTGAAAGCTGCGCTGCGTCTTGGCAGCGCTGTCGCCCCCAATGGCGACACGCTTGGCGCCAACGCCCGCTACCTCACCCGCAACGGCGCGCCATGGCTGCCGGTGATGGGCGAGTTCCATTACAGCCGCACGCCGGCCTCGCAATGGGAGGCGGAGCTGCGCAAGATGAAGGCGGCCGGCATCGACATCGTTGCCAGCTATGTGATGTGGAATCATCACGAGGAAGTGGAAGGTAAGTTCGACTGGTCTGGCAATCGCGATCTGCGCCGCTTTATTCAGCTGGCGGCCAAGGCCGGTTTGGATGTGGTGGTGCGCGTCGGCCCGTGGGCGCATGCAGAAGTGCGTTATGGCGGCATCCCGGATTGGGTGGTCAACGCCATGCCTAGCCGCTCCAACGATCCGCAGTACATGATGTTGGTCGAGCGCCTGTATGGCCAGATCGGCCAGCAGCTGAAAGGCCAGCTGTGGAAAGACGGCGGCCGCGTGATCGGCATTCAGCTTGAAAATGAATACAACATCGACGGCCCCGGCAAAGGCGCGGCACACATCGCCGCGCTGAAAAAGCTGGCGCAGAAGGCGGGCATGGATGTGCCTTATTACACCGTCACTGGTTGGGACGGTACGATTTATCCGACCGGCGAAGTGACGCCGGTATTCGGCGGTTATCCCGATGAGCCCTGGGGCGTGAGCACCAAGGAGCTACCGCCGAAAGAGACGTACGCCTTCCGCTTCGACACGCGCGTGAGCGGCGACCTTGGCGCGCAGACTGCGGCCCATGCGCCCGGCACTGCGGAAACTGATAAAGAGGTGACGCCGTTCCTTGGCGCCGAATACGGCGCTGGTTTGCCGTTCATGTATCGCCGCCGCACGGTGGTATCGGCCGACGATATCGCGTCCATGCTGCCGGTGCAGCTGGGTTCCGGCGTGAATCTGATGGGTTATTACATGTTCCATGGCGGCCGCAATCCGCTGGGCCTCGGTGGCACCGGTCTCGAGGAAAGCACGCTCAGTGGCGGCTACAACGACACCACCATGATCAGCTACGACTTCCAGGCGCCGCTTGGCCCGGATGGTCAGCAGCGCAAGGTGCTGGAGAAGCTGCGTCCATTCCACTTGTTCCTGCACGATTTCGGTTCGCGTCTCGCGCCGATGACGGTGCGCAAGCCGGATGTGTCGCCAGCCAAGCCGGATGACTTGGCGACTGCGCGCTTTGCCGTGCGCAGCGAGGGAGATCGCGGTTTCCTGTTCGTGAACAACCACGTTCGCCAGTATCCGATGGCGGCGCAAAAGGCGACGCAGTTCGCGGTCAAGCTGCAAGGCCAGAGCATTACGCTGCCAAGCAAGCCTGTTGATATCGCCGATGGCGCATACTTCATCTGGCCGTTGAATCTGGATTTGGACGGCACCAACCTGCACTACGCCACCGCGCAGCCATTGACGCTGCTGGATCAAGGCAAGGCAGGCGTGGTCGCCGTATTCGCCGCCAGCGCCAACGTGCCAGTCGAGCTGTCGTTCGACGCCAACGCGAAGATCACCGCGGCAGGCGCGCAGATCGCAACAGCGGGCGGCAAGACACTGGTCACCGGTGTGCAGCCTGGCGCCGGCGCAGCGGTCACCGTGCAGCGCGACGGCAAGCGTCCACTAACCATCGTCGTGCTGACCGCAGAACAATCGCAGCAACTGAGCGTGGTGCAGTTGGCCGGCCAGCGCCGCCTGCTGCTCAGCGCCGACCAAGCCTACGTAGACGGCAACGCGCTGCAAATGCGCTCCGTCGGCGACAGCAAATTCCGCTTCGCCGTCTACCCAGCGCTGACCACCACGCCGAAAGCGACAACCACCGCCGCCGCTTGGAGCGCGGCCGCACCGCGCAGCGCCGCCGCTGTGCCGAGCAACGCTGGTGCAAATGCCGCTGGCGATGCACCCGCAGCCACCGTCGCCGTCCGCGCAGCTGGTAGCGATGGCATCTTCCAAGCTTTCGAAGCATCGCTTCCTGCAAGTGAAGTAAAAGCCAGCATCACGCAAACGCGCACGGCACAGCAAGCCGCAGCTATCGTCATCGGCGGCACCGCCAAAGCCGCGATCCAGCCGCTGCCGGAAAACTTCAAAGCCGCCGCTGCATGGCAAATCAACGTCCCGCGCGAACAGCTGAAAGGCCTCGACGACGCCCTGTTGCAAATCGATTTTGTCGGCGACATCGGACGCCTGTACTCCGGCACCCGCCTGCTGGACGACTGGTACTACAGCGGCTACCAATGGCAAATCGGCCTGCGCCAGCAAGCCGCCCTGCTCGACCAGCCATTGACCGTCTCCGTGCTACCGTTACGCGCCGACGCACCAATCTACCTGCCCAAAGAGGCACGCCCGAACTTCGGCAACGAACAACAGTTAGCAACCGTGCGCGGCGTAACCGTGATCCCGGTGTATCAATTACGTATCACCCCATAAAAATATGCATACCAAATTGGAGACTCACCATGAAACGTACCTTGCTAGCAGTTGCGGCGCTTTGCGCCGTGACCTTCGCCCACGCTGCTGATCCGGTCAAAATCGGCTTCCTCGTCAAACAGGCGGAGGAGCCGTGGTTTCAAGATGAATGGCGCTATGCCGAAGTAGCGGCCAAAGAAAAAGGCTTCGCGCTGGTGAAGATCGGCATTCCCAACGGCGAAAAAACCATGGCCGCTATCGACAACCTTGCCGCGCAAAAGGCGCAAGGCTTCGTCATCTGCGCGCCCGACGTCAAATTGGGCAAGGCGATTGAGCGCGCCGCCAAACGCAATAACCTGAAGGTCGTCTCGGTTGACGACCGCTTGGTGGACGGCAGCGGCAAGCCGATTGAATCGATCCCCCACATGGGCATCTCCGGTTACGCCATCGGCAAACAAGTCGGCGAAGGCATCGTCGCCGAAATCAAAGCACGCAAATGGAATATGGCCGACGTGGGCGCGATACGCGTCGCCTACGACCAGCTGCCGACCGCCAAAGAACGCACCACCGGCGCCATCGATGCACTAAAAGCCGCCGGCTTCCCGGCCGCGAACATCATCGACGCGCCGCAAGCCAAGACCGACACCGAGAACGCCTTCAACGCCGCCAACATCGCGCTGACCAAGAACGCCAAGTTCAAACACTGGGTGGCAGTGGGCTTGAACGATGAAGCGGTACTCGGCGCGGTACGCGCCGCAGAAGGACGCGGCATCAAGGCTGACAACATGATCGGCATCGGCATCGGCGGCGCCAAGGCAGCTGAGAGTGAATTGAGCAAACCCGCTGCTACCGCTTTCTTTGGCTCGGTGATGATCAGCGCGAAAGAGCATGGCTATCAAACCTCCGTCAATCTGGTCAACTGGATCAACGGCAAAGGCACGCCGCCAGCGGAAATCCTCACGAAAGGTATGCTAATGACCCGCGCCAATCAGGCCGAGGTTCGAAAAGCGATGGGCCAGTGAGATGGCCGCATATTTAGAATTTGAGGAGGTCTGCAAATTCTTCCCCGGCGTGAAAGCGCTGAATGGCGTGAGCTTTTCCGCTCACGCCGGGCAGGTGCACGGACTGCTGGGCGAGAACGGTGCAGGTAAATCGACGCTGTTGAAAATCCTCGGCGGGCAGTACAAGCCGGATGGCGGGCGCCTGCTGGTTGATGGCAAGGAGCGCCACTTCCACAGCGCCAAGGATGCGATAGGCGCCGGCATCGCCATCATTCATCAAGAACTTCAATATGTGCCTGAGCTGACGGTGGCGGAGAATGTGCTGCTGGGGCGCATGCCTACCCGCTTCGGCTTCCTGGATAAGAAGCGCGCGCATCGCATCGTCGCCGAGAAGCTGGCGGCGATTGGCGTTGATCTGTCGCCGTCCGCCAAGCTGGCCGACCTCTCGATTGCGCAGCGGCAGATGGTGGAGATTTGCAAAGCCATCATGCAGGATGCGCAGGTAATCGCTTTCGACGAACCTACTTCCTCTTTGTCGCACCGCGAAACCGAGATCCTGTTCCACCTCGTGAAAGAGCTGCGTGCCGATGGCCGTACGCTGATTTACATCTCGCATCGGCTTGAAGAACTGTATGAGCTGTGCGACGCCTGCACCATCTTCCGCGATGGGCGCAAGATCGTTACGCATGATGTGATGGCGGATGTTCCGCGTGATCGCTTAATCAGCGATATGGTGGGCCGGGAGCTTTCGGATATTTACGACTACCGCGAACGCAAGCACGGCATGGCGCGTTTGCAGGTGCAAGGGCTCAATGGCAAGCACGTAAAAGGCCCACTGAGTTTTGAGGTGCATGGCGGTGAGGTGCTCGGCTTCTTTGGTTTGGTCGGCGCGGGACGCAGTGAATTAATGCGCTTGCTGTACAACGCTGATGCGCGCAGTGCGGGCACAGTGCTGCTGGATGGTGAGCCTGTCGCCACTGGCGGTCCTGCTGATGCGATTGCGGCTGGCATCGTGCTGTGCCCGGAGGATCGCAAGGAGCAAGGCATCCTCGCTACGGCATCGGTAGCCGAGAACATTAACATCAGCGTGCGTCGCAACGATTTGCGCGGTGGGCTGTTCCTGCGGCATAAGCAGGAGGCGGCGCTGGCCGATGAATTCATCGCGCGCTTGAAGATCAAGACGCCGAATCGCCAGCAGGAGATACGCTTGCTTTCGGGCGGCAATCAGCAGAAGGTGATTCTGGCGCGATGGCTGGCGGAGCCGGGATTGAAGGTGCTGATACTCGATGAGCCGACGCGCGGCATTGATGTCGGCGCGAAGAACGATATCTATCGGATCATTCACGAAGTGGCGGAGCGCGGCTGCTGTGTGATCGTGATTTCGAGCGAGCTGCCGGAAGTGCTGGGCATCTCGGATCGCGTGATCGTCATGCGCGAAGGCGCCATCAGCGGCGAACTCCCGCGCTCCCGCGCCAACGAAACCGAAGTCCTGCACCTCGCCCTCCCCGACGTGGCAGCACCACAACCTACACGGAGCATCGCATGAGTGTCTCGGAAATGAATCCCTCTGCTGCGGCCTCGCCGCTGATCTCGCGCCAGTGGCTGTCGGAATACAGCATGCCGCTGGCCTACGTCTTCCTGTTCGCCATCCTGTCGGCCACGGTGGAGAACTTTTTCTCGCTGACGAACGTGATCGGCTTGATGCTGTCAGTCGCACAAATCGGCATGGTCGCCTGCACCATGATGCTGTGCCTTGCCTCGCGCGACTTTGACCTCTCGGTCGGCTCCACCATCGCCTTTGCCGGCGTGCTCGGTGCGATCGTGCTGGAACACAGCGGCAGCGTCGCACTGGCCGTCGCAGCGGGCCTCGGCGCCGGCGCACTAATCGGCGCACTAAACGGCGTATTGATCGCTTACCTGCGCGTGAACGCCCTGATCGCGACGCTGGCCACCATGCTGATGGTACGCGGCCTTGCCTTCATCGTCTCCAAGGGCCAAGCCGTCGGCATCAACGACGACAGCTTCATCGACTTCGGCGACACCCGCATCTTCGGCCTGCCGCTGCCGGTGCTGGTGGCCGGCGCCTGCTTCATCGTGTTCGGCATCCTGCTCAACCAGACCGTCTTTGGCCGCAACACCCTCGCTATCGGCGGCAACCCGGAAGCGGCGCGTCTGGCCGGCGTGCGCGTAGAACGCCTGCGCGTCTGGATCTTCCTGCTGCAAGGGCTCGTGACCGCGATGGCAGGCCTGATCCTGGCCTCGCGCATCACCAGCGGCCAGCCGAATGCAGCGCAAGGCTTTGAACTGGATGTGATTTCCGCCTGCGTGCTGGGCGGCGTCTCGCTGCAAGGCGGCAAAGCGCGCATCTTTGGCGTGCTGATTGGCGTACTAATTATGGGCACCGTGGAAAACGTCATGAACCTGCTCGACGTCGACGCCTTCTACCAATACCTGATGCGCGGCGTGATCCTGCTGCTGGCCGTCTTGCTCGATCAACTGAAAACCCGCGGCGAACGCCGTTAAAACCGTAGGAGTAGTAATGTCTGAACGCCTGAAAGGCAAAGTCGCCATCGTTACCGGATCCACTCAAGGCATCGGCCTCGCCATCGCGCGGCGCTTCGCCGCAGAAGGTGCGATGGTCACCCTCAACAGCCACCGCGACGACGACGCGGCGCGCGAGATCACTAAAGAACTGGGCCCCGAGTGCAGCCTGTTCGTGCATGCCGACGTGGCCGACCGCGACGCCATGGAAGCACTGGCCGCGCGCACCATCGAGCGTTTCGGCAAAGTGGATATCCTCATCAACAACGCCGGCATGAACGTGTTCGACGACCCGCTGGCGCTGAGCGAAGAGGACTGGAAGCGCTGCTTCGCTGTTGACCTGGAAGGCGCATGGAACGGCGCGCGCGCGGTGCTGCCATCGATGCTGGCGCAAGGCGTGGGCAGCATCGTCAACATCGCCTCCGTGCACGGTCACAAAATCATTCCCGGCTGCTTCCCCTACCCGGTGGCCAAGCACGCACTGATCGGCATGACGCGCGCACTGGGCCTGGAATACGCAGCGCGCGGCATCCGCGTCAACTCCATCTCGCCGGGCCTGATCGTCACCGACATGATCGAACGCCACTTCGCCGCCTGTTCCGATCCCGAAGCCGAACGCGCACGCCAAGCCGCGCTGCTGCCGTGCAAACGCCTCGGCAAACCGGAAGAAGTGGCCGCCACCGCCCTATTCCTCGCCAGCGACGAAGCCCCCTTCATCAACGCGACCGACATCCTGATCGACGGCGGCCGCTCACAGCTCTACCACGAGTAATATTTACATTTTTGCACGTCGAACGCGTTTTTTTTGCCCTTCGGCGTACCTTTTTTGTTCCTTCGCAAAGTGTTTGCCTTGAAATGCCCCAAGGTCGTCCCTATAATTGGCACTCGTTAGGGAAGAGTGCTAACAGCACACCCAACTACCAACATTTTGCACCATTGTTAAAAAATTAAGGAGTTTTGTATGAACCTTCGCCCTTTGAACGATCGCGTAATCGTCAAACGCCTCGACCAGGAAACCAAAACTGCGTCCGGCCTGATCATCCCTGATGCGGCTGCTGAAAAACCAGATCAAGGCGAAGTCCTGGCTGTTGGCAATGGCAAGATCCTGGACGACGGCAAAGTACGTCCGCTGGATGTCAAAGTAGGCGACCGCGTTCTGTTCGGCAAATACGCCGGTCAAACCGTCAAGATCGACGGCCAGGAACTGATGGTCATGCGCGAAGAAGACATCATGGCGATCGTCACCAAGTAATGCTTGGCTGAACTGATCCCACCTAACACCTCAAGGAGCAATAAACATGGCAGCTAAAGAAGTAATCTTCGGCGACGCAGCGCGCGCCAAAATGGTTGAAGGCGTTAACGTCCTGGCCAATGCAGTTAAAGTCACCCTGGGCCCGAAAGGCCGCAACGTTGTGCTGGAACGCTCGTTCGGCGCCCCTACCGTCACCAAGGACGGCGTATCCGTTGCTAAAGAAGTCGAACTGAAAGACAAGCTGCAAAACATGGGCGCGCAAATGGTGAAGGAAGTGGCTTCCCGCACCAGCGACAACGCCGGCGACGGCACCACCACCGCGACCGTGCTGGCACAAGCCATCGTGCGCGAAGGTATGAAGTTCGTTGCCGCCGGCATGAACCCGATGGACCTGAAACGCGGCATCGACAAAGCTGTTGCTGCAACCGTTGAGCAGATCGCTGCCATCGCCCGTCCATGCACCACCACCAAAGAAATCGCCCAAGTTGGTTCGATCTCGGCGAACTCGGATTCGTCGATCGGCGAGCGCATCGCTGAAGCGATGGAAAAAGTCGGCAAAGAAGGCGTCATCACCGTGGAAGACGGCAAGTCGCTGAACGACGAGCTGGACATCGTTGAAGGTATGCAGTTCGACCGCGGCTACCTGTCGCCATACTTCATCAACAACCAGGACAAGCAAGTTGCCGCCCTGGACAACCCATTCGTCCTGCTGTGCGACAAGAAAATCTCGAACATCCGTGACCTGCTGCCTATCCTGGAACAGATCGCCAAGTCGGGCCGTCCACTGCTGATCATCGCTGAAGACATCGAAGGCGAAGCACTGGCAACCCTGGTAGTGAACAACATCCGCGGCATCCTGAAAACCGTTGCTGTGAAAGCCCCAGGCTTCGGCGACCGTCGTAAAGCCATGCTGGAAGACATCGCTATCCTGACCGGCGGCCAAGTGGTTGCTGAAGAAGTTGGCCTGACCCTGGAAAAAGTCACCCTGGAAGAACTGGGCCAAGCCAAGCGTATCGAAGTCGGCAAAGAAAACACCATCGTTATCGACGGTGCTGGCCAAGCTGCTGCGATCGAAGCCCGCGTCAAGCAAATCCGCGTGCAAATCGAAGAAGCAACCTCGGACTACGACCGCGAAAAACTGCAAGAGCGCGTTGCCAAGCTGGCAGGCGGCGTTGCAGTGATCAAGGTTGGCGCTGCAACCGAAGTTGAAATGAAAGAGAAGAAAGCACGTGTTGAAGATGCACTGCACGCAACCCGCGCTGCTGTGGAAGAAGGCATCGTGCCAGGCGGCGGCGTTGCCCTGCTGCGCGCCCGCGCTCAAGTACAAGGTCTGAAAGGCGACAACGCCGATCAGGACGCTGGTATCAAGATCGTGCTGCGTGCAATGGAAGAGCCACTGCGCATGATCGTGCAAAACGCTGGCGAAGAATCGTCGGTAGTGGTTGCTGCTGTTCTGGCTGGCTCGGGTAACTACGGTTACAACGCTGCCAACGGCACCTACGGCGACATGGTAGAAATGGGCGTGCTGGACCCAGCTAAAGTAACCCGTTCGGCTCTGCAAAACGCAGCCTCGATCGCTGGCCTGATGCTGACCACCGACTGCATGGTTGCTGAAGTCACCGAAGACAAACCAGCCGGCGGCATGGGCGGTATGGGTGGCATGGGCGGTATGGGCGGCATGGACGGCATGATGTAATTCTGCCGGCCGGCTAACGTAGCCAGCTCTCTCAAAAGCCCGCAAGGCCTCGGCCGCGCGGGCTTTTTTACGTCTGTTACACTGGCGGGATGCCTAACGCCCGCCGCCGCTCCCTCATCGCCGCCAGCACCGCGCACGCCGTGCATGACGGCCTCACTGATCTCATCTACGTTTTACTGCCGATCTGGCAGGCCCAATTCGCCATCAGCTACGCGATGATAGGCTTGCTGCGCGCTGCGTATTCGGGCGTGATGGCGAGCTTCCAATTGCTGGCCAGCCGACTGGCGCGCCGCTTTGGGCGCGAGCGCTTGCTGATTGGCGGCACGGCACTGGCAGGAGTGGCTTATCTGATTGCCGGTCAAGCCGGGGGCTTGGCGACCTTGATGATTGCGCTGATGCTGGGCGGCCTCGGCGCCAGCACGCAGCATCCGCTGGCCTCCTCGCTGGTCACGGATACGCACGAAGCAGGCGGTGGCGTGAAAGAAGCGCTGGCGCAGTACAACTTTGCCGGCGACATCGGCAAGACCTTGATTCCAGGTGCGGTCGGCTTGCTGCTGGTGGTGGTCAGCTGGCAAACCAGCGTCACCATGATCGGTGTGCTTGGCCTCACGGCAGCGGTGCTGTTGTGGTGGTTGATTCCGTCTGCGCCGCCGGCGTCGCATGCCGAGCGCGCGGCCAAGGCGGCCAACGGCAGCGGCGCGCATCGCGGCTCGGCGAGCGGCTTGCGCGCACTGCTGGCAACCGGCACACTGGACAGCACGGTGCGCATGGGCTTTCTCACCTTCCTGCCGTTTCTGCTGAAGAGCAAAGGTGCGGGTACGGCGGGCATTGGCATCGCGCTGTCGCTGCTGTTTGTCGGCGGCGCGTTTGGCAAACTGTTCTGCGGCTACCTCGGCGCGCGCATCGGCATGATGAAGACGGTGTGGGTGACCGAGTCCATGACCTCGGTGCTGGTGGCCTTGGCCGTGTGGCTGCCGCTGGCTGGCGTGATGGCGATGCTGCCGTTAATGGGCCTGGCGCTCAACGGCACTTCGTCGGTACTGTACGGCGTGGTGCCGGAACTGGCCGCACCGGGCAAGCGCGAGCAAGCGTTTGCCTGGTTCTACACCGGCACCATCGGCGCCGGTGCATTGTCGCCGGTGATATTCGGCAAGCTGGGCGACGTGATGGGCGTATCGGTAGCCTTGCTGTCGCTGGCCGTGATCGTGCTGTTCACGCTACCGCTAGCGGGGCGCGTCCAAAAATCGCTCTGAGCTAGAATCGGCTGCACAACTTCTTAGGAGTGCAGCATGGAAACTCAAGAGCTACATCGCGGCCGCCTGATCGACCACATCCAATTGGTGGTGCGCAATCTGCCTGCATCGCAAAAGTTTTATACCGCAGTGTTTGAAGTGCTGGACATTCCGCTCGGCGGCACTGCCGAAGACTATTTCTGGGCCGACGAACTATTCGTATCGACCGCAGACAGCCAGGCAGCGCAAGGCGCGCTGACCGGCCGCCATCACTTGGCCTTTCAAGCGAAAGACCGCGCCACGGTAGACGCTTTCTACCAAGCCGCCCTCGCCAACGGCGGCAAAGACAACGGCGCGCCAGGCGAACGTCCCTACCACCCCGGCTACTACGCCGCCTTCGTCCTCGATCCCGACGGCAATAACATCGAAGCCGTCTTCCACGGCAAAGCCAAGCGCAGCGCGCCGTCGGTGCACATCACGTTCTGACGCGCTACTGACAGAAACTGACAGGGCTGCTGAATAGAATGAGTTTCACTTTTCTTTCAGGAGTTTTTCGATGAAACCAACCACTGTCAGCGCCGTAGCCCACCTCAACTTCCGTGGCCAGGCGCGCGATGCGCTTAACTTTTACCAGTCCGTGTTTGGCGGCGAGCTGATGGCCATGACTTACAAGGATTTCGGCCAGGTGACCAACGAGGCGGAAGCGGATCAGTTGATTTGGGGCCAGGTCGCAGCGGAAAATGGCTTCCGCATCATGGCCTACGACGTGCCCTCGGCAACGCCCTATCACCCCGGCCAGAATGCTTTCCTGGTCGCGCTGGAAACCGCGACGCCTGAGCAAGTCAGCGCTTACTGGGACAAGATCGCCAACGGCGCCACCATCACCGTCCCGCTAGCGCCAGCCCAATGGACGCCGCTGTTCGGCATGCTGACTGACCGCTTTGGCACGGCTTGGGCGCTGAGCGTGGCAAGGCCGCAAAACGGTTAAGCGCTAATACGCTGGCGATGTGCAATCAGCAGGCGAGCTGCAAGTACATCGCCAGCGTCACCAATCTCGACGGCATATTTGTTGAGGGTTTCCTTATCAATCTCGTCGAGCGGCTTCCCCTCCTGCTCTTTAATCCCCGCTAAGATTGCCAATGTGATCACCCGACTTTCTGCCCTTGGAATAGAAGATGGGCCATCAAAGAAAAAGTCCCCCCTCATTTCCTTGGGCCAATCCAACTCATTAAAGGCACGGAAACAATAAAAAAGGCCTTCGTTCGCAATATCAAAGGGAACGGACTCAACATACGAAAGTACATTCATCACTGTCCTCCAGCTTAAAGTTCGCAAGCATCGAAGAAGTCGCGCGGCAGTTTTTCGATGATGTATTCCTCTGACAGCGGATTTGCTCGACGCTTGACGACTACTCGTTGAATCAAACCGGCAACTGGCTGCACGGGAATAACAAACATTAGCGGACTAAATTTGACGAGCTGCGACGTCGTCACGATATCAATAATTTCCAGATACTCGTCATCGCTGATAGTACCGTCTTTACGCTTGAACGCAGCGCCCTTCAAGATGCCGCGCCGGATATCCCTCACTTTTTTCGAGTGTAAGTCACCAGCATCTATCTCTCTTTTCAGATTCCAATAGATATCCCTGGGATTAGAGCTAGGCGGCACCGAGTTGCATGGACTTAAGGATGAGAATGCGTCGAAGAATGGCGAGCACCATGCATAATGGTTGCTACCATAGTAGCGCTCGCAAACATAGTACGAAAGCCAAGTACTACAAGAATAGTAGATGCGCTTGTTATTCATTAGAGATCTCCGCCGGGCATGACTGCTTCCGGTTTAACACAGACAGCAGAGCCGGCAGATGATCGGGGTCAAGCGTCGTGGTAGGCCGCTTCGAGTTCGTCGCGGCGCGGGGTGTCGGCAAGGTGCAGGATCAGGGTGGTGGTGAGATCGTGCGCGGGATGGATGGCGCGGTGCTGGGCGAACCAGAAGGCTTCTTCCAGTTCTTCATCTTCATGCGAGGTGACGAACACGCGCTTTGCTTCCGGCACTTCTTCGTAGTTGACGGCTTCCTGCGCGGCATCGTCGATCGCCTCGCGCCACTGGTCGGACTCCTTGCCCCACGCCAGCGCGTACAAGCAGCCGGATGCAATCAGCCAGCGGCTGATGTCCCACATCATGGTCTCGTGCACATCGGCCTCGACCACGATAACAGCCTTGAACTGGCGCAGGCCTTCCAGCACCGGCAGGTCGCTGGAAGGGGAAAGATGGAGATATTTGATGGTGGAATTCAGCATTCCGGCATTCTCGCCGGATCCGCCGAATCCCGCAAGCAGAGATGCCGGCTCAGCCGAAGCGGGCGGCGGGCACGCCGGCCACGTCCACGCGCACGGCAAACACGGCGCCGGTCAGCGGATGCGCTGCCAGCTGCTCGGGCGTGTTGTCTTCGCTCGCGGTGGTAATGAACAGGGTCTTGAGGTCGCCGCCGCCGAAGGTGCACGAGGCCGGATTACGCACCGGCACGGCGATCGTCTCCAGCAGCTCGCCCTCGGGCGAATAACGGCACACGCGGCTGCCGCCCCATTGTGCGATCCACACGCAGCCTTCGCTGTCGACGGTCATGCCGTCCGGCGAACCTTCGCCTTCGCCGAATTGGCGCCACACGCGCGGCTCGCCCAGCGTGCCGTCGGCGGCCAGCGGATAGGCGTAGGTGCGGCCTTCAAAGCTGTCGGTGTGGTACATGGTGGCGCCGTCCAGGCTAAAGGTCGGGCCGTTGCAGATGTGGTAGTCGTTGTCGAACGCGTGCAGCTTGTGGTCGGCGTCGAGACGGAACAAGGTGCCGATGGCTTGCGCATAGTCGGTGTTGTGCATGGAACCGGCCCAGATGCGGCCGGCGCTATCGACCTTGGCGTCGTTCATGCGCAGGCCGCTATCGGCCGGGAACGGACGGTGCAGGTATTCGATGCGCAGCTCCGGCTCCAGCCACACGCGGGCGATGCCGTCGCGCAGGCCCGCCATGAAGCCATCGCCGTCGCGGCGCGCGATCAGCCAGCAGATGTAGTCAGGCATGGCCCAGCTACGGCGCGCGCCGCTGACCACGTCCTGCGCGTGCAAGGTCTGGTTCTTCAGGTCGACAAAGTACAGGCGGTTTTGCTCCGCCACCCACAGCGGACCTTCGCCCAGTTGGGCTTTCACTTCCCACAGACATTGCACGTCGTATTTGCTCATCGCTTCAATTCCCTTTTATACGGCCAAAGTACGCCAGGTGCTGACAAAGGCGGCCGCACGTTCGGCCAGCTGTTCCAGCGTGACGCCGGGAGTATACAGGTTGCCGCCGATGCCGAAACCGGTCGCGCCGGCTTTCACCCAAGCGGCCATGGTTTCCGGCGACACGCCGCCCACCGGCCATACCGGCGTACCGGCCGGCAGCACGCTCTTCAGCGCCTTGATGCCGCCGTGGCCGACCGACTCGGCCGGGAAAATCTTCAGCGCGTGTGCGCCCGCATCCAGCGCGGCAAAGGCCTCGGTCGGCGTGGCCACGCCCGGTGCACAGTACATGCCCAGATCGGCAGCACGGCGAATTACGGCAGGCACGCAGTTCGGCGAAACCAGCAAGCGGCCGCCAGCCGCATGCACGGCTTCCACATGCTCAACGGTGAGCATGGTGCCGCCGCCAACCAGCGTATCCGGCAAGTCCAGCTTTACGATGGCAGCAATCGCCTCGATCGCGCCCGGACGGTTCAGTGGCACTTCCAGCGCGCGGAAGCCCGCAGCGTGCAGCACCTTGGCGACATCAACCGCCTCTGCAGGATTCAAGCCGCGCAGGATGGCGACTAGCGGCGTGGCTGGATGGGATGGGGTGGTCATGGTTAAGCCTTGAGAAATTTGGAAACCGCGGTGCAGTACACCTGGTGTGGGTCGAGCACTGAGCACTTCACACCGAAGTGCTTGGCAGCGATGTCGTAGCGCGCAGCCAGCGCCGGCGAACCGATCACGGTAATGCCCTGCCCTTCGGCGGCGCGCGCGGCAGCGGCGAATTCGGCGCCGATCAGCAAGCCGCTCACGGTAGCCGCCGCCTGCTGCGGCGCGGCCGAACGCGACACCACACCCGCGCGCACACGGAACAAGGAATTCGACAGCGGCTCGTTGCGCGCCGCTTGATTGAGGCCGGTGGCAAAGCCTTCGGCATCGGAAGTATCGCCGTCCATCATGGCGGACAGGGTGCCGCCCTTGGACAGCATGGCGAACAATTCACCGGTCATATAGGTAGCAAAGGACTGGATCACGCCGTCGCGCAGCAGCACCCACTTGCTGTGGGTGCCGGGCAAGACGATCCAGCCATCGCGGTGGCCGAGCACAACCGCGCCCAGCAATTGGGTTTCTTCGCCGCGCATCACATCAGCGGACGCGCCATTGCGGTAGACGTAGCCGGGAACGATGTAGCTACGGCCGGCCCAGGCCGGATCAGTCACGGCAGCCAGGTGCTGCGGCAACTGTTCCAGCGGCACCGAGACGTCGAGATAGTTGACTTCTTGCCAGCCCGAAGCGCTGCCGACCATGCCGGACATAACCACCGGCACATCCGATGGCAGCTGCATCGCGTCCAGCACGCTGGCCAGCGAGGCGCCGAACTTGTCGCGCCCGCCCACCGCCAGCATGCCTTGGCCGTCTTCGTGCTCTGCCAGGCAGGCGCCGGTTTGATCTATCAGATAGGCGCGCCGGTTGCTGGTGCCCCAATCTATCCCCAAAATATTCTTATTCACTAGGCTGATCCTTTACTGATGCTGCAACGATGGTACGAAAAAGCCCTCCAAACAGCCAATGAATTATCGTGCCGGACTAATACCAAAATAGTATAGGGGAAGCCCAAAAAGTTGCCGCATGGGTGCCTTTGGTTTAGTATGTCCGACAATAAAACGTCTCGTTACTCCTCCGCAATGGAATTAAGCAAGCAGTCCTCCCGCAAACTGATCATCGCTGGCGCGGTGACGACAGTAGTTGCATTGGGTTTGGCCGCCTACTTCGCCGCCTCGCCATCGGCCGAATCGCAGGTGACGGTACAAGTTCCGGCCGCATCGTCAGCCAGCGCCAGCAAAGCAGCCTCGGCCGCGAAAACCGCACCGGCCGCCGCACCGCACCGGCCGGCCGACATCAAGGATCCGCTACCGCCGGGCGAGCCCAAAGCCGTCCGCAACAAGGAACAGGGCGCAGCCGCGCTGATGGCGCTGCCGGAATTGCAAGCGTGGTCGAGTCTGATTGAGAAGAATTCGGGCGGCAAAGCCCATGGCGGCCTGCTCGAATACGACCCGATGCCACGCAAACTGAACGGCAAGAGCTACTGGCAGTTCAGCTACGTGGAAAACAGCGCCGAGTCGGCGCTGCGCTGGGAAAGCTTCCTCGTGTCGTCCAACGATGACGAGATCCTGGTGGAAGACGCCAGCAGCGACGAAGTCATCAGCCTGGCGCGCTGGCGGCGTGAAAAACATCCGGCCAAGCGCACCGCAGTCGACAACTAAGCCGCCTTCTGTTCCGGCGCCGCTTTAATGGCAGCGCCGCGTACCTGCCCTACCCACAGCACCGTCAGCACGGTCAATCCCGCCGCGATCCAGCCATTCAAGCCATAACCGGCGATGCGGCCGGAAACTTCGGTATGCAAAGTCAAGCCGCCCAGCAAAGCGCCGACACCGGTGCCCACTTGCTGGATGGCGGCATTCGCGCTGAGGAAAGCACCGCGCCGGACAGGATCGGGCACGGTCGTCATCAGCGTCTGCATCGGAATACTGCGGCCCGAGGCCAGCACCATGAAGAACGGGAAGAACAGCACCACGCCGATCAACGGGATCACCGGCATATGGGTAATGAACAGCACCGGCAAGATAAACAGCAGCGAGACGATGCGGTACACCTTCTGCGCGCCAACGCGATCCGACCACTTGCCGATCATGCGCGCAGTGAAGAAGGTAGCGATGCCGCCCGCGAGGTAGACATAGGTGATTTCGGCCGGCTGCAAACCGACGTTATTCACCAGCACCGGCGAGATAAACGGAATCACCATCATGCCGGTCATCATATTGATAGCCGAGAGTGCGAAAGCCTTAAGGTGCATGGGCTCCTTGTACAGCGCAATCAAATTCGGCAGCATGGCCGACAACGGCGCGCGGTTGCCGAGGTGACCGTCCAGCGCCGGCAGCACGCGCGCGGCCAGCAGCAAAATCGGCAGCGAACAAATCACGAGAATGTAGAACGGCGAGGCCCAGCCATAGTGCGCGGCCAGCATCACGCCGGTCGGCACGCCGGCCACGGAGGCCATGCTGAACGAGGTCATGACGATGCCGGTAGCAGCGCCGCGGCGGTTGGCCGGGATCAAATCGCCAATGATGGCCATGACGATAGCGCCCAGAATGCCGCCTGTCAGACCGGCAAAAGCGCGCGACAGCACCAGCACATGGAAGTTAGGCGCAGCGGCGCACGCCAGATTGGATAGCGTGAACAGCGCGAACACCGTCAGCAGCAGCTTGCGGCGGTCGAAACGGTCGATATACATGGCGGCGGCAAGGCCGGAGATGCCGGCGCACCACGCGTAGGCCGACACCGCGCCCGAGACGGCGGCCGGTTCGATGTGAAAAGCCTGCATCAGCTGCGGCGCCAGCGGCATCATCACCATGAAGTCCATGATGACGGTGAACTGCGTCAGCGCCAGCAGCCAGAGAACGAGGCGCTCGCGCGCCGGGGTAAGTGGGAAATTCATAGAGCGTTGATATCCTCGGCGGCCTGGCGCAGGATGGCGCGGATTTGCTCGATCCTGGCGGGATTGTGATTGCTGGCGCGCGCCTGCTCGATAGCTGCGTGCTTCAACTCGTGCATCGCAGTGCGCAGGCCTTCTCGGTGCTCGTCGCCCTCAGTCAGGCGAGCGAGGATGGCGTCGACAAACTGGCGGTTCTCGGCAAGGAAAGCCTCGCCTTCCGGCGTAATGGTGTGCAGCTTCTTGTTGCCATCGGCCGAGGCGACCACGTGGCCCATGTCCAGCAGCATGGACAGCAGCGGATAGATCGCGCCGGGGCTAGGCGAATAGCCGCCGCCCGAGCGCTGTTCCAGCTCCTTGATGATTTCGTAACCGTGACGCGGCTTCTCCGCGATCAGTTGCAGCACGACATAGCGCATAGCGCCGGCGTCGAACATTTTAGGGCCACGGCCGCCGCCGCGCGGGCCGTGACCATGGCCGCCGTGAATATGCGGATGGCGCAAAGGATGCAAAAATCGAAACATGACGAACCCCTTAAGATATAACTTATTAAGATATATCTTAACCTATTGCGACAGGAGTTCAAGTATCGATTTGTAACCTATAGCGGGGTTGACGTTGCAGGTCGCCGTAACAGCATGCGGCACTAACCCAACCCGCACACCGCTGCGACCAGGGTCTGACCCCGTACGGGGTCAGACCCTTTCGTTTGGGGGACTAACAACAGCAGTAGACCCAAACCCGTTTTAGCCGTCCAGGTGGGAGATCAGCAGGCGGCGATTCTCGGCAGAGTCGCCGGTCTTGTGTTCGACCACCAGGCGCGAGTTCTGCGCGTCCAGCGAGATACCGACCGACAGGATGTCGATCAGCAGCAGCTGCAAAATCCGCGAGATCATCGACAGGAAGGTGGTGCTGTCTTCTGTATGATCCACGGTCAGGCACACGCTGGCCTTCTTCGCCAGCGGCGAATTGCTGGAGGTGATGGCGATAACATCCGCCCCTGCCGCGCGCGCCGCATCGACCGCCGCCAGCAAATCCGGCAGCTTGCCGGAGTTGGAGATGGCAATCACCACATCGCCCGGTTTCAGCAACTCGGCGGCCAGTGTCAGCAAGTGCGAGTCGCCATACGCCGAAGTCGGAATGCGGAAGCGGAAGAATTTGTGCTGGCCGTCCAGCGCGACCACGCGCGAATTGCCCATGGCGTA
Organism: Duganella rivi; assembly: GCF_009857435.1. Classification (GTDB taxonomy): domain Bacteria; phylum Pseudomonadota; class Gammaproteobacteria; order Burkholderiales; family Burkholderiaceae_D; genus Rugamonas; species Rugamonas rivi. The sequence continues at coordinate 371,716 of NZ_WWCK01000005.1, forward strand.
GAACTCAACGCGCTTGGCTTTCGCCACCAGCGCAATCGCCTTGTCCAGCGAACGCACATCCAGCTGGTCGCGGAATTTCAGAATCGCCGACACGGTGTTGTCGATGACCTTGGCGCTCAGATCGTGCGTACTGTCGCTAACGCGCACCTGGCTATGACGCACAGGAATCGCACCAGTCAAGCTGCTGGCGAATTTCAGTTTGAAGTCGGCCAGTCCGAGGAAGCCCAGCGAACGGCAGAAGCGGATCACGGTCGGCTGGCTCACTTCCGCCAGACGCGCGATATCGGCAATCGGCTCATTCAATACAAGGCGCGGCTGCTCCAGCACCAGTTGCGCGACGCGCTGCTCGGCTGGCGTCAGCTCGTGCTGCAGGTGCTGCACGCGTTCCATCAGCGTATTGGCGCCGCTGCGGCCGCGCAGGTGTTCGGACAAAATCGTCGCCACGCCGTAGAACGCAGGATTCGGCGTGGTGATGACGTAGGTTGGAATCTCCGCCAGATAGCTGGTGAAACGGCCCTTGGCTTCAAAGCGCGCGCGGAACGGCGAGGTAGTGAACCAGTCCCCCAGGCGCGGCACAATGCCGCCGCCGATGAACATGCCGCCGAACGCGCCCAGCGTCACGGCCAGGTTAGCGGTCGCGCCGCCCAGCATGGCGCAGAAGCATTCCAGCACTTCGAGGCACAGCGGGTCTTTGTCGGTCAGCGCGCCGGAGATGATTTCTTGCGAGGTCAGGTCGCGCACCTGGCGGCCATTGCGCTTGGCGATGGCGCGGTAGATGATCTCCATGCCGGGGCCGGAGATCAGGCGCTCGGTCGAAACGTGCGACCAGGTTTGCCATGCGTATTGCAGGATGGCGTATTCGCGTTCGTCGGCCGGTGCGAAGTTGGTGTGGCCACCCTCGGAACCCAGCGTGACGAAACCGTCGACAGTCGGAATCACGCCCGACACGCCGAGACCAGTGCCCGGCCCCAGCACGCCGATCACAGAATTAGAAGCCGGCTTGCCGCCGCCGACCTGCATCAAGTCCGACGGCTTAAGGCCCGGCAGCGACATCGCCAGCGCGGTAAAGTCATTCACCACCAGCAGCGTGTGCAGGCCGAGCGCGCGGCGCACTTCGTCGGTGGAGAATTCCCACGCGCGGTTAGTCATGCGCACGTAGTCGCCGCTGACCGGATTCGCTACCGCCAGCGCGGCGTGATTGAGGTTGACGCCAGCATGGTCCGCAAGATAGGACCGCAGCATCGCCACGATATCAGGGAAATCGTCGCACTTCAGTACCCGTACTGCGCGGAACTCGCCGGGGGCGGTCTGCAAGGCGAAGCGGGCGTGGGTGGCGCCGATGTCGGCCAGCAGGCGCGGGCCGTCGGCAAAGGCGGTACGATTGAGTTTTTGATCCACTTCTGCTTGTTTCATCGTCGGTTCAGTCAAAACAGTTGGCGGAAGCATACCTGAAATACGTGGTGTTAAGAAGGAAACGACACATATCGCTTCCTTTCCTGCGCTGTTTTTTAGGCAGCGTAGCCGAACCACGCGCCGAAGGCTGGCAAGGTCACCTTGCCATTCGCCGCGCTGCCCGGCAGGCCGTAGCCTTGCAGCTGCTCGGCGCCTGCGCTTTGCGGCAGGTCCACGGTTTGCGCTTCGCCGGTCAGATTGAAGACGGCGAGGATGCTGCGCTCACCTGCCAGGTCGCGGCGCAGCGCCAGCACCTGGTCTTGGGTGTCGAAGAATTCGATATCGCCGCGCAGCAGCTGCGGGTGCTTGCGGCGCCACGCGATGAAGGCGCGGGTGAAGGCCAGCGACGATTCCTTGTCCTGTTCCTGCACCGAGGCCGCCTTGGCCAAGTGATCCGGCGACACCGGCAGCCATGGCTTGCCGGTGGTGAAGCCGCCATTGGCCTCGTTCGACCAGGCGATCGGCGTGCGGCAGCCATCGCGGCCTTTGAACTCCGGCCAGAAGGTGATGCCGTATGGGTCTTGCAGCAGTTCGAACGGCACGTCGGCTTCGGCAAACGCCAGCTCGTCGCCTTGGTACAGGCAAGGAGTGCCTTTTAGCGACAGCTGCATCGCCAGTACCAGCTTGGCAAACGACTGCGGCGCAGTCGGGCCGCCCCAGCGCGACGCCACGCGCTGTACATCGTGATTACCGACCGACCACGAGGCCCAGCCGCCCTTCACGCGCGCCTCGAACGCTTCCACCTGCTTGCGGATGTAATGCGAGGAGCACTGCGGCACCAACAGGTTGAAGCTGTACGCCATTTGCAGCTTGTCGCCGCCGGCGGTGTATTCCGCCATCACGGCCAGCGAATCATCGGCGCCAACTTCGCCGATCGACACGGCCTTGTATTCATCCAGCAGCGCGCGCAGTTTTTGCAGGAACGGCAGATTCTCTGGGCGAGTCTTGTCGTAGATGTGGGCCTGCATGCCGTATGGGTTCACGTCCGACACGGTGGCGGTGTCGCGCACGGTGGCCGGCGGATTGCTGCGCAGTTCCAGATCGTGGAAGTGGAAATTGCAGGCGTCCAGACGGATGCCATCCACGCCGCGCTCCAGCCAGAAACGCAGCGCATCAAGGTGCGCTTGCTGTACTTCTGGATTGTGGAAGTTGAGCTGCGGCTGGCTCACAAGGAAGTTGTGCATGTAGTACTGCCGGCGGCGCGTATCCCACTGCCACGACGAACCACCAAACACCGACATCCAGTTATTCGGCGGATTGCCGTCCGGTGCAGGGTCAGACCAGACGTACCAGTCGGACTTAGGATTGTCGCGGCTGGAACGGCTCTCTTTAAACCATGCGTGATCTTCCGCAGTGTGCGCCATGACCTGGTCGATCATGATCTTCAGGCCGAGGCTATGGGCTTTGGCGATCAACGTGTCGAAGTCGGCCAAAGTGCCGAACAGCGGATCGACGTCGCAGTAGTCGGAAATGTCGTAGCCGAAGTCCTTCATCGGCGATTTGAAGAACGGCGAAATCCAGACGATGTCCACGCCCAGCGATGCGATATAGTCCAGCTTTGCCGTAATCCCCGGCAGATCGCCGACGCCGTCGCCATTGCTATCCATGTAGCTGCGCGGGTAAACCTGGTAGATGATCGCGTCGCGATACCAGTCTGGAGAGTGAGGCGAGACTTGAGTAAGTTGCTTAGTCATAAGAGAATCCGGGGTTGGCTGTCTGGTGGGATTATTTTTGTAGAGAATATACATCACGAAAACAGATTTTTCAATCGGAGACCAGCTTAACGATTATCACAAATAACCGTTAAAAAACATAAACTTAGGCATTTCCACAGGAATACCTCGGATAAAAAATAGTAGTCAAACTACACACTACAGGAGTAAATATAGTGAGCAACGAAGTCAGTACAGCCGGCAACGGGCCTATGCCCCGGCAAATTCCCTACATCATCGCCAACGAAGGCTGCGAGCGTTTCAGCTTCTACGGCATGCGCAACATCCTGACGCCGTTCCTGCTCAGTACCCTGCTGTTATTCATTCCGATCGGCGACCGCACCACGGAAGCCAAGCACGTTTTCCACACTTTTGTGATCGGCGTGTACTTCTTCCCGCTGCTGGGCGGCTGGATTGCCGACCGTTTCTGGGGCAAGTACAAGACGGTTTTCTGGTTTAGCCTGATCTACGTGGCGGGCCATGCCTGCCTTGCGATTTTTGAGCACGACCTGGCCGGCTTCTACACCGGCCTCGCGCTGATCGCGTTTGGTTCGGGCGGCATCAAGCCGCTGGTAGTGGCGTTTGTCGGCGACCAGTTCGACCAGACCAACAAGAACCGCGCCAAGGTGGTGTTTGACGCCTTCTACTGGATCATCAACTTCGGCTCCTTCTTTGCTTCGCTGCTGATGCCGGTGTTCTTGCGCGACTACGGCCCGGCCGTGGCGTTTGGCATTCCGGGCATCTTGATGGCGATTGCGACGGTCGTGTTCTGGGCCGGCCGCAAAAAATATGTGCACGTGCCGCCGGCTGCGCCGAATCCCGATTCATTCAGCAGCGTGGCGCGCACTGCCCTGTTGGCGCGCGCAGAAGGCCAATCGCGTCCGGGCCTGACGGTGGCTGGCGCAGGTGCCGTCGGCGCGGTGATCTCGCTGTGCATGACGCCATCGTGGGGCTTCGTGATTGCCGCTTGCACGGCGCTGGTGCTGGTGCTGGCGTTTGGCGGCATCGGCGTATCGATGCAGCTGGAACGCGCGCGCGGCAAACATACCGATGCGGCGGTCGAAGGCGTGCGCGCCGTGCTGCGCATCCTGATCGTGTTCGCAATGATTACGCCGTTCTGGTCTCTGTTCGACCAGAAGGCGTCGACGTGGATCGTGCAGGCCAACTCGATGGACAGCCCGCTACTGTCGATCTTCGGCTGGGAATTCAAACTGCTGCCGGCGCAAATGCAGGCAGTGAATCCGATCCTGGTGATGCTGCTGATCCCATTTAATAACCTGGCGCTGTTCCCGCTGATGCGCATGATCGGCATCACGCCAACGCCGCTGCGCCGCATGGGCATGGGCATCGCCTTCTCGGCGTCGTCGTGGGTGGTGATCGGCATGATCCAGTTGTGGATGGATGGTGGTGATCACGTCTCGATCCTGTGGCAGCTGCTGCCGTATGCGCTGCTGACCTTGGGCGAAGTGCTGGTCTCCGCGACCGGCCTGGAATTCGCGTACAGCCAAGCGCCAGCCGCGATGAAAGGCATCATCCTGAGCTTCTGGTATCTGGCCGTTACCGTCGGCAACCTGTGGGTGCTGATCGTGAACGCGGGCGTGAAGAATGACGTAGTGAGCGGCTGGATTGCCGGCAGCGGATTGAGTCCGATCGCCTTCCAGATGTTCTTCTTCGCCGCCTTCGCCGCAGTCGTCGCCGCCTTGTTCGCCCTCTACGCCCTGCGTTACAAGATGGTCGACAATTACCGCAAAACTGCATAGCCATAGCTCGATTGAGACGCGCCGCCAACCCAAAAGGCAGGGTCTGACCCCGTACGGGGTCAGACCCTTAGTCGCCGCAGTGCGGGTTTAGCAATTCCCGCGTACTCAGCAGAAAAAGCCGAACCGGAACCCGCTTGGTTTTCGCCTTGCGGGGCAAACATCGTATCAAAACTACAGATTCTGGAGTACCATAACCGCCAAATTCAGGGGTAAATTGCGGATTTTGTAATCGCACTACCTAAACTAGCGGTTTTGGGAGACAGAATATGAGTAGTAAGTGCTTGGCGTTGGTTGGCCTGGGGAGCGCGTTGGCGCTTGGTTGTGTGACGGCTTCGGCGGCGCCGGTCATCGCGGATTGCGATGCGGCGTTTGCTACGACGCTGAACGCTGCGCCGGCCACCGATGCGCGTGCTTACTGGCTCAATCGCCAGCTGATTAAGTGGCCGGGCGCGGACGCTGGCGGCGGTGTGTTCAAGCTTTACTACTCGGCTACCGCGCAACTGCGCGCCGCTCCCGGTGCGCGCGTAAGCGGCGCTGATGGTGCGATCGCGTTGTCGCGCTCTGATGACAGCACGCCGGAACGCTTTAAGTTTGTCGGCAATGGCCCGGTATTGGCCGTGGTGGCAGCCGATACGGCGCGCGTTCCCGCCGCGCTGCGACAGCAAGCACTGATCGTACTGGAAGCCGAAGACGGCACGGTACGCGATGCCACCTCGCTGCAACTCGCCGGCGCGCTGGATGACATCTACGCCAGCGCCGCCAAGTCCGATGATCTCGGCGTCACCGTCGGCCCACGCGACGCAAGTTTCAAGCTGTGGGCGCCGACAGCGCAAAATGTAGCGCTGTGCACCTACGCCAGCGGCAGCAGCAAAGCCACCGCCATCACGCCGATGACACGCGATGACGCCACCGGCATCTGGTCTGCGCGCGCCGGCAAAGATGGGCAGTACTATCAATACCTGGTGGACGTGGTCGCGCCAAACGCGGGCCTCGTGCGCAATCTGGTCACCGATCCTTATTCCGTCAGCCTGACCACGGACTCGAAGCGCAGCTACATTGCAGACCTCAACGCCGCCAAGCTGAAACCGGCCGGCTGGGACAAGACGCCATCGCCTAAAAAGGTCGCCGCGCAAACCGATATGACGGTGTACGAACTGCACGTGCGAGACTTCTCAATCAACGACAGCACGGTCAGCACTGCGCATCGCGGCAAGTACGCCGCGTTCACCGAAACCAAATCGAACGGCATGAAGCACCTGGCTGCGCTGAGCAAGGCCGGCATGACCGACATCCACCTGCTGCCCGTCTACGATATCGGCAGCGTGCCGGAACAAGGCTGCGTCACGCCAAATATCGCAGCAGCTGCGCCGGACAGCGAAGAACAGCAAGCTGCAGTCACCAAGGTCAAGGCCCAAGACTGCTACAACTGGGGCTACGACCCATTCCACTACAACGCCCCTGAAGGCAGCTACAGCACCGATCCGGCCGACGGCGCCAAGCGCATCGTCGAATTCCGCCAGATGGTGCAGGCGCTGCACAAGGCCGGCCTGCGTGTCGGCATGGACGTGGTCTACAACCACACCTTCATCGCCGGCCAGCACGAGAAGTCGGTGCTCGACCGCGTGGTGCCCGGCTACTACCACCGCCTAAATGCCAAAGGCGAGATCGAACGCTCCACCTGCTGCGACAACACCGCCACCGAAAACCTCATGATGGGTAAGCTGATGGTGGATTCTGTCACCCTGTGGACTAAGCAATACAAGATCGACTCCTTCCGCTTTGACTTGATGGGCCACCAGCCGCGCGCGGCGATGGAGCAAATCCAGGCCCGCGTCGGCAAGCACATTAACCTGATCGGCGAAGGCTGGAACTTCGGCGAAGTGGCCGACGGCGCGCGCTTCGTCCAAGCCTCGCAACTGTCGCTGAACGGCAGCGGCATCGGCACCTTTAGCGACCGCGCGCGCGACGCCGTGCGTGGCGGTGGAGCCGGCGACAGCGGCGCGCAACTCATCACGCAGCAAGGCTACATCAATGGCCTGGTCTACGACGCCAACGAACAGGCAGGCCAGCGCCCGCCAGCAGACCTGCTGCGCGCATCGCATATGGTAAAAGTGGGCCTTGCAGGCACCATCCGCAGCTATCCGCTGACCACCGCCGACGGACACACCGTCGCGCTGCAAGACATCGTCTACGGCGGCAACCAGCCGGCCGGCTACGCCAGCGAACCGGGTGAAACCGTCAACTACGTCGAGAACCACGACAACCAAACCCTGTACGACATCAACGCCTTCAAGCTGCCGCAAGGCACCACCGCGCATGAACGCGCGCAAGTGCAAATGCTGGGCGCTGCCATCAACGCCTTCAGCCAAGGCGTGGCTTACTTCCACGCGGGCTTTGACATCCTGCGTTCCAAGTCGCTGGACCGCAACAGCTTTGAATCGGGCGACTGGTTCAATCGTCTCGACTGGAGCTACCAGGACAACTACTACGGCAGCGGCCTGCCGCCGGCGGAAGACAACGGCAAAGACTACGCCCTGATCAAGCCACTGCTGCGCAACGCGAACATCAAGCCTGCACCGGCGGACATCGCGTACGCGCGCGACGCCTTCCGCGACCTGCTGGCCATCCGCTCCAGCAGCACCTTGTTCCGCCTGCGTACCTCGGACGACATCAAGCAGCGCCTGCGTTTCTTCAACACCGGCCCGGCGCAAGTGCCGACCGTGATCGCCGCCCACATCGACGGCAAGGGCTATCAAGGCGCGCGCTTCAAGTCGATCACTTACCTGATCAACGTGGACAAAAAAGCGCAGCAGATCACCGTGGCCGAAGAAAAAAACCGCAACTACCAGCTGCATCCAGTCCACACCCGCATGACCGCAGCGGACAAACGCGTGGCCTCGGAAGCCAAGTACGATAAATCCACCGGAACCTACACCATCCCTGCACGCAGCGCGGTCGTTTTCGTTGAAAATTAATGGATGCGAAAAACATCCATCCTGATCCTGCTTCTACTTAGCGCGTGCGGCGGTAACTACACGCCCCAAGCCAATCGCGCGCCGGTGGCCGATGCCGGCCCGCCCCAAACCGTGGCCGCCGGCAGCGCGATCAAGCTGGCCGGCAGCGGCACGGATGCGGATCAGGACATCGTCCTCTTTTCATGGACGCTGGCCAAACCGGCAGGCAGCAGCGCGACCCTGCTAAACTACCACGTCGCCACACCGACGTTTTTCGCCGACCTGCCGGGAACCTATGTCGCCACCTTGGTTGTCAATGACGGAAAGCTCGATAGCGCGCCTTCTTCCGTCACCATCACAGCCAACTAGGACATGAAACTGCACACCCTCGCACTGCCTACCCTGTTGATAGCACTGACCGCCTCGGCGGCCCCGATCAAAGATCCGGTCGAATGGATCAATCCCTTAATGGGCACTGCGAGCAAGCCCGAACTCTCCAACGGGAATACCTACCCGACCATCGCACTGCCGTGGGGGATGAATTTCTGGACGCCGCAAACCGGCAAAATGGGTAATGGCTGGGCCTACACCTACGACGCCGACAAGATCCGCGGCTTCAAGCAAACGCACCAGCCGTCGCCATGGATGAACGACTACGGCCAGTTCGCCATCATGCCGGTGACGGGAAAATTACGCTTCACGCAGGACGACCGCGCCAGCTGGTTCTCGCACAAGGCGGAAACGGCCAAGCCTTATTACTACAGCGTGTACTTGGCAGATGCTGACGTCACCACCGAGATCACGCCGACCGAGCGCGCCGCGCAGTTCCGCTTCACCTATCCAAAGACCGACGAAGCCTACGTAGTGGTGGACGCCTACGATAAAGGCTCTTACATCAAAGTGCTGCCGGAGCAGCGCAAGATCGTCGGCTATAGCACGCGCTATGCGCGCGGCCCACTGCCGAAAAATTTCAAGAACTACTTCGTTATCTACTTCGACAAACCGCTCACCTCCGCCCGCATCTGGAGCGGCGACAAGCTGGTGGAAGGCGTGACCGAATTAGCCAGTAACCACAGCGGCGCAGTAGTCGGCTTCAAAACCGAAAAAGGCGAGAAGGTCGGCATGCGCGTGGCCTCCTCCTTCATCAGCGAAGAACAAGCGGAGCTGAATCTTAAGCGCGAACTGGCCAACGACAGCTTCGACACCACCGCGCAAAAAGGCAAGGACACATGGAATAAAACGCTAAGCCGCATCAGTGTGGAAGGCGGCAGCGACGAACAAACCCGCACCTTCTATTCCAGCTTGTACCGCATGCTGTTCTTCCCGAATAAGCTGTACGAGATTGATGCGAACAACCAGATCGTTCACTGGAGTCCCTACAACGGCGAAATCCTGCCCGGCTATATGTTTGCCGGCACCGGCTTCTGGGACACCTTCCGCGCGCTGTATCCGTTCTTGAATCTGATGTACCCATCGATCAATCGCGAGATGCAGGCTGGCTTGGTCAACGATTACAAGGAAGGCGGATGGCTGCCAGAATGGTCCAGCCCCGGTCTCGCCAACGTCATGATCGGGAATAACTCGGCTTCGGTGGTGGCGGAGGCTTACATCAAGGGCTTGCGTGGCTATGACATCGAAACGCTATGGCAAGCGCTCAAGCATGGCGCCGATAACGAGGGGCCGATGCAGGCAGTGGGCCGTGCTGGCGTGAAGTACTACAACGAGCTGGGTTACGTGCCGTACGACGTGAAGATCAACGAGAACGCCGCGCGCACGCTGGAATATGCTTACGACGATTTCGCTATCTACCAATTGGGTAAGGCGCTGGGCAAGCCGGAGTCGGAAATCGGCATCTACAAGCAGCGTGCCATGAATTACAAGAAGCTATTCGATCCTGAGTCTGGGCTTATGCGCGGCAAGAACAAGGATGGCAGTTTCCAGTCGCCGTTCAATCCTTTCAAGTGGGGCGATGCTTTCACTGAGGGGAATAGCTGGCATTACACGTGGTCCGTGTTCCAGGACGTGCATGGTTTGATGGATTTGATGGGCGGCCGCGAAAAGTTCGTCGCCAAGCTTGACCAGGTGTTCACGCTGCCGCCGACGTTTGATGAGAGCTATTACGGAGAGGTCATTCACGAGATCCGCGAGATGCAGATTGCGAACATGGGCCAGTATGCGCATGGCAATCAGCCGATCCAGCACATGATTTACTTGTATGGCTATGCAGGTGCACCGTGGAAGACGCAGTACTGGGTGCGCGAGACCATGAATCGCTTGTATAAGCCGACGCCGGATGGTTATTGCGGGGATGAGGATAATGGGCAGACTTCGGCGTGGTATGTGTTTTCTGCGCTGGGCTTTTATCCTGTGACGCCGGCGGTGCCGCAGTATGTCGTCGGTGCGCCGCTGTTCAAGAAGGCGACGCTGACGCTGGAGAATGGGAAGCAGATCGTTATCAATGCGCCGGCCAATGGCGATAAGCAGCGTTATGTTGGCGCGCTGAAGGTGAATGGCAAGCCGTATACGCGTAACTGGCTCGATCACAAGGCGCTGATGCAGGGTGCGGTGTTGGACTTTGATATGCGTGCTACCCCAAACACGGGGCGCGGGGTGGGTGGGGCTGACGCTCCGTACTCGCTGTCGACGGATCGTGCCCCGTAACCCCGATCCGTCAACAGCTACACTTCGATTGAGCCACCGCCGTAACCCGGTGAGGCGGGGTCTGACCCCGTACGGGGTCAGACCCCTGGTGGCCGCAGTGCGGGTCGGTTATTCCTGACCGATCAGCACTATCGCGTTCTTGGTGCCGAAGTTGACGCTGTCTCCGCGCACCACAGCGGTCTTGCCGCTGTAGTAGTCCTTCACCTTCTGGCCATTGGCAAACACGCCGTGCACTTTGATCGTGCTTGGTTTGTTGGTCGGCAGATCGAGCGCCACCACTACTTTGTCGCGCAGGCCATCCTTCTCATACGTGCGCTTGAATACGTACGGCTTGGCCGACAACTGCTGGTGCACTCCAGCCCCCACCGCCACGTGCGCCTTGCGGAATAAGCCCAGCTTCGCCCAGTGCGCGCGCACGTCGGCGATTTTGTAGCCGTCGCGCTCCACGTTCTGCTCCAGTTCATTCCAGTTCATGAAGGAGCGCAGCTTGGCATCACCCTCCGCTTCCGCGATATCAAGCTTGCGCGCCGTTTCGTCGCCGTAGTAAATCTGCGCCGCACCGGGAGCCAGTAGCAGCTTGGTTGCGCTTTCAAACGGCTTCTTGCGCGCAGCATCGAACGGCGCGCCATCATCGTGCGAATCCAGATAATTCAGCACCGAGTAGCCGGTCAGCGGGCCGCCGTGCAGCGCGTTGGAATAGCTGCTGAAGATAGCCTCGTAATCCTTCTTCGCATCCTGCACCAGCCCGAAGTTAATCATGCTGTTGAAGTTGGCCTGGTAGTAGTTGGCGTAGGAACCGCCGCCCAAGTGGTGCGACTGCCCTTCTGCGATGTTGTAGTTATAAACCTCCGCCGTGGCGTAGAACTTATCGTCGCTCAGCTTCTTATCTGGATTGGCCTTCTTCCAATCCTCAAAGGCGATGGCGGATTCTTTCAGCAGCTCTTTCCACACCTTGGCTTCCACGTGCTTGACGGTGTCGGCACGGAAGCCGTCCACGCCGTACTTGCGGATCCAGTCGGTGTGCCACTTGATCAGGTAGTAGCGCGGCGCGCGCGGATAGCCGGTGCGGGCGAAGAATTCATTCAGTTCCTTCACCTCCTGCTCGAAGCGGCCTTCGCGCTGCCATTTCGCCGCCAGGCGCTCCGGCAGTTGTACCGGCACATCACTCTCGGTCAGGAAGTCCGGCAGGTTTTTCACCAGCGTGCATTCGACGGTAGTCTTGGCATCCTTGTAGGTGCACTGCGGTGCGGTGCGTACCCAATCCTTGGGCCACACTGGATCGGCGTCGGTCACTGGGCCTGTATGGTTCATCACCACGTCCAGCAGCACGCGGATGCCGTGCGCGTGCGCCGCTTCCACCAGGTTGCGGAAGTCGTTCTCGGTGCCGAGATTGGCGTCCACCGAAGTAAAGTCGGAAGCCCAGTAGCCATGGAAGCCGTAGGACTTGCCCGTGCCTTCATCCGTGCCTTCGTGGATTTGCTCCACCGGTGGCGTGATCCAGATCGCGTTCACGCCCAGGCTATCGAAATAGCCTTCGTTGATTTTGTTGATGATGCCAGCCAGATCACCGCCCATGTAGCCGCGCAGCGGTGCTGCATCTGCGCGGCGGTCGTAGGCCAGGTCGTTGCCGTTGAAGGCATTACTAAAACGATCCGTCAGCAGGAAATAGACTGTCGCGTTCTCCCATAAAAATGGCTTGGGTTTTTCGGCGGCGATGGCCGCCGTGCTGCTCAATGCCATGGCTAATGCGAGTGTCGTCAATTTCATGCTGTCGTCCTTATCGTTAGTTATGTGGTGACGGTTGGGTGGGCACGGCCGGTCCAGTCGGCGATGCCTGCTACTTGTTCGGCGATAAGTATCAATGCCGATAGGGCCTGCTGGGTAGGCAGGTGGTGGTACTTGGGATCTGCTTCGTAACGCTCCAGGTACACGCGCAGGGTTGCGCCCTCGGTGCCGGTGCCCGACAAGCGGAACACGATGCGAGAACCGTTGGTCATGACGATGCGCACGCCCTGCTGTTTGGATACCGAACCATCAATCGGATCGGTATATTCAAAATCATCGGCAAACGACACCACGTAATGGCCAAGGTCTTGCCCCGCCAACGTCGCCAGCTTGATGCGCAAGGAAGCCATGAGTTCATTGGCGGCCTTGGTTTCCACTGCCTCGTAATCGTGGCGCGAATAGTAGTTGCGGCCGAAGCGCGCCCAATGTTCGCTCACCAGCTGCTCGACCGATTTGCCGCTGGCGGCCAGCAGATTAAGCCAGAACAGCACGGCCCACAAGCCGTCCTTCTCGCGGATGTGATCCGAGCCGGTGCCGTAGCTCTCTTCGCCGCACAGCGTGGCCTTGCCGGCATCCAGCAGGTTGCCGAAGAACTTCCAGCCGGTCGGCGTTTCGAATGCGGGGATGCCGAGCGCCTCGGCCACGCGGTCGGCCGCTTGCGAAGTCGGCATCGAGCGGGCGATGCCTTTCAAGCCTGCGCGATAGCCCGGCGCCACAGTCGCATGCGCGGCCAGCACGGCCAAGCTGTCGGACGGCGTGACGTCGAATTTGCGGCCGAGGATCATGTTGCGGTCACCGTCGCCATCGGAGGCGGCGCCGAAGTCCGGCGCATTATCAGCGGCCATGATCTCGATCAGTTGCGCGGCGTTGACGGGATTCGGATCAGGGTGATGGCCGCCAAAATCTTCCAGCGGCTCGGCGTTGATCACCGTGCCGGCTGGTGCGCCCAACTGGCCTTCGATAATGGCCTTGGCGTACGGGCCGGAGACCGCGTGCATGCCGTCAAAGCACATGCGGAAGCCGCCCGCGAACAGTTTGCGGATGGCGTCGAAGTCGAACAGCTGCTGCATCAGCTGCGCATAGTCGTCCACCGAATCGATGACTTCCACCTCCATGCTCTCGATGCGCGTGGCGCCAAGACGATTCAGGTCGATATCGGCAGCATCGCTGATGCGGTACTGCTTAATCGTTTCGGTATGATGGTAAATCGCCTCGGTCACGCTCTCCGGCGCAGGGCCGCCGTTGGCGATGTTGTACTTGATGCCGAAGTCGCCATCCGGGCCGCCCGGATTATGGCTGGCCGACAGCACGATGCCGCCCAGCGCCGCATGCTTGCGGATCACGCAACTGACCGCAGGCGTGGACAGGATGCCGCCCTGCCCCACCAGCACTTTCGCAAAACCATGCGCGGCCGCCATACGCAAGATGGTCTGCACGGCGACGCGGTTGTGATAGCGGCCATCGCCGCCCACCACCAGCGTCTTGCCGCTGCAATCGCCCAGCGTGTCGAACACGCTCTGCACAAAGTTTTCGAGGTAATGGGCCTGCTGGAACACGCTGACTTTCTTGCGCAGGCCCGAGGTGCCCGGCCGCTGGCCGGGGAAGGAAGTGGTGCTGACGGTGTTAATACTCATGTTCGCTCCGCATAGGTAGGTGACAGGGCCACAATTCCTTGTCTCGCGAACAATATTACATCATGTAGCTTATGCCTCGTCGCGCACAATGAGGGTCAGCACACCGGCCACCACCATGCACACGCCGCCCAGCATCAGGGTCTTGACCGAGTGACCGGCGAACCAGTGCTTAGTCACGAAGCCCAGCACCAAACCGCTGACGATCTGCGGGATGACGATGAAGAAGTTGAACAGGCCCATAAAGTAGCCCATGCGCTTGGCCGGCAGCGAACCGGCCAGGATCGCGTACGGCATGGTCAGGATGCTGGCCCACGCAATACCGACGCCGATCATGGGGATGAACAGGGTATCCAGATCACGGATCGCATAGATGCTGAACAGGCTCACGCCGCCGATGACCAGGCAAGTCATGTGCACGATCTTACGGCTGGTGCGGCGTGCAAAAATCGGCAGGATGAACGAGGCCAGTGCCGACACGCCGCCATACACGGCGAACATCACGCCCGCATGGTTACCGGCTTGCTGGAAGGCGGCCGATTGCGCATCGGTGGTGCCAAACACATTTTCGGCGACGGCGTTGGTGGTGTAGATCCACATCGCGAACAGCGCAATCCAGGTGAAGAACTGCACCACGGCCAGTTGCACCATGGTCTTCGGCATCTTGCTAAAGCCGCTGAAGATTTGCACCAGCGCGTGGCCCAGGCCCTTGCTGCGCTGCTGCTCGGCGCGGAACGCGGCCAGATCGTCCGGCGGCAGTTCTTTCGCCGTCAGCACGGTCCACAGCACGGCGAAGAAGTACACGGCGCCGCCGGCATAGAACGAGTAGCGCACGGTGTCAGGAATGCCGCCATCGACCGGCACATTGCTCACGCCGAAGTGCGTGAAGATAGTCGGCAGCAGCGATGCGATCACGCCGCCCCAGCCGATGAAGAAGGTTTGCATCGCAAAGCCGGCGGTCTGCTGCGAAGGCCCGAGCTTGTCGCCGACGAAGGCGCGGAACGGCTCCATCGACACGTTGATCGCGCCATCCAGCAGCCACAGGACGACTACCGCCATCCACAGCGAAGTGGAATTCGGCATCGCAAACAAGGCGATCGACGCCAGCAACGCGCCGATGAAGAAGAACGGACGGCGGCGGCCCCAGGTCGCGTGCCAGGTGTTGTCGCTCAAGTAGCCGATAATCGGCTGTACCAGCAAACCGGTGACCGGCGCGGCCAGCCAGAATAAGGAGAGATCGTCGGGATTGGCGCCCAGCGTGGAGAAAATCCGGCTGACGTTGGCGTTTTGCAGAGCGAAACCGAATTGGATGCCGAAGAAGCCGAGGCTCATATTCCACAACTGCCAGAACGACAGTATGGGCTTATTGCTGGAAGAGTGCATGCTGCGCGTCCCGAGTTTTAAAAATTTGTAGCAAAATAACACGCGACCCCATGCATGTCAAATGAAAGAACTTCCTAGTAAAATAAAGGAAAGAAGCCCTCACAGGGGCTAAAAATTGGTGTCAAATGTAGCCAAACAACAAAATTCAAGACGATCAGAGAGACCCTTACCTACATGACCATGAATTCCTTTGCAAAATTGGCCGCCCTGCCGGTCGCGCTGCTGGCCAGCCACGCCGCCTTGGCGCAAAACGCCGACCGCAAGTTCGACGGCGTCACCCAGCGCGACGGCCATCTCGAAGTGCGCACCAGCGACGGCAACTACATCATCAAGCCCTACTCCACCGGCATCGTCGAAACCACCTTCGTGCCGAAGGGCGAAGCTGTGGATTCGTCGTCGCACGCCGTTGTGCTGGCGCCGACCGAAGTGAAAACCACCTTGAAGCAAAAAGGCGGCAGCTATGAATATGCCACATCCGGCATCGTCGTTACCATTACTAAAGCGCCGTTCAAAATCGCCTACGCCTACAAGGGCAAGCAATTGGTGGCGGAAAAGCGCGGCTACATCCACGTCAAGGATGATGTAGCCAACGGCAGCAAGGATATCAACAAGGGCGAAGCGCGCGAACTGGAAGCGATTGAATTCGCGCTCGATAAGAACGAAGCCTTGTACGGCGCGGGTTCGCGCGCGGTGGGCTCGATGGATCGCCGCGGCCATCGCTACACCTTGTACAACAAGGCGAACTACGGCTACGGCGACCGCTCGGCGCTGATGGGATACACCATGCCGATCGCGCTGTCGTCCAAGATGTACGCCATCCACTTCGACAATCCACAAACCGGCTATCTCGATTTCGACAGCAAGAAGAACAACAGCCTGACCTACGAGGCAATCGGCGGCCGCAAGACCTACCAAGTGATCGCGGGCGATACATGGGAAGATGTCGTCGGCAACTACACCAGCCTGACCGGCAAACAGCCGCTGCCTCCGCGCTGGGCCTTCGGTAACTTCGCCATGCGCTTCGGCTATCACAACGAGAAGGAAGCGCGCGACACCGTC
Source organism: Duganella rivi (assembly GCF_009857435.1). Taxonomy (GTDB): domain Bacteria; phylum Pseudomonadota; class Gammaproteobacteria; order Burkholderiales; family Burkholderiaceae_D; genus Rugamonas; species Rugamonas rivi. Next base: position 388,113 of record NZ_WWCK01000005.1, read on the forward strand.
AACAAATTCCTCGCTGAAGATATCCCGCTCGATGGCATCGTGTTTGACCTGTACTGGTTCGGCAAAGAAGTTAAAGGCACGATGGGCAATCTGGCTTGGGACAAGGACAGCTTCCCTAACCCGGAAGGCATGATCGCCGACTTCAAGTCCAAGGGCGTGCAGACCGTGGTGATTACAGAGCCGTTTGTAGTCGACACCTCCAAGCGCTGGCAGGAAGCCGTCGACAAGAAAGTACTGGCCACCGGCCCTGATGGCAAACCGCTGGCGTATGACTTCTTCTTCGGTCACACCGGCTTGATCGACATCTTCAGCCCACAAGGCAAGAGCTGGTTCTGGGATATCTACAAAGGCCTGCATCAGCAAGGCGTGACCGGCGTGTGGGGCGATCTGGGCGAACCGGAAGTGCATCCGACCGAAGCGCGCCATGCGACCGGCACGGCGGATCAAGTGCACAACATCTACGGCCACCAGTGGGCGCGCCTGGTGGCCGAAGGCTATCAGCAGGACTTCCCTACCGAGCGTCCGTTTATCCTGATGCGCTCTGGTTATTCGGGTACGCAGCGTTACGGCATCATCCCGTGGTCGGGCGACGTGGATCGCGGCTGGGGCGGATTGCAATCGCAGCCGGAGATCTCGCTGCAAATGGGTATGCAGGGCGTGGGCTACATGCACTCGGATCTCGGCGGCTTCGCCAACCCGGTGCTGGATAATGAACTGTACACGCGCTGGTTGCAGTACGGCGTGTTCCAGCCGGTGTTCCGTCCGCACGCGCAGGAAGAAGTGCCGTCGGAGCCGGTCTACCGCGAGGACAAGACCAAGGCACTGGCGCGTGAAGCGATCCGCCTGCGCTATCGCATGCTGCCGTATAACTACACGCTGGGCTTCGAGAATAATCAGCAAGGCTTGCCGCTGATGCGTCCTATGATTTACGAAGAGCCAGGCAACGCCAAAGTGCGCGCGATGTCGTCCACCTACTTGTGGGGCAAGGACTTCCTCGTCACGCCAGTGCTGAAACAAGGCGCGTCGAAAGTGGACGTGTACTTCCCTGCCCGTAGCGCGTGGTTTGATTTCCATACCGGTGAACGCCAGGCCGGTGGTGCAACTCGTTCGATTGAACTGGCTGCGGATCATGTACCAGTCTACGTGCGCGCCGGCGCCTTCATCCCGATGGTGAAAGTGGTGCAGACCACGCGCGACTACAACACCAAGAACCTCGAACTGCACTACTGGCATGATGCATCGGTGCGTTCCGGCGCCGGCAAAATGTACGACGACGACGGCCTCACCGCGCAAGCCTACGAACAAGGCAAGTACGAACTGCTCAACTTCACCAGCAAACTGCAAGGCAAAGCCCTGTCGCTGCGCGTGGATTCGGAAGTCGGCAAACAGTACCAACGCCCGGAACGCAGCATCTCGCTGAAGGTGCACACCGTGACCGCACCGCCATCGTCGGTGCGAGTGGATGGCAAGGTAGCGGTATTCAGCTGGGATGAAAAAACCTTCCAGCTGACCGTTGAACTGCCAGCCAGCGAAGCCGCCTCGCGCAGCATCGACATCGCGCTGTAATCTACTCTGGCTCTCCGCTCATTGCGGCTGAGAGCCAGTCGGCGCATACAGCGCGCTTTGGAACGACGGCACATATTCATACTTCATCATCTTGCCCAGCTTGAGCGACTTGATGTAATTGGAGAAGCTGCCATCGCCCAGTGTTAAACCGACGGCATCCGCGCTGGTGCTGTTTCGCTGTCCATCACCGTGATGGCAATCGATTTATCGGTTTCTTTGAACTCGATCCCGGTCAACCACTTCGGCAGGTTGTAGCCAACCACGCCGCGCACGCGCGCCAGCTCCGTATTTACGGGAAGCTTGAGCACATATCCCCAGAAATCTCCCGACGACGATTGCGGCAGCAGCGTGAACGGCCCAAAGCTGGACTTGCCCGGCTTGCTGGTGACGATGGAGAGCGAGATCTCGTTGTAGCTATCGTTGTCGCAGTACTCGTAAGTGTAAGCGGTGAGCGCGACCACGCCGCGTCCCGGCCACACCTAGAGCGGCTCCACTTCATTGCGCACCGCCTCCGGCATCAACTGGCGTAGCCGGTTGATATCAGCCGTGAACACTGCTGTGATCTTGCGATTCTCGTAGTAGAAATTAGGCGAGTAGGATTAAAAGCCGATATCGACCTTCTCCTTCTTGATCCCCTTGAACCAGCTGAGATCCACCTCCGGCGCCTCCGCCGCAATCACCGAAAGCGGCGGATTGGAACGAAAGCGGTCATACAAACCGCCCTCCACTACCGCTACATCATAACCACCGAGATTAATCATATCCATACGACCTCCAAAGTGAGAATGAGGCCACGATAAGCTTGAAGCGCACTGCAAGGTCAAGCCCTTACTCTCGCTTGACATTGAAGTTAGGTTTAGGCTTAGAGTTATGCATTGGAGGTACACATGAAAATCGGCGAATTAGCCAAGCGCAGCGGCATTCCCGCATCGACCATACGGTTCTACGAAGCCAAGGGCTTGTTGAAAGTCGGCAGCCGCCAGTCCAGTGGCTACCGCGAGTATCGGCAGGATGCGCTGGCGGTACTGTCCATCATCAACGACGCCCAGCAGGCCGGCTTCTCGCTGGAAGAAATCAAGCAGCTGATGCCGGAAGACTTCTCGTCATGGCAGCACGACGAACTGATCGGCGCGCTGAGAAAAAAAGTAGCGGACATCGAAGCGCTGGAGGCAAAGCTCGCCCAAATCAAAGCCCATTTGCAGTCGCTCATCCACCTCATCGACTCCAAGCCCGACGACGTCAACTGCCAAGACAACGCCGCCCGCGTCATGGTCACCATGGGCCTCCCCACCCGCAAGTGAATTTGCCGCGCCACATCAGGCTGTGCTAAATTCATATAACTTATTAACAACACGACCGCCCTATACCGTCCGCAAGATACTGCGTCGGAAAAAACTGCGACATTTAGGGCGTCAAATTCTTGTTATCCACAATTTGAAACTCTCTGAACAATTCGAAAAGGAACTGGAGATCGCCTATGCCCAGCGCATTCCGGCAGCCAGTTACTTTTCACGTTGGGCTACTTGAAAAACGCCTCGATATGATTGAGCAAAGAGCAGACATTGAAGTACTAGCGGAAACGGACGGTAGTTACGAACGGCCAATTCCGACCAAGTGGCGCCCCGTATTTCGTGCCATCGTGGCCTCCTTTCTTGAGCATGATTACCTCCTAAAAAGCGGCGTGCCCGGAGTAGTGGCAGTATCTGAAGATACTGCGAACCACATTCAGCAATACATCGCCGATTACGGTGTTACGTTGGCGCCCTTACCAGATGAGACATGGGCTTCGTCCGTTTGCATCTGGTGCGGAAGTCACTGGGATGTTTTAGTCGACTTATGGACACGCGAAGAGGGACGGAGTGATCTCGTGCTCAGTGCACGTGTTGCAGATCGCAATCCCGATATCGTAGTCGAGATCCATATGGTGTACGTGCCATGATGGAATCGTCACCCAAAAAATCCGTCAACCGGACGCGCTGCCGCGCGCCGGTTGTCCGCAAATTAGAGCCCCATGATTACATTGCATCAGCTCGACGAGTTCTTTGAAAACACCCGCCAGATGTTTGATACGGGCCGTTGTCTTTTCCGCATTGACGACGAGTGCCGTTGGTCTTATTTCTTCGTGGATCCCGATCGTGAAAAATTGCTTCCGATCGCAGATTACATGAAAGGTCTCGGCTACGAATTCATGGGAACGCTCGATCCGAATGAGGATGACGATGACCCGGTTTACTATCTCCGTATCGACAAGGTGCAGCGGCATTCCCCTGCATCATTGAATGAACTCAATCGCCAACTGTACGGAATTGCGGATCAATTTGGAGTCCATTCATATGACGGCATGGATGTCGGTGCTATCGATGGCCCCTAAGCCGGCGTCATGCCACCATGGCTGATTGCCAGAACTGCGGAAGACATCTTCCGAAAAGAACCATGATAGGTTCAAATTTTCACTCTAGGAGTTTCAATGTTTTTGAATCGTGTAGTGCTTCCTATCGTCCTTAGCTCATTACTCATTGCACCTCATGCCAGCGCTGGTACGTACACTGATAAATTGGGATCATGTATCTTGGGTGCCACGACAGCTCAGGATCAACAGCATTTTGTCGAATGGATTTTTTCTGCGATCGCCTCGCATCCCAGCATTACGCCGTATGCGAACATCTCAATTCAAAAGCGCGACGAGATCGACAAAAACGTCGCAAAACTCTTGGAAAGCCTCATTGGAGATAAGTGCAAGTCCGAAGCATCGGATGCACTGAAGTATGAAGGAACCGCATCCTTCGTTACAGCTTTTCAGCTTCTAGGGGCTGCTTCGACTGAACAGCTATTAACCGCGCCCGAAGTTTCCAGTGGCATGCAGGGATTCCTGAAGTACGTGGACCTCGTAAAGCTCGCAAAGAAGATTAAACCTAGCCAGCCCTGATTTAAGCAGGGTGCGTAGGCCTCTGTAGCGTGAAGTTTCACCTGAGCCTCCGATTCAAAAAGGAAGCACAAGACTATGAGCCTATCATTTCATATCGACTTCAACGGCCAGTGTGAAGAGGCTTTCTCATTCTATGCCGAACACCTTGGCGGCACCATTGGCACGATGCAGCACGTAAAAGACTCGCCGATACCAGCATTCTCTGAGGCGCATGGCAAAGCCATTGTTCACGCCAATATCCGCATCGATGGCGTTGAGATAGCAGGTGCCGATATCGATCCAAGCCGGTACGAAAAGCCGAAAGGCTTTTACGTGCTGCTGGGCGTGGACTCCGAAGAGAAAGTCAAAACCTACTTTAACGCGTTGCAGATTGATGGCCATGTTATCCTCGCTCCGCAGAAGACATTCTGGTCACCATGTTATGCCATCGTGATTGATCGTTTTGGCGTGCCATGGAAAATCAACTATGGCACCTGACAAGGTGCTCACCGCGAAGGCACCTATGAAACGCTCTTTAGTCTTTCTTTTGTTCGCCGTATCGCCACTGCTGGCGCAGGCGGCCGATGTCACCGATAACCAGTTAATCGAACGCACGGTGCGCGACTACATTGAGTCGCAGCACAAACCTGATCCAGCCCGCATGGAGCGCGGCCTTGATCCCAAGCTCGCCAAGCGCACGTATTGGCAGGCAGCCGATGGCTCAGAGTTCATCATGAATACGGACTACGACACCATGGTCAACGTCGCCAAGAACTACAACAAGGACGGCACCAAATTCCCAGCGCAGCCACGGGTCGATATCAAGATCCTCGACGTCGACCAGCGCGTGGCCACCGTCAAGCTCACCGCCGACGAGTGGATCGATTACATGCACTTGTATAAGAACCAGCAAAGCGAGTGGAAGATCGTCAACGTGCTGTGGCAGTACCATGACACCACACGCCAAGCCAGCAAAAAATAGTCCGCCCCCGCTGAGAAATGGCCCCATGCCGCGTTTTCAAATAATTCCTTCGTTGCACTACTCGCTTGGCTTACGCTGAATGAAACAATGGCTTTCCACAACCCGAGCCGAACGACGGGCACCGCAAGCTCTGAGGGCGCGCGTGGCCTAGCGCTTGGAGCAGGTGGTCTCGGGCGCCTGGTAACCCCAGGTGACGCGCACCTCGCCTTGGCGTTCCCAAAGACTCTCGTTGCGCCCGATGTAGCGGGCACCGCTGGCGGCGAGAGCGGCGCGCATTAGCGATTGCTCCTGCTTACGGGTGGCGATCAGGCTCGGTGGCTGAGTGTCGAAATACGTGACGTCGATATCGGCGCCGTCAGCGCAGCGGAAATGCACCGGCGCGTGGGATGGCGCCAGCGACCAGCTGGTTTGCAGTTCCACCGTGCGCAGCTCGTAATTGGTGACGATGCATGCGCGCAAGTCATCAGCCTTCCAGCAATCGCGGACACCGTTCCACCAGCCCTTCTGCTCCACCGCCAGGCGTTTCTGCTGCGTCGGCTTGGCCTTGGCACGCGCTGCCGCGTAAATCACAGCGAGCGCTGCATCGCGGGACTGCAATTCAGGATCGGTACAAATCAGCTGCTCAGCCTTCCCCTCGGGCTTGCTACAGAATTGAGGTGCAGCCCAAGCCGGCGAACTAGCGCCCAGCACGAGCAAGAAAAGAGTCAACGATGCGCGCATAAAGGAGCCTGTAGCCAAGGTCGCCTAAGAATATCATCCTGCCCATGAAGAAAAGGCGTACATTATCACTGGTACAGGCATTTCCACTGGAACAGGGCCGAGGGAGACCAGCAATGTCAACTTTCACTAGCACCAAGCGTAGCGCGGGAGTGGTTCTAGGAGACTTTGTCTCGCTGGTCGGCGTGATCGCGTTTATGACCGGAACCCAAACCTTCGGCAGCATTTTACTTGTCACCGGAATCTGCATTTATGGCATTGCCGCAGCAATGACGTGGCTCGTTGCAAAGGTGTCCGACATCGCGCACTAACTAACGTCAACTGTGCCGCGCAAATTGCTAACATTCCCGATCTTTTTGGCGACCGTCTATTGTCTTCGCGCGAGCAAGAGGCATTGCCCGCTGATTAAGCAACGCCTCCCCATCTGCCCTTTTTAATTGCAGAATTACTTTTCCCTTTCTCATCAAACACTTACGGTTTTCCAGCCGACTTTTAAACAGTGTTGTCCACAGAATTTGTGGGTAGTTATGGCGCTATCGCCTGCTTGAGGCTGTATGATTACCGCCCATCGGATCACCCGTTCCGATGCCAACAAGGGAGATGCCTGTGACACCAAAAATTATCAGCACGCTGCTGGCGGCCACCGCCATGACAGCCGCCAGCACCACCGTGCTGGCCGCCCCCGCCTCGAAGCCGACTGCCGCCGAAGCCGAGCGCTTCCTGGCCGACACCGAGGCCAAGCTCAATAAGCTGAACAACGAACAAGCCCGCGCCGCCTGGGTCGGCTCCAATTTCATCACTGACGATACCGAAGCCATCGCCGCCTATTTCTCCGAGCGCTTTCTGGGCGCCTCCGGCGAGGCGGCCATCGGCGCGCGCCGTTTCAACGGCGTCAAGCTGTCGCCCGAAGCGGCCCGCAAGATCAAGCTGCTGCAGCAAACCGTGGTGTTCGCCGATCCGAAGGAACGCGAACAATACGCCACGCTGCAAGCAGCCCTGAATGGCGCCTACGGCAAGGCCAAGTACTGCCCGCAAACCGGCGACTGCATGGCGCTGGGCGAAATGGAAAAAGTGCTCGCCACCAGCCGCGACGAAGCCAAGCTCAAAGAGATGTGGACTGGCTGGCACGCGCAAGCACCTGCCTACAAGCAGAAGTACACCGAATACGTCGCCCTGTCCAACAAGGGCGCCAAGCAGATGGGCTTTGCCGACACCGGCGTGATGTGGCGCTCGCAGTACGACATGCCGCCGGAAGCTTTCTCGGCCGAGATGGAACGCCTGTGGCAGCAAGTGAAGCCGCTGTACGATTCGCTGCACACCTACACCCGCTACAAGCTGCGCGCCACCTACGGCGCTGATGTCGTGCCGGCCACCGGCCCGATTCCGTCCCACCTGTTCGGCAATATGTGGAGCCAGACGTGGACCAATCTGTACCCGATCCTGAAACCAGCCACCGAGACCAAGAGCTACGATCTGACCAAGGTGCTGGAAGAGCGCAAGACCGACGCCAAGCAGATGACCAAGTACGCCGAGGGTTTCTACACCTCGCTGGGCATGCAGAAGTTGCCGGCATCGTTCTGGGAGCGCTCGCTGCTGACCAAGCCGCGCGACCGCGATGTGGTGTGCCACGCCTCCGCCTGGCCGATCGATGAGAAGGACGACGTGCGCATCAAGATGTGCATCACGCCGACCGCCGAAGAGTTCACCGTGATCCACCACGAGCTGGGCCACGTCTACTACTTCCTCGGCTACGGCAAGCAGCCCTTCCTGTTCCGTAATGGCGCCAACGATGGCTTCCACGAAGCCATTGGCGACACCGTGGCGCTGTCGATCACGCCAGCCTACCTGAAGCAGATCGGCCTGATGGATCAGGAACCGGACGTCAACGCCGACATCCCGCAACTGCTGGAGCGCGCGCTGAGCAAGGTCACCATCCTGCCGTTCGCCTACACCGTCGACAAATGGCGCTGGGACGTCTACTCGGGCAAGACCAAGCCGGCCGACTACGACAAGAGCTGGTGGCAGCTGCGCGAGCAGTACATGGGCATGAAGCGTCCGGCACCGGGCAACGACGCCACCGGTTTCGACGCCGGCGCCAAGTACCACGTGGCGGCCGACGTGCCGTACGCGCGCTACTTCCTGGCCGATATGCTGCAATTCCAGTTCCACCGAGCGCTGTGCCGCGAAGCCGGCTACACCGGCCCGCTGAACCGCTGCTCGGTGTACGGCAATGCCAAAGCCGGCGCCAAGCTGCAGCAGATGCTGGAAATGGGCGCCAGCAAGCCATGGCCGGAAGCGTTGAAAGCCATCTCGGGCGAAGACAAGATCGACGGCAACGCCCTGCTCGAATACTTCGCCCCGCTGAAAACGTGGCTGGATCAGCAGAACGCCGCCTTCGCTGCGGCTGAAAAGAAGTAATCAGCGGATAGAGTAATCCGGCCGCTTGGGGTTCATTCCCGCTGCACGGCAGTGGGCGGCGATGAACTCCTCGTGGTTCGGCATCTTCTGCACGCAGTTTTCGACCACGGTTTTAATCGCATGCAGGTGGGCTTCCACCTGCTGCTGCGGCACCAGATCCACCAGCGGATGGTAGGACTGCGGCATGATCCCCTGCCCCAGCATCACTTGCAGCCAGCTCACGCTGGCAAACATCTCATCCTTCTCGCGGTAGAAGCGGCCATGCTGCTTGAACAGATCCATCTTCTGCTTGAGCGTCTCCGGCACTTCCATCGTGCGGCAGTAATTCCAGAACGGCGTGTCGTCGCGCGTGGTCGCGTTGTAATGCAGGATCAGGAAGTCGCGGATGCGATCCACTTCAAAGTGCGCCTGGCGATTGAATTCGTCGATATTGTCCTGATTGAAGTCGCGATCCGGGAAGAAGCTCATCAAGCGGGCAATGCTGGACTGGATCAAGTGGATGCTGGTCGATTCCAGCGGCTCCATGAAGCCGCTCGACAGGCCGATCGCCACCACGTTGCGGTTCCAGATTTTATTGCGCTTGCCGGTGACGAAGCGCAGCGGCTTCGGCTCGGCCAATGGCGCGCCATCCAAATTCGACATCAGCTGCGCGCACGCCTCGTCGTCGCTGATGAAGCGGCTCGAATACACATGGCCGTTGCCGATGCGGTGTTGCAGCGGAATGCGCCACTGCCAGCCCGCAGTGCGCGCCGTAGCCCGCGTGTACGGCGTGATCGCGCCGCGCGATTCGCACGGCACCGCCAGCGCACGGTCGCACGGCAGCCAATGCGTCCAGTCTTCATAGCCGGTTTTCAGCGCGCCTTCAATCAGCAGGCCGCGGAAGCCGGAGCAGTCGATGAACAAGTCGGCCTGATAGCGCTCGCCGTTTTCCATCGTCACCGCGTCGACAAAACCGTCGCCTTCGCGCAGGATCACGTCCGCCACCTTGCCCTCGGTGCGCACCACGCCGCGCGCTTCGGCAAACTTGCGCAGGAAGCGCGCGTACAGGCCGGCGTCGAACTGGAAGGCGTGGGCGATGTGCGAAATCGGCGAATTGCCGGCATCGATGGCGCGCATGAATTTGTTTTGCGGCGCCGCCACGGCCGCCAGCGAGTAAGCGCCAAAGTCCGGCGCCAGTCCCGCCTGATGCAGTTTGAGCCAGTAATGATGGAACTCCACCAGTCCCATATCCAGGCCGATGCTGCCAAAGGTGTGAATGTAATTTTCGCCCAGCCGGCCCCAGTCCACAAACTGGATGCCCAGCTTGAAGGTGCCCTGCGTCTCGCGCAGGAAGTCGTCCTCGTCGATGCCGAGCGCCTGGTTGAACAGCTTGATTTGCGGGATGGTCGCCTCGCCCACGCCGACGGTGGAAATTTCATCCGACTCGATCAGGCGCACGTGGTACTGGCCGCCCAGCAGTTTGGACATCGCCGCCGCCGTCATCCAGCCGGCCGTGCCGCCGCCGACGATCACGATGTCGCGAATCCGGCGCTCATTGGTGTTTTGCTGCATGTTGTCTCCTCCAAAAAAAACATCCCCTGCCGCTCGCGCTGACAGGGGATGTTTTATACCAGACTAAACTTACATCTTGTAGTTCAGGCCCAGCAGCATGGTGGCGCCATAACGGGTGTACTCGTTAGGCTGCTTGGAACCATTGGCCAGCGTGGTGGTGGTACGGTAGGCGGTGTTGTCGGCGTTGATAACTTGCGCCAGGAACGACAGGCCTTTGTACGCGCCTTCCTTGAACTCGTAGCCGATCTGGAAGTCGATCTGCGCTGCACCTTTGATATCGGTGAAGGCACGGTCGGCGCCAAAGCCGGTCACTTCGCCGCGGAAGTCCGAACGCGCGCTGCGGGTCACACGTGCCGACCAGCCCGATTTCTCGTAGAACAGCTGCAGGTTCGACACATTGCGCGACAGGCCAGGCAGCGCGCCAGTGGTGCCAGGACCATCCGGCTGGATCTCGCTGCTGGTACGCGACACCGACGCGGTAGCGCCAAAGCCGTCCAGTTCCGCTGCCAGGATTTTGCCATCCACCGAGCCGGACAGTTCGATACCTTTGATGGTGCCGCCGGTGCCGTTGGCTGGGCGGGTCAAGGTACCGATGTTCGATTTCGGCGTCACGCCATCGTTAGGATAGCTGGTGAAGTCGTATGGCAGAACCTGATCGTAGATGTAGGTTTTCAGCTTTTTGTAGAAGCCGGCTGCGCTGAAGTAGGTGCCTTTGTCGAAGTACTTCTCGTACGACAAGTCAAAGGCGTTAGCGCGCCATGGTTTCAGGTTAGGGTTACCGCCCGAACCGCTCCACAGCAGCTTGGTGGTGTCCACCGAAGCCGACGACGATGCGCGCAGCTGATCCAGACGCGCGCGGGCCATGGTCTTGCCGGCGCCAACGCGGATGTGCTGATCGTTGCCTGCGTCGAAGTTCAAGTTCAGGCTAGGCAGGAAGTCGTTGTACGAGGTGCCTTCTTCCGCAGTCTTCGGTACGTTCAGGTTGTTGGTGTCAACGTTGAAGGCGCTCGAGCTCTGCTGGGTGTGGATCGCTTGCACGCCCACGTTGCCTTTAACCGGCAGGCCCCACACGGTGTCGATGCCCAGCTTGGCGTAGGCGGTCGATACTTTCTCGCTAACCAGCCAATCCTTGTTGTAGATGTCCTGGTGGACTTTCGGCACCTGGTTGTACAACGAATTGACCACGCCCATGATGTCGTAGGACATGATGCCTGGAATACCGGCAAAGCCCAGCGAGGTTGGCGACTGGATGAACTGCGATGGAATCGCCACCGGTGCGCGGTTGTTTTTCAGGTTGACCAGCAGCTCGGCCGATTCACGGGTCTTGTCACGCTTGGTGAAGTTGAAGCCGACGTCGAGGTTGCTGAACATGCCGTCCAGATCGCGCTTGGCCGAGAAGCGGGCCGATTTCAGCTTGTCCGACACTTGCGGGTACTTGACGTAGCCGTCCTGGCCCCAGCCGCCCGGGTCGCTCAGCTTGACGACGTTGGCATTGGCGTAGTTCAGGCCGGTACCGATTTGCGGCACGCCGGTAGCCAGGTTGCGGCTGATGGTGGCGGTGTCGGTCACGGCAGCGCCGGAGTAGGTCTCCAGCAGCATGTCGTTGCGGTCAGCTTTCGAGTAGCTGAAGTCGGCAATGCCGGTCCACTCGTCGGTCATACGCAGCTTGTTGTTCCAGCCGATCGCAAACAGCTTGTCGCGGGTGGTGTTCAAGTCGTTGCGCAGTACTGGCTGGATGCCGCTGACGGTGGCCGATTGCACCACTTGGCTGCCGTTGTTCTCGCCGAGGACCACGTTCTTGTAGCCCAGGCCGCCCATCCAGTTACCGGTGCCGAACTGCATGCCGCGGATGGTGGTGTCGGAGTCGAACTTGGAGTAGTAGGTGTCAACCATCGACTGGAAGTCGCGGTTTGGACGCCACTGCACCACGGCCATCAGGCCGTCACGCACCTGCTTGCTCGATGCGGCGTCGATCTCGTTACCCTGGTTGGCCAGTGCGGTGGCGCTGCCGGTCTTAGGATCGGTGCCGTAGCCCCAGCTGCTCCATTTCTGGTACTGGCCTGGCGAATCCAGGCGGGCATAGCCAACCGCCACACCCAGGGTGCGGTTGTTGAACTGGTCGATGTAGATACCGCTCAGGCGGTAGCCCTTGTCTTTGAAGCCGGCGTTCTGCTTGCCGGTGGTGTTTTTCTCGCCGCGCACGTTGAAGGCCATGGTGCGGCCTGGGAATTCCAGTGGGCGCACGGTTTGCAGGTCAACGGTGCCCGACAGGCCCTGGCCTACCAGCGAGCCGTCCGGGGTCTTGTACACGGTGGCGCCGTTGATCAGTTCCGACGGGTACTGGTCGTATTCAACGCTGCGGTTGTCGCCGGTCGAGGCTTGCTCGCGGCCGTTCAGGGTGGTGGTCGAAAAGTCAGGAGCCAGGCCGCGGATGCTCAGCACCTGCGCGCGGCCGGCCACGCGCTGGGCGGCTACGCCCGGCAGGCGCGACAGCGATTCAGCGATCGACACGTCCGGCAGCTTGCCGATGTCTTCAGCCGAAATTGCTTCAACGATGGATTCGGAATTCTTTTTGACGGAAATCGCGTCTTCGATACCACGACGGATACCGGACACTTTCACCGACTGCACGACGTTGCCGTCGGCCGCCACGCTGCCCGAGGCGTCCTGCGCGAATGCGGTGCCGGACATTGCGGACAGCAGCAATGCGCAACCGGCTGCAACCGGGCTCAATTTAAAAGCAACGCTGCCCGAAGCCGAGCCGGCGCCGCGCTGGTTGACGGATTTCTTCATCAAAGTCCCCTCACTTAACTAAACACATTACCCGTTAGCTAACGGGTTCCAAGGAATACAAACGTTCTAAAAGACGTTCTGAGCGGAATTTTGTACTAAAACTAGATTTGGTGTCAATGAAACTTCAGCCTGCCTACGGAGCCATAGTAGCGCCAGCCCTTGGTTTTAAGGAGAAAACGTCATTCACGTTGTATTTCGGCTACAGGGACGAACGGTCAAATGTGTAGTGGAACTACAGATTTAAACGCAATACCACTACGAAATGTAGCTTTTCCAACGAAAGTCAGCCTGGTTTCATGGAGAAAGCCGGTTGCCCGCACTCGCCGTCGTTTTGCCTTGCTGTAGTTTGTATTAAAACTAGAAATGCACCCTTGAGACGGCGGCGGTTTCATATTATTCTCCGGGCACAAGCCCTAAAAAAGCATCTGTAGTACGACTACTTTTCGCCCCCAAGGAGACCAGATGAACCGCCTTCTCGCCGCAGCACTGCTGTCGGCCCTGCCTTTGCTCGCCCACGCCGACACCTACCGCATCGACCACATGGACCCGCCGTCGTGGTGGGTGGGCATGCAAAACAGCAAACTACAGTTGATGCTGCACGGCTCGCAGATTGCCGATCTGGAACCGGCGCTGAACTATCCGGGCGTGCGCATTGCCGCCGTCTCGCGCGTGGCCAACCGCAACTACCTGTTTATCGATCTGGAGATTGCGCCGCAGGCCGCGCCGGGCGAGCTCGATCTGGTGTTCAAGCGTGGCGCCCAGACCGTCCACTACCGTTATCCTTTGCAAGCGCGCACGCCGGGCTCGGCGCAGCGCGCCGGCTTCAGCAGCAAGGACGCGATTTACCAGGTGATGCCGGATCGCTGGGCCAACGGCAATCCGGGCAATGACAATGCGGCCGGCATGACAGAGAAGGCCAACCGCGCCAACGGCGGCGGCCGCCACGGCGGCGACATTCAGGGCATGGCCGATCATCTCGACTACATCGCCAACATGGGCTTCACCATGCTGTGGCCGACGCCGCTGCTGGAATCGAATATGCCGGCCTACTCCTACCACGGCTACGCCACCACCGACCATTACCGCATCGACCCGCGCTACGGCAGCAACGAGGACTTCCGCAATCTGGTGAGCAAGGCGCGCAGCAAAGGCATCGGCGTGATTCAGGACGTGGTGCTCAATCACATCGGCAGCAAGCACTGGTGGATGCAGGATATGCCGATGCCGGACTGGCTGACCTACCAGGGCAAGTTCGTGCCGACCACGCACCACCGCGTGGCGGTGCAGGATCCGTACGCGTCGCAAGAGGACAAGCGCAACTTCACTGCGGGCTGGTTCACCGAGAGCATGCCGGATTTGAATCAGGCCAATCCTTACGTCTCGACCTATTTGATTCAGAACGATATCTGGTGGATCGAGTACGCCGGCTTGTCCGGCCTGCGCGTCGATACTTACGGCTATTCGGATACAGACTTCCTGACCCGCTGGTCGGGCGCGGTGATGGCGGAGTATCCGAATCTGAACCTGGTGGGCGAGGAATGGAGCACGCTGGCGCCGGTGGTCGCGCACTGGCAGGAGGGCAAGCGCAATTTCAACGGCTACGTTTCGCACATGCCGAGCATGATGGACTTCCCGCTTAACGACGCCCTGCGCCGCTCGCTGGCATCGAATGACGAAAACAGCCTGACCGCGTTGTACGAAGCGCTGTCGCTCGACTACCTGTATCCCGACGCGGGCAAGCTGGTGCTGTTTGAAGGGAATCACGATTTGTCGCGCATCTTCAGCGAGCTGAATGGCGATGAGGACTTGTACCGCATGGCGATGGCCTTCGTTGCCACCGCGCCGCGCATCCCGCAGTTCTACACCGGCACCGAGATTCTGATGACCAGCACGATCAAGGAGCGCGACGATGCTTCGTATCGCGTCGATTTCCCCGGTGGCTGGAGCGGCGACAAGGTCAATGCCTTTACCGGCGTTGGCTTAAGCCCTGCTGCGGCAGCGGCGCAGAACTATGTGCGCAAGCTGTTCAACTGGCGCAAAAATGCTAGCGTGATCCATCATGGTAAGACCATGCACTTCGGGCCGGAGCAAAATACCTACGTCTACTTCCGCTACGACGGCAGCAAGAAGGTGATGGTCGCACTGAACAAAAATAAAACCGAGACCACGCTGCCAACGGCGCGCTTCCAAGAGATACTCGGCAAAGCGCGCGCCGGCGTGGACGTCATCAGCGGCCAGCGCGTGTCGCTGGATGGGCAGGTTAAACTGCCGGCACGTTCGGCACTGATACTGGAGATCGAATGAAGAAGAGACTGACCTCGCTGGCCCTCGCCCTGCCCGCACTTGCAGTAATAGGCGCGCCGCAGGTGCACGCCGGCGCTGGCTCGGCCACGGCCAACTATCCAACCTGGGACGGCAAGCAGGAGACGGTGCGCTACGCCACGCCGGACGCCGGCGCTGCCCTGCGCAGCTACACGCAATCGACCACCATGCGCGTGCGCGAGGGCGGCAAGCAGGAGATCAGCTACACCGAATCCGCCGCCCTGCCGACCGTCCGCAGCGGTAATCTCGCTTTCGATGCGTTGTTCGCCTTGGCCGGCAGCGAGATGAAACTGGACTCGGTCAGCGAAATCCGCGACGGCAGCTACAACGCCGGCAACGCCATCCCTTGCGAGTGCTTTGAAACCGGCGAGTTGTGGCACTACGTCTGGACGCGCGACCTCTCCTACGCCGCCTCGCTGAGCCTCGGCATGCTCGATCCGCAGCGCACGCGCAACTCGTTGGAATTCAAACTGGCCGGCTACCGCGACGGCGTCAACGCCGGCCTGCACGCAGTCGGCGACGGCTACCAAATCGTACAAGACACCGGCAGCGGCGGCAGCTGGCCGGTCAGTACCGACCGCGTAACCTGGGCCTTCGGCGCGGATGAAGCTTTAAAAGCGCTGCCGCCAGATCAACGCGCAGCCTTCGCCGCCAAAGCGCTGCACGCTCTGCGCAACACGCTGGAGAACGACCGCATCGCCATCTGGGACGCCGCCGACGGTTTGTACAACGGCGAAGAATCCTTCCTCGACTGGCGCGACCAAACCTATGCCGCATGGATGCCGAACGAGCTGTCCTACATGGCGACTTCCAAAGCGCTGTCCACCAATGCGGCCCACTACAAGGCGCTGACGCTGGCGGCGCAACTGGCGAAGGAACAAGGCGATGCAGCACTCGCTGCGCGCTACGCCGGCTGGGCTGCTGACTTGAAGATCGCCATCAACAAGCGCTTCTGGCAAGCCGACAGCGGCATGTACAGCAGCGTCACCGCCGGCCACTTTGACGGCGCGGCCATGTACAAATACGACTGGCTCGGACAATCGCTGGCCATCGTCACCGGCATCGCCGATCAGAAGCAGGCGCAAAGCATCCTCGCGCACTATCCGCATGGCCCGTTCGGTGCGCCGGTGATCTGGCCGCAGCAGTCCAATACCGCCGTGTATCACAACCGCGCCATGTGGCCGTTCGTGACGGCTTACGGTTTGAAGGCGGCGGCGATTGGCGGCAGCGTCGCCGTGGCCGATGCGGCTTACGATACGCTGATGCGCGGCGCGGCGACCAATCTCTCCAACATGGAGAATTTGGAATGGCTGTCCGGCCAGCCAACGCTGGACGACGGCGAGCTCAGTGGCCCAGTGGTTAACTCGCGCCGCCAGTTGTGGTCTGTCGGCGGCTATCTCGGCATGGTGGTGGGCAGCGTGTTTGGCGTGCAGACTACCAACGACGGCATTACGCTGAAACCGTTCATCACCGCCAAGCTGCGGCGCGAAGCGTTTGCCGGTAGCGAGGCGATCACCTTGAACAATCTGTCCATACGCGGCAAGCGCATGCAAGTGCGCGTGCTGCTGCCCGCTGTCGCGCAGGGCAACGGCTACTACGCGGTTGACAGCATCACCTTGAACGGCAAGCCGGCGCAAGCCGCGCTGGCGTGGGATGCGCTCGGCGATGACAACGCGATTGAAATCCGCCTCGGCAAACTGCTGCCCGGCCAGCAGGCCAAGCGCAGCGTGAGCGCAAAGCCGCTGGTGCAAGATGCAAGCGTGTACGCACCGGCCGAACCGCGCATCGCAAAACTGGAACGCGGCGCTTACGGCTATCCGACGCTGCGCATTGAAGCTGGCGCCGGCGCGCAGGCGGGCGTGGTGTACAACATTTATCGCAACGGCCAGCTGGTCGGCCCGCGCATCAGCGCCGACAAGTGGGCGGATCGCCGCGCCGACGCATCGGCTAATCTCTGCTACGCAGTGGAAGCGGTGTACGCCAAGTCCGGCAATCGCAGCCACCACAGCATGCCGGTCTGCCTCAACGAAGGCGAAAACATCGCCACCGCCCGCGTTGATTTCGGCGCCTCGCCTTCCGACATCTTCACGCAGCAAATCAAGATTGAACGCGCGGGCAGCTATGCGCTGCAAATCAAATACCGCAACACCGCGCACCAGATCAACCTTGGCGTCAGCGGCGGCGTCAAATGGGCCGCACTGAAAGACAGTACCGGCAATATCGTCGCCAACGGCGTGCTGCAACTGCCGCACTCCCCGGCCGACGAAGGCGCCAAGTACTCGACGCCGCTGCGCGCCAAGCTCACGCCGGGCAGCTACACCTTGCAGCTCTCCGACTTCTACAACATGAGCTACATGAAGAACAACGCCACCTACAGCGATGCAGGCGGCGTGAAAGGCGCATCCAACAAGTTCGACATCCACGGCGTGCGCGTAATGCCAGTGCCGGACAGCGATGCACCAACCAAGGCCGTCGCCACTGGCACGCTGCGCATCGTCGACAACTTCGCCTCGCCGCAGTTGAACAACAGCCGCAAGCTGCGCATCTACCTGCCGCCCGGCTACGACGCCAATCCGCAGCAGCGCTACCCGGTTCTGTACATGCACGACGGCCAAAACCTGTTCGATCCGAAAACCGCAGCCTACGGCGCCGCATGGGAAATCGCCACCGCCATGGACAAGCTGATTGCGAGCGGCGCGATTGAACCGGCCATCGTCGTCGGCATCGACAACACGCCAGACCGCGTCGGCGAATACACGCCGTGCTGCGACAAGCAATACGGCGGCGGTAAACTGGATGCCTACGCGGCCTTCATCGTCGATACCGTCAAGCCGTGGGCCGACGCCAATCTGCGTACGCTGAAAGACCGCGAGAACACAGCCATCATGGGTTCTTCGCTGGGCGGCATCGCCTCGGTCTACATCGGGCAGAAATATCCGCAAGTGTTTTCCAAGGCAGGCGGCGTATCGAGTTCGTTCTGGTGGAATGACCAGTTCTTCATCAAGAACGTGCCGGCGCGCCAGCCGGTGAAATTCTACATCGACGCCGGCACCGAAGGCGACGGCATAGCCGACACGCGCAAGATGCGCGACGCCATGCTGGCGCAAGGCTATCAGCTCAATGAAGACCTGTACTACTACGAGGCCGAAGGCGGCAGCCACAATGAGAAATCGTGGTCGGCGCGGGTCGCTCTGCCGCTGACCTGGTTCTTCAAGAAGTAAGCATCTCCACGCGCTGCTGGCTTCCCGCCAGCAGCGCCTCCACTTCTTCCGGCGGCACCGGGGCGCTGAGGCAAAAGCCGAACGCCTCGTCGCAGCCCATCTCGGACAACTGCGCCAGCTGTTCCTCGCTTTCCACGCCGGCCGCCACCACTTTCATGTTCAGCGTATGCGCCATCTCGATAATGGCCCGCACCATCGCGCCGCCGCGCGACAAATCATCGACAAACGATTTATCGATCTTCACCACATCCACCGAGAAGCGCCGCAGATAATTGAGCGAGGCGTAGCCGGTGCCGAAATCGCTGATCGCAATCCGCACGCCGAGCTGCTTGAACTGCTGCAGAATCTCTTCCGCGTTTTGCGCCTTGTCGATCAACATCGCCTCGGTGATTTCCAGTTCGATGCAGCGGCCCGGCACACCGGCCTTTTCCAGCGCGGCCGCCAGTACCTGCGCAATCTCCTTGTGGAAGAACTGGCGCGGCGATAGATGCACGGCCACTGTCAGCGCATGGCCGCGCTCCATCCAGCGCCGCGCCTGCGCCGCCGCCGTCGTCATCACCCATGCGCCGACCGGCAGGATCAAGGCGCTTTGCTCCAGCACCGGCAGGAAATCCAAGGGCATCACCAGCCCCAGCTCCGGGTGCTTCCAGCGCAGCAGCGCTTTCACGCCGGTGACCTTCTGCTCCTTCAAATCCAGCTTGGGCTGATAGGTGAGGATGAACTCATTGTGCTCCTGCGCGTGGCGCAGCGCCGTCTCCAGTATCAGGCTCGAATAAGCGCGCGCCTGCATGCTGGGCAGGAAACGCAGGCTGGCGCCCTTGCCGCGCTGCTTGGCCGCATACATCGCCAGGTCGGCCTTCTCGATCAGCGTTTCGATATCCTCGTCATCGTCTGGATACACGGCCACGCCGATGCTGGCGGCCACTGGCATCAAGCCGCCGTTGATGGTGAACGGCTCGGCAATCGCCTTCATGATTTTTTCCGCCACCTGCTGGGCGTCGGCGCCGGTGCGCAGCTCCGTCAGCAGCACGATGAATTCGTCGCCGCCCTGCCGCGCCACCGTGTCCACCTCGCGCACGCACTGGCGCAGGCGCTGGCCAAACTGCACCAGCACTTGATCGCCGGCGTCGTGGCCGAGCGTGTCGTTGATGGTCTTGAAGTGATCGATATCGACAAACAGCACCGCCAGCAAGCTGTCGTGCCGGCGCGCGTAGGCCACGCCGTGCTCCAGCTGCATCTGGAACTGCAAGCGGTTGGGCAAGCCGGTCAGGCTGTCGTGATGGGCGATGAAGTCCAGGCGCATCTCGGTATCGCGCTGCGCCGCCAGCGCCGCTTGCAATTGTGCGCAACGCGCGCGCAGGCCGCGCGCCTGCCATTGACCGGCCGCCAGCGCCAGCAAACATGGCGCCATGCCGGCCGCTATCGGCCATAAGCTGTTCATGCTGCCCCTCTTCCTCGGATGGACTGCGGAAGAGGGAATGATATTGGAACTGACAGTAAGAAACAGGCCGTTCATGCGCCCGCTTGAGGCACATCAAACGGCCTGTAGCAAAAGCCTATGCTGTCAGTTGCAAAGCCCGGCTGCGCGACGGCGGCAATGCCGACACGCTAGGCTGTCCTTGCAGCTTGAAGATGCTGACCGCTTCCGACAAGTTGGCAGCCTGCTGCTGCAGCGCATCGGCCGCGGCAGCGGCTTCCTCCACCAGCGCAGCGTTCTGCTGCGTCACGCTATCCATCTGGCTGATGGCAATGCTGATCTGCTCGATGCCGTCGCGCTGCTCGCCGCTGGCCACCGAGATTTCGCCGATGATGGCGGTCACGCGCTGCACGCTGCTGACCACCTCGTTCATGGTCTCGCCCGCCTGCCCGACCAGGCGGCTGCCCTCCTCCACCCGACCGACCGAGGTGCCGATCAGCTCCTTGATCTCGCGCGCGGCGGCGGCCGAGCGCTGGGCAAGGTTGCGCACCTCAGAGGCGACCACAGCAAAACCACGGCCCTGCTCACCGGCGCGCGCCGCTTCCACAGCCGCATTCAGCGCGAGGATGTTGGTTTGGAAAGCGATGCCGTCGATTACGCCGATAATGTCGACGATCTTGCGCGAGCTATCGTTGATCTCGCCCATGGTGCGCACCATCTGCGCCACCGCATCGCCGCCCTTGGCTGCCACGTTACTGGCGCTGTCGGCCAGCCGGCACGCTTCGGCGGCGTTCTCGTTGTTCTGCTTGACGGTAGTGGTCAGCTCCACCATGGCGGCAGCCGTCTGCTCCAGCGAGCTAGCCTGCTCCTCGGTGCGGCCCGACAAATCCAGATTGCCGGCGGCGATTTCCACCGTGGCGCCGTGAATCGTCTCAGTGCCGGTGCGCACCTTGCCGACGATGTTGCTGAGGTTCTGCTGCATCAGCTTGAGCGCGCCCAGCAGTGCGCCGATCTCGTCGCTGCTGTTGACCCGCACCTCGCTGCTGAGATCGCCACCAGCCACGGTCTGCGCCACGCTCACCGCTTCATCCAGCGGCACCGTGATGCTCTTGATCAGCCACAGCACCGTCGCCACGCCAACCACCAGCGTGATCAGCACCGTAATGCCCATCGCCAGCATGGCCGAGCGGTGGGCGGCAGTGTTTTCTGCCGCCATGGTCTCGCTCAGGCGCTTGGCTTCGGCGCCGATAAAGGCGACGATGTCATCGATCTTCTTGGTCGGCTCACGATCCATGCCCTTGACCAGCGCATCGACCACGTGCGCGCTCTCGGCGTTGGCCGAATCGTATTTTTTGAGCGCCTCCATGTAGCGCGTGACCAGCTCGTTCTGGGTCTTGATGGCCTCGTCCACCAGCGGCGTGCTTAGCTTAAGCGTATCGAGCAGCGCATCCAGCTTTTTCAACTCGGCGCGGGTGGTCTCGCCGCCCTTGACGAAGGCCTTGCTGTACTTGTCCAGCTGGGCCGGATCGTTACCGCGGATCAGGATGTTCTTCCACTCCTGCACCTGCGTTTTGAACTCGACCTGCGCGCTGCGCGCCGTGTCGATGGCCTGGCTCATAGCGACCGAGCGCGCCATGGCGTCGGCGCTGCGCTGATTGCTGTTGGCGAGCGCGCGCCAGCCCGAGGTAGCCACCACGGCCAGCGCGACGAAGAAGAATGCCCCGAGCAACCCTAAGCGTACGCCTATCTTGAGATTGGCGAGTTTCATTGTTACCTCCTTAGCAAGGACTGTTACCCATCATGCACGCGTGCCGCGCAAATGCCAATACGGAGGCGTGAAAATCTATCGAATTCTCACTATTGCAACAGCTGGCGCGAGTAAATATTGGTAGGACGACCATCCGGCGGCAGCACCTTGAACTCGACAAAGGTCAAGCCCAGCTTGGCGAGCAGATTGATCGACACCGTATTGGCCGGATTGGTAATGCCCATCAAGCGCTTGATGCCGAGCACGTCGCGCGCGTACGCCACCACGGCAGCGGCCGCTTCGTAGGTGTAGCCCTGGCCGAAGTAGGCGGGACGAATGGCGTAGCCGATATCGACATCGGGGAGGCTGTCGCGCTTGATCAAGCCGCACAGGCCCAGCGGCTGGCCGTCGCTCTTGCGCTCCATCACGTACAACGAATGGCCGAGGCGCTGCTGCATCACGCACGGGCCTTCGAGAATCGCGGTGCGCGCTTCCGCCACCGTGCGGATGCCCTTGTCGCCGATGTGTTCCAGCCACGTCGGGTCATTGACCAGCTCGTAGTAAAACAGATCGTCGTCAGCGTTGATGGTGCGGAGGGTGAGGCGTGCGGTTTCCAGTATCTTCATGCGTCCGGCCAGTGAGTGGGGTCTGCCAGCAATTGGTACATCACGTAGACGTCCACGTAGCCGAGGTATTGATGACGGTAAGCGCGCGGCAAGGTGCCAACGATGGAAAAGCCGAGCTTCTTCCACAGCAGCACGGCCGGCATATTCGAGCTGACCACGTAATTGAACTGCATCGCCAGGTAGCCCTCGGCGCGGGCACGCTCGATGCAATCGGCGCCCAGCAGCTTGCCGACACCGACACCCTGCGCGGCCGGGCTGACCATGAACGAGGCGTTGGCGACGTGCGCGCCGCGGTCGCGCTGGTTAGGCATCAGGCGGTACATGCCGACCAGCCGCTCGCCGTTGAGGATGGCGACGTAGCTGGTCACGCCGGGGCCGAACCAGTAAGCGTGGCAATCTTCGCGCCTGGTATCGGCGGCAAAGTAGTAGGTGTCGCCGCTGGCGATCAGCTCCTGGAAGATTTCCCACATGGGGCCGAAGTCGGCTTCTGTTGCGGGTCGAATGGCGATTTCTTTCAAGATAACTCCACGCGCTTTTAACAGTGTTCAATTGTCATGTATTTTACCGGCCAAGTCCAGCTAGCGGCCCAAGCGGAAATTCACTTGCCCGGGCCGGCCGGGCAGCGCCAGCCGGGCGTGAGCGCACGGCGATTCAGCGATGATCTGGCCTCGGCGCATCACCATGCGGCGCGCGGCGCGCAGGCGGATCGCTTCGACCGGATCGGCCGCGTCCAGCAGCACCAGGTCGGCGTGGCAGCCGGGCGCAACGCCGTAGCCTTGCAAGCCGAGGATGGCGGCCGGCGTGCTGGTCACGGCGCGGAAGCACTCGCGCATGGCGTCCTGCCCCGTCATCTGTGCCACGTGCAAGCCCATGTGCGCGACTTCGAGCATGTCGCCCGAGCCGAGGCTGTACCAAGGATCCATCGCGCAGTCATGGCCGAAGGCGACCGGAATGCCGGCCGCCAGCAGTTCCGGCACGCGCGTCATGCCACGGCGTTTCGGATAGGTGTCGTGGCGGCCTTGCAGGGTGATATTGATGAGCGGATTGGCGACCGCCGCCACGCCGGCTTCGCGCATCAGCGGCAGCAGCTTGCTGACGTAGTAATTGTCCATCGAATGCATCGACGTCAGATGCGAGCCAGTGACGCGGCCGTGCAGGCCGAGACGGTTGCTCTGGTAAGCCAGCGTTTCGATGTGGCGCGACATCGGATCGTCGGATTCATCGCAGTGCATGTCCACCATCAGCCCCTGGTCGGCGGCGTACTCGCACAGGATGCGCACCGACTCGGCGCCCTCGGCCATGGTGCGCTCGAAGTGCGGGATGCCTCCGACCACGTCCACGCCCATGGCAATCGCACGCTTGAGATTGATGAGCGCGTTAGGTGCGCGCAGCACGCCGTCCTGCGGGAAGGCCACCAGCTGCACATCGAGGTAAGGCGCGACCAGGCGCTTAACCTCCAGCAGCGCCTCTACCGCCAGCAAGCGGTCGTCGCAGATATCAACGTGGGAGCGAATCGCCAGCAAGCCGCGCGCTACGGCCCAATCGCAGTACTGAAGCGCACGGTCGATCAAGGCCTGCTGAGTCAGGTGCGGCTTGAGTTCGCCCCATAGCGCAATGCCCTCCAGCAGCGTGCCGGACGCATTCACACGCGGCAGGCCGTAGCTGAGCGTGGCATCCATGTGGAAGTGCGCATCGACGAACGGTGCGGTAAGCAAATCGCCGCCGGCGTCGATCTCCTGCGCCGCTTGCAGCGGCAATTGCGAACCGACTGCCACGATGCGCCCATGCTCGATGGCAACGTCGACGCCGAGCTGGCCGTCGGGCAGGTTGGCGTTGCGGATCACCACGTCCATCGGCACTCCCATTGATTTAAAGTAAAACCATTGTAGGCATTTTCACCAAAATACACCAATTGTTGCGTCGCATTAATTTTGCTGTAGCAATTGCAGAGAGATGGTAGAAAAAATAACTTTCCAAGCCAAATAATCGTCGCTAGAATGGACTTATTGCGTTGCATCATAATTTCAGGAGAAACCATGTCATCGATCACCGAACAGTTTTCCGCAGCCACGAAATCGCAACTCGAAGCGCAGTTCCAAATCCTCAACACCTTGGCCAGCACGGCCGTCGACAGCGCTGAAAAAGTCATTGCCCTGAACATCAATACCACCAAGGCCTCCGTGGAAAAATCCTCGGCTGCCGCTAAAAAGCTGCTGGCGGCCAAAGATCCGAAAGAATTCTTCACCCTGAGCACCTCGGAGCCGGCCAGCTTTGACAGCCTGCTGGCCTACGGCCGCGAGCTGTACAGCATCGCCTCCACCGCCCAGAACGAACTGATCCAGAGCGCCCAGAGCACGCTCAAGCAAGTGACCGAGCTGGTCGCGACCAAAGCCACCGTCGCGCAGAAAACGCCGCCGGCCCTGGCTGCCGCCGTCACTGCCGCTGTGCAAGCCGTGGCTGCCAACGAACCGGTCGCCGCGCCGACGCCGAAAGTGCCGAAAGCACCAAAACCGTTGGCCGCGCCGATTCCTGAAGAAGACACCTTCATCGAAGTCAAGGCCGACCTCAAGCCGTCCTTCCCGGAAGTGCCTCCCAAGCCAATCGCGCTGGCGCCGGAAGACAAGCCCGCCAAGGCCGCCCCAAAAGCCAAGTCCGCCGCCCCAAAAACCTCGAAATAACCTCCGGCCAATCCGGGGTCAGGTCCGCCATTTCTACACGAGCCCAGCCGTAGCAAAAACTACGGCTGGGCTCGTGTAGAAATGGCGGACCTGACCCCGGATTTTTGTGTATCCTAGCGGGCTACACGCTTTCCCGAGGCAACATGTCTAATCTCTCTCGGCTGATCGGCGGCTTTGTACGCCAGCACAGCCGCGCCTATATCCTGTCCGGCGCCATGCTGACCGGCGTGGCTATCCTGACAATCTGGGTGCCGCGCAAGGTCGGCGCCATGATCGACGGTTTGGCCAATCACACCCTTTCCGGCAACGCGCTGCTGATGGAAATCGGCGCCCTGCTGTTGATTGGTGTCGGCATTTACTTTTTACGCGTCGCTTGGCGGCAGATTTTGTACGGCGCCGCTTACAAGCTGGGCGTCTCGCTGCGCACTCGCCTTTACACGCGCATGACGCTGCAAGGCCCGGCTTTCTACCAGCGCCAGCGCACCGGTGATTTGATGGCGCTCGCCACCAACGATATCGACGCCATCGAGATGGCCGCCGGCGAGGCCATGCTGGCCGGCTTCGACGGCGCGCTCACGCTGGTGATGGTGCTGGGCGTAATGCTGCTCGGTGTCGATTGGCGTCTCGCTTGCATCGCGCTGCTGCCGTTCCCGCTGATGGCGTGGGCGTTCTGGTATATCTCGGGACATATCCACACTGCCTCCACCGATTCGCTCAAGCGCTTTAGCGCGCTCAACGATCATGTGCAGGAGACGCTGTCGGGCGTGCGCACCTTGCGCGCGCTCGGTCTCGAGCAGCGCAGCGCCAGGCAGTTTTCCGAGCTGGCGTCGAAAGCCTCCGACGCCAGCCTGCGCGCGCAAGTGTGGGAAGCCGCCTACGAACCTGCCGTCGGCTTGACGCTGACCGCCGCCAGTGGCTTGACGCTGGGCCTGGGCGGCTACTTGGTTTGGCAAAATCAGCTGACCATCGGCGCGCTGACCGCGTTCACCATGTATCTGGGCCAGCTGATTTGGCCGATGTTCGCTGCCGGCTGGGTGCTATCGCTGATTGAACGCGGACGCGCAGCCTGGCAGCGCCTGCAGCCGATGCTCGATGCGCCACTGGCGGTCGACGATCACGGCACGCTGACCACCGTGCCTCCTGGCCCGCTCACGCTGCGCGATATCAGCTATGCCTACGCGGAGCAAACCACACCCGCCATCAGCGATATCACGCTGGAACTCAAGCCCGGCCAGACGCTAGGCTTGGTCGGCCCGACCGGCAGCGGCAAGTCCACGCTGCTGCGCGTGCTGCTGCGTCAACTGACGCCGCAACACGGCAGCGTGCAGTGGAGCGGCCACGCGCTCGAGCTATACAAGCTGCACGCGCTGCGCGCCGCCATCAGCTGGGTGCCGCAAGAGTCCTTCCTGTTCTCGGCGTCGATTGCGGACAACATCGCCCTCGCCCGCCCGGACGCCACCCGCGCGCAGATCGAACACGCGGCCAATCTCGCCGCCATTCACGATGACATCCTGCTGTTCCCGCAAGGGTATGACACGCAAGTCGGCGAGAAAGGCATCACGCTGTCCGGCGGCCAGCGCCAGCGCGTCGCCATCGCCCGCGCGCTGTTGGCCGATAACGATTTGCTGCTGCTCGATGATGCGCTGTCCGCCGTCGATACCGGCACCGAAACGCGCATCCTCCAGCACCTCGAAGAACTGCGTGCAGCACGCAAGGGCCGCAGCGCAGTCATCGCCAGCCATCGCCTCAGCTCCGTGGTCAGCGCCGATCTCATTATCGTGCTGCGCGAAGGCCGTATCACCGAAACCGGCAACCACGAACAACTGCTCGCACTGGACGGCTGGTATGCCAGCCAGTGGCGCTATCAACAATTGGAAGCCAGTCTCGATGAAGCCTGAATATAAATCGACAACAGGCCAGATGCGGCAAGCCGTCTCGCTGCTGCGCCGCGCCGCCAGGCCCGACCAGCATCATCTCGGATGGGCCATCTTGTGGCTGGCCATCGCCGCCCTGCTGGAAGTGCTCGGGCCCATCATGGGCAAGGCGCTGATCGATGAACACCTGCTGCCGCACCATCTCGATTGGCCGCGCATGGCCGGGCTGCTGGCCGGCGTGGTGGTCACCGGCTGGATCGCCAGCGGCTTGCGCTACCTTCAATTGGTGCGCTTGTCCGGCCTCGCCATGCGCTCGGTGATGCGTTTGCGCGAGATGGTCTACACCCACGTGCTTCTGCTGCCGATGTCGTTCTTCGACCGCGCCATCACCGGCCAGCTGGTCTCGCGCGTCACCAACGATACCGAGGCGGTGAAAAGCCTGTACATCCAGGTGCTGTTCGTGATGCTCGATTCGACCATCGTTTTGATCGGCACCATGTGCGCGATGGCGTGGCTGGACTGGCGCCTGATGCTGATTGTGCTGGCGCTGCTGCCTGCCGTGCTGCTGATCGTTTGGCTGTACCAGCGCTGGAGCGCACCGGCCGTCACCCGCGCCCGCGCGCTGCGCAGCGAAATCAACGGCCAGATGGCGGAATCCATCGGCGGCATGAGCGTCCTCCAGGCCAGCAACGCGGAGCAGCGTTTCGGCCAGCGCTTCGCCACCACCAATCAAGACCACTACACGGCGCGCCTGTCCGAGCTGCGCGCCAATGCCTGGCTGCTGCGTCCCGCGCTCGATCTGTTCAACATCATCCTGCTGGCCGCCGTGATTTTCATGTTCGGCCACCGCGAGATGACGGCCACGGAAGTCGGCGTGCTGTATGCGTTCATCAGCTACCTCGCGCGCGTGATCGAGCCGCTGATCCAGATCACCATGCAGTTCAGCCAATTGCAGCAATCGGTTGTCGCAACAGCGCGCGTAGCGACCTTGCTCGATGAAGGCGCGGCCAAGGAGCACACCGGTCACGCCACCCACGCCGACGCAGCCAACGACAGCAACGCGCCCGCCGTCGCCATCCGCCATCTCAACTTCGCTTACAACGAGGGACAGACCGTGCTGCACGATTTGTCGCTCGATATTCCGCAGGGCGATTTCGTCGGCATCGTCGGCCACACCGGCAGCGGCAAGTCCACCTTGCTGTCGCTGCTGCTGCGCTTTTATCCGGCGCAGCATGGCAGCATCATGGTGCACGGCATGCCGCTCGATGCGATCGACAATGAACGTTTCCGCGCCGAAGTGGGCCTGGTGCCGCAAGACCCGTTCCTGCTGGCTGCCTCCGCGCGTGAAAATATCGACATGGGCCGCGGCCTGACGCAAGAGCAAATCGAAACCGCCGCCCGCGCCGCCCACGCCCACGATTTCATCGCGGCGCTGGAGCAAGACTACGACACGCCGCTGGGCGAAGGCGGCTCGCGCCTGTCGGTCGGCCAGAAGCAGCTGATCGCCATCGCCCGCGCGCTGGCCGGCACGCCGCGCATCCTGCTGCTGGACGAAGCCACCTCGCACATCGATTCGCAAACCGAGCAAATCGTCCAGCAGGCGCTCGATGAGTTGCGCGGCAAGGTGACGGTGATCGCCATCGCCCACCGCCTGTCGACCATCCGCGACGCCGACCGCATCATCGTGCTCAATCACGGCCGCATCACCGAGACCGGCGCCCACGAGCAGCTGATGCAAATCGATGGCGGCTTGTATCAACGCCTATATCTTTTGCAACAATTGGCCGCATGAGGGATGGCCGCTGCCTGAAAAATGTGCGATTTTAGAGAATAATTCGCCTATGTTGAGGCTTTCTCGTCTGCAACAAGCATATAATTGTCTAGACATTGCGCGGCAATCCCGGGGGCTTTAAGTTGGCAGGTTTGAGAAACGGCGAGTGGTGGCAAACGAAACGGCGGGCCTTGGTAGCTGCCGTTGCGTTGGCGCTGGCGCCTGCCCTGGCGCTGGCTCAGGCCACGCTCGACGAACGCATTCTCGATGTTCGCGAACAAAGCCGCTTCGTTCCCGATAAGGCGCTGGCGCAGCTGCAAAAACTGCAACCCGAGCTGGCCGCCGCCCCTTCCACCACCCGCGCCGAATTCCTCAGCCAGATGAGCGCCGTGCGCATGCGCCTCGGCCAGAACGACGTGGCGCTGGAAGCGGCAGAACAGATCATCGCCTTCGGCAAATCGCTGCACGATAACGCCATCATCGCCAAGGGCATGCTGGCTAAAACCTACGTGCTGTTTGCGCAGGCTGAAGTCGACGCCGCGCACAATCTCGCTTTCGCTGCCGAGAAGCTGGCGCACACTACCAGCGACAATCAGCTCAAGGTGCAGTCCACCATCACGGCGGGACAGAGCTACGCCGAACAAGGTAACTTCCCCGCTGCGCTGGTCAAGCTGCAGCACGCGGTGGACATTGCGCGGCCGCCGGCCGGTGACGCCATCAGCCTGGTGGCAGCGTTGAACGCGCTGGCCAAGCTGCACGTGCAGATGAAGGAGTACGAGAATGCCTCCGAAACGCTGGATGAACTGCTGGCCGAAACCGAAAAACTCAATTCGCCGGGACGCATGTCGATGGCGAAGAACACTGAGTACGCGCTGGCGATCGATTCCGGCCAGCCGAAGCGCGCCTTGCGCGCGCTGCTGCAAAGTCTTGATATCGAACGCAAGATGGGTGCGGAGCGCATGGTCGGCGTCACACTGGTCAATCTGTCGGACAGCTATCTGAAAGAGCATGACTACGCGCGCGCTGCGCAGTACGCGCAAGAGTCGCTGCGTTCGACCGCAGAGACCAAGGACAAGTCGACCGAAGCGACAGCGCGCG
Organism: Duganella rivi; assembly: GCF_009857435.1. Classification (GTDB taxonomy): domain Bacteria; phylum Pseudomonadota; class Gammaproteobacteria; order Burkholderiales; family Burkholderiaceae_D; genus Rugamonas; species Rugamonas rivi. Next base: position 417,799 of record NZ_WWCK01000005.1, read on the forward strand.
TCAATCTGGGCCAAGCCTACATCGGCATGGGCCGTCTGGCCGAAGGCAAGAAGCAGTACGAAGCCGGCATGGCGCGCTACGAGCAAGAGAACAACAAGCCCGATCTGCAAGCGGCCCTGCGCGAATATGGCGAAGCGCTGGAGCGGGCGGGCGACTTGGCCGGTGCGGTGTCGGCGTATCACCGCGAGCGCGCCATCTCCAATGAGCTGTTTGAAAAGCGCCGCCAGCAAGCCATGCTGGAGCTTCAGGAAAAATACGAGACCGAGAAGAAGCAGCGCCAGATCGAACTGCTAAGCCGCGAGAATCAAGTCAAGGGCGCGGAGATCGATAATCGCCGCCTGCAGCAGCGCGTGTGGTGGCTGCTGGCCCTGGTGTTTGCGCTGGCCGCTGCGGTGGTCGGGCTGCTGTACCGCAAAGTGCGGAACACCAATGCGCAGCTGGAGGTAAAGAACCTGGAGCTGAAAGCGCAATCCACGCTCGATCCATTGACCTCGCTGTACAACCGCCGCCACTTCCAGGAATTCATGCGCGGCTTGAATACGCAGGATAAACGCAGCGATGATGTCGTCGGCGCGCTGTTCCTGCTGGACGTCGATCACTTCAAGAATATCAACGATAACTATGGCCACGCGGCCGGCGATGCGGTGCTGAAGATGATCGCCGAGAATCTGCGCATCGCGCTGCGCGAGACCGACATGATCGTGCGCTGGGGCGGCGAAGAATTCCTCGCCTTCCTGCCGGCGATACCGCGTCACGGCGTCGATGAAATCGCGCGGCGGATTTTGCTGGGCATCTCGTCGCAATCGCTCAAGTACCAAGAGCACGAGATCTCGGTGAATGTGTCGGTGGGCTTCTCGCCGTTCCCGCTGGTGCCGGGCGGCGTGCCGCTGCCGTGGGAGCGCGCGGTCAACCTGGTGGACATGGCGCTGTACCTGGCCAAGGCGCACGGCCGCAACCGCGCTTACGGCGTGCGCGGTTTCGAGAACTTCCACCTCACCTCGATGGAAGCGATCGAACAGGACTTGGAACGCGCGTGGCGCGCCGGCTTCGTCGACCTGAGCGTGGTGCTGGGCGGCGATCCCGGCACCCATCCGACCACGCCGAACGAACACACCAACGTGGTCTCGATCAAGCAGGCCACGCAGAAGCACTGATCACTTTTTCGATTCGCGTTCCTCGGCGGCGGACTGCATCTTCTCGCCGGCCTGCTCCAGTTTGCGGCCGGCTTCCTTGGTCGCTTCATTGAGCTTTTCGCTAGCCTTGTCGCTGGCCTGATCGAGACGCTGGCTGGTTTCCTTGGCCGCATCGTTCAGTTGCTCGCTAGCCTTTTGCACCGAGTTATCGAGCTTTTGGCCAGCCTGCTCGGTGGCCTGGTCGATCTTGCGTCCGGCGCGCTCGGCAGGGCCTGCCTCGCTCGGATCATCCTTCTTCTGGCAACCACCCAGCAGCGCCAGCGCCGCTACCATCATCACAAAATAACGCATGTTCATCTCCTGAAAGAATGACTTCTTTCCAAGAGCATACTTCGCCGCGCGCAAACGCAGCGCACGGCTTATTCAGCGACGATTTTCTTCGGTGGGGGCGGCGGGGCGAAGTCGATGGTTTCGGAGGCGGGGCCGGTGTCGAGCGCATCGGATTTTTCCAGCCAGTTGCGCAGCTTTTCCATGCGGCGGATCAGGATGCCCTTGTTGCTGATGTAGCCGACCTGCTCGAAGTTCTCCGGCTTGCTGATCATCTTGGACACGGTCGGCAGATTTTCCGCCAGCCGCTCAAACGCCTTGCGCGCCTTCTGCTCCCACTTGACCAGGTTGGCTTCGTTGAAACGATTGCTTTCGTAGTAAATCGTTAAGGTTCGGTCATGGTTGCCATAACCAACAATGGCGGCGCCCATGCGCACAGCTTCCAGCACGTCACCCTTGATTGCCGCGGTCGGCACAAACAACGCTGCACGCCCGGTTGCATCCGGTCGCTCCAGCGGCAAATCCTGTCCCATTAATACGGTCATCTTGCTTCCTGTTGTTATTGCCATGAAGTTGCTGGTAGGCTATTTTTTAATTCTATATCGCTCCCCAGTGCATTACAAGGAGAAAGCGCAGCGGCGTGGCGCCCCCGGCAACTACCTTATAATGCGGGCTGATCCCTCTAAACCGCAGCACCATGACGTCTTCCCTGCCCCCATCCGCCACCGATACCGCCGAACGCAATCTGCGCGACACCCTGACCCACGCCATCGAACACCGCGCGCCGCACGCTGCGCTGATCGTCTACGACACCCGCACCGAACTTAATCGTGTGCTGACCGAGGCTTATCGCCGCGTAGTGCCGGAAGCGCAGTTCATCGATTTCGACAGCACCACGCCGGACGTCATTCTCGCGATGTTCGAGCGCATGCAGGCGGGCGACTTGGTGGTGCTGGTGCAGTCCTCCAGCTTCCGCATGGACGCCTACCGCATCCGCATCGAATTGTTCAAGCGCGGGCTGAAGGTGATCGAGCACGTGCACTTGTCGCGCATGCCGGGCGAGCAGGGACTGCACTACATCGATTCGCTGGCTTACGATCCGTCCTACTATCGTGGCGTCGGCCATGCGCTGAAGGCGCGCATCGACAGCGCGCAGCATGGCGTGGTCGATAGCGGCAATGGTGAGCGCCTGGTGTTTGCCTCGCCGTTTGAAGCGGCCAAGCTGAATATCGGCGATTACAGCGGCATGACCAACATCGGCGGGCAGTTCCCGCTGGGCGAAGTCTTTACCGAGGCGCGCGATCTGGAAGCGGTCAGCGGCCGCGTGCGCGTGTTCGTGTTTGGCGACACCAAGTTCCTGGTCAACAAGCCGCAAACACCGATCACCATGATCGTCGAAAAAGGCCGCGTGGTCGGCGTGGAAAACAGCACGCCGGAATTCGACAACATGCTGGCCATCATCCGCGAGCACGAAGGCGAAGTGTGGCTGCGCGAACTAGGCTTCGGCATGAACCGCGCCTTCTCGCGCGACTGCATGGTGGACGACATCGGCACCTATGAACGCATGTGCGGCATTCACCTGTCGCTGGGCGCCAAGCATGGCGTCTATACCAAGCCGCAACTCAAACGCAAAGACGCCCGCTACCATATCGACGTCTTCGCCGTCACCGAAGGCGTCTACCTCGACGACCAGCGCGTCTATCAAGACGGCGGCTGGCAAATAGCGGGGTGCTCAGCATGAGTGCCAAGCTAAAAAGTACCCCTACCGAAAGGGTCTGACCCCATTCGGGGTCAGACCCTGGCCGCAGCGGTGTGCGGGTTGGGTTGGTGCCATCTGCACCAGGACAAGATCAACTGCAACGTCAACCCCATCATTCTAGGCATATTCAAGCTCGCGATCCCAAGGCGGGACGGGGTGGTATTCGGCGACGAGGAAGTCGATCAGGGCGCGAACTTTGGGGGAAGGCTGACGGCTGGCGGGATATAACGCGCTTAGATGATTTAGGGGCAGTTCCCAGTCGCTTAACACAGGTACTAGCGAGCCCTCTTTTAGACTGCGCCATGCAAGGAAGGTGGTGTTGTACACGATGCCTAGGCCGCGCTGCGCGGCTTGCTGAAGGACCAGTCCATTGTTGGCGGTAAAGGCTGCGGGGACGCGCACTGATTGCTGCTCGTCGCCGCGCGTGAAGTGCCACTGGGTGCCGTCGGTGAGATGACTGAAGTGCAGGCAGCGGTGCTGCTGCAAGTCTTGCGGCGTTTGCGGCACGCCGTGCCGTGCCAAATATTCCGGCGATGCGCATAGCACGCCACGGCACGGAGCCAAGGGCCGCATCGCCAGCGCGTGCACGTCCGGTATGCCGCCCACCCGTATCGTCAAATCAAAGCCATGCTCGATCGGATCGAGCAGCGCGTCGTCCACGTACAGCATCGGTTCCAGCAAGGGATGCTGCAACGCGAACTGCGCCAGCGATCCCGCCAGCCACTCGCTGCCGAAACTCGACGGCGCTTGTATCCGCAGCGGCCCAGCCAGATCGTCGCCAGCCTGCGCAACCACCCGCGCCGCTTCCTGGGCTTGCGCCACGGCCGCCGTGCATGGCACGAGATAGGCTTGACCAACATCGGTCAGACTCACCTCACGCGTGGAACGGTGCAACAGCCGCGCACCGAGCTTTTCTTCCAGCTGCAAAATGTGCTTGCTGACCATCGCCCGCGTCAGCCCAAGGCGTCGGCCGGCCTCGCTAAAACTGCGCTGCCTTGCCACCTCGACAAATATTTCCATTGCCCGTAACTGATCCATGTCTTGATTGTCTTCATTCTGGCGACAATGTGTCAACCTTTTTCCGACCCAAGTCCTTGTAAAATGGCAGCCATTGAATATCCACCGATGGAGCCGAAAATGCTGACAGAAGCACAAAAACAACAATATCAACGCGATGGTTTCATCGTTATCCCCGGCTTCAAGAGCCCGGAAGAAATCGCCGCCCTGCGCGCCCGCGCTGCGCAGATTGTCAACGATTTCGACCCGAGCAGCCAATCCGGCATCTTCAGCACCATCGAGCAGGAAAAGACCACCGACGATTACTTCCTCGGCTCCGACAACACCGTGCGCTGCTTCTTTGAAGAAGAAGCCTTCGGCCCGGACGGCCAGCTGAAACAAGCCAAGGAACTGTCGATCAACAAGATCGGCCACGCCATGCACGATCTCGATCCAGCCTTCCGCGCCTTCACCGCCGACGCCCGCCTCGAACAACTGGCGCGCGAAATCGGCCTGTCCGATCCCAAAGTCTGGCAATCGATGTATATCTTCAAGCAGCCCGGCATCGGCGGCGAGGTGCGCTGGCACCAGGACGCCACCTACTTCGACACCGATCCAGTCAGCGTCACCACCTTCTGGTTCGCGCTGGAAGACGCCACGCTGGACAACGGCTGCATGTGGGCCGAACCGGGCGGCCATCGCGGCCCGATGCGCGAGCGCTTCCTGCGCAACGGCGACGACGTGCGCATGGAAAAGCTCAGCGATATGCCTTGGCCCGACAACAGCACCGCCGTGCCGCTCGAATGCAAGGCCGGCAGCCTGGTATGCTTCCACGGCCTGCTGCCGCACTACAGCGCGCCGAATCGCTCGCCAGTCTCGCGCCACGCCTACACCCTGCACGTGACCGACGGCGCCACCAACTACTCGCCGCAAAACTGGATTCAGCGCGACGACAAACTGCCGGCGCGAGGCTTCCTGTAATGCAGCTCCAAATCTTCGCCGCCCACTGGGGCCATCACGAACTGGAACCGCAAGTCTTCATCGACCGCGCCAAGGCTGCCGGCTTTGACGGCATCGAGATGTCGCTGCCGCTGGACGCCGCCGCCCGCGACGACTGGACGCGCCGCATCGCCGACGCCGGCCTCGCGCTGATCGTCGGCCAATGGGAGACCGTGTTCCACAAGGACTTCGAGCCGCACAAGGCCGCGCTGGCCGAACTGCTGCACAACGCCTGCGCCGCCAAGCCGCTGCACATCAATTCCCAAACCGGCAAGGACTTCTTCACGCCGGAACAGAACCGCGAACTGCTGGACCTCGCCGACGATATCTCGCGCCAGCACGGCGTGCCGATTTATCACGAGACGCACCGCAGCCGCTTCAGCGCGCACCCGATGCTGCTGCTGCCGTACTTGCAGCAGATGCCCAACCTGCACCTGACCGCCGACCTGTCGCATTGGTGCTGCGTATGCGAGACGCTGCTGGAAGACCAGCCGGAAACGCTGGCCAAGACCCTGCCGCGCGTACGCCACATCCACGCCCGCGTCGGTCATGCGCAAGGCCCGCAAGTGGCCGACTTCCGCGCGCCGGAATCGCAAGCCGCATTGGAAGCGCATTTGTCGTGGTGGGATGAAGTGATCCGCCTGCGCCGCGAGGCCGGTGCCGAACGCATGACGCTGACGCCGGAATTCGGCCCAGTGCCCTACACGCAAACCCTGCCCTACACGCAGCAGGAAGTGTCGAATGCGTGGGAGTTGAACGTAGCGATGCTCGCCCTGCTGCGCCAGCGCTACGCCTGAAGCACGTCTTCCTTGAGCCAAAGCGGCAGCACCAGCGTCACGCTGGTGCCTTCCGCCGGCACCGACTCCACGCGGATGGTGCCCTTCAAGACGCTGGTGACAATGTTATAAACAATATTCATCCCCAGCCCGGAACCGCCCTGCCCCATCTTGGTGGTGAAGAAGGGATCGAAGATTTTATGCAGCACCACGTCGGTCATGCCAACACCATTGTCGCGTAATTGCAGCACCGCCAAATCCGGCCCTTCGCGCCGGGCGCTAATCCACAGCGTGCCGTCATCGCGGCCGTCAAAGCCGTGCAGCAGCGCGTTGCCGATCAAATTACTGAGCACCTGGCTCAAGCTGCCGGGATAAGAGTCGAACACCAGGTCTGCCGGCACGTCCACCGTGACCGAACAGGAGGCGCGCCGCAGCTGCGCCGCGTACGTCGCCAGCGTATCGTGCAGCACTTCGTCCAAACGGAAGCGGCGCCGCTGGCCGCTGGCTTGATCCACCGCCACCTGCTTGAACGATGTGATCAAATCCGCCGCCCGCGTCAATGAACTGGTCATGATGTCGCAAGCCTTGCGCGCATCGCCTAGGTGCGATTCCAGCGCCGAGCGTTTCAAGCCGCCGTCTTCTTTCAAGCGCCGCTCAAAATCGCGCACCATGTCGCCCAGGGCGCTGGCGGTCAGCAGGCTATTGCCGATCGGCGTATTCAACTCGTGCGCGACGCCGGCCACCAGCGCGCCCAGCGACGCCATCTTCTCCGAGGTTTGCAGATTGGTTTGCGCCTGCTTCAAGGTCGCCACCACGCGCGACAAATCGTTGCGCGCTTCTTCCACGTTATTCTTTTGAAGCTCCAGTTCCTTGAGGCTGAACTCGAGCCCATGGCGCGCATCCGACTCGCGCCGGTTAGCCACCAGCAGCAGCGCGATCAAGCCGCTGATGGTGAAGCCGGCGACTCCGATCAACACCACCGGCAATTGCGAGCGTCCATAACGCGAGCCGGCGCGCCCCTCGAACTTCATGATCCAGTTGCGCTGCCCGACCGGCAGCACGGTCTGCGTCACCAGTCCCGGCACCAGCTCGGCGCGTTCCTGATGCGATTCCACTCGGCCGTCGCTGTCGTACATCAGCGGATCAACGCCGGGATCGAGCGGCTTACCGTTCTGGAAACCGCCATCCTCGATGCGCAAGTGCAGGTGTTCCAGCAGCGCCGGATCGACCACTTCGCGCATCAAGGTATTCATGCGGAACACGATGGCGACGAAGCCCACGATCGCCTCGCGCCGCTGCGCCGTGGTCTCCAGCGGCACATCGTTGCGATACACCGGCGCGCGCGCCACGAAGCCCGGCTCACCGCTGGCGTCCTGCACCAGCGTAATGCGGCCGGTGGCAACGATTTCGCCGCTGTCGCGACCCAGTTCCAGCGCCTTCAAATGCTGCGGCAGCGCGCTCAGATCCAGACCGAAAGCGTTCTCGTTGCCTTTCAGCGGCTCGGTGTACTCGATGATGTAGTGCGGTGAGCGCGCGCTGGCCGGGTGCAGGTAAAAATCAGGATAACCCTTGGGGTCGACGCTGGTGTCGCGCTTGACACGCTCGACGAAGGCCGGCAGCTGCGCCTCCGGCACCACGCGCACAAATTGCAGCGCCTGGAAACCGGGATAGCGCTTGTCGATCTTCAGTTCATTGACGTAGCGGTGAAAATGCAGGCGGTCGATGCGGTCGTTGACCGCGTACACGCCCTTCATGCCGTGCAGGCTATCGAAGTAAATTTGCAGCCGGCTTTGGGTATCGCGCGCCACTTTCTCGGCGTCGCGCTGGAAGCCGGCTTGGACTTGCAGCTTCTGCTGCTCCTCCATCACGAAATAGCAAGTCCAGGCCGTCAGGCTTATCCCGACAAAAAATGCCAGATAGCCGCGCCCGCGCATGATCAGCCGGCTGGGTCGCTGTAACGTTCGGCGATGGCCCTGAACTCCTCCTCCACCGTCAGCATCGCATCGACCACGTCGGGGTCGAAGTGCTCGCCGCTGCCCTGCCGTATCATCTCCATTGCGGTTTCGTGGGTGAAGGCTGGTTTGTACACGCGCTTGGAAATCAGGGCGTCGTACACGTCGGCCACCGCCATCAAGCGCGCCGACATCGGAATCGCGTCGCCGGCCAAGCCTTCCGGGTAGCCGGAACCGTCGTACTTCTCCTGGTGCGAATACGTGATCTCGCGCGCGTAGCGCAGGAAGGTGTTGGTGTAGCCGAGCGCATTCTCGACGTTGACGATGGCGTCGCGGCCATACACCGTGTGCTTTTTCATGACCTCGAATTCTTCGTCGGTCAGGCGCTCCGGCTTGAGCAGGATGGCGTCCGGGATCGACACCTTGCCAATGTCGTGCAGCGGCGCGGCCTTGAACAGCGCCTTGATATTGGCGTCGCTCAGCTCCTCCGAGAAGCGCTTGTGCGATTGCAGCTGGCGCGCCAGCGCGGCGATGTAGTGCTGCACGCGGCGCAGGTGGTTGGCGGTTTCGTACTCGCGCGTTTCGGCCAGCGAGGCCATGGCCCAGATCATCGCATCCAGCATCTGGCTCAATTCCAGCGTGACCTCTTCCACCACGTGTTCCAGCAGATTGCGCTGCTGCTTGAGCAGTTCGCGCGAGTGGCGCAATTGCAGGTGGGTGTCGACGCGCGCGCGCAACACAGCGGCGCTGACCGGCTTGGGCACCACGTCGGCCGCGCACATGTCGAGCGCGCGCTGCTCGTCCACCTCGCGCTGCAGGACGATGACCGGGATATCGGCGGTGTCGGGGCTGGACTTCAGCTGCTGGCAGACGCTGTAGCCATCAATGACGGGCAGCTCGGCATCCACCACCACAATGTGCGGGCGCGGCACGTGCTGCATGATCTCCAGCGCCGCGCGGCCACTATTGGCCAGCCGGACTTCGTACTGATCTTCCAGCATGCCATTCATCTGGATCAGCTTATCCGTGGCCTCATCGACGATCAGTACGATGGCCTTTTTGACATTCATCTGCCGCCACTCCCCCTGTGTTCTTACCATCATCATAACCGAGCAGAATTGTCTGCCAAAACTATTTTTCCCCGCCTAGCTTGCAATTATATAGCACACTACCTATACTAAGGACATGGAAACGCCTACTCAAACTCACTCCGCCGTCCCGCAACTGGACGCCCAGCTCTGCTTCGCCCTGTATTCGACCTCGCTGGCGATGAGCAAGCTCTACCGCAAACTGTTGCGCGGCCTCGGCCTCACCTACTCCCAGTACCTCGTCATGATGGTGCTGTGGGAGAAAAATGAACTGACCGTGTCGGAGGTGGGCGAACGCCTATTCCTCGACTCGGCCACGCTGACGCCGCTGCTCAAGCGCATGGAGGCGGCCGAGCTGCTGACCCGCACCCGCGCCGCCAGCGACGAGCGCCAGGTGATCATCAAGCTGACGCCGCACGGCGACGCCCTGCGCCACGAAGCCGCCAAGCTGCCGCCATCGATCCTGCAAGCGACCCAGTGCACGCTTGACCAGGTGGTCGGCATGAAGCACCAGCTGGACGACTTGCGCGCCAGCCTGATGAACGCCTCCGCTTAAGCCTTATGACGACACCTATCTACACGCCGCTGTCCGATGCGGCTGCCGCCTTGCGCAACGACGGCTACGCGCTGCTGCAACCGCAGGATGTGGCGGCACTGGCCGGCGTGCCGCTGGCCGCGCTCAACGACCTCGTGCCGAGCTGGGACACGCTGGAGCTGGACAACTACCTGAAAGACGGCGGCCGCTATCGCCGCCGCCGACACTCCTGCTTCGTGCAGGACGGCCGCCACTTGACGCAGACCGCGCACCGCGCCCACTGGCAGCCGCTGGAATACAACGCCCTGCACGGCGGCATGCATCGCCTGTTCGAGCCGGTGCTGCCAGCTACCGTCACGCAAGCGGCATGGCCGGCGCTGATCACCGCCATCGGCCAGGTGTGCAGCCAGGCGCGCAACAGCAACGAGCCATGGTATGTTGAAGCGCACCAGTTCCGCATCGACACCACCGACGGCATCGGCCGCCCGACGCCGGAGGGCGCGCATCGCGACGGCGTCGATTTCGTCGCCGTGCTGCTGATCGCGCGCGAAGGCATCAAGGGCGGGGAAACGCGCGTGTTTGAAGCCGACGGCCCCAATGGCAAGCGCTTCACCATGACCGCGCCATGGACGTTGTTGTTATTGGACGATGCGACTGTCATCCACGAATCCACTCCAATCCAGCCGCTGGCCGTGCATGGACACCGCGACACGCTGGTTTTGACCTGGCGCGCCGGTGCATTCCAGGGGGAGGGAACTTCCCCTTGAGGGGGTAATCCGATATAGTCTGTCAAGCTAACTATGTACCAGGAGGGTGGTCTGTGGACACCAGCTACGAAATTCAGCCCGATGAAATCGAAATACTGATCGTCGAAGACAGCCCCACCCAGGCAGAACGACTGCGCCGGCTTATCCAGTCGATGCGCTACGGCGCGCGCGTGGCGCCGAACGGCCGCCTGGCGCTGGAAGCTATCCGCGAACGCAAGCCGCACCTGGTCCTGTCCGACATCGTCATGCCGGAGATGGACGGCTACACGCTATGCCGCGCCATCAAGGCCGATGACGAGCTGCGCGACATTCCGGTGATCCTGGTAACCTCGCTGATGGATCCGAAGGACATCATCCGCGGCATCGAGTGCGGCGCCGATAACTTCATCCGCAAGCCGTACGCGGAAGACTATCTGCTCAACCGCATCGGCCACATGCTGATGAATCAGAAGCTGCGCAAGAACCAGAACATGGAGATCGGCATCGCCCTGTACCTGGGCGAGCAAAAGCACTTCATCAACGCCGACCGCCAGCAAATTCTCGACCTGCTGATCTCCACCTACGAACAGGCGGTGCAGGTCAACAGCGAACTGCAGGCGCGCGAACGCCAAGTGATCGAGCTGAACATGCGCCTGGCGCACCACGCCGGCGAACTGGAAACCATCAACCGCGAAATCGCGCTGAAGAATCTGGAACTGGCGGAAGCAAGCCGCATGAAGTCGGCCTTCATCGCCAATATGTCGCACGAGCTGCGCACGCCGCTCAACGCCATCATCGGCTTCACCGGCGCGCTGCTGATGAAGCTGCCGGGCCCGCTGACGCCGGAACAGGACAAGCAGCTCAACACCATCCGCACCAGCGCGCGCCACCTGCTCTCGCTGATTAACGACATTCTGGACGTCGCCAAGATCGAAGCCGGCAAGGTCACGCTGGAACTGGAAACCGTGCAGTGCCAGGACGTGGTCAGGGACGTGGTGGATACGCTACGCCCGCTGGCCCTGCAAAAAAACCTGGCGCTGGAAATGGAACTGGCCGATACGGCCATCGTGCTGGAAACCGACCGCCGCGCGCTGACGCAAATCCTGCTCAACCTCGGCAACAACGCCATCAAGTTCACCGAGACCGGCACCGTGCGCGTGACGCTGGCCGAACGCCCCGTCGACAGCGGCAAGAACCTGATCGAATTTTCGGTGGCCGACAGCGGCGCCGGCATCCGCGAGGAAGACCAGGCCAAGCTGTTCCAGGCCTTCTCGCAGCTCGATTCGACCTCGACTCGCCACGCCGAAGGCGCCGGCCTGGGCCTGTACCTGTGCCAGAACCTGGCCAACCTGATCGGCGGCTCGCTGTTCTTCAAGAGCGATTTTGGCCACGGCAGCACCTTTACTTTGGCCCTGCCACGTTAATCGTTTGACTAAAATCTGTGCATTGCAGCAGAAGTTGCTTAATTTTCTATCACCATAGAGGGATAAACAACGTAGTTCTACGGTATTGCGGCGCAACATAAAGGGGAGTATATTAGGAACTGTCTCCTCCAACCGTTCGCTGAACATTGGAATTCAACCCGCACCGTGTGCGGGTTTTTTTTTGCCCGCGCAAACGTGTACCCGTGATAATTGGTGAGCCTTTCCGTTACGCAAGCAATTATACTATCAGGCTACATTCACCATGCCGCGCCCCAACCTCGCGCGGACGAGAGAACGCAATGGATTCCTTCACACTGGTCATCGTGTCGGCGCTGGTCAGCACCATCATGGCGGCCACGATGTACCTGCTGCACCGCGCCAGCCGCCGCACGCCCTGCCTGCTGGATTGGTCGGCGGCCGGCCTGTGCTTCCTTGCGTCCAATGTCATCGCCCTGCTGGCCATGAATACCAAGCTGCCGTTCGTGGTGGCGCCTGGCATCGCCAACGTCTTCTACATCTCCGGCCATTACCTGATACTGGCTGGCGTACGCCGCCACCTCGGCCTGCGCCCGCGCTACGACTGGCTGGCCGCGCTGGCCGTGACCATCCTGCTGCTGCACGCCACCGGCTTTGCCCATGGCGCCGTCAGCCGCCGCTTGCTGATGCTGACGCCCTTCGTGGTCGGCATCAACGCCAGCGTGGTATGGCTGCTGGCGCGCCAGACGGATAAGGCCGCACGCGGCTCCTACTTGCCGCTGCTGGTGGTGGAAGCGGCCTTCATGACGCAACTGTTGCTGCGCGCCCTGTTCATCTCCGCCGGCCAGCCGATACAACTGACCTTCCTCGGCAACCAGCTGTGGCAAACCGCCGGTTCGCTGGCGGTGCTGGCCTTCCTGTCGCTGGCCACCATGTGCTGCGCGCTGATCGTCATCCGTCACCAGGAACTGGCGCTGCGCAGCGCCTCGCTGACCGACAGCCTGACCGGATGGCTGAACCGGCGCGCCTTGCTGGACATGGCGGAGCGCGAATTTCAGCGCCATCGCCGCAGCGGCGACGTGCTGCACTTCCTCACCTTCGACATCGACCACTTCAAATCCATCAACGACCAGCACGGCCACGCCGTGGGCGACGCCGCCATTCGCCACGTCACCAACGTGGCGGCGCAGGCGCTGCGCGGGTACGACGCGCGCTTCCGCATCGGCGGCGAAGAATTCGCGGCGCTGATTACCGGCGACGACAAGCTGCAAGCACACCAAGTGGGTGAACGCCTGCGCACGCTGATCGAGAATAGCCCGCTGCTGATCGACGGCCAGCGCCTGACGCTGACCGTCAGCCTCGGCGTGGCCGCCTGCGAGCACGACGACCTGCAATGGGACGACGCCCTACGCCGCGCCGACCAAGCGCTGTACCACGCCAAGCGCCACGGCCGTAATCGCCTCAGCGTGTATGGCGTCGATTTGCTGCCCCTAGCCACCGCCCGCCTCGCCTGAATCCCCGTTGCGCCCTCCCGGCGCTAGAAATTTTTCAAATGCTGCAATATTTGCGGCAGGCACACGTCTATCCCTAGGTCCGACCTTTCCAGCAATAAATTAAACAATCGATTTAGTTATATCAATTGTTTGAATTATGTGATGTAATGCCGACCATGAACGCTAAACCACTCCAACACGATTCCAGCCAGCCAGCCGACGACGCGCGCAAGCCACGTTCGGACGGGGAGCAGTCGCGCGAGCGCCTACTGCAAGCGGCCATGCGCCTGTTCGGTGAACAGGGCTTCTCGAAAACCTCCACGCGCGAAATTGCGCAGGCAGCCAACGCCAATGTCGCGGCGATCAGCTACTACTTCGGCGACAAGGCCGGTTTGTACCAGGCCTGTTTTACCGCCATCTGCACGCCGGCGGAAAACAACATCGCCATGTTCGACCAGCCGCACTTCACGCTGCGCGAATCGCTGCACGGCTACTACCAGCAGATGATCGCGCCGCTGATGGCGGGCGGCGACGCGGAAGTGATCCTGCGCCTGTTCTACCGCGAGATGCTGGAGCCGACCGGCATCTGGCAGCAAGAGATTGAGAACAACATCCGGCCGGAGCACCTGGCGCTGGTGGGTGTGCTGTGCCGTCACCTCGGCTTGAAAAAGCCCGACGACCGCGTGCACCGCCTCGGTTATGCGATTGCGGCCATGTGCCTGCAAATGCTGATCGGCCGCGACGTGGTGGCGGTGATCACGCCGCACATGATGTCGTCGCCGCAGGCGATTGCCGATTGGGCGCAGCATCTGGTCGGTTTTGCTGAAGCGCTGGTGCACGCCGAAAAAACCAAACTACAACAAGGGAAAGCATGAGTATCTTTTTACGCGCGACGGGATTGGCCGTCGTTGCGGCGCTGAGCGGCTGCGCCGTGCAGGGGCCGGCGAAGCAGGTCGATTCGCTGGCGCCCCAGCAGTGGCAGGCGCCCTTGCCGCACAACGGCAGCCAGGCCGATCTCGCCACGTGGTGGCGCGGTCAGGCCGACGGCTTGCTGGTGGAGTTGATTGAATCGGCGCAGGCGGTCAGTCCGACCGTGGCGTCGGCGGCGTCGCGCATTGTGCAGTCGCGTTCCGAGCGCGTGGCGGCGGGTGCCGCCCTGGCGCCGAACGTGGATGCCGCAGCCAGCGTGAATCGCTCGAATCAGCAATCGGCGCTGCCGATGGGGACGACTTCGCAGGCTGCCTTGAATGCGTCGTGGGAGATTGATTTGTTCGGCGCGAACCGCGCGGCGCGTGATGCGGCGCAGGCGCGTTTGGAAAGTGCGCATGCAGGATGGCATGATGCACGCGTGTCGGTGGCGGCGGAAGTGGCGAACCAGTACTACGGATTGCGCGCTTGCGAGCAGTTGCTGGCGGTAGCGCAGCAGGATGCTCTGTCCCGCGCGGACACCGCAAAGCTGACGGAGTTGAGCGCCAAGGCAGGCTTCCAGTCACCAGCAAGTCTGGCTCTGGCCCGCGCCAGCGCCGCCGACGGCAACAGCCGCTACATCGCCCAACGCGCCGCCTGCGACGTCGACGTGAAAGTCCTCTCCGCGCTGACCGCGATCAGCGAGCCAGCGCTGCGCCAGAAACTCGCCGTCGCCCCAGCCGCCGCGCCGAGCGCGGGCACCGCCGCTGCGGGCGGGATCACGGCAGGCTACGCCACGTATGCCGCGCCGTCGATTGCTATCGCGGAGCTGCCGGCTCGCACCTTGAGCCAGCGGCCCGACGTGTTCACTGCAGAACGCGAAGTGGCGGCAGCAAGTGCCGATGTCGGCAACGCGCAGGCGCAGCGTTATCCGCGCTTGACGCTGTCCGGCTCCGTCGGCGTCGCCAACTTCCGCGCTGGCGGCGACAACACCAAAACGGACACCTGGACGATCGGCCCACTCGCCATCTCCGTGCCGGTATTCGACGCTGGCCGCCGTGCCGCCAACGTCGAAGCAGCCGGCGCGCGCTACGACGCCGCCGTGAGCAGCTACCGCGCCACCGTGCGCACCGCCGTCAGCGAAGTTGAACAGGCGCTAGTCAACCTGGACAGCACCGCAGCCCGCGCCGGCGATGCGCAAACATCGCTGGAAGGCTACCGCGCCAACTACACCGCCGTCGAAGACCGCTACAAGAACGGCATGGCCAGCCTGTTCGAACTGGAAGACGCGCGCCGCACGCGCCTCGCCGCCGAACAAACCGTCATCAACCTGCAACGCGAACGCAGCGCCGCCTGGGTAGCCCTCTACCGCGCCGCCGGCGGCGGATGGAATCCGTCCGCACCAGCCATCGCTGCAAACTAACCATCACTGCCAAACATGAAAACCAAACTCAAACCAGTCGCCTACATCCTGGCAGCCGCTTTTGCAGTAGCAGCCGCCGGCATCGCCGCCTACGCCCCGGCCACGCAAGCGGCCGACGAGAAAAAAGCGGAAGCGCCAAAAGCTGCCCTCACCGTCACCACCACCAAGCCATCCAACGCCAGCCTGCCGATCAAGCTGGCCGCCAACGGCAACGTGGCAGCATGGCAGGAAGCCAGCGTGAGTAGCGAATCGAACGGCCTGCGCCTGACCGAAGTGCGCGTCAACGTCGGCGACGTCGTCAAAGCCGGCGACGTGCTGGCCGTGTTCTCCGCCGAAACCGTCAACGCCGACTTGGCCCAGGCCCAAGCCGCCCTCCACGAAGCCGAAGCCAACGCCGCCGACGCAGCCGCCAACGCCGCCCGCGCCCGCACGCTGCAAAACTCCGGCGCCCTGAGCGCGCAGCAGATCAGCCAATACAACACCGCCGAACAAACTGCCAACGCGCGCATCGCCTCCGCCAAGGCTGCGCTGGCGAGCCAGCAACTGCGTCTGAAATACACCAAGGTGGTGGCGCCGGACAGCGGCGTCATCTCCGCCCGCAGCGCCACCGTGGGCGCGGTCTCCAATCCCGGCACGGAACTGTTCCGCATGATTCGCCAGGGCCGCCTTGAATGGCGCGCCGAAGTCGTCGCCGCCGACCTGCGCAACTTGAAACCTGGCGTTACTGCTGTGGTCAAAGCCGCCAACGGCAGCGAAGTCACCGGCAAGGTGCGCATGATCGCGCCAACCGTCGATCCGCAAACCCGCTCCGCGCTGGTCTACGTCGATCTGCCGCAAAACGCCGGCAGCAAGGACGCGCCATTCAAGGCAGGCATGTTCGCCAGCGGCCAATTTGAACTGGGCGCCTCGTCCGCCATGACCGTGCCGCAGCAAGCCATCGTGGTGCGCGACGGCTTCAGCTTCGTATTCCGCCTCAACGCCGATAAACACGTGAGCCAGATCAAAGTCCAACCGGGCCGCCGCCTGGGCGACCGCATCGAAGTGCTGGGCGGCCTGAACGCAGACACCCAGATCGTGGTGCGCGGCGCCGGCTTCCTCAACGACGGCGATTTGGTCAGCGTGGTCGCCGACACGCTGGCCGCGAAATAAGGAAGCACCATGAACTTCTCCGCGCTATCCATTAAAAATCCCATACCGGCGATCATGCTGTTCGTGCTGCTGTCGCTGGCGGGCTTCATGGCCTACAAAGCCAATCCGGTGCAGGACTTCCCTGACATCGAACTGCCCATCGTGACCGTCACCGCCACGCTGGACGGCAGCGCGCCTGCGCAGCTGGAAACCGAAGTCTCGCGCAAAATCGAAGACTCGGTCGCCACCCTGCAAGGCGTGAAAAACATCTACACCACCGTACTCGATGGCGTCTCCACCACCACCGTTGAATTCATCCTTGAGAAGAATATCTCCGATGCGGTGAACGACGTGCGCGACGCCGTGGCCCGCGTTAAAGCCGACATGCCGGCCGAACTGCGCGACCCTAGCGTCACCAAGGCGTCCACCGCCGGCCGCGTGGTACTGACCTTCACCGCCGCCGCAGCAGAAGGCCACGGCGAAAAACTCGACAACCAGGAAGTCAGCTGGTTCGTCGACAACACCGTCGCCAAGCGCCTGCTGGCCGTGCACGGCGTCGGCGCGGTGAAACGCGTCGGCGGCGTGTACCGCGAAATCCGCGTAGAACTCGACGACGCCCGCATGGCCGCACTGCGCGTGTCCGCGCTGGACGTGTCGCGTCAACTGCGCCAGGTGCAGAAAGAAGCACCGGGCGGACGCGGTGACGTCAGCGGCGCCGAACAATCGGTACGCACCATCGCCACCGTAAAGACCGCAGCCGAACTGGCCGCCATCGACCTGCCGCTGCCGGACGGGCGCCGCGTGCGGCTCGACCAGGTGGCCAAGGTTACCGACACCGTCTCCGAGCCACGCGCAGTGGCACTGCAAGACGGCAAACCGGTAATCGGCTTTGAAATCTTCCGCACCAAGGGCGCCAGCGAAACCGACGTCGCCAAGGGTGCGCGCGACGCCATCGCCGAACTGCAAAAGAACAATCCCAAAGTCGTGCTGAAACAAGTTATCGACAACGCCCATCCGGTTGAAGAAAACTTCGAGGGCTCGATGGAGCTGCTGTACGAAGGCGCTATCCTCGCTGTGCTGGTGGTGTGGTGGTTCCTGCGCGACTGGCGCGCCACGCTGGTTGCTGCCGCCGCGCTGCCGCTGTCGGTGTTGCCGGCCTTCCTTGGCATCTACCTGTTCGGCTACACGCTCAACACTGTGACCTTGCTGTCGCTGGCCCTCGTGGTCGGCGTGCTGGTGGACGACGCCATCGTTGAAATCGAAAACATCGAGCGCCACCTGCGCATGGGTAAAACGCCGATGGAAGCGGCGATGGAAGCGGCCGACGAAATCGGCATGGCGGTCATCGCCACCACCTTCGCGCTGGTCGCCGTGTTCCTGCCGACCGCCTTCATGAGCGGCGTGGCTGGCCTGTTCTTCAAACAGTTCGGCTGGACTGCCGTAATCGCGGTGCTGGCGTCGCTGGTAGTTGCGCGCCTGCTGACACCGATGATGGCGGCCTACCTGCTGAAACCTGCCATCCACAAGGAAGAACAAGACGGCTGGCTGATGTCGCGCTACATGCGCGTGATGAAATGGTGCTTGAGCCACCGCCTCGTGACCGCATGCGCAGCGGGCGCTTTCTTCGTCTGCTCAATCATGCTCACCGGCCTGCTGCCGACCGGCTTCGTACCTGCCGCCGACCGCGCGCAAACGCAGATCAACCTCGAACTGCCGCCCGGTTCCACGCTGGCCGAAACCAGCATCGTGGCTGAACGTGCGCGCCAGGCAGCGATGGAAGTCAAACAAGTGAAGTCGGTATTCAGCTCCATCGGCGGCGGCTCCAGCGGTGACGCTTTCGCACCGGGCGCCGCAGCCGAAGCACGCAGCGCCGTGCTGACGCTGACCACCGTGCACCGCACCGAGCGCAAAGAATCGATGGCCGACATTGAAGCCGAAATTCGCCACAAGCTGGATGCCATTCCCGGCGCCCGCTTCAAAGTCGGCCCGCCGGACAACGGCGTCAAGATGCAGCTGGTGCTGCGTTCCGAAGATCCTGAAGCGTTGAAAGAAGCGGCGCAAAAAGCCGAACGCGAACTGCGCACGCTGAAAGGCGTAGGCAACGTGCGCTCGACTGCATCGCTGGTGCGTCCAGAGATCATCGTCAAGCCGGACTTCGCCAAAGCGGCGGATCTCGGTGTAACGGCGGCCTCCATTGGCCAGACCGTACGCGTCGCCACCGCCGGCGACTACGACACCGACCTGACCAAAATGAATCTGCCGGAACGCCAGGTACCGATCCGCGTCAAACTGCCGGACGCCGTGCGCGCCGACCTGGACGCCATCGGCCGCCTGACCGTGCCGGGCAAAAACGGCCCGGTACTGCTGGCCACTGTGGCCGACATCACGATGGAAAGCGGCCCGGCGCAGATCAACCGCTTGAACCGCAGCCGCAACGTCACGCTGGAAGTAGAACTGGGCAAGCGCGCGCTGGGTGAAGTCAACGATGAAGCGCGCGCACTGCCGTCGCTAAAAAATCTGCCACCGTCGGTGAAGATCGCAGAACTGGGCGACACGCAGGAAATGGCCGCGCTGTTTGCCAGCTTCGGTATCGCCATGCTGATCGGCGTGTTGTGCATCTACTGCGTGCTGGTCTTGCTGTTCAAAGACTTCATGCAGCCGGCGACGATTTTGGCGGCGCTGCCGCTGTCGATAGGCGGTGCGTTCGTGGCGCTGCTGATCACGCATAGCGCGCTGTCGATGCCATCCATGATCGGCCTGATTATGCTGATGGGGATCGTAACCAAGAACTCCATCCTGCTGGTCGACTATGCTATTCTGGCGCGCCAGGCGGGCATGGGGCGTTTCGAAGCGCTGGTCGATGCCTGCCACAAACGTAGCCGTCCGATCTTGATGACCACTATCGCGATGGGCGCGGGCATGATGCCGCTGGCCTTGGGCTGGGGCGCCGACCCGAGCTTCCGTTCACCGATGGCGATCACCGTGATCGGCGGTCTGATTACCTCGACGCTTTTGAGTTTGCTGGTCGTACCTGCGGTGTTCACCTATGTCGACGATCTCGAACACTGGATGAAGCGCATGCTGCGCAAGCTGCGCCGCGAACCGGCAGCCAAACAAGGAGACCTGCATGAAGTACGAAATAAAAGAACTGCCTGAAGTACGCGTAGCCTACCTGCGCTACAAGGGCCCGTTCGGCGCCGCCATCGGCGAATTCTGGAAAGAGGTGTTCACGCCGTGGCAAAAGGCTTACGGCTTGGTGG
Organism: Duganella rivi; assembly: GCF_009857435.1. Classification (GTDB taxonomy): domain Bacteria; phylum Pseudomonadota; class Gammaproteobacteria; order Burkholderiales; family Burkholderiaceae_D; genus Rugamonas; species Rugamonas rivi. The sequence goes on from NZ_WWCK01000005.1 coordinate 437,720, forward strand.
GCAAGGTGACTTACGGCGTGGCGCAGGATGATCCAAGCACCACGCCAGCCAGCGAGTGCCGCTACGACGCTTGCGTGGAAGTGTCGGCCGAATATCCAATCAAGCCGCCGGCGCAGGAAGGCCGCATTCCAGCCGGCCGCTACGCCGTCTACCAGTTCAAAGGCACGGGCGCGGAAGTGCCGGCGGCGTGGGGCGAATTCTTCGGCCAGCTGCACGCCGAAGGCAAAGCCGATGCGGGCGTGTGCTACGAACGCTATCCGGCCGACTACGCGATGGATCCGGCCACCGGCATCTTCGAATCGGAACTCTGCATTCCGGTCAAATAAAATCCGGGGTCAGTTCTGCCAATCGCACACGAGCTCATGTACCAATGGCAGAACTGACCCCGGTTTAGGGTTTCGTCCAGCCGCCACCCATGACGCGGTACAGGTCGACTGAAGCGACCAGTATCCGCGTTTTCAATTGCAAGCGCCCGACGTCGGCTGTGAACAGCGTGCGTTGGGCGTCCAGTTCTTCCAGATACGAAGCGTAGCCGTTGCTGTAGCGGTTGTGCGCAATGCGCAGGGTTTCGGCTGCGGTGGCGCGGCGCGCGTCGTTCTGGATGGCTTGTTCTCTCAATCGCACGATGGCGCCCAGGCTGTTGTCGGTTTCCGCAAACGCGGTGCGCACTGCGTTCTCATACGCATAGATGGTTTGGTCGCGCTGCGCAGCGACGGCGTCGGTTTGATGCTGTACGCGGTCGCCTTCAAACACCGGGGCGGCTACTGCGCCGGTCAAGCGCCACAAGGCGGTTGGCGCATTCACGAAATCATGCCACTTCAAATTTTGTATGCCGCCTACTGCTGTCAGTTTGAAGGACGGCAGTAGCTGGTCGCGCGTCGCTTGCAGGTTGGCGTTGATGGCGATGAGGTTGTATTCGGCGCGCGCGATGTCGGGTCGGCGGCGCAGTAGTTCGGACGGCAGGCCTGCGGGTACTGCCGGCGCTTCCAGTTGCGCCAGTTCGACGCCGCGCGCGATCGGGCCAGGATTGCCGCCGGTGAGGATAGACAGCGCGTTTTCCTGTTCAAAGATGGCACGCTTCAGCTGCGGTATTTGTTCGGCGGTAGTTTGGTATTCGGCTTGCGCTTGCAGCCATTCCAGCCGCGAGCTATAGCCGACATCGAACTGCTTCTTCGCCAGGTCGCGCGAGTCTTCGCGCAGTTTGAGCGTGGCTTCGGTCAGTGCCAGTTGCGCATCGAGTCCGCGCAGATTGAGGTAGCCGGAGGCCACGGTGGCGGCAATCGACAATGCGGCGGCATCGGCGTTGGCTTGCTCCGCCTGATAGGTGGCGGTGGCGGCGTCGGTCAGCGCGGCGAGGCGGCCCCACACGTCGACTTCATAACTGGCCTGGAATTCGGCCTGGTAGACATTGGTCACATAAGGTACACCGTTGTAGGCCAACTGGCGCGTGCGGGTTGGCGCGCTGTCGACGATGACGTTGGCTTTCTGGCCGGCCGCCGTCACACCGACCAAGGCGCGATACTGGGCCACGCGCGCGCGGGCGATGCGCAGGTCGCCGTTGTTTTCCAGCGCTTTGTTCACCAGCGCGGTGAGCGCGGGATCGCCGAAGCTTTGCCACCACTCGCGCGCCACCGGCCCGCTGCCCTGCCCTTCCACCGCGCTGCGCCATGCTGCCGGCGTTTGCAGCGTGGAGGCGGGCGGCGGCGTCACCGTCGCCGCGCAGCCGGCCAGCATCAGCGCGGCTGGCACGCCGCTCAACGCCGTGCGCCACTTCATGACTTGGCTCCGCCGGCCTGCACGGTCGGCTCGCGCACCTGCACCGAGGTGTCGATGCTGACGATGACCGACATGCCCGGCGCAAGGCGGCGCGCCTTGGCCTGCCCCTGGTCGATACGAATCCGCACCGGTATGCGCTGCGCGATCTTGACGTAGTTGCCGGTCGCATTATCCGCCGGCAGCACGCTGAATTCCGAGCCGGTGGCCGGTGAAATCCGCTCCACCACGCCGGTCAGTTGCGCGCCGTCCAGCGCATCGACCTTGAACGTAGCCGGCTGCCCAACCTGCACATTATTCATCTGCGTCTCTTTCAGATTGGCGATCACCCACAACTGCTTCGGCACCAATCCCATAAGCTGCGCGCCGGTGTTCACATACGCGCCCTTGCGCACGGTGACCTGACCGAGCTGGCCGTCTTCCGGCGCCGTGATGCGCGTGTTATCCAAGTCCACCTTGGCCGCCTTCAAAGCAGCATCCGCAGCCGCCACCGCCGCTTCCAGCGATTGCTTGTTGACCGCCACCGAGCGCACCTGCTGCTTGGCGATATCCAGACTGGCGCGCGCCTGCGCCACTGCGGCCGCAGTCTGCGCCCGCGCCGCCTTGGACGAATCCTGCTCGCGCAAGGACAAGGAACCATCAGCCGCCAGCGCATCCACGCGCCTCAAGTCCGCCACCGAGCGCGCTGCCTGCGCTTCCGCATTCGCCAGCGTGGCTTGATTCAGCACCACGCCCGCTTCCGCCGTGCGATGCGCTTGCGCCCAATTGTCCAGCGCCGCCTTCTGCGCCGCCAGCTGCGCCACCGCCTGCTCGTAGCGCTGGCGATAAGTGCGGTCATCAATCTGCGCCAGCAAATCGCCCTGCTTCACGTATTGGAAATCCTGCACCTTTACTTCCACCACATAGCCCGGCAACTGCGTGCCGATCAACGTCACCTGTCCGCGCACCAGCGCATTTTCGGTGGAGACCACGGCGCTGCTAAACGGCGGCAGGCGCCACGCATACAGCACAATCAACACCCCTACCAGCGCCACCAGCGAGAACAGAAGCGCCGAGATAATCTGCGCTCGCCGATCCGGCGCCGGCGCAGTAGGCGCTGCTGCCGCTACCGCAGCTGCCGCCGCTGCCGCAGCCACCGCCGCGACGCGGCTCTCGGAAGTTGATGCATTGTCTGGCGTATTTTTATCCATATGATTCAGCGGGATCCAGAATTGTTAAGGGAGACATTGGCCATGCCGGTTTGCGCATTGTGCGCAGCCTTGGGCTGGCAGACCACGCACACAGTCCACAGATAGCGGCCCAGCAGCCACGCCATGGTCAGCAGCGCCAGCACGGTAATGGCGAGGAATACGTCGTTGTAGGCGAGGATGTTGGCCTCGCGCGTAGCGACCGCGCCGAGCGACGCCAGGCCTTGCGATCCGCCCGATTGGATGCGCGCAGCCACTTGCGGATCGAGCAGCGTCAAATGCTCGACCAGGATGCTGGAATGGTACTTCTCGCGCCACACCTGGAAGGTACCCGTCAAGGCGGTGCCGAGCAAGCTGCCCAGCGTTTGCGTGATGCTGAACATGACCGAGAAGCTCACCAGATTATTCGGCGCCGCAATCACCGCGCCAAAGCCGGAGACAAAGGTCGGCCCAACGAACATGGCGCCGCCAAAGCCGAGCAGGAACTGCGAGATATACAAGTCGGAAGGACGCGTTAAGTTAGTGGCGTCGGAATCCAGGTACGCGCCTAGCGCCATCACCGCCAGCGAAAAAATCAGCTGCCCAGGAATTCGCGCCGGCGTGATGTACAAGGCGCTGATCACCATGCCAGCCACCGCGCCAAACATCACGATCCACCACAGCTCCAGCATCTGGTCATTGTTTAGACCGAGCGCCTGCAAGAAGCCCACCGTGCCGCTGGCCTCCGACTGCACCACGCGGATCAGCAGCACCGACAAGGCCAAACGCGCAATATTGGCGTTGGTGAGCCAGCGCGTATTCAGCAGCGGCCGTGCGCGATTGTGCTCAACCGCCAGCGCCGCCGTAATCAGCACAATGGCGCCGGCCAGCGAGTAGCCGAGCCAGCGCGATTCCAGCCACCATACCGTGCGCCCCAGCGCCAGCACCGCCGACAGCAGCGCCACGCCGGGCGCAAACAGGCCGAAGGTGACGAAGTCCATTTTCTCGAACGCCTTGATGCGGTCTCCCGGCGGCAGCTTCAGGAACAGCACGCAGGCCAGCGACAGCAAGGCCAAACCCAACTCAAAGAAGTACAGGCCGCGCCACTCGCCATACTCCATCAGCTCCGACGAGAACAGGCGCGCCATCGGGATCGCCAATTGCGAGAAGCCGATCCCCAGCACTACGCCCTTGAGGCGATGCTGAGCCGGGAAGGCTTGCGAGGTGTAATACAGTCCGAGCGTAGTCAGGGCCGCGCCGCTCATGCCGTGCGCCACGCGCACCGCGATGGCCGACCCCAGTCCGTGCACGAACAAGTGGGCCACCGTGGCCACCACGTACAGCACGAGGAACAATTCTGTGAACAAGCGCAAGCCGTACTGCTGGCGGAATTTAACCAGCAGGAGGTTCATGGAGACGTTGGCCATCACGTAGGCGGCCGGCAGCCACTGGATCTCGGCCGAGTACACGCCCAGCGAGCCTTGCAAGTACGGCAGATTGACCGAAACCAGCGCGTTCCCCAAGCCGCCGGTAATGGCGACGATGAAGCCAACCACCAGGAAGGCGACGCGCTTTTCAAACGTGTGCAGTGGAGTGGACGGCGATCCCGGCAAAAGCGGGCGCTCGTGGGGCTGCCATGTTTGAGGGGCGTAAACGTCCATGCGTGAGGGAAGAGACGAAAAGCGGTATGGCGAGCATATCACTATGCTCGCCATAGTTGAACACTTCTATTGCATAGGCGTTTTTACAACGGTACGGCGTCGTTTTCGCGCTGGAAGTGGCGATGGCCACCCAACGCTGCGCGGAATGCTGCCATCCCGCCGTCCAGCCCATCGACAGAAACGCACCACAGCGCTGGATCAGGCGATCCATCGAGTAGCACCGGCGGCACACCCGCCGCCTCCAGCAACTGCTTGCCGGCGCCTATCGCCAGCATTGGCTTGCTATGGCGGTATTGCAGGCGCACGAAATCACGCGCGTCGGAGTCACCGGCCAGCATCGCCGCACTGGCCGCGCCATCAGCCACGATCACGGCGTCGTACAGCACCGCCGGCCCGGCCTCCATCGAAATTTCGACATCGAGCCGGCTGCCGTCTGCTGCGACCAGTTGCCCCAGTTGCGACGCCACCACGCGCGGCACCGCGCCAGCAGCCAGCAAATCGGCGTAGACGGCTTTGAGACTGGCCGCATCTACGCCATGCCCGGCCAGGATCGCTACCTTGCGCCCCTTGGCGCCGGTCGCACCGGGACGCGACAGCAGCGACAAGGCAGGCGACGGTTCATAATGCGGCGAGGGCGCGTCGGTGGCCAAAGGCATCGGCGGCGGCACTTCCAGTCCCAGTCCTTGCGCCACGCCCTCCGCCAGTATCGGATCGACGTTGGCCAACATCGACAGCAGCCGCAGGCGGATGGCTGGTGTCTGCACCTTGGTCAATTCAAAGCGGTAGGCGTTGACGATGTGGGCCTGTTCGGCAGGACTTTGGCTAATCCAGAACAAGCGCGCTTGCGAATAATGATCCGCAAACAGTTCCGGCTTGCCGCGCACCTTGTCTTCCGGCGGCTGCGGCATCTGGCTGCGCGCCGTGGTGAAGCCCGCCATGCCGGCCTGGAAGGGACAACCTCCGCCCAGCGAATTCGGCTCGTACGACACGCGGCCGCGATGAACGGCCTGGCGATGCATGCCGTCGCGCTGGTTGTTGTGCACCGGCGCTAAAGGTGCATTGATCGGAATCTCGTGAAAATTCACGCCACCGAGGCGGCTGATCTGCGTATCCAGATACGAATGGATGCGCCCTTGCAGCAGCGGATCATTGGTGAAGTCGATCCCCGGCACAATGTGCGCGGTGCAGAAGGCTACCTGCTCGGTCTCGGCGAAGAAGTTGTCGGGATTGCGGTTCAAGATCAATTTGCCCACCGGCTGCACCGGCACCAATTCTTCCGGCACGATTTTGGTGGCATCCAGCACATCGAACGGGAAGCCTGCCGCTTGTTCCTCGGTGAAGATTTGCAAACCGAGTTCCCACTCGGGATAGGCGCCAGCCTCAATCGCTTCCCACAAATCACGGCGGTGGAAGTCAGGGTCGGCGCCGATGATCTTGGCCGCTTCGTCCCACACCAGCGAGTGCGTGCCGCCTACCGGATTCCAATGGAATTTGCAGAACACGGATGCGCCCTCCGCATTCACCAAGCGGAAGGTATGCACGCCGAAGCCCTGCATGGTGCGGTAGCTGCGCGGAATGGCGCGGTCGGACATATGCCACATCAGCATGTGCGTCGATTCAGGCATCAGCGTGACGAAGTCCCAGAAGGTATCGTGGGCGCTGGCCGCCTGCGGCATGGCGTGATGCGGTTCCGGCTTGACGGAGTGGATCAAGTCCGGGAACTTCATCGCATCCTGAATGAAGAACACAGGCATGTTATTGCCGACCAAATCCCAGTTGCCTTCGTCGGTGTAAAACTTGACGGCGAAGCCGCGTACATCGCGCACCGTGTCGGCCGAGCCGCGTTCCCCTGCTACGGTCGAAAAGCGCACAAACACCGGCGTACGTTTACCAGCGGCGGCAAACGGCGCTGCGCGGGTAATCGGGCTGAGATCCTGATAGCTTTCGAAGTAGCCGTGTGCGGCCGAGCCGCGCGCATGCACCACGCGTTCCGGTATGCGTTCGTGATCGAAGTGGGTAATTTTTTCACGCAGGATGAAGTCTTCCAGCGCAGTCGGGCCACGCAGGCCGACTTTAAGCGAGTTCTGGTTGTCCGCAATCGGCACGCCCTGATTGGTGGTCAGGCGCTGTTCGCCGCCGTCGGCGCGCACGCGATCCAGATCACCGGCGGGGCATACGCCGACCGGCGGTACGCCATCACCCGTTTTCGGCGAAGCGAAAGTTTCGCCCGCCGTGCTGGCGGCGGCAACGACATGCGGCACCGGGCAGGTCTTGCCCGGCATCGGCGCTCGCGCAGCGTCACCGTGTTCGCCTTCTTTGTTGGGATTGAATGTGACCTCGGCCGCCATTTTCTGACCGCCGTCGACTTTATCCAGCAAGGTCTGTTCGCGGGTGCTGGCGCCGCCCAAATGATCGGGTGGCGGAGCCGACGAGGGCCCCGACACCGTGCTCAATATTGAACCAGCCCCCATCACGGAGGCTGGTGATTTTTTATTGGCCGTCATATCATTTGCTGCTGCGCGAACCGAGCAGCTTGGACAAGCCATAACCAGCGGCGGCAGCCACCAGTACCGAGATCACAGGGCTGGCGCGCACGTGGTTGCGGCTCGATTCGGTGAATACCTTGGCGCTGGCAGCCAGTTGCTTGCCGCGCGCAGCCAGACGCTCCGAGGTGCTTTCGGTCGTATCGGCAACTTTGTCGACACCGTTGTGCGCCTTGGCGGCCAGGCGATCCGTTACCGCCGGCACCTGCTCAGCCACTTTGTCGATGGTGGCATGAGCGTCGGCACGCAGGTCTTTGCCGATTTGGGTAACGCCGTCGCGGGCTTGATTGATTTTGCTGTCAGTGCTGTTTTCCATGATGAGATCCTCTCGTTGTATGTCAGGTTGGAAGATCCACAATAAGCCCATCGCACCGGCCTAACCGTGCGGAAGCTAACAATAGGCAAAATGCCCTGCTATGTGAACTGGCACACGGACTGGACGTGCGGGCGGGCGCATGCTCGGAGCATGCTTGGTTTACCGGGAGTGCAGCATGTTTCCTATCTCATCCTTAACACCGTCCGCGACTACGGAATTGCAGCCGGTCAACGCGACCACTGCGGCGACGGCCGTTTCGAATGGCGGCGTTGGCACCGTGGGTTCGGCCACCGATGCGCCGCCCGCAAGCTCGGTGCAGGTGGATTTGTCGCCGGTGGCGAGTTTCCTGCTGACAGTGAGCAGTGCACAGGAGCAGTTGTCGGGGGTGCAGGCGAACCTCGCGCAGCGGGCGGATACGGTGAATGCGGCGGTGCAGGATGTGGTCGATGCGTTCAACTTGCTGCCATCGGTGGATTTTGACCAAGGGGCAGTGCAGCAAGCGTCCTTGCTCAACAACCTGGTCAGCAGTTTGAACCAATCCAACAATGACGGGGCCAATTCGCAGGCACAGAACCTGGCGCAGGTGGGCGTGACCTTGCAGCCGCCGCTGCTGTCGGACTTGGCGGGCGGCTTGTCGCTGGAGCCGGAGGTGCTGCGGGCCGCCGTCAATACCAACAACCAGCAGACCACCTCGACGCTGCAAAATACCCTGAATACATTCCGCCAGATTGCCACGGACTTCGCAGAGCAGCTCAGTGCTGCGGGCAGTTCGCAGATTGCGGGACTGAACCCTGAGAGGCCACAGCCGTTAACGCCCGAAGATGCGGCCGCCAACGCGCGGCTGGATCTGGCACGGGCGGCACTGGATAACTTCGGGCAGAATCCCCTGCCGGCGACGGCAGCGGATCTGCTGGCGGCGCAGCGGGCGCGTCTGGAGCAGGCGGTCAATGGCCAGCAACAGCAGGTGCCGTCGCCGATCGTGGCGGCGCAGAATACATACCAGCAGCAGTTGCAAGGCGCGCAGCAGGGCAATCTCCAGCAATCGCAGCAGCCACAGCAGACACAGGCCGCGTTGAACCGGCAGTCGCAGCTGGAGCAAGCGCAAGTAGCGCAGCAGGCGCGGGTGCAGTCGGCCGCAGGCCAGTTGCTCAACGCTCAGCAGGCGCAGGCGGCACAGGTGGCGGGCTTGCAGCAGACGCTGACCGCCAACCGCGCCGCCGCCGCGCTCGCGCAACAAACTGCGGCGGCGCAGGCCGAAGCACAGCAAGCAAGCGCCACGCAGTCGGCGGCGCAGCAGCAGAACATCGCGCTGTCGGCCACCCAACAAGCGGCCGCCGCGCAATCGGCGCAGCAAACCGACGCTGCACAACCAGCGCAGCAGGCTACTGAGGCGCAATCGCAAGCCGGTCAAGCGGAGGAAGCGGACGGAGCGCCATCCGCCGCGCAGCAGGCACAGTCCACCGCCCAGGCGCAGACGGCGCGGCAGCAGGCCACCGCCACCGTCAATAATGCTACCGTAGCGGCGCAGGTAGCGCAGCAGCAGGCCATCGCAGCGCAGAATGCTGCGCAGAGCGTGCTCAATCTGTCTGCCAACGCCACGCCGGCGCAGCAAGCAGCCGTTGCCCAAAACGCGGCGGTGCAGGTGGCGATCGCCAACTCGGCGGCGCAAGCGGCGGCATTGCAAGCGCAGGCGGCACAGAACGCGGCCGACATCATGGCCGCGCAAAACGCCGCAGCCAATGCTGCCGTAGCGCAAGCGCGCGCCGCGCAGAACAACGCCACTACCGCCGATGCCGCCACCACGGCGGCGAGCGTCGCGGCACAGCAAGTGGCCGCCGCGCAGGAAACCGCCGCCAGCCTCAGCGCGGCGAACGCCGCAGCAGCGCAAGCCGCGCAACAAGCGGCAGCCGCCGCCAGCGCTGCCCAGCAAGCCGCAGCCGCCCAGGCGGCGACGGCAGAACAAAACGCTGCTGCCCAGGCAGCGGCGGCACGGAATGCCGCCAATGCGCCGACTGATCCACTACGCGCCAACCCTGCGCTGGCCGCCGCCATCGCCGCGTACAACATCAGCGAGCTAGCGGGCCCGAATGCCCGCGCCGCGCAAACTGCCAACGCTGTTATTCCACCAGTGACGGCAGTAGACGCCGCAGCGCCGGCACGAAGCATCGGCAGCACGCCGTAAGCCTAAGCCACGCTGGCAGCCGCACCGCCTTCCGCAGACCGCGATTCCTCGTCGCGTTACCAACCGGTCGCGCTGCCGCTGGCCACGCGCCAGATGGCCGGTTTTTCAGTGGCGCCCGATTTTTCTGCAATAATCTGGCGCATGCCGACTTTTATGCCGCCACCGCGCTTCCGCTACACGGGCTTCCTGCTCGCCGCCCTGCTGTGCTGCGTCCCGGCCCCGCGCGCCATGGCCGGCCCGCAAACCGTGCCGCTGCTGATCGGCGACACGCTCGACGAACAAGGCAAGCCGAAACCTCTCAGCCCGATCAAGCGCCAGCTGCTGGATGCGATCGAGCGGGAACTAGGCATTGTCTTCGAACTGCGCATGTACCCATGGGCGCGCGCCGAGCGCTATGCCCTCGACGGCGTGGCACTGATCTTTGGCCTGCCCAAAAACGCCGACCGCCTGCACGCCCTGCGCTACTCCGACGTCGCCGCCTACAACAAGCTGTGGATCGTCACCCGCAGCGACGCCACCTTCCGCTTCAATACCATCGAAGACCTGCGCGGAAAATCCATTGGCGTAGTGCGCGGCTATAACTACGGCGAAGAAGTGGAGCGCGCACGCGGCACCGTCTTTCGCACCGATGAAAACATCGCCTCGCGCAGCACCCGCCTGACGCGGCTCATGCTCAAGCGCGTGGACGCGGTGCTGCTTTACCACCCAAGCCAGCAAACCGCGCGCGAAGTCGAAGCCGAAATCAACGCCTACATGGCGCCGCGCCTGCAAAGCATCGGCGCCGCCGCCAACGCCGGCTACAGCGTGCTGCCCAAGCCGCTGGCCACCGACGCCGGTGTCTTTTTCGCCATCGCCAGCAATAAGGATGACGGCATCATCGGCCGCATCAACGCAGCACTGGCCCGTATCCACCAGCGCGCACCGAATTAAATTCAGAACGAGCACCATTTGAAGCCCCAACTCGCACGATAATATTTTGCGTTTTTGGCGATAATCACCGGATCATCAAAACCGCAGTTCGAATCAGGAGATCGCATGAAATTGAAGCATACCGCCGCCGCACTGGCCTTGTTGACCGCTTTCGGCGTCCAGGCGCAAGACACCGTTGTCAAAATCGGCCATAGCGGCCCGTTGTCCGGCTCCCAATCCTTCTCCGGCAAGGACAACGAAAGCGGCGCGCGCCTCGCGGTGGAAGAACTCAACGCCAAGCCGCTCACCGTCGGCGGCAAAAAACTCAAATTCGAACTGCTGTCGGAAGACGACCAAGGCGACCCGAAAGCCGGCGTGGCCGCAGCACAGAAACTGATCGATAGCGGCGTGCGCTACGTGGTCGGCCCATACAACTCGGGCGTGGCGATTCCTGCCTCGCGCGCCTACAACGACGCCGGCGCATTGATCGCCACCGTCGCCACCAATCCAAAGCTGACGCAGCAAGGCTACAAGGGCCTGTTCCGCGTGAACGCCAGCGACACCCAGCTCGGCTCCAAGATGGCGCTGTACGCCGCCAATGAACTGAAGCTGAAGAACGTGGCCGTCATCGACGACCGCACCGCTTTCGGCCAAGGCGTGGCGGAAGAGTTCAAGAAGCAGGCCAAGGCCGCCGGCATGACCGTGGCCGGCCACGAGTTCACCAACGACAAAGCCTTCGACTTCACCGCCATCCTGACCAAACTGAAAACCAAGAAGGTGGAAGCGATCTTCTTCGGCGGCTATGCACCGCAAGCGGCGCCGATGGCGCGCCAGATGAAACAGCTGGGCATCAACGCCAAGCTGCTGGGCGGCGATACCATCTGCACCGCAGAAATGGGTAAGCTGGGCGGCGACGCTGTCGGCGATAACGTCCTGTGCTCGCAAGGCGGCGCGATTCTGGAAAAAGCCTCTTCCGGCCCAGCCTTCAAAGCCAAGTTCAAAGCACGCTTCAAGCAGGAAGCCGACGTCTACGCCGCCGCTTACTACGACGCCGTGATGATGTACGCGCAAGCGATGCAGAAGGCCAACACCATCGATGCGCAGAAAGTGCAAGCCATCATTAGCGCCGGCTCCTACCAAGGCGTCGCCGGTACTTACGCCTTTGACGCCAAGGGCGATATGAAGCAATCGCCGGTGACCATCTTCACCTTCAAGGCCGGCCAGCCTTCGCCGCTGACCAGCTATTAATAGGCTTTGAAGTTAGCGTTCACGCGCTGCTTCAAATAGTCGTCCGCACTGATGGCCGGGTATTTTTTACCCGGCCCTTCTATCATCACATCCCGATTCGCCTGGCAGAAGAAGGCAAGGCTGTAGCGCGGCCCCTGATATTCGTGCGGCAGCGGATTTTTCACGCGGTGGAAGTTGGACGGCAGTTGATCGTCGCTCCAGCGCATCAGCATATCGCCGATATTGCAAGTGATGACATCGTCGGCCGGCTCGATGCTCGTCCATTCCTGTTCATCCATCTCCTTGCCGGGACACACCTGCAAGCCGCGCTGGTTCTTTTGCTGGAACAGCAGCGTAAGACAATCGAAGTCGGTATGCGCGCCGGCGCGCCATAAATCCAGTTTGTCCTTCATGGCCGGATCAATCGCAAAGTAATGCAGCAGCCGCAAGGTACTTTGGTAACTGGCCTGCTGCGGATCGTGCGCGCGCGTGAAGAAGTCGCTGTCGAATCCCAGCTTGTCGGCAAAGCAGGACAGCAAACGCATGCCGACTTGCCAGCACTGCGCTTCGAATTCCAGCATGGTTTGTTTGAAGCCCGGCAGTTCTTCCTCGCTCGGCCACAGCACCTCCATGTGCGGACGCGTGATTTGATACGACTCTTTTTGATCGGCAGTGCCGGTCGATGGACGCACTTGCGCCTTGCTCTCCCAGCCCGCGTTGTCGGCTTTGCGCAGCGGGTACTGCGCCTTTACTGCATCCGGCAGCGCGAAGAAAGCTTCGGCAGCGGCAAAGGCCCCGCGCACTTTTTCTAAATCGATACCGTGATTGCGGACTTGGAAAAAGCCCACGTCCACCGCTGCATCCCACAGTTCATCTGCAATCTGCGCCTTGCGCTTGTTGAAGTCCGAGAGATCGATGCGGCGGATTTCGCGCTTGCCGGTCTCGGTGCCGAGTGTGCCCATGCGGGCTTCTTTGTTCAACTCATTGAGTGCGTACATATGCGTTCCTCTTGAATGGATGTTGGATTCAAGAGCAATTCCCTACCGGCGGGCGCCGGCTGAACGCTTATACTCTTGCGGCTTGAAGATGCAAATAACAGGCCAGCGAAAAAGCGCACATTGAAAGCGCATACGCACCAATTTCGCCGCAACGCGCATCACGGCGGTGCATGCGGCGTACCACATGCGGGCAAAAACCGTGGCACAGGATTTGCATCACAAGAGGCCAAGAGTATAAGCGTTCACCTGCGGTCTGCCGCAGCCGGGAAATTGCTCTTGAAGCTGCGCCAGTGCGCATCTTCAGGAGACGCTATGTTCTTCATGAAGGTGTGATTGCGGGCGCGTTATCAACGCTCTCTAAAGAAGACCATCATGCGACTGCTCACTCTCTGCCTCAGCCTGTGCCTCAGCGTTCCCGCGCTGGCCGCCGACAAAGTCACCTTCCTCACCTCGTGGTACGCGCAAGCCGAACATGGCGGCTTTTATCAGGCCGTCGCCACCGGCATCTACAAGAAGCATGGGCTCGATGTGACCATCCGCATGGGCGGCCCGCAGGTCAACGGCGTGCAAATCCTCAGCAGCGGTCAGGCCGATTTCTTGATGGGCTACGACCTGCAAGTGCTGAAAAGCGTGGAGACCGGCGTGCCGATTACCACCGTCGCCGCCAGCTTCCAGAGCGAACTACAAGGCATGATGACGCACGATGACGTCAAGAGCCTGGCCGATTTGAAATCTCGTACCGTGCTGGTCTCCACCTCGGGCCGCACCACGTGGTGGCCGTGGCTGAAGAATAAATACCAGCTTGACGATGCGCAGTCGCGCGTCTACACCTTTAACTTGCAGCCCTTCTTCGCCGATCCACGCTCGGCGCAGCAAGCCTACGCGTCGTCGGAAGTTTTCGCTGCCAACAAGGGCGGCGTGAAAACGCGCTTCTTCCTGTTTGCCGACGATGGCTATCCGCCATACGGCACCACCGTGGTCACCATGCAGAAGACCGTGAAAGAAAAGCCGGACTTGGTGGCGCGTTTCGTCAAAGCCTCGATGGAAGGTTGGAAAAGCTATCTCCAAAATCCGGCACCGGGCAATGCACTGATCAAAAAAGACAATCCCAACATGCAGGACGACCAGCTGGCATGGGGCGTGGAGAAGCTGAAGGAATACCGCATGATCAGCAGCGGCGACGCCGCAACGCTAGGCATCGGCACCATGAGCGACGCCCGCTGGCAAAAGACGCGCGACTTCATGGTCAGCACCGGCCTGCTGAAAGCGGACGTCGATTGGAAAAAGGCTTACACCACGCAGTTCGTCAAAGACCTGCGCGTGCTGCCGTAAAGGAGATCACTATGGCCACCACATTGCCGGTGCTGTACGCCAACCAGGTCGAGAAGACCTACCCTAACGGCACCCTCGCGCTGGAGAGCGTGAAGCTGGGCATACAACCCGGCGAATTCGTATCGCTGCTCGGCCCCTCCGGCTGCGGCAAGAGCACCTTGCTCAAACTGTTCGCGGGACTGGAGCAGCCCTCGGCCGGCCATATCCGCCGCGCCGAAGGCCGCAAGCTGGCCATGGTGTTTCAGGAAGCGACCTTGATGCCGTGGGCGCGCGTGGCCGACAACGTGCGCCTGCCGCTGGATCTCGCCAAGCTGGATCGGGCCGAAGCCAATGAGCGCGTAGCGCGCGCACTTGCGCTGGTGGGGCTGGACAAATTCGGCGCATCGTATCCGCGCGAACTGTCGGGCGGTATGCAGATGCGCGTCTCCATTGCGCGCGCACTGGCAACCAATGCCGACCTGCTGCTAATGGACGAACCATTCGGCGCGCTGGATGAATTCACCCGCAACAAACTCGATGCCGATCTGCGCGCCCTGTGGGCCGAGCGAGGACTGACTGTGGTCTTCGTCACCCACAGCATTTACGAAGCGGTGTACTTATCGAGCCGCGTGATCGTAATGGCGGCGCGTCCGGGACGCGTTATCGCGGACGTTGCCATCGAAGGGCCGGTAGTGCGCGACGACGCCTTCCGCGTATCGCCGGCCTTCATGCGCCATTGCGCAGAACTCTCGTCACTGCTAACGCAAGCGAACATCAACCCGGAAAGGAACGCAGCATGAAATCGCCCCTGCTCTCCAACCCTGCCGTCCAGCGCGTGGCTGCGCCGCTGGCGGTGGGCGTGATCCTGCTCGGTATCTGGCAAGCGGTGTGCATGCTGCTGGCAGTGCCAGACTACCTGGTGCCCGCACCCAGCGCCATCGCGCGCGCGCTGGTCGAAGACTGGCCGCTGCTGGCTGGCGCGCTGTGGGTAACGTTGCGCATCACCTTCATGGCCTTCGCATTGGCGATCGTGGTCGGCTGCGCCACTGCCTTCCTGTTCGTGCAAAGCCGCGTGATTGAAGCGAGCCTGCTGCCCTATGCCATTCTGCTGCAAGTAACGCCGGTGGTGGCGATTGCGCCGCTGATTATCATCTGGGTCAAAGACCCGACCATGGCGCTGGTGATTTGCGCGACCATGGTGGCGGTGTTCCCCATCATTTCCAACACTGTACTGGGCCTGCGCAGCGTGAATCCCGGCTTGCTGAATCTGTTCCGCATCAACCACGCCAGCAAATGGGACACGCTGCGCCGCCTGCGCATCCCGAGCGCGCTGCCTTACTTCTTCGGCGGCTTGCGCATCTCGTGCGGACTGGCGCTGATCGGCGCCGTGGTCGCAGAATTCGTGGCCGGCACCGGCGGCACCGGCGCGGGACTGGCTTACCAAATCCTGCAAGCCGGTTTTGCACTGAATATTCCCCGGCTGTTTGCGGCCCTGTTTTTGATTACGTTCAGCGGTGTGGTGCTGTTCGGCGTCATGGCGATGGTGACACGCCTGTCTTTGTCACACTGGCACGAAAGTGAATTGGCATGACCCAGGCATCCCTGTTAATCCGTAACGCCAGCGCCATCCTGACCGGCTTGCGCGGCGAAGGCGAACGCCATGCGGGCCCGGACATCCGCATCGTCGATGGCGTCATCACCGCCATGGGCGCGCTGCCGCCGCAAGCTGGCGAACGCGTGATCGATGCGCGCGACTGCGTGGTCTATCCGGCGTGGGTCAACACCCATCACCACTTATTTCAGTCGCTGCTGAAGGGCGAGCCGCAAGGCCTGAATCTCACGCTGACGCCATGGCTGGCCGCCACGCCCTATCGCTTCCGCGCCAGCTTCGATGAGCACAGCTTCCGGCTGGCCGCGCGCATCGGTTTAGTGGAGCTGCTGCGCAGCGGCAGCGGCACCGTGGCCGATCACAATTATCTGTACTACCCTGGCATGCCGTACGACGGCTCTGCCATCCTGTTTGAAGAAGCGGAAAAACTGGGCCTGCGTTTTGTGCTGTGCCGGGGCGGCGCCACGCAAACGCGCCAACTGGAAAGCGAACTACCGCAAGCACTGCGTCCAGAATCGCTCGACCAATTCCTTAGCGATTGCGAACGGCTGACCAAGCGCTATCACCAAGCCGCACCGGACGCCATGCGCCGCGTGGTGATGGCGCCGACTACGCCGCTGTATTCCATGTCGCCGGAAGAACTGCGCACTTGCGCGCGCGAGGCGCGCCGTCTCGGCATCCGCCTGCACAGCCACTTGTCGGAAACGGTGGAATACCAAAACGCCGCGCGCGTCAAATACGACCGCTCGCCCGTAGCCTTCTGCGGCGAGTACGAGTGGCTGGGCCCTGACGTGTGGTTCGCACATTTGGTCAAACTGAATCGCGATGAAATCGGCCAGCTAGGCGCCACCGGCACCGGCATCGCACACTGCCCGCAAAGTAACGGACGTCTTGGCAGCGGCATCGCCGACATTCCGGCTTTGGAAGCGGCCGGCGTGCCGGTCTCCATCGGCGTAGACGGCGCAGCCTCCAACGAAGCCGCCGACATGATCTCCGAAACGCACGCCGCATGGCTGATGCAGCGCGCACGGCGCGGTGAGTTGGCGCGCAGCCGTGCCGAGGGCGGTGTCCGGGAAGGTGGAGCCGATGCAGCCAGCATCGAAGACGTAGTCCGTTGGGGCACAGCAGGCGGCGCAGCGGTGCTGGGCATGAACGCCATCGGCACGCTGGAAGTGGGCAAGGCCGCCGACATTGCCATCTACAAGCTGGACGACCCGCGCTACTTCGGCCTGCACGATATCGCTATCGCCCCCGTGGCCAGCGGCGGCCGGCCGTCGCTGCGCGCTTTGCTGGTGGCAGGCCGCGTAGTGGCCGAGCATGACGCCATTCCCGACCTCGATCTGGCGGAGCTTGGAGCAGCGGCACGCGCCGCCGTCAAGGCGCTTTAGAAATCGCGATTGGCTGGATACCAGCTGTAGAAGTCGTTGTCCCACTTGAAGTGGGTGGTGGAGATGGTGATGGTCACGTCCAGCGCCTCAACGAAGTGCCACCACCCGACCGGCAGGAACAGGATCTCGCCCGGCTCCAGCACGCATTCCAGCACCGGCACATCGGCCATCATCGGGAAGCGCTGGGTGTCGATATTGCGCGCATCGATCAGCGAGAAGCAATGGCGCTGGTTGTAGACCTTGGGTGTATCGCAGGGCGCAATCAGGCGCACGCGCTTGCGGCCCGTCACCTGGATCATGAAGTTGTTGGTCAAGTCGTGATGCAGCGGCGTGACCGTGCCGGCCGGGCCAAACCAGAAGAAGCCGGGACTATCGGGTTTCAGATACTCGGTCAGCTGCGGCAGATCGCTCATCAACTCGCGCAGCGCCTCGCGATTCTGGCCGTCGTTATTGGCGGTCATGTAGAAATCGTTGGTGACGCCGGCGTCGCGCACCATCGCCACGTATTCGCCAAACGGCATGCGGCGCTTGTGCGACAGGCTATTCATTTCATAATCGGGATCGGCGTTACGGCCGAACTGCACTTCCACCTCGCGTTCGCCCAGTTGTTCGGCGAGATAGTCGAACGTCCATTTGCTGCGGGCGGCGCAATCATCGAGCATGCCGGTGATGATGACCGGCTGATTGCGGCTGTAATATTGGCTGAGGAATTCCGCTTCAGACAAGCGCTCGCGGCGCGGCACAGTGAGTTCCACCAGCTTGTTGAGGCGCGACTGGATGCCCAGCACCCAATCGCGCTTGGCCAGCCGGCTGTGCAGGCGCGAAACGCCGCGCAGGTAGGGACTGCGCACGGCCGCTTCCAGCTCCACGCGCGCCGCCTGCTCGGCGATGCCTGATTGAATCATAACGCCGAGCAGCACTTGCGGGTTGCCGCCGAGTATCAAATTCTCGGCGATCCATCCCCGCCATGCATCATTGATTTCCACTGGCGGCGCTGCGTTTGCTTGACTCATTGTCGCGTTATCCTTTTTGCACTAGTGACCTTGCGCTAGTGTACAGGAGAACCACGGGAGAACTAATAGACCGCCTCCGGCAACACCGCCCGGGCGACGCCGTCGCGGATATCGATCACGCGCGGGTGGCGCTTGCCCAAGCTCATCTTGTAGCAAGCCTGGCCATCTTTCCACGCCGACGGCAATACCATCAGCAGCTGGAAAGAAGTTGGGTCATCGTCTTGGGCGGCAAACACCGGCGGCGTGCCGGCCAGCACGATGGCCTCCAGCGGCTGGTCGCCGTCGATCTCGTGGTGGTGGCCGCGCACCGGGATTTCGTGCAACTCGCCGGTGACGGTTTCCAGCATGGCGGCGCCAACCACGCTGGCCTTGGCGCGGTCGACCACGAGGTGCAAGCGCAGGGAAGGACGGCCGATGGTGGCACTGGCAATTTCATATACGGCGGCAAATAACTGACTCATGGCAATTCCAAACGTGAAGAGGTGAAACAAGGTCTTCACTGTAGGTTTGCCGCGCCGAATTTGCCTTCCGAATACCTTCCGCTTGCTAAGTCACTGATTTACCATGCTTTTAACGCTTGGGCAGCACCCAGTCCGGGCGTACATAATGGCAGGTGTAGCCGTTAGGAATGCGCTCCAGATAGTCCTGGTGCTCCGGCTCCGCCTCCCAGAACGGGCCAGCCGGCGCCAGTTCCGTCACCACTTTACCGGGCCACAGGCCGGACGCGTTGACGTCGGCGATGGTGTCTTCGGCCGTCGCTTTTTGTTGCTCGTCGGCATAAAAAATCGCCGAGCGGTAGCTGGTGCCGATGTCGTTGCCCTGGCGGTTGCGGGTGCTCGGGTCGTGAATCTGGAAGAAGAATTCAAGGATCTTGCGATAGCTGAGCACGGCCGGATCGTAGACGATTTCAATCGCCTCGGCATGGGTGCCGTGGTTGCGGTAAGTTGCATTTGGCACATCGCCGCCGCTGTAGCCGACGCGCGTCGATTGCACGCCCGGCATCTTGCGGATCAAATCCTGCATGCCCCAAAAACAGCCGCCGGCCAGAATGGCCTTTTCAGTCGTGGTGCTCATCGTCAATTCCTTTCGATTGTTAATGTCTGTAGGCAATTTGGAGACAGCAGCACATTTCTTCAAGCAAGCGTCCAAAATCCAACTATAATTGACAGTAGGAAAACTCATCACTCCTACTGCGCGTGCCCCTTCCCCGCCGCGTCTCTCTTCTCCGGCCTGGCCCCTGCCGAACGTAACGTTACTCATTCGTTCACTATTATGGACCAGACCACCAACCAGCGTATTCTCGTTGTCGACGACAACACCGAAGCGGCGGACATCTCAGCCGAACTACTGGAGCTGCACGGCTATAACACTGCCGTCGCCTACGCCGGCATGGCCGGCCTGGAAGCGGCGCGCACCTTCCAGCCCGATGCCATCTTACTCGACCTCGGCATGCCGGGCATGGACGGCTACCAGGTCGCGGCCGCCCTGCGCGCCGTGCCCGACTTCGACCAAGTGGCCTTGATCGCCTTCACCGCGTGGGGCGACATCGTCACCCGGCAGCGGGTGATTTCTACCGGCTTCGACGAGCATGTGGTCAAGCCGGCCAATCTCGACCGCATACTGGCGGCCGTGCGCATTGCGCTGGAAAAGCGCGCACAACTCGTCACTGCCAGCGCTTCCTGATGTTTTTATGATACTGTCCCAGGCTAGACAGGAGGTGTCATCATGATGGAACGACGCACACGCCCCGATCGCGCCAAGGCGGTCGCAGTCAATGCCGCCATCGCCATGGCGGAGGAAAAAGGCCGCGAGGCGGCGGCCGTGTTTCTGGAAGATGCAGGCGTGCCCCTGCCGGTGATCGCCCGCGTGCTGAGCGAGCCGGAAAAACGCCGCGCCGAGGATCAGCGCATTTAATCAGCGCAGCAGCACGCGGCCGAACCCGGTGTCGGTACGCTCGGCCCGGCTATTCGGGTCGTGAGCGAAGCGGCAGCTTTGCAGATAGGCCACGGCCTGCGCGGTCAGTTCCTGCGGCTGGCTGCCCGCTTCGGCCACGATGCGCACCGGCGCACCTTCCTGATTGACCAGGAAGCGCAGCAGGATGCCTTGCTTGTCGCTGGGCCGCGGATCGGCTTCGCGGAAGGCGGCAAAACGCTCGGACGTCTGGCAACTACCGGCTACCAGCAGCGGCCGGGCCGGCGGAGGGCCATCCAGCTTCCACGCGACTTGAATCGGAAATACCGTGCCTTCGCGCGCGGCGTCGAGCTTAGGCTGAAAGAGGCATTGCGCAATGCTGTGGAGAGCGGCATCATCGAGAATCCGCCAGCCGCTGCTTTGGGTGACGGCCGGTTGCAGCACCTTGCCGTCCATGCCGATGGCGAAGCGCAGAGTGGTGACGCCTTCGATCTCGTAGCGGCGCGCCTCGGCCGGCCATTGCGGCTGAATGCAAGCGCTAGAGCCGACCAGCGCCTGCAAAGGCGCGCGCTGCGGCCCCGATTGCGCAGCCCGGCTAGCCAGATTAAGCACGGCAAAAATCACCGCAACGGCGGCAACGGCAAGCAATTTCTTGTTCATGCCACGATGATAGCAGGAGCCCGACCATGACCAGCGAATACCAACCCATCAGCTGCGACTTCCACGATCTGCTGGAAGTGCACGCGACCAAGCGCCAGGCCACCGACATCCAGTTCCGCGACGCCGGCGGCCAGCTGCAAACCCGCAACGCCGTCATCACCGACGTCTTCGCAAAAGAAGGCGCCGACTACCTCACCCTCAGCACCGGCGAAACCCTGCGGCTGGACCAGCTGGTCGAAGTCGACAAGGCCAAGCTGGCGGATTATTAAGCCTTAGCCGATGGCGAGGTCGCGGATGGCGGTGACTAGTTTGTCGAGGTCGGAGGTGCGGGTGAACAGGCCGGGGGTGACGCGGATGCAGGCGCCGCCTACTGGGCCTTTGCGCATCACGGTGAAGATGCCGTACTGCTCGACCAGGCGGTTCACCAGCACGGCGTTGGCTTCCGGCGTGGTGTGGCCGCGCACGCGGAACGAGGTCACCGCACCATAGGTGCCGGCATCGTCCGGCGTGAGCACCTGGATGTTGGGCAGCTCGCGTACCTGGTGCACCCAATAGTCACGCAGCTCGCGCAGGCGGCGGCCGCGATTGGCGACGCCGATTTCTTCGTGCAGCTTGAGTGCCGCCGGTATCGTCATCAGCGCCGCTGCGTTCACCGTACCCGAATGCACGCGCGAGCGGATGTCCGTCACCGGGTAGTCTTCATCGCCGCGCTCCACGCCGATATCGGCCAAGCGTTCTTTGCGAATGTGCAGGAAGCCCGTACCTAAAGGCGCGCCTACCCACTTATGCAGATTCGCGCCGACGAAATCCGCCCCCAGATCCGGCAGCTTGTAATCAAGCTGCCCCCACGACTGCGCCACGTCCACTATCACGTCGATGCCGCGCGGCTTGGCGATCTTGATGATCTCCTGCACCGGCAGCACGAAGCCGGTGCGGTGGTTGATGTGCGTGAGCAGCAGCAGCTTGGTGCGCGGATGCTGGCGCATCGCTTTCTCGTACACGTCGATGGCGGCCTGGCGCGATACCGGCTCGGGAATCTGCACCAGCGCCACATTGGCGCCGTTGCGCTTCGCCAGATCGTTCATCGCATACTGCATGGCGTCGTAATCGAGATTGCAGTACATGATGGTGTCGCCGCGCTTGAGCAGGCGGTAATTGCAGATCAGGTTTTGCAGCGACTCGGTGGCGCCACGCGTGATCGCCAATTCGTCTGCCGGCACGCCGGTATGCGCCGCCAGTTGCGCGCGCAATTGATCCATGCCTGCGCGATCAAACTGGCGGCGCAAATGGAAGGAGTTATAGCGGTTCAAGTAATCGATATTGCGCTTGAAGTCCTCCGCCACCGGCCGCGCCATGATGCCGTAGTAGGCGTTTTCCAGGTTGACGAAATCGCTGGCGATGTCGTAACTCTGAGCGATACGATCCCAATCCGATTCCGCGGCAGGCGCCGCATACGCGCCCGGCGCCGCCAACGCCGTCAATCCCGCTGCTACTCCCAACAATTTACGCCGATTCGCCTGATGTGCATTCATACTCTCTACTCCTGGAAATGTTTAGCCGCGTGCCGCACCAACTCCGTGAAATTCTTCACCGTGACCGACTTTTCGCGGGGGCGCGTAATCAAAGCAATCGCCGTGCCCAAGTCCTTGTTGCGGATATCTTGATAAGTCACGCCCTCGGCCCGGAACTGCGCTATCGACTCCGGGATGATGGCAACGCCGAATCCCGCCGCCGCCATGTTCACGCCCGACGAAATCTGCGGCGACTCCATTTCAATGCGCGGCGAGAAGCCGGCGGCGCGACACGCACTGATGATGGCGTCGTGAAGTTCAGGATTGATCGCGCGCGGATAGAGGATGAAGGGATCACCGGCCAACTGCTTCAAATCGATGCTCCGGCGGTGGCCCAGCGGATGGCCGCTGGGCAGCACGGCGATCATCTTCTCCTGCACCAGCGGCGTCACCTTCAACTCACCGCAATCGAGCGGCAGACGCACCATGGCGCAATCGACCTGCGCGTCGGCCAGCTTGCCGAGCAGCGCCACGCTGTTGCTCTCCTCCGTGCGGATCTTCACGCCGGGATAATCTTCCCGGAACTTGCGCAGCAGCCGCGCCACCGTGGGATGGAAAACCGTGGAGCCGGCGAAGCCGATCGACAAGTTGCCGCTCTCGCCGCGCGCGGCCATCTTCACGTGTTCCAGCGCGTCGTTGGCGTCGTCCAGCACGCGCTGGGCGCGTTCGCGGAAAATCACGCCGGCCTCGGTCAACTCCACGCGGCGCGGGTGGCGCAGGAACAGCTTGGTGCCGATCTCGCGTTCCAGCTTGATGATCTGCTGGCTCAAGGGCGGTTGCGCGATCCCCAGACGCTCCGCCGCCACCGTGAAATGCAGGTGCTCGGCCACCGCCAGGAAGTAGCGCAGCTGGCGAAATTCCATGATTAGCCTTTCATCTCAAAATGCGTGATTGATTCACGCTTCGATATCTTTTTCGTCTTGAAGAGACTATCACGAAATATTGGATTCGAGGGCGATGCTCTTTTAAGCTGTAGTCATCATGTTCAAATCCATGCTCACCACTGCTGCTGCCAAGGCCAACCTGATGGATGGCATGCGCGCCGCCTCGGCCTCCGCCATCATGCTGCTGGTGGGCTGCGCGCTGCACGCACCGGATTTTTCCTGGGCGGCCATCGGCGCCTTCTGGACTTCGCTGGCGACCGCGCCGCAGACGGCGCGCAGCCGCTTGGCGTCGATGCTGTCGTTTGCCGTGCTATCGACGCTGGGCGGCGGCTTGGCCATCTACGCCGCGAGCCTGGGCGCAGCGGCAGCCGCGCTGACTATCCTGTTCTTCGTGACTGTCGCCGGTCTCACGCGCATTTGGGGCGACCAACCCTATCAAGTGGCGATCCTCGCGGCCACCGCGTGCGTGGTGATGGTCGACCACCCTGCGGCTGGCGGCGCAAGCGGCTACGCGTATCTTGGCCTGTACTTGCTGGGCTGCCTGTTTGCCGCCGCACTGAGCACGGTGCTCTGGCAGATACACCCATCCGCGCCTGAATATCCTCACGATCGCTGGCATCAAGCGGCTGTGCAGTCGGCGCGCGGCGCCCTGCGCCAGCTGCGTGCCCATGCCTCGCTGTCCAGCGATGGCGTCCACTTCGCGCTGCGTCTCGGCGTCGCCACCACGGCGGCCTACCTGACGGTGCACGTGTTGGAACTACCTTGCGGTTATTGGGCCACCATGGCCGTGCTGCTGATCTTGCAGCCGTCGGCGGCCGGCACCCTGCCGCGCAGCGTGGAGCGCGCGCTCGGCACCGTGGTCGGCACGCTGATCGCGGTCGCCATCGGCGAATTGGCGCACACGCCGCTGACCATCGCACTGGCCGTGTTCCCGTTGATTGGACTGACGATGGCCTTGCGGCCGGTGGGCTACAGCGTGTTCGTCGCCTTCCTGACGCCATCGTTCGTGCTGGTGGCCGATTACGCCATGCCTGCCATCGACTACAACTACGCCATGGCGCGACTGGAAAACAACCTGCTCGGCAGCGCCATCGCGATCGCTGCCACACTGATCCTGTGGCCTTTAACGGAACGCGTTAAAAAATGACGGTAAAATGGAAGGCATTGATTGCACTTCCGTTCAACTCATGTCTTTAGATTGCCAGTCCTGCGGCGCCTGTTGCGCCGCCTTCCGTGTCAGCTTTTACTGGAGCGAGTCCACGCTGCATCCCGAGGGCAGCGTTCCGCGTGAACTGGTCACGCCGGTCTCGCCACACTACGTTGCGATGAAGGGCACGCTGCAACTGCCGTCGCGCTGCGTGAGCTTGCGCGGCGAGCTTGGTCAATCTGTCAGCTGCGACATCTACCCGCTGCGCTCCAGCACCTGCCGCGAATGCGAAGCCGGCTCCGAGCAGTGCCTGCGCGCCCGCGAGCTGGCGGGACTGGCTAACGACACGCGCGTCGCGGTCTGACAAACAAATCGGCGCCCTCCTACACGGGCCGGTGGCGGCGGCCAATAAGATGAAACTCCCAGCAGCCCACCCGCCAGGAGTCTTGCCATGTTTTCGCTCAAAAAACTCAGCCCGACCATTACCGACATGATCCGCTTCGACCACTCGCATGTGCTGGTCAGCTTCCACCAATACACGGCCGACGCCAAGCCCAAGGTCAAGAAGGCCCTGGCCGAAACCATTGCCAGTGCGCTCGAAATCCACGCCACGCTGGAAGAAGAACTGTTCTACCCGGCCGTGCGCAACATCGACAGCGGCGAGCCTGTGCTGCTCAAGAGCGTCCCCGAGCACAACGAAATGCGCCGCCTCATCGGCGAGCTGCGCGCCACCGCGCCCACTGATGTTCGTCACGACCAACTGGTGCAACAACTGATGCGCGACGTCATCCATCACGTCGCCGATGAAGAAACCGTGCTGCTGCCGCAAGCGGAACGCCTGCTGAGCAAAGACCGGCTGAGCGAGCTGGGCGCCGACATGACCAGGCGCCGCATCGAACTGGCCGG
Source organism: Duganella rivi (assembly GCF_009857435.1). GTDB lineage: Bacteria > Pseudomonadota > Gammaproteobacteria > Burkholderiales > Burkholderiaceae_D > Rugamonas > Rugamonas rivi. The sequence continues at coordinate 462,895 of NZ_WWCK01000005.1, forward strand.
CCCGAAAGCGGGCAAGCTGGCGCTCGACACCGCCGTGGGCTTCTCCGGCAGCACCGCCGCGTGGACACTGGGCATTGTTGGCGCCCTGGCGGCGGCCACGCTGCTTAGCCGCAAGGCCAAGCCGGCGTAGATCGCCCTCGGTCTCCGGTTAATCCCACGCCGAGGAATCGACGATCCCCTGTGCGCGAAACGCCGGTTTGCAGAACAAGTATCCTTGCATCAGGTCGATGCCTGCCGCGTAAAGGAAGTCCCGCTCAGCCTTGGTTTCAATCCCTTCGGCCAGCACCCGCACCTTGAGCGCGGCGCATATCGCAACCACGCCATGGACGATGGCCTGTTTCGGCGGGCTGCTATCGATATCGCGAACCAAGTCCATGTCGATCTTGATGATGTCGGGCTGGTACTCGGACAACAGGTTCAAGCCCGCATAGCCAGCGCCAAAGTCATCGATCGCGGTGCGGAAGCCGAAGCGATGGTATTCCCTGAAGATATTGACGAGATGCGGTCGATCCTGCACCTGCTCGCCTTCGGTCACTTCAAAAATGATACGCTCGATGGGAAAGCCGTAGTGTCGCGCCGCTTCGAACGTGCTGCGGATACACGCTGCCGGCTGGTAGACCGCGTTGGGCAGAAAATTAATCGACAATAAGCCCTCCAGGCCCAGCTCCGCAGCGCCCTTGATTGCTTGCACTCGGCAGGCCTGGTCGAACGAATAGCGGTTGTCCTCTGTTACCCGCGACAGGATAGAAAAAGCCGACTCGCCATTCGGCCCGCGCACCAACGCCTCGTTCGCATAGATCGAACGGTCACGCAGGTCAACAATGGGCTGGTAAGCGAACGCAATCTCAAACTCCAGTTCTTGCCCCTCTTTGCACTTCTGGCACTTGTCGGATGGCGTGCCGCCCTGCGCGAGTAAAGTCGACGTCATGTGAAACCTATTCTTCTTGAAGACTGCACTGGAAAATGCTATCGCTGGATTTCATGGTACTTCGCACGATTTGAAGAGACAACAAAAAACCCGCTTCCTCCTGGGAGAAAGCGGGTTTTCTGATTATTTCTTGGTGCCGCTTGCCGGAATCGAACTGGCGACCTTTTCATTACGAATGAACTGCTCTACCGACTGAGCTAAAGCGGCGACGACCCGCATTCTAACAAAGAACCTTCACCACACGCTAGCCCTAAAACGATAAATTTTAGACAGCGATGTAATTATTGCATTGCTTTCTGCGGATCTCAGGCTTCTCAGCCTTGATGGTAGCCAGTCACCACCGCCACCTCATCGCGCGAGCCCAGGAACACCGGCACGCGCTGGTGCAGCTTGGTCGGCTGGATGTCGAGGATGCGCTGCTTGCCATCGGTGGCCGCGCCGCCTGCCTGCTCGACGATGAAGGCCATCGGGTTCGCCTCATACATCAAGCGCAGCTTGCCCGGCACCGAGGTGTCGCGCAAATCGGCCGGATACATGAAGATGCCGCCGCGGTTCAGGATGCGGTGCACGTCCGCCACCATCGACGCGATCCAGCGCATATTGAAGTTGGTGCCGCGCGGGCCGGTGTCGCCGGCCAGCAGTTCGCTGACGTAGCGCTGCACCGGCGGATGCCAGTGGCGCTGGTTCGACATATTGATCGCGAATTCCTTGGTCTTGGCAGGAATCTGCATGTCGCGCTGGGTCAGCACCCACGAACCCATCTCGCGATCCAGCGTGAAGCAGTTGACGCCATTGCCGGTGGTGAGCACCAGCATGGTCTGCGGGCCGTACACTGCGTAGCCGGCCGCCACTTGCTTGCTACCTGCCTGCATGAAGTCCGCTTCGCTCGGCTGGGTCATGCCTTCCGGCGCTTTCAGCACCGAGAAGATGGTGCCGATCGAGACGTTGACGTCGATGTTCGACGAGCCGTCCAGTGGATCGAACAGCAGCATGTATTCGCCTTTTGGATAGCGGTTAGGAATCGGGTGGATGGATTCCATTTCTTCCGACGCCATCGCCGCCAGGTGGCCGCCCCACTCATTCGCTTCGAGCAGGATTTCGTTGGAGATGATGTCCAGTTTTTTCTGCACTTCGCCTTGCACGTTTTCGGTGTCGGCGGAACCCAGCACCTCGCCCAGCGCGCCTTTACCTACCGAGTGGCTGATGGTTTTGCACGCGCGCGCCACAACTTCAATCAGCAGGCGAAGTTCCGCCGGGATGTTGTCGTGGAGGCGCTGCTCTTCCACAAGATATTGCGTAAGACTGACTCGTTTCATGTGATACCTCGGTTGATTGTGATTAGTTTGCGAGCGCTTTGGTAATGACTTCAGCGACGTCATTCGACAGCTTGCGCGCGGCGACTTTTTCCAGCGCCTGTTTCATCTTGGCTTGCAGCGCCGGCGCGTAACGGCGCCAGCGATCCATGGCGCGCGCCAGGCGCGCTGCCACTTGCGGGTTGATCGCATCGAGCTTGATGACAAACTCGGCCCAGAATTCGTATGCACTGCCATCGGCCGCGTGGAATTGCGACGGGTTGGCGCTGGTGAAGTTGAAGATCAGCGCGCGTGCGCGGTTCGGCGTTTTCAGCGTGAAGGCCGGGTGCTGCATCAGTTTGCGCACCGCCGCGACATTGGTGGTTGGCGCGGATGCCTGCATGGCAAACCACTTGTCGATGACCAGCGCTTCGTTTTCGAAGTCGTCGTAGAACGCCTTCAGGTACGGGCCTGCTTCGGCGCCGCTGTGGATCATCGCCACCAGCGCGGCCGAGCGGTCGGTCATGTTGGACGCATTTTCAAACTGCTGCTGCGCGAGCTTGAGCTCTGCCAGTTCCGGCGCCACCATCAAGTAGGACAGGCACAGGTTCTTCAACGCGCGCTTGCCGGCCGACAGCGCATCCGGGCTGTACTCGCCCGGCGTTTGATTGGCGTGGTACTGCGCCAGCAGTTCTTCTTTCAAGGCCGCGCCGATGGTACGGCGCATGAATTGGCGCGCGGCGTGGATCGCATGCGGATCCACCACGTCCATCTGCTCGGCGATGATGGTTTCCGACGGCAGGATCAGCGCCAGTTCGCGGAAGGCCGGATCCAGCGTTTCGTCGGTCAGCACGGCGCGCATGGCGTTGATAAAGGTGCTGTCCAGTTTCAGGTTCGCCGCGCCGTTGGAAGCCACTTGCGCGGTCAGCTTGAGCAGGCGCTCCATTGCCAGGCGCTGGCCTGCCTCCCAGCGGTTGACTGGGTCGCTGTCATGGCTGAACAGGTGCAGCAGTTCGTCGTCGGTGTAGTCGTATTCGAGGATCACCGGGGCCGAGAAGTCGCGCAGGATCGACGGCGTAGGACGCTCGTCCACCTGGCGGAAGCGGAAGATCTGTTCTTGCTCGGTCAATTCCAGCACCACCGTGGTGGCGCCCTTGGCGTGCTTGCCGTTCTCCAAGTGCAGCGGCAAGTCCCGGCCCTTGGCGTCGAGCAGGCCTACTGCGACTGGAATGTGGAACGGCAGCTTGTCCGCCTGGCCGCGCTGGCTCAGGATGATGTCGAAGTTGCGCTTGACCGCATCGTAGCGCGTGCGCGCAGTGACGACCGGCGTGCCGGCCTGCGAGTACCAGCGTTCGAACTGGCTCAAGTCGCGCCCATTGGCGTCGGCCATGGCGGCGCGGAAGTCATCGCATTCCACGGCTTGACCATCGTGGCGCTTGAAGTACAAGTCCATGCCTTTGCGGAAGCCCTCGCGGCCCAGCAAGGTTTGGTACATCCGCACGACTTCGGCGCCTTTTTCGTACACGGTCACGGTGTAGAAGTTGTTGATCTCGACGAAGGAGTCGGGACGCACCGGGTGCGACATCGGGCCCGCGTCTTCCGGGAACTGCGCCTGGCGCAGCGTGCGCACCTGGTCGATGCGGGTGACGGCGCGGCCGGAATCGGTGCCGATCATGTCGGCGCTGAACTCCTGGTCGCGGAATACGGTCAAGCCTTCTTTCAGCGACAGCTGGAACCAGTCGCGGCACGTCACGCGGTTGCCAGTCCAGTTGTGGAAGTATTCGTGGCCGACCACCGCTTCAATGCCGGCGTAGTCGATGTCGGTCGCGGTGCGCGGATTGGCCAGCACGAACTTGGTGTTGAAGATGTTCAGGCCCTTGTTTTCCATCGCGCCCATGTTGAAGTCGCCCACGGCGACGATCATGAAGCGATCCAGATCCAGCTCCAGGTTGAAGCGCTCTTCATCCCAGCGGATCGAGTTTTTCAGCGACTGCATGGCGTAGTCGGTTTTGTCGAGGTTGCCCTCTTCCACCCACACTTGCAGCAGCACTTCGCGGCCATCGGCCAGCTTGAATTTCTCTTCCTGGCACACCAGCTTGGCCGCGACCAGCGCAAACAAGTAGGACGGCTTCTTGAACGGGTCTTCCCACTTGGCGTAGTGGCGGCCGTCGCCGAGGTCGCCCTCTTCGATCAGGTTACCGTTGGACAGCAGCACCGGGTAAGCAGCCTTGTCGGCGCGCAGCATCACGGTGTACTTGGCCATCACGTCCGGGCGATCCGGGAAGAAGGTGATGCGGCGGAAGCCTTCGGCCTCGCACTGGGTGAAGAAGTTACCGTTCGAAACGTAAAGACCGGACAGGGTGGTGTTTTCCACCGGCGCGCAGATGGTTTCGATTTCCAGCACCGCTTCCGCCGGGGCGTTGCGGATGGTCAGCGCCGACGACGTCAGTTCGTAGTCGCCGGCGTCCAGCAGTTTGCCGTTCAGGCGCACTTGCACCAGTTCGATTTCCTCGCCGTGCAACACGATGTCGTGGCTGGCCGAGGCGGGATTCTGGCGCACGGTGATGCGGTTGGCGACCACCGTGCGTGCCGGGGCCAGGTCAAAGCCCAGTTCTACCGTATCAACCAGGTAGGCGGGCGGGGTGTAATCTTTGCGGAAAATCGTCGTAGGGCTGCTGTCTGTGCGCATTGGGAACTCTGGTGGGCGAAAGCAAAGACCTATTTTACCAATACCGGCGTCGGCCGACGCATGGAATTGTCATTTGGCTAAAACTAACCGAACTGTAAGTTGCCACTTTCCACGATGCGGTAACATTCTGTAATAATCATGCAAGGTTCAGAGGTGCGTCATACACTTAGCTCTGGAAAATACCGTCTTACCTGAGAGGGGCATTATCATGAAATATCTCGCCGTTCTGGCGACCGCCGCTGCCATGCTGCTCAGCGGCTGCGCCACCACCATCCACAGCAATGTGACCGCTTTCAATGACTGGCCGGCCGACATTCAAGATAAATCGTATGCATTTGAGGCGCCGCAGGGCGCCGACGACACGCTGGAATACCGCAATTACCAGGTGCTGGTCGCCAACGAACTGGGCAAGCTGGGCTTCCGCCAGGTGGCCGATAACCAACAGCCTAAGTTGCTCGTCGGCATGAAATTCTTCACGATTGACCATCCGGTACGGGTGTTGCAGGCCGACGATCCATTCATGGGCCCGTATTGGGGCCCGGGCTTCGGCCGCTATCAATATGGCTGGGGCTACTCGCGCTGGGCCTACCGTCCGTTCTTCTACGATCCTTATCGCTTCGGCCCGACGGTGGTGGAAGAGCGCATCAAGCACCAGTATCAGCGCCAGCTGCGCGTGACCATCAACAACGCCAACGGCGCCAAGCTGTATGACGTCACGGTGCAAAACACCAGCGGCGTGCAAGCGACGCCGCACGTGATGCCGGCGCTGGTGCAAAGCGCGTTCACCGGCTTCCCCGGCCAGAACGGCGTGCCGCGCAATATCGACATCACCATCGAGCCGAAGTCGGAAACGGTGGAAGTCAAAACCCCGCCGAAAGCCGGCTAAATCCTCCGCTTGAGCCAGAGTGGCAGCAGCCACCAGGCGCACAGTATCAATACCGCCATCAGGGCTGACACGATCAGCCCGATGGTGAGTCCAAACACTTCCGACATCACCAGATTCGTCCCCAGCACCAGGGCTATCGCCAGTGTAAATGCACCGGCGACAATCTGGCGCGTTGCTACGCGTTTGAAACCGGCACGGTCTTTCAACGGCCGCATCAGGCGGTGCTGAATGGCCGGTGCGCTCAGCAGCACGAGGCTGGCCAGCGAGAATAAGAAGGTCGCCAAAAACAGCTGCTTCTCCAGATGCACAATCTTTGAAAAACCGGTGTTGAACGGCAAAATGATGAGAAATGCCGACAGCATCTGCGCGCCCGGCAGCAGGATGCGCATTTCGCTCAGCATGTCGGAAAAATCGCCGTCGTCGCGTTCCTCCGCGTCGTAGTCGCGCGGCTCGCTCATGGCAGCAGGATGGTGGAGCCGGTGGTCTTGCGGGCTTCGAGGTCGATGTGGGCCTGGCGCACGTCGGCCAAGGCGTAGCGCTGGCGGATATCGATTTTGACTTCGCCGCTGCTCACCACGCCGAACAGCGACTTGGCCGATGCCTCCAAGTCCTCGCGCTTGGCCATGTAAGCCATCAGCGACGGACGCGTGACGAACAGCGAGCCGCGGCTGGCCAGCTCATTCAAACCAAACGGCGGCACCGGCCCGGACGCATTGCCGAAGCTGACCATCATGCCCAGCGGCTGCAGGCAATCGAGCGAGCCAATAAACGTGTCCTTGCCGATCGAGTCATACACCACCGACACGCCCTTGCCGCCGGTGAGTTCCTTCACGCGCTCGGTGAAGTTTTCCTTGTTGTAGTTGATGACGTGGGTGGCGCCGTTTTCAATCGCCAGCGCGGCCTTCTCTTCCGAGCCGACCGTGCCGATCAGGTTCACGCCCATCACCCGCGCCCACTGGCAGGCGATCAGGCCGACGCCGCCGGCTGCCGCGTGGAACAGTATGGTGTCGCCGGCTTTCAGCGGCACGGTGCGGTGGAACAGATACTGCACCGTCAAGCCTTGCAGCATCATGGCGGCGGCGGTATCGAATTCAATTTGCTTGGGCAGCACCAGAAGTTGCGAGGCCGGGATGTTGCGCGCTTCCGAGTAGGCGCCGAGCGGGCGGCCGCCGTAGGCGACACGGTCGCCGGCTTTTAAATCGGTGACGCCCTCACCCACTTCCTCGACCACGCCGGCGCCTTCCACGCCCAGTGCGCCGGGCAGCGGTTGCGGGTACAGGCCGGTGCGGTGGTAGACGTCGATGTAATTGAGACCGATGGCTTCATGGCGCATTCGCACTTCACCGGGGCCGGGCGGCGGCAAATCCACCTCCACCAGTTCCATCACCTCGGGGCCGCCTACGCGGTTCATGCGGATCGCCTTGACCATGTTCGTTCTCCCTTATTGCGCTGCAGTTTGCTGGATTTGTTGAAGCTGAGACAGTACCAGATGTGCCGACGCCACGTTGGTCGCGCACGGCGTATTGTGCACGTCGCAGGCGCGCACCAGGGCGTTGATGTCCGGTTCGTGCGGCTGCGGCGTCATCGGATCGCGCAGGAAGATCACGGCGTCGATCTGGCCTTCCACCAGCATGGAACCGATCTGCAAGTCGCCGCCGAACGGGCCCGAGTGCTTGCGATCCACGGTCAGGCCAACCTCGTTGATCAAGCGGCCGCCGGTGGTGCCGGTGGCGACCAGCTGGCAGGTCGAGAGGTAGGCCTTGTATTCGCTGGCCAACGCGATCATGTCGTCTTTTTTCTTATCGTGCGCAATCAGGGCAATGCGGGTCTTCATGTCTTGATCCTATTTATTTTTTGGACAGCAGATAAATCCCGGACAGCACGAGCGCGGTTCCGCCCAGCTGCCACGAGGTGACGGGCTCGCCCAGCAGCAGCGCGCCCAAAAACAGCGTAGAAACGGGGCCGATCATACCAGCCTGCGAAGCCGTGCCGGCGCCGATGCGCTCGACCGCGATCATGGTCATGAACACGGGAGCGACGGTGCACATCATGCCGTTCAGCAGCGACAGGCCGTACACCGGCAGCGGTTGCAGCAGGCCCGAGGCCGGGCGCAGCAGGAAGAATTGGCCGACGCAGGCGACCGTGGAGACGCACATGGCGTAGGACACCAGCCGCAACGGGCCAAGCCGCTTCACCATTTCGCCGGATAGCAGCAGGTAGGCGGCGTAAGCGGCAGCCGAGCCGGTGACCAGCGCCGCGCCCAGCACAACGTTGCTGCCGCCTTGCAGGTCGTGCACAAACACCAGCACGATGCCGCAGTAGGAAATTGCCAAGGCCATCCACTGCTTGCGGCCGATGTGGTGCTTGAGGACGGTGGAGCTGATTAGCAGAACAAAGGTGGGCGTCAGGAACAGGATCAGGCGCTCAAGGCCGACCGAGATGTATTGCAGGCCGAGGAAATCGAGGAAGCTGGACAGGTAGTAACCAACCAGACCTAGGCCGAGGATGCGCCAGCGGTCGTTGGTAGTGAGCGGTGCTTCGGTGCGCATCTTCCAGATAGCAATGGTGGCAAACACCGGCAGCGAAAACAGCATGCGGAACGCCAGCACGGTGACCGCGTCAAGCTGATAGCGGTATAGCAGCTTGGCGACAATCGCCTTGGTGGAAAACAAAACCGAACCGCCAATGGCGATGCCTAGCCCGCTGAGAAAAGCGGCACGCGTCAGCCCGCCATGTGTAGTGCTTTTGTCCATACGCAAGATTGTACGGGCAAAAGGGTTTAGCTGCTGAGGCTCCCCGCGTACCTCCTCCCCCGCTTACCCCTTCCCCCGCCGGGGGTCTGACCCCATGCGGGGTCAGACCCCTATGACGCGCCGCTGGCCTGCCGGCACCGCGTGTGGGGTAGGTGCTAGCTAATGGCCACGGAAGGCGAACCCGCTGAAACTACTGCGGTCGTCGTTCTAGCGATTAGGGTTGCGGGGGCGGCGGTGCCGACCAGTTTGTTGACTTGCTTGAATTGGGCGGTCATCTTGCCCGGCGTTAGGGTCACCAGGGTGTAGCCCTGCGCATCCGTGTTCACGTACTTGAGCCACGGGTTGTTGCCCAAACCAGCCAACTGCTGCGCCAAGCCCAACAGGCTGGTGTTGAAGTCGCTATTGGCTTGCAGGCCGGCCAGTACCGCCGTCACGGTCGCATCCAGCTGCGCTTCCGGCACGCCTTTTGCCGCCAAGGCGCCGCGCAATTGCACGCGGGTTTGCTCCAGCAGCGACGCCACCGTCGGCGCAGCTTTACCCATGGTGTAGTCGAGCAGGTTGAAGTTCAGGTTGACCGTGCCCAGCCCCGTCACCGGCACCGCCAGCGGATACGACACCAAGGTGCCGATATCACCCAGCGCCGCCGCCGCATCGCGCAAATAAACGAAGAACGAATCCGAGCTGATGCCCGCCGACACCAAGTCCACCATCACCGGCGTGCCGCCACCAGCCGCATCGAAATCATCATTGACCGTGCCGGCAAAGAACGAGTGTATATCGCCCGTCATCGCCACCACATTGCCGATGTTGTTGGTTTTCAGGTGCGACATCAGCGCCTTGCGCTCGCTGTTGTAGCCGTCCCATTGGTCGCAGTTGAGCAGGAAGCGCGTGAAGAACGCCGCCAGCGCATCCTTCTTGCCCGACGCCGCCACGAAGGCCGAATTAGCCATGTTAGCCTGCACCTCCGGCTTGATGTAGCCGAAGGCGATGGTCTGCGCTGCCGTCGCCGCCAGCACCGCCGGCGTGGCCGCCACGATGCCACTGCCCGCGATGTAGGTCTTGGTATAAGCCGCCACCGCAATCGACGCTTGCGCGGTCGTCAGACCGGCCTTCACGCCAGCCGTAACCTGCGTCTCCACCGTGCTACCCGAGGCAGCGTAAGCGGCCATGATGGCGCCCGCGCCGGCCTGCGCTACCGTGGCCGATGCACCCGCCGTCACACCAGCCACAATTGCGCCAGCCAAGGGGAAGTTGCCGCCTGCTGCTGCCGCTGTACTGCCCACGGACGTCGCCAAGCCACTCACCGCGCCTACCGCCAGCAGGGTCGCAATCGCATCCACGCCGTTGAGGCCCATGCGCAGCAGCGACACTTCATTGCCCCACAATTTCCACGTCGAGGTAGCGGACTTCATTTTGTCCATCCACCACTGGCGCTGGGTGTTGCCAAGGATGGTGGCGGTGGTCAACGGATCGAGGCCGATGGTTTTCGCGCCGGCCATCTTTTGCGCTTCCACGCTGTTGAACAAATCCTGCGGCACCAGATAGCGCGCGCCGATGCGGCCCAGCGGCTTGCCGGTCGCCGGATTGACCGACGATTCCGGGATGATGTGGTCGGAGCGATACAAGCGCTGGTCGGTCATCACCAGCTGCATCAGCTTCCCGAACTGGAAGTCGCGGTAGATTTTGATGTTCTGGAAGGTGGTGTTGGCGCCGTCCAGCGACACGTCCGCCGGCATGAATTCAAACCACGCCTGGTTGGCGTTGCGGCGGCGCGAAGTCTGATGCAGATCCGAGCCGTCGGCGTTGAACGAGCCGTCGTAGGTTTGCGCGTCCTGCCAGCCATCGTCCGAGAATTCGTGATCGTCCCAGATAGCGATGAAGGCAAAGCGCTCGTGCAGCGCTTGCAGGCGCGTATCGGTGCGGTACTTTTTGTACAGGTAGCGATAGTCGGCCAGCGAGTTGGCGTACTTCGCGCCCGAGGTGCCGCTCTTGAACACGCCGTCCGGCAGCACCAGCGCATCGTGACGGCTTTCCACTGCGCCGATCTGAAAGTCCTCGCCCACGGTCTCGTAGATGTAGTCGCCCAGGTGGACGATGAAGTCGAGGTTCTCGGCGGCGATGGCGGTCATCGCGCCCCAGTGGTTCAAGCTCCAGTCCTGGCAAGTCATGTAGGCGAATTGCAGCTGCGCGACATCGGCATCGGCCGCCGGCGCGGTCTTGAAGCGGCCAACGTTGGAGCGGTTGTCGCCGGCGATAAACTGGTAGTAGTAAATGGTGTTGGCCGACAAGCCGGTCAGCTTGTGGCGCACGGTGTTGTCGTACTGCGCTTGCAGCGGCAGCGACACGTCGGCCACCGTGGTGCCGTTCAGCGCCGCATTGCTGCCCAGCGCCTTGCTGTTGTCGGCCGAGGTCACGATCAAGCGGATGGCGCTATCGGCACCCGCTGCCACGGTCGCCACGTTGTCGGCCGACGCCGGCACGGCGCGCGTCCATAGCAAGATACTGTCGGCGCGCGGATCGCCCGACGCCACGCTTTGCGGGAACTTCCACGCGCCGCTGGCCGGCGGCAAGGCGCTGCCGCCGTCGCTGCCGCCGCCGCACGCGCTCAGGCCCGCGCCCGAGGCCACCGATACCGTGATAAAGCTGCCGAATTTAAGAAACTGCCGTCTGTCCATGTCTGCTCCCGCGCTGCGATGATGTCAAAAAGGTAAACGCTAGCAGCAGGATATGACGGCTTCTCTACAAAAAGTGGAGCCTGGCCTCTAGCGGAGGGCCTATGGTGTGTGCTATGAGCGACGGCGGTTTCTGAGCGCCCTCTTATGCTAGAATACCGCCCTCACCGCACACCAATGACTCACCTAACGAAATACCGCCGAAGGAAGACCGAACATGGCTGGACACAGCAAATGGGCCAACATTAAGCACAAAAAGGCAGCAACTGACGCGAAACGCGGCAAGATCTGGACGCGCCTGATTAAAGAAATCACCGTGGCTGCCCGCATGGGCGGCGGCGACATCGCGTCGAATCCGCGCCTGCGCCTCGCCATCGACAAGGCAGCCGACGCCAATATGCCGAAAGATAACGTGCAACGCGCGATCACGCGCGGCACCGGCGGCGAAGACGGCGCATCGTACGAAGAGGTACGCTACGAAGGCTACGGCATCGGCGGCGCCGCCATCATCGTCGACTGCATGACCGACAACCGCGTGCGCACCGTGGCCGAAGTCCGCAACGCCTTCAACAAAAACGGCGGCAACATGGGCAACGAAGGCTCGGTGGCCTTTATGTTCAAGCACTGCGGCCAGTTCCTGTTCGCACCGGGCACCAATGAAGACGCGCTGATGGAAGCCGCGCTCGAAGCCGGCGCCGAAGACGTGGTCACCGACGAAGAAGGCGGCATTGAAGTGCTGTGCGGCCCGCATGATTTCGCCGGCGTGAAAGACGCGCTGGAAGCCAAGGGCTTCAAAGCCGAAGTGGCCGAGATCATCATGAAGCCGGACGTAGTCACTGGCGTCAGCGGCGACAACGCGATCAAGATGCAAAAACTGCTGGATGCACTGGAAGCGCTGGACGACGTCCAGGAAGTGTATTCCAACGTTGAGATCGAAGACTGAGCGAAGACTGAGGACTTATGAAAATTTTGGTAGTCGGCTCCGGCGGCCGTGAGCACGCGCTGGCATGGAAACTGGCGCAATCCGAGCGCATTCAGATGGTGTACGTGGCCCCGGGTAACGGCGGCACCGCGCGCGATCCGCGCCTGGTCAACGTCAATATCACCGACCTGCACGAGCTGGCGAATTTCGTTGAGAGCGAAGGTATCAGCCTGACCGTGGTCGGCCCTGAGACCCCGCTGGCCGGCGGCATCGTCAACCTGTTCCGCGCGCGCGGCCTGAAAGTCTTCGGCCCGACCAAGGAAGCAGCGCAGCTGGAGTCGTCGAAAGACTTCGCCAAGGCGTTCATGCAGCGCCATGGTATCCCGACTGCCAAATATCAAACCTTCTCGGAAGTGGCGCAAGCCCACGCCTACATCGACGCCAACGGCGCGCCTATCGTCATCAAGGCCGACGGCCTGGCTGCCGGCAAAGGCGTGGTAGTGGCAATGACGCTGGAAGACGCGCATGCCGCCGTTGATCACATGCTGTCCGATAACGCCTTCGGCGACGCCGGCGCGCGCATCGTGATCGAAGAATTCCTGGCCGGCGAAGAAGCAAGCTTCATCGTTATGTGCGACGGCAAAAACATTCTGCCGCTGGCCACCAGCCAGGATCACAAGCGCCTGAAGGACAACGACGAAGGCCCGAACACCGGCGGCATGGGCGCTTACTCCCCTGCCCCTATCGTCACGCCGGCCATGCACGCCCGCGTGATGCGCGAGATCATCAACCCGACCATCGCCGGCATGGCGAAGGACGGCATCGTGTTCACCGGCTTCCTGTACGCCGGCCTGATGATCGACGCTCAGGGCAATCCGCGCACGCTGGAATTCAACTGCCGCATGGGCGATCCTGAAACGCAACCGATCATGTCGCGCCTGAAGACCGACTTGGTCAACGTGATGGAACACGCCGTCAACGGCACGCTGGATCAGATCGAGCTGGAATGGGATCGCCGCACCGCCGTCGGCGTGGTGCTGGCCGCCGCCGGCTACCCGGACGCGCCGCTGAAAGGCGCCGTCATCGAAGGCATTCCGGCCGAAACGCCGGAAGCCGTGACCTTCCACGCCGGCACCGCCGATGTGGACGGCCAGCTGCAAGTGACCGGCGGCCGCGTGCTGTGCGTGGTCGGCTTGGGCGACAGCGTCAAGCTGGCGCAGAAAACGGCTTACGAAGCGGTCGACCAGATCACTTTCGAAGGCATGCAGTGCCGCCGCGATATCGGCTGGCGCGGTCTGAAACACTAAGATGTCTTCCGTTCCTAATCCCGCAGCAGTCAAAGCCTGGCTGCTCGACCTGCAAAACCGCATCGTGCAAGCGTTGGAGGCCGTCGACGGCAAATCCTTCCTGCGCGATGAGTGGCAGCGCGCCGAAGGCGGCGGCGGGATTTCGCGCCTGGTTGAAGAAGGCAATGTGATTGAACGCGGCGGGGTGAATTTCTCGCACGTGATGGGCGCCAAGCTGCCGCCATCGGCTGCGGCGCATCGCCCTGACCTCGGCGGCAAACCGTGGGAAGCCATGGGCGTGTCGCTGGTGATCCATCCGCGCAATCCGTACGCGCCGACCGTGCACATGAACGTGCGCTTCTTCACCACGACGACGGCCGACGGCCAGCCGGCATGGTGGTTCGGCGGCGGCATGGATTTGACGCCGTACTACGGCAACAAGGAAGACGTTAAACACTTCCACCAAACCTGTCATGACGCCCTCGCGCCGTTCGGCGACGACCTGCATCACCGGTTTAAGAAATGGTGCGACGAGTATTTCTACCTGAAGCACCGCCAGGAAGCGCGCGGCGTTGGCGGCATCTTCTTCGATGACTACAATGCAGCGGGCTTCGAGCAAAGCTACGCCATGACGCAAAACGTGGGTGATGCCTTCCTGAAGGCTTACCTGCCGATTCTGGAAGCGCGCAAGGACACGCCATACGGCGAACGCGAACGCGATTTCCAGGCCTATCGGCGCGGCCGCTATGTCGAGTTCAACCTGGTATTCGACCGCGGCACGCTGTTTGGCTTGCAGTCGGGCGGCCGCACCGAGGCGATCCTGATGTCGATGCCGCCGATCGTCAAATGGCGCTATCGCTGGGAGCCTGAAGCCGGCTCGCCGGAAGCGGCGCTGTACACCGACTTCCTGCCGCATCGCGACTGGCTCGCTGCGTGACGATGGCCTACTGATGGTCTACCGAACCGCACTGCTGGGAGGCAGCTACGATCCGGTGCATCTAGGTCACGTCGCGTTGGGCGAATACTTCGCCAATCTGCTGCAAGTAGACCAGTTGCGCGTGATCCCGACCGGACTGCCGTGGCAAAAAGCCTCGCTGAAAGCCTCGTCGCAGCAGCGCGCCGACATGGTGGCGCTGGCCTTTGCCGGCCGGCCGTTCAGCGTTGCGGTGGACATGCAGGAAATCGCGCGCGGTGCCCAAGGGTTAGCCACCTACACGATCGACACCTTGCACAATGTGCGCGCCGAACTGGGGCCCACGGCTTCCATCAGCTTCTTGATGGGCGCCGACCAGCTGCAGCGGCTCGACACCTGGCATGAATGGCAGGCGCTGTTCGACTACGCCCATATTTGCGTAGCGGCCCGCCCTGGCTATGACCTCGCCGCCGCCGGGCTACCGGCAGCGGTCGAACAGGCGTTTTCCAGCCGACTGGGAACGCCCGAACAAATCCGTAACACGCCGCATGGTCTGACTTATCTGGCACAAGACTTCGCGGTGGATATCTCCGCTACCCAGATACGTGCGGCATTACAACGGGGGGAACCGGCAAACTCGCTTATCCCGCCGCTAGTGCTAGACTATATTGAACAACACCATCTATACAAAAGCTAAATGGACATCAAAAAACTGCAAACCCTGGTCGTTGACGCTCTCGAAGACGTTAAGGCCCAAGACATCGTCCTGTTCGACACGACCCACTTAACCAGCCTGTTCGACCGCATCGCGATCGCCTCCGGTACCTCCAACCGTCAAACCAAGGCGCTGGCCGCCTCGGTACGCGACAAGATCAAAGCCGCCGGCGGTGAAGTCTACGGCATGGAAGGCGAGGACACCGGTGAATGGGTGCTGGTCGACCTGGGCGACATCATTGTCCACATCATGCAAGCGCCGATCCGTGCCTACTACCGCCTGGAAGAAATCTGGGGCGACAAGCCGGTGAAACTGGGCGCCGCCAAGCGCAAGAACACCGAGGAAGCGAAAGAAGCCGCGCCGAAGAAAATCAGCAGCCACCTCGCCGCTGGCAAGAAAGCCACTGCCGCCGAAGCCGTGGTCGAGAAAAAAGCGCCGGCCCGCAAGCCTGCTGCCGCCAAGACCACCGCTACTTCCGCCACCAAGAAAGCTGCGGCTAAACCAGCTGCTGTCCCAGCCGGCAAGAAGATCAAGGTTGGCGCACCAAAAGCTACCGTCGCTGCTGTGAAAGCACTGAAAGCCACGGCCAAGCCGCGCGCCGCCAAGCCGAAGGCTGAAGAAGCACCAGCTAAAACGGTCATCAAGCGTATCAAAAAAGCAGCCGAGTAATTCGCCATGCAGCTGATCATCGCTGCGGTCGGCCACAAGATGCCGGCCTGGATCGAGACCGGCTACGCCGAGTATGTGAAGCGCATGCCGCCGGAACTGAAGATCGTGCTGAAGGAAATCAAGCCGGTCGAACGTTCGGGCAGCAAGACTGCCGCCACCGCGATGGCGCTCGAACGCGAGCGCATCGAGGCGGCGCTGCCAAAATCGGTGCGCATCATTGCGCTCGATGAGCGGGGCAAGGATCTCACCTCGGTGGGCTTGTCGCAGCAGCTGGAAGCATGGCAGCAGGATGGCCGCGATACGGCTTTCCTGATCGGCGGCGCCGACGGCCTCGATCCAGCGCTGAAGGCGCGTGCAGAAGGTTTGATTCGGATTTCCAGTATGACCCTGCCGCATGGTATGGTGCGGGTGATGCTGGCCGAGCAGCTGTACCGCGCCTGGACCATTACGCAGAACCACCCTTATCACCGCGTTTAAAACGATAACCATATGAAGCCGGTCGACAAGAAGATTTACCTTGCCTCGAAAAGCCCACGCCGGCGCGAACTGCTGCGCCAAGTCGGCATCGACTTCGAGCTGCTGCTGTTGCGCAGCGACGGCCCGCGCGGCCCGGACGTGACGGAAGAAGTACTGCCCGGCGAAGCGCCGCTTGATTACGTGGCGCGCGTGGCGCTGGAGAAAGCCAAATTTGCGGCCAGCCTGGTCACCATGCGCCGCATGGCGCCGCGCCCGGTGCTGTCGGCCGACACCACCGTCACCATCGACGGCGCCATCCTCGGCAAGCCCGCCAATCCGGCCGAGGCCACCGCCATGCTGCAACAGCTGTCGGGCCGCACCCACCAGGTGCTGACCTCCATCGCCGTGGCTTCGGCTGATTTCTCGGCCCAGGTCACGCAAGTGTCGGACGTGCGCTTCGGCGTGCTGTCGCCGGCCGCCATTGCCGCCTACTGCGCCACCTCCGAACCGTACGATAAGGCCGGCGGCTATGGCATTCAAGGGCCGGCTGCGGTGTTCATCGAGCACATCTCCGGCAGCCACTCGGGCATCATGGGCCTGCCGATCTACGAAACCGTGCAGCTGCTGCGGCAGGCCGGTTTGCCGCTACCTTAGGGCCGAGACATGGGCGGGCGCATGATGAAGCTGGCTGTGCTACTTCTACTGCTGCTACAAGCCATCCTGCCGGCAGCGGCGCAATCCGCCCCGCCCACCATCTTGCTGATCGAAAGCTACCACGCCGAATTCGAGTGGGATGCCAGCTACCGCGCCGCCCTGCAGGCGAAGCTGGAACCGGCCTACAAGCTGGTCAGCTTCGAAATGGACACCAAGCGCCTGCCGCCCGAGCGCCACGCGGCCATGGCCGACCAGGCGTGGGCGCTGTACCTGAAGCTGAAACCGGCGCTGGTGATCGTCGGCGACGATGCCGCCCTGAGCATGCTGGTCACGCGGCTGGCGGCCACCACCACACCGGTGGTCTACCTCGGCATCAACAACAATCCGCGCAATTACTTCGATCCCGGCAAGGTACGAAACATCACCGGCGTGCTGGAGCGGCCGCTGGTCAAGCGCAATGTCGCGCAACTGCGCAAGATCATGCCGAAGGCGCGGCGGGTGCTGTTCCTGTTCGATACCAGCATGACCTCCACCGTCATCCTCGGCGAAATTTTCCAGGGCCGCACGCAACAGCAATTTGAAGGGCTAACCGTCGACATCAAGCTGATCGGCGACTGGCGGCAGTGGCAAGACGAAGTGCTGGCGGCACGCAGCAACGGCTACGACGCCCTGTTCTACGGCACCTACCAGGCCGTGCGCGACGGCGCCAAGCCGCCGCGCACGCCGATCAGCATGCTGCGCTGGAGTTCCGAGCATGCGCAAGTGCCGCTGTTCGGCCTGTGGGACTTCTTCGTCGGCGCCGATCTCGCGGCCGGTGGGCTGGTGCTGGATGGGCGCGAGCAAGGCATGGAAGCTGCCGCGATTGCGTTGCGCATCCTGGGCGGCGCCGCGCCGGGCAGCATCTACCCGGTCACTGCGCAGCGGGGCCGCTTTGTGTTCAGCCGCACACAGTTGCAACGCTTCGGCATCACCCTGCCGCCGGAGATTGCAGCGCAAAGCCAGCTGGTCGACTGAGGTTTGCCGCCCCGCAGTGGCGCGTGTATGATCGGGGCATGAATGAAGATATCCTGATCAATATAACGCCTCAAGAGACCCGTGTCGCCCTCATCATGCAGGGCGCCGTGCAGGAACTCCACATCGAACGCACGCTCACGCGCGGACTGGCCGGCAACGTCTACTCCGGCAAGGTGGTGCGCGTGCTGCCGGGCATGCAGTCGGCCTTTATCGATATCGGCCTGGAACGCGCGGCGTTTTTGCACGTCGCCGATATCTGGGAAGCGCGTCCGCATGACGGCGGCAACAACGCTGCGCCGACGCCGATTGAAAAAATCCTGTTCGATGGCCAAGTGCTGACCGTGCAGGTCATCAAAGATCCGATCGGCACCAAGGGCGCGCGCCTGTCGACGCAAATCTCGATCGCGGGCCGCATGCTGGTCTACCTGCCGCAAGATGGGCACATCGGCATCTCGCAGAAAATTGAAAAGGAATCGGATCGCGAAGCATTGCGCACGCGCTTGCAAAGCCTGCTGCCGCCGGAAGAAAAAGGCGGCTACATCGTGCGCACGCAAGCGGAAGATGCGTCGGACTCCGACATCGCCGCCGACGTTGAATACCTGCGCAAGACCTGGGCCGCCATCACGCACGGCGCGCGCACCAAGCCTGCCACCACCTTGCTGCATCAGGACTTGAGCCTGGCCCAGCGCGTGCTGCGCGACTTCGTGCACGACGAGACGGCCACCATCCAGGTCGACTCGCGCGAGAACTATGTGAACTTGCAGGAGTTCGGCAAGGCTTACACGCCGGGCGTGCTGCCACGGCTGCACCACTACACCGGCGAGCGTCCGCTGTTTGATTTATACGGCGTGGAAGAAGAAATCCTGCGCGCGCTGGGCCGGCGCGTGGATTTGAAATCGGGCGGCTACCTGATCGTCGATCAGACCGAGGCCATGACCACCATCGACGTCAACACCGGCGGCTTTGTTGGCGGGCGCAATTTCGCCGATACGATTTTCAAGACCAATCTGGAAGCGGCGCACGCGATTGCGCGCCAACTGCGGCTGCGTAATTTGGGCGGCATCATCATCCTCGACTTCATCGACATGGAAAACACCGAGCACCGCAACGCGGTCTTGGCCGAGTTGAAGAAAGCCCTGTCGCGCGACCGCACCAAAGTTTCGGTCAGCAGCTTCTCGGCATTGGGATTAGTGGAGATGACCCGCAAGCGCACGCGCGAATCGCTGGCTCACATCCTGTGCGAACCCTGCCCGGCTTGCAACGGCCGTGGCCAAGTAAAAACTTCGCGCACCATCTGCTATGAGATCCTGCGTGAACTGCTGCGCGAAGCCAAGCAATTCAACCCACGCGAATTCCGCATCCTCGCCTCGCAGGAAGTGGTGGACTTATTCCTAGAAGAAGAATCCCAGCACCTCGCCATGCTGGGCGACTTCATCGGCAAGAAAATCTCGCTCCAGGTAGAAAACACCTACCATCAAGAACAGTATGACGTGATCTTGATGTGACCAGGAATCTCATCAAGGCGAACGTCATTGTCTCTGAAACGCATACGCTGGTGTAAGGCAGCGCCCACCAGCAGTAACGTTTCGCCATCGGCAAGGAAGGCAAAATAAGTAGGAGTGCCAAATGCGGCTTCACATGCGGCCCGTTGGCGCTCCAACTGCGCCGGTATTGCACTGTGGCTTTTCAGGACGCTCACCTGAACGGCAAACTTTTCGCCGTTACCTACTGCGAGGATATCAGCTTCCTCTCCCATTCCCGGCGGAACGTCTTTATAAGTCCTGTAGCCATTTCTTACCAAGGCCAGCGACACCAATGACACTGCGAAATTATGAGGGATATCCATGTTTCTACCCATGCTTTCGAGTCAAGCACGAAACAAATGTCTTCAGTCCAGCCTCAAAGTAAGCGTGCACTTCTAAGTAAATAGGCATCTGCACTGCCTCATCGGAAAGCGGGAAAAGGCGCGGTACTACGCGCACTCCACTTCTTTGCGCTTCATCCTGCGTACTAAAATTAGCACGAATACCTTGTCGCGGGAGCGCAATTGCAGCAGTAGCTCTAACCTGCAAAAAAGAACGGCCCATACTCCTTGCCATGCGCATCGATCAAGTTGACGATGAAGTCTATAGAGGAACAACCAGTATGCTCAGTTTGTGGTGATGACTCTTGAGATATCTCAGGACATAAAAAAGCCCGCCCGAATGAATCGAGCGGGCTTTTTGGGAATGCGCGGTGCGCTTACTTGCGGGCGCGGCGGCGTGCTGCGAGGCCTACCAGTGCCAGGCCGCCCAGCATCATGCCGTATGTGGCCGGTTCTGGAACCGCCGAAACGGACAGGAAGGCGCGGTAGTTGCTGACGCCGTTAGGCAGGTTGCCAAACGAGAAGGTGGTGCCGGCTGCCAGCGGCTGGGTCCAGTGGAACACCAGTTCGCCACCGCCGTAGTGCACGGCCAAGTAGTCGAACTTGGAGCCGACGGTGAAGCTGCCGGTTTTTACCGAAGTCAGTTCATCGACGTGCGAGGTCAGCGACAGCGAGCCGGTGCCATTGGCAGGCAAGCTGAACAGCGACTCCACCAGGCTTTCGATTTTATCCACGCCTTGGCCGCCCTTCGGATTGCCAGCGTCGTAAATGTACACTTCCGCCGCCTTGGTCGGGCCGTAGGTAACGGTTTTGCCGCCCACCATGAGCGTGGTTGGCGCAGTCACTTTGCTCCAGGTTGGCTCTGCCACAGGGGCTGGCTTATCATTTTTTGCCGCCGACGCGTAGGAAGCCGAGGCTGCGAGAGCAATACCGACAACGAAAGTTTTGGTGAAGGACATAGATCACTCCGTATGGTTGAGGTGCGACAATATCATCGACACAAACGCAGTGCAAGAAAAATAAGAATAATTGAGTAATTGCAACAAAAAAACCCGCCGAGGCGGGTTTTTTGCTGGCAGAACCTGGATTAGTGGAACTGGTTCATGGTGTTGTCTTTGCCGCCGGCCTTCAGGGCTGCTTCGCCACTGAAGTAGTCCTTGTGATCGTCGCCGATGTCGGAGCCGGACATGTTCTGGTGCTTGACGCAGGCGATGCCTTGGCGGATTTCCTTGCGCTGTACGCCAGCCACGTAGCCCAGCATGCCTTGGTCGCCGAAGTATTCCTTGGCCAGGTTGTCGGTCGACAGCGCGGCGGTGTGGTAGGTCGGCAGCGTGATCAGGTGGTGGAAGATGCCGGCTTCGCGCGCTGCATCGGCCTGGAAAGTACGGATCTTCTCGTCTGCCACCTTGGCCAGCACCGTCTCGTCGTACTCGGCGCTCATCAGCTGCGAACGCTCGTAGTTCGACACATCCTGGCCGGCGGCTTTCATCGCATCGTAAGCCTGCTGACGGAAGTTCAGGGTCCAGTTGAACGATGGGCTGTTGTTGTACACCAGCTTGGCGTTCGGGATGACCTTGCGGATTTCGCTGACCATGCCGCCGATCTGGGCGATGTGCGGTTTCTCGGTTTCGATCCACAGCAGGTCGGCGCCGTTTTGCAGCGAGGTGATGCAATCCAGTACGCAGCGTGCTTCGCCGGTGCCAGCTCGGAATTGGAACAGGTTGCTTGGCAGGCGCTTAGGACGCAGCAATTTGCCGTCGCGCTTGATGATCACGTCGCCGTTGCCCAGCGCATCGGCCGACACTTCGTCGCAATCCAGGAAGGCGTTGTATTGGTCGCCCAGATCGCCCGGTTCGTTGGTCACGGCGATTTGCTTGGTCAGGCCGGCGCCCAGCGAGTCGGTACGGGCCACGATGATGCCGTCGTCCACGCCCAGTTCCAGGAAGGCGTAGCGGATGGCGCGGATCTTGGCCAGGAAGTCTTCATGCGGCACAGTGACTTTGCCGTCCTGGTGGCCGCACTGCTTCTCGTCCGACACCTGATTTTCGATCTGGATGCAGCAAGCACCGGCTTCGATGAATTGCTTGGCCAGCAGGTAGGTCGCTTCAGCGTTACCGAAACCGGCGTCGATGTCGGCGATGATAGGCACAACGTGGGTGATGTGGTTGTCGATCTTCGACTGGATCGCAGCTTTTTCAGCGGCAGGCGCAGCGTCCAGCTGGCGGAAAAGGCCGCCCAGTTCGCGGGCATCGGCCTGGCGCAGGAAGGTGTACAGCTCTTTTATCAGCGCCGAGACGGCGGTTTTTTCGTGCATCGACTGGTCTGGCAGCGGGCCGAACTCGGAGCGCAGCGCGGCAACCATCCAGCCCGACAGGTACAGGTAGCGGCGGTCGGTGCTGTTGAAGTGCTTCTTGATCGAGATCATTTTTTGCTGGCCGATGAAACCGTGCCAGCAGCCCAGCGACTGGGTGTATTTCGATGGATCTTTGTCGTAGGCGGCCATGTCGGCGCGCATGATCTTGGCGGTGTACTTGGCAATGTCCAGACCGGTCTTGAATTTGTTCTGGGCGCGCATGCGTGCAGCGGACTCGGGATTGATGGCATTCCAGGCCGAGCCTTGTTGCTCCTTCAAAGTCGCAACTGCCTTGATGTCGTCTTGGTACTGGGACATGGTGTATCTCCTAAAAGAAAAGTAAGTAAGTCTTCAAGCTAAGTCTTCGAGTGCCGAACTGCATGACTAAATAGTAGGCCATTCTGATGCATTGCACAAAGTCTTATATAAGACATATAACTTAAATTTATTCCTTACTTTTCAATTAGATAGACACAATTTTTTGCGATATAAAACGCCTTTTCAAAAAATGGAAAAAACCATGCGGCAGTCCATCATGGCAAATTCCACGATACGAAACGACTTTTCTTATACCGAGGTAATCACACTATTTAGGCGCTGCACGGCCTGCTCCGGCAGCACCAGCTTGCTCGCTGCAAGGTTCTGGCGCAGGTGCGCAACAGTCGAGGTGCCAGGAATCAGCAGGATATTCGGCGCGCGTTGCAGCAGCCAGGCCAGCGCCGTTTGCATCGGCGTCGCGTCCAGTTCAGCAGCCACCTCGGCCAGAATCGACGATTGCAACGGCGAGAAGCCACCGAGCGGGAAGAACGGCACGTAGGCGATGCCCTGTTGCGCCAGTTCGTCGATCAGCGCGTCGTCGTGGCGGAGCACCAGGTTGTACTGGTTCTGCACACAGACGATACCGGTAATAGCGCGCGCCTGCTGCACTTGCCGCGAGGTGGCGTTGCTCAGGCCGATGTGGCGGATCAGGCCGCGCTGCTGCAGTTCGGCCAGCTTGGTGATATGCGCCTCGATATCGCCCTCGGCCGGGGCCATCACGTCAAACATCAGGCGCATGTTCACCACGTCCAGCACGTCGAGGCCGAGGTTGCGCAGGTTGTCGTGCACGGCGGTTTCCAATTCCTGCGGCGACTGCGCCGGCAGCCACGAGGCATCGGCGCCGCGCAGCGCGCCGACCTTGGTGACGATGGTCAGATCGTCGCGGTAAGGATGCAGCGCTTCGCGGATCAGTTGGTTGGTGATGTGCGGGCCGTAGAAATCGCTGGTGTCGATGTGGTTGACGCCACTCTCCACCGCCTCGCGCAGCACCGCCAGCGCTTCATCGCGGTTCTTCGGCTGGCCGAACGCGTGCGCGCCGGCCAATTGCATGGCGCCGTAGCCCATGCGGTTCACGGTCAGATGACCAAGTTGGAAGGTATTCATTTGTTTCTCCTAGCAGAAAGGTTGATGGACACAGTCTAGGCACCTTCGCGCTGTGCGACAATACATCGTAATTGCACAGCTTGTGCTGAAATCAGGACAATCCAGAATGGCAGATTTACAGGACGTTGGCGCCTTCGTGGCCGTGGCCAGGCATGGCGGCTTTCGCGAGGCCGCGCGCAAGACCGGCAGCAGCCCGTCGCAGTTGAGCGAGGCGGTGCGGCGACTGGAGGCAGGACTGGGCGTGCGCCTGCTGCACCGGACCACGCGCAGCGTTGCCGCCACCGATGCCGGCCAGCGCTTGCTGGAACAATTGACGCCTGCGCTGGACGCGGTGGAGACGGCGCTGGACGTGGTCAACGGCTTCCGCGACCGTCCCGCCGGGCGGCTGCGGCTGAACGTGCCGACCAGCGCGGCCAAAGTGATGCTGCCACGTATCCTTCCGCCCTTCCACCACGCCTACCCCGACATCGCGGTGGAAGTGACGGTCGACGACAGCTTTGTCGACCTGCTACGCAGCGGCTGCGACGCCGGCATCCGCTACGGCGAGCGCATGGAGCAGGACATGGTGGCCACGCCGATCGGCCCGCGCCGGCAGCGCTTCGCCCTCGCCGCATCGCCCGCCTACCTGCAGCAGCACGGCGTGCCGAAGAAGCCGCAAGACCTGCTGAACCACATCTGTCTGCGCGGCCGTTTCAACAGCGGCGCCATGCCGCCGTGGGAATTTGAGCACAAGGGCAAGAAGGTGGTGATCGAGCCGAACGGCCCGCTGATCGTCAACCTCGGCGCCGGAGCCGACCTGATGGTCGATGCCGCCGTCGGTGGCGCAGGGCTGGTGTATCTGTTTGAGGACTGGCTCCAGCCCTATTTCGAACGCGGCGAGTTGGCGCCGGTGCTGGAACGCTGGTGGCCAACCTTCGAGGGGCCGATGCTGTACTACCCGGGCCGGCGCTACCTGCCCGCCCCGTTGCGGGCGTTTGTCGACTTCATCCAGTCCATGCGCTGGTAAATTGCTGCACTGCCGCTAGCTCTCTTTCAATGTTGGCGATATAGTCAATGCACAAATCACAACAAAGGAGACAGCATGACCATCAAACGTTCGTTTGCAGTGCTCTGTTTCATCCTGCCGTGCGCACTCGCGCAGGCAGGCAACCACGAATCGGTGCCGGCCCCGGCGCCGGCAGTTGGCGATTCGTGGACCTACCAGTACACCGATGTGTGGAAAGGTTCCAAAGGCAATATCAACCGCATGGAGGTGGCTTCCATCGATGAAGCCGGCGTGCACGTGGATATCAAGCGTGCCGCCAGCGGTGCTTTAATCAGTACCCAGCTGTTCACTGCGGAGATGAACCCGGTCGAGCGCGGCGGCATGCACTTCGCGCCGTCGTTTGCGCGCTACGCTTTCCCGCTATCGCCCGGCAAGGAATGGGCGAGCGACGTGGTCGGCGATAACAGCAAGGCCGGCAAGCAATGGCGCTATCAAATCAAGGGCAAGGTGCAGGACTGGGAAAAGGTGCGCGTGCCGGCCGGCGAGTTTGAAGCGCTGAAGGTGGTGATCGAGGCGCAGTACGGCTCAGTGGACGGCAGCGCCGGCGGTGGGCGCCTGACGGAAACCGTGTGGTTCGTGCCGGCGCTGAACAACTACGTCAAGCTCGACTACCAAGATGCCGATGCGCAGGGCCGCCTCTACAGCCGCGATAGCTGGGAATTGACGGCCTATGCGCACAAGGGCGCGCCGCCACTGGCCGCACTCGCCAAGACCGCGCGCTAAGCCTTATTTCGAAATCCGCAAAATCGCTGACGCCAGCTTGGAGAAGCATGGCGTCAGGTCAGCTTGCGTGGCCGCGAAGCAGTAGACTCCCACCGGCTTGTTGGCGTTGAAGCAGCGCGCCGGCGCGTCGGTGGAGTTGGCCATGCACTTCAAGGTGTCCTCGCCCTTCTCGCCATCGGCGCCGGTGCCGGTCTTCAGGCTCGCGCCCAATCCCAAAGTGAACACGTAGACGCCCTCGTCGCGCGACTTGGACGCCATCGCTTCCACCAGGTTGCGCGCGGCGCGGTTGACGTTTTTGTAGGTGATGGCGCTGGTCACCACGCGCGGCGAACTGGTCACGATGGGGAATTCACGCACCGCTGCCGGATCGTTCCAGATGTTGGTTTGCACGTTGTGGGCGTTGTACCAGTCCGGCAGGGCCGATGCCTTGGTGGTGATGTCGGACGGCGTGCAACTGCCGCCGATGTCATCGGACTGCTTGTTGGTGAAGTACAGCCCGCCCGGCGTACCCGAGCCGTCGTCGTCGGTGGTGATGGTGCCAGCCTGCGGCAGATTGTTGTTGGCGGTGTCCCTGCAGTCGCCGCTGCTGTTCCACTTGAGCGTGGTGCCAAAGGAGTTCGGCGCGCCGTCCGAGAAGAACACGATCACGCGCAAGTTGGAGCGGTTGTTATTGGCGGTCGGCACGCTGTTGATCTGTTCGCGCGCTGCGTACATGCCTTCCGGCGAGGCGGTCGAGCCGGTGAACGAGTAATTCTTGATGTGGTTGATCATGCTGGTGCGGTCGAAGCCGCGTGCGGTCTGCCGGATCTGATCATCGACCACCGCACCGTACGAGAAGTGCAGCAAGCCCACGCGGTCGCGGGCAACGTTGAACTGGTTCAAAAACGTCTGCGCCGAGCTGCGTACATTGGCCGCCGAACCGGACAGCGAACCGGAGGTATCGAGCACCACGATCATATCGAGGTCTTTGCGCTTGGTCTCGGTCAGCACAGCGGGCGACAGCGGCCCGGTGCTAAAGCCGCCAAACAGCGCCGTCGGCATGGTAGCCGACGCGCTTACCGTAATCGTCACCTCGCTGGTGTTGAACGCCACGTTGATATCATTCAGCGTGGCAGTCGACATCAAATAATTCGCCGGGAAATTGGCATTGAAAAACCGCTGCCCTGCCGCCTTGGCATTGGCGATCTGCTCGGTCTGATTGGCGCCGTTGCTGATCGCGCGTGCAGCCGCCAGGCCTGCCGCGTCAGTGGCCGCATTCAGCTTGGACTTCACCATGTAACTCAGGCCAGCGCTGAACGCCAGCCCGACCACGGCCAGCAAAGTCGTCAGCGAGATGATCACCATTACCGTGATGCCGCCGCGTTGTGTGTGCAAGGTGCGCATGATCAGAATACCGTCATCGAGTAAAAGTCCGGCCCCAGCGTGCTGGTGCTGAAGAGGCCAAAGCTGAAGGTCTGGAACAGCATGTTGAACTTGTAAAACACTTCGACCACGTAGATCACTTCGCCGTCGATCAACTGGCCGCTCATCATCGACACCGACGGCGCGTTGTTGCCGGTCGGTACCGAGCAAGTACCGGCAGTACCGCTGGCCCAGTTGGAACACGTCCACACCTTGCTGGCCGGCGCATAGCCGCTGACGCGAAAACCGCGGTTGTTGACGCTGTCATCCCAGCGATACTGCTCCAGCACGATGCTCTTGGTGACGCCGTTGGTGGTCGAACCCATGATGCGGGTCACGTAAATCATGCCCAGCTTATTCAAATCGAGCGGCGGCGCCGAGGCCGCCACTTGGCCGATGATGGTCTGTGCGTTCTCCGACAATTGCAGCTTGCCGCGCGACGCCAGGTTGGCGCCCTCGCGGCTCAGGTTGATGATAATCATATTGGCCTGCAAGGCGCGCGCGACATCGATCAGCGCGAAGAACAGCACCACCAAAATCGGCAGCAGCAGCGCAAACTCAACGGCGGCAATGCCGCGCTGGCGTACCCCGGAGCGATGAGTGGAGGCGCGCATCAGAAGGACTCATTCTGCATGGTGGCGGCCACCGTGAACTTGTATTCGCCGTTAGGGAAGAACACCGCCAGCACCGGCGTCGCCAGTTTCCAGGTGCAGTCAACCCGCAGCACCACGATGTCGCCGGGGCCGCCGAACATGTTGGCGTTGTAGGCGCTGGTGCTGGCGTATGTGGCGCCGTTGACCGAGATCGCGACGTTCAGGCTGTCGTACATGCCCATCGAGCTGTTCTTCATCTGCTGCACCACGGCCAGGTAGCGCTGCTGGTTGTTGGCGGCCGGATCCTTGTCGGTGCGGCCGGTGACGGCGTAGCGCACCGCCTCGCGCACCGCGTACTGCATGGTCAGCGTGGTGTAAAACAAAATGCTGTACTCGATCACGCCGATCAGCAGCAAGAAGGCGATCGGCGCAATGATGGCCATTTCAACGACGGCCGAGCCGCGCTGGCGGCGCTTAAATGCGGGCAATTTCATGGTGTTGCGTCCGTGACACGGTGAAGTGAGCACAGGCGGCAGCGCAGGTGGCGCGGGACTGTGGTTGGGCTGCCCGGCGCGCAGCGGGCCGGTGGCAGCGCCACGGGAGCGAGGTGACGTGAAACCATTCTAACGCGATTCATTTTGTTTCGCCTAGTTATTTAATGTTCGTTAAAAGCATCAAAAACGCGGCGTCCGCCTGGGCGGACGTGAATCATGCAGCACAGCGTAGCACGCTCTTGCTAGACATTGCAGCAATGACTGCGTAGACTCGATTGCGTTAGCAACAACTATCGAATCGCTACTTCGCTTAGTTTGCTTGTATGCAGGAGACATCGGCAGTGATAGCAGAGAGTAACAACTCCCGCGCCGCCAGCTCTGGCGGAGATGCCGTCGGCGCTTCCATGGTGTTCGTGATGCGCCTGGTGCTGGCGCTGACCGCGATCTTGACGCTGTTTGTCGCGCCCGGCGATCTGGGCACCTACCATGGCGAGCTCAGCCTGCTCAGTTCCCTGATCTTCGGTGGCTATCTGCTGCACAGCCTGACTTTGCTGGCGGCCGCGCGCCGTCACCGCAATCCCTTCTGGCATGGCAAAGCCGTCTATTGGATAGACCTCGGCTGGTTCGCGCTGATGGTGTATTGCACCGGCGGCGGCAACAGCTTCTTCTTCCCGTTCTTCTTCTTTGTGATTTTGACCGCCTCGTTCCAGTGGGGCTTTGACGAGGGCGCGCGCATTACGCTGGGCGCGACTTTCGCGCTGGCCTTGGCCACCTGGCTGAGCGACAGCAATATCAACGCCGGCCACTTGCTGCTGCGTACCGCCTTTGTGCTGGCGCTCGGCTACATGATTGCTTACTGGGGCGGCATGGGCGTGGCGCAGCGCCGCCGCTTGCGCTTGCTGCGCGATGTCAGCCGCTTGTCCAACCCGCGCTTCGGCGTCGATCAGACCATTGCCACCATGCTGCAGCAGACGCGCGATTTTTACCACGCCAGCAATTGCCTGCTGCTGATGCGCGATAGCAGCGACGATCTGTGGCAGCTGCATTCCTCGGGCGCACCCGATGGCCGCGCCTCGCTGTCGCGCCTGCCCGAGGGCGCCGCCGCACCGCTGCTGGTGTTTGAGCCGCAGGTGCTGGTGCAGTATGCGTCGGCGCTGCATCCGCGCCTGCCGAATTCGCTGGAGTCGCGCACCCGTGCGCCGGGCGATGCACGCTGGCAGCGCCTGCCGCCGGAGACGGTGGAGCAGCTGATCGACTTGCTCGATGCCAGTTCCTTCGTCAGCGCGCCGCTGCCCTTGCGCAAGGGCGAGGGCCGCATCTACGTTGTGTCGGGTACGCACCGCTTCAGCCGCGCCGATGCGGTTTTTCTGCAACAGCTGGCGGCGCAGGTATTCCCGGTGATCGAGAACATCGTGCTGCTCGACCGGCTGGCCTCGGACGCCGCCTTCCGCGAGCGGCAGAAGATCGCGCGCGACCTGCACGACACCACCATCCAGCCCTACATCGGGCTACGCCACGGCATCAGCGCGATCAGGCAAGCTTTGCAATCGGATCACCCTGTTGCGTCCGAACTTGATAAACTGCTGGACATGACCACGCAGGTGATCGGCGACATGCGCCAGTTCGCCCGCAACGTGCGGCAAGGCGCGGCGCAGACCGACGCCGAGCTGCTGGTGGCCTTGCGCCGGCAGGCGCAGCAAGTGCGAGAGTTCTACGATATCCAGATAACGATACAGGCGGAAGAAGGCCTGTCCATCAGCGACCGGCTCGCTGCTGAGGTGTTCCAGATCGTGAATGAAGGCATGCATAATATACGCAAACACACCCGTGCCCGCACTGGGTTGATCAGCCTGAGCAATGCTGACGGCCAGCTGCGGATACGCATCGAGAATGAAACCCCGGAAGGTCCATCGGCCCCATTCCTGCCTGGATCGCTGGCTGAGCGCACTGCCGCGCTTGGTGGCCACATTGCCATCGACTGCGAGTCGGATGGCGTCACCGCAGTCAGCATCGCCATCCCGGTATAACTATCCGAAGGCAAGACCATGAGCACTATCCGCATCATGCTGGTAGATGACCACAAGACCATGTTGTGGGGGCTGGAAAAACTGATCGAGGGCGGCGGCAGCGACTTGCAATTAGTCGGCACTGCCAACAACAACGACACCGCCTTGCAGCAGGCTAGCGCCCTGAAGCCCGACGTCATCGTACTTGACCTCGACCTGGAGGGCCGCAGCTCGATTGAGATTCTGCCGCAGCTATTGCAGGACAGCGGCGGCGCCAAGGTGATGATCTTGTCGGGCAACCGCGATCAGGGCTTGCTGACGCAGGCCGTCAAGCTGGGCGCGCGCGGCGTAGTCAGCAAGGAAGCGCCGGCCGACGTGGTGCTGAACGGCATCCGCAGCGTGCACCGCGGCGAGACCTGTCTTGATCCAATGCTGATGAATGCCCTGCTGGGCCAATTATCGGCGCCGGCCAAGGCCGATCCCGAGGCCGCGCGCATCGCTTCGCTAACGCCGAAGGAGCGCAAGATCGTCGCGGTAGTCGTAGAAGGCAACGGCGCGCCTAATAAAGAACTGGCCTCGCGCCTGTTCATTGCCGAGCCGACGCTGCGCAACAATCTCACCACCATCTACCAGAAGCTGGGCGTGGCTAACCGCTTGGAACTCTACGTCTACGCCACCAAGCACGGCATGACCAGCGCTCCAGTCTCGTGAGAATCGGTGACAAATGTCACGCTAGATCGTGACGTTTGTCCGCTGTGCAATGGGATTGGTGTGCGTAGAATGACTTTCATCGGCAGCACACAAGCAGTACCTAAAACCCTGACCCTGTTTTAGTGAGTAAGGCCAAATCCATACCATCCACTACACTGAAACGAGGTCTATCATGAACGCAGTCAAAAACTTCATCAACGACGAAGACGGCATCACCGCTATCGAATACGCCCTGATGGCCGCTGCCATCGCCGCCGCGATCACCGCCGGTCTCGCCATCCTCGGCCCTAAGATCACCGCCTCGCTGACCTATATCTCCGGCCTGATCAAGTCGTCCTGATTTCCAGTCTCCTCGTTGTAAAACTCCTAGTTAGACTTTATCCGGGACTCGTCCCGGATTTTTTTTGTCTGAAAAAAAACAATGACAAATGTCACTACACTTCATGACGTTTGTCCGATGTGAAAACGGTGCCACGCCCCTACACTGACAGCTTGAACTCATCTTCGCCCGTAGGAGCAACACAATGCGTCTGTCTCATATCACTCACCGTCTCGCCCGCTTCGTCCGCAACGAGGACGGCGCCACGCTGCTGGAGTACGCCTTGATTGCTGCACTGGCCTCGGTCATCATCATCATTGCCGTGCTGGCCGTGCTGGGCTCGAAGACCTAGTGTGGCGCAGTGACAAATGTCACGAGAGAAAGTGACGTTTGTCTAGTGAAATACCGCAGTACCCGGCGTAGAATAACTTACATCGGCAGTACCTAAAACCCGAACCCCGTTTTAGTTGAAGCAGTAAAACCACCTACTCAACCAACTTTAACGAGGCTCATCATGAACGCAATCCGCAACTTCATCCGCAACGAAGACGGCATCACCGCTATCGAATACGCCCTGATGGCAGCAGCCATCGCAGCCGCCATCACCGCCGGCCTGGCGATCCTGGGTCCAAAAATCACCGCTTCCCTGACCTATATCTCCGGGCTGATCAAATCGTCGTAAGACTTATCAGCAGTACCTCAACCGGAGAATAATATGAACGCAATCCAAAACTTCCTGCGTGACGAAGACGGCATTACCGCCATCGAGTACGCACTGATGGCCGCCGCCCTCGCCGCTGCAATTACCGCCGGCGTGGTGATCCTCGGACCGAAGCTGACCGATTCGCTGACGTATATCTCCGGCTTGCTCAAGTCGTCCTGATTGAGCATCACTGCTGCAACAAAAAAATTTCCAGAACGGTATGCGCCGTTCTGGATTTTTTCTATACACTAGACTCGTCTGTCCCCTTTTCATAAGGCGATCCATGACTTCACTGCCCCTGATCATCCTGTGCGCCTTGCTGGCACTGGCTGTCTGGAACGATTTGCGTACGCGCCGCATACCCAACTCCCTGGTGTTCGGCGGCGCCGTGCTGGGCCTGCTCTTCAATACAGCGTTGCCTCCCGGCGACGGTCTCTTCATACAAGTCTTTGGCGGCATCGGTTTTCTCAAGGCGCTGGGCGGCCTTGCGGTTGGCTTGTGCCTGCTGCTGCCGATGTACGCCATGCGCGCACTGGGCGCGGGCGACGTCAAGCTGATGGCGATGATAGGCGCCTTCGTCGGCCCCGGCGCGGTGGCTGGCATCACGCTACTGACCTTGCTGGCCGGCGGCGTGCTGGCCCTGGTGGTGGCCGGCTTTAATGGCCGCCTGAAAATCATGGTCTACAACACCTGGCACATGATCAAGTACAGCATGCTGCGCTCGCTCGCGGGCGAAGTGCCGAAGATGGATGCGCCTGCTGCGGCCAGCGGCCGCTTGCCGTATGCGGTGGCGATTGCCGCCGGCGCCGCGCCCTACCTGATCGTCGGCGCAAGCAGCGGGCGTAGCCTGTTCTTTTAAAGGACACCATGACCACTCAGCAGATCACAGAATCCCCCGCCGATGCGCGCGCGCCGCGCACTACGGAAGAAACGGGCCTGCCGTTTCTGTTCTTGGTCGAGCTGTTGTCCAAAGTCTTGTTCCAGCGCGGACAAGTCCGCCTGCCGGAATTAGCCGGCCACCTCAAGCTCAGCATTAGCGTGATCACGCCGCTGGTGACTCACTTGCGCAATGAAAAGCTGTGCGAAGTCACGCGCAGCGGCGGCAGCGGCACCGATGCCGACCTTACCTACCACCTGACCGAAGCCGGCATGCAGCGCGCCATCGCCTGCCTCAACCGCAACTCCTACGCCGGCCCCGCGCCGGTCACGCTGGCCGCCTACGTGGCGCAGATGGAAGCGCAAAGCGTGCGCCATCTGCACGTCACGCGCGAAGATGTGCAAAAGACTTTTCATGATGTCGTCGCCAGCCCCTTCGTGCTCGATCAAATGGGCGCGGCCATGAATTCGGGACGCGCGATTTTCATTTATGGACTGGCCGGCAGCGGCAAAACATTCCTGGCCGAGCGCCTGTGCGGCTTGCTGCACGGCGCGATCTCGGTGCCGTACGCGATCATGATCGATGGCGAGGTGGTGCCGTTCTACGACCCGGTGCAGCATCGGCCTATCGAAGGCGGTGCGCCGGCGGAAGAAGGCGGCGACTTGCTGCGCCAGCTCGACGCGCGCTGGGTGCGCGGCCTGCAACGTCCGACCGCACTGACCGGCGGCGAGCTGACGCTGGAGATGCTCGATCTGCGCTTCGATCCCAATACCCGCCTCTACCAGGCGCCTCCTCATTTGAAAGCCAACAACGGCATCTTCATCATCGACGACCTCGGCCGCCAGCGCTGCTCGCCGCTGGAATTGATGAATCGCTGGATCGTGCCGATGGATCGTGGCGTCGATTATCTTTCGTTGCACACTGGACTAGTTTTTCAAGTGCCCTTCGATGTGGTCGTGGTATTCTCGTCTAACTTCCTGCCGGAACGTTTATCCGATGGCGCCTTCTTGCGCCGGCTGGGATACAAGATAGAAGTACCGCCGCAAACCCAAGCGGAATATGAACTCCTGTTCCGCCAGGCCTGCGCGCAGTACGGCATTGCATTCGACGCCGCAGCCTTCGACTACTTGCTGAGCGGTTTGCATGCCAAGGACGAGACACCGCTGCTAGCCTGCTACCCGCGCGACCTGATCCGTCAAGTGCGCGACCTGGCCCGCTACGAAAGCACGCCGCCCACCTTGAGCCAGCGCTCGCTGGATTGGGCATGGCACAACTACTTTGCCGGCGCCGGCGCCCGACGCGTCGCCGCCGAACAGCAGAAGAAGGAACGCGAACGCCGCGATGTACAAACTACACGCACATAGAGCTTGTTTAAAAGCGGTCGCAGCGAGGCGCAGCGACGAAGACAGTGCGCGTGCACGGCGAGGCGCTGCAACGAAGCTGCGGCCGCTTTTAAACAAGCTCTGAATCAGGGAAGGCAAGGATGAGGAATACTCGGGCTCTGACAATGATAGGTGTGGCGCTGTTCCTGGCGCTGGCTGCCGTGGTAGTCGCGGCGCAATGGATCGCCGGCCAGTCGGCCAGCAACAGCAACAAGGTAGCGGTGGCGCTGCTCGACATCAGCATGGGCGCGCGCATCACGCCGGAGCTCATCCACATGGTGGACTGGCCAGCCAGCTCGGTGCCGCCCGGCGCCATGACCGATCCCAAAACACTCGAAGGCCGCATCACGCGCGCCAACATTCAGCGCGGCGAGCCGGTCACCGAGGGCAAGCTGGCCCCTGCCGGCACCTCGGGCGGCTTGTCGGCGGTGGTGGCAGAAGGCAAGCGCGCCATGACGGTACGCGTCAACGACGTGGTAGGCGTGGCCGGCTTCGCACTACCGGGCAATTACGTCGACATCCTGGTCAACACCCAAAGCGACAGCGGCGGCGATCACAACGTGCGCGAACAGGCGATTTCGAAAATCGTGCTGGAGCGCATACTGGTGCTGGCCATCGCACAGGAATCCAACCGCGACGATACCAAGCCGAAAGTCGTCAACGCCGTCACGCTCGAACTGACGCCGGAGCAGGTGGAAAAGCTCGACCTTGCACGCAGCGTGGGCACGCTGTCGCTGGTGCTGCGCAACCAGATCGATCCGAAATCTGCCAACACCGAAGGCGCGACCAAGAGCAGCTTGCTCGACGGCGTGCCGGTGTCGGTCGGCGCGCCGGTGACGCGCAACGAGCCGCCGTCGCCGCAACCGGCGGCCGTCGCCGCAGCGCCGACACCACGGCCGCCGCCACGCGTGGGCGACAAGGTGGAAGTCATCAAAGGGTTGGAGCGTAGTTCACAACAATTTTAAGCATAGCTAGCATTGGAGAACGCGACTTGAGTATCGTATCTTCTGCGCCATTCCATTCCGTGCCGCTGCGGGCGATCGCCCTGGCGGTGTTGCTGAGCGCCGCGCCGCCGCTCACTCTCGCTGCTGCCACTGCCGCCCCTCCGGCCGGCGTGGAATTGGCCAAGGAGATTACGCTCTCGGCCGGCAAGTCCACGCTGATGCGCCTGCCCTCGCCGGCCGCGCGCGTGGCTGTGGGCGACGCCAAGATCGCCGACGTCATCCTGCTCAACCCCAGCGAAATCTACATGCTCGGCAAAACCACCGGCGCGACCAACCTGATCGTCTGGAACCGCGCCAACCAGGCCACCGTAATCGACATCACGGTCGGGCTGGACACCGCCGCCCTGCGCGCGCAGTTCACCGAGTTGTTCCCCAACGAGCGCGACATCCGCATCACCGTTTCCGGCAACTCGCTGATCCTGCACGGCACCGTGGCCGATTCGGTGCGCGCATCGCAAATCGTGGCAGTGACCACCGCCTACTTGCAACGCAACGCCCGCAGCGGCAACCAGGGCACGGCCGCCGCGCCGGATGCTGCCGCGCAAGCGGCACAGGCAGCGGCAGGCGGCGGTGCGCCAACCGCCGCCTCCGGCGCAGCAGCGGGCGCGGCCTTCCAAGCTGCAATGGACCCGATGTCCGGCCTGTCGCAAGGCGGCAATGGCAGCAGCGGCCGCGTGGTCAACATGCTGTCGGTGGCCGCGCCGCAGCAGGTGATGCTGGAAGTGAAAATTGCCGAGGTGTCGAAAACCCTGGTGGATCAGCTTGGCGCCAGCGTCGGCCTCAACGGCTCGCGCGGCAGCTGGACTTACACCATGCTATCGAATCTGCTCAGCGGCAACCCGAGCAAGATCGACGCCTTCAACAACAAGAGCGGCAAGTTCGTCACGCTGGACGCGCAAAAGAACGATGGCCTGATCAAGGTGCTGGCCGAGCCGACCGTGATGGCCATCAGCGGCCAGGAGGCCAGCTTCCTCGCCGGCGGCAAAATTTTCATTCCTGTCTCGCAAAGCAATACCGGCGGCATACCGCAGATTACGCTGGAGGAAAAGGAATACGGCATCGCCGTCAAATTCACGCCAACCGTGCTCGATAACGGCCGCATCAATTTGCGCGTCTCGCCGGAAGTGTCCGAGCTGAACCGCGAGGGTATCGGCGTTGCCGCCACCGGCAGTACCGCCACCGCCATCCTGCCCTCGTTCACCACGCGCCGCGCCAGCACCACGGTGCAGCTATTCGACGGCCAAAGTTTTGCCATCGGCGGACTGATCAAGAACAACGTCACCAGCAGCATCAAGGCCTTCCCCGGCCTGGGCGAGATTCCGATCCTGGGCGCGCTGTTCCGCAGCAGCGACTTCCAGAACGACCGCACCGAGCTGGTGTTCATCGTCACGCCGCATCTGGCCCAGCCACTGCCGGCCGACCACAAGCTGCCGACCGACGACTACGTGCAGCCGAGCCGCGTCGACTTCTTCCTCAATGGGAAGATGGAAGGCAAGCCATCGGCTGCCCCGGCGCCGCAGCCTGCGCCGTCCGGCGGCGACCACTAGGAGGCAGCCATGCGATTACTCATCATCCTGCTCGCCGCCCTGCTGACCGCCTGCGGCACCACACCGCGCCTCGACCGCGAATTCGGCAACACAGTGCGCCTCGCGCGCGCCCAGCAAACACTGAACCCGGACGCCGGCCGCGTGCCGCGCCCCGTCAATGGCCTCGACGCTCAGGCGGCCACGGCGGCCTACCAGAACTATCAGCAGTCCTTCATCACCAAGGACGATCAGAGCAACGGCTTCACCATCGGCGTCGGCAGCAAGCGCTAAGCATAGGTAAGGAGCGCCACACTTGAAAATCACCGTCATATCCCGCGATGAACGCCAACTGGCCGACCTGATGCGCCTGCTGCGCGCGCGTTCGCCATCCGATGAAATCGACCACCTCGTCGGCGGCGTGGGGCGCACGGCCGCGCTCAGCGAAGAGCAGATGCCGGACGTGCTGATCATCGACCGCCCGCAAGCTGCCGACGACGACCTCGAACAGCTGGAGCGCTTCTCGGCCCAGCATCCCAACATCGCCTGCGTGGCGCTGTGCATCGACCAGGATCCGCAATTCCTGCTGCAAGCGATGCGCGCCGGTGTGCGCGAAGTGCTGCCGTCGCCGGTGACCAGCAGCGCGCTGTACCCGGCCATGGAGCGCATCGCCGAAAAACTCGAACGGCGCGGCCAGACCAGCGGCAAGGTACTGGCCTTCATTTCTTGCAAGGGCGGCAGCGGCGCCACCTTCCTCGCCACCAATCTCGGCTATGCGCTGGCCGCCAGCGGCAAACAGAAAGTGGCGTTGATCGACATGAACTTGCAGTTCGGCGACGCCTCGCTATTTGTCTCCGACCACAAACCGCTGGCGACGCTGAGCGATGTGGCGCAGCAAATCCACCGCCTCGACCCCTCGTTCCTGACCTCGTCCATGCTCAGCATCACGCCCAACTACGGCGTGCTGGCCGCGCCGTCCGATCCGGCCCACGCCAACGACGTCAAGCCCGATCATATCGACGCCATCCTCAAGCTGGCGCGCCGCCAATATGACTTCGTGGTGCTGGACGTGGGCCGCAGCCTGGACGCCGTCAGCATCCGTGCGCTCGATCACGCCGACATGATCTTCCCGATTCTGCAAACCACGCTGCCCTACATCCGCGACAGCAAGCGCTTGCTCAACGTGTTCCGCTCGCTGGAATACGGCAAGGAGAAAATCCAGCTGATCGTCAACCGCCACGACAAGAACAGCGAAATTCGTCTAAAAGATCTGGAAAGCGCCTTCGACGCCGAGATCAGTTTCACCATCCCCAACAACTACGACGCGGCCGCCGCCTCGGTCAACCAGGGCGTGCCGGTGCTGCAACTGTCACCAACTTCGCCGCTGAGCCTGTCACTGGCCGAACTGGCGCGCAAGCTCACTGGCGAAGCCGCGCCGGTGCAGCAAGGCAGCGGCTGGCTCGGCAAGCTGGGCCTGCGTAAATAGAGGAAAGCATCATGAGCACTCCCATCTCCCTGCGTGAACGGTTGGAAAACACCGACATTCGCGGCTCCGGCCAGCGTGTGCAAGGTGGCATCGACAACCGCGCCTACCAGAAACTCAAGCAGCGCCTGCACGCCGCCCTGCTCGACCGCGTTGACCTGGAGAGCTTGCAGCGTTTAACGCCCGACCAGATCCGCGTCGAACTGCGCAATCTGGTCGAGAAGCTGCTGGAAGAAGATGCAGTGGTCATCAACGACGCCGAACGCAAAACGCTCACGCGCGATATTCAAAACGAGATGCTCGGCTTCGGCCCGCTGGAGCCGCTGCTGGAAGATCCGACCGTGTCCGATATCCTGGTCAACACCTACCGCCAGATTTACGTCGAGCGGCGCGGCAAGCTGGAACTGACCGATGTTACGTTCAGCGACGACGCCCACCTGATGAAGATCATCGACAAGATCGTCTCGCGCGTGGGCCGCCGCATCGATGAATCGAGCCCGATGGTTGACGCGCGTTTGCCGGATGGTTCGCGAGTCAACGCCATCATCCCGCCGCTGGCGATTGACGGCCCGATTATGTCGATCCGGCGTTTCTCGGCCGATCCGCTGCGCCTCGCTGACCTGGTGGCGTATGGCTCCATGACCGCCGATATGGCCGAAGTGCTGCAAGGACTCGGCAAGGCCAAGGTCAACATCGTGATCTCCGGCGGCACGGGCTCCGGCAAGACCACCATGCTGAACGTGATCTCCGGCTTCATCGGCCAGACCGAACGCATCGTCACCATCGAGGACGCGGCCGAGCTGCAACTGCAACAGCCGCACGTGGTGCGCCTTGAAACGCGCCCGCCGAATATCGAAGGCAAAGGCGAAGTCACGCAGCGCGCACTGGTGCGCAACGCGCTGCGGATGCGGCCCGACCGCATCATCCTCGGCGAGGTGCGCGGCGCCGAAGCGCTCGACATGCTCGGCGCCATGAACACCGGCCACGAAGGCTCGATGGCCACCATCCACGCCAACACCCCGCGCGACGGCCTCACGCGGCTGGAAAACATGGTGTCAATGGCCGCATCCAATTTGCCGACCAAGGCCATGCGCCAGCAAATCAGTTCGGCGGTGGGCGTGGTGATCCAGGTCTCGCGCCTGACCGACGGCAAGCGCAAGGTGATGTCGATCCAGGAAGTCACCGGCATGGAAGGCGAGATCATCACCATGCAGGAAATCTTCGCCTTCAAGCAAACCGGCCTGGCCGACGATGGCAAGGTGCTGGGCCACCACACCGCCACCGGCATTCGGCCGCGCTTCATCGAGCGGCTGCGTAACTTCGGCGTCAACATCGGCTCCACCGTGTTTGATCCATCGGGGCATTGATCATGGACGTGCGGCTGCTGCTCTTCATCATCCTGATTTTCGCCGCCGTGGCGTTGCTGGTGTGGGGCATCTACACCAGCTGGAACAACGCGCGCGGCCCCGAGGCCGAACGCATCGCGCGCCGCTTGCGCAATGCGATAGGCGATAGCGGCAGCGAGCTGGCGGTGTCGATCACCAAGGAACGCACGCTGTCGAACGATCCCAGCATCCAGCAGTTCCTGACGCAACTGCCCGGCATCCAAAAGCTTGACCGGCTGCTGCTGCAAACCGGGCGCAGCATGAGCGCGGCGCAATTGTCGGCGCTGATGGCCGGCTGCTTTCTGGCCGGCTTTATCATCGCCAGCTCGCTCAAGCTGCCGTGGTTCGGGCGCCTGATGCTGAGCTGCGTGGTGGCCTCTCTGCCGGTGTTCGAGGCCATGCGCGCCAAGAACAAGCGCATCCTGCGGATTGAATCGCTGCTGCCCGATGCGCTCGACATGATGGGCCGCGCCATGCGCGCCGGCCACGCCTTCCCTACCGCGCTGAAAATGGTCGGCGAAGAGATTCCCGATCCGCTGGGCGCGGAATTCCGCATCGTGTTCGATGAAGTGAACTTTGGCGTGTCGATGCCGGATGCGCTGATGAACCTCGCGCTGCGCGTGCCCAGCACCGACCTGCGCTACTTCGTGATCGCGGTGCTGATCCAGCGCGAGACCGGCGGCAACCTGACCGACTTGCTGGCCTCGATCAGCGCCATCATCCGCGACCGCCTCAAGCTGCTGGGTCAGGTGAAAGTGATGTCGGCCGAGGGACGCATGTCGGCATGGGTGCTGGGACTGATGCCGTTTGCCGTCGGCGGGCTGGTGTCGGTGGTGAATCCCGGTTCGCTGGAAGTGCTGTTCACCGATCCGGGCGGCCGCAAGATGTTGACCGTGGCCGCCGTGCTAATGGTGATCGGCATGATTGCCATCCGCCGCATCACCACCATACGGATTTGAGGAGCGGGCCATGACCATCATCCAACTCATGTTCCTGTTCGTGGTGTTTATCGCCGTGTTTGGCGGTGTGGTGCTGGCGATACGCCTGTTGACCGTCAATCCGGTTAAAGACCGCCTGGAAGCGCTACGCGACCGCAGCCAGGTCACGCGCAAGAGCGCGGTGTGGATCGAGGCCATCGTCAACCTTGCCGCGCCATTAGCCAAGCTGTCGCTGCCGACCGAGGGCTGGGAAAACTCGCCGGTGCGCATGCGCTTCATCAACGCCGGCTGGCGCACGCCGTCTACACCGGCGCTGTTCTTCGCCGGGAAAACCGGGCTGGCCGTGCTGCTGCCGCTGATCGTGTTTCTGTACTTGAGCAGCAAGGCCGTCGCCACCGATGGTAACGTCAAAATGTTCTGGATGGTGCTCGCCGGCGGCGCGGGCTACTACCTGCCCAACGTTGTGCTCAACCACGTGGTCAAGACGCGCCAGCGCGACATTTTCGAATCCTTCCCCGATGCGCTCGATCTGATGACGGTGTGCGTGGAAGCCGGCCTTGCCATGGACGCCGCCCTCGCCCGCGTCGCCAACGAGATCGGCTTGAAAAGCGTGGTGCTGGCCGAAGAGATGCAGTTGGTCACACTGGAACTGCGCGCCGGCAGCGCCAAGGATAAAGCCCTGCGCAACCTCGCCTTGCGCACCGGCGTGGAAGACGTCGACGCATTGGTCACCATGCTGATCCAGGCCGACCGTTTCGGCACCAGCATTGCCGACTCGCTGCGCGTGCAGTCGGAACAGCTACGCACCAAGCGCCGCCAGCGCGCCGAGGAACACGCGGCCAAGATCTCGCTCAAGCTGCTGTTCCCGCTGATCTTCTTCATCTTCCCGAGCTTGCTCGTCGTGCTGCTGGGGCCAGCGATGCTGAACCTCTACCGCAACCTGCTGCCCGCCATGGCCGGAACCAATTGAACACCACAGGAGACACCATGACCTTGCGATGGATCGACCGCCTACACTGCTTCTTGCTTGCCGCCTTGTGCGCCGTGCTGCTTGCCGCTTGCGGCGGTGGCGGCGGCAGCGGCACGAATGGCTGCACCACCATCGATCCTAACCGCGATCCCAATCTGCCGGGCTGCGGCACCGGCACCACGCCGACCGGCAAGCCGAGCATCACGCTTGCGCTGACCGACAGCAGCGGCGCGGCGCTCACCACGCTGGTACCCGGCGCCAGCGCCACTGTCAGCGCGGTGCTGAAAGACGCCAACAACGCCGCCGTGCCCAACACCACCGTCACTTTCTCCAGCACCGACAAGAACGCCGTGTTCTCGGCCGCCGGCGGCGCGGTGGTTTCGGACGGCAGCGGCAAAGCCACCGTGCAGCTGAGCGCCGGAGCCGCCAGCACCGCCGGCAGCTACGTGGTGACGGCCAGCGCCATTGTCAGCAGTACCGCACTGTCGGCCAGCGCCAACTACGCGCTCGGCGCCAAGCCCGGCGCGACCGGCAGCCAGCTCACCTTTGTTTCGGCCACGCCGCAAAATATCGCGCTCAAGGGCACCGGCGGCGCGGGGCGACAGGAGACCGCCACCGTCACCTTCAAAGTGCTGGATGCCAGCGGCAATCCAGTGATCGGCCAGCAAGTGAACTTTGCGCTCGACACCACGGTCGGCGGCGTCGCGCTGACCGCCACCA
Source organism: Duganella rivi (assembly GCF_009857435.1). Lineage (GTDB taxonomy): Bacteria > Pseudomonadota > Gammaproteobacteria > Burkholderiales > Burkholderiaceae_D > Rugamonas > Rugamonas rivi. The sequence continues at coordinate 504,660 of NZ_WWCK01000005.1, forward strand.
GCGCTACCAGCGGCACCGGCGGCCTGGCCACCACCACCGTGATGGCCGGCAGCATCAACACGCCGGTGCGGGTGACGGCCACGCTGGCCGGCAGCAGTGTCACCACGCTATCCGATCAACTGGTGGTGTCGACCGGCGTGCCGGAACAAAATAGCTTCTCGCTCAGCGCCGCCATCAAGAATGTCGAAGGCGGATCGTTCAACGGCTGCCCGGCACCAGCCGGTACTTTGATCACCGCGCGCCTTGCCGACCACTTCCACAACCCTGCACCGGACGGCACCGCCGTCAGCTTCACCGCGGAAGGCGGCAGCGTGGACGCGTCCTGCCTGACCGGCCTGATTCAAACCACCCAACCCGACGGCAGCGTGCTCACCACCAAGGGCACGGCGGGCGAATGCACGGTGCGCTTCTGCGCCGGCAATCCACGCCCGGCCGATGGCCGCGTCACCATCCTCGCTTACGCGCTTGGCGAAGAAAGCTTCACCGACACCAACGGCAACAACCGCTACGATGCCGGTGAAGCCTTCACCGATTTGGGCGATCCATTCCGCAACGACCGCGCGGTGACCGACGCCAACGCCAACGGCATCGACGACCTGTTCACCATCAGCAACGGCATGCGCTTCCCCGGCGAGCAGTACATCGACTCCAACGGCAACAGCACCTGGGATCAGGGCGGCAACGGCGTCTACAACGGCGTGCTGCAAGCGACGCCAAATCTCGGCACCGTGCACGTGCGCCAATCGCTGGTGATGGTGCTGTCCAACAGCACGCCAGCGGTCAGCCTGTTGAGCAGTGCAACCGGCACCGGCACGCTGGCGCTCGCGCATTGCACCACCGGCACGTCCTATGTCAACGATACGCGCAGCTTCAGCTTCGCCATCCGCGACAATAACCCCACCGTGTTTGCCACCAACCGCGCGGCCAATCACACTGGCGATCCGCTGTGGCTGGCAGACCGTCCCGGCAACCCGCTGCCAGCCGGCACCACGATCGTGTTCAGCACGTCCAACGGCACCATCCTCGGCGGCAGCAGCGCTACCGTGCAGAACACCAATGCGGCCGATTCCAGTGCGTGGGTGTACAACGTCTCGATGATCAGCGACGCTTCGCAAGATGCTGCGCTCAACTGCACCAACAACATCAGCAGCGGCGCGCTGACTGTTACCGTCACCACGCCAAACGGCACCGTGTCGCGCTTTAACTTCCCGGTCACCGATTAATGGAACCGCCGCTAGATCCCTATGCCGATGGCCGCCTGCACGCGCGGCCGGATGTGCTGCGGCAAGTAGCGCATCAGCGCCACGCGCCGCTGGAGGCGGGCACGCATCAACTCGCGTTTGCCGATGGCCGCAAGGCGGTGCTGCACGTGCCGCCAAACGCCAATGACGACGGGCGGCGTTTGCACCTGCTGTTGCTGCTGCACGGCGCTGGCGGCCAGCATGGCGGCGGCGATCACATCGCGCTGGCACATGCGATGCGTCACGGTGCGCTGTTGCTGATGCCCGAGGCCGAGGGTAATAGCTGGGATTTCCTGCGCGGCGGCTTTGGCCATGATCTGGCCTTCATCGACCGCTTGCTGCTGTGGACCATGCAGCGCTACGAGGTGGATCAGCATGCGATGTCGATTGCCGGTTTTTCCGATGGCGCTTCCTATGCGCTGTCGGTGGGCTTGATGAATGGGATGCTGTTCAGCGATATCCTGGCGTTCTCGCCCGGCTTCATGGCGCCGCTGCGGCGCGAGGGCGAGCCGCGCGTATTCGTTGCGCACGGCAAGGAAGACCGTGTGCTGCCGGTGGCGCGCGGCGCAGCGATTGCGCAGCGCCTGGCGCAGGAAGGCTATGACGTGGTGTACGAAGAATTCGATGGCGCGCACATCGTCTCGCCGCCGCTGGCGCGCGCGGCGCTGCACCGCCTGGAGCAGTAGCGTCATTCCGGCGGACGCCGGAACGACGCGGGGTCAGGGTTCGGCCAGGCATACGCGGTTGCGGCCTTCGGACTTGGCCACGTACAGCGCCTTGTCGGCCGCTTCCACCAGCATGCTGGCAAGGTGAATGCCGCGCTGGGGCGAGATAGTCGCCACGCCGGCGCTCAAGGTCACATGGCCAAAGGTGCTGCCGCGGTGCGGCAGCTGCAGATTCTCGACCGCGCGGCGGATGCGCTCGGCCACCGCCTGCGCGCCGTTGATATCGGTATTCGGCAGCAGGATGCCGATCTCCTCGCCGCCGTAGCGCGCCGACAAATCGCCGGGCCGCTTCGGCGTCAGCGCGCGGATCAACTTGCTGACACTGCGCAGCACCTCGTCGCCGGCGCTGTGGCCATACACATCGTTGTACTGCTTGAAGTAATCGACATCGATCATGATGAAGGCCAGCGTATCCTCGTGCCGCATGGCGCGGCTGAACTCATTGCCGAGCGTGACGTCAAACTGGCGCCGGTTGGCCAGCCCGGTCAAGCCGTCCTGCATGGCTTGCCGCTCCAAGGTGCGGTTGGCGCTTTCCAGCGCGTCGCGCGCCTTGCGCAGCTCGGCCTCGGCCTGCTCGCGCAGCTTGATCTGCCCCACCAGCCGCTTGCCGAAGAAGCCGATCAGCGCCGCCAGCACCAGCACACCGAGCATGCGCGTGAAGGTGTCGCGCCGCCAGCGCTCCAGCATTTCCTCGCGCGACAAGGCCGCCGTCACGAACAGCGGGTAATGTTCAAGCGGGCGGAAGCTGTTGAGCCGCACCTCGCCGTCGTGGAAGGATGGGAAGAAGGCGCTGCCGATGCGGCCGCTGCCGCCCTGCTTCAGGTAGTGGCGGAACAATTCGCTCTCGCGCATGCTGCCGCCGACGCGCTCGCTGTCATACGGCTGGCGCAGCATCAGCACGCCCGAGTTGGACACCAGCGTCACCGCGCCGCGCGCGCCGACGTCAAAGCTTTGATAGAAACGGCGGAAGTATTCGATGTCCAGCGTGGCCAGCACCACGCCGCCGAAACTGCCATCGGGCTTGTTCAGGCGGCGCGACACCGGCATGATCCACTTGCCAGTGGAACGGCTGATCACCGGGTCGCCTACGTGCGGGCCGCGGTCCTGGTGCAGGCGGTGATAGATGAAATACTCGCGGTCGGAATTATTGTAGGCTTGGCTCAGCACTGCACGCGAATTGACGATCCAGCGGCCGCGCTCATCATAGACAAACAGGCCGACCAGCTGTGGCAGATTTGCCACCTGCGCCGCCATCTGCTTTTGCACGCGGGCCAGTGCAGCCTCGCTCTGCCCTTCGGTTTCGATGCGCTCGACCACATCGGCCAGCGCAGTGTCGGCGGCCTTGATGGTGTCGTCGGCCTGCTGCGCCATGGCGCGCGCGACGTTGGCGCCGAGGCGCTCCATCTCCTGCAGCTGGCCGCTGCGCGCATTGATGCTGCGCCAGACGTCGATCCCGACCAGCGACAGGCAGACCACGCTGACAAACACGGTGGCCCAAAAAGTGATGGAGTATCGCTTGAGCATGTTTCGCGCAGGGCTAAGGCACTCCCTGCTTTATACCGCAAAAAAGCTGTTCTGTGCCGTTCAGCGCACCGCCAGCATCGGTTGCAGTTTTTGCCACGCCAAGTCCGGCGTCAGCTTGACCATGCAGTCCTGGTGGCCGAGCGGGCACTCGCGCTGCTTGCACGGCGCGCAATCGAGGCGCAGCGACAGCGATGCCGCCAGGTCGGAAAACGGCGGCGCGTGATCGGGATCGGTGGGGCCGTACAGCGCCAGCACCGGACGGTTGAGCGCCGAGGCGATGTGCAGCAGGCCGGAATCATTGGCTACCACCGCCGCCGTGCGCGCGATCAGGGCGATTGCTTCCGGCAGGCTGGTGGCGCCGGCCAGGTTGAATACGGCCGCGCCTTCCGGCAAAGCGGCCGCCACTTCTGCGCAGGCGTCCTGGTCTTTCGGTGAACCGAGCAGCGCGATCTGCGTGGACGGCTCGCGCTTGAGCACTTCCTGCGCCAGGCCGGCAAAGTGGCGCGCCGGCCAGCGCTTGGCGCCGCCGAATTCCGCGCCCGGCGCCATCGCCACCACCGGCCGCGAAGGGTCGATGGCGTGGCGCTCGAACACGGCGCCAATCTGCGCTTCACTGGCGACCAGACGCGGCTTGGGCAAGGCGGCGCGCAAGCCCGGCCCCTGCACCGTCACCGGCGGCTTGGCCAGCGCCGCGTAAAACGCCACCATCGGGCGCGGCGGCAGTTCGTCGTGGTGCATCACGTTGATCATGCCGTAGCGGCTTTCGCCCTTGTAGCCGACGCGCTGCCGGATGCCGGCCAGCCAAGGGATCAGGGCGTACTTGATGGTGTTGGGCAGCACGTAGGCGTCGGCGTAGCCGCGCTTGCGCAGCAGCCGGGCAAACTTCCAGCGCTGCTTGAGCTGCAAGGCGCCGTGGCGGAACGGGGTTTCCAGCACCTCGTCGACTTCGGCGCACTGGCGCCAGACGGCCGACACCGCCGGCGGCGCCAGCACGTCGATCGGCCGCTCCGGGTGGGCGGCGCGCAGCAGTTGCAGCAGCGGCTGCGCCATCACGGCGTCGCCGATCCAGTTCGGGGAAATAATCAGGGTACGCAATTCGCTCAACGGCTTTCCTCCTTTGCGTTCAGGCTCAGTCCTGCCAGCAGGAACAGCATCATCGCGTAAAACATATTGCTGCGCACCGACCAGAAGATCACTTCCGTCAGGCCGAAGCTAAAGTAACTCAAGACCAGCAGCATGCCGGCCAGCGCCGGCGCGTTCAGGTGATCGCTCTGGTGCAGCTGGCGGCGGAAGAACAGGAATGGCACCACCAGCGTGGAACCCCACGCCAGCAGCCCGGCCACGCCGCCGAACACCAGCGCTTGCAGGATATCGTTGTGGAAGTGCTCGAATTGCAGCACGTAAGGGTGGGCGCGGCCGCTCTTGACCAGTTGTTCCATTTCGTTCTTGACGGTGGGGATGGAGGCGCCCAGCAGCGGGTGGCGCTCGATCAGCTGCCAGGCGCTGCGCCACAGCTCCAGGCGGATGCCGACGCTGGTGTAGGTCGGGCCGCCGTTGAAGTACTGGTGGACGTCGCTGATGCCCTCGTCGATGCGCTCGCGGGCGCCGGTCTGCGGAATGAAGTAGCTACTCACCACCAGCGCCAGCGCCAGCAGCGCCAAGCCCTTGCGCAGGCGGCCGCGCAGCACGTGGCCGTAGCGCACCAGCAGCACCACCGCAAAGCCGATGGCGATCCAGCCGCCGCGGGTGCCGCTGGCGATCGAACCAATCAGGCCGGCCAGCGCGCCGAGGCCGGGCCAGATGGCGCTGCGGCCGGCAAAGTCCAGGGTGCCGGCCAGGCACATCAGGCTCATGCACAGCATGATGTCGCCGAAGGTAATTGAATTAATCAGGCCGCCGGGGCGCTCCACGCCCATGCCCCAGCGCTGGTAGGCGACGAACACGGCGCCAGCGACGGCCCCGGCAATCAGGCCCCACCACAAGGCCTTGCGGCTGGGACGGCAGGCCAGCACGGTCAGCATCACGGTCGATGCGGCCAGCATGCGGAACGGTTTTTCCAGGTCGCGCAGGCGGCCGTCACCGCTCAGCAGGCCCAGCGCCAGCGCCAGCAACAGCACCGCGCCGAACGCTACCAATACGCCGCGAATCTCAGTAAGATGGCGCAACAGTTCCGGCCAGCCGCGGCGACAGTAGATCACCGCCGTAATCAAAAAGGCAAAGCTACACAGGCCGACCCCAAGGCGGGTAATCAGCAGCAGGAACGGAAACGCGAAGATCAGGCTGTGGATAAAGACAGTGCTGGCTGGAGACTGGGCTGATGTATTATTCATTCATGTTATCGTTTATTGCAAGAAAGCAATCTGCTACCGCTCCCTATGTCATCCGTCCTTATTTCCGTCGTCATCACTACTTACAACCGGCCGGATGCGCTGACCGCCGTGGTGGAGGCCTGCTTTGCGCAGGACGACCGCGGGTTCGAAATCATTATCGCTGATGACGGCTCCGGCCACAACACGCAGCAGGCCGTGGCCGCGCTGCAGGCGCGCTCGCCGGTGCCGCTGCGCCATGTGTGGCAGGAAGACCTCGGCTTCCGCGCGGCACGGGCGCGCAACCTCGGCACCCTGGACGCCAAGGGCGAATACATCGTCTTCCTCGACGGCGACTGCGTGCCGCAGCGCAATTTTATCAGCCAGCACCGCAAGCTGGCGCAGCGCGGCTATCTGGTGCAGGGCAGCCGCATCCTGCTTAGCGAGCAAGCCACGACGCGGGTGCTGGGCCAGCATCTCGATTTGAACGCGCTGGGCGCGGCCGACAAGCTGGCGTGGCGCCGCAGCGGCGCGCTCAACAAGGTGCTGCCGCTGCTGTTCACCCTGCCGGACGTGGGCCGCACCAGCCGCCGCTTCACCTGGCGCCGCATCAAGAGCTGCAACCTGGCCGTGTGGCGCGCCGACCTCGACCTGGTGAACGGCTTCGACGAAAGCTTCCTCGGCTGGGGCCATGAAGATTCCGACCTGGTGGTGCGCCTGTTCAATGCCGGCGTGATGCGCAAGGACGGCGCCTACGCCACCGAGGTGCTGCACCTGTGGCACAAGGAAAACGCGCGCGACCAGGAAACCAGCAACCGCGCCACCGTGTTGCAGCGCGCGGCCGACCGCACCGTGCTGGCGGTGAAAGGATTGCGCGCATGAAGCCGCAACACGCCGACGCCCCGCTGCTGAGCATCCTGGTCCCCGGCTACAACGTTGGCCGCTTCATTACCGACTGCCTCGACCACATCGTCGCGCAGATGCACCACCGCCACGAGCTGATCATGGTGGACGACGGTTCCACCGACGACACTGTGGCGCGCGTGAAAGCCGTGCAAGCAGCTTATCCGCGCTTGCAGATCCGGCTGGTGGAACAGCCGAACCAAGGCATCTCCGACGCCCGCAACCGTGCCCTGCTGGAAGCGCGCGGCGAGTACATCCTGTTTGTCGACAGCGACGACCGCCTGCTGCCGCGCTCACTGGAGGCACTGGAGCGCGTGATCGCCGACCGGCACCCGGACGTGATCGCCACCGCGCTGCGCATGTGGCACCCGGATGCGCCGGACAAGGACCGCGACGTCTACATGAGCTACGCGCCGGAGCAGACCATCACCTGCCAGGACGCGATCCTGACCTCGTTCTTCAACGACCGCCATATGTACGTGTGGTGCAAGGTGTTCAAGCGCGAGATCTACGCGCAGGAAGCCATGCCGCTGTTCCCGTCGCGCCGCCTGTTCGAGGATGTGGCGGTGGTGCCGCGCCTGCTGCAGCGCTGCCGCAGCCTGGTGTATTTGCCGCACGTGCTGTTGGCGTATCGCCAGCATCCGGTCAGCATCACGCGCGTGATCAGCGAGCAGTGGTGCGTGGATTTTGTATCGGCGCTGGCGGCGGTCAAGCCGCACTTCGAGCGGGCCGGCGTGAGCGCGGCGGTGCGCGCGCAGTTTGACCGGGCGGTGTGCCACTTCTACATCGGCATGGTGAAGAATTCCTACCAGCTGCCGGCATCGACCGGCAACGCGGTGCGCGGCAAGGTGCGCGGCATCTTCCTCGACAGCCTGTTCGCGCCGCCGCAGCAAGTGCTGGCCGGCATGGCCGGCAACGGCCGCAAGGACGCCCACACGGCGCGCCAGGTGCAGCGCGCGCTGGATGGCAACCGCTGGTTCCACTTCCAGCAAACGGCGGTGCGCAAGCTCAAGCTGTGGCAGCGCCTGGAACGCACCCGCGCCGCCCTCCGCTAAATTCGGGGTCAGTTCTGCCAATCGGACACGAGCTCTACCCTAGCGACTGCTACGGTAGAGCTCGTGTCCGATTGGCAGAACTGACCCCGGTTTTTACTGCCCTTCAAGCATGCTGATGCGGACGAGGTCGGCGACGTTGTCCACGCCCAGCTTGCTCATCAGGCGCGCTTTGTGCACTTCCACCGTGCGCACGCTGATGCCCAGCGCCGGGCCGATGTCGCGGTTGTGGCGGCCCAGCACTACCAGCTGCATCACTTCGCGCTCGCGCGGCGTCAACTCGCTCAGCAAGTTGGCGCTCTGCTTGCGGCGCTGTAGCTCGCTGTGGTTGGCGTGGGCGCGCGCCAGCGCTTCATCGATGGCGCCGATCAGCTTGGCGTCATCAAACGGCTTTTCCAGGAAATCCACCGCATCGGCCTTGAACGCCGCGCGCGCCGTGCTGACGTCGCCGTGGCCGCTCATCACCACCACCGGCATGCGGCTGCCGCGCTCCAGCAGCTCGCGCTGCAAGCTCAGGCCGTCCATGCCGGACATGCGGATGTCGACCAGCAGGCAACCACTCCAGCCCGGCTGCCAGCCCTGCAGGAAAGCCTCGGCGCTGGCAAACACCGCCGTGCGGTAACCGCGCACGCCCAGCAGCAAGCCCAGCGCATCGCGCACGGCCGGGTCGTCATCGACAATGAATACGGTTAGATCATGCTGCAACATAGTTCTCCTGCCCTTCCACTACGCGGCGCGCCACCGGCAGCGCCATCTTGAATATGCCGTGATTGCCCACTTCGGCCCAGAGCGAGCCGCCATGCGCTTCCATAATGGCCCGGCTTAACACCAGGCCCAGTCCCATGCCTGTGGCCTTGGACGATACAAAAGGTTCAAACAAGCGCGCCGCCAATTCTTCCGACACGCCTTTACCGCTATCTTCCACCGTCAGCTGCAAGCAGCTGGCTTTGCCGTGGCGCTTGCTGTCGAGCAGCTGCAGCGATACCGTGATGCTGCGCCCCCCTTCCGGCTGCTCGCGCACCGCGTCGAGCGCGTTGTCGAGCAGGTTACGCAGCACCAGCTCGATCTGCAAGCGGTCGGCCAGCATCGCCAGCGACGGTATCTCGGCCACCTGCAACTGCACCCCGTGCTCGCGCAGCGCGGCAAAGAATTGCTGGCTGACGCTGGACACCAGCTGCGCCGCATCGACCGGCTCCATCTTCATGGCGCCGGTGCGGAAGAAGTCGCGCAGGCGCCGCACCACGTCGGCCGCGCGGCCCGACTCGGCAATCATGCGCTGGATCGCGTTCTTCAGCATTTCGCTGTTCTGGCCGCCGGCGCCATCGCGCTCCAGCAGAAACTCGCAGGCCTTGCCGTAGGCGCCCAGCGCCGTCAGCGGCTGGTTCAACTCGTGCGCCAGCGCGGCCGCCATCTCGCCCGCCGCCGCCAGACGCAGCGACTGCTTCAAATCGTTCGACACCTGCCGCAGCTCATCGACCAGGATGCCGAGCGAGAAGCCGACCAGCGCCAGCATGGCGTCCAGCATCTGCAACTCCGGCACCGCGATGTTGACCGCGTTATTCCACTTCACCAGCGCGCCGATGCCCAGCTGCAGCACGAACACCATCAGCGCCGTGCCGTACAAGCCCTGCCGCGACGCCGCCCAGATCACCGGCAAGAACAGGAAGTAGAAGTGCTTGAATTCCGAGGTCTCGATGGTGCCGAACACCAGGTACAGCACCACGATGGCCAGCGCCAGGTAGCCCAGCGTTTCATAGCGCCACACCGTTACCCGCAAGCGTTGCCGCCCCTGCGGGCTGGACAGCATCCACACCAGCGGCATCGACACCAGCATGCCGACCATATCGCCAATGCCGAAGCGCAGCACCACCGCCGCCCACTCGCCCGGCGGGATCAGCCCGGCCAACGATAGCAGCGACATGTAGACCACATCGTTCAGCAACGCACCGACCACCAAAATCAGCACCCACTGGAACAGCCGGTGGCGGCTATCGAATACGCCGCTGCTGCCGAAGGTGCGCTTCAGCGCTTCGCCTATGGCGCCGTAGCCGATGGTCAGCCACGCCGACAAAAACAAGGTTAGTACCAGCCCCGCCGGCATGCCGCGCACCAGCACCTCGCCCAGCACCAGCGCGATCCACCATGGCAGCGCCGCGCGCCAGCCGTACAGCAGCCAGCACACCAGTCCCAGCGCGGGATCGGGATTCCAGGGCGTGATGTTCAGGCCATACAGCGGATCGATGTAGGTCGCCCAGTCAAATAGCAGGTACAGCGCAATAAACGCTGGAAACACCAGGTAACGGGACAGGGAGGAGGCGGTCATACGGGCCGGTTTGTATCGCAATGTATCATTATGCGTTGCCGGAGCACATCTTGCATTGCTTTTTGCTAGTACGCGTAACCCTTAGCACAACAGCATCTCCTCTATACAACAGTTCAACTATCCAAGCAGCAATTATTACGGGAAATCCGTAGATCTTTACCCCAATTTACATTGCGTTACATGCCAACTACACTCGGCGCTCGCCCACGAGGCTCCCCCTTAAAGAAGAGTTCCGATGCCGTCGCAGTCCATTACCCTCTATTCCGGCGTCGCCGGCTTTACCGGCCTGAAACAGCTGCGCGAAAAGCTCAAATTGTCGGTGCGCGCCACCGTGCATCGCCGCGCCACCTTGGGCTGGCTGGAACTGCTGAACTCCCACCCTCTGTTTGCCGAGCTGGTGAAAGCCCGCCCGCGCCTGCTGTACAAAATCTACCGCCCTTACCTGAGCAACACCATGCCGATCGCCGCGCGCCTTGAATTGCTGCGCGAGCACTATCGCCACCTGTTCCGCCTCGGCCTCGGCCCGCTGGCGGTGCAGGCGGCACGCGGCGCCGTGGTGCTGGCCAATATCGAGGGCAAGAGCGGCCTGCCGTACCAGCTGCAACTGCGCGCCATCGAGCCGATGGAGCGCGAAGGCGAACTGGTGCTGCAACTGCTGCAAGGCGGCGACCTGGTGTATAGCTGCGCGTTTTCCTTCGTGCACGGCCCGCAAGGCATGCAACTGGGCGTCGGCTGCATGCAAGGCCCGCGCGGCGAGCACGGTCTGCAACTGATCAAGGACGCCACCCGCGAGCTGCACGGCCTGCGTCCGAAGAATTTGATGCTCAAGCTGCTGGGCCAGTTCGCCCATGACCACGGCTGCGCCAGCCTGCGCCTGGTCAGCAACGCCAACCGCGTGGTGTGCAGCGCCACCCGCCAGGGCAAGGTGCATGCGGATTACGATACGCTGTGGCAGGAACTGGGCGCGCAGCCGCGCGCCGATGGCGACTACCAGCTCGCCAGCGAAGCGATTTGCGAACCGGATTTGTCGCTGATCGCGTCGAAGAAACGCTCGGAGGCGCGCAAGCGTCACGAGACCCTGTGCGAGATGGCGCAGGCGATGGCGGTCAGCCTGCACGCGCCGCGCATCGAGGCGGTGCCGGCAGCATTGGTAGAGCCGGTCTTCATCCCTATGGATGAGGAAGAGGATAAGTACGCACTAGCGTAAAGAAATCCGGTAACATGGGCTTTTCGTCCGAGGAGAAATACCATGCGCGTGGATATTTATTGCCGAGATGAAGCACAGGGCAAGCACAGCTATCTAGCTGTACCGGAAGGCAAGCCGATTCCGCAGGAGGCCACCAACACCGACTGGCACCCCGAAGCCCAGCACGTGGAAGTCGATGACGACCATGATGAACTCCCTAAGTATCACATTGAACATACCCTGTCGCAAATCGGGGCGAAGGGGTACGCCATCACTGGCGTCAGCCAGCAGCTGTAAAAGCCGGCGGCACCCCGCGAAACCCGCACACCGTTTGCGTCAGGGTCAGACCCCGTACGGGGTCTGACCCTTCTGGTCGGGTTAATATTCAACCGCAACATCCTGCGCGCCTAACACCTGTTTGAGCGCCAGTTGCAGCTCGTCCGACGGCGCAACCCGCCACCCTTCCCCGAACTGCAATACGCAGCTGACGCCTTGCGGGGTAATGCGCGCCGAGATCGGCAAGCCATCGGCCTGGCGATACGGCGCCAGCACTTCAGCCACCTTCTTCGCATCAACCGTGGTCGGCAGAGCCATGCCCAGCTGCTTGCCGTGCTTGACGCGCGAGCTGATGATGTCGAACACCTTCTCCGCAGAAATCCGCAAGCCGCCGTTGAAACGGTCTTCCGACACCTTGCCGATCACCGCCAGGAATTCGTCTTCCTTGAACATGTGCTTGTTCTCTTCGAACACCTCGGCATACACGGTCACTTCCACCACCGCGCTCTTGTCGTCCAGTGTGACGATCAGCAGCTTGCCGCGCTGGGTCATTTGCGGACGGATGCCGGTAATTACACCGCACAGCATGCGCGGATCGCGCGACGGCTCCAGATCGGCCAGCTTGGTGCGCGCAAAACGCCGCGCTTCCGGCGCGAACGAATCAAACATATGGCCCGACAGGTAGAAGCCCAGCGCGATCTTTTCTTCCGCCAGCTTTTGCCGGTCGGTGAATGGCGCCGCCTTGACGTAATCCGGCGGCGGCTCCAGATCGCTATCGTCGCCGCCAAACAGGCTGACCTGATTGGCCGACTTGGCTTGCTGGTCGGCATACTCCATCGCAAAGCTGACCGATGCCAGCAGCACCGCGCGGTCGACGCCGAAGCAATCAAAGGCGCCGGCGCGAATCAGGGATTCGATGGTGCGGCGGTTGATCTGCTTCTTGTCCACGCGCTTGCAGAAATCGAACAGGCTGGTGAACGGGCCGTCGGCGTTGCGCGCGGCAATGATCGCCTCGATGGCATTCTGGCCGGCGCCCTTGCAAGCGCCGAGGCCGTAGCGGATCTGCGTGACTTTCTTGCCGGTGACCGAAGGCGGCGGGCCGTCCGGCACAAAGCGGAAATCGGACTTGTTGACGTCCGGCGGCAAGATGGTCAGGCCGCACACGTCGATCGCATCTTCGACCAGGATCTTCACCTTCTCGGTGTCTTCCATGGCCAGCGACATATTGGCTGCCATGAACGCGGCCGGGTGGTGCGCCTTCAGGTAAGCGGTATGGTAGGACAGCAGCGCGTACGCGGCGGCGTGCGACTTGTTGAAGCCGTAGCCCGCGAACTTTTCCATCAAGTCGAAAATCTCGTCGGCCTTTTGCTCGCTCAAGCCGTCCTTGGCGGCGCCGGCGCGGAAGATGGCGCGGTGCTCGGCCATCTCCTCGGCTTTTTTCTTACCCATCGCGCGGCGCAGCATGTCGGCGCCGCCCAGCGAGTAGCCGCCGACGATCTGCGCCATCTGCATCACCTGCTCCTGGTACACCATGATGCCGTAGGTTTCGGACAGAATCGATTCGGTGCGCGGATCCGGGTAGTCGAACTTCTCGCCGTGCTTACGCTTGCAGAAGTCCGGGATCAGATCCATCGGGCCCGGACGGTACAGCGCCACCAGCGCGATGATGTCCTCGAAGCGGTCGGGACGCGCGTCTTTCAGCATGCCCTGCATGCCGCGCGATTCAAGCTGGAATACGGCGACGGTCTTGGCCTTGGTCAGCAGCTCGTACGACGGACGATCGGTCAGCGGCAGCTTGGCCAGGTCGAAGTCTTTTTCCTCTGGATCGAGCGCCTTGATGTAGCGTACCGCGCGGTCGAGAATGGTCAGGGTGGTCAGACCCAAAAAGTCGAACTTCACCAGGCCGACGGCTTCGACGTCGTCCTTGTCGTACTGCGACACCACGCCGCCATCGCCGCCCTGCGTGTACAGCGGGCAGAAGTCGGTCAGCTTGCCCGGCGCGATCAGCACGCCACCGGCGTGCATACCGATGTTACGGGTGATGCCTTCCACCTGCTGCGCCAGATCCAGCAGCTGCGCAACTTCTTCTTCGTTTTGCTGGCGTTCTTTCAGCATCGGTTCTTCTTCAATCGCCTCGGCAATCGATACCGGCTTGCCCGGCTTGAACGGAATCAGCTTCGACACGCCGTCGCAGAAGTTGTAGCCGAAGTCCATCACGCGGCCGACGTCGCGGATCGCGCCTTTCGCCGCCATGGTACCGAAGGTGGCGATCTGCGACACCGCATCGCGGCCGTACAGGTCTTTCACGTGCTGGATCACCAGCTCTCGCTTTTCCTGGCAGAAGTCAATATCGAAGTCGGGCATCGATACCCGTTCTGGATTCAGGAAACGTTCGAACAGCAGGTTGTACTTCAGCGGATCGAGGTCGGTAATCTTCAGCGCGTACGCTACCAGCGAGCCTGCGCCGGAACCACGGCCCGGGCCAATCGGCACGTCGTTGTTCTTGCCCCACTGGATAAACTCGGCCACGATCAGGAAGTAGCCGGGGAACTTCATGTTGATGATGGTGTTGTTCTCGAATTCCAGACGGTCTTCGTAGCGCTTGCGGTTGGCTTCGCGCTTTTCTGGATCCGGGTACAGCTGCACCAGGCGTTCTTCCAGGCCCTTCTTGGTCTCGGCGCGCAGGAACTCGTCGATGGTCATGCCCGGCGTTGGGAAGTTCGGCAGCTGCGGCTTGCCCAACACCAGCGTCAGGTTGCAGCGCTTGGCGATTTCCACCGAGTTTTGCAGCGCAGCTGGCAGGTCGTGGAACAGCTCCCCCATTTCCTTCTGCGTGAGGAAACGCATCTGCTCGTTGAAGCGCTTGACGCGCTTGGCGTTGGCCAGCATCTCGCCTTCGGCGATACACACGCGCGCTTCGTGGGCGATGAATTCGTCCTGCGAAATAAACTGCACCGGGTGGGTCGCCACCACCGGCAGGCCCAGCTTGGACGCCAGCGCCACCGAATGGCGCACTTGCATTTCCTGGTTGGGCTGGCCGGCACGCTGGATCTCGATGTAGAAGTGGCCGGGGAAAATCTGCGCCCACTTTTTCGCGTTGGCTTCGGCCAGCGCCGGGTTGCCGTTTTCAATCGCCGTGCCGATGTCGCCGAAGTGCGCGCCGGACAGCGCGATCAGGCCGTTGGCCGGGCTATCGTTGGGCAACAGCGCATAGGTCTTGGAAGTCAGCTCTTGCAGCCACTCGGTGCGGATCTCGGCGCGGCCCTTGTACTGGTTGGTCAGCCAGGCTTGCGACAGCAGTTCGCACAGCTGCAAATAGCCCATGCGGTTTTTGGCGAACAGCATTAATCGGGATGGTTTATCCCGATTCTCATCGTTAGTAATCCACACATCCACGCCGACCACGGGCTTGATGCCCTTGCCGCGCGCGGCCTTGTAGAACTTCACCATGCCGAACATATTGGCCAGGTCGGACACCGCCAGCGCCGCCTGCTTATCCTTGGCGGCCGCGCCGATCAAATCGTCGATGCGCACCAGGCCGTCGACGATGGAGTATTCCGAGTGCACCCGCAAATGGACGAAAGACGGTCCCGCCGGTACGACTGCAGTGCTGGTCATTTCTTGTTCGTTTGCTACCATGTTCATAGGTGGGTTCAATGCAGGTTCAATAACCCCCTATTTTACCGCGCAGCGCGCCGGCGCAGGGCATAAACCGGGCGCGGCGACGGGATATGATTGCATCTTATTCATAGGTGATATCATTCTACTTATGAAATCCCCGCTTATCCTGAATCTGGCGCCGACTGGTATGGTGCCGACGCGCAGCATGTCACCGCACGTCCCCCTGTCCCCTGCTGAAATCGCTGACGACTGCGCGCGTTGCGTTGATCTGGGCGTCTCCATGCTGCACCTGCACGCGCGCGACGACGACGGCGTGCCGACCACCGACGGCGCGGTGTTCGCGGACATCATCCGCGCCGTGCGCCGGCGCGCGCCGGGCGCGGTGATCACCGCCACCACCAGCGGCCGCAACGTCGGCGACGTGCTGCAACGCGCGACCGCACTGTTCGGCGAGGACGACGCCAAGCCCGACATGGCCAGCCTGACACTGAGTTCGCTCAACTTCGCGCGCAGCGCCAGCGTCAATTCGCCGGACACGATTTTCCGCCTGGCGGAACTGATGATGGAGCGCGGCATCCGCCCGGAACTGGAAGTGTTCGACCTCGGCATGGTCAACATGGCGCACATCCTGATCGACAAGGGCCTGATCAAGCCGCCCTACTACTTCAACCTGTTGCTCGGCAATCCATCGTCGGCGCAAGCGCGCCTGCTGCACCTTGGCACGCTGGTGGCTGACCTGCCGGAGCAATCGGTGTGGTCGACCGCCGGCCTGGGCCGCTTCCAAACCACAGCCAGCGCGCTCGGCGTGACGCTGGCCGACGGCGTGCGCACCGGCCTTGAAGACAATCTGTGGTTCGACGATGAACGCAGCCAGCCGGCCACCAACCCCATGCTGGTACAGCGCGTGCGCGCCATGGCCGAGGCACAGGGCCGCGCCATTGCAAGCACGGCGCAAACGCGCGCACGACTGGGGCTGGCGGCCCATGAGTGAGCGTACGCAACTGGTCATCTTCGGCACCAGCAACATCCTGTCCGACATCATCGATTGCGCGCTGGCAGTGGGCTGGGAGATCGGCGCCATCGTCACGCACCTGCCGGAAGATAACGACGAGCGCAGCATTCCGCTGGCGCAGCGGCTGGCCGCGCTGGCGCCGCACGGCGTGCGCCCGCAAGTGGTGGCGCTGGACGATTTCGTGCCGCAGCCGGGACAGCAGTACGTGCTGGGACCGACCACGCCGACCCGCGTCAACCTGGCGGACGAGGTGCAGCGCCGTTTCGGCGTCGGCTTTGCCACGCTGGTGCACCCGACCGCTTACGTATCGCCGCTGGCGATGCTGGGCGCGGGCTGCTTTGTCGGCGCCAACAGCGTGATTGCACCGGGTGCGCAACTGGCGGAACAGGTGTTTGTCAACCGCGCGGCCACCGTTGGACATGACACGCAGGTTGGCGCTTACTCGCGCATCCAGCCGGGCAGCAGCGTCGGCGGCTTGTCGGTGCTGGGACGCGGCGTGACGGTCGGCATCGGCGCCACCGTGATTGAACGCCTGCGCATCGGCGACGGCGCGTTTGTCGGCGCCGGCGCGGTGGTGCTGGAAGACGTGGCCGCTTACACGCTGGTGGCCGGCGTGCCGGCCAAGTTCAAGAAGCAGTTGCCGCAGTAGCGCAGCGCAGTGCGTGGCGCTGCATGGCTTGCGCGCACGCGGCCAGCAGCGACGGCGCCGATTGCCGCACGTCCAGCGTGGCGGCGAAGTGCTGCTGTTGCAGTTGCCCGACGTGATGGCGCATGGCGGCGTCGCCAATCAAGGCCTGCAAGTGGCGGAAATAATGCTCCTCGTCGGGCTGCGCCGTCGCGCCCAGTTTGGCGCCGGCATCGCCGGCCGCCAGCGCCACCACCGGCACCCCTTGCGCCATCGCTTCGCCGGCGCTCAGGCCGCCACCGACGCGCGGTGGATTCACATAGATATCGCTGACCGCCAGCAGGCGGCCGATCTCGCTGGTATGGCCGATGCAGCGGATGCGGCCATGCCCGGCCGCCTCCAGCGCCGGCGGCATCACGGCGTCGCCGCCGACCAGCAGCCAGACGATGCGCTCATGCTCAGCCAGTATCTCCAGCATGCGCGCGGCCCAGTCGCCGCCTATCTCGCTCGGCAAGCGCGCGCCCACCGTTGCCAGCACCAGCTGCCCCGGCGCCAGCCCGAATTCCGCGCGCGGCACATCGGCAACAAGCTCGTGCTGAATGCGGAACGGGTGGTAATGGCCGGCGGCAGGCGGCACGGCGCCGCCCCAGGCGCTGCTCTCGGTGGCAGCCAGCTGGCGGTCGGCGCACAGCCAGGTATCGACCGGCGCCATCGGCGGCACGGCGTGCACGCACAAGCCCAGCACCGGGTAGCGCTGGTACAGCGCAAACACCAGCGGCGACATCAAGCCCACGAACATCACCAGGTCCGGCGCGTACTGCTCGATCTGCTCCAGCTTCTTGCGCCAGCGCGTGTTCAGCGACAGGCGGGCGTCGCTGAGGTGGGCGTTGACATCGGCCGGCAACTGCGAACCCAGCCAACCGGCATCGAACGCCGGCACCATGCCACGGCGGGCGCAGCCGAAATAGTGCTCGGTGTTGGCGATGTCCAGTTCCTGGCACGAATACAGCGTCACTTCAATGCCCTGCTCCGTCAGCAGCTTCAGCTGGTCCAGCGCCATTTGCGACGGCGGGTGGCGCGCATTGCCCAGCGACTGCGCCAGCAATGCCACCTTGCGCAACGGGCCCGCCGGCCGCGGCGGCTGCTGGGGCGCGGGCAGCGCGTCGCCCAGCTGGCGCATCAACTCCGGCAGGCGCGCCTGCACCAGCCTGGCGTGGAAGTCCTGGTGGCCGCTGCTGTCGCGTACCGCCAGCGCCCACTGCAAATTCGCGTAGGCCATGACGCGGTTGGCGTCTTGCGGCTGCCATTGCAACAGCAAGGCAGCGGAGCGCTCCAGCCAATCAGCATCGGGCAGCAGCGCCGCCAGCGCGGTGGCGCGATAGAGGCCGGCAAGACCGGCTTGCGGTACGTGATCAAGAATGATTTGGGCGGCGTAGGCACGCTCGCTGGCGCGGCCGGATTCGTCGAGGCGCTGCATCAGCGCTTGCCACCAATGGTGCTCGGCGGGGTGCAACAGCAACTGCTCAAGGGCGTCGGTGATAAACAGGTTTTCGGGCGGTAAGAAACTCATGGGCGTATAATACCGCCTTTCCCTTTTTTGATCTTTTACCATCATGTCCGCTAATACTGCTTTACAAGCTGAAGCGCATGCTGGCGTTGCACCGCACGTCAACATCGCTGCCTACAAATTCGTCACCTTCGATAACACCGAGGAGATGCGTCCCCAGTACCAGGAAATCTGCGCCCGCCTGGACTTGAAAGGCACCATCCTGTTGACGCCGGAAGGCATCAATATGTTCCTGTCCGGCCCGCGCGTGAACATCGACGAATTCCTCGCCTGGGTACGCAGCGATGCCCGCTTTGCCGATCTGGAAGTGAAGGAAAGCTTCTCGGCCGAGCAGTCGCACAAGCGCATGCTGGTCAAGATCAAAAAAGAAATCATCACCATGCGCATGCCGCTGATCAAGCCGGAAGACGGCCGCGCGCCGTTTGTCGAAGCGCACACCCTCAAGCGCTGGCTCGACAACGGCGTCGACGACAACGGCAAGCCGGTGGTGATGGTCGACACCCGCAACGACTTCGAAGTCGATGTCGGCACCTTCGACAACACGGTCGACTACCGCATCAAGAAATTCACCGAGTTCCCGGACGTGATTGCGGCCCACAAGGACGACTTCGCCGGCAAGACCGTGGTGACCTTCTGCACCGGCGGCATCCGCTGCGAAAAAGCCGCGATCCACATGCAAAACATCGGCTACGACAACGTCTACCAGCTGGAAGGCGGCATCCTGAAATACTTCGAGGAAGTCGGCGGCGCCCACTACACCGGCGATTGCTTCGTGTTCGACTACCGCACCGCGCTGAACCCGAAACTGGAACCGACCGAGACCGTGCAATGCTTCAACTGCCGCGCCGTGGTCACGCCGCGCCAGCAGCTGGCGCCGGAATACGTCTACGAAAAATCCTGCCCGCACTGCTACGGCAAAGAATAAGTTCCAGAGCGCCACAACAAAAAGGCCGGCCCGCTACACAGCGGCCGGCCTTTTTTATCGGGCAGCGAAAAACGCTTAGCGGAAGTAGCCTGCCACTTCGCGCAGATCGTCCACGCCCAGCACGCCGGCGGCGGCCTTCATCTTGACGGTGCTCAGCAGGTAGTTGTAGCGGGCCTGCGCCTGGTCGCGGCGGCTGGTGTACAGCTGCTGGCGCGCGTTCAGCAGGTCGAGGTTGATGCGCACCCCGCCCTTGATGCTTTGCTCGGTCGCGGTAATCAGCAACTCGCCCGACGCTACCGCCTTCTCCAGCGCCAGCACGCGCTTGCTGCTGCTCAGCACAGCACTGTATTGGCGCTTCAGCTCCACCAGCACCTTGTCGGTGTTGGTTTGCAGGTCGGACTTGGATTTCTCGTAGTTGGCCGCCGACTGGCGCGTGGTGGCCGTGGCGTAGCCGCCCGAGAACAGCGGTATCGAGACCTGGATACCCACCGCCCGCACCGTCGACTGCTGGTTGTAGGTGTTGATGGTGTCCGCAGTGTTCTTGCTGTAGCTGGTGACGAAGTCGACGCGCGGCGCGTGGCCGGCGCGGTTCTTGTTCACGTCCTGCCGCGCCGCTTCCACGCCGAATTCCTGCGCGCGGATCTCGGGATTGTTTTTCAGCGCGATGTCTTTCCAGTCCTCGTAGCTGTCCGCCCCCATCGGCGCGATGCGGAATTGCGGCGCCAGGTCGTCCAGCACCATCACCTTCTCGCCCACCAGCGCCGACAGGGTCGCCAGTGCGGTTTGCAGGCTATCTTGCGCTTCCAGCACCTGCGCCTCGGACAAGTCCAGGCGCGCCTGCGTTTCGATCATGTCGGTACGCGTGCCCTCGCCTTTTTCAAACAGACGGTCGTTGACGTTTTTCTGCTCAATGTAGGCGTCGCGCTGCGCTTGCGTCAGGCGCAGCTGCTCGCTTTGCAGCAGCGCATCCAGATACGCGCTGACCAGCCGCACAATCATTTCCTGCTTGCGCGAGTCGAATACCGCCGCGCTGTAATCGGTCTGCGCGACCGATTGCTTGTAGCGCGCCAGCGAGTCCAGGTTCAGGATCGGCTGGCGCAGCTGCACCGACGACGAGCGGCTGAAGTACACCGGGTGCGACGGCGAATCGCCCAGCGGCGTCTGGGTGATGATGTCGGTGCGGTTCTTGCTGGCCGAGTAGTTGGCCGAGATTTGCGGCAGCAACTGCGAGCGGCCGATGGCCTTGTTCTGCTGGCCGGCCTCGTACTCGTGGATCGCGCTGCGGTAAGCGGGATCATTGGCCAGCGCGGCGTTGTAGGCTTGCAGCAGGCCGATGGCGCCGGCCTGGCCGGCACAGCACACCAGCGCTGCGGCCGCTAGCGCCCGCACGCGAAATGGAAACTTGCTCATGATTAGTCCTCCGCCATCGACGACTTGGCGCGGTCAAACACTGGTTTCAACAGATAGCTCATCATGGTGCGCTCACCGGTCTTGATGAACATCTCTACCGGCATACCCGGCTGCACGTCCATCTTCTTGTGGACGATCAGCTGGGCGCCTTCAGGCGTCACGCGGGCGCGCACCTTGTAGTACGGCTGGCCGGTGCGCTCTTCCACCGTGCGGTCGGCCGAGACCTGGATCAGCGTGCCCGGAATGTGCGGCGTCTTGTTGGCGTTAAAGGCCGAGAACATCAGTTCCACCGGCAGGCCGGTGTGCACCTTGTCGATCAGGTTGACCGGCAGCTGGCCTTCCACCACCAGCGCGTCGTCGCTCGGCACGATTTCCATCATCTTCTGGCCGGCGCCGATCACGCCGCCGCGGGTGAACACGTTCAGGCCCACCACGGTGCCGTTGACCGGCGATTTGATTTCAGCGTTGCCAACTTCAAAGTCCTGGCCGGCGATGCGGCTGGCCAGCGCTTCCGCTTCGCGCTGGGTATCGGCGAGCGTGCTGCGCACTTCTTTCTGGTAGTCCTGCAGGCGCTGGGCGCGGCGCAGGGTCAGCTCGCTGATCTGGCGCTGGGTGCGGCCGATGGTGCCGATGTCTTCCGAGATCGAGCCGGTGATCTGCGCGTAGGTACGCTCCAGATCCAGCAAACGGGTGCGCGCCACATAGCCGTCCTTGGCCAGATCGCGCACATTGGTCAGCTGTTCCTTGACGATGGCCTGCTGTTGCAGCTTGCTGTCGCGCGAATCCTTCACGCCTTGCATCTGGATTTTCAAGCCTTCCATATTCTGGTCGACGGCGCCCAGTTCATTTTCCAGCGAGGAGCGGCGCGAATTGAACAGCTGCTGCTGTGCCGCCATCGCTTCCGTGGTGCGCGGATCGTCCTTGTAATCCTTCAGGTCGGCCGGGAACGGCACGCTTTTCAGGCCGTCGCGTTCGGCACTCAGACGCGCTTCAGCAGCGCGCATGTTGACGTACTGGGCGCGCAGCGCCTGCGCCGCCGCATCGACCTGGATGCGGTTCATGCGCACCAGCACCTGGCCGGCTTTGACCACGTCGCCATCCTTGACCAGGATTTCCTGGATGGTGCCGCCGGTCTGGTGCTGAATGGTCTTGCGGCTGCTTTCTTTGGCGACCACGCCGCTCATCGGCACGCCGCGGTCCAGCGGGGCCAGGCTGGCCCACAACAGGAAGCCCAGCACGCCGAACAGGATCACGAACCAGCCCACGCGCGCGTAGGCGGCGGCGTCGGTGTTGACGGTCAGCGGGGTGACGTCGTGCGTGATTACCTCAGCCGCGTCGGCCTTGTTTTTGTCGATTTTATTCTGCATGCTTATTCCTGTTCCGTGGTGGCGCGCGGAGCCTGGCCGGCGGCCGGGGCGGCAACCGCGGCGCGCGCCTGAGCCTGAGCCTGAGCCTGAGCCTGAGCCTGGGCTTGTGCCTGAGCCTGTAACTGTTTATTGCTTTCCTGCAGGGCGTTCAGCACGTCGTTGGTCGGGCCGAACATGGCCACCTGGCCGTCGCGCAGCACCAGCAGCTTGTTGGTGGCGCCGATGATGCTGGTGCGGTGGGTAATCAGCACAATGGTCTTGCCGCGCTGGCGCAGGTCGGCGATGGCGCGCACCAGCGATTGTTCGCCGACGTCGTCCAGGTTCGAGTTCGGTTCGTCGAGCACGATCAGCGACGGGTCGCCATACATGGCGCGCGCCAGGCCCAGGCGCTGACGCTGGCCGCCGGACAAACCGGCACCGCCGTCGCCCAGCAGCGTGTCGTAGCCTTTCGGCAGCTGCAAAATCATTTCGTGCACGCCGGCGCGCTTGGCCGCCAGCACCACTTGTTCCGGGTCCACTTCGCCAAAGCGGGCGATGTTTTCGTTTACGGTGCCGCCAAACAGTTCGATATCCTGCGGCAGGTAGCCGAGGTGCGGGCCCAGTTCGCCCTTGTTCCACTGGTAGATATCGGCGCCATCCAGGCGCACCTTGCCAATCGCGGCCGGCCATACGCCGACCAGCAAGCGCGCCAGCGTCGATTTGCCGGCGCCGCTAGGGCCAACCACACCCAGCACGTCGCCGGCGGCGACAGCAAAGGTCACGCTTTTCAGCACCGCGCTCTGCGCGCCCGGCGGCGCTGCGGTCACTGCTTCCACTGACACCACGCCGCTTGGTTTCGGCAGCGGCATACCGGCCGAGCGTGCGGGATTTTCTTCCAGCAGCTTGGTCAGGCGCTCGTACGAGCTGCGGGTGCTGCTGAACGACTTCCACACGCCGATCAGCTGCTGCACCGGCGCCAGCGCGCGGCCCACCAGAATCGAGGCGGCGATCATCATGCCCGAGGTAATTTTGCCGTCCAATACCAGCAGCGCGCCAAAACCCAGCACCAGCGATTGCAGCGAGGTTTGCACGAACTTGGTCACGGCGCTCACCATGCCCGATTTCTCGCTGGCCTCGGCCTGCAGGTGCAGGAAGCGGCCATGCAGCTTGAACCAGCGGTGCAGCAGGTTGGGCAGCATGCCCATCGATTCGATCACTTCGGCATTGCGCAGGTTGTTGGTGGCCAGCGTCGACGAGGCGATAGCCATGGTGTTGGCCTCGGCCAGCGGCTGGCGCGACACGCGCTCGTTGACGTAGGCCAGCACCACCAGGACCAGGGTGCCGCACAGCGCGAACACGCCCAGCATCGGCTCAAAGATGAAGATCACGATCAGGTAAACCGGGAACCATGGCGCGTCAAAGAAGGCGAACAGCGCGTTACCGGTCAGGAACTGGCGCACCACGGTCAAGTCTTGCAGCGCCTGGCCGGCGTTGACGCCGGAGCGCTTCAGATTTTGCTCAAATGCGGCGGTATAGACACGCTTGTTGAGTTCCATATCGAAGCGCGCGCCCACGCGCACCAGCACGAAGCTGCGCACCAGTTCCAGCACCGACACGAACAGATAGGCGCCCAGCATCATCAGGGTGAGCATCAACAGGGTGGTTTCGTTGCGGCTGCCCAGCACGCGGTCGTAGACCTGCAGCATGTACAGCGATGGCGCCAGCATCAGCAAATTGCTGATGGCGCTGAAGCAGCCAACGGTGAAGAAGGTGCTCTTGAACTTAGCCAGCACTTCCTGCAGCTCGTTGAGGGGTTTGATCAGATTTTTCATGAGATGAACACGCAAAAAAGGGATGGAGAACCGCTGGCCGTACACCGGCCAGAAAATTTCCGACCTGCTATTATCGCCTAGATTTTTCCAAAAATGTGATTTGCGTCACAAATTTTGCATTACCGATGAGAAAAGAGGCCAATTTTGCACAAAAAAAAGGCGGCCACGCGGCCGCCCCTTGTTGAAATACTACGCCTTAGGCCAGCACGCCCAGCGCCAGGTACATCGGCAGGCGGGTGGCTTCGAACTCCTGCGCCTGGCGCTGCAATTCGGCCACATTGTCTTCCGCCGTTTGCAGGGTGGCGCCGTCCTTGATCAGGCGGTGGTTTTGCGCGCTCAAGATCATCCAGACGAAATCGGTCCACGCCGCGGCGCCCCGCTTGCCGTGGCTGTGCGCCAACAGGAACAACTGGTTGATGCGGCCCAGCTGCAAGCCGCCGCCGGTGACCGGGCTGGCCAGTACCGAGGTGTCGTCGCTGGCGCGGGCACGCTCAAACAGCTTCTGGTTGAGGCGCTGGCTGGCCGGGGTGGCAGCCTTGATCTCTTCCGGCGACTGCGCCATTGCCAGCTCACCGCGGCTGCCGAGGATCAGCGCCGCCTCCAGCACTTGCAGCAGGTTGATCTTGCGATCAGCCAGCGCCGCTTCCAGCTGGCCCAGCGTGTGCGGCTTGTAATCGCCCAGGATATCCAGCAGCGGCGTGTAGACCGCCTCGTTGAGGCCGCCCTCGATGGTGGCGCCGCGCACCTTGAGCGAGATGGTCGCGCGCGGTGCGGTCAGTATCACGCGCTGGCGGCGGATGGTTTCCGAGCGCTGCAGCGGATTTTGGCGGCGCGGGCCCTTGACCCAGTAATCGCGGCGGAACTGCTGGTTGACCATGAAGTCGCGCACGCTTTGGCGGAACACCGGATCCGGCAGCTCATCGAGCAGCGCGCGCTGCGGCTGCGTCATGTTGACGCTCTCGATGTGGTCGACGTAGTGCGCCGAGCAAGCGTAGCTGAGCTTGGCTTCGCCCAGCAGTTCGGCCATGTCGGCAAAGCTCATCGGCTGCCAGTCGCGGTTGAAGTATTCGTGCGCCACGTAGTTGCGGTTTTGCGTGCGCAGCAGCTTGAGGCGGTTGGCCACGCTTGGGTTGGCGCTAAAGAAGGCCGGGTTGGTTTCGAGCAGCTTGTCGGCGAAGTCCAGCGCCGCACCGATGCGGTTGCCGATGCCGGCGCCCGGCGCCGCCATCACTTCGGCGTAATTGGTCAGCAGGCCGCGCAGCGGCACCGTCGGCGCCCAGCCCGGCTGGGTGTTGTAGCTGATATAGAGCACGCCGCCGACCTTGAGCTTGCGGCGCACGAAGTCAACAATGATGGCGCGGTTTTCATCCGACACCCAGCTCCAGATGCCGTGCAGGCCGATGAAGTCAAAGTCCGGTAAGTCGGTCCGGGCGCAGTAGTCGGCAAACGCCTGGTCCACAAAGCGCGCGCCGCTGCCCGCGGTGGCGGCCATTTCTTGCGCGAACGCCGCCTGCGCCGGGTTGAAGTCAGTGCCGTGCCACTCGGTGACGGTGGCGGCCGCGTGCACATTGGCGCTCATGCCCTGGCCGAAGCCGAGTTCGCAGGCGGTGCCCATGGCCGGCATTTCCAGGCCGGCGTTGGCAAACGCCAGCGCCACCCGCAGCGGGTTTAATTCTTGGTAATAGCCGTAGGTGTAATCGATGTCCGCCACATAGCCGCCAGTCCAGTCACTCATTGTCTTCCTCGTTGTAAATACAAGTAAATAGTCTGGTGATTCTAGCAGCCGGAATGCCCCTGTGGCGAAGCGTATGCGCGAAAAAAAACCGCAGCCGAAGCTGCGGTTTTTGCTAGCTGACGCAGCAGGCAAGCCTGCTGCGTTCTCACAAGGAGATTAGGCCAGGGTGATGATGTGGTCGCCCACGGTTGCTTTGCTCAGGTCAACCAGACCGGTCAGCTTGACGATGATGTCATCGCCAGCTTTGAAGCCAACGTCAGCCGACTTGTCTTCCACCACGTAGGTGTTGCCTTGGAACTGGAACCACGAGTAGATACCGTTGGTGCTGCCGTCGCCAGCGGTTGCTGCGGCGATGTAGTCAGCGAACAGAGCGGTCGAGGTGTCCAGAACGATCTTGGCATCTTGACCGGTGGTGGTGCTGCCGCCCAGCCACACTTCGGTACCTTGGTCAGCGAACGACAGAACGTCGTCGGTGGTCAGGCCGGTGATGGTGGCGTAGTTGTTGGCGGTTGCTGGGGTGCCTACAACCACGGTGTCGGTGTCGTCGGTGTCCACTGCCAGGGTAACGATCGAAGCGCCCGAACCCAGGGTGATGGTGTTTTCGCCCGAACCTACGGTCACGGTGTCAACGCCGGTGGTGCCGGTCAGGGTTACGGCGTTGTCGCCGTTGCCCAGGGTGATGACCGATTTACCGGTTGCGCTCGAGTTGATGAAGGTGTTGTCGCCATCGCCAGCGGTGATGGTCAGCACTTTACCAGCGGCCAGGTTGGTGTCGGTCAGGCTGTAGTTACCGTCGCCGCCTTTGAAGGTCACGCCAGCAGCTGCCAGGGTCACGCCGGTCAGGTCAACTGCCAGGTCAGCACCGATGCCCGAAACGTCGATGTTTTTCAGGGTTGCGCCAGCGAAGCCGGTCACGGTGATGCCTTCGGTACCAGCGATGGTCAGCGAGGTAGCGGTTGCGTCGGTGATAGCAGCTTTGTTGATGAACGAGCCGTCTTCGTTGCTGCCCAGGCTGTTGATGGTCACGGACTCGATCGAGGTCAGGGTGATGGCTTTGCCCGAGAAGTCAACGCCGTCGGTGTCAGCGGTGCCCAGCGACAGGGTCAGCGCGTCAGCAGCGGTGTTGGTTTTCAGCGAGTAGGTCACAGCGGCGGTTGGAGCGTCGTCCAGTGCCAGGGTGGCGCCAGCCGAAACGTTGGCGAAGGTTACGTCGCCAGCAACTGCGCCAGCGATGTGCAGGCCGGTGAAGCCAGCGGCTTCGTACACGCCGTCAGCAGCTGCGCCCAGACCCAGGACTTCGAAACCGGTGATCTTGGTGTTCGAGGTAACGTCCGACAGAGCGGTTGCCGCGTCGATGTTGATGACCAGTTCGTCAGCCGAACCAGCGCCACCGTCGATGGCTTTGGTTGGGTCTGCGGTCAGGATCACGGTGTCAACGCCCGAACCACCGGTGTAGGTAGCTTTGGTGCCGTCGATGGTGATGGTGTTGTCGCCGCTGGTTGCCGAAGCATCCACGCCGGTCACGGTAGCCAGACCCGAAACGTCAGCGGTCAGACCAGCCGAACCCGAAACGGTTACGGTAGCCAGTTTGGTCAGGCCAGCAACGGAGGTGAAGGTAACAGCGTGGTCACCAGCAACTTTCAGAGCGGTAGCAGCCGAGTCAACGATGTTGGCAATGGTCGAATCTTTGCCGGTCGTGGTCAGGTTGATGGTCTTGAAGTGGTTGCTTGCGTCGGTGATGGTGTTGGTGCCCGACAGACCGTTGACGGTCAGGTTCAGGGTGGTCACGGTTTCCTTGGTCAGGCCGCTGGTGATGCCCAGGGTGCCCGATTTGCCCGACAGGGTCAGGTTGGTCAGGGCGTTCGACGAAATGGTCGAGTCGCCGTAGTTAGCCAGGGAAACGGTGGTGATGGTTGCGGCTTTGGTGGCGCTGCCTGCGTTTGCGTCAGCGATGGTCACTGCGCCGTCAACTACGCCCGACACTTTAGCAGCGGCGGTAGCAGCGGCGGTCTGGGTTACGCTTACGGTGGTGGTGTCCGAGGTGCCGGTTACGCCGATGGCGCCGCCGGTGATGGTTTCGGCGACTGCACCTTTCAGGTTCGCGGTGATGGTGACGGTCGAGCCGCCTTTCACGTTGATGTCCGAAGCGGTCGCGGTGGTTTGCGATGCTTTTTCGGTGGTGGTGATGTTCACTGCGCCGGTTGCGCCGGTGGCGGTGATGGTGCCGCCGGTGGTCACGCCCGAAGCGTTGATGGTGACAGCTTTGCCGCCGGTCACGGTAACGTCGTCACCAGCGGTGGTGGCAACGGTAGCCGACACGTTGGTCGAGGTAGCAGCGGTCAGGGCGGTGGTGCCTACCGAAGCCGAGGTCACTTGGGTCAGGCCAGTCCATGCCGATACGTCGCCATCGATGCCAGCAGCCGAAACCAGCTTGGTGTTTTCGATGTTTTTAACGGTCAGCGAGGTTGGGATCGAGATAGCCGAAACCGAAACCACGTTCAGGGTGTCGTTGCCGGCGCCGCCGTCGATCGAATCCAGGCCGGTCAGGGTTGCTGCTGGGCCGCTTGGGTTTTCGTTGGCGTTGAAGATGTCGTTCGACGCGGTACCAACCACGGTGTCAGGACCGGTGGTCAGGGTGTAGGTGGTGCCGACTGGCTGGCCGCCGGTGATGATGGCTGCCGAGGTGGTGGTTGGCAGAGCTGCCAGGGTCGATGCCAGGGTGGTTGCATCGGTTACGCCTGCCAGGTAGTCACGACCCAGTTGGTTCACGGCGCCGCTCGAGTAAGCAACACGTGCGTCAACGTTGGTGTTCAGGTAGTCGGTGAACTTAACAGCAGCGGCGATTTTGCTTTGCACAGCAACGGTGTCTGCACCTTTGGCTGGGTCTTGCAGAGCCGAAGCGGTAACTTGAGCCACGACGTTGTCGATGGTCAGTACTTTGTTGGTCAGCAGGTCGCTCCAGTATTTCAGGCCGCCAGCGTCTGGCTTGCGGTTGAACAGGTTCTGGTAGATCTGGTTAACAACTTGGTCGTTGCTCAGGCCATTGAAAGTGGCTTTGTATTCTGGGGTAGCAGCGAAGGTTGCGCTGATGGTTGCCAGGCTGGTGCCGGCAGCAACGGACTTAGCCCAGAAATCCAGACCAGCAGCGTCTGCAGGACGGTTGAAGTAGGCCAGGTACAGTTGTTGGATCGATTCTACGGTTGTAGCCATTTTTTAAAGCTCCTAGGTGATTACGAAAGTTGACTACCGGCAACGCTTGCCTGTTGCGGCTAGTGCGTACCGAATAATGGCAGATGAGCCTTAGGACTTAATGTGACGGGCGTCACAAAAAACCCTAAATCGCATCATATTTTTGACGTTTTAGCGACAGAAATTACCACGCGGGCCATTATCAGAGATGAAGAGGCAGAAATCAATAAGTTTACTCAAGCGGGCAACATTGCCACGGCCGTGGTGAGAATGTGTGAATATTTGAGAACAATATAAATTAATACGCTTTTTAAATAGCGGGTATTTATCGATTAATTACCCATAAAAAAACGGCGCGGCTGCACATTCAGTGTGCAACCGCGCCGCTTAGAGGCACTTGACGGGGAAATTGATGTTACTTGGCGGCAGTAGGCGTCCACACGGTCACGCCGGAAATCACCCGGCGCGGGTTGAGCAGGCCCTCGAACAAATAGGTAGCGCCGCCATCGCCGCTCAGCAAGCCATTTACCATCATATTGCTGGCCGCATTATATTGATTCGATGAGCTGAACTGGCCGTCTTTAGTGACACTGCCAAAACTCGCCATCTTGTAGCTGACCGACTGATCCAGCACGTCAAAACTGGTGGTAAACGCGGCCTTGCCGAAGTCGACGTTCAACTGGCCGTTGCTCAGGGTGGCCATCGAGCGCGCCTGCGTCACCGAGTCGCGCACCACCGCCTCGCTGCTGGCCAGCGCGAAACCGGCGTTGCCGCGCTCCGGCAGCACGTACGGCGCGCCGCTGTCGCTGCGGAACAGCACATAGCTTTCGGTCAGCGCCACGCGGGTAGCGCCATCCTTGGACAGCCCGGCGGTCGGCGCCTTGTCGGCCAGCGCCGCCCAGCGGCCCCAGCTCACCACCTGCGGCGCCGGCACTTCCACCGGCGGCACTACCGGCGTCACCGGCTCCACCAACGGCGGCGTCGGCGTGACGGTATTGACCTGCGGCAGTTGCGCCTGCAGGCTCAGGTTTTTCTTGGCGTCGAGGCTGGGCTCGTTGGCGCCCACGCTGCCGCTGCTGCTCTTGCCGGTGCTCGGCTCGTCCGGGCGCGGCGGCGACACCACGTCCGGCAACAGCGACGGGCTGGACATCAGTTGCGCGGCCGACTGGCCGCGCTGGATTTGCAGCAGCTGGCCTTTTTGCGCGGCCGACAGTTCACGCGCCGCCGCGCCTTCGCACGGGCCGGCGCCGTCGGCGCGGCAACCGCCGCTAAAGCCGCTGATGGTGATCGCGCCCGACACCACCGCCACGCGCGAGGTGTCTTTATCTGTGAACACGGTAAAATCGGTGCCGCGCACGCCGATGGCGGCCACCGGCGTGTTGAAACGGAAGTTCTGGCGCGCCAGCTTGACCGCCTCGCCCGACTGGCTGCGCGCCACGCCGCTCAATAACTCCAGCTTGATGCGGGTGTTGGCCGGGTTGGCGGCGTCGATGTGATAGCTGACGATGCGCGCCTCGGTATTCGGGCGCAGGATGAACAGGCCGTTATCCAGCGTCTTGACGTAGACATAGCCGTCGGCGCCGGTGTGCAGCAGGTCGCCTTCCTGGACCGCGCTATTCAATTGCGCGGCCTTACCGGCCACCTGGGCCGAACCGGCGACAAATATGATCTTCCCTGCCTCGGCGGCAAGGGCCTGCCCCGCAAACAAGGCCGCAACAGCGGTGAAGACAAATTGACGCAACATGGTGAGACTCCTTTTTTCCAGATGTCATTATCCGGCGCGCAGCAAGACTTACCGTGATGACTGTCACAATTCTACCGAAATAAAATACCAGCCTTGCCATGCGTTACACTTTGTAGCAAAGCTTTCATCAGTTCGTTTACCGTTGCAATTAAGCTATACTGCGTGATTAGACCCAGCGGCGTCCGCCCCGGCGACGGCCGGCGAGACGCAGCCCCTTTGATTGCATAAATGATATTTTCGGGACTCACTGTTCGCCGCCTGACGCCGTCGCTGCTGATCCGTAGCGGTATCGCCATGGCGGCCGTGCTGCTGACGCTGTGGGCGCAGTGGCTGAGTCCCGCCGGCAGTTCTTTCTTTGCCGATGCCTGGCTGCGCGACCGCTTCCTGCGCCTACAGGTGAGCAGCGCGCCCGAACCCCGCATCTTAGTCGTCGATATCGATGAAGCCAGTCTGGCCGAGCTGGGCCCGTGGCCATGGCCGCGCAGCCGCCTGGCCGACCTGGTGGAAACCTTGCTGACCGCCTACAGCGCGCGCGGCGTCGGCCTCGACATCGTGCTGCCGCGCCCGGCAGACAGCGAGGGCGACACCCGCCTTGCCCTGCTGGCCCGGCACGCGCCGCTGGTGCTGGCGCAAGCCTTTGATTACTCCAGCACCCGCCCCGACCTGCTGCGCGAAGGCCAGCTGGCCGGCGCCGTGCCGCTGCCGCCCGGCGCCACGCCGCTGGCGGCCACCGGCTACATCGCCAACCAGCCTGCGTGGCATGGCGCGCCCCATGTCGGCAATATCGGCTACGTGCCGGACAGCGACGGCGTGCTGCGCCGGGTGCCGCTGCTGACCACCTATCAAGCCCAAGCCTACCCGGCGCTGGCCTTGGCGATCCTGCAAAGTTGCTGCAACGCCAAGCCCGACACCGGCCACGGCGCCGTGCTGCGCGTGCCCTACCAGCGCGACTGGAGCGCCTACACGGTAGTGTCGGCGGCCGACATTCTGGCCCAGCGCATTGCCGCCCACAGCGCCGCCGGCCGCGTGGTGCTGGTCGGCTCCTCCTCGCTCGGCTTGGGCGACCGCGTCGCCACGCCGCTGGCGCCCAACCGCCCCGGCCTCGGGGTGCAGGCGGAAATGCTGTCGGCCCTGCTCGACATCCACGCCGGCGTGCAGCCGGCGCCGTGGCCGGGCCGCCTGCTGGCCGCGCTGTACGCGCTGGGCGTTACCGTGCTGGTGATGAGTGCGCTGCCGCGCCTGTCGGCCGCCGCCGGCGTCGCCCTGCTGGCCGCCGCCGCGCTGCTGTGGCTGGGCCTGGCGTACTTGCTGGCGCCGCACGACCCGGCGCTGGTCAGCACCGGGCCGCTGGCCACGCTGGCCTTCCTGCTGGCGGTGGCCGTACCCTACCAGTGGCAGCAAGCGCAGCGCCGCTCGCGCCATCTGCTCGGCACGCTGCGCCAGTATGTGGCGCCGTCGGTGGTGCAGCAATTGCTGCGGCAAGACATCAAGGATCCGCTGGCCCCGCGCCAGCTCGACGTCACCACCCTGATTGCCGACATGGAGGGCTACACCAGCCACGTTGAATCGCTGCCGGTGGAGCAAGGCGCACTGCTGACGCGCGAGTTCCTGGCCTGCCTGACCGGCCCGGTGATTGAGCAGGAAGGCACGCTCGACAAATACACCGGCGACGGCCTGGTGGCGTTCTGGGGCGCGCCGCTGCCGCAAGACCAGCACGCCGACAAGGCGCTCGATGCCGCGGCAGAAATATTGCGCCGCGTGCGCGCTTTCAGCGCCCAGCGCGAGGCCGACGGTCATGCGCCGCTGCGGGTGCGCATCGGCATCGAAAGCGGCACCGCCATGGCGGGCGACTTTGGCACCAG
The DNA here is from genome assembly GCF_009857435.1 of Duganella rivi. GTDB lineage: Bacteria > Pseudomonadota > Gammaproteobacteria > Burkholderiales > Burkholderiaceae_D > Rugamonas > Rugamonas rivi. Next base: position 537,064 of record NZ_WWCK01000005.1, read on the forward strand.
CTTCCGCAGCATCTATACTGCGGTCGGTGACAGCGTCAACACCGCCTCGCGGCTGGAGCAAGCCGCGCGCGACTTCCCGCACGACGTGATCGTCGGCGCCGGCACGGTAGCGCGCGCGCGCCGTCACCATTTCCTGCTGCTGGGCGAACGCCAGTTGCGCGGCAAGGAAAAAACCACCACTCTTTATACGATTGCGCAGGGCATGGATACTGCTGTTTCTTCAACTGTTACGCCGCCGGCGCTGGCCCCGTCTGCATGATGCGCGCCATGTTGCACCGCGCCGTGCTGCTGGCCGTCCTGGTGACAGGCGCGGCCGCGCACGCCCAGACCGACAATAGCGGCGACGCCACCCAGGACCTGTACCGCGACGCCTTGCGCTCAATCACCGAGGGCCGCCGCGACGACGCCAGCGAAACCCTGAAGCGCGTGATCGAGCAAGAGCCGCTGCACGCCGGAGCCTGGCTCGACCTGGCCCTGATCCAGTGCGCGCTGGGCCGCACCGCCGAAGCCGAACGCCTGTTCGAGGCCATCGAGGACCGCTTCGCGCCGCCGCCGGAAATCCACAAGCTGATCGCCCAAACCCGCGCCGGCGGCTGCAAAAACTGGGAGCCGCGCTCGCAATACAGCATCATCGTCAGCCGCGGCATCGAGCAAAACGTCAACCAGGGCGCCGATAGCGCGGTCTACCTGCCGCCCGGCTCCACCGACGGCGGACTGGTGCTGCTGCCCGACTTTCTGCCCAAGCATGACCAATACACCGTGGTCTCGGCCGACTACATCCGCGACCTTACGCCGAACGGCTCGCAGGGCTTCGTGCAATTCCAGGACCGCCGCAACGACACCCAGCATGCCTACGACAGCTCGGCCCTGTTTGCCGGCATGGATACGCCGTGGCGCTACCGCAACTGGAAGCTGCGCACCACCGTCAGCCTCGGCATGACCACGCTGGGCGGCGCGCTCTACCAGAAACAAGCGCAGTTGCAAGCGCAACTGATGCCGCCGCTGCCCTTGCCGGACACGCTGCAATTCTCGCTGTACAGCGGCCTCACCCACGTCGACTATGAAACCCTGGACAACTTCCGCGGCAACACCGCCGAACTGCGCGGCCAGCTGGTGTACCGCGCCGGCAACCACTATGCCAGCGCCAGCGTCGGCCTGCTGAACGACCGCGCCAGCGAAAACCGTCCCGGCGGCAACCGCCACGGCAGCACGGTCGCCCTGCAATGGCGCCAGTTGCTGCCCTACCTGAGCACCGGCGAACTCGGCTACACACGCCAGGACTGGCAGAGCCAGTCCGTCTATTCGCCGGGCCTGATCGACCAGGTGCGCAAGCAAGTCACGCAAGTGTGGCGCGCCAGTCTGACCTATCCGTTCAGCAAAAATCAAAACCTGCTGATGGAAGTGCGGCGCGTGCAAAATAAGGAAAACATCTCGATCTTTCAGTACAATGACCGCCAATTGCAGCTGAGCTGGCAATGGTTGAGTCCATAAGTTGAAAGAGAAACATGATGGCTTGGGTAGTATTTGGCGCCGCGCTGGTGGCTGTGGTGGTGGCGTGCATGATACCCAACCGTTACTTGCCACGCGCGTTGCCCAACGATAAATTAATGCACGGCATAGCCTTTGCCGTGCTCACTGCGCTGGCCCTGCCGCTGGCGCAAACCGGGACGCAAATGCTGCTGGGGCTGGCCGCCCTGCTGCTGGCCGGCTGGCTGATCGAATGCCTGCAGCAGCTGGTGCCCGACCGCGACTTCTCCTGGCCCGACATGGCCGCCAACGCCGCCGGCATTGCTGTGGTGGCGCTGCCCTATGCCCTGTACCAGCTGATGTGAGATACTTGTAACCATGCAAGCCACGATTCCCAATTCCGCGCCCGCGCCCACCGACGATGCTGTCCAGACCTCGGTGGAACAGGCACGCCAGCCGAATTTGCACGTTCACCTGCGCAAGATTCCACTGCTGTCGCAGCTGAGCGAGGAGGACATGGTCAAGGTCAAGGCCGAGATCCGCATCCGCGGCTACAATAAGCGCGAGATGGTGCTGCACAAGGGCGGCAGCGGCGACGGCTTGCTGTTCCTGCTGTCCGGCCAGCTGCAAGTGGTCGACATCACCGAAGACGGCCGCGCCATCGGCCTGCGCATGCTGGCGCCCGGCGACTTCTTTGGCGAAATCGCGCTGATCAACAACTCCACCCGTTCCGCCTCGGTAGTGGCCACCACCGACGTGCTGGTGGCCTTCCTGCCGGCGCCGCTGGCCATGTACCTGTTCTCGCACTCGCCGTGGGTGGCGCAGCAAATGCTGCAACACCTGGCGCAAAAAATCCAGCGCGACTCGGAATTCCGCGCCCTGCTCAGCATCAACAACACCATCAAGCGCATCTACAACTTCCTGCTGCTGCACCACAAGCAAGTCAACGGCGAGGACGTGGTCGACAACCTGCCGACCCACCAGGATATTGCCAACATGATCAACACCAGCCGCGAGACCGTCACCCGCGCGCTGCTGACCCTGGGCCAGCAAGGCATCGTGCGCAAGGAAACCCACCGCCTGCTGATCCTCGACCTGCCGGCACTGCAAAAACTGGGACAAACTGCCGGCTAACAACGGCCGCGTAACAAGCTGTTACAGCATAGCAAGCTTGCAAGGCCGTGCGGTATAATCCCCGGCTGACTATTGCAGAATGACTATGATTTTTCCCACCCTTCACACCATGCCGCGCGTCCGGCTGAACGGCGCATGAGCGCCATGCTGCGTGCCCTGTGGCACAGCCGCGGCTTCGTGCTGGGTAGCGTACAACGGGAGTTCCAGTCCAAGTACCGCAACACCATGCTGGGTGCGGCCTGGACCGTGCTGAATCCGCTGGCCATGATCCTGGTCTACACGCTGATTTTCTCGCAGGTGATGCAGAGCCGCCTGCCGGGCGACGTCAGCCAGTACGGCTACAGCATCTACCTGTGCGCCGGCGTGCTGACCTGGGGCCTGTTTGCCGAAATCACCAGCCGCGCGCAAAACATGTTCCTCGAACAGGCCAACCTGCTCAAGAAGATCAGCTTCCCGCGCATCTGCCTGCCGGTGATCGTGGTGCTCAACGCGCTGGTCAACTTCGGCATCATCTTCGGCCTGTTCACCGTGTTCCTGATCGCCTCCGGCCAGTTCCCCGGCGCGGTGTTCCTGCTGCTGCTGCCGCTGCTGCTGCTGCAAGTGGCGCTGGCGATCGGCCTGGGCCTGGTGCTGGGCATCCTCAACGTGTTCTTCCGCGACGTCGGCCAGTTCTTCCAGATCTTCATCCAGTTCTGGTTCTGGTTCACGCCCATCGTCTACCCTGCCACCATCCTGCCGGCCGAGCTGCGCCCGCTGCTGGCCTGGAACCCGATGGCGGCCGTGATCCAGGGCTACCAGACCATCCTGCTGAGCGCCCGCGCGCCGGACTGGGCCAGCCTGCTGCCGGCCGCCGTACTGGCGGTGCTGCTGTGCGCGCTGGGCATGAAGCTGTTCCGCGCGCGCGCCGGCGAAATGGTGGATGAACTCTGATGGGCGCGATTACCGTTACCAAACTGGGCAAGGCCTACAAACAATATCCAACGCGCTGGGCGCGGCTGGCGGAATGGCTGCTGCCGTTCTCCGGCCAGCAGCACAAGCTCAAATGGATTTTGCAGGACATTGAATTCCGCGTCGCGCCGGGCGAGGCAGTGGGCCTGATCGGCGTCAACGGCGCCGGCAAGAGCACCTTGCTCAAGCTGATCACCGGCACCACCCAGCCGACCACTGGCAGCGTCTACATGGAAGGCCGCGTGGCCGCACTGCTGGAGCTGGGCATGGGCTTCCACCCGGACTTCACCGGCCGCCAGAACGTCATCATGGCGGGCCAGCTGCTGGGCCTGCGCGTCGATGAAATCCACGCGCTGATGCCGGAGATTGAAGCCTTTGCCGAAATCGGCGACTACATCGACCAGCCGGTGCGCGTGTACTCGAGCGGCATGCAGATGCGCCTGGCCTTCAGCGTCGCCACCGCGCGCCGCCCGGACATTTTAATTGTCGACGAAGCGCTGTCGGTGGGCGATACCTACTTCCAGCACAAGAGCTTCGAGCGCATCCGCCAGTACCGCGCCGCCGGCACCACCCTGCTGCTGGTCTCGCACGACAAGCAGGCGATCCAGTCGGTGTGCGACCGCGCCATCCTGCTGGACGCCGGCCGCCTGTCGCGCCAGGGCCCGCCGGAAGAAATCATGGACTACTACAACGCCATGATCGCCGAGCGCGAGAACGCCACCGTGCGCGTGGAAGAACTGGACGACGGCAAGAAACAAACCACCTCCGGCACCGGCGAAGCAACGGTCAGCTCGATCGCCCTGCTCGATGAATCGGGCGCGCCGGTCGAGGTGGTGGACGTCGGCGCCGAGGTCACGCTGCAAGTGACGGTCACGGCACGCGCCGCGATTCCGCGCATGGTGCTCGGCTACATGATCAAGGACCGCCTCGGCCAGACCATGTACGGCACCAACACCGACCTCAAGCAACTGCCGCTGAACGATGTGCAGCCCGGATCACAAACCGTGTACCGCTTCCGCTTCCCGATGAACCTGGGCGCGGGCACCTACTCGGTGGCCACCGCCATCGTCAGCACCGATACCCATCTGGTCAACAATTACGAATGGCGCGACCTGGCGCTGGTGTTCACCGTGGTGAACATGCGCCGCCCGCATTTCGAAGGTTCGGCCTTCCTTGATCCGGCTATTGAAATCCAACACCCATGAGCTTTATCTCCTACGCCCAAAACGCTGAAGACGTGCTGCTGTGGCGCGCGCTCAAGCACGTGCCGGCCGGTTTCTACATCGACGTCGGCGCCAACGACCCGGAAGAGCATTCGGTCACCAAGGCGTTTTACGACGCCGGCTGGCATGGCATCAACGTCGAGCCGATGCCGTCGTATCACGAGGTATTCCTGCAAGCGCGCCCGCGCGACATCAACCTGGCCGTCGCTTGCGGCGCGCAAGAAGGCAGCATCACGCTGTACGACACGCCATCGGTCAACGGCTGGGCCTCGACCGACGCCAGCACCGCCCAGGCGCACCGCGCCGAAGGCATCGATGTAGTGGAAGTGCAAGTGCCGCTGCGCACGCTGTCCGGCATTTGCGCCGAGTACGCGCCGCAACAAATTCACTTCCTCAAGATCGACGTTGAAGGTTTTGAAGGCGAAGTCCTGCGCGGCATGGACCTGCAAAAATGGCGGCCATGGCTGCTGGTGATTGAAGCCACGCTGCCGAACAGCCGCGAGACCAATCACGCAACGTGGGAGCCGCTGGTGACGCCGCACGGCTACCAGTTCGCCTACTTCGACGGCTTGAACCGCTACTACGTGGCGCAGGAACACCCGGAACTGCTGGCCGCGCTGACGGTGCAGGCCAATGTGTTTGACGATTACATCTTCCATCATCTCGACAAAGCGTGGAAACGCGCCACCGCTGCCGACGTGGCGGCCTCGGAATCCGAAAACCGCCTGGCCGAAATCGACGCCGAGCTGGCGCAGGCGCGCGCCCTGCTGGACGACGCTCATAAGCAAACCGCCGCCGTGCAAGCGCAATACAACGTGGTGGAAGCGGCACTGCGCGAATCCGAACGTGCCAGCAAAATCGTGCAAGACCACGCTGACGCCGCCGAGATCAGCCGCCGCGAAACCGCCGCCTGGGCCTTGCAGCTGGAAGGCCAGCTGAATGCGACCTACGCTAGCACCTCGTGGAAAATCACCAAGCCGCTGCGCCTGGCCGGCCACTACGGCAAGCCGGCCGTGCTGCTGCCGCTGCTGCGTGGCGCGCTGCGCCGCGTGCTGGTGTCGCTGGCCAAGAAGCCTGCCGTGCGCCGTGTGGTGCTGGCCGTGCTGACACGCTTCCCGGCGCTGGATAAGCGCGCCATGGGCTGGTACTCGCGCCTGCGCGGCACCAGCCAGCTGGCGCCGGTGCAGCCCGGCGTGCCGCCGGCGCAGGCCATGATGCCGCAATCGGCGCGCCGCGTGCTGGCCGATTTAAAGCGTTCCCGTTCCTCTTCCTGATCACCGACTATGCGCATCGTTATTGACTTGCAGGCTTGCCAGAACGGCGCCGCCGCCGACACCGCCGCTACCGTGGCGCTGGCGCAGGCCGTGGCGCAGCGCGCCGCAAGCCACCACACCGTTTTGATCCTGCTGCACGCGCGTTACGCGAACAGCATCCCTGCCCTGCGCCTGGCGTTTGCCGGCCAGCAGATTCACGTGTTTGAAGCACCGGCCGGCGACAGCGTCTGGGCCAGGCAAGCGGCTATTGCCATGCACGCCACCATGCTGGCCGACCTGCGCGCCGACGCCGTGTGGACGCCCGGCGCCGCCGTGGCAGCCGCCATCGATGGCATCCACGTCCTGCGCATCAGCAGCGCCGACGGCCTGCAAGCCGCACTGGATGCCCTGCCAGCCACCGCAACAGCAGCGCCGGCCACCAAGCCGCGCATGGCCTACTTGTCGCCGCTGCCGCCGCAGCAATCCGGCATTGCCGACTACAGCGTCGAACTGATCGCGCAACTGCAGCAGTTCTACGACATCGAACTGATCGTCGAACAGCCGGCCGCCTGCGAACAGCGCCTGCAAGCCGCCTACACCCTGCGCGACATTGCATGGTTTGAAGCGCACGCCAGCGAATACCAGCGCGTGCTCTACCACTTCGGCAACAACGGCGTGCACCAGCACATGTTCGAACTGCTGCACCAGTATCCGGGCGTGGTGGTGCTGCACGACTTCTTCCTCAGCGGCGTGCTGGACAACATGGAACGCGACGGCTACCTGCCGCACGCCTTCCTCAGCACCCTGTACGAATCGCACGGCTACACCGGCCTGCTGGCGCACCAGCGCCAGGGCCGCAACCCGTCGATCTGGCAATTCCCGTGCAACAAAGGCGTGCTCGATAACGCCACCGGCATCATCGTCCATTCCGAGTTCTCGCGCCGCCTGGCGCAGCACTGGTACGGCGGCGACACCGGCGCGCTGTGGCAAACCGTGCCGCTGATCCGCGGCCTGCCGGACGGCTATCAGGCCGACAGCACCCGCCAGCAAGCCCGCGCCGCACTGGGCCTGAAAGACGACAGCTTCATGATCTGCAGCTTCGGCATGATGGGCGTGACCAAATTGAATGAGGTGCTGCTGGACGCCTTCCTCGACTCGCCGCTGGCCGCCGATCCGCGCTGCCAGCTGGTATTCGTCGGCGCGCCTGACCCGGGCCAGTACGGCCGCGAAATCAGCCGCAAGATCGCCGCCAGCCCGGCCGCCGGCCGCGTACGCGTCACCGGCTTCGTCAGCGCCGACCAATACGCCAGCTACCTCGCTGCCGCCGATGCCGCCGTCCAGCTGCGCAGCAAGACGCGCGGCGAAACCTCGGCCTCGGTACTGGACTGCCTGCTGTATGGCTTGCCGACCGTCGTCAACGCCCACGGCTCCAGCGCCGACCTGCCGGCCGCGGTGCTGGTCAAACTGGACGACGAATGCAGCAGCGCCGACCTCGGCGCCGCACTGACCAGACTGCACACCGACGTCGGCGAACGCCACGCGCTGGGCCAGCGCGCACGCGCCTACATGGCCGCGCACCACGCGCCGGAACAAGTCGGCCCGCGGTTCCGCGACGCCATCGAACAGCTGACCGCCGCCAGCCCGCAAACGCACTACGCCGAACTGCTGGAGGCGCTGCGCCGCCTGCCGGCGCCGGCCGAACACGAGTTGATGAACACCGCCGAAGCGATCGCCGTCAACCGCCTGCCGACTGCGCCGCGCCAGCTGTTTGTCGATATCTCGGCGCTGGTGCAGACCGACCTGAAGACCGGCATCCAGCGCGTGGTGCGCAGCATCCTGCTGGGCCTGATCGAAGCGCCGCCGGCCGGCTACCGCATCGAACCGGTCTACAGCGACGGCGGCAACCGCCCGTACCGCTACGCGCGCGCCTACACGCTGAAGATGCTGGGCTGCGAACCGATGGCGCTGGAAGACGCGCCGCTGGAAGTGCGCAGCGGCGACATGTTCCTCGGCCTCGACCTGTTCACCAACGGCACCGCGCAAAACCTGCAGCGCCTGCTGGACATGCGCCGCCGCGGCGTGCAAATGTATTTCGTGGTGTACGACCTGCTGCCGGTGCTGCGTCCCGACGTGTTCCCGCTCGGCGCGCAAGGCTACTTTGCCGAATACCTGGACACCATCGACGCCGTTTCCGATGGCCTGGTGTGCATCTCGCGCGCGGTAGCCGACGAGCTGCACGACTGGCTGGCCGCGCGCCCGAACCGTAGCCGCCTCGACCCGCTGCAGCTGGGCTACTTCCACCTCGGCGCCGATATCGACGCCAGCGCGCCGAGCTTCGGCCTGCCGGACAACGCCGAGCACGTGATGGCCAATATCGCCGCCCGTCCTAGCCTGCTGATGGTCGGCACCATCGAGCCGCGCAAGGGCCAGCAGCAGGCGCTGGAAGCGTTCGAGCTGCTGTGGCAGCAAGGCGTGGACGCCAACCTGGTCATCGTCGGCAAGCAAGGCTGGATGATGGAAGCGCTGGCCGACAAAATGCGCGCCCACCCGGAACGCGAGCAGCGCCTGTTCTGGCTGGCCGGCGTGTCGGACGAGATGCTGCTCAAGCTGTACCAGTCCTGCTCGGCCCTGCTGGCCGCGTCCATCGGCGAGGGCTTCGGCCTGCCGCTGATCGAGTCGGCCCAGCACGGCCTGCCGATCATCGCGCGCAGCCTGCCGGTGTTCCGGGAAGTCGGCGGCGAGCACGCTTACTACTTCGACGCCGACAATGCCGCCGAACTGGCCGTCACGCTGCAAGCATGGCTGGATCTGCACGCCGCAGGCAAAGCGCCGCAATCGTCCGCCATGCCTTGGCTGACTTGGAAAGATAGTACCGATCAACTGGTGCACGCCGTGACGCAGCAGCGCTGGTATCGCCAGCTGGCGCCATCGACCACAGGAGCAGCATGAACAATACCGAACAAGCCCGCATTGCGGTCGTGATTCCGAGCTACCGCGTCACCCGCCATATTCTCGGCGTGCTGGCGGCGATCGGCCCGGAAGTGGCGCGCATCTATGTGGTCGACGACAAGTGCCCGGACCACTCCGGCGCGCTGGTGCGCACCCAGTGCAGCGACCCGCGCGTGGTGGTGATCGAGCACCTGGACAACCAGGGCGTCGGCGGCGCCGTCATGAGCGGCTACCAGGCGGCGATTGCCGACGGCATGCAGGTGATGGTCAAGGTCGATGGCGACGGCCAGATGGATCCGAGGCTGATCCCGCAATTCGTCGCGCCGATCCTGAACGGCGAGGCCGACTACACCAAGGGCAACCGCTTCTTCGACCTGGAACAAATCCACCAGATGCCGAAGATGCGCTTGTTCGGCAACGCCGTGCTGTCCTTGATGACCAAGCTGTCGTCCGGCTACTGGGATTTGTTCGACCCAACCAACGGCTACACCGCGATCCACGCCGACGCCGCGCGCCACCTGCCGTTCGCCAAGATCAGCAAGCGCTACTTCTTCGAGACCGACATTCTGTTCCGCCTGAACACCCTGCGCGCGGTGGTGCAGGACGTGCCGATGGACGCCCACTACGGCGACGAAGTGAGTAACCTGAAGATTTCGAAAATCGTCACCGAATTCATGGCCAAGCACCTGCGCAACTTCAGCAAGCGCCTGTTCTACAACTACTACCTGCGCGACATGTCGCTGGCGTCGATCGAACTGCCGACCGGCCTGCTGCTGCTGGCAGGGGGCGCCGCTTACGGCGCGCTGCACTGGCTGGCTTCGGCGCGCGCCGGCGTCGCCACCGCGCCCGGCACCGTCATGCTGTCGGCGCTGCCGATGCTGATGGGCTTGCAGCTGGTGCTGGCCTTCCTCGCCTACGACATCGCCGCCGTGCCGCGCCGTGCCATTCACCGCCTGACGGCGCACCGCCGTGGCTAAGCCGGCGCTGCTGTCGACGCAATTCCTGGTCTTCGTGACCGGCGGCGTGCTGTGCGCGCTGATCGACGTCGGCCTGATGCAAGGCTTGCTGATGGGCGGCGCCGCGCCGCTGACGGCGGCATCGGCCGGCTTCCTGGCCGGCCTGCTGGTCAACTACCTGTTCCACGCCAAGGTCACCTTCAAGCAATTGAGCAGCGGCGCCACCGTGGCGCGCTACTTGTGCGTGGTAGCGATTAATTACCTCATCACGCTGGCGCTGGTGGCGCTGGCGCAGCACTGGTTCGGCATGGCGATGATCGGCAAGCTGGCCTCGCTGCCGGTGGTGGCCGTCAACGGCTACCTGCTGAGCAAACACTGGGTGTTCAAATGATTGCATTCCGTCCCATCCAAGCCGACGCCGCCTCGCTGGCGCGCTACCGCGCCCTGTTTGAAGCTTGCTTCCCCGGCACCGATAAATTCACGCCGGCCTACCTGCAATGGCTGTATGCCGACAACCCGGATGGACAGGCGCTGGGCTTCGACGCCTGGGACGGCGAAACGCTGGCCGCGCACTACGTCTGCATTCCGGCGCGCGCGCGCATCGAGGGCACGGAAGTGAGCGTGCTGCTGTCGCTGAACACGGCCACCCATCCAAACTACCAGGGCCAAGGCCTGTTCACCAGGCTGGCCGCGATGACCTACGAAGCGGGCGCCGCAGCGGGTTTTGATTGCGTGTACGGCGTGGCCAACGCCAACAGCACGCCAGGCTTCGTGCGCAAGCTCGGCTTCCAGCTGGTGCGCCCGCTGGAAGCGCGCGTCGGCATCGGCCGCATCAACCCGATAGCCGATAGCGCGCCGCTGTCGTTCGCGCGCCAGTGGAGCGGCGCCAGCCTCGCTTGGCGCTGCGGCAATCCGGGCCAGCCGGTGCGTGCGCGCCGCCACGGCGCGCGCTGGGGCTTCGACGCCGCCGCACTGGGGCTCGCCCGCGCTTACGATGAATTGACGCTGGCCCTCGATGGCGCCAGCCCCCTGCCAAGCGCAGGCGCGTGGGCGCCGCTGCGGCTCTACCTCGGCCTGCGCCCGGACAGCGCCGGCACGCCGGCCGGCTACGTCAGCATTCCGCAGCGCTTGCGGCCGTCGCCGCTGAACCTGATTTACCGTTCGCTGTCGGGCCGCGTGCCGCAGCTGGACGCCGCGCGCATCCATTTCAGTTTCCTTGACTTCGATGCCTACTGATTTGGCCAAGCGCCCGGTAGCGCTATTCCTGTTCGCTCATCAAGACGATGAGTTTGGCGTGTTCCACGCCATCGAACAATGCCGCCTGCAAGGACTGCGGGTGTGCTGCGCTTACCTGACCCATGGCGCCCACGGCAGCGCGGCGCGCCGCAACGCCGAGTCGCTGGCGGTGCTGGCGCAGCTGGGCGTGGATCAGGCCGACGTCCACTTTGCCGGCGACCAGCTGGGCATTGTCGACGCCAGCCTGCCGCAGCACCTGGACGCGGCCGGCGCCTGGCTGTCCAGCTGGATCGCCAGCTACGGGCAGGTACAGCACATCGCCGTCACAGCGTGGGAAGGCGGCCATCACGATCACGACGCGCTGCACTTCATCACCGTGCACACGGCGCAGCGACTGGGCTTGCTCGCGCAAGTGCGCCAGTACGCGCTGTACAACGCGCACCGCCTGCGCTCGCCGTGGTTCCGCGTGCTGTCGCCGCTGGCCGCGAACGGCGCGGTGGAACGCGCGCGCTTGCCGTGGCGCGCGCGCCTGCGCTACCTGCGCCTGTGCCTCAGCTATCCATCGCAGCGCATGACCTGGATCGGCTTGTTCCCGTTCGTGCTGCTGCATTACCTGCTGCAAGGCAGCCAGACGCTGCAAGCGGCCAGCACGGCGCGCACGGCGCAGCGCCCGCACGAGGGAGCGCTGTACTACGAGCACCGCCGTTTCTACCGCTGGGAGCAATTGCAGCGCGATACCCAGGATTGGCTGGCGCGCCTGGGCTAAGCAGCTGTCCCCTTAGCCTCTTATTTTTTATATAATGTTTTAATGACTAAACCATTTTCATCACCGGATAAGTTGCTGCGCGCTGCATGGCTGCTGGCCTTGCCGCTGTTGTTCGCCTATCTCACGCTGCGCAACACCGGCCTGTATCCGGCCGTGTTTTCCGACGAGTGGAGCTACAGCAGCATCGCGCGCCTGACGCCGCTGGCCGAAGCGCCGCTGCCGTCCTACCTGTACCTTGCGCTGTTCGGCGCCACCAATGCCTGCGGCCCGGCCTTCCTCGATTGCACGCGCGGCCTGAATGCGCTGCTGTTCCTCGGCGCGCTGCCGTTGATTTACGCCGTGGCGCGCCGCGTCACCAGCGCGCCGCTGGCGCTCGGCATCGCCGTGCTGACGGCCGTGAGCCCGCTCAACGTCTACACCACCTACTTCATGCCGGAGGCCAGCTACTTCTTCGTGTTCTGGCTGCTGAGCTGGGCCACGCTGCGCTACCACGCGCAGCCAAGCGCGCAGCGCGCCGCCATCACCGGCGTGGCGATGGGCATGCTGATGCTGATTAAAGTGCACGCGCTGTTCCTGCTGCCGGCCGTGGCTGCCGCCATGCTGTATGCCGGCTGGTCGGCGGCGCCGCCAGGCGCGTTGATCGCGCGCCTGCGCCAGGCCGCGCCGCGCGCGCTGGCGCACGTGGCGCTGATGCTGGCAGTGGCTGCCGTGCTGCGCTTCGGCCTAGGCTACCTGGTGGCCGGGGCCGACGGCTTGAGCCTCAGCGGCAGCCTGTACGCCAATCAATCCGAATACGCCGCCGCCCACCGCAAGCCGCTGCCGGAATTGCTGGCGCTGGCGCTGTTCAACCTGCGCGGCCACGGCATGGGCCTGGCCTTGCTGTACGGCCTGCCGCTGGCCGCCCTGCTCGGCTATGGCCTGAGCCCGGCCGCGCGCCGCGCCGCGCCGCAAGCCGCGCCGCTGGCCCTGTACAGCGCGCTGACCCTGCTGTCGCTGCTGGCCGTGACCGTGCTGTTTACCGCCTCGGTAACCGGCAACGGCCCGTCGGAAAACATCGGCCGCCTGCACTGGCGCTACTACAACTTCGTGCTGCCGCTGCTGGCCATCTTTGCCGCCACCCAGCTCAATAACGATGCCGCCGGCAGCCGCGTGCTGCGCGTGTGCGCCGCCCTGCCGTTCATCGCGCTGGCCGAGTGGGGCCGCTTCGCCCTGCTGGGCGATTTCACGCCGTCCTACGTCGACAGCCCGGAACTGCGCGGCCTCACCGCCCAGCCGCAGCTGTACCGCCTGCTGGCCTACGTGGCCGTGATGGCGCTGATCGGCTGGATCTGGCGCGCGCGCCTCGGTGCGCAGTTGTTCCTGTTTGCCTTCCTGCCGCTGTGGGCGCTGGGCGCCGGGCGCATGATCGACACCGACGTGCGCCAGGCACGCAACGGCGACGTCTACGACCGCGCCGGCCAGTACGCGCGCGCGCAGCTGACGCCGGCCCAGGTGGCCAGCCTGACCCTGGTGGGGGCCGACCACGGCGGCCTGTTCAAGGCCAAGTTCCAGCTCGATCAAACCGCGCCGCGGCTGCTGCCGACGCCGGCCGGCGCCGCCATCGACCTGACCGATCTCAGCGAGACCGGCTGGCTGCTGGTGTTCGGCGACTACGCGCCGCCGCCGTACGCGGTGCAGCGCATGCGCCAGCCCGGCTTTACGCTGTACGAGCAAGTCGCGCCACAGCAGCCGCAACTGCTCGATTTCCAGCGCGCCGATCTGTCGGCGCAACTGCAATCGAGCGAAGGGCTCGGCGTGGCGGAACCGTGGGGCCGCTGGTCCAACGGCAAGCAAGTCACGCTGCGCTTCGTCAAGCCGCTGCCGCCGCACCTGACCTTGCGCCTGCTCGGCCACGCCTTCGGCCCCAACGCCGGGCAGGACGTGCTGGTGCGGGTCGGCCAGCAGGAAGGCAAGCTGCGCCTGACTGGCGATCAGCGCAAAGTGGCGCTGAGCCTGAATAACCCGGGCGGCGAGACCACCCTCACTCTGGTGGTGCCGCAGCCCATCTCGCCGCGCGAACTGGGCTGGGGCGACGATGGCCGCGCCCTCGGCATCGCCTTCACCCGCCTCGACATCGGCAGCGCACCAGCGGCGCCGCCATTGCAAACCTCTACTGCTGGAACTTTATGATTATCGGTAACGGACTACTGGCCAGGGCCTACGCTCCCTATTTCTCGGACAACGCCGGCGTGATCGTCTTCGCCTCGGGCGTGTCGAACTCGCGCGAGACCGACCCAGAGGAGTTCGCGCGCGAACGCCGCATGCTGGAAAAAGCGCTCGCCCAGGACAAGCACCTGGTGTACTTCAGCACCTGCTCGATCGCCGACCCCGATCAAGCCAACGCCCCTTACGTGCTGCACAAGCAGGCGCAGGAAAAGCTGATTGCCGAGCGCTCCAGCCGCTACGCGATTTTCCGCCTGCCGCAAGTGGTGGGCCGCATCGACAATCCGCACACGCTGACCAACTACCTGTACCAGACCATCTCCAGCGGCGACGTGTTCCACGTCTGGACCAAGGCGCGCCGCAATCTGATCGACGTCGACGATGTTGCCGCCATTGGCGCCCGCCTGCTGGCGCGCGGCGACGCCGACAACCGCGTCACCAATATCGCCTGCCCGTACTCGGTGGCCATTCTCGACCTGGTGCGCATCTTTGAATCGGTCATGGACCGCCGCGCCTACTTCGACCTGATCGAATCGGGCGGCAGCTACGACATCGACGTGGAACTGGCCATGGCCGCCGCCGCCGACGTCGGCATCGTCATCGACGATCACTATATCAACGAACTGATACGGAAATACTATGCTGACTGATACCGCGCCCTACCTGTCGTTCGTGATCCCAGTGTATGGCAGCGAGAAAGTCCTGCCGGAGCTGGTGTCGCGCCTTGACGCCGTGATGGAGACCATGGCGGAAACCCGCCAGAACTACGAAGTCATCTTCGTCTGCGACCAGTCGCCCGACCGCAGCTGGCACGTGATCCAGCAGCTGTCGGCCCGGCACCCGTGGGTGCGCGGCATCCTGCTGCGCATGAACGCCGGCCAGCACAATGCGCTGATGGCCGGCTTTGCCGAGGCGCGCGGCCAGGTCGTCATGACCATGGACGACGACTTGCAGCACTCGCCGTCCGACATCCCGACCCTGCTGGCCGAACTGGCCACCGGCCGCGACGTGGTGTATGCGCGCTTCAAGAACCGCCAGCACGCCAGCTGGAAAGTCTGGGGCAGCCGCCTCAACGACAAGGTGGCCGGCTACCTGATGAACAAGCCTGCCGATCTGTATCTGTCGCCGTTCCGCGCCATGCGCGCCGCCATCGTGCGCGACATCCTGCGCTACACCGGCCCTTACGTCTACGTCGACGGCCTGGTGCTGTCGATGACGCGCAATATCGGCACGGTGGAAGTGGAACACCACGACCGCTTTGCCGGCGACAGCGGCTATAGCTTGAAGAAGTCGATCTCGCTGTGGCTGAAGATGGCCACCAACTTCTCCATCGTGCCGCTGCGTTTGACCTCGTTTGCGGGCCTGGTGATGGCCGGCGTCGGCTTTATCCTGGCGGTGCTGCTGGTGATCCAGAAATTCACGCTGGACGCCATGCCGATCGGCTGGTCGTCGCTGATCGTCACGATCCTGATGATAGGCGGCGTGCAGCTGGTGGCGCTGGGCATGCTCGGTGAATATCTGGGCCGTGTGCTGCTGACCTTGAACTCGCGGCCGCAATACGTGATCGGCGAGACCGTCGGCCTGCTGGCCAAAGAAGAGGAGCAAGCCTGATGCGCCAGTTCATCCTGTACTGCCTGTGCGGCGGCCTCGGCGTCAGCACCGACTACCTGGTGTTCTTCCTCAGCGTGACGGCTGGCCTGTGGTATCAGGGCGCCAATCTGCTCGGCTATCTGGCCGGCACGCTGCTGAGCTTTGCGCTGAACCGGGTGCTGACCTTCGGCATGCGCGACCGCGTGGCGCAGCGCCTGGCCATGTTCCTCGGCGTGGCGGCGATCGGCTTCGGCGCCTCGGCCGCGCTGCTGGCGCTGCTGGTGGACGTGCTGCACTTCGATCCGCGCATTGCCAAGCTGCTGACTTTACCGATGGTGGTGGTGCTGCAATTCACCCTCAACCGCAAACTGACTTTCAACGCTGCGCAGCGCGCAGCCGCTTCCAACTGATACTGCAATGACGACCAATTTTGATGCTGTAATCGTCGGCGCCGGCTTTACCGGCCTGACCTCCGCCCTGCAACTGGCGCGCGCCGGCCAAAAAGTCCTGGTGCTGGAAGCCGACACCGTCCCCGGCGGCCTGGCCGGCACCTTTGATTTTAAAGATGGCGTGACCATCGAGAAGTTCTACCACCACTGGTTCGACAACGACAAGTACGTGCCGGAACTGGTGCGCGAACTGGGCATGGAAGGCGACGTGGTGATCATGCCGTCCAAGACCGGCATGTACTTCAACGGCCGCCACTGGCGCCTGTCGACGCCGCTCGACTTGCTGCGCTTTAGCCCGCTGCCTTTCCTCGACCGCATCCGCCTCGGCCTGATGGTGTTCAAGGTGCGCAAGGTCAAGGACTGGAAATCGATCGAGCACCTGACCATCCGCGAATGGCTGGAGCCGCTGTGCGGCAAGAACGCTTACCGCATCGTCTGGCAGCCGCTGATCGAAAACAAATTCTCGGTGGTGGCGGATGCCGTCAACGCCGTGTGGATGTGGAAGAAGCTGGTGCTGCGCGGCAGCACCCGCGACTCCAAGGGCGGCGAGCAGCTGGCCTATTTCAAGGGCGGTTTCGGCCGCCTGGCGCAAGCGATGGCCGATGAAATCACCCGCCTCGGCGGCGAGATCCGCTACAACACGCCGGTCACCGGCGTCGAAGCCGACGCTGGCCGCATCACCGCCATGCATACGCCAGCCGAGACCGTGCAAGCGCGCGAGTACCTGCTGACGCCGGCCTTCCCCATCGTTGCCAACATCCTCGAAGGCAAAGCCGACGAACACTACCTGGCCAAGCTGCGCCGCGTCGGCTACCTGGCCAATCTGTGCCTGGTGCTGGAACTGGACCGCAGCCTGTCCGATACCTACTGGATCAACGTCAACGATCCGGGCTTCCCGTTTGTCGGCGTGATCGAACACACCAACTTCGACAGCCCGGCCAACTACGACGGCAAGCACATCGTGTTCCTGTCGCGCTATCTGCCGAAGGCCGATCCGCTGTGGAACTACAGCGACGAAGAGTATCTGAACTTCGCACTCGGCCACGTACAGCGCATGTTCCCCGAGTTCAAGCGCGAATGGATCAGCGAGTACCGCGTCTGGCGCGCCGACTACGCCCAGCCGATCACCGAGCGCGGCTACTCGGACTATGTGCCGGGCCGCGCCACGCCATTCAGCAACGCCACCATCAGCACCATGGCGCAGATCTACCCGGAAGACCGCGGCACCAACTACGCGATCCGCGAAGGCAAGTCGGTCGCGGCCGAGCTGGTCAAGCGCCTGAGTAAGGCTTAAGCCGTGGGCCGCCCGCTGCTGACCGGCGCCGCCCTGCGCGCCGCCCTGCCCTACCTCGCGATCGGCGCCGGCGTGCTGGCGCTATTCCTGTGGCTGGGCACCCTGCCGGCAGCGCGCGTGGGCGACGGCTCGGAGTACTACGCCATGTTCTACGCGTGGACCGACGGCCTGCGCCCGTGGATGACGCCGGCCGCCAACGCCGCCTACGACGCCCTGCAGCGCAGCGGTGAGATCAGCGGCTTGGTTGAGCGCGACTGGTTCTACCAGGCCTTCAGCGAACTGCGCGTCGGCGACACCACCGACTTCAACCACTTCTGGCTGTACAGCTTGCTGGCCGTGCTGTGCCAACAGGCGGCGGCGCTGTTGCAGATCCACTTGTCGAGCCACGCCAGCTTCCTCACCCTCCACGCGCTGCTGGTGGGCGGCACGCTGGCGGCGGCCTACCGCTACTACGGCTGGCGCGGCGCCGGCGTGATGCTCGCCATGACGCTGTGTTCGCCGATGCTGTGGTATCTCGATAAAGTCCACACCGAACCAATGACGGTGTGCCTGCTGCTGCTGGCGTTGATGCAGATGCACCGCGAGCGCTATGCCGCGGCCGCGCTGCTGCTGGCCCTGACCTCGACGCAGAATCCCAGCTTTGCCCTGATCGCCGGTATTCCGTGGGCTTACCGCGTGCTGCTGCAATGGCGCCAGCGCTACAGCATCGGCGAACTGGCGCTGCTGGCCGGCGCCGCTGTCACTGTGCTGCTGCACCCGGCCTACTACTTCTGGCGCTACCACGTGGTGACGCCGCAGTTGCTGGCCGGCGGCGCCAAGCTGGGCGGCGAGCTGTCGACCTTCTACATCTGGATTCTCGATCCCGACCTCGGCCTGCTGCCGAACTGGCCGCTGGGCGTGGCGATGCTGCTGCTCGGCGCACTGCTGTGGCTGCGCCAGCGCGCCGGCAAAGAAGCTTCGCTGCATTGGCCGGAAGTGCTATTCATCAGCGTCTATCTGCTGGTGAACTTCTATGCCAACTCGTCCACCAATAACCTGAACTCGGCGGCGACGCCGGGGCTGGCGCGCTACGCGCTGTGGTATATGCCGCTGGGCTTTACGCTGCTGCTGTGGATCGTCCAGCGCACTGCATGGCGCACGCTAGCCGGCGGGCTGACTGCATTACTGCTGCTGGCGGCGATGGGGTGTTCGGCATGGCTGTACCATCCGCTGCAACCGGAGCGCTACACCACGCCGTCGGCAAGTTCGCTGTGGCTGCAAACCCATGCGCCGGGCCTGTACAACCCGCCGCCGGAAGTGTTCATGGAGCGTTATTCGGGCGTCGGCGAAGACCGCGCCTTTAACGTGGTGGTTGGCCCGGACTGCAGCAAGCTGCTGCTGGTGCGCGCCGTGCCGGGGGCAGGCGGCGTCGCCACGCCACCGCGCTGCCTGTACGACAGCGCCAAGCTGCAAGCCTACCAGCAATCGATGCTGCCAACCTTCGACAAGTATCGCTACGCGCAACTCACGTCCACGCAAGCGCGCAGCCTGCAGCAGGCGCTCAGCGACGCAGTGCACTCCACCGCGCTCGGCGCCAACGGCAGCTTCGCGCTGGGCGAGGGCTGGAGCACGCAGGAAGCCTGGGGCGTGTGGTCGCAGGCCCAGCGGGTGACCATGTACCTGCCGTGCGCCGGCCAGCCGTTCCGCCTCAGCATGTACTTGCACAGCTACGGCAAGCAAGCGCTGGCCGTGCGCAGCGGCGACCAGCTGTTGTTTGAGGGCCCGGTGGCGCAGGACGGCGGCACGCTGCAATTCACGGTGCCGCCGCAAGCCTGCCGCGGCGCGGTGGCAAAACTCGACCTGCGCATCTCTGATCCGCACGCGCCGTCGGAACAAGGCAACCCGGCCGATCAGCGGCTGCTGGGCATTGCCTTGCACAATTTCCAGCTCAGCCGCCTGCCTTGATCCTCATCGGCTGCGCGCAGCATCAAGCGCGCGGCCGAAGCGCTCGCCCACGTACAAATCGCCCTCGTAGCTGAGGTGGTGGGTGTCGCGGTACATCATTTTCCCATCGATGATGACGTTGCAGCGCTGCGCGTCGCACAGCTGCGCTGCGGTGTCCAGCACCTGCACCTGCGGGAAGTCTTTCAGCACCTGCGCCACGGCGGCGTGATGTAGCCTGGTGGCGTCATCAAAGGCCTGGCGCGTGACCCAGCAATCGTTGCGGGTTTGGCTGGTCGGCACGCCGGCGCGGCGGATGCAGGTGCGCGGATCGAAGTCCAGCATCGGCAAGTCGTTCACCCAGATCACCTTGCGGCCACTGTCGATGAAGCGCGACAGCGTGGTGCGGAAGGCCCGCACGCCGGCTTGGCCGTCCGGCGTTTCGTTGTTCAGCTTGGCGGCGGTGGACAGGATCACGGTGCGCACGCTCGGCGTGTTGAGTGCCGATTCCAGCATGCGCGGCGTGGCCTGCTGGTACTCGTCGTTATCGCCGCCGAGGCCGAAGAACGGCACGCGCGTGCCCAGGTACCACAGGTTGTCGCCGTGCCCGCGGTAGTAGCGGCTCAGGCCGGCAACGATGTGATAGCCGTGGCTGTCGCCGATCAGCGCCACGGTCGGCTCCTTGCCCGGCTGGTCCAGCAGGCAGTATTCGAACTTGGTCTGGAAGCCGTAGCGCTGCTTGCACAGCTCGGCGTTGTGCTTGTCTTCGACCACGATCAGGGCTTGTTGCTGGGCGGCGTTTTCCACCACCGAGCGGCGCAGCGGCAAGCCTTCCTGCAAGTAAATCCAGCCGCCAAAAGCGCCCAGCGCGGCGATGGCCAGCGCCAGCACGGTCACCTTGCGCGCGCCGTGCGTTGGACGGCGCAGCGGACGCTCGACGAAGTAGTAAGTCAGCCATGCCAGCGCCACCGCTGCCGCCAGCGCCGTTGCGCGCATCATGCGGCTCAGCAGCGGGCCTTCGAGGATATGCAGGAAGGACAGGATGGGCCAATGCCACAGGTACAGCGGGTAGCTGATCAGACCGAACCACGCTACCAGCTTATTGCCCAGCAGGTAGCGATTGATCAGCGCCGCCGGGCCGGCGGCAATCAGCAGCAGCGCGCCCAGCGTCGGCAGCAACGCCCACCAGCCGGGGAAGTGCTTGCCCGGCGCCGCCAGCGCGAGGCCGGCGGCGAGCAGCAGCAGCCCGGCCACGGCCGCGCAATTGCGCGCGCGCGGGCCGGAGAAATCGGCCAGGCGGTCGCCGTCCGCGCCGCGCACGCCGGCCAGCAGGCCGATGCGGTTGACGCTCATATAGGCCAGCAGCGCGCCCATCAGCAATTCCCACATGCGGCTCAGCGGCGAGTAGAAAGTCGCGGTTGCATAGCGGTGCACGCCACCGACGTTGACCGCGAACGAGAGCGCAGCCACCAGCAGCGCCAGCTTCCACGGCGCCCAGCGGCGGCGGAACGCCAGCCACAGGGCCAGCGGCCAGATGATGTAGAACTGCTCTTCCACCGCCAGCGACCACAGGTGCAGCAGCGGCTTGGTGTCGGCCGTGGTGTCGAAGTAGCCGACCTCTTCCCACAAGAAGAAGTTGGAAACGAAGGTCGCGCCGCCGAAGAGGTGCTTGCCCAGCATCTTGTACTCGTCCGGGAACAAGGCGAACCAGCCTAGCGCAACGCAACAGGCCATGACGATGGCCAGCGCCGGGAAAATGCGGCGCACGCGGCGCGCGTAGAAATCGGCAAAGCTGAACTGCCCGGCCTGCAAGCCCTTGAGCAAGATGCTGCCGATCAGGAAACCGGAAATGATGAAGAAGATGTCGACGCCGGTAAAACCACCGGGCAGCAGCGACGGAAAAGCGTGGAACACCACGACCGATAGCACGGCGATGGCGCGCAGGCCGTCGATATCCGCGCGGTATGCGGGATGCAGGGAAGCTTGTTGCATGTAGCGGTACTGGAAACTGACGAATCCGCCAGTGTATAAAAAAAACCGTGGCGGCGCTGGCTTTTTTTGCAATTAATTCCACCAAGTTAACATTGCTTTTTTAAAAACCAGCCTACAATGGGGCATGACTGAACACAACAAGAACCTCAACTGGATCCAGCTGCTGCGCGGCGTGGCCGCCCTGCTGGTGGTGCTGACCCACGCCCGCTACGCCCTGCTCAACACTGACAGCTTCGCACTGGCCGACCAGTTATTGCGCCCCGGCGCGTTCGGCGTCGATCTATTCTTCCTGATTAGCGGCTTCATCATGTGCTACTCGACCGCGGGCGCCGACGGCAGTCCGGCTTACGCGGCGCGCTTCCTCGTCAAGCGCTGGGCGCGGGTGTGGCCGGTGTACGCGGTGATCACGATATTGGCGATCTTTGTGCTGCAAGGCGGCATTGACTACTTCCATTACGGCGATCAGCGCAAGGCCCTCTGGCATTCGCTCGCCATGCTGCCGGTCAACCCGCACCGGGCGCCCTACTTCGACCTGACGCTGGGCGTGGGCTGGACGCTGGAATTTGAAATGTATTTTTACCTGGTGTTTGCGGCCTGCCTGCTGTTCGGCCGATGGCGCTGGCTGGCCTTGGCGGCGTGGATAGCACTGACCGTGCTGGTGCTGCCGCAGGGGATGGCGCTGAGCGTGGAGCGCGATTACGGCGGCTCCGGCTACATGAACGTCGTCACCAATCCGTTTGTGCTGGAGTTTGGCGCCGGTGTGCTGATCGGCTGGCTGTATTTGCAACCGTGGTTCCGCCTGCCGGGCCGCAGCCAACAATTGGCGTGGCACGTGGCAGGCCTGGGCTGCGCATTTGCGGCGTGGGCGATTTACAGCGGCGCGGTGGGCGGCCACGGGCCGCTGAACTATGGCTGGCCGCTGGCCTTGATGCTGGCGGCGCTGGCCTTGGCCAGCAAGACGGTACACCTGCCGGCGCCACCGCTGGCGCTATGGCTGGGCGGGATTTCGTATTCGCTGTACTTGACCCACTTGCTGACGCAACGCTTGGTCGAGCAG
Source organism: Duganella rivi (assembly GCF_009857435.1). Taxonomy (GTDB): domain Bacteria; phylum Pseudomonadota; class Gammaproteobacteria; order Burkholderiales; family Burkholderiaceae_D; genus Rugamonas; species Rugamonas rivi. The sequence continues at coordinate 559,500 of NZ_WWCK01000005.1, forward strand.
GCCATGGCGTGGGCCGGCGTGGCGCCGCTGGTGCACACGTGGGGTTATATCTTCATTTCCACCGCGTGTGCGGTGTCGCTGGCGGCGCTGTCGCACCGCTATCTGGAGCAAGGCTTGTCCAATCGCGTGCGCGACTGGCTGCTTAAGCCTTTGGCGCGCCGCCCAGCAGGAAGGCCAGCTTAGGCTTGGCCTTGCTGATGCTGCAGCCCGTCGTTGGCGCGGCTGGCGCCGCCACCACGGCCTTGCTTGGCTCGTAAGGCTTGAGGAACCATGGATCGACTTTTTCGCGGCGTGGCGGGCCGCCGCCGCCCAGTGCGCGTGGCGGACGCTCGGCCGAACGGCCGGCCGGGGTACGGCCGATGTCTTCGCTGCGGCGCGGACGGCGCTCACCGCGCTCATCGGCAAAGGTCGGCGCCGGATTGAAACCTTCCGGCTCGGCGCGCTTGATAGTTTGCTTGATCAATTTTTCGATGTCGGCCAGCAGACGCTCGTCTTTGTCCGAGAAGATCGAAATCGCATCGCCGGAGGCGCCGGCGCGGCCGGTACGGCCGATGCGGTGCACGTAATCTTCCGCGTTGTACGGCAGATCGTAGTTGATCACGCACGGCAGATCGGAGATGTCCAGACCACGGGCGGCAACGTCGGTCGCCACCAGGATGTCGATCTCGTTTTTCTTGAACGCGTCCAGCGCGGCCATGCGCTCTTGCTGGCTGCGGTCGCCGTGAATGGCGACCGCCTTCATGCCTTCACGCTCCAGTTCACGCGCCAGACGCGAGGCGCCGAGCTTGGTGTTGGAGAAGATGATGACTTGCTTCAGCTCGCGCTGGCGCAAAATGTGCGCGACCAGTGCGTGCTTCTGGTTTTCGGCCACCTTGTAGACCACCTGGGTGACGGTATCGGCGGTCTTGTTGGCGCGCGCCACTTCGATGGTCACCGGGTCGGTCAGGAAGGTGTTGGCCAGCTTTTTGATCTCCGGCGAGAAGGTGGCCGAGAACATCAGGTTCTGGCGCTTCTTCGGCAGCAGGTTGATGATGCGCTGCAGGTCCGGCAGGAAGCCCATATCCAGCATGCGGTCGGCTTCGTCCATGACCAGCATTTGCACCTGGTTCAGGCTGATGTTCTTTTGCTCCACGTGATCGAGCAGACGGCCCGGGGTTGCAATCACGATTTCCACGCCGGCCTTCAGGATCACGGTCTGCGGCTTCATGTCCATGCCGCCGAAGACTTCGGTGGCGCGCAGCGGCGTGTGCTTGCAGTAGGCCTTGACGTTCTCGGCCACCTGCACCGCCAGTTCGCGGGTCGGCGCCAGGATCAGCGCGCGCACCGGGTGGCGCGCCGGCGAGGTGCTGGTGCTGGCGTGCTGCAGCAGCATCTGGATGATCGGCAGCGAGAAGCTGGCGGTCTTGCCGGTACCGGTCTGGGCCGCACCCATCACGTCGCGGCCTTGCAGCAGCACCGGGATGGCCTGAGCCTGGATCGGCGTCGGGTGCTCGTAGCCTTGCTCGTTCAACGCGCGCAGGATATTCGGCGACAGGCCGAAATCGGCGAAACGAACTTGGACGGGAGCTTCGGCGGCAGCCTGCTCGGGAATGGTCGGGGTGGTGATCTCGGTATCGGACATAATGTGGGCGGATGGTGAAGCGCCGTAAACTATACCCTAATTTCTGGCAACTGCGCTAAAAAACGGCAGCTTTTATCGCGGAAGCCTTGCATCAATGGCATGTATAATAGTTTTTTTGATTAGAAACTAGATTAATCCGTGCGCCGTTTTTTATTGCTATGCCTGCTGCTGGCGGTGAGTCTTGCCAGCGCCGCCCCCGCCCCTTCGCTACGCTTTAAGAAACTCGGCCCGCTCGGCGGCGACGAGCCGTCCATGCTGTCGCTGATCCAGGACCGCAAGGGTTTTGTCTGGGTCGGCACCCATACCAACGGCCTGTACCGCTACAACGGCTACCAGTCGGTCAAGTACATCAACAACCCGGCCGATCCGGCCAGCCTGCCGCACGACCGGGTGTCGGCCATCTTCGAGGACAACAAGGGCCGCATCTGGGCCGCCACCCAGAACGGGCTGGCGCGCTTCAATCCCGAGACCAACAACTTCACCACCTTCACCACCGACAAGGCGCCAAAGAACCACCGCATCGTCAAGAACATCATCTCGGACGGCAAGGACGGCTTGTGGATCGGCACCTGGGGCGGCTTGCAGCACTTCGATCCGAACACCGGCAAGTTCGACGCCATTTACGCCCACGACGAAAACAACCCTGACAGCCTCGGCAGCAACGACCTGAACGCGCTGGCGCTCGACGCCAAGGGCGGCCTGTGGGTCGGCACCTGGCCGGGCGGCATGGATTACCTGGCGCCCGGCGCCAAGATCTTCAAGCACCACCAGGTCGACCCGGCGCCCAAGCCCGACGCCCGCGTCAACATCGTGCGCGCGCTGCAATTCGATAACAGCGGCGCGCTGTGGATAGGCACCGAGTCCGGCATCATCCGCTGGGACGGCAAGAGCGACTGGGACACGCGCAAGGCCATCGCCTCGCCGTATAGCCGCATCACCAACTTCGGCATCGACAACAAGGGCGTGCTGTGGGCCACCACGCTGTCGGCCGGCCTGCTGCGCTGGAATGAATCGAACGGCGAATTCGACCAATTTGTACACGCGGCCGACGACCCGTACAGCCTGCCCGGCGACAACCTGCGCGCGGTGATGCAAGACCGCGGCGGCATGCTGTGGATCGCCTCCTTCACCGACGGCATCGCGCTGGCCAACCTGAGCAGCGAAGGCTTCACGCGCCACGTGCCGTTCCGCATCGACAGCCGCTCGGCGCCGGCCAGCAATGCGCTGCTGAGCCTGGCGCGCGCGCCGGGCGGCAAGGTCTGGCTGGGCGGCAACGTCGGCATGAGCTTGTACGATCCGGCCACCAGCACGGTGCTGCGCAGCTACCGCGCCGACGACAAGACGCCGGGCAAGCTGTCGCACTCCATCGTCTACAGCATGTACCAGGACGACGAGGGCAAAGGCCCGCTGTGGCTGGGCACCTCGAACGGCTTGAACCGGCTCGACTCGCCCGATAGCCCGTTCCAGGCCATCCACTTCGGCAACACCGCCAGCGACTACATCAACGCGATTGCACCGGGCGCGGGCGGGGTGCTGTGGCTGGCCACCGGCAACAGCCTGATCCGCTACGAGATCAAGACCGATGCGCGCAAGTTTTATTACAACGATCCGCAAGACCCGAACACGCGCGCGGTCAACGGCACCTCGGCGGTGCTGGAAGACCGGCAGGGCCGGGTGTGGGCCGGCTCGGAGTGGAACGGCGGCGGGCTCGACTTGCTCGACCCGGCCACCGGCAAGTTCCGCCATTTCCGCCACTCGACCAAGCACACCGGCAGCCTCAGCGATGACAACGTCGCCAGCCTGCACGAAGATGCGCAAGGCCGCATCTGGGTCGGCACCAGCAAGGGCCTGGACCTGGTGCTGGTCAAGCCGGACGGTTCGATCGCGTTCAAATCCTATGCGGCCGGCATGCGCGCCGCCAAGGTGCTGTCGATCCAGCACGATAGCGATGGCAAGATCTGGAGCAGCACCATTGCCGGCCTGTACCGCCTCGATCCCGAGACCGGCAAGATGACGCTGTTCACCGCGTCCGATGGCTTGACCGAGGGCTTCACCGTCAACTCGTCGGCGTTTGGCGCGGACGGCACCTTGTACTTCGGCGGCGTGCATGGCATGACGGCCGTGGTGCCGGCCAAGGTGAAGACCAGCTCGGTGCCGCCGCAAGTGGCCATCACCGACATCACCGTGTTCAACCACTCGCTGCAAAACGGCCAGCCGGCCGAGAACGTCAAGGCCGAAGGCCCGGTAACGGCGCCGACGGCGCTGACCTTGTCCTCGCAGGCGTCGGTGTTTGCGCTGGAGTTCGCGGCGCTGCATTACACCGAGCCGTCCGGCAACCGCTACTCCTACCAGTTGCAGGGCTTCGACCGCGACTGGGTCGAGACCGACGCCACCCACCGCACGGCCAGCTACACCAATCTGAATCCGGGCAAGTATGTGTTCCGCGTCAAGGCCGCCAATCACCTCGGCGTATGGAATGAGCAGCCGGCCACCTTGAACATCACGATCACGCCGCCGTTCTGGCAGCGCTGGTGGTTCCGTTCCGGCGTGGCGGCGCTGGTGGTCGGTTCGCTGGTGCTGGCCTACAAGACCCGCATCAATCGCTTGACGCGCCACCAGTCCGAGCTGGAGCAAACGGTGGCGGCGCGCACGGCGGAGCTGGAGGAATCCAACCGCAAGCTGGCCGCGCTCAGCACTACCGACGGCTTGACGGGCGTGAGCAATCGCCGCGGTTTCGACCTGGCGCTGGAAGCCGAGTGGCGGCGCGCCGCGCGCACCGGCCAGACCTTGGCCTTGTCGATGCTGGACGTGGATTACTTCAAGAAGTACAACGATCACTACGGCCACCTGGCCGGCGACGCGGCCTTGCGCACGGTGGCGGAGTTGATCACCACGCACGGCCGCCGCACCAGCGATTTGGTGGCGCGTTACGGCGGCGAGGAGTTCGCGCTGCTGGCGGCGGCCACCGATGCGACCGATGCGTTTGGCGTGGCGGAAGAGATTTGCGCCGAGCTGGTGCGCAGGGCCTTGCCGCATGAACAGTCGCCGTTTGGTATCATGACGATCAGTATCGGCGTGGCGGTGATGGTGCCGACCGAGGACACCTCGCCGCAGGACCTGGTACAGCTGGCCGACCGCGCCTTGTACCGCGCCAAGGAGAAAGGGCGAAACATGGCGTTGTTGGCCATGCCGCCGATGTGAGAAGAAAATGACTGACGATCCAAAACCAGAGCCGCCGGTGCCACCGGAACCCGGCGATTGCTGCCATAGCGGCTGTGCTTATTGCGTAGATGACTTGTACCAGGAAGCCTTAGACAAATACCGCGCCGACCTCGCTGCGTGGCAGGCCCGAAACCCGGAATAGCCAACACTCCGGCAACGGCCTGAAGGGGTCTGACCCCGAACGGGGTCAGACCCCGACGCTGATATACCGCCGTGGGGTGCAGGCAACCGCAGTCTAGAACGCCTCCCACTCATCGCCGCCCGCCGTTTCCTTCACCGGCCGCTTCACCCCGACGCGAGGGGTTGGGGTCTTCGCGCTCGCGACTACAGCCTTCGGCACGGATGGCTTGCGTGGCGCCGGACGCGGTGCTTGCGTTTGCGCCGTCGCCAGCAGCTTGAACACGCTCACCACCTCGCTTAGCTTGGCCGCCTGATCCTGCATCGATTCCGCCGCCGCTGCCGCCTCTTCCACCAGCGCCGCATTCTGCTGCGTCACCTGATCCATCTGCACAATCGCCGTGTTGACTTGCTCGATGCCTGCGCTCTGCTCCACGCTGGCCGAGGTAATCTCACTCATGATGTCGGTCACGCGCGTAATGCTGGTCACGATCTCGCTCATGGTTTCGCCGGCCTGGTTCACCAGCGCCGACCCAGCCTCCACCTTCTCCACCGAATCGCCTATCAGCAACTTGATGTCCTTGGCCGCCGCCGCCGAGCGATGCGCCAGATTGCGCACCTCGCTGGCCACCACCGCAAAGCCCCTGCCCTGCTCGCCCGCGCGCGCCGCTTCCACCGCTGCATTCAAGGCCAGGATATTGGTCTGGAACGCGATCCCATCAATCACGGAAATAATGTCCACAATCTTGCGCGACGATTCGTTAATCGACGCCATAGTCCCCACCACCTGCCCCACCACGTCGCCACCCTTGAGCGCGATGCCGGACGCCGATTGCGCCAATTGATTCGCCTGGCGCGCATTGTCGGCATTCTGCTTGACGGTGCTGGTCAACTCCTCCATTGAGGACGCGGTCTCTTCCAGCGAACTAGCCTGCTGCTCGGTGCGCGACGACAAGTCCTGGTTGCCGCTGGCGATTTCCGAGGACGCCGTCGCTATTGTGTCCGTGCCTTGCCGCACCTGGCTCACCAAGCCCTGCAAGTTGCTGGTCATATCTTTGAGCGCCTGCATCAGCTGCCCGGTTTCGCAGGCGCTTTTCACGTCAATGGAACGGGTCAGGTCGCCGTCGGCCACGTTGCGTGCCAGCGATACCGCCTCCTGCAAGGGCGCCGCCACGATGCGCGCCACCCAGATCGCCAGCACCATGCCAATGCCGATGTTAATCACCAGCAGCACGACCGAGGTCATGCGCGCATTCTGGAAGGTGGCCGTGGCGTCGTCGCTGGCCGCATCGCCGCCATCGACATTAATCTTGACCAGCTTGTTGACGTTGTCGGTAATCAGGCCCAAGGTCTTGGCCGAGGTGGTGCTGGCGACATCGCGCGCTTCGACTTTTTTGCCGGCGCGCGACAAATCGATCATCTTGGCGTGATCGCCCATGAACATCACGAGGTTCTTGTCGAACTCGCCGGCTGTGGCTTTTTCTTCCGGGCTGGAGATCAGTTTTTCGTAGGCGTCGCGGTGCTTTTTCAGCAGGGCCAGCGTATCGTCCATGCGTTTTTCGTAATCGGCCATGGCGGCCGGCTGCTCGTTGAGCAAGTGCGCCAGTTCCCAGCGCCGCAGCTCGCCCACGTCGGAGCGCAAGTCCATCACGGCGCGCACGCTGGGCATCCAGTTTTCAGCAAGATCGGTGGAGGCCTGGTTGACCCGGTTCATCGAGACAATGTTGCTGATGCCGAGAATCAGTGTTAGCAATAACACGGCACCGAAAGAAACGATCAGTTTTGTGGCTATTTTCAGATCGTAAAACCATTTCATGGCTCATCTCCTGATAGCTGCTGGCTGGTCGTCCAGTATGCAACTATCAGGAGCACCATGCCAGCGCCACGCTGTTCCTGTGTTGTCCCAGCAACAGCGTGGCGCTGGGAGTGCTTACAGCTTGCCGTTCAAGGTGATAAACACCTGGCGTGGCGCGCCGGTCAGCAGGGTCTGGGCGGTGCCGTTCGGATCGCTGGCCTGGAAGCCGTTGGTGCCGATCGAGCTGATGTACTGCTTGTCGAACAGGTTGGTGACGTTGACTTGCAGCGACAGGTCTTTCACGAAGCCCAGGTTTTTCATCTTGTAGCCAGCCGACAGGTTGGCCAGCCAGAACGATGGCACGCCGCCGTCATTCAGGTAGGTGTAGTAGCGCTTGCCGGTGTACTTGCCGCCGGCACGGGCGAACCACGCGCCTCCTTCATACGACAGCTCGGTGTTGAACAGCTGGCGCGGTGCATCGACCACGGTCTTGCCGCTGACTGCCACCAGGGTGGTGCCGTCCATGTAGTTCGACTTGTACTTGGAATCGTTGAAGGTCGCCGAGTTGAACCAGCTGATTTCGCGGTTGAACTTCCACACGGCGATGGCTTCCACGCCCTTGGTGTCGACCTTGCCGACGTTGACCAGGGTCGATGGGCAGCCCAGGATGCCGGCGCAGGTAGCCACGCTCAGTTGGCGGTCGTCGAAGCGCGCGTTATACACGGCCAGCGAGCCTTGCAGGTTTTCGCGCTTGAAGCGGTAGCCGAGGTCGACGTTGACCGAGGTTTCCGGCTTCAGGTTGGCCACGCCGGCGTTGTAGGCGGCTTGCGTCTGCGAGAACGGGCCGGTGACGCCTGGCTGGTGGGCACGCATGTTTTTCGAGGCCGAGCCGAACACTTCATCGTCGCTGGTGACGGCGTAATTAAAGCCGGCCTGCGGCAGGAAGTTCTTCTTGGCGGTCAGGCTGCCGGCGGCGCGGGTGCCGACCAGGTTGGTGGCCTTGATGTCCACTTCCAGCGCCTTGAAGCCGGCGTTCAGTTTCAGCTTGCCGTCCATCAGCGCCAGCGTGTCTTGCAGGTAGTACTGCGAGGTGGTGGTGATGAAGTTCTGCTTCCAGTCGGTGGCGAACGGCTTGGACAGGTAGTACATGGTGTCGGCCGGGCCGGTCACGCCGTAGTAGTTGCGGCTGGCGGTGTGGTTGTTACGCTCGCCCCAGACACCGGCGTTGATGGTGTGGTCGCCCAGTTCCACCGTGACATCGCTGATGACGCCGTCGCGGCCGATGGTGTACTCGGTGGTGCGCAGCGAGATCGGGTTGCTGGCGTCGGTCTTCACGTACGGGGTGTACCAGTGGCCCTGGCCCTCGTTGTCGTGGTGGTAGATGGTGGTTTTCAGGTCGACGTTGGAGGTCAAGTGCAGATCCAGCGTCAGGCCGCTGAGGGTGTCCTTGCGCAGGCCGCCGGCCGAGTAGTACGCATCGTCGAGGCTGTTGACGCCGCCGCTGAACACGCCCTTGGCGGCGTTCACTGCGCGGGCCCAGTCGGACTCGTAGTTGTCCCAGTTGTAGCCAAGGCGCCTGACCATTTCCAGCGACATGTCCTGGTAGTCAACTTCCTTGCGGTCGGAGTAGTTGATGAAGCCGGTCAGGCTGTTGTCGCCGAAGTTGAACACGAAGCGCGAATTCAGCTGATCCTGGTCTTGCTTGCCTTCGCCCTTGGTCTTGTCGGTGCGCTGGCGGGTGCCGCTGATGTAGGCCTTGAAGACGCCGTTGATCAGGCCGGTGTCCACGCGGGCAAAGGTGCGCGAGGTGGAATCGCTGCCCAGCGTTTGCGCGAAGGTCAGGCCGCGCTCGTTGGTTGGCGCCAGGGTGAAGAATTGCACGGTGCCGCCGAGGTTGCTCGACGAGGCGGTGCCCAGCGAACCCGCGCCCTGCGAGACCGACACGCTGCCGATGTTTTCCGACGAGATCGCGCGGCTGATGTGCAGGCCGTTGTTGTTACCGTAGGTCATGTCGCCGAGCGGGATGCCGTCCAGCGTGAAGCCCAGCTGGTTCTGGTTGAAGCCGCGGATGCTGAAGCGGGTCGACCACTCATAGGCGCCGAACGGGTCGGCCGATTGGAAGTTCACGCCCGGCAGTTTTTCCAGCACTTTCAATGGGCTGGTGCCTGGCAGCGCTTCGGCCAGGTCGGCCTTGTTGATGTTCTGTACTTGGCGCGACTGGCCGCGACCGGTGATTTCCACCGATTGCACCGGGCCGGCCATGGCGGCTGCGGTGGCGCTGTCATCGGCAGCGGCGTCGGCCGGCTCGGCGGCATAAGCGTGGCAGGCCAGTGCTTGCAGGACCAGCAGGCACAATGGTTTCAGGGGGAATCGCTGGGTCATGGCTGTTGTTCTTTCTTGCTAGGTTGGTGGAAAATCAACTGGCAAGATTGTAGAAACAGCATGTGACGATGCGATGACGCGACGGTGACATCTTGATGACACTGAAGTAAGATGGCCGCATGATGCGCCTAATTGGACTCTTCTTAGCAGCTATTCTGGCCCTGCCCGCGCAGGCCATCGAGCGCCCGTTCCCGGCCAATATCTTGCGCGGCAAGTTCACGCCGGGCTATTTCCCCGATATCACGCTGGACGGCAAAGCGCGCAAGTTGTCGCCCGCTGCGCGCATTTTCAACGAAGATAACCGCATCGAGCTGCCGGCTGCCGTGCGCGGCAAGGACATCGTGGTCAATTACACGGTAGATGCCATGGGCTATATCGACCGCATCTGGATCCTCACCGCCGACGAGGCGGCGCAGAAAGTGCCCACCGCCGCCGACCTCGCTAAATAGCGAAATCGCCGTGCGGCGCCGGCGCCATGCTGATGCGCTGGTCAGCAAAGCGCAACAGTTCGGCCGGCGGGATCGGCCGCGAGATGTGGTAGCCCTGCAAGTAGTGGCAGCCCATCTTTTCCAGGATGGCCGCCTGCCCGGCCGTCTCCACGCCCTCCGCCACCAGTTGCAGCCCGAGGCTGTGGCCCATGGCAATGATGGCGTGCACTAGATTGTTGCTGCGCTCGCTGTGCTCGATGTCCATCACGAAGGCGCGGTCGATTTTCAGGGTGTTGAGGTGGAACTGGGTCAGGTAGCTGAGCGAGGAATAGCCGGTGCCGAAGTCATCCAGCGAAATGCCCACGCCCAGCGCCCTCAACTGCCCCAGCACGGCTTGGACGTTGGCGGCGTCCTCGATCAGCACGCGCTCGGTCAGCTCCAGTTCCAGCTGATGCGGCGCCAGGTCGTTGCGGATCAGCGCCTGCGACACCAGCTTGACGAAGCCGGGATCGGCCAGCTGCCACGCGGAGACGTTGATGCTGATGGTAACGTCGTCCAGCGTGCCCTGCTTCCACGCGCCCATTTGCCGGCAAGCCTGTTCCAACACCCAAGTGCCAAGCTCGATAATCATGCCGCTGTCTTCCGCCACCGGGATGAAGCGGTCGGGCGGCACCGGGCCCAGCAGGGAACTATGCCAGCGCAGCAGCGCTTCCACCTTGGTCAGCTTGCCGGTGTGGGCGTTGGTGATGGCCTGGTAGACCAGGTGGAACTCGTTGGCCTCGATGGCACCGCGCAGTGCGCCGTCGATCACCAGGCCGTCCTTGGCGGCGGCGTTCATGGCGTCGTAGAACACGCGCTGCTCGGCGCGGCCGGCTTTCTTGGCCTCGTACATGGCGATGTCGGCGTTGCGGATCAGGGTTTCGCTATCGCTGCCGTGATTCGGATAGCAGGCGATGCCAACGCTGGCCGAGGCGCTGATGGTGTGGTAGGACAACTCGAAGCCCTTGCGCATGGCATTGATGATGGCAACCGCGCAATCCACGCCCATCTGCGCGGCGCTGCCCGGCGGCAAGTCGGGAATGACGACGATGAATTCGTCGCCGCCGAAGCGGGCCAGCACGTCCTGCGGCCGCAACAGGCCGTGCAGGCGGTTGGCGGCGGTGCGCAGCAACTCGTCGCCGGCGGCATGGCCGAAGGAATCGTTGACCCGCTTGAATTTGTCGAGGTCGATGAACAGCACGGCGCATTCGCGGCCGTCGGCGGCGGCTTGTTCCAGCGCCTGCGTCAGCCGGGCCGTCAGCGCGTAGCGGTTGAAGAAGCCGGTGATGGAATCGATGCGGGCGGCCTGGTACAGCAAGTCATCCTTCTTTTTGCGCTCGCTGATGTCCAGCAGCTGGACCAGGCAGTACAAGCGGCCACGCTCGATGTACGGCGAGCCGAGCAGCTCGACCGGCAGACTGTTGCCGTTCCGCAATCGCATGACGGCGGTATCGGCGATCGGATATTGCACGCCCTCGGCCTCAAAACGGCGGAAATATTGGTCGGCCATGTCGCGCGTGAGGTGGGGCAGCAAGTCGCAGACATGGAGGCCGATCAGCTCTTGCGCGGTGTTAAAACCGAGCAATCTTGCACAGCGTTCATTGGCGACGTGGACGTAGCCGCGCCGGTCGCGGATCAGGAAACCATGGCTGAGGCTGTCGATGGTGCGGGCGTAACGTTGCTGGATTTCATCTTGCACCGCATACACCAGTCCCAGCATCGACAGTACTTTTAGACAACCGCTGCCGATGAACCACGCGACGTAGACCTCGGTTTGGAAGGTGGCCGCGATAATCAAATTAAAACCGCCACGCAGCATTAAAGTCAGGCCCAGTATCCGATAACGATGCTCCACGGCGAATAATCGCAAACCGGCCCAAAACATCATCAGCCCTATTCCCAAGGCGCTGCCGGGAACCAGCCAGCTGCCATTGGTATTCCATAGCAAGGAGAATATCAGGCCGCCGGATATAATCCCTGGAATCAACAATCGCATATGCATAGAACGCAATTTCCCGATAAAGAATTGCGTGCCGGCCCAATAACCGGCCATGCCTATCGCCAAGGAAAATCCGCAGAAATAAAAGCGCCATGGAATCGGTAATAAAAAATCCCCCAGCAGCCAAACCGCGCTGCCGCTCATTACCGCCAATTGACCTATACCCCAGAATAGCGCATGCTTTTCTTTGCGCTGCATAAGCCAAAGAAAAATCAATATGGCGCTCAATATGGCATCGGCGGAAAACTCTACCGCCATCGCGGTGAGATAGCTCTGGTCTGCGCTCATCGATCTCCGGCGCCAGGGGGCGCTGTTCAAGGTGACTAGCACCATTGTACGGCGATCCCGGCCTTTTCATGCTAAAAATTGGCACGTACCTACCAGTTTTTAGCTTGTGTGCTACAGAAACAGGGAGATTGCCAAGGTCCACATGACGACCGCGATAATCGCATCCAAAATCCGCCATGCCGCCGGCTTGGAAAATACCGGCGTCAAATAGCGCGCTCCCAGGCCTAAACTGCTAAACCATATGACGGACGCCAACATTGCGCCCAAGGCAAAATACAACCGTCCATTTCCCGCTTGCTGGCCGCCGATCGAACCTAATAACACCACGGTATCCAGATAAACATGGGGATTTAACAGGCTGAATGCCAGCATGGCAGCAATTACCGCGCGCCGATCCGGCGCAGCATTATTTTGATCCGTAATCAGGGCCGAAGGATTTAATGCCGAACGCGCGGCGCGCAAGCCGTACCAGAATAAAAAACCGGCGCCGGCAATTTTTATCCAGAATAACAAGGACGGCGCACCGGTAATTAATTGGCCCATACCGGCTACGCCGGCGGCAATGAGCACGACGTCGCAGATAATGCAGATCGCAATGCAGGTGATAACAAACTCGCGTTTTAAAGCCTGCCTAAGCAAATAAGCATTTTGTGAACCAATAGCAACTATCAAGCTGCCGCCCAAGCCAATGCCTTTCAAAAAAGCGGTGACTTCCATGACCTTCTCCGTGCAAAAAAACGCCAGATTACGGCCCGCACGGAGATAAGTATAATTAATCTTATTTGCCAAATATTAGGTACGCTAATGAGCCGCGTAGACTACCGTGGACTGGCGGCGCTGGACGCCGTGATTGATTATGGCAGTTTTGATAAGGCTGCCGCCGCGCTGGCGATCACCCAATCGGCAGTGTCGCAGCGCATCCGCATGCTGGAAAACAGCGCCGGCGAGCTGCTGATCGTGCGCAGCCAGCCGCCCTCCCCGACCGAAGCGGGCCAGCGCCTGATCGCCCATTACCGCCAAGTTCGGCTGCTGGAATTGGCGCTGGACAAGCGTCCCGGCGATGCCGACGCGCGGCCGGAAATTGCCATCGCCATCAACGCCGACAGTGCCGCCACTTGGTTGCAGGAAGCACTCACCCCGCTGATGAGCAGCGGCGATTGCATGCTGCAAATCCGCCTGGACGACCAAGACCACACGTTAAGCATGCTGCGCGAAGGCCGGGTGTTCGGCTGCGTGACCAGCGAAACCGCCCAAGTAGCGGGCACCACCGTCACGCCGCTGGGCGTAATGCGCTATTTTTGCGTCGCCAGCCCGGCGTTTGCAGCCCGCTGGTTTCCGGATGGCATGACGGCGCAGGCAGTCCAGCAAGCGCCGGTGATGAATTTCGATCGCAAGGACATGCTGCAAACCCGTTTTATCGCCCAGCACACCGGCTACAGCGGGCGCTATCCGCATCACACCCTGTCCAGTTCGGACGGTTTCGTGCGCTTTGTCGAGGCCGGATTTGGCTACGGCATGCTGCCGATCCAGCAATGCGGACGGCAATTGGAGGAAGGCAAGCTCATCGACCTCGCGCCCGGCCAGTGGCTGGATATACCCCTGATGTGGCATATGTGGGACATCCAAACCCCGTTTACGCGTGCTTTGTCTGACAACTTGATCGCTACTGCGCGTAAGTGGCTGATTCAAACTTAACCGACAGCGCGATCAAATACAGCGCCGCGTAGTAGCTGCCCAGTACCAGCAGCGTCGAAGCGGGCACCGGTGCGTGGAATTTGTTGTAGGCCAAGGTGGTGTCGGAAATCAGGAAGGCAATGCCGCCGCAAGCCGCCAGCCGACCATCCACCGTGCCGAGGCTGAGCGCGCGCGACACCGCCTGCGCCGTCATCGCCACCAGGCACAGCATGTAGGCCAGCACCGGCAATTGCAGACCCGGCCCCACGCCCGGCCACAGCACCAGCAGATTGGCGACGCTCAGCGCCAGCAGCAGGATCAGCGGTAAACGCTTGCCGAACAGGGGCGCATCTCGCGTGAACGCCCGCAAAAAGAACAAATGCGCGATCAGGAAACTTGCCAGCCCCAACTCGAAACCGAAGCGCATCGGCAGCATCAGGAATACATCGCCGCACAGCGACAGCAGCAGCGCCGCCAAGATGGCCTTGCGGTACAGCGGCTGTACGGTGGTGACGCGCCACACCATGGCCCACACCAGGATCGTGGTCAGCGGCTTGAAAATGTAGTGCAGCCAGATGGCGTCGCCGCCCAGCGTGGAGCCCAGAATTGCCAGCAAGGCCGACGCCAAAATTGCCAAACTCATGCACTTCCTCCAGTCATGGCATGCAAATCCGCGCGGGCGCGGGCTTCCCACGCGTCAGCATCGGGCTGATGCAGGTAGCGCGCTTCCGACGCCGGCTGCGCCATCTGCGGGCCGATACGCTGGTAAATCATCACACTGGTCCACGACAAGGTGCCCGGCGCATGCGATTGCAGCAGCCGGAACGCCGGATGCTTGATCGGATAGGTGGTGGTGCTGACCAGCGCGCCTTCCGGCAACTCGCGCGCCAGCTTGTCGCTGATGGCGTCCATCAGCGGGCCGAAGCAGGTGCTGTACAGGAACACGAGGCCGGCGCCACGCACGTCGACCTTGAACATATCGTTTTCAAGGAACAGGATGCGCGAGCCCAAGTCCAGCAGGTGGCGGCCATTGGCCATCACGCCGGACGGCAGTTGCAGCGGGGTTTCCAAGGTCAGCGGCTCGGGCAAGGCTTCCAACCCTTGCCGCGCCAAGGTCAGCAGGCGCACCAGCCGCTCCTGCGCCAAGCGGTGGCGGTAGTTGAGCAACTCCACGCCGATACAGCGGGTGAACGGCAGCGTCAGCGCAGCAGTCATCACCACTTTGCCGAGACCACTGCCGAGATCCACCATCACGCCGCCCGGCGGCAGGAAAGGCTTGATGGCGTCGAAGTAGTTTTCCAGCTCAAAACGCTGCATTTCGCCGTAGATCAGGCCGCCTTCCTGGATCAGCCAATCGCGCACTTCAGCGTCGCTAATCTCTTCCAGCTGGCGGAAACCGGGCAGCGGCGCCAGCTTGGGAAGCATGCCCATCGGCATGATACTGGCTGGCAGCGTGCCGATCATCACGCTAAGGTGCGGGCGCAGGCGTTCCAGCAAGTAATCGTGGCGCGCCGGTTTTTCCAAGCAGGCACGCAGCGCGAAGCCGATTTCCAGGAATGGCAGGAAGGGAGAATCCGGCGTCAACTCCAGCGTCGGGCGGGCGTGGGCCTCGCCGCCCTGCACGCTTTGGAACAGCGCTTCGAAAATATCGGCGGGCTGCCGGACGCGCTGCACCGGAACGGTGGGGCGATTCTCGGTGCGGAAAGTGGCGGCTTGCAGGGTCGTGCTATCCATTGCACGAGGATAATAGAAGCCTATGCTGGCCGCAATGGCTTTAGCATTTTTGCAACATCATCGTAGTGGCCCTGCCAGCCGGAGCTGGCCAGCTTGGGCGCGCACTCGGGGCACACCTCGAACGGATCGCAGTTATGCGGCAACTCCAGGTAATAGCGGCCGATCACCGGCTTGCCGGCGTAGGAATCGGTCATTACCGGGCGCGACTTGAGCGAAGGCTTGGCCACGGCCGGCACGAAGTCGGCGCCGCCCGGCGGCAGCCAGCGTTCGAAGGCTTCGACCGGCTTGCCATCCGGCACGTACCATGACTTGCGCTCGTTATTCCAGCGTGCGCCCAGCGCCTTGGCTTCTTCTTTTTCCGCGAACGGCACCTTTAAAAACATCATCTTGTATCACTCCTTGCTGCGAGAGTGCCATTATCGGACAATATCGCCATGCCTACCATAGAACCACTGACCCTCACGCTGGCCGAACTGGCCGAGCGCTGGAACATGAGCCCGCAGCAAGTGCTGGAATCCCCGCACGCGCTGCCCATGTATTTTTACTTCGACGGACTGGTGTTCGACTTCAACGACAAGTGGCACCGCGCCAACGGCGACGCCAGCGTGCTGCAAACGCTAGAGCAGCACAAGTCGCGCTTGTCCACCCTGGAAATCGATCTGCAGCGCCAAACCATGCACAAGCGCGGCTTGCTCAAGCTGACGCAGTGGGAGGAAGCGCTCAGCGACGAGGAGATGCAAGAGCAGCAAGCGGAAGCGGATCGCCTGACCGAGGAAATCCCGCAGCTGAGCGAACAGCTCAAGCAGCGCCGCGATGAACGCCAGCGCCGCGTGCGCAACGGCTTGCTGCGCGCCGCGCCACGCACGGTGAGCGAAATCGCCAAGCACGGCCAAGTCCGTTTCCCGCAATTCGCCTACATGCCGCATGCGCCGAACCAGGCCGAGAGCGAACACGCCATCGCCGCCGGTGCGGTGGTTGCGCTGGAGGACGGCTTCCCGCTGAAAGAATTCCTCACGGTAGCCGACCTGGTTGCAGCGATGGTCGATGTGCGCCTGGCCGAAGACGGCGCCGCCTAAGCTGGCTACGCCAGCGCGATGCGCTTCTGCTCGCGCGCCGAGCGGTACACCGCCTCGATGATGCGGATATCGCGCAAGCCCTCTTCGCCCGCGACGATAGGCTCCTTGTTGTTGAGGATGCACAGCGACAGGTGGTCTAGCTGGCCGGCCCACTGCGTCAGGCCCGGCCCCGGCGGCGGCGTGATCTGGTTGCTGCGGTCTTGCCCGACCCACAGCTTGTTGCCGTCGTAGCGCGTGCCCGGCTCCATATCGATGCGGCCCTTGTCGCCCACCAGCAGTATGTGGTTCTGGTTGGCGCTGTACATCGACATGCACGAGCCGATCACGCCCGATGGGAATTCCAGCTGGAACTCGATCATATCCTCCACTTCGCGGAAGCGCGGATCGTTGCGGTCGGTAGTTTCCTTGGCGTAGACGGCGATCGGTTCTTCGCCCGTCATGTAGCGCGCCGCGTTGAGCGCGTAGATGCCGATATCCATCAGCGAACCGCCGCCCGACATGGCTTTCTTCAAGCGCCATGCATTCGGATTGCCGGCCGTGAAGCCGTGCTCGGAGCGGAAGTAGCGCAGCTTGCCGATCGCGCCGGAACGGGCAAAGCGCACGGCTTCCAGGTTGTGCGCTTCGAAGTGGCAGCGGTAGCCGATCATCAGCTTCTTGCCGGCCTTTTTGCAGGCGGCGATCATGGCTTCGCATTCGGCCGACGAGACCGCCATCGGCTTCTCGCACATCACATGTTTGCCGGCTGCGGCGGCGCGGATGGTGTACTCGGCGTGCATGGACACTGGCAGGCAGACGTAGACGATGTCGATGTCCGGGTTGTCCTTGATGGCGTCGAAATTCTTGTAGTCGTAAATGCTGCGCTCCGGCACGCCGTACTCGGCCGCCACGCGCTTGGCCTTGGCCGGGTCGCCGCTGACCAGCGCCACCAGCTTGCTGTGCTGGCAGTTCTTGAACTGCGGGATGATGATCCCCAGCCCATAGCCGCCCAGTCCGACAATCGCGTATCCGAGCTTGCGTCCCGGCGTGGCGGCCAGCACCGGCAAACCTACGGCCGATGCCGTGATAGCGCTACCAGCAGCAAGTACAAGATTGCGTCGATTTATATTCATCATGCCCGTCTCCTTATTGGTTTCAGCCTGCGAATGGCAATTTTAGTATAAGCACAAGGTTGCGGCGCATCCTGCTGCGCAAAAATCACGGAAATGAAACATCACCAAACATCACTTGTCCAAGGCAAGCGAGCTTATGGGATACTGACCGGGCAGCAGCATGCTGTGGAGGCAGCCCATGACCGAGTCCGAAGTTCATGTTTCAGGCACCCTGAGCGACGCCGATGACGCAGAAGCCCAGCTGCAAACGCTGCGCGAATGCCTGATGGCGCACGAGCTCACGCACTTCACCGGCACGCTGCAATACTTGGCCACCTGCACGCTCAACGCCTCGCAGGCGCTGGAACTGGCCGCCTTCCAATTGCTGTCGCGCGCAGCCGACGTCAACCAGCCCGCCGACGATATCCTGATTGCTGCACGCGACTTGCAGCTGCAAGCGCAGACCGCCCAGCACCCCTTGGCCCAGGCCGCCGCCCTGCGCGCGCTGCACTGGGTGCAGATGCGCATCCGCCTGCATCACGCCGCGCTCGATAGCCTGGCCAAGGCGGCCGAACTGTACGAGCGCTGCGACCTGCCCGCGCTGGCCGTGCAGACGCGGGCGGCGCGTTGCCGCGTCATGCTCAGCGCCGAGATGCACGAGGAGCTGCACGCGTTCTGCGACGATATGCTGTCGCAGCCGGAAACGCTGACGCCATCCATCCACACCATGCTGCTCGATTACTCGGCCTCGTCGTCCTACTACCTCGCACTGGAAAATATCGACCGTCCCGAGGCCGAACCGCACTGGAACGATTGCGCGCTGCGGCGCGGGCAAGTGCTGCACATGGCGCGCGATCACGGGCTGCGTTCGCAGGAGTGCCTGGCGCTGCTGAACCTGTCCATTGTTTGCGCTACCCGCGAACAGGCCGATGACTGCCGCCACTACATGCAGCAACTGCACGCGGCATTCGGGCACGAGGGCTACTGGGAACCGTGGCTGCAATTGTGCGTGGTGCTGATGCAATGCGTGGAAGGCGAGCGCACGCAGGCGTGGCAAGCGCTGCTGGATTACGATGCATGGCTGGAAAGCGACGCGCTCAATAGCTCGCGCCTGCGCGACATCAGCCTGATGGCGATCCGCCGCTACGGACGCCGCTGGGGCCACCTTGAACAGGCGCTGCAAGCATGCATGGCGCAGGTCGCCAACGAGCGCCGGCACAAGCGCGAGCTGACCAATTCGCTCGGTGCGACACTGAACGCGGTGATGGAGCGGCCGCAGCTGCTGTATCAAAACGCGCTGCTGGCGCAGCATGGCACGGTGCTGGAAAACTCGCTCATGCAGCGCAACCAGGAACTGAAGCAGGCGCACGATCAGCTGGAGCAGAAAGTACGCGAGCGCAGCGCCGAACTGGCACAGGCACTGCAATCGCTGATGCGGCAGGAGAAGCAGTTGGGCTTGTCGCGGCTGGTGGTCGGCATGGCGCATGAACTGAATACGCCGCTGGGCAATGCCCGCGTGGCGGCCAGCGCCATCACCGAGCGCGCGGCCGAATTGCAGCAGAGCCTGGATGATGGTTCGCTGCGGCGCAGCCAGTTGGCCGGCTTGCTGGAGAGCGTCACGCAAGGCGGCGATTTGGTCGAACGGGCGCTGGTGCAGATTAGCGAGTTGGTGGAGCGGTTCAAGGGCTTATCGGTGCATCCGTCGCAGGAGAGCCGCAGCTACTTCGATCTTAGCGAGCGGCTGCACTTCTTCCGCAATAGCTGGGCGCGCACCTTGAAATCGCGCAGCATCCGCATGACGCTGGTGACGCCGGAAACCTTGTGGCTGCAAGGCTATCCGGGCGCATGCCAGATCGTATTCCAGCACCTGCTCGACAACTGCATGCAGCATGCGTTTAAAGAGCAGCGTCAGGGGGCGATCATGGTATCGGTCGAGGCGCTGGAAGGCGCCGTGCAGGTGCGCTGGGAAGACGACGGCATCGGCATCGCGGCCGATCAATTGGCGCAAGTGTTCGATCCGTTCTACACCACGCAATTGGGAACGACCGGCATGGGCCTCGGGCTGGCCAGCGTGCACAGCATGATCGTCAACCTGATGCGCGGCGAGGTCACGCTGGAAAGTACACCCGGCCACGGCACCCGCGTTCTGCTGCGCCTGCCAATAGAAGGAGGTCCGACAGGATGCAATTGAAGCGACGATTAATGCTGATGATGATGCTGTGCACGCTGCCGGCAATGGCGGCGGAGCCACTGAAGCTCATGGTAGGCGACATGGCCCCGTATTCGATGGCGTCCGGCGTGGCCGGGCCGGGATCGATGGTGGAAATCACCCAGGCGCTGGCGCGGCGCATGGGGATACCGGTGGAAGTGCAGTTCTATCCATGGTCGCGGGCGCTGGTGATGGTCTCGCTGGCGCCGCGCACACTGGTGCTGCCGCTGACGCGCACCGCCGAGCGCGAGAACAAATACCGCTGGCTGCTGAAACTCTACCGGCAAACCTTCATCTTCGTCGGCCAGCAAGGCAATCCGCAATTGAGTGATCCGGCGCGCCTGCTGCATGCGCGGCTGGTGGTCTTGCGCGGCACGCCGCACAAGCAACTGCTGCTCGACGCCGGCTATACCGACATCTCCGAGTGCGCGACCATCCGCGAATGTATCCGCATGGTTAAAAAAGGCATCGCCGAGGCCAGCTTCGGCGCCGAGGACACCCACCGCAGCGCGGCCCGCATGGACGGCAACAAGGCCGCCGAGTTCAGCTACAGCCCGGTGTTCCGCCAGGACGACGTCTGGCTGGCCGGCTCGCTCGACTTCACCGAAGAAGAGGCCCGGAAATGGCGCACCACCATGGAAACCCTGCGCACCGACGGCACCATCGGGCGCATCATGCACAAGTATGGCGCGGTAGGGAATTAACTCCCCGCAGAGATTTCTTAAACGATTTCAAATCCGCGGTGGCAAAGAGCTGGTTCCGGCCCATCTCTTTAGCAGCCGTAATCCTTCCGTGAGCCACGTATCGACGGAATGTAGACATCGACACGCCCAGATACTCGGCCGCCTCCGCTGCAGTGAATGTCGCTCCAGCCAAGTGACCGAATACCTCTTCATGTGAGAAATTCTGGACTTGCAGGCTCGGTTCCGCGAGCAATGCAAAAAATTTCGCACGCTCGCCAGGCGACAATTGGGTAAAGTTTTTATAAACAACTTCTGCGGTAATGCGGCTCATACAGGCCTCACGATTTCAGGTACTTCTTCAGGGCAGCATAGAAATTCTCGTGCGTTCCCATCTGGTAAAAATCAATAAACAGTAACTCAGCATCAATTCCCTCAGCCTTGAGCTCCTCATCCGTTGGCGGGCGGTAGGCCATCAGGTACTGCTGGCGTTTGTGTGCAAACTTATAGACCCAAATACCCTTGAGGTCGCCGACCTTCGCCTCGCCAATGAAGGGATCAGCACAGACCACTTCAACCACATCCTCAATCACGAGTTGGAATGCTCTGGGCTGTTTTCTTACAAACTTTTCGAAGGGAGGTTTGTAGTTCGGCCTCATCATCTGATCTCTTATTTTACCAAATATGAGTACATATGATGTCACACCACGGAGAACGCTTTATTGAGGCAAAACAAAAAAGGACTTAGGTTTGCACCTAAGTCCTTGATTTGTATTTGGTAGGCCCTCGCGGAGTCGAACCGCGCACCAAAGGATTATGAGTCCGCAAGATACGCCTCCTGAAACCCGCATTCCATCGTCAAAAACCGACTAAATTATTGATTTTTAATGATTTTTACTTACCACTGTTTGCCATTGTTTGCCGTGAATTTCCACTGAATTGTAGCCTAATTTGTAGCCTAAAATTCGTCCATTCTTGTACACTAGTACCGACAGTTCTAATTTAGAAAACACCAAAAGCACGTCTATCCACGTGAATTTGAGTGTCTTTGTGTACAAGTTGTTCGTTTGTGAGCAGGATTGACCCGGTCGATTTGACCCTCCCTCCATGTCCTGGCGAACGCCGCGACCCTGTCGTAAGACCCCTCGAACCCCAATTCTTTTAGGTCCTCATGGATCTGCTTTAGCGTGCGTCGCTGCTTCCGCGATCGTGCCGCTTCGGTCTTGAGCATTGCCGAAAGTTGGAAAGCGTATTGGTCGATGGCGCGTTTGGAGCGCCGCTCAGCGTAGGCAGGCTCTATGGTTTCTGAGCGCAGATAGCGCCGAACGGTGTTTCGTGAGATGCCTAAACGCCTGGCGATCTCTCTTAATGGGACCTGGTCTCGAATATGCCAGCGTCGAATAATGCCTAGTAATGCCACGTCGATCACTCCAAATCCCCGCTCAATGTCGTGAGCAGGATTGTGTCTTATACGTGGGTCAGATTCGTTTGCAAATTACACGGTAAAGTGGGTCAGATTTCGCTGCAAATCAACACATTCTTTCAATGTAGCTTTCAATTGATCCTTTTCAGAAGCAAATCCTTTTCCATTAGACTTAATCACAGCAACCACCCTTGCGATATCTGATTCATTATCTAATCTAAAAGAGGGATTTTTTAAAATGGATTTAACCCTACGTCCTACGTCTGCATTATAAAAAACGGGATAATAAAACTCAATTGATTGATAATAAGCCAAAAATTGCAATAACGGCATTCGTGCAGCTGACCTAGCATACCAAAATAAATCTATAGGCGCACCTTCATAAAAACTCCTAGGAAATTCAAGCGGCACTTCATGTTCCTGCGGACGAGCGTATTTTCTTTTTTGCTGCCTTCTAACAAGTGATAAATAAATATTTCTTTGGACATCGATGGCAAAAAATAATGAGTCAGAATATTTTTTTAGAATATCTATGGCCTGCTGATTTGTTTTAACACCCGAATTGGAAATTTCAATACTAATACCTAAGTTATCTGGTTGAGTCAAAGTCCTCACCTCAACACTTGTCTTTTTTAACTTTATAATAATACCATCAGAAGAATCTGATTCCAATACTACCCCTCTATTTAAAGAGGACTGTGGGAACAAACCAAGATTTTTTCTAATGACACGATATGCTCCCACTGTGGATGATGGCGCAGTAATCACCGCCTCAATTATGTCTGATCCGTATGAAACTATTGCTGCATAGTTCCCCACTAAGGTGTAGTCTTCAAAATTTATGCTGTGAAACGTTTTGATATCATCTAAGTCGTATAAAACAATGTCTTTGGTGTCGCGTCCAGCAGGGAAATGAATTCGGACGTCGATATCAAAATCTTCTTTTGATGACTTATCCGAATATTTGATATTTTTTGCATCACAGCGTCGCTTAATATCTTCAATTAATAAAACTGCAGACTCGAAATCTTTTTCGTAATCATCAAAGTCATTTGATGGATCGTCGTTTCCCATTATTCACTTTCAAAATTTAAGAAGCAAAGAGAACATCTATTTATTATTTCTGGAGGGGTATTTTGCTAGTTAATTTTGCCATGTATGAGGCAAGATTCACAGCTGAAAGTGCGTATGTGTCATAGATTCATTCTGCAAATTCCTTGTGTATCGTAGAAGATATCCAGCAGTATACGTTTTAGTAATGAAATCAGAAGTTGAACAGATCATCAACATTATTGGGCAAAAAAAAACCGCTTCATGTAAGTGAAGCGGTTTTTTATTTTTTGGTAGGCCTCCCGTGAGTCGAACACGGCACCAACGGATTCTGGTTTGTGTGACTTTCGCCACTCCCTGGACTATGCCTTCACCGTAGCTTACGCCTTAGGTGGGTGCCGTCTAGTCTCTACACCTTCAACAGCACTTTCGTACTGGAGCTTGGCTCGGCATTGCCATACGCATTGCTGCACTTAGGTTTCACCGAATTTGACACCATCCCTTACGTAGTTTCCCCTCGCAAGGCACATTTACATATGAGTCCGCTGCTCTAACCAAGCATGAGCTAGAGGCCCGAAACTTTACTTCCAACAGCACAAGAACCAATGCCGTTGAATATTAATACTATTTCCACGCCAACTGAATGAAATTAGACCATTCGTCAGGATCTCAGAATTATACCAAAGCGAACATCTGCAAAAGCAACTGTAGCCTAATTTGTAGCCTAAAATCAATTACTCGATCGTAAGTTATTGATTTTAAACAACTTTTTTCCTCTCGGCAGAGAGTTATGAGTCCTCTGCTCTAACCAAGCATGAGCTAAGGGCCCGAAGAACACGGGAGCATATAGGCTCCCCTACCCTCAGTCAAGCCTTAGTTACCTTCCAGGAAACTCTTCAGCTTGTCCGAACGGCTCGGGTGACGCAGCTTGCGCAGGGCTTTGGCTTCGATCTGGCGGATGCGCTCGCGCGTCACGTCAAACTGTTTGCCCACCTCTTCCAGCGTGTGGTCGGTCGACATTTCGATACCGAAACGCATGCGCAGCACTTTGGCTTCGCGCGGCGTCAGGGAATCAAGCACGTCTTTCACCACGCCGCGCATCGAGGCATGCAGGGCCGCGTCGGACGGCGCCAGGGTGTTGTTGTCCTCGATGAAGTCGCCCAGATGCGAATCGTCGTCGTCGCCAATTGGCGTCTCCATCGATATCGGTTCCTTGGCGATCTTCATGATCTTGCGGATCTTGTCCTCTGGCATTTCCATCTTGATGGCCAGCGTGGCTGGATCCGGCTCTGCGCCCGTTTCTTGCAGGATTTGGCGCGAGATGCGGTTCATCTTGTTGATGGTCTCGATCATGTGCACCGGGATACGGATGGTGCGCGCCTGGTCGGCGATCGAGCGGGTGATGGCCTGACGAATCCACCACGTTGCATAGGTCGAGAACTTGTAGCCGCGGCGGTATTCAAACTTGTCCACCGCCTTCATCAGGCCGATGTTGCCTTCCTGGATCAGGTCGAGGAATTGCAGACCACGGTTGGTGTATTTCTTCGCAATCGAAATTACCAGGCGCAAGTTGGCCTCGGTCATTTCGCGCTTGGCCTTGCGCGCCTTCATTTCACCAGCCGCCATTTGACGGTTGATGTTGCGCAAGTCCGGCAGCGGCAGCACCACGCGCGCTTGCAGGTCGATCAGGCGCTGTTGCAGCTCTTTAATGGTCGGGATGTTACGGCCGAGGATCGCGCTGTAAGCGTGACCGGCCGCCACTTCGCCATCCACCCATTCCAGGTTGGTTTCGTTGCCTGGGAAGACTTTGATGAAGTGAGCGCGCGGCATGCCGCACTTGTTCACGGCCACGTCGAGGATTTGCTTCTCGATATGGCGCACTTCGTCCACCTGGCCGCGCAGGGTGTCGCACAGCTTCTCGACCACTTTGGCGGTGAAGCGAATGCCGAGCAGCTCTGCCGAGATCGCTTCCTGCGCTTTGACGTAGGCCTTGGAGTTGTAGCCTTCTTTCTCGAAGGCGCGGCGCATCTTGTCGAATTGCAGGGAGATGACGTCGAATTTTTCCAGCGAAGCGTTTTTCATCGCTTCCAGCTGTTCGGCCGAGTAGCCGGCCGCAGCGCCCGATGGGCTGGCCTCTTCCTCTTCCTCTTCTTCCTCTTCTTCCTCGTCCTCTTCTTCCTCGTCTTCATCGGAGGAAGCAGCGGCCGGGGCCGGTGCGGCGTCTTCGTTTTCGTCGACCAGGCCGTCGACGATTTCATCGATCTTGATTTCGTCGGCGCGGATGCGGTCGGAGGCGGCGATGATTTCAGCAATCGTCACCGGGCAGGCGGAAATCGCCTGGATCATGTCTTTCAGGCCGTCTTCGATGCGCTTGGCGATTTCGATCTCGCCCTCGCGGGTCAGCAGCTCGACCGAGCCCATTTCGCGCATGTACATGCGGACTGGGTCGGTGGTACGGCCGAAATCGGAGTCGACGGTGGACAGCGCCGCTTCGGCAGCAGCCTCGGCCTCGTCATCGCTGGTGACGGTGGCAACATTGTCGGACAGCAGCAGCGTCTCGGCATCGGGCGCGTGCTCGTAGACGGCAATGCCCATGTCGTTGAAGGTGCCGATGATGCCTTCGATCGCTTCCGGGTCAACGATGTTGTCCGGCAAGTGGTCGTTGATCTCGGCGTAGGTCAGGAAGCCGCGTTCCTTACCGAACTTGATCAGGGTTTTGAGTTTTTGACGACGGCGCTCGAGTTCTTCCTCGGTCGCTTCCGTGTCCGACGAGAAGGCGTCCTTGAGCAAGGCCTTTTCCTTGGCCTTGCGGTCTTTGGCCTTGGCCTTGTCGACGGCCTTGAGTTCGGCGCGTTCGACCGCGTTGAGCGCGGCAACTTCGTCGTTCTCAGGCTGGAATTCTTTGGGTTTGCGCCCGCGCCGGCCCGGCACTTTGACCGAAGGCAGCACGTAACCCGAGGTGTCAATCGCGGCCAATGCAGCAGCGTCCGTGGTCTGGTTGACCGCAGGCGGTTGGCTGGCTACGCGCGTCTCCGGCTTATCCGCAGTTTTCGCGGATTTTGCGCTTACTTTAGTCGGCTTTGCAGCCGCTTTGGATTCAGGTTTCTTGATTGGCACAGGCGCTTTCGATTACGGATAAAGTTTCGATCCTTCTGGGATCACTACGTCTTCGAACTTGCCGACTACACAAGTCCGACAATACTACGACTTACTTACACCTGGGTCAGGCCGACCGAGTCTTATAGAATTCCAAGGAATTCTACTGCATCAGACACGTGCGTGGGGGCAAGAAACCGTGACTCGGTTAGGGAGCAAACAGACTCGTTGCCCCGCCGTAGCTGGCTCTGGCCGCCGACACCCGTCCTTCCGCGTCGATCAAGAGCCTAACTCACTGAAAACAAACACACTCTGAACAGAAAAACGATGCCAAAAATTACAACACTTAGCGTTTTATTATAGCACGTCACTTTTCAATTTCCAGAGGGAAGACCCCCATCTCTCCCTCTGGAATGATGACAGAAACATTACGACACAAACACGGCCCGGCTTTAGCGCCCCGGCACCTCCGCCTGCGCCTCCCGCAGCAGCTGATCTTGCTGCGCGGTCAATTCGCGGTAGCGCACGCCGATCTCGTCCGAGGTCAGCCCGGCCGAGAACAACTGGCTGAGCTCCTGCTTGAGGGCGTCGTGCTTGACCTGGCGGATCGCCGCCCGCAGCACCAGCCGCTCGGTATCGCGCTCCGACTCCGGCTCCTTGACGATCTCGCCGATAATGCCGTCGTACTCATCGCCCTGCGACTTCAAATGCTGCGCAAATGCGGCGAAATTGCCGCTATCGCCCAGCATCTTCGCCGAAGCCACCAGCTGCGCCAAGCGCTCGGCCGACTCGGCGCCGAAGAACTGGAAGGCCGCCAGCGCCGCCGCGTCGACTTCCAGCGCCAGCGCCGGGTGCGCCACCAGCAGACGCACGATCTGCAATTCCAGCCCTTTCGGCTGCGGCCGCCCGCTTTTCGGCGGCGCGATCTTGGCCGGCGCCGTCGGTCTGGACAGCTCGAACAGCGACTCGATCTCGTAAGTCGAGGTCATGCTGATCTGCGCCAGCGCATGGACGATTTGCAGGCGCAACGCGGTCGGCGTCATCGCTTGCAGCATCGGCTTGGCGTCGAACTGCGCGCGGGCGCGGCCTTCCGGGCTGCTCATATCGTGCTCGCCGACTGCTTCCTTGATCAGGAATTGCGACAGCGGCATGGCTTCATGGATTTCTTGCTCGAACGCTTCCTTGCCGTAAGTGCGCACATAACTGTCTGGATCGTGCTCCGTAGGCAAGAATAGGAACTTGATGGTCTTGTTATCCGTCACGTGCGGCAGGCAGGCCTCCAGCGCGCGCCGGGCAGCGCGGCGGCCGGCCTTGTCGCCGTCAAAACTGAAGATCACCGTGTCGGTCTGGCGCAACAACTTCTGCACGTGATTGGTGGTGCAAGCCGTTCCCAGCGTCGCTACCGCCTGCGGGAAACCCATTTGCGCCAGCGCCACCACGTCCATATAGCCTTCCGTGACCAGCACATAGCCCGCATCGCGGATTGCCTGGCGCGCTTCAAACAGGCCATACAGCTCGTGCCCCTTTGAAAATAAAGGCGTTTCGGGGGAATTCAAGTATTTCGGCTCGCCTTGATCGAGCACACGGCCGCCGAAGGCAATCACCTGCCCCTTGGTGTTTTTAATCGGGAACATGACCCGCTCGCGGAAGCGGTCGTAACGTTTCTTGTTGCCACCATCCTCGTCCACCTTGTCGATCACAAGGCCGGACTCGGCCAGCACCACCGCGTCGTACTCGGGGAACACGGAACGCAAGTTGTCCCAGCCGGCCGGCGCATAGCCGAGGCCGAAGCGGGCGGCGATTTCACCGGTCAGGCCGCGGTTTTTCAGGTAGGCGATGGCGTTCGGCGCACTGCGCAGTTGCAGCTTGAAGAAATCGCTGGCGCGCGTCATGGCGTCGGTCAGGGCCATGGTCTGGGCCTGCATTTGCGCGCGCTGCGCCGGCGGAATCTTGTCATCCTGCTCAGGCACCACCATGCCGACGCCCTGCGCCAGCTCTTTGACGGCATCGACAAAGCCCATGCCGGAGTATTCGATCATGAAACCGATCGAGGTGCCATGCGCGCCGCAGCCAAAGCAATGGTAAAACTGCTTGGTCGGGCTCACCGTGAAGCTGGGCGATTTTTCGCTGTGAAACGGGCACAAGCCCATGAAATTCGCGCCGCCTTTTTTCAGCTGCACATAGCGTCCGACAACGTCGACGATATCGACGCGGTTCAACAAATCGGCGATAAAAGATTGTGGGATCACTGGGCTGAACGGTCTTGTTGTTAATCAGACTAATCCGCCATAGCTGATCCGCTTTGATGCAGATCAAACTATGGCGGCGAAACTACATCAAGCTGGGGTCAGCGCTTTTTTCACCAGGGCCGAGACCACGGTCATATCGGCACGGCCAGCCAGTTTCGGCTTGACGATGCCCATGACTTTGCCCATGTCTTGCGGGCCGGCAGCACCCGAGGCGGCCACGGCAGCAGCGACTTCGGCGGCGATTTCTTCGTCCGACAGGCCGGCAGGCATGTAGGCGCTCAGCACGGCCAGTTCGGCTTTTTCAATGTCAGCCAGGTCGGCGCGGCCGCCGGCTTCAAACTGGGTGATCGAATCTTTGCGCTGCTTGATCATTTTTTCAACGATGGCAACGGTTTGCTCATCGCTGACTTCAATCTGCTCGTCCACTTCCTTGCGCTTGATTTCCGCCAGAATCAGGCGGATGGTCGCCAGGCGGCCAGCTTCCTTGGCGCGCATGGCGGTTTTCATGTCTTCGGTGATCTGTGCTTTCAAGCCCATGGCGTTTCTTTCAGAAAAGAGTGGAATAAAAATGCGAAAACCCGCTGCGGAATAAACCGGAGCGGGTATTCTCTTAGATGCCGCTAAACACAACCGGCATAGGCCAGGTTGTCTGCGTAAGCAATCTTAGAAGAGTTTTTTCGGCAGCTGTTGGCTGCGGATGCGCTTGTAGTGACGCTTAACAGCAGCAGCCAGCTTGCGCTTGCGCTCTGCGGTTGGCTTTTCGTAGAACTCGCGTGCGCGCAGTTCGGTCAGCAGGCCGGTTTTTTCGATGGTGCGCTTGAAGCGACGCATTGCGACTTCGAACGGCTCGTTTTCTTTAAGGCGAATAGTGGTCATGTAAATTCAAACCGTTGGAGGTTATAGGGAGACAGAGACTATAGCAGCTTTTTCCGGGAAATGGAAGCCCCGCAGCCGTTCAACACGGCCTGTCATGCGGCTTTCCTAGGAAAAACAACAACGTGCAGGAGGCTAGTATATCAAACTGCCTGGCCCGCCGCTACACCGGAAGCCCATGCCCACTGGAAGTTGTAGCCTCCCAGCCACCCGGTTACATCGACCGTTTCACCGATGAAATACAGGCCGGGAATTTTGTTGGCCATCATGGTCTGTTGCGACAGTTCGCGGGTATCGATGCCGCCGCGCGTGACTTCGGCTTTCTTGTAGCCTTCGGAACCATTCGGGGTCAGGCTCCACTGGTTGATGGCGGCGCCCAGCTTGCGCAGTTGCGCGTCTGGCATATCGGCCAGGCGCGCGTCCAGCGCGAAACCGTGGGCCAGCAGCAAGCCTTCCGCCAGCCGCGCCGGCAGCCACTGGGACAGCACATTGCCCAGTTGCTTCTTGATGGTGCCCTTGCCTTCGATCAGCGTGGCCGCCAAGTCCAGTTCCGGCAGCAGGTTGATCGTGATCGGCGTGCCCGGCTGCCAGTACGACGAAATTTGCAGAATCGCCGGGCCAGAGAGGCCGCGGTGGGTGAACAGCAAGTCTTCGCGGAAACGCGCGCCGGTCGGGTTGCGGCCTTTCAGCGAGCCGGTTTCCACATCCACTTCCAGCGCGATGCCGGACATTTCCACGAACGGCGCCCATTGCTGGGCGTCGAAAGTCAGCGGCACCAGCGCTGGGCGCGGCTCGACCATGCGCAGGCCGAACTGCGCGGCAACGCGGTAGCCAAAGTCGGTCGCGCCGATTTTCGGGATCGACAGGCCGCCGGTGGCAATCACCACGCTGGGCGCTTCGATGGTGCCGCTGTCGGTTTCCAGCACGAAGCCGCCATCGGCCTGCGCCAGCGATTCGACCTTGCACGGCATGCGCCAGTGCACGTCGCCGGCCGCGCATTCGTCTTTCAGCATCTCGATGATCTGCTCGGCGGAATCGTCGCAGAACAATTGGCCGCGATGTTTCTCGTGGTAGCCGATGCGGTGTTTCTTCACCAGCGCGACGAAGTCGGCCGGCGTGTAGCGCGACAAGGCGCTCTTGCAGAAGTGCGGATTCTCCGACAGGAAGTTGGCCGGGCCGGCATTCACGTTGGTGAAGTTGCAGCGGCCGCCGCCCGAGATGCGGATTTTCTCCGCCAGCTTGGCCGCGTGGTCGATCAGCACCACGCGCAGGCCGCGCTGGGCCGCCGTCGCTGCGCACATCATGCCGGCCGCGCCCGCGCCGATTACCGCTACATCAAACTTTGCCATGTTATTCCCGTCGATTCAGTGAAGGGGCGAGATTCTACGCTATCGGCTCGCTCACATGCTGGCGCGACTGCACGGTGCGCGCCACCAGCAGGCATTGCGCCACTTGTTCCGCGATCGGCGGCGGCACCGGCACTTCGCCGTCCAGTACCGACGTGATCCACGCGGCAGTCGTCGCCGCATCCTTGTTTTCCGGCAGCAGCGGCAACTCGCCGACCAAGGTTTGCTTCGGCACCAGGGTCGTGCGCAGGCCGCCGTGGAACCAGTCAATCTGCTGCGCCTTGTTGGCGTTGGCCACCGTCTCGCCTTCCGTGCCGCGCATCAGGAACGCATCGCCGCGCTCGTGCAGGGCCGCCGTGGTGAAATATTCGCCCAGCATCTCCAGGTACTCCGGGTGCGTGTACGACACCAGCCGCAACGCCGGCCCGGCAAACGGCTGCATGATCTTCACCAACGTGTGGGTCGAATTGCGCACGCCCAGCTTGCGCCGCAAGGACAGCAAGTACGCCAGCTTGGGCGCCATGGTCTCGATGGTGATAAAGGCCGGCTTGCCCTGCGACATAGCCTCCTCCGCCTCCGAGCGATGGCGCGCCGCCGTTACGCCGAGCTCGGCAAACACTTCCGCCGTCGCCACGCGTCCCAGGTCAGTCGCCACGCCGTGCACCAGCACCGGCACGCCCTCGCGCGCCAGCAGCATCGCCAGTAGCGGCGTCAAATTCGCCATCTTGCGCGCGCCGTTATAGGTTGGGATCACCACCGGTGCAAACTGGCCGGGCGGCGCATTGAACGGCTCAAACGCCGCCTCCGCCGCATCGAGGAAACCGGCAATCTCCTCCACCGACTCGCCCTTGATGCGCATCGACAGCAACACGCCGCCCAACTCCAGGTCGGACACGCGGCCATCGAGCATGGCTTGGTACAGGTCATGGGCGTCGTCGCGGGTCATGCTGCGGGCGCCGTTCTTGCCGCGGCCTATTTCCTTGATGAAACGTGCGGCTGGGAAGGGTTCAAATGTGGTCATGGCAGCAAGCTTAAACCACCGGGGCGCATTTCGGCTACACTATCCGTCCCCCGAAATGAATACACAGTAGAGATCATGATTTCCCCAGACATTGAAAACGTCAACGTCACCTCGTTTGCGCCGATGCCGTCGCCGGAAGCCTTGCACAGCAAGCTGCCGCTGACCGATCTGGCCTCCGAGACCGTGATGCAAGGCCGCGAAGCCCTGCGCAACATCATTGACCGCAAGGACAAGCGCCTGTTCGTGGTGGTCGGCCCATGCTCGATCCACGACCCGGTTGCCGGCCTGGACTATGCACGCCGCCTGAAAGCCCTGCAAGCCGAAGTCGCCGACACCATGCTGCTGGTGATGCGCGTGTATTTCGAAAAGCCGCGCACCACCACCGGCTGGAAAGGCTATATCAACGACCCGGACATGGACGATTCCTTCCGCGTCAACGTCGGCATGGAAAAAGCCCGCCAATTCCTGCTGGATGTCTGCGAACTGGGCCTGCCGACCGCCACCGAAGCGCTGGATCCGATCTCGCCGCAATACCTGGGCGATTTGATCGCCTGGACGGCCATCGGCGCCCGCACCACCGAATCGCAAACCCACCGCGAAATGTCGTCCGGCCTGTCGACCCCGGTCGGCTTCAAGAACGGCACCGATGGCGACATCAGCATCGCCATCAACGCCATCCTGTCGTCGGCGCACCCGCACTCCTTCCTCGGCATCAACGCCCAAGGCAATGTGTCGATCGTGCGTACGCGCGGCAATGCCTATGGCCATGTGGTGCTGCGCGGCGGCGACGGCCGTCCGAACTACGATTCGGTGTCGATTGCGATTGCCGAACAGTCGCTGGCCAAGGCCAAGCTGCCGGCCAACCTGGTGGTCGACTGCTCGCACGCCAACAGCTACAAAAAGCCGGAACTGCAACCGCTGGTGATGGCCGACGTCATCCACCAGATCGTGCAGGGCAACCAGTCGCTGGTGGGCGTGATGATTGAATCGAACATCGTTGGCGGCAACCAGAAGATCCCGGCCGATTTGAGCCAGCTGGTCTACGGCTGCTCTGTCACCGACGGCTGCATCGACTGGGACACCACCGAGAAGATGCTGCGCGAAGCGCACCAGCAGTTGAAGAACCGTCCGTAATCAGCCGCCTCAATAGCAGTAGGCCACCATGCTGGTGGCCACGCCAAACGTCCCCGCCAGCGCCGCTTCGGCCTTGCTGGCGGGCGCACTCAGTTCATCCAGGTCGAGATAGACCTTCAGGCCCTCCACCTTCACCGAATACCGCCGCGTGCTATCGCAATCGAGCACCGCGTGCACGCTTTCTTCGCCGGTGCGGAACAAGGCCACGCCCGGCAGCTCCTGCCACGCCAGCCCGCGCGGCACCAGGCGCACTCCGCCGCCCAGCGGTACATCCTTGAGTTTGCAAATCAGCTTCCAGTGCCTGTCCATGGCTACGCCCTCCCCCTGCGCTGCATGAAGCAAAAGCAATGCCATTCAAAACAGCATGAAATTCTGACCATTTGGCAAAAATGCGCACCCGGCCAGTGCGCTGCGGAACTGCGCTGGTGCATGCTTGCACGCCATTTCCATTACAATGGCGGATTCCCCTTTTGATTTGTGCTGCTTCCATGATCGTTCTTGGCGTTGAATCCTCCTGTGACGAAACCGGCCTTGCGTTGTACGACACGCAACAAGGCCTGCTGTCCCACGCCCTGCATTCGCAGGTCGCCATGCACGAGGAATACGGCGGCGTGGTGCCGGAGTTGGCCTCGCGCGACCACATCCGCCGCGCCATTCCGCTGCTGACGCAGACGCTGGAACATGCCGGCAAATCGCTGAACGACATCGACGCCATCGCCTACACCCAAGGCCCGGGCCTGGCTGGCGCGCTGCTGGTTGGCTCGTCGGTGGCATGCAGCCTCGGTCTCGCGCTGGATAAGCCGGTGCTGGGCGTGCACCACCTCGAAGGCCACCTGCTGTCGCCGCTGCTGGCGTCGGAGCCGCCGGAGTTTCCCTTCATCGCCCTGCTGGTCTCGGGCGGCCACACCCAGCTGATGCGGGTGGACGGCGTCGGCCAATACACGCTGCTGGGCGAAACGCTGGATGACGCCGCAGGCGAAGCGTTCGACAAATCGGCCAAGCTGCTGGGCCTGGGCTACCCTGGCGGCCCGGCGATCTCGCGCCTGGCCGAGTTCGGCGATCCTCTGGCGTACAAGCTGCCGCGTCCGATGATGCACACCAAGGATTTCAACTTCAGCTTCTCCGGCCTGAAAACGGCGGTGCTGACGGTGGTGAAGAACCACGAAGAAAAGATCGTCGCCAACATCTGCGAGCAGGACAAAGCCAACATCGCGCGCGGCTTTGTCGATGCGATTGTGGAAGTGCTGACGGCGAAATGCGTGTCCGCGCTCAAGCACACCGGCCTGAAGCGGCTGGTGATTGCCGGCGGCGTGGGCGCCAACGCGCAGCTGCGCGCCTCGCTGAACGCGGCGGCAGCCAAGAAGAAGTTCAAGGTGTACTACCCGGAACTGGAATTTTGCACCGATAACGGCGCGATGATCGCCTTCGCCGGGGCCATGCGCTTGATGATCAACCCGGACGCGGCGAAGAAGGATTACTCGTTCAACGTGCGGCCGCGCTGGCCGCTCGACGAGCTCAGAGTCATTTAACTCTGGGCGAATGCCATCCCGGCGAGAACGGCCAGGCCGACCAGCGGGATCAGGTATTTCGCCTTGCCATTGCCCAGGTGCACGCCTTGGGCGGCAATGCGTTCGCTACGCAGACGATGATCATCGGCCGGCGATTCGTGTTGTACTGCGGTTTTGTTGTCTTTTTCAGTTACGGTATTCATAACAGCCTCCATAGTCATCGATCTTCTTCCTTTCTGGAGGGCAATGCAATTGTTGTGCCAACCAAATAGGCAGAAAGCAGCCTATACAGCTTGATTCTAGGCGCTTTTGTGGTGAAGTAGCCACACAGTACAACGTGCCAGGCACTGGAACCGTGCACACACGCACTGAAACTGGCCTTACTTTCCTTTTGCCGCATTGACAGCACGGCGCTGCGCCTGTAACCGCAGCGGCGCCTGCTCGGACACAAAATCGATGAAATGCCGCACCCGCAGCGGCATCTGGGTTCGTTGCTGGTAGTACATGAAAACGCCGTTGTTGGCAGTGATGGTCGGCGTCAGCAGCGGAATCAGCGCGCCGCTGGCCAGTTCGCGCTCGATCATGAAGACTGGCATCTGGCCGATGCCCATGCCGTTCAGCACCGCCGTCAACTCCGCTTCCACCGTATTGAAGCTGGCGACCACCGGCACGTCCTGGTAGACGGTAGCGCCGTCGACGTGGAATTCCCATGGCAGCAAACGGCCGGTATTCGGCTGACGGAAACCGGTGCAGCGATGCTCGGCCAGGTCAGCCACGCGCCTGGGCGTACCGTGGCGATCAAGATAGGACGGCGCGGCGCAGGTCAGCAAGGTGATCTCGCCCAGCTTGCGCGAAATGAGATTGCGCTCGGGCGGACTGCCGGCGCGGAAGCCGACGTCGATCTTGCTCTCGACCAGATCCGTGAAATGGTCGTCCAGCTGCATATCGAAATGCGCGCCGGGGTAGCGCTGCTGAAATTCCTGCAACAGCGGCACGATGATGGAATTGCCGATTGACATAGGCGCGGCCACGCGGATCAGGCCGTCCACATCTAGGCGGCTGCTCTGGATTTGATCGATCGCATCGTCCAGCAGGCGCAGGCCGGGATTGGCCAATTCGAACAGGCGCGTGCCCTCGTCAGTGAGGCTGAGGCTGCGCGTGGTACGGTGGAACAGCCGCACGCCGAGATGCTCCTCCAGCTGCCTCACCGCCTTGCTGACCGCCTGCGGCGTCAAGCTGGCATCGACTGCCGCCTGGCTAAAACTCTTGGCGCGCACCACGCCGATGAACAAACTGATGACCCGGGCCTTGTCCATATCATTATCAACCAATAGGTGAAAATCAAACAGCTTTCCTATGGCTAGTGTAGCAGGTTCCTGAAGCCTAAACTGGGCTCCATCAACTCACTTCGAAAGGAAAGCATCATGAAAAAAGTATGGTTCATTACCGGCGCATCGCGTGGCTTTGGCGTACTGACGGCGCGAAAAGCACTGGAGCGCGGCGACTTCGTGGTGGCGACTGCACGCGATCCCGAAGCCGTCACCGCCGCGCTGGGCGAGCATCCCAACCTGCTGGCCTTGCGCCTGGACGTGAAGCTGGAAGCGCAAGCCATCGTCGCCGCGCAGCAAGCGGTGGCGCGCTTCGGCCGCATCGACGTCCTGGTCAACAACGCTGGCTACGGCTTGCTGGGCGCGGTGGAGGAAGCCAACGCCGAGGAAGTGCGCGCGCTGTACGAGACCAACGTGTTCGGCCTGCTCAACGTCACCCGCGCCGTGCTGCCGGTGATGCGCAAGCAGGGCAGCGGCCACGTGATGAACATCTCGTCGGTGGGCGGCTACTCTTCGTATGCCGGCTGGGGCGTGTACGGTTCGACCAAGTTTGCGGTGGAAGGCTTGAGCGAAGCAATGTCGATCGAGCTGGAACCGCTGGGCATCCAGGTGACCGTGGTGGAACCGGGCTTCTTCCGCACTGACTTCCTCGATACCACTTCGCTGGTGTCCACGCGTGACCGCATCGATTCCTACGCCGCCACGGTAGGCGCGATGCGCGACTTCGCGGCAGGCGCCAACCATGCGCAGCCTGGCGATCCAGTCAAGCTGGCAGGCGCCCTGCTGCAACTGGCCGACAGCGACAAGCCGCCAGTCCGCCTGCAACTCGGTTCGGACACGGTGCAACGCGTGCGCGCTAAAAACCAGTTCGTGGAAAAAGAGATGGCGGAGTGGATCGACCTCGCCACCTCCACCGATCACGATGACGTGTTGAAGCAAGCCGCTTAAAACAAGTCAGCGCGCGGATAGCCCCATGCCGGCACACCTTGCGGGCATGGGGCTGATTCGTTGACACGCAGCGAGGTGAAGTTCCCGCGCGGCGTGGTGGCGAAGCGGTAATCGGATAGCACGCCATTCGCCAAGATCGGCATGCGGCCAAAGCGCAGCCAGGCGTCAACTTGGCAGTTGCCGGCCTTCTGCGCGCGCAGCTCCTGCAAGCTGCCGCTAACGGTTTGCGGCTGCTCGTTCAAGCCTGCCGGACACGCCGCAGCCGCCAGCCACGCTGGCGCCACGCTGGCAATGCCACGGCGCAGGCGATACTGTTCGCCATTGCTCTCCATGCTGACGTAGGTCCAGCACAGCGGCTGCGACGGGAACGCCGTCATCGCCACATCCAGCACGCGTGACGAAGGATCGATGCGCTGCAAGTCCGCCGTAATCAGCGCCCGGCCCACGTGCGACGCCACGCCCTGTCCCGCAATGAACACCACACTGACGCCCAGCGCCAGCAGCAAACCACCGCGTCCCTGCTCACCCGAACGCCACTGCGCCACGCCGCAAACAGCAGCAATCGCCAGCAGCGCCGCAAATGACATCCATCCCAAATAACCACGCGCCGCAAAAAACACCAGCGCCGCAAACAAAGCCAGCAAACCGATAAAACGCAAAGACCGCCAGCGCATAATCAGCGCCATCGGCACACCAATCGCCACCCAAAACAGCGGCTCAATGATGAACACCATATCGCCATAAAACCAGCGGCCATCAAATGGATACCAAGGATGCACGCCGTACGAATTGGTAAAGTCCATCAGCAAATGCAGCGCAAAGCCGACGCCGATACTGAGCGCAAAACCAAGCCGCGCCGGACGGCTAGAGCGCAGCAGCGCACGTGCCGAAGGCCAGCAAAGCCACAGCAAGGCCGCCAGCACCAACGCCTGCGGCAGCGCCCACAACGCCGTATGCGTATGCCCGCGATGATTGAGCAGATAGCCCAAAGGATCGGGCAGCAGCTTGGTCAGGAACAGATCGAGATCAGGAAAATTACTCGCCAGCGCGCACGACACCAGCAACAGCCGATGCCGCACGCGCTGCGACAGCGAGTCCACCTCCGCAGGCAGACTGCGATGCACTACCTCGCCAACGCCAAAGCCGATAATGCTGTGAGTGATGTTATCCAACTAGCGCTGCACCTCGACGCCGCGCCAGAAGGCCACGTGGTCCTTGATCTGCGCGGCCTTCTCGGAAGGCTCCGGGTAGTACCACGCAGCGTTTTCATTGAGCTTGCCGTTGACGCTGAGCGTGTAATAACTGGCCAAGCCCTTCCACGGACAGCGCGAAGTGTGGCTGCTCGCTTGCAGATATTCCCGCTTCACACTGGACGGCGGGAAGTAGACATTGTTCTCGACGATTTGAACTTCGCCGTCGTCCGCCTGCGCGATGACGACGCCGTTCCAGCTAGCAGTAGGCATGATCCGTCTCCTCTTAGTCAGCGCCGCATTCCACGCGATTACGGCCGCCGCGCTTGGCGCGGTACATCGCGGCGTCGGCTTGCTTTAGCAAGCTTTCCGCGTCATCGATTTCCATGTGGTTGAACGCGCCCACGCCGATGCTTGCAGTGATCTGCAACTGGCGCGCGCCGGCCACGTGGATCTGCGCCTCTATTTTAGCGCGCAGCGTTTCGGCCAGCTTGCACGCGCCTTCCACCGGCGTATTCGGCAGCAGCACGCACATTTCTTCGCCGCCGTAGCGGGTCGGCATATCGATCACGCGCACGTTCTCGCGCAGCAAGCGGCCGATGTTGGCCAGCACCTGGTCACCCACCACATGGCCGTATTCATCGTTGATTTTCTTGAAGTGATCGACGTCGATCATCAGCGCCGATAGCGGCGCGCGGAAACGGCGCGCACGCGCCACCTCGAACTTCAGGCGGTGCAGCAGCGAGCGGCGGTTGTGCAAGCCGGTCAACTCGTCGGTGGTGGCCAGCAACTCCAGCTCGCGCACGGCAGCTTCGAGATTGCGCTCGTTGGAACGCAGCTCGATCAGCGCCATCACCTGCCGCGCCAGTTTCGCCAGCGTGGCACGCTGGTCGTCGCGCAGGCGGCCCGGCTTGGTGTCCAGCACGCACAGGGTGCCGATGGCGTGGCCGTCCGAGGACGTCAGCGCCACGCTGCTGTACATGCGCATATGCGGCTCGCCGACGGTCAGCGCCATGTGCGCGGTGCGCGGGTCGTCGCTAAGGTCGGGGATTTCGGTGGCGGCATCGCCCAGCACGGCCAGCGAGCAGTAGCTCTCGCCGCGCGGCAGCTCGCCCATCTGCATGCCGGTGCAGGATTTGACCCACACGCGGTCGGTGTCAACCAGCGAAATGAAAGCGTAAGGAACTTCGCACACCTTGGCCGCCAGCTCAGTCAGGAAGCTGAAATCTTCACAGGCGGGGGTGTCGAGGATGTGATAACGGTGCAGCGCGGCGAGCCGGAATTGGTCCGCCTGGGGACGAGCAGTGTGCAGCGTGTGAACTTTTTCTACGGCCAGCATGGGCCTCCCTGAGTAGAGTGACAAGTGTCTTATCATTTTTACCCAAGGAGTTTATAGCAAAACAAGAGGAAAGTAGGCGACTTTTTACGCCTTGGACATAATCTCCCGCAACGCGCGTTCGAACACCTCGGCCGGCTGGCCGCCGGAAATCAGGTGGCGCTCGTTGATGATCACGGCCGGCACCGAGTTAATGCCGTGGCGCTGGAAGAACTGCTCGGCCTCGCGCACCTCGTTGCCGTACTCGCCGGAATGCAGCACCTGGCGCGCCGCATCCTTGTCGAGACCGACTTCGCCGGCGACGTAGATCAGCACTTCGTGCGCGCTGGGATCCAGGCCTTGTGTGAAGTAGGCCTTGAAGAGCGCCTGCTTCAGTTCCTTCTGCTTGCCTTGCAAACCGGCCCAGTGCAGCAGGCGGTGCGCGTCGAAGGTGTTGTAAATGCGGCCGCGCTTGTCCATCGCAAACTCAAAACCGACCTCGGCGCCGCGCGCGCGGATCATCTCGCGCGCTTGCTGTTGCTGCTCGGCGGTCGAGCCGTATTTCTCGGTCAGGTGCTCGGTGATGTCCTGGCCTTCCGGCGGCATGTTCGCGTTCAGCTCGAACGGCTGGAAGTGGATACTAACTTCGGCATCATCGCCGATGGCGGCCAGCGCCTTGTCCAGCGAGCTCAGGCCGATGGCGCACCATGGGCAAGAGACGTCCGAGACGAAATCGATTTTGAGAGTAGTTGCCATTTTTACTTGCCTTTCGCTTTGCTGCCGATGCGGCTCTCCTTGCCTGCAATCAGGTTGGAGATATTTTTCGCGTGACGGTAAACCAACAGCGCGCTCATGGCGAACACGGCGTACAACTGCGGCTCAACGCCAAACAATAAACCATAATAGAACGGCGCAAACACTGCCGCCACCAAGGCTGCCAGCGACGAATAACGGAATGCAAACGCCACGGCCAGCCACGTTACCAAGGTGGCGACGCCTAGCCAAGGATTCAAGCCCAGCAGCACACCGGCCGCCGTTGCCACGCCCTTGCCGCCGACAAAGCGGAAGAATACCGGCCACAGGTGGCCCAGGAACACGGCAATCGCCACCAGCGCGATGGTCGCATCGCCGATATTCAGCTGGTTCTGGAAATGAATCGCCAGCCAGACTGCCAGCCAGCCCTTGACGGCATCGCCGATCAGAGTAGCAATCGCCGCCCCCTTGTTGCCGCTTCGCAACACATTAGTGGCGCCGGGATTTTTCGAACCGTAGGTGCGGGGATCGGCCAGGCCGAACAACTTGCTGCTGACAACGGCAAACGAGATCGAGCCGATCAGGTACGCGGCCACGGTCATCCAAACTGTATTCATCTTTTCCTCAAATTATTGTTATCCCAAATTCGGGGTCAGTTCTGCCAATCGGACATTTCGCGCGCGAAATGTCCGATTGGCAGAACTGACCCCGAATTTGGGACGGAATATACACTGCCGCGCCTTACTCGGCCAGAGCGCAGTGTACCGGCTTGGCGTTCAGCAGCTCGGTCAGCACTTGGGGCTTGATGCCGACCAGATAGCCGCGCCTACCGCCATTGATATAAATCGTTTCCAGCGCAAGGATGCTATCCTCTACGTACACGGGCATACTCTTCTTGGTGCCGAATGGCGAGGTGCCGCCGATCATGTAGCCGCTGTGGCGCGACGCCACTTCCGGCTTGCACGGTTCGACGGACTTGCAGCCGATGTTGCGGGCGAGATTCTTGGTCGAGACCTTGCAATCGCCATGCATCAGCACAATTAAGGGTTTAGCGGCTTCGTCTTGCATCACCAGGGTCTTGACCACGTGATGCTCGTCGACGCCCAGCTCGCGCGATGAAACGCCGGTGCCGCCGTGCTCCTCGTAGTCATACGGGTGCTCGGAGAACGCCACCTTGTTCTTGCGCAGCAGCTGGGTCGCTGGAGTTTCGGAGATGTGCTCTTTTTTAGCCATGGTGTGATCGGGGGGAGTTGTCCATTATGCAGCAGGAAATTCGCTTTGCCACTTTCAATGTATGCAATCTTTCCCAGCCTGGGGCGAAATTGTACGACAATCTGGCGCCCCTGACCGAAGCCGAGTACCAGGCAAAAGTGACGTGGACGGCGCAGCAGCTCGACGAATTGGATGCCGACGTGATCGGCCTGCAAGAAATCTTCTCCCTGGACGCACTGCGCGACGTCATGGCGCACAGCCGCCGCTACCGCGACGCCACCCTGGCCGGCTTTGAGCCGCCGCCCGATTCCCTCACCGGCGCGCCGCGCCTGACGCCGGAAGTGGCGCTGATCACGCGCCTGCCGCTGGCCGCGCCGGCCGCCGCCTACATCATGTTCCCGGACGGTGTGGCCCTGCCCGAAGGCAGCCGCGACGCCGACCGCTTCGCGCGTGCGCCGCTGCACGCGCAAGTGGTGCTGCCGAACCAGCAAATTGCCGATGTGATCGTGATCCACCTGAAATCCAAGCGCCCGGACTACCGCAACGGCGACGTCGGCGACGACCCGATGCTGCATGCGCAAGCCAATCTGCGCTCGCT
This sequence comes from Duganella rivi, assembly GCF_009857435.1. Lineage (GTDB taxonomy): Bacteria > Pseudomonadota > Gammaproteobacteria > Burkholderiales > Burkholderiaceae_D > Rugamonas > Rugamonas rivi. Next base: position 600,896 of record NZ_WWCK01000005.1, read on the forward strand.
GATCCGGCGCGGCACCGAGGCGGTTGCGCTGCGCGCCCTGCTCAGCGCTATGGACAAGGAACAGCGCCGCCCGCGCGTGGTGCTCGGCGATTTCAACGACACCGTTGACGCCGTCACCACCCACATCGTCATGGGCGCGGGCAAATCCTGCGAGCCGGGTGAGGAATTGCGCGGCCAGTTGTTCGATTGCCGTCAACTCCAGCCCGGCCGCGAGAACCACCGCGACGGCGGCTACACCATCACCCACGACGGTCATCAGATGACCATCGACCACGTGCTGGTGTCGGAAGAATTCCACCCGGCCTCGCGCCACGCGGTGGGCGAAGTGCTGCACGTCAGCTACCTGAACAGTCACTTGCAGCCGCAGCAGCCGGATGCGTCAGACCACGGCCAGGTGCTGGTAAGGCTACGCATGTATTAATTTCCCGCCAATCTCGTTTTTCTGCATTTCAGGCGTGTTTTTACACCGCCTATCGCATTCTGCTGGCTGTCACTCTTGCAACGGCCTAAAGTGACACCATGCGCAATCCATACCAGAAAAACGATATGAAACTTGAAACCCTCCCCCCATACACTCAGCCTACCGTGCGCAAACAAGCCTGGCGCAAACCGGTAGCTATTCTCGTTGTGGTTGCGCTGGCCGGCGGCGGTTGGACTGTCTGGCACAACAAGCAAGCGCCTGCCGCTGCCCCGGCCGCAGCGGCGGCGCCTGCGGCCAAGGAAAAGAAAGACGTATTCGAATTGTCGACCGGCGACATCGCCGCCGTCGGCGCCCGTTCATTGGCGGTCAGCTTGCCCTTATCCGGCTCGCTGGCGCCCCTGAGTTCCGCCACCATCAAGTCCAAGGTGTCGGGCGTGGTGGAAGCGACCACGCTGCAAGAAGGCATGCCGGTCAGCGCCGGCCAGGTGCTGGCCCGCATCGACCAGGCCGACCTGCGCGCGCGCCTGCAACAGCAGCAAGCGATGCTCGACGAAGCACAAGCCAAGCTGGCGATGGCAACCAAAAACGAAGGTAACAGCCAAGCCCTGCTCCAGCAAAAATACATCTCGCAAAACGCCTACGATTCGACCCAGAACACGGTCGACCTGGCGCGCGCCGCCGTCAAGTCGGCAGCAGCGATGGTGGAGATTGCGCGCATTGCCCTCAACGACGGCGTGATCAAGGCGCCTATCGATGGCGTGATCAGCAAGCGCCACGTCCAGGCCGGCGAAAAGCTGGCGCTCGATATGCCGGTGTACAGCATCGTCAACCTGTCCGAGCTGACCTTGGAAGCGCAAGTGCCGGCCTCCGAAATCCCGCGCGTGAAAGTGGGACAGGATGTGAAATTCCGCGTCGATGGTTTCGCCCAGCGCGAGTTCGCCGGCAAGGTCGCGCGCATCAATCCGGCCACCGAGGCCGGCTCGCGCGCCATGCTGGTCTACATCTCGGTCAAGAACGACGACCACGCGCTGCGCGCCGGTATGTTCGCCAAGGGCAGCATCGTCACCGACCGCTCGGCCGTGGCGCCGGTGGTGCCGCTGGCCGCCATCCGCAGCGACAAGGACGGCCAGCAGATCGTCTACAAGGTAGAACAAGGCAAGCTGCTGGCGCAGCCGGTCAAGATCGGCCTGCGCAACGAAGAGGAAGGCTATGCCGAAGTACAGGAGGGCCTGCAGCAAGGCGCGCACGTCATCATTTCGCGCCTGGACAGCCTGAAGCCGGGCGCCTCGGTCAAGCTGCCGTCCGCGCCGCCGCCGTCGGCACAAGCCAAAGCCGCTGAACCGTCGAAGGGCTGATTATGTGGATCACTAAAATCAGTATCCAGAATCCGGTATTCGCCACCATGGTGATGGTGGCGCTGATGGTGCTGGGCCTGTTCTCGTACCGCGGCCTGGGCCTGGAAGCCATGCCCAACGTCGAGATTCCTGGCGCCGCCATCGAGGTGCAGTATCCGGGCGCCTCGCCGGAAGCGGTGGAAAACGACATCACCCGTCCGATCGAGGAAGCGGTCAACACCGTCAGCGGCATCAAGACGCTGCGCTCCAATTCCTGGGAAGGCCGCGCCGGCGTCTACATCGACTTCGAACTGTCGGCCGATATGGATCGCGCCATGCAGGATTTGCGCGACAAGGTGGCGCAGGTGCGGCCGCGCTTCCCGCGCGAAGCCAAGGATCCGTTCATCATCCGCTTCGAAGGCGAAAACGCCCGTCCGATCGCGCAGATCGGCCTGACCGCCAGCGAGCACTCGCTACGCGAACTATCGACCTTGGCCGACCAGATCATTGCCAAGCGCTTCCAGGGCGTGGCCGGCGTCGGCCAGGTGCGCGTCAACGGCATGACGGCGCGCCAGATCCTGATCCAACTGCGCCCCAACGATCTGACCGCGCAGGCGGTCGGCGTGGACGAAGTACTGAACGCGATCCAGAACACCAATACCAACCTGCCGGCCGGCTTTATCAGCTACGGCGCCAGCGAGCGGCTGGTGCGGGTGGAAGGCAAGATGAAGGACCCGCGCGACTTCAACAAGATCATCGTCGCGCGCCGCGCCAACGGCCCGGTCTATCTGGAGCAAGTCGCTACCGTGGAAGACGGCGCGCAGGAAGAATTGTCGATCTCGCGCATCAACGGCAACCGCGCCGTCACGCTCGACATCACCAAGGTGCAGGACGCCAACGTGGTGGAAGTAGGCCGCCGCATCCAGCAAGTGGCCGCCGACCTCAAGAAAACCCTGCCGGCCGACATCAAGGTCGAAGTGCTCAACGACGAATCGCTGAAGGTGCAGGCGCAGCTGGATAACGTCAAGAAAACCATCATCGAAGGCGCGGTGCTGACCATGGTGATCGTGTTCTTCTTCCTGCACTCGTGGCGCTCGACCATCATCACCGGCCTGACGCTGCCGATCTCAGTGCTGGCCAGCTTCATCGCCATGAAGGCGTTCGGCTTCACGCTCAACTTCCTGACGCTGATGGCGCTGTCGCTGTGCATCGGCCTGCTGATTGACGATGCGATCGTGGTACGTGAAAACATCGTGCGCCACCTCGGCATGGGCAAGAAACACCGCCAGGCGGCGGAAGACGGCACCAACGAAATCGGCCTGGCGGTGATGGCCACCACCTTTGCCATCGTGGCCGTGTTCATCCCGGTGGCCTTCATGGACGGCATCATCGGCCGCTTCTTCCTGCAGTTCGGGATTACCGTAGCGGTGGCGGTGCTGGTGTCGCTGTTTGTCTCGTTCACGCTCGATCCGATGCTGTCGTCGGTATGGCCTGATCCGGTTGAGGATCGCTTCAAGTATCTGCCGTGGCTGGGCCGCTTCATGCACTGGCTGGAAGGCGGCGTGGAATGGCTGCACAAGGTGTATGGCAAGGTGCTGGCGCTGGCGCTGCGCTGGAAGAAGTCGACGCTGGTGCTGGCCTTTGCACTGTTCGCCGGCAGCATCCTGCTGGTGCCGAAAATCGGCGGCGAGATGATGCCGGAGCAGGACAACGGCTGGGTCAACTTCCTGGTTAAGACCCCGGTCGGCTCCAGCCTCGACTACACCAACAACAAGGTGCACCAGGTGGAAGACGCGCTCAAGGCCTTCCCGGAAATCGACAACGTGATCGCTGTGGTGGGCACCTGGGATGGCCGCAACACCGCGCAGATCGACATCAAGCTGAAGGATCGCAAATTCCACCATCGGCGCTCGCAGCAGCAGATGGAGGCGGCGATCCGCGCGCGCCTGAACCAGATCGCCGGCATCACGCTGACGGCGGGCATGAAGCCGATTTTCATCGCCATCCTCGGCACCGACGAAGCCAAGCTGGATGACGTCGCGCATCGCCTGATGGAGAAGATGCGCAAGATCAAAGGCCTGGTCGACCTCGAATACAGCCAGGAAGGCGCCAACCCATCGACCAACATCAAGATCAACAACGAGCTGGCCAGTGACCTCGGCCTGACCACGCAGCAAATCGGCACCGCCCTGCGGCCGTTCGTGGCAGGAGACACCACCTCGCACTTCCTGGCGGCCGATGGCCAGAACTACGAAGTCAACGTGCAGTTGCCGAAGTCCAGCCGCCAGAAAGTGACCGACCTGGCCGACCTGTCGCTGGCGTCGAGCAAGCTCGGCCCGGACGGCCGTCCGGTGATGGTGCCGCTGCGCCAGGTGGTGGACTTTGTGCCGGCCTTCAGCCCGCAAGTGCTGAAGCGCCAGGCGCTGCAACGCCGCGTGGCGGTGTACGCCAGTACCGAAGGCCGTCCCGGCGGCGACGTCGACAGCGACGTGAAAAAGGCCATGAAGGAAATCGAGCTGCCGTCCGGCGTGCGTTTCGACGTCGGCGGCAATGCGCAAGAGATGGAGCAGTCGATGACCTCGGCCATGATCGCGCTGGGCATCGCGGTGATCTTCATCTACCTGGTGCTGGCGTCGCAGTTCGGCAGCTTCCTGCAGCCGGTGGCGATCATGATGTCCTTGCCGCTGTCGCTGATCGGCGTGCTGGTGGCGCTGCTGGTGACCGGCAGCACGCTCAACATCTTCTCGGTGATCGGCTTCATCATGCTGATGGGTCTGGTGACCAAGAACGCGATTCTGCTGGTGGACTTTACCAACCACGCGCAGAAGGAAGGCCAGAGCCAGTATGAAGCGCTGATGACGGCCGGCCAGGTGCGCCTGCGCCCTATCCTGATGACCACGCTGGCCATGGTGTTCGGCATGCTGCCCATGGCGATCGGCATGGGCGAAGGCGGCGAAACGCAGGCGCCGATGGGCCGCGCGGTGATCGGCGGCGTGCTGACCTCAACCCTGCTGACCTTGGTGGTGGTGCCGGTGGCCTATACCTACCTCGACAGCCTCGGCAAACGCTGCGCGCGCCTCTTCAAGGGCAAGCACGAAGAAGAGCACGAACTGCACGAGGTGAAAAAAGAAGAAGCCGAAGTAGCGTAATTCGACGGGGTACTCAGGATGACCAGACGTTGGCGCTTCTCCACGCTCCTGAAAAAGCACCCCTACCGAAAGGGTCTGACCCCGTACGGGGTCAGACCCTGGCCGCAGCGGTGTGCGGGTTGATTAGTGCCGTCCGCACCAAGGCAACAGCAACAACAACGTCAACCCCATCCGCGCGACAAATCATTTCGCTCAAGGCGCTCAATGACAGCTAATCTTCATCATCGGGGGCGAGGCCGGAGGTTTCGCCCTCAGCGAGATCTTCCTCGCCTTCCTGCGCCAGCCCCGGATTATTCTTCAGCTCGGCCTTGCGCCGGGCTTTCTCTTCCTGCTTTTTCTTCTTTTCCAACTCACGCTGCCGCTTTTCATACGCGAAGTTCGTTTTGGCCATTTGCCACTCCTTCTCTAAAAGCGTTGCCCTGCCCCCATTATGACCGAAGTTGCTCAACCGCGAGGATGATGTTGCGCATGCAAATGCTTCAAACGTTCCCTTGCGACGTGGGTATAGATCTGCGTGGTTGAAATATCTGAGTGTCCCAGCAACAGTTGCACAACACGCAAGTCGGCGCCGTGGTTGAGCAAGTGGGTGGCAAACGCGTGGCGCAAGGTGTGCGGCGACAGCGGCGCAGTGATGCCGGCTTTCAGGGCATGCTTTTTAATCAAGACCCAGAACATTTGCCGCGTCATGCCGGCGCCGCGCCCGGTGACGAATAGCGCATCGTCCTGCTGGCCGTTGAGGATCACGCCGCGCGCGTCTTTCAAGTAGCGCTCTAGCCACGATCGCGCCTGCTGGCCGAACGGCACCAGCCGCGTTTTCGCGCCCTTGCCGGTCACGCGCAGCACGCCGTCATTCATGCTCAATTCCAGCAGCTTGAGGTCGACCAGTTCCGACACGCGCAGCCCGCTGGCGTACATCAGCTCCAGCATGGTGCGTTCTCTTAGGCCCAATGGGGTATTGACGTCCGGCGCGCCCAGCAAGGCCTCCACCTGCGCTTCGCTGAGCGTATGGACGAAGCGCTGTGGCTGCTTGGCAGAGGCCAGCTTCAGGCTGGGATCAACTTCAATCCGGCGCTGGCGCAGCAGCATCTGGTAGAAGCGCTTGATCACCGACAAGCGACGGTTGGAGGAAGTGGCCTTGCCCTGCTCGTGGCGCGCCGCGATATAGCTTTCGATATCGTGCGCCTGTACCGCCAGCAAGCCGTCGACCTGCTCGCGCTTCTTTTCCAGCCAGCCAGCGAACAGGCGCATATCGCGCCGGTAAGCTTCCAGCGTGTTCTTGGACAGCCCGTCTTCCAGCCACAGGCTGTCGCAGAACTCGTCGATCAGAGCAAGGTTGTCTGCTGCCATGCGTACTCGCTCGAACCTTCATGCGCCAGCAGCCAGCGCTTCACGCCCAGCAGGTAGCCGTTGGGATCGTCGCTGTTAGAGAAGCCGCCCAAACCGCTCGCCGCCGTCACCCGGTGGCATGGCACCACGATCGGAAACCAGTTGGCACCGCAAGCCTGCCCCACCGCGCGCGGCGCAGAGCCGAGGTGCTTGGCCAGTTCGCCGTAAGTACGCATGCTGCCGCGCGGGATCGAACTGATCGCCTCCCACACCTTTTGCTGGAACTCGGTGCCGACCGGCTTCAACGGCAGCGTGAATTGGTAATCGGCGTCCTTGCAGTACTGCTCCAATTGATAAGCGGCCAGCTCGGCAGTCGCGTCCTGCGGCGCCTTTGCATCAAAATGGGGCGGCAGGTAGCACAGCTCGGTAATCACCCCGGATGCCGTGCGAATGCCTAGCATCCCGAAAGGCAGGGCCAGAATCGCGGAAAACAGCTCGCTGCCTTGTTGTATTTTGTTCACAGTTGCTTGCACCAAAAAGTTGTCCTTATGCACCATTATGTTGCATGCCCGCTACAGCAACAATGCCAACATGATGTGTATTGTAATTGGCGCGGGCAAAAAAAAACGCACCGTCTGGTGCGTTTTCAAATCCTGCTTCACGTTCCCGGTCGCTTGCCTGGTTCCGTAGCGCGCTTGTGGCGGCCTGCAGACCCTATAACAGCGACATTCTGTAAAACGTGTGTCTCCTCGATCTAGTGCCGGTATTCGTTACCGTTTCTATACACACTCCCCACTTACAATTCTTTGCTACCGGGCTGCATATCGATATGCACGTATCCCTGAGAGCGACGCCATCATAACTTATGTTTTTGGCTTTTTCCCAGTTTTTTTTGCGTACCGGCAGCGGACTAGTTTAAGAGTAAATTAAATTCGGGAGCCAAAGCGAAATTTGTGGTACATACGTGACCAGCACCAAAAACGCGAGCATGGTCAGCAGCCAAGGCCACACCGCCACCGTCAATTCCGTGATACCCATCTTGGTAATGCCCGAGGCCACGTACAGGTTCAGGCCCACCGGCGGATGGCACATGCCGACCTCCATGTTGACCACGATCAAGATGCCGAAGTGCACCGGATCGACTCCCAGCTTCATCGCCACCGGGAACAGGATAGGCGCCATAATCAGCACGATCGACGACGGTTCCATCACGTTACCAGCCAATAGCAGCAGCACGTTCACCACCAGCAGGAACGCAACCACACCCAGCCCCTGCCCGGTCAGCCACTCGGCCATCGCCTGCGGGATGTTTTCACTGGTCATCAGGAACGAGAACAGCACGGCGTTGGTGATGATGTACAGCAGCATAGCCGACATCGACGCCGAGTCCAGCAGCACCTTGCCCACCTGCTTGAGCTTGAGATCCTTGTAGACGAACACGGCAATGACGAAGGCATACACCGCCGCCATCGCTGCCGCCTCGGTCGGCGTGAACGAGCCGGTGTAAATGCCGCCCATCACGATCACGATCAACAGCAAGCCCCAGGCGCTCTTGCGGAAGCTGGCCCAGCGCTGGCCCCAGCTGGCCTTGGCCATGCGCGGGTAGCCGTGCTTGCGCGCCAGCCACCAGGTGGTCAGGCCGAGGAAGAAGGCCAGCATCACGCCCGGCACCACGCCGGCCATGAACAGCTTGCCGACCGAGGTGTTGGTGGTCACCGAGTACATCACCATCACGATCGACGGCGGGATCAGGATGCCCAGCGCGCCCGAGGTGGTGATCACGCCGGCGCCGAAGCTCTTTGGATAGCCCTGGCGCACCATGGCCGGCAGGATGATCGAGCCGATCGCCACCACCGTGGCTGGCGACGAGCCCGATACCGCGGCAAACAGCGCGCACGCCAGCACGCCGGCCAGCGCCAGCCCGCCGTGCCAGTGGCCAACCATGTCGCTGGCGAAGTTGATCATGCGCCGCGCCACCCCGCCATGGGTCAGGAAATTCCCGGCCAGGATAAAGAACGGGATCGCCATGATCTCGAATTTCTCGATGCCGGTGAACAGCTTCAGCGCCACCGATTCGATCGGCACCTGGGTCATGGTGAACAGGAAGGTCAGCACCGTCAGGCCGAGCGAGATGGAGATCGGCATGCCGGTCAGCATCAGCGCCAGCAGCAGCACGAAAATAATCAGGGCGTTCATGCGCGGGCTCCTTTATCGGCCGACAATTCATTGTCCAATCCCTCGACGTGGGAATGGTCATGCTTGGGCAGCGCGCCGGTGCGGGCAAACGTCACCAGCACTTGCAAGAAGCGGAAGCACATCAGGTAAGAGCCCAGCGGCACCGCCAGGTAGACGATCCACATCGGCATTTCAAGGTCGGCAGAGGTTTGGTCGGTATGGCCGATTTCCCATACGAAGCTCGCGCCCAGCGTGCCGACGATGCCGGTAAACACGGCGCCGGCCAGCAGCCCGAAGATGATGAACTTGTTGCGCCATGGCGTGCTCATGCGGTTAATCAGCACGTCCACGCCGACGTGGATGCCGGTGCGCACGCCGTAGGCGGCGCCGAACTTGGCCATCCAGACGAACATGTAGATGCAGGCCTCCTGCGCCCAGCTGGTATTCAGCTGGATCAGGTAATCCTGCAAGCCGGGAATCGGTAGCCCGGACAGGTAGCGGTGCAGCACCGCGACGAAGATCAGGATGGTCGCTGCGGCCATGAGGGACGCGATCAGCCATTCTTCGAGTCGATCGAGGAATTTCATGGTGGTCTTCCAAGGAAGGAGAGAAAATGGGGCGGCACGGTGCCGCCCCGCGAGTGGCTTACTTGGCCGCTTCTTTATTGATTGCCGAGATCAGCTCTTTGCCGATGCGGCCTTCCATCTGCTGGTGCACTGGCAGCAGCGCCTTGCGCCAGTCGGCCTGCTCTTTCACGCTGAGCGTGTAGATCTCGGTCTTGCCGGTCTTCTTGATGGCTTCCAGCGCCAGATCGTTGTCGCGCTGGGCGATGGCTTTCTCGAAGGTGGTGGCATCCTTCATCGCCTTATCCAGCGCGGCGCGGATGTCGGCTGGCAGGCCGTCCCAGAACTTCTTGTTGACGATCACCGCGTAGCCCAGGTAGCCGTGGTTGGACACGGTCACGTACTTCTGCACTTCGTGCATCTTCTGGGTGTACATATTCGATGGCGGGTTCTCGGTGCCGTCTACCACGCCGGTTTGCAGTGCCTGGTACACCTCGGAGAACGCCAGCACTTGCGGGTTGGCGCCCAGTGCGCGCATCTGCGCGTCCAGCACTTTGGACGACTGGATACGCATCTTCAGGCCTTTGAAATCAGCCGGCGCGCGCAGCGGCTTGTTGGCCGACATCACCTTGAAGCCGTTATCCCAGAAGGCCAGGCCGGTAATGCCCTTCGGCTCCAGCTTCTTCAGCAGCGACTTGCCGATTTCACCTTCGGTCACGTTGTACAGCGCCGTCTTCGATGGGAAGATGAACGGCAGGTCGAAGGCTTCGAATTCCTTCACGCCCAGCGGGCCAAATTTTGCCAGCGACGGCGCCAGCATCTGTACCGCGCCCAGCTGCAGCGCTTCAAGTTCTTCCTTGTCCTTGTACAGCTGGCTGTTTGGATATACCTCGACCTTCACGCGGCCGTTGGTGGCTTTTTCCGCCAGTTGTTTGAAGCGCTCTGCGGCCTGGCCTTTCGGCGTGTCGGTAGCAACCACGTGGCTGAATTTGATGACGATAGGCGCTTGAGCATACGCGTTGAAGCTCAGCGCCGCGCTCAGGACGAGCAGGGCGTGTTTCAGTTTCATGAAGTCTCCTGGTGAAGTGTTACGTTAAACTTATTCTATTTTCACCGATTCTTATAAATCGCTGCAAGACTGGCAACTGTGGATAACCACAATGGCCACCCTGGCGCGACCAGCTACTCTGACTGCCCATGACGCCATCGCCTTCTACAGCGCCTGCCGCGCGCCGCCGCCCGCATTCCAGCACCTCGCTGCGCTGGCTGCTGCCCATCGTGCTGGTGTTGTTTTTTCTGGCGATTCTGATCTGGCTACCGTGGCAAGCGCGCCAGATGGAAAGCAACGAGCGCCAGGAGCAGCTGATTGCCGACACCCTGTGGGTCGAGCAAACCATCCGCTTCCAGCTGGGGCGCGACGAGGAAAGCCTGCGCACGCTGGCGCTGGAAATCACCTCCAACAATCTCACGCACAAGCAGCTGCACGACCACATGGCGCGCCTGCTGAAAAACGGCCACGAGCTGCTGCGCGTGGTGTGGATCAAGCCTGACGGAGAACTGGGCGGCAGCAGCGACCCACTCGGGCGCCCGGTATCGCTGTCGACGGCCTCCAAGGCCACCGCCGACATCACGCGCAAAACGCGCCGCGCCATGTACACCCAGCCGGAAGCGCAAACGCCGAACGAATCGGCGGCGCCATCGGCGGTGCTGATGGATTACCATGTGCCGCTGTTCCGCGGCGACGAATATCTCGGCAGCCTGGTCGCCACTTATCAGACCAGCGTCATGCTGGAAGAGATGGTGCCGTGGTGGTTCGCGCAGGACAACCAGGTGACGCTGGTGGATCGCGACGACAAAGTGCTGGCGCGGCGCGCGGCGGCTGGCCCTGGCCACGGCGTCTACACCCACAAGCGCGCGCTCGATTTGCCGGGCGCCTCGGTCACGCTGGTGACGGATAGCGTAAAGAGCGAGCCGCAGCTGCTGCCTAATCTGCTGGTCGGTTCGGTAATCGTGCTGTCGCTAGGCCTGTTATGGAGCTTGCTCGCGCTGTGGGGCCACATCTCGAAGCGCCTTGCAGCAGAAGGTGCGCTGCGCCAGCAGATGACCTTCCGCACCGCGATGGAAAACTCGCTGGTGACCGGCTTGCGCGCACGCGATCTGGAAGGCCGCATCACCTATGTGAATCCGGCCTTCTGCCAGATCGTCGGCTACCCGGCCGAGGAAATCGTCGGCAAACTGCCGCCCATGCCCTACTGGGCGCCGGAAGCGATGGCTGAATACCAGACGCGGTTTGCCAACGTCCTGGCGGGCAAAGTCACGCCGCAATTCGAAACCTTCTTCCAGCGTCCAGATGGTGAGCGCGTGCCAGTGCTGATCTTTGAAGCACCGCTGGTGGACAACGACGGTAAGCAGACCGGCTGGATGGGCTCCATCCTCGACATCTCCGATCGCAAGCGCATCGAAGAACTGAATCGCCAGCAGCAAGAAAAGCTGCAAGCATCAGCGCGCATGGCGACCATGGGCGAAATCGCCTCGATGCTGGCGCACGAACTGAACCAGCCGCTGGCCGCGATATCGAGCTACACCACCGGCGCCTTGAATGTGCTGGATCGCGACGGCCCGGTCGACTGCAACATCCTCAAGCCGGCGCTGGAACAAGCAGGCGCGCAGGCGCAGCGCGCCGGTCAGATCATCCGCAGCGTGCACGAATTTGTGAAGAAACGCGAACCGCTGCGGCAGGAAGTGGCGATAGGATCGCTGCTGGAGAGCATCCGCGCGCTGATCGAACTGCAAGCGCGCCAAAGCTACGTTTCATTCCGCACCGAGATTCCGGCCGACCTGCCGGCGGTGCGCGCCGACCGCGTAATGATCGAACAAGTGCTGCTCAACCTCACGCGCAACGGCATCGAGGCGATGCAGCACGTGCAGCCGCAGCGCCGCATCCTCAACGTGGTGGCGGCGTATGACGAAGCGACGGCGCAAGTGAGCGTGGCGGTGATCGACCAGGGGCACGGCATCCCGGAAGAAGTGGCGCAGCGCTTGTTCTCGCCGTTCTTCTCGACCAAGGCGGAAGGCATGGGCATGGGCCTCAACATCTGCCGGACTGCGATAGAATTCCACGGTGGCGCACTGACCTTCCGCGCCAACCCGCAAGGGGGAACCATATTCACGTTCGTGCTGCCGGCCGCGCCGGTCGCCACGGCACAGGAGACATAACAAGATGCTGCATATCGTTGACGATGAAGCGGTCGTGCGCGACTCACTTAGCTGGCTGGCCACTTCGCGGGCCATCCCGGCGCGCGCCTATGAATCAGGCGTGCACTTTCTCGCGCAAATCGGCAGCGGCTCGTTCGACGCCGATGGCGACTGCCTGCTGCTCGATGTACGCATGCCGGACATGAACGGCGTGGCGGTGTTCGACCAGCTGCTGTCGCGCGGACTGGTGCAGCGCATGCCGGTGATCTTCCTGACCGGTCACGGCGACGTGCCGATGGCGGTGGACAGCTTGAAGCGCGGCGCCTTCGACTTCTTCGAAAAACCGTTCAACGACAACCAGCTGATGGACCGCGTGCAGGAAGCCTTAGCCACCTCGCGCCGCGCCGGTGAAACGGCCGCCGTCCACGCACGCCTGGCCACGCTGTCGGTGCGCGAGCGCGAAGTGCTGGATCTCATCCTGGCCGGCAAAATGAACAAGGTGGTGGCCGACCAGCTAGGCATCAGCATGCGCACGGTAGAAGTTCACCGCGCCCACATCTTCGACAAAATGCAGGTTAAAACTGCGGTTGAGTTGGCCGGTCTGCTGAAGTAAGAAAAAAGCAACAAGCTCCGTTGGCTGTGATACATTTAGCAACCAACAGGAGACTTCATGAGCATCGCCCAGCAGATCGTTCCGCCCGTTCTTGGCTTCCGCAATCGCTTCTTCTCGCATCCCATTACCCGCATGGTCATCGGTGTGATTGCCGTACTGGCGCCGATTACTCTCACCATGATCCTGGCCGACATCCTCGTGCCCAAGCCGCTGCGCGTGGGCGGCTGGCCGTTCCTGCTGGCGACGGCGATGAGCGTGTTGAGTTACCGCTATTTCGTGCGCCGTACCGAGTCCGGGCGCGCACTGACCGAACTGGCGATGCCGGGCGCCGCACGTGAAGCTGGCGCCGGCATCGTGCTGGGCGCGAGCCTAGGCTTGGCCGTCGCCGGCCTGTTGGCCTTGGCGGGCGCGTTCCACGTCACCGGCAGCAACGACTGGACCATCATGCTCAAGACCTTGCCCGAGCAAATGATGGTCGCCATCTTCGAAGAATTGATTTTCCGCGCGGTGCTGTTCCGTCTCGTTGAGCAACGCTGGGGCACGCGCGTGGCACTAGTGTCGTCGTTCGTACTGTTCGCCGCAGCGCACCTGCCGAACGAAGGCGTGAGCGTGCTGGGCGTCGTGATCACCGGCGTGGCCGGCCTCACGCACAGCGCCGCCTACATGGTCACGCGCCGCCTGTGGCTGCCGATCGGCCTGCACTTCGGCTGGAACTATCTGTTCGACGGCGTGTTTGCGGTTCCCGTTTCCGGCCACGCCGCGCGCGGCTGGCTACAAGTCAGCATGCCCGGTCCAGAATGGCTGAGCGGCGGCCACTACGGCGTAGAAGCCTCCGCCGCCGCCCTGCTGGTCTGGGCCATCGCCACCCTCCTCCTCCTGCGCCGCAAACAATAAATCGAACCTGTGCTCGCTTGATTCACCTCAAGCGGCGTCCTACGATGAATTACGCATCAGCAGCTTAGGGCTATTGCGTGGTCGGGTCGTCCGTTTGACTTGGACACCAGTTGGCGATGATGCGCGAATCATTTCTTGCAGATATGGAGATCGATATGACACCCGAAAGTACTTCAAGTCCGTACTTTACCCAAGAGGAAATTGACGCCGCAATTGCAGCGGCCCCGGAATACATCTTCGACCCCGACCGCCCTTTAGACCCCAGTAATGAAGCTGAATTGAATGCCTATTGGTCCAGAGGTATCGTAACCGTCCCCGGCGGGCATCCACATCAAGATCCATTGTGGAGGCTCCATAGAGCATTGCGGGCAGCGGTGAACCTGATAACCGCCAACGCTATCTATTAGCAACTCTGTATGATCAACTGGACAAAGCATATCGGCTAGTAACGAAAACGGATGGGCATGGGCTCAAGTCGCTCTAAGCTCGTTGAGATGACTTTTTGACGAATTGGATCATAGTCTGGTTTCACCAAGGACAAGACATGCTTCGCGTCGTCGAATCGGCCTTGCTCTCGAAAGAGTTCAGCCAGCAATATATTATCCCCGTCATCGCAGGTACGCGTCACAAACAGCGCGGTCAGAGCGGCCATATTCTCACGCTGCTCGTCGGAGACCTCGAAACGTGGGAAGCTGATGGGGCGATCCGGCCGCCGATAGACCGGCGCCGGCTTACGCCGTACCTTGTCCCACCACGTGCGGCGATCCGGGTTAGCGGCATGCCATTCAGCCTGGATGTCTGCTTCTTCCTTATCACGATGCGCGCGATACTCTTCCCGATAGGCGTGGTTCAAATCACGCCACAGATCTAGCCTCATTGCGCGCATCAGGTTAGGCTCAACATTTTTCGCAATATGCAGCCGAAAATCGTCAGTACTGGCCCACGCCGGACTTGGCAAGTCAGACGACTCCTTCACCTCAACCAATTCGCACTCCCGCGAGAGAAACAGACTGCCGCAGGTGCACGCGCGCACACCTTCACCAATAGGCATCGCTGCCCCGTCACTCCACCCATCCGTCCAATATTCGAAGGCACAGAAATTCATCGAACGATAATTCGGATAGGCGTAGTGATTGCCGCAGCACGGCGCGCGCAGCACGCGCACGCCGGAAATAATGGTCATATCAGCTGGCCTTCTGCTGCGCGATCCACTCGTCGACGACTTTTTCCAGCACGGACAGCGGGACGTTGCCGGTTTCAAGAACAGTGTTGTGGAAGCCCTTGATGTTGAACTTGTCGCCCAAGGCTTTCTGCGCCTTGGCGCGCAGGTCGAGGATGCGGATCATGCCGATCTTGTAGGAACACGCCTGGCCCGGCATCACCACGTAACGATCCACCTCCGACGGCGCGATGCCGTAGTCGATGCCTTGCTGGCGCGTCCACTTCATCGCGTGCAGGCCGGTGTCCACCACCAGGCGGCGCGCGCGGAACAGTTCTGCATCGAGCTGGCCCAGTTTGCCGACCACGTCATCGCCATACCAGCCATTCTCCGACGCCAGTTGCTCCGCATACAGCGCCCAGCCTTCGCCATACGCCGAGCCTACGCCAAATACGCGGTCGCGGCGATAGCGCGGCAGGCTGTTGTTCTCCTGTTGCAGCGCGACCTGGAAGTGGTGGCCCGGCACCGCCTCGTGATACACCAGGGTGCGCATGCCAACGATGCGGAAGTCCGGCCCCGGCATCGGCGCCCAGAAGATGCCAGGACGCGTGCCGTCTTTAGCAGGGCCGGTGTAATGCGCCGCCGCCGTCTTCTCGGTGAACAGGGGCTCGCGCTTCACCACCACCGGCGCTTTCGGCACGATGTCGAACAGGGTCTTCGCGCGCTCCTCGGCGTCGCGCATGATGCTGTCGTAACGCGCAAGCATTTGCGGACGCGGATCGGCTTCCTTCGGCTGCTGGTCTTTTTCCAGCTTGGTCATGCGATCCTTGATGCTGCCTTCGGTGTAGCCGATCGACGCCAGCAGGCCATTCATCTCCTTCTCGATGCGCGCCACTTCCAGCAGGCCGATTTCGTGGATCTGCTGCGGCGTGTAATCGGTGGAGGTCATTTGACGCAGCACCACCGCATACGCCTTGTCGCCATTCGGCAAGCGCCACAAGCCCGCATCGTTGTTCGTGTGCGGCAGCTGTTCTTGCAGCAGCGTGCGCGTACGCTGGAACACGGGAATGATGGACTGCTTGACGATGCCGGCAGCATCAGCCGAAAACTTGGCCTGATCTTCAGCCGAGACATCCTTCACGCTCGCCATGCGCTGCACCAGCGAGGCCACGAATACATTGCTCTCCGGCGCGCCATCGAGGAAGCGATCCAGCTGGCCAATCGACGCTTGGGTGATAAAGGTCGGCATGAAGATGCCGCGGCCTGCAGCGCCGCGCGCCTGCACAATGCCGGTATCCATCTTGCCCGCTACCGCTTTCAGACGCACGAGGTAGTTCTCGATATCACGGCGATTGCGGATCGGATGCTGCTGCGACAGGAAGTTCACGATCTGCACGTGCAGGCCGGTGAACTGGTTGAACACGAAGTTATAGTCGCGGTACTGATACGCATCGACCGTGCCCTGCAAACTCCACGCGATGGTGGCGGCGCTGGCGCGCTGCTGCGGCGTCAGTTTCGATTGATCGATCTTCGCCAATTCCGCCAGCGACTTCTTGGCTTCCGCCACTTCGGCGGCACGGAACACCACCGTATTCGGCGTCAGTTTGCGATCCAGCGCATCCTGCTCCTTGGCGTCGAAGTACTGCTTTTGCGTGGCTTGCTCCGGGTCGTTGCGTACCTTGGCGTTGGCGACCTTGTCGGCCCAATCGTCAAAGGACACGGCGTGCGCAGCGACGGTGAACGATGCACCAACCAACAACGAAATTAATCTAAGTGAAGTTTGCATTACATTGGGCCTTTGTAAGGAGAGAACCCAACGAGTGTAGCCCACTCAAGCCAGCTTCTCAACCGTCGATTGATCCAGCTCGATGCGATTTCGTCCCCCCTGCTTGGCGCGGTACAGGGCTTGGTCGGCGCGCGCAAACCAGCGTTCGAAATTGGCGTCGTCATCGCGCACAATGGCCACGCCGAGACTGATCTGCATCTGGAAGCTGACGTGGTCGTGCTTGACCACTGCCGCCGCCACCTCTTGCCGCAGGCGCTCGGCAAAGGCGTGAGCGCCGCGCATGCCGGTCTCCGGCAGCACGATCAGGAATTCTTCACCGCCATAGCGCCCCGCAAAATCCACAGCGCGCATTTCGGTTCGCATTACGCCCGCCAGACGGCGCAAGGCGGCATCGCCAGCCGGATGGCCATAGTGATCGTTGACGTGTTTGAAGTGATCGATATCGAGCAGCACCATGGCCGTGCTGCGGCCCGAGCGGCGCGTGCGCTGCCACTCCGCTTCCATGCGCCGATCCGCCTCGCGCCGGTTCAGCAAGCCTGTCAGCGCATCGGTGGTGGCCAGCTTCTGCAACTCGGCCAGCAAACCATCCTGCGACTTCTGCCAATGCAGGAACAGCTGGTAGCCGAAGAACGCCATGAACAGCACGATCACCACGAACACCCAGTAGAAAATCCACATGGTCTGGCGCAGCGCGTCCAGGTTCACCTGAGCCTCCGCCAGCCCGGTGGTGGCATAGCCGTAGACCAGCACACCAAACGTCACGCAAGCGAGCAAGCCAAGCAGCGACTTGCGCGAACGGATATGCCCATCGCGCATCAGCCGTGGATGGGCAGTCTGCCAGCGCTGCACGCGCGGCCACAGTGCCGCCATCAACGGCCCGACAATGAATACGCTTTGCATGAAGGCGCCCAGCCACCAGCCCTGCCACACCGGCAGCAGCGCGGTGCGGTCATAGCCATTGGTATAGCTCCAGATCAGCGCACCGCTGGAGCTGAACACGCAGGCCACAAACGACTGCTGCACGTAGAACAGCAAGTCACTCACGCCGCGCAAATCGCGCCGCATGGCAGTGGCGCGGTAGCCGATCACCATCACGGCAAAACCGAGCGGATTGGAAAGCGCAAACAGCAAGGCCCAGAACAAGGGCATGCCGGCATACAGCGCCAGCGAGAGCGTGGCGAAATAGGCGGGAACCGCGCCCCACCACCAGCCCAATGTGAGGGTCAGCAGCAGGCAAATCAAAAGAGGCGGATAAACGGTGAGGTAGACGGCGACGCCGCCGAATTCAAATGGAATGCCAGACCAGCCCCACACCACCATGCCCACGCCCAGCCAGATGCACAGCGCGATCAGCACCAGCCAGCCACCGAACAAGCAGGCTTGCTGCAAGCGACTGCCGTTGCGCAATAGGCGCGAAGGCGACAGTTCCCGGTACGGCGGCGGCTTTTCGGCGGCGGGCTTGGTCAAAGCGTTTCCCCTTGATGTCCTGCCAATTATACCGCCGTTGTCCTAAACAGAATGGCAGTCCAGCGCCCATTCCACGTGCTCGCGCACCAGCGGCGATGGATCGTCGCGCCGCGCCAACAGCGCGGCCACGATGACAGCATCGCCCTTGGCGCCGGCCGCCGCCGCGTTGCCCAAGCCGACCGCAATATTGCGCAGCCAGCGTTCATGGCCGATGCGGCGTATCGGGCTGCCTTCCATCTTGCGATTGAACTCCTCCTCGCTCCACGCGAACAGCTCCACCATGGAAGCGTGGCCCAGGCCATGGCGTTCGTCGAAGTCCGGCAGCACGGCGCGCTGTGCGAACTTATTCCACGGACAGGCGGTCTGGCAGTCGTCGCAGCCGTAGATGCGGTTGCCGATCAGCGGCCGCATCTCCAGCGGAATCGCGTTTTTCAACTCGATAGTGAGGTAGGAGATGCAGCGCCGCGCATCGAGCTTGCCTGGCCCGAGGATGGCCTGCGTCGGACAGGCGGTGATGCACGCCGAGCACTGGCCGCAGTGCGCGCCAGTCGGCTCATCGACCGGCAGCGGCAAGTCGACCAGGAATTCACCCATGAAGAACATGGAGCCGGCGGTACGCGACAGCAGCAAGGTGTGCTTGCCGCGCCAGCCCAAGCCGGCCTTCTCGGCCAACGGCAGTTCCATCACCGGCGCCGAATCGGTGAACACGCGGTAGCCGAAATCGCCGATTTCCGCTTTCACCTTGTCGGCCAGCTGCTGCAAGCGGGCGCGCAGCACCTTGTGGTAGTCCCTGCCGCGCGCATAGACCGAGATCACAGCCGCACCGGGATCGGCCAAGCGCGCCAGTTCGCGCTCTCTCCATTCGCTTTCCGTGTCCCTCGGCAGATAGTTCATGCGGGCGCTGACCACCCGGATAGTGCCCGGCACCAGCTCTGCGGGACGGGCGCGTTTCATGCCGTGAGCGGCCATATAGTCCATTTCGCCGTGCATGCCGGCGTCCAGCCACGCTTGCAGGCCGGCTTCGGCGTGACTGAGGTCGACGTCGGTGATACGGATTTCGGCAAAGCCCAGCTCCACACCCCAGCGCTTGATGCTGAAGGCAAGTTCGGCTAAATTGGTTTCATTGAGGGACATCGGGCGCGGGCTAGAAGGTACAATGGCTGGCGATCCAACCAACCGTTATTTTATTCGATGCAGCACTTCACAGCCCATCTCCACGACGAAGAAGGCACCGCCGCCCTTGGCGCGGCACTGGCGCGCGCGCTTGCGCCCGGCCTTTCGGTCCACCTGCACGGCGATCTGGGCGCCGGCAAAACCGCCCTCACCCGCGCCCTGCTGCACGCGGCGGGCCATACCGGCACGGTGAAAAGCCCGACCTACACCCTGTCGGAACCGTACAGCATCCAGCTCGGCAGCCGCGCCGTCAGCGTGATCCACTTCGACTTGTACCGCATGTCCAGTCCCGAGGAATTCCTCGACGCAGGCTTCCGCGAAGACTTCAACGGCGACAACATCTGCATCGTCGAATGGCCCGAAAAGGCCGAAGGCGTGCTGCCGCCGCCTGATTTGAACGTGTTTTTGACTGTGGCGGGCCACGGTCGTGATGTAGAATTGCAGGCGTCCACCGCCTTGGGTAACTCATGCCTTCAACGCCTCAAATTCGCGCCCAATATGTGAGCCGCCGCACCGTCCTGAAGGCCGGCGCCACCCTGCTGCTCTCCGTGACCGTTCCGCTGCGCGCCCATGCCGCGCAAATTCTCGCCGTGCGCGTGTGGCCGGCCGAGGACTATACCCGCGTCACGCTGGAAAACGACACTGATCTCAAGGCCACCCACTTCATCGTCAAAGACCCGGAACGCATGGTGGTCGATATCGAAGGGCTGGAGCTGAATCCGACCTTGAAATCGCTGGTCGCCAAGATCCAGTCGAACGACCCGTACATCAAGCAGGTGCGCGTGGGCCAGAACCGCCCGAACGTGGTGCGGCTGGTGTTCGACCTGAAAGAAGAAGTGACGCCGCAGGTGTTCACGCTGGCACCGGCCGGTAATTACAAGCACCGCCTGATTTTCGACCTGTATCCGAACAAGCCGGTCGACCCCATCGCCGCCATGATTGAAAAGGGCGACTGGTCAGATCCAGCACCGGCGGCGCCTGCGCCAACGCCTAAGGAACAACTGGCCGAACTGAAGCCCGACCTCAAGGCAGAGCCGCGCGAGGAGCTGAAGAACGAGCTCAAAACCGCCGAGAAGTTGGACAAGTTAGACAAGAGCGGCAAGCTGGTACGCATGATCACCATCGCGCTCGATCCCGGCCACGGCGGCGAGGACCCCGGCGCCTCCGGCAAAAACGGCAGCCGCGAAAAAGACATCGTGCTGTCCATTGCCAAGCGCCTCAAGGCCAAGCTGGAAGACGTCCCGAATATCCGCGTGATGCTTACGCGTGACGGCGACTACTTCGTCCCACTCGGCACCCGCGTGGAAAAAGCACGCAAGGTGCAAGCCGACCTGTTCGTCTCCATCCACGCCGACGCTTTCGTGCAGCCTACCGCGCGCGGTTCGTCGGTGTTCGTGCTGTCGGAAAAAGGCGCCACTTCATCGGCGGCGCGCTGGCTGGCGGACAAGGAAAATCTCGCCGACACCATCGGCGGCGTCAACGTCAAAAACCATGACAAGCAACTGGCTAGCGTGTTGTTCGACCTGTCCACCACGGCGCAGATCAACGACAGCATGAAGCTGGGCCGCTCCGTGCTGGGCGAAATCGGCGGCATCAACCGCCTGCACAAAGGTTCGGTCGAACAGGCCGGCTTCGCGGTGCTGAAAGCGCCGGACATTCCTTCCATCCTGATCGAGACGGCCTTCATCTCCAACCCGGAAGAGGAAGCCAAGCTGCTGGACGAGGCGTACCAGAACAAACTGGCCGACGCCATCGTTACCGGCATCCGCCGTTATTTCGCAAAGAACCCACCGCTGGCAAAGAACCGGCTGACCTAAAGAGCTAAGAGAGAGACATGGCTGTAGTAACGATGACCGAATACGGCGCCCTGCCGGCAGTACAACTTACCGCAGCCGATGGCGCACAAGCGACGGTATCCCTGTTTGGCGCGCACCTGCTGTCGTGGAAAACCGCCGACGGCAAGGAGCGTTTGTTCGTCAGCACGCAAACGCCGCTGGACGGCAGCAAGGCAATCCGCGGCGGCGTACCGGTGATCTTCCCGCAATTTAATGTGCGCGGCCCAGGCCTGCGCCACGGCTTTGCGCGCGTCAGCACCTGGCGCCTGACCGGCAACGGCGGCGATGGCGGCAGCTCCTTCATCGAATTCGGCTTGAATCAAGACGATCTGTCGGCGGAACACGCGCAGGCATGGCCGCACGCATTTGAACTCACGCTGCGCTTCACGCTGCACGGCGATGCACTGGACTTCGCGTACACTGTGCACAACAGCGGCGCGCAGGAATTCCCGTTCGGCGTGGCGCTGCACACCTACTACGATGTCGGCCACCTTGATGCGACCAGCATCAGCGGCTTGCAGCACCAGCAGTACACCGACCATCACCTCAACACGCGCACGCAGGAATATCCGGCGCTGCACTTCACCGAGAAGCACGACCGCCTGTACCAATCCACGCCGGCGCTGACGCTGAACACGGCCAACGCCACGCTGCGCCTGGAGCAGCAGGGCTTTAGTGAATGGGTGGTGTGGAATCCGGGTCAGGACGACGCCAAAGCCTTGGTGGATTTGGCCGATGACGAGTACCAGCGCTTCGTCTGCATCGAGCCGGCGCGCATCGACCAGCAGCCGCTGGCAGCCGGCACCACCTGGGCCGGCAAACATACCATCAGCGTTTAATTCGACTCTTTAATGATGCGGCCGGAGCCAGGCTGCACCGGGCGCGCGTTCAGCGGATACAGACGGCTGAACAGCGCCATTTGCTGCGGCGACGCTTGCACCGGCTCTTTCATCACGATCCACAGCACGCCTTCCTGGCATGGCGGCGTGGTCATGGAGCCCATGAAGGTGTAGTAGTCTCGGCGCGCCGGCAGCAGATCCAGCGGATCGAGCACGGTCGACGGCGCAGCGGTCTCGTATTTTTCCAGCGGCAGATTATTCCACACGGTTTGAATCACCGGCTGCGGCTTGCCGCGCTCCAGCAGCAGCGCCACCATCGCGATGCGGCCCTCCGCATCCTTGTGCACCAGGTGCACCACCATCTCATAACCCTTGCCGTTGATACGCTCTTCCGATGGGCGATGGAAGTGGAACTGGATCAGCTCATACATGCGGTTGCCGACGTTGATGAAGTTGCCGCCGCCGACCATCACTTGCACGGTCTTGCCGTTGTCCGTCACGTTGAACGAGGATGGGTGATAGTCGAAGCCGATCTGCTCCAGCTCCACCTTCATGCCGTCGCGGATATCGATCGGCGACTGGCGATTGCCGGTGCCGCACTTGGCCCAGGCAGGATTGATCTTGCCCCAGTTGGCCGGGCCGCTTTCGCCTTCATACGACCACACATTGCTGTACACCTTGGGCTTGGCCGCTTCCGCAGCGGCCTTGGCTGCCGCGTCTTTCTTGGCCTTGGCCGCCGCCGCCACGCGCGCGGCCTGGTTGGCGCGCATGATGGCCAGCCGCTCCTGAATGCGGGCCGATAAATCCGCTTCGGCCTGCGCTTCCTTTTCGCGCTCGGTCAATTTGCGCGGCGGCGCAGACGACGAACCGGAGGCCGCGGAACCGGACGAAAGCGCGCCCGCCGCACCGCCCAGCGCCGATTTCGCGGACGGCGAAATGAGCGGGTCGTTTGCGCCGCTCGCTGCGGAAACGACGCAGCAGCAGGCAATCAAGGGAAGGACGAGAGAGCGCATGGGTATCCAGAAATCACAATGTCAGTCTGGTATACGGATGCTTTAGGGAAAAACTTGAGAGGAGATGGCCGCGCGGGGTGAATTTCTTTCTAAAACGTCACGCTGCGGCGGCCGCGCAGCGTGCGTTCATGCGGGTTTCAGCGGCTTTGCATGCGGCGCGACAGTTTGTACACGCCGCCAATCGCCATCGGCACAACCGCCACGCCCACGCCGACCAGCACGATCTCGGTCAGGTGCTCGCGCACGATAGGGATATTGCCGAAGAAGTAGCCGGCGGTGGTCAGCATCACCACCCACAGGATAGCGCCGGTGAAGTTGTACAGCTGGAAGCGGGCAAACGTCATGTCCGATACGCCGGCCACGAACGGCGCGAAAGTACGCACCACCGGCACGAAGCGCGCCAGCACGATGGTCTTGCCGCCGTGTTTTTCGAAGAAATCGTGGGTTTTCTTGAGGGCGTCTTTATTGATCCAGCGGTAGTCGTGGGTAAACACCTTTTGCCCGACCTTCTCGCCGATCCAGTAATTGACGGTGTTGCCGGTAATGGCCGCCGTGGTCAGCAGGAACATCAGCAGCGGTAAATTCATTTCGCCCACCGCGCACAGCGCGCCGGCGATGAACAGCAGGGTATCTCCAGGGAAGAAGAACAGCACCACCAGGCCGGTCTCGGCGAAGATGATGGCGAACAGAACGACGTAAATCAGCGTCCCGTATTGTTGGATCAGCACTTCCAGAGTCTTGTCGACATGAAGGATCATGTCAAAAAATTGCATAAAATCCATATTCTTCCCATAAAGTGAGCGCCGGAATCATACACCACCGGGGCCGTGCGGCGGCGGTTTCCTAGCGATTAATATCCAGTTTACAATCGTCTCACGTCCCGCAGCAAGCGGGTTCGCTTAACCGAGGAGATTTGGATGGCTTTATCCCGCAGCTTCCGTGTTTTATCCCTGTCCGGCCTGTCGCTGATCGCGACTGCGGCCACCGTGACCGCCACCGCCGCCGACCTGCCGGTACGCCCTAGCGCCGGCGAAATCATTAAAACTTCCAAGCCGTCCGACTGGCGGCCGCTCGATCCGGCCAACACCCTGTATATGGAGCTGCCGGGCGGCCGCGTGGTGATCGAGCTGGCGCCCGATTTTGCGCCGCTGGCCATCGCCAATATCAAGACGCTGGTGAAAGAACACTATTTCGACGGGCTGGCGGTCAACCGCTCGCAGGATAACTATGTGGCGCAATGGGGCGATCCGAACGCCGAAACCTCGCCGAAATCACTGGGCAGCGCCAAAGCCAAGGTGCCGGGCGAGTTCTCGGT
Source organism: Duganella rivi (assembly GCF_009857435.1). GTDB lineage: Bacteria > Pseudomonadota > Gammaproteobacteria > Burkholderiales > Burkholderiaceae_D > Rugamonas > Rugamonas rivi. Next base: position 625,153 of record NZ_WWCK01000005.1, read on the forward strand.
GCCGATCGCGAACGACAAGCGCTTTGTGCGCCAGAAGGACTTTGACGGCTACGCGCCGCAGATCGGCCACTCGAACGGTTTCCCGGTGGGCCGCGATCCCAAGGCCGGCACCACTTGGCTGGCGCACTGCTACGGCATGGTCGGCGTCGGCCGCGATAACGACACCGACAGCGGCAGCGGCGCCGAGCTGTATGCGGTGAACGGCCACGCACCGCGCCACCTCGACCGCAATATCACGGTGGTGGGACGCGTGGTATCCGGCATGCCGCTGCTGGCGACCCTGCCGCGCGGCGGCGAGACCATGGGCTTCTACGGCCCGAAAGAAGCGCGCACGCCGATTATCTCGGTGCGGCTGGCGGCCGAGGTGCCGGAGGCGGAACGCAGCCATCTGGAAGTGATGCGCAGCGAGGCGCCGATCTACCAGAAAGTGATCGAAGCGCAACGCAACCGCGGCGGCCCGTGGAATAAGTACGCGGCCAACTACGTGGAGCTGTGCAACGCCACAATCCCGGTGCGGGAGACGCCCAAGTTATAATCCCGGGATGAACGCGCCAGACACCTCCGCCCGCACCCCACGCCCGATTCAGGCACTGCCTGACCAGTTGATTTCCCAGATCGCCGCCGGCGAGGTGGTTGAACGCCCGTCTGCGGTGGTCAAGGAGCTGCTGGAGAATGCGCTGGATGCGGGTGCCACGCAGATTACCGTGCGGCTGGAGGAAGGCGGTGTGAAACGCATCGCCATCACCGACAATGGCCGCGGCATTCCGCCCGAGCAGATGCCGCTCGCGCTGGCGCGCCACGCCACCTCCAAGATCGCGTCCTTGCAGGACTTGGAAAACGTCGGCACGCTGGGCTTCCGTGGCGAGGCGCTGGCGTCGATTGCCTCGGTAGCGCAGGTGACCATCACCTCGCGCACCGCCGACGTGGCGCATGCCTGGGAAATCGAAGGCTCGCACCTGGCCACGCCAACGCCGTCTTCGGGCGCGCTAGGCACCACCATCGACGTCAAAGACCTGTACTACAACACGCCGGCGCGCCGCAAATTCCTCAAGTCCGAGCAGACCGAGTACGGCCACTGCGCGGAAGTGGTGCGCCGCATTGCGCTGGCGCGGCCGGATGTGTCGTTCCAGCTGACGCACAACGGCCGCACGGTCGATCATTGGAACGTGAGCGAAATCGCGCGCCGCAGTGCGCAAATCCTGGGCGACGGCTTTGCCGAGGCGCGCCTGCCGGTGGATGAGACGATCGGGCCGCTGCGCCTGCACGGTTACATCGGTTTGCCGACCGCTTCCAAGGCGCGCGCCGACGGCCAGTTCTTCTACGTGAATGGCCGCTTCGTGCGCGACAAGGTGCTGGTGCACGCCGTCAAAGCCGCTTACCAGGACGTGTTGCATGGCGACCGCTTCCCGTCATACGTGCTGTCGCTGGACATGGATCCGGCGCTGGTGGACGTCAACGTGCACCCGTCGAAAATTGAAGTGCGCTTCCGTGATGGACGCGCGGTGCACCAGTGTGTATTCCACGCCGTGCAGCGCGCATTGGCGCAAACCTCGGCCACCTCGCACGGCAGCGTGCCGTCGCCGCTGCCGGCTGCCGATAGCCTGAACGCCACGCCTGCATGGCGCGGCGAGCAAACCTCGTTCGGCCCATTGCTGGCGCCGGACTATACGCCGACCTTCTCGCCATCGCCGTTTGGCTCGCGCAGCGCGGATACCGGCAGCGTCAGCACCTCCTACACGCCGCCACGCTTTACCGCCGAAGGCGGCGTCGCACAAAGCCTGGAAAACTACGGCGCCATGTTCCGCGACAGCGACCGCCCAGCCATCGACCGCAGCACCGCCGATATGTCGCTGCCGCAGGCCAGCAGCTTCACTGTCTCCGCCGCCGCGATGGCGCAGGAAGAATTCCCGCTCGGCTTCGCGCTGGCGCAGCTGCACGGCATCTACATCCTCGCGCAGAACGCCAAAGGTCTGGTGCTAGTCGACATGCACGCCGCTCACGAACGCATCCTGTACGAGCAACTGAAGAATGCCTTGAATAGCCGCGTGGCCGGCGAAGAGATGCAGGTGCAACCGCTGCTGATCCCGATCACCTTCTATGCGGACGCAGTGGAAGTCGGCACCGCCGAAGAACATCAGGAAACCTTGCAGGCATTGGGCTTCGACATTGCCGTACTGTCGCCAACCACGCTGGCAGTACGCTCCGTGCCAGTGCTGCTGAAGAACGCCGACGCCCAGACGCTGGCCCGCGACGTCCTGCGCGATGTGCGCGAATTCGGCGGCTCGCGCGTGCTGATCGAACGCCAGAACGAACTACTCGGCACCCTCGCCTGCCACACCGCCGTGCGCGCCAACCGCATCCTGTCGCAGCAGGAGATGAACGCCCTGCTACGCCAGATGGAAATCACCGAGCGTGCCGACCAGTGCAACCATGGCCGCCCGACCTGGGTGCAGGTTGAAATCAACGCCCTCGATAAGCTTTTCCTGCGCGGTCAATAATCATGAGTACCAAACCACTGGCCGTCGCCATCATGGGCCCGACGGCATCGGGCAAAACCGCCTCCGCGCTGGCGATTGCGGAGCGCATCCCGTCCGAGATCATCTCGGTCGATTCGGCGCTGGTGTATCGCGGCATGGACATCGGCACCGCCAAGCCAACGCGCGAAGAACTGGCCGCCGTGCCGCACCACCTGATCGACATCATCGATCCGCTGGATTCGTACTCGGTGGCGCAGTTTCGCAAGGATACGCTGCGACTGGTAGAAGAGATCAGCGCGCGCGGCAAATTGCCGTTGCTGGTCGGCGGCACCATGCTGTATTTCAAAGGCCTGGCGGATGGGCTGGACGACCTGCCCGGCGCCGATCCCGAGGTACGCGCCGCGCTTGATGAAGAAGCGGCCCGTCTCGGCTGGCCCGCCATGCACGCGCGCCTGGCCGCCGTTGATCCTGAAACTGCGGCCCGCCTTGCGCCGGCCGATTCGCAGCGCATCCAGCGCGCGCTGGAAATCTACACGCTGAGCGGCAAGCCGATGTCCGAGCTGCTGGCCTTGCGCGAGAAAACCGAACTGCCGTTTGATCTGCTGTCGTTTGCGCTGGAGCCATCGGATCGCGCCGTGCTGCACAAGCGCATCGCGCGCCGCTTCGACATCATGCTGGAGGAGAGCCCGCAGGGTAATCTCATCACCGAAGTGGAAGCGCTGCGCAAGCGTGGCGATCTGCATCTCGGCCTGCCGTCGATCCGCTGCGTTGGTTATCGCCAGGCGTGGGAATACCTCGACGGCGCCATCGACTACGCGACGATGCGCGAGACCGGCATCATCGCCACGCGCCAACTGGCCAAGCGCCAGCTGACGTGGCTGCGCTCCATGCCGGAGCGCGTGGTGCTGGATTGCCTCGGCCCGAATCCGGCCGGCGCCATGCTGGCGCAGATTGCCGAGCGCCTTGGCTGATCAATGCTTGGGCGGCTCGCCGCTCATGTGCACCAGTTCCCACAGGTGGCCGTCGAGGTCTTGATAACCGTGGGCGTACATAAAGCCATGGTCTTGCGGCTCCTTGTAGGTGCTGCCACCGGCTTCGACGGCCTTGGCCACCATGGTCTCCACCGCCGCGCGCGATTCCAGTCCCAGACATAGCAGCACCTCGGTCGAAGCGCGCGCGTCGGCCACCGGTTTCGGCGTAAACTCCTTGAAACGGGCTTCGGTCAGGAGCATGACGTAGATATTCTCGGCCACGATCATGCAGGTGGCGGTGTCGTCGGTATAATTCTGGTTGAAGCTGTAGCCGAGATGCGTGAAGAACTTGATCGATGCCGGCAAATCGCGCACCGGCAGATTCACAAAAATATTGGTCGCCATATCGTCTCCCGTTAAAAAAATGCTCACATCGCAGAATACCAATATGCCAATGTTTTGACGACCGCGACACGATAGGGGGCACTTTTTTCGAAAAAGTGGAGTGGGTTCCTTGACAGTACGAACGCCAGCCCCGATAATGCTGGGCGTTGCAGGTGATATAGCTCAGTTGGTTAGAGCATAGCATTCATAATGCTAGGGTCGGTGGTTCAAGTCCACCTATCACCACCACAGAATTCCATGACAAATGGCCTCACCGGAAACGGCGCAGGCCATTTTGTTTCAGTACCAGTTTCGGTGATATAGCTCAGTTGGTTAGAGCATAGCATTCATAATGCTAGGGTCGGTGGTTCAAGTCCACCTATCACCACCAAATCCTAAAAGCCGTAATCGTTTATACGATTACGGCTTTTTTGTTTTGGCTCGGCATCAACCCTCGTAGGTTTTTTTCCACAACTCGTATAGAAAATTTGCGTTGGCCTATACGATGTCGGCATACCTGCCTGGTCAAATAATCAGGATGTTGATTGTTTGCACTTTGCCCACATAGACAAACACCCACCTTTCATAGACAAACCCAGTTTTTCACCGCCGTCGCACCCCGCCCACAGTTTGATAAAACGTTTTCCTAAATGTGTTGCTCACGTTGCGCGAAGTGTTTAGTCTTGGCTCTGACAGGTCATCAGACAACCTGCACCCTCCCAGATCTAACCACTGAGGAACGACATGAAAAAGAAAATACTGGAGACCATGGTTCCGCTCGCACTGGCGGCCATGTACGCGCCTGCCGCACTGGCGCAGGACAGCAAGGACATCCCGCCGGTTCCAGAACCGGCAGCCAACTCGGACATCACGGTGGTCGTCACCGGCTTCCGTTCCAGCCTTCAGAAAGCGCTTAACCTGAAGCAGCAAGCGATCGGCGTGCGCGACTCCATCGTGGCCGAAGACATCGGCAAATTCCCCGAGGCGAACGTGGCCGAATCGCTGCAGCGCGTGCCCGGCGTGATCCTGAACCGCGACGAATCCTCCGGCGAAGGCCAGCGCATTTCGATCCGCGGCCTGCCGACCGAATACTCGGTCACGACCCTGAACGGCGCCCCGGTCAACACCACCTCCACCGCCACCATCGGCTCGGCCGCGCGCGGCTTCAACTACGACGTCTTCGCGTCCGAACTATTCGGCCGCGTCGACTTCTACAAGTCGCCGCTGGCCGAACTGACCGAGGGCGGCCTGGGTGGTATCGTCGACCTGCAAACGCCGCGTCCCTTCGACAATCCAAAGCGCACCATCCGCTACGGCCTGACCGATACCTACAACACCTCGTCCAAGCACAATGATCCGAACGGCTTCGTACTGTACTCGAACACCTGGGACAAGCTTGGCTTCCTGATCGGCGCTTCGCACTCGGGCAGCATCAACACCCGCTCCGGCTTTGAAGCGACCGGCGGCTACAACAGCTCCTTCAACGGCAGCCAAAGCCCGGTCAAGGGCAACTTCGCACTGGCGCTGGACTTCGACAGCCCGCTCGCCAACCTGGGCGGCTACACCAAAGACCAGGTAGCGAAAGCCTTCCTGCCGCGTATCTACCGCTTCTACGGCTCGCAGAATGAGCGCACGCGCGACGGCCTGGTGTCGTCGGTGCAGTGGAAGACGCCAACGCTGAACATCAGCCTGGACACCATGTACTCCAAGCTGGAAAACACCCGCGCGGAGCAGTTGTTCGGCATCCTGGTGCGCAGCACTGCCACCACCAACCGCAACGCGCCGATTGGTGCCTCTGGCAACAACGGCATCATCCCGCTGAACGTGAAGATCGACCCGGCCACCAATCTGTTGACCGGCACCTTCGGCAACACCACCTACAACGCCGGCGCCGCCTACACCGAAGACGAAACCAAGTTCGGTTACGGCGCCTTGAACGCCAGCTGGAAGGCCAGCAACAAGCTGACGCTGAGCGGACAGGCCAGCCTCAATCAAAGCACCGCCACCAGCGCCACCGGCCAGTTGTCCGGCTACATCTACGGCGCCACCTCGACCATCGATTACGGCAGCGATCACGTCTACCCATCGATCTCCTCCACCAGCAGCTATACCGATCCAAACAGCTGGAGCGGCTTCACCATCAGCAGCGGCAAGACCAAGGAGACCGACAAGGGCAAGCAAGCGCGCGTCGCCGCCGATCTCGATTACGACTTGCCCGCCGGCTGGACTGGCCACCTGAAAACCGGCCTGACTTACGTCGCCACCATCAAGGGCGTCAACAAGCGTAACGGCACCGCGCTGGCCACCGCGAAGTTGAACAGCATCGGCGCGGCCGGCCTGCGCAACGCCATGACCTCGCAACTGCCGATTGATAATCTGGACTTCGGCGCCGGCTGGCCGCATAGCTGGGCGACCTGGAACAGCAACTACTTCTACTCGCAATTCAGCCCCGAGGTGTACAACCCCGATTCTACCTTCCAGCCATCGCAAAGCTTCGCGGCGGAAGAGGATGTGAAGACGGCCTTCGTGCAGTCCGACTTCAAGGGCGAGATCGCGGGCCGCGAGCTGCGCATCAACGCCGGCGTGCGCTACTCCAAGACCGACACCAAGATCGATAACTTCAAGCAGAAAGGCACCAGCCTGGTCTACTCGCCGAATCACGAGCAAGGCTCTTACAGCAATGTGCTGCCGGCGATCAGCAGCGCGTTCGATGTGACGGACAGCTTGATCTGGCGGGCCTCGTGGGGCAAGACCATCACACGTGCCTCGCTGTCCATCATCGCGGCGCAGACAGTCATTCCCAATCAATTCGACACCACCGCCACCTCGGGCAATCCGAACCTGAAGCCGCAGCAATCGAAGAACCTGGACACCAGCCTCGAATGGTACTTCCAGCCCGGCAGCATGCTGTCCGCCGCCGTGTTCCAGAAGAAGCTGACCGACGCCACCGTCGCCAACACCCGCGTGGTGACCTTCGGCTCTTTGGGCTTGCCTGATACGGCGCTGGGCCCGTTGTTCCAGGATGCGAGCGGCCGTGTCGATCCTAACCTGGCGATGACGCTGCGCACTTACACCAACGCCGGCGAGCAAACGCTGAAAGGCTACGAGCTGGCTTACCAGCAGGCCTTCAGCTTCCTGCCTGCGCCATGGAACGGCCTCGGTGCGCTGGCGAGCTACACGCACATCAATCCATTCAACAGCGTGGCGTGGGTGACCAACGGCGGCAAGGTGATCGACGTGAACTCGGTGCCAAAGTACGCCTACAGCACCACAGTCTACTTCGAGCAAGGCCCGTGGGCGGCGCGCATGTCCTACAACTACAAGGACAAATCGCTGCATCCTGACAGCCCACGCAACCTCGGTGATGATTTGATTCGCTGGCGCGCAGGCCGCGGCTACCTTGACGCCAACATCAGCTACAAGATCAGCGACAAGCTGGAGCTGCGTCTCGATGCACTCAACTTGAGCAACACACTGGCCTATGATTACTTCGAAGACGCGAGCGGCCAATACGGCAGCGGCAAGAAGACCCGCATGGACTATGCGAAGTACGATGGCCGCACCATCAAGATCGGCATTCGGGGGAAACTCTAAACTATGATGAAACGACTCTACGCCGCTGCATTGGTGGCGGCTAGCTTGGCCGGCTGCGCTTCGGCGCCGCCGGCAGTCGACACCTCCGAGCAGGAGGTAGTCGGCATTATCAATAAGGTCAACAACTACTGGCAGCAGCGCGAGCCGGCGCAGAAGTGGGCGTTCTGGGATATCGCCGCTTATCACACGGGGAATATCGAGGCCTACCGCATCACCGGCAACAAGGCGTGGCTGAAGTATTCGCAGGACTGGGCCGAGCACAATCAATGGCAAGGCGCCAAGTCTACCAACAAGGCAACGTGGAAGTACCAGTATGGAGAGACCGACGATCACGTGATGTTCGGCGATTGGCAGATCTGCTTCCAGACTTACGCCGACCTGTATCAGCTAGACCGCGATCCAAAAAAAATCGCCCGCGCACGCGAGGTGATGGAGTACCAGATGAGTACTCCGAACAAGGATTACTGGTGGTGGTCGGACGGCTTGTACATGGTGATGCCGGTAATGACCAAGATGTACCACATCACTGGCGATAAAAAGTATCTCGCCAAACTGTACGAATACTTCGACTACTCCAACAGCATCATGTGGGACAAGGACGCGCAGCTGTACTACCGCGATGCGCGCTACGTCTATCCCAAGCATCAAAGCGTGAACGGCAAGAAGGATTTCTGGTCGCGTGGTGACGGCTGGGTGTTTGCCGGTCTCGCCAAGGTGCTGCAAGATCTGCCGATGGATGATCCGCACCGCACTGATTTCGTGGTGAAGTTCCAGGGCATGGCGCAGGCGCTGAAGAAAGCGCAATCAGAGGAAGGCTATTGGACGCGCAGCCTGCTCGATCCGCAGCATGCGCCGGGGCCGGAAACTAGCGGCACCGCGTTCTTCGTGTATGGCTACCTGTGGGGCATCAATAACGGCTTGCTGGAACGTGAAGAGTATCTGCCGGTGGTGCGCAAGGGCTGGCGCTATTTGAGCAAGACCGCGCTGCAAGCGGACGGCAAGATCGGCTACGTGCAGCCGATCGGCGACCGCGCGATACCGGGGCAGGTGGTGGATCAGAATTCGACCACGGCGTTCGGCGTCGGCGCATATCTGCTAGCGTCATCAGAACTGGTACGCCTGCTGCGTCAATAATTACGGAGACTGAATGGAACGACGACACTTTATCAAAGCGTTGGCTGCTAGTTCTGCTGCGGTTTCTGCAGCGGGAGTATCAGCAGCCGATGCTCCCGCTGGCGACGCCCGCGCGCAGCTTGCGGCGCTAGCGCAAAAAATGTCCGAGCCGGTGCTGGCCAACATGGCCGCCGGCACGCTGAAAAAAAACTTCGCCCTCGAAGTCAGCCCAACATGGGATGGCCGCGACAAAGGCGTCGCCTACCTGGAATGCTTCGGCCGCCTGATCGCCGGCATCGCCCCATGGCTTGCCCTGCCCGACGACGGCACGCCGGAAGGCCGCACCCGCAAGCACCTGCACCAACTGGCGCTGCAAAGCTACACCAACTCGGTCGATCCCGCGAACCCAGACTACCTGTCATGGAAAGTCCCCGGCCAAACGCTGGTCGATTCAGCCTACTTCACCAACGCCCTGCTGCGCGCACCGCAAGCGCTGTGGGATCCGCTGGACGCCAAAACCAAACAGCGCATCATCGCCGAAATCAAATCCTTGCGCCGGATCGAACCGCCCTACATCAACTGGATGCTGTTCGCGGCCATGAACGAAGCATGGCTGATGTCCATCGGCGAAGAATTCGACCCGATGCGCATGAACGTCGCCATCCGAAAAATCAACGAATGGTACGTCGGCGACGGCTGGATCAAGGACGGCGACGCCTTCCACTTCGACTACTACAACGCCTTCGTCATGCACCCGATGCTGGTCGAAATCCTCGACGTGCTGGAAGCGAAAAAAGGCGCATTCTGGAACGGCAAACCGGAAGAACTGCGCGCGCAAGCGATCAAGCGCATGCAGCGCTACGGCGAACATCTCGAACGTTTCATCGCCACCGACGGCAGCTTCCCGCCAATAGGCCGCTCGCTCACCTACCGCACCGCCGCCTTCCAGCCTTTGGCGCTACTGGCGCTACGCAAGCAGCTGCCGAAAAGCCTGCCCGAAGGCCAAGTCCGCGCCGCGCTGCAAGCGGTGCACAAGGCCGTGTGGTCGGCGCCGTCCAACTTCACCAAGGACGGCTACCTGACCATCGGCTTCGTCGGCGCGCAGCCGGAGCTGGGCGACTGGTACTCCAACAACGGCAGCATGTATATCGCCTCCGCCAGCCTGCTGCCATTGGGCTTGCCGGCGACCGACAGCTATTGGACGTCACCGGCGCAGGATTGGACGCAGAAGAAAGCCTTCGCCGGCGCGCGCTTCCCCAAAGACTACCCCGTGAATTACTAAATGACGATCATCTCCGCATCCCGCCGCCGCGTACTGCATGGCGCAGGCGCAGCGGCAGCAGCGGGCGCCATCGGCAGCCTGCTGCTACCGATGTCCGCACAAGCCGCCGCGCGCTTTACCATCAGCGACACCGACTTCCTGCTGGACGGCCAGCGCCTGCAAATCCGCTGCGGCGAAATGCACTTCGCCCGCGTGCCGCGCGAATACTGGCAGCACCGCCTCAAAGCCATCAAGGCGATGGGCCTCAACACCGTCTGCGCCTACCTGTTCTGGAACTATCATGAGTGGCGCGAAGGCCGCTTTGATTGGCAAGGCCAGCGCGATGCGGCAGAGTTCTGCAAGCTCGCACAGCAAGAAGGCTTGTGGGTCATCCTGCGTCCCGGCCCATACGCCTGCGCTGAGTGGGAAATGGGCGGCCTTCCATGGTGGCTGCTGAAGCAACCGGGCGACGCTTTCCTGCGCACGCGCAACGCCGCCTTCGTGCAGCCGGCACGCCACTACATGAAGGAAGTGGGCCGCGTCCTCGGCCCGCAGCAAATCACGCATGGCGGCCCGATACTGATGGTGCAAGTCGAGAACGAGTACGGCTTCTTCGGCGAAGACCTGGACTACATGCGCGACATGAAACGCATGCTGCTCGATGCCGGTTTCGACGTGCCGCTGTTCCAGTGCAATCCGACCAACGCGGTGGTCAAGTCGCACATCGACGGCCTGTTCAACGTGGTGAACTTCGGCAGCGATCCGGTGGCAGGCTTCAAAGTGCTGGATCAAGTACAGAAAGGCCCGCGCATGTGCGGCGAGTACTACTCCGGCTGGTTCGATACGTGGGGCGCACCGCACCGCCGTGGTTCCGCCAACGGTGCGGTGGCGGACATCCAGACCATGTTGAAGGCCAACGGCTCCTTCAGCCTGTACATGGCGCATGGCGGCACCAGCTTCGGCTTGTGGGGCGGCTGCGACCGTCCCTTCCGTCCCGACACCAGCAGCTACGACTACGACGCGCCGATCAGCGAAGCCGGATGGACCGGCGAGAAGTTCACAGCCTACCGGGAAGGTATCAAGCCCTTCCTGCAGGCCGGTGAAACGCTGCCGCCGCCACCGCCGCAAAATCCCGTCATCAGCATCGCGCCATTTTCGCTGAAAGAGTCCTGCGCGGTAAGCGCCGCCCTGCCCGCGAACGGCATCAAGGCCGTATCGCCGCTGCCGATCGAACAGTACGACATCAGCCGCGGCTTGGTCTCCTACCGCGTGACGCTGCCCGCCGGTCCGGCCGGCACGCTGGAAGCAGCCAAGGTGCGCGACCTGGCATGGGTCAGCATCGACGGCAAGCAAATCGGCACCATGGACACGCGCTATCGCCGTTTCAGCGTTGACATCCCCGCGCGCAGCATACCGGTAACGCTGGAGATCCTGCTGTACACTATCGCCCGCGTGAACTTCGGCGTCGAGATCCACGATCGCAAAGGCCTGCATGGGCCGGTGCGCTTCAACGGCCAGCCGCTGGAAAACTGGGACATCCGCGCCATCGATTTCGATGCTGACGGCGTGCTGCCGCCGCTGACGTGGAAGACCGGCCGCACGCAAGGCGCGGCCTTCTGGCGCGGCAGCTTCGACGCCGCACAAACCGGCGATACCTTCCTCGACATGTCGAGCTGGGGCCAAGGCATCGTATGGATCAACGGCCGCTGCCTAGGACGCTACTGGAGCATCGGCCCGACGCAGACCATGTACCTGCCCGGCCCATGGCTGCAACGCGGACGCAATGAAGTCGTGGTGCTGGACCTCACCGGCCCGCGCAGCGCACGCATCGCTGGATTGAAAACACCTATCCTCGACCAACTGCATCCAGAGCTGGACCTGCCACGCCCACCAAGCAAAGTGAAGCCGGCGCTGGATGGCGTTAAGCCGGCATACGAAGGCGAATTCGCACGCGGTGCAGCAGTGCAGGACGTAGTCTTTGCGCAGCCGGTAAAAGGCCGCCAATTCTGCCTCGAATCGCTGGACGCCTTCGACGGCAAACAGTACGCCGCTGTCGCCGAACTGGCGCTGCTGGGCACAGACGGCAAGCCGCTCAACCAATCCAACTGGACCATCGCCTACGCCAGCAGCGAAGAAGCCACCAAGGAAGACGGCGGCGCCCTCAACGCCATCAACGGCCAAGCCACCGATCATTGGCACACGGCCTACAGCGGCAAGGCGGCGGCCAGCAGCAAGCATCCGCACCAACTGATCATCGATCTGGGCACGGATGCCACTGTGGCCGGCCTGCGTTATACGCCGCGCCAGGGGCCGGACAACGTCACTGGCCGCATCTGGCACTTCCGCGCTTACATCGGCCAGTTGGTCACGGCCCCTTAGCTCAATAGCGGACGTACTCGATGCCAAGGTTAATCGCCGGCGCAACCTGCTGGCGATTTTCCTGACTGTCCGCGAAGTTCAACAACAGTCCTTCCGGCGTCAAGCCACTGTTCAATGCATTCAACCAGTAGTTATAGCCTCCCGCGTCGCCCTCGCGATGCAGCGTGTTGTTGTACATCGCACGCACCAGTTGGTCCTTGGTCGGCGTCTGTCCATACAGATCCTTGAATTCCTTCGACGCGGTAAATGCCGCGGCGATGGCAATGGCTGGAGTATTGCCATCGAGCGCCTTCAACCAGTAACCCAGTCCCGCAGCATCAGGCTTGCGGTTGAATGCGGCCTGATACAAGCGATAAGCGGCACCCGCCTTGCCATCGACATCGAACGCCAGGCTGACATCGGTGAAATTCAGCCGGAATGGATTGCGCACAGTTTGCACACCATCGTTACCCACCATGTCGGTGAAGACATAGCCGGCATCGGTCTTGGTCACGCTGTAATTGGCGCGCTTGCCGGTGAAGACTGCGCCATCTACATACAGCGAGGCGCCTGGCCCCCAGTCGCCGTAGTAAAGCGACTGATACTGAGTACGGCCGTACAACACATAATCGCCAGCCTGGTCGAAATCGACCGCGATACTGCCGCTGGCCGGCACCGCATAGGTCTGCTCATTCACCAATGCGCTGCTGTCCCTGAGGGCGATGTCGCTGACGTTCCAGCCGCAATCGCTGCAAGTGTACACCCGGCCGCTCTGCGTCACCGCCAGGCGCAGCTTGATCTTGCGGCCGGCGTAGGCGGCCAGGCTGACCTGCACCTGGCGCGCACTGGAAGGGGAATCGGTGCCGGCTTCGGAATAGGCGTCGCTCCAGCTGCTGCCGTCATCTTCCGACACCTGCACCCGTAGCACCTCCTGCAGGGCGGCGTAACCGGTCGAACGCGTAAAGCTGATCGACGCCCCGCTACCCAGCATCAACTGCGAAGCATAAACCAGGCTAGGGTCGCGGAAGTCCGAGGTATGCCGCAGCGAGAAGCGGGCGCCGGCCAGCGGGTCGTAGCCGACCGGTGAGCCGGACAGCCATGCGCCGGCAGCGTTGGCGGGATTATAGGAAGTTGCCGGCACACTGCGGCGCTGGTATTGCCTGATCTGGTAGCCGGAGGCGCCGGCCATGGGCTCTACCGCCATCGTCGACGATGTGCCCAGCGTGGCCTGCGCCGGCGGCAGCACGGTGGTACGGATGGCGTTGGGCGTTGCCGTCGCCGGGTCAAACACAACGACATCGTAGGAATAGGTGACCGGCTTACCCTGCACGTAGACATTCGATACCGTCACGCTGTAGCGCTGATCGGCGGCCGGCTTGGTACGCGGCATATCATCAAGATGGGTCGACAACTTCCATGCCAGTGTGTTCTCGCCATAGCCGTCATGGACCTCTTCCTGCACCACCGGCACATTGGCGCCGGCCAGCGTCATCACCACCTTGGCCTGTTTGAAGTCGGCATTCGGATAGGAGATGGACCAGCGGGGATAGACCACCTGGTAAGGCACGTAACCGCGCGGCGGCCAGGCCACGTAATCGTCCCGCACCTTGGGCCGCACGCCGCCATACTCGGCGGTGACAGTCCACAGCGCATTGGCGCCGTAATAGGTGACGCCATTGACCGTGCCGCCGGGAACGCTGCCGGAGCCGAAGTAGGTATTCTGAGGATAAAGCACCCAGCGCCGGTGGCCCAGCGGCGCGTTGCTGTCGCCGTAATCAAAGATGTATGAATCGATTCCTTGCACGCCGGCAGCCATCGACAGGTTCGAGTGTCCGGCGGCATCGGCGCCAGCGGCGGTGTAGCTCTTCCACGACGTATCCGGGTAATGCGACAGCTTGCCGTTCACGCTCATCATCATGGCCGCTTCCTGATCCTTGGCGCTCAGGTTCGCATCCAGCGTAACGTTCGACGGCACACCGGCCATGGCGCGGAACCAGTTGATGCGCAAAGCGGTGGAATCTTGATAGGCCTGGCTGACGGTGCCGGCGGCGCCGGTGGCGTAACTGCCGGTCCAGTTCATCGGCGCTTCAGGAATGCCCAGGTAGATGCCGTTGAAGAAGCGCCGCACCGATTCCCGGTCCTGCAGATCGACTTGCAGGCTGTCGCCCGCAGCGCCCATGCGCTGGCGCCTTCCTTTGGCAGCGGCGCGCAGTTGCTCCAGGTCGCTGACCTGGTCGATGCGCAGCGCGCTGTCCAGCATCTGGGTGGGTACGTTCGCCGCTACTGCGGCCGGAGCACCGCCTTGGGATATCCTGCCTGGCGCGGCGTCCCGGGGCGCATCGGAAGAACCGCCGCACGCGGCCAGCAATACCGCCAGTGCTGCGGCACCCAGTTGAGCATCGTGTTTCACAACTATCCTTTAGTTTCCATTGGGAAACTAAGTATATACGAAATTTACAATGATTTGCCAATTAGCTAAGTCTGTCGCCGGCGCTCAGCTGGCGGTACTGGCTAGGTGTGAGGCCGGTGGTGGCTTTGAATTGGCGGGTGAAGGCGGAGTGGTCGCCGTAGCCGCAGGCCTGGGCGATTTCGGCCACGCTGGCATCGCCGTTCAGCATGCGCGAAGCAGCATCGACACGCGTTTGAATAATCATCTGGCGCGGCGTGAGGTGGAAGATGCGCAGGAAGTAGCGCTCGATCTGCGCCACCGACATATTCGCAATGCGCGCCAGTTCCGGCAGCTGCAAGGGCTGGCCGTACTGCTCATGGATCACGTTCACCGCTGCCGCCACCTTGCGGTAGGCGGGATTTTTTTTATCGGCCATCGCAAGATCGCGCGATATACCCGTGAGGCCGATGATGCGGCCATGCGCGTCGCGCAATGCCGTCTTGCGCGTCAGGCACCAGCCGGGATCGCGGTTGGGATAGAGGTGCAGCTCCAGTTGATCTTCAATGTCGGCATCGCCGGCCAGCACCGCCATGTCCTGCGCGAGATAGGTCTGGCCGAAAGGATGGGCAAACACCTCTGCCGGGGTGCGCCCGATCAGCGCCGATTTGTGCCGCTGGCCGCAACGCTGCACCAGGGTCTGGTTGACTACCACGTAGCGTCCGCCGGCATCCTTCACGAAGAACACCACGTCCGGCAACGCATCGAACAGCCCCTCCGCAAAGAAGGGATCCACGATATGTGCGCCCAATGCACGGCGCACGCTGTCATTGTTGATAGATTCTTTGTGCATGGAGTTTATTGTCCACCATTATGCAGATTTCGTCACTCATCGTGCGCAGACGGTGCAAGACAGGGCGCCGCGCCAAGCCTAAGATTTATAGCATGAAAACCATCTCCATCATCGACTCCCACACCGGCGGCGAACCTACCCGCCTGGTGATAGACGGCGGCCCGGAACTGGGCAACGGCCCACTCAATGAACGCGTGGCCCGCTTGCGCGCCGCCCACGACAACTTCCGCTCCGCCGTGGTGTGCGAGCCGCGCGGCTCGGACGTGCTGGTGGGCGCACTGCTGTGCGAACCGCACGCCCCCGATTGCGCGGCAGGGGTTATTTTCTTTAACAACGTTGGCTATCTCGGCATGTGCGGCCACGGCACCATCGGCCTGGTCGCCTCGCTGGCGTTCATGGGCCGCATCGGGCCCGGCCGCCACCGCATCGATACGCCGGTGGGCGTGGTGGAAGCGGAACTGCATGCCGACGGCAGCGTCACCGTCGATAACGTGGCCTCGTACCGCAGCCGCGCCGCCGTTACGGTCGAGGTGCCGGGCCATGGCCCTGTCACTGGCGATATCGCCTATGGCGGCAACTGGTTCTTCCTGGTTGCCGACCATGGCCTCGAACTGGGCGTGCGCAATGTGGAAGCATTGACCAACTACACCGTGGCCGTCGCCCAGGCGCTGGCCGACCAAGGCATCACCGGCGACAACGGCGCAGTGATCGACCACATCGAATTGATTGCCGATTCGCGCACCGGCGCGGACAGCCAAAGCTTCGTGCTCTGCCCCGGCAAAGCCTACGACCGCTCGCCATGCGGCACCGGCACCAGCGCCAAGCTGGCCTGCCTCGCCGCCGACGGAAAATTGGCCGAAGGCGAATTGTGGAAGCAGGAGAGCGTGATCGGCAGCGTGTTCGACGCCTCCTACCGCTTGCGCGACGGCCAGCTGCTGCCTAGCATTCGCGGCAAGGCGTGGGTCAACGCGCAGGCGCAATTGATCCTCGATCCTACCGACCCATTCGTGTGGGGCATCCGGTGATGAATGTCGATGTGATCGTCGTCGGCGCCGGCATCGTCGGCGCGGCGTGTGCGGATGCGCTCAGTGAGCGCGGGCTGCGCGTGGCGGTCATCGAGCAAGACATCGCCGGCGGCGGCGCAACGGCTGCCGGCATGGGACACCTTGTGGTCATGGACGACAATGCGGCCGAACTGGCGCTGTCGGCCTACTCGCTGTCCCTGTGGAAGGACTTGGTGGGCGACCGCCCGCAGCGCCACGAATACAGCGGCTGCGGCACCATCTGGGTCGCCGCCGATGAAGAAGAAATGCAAGCGGCCTTGGTCAAAGCACAGACGCTGGCCGGCCACGGCCTGCTGTGCGAAGTGCTGACGCCCGCCGCGCTATACGCACGCGAACCGCAACTGCGTCCCGGCCTTGCCGGCGGCCTGTTGGTGCGCGGCGACGGCCTGGTCTACCCGCCCAAGACCACGCGCATCCTGTTGGATCGCGCCATGCGACGCGGCGCCGTTACCAAGCGCGCCACTGTCACGGCCATCGAAGATCACTGCGTGGTGCTGAGCGACGGCGCGCGCCACATCGCACCGAACATCGTGCTGGCAGCCGGTGTGCGTTCCAGCACGCTGCTGCCCGAGCTGCCGATCCAGCCTAAAAAAGGACACCTGGCCATCACCGACCGCTATCCCGGCTTCGTGAAGCACCAGCTGGTGGAACTGGGCTACATCAAGAGCGCGCACGCTGCCAGCGGCGATTCGGTGGCCTTCAATTTGCAGCCCCGCCCTACCGGGCAAATCCTGATCGGCTCCTCCCGCCAGTTCGACACGATCGATCCGGCGGTGGAGCCGGCCATGCTGCAACGGATGCTGCGCCATGCCGCCAGCTTCACGCCGCGCCTGGCGGAGCTGAACGTGGTGCGCACGTGGACAGGCTTTCGCGCCGCCACGCCGGACGGCCTGCCCTTGATCGGCCCTTGCAGCGCAAGGCGCGGCTTGTGGCTGGCAACCGGCCACGAAGGATTGGGCATCACCACCTCGCTCGCCACGGCGCAATTGCTGGCGGGCCAGATGCAAAACGAAAAAATGCGCATCCCGTTTGCGCCGTACTTGCCGGGACGCTTCCATGACTGACACCGCCATCACGCTTTCCATCAATGCTCAAAGCATCAGCGTCGCGCCCGGCGTAACCGTGGCCGCAGCCATCGCCATGAGCGGCAGCGGCGTTACCCGCCACTCGGTCAGCGGCGCTGCGCGCGCGCCCTTGTGCGGCATGGGCGTGTGCCAGGAATGCCGCGTCACCATCGACGGCCGCCCGCACCAGCTGTCGTGCCAGACTTTGTGCGCCGAGGGCATGCATGTGATTACCTTCGGCGAGGCGGCAGCATGAAGCATTTCGATGTATTGATCGTAGGCGCCGGGCCGGCCGGACTGGCGGCGGCGCAGGCGGCGGCAGCGCAAGGTGCGCAGGTTGGGATTATCGATGACAATCCGTTGGCGGGCGGCCAAATCTGGCGCGGCGGTCTTGAGCAGCAAGCCGACCCGCGCGCGCCGCAACTATGGCAAGCCCTAAGCGACGCGCAGAACGTCGAGTTCATGCCGCAAACGCGCGTGATGTATTCGCCGCAGCCCAAGCACCTGCTGGTGCAAACGCCCGCCGCATCGCTCACCCTGCACTATAAAAAACTGATCCTGGCCACCGGCGCGCGCGAGCGCCTGCTGCCCTTCCCCGGCTGGACGCTGCCCGGCGTGACCGGCGCGGGCGGCCTGCAAGCGCTATCCAAAGGCGGCTATCCGCTGGAAGGCAAGCGCGTGGTAGTGGCAGGCAGCGGCCCGCTGCTGCTGGCTGCTGCCGCCACGCTGAAAAGCAAGGGGGCGCAGATTGTCGCCATCATCGAGCAGGCGGGTACGCCGGCGTTGGCGCGCTTTGCGCTTGGCCTGTTGCCTACGCCTTCCAAGATCACGCAAGCGCTGCAACTGGCGTCGGATTTGCGCGGCGTTCCTTATCTGCGCAACAGCTATGTGCACTCGGCGCATGGCGACGGCACGCTGCAATCGGTGCAGGTGCAGCGTGGTGCGGAGCGCGATCAGGAAACCCTGCAATGCGATTACCTCGCTTGCGGCTATGGCCTGCTGCCCAACGTGGAATTGGCGCAGGCCTTGGGCTGCGCCACCGCCAGCAGCAACGGACAAACCGTGGTGGCGGTCGACGAGTGGCAGCAAACCTCGGTTGAAGATATCTACTGTGCCGGCGAAGGCACCGGCGTGGGCGGCGTTGACCTCGCGCTGGCGGAAGGCCGCATCGCCGGTTTCGCGGCCGCCGGTCAACAAGAGCAGGCCAGGCAAGGCTTTGCCCAGCGTGCCAGTTGGCGCCGATTTGCCGAGCGCCTCGCGCGTGCGTTTGTGCTGCGTCCCGAACTGCGCACGCTGGCCGGCGACGACACCATCATCTGCCGCTGCGAAGACGTGTGCCACGCCGAGCTGCGCACCCACACCTCGTGGCGCAGCGCCAAGCTGCAAACGCGCTGCGGCATGGGGCCGTGCCAAGGCCGCATCTGCGGTGGCGCCACCGACATTCTCTACGGCTGGCGGCCGGACGCAGTGCGCCTGCCGATTTCACCCACCCGTATCTCCAGCATCATCGACTAAGCGGAAAGGATTTGGGGTTCATTGCGGATAAAAGGGAATAGCGGGTTTGACGTTGCCTGTCGCAGTAAAAATGCGCGGCACCAACCCAACCCGCACACCGCTGCGGCCAGGGTCAGACCCCGTACGGGGTCTGACCCTTTTGGTCGGGGTGCTTTTTAGGATAGCAAGGTGGTGTCAACGCAGCTCATCTTAAGTACCCCGAAAATCCGTGAAGAACCTTTTAGCTACGCTTGACGGTCGAACCGCGCAGGATCAGTTGCGGCTCGATCATGGTGGTGTTCGGCGGCGCTTTGCCGTCGATGGTGGCGATCAGTTTCTCCATCGCCACCGCGCCCATGCGCTCGCTCTGCAAATCGACCGTGGTTAAAGGCGGAGAAGTGTATAAACCGTATTGAATATTATCGAAGCCGGCCACCGAAATATCTTCCGGCAGCTTGAAGCCCAGGGTCTGCGCCGCTTTCATGAAGCCCAGCGCCATCAAGTCGTTGTAGCAGATCAGCGCATCCGGGTGCTCGGAGCCGAGCATGATGCCCGAGCTGACACGCTCACCTTCCGCCGAAGTCGGCGCTTCGCCTTCGTAGATCTTTAACTCCAATCCCTGCGCCGCCAGGCACTCGCGGATGCCGCCCAGACGCTCCTCGTCGCGGCGCGAACGCGGGAAGCTCAGGTAGGCGATGCGCTTGTGGCCCAGCGACACCAGATGGCGCGTCAGCATGTAAGCGCCGCGATGGTCGTCGCTGATCACCCACGGAATCTCCAGGCGGTTCAAGCGGCCGAAGAACACCAGCGGCTTGCCCAGCTCCGTCATCCAATCCATCTCCGCTTCCAGCATGCGCGAGAACACAATCATGCCGTCCACGCGGCGGCTCAGCGCTTCCAGCAGCGGGCGTTCGCGGCCCGGGTTTTCTTCCGTATCGACCAGCAGCAGCGTGTAGCCGTGCGCCAGCGCAACACGGTTGGCACCCTTGACGATGCTGGTGAAGTGCGGATTGCTGACGTCCAGCACCGACAGGCCGATGCTCTTGGTACGGCCGGTAATCATGGACGCGGCCAGCGGATTGGAACGGTAGCCCAGCTTTGCAATCACTTCCGTGATGGTCGCCTCGACGGCCGGTGAGAACCGCTGCGCGCCATTGACGAACTTGGAGACGGTGGCAGTCGAGACCCCGGCGGCGGTGGCCACGTCACGGATGGTTGCTACGTTTTTTTTCATGTTCAGACGGTCGTATGGCGTGGCGGCTGCTGCGCCGAGGTGACAATCTTATCATGAGGGCATGACTTTACTAGTCGGGCGTAAAGTGGAAACTGGTCTGGGAGCGGAACACCTGCCCCGGATACAAGGCGGTGGTGGGGAAGTTGGCGTGGTTGGGACTATCGGGCAAATGCTGGGTTTCAAACGCGAATGCGCCGTAGCGCTGGTAGGCCACGCCTTCGCTGCCGGTCTCTTTGCCGTCAAAGCCGTTGACGGTGTACACCTGTACTGACGGCTCGCTGGTGGCGACCGCCATGCGGATGCCGCCGCCCTGCACTACCGCGACGTGCGCGTATGCGCCGACAGGCTTGGCGAACAACAGGCTGTGGTCATAGCCGCCACTTACCGAGGGCAGGCGTTCATGCACGCTGGCCGCGCGGCGGAAGTCGAACGGCGTGCCCGCTACGTTGAGGATCGCGCCGGTCGGCACGCGCACGGCGTCGGTTTCCAGATAACGGTCGGCGGCGATCTGGAAGCGGTGGCCTTGCAGCGTGTTGGCGGCCGCGCCGGCGAGGTTGAAGTAGGCGTGGTTGGTCAAATTAAGCACTGTCGGCGCGCTGGTCTTGGCCTCGTACTCGATGCGGAATTCATCGCGCTTGCGCAGCAGGCGATAGGTCACGGTGACATCTAAAGCACCGGGGAATTTCTGGTCGCCGTCGGGACTGTGCAGGCGGTAGATGGAGCCGATCGACTCCTTGTCGGCGAAGTCCTGGCGCTGCCACACGCGCTTGTCGTAGGGATCGGGATCGCCGTGGATGGCGGCGCCGCGTGCATTCGGCACTAGCTGCACGGTCTTGCCGTCCAAGGTATAGCGCGCGTTGGCGATGCGGCCGGCGTAGCGGCCGATGATGGCGCCGTAGCGGCCCCGCGTGCGTTCAAACGCTGGAAGATCGGGCAGGCTCAGTATCACATTGCGGCGCTGGCCGCGCCGGTCGGCCACCTCGGCCTGCACCAGCGTGGCGCCGTAGTCGATGTAGGCCAGCCGCATGCCGCGCTCATTTTCAAGCACGACTTTTTCCACTGGCTGGCCGGCTTGCGTAACGCCGTACGCTTCCACGCGGATGCCCGCGTGGGCGGAAGCGGCGGCCGCCAGCAACGCGGACAGTAGCGTCAGGCGTAGCATCACAGGTCGGTGATTTCCTTGTGGCGCGGCACCAGCGCCTTCATCACCACCCACGCCGCCAGGTAAGCCAGTGCGCAGATACCGAACATGATCATGTAGCCGGTGCGGATGTCGTTGACGGTCTTGTAGTAGTCGAACACCCAGCCACCGAGCTTGGTCAGCAGCACGCCGCCGATACCGCCGGCCATGCCGCCGATGCCGATCACCGAGGCCACCGATTTTTGCGGGAACATATCGGACACGGTGGTGAAGATATTCGCCGACCATGCCTGGTGCGCCGACGCGCCCACGCCGATCAGCAGCACCGGCACCCAGTAGCTGATCGCGCCCAGCGGCTGCGCCAGCAGCACCACCAGCGGGAAGAAGGCGATCATCAGCATGGCTTTCATGCGGCCGTCGTACGGCGCGTAGCCGCGCGACATGAAGTAGCTTGGGAACCAGCCGCCGCCGATGGAGCCGATCATGGTCATGCTGTACAACACGGCCAGCGGCAGGATAATGGCTTCGCCCTTCATGCCGTACTGCGCCGACAGATAGGTCGGCAGCCAGAACAGGAAGAACCACCACACGCCGTCGGTCATGAATTTGCCGAAAGCGAAGGCCCAGGTCTGGCGGTACTTCAGCAGCTGGAACCACGATACTTTTTTCGCCAGCTCATCGCTGGCGGCCGCCGGTGCAGCCACCGGTGCATCGCTGCGGATGTAAGCCAACTCAGCGGCCGACAGGCGCGGCTGCTTTTCCGGTTTGTCGTACAGCCACAGCCACACGCTCATCCAGATGAAGCCCAGCATGCCGATCATGATGAAGGCCGCTTGCCAGCCCCAGATCGACGCCAGCACCGGCACCGAGATCGGCGCCAGGATGGCGCCAACGTTGGCGCCGGAGTTGAAGATGCCGGTGGCGAAGGAACGTTCTTTTTTCGGGAAGTATTCAGCCGTGGCCTTGATGGCGGCCGGGAAGTTGCCGGCCTCGCCCACCGCCAGCACCGCGCGCGAAATCATGAAGCCGATAATCGACGGCACCGCCGCCACGCCGAACAGGCCGAGGATGCCGACGGCCACTTCGCCCACCGGCACCGAGGCCGCGTGCAGCAGCGCGCCCAGCGACCACACGGTAATCGCCACCACGTAGGCCGCCTTGGTGCCGATCTTGTCGACCACGCGGCCGGCAAACAGCATCGAAATGGCGTAGACAAACTGGAAGGCGGCGGCAATGTTGGCGTAGTCGGTATTACTCCAGCCAAATTCCACCGATAAGGCGGGCGCCAGCAGGCTCAAGACCTGACGGTCGAGGTAGTTGACGGTGGTGGCGAAAAACAACAGGGCGCAGATAGTCCAGCGGTATTTACCGACGGACTGGGCCACCGCTTGCGCATTTACAGGCTCGCTCAGGTTCATGGCATCACTTATGTTTTGTTTATGGTGATGATCTCTCGGTCTCCACGAGATCATGCTTAGTCGTATGTCATCGTACAACCATAAAACAGGCGAAGCAAGCAGAATCGTCTGCCTCTTCGCATCTGTTGTACGATGACTGGGACTAAGCTTGCTTAGTCTTTACCAAAAGCAATGCGATCAGGCTGATCAGCGCCGCGCCCGACAAGTAGTAGCCGACATACTGCAAGCCGAAGTTGGTCGCCAGCCAGGTGGCGGCGTACGGCGCCAGCGACGCGCCGAGGATGCCGGCCAGATTGAAGGTCAGCGAGGCGCCGGTGTAGCGCACCTCGGCCGGGAACAGCTCGGACAGGATGGTGCCCAGCGGGCCGTAGGTCAGGCCCATCAGGCCGAGGCCCAGCGACAGGAAGAAGGTCACTTGCGTGGCGTCGCCCGAACCGAACAGCGGCGCCATGGTCAGGCCGAACACGGCAATCGCGGCCGACACCCAGATCAAGGTCGAACGGCGGCCTTTGCGGTCGGCCCAAATCGCCGAGAACGGAATCGTCAGCGCGAAGAACAGCACCGCGAACAGTTGCAGGATCAAGAAGTCCTTGCGGGTGAATTTGAGCGCGCTGGTGCCCCAGCTCAGCGCAAACACCGTCATCAGGTAGAACAGCACGAAGGTGGCCAGCGCGATCAGCGTGCCCAGCACCAGCGGCTTGCGGTGTTCTTTCCACACGGTCACGACCGGCACTTTGACGCGCTCGTTTTTATCGAGCACTTTTTGGAAGTCCGGCGTCTCGTGAATTTTCAAACGGATGTAGAGGCCGACGATTACCAGCAGCGAGCTGGCGAGGAACGGAATGCGCCAGCCGTAGGCAAAGAAGTCGGCATCGGTCAGCACCTGGCTCAGCAGCAGGAAGATGCCGCCCGACAGGAAGAAGCCGATCGGCGCGCCCAGTTGCGGGAACATGCCGTACCAGGCGCGCTTGCCCGGCGGCGCGTTCTCGGTCGCCAGCAGCACCGCGCCGCCCCACTCGCCGCCCAGGCCCAGGCCCTGGCCAAAGCGGCACAGCGCCAGCAAGGCCGGCGCCAGCGTACCGATGGTCGCGTAGGTCGGCAGCAGGCCGATCACCACGGTCGAGATGCCCATGGTCAGTAGCGCGGCCACCAGCGTCGCCTTGCGGCCGATGCGGTCGCCAAAGTGGCCGAACACGGCTGAGCCAACCGGACGCGCAAAGAAGGCAATCGCAAACGTCGCCAGCGATTGCAGGGTCGCGGCGGCAGGGTCGCTAGCGGGGAAGAACAGCTTGGGGAACACCAGCACGGCAGCGGTGGCGTAGATGTAGAAATCGAAAAACTCGATCGTGGTGCCGATCAGGCTGGCAAACAATACGGTGGCGGCGGAATTAGTCTTCGGCGATCCCGGGTGACTCATGCTTGACGCTCCTGCAAGGTGGTGTGCGGGCCATCATACACACGACATTGCAGGATTGCCAAGCATGACTAGCGGTCAATGCGGATCAATTTGCGTAAAGCCGGCCGATATGTCGCCTGCTTTCAACGGCCGCACCACGCGCGCCACTTCCTCGCCGTCGCGCAGGAAGATCAGGGTCGGCCACAGTTTGACGCGGAACGAGCGGCCCAGTGGCCGGCCGGGGCCGTCTTCGACCTTGTAGTGGGCCACATCCTCGTGGCCAGCAAAGGCATCGGCCAGAGGCGCTTGCGCAGCCATGCAGTGGCCGCACCAGTTGGCGCCGAACTCCAGCAGCACGGCGCCCTGCATGGCGTCGACTTCGGCGCGTTGCAGTGTTTCGGGGATGTAGCGTGTCTTCATTTATTTCTTAACCTGTTTGCACGGATCGTCGCGGGTTTGCGCGGCCACCGTTTGCATACTGTCGTAGCGGCCGCCATTGCCGCCGCCCTCGATAAAACCGACGCTGCGCATGGTCAGCGCCGGCGTCACCCGGTTCAGCCAATAGCCGACGCCGACGTCCTTGCGCACATGGCCATTACCGGCGATCAGCACCACGTCTTTCGGCTGCTGGTCGCGGATGATCTTGGCCATCCAGATATCGCGCGCCACCTGGGCGTTGACCAAGCCGCCCACCATCATCTCCGGCAGCATATTGCAATGGCCGGCGACGATTTCCTGCTGCTGCACGCTGGTCACGGCCGCCGGCAGCGGCTGATCCAGCTGGTAGTCCTTGACGCTTTGCGGGTCGAAGCTCGACGCCACGCCGTCGCGCACCACGCGCGACGCATCGGCACGCGACAGATTGCCCGCCACCAGCGGCAAGTGGTAAGTCAGCGCCAGCTGGATCACAGGATAATACAGTTGCCAATCCCAGCGCGCACCGCCGGCCACGCGGATCACGCACTGGGCGTCCAGGCAGCCTTTTTGCGCCTTGCTCAGCTGATCCTGGTTTTCACGGTCGAACTGCTCCATGACGATGGCCGGACGCCAGCCCGCTTCCACGCGCTGGCGCAGCAATTCGTAGCGCAGCTTGTGCCCTTGCGCATTGTCGTGCACCTCGCCCAGCAGCAGCACCTGGGGATTGCTCGCCTCCAGCAGATTATCCGACAACACGGCGGCCGGTTTGCCGCTGCTGGCGCACCCGGAAGCCAACACAACCGTGGCAAGCGCCAAAGTCAATCGAATCGTAGGGTTATATGTAGAAATCATCTGATCGGCGCGAGTGTGCATAGAATTTAGTTGTTGAAGTTTTTAAATCATCTGCGCCACTGGCAAGCTGCCGGCGGGTGTTGTTGCGACGCAAAAATCCGTTGTTCCGAAAGAAAAAGAGATGGCAATTTGTTATTGGACATGGTTTAATATCAGAACGGTAGCGAGTGTTAGAACACTGCGCCGTGACTTTACAGTTTGTGCATTAAACCGACCTTAACTCCCGTTCGCAAGAGGAGTGTCATCGTGAAAGTTGTGTCCTTGATCTCGACAGCATTACTTGCCTTAAGCTTTGCTGGCGCCGTACAGGCTACGCCTGCCGCGCCTGCCACCAACAGCAATGTTGCACCTGCAACAATTGTACTCGCCCATTGCGAAGCGAACGACCCTGCGCCGTGCGGTATCAGCGCGCCTGCCGCCAAGACGACCGAATCCGACCCTAACGCTTTACCACCGGCAGATCCCAAACACCCGCAACAAACCGAACCGGTCACTCCGGTGCCGGAACCACAAACCTTTGTCATGTTGATGCTGGGTTTGGTTGTCCTCGGCTTCGCCTCGCGCCGCCGCCAAGGTTCAGAGAAATTCACCGACGAATAAGAAGGTCTTCCGGCCTCCATAAAAAATCCCGCTGCATGCCAGCGGGATTTTTATTTACAGGCACACCGATCGGATATTGCTGAGCGCGATGCCATGCACAGTGGCGCGTGCCACGCAGCCCAGCTTGTGCCAGCCATCTTCCGTTCCGACAATCGCCAACAAGGCCAGCGCCAGCCCGACGGCCAGCAAAATCAACAGGCCCTTGATCGCTTCTTTATCCATGCCGCCATTTTATAGCGTGTAATCGAAGTCGTAGTAGTGCTTGCCGCCGTCGATGCGGATATTTAAGGTGCCGCGCAAGCCAGCCAGTTCGCCGGTGCCGGAATCGGGCACCACTGCCACCGACAGGCTGGGCGCGCCGCGCGTCATGACGCCGGTGTGGTGCAGCAAGAAGCTGCCGCTGCGCCCTTCCACCGCGCCGGTCACGCGCTCGACCGCGACGTACACGCCGGAACCGAGCGCGCGATCCATGTAGGCCAGCATCTCGCCCTTGCCTTCGGCCTGCAGGGCGCCGTGGTAGTGCTTGTCGAGCGACATGCGGCCGATGCCGCTGTCAGCCGCTACTGCCGACATGGCCTCCGGCTGCATGGCGACGGTGAATTCTCCGGTAATGATGGGCATGGTTTGTTTCCTGGTTAGGCGTGCAGGCGGGTGTCGGCATGCAGCGCATGATCATCAACCGGCGTGATGCACGGCATGCGCAGCACAAAGCTGGCGCCCTGCCCCAGCACGCTGGACACCGTGATGCTGCCGCCAAACTGCTTGGCAATCAGGTTGAACACGATATTCAGGCCGAGGCCGGTGCCACCCTGTCCGCGCCGGGTGGTGACAAACGGGTCGAATACCTTGTCCAGCATATCGGGCGGGATGCCTTTGCCGTTGTCGGTCACCTGCATCTCGATCCAGTCGCCCTGCTGCGCGACGCCGATCACGATGCGGCCCTCGTCGTCCGCATCAAAGGCGTGCTCAACGCAGTTGAGGGTCAGGTTGGTGATGACCTGCGCCAGCGCGCCGGGATAGCTGTCGAGCATGATGTCGGGCGGGCAGGCAATGCTGACCGTGATGCGGGTCTTTTTCAGCTTGGGCTGCAAGCTGGACACCACCTCGTTGATGTAGTCGCGCAGCTCGAAACGGCGGCGTGCCTCGCTGACCTGATCGACCGCGATCTGCTTGAAACTGTGGATCAGATGCGCCGCGCGGTAGGCGTTGTTCATGATCAGGCGCGTGCTCTCGGACGCCGTCTCCAGGTAGCGCGTGATGTCGGACTTCTTGATGTTGCCGCCCTCGACCGAGGCCTGCACCTTCTCGGTGGCCTCCATCAGCACGGAGGCGCTGGTCAGGGCGATGCCGACCGGCGTGTTGATCTCGTGCGCGACGCCGGCCACCAGGCCGCCCAGCGACGCCAGCCGCTCGGCCTGCAACAGCGACTCCTGCGTGCGGCGCAAATCGTCCATGGCCTTGGCGGTGGCCTGGGCCGATTTGCGGGCCTCGTCCTCGGCCTCGCGGATGCGTTGAATATTCGATTTAATCTTGCGCTGGATGGCGTTGAAGCCGCGGATCACCTCGCCCAGTTCGTCGTGGCGGCTGTCCGGCAACTCCTCCACCTCATCGCTGCCGCGCGTCGCAAGGTCAAACAAGCCGTCGCGCAGGCGCTTCAGCGGATCGAACACAATGCGCAGCGACAGCGCCAGCGCCGCCACCAGGATCAAGTCCAGCAGCAGCACCTCGGTCACCTTGCGGCGCACCTCGGCGGCCAAGGTGGCGTCGATTTGCGCGCGGCTGAAGTTGACCACCACGCGGCCGACGATCACCGGCTTGAGCGCGGCGCCGGCCGCGCCGGAATCGCGGTAGGCCAGGTCGGCCACCACTGGCGTGCCGGCCACCGCAGCGTCGTTTTCAATCGAGGAAATAGTGCCGTTCTCGTTGCGCAGCTTGCCGGAGAACAGGCCGACCGAAGTATCGTAGACGCGGATCGAGACCAGCTCCGGCGGCATCATCTCGGCGGCGACGATGTTGTCGACCTTGGCCTTATCGAGATCCCACAGCGCCGACGGCAGACTGGTTTGCAGGCGCGTCAGCACGCCCTGGCGCAGGCGCTGGCTGCTGACCTCCAGTTCATGGCCGAGGCTGTATTGGGCATAGGTGCCGGAAATGCCCAGCACCAGCGTTACGATGACCACGAAAAGCAGCGTCAAGCGGCCTTGAATCCCAAACATCTAGCGATCTCCCGACGACATAGATTTGACGGCAACGCCCCAATGTACGGTATGGGCTGCGTCTTGGCAAGACAATGGTAAGATCGGGAAATATAGTTCAAGGAGCAACCGGGAGGCAGCATGGCGGGGAATTATCATCAACTGGCACTGGCGGAGGTGCGGCCGGGCATGGTCTTGTCCGACGTGCTGCTCGACGTGCAGGGCAATGTGCTGCTGCCGCAAGGCACGGTGCTGACCGAGGCCATGCTGGCGTTGATGCCGCGCCATGGTATTGCCATCCTGCCCATCGTCACCGAGCAAGTGCAGCCGGAAGTGGTGGCGGCCACGCTGGAACGCCACGAGGCCCGCCTGGCCCACCTGTTCCGCAAGAACGACCCGGACAGCGGCAGCGACTGGGCCACGGCCACGCTGCGCCGCTTTGTCACCGACTTTCGCCTTGGTGTAGAGGAGACCCCGGAACATGAGTGACGCCATGCTCAGTTACGACGACGTGGTCCGCACGCTGGACGACCTGCCATCGCTGCCGGCGGTGGTAATGGAACTGCTCAACAGCATCGACCAGGACGACATCGACATTTCCGTGCTGGCCAAGAAGGTCTCGCACGACCAGGCGCTGACCGCCAAAACGCTGCGGCTGGCCAATTCCTCGCTGTACGGCTTGCAGGTCAAGGTCACCACCATCCAGCAGGCGATTACTTACCTCGGCTTCCAGACCACGCGCAACCTGATCACGGCGGCGGCCGTTACCGGCTGCTTTGCCGAAGGCGATTGCCCCGGCTTCGACCACAAGGCCTTCTGGCGCCACTCGATTGCCACCGCCGCCTGCGCCAAGGTGCTGGCGCGGCAGATGCGCTTCAACCAGGATTACGCCTTCACGGCCGGGCTGCTGCACGACATCGGCCGGCTGGTGCTGGTGTCGTGCTTCCCGGAACAGTACGCGGCCGCCATCGCCTACCGCGCCGAGCACGACTGCTACTTGCTGGACGCAGAGCGCGCCGTGCTGGGCGTCGATCACGTCGACGCCGGCCTGGCGCTGGCAGAACACTGGAATTTTTCCGACACCATGCGGCTGGCCATCGGCGGCCACCACGCGCCGGAGCAACCGGGCGCCGGCTTCCTGGCGGCCATCATCCACGTGGCCGATGCGATTGTGCATGCGCTCGATTTGGCGCAGGTGCAGGACGATCTAGTCCCGCCCGTCTCTACCGTGGCCTGGACTGCGCTGGGCCTCGACGAGGAAATTTATCTGCAATTGTTCCGCGAGACGGAACTGCAGTATGAAGAGATCTCTATGGTGCTGCTAACCTGAAGTGGCCACCTGCCGGGCCGGGCTCATGCTCGGCGCGGCAGGTGCGGGCGCGCGGTGCGCATCAATGGGCCGCGAATCCAGCTTCGGCTTTTTTCTCGACCGGACGGTCTTCTGGTTTCGGACGGCCCTGGGCGTCGGACAGGCGGTACTTGGTGCGGCGGTCGCCCATCAAATCACGCAGGTCGCGGATGCTCATGCCGGTCACTTCGTGCATGCGGATCAGCAGCGAGGCGCCGACCGGCAGGCGGTGGTGGCGGATTTTGCTGATCACCGGCGGTGCGACTTCCAGCAGGCGCGACAGCGCAGCATCGTTTTTCAGTTGCATCTTGCCGAGCAAGATATCGAGCAGGTGGTTCGGGTTGTAGCTTTCCTGCGAAGCGAGAGCATGATGTGCCATGATTTTCCTCATTGGTTGGGGTGAACAGATAGTGCTGGTTTGAACTTAAGCAAAACTTAGCGTCTCGGATTGCTATTAGTGCAAGATACCAGCGCGCACCGCGCTAAGATTGTTCGGCATCAATCGGAGGCTAGAAACCTTAGCAACAATGCTATTTCAACACACGCAATCGGAGGGTGTCGCACGCAACAACTTCTGCGCGGAAAAGGTGGGGATTAGGCGGAAGTCAGGCAGTGGTGTCGATATTGCGGCCCAGCGTCTTTTGATTGTCGCGGCGCTCGGTCTCGGCTTTTTTGTCGGCTTGCTGGGCGGCGCGGCGGTCGGCGGCGGCGGCGGCGTCGTTGTTGCGGGCTTCGTTGCGGCTGGCCTCGTTGTTTTCCTTGACCCGCTGCTTGAGCGCGGCGCCGTCTTTCTCGGCGCGGTTGTCCTGCTGGGCGCGGCGCGTCTCCGCCGCCTGCTCGCTACGCTGCTCGGCACGGTTGGCGCGGGTTTCGCGCAGATTGGTTTGCACCGGGTCGGGACGCGGCGCGCTGGTGACATTGATGGCCATACCTCTACTGTAGAGCAAAGGCGCTACTGACCGCAAATTACGATAAACTATCGCCTGTGCCGGTCGCCGGCCTTCTCTCCTAAAAGCATTCCATTGAAAACCAAGACCCCAGTCCAGCCGCACTACTTCGTCCCGGAGCCGCTCGATAACGCGCGCCTGGCCCATTTGTGCGGCCCGCTCGACGAAAACCTGCGCCAGATTTCTGCCGCGCTGGACGTCACCATCTTCCGCCGCGGCGAGAAATTCATCGTCAGCGGCCACAACGCCGAACGCGCGGTCGAGATCCTCGAACACTTCTACGCCATCGCCAACAAGATCGTGCCGATCGAGGAAGTGCAACTGGCGCTGGTTGAGCAACGCGCCAGCATGCACGCCGGGAATATCGCCGCGCTGACGCCTGAGCAGGAACCATCAAGCGAGGACGACGGCGCGCCAGCCGCCCGCAGCGCCAAGCCGCGCAAGATCGAACCGGTGCCGGCGGTCGATATCGACATCAACAGCCCGGTGCTGAAAACCCGCCGCGCCGACCTGCGCGGCCGCACGCCGCACCAGATCCGCTACCTGCGCAACATCCTCGAGCACGACATCAGCTTCGGCGTCGGCCCGGCCGGCACCGGCAAGACTTACCTGGCCGTCGCTTGCGCGGTCGATGCGCTGGAACGCGACGCCGTCAAGCGCATCATCCTGACCCGCCCGGCGGTGGAAGCCGGCGAACGCCTCGGCTTCCTGCCCGGTGATATGTCGCAAAAGGTAGACCCGTACTTGCGCCCTTTGTACGACGCCCTGTACGACCTGCTCGGCTTCGACCGCACGCAGAAAATGTTCGAAAAGCAGGTGATTGAAATCGCCCCGCTGGCCTACATGCGCGGCCGCACCCTGAACCACGCTTTCGTGATCCTGGACGAAGCGCAAAACACCACGGTCGAGCAGATGAAAATGTTCCTGACCCGCATCGGCTTCGGCAGCAAAGCGGTGATCACCGGCGACATCACGCAGGTTGATTTGCACAAGAACCAAAAGAGCGGTTTGGTCGACGCCATCCAGGTGCTGAAAGAAGTGCGCGGCATCGCCTTCAGCCACTTCAACAGCGAAGACGTGGTGCGCCACCCGCTGGTCGCGCGCATCGTCGACGCCTACGAAACCGCCCACAACCACGAAGCGGAAATCGCTCCACTCCTCAAAGCCACGGCTCTCAAAAATGTCCGCAAAAAATAAATTGACGCTGTCGGTGCAATACGCCGATCCACGCCTGCAAGAAAGCATCACCCGCCCGATGATCCGCAAGTGGGTGCAAGCCGCGCTGTTCGCGCCGGCCGAGCTCACCATCCGCTTTGTCGACGCCGAAGAAGGCCAGGCGCTGAACCGCGAATACCGCGGCAAGGACTACGCCACCAACGTACTGACCTTCGCCTACAACGAGGGCGAAGAAGAACTGCCGGAAGACGCACCGACCCAGGCCGACATCATCCTCTGCACCGACGTGCTGGAAAAAGAAGCGGCCGAGCAAAAGAAAACGGTGGAAGAGCACACCGCCCACCTGATCATCCATGGCGTGCTGCACGCCCAGGGCTATGACCACATGGACGACGAAGAAGCGGCCGAAATGGAAGGCATCGAAACCGAACTCCTCGCCGAACTCGGCTACGCCGATCCCTACGCCAGCTGATCTTATTTGCGCACGTAGCGTGCAACGATGGCGGCTATACTGCCGCCGTCCCGCAGCCGCCGCATGGCTGCGGCCAGCTTGTCCGCCGTCGCCGCGTCATAGTTGCTGTTCGCATAATGCAGCCAGGCCTCCCGGCTGGTAAGCGCCAGGAAATCGCCGATCCGCTCGGCCGCCACGCCTTCGGTCTGGAATGCGTAATACAGTGATTCGCGCACGCCGATCACCGCATCCACCCGCCCCAGCGCCAGCATTTTGACCATTTGCGCCATGGTATTGGTGCTGTACTTCAAAATCGCGCTGTCCTGCTCGAGCGGCGCAAAGTAGTCGGCGCTGCGCAGCTGTCCGACGGTCTTGCCGCGCAGGTCGCTTAGCGCGCGCAGGCGGATGCCGGGGCGGGCCACGATGCCGACCTCAAAACTGGCCACCAGCGCCACGCGCCGCGCGCTGGCTTGCAGTTCGGGATTGTCGAAACCGATCATCAAATCCGCCTCACCGGCCTTGAGCATGGCCTGGGCGCGCACCTTCGGCGCCATGGCATTGCTAATCGGCACGCCGCTAGCGCGCGACAGTTCGGTGATCACGTCGACAAAAATGCCGCTGGGTGCGGCACCCTGCCGCTCCATGCCGAACAGCGGCACAGTCAGCGACACCGCCCGCAAGACCGAGGGCGCAGCCAGGGCGCCGGCCGCCGGCAAGGCCAGGCACAATGCGCCGTCAATCACCATCGATCGCCTGGCGGGCGAATGCTTGCTCATAAAAGACCTTTATCCGGGACGTGTTCACCAGCCACAAGCTTATTATAAGGGCAGCTTTCCGTGCTGTTTTTTTGACAAAAACGGCCCCCGGCTCCCATTTGGTGTATCCTATGCCTCTTCGAAACAACCGGCTTTACGCCAGCTATGCAAGAGCACTCTAGTAGCGTCAAGACTGACGCTAAACCCCACAGGTCATTGTTTGAACGACTGACCGCCCTGATTTCCCCAGAGCCCGAGAACCGCTCGGAGCTGCTCGAAGTTCTGCACGACGCCCACGAACGCAACCTGATCGACGCCGACGCCCTGTCGATGATCGAAGGCGTGTTCCAGGTATCCGACCTGTCCGCCCGCGATATCATGATCCCGCGCTCGCAGATGGACGTGATCGACATCTCCAAGCCGATTGAAGAATGGCTGCCGCTGGTGCTGCAAACCGCCCACTCGCGCTTCCCTGCCATCGAGGGCGAACGCGACAAGGTGATCGGCATCCTGCTGGCCAAGGACCTGCTGCGCTACTACGCCGAAGAATCGTTCGACGTGCGCGACATGCTGCGCCCAGCCATCTTCATCCCGGAATCGAAACGCCTGAACGTGCTGCTGCGCGACTTCCGTGCCAATCACAACCACATGGCCATCGTGGTCGACGAGTACAGCGGCGTGGCCGGCCTGATCACCATCGAAGACGTGCTGGAACAAATCGTCGGCGATATCGAGGACGAGTACGATTTCGACGAGGAAGAAGACAACATCCTGTCGATCCGCGAAGGCCAGCACGGCCCGCGCTGGCGCATCAAGGCGCTGACCGAGATCGAACAGTTCAACGAAGAGCTGGACACCGCGCTGCCGGAAGACGACGCCGACACCATCGGCGGCCTGGTCGCCAAGCACCTCGGCCGCATGGCCCACAAAGGCGACGTGTTCGACTTTGAAGGCCTACGCTTTGAAGTGCTGCGTGCCGACGCCCGCCAGATCCATGTGCTGACGGTGGAAAAACTGCCGCCGGCGCCAGACCACGGCGACGACGCATAATGCGCTTTCGCCGCGCCAATCCTAACGATCCTCCCAAGCCGCAACGCTCGACCCGAGGCCGCATGCTGATCACCGGCCTCGCCGGTGCGCTGTGCGTGTTCGCGTTCGCGCCGTTCGGCTGGTGGCCGCTGGAGATCCTCGGCCTGGCCACGCTGTTCTACCAAGTCCTGCGCAGCACCAGCGTCAAAGCGGCAGCGCTGATCGGCTGGGCCTTCGTCACCGGCTGGACTGCCGCCGGCGTGCACTGGCTGTATGTCTCGATGCATACCTACGGCGGCATGCCCGCGCCGCTGGCTGCGCTGGCGGTGCTGCTGCTGGGCGCCGCCATGGGCATCTACGGTGCGCTGGCGATGGGCAGCGCATGGTGGCTGCGCCAGCGCTGGACGCTGCCGCTGCCGGCTGCCAACCTGCTGGTGTTCCCGGCAGTGTGGGCACTGTTTGAATGGGTGCGCGGCTGGCTGTTCACCGGTTTCCCGTGGCTGTCGTCCGGCTATGCCCACAATCACAGCCCGCTGGCCGGTTTCGCCCCGATTATCGGCGTGTACGGCCTTGGCTGGCTGGCCGCCGTGATTGCCGGCGCGCTGCTGTTGCTGCTGCACCGCTCGCGCCTGCGCGCGGCCGGGCTGGCGGTGGGCGTCTGCATCGCCGGCGCCGGCCTGAGCTTCCTGCAATGGACTTACCCCGAAGGCAAGCCGATCTCGGTGCGCCTGCTGCAGGGGAATATCCCGCAGGACGAGAAGTTCAATGGCGCCAAGATCGTCTCGAACATGAAGCTGTACCAGGACGCCATCACCGCCGCCCCGGCCGACCTGATCGCCACGCCGGAAACCGCCATCATCACGCTGCAACAGCAACTGCCGCCGGACTACCTGCCTGGCATCGCGCAGTTCCTGAACAAGACCAATAGCAACCTGATCCTCGGCATCTTCACCGCCGACAGCCAGACCGCCTACTTCAACAGCGTGATCGGCATCCCGGCCAAGCTGGGCTCGAACTTCTACCGCTACGACAAGCACCACCTGGTGCCGTACGGCGAGTTCATTCCCTACGGCTTCCGCTGGTTCGTCAACCTGATGTCGATCCCGCTCGGCGACATGACCAGCGGCCGCGATATCCAGCCGGCGTTCGCCATCAAGGATCAGCGCGTACTGCCCAACATCTGCTACGAAGACTTGTTCGGCGAAGAGATCGCCGCCCAGCTGAACAATCCGGCACAGAACCAGAAACCGGCCACCCTGCTGCTGAACACCTCCAACCTGGCCTGGTTTGGCGACACCATCGCCATTCCGCAGCATTTGCAGATCTCGCAGATGCGCACGCTGGAAACCGGCCGCCCCATGCTGCGGGCGACCAACACCGGCGCCACCGCCATCATCAATGGCGAGGGCAAAGTGGTGCAGCAACTGCCGGTGAACACCTTCGGCACGCTGGCCGCCAATGTGCAGGGCATGGCCGGCAGCACCCCGTACATCATCTGGGGCAACAAGCTGTTCCTCGCCCTGACCGCCTTGTCCTTGGCAGGCGCGTGGTTTTGGGCAAAGCGCTCAAAAAACCAGCCAAAAGCCGCTTAACCCGCTAAAATCATCGCTTTAGCGAAACTGCAACCTGCATGCCCCGGGCATGCCACCGACTGACAAAAGATGCTGACATTTCAACAAATCATCCTGACCTTGCAAACCTACTGGGACAAGCAAGGCTGCGCCCTGCTCCAGCCATACGACATGGAAGTCGGCGCCGGCACCTTCCACACTGGCACTTTCCTGCGCGCGATCGGCCCTGAGCCTTGGCGCGCCGCCTACGTTCAGCCGTCGCGCCGTCCGAAAGACGGCCGCTATGGCGAGAACCCGAATCGCGGCCAGCACTACTACCAATACCAGGTAGTGATGAAGCCTGCGCCGGAAAACATCCTCGACCTGTACCTGGGTTCGCTGGAAGCGCTGGGACTGGATCTGAAACAGAACGACGTCCGCTTCGTGGAAGACGACTGGGAATCGCCAACGCTGGGCGCCTGGGGCCTCGGTTGGGAAGTTTGGCTGAACGGCATGGAAGTGACGCAGTTCACCTACTTCCAGCAAGTCGGCGGCCTCGATTGCAAGCCGGTGCTGGGTGAGATCACCTACGGCGTTGAGCGCCTGGCCATGTACCTGCAAGGCGTAGAAAATATGTACGACCTGGTGTGGACGACGTGGGAAGAAAACGGCGAGACCAAGGTGCTGAAATACGGCGACGTATTCCACCAAAACGAAGTTGAGCAATCGGCTTACAACTTCGAGCACTCCAACACCGAGTTGCTGTTCTCGCAGTTTAACAACCACGAATCGGAAGCCAAGCGCCTGATCGAAGCGCAATTGACGCTGCCGGCCTACGAGCAAATCATGAAGGCCTCGCACAGCTTCAACCTGCTGGACGCACGCGGCGCCATCTCCGTGACCGAGCGCGCTGCCTACATCGGCCGCGTACGCGCCCTGTCGCGCCTCGTGGCGCAGGCTTACTACGATTCGCGTGAGCGTCTGGGCTTCCCAATGCTGCCACAAACCGCAGCCGCTGAATAAAACGATATAAACGATATGACTCAAACTCTGCTCATCGAACTGCTGACCGAAGAACTGCCGCCGAAGGCGCTCGCCAAACTGGGCAAGGCTTTCGCGGACGGCATCGTCAACGGCCTGAAATCGCGCGACTTCCTGGAAGCCGACAGCGTCGCCACCGCCTACGCCACGCCGCGCCGCCTGGCCGTCTCCATCACCAAAGTGCGCGCCGTGTCGCCAGACAAATCGATCCGTGAAAAAGTGCTGCCGGTATCGGTCGCTCTGGACGCCAACGGCAACGGCACGCCGCCGCTGGCCAAGAAACTGGCCGCACTGGGCTTCCCTGACCTGACCGTGGCCGATCTGGAACGCGCGCAGGACGGCAAGGCCGAAAGCTTCTTCTACACCTACACCGCATCCGGTAGCGCGCTGCAAGCGGGCCTGCAAGCCGCATTGGAAGATTCGGTCGCCAAGCTGCCGATTCCAAAAGTAATGAGTTACCAGCGTCCAGACGGCGCCACCGTGCAATTTGTGCGTCCTGCGCACGCGCTGGTTGCACTGCATGGCGACGCCGTGCTGCCACTGACCTTGCTCGGTCTGACCGGCGGCAACGTCACCGAAGGCCACCGCTTCCTGACCGCACCGGGCCAGCGCGCCGTCACCATCGCCAACGCCGATGCCTACGTCGCCACGCTGAAAGCCGACGGCAAGGTACTGGCGTCGGTAGAAGACCGCAAAGAACAGATCCGCGCCGAACTGCTGGCCAAAGCCGGCGCCGACACGGTGCTGATGCCGGAATCGCTGCTGGACGAAGTCTCCGCTCTGGTTGAATGGCCAGTGGTCTACGAATGCAAATTCGAAGACGAATTCCTGGCCGTGCCGCAGGAATGCCTGATCCTGACCATGCAGACCAATCAAAAGTACTTCGCGCTGACCGACGCCAACGGCAAGCTGCGTTCGCGCTTCCTGATCGTCTCCAACATCGCCACCGACACGCCGGCCGCCATCATCGGCGGTAACGAGCGCGTGGTGCGCCCGCGCTTGTCCGACGCCAAATTCTTCTTCGAACAAGACAAGAAGAAAACGCTGGAATCGCGCCTGCCGCTGTTGAAGAACGTCGTGTACCACAACAAGCTGGGCACCCAGGCCGAACGCAGCGACCGCGTGACCGCACTGGCCGGCGCCATCGCCGCCAAGCTGGGCGCCGACGTCGCTCTGACCGAACGCGCAGCGCGCCTGTCGAAAGCCGACCTGCTGACCGACATGGTAGGCGAATTCCCTGAGCTGCAAGGCATCATGGGCACCTACTACGCCCGCAACGACGGCGAAAAAGAAGACGTCGCGCTGGCCGCATCGGAACACTACCAGCCACGCTTCGCCGGCGACGCCCTGCCATCGACCGTAACCGGCACCGCCGTCGCACTGGCCGACAAGCTGGAAACCCTGGTCGGCATCTGGGCCATCGGCCTGCAGCCTACCGGCGACAAAGATCCGTTCGCACTGCGCCGCCACGCGCTGGGCGTGCTGCGCATGCTGATCGAGAAGCGCCTATCGCTGTCGATCTCCGGCCTGCTGGCCGACGCAGCGAAGCAGTTCAACGCCGTAGCCGGCTTCAAAGATCCGACCACCGAAGTAGCAGCCTTCATGCTGGATCGCCTGCGCGGCATCCTGCGCGAGCGCGGCTTCTCGGTCAACGAAATCGAAGCCGTGGTTGCACAGAATCCTGATCGCCTGGACGACATCGTGCAGCGCCTGGAAGCAGTGCAAGCGTTCGCCGCGCTGCCTGAATCGGCATCGTTGGCAGCGGCCAACAAGCGCATCACCAACATCCTGAAGAAGAACGAAGAAGCCCTCGCCGCTGTTGGCGAAGCTGGCGTCAACGTGGCGCTGCTGAAGGACGTGGCCGAAGTGAACCTGAACGCCGCCGTAGTACGCGTGCTGCCGGAAATCGACGCCGCCTTCAACCAGGGCGACTTCGCCGGCACGCTGAAAACGCTGGCCCAGTTGAAAAACGAAGTCGACGCCTTCTTCAACGACGTCATGGTCATGGCCGAAGATGTCGCCCTGCGTAACAACCGTCTGGCGCTGTTGTCCTCCCTGCACGGGATGATGAACCGCGTGGCCGACATCTCCAAACTGGCGGTGTAAATGGGTGCGCCGTCCATGAAGCTGGTCATTCTGGATCGTGACGGCGTAATCAATCACGATTCGCCGGACTTCATCAAATCGCCGGCGGAGTGGATTCCCATTCCCGGCTCGATGGAAGCAATCGCCCGCTTGAATCAGGCGGGCTACCGGGTGGTGGTGGCGTCGAATCAGTCGGGCATCGCCCGCGAGTTCTTCGACATGACCATCCTCAACGCCATCCACCAGAAGATGCACAACCTGGCGCAGCAAGTGGGCGCGGACATCGACGCAGTGTTTTTCTGCCCGCACGCGGCGGCCGACAACTGCGACTGCCGCAAACCCAAGCCGGGCATGTTCACAGAAATCTCGCAGCGCTATAAAATCAGTCTGAAAGGCGTGCCTGTCGTCGGCGATTCGCTGCGCGACCTGCAAGCAGGTTATGTGAGCGGCTGCGTGCCGTACCTGGTCTTGACCGGCAAAGGTGAAAAAACCCAAGCCACCGGCGGTCTGCCGCCCGGCACCATGATCTTCCCGGATCTGGCGGCGATGGTCACACACCTGCTGAAAACCACCAACCCGCCGGCGCTGCACGTCGTTAGCTAAACAGTTTTTGGAGTCTGCATTGGGTCATCCCGTCTTGTTTCTGCGTTCCCTGATTTTCACCGTCGTGATGGTGGTGTCGACCGTTATCTGGTCGCTGGTGTGCTTTGCGGCGGCGCCGCTGCCGTATCGACAGCGCTTCTTCATCACCTCGCGCTGGAACGTGTTCATGATCTGGTGCCTCAAAGTGATCTGCGGGATACGCTATGAAATCCGCGGCATGGACAACCTGCCGGATGCACCGGCGATCCTGCTGTCCAAGCACCAGTCGGCGTGGGAGACCATCTTCCTGCTGCCGCTGATGCCGCGCCCACTGGTGTTCGTGTTTAAAAAAGAGATTCTCTACATCCCGTTCTTCGGCTGGGCGATGGCGCTGCTGCGCATGATCCCGATCGACCGCAAGCAAGGCAAGAACGCCTTTAAAGACGTGGTCCGCCACGGCAAGCGCCGCCTCGCGCAAGGCCTGTGGATTATCATGTTCCCGGAAGGGACGCGCATCCCGGTCGGCAAAGCGGGCAAGTACAAGAGCGGCGGCACCCGCCTCGCGATTGAGACCGGCGCAGTGGTGGTGCCGATTGCCCACAATTCCGGCGAGTGCTGGCCAAAAAACTCTTTCATCAAGCGCCCCGGCCTTGTTACAGTATCGATAGGTAAGCCAATTTCGTCGGAAGGCCAAACGGCCGACGACATGATGCAACAGGTGGAAAATTGGATAGAATCAGAAATGCGCGTCATTTCGCCCCACGCCTACAACGCTGGTTAGACGATTTGGCGACGCTGGTAAAACCAACGTCGCCTGATCCGAATCAACCAGACCTGTTTGGCGGGGAGGGCCAGAAACCGGTGTACACCGCACCGGTATGGTCCGTTCCACCTGCAGCAAAAAATCCACCGCCAGCCTCCCCTTACGTCGCCCCGCCGGAAACGGCCGTCCCTGTCAAGACACGTCCCTTAGTCGCACCGCCATCGAACCAGCTGCCGCGCCGCCAGTTGATGGTCGGTGAGTTCATCCTCGAATACGAATTGCGCCGTTCGACGCGCCGCTCGATCGGCTTCATGATCGACGACGACGGCTTGCGCGTGACCGCGCCCAAGCGCATCAGCATCGCCGAAATCGACGAGGCAATCCGCACCAAGCAGCACTGGATCTTGAGCAAGCTGAAAGAGCGCCGCGAACGCCGCGCCGCGAGGCTGCAAAAGCCGCCGGTGGAATGGATCGACGGCGCGCAGATTCCGTATCTTGGCGCCGACATCACCTTGCGGCTGCTGGTGGGTGGCCGCAACCGCAGCATCTACAACCCGAACACGCGCGAACTGTGGATCACCCTACTGCCCGGCGCCAGCGAAGAAGTGCTGAAGAACCGCGTGCAAGTCTGGTATCAGCAGCAAGCCAAGACCCTGTTCGAAGAACGCCTCGACCTGTACGCCGGCCGCCTGGGCGTGCAGTACCACTCGTTCGGTTTATCGTCGGCCGGCACCCGCTGGGGCTCGTGCACGGTCGACCGCAAGATCCGCCTGAACTGGAAACTGATCCACTTCTCGCTGCCGCTGATCGATTACGTAGTGGCCCACGAACTGTCGCACATCCTGGAAATGAACCACAGCCAGCAATTCTGGGACACGGTCGGCCTGATCTATCCCGAATACGAAGAAGCCAAGAACCTGCTGCGCAAACGCTCGCAGGAGCTGCCAGTCCTGTTCCCTTAACTATGCTGCGTCCGACGGTTCCACGTCGTAACGCGTGCGACTTTGCCCCCAGCCCATGACAGAATAAACCTCGACTTCTTTTCTGCGAGGCTGCCATGACCAACCCATCCGACTCAACCATCAATCCCGGCGATGAAGCCCAGCCGGGCACACCGGGCAGCGGCGAAGATGTTTGCCCCATCTGCCAAGGCACGGGCGTCAAGCCGGACGACGATGACGGCGAGGGCACGCCCTGCCCCAACTGCGGCGGCACCGGCATCATTACCGAGGGAATCGGCGGCGGCTAAGCTGCCGCGCACTGAAAACCGTATTTTTTCAGATCCGTTTCCAAGAAGGAAAATTGCTTATGTTATAATTGCCAAATCGGTACAACTAATTGGCAACTAGCATGAAATTGAAGCGTTTGAGCTTGGCTTGCACTTTAACCTCGGCACTGGCGGCCTGCGGTGGCGGTGGCGGCGGCACCACCACCACTCCTCCTCCGGCCAATCCAGGCACCAGCACCGGCGGCCCTAACATCACGCTGGCCGGTGTGGCCTCCAAAGGCACCATCAAGGACGCTATCGTCAATGTCTACTCGTATGACGCCGCCGGCGTGCGTTCCGCCACGCCGATTCTAACTACCCGCAGTTCCAAGGTCGATGGCAGCTACAACATCAACCTTGGTGCGCGCACCGGCCTGTTCTTGATTGAGATTAGCGCCGACGCCAGCACCACCATGGACGACGAGTACGCCGGCAACATTCCGATGCCTCTCGGCCTGACCATGCGCAGCGTGGTGCAGCTGGACGCCAACAGCGCCAGCACCGTCACCGGCCACGTCACGCCACTGACCGATATGCTGGTCACCGCCGCGTTGAGCGCCGGCGGCAACGGCACGCTGACCGCCGCCAACGTCGCTACCGCACAAGCCGAAGTGACCAAGACGCTCGGCTTCAATCCGCTCGTCACCAAACCGCTGAACGCCAACAGCGATGCCGCCGCCAACACCGACGACGCCTCGGAGAAACTGCAAGCGCTGGCGCTGGCGGCGATCTCGGGCATCGCGCACCACAACGCGCTTGGTTGCAGCGGCAGCGATAGCGAAAAGATTAAATGCGCGGTGAACGCCACCACCGGCTCGGCCACCATGCTCAACGGTACCGTCGCCATCACCGGCGCAGCCAAGGATGCACTGTTGACCGAGCTGGCTGCAACGGTACAGGATACGCGCATCAACAAGACCACCATCAAGACGATCGAAGGTCAGAAGCTGTTTGCCGAGGTGACGATTTCGACACCG
This sequence comes from Duganella rivi, assembly GCF_009857435.1. GTDB lineage: Bacteria > Pseudomonadota > Gammaproteobacteria > Burkholderiales > Burkholderiaceae_D > Rugamonas > Rugamonas rivi. The sequence goes on from NZ_WWCK01000005.1 coordinate 667,396, forward strand.
ACTCCTACGCCAACGCCTACGCCAACACCGACGCCTACGCCAACTCCAACGCCAACCCCTACGCCGACGACGCCTACCCCGACACCGACGCCAACGCCGACTCCAACGCCTGTCGCCAATCCGGTCGCCGAAGCGAAGGCCTTCTTCGGCAGCCTGCGCACCAATCTGCAAGCATGGTCGTCGTCGAACGAAAACGGCGGCTTGCGCAACGCGCTGGACACCATGCAGTCCGACTTTGAAAGCGCCGTCGAGCCGCTCGATCAAGGCCTGGCCGACTGGGTAGTGGTCTCCGGCCGCGGCATCCAATTGTTTAACAGCTTCGCGCAGCACAAAACCACCGACACCACCGTCGGCGACGGCAACGACGACAGCTCGCTGGGCGTCTGCACACTGTACAAAGACAGCGCCGCCACCATCGCCCTCACGTCTGCCGATAGCGGCACGCAGCCGGGCAGCGTGGCCTGCGTCTTGAACAAGCAAACCTTGGCTGGCTCGGAGCGCAGCACCGCCTCCTCCGGCGTCTACAACCGTGACCAGGTCAAGCGCACCATCACGCTGCTGCCGGCCGGCGCCAATAGCTTCAGCTATTCCTCGCGCACGCTGCTCGAAACGCAGTCGTACTCGAAGAATGGCGCAGGCATCGGCTACAACTACGTCACCTTGAGCGGCAACACGCCGGTCGGCACGACCGCCACCGGCCAGCTGTCGTACGTGCTGAATGGCGTCAACGTCACCAGCGCCACCATCAGCGGCTTCATGCCGGCCCGCGTCGACGACAGCGGCGAAGCAGTGACCGATCGCGAAGCATGGAACATCCGCTACGTCACCACCGCGGAAAGCGGCGGCGTCACCAAGTACGCCTTCTCCGGCAAGGTCGATGGCGAAAAGAACGGCGCCAGTGTGGGTGCGGTCTCGGTCAATGAGGGCAGCTACGTGCGCGCCTTCATCGACGCGGGACAATACCGCATGAAGGAAGGCTCGCTGTCGATTACCGTCAAAGCCGGCACCAGCTCCGTCACCGGCGCCCTGTCCCTGAGCCAGTTCTCGAAAGACCGCAACGGCAACCGCTACCTGCCGACCAACGCCAAATTCACCGGCAACTTCACCAACACCAAGGGTGACAGTTTTGACGGCAGCATCAGCGTGCAGGCGACCAACTACAAGAACTTCAACAGCACCGCGCCGCAATCGGCAACCAATTACGCCACTGGCAGCGCATCGTTCAGCGGCACGCTGAAAGTGACTGGCCTCAAACCACTGTCGGTCACCTTTGCCCGCCGCATCACCGGTTACCAGAAAACGGAATACAACGGCAGCTATTCGGATTCGACCAACCAGATCAGCTTCAGCGGCGATAACACCAACTCGCGCAAGATCGCGCTGTCCAGCTCCTCCGGCATCATGCTGACCTGGGTGGGCGATGCGGCCTTCCTGGACGTCTACAAGAACAACAGCAAGGTCGCGCTGATCAACGTGAACACCCACATCATCAACTACGTTGACGGCAGTTTCGAAACGTTCAAGTAAGGCTGGCATGCAGTATCGTTTTTTGCTGGCAGGCTTACTGCTGACCAGGAGCGCGATGGCGCAAATGTCCGTTGCGGACAGCGACATCGCGCTGCATGCGCCGGATGCGGCGTGGCGCGCCTATGGCAAGGTGCAGGCATGGGCCGCGTATGATGCGATTCCGATCCGTGACTTCACCGGCGACTGGGGCGCGCATTACACGCCGCGCGACGGCCGCAACGTCTTCATGCAGCGCGACCGCGCGGAAGCCGGCGTGGAGAAGGACGGCTGGCGTATCGGCCTCGAGTACCGGCTGGAGATGACGCTGGCGTCGAACCGCGACACGGTCGAGATGTACCACTTCTATTTGCAGCGCAAAGATCCCGACGGCGACCGCCGTTTCGTGGCCGACGCGCATTTGAAATCATGGGCAGCGGGCGGCATGCGCGTGGGACGCACCTTCGCGCTCGGCGACAGCAAGGCGCCGATGCTGCTGATGGTGTCCGGTGCGGCCTACAGCAACGCGCGCAACCGCGACGGCGAAGCCGGCGGCAGCGTCACCTACTCCAAGGCGAATGCCTATCGTTTCGACGGCGTATACTTCGGCTCCAACACCAACTACACCTATCCCTTCATGCCCGAAGCGGAACAGAAATCTTCCGGCGCGACACTGTCGGCAGCGTTGCAATGGCCGCTGAGCAGCGAGCTGACGGCGAATCTGGCGGTGAATGATTTGTGGAGCCGCATGCGCTGGTCTAACCTGCCGGTGATCGACAAGGTGATTCATTCCGACGTGCGCTCGGTGGACAAAGATGGCTACATCAATTATCAGCCGCAGATCTACGGCAAGAGCAGCCTGATTGAACGGCGCGGCACCATCGGCGCCAGCACCGCGCTGAATCTGAGCTATGTGCTGAACCAGTGGACGCTGCGCGCTGGCGTGGAGCGCATCGCCGGCATCAACATCCCGCGCGTGTCCGGCGGCTACGCGACAGCATGGGGCACCTTCAGCACCAGCTACGACAGCCGTTTCAACATGATCGGCGTGGGCTACGACTACGGCCCCTTCCGCGCCCGCCTCAGCGGCAACCGCCTGCCGCTACTGGACTCCAGCGCCTTCGCGGCGGAGCTGGGGCTGCACTACATCTTCTGAAGCAGAGCCACCGTGCGGCGGGTGGCGCCGCGGTGCTGGTTGGCGAAAGATTGGGCGTTGAGGCCCATGGTTTCGCGGGCGGTGGTGTCGTTGAACAGGCGGGCGGCGGTGGACATGAGGTCGGCCGCGTCGGTAATGCGATGGGCGCCGCCGGCTGCCAAAGCGTCTTCGGTCACCAACTCGAAGTTAAAGGTATGCTGGCCGATCAGAACCGGCTTGCCCAGCGCTGCCGGCTCGATCAGGTTTTGGCCACCCAGCGGCATCAGGCTGCCGCCGACGAAGGCGATGTCGCAGGCGGCGTAGTAGGCGAACATTTCGCCCATCGAGTCGCCTAGCAGGACGTCGGCTTCCAATACGCTGCCGTCCAGTGCCAGCTTACTGCGGCGTTGTACATTCAGGCCGCGCACGGCGATCATTTTTTCTACTTCGTCAAAACGCTGCGGGTGGCGTGGGACGATGAGCAGCAGCAAGTTGCTCGGCAGCGTGGCACGCGCGCTTTCGAAGGCTTGCAGGATCAGCTCTTCTTCGCCTTCGCGGGTGGAGGCGCAGAGCAGCACTGGACGCGGGCCTATCGCGGCGCGCAACGCGGCGCCGATGGCCAGTGCGGCTTCCGGCACCACGACGTCGAACTTGATGCTGCCGGTGATTTCTACGCGCTGTACGCCCAGCGAGCGCACGCGCTGGGCGTCAGCTTCGGTTTGGGCGGCGACCAGCGAGATGCCGCGTGCGGCATTCAGCAGCAGTGATCCGAGGCGCGTGGCTTTGCGCAATGAGCGCTCAGATAAGCGGGCGTTGGCCAGCACCACCGGCACTTTGCGCGCGTTGCAAACGGCGATCAGGTTCGGCCAGACTTCGGTCTCCATCAAGATGCAGACGCTCGGCTGGAAGTGGCGGATGAAGCGCGAGACCATGCTGCCGGTGTCGTATGGCAGGTAGGATTGCACCAGGCGCTCGCCGTGCTTGGCGAAGAGCGCTTTGCCGGTGGCGCGGCCGGTTGGCGTCATGTGGGTGAGGATGATGCGGCTTTGCGGGTACTCGGCCAGCAAGGCATCTACCAGCGGTTCGGCAGCGCGCGTTTCGCCGACAGAGACGGCGTGCACCCACAGCACCGGCGCGAAGGCCGGCGTGGCGGTCGCGCGCGGATAGAAGCCAAGGCGCTCGGCCCAGTGCTGGCGGTAGCCCGGCTCTTTGCGGCCGCGCAGCCACAGGCGCGTGAGCACCAGCGGCAAGGCCAGCCACCACATCAGGGAATAAAACAGTCGCATGAAAATCAGCCCAGCAGACTCCGGGCTGCCGCCAGCACTTCCGCCACCGATGGCGGCGTACCTTGATCGCCCAGATTGATAATGCGCGGCGACCAGTTACCCTCGGTCTTCCAGCGCGGCGAATCCGCATAAATTTCCACCGTCGGCCGCACAAAGGCCGCCGCAATGTGCACCAGTCCCGTATCGACGCCAATCACCAGCGACGCGCGGCGCGCCACCATGATGGCATCGGCCATCGACAACTTCGGCAGCACGCGTGCATTCGGCAGACCAGCAGCGATACGCTCCGCTTCCGCCTTCTCTTTCGGCGAGCCCCAAGGCAGCAGTATCGGCATCGGCGCCAGTTCGCGGCCCAGCGCGATCCAGTTTTCAGCCGACCACTTCTTGGCATCGCGCGCGGTGCCGTGGAAGTAGACCGCGTACGATTCCGGCATCCACTCGGGACGCGGCGTATCGTCCGGCACCGCCGGCAAACCGAAATCAGCCGGCGTATCGACCGGGTAGCCCAGCGCCGCACCAGCAACGATGCGGCCACGCGCCACCGCGTGCGTGCGCGGATCGGTTGGAATACTCAGGTTATGGAAAATGCGCGAGATGCCCTCGTAGCCGGAGCCCTCGCTGCCGTTGGCCAGACCGACCTTGCGGCCGCCCTTCACTACGCGCGCAGCGCCCATGATAATGCCGGTCTTGAGCAAACCCTGCGTGTCGAACACGTAGTCATACTCCTGCAGGCGCAAAGTGCGGAAGAACGATTTGATCTCGGCCCGCGTCTCAGGCTTGCCGAGGCTCTTGCGCCAACGCCGCAGCGCAAACGGAATCACATTGCGCACGCGCGCGTTCATCCGCACCAGGCTGACAAAGCCCTCCTCCACCACCCAGTCGATATTCGCGTCGGGGAAGTGGCGGGCAATGTCGGCCACCATCGGCATGTTATGCAGCACGTCTCCCAGCGAGGAGACGCGCACCAGCAGAATATTCAAAGGCGGCGTCATGAACTTAGAACGGCAGTTCCGCGTCCGGCTTCGCCGCAAGAATCACGTCACGGAACTGGCCTTGAATGCGCGCCAGCGCTGCCGGCGTTTCCGCTTCAAAGCGCATCACGATCACCGGCGTGGTGTTGGACGAACGCGCCAGGCCGAAGCCGTCCTCGTACTCCACGCGCAGGCCGTCGATGGTGATAATGCGTTCATTGCCAGGGAACTTGGCGTCGGCGCGCAGCTTGTCCATCACGATGAAGTTCTCGCCTTCGCTCAAGTGAAGATGCAGCTCAGGCGTGCTGTCCGACTGCGGCAGTGCGTTCAGCAGCGCCGATGGATCTTTTTCCTTGGTCAGGATTTCCAGCATGCGCGCGCCGGCATACAGGCCGTCGTCGAAACCGTACCAGCGGTCCTTGAAGAAGATGTGGCCACTCATCTCGCCGCCCAGCGGCGAACCGGTTTCCTTCAGCTTGGCCTTCACCAGCGAGTGGCCGGTCTTGTACATCAGCGGCTTGCCGCCGGCCTTCTCGATGTAAGGCGCGAGGTGGCGGGTGCACTTCACGTCGTACAGGATTTCCGCGCCCGGATTGCGCGACAGGACATCGCCTGCGAAAAGCATCATCTGGCGGTCAGGGAAAATGATCTGGCCATCCTTGGTAACGAGGCCGAGGCGGTCGCCGTCGCCGTCGAACGCGAGGCCGATTTCAGCGTCGGTTTCTTGCAGCGCGCGGATCAGGTCTTGCAGATTTTCCGGGTGCGCAGGATCCGGGTGGTGGTTAGGGAAATTGCCATCCACTTCGCAGAACAGCTCAATCACTTCGCAGCCCATGCCGCGATACAGGTCGCCAGCAAACGCGCCGGCCACGCCGTTGCCGCAGTCCACCGCGATCTTGATCGGACGCGAAATCTTCACGTCGCCGATGATGCGTTGCAGGTACTCGGCGCGGATATCGTAAGTGCTGTACGCGCCCGGCGTAGCAGCCGGCGAACCGTCGTGCGCGAGGATGCTTTCATAGAGGCCGGTGATCGCTTCGCCGTGAATCGCTTCGCCGGCCAGCACCATCTTGAAGCCGTTGTAGTCCGGCGGATTGTGGCTGCCGGTAACCATGATGCCGGAAGCAGCGCCCAGCACATTGGTGCCGAAGTAGACCATCGGCGTAGCGACCACGCCCAGATCAATCACGTCCACGCCGGAGGATTGCAGGCCTTCCGCCAGCGCCTTGATCAGCGATGGGCCGGACAGGCGGCCGTCACGGCCGATCACGACTTTTTTCTCGCCCTTGGCCAGGGCAGCGCGGCCGAAAGCAGCGCCGATCTGGTGCGCCACGCCGGCGTCCAGGGTTTTATCGATAATGCCGCGGATATCGTAAGCTTTGAAGATCGTTTTGGATAAGGTAACCATAGTGTGGGTATGAGCTGGAATGGATGGGATAGTGTACATCATGACATCAGTGTTTCTTGTGCCGGATCATCCAGCGCGGCGCCTTGAAGCGCACGATGCGCACGTAAATCCAGATGTAACTACCAATAAAGAGTATGCATGACAGCATCAGCACCCAGGTGTGACGCCAGAACACGGTAGCCGGAATCACGGCCGTGAGCGAGAACAGCCACAGATACGGCGAAGTCAGCGAATTACGGCGAATCAGCGCGCGCGCTTCCTTGCGGCCCACCGCCCATTGGACGATGCGGCGGAAAATCAGGCTGTGCAAGTGAATACCGTCCGGCATGGCCGGCGATTTACCGCGCACGAACATGCGGCGGTACACCGAGAACATGGTCTCAAACGCCGGGTAAATCAGCAGCAAAGCCGCGTACCAGGTCGACACTTGCGGGTTGCGCATCACCAGCAGCAAGGCCAGCTCGCCCAGCATGAAGCCGATGAAATAAGCACCGCCGTCGCCAAGGAAAATCAGGCCGACCGGGTAGTTCCAGATCAGGAAACCGGCGGTGGCACCAGCCACCATCAGCGCCGCGATCAGCACGAACATATCGTTCACTTGCAGCGCCACATAGCCGAGCGACAGCAGCATACAAATGCACACCACGCTGGCAAGGCCGTTAAAACCGTCGATGATGTTGATGGCGTTGGCAATGCCGGCCACCGCCAGCACTGTCACCGGCAGCGTCAGCCACATATAGGGCAGCGCCCAGGTCGAGAACGCCCAGTCGAGGCGGTCGATGCGGGCATCGAGCAGGAAGTAGCCGAGGGTGGCAGCGGCCATGGTCAGCAGCAGGCGGCGCAAGGCGCTCACGCGGCCGGTGTAGTCTTCAACGATGCCGCCGATGAAAGCCACGGCCGAGCAAGCCAGCAAGGACAACAGCCATTGGCTCATGGCCGGCACGCGCCAAATGGAAATCGCCGAACTCAGCGCCACCGACAGGAAAATAGAAAGCCCGCCGATGCGGGCCACATTATGGACGTGCACTTTTTGCACGCCGTCGAAATTGGAGTCGAGCGCCGGCCCGTGCAATCTCGCTTCTTTAATCACCAACAGGGTAAGCAGCGCGGAAGCGATAAAGCTCAGTAGGAAGGAAAACATATTATTTTAGGTTCTGCGTTGTATCGCAACACGTAGCATTATCAGCATGCCAACAGGCGATTGTACCAGTACGGACTCACGCCAGTGGACATGCTTACCAATCGATACAACTCAGCGCATACAAAGATGCAACGCTTCTTTCCAATCCGGCAAGTGGCAGAAGCGCGCCATCAGGCGCTCGGACGACATCACCGAGTATTGCGGACGCTGGGCCGGCGTTGGGTATTCGGCGCTGGTAATCGGCAGTACCTTGCACGACAGGCCCGCTTCCGCGACGATGGCCTCGGTGAATTCGTGCCACGTGGTCTGGCCTTGCGCGCTCAGGTGGTAGATGCCGCTGTTCTGCACCCACCATTCGCGGCCGCCGGCATGTGCCTGCGACAGCACTTGCGCCGTGGTGTCGGCGATGGTGCGGCTCCAGGTTGGCGCGCCGTGCTGGTCGGCCACCACGCGCAGTTCGTCGCGCTCTTTCGCCAGGCGCAGCATGGTCAGCAGGAAGTTCTTGCCGCGCATACCATACACCCAGCTGGTGCGGAAGATCAGGTGCGGAATGCCGGCTGCGGCAATCGCCTGCTCGCCAGCCAGTTTGCTGGCGCCGTAAACGTTGCGCGGGCCGACCACGTCGTCTTCCACGCGCGGCGATGGCTGGGTGCCGTCAAATACGTAATCGGTCGAATAATGCACCAGCGCTGCGCCCAGCGCCTTGGCTTCTGCAGCCATGACGGCCGGTGCTTCGGCGTTGATGCGGTGCGCCAGTTCCGGCTCGCTCTCGGCCTTGTCGACGGCGGTGTAAGCGGCTGGGTTGACAATCAATTGCGGCTTGACGCTGCGGATCACGTCGCGCACTTGGTCGAGATTCGACAGATCCATCACATTGCGATCCACGGCCACCACTTCGCCCACGCCTTGCAGGCTGCGCGCCAGTTCGTAGCCGACTTGGCCGGTGCTACCGGTCAGCAGTACTTTCATGCGAACACCTCGGCGTTGGCCAGCAGCAGTGCGGCTTGGTCTTTGCCCGACAACAGCGGCGCGGCGTCCAGCGCCGGCCATTGGATGCCGATGGCGGGATCGTTCCACAGGATCGAGCGTTCATGCTCAGGCGCCCAGTAGTCGGTGGTTTTGTAAAGGAACTCGGCGCTGTCGGAAGTCACCACGAAGCCGTGCGCGAAGCCCGGCGGAATCCACATCTGGCGCTTGTTCTCAGCCGACAGCTCGATACCGAACCACTGGCCGAAAGTCGCCGAGTTTTTGCGGATATCCACCGCCACGTCGAACACCGAACCGGCAGTCGCGCGCACCAGCTTGCCCTGCGCTTGCTGGATTTGATAATGCAGACCGCGCAGCACGCCCTTGGCGGAACGTGAGTGATTGTCTTGCACGAACTCGGCGGTGACGCCGGTCAGTTCGGCAAAGCGCTTGGCGTTGAAACTCTCGAAGAAGAAACCGCGGTCGTCGCCGAACACGCGCGGCTCCAGTACCAGCAAGCCTTCCAATGGCGTAGTAATGACGTTCATCGTGGGACTACCTTATCTTCCAGAATTTGCAGCAGGTATTGACCGTACTGGTTTTTCTTCAGCGGCTCGGCCAGCTTGCGCAACTGGTCGCCGTTGATGTAGCCCTTGCGGTAGGCGATCTCTTCCGGGCATGCCACTTTCAAGCCTTGGCGCTTTTCGATGGTGGCGATGAACTGGCCGGCTTCCAGCAGCGACTCGTGGGTGCCGGTGTCCAGCCACGCCATGCCGCGGCCCATCACTTCCACGTTCAGCTCGCCCTTGTCCAGATAGACTTTATTCACATCGGTGATTTCCAGCTCGCCGCGCGCGGACGGCTTGATGCTGGCAGCGATATCGCACACCTGGTTGTCGTAGAAGTACAGGCCGGTGACGGCGTAATTCGATTTCGGTTGTTTCGGCTTTTCTTCGATCGACACGGCGGTGCGCTTGTCATCGAACTCGACCACGCCATAACGCTCAGGGTCTTGCACGTGGTAGGCGAACACGGTCGCGCCCGAGGTTTGCTCGGTGGCGTGGCGCAGCAGCGCATCGAGGTCATTGCCGTAGTAGATGTTGTCACCCAGGATCAGCGCCGACGGCGAATCGCCGACGAACTCTTTGCCGATGATGAAGGCTTGCGCCAGGCCATCCGGCGAAGGCTGCACCGCGTAGCTGATGCTGATGCCCCACTGGCTACCGTCGCCCAGCAAATCCTTGAAGCGCGGCGTATCTTGCGGGGTCGAAATCAGCAGGATCTCGGTCATGCCGGCCAACATCAGCACAGTCAGCGGATGATAGATCATCGGCTTGTCGTAGATCGGCAGCAGCTGCTTGGAGACGCTCATCGTCACCGGGTACAGGCGGGTGCCGGAGCCGCCCGCCAGAATGATGCCTTTGCGCTTGTTGCTCATTACTGCCCCTCGCGATTGAAGTAATTGGTTTCCACCCACTTGGCATAGCTGCCCGATTGCACGTCGGCCACCCATGCCTGATTGTCCAAGTACCACTGCACGGTCTTGGCGATGCCGGTCTGGAAGGTCTCGGCCGGCTTCCAGCCCAGTTCGCGTTCCAGCTTGCGCGCGTCGATGGCGTAGCGGCGGTCGTGGCCCGGACGGTCTTTGACGAAGGTGATTTGATCGCGGTAGCTGCCTTCGGCCTTCGGCTTCAGCTTGTCCAGCATGTCGCACAGGGTGTGAACCACGTCCAGATTGGCCATCTCATTCCAGCCGCCGACGTTGTAGGTCTCGCCCAGGCGGCCCGCTTCCAGTACACGGCGGATGGCGGCGCAGTGGTCGCTCACGTACAGCCAATCGCGTACTTGCTGGCCGTCGCCGTAGATCGGCAGCGGCTTGCCCGCTTGCGCGTTGGCGATGATCAGCGGAATCAGCTTTTCCGGGAAGTGATACGGGCCGTAGTTGTTCGAGCAGTTGGTGGTCAGCACCGGCAGGCCGTAGGTGTGGAAGTACGAGCGCACCAGGTGATCGGATGCTGCTTTGGAGGCCGAATACGGGCTGTTTGGCGCAAACGCGGTGGTTTCGCTGAACGGCGCATCGTCCGGGCCCAGCGTGCCGTACACCTCGTCGGTGGACACGTGCAGGAAGCGGAAGGCCGACTTCTCGTCTTCCGGCAGCGCAGACCAATAGGCGCGCGCCGCTTCCAGCAGGCTGAAAGTACCGTTGATGTTGGTGTTGATGAATTCGCCCGGGCCGAGGATGGAACGGTCGACGTGGCTTTCCGCTGCAAAGTGCACCACCGCGCGCGGCTTATGCTGCTGGAACAGGGCCAGCACCTGCGCCTGGTCGCAAATGTCGCCGCGCACAAAGGTGTGGCGGGCGTCCTGCTTCAGCGAGGCCAGATTGTTCAGGTTGCCTGCGTAAGTCAGCTTGTCAAAATTGAGAACCGGCTCGTCCGACTGTGCCAGCCAGTCGAGGACAAAATTTGAGCCGATAAAACCAGCACCACCCGTTACAAAAATCATTTAGTATCCCGCAGCAAGAGTGAAATTAATCAGTAGACATGATTTTATGTGAAGTCCCCCAGATCGGGGCAAAAATTCAAGGTATTTCATTTTCCCAAGCAACGAACCAGCGAGTATTTCTATGAAAACCTATGTAATCGGGGATTTGCAGGGCTGCCACGAGCAGGCGCTCGCCCTCCTCGACCGCATACGCGAACACGCGGCCGCCGACGGCGTGGCCGAGCCCGCCATCCTGTTCGCAGGCGATTTAATCAACCGCGGGCCAGATTCGCTGGCGACCCTGCGCCACGTGCGCAAGCTGGCCATGGCGAGCGGCGGGCTGATTGATAGCGTGCTGGGCAACCATGATTTGCACTTGCTGGCGGTCGCTTACGGCATCCGGCCCGAACACAAGTCCGACACGCTGGCCGAGATCCTGCACGCGCCGGATCGGGAAGAGTTGATCGATTGGGTGCGCCAGCGGCCGCTGGCGATCCACGTGCAGGGCCATGTGCTGGTGCACGCGGGCTTGCTGCCGCAGTGGAGCGCCACGCAAGCGATGGCGCTGGCCGGCGAGGTGCAGGAGATGCTGCGCGGCGACGGCATTGCCGAGTTTTTGGCGGAAATGTATGGCAATCAGCCGGATCAGTGGTCGGATGATTTGCAGGGCGCAGACCGGCTGCGCTGCATCATCAACGCCATGACGCGGCTGCGCTTCTGCTCGGCCGATGGCGTGATGGATTTCAAGATGAAGGAAAGCGGAACCGCCGATCCGGCCAGCGGTTTGATGCCGTGGTTCGATGTGCCGGGCCGGCGCAGTGCGAAAGAGACGGTGGTGTTCGGCCACTGGTCGGCGCTGGGCTTGACCATCAAGCCGAATTTGATCGGGCTGGATAGCGGCTGCGTGTGGGGCGGGCAGCTGTCCGCCGTGTGCCTGGAAGACCGCAGCTTGCTGCAGGTGCAGTGCCCGCAGTTTCAGGAGATCAAACCCGCAACCCGGTCAAAGTAAAGCTAACACGGAACTGTAAACCCAAGGCAAAAAGGGGTCTGACCCCGTATGGGGTCAGACCCCCGTGACCGGTTTACGGGGTGGCGGCTGGCACGCCGAGCGATAAGGCGATGGCTTTGTGTGACGCCTCCGCCAGTTCGCGGCGGTGCGCGCCTTGGGTTTCCAGCGCCGGCAAAATCGCCAGCTTGGCTTTCACCGGCGGGCCGTTCAGAATCAGCATGATGCTCTCCGCGAAGCTGGTCTCGCCGATGAAATCCACCGACGGATGCGAGCCGCCGTTCACGTCTTCATAGGTCAAGGCGAACGGCTGCACCGGCACTTTCGCATCGATGGCCGCTTCAAACAGGTTCGCATGGAACGGCAGCAAGCTGCCTTGCGCCGCCGTGGTCCCCTCCGGGAAGAAGGCCACGCGCTCGCCCTTCTCGAGGCTGGTCACCAGCCCTTTGAAGATATGCCGCAAATCGCGCCGGTTGCCGCGCGCGATGAACACGGTACCGGCCTTCTCCGCCAGCCATCCCGCCAGCGGCCACGAACGAATCTCGGCCTTGGCGACAAAGTGGCTAGGGTGCAGGCTGTGCACCACGAAGATGTCCAGCCACGACACGTGATTCGCCACCACCACGCAATGCTCCAGCGCAGGCGCGCTACCCGCCGCCTGCTCCACTGTCACATTGCACATCCGCAGCAGCTTGGTAGACCAGCGGCGGATATGGCCGTTACGCTTCTCCTGACCAATCCACGGAAACACCGTGGCGCAGATCGCCATGCCCTTGAACACATGCAGCATCACCCGCGCAAGGCGGAATATCGTCGACAGTTTCATGCAGGGCGGTTCAGCGTTGGAAGGCAACGTGGCCGGCCACGATGGTGGTGTTCACCTGGCCTGCCAGGTTGTAGCCGAGGAACGGCGTGTGCTTGCCCTGGCTGGCCAGCGCCGAGCGTTCCACCGTCCAGTGCGCACCGGCGTCGAACAGCACCACGTCAGCCGTGGCGCCAACCGACAGCGTGCCCGCGTCCAGGCCCGCCACGCGCGCCGCTTCCGAGGTGATGCGCGCCAGCGCGCGCGACAGCGGACGCTGGGCGCCGGTGTCTTGCAGCGACGCGTAATCGTCGGCCCATTTCAGGGTCAGCGACAGCAGCAGTTCCAGGCCGGTTGCCCCCGGCGAGGCCTCGCCGAATGGCAGCAGTTTTTCGTCGTCATCGACCGGCGTGTGATCCGAGCACAGCGCATCGATGGTGCCGTCCAGCAGGCCGAGGCGGATCGCGTCGCGGTCGCGCTGGCTGCGGAATGGCGGGTCCATGCGCGCATTCGAGTCGAAGAAGCCGATGTCGGCATCGGTCATGTGCACGTGGTGCGCGCCGACGTCGCAAGTGACCGGCAAGCCTTCTGCTTTGGCCTTGCGGATCAGTTCCAGGCTGGCGGCGGCCGAGATGCGGCACAGGTGCACGCGCGCGCCGGTAGCACGCATCAGTTCAAAGATGGTGTGCAGGGCGATGGTTTCCGACATCACCGGCACGCCGGATAAGCCGAGGCGCGACGCCAGCGGGCCGGCAGCAGCCACGCCGCCACGGCCGATGTGCGCATCCTGCGGACGCAGCCACACGGTGTAGCCGTAGGTCTTGGCGTACTGCATGGCGCGCAGCAGCACGTTGGTGTCTTCAATCGGCTGCTCGGCATGCGAGAAGCCGATGCAGCCCGACTCGGTCAGCGCCGACATTTCGGTCAGCGCTTCGCCTTTCAGGCCCACGGTCAGCGCGCCCAGCGGGTGCACGTGCGCCTGGTTCAGCTTTTGCGCGCGGTGCTTCAGCATCTCCACCAGGCCCGGTTCGTCCAGCACCGGATCGGTATCCGGCGGGCACACCAGCGAAGTGACGCCGCCTTGCACGGCAGCCTGCATTTCCGATTCCAGCGTGGCCTTGTATTCAAAGCCCGGCTCGCGCAGGCGCGCCGACAGGTCGACGAAGCCCGGCGCCACGATCAGGCCGATAGCGTCGATAGTTTGATCGGCGGTAAATCCGGCCGGTGCAGCGCCGATCGCCGCTACTTTGCCGTCGGCGATGTAAAGGTCATTGAGGCCGTCGATGCCGTTGGCCGGATCGATGACGTGGCCGTTTTTAATGTGGATATTCTTCTTCATGCTTGCGTTCCTGCCACGATACTCATCACCGCCATGCGGACTGCGATACCAAACGTTACCTGCGGCAGGATCACTGCCTGCGCGCCATCGGCCACGGCGGAATCGATTTCCACGCCGCGGTTCATCGGGCCCGGGTGCATCACGATGGCGTCCGGTTTCGCCAGCGCCAGGCGCTCCGGCGTCAGGCCGTAGCTCTTGAAGTATTCGCCGGCCGACGGCAACAGCGCGCCGCTCATGCGCTCGTTCTGCAAGCGCAGCATGATGATCACGTCCACGTCCTTCAAGCCTTCATCCATGTTGGTGAAGGTGCGCACGCCCATTTGCTCCAGGCCGCCCGGCAGCAGCGTGTGCGGGCCGATGGCGCGCACTTCCGGCACGCCCAGCGTGGTCAGCGCGTGGATGTCGGAACGGGCCACGCGGCTGTGCAGAATGTCGCCGACAATCGCCACGCGCAGGTTGGTGAAGTCTTTCTTGTAGTGGCGGATGGTGTACATATCCAGCAGGCCCTGCGTCGGGTGCGCGTGGCGGCCATCGCCCGCGTTCACCACGTGCACGTGGTTCTGGCCGGTTTCCATCAGGTGCTTGGCGATCAGGTACGGTGCGCCCGATTGCGCGTGGCGCACCACGAACATATCGGCGTGCATGGCGGCCAGGTTGTCGATGGTGTCCAGCAGCGATTCGCCCTTGCTGGTCGAGGAAGCCTGGATGTTCAGGTTGATGACGTCGGCCGACAAACGCTTGGCGGCAATCTCAAAAGTCGTACGCGTGCGGGTCGAGTTCTCGAAGAACAGGTTGAACACCGATTTGCCGCGCATCAGCGGCACTTTCTTCACATCGCGGTCGGAGATGCCGACGAACGACGAGGCGGTGTCCAGGATGTGATTGAGGATGCCCTTCGGCAGGCCCTCGATCGACAGCAAGTGCTGAAGCTCGCCGTGTTTATTCAGTTGCGGATTAAGCATAGTTTTGGTCGAAGCGTTATTCGATAGTTAGCGTAAATTTTCCATCATCGGCGCGTTTCAGCACCAGCGCCTGTCCCTTCGGCACCGCCACATGACGGGCAACGAAGTCCGCTGCCACCGGCAGCTGGCGTTCGCCGCGATCGACCAGCGCGGCCAGCATGATGCGTGCCGGGCGGCCGTAGTCGAACAACTCGTTGATGGCGGCGCGGGTGGTGCGGCCGGTGTACAGCACGTCGTCCACCAGCAGGATGTTGGCGGCCGCCACGTCGAAGGTGATGTTGGTCGGCTTCACGTCCGCAGGCAGGCCCTTCTTGGCGTAGTCGTCGCGGTAGAAGGACACGTCCAGCACGCCGCAGCGGGCCGACAGGCCAAGATCGGCCGCGAGGCGCTCGGCGATCCATGCGCCGCCGGAGTGGATGCCGACAATCGCGACATCGGGCACGCCGGCCAGGCCGGCTTTCACGTCGGCCAGCAGCTGTGCGTACAGCGCCTCGGCATCGAGTTGGTTGGGATTGAGAGTAGACATGATCAAAGCGAATCGAAGTATTGTTGCAAGATGATGGCGGCGGCGCGGTCATCGATGACCTCGCCGCGCTTGGCCGAAATCACGGCAGAGGAATAGCGCTCATCGACCAGTTCCACTGCCAGGTTGAAGCGGCCGTTCAATTGGTTAGCAAAACGGCGCGCCCGCGCCGTCATTTCATGTTCATTGCCATCCGGGTGCATGGGCAGGCCGACCACCAGCCGGGCCGGCGTCCATTCGTCCAGCAGCTTCTGGATATCAGCAAACCGCGTGGCGTTGTCCTCGGCCTTGATGACCTTCAGCGGTTCCGCCTGCCGCAGCATGGTGTTACCGATCGCCACGCCAATTCGTTTAATGCCGAAATCGAAAGCAAGAATGGTGTCGATACCGCTCATTTACGCGTGGCCCGCCTCGGAAGTCAGCATCAGCGGGTCGATGCCCAGCAGGCGCATGGCGGCGGTGTAGCGGTCTTCGATCGGCATGTTGAACAGAATCTCGGGATCGGCGCCGACAGTCAGCCAGCCGTTGCGGCTGATTTCTTCTTCCAGCTGGCCCGGGCTCCAGCCCGAGTAGCCGATCGACACCAGCATTTGCGGCGGGCCTTCGCCGGCAGCCACCGCTTCCAGCACGTCGATGGAGGTGGTGAAGGCCACGTCCTTGGTCACCGTCAGCGAGGACGAGTAGCGGTGGCCGGGCGTGTGCAGCACGAAGCCGCGGTCGTCCTGCACCGGGCCGCCGAACATGATCGGCTTGTCGTCGTGCCCTTCCAGGCCGTGATCGACCTTGAGGTCGATGCGCTCGAACAAGGTGTGCATGGTCATGTCGGTCGGCTTGTTGATAACAACGCCGAGCACGCCATTTTCGTTGTGTTCGCAAACATACACCACCGTGCCGCCGAAAACCGGATCTTGCATGGATGGCATTGCAATGAGGAAATGATTTGCCAGGTTCAGCGTGCTTTCGGCAGCGCCAAATGGCTCCAGGGGATCACCGGCGTCTTGCATCATGCCGGGAACAGGTAGAGTTTTGCTTATTTTGCTCTTCTTCATACAAGTTGCTCTCTCTGCTGGGTGCGTGTTCTCTCTGTGCTGCTGACAATTACTGTAGTATCGCGCGGCTAGCAACTCTGTTTAACCCATAGTTTACACTGAATTGAGGGCACAGCTACGATTGCGACCCTCACAAGCTTGATACAAACCGAATGAAACTAACTTCTTCCCTCGTCTGGCTGCGCCGCGACCTGCGCGTTTTCGACCATGTGGCCCTGCAGCAGGCCCTACTGGCAAGCGAGAAGGTGTATTGCGTTTTTGTCTACGACACCACCATTCTGGATCTCTTGCCGCGCCGCGACCGCCGGGTCGACTTCATCCACGCCAGCATTGCCGAGGTAGCGGCGGAGCTGGAACAGCTGGGCGGCCACCTGATCGTGCGGCACGGCGATCCCCTGCAAGAGATTCCGGCGCTGGCCGCAGAACTGGGCGTGCAGGCGGTGTTCTGCAACCACGATTATGAACCGCAAGCGATGGAGCGTGACGCCACGGTGGAAAGCACCCTGCAAGCGGCCGGGCGCAAGTTCTACAGCTACAAGGATCAGGTGATTTTTGAGCGCAGCGAGGTGCTGTCGCAAACCGGCGGCGTGTTCTCGGTGTTCACGCCCTACAAAAACGCGTGGCTGAAGAAGCTGGCGGCCGATCCGTCGGTGCTGGCGCCGTACAACATCGAGCCGCATGCGGCGCGCCTGGCGCCGCCGCCCGCCTCTTTGCCACCGCTGCCGACGCTGGCCGATCTTGGTTTCGAGCCGAGCAATCTGGCTGAATTGAAAATCCCGACTGGCATGTCGGGCGCAGCGCAATTGTTTGAAGATTTCGTATCGCGCATGGCCGACTACAACGTGGCGCGCGATTTCCCTGCGGTGAAGGGGCCTTCGTACTTGTCGGTGCACTTCCGCTTTGGCACGCTGTCGGTGCGCCACATGGTGCGCACGGTGCTGGATATGCAGGAGCGCGGCGCCGGCGGCGAAGGCGCGGCCGTGTGGCTGTCGGAACTGATCTGGCGCGAGTTTTACGCCATGATCTTGTATCACCATCCGCACGTGGTGAATGCTTCGTTCAAGCCCGCCTACGATGCGATTGAATGGGAAACCGGGCCTGAGGCCGACGAAGCGTTTGCCGCATGGTGCGAAGGCCGCACCGGTTATCCGCTGGTGGATGCGGCCATGCTGCAACTGAACCAGACCGGCTATATGCACAATCGCCTGCGCATGGTAACGGCATGCTTCCTGATTAAAGACCTGGGCATCGACTGGCGGCGCGGCGAGGCTTACTTCGCGCTGCATCTGAATGACTTTGATCTGGCGTCCAACAACGGCGGCTGGCAGTGGGCGTCGTCCTCGGGTTGCGATGCGCAGCCTTACTTCCGCATCTTCAATCCGATTACGCAGTCGGAGAAGTTTGACGGCGAAGGGAAATTCATCCGCCGCTACCTGCCTCAGTTGAAACAGCTAAGCAACAAGGAAATCCACGCGCCATGGCTGGCGCCGCGCATGCTGGCGCCGGACTACTGGCCGCCGATCGTGATGCACGACGAAGCGCGCAAGCTCACGCTTGAACGCTACGAAGTGGTGAAGAAAACCCCGACTGAAGGGGTCTGACCCCGGCCGCAGCGGTGTGCGGGTTACAACGGTGCCGCGAGCTACTACTGCGCGAGTAAGCCGCGGATCGCCTCAAGCAAAACGTCTTCTTGGTAGGGTTTGCCAAAGTACGCATTTACCCCCAACTCCAGCGCCACGTTGCGGTGCTTGTCGGCGCTGCGCGAGGTGATCATGATGATCGGGATGTCTTTTGTGCGCTCGTCGCTGCGCACATTGCGTGTGAGGTCAAAACCATCCATGCGCGGCATCTCGATATCGACCAGCATCAGCTCCGGCCGCGTTTCTTGCAACTGCCCGAGCGCGTCCACGCCGTCTTTCGCCAGCAGCACGCGGTAGCCTTCGCGCTCCAGCAAGCGCTGAGTGACGCGGCGCACGGTCAGCGAATCATCCACCACCATGATGGCGCGGCCCAGCGCCGCTTGCGCCACGCTGGCTGCCGGACTATCGGCTGCCGCCTGCGCGTACAGCGCCTTCACTTCCGGGTGATGCGCCAAGTGCTGCGCCAGCGCCACCGGGTTCAGAATCAGCACGATGTCGCCGCTGCCCAGCACCGTCGCTCCCGCAATCCCCACCATGCGCGACAACTGCGGGCCGATGTTTTTGATGACTACCTCGCGGTTGCCCAGTACTTCATCGACCTGAATCGCCAGCCGGTCATTGCCGTTCTTGAGCATCATCACCGGCGATGAGCGCTGCGCCTGCGGTTGCGCGGCGTCGCCCAACAGCGTTGGCAGGTACTGCATGCCGTTGCTGCGCGCTTCGGCCAGCGCGGCTTCTTTCATTTGCAGCACTTGTTCGACCAAGATGGCCGGCAGTGCATAAGTTTTTCCGCCTGCGGCCACCACCACAACCTGCGTCACAGCCAGCGTCAATGGCAGGCGGATGGTGAAGCGCGAACCTTTGCCAGGTTCCGAGTAGAGGTCTACGCGGCCGCCCAGCGATTGCGCTTCCGACTGCACCACGTCCATGCCGACGCCGCGTCCCGATAGTTCGGTCAGCGCTTCGGCGGTGGAGAAGCCCGGTTCGAAAATCAGGTCGGCGATTTGCTCGTCGGTGGCTTGCTCGTCTTGATCCATCAGGCCGACGCTGATGGCCTTGGCCTTGATGCGGTCTAGATCGAGACCGCCGCCGTCGTCGCTAAAGGCGATCACCACCTCGTTGCCCTCTTGCGCCACTTGCACCAGCAGTTCGCCGGTTTCGTTTTTACCGGCGGCGGTGCGGGCGTCGCGCGATTCCACGCCGTGGGCGATGGCGTTGCGCAGCAGGTGTTCGAACGGTGCGGCCATGCGTTCGAGGACGCTGCGGTCGAGTTCTACGTTGCTGCCCCGGATGTCGAGGTTGACGCGCTTGTCCACGTCTTTCGCGCTTTGGCGGGCGACGCGGAACAGGCGCTCGGAGATGCTGGCAAATGGCACCATGCGCACGCGCATCAGGTCACGTTGCAGGTCGCGCGTGAGGCGGGCTTGCTGCGTCAGGTCGGCGTGGGCGTTGTCGACGCTGCGGGTCAGGCTTTCGTGGAAGCTGGCCACATCGTTGACGCTTTCGGCCATCATGCGGGTGAGTTCCTGCAGGCGCGTGAAGCGGTCGAATTCCAGCGGGTCGAATTCGCGTTCGCTGGAGATGGCCATGCGCGAGGCGATTTGCGATTCGGCTTGCATTTCCACTTCGCGCAACTGGCGGCGCAAGCGGGCGAGGTTGTCGGAGAAGTCGGCCAGCGAGTTACGCAGTGTTTCAACTTCGTTTTCCAGCTTGGAGCGGGAGATCGAGACTTCGCCGGCTTGGGTTACCAGTCGGTCGAGGATGTCGGCACGGACGCGGACTAGTGGCGCTTTGACGCCGGCGTGCTGGTCGTCTACCGGCGGCTGGCCGGTTGGCGATGCGGTGGCTGCGCCGGCGCCTTGGGCGGGATCGCTGGCTGGCGAGAGCTGACTGGCGCCGCCGGTCTGGGTGGTGATGCTGTCGGCTGTGTCGGCGACGGCGGCTGCTTGTGCTGTTTCTGGATTTTGCAGTTGCTCGAACAGGAGCAGTGCGTGGTCGTAGTGGGCCAGCAGTTCATCGAAGGCATGCGGCGTGACCAAGCCGGCATGCACCATGTTTTCGATGTGGGTTTCGATTTCGTGGCAGTGCTGGCCGAGGCGCATCGCGCCGGCCATGCGCGCGCTGCCTTTTACGGTGTGCAGAAGGCGCAGCAGGCTTTGGGCGTGGGTGCTGTCGGTGGGCGTGTGCTGCCATGCACGCAGCGCTTCACCCACTTGCGGCAGCAGGTCGGCGCCTTCTTCGAGGAAGACTGGCAGCAGATCGGCGTCTAGTTCGTCGTTAAAGAGAGCGGGTGCGGCGGTGATGAGTTGCGATTCCGCTGGTGCCAGCGCGATGACTTCGGCGTCTGATTCCAAGAGCGGTTCGGCAGCGAAAGGCGCTGGCTCCTCGATTGGCGCGACTTCGGCGGCGACGGGCTGCGGCTCGTCGTCGGCTGGTTGCTCGGTGATGGGCGCGGGAGCAGGAGCTGGTTCTGGAGCTGGTTCTGGAGCCGGCGCTGGGGCGAGCGGTTCGGCGATTTTTAGCGGCGGCTCGGCGAAGGCGTCGTCGAAGGCGGCGTTGAATAGGTCGTCGATGCCGTCGTCAACGTGCACTTCCGGCTTTTTCTTCGACGGCGGCGCGACCGGCGCTTCGGACTCCGGCACAGTGCCGCTGATGGCGTTGTAGGTTTCGCGGAACAACTGATCGAGCGGCGATTCCTGTTCCACTGGCGGCGTGTTCAAGCCGTCCATGGTTTCCGCCACCAAGTCGTCCAGGCGCGATTCGATCTCGTTGCTGGCTGCTGGTGGCGTGATCATCAGCTCATCGCGCAGCGTTTGCAATGCGCCGATCAACTCCGGCTGCGCTGGCGACAGCTCGCCCGCTGCGAAGCTTTGCAGCATCTGGCGAATGCGCTGGACGGTGAAGTCCAGCAGATCGTGCTGCGCTTGATCCAGATGCGGTGCTGGCGGCAGCAAGACCTCCAGCGTGCCTTCCAGCGCCAGCGCCAGTTCGCGCAGGGCTTTGAAACCGACCGTGCCCGAGGTGCCGGCCAGCGTGTGCGACGCGGCCAGTGCGTCAGGATTCACCGGGCGACGCGGCTCGTGGCGCCATTCGCCGAAGTCTGTTTCCAGCTTGCGTACCAGGTCGTCGGATTCGTGCAGGTAGATGTTGTACAGCGGCAGAGGGATTTCCATGCCGCCGATCAGCTTCACGTTGTCGTCGCGCGGGACGGTCGGCGTGATGGTCGGGAATTCGATGACGTTGCCGTGTGCGACGAGTGACGGCAGGGCCGGTGCGGACGCAGGCGGCTCGTCGTCTACGTCGGCTTGCAGTGAAGGCGTTTCGACGGCCTCGCCGTCAGCGGCAAGATCGGCGCCAGACGGCGCGTCAGCGGGCGGCGCCGTGGCGGATTGCGTCGTCGGCGCGATGGCGGCGAGGTTTGGTTCGTCGCCGGCGGCGGTGGCTTGGGCGGCGGCGATGAGGGCTTCGGCGTTGCGGGTCGAAACGCCTGTAGCGACTAGCTCCGCTACCCATGCGCTCATTTCCTGCTCGGCGCCGTTCAGCAGTTCAAACAACGCATCGGTGGCCGGACGCTGCTCCGCCAGCCACACGTTCATCACCTTCTCAATCGCGTGGGCCGCATCGGCAAACTGGTTCAATCCCACCATGCGCCCACTGCCCTTCAGCGTGTGGAAGGAGCGCCGCAGCATGGTCAAGTTCTCTTCAGTGCGCGGCAACGGCAAGGTGCTGCCGACAAACTCCAGTACTTCCTTCGCCTCGGAGATGAAGATCTCCAGCAGTTCCTCCTCCACCGCAGCATCGCTGGCGGCAGGCGGCGGTGCTGCGGCCGGAATGGACACAGGCGCCGGCGCGGGCACCTGCTCTTCCAGCACCGGTATCGACTCCGATCCCGCCATCTTCTTGAACGGCACCGAACGGAAGCTGCCCTGCGCCGCATCGAACGCAAACCGCTCACGCGCACCAGCCGCGTTCTGCGCCAGCATGTCAACAAAGAAGCCCAGCGCACCAACGTTCTGCGCGATGTCATCCAGCGCCTTCGGCTCGTGCGATGGATCGCCTTCACCACGCGCCAATGCCTGCACAGCGCCCTTCACGTGCTGGGCCGCGTGCATTGCGTCCTCCTGATCCAGCACGGACAAGGCGCCCTGCAGTTGATGCAGCACCGGATCGAGCTCCAGCAGCGATGGGCGTTTGGACGGATCGGCGTAGTAATCGTCCAGCACCTTCTCTACTTGGCGCAGGCCGGTTTTCATTTCCATCGCCAGCGCGACAACGGTATCGTCCTGCTGCATCTGGTGCGCGAGGCCTTTTTGCCATTGGGCCGGCTCGGGTGGCGTTTCGCCGGAGACCAGCGCCAGCAAACGTGCGCCTATCGTGTCTGCATGTGCAGCGAAATCGTCAGGTAGGTGGCGGACGTGTTGCAGGCCGTGCTCCGCGAACAGCAAGGCGGTGGCCATCTCCAATGCCAGTTCTTCGCTGCGGCCGGCGGAAACGGCTTTGCGCGCGACGTCGGCCAGTTGACGCAGCAAGGCGCTTAGGGCATGCAGGTTGAGTTTCTCGCATTCGGCGGCGGTGTCGTGCAGTGCAGCGTTGAAGGCGGCGTCCAGGTCGGGATCGATTTCGGCGTTGGCGAGGCGGTCCCAGTTTGCCTTGGCCTGCACGATGCCGGCCTTGGCGCGTTCCAGTGCCTCGACGTCGATTTGGCCGTAGCGGCGCGTTTCGTAGTCTTGCGGCGCTAGACCGTCCAATGCGAACGCGGTGCGGACTTGCTGCACCGTCGGCGATGCGGAATCCACACCCGCAGTGGCGATGAAGAACAAGGCGTCGCGCAGCATGGCGTCCGGCTGCGCGGCCGTGCCTTGGCTCAGGCGGCGGATTTGCAGGTTGATGAGGCCAAACAGCTGTTTGACGTATAGGCCGCCGGGCAGCTGGCCGCCGGCCACCAGTTCGGCAAAGGCTTGCATCGCCAGCCAGAAGGCGCGCGCCTGGCCGTCCTGCTGCGCGTCAGCCACCAGTTTGATGGCGTCCAGCAGCGCGCCAGCATCGCCCGTGCCTTTCAAATAAGGCAGCAACGCGCGCTCGAAGCGCTGGCGCAAGGCGGCGTAGTCAGGCGCGGCATCGGTTGGCGCGGCATCGGCCAGCGGCAAGCTCACAGGCTGCGACAAATCGGGATAGAACAAATCGGCCGGATGGATGCGCTCCGTGCCCATCATCTCCTGCACCGCGCGGTAATACGGGAACAGTTTGGCCGGCTGCGACGGCGCGCCGCCCAACAGCGCCTCCAAATACTCGACCAGCGCCTGATACAGCTGGGCCACAGTCTGCACATGATCGGTACTGCACTTCAGCGTGCCGGCCTTGAAGCGGTCGAGCGCCGCCTCGGCCACCTCGGTCATCAGGCTCACGCCCTCCACGTCCACCATCTGCAACGCGCCGTGCGCCTGATGCAAATGCGACTTCGCATGTTGCAGCTGCGTGGCCTG
Organism: Duganella rivi; assembly: GCF_009857435.1. Lineage (GTDB taxonomy): Bacteria > Pseudomonadota > Gammaproteobacteria > Burkholderiales > Burkholderiaceae_D > Rugamonas > Rugamonas rivi. Next base: position 691,094 of record NZ_WWCK01000005.1, read on the forward strand.
ATCTTCCGGCGCCCGTCCGCCCGCCTCAAACAGCGCGGTGCGCGAACGTGCCAGCGACTCGCGGATTTCCACCATCACCCACGACAAGGGCCCGGTGTCGAACTGCGATTGCTGTGGAGTCGAAAAATCAGTTGTGGTCATGCTTTATCTCGGTCTTTAAGCGATGCGGAATCGCGCCACGGAGTTCTTCAACTCCTGCGCCAGCACCGATAACTTGTGAATCGATTGTGCGGTTTGCTGCGTGCCGTCCTGCGCCTGCTCGGTCACGGCCAAAATATGCTGAATGTTTTGCGCCACGCCGGACGCCGACGTAGCCTGCTGCCCGGTCGCCTGTGCGATCCCGGAAATCAGCTCGGCCAAGCGGTTGGACACCTGCGAAATATCATGCAGCGCCGCGCCGGCCGCGTCGGACAGGCGTGCACCTTCGACCACGCCCTGCGTCGACTTCTCCATCGCCGCCACCGCATCGTGCGTGTCGGTCTGAATCGTGCGCACCAGCGCGCCGATCTGCTTGGCCGCTTCGGCAGAACGCTCCGCCAGTCGCTGCACCTCTTCCGCCACCACCGAGAAACCGCGCCCCGCTTCGCCGGCCGATGCAGCCTGGATCGCCGCGTTCAGCGCCAGCACGTTGGTCTGCTCGGTAATGTCGGAAATCAGCTCGGTAATCTCGCCAATTTCCTGCGACGATTCGCCCAGCCGCTTGATGCGCTTGGAGGTATCCTGAATTTGATCGCGGATCTCGTGCATGCCCTTGATGGCGTTTTCCACCGCAGTGGAACCCTGGCGCGCCGCCGCCACCGACTGCCGCGCCACATCAGCCGACTCGCTGGCCGAACGCGATACATCGGTAATCTCGTTAGCCATTTTCACCACGGTAGACGAAGCATCCTGGATCTCGCGCGACTGCTGCTGCGACGCCATGAGCAAATCGCTGGAGATGCTTTGCGCGTGGGTGGACGCCTTGGTCACCTGCTCGGCGGTCGCCGTCACCCGGCCCACCAGCCCGCGCAACTCCTCCACCGTGTAATTGACCGAATCGGCAATCGCGCCGGTGATGTCCTCGGACACCGTGGCCTGCACCGTCAAGTCGCCATCCGCCACTTCCTGCAACTCATTCATCAGGCGCAGAATCGCGGCCTGATTTTGATCGTTCATCGACTTGGCTTCTTCTTCCTTCTTTTGCGCCTGCTGGCGCATGGCGTCCGCTTCCTGGCGGCGGCGTTCCGCGCCACGCGTGCGGTTGTGCGAATCCATCAGCAGCACGCGGCCAATCGCCGCCGCCGTCACCAGCGTCAGCATGCCGCCCGCCACCATCAGCCAGAAGGTGATGTCGAGCGAATCCTGGTTCTCGCGGTAAGCCTGCTGCAATACGGTCAGGCGCTGGCGCAGCGCCTCGTTGTCGTTGAAGATCAGCTGCTCGGCCGCCTTGGCCGCGCTGAATTTATCGAGCTTTTCCAGCACCGCCGCCACCAGCTTCTGGTAAGCCTCGAACGCGGCTTGCAGCTCGGTGAACTTGGTGCGCAGATCCGGCTCGCGCACCGCCGCCAAGCCCTGTTGCGAACTGCCGTTAAGGAAGCCGTCCACAGTGTTGCGGAACACTGTAGTGTCGCGTCCCAGCTGGAACGCGGTCTCGGAACTGATGCCGCCCGCAGTGAGGAATTCAGCGGCGCTGCGGCTCATGCGCTGGGTCAGCATGGTCAGCTTGCCCAGCGCCGCGATCTCGCGCGCCGAAGCGCCGCGCTGCACTTTCAGATTGATGATGTCCTCGGTGCGCACCAGCAGGTCGGGCGACAGCTCATTGAGCTTTTGCAGCGTCTTGTCCATGCCGCTCAGGTCAGCCTTCAGCAGCAGGATGGTGCCGGCGGCGAGGTCGGTCGCCGTCCACTGCTTGCGCGCAGCCGCCACCACGACCGCGATGTCGGAACGCGGCTCGCCGATCGAGCGGCCTTGATACTGGCCGCCTCGCGTCATCAGGTTGATATCGTTACTGAGTTCCTTGCGGCTTTCCTCCAGCTGGCGAAAGCCCTCTACGCTGCCTTGCACCGCATTCGGCGCGGCCTTGCCGATACGCTGCGAGTGCATCAGCGCGTCGCTGGCGACCTGCGTTTGCGCCGAGCGGTTGGCGCTGTGGATGTTATTGAAGGCGACGGCCACCGCGCTCAGGCCAAGGCTGACCGCCAGCGCGGTCGATAGCACGCTCAGTTGGCGCTGCGCCGGCAGGTGGCCGATCAGCGGCAGTTTGAAACCGGGGCCGGTGTCGGCGGGAGCGGCGGCGCTGCGGCGGCGGCCCAGTGCATCGCGCAGGCGCAGCGGCGCTTCGTCGCCGTCGTCCGCGGCCGAGGGCGCAGGTTCCGGCGTGCCGCCGATGGCGGTGTGCAGGAACTGCGAATCGCCAAATTCTGAATTGGAGGCTGCATCAGGTGCGGCACTCCGGCTGCCGCGCGAGAAAATCTTAAAAGCCATACACCCTCTTCGGATTTAAGTGTTTGCTATCTGTCTGTTTGCTATACCAAGCCTACCTGCACAAAACGCGGTTCCTGCACCAGCTGCGCAAGATCGACGCGCAGCCATTGTTGTCCTTCGCTGTCGCGGAACTCATCGCCCGCCACCGCTTCCATCTCGGCCAGCTTGCGCAGGCCCAGTACACGTTCGACCAGCAGCGCGCAGTTAAAGCCCAGTCCCGGCGCAAAAGTAATCAGGCGGCGCTCAGCCGGTGCGCTGTCGCCGGCGCTGCGCTGCTGATAGCGCGCAAGGTCGATCACGCCGGTCAAATGGCCGCGAATATTCACCAGGCCGAGATACCAATCCTGCGTCAGCGGCACCGGCGTGGCCGCTTGCAGCGGCACGATCTCGCTGATCTGGGTCAGGTCGAGCAGGCACAAACGCCCGCCGATCATGACGCCGAGTTCCCGCCCGCCTTCGGCCGCACCGGTTTTGGCGGCCTGCATGCGCTCCAAAAGCTGCACCTGGTATTGGCGCAGGCGGCTGCGGCGTTCCGGGATCTCGCTCATCGTTAGCCGAGGGCCGCGATCTTGGCCAGCAGTTCGGCCGGATCCACCGGTTTCACCAGATAGTCCCTGGCGCCTTGGCGCAGCGCCCAAATGCGGTCGGTCTCCTGGCTTTTGCTGGAGCAGATGATGATCGGGATATCCTTCAATTCCGGGTCGCGGGCGATCGAGCGCGTGACCTGGAAGCCGTTCGCGCCCGGCATCACCACGTCCATCAGGATCAGCTGCGGCTTCTCGGCCTTGAGCTTTTCCAGCGCTTCTTCGCCGCTGACGGCGGCCGACACGGCGTAGCCGCTCTTGGTCAGGATGTCGCTCAAGTAGTAGCGCTCCGTGGCCGAATCGTCGACGATGAGAATTCTTTGTATGGCCATATTTCCCCCTGCGGCTCTCTTATTCTGGTGTGGCGACAGCGCCGCCGGTGTGTTCGCGCACGGCGTTCAACAGGCTGTCCTTGGTAAAAGGTTTGGTCAGATAGGCAACGGCGCCCACCATGCTGCCACGCGCGCGGTCGAACAAGCCGTCCTTCGACGACAGCATCAACACCGGCGTGGCATGGAATTTTGCACTCTTTTTAATCAGCGCGCAGGTTTGGTAGCCATCAAGACGCGGCATCAGGATGTCGCAGAAGATCAGCGCCGGATGGTGGTCGTTGATCTTGGCGAGGGCGTCGAAGCCGTCGTCGGCCAGTACCACCTGGTAGCCGGCCTGCGTTAAAAAGATCTCGGCCGAGCGACGAATCGTGCTGCTGTCGTCGATCACCATGATTTTCAGAGCAGTTGTCGTCATAGTCGCAAGGCCGGTTGGCGCCTCAATTAGATGGCTACCATCTCAAAATCGTCCTTGCGGGCGCCGCATTCCGGGCAGCTCCAGTTCATCGGGACGTCGGCCCAGCGGGTGCCCGGGGCGATGCCCTCGTCCGGCAGGCCGGCTTCTTCATCGTAGATCCAGCCGCAGATCAGGCACATCCAGGTCTGGAACTCCTGCGTTGTTTCGTTGCTACTCACGTTTTGCCACCCTCAATCAAGTAAAATGCCGAATTAGGTATCTTAATCTACACGCCGTGCAAAACCAAACTTCTCCGCTTATATTGAGCTTCGGCGCTGCCGATCCGGCCGGCGCCACCGGTGTCCAGGCCGATCTTGCGGCTTTTTCGGCCCTTTCGTGCACCGGCCTGGCCGTCACCACCGCGTTGCTGATCGGCGACAGCGCCCACGTCGAAGACATGCAGGATATCGACCCGGACTGGGTGGCCGATCAGGCCCGCCTGGTGCTGGAAGATATGACCATGGCCGCCTTCAAGGTCGGCGCCATCACCAATATTGAGCAGGTGGCGGCGATTGCCGAGATTCTGTCCGACTATCCCGATGCGCCGCTGATCCTCGATCCCTTCAGTTCCCGCCTGCCGCAGCCGTCCGACGACGATGCGGAAGAACTGCTGACCGCCATCCGCCAATTACTGGTGCCGCAGGCCACGCTGGTGATGCTGTCGCAGGTGGAGCTGGGCCGCTTGGCCGAAACGTGGCGCGAGAGCGGCGACGGCGGCGAAAGCGATGCAGAGACCGAGGCCACGCTGGAATCGGACGTCGAGCACTTGCTGGCCCTCGGCTGCGAATATGTGCTGGTCACCGGCACGCAGGCCGGCAACACGCTGGCCAACACCCTGTACGGCGCCGATGGCGTCATCAGCAGCGACGCGTGGCAGCACCTGGCCGGGCCGTTCATCGGCGCCGGCGGCACCCTGTCGGCCGCGCTGACCGCCTTCATGGCGCGCGGCGCCGAGGTGCCGGAAGCGGTAGCGGCCGCGCAGGAGTACACTGTCGGCGCGCTGGCCCACGCGCAGCGCTACGGCATGGGCAAGCTTGTGCCGAACCGTTTTTTCCATTTTGAGATGCCATCATGACTACTTCCAAGAACGACCAGCTGTTTGCACGCGCCCAGAAAACCACGCCGGGCGGCGTCAACTCGCCGGTGCGCGCCTTCCGCTCGGTGGGCGGCACGCCGCGCTTCATCACCCGCGCCGAAGGCCCGTACTTCTGGGACGCGGACGGCAAGCGTTACATCGATTACATCGGTTCATGGGGCCCGGCGATTGTCGGCCACGCCCATCCGCAGGTAGTGAAGGCGGTGCAGGATGCGGCCACGCGCGGCCTGTCGTTCGGCGCGCCGACCGAAGGCGAGATCGAGATGGCGGAAGAAATCGTCAAGCTGGTGCCGTCGCTGGAACAAGTGCGCCTGGTATCGTCGGGCACCGAGGCCACCATGAGCGCCCTGCGCCTGGCGCGCGGCGCCACGGGCCGCGACAAGATCGTGAAATTTGAAGGCTGTTACCACGGCCACGCCGATTCGCTGCTGGTGAAAGCGGGCAGCGGCCTGCTCACCTTCGGCAATCCAACGTCGGCCGGCGTGCCGGAGGACTTCGTCAAGCACACCTTGGTGCTGGACTATAACAACGTGGCGCAGATCGAAGAGGCGTTCGCCAACTTCGGCGACGAAATCGCCTGCGTGATCGTAGAGCCGGTGGCCGGCAATATGAACCTGATCAAAGGCACGCGCGAGTTCCTGCAAGCGCTGCGCGACCTGTGCACCAAACACGGTGCGTTGCTGATCTTCGATGAAGTGATGTGCGGCTTCCGCGTGGCGCTGGGCGGCGCGCAGGAACTGTACGGCATCAAGCCGGATCTGACGGCGCTGGGCAAAGTGATCGGCGGTGGTTTGCCGGTGGCGGCGTTCGGCGGCAGCACTGAGTTGATGAGCAAGATGTCGCCGGTAGGCGCGGTGTACCAGGCTGGCACGCTGTCGGGCAATCCAGTGGCGGTGGCGGCGGGCATGACCACCTTGAAGCTGATTCAGGAGCCGGGCTTCTACGACAAGCTGGCAGCATCGGCCAAACGTCTGGCGGACGGCTTGACCGCAGCGGCGAAAGACGCCGGCATCCCGTTCTGCGCTGATTCGGTGGGCGGCATGTTTGGCCTGTACTTCAGCGAGACGCCGCCAAACAACTACGCCGAAATGATGGCGGGGAACCGCGAGCGCTTCAACGTCTTCTTCCACCACATGCTGGATGAAGGCGTGTACTTTGCGCCGGCGGCGTTCGAGGCGGGCTTCGTCAGTGCGCAGCACAGCGACGAGGTGATCGACGAAACCATCGCCGCCGCCCGCCGCGTGTTCGCCAAGCTTTAATCTGCTTCTTCCTCATCCTCTTCCGAGCGCTGGATCACGCCGGTGTTGAAGTTGTATTCGAACAGGTCGCCGTAGCGGCCCCACTCGATGGCCACGCGCAGTGCGCGCTCGGCCTCTTCTTCACTGAGCGTGAAGCGCAGCAGTTTGAGGAACAAGTCTTCCGGCAGATCGCCCGATTTGTCCTGCTCCAAACCGTGGCAGATGTAGGCGATCAGCGGCACGTGCTCCAGCAGCTGCTTGCCAAACATCTCCTGGCGCTCGGCGTTTTCCGCTTTCACGTAACGCCCGCCCAGTTCCGTCAGCAGGATGTCGCCGTTGGTCAGATAGGCGAAGCCTAGCAGCAGCAAGGCATTCAGCACTTCCAGCAGTTCGGCGTCGGTCAGCTCGGTCTCTTCGGCGATCTTCGGCAGGTCGGCGCGGCCGTGGAATGGTTCTTCGGCCAGCAGCTCCAGGATACCTTCCATGTGCGCGATGTCCGCTTGCGGCAGGCGGTCGCCCAGTTGCAGCTTGACTTCACGCTCGCTGATCAAGCCACCACCGCCACCGCGACGGCCGGAGCTTGCGGTCATCAACTCGTACACCTTGTCGATCAACTGGCGCACTTCGGCGCTTTCCGCCTTGCGCGGTTGCGCCAAAGAGATCGGCAACTCGGCGCGCACGCGACCCGGATCACTGGCGAAGATCAGCACGCGGTCGGCCATCATCACCGCTTCCTCGATATTGTGCGAGACCACCAGAATCGCCTTGGTCGGAATCTGGCCAGACTGCCACAGTTCCAGAATCTCTTCGCGCAGGCGCTCGCCGGTCAGCACGTCCAACGCGGAGAAGGCTTCGTCCATCAGCAGCACTTCCGGCTCCATCACCAGCGCACGAGCGATGCCGACACGCTGGCGCATGCCGCCCGACAGCTCGCGCGGCAGCGCGCCCTCAAAGCCGGAAAGGCCGATCAAGTCGATCACCTTCTCGGCGCGGCGCGCGCGCTCTTCCGGCGGCATGCCTTGCGCTTCCAGCCCCAGTTCAACATTCTTCTGCACCGTCAGCCAAGGGAACAGCGCAAACGATTGGAAAACCATGCGGATACCGCGCGCGGTGCCGTACAAAGGCATGCCGCGATACAGCACCTGGCCTTCATCGGCCTGGATCAGGCCCGCCATAATGCGCAGCATGGTCGATTTGCCGGAACCGGATTGCCCCAGCAGCGCGACGATCTCGCCTTCGCGCAGGGTGAAGTCGACGCCTTCCAGCACCGAGCGCGCGGAGCCGTCTGCGCTGCGGAAGTGTTTGCCGACGGCTTTCAATTCAACGATAGGAGTGCTCATGATTCTGTTCCTAGAAATGCAGCCGGCTTTCGGCCATGGTGTACAAACGGCGCCAGACGAAGTGGTTAAAGCCCATCACGAAAATGCACATGATGCCGATGCCGAGCGCGATGCGCGGGAAGTCGCCGGCGGCAGTCATCTCGCCGATGTAGCTGCCGATGCCGTGCGCTTTCAAGGTGGTCGGCCCCCAGCTGACGATTTCCGCCACGATGGCGGCATTCCATGAGCCGCCCGACGCGGTAATCGCTCCCGTGACGAAGCTTGGGAAGATGGCCGGCAGCAGGTAGCGGCGCCATTTCAGCCAGCCGGTCAGCCCGAAGTTCTTGGCCGCGTGACGCAGTTCGGTCGGAATGGTGGATGCACCGGCGATCACGTTAAACAGCAAGTACCACTGCGTACCGAGGATCATCAGCGGCGACAGCCAGATGTCCGGGTTCAGGTGATAGCGCACGATGATGATCACCGCCACCGGGAATACCAGATTAGCCGGGAAGGCTGCCAGGAACTGCGCCACCGCCTGCGTGCGCGACGCCCAGCGCGGGTTCATGCCGATCCAGATCCCGACCGGCACCCAGATTATGGCGGCCAGCGCCAGCAGCACCACCACGCGGATCATGGTGTACACGCCCAGCACCACCACGTGTCCCACCTCGCTCCAACCAACCTCGGTGCGGATGAAATGCACCAGGCTCCAAAGCGCGTAGAACACCACGGCGGCAATCACCGCATCCCACACACGCTGCGGCACCAGCGACGGTTTGTCCTTGCGCGCGCGGATCGAGGTGCCATCGTGCGACAGCCGGAACACGGCGATGGAGCGCGACAGCTGGTGGCCGAACCATTCAACGATTTGCTGCGTGCGTTCGGTGCGGCGCAGCCATGTGAGCAGCCATGAAGTTTGGGCAGTGTCGCTGCCGGTTTCCTCGAAGCGGAATTTATCGGCCCACGCCAGCAGTGGGCGGAAGAACAGCTGGTCGTACAGCAGCACCGCGATCAGCATGGCAAAGATGGCCCAGCCGATGGCTTGCAGATTGCTCTGCTCAATCGCCAGCGCAATGTAGGAGCCCATGCCGGGCAGCTTGATCGTTTGGTTGGACACCACGATCGCTTCCGATGCCACCACGAAGAACCAGCCGCCGGACATGGACATCATCATATTCCACAGCAGGCCGGGCATGGCGAACGGCATCTCCAGGCGCCAGAAGCGCTGCCAGCCCGACAGCTGGAACACCTGCGCCGCTTCCGACAGTTCAGCCGGCACGGAGCGGAAGCCCTGGTAGGCCGAGAAAGCCATATTCCACGCCTGCGAGGTGAAGATCGCGAAGATGGCGGCACATTCCACGCCCAGCAGATTGCCGGGGAAGAGCGCGATAAACGCCGTCACGGTAATCGACAGGAAACCGAGAATCGGGATCGACTGCAGGATATCAAGCATCGGCACCATCACCTTTTCGGCGACGCGGTACTTGGTGGTCAGCGCGGCAAACACGCAGCTGAAAATCACCGACGCGCCCAGCGCGATGAACATGCGCAGCGTGGTGCGCAGCACGTAGTACGGCAAGTACCACGGGTCGAGCGTCATCGGCAGCGTTTGGCCGAGTTCATAGGGGCGCGCCATCTGCTGGCTGCCGTAGGCCATCAGCACGAAGAGCGCCAGCACGATGGGCAGCAGCGCCCAGTCCCAGCGGTTACCGCCGGCTTCCACCACTTGGCGGGGGAAAAATTGCCGTTTCTTGTTCATAGCTATTACTTTCTCTGGCGGCCAGAGCGGCCGGGAGGAGCGAAGGAGGGAGCGTTACCGCTGGCCGCCATTCTAATAGGTTAACGGCTACAAAATTATTACAGTCCTGAAAGTTACTTATTATATAATTGCCAGATATGAAACTGATTGCAGAGAAAAGGTCGAAGACCGACAAATACGACGTGCTGCGTTTTGTCCGCAATAACGGCATGTGCACCGACGCGCTGATGCCGCGTCAGGGCATCTTGCCGCATGACCTGGTGCATTACGTGGTGGAGTCTGCCCTGCCCTTGCGGCATGGCTTTTTAAGTCTGCTGGCGCGCGGCGCCGATGCGCAGTTCGTGATGGAATCGGTGCACGACAAGGCCAATCCGCACGTGGAGACCGAGGCAGTGCAGGCGGAAGCGATCGTGGAAGGCTTGCAGGCGCAGCTCTGGTCGGGCGCGTTCGATGAGGAAGCCTTCCTGGCCGGCGCCGCAGCAGCCTGCACCGCCCGCAACAAGCCGCCGTTCGACTTCGGCAAGCTGGCGCTCGACCTCAAGAGCATTCTCTACGACCGCGCCCTCGCCCTGCACCAGCAATGGCACAGCACCCCCTACTACAGCACCCTCTCGCTGGAATTCAGCCCGCAGCCGGTGTAATTATTTAAGCCAGCCGCGGTGGCGGAAGTAGAGGAAGGGGGCGATGGCGCTGGTGACCATCAGGCCCAGGGCGAAGGGGTAGCCCATCGACCATTCCAGTTCCGGGAACCAGCCCTTGAAGTTCATGCCGTAGATGGACGCGATCAGCGTCGGCGGCAGGAAGGCCACGCTGGCCACGGAGAAGATCTTGATGATCTTATTCTGGTTAATGTTGATGAAACCGACCGTGGCGTCCATCAGGAAGTTGATTTTATCGAACAGGAAGGACGTGTGGCCGTCCAGCGATTCGATATCGCGCAGAATCTGGCGCGCTTCTTCAAACTGCTCCGAGTTCAGCAGGCGGCCGCGCATCAGGAAGCTGACCGCGCGGCGGGTATCCATCATGTTGCGGCGGATACGGCCGTTTAAGTCTTCCTCGTGCGCGATGGCATTCAGCGCGGCGGCTGCGTCCTGGTCGGTGAAGGTTTCTTGCAGCACGCGGCCGCTGACTTCTTCCAGTTGCTGGTAGATGCCTTCCAGCGCGTCCGCCGAGTACTCGGCGTCGGTCGCGTACAGGTCCAGCAGCACGTCCATGTAATCGGCAATCGAGCCGGGACGCGAACGGGCGCGCATGCGCACCAGGCGGAACACCGGCAAATCGTCGGTATGCACCGAGAACAGGATTTTGCGCGCCAGGATGAAAGCCACGGTGACGATGCGCGATGGGCCATCCTCTTCCTCCAGCAGGAAGTCGGTGCGCAGGTGCAGGTCGCCGTTTTCCGCCTCGTAGTAGCGGGCCGAGGCTTCGATGTCTTTGACTTCGTCCTCGCCCGGCAGAATCACGCCGTAGATGTTGCGTACCCATGCGCGTTCTTCGTCCGTTGGGTCGGTCAGGTCGACCCAGACAGGCTCCGCTTTTTCCAAGTCTTCGCGCGTGTCGATAGGAACCTGGTTGAGCCGGCCATTCTGGAGAACGAAAACATTAATCATGGATACACGCGCCTTCTGGAAACAGCGCAAGTGTACCTGCAAAGCCCGGATTAAGGTAGATCGGCAGAGCCCATGCGGCGCAAAATCACACCGGTTCGGCGGGCCAGGTAGTTGGAATCGCGGTGTTTATCGAAATAGCGCGGATTTGGCAGCATCACGGCCAGTTTGGCGGCTTGCATGGCGCTCAAATTGGCCGCGCTGACGCCGTAATAATGGCGCGCCGCCGCCTCGGCCCCAAAGGTGCCGGTACCGAACTCCACCACGTTCAGGTAGATCTCGAAGATGCGCTCCTTGTCCATCAGCGATTCCAGCATGAAGGTGATGATCAGCTCCTCGCCCTTGCGCAAATAGCTGCGCGAACCGGACAGGAATAGATTCTTGGCCAGCTGCTGGGTAATGGTCGAACCGCCCGACACCACCTTTTTCTTCTTGTTGTTCTTCTCGTAGGCCTTTTGCAAGGCTTCCCAGTCGACGCCGTCGTGGTCGGAGAAGTTGGCGTCCTCGGAGGCGATGATGGCGCGCTTCAGGTTGTTCGAGATGCGGTTGTACGGCACCCACAGCTGCTGGATATTGGCCTTGGGATTCTTCTCGCGCAGCGCCGATTGCTGCTGGCGCATGAAGGCGGTCATGGATGGATTGTGATCCACCCACCACCAGATTTGCAGGAAGAAGTACAGCTGCACCGCCAGGAACAGCAGGATCGGGATAATGAAGATCCACTTCACCCAGCGCCATTTTCCAGTCGATTTGCTCATAGCTTGGCGCGCAGGTTGCTCAGCACGTCGGCCGTGGCCGGCTGCACGCCGCGCCACAGCTGGAAAGCCTCGGCGGCCTGCTCGACCAGCATGCCCAAACCGTCACGCAACTGTGCGCCGTGCTGGGCTGCGAACTGCAAAAATACAGTGGGAGAGGCTGCGTACATCATGTCCAGCGCCAAACAACCGGGCGCAAAAATCGATGGCGACACCGGCGGCACTTCCGCGCTCAGGCTGGCGGCCGTGCCGTTGATGATGATGTCGTACTCGCCCTCGATCTCGGCAAAGCCGCAAGCCGCGACCACGCCCTCGCCGCCCAGCGCGGCAAACTGCTCGACCAATTCCTCGGCCTTGGACACGGTGCGGTTGGCGATCACCAGCTTGGCCGGGCGATGTTCCAGGATAGGCAGCACCACGCCGCGCACCGCGCCGCCCGCGCCCAGCAGCAGCACGCGCTTGCCGGTAATAGTCACGCCGGCGTTGCTGACGATGTCCGCCACCAGGCCCGCGCCATCGGTGTTGTCGCCGATGATGCCCTCGTCGCTGAACACCAGCGTGTTGACCGCGCCGGCCGCGCGCGCGCGGATGGTCAGCGCCTGCGCCAGCTTGACCGCTTCCAGCTTGAACGGCACCGTCACGTTGGCGCCCTTGCCGCCCTCGGCGATGAAGGCGCGCACGGCGTCGGCAAAGCCGTCCAGCGGCGCCAAACGGCGCTCGTATTGCAGGTCTTGCCCCGTTTGCGCTGCGAACGCGGCATGGATTTCAGGCGATTTGCTGTGGGCAATCGGGTTGCCGAACACGCAGTAGCGATCCATATTGTTAACGTCCTCCGCCGTTCATATCGGCTTGTAATTTATCTTCGCGGGTGAATTTGAAGGTGGTGATGATGACCCACAAATCATCCTTTTCGCTGGACAGCATGTTGGGCGGGAAGCGGCCGAACGGCGCCGAACGGCGCACGATGCGCATCGCCGCCTCGTCCAGGGCCGGGTTGCCGGAGCTGCGCTCGACCTTGATGCCGCCTTCTTTTTCATAGATGGTGCCGTCCTGGAACACCGGGATCGACAGCATCAGCTGGCCATACAGCTTGCGCCCGTTCACGTTCGGGAAGTTCAGCGTACCGAAGTCCTCGATGCGCTTTTGCATGGTCTTGTAATAGCTGGCGTAGCCGGCCTCGCGCGTGCTAGGCGTGATGGTGGTTTTCTTCGGCCGCTTGTTTTGATCTTCGATGGTTTCGCTGATTTCCGCCACGCGGCGGGCGATGGCTTTGCTCGATTCCAGCAGGTCGGCGCCGGTTGGCGTTGGATCCGGCTTGGCTTTTTCCGTGATCGGCGGCGCGGCCACCGGCGAGGCAGAGTTCACCTGGGTCAGCAGGTTTTTCTGGCGTTCTTCCAGCTCGGCGATGCGGCGCTTGGTGGCCTTGACGCTGTCGCCCATCTCGGTCTTGCGCATGTCCGGCATCGGCGACTTGGAGCGGCCCTTGTCGACCGTGCCGCCGCCGTCCAGATTGGCTTGAGCGACGGCGTCAGCCTTGAGCGGAGCCTTGTTGTGCTTGGCGTTGACGAGGATGACTTCCAGCCCCGGATCGGTGGCCTGCACCGGCGCCGGCGTCGGCGCCACGAAGCGCATCGCCAGCAAAGCGCCATGCGCCATCAGCGAGATGGCGAGGGCGGTATATAGCAGGCGATTTTCCTTGAAAGACTTCACGCTGGCAGGTTTCTGGTTACGTCGGAACAGGTCGGTGCGCTGATTTTACTCGATTCGTTAAGCGGCGTTGCGGCGCAGGTTGAAGAAAGCATTGACCGTCAGCCGGCCCGTGTCCACGTCGTCGCGCAGCAGTGCCGGGCTATGGATATCGGCGCTGTGGAATACCGTGCCATGGTAGAAGATCGCCCGGTTCCACGCCGGCTCCGCCGTGTAGATTTTCTCGAAATAATGGTCGGACGCCACAGCATAGCCATCGCCGGCGCCGGTCAGCGCGGAAAAGCCGGCGCGATCCAGCGTACCCGAGCGCACTACCATGTCATGGAATTCAGCCTCGGAACATTTTTTCCGGAAGAAACCGGTGCCGCCCAGGCGCGGATCGTTAAACAGATACAGCACCATGGCGCCGGTGCCCGCCCGGTTCGGCTGGGGCACGGTGTCGCAGTGGCAGACGCGTTGCAGGTTCTGCAGCTGCGGCGGCTGCAGCGTGGCCAGCGCCAGGCGCGTGGCCAGCATGTCGGTGCGCCGCGCGCCCAAGGGCTTGCGCACGTGCTCAACGATGAACTGGCCAAATGCCTGCTCCATCTGCGGCGGCAGGTTGAATTCGGGGCCGGGAAAATAGTTGTGATCCGCATCGGAAAACTCGGCGCGCGATTGCCGGGCCAGCTCGACCAGCTGCTGCGGCGCGCGCAGCAAGTCGTCGACGATGACCAGGTTCTCGCCGTCGTACAGCGGCACGACGCGAATTTTGGGATGCGGATTGAACATCACGGCGCCGGCGTGTCGGCAGCCGGCACCGCGCTGCTCTCGGCCGTGGTTTCCTCGGCGGTTTCAGCATCGGCGACCGGGCCGGTCTCCTCTTCCTCCTCGTAATCCAGGTCGGCATCGGCAGCCACCGCGTCGGTCGGGATTTCGAGGATGCGCGCTTCGACCGTCAGATCCACTTCGTCCCAGCGCAGGATGTCCAGCTTGACGGTCGCGCCGCGCGCCACCGACGGCATGCCCGGCAAGCGAATGATCAGCGGGATATCGGTCAGGCGCAGCACCTCGTCCTTAAGCACCACGGCTTCGACCTGGCGCGCGTTTTCCTGGCCCAGCCAGCGCAGGCACCAGTAGCGTTCCATGTTCGACTGGTGGTCGGCGTACGCGCCATAGGCAGCATCAAATTGCGACACAATCGCGAACAGCCCTGCATCCTTGTGCTTGAAGTGCGCGACCAGCGGCGCCATTACGCCCTTCTCGGCGCAGGCCAGGATCTGCCATTGGTTGACCAGGTCGGTATAGCGGCGCAGCGGCGAGGTGCTCCAGGCGTACTGGTCTACGCCCAGGCCTTCGTGCGGCGCAGCGTGCGTCAGCATGCGCACTTGCATCTTGGCGTTCCAGCCGCCGACGCCACGGCCCTGGCTGCGGTAGATGCCCGGCACGCCGTTGTCATGCATCATCTTGCCCCAGGTGCTGTTGGCGAAGATCATCAGCTCGGCGACGATCTTGTCCAGCGGCGCGCCGCGCTTGCGGCGGGTGACGGTCACCACGTCGTCTTCCACGTAGAAGTTGTAGTCCACGCGGTTGTTTTGTTCCGGCTTGAGGCCGAAGGCTTCGCGTTTGACCATGCGCGCCGCTTCCAGCACTTGCGCCCATTTCCAGATCAGGCACAGATCGTCCTTGTGCGGGTAGTCGCCCTCGCCGCTGGCCAGCGTTTCTTCGTTGACCAGATCGTCCAGATCGTTGTGGCGCAGGTTGTGCGCGATCGGCACCATCTCGGCGCGGGTCTCGCTGGAGATCACCGACCAATCGGCCGGGTTCAGCGTGGCGTACAGCGACAGCGCCGGGCAGGTCTTGCCTTCGGCCAGCGTGAAGGCGTTCACCACCGAGTCCGGCAGCATGGTGATCTTATCGCCCGGCATGTAGACGGTGGACATGCGCGCGCGCGCCATCTTGTCGACCGCGTCGTCCGGCTTGATGCCCAGGCCCGGCGCGGCAATGTGGATGCCGACCTTGACGTTGCCATCGGCCAGATGGGTGACCGAAAAGGCGTCGTCGATCTCGGTGGTGGTCACGTCATCGATGGAGAAGGCTTTCACGTCCGCCAGCGGCAGATTGGTCGGCGCCACCGGCACCGGCACGTCCGGGAAGCCCGCGCCTTTCGGGAAATTCTCGAACAGGAACTTGGCCATGTGCAGCTGCTTCGGCGACTGCACGCCGCCCACCGCCAGCATCAGGCGCTGCGGATTGGTGTGCAGCTCGTTGCAGGCCGCTTCCAGCGCCTTGTACTCGATGCCGTTTTTGTCCGGCTTGAACAGCAGCTGCATGACGATGTTCTGCATCGATTCCGGCAGCTTGTTGGCTTTCAGTTCTTCCACATAGCCGGCTTGAATCAGCGCCTGCTGTTTCTTTTTCTCGATGCCGGCCAGCGCCGCGCGCAGCGATTGCTCGGGCGCGGCCTTGTAGCGGCCACGGCCTTTTTTGTAGAAGTAAATCGGCGACGAATGCAGGCTCAGGATCAGGCCGGCCGCTTCCGCCGGTTGCGGCGCGTGGCCGAAGTACTCGGCGCCCAGCTCGGCAAAGCCGAACTCCTCCTCGCCCGCGACTTCCCACAGGAATTCGAGGTCGATGTCAGCGGAGATGGCCTTGGCTTGTTCCATCAGCTCGCCCGGCGACGGTTTGTCGAACTGCAGCAGCACGTCCTTGGTCTTGACCTTGGTGCGCTTGCCGCTGGCCATTTCGACTTGATAGGCCTCGCCGGCCTGGGTCATTACGCTGCCGACCTTGAAATCGCCGGATTCTTCAAAAAATACATTCATCGTTTATTTGTGTTCGTTTTAATCAGTTCCAGCACGGAAGGCAGGAATACCTCCGTCACCAGCAGAGTACCTTGCCGGCGCCGATATAGACAGCGCCGTGCATATAATATGCGTGTATCCGGGGCCGGCACGCCGTTGGCGATCAGCGCCGCGCGCGCGCGTAGCGCCAGAGGATGCCCTTTCCGCAATCTTGCAAATTCCAACACGCCGCGCTGTACCAGCGGATCGCCAAACAGCGTGGTGCCCAGCGAGCGCTCACCCAGAGCGCTAAACAGCGGCCAATCCGTGGCCGTGGCCGACATCGGCACCACCGTGTGTGCGTACACCACGGGCGTATTATCACATCTCAGCAGCACTTCCCTTTCCCACACGCGGCCGCGATGATGCAGTTCGATCGCCGCCGTTTCGTCGCTGAGACAAACCGCAGTGCGCTGGTGCAGGCATTGCACGCGGAAGCTGTCGCTGTGCGCTTTCAGGCGCATGGTCAGCGAGCCGCCTTCCATCAGCCACGGCACGTAAGCGGACGGAGCATTCAAAGCCAGCACGTGCGGCTGCCATTGCGCCTGCCGTAGCGAGGCGCTGCGTGGCGGCGCCTTCAAGACTGCGCCTCGATGCCGCAAAAGGCCAGCACCGCATCCACGTACTGCGGGAATTCGGAGACGGCGTGGTCGCTGCCTTCAATAAGGTGCTGGCGCGCGCCCTGGTAGTGGGTCAGCATGTCGCGGTAGTCGAGTACTTCGTCGCCGGTGGCGGCGATCAGGAAATAGCGTTCCGGCTTGCTGATCTTCGGCACTTCCAGTGCACGCAGTTCATCGATGTACTCGCGCTTGAATTCAAACGGCTCGTCGGAGTGGTATTGGGTGGTCACGCCGACGTGCTTGTCCAGGTCGAGGCTCGGCACCACGGCTGGATTCAGCAGCACGGCTTTGCAACCGATGCGCTCGGCCAGCCAGGTGGCGTAATAGCCGCCCAGCGAGGAGCCGATGATGCTCAACTCATTGGCCGGGATGCCCTCTATTAAAGACAGCGCCAACTCCATCGCCGCTTTCGGCGAGGCCGGCAGCTGCGGGCTGATAACTTGGTCGGCCAGTCCCAGCGCCGCCATGCGCTCGCCGACCACGCGTGCTTTCATGGAGCTCGGCGAGGAACGGAAGCCGTGCAGGTACAAAATCATGAGGCCAGCGCTTTCAAGAGCTTGTCGTGGATGCCGCCGAAGCCGCCGTTGCTCATCACGATAACGTGGTCGCCCGGCTTTGCGGCCTTGGCGATGGCGGCCACCAGCGCGTCGATATCTTCATAGGCGCTGGCGATCTCACCGAGTGGCGACAGGGCCACGCCCACGCTCCAGCCCAGCGACTTCTCGACGCCGTAGCCGAACACGAGATCGGCCTCTTTCAAGCTGCCCGGCAGCGCATCCTTCATCGCGCCCAGTTTCATGGTGTTGGAGCGCGGCTCCAGCACGGCCAGGATGCGGGTGTCCTTGCCGACTTTCTGGCGCAGGCCGCCGACCGTGGTTTCAATCGCGGTTGGGTGGTGGGCGAAGTCGTCGTACACCGTGATGTTGTTGACCACGCCGCGCACTTCCATGCGGCGCTTCACACTTTCAAAGCTTGCCAGCGACTTGGCCGCTTGCGCCACCGGCACGCCGACGTGGCGGGCGGCGGCAATCGCGGCCAGTGCGTTGGCGCGGTTGTGCTTGCCGGTGAGCTGCCATTCCACGCGGCCGGCCACCTCGCCTTTGAAGATCACGTCGAACGTGCCGTCATCGTGCTCGTTCATCGCCCAATCCGTGCCCTCGCTGCGGCCAAAGCTTTCCCTCTCGCTCCAGCAGCCGCGCTTGAGTACGCGTTGCAGCGAGTCTTCGTCGCCATTAAAGATGACACGGCCGATGCCCGGCACCGTGCGCACCAAATGGTGGAATTGGGTCTCGATTGCGCCCAGATCGGGGAAGATGTCGGCGTGATCGTATTCGAGGTTGTTGAGGATCGCAGTCTTGCCGTGGTAGTGCACGAACTTGCTGCGCTTGTCGAAGAAGGCGGTGTCGTACTCGTCGGCCTCGATCACGAAGAAGATCGAATCCTGATCACCCTGCATGCGCGCCGATACGCCAAAGTTCATCGGCACGCCGCCGATCAGGAAGCCCGGCGCGTAGCCCGCGTCTTCCAGGATCCAGGTCAGCATGGCAGAGGTGGTGGTCTTGCCGTGCGTGCCGGCCACGGCCAGCACCCACTTGTCCTTTAATATATGGTCGCCGATCCACTGCGGGCCCGACACATACGGCAGGCCGCGGTTCATGATTTCCTCGATCAGTGGATTGCCGCGCGTGACAACGTTGCCAATCACATACAGGTCGGGATTCAGCGCGGTCTGCTCCGGGCCGAAGCCTTGGATCAGTTCGATGCCCTGCGCTTCCAGCTGCGTGCTCATCGGTGGATAGACGTTGGCGTCGCAGCCGGTGACGCGGTGGCCCGCTTCTTTTGCCAAGACCGCCAGGCCGCCCATGAAGGTGCCGCAAATACCGAGGATGTGAATGTGCATAGTAAATTAGACGACGTGTGAATACGCGATTTTACCCGACCCGCCGCGCTTTTCCCGGTTCAGAGTATTATCTCGTCCATGACGCCGAATGTTAATGAAGAACTCCAGCTCCTGCGTGCCGAGATTGCGGCGGCCGCCGCGCGCCTGATCGCAGAGGACGGGGCAGACTACAACACGGCCAAGCGCAAGGCAGCCAAGCAAATCCTCGGCGACACCCAGCCGCCGCTGAACCTGCTGCCGGATAACGCCCAGATCGAGGCGGAAGTGCGCATTTACCAATCGCTATTCCACGCCGACACCCAGCCGGCCCGGCTATTCCGGCTGCGCACGCTGGCGGTCGATATCATGGAAGGCCTGGAGCGCTTTCAGCCCTTCTTAACTGGTTCGGTATTAAATGGCACGGCCGGCCCGCACGATGACATCCACTTGCAGCTGTTTGCCGACAGCGCCAAGGAAGTGGAGATCTTCCTGCTCAACCGCAATTTACAAATCGACATCTCGGAAACGCCGCACTTTAAAGGGCCGCGCCACGGCATGGTCGAAACCGTCAGCTTCATGTGGCACAAGGAAGGCGTGCACGCTGCTTTATATGAGCTCGACGATTTGCGCGGCGCTGTGAAAACGCGCGGCGACGGCAAACTGGCCCGGGCCGACATTGCCGCGGTGCGCGCCCTATTAGTTAACAGTACTCACCCACCATCGACACCATGAATAAAAAACACTTGGCGGCCTACGCCGTTGTTGCCGTCCTGTTCGGCGTTGCCGGCGCGTATGTCGGCCTGAATAAAAAAGAACAGCCTGCGCCGCTGACCTCGGTTCCGGCCGGCCCGTCCAGCGGCCCGGTCAACGAACTCTATAAACAGACGCTGCCGGATGCCAAGGGCGTCGCCACCGCGCTGGCCCAATATAAAGGCAAGGCCATGCTCGTCAATTTCTGGGCGCCATGGTGCGGCCCATGCGTGCAGGAGATGCCGGAGCTGTCGGCGCTGGCCGCCGGAGAAGAGGGTAAGAAGCTGCAAGTTATCGGCATTGGCATCGATTCGCCGACAAATATCGCGGAATTTAGCGACAAATATAAGATCACCTACCCGGTACTGGTGGCCGGCATGAGCGGCACCGAGCTGTCGCGCCAGTTCGGCAACAGCGGCGGCGGCCTGCCGTACACGGTGTTGATCGGCGCCGACGGCCAGGTCAAGAAGACCTACCTCGGGCGCCTGAAATTTGACGAGCTGCGCAAAGATTTAGCAAGTCTGTAAATAAATTCATAAGTTTTTTTCTCTTGCCAAATGCCGGTAGTTGGCGTCAAAATGCGTCTCTTTCGCGGAGAAGGCTCAAGAATCATGGCAAAAAACCTTCTACTGCTCAACGGCCCCAACCTGAATTTGCTGGGTTCCAGAGAGCCAGAGGTCTACGGCGCAAGCACTTTGGCCGACATCGAACACGCTGCCCAGGCACAGGCCCAGGCAGCGGGTGCGAGCTTGTCTTGCTTCCAGAGCAACCACGAAGGTGCACTGATCGACCGCATCCACGCAGCCAAGTTGGAAGGCGTGGACGCCATCGTCATCAATCCGGGCGGCTTGACCCATACCAGCGTCGCCCTGCGCGATGCCTTGGCCGGGGTGGCCATCCCGTTTGTGGAAGTGCACATTTCGAATATTTACCAGCGTGAGTCGTTTCGACACCACTCATTCCTTAGCGCGATTGCACTAGGCACGATCTGTGGACTGGGTATCGAAGGATATCGGTTTGCCATCGACTTCGTCCTTAAAAAGCGATAACCTACGCGATCCGCGCGCATTTTATACATACACAAGACATTCCTGGGGGTTACATGGATCTACGCAAGCTGAAGACCTTGATTGATTTGGTCGCAGAATCGGACATCGCCGAACTCGAAGTGACCGAGGGCGAGAGCAAAGTTCGCATCGTCAAGTCGTCCGCACTGCCGCAAAACCAAATGGTCATGATGCAGCCGCAAGCTATTCCTCAGTACCATGCTGCTCCGGCCGGCGCCGCCGCAGCCCCAGTTGCCGCCGCCGCGCCAGCCGCCGCTGCCGCACCAGCAGAGCCAACCGGCCACATCGTCAAATCGCCGATGGTTGGTACCTTCTACCGTTCGTCGGCGCCAGGCGCGGCAGCGTTTGTGGAAGTCGGCGCCGTGGTCAAAGAAGGCGACACCCTGTGCATCATCGAAGCGATGAAGCTGCTCAATGAAATCGATGCCGACAAGTCCGGCACGATCACCCAGATCCTGGTCGAGAACGGCCAACCGGTCGAATTCGGCCAACCGCTGTTTGTGATCGGCTAAGAACGGATCGCGCCCTCCCCATCGGCGACGGGCGCGCCTTCTTGGTCCGCTTTCCTCCTCACCTGACGCAGCCACTGAAGAAGAACTCTACTTCACGGCGCTCACAGACATAGCGAACCTATCATGTTTGAAAAAATCCTCATTGCCAACCGCGGCGAAATTGCCCTCCGTATCCAACGCGCTTGCCGCGAGCTGGGCATCAAGACCGTCGTGGTTCACTCGGAAGCAGACAAAGACGCCAAATACGTGAAGTTGGCGGATGAATCGGTGTGTATCGGCCCGGCGCCTTCGTCGCTGAGCTACCTGAACATGCCGGCCATCATCAGCGCCGCTGAAGTGACCGACGCTGAAGCAATCCACCCAGGCTACGGCTTCCTGTCGGAAAACGCCGACTTCGCCGAACGCGTGGAAAAATCGGGCTTTGTCTTCATCGGCCCGCGTTCGGAATCGATCCGCATCATGGGCGACAAGGTGACGGCCAAGCAGACCATGATCAAGGCCGGCGTGCCTTGCGTGCCGGGCTCGGAAGGCGCCCTGCCGGACGATCCGAAAGCCATCGTGCAGATCGCCCGCAAGGTCGGCTACCCGGTCATCATTAAAGCAGCCGGCGGCGGCGGCGGCCGCGGCATGCGCGTGGTGCACACCGAGGCAGCGCTGATCAATGCGGTGCAAATGACCAAGACCGAAGCCGGTACTGCCTTCGGCAACCCGGAAGTCTATATGGAGAAGTATCTGGAAAATCCACGCCACGTGGAAATCCAGATCCTCGCCGACGAACACAAGAACGCCGTCTGGCTGGGCGAACGCGACTGCTCGATGCAGCGCCGCCACCAGAAGGTGATTGAAGAGGCGCCAGCGCCGGGCATCCCACGCAAACTGATCGAAAAAGTCGGCGAGCGTTGCGCTGAAGCTTGCCGCAAGATCGGCTACCGTGGTGCAGGCACCTTTGAATTCCTGTACGAAAACGGCGAGTTCTACTTCATCGAGATGAACACCCGGGTGCAGGTGGAACACCCTGTCACCGAGATGATCACCGGTATCGACATCGTGCAAGAACAGATCCGCATCGCTGCGGGCGAGAAGCTGCGCTTCCGCCAGCGCGACGTGATGCTGTCCGGCCACGCCATCGAGTGCCGCATCAACGCCGAAGATCCATTCAAATTCACGCCGTCGCCTGGACGCATCACGTCCTGGCACGTGCCGGGCGGCCCGGGCGTACGCGTCGACTCGCACTCGTATGCGGGTTATTATGTGCCACCGCACTATGATTCGATGATCGGCAAGGTCATTTCCTACGGCGCGACCCGCGAGCAGGCCATCCGCCGCATGCAGATCGCGCTGTCGGAAATGGTCGTCGAAGGCATCTCGACCAACATCCCGCTGCACCGCGAGCTGATGGTCGACGCCCGTTTCATTGAAGGCGGCACCAATATTCACTATCTTGAGCAGAAGCTGGCCGACATGCCGGACCTGCACAAACTGAGCTTGAGCAACAAAGGGTAAGAAATGAGCTGGACTGAAATCGTCATCGAAATCGCGCGTGACCACGCCGAAGCCCTCTCCGAGGCGCTGATGGATGTGGGCGCCCTGTCGGTTTCCGTGGAAGACGCCGACGAAGGCACCGACGCGGAAAAACCGCTGTTCGGCGAGCCGGGCATGGAACCTGCCGAAGCTGCGTGGGATCACAGCCGCGTCGTCGCGCTGACCGACGAAGATGACGATCAGGCCGTGATCGTTGCCGCTGCGGCCGGCCAGATCGGCCTCACCACCCTGCCAAAGTTCACCACCCGCAAGGTGGAGGAGCAGGACTGGGTGCGCCTGACCCAATCGCAGTTCGCGCCGATTCCAATCGGTAAGAACATCTGGGTAGTGCCGTCGTGGCACGAAGCGCCGAACCCGGATGCGCTGATCCTGGAACTGGACCCGGGCCTGGCGTTCGGCACCGGCAGCCATCCGACTACCCGTTTGTGCATGGAATGGCTGGAAGCCAATCCGGCGCCGGGCAAGACCGTGCTCGACTACGGTTGCGGTTCCGGCATCCTGGCCATGGTGGCCAAGAAGGTTGGCGCCGGCGAAGTGGTGGGCGTGGACATCGATCCGCAAGCGATCGAGTCGGCGGCCGATAACGCTACCCGCAACAACTGCGAAATCACCTACTTCCTGCCTGATACCTTCGCCGAGTCGAAGCATGCATCGCAGCGTTTCGATATCGTGGTGGCCAACATCCTGTCCAGCCCATTGAAGCTGATGGCGCCGATGCTGTCCGGCCGCGTGGCTGACGGCGGTTCGCTGATCCTGTCGGGCGTGCTGGCGCGCCAGGCGGAAGAAGTGGCGGCAGCGTATGCCCCGTTCATCAAGCTTGGCGTCTGGGCCGAGCAAGACGGTTGGGTGGCGCTGCATGGCCGCCTCGGCAGCGACACTGTCCCGCCTGCGCGTTAATCGCATCGATGGCGCTCGCCACTAAATGCCCCCACTGCAACACGGTATTTCGGGTCGCTCATGACCAGCTGAAATTACGTGGGGGCATAGTGCGCTGTGGCTCCTGCAATGAAGTCTTTGATGGCAATGCGGCCCTGCTGGAGCCGCCTGCCACGCTCCCGCCTCCGCTTCCCTTCGACCAGAAAATGGCCGCGCTCGATACGCGCGCTGCCGAGGCATTGACGGCCGAAGAACCGGAACCAGTACTCGAACTTGACGACGTGCTCGATGATGAGCACGCCGGCGCGCCTGCCGAAGCTGCGACCGAGCCGGAGCCGGAACCGGTGCTGGATGTCGATGCGGCCGGCGAGCCTGAACCTGTCGCCGCCGCACCGATCCCGCTGCCGGCCGAACCGGCCATCCTTCCCGCCAATACCGACGCCCTGTTCGATCTCGATCTCGACATCGAATCCGAGCCTGACCTGGAAGCCAGCATCGAGCCGGAAGTGAGCGCCGCGCCGCTGGAAGACATCATCTCAACCGAAGCGATGAGCGACGACGAGCTGGAAGCCGCGCTCGAAGCCGAACTCTCGGCCATGGAGCAAACGCTGGCCGACGTCCAGCACGACGCCGACGGCCTGCCGACCGAAGACGACGCCTTTGCCAATATGTCCGGCGGCCGCGTCGAACCGACGTGGGGCGAACCGTCATTGGACGACGAGCCGCAAGCCGGCGCCGGCCCCGGCCTCAACACGGCCCTGGCCGCAGCCGCCGACGCCGTGTTCGCCGCCGAGGCGGAACATGCAGCCGCGCCGGCGCCAGAGCCTGAGCAAGCGCCGGCCGCCATCTCCGCGATTGACGACGGCCTCGCCAACTTTCTCGCCTCGCCGGACACTGGCAGCGAGGACGACGACATCCCGGCCGACCGCTCCGCTGCCGCTGCACAAACCGCAGCCCCATCGCGCGACGACCTGGCGGACGACCTCGACGCCGACGAAGAAGCGCTCGTCCAGCTCTCCAGCGGCGGCCTGGCCGAAGCCCAGGCCGAGCGCGCCCACGCCTACCTGCACGCCCAGGCCGACGACGGCCTGGCGCCAGCCAACGAAGAACAAGCCGCGCCGGAAGAACCGGGCTTCGTCAAGCGCGACCGCCAGCGCCAGAAATTCGGCAAGGCCGCCACCATCTTCATGAGCCTCGGTTCGGTGCTGCTGGTGGCCGCGCTATTGGCGCAAGCCGTGACCACCTTCCGCAACTCGCTGGCCGCCGCCATGCCGCCGCTGAAACCGGCGCTGACCGCCGCCTGCCAGACACTGGGCTGCAAAATCGAACTGCCGACGCAGATCGACGACCTCACCATCGAACAAGGCGAGCTGCAAACCCTGAGCGAGACCGCGTTCTCCTTCACCACACTGCTGCGTAACCAGAGTTCAACCGCGCAAGCATGGCCGTCGATCGAACTGGTGCTGGACGATGACAAGGACAAGCGCATCCTGCGCCGCGTGTTCACGCCGCGCGACTATCTGAACGCCGACATCGCGGTCGAGCACGGATTTGCCCCGCACACCGAACAAGCCGTTAAACTGTACTTCGAGCTTCACGATTTGAAAGCATCCGGCTATCACATCGCTGTCTTCTACCCATAAAGAACTATCATGACCCAGACCTCTTTGATTTGCGGTTCGATCGCCATCGACACCATCCTGCAATTCCCTAACCGCTTCGACAGCATCCTGCTGCCGGATCAGCTGCACAAGGTGAACGTGTCCTTCCTGGCGCCGACCATGCGCACGGAGTTCGGCGGCTGCGCGCCTAACATCGCCTACAACCTGCAACTGCTTGGTGGTTCGCCGCGCATCGTCGGCGTGATGGGCCAGGATAACGCCGCCTACATGGCGCGCTTCCGCAAGCTGGGCCTGGCCACCGACAACATCCTGATCAAGGAAGACGCGTACAACGCCCAGTGCTTCGTCACCGCCGACCAAGACAACAACCAGATCAACGCCTTCCACCCGGGCGCCATGTCGTACGCGCACGAGAATGAAGTGGCCAAAGCCGGCCCGGCGCGCATCGCCATCATCTCGCCGGACGGCCACCTGGGCATGAAGAAGCACGCCGCCGATTTGGCCAGCCTGCAAATCCCGTTTATCTTCGATCCGGGCCAGCAGCTGCCGATGTTCAACGGCGAAGAACTGATTGAGTTCATCGACAAGGCCACCTACGTCACCACCAACGATTATGAAATCGAGCTGCTAATCGAGCGTACCGGTTTGTCGCTGGCCGATATCGCCAGCCGCGTCGAAGCGCTGATCGTCACCCGCGGCGAGCAGGGTTCGGAGATTTACACCAAGGGCCAGAAGATCGAGATCCCGGCGGTGAAGGTGGAAGCAGCGCTGGATCCAACCGGCTGCGGCGACGCGTATCGCGCCGGCCTGCTGTTCGGCATCACCAATGGCTGGAGCTGGGAGACCACCGGCCGCCTGGCCAGCCTGCTGGGCGCGATCAAGATCGCGCACAAAGGTGCGCAGAACCACCACTTCACCGCCGCCGAAATCGCGGACAAATTCGAAGCAGCCTTCGGCTACCGCTTCTAACCCGCACGGCGGCATACAAGGGTCTGACACCGTACGGGGTCAGACCCCGCCTTACCGGGTTACGACCGCCGCTCAATCGCGCAGTGTAAAAAAGGCAGACCATCGGTCTGCCTTTTGCTTTTGACGTTGGGGTGGCTTTAGCGGCCGCTAAACGCCATCCCCAACAGCAACTGCGCAATCTGCAGCAGGATCAGCGCCACCAGCAGCGACAGATCCAGATTCCCCACCAGCGGCACCACGCGGCGGATCGGCCGCAGAATCGGCTCGTTCAGCGCGCGCACGAACGGCGCCAGCGGTGCATGCGGGTTCACCCAGCTGAAGATCGCCTCGATCACCAGCAAGGCCATGAAGCCGTACAGAATCCATTCGAGGAAGCGCTGGAACGCCATCAGCAGCACCGCAGGCCACGGCCAGCCGGCAAAGAACAGCACCGACGTCGCCGCCAGCACGATCAGGAAAGCGCCGATCAGGCTCGCCCAGTCATACCCGCCCACACCCGGCACAATGCGGCGCAAAGGGCGCACCAGCCAGTCCGACAGCGTGAACGTGAACTGCGCCACTGACGACGGTGGACGCACGCGGATTGCCTGCATCCAGAACCGCAGCAGCAAGACGCCGCCCAGCAAGGTGGCAATGGCGTCGACTATCAACTTAAGAATACTGAGCACGAATCCCCTCCAAATAAAAAAGCCGCTGTGTGATTGTCTCACACAGCGGCCATTGCCTCAGCAGGCTTCTAAGCGTTTAAGACTTAGGAAGGACGGGTGCTGGTTGGGAACGGCCATGCTGCGGCCGGCGCCAGTACGGTTTTCGCTGCTGGCGCGGCGGCTGGAGCTGCCGGTGCTGCTGGAGCGGCGGCGGCTGGAGCTGCTGGCTTGGCGGCTTCCTTCTTCGGAGCTGCTTTTTTAGGAGCGGCTTTTTTAGCTGCTGGCTTGGCGGCTGGAGCGGCTGCGGCTACTGGAGCGGCTGCTGGTGCTGCGGCGACCGGAGCGGCCGCTGGCTTAGCGGCTGGCTTGGCGGCTTTTTTTGCTGCTGGCTTAGCTACTTTTTTAGCGGCTGGCTTAGCAGCTGCAGGCTTCGCAGCTGCCTTAACCGGCTTTTTTGCTGCTGGCTTAGCCGCAACCTTTGCAGCCGGTTTGGCTGCCGTTTTAGCTGCTGGTTTTTTGGCAGCTACTGCTTTCTTAGCAGCTGGCTTGGCGGCGGCTTTCTTGGCAGCTGGCTTGGCAGCGGCTTTTTTAGCAGCTGGCTTGGCGGCTGCTTTAGGAGCTGCCTTCTTGGCTGCTGGTTTAGCGGCTACTTTTTTCGCTGCTGGTTTTGCGGCTGCTTTAGGAGCGGCTTTTTTAGCTGCTGGCTTAGCGGCTACTTTTTTCGCTGCTGCTTTAGGAGCGGCTTTCTTGGCTGCTGGTTTAGCGGCTACTTTTTTTGCTGCTGGCTTGGCTGCTGCCTTGGCGACGACTTTTTTCGCTGCTGGCTTGGCGGCTGCTTTTTTCACTGCTGGCTTAGCGGCTGCTTTAGGCGCGGCTTTTTTCACTGCTGGTTTAGCGGCTACTTTTTTCGCTGCTGGCTTGGCGGCTGCTTTTTTCACAGCTGGTTTGGCTGCTGGTTTAGCGGCAGCTTTTTTCACTGCTGGCTTGGCGGCTGGTTTAGCAGCGGCTTTTTTCACAGCTGGTTTAGCGGCAGCTTTAGCGGCTGCTGGTTTTTTTGCTGGAGCGGCGGCTTTAGCTGCTGCTGGTTTTTTTGCTGGAGCAGCTTTCTTGGCTGCTGGTTTCTTTGCGGCGGTTGCCATGTTTAGTTCTCCTTCATCGGGGATGGGAAAAATTCGTTTACAAGATTTAAACCCGTCCAACCCAGGTGGGCCAGGCGAATTATTCATCGGCGCAAACCGTACTCCGTTTGCGCTAATGAATTCGGCACTAGCTGAACTGCTGCATCTCCTCACAAGTGCAGCGCTTCAGCCATCGATCCACCCGCCGTCCGAGGCCGGAGCGGCGTGCAGATACAAATCTTGTGGCGACGTTTTGCGGTGGCCCGGGCGTGTCCTCAGCTCCTGTAACCTACGTCGCAGCCACGTCGCAGTTTTCGTTTTCAAACAAAAAACCGCCCGGCCTGAATTGAATCAGGCAAGACGGTTGAACAAAAACGACGTGGTCTTGTGCATATCTGTTGAATCAGTGTCCCGTATCTCGGTCATCTTTGCGCGGTGCGCCTTCAATTTAATTCGCACTTTTTAAATCACGCATTTTCAAGTTCGTAAAGTACACGAAAACCTTGTCGGTGCGCAACCAGCACGATAGAGATTCGCGCGCTTTTTTTACGTTCAACGCGGGCCAACTCACACATGCCTACCGATTCAACGTGTTCGCTTGCGTCGCTGCGCACTCTTCTCGCGCGCTCAATCGGGTTCGGGAAGTGCCGCGCGCATCGCGCCGAAAAATTCGCACTTCAAAGTAAGCCTTATGCTACCTGGGTGTCTGCGATCGCGCCAAGATCGGCTGAAAAATCGCGTGACCCGCTTCCGAATCCGAGAGCGCTTGCGCGTGCTGCGCGCGCCGCTACTACTCGCTGTTTTTAATTCGTCGCGATTATGAGACAGAGTAAGGCGAATAGCAAGCGGAATACAGCGGTGCGCCGCACTGCGCCAGCGTTTTAGAGTGCGTGGTCGAACGCGATGATGCGCGCGAACGGTGCTGTAAATCGGCGTTAAGGTAGACGGGGACAGGCGGCGTTTGAAATGGCTCGCGGCTTTACTCGGCGTCTTCCAGCTTGCGGCGCGCCACCCACTCGTTCATGTCGGCGGCGACGCGCTTGAGCAGTCGCGCGAGATCGCGGCGCTCGGCGTTGGTCCAATCGGCCATCAACTCGCCGACCAGCTCTTCGCGCATGCGGTCGATGGCGTCGGCCATCTCGCGTCCCAGCTCCGTCACCTCCGCTTCGCGCACACGCTTGTCGCGCGTGCCGGCACGGCGCACCACCAGACCCAGTTCATCGAGTCGCGCCACCTGCCGGCTGACGGTGGTGTAGTCGCGGCCGACCAAGTCGGCCAGCTCCACCACGCCGATCGGGCCACGGCGGTCGATGCGCACCAGCAGGGGAAGCAGCGCGCGTTCGAGTGGCATCGCCATCTCGGACATCAGGGCGACGTCGGGCTCGGGACGGCTCATGAAGCCGATGATGTCGAGCAGCGCGTCATGCAAATCGCGGATATCTTTATTCATATGTGCATTATACACATAGTTATTGACACGGTTTTGAGGCCGGAATAATATGTGCAAAATACACTCATTTAAAAGGAGCGCAGCATGCACACCGATATCCTGATCTGCGGCGCCGGCGCGGCCGGTCTTACCCTGGCGTTGGATCTCGCGCGCCGCAATGTCGGCTTTCTGCTGATCGACCAAGTGGCCGAACCGTTCGGCGGCTCGCGCGGCAAAGGCATCCAGCCGCGCACGCTGGAGATCTTCGAAGCGCTGGAGGTGGCCGACCGCATGATCGCTGCCGGCGGACGCTATCCGTCGCAGCGCCACTATGCGGCCGATGGCAGCTACCACGATGAAGTGTCGGTCGCCGCCCGGGCCGCAACGCCTGCCGAACCATATGGCGAACCGCTGATGCTGCCGCAGCACCTGACCGAAGGCATTCTGCGTACGCGCCTGGCGGAACTCGGACAGGCGCCGCGCTATGGCCACGCGCTGCTGGGATTTGAACAGGATGGCGAAGGCGTGACGGCGCGCGTCAGTTCCGCCGAAGGAGAGAGCGTGATCCGCGCCCGCTACCTGATCGGCGCCGATGGCGGCCGCAGCTTCGTGCGCAAAAGCCTGGACATCGGCTTCCCCGGCGAGTCGCTCGGTGCGCGCGCGGTGGTGGCCGATTTGACGCTCAGTGGCTTATCGCGCGAGGTGTGGCATCGCTGGGGTAAAGGTGCGGAGCAAATTAGCTTATGCCCTTTGCAGGGGACGGCGCTGTTCCAGTTACAGATGCCGATTCCGCTGGAGGGCGAGTTCGATCTGTCGGATGAAGGGATCACTGCCGCCATCGCTGCGCGTACGGGGCGCGACGACATCGAGGTACACGCAGTGCATTGGCGCTCCGACTACGCGATGAGCGCGCGGCTAGCAGAGCGCTACCGAGTGGGCCGCGTATTCCTCGCCGGCGATGCGGCGCATGTGCATCCACCGACTGGCGGGCAGGGTCTGAACACCAGCGTGCAGGATGCATGGAACCTTGGATGGAAACTGGCAGCCGTGCTGCGCGGCGCCGACGAAGCGCTGCTCGACACCTATGAAGAAGAACGCCGCGAGACCGCCGCCGAGATGCTGGGTATGTCCACCCGCCTGCTCGACGCGGCACGCGAACGCGGCGATTTGCGGCGTGGGCGAGAACAGCAGCAGCTGGACTTGGGGTATCCGCGTTCATCGCTGTCGCGCGGCGAACGCGCCGGCTTCCGTGCGCCGGATGCGCCGCTGCTAGGGGCTGGCGGCCAGCCGCGCCGATTGTTTTCGCTATTGAATACCGGGGATTGGATAATGCTGCGCTATGAAGCGAGCGGTGAGGCGACGATCGCTCCACGCCGAGGCCTACGCATCATCAACATCGGCGAGCATGCCGAACTGCGCGACCAGGGGCATCACTTGCGAGACGCCTACGCCCTCCAACCCGGCAACATCGCGCTGCTCCGCCCCGACGGCTACCTCGCCGCCCTCACCCACGACGAGCACAGCCCCGCGCTGGCGACATATATTAGTAGATTAGTGCGTTAGCCTTCTTAAGCCAATTGCTTCTGGGTTGACGGTGCTTGGATTTGAAAGCATGCGGCACTCCCCCAACCCGCACACCGCTACGGCCAGGGTCTGACCCCGTACGGGGTCAGACCCTTTCGCTTGGGGTGCTAACAGCTGCGGTTAACCCAAACCCAAAAAAACAAAAGCCTCGCAGTGCGAGGCTTTTTGCTGGGTGCAGCGAACGGAGATTAATCCCAGTTCAGCGCGCCGCCGGTCTGGTATTCGATCACGCGGGTCTCGAAGAAGTTACGTTCTTTCTTCAAGTCGATCATTTCGCTCATCCATGGGAATGGATTCTCTTCCTGATCGAACAGCGCCTCCAGGCCGATCTGGGTGGCACGGCGGTTGGCGATGAAGCGCAGGTAGCCTTTGAACATGGTGGCGTTCAGGCCCAGCACGCCGCGTGGCATGGTGTCTTCGGCGTAGGCGTACTCCAGTTCCACCGCTTTCAGGAACAGCTGCTTGATCTCTTCCTTGAAGGCCGGGGTCCACAGCAGCGGGTTTTCCATCTTGATGGTGTTGATCAAGTCGATGCCGAAGTTGCAGTGCATCGATTCGTCACGCAGGATGTACTGGTATTGCTCGGCGGCGCCCATCATCTTGTTCTGGCGGCCCAGCGCCAGGATCTGGGTGAAGCCGACGTAGAAGAACAGGCCTTCCATCAGGCAGGCGAACACGATCAGCGATTTCAGCAGCTTCTGATCCTGCTCCACGGTGCCGGTGGTGAACGACGGGTCGGTCAGGGTGTTGATGAACGGGATCAGGAACTCGTCCTTGTCACGGATCGATTTGATCTCGTTGTAGGCGTTGAAGATCTCTTGCTCGTCCAGGCCCAGCGATTCGACGATGTACTGGTAGGCGTGGGTGTGGATCGCTTCTTCAAACGCCTGGCGCAGCAGGTACTGGCGGCACTCAGGCGCGGTGATGTGGCGGTAGGTGCCCAGCACGATGTTGTTGGCAGCCAGCGAGTCGGCAGTCACGAAGAAGCCGAGGTTGCGCTTGACCAGACGGCGCTCGTCTTCGGTCAGGCCGTTCGGGTTCTTCCACAGCTCGATGTCGCGCTGCATGTTCACTTCTTGCGGCATCCAGTGGTTGGCGCAGCCAGCCAGGTATTTGTCCCATGCCCACTTGTACTTGAACGGCACCAGCTGGTTCACGTCGGTTTTGCCGTTGATGATGCGCTTGTCGTCTGCGTTCACGCGCAGCGCGACTTGTTCAGCGCTGCCCTCGGAGGTGGCCAGCGCGGCTTGATTGACTGCTTGTTTGGCCGATGCGGCCTCGTCGTCCCAGGACAGCGACATAATAATGAGTTCCTTCTATATATGGGTATTGTGCGCCGTCCCTGCTCAGGACGGCGCACGCTTCTATTGTATTACTGGCAGGCTTCGCATTCCTCGAAACCGTCGTCGCCTGGACGCAGGTAGCAGGCGGCGCCGTCTTCCTCAGCCGCAGCGACTGGCGCCGGGGCAGCTGGCGCAGCGTTGGCCGCAGCCAGGCCGCCGTCCACCGGCACGGCGTTCAGGGCGCCGGTCTTGGTGGTGGATTTCTCCATGTGGGTGGCAGCGATGGTACGCAGGTAGTAGGTGGTTTTCAGGCCACGCAGCCATGCCAGCTTGTAGGTTTCGTCCAGTTTCTTGCCCGAGGCGCCGGCCATGTAGATGTTCAGCGACTGTGCCTGGTCGATCCATTTCTGGCGGCGCGAGGCGGCTTCCACCAGCCAGCTTGGCGACACTTCGAATGCGGTTGCATAAATGTCACGCAGATCTTGCGGGATGCGGTCGATCTTGGCCAGCGAGCCGTCGAAGTATTTCAGGTCGGCGATCATCACCTCGTCCCACAGGTCGCGTGCTTTCAGGTCACGCACCAGGTAGGAGTTGATCTCGGTGAATTCGCCCGACAGGTTGGACTTCACGTACAGGTTCTGGAAGGTCGGTTCGATGCAAGCCGACACGCCGATGATGTTCGAAATGGTCGCGGTCGGAGCGATCGCCACGCAGTTCGAGTTACGCATGCCGAACTTGGCGATGCGCTCGCGCACCGGCGTCCAGTCCATGGCCGACGACAGGTCTTGCTCCAGGTAGCCGCCGCGCTCTTCGGCCAGCAGCTTGATCGAGTCCTGTGGCAGGATGCCGCGATCCCACAGCGAACCTTTGTACGAAGCGTAGTGGCCGCGTTCTTCGGCCAGTTCGGTCGACGCCAGGTAGGCGTAGTAGCAGACAGCTTCCATCGAGGTGTCGGCAAACTGCACCGATTCCATCGACGAGAACGGCACGCGCATCATGTGCAGGCAGTCCTGGAAGCCCATCACGCCCAGGCCGACCGGACGGTGACGCATATTGGCGTTACGCGCTTTTTCAACCGCGTAGTAGTTAATGTCGATCACGTTGTCCAGCATGCGCATCGCGGTGCGGATGGTTTTTTGCAGCTTGACGTGATCCAGCTTGCCTTCTTTCATGTGGGCCGGCAGATTGACCGAACCCAGGTTGCAGACAGCGATTTCGTCCGGGCCGGTGTTCAGGGTGATCTCGGTGCACAGGTTCGAGCTGTGAACCATGCCCACGTGCTGCTGCGGCGAACGGATGTTGCATGGGTCTTTGAAGGTGATCCATGGGTGGCCGGTTTCGAACAGCATCGACAGCATTTTGCGCCACAGATCCAGTGCCTGGATTTTCTTGAACACGCGGATTTCGCCGGCGGCGGCTTTGGCTTCGTAAGCGACGTAGGCTTTTTCGAAGGCTTTACCGACCAGATCGTGCAGGTCAGGCGTATCCGATGGCGAGAACAGCGTCCACTCGCCTTTTTCCATCACGCGCTTCATGAACAGGTCTGGAATCCAGTTGGCGGTGTTCATGTCGTGGGTGCGGCGGCGGTCGTCGCCGGTGTTCTTGCGCAGGTCGAGGAATTCCTCGATGTCCATGTGCCAGGTTTCCAGGTAGGCGCAGACTGCGCCCTTGCGCTTGCCGCCCTGATTGACTGCAACGGCGGTGTCGTTCACCACTTTCAGGAACGGCACCACGCCTTGCGATTTGCCGTTGGTGCCCTTGATGTGGGCGCCCAGCGCACGGACTGGCGTCCAGTCGTTGCCCAGACCACCGGCGAATTTCGCCAGCAGGGCGTTTTCCTTGATGGCGTCGTAGATGCCTTCCAGGTCGTCCGACACGGTGGTCAGGTAGCACGACGACAGCTGCGAGCGCAGGGTGCCCGAGTTGAACAGGGTCGGGGTCGACGACATGAAGTCGAAGGTCGACAGCAGGTTGTAGAACTCGATGGCGCGCGCTTCGCGGTCGCTTTCGTTCAGGGCCAGGCCCATGGCGACGCGCATGTAGAACGCCTGCGGCATTTCGATGCGCACGTCACGCACGTGCAGGAAGTAGCGGTCGTACAGGGTTTGCAGGCCGATGTAGCCGAATTGCAGATCGCGGTCGGCAACGATGGCTTTCGCCAGGCGGGCCAGGTCGAACTCGCCCAGTTTGGTGTCCAGCAGTTCGGCCGCGATACCTTTGGCGATGTACTGCGGGAAGTAGGTCACGTATTCGGCAGCGGCGGCGCCTTGGGCGACTTCCTTGCCGAACACTTCTTTACGGATGGTGTGCAGCAGGATGCGGGCGGTCACTTGCGAGTAAGCCGGATCCTTTTCCATCAGCGCGCGGGCAGCCAGGATGGCCGATTTGTGCAGTTCTTCGACCGGTACGCCGTCGTACAGGTTTTTCAGGGTTTCAGCGACGATGGCGTCGGCATCCACGTGTTTTTCCAGGCCGATGCAGGCAGCGCCGATCAGGCCCGTCACGCGCGACAGTTCCAGCGGCTTGCGCTCGCCGTTTTCCAGCACGCTGATTTGCGGTGCGTTGACAGCAGCGGCGGCGCCCTGGGCTTCCTTGGCGGCGCGGCGTTCTTCCATGTGCTTGGCGCGGTACAGGACGTAAGCGCGAGCGACGTCGTGTTCGCCCGAGCGCATCAGCGCCAGTTCAACCTGGTCTTGCACGTCTTCGATGTGGAAAGTGCCGCCCGATGGCTGACGGCGCACCAGCGCGGTCACCACGCTGCCGGTCAGCTGTTCGACCAGTTCGCGGATGCGGGCCGAAGCCGCGCCTTGACCGCCATTCACGGCCAGGAAGGCCTTGGTCATGGCGACTGCAATTTTCGACGGTTCAAACGCGACAACCGCGCCGTTGCGGCGGATGATGCGATAGTCACCGAGGTCGCTCGCTGCCGTTGCCGGGCTGCTGGCGGTACTCGCAGCCACTGCTGGTACCAGTGCTGGATTGATGGTGATGTCTTGAGTAGATTGCATTTAAGCTCCCCGGTTACAACGCGCAGTCGTTGCTGCCCGCATATGTTTGTTTAACAATAATTAGTGTCACGGCAACCACTATATCTAGTGCCTGATCAAACACGATCCACTGATTGTAGTAGCCGCCATTTTCCCGTGCAAGGGGAAATTTTGTCGTTTACGGCAATTTTTCTATTGACTTTGCGAAAGCCCAATGACGACGCGTAGTCCCGCGATAGCGCTCACTAACGCCGACTCATGCACTGCCTTTTCCTTGAGCAGTTTTTGATAATATTCCCAATCAAACAACGGCCCCGGATCGGTTTTCCGGCCCGGCGCGATGTGCTCATGGCCCTGCACATCGGTCAACGGATAGTGTGCCAGCAGCGCCAAAGTCAGTTCGGCCAGCGCCGCGTACTGGGTCGCCTCGAACGGCACGAAGTCGCTGCCTTCCAGCTCCACGCCGATAGCAAAATCATTACATTTCTCGCGCCCGCAAAAGGCCGACACGCCGGCATGCCAGGCGCGATCGTTAGCAGAAACGTATTGAATGACGCTGCCGTCCCGGCGGATAAAAAAGTGGCTGGAAACCTTCAGGCCACGCAGGTCGGCGAACGAGGGGTCAGCATTATAGTCGATCCGGCCGGTGAACAGGTCGGACACGTGCGGCCCGCCAAACTGCCCAGCGGGCAGCGAGATGTTGTGCACTACCAGCAGGGTGATGTCATCGGGCGCTGGGCCGGGACGGGCATCGAAGTACGGGCTGTCGTAGCGCGCTGCCAGCGGCAGCCAGCCGTCAAAAGAACTCACCGGGTTCACGTATCCGGCTCCTGGATATTCAATTTCTGCATCTGGTAGCGCAGCTGGCGGAAACTGATGCCCAGCAGCTGGGCCGCCTGCGTGCGGTTGAACTGGGTTTGCGCCAGCGCGCGCAGGATGATATCGCGCTCGACCTGGTTCAGGTACTCTGGCAGGCTCGATGGCAGCGTGTCGGGGTTCGGCGGCGGCACGGCTACCGAAGCCGCTGCGGAAGCAGGAGCGGCAGCCGTCCATGCCGGCGTGGGCGTCGGCAGCGGCGCGGCCGCTTCGGCCATGCGCGCGCCTTTCAGCGACAGGTCGTCCACCTGGATCACGCCGTCATTGGCGAAGGCCAGCGCCCGTTCGAGGATGTTTTCCAGCTCGCGCACATTGCCAGGGAAGGAGTAGCCGCGCAGCGCGTCCAGCACGCCGGGGCCGAGCGCCACCTTGTGTTCAAAGGTGCCGAGGCGTTCGAGGATGGCGCTAGTCAGCAGGCCCAGATCATCGAGCCGTTCGCGCAGCGGCGGCAGCGTCAATTCGATCACGTTCAGGCGGTAGAACAAATCCTGCCGGAAGCTGCCCTGCTCCACGCACTGCGCCAGGTTCTTGTGGGTCGCACTAATAATACGCACATCGACCGGCTCCTCGGCGGTGGCGCCGATCTTGCGCACGCGCCGTTCCTGGATGGCGCGCAGCAGCTTGACCTGCATCGCCAGCGGCAGGTCGGCCACTTCGTCCAGCATCAAGGTGCCGCCGTTGGCGGCCTGGAAGAAGCCTTCGCGGTCGTCGGCGGCGCCGGTGAAGGCGCCCTTGCGATAGCCGAAGAACTCCGCCTCCATCAAGGCTTCCGGGATGGCGCCGCAGTTGACGGCGATGAAAGGCTTGCCGGCGCGCGAGCTTTGCGCGTGGATTTCGCGCGCCGCCAATTCCTTGCCGCTGCCCGATTCGCCGTGGATGTAGACCGGCGCCATCGAACGCGCCAGCCGCGCGATCTGCGCGCGCAGCGCCTGGATCACGGCCGACTCGCCGCGCAAGCGGCTCACCGTAGTCGCGGCGCTCGGCGCTTGCACGGCCGCCGGTTCGGCGTTCAGGCGCAGGGCCGACTGCACCATCACCCGCAACTGATCCAGCGCCACCGGCTTGGAGATGTAATCGAATGCGCCGGCCTTGAGCGCCACCACCGCGTTGTCGGCGCTGCCGAACGCCGTGACCACCGCCACCGGCGTGTTCTTGTAAGCGGCCGTGACCTCGCGCACCAGCTCCAGCCCCAGGCCGTCCGGCAGGCGCATATCGGTCAGCACCAGTTGATATTCTGTAGTCAGCAGCGCGCGCGCCTCGGCCAGCGTGGCGGCGCTGTCGACGTCCAGCCCCATTTTCAGCAGGGTCAGTTCCAGCAGTTCGCGCAGGTCGGCCTCATCATCGACCACCAGGACGCGCGGGGAACGTGCACTCATTAAACAGCCTTTCCTTGCTTCTGCCCGGGCGAGGCAAAGGTGATTACAAAGCGCCCGCTTAACGCCGGGCCGCCGTCGGCGCTGTCCTTGTTATCAAAACGGTACTCATAGTCCAGCCGCGCTTCGTTATTCAAGCACAATTCCCGCGCGAGATATAGTCCCAGTCCCGTGCCTTTGCTCGATGTGGTGTAAAACGGTTCAAACAAGTGGGCCCGCACTTCCGGTGAAATGCCGGGGCCATCGTCCTGCACGTGCAGTTCCAGCCGCTGGGCCTTGTCGCGCACCACGTCGAGGCGGATTGAATCGGGCCCGCCGCTGGCGTAGCGCACCGCGTTGTTTAACAGGTTGAGCACCACTTCGCGCATGTGCAGCGCATCGAAGCGCACGTGCGTGCCCGCCTCCACCGCCAGTCCGACGATTTCCGGTGCGAGGCTGTGGGTGTCGATGAATTCCGCGCGCAGCTCGGACAGGAAGCTGTCCAGCGCCAGCGGCTCGCTATGCGCCTGCGCCTTGCGCGACAGCTGCAGGATGTCCTCCACCATGCGGTTCACGCGCGCCACGTTGTCGCCGACGATTTTCAGCAAGCGCTGGTGCACCGGATCGGTGATGTCCTCGCCCAGCAGCGCGGTGGCGTGGCCGATGGCCGACAGCGGATTGCGCACCTCGTGGGCGATGCTGGCGGTCAGGCGGCCCATCGACGCCAGCTTCAGTTGCTGCGCCTGATTTTCAATGCCGGTGACGTCCTGCAAAAAGATCACGCTGCGCTCCGCGCCCAGGCCGTGGGTGTCGGCGGCGGCAAAGCGCACTTTCAAATGCGCGGCCAGGTCGCGGCGGGCGCTCCACGCGGCGGTCGTGCCTTCCAGCGCGGCGTCGTTGAACGGCTTGATGGTGAGGAAGGCGGTGGAGCGCGTGGCGTCCTCGCGCCATTCGTGATATGCCTGCGCCAAGGGCGCCAGCGCCACGGCGGCCGACAGTTTGAACTTCAGCTCCGGCCCGACGAGGCCCAGCATCTGCTGCGCCGCCGGGTTCCCGGCAAACACCTGCCCTTCCGGGTCAACCACCAGGATGCCGTCGCCGATGTTGGCCATCACCAGCCGGTTCACCGCTTGCTGCACATTGATTTCGACCCCGCGCTTGATCGCCAGCTCCTCCTGCCCGATCAATTTGGCGGCCATGCGGTTCACCACCAGCACGGCGGCCAGGAAGGCGGCGCCGTACAAGCCGGCCTGCATCACGTCGCGGTCGCTGTCGGTAATGAAGATCTGCCAGGTGGTGTCGCCTAATAAGAACAGCGCCACCAGCGAGGCGCAGAACAGGGAAATGATCAGCGGCGCCAGAATCGCCAGGCCGGCCAGCGGGAACAGGTAGAGAATCGCCAGGCCGCTGCGCATGCCGCCGCCGGCCAGGTACAGCAAGGAGATGAAGGCCAGGTCGCAGGCGATCTGCGACAGCAGTTGCAGCACGAAGCGGCGCTGCACGTACACCGCCGACAGCGCGAAGCCGATCGCCAGCCCGAGATACGCCAGGCAGATTTGCAGGTACAGGTACTGGCCCGAGGCGCGCAGGCCGCGGTTATCGAAACTCAGATAAACCAGCAGCACCAGCGCGATCACCACGCGGGTGGCGTTCAGCGTTTGCAGCGAGCGCCAGAAGGTAGCGCGCGATTCGGCCGAAAGGGCTTGCAGGCGCGCGATCACGGTCGCGGGGAGTTATGCGGACGGCAGCGCCGCATGGGCCGCGCTGCAATAGTCACGGCCATTGGCCTGCACCGTTTCCGAGGCAGGATAGAACACGCCGCAGTGCGCGCATTGCAGCATCACCTCGGCGTCGTTGGCCGCTTGGGCGGCGGCGCGCGCCTTGTAGGTTTGCTGCTGCGCCGCTTGCGGCGGCTGTTGCGCCGCTTGCTGCTGGCGGAACTGATCCTGATAGCGCTTTTGCGCCTGCCGGATCTTGGAGCGGATCGCGAAGATCACCAGGAAGATCAGCGCCAGCCACATTAATAACTTCGTCATGCCCAACCCTTATGCAAAACCACTTCAAATACAAAACGGCTGCCGACGTAGGCCAGCAGCAAGGTCGCAAAGCCGGCCAGCGTGAAGCTCAACGCGGTCTTGCCACGCCAGCCTCGGAAGCGGCGGCCGGCCAGCAGCGCGGCAAACAGCACCCACGATAGCAAGGTGAAGACCGACTTGTGATCCCATTTCAGCGCCTGGCCGAACAGCTGTTCCGAGAACACGATGCCCGACAACACGGTCAAACTTAACAGCGCGAAGCCGAAGCCTATCATGCGGAACAACAGCTTTTCCATGGTCAGCAGCGCCGGCAGCTGATCCAACGCGCCGGACAGGAAGGACTTCTTCTCGCTGCGCGCGTGCAGGCGCGACTCCTGCAACGCCATCAGCACGGCGTGGAAGGCGGCGATGGTCAGCGTCGAATAGGCCATGGTGGCAATCGCGATATGCCAGCCAAACAGCGGCGATTTGCCGCCCAGGGGCACCACGTTACCGGGGAAAACCGCTTGCAGCGCAGCGGCGACGGCGGCGCTGGGCATGACCAGCCGTCGCAAGCCGTCGAGGCTAAAGTTCTGGTTCTCTATCCAGTAGGCGGCCACCGACACCCACAGCGCCGACGACAGCATGGCGGCAAAGCCGAAGCGCAACTCGCCGCCGCCGGCGATTTCCGCCCACAGGCCGACGCCGTGCAGCAGCCAGGCGGCCAGCGTGACGGCAGAAATCAAGCCGCCGCGGCGCGAAGGCAGCGCGGCGCACACGATGTACAGCACGATGGCTGCGATAAAAGAATAGGTCTGCATCCCGGCAGTTTACACCATCGATCAATCCACGGCTGCCATGCGCAATTCGTCGTGGTGGTGGCGCTGCTGCTCCTCCATCACCAGTTGCCCCAGCTCGCGCTTGAGGGCATTGAATTCGGCCGATGCCGGGTCGCGCAGGCGCGGCAAGTCAATCACGATGTCGCGCTTGACGGTGCCGGGGCGGTAAGTCATCACCACGATGCGGTCGGCCAGGTAAATCGCCTCCTCGATCGAGTGAGTGACGAAGATGATGGTTTTTTTCAGCTCGGCCCAGATGCGCAGCAATTCATCTTGCAGGTTGCGCCGGGTGAGCGCATCCAAAGCGCCGAACGGTTCGTCCATCAGCATGATCGGCGAATCGAGCGCCAGCACGCGCGCAATCGCCACCCGCTGGCGCATGCCACCCGACAGGTCTTTCGGGTAGCGGTTGCGGAAGTCCTGCAAGGACAGCATGTTGAGCAGCTTGTCGACTGTGGCCGCGATCTGCGCTTTGGGCTGGCCCTTGATCTGCAAGCCGAAGGCGATATTGTCGGCCACCGTCATCCACGGGAATAGCGCGTACTCCTGGAACACCATGCCGCGCTCCGGGCCGGGCGCGCGCACCAGCTGGCCGTCCACCGTGATGCTGCCGGACGACGGCGGCGCAAAGCCGGCCACCGCGTTCAGCAGGGTCGATTTGCCGCAGCCCGATGGCCCGAGCAGGCAGACGAACTGCCCCTGCGGGATCTCCAGGTTGATGTCCTTGAGCGCCACCACTTCGCGCTCGGCGGTCTGGAACACCTTGTTCACTTGCGATACGAGGATGTGCGTCATCAGTTTTCCAATCCGCGGTGCCAGCGCAGCAGGTAGTTATTCAGCTTGTTCATGCCGACGTCGATGGCTAATCCAATCAGGCCGATGGTAATCATGCCGGCGATGATTTTGTCGGACCAGAAGTACTCGCGCGCTTCAAGGATGCGGAAACCGAGGCCGTTATTCACCGCCACCATCTCGGCCACGATCACCACGATGAAAGCGGTGCCGATGCCGATCCGCACGCCGGACAGGATGTAAGGCACGGCGGCCGGCAGAATCACGCGGGTGAACATGGTGAAGCCCGACGCGCCGAGATTGCGGGCGGCGCGGATGTAAATGCCGTCCACCTGGCGCACGCCGGCAATGGTATTCATCAGCACCGGGAAGAAGGCGCCCAGCGCGATCAGGAACACGGCCGGCGGATTGCCCAGGCCGAACCACAGCATCGACAGCGGAATATAGGCAATCGGCGGGATCGGCCGCACCATTTGCACCAGCACGTTGAACCAGTCGTAGACGCGGGTGCTCATGCCCATGGCCAGGCCTAGCGGCAAGGCCAGCCCGCCGCCGATCAAAAAGCCAACCACCACGCGGTACAAGCTGCTGAGAGAATCGGTAATCAGCTCGCCGGAGACGGCCCAATGCAGCCAGCTACCGGCGGCCGGATCATACGGCTGCAGCGGCAGCAGGTAGGCGATCCACTTCTCCGCCACCGCCAGCGGCGACGGCAGCACTTGTGGATTGACCCATCCCAGCATCGCCACCGCCTGCCACGCGGCCACCACCACGGCCGGCAGCACCAGCCCGATGCCGATCTGCCGCAAGGAAGACGCGCGCGAATTGGCCGTCATTATTTAACGCCCAGCGATTTCTTGGCCGCTTCCAGCAAGTCGGTCTTGACCCAGTCCTTGGCCACCGGCGGCTTGGCCATCTTGCCGACGCCGGTCTTGACCATCACGTCGGTGGTGATCTGGATGTGCTCGGGCGTGATGTCGTAGCTGTACGGCGAATTGCCGATGGCGTCGTCGAAATCGTCCTTGGTGATCTGGCCTTTGAAGATCACCTCGCGCACATACTTCTCGGCCACCGCCTTGTTCTCGATGAACAGCTTGGTCGACTGGACGAAGCAGTTCATGAATTTCTCGGCCAGCGGGCGCTTCTCTTTATAGAATTTTTCGGTCATCACCATGGTGCGCACCGGCTCGCCGATCGGCGTGTCGTAGGGCTTGATGATCTCGGTGCCGAAGCCCTTGTTGATGGCTTGCGACGATTGCGGCTCGGACTGCATCATGGCGTCGATCTGCTTGCCGAGCAGCGCCTGGTTCAAATCGGCGTAGGCCAGGAACACGAGTTGCACGTCCTTGCCCGGCTGGTCGGACACGGTCAGGCCGTTTTGCTGGAGTTCGGCCAGCAGCAGCACTTCCTGAATGCCGCCGCGCGTGACGCCGACTTTCTTGCCCTTCAGGTCTTTGACGGTTTTGAGTTTCAGGTCGGCGCGGCTGACCAGCTGCGCGCCGCCCTTGGCAAAGCCGGCCACCACGAAGATCGGCGCGCCGCCGGCGCGGCCCGAGATGGCGGCCTCAGACGCGGTGGTGCCGACATCGAGCTCGCCGGCGATAATCGCCTGCATCACGTCCAGCCCC
The DNA here is from genome assembly GCF_009857435.1 of Duganella rivi. Classification (GTDB taxonomy): domain Bacteria; phylum Pseudomonadota; class Gammaproteobacteria; order Burkholderiales; family Burkholderiaceae_D; genus Rugamonas; species Rugamonas rivi. The sequence goes on from NZ_WWCK01000005.1 coordinate 733,617, forward strand.
TTGGCGAACACGCGCTCCTCGACCTTGATGCCGCACTTCGGTGCGATTTCCTTGATGTACGAGACGGCGCCGTAGTGGGCGAACTTGAGGTTGCCTAATCGAACCACTTCCTGCGCCTGGGCGTGAGTGGCGCCCAGCATGGCGGTCATGACTACGGCGGTGCAAATCGCTTTCAGTTTCATCCGTCTCTCCCAAGGTGTTGTTTCGAGAAATCATACCAAGCCCGGCAGGTCTTGCCTATCAGCGTATTCTTACCCGCAGCTAGCGGCGCAGGACGGCGCGCACGTGGGCGATGCGTTCCTCGGTAGCCGGATGGCTGGACAGGTAGTCGGCCATTTCCACGCCGTGCGCTTGCTCTACCTGCTGCAAGCGCTCGAACACGTGCAGCAGATGCTCCAGCGGGATGCCATTGCGCTGCAACATGGCGATTGCGTAGTCGTCGGCATCGCGCTCGGCGTCGCGCGAGTACTTCATGTCGACGATGGCCGGAGCGGCCGTGGTCAGCAGCGAGGACACATCGCCGACCAGCACCGCCGCGCCCGCCGTCACCACCGCCCCCTGGATCACGCGGCGCGTGATGTGGTGCTGATGCAGGTGGCCCAGTTCGTGCGCCAGCACGCCCATCACGGCGTCCTCGTCGTCGAGCAGGCGCACCATTTCGTCGGTCAGCACAATGTCGCCGGACGGCAGCGCGAAGGCATTGGGGCCGTAGCGGCTCTTGCGGAATACCAGCCGCCATTGCGGCGCTTCGCCGCTCGGCGGCCTGAGCTCGCGGAAGCGCGCGCTCAGTTCATCCATGCGCTGATCGGAAAAACGCGACGGTTCGAACATTTGCCGGTCCAGCACCGCCAGCACGCCCTGCCCCAGCTTGTGCTCCATGCTGGGCGGCATGGCGCGCGCGATCCAGTCGGCCACCGCCGGCAAGGCGTAAGCGTAGCCCAGGCCCAGCACCGCCAGCGTGCCGGCCGCCGCGGCCAGCGCACCGCGCCAGCTTTGCTGGATGCGCACTACCCAGCTATCGCCGTGGCCGGTGCTGTGCAGCAGCGCGGCCATGCCGGCGAGGTCGCGGACTTCGAGATAGGCGCCGTCGGGGAAAGTGACTTTGCGCAGCGCATGGCGGCTGCGCTCGGACACGCGCAATTCGCCCAGCGGCGCATCGCGCTCGCACTCGCCGCGCACCTGCGCCACGCCGTCCTGCACTTGCAGCGTGACGCGGTACAGGCGCGAAGTGCGGCCGTCGAAATAGCTGCCCGCGACTGGTTCGACTGCTTCGCTCACTGGTTCGCTCATTACATCGACAGATCGAAGTCCAGCATATCGGTCGCGCCAACGCCGGTGGCGTCGACTGCGGCATCCTCGCCGGCCACGAAGTCATCGAGGCTGCCGGCTGGCAGCAGCGTGATCGATTCGAGGTGGTAGCGGGTCCAGCGCACGATAGCAAACGGCGTGAACAGGCCGACCGTGCACAAGATGCCCAGCACATTGGTGACCGACAGCCACGCCACCGTGCCCCACTCCATGTCCGAGTGGAAGCGGTGCGCGCCGATGCTGGTGTGGTTCCACACCAGGTTCTGGATCATATTCATAAACACCGGAATCAGCAGCGCGAACCACAGGTAGCTCAGCACCAGCGTGCCCAGCACCGCCTTCGGCCCGAGGGCCGCGCCCAGCAGCGCGCCGATAACACCGGTGACCAAGCCGCCGGCCAGCATCAAGCCAAACAACATCAGGTAGCGCTTGTAGAACGCGCCTACCGTGGCGTCAAAATTAAAGTGCTGGGTGCCGTAGCGGCTCTCGGTGTGCTGGAAGCGCTTGATGCGCTGGTGCACGAACGGCAGCGCCAGCATGAAACTCACCACGTACAAAATCGGCAGCAGCAGGAAGTGCAAGTACGCCGACTTCAGCGAGCCATCAAAGCCGAAGCGGATGCCGCGGTAGCTGGTGTAGTGCAGGCGGAACTTCAAGCTATTCCACACCAGGAAGGGCATCACGCCGGCCAGCAGCAACAGCATGACGACGCCGGCCACCGGCGAAAACTGGAATGCCAGGTTGTAGCCGCCGATCAGCACCAGCGCGACGATGCGGCCCTTGAGGATGGCCAGCGGCTTGCCGTGGTACTCGAAACTGGCCCCGGCCAGCTCGGTGCTGGAGTAGAAGTACTGGTTGCGGCGCACCTTGGCCCACGCCGAGTAGATGCCCAGCGTGGCCATGGTCAGCAACAGATTGACGATCCAGATGCGGAAGTACTCGCTGCCGCTGGCGTGGAAGATGATGCGCTGCGGGCCCGGTTCCTCGGCGGCCGGCGCCGGCGGCGCGGTGGGCGCCTCGTCCAATAACTGCTCCATGTATTCCTCTGAAAGATTAAATAGATAGCAATAAGATGCACTCTTGAAAAAACATTGTCAATGAGAAATTATGTTTTTTGTTACTACCCGTGACAATGTGTGAAGATCGTGTCGGGTGGAATCGTTATCATGATTTGCAATATTACTTTTGAGGCAAAATATGACTACTCGCCCGCTCACCGTCCTTCTTCTCGGCAGCTTGCTGGCCGCCTGCGGTGGCGGCGGCGGCGGCGCGCCGGCCACTGTGACGCCACCACCACCGGCCACGCCGCAATCGCTGACCTTGAGCGGCGACACCGGCAAGGTGGTGCTGGGCGGCGCACCGGTGACCTTGAGCGCAACGCCGGCCGTGGCCGCCACCGTGAGCTGGACGCTGGCGGAAGGCCCCGGCACGCTGTCGGCGAGCTCCGGCAACAGCGTCAGCTACACGCCGCCGGTCAGCATCGCCGCCAACAGCAACAATCCCCACGTCAGCATCAGCGTCAAGGCCGGCGATGTCAGCAAGACGTTTGACTTCTGGGTCTACCCGCCGGCCGGCACGCCCGGCCTGAGCCTGATCGCCGGCACCATCGGCGGCGCCGGCAATCTCGACGGCCAGGGCGACGCCGCCCGCTTCAGCAATCTGATCGATCTGGCGGCCGACAACGCCGGCAACCTGCTGGCGCTCGACCAGGCCTCCGGCAGCGTGCGCATCCGCCGCATCAGCGGCAACGGCGTGGTGACTACGCTGCCGGCGCTACCGGCCGACCGCGGCAAGCCGCGCAGCATCAGCGTCGGCGCCGACAACATCGCATTTGTGCTAACCAGCAACGACAACGGCACGGAAGCCGTCTACAAGATGCAGCCGGACGGCAGCACCACGCTATGGTTGGCGCCGGAACGCACCGACCAGACCGCGCAGCGCGTGGTGGCCGGGCCGAACGGCACGGCCTACCTGCTCAGCCCACACTACGTGCGCAGCGTGGAGGCCGACGGCAAGAGCAGCACGGTGCTGGCCGGCGACGGCGGTGATCCCGCCGCCGGCGGCTGCGTCAACGGCGCCGGCGGCGCCGCCCGCCTGCCCTACCTCGACGACGCGGTGGCGGACGCGGCCGGCAACCTGCTGGTGCTCAATTGCTACAGCGTGCGCAAGATCAGCCCGGCCGGCGTGGTCAGCACCATTGCCGGCGACATGCACGACAGCGGCGCGGCCAAGGACGGCGTCGGCGCAGCAGCCCACTTCGGCGGCGGCCACAGTTCGCTGGCGGTCGATAAAAATGGCGAACTGCGCACGCTCGACTATGAATTCCAAAGTGCCTCAACCATCGCCGACTTCCGCGACGCTTACCGCCTGCGCAAAGTCAGCAGCAGCGGCACAGTCACCACGCTGTTGAGCGGCAAGCTGCCGGCCGACTACAACGACCCGTTCCATACCAACTTCAACGACGCGATCATGCCGGGCGCCGCCACTGCCTACAAATGGGTGCGCTACCTGTCCGACGGCACCGCCATCGTCGCCAGCGCCAGCCAGATCTATAAATGGGACGGCAGCACCCTGGCCCGGCTGGCCGGCAACGAGGGCGACATCACCGGCGCGCTGGAAGGCGCCGTTGCCACTGCCCGCATCGTGCGCCCGCGCTGGCTGACGGCCCGGCCGGACGGCACTCTGTTCGTGCTCGACGTGCAAGGCAATGTCTACCAGATTACCCGCAGCGGCCAGGTAAGCAAGCTGTTCCGCGACACCCTGTACAGCAACGCGCCGGCCACCCAGATCCTCGCCACCAGGGATGGCTTGTATGTCAGCCACGAAATCCCGGTGGCGACATTCGACAAATGGGGCTTAGGCGGCGCTAACATCGAGCTGCGCCGCGCAGCCGACAACTACCAATCCAGCACGCTGGTGGCCGGCACGCTGGCGTCGATACGCAACATAGAACCAATGATCGATGGCCCCGGCAGCAGCGCCACCTTCTGGACCGTCAACCTGCTCGGCCTGGACCGCGACGGCAATCTGTATGTCGGCGGGGCGGGCAATACCTACCGCAAAATCACGCCGTCCGGCGTGGTCAGCACCATCAGCGCCTTGCCGGCCGAGGTCGGAGTCGAGCAACCTGCCAGCGGCGCGCGCAGCGCCTACCGCTACGTGTACGAATCCAGCACCAATCTGGTTTACCGCATCGCCGCCAATGGCGACAAGAGCGCGGTGGCCGGCGTGGCCGGCCAGAACGGCATCCAGCTCGGCGCGCTGCCGGGCAGCCTAGCGCGCACCGGACCGGTGGGCTACAACCGGCTGACCGGCACCGACCTGGTCATGCCGCTGACGCCGACCGGCATCAACACCTACGCGCTGATCTCCGGTGGCGCCATCGTGCAGCTGGTGCTGCCCGACTAACGCAATGCGGTAAAATGGCGGACTTGGTCCGGCCGCGCGCCGGACGCCACTTTCTGCCCACAGGTTCAACAACATGCTAGACAATCTGACACAACGCCTCGCCAAGGTCGTCAAGACCATGCGCGGCGAGGCCCGCCTGACCGAAGCCAACACCGCCGAGATGCTGCGCGAAGTGCGCATGGCGCTGCTGGAGGCCGACGTCGCCCTGCCGGCCGTGCGCGAGTTCATCGCCCGCGTCAAGGAAAAAGCCCTGGGCGAGGAAGTGATTTCCTCGCTGTCGCCGGGCCAGGCGCTGGTCGGCGTGGTGCAGCGCGAGCTGGCCGCCATCATGGGCGCCGACCTCGGCCCGGAAGCGGCGCAGATCAGCTTTGCCCAACAGCCGCCGGCCATCATCCTGATGGCAGGTTTGCAAGGTGTGGGTAAAACCACCACCGTCGGCAAGCTGGCCAAGTACCTCAAGGAACAAAAGAAAAAGAAAGTGCTGACGGTGTCGGCCGACGTGTACCGTCCGGCCGCGATCGCCCAGCTGCAATCGGTGACGGCGCAAGTGGGCGCCGACTTCTTCCCGTCGACCGCGCAGGACAAGCCGGTCGAGATCGCGCTGGCCGCGCTGGACTGGGCCAAGAAGCACTACCACGACGTGCTGATCATCGACACCGCCGGCCGCCTTGGTATCGATGAAGCGATGATGCAGGAAATCGCCGCCGTGCACGGCGCGGTCAAGCCGATCGAGACCCTGTTCGTGGTCGACGCCATGCTGGGCCAGGATGCGATCAACACCGCCAAGGCCTTCAACGACGCGCTGCCGCTGACCGGTATCGTGCTGACCAAGCTGGACGGCGATTCGCGCGGCGGTGCGGCGCTGTCGGTACGCCACATTACCGGCAAGCCGATCAAGTTTGCCGGCGTCTCGGAAAAACTCGACGGCCTGGAAGCGTTCGACCCGACCCGCATGGCCAACCGCGTGCTGGGCATGGGCGACATCCTGGCGCTGGTGGAAGAAGCGCGCAAGGGCGTCGACGCCAAGGCCGCTGCCGACCTGGCCGCCAAGGTCAAGTCGGGCGGCAAGTTCGACATGAACGACTTCAAGGCGCAGCTCAGCCAGATGAAGAACATGGGCGGCATGGCCAACTTGGTCGACAAGCTGCCGGCCCAGTTCCAGCAAGCGGCCGGCAACGCCAACATGGACCAGGCCGACAAGCAGGTGCGGCGCATGGTCGGCATCATCGACTCGATGACGGCGGCCGAGCGCGCCAAGCCGGAACTGATCAAAGCCACCCGCAAGCGCCGCATCGCGGCCGGCGCCGGCGTGCAAGTCCAGGAAGTCAACCGCATGCTGACCCAGTTCGAGCAAATGCAAACCATGATGAAAAAGCTCTCGGGCGGCGGCATGATGAAGATGATGCGCTCGATGAAGGGCATGATGCCGGGCCTGCGCTAAGCGGCGCAATCGGCCTCCGCCACAGGGAAAAACCGCGTAAACCCGGGCTACGCCCCGTGTTTACGTGGTGTTTCCGGGAAAAAACGCAAAAAACAGTTGCGTAAGGGTTAAATCCCCACCAATATTACCCGGTGCGATCAATTGCGCAATTTTCCATGTGTTCGTTAAGGAGGCTCGAATATGGCAACAGCCAAAAAAGCAGCACCAGCTAAGAAACCGGCAGCGAAGCCTGCCGCGAAGAAAGCAGCAGCACCAGCAAAAGCAGCAGCCAAACCAGCGGTGAAAAAAGCACCGGCAGCACGCAAACCTAACGCCGCCTTCATGAAGGCACTGACGCCATCCGCCTCCTTGGCTGCCGTCGTGGGCGCCGCCGCCCTGCCGCGTACCGAAGTGACCAAGAAAGTGTGGGACTACATCAAGAAGTTCGACCTGCAAGATCCGGCCAACCGCCGCATGATCAATGCCGACGACAAGCTGAAAGCCGTATTCGGCGGCAAAGCCCAAGTGTCCATGTTTGAAATGACCAAGCTCATTTCCGACCACCTGAAATAAGGCGGGCACTGACAAAAAAAGAACCGGGGCAATCCCCGGTTTTTTTTCGCCCACTCGCCTGGCGGCCTCACTTCCAGTTATTCCACGCGGCCAGTACCGCGTTCGGGTATTCGGGCTTGCCGCGGCTACCGTTGTAGCGGCCGAGGGCGAGGTAGAGATTGCCCGCTTCCATGTCGAGGTACATGCGCAGGATGGCGCAGCCGTAGCGCAGGTTGGTCTGCATGTCGAACAGGGCGCGGCGGTTGCTGTCGCCGATCACATTGGTCCAGAACGGCATCACCTGCATGTAGCCGCGCGCGCCGACGATGGAGACGGCGTACTTGCGGTAGGCCGATTCGACCTGAATCAAGCCCAGCACCATGCCCGGATCGAGGCCGGCGCGGCGCGCTTCGTACCACACGGTGGCGAGGAATTCCTTGCGGGTCTGCTCGTCCGGCAGCTTGCGCTTGAGCCGGTAGGACATGGTTTCCAGCCAGTTCTGGTAGCGCGCCTGGTCGGAGGGATTGCGGAAGGTTGGCGTCGGCGGCGTGGCGTCCTTGATGGCGTTGGACAGCGCCAGCCGCACCGAGTCGGCCAGCGCTTCTTCTTTCTGGTTGCCGGCCAGCGCCAGCGGCGCGGCCGGCAACAATCCCGCTAGCGCCACCGCCCCCAGCCAGCGGGACAACAGGCTCATCACTGCGCCATTTTGCCTTTGATGAAGCCGAGGATGTCGGCCACCGGCACGGCGGTCGCTTCGGTGTCGCGGCGGCCCTGGTACTCGAGGTTGCCCTCTTTCAGGCCGCGGTCGCCGATCACCACGCGGTGCGGCACGCCGATCAGCTCCCAGTCGGCGAACATCTGGCCCGGACGGTGGCCGCGGTCGTCGATGATGACGTCGATGCCGGCCGCCACCGCGTCAGCGTACAGCTGCTCGGCCGCTTCCTTGACCGCCTCGCTGCGGTCCATGCCCATCGGGCACAGCACCAGTTCAAACGGCGCCAGCGCGGTTGGCCAGATGATGCCCTTGTCGTCGTAGTTCTGCTCGATGGCCGCGCCCAGGATGCGGGTGATGCCGATGCCGTAGCAGCCCATTTGCAGCGGCGCCGGTTTGCCGTTCTCGTCGAGGAAGGTGGCTTTCATGGCTTCCGAGTAGGCGGTGCCGAGCTGGAACACGTGGCCCACTTCGATGCCGCGCTCGATCGCCAGCACGCCCTTGCCGTCCGGCGAGGCGTCGCCTTCCACCACGTTGCGCAGGTCGGCCACAATGGCCGGCTCGGCGCAGTCGCGGCCCCAGTTGGCGCCGGTGTAGTGGTAGCCGGCGTCGTTGGCGCCGCACACGAAATCAGCCATATTGGCCACGGTGCGGTCGGCCACCACGGTGACCGGGGCCTTGGTGCCGATCGGGCCGAGGTAGCCCGGCACGCAGCCGTACACTTCGAGGATTTCCGCCTCGGTCGAGAAGCGGTGCGCGGCCAGGCCCGGCACTTTGCCGACCTTGACTTCGTTCAGTTCGTGGTCGCCGCGCAACAACAACATGAAATACTGTTTAGTCTGTTTTCCGTCTTTGTCGGCTTCGACGGTCAGGGCGATGGTCTTGACGGTCTGCGACAACGGCAGCTTGAGCAGCTCGGCCACGGCCTCGCACTTGGTGGCGTTCGGCGTTTCGGTCTTGGTCAAGGCCTGGGCGGCGGCCGGGCGGGCGGCCGCCAGCGGCAGCGCCTCGGCCGCTTCCATATTGGCCGCGTAGTCCGAGGTCGGGCAGTACACCAGCGCGTCTTCGCCGGTGGAGGCGATCACGTGGAATTCATGCGAACCGGTGCCGCCGATGGCGCCGTTGTCGGCCGCCACCGCGCGGAACTTCAGGCCGAAGCGGTTGAAGATGCGGGTGTAGGCGTCGTACATGATTTTGTACGAGGCTTGCATGCCGGCCAGGTCGCGGTCGAACGAGTAAGCGTCCTTCATGGTGAACTCGCGGCCGCGCATCAGGCCGAAGCGTGGGCGGCGTTCGTCGCGGAACTTGGTCTGGATGTGGTAAAAATTCAACGGCAGTTGGCGGTACGATTTAATTTCCGAACGAACAACATCGGTGATCACTTCTTCAGCGGTCGGCTGGAACGCGAACTCGCGGCCGTGGCGGTCTTTGATGCGCAGCAATTCGGCGCCCATTTTGTCCCAGCGGCCGGTCTCTTGCCACAGCTCGGCCGGCTGAATCAGGGGCATCAGCAGCTCAATTGCGTTCGACTGGTTCATTTCTTCGCGCACGATGGCTTCCACCTTGCGGATGATTTTCAGGCCCATCGGCATGTAGGTGTAGATGCCCGAACCCAGTCGTTTGATCATGCCGGCACGCATCATTAACTGATGGCTGACGATCTCGGCATCGGAAGGTGCTTCTTTAAGCGTGGAAATAAAAAAACGTGACGCGCGCATACGGTGAATTCTTTTTAAAAAGAGAGGGTTATAATCAACCTAATTTTAAAGGATTAGCTGGCTGATGCGTCCATACTTTATACAAATGCGTTCAATAATAGGCTGTCGCAGCGCTTTCCTACCCGGAAATCGGCGGCGGGCAGCTGTTTTGTGGGCAAAAAGATAAGACCGGGAGCTCAGCCGCAGAAAGTTTGAGGTGCAATATGCTCGATCGGGAAGGGTTCCGCCCCAACGTCGGCATCATCCTGCTCAACGCCCATAACGAGGTGTGGTGGGGCAAGCGGGTGCGCGAGCACTCATGGCAGTTTCCGCAAGGCGGCATCAAGTACGGAGAAACGCCGGAACAGGCGATGTATCGGGAGCTGGAGGAAGAGATCGGTCTGCGGGCCGAGCACGTCAAGATAGTCGGTCGCACCCGCGACTGGCTGCGCTATGAGGTGCCCGACCATTTCATCAAGCGGGAAATCCGCGGCCATTACCGTGGCCAGAAGCAGATCTGGTTCTTGTTGCGCATGTGCGCGCGCGACAACGACGTCAACCTGCGCTTGACCGATCACCCGGAATTTGACGCCTGGCGCTGGCATGATTACTGGGTACCGCTCGATGTCGTGATTGAATTCAAGCGCGAGGTGTACCAGCGCGCGCTGCAGGAATTGTCGCGTTTCCTGACGTGGCCGCCGAACGGCCACGACCGCCGGCAGCACGGCTCGCGCTACCTGCGCCAGCCGCATCCGCCGCGCGCCACGCCGGCTGCGGCCAGCGCGCCGGCCTTGGCCGCCGCCTCTGCCGAGCAGCCCGCCTGCGAAGGCGCGGCTGAAGCGGACAAGAAAAGCGCTTAGTAAAACGGGACAGCCTGGCTGTCCCGTTTTTTTCGTTTAAACGATCTGGCAGGCCTGCTCGAACGACAGGCGCGGTGCGCGCGGGCGGATCTTGGCGGCGTCGCCATAGCCGATGTTGCAGATGAAGTTGGCCTTGACCGGCGTGCCGGCAAAGAAGGCCGCGTCCACCTTGGCGGCGTCGAAGCCCGACATCGGCCCCACATCCAGCCCCAGCGCGCGGGCCGCCAGGATCAGGTAGCCGCCTTGCAGCGAGGAGTTGCGGAAGGCGGTCGCCTGGATCGCCGCGTCGTTGCCGGCAAACCAAGAGCGCGCGTCGACTGCCGGCGACAGCTGCGGCAGCTTCTCGTAGAACTCCATGTCCATGCCGACGATCACGGTAACCGGCGCGGCCAGGGTCTTGGCCAGGTTGCCTTCCGACAGCGCCGGCGCCAGCTTGGCCTTGGCCTCGGCCGAACGCACGAATACCAGCCGCGCCGGCGAGCCGTTGGCGGCGGTCGGCGCCCAGCGCAGCGCGTCGTATAGCTGCTGGAGCTGTTCGTCGCTGACTGGACGGTCTTGCCAGCCGTTGTGGGTGTGGGCGTGGTAGAACAGGGTGTCGAGGGCGGATTGGTTCAGCATGGTCTGCTCGTCAAGTTGGTGAAATTGGCATGATAACAGGCGCGCGCGGTGCCCAGCTTCTGCAAGAGGTACAATGGCGGCCATGTTTAATCCATCTTCCGACGACGTCCGCCGATTCTTCTGCGAGACCTTCCGCAAGCAGCGCGCCAGCGAGATCCTGACGCCGCTCGAGACCATGGCCTCCGACTGGATCCGCCACCATCCCGAATACCACGACGTGCTCAGTGACGTGGAGACGGCGCTGAGCCGCGACTACCAGGTCGAGGGCGCGCAGGCCAACCCCTTCCTGCACCTGTCGATGCACCTGTCGATCGACGAGCAAATCTCGATCGACCAGCCGCCCGGCATCCGCGCGCTGGCGACCGAGCTCACGCTCAAGCTCGACGATGCGCACGCGGCGCAGCACGAAATCATGGAATGCCTGGGCGAGATGATCTGGAACGCCCAGCGCACCGGCACCCCGCCCGACGGCGTCGCCTATATCGAAGCCATCAAACGCCGCCTGTAAATCCGGGGTCAGGTCCTCCATTTCTACACGAGCTCTGCCGTAGCCGAGGCTACGGCAGAGCTCGTGTAGAAATGGAGGACCTGACCCCGGAGTTTTATCAGCGGTGGGTGGCCAGGTTGCCCGGCAAGCTGTGCAGGTAGGCCGCCACGTCTTTGATGTCCTGGTTGCTCAGCGGCTTGACCTGGCCGGTCATGATAGCGTTGTTGCGGCCATAGGCGCCGTCGCCGCGCTTGTAGGTTTTCAGCGCGTGCTCCAGATAATCGCGGTGCTGGCCGGCCAGCTTCGGATAGCTGGGGTCGATCGGCGTATTGAAATCCTTGCCGTGGCAGCTGAAGCAGGCGTATTTTTCGGCCAGGGCTTTGCCAGCGTCGACGTTGCCGGCCGCCTGGGCGGCGCCGGCGGCCAGCAGGGTCAGGCCCAGGGCGGCGATGAATTTGCTCATGAACTCAGTCCTCATTTCGGGTCAGACGTACGGGTCTGCTGCGAGTAGAACGCCGCCACATCGGCAATGTCCTGGTCCGACAGGCTGGCGGCAATGCCTTTCATCGATGGATGCTTGCGATCGCCTTTTTTGTACGCCTGCAGCGCACTTTCGATGTACTTGGCCGACTGGCCGCCGATCATCGGCACGGCAAACACTTCGGGGAAGGTGGCTTTGTAGCCGGGGATGCCGTGGCAGCCGATGCACATTTCTATCTTGGCCTTGGCGTTCTGGGCGTTGCCCACAACGTCCGCAGCAACGCCGATTTGCGACAGGCCTGCCAGCACGAGGAGTGCGGTGAGTTTTTTCATGGTGTCTCTAAGTAAGTAATCGGATACAGCTATATCGGATACTTCTACCACGGTGTCACTATATTGACTTTTGTACTATTTGTGCAGGGATTCTAACTCAAGTACTTTTTAGAAACAACACGGCGCCGCCGCGCTCTCGAGCACCGGCTCTAGCGTTTCCTTCTATACTGTTTTATCTTTTCCATTCTGGACCACTCCCATGCAAGCACGTTTTGAAGGCTCCGACCAGTACGTCGCCACCGCCGACCTGAAACTGGCCGTCAACGCCGCCCTCACCCTGCAGCGCCCGCTGCTGATCAAGGGCGAACCCGGCACCGGCAAGACCATGCTGGCCGAGGAAGTGGCTGCCGCGCTGAATATGCCGCTGATGCAGTGGCACGTGAAGTCCACCACCAAGGCCCAGCAGGGCCTGTACGAGTACGACGCGGTGTCGCGCCTGCGCGATTCCCAGCTCGGCGACGAGCGCGTGCGCGATATCCACAATTACATTGTCAAGGGCGTGCTGTGGCAGGCTTTCACGGCGCCGGAACCGGTGGTGCTGCTGATCGATGAAATCGACAAGGCCGACATCGAGTTCCCCAACGACTTGCTGCGCGAGCTAGACCGCATGGAGTTTTACGTCTACGAGACGCGCGAGATGGTGCAGGCCAAGCACCGCCCGCTGGTGATCATCACGTCCAACAATGAAAAGGAGCTGCCGGACGCCTTCCTGCGCCGCTGCTTCTTCCACTACATCAAGTTCCCCGACCGCGACACCATGCAGCAAATCGTCCAGGTGCACTACCCGCACCTGAAGCAGGAGCTGCTGGCGCAGGCGCTGCACACTTTTTACGAGCTGCGCGAGGTGCAGGGCCTGAAGAAGAAGCCGTCCACCTCCGAGTTCCTCGACTGGCTCAAGCTCTTGATGGCGGAAGACATCCCGCCCGAGGCGCTGCGCAGCCAGGACAGCAAGGCCATCGTGCCGCCGCTGCACGGCGCGCTGCTGAAGAACGAGCAGGATGTCCACCTGTTCGAGCGCCTGGTGTTCATGTCGCGCACCAACCGATGAACACGGTCCTGCCTACCACGCTGGAATTGCACGGCGTGCGCCTCGAACCGCTGGCCGCCCACCATGCCGACGGCCTGCGCGCGGCCGCGCAAGATGGCGAACTGTGGCAGCTGCGCATCACTTCGGTGCCGGCGCTGCACGAGGTGGACGCCTACATCTACAAAGCCATCGCCCAGCGCCCTACCCGCCTGGCGTTTGCCGTGATCGACATCGCCAGCGGCGCGCTGATCGGCACCACCAGCTACCACGACATCGTGGCCGACATCGGCCGGCTGGAGATCGGCTACACCTGGTATGCGAAAAGCTGGCAGCGCACCCACGTCAACACCACCTGCAAGCTGCTGCTGATCGGCCACGCCTTCGAGACGCTGGGCGCGGCGCTGGTCGGCCTGCGCACCGATAATTTCAACCACGCCTCGCAGGCGGCCATCGAGCGGCTTGGCGCCAAAAAGGACGGCGTGCTGCGCCACCACCAGCCGCGCCGCGACGGCACCGTGCGCGACACGGTGATGTACAGCATCGCGGCCGGCGAGTGGCCGGAAATCAAGGCACACCTGCGCTACAAGCTGGCGCAGCACGGGACGCACTGACATGCTGATCGATTTTTTCTTTACGCTCAAGGATGCCAAAATTCCGGTCACCATCAAGGAGTTCCTGACCTTGCTGGAGGCGATGCAAAAGCAAGTGGTCAGCGGCTCGCTCGACGACTTTTACTATCTCGCCCGCCTGACGCTGGTCAAGGACGAGGCCCACTTCGACAAGTTCGACCGCGCCTTTGGCCTGTACTTCAAGGGCATCCAGACCGCCTTCGAGGACAACGGCGGCGTGCCGCTCGACTGGCTGCTGCAGCGCATGAAGCGCGAGCTGACGCCCGAGCAGATCGAGGCGCTGGAAAAGTTTGGCTACGACAAGCTGATGGATCGGCTGCGCGAACTGATGAAGGAACAGAAGGAGCGCCACGAGGGCGGCAACAAGTGGATCGGCACCGGCGGCACTTCGCCGTTCGGCCACGGCGGCACCAACCCGGAAGGCATCCGCATCGGCGGCAAAGGCGGCAACCGCAGCGCGGTCAAGGTGTGGGAAGCGCGCAGCTACAAGGATTACGACGGCGAGCGCGAGATCGGTACCCGCAATATCAAGGTGGCGCTGCGCCGCCTGCGCAAGTTCGCGCGGCTCGGCGCGGCCGAGGAACTGGCGCTGGACGCCACCATCCGCGCCACCGCCAACAACGCCGGCTATCTCGATATCAAGATGCAAGCAGAACGCAAAAACAACATCAAGGTGCTGATGCTGTTTGACGTCGGCGGCACCATGGACGATCACATCGAACGCACCGAGGAGCTGTTCTCGGCCGCCCGCTCGGAGTTCAAGAATATGGAGTTTTTCTACTTCCATAACTGCGTCTACGATTATCTGTGGAAGAACAACCGGCGCCGCCACTCGGAGCGCTTCCCGGCCTGGGATATCCTGCGCAAGTATCCGCCCGATACCAAGCTGATTTTCGTCGGCGATGCCACCATGAGCCCTTACGAGATTCTGCAGGCCGGCGGTTCGGTCGAATACAACAACGAGGAAGCGGGCAGCACCTGGCTGGCGCGCTTTACTGCGGCGTTCCCGAAATTCGTCTGGCTCAATCCCGAGCCGGAAAACATTTGGCCGTACCGCCAGTCGATCGGCATCCTGCGCCAGCTGATGAATAACCGCATGTTCCCGCTGACCATGGACGGGCTGGAGCGGGCCATGCGCACGCTGAGCAAATAAGCTTTGACAACGGGCTTGACTTAGGTTCATATCGAAACAATTCCATACAAATCTTAAGTTGTAGAGTGATCATTCAGCGCTTAGCCTTGCGCCATGCTCCGTCCTCTTTTTCTCCGTCTGCGCGGCGCCCGCCAGCGCACCGTGGCCGCCGTCCTGTTGCTGCTGCAGGCAGTGATCTTCCTGCTTGATACCGGCACCGGCGCGGCGATTTCCTACGCCCCTTTTTATAGCGTGCCGGTGGCGCTGGCCGCGTGGCGCCTGCCGCCGCTGGCGGCGGCAGGCTTCGTGGCCGTCGCCACCGTCGCGCGCGTCTACGATTACACCAACCACCACCACGACAGCCTGTTGTTGCTCAGCTACGACCTGGCCCAGAGCGCGGCCTTTTATGCGCTAGTGGCGTGGCTGGCCTGGCAGGCGCGCCGTACCCGCGAGCGGCTGGTGCAGCGCGCGCGCCGCCTGCAGCGGCAGGCACGGCGCGAGCGCCACCGCCGGGTGCTGGACGCCACCATCCGTCGCGCCGTGCTGGACGACGTGGCCGGCATCATCGGCCTGACCGCCACCGGCGACGACGCCTTCGACCAGCAAGTGATGAACAGCGAGCACCAGGCCGCGCTGGCGCGGGTGTTCAGCGCCGGCATCGTCGAGGGCACGGCGCCGCGCACCAACTGGGACGGCGGCCGCAGCACGGTGCCGGTGGAGTTCTGGGTGTCGGAGATCGGCGGCCAGCTGGCCGGCTATATGATGGTGATGGGGGTGGACGGCAGCAAGGGACCGGAGCGCGAGCTGCACGCGCTGGCGGTGGCGCCGGCCTTCCGCAACCAGGGCGTGGGCGCGATGCTGGTCAATTTCTTTTGCGCCCACCACCGCCAGCGCCGCCTGCTGGTCGCGTGCAAGCCGGGCTCGCAGATGATGCAGATGCTGGAGCGGCGCCACTTCCACCACTACGCTTCCAGCGCCGGCTACGAGATCATGGCGCTAGGGTAGTTGCAGGCGGTAGCCGACCGCGGTCTCGGTCAGCAGGTAGCGCGGCTGGGTCGGGTCGGCTTCCAGCTTGTGGCGCAAATGGCCCATGTAGATGCGCAGGTAGTGGCCGTTCTCGGCCTGCGACGGCCCCCACACGGCGCGCAGCAGCTGCGGGTTGGTCATCACCCGGCCGGCATTGGCCACCAGCACCGCCAGCAGCCGGTATTCGGTCGGCGTCAGGTGCACGTGCTCGCCGTTGCGGGTGACGCGGCGGTGTTGCAGGTCCACGGCGACGTCGCCGAATTGCACCAGGCCTGAATGGTCGGCGGCCGGCTGGCGCTGGCGGCGCAGGGTGGCGCGCACCCGCGCCAGCAGTTCGCCGGTGCCGAACGGCTTGGTCAGGTAGTCGTCGGCGCCGGCGTCCAGTGCGCGGATCTTGTCGGCCTCGCTCACGCGCGCCGACAGCACGATCACCGGCACCGTCGACCACTTGCGCAGGTCGGTCACGAAGTCGATGCCGTCGCCGTCGGGCAGGCCGAGGTCGAGCACGATCAGGTCGGGCTTGCGGGTGCCGGCGTCGATCAGGCCGCGCTGCAGGCCCGGCGCCTCGTGCACTTGCCAGCCCTCTTCTTCCAGCGCGGCGCGCACGAAGCGGCGGATTTGCGGTTCGTCTTCGACCAGCAGGGCGGTCGGCGCGCTGTCATTCATATGCTTCACTCATGTGCTTCCTCGGCCGGCATGGCCGGCGGTGTGCCTAGCGGCAGGGTAAAGGTAAAGATGGCGCCGCCCAGCGGCGCGGCCGGCGCGCCGCTGCCGGCGCTGATGCTGCCGCCGTGCGCCTCGACAATGGCGCGGCAGATCGCCAGCCCCAGGCCCACGCCGGGCTTGGCCGATTCGCGTTCGCCGCGCGTGAATTTTTCAAACAGCGCTTCTTCGCGGCCCGGCGGCAGGCCCGGGCCATCATCATAAACCATCACCTTGAGCCAGGCGCCGTGCAGCGCGGCGGCGATTTCGATATGGGCGCCGGGCGGCGTGTATTTGGCGGCGTTTTCCAGCAGGTTGGCCAGCACCCGCTCGATCAGCACGGCGTCATAGCGCACCAGCGGCAAGTCCGGCGGCAGGCGGGTGCTGACGCGCTGCCCGCCCACGCCCAGTTGCGCGGCCACCGCGCGCAGCGCGCTGCCGACCACTTCTTCCAGCGGCTGCCATTGCAGGTTGAGGTGCACTTCGCCGCTCTGGATGCGCGCCATGTCCAGCAGGTTGGTGACCATGGTGCTCATGCGCCGCGCCTCGTCGTGCAGCGCGCTGGCCGCTTCCTGCTGGGCCGCGCTCAAAGCCGGCCGGGAGCTGGCCAGCGACTCGGACAGGCCGACCAGCGAGGTCAATGGCGTGCGCAGGTCGTGCGACAGCGCTGCCAGCAGCGAGTTGCGCAGCCGTTCGGACTCCATGCTGACCAGGGCGTTTTGCGCCACTTCGATGTAGTGCACACGCTCGAGCGCAATGGCGGCCAGCGCAGCAAAGGTGTCGAGCTGCTGGCGCTGTTCGGGGATCAGGATCCAGCGCCGCTGCCCGGGCTCGATCGCCAGCACGCCGCGGGTGCGCATCGGCGCCACCAGCGGCAGGTAGAAGATGCGGCTGGCCGGCAGCGTGTCGGTGCCGAGGCCGGCCGGCTCGGCGCGGTCGTAGGCCCACTGGGCGATGCCGATGTCGAGCAGCGACAGGTGGGCGCGGCTGGCGCTGTCGGCGGCCAGGCCGCCGCCGTTGGCACTGTTGGCACTGTTGGCACTGTTCAGCGGCGGCAGCTGCAGGCGGCCGTCGTCGTCCGGCAGCAGCAGCGTGGCGCGGGCGCGGAAGGCGCGCTGGATGACGCTGTGGGTGGTGTCGAAGATTTGCTCGGTTTGCAGGGCGCCCGACAGTTCGCGCGCGAATTCGTACAGCGCGCGCGAACGCCGTTCGCGGTGCGCCGCCACCCGCGCCTGGAAGCGCAGGTCGGCGGTCAGGTGGCCGGTGATCAGGCCCACCGCCAGCATGACCAGGAAGGTGATCAGGTATTGAAAATCGCTGACGGCCAGCGTGAAGCGCGGCGGCACGAAGAAGAAGTCGAAGCAGGCCACGCTGCAGCAGGTCGCCAGCACCGACGGTCCGCGCCCGAAGCGCACCGCCACCAGCACCACCACCAGCAGGAACAGCATGGCGATGTTGGCCAGGTCGAGGTAGGCCAGCAGCGGCGCCGCCACCAGCGCGGTCGCGATGCTGGCGGCCGCCGCGGCGATGTAGCCGGGCAGGCGGCGGCGCGGGTCGGGCACGCCGTCG
>NZ_WWCK01000006.1 GCF_009857435.1 Duganella rivi
GGCCGTGGGCGCCGCGCCGGCGTTGCCGCGCGCACCAGCCACAGCGCGCCGGCGATTGCCACCACCGACAGCGCGCCGGCCAACAGCATGAACCGGTGCGCGGGCGGCAGCGCCGCGGCGTCCGACATCAGCGGCGCCACCGACAGCGCGACCAGCATCGACCCCACCGAGCTGAAGAAAATGCGCAGCGAGGCCAGCCGCGCGCGGCTGTGCTCGTCGGTGGTGGCAATGCTCAGCAAGACATTCTGCGGCAAGTCGAACAACACATAGCTGAGCCGGAAGGCACCGGCGAATAGCAGCGCGAACCCGAGCCGGTAATCGGCCGGTACATAGGTGCCCATGAATAGCGCCGACAGCGTGGTAGCGCTGGCCAGCGCGCCGCCCAGCTGAAGTTGCACCGCGTTGTCGACCCGCTGCAGGTAATTGCGCAGCAACTGGCTGACCAGCAGATCCGCCGCCGCGCCCAGCAGGAAACTCAGCGCCAGCACCATGCCCATGCGGGCCGGGCTGAGGCCGCACACCTCGCTCAGGTAATAGGCGAACAGCACCTCGCTGGCGTACCAGAAAGAGATTTTCCCAAAGTGCGCGCAGCCGTAAGCCAGCGTCGCCCTGTCCATGCGTGTCCCAAGCACTCCCCCCTCCTCGCTAGCAACCGGCCTCGACGGCGGGCACTATAGCACTATTGTTGCCCCGCCCAATGCGGGATGCGGGCGCGCTCCAGGTAGTCGAGCAGCGGGCCGGGTTCGTCCGTTTGGATGGTGTCGACGCCGGATGCCAGCAGCGCGCCCCAGGCCTGCCCCTGCGTGCGCAAGCCGTCCAGGTCGCCGCCCATGCCGATCACGCTGATCACGCCCACCGAGGTCAAGGTATTGGCCCACAGCCGAACCTTGGCCGCCGCCGTGGTCTTGCGCAGTTGCGCGTAGTCGTCGCTGGACAGGTAGACCATCTCGACGCCGGCCGGCTTGTGCCTGGCCGCCAGCTCGCTGCGGCTGATCTCGGCGGGGCTGGCAACGAGGGGCGCGCCTGCCCAGTTACCGACGATGGGCATGTAGGGCACCGTGTCAAAGCCGGGTTGATCCGCCGCCGGTGGCGCGCCGCCCGTCACCACGCTCTTGACCAGCACGTGGCGCTCCATGCCCTGCGCCTTGACGGCGGCGATGACGGCCGGGTAAATCGCTTCCTTGATGTCAAGGTTGAGCATGATGCGGCCCTTGGCCAGCGCCAGCATCTCCTCCAGCGTCTGCACCGTCTCGGCGGTCAGGATCGGCGACATGGCGGCGCCGAGGTTCTGCTTGAGTCGCAGGGTTTTCAGTTGCGCCAGCGTGAACTGGTCGAGCCTGCCGCTGCCATTGGTGGTGCGGTCAATGGTGTCATCGTGCATGACGACCAGCGCGCCGTCGGCGGCGCGGCGCACGTCGAGCTCCATCATGTCGACGCCCAGCAGGACGCACTGCTCCAGCGCCAGCCGCGAATTTTCCGGCGCCTCGCCCAGCCCTTGGGCGGGCGAGGCATTGTGGCAGCCGCGGTGGGCGACGACGAACACGCCGGCAGCGGGATTGTCGAATTTTTTGCGGATCAGGTCGGCCCTGGTAGCGGCGTGGCAGGCCGCTGCGCTGGCGGCGAGGCCTGCCAGCAGTGCCAATAGCATATAACTGTGTTTCAGGTTCATGGATAGAAAGGGTGACGCCCGGCGCGGATGCACCGGGCAGGTGGAAAAAGCGGCAAATCAGCGCAGGTCGGGCGTGAAACGCAGACCGAGCCACACCACGGTCGGCACCGAGTAGGTGTCCTTCAGCAGGTTCTGCGCCGGGCCGGCGTAGCTGGTGAGGCGGCGTGCACCCACGTTTTGGATCTGGCCGAACAGCGTGATCCCCTTGGCGATCTTGTAGCTGGCGTGCAGGTCGACCTGCGAGCGCGCGGCCCAGTACAGGTCTTGCCAGGCCACGTCCGGCACGATGGAACGCAGCGCCTTGCCCTGATAGTTATAGGCACCGCGCAGTTCCAGTCCGCCGCTGCTGTAGAACAGCGTGAAGTTGGCGGCCTGATCCGGTTGCCCGACCAGGCGATCCAGCTTGCGGGTCGACTTGTCCGACTTCAGCACGTTCATGCTGCCGTCCAATACCGTCCAGTTGGCGCTGAAGCCGATGTCCTTGACGACCGGATGCAGCCAGCCCAGCGAATTAACGGTGACGCCCAGTTCCACGCCCTTGACATCCGCGCGCGCCGCGTTGACCGGCTTGCTCACCACCGCGTTCGGGTAAGTCACGCCCTGGTAGGTGTAGCCCAGCGAGGAGGTATTGAAGATTTCATCCTTGATGTCCTTGTCGAACACGGCCAGCGACAGCAGGCCGCCCACCGATTGCGGCAGCTTGTAGTTGGCGGCCAGATCCAGGTTGGTCGACAGGCGCGGCTTGATGTCCGGGTTGCCCACCGTGACTGTGACGCCGCTGGCATTCGGATTGCCCAGGTCGGCCGGGTTGACGAAGTTCACCGAGCTGCGCGCGGCATACGAGTCGTAGGTCGGGCGGCCGATGGTCTGGCTGGCGGCGGCGCGCAGGTCGAGCGCCGCGCTGGCCTGGTAAGTGGCCGAGGCCGATGGCAGCAGGAAGTGGTAGCGCGAGCTGGTCGGCAGCGCACGCCACGTTCCCGCCACCAGCGCGCGGCCGGTGGTGTCCTGCCGGGTGCTGTCCTGGTGCACGCCGAACTGGGTGCGCCATTGCTCGGTGTTATAGCTTACCTGCGCGTAAGCGCCCACGGTACGCTCACGGTGCTCGAAGTTGTCCTGGTTGCTGAAGTTGGCCTGGTCGGTGGTATTCAGGCCGCCGGCTGCGCGCAGCGCGGCGATCTGGGCAATAGCTTTTTGCGGGTCAATGGTCAGCAGGCCGAGGCCGTTCTGGTGGTACATCAGCGGTGCGCTCGGGCCGATCACACTGGCCAAGGTCAGCGCCGGCTGGCTGTTGTTCGGCTCGAGGTCGTTGCGGTAGATGTTGTAGCTCGGCTTATCGCGCGTGTAGCTGGCGCCCACCGCGAAGCCCAGGCCGGGGCGGTCAAAGTGGTGGCGGTAGTCGGCGCGGACGTTGGCGATGTGGTCGGTGGCCGCGCGCGCGTAGTCCGGGCGGTAGTAGAACAGCTTGTAGTTGGCCAGGTTGTTCCAGGCCGCCGGCGACACGTTGAAGGAATGATTCAGGCCGCTGGTGTCGTAGCTGAAGCCGTACTCCGGCGTGGCCACCACCGAGGCGCCGCCCTTGCCCGGCGCGCCGTAGGCGGCGTTGGTGATGAACTTGATCATCTGGATCGGCTCGCGGTAGGTAGCGCGCGAGGCGTTGGCGCGCAGCGCCAGCACCTGATCCTCGGCCAGTTTCCAATCCAGCCCGGTTTGCAGCATGCGGGTGATGCTGGTCATGTCCTGCTGCGCATAGCCGACCTCGACGTCGCCGCCGGGGTAGGTGCCCGAGGTGGCGGTCTGGTTGTAGACCACGGCGGTGTTGCGCGGGTCGATCAGGTTCTCGTTGCGCTGCATCTGGTCGCGGAACTTGTAATAGCCGGCCGTGACGAAGGCGCTGATCTCGTCGGTGGGGCGGGCCTCGCCTTTCACCGTCAGGCCCAGGCGCGAGCGCGAGTCCTGCACGTACCAGTACTTGTCCTGCTGCGGCACGGCAAAGCCGTTGCCGAGGTCGTTGCCGCTCAGGCGGTTGCCCTTGCTGTCGTAGAAGTTCTCGAACACCGTGTCGGTGGTCATGTGGGTATTGGTGGTGGTATCGAGCTTTTGGTAGTTGGCGGAGACCACCATGCCGTAGCGCTGCTCGGGGCCGAAGGTGAAGCTGCCGGTGGTCAGCAAACGGTCGCCCAGCTTGTCCTGGCTGCGCGGCTTGCCGCCGCCGCTGGCACGGCCCGCCGCGCCCTCGATGGTGAAGAAGGGTTGGCCGTTGCGCTCGAACGCACTGCGGGTCTTCAGGTCGATGGCGCCGCCGATGGCGTTCGGTTCCTGGTCGGCGCTGAAGGTTTTCGCGACCACCAGCTCGCTGATCATCGACGACGGCAGGATGTCGAGGCGCACGCCGCGCCCGATCGAGCCCAGGTTGCCGTTCGGCGTGCCGGGCGAGGCCAGCGGCGAACCGTCGATGGTGACGTTGTTATAGGCGGCGCCGAGGCCGCGGATCACCGGCGTGGCGGCCTCGTCGCGCGGGTGTTCATTGTCCATGGTCGGCAGCACCGCCAGGCCAGGCACGCGGCGCAGGGTCTCCACGGCGGTGACATCGGGCAGGCCCTGCACCTCGTTGGCGCTGACCACGTCGGCCACGCCGGCATGCTCAAGCTTGCTATCGATGGCTTTCAAGTAAGAGCGCTTGATGCCGGTAATGGTGACCACGGCCGGGTTCTCTTGAACGGCGGCATCGGTGTTGTCCTGGGCGGCGGCATCCACCGCGCAAGCGAGCGCCATGGTGGATGAAACCAGCAAGCGGTAGCGATACGGAACTGAATACGTCATGCGTTTCCCCTTGAACCCGGTCTCGACAGGAAGTCTCGACGCCGGACTCAAAAATATAATTCACAATGAATTCTATTTGGATAATATGACGATTTGATGACCGCCCCGCCCGGAAGGGCATAAAAAATTTCCCGGGAGTTGTCACAAAGATGACACATTGGCCACTTACTATTCGATGTGAATAGAATTCGCGCAGCAAGGAAGGGAGCCTGTTTTATATGGAAATTCTTTCTTTACGCATGCGGAATTCTGTCACCTCCCTTGCCGATAACTACCGGCAGTCACAAACCCACGTAACAAAGGATAATCATGTTAAAGAAACGCGTTTTATCCGGGGTGGCCCTGTTCCTGCTGGCCTTGGTCGCCGCAGCACCAAGCCAGGCGCAGAATCCCTGCCGCATCAACACTGCCAAGGTGATGAACCAGATCCGCAATCCGATCTGGGATCTGAAACTACTGGTCGCACATCGCGGCCTGCACGCGCGTTGGAATGACCCGCGCTACAACCAATACATCAACACCCCGGAAAATTCGCTGGAAGCGATCTGGAACGCGGCCAACGCATGCATGGAAATCATCGAGGTCGATATCCGCCAAACCCAGGATGGCGTACCTATCCTGAGCCATGACGCCTCGTGGGGACGCGAAACCAATGTTGGCTACAACTGGGGCTCGGCCTTATATAACGCCATGACCGGCGTGGGACCGAATCCGCTGGTGAATTCGTGGAGCTTGAAATCGGTGAAGAAAAGTTCAACGGACAATGGCCTGCTGCTACGCACCAACGCCCAGCCTAGCACCGCCAATGGCGGCAACTGGGAATGGTCCAAGTGGAACGAGAATCCGCCCACGCTGGAAGAAGTGATCAATGACATGCGGAATCGGCAAAATCCGGCCGTGCTGGCGATCGACGTCAAGGATAGGGCGGCGCTGCAAAACGCCTGGTACGTCGTGGCCAAGACCGGCTTCTACAATCGCGCGTTCTTTAAGGTCGACGTGAACATGCTGCCCAACGCCTGGGAAGTCGACAATTTCTTTGGCAACCTGCATTACGTCACGGGCAATCCCAACTCCCCTGATAGCAATTATGTAAAGATCATGCCGGTGTATAACACCGCCAATATCCAACCGAACAATGCACTCGGCGCCGGCGGCGGAGAAGACAAGGTACGCCAGTCGGCTTACAGCTTCTATGCCGGCAACAAGCCGTGGTACATGGGGCAGGAAGTCAACATCAAGCAAGATAACGGCATTCTGCAAGCGACCCAGAACGATACCGTCGCTTCCTACAGCTCCGGCAGCCGCGCCTTCTTCAATCCTACCCGCGAATACGAGTCGGGCGGAAAAGCGCTGTTCTACAACAGCGATGGCCGCTGCTGCTCCGAGCTGACCGCCTATCTATTCAATGGCGCGCCGTATGGCCTGCAGAGCGACACCGCCGATAACCGTACCGACTGGAACCTGTTCCTGCATACACAGACGTTCAACATGATTACCACCGATAACGTGCTATGGCTGAACGATGAGTTGAAACGGCTGGGCGTACGCAACATGAGCCGCATCACCGACTAAGACCGTGCCGCCCGTTCGCCTGCTGGCGCGAGCGGCATTTTGCCTATTTCGAAAGTGCATACCATGCTATTTAAGTTACTGCTCCTGGGCGCCGCCCTGCTGCTGGGGTTCGCCCCGACGAGCGCGTGGTCGGAGCCCGCTCCCATTCCGCCTACGCGCCAGGCAAAGATAGAACGCATGCTGGACGCCACAGGTATTCAAGCCCAGGTGACTGCGTCCAACGAACAAGGACAGGCCAGCCTTAAAAAATATGCCCGACGCGAAACGGGCATCGTCGCGCCCGCCCCTGCACCGCTCCAGGCTGCGCAGCAGGAATTAGCGTCCGCCTATATCGCGGAAATCGACGCGATGGCGCCGCAGATTAGCTGGGAAGCGGTCAAGCCGTCGCTGATACGCTTCTGTGCCGACAACTACACCGACGCACAACTCGACGCCATCACGTCGTTTTTCAACAGTCCCGCCGGCCGCGTGCTGCGCGACAAGCAGAACACGCTGAATCAGGCCGCCGGCGCCAGCATGCATGAGCTGGAACAGCAGATCTTTCCGCGCACGCTGGAGGCAACCGCCAAATTCCAAGCCCAGGTGAAGGCGCTGCACGAGCACGGTGCGCAGACCGCGTCGCCATGACGTTTGCTATGCGCCGGCACACCGCTAACGCCGGTTTCACCCTGGTCGAGCTGCTCATGGCAATCACGATACTGGCCATGGTGGCGGTGCTGAGCTGGCGCGGCCTGGACGGCATCCTACGCGCGCGCGCCAGGCTGACCACGCAGACCGAACAGGCCCGCAACCTGCAACTGGCCTTCGCCCAGATGCAGCGCGACTGCGATCATCTAGCGCCCACCAGCCTGCTACAGGGCCAGAGCAATCTGCAGACCGACGACGACCGCGTTACGCTGGTACGCATAAGCAGTGCTGAAAACGCGGCCACGCAACTGCTGGTGGTGTCTTACCGGGTTCAGGATGGCAGCCTGGTACGGCGCGAATCCGCCGCCACCCGCAGCCTGCCGCAGCTTCAGGCGTTGTGGCAGGCCGCACTGAGTGATCAGGGCGCGCTTGCCATAGTCACGCTGCAAACCGACGTGCGTCAGATGACCACGCGCTACTGGATAGATCAGCGCTGGCAGCCGACCGCCAACTCTAGCGCCAGCAATAATACGCCGCTGGGCCTGGCCGTGGAGTTGACGCTACAGGATCAACCGTCGCGCATTACCAGACAATTTCTGCTGGGGGCATGGTAATGCGGCGCCAACGCGGTATCGCCGTGGTCACCGCGCTGCTGGTGACTACGCTGGCCGTCACCAGCGTTACCAGCCTGTTCTGGCTGCAGCAGGTGCAAATGCGCGCCACTGAAAACCAGCGCCAGCAACTGCAAAGTTTGTGGATCATGCGCGGCCTGCTCGACATGGGCCGCGCGCTGCTGGCCCAGGATCTAGCCGCCTCGCCCAACTACACGCAGCTGAACGGTATATGGGCACAGCCGCTGCGGGGCATCCCCCTAGACAGCTACATCGACCGCCCACGCAGCGAAGGCGATGGCTTCCCCGCCAGCGCATCGGGCCGCATACTGGATGCGCAATCGCGCTTCAACCTGGCCAACCTGGCGCAGCACACCGTCATCGACCAGCAACAGGTGCGTATGCTGGAACGCCTGCTAGCCACCTTGCGCGTCGATCCCGCTCTTGCGCTCGCGGTGGCGGCTCAGGTCGCTAGCGGGCAAAGAGCGATGGCGGCCGGCGGCATGGGCTTGCCGCCCCAGGCCCTGGCGCTGCTGGAAGTGGAAGATTTGCTCGCCGTCAGCGGTTTTACGCCGGCAGCGATTGACAAACTGCGCGCCTTCCTCGTAGCGCTGCCGCAGCCGACACCGCTTAACGTCAACACCGCGCCGGCGGAATTGTTAGCGGCGCTGGTGGACAATCTGCCGCTTGAAGAGGCTGCTGCTATCGTCAAAAACCGCCAGCGCATCTATTACCGCACGCTCAATGAATTCGACGCCCTGCCGCAGATCGCTGGCGCACACCGGGCGCGCGCGGTTGATGCTGGCGTCAAGAGCGACTTTTTTCTGGCGCTCGGCCAAGTGCGGCTGGATCGCACTGCGCTCGATACCCAGGCCTTGTTATGGCGCCGAGTGGATGGCGCGATCACCATCCTGCGCATGCAGGATAACTAAGCCTTGCGAGCGCTACGGATAGCCCACCACACGCGCATTAGCAGCAGGATGCCGATGATGGTGCCGAAGATGATCGGCTCGGTGAAGTTGTGCTTGCCCGCTTTCATCCACCAGAAGTGCAATATCGCCAGCGGCGCGATTACATACACCAGGCGGTGCAGCCACTGCCAGCGCTTGCCGCCCAGGCGCTTGATCATGCCGTTGGTGCTGGTCACGGCCAACGGTATCAGCAGCACGAAGGCGATGAAGCCTACTGTGATGAACGGCCGCTTGAGCACGTCTTTCCACATTTCCTGCACGTCGAAGAAGTGGTCGAACCAGAGGAAGGTCATGAAGTGCAGGAAGCCGTAGAAGAAGACGTACAGCCCCAGCATGCGGCGCAGTTTGATCAGCCAGTTCTGGCCGCTCAGCTTGCGCAGCGGCGTCACCGCCAGCACCATGCACAGGAAGTACAAAGTCCAGTCGCCGGTGCCGCGCGTGATGAATTCCAATGGATCGACCAGTTGCCCGGTCACGGTCAGGTAGACCATGCGCGCCAAGGGCGCGAGCGCCAGCACGAACACGGCGCCCTTGATCCAGCTGACTTGCTTGGTGGTCAGCATCAGTAGAACTTTTTCAAGTCCATGCCAGCGTACAGCGGCGCGACATCGGCGTAGCCGTTGAACATCAGGGTCTTGCGCTTGCGGGCGAGGAAGCCGTCTTCGCCAATGCGGCGCTCGGACGCTTGCGACCAGCGCGGGTGATCCACGTCGGGATTCACATTCGAGTAGAAGCCGTATTCATTCGGCGCAGACAGGTTCCACGAGGTGCGCGGCTGGTCTTTCACGAAGCGAATCTTGACGATGGACTTGGCCGACTTGAAGCCGTATTTCCACGGCAGCACCATGCGCACCGGCGCGCCGTTCTGGTTCGGCAGCACTTCGCCGTACATGCCGAAGGTCAGCAGCGCCAGCGGATGGTTGGCTTCGTCGATGCGCAGGCCCTCGGTGTACGGCCATTGCAGCACGCGGCTGCCCACGCCCGGCATTTGCTTTTTGTCGGCCAGCGTGACGAATTCAACGTACTTGGCGTTGCCGGTTGGCTCGACCTTTTTGATGATCTCGGAGAACGAGTAGCCGATCCACGGAATCACCATCGACCAGCCTTCCACGCAGCGCAGGCGGTACACGCGCTCTTCCAGCGGCGCCAGCTTGAGCAGCGCATCCAGGTCGAGCGTCATCGGCTTCTTGACTTCGCCTTCGATGCTGACCGTCCACGGACGGGTTTTCAGCGTGCCGGCGTACATGGCAGGCTCGCTCTTGTCGGTGCCGAATTCGTAGTAGTTGTTGTAGGTGGTGGCGTCTTTGAACGCGGTTTGCTTGTCCATCGCCGAGTAGGCGGGATTGAGCTTGGCCGGCAGCTTGGCGCCGGTCTGCGCGAACGCCTCGCGGTTGGCCATCTCCAGCAGCGCGGCGCTGCCGACCGCGCCCATGGCGATCTGTTTCATGAATTTGCGGCGCGATTCGTATATTTCGCGCGGCGTGATTTCAGAGGAAAACGGCAGGTCGATACCGTTGGGACTGCGCTTGATCAGCATGATGGCTCCGGTAGATTCGTGTAGGGCTCAACCTTACACCAATCCGCCGAAGCAAATATTAAACTTCCGTTTACAACTTGCCATAGGAGTGCAAGCCGGACAGGAACATGTTGACGCCAAGGAAAGCAAAGGTGGTCACCAGCAGGCCCACCAGCGCCCACCATGCCGCCGGACGGCCGCGCAGGCCGTTCATCAAGCGCATGTGCAGCCACGCCGCGTAGTTGAGCCAGACGATCAGCGCCCAGGTTTCTTTCGGGTCCCACGACCAGTAGCCGCCCCACGCTTCCGCCGCCCACAGCGCGCCCAGGATGGTCGCAATCGTAAAGAACGCGAAACCGGCCGAGATGGCCTTGTACATCACGTCGTCCAGCACTTCTTCCGACGGCAGGCGGTCTTTCAGGTAGCCCGAGGTTTTCAGCAGGTAGGCCGAAGCCACCATTGCCGCCAAGGCAAAGTTGCCGTAACCGATAAAGTTGGCCGGCACGTGGATTTTCATCCACCAGCTTTGCAGCGCCGGCAGCAGCGGCTGGATGTCGGCGGCGTTGCGCGAGGTGGTGTACCACATCAGGAAGCCGATCGCGGCCGAGATCACCAGCAGCACGAACGGGCCCATTTGACGGGTGGCGTAGCGCTGCTCGAAGTACAGGTAGAACATCGCGGTGATCAGCGAGAACAGGATGAATACTTCGTACAGGTTGGAGACCGGGATGTGGCCGACGTCGGCGCCGATCAGGTAGGACTCGAACCAGCGCACCATCATGGCAGTCCAGCCCAGCACCACGGCGGCCCAGCACAGCTTGGAGCCGATGCTCGACGCCGCGCCCGAACGGCCGGCAAAGCCGAGCCAGTAGAACACGGTGGAGATCACGAACATCACGCTCATCCACAGCACCGCCGATTGGCTGGACAGCATCATGCGCAGCCAGAATTTCTTGGTGCCGTTGTCGAGCACGCCCGCGTACATGAAGATCGCCCACAGCGACAGCAGCGCCACCAGCGGCATCAGCCAGCGCACCGGTTTCCAGTGCCAGCCCAGTGCGGCAAAGGTCGGCACGGCGGCGATCAGGATGGCTTGCTCGTAGACGTCCATGAAGTGGCCGTAGCGGTTCAGCGCGAACACCGCGCCAGCTAACAAGGCCAGCGCGTACAGCCAGTCGATCACGGTCAGGCGCTTGAAGTAGCCGGGC
Organism: Duganella rivi; assembly: GCF_009857435.1. Lineage (GTDB taxonomy): Bacteria > Pseudomonadota > Gammaproteobacteria > Burkholderiales > Burkholderiaceae_D > Rugamonas > Rugamonas rivi. The sequence goes on from NZ_WWCK01000006.1 coordinate 10,995, forward strand.
GCCTGCTGGTAGGTTTGCGAGGTTTGCTGGGATTGGGTCAGTTCCATTTTCTTCTCCGGCTTATGCTGCTTGTGGCAGCTTTTGCTTCAGTGTTTCAAATTCGCGTTCAAAGTCCAGTGTTTTGCGCTGGGTGCTCATGGCCATCAGGGCCTCAGTACCGTTGGCGTCGTCCTTGATCCAAATCCACAGGCGGCGCTCGCGGATGTAGAACATGGCAAACACGCCCAGCACCAGGAACAGGCAGCCAAGGTAGACCACGTTCTTGCCCGGCGAGCGCGTCACCTGGAACACCGAGGCCTGGATGTGGGTGAAGTCTTCCAGTTGCAGGTAGACCGGCGCGCCGTAGAAGAAGGCGTCCGACAAGGCGTTGGTGGCCAGTTGCAGGAAGCGTGCATGCGTTTCGTCCTCGGCGACGGCCGGCAAGCCGTCCTTGGCGCGCGCGGCTTGCCACAAGTCCCACAAGCTGCCGTTGAGGATTTTCATGACCACGTCGGCGGCTTTCTCTTGCTCGCCGGCCGGGATTTTTTCGAGGAATTGCGAGATGCCCATGAAGCCTGCGGCCTTATCGTCACCGGCGAAAATGCTCAGGCTTTTCTCGGCCGACGCTTGCAGCTGGGTGCGCAGCGCATCGCCTGCCGAGGATTTCGGCGTGGCGCGCTCGGCGTAGCGCTGGGCGGCAGCGGCGCGCATTGCCGGATCGTGCAGCGCGGCGCGCAGGCGCATCCATTCGGTGACGCTGTGGGCGTCGTCGGCCGGGATGCGCAGGTAGCTGAAATTGTCCGATGGGTTGGCGCGCATGCCGGCGAGGAAGACGGTGGCGCCGTCCACGGTCACGGGCTGCATGTAGTTCTGGTATTCGCGCGCCTGGCCGGTTTTGTCGCGCAGTTTGTAGCTGACGCTTGGGCCGACGTTTTTCAGGTTTTTGTTGTTAGCGTTTTTGCCTGCGGAGCCCATGTGCTCGCCCAGTTCTTCCTGCAAGCTCTTGCCTTTTTTGACGGCGCGCGGGTCGTCGGTCGGGCCGACGTTTTCCACGTTGAATGGACGGAAGCCCGACCACTCGACGGTGTAGGCATCGCCGAGCGGCGTGGTCGCGCCAACTTCGCCGGCGATGTCGAAACGCTTGCTGTCGTTGCCGGTCATTGGGAAGCCGGTGAGCTTCAGTTTGCTGCCGCCGTCTTCAAAGCTGGACTGGTAGATCGCCACGCCTTTGAAGATCAGCGGCTTGTTGACTTCGATGGTGGCTTTGGCCGTTTCGCCGGTCTGGTTGTCGCGCACTTCCACGTCGCTGGCAAACAGCTTGGGCATGCCGGTGCTGTAGAAATCGATGGTGAATTTTTTCAGGTTGATGGTGAACGGCAGCTCCTGGATCAACACGCCGTCCGGGCGCGCGAGGATGGCGGTGCTGCTGTTCTGCCCTTCCGGGATCATGGTGTTGCCGCGGAAGGTAGGGTTGCTGGTGCTGAGGCGGTGCTCGGGCGGCACTTGCGAAATCAGGCCGCTGCCGTTGAACGGCGTCTTAGCGAGGAACCATTCCTGCATGCGGATCGGCACATCGGAATCGAGCAAGCCGCCGAGGCAAATAATCACAATCGCGCTGTGCGCAAAGATGTAGCCGAACTTGTTGGCCGCGCCCTGCTTGGCCGCTACCAGCGTGCCGTTTTCTTTCTCGACCAGCTTGACCTTGTAGCCAGCATCGGCAAGGCGCGCTGCGCTTTGCTGCGCCAGCGCGCTGCGGCCCAGCGGCGACTGCCACTGCATCTTGTGATGGAAATTCAGCAGAGAATTCTCGCGCACATTTTCGCGCCAGCTGCGCATATCTTTCAGCATCTTCGGTGCATTGCGCACGATGCACAGCGTGGTCGAAATCACCAGCACGGCCATCAGCAGCAAGAACCACCACGCCGAGTACACGGTGTAAAGGCCGATCTTGCGGAACACTTCGTACCAGAACGGGCCGAATTGATTGATGTAGTTGGAACTCGCCTCGCCCTGCTTCATCACGGTGCCGATCACAGCGGCAATCGCGATCATCGCCAGCAAGGCGATCGCGAAACGCATGGAGGAAATCAGTTCAACGATTTCACCGACAATGGGGCGGCGGGTTTTCAGCTGGATGCCGGTGGTGCTTGGGCTACTCATGCGTGTTCAGGTTCTTTAAAAATAGTTAGCAGCCGCAGCATACCAACAAAAAGGGCAGCATGCTCACGCCGCCGCCCCTTCTTTTTTACCGCTCCGATGCAGTTACGCCAACATTATTTCAAGCCTGCTACGTAATCGGCGACGGCCTTCATTTCCTCATCCGACATGCGCTTGGCGATGGCAGCCATCTCCAGGCTCTTGCGGGTGCCGGCCTTGAACAAGCCCAGCTGTGCCACGGTGTAGTCCTGATGCTGGCCCGACAGACGCGGGTACTGCACCGGGATGCCGGCGCCCGAGGCGCCGTGACAGCTGGCGCAGGCCGGAACGTTTTTCTCGGCGATGCCGCCACGGTAAATCTTCTTGCCCAGCTCGATGGTGTCCTTGTTCTTGGCCGCGCCCGGTTTGGCCGCTTGCGTCACCAGCCATGCCGCGACGTTGTGCTTTTCCTCGTCGGTCAGCATCTTGGCGTAGGTGGTCATGACCGGTTGATTCCGGTCAGGCGTCGTAAAGTTCACTAACTGCTTGTACAGATAGCCTTCGTGCTGGCCAGCCAGCTTGGGATTGGCAACGATGGTGGAATTGCCGCCGGCGCCGTGGCAGGACACGCAAGCCGGCAGGCCGCGCGCGGCGTCGCCGTCGGTGTACAGGGTAGCGCCCTTGGCGGGATCGATCTTGGGAGCAGCGGGCTGGGCGGGCTTCTTGTCCTCGGCGGAAGCGGAGGCGGTGGCCGAGACGGCCAGCACGGCGACGAGCAGCGATTTTACAAACGGTGAAAACACACTATTCATTAAAGCACCCTAGTAGGAGTCTAAAAAGTTATGCACCAAAGTGTCTCGCTGCAAGCACCAAACCGTGCATAGAAGCACTTGGTAACCACTCATTGTACAATAGCTTAAAAAAATTCCTGCTTTAAACTGTTGCTTTTTCCCCAATCCCCATGTCCAAACTCTGGCAAGCCCGTTTCTTCACGACCGTAAACCAACTACGCGAACTCCCCGACACCCACGTGCCGGAGATCGCTTTTGCAGGTCGTTCCAATGCCGGTAAATCGACCGCCATCAATATTTTGTGTAATCAGAAAGGCTTGGCCTTCGCGTCCAAGACGCCGGGCCGCACCCAGCACATCAACTTCTTCTCGATCGGCGGCGCGCACGTAGCGCAGCACCGCAAGGATCCAACCATCGTCGAGGAGATTCAAGCCCTGCTGGTCGACTTGCCCGGCTACGGCTATGCGGAAGTGTCCGGCTCGGCCAAGCTGCACTGGCAGCGCCTGCTGGGCGACTACGTGCAGCGCCGCGACCAACTGGCCGCGCTGATCTTGATTATGGACTCGCGCCGTCCATTTACCGAGCTGGATATCCAGATGCTGGAATGGTTCGCGCCAACCGGCAAGCCGATCCATTGCATTCTGACCAAGGTTGACAAGCTGAACCGCGAAGAATCGATCACTGTGCTGCGCCAGGCGAAAGCCAAGCTGGACAGCTATGTCGATGAAGATGGCGAAGGTTTTCCGTTCACCGTGCAGTTGTTCTCGGCCGTGAAGCGCGTCGGCATCGACGAAGCTAACGACAAGATTCTGGAACTGGCCGGCCTTTTAGACAATGATTTAGAAGAAAGCGATAGTGATGAGTAAAGCAGCAGCGCAATTCCCCGCCATCCGCATGCGCCGCATGCGCCGCGACCCGTTCTCCCGCGCGCTGATGCGCGAGAACGTGTTGACGCCGTCGGATCTGATCTACCCGGTGTTCATCCTCGAAGGCACACACCAGCGCGAAGCGGTGGCGTCGATGCCGGGCGTGGAGCGCGTGTCGGTGGATCTGCTGTTGAAGGTGGCGGAGGAATGCGTGGCGCTGGGCATCCCGGTGCTGGCGCTGTTCCCGGTGATCGATGTATCGAAGAAAACGCCGGACGGCATTGAAGCTACCAACCCGGATGGTCTGGTGCCGCGCGCCGTGCGCACGCTGAAGCAAGCGTTCCCGGAGCTGGGCGTGCTGACCGACATCGCGCTCGATCCGTACACCAGCCACGGCCAGGACGGCTTGATCGATGAGAACGGCTACGTCATCAACGACATCACCACCGATATGCTGATTCGCCAAGCGCTGTGCCATGCGGACGCGGGCGTGGATGTGGTGGCGCCGTCGGACATGATGGATGGCCGCATCGGTGCGATCCGCGCGGCGCTGGAAGCGGCGGGCCATATTCATACGCGCATCATGGCGTACTCAGCGAAGTATGCATCGGCCTTCTACGGCCCGTTCCGCGATGCGGTCGGCTCGGCGGCCAATCTCGGCAAGGGCGACAAGAACCAGTACCAGATGGATCCGGCCAACAGCGACGAAGCGCTGCGCGAAGTCGGCCTCGATCTGGCCGAAGGTGCGGACATGGTGATGGTCAAGCCGGGCATGCCCTACCTGGACATCGTGCGCCGCGTGAAAGAAGAATTCAAGGTGCCGACCTTTGCCTACCAGGTCAGCGGCGAGTACGCCATGATCAAGGCCGCCGCGCAAAACGGCTGGCTCGATCACGACAAGGTGATGATGGAATCGCTGCTGGCTTTCAAGCGCGCCGGCGCCGACGGCATCCTCACCTACTTCGCGCTCGACGCCGCCCGCAAGCTCAAATAAAAGTCGGGGATTTTAACGGTACGGCCGCTTGTAGTCGGGGAAGAATTCCTTCATCAAGAAGGAGAACATCTGGGCCTCGTCCGCTGGACGGGTGCTCAGGGTGACGGTGCGGCCCTGGCGCTGCGACTGGAACGGCACTTCTTCCGGCCAGTCTTTGCGGATCAGTTCCATCACGCGGTGGATGATCGCGGTTTCAATGTCCACCTCGGCGCCACGCTCGACGTGCACCGCTTGCAGCCACTCACGCTTGAAGTTCGAATTCCAGTGGCGGAATTTGATGTCGGCCGAGGTCAGGCGCAGGTCGACAATCTCCAGCAAACCACCCTTCTGCTCCCGCTCGCCACTGGCCGAACGGCCTTGCGCGCCCATGATGTTGGCCATGGCGATGCGCTTGCCGCGTTCGGCTTCGGTCTCGGCTGGCTGCTGCGGCGTTGGCTGCGGATTCTGCGCTTCGCGCGCGGCGCGGCGCTTGGCGATCATTTCCGACATGTCTTGTTCCGGCGGCGGCGTCATGGTCGCTTGTACCGGCGGCACGTAGGTTTCCAGCTTCGGCTGGGCCGGCGCAGGCGCGCTGCGGCTCACGGTCGGCTTCTGCGGCGCAGGTTTGACGGCTTTCGGCTTTTCCGGCTTGACTACCGGCTTGACCGGTTTCTTCGGCTCGTTCAGCGGCGCGATGTAGACCATTTCGCCGCGCTTGGCGGTGGCCGGCTTGACCGGCTTGTGCGACGGCGCCAGCAGGTAGTACAGCACGCCCAGCAAGTGCAAGGCGATCGAAATGCCGATGCCGATGCGCTGGTTCTTGGACTTACGTTCCCACGTGGCGTAGCCTTCCTGTGCTGAAGGCAGGCGCTGGCCGCAAGTCTCGCAATATTCGGAATGCGCGGAGAGGATATGGGAATCGTGGTGCAAGATGCAAACCTTGGGGAACGCAGAAGTCGTCAAAATGGAGCCATAGTGCCAGAGTCCCGCTCTTTTGGGAACCGCGCAGGATAGCCACTTTACAAGTTCCGGCCCTTGACGGGTGTTACTGTATGTATCAATCGCTTTACAAAGTGCTATGACTTGTGGCCGATGTCACACTCCGGCGGCGCGCCCCGCGACGCGGATTACCGGCGATTTGCGCTACCAGCATGGCCACGCAACGGTCGGCGTCGAGCACCTGCCGGGAGCGCATCTGCGGCCGTGGCAGGGCGTGCGTGTAGTAGTGCGGCCCCTCGGCCGGGTAGCCCAAGGCCCATATGTTGGCGACCACGTCGCCCTGCCCGTTCAGCGGCTGGCCGGCGCGGTTGATGTCGATGCCGCCGGGGTGGAAAACGCCGTTGTAATACGGCCGGAACAGGCCGCGTTTTAACATATTACGGATGAGTAAGGATGTGTCGGTTTCGGGGAAAAATGCGTCCAATCTTGCTATGACGACTACATCGACCGGCTGTTTTTCCATGCCGCCGGCAAATTTGGTGTTGAGCAGGTAGATCGAGTCGTTTTCGTCGATCTCGATGCGGCTGCCGGGGCCGGACTGGAGTGCGATCACGCCGGCGTCCAGCAGCGCCAGCAATTCCTCGTTGCGGCGTAGCGGCGGGCCGAAGGCGGCGCGGTTGATGGCCGGGTGGTAGACGTTCAAAAATTTGCGGTGCGAGGCCGGCGTCAGCCCGCCGTGCTCGATGGCCGCCTGCAGGGTGGCGCGCACGTCGCGCAGCACGTCGGTGGCGGCCTTGGCCGGGCTGGCAAGGTTGCCTTTGCGGGCTTCGGCCAGGTCGGCTTGCAGCCAGTCGCGGAAGTAGCGGCGGAAGTCGTGCAACGAGGCGAATTGGCGGGCTTGCAGCGGGAACAGCAGTTCGGCGAAAAGCGTGTCGTCATCAATGCTGGTTGCGCCCGGTGTGGCGCGGTAGACCTCGCCCATTTCCCGCTTGAGCAGGGGCAGCAGTTCGCGGTCGAAATCGAGCTGGCTGGTGCCGCGCGCGATCAGGGCCTGGCGGCGTAGCGCGTCCACCGCGTCCGGCGTGAAGTAGCGCGGCTGGTGGCGGCCGTTCAGGCCTTTCTGATTGATGCCGCGCGCCGCGTAGGGCAGGCAGTTGCGCGAGCACAGCGTCAGCTTCGGTTCGCGGCCGGAGGGCTGGTAGCGCAAGCCGTCTTCGCTGTCGATGAAGGCGCCGCCCCGCCCTGCCGTTAGTTCGGCAATCACGTCGTGGGCGCTGAGGCCCAGTCCCTGGATCGCCACCCGCGCGTCGGCGCTGATGCGCGACAACTGCTCGACCGGGTAGACGTGGCGCACCAAGGCCAGCTTGCTGTTGTAGCGCGCGTGGTCTTGGGCGAACTTGGCCAGCCATGCATCGAGGTCGCTCGGCAGGTTGCTGCCGTGGCCGGTGGTCAGGAATACGAAATCGCTGAGCACGATGTAGCCGCTGTCCAGCTCGATCACGAAGCTGCCGTCCGGCTGCTGGCGCAGATCGGCCGCGCGCAGCCGGTGATGGGTCAGCGAGACGCCAGCCGGCATGGCCGCCGCCACTTGCTGGTAGACCCAGCCCAGATATTCACCGAGCAGGCTGCGCGGCAGGTAATCGCTGTCGGTGATGTCATAGCCACCATTGCCGCCCAGCCGGTAGTAGCGCTCGCCCACGCGGCGATAGCCCTCTTGCCGCGCCCACTCGGTCAGCGAAGGCGTGGCGCACACCGGGGCGTGCTCTACGGCGCGCGCTGCCGGAAACATGGTGACCTGGCTGGCCAGCGTGTTGATCAGCAAATGCTGCGGCTGGCGCGCCGCGTGCACACCGGCCCCGCATTCGCCGGGATCGATCAGGATGATGTCGAGCAGGAGTTGGCGGGCTGTCGCCACGGCAGCTAAGCGCTCAAGCACGCTGAGGCCGCGTGGGCCCATGCCGATGATGGTGATGCTGGTGCGTTTCATCTGATCGCCTCTTTATCGTGGACAACTTGTCCATGATAAAGAGACGATCTTCAGGCCGGCTTGTTACGGCTCAATGCTTGTTCACGGCTTTCAGCGGAACCGGCTGAACGTGCTCATGCGGCACAACAGGAATCGCCTTGTCGGCTTCGATTTCGGCGTCCAGCATCGGGCCGGTGCCGCTGTACTTGTCGAGGAACAGGTAGATCACCGGGGTGATGTACAGGGTGATCACTTGCGAGAAGATCAAGCCGCCGACCACGGCCAAGCCCAGCGGCTGGCGCAGTTCGGCGCCCGCGCCCAGGCCCAGCGCGATCGGCAAGGCGCCCATCAGCGCCGCCATGGTGGTCATCATGATCGGGCGGAAGCGCAGGATACAGGCTTCGCGGATCGCCTTCTCCGGCGTCATGCCCTGGTTGCGCTGGGCGTCCAGCGCGAAGTCGATCATCATGATGGCGTTTTTCTTGACGATACCGATCAGCATCAGGATGCCGATGATGGCGATCATGGTCAGATCCATGTTGAACAGGCGCAGCGTAATCAACGCCCCCACGGCGGCGGACGGCAGGCCGGCCAGAATCGTCAGCGGGTGGATGTAGCTCTCGTACAGCACGCCCAGCAGCACGTAGATCACGCCCAGCGCGGCGATGATCAGGATCAGCTGGCTACCTTGCGAGCTCTGGAACACAGCCGCATCGCCGCCGTAGTTGGTGATAATGGATGGCGGCAGGTGCATGTCGGCGGCCCACTGGTCGATCTTGGCGGTGGCCACGCCCAGCGGCACATCCGGCGCCAGGTTGAACGACAGCGTGATCGCTTGCAGCTGGCCCTGGTGGTTGACGGCGGTTGGGCCGATGGTGCGTTCAACCGTGGCAAAGCTGGACAGCTGCACCAGCTGGCCGGTCTTGTTGCGTACCGAGATTTTGGTCAAGGCGCTGTCGAACTGGCGGTCGGCGTCAGCCGCTTCCAGGATCACGTAGTAGCTGGCGGCTGGCGAATAGATGGTCGAGACCTGGCGCTCACCAAAGGCCAGATACAGCGCGGTGCGGATATCGCCGATTGCCACGCCAAGGTTGTTGGCCTTGTCGCGGTCAATCTTGAGCGAGGCTTGCAAGCCCTTGTTCTGCGAATCGCTGGTGACGTCGCGGAAGTCGGGGTCGGCGCGCATGCGATCCATGTACTTGTCGGCCCACTCGTTCAGCGCGCCGGGGCTCACCGATTGCAGCGTGTACTGGTAGCGCGATTTGGACTGGCGTCCGCCCAGCTGCAAGTTCTGCACTGGACTCAGATAAACGGCGATGCCCGGCACTTGCTTGGTGGCCTTGCGCAGGCTGTCCAGCACTTGCGGCATCTTGGCGCGCTGGTCGCGCGGCTTGAGCACCAGGAACATACGGCCGGTGTTGCCGCCGCCGACAAAGGAGGTCACGTCCTGTACGTTCGGATCGGCCTTGATGACGGCGGCCACTTTCTCTTGCAGCTCCATCAGCGCGGACGAGGAAATATCCTCAGAGGCTTCCGTATTCACGCGAATCTGGCCGAGGTCTTCCTCGGGGAAGAAGCCTTTCGGGATGCTGACGTACAGCACCGCCGTCAGCGCAAACGTGCCCAGCGCAGCCAGCAGCACGATGTAGCGGTGGTGCAGCGCCGTGTCCAGGGTGCGGGCGTAGAAGTTGCGCAGCGCGCCGAAACCGGCTTCGAACCAGCGGCCGATAAAGTTGCTCTTGTCGTGTTCTGGATCGATGGCGTCGGCCGGCAGCAGGCGGCTGGCCAGCATTGGCACCAGCATCAGCGACACCGCGGCCGACACCAGCACGGACAGCGCCACCACCACGGCGAATTCATGGAACATCAAGCCGATCACGCCCGGCATGAAGAAGATCGGAATGAACACCGCCACCAGCGAGACGGAGATCGAAATAATGGTGAAGCCCATTTCCTTCGCGCCCACCAGCGACGCTTCCAGCGGCCGCTTGCCCATCTCGATGTGGCGCACGATGTTTTCCAGCACCACGATCGCATCATCGACCACCAGGCCGACGGCCAAGGTAATCCCCAACAGCGACACGTTGTCCAGCGAGTAGCCAAACGCGTACAGCAGCGCCAGCGCACCGAGCAGCGAGATCGGCATGGTGATCGCCGGGATGAAGGTCGCAGCAGCGCGGCGCAGGAACAGGAAGATCACCATCACCACCAGGCCCACGGTCAGCAGCAGGGTCAAGTTGACGTCGTGAATCGCTTCGCGGATCGACACCGAGCGGTCATTCACGAGGTTGATGTTGATCGAGGCCGGCAATTGCGCTTTGAACTGCGGCAGCAGGCGGCGCACGCCGTCCACCACTTGCACGGTGTTGGCGTCCGGCTGGCGCTGCACCAGCAGCACGATGGAGCGCTCGCCGTTGTAGCTACCGGCAGCCTTGGTCGACTGGAAGCTGTCCTGCACGTCGGCCACGTCCTTCAGGCGCACCGGCTCGCCATTGCGCATGGCGATGATCAGGTTGGCGTAGTCGGACGCTTTCATCAGCTGGGCGTTGCCGGTGATGGTCAGCGTTTGCGCCGGGCCGTCGAGGATACCGAGCGGCGTGTTGGCGTTGGCCGATTTGATTGCTTGCTGCAACTCGTCCAAGGTCAGGTTGCGCGCGTTCATCAGGTCGGACTTGGCGCGGATGCGCACGGCAAAACGCTTCTGGCCGTTGACCGAAACCTGCGCCACGCCGGGCAAGGTGGACAGCGACGGTGCGATCAGGTTTTCAGCGTAATCGTTTAGCTCGGACAGCGTCAGCGATGGCGAGTTCATGGTCATGAACAGCACCGGCGCATCGGCCGGATTGACCTTGCGGTAGGACGGCAGATCGGTCATTTCGATCGGCAACTGGCGTTGCGCGCGCAGCAGCGCCGCTTGCACATCAACCGCTGCTTCGTTGACGTTGATGCTCGGATCAAACTCCAGCGTGAGCGAGGAATTGCCCAGCGTGTTGGTGGAGGTAATCAGGCTGAGGCCGGCAATCGTGGAGAACTGCTTCTCCAGCGGCAGCGCCACCGAGGACGCCATGGTTTCCGGCGAGGCGCCCGGCAAGTCGGCCGAGACGTTGATCACCGGCGTGTTGTAGCTCGGCAGGGCCGCTACCGGGATGTAGAAATAGGACAGCACGCCGGCCAGGATCAAGGTGGCCGACAGCAGCACCACCATCACGGGACGGCGGATGCACAACTCGGAAAGGTTCATCGCTTAGCCTTTCTGCTTGACACTATCGGATGCGATACGTACCTTGCCGCCCGGCCGCAGATTTTGCTTGCCGTCGACAATCACTTGCTCGCTGCCATCCAGTCCGGTCACGGCGGCGCTTTCGCCAAACGCATACAGGCGCTTGATATTGACCACCTTGGCCGATTGGTCTTTGTCCACTGCGTAGATGAAGGTGCCTCGGGTGTTGCTAATGATAGCGTTTTGCGGAATCACCGTCGCGTCTTTTATCACGTGCGAGACCAGCTTGGTGTTGACGTACTGGCCCGGCCACAGGGTGGTGTCCTTGTTGTCGAACTGGGCTTTGACGCGGATCACGCCGGCGACTGGATCGACGGTGTTGTCGATGAAGCTGAGCTTGCCGTTGACTTCCTTGGCGATGCTCTCCAGTTTGACGGAGACCGGCACCGCGCCCTGCTGCTGGGCCGCCATCAGGCCGGCCAGGGCAGTCTCAGGCAGAGTGAAAGCGACCGTGATCGGATCGAGCTGGGTAACGGTGGCCAACAAGGTGGTCATTTGCACCAGGCTGCCCGGATAAACGTTGATGGCGCCGACGCGGCCGGTCATCGGCGCGCGGATCGCGGTGTAGCTGGCATCCACACCGGCCGAGCGGGCGGCGGCGATGTCGGCGTTCAGCAGTGCGCGGGCCGAGTCGACCTGGCTTTTCAGGGTATCGACTGCGCCTTGGGCGATGAATTTTTTCTCCAGCAGTTCCAGCGCGCGCTGGTACTGGCGCTCGTAGTCGGCCAGCGAAGCGCGGTCGCGCTCGACTTGCGCCTGGGCCTTGTCGACATTGGCGCGCTCGCTGCGGTCGTCCAGTGTGAACATCAGCTCACCAGATTTAACAAACTGCCCTTCCTTGATGTGCACTTTGGCGATGGTGCTGGTGGTTTGCGGGTGCAGATCCACGGTGCTGATCGGCGTCACGGTGCCATTGGCTTGCAGCACAACCGGCACGTCCTGGCGCACTGGCGCCACGATGCGCACGGTGGTCGGGCCTTGCTGGCCGCCATTCATGGGCTTGTTGCCGGCGGCCGGCTTGGCGCCGTCGTGCGTCATGAACCAGGCGCCACCACCCAAGACAACGATTGCACCGACCACAAATGCTAAGGAAGATTTTTTCATTTTAATAATATTTTTGATGTCGAAAAATATCGTCGCCTTGATAAGGCGAAATATTGTCGCATAGTATCTATGAGAAAAACTGCGGCAGTATGACCAGCCGCAGCATTTTTTCTCATTGAGTCTCGGTTATTTGCCTGCGTAATACTCCGGCACGACCAGCGTCACTTCCAGTCCGCCGTCTTTGTGGTTGGACAGGGTGACGTTGGCGCCATGCTGTTCGGCGATATTGCGGGCGATGGTCAGCCCCAGGCCGGTGCCGCCGGACTCGCGCGAACGCGACGTCTCGATGCGGTAAAACGGTTCGAACACGCGCGCCATCTGGTCTGGCGCTATGCCGGGCCCGCCGTCGCGAATGCGGATACGCGCCGCGCCGGCCAGACGCTCCACCGTGACGTGGGCGAAGTGGCCGTACTTGACGGCGTTGTCGATCAGGTTGACCAGGCAGCGGCGAATCGCCATTGGCCGGCCCATCAGCGCCATTGCCGCGCGGCCACGCAGTTCGACTTGCTGGCCAACGTCGGTGGCGTCGCTGCACACGCTGTCGAGCAGCGCGTCCAGATCCAGCGCCTGCATGGTCTCGGTGGAGTCCATGCTGCGCGCCAGATCCAGGCCTTCCTTGACCATTTGCTGCATGGCCGACAGGTCGTCGATCAGGCGCTGCTGCAATTCGGGATCGCCGACTTTTTCCAGCCGCAGGCGCAGGCGCGTCAGCGGCGTTTGCAAGTCGTGGGTAATCGCGGCCAGCATTTGCGTGCGCTGGGTGATGTGCTGGCGGATGCGCGCCTGCATCGCATTGAACGCAGCGCTGGCCTGGCGGATTTCCGACGCGCCGCTCAGGGCCACCGGCGGATGGTTGATGTCGTTGCCCAAGTCCTTGGCTGCCTGCGCGAGGCGCTTCAGCGGGTTGATGGTCATGCGCGCCACCAGGTAGGCAAGGAAGGCAATGCTGAGCAGGAACGGCAGCAGCGACAGCAGTTCGCTGTGCGTGGACGCTGGCGGCTGGCGCGGTGGCAGGACGGACAGCTTGAGGATGTGCCCGTCGTGCAGCGTGACGTTCATGGTCTCGCACGTGCCGCGCCATTGGGTCGGCGCGAACATGCTGGTGGTCTGGCGCGGCTGGTCGCAGGCGATCGGGTGCTCGGCCAGCGGGCCCAGCTTGTAGCGCTCGCCCAGGCGCTGTTGCAGCGAGGTCGAGAATTCAGTCGGCGGCAAGACTTGCGCTTGCGGCATGTCGCTCATTTCGAGGCGCACGGTGCCGCGGCTGGCGGCGACCAGGAAGGTCGGGCGCGCGCTTTCCGGCATGACGTCGGCGGTGGTGATTAATTGCTCGGCCCGTTCCAGCGCGTGGAAGTCGCGGTAGCGTTCCAGCGCGCGCGTGCGCTCGTTGACGGCCAGCCACTGGGTCAGCGCCGCCGAAGCGACGATGCCAAGCAGCAGAACCAGGAACACACGTCCGGTCATCGAACCGAGGAAAGCTCTCACGCTTGCGGCTCCACCGTCACTTGGCCGGCCAGCACGTAGCCGCCGTTACGGACTGTCTTGATGATTTGCGGCATGCGCGCGTCTTCGCCGAGCTTCTGGCGCAGGCGGCTGATCTGGATGTCGATCGAGCGGTCGAACGGATCAGCATCGCGGCCTTGGGTCAGGTTCAGCAATTGGTCGCGGTTCAGCACGCGGTTCGGATGCTCAAGGAAGACCTTGAGCAGGCGGAATTCCGCGCCCGACAGCATGATCACGATGCCGTCCGGGTTGAGCAGGTGGCGCGCGGTCAGATCCAGCGTCCAGCCGGAGAATTTCATCTGCTGCGCCTTGTCGGCGCCGACGCCGACCGGCATGGCGTTGCTGCGGCGCAGAACGCTGCGGATGCGGGCCAGCAGCTCGCGCGGCTCGAATGGCTTCGGCAGGTAGTCGTCAGCGCCCATTTCCAGGCCGAGGATGCGATCCAGCGGCTCGTTGCGGGCGGTCAGCATGATCACCGGCAGGGTCGAGTGGGCGCGCAGCTTGCGGCACAGGGTCAGGCCGTCGTCGCCGGGCAGGTTGAGATCGAGCACCACCAGTTCCGGGCGCCCTTCGTCCAGCATTTTCCACATGGCGGCGCCGTCGGCGGCGCACAGGGCGCGGTAGCCGTTGGATTCGAGGTAGTCAGCCAGCAGGGTGCGGATGTCGCGATCGTCGTCAACGATCAGAATTGTAGATGTCGGTTCCATGCGCTCATTATCCATGCAAGACCATGAACCTATTGTATCTTCTTGTATATGGCTGTTGGGGCTTATCGCGGGCGAAACATCTGGATACAAAAACATCGGTGAGAGCAACGTAAGAGCAACCTTGGGCCGCCAATATGGTTCCAAGCGCAGAACGCTGCGATGACTAAACTCTCAATGATGGAGGAACGACCATGAACACCTTACGCAAAAGCATCCTGATCGGTTTTACGGTACTGGGCATGGCAGCCGCGCACGCCCAAGAAGCCAAGCCGATGGCCAAGCAGCACGATGCGCATCCGACCAAGGAGCAAATGCAGGCCAAGATGGCTGAGATGTACGCCAAGCGCCAGGCGCGCCTGCATGATTTGCTGAAGCTGACCGCGCAGCAGGAATCGGCATGGGCCAGCTATCAAGCCGCGATCAAGCCGGCGGCATTTGACGGCAAGCGCCCTGAGCACAAGCCATTCAACAAGCTGAGTTCGCCAGAACGCCTGACCTTGGCGCTAGAGATGACCAAGAAGCGCGAAGCGATGCTGGAAACCCGCCTGAAAGCTGTCACCACGTTCTACGCGCAGCTAAATCCAGCGCAGCAGACGCTGTTCGATGAGCACAGCTTCGGCGGCGAGCGTGGCGCCATGCGCGCCCGCTGGCAACATCGCGGCCATCGCGGCGGCTGGGGCCACGAAGGCAGCCCGCGCCACGAAGGCTGATTAGTTCAGCGCGGACAGGGATGCGGTGAATTTCGCCGCATCCTGGAAGCCGATCACGCGGGCGTTGGCGATTTCCTTGCCTTGCTTGTCGAACAGGATGATGCCCGGCGGGCCGAACAGGCCGAAACGTTTCAGCATGGCCTTGTCGTCGGCATCGTTGGCGGTGACGTCGACTTGCAGCAGCACGCTGTTGGCCAACTTGGCGCGGACTTGCGGATCGACAAAGGTCAGCTTTTCCATTTCCTTGCAGGACACGCACCAATCGGCGTAGAAGTCGAGCATGGCGGTTTTGCCGCCGGTTTGGGCCAGCACGGCATCCAGTTGTTCGACGGTTTTGATGCGCTGGAAGGCCAGCGGTGCTTCGTGTGCTGCCTTGCCGGTCAAATGCGCCAGCGGCGCCAGCGGATCGCGGCCACCGCTGACCACGCCCACCAGTTGCGCTACGCCCAGCACGGCGACGATCACGCCAACCGATTTGGCCACCCACTGGCCGGAATTCATCAGCAGATACATGCCGTAGCCGACGAACAGCGCGGCCCAGCCCATCATCTGCACGGCGCCCGGCAGCACTGGCGAGACCAGCCACCAGCCGACGGCCAGCATCAGCACGCCGAAGAAGCGCTTCACGGAATCCATCCACATGCCGGCTTTCGGCAGCAGTGCGCCGGCCGAGACGCCGACCAGAATCAACGGCACGCTCATGCCGACCGCCATTGCAAACAGCGCGCTGCCACCGATGACGATGTCGCGCGATTGGCTGATGTAGACCAGCGCGGCAGCCAGCGGCGCCGCCACGCATGGGCCGACGATCAGCGCGGAGATGGCGCCCATGACAAACACGCCGGCCAGTTTGCCGGAGGCTTGCTGGTTGGAGACGGTACTCAGTTTGTTTTGCAGAGCGGCTGGGACTTGCAGCTCGTAGAAGCCGAACATGGACAGGGACAACAGCGCCATCAACAGGGCGAAGGCGCCCAGTACCCATGGGTTTTGCAGGGCGCTGGCCAAGCCTTCGCCGGCCAGACCGGCCGCTACGCCAAGCGCAGTGTAGACCAGGGCCATGCCGAGTGCGTAGGTGACGGACAGGATCAGGCCTCGGCTGCGGCTGCTCTGCGCGCCTTCGCCAACGATGATCGAGGACAGGATGGGCACCATCGGCAGCACGCAGGGCGTGAAGGAGAGGCCCAAGCCCAGCAAGGCGAACAACGGCAGGATGACCAGGAGTTTGCCGCTTTTTAAGGCGGCTTCCAGGCGGCCGGATTCGTTGGCTGGTGCGGGAGCCGTGGTCACGGCTGGGGCCGGCGGGGCGATGTCGGTTGCGGTTGGATTCGGCACCGTGTAGATTTTCACGCCGGGCGCGGCTGGTGCTGCCTTGCCGCCGTCGACGCCAAAGCTGACTGCGCCTTGGCCGGCTGCGGCCGCTGGCGCGGCAGCCGCCACGCTGCCTGCCGCCGCAACAGTTGCGCCGCCCGAGCCCGCTGCGGGCGCCGTTGGCGCGGCTGCGGCAGGCACCGGCACCGCGCCGCTACCGGTCAGCGATGCCTTGTAATCTTGTGGTGCGTAGCACAGGCCTTTCTCCGAGCAGCCCTGCCCGCTCACCAACAGCGTGAACGCACCGTTCACTTCCACCGGAATCGTAATGGTCACGCCCTTGCGATACGTCTCCACGTCCTTGGCAAAGGTTTCGTCGTAATGCACTTTGCCCGGCGGGATTTGCGGCGCACCCAGCTTGGCGCCCTGCGCGCTGAATTTGAAGCGCTCGCGGTACATATAGTAGCCGTCGGCAATCTGGAAGGTCACGGCCGCGGTATGTCCATCCACCATGCGCGCCGAAAACTTGAATGCCTCGGACGGATCAAGGAAATCCTCCGCGCGGGCGGGCTGCGACAAGAGCGCGATCAGCGCCAGCAGCGGCGCGATAAAACGGACAAATCGGGACATGAAAATCTTCTCTCAGGGGGACTGGTCATTGGAGCAACAGGCATAGTACACCGAGCGCGTTTTTCCCGCCTGAGCGAGGGCTTAAACCGCGATGGCAAAAACACGGGGTGCGCAAGATGAATTTCCTTTGACGCTGATCTCCAGTCCTAAACAGCACCCCAAAACGAAAGGGTCAGACCCCGTACGGGGTCTGACCCTGGCCGCAGCGGTGTGCGGGTTGGGGTGGTGCCGCGCGCTTTCAAAGCAATAAGCAGCGTCACCCCCGCCATGCTCACTTCGATTACGACGATTTGATCAGGCCGGAGATGTAGGTCAGCGAAGCGGTAATTTTCGGGCCCAGGATTGCCAGGCCAGCGGTGATGGCGGCGGCGATGGCGGCGGCCATCAGGGCATATTCGATAGCGGTGATGCCGTCTTCGTTGGCGATGAAGTTTTTGACTGCGTTCATGATAGACCTCGTTTAAGTTGATTGAGTGGACGATTTACTGCTCAACTAAAACGGGGTTCAGGTTTTAGGTACTGCGTTTGCTGCCGATGAAAGACATTCTACGCACCGCCGCACCGCCTGCCATCGGACAAACGTCACTTCATCGCGTGACATTTGTCATGCCTAGCGCAGTCCAGGCGCCGGGGTTTTATGCGACACTCGGCGTTTTCACCGCCACTGGAGCAAGCCCCTATGTCCTCTTTCCGTCCCCTGCTGTTTTCCGCCCTCGCGCTCAGCACCCTGCCCGCCTTGGCGCAAGCGCCGGCCAAGGCTTTGAACGCAATCTCGTCCAAGGATCTGCTGGAACACATCAAAACGCTGGCATCCGACGAGTTTGAAGGCCGCGCGCCCGGCACCGCCGGCGAGACCAAGTCGGTGGCTTACATTCAGCAGGAATTCAAGAAACTGGGCCTGAAACCGGGCAACCCCGACGGTTCGTGGGTGCAGGCGGTGCCGATGCGCGGCCAGAAACCGACGCCAAGCTTCAGCTACACCATCGGCGGCCAGACCGTGGCGCTGAATTTCCCTAACGACTACGTTGCCCATTCGACCAGCCAGCCGGCCACGGTCAACGTCAATAGCTCGGAAATCGTGTTTGTCGGCTACGGCGTGCAGGCGCCGGAATACGGCTGGGACGATTACAAGGGCGTCGACGTGCGCGGCAAGACCATTTTGATGCTGATTAACGACCCGGCGATTCCCGATCCGAACAATCCAGCCGAACTCGATCCGGCCATGTTCAAGGGCAAGGCCATGACCTACTACGGCCGCTGGACTTACAAATACGAAATCGCTGCCAAGCTGGGCGCGGCCGCCGCCATTATCATTCATGAAACGAAACCGGCCGCCTACCCGTGGGACGTGGTGCGCAGCGGCGGCGTGGCCGAACACTTCGACCTGCTGCACTCCGGCGATGACCCCGATGCGCCGACCGTACCGGGCTGGATTCAGCTGGACAAAGCCAAGGCCATGATGAGCGCCGCTGGCTACGATTTCGACACGCTGAAAAAACAGGCACTGACCAAGGACTTCCGTCCGGTCAGCCTGAAAGGCACGGCTGATTTTAAAGTCGAGAATATCGCCCGCACGGTGAATTCCAAAAACGTGGTGGCGAAGATTGAAGGCAGCGATCCTAAGCTGAAAAATGAATATGTGATTTACAGCGCCCACTGGGATCACCTGGGCGTCGACCCGGGCAGCAAAAACATTTATCACGGCGCACTGGATAACGCGTCCGGCGTAGCGGCGCTAATGGAATTGGCCAAAGCTTATAAAACTCTGCCGAAAGCGCCCAAACGCTCGATTCTGTTTATTGCCACGACCGCGGAAGAAAAAGGCCTGCTCGGCGCCAAATATTATGCTGCGCATCCGCTCTACCCGCTTAAACAAACCGTCGCCAACATTAACATCGATGGTATTAACGCCTGGGGAAAAACCGCGCAAATTGAAAACGTCACCTCCGGCCATTCCAGCATCGACGGCTTGCTGGAGAAATACGCCAAATCGCAGGGCAGATTAATGGAAAAAGATTCGCGCTCCGAATTGGGTAGTTTCTACCGCGCCGACCAGCTGGAATTTGCCCGTGCCGGCGTGCCGGTTTTATATACCAAAGCCCGTAGCCGCTATTTGGACAAGCCTGAGAACTACGCGCGTGAAGTCGTGGATAATTATTTCACCCACGATTATCACCAGCCGACCGATAGTTTCCGTAATGATTGGGATTTCAGCGGCGGCGTGCAGGATATCCAGCTGCTATTCCAAGTCGGACTGGATATTGCTCAAGGCGTGACGCCAACGTGGAATGCCGGCTCCGAGTTCAAGGCCGCAGGCGACCGCCGATTGAAGTAAGTCAGACTCAAAAATAGCTAGTACATGCCAATTTTTAGCATGCTACGGCACGGCGTTCCGCAGCAACCACGCGGGACGCCCGCTTGCGCCACCAGATGATGACCCCGGTCACGCTCAGCATGGCCACCACCACGCCCATGAAGGAAATCAGGATGCGGCCCGGCAAACCGAGAATGCGGCCGGAATGCAGAGGGAATTGCGCCTGCACGAAAATATCCGCAGCAGTACCTTTCCAAGGCAAACGCTGACCCAGTAATTTACCGGCGCCGTCGTAATACAGATATGCCGGGCCAACGCCACCAGCACCATGATCATCGCCGGGTTTATAGAAACTCACGCCATAAACGTCAAAAGCGCTGGTATAAAACACGCTGCCGACCGGTTCGGACCATTTACGCTGCTCCGCTTCTTTCGCAGCCGTTTCAATTACCTGCGCATAGCCAACTGTTGGTGCATATGGCTTATGAATATCGGCCATAGCACGGGTATCAAACGGCGTTGGCGTGACTTTGGAAATCTTGCTCATTACCGGATAAAAGATTTCGCTGTAAAGATTCAGCGAGAAAGCGGTGAAGGCCAGAATAAACAGCAATATCCACGTCCATAAACTAAATGCGCGATGCAAATCGAAATTCAGTTTATTGCTGCCACTGGTCCAGCGGACTTTCCAAGCCGGTTTCCAACGTTGCAGCCATGGTTTGCTAGCGCCCTGGCGGCGCAATGGCAGGGTGAGATAAAAACCGACGAAACTATCGATTACCCAGATAATCGCAATCCCGCCCATCAACCATAATCCCCAGCGGTCGATGCCCCACATTTCTGGAATATGCAGGGTGTAATGCAGGCGATATAAGAAGGATACAAACGTCTCCTTGGTAATCGGCCAAACGGCGCCCCATTCCCGCTTGCCCAATTCCGCCCCACTTACCGGATCGACGAAGACCTGGTTGAAGCCCGGCTCATACAATTTCTGCGTAGCCGGGTTCACGCGCGGCGACACGCCAAAGGCAATCGCCTCGCCCGGCTGCACTTGCAGGGGCATAAACGATACCTGCACATGCGGATAGCGCGCCTCCAGTTGTTGCACCAATGCCAAGGTCGGCTGCGGTGTGCCCGGCGTATGGGCTTCCATCAGGTGCGGGTTGAGCAGGTCGTCCAGCTCGTGATCCCAAGAAATGATGGCACCGGTCACGCCGCTGATAAACAGGAAACCGGCGGTCAGCAGGCCGAGGTAGCGGTGTACCAAAGTCCAGAAGGCGCGCATATCCAGTCCTTATTAGAACTTGTACTTCAGGCTCAGCGACGTGCTACGCGGTGCGGCGTAGGTGATCGCGCCGTAGGCAGCAAACATGCCGAAGTGCGTTTTGTCGGTCACGTTGTTGATGTTCAGCTGGGCCGACAGCTTGTCGCTGATTTCGTAGCGCGCCATCAGGTTCACCAGCGCGAACGAGTCTTGCTCGATCAGGCCGCCGTTGGCTTTGACCGCCGCTGCCGGCGCAGCTGGATCGACCGTGTAGGTACGGCTTTCCCAGTTGACGCCGCCGCCCACGGTCAGCTTGCTCAGTGCGCCCGGCAGCTGGTAGCTGGTGAATACGCGGAACAATGCGCGAGGATAGACGCTGTTGAAGTCTGCGCCGGTGGCATCCTTGGCGCGGAAGCGGCTGTAGCCGGCGGTAGCATTCCAGCCGCGCGCCAGTTCGCCGTTCAGCTCAAACTCGAAGCCACGGCTGGTTGAGCCCTTGGTACCAACGTAGTAGGCTTCCGGCAGCAGCGGGCCGGTGCCGTCGCGGTCAACCAGGCCGCCGGCTTGGCCGAGGTTGTCCTGCTTGATGTCGAATACGGCCAGCGAGGCGTTGACGCGGCCATCCAGATATTCGCTCTTAATGCCGACTTCTTTGGCCTTACCTTCGATAGGATCGAGGATCTTGCCGCCAAAATCTTTCAGGTTTTGCGGCAGGAAGATGCTGGTGTAGCTGCCGTAGACCGAGTAGGTTTCGTTCAGATCGTAGACGATGCCGGCATATGGCGTTACTTCGTTGTTGTTCTTCACAACGTAGGCTGGGCTCCACAGGCCGTGGCCGGTTTGCTCAAAGTTGGTGACGCGCGCGCCCAAGGTGACTTTCAGCGGGTCAATAATCGAGAAACGGGCCATGCCGTACAGCGCTTCTTGCTTGGTCGTGCTTTCTTCATAGAAGGTCGCCGCGCCCCACTTCGGCGTTGGGAAGGTGGCGCCGTTCCAGTTGTTGAAGTTGCCTACGTCCGAGCTGGCGTTGCCGAAGTCGGCGGCGCGGCTGTCCGAGTTGAAGTCGCGCTTGGAGTGCATGTAGCCAAAAGCCGCCTCATGCTTGCGGCCGAACAGCTGGAACGGGCCGTTCAGTTGCAGGTTGACGTCGTCTTGCTTGGTGCGGGTGACGTAGGAGCCGGCAAACGAGGACATGCCGAGGCCGGTTACGCGGTCAGGCACGCCCGACAGGTACAGCAGGTGGGAATCGCCCTTGCGGTCGCCACGGGCGAGGTAGGCACGCGCCTTCCAGCCGTTGTCGAAGGTGTGCTCCAGATTGACGTAGCCGTTGTTGTACGAAGTTTCCCAGTCCGACCAGCTGGCCGAGGTGGTTTTCGAGACGTCCCAGTTGGTTTTGCTGCCGTCGGTGTACCAGAACGGCAGGCCGCCCCACATCGGCGCTTTTGGATCGGTTTCCTGGCGGCTGAAGCCGACTGCCAGCAGGGTTTGCGGGGTCAGGTCCGCTTCCAGGGTGGCGAAAATGGTTTTGTTCTTGGATTCGGCCAGGTCGATCCAGCTGTCGCGCTGGTTGTAGTCGGCCACCACGCGGCCGCGTACCGTGCCTGCCGCGTTCAGCGGAGTCGAGACGTCGATCTGGGCGCGGCGCTCGTTCCAGGTGCCGATGCCGATCTCGGCCGAGCCGGTCAGCACTTTGCTGGTGGCGCGCTTGTGCACCATGTTGATGGCGGCCGACGGGTTGCCGGCGCCGGTGGTCAGGCCGGTAGCGCCGCGCACCACTTCCACGCGGTCGTAGATGGCCAGCGAACTGGCCACTTCGCCCGAGCTCCACGACTGTTCCCAAGTGGTTGGAATGCCGTCGATGATCAGGTTGGTGATGTCGAAGCCGCGCGCGGTGAAGCCGGCGCGGTTGGTTTCGTACTGGTTGACGGAGATGCCGATGACGTTGTTGACCACGTCGGTGACGGTAGTCAGGCCCTGGTCTTCAATGCGCTGCTGGGTCATAACGGACACCGACTGCGGCGTGTCGCGCAGCGACATGTCGAGCGGCGTGGCGGTGCGTGCCTTGCCGGTGGTGTAGGAACCGCTGCCTTCGGTGGTGTCGCTCAGCTTTTGCGCCGACACTTGCACCGACGGTAGTACGGTGGCGGCCTGCTCGGCGCCGCCGCTCTGGGCCTGCGCCAGCAACGGCAGAGTCAGGCTGACCAGTACCGCCAGCGGTTTCATTTTGAATTGCTTGTTCATTGCTTCCCCAGTAGTTATTTGCACATCGAAACACGAATGATAACGATTCTCATTACAAAGTCAATCCTCTACTGCAAGCGGGCGAAAAAAAAGCCAGACTAGGTCTGGCTTTTTAGTACTGCTGACAACGGCTAATTACTCAGCGGTTGGTGCATCTTCGATTGCGGTGACTTCTGGACGATCCAGCAGCTCAACGTAAGCCATTGGAGCGTTGTCGCCAACGCGGAAACCCATCTTCAGGATACGCAGGTAGCCGCCGTTACGTGCAGCGTAGCGTGGGCCCAGTTCCGAGAACAGTTTGCCTACGATTTCGCGGTCGCGCAGACGGGCAAATGCCAGACGCTTGTTAGCCAGGGTGTCGGTCTTGCCCAGGGTCAGGATAGGCTCAACAACGCGGCGCAGTTCTTTCGCTTTTGGCAGCGTGGTTTTGATCGCTTCGTGACGCAGCAGCGAAACGGTCATGTTGCGCAGCATAGCCAGACGGTGGGACGAGGTACGGTTCAGTTTACGGAGGCCGTGACGGTGACGCATGGTACTTCCTTTCAATGATGTTTAAATCCGAGCTCTTCGATCGTCTATGACGCGGGCCGGTTTAAGTGATAAACGCCCGAGGCAACATGCCACGGGCGGTACTGCTAATCAGTTGGTAACAGAGCAGAACATCGCGAAGCGATGTCCAGCGCTGTCACCCAATTTGTTACTTTTCCAGGCCAGCAGGCGGCCAGTTTTCCAGCTTCATGCCCAGGGTCAGACCACGGGAAGCCAGAACTTCTTTGATTTCGTTCAGGGACTTGCGGCCCAGGTTCGGCGTTTTCAGCAGTTCGTTTTCCGAACGCTGGATCAGGTCGCCGATGTAGTAGATGTTTTCTGCTTTCAGGCAGTTGGCCGAACGCACGGTCAGTTCCAGGTCGTCCACTGGACGCAGCAGGATAGGATCGACCAGCGGCGCGCGCGAAGGCGCTTCAGCAGCAGCTTCGGTGCCTTCCAGTGCAGCGAACACGTTCAGTTGATCCACCAGGACGCGGGCCGATTGACGGATCGCTTCTTCTGGCGAGATCACACCGTTGGTTTCGATGTTGATGATCAGTTTGTCCAGGTCGGTACGCTGTTCTACACGAGCGGACTCAACAAAGTACGACACACGGCGCACTGGCGAGAACGACGCGTCCAGAATGATGCGGCCGATGGTTTTGTTGGTGTCTTCCGACAGGCGACGCACGTTACCTGGAACGTAGCCGCGGCCTTTTTCGACCTTGATCTGCATGTCCAGTTTGCCGCCGGCGGTCAGGTGAGCGATCACGTGGTCCGGGTTGATCAGTTCCACGTCGTGTGGCAGATCGATATCCGAAGCCAGGACAGCGCCTTCGCCTTCTTTTTTCAGGGTCAGGGTGACGGAGTCACGGTTGTGTACTTTGAACACAACGCCCTTCAGATTCAGCAGCAGGTCAACCACGTCTTCTTGCACGCCGTCCAGCGACGAGTACTCGTGCACAACACCGGCGATCGTCACTTCGGTAGGCGCGTAGCCAACCATCGACGACAGCAGTACGCGGCGCAGCGCGTTACCCAGGGTGTGGCCGTAGCCGCGTTCGAACGGTTCCATCACGACTTTGGCGTGACCGGCGCCCAGCGCCTCTACATCGATAATACGTGGTTTCAACAGGCTGTTTTGCATGTAAATGTCCTTTTCAATACCCTCGGCGCGTTAGGCCGATAAGGCTGATGGCATTAGTGAAAACGCCCGCTCAAGTGAGCGGGCGGGATTTGATACTACTTAGACTACAGATTAACGCGAGTACAGTTCGACGATCAGCGATTCGTTGACGTCAGCAGCGATCTCGTTGCGCTCTGGCAGGGACTTGAAGGTACCTTCCATTTTCTTGGCATCAACCGACACCCAAGCTGGCATGCCAACTTGTTCAGCCAGCGACAGGGCTTCAACGATACGCACTTGCTTCTTGGCCTTTTCGCGCACAGCGATCACGTCGCCAACTTTTACCGAGTACGAAGCGATGTTCACAACGTTGCCGTTCACGGTGAAGGCTTTGTGCGATACCAGCTGACGCGCTTCAGCGCGGGTCGAGCCGAAGCCCATGCGGTACGCGACGTTGTCCAGACGGGCTTCCAGCAGCTTCAGCAGGGTTTCGCCGGTGTTGCCTTTGCGGCGGTCGGCTTCTGCGAAGTAGCGACGGAACTGACGTTCCAGCACGCCGTACATACGTTTCACTTTTTGCTTTTCGCGCAGCTGGTTGCCGTAGTCCGAGGTACGAGCGCCCGACTTGACGCCGTGCTGACCTGGTTTTACGTCCAGTTTGCATTTGCTGTCCAGCGAGCGGCGTGCGCTCTTCAGGAACAGGTCGGTGCCTTCACGGCGGGAGAGTTTTGCTTTTGGTCCGATATAACGTGCCACGGTACTTCCTTTTTAAAATGATGACGTCCCAACCCACATGGGCTGAACGCTAGTCTGGTCTGCGATGAGCCAGACGTGGCTAAAGTCTGCTGGCAAGCCAACAGACGACAATAGCCGGGCAGTATAGCTGTTACCAGCTTCCTGCACCAGCTTTATTGTGTAACAGCATAGCCGGCAGAACCGGCCAGGCCATTAGATACGACGACGCTTTGGAGGGCGGCAGCCGTTGTGTGGCACTGGGGTGACGTCCTGGATCTCGGTGATCTTGATGCCCAGGTTGTTCAGTGCACGCACAGCCGATTCACGGCCTGGGCCTGGGCCCTTGATGCGCACTTCCAGGTTCTTCACGCCGCATTCGATCGCGACTTTACCAGCGGCTTCAGCAGCAACCTGCGCTGCGAACGGGGTCGATTTACGCGAACCCTTGAAGCCAGCACCACCGGAGGTCGCCCACGACAGAGCGTTGCCCTGGCGGTCGGTGATGGTGATGATGGTGTTGTTGAAGGAAGCGTGAACGTGTGCGATACCTTCGGCAACGTTCTTCTTGACCTTCTTGCGTACGCGAGCTGCTGCTGCGCTGCTTTGTTGCTTAGCCATGTGATTTCCCTAGATTATTTCTTGAGCGATTGAGCGGCTTTGCGCGGGCCCTTGCGGGTACGTGCATTGGTGCGGGTGCGTTGACCGCGGACCGGCAGGCCCTTACGGTGACGCATACCGCGGTAGCAACCCAAGTCCATCAAACGCTTGATGTTCATGGACAGTTCGCGACGCAGATCGCCTTCGACGATGAATTTTGCTACTTCATCGCGCAGCTTTTCCAGTTCGCTGTCGTCCAGGTCTTTGACCTTTTTATTGGTCGCAATACCGGTCTGCGCGCAGATGAACTTCGCGCGTGGACGGCCTACACCGTAGATGGCGGTCAAGCCGATAACGGTGTGCTGATGATTTGGGATATTAACCCCTGCAATACGTGCCATTCGTTATTCCTCGATAAATAACGGTTATTAACCTTGACGCTGCTTGTGACGTGGTTCGACGCAGATTACGCGAACAACGCCCTTGCGCTTGATGATCTTGCAGTTGCGGCAGATCCGCTTGACTGAGGCGTTAACTTTCATGTTGAACTCTCTTCTAAGGTTCGATTATCTAAATTTACTTGGTCCGGAACACAATGCGGGCGCGGGACAGGTCGTAAGGTGTCAGTTCGACCGTCACCTTATCGCCAGGCAGGATGCGGATATAGTTCATCCGCATTTTACCTGAAATATGTCCCAGCACCACGTGCCCGTTTTCCAGCTTTACTCGAAATGTTGCATTAGGGAGATTTTCTAGGATCTCGCCCTGCATCTGTATGACGTCGTCTTTTGCCATTCGGTGTATGTGAAACCGCGCTTATCGCGTCGGAATTCCGCCTTTGAAGTTTGCTTTGCGCAGCAGCGATTCATATTGCTGCGACATCACGTAGTTTTGTACTTGGGCCATGAAGTCCATGGTCACAACCACAATAATCAACAGAGAAGTACCACCAAAATAGAACGGTACTTTCCACTCGGCTTGCATGAATTCCGGCAACAAACACACCAGAGTGATGTAGATGGCGCCAGCCAGGGTCAATCGCGTCAGAATCTTGTCGATGTAACGGGCAGTCTGCTCACCGGGACGAATCCCTGGCACAAAGGCCCCGCTCTTCTTCAAGTTATCTGCTGTTTCCTTGCTGTTGAAGACCAGCGCTGTATAGAAGAAACAGAAAAACACGATCGCAATGGCATACAACAGTGCGTGGATGGGCTCGCCTGGCCCCATCGATGCTGCCAAATCTTTCAGGAACCGGACCGCCGGGTTAGCCGTATCGGCGCCGGTGGTAAACCAGCCCACGATCGTAGCCGGGAACAAGATAATCGACGAAGCGAAGATCGGTGGAATCACGCCGGCCATATTCAACTTCAATGGCAGGTGCGAGGTTTGGCCACCGTAAATCTTGTTACCCACCTGGCGTTTCGCGTAGTTGACCAGAATTTTGCGTTGGCCACGTTCCACAAATACCACCAGGAACGTCACCGCCACCACCAGGATCATGATGATGATCGCCGACAGCGCGCCAATCGAACCGTTGCTCACCGACTGGCCGAGGCCACCCAGTGCGCCCGGCAGACCGGCCGCGATACCTGCGAAGATGATGATCGAGATGCCGTTACCGAGACCGCGCTCGGTAATTTGCTCGCCCAACCACATCACGAACATGGTGCCGGTCAACAGCGTAACGACCGTCACGAAACGGAATGCATAGCCTGGATCCAGCACCAGGCCTGCCTGCGACTCCAAAGCAACTGCAATACCGAGCGCCTGGAACGCCGCCAGCACCACCGTGAAGTAACGGGTGTACTGCGTGATCTTGCGTCGGCCTGCTTCGCCTTCCTTCTTCAACGCTTCCATCTGCGGCGAAACGATCGACACCAGCTGCATGATGATCGAGGCCGAGATGTACGGCGTGATACCCAGCGCAAACACCGTGAAGCGCGCGAGAGCGCCACCGCTGAACATGTTCAACATGCCCAGGATGCCACCCTCTTGCGACTTGAACAGCGCGGCCAATTGTACCGGATCGATCCCGGGAACCGGGATGTGAGCGCCGATACGATAAACCACCAATGCGCCAAGCAGGAACCAGAGCCGGCCCCAAGGGAAACCAGCTGCTGCACTTTTAGCCAATTGTGGATTAGTCGCCAATTTTCGCTCCGATCAAGCTGTTAGCGGTGGCTCAAGCTACCGAGCCGCCGGCTGCTTCGATGGCGGCTTTCGCGCCAGCGGTCACTTTCAGGCCTTTGAGGTTCACCGCTTTGGTGATCTCGCCGGACAGAATGACGCGCACATCGCGTGCCAGCACGCTCAGTACGCCAGCTTGTTTCAGCACCAGGATGTCGACATCGCCAACTGCCAGGTTGTTCAGGTCGGACAGACGCACTTCAGCTTTGAAGGTGGCGTTGAGCGACTTGAAACCGCGCTTCGGCAGACGACGTTGCAGAGGCATCTGACCGCCTTCGAAGCCGACTTTGTGGAAGCCGCCCGAACGCGATTTCTGACCCTTGTGGCCGCGGCCTGCGGTTTTACCCAGGCCGGAGCCGATACCGCGGCCGACGCGACGCTTGTAGTGCTTAGCGCCATCGGCTGGTTGAATGGTATTCAGTTCCATGATTTCTCCGTGAGTAAGCCGAGGCTTACGCAACTACTTTAACGAGATACGACACTTTGTTGATCATGCCGCGTACCGATGGGGTGTCTTGCAGCTCGGCGATCGAGTTTACGCGACGCAGGCCCAGGCCTTTGACGGTAGCACGGTGATCTTGACGAGTGCCGATCAGGCCCTTCACCAGTTGTACTTTGAGGGTTTTCGTAGTCATGTCGTTCACCTTAGCCCAGGATCTCTTCTACCGACTTGCCGCGTTTAGCAGCGATGTCAGCAGGAGTGCTCAGTTTCGCCAGGCCGTCCAGCGTGGCGCGAACCAGGTTGTACGGGTTGCTCGAACCGGTCGATTTAGCGACCACGTCGGTCACGCCCATGACTTCGAAGATCGCGCGCATGGCGCCACCAGCGATGACGCCGGTACCTGGCTTGGCAGGCGACATCATTACTTTCGAAGCGCCGTGACGGCCCAGGACGGTGTGGTGCAGGGTGCCGTTTTTCAAAGGGACTTTGATCAGGTTGCGACGGGCTTCTTCCATTGCCTTTTGCACACCGACTGGTACCTCTTTCGACTTGCCCTTGCCCATGCCGATGCGGCCATCGCCGTCACCCACTACGGTCAGCGCGGCGAAGCCCATGATACGACCACCCTTGACCACTTTGGTCACGCGGTTGATCGCGATCATTTTTTCGCGCATGCCATCATCCGGCTTGTCGCTTGCCATTTTTGCTTGCATTTTTGCCATGATCGTTCCTTAGAACTTCAGACCGGCTTCACGCGCGGCTTCTGCCAGCGCCTTCACACGGCCGTGATAACGGAAACCGGAACGGTCGAAGGCGACTTCGGTGATACCGGCTTTCAGTGCTTTTTCTGCTACGCGCTTGCCGACCAGTGCGGCGGCAGCGGCGTTGCCACCCTTGCCCGATTTGCCAGCCAGTTCAGCACGCACTTCCGCTTCCACGGTCGAGGCCGAAACCAGTACTTTGGCTTCCGGGGAGATCAGGTTTGCGTAGATGTGCAGGTTAGTGCGGTGCACCGACAGGCGGTTCACTTTCAGCTGTGCAATCTTGATCCGGGTTTGACGTCCGCGGCGCAGACGAGATTCTTTTTTATCCATCGTCAGCCCCTAATTACTTCTTCTTAGTTTCTTTGATCTTAACCACTTCATCCGAATAACGGACGCCTTTGCCTTTGTAAGGCTCTGGAGCGCGGTAAGCACGAACTTCAGCAGCAACCTGACCCACCTTTTGACGATCGATGCCTTTGATGACGATCTCGGTCGGGGTGGCGGTGGTCACGGTCACGCCTTCTGGCATGGCGTGCACGACCGGGTGCGAGAAACCCAGCGACAGGTTCAGCTTGTCGCCAGCGGCTTGGGCTTTGTAGCCCACGCCCACCAGGTTCAGCTTTTTCTCGAAGCCCTTGGTCACACCGGTTACCATGTTGTTGACCAGTGCGCGCAGCGTACCGGACATGGCGTTGGCTTCACGGCTGTCGTTCGACGGCTCGAAGCTCAGGGTGCCTGCATTGTTTTCTACTTTAACCAGGCCGTTCAGGCTCTGGGTCAAGACGCCCAGCGGGCCCTTGACGGTGATCGCTTGCGCGGAGATGGCGACATCAGCGCCAGCTGGCACAGCGATTGGCATTTTAGCTACACGGGACATGTCTAACTCCTTAAGCCACGAAGCAAATCACTTCGCCGCCGACACCGGTAGCGCGTGCTTTACGATCGGTCATCACGCCTTGCGGGGTCGACACGATTGCCACACCCAGGCCATTCATGACCGATGGGATTTCGTCCTTGCCTTTGTACACGCGCAGACCTGGACGCGAAACACGTTCCAGACGCTCGATAACAGGACGGCCTACGTAGTACTTCAAACCGATTTTCAGTTCCGCTTTGCCACCGGTTTCGGCGACGGCGAAATCTTCAATGTAACCCTCGTCCTTGAGGACGTTGGCAATCGCTACTTTGACTTTCGACGATGGCATGGCCACGGTCGTTTTTTGAACGCCTTGGGCGTTGCGAATGCGGGTCAGCATATCGGCGATAGGATCGCTCATACTCATTGCTTATTCTCCTATTACCAGCTAGCTTTAGTCATACCCGGGATTTCACCACGCATGGCGAATTCACGGAGCTTGATACGGCCCAGACCGAATTTACGGAAGGTGCCGCGTGGACGACCGGTTACCTGGCAGCGGTTGCGCTGGCGGGTCGGGGCCGAGTTACGTGGCAGGGCCTGCAGTTTCAGGCGCGCTTCGTAACGCTCTTCTTCCGACTTGGTCTGGTCATCGATGATGGCCTTCAGAGCGGCGCGCTTGGCAGCGAACTTGGCTACCAGGTCAGCGCGTTTCTGTTCACGGTTAATCAGTGCGAGTTTTGCCATGATCTCTTAGTTCCTGAACGGGAATTTGAAGGCGGCGAGCAGAGCTTTCGCTTCGTCGTCGGTCTTAGCGGTGGTGGTGATCGAAATGTTCATACCACGCAGCGCATCGATCTTGTCGTACTCGATCTCAGGGAAGATGATCTGCTCTTTCACACCGATGTTGTAGTTGCCACGGCCGTCGAATGCTTTGCCGTTCACGCCGCGGAAGTCACGCACGCGTGGCAGGGCCACGGTGATGAAGCGGTCGAGGAACTCGTACATACGGGCGCCGCGCAGGGTCACCATGGTGCCGATCGGATAGCCTTCGCGGATTTTGAAACCGGCGATTGCTTTACGGGCCTTGGTGGTCACTGGCTTCTGGCCGGCGATCTTGGTCAGGTCGCCAACAGCGTGCTCGAGCACTTTCTTGTCGGCGATGGCCTCACCCACACCCATGTTCAGGGTGATCTTGGTCAGACGCGGAACTTCCATCACCGACTTGTAGCCGAATTTCTCGGTCAGGTCAGCGACGACTTTTTCTTTATAGAATTCTTGGAGACGTGCCATGATTTCTTAAGCCTTCACTACTTCGCCGGACGATTTAAAGACGCGGACTTTTTTGCCGTCCACTTCTTTGAAACCAACACGGTCTGCCTTGCCAGTCGCTGCATTGAACAATGCAACGTTGGACACGTGAATCGGCATAGTCTTGTCGACGATACCACCTTGAACGCCAGTCATTGGGTTCGGCTTGGTCGCTTTCTTAGCAACGTTGACGCCTTCAACCACAACGTGTTCTGCGTCTACGCGACGCGAAACGACACCGCGTTTGCCCTTGTCTTTACCGGCCAGAACGATGACTTCGTCGTTTTTACGAATCTTATCCATTACTGACTCCTTACAGTACTTCAGGTGCCAGGGACACGATCTTCATGAACTTCTCAGTGCGCAGTTCGCGGGTCACTGGTCCGAAGATACGCGTACCGATCGGTTCCAGCTTGGCGTTCAGCAGCACGGCGGCATTGCCGTCGAACTTCACCAGGGAACCGTCTTGGCGGCGAACACCTTTAGCGGTGCGCACTACCACGGCGTTATAAATTTCACCTTTTTTGACACGGCCGCGTGGCTGAGCAACCTTGACGGTTACTTTGATCACGTCGCCAATGCCAGCATAACGGCGCTTGGAACCGCCCAACACCTTGATGCACATGACTTCTTTGGCACCGGTGTTGTCGGCTACTTCGAGCCGGCTTTCAGTTTGAATCATAATATTCTCTTTCCCAACTTAAGCCGAAGAATCCACACAATGCGGACCTAACGGTCAGTCTTGGTCCCGCCAGAAGGCTCTGCTGAGCCCGCTGCTTGGGTGCTTGACCTTCGTACTGCATACTGACCGCACGGTTCAGCGTCTGTGGCCAGACACTTTGCGGCGTTACATGAACGAAGCCCACGAGTATTACACACAACTCGCGGGCTTGCAAGAACTAATTGAAAATACCGCCTAAAACCACCGTTGCGGGCAGTGTTAAGCGGCGGCTATTTCAATTAAACGATTTGCGCGGCTTGCACCACGCGGGTCACGGTCCATGCCTTCGTTTTGGAGATCGGGCGACCTTCGGTGATTTCCACCGTATCACCGGCTTTCACCTGGTTGGTCTCGTCGTGGGCGTGATACTTTGCCGAACGAACGATGATCTTGCCATACAGAGGGTGTTTCACGTGACGTTCGATCAGAACGGTAACGGTCTTGTCCATCTTGTCGGACACAACTTTACCGATCAGCGTACGCTTCAGCTTTACTTGCTCGGTCATTTTGCTTCCTTCGTGTTCAATACCGTTTTTACGCGTGCGATGTCGCGACGTACCTTCTTGAGCTGCGAGGTGTTGCTCAGCTGTTGCGTAGCGATTTGCATACGCAGGCCGAACTGTGCCTTCAACAGGTCATTCAGCTCTTTTTGCAGAGCTACCTGGTCTTTGCCGCGGAGTTCAGATGCTTTCATATTTCACTCCTGTTATTGGCCAACTTGGCGCACCACGAAGGTGGTCGCCAGTGGCAGTTTGGCAGCGGCCAGGCGGAATGCTTCGCGCGCCAGTTCTTCTGCGACGCCGTCCATCTCGTACAGGACTTTGCCTGGGCGGATTTCAGCGACGTAGTACTCTGGGTTACCCTTACCGTTACCCATACGGACTTCAGCTGGCTTGTTCGAGATCGGCTTGTCTGGGAAGACGCGGATCCAGATACGGCCGCCACGCTTGATGTGACGGGTCATGGCACGACGCGCTGCTTCGATTTGACGGGCAGTGATACGGCCACGAGCGACGGCCTTCAGACCGAACTCGCCAAACGACACGTTGGTGCCGGTGGTGTGCGAAATGCCGGTGTTACGGCCTTTCTGCTCTTTACGATACTTTCTGCGTGCTGGTTGCAGCATGATTATTCTCCTGCTTTCTCAGCCGGCTTGGCAGCGCGACGGGCGCCACCAGCTGGACGTGGACGGCCAGCTGGCTTGCCGTCTTCACGACGTGGGCCACGTGGCTTTTTCTCTTCAGCCGGGGTATCGATCACTGGAGCTTCGCCGGTGGCCGAACGGTCACCTTTGTAGACCCACACCTTGACACCGATGATGCCGTAGGTGGTCGACGCTTCCGAGGTGCCGTAGTCGATGTCAGCGCGCAGGGTGTGCAGTGGCACACGGCCTTCGCGGTACCATTCGGTACGGGCGATCTCGATGCCGTTCAGACGACCCGACGACATGATCTTGATGCCCAGGGCGCCCAGGCGCATCGCGTTCTGCATCGCGCGCTTCATGGCGCGGCGGAACATGATACGTTTTTCGAGCTGCTGAGCGATCGAGTCAGCGATCAGCTGCGAATCGATTTCTGGCTTGCGGATTTCTTCGATGTTCACGTGCACCGGCACGCCCATGATCTTGCCCAGCGCCGACTTCAGTACTTCGATGTCTTCGCCTTTTTTGCCGATCACAACACCTGGACGCGAGCTGTAGATGGTGAAGCGCGCGTTCTTGGCTGGACGCTCGATGACGATGCGGCCAACCGAAGCGTTCTTCAGCTTGGTCTTCAGGTAGGTACGTGCTTTCAAGTCTTCGTTCAGCATGTCGGCAAAGTTACCATTGCCAGCGTACCAACGCGAAGCCCAGTTACGGGTTACCGCCAGGCGGAAACCAGTTGGATGAATTTTCTGACCCATCTTGGCTCCTTAGTTGCCGACGGTCACATAAATGTGACACGATTGTTTCGAAATGCGATCGCCACGACCTTTTGCACGCGCGGTGAAGCGCTTCAGGATCGGGCCCTTTTCAACGTAGATCGTTTTCACGAACAATTCGTCGATGTCGGCACCATCGTTGTGCTCAGCGTTGGCGATTGCCGACTCGAGCACTTTCTTGATGATGGTGGCGCCTTTTTTCGGGCTGAATTGCAGAATGTTGAGTGCAGCGTCAACTTTCTTGCCACGGATCAGGTCAGCAACCAGGCGGCCCTTTTGGTCCGACAGGCGCACGCCTTTGAGGATAGCTTTGGTTTCCATTATTTCTTCGCCTTCTTGTCAGCGGCATGGCCTTTGAACGTGCGGGTCAGCGCGAATTCGCCGAGCTTGTGACCAACCATGTTCTCGGAAACGTACACAGGCACGTGCAGCTTGCCGTTGTGAACAGCGATCGTCAGGCCGATGAAGTCAGGCATGATGGTCGAGCGACGGGACCAGGTTTTGATTGGCTTTTTGTCTTTGGACGCTTGCGCGGCTTCGACTTTTTTCACCAGGTGGGCGTCACAGAACGGCCCTTTTTTCAATGAACGAGTCATGATTTATCCTTATTTCTTGCCGCGGCGCGAGACGATCATCGAAGAAGTGCGCTTGTTGCTGCGAGTCTTCTTACCCTTGGTCTGCTGGCCCCATGGCGACACTGGGTGACGACCAGCTGCGGTACGGCCTTCACCACCACCGTGCGGGTGGTCGATCGGGTTCATGACCACACCGCGAACGGTAGGACGAACACCGCGCCAACGCATGGCACCAGCTTTACCGATCTTACGCAGGCTGTGTTCGGCATTGCCGACTTCACCCACGGTAGCACGGCACTCGATGTGCACGCGACGTACTTCACCCGAGCGCAGACGCACTTGAGCGTAGGTACCTTCACGCGCCATCAGCACGACGCCGGCGCCGGCGGTACGGGCCATCTGGGCACCTTTACCTGGCAGCATTTCCACGCAGTTCATGATGGTACCGACTGGAATGTTACGGATCGGCAGGCAGTTACCCGACTTGATCGGCGCTTCCGAGCCGGTCATGATGGTGTCGCCCACAGCCATGCCTTTGGTGGCGATGATGTAGGTACGGGCGCCGTCGGCGTAGCACAGCAGAGCGATGTGCGCAGTACGGTTAGGATCGTATTCGATACGTTCCACTTTCGCTGGGATACCGTCCTTGCTGTTACGCTTGAAGTCGATCACGCGATAGTGCTGCTTGTGACCACCACCGATGTGACGGGTGGTGATGTGACCGTTGTTGTTACGGCCAGCAGTTTTCGATTTTTTCTCAACCAGAGCGGCGAACGGACGGCCTTTGTACAGGTCGCTGTTCACAACTTTCACCATGCCACGACGGCCTGGGGAGGTTGGCTTCATCTTAACGAGTGCCATTATTTAGCCTCCTCGGTGAAATTGATTTCCTGGCCTGGTTTCAGGCACACGAAAGCACGCTTGGTGTGGTTGCGGCGGCCGATGTGGGCGCCCGAACGCTTTTGCTTGCCTTCGCGGTTTACGGTTTGCACCGAAGCCACTTCGACTTTGAACAGCAGTTCTACGGCAGCCTTGATCTCTGGCTTGGTCGCGTCGGTGGTAACACGGAACACGATCTGCTCGTTCTTTTCCGCGACCAGGGTGGCCTTTTCGGAAATCACTGGCGCAACCAGTACTTTCAGCAGGCGTTCTTCGCTAAATTTCAATGCGCTCATGCCAGCATCTCCTCAATCTTAGCCAGCGCAGCCTTGGTCACCAGGATCTTTTTGTAGAAGACCAGCGACATAGGATCGGCGTGACGTGGCTCAACAACCAGCACGTTTGGCAGGTTGCGGGAAGCCAGTTCCAGGTTTTCGTTGGCGGTGTCGGTGATGATCAGCACGGAGTCGAAGCCCAGGCCGGTCAGCTTTTGCGACAGCAGCTTGGTTTTTGGTGCTTCGATCGACAGATCTTCGATCACGACCAGACGGTCTTCACGGGCCAGCTGCGACAGAATCGAGCACAGACCAGCGCGGTACATCTTCTTGTTCACTTTGTGGGTGAAGTTCTCGTCAGGCGAGTTCGGGAAGATGCGACCACCGCCGCGCCACAGTGGCGACGACGACATACCTGCACGAGCACGGCCGGTACCTTTTTGGCGCCATGGCTTTTTGGTCGTGTGGTGGACTTCTTCACGGTCTTTTTGTTTACGGTTGCCGCTGCGAGCATTGGCTTGGTAAGCAACGACGATCTGGTGGATCAGGGCTTCGTTGTAGTCACGGCCGAAGACGGTGTCGGCGGCAGCAACGTTAGAGGCGGCTTGACCTTGAGCGTTCAAGAGCTTGAGTTCCATCGTTTAAGCTCCCTTCTTTGCTTTAACTTTGACAGCAGGCGAAACCACTACCTGGCCGTTTTTGGCGCCAGGGATCGCACCTTTGACCAGCAGCAGCTGGCGGTCGGCGTCGATACGGGCGATTTCGAGGTTCTGCACGGTCGTGGTGACATCACCCATGTGACCGGTCATGCGCTTACCTGGGAACACGCGGCCTGGATCCTGCGCCATACCGATGGAGCCTGGAACATTGTGCGAACGCGAGTTACCGTGGGTTTGACGACCCGAAGCAAAGTTGTGACGCTTGATGGTACCGGCGTAGCCTTTA
Organism: Duganella rivi; assembly: GCF_009857435.1. GTDB lineage: Bacteria > Pseudomonadota > Gammaproteobacteria > Burkholderiales > Burkholderiaceae_D > Rugamonas > Rugamonas rivi. The sequence goes on from NZ_WWCK01000006.1 coordinate 47,564, forward strand.
CCGATCGACACACCTTGAACGTCGACTTTTTGACCAACTTCGAACAGGGAAACGGCGACAACTTCGCCAGCTTTCAGTTCGGCAGCTTTAGCAGCGTCAACGCGGAACTCTTTCAGCAGAGTACCAGCTTCAACACCGGCTTTAGCGTGGTGACCAGCAACGGCTTTGGTCACGCGGGAAGCGCGACGTTGACCGAATGCGACCTGAACTGCGGTGTAGCCGTCAGTTTCAGGAGTTTTGATTTGCGCAACACGGTTGTTCGATACGTCAACCACGGTGACTGGGATCGAGTCCCCGTCATCAGTGAAGATACGCATCATGCCAACCTTGCGACCGAGGAGGCCAAGGCTCATTTTTTCTCCAATTCCCACCTACGATTGGGCGGGGATATGTTGAACTACAAAAATAGTACGGACCAATAAAAAGACGAATCCATACCGAAGCCGGCTAGTGTATCTTGATTTGGGGCTTGACGCAACAACTTAGTACGAGGTATGTCAGCTTTTTGACGCGTCTGCGGACGCAGGGGGAAGAAAGGCACCAAAACCAGCCGCCATGCGGGCTGGCGGCCGCTCACGCCGGCCGTTTTCTTGCCGAATGCTTAACGCGCAAGACGCGGCAGATGCGCGAGGTGTGTCACTATTTTGCCTTGATAGCCGCCCGAATTCGGCGCATTGCTTCTTCGTGCGGCACCAGCGGCGATGGGTCATCGAGCGCTTCCTGCACTTCACCTATGAGCCACTCGTCATATCCCTCTTCTTTTTCCATCTGCTTAATATCAAATTGCTCGATTCCCAAGGCCCGCAAGCGTTGCTCGACCGCCTCTAGCGCATCGAATACTGCCGCAGCCTTGCTTTCCAAGTCGAGCAGCAGGCGGTCGCCTTGCATGTCATGTACGCACACAACCCAGCCCAAGTCATCGGGCTGGGCGGATACGCTGAACTCGTGTTTTGCACGGGCTAATTTAGCCAGCGCTTCAGGTTCTATGGTTTGCGTTTTCATATTGCCTCCACCGGGTAAGAAAACCAATCTAGCACGAACCTAAACTGCTAGTTTGAGGCGGCGCAAACGGCTATGCGATTATTTTTCCGGCACGTGGATGCGGGCTTTGATGTGTTTCAGGTTTGCCACTATGGTGAAGGTCATAATCACCAGCAGCGACCATGAGCTCCATTTGCTGACATGGACGGCCGACCAGGCGCCGAGCTGGTTCGGGTAGCGCCAGATGCCCCAGAAGGTGCTGATGTTCTCGGCCAGCCAGATGAATAAGCCGATCAGCACAAACGCCAGCAGCAAGGGCATGCTACGGTCGCGATCCAGCGGGCGGAACACCACCGTGGTGCGCGCGTACAGCCCCAGCGCGCAGGCGGCCAGATACCAGCGATAGTCGCCGATATAGTGATGGGTGAAGAAGTTGGCGTAGATCAGGATGGCAATCAGCGCCGCCATCCAGTGCGGCGGATGGTGGCGAATGCGCAAATCAAACAGCCGCCACGCCTGGATGATGTAGCTGCCCACCGCCGCGTACATAAAACCGGAAAACAGCGGCACGCCCAACAGCTTGGTGTAGCCAAAATCAGGATAGCTCCACGACTGGATCGCGCCCGAGGTCTTGAACACTTCCAGCGCAAAGCCCACTACGTGGAACAGGCTCACCGCCTTCAGTTCATCCCATGTTTCCAGCTTGGCCCACACCATCCACGCCTGTATGCCCAGCGCCGCCACCAGCAGCACGTCGTAGCGCGGCAGTCCCAGCAGGCCGGTGCGCGGTACCAGGAACACGGCGCCAAAGAACAGCGCAACAAACAGGCAGGCGCGCGCTTCCTTGATACCAAAGTACCAAAATTCCGCAACAAAGCGGGCCGCACCGCGCAGGCCCGGGCGGGCGGCGGCATTTAATAGGTGGTGATCGAAAGTGGCAAGCATGGCGCTTACTCTACCGTTACCGAGGCAAAAAAAACAGGCCGCCGGGACGGCGCGGCCTGTGCAAGTGTCGGGGCGGCACGACCCGCCCCTCCCCCTCTCAGTACAGCAGAGTCTTTACCGCCGGCCCCTAGCGGTTGAGCCGGTTCAGCAACTGGGCGCGCAGCATGCGCGCGCCCGCTTCGTCCAGTGGCGCCAGCACCCCGCGCGCGGCCGGCGGGATATGGGCCGCCTCGCTGCCGTCGCTGTCGAACACGTAGTGGCGGAAGATTTCCTGCCACGCCGCGCGCTGCGCCGGCGGCAAATCGCGCATGGTCATCAGACCCAGCAGCAAGGCATTGTGCGGCGTGTCCATCCACGCCGGCGACTGCCGCCACCAGTAGTTAATCAAGATATTGAACGGCTCCAGCCCTTCCACGTGGTGCCACCACATGCTGGGGATGAACACCGCGTCGCCCGCCTCCAGCTCGGCCGACTGGGCCTGCGCCAGCGCTTCGGCAAAGCGCGGATAGCGTTCCAGATCGGGCTGGTGCAGATCGACCATGCTGACCGACTGACCGGCCGGCGTCACGTCGAGCGGCCCGACATACAGGTTCTTCAGCTGCTCCGGCGGGAACAGGGTGAAGCGGCGGCGGCCGGCCGCCACGCAGGCCAGGTTGTCCGGCACATCATAGTGGGCCGGGATGCGGGTGCGGTTGCCGATCCACAGGCTGGCCAGCGGGTCGCGCGCGCCCAGGTTCACATCGTTCTCGGCGCGCAGGCCCGGCAGGCAGGTGTCGATGGTGGTCGAGCCGACATACATGGTCGGCGGCGCCGGCGCATCGAGGTGCGCGGCCAGCGCGTCGAGCACCTGGTCGAAGCGCACCATCTGGCTGTTGAAATTGAAACCGTTCAGTTCATCGTTGTAAAAAATGCGGCCGTCGCTGCCCGGCGGGCGGTGGCTGCCCAGCACCGTGGCGTCGCGGTAAAAACGGCGCAAATAGCTGTCGGCCGCGCGCGCCGAGCGGCGCGCCGCCTGCACCAGCGGCCAGTGCGCCACCAGCCCGCGCAGCACCAGCGGCACAGGCGAGCACAGCACCTCATCGGGCAAGGGCCGGCTACCGTCGCCACACAGCTCGGCGCTGCGCGTGCAATCGATCTCGGCAATAGCGGTGAGACTGGCGGACATGAATTCTCTCAAGAAAACAGGCCGTCGCACCGGGCGACGGCCTGCGGACTTACTCAACTACCTTTTCAACCCCGGCTCAGAACTTGTAGCGCAGGCCCAGCATGTAACGCGGACCAGCTTGCGTCACATTCAGGGTGGCCGCCTCGGTACGGCCGTGCTGGCGCGTAGTGCGGTCGGTGAGGTTGATCGCCTCGGCCTGGAAGCTCAGGTTCTTGTTGAAATTGTAGCCCACGCTGAGGTCGACCTGGCCATACGCATCGGTGTACACCGGTGCGGCGCGGCCATTGCCGTCCACCGTGGCGGCCAGGAAGGAATCGCGCCAGTTGTAAGCCAGGCGCACCGACCAGTCCTTGTTCTCGAAGATACCAACCAGGTTGGCCGAGTTGCTCAGGCCCAGGATCGCGAACTGGTCGTTCACGTCGGCGTTGTTGTACTTCAGCGGCGAGTGCACGTAGGTGTAGTTCGCCTGCACGCCAAAGCCGCTCTGGCCAAACATATGCTGCACGTTGGCCTCGGCGCCGCTGACGTTGGCCGACTTCTGGTTGGCGTAGGTGGTGGTGTTGAACATCAGCAGCGGATCGCTCGCCAGGCCAGTGATGGTGCCGTCCAGATTGCCGTCGCCCTTCACGCCGGTCTTCTTCACGCCCGGCTGGCCGTCGAAGTTGCTCAGAATGTAGTTGCGGATGCAGTTGGTGTTGGCGGCGGTACAGCCGCTGGCCAGCGCCTGCTTGTAGTAGGCGCCGCCGATCGGGGTGTGCAGGTCGTACAGCGACTGCGACACCAGCGTCTGGCCCGCGTAGTTGTCCATCTTCTTGCGGAAGTAGGCCAGCGACAGCACGCTCTGCTTGTCGTAATACCATTCCCACGACAGATCCAGGTTCTTGGCCTTGACCGGTTTCAGCGCCGGATTGCCCACGGCGGCGCTGCCGCCGGCGAACACGTCAGCGATGGTGCCCAGCGTCAGGCCGCCTTGCAGCTGGTCGAAGCGGGCGCGGCCGATGGTCGCGCCGGCGCTGGCGCGCAGCTTCATGTCGCTGCGGATGTCGGCGTCGATATTCAGCGCCGGCAGCACGTTGGTGTACGAGGCGTCGGTGTTGGTGAAGGCCTGGCCGCCAAAGGTCAGCGGCAGCTCATTTTGCGCCACCCACACCACGGCCGTGCCCGGCAGTACCTGGGCGATCGAGGTGACCTTGGTGCGTTCCACGCGCACGCCGGCCGAGGTGTGCACCGGAATCGCGGTATCCCAGTCGGTGCCCAGCGAGGCGTAGACCGAGGTGACTTTTTCCTGGATCGAACGGTCGGTGTCCGGCTTGCCCTTGTTCGGCAGGTAGGCGGCCTGGTTGCCGACGGCGTTGGCCGTGGCCTGGCGCACGGTGGCGAAGTCGAAGCTGTACAGGGTGGCAAACAGGTTAGGCGAGCCGGAACCGCCCAGCTTGTCGAAGAACGACGACATCGGGTTGGCCGTCCACAGGCTGGCCGGGTAGTCCGACGGCTTGGTGGCGCCGCCCCAGGTGTTGTTCTGCACGTTGGCGTAGGTCGAGCGGTTGGTGCTGTCGGTGTAGCTGACGCCGAAGTTCAGGTCGGACGCCTCCATCAGCTTCAGGCTGGCCTTGGCCTGGGCCTGCTTGACGGTCGACTTCACGTAGGCCTCGTGGAACCACGAACCGGCCGCCTGGATCGGCGCGGCGGCCAGGTTGGCGGCTGGCATGGTCAGAATCGGCAGCTCGGTGCTGAAGTCGATCTTGGTGGTGCCGCGGCTGAAGCTGGCGTTGGACAGCGAGTTCTCGGAGCCGAACGGGCTGTCGGAACCCGACTCGGCGGTCGAGTGGTGGGCGTCGAACTCCACTTTCAGATCCGGCGTGGCTTTCCACACGGCGTTGAAGCCCAACGACTTGTTCTTGGTCTTGGTGGCGAAATCGCCGCCCACCACCGAGATATCCTGCGGCGTCGGGTAGACTTCCTGGTAGCTGATCGGGCTGACCACGTGGCCGCTCGGCCACACGCTGGTCGAGGTCGGGGTCTGCGCGAACCACACGCTCAACTCGCTACGCTTGGTCTGGATCTTCTGTTCGGAATAGGTGTAGTCGACCGTGGTGGTCAATTCCTTGACCGGGCGGAACTGCAAGGTCAGCTGGCCGTTGGTACGCTGACGCTGGATCGCCGAGCTGTTGTAGCCGAAGTTTTGCGGAACCGAGTACAGCGCATCGGGCGCCGGGCGGTTGGTGATGTTCTGCGAGCCTGGCTGGCCTGGCTGCGGCAGCGTCTGGCCATCGACCACGGCCGAGCCCAGGTAAGGGCCGCGGTAGCCGTTGAACAGGCCGGCGCGGTTGACGCCCGAGTCGCGCGACTGGTAGCTGCCGCTGACTGCCACGCCAAAGCGGCCGTCGGCGCTGGTGTTGGAGTAGATGCCCGATACTTCCGGCGTCACGCTCTTGCCCTTGAAGGCGTCCACCACGTGGTCGTTGGAGGTGTCTTTCACCGCCTTGACGCCAACGCTCGAGTGCAGGCCCGGATTGTCGAACGGCCGGGCGCTGATGACGTTGATGGTGGCGCCGATGCCGCCGCTTGGGTTGTCGGCGCGGCCGGTCTTGTACACCTGCAGCTGCGAGATCGCTTCCGAGGCCAGGTTGGAGAAGTCGAACGAGCGGCCTTCGCGGTCGCCCAGATCCGAGGTCGGCATCTGGCGGCCATTCAGCAGCACCAGGTTGAAGTCCGGGCCCAGGCCGCGCACGGTCACTTTCTGGCCTTCGCCGTTGTTGCGGTCGATCGAGACGCCGGAAATCCGTTGCAGCGATTCGGCCAGGTTGGTATCCGGGAATTTACCCATGTCTTCGGCCACGATGCCGTCGACGATACCATCGGAATTACGCTTCATGTTCAGCGTCGACTGCATACTGGCGCGGATGCCGGTCACCACCACGGAAGGCCCGGTGGTGCTGTCGCCGGCTGGGTTGCTATCTTGTGCTTGGGCTACACTGAACGCGGCGCAAGCGCCGGCCACGGCCAAGCTCATCAGGCGGCGCTGTCGTGGCGCCTTTGAAAACGTTTTCATCGAAGTACGCACTTCATCTCCTTGTTTTATGTTTATTCCGGCGCTGCTTTGCCGGGGCTGATCCTACTCAAACTGACTGCTGGGTAGTTCTGTAAGGCGCCGCAGAACAGCGGACGGCGGTGTGATGCCCGCCTTGGGGAAGCTGTCCGGTCTCGTTCTTATGACTATTAGACAAGTTCAGGATAGGAGAATCCTGCTCATTCGTCAATTGATCGAACAAATTACGCACCGATTCTGCGCATCGGCTGTTGTAAGTACGCACCAAAGCGGGCCATTATGTCCGTGCGGGGAGATTGATAGTCGTTGTGACAAGCTTGGTGTATGATCCGCAGACGCCCCATTTTGGAATCCGCACCATGATCGTCGCTGGCGACCAGCAGTTACTCAAGCAAATCAATCGCATGGCCCTGGTGCGCCAGTTGTGCAGCGCGCCGGGACTGTCGCGCGCGGCGCTGGCCGAGACCGTGGGCCTCACCAAGTCCACCGTCAGCCTGCTGGTGCGCGAACTGCTGGACGAAGGCTGGCTGACCGAGGCCGACATCCTGGCCACCGGCGCCCTGGGCCGCCGCGCCACCCCGCTGCAGCTGGACGGCCAACGGCTGGCCCTGCTGGGCGCCGACATGGGCATCGGCATGGCGCGCATCGTGGCCACCAATTTGCTCGGTGAAGTGCTGGCCGAGCAGGAACTGCCCTACCTCGACGCGGCCGACACGGCCGGCTGCATCGGCTTGATGGCGCAAGGCCTGGCCGAGCTGGCCACCTGCGCGGCGCTGGCCGGGCGCACCGTGCTCGGCATCGGCGTCGGCCTGCACGGCGTGGTGGACGACGCCACCGGCGTGCTGCACTACGCGCCCCACCTGGGCTGGCGCAACGTCGACGTGGCCAGCCAGTTGCGCGCGCAGTTTGCCGGCACGCCGCTGGCCGAGCTGCCGCTGTTCATCCAGAATGAAGCGAACGTGGCGGCGCTGGCCGAGCTGGAGTTCTCCGGCCAGATCGACGCCGACCCGCTGATCTACCTGAGTATCGGCTACGGCGTCGGCGCCGGCATCATCGTCAACGGCCGCCTGCTGACCGGCTTGTACGGCTTTGCCGGCGAGGTTGGCCACACCATCTTGCAGCAGGGCGGCCCGCCCTGCTCATGCGGCCGGCGCGGCTGCGCCGACGCGCTGATCGGCTTGCAAGCGCTGCTGGACGAGGTGTACGGCAAGCAGCAGCCGGCCTCGCCCGAGCAGCTGGAACAATTATTCACCGAAGCGGAAGCCGGCGACGACGGCGCCGCGCGCGCCGTGGCAGCGGCCGGGCGCAATCTCGGCGTGCTGCTCAACAATCTGTGGGTGGCGTTCGACCCGATGTGCATCGTGGTCGGCGGCGCCGCGCTGCGGCTGGGCGAGCGCTTCATCGGGCCCGGCCGCGGCGTGCTGCACGACTGCGCCAGCGCCACCGGGCTGGCGGCGCCCACCATCCGCACCCCGCACTTTGGCAACAACGCGATTGCCATCGGCGGCGCCGCCATGGCGCGCCACTACCTGATGCGTCCCTTCACCGAGCCGAGCCCGGCCCGCCGCAACGCCAACAAACTGGGCGCCCTGCCGCCGGCGGTGGCGGCCGGCGTGCTGGCCCTGGGACTGAACTGAAAACACAACGGGCCCGGACGCTTGCGCGCGCGGGCCCGTCATCAGCCGGCAGCCGCAGCTGCCAACTTAAAAACGATTACTGCAGTTTGATTTCGACATCAACGCCAGCTGGCAGATCCAGCTTCATCAGGGCGTCAACGGTCTTGTCGGTTGGGTCGACGATGTCCATCAGGCGCTGGTGGGTGCGGATTTCGAACTGGTCGCGCGAGGTCTTGTTCACGTGCGGCGAACGCAGAACGTCGAAACGCTGGATACGGGTTGGCAGTGGAACTGGGCCTTTGACCACGGCGCCGGTGCGCTTGGCGGTGTCAACGATTTCCAGGGCCGACTGGTCGATCAGCTTGTAGTCGAAAGCCTTCAGGCGGATACGGATTTTTTGATTGGTAACGGTCATGATAATTCCCTAAAAGAGCGAACTGGCAACTGTGTAGCGCCAGCAATTTTAAAAAGAACGATTGATACTGCAAGGGCCGACATGGTAACACAACCATGTCGGCCCCGCTTACATCAGCGCTTAAAAATTAGGCGATGATCTTAGCAACAACACCTGCGCCTACGGTACGGCCGCCTTCGCGGATTGCGAAGCGCAGACCTTCTTCCATCGCGATCGGGTTGATCAGCTTAACGGTGATCGACACGTTGTCGCCTGGCATAACCATTTCTTTGTCCGCTGGCAGTTCGATCGAACCGGTCACGTCAGTCGTACGGAAGTAGAACTGTGGACGGTAGTTGTTGAAGAACGGGGTGTGACGGCCGCCTTCGTCTTTCGACAGAACGTAGATCTCGCCGGTGAAGTGGTTGTGCGGCTTGATCGAGCCTGGCTTTGCCAGAACCTGACCACGCTGAACGTCTTCACGCTTGGTGCCGCGCAGCAGCAGACCAACGTTGTCGCCTGCTTGACCTTGGTCCAGCAGTTTGCGGAACATTTCCACGCCGGTGCAGGTGGTTTTTACGGTGTCGGTGATACCAACGATTTCGATCTCTTCGCCGACTTTGATGATGCCGCGCTCAACACGACCGGTTACCACGGTACCGCGGCCCGAGATCGAGAACACGTCTTCCACTGGCATCAGGAAGGCGCCGTCAACTGCGCGCTCTGGGGTTGGGATGTAGCTGTCCAGCGCGTCGGCCAGTTGCATGATCGCCTGTTCGCCCAGTGGGCCGGTGTCGCCGTCCAGCGCCATACGTGCCGAACCTTTTACGATTGGCAGGTCGTCGCCTGGGAACTCGTACTTCGACAGCAGTTCGCGCACTTCCATTTCCACCAGTTCCAGCAGTTCTGCGTCGTCAACCAGGTCGCACTTGTTCAGGAACACGATGATGTATGGAACGCCAACTTGGCGGGCCAGCAGGATGTGCTCGCGGGTCTGTGGCATTGGGCCGTCAGCTGCGGAGCAAACCAGGATCGCGCCGTCCATCTGCGCTGCACCGGTAATCATGTTCTTGATGTAGTCGGCGTGGCCTGGGCAGTCAACGTGAGCGTAGTGGCGGCCCGAGGTTTCGTACTCGACGTGAGCGGTGTTAATGGTAATACCGCGTGCTTTTTCTTCTGGAGCAGCGTCGATCTGGTCGTAAGCTTTAGCTTCGCCGCCGAATTTTTTCGACAGAACGGTTGCGATTGCTGCGGTCAGGGTGGTTTTGCCGTGGTCGACGTGACCGATGGTGCCTACGTTGACGTGCGGTTTAGTCCGCTCGAACTTTTCTTTTGCCATTTTGATTCTTCCTCAAACTAAGTTTTAAATGTGCAGCCGGATGATCTACCCGGCTGCAAAAATACCAGAATTACTTCGCTTTCGCGGTAACGATCGCGTCGATAACGTGCTTAGGCGCCTCGGAGTAGTGCTTGAACTCCATGGTGTAGGTTGCACGGCCTTGCGTTGCGGAACGCAGGGTGGTCGAGTAACCAAACATTTCCGACAGTGGCACTTCGGCTTTGATGATCTTGCCGCCGCCGCCTGGGATTTCGTCCATGCCCTGCACCATACCACGGCGGGACGACAGGTCGCCCATCACGGTACCGGCGTAGTCTTCCGGCGTTTCCACTTCCACAGCCATCATTGGTTCCAGGATGACTGGGTTAGCGCGTTTGCACGCTTCTTTGAATGCCATCGAACCGGCCATGCGGAATGCATTTTCGTTCGAGTCAACATCGTGGTACGAACCGAAGGTCAGGGTGACTTTAACGTCAACCACTGGGTAGCCAGCCAGAACACCGGTGTTCAGGGTTTCACGCACGCCTTTTTCAACTGCAGGGATGAATTCACGTGGAATCACACCGCCCTTGATTGCGTCGACGAACTCGAAGCCTTTACCTTGTTCCTGTGGTTCCAGGGTCACAACAGCGTGACCGTACTGACCACGACCGCCCGACTGCTTAACGAACTTGCCTTCCACATCGGTAACCGATTTGCGCACGGTTTCGCGGTAGGCAACCTGTGGTTTGCCCACGGTGGCTTCCACGCCGAATTCGCGCTTCATACGGTCAACGATAATTTCCAGGTGCAGCTCGCCCATACCACCGATGATGGTCTGGCCCGACTCTTCGTCGGTCTTCACGCGGAACGATGGGTCTTCCTGAGCCAGACGGTTCAGGGCCAGGCCCATTTTCTCCTGGTCAGCCTTGGTCTTAGGCTCAACTGCCTGCTGGATCACTGGCTCTGGGAACACCATCTTTTCCAGGGTGATGATCGACGCTGGATCGCACAGGGTTTCGCCGGTGGTCACGTCTTTCAGACCCACTGCAGCGGCGATGTCGCCGGCGCGCACTTCTTTGATCTCTTCGCGCTGGTTAGCGTGCATCTGCAGAATACGGCCCAGGCGCTCTTTGCGGCCTTTCACCGAGTTGTAGACGGTATCGCCAGCGTTGATCACGCCCGAGTACACGCGGAAGAAGGCCAGCTGGCCCACGAACGGGTCGGTCATGATCTTGAAGGCCAGCGCCGAGAACTTCTCGTCGTCGGCTGCTTTACGGGTGGCTGGCTGTTCGTCTTCGTCGGTACCGGCAACGGCAGCGATGTCCACTGGCGATGGCAAGTATTCGATCACGGCGTCCAGCATGGCCTGCACGCCCTTGTTCTTGAAGGCGGTGCCGCACAGCATAGGAACGATCTCGGAAGCGATGGTGCGGTCGCGCAGCGCTTTCTTGATCTCGGCTTCCGACAGGTCGCCTTCTTCCAGGTACTTGTTCATCAGGTCTTCGTTCGCTTCAGCAGCGGCTTCAACCATCTTCTCGCGCCACTCAGCGGCCGAATCCGCCAGCTCAGCAGGGATATCGACGTAGTCGAACTTCATGCCTTGCGAAGCGTCGTCCCACAGGATCGCTTTCATCTTGACCAGGTCGATCACGCCTTTGAAGTTGTCTTCGGCGCCGATCGGGATCTGGATCAGGACTGGGTTGGCCTTCAGGCGGGCGCGCATCTGGTCGTAAACTTTGAAGAAGTTTGCGCCGGTACGGTCCATCTTGTTGACGAAGGCCAGACGTGGCACTTTGTACTTGTTAGCCTGACGCCATACGGTTTCCGACTGTGGCTGAACGCCGCCCACTGCGCAGTAAACCATGCAAGCACCGTCCAACACGCGCATCGAACGTTCAACTTCAATGGTGAAGTCAACGTGGCCTGGGGTGTCGATGATGTTGATGTGGTGTTCTGGGAAGTTGTTCGCCATGCCTTTCCAGAAGCAGGTGGTCGCAGCGGAGGTAATGGTAATACCGCGCTCTTGTTCCTGTTCCATCCAGTCCATGGTGGCGGCGCCATCGTGAACTTCACCGATCTTGTGGTTCACGCCCGTGTAGAACAGAACGCGCTCGGTGGTGGTGGTCTTACCTGCATCGATGTGAGCGGAGATACCGATGTTACGGTAGCGCTCGATGGGGGTCTTGCGGGCCATAATTAATCCTAAATCGTTTAATGGACAAAACCGAGCGCCATTTTTGCTGACAAAAATGAGCCCGGCCTCGAACAACGGATAACAGCCGGCTCAGGAGCCGGCCGATTTTATTAGAAGCGGAAGTGCGAGAACGCTTTGTTCGCTTCAGCCATGCGGTGAACTTCGTCACGCTTCTTCATCGCACCGCCACGGCCTTCAGCGGCTTCCAGCAGTTCGCCGGCCAGACGTTGTGGCATCGATTTTTCGCTGCGCTTGTTGGCAGCTTCACGCAGCCAACGCATGGACAGAGCCATACGGCGCACTGGGCGGACTTCAACCGGCACCTGGTAGTTAGCACCACCAACGCGACGGGATTTCACTTCAACCAGCGGCTTGGCGTTGTTGATTGCGGTAGCAAACACTTCCAGCGGATCTTTGCCGGACTTTTGCGAGATGTGCTCGAAAGCACCGTAGATGATGTTCTCTGCAACCGATTTTTTACCGGACAGCATCAGAACGTTTACGAATTTGGCGACATCGGTGTTGCCGAATTTTGGATCCGGCAGGATCTCGCGCTTGGGTACTTCACGACGACGTGGCATGTCATTTCCTTTTATCTTCAGTTGAGTGCCTTGCGGTCACTCGCGGCGGCCATCATAGCCAACCACTTACTCGGTCTCGCGACCGGCTCAACTCAATTAATGTAGATTACTTCTTAGCTTGCTTGGCGCGCTTGGCACCGTACTTCGAGCGAGCTTGTTTACGGTCTTTAACGCCCTGGGTATCCAGTGCACCGCGAACCATGTGGTAACGCACACCTGGCAAGTCTTTTACACGACCGCCGCGCAGCAGAACAACGCTGTGTTCCTGCAGGTTGTGGCCTTCACCGCCGATGTACGAGATTACCTCGAAACCGTTGGTCAGACGCACTTTGGCAACTTTACGCAGTGCCGAGTTTGGCTTCTTAGGAGTGGTGGTGTACACACGGGTGCACACGCCACGTTTTTGCGGGCTGTTTTCCAGCGCCGGCGATTTGCTCTTCACGACCAGCTTGGTGCGTGGTTGGCGAATCAGTTGATTGATGGTTGGCATCGTTCTAAACCCAACTAAATTACAACGTTAACAACCCGGTCATAGTGCCGGGGACAAAAAACCTTCTCTCGATTTATGGGCCGTCGGAGGCGCAAACAGCCACTCTCATGGAGCAGCCAGATTCAACGTATACGATGTGCAGAATAAATTGAGAACTCGCGAGTATAGACGTGATGCGAGGCCCAGTCAACCAATTTCACGGCGGAATGCGGCTTGCAAGGGGGAAGCAAACACTAGCCCGGAGATCAAGAAAGACTTGATAATAGCAAATAATTTTAACCGCCAGTCTTCCCGCATGCGATCCCTGTTGCGCCCCGCGCCCCTGTTTGTGTTGATCAGTTACCTGCTGCTGTCGCTGGTGCCGTGCGTGCCGCTGCTGCTGGGCAAGCAGGCGCCGGATCTGGCGCACGTGCTGGCGGTGGAGCTGCTGGCATGGCTGGCGGTGTGGGGCGTGTTTGGGCGGCCGGCCTGGTTCCACTGGCTGCTGATCCCGGCATTCCTGGCGCTGCCGACCGAGATTTACTTGTTCATTTATTACGGCCAGGGGATTTCCACCCACCACCTCGGCATCATTGCCGAGACCAGTCCCAAGGAGGCGATGGAATTCCTCGGCCGCAAAGTGTGGCTGATGGCGGCCGTGCTGCTGGGCGTGATCGCGTGGTGGATCGCGGTGCAGATCGCCGCCCGCCGCAGCCCGGTGCTGGCGTGGCGCGGCAAGACGCGCTGGATCGCGCTCTCTATATTAGTGGCGCTGGCCGGCCTGTGGGCCTATGGCTGGGAATTCGGCGTCAGCGCCAGGCCGGCGGCGCCAGTGCATGCCAGCGCCAGCAAGACTGCCCCGGCCGGGTCGGCCATCGGCTCCGCGCTGAGCTCGGCGCTGCGCTTCGTCGGCATGACCTCGGCCGACACCGCCGCCGTCAGCGAGGATGAGGCGTCGGAGGAAGAGGACGCGGTGGAAGACAAGGATCCTGAGCATGCGGCCGTCGCCGGCGCCGGCCACACCGGCTGGCATTGGCCGGCGCTGCCGTGGCGGGTGCGTTCGCCGCTGGGCTTTGGCGACTTCGCCTCCTCGTGGCCGTTCGGCCTGACCGCGCGCGGCATCGACTTCTACAAGGAGCGCGAATACCTGGCCGATCTTGGCCAGCGCAGCAGCAGCTTCACCTTCAAGGCGCGCCAGCCGGTGCAGAACGATGCGCCGGAAATCGTCATCGTGGTGATCGGCGAATCGTCGCGCTACGACCGCTGGGGCATCAACGGCTACGCGCGCGACACCACGCCGCTGCTCAAACAGGAAGCCAATCTGGTGACGCTGCCCGACGTGATTACCGCCGTCTCGGCAACGCGCCTGTCGGTGCCGGTGATTATCTCGCGCAAGCCGGCCATGCAAAGCCTGAAGGATGGCTTCTACGAGAAGTCCTTCATCACCGCGTACAAGGAGGCCGGCTTCAAGGCGTTCTGGCTGTCGAATCAAATCTCGTTCGGCCAGTTTGATACGCCGGTGTCGGTGTTTGCGAAAGAGGCCAACGTGATCCAGTTCATGAACCTGGGCGGCTTCACCAACAACTCCAACTTCGACCAGATTTTGCTGGAGCCCTTGCAGCACGCGATCAACGATCCGGCGCCGAAAAAGCTGATCGTGCTGCACACGCTGGGCAACCACTGGAACTACAGCCAGCGCTATCCGAAGGAATTCGACAAGTGGCAGCCGTCGCTGTTCGGCGTCGACAAGCCGGTGTACACCGACCTGAAAATCAAGCCGCAGCTGAACAACAGCTACGACAACTCGATCCTGTACACCGACTGGTTCCTGTCGCAAGTGATCCAGCAACTGAAAGGCACGCAGCAGCTGGGCTCGATGGTCTACGTGGCCGATCACGGCCAGACGCTGTACGACGGCAGTTGCAACCTCGCCTTCCACGGCCACAACACGCAGTATGAATTCCACGTGCCGGCCATGGTGTGGTACTCGGACGAGTACAAGGAGCGTTACCCGGAGAAGGTCAGGCAGCTGCTGCGCCACCGCAAGGCGCGGCTGGCGACCGAGAACATGTTCCACACGCTGCTGGACTTGGGTGACATCCAATACGACGATCAAAAGCTGGAGTGGAGCTTCCTGAGCAAGCAATTCAAGCAGCACAAGCGCTACGTCGACAGCTACGGCTGGTCCAACTACGACAACGCCAGCTTCAAGGGCGACTGCCGCGAAGTGATGGACAAGGGCAAACCGCTCAAGCAGGAAAAATAGAATTCTCGACGCTAGCGCAACAAGTTGCGCAGCGCGCCATCCAGTTTCGGATAGGCGAACGTGAATCCACTGCCCAGTAGCTTGGCCGGCACCACCCGCTGCCCCTCCAGCAGCAGATCTGCCTGCTCGCCCAGCACCAGCCGCATGGGCCAGCCCGGCGTCGGCATGCCGAACGGGCGGCGCAGCACCGATGCCGCTACCCGGCTAAACTCCGCCTGCGAGAGCGTTTCCGGTGCAGTGAAGTTATAGTTGCCAGCACCCTGCGTCCGGCACAAATGGGCAATGCCGGCTATCAGGTCATCGACATGAATCCACGACAGCCATTGCTTGCCTCCGCCCAGCGGGCCGCCAAGACCGAGCTTAATCGGCAACAGCATCATCGGCAGCGCGCCTTGCGTGCCGAGCACCAGCCCGAAACGCATGCAGGCAACGCGGACGCCATGCGCCTCGGCAGCGTGCGCGGCCTCTTCCCATTCGCGGCAAAGGTCGGACATGAACATCGCTTGTGGGGCGGCTTGCTCGCTCAATTCCGTGTCGTCGCCGCGCTGCTGTATGCCGTAGTAGCCGATCGCTGACGCCGACAACAGCATGGCCGGCTTATGCTCCGCAGCCGCGATCCAATCCACCAGCTTGCTGGTTAGCCCTACGCGGCTTTGCCGCAGCACTGCACGCCGCGCGGCACTCCAGCGCCAGCCCAAGATACGCGCGCCAGCCAGATTGATCACGACATCAAACCTGCGCGAAGACGGCAACTGCGCCATGCTGGCGATGCACTCAACGCGGCCATCAAACAGCCACGCCGCCTGCTTCACTTGCCGGGTCAGTACCGTAACGCGATGCCCATCGCGCAGCAAAGCGCGTATCAGCCGTTGGCCGATAAAGCCGGTGCCGCCGGTGATGAGGAAGCTTCGTTCCGTGCCGGCAAAGCGCACCGGTGCGCCGCCAGCGTCACGCTCCTGCATGCGGCCGATAGCGCGCGCCGCCCAGGCATCGCGCAAGCCCGACAGGCCCACGCCAACACCGCACAGCGCCAGGAAGATACTCAAGCCGCCGTGAGGTTGCCACACGAGGGCAGTCGGCAGGGCGAACATTCCGGGCGTGCCGATCGCCAGCAATGCAATGAAGGCGCCGCCGTTCATTGCCAACACGGTGTGGGTAACGCGTTCCGTGGCGGGCAGCAGGCGGGTACGGTCTTCCACGACAAAATCCCACAAAGTCAGGATGATTTCAATCGTGAGGACCAGCAGCAGCGCCAGCGCCCACCAGCCTTGGAACGACCACGCCGACAGGCCGATAAACAAGGCGCTGTAAATCAACGCCCGCAACGCATGAATGGACAGTTCTCGCCGCGCCGTGGGCCGGCCAGGCAGTGCCTCGGTCAATTCATGGTGATACAGCGTATCGAACGCGCCGAGGCAGCCCTGCACTGCCATCAGCTGCAAAGCCAGCAGGTGGGTATTCATAGTACGGCCTCTTTTCTTGTAATAGCCCAATCGAGCTTGCATAGCCACAGCAATGGCGGCAGCATGACTGCCACGGCGGCCAGGTCGATCCACAGATTGATCCAGCAATGCGCGCGGGCAGAAATCAGCATGTCCTGCGGCGCCCATACGATCAGGCCGAGAATGAGCATCAGCCAGGCGAAGGCGTTTCTCTGTTGGTCGCCAATCACGGCCAGGCCCGCCATCCAGATCGCTGCAGCTTGTACGGTGGGGCCAAACAGCGATATCCACCAGCTATGCAGCGCCCGGCCGGCCAGCGGCGCCTCGCCGCCGAAGAAAAAGCCCTCGATGCTGCGTCGGTAGGCCTCCGTGATCGCCATCTCCGCGCATAGCGGCAGCAGCACTCCCACCACCAGGTGCACCACGGCCACGCCGTATATCCAGCGAACTAGCAATGATCTGGTTCTCATGATTTGCCCGCCATGTTGCAAACACCATCGGCACACGCTGAGAGACGATAACGATTACGCGCGAGGGTACGGTACATTGCCGCAAACAGCGGCCGCAGCATGCGCCATTTCAGCGGAGCTACCAACCAGCCACGCCCCAGCGCGGTATAAATGGCAACCAGGCTATCGATGCCCACCAACAGACGGCCATCGGCAGTACGTACATGAATCTCCGTGCCCAGCGCCTCCATGCTTACACCGACCTCCTGTAGAGAGAAGTCAGGCGAAGCGATGTCAGAGAAAGCCAGACAGCCAGTACGGTCTCGCACGCGCAGACGCGACATCTGCGCGCGGCAAATGCTGCAGTTTCCGTCGTAGTACAGCATCAGTACAGGCTTATTCATGTTGAGCGCCTCCATCTGTTGTTTCTGTCAAAACAGAAATGATTGGCCAAATTTTTTAATCGCTGCCGAGCAAGCGCGCTACCTTGCCACCCATTTTCAGGAAACGCTGCATGGTCGCCGGCGGCAGATGCTTGTAGTCGTCGTAGGTGGCCGTGAGCATTTCGAGGAAGTCCAGCACTTGATCCATCTTGACCTTGGTCGCCTGTTCTAACTGCGGATCGTTTTCCGCTTCCACGGCGCAGGCGCGCAGCACGGTCAGGGTGGGATCGATCTCGCGCTTCTTGCGCTCCTCAACAATGACGCGAAAGATTTCCCACACGTCCTGCAAGGCAACGAAGTGATCACGCCGGTCGCCGGCCAAGTGGGTTGTGCGCACCAATCCCCAGCTTTGCAGCTCTTTCAGGCTATTGCTAACGTTGGAACGCGCCACGCTCAAGGTCTCGACGATTTCCTCTGCGTGCAACGGCTGGTTAGCCAGAAACAGCAGCGCATGAATCTGCGCCACGGTGCGATTAACGCCCCAGCGCGCGCCCATTTCCCCCCAGTGCAGGATGTACTTTTGAATGGTCGGCGTAAGCTTCATGGATTTCTCTAATTTCTGTCAATACAGAAATAATAGGCCGGGTTTTGGGCGAAGTCAATCATGATTGAATCGCCCAACTATCTTTAGCGCAGCGCCAAGCGGCCAGCGACGCGGCTGCCGCCCGCTGCGCCGGCATCGCCGATCTTGAACACGCTGACTGTCTGCTGCAACTCGCTGGCCTGGTCTTGCAGCGACTGCGTGGCCGCTGCGGCTTCCTCCACCAGCGCGGCATTTTGCTGCGTCACTTGATCCATCTGCGCCACGGCTTGATTGACTTGGTCAATGCCCTCGCTTTGCTCACGGCTGGCGACGGCAATTTCACCGACGATCTGCGTCACTTGATGCACGTCGCCGACCAGCGTGGTCATGGTGGTGCCGGCCTGCTCAACCAGATTGGTGCCGAGCCGGATCTTCTGCACCGAATCATCAATCAGCACCTTAATCTCCTTGGCCGCTGCCGCCGAGCGCTGCGCCAAATTGCGTACCTCAGTCGCCACCACCGCAAAGCCCCGGCCTTGCTCACCGGCGCGCGCCGCTTCCACCGCCGCGTTCAACGCGAGGATATTGGTTTGGAAGGCGATGCCATCAATCACGCCGGTGATATCCACAATCTTGCGCGAGGCATCGTTGATGTCATTCATGGTGCTGACCACCTGCTGCATTACCTCACCGCCCTGCGCGGCGGTGGTCGATGCGCCTTCCACCAGCTTGCGCGCGTGCTGGGCGTTCTCGGAATTCTGCTTGACGGTGCTGGTCAACTCTTCGATCGAGGCGGCGGTTTCTTCCAGCGAGCTAGCCTGCGTCTCGGTACGCGAGGACAGCTCCATGTTGCCGGCCGCGAGTTCCTGCGAGCCGGTGTTAATCACATCCGCACCTTGGCGCACGCGCGACACGGTCGACAGCAAATCGCGCTGCATGCGCTGGATCGCTTTCAGCAGGTGCTGGATCTCGTTATCGCCTTCGGCCTCAATGTGCGCGGTCAAATCGCCGCTGGCGACGCGGTCGAGCTGCGCCACCGCGCCTTCCAGCGGCACCAGCACCGTGGAGCGCAACAGCCAGTGCGCGCCGCCCACCACTGCCAATGCGATCAGCAAGCCGAGCGCCACCAGCCACATCACCACCGTGTACTCGCTGGCGCGCTTATCGGTCAACTCGTTGATCTGCTCATCGCCCAGCTTCTGGAATTTTTCCAGCAACTGCGAAAACGCGGCGCCGGTCGGCGTCAGCTCGCCGGAATTGATGGCCGAGTACGCCGCCGTGTCATCCTTCGCCAGCGCGGCGGAAGCGCGTTCCAGCACGGCGGACAGCTTACGGCCGGCGTCGATCAGATCCTTCTTCAGCTGTGCATCCTGGCCGGGATAGCCAGGCGCTTTTTCAAACTTATCGAGGAAATCAAGCGTGCGCTGGTAGGATTTTTTGGCGTTGGCCAGCGCGGAGTCGCGGTCGGCCTTGTTATCGCTTTCCTTGAGCGCCGCGTAGCCGCGCGTGAGGGCCGAGCGGGTGCGGGTGGTGTCCTTGTAGGCGTCATTGATCGTGATCACCTGCGTTGCGATCTGATGCACTTCGGCGATCGAGCGGTTCGACTGCTGCAAAGCGAAAATCCCCAAGCCGGCGCCCGCCAGCAGCATCACCGCAAACAACACCAGCACGCCCAGCAGGCTCGCCTTCACAGTAATATTTTTCACGCCTAATCTCCTGTTACTTTTAAAAAATTACTAACGGGAAATTATACGCTAATAAAATACTTTCTGAATCTAGCTTAATTTAGGGGGAGGCCCTCTCCTCCGGTGGGATGAGCCATGTAGTTGCTGAGCCATGCGTGGATGCGGTTGGCCTTGGTGGTGATGGCGGGGGCGAAGCCGCGCTCGCTCAATAAGCTGATGCCGTTGGTGTCTTGGAGGATGCCCGGGCTGAGTTGCCATTCGCCGTCACGGCGGCTGACGCACCAAGGTTGCAGGCAGTCCGAAAGCAATGAGGCCAGAACCAGATGGTGCGAAGCCACTACCACGCGTCCCTGCTGCGCCAATGCATGCAGCACTGCCGCTGCCGCCGATACCGATTCAAGGTAGTTCGTGCCGCGGAAGATTTCGTCGATGATGAAGATGGCCGGTCGCTGCGCCGCCAATGCCAGCAGCTCTTGTCCGCGCCGCAGCTCGGCCATGTAGAAGCTTTCGCCAGCGCCCAGCGCATCTTCGTTCTGCATGCTCGAATACACCGGCAGCAGCGGCGTCACCGCGCGCGCCGCGTAGCAAAAACCGAAGGCCCGCGCGGTGATCAGGTTCAGGCCCACGGTACGCAGCAAGGTGCTCTTGCCGACGCCATTCTGGCCGGAGATGAAGACGCCCTGCTGCGCCATGCCGAAGTCCAGCGCCGCCGCATCCGCCAGCAACGGATGCACTACCTGCGCCATCTCCACTGCATCGCCCTGCTCAGCCCAGCAATGGGGCGTGGCCGACAAATGCCGCGCCAATGCCAGATCCGCATCCAGCACCGCCACGCGTTCAAAACTGGCGCGCAGGAAGCCGATGTTCTCGCGCACCACGTCGCGGCTGCGGAAGTAGTGGCGCACGTTTTGCAGCCATAGCCAATCGCTGTACTCGGCCACGCCCGGCATGCCGGACATCAGCGAACGGCTCAAGCGCCGATTGAGTTTGCCCGCCTGCGCCGCATCGTCCCAAGGCAGCAGCGAATGCGCGCGCAGCATCAGCTGCGTGCTATCGAGGATGCCGCCCCACTCCTGCACCGCCTCGTGATAACGCATCTGTATCGCGCACAAGGACAGCCACAAGACCAAGGTCACGATCCACATCGGCATCCACCCCATGCCCAGCGCTGCGGCGGCCGATGCCAAAAACGCCAACGGCAACCAGCCCAGCACAGGCAGCCAGCGCGGCGACGATGGCAGCGCCGGGCCAAACAAGGTCTCGCTAATCTCTCGATTTGCACGGCGCAGATCCTTGGTCGCGGTGAGCAGTTGAACCCGCGCCGCGTCATCCGCCATCAAGCCGCGCACGCGGTCAGCGGACACGGACACCTCGCCGCCGGACGCTGCGTACAAGCGCCGATGCAGCTCCTGCTGGCCGAAGATGCTGGTCTCACGCGCCAGCTCGGCGCTGTAGGCCGGCAGCAGCAGGTCGTCCCACGTTTGCTGATCCATCAGGGCATCCGCACCGGACTGCATGCGGCGATAAAGGGCAATGTCGCTAGGGACGAAAGGGTAATCGGTCATGGACAGCCAATTGGCGGCGGTTGCCAATTTTTCAAGTCCGCCCCGGACAGCGCGGACGCCTGACGGACAGCGGACACGAACGTCCGCTCCATATAAATCAATCACTTAGCGTGTGGCACGCTTTCTGCATAACGTTGCGTATCTACTCACAAACGAGCAATCCATGATCCGCGACACCTCATCTCAAGACGCCGTCATTGCCCCACCCAAGGGACAGTTCACCAAGCGCCGCATCATCATCGCCGCCGCTGCCGTGGCGGTGCTGGCCGCCGGCTGGTCGCTGATTCACACCTGGCGCGGCAGCGACCATTCCGTCAATATCTCGCGCCTGCGCATCGCCGAAGTGGGACGCGGCACCTTGATCCGCGACGCCGCCGTCAACGGCCGCGTGGTGGCCGCCGTCAGCCCAACCCTGTACGCGCCATCGCTGGCCACCGTCACGCTGAAAGTCCACGCCGGCGACACGGTCAAGAAAGGCGATGTCCTCGCCGTCCTCGAATCGCCCGACCTGTCCGACGCGCTGAAACGCGAACAAGCCGCCTACGCCCAAACCGAGGCCGACGTGGCGCGCCAGCGCATCCTCGCCCGCAAACAAAAGCTGCTGGCCCAGCGCGACGCCGACACCGCCGAAATCGACCGCGTCTCGGCCCAGCGCACGCTGGAGCGCTACGACGCCGTCGCCAACGAAGGCGCGGTCGCCAAGATCGAATACCAGCGCGCCAAGGACGCCGTGAACTCCGCCGTCATCCGCGCCAAGCACGCCACCGAGGCATCGGCGCTGGAAAACGACAACGTGGCGCTGGAACTGGAATCCAAAATCAAACAGCTGGATCAGCAGCGCAGCACCCTGTCCAACGCCCAGCGCCGCGTCGATGAACTGACGGTGCGCGCACCGGTTGATGGCTTCATCGGCACCTTGTCCGTGGCCGACCGCAGCGTGGTGCCGGCCAATACGCCGCTGATGACGCTTGTCGACTTGTCGCGCCTTGAAGTGGAATTGGAAGTCCCCGAAACCTACGTCTCCGACATCGGCATCGGCATGAATGCGGAAGTCAATTACGGCACCGGCACCACCACCGGCAAGCTGTCCGCGCTGTCGCCGGAAGTGGTGAAGAACCAGGTGCTGGCGCGCGTGCGCTTCAACGGCGAGCAGCCGGCTGGCCTGCGCCAGAACCAGCGCCTCACCGCGCGCCTGCTGATCGACGAAAAACCAAACACCCTGATGGTGCAGCGCGGCCCGTTCGTGGAATCGGAAGGTGGCCGCTATGCCTACGTGGTCCGCGACGGCATCGCCATCCGTACCCCGATCAAGCTCGGCGCCACCAGCGTCTCCGCCGTGGAAATTCTCGGCGGCCTGAAACAAGGCGACAAGATTGTTGTAGCCGGTACTGAAACCTTTGAGAACGCCGAACGCGTCTCGATCAATCAATAAATAACTTTACCCAAGAGGCCCTCCATGCTGCGCATGAAAAACCTGAGCAAAGTCTATCGCACTCACATGATCGAAACGCACGCGCTGCGCGGTTTCGAGATCGACGTCAAGCAAGGTGAATTCGTCACCGTCACCGGCCCTTCGGGCTCCGGCAAAACCAGCTTCCTCAACATCGCCGGCCTGCTGGAAGAATTCACCGACGGCGAGTACATCCTGGACGGCATCAACGTCAAAGGCATGGACGACAATGCCCGTTCGCGCCTGCGCAACGAGAAGCTGGGCTTCATCTTCCAGGGCTTTAACCTGATTCCCGACCTGTCGCTGTTTGATAACGTCGACGTGCCGCTGCGCTATCGCGGCTTCAACGCCGCCGAACGCAAAGAGCGCATCGAAGACGCGCTGGCGAAAGTCGGCCTGGCCTCGCGCATGAAGCACTATCCAGCCGAACTGTCGGGCGGCCAGCAACAGCGCGTGGCAATCGCGCGCGCGCTGGCGGGTTCACCCAAGCTGCTGCTGGCCGACGAACCGACCGGCAATCTGGATACGCAAATGGCGCGCGGCGTGATGGAACTGCTGGAAGAGATCAACGCTCAAGGCACTACCATCCTGATGGTGACCCACGATCCCGAACTGGCGGTGCGCACCCAGCGCAATGTCCACATCATCGACGGCCAGGTGTCCGACCTGGTGCGCAAGGCGCCGTCGCTGTCCAACGTCGCCTAAGCCGAGGAGCGCAGCATGTTCCAATACTACTTCCTGCTGGGTGTGCGCAGCTTGCGCCGCAACCCTGCGCTGACCGCGCTGATGGTGCTGACGCTGGCCATCGGCGTGGCCGCAAGCGTCGCCACGCTGACCATCCTGCACGTGATGTCAGGCGACCCGATTCCGCACAAGAGCGACCGCCTGTTCGTGCCACTAGTCGACAACGGCGACATCGAGAACTACAAGGCCGGCGACAAGATCGACGACGATCAGTTGAGCTACCGCGACGCCGTCAACATCATCAACAGCAAGGCCGGCGAACGCCGCACCGCCGTCTTCGGCATCGCCATCGCCATTGAGCCTGAGCGCAAGGACATCGGCGCCTTCAACGCGCGCGGCCTCGCGCCGACCGCGGACTTCTTCAATATGTTTGAAGCGCCGTTCCTGCACGGCCAAGGCTGGAGCCCAGCCGACGACAAGGCCGGCGCCGACGTGGTAGTCCTGAGCCGCAAGCTGTCGGAAAAACTGTACGGCGACGCCGACCCGGTCGGCAAGCGCATGACCATGGGCGGCTTCCAGTATCAAATCGTCGGCGTGCTGAATACCTGGAACGTGGTGCCGCGCTTCCACCGCATCATCGGCAACAACGACGGCGCCTTCAGCGAAGAGGAGGAAATGTACATCCCCTTCTCCAACGCCATCCGCCACGAGTTCCCCCGCAACGGCAGCACCAGCTGCCACCAGGATATCGCACCGGGCTTCCAGGCCTTCCTCGATTCCGAGTGCACCTGGATTCAAGGCTGGATCGAAACCCGCAGCGCCTCCGACCGCGCCGAGCTGCAAAGCTTCCTCGACTCCTACGCCATCGAGCAGCGCAAGCTGGGCCGCCTGAAGCGCGCCGCACCGAACATGCTGTACGACGTGCGCGAATGGCTGGACTACCAGAAGGTGGTCGGCAATGACAACAAGCTGTCCGTGTGGCTGTCCTTCGGCTTCCTGGTACTGTGCCTGGTGAACACCATTGGCCTGCTGCTGGCGAAGTTCTCGGTGCGCGCAGCGGAAGTCGGCATCCGCCGTGCGCTGGGCGCCTCGCGCCGCGAGATCTTCGCCCAGTTCCTGATCGAGACCACGGTGGTCGGCCTGGTCGGCGGCCTGCTTGGCCTGCTGCTGGCCTTCGGTGCGCTGGCCTTGATCGCCATGCAGTCCAAGGCGTTGACGCTGGTCGCGCACATGGACTGGGTGATGCTGCTCACCACCTTCGGACTGGCCGTGGCTTCGGCGATCATCGCCGGCCTGCTGCCGACGTGGCGCGCCTGCCAGGTCACGCCGGCCCTGCAACTGAAATCTCAATAAGCGAGCGCCATCATGGAAATTCGTCCTATCCTGTCTGCGCTGCTGCGCAGTAAAACCGGCCCGATACTGGTGGCGATACAGGTCGCCCTCAGCCTCGGCATCCTCGCCAACGCGCTGCACATCGTGCAGGTGCGGCAAGCCGTGTCGGCCCGTCCTTCCGGGCTGGAACGCGAACAAGATATCTTCGTGCTGACGGTGCGCCACCTGAAAAAAGGCGGTCACGAAGACCAGCTGGCGACCCAGCGTAAGGATACCGCCACGTTGCGCGCCGTGCCGGGCGTGCTGTCTGTGTCCGAGACCAGCCAGATGCCGCTGTCGCGCTCCGGTAACTACACCGGCCTCGCGGTAGACCGCAAACAGACTCGCAGCACGGTGCAGGCGAGCGGCTATCACACAGCCGATTCGCTAGTGAAAACGTGGGGCTTGAAAATGATCGAGGGCCGCGATTTCCTGCCGAATGAAGTGCCGGAGATCGACGTCAATACCAGCGACGACTTCCCGAAAGTGGGGATCGTCACCCGCGCGCTGGCCGAGAAAATGTGGCCGGGCCAGAGCAGCTACGTCGGCAAGACGGTGTTCTTCGGCACCGGCGAAAAGGCGCGCAGCGTGCAGCTCGTTGGCGTGGTGGATCGCCTGCAAACGCCGGGCGCGCAGATCAGTGAAACCGGCGAGTACTCGATCATCACGCCGGCGCGCCTGACCGGCATTGAGGTCACCCACTACACCATGCGCGCCGAACCGGGCCAGCTGGATCGCGTGATGAAGGAAACGGCGGAAGCCATTCGCACCGCTTCGCCAACCCCGGTGGTCACGCGCGCGCGCGCCGTGAGCGAAATGCGCAGCGAACGCTATCGCGCCGATAACGCTCTGGCGTGGATGCTGGTGACGGTCAGCGTGCTGCTGTTGCTGATCACCGCCAGCGGCATCGTCGGCATGGCCAGCCTGTGGGTCACGCAGCGCCGCAAACAGATCGGCGTCCGCCGTGCACTGGGCGCGCGCCGCATCGACATCCTGCGCTACTTCATTACCGAGAACTTCATGATCACCAGCGCTGGCGTAGCAGCCGGCCTGCTGATCGCGCTCGGCTTGAACCAGATGCTGGTCAGCCAGCTGGAGATGCCGCGCCTGCCGGCCGGCTACCTGCTGGGCGGCGCCGCCATCTTCTGGGCGCTGGGCGTGATCGCGGTGTATGGCCCGGCATGGCGCGCAGCCAGCATCTCGCCAGCGACGGCAACGCGCAGCGCGTAGTGCATGGGCCTTCATGATGTTATGCTTGCGGCATGCCTACCGTATTAATTATTGACGATAACGCGGCCGTGTCCGTGGCCCTCGACGTGCTGTTTTCGCTGCACGATATCGAGGCGCTGCGGGCGGCCTCGCCCGAAGCCGGCCTGGCCATGCTGGAGCAGCACAGCGTGGACCTGGTGATACAGGATATGAACTTCACCGCCGACACCACGTCGGGCGAGGAAGGCACGGCGCTGTTCAAGGCGATCCGCGAGCGCTACCCGGATCTGCCGGTGATTCTGCTGACCGCGTGGACGCACCTGAATGCGGCGGTGGATTTGATCAAGGCAGGTGCGGCCGACTATCTGGCCAAGCCGTGGGACGATCACAAGCTGATCGCCACCGTGAATAATCTGATCGAACTGGGACAGGCCAAGCGCGCCTTGCAGCAGCGCGTGCAGGGCGAGTTGCGCCAGCGCCGCGAACTGGAACGCGGCCATGATTTGCGCGGCATGGTGTTTCAAGATCCGGCCACGGAACGCGTGATACACCTGGCGTGCCAGGTGGCGCGCGCCGATGTTCCGGTGCTGATCTCCGGCCCGAACGGCACCGGCAAGGAACGGATTGCAGAAATCATCCAAGCCAATTCCTCGGTGCGCAATGGGCCGTTCGTGGTGCTCAATTGCGGCGCGATTCCTTCCGAGTTGATTGAAGCGGAATTGTTCGGCGCCGAGGCGGGTGCGTACACCGGCGCGTCCAAAGCACGCGAGGGCAAGTTTGAAGCGGCCGATGGCGGCACGCTGTTCCTCGATGAAATCGGCAACCTGCCCTTGGCTGGTCAGATGAAGCTGCTGCGCGTGCTGGAGACGGGGCGCTTTGAGCGGCTGGGCTCCAACCGCGAACGGCAGGTGAAAGTGCGCGTAGTCAGCGCCACCAATGCGGACTTGCAGGCCATGATCCGGGCCGGCACCTTCCGCGAGGACTTGTTCTATCGCCTGAACGTGATCGAGTTGCGCTTGCCGCCGCTGGTGTCACGTCCGATGGATATCCTGCCGCTGGCAATGCACTTTCTCGGCGAAGGCAAGCAACTGCATGCCGATGCGCAGGCGGCCTTGCTGTCGCACCAATGGCCGGGCAATGTGCGCGAGTTGAAGAACGTGATGATGCGCGCGGGCTTGCTGGCCAGTGGAGACGTCATCAAGGCGGCCGATCTTGGGCTGCCTGCGGCCAGCATGAATAACGCCGTTGGCGACGACAGCAACCGCGAACCAGACCGCGACGCCATCAGCCTGGCGCTGAGCCGCGCCGGCGGCGTGGTCGCGCAAGCGGCGGCGGAACTCGGCCTGTCGCGCCAAGCCCTGTACCGCCGCATGGAGCGGCTCGGCATCGTCCGTCCGTGATGGAGCGCAAGCGCGGCCTGCGGCTCTCGCTGCTCACGCGCTGGACGGCGCTGGTGGGCACGCTGCTCACGGTCGGCATCCTCATCGCGCTGGCGATGGATCACTTCTTCCCCAAGAATCCCGGACTGGTGATCGCCGTCTGCCTGCTATGCGTGCTGCCGCTGTCCATCATCACCATCCGCGCAGAACTGGAGCGCATGCTGTCGCTGTTCCGCGCGCTGACCGGCACCGTCACCAGCTACAAGGACGGCGACTTTTCCTTCAGCCTGCACTGGCCGCAGAACGATGAGCTGAGCGACCTGGTTATCGCCCACAATGAACTAGGCGACGTGCTGCGTCAACAGCGTCTCGACCTGGTGCAGCGCGAACTGCTGCTCGACACCATGGTGCAAAACACGCCGGTCGCGATGCTACTGGTCAGCGAGTCCGGCCCCATCGTCTACGCCAACGTCGCCGCGCGCCAGTTGCTCAACCAGGGCCGCAAGCTGGAGGGCCATAAGCTTGACGACGTTCTGACCAACGCCTCGCCTGCATTACTGGAAGCCTTAGAGCGCGGCGGCGACGGACTATTCAGCACCAAGGACGATGAAGAGGAAGACGTCTACCACCTAGCCCGCCGCAGCTTCAACTTAAACGGCCGCAGACACGAACTGCTGCTGCTGCGTCAACTGACCATGGAACTGCGCCGCCAGGAAGTCCAGACGTGGAAGAAAGTCATCCGCGTGATCAGCCACGAATTGAACAACTCCCTGGCGCCATTGACCTCGCTGGCCCACTCCGGCGCGGAGCTGGTGCGGCGCGGGCAAACCGAGCGGCTGCCGCAAATCCTCGGCACCATCGAAGAACGCACGCGCCACCTGGAGAGCTTCATTCTCGGCTACGCGCGCTTTGCCAAACTGCCTGCGCCGCGCCTTGAAACGCAGGCGTGGCAGCCGTTTTTGACGCAGCTGGGCGAGCAAGTCATCTTCCAGCAAATCGGCGAAGCGCCTGCCGAGCCGTGCGCCTTCGATCCGGCCCAACTGGAGCAAGCCTTACTCAACCTGCTGAAGAACGCCCACGAATCCGGCTCGCCAGCCGATCAAGTCAGCCTTGAAGTGCGCCGCCTGCACGAGGGCGTGCGCATCGACGTGCAAGACCGCGGCCCCGGCATGAGCGACGCGGTGCTGACCAACGCGCTGGTGCCGTTCTACTCCACGAAGCGCAGCGGCACAGGACTGGGCTTGGCGCTGGCACGCGAAATCGCCGAAGCCCACGGCGGCCGCATCACCCTCACCAATCGCGAGGGTGGCGGGTTAACAGTAACCCTACTTCTACCCCTGATTAGCTAAAGGGCCGGCGAAGCTGTTAACCCGCACGGCGGCGAACCGGGGGCAGATCCGCAGGATCTGCGGGCATAGCCCTATCCCTGACCATGGGTCAGACCCCTTTCGGCTTTGGGTTACAGCGCGGCTCAATCATCTGCCGGCTGGTAAACTAGCGCCATGAGCAAATCTCCCACCATCCGTTTCGACCAGCCCGGCCACCCGCCTGCCACCATCACCGAATACCAGGGCGTGCGCAGCCTGCATCTCGGCACCTCATGGGTGCAGGGTGCGATGCGCATCGCCAAGCCAGACAACATCGAGCTCGAATACGTGCAGATGATGATGATGTGGCTACTCTTCAACGACCAGCCGCAGCACATCGTGCAACTGGGTCTGGGCAGCGCTGCACTCACCAAGTTCTGCTACCGCCGCCTGCCGCAAGCGCGCGTGACCGCCATCGAACTCAATCCCAATGTGATCGCCATGTGCGAGGCGCAATTCGGCCTGCCGTCCAACGACGCCCGCCTGAACGTGCGCGAAATGAACGCCATGGACTTCGTGCTCGATCCAGCCAACCGCAACACGGTCGATATCCTGCAAGTAGATTTGTACGACGAAGAAGCGCGCGGCCCGGTACTGGACTCGCAAGAGTTCTACCAAGGCTGCGCCGACGTACTGCGCGACGGCGGCATGATGACCACCAACGTCTTTGGCGACGACTTCACCAACTACGACAAGAACCTGCAAACCATGGAATTGGTGTTCGACGCGGTGGTATGGCTACCAGAAGTACACGACGCGAACATCGTCGTCATCGCGTTTAAGAATTCGCCGTCGCTGGACTTCAGCGCGCTGTATGAACGTGCCGCCGAAATCAAGAAAACCTTGAATCTACCGGCGAAAAACTGGGTCAATGGCCTCAAGGGCTGGATGCGCGATCACCAGTAGTTTTCCGCATATCGATATGCAAGTGCCTCATACCGATGCGCGCGCGCCACACTTTTGTGCACACTTGCACCATGATCGTTCCGGGCCGCCGGTCACTTTACGATACATTGAGTTACAAAGCACGGAATATTAGCAATTGTGCATATTCCGCAACATTGTGGTGCATGCCGCGTTGTCGCTCTTCGCGTGCAACCCTTAGTATTTTTATCAACGGCCCTACCCCGCTGGCCGTCTTCAAATACCAAGAGAGAAAACACAATGCAAAGAGCACCTCAATTCAAACGCACCTTGCTGGCCAGCGCTATCCTGCTGTTGGCTGCGCAAAGCGCCTTCGCGCAATCGTCTACCGACAGCAGCGCCAAGGCCGATGAACAAACCGTCGTGGTTCTCGGTTCGCGCTCGGTCGCCAAGACTGCACTCGACACCTCGTCGCCGGTCGGCCTGATTAGCCAGAAAGACCTGCAAACGGCCGGCCCGCTGGAACTGGGCAAGCTGCTGCAAACGCTGGATCCGTCGTTCAACTTCTCCACCACCTTCATCAGCGACGGCACCGACTCGATCCGTCCTGCCACCCTGCGCTCGCTCGGCCCTGACCAGGTGCTGGTGCTGATCAACGGTAAGCGCCGCCACCAGCAGGCGCTGGTCAACGTGCAGCAAACCATTGGCCGCGGTTCGGCCGGTACCGACATCAACGCCATTCCACTGGCGGCGATACACCACATTGAAGTCCTGCGCGACGGCGCCGCGGCCCAATACGGCTCGGACGCGATCGCAGGCGTGATCAACATCGTCCTCAAATCGAACATCGGCGAGACTGCGCTGAGCGGCCAATACGGCACAACCTCGGAAGGCGACGGCGACAACTACTCGGCCAGCGTCAATCGCGGCTTCGCACTGGGCGAACAAGGCGGCTACGTCAACCTGACCGCCGAATGGCGCAAGCGCGACGAAACCAACCGCGCCGGCCCGGACTCGCTGCGCACCAATCCACCGCGCGTTACCCAGCACATCGGCGACAGCAACACCAAGGATGCCTACCTGTGGTGGAACGGCGCACTGCCGATCGACGCCCACAGCGAGTTCTATGCCTTCGGCGGCGTCTCGCAACGCAAGAGCGATTCGTTCGGCTTCTTCCGCTCGGCCGGCGACGACCGCACCGTGCCGGCCGTGTATCCGAACGGCTTCCTGCCTGCGATCAGCACCGACATCAAGGATGCTTCGTTCGCCTTCGGCTATCGCCGCGACCTGGTAGGCGACTGGAAAGCGGATTTCAGCATCAACTACGGCGCCAGCGAACTGGCCTTCCATGAATCCAATACCCTGAACGTCTCGTACTGGTACGAGCCTAAACCGGGCGGCGGCATCTACGCCGAATCGGCGCGCGAAGCCGACACCGGCACGCTGAAATTCAACCAGCTGACCTTCAACGCCGACGTCAAGGGCCCGGTCAAATTTGGCGACACCGTGGTATCGCTGGCCACCGGCTTTGAGTACCGCCAGGATAACTACCAGATCGTCGCCGGCGATCCGGTCTCCTACCAGTATGGCCGCACCAACAACCCGGCCATCATCATCAAGACCCCGAGCGGCGCGACCGCTGCTGCCGGTACCCAGGGCTTCCCAGGCTACACGCCTGGCACCGCAGTGGATTCGGGACGTCACAACATCGCCCTGTTCCTCGATGCTGAAACCAAACCAGTCAAAGAGCTGACCCTGGGCGGCGCGGTGCGCTACGAAAAATACTCGGACTTCGGCGACACCGTCACCGGTAAGCTGAGCGCCCGCTTCGATCCGTCGAAGGAAGTAGGCTTCCGCGCCAGCGCATCGTCCGGCTTCCGCGCGCCGAGCGTGCAGCAGGAGTTCTACAGCTCCGTGTCGACCAACCTGAATAACGGCGTACTGACCGAGACCCTGACCGCGCGCCAAGGCAGCGCTGTCACGCAGGCCTTCGGCATCAAGCCGCTGAAGGAAGAAACCTCGACCAGCATCAGCGGCGGTATCGTGTTGCGCCCTGCATCGAATGTATCGCTGACCGCCGACGCCTACCAGATCAAGATCAAGGACCGCATCGTGTTCTCGAGCGAGATCGCACCGGAAGCCGGCGGCGGCCCGATCGCCAACATCCTGAAGCCGCTGGGCGTAGGCCAGGCGCAGTTCTTCACCAATGCGGTCGACACCCGCACTCGCGGCCTGGATATCGTGGCGGAACACACCACCAAGTTCGATGCGTCGAAACTGGTGCTGTCGGCCCAACTGGGCTTCAACAAAACCGAAGTGACCAAGCGCCACTCGACTTCGTCGGTGCTGAGCGGTGCCAAGCTGTTCGACCAGTCGCAAGTGACCCTGATCGAACGCGGCCAGCCGCGCAAGCACCACGTGGTCGCTGCTGACTACTCGGCCGGCGCATGGAACTTCAACACCCGCGCCAACTACTTCGGCGAGGTCTATGCCGAGAACTTCAGCCCACTGCAAAAGTGGGATGCTCGCTGGCTGGTAGATGCAACCGTGCGTTATGGCTTCAGCAAGCGCACCTTCCTGAGCGTGGGCGTGAACAACGCGTTCAACCAGTTGCCGAACAAGTGGACCAACGGCGGCGACTTCCCGAAACTGGGCTTCACCCGCTGCTGGGAAACCTGCCCTATCGGCGTGAACGGCCGCTCGATGTACGTGCGTGCTGATACGGCGTTTTAATTGAACGGTTGGCGGCGTAGGCCGCAAGGTGAATGATCGCCGCCAACTGTTTGATGAGTCCTTCCATTTGCTCGGCTGGCACTTGTGCGTAGCCGAGCATCAATCCCTTCCATCCCGAATCGCCTTGCGTGTCGTGCGTGCTGAGTGCATTGACGGCGATGCCGTGTTCCTGCGCTTGCGTCACGATGGCCACGTCGTCGATACGCGCGTCGTTGAAGCGCAGCGATAGGTGCATGCCGGCCGAGCCGCCGTGTACTGTCGCTACTGATCCCAAATGTTTTTCCAATGCCGCCACTAGCGCATCGCGCCGCTGGCGATACAGTCTGCGCATACGGCGCAGGTGAACAAGGAATTGGCCGCTGCGCAGGAACTCGGCCAGCGCCAGTTGTTCGGCTACGCGGCCGCGTGGCGCTGATTGCGCGCGCATCTGTGCGAACGGTTCGGCCAGCGCGGCCGGCACCACCACGAAGCCGATGCGCAGCGAGGGAAACATGGTTTTGCTGAAGGTGCCGAGGTAGACCACCGGCGCATCCGGCGCCAGGCCTTGCATGGCGTGCAGCGGTGCGCCGTCGTGGCGGAATTCGCTGTCGTAGTCGTCTTCAATGATTAGGGCGCCAGCAGTGCGCGCGGCTTCGATGAGGGCGAGACGGCGGCGCAGGCTTAACACGCTGCCCACCGGGTATTGGTGCGATGGCGTGGTATAGATCAGGCGTGGTGGCCGCAGTAGCCAATCCTGCGCGGTTGGAGCCATGCCGTCGTCGTCCACGTCGATGCCTTGTACTGCGAGCCCTGCGCCCCGTGCGGCGGCCATGGCGCCACCGTAGCCGGGATTTTCGATCCAGATGGTGTCGCCTTCGTCGGCCAAGGCGCGCATGCAGAGATCAAGGCTGTTCTGCGTGCCGTCGGTAATGAACACTTGTGCGGCTTCGCACACCACGCCGCGCGAGGCGCGCAGGTGATCGGCAATGGCGGCGCGCAGCAGCGGTTCGCCGGCGGTGTCGCCGTAGTTGAGCTGTACCACCGTCATGCTGCGCAGGGCGCGTTCCAGCAAGCGCCGCCACAGCGCCATCGGGAATTGCTCCAGCGCCGGCACGCCCGGCACGAAAGCCCCCATGCGATCGGCCGGTCCCGGCACCGGCCGCAAGTCACGCATGCGCTGCGAGAGGCCAAGTTGCGGCACTGCCGCCGCGTCCCCCCGGCTCCGGCCACCGCGCCCGGCCCGCGCATGATCCCGCGCCGGTTCTGGCCCCACGCTGGCCACCACCGTGCCACGCCGGTCGGTTGTTACGAAGCCCTCGCTGGCTAGCTGTTCGTACGCATACAGCACCGTATTGCGCGCCACGCCCAACTCTTCGGCCAACGCGCGCGAGGCAGCGAGCCTTGTCCCTGCTGCCAGCGTGCCGCTCCTGATGGCCGCACGCAGGCACTCGTGCAGCAAGCGCTGACGCGGCCAATTGCGATGCCCATGCTCCGCCGCATAGCCGTTGACCAGCAGATTAAAGTCCATTCGTGGCTCCACAAAATTAGCAATCTCTGGATCTATTTCTAGAGCCAGCATCTCATTATATTGTCATTTTACGAAAGGAAACCATGAACCAGGCACCAACCGACCGCACCCGCGTCCGCCGCGTCGCCAGCAACGCGCACTACGACAGCGCCACCCTGCACGCCATCATCGATGACGCCTACCTGTGCCACATCGCCTTCAGCGACGGCAAGGGCGCGCACTGTATTCCAACTGCCTGCTGGCGCGAAGGCGATCACCTATACATCCACGGCTCCAACGGCAGCCGCATGGTCAAGCATTTGATCGAGAGCGAGTGCTGCGTGACCATCACGCACCTGGATGGACTGGTGCTGGCGCGGTCGGCGTTCAATCACTCGATGAACTACCGCTCGGCCATGGTCTACGGAACGTTTGAAGTGGTGGAGGGCGACGCCGCGCGTCACGCGATGGAAGCATTCATGAAAAAAGTAGCGCCCGGCCGCCAGGCAGAAATCCGCCCCGGCTCGGACAAGGAATACGCAGCCACCACCGTGCTGCGCATTTCACTGGCCGAGGCGGCGTGCAAAATGCGCACCGGCGGGCCGAATGACGATGAAGAGGACATGAACTGGCCGGTATGGGCAGGCGTACTACCGTGGGCGCGCACGCCGCTAGCGCCGCAGCAGGATCCGGCGTGCAGCCTGCCCGCTCCTGCCTACGTGCTCGATTGGGCCGCCAAGTAGCGCTGCTCGCGATACCAAAGCCCCAGCATACAAAGCGCAAACAGGCCTGCAAACGGAGCGACCGGCAACGGGCGCTCCGCCTCGGCGCCAGCCACGCGAGCAGCGGCTGAACGGGCGGCATACTGCGCCGTCGCATCGCTGCGCAGTGCGCGCTGCCACGCGGGCCAATCGTTCGCTGCATAGATGTACGCCACGCCCTGCTCCGCCATACCTTCGGCGCTGAGCTTCAGCCATCCCGCCTTCTGCGGCCAGAATGCCGCGCACACGCCATCCGCCTTGTCCGCGCGCGCGGCAAGCGCCATCGGTGCGTAACCATCCGCCGCCAGCACCGTTCCAGCCTTTGCGCCCTGCGCGCATACCTCGCTGCGCAATCCCGGCACGGGCATCGGATCGTTCATCTGCCAAACCGTCTTCTGTGCGCTATCCAGCGCAATACGATCCATGGCCGACTGCCACCACAGCGTCAACAACTGCGGCTCACTAATCGCATGCTTATGCCAATCCGCCACGCCGATCCACACCACGCGCCCCTGTCCAACGCTACGCTGCCACATCCAAGGCTGCTTCTTCGCGTCGCGCGCCAGTACCGACCACGGCTCGGCTGCGTTATCAGACGGATTCAAATTCGCCGGCGGCATAGACAAGGACGCGCCAAACTGCCGCACATCTTCCTTCTCCGTAGTTGGCGACTGCTGATGCAAAGCCAAACCAAAGTCGCGCTGCCAAACGCCAGTGTCCGCAGCATTCGCGCCAAGGATAACCAGCGGTACGCCCTGCCCCGTCTGCGCCAACAACGCAGCACGCGCTGATGGACTCAGATGTTCCACGTACGCTGCATCGACAAACATCGCATTCGGCGCCGCCAACGGCGCGCGCGGCGTTTCATTGCGCGTGATCGCCTTGCCCAGCGCGACATTCCAGTCCAGGATCGCGCTGCCGTCAGACAGCAACTGATTCAAGGTACGCGCATCAAATGACGGCGCATCAAAGCGGCCCAGTATCTGCAAAGGCACCGGTTCTTTTACCTGCAACGGAATCGGCCCCTGCGCGATGGTCTTGCCGCCCGCATCCAGCAGGCGCGCTTGCAGCACCATGGTCTCTGCAACCGGCGGCAGCCACTGCACCGACAACTGTGCCGCAGACGATGGCCCGGAATCGGCGAGTACCTGCTTGTTCTCAGCCAGCAGCTGCAAGCGCCATCCTGCCTGCGCCGCCGAACGGCGCACGGACAGAGTGAAGATGCGGCCGAGAGAAAGCGAGCGAGGGAAGTCCAGCCATAGCAAGTCCGCAGCGGCGGGCTTCCATTGCAGCGGACGCGCAGGCAGATCGCGCCACTCAGCTTCGCGCACACCGTCGCCGGCCAGTGCGATAGCGGCTGCAGCGGGAATCGCCAGGCGGTCGGCATCAGCGATGCGGCCCGCCTCGGTGCTGACAGCCAGCGGTGCGGCGCTGGCGGCAGCGGCAGGCAAGCGGATATCAGCAAGCGCCGTCGCCAGCGCGACGCCAGCCACGCCGGCAAGCGCTACGTTCGTCCATTGCTTCTTGCGGCCATATAACGCCGCACTTACCACGCCAGTAGCCAGCGCGGCCAGCGGTGGCGCCAGCGTCGCCAAATCGGTAGAGATCATCATTTCGCCTGCTCCTTGCCATTCCACGCACGGCGGAAAGGCGTATCCGCCGATGGACGCGCTTGCAGCAGCACCGGCGCATCGGTCAGGGTACCGCGCAGCCAGGCGCGCAATTCGGCGCGGCATGGGACGCAGCCGTCCTGCACATCCTGCACTGCGCGCTGGGCGCTGAGCTTCTGTTCTTGATCGCTGATGCGCGCGGTGATGGTGTCGCGTGCTGCCTTGCTCCACAGCGCCGGCAGTACGCCGTCTTGCGACAGGGCTTGTACCAGTTCGCGCACTTCGACAGGCACGGTGTCGCTGGCCGCGCCTTGTTCGCGCTTGTAGCTCATGGCGCCGACGATGTCGCCGGTCATGCGCTTCTCTTCCTTCAGCGCCGGCGGCACGAAAGCGGTGCGATGCAGGTAGACGCGTTCTGCGGCTTGCAGTTCTTTGATTGCGTCCAATGCTTTGTATTCCGGTGGCAGCGCTGTCTTGGGCGAGATGGCGCGCAGGGATTTTTCTGCGTCCCACATCGCGGCCAGCGCGCGCTTGAGGACAGCCTTGGTTTGCGGGTCGAAGATGGTGGCGTTGTCTTCTTGGTCGTGGGCGTGGCCGAAGGCTTTCATCACCGAGATTTCGCTGCCGGGACGTTCGTTGCCGCCGCCGTGGTGTTCTTCGTGCTCGTGTTCTTCGTCGCCGAACAAGCTGGATTCTTCGCCGAGGAATTGGCCGTAGCGCAGGCGCAGCTTGGCTTGATCGGAGGCGATGATTTCGCTGCGGTTGCGCAGCGTGGCTGGCGGCATGTCGGGATGGGCCTTCAGATCGGCGACCAGTTGTTCGGTGTCGATGATGATTTGGCGTTGGCTGCGCAGGTTTTCCGGCTTGGTCATTGCAGGCAGCGCGGTGGAATCCAGGCTTTCTGCATCTGGGCCGGGCAGGCGCAGGGTGTAGGTTGGCGATTGCGCGGTGTGCGGGCTTGGAGCGTTGTCGGTGGCGCGGACGAAGAAGTAAAGTTCATCGCCAGGTTCCATGCCGAGTTCCGCCAGCGTCCATTGTTTTTTCCACGTGCGTGATTTCGGGTCCGTCGATTGCGGCAGTGGGACTTCCTTGTCGCTGAAGCGGATGTTTTCGCCGCTGCCGCGCGCAAGAGTCATGTGCATGCTGGCGCGGACAATGGCGTAATCGTCCTTGGCGCTGACGGAGAGTTGGACGGCTTTGGTGTCTTTGGCGAGGACGTGGATTAATTCGGTTGGTTCGATGATGGTGACTTGCGGTGCCTGGTCTGGTGTCACGCGGATGTTGTAGCGGGTGGTGCTGGCGCCACGGACGCGCCAGAACAGTGAGTCTTCAACGCGGAGTTTGGCGCAGTCCTTGTCGATGCTGAAGGTTTGGCCGTCGCCCAATTCGACGGCTTGCTGCGCGCCGCGCGGGTTATTGATACACCAGCGGACTTCGGAGTATTGCGGGATTTGGATGTCGCGGGCGCCGGTTTCGAACGGCTTCACGCCGGTGTAGGCCGGTGGCGTGACGCGCAGGTGGACTTCGCCGTCGACGATGGGTTTATTGGTTTGGGCGGCATGCTGAGGCGCGGTGGCGGCGGTTTGTTTGCCCTGCCATGCGGCGACGCTGCCAGCGGCCAGCAGGCTAAGGGCGAGCGGCAGGATGGCGATCCTGGAGCGCGCGCGGGCGATGGCTTGGTAGTCGGCATCGGTGAGAACGGCGGCCAGGCGGGCTTGCAGGCGCTGTTGCTGTAGCTTGGCGATCGGCGTTTGAGCCTCTTCGGCTAGCAGGGTGCTGCTGTCCTCCAGTTGCGGGATGGCGGCGTTCAGCCATGATGGCCATTGGACGGCGATGCGGCGGTGCCAGCGCACGGCGTCTACAAAGATCCAGATGATGCAGACAGCGATGGCTGCGATGATAGCGATGGACGACAGCAAATAGGCCGCTAGTGCTAGCGGTGCAAGCGTGAGCAGCCATTGCGGGGCGCGGCGGCGCAGGATGGCGATCCAGAGGCTGCGGCGCAGGTGGTCAGTGGCGCCGGGCATGGGCAAGTATCCGTTCAATCATGAAGAGGGCTAGCAGGGCAAGAGCGAGCCACGCAGCAGGCTTGGCGGCCGCGAGGGCGGGCAGCGCGCTGCGGGCGGCGGCAAAGTTTTGCGATGGTGTGGCGTAGGCCGGCGCAGGTGCGGCGTCCAGCAGGCGCCATGCTTCGTACAGCGCGCGGGCCGTGTCGGCATCGCGAGGCGGGAAGGCGTCCGAAGTCCACAAGCGGCCACGCGGAGAATCCGCATACCTCAGCGTGATGCCATTGATCCTCAGCGTAGCAGCATTAGCCAGCTCGGGGAAAGCAACCTGCGACGAAGTCGAGGACGGCGACGGGGCGATGGCGATCCACCAGTTTGCGGCGCGCCAGTTAGCCGGCGGCGCAGCGCTCAGTGTGTCCCACACGATCAGCGTGGTCTTGGCGCTTTGCTCGGCAGCGAGGATGTGGCGGATGGCGGCGTTGCCCGCGCTGTCGAAGGCGGCAAACAGTGAGCGCCATGCTGCGGCGCGCGATGGCGCTGCCGCCAGCGCGATGTGCTGCTCGGCCGGCGCGACGGACGACTGCTGCGCGGCACTCGTCGATGCGGCGGCGGGCAACGGTGTCGCGCGCGTGCGCAGGGTTAGTTGGTGGTTGAATTGGGGGATGCGGGCCGGCATAGCGATTTGGTCGGCGCGGGCGACGACTAGCAGTCGCGCGTCGGCGCGCCAATCGCGTTCGTTTTGA
The DNA here is from genome assembly GCF_009857435.1 of Duganella rivi. GTDB lineage: Bacteria > Pseudomonadota > Gammaproteobacteria > Burkholderiales > Burkholderiaceae_D > Rugamonas > Rugamonas rivi. The sequence goes on from NZ_WWCK01000006.1 coordinate 86,315, forward strand.
CGAAGCCATTGCAAGCCATCCGCCGGCATCTCCATGCGCGCGGCGGAGCTGAAACCTGCAGCGGCGATTTCTTTTTCTGCCCACGCTTTGTCCACGCCGGAATCTACCAGCACGGTATCGCCGCGCCAAGGGAAGATGGTCGCGGCCAGCCATGCAATCAGTGCCACCAGCATCAGGCAGCGCACCAGCAGCAGCACCTTATCGCGCCACTGCCAAACACGCAGTTGCTCCGGTGGTGCAGACGGCAGGAAGCGCGCCGTCGCCAGCGATTCGGCTTTCACGCGCTGGCGCTTTTGACGATGCCACCACACCGGCAGCAACAGCACCGGCAACGCCAGCCACCACAAAGGATAAGAACTCAACATCATTTAGCCCGCGCTCCCGCAAGCTGCAACCAGTTGCGCAACACACCACTCAATGGCTGCTCGATGCGTGCCTCGTAGTGAACGATATTATTCTGACGGCAGCTGCCTGCCACACCATCAAAGTGTACGCGGCTTTGCTGCTTATACGATTCGCGGTCGGCGTTGCTCATGCGATGCAGACCATCCGCCTGCTCTGGGTCGCGGTAGCCGGCGCCGGATTTGAAACTCGCATCGACTTCGGCCTGCGTGCGCAGGGTAAGCAGGCGCACGTCATGGCGCATGTTGCGCAAGCGGAGCAAGGCCTCGCTCAGCGGCGAAGGCCAGTCGAGGAAATCGCTGGCAGCGAAGATCATGCTCGGTGCTCGCGCGAAGTGCAGGCTGGCGCGCAGCGTGTCCGCGGACGGCAGTTGGCCGCGCGGTTCGGCCTTGGACAGTGCCGCCAGCACGCGCTGCAATTGGCGTGGGCCGCGCGAGGCTGGCGTGAATTCCACTTTGCCGTCGGTGCAGACCAGCAGGCCGAAGGCGTCGCCTTGGCGCTGGGCGATGGCGGCCACGCAGGCCAGCGCGGTGCGCGCAAACCACAGCTTATCAATGCCGTTGATTTCGCGGCTAGGCTCAGACATGGAGGCGGTGGCGTCCAAGCAGAGCCAGACTGCGACGTGGCTGTCGCGCTCCGCTTCGCGCACAAAATAGCGGTCGGCGCGGGCCAGCAGCTTCCAGTCCACGCGTCGCCATTCATCGCCGGGCGCGTAGGCGCGGTACTCGGAGAACTCGACACCGGCGCCGCGTTCGCGGCCTGCGTGAATGCCGTGGCCAAGGCCCGCCAGCACGTGGCGAATCACCAGATCAAGATCCTTGGTCTGGGCCATCATGGCGGTAGTGGCAGCAGCTTGCATCAGTCAGGGCGGATATGCTCGCGCAGGGCTTGCAGGATGTCGGCGATGGCGATGCCGTCGGCTTCCGCTTCGAAGTTGCGCAGCACGCGGTGCGCCAATACCGGCAGCAGCATCTCGCCGATATCTTCGCGCGTGACGGCAAGGCGGCCCTGCATTAGCGCGCGCGCCTTGGAGGCCAGCACCAGCGCTTGACCGGCACGCGGCCCCGCGCCCCAGCCGATATGCTTGGTCACAGCAGGCACCGTCGTCAACGCCGGACGCGTAGCGCGCACTAAGCGCGTTGCGTAAGCCACCAGGTGATCGCCAATCTCAATATCGCGCACCAACTGCTGCAAGCGCAGCAAGGTCGCCACGTCCATGACTGGCTCGGCGTCTTTCAATCCCGCGTGCGTGGTAGCGGAGACCATCTTGATCTCTTCTTCCTCGGTCGGATACACCACGTCAATACGCAACAGGAAGCGATCCAGCTGCGCCTCCGGCAGCGGATAAGTGCCCGCCTGCTCGATCGGATTCTGCGTCGCCAAGACAAAGAAAGGCTTGGGCAGCTTATGCGTCTGGCCTGCAAACGTCACCGAGCGTTCCTGCATCGCTTCCAATAGAGCGGACTGCGTCTTCGGCGGCGCACGGTTAATCTCGTCGGCCAGCAGTACTTGCGTGAACACCGGCCCTTGCTGGAAACGGAACTCGCGCTTGCGCGTCGCATGATCCTCTTCCAGAATCTCCGTACCCACGATATCAGACGGCATCAGGTCAGGCGTGAACTGTACGCGATGGAAGTCCAGCTCCGTCGCTTGCGATAGGGACTTCACCAGCAGCGTCTTGCCCAGCCCCGGCACGCCCTCAACCAGCGCATGGCCGCCGGCCAGCAGGCAGATGATCAGCGAATCGATCACATTCTCCTGGCCGATAATCACGCGGCCCATACTGGCCTTAAGCGCCTTCACCTTGGCGGTCAGCTCGCCGATTTCTTGTTCGCTCCAGGCGATTGCACCATCAGCCATAATAACTACGCTCCCAACGCATATTGAATGATATTGACCGCAAAGCGGGTATTGTCGACCGCGAGAAAACGCTTGTTGCGGAAGTCGTAGTCCCACTCGCAGCCGTAGTCCTTGTTGCTGTACAAAAGCCGCACGCGGCCACCTACTTCAACCGCCTTCAAATAGTCGTGCACCAAGTCGTCGCCCCAGCCGTTCAACTCGACCGAGGTATTCGGCGGCCCATCCTCAAACTTGAAGAAGCTCGAATAAATCGGATGATTGTTGGGGATTTTGTGCAGCGCCTTCGGCCCGAAGATGCGGCCGATTTCAGCCTCGAACGATTTCGCAAACAGCCCGTCGACGTCGTGATTGCAGTCGTCCACGAACAGGAAGCCGCCGCCTTTGATATAGCGCTCAAGGTTCTTGCGCTCGGCCGCCGTAAACTGCACCAGCTTGTGGCCGGCGAAATAGCAGAACGGCGCTTCCAGCATCTTGGGATCGGACAGCGCGACGATGCGTTCAACGGGATCAACCCGCAAGGTCGTGTACTCGACCAGCGAGTTAAGCACGTTGCTGGGCATGCGCACATCCACGTCCCAATCGCCCGACTCGTAAGTCAGGCGCGTGAAGTAAAAATCGTAGGAGGCCACAGCAGCCCTTATACCGCGTCCGACAAGGACGTGAAGTTAAAGTCGCGCACCTTCATCGGCGGAATCAGCATCTGATAACGCACCTCGTCGCCGCCGATCACCACCGGTTTGCCCAGTTCATCGATGTTGTTCAGCATCGTCACCGGGCTTTCATTGAAGCGGAAGTTCTTGATCGGATGCTTGATCTTGCCGTTCTCGATGTAGAAGGTGCCGTCGCGCGTCAAGCCGGTCAGCAGCAGCGATTGCGGATCGACCATGCGGATGTACCAGGTACGCGTAACGAGAATGCCCTTCTTGGTCGACGCGATCAGCTCCTCGGTCGACTTGCCGCCGCCCGCCATGATCATATTGCCGTGACGGCCCACCGCGCGCTGGCCCTGTTTCTCGGCCCAGTAGCGCGTGTAGTCCAGCGAAGCGATCTTGCCACCCTTGATCACGTCCGCGCGTTCGCGCGCCAGCATGGCCTGGTTATCCCAAGGCAGCACCGGCACTTCAGGGTTCCATGGATCGGCCCAGATATTGACCTGCTCATCGAACAGCTTCTCGCCGAGGCGATTGCCGCCGCCCTTCTTCGCAAGGAAGCTGCGGCCTTCATCCGCTTGGCGCGCGTCGAAAGCGCCGAACATGCGGCCGATGATTTCCGAGGTTGCCGCCGGCTCGAGGATCACCGTGTATCGGCCCGGCTCAAGCGCTTTGGCCTCGACCGATTTCACCGCTTTCTCAATCGCGATTTCCGACGCTTCGCGCGCATCGAATTTGCGTGCATCGTTGGCGGAGCGCGTCACCCAGCCGGAACCACGGCCATCCTCGGTACGCGTCGTCACCGTGAAGCCCAGATTACTCAAGGTCTGGTAGCCAAACACGCCATTCGAATTAGCCACCGTCTCAAAACCGGTGGTATCACTGAAGAAGCCAGCAGCGACCAAGCCCTGCTTGCGCGCCGAGTTAATGCTGATAGAGGCTACTTCCGCGCGATACTCAGGATCGATGGCGGCAGTCGCTTCGCTGAAGGTCGCCGACGCCTTGTATTCCTGCTTCTTGATCGCCGGCTGGAACTCCGGATTCTCCGGTGCGAGGCGCGCCACGTCTTCCGCGCGGCGCACAACTTTTTCCAGCGACTTGTCATCAAACTCATTGATGGTGGCGGTGCCCTGCTTTTTACCGAAGGCCACGCTGACGGTCAGCTGCGTGTTTTCGGTCAGGCCCGCCGTCGATACTGCATTGCGCGCATAGCGGATGTTACCGTTACGGCTGCCGTTGATCTGCACGCGGCATTCGTCAGCCTTGGACAGCGATAGCACCTTGTCGCATATCCGTTTTGCTTCGTCCTGTGTCAGCATCTTCATGGATTATCCAATCTTGCGGGCGGTGTTGATCACGTTGATGCCGTTGAAGCGCGTGGTCGGCGAACCGTGCGACACGGCGCTGACCTGGCTAGGCTGGCCTTTACCGTCGAAGAAGGAGCCGCCCAGGCGCCAATCGCGCTCATCGCACAGCGCCGTGCAGGAGTTCCAGAACTCTTGCGTGTTCGATTGATAGGCCACGTCTTCCAGCTGGTTGACGATTTTGCCGTTCTTGATTTCGAAGTACAGCTGGCCGCCGAACTGGAAGTTGTAGCGCTGCTGGTCGATCGAATACGAACCACGGCCCAGGATGTAGATGCCCTTCTTGATGTCCTTGACCATCTCGTCCGGCGTCAGCTTCTTCTTGCCCGCCTCCAGCGACACGTTAGGCATGCGCTGGAACTGCACGCTGCTCCAGCTATCCGCATACGAGCAGCCATGCGATTCTTTTTCGCCGATGATAGCGGCTTGATCGCGCGTGGCCTGGTAGTTCACCAGAATACCGTTGCGGATCAAGTCCCAGCGCTTGGAGGCGACACCTTCATCGTCGTAAGCCACGAGGCCCAGCGAGGCCGGCGTGGTCTTGTCGGCGACGATGTTGACGAGATCCGAGCCATACTTGAAGTTCTTGGTCTTCCACTTGTCCAGCGTGGCGAAGCTGGTGCCGGCGTAGTTAGCCTCGTAGCCCAGCACGCGATCCAGCTCGGTGGCGTGGCCGACCGATTCGTGGATGGTCAAGAACAGGTGTTCCGGCGACAGCACCAAATCGTACTTGCCCGGTTCGACCGTTTTCGCAGTCAGCTTGTCGCGCGCCTGGCGGCCCGCTGCACGTGCATCTTCGATCAAATCGTAAGCGCCCTTGTACAGCGTGGTGACGCCGCCTGCGGCCTTGATGCGGTTCTCCGGTTTGCAGTCGAAGAATTCATAGCCCATGCTGGATGGCGACGACAAGCCGTCACGCGTGCGGAACTTGCCGCTGGCTTTATCGACCGCAGTCGCGGTGAACGGCGACCACAGACGATGAATATCCTGATCGATGTAAGAGCCATCGGTAGACGCAAAGTACTTCTGCTGATTCACCTGGAACAGCATCGAGCGCATGAAGTTAGCACCGGCGTCCATGCCGGCCTTGTTTGCGGTCAGCAGCATCTCTGCCTTTTCCGCGATCGGCACGGTGCGCCAGTCTTTTTTGAACGGCGTAGCCCAGGCCACTTCGCCCACGCCTTTCACCGGCGCCAGCACCACAGGCTCGGTTTGCAGCATGGAGTTGGCCTTGGCGATCGCCACCGCCTGGCGCGCGGCGTCGGCCACCGCGTCCAGCGTCATGACGTTGGTTGCGCAGAAGCCGTATGCGCCGTTGGCGATCACACGCACGCCGACACCGGAGGACTCGGTGTTGACGATGTTATCCACGTTCAGATCGCGCGTGGTGATGAACTGATTCAGATAGCGGCCGATGCGCACGTCGCAATACGTGGCACCGGCCTTGGTCGCCGCATTCATGGCGGCGTCGGCTAACGACTTTTTAAACTGCACAGCCATAGGGTTGAGCAGTTCTTCAGCAGCGATGGCATTGCCGAAAACCGGCACCAGCAGAACGCCGCCGGTGGCAGCGCTCAGTTTCAAGAATGAACGGCGTTCCATGATTACACCGCGTCCGACAGGGAAGTGAAGTTGAAATCGCGTACCTTCATGGCCGGGATCAGCAACTGGAACTGCGACTCGTCGCCCGACAGAATTTCCGGCTTGCCGATTTCGTCGATGTTGTTCAGCATCGTCACAGGGCTTTCGTTGAAGCGGAAGTTCTTGATCGGGTGCTTGATCTTGCCATTCTCGATGTAGAAGGTGCCGTCGCGGGTCAAGCCAGTCAGCAGCACAGATTGCGGATCGACCATGCGGATGTACCAGGTACGGGTGACCAGAATGCCCTTCTTGGTATTGGCGATCAGCTCCTCGGTCGACTTGTTGGTGCCGGCCATGATGATGTTGCCCGGCGTGCCGACTGCGCGCTGGCCATTTTTCTTGGCCCAGTATTGCGAGTAGTTCAGCGAGGCGATCTTGCCGTTCTTGATGATGTCCTGACGCTCGCGCGCCAGCATGCTTTGCGCGTCGAACGGCAGCACGGCGACATCTTTATCCCAAGGGTCAGTCCAGACGTTGACCTGCTCATCGAACAGCTTCTCGCCCAGACGATTGCCGCCGCCTTTCTTGGCAAGGAAGCTGCGGCCTTCATCGGCCGAACGCGCATCGAAGGCGTTGAACATATACGCCAGCACGTCGGAGGTAGCAGCCGGCTCCAGGATCACGGTGTAGCGGCCAGGCTCCAGCGCCTTGGCGTCCACCGAACGCAGTGCCTTCTCGATAGCGATATCGGAAGCGGCGCGCGCATCGAACTTGCTCGCATCGCCCACGCTGCGCTTGACCCAGCCCGAACCGCGGCCATCTTCAGTACGCACGGTCAGCGTGAAATCCAGGCCGGTGTCCTGCTGGTAGCCGAACACGCCGTTGGAGTTGGCGATGGAAGTGAACGAGGTGCCGTCGGTGAAGAAGCCTGCTGCCACCAGCTTGTTCTTGCGCGAGTTCTCGATGCTGTAAGCCGCTACTTGCGCGCGGAATTCAGGGTCGATATCGGCGGTCTTCTTGAAGAAGGTTTCGGAGGCCTTGTATTCTTGCTTGGTCGGCGTCGGCATGAACTCTGGATTTTCCGGCGCGAGGCGGGCCAGGTCTTCGGCGCGGCGCACAGCTTTTTCCAGCGACTTGTCGTCGAACTCATTGACGGTGGCCGTGCCCTGCTTTTTGCCGAAAGCGACGGACACCACCAGCTGCGTATCTTCAATCAAACCGGCGGTCGACACGGCGTTGCGCGCGTAGCGGATATTGCCCTTGCGCGAACCGTTGATCGACACTTCGCACTGATCGGCCTTGGTCAGCTTCAGCACTTTATCGCTGATACGCTTGGTCTCTTCTTGACTCAGGAATTTCATCTTATCTCTCTCCGGGGCTTAGCCGATTTTGCGGGCGGTGTTGATAACGTTGATGCCGTTGAAGCGCGTGGTCGATGCGCCGTGCGACACGATGGATACTTGCGGCGGCTGGCCTTTGCCGTCGAAGAAGGAACCGCCCATGCGCCAATCGCGCTCGTCGCAAATGCCGACGCAGGCATTCCAGAATTCCTGCGTGTTGGACTGGTAAGCCACGTCTTCCAGCTGCTGGCCGATCTTGCCGTTCTTGATTTCGTAGAACAGCTGGCCGCCGAACTGGAAGTTGTAGCGCTGCTGGTCGATCGAGAACGAGCCGTCGCCGACGATGTAAATGCCCTTCTTGACGTCCTTGATCATTTCATCAGGCGTCATGCGCTTCTTGCCCGCCTTGAGCGACACGTTAGGCATGCGCTGGAACTGCACGTTGGCCCAGTTGTCCGCATACGAGCAGCCGTGCGATTCTTTTTCGCCGATGATGTGGGCCTGGTCGCGGGTGGCCTGGTAGTTGACCAGAATGCCGTCCTTGATGATGTCCCAGTTCTTGCACTTGACGCCTTCGTCGTCGTAGCCGACCGCGCCGAGCGAACCCGGAGTGGTTTTATCGGCGACGATGTTGACCAGTTCCGAACCGTACTTGAAGGTCTTGGTCTGCCATTTATCGAGCGTGGCAAAGCTGGTGCCGGCGTAGTTAGCCTCGTAGCCCAGCACGCGATCCAGCTCGGTCGGGTGGCCGACGGATTCGTGGATGGTCAGCCACAGGTGTTCAGGGGTCAGCACCAGATCGTACTTGCCCGGTTCAACCGACTTGGCTTTCAGCTTGGCCTTGGCCTGCTTGCCGGCCAGGCGCGCATCTTCGATCAGGTCATACGATTTGGTGTACAGCGTGGTGACGCCGCCTGCTGCTTGCAGCTTGTGTTCTGGCCGCGCATCCAGATATTCGTAGCCCATGCCGACCGGCGCCGACAAGCCTTGGCGGGTGCGGAACTTGTTTTCTTTCTGATCGACGGCGGTGGCGAAGAACGGCATCCACAAACGATGGATGTCTTGATCGATGTAGGAACCGTCGGTGGAAGCGAAGTACTTCTGCTGGTTTACCTGGAACAGCAAGGACTGCATGAAGCTTGCGCCGCCTTCCATGCCGGCCTTGTTGGCGGCGATCAGCAGCTCCGCCTTGTCCTTGATGGCGACGGTGCGCCAGTCCTTGGTGATCGGCGTGGCCCACGATACTTCGCCCACGCCTTTGACCGGCGCCAGGATCAGCGGCTCGGTTTGCAGCTTGGCGTTGGCCTTGGCGATGGCCACCGCCTGACGCGCCGCGCCGGCCACGCCGTCAGGGGTCATGTCGTTGGTGGCGGCAAAGCCGTAGGCACCGCCGGCAATCACGCGCACGCCGACGCCGGCCGATTCGGTGTTGACCACGTTCTCGACGTTCAGATCGCGCGTGGTGAGGAATTGATTCAGATAGCGGCCGATGCGCACGTCGCAGTACGACGCACCGGCCTGGGTGGCGGCAGACATCGCGGTGTCGGCCAAGGCCTTTTTGAATTTCACGTCGACTGGCTTGAGTAATTCTTCCGCCGCGATGGCGCGGCCGAATGAGGGCAGCAGCATCGTGCCCAGAGCCAGACTGCTGATATTGAGGAAATCACGTCGTTCCATATTCTCTCCAACGTTGTTGTGGGCCAGCCGCCCAAGAGCTTCTTTTTATACTGTTACTTTACGTTACATCTGAATATCCGTTGCCGCTTCGTGCAGATTGCAAAATGTATGCCATCGGCTAACGTTGTGCAAGTGTCTGTTTTGGGCCGTAAAAGTGTCCGAACCGGTGTCCGCCGAGTGTCCGGCAAGTGTCCGCGCACAGCGGCGGTGCGCGGACTGTCATTTTGCTTGACCTGCATGCGGGCATGCACGATCATCGTCGCGCCCACCCAACAAAACAGGAGACTGTGCATGAAACGATACGTACTGGCCGCACTGGCCACCACGATGATGTTCGGCGCGACCGGCGCCGTGCTGGCTGACGATGCGCTCAAGGCGGCTATCGCCGCCCCATCGCGCACGCCGGACAATGTGAAACGCGACGTGTATCGCCATCCGTATGAGACGCTGTCCTTCTTCGGCATCAAGCCGAATATGACGGTGGTGGAACTGGCGCCGGGCGGCGGCTGGTACACCGAGATCCTGGCGCCGTACTTGCGCGCCAACGGCAAGCTGATTACCGGCGGCGCCGACCTGGCTTCGCCGAATGAAAACGAGCGCAAAGGCGCGGAGCGCTGGATGGCGCGCCTGAACGCCAAGCCGGAGGTCTACAACAAGGTGGCGCTGGGCGTGTTCTCGCCGGGCCGCAAGTACGAGATGGCGCCGCCGAATAGCGTGGACATGGTGGTCACCTTCCGCAATATCCACAACTGGATTCCGCTGGGCCCGGAGAAGATGAAGGAGCTGTTCGGCAGCCTGCACACCATGCTGAAACCGGGCGGCGTGCTGGGCATCGAGGAGCATCGCCTGCCAGCGTCGAAGACCCAGGATGACAAGGCCAGCACCGGCTATATGCACGAGCAGTACGTGATCAAGCTGGTGGAATCGGCCGGCTTCAAGTTCGCCGGCAAGTCGGAGGTCAACGCCAATCCGAAAGACACGGCCGACCACGAGAACGGCGTGTGGGCGCTGCCGCCGACCTACACCAACAAGGACAAGGATCGCGCCAAGTACGAGGCCATCGGCGAGAGCGACCGCATGACGCTGAAGTTCGTTAAGCCGTAAGCTAGCCGATGGCTCACCGGGCACTCCGCGCCGCCGTTGCCGCGCTGCTCGCGACGATTGCCGTCCAGTGCCCCGCGTCGCCGGGCGGGGCACGGCCATTCTGGAGCTCCAGCCTGTCGCACAAGGCTTGGCTGCGGCCGGATGGCGCGCCGTCCGGCGCCGCGGCTGCCGCGCAGGATGACACCGGCATGCTGTGGTTTGCCACTGCCCTTGGCCTGTACCGCTTCGACGGCGTGCGCTTCGAGCAGCTCGACGAGGTGGCCGGCAACAAGCTGCTGTCGCCCGATGTAAACGCGCTGTCCATCCTCGGCGACGAGTTCTGGCTGGGCTATACCTTCGGCGGCGTCAGCGTGTTCAAGCACGGCACGGTGCGGCACTACGGCGAGCAGGACGGTCTGCCATCGGCCACCGTCCACTACGTCGGCAAGACTGCCGATGGCACCACCTGGACGGCCACTTCCAGCGGCTTGTATAGGCTGGACGGCGCGCGCTGGCGGAAGGTGCAGCCGGAAGACGGCTTGCCGAAATTCGAGCAATGCACCGCCAGCTTATTGCAGGACGGCACGCTGCTGGTCAGCAATGCCAACGGGCTTTACCGCAGCGTGCCAGGCACCCACCGTTTCCGCCAAGTCGCGGGGCCGGGCGGCGGTTTTCTCCAGCCGCCCGCTGCCGATGGCAAGGTGACGCTGTCACGGTTTACCCTCCCCCACTACCAGTTCGACCCGGTCTCCGAAACCGCGACGCCGCTGCACCCGCCGGTTAGCCAGTCCGTGTACTACAGCCTCACCCGGGATCGCCACAACGCCTGGTGGATCGTCCGTGGCGATGGTGCGCGCATGTACACGCCGGATTTCAAGCTGAAGAAATTCCTGCCGGCGCCGCAGATCCTGAGCGGCGCTGGCGGTTATAGCCCCCCGTTTGATGACCGCGAAGGCAATCTCTGGTTCATGACGGACAACGGCATTGACCGGCTGCGTGAATCGCGCCTGGCGGTAGCTGAACTGCCTTTTCACGGCGCGGAATTCAGCCTGGCGGCGGGCGACGGCGGCCAGATCTGGGTCGGCTACAACACCTACTTGCACGATAAGGCCCCGCGCGCCTTCTCCATCGGGCCTGGCGGGCAGCGCACTGGTAGTACCATGCCGAGCGCGGTCGCCAGCACCCAAAGTTCCGATGGCAGCCTGTGGTTCGGCAATTTCAAGCACATATGGCAGCGGCGCGACGGCAAGGTGCGGCAGTGGCCATTGCCGGGTAAGCTCAGCGGCAACGAGGTGCAGGCCTTGGCGATGGCCGGCGACGGCAGCTTGTGGGTGTCGGTGTCGGGGCGCGGCGTGCACACCTTCAAGGACGGCGCCTGGCTGGCTAGCGGCGGCCACGCCGAACTGGCCAAGGACACCGCCCTCTCCCTGCACGCCGACGCCCAGGGACGGCTCTGGATAGGCTACATCGAAAATGCCATCGCCATGCTGCAGAACGGCGTGATCCGCCGTTTCGGCCCGGCCGACGGCCTGGCCGTGGGCAACGCGCTGACCATCTTCAGCCAGCGCGGCACGCTGTGGGTGGGCGGCAATCAAGGCCTGGCCCGCTACGACAACGGCCGCTTCGTGATGCTCAACGATAGCGCCGGCAAGCCGTTCACCGGCGTCTCGGGCATCGTGGAAACCAAGGCCGGCGAGCTGTGGCTGCACGGCGCCAACGGCTTGTGGCGGGTCGGCGCCGCCGAGCTGGCCGCCGCGCGGGCCGCTGGCGGCAACCGGCTGGCCGCCGAACTGTTCGACTACCTGGACGGCCACGTGGGCCCGCCGCAATTGATACGCCCACTGAATACGCTGGTCGAGGCGAGCGATGGCCGCCTGTGGTACGCCACCTCCAGCAGCATCGGCTGGATCGATCCACGGCACATTGCGCGCAACCGCTTGGCGCCAACGCCGCTGATTACCGCGCTCACCACCGACCAGCAGCGCTACCCCGCGCTGAACGGCACCAGCCTGCCCGAGCACACGAGCAACCTGCGCATCGATTTCACTGCCGCCGTGCTGTCGATCCCGGAGCGGGCGCGCTTCCGTACCAGGCTGGTAGGGCTGGACCACGCGTGGCGCGAGTCCGGCGCGTTACGCCAGTCGTTCTACACCAACCTCGCGCCCGGCGACTACCGCTTCGAGGTGATGGCCGCCAACGAGGATGGAACGTGGAGCGTCGCGCCGGCCAGCCTGGCCTTCCACATCACGCCGGCGTTTTACCAGACCTGGTGGTTCAAGCTTGCCTGCGCAGCGCTGCTGGCCGGCGGTGCTTACCTGCTTTACCTGCGCCGATTGTCCTACCTCACGGCGCGCACCGTCGAGCGCATGCACGCGCGGATGGAGGAGCGCGAGCGTATCGCCCGCACGCTGCACGACACCTTCCTGCAAAGCGTGCAAGGCCTGATCATGCAATTTCATGCCATCAAGACGGCATTGCCAAGGGATCACGCCGTGCAGCAGAAAATCGACGCGGCGCTGGCGATTGCCGACGCCGTGAATAGCGAGGGGCGCAACCAGGTATTGAACCTGCGCGTCGGCCGCGACTGCGGCGGCGCACTGGCGCTGGCGCTGGAAACGGCGGGCGGCACGGCCTGCGCGCAAGTGGGCGTGGCGTTCACGCTGCACGAAGTCGAACCGCGGCGCGAACTGGCAGCCTGCGTGCAAGAAGAGCTGTTTGCGATTGCCAAGGAGGCGCTCGCCAACGCGCTGCGCCACTCCGGCAGCACCGGGGTGGTGATCACCTTGACCTACGGCGCCGCCGACTTCACGCTAGCGGTTCAGGATCACGGCAAGGGACTGGACGACGAGGTGCAAAAGTCCGGCCAGCGCCGTGGTCACTGGGGCATGGTCGGCATGCGCGAGCGCGCCGCGCGCATCGGCGGCCAGCTATCCATCCTGTCCCGGCCCGGCGAAGGCACGACCGTGGCCGTGAAACTCCGGGCCGCCCTGGCATACGATCACCCCGGGCTGGGTGAGTGAACTAGAAGCGCGTGAACTTGGTCTCGTCGGGCGCGCGTTCTGCGGCCAGGCCGATGTTGCGCGCAGGGCGCGGCGTGACCGACTTCAGCACCGTCGGCCGGCGCGCCACCACCGCGTCTTCCACCACGTACTGCTTGAAGACCGCCATCAGGCGCCGCAGCTGCTCGGCCTGGGCGTTCATCTCTTCCGCTGTCGCCGCCAATTCTTCCGAGCTGGCTGCATTCACCTGCGTGCTTTCGCTGAGCTGAATCACCGCGCCGTTAATCTGCCGCACGCCGGAGCTCTGCTCTTCGGACGCCGCTGAAATCTCCTGCACCAGATCCGAAGTCTTGCGGATGTTTGGCGCCAGCTGGTCGAACATCTCGCCGGCCTGCTCAGCCAGCTTCACGCTATCGGCCGCCACTTCGCCGATTTCCTGCGCCGCCACCTGGCTACGCTCCGCCAGCTTGCGCACCTCGGCGGCCACCACCGCAAAGCCCTTGCCATGCTCGCCCGCGCGCGCCGCCTCGATGGCCGCATTCAAGGCCAGCAAGTTGGTCTGGTAGGCGATATCGTCAATGATGCCGATCTTGCCGGCGATTTGCTTCATGGCCGATGCGGTAGCCTTCACCACCTCGCCACCGCGCGCCGCTTCGACCGCTGCTTGCGTCGCCATGCCGTCGGTGATCTTGGCGTTCTCGGTATTCTGCGCGATCGACGCCGTCATCTGCTCAAGCGAGGCGCTGGTCTCTTCCACGCCCGCTGCCTGTTCGCTGGCCGCCTGCGACAAGGACTGCGCCGTCGCCGTCACTTCGTGCGATGCGCCGGACAAGCCGCTCACCACCTGCTGCACCTCGCGCACGATGGACGACAGGCTGCGCGCCAGCCACACCGCCAGCACGCAGCCGAGAATGGCGATCACCACGTCCACCGCCAGGATCATTTGCTTGGCGGAGTCGGTCACCTGCCGCATGGCGTCGGACTCTCTCTTCGTCTCGGTGTCATTCACCTTGAGCAGCTTGCGGAAGGCGGCGGCGATGGCTTCGTCGGCGCCCTTGATGTTCTTGTCCATCTCCAGCGCCGTCATGCCCTTCTCGTGCATGGCCTCCAGCTGCGCCATGCTGTGGTCATAACTCTTCACGCCGGCCTGCACTTCGCCCAGCAGGACTTCTTCTTCCGCTGTCAGGCCGCCGGCCGCGCGGTAGGCCGCCATCTCTTTTTCGATGATAGCCAGCTCGGAGCGGAATTGCGCATTGCTGTCCGGCCCACGGAGGATATAATTTTTGAAGTGACGCACGGCGCGGCCATGCGCGGTCACGCCTTCCAGCACGGCGTTCTTTCGGGCCAGCGTGACGGTTTCGAAATCGGTCCAGCGATCGTGCAGCGACGTGAGCTTGGCAAAGGCGATTATGCCCAGTAATACCACCAGCAGCACGATGCCGCCGAACCCCGCGTGCAGCCGGGTCTCCATCTTCATTTGATTGAGCATGGCGAGTCCTCCTCCACGCTATTGTGAACCTATATTTCCGCTCAATTCTCACCAATATTAACGGTGCGCGGCAGTCTCGGGAAACCACTGCCGTTGCAGGCGCGCCAGCGTGCCGTCACGCTTGATGCGCTCCAGCGCCTGCTGCCACCTGGCGATTTGCTCGGGCGGGGCGTTGAGCGGGAAAGTGAAGTAACTGTGGATGCTCATCAGTTTTAGCACCGGCTCCACTTGGTCCGGCGACACCTTGGCTTGCGCCAGCAGCACCGGTAGCTGCTCGCGGTCCAGCACCATCACCGGGCGGCGTCCGGCCATCAGCATCGCCAGCATGGCTTGCGAGGTATTCACCGGCTCCAGGTTGGTGAAGCCGGCGGCGCGCAGGTATTGGTAGGAATAGAACTCGCGCGGCACCAGTATGCCCTCCAGCGCGCGTGCATCGTCCAGCGTGGCGAGGCGCACCTGCGAACGGCGCAGCGCATAGAACGTGCTTTCCGACTCCAGCACCGGCCCTATCCACTTGAAGTACGGTTCGCGCTCGGGCGTGCGCTTGGGACAAAGCAGGATCACATTGGCGCCCTCTTTTCCCATGCGATAGGCGCGCGCCCACGGCAGCAGCTCCACCGCAGTATGGTCGCCGACGCGGCGCTGGATCTCGCGCACCAGGTCCACGCAATAACCGGCGATGACGCCGTCGCGCATATAGCTCAGCGGCGGGATCACGGCGCCGATGATGCGCAACGGTTCGCGTGGCGCAGCCGTTGCTATCGCCGCAGCACCGGCCAGCAGCAGCGCGAGAGCGAGTGCAGGCCAGCGCACGGTGCAGCCTTAGAACTTAACGAAGTTGGTTTCGTCCGGGTCGGCCATTTCCGGCATGCGCCGGCTGGCGACCGTGCCGGCAAGGCGCCCCGGCTTGGACGGCTTGGATGGCTTGCGTGTCGCTACCTGCACCTGCGCCTTGCGCGATGACGATCCGGCCAGCTTGAAGAAGGACATGGCCTGTTGCAGTTGCTCCGCCTGGCTGCTCATCTCTTCCGCCGTTGCCGCCAGCTGCTCGGAGCTCGACGCGTTTTGCTGCGTGGTCTGGCTTAGCTGCGTCACGGCGGAGTTGATCTGGCCAACGCCGGCCGACTGCTCTTCCGATGCCGCCGTAATCTCTTGAACAAGGTTGGAGGTGCGGCGGATATTCGGCACCATCTCGTCCAGCAGGCGGCCGGCCTTGTCGGCCAGCTCCACGCTGCTCGACGCCACCTGCTCGATTTCCTGCGCCGCCACCTGGCTGCGCTCCGCCAGCTTGCGCACCTCGGCTGCCACCACGGCAAAGCCCTTGCCATGCTCGCCAGCGCGCGCCGCTTCAATCGCCGCGTTCAGCGCCAGCAGATTGGTCTGGTAGGCGATATCGTCGATGATGCTGATCTTCTTGGCGATCTGCTGCATCGCCGCCACCGTCGATTTCACCGCCTCGCCGCCTTCCGCCGCTTCGATTGCGGCCTTGCTGGCGATGCCGTCGGTGACCTTGGCGTTCTCGGTGTTCTGCGAAATCGAGGCCGTCATCTGCTCAACCGAAGCGCTGGTTTCTTCCGTGCCCGCCGCCTGCTCGCTGGCCGCCTGCGACAGCGACTGCGCGGTTGCGCTGACTTCTTCCGAGGCCGAGGCCAGCGACTCGGCGCCGTTGTTGACCTCTTCCACCACGTAGGACAGCTTCTCGATCATGCCCTTCATCGCCGCCAGCAGGCTGGTGGTGTCGCCGTCCTTGAGCTGCACCTCGGTGCGCAGGTCGCCGTCGGCCACCTGACGCACGATGTCGGCCGCATAGGCAGGGTCGCCGCCCAGCTGCTTCATGATGTCGCGCAGGATCAGCAAGCCCAACACCACCAGCACAACCAACGCTACAACGGATGCGGTGTACATGCTGCTAACGGCGTTTGCAGCCGCCGCATCGGCCTCCTTGACCGCATCCTCACCGTACTTGACGTTGATCTCCACCAGCTTGTCCAGATTGACCTCCACCTCGTGGAATGCCGCGCGGTTGTCGATCAGGTTTTTATGCAGCGCGATAAATAGTTCCTTGCGCTTGGCCAGGTCCGCAGCTTGTATTTGCGTCAGCAGATTGCCGAATTCGTCGTTCCTGCTCTTCCAGGTATCCCATGCCTTGACAAAGGCCTTCCACGCCGTCGCTTCGTCACTGCTCTGCGGCAGAGCATCGTATATCTTCCACGCCTTATCAATTTCGGCGAAGATCTCGGCGCGACGCTTGATCTGCTGCGCTATTTCGCCCACGTCTTCAGGGTACATGGCCAGTGCATCTGCCGCGCGGTTGGCGGAACGGATGCCGGTCTTGCCTTCGTTGATCGCCATCAGCGCTTGCACCGAAGGCATGCGGTTCTTGCCGATTTCGGCCAGCATCTCCCCTTCTTTATTCAGCCCCCGGAAGGCGATCAGCACCACCACCAGCAGCGCCAGCACTGCCACGCCGATCAGCGTCAGGATCTTGGTCCTGACTGTAATATTTGCGAACATACGGTCTCCTAGGGGATTTGCGCGACGAATTCTTGCAGGTGCAATGTCGATACCACGTGCTGCACATTGAGCAGCAGTACGAAGCGGCCACTGACCTTGCCGATGCCATGCAGCAGGTCGGCCTTCACTGCGCCGAAGTGCGGCGCCGGCTCGATATCGGCGGCGGGAATATCGAGTACGGCGTTCACCGCATCGACCAGGATGCCGATCACGAACGGCCCCTCTTCGCCGTCCACTTCCACCACGATGATGCAGGTGCGCTTGCTGATGGCGGACGGCTCGCGCTCCAGCCGCCGCGCCAAGTCCAGCACCGGCACCGCCGTGCCGCGCAGGTTGATCACGCCGCAAATCGACGGCGGCATTTGCGGCACCGGCGTCACGCCCGCATACTCCAGGATTTCACGCACCGCCAAGATCCCCATGGCGAACATGTCCTGTCCCAGCATAAAGCTCAAGTACTGCGCCGACGCGTGTTGCAGCGCCGCCGATGGTGGTTCGGCTACGGTCAAGGTACTCATCATCAGCCTCGCTCAAAATTTAACGAAGTGCGACTCATCCGGTTCGTTCATTTCGCTCATGCGGCGGGTCGTGACTGCCCCCAGCGCCGGCTTATTGCCGCGCGCCGCCTTGCGCGGCGCCGCCTGCACGGTGCGGAGCGGGCGCGATGCGCCGGCCAGTTTGAAGAAGGACATGGCCTGCTGCAGTTGCTCCGCCTGGCCGCTCATCTCTTCCGCCGTCGCCGCCAGCTCCTCGGAACTCGAGGCATTTTGCTGCGTGGTCTGGCTCAGCTGCGTGACGGCGGAATTGATCTGGCCGACGCCGGCCGACTGTTCTTCCGAGGCCGCCGTAATTTCCTGCACCAGGTTGGAGGTGCGGCGGATATTCGGCACCATCTCGTCCAGCAGATTGCCGGCCTTCTCCGCCAGCTCCACGCTGCTCGACGCCACTTGTTCGATTTCCTGCGCCGCCACCTGGCTGCGCTCCGCCAGCTTGCGCACCTCGGCCGCCACCACGGCAAAGCCCTTGCCGTGTTCACCGGCGCGCGCCGCTTCAATCGCCGCGTTCAGCGCCAGCAGATTGGTCTGGTAGGCGATATCGTCGATGATGCTGATCTTCTTGGCGATCTGCTGCATCGCCGCCACCGTCGACTTCACTGCCTCGCCGCCCTCTGCCGCCTCGATCGCGGCCTTGCTGGCGATGCCGTCGGTGACCTTGGCGTTCTCGGTGTTCTGCGAAATCGAGGCCGTCATCTGCTCCACCGAGGCGCTGGTTTCCTCGGTGCCCGCCGCTTGCTCGCTGGCCGCCTGCGACAGCGACTGCGCGGTGGCGCTGACCTCTTCCGAGGCCGAGGCCAAGGCCTCCGCGCCGTTGTTCACTTCCTGCACCACGTGCGACAGCTTCTCGATCATGCCCTTCATCGCCGCCAGCAGGCTGCTGGTGTCGCCCGGCTTGACCTGCACTTCCGCCGTCAGGTCGCCGTCCGCCACCAGCCGCACAATCTCCTGCGCATACGCTGGGTCGCCGCCCAGCTGTTTCATGATGCCGTTCAGGATGAATAGGCCGATCACCACCAGCAACGCCAACGCAATGCCAGATGACAGATACATGGTCTTCAAAGCGCTGGACGATGCCGCTTCCGCGTTCTTCACATCGTTGTCGCCATACTCGACGTTCAGCGCCACCAGCTTGTTGAGACTTTCCTCTGCTTCGCGATACGCGGTGCGGTTTTCTTTGAGCGTGTTATGCAGCGTCAGGAACAGTTCTTTGCGCTTGGCCAGATCGGCTCGCACAATCTGGCCGGCAACGTCGGTGATAATGGCGTCGCGTGCTTTCCAGGTATCCCACTGCTTGATGAAGGTCTTCCACACGGCCGCCTCTTCGGCTTCCTGCGGCAGAGCATCGTAGGCTTTCCAAGCAGCGTCGATTCTGGTCCAACCTTCCTGCTTGCGCTTGAGTTCGTGCGTGATGCCATCCACCTCCTCCGGGTACATCGCCATCGCATCAATGGCGCGGCTCGATGAGCGCAAACCGGTCTGCGCCTCGTTGATGGTTTGCAGCGCCTGCACCGACGGCATCCGGTTCTTGCCGATCTGATTCAGCATTTCTCCCTGCGTCCTCATGCCGGAGAAAGCAATGAGCACCACTACCACCAGCGCCGCCAAAGCGACTGCCAGTAAAATCAAGATCTTGGTCCTTACCTGCAAAGTAGAAAGCATCACGTTCCCCTAGTTTGGTAATGGTTGTGTTATTCCTCACCCGCCAGCGCGCGCAGCCTGCGCCGGTCCTGCCTGATCCAGCCCACCAAGTCCCCGGCCGGCATGGGCTTGGCCAGCAAGTAGCCCTGCGCCATGTCGCAACCGAGGTCGCGCAACAGCTTCCAGTCTTCGACTGTCTCCACCCCTTCCGCCACCGTGGCCACGCCCAGGCTTTGGCCCAGGTCGAGCGCACTTTTCAGCACCATATGGCGGTTCGGCCATTGCGCCGCGCCGTTGACAAAGGCGCGGTCGATTTTCAATTCGGTAAACGGGCAGCGCGCAAACTGCTGCATGGACGAATAGCCGATGCCGAAATCGTCCATCGCCAGCCCGTAGCCGGCCAGGCGCAGGCGCCCCATATTGGTCAGGGCTTGCGACAACTGGCGCATGACGCTGGTCTCGGTCACCTCCCACACCAGCGCGGACGGCGACACGCCGGACGCCGATACCTGCGCTACCAGGCGGTCGATGAAACCGCGTTCTGCCAGGTTGTCTGCCGAGAGATTGACCGACACCGCCAACGGCGGCAGGCCATGCTGCTGCCATTCGAGTATCCGCTCCAGCACCTGCTGCACCATTGCCAGCGTGAAGTCGGCCATCAGCGGCGTGCCTTCCAGCGCCTCGATGAAATGCGCGGGCGACAGCATGCCGCGCTGCGGATGCTGCCAGCGCGCCAGCGCTTCCACGCCTTTCAACTGGCCGCTTTGCATGGCGATCTTCGGCTGGAAGACGGGCACGAACTCCTTGCGCGCCAGTGCCTGCTCGATGTCCTCCAGCGACGCCTGCTGCAACGGCGGTGGCACGGCCGGCGCGCAATCGCCGGCACGGTTGCTGGCCTTGCACAACAGCTGCGTCAGCGATTCCAGCTGCACCGGTTTGAGCAAGGTGCCCAGCAGGCCGATGGAAGCGTCCTCGCAGCCCATGCTCTCGATGATTTCCAGCAGGCGCGGGTCGCGCGCGCTGATCACGATCAGGTTTTCCGTCAGCCTCCGTTCACGCAACTGGCAGGTCAGTTCAATGCCGTCCATGCCCGGCATTTCCAGATCGGTCAGCACGAGAAACAGCGGCGACGCCTGTTGTTCCAGCAAGCGCAAAGCTTCGTTGCCGTCGCCCGCTTCGAGAATTTCGCCGAAGTTCAACTGCCGCAGCAAGCCGACCAGGTAGCCGCGCTGCACCACGCTATCCTCCACCACCAGCACGCGGCGGCCCGCCCACGAAGGGCCGGCTGCAACTGCGCTATCGATGGCGGGCGTGGTGTTCATCATCTCAGTACTGCAATTGTTGGAGGATTTCGCGGTAGATCGCGTTCAGCGGCACCGAGCGCTCGACCGCGCCCTTCTTCACCGCTTCCTTGGGCATGCCGTACACCACGCAGCTGGCTTCATCCTGCGCCACGGTGCGGGCGCCAGCCTTGAGCATCTCCAGCAAACCGGCCGCACCATCGTCGCCCATGCCGGTCATGATCACGCCCAGCGCGTTGGCGCCGGCCGCGCGCGCGGCGGAACGGAACAGCACATCAACCGAGGGCCGGTGGCGGTTCACCAGCGGGCCATCCACCACCTCGACAAAATACTGGGCGCCGGTACGGCGCAGCAGCATATGCTTGCCGCCCGGCGCGATCAGCACCTGGCCTTGCAGCACGCGGTCGTTGTTGGCCGCTTCCTTGACACGCACCTCACACACGCTATCGAGCCGCGCCGCAAAAGCAGCGGTGAATTTTTCCGGCATGTGCTGCACGACCACGATGCCAGGCGCTACACGCGGCAGTGCCGTCAGCACTTCTTCCAATGCCTGCGTGCCACCGGTGGAGGTGCCGATGGCAACCACGCGCTCGGTGGTGGCGGTCATCGGCCGCACGTTCTCCGGCGGCAGGATGGCGTCCGCATTGAGCTTGACCGTCACCGGCGGCGGCGCCGGGCGGTTGGCCAGCTTGCCGACGTGGGCGCCGGCCGCCGCCCGCACTGCCGACACCAGTTCATCGGCGCTATCGTGCAGGAACTGCTTGAGATCCAGGCGCGGCTTGGTGATGATGGCGACCGCGCCGGCCGTCAGCGCTTCCACCGAGGTCTGTGCGCCCTTCTCGGTCAGCGTCGAGCAAATCACCACCGGCGTCGGATGCTCGGTCATCAGCTTGCGCAGGAAGGTGATGCCGTCCATCTTGGGCATTTCGACATCGAGCACAATCACGTCCGGCCATTGCACCTTCATGCGCTCCATGGCCAATAGCGGATTGGCCACCGCGTGCATCACGGTGATACCCGGCGCCGCGTTCAGCAGGCCGCTCAGCACCTGCCGCACCACGGCGGAATCGTCGACGATCATGACCTTGATACTCATGCGGTCTTAGCTCCCGTGCTCCCCCATCCCGGTTCCGGCGGAACCTGGCGGCTCAACACTTCGCCGCTGCGGATGGTGAAAATAAGTTGACGGTGTCCTTCGCCGAACAGGCTCTCGGACACCACGTGTATGCCGTGCTGCTGCAACATGCTGCGCGCGGCATCGCCGTTCTGGGTGCCGATGTCGCGCACCTTGTCGCTGCGCGGGAACATGGCGCCGCCGCCGAAAATCTTTCCCTGGCATTGCGCCAGCGGTACGCCGTGCCGCGCCAGGCCATCCAGCAGCAACTGCATGGCGTCGGCGCCGTACATACCCGGCTTGTCGGCCGGGCGGTCGGCCTTGCGGCGGCCGTGGCCCGGCAGCAGGAAGTGCGACATGGCGCCGATGCGCATGGCCGGATGCCACAAGGTGATCGACACGCATGATCCCAGCAGCGTGCGCACGCGGTAGCGCGCATCGCCGACGAAGTACTCGCCCGGCATCAGGAATATGTCGATCAGCTTGGCGTCCGTCATGGCTTGCGATAAATCGATGGTGCGACCGTGATCAGCTTGTCGTTGATATCGTTCAGCGTTTCCGAATGGCCGATCAGGAAGTAGCCGCCGGGGCGCAGTTGAGACAGCAGCCGCGCCACCACCTGGCGCTTGGTCTCCAGGTTAAAGTAGATCATCACGTTGCGCAGGAAGATCACGTCAAACGTGCCGACCTTGGGCAGCGGCGCATTCAGGTTCAAATGCTGGAACTGCACGCGCTGGCGCAGCGAGCGCTCGATCAGCAGGGTGCCGGCCTCGCTGCCCTGCCCCTTGAGACAGTAGCGCTTCAGGTAATTCTGCGGCATCTGCGACGCGCGCTCCATCGGGTAGTGGCCGCGGCGCGCGCACTCCAGCACGCGGGTGCTGATGTCGGTGCCCAGCACTTCCCACGGCGCGTCGTCGCCCATGGTTTCGGCCAGCACCATGGCGATGCTGTACGGCTCCTCGCCGCTGGAACTGGCCGCGCTCCACACGCGCAGCGCGCGGTTCTTGCTGGCCGATTCCTGCGCCAGCTCGCGCAGCAATGCAAAGTGCTTGGGCTCGCGGAAGAAGTAGGTCTCGTTAGTGGTCAGCAGATCGACAGCCACCTGCAGCTCTGCCGGCTGCGCGCGGCTCTCAAGCAGCTTGAGATAGTCGCCGTAGCTATCGAGCTGGTAATGCGCCAGCCGCTTGGCCAGGCGGCCGCTGACCAGCGCCTGCTTGCCGTTGGCCATGGTGATGCCGGCAGCATCGTAGATGAAGCGCTGGAATTGCATGAACTCGCGGTCGGTAATCATAGCCATCGGCATGGGACACCTGTCATGCAACGGCGGCGGTGCCGCGCGCCATCTCGACGATTTCCTCGCTCGACAGCACGTGTTCGATATCGAGCAAGATCACGAAGCGGCCGTTGTATTTACCCATGCCGGCAATGAAGTCGGGCCGGATGCGGGTGCCGAAAGTGGGCGCCGGCTCGATATCGGTAGCGGCAATTTCCACCACCGCGTTGACCGCATCCACCAGCATGCCGAGCACCTGCTTGCCCTCCCCCTCTTCGCCGTCGGTTTCAACGATGACGATGCAGCTACGCTTGCCGATGGTGCTTTGCGCGCGACCGAAACGGGCCGACAAGTCCATCACCGGCACCACCGCGCCGCGCAGGTTGATCACGCCGCGCACACACTCGGGCATCATTGGCACGGTGGCCAGGCTGCCGTACTCGATGATCTCCTTGATGTGCAAAATGCCGACCGCATACTGCTCCTCGCCCAGCATGAAGGTGAGGAATTGGCTAGGCAGCGCAGCGCCGCTTTGCAGCGCGACGATGGCGCTGCTTCCATAGGTGACTACATTGGCGTCGATTGCGGCACTCATGTTTTCCTCTCTACGCTGCAAGGGCCACAGGGCCCTTGCCACCGACGGTATGCATCAGGGCTGCGACATCCAGGATCAGCGCTACCTCGCCGCTGCCCAGGATAGTGGAACCGCTGATGCACTTCACTTCACTGAACATAGGGCTCAGCGGCTTGATCACAGTCTGGAATTCGCCCAGCAACGTATCGACTACCAGCCCGGCGCGGTGGTTGCCGAATTTGAGCACCACAATGCTCTCGCGCCGCGTGGCGGTGCCGCCGACGCGGAACAGTTCACGCAAGCGCACCAGCGGCAGCACCTGGCCGCGCAGATTGGTGTAGTCCTGTCCCGGCTCGGTGGCGTACTCGATGCACTCTTCGATCATGTCGAGCGGGATGACGAACACCGACGATCCCACCTGCACCAGGAAGCCGTCGATGATGGCCAGCGTTAGCGGCAGCCGCACAGTCACCGTGGTGCCCTGTCCTTCCTTGCTGCTGACGTCTACGCTGCCGCGCAGCGCCTGGATATTCCGCTTGACCACGTCCATGCCGACGCCGCGTCCGGACAGGTTGGTGATCTTCTCCGCCGTCGAGAAGCCGGCTTCGAAAATCAGGTTGTAGATTTCGCTGTCGGTCAGCTTGCGATCGGCGTCCACCAGCCCGCGCTCGACGGCCTTGGCGAGGATTTTTTCCTTGCGCAGGCCGCCGCCGTCATCGCTCACTTCAATCACAATGCTGCCCGATTCGTGGAAGGCGTTCAGCTTGATCATGCCCTTGGCCGACTTGCCGGCAGCGATGCGCACCTCGGCCGGTTCGATGCCGTGGTCCATTGCGTTGCGCACCAGGTGCATCAGCGGGTCGCCGATTTTCTCGACCACGGTTTTATCAAGCTCAGAGTCCTCGCCATCGACAATCAGGCCGATGTCCTTGCCCAGTTCACGCGCGACGTCGTGTACCACGCGCTGGAAGCGGTTGAAGGTCGCGCCGATTTTCACCATGCGCAGTTCCAGCGCGGCATCGCGCACGTCTTCCACCAGGCCAGTCAGGGTCGAGGTACACTCCAGCAGCTCGGTGTTTTGAATATGCTGGCCTATCATATTGGCGCGCGCGCCGGCGATAATCAGTTCGCCCACCAGATCGATCAGCTTATCAAGCTTGTCGGAATCGACGCGGATAGAGCGGCTTTCCTGCGCCTTCTGCTCGCTGACCTGCTTTTGCTTGGCCAGCGCCGCTTCCACCACCACCGGCGGCACGTTGCCCGCGCCGACCAGGATGCTGCCCAGCTGCTGCGCCGGCGTGTCTTCTTCCTTGTGCGACTGCTGTTCCAGCGCGCCGTCCAGCTCTTGCTGCGTGACGCTGCCGCAGCGGACCAGTATCTCGCCGAGGCGCACATCGTGCTCCGGCAAGGCGCGGATCAAGTTGACGTATTCCGAGACCTTGCTGTGTGGCGGAATGATGCGGATCTCGCAGTCTTCCTGCACGAACTCGAACACGCCGGCAATCGCCTCGCGGTCGGCGGTGCTATCGAAGGCGATCTCGAAACCGAGGTAGCACAGCTCTGCATCCATCTCCTCGGCCGGCGGCAGCGCGTCCGGTATGGTGGCGATGCCGACGATGCGTCCCAGCTTGCCCAAGTAGCGCAGGAAGGCGATCGGATCCATGCCGTTCTGCAGCACGATGCGGCCGAAGCGCAGCGAGATATGCCAGTAGTCGCTATCGCCGCGTTCATTGTCGATGCGCTCCACGCTAGGTTCCGCGTGCACCGCCGGCACCACCGTTGGCGCGGCCTCGCCGTCCATGTGGCGGCGCAGTTGCTGTTGCAGCATCTCGCCTTCCGGCGCGGTGTCGGGATCTTGTTCGTGTTGGCCGGCGGCCAAGCCGTTGACCATGCCGGTCAGGTAGTCGCAGCAGGAAAGCAGCAGCACCACCATTTCGTCATTGAGCTTAACACTGCCGTCACGCACCTTGTCGAGCAAGCTTTCTACTACGTGGGTGAAAGCCACTATGTGATCAAGGCTGAACAAGCCCGCCGAGCCCTTGATGGTGTGGGCGGCGCGGAAGATGGCGTTGATTGCTTCGTCCTGATCGCCCGCCAGATCAACGTTGAGCAGCGCGTTTTCCATTTCTTCCAGCAGCTCGCGGCTCTCGGCGATAAAAGTCTGTAGTGCTTCGTCCAGATTCATGGCCACTCCCTTGGTCAGGCGTGTATCAGCACGGCGTCGCCGAAGAAGGCGACCAGGTCCAGCATCTCGATAATCTCTACTACGGCGGGGCTGTGCTGCAACAGGCGCAGCTCGCGCTGGTCGGCGGCGGCGGTCTGCTTGGCCAGCATCAGCACCTGCAGGCCTGCGGTGTCCAGCTCCGTCACGCCGGACAAATCGATTTCCAGCACGCGCGTCTTGCGCAGCGCGTCGAGCACAGTGACTTTCAAATCGGCGGCGCGGTAGATCGTCATCTCGCCGGCTATGGAAATGCGTGTGACATCTTCAGACATCGCAGCCTCCGTGGCGTAAAAAGAATTATGGCAGCACTAGCTTGGCAACGGCGCCCAGCAGGACTTCCGGCTTGAACGGCTTGACCACCCACGCCTTGGCGCCGGCCGCCTTGCCTTCTTCCTTCTTACCCTCGGCCGATTCGGTGGTGAGCATGATCACCGGCGTGAATTTATACAGCGGCAGCTGCTTGAATTCCTTGACGAAGGTGATGCCGTCCATGTTCGGCATATTCACGTCGCACACCACCAGATGAATTTTCTGGCCAGTGCACTTGGACAGCGCGTCGACGCCGTCGCGTCCCTCGATCACATCGTAACCCGCGCCCTTCAGTGCGATGCCGACAACCTGCCGCAAAGAGGCCGAATCGTCGACCACCATGATGGTTTTTGCCATGTTTTACCTACCTTCAGAAAAAAGTAATCTCGTCGGCTTCCGCTGCGGCGGGCGCCGCATTCTTGACGCCACTGTGCACGGCGTGTTCTTCCGCCATGGCGTAGGTCTTCTGCAGTTCGTGCAGTAAGCGGTCTGGATCGAGCGGCGCCAGCACGCCGCTGGAGGCATAGATCTCGCGGTTCTCGGCCAGCAGTCCGGGGAAGTGCTCCATGTTCTCGCGCACGTGCGCCATCACCTGGCTGACGCGGTCCTGGAATTGCAGCTGCACCAGCGCCTCGCCTACTTCGCCTTGTATGCCGATACTCTCTTGCTTGAGCAGTTCGGACGATTGCACCAGCGCGTCGGTGATGCCGCGGAATGCGCTGAGCACCGCATCGATCATGCCCTCGGCCGACTGCATCGACTTGTCTTCCGCCTCGCTGGACTGGTCGGCCGCCTGGCTGGCAGCCAGAATTGCGCTGCTGATCAAGCCCACGCGGTTGGTGATTTCCTTGCCGGTTTCGGCGGAGCGCATCGACAGCTGGCGCACTTCCTGGGCCACCACCGCGAAGCCGCGGCCTGCGGGGCCGGCGCGTGCCGCTTCAATCGCCGCGTTCAGCGCCAGCAGATTGGTTTGCGCCGCGATGCTGGCCACGCCTTCAGCCATGCCGCGCAGCTCGCGCGTGAAGCGTTCCAGATCCTTGATTTGCGCCAGCATGGCCTGCTTGGAGGACATCGCTGATTTCATCGACTTGACCACCGAGCCAAGCCGCTGCTCGCTGTGCGCGAACACCTCGGTGATCGATGCGCCGTCCTGGTTGTTGGCGCTGGAGACGTGCACCGCGTTGTCCAATTTATCGACGATGTTGGAAAAGCGCGACGCCAGGTCGGACACCGCATCTTCCATCTGGCTGCGCGAGTTTTCAATGTGCCGGCACCACACCGGCAGCACTGTCTCGCCGAAGTGCTGGCGCGCCGCGAGGTAGTCGTCGATCATGGCATTGTCGCCGGTAGCGCTAACCGGACTGAAACCAGAATCGCGCGTCAGCCATGCGGCGGCGCCCAACAACAGCACGGCCCAGATCAGCGTGTACCAACCCCACGCGCTCCAGCCTGCCACCACGGTGCCCAAGGCGCCGGCAATGGCGAAGCCAAACGGTACTAGCATTTTGCTACTCAGCATGCTTTGATTATTCACTGGATGCCACCCCACTGTAGTGTCCGGGCGCCGCTCAGGCCGCGCCTCCGGGTATCCAACTGTAGCGCAGAAATACGCCACCGGATCATCATCCAGTAGCGATTACTAAGGCTGTTGCAC
The DNA here is from genome assembly GCF_009857435.1 of Duganella rivi. Classification (GTDB taxonomy): domain Bacteria; phylum Pseudomonadota; class Gammaproteobacteria; order Burkholderiales; family Burkholderiaceae_D; genus Rugamonas; species Rugamonas rivi. The sequence continues at coordinate 113,918 of NZ_WWCK01000006.1, forward strand.
CAATACAACCGAGACGGCTAAGCCAGTTGCCGGCGCACTGCGCCGCGCAAGGCCGGGCGCTGTGGCGCAGCATCCTCCAGCTTGAAAATGCTGACCGCATCGGCCAGCCTGGCGGCCTGTTCCTGCATCGATCCCGCAGCTGCGGCGGCCTGTTCCACCAGCGCCGCGTTCTGCTGCGTGACGTGATCCATTTGCGAAATCGCCAGGTTGATTTGCTCGATGCCGTGGGTCTGCTCGATGCTGGCGTTGCTGATCTCGCCGACGATGGCGGTAACGCGGCGGATGCTCGACACCACTTCCTCCATGGTGCTGCCCGCTTGCCCCACCAGCCGCGTGCCCGCTTCCACCTTGCCGACCGAGTCGTCGATCAGCACCTTGATTTCCTTGGCGGCGCTGGCCGAGCGCTGCGCCAGGCTGCGCACCTCGGAGGCCACCACGGCAAAGCCGCGTCCCTGCTCACCGGCGCGCGCCGCTTCCACCGCCGCGTTCAAGGCCAGGATATTGGTCTGGAACGCGATGCCGTCGATCACGCCGATGATGTCGACAATTTTTTTCGACGACTCATCGATGGAAGCCATGGTCTGCACCACATCCGACACCACGGCGCCGCCGCGCTGCGCCACCTCGGCCGCATTGGCGGCCAGCTGGTTGGCCTGGCGCGCATTCTCGGCGTTCTGCTTGACGGTGGTGGTCAACTCTTCCATCGACGAGGCGGTTTCTTCCAGCGAGCTGGCCTGCTGCTCGGTGCGCGACGACAAGTCCATATTGCCGGCCGCGATTTCCGACGAGGCGGTGGTGATGGTGTCGGTGCCATTGCGCACATCGCCGACGATGCGTACCAGTCCGCTCGACATGCGGCTCAGCGCATGCAGCAGCTTGCCCGGCTCATCCTTGCTGTAGTCGCTGGGCGAGCGGTGGCTATGGTCGACCAGGTCGCCTTCCGCCACGCATTCCGCCAGCGCCACGGCCTCGTTGATGGGACGCGTGATGCCGGTGGTCAGCCACCACGCGAAGCTGACGCCGAACGCCACCACCAGCAAGGCCAGTAATACCAGTTGGTTGCGGCTCTGCTCGGCTACGTCCTCAATCTTCTTGGCGGCGGCGTCGATTTCCTTGCGCTGGTGATCGAGGATACGCTGCAGCATGCCTTCGTACACCTTGGACGCGGGCAGGTACACTTGTTCCAGCAGGCGGGTGGCCTCGGCGGCATCGCCGGCCGCCTTGGCTTTCATCAAGCCGTCGCGCGAGCTGACGTAGGTCTTGCGCGTCTCGACCAGCTCGGCCATCAAGGGCTTGTCGCCTTCGTTGGACAATTCCTCGATCTTCTTGATCAGGCCTTGCGCGTAGGTGGTGGTGGCCTTGGCCTCCTCGGCAAAGAACGTGGCCAGCGACGGGTCGGCGCTCTTGGCCACCGCCGTGGTGCGGCGGATACCGGAGAACACCACGCGATACCAATCCGAGATCAGGCGCTCCTTCGCCAGCGGCAGCGCCATCATGGCGCGTGTCGCTTCGGCCACACCTTGCAGGCGATATATGCCCAGGCCGGTATTCAGGATAAGGATGGCGAGGATGACGGCAAAGCCGAAAGACATCCGCCTGCCGATGCTGAGATCAGAGATTTTCATGCCCGCCTCCTCTATCAAATTGTTCTTCAATAGTAACGCGAACCTGATGCGAACTGCACTACTTGAACACTTGTTCAACTGCTTGAAGTTTAAAATATATTTTAATTTCCATTCTAATCTGCAACAAATATTGCACCAGCTCGTGTGAAAACGTTTACACTTTCGAATTACACTTGTACGGACGTTTACATAGCTGGATTTGAAATACAACATTGTCCGTTCGGCCATCCGCACTCCTAAACCACTGAGTCATGAGCAACGCATTCCTAGAACACCGCGCCAAATACCGCGAAGTCGTATCCCGCCGCTACGGCGTCACTCCCGAACTGTACGATGAAGCCTCGCGCCTGCTGGCGCCATTGGCGACGCCATTCAGCCTGCGCAAGGGCGAGTACCTGCAGCGCATCGGCGTGCCGGCGCAGTATGTGCACTGGCTGCATAGCGGCGTGGCGCGCACCGGCTTCATCACCGAGACCGGCAACGAAGTCACGCTGCACTTCCAGACCGACGGCGAGCCAGTAGCGGCGCACGACGATCTGTTGCGCGCGCGCGATGCCCAGCCGGCCATGAACTTCGTGGTGGCCGAAACCGCGCTGCACGGCTACCGCCTGGACTGGGCGGAAGTGAGCGCGGCCTACCAGCAGAACAGCCACTTGCGCGACTACTACCTGGCCGCGGCGCAGAACAGCATCATGGAACAAAGCCGCCGCCTGTACCTGAACGCCTCGCCGGCACAGGGCCGCCTGAACGCCTTCCGCCGCGAATATCCGGGCCTGGAGCAGCGCATTTCGCAGAAGGTGGTGGCGTCTTTCCTCGGCATCACGCCGCAGTACATGTCGCAATTGCTGCGCCAGGACGGCAGCAAATAAAAACAGCTGTACTTAAAAAAAACGAAAGGCGCTCCATGGAGCGCCTTTCGTTTTGGGTCAGCCTGAATTACTTCTTCACGCTTTTGATTTTGTTGTTTTCATCGACGAACACCAGCTTCGGCACGTGGGTCTCGATTTCCTGGTCGGTCATCGGGCCGTAGGTGCAGATGATCAGCAGGTCGCCCAGCTGCGCCTTGCGGGCGGCGGCGCCGTTCAGCGAAATCTCGCCGCTGCCGCGCTTGCCAGGAATAGCGTAGGTGGCAAAGCGCTCACCGTTGTTCACGTTATACAGTTCGATCTGCTCGTTGACCTTGATGTCGGCCGCTTCCAGCAGATCCACGTCGATCCCGCACGAGCCTTCGTAGTTCAGGTCGGCCTGGGTCACCGTCACGCGGTGCAGCTTGGAGCGCAGCATAATACGTTGCATAGTCTTCTTCCCTCGATAGTAATCATTCAAACTTTGCATCCTGTCCACGCAAAGGCAGCGACGCGAGGCGGGCATTGTATCATCAGCCTCCCGCTGGAGTTTGCTTTGTGGCATATTGACTCTAGTAAAAGCCTTCAACTATTTTCATGAAACTCTCGCGCCTGCTCAGCTTGTCCACCGCCGTGCTGGCGTTGCTGGTGCTGGGGATGCTGGCGCACATCACCCATGATGCGTGGGTGCTGGCCGAGCGGCTGCGCAACGCCATCGCGCAAGAGCCATTGACACTGACCGACGGCCATATCCTGCGCGTGACCGCCAGCTTCGGCGTCGCCAGCCCCTGCGGCCCGCAAGCGGCGCTGGACGATCTGCTGCATGCGGCCGACCTGGCGCTGTACCGCGCTAAACGCAAAGGCCGTAATTGTGTCGAGGGCGCGGCTTAAACGGTTGCACGGCAGCGGGCGTTGAGACGGTAGAGGCGCTTGCGGTAGCTACCTTCCGGGCCGTCCGGGCCACAGTCGATATTGCGGAATAAGCGCGAGACGCGGTCCAGCACTTCGCGCTGGGCGTCGGTCTGCACCAGCACCAGCCGGCGCTTGCTGCGGCCATACGCGCCGTAAATACGCAGCACGAGGCAATGGCCGTGGTCCGCCTCCGACGGATCGATCATTAACGTCTCCACGCGCGAGAGGTTGAATTGCGCTGCCAATTCCAACCGCGCGGACAGCATCACTTCACAATCAGCCAAGCGGTGCGTGCCATCTTGCGGCGGTGGCGGCGGCTGGGTCCATTGCCGTGCGCCGCGCGCTGGTGAAACTTTGCGCAGCAGTGCGGCGGCGCTGGCGCAGCCCTGTTTGGCAGCCAGGAGTAGCCAGTACGCAGCACGCACATCGTTGTCTGGCGCGGCACCGCGTGCACGCCATGCGCGGGCGCCGCATTCGAGTTGCGCTTCGACGTGGCCGAGGGCGGCGGCTTTTTCTAGGCAGGCATCGACATCGGCCGGACTGCGCTGCGCGAGATCGCAGCGGCTGTGCAAGCGCGCCAGCATAAACCACGCTTGCGACATGCCTTGATTGCCGGCCTGCGTCATCCAACGCACTGCCAGCTTGCTGTTCACGCGGTGCGGCGAATCGAGCAAGCGGCGGCCATCTGGTCCCATGCGGGCCAGCAGCAGGCCAAGCGCCAACTGCGCCTCGGCGTCGCCGCTGCGCGCAGCCAGTTGAAAGTAGCGATACATTTCCGCTGCGGCGTCCGCGCCTGCCGCAGCACCGGCCGACTGCAAGCCTAGCCCGCAACGCGTCATCAGCCGTGCATCTGCCACCGGCAGCAACAGCGGCCCCTCCGCGGCCGTACGGCGCTGCGGAATACCATGGGTTTTCCACAGCGCGCGGGCACGTGGCAGGGTGTGCGCTAGATAGGTCAGGTACTCGCCATCCTGCCATGCCTGTTCCAGCGAGTCCGCCGTCATCGGCGCCGCCTGCACGGCTTGTGCCTGATGCTCGGCCAGCTTGCGGCGCGCGTCGACCATGAGCAAGGACGCCTCCGCGCAATCCTGTTGCGCGGCGCGCTCCAGCCAATACAAAGCCGTCGGCAAATTCGCCGGCAGGCCCGCAGCACCATCTAGATAACAGCGCGCCAAGGCCAACTGCGCGTCGGCGCTTCCGGCGCGCGCGCCACGTATCAGGTGCAGACCCTCGCGTTTCGCCATGTTGACTTACGCCGCCCGGCCGCCCAAATACAGCTCACGCACCTGTGGATCATCCATCAGCTGATCCGCATCGCCATGCAGCGCCACCGCTCCCATAGACAACACGTAAGCCCGGTCCGACATGCGCAACGCCTCAATCGCATTCTGCTCCACCATCAGCATCGTCACGCCCTCCTCCTTATTGACGGTAACGATGGCTTGGAACACTTCCTTCAACACCTTGGGCGACAAGCCAGCCGACGGTTCATCCAGCAGCAGCAAGCCTGGACGCGGCATCAACGCCCGCGCCAGCGCCAAGATCTGCCGCTCGCCGCCCGACATCGATGCCGCCGGGTCATTGAATTTGCGGTGCAAGATCGGATACAGCGTGCACAACTCCGCCATGCGCGCCGCGCAATCCGCCTTATTCATATAATGCCCGCCCACCAGTAGATTCTCGCGGATGGTCAAGGCGCTGAAGATATTCTCCGTCTGCGGCACAAAGCCGATGCCGCAATGGCGTATCTTGTGATGCACCGGCAGCGCCGACACATCCGCGCCCTTGAGCGTGATGCTGCCGCTGCGCGGACGCAGAAAACCGGCAATGGTTTTCAACAGCGTCGACTTGCCGCAACCATTAGGTCCAAGCAGCGTGACGATTTCGCCCTGCTCTGCGCGCAACGTCATGCCCTTGAGGATATCCACCTCCGCCGAATAACCGGCGACTACCTTATCAACAACGATCATGCCTGCTTCTCCAACACCGCATCATTTTCCGCGCCGCCGCCCAGATAGGCTTGCAGCACACGTTCATTGGACGACAGTTCGTCCGGGCAGCAACTGGCGACGATATGCCCGCGATCAAGTACGATGCAGCGGCTGCACACTTCGCGGATGAAGTGCATGTCGTGCTCCACGATCACCAGCGTCATGCCTTGCTGGTTCAAACGCTTGAGCGCGGACACAATGTCGTTGCGCAGGTTTGGGTGCACGCCCGCCGTCGGCTCATCGAGGAATACCATCTTAGGGGCGCCCATCAGTGCGCAGACGATGCCTAGCAGTTTCTTCTGCCCGCCCGACAAGGCCGATGCAGGAAGATCGCGCACGTGCGCCAGCAGCAGTTCGTGCAGCAGCGCCGTGGCCTTGGCGTGCGCCTGGCGCTCGGCGGCGCGCACGCCGCCGGTGCCCAGCAGTGTTTCCCAGAAACCGTGATGGGTGGTGGACGCGGCCATGGCCACCTCCATCACCGACATCTTTTCCGGCATGGCCGGCAGCTGGAAGGTGCGGGCGATGCCCGCTTCCACGATGCGGTGCGCAGGCAGGGTTTGAATCGCGTTGCCGCGATATGCAATCACGCCTCGGTCCGCGCTCTCAAAACCGGTGATGATGTTGAGCAGCGTGCTTTTGCCGGAACCGTTAGGCCCAAGCAGGCCAACGATCTCACCGGGCTGGATGTCAAAGCTCACATTTTGCAGCACCTTGTTACCGCCAAATGCCTTGGCCAGCGACTGTACACGCAGCAGAGGAGTAGTGTTAGTCATGGCATCTTCCTTACTTTTTCTGGAACCAGTCCTTCGCTGCGCCACAACAGCGACGCCAGTAAAATCGCACCGATCAAACCGAGACGCAGAGCGCCCGACAAATCGGAACTGAAGTGGAACGCATCTTTCGCAAACGGCACCAGCGCATATGCAGCCTGCACCAGCACCACGCCGAGTAGCACGCCCCACATGTTGCCCATGCCGCCGATCAGCAGCATGGTCCACAGCAGGAAGGTCTCGGACGATAGCAGGTAGTCCGGGCCGGCAAAGCTCATGTAGTGCGCGTACAGCGAACCGCCCAGCGCCGTGATGGCCGCACCGGACATGATGGCGCGCGTTTTCAGCGTACGCAGGTTGTAGCCCATGCACGATGCGAGCTGCGGCTGTTCGCGCATCAAGCGCAGCGCGCGGCCGAAGCGGCCATTGCCGACCCGGTTGGCGGCGACAGCGCCGGCCGCAAGAATCGCCAGCACCAGCGCGAGGAAAGCCAGACCGCCCCACGGTTTAGCCAGATTGCCGAACAGCGCAGGCACGGCGCTAATGCCTTGCGCGCCGCCGGTCAGCCATTCTTCATTGGTGGCGACGGTGCGCAGGATTTCCGCAATCGCCAGCGTGGCGATGCCCCAGTAGTCGGAAGCCAGCTTGCGGCCAAGGCGCGCTATGCACCAGCCCAACGCCACGGCCACCAGTACGCCGGCAGCCATGCCGGCCAGCGGCGGATAGCCGGCCGCCGTCAAAATCGCGGTCGCGTATGCGCCAACGCCAGCGAAGGCGATGTGGCCGAAGTTGAGCAAGCCCGCGTAGCCGGCCTGCATATTGAGACCGATCGCCATCAAGCCGTAGATGGCCGCGATGGTTACGGAGTAAATCAGAAAATCATACACGTCGCACCTCGCGGTCGAACAGGCCGTAAGGCTTAATCAACAATGCCAGCAGCAGGATCAGGAAGGAAGCCGCGCTGATATAGGACACCGGCAGGAAAGCCAGTTCCTGCCCCAGCAGCGGACCGAAATTCAAATTGGTGACGGCGGTTTCGGTAAGCGCGATCAGCAGCGCACCGGCCACCGCGCCTAGCGGATTGCCTAGGCCACCGAGAATCGCCGCCGCAAACACCGGCAGCAGCATGTCGTGACCGAGGTTGACGTGGGCGCCGCTGGTCAGGGCCAGCATGGTGCCGCCCAGTGCAGCCAAGGCCCCGCTACTGAAGTTGACGAGGTGGGTGACGCCTTCTGCATTCAAGCCCGATGCTGCGGCGAGTGCCCGATTCGACGACAGCGCGCGCATGGCGCGGCCGGTACGGGTGTAAAACAGCAGCAGCGAAAACAGCACCAGTAGCAAGGCCGTGGCGATCAGCGCGTATAGCTGCGTGTGGCCGAGGCGGACCTCGCCGAATTCCAGCGGTGCGGTCATCGGCAGCGTGAACATTTTCGGGAACGAGCCGGCAAGGCCCAGCGTAATCGCAACCACCAGCATCGACACCGCCAAGGAGCCGATCATGGTGATGGCAGGGCCGGAAGCCAGTAAGCGGCGGAACACCAGCACGTGCAGCAGCAAGGTTAATGCACCGGTGGCGGCGCATGACAGCAGCACAGCCAGCACCAGCGGCGCTCCGGCAGCATGCAGCCAGTAGCTCAAATATGCGCCCAGCATCGCATATTGAACGTGCGCGATATTGGGGAACTTCACCAGCCCGTACACCATGCTCAGGCCCAGCGCGATCAGCGCAAGGTCGGAGGTGCGGACCAGCGTGTCTATCAAAAATTGGAACATCTAAAAATATCTCCGTCATTGCGGCGCCAGCCCCGCAAGGCTAGGTGCCGCAGCTTTGCTTAGCGTGGAACGACCTTGCCGCCTTCGGACTTCAGCTTGGCGTAGGGTGGATTCAGGCGCTGGCGATCCGCGTCGAAACTGATCGCACCGGTAACGCCAGCGTAGTTATTGCCGATCTCCTTCAAGGCGGCAGCAACGGCAGCCGGTTCGGTGGACTTGGCCTTGTTGATGGCCGCCGCCGTCATCAGGATCGCGTCGTATGCATAGCCGGTGTACGAGGTTTTCATCCCGTCCTTGTAGCGCGCTTTGAATGTCTCCGCATACGCCTTGCCTGCCGCGCCATCAACCGAACCCACTTCCATGCCCAACTGGCCGGCTGCAATTTCAGCCGGCGTATCGGACAGGCACATGCTAAGCAAGATGCCGTACCAAGGCGTCTTACGCAGGCCCAGTTCATACGCCTCGCGGTTGATGATCGACGCTTCCTGGCCATAGGCCGTGTAGATGTAAGCATCCGGCGCGCTGCGCGCAATCTGCTGCAACTCGCGGCGATAGGTCGATTGGCCGGCGGTGTACAGCACGTCCGTTACCACCTTGCCGCCCAGCTTTTCGAATTCTTCTTTGAAGCCCTTCGCCACGCCCTGGCCATACGCATTATTCGGCGCAATGATCGCCACCTTGCGGTAGCCAAGCGCCCACGTATCGGCCGCCGAGAACTTGTTGCCGTAGTTTTCCAGACCAATCACGTTGTAGGCGGTCGCACCGAGTTCGCGCAGCTTGATGCTGGTCGACGCGATATTGATGTGCACCACGCCTTCCTTTACCAAGTACTGGCCCAGCGGGATGCTGATGCCGGACGAGTACTCGCCGATCACCACCGGCACCTTGTCCACGCTCACCAGCTTACGCGCTGCATTCAGCGCGGTGGTTGGATTGCCGCCCGAATCTTCCACCGTCACGGCGAATTTTTTACCCAGCACGCCGCCTTGGCTATTCACCTTGTCCACCGCCATGTCCACTGCACGGCGCACATCTTCGCCCACGGTGGCGTTGGCGCCGGTCAGCGACAGCACCGCGCCCATGCGGATTGGATCCTGCGCCAACACGGGCAAGGCTGAGGACAACATCAATGCAAACAACAAGCTGCTCTTGTAAGTCATTTCTTACTCCTGATTTTGTTATAGAGGGACGAACGCTGCTGGGTAAAACTCTCAGTTGCTCATGTAGGCGTAGGCGTATTCGCGCGGCGGCACCGAAGTCTCTTTCACGGTGCGCGGCGATACCCAGCGCTGTAAGTTGAGCGCCGAACCTGCCTTGTCGTTGGTGCCGCTGCGGCGCGCGCCACCGAACGGCTGCTGGCCGACTACCGCACCGGTCGGCTTGTCGTTGACGTAGAAATTACCGGCCGCGTTACGCAAAGCGTAGCTGGCCTGCTCCAGCGCGGCGCGCTCGGTGGCGAACACGGCACCGGTCAGCGCGTAAGGGCTCGTGCTGTCGACCAGCTTGAGCGTGGCGTCCCACTCAGCGTCCGCATACACATAGACCGACAGCACCGGGCCGAAGATTTCGTTTTCCATCAGCGGGTGATGCGGATCCTGCACTTCGATCAGGGTCGGCGGAATGAAGTAGCCGATACTGTCGTCACCGCGGCCGCCGGCATGGATGGTCACGGATTGATCATCGCGCGCTTTCGCCAAATAGCCCTCAATGCGGTCGTAAGCGCGGCGGTCGATCACCGCGCCCATGAAGGTGCTGAAGTCGGCTACGTCGCCCATGCGGATCGTGGCGATATCTTGCAGCAGGCGTTCTTTCACGGCAGGCCACAGCGAAGCCGGTACGTAAGCGCGCGAGGCGGCGCTGCACTTCTGGCCTTGGTATTCAAACGCGCCGCGCAGCAGGCCGGTGGCGACTGCCGCTGCATCGGCCGATGCGTGGGCCAGCACGAAGTCCTTGCCGCCGGTCTCGCCGACCAAGCGCGGGTAGCTGCGGAACTTGGAAACGTTGCTGCCCACCTGTCCCCACATCGTATCGAAGACGGCGGTGGAGCCGGTGAAATGTACGCCGGCCAGCGACGGGTGGTTCAGCGCAGCCGCGCTGACGGCCTGCGCATCGCCCGGAACGAAGTTGATCACGCCTGGCGGCAAGCCCGCTTCTTCCAGCAATTCCATGATCAGGTAGTTACTCAGGGCGGCAGTGGCGGCCGGCTTCCACAGCACCACATTGCCCATCAACGCAGGCGCCACCGCGAGGTTGCCGCCGATGGCGGTGAAGTTGAACGGCGTAACCGCATATACAAAACCTTCCAGCGGGCGGTACTCCAAGCGGTTGCGGATGCCGGCCGCCGACAGCGGCTGCTGCGCCGCGATCTCGTACGCAAACTGCACATTGAAGCGCAAGAAGTCGATCAGCTCGCAGGCCGAATCGATTTCGGCCTGATACGCGGTCTTGCTCTGTCCCAGCATGGTGGCAGCGTTAAGGCGCTGGCGCCATGGGCCGGCCAGCAGGTCGGCGGCTTTCAGGAATACGGCCGCGCGCTGCTCCAGCGTCCAGCTGCTCCACTGCGGCTGCGCGGCCAGCGCGGCATCGATGGCTTGCTGCACCACGGCACTATCGGCTTGGTGGACCTTGCCCAACACGAGCTGATGTTCGTGCGGTGCTGTCACCGGCACAGTCACGCCACTGAACAGGCGCTGACCGCCGACGATGGCGGGAATCTCGCGCACGGCAGCGCGCTGCGCTTCGAGTTCAGCTTTCAGAGCAGCGCGCTCCGGGCTGCCTGCCAAATAGGAAAAAATCGGTTCGTTGATCGCATTTGGATATTTATTGCTCATCATTGTGTAAATGTAAGTTAAGATTGGATCCAATCTGTAAAAGTTGGATCCAGTGTAGCATCGGCCAACTTGAGGCACAATAGAAACTTGAACAACGAGACAGCCCGTGCAACTTTCCCTCATGCCGACGCCAGAAAGCCGTAACAAATCCGCCACCAAGGGCTTGCCCGAGGTAATTCGAGACCAACTCCGCTATGAAATCCTCAGTGGCACGCTGCCGGTGGGCACGCAGCTGCGCCAAGACGCGCTGGCCGAACGCTTCCAGACCAGCCGTTTGCCGGTGCGCGAAGCGCTTCGCCAACTGGAATCGGAAGGCTTAGTGACGTATCTGCGCAACAGAGGCGCAGTAGTGGCGGGGATGGAAGTCGATCAAATCTGCGAATTGCTGGACATTCGCGTGGCGCTGGAATGCTACGCGGCACGTATCGGCGTGCCGAACATGGTGCAGCACGATATCGATCAGTTGACCAAGATTTTGGCTGCGTACAACGCGTCGGAGTCGGTGGCAGAGTGGGCGGAATACAACCGCCGCTTCCACCTTGCGCTCAGCGCGCCCGCTAACAACCGCCGGCTGCGCCGCCTGATTGAAGAATTTTGCTTGAATACGGATCGCTACACGCACGAGATGATGTCAATCGCCACCGGCAAGGAAGGCCCGCAGTCGGACCACTACCAGATTCTCGATGCGTGCAAACAGCGCGACGGCGAGAAAGTGGCATCGCTGCTGGAAAAGCACATCCTTGAGACCAAACACAATCTACTGGCTACCGCCCGCATTCGCTCGGTGGAGAGCGAGCGCGGTCGCGAAGCCGAGCCGGACCTGCTGGCCCTCAAGGGTGCGCGGCTACATAGTTAAGGCTTGGCCTTCACTGGCATGAAGTTCAAATCGCGGAAGTCGTAGCTGAAGTCCGTTTCGGTGGAGATCGGCGCCATCTTCATGCGCTCGATGCTGCCGTCTGGATTGAGCGCGAAGGTGACGTAAGCGTCGGCGTTGAAGTTGCGCTCTTGCCAGCGCACGATGAAGCTGTCGTACTGGAAGTGCTCCAGTTCTCCGCTCAAATCCGGCGTGCGCTCGAAACGCATGATGCGCTTGCCGCCTTCTTCGCGGATGCTTACCTTGCCGTACCACGCGTCTTCGTACTCGCCATCATACGAAGCCAGTGGCAGCGATGGCGTCGATTCCGCCGCGCGCGCCGTGTGCTCTTTGCCTTGGCGCTCCAGCTCTTCCTTGTGCGACGCCGCTTCCTGATCCGCGTACAGCTGGATCCAGTCGGACGGCTGCACCTTCAGGTACTGATCCAGAATGCGGTAGTACAGCGAGGCCATGGCCGGGCTGTTCTCGGCGTTGGTCAGAATGGCGATGCCGAGCTTCTCTTCCGGCACCATCAGCACCGTCGAATAGAAACCTTGCAGCGCGCCGCCGTGCATGGCGATCTTGCGGCCCTTGTAGTCGCGCAGCTGGAAGCCCAGGCCGTAGGCATAGAAATTAGGCTTGGTCGCGGCCAGCGCAGGCTTGGGTTCGCGAATGCGCATCGGCGTTTGCTCAGTCCACAACTCGGCCGCTTGCTTGGCGCTGAACAGCTGCTTACCGTCTGCCATCTTGCCTTGATTGAGCAGCACCGTCATCCAGCGCGCGATGTCCTCGGCGTTGGTGTTGATGCCGACGGCGCCCACTGCATTCGGCACCGGCATCGGCTTCACGACCGCGATCTTGTCATTGATTTTGCTGTGCGGCGCGGAGTAGTCGCTGGTGGCCAGCATCTCGGCCACGCTGGTCTTGGTGCCGGTCATGCCCAGCGGCGTGAGGATGCGCTCCTGCATCGCCTCGCCCCACGGCTTGCCGGCCTTCTCGGCGATGATTTTGCCGGCCACGATGTACAGCAGATTGTCATACGCGTAGCTGGCGCGGAAGCTGGTGGCTGGTTTGACGTGGCGCAGCTTGGCAATGATTTCATCCGTGCTGAAGGTGGTACTCGGCCACCACAGCAAATCGCCGGCGCCGAGACCAAGGCCGCTGCGGTGGGTCAGCAGGTCGCGCACCGTCATCTGGCCGGTGACGTAGGAGTCGTACATCTGGAAGCCCGGCAGGTGCTTGGTGACTGGATCGTCCCACGCGATTTTGCCTTCGTCGACCAGCATCGCCAGACCGGCAGCGGTGAAGGCCTTGGAGTTGGACGCCACTTCAAACAGCGTCTTGCCATCGACCGGCGCCGGCTCGCCCAGCTTGCGCACGCCGTAGCCTTTGGCCACCACCACTTTGCCATCTTTGACGATGGCAATGGCCATGCCCGGCACGTCGAAGGTTTTCAGCGCGCGGTTCACATCGGCGTCGAGATTAAATGCGGGAACGCTGGCAGCGTAGCTGCCCACGGCCGCCAGCGAAAACGCGGCCGCCACAAAGGTCTGTTTCAGTTTCATTGCTTCTTGAATGCCTTATCGACAGCGACTTGGGTGATCGGATGATAGTGCGAGCGCGCCTTGCTGTACAAGGTCTTGGCCCAGTCCTTCTCGTTCGGATTAGCCAGCAGCGCCTTGTACAGCGGCACCACGTACAGGCGGCGGCCGACGCTCATCAGGAATTTACCGAGCGGCTCGCGCACGTTATAGCCGGCCTTCACCGACGACAGGTAGAAGCGGTAGGCGATTTCGTTGTTGCCGCTCTTGCCCAAGCCGAAGCTCTGATCGAGTTCCTGCATCTGCGCAGCGGTGGCTTTGCCGTCGATGTCGTTCAGGAAGTGCATCCACTCCAGCGCCACCCAATTTTTCGCATCCAGCTGTGCGGTCGGCAGTTCGCCTTTCAGCCACGCGGTGCGCTGCGTATCGACTGCAGCAAAGCGCGGCGAAGCTTCGCGCTTGGCGGTGGCCGGAATGCCAGGGCTGTACAGCCATTCATCGAGCTCGGAAGCCGACATGATTTCTGGACGGCCATCCAGCAGGTTTTTCTTCAGATAGTCGACGAATTGGTCGGTGGTAGCCGACTGGAAGGCGTGCGAGTCGAACCAGCCGCGCAGGAAGGGATCGAACACTTCGCGGCCGGCGCGCTGTTCCAGCGTGTGCAGGAACCATGCGCCCTTCGGATAAATCAGGCTGCCGTCGGCGTAGACCGATGGATCGGTGTCCGGGCCGCGCGTCGCCAAGGCCTGTTTGGCCGCAGGGATGGTGGCCAGCGAAGCCAATGCCTGTTCTTGCTCCACTTGCTGCTGCATCTGCGCGAACTCGGCACCATACAGTTTTTCAACGATGCGGGTGGTGACGTAGGTGGTGAAGCCTTCGTTCATCCAGGTGTACTTCCACGAGGCGTTGGTCACCAGATTGCCAGACCACGAGTGCGCCAGTTCGTGCGCGATCAAATCATTGAGGCTGCGATCGCCCGCGATCATGGTCGGCGTGAGGAAGGTCATGCGCGGGTTTTCCATGCCACCGTACGGGAACGATGGCGGCAACACGATCATGTCATATCGCTCCCAGCGATATGGGCCGTACAGGCCTTCCGCTGCGTCGATCATTTTCTCGGTGTCTGCCAGTTCGTAGGCCGCGGCGTTGATGCGCGCAGGTTCGGCATAGACGGCGGTGCGCGGGCCGAGGTTGCGCACTTCGATTTCGCCGATGGCGATGGCCAGCAGGTAGGACGGAATCGGCTGCGCCATTTTGAATTTCCAGCCGCCGGCGCCGGTCGATTGCTGGTCGTTCTCGGCGCTCATCACCACGCGCAGGCCGGCCGGTGCATCAACCCGGGCACTGTAGGTGAAGCGCACGGCTGGCGTGTCCTGGATCGGCGCCCACGAGCGGGCGTTGATGTCTTGCGACTGGCTGAACATGAACGGACGCTTGCCGGACATGGTCTGCTCCGGCGACATCCATTGCAGCGCGGCGGCCGACGGCGCGGTGCGGTAGTACACGCGCACTTTCTGCGGCTGGAACGGCAAGGCGATGCGCAGCGCGCGGCCCTTCTCCACGTCCAGTTTATCGAGCATGAAGGAGGCGGCAGTCCATTTGCCATTGGCGGCCAGCACCTGCACCTTGGCGATGTTCAGTTCATTCGTATCCAGCACCAGCGTGCGGGCGGATTTGTCGATCCAGTTCAGGGTCAGCTCGGCGTAGCCGGACAAGATCTTGTGGCTGAAGTCAGCCTTCAGATCGAGGTACAAATCGGTGGTGCGGACTTGATCGTAACGGGCGTAGCTCAACGGATCGGCGTGAGCGGCCAGCGACATGCATGCGGATAGCACGAAGGCGGCTAAGGTCTTCTTGATCATGGTAATACTTTCAATGTTTTACTGAGTCGCCGAGCAGAATAGCACAGCCATGTTTCTGACATGTGTTAGAATCCGGCCGGTAATTGGGGAGTAGTCGGCTTGCGCCTCCCCGGCGCAAGAACCTGTGTCAACATAATCGGTCGGCAGACCGTGGTGCAGGTGGCTGTAAGGCTTGACGAGACCATGATCATTGCGCGGCCATGTTGGGCCGGAGCCGCGCCATGTTCATTGGTTTTTCGTATCCGGCCCGCTAACCTTTATACATCTACATGGAAGCCTTCCTCGTCTCTACCGGCATCGTCGCCCTCGCAGAAATCGGCGACAAAACCCAGCTGCTCGCGTTTGTACTCGCCGCCCGGTTCCGCCGTCCCTTGCCTATCGTTGCCGGTATCTTCGTCGCCACCATTGCCAACCACGCCTTTGCCGCCGCCATCGGTGCATGGATCACCAGCTTGATGGGCCCGGAGATTTTGCGCTGGGTGCTTGGCGCGTCCTTCCTCGCCATGGCCGCGTGGACGCTGGTACCCGATAAGCTCGACGACGAGGACACCGAACTGGCCAGGTACGGCGTATTCCTCACCACCCTGATCGCCTTCTTCATCGCCGAGATGGGCGACAAGACGCAAGTCGCCACCGTGGCGCTGGCGGCGCGCTATCACGGCATCGTCGCCGTGGTGTGCGGCACCACGCTGGGCATGATGCTGGCGAACGTGCCGGCCGTGTACTTCGGCGACAAGATCGCCAACAAGGTCTCGCTCAAGCTGGTGCACGGCATCGCCGCGCTGATTTTCGCAGCGCTGGGCGTGGCGACCTTGTTAGGCGCCGGCGCCAGCCTGGGCGTCTGATGCAGCCGGCAGCGCTGGCAGCAGCAATTCCACTTGCCGCACGCCGCCGCTGTCACTTAGTTCGATCATCTGGTCACGCTGCGGCACGCCGTCCACGGTGAGCTGCGGCGCCTCCGCTGCCGACTGCACCACGCGGATGTGGTACGAGGTGCTTTGATAGCGGTAGGTCAGCGTAAAGTGCGTCCAGCCCTGCGGCATGCGCGGCTCCAGCTTGAGATGCTGCGCGGTACGCGTGAGGCCGAGCAGCGATTCAATAATCAAGCGGTACATCCAGCCGGACGAACCGGTGTACCAGCTCCAGCCGCCGCGCCCGACGTGCGGCGGCACCGCGTAGACGTCGGCCGTGACCACGTAAGGTTCCACCTTGTAGATGGCCGAACCTTCCGCCGTGCGGCCGTGCATGACCGGGTTGATCATGCGCGCCAATTCCCATGCACGCTCGGTTTCGCCCAAGTGGGCAAAGGCCATCGCAGTCCAGATAGCGGCGTGGGTGTACTGCCCGCCGTTCTCGCGCACGCCCGGAACATAGCCACGGATGTAGCCGGGATTCGGCCCCGCTTTATCGAACGGCGGATCAAGCAACTGAATGATGCCGGAATCGCGCCGTACCAGGCGCTGATTGACTTGCTCCATGGCGCCGCGCACGCGCACCGGATCGGCGGCGCCGGACAGCACGCCCCAGCTCTGCGAAATCGAATCGATCTGGCATTCCTCGTTGGTATGCGAACCGAGCGGCGTGCCATCATCGAAATAGGCGCGGCGATACCACTCGCCGTCCCACGCGTTCTGTTCGACGTTGGCGGCGATGCGGCGCGCGTGCTCGCGGCACTCGGCGGCAAAGGCTTGATCGTGGCGCAGGTCGGCCACCTCGGCGAAGCGCTTCAATACTTCGCACAGGAAGAAGGCCAGCCACACGCTCTCACCCTTGCCATGCTCGCCCACTTTATCCATGCCGTCGTTCCAGTCGCAGGAGCCGATCAGCGGCAGGCCGTGCTGGCCGAAGCGCAGGCCATTGCGGATCGCGCGCACGCAGTGATCGTACAGCGAGCCTTGCTCGCCGGAGCGCGCCGGCAGATCGTAGTAAGAATCCTCTTCCGGCTTGACCGGGCGGCCTTCCAGATAAGGCACGCTTTCATCGAGGATGGCCATGTCGCCGGTGCTGGCGACGTAGCGCCATGTACCCAGCGGCAGCCACAGATAATCATCCGAGCAGTGCGTGCGCACGCCGCGATCCGACGGCGGATGCCACCAGTGCTGCACGTCGCCTTCAAGGAATTGGTGCGCGGCGCAAAGCAGCAGTTGATCGCGCAGTAGCTGCGGCTGCGTGTGGATGGTCGCCATTGCATCTTGCAGCTGATCGCGGAAGCCGAATGCGCCGCCGGATTGATAGTAGCCGCTGCGGGCCCAGATGCGGCAGGCGATGGTTTGGTACATCAGCCAGCCGTTGGCGATGACATCCAGCTCGGGCTCCGGCGTTTCGATGCGCACGGCGCCCAGCGCTTGCTCCCAATGTGCGTGCACTGCGGCCAGCGCTTCCTGCGCGGCGCCGGCGCTGCGGTGTTTTTGCACCAAGCTGCTGGCGTCAGCATTGCGGCGGCCGCCCACGCCGAGCGCGAACACAATCTCGCGCTCCTGCCCCGGCAGCAGATCAAACGGCGCCTGGATCGCCGCGCAAGCATCGAGGCCCGCGCCGATCTTGCCCGACAGGCGCGCGCGCCGCAGCGCAGCCGGCGACGCCAGCGTGCCGTTGCGGCCGACGAACTCCGTACGGTCGGCGGTGAAGGTGCGCTGCGCCGCGTCGCAATTGAAGAAGGCCACGCGGCCGCTGAACTCCGTGTTGTAGGCATTCTTGGCGAACAGCGCGCCGCTGACCGGATCAGCCTCGGTGATGATGTGCATGCCGGACTTGGAGCGCATATCGCCCAGCACCCATTCGACGTAGCCGAAGGCCGACAAACGGCGCGGCACCGACGAATCGTTACGCACTTTCAGCACGGTGTATTTGATCGGCGCATCGACGGCGACGAAGGTGGTCATCTCGCTATGGATGCCGGCTTCGATATGCTCAAACACACTGTAGCCAAAACCGTGGCGGGTGATGTAGTCGCCGTTGCCGCGCGCCGGCAAGGCGGTCGGCGACCAGAACTGGCCGCTTTGCTCATCCCGCAGGTAGAAGGCCTCGCCGCTGGCATCGCTGACAGGATCGTTGTTCCACGGCGTCAGGCGATATTCGTGCGCATTCTCGTGCCATGTGTAGGCTTGGCCGCTTTCCGAAATCACCGTGCCGAATTGCGGGTTGGCCAGCACGTTAGACCATGGCGCCGGTGTGCGCTGCGCGTGGCTGGTGGTGATGACGTATTCGCGGCCATCCGGCGTGAAGCCGCCAATGCCGTTTTCCAGCACCAGCCCGCGGGCCGGATGCGTGACCGGGCCGGCGTCCGCATACTCGCCACGGCTGTCGGCCATCAACGGCGGCATGCGCATGGCCGGTGCCGCGGGACGTTTGATTTGCTCGGCCAGTGTGCCGCGCGCATCACTGATGATGGCGCGCGCCACCGATTGCAGCAGCACCCGATCTTCATTCGCAATCTGGTCGGCCAGGCGCACAAAGATGCCGCCCGGCCGGTCAATCGCCTGCGCGTCGATGCCGGAGGCGATCAGGCCCATGATCTGGTCGTGCAAGGCCTGGCGGTAGCCGGATTGGTCTTCGTACCAGATCACCAGGTCCACCACCAGCCCTTTCAAGCGCCAGTAGGCGTGCGCCTGCACCATCTGGCGCGCCAGTTCGATATTGGCCGGGTCTTTGATTTGCAGCAGCACGATGGGCAGGTCGCCGGAAATCGCGTACGCCCACAGGCCGGATTGGCCGCGCTGGTTTTTAATCAGCGTGGAAGCGTCGGCACGCAGGGCTGCGTTTGGATAGATCACCGAGTTGGCGAGGCGGCCGTAAAGCTGCGCATCGGCCTCGCTGGCGTTCAGCTGGCGCAGCACGACCTGGCTATGCGTCCACGCCAGTTCGAATACGCGGTCGGCCAGATGGCGGTCTTGGTATTTGTCGATCAGGTGCAGCGCCGTGTCGCGCTGCTCGGTCATGCCGGTGACGATATCCACCGTCGCAAACTGGTCGGGCTGCAAGGTGATGGTGTAGCGGATTGCCACCACCGGATCGAGCACCGAGCCTTCGCCGCCGCTGAGCGGGCCTCGATTCAGCATGGCCAGCGGCGCCTGCGCCGTGTTGCCGCGGCCGATGAAGCGCGAGCGGTCGGTTTCAAACGATACGTTCACCACCGGCGCATCGTGCACCATCATCGAGTGCACGAGCCACGGCATGATGTCGCCCTGCCCGCGCGGACGGCGCGTGCACAGGATGGCGTTTTCGTCGCGCAGGATTTCGGTCTGCACGAATAGCTTGCTGAAGGCCGGATGCGCATTGTCGGCGGCGGCCGGCGCCATCACCACTTCGGCAAAGCTGGTGACTTCGATGGTGCGCACGCGGTCGCTCTTGTTGGTGATGCGGGTGCGGCGCAATTCGATATCGTCTTCCGGCGAGACCACGATTTCGGTGTACAGGTCGATATGGCGGTCGCTGCGCCGGAACTCGGCGCGGCCTTCGGAGAAGATCACTTCAAACTTGCGCGGATCGACCAGCGTAGGCTGATAGGTGGTAGACCAGAATTCGCCATCTTCCACATCGCGCACGTAGCAGAAGTTGCCCCAGTTATCGCGCGTGCTGTCTTCGCGCCAGCGCGTCACGGCCAAGTCCTTCCAGCGGCTGTAGCTGCCGCCGGCGTTGGTGACCATGACGTGATAGCGGCCATTCGACAGCAACTGCGTTTCCGGCACTGGCGTGGAATGCTGCGTCAGTATCCGCATCGGCGCCGACTGCTCTACCGTGTTGGTGCGGATCGCCGCCAGTTCAGCGGTGTTGGAGTAGAAGGCGCCTGCTTGCGGGCTGCGTTCTTGCAGCACCAGCAGCGTCGATTGCAGCAGCGGGTCGGATTCAAACCGGCGCTGCATCGGCCGGTCGTGCAGCAGGTAGCTCAGGGACAGTAAGCCCATGCCCTGATGGTGAACCATGAACGAACGGATCACGGCGTAGTTCTGGCCGCGCGGCAGGCGCGAGGTGGTGTAGTCGATCGCTTCGTAGAAGCCGTAGCGGCCCATGAAGCCCAGTTCCGCCATCTTTTGCAGATTGGCGCAGGAGGCTTCCGGCTCCACCATCAATCCCATCATGCTGGCATAAGGCGCGATGACCAGATCGTCGGCCAGACCGCGCTTGAGACCCAGTCCCGGCACGCCAAACGCGCGGTACTGGTAATTGAGGCTGGCGTCGACCGTGTTGTAGCCGGATTCGGAAATCCCCCACGGCACGCTGCGGCGCTTGCCGTAATCGATTTGCGCGTCGATTACCGAGTGGTAGGTTTGGTCGAGCAGGGTGCTGGGATAATTTGGCATCACCAGCAGCGGCATCAGGTACTCGAACATGGAGCCGCTCCACGACAGCAGCACCGGCTTGCCTGCCACGATGCACAGCTGGCGGCCCAGCGCGAACCAGTGCTCTTGCGGCAGCTGCCCTTGCGCGATGGCGACGAAGCTGGCGAGGCGCACTTCCGATGCCAGCAAATCGTAGTAGCTGGCGTCCAGGCGGCGCTCGGTGACGTTGTAGCCGATGGCCAGCAAGTTGGTGGTCTGGTTGTAGAGGAAACCGTATTCCATCTGTGCGAATGCGCCGCAGCGCTGCGCCAGATCGGCCAGCGCGCGCATGCGTTCGTGCGCAGCGAGACTGCCTTGTTCAAACAGCCGCGCCAGTTGGTTTTGACGCTCGCGCTCAGCCGGCGCCAAGTCGCTGGCCGCGACGGCAGCGCTGGCGCGGGACAGGCCGGCCAGTTCGCGCAGGGTCGGCATACGCGCCATGCTGGTGTCGTACACCAAATCGCCCGACAGCGCAGACCATGGCGCCAGCGTATTCAACTCATCCAGCGCGGCGCGGCATTGCTGCTCCAGCGATGCCGCCCATGCGGCGCCGGCTTCGCTGTGGGCGGTGGCGTGCGGCAGCAGGTCATCAACGGCGGCGGCAACGCGCAGCAGCCATGCGTACAGTTGCTGAAGATTGGATGCATCCGGCGTTGGCGTCAGCGCGTTGAGCAAGGCGCTGGCTTTGTGGGTGGCGGTATCGGACAGTGTTTCGTCCAGCACGCGCGCGGTGGCGGTGATGCCGTCGACAATTTGCGGGCCGATCACCGGCTGGTCGTACAGGCCGGTGAGGCCGGGCTGCAAGGTCAGCAAGTGGCCGGCGAGGTTGCCGCTGTCCACCGTCGAGATGTAGATCGGCTGCAGCGGCTTGAGGGTCTGCGTATCGTACCAGTTGTAGAAGTGGCCTTGATGGCGCTCCAGCTTATCCATCGTGTCCAACGTGTTGGCGACGCGCGTCATCATTTGCGCCACCGTGATATAGCCGAAATCGACGGCGGTCAAATTCGCCAGCAAGGCCAGGCCGATGTTGGTGGGCGAGGTGCGGTGCGCCACCACTTGCACGGGGTGCTCCTGCATATTATCTGGCGGCAGCCAGTTGTCTTCCGGGCCGACGAAGCGGTCGAAGTAAGCCCAGGTGCGGCGCGCCAGTTGCTGCAGGAATTGATTTTGCTCCGGCGTGAGTTGCGCGGATTTGCGCGCGATCGGGCGGCTGATCCAATCGGCCACCGCTGGCGCGACCAGCCACGCCAGCAGGAATAGCGCGGCGGGCGGCAAACTAGCAGGTTTCCATCCGAGCAGCGCGCCGCCGACGAACAGCGCCAGCACCGGCGCGATCCACATGGTGCGCCACGTGCTGGCCGCGCCGTCGGCCTGGCGTACCAGCGCCGATGCTCGCCACTCCAGCAGGCGGCGATGCGATACCACTGAGCGCCACAGGCTGCGCGAGATGGCGTCCATGCTGAAGTAGGCTTCGTACGGCAGGAAAACCAGCATCAGTATCGCGTGCGAGAACTGCATGCCGGCGCGGCGCAGCGCGGCGCGGATATGCTGGCTCCACAAGGTGTCGCGCGGACGGCGGCACAGGTCGTGCGTCATGCTCACCAGCGGTGGCAGGAAGATCACGGCAAGCACGGCGCCAGTCCACAGCCATGGGTCGGGCAGCCAGCGCCACGCGGTGATCAGCGACAGCACCAGGGCCGGCGCGGTCAGGCTGCGGCGCAGATTGTCGAACAGCTTCCAGCGCGACAGCAGCGACAGCGGATTCTTTTCGCGCTTGCCGCTGCGGCCCGGCACACGGCCGGCCAGCCAGCCTATCAGCTGCCAGTCGCCGCGGATCCAGCGCTGGCGGCGGCTGACGTCTTCGCTGTAGCGCGCGGGATAGGCTTCGTAGAGTTGTGCATCGCTCAGCAAGCCGGCGCGCAGGTAGCAGCCTTCCAGCAGGTCGTGGCTGAGGATTTTGTTTTCCGGCAGGCGGCCGCCCAGCACTTGCTCGAACACGTCGACGTCGTAGATGCCCTTGCCGATGAAGGAGCCTTCGAAGAATACGTCTTGATACACGTCCGACACGGTGCGGGTGTAGGGATCGATGCCCGGTTCGCCGCCGCATAGTTTTTCATAGCGCGAGGCATTTTCGCTCGGCAGGCTGACCGCCACGCGCGGCTGCAGGATGCCGTAGCCTTCGGTCACGCGGCCGCGCTGCATATCGATACGCGCGCGGTTGAGCGGATGCTGCATGGTGGCGATGAATTGGGCGGCCGCATCGCGCGGCAATTGGGTATCGGTGTCCAGCGTGATGACGTAGCGGATGCTTGCCAATTCGCTGGTATCGCCCACCACCACCGAGAATTTGTCGCGCGCGCCGCCGCGCAGGTAGCGGTTCAGGTCTTCCAGCTTGCCGCGCTTGCGCTCATAGCCCATCCACACGCCTTCCTGCGGATTCCACAGGCGCGGGCGATGCAGCAGCAGGAAGGGCTGGTCTTCGGCGTACTTGTGATTGAGGTGGGTGGCGCAGCGTTTCAGCTGCTCGATCAGCGCATCATCGGTCGGCAGCTTCTCGGCGCGGGCGTCGGCGAAATCGGTCAGCAGGCAAAACTTCAAATTCGGATCGCGGTTGGCGAGGAAGCGCACTTCCATTTGCTCGAACAGGTCTTCGATGTTTTCCTTGCTGTAGACCAGTGTCGGCACCACCACCAGCGCACGCGCATCGGCCGGGATGCCGTCCTTGTAGTCCATGCGCGGCAAGGGATTGGGCCGCGTGACCAAAGTGGCAAACCAGTTCACGAGACTCAGCGCCAGCTGGCTGCTGCCCAGTAGCGCCAGCACGCCCAGCACCACCAGCACCAGACCATGCACGCCGTGGAAGGCGGCGCGCTCCAGCAGCAGCGCGGTGCACACCAGCGCTATCGCGGCGATGGCGCCGAGGTAGGAAGTCAGCGGCGAGGCGCGCGAGGTTTGCTGCAAGGCCTCCAGCCACGGACGGCGCATGCCCGCTTGATGCTCCAGCAGCGGCAGGCCGCCGCCGATTAAATAGAAGCCCACGTGGCCATGGCGCGCATCGCCCTTGCCGTGATGGTTGAGCGCCAGCTGCAAGGCTTGCTGCGCGACTTCCACTTCGCTGAAGCGCGAGCGCTTGGCGATTTTTTCAATCGCGTGGCGGTACTGGTCGCGCGTGGCGAATTCCATTTTGCCGTAGACGTCGGCCGGATCCTGGCGCAGCGTTTGTTCGACCACGCTCATGGTCTCGACAAACTCTTGCCAGTCCATGGTGCCGAGGAAGCGCAGGCTGCCGATGCTGTTGGCGATCGATACCTGCTCCGCTGCCTGCAATTGAATCTCGGCCTGGATCTGCTGCTCGATGGTCTGCCCGCTTTCTGCGAGGCGGTGCGTGATCCACGTCAGCGCCAGGGTCAGCGCGGGGCTTTGTCCTTGCAGGCGGCGCGCCAGCTCGGCCACGAAGGCGCTGGTGATGGGCGGATTGGAACGCGCCATATCGGCCACCATCAAGATCAAGCCGCTCGGATTCTTGTCCGCGATCTCGGTCATCTGGTCGGCCCAGGTGTTGGCGAGGTCGCGCTGGATGCGGTTCTCGGCCATGCGCGCGGCCACGCGGCGCAGATTCTCGATCAGCGCCAGCCGCAGCATGATAGGAATCGCCCACAATTCGCCCAGCTTGAGCGTGGCGACTTCTTGGTAGGCGTCGACAAAGCGGCACAGCGATTCGGGATCGACGCGGCCATCGCCGTGGGAAATGATTTCCAGCGCGATTTTGTACACGCGCGGGCAGCCATCCCACGCGCCCTTGCCCAAGCGCGGCAATTCCTTGCTGTAATCCTTGGGCAGGTGGCGGCGGGCAATACGGATTTGTTCTTCGATTAAATAGAAATTGTCCAGCAGCCACTCTGAGGCTGGCGTGATCTGGCGCCCGGCCTTGACGGCGGCGGTCAGCTCGTCGCAGGTGGAGTCGATAATGGCGGCGTTTTCCGAGAGCCGCGACAACAGGCGGTCACGCCCGCCGCGCTTGCTCAACTCGTGATGCCGCGCCAGCGTCTTGCCGTGCGCCGCCATTTGGGCAGCGCTGAACAATTCTGCCCGCAGCGGCAAATCCTCATCGTCTTCGTCGGAGAGCATGGCGCCGGACGGCGATTCGCGAAAGCCGAGCGCGAGCTCAGGCAGCAGGGGATGGGGGGTATTCAACTTTGACCTCGCTTCTGTTCTGCGCACGGCAGTATGGGTCAGGAAATCGTACTGGGGCGCACGGCATGCGACTGTGCGCTGACGTACATACGAGGTCAGCAAAAGAAATGGGCCGCAGTTGCGGCCCGGAATACGCTATGCGGCGAGAGGAAGCGGCGGGGCCAGCGCGAGGCCGCCGCTGAGGCTGTACGCCTGCTGGTGACCAAGGCGACGCAGGCATTGCGCGGCCTTCATGCTGCGGTTGCCGCTGCGGCAGAAGAACACCAGCGGCGCCTGTTCGGCGCGCAGCCAGCCACTAGCGTGCTCAGCCAAGCGGCTCAGCGGCACGCTCAGCGCCACGCGGCCGGCCAGCGCTGGCGCGATGGCGGCGGCAAACTCGTATGGCTCGCGCACATCGACCAGGCGCGCGTTTGGATGCGCTTGCAGGAAGGCGTCGAGCGCGCTCCTGTCGAGTTGCGCGTCGGCAGCGAGCGTTGCCTGCGGTGCAGCGACGGTGCAGAACTGGTTGTGCTCGTCACGCGTTGGGCACAGCAGGGTCTGCGCGGTGCTTACCGCGTGCAGCGCTTGCTGCACCGGGTGGGCGCTGAAGGCGAAGCGTACCGATGCGGCCGGCAGCGTCGCGCCTTGCGGCGTGCCCAGCAGATAGGCGCGCAGTTCGTCGCCGGTGCCGCAGTGCACGCAGGCCAGCACTTGTTGGCCGAGCTTGATGCTGGCGGCGCCGCTGCCGTTTTCCAGCACAAGGCCGGCAGCGGCGTTCAGCGGCCAGCCATACTCGTCGGCATCGGCGTGGCGGTTGAAATGGCGGCCCAGCGCCTCGATCAGCATGGCGCGGCCGGCGTTCGGCAAGGTGCTGACGATGGCTTGCACCTGGTAATTCTGGCAGCGCACATAGGATTCGATGCGGGCCACGTGATCGGGCAGCGGATCGATGACGATGCAGCTGCGGCTGGCGGCGTCCAGCACCATCCAGCTGCACGCGCCCTCCACGCCCAGTTGCAACAAGCCGTCATGCGGCACGGCGGTGCGTTCGGATGGGATCAGACAGCTCGCGCGCAACGCAGCGCCGCAACGTTCGATGCGGGCGCAGGCGGCGGCGATGGTGGCCTCGTCGGCCAGCGGGCCGAACGACATACGGATGGCGCCGGCGCTGCGCCACAGCGGCAAGCCCATGGCGTCCAGCACGTAGCTCGGCGCTGCCTTGGACGAGGAACAGGCGCTGCCGGCGCTGACGCGCACCTCGGCGGCGTCGAACACGTCCATCAGCTCGCGGCTGGAGAGGCCCGGTACGGCGAAGTTCAGCGTGGTTGGCAGCGCTTTGTCGAAAGGATTGTTGAAAACCACGCCCGGCAGTGCGGCGCGCAGGCTGTCGGCGAGACGCGCGCGGAAGGCGCACAGCTCGGCTTGGGTGCGGAAGGTGTCGCCGCGTTCCAGTGCGGACAGCACGGCGCCCAGCGCGGCGATGCCGGCCATGTTCTCGGTGCCGGAGCGCTGGCCCGACTCCTGCCCGCCGCCCATGATCAGCGGCGTGAACGGCGCGCCGGCGCGCACGTACAGCATGCCGATGCCTTTTGGCGCATACAGTTTATGGCCGGAGAACGGCGCGTAATCGATGCGGGTAGACGACAGATCCAGCTTGAGCTTGCCCAGCGCCTGGACGCAGTCGACCATCCACAGGGCTGCGGTATTGGTTTGCGCCAGCACCGCTTCAATGCCAATGAGGTCGCTGACGACACCGGTTTCGTTGTTGGCGGCCATGGTGCAGACCATGGCCGCTTGCGGCGCCACCTCGCGCAGCGCTGCCAGGTCATGCACACCGTCGTGGCCGACCGGCAGCTTGTGCAGCGCCAGGTTCAGGCCCAGCAGGCGATTCCAGTGCGCCAGGCTTTCCGGCACGGCTTTGTGTTCGGTAGCGCCATAGACCAGCAGCGAGCCGATGGCCTCGCCCGCGTCGCGGCGTTCGCGCAATGCGACCAATGCCGACAGCACGGCGGTCTGGATGCCCTCGGTGGCGCCGCTGTTGAACATCAGGCGGCCCTGACCCACGCCCAGCAGACGCGCGGCGCAGGCACGGGCGTCGTCGAGGATCACTTTAGCCTTGAGGCCGGTCGCGTGGGTGCTGCTCGGATTGCCGTAGCGCTGGCCCATGGCGTCGATGGCCGCGGCGATGGCGGCGGGGAGCACAACGCTGGTGGCGTTGCTGTCGAGGTAGATTTCGGTAGTCATCCGTATAGCTTACGCACTGAAGCTGAAATAAACGTACCAAAATTACGCTTGCAAGCCTAAGATGTAGTTGTTTTATACTCCCATTTACGGAATGTTAGAATGAACCAACTTGACCGCTACGATTACGCCATTCTCGACGCCCTGCAACGCGACGGCACGCTGTCGGTTGCCCAGCTAAGCGAGCAGGTCGGCCTGTCCTCCACGCCATGCTGGAAACGGCTGCGCCGGCTGGAAGAGGAAGGCTATATCGAGAACCGCGTGGCCATCATCAACCGCCGTAAAGTGGGCTTGCCGGTGACGGTATTTGTCAGCATCCGCATCACCCAGCACGATGAAAGCTGGTTCGCGCGCTTTGCCGACGCCGTGGCGGCCCTGCCGGAAATCCAGGAGTTTCACCGCATGAGCGGCGACGTGGACTATCTTTTAAAGGTGGTTACCACCGATATCGAAGGATATGACCGATTTTACAAGAAGTTGATTAAATCCGTGAAACTCACCGGCGTGTCGTCGGCGTTTTCCATGGAGCAGATCAAGATCACCACCTCTCTGCCGCTAGGCCTGCTGTCGCACCAATAAATGCGATAATGCATCTTTAAAATACTGGATTAAGTCCATGCGCGCCTTCTTTGCCAGCTGGCTGCCCAGCCCTGCCACTGCCAACCGCCGAGAACAATTGCGCGCCGCCGCCGGCGCCCTGCTCGGCATCGTGCTGACCGCCCTGCTCAGCCAAGCGCTGCTGAAATCAACCCATGCGGCGGCCTTCCTCGTCGCGCCGATCGGCGCCTCCTCGGTGCTGCTGTTTGCGCTGCCGTCCAGTCCCCTGGCGCAGCCGTGGTCTGCCATTGGCGGCAACGTC
The DNA here is from genome assembly GCF_009857435.1 of Duganella rivi. Taxonomy (GTDB): domain Bacteria; phylum Pseudomonadota; class Gammaproteobacteria; order Burkholderiales; family Burkholderiaceae_D; genus Rugamonas; species Rugamonas rivi. The sequence continues at coordinate 141,512 of NZ_WWCK01000006.1, forward strand.
ATCAGCGGATTGCTGGGCGTGGCGTGCGTGCGCTGGCTAGGCCACAGCCTGCCGCTGCCCTTACTTGCAGGCGTGGCTTGCGGCGCGGCAATTGCCGCCATGTTCGCCCTGCGCTGCCTGCATCCGCCCGGCGGCGCGGTGGCGCTGACCACGGTGATCGGCGGCGCGGCGGTACAGGCGGCCGGCTTTGAATTCGTGCTGATGACGGTGCTGGCCGATACCGTGCTGCTGGTGCTGATGGCCATCACTTACAACAATCTGACCGGGCGCAGCTATCCGCACGTGCAGCAAGCCGCGCACATCAACCCGCACGCCACCAAGGACGCGGTGCCGACCGTGCGGCTTGGTTTCAAGCCGGAAGACCTGGACGCGGTGCTGCAACAGCACAACCAAGTGCTGGACATTAGCCGCGACGACCTGGAATCGCTGTTCATGCAGACCGAGCAGCGCGCTTACAACCGCCGCTTCGGCATCATCCATTGCGCCGACATCATGTCGCGCGATGTGATCAGCGCCGAGTTCGGCACTGGCCTGGCAGAAGCGTGGTCGCAAATGCGCACGCACCGCGTGGCGGCGCTGCCGGTGCTGAACCGCGCGCGGCGCGTAATCGGCATTGTCACCCAGAGCGATTTCCTCGAGCACGGCGGGCTGGACGACTACGGCAGCATCCGCCAGCAACTCCAACGCTTCTTGCGCAAGAGCGGCGTAACGCATACGGAAAAAGCCGAGGTGGTGGGCCAGATCATGAGCGCCCATCCAACCACTGCGCGCATCGATACGCCCATCGTCGACCTGGTGCCTCTGATGGCGGACTCAGGCTTCCATCACATCCCCATCGTCGACCAAGAGCAGCGATTTGTCGGCATCGTTACCCAATCGGACTTGCTGGCGGCGCTCTACGAAAGCCGCTTCGCCGAAGCGGCCGCATAAAAAAGGCCGCGCACAAGGCGCGGCCAATGACGTGGCACACTATTTTTATCGCTTGTTCTTCAACCCGTTCATATGTCCCCCGAAGTTTTTTTTGTTGGTGCCGCAGGAACCCATATTACTCCTCATCTGATAGCCAATCGACAAATTAAATGGCAATCTGGTAGCAACTATTACCGCTACAAAACAATGTGTCGCTGATACAAAAATTGTCCCCGCGCTAGCCCCTTGATGGCTTATGCTGTCGGCCAACTTTGTTACACCGAGGATTTCTACATGACGTATCGCCGCAACATCATCGCTCCACTGGCCGCCGCCGTCGCGCTGGCCTTCGCGCCGCTGGGCGCTGCCACTGCCGCACCGGCCGCCAAGGTCAGCGCCGAAGTCGCCGAAGCAGGCCACAAAGCCCTGCTGGCCATTGCAGATCAGTACTACGATGCCGCTGCGCGCTTCGAGCCTATCGGCGCGACAGAGAATGGCGACAACCGTTTTGACGATCAGCTGGGCATGAGCATTTCGCCGGTGAAGCGCGCAGCGCAATTCAAGCTGTACCGCCAGTTCGCGCAGCGCCTGAAGGCCGTCAAGCGCGAGCAACTGGTCGAGAGCGACCGCATCAACTACGACATCCTTCAATACGAGCTGAACGGCTTGATCGCCATGGAACGCTTCCCCGAGCACCTGCTGCCGCTGAGCCAGATGGACAGCATGCCGGTGACGCTGGCCAATTACGCGGGCGGCGAAGCGTCGCAGCCGATCGGCACTGTCAAGGAATACGAGGCCTATCTGAGCCGCGTGTCGCAACTGCCGGCGTGGATCGACCAAGCCATCGCCAATATGCGCGAGGGCATGAAAAAAGGCGTGACCCAGCCGAAGCCGCTGATGGTGTCGGCCCTGCCCCAGTTCAAGCAATTGCTGAGTGCAACGCCGGAAGCCAGTATTTACTACACGCCGATCACCAAGCTGCCGGCGTCGTTCCCGGATGCCGACAAGCCGCGTTTGACGGCCGCCTACCGCAACACCATCAACGATAAAGTGATGCCGGCGCTGGTGCGCCTCGCTAACTTCATCGAGCACGACTACTTGCCGGCTTGCCGCACCACGACCGGCCTGAGCGCAGTGCCGGACGGCGCAGCCTGGTATCAGGCGCGTGTCGCCAACGCGACGACAACTTCGCTTAAACCGGAAGAAATCCACGCGATCGGCCTGAAAGAAGTCGCGCGCATTCAGTCGGAATTTGCCGTGCTCGGCCCGAAATTGGGCTACACCGGCCCGGCCGCCGGCTTGCCGGTGTGGGTGGCGGCGCAAGCCAAGTTCTACCCGTTCAAGACGGAAGAGGAAGTGCAAGCGGTCTACCACAAGCTCAGCGATGTGCTCGACACCAAGCTGCCGCAGATGTTCACCCTGCTGCCGAAAGCCAAGCTGGATCTGCGCCTTGAGCCGGAACTGAGCCGCGCCACCGCTTCCGACCACTACACCGCACCGGCCGGCGATGGTTCGCGCCCGGGCGTGTTCTGGTCGGTGGTCAATGATCCAAGCAAGTACGGCAGCACCGGCATGACCACCTTGTTCCTGCACGAAGGCAAGCCGGGCCACCACTTCCACATCGCCCTGACGCAGGAATTGAATCTGCCGAACTTCCGTAAATTCGGCGGCAACAACGCCTTCACTGAAGGTTGGGCGCTGTACGCAGAAACCTTGGGCAAGGAAATGGGCTTGTTTGAAGATCCGGCCCAGTACTTCGGCCACCTGAATGATGAGATGCTGCGCGCCGTGCGTCTGGTGGTGGACACCGGCATGCACGCCAAGGGCTGGACTCGCGAGCAAAGCATCCAGTACATGAAAGATACGCTGGGCTATGACGTGGTGGCCAAGACCGAGACCGAGCGCTACATGGCTTGGCCGGGTCAGGCGCTGGGCTACAAAGTAGGTTCGCTGAAGATCCAGGAACTGCGCGCGCGTGCTCAGAAGGCGCTGGGCGACAAGTTCAACCTGCCGGCCTTCCACGCGGTGGTGCTGGGCGACGGCACCGTGCCGCTGGCCCTGCTGGAGCAAAAGGTTGATCGCTGGATCGCTTCTCAGCAATAAAGCAGTCATCTGAAAAGGCGGGCTGTTCGGCCCGCCTCCTCCACGCTTACTTCACGTAACGCTTAATGCTGGCGATCACCGCCTCCGGCAGCGCGGTGATTTGCTTGGCATGGTTGGCAAACACGATTTGCTGACGCCCCACCGACACCGGCTTGCCGCCCGCAAAAAACCGGAACTCCAGCCAAAAGGAGCACTTCTTCACGTCATAGGCGTTCAACTCGCAAGCGATGTCCTGGAACGGGAAGGTCTCGTGCAAATAGTCCTGCTCCGCGTGCTTGGTAATGAATACGCCTTCGTTTTGCAGCATGTCGCGCGAAATACACTCGAAGAACCACTTTTCGCGGCAGATACCTTGCCATTCGAAGTAGCGGGCGAAATAGGTGTTGCCATAGGCATTAGAGTCCTTCAGGTAGATGGTCAGGGAATGGGTGAAGGTTTGGTTGGTCACTTGCATCAGCATGATGAGACTCCTTAAGTAGTTGGATGGTTACCCGGCAACCGGGCAGCACCACTACGCGGGAGTTGGCGTGAAGGAAGTTTGATCTGGCGCAAAGGCTGTTACGAAAAACAAGCGAGGCTGTTCAGCAAGCGCAATACTTGTCTGACCTCTCAACTTGTCTGGAACCAGCATCATGCACTCCCTTCTGCCCGCCGTGGTCTCCCTGCTGTTCCTGTGCTACGGCGCTTACGTGCTGCACTCGCGCGGGGTCAGCCGCATCAGCCTGACCTTCTTCCTGCTGTGCAGCACCACCTTTTGCTGGCAATTCACGTGGGCCATCCTGTTCCAGATGCATGACGCGCACGAGGCGCTGTCGCTGGCCAAGCTCGGCTACCTGATGATCTTGTTCCTGCCGACCACGCTGTACCACTTCATCTCGGAGTTGGCGGCACAGCGCGGCGAGGGGCGCTGGGTAGCGCTGTCCTATGGCATGGCCGGGGTGCTGGGTCTGCTGCTGCTGACCACGGACTGGGTGGTGGCCGGGCTGTATCCATATTTCTTCGGCTACTACCCTAAGGCCGGCCTGCTGCATCCCTTGCACTTGCTGCAAACTGCGCTGGTGGTCGGGCGCGGGCTGTGGCTGCTGTACCGGCGTCAGCGCATGGCGGTTTCCACCGAGCGCACCCGGCTGCGCTATTGCCTGGTCAGCTTACTGATCTACTTTTTTGCCTCGGTTGATTACCTGTGCAACTACGGCGTGCAGTTTTACCCGCCGGGCGTGCTGTTTGTCGCCACCAGCCTCGGCCTGATTGCCCAGGCCATGGTGCGCTACAACTTGCTGGCCGATCCGCTGGAGGTTGCGGCCACCATCGCCCACGAGATGCGCACGCCGCTGGCGACCATCCGCAACCAGTCGCGCGTACTCAGCCGGTGCTTGCCGGAATTGTTGGCAGGCTACCAGCGGGCGGTTGAGCAGCAATTGCTGGCGCCGACGCTGTCGGCAGCGCAGTTGCAATACTTGCATCAGTTTAATCAGCACATCGAAACCGAGATCAGCCGCTCCAATTTTATCGTCGACATGATGCTGGCCTCGGCGCGCGCCGGCACGCTGGCGCGTAGCGATTTTGCCAACCATTCAATCAAGAAATGCGTGGACGAGGCGCTGGCCAGTTATCCGTTTGAAACGTCGATGCGGGAAAAAGTCCGGGTGCGCGGCGGTGAAGACTTCACCTTTTTCGGCTCGGACGTGCTGCTGGTGTACGTGCTGTACAACCTGTTCAAGAATGCCTTGCACGCGATTAAAGCGGCGGGCCGGGGCGAAGTGGAGATTCGTTTAATGGGCCGGCAATTAACGGTAACGGACACCGGCGTGGGTATTCCCGACGATATATTGCCCCATGTATTTGAACCGTTTTATAGCACCGGCGGAACTGGATTGGGATTGGCGTTTTGCCGGAAAGTGATTACTGCGTTTGGCGGCAATATTCAATGTGAATCACAGGCGGGAAAATATACGCGCTTTGCTTTATCGTTTCCTACCCGGCCAATTGATTTAAATCGTCGCCGCTGACTTTTTCCAAATCCGTTTCATCGCCCAAAACATAAATCTTTTGACCGCGCAAAACCTCCAGAATAAATGGCTGTTGTTCGCGCAGGCGGCGTTTAAAATCGGGAATAGAATAAAGGTTGGGATTGATTTTACGGCGCAATAAACGTTCAGCGACCGGCAGGCGCGATAATAACTCGCCGTAGCTGGTGTTATCGCCGATCAGCAGTAATTCAACGGCAGTATCCATGCCTTCGTGTTCCTTGGCGGTGGCGCCATAAACAAAGGCCACATTCAACACGTGCTGCAAAGGGGCCAGTGCCGAATTCAACACGCTGACCAGGCCGAAGGTTTTTTTCACCAGGCCGCTCAATTCGCCGAATACGATGCAATCCTTGTTCGGCTTAAACCGACGCACATTGCCGATGCGCTCAGACACGATCACGCCCGACTCGTGCAGCCGCTTCAGCTCGCGCTGCGCCGATGCGCTGCCCAGTCCGGTGAGGCGCATGATCTCATTCAAGTGGAAACCTTGATTGACACGTACAAACAGCAAGCCCAGCAGTTTCTGCTGGGCGGGAGTGAAGAGGGCTTGAGCAATCATGAGCCAAATCTTAGCATGAACGAACTATTTGCTGGCATGTAAAAGAAGCGGATTCACAATGTATCATCACGCAACAAGCGGCATCTCTTTCCCTGCGACAAGCCCTTGCCACGCTACTGCTCAATTATTGAGCATGCCATCGCAACACCGCTGACGTACGCGGCCGTAAATCGAGACGCGACTTATCTAAATATTTAAAAGAGATATTAATCTGCTTTGCGCACCAATTAATATATTCGAGAATAAAAAAACGGCACCCGCAGGTGCCGTTTTTATTTAGCGCAGATTAATTACGCTTCGTCGCTGTGTGGAGCCACTTCGGTGGTTTCCACGTCGGCGCCGGACATGGCGGCTTTTTCAGCTGCCAGCAGAGCTTGACGCTCTTCGACTTCCCACTGCTCTTTCTCTTTACGAGCGCGGTGGAATGCCAGACCGGTACCGCCTGGAATCAGACGACCCACAATCACGTTTTCTTTCAGACCACGCAGACCATCGCGTTTGCCCATAATTGCAGCTTCGGTCAGAACACGGGTGGTTTCCTGGAACGATGCAGCCGAAATGAACGAATCGGTCGACAGCGATGCTTTGGTAATACCCAGCAGCACGTTTTCGTACGTTGCAGGGATCTTATTCTCTGCATTAACGCGATCGTTTTCTTCCAGCAGTTCCGAACGCTCCACTTGCTCGCCAACGATGTAGTTGGTGTCGCCAGCATTGGTGATCTGAACACGACGCAGCATCTGGCGAACGATCACCTCGATGTGCTTGTCGTTAATCTTCACGCCCTGCAGACGGTACACGTCCTGCACTTCGTCAACGATGTAGCGCGCCAGGGCTTCGATACCCAGCAGGCGCAGGATGTCTTGTGGATCGGCCGGGCCGTCAACAATCATCTCACCTTTGTTCACCACTTGGCCGTCGTGCACCAGCACTTGTTTATCCTTGGTAATCAGGAACTCGTGCTTGTTGCCGTCCATGTCGGTGATTTCCAGACGCTGCTTACCCTTGGTTTCTTTACCGAAGGCAACAGTACCGGTAACTTCCGCCAGCATGCCCGCATCTTTCGGCGAACGTGCTTCGAACAGCTCGGCAACGCGTGGCAGACCACCGGTAATGTCACGGGTTTTCTGCGATTCGGTCGGGATACGCGCCAGAACCTCACCCACGGACACTTGCTGGCCGTCTTTCACCATGATCAGTGCGCCAACCTGGAAACCGATCGCCACAGCGTGTTCGGTGCCGGCAATCTTCACTTCGTGGCCATCTTCGTTCAGCAGTTTCACCTGCGGACGCATGGTCTTGGTCAGCGAACCGCGACGTTTCGCGTCGATGACCACCAGGGTCGCCAGACCGGTCACTTCGTCCACCTGACGGGCTACGGTCACGCCTTCTTCGACGTTCTCGAAACGCACCGTACCGGCGTACTCGGTAATGATCGGACGGGTCAGCGGATCCCAGGTTGCCAGGGCGGTACCGGCTTTAACGGCCAGGCCATCCTTGACGATCAGGGTCGCGCCGTACGGCACTTTGTGGCGCTCGCGCTCACGGCCGTGGTCGTCGGTGATCAGGACTTCGCCCGAACGGGAAATGACGATTTGCGCGCCTTTGCCGTTGGTCACATAACGCATGGTCGAGGTGAAGCGGATGGTGCCGTTCGACTTGGCTTCCACCGACGACGCCACTGCTGCACGCGATGCCGCACCACCGATGTGGAAGGTACGCATGGTCAGCTGGGTACCCGGCTCACCGATCGACTGCGCTGCCACCACACCAACTGCTTCGCCGGCGTTGACCAGCAGGCCGCGGCCCAGATCACGGCCGTAGCACTTGGCGCACAGGCCGTAGCGGGTGTCGCAAGTCAGCGGGGTACGGACTTTGACTTCGTCGATACCAACGCGTTCGATCTCTTCCACCATGTCTTCGTCCAGCAGGGTGCCGGCTTCGTACAGGGTAGCCTGGGTTTCTGGATTGACGATGTCAGTACCAGCCACACGGCCCAAGATACGGTCGCGCAGGGCTTCGATCACTTCACCGCCCTCAACCATTGCCTTCATCACGGTACCGTTGCTGGTGCCGCAATCGTCTTCAATCACCACCAGATCCTGGGTCACGTCCACCAGACGACGGGTCAGGTAACCCGAGTTTGCGGTTTTCAGTGCCGTATCCGCCAGACCTTTACGAGCGCCGTGGGTCGAGATGAAGTACTGCAGAACGTTCAGACCTTCGCGGAAGTTCGCGGTAATCGGCGTTTCAATAATCGAACCGTCCGGTTTCGCCATCAGACCACGCATACCCGCCAGCTGGCGAATCTGTGCGGCCGAACCACGTGCGCCCGAGTCAGCCATCATGTAAATCGCGTTGAACGATTCCTGGGTCGACTTGGTGCCGTCACGCTTGATGACGTCTTCCACTTTCAGCTGGTCCATCATGGCCTTGCCGACTTCGTCGGAAGTCTTGCCCCAGATGTCGACCACTTTGTTGTAACGCTCGCCAGCGGTCACCAGACCCGAAGCGTACTGCTGCTCGATCTGTTTGACTTCCGACTCGGCGGTCGAAATCAGGGTGACTTTTTGTGGCGGTACCAGCATGTCGTCCACGCAGATCGAAATACCGGCGCGGGTTGCCAGGCGGAAGCCCGACTGCATCAGCTGGTCAGCGAACACCACGGTAGCGCGCAGGCCGCACTTACGGAACGAGGTGTTGATCAGCTTGGAAATTTCTTTCTTCTTCAGGGCGCGGTTCAGCACGCTGAAAGGCAGACCTTTCGGCAGAATTTCCGACAGGATGGCGCGGCCAACCGTGGTTTCGTAACGGGTCACGGTGCGAACGAATTCGCCCGTCGCTGGATCTTTTGGATGCTCAACGATACGTACGGTAATACGGGTGGTCAGTTCCACTTCCTTGTTGTCGTAAGCACGGATGACTTCCGACACGTCAGGGAACAGCATGCCTTCGTTCTTGGCATTGATCGCTTCGCGGGTCGCGTAGTACAGACCCAGCACGATATCCTGCGAAGGAACGATCGATGGTTCGCCGTTCGATGGGAACAGGATGTTGTTCGAAGCCAGCATCAGGGTGCGGGCTTCCATCTGTGCTTCGATCGACAGCGGAACGTGAACTGCCATCTGGTCACCGTCGAAGTCAGCATTGAATGCCGCGCAAACGAGTGGGTGCAGCTGGATTGCTTTGCCTTCGATCAGGACTGGCTCGAACGCCTGGATGCCCAGACGGTGCAGGGTTGGTGCACGGTTCAGCATGATCGGGTGTTCGCGGATCACGTCTTCCAGGATGTCCCAAACCACTGGTTCTTGAATCTCAACCAGTTTCTTGGCAGCCTTGATGGTGGTCGCCAGACCCATCAGTTCCAGCTTGTTGAAGATGAATGGCTTGAACAGTTCCAGCGCCATCAGCTTCGGCAGACCGCACTGGTGCAGTTTCAGCTGCGGGCCCACCACGATCACCGAACGGCCCGAGTAGTCGACGCGCTTACCCAGCAAGTTCTGACGGAAGCGGCCGCCCTTACCCTTGATCATCTCAGCCAGCGATTTCAGCGGACGCTTGTTGGCGCCAGTCATCGCTTTGCCGCGACGGCCGTTGTCCAGCAGCGAGTCTACCGCTTCTTGCAGCATGCGCTTTTCGTTACGCGTGATGATCTCTGGAGCGCGCAGCTCCATCAGGCGTTTCAGACGGTTGTTACGGTTGATGACGCGACGATACAGGTCATTCAGGTCCGAGGTCGCGAAACGGCCGCCGTCCAGTGGCACCAGTGGACGCAGTTCCGGTGGCAGCACCGGCAGTACTTCCATGATCATCCACTCAGGCTTGATGCCCGAACGCTGGAACGCTTCCAGCACTTTCAGACGCTTGGCGTATTTCTTGATCTTGGCTTCGGACTTCGATTCCTTCAGTTCCACGCGCAGGGTCTCGGCATCGCGGTGGATGTCGATCGAGCGCAGCAGTTCGCGGATACCTTCAGCGCCCATGAAGGCGGTGAAGTCGTCGCCGTACTCTTCGTACTTGGCGGCGTAGTCGTCTTCCGACATGATCTGGCACTTCTTCAGCGGGGTCATGCCTGGATCGGTCACGACATATGCTTCGAAGTACAGCACGCGTTCGATATCGCGCAGGGTCATGTCCAGAACCATGCCCAGACGCGACGGCAGCGATTTCAGGAACCAGATGTGCGCAGTTGGCGACGCCAGTTCGATGTGGCCCATGCGCTCACGGCGCACCTTGGCCAGCGTCACTTCAACGCCGCACTTTTCGCAGATCACGCCGCGGTGTTTCAGGCGCTTGTACTTGCCGCACAGGCATTCGTAGTCTTTGATTGGGCCAAAGATTTTGGCGCAGAACAGACCATCGCGCTCTGGCTTGAAGGTACGGTAGTTGATGGTTTCCGGCTTTTTAACTTCGCCGTAGGACCACGAACGGATTTTTTCAGGCGAAGCGAGACCGATTTTGATCGCGTCAAAGGTCTCGTTCGTCTGTACTTGCTTGAATAGATCGAGCAGTGCTTTCATGTATCACTCCAGGTAGTGATGAATTCTTAAACTGCCCCGCCGGCGAAAGCCAGCGGGGCGGCGGCCAGTGTCTTAGTTGCGTTCCAGGTCGATATCGATACCCAGGGAACGGATCTCTTTCACCAGCACGTTGAACGATTCCGGCATGCCGGCATCGATCACGTGGTCGCCCTTGACGAGGTTTTCGTACACTTTGGTACGGCCATTCACGTCATCGGACTTCACGGTCAGCATTTCTTGCAGCACGTACGATGCGCCGTACGCTTCCAGTGCCCACACCTCCATCTCACCGAAGCGCTGGCCACCGAACTGGGCTTTACCGCCCAGCGGCTGCTGCGTCACCAGCGAGTATGGACCGGTCGAACGCGCGTGCATCTTGTCGTCCACCAAGTGGTGCAGTTTCAGCATGTGCATCACGCCCACGGTCACTTTACGTTCGAAGGCTTCGCCAGTGCGGCCGTCGTACATGGTGACCTGGTTTTTCGACGCGGTCATGCCCAGCTGGGTTGCGATCTCGTCCGGGTAAGCCAGATCCAGCATGCGGCGGATTTCCGACTCGTGCGCACCGTCAAACACCGGCGTTGCGAACGGCACACCTTTTTTCAGGTTGTGCGCCAGCTTCATGATCTCTTCGTCGTCGAACTTGTCCAGATCTTCAGGACGGCCGGTTTCGTTGTAGACCGTGGTCAGATACTTGCGCATCTCTTCCACTTTAATCTGCTGCGCCAGCATTTCGCTGATACGGATGCCCAGGCCTTTCGCTGCCCAGCCCAGGTGGGTTTCCAGAATCTGACCCACGTTCATACGCGACGGCACACCCAGCGGGTTCAGCACCACGTCGGCCGGCGTACCGTCGGCCATGTGCGGCATGTCTTCCACCGGCACGATACGCGAGACCACACCCTTGTTACCGTGGCGGCCTGCCATCTTGTCGCCCGACTGCAGGCGGCGTTTAACGGCCAGGTACACCTTGACCATCTTCTGCACGCCAGGTTGCAGTTCGTCGCCCTGGGTCAGTTTCTTGCGCTTCTCTTCGAAGGCCAGATCGAACTGGTGGCGCTTCTCGTTGATCGATTCCTTGATCGCTTCCAGCGCGGTAGCAGCGGCGTCGTCCGCAGGGCGGATGTCGAACCAGTGGTACTTGTCCAGATCAGCCAGGTATTCCTTGGTGATCTTGGCGCCTTTGGCCAGCTTCTTCGGACCGCCGTTGACCACTTGGCCAATCAGCATTTTCTCCAGACGCTGGAAGGCGTCGCCTTCCACGATACGCATCTGGTCGTTCAGGTCCAGACGGAAGCGCTTCAGTTCGTCGTCGATAATCTGCTGGGCGCGTTTGTCGCGCACGATGCCTTCGCGGGTGAACACTTGAACGTCGATCACGGTGCCGACCATGCCCGAAGGCACGCGCAGCGAGGTGTCTTTCACGTCCGATGCTTTTTCACCGAAGATGGCGCGCAGCAGCTTCTCTTCCGGGGTCAGCTGGGTTTCGCCTTTAGGCGTCACTTTACCGACCAGGGTGTCGCCGGCCTGGACTTCAGCGCCGATGTACACGATGCCGGATTCGTCCAGGCGAGCCAGTTGGTTCTCGGCCAGGTTCGAGATATCGCGGGTGATTTCTTCCGCGCCCAGCTTGGTGTCACGAGCAACCACCGACAGTTCTTCGATGTGAATCGAAGTGTAGCGGTCATCTTTTACGACGTTTTCCGAGATCAGGATCGAGTCTTCGAAGTTCAGACCATTCCATGGCATGAAGGCCACGGTCATGTTCTGGCCCAGTGCCAGCTCGCCCAGGTCGGTCGATGCGCCGTCGGCGATCACGTCGTGCTTGGCGACGCGGTCACCAACCTGCACGATAGGACGCTGGTTGATGTTGGTGTTCTGGTTGGAACGGGTGTACTTGATCAGGTTGTAGATGTCCACGCCGACTTCGCCAGCTTGCGCTTCGTCGTCGTTAACACGGATCACCACGCGGCCTGCATCGATGTAGTCGACGATACCGCCACGCAGCGCTTGCACGGTGGTGCCCGAGTCGACCGCAACGGTGCGTTCGATACCGGTACCGACCAGCGCCTTTTCAGGACGCAAGCAAGGTACAGCCTGGCGTTGCATGTTGGCGCCCATCAGTGCACGGTTCGCGTCATCGTGTTCCAGGAATGGAATCAGCGATGCTGCCACCGACACGATCTGGCCTGGCGCAACGTCCATGTACTGCACGCGCTCTGGCGACACCAGGATGGTTTCACCGGCTTCACGCGAGGACACCAGTTCGTCGACCAGCTGGCCTTCGTCGTTCACCTTGGCATTCGCCTGGGCGATGATGTAGCGGCCTTCTTCGATTGCCGACAGGTAGTCGATCTGATCGGTGACTTTCGAACCTTCTACCTTGCGGTATGGGGTTTCCAGGAAGCCGTATTCGTTCAGGCGGGCGTACAGTGCCAGCGAGTTGATCAGGCCAATGTTCGGGCCTTCAGGCGTTTCGATCGGGCACACGCGGCCGTAGTGGGTCGGGTGCACGTCGCGCACTTCAAAGCCGGCGCGTTCGCGGGTCAGACCGCCAGGGCCCAGAGCCGATACACGGCGCTTGTGGGTGATTTCCGACAGCGGGTTGGTCTGGTCCATAAACTGCGACAGCTGCGACGAACCGAAGAACTCGCGGATGGCGGCCGAGATCGGCTTCGAGTTGATCAGGTCGTGCGGCATCAGGTTGTCAGCTTCAGCTTGACCCAGACGCTCTTTCACGGCGCGCTCAACACGTACCAGGCCGGCGCGGAACTGGTTCTCGGCCAGTTCGCCCACGCAGCGTACGCGGCGGTTGCCCAGGTGATCGATATCGTCGACTTCGCCACGGCCATTGCGCAGTTCCACCAGGATCTTGATCACGGCCAGCACGTCTTCGTTCGACAGGGTCATGGCGCCGGTCAGTTCATCGCGGCCGATGCGGCGGTTGAACTTCATCCGGCCCACAGCCGACAGGTCGTAACGGTCGGCGCTGTAGAACAGGCCGTTGAACAATGCTTCCACCGATTCTTCGGTTGGCGGTTCGCCAGGACGCATCATGCGGTAGATGGCGATACGGGCAGCGGTCTGGTCGGCGGTGTCGTCGATGCGCAGGGTCTGCGAGATGTAAGCGCCTTGGTCCAGATCGTTGGTGTACAGGGTCTGGATGTCCGACACATTGCTGTCGCGCAGGCGGTTCAGCACTTCGTCGGTCAGCTCATCGTTAGCGTTGGCGATGACTTCGCCGGTGTCCGCATCAACAATGTTCTTGGCCAGCACGCGGCCGACCAGATAGTCTTCCGGTACCGAGATGTGTTTCAGGCCGGCAGCGTCGATGTCGCGTACATGCTTGGCATTGATACGCTTGTCTTTCATGACGATGGTCTTGCCGGTCTTCGGATCGACGATGTCGAAGCGCGCGACTTCGCCGCGCAGGCGTTCGGCCACGAATTCCATTTCCGCGCCTTCCGAGCGCAGGTGGAAATTGTCGAATACGAAGAAGTTGGCCAGGATCTGCTCTGGCGTCATGCCGATGGCTTTCAGCAGGATCGATACCGGCATCTTGCGGCGGCGGTCGACGCGGAAGTACAGGATGTCTTTCGGGTCGAACTCGAAGTCCAGCCACGAACCGCGGTAAGGAATGATACGGGCCGAGAACAGCAGTTTGCCGGACGAGTGGGTCTTGCCGCGGTCGTGTTCAAAGAACACGCCTGGGGAGCGGTGCAGCTGCGAAACGATAACGCGCTCGGTACCGTTGATCACGAACGAACCGGTGGAGGTCATCAGGGGCAGTTCGCCCATGTAGACTTCCTGTTCCTTCATCTCTTTAACGACCGGCTTGGTTGGCGATTCTTTATCCAGAATCACCAGGCGAACCTTGGCGCGCAGCGGCGACGCGAAGGTCAGGCCACGCAGTTGGCATTCCTTGACGTCAAAGGCGGGATCGCCCAGTACGTACGACAGGAATTCGAGACGCGCAAAACCATTGTGCGAAACGATAGGGAAAATCGAGGTAAAGGCCGACTGCAGGCCATCGTTCTTGCGCGCGGACGGTGCGATGTCTTCTTGCAAGAAGCTGTGATAGGACTCGAGCTGGGTAGCCAGCAGGAACGGAACGTTGTGAACGTTGGCGCGCTTCGCGAATGATTTGCGAATGCGTTTCTTCTCAGTAAATGAGTAGTGCATGGACACTCCGTGAGTGACAGAAAGGGAAAAAATTTCAGGTTTTGCCTGTATTCCAGGAAGAACCGGGCTGTCTGTCACACAGACGAAACCTGAAACTTCTACCATTTCCAGCTGATTCAATTGGAACTGCAACGTCGTTACAACGCTACAAATACGACACAGACGACAAAGGAGCCAAAGCCGAAAGTTTCCCCTTTTTCAAGGGGAAACCTTCTCAGCTTTGGCTCTTGGTTGCTAAGCACATGTCTTAGCCACCGGTACAGCTAATTACTTCAGGTCGGCCTTGGCGCCAGCTTCTTCCAGCTTCTTCTTAGCGGCTTCAGCGTCAGCTTTCGACAGAGCTTCTTTCACGGTCTTCGGTGCGCCGTCTACCAGATCTTTGGCTTCTTTCAGGCCCAGACCGGTGATTTCGCGAACTGCTTTAATTACGCCAACTTTGTTAGCGCCAACTTCCGACAGAACCAGGTTGAACTCGGTTTGCTCTTCAGCAGCAGCTGCGCCGCCAGCTGCGCCGCCAGCTGCTGGAGCAGCCATTGCAGCGGCCGAAACGCCGAACTTCTCTTCGAATGCTTTAACCAGTTCGTTCAGGTCCATGACGGACATTTCGCTAACTGCGTTCAGGATGTCTTCTTTGCTAATTGCCATTTGAAACTCCAATAATTTTTTGATACGTTAATTCAGAATGCTACTTGATGGGAAAAAACCATCGACCCGAGAGTCGAAACAGCGTCTTTACGCTGCTGGGGCTTCTTCAGCTGCAACTTCAGCAGCTGGAGCGCCTTCGGATTTTTTCGCTGCCAGAGCAGCCAGACCACGTGCAAAGCCCGATACCGGAGCCAGCATAACGCCCAACAGCTGCGAGATGAGGACTTCACGGCTAGGAATGCTCGCCAACGCTGCAACAGCTGCTTTATCCAGCTGCTTGCCTGCGTAGTTACCGGCAGTGATAACCAGTTTGTCGTTGGTTTTAGCGAAGTCGGCTACGACTTTAGCTGCTGCAACGGCATCATCCGAGATCGAGTAGATCAGCGGACCGGTCATGCTGTCTGCCAGGGCGGCAAATTGCGTGCCTTCAACGGAGCGACGTGCGAGGGTGTTTTTCAACACTCGCAGGTACACGCCTTGAGCGCGCGCTTTGGCACGGAGTTGCGTCAAGTGAGCAACCTGGATGCCACGATACTCGGCCACGACGATAGTTTGCGCAGTTGCTACTTTTGCGGAAACTTCGGCAACAACGGCCTTTTTGTCATTCAGATTGAGACCCACGGTCAATCTCCTTAAATGATAACCAGCTGAATTGCCGGCCATCGGTTCGAACAACGGCGTCCGAGGTTAGGAGTCCAATGGACTGCAAAACTTGATCGGGAACACCATCTGCGTTGGGTGAAACATTCAATTAACCGGGCGCCTGCCTGATGCGCCTAGCCCAACGGTCTTTGATTGCGGCTGCTGCTTGCGCAGCAGCCATCCCAAAGAACTGCGCCAAGCTTTTCAGCTCAGCGACTAAATTTGAAACTTAAGCTGCCAGGGTAGCCTGGTCCAGACGAACGCCGGCGCCCATGGTCGACGAGATCGACACTTTGCGCAGGTACACGCCTTTCGACGAAGCTGGCTTGGCTTTGTTCAGGGCGTCGATCAGGGCAACCAGGTTGCTCTTCAGATCTGCATCGCTGAACGATTTGCGGCCGATGGTCGCGTGGATGATACCGGCTTTGTCGGTACGGTACTGAACTTGACCGGCTTTCGCGTTTTTCACGGCGGTAGCGACGTCAGGGGTTACGGTGCCGACTTTCGGGTTAGGCATCAGGCCGCGTGGGCCCAGGATCTGACCCAGGGTACCAACGATACGCATGGTGTCTGGCGAAGCGATCACGATGTCGAAAGGCATGTCGCCGGCTTTGACGCGCTCGGCCAGGTCTTCCATACCAACAACGTCAGCGCCAGCAGCTTTAGCTTGCTCGGCCTTGTCGCCCGAAGCGAACACAGCGACGCGAACGGTTTTGCCGGTGCCAGCTGGCAGCACGACCGAACCGCGAACCACTTGGTCCGACTTCTTAGGATCCACACCCAGTTGTACCGACACGTCGATCGATTCGTTGAACTTGGCGGTCGCCAGTTCTTTGATCAGAGCAACAGCGCTGTCGAACGAGTAGTTCTTGGTGGTGTCAACTTTGGCCTTGATGGCTTGTGCGCGTTTGGACAGTTTTGCCATGATTACAGACCTTCCACGGTGATGCCCATCGAACGAGCCGAGCCAGCGATGGTGCGTACAGCAGCATCCAGGTCAGCAGCGGTCAGGTCAGGGGTTTTCAGTTTAGCGATTTCTTCAGCTTGCGCGCGGGTCAGCTTGCCTACCTTGTCGGTATGTGGCTTGGCCGAACCTTTTTGCACGCCCGAGTGCTTCTTGATCAGGAAGGTCGCTGGTGGGGTCTTCATCACGAAGGTGAAGGACTTGTCCGCGAAGGCAGTGATCACCACTGGGATCGGCATGCCTGGTTCCATACCTTGGGTCTGCGCGTTGAACGCTTTGCAGAATTCCATGATGTTCAGACCGCGCTGACCCAGTGCTGGGCCGATCGGTGGGGATGGGTTTGCTTTACCAGCTGGCACTTGCAGCTTGATAAAACCAATGATTTTCTTTGCCATGATGGCTCCTATCTTGGATATGAGTAGTAGCGCCCCACCATGCGAAACTGCAGGGCGGGGCTCCTCTTTTGCCAGAATTCACTAGGGTTTTGACACCGTCGCCCGTTCTGGCGAACGGTCTTATACTTTTTCGACTTGGCCGAATTCGAGTTCGACGGGCGTTGCGCGGCCAAAAATGGTGACCGAGACGCGCACTTTCGATTTCTCGTAGTTGACTTCCTCGACGTTGCCGTTGAAGTCAGTGAACGGGCCGTCCTTGATACGGACTTGCTCGCCCACTTCGTACAGCACTTTTGGCCGTGGCTTCTCGACGCCTTCTTGCATCTGCTGCATGATCTTGTCGATCTCGCGCGCAGGAATCGGGGTAGGCTTGTTCGATTTGCCGCCGATGAAGCCGGTCACTTTGCTGGTGTTTTTCACCAGGTGCCAGGTTTCGTCGGTCATTTCCATTTCCACCAGCACGTAGCCAGGGAAGAAACGGCGTTCGGTAACCGATTTTTGGCCATTGCGGACTTCGACCACTTCTTCGGTCGGCACCAGGATCTGGCCAAATTGTTCTTGCATGCCGGCGCGTTCGACGCGCTCGGTCAGCGCGCGCTGCACGCTTTTCTCCATGCCGGAATACGCATGCACAACGTACCAGCGCTTGTTGCTCACCGGTACGCTGATTGGCGCTGCGCCAGCTTCTTGCTCAGGGGCCGCGCCCTGAGCGTCGTCTTGCACATTTTCGCTCATTATTTTCGTATGCCCAGAATGACGTCGTACAACAGGAATTCCAAAGTCTTATCCGTGCCCCACAGGAAGATCGCCATTACCAGCACGAAGGCAAACACGATGCCGGTGATCTGGGCGGCTTCGCGGCGGGTAGGCCACACGACCTTTTTCGTCTCGCGAACGGCTTCTTTGGCGAAATTCAGGAAATCACGGCCAGTCGACGAAGTCCACAAGATCAAAACGGCAAAAGCCAAACCAGCCACAAGTGCGCCTGCGCGTACCAGAGCTGGTTTGTCCGACAGGTAGTAAAAACCTATCACGCCTGCGATTGCAATGGCGATGGCCAGTACAACCTTAATCTTGTCATTCGACGTGCTGACGGTCTGCACGGATTGATTAGACATTTATATTTTACTTTCGGTGCCCTGCACCAGATTCGGTGGCAGGGGCGGAGGGCCTCGAACCCCCAACCTTCGGTTTTGGAGACCGACGCTCTGCCAATTGAGCTACGCCCCTACATAAACCCTGAAACTACAAAGGAGTCGGATTATACCACCCGGACGCCCGGGTGGCAATCTTGCTTCCTATTAGGCGATGATCTTAGCAACCACGCCTGCGCCTACGGTACGGCCACCTTCACGGATAGCGAAACGCAGACCTTCTTCCATAGCGATCGGGTTGATCAGCTTAACGGTGATCGACACGTTGTCGCCTGGCATAACCATTTCTTTGTCCGCTGGCAGTTCGATCGAACCGGTCACGTCAGTCGTACGGAAGTAGAACTGTGGACGATAGTTGTTGAAGAACGGGGTGTGACGGCCGCCTTCATCTTTCGACAGAACGTAGATCTCGCCGGTGAAGTGGTTGTGCGGCTTGATCGAGCCTGGCTTCGCCAGAACCTGACCACGCTGAACGTCTTCACGCTTGGTGCCGCGCAGCAGCAGACCAACGTTGTCGCCTGCTTGACCTTGGTCCAGCAGTTTGCGGAACATTTCCACGCCGGTGCAGGTGGTTTTCACGGTGTCGGTGATACCAACGATTTCGATCTCTTCGCCGACTTTAATGATGCCGCGCTCAACACGACCGGTAACCACGGTACCGCGACCCGAGATCGAGAACACGTCTTCCACTGGCATCAGGAAGGCGCCGTCAACTGCGCGCTCTGGGGTTGGGATGTAGCTGTCCAGCGCGTCGGCCAGTTGCATGATCGCCTGTTCGCCCAGTGGGCCGGTGTCGCCGTCCAGCGCCATACGTGCCGAACCTTTTACGATTGGCAGGTCGTCGCCTGGGAACTCGTACTTCGACAGCAGTTCGCGCACTTCCATTTCCACCAGTTCCAGCAGTTCTGCGTCGTCAACCAGGTCGCACTTGTTCAGGAACACGATGATGTATGGAACGCCAACTTGGCGGGCCAGCAGGATGTGTTCGCGGGTCTGTGGCATTGGGCCGTCAGCGGCGGAGCAAACCAGGATCGCGCCGTCCATCTGCGCTGCACCGGTAATCATGTTCTTGATGTAGTCGGCGTGGCCTGGGCAGTCAACGTGAGCGTAGTGGCGGCCCGAGGTTTCGTACTCGACGTGAGCGGTGTTAATGGTAATACCGCGTGCTTTTTCTTCTGGAGCAGCGTCGATCTGGTCGTAGGCTTTAGCTTCGCCGCCGAATTTTTTCGACAGAACGGTTGCAATTGCTGCGGTCAGGGTGGTCTTGCCGTGGTCGACGTGGCCGATGGTGCCGACGTTAACGTGCGGCTTGGTCCGCTCGAATTTCTCTTTTGCCATTTTAGACTCCTAACGATTTTGGTGTGATTGGCAGGGAACCCTGCCCAACTTTGATAGTGCTACCGTACTGCCGTATTGCGTATTCTGGTGCCCTTGACGTGGATTGAACACGTGGCCTCTCCCTTACCAAGGGAGTGCTCTACCACTGAGCTACAAGGGCTTAAGGTACTGCGCTTTACAACTGCGATGCTTGCGCATCTGAATTGCAACAACACTGGAGCGGGTGAAGGGAATCGAACCCTCGTCGTAAGCTTGGAAGGCTTCTGCTCTACCATTGAGCTACACCCGCGAGGTACTGGTTCAATTCATTTCACTTACTGCGCCACTCAGTCTTTTTGCAAAAACTTGGTGGAGGGGACTGGATTCGAACCAGTGTACTCTGAGAGAACGGATTTACAGTCCGTCGCCTTTAACCACTCGGCCACCCCTCCGCGAGGAACCGCAGAGTATGAAGCAATTTTTCTGACCCGTCAACCCTGTTTTTAACACCGCGTGAATCTTTTTCGGCGTTTCACAGAGTAACGTCTGCTTCGGGGCGAGATTTTAAACGCACAGACTGCGATTGTGCAAGTGTTGTTTTTACGTTGCATGTTTTCCTATACAATCGTCCGGTCCCTGGAGATTCTTGGAGCCGTGCATTTGAACAATCGTAGCGGTCGCTGGCCTACCTTCCTGCTTGCCAACCTGGCCCTGTGGGCCGTGTATTTCCTTGCTGGCCGTCTTGGCCTGCTACTGGCGCTGCCGCCCGGTTATGCCTCTCCCATCTTCCTCCCCGCCGGTATCGCGCTGGCCGCCTGCGTGGTGGGCGGCGCGCGCCTGCTGCCGGCCGTGGCGCTTGGTTCGCTGGCGGTGAACCTGGTAATGCCGGCGCTGAGCCCGAGCGGCATCACCCGTATCGCCGTGCTGGGCGCCTGCGCGCCGGCGGTTGGCGCCGCGCTGCAAGCGTGGGTCGGCAGCACCCTGTTCCGCCGCTACATCGACCAGGCCATCGGCTCCGGCCGCGACGTGGTGCGCTTCATTCTGCTGGCGGCTGGCGTGACCGTGGTGTCGAGCACGGTGTCGCTGTCCGGCATGCTGTTCCTGGGCATCATCCAGCGCGACTTCGTGGCCAACGACTGGCTGGCGTGGTGGATGGGCGACACCATCGGCATCCTGCTGGCGGCGCCGCTGACCTGGATCGTGATCGGCCGTCCGCGCGCGCTGTGGGCGCGCCGCCGCACCCTGGTCGGCTTGCCGCTGATGCTGTCGGCCGCCGCCTTCATTGCCATCTACCTGCAAGCGGATCGCTGGGAAAACAGCCAGCAGCTGCAAACCTTCCGCCTTAAGGCGCAGCAGACCGGCGACTTGCTGCAATCGCAGTTCAGCGAGCACGAGCGCTTTATCTACGCCATGGCCAAGGCCTTGAACGACCCGCGCCGCAGCATCAATCCCGATGATTTCAGCAACCTCGCGCACGGCTACCTCGACCAGCGCCCCGAGCTGCTGTCGATGGGCTGGCTGATGCCGGTGGCCGGCAGCGAGCGCGGCGCTTTTGAAGCGTGGGCGCGCCAGCAAGTCGATCCGAAATTTTCCATCCGCGATCTCGGCCACCAGTCCGAACCGATGCCGGCGGCGGCCCAGCGCGAGCGCTACTTTGCCGTCACCTTTGTCGAGCCGGCGGCCGCGCGCGACTACGTCGGCCTCGACTTCCTGTCCGAAGAACGCCGCGCCGCCGCGCTGGAGCGCGCCATCCAGTCCGGCCAGCCGACCGCCACCGCGCCGCTGCAATTTGCCCGCACCCTGCCCGGCACCGGCTTACTGTTACTGCAAACTGTACACCCGAACAACAACCACAAGCAGGCGGTCGGTTCGCTGCTGATCGCCATGCAGTTCGAGGCCTACCTCAGCCAGGCCCTGAAGCGCTCCGAGTTCCCGCACTTCCTGCTGCGCTTTGAAGACACCGACGACGACGGCCCGCGCCGCGTGGTGCAAGACACGCTGGGCCGCCCGGCGCACGCTGGCGACTACCAGCGCCAGCTGCACTTTGGCGGCCGCATCTACGAGCTGACCCTGGCGCCGACGCCGGCCTACCTGCAACAGCAGCGCGGCTGGCAAAGCTGGACAGTGCTGACTTGCGGCCTGCTGCTGACCGGCCTGCTGGGCACCTTGATGATGCTGATCTCCGGCGAGCGCGCGCGCATCCAGGCCGAGGTCAAAGACTCCACCTCGCGCCTGCGCCAGCGCGAAGCGCGCCTGCAAGCGATCCTGAACAAGGCCGCCGACGCCATCCTCACCATCGACAGCAACGGCGCGCTGATGTCGGCCAACGCCGCCGCCGGCCGCCTGTTCGGCTATGCGCCGGAAAAAATGACCGCGCTGCCGCTCGACAAACTGATCCCGGTCGGCATCGGCGAAGCAGCGGGCCTTGATGCAGCAGGTTTGCTGCGTATGATCGCCTGCGGCGTCACCCACGAATACGAACTGCCGGGCTGGCGCAGTGACGGCAGCGAATTCCCGCTGGCGATGTCGGTGTCGGAAGTGGAACTACCGGACGAACATTTGTTCGTCGCCATCCTGCACGACCTGACCGAGCAGCACCTGGCGCAAGAACGCATCCACCGCCTGGCCCACCACGACACCCTGACCGGCCTGGCCAACCGCCTGTCGCTGAACCTGCGACTGGAGCAGTTGCTGGCGCAAACGCGCCGCAGCGGCGGCCAAGCGGCGGTGCTGTTCATCGACCTTGACCACTTCAAGAAAATCAACGACACCCACGGCCACGCCACCGGCGATTTGCTGCTGGTCGCCGTGTCGCAGCGCCTGCAAGAACTGCTGCGCGAAGTCGACACCATTGCGCGCCTGGGCGGCGACGAATTCATCGTGGTTACCGACGGCGCCATCACGCCGGACGAAGCCTCCAACATCGCCGTGCGCATCGTCGATGCCTTGACCGCGCCCTACCATCTGCAAGGCAAAACCGTGCACAGCGGCGCCAGCGTGGGCGTCGCCATGTTCCCGGACGACGGCGAAGACGCCGGCACCCTGATGCGCCACGCCGACACCGCCATGTACGCGGCCAAGAGCCAGGGGCGCGGCAACTTCCAGTTCTTCTCGGAAGAAATGAACAGCGCCACCCATGAACGCCTGATGCTGGAAAACCGCCTGTGGCAAGCGCTGGAGCAAAACGAATTCGAGCTGTACCTGCAGCCGCAAATCGAACTGGCGACCCAGCGCATCATCGGCGCCGAGGCGCTGCTGCGCTGGCACCATCCCGAGCTGGGCATGGTGGGGCCGGACCGCTTCATTCCGATTGCCGAAGAGTCCGGGTTGATCCTGCCGCTGGGCGACTGGGTCTTGCAGCGGGCAACCAGTTTGCTGGATTCGTGGCGCACGCCGGAGCTATCGCACCTGCGCCTGGCGGTGAACTTGTCGGCGCGCCAGTGCCACGGTCCCGGCCTGCTGCCGCATCTGGATCGCATGCTGCACAGCCACGGCATCGATCCGGCCTTGCTGGAACTGGAGATTACCGAATCGGCCGCGATGCAAGATCCAGAACGCAGCCGCGCGCTGCTGATCGAACTGCGTTCGCGCGGCATCAAAGTAGCGATTGACGACTTCGGCACCGGCTACTCGTCGCTGAGCTACCTGAAACTGTTCGAGATCGACCGCATCAAAATCGACCGCGGTTTCGTGAAAGACATCGAGAGCGATCCTAACGATGCGGTGATCGTGGCCGCCACGATTGCGCTGGCGCACTCGCTGGGCTTGGAGGTGATTGCGGAGGGCGTGGAAACCGAAGCGCAGCGCGACTTCCTGCGCGCCAAGCAATGCGACGAAGCACAAGGCTATTTGTTCGCGCGCCCGATGCCGGTGGCGCAGTTCGAGGCGATGGTGCGTAACGCCACCGCCGCCGCCGCATAATTCGGGGTCAGTTCTGCCAAACGGACACGGGCTCTACCGTAGCGACCGCTACGGTAGAGCCCGTGTCCGTTTGGCAGAACTGACCCCGGTTTTAGTCGGGCGTGCGGCCGATCGAGGGATCGCGCTCGATCATCTCCAGCAAGGCCGCCACCACCTCGGGATCGAACTGCTTGCCGGCGCGATCCTTGATGTAAGCCACCGCCTCGGTGTGCGGCCACGGCTCTTTGTACGGGCGCTCGTGCAGCAGCGAATCGAATACGTCGATCACCGCCACGATCCGCGCCGAAATCGGAATCGCCCGCTCCTTCAGCTGGTTCGGATAGCCGTTGCCATCCCAATGCTCGTGATGGCCGCCGGCGATTTCCGCGCCATAGGTCAGATAGCTCACGCCGTCCACCATATTGGCGGCGCGCTCCAGGATGGTCTTGCCGACCGCCGCATGCTGCTGCATTTCGGCGCGTTCTTCCGGCGTATGGATGCCCGGCTTGAGCAGGATGTGATCGGGCGTCGCCACCTTGCCGACGTCGTGCAGGATCGAGGCCAGGCCGATCATTTCCAGCAGCTGCGGCGTCACCTCGTCCGGGTACGAGCCGCGCTCGTGCAAGCGCTGCGCCAGCGTTGACGACAGCATCTGCACCCGCCGCACGTGGCCGCCGGTGCCGCTGTCGCGGAACTCGGCCAGGTCGGCCAGCGCCACCACGGTCGCTTCCTGCGCCTTGCGCAGCTGGCCGAACATGTACAGGTTGTCAAACGCGGCCGCGATGCGCTGGCAGAACACTTCCAGCAAGTCGCGCTGGATCTGCGCCAGTGGCCACGGCGGCGTCACCGAAATCGCCACCTCGCGGTTTTCCTGGGTGTGGATGAACAGCACGTTGGCCGGATGCTCGAACTGCGATTTCTTCTCCGCGAAAGCTTTGCAGATGGTCGGCCACAGCGGGTGCGTGGTCGGCATCAGTTCGGCTTCGTTGAGGGTGGCGTAGTTGCCGGTCGCCGCCACCACGGTGGTGACGCCGGTGTCGCCCTGCATCAGGCACAGCACGCCGTCCGAGCCGACGTCGAGGATGGCGCTGACCTGGTTCAGCACGCCCGAGGCAAACTCGCGCAGCGAATGGATTTGGTACAGATTGGTGGCGCCAGCCAGGATCTTGCCGAGACCGATGCGGCTGCGCTCCAGCATGTTCAAGCTCTCGTACGCGCGCAGCGCCGAGATCACCGTAGTGAACAGCTTTTGCGTGGTCAGCTCGGTCTTGGCTTTGTAGTCGTTGATGTCGTATTCAATGATGACGCGCTGCTCCGGCGCCTGGCCCGGCTGGCCGGTGCGCAGCACCACCCGCACGATGGAGTTGTGCAGCTCTTCGCGGATGCGCCGTGCCAGCAGCAGGCCGGCGTCGTCGGTTTCCATCACCACGTCCAGCAGCACCAGCGCGATGTCCGGCGTGTCGCGCAGGATGTCGTAGGCTTCGCGCCCGCTGTAGGCCGAGAACAGCTCCAGCTCGCGGCCCTTGAAGCTGACATTGCGCAGCGCCAGCCGCGTGACCGCGTGGACATCGACGTCGTCGTCAACGATCAGCACCCGCCACAGGCGCTGGTCTGGCGCGCCGAGGCCGCTTGCAGGAAGCTCGTCCTCGTCTTCGTCGATCAACCAGTTGTCGTCTGCGGCGTTGGAATCGGTCATGCGCAATCTCCTGTTGTTACCCTAGGATAATCAGAATCCCCCCCTGTGACAACTCTTATCGGCGTCGCCAGAAGCCCTAGTTGTTGACCGGGGACGCCCCTGCTTCCGCCCCGGCCACGGCAGTGCGGCTGGCCGCGCCGCACGCGCCGGGATTGGCGCCGGCATCGAGGTTTTGGTAACGAATTTCATATTTGCCGTTGGCCAACTTGTCGACCAGCAGCTTGTCGTGCGCCTGCACGTAGGCGTAGCGCACGTTGGCGCGGCGCTCCATGTCGTAGACCTTGATGAACACCGGCGAGGCGTTGCCGGCGTTGTCGAGCGTCAGTTGCATGTCGTCGCCGCGATTGCCGACCGGGAAGCCTTCCATATAGCCGGAACGGGCCGGCCATGGCTCGCCGTTCGGCGCCACCAGCGTTTGGGTCGGGGTTTCGCTATCGCACTCGGTGCCGGCCGCGGGCAGCACCACTTGCGACATGGCGACCACCTTGATCGGGGTCGGCTTGGCGACGTGGGCGTCCACCAGGCGCACCGTGGCCCATGCTTCGCGCAGTTCAGCCTTGGCGTCGGCGCGCGGGTCGTGCGTGCTGCGCGCGGCGATGCTGTCCGGCGTGGCGGCGTTGGCGTTGATGCCGCCCTTGCCGCCCCACGCGGCGCTCAGCATATTCGACAGCAGTTGCGGCTCGGCCACCATGGTGGCGCCGCCGGCCCAGCCCAGCGCCAGGCACACGGCCAGGCCGGCCCAGACTTTCCAGTCGCGCCGGGGCGCGCGCGGACGCGCGGTTTCATTGACGTGTTCGGGATGCCAGTCGCGCTCGTGCTTGTGCTTGTCGTGCCGGTGCGCGTGGCCGTGGCCGTCCTCGTTGCGGGTGCTCTCCAGCCATTCGATTTCCCATTCCTCGGAGGCGATCCACTCGTCGTGCTCCTTGCGGCGCTGGGCGTCGGACAAGGTCTCGTAGGCGCTGTTGAGAATGGCCATGATGCGCGCAGCCTTCTCATCACCCGGATTCTTATCAGGGTGGTATTTTTGGCTCAGCGCCTTGTACGCAGCCCGTATGACTTCCTGCGGCGCCATGCGCGACACTTTCAGGTTGTCATAGTGAGTATGTATCTTGGCCATAAACGGAAATTGACGCGAAATCAGTCATCATAGCCCATCTTAACGCATGCAACTCGCGGAGCATGCACGGAATTGACTTGCTTTTCTGCCTATTGTGTTTTTCCGTCTACAGGCGATGCGTTCGATCCTGGGCGACGATGGCATCGGGCAGCTCGACGCCCTTGCCCACCGCCAGCACCTTGAACAGCTCCCCCATCTCGGCCGGCGACACCAGCTTTTGCATGGCGCGCGCCTGCGGCAGGTAGTTGACGGCGTCGGCCGGGTCGGTGCGCAGCAACAGCTCGCCGATGCCGGCGCCGAGCAGGAAGCCGGACTGGTTCAGATAACCCAGCACGTCCGCGCCCGCATCCTGCGCCGCCAGCGCCATCGCCGTGAAATCGACGTGGGCGGTGATGTCCTGCAGGCCCGGGTAATAGAACGGATCCGGGTGGGCGTGGTGGCGGTAGTGGCACATCAGGGTGCCGGTGGCGCGCTGGTCGAAATAATACTCGCGCGCCGGGAAGCCGTAGTCGAACAGGAAGGCGGCGCCCTTGCCCATCATGCGCCCCAGCGTTGCCATGAAGCCGCAGGCTACGCCGTGCAGCTCGGTCACGTAGCCGACCGGCAGCGCTTCATGCTCGGGAATCTGGCGCTCGACTTGCGCCAGCAGTTCCACGCTGGCCGGCACTTCGAGATATTGGAAGCGGCCGTCGCTGACCGTTACCTGCAATTCCTGCCAGCCTTGCGGATTCTTGATCACCAGGTGCACCGGCATCGCATCGAGCACCTCGTTGCCAAACACCACGCCGTCAAACGACTCCGGCATGCTGTCCAGCCACTCCACTTGCGGGAAGCCGCGCAGCTTTTCCTGCTGGCGGCCGCGCAGTTCGCCGGACAGTTCGACGATGCTGTAACGCTCCACCTTGACGCCGGCGGCAGCCAGCTCAGTCAGGATATCGAACGCCAGCTTGCCGGTGCCGGCGCCGAATTCGAGGATGACCGGCGCGCTTTGGGCGATAATAGCGGCTGCAACCTGCGCCAGCGCCGCGCCGAACAAGGGCGACAGCTCGGGAGCAGTTGTAAAATCGCCATCTTTGCCTAATTTGGCGGAGCCGCCGCTGTAGTAGCCCAAACCGGGCGCGTACAGGGCCAGCTCCATGTAGCGGGCGAAGGAAATAGCACCTGAATTGCGTTCGATCTCGGCGGCGATCAGGTTCTGCAGGGCGTGGGACGCGGCCAGCGCGTCGCTAGAAGGTACGGGTAAGGACATCCCGGCATTATATCCAGTTCAAAATGATGACAGCCAAGGACAACTCAACATCCGGCGCACGCGCCGTCTTGATCACCGGCGCCGGCCGCCGCATCGGTCGCGCCATTGCACTCGGCATGGCGCAAGCCGGCTGGGACGTGGCCGTGCACTACCGCGCATCCGAAGCCGAAGCGCGTGAAGTGGCCGACCAGATCATCGCGCTCGGCCGCCGCGCCATGCTGCTGCAATGCGAGCTAGCCGACGAAGCGGCGGTACGCGAGCTGCTGCCGCGCGCCGTAGCTGCGCTGGGCGCGGTGCACTGCGTGGTCAACAACGCCTCGCTGTTCGACTACGACAGCGCCGAAGACTTCACCAGCGCCAGGCTGGACGCCCACATGCGCGCCAACGTCGCCGCGCCGCTGCTGCTGGCGCAAGCGCTGCACGCGGCCACGCCGCACGGCGGGCAAGCCGTGGTGATCAATCTGCTGGACCAGAAGCTGTACAATCTCAATCCTGATTTTTTGTCGTACACCCTGTCCAAGGCTGCGCTGCACACCGCCACCACCATGCTGGCGCAGCAGCTGGCGCCCAAGCTCCGGGTGGTCGGCGTAGCGCCGGGCATCACCATGGTGTCCGGCGACCAGACCGAAGCCGGTTTCGCCAACGCGCACCAGCAAACGCCGCTGGGCCGTTCCAGCACCCCACAAGACATCGTCGACGCCGTGCTGTATGCCGCGTCGGCGCGCGCCCTGACCGGCACCACGCTGCTGGTCGATGGCGGCCAGCACTTGCAGCCGCTGTCGCGCGACGTGATGTTTTTGGCCAAATAATTTAATTCGATTTGAAAGAAGGTTCTTCATGCTGTCCGCCCTGATCCACCCGCAATTGAACGACTGCCGCCGCCTGTTCCTGCGCAACTACGAAGTCATGATCAACATCGGCGTCTACGAGTTCGAGAAAAAAGGCGAGCAGCGCTTGCTGATCAACGTCGACCTGTACATCCCGCTGGCGGTATCGTCGCCGACCCACGACCAGCTGGAAGAAGTGGTGGACTACGACTTCATGCGCAACACCATCGCCCAGCGCATGGCGCGCGGCCACGTGCAGCTGCAAGAAACCCTGTGCGACGACATCGTGCGCTCGATGCTGGAGCACCCAAGCGTGCGCGCCGCGCGCGTGTCGACCATGAAGCCGGACGTCTACCCGGATTGCGAAGGCGTGGGCGTGGAAGTATTCAAAATTAAGGAAGCAGCATGAACGCCGTTATTGAAGAGATCAGCGCCAAGAGCGCTGAAAAAATCGCCCACGAAAACAACAAGCTGCACAAGCGCCTGTGCCGCCTGGTCGGCCAAGCCATCGGCGACTTCAACATGATTGAAGACGGCGACAAGGTGATGGTCTGCCTGTCCGGCGGCAAAGACTCGTACGCGCTGCTCGATATCCTGATGACGCTGCGCGAGCGCGCCCCGATCAACTTCGAGATCGTGGCAGTGAATCTGGATCAGAAGCAGCCGAACTTCCCGGCCGACATCCTGCCGGTCTACCTGGAAAAACTGGGCGTGCCGTTCCACATCGAAAACCAGGACACCTACAGCATCGTCAAGCGCCTGATCCCGGAAGGCAAAACCACTTGTTCGCTGTGCTCGCGCCTGCGCCGCGGCATCTTGTACCGGGTGGCCGACGAACTGGGCTGCAACAAAATCGCACTGGGCCACCACCGCGACGACATCCTAGAGACCTTCTTCCTGAACATGTTCTTCGGCGGGAAAATCAAAGGCATGCCGGCCAAGCTGGTGTCGGATGACGGCAAGCATATGGTGATCCGTCCGCTGGCCTACGTCAAAGAAGAAGACACCGAGCGCTACGCTGAAGTCAAAGGCTTCCCGATCATTCCATGTGATTTGTGCGGCTCGCAGGAAAACCTGCAGCGCAAGCAGATCAAAGCCATGATGCGCGACTGGGAAAAGAAATTCCCGGGCCGTGTGGAAAACATCTTCTCGTCGCTGTCGACCGTGGTGCCATCGCACCTGATGGATCGCGACCTGTTCGGCTTCAAAGACATCAAGGCCGATGGCATCGCCAACCCGGCAGGCGACATCGCCTTTGATGAAGAACCGTGCTCCACCCCGGCCACCGTGCCGGGCATCATCTCACTGCAACGGGAAGACTGAGGCAAATAAATCATGCCTGCTACCATGCAGGCATGATTACTCGCTTCGCCCGACAGTCCTATTGCGCCCCATGGCGGAAGTGCTTTATCGACCTATGCCCGCACAGCTTTACTGAGGGGCTGCGTGTCTGAGTAATTAGCCATAAATGCACGCTGTGCATGGCCGGGAAGATTGATAAGTATTGTTGCGCTACTATGAGAGAAGCTAGTTCTTCACCGCGCATCCATTGGTCGCCGACACTAAGCCCTGCGGGTGTGAAATTGGTTTCGATGTCGCTGACGTACCAGTCGTAATCCTGTTGTGGCCGAACCTTGCCTAACGTTTCATTGCAGCTCTAATTTGGCCATCCTTTGCGACCATCGGCTAACTGGCGCGGAGAACCACAAACAATCGGACGCTGTAGTAGCCCATACTGTCCGCCCATTGAACGCTTTCAAGACAGCGGGTTCCTGCCCCCCAAGTCTCATTGTCCTTTAAAGATTCAAATGTGCGTTGTCCAGCGACGTTGCAGAAGAAGAATCGAAACCAATGCAGGTCACCCGTCAGAGAGTCAAGTTTGATGACGTTCTCTAGTTGAGCAAATAAGTCAGCCGGTATGTCCGCTGTAACTCCCTCTGAGCCACGAGTCCCGAAGTTTCCTATAAATGCAGTGTATCGCCTACCACTCGGCCGACCGGCAATGCGGTTGCCCCTGAAAGAACATAACAAGATCGGCAGCCGTCTCAACCTTACCGAAATACGGATTTGAATCCGATCCATCCAGGCTTCTACCAGTGCGCTGCTCAACTTCCTGTGCAATATCTATATCCAAGTCAACATCATCAAGTTGAAGATCCTCCTTCAGCCTATCTCTTGCACGTATTGGGAATGCAGGATGAACATGGCTTAGATGGCACTGGAGCTGTTCGTAAACGGCGCGAATGATCCAAGTGTCTACCTGTCGGGTATCAAACTCACGCGCGAACTCACAGATCGACTCACCTTCTCGTTCTCTAGTAAGGCGACGAAGATGTTCTTCATTACGCTTCACTTGCCTGTACCCCACGATAAAGAGGCAGCAAAACAGCAGGACGAAAGCAACAGTAGCAACGGGCGATGAAACGAGACAATAAAGAAACCCGGCAGCGGGGGCTGTCAGAAATACCCAGAGCAAGCCACCTATTTTTTGGGGGCGGTACTTTGCCATGTATCGGGATGCCATTCTCAATTTGCTCACCTTTACTCGGATTAGAGAACTGACTCTTTAGTTCGTTTAATTTCGCTTTATTTCGATAACTAATGCCGACGACTGCTTTTGGCGGCACTCGGTCAGCCGATCACGAAGGATAGCATCTTGCTCATTCGAAAAATGCGCTAAATATTGCATTCTTGCATGCGTTGTAGCTGGCTGTTCTGCTGAGGAATTGCGTAGTTTAGGGATGGTGATTTACCTCGGGATATAGACTAGGGAAAAGCGTGCTGAGCGTGTCGAGTGGCAAGCCAATTCGTACGGGGCCGACGCGGCTGTCGCTGACCAATAAACCATCCGCCAGCAACTGCGCCATCAGGCTGCGCGCGGTGCGTTCGCCCAGCCCTGTCATCTGCGAGAATTCTCCGCGCGACACCGGCCCCAATCCGAACACGTGGAACAACGGCGCCGCGGCCTCGCGCCGATACTTTTGAAGCATCAGCGTATCAATACGCTGCCGCACGCTGTCCAGATCCAGCATGCCCGACATGAACGTTACTTGATCCTCGCAAATTCCCAGAAAGTACTGTATCCAGCCGAGCAGACCTTTCTCGCTCAGCGGCCCGCGCCCATCGTAGGCGCCTTGCATCGGTTGATCCGCGTTATGCAGTGCCGTGTAGTACGCCTGGACTGAGCGCGCAAAGCCCCGACTTGGTGACCACAGTCCCTGCGACAATCGCCACAATGCGCAATGTGTCTGCAAACGGGTAGCCCGGCCATTACCGTCCAAGAACGGGTGCACCCGCGCGCCCCGGTGATGGACGCAGGCGGCCAGGATCACATCACACTGTGCATCACGCGATTCGCCATAGCGCTGATCCATCCGTTGAAGAAAGCGCGGTAGCGATGCTGCCGCCGGTGGAATATGCCTGCTGACCGTTACCTCCTGCGTGCGCAACCGGCCGGGAACGATTTCGATTCCGTCATCAGACAGGCGGTCGCTTGGCGCCAACCTCTCGTACATCTCCCGGTGCGCAGCGATGAGAAACGCCGACGACAGTGCCGAGCTGCCGGCCAGTCTATGTTCCAGTGCCTGCTCCGCTTCGATATGCGCCAAGGCGATACGCTGCAAGCGCGCCTCATCCGGCCGGGTAGAAAAATCATGCTGCAATGCGCGCGCGATGTTCAGCGGGTGCGTGCTTTGCCCCTCGATGCGATTGCTGTAGTAGGAATTCATTTGCCGCATTAACTCGCGCAAGGCGGCGCGCGTTGTCGCGTGTGCGGCGGCAGTCAATTTAACTGATGCGGTCACAATATTTTCGGCAACAGGATACAGCTCCGCCATCAGGCGATCACTGGGCAGCGTCGGTTCAAACTGGTGAATTTCGCTATACATATTGCCGATTCCATTGCCGGTAGAAATCGATGCCAAGGCCTTGATTGTACGAGCTTTTTCGTTAGGCCTCCCGGTTTATGTTTGCCGATTATTTTCGAGTGCTACAATTCCCCCCGCATAGGGTAGGACGATCAACTCAGGGTAAGGAACACGCTATGAAAATCGAGATGAAGGCGATATCGGATAGTTTTGAACCGCTTTCTTTGAAGGTGAAGAAGAATGGCGATGGCGGCGACTTCGGGGCGCTGCTCAATGTCCCGCAGGCCAAGCAGTCGGATGCGGCGTCGGAGCTGGAGAAGTACCTGAAAATGTCGCCGGAAGAGCGCACCGCGATCGCCATGCGCAAGCAGCTCGGCATCTCGGAGGACGAATACGCTGCCATGACGCCCGAGCAGAAAAAAGCCGTCGACGCCAAGGTCGCGGAACTGCTCAAACAGAAGATGGATGAGCAGATCGCCAAGCAGCAGCAGGAAGCCAACGGACTCAAATCCGGCATCTCGCTGTAATAAAAAAGGGCCTCATCACTGAACTGAGGCCCTTTGCTTTAGTACTTCTGCGCGGTGCGCATCACCGGGTAGAGGTTGAAGCGCTCATCCCACGAGGCGTGGCGCTTGGCGAAGAATTCAAGGCGTTTCTGCGGGCTCTTGTTGAACTCCGCATCGGTATCGAGCTTCTTGCGGAATTCTTCGCGCAGCGCCGGATTGGCTTCCAGCTGCTCGCGCGCGACTTCCTCCGCCACATAGTCTTCCATATATTCCTTGCGCTCGAAGGCGTTATTGAATTCGCCCCACGCCAGCAGGCCATCGGCGCCACGCGGCTCCAGCATGGTCATCACCAGCCGCGCTTTCGGCTGCGCGATCGGCACGAATAGTGCGCCTTTCGCCACCGCGCGGCGCTCACGCGCCCAATCACCCTCTACCGCCAGCGATTGGCGGCCTTCAAACGACTGCACGCCAAACTTGGTCTTGCTCGCGCGGAAGGTCTCCACCTCGGCCGACATCTGATCCGCGGCAATCACCTTGAAGCTGATGCCATGCTGTTTCAGCTTGGCGCCAACCCAGCCCGCCTCCGCCACCGGCACGATGTAGCCGCCCAGCGGCGCTTTCACGCGCAAGTCCGGCACGATTTCATCACGCAGCGGCACCGTCCAGATTTGCGGCTTGGTCTCGTCGTAGCGCGTCCACAGGCCGCCGGAAATCTCCGAATGCTCACGCGTGTATTCGTAGCCGGGGAACTCGATGGTCTTGGTGTTGAAGGTGGTGCGATAGCTGAGCGGGAAATCGCTGCCGCCCAGCGTCAGCGCGCGCGCGTCGGCTTCCTGCACCAGCTTCTGCCACTCCTTGCCATGCTGCGCCA
This sequence comes from Duganella rivi, assembly GCF_009857435.1. Taxonomy (GTDB): domain Bacteria; phylum Pseudomonadota; class Gammaproteobacteria; order Burkholderiales; family Burkholderiaceae_D; genus Rugamonas; species Rugamonas rivi. The sequence goes on from NZ_WWCK01000006.1 coordinate 174,964, forward strand.
CTTGCGACAGCAAGGACACGATGGTGTTGCGCGTAATCCGCACGCGGGTCGGATAATCCTTCCACGAGTGGGTTTCCACCAGCATGGCGAAGCGGTTACGCATCGGGAAGTAGCCGGTCGAGAAACGCGGCGTCGACATGCTGTCGACGAAGCCCGACGCCGGATCATCTTCCTTGGCAAACGAAATGTAGAACTGGCGCGGATCGGAGCCCTGCGCTTTCAGATCAGCCATCACATTGGTTTGCAGCGCCGCGCCGGCCACTTTCAACGCCTCGTCGCCACCATGCACCGGTTCCACCTGGATCGAGATATCGGGCTGGAACTTGGCGCCGTCGGTCACGTGCAGGTCGACGTAGGCCAGCGGATCCCAGGCGTTGACCAGCGCCAGCATGGCTTGCATCTCGGGCGCATCGGCCTTCACGTAATCGCGGTTCAGATTATAGTTCTGCGCCGTGGTGCGCCAGCCCATTTCCACCGGGCCGCGCTGATTAGGGCGATTGTTTTTGCCGAAGCGCTCATGCCCGTCCACGTTGAACACGGGGACGAACAACAGCACTTGCTTGTCCAAGGCGCCCGGCGCCGCCTTGTTCTCCAGCGCCTCGCGCAGCGCGAGGAAGCCGGCATCCTTGCCGTCGATTTCACCGGCGTGGATACCGCCTTGCACCAGCAGCACCGGCACGCCTTTCTTCTTCGCCTGCTCCGCCGTCAACGCGCCGGTGCGCGAGACCGCCAGCGCCAGCATCGGCCGCCCTTCCGGCGTGCGGCCGAATTCAAAGCAGCGCACTTGTTTCGGATAGGCCTTTTGGAACTGCGCGCACAGCGAGATGACTTCGTCGTAGCGGCCGGTGTTCAAAAAACCGGAACGTTCGGAGATGGTGGTCAGCGGCGATGCAGCAGGTGCGGCGGCGGCCATCGCGGAAGTCGCAGTGGCGGCAAAGGCAAGCAGGATGGCGGAACGGATCATGGGCAGTCTTCCAGCAAAGGTTGAACAAAAATTATAGACGGGTTTTCACATCAGCGATGGCGGATGGCGATTTCCTTGCCTTCCGGCCGCACCAGCTGCAATGGGCCGCTGCTGTCCAAGCTGCGCGCGCGCAGCGGCGCCGCTGGACACACGCCGTTGGCGCGGTAGCTCAATGCCGCCGACAGCAGCCGCTCGGAGGTATCGCCCAGCGCGTGGCCGAGATCATCGTCCGCCTTGCAGGTCGGCTGGAAGCCGTCCGCGTAGTCACCAAAGCCTTTCGCGTTCACGCCCTGTGTTTGAATCGCAAAATAGGTGATGCCGCAATTCGCCTGCGGCACAAAGGCGTACGGCTTGCCGCAGGTTTCACCGCCGATCAGATTCACCTCGATGTCGATGCCGCGCAAGCTGTTGATCACCGCTTCGCTGGCCGAGCAGGTGCCGGGAGTGGTCAGGATTGTCACGCGCTTGAGGCCAAGGTAAGGCAGCACCACGCCGGCATTCATCAAGCCTGGCGCCAGCCCGACGGACTTGGACTGGAACATCTGCGGCGACGGCGGCGTGCGTTTATCGTTGGCTTGCAGGCGCTCGAACACCTTGCCGTTGCCGGCCGGCCCCGCGATCATGTACGCCAACTCCGCGCCCACCACCAGATAGCCGCCGCCGTTGTAGCGCATGTCCACCACCAGGTCGTTGACCTGTGCCGCGCGCAGGGTGCCGAAGGCCGATATCAGTTGGCCCTCGGCCACCGCGTTGTGGTCATTGAATTGCAGGTAGCCCACCGGGCCGGTCGGCGTGTCGATCACGCGCGTGTTGCGCACAGCGGCAGCGGCGATTTTCTGCGCAGCCAGCGACACCGAAACGGTGGCATCGCCGCGTTTCAGCACGAAAGCATGGGTTTCGCCAACGGTGGCCGGCGATATGCCGGCCGTACGCTTGGCGACGGCCGCGTCGCTGCTGTCGTTGACATCCGCGCCATCCACTGCCGCCAGCAAATCGCCGCGCCGCACGCCAGCGGTATCGGCCGGCGATCCCGGCTCCACCAGCGTCACTGCCCACACGCGCGGCGCCGCGCCGGTGCTGCGCGACCACGTGATGCCATAGCCCAGCGTCACGCCGGAGCTGCTCATCTCATCCCACACCTCGCTTGGGTAAGTGAAATGGAAGCGATCCTTGGCGCGGCCCGACGCAGTGATGGCCGGCGTTTTCAGCACCGCGAAATAATCGAGCATGGTCTTGTAGTCGGCCATGTTCAAGGTCGCCGGGACTTCCTTGTACCAGAGATAGCTTTCGTCGATGAAGGAGCGCAGCCAACGCATCTCTTCGGTCAGCGTGCCTTGCTGATCGTAGTACGGCAGGCCGCTCGGCTGCGTGCCCTGGCGCGGCGTTGCACAGTGATTGGCGAGCGTCAGGAAATCCGGCACGGACGGCGGCGTCACCACCGGCGGCGTTGGATCTACAGGCGGGGTTGGGTTGACCGGCGTGACGGCCGAGCCGCCACCGCCGCCGCAAGCGGCAAGCAAAGTGAGGACGGCGGCAGCGATGAGAGGCGAGGTATATTTCATTCAGGAATTATATCTGCGCCTGTCGCCGCCGATGCCAATGCAACAATATTTTTACAATTTACTTTGCAGGTCGGGATCGGCGCGCAGCAGCTCGGCCAGCCAATCGGCAAACACCCGCAGGCGCGGCGACGACATGCGGCCCTGCGGATACAGCAGCGAGAGCGGCAGCGAAGTCGGCGGCGTATCGGCCAGCACCTCGACCAGCGCACCGCTGGCCAGGTGATGCCGCACCTGGTAGCGCGCCGCCTGCGCCAAGCCCACGCCCTGCAAGGCGCAGCTGACATTGGCCTCGGCGTCGTTGACCGCGATGGCGCTTTGAATCTCGGTGGTCACCACCGCGCCGTTGACGACGAAGTCCCAGTCATACGGCCTGCCGGTGCGGCCGGAGAAGTGCATCACGCCGCGATGCCCGCGCAGATCGCTCCAGGTCTCGGGCACGCCGTGCGCCGCGAGGTAGTCCGGCGAGGCGCAGGTGATGCAGCTCATGCGGCCCAACGGGCGGGCGATCATCGACGAATCCAACAGCACGCCCGCGCGCAGCGAGCAATCCAGTCCTTCTTCGGTGAGATCGCGCACGCGCTCACTCAGGCTCAGGACAAGATCCACTTCCGGGTAGGCACGGCAAAACTTGGCGATGTGCGGCATCACCACGTAGCGGCCCACTGTCCCCGGCAGCTCCACCCGCAGCTTGCCGCGCGGCTGGCCGCCGTCCTGCCCGCGATAAGTGCCCTCGGCATCTTCCACCGCCTGCAAAATCTCCAGGCACTTGCGGAAGTAGTCGGCGCCGTCCGGCGTCAGCGACAGACGGCGCGTGGTCCGTTGCAGCAGCTGGGTGCCAAGGAAGGCCTCCAGCTTCTTGATGGTGGCGGTGAGCGCGGCGCGCGGCAGGTCCAGCGTCTCGGCGGCCTTGGTGAAACTATTGGCCTCGACGATGCGGACGAAGGTCTGCATGGCCTTCAATCTATCCATTGTTCATCTCATTGTTCACATTATGTGAAAAGTATAGGTGCATTATGCCCTAATTATCTTTGCCTGGCTTTTGCCTAAAATTTGCCCATCGAACTCTCACTGGAGAAACAACATGAGCAAACAACAAGACATCAGTCCCGGCATGGTCGGGCTGCTGGCCACCGCGACGGGCCTGATCGTCGCCAGTCTGTATTACGCGCAAACGCTGGTCGGCCCGATCAGCGCCTCCACCGGCCTGTCGCCCGAGGCAGCAGGTTTGATCGTCACGCTGACCCAGATCGGCTACTGTATCGGCCTGCTGTTCATCGTGCCGCTGGGCGATCTGCTGGAAAACCGCCGCCTGATTTTCACCGGCCTGCTGTTTACTTCCGCCATGCTGGTACTGGCGGCGATCAGCAGCAGCGCGTGGATGTTCTTAACGGCGGCACTCGGCATCGGCCTCGGTTCGGTGGCGGCGCAAATCGTGGTGCCGTTTGCGGCCCACTTGTCGCTCGAATCGACGCGCGGTGTCACGGTCGGTAAAGTGGTGAGCGGCCTGCTGCTGGGGATTATGCTGTCGCGCCCTGCGGCCAGCTTGATTGCCGACGCCACCAGCTGGCACGTGGTGTTTGCCGGTGCCGCGGTGGTAGTGCTGATCGTGGCCTTCGTGCTGCGCGCCAAACTGCCGGTGCGTCAGCCTAACCATCACATCACCTATCCAAAGCTGCTCGGCTCCCTGTGGCACTTGTTCCTGCAAACGCCGTTGCTGCGCCGCCGCGCTGCTTACCATGCAGGCTTGTTCGGTTCTTTCAGCTTGTTCTGGACTGTGACGCCGCTGATGCTGGCCAGTCCGGCGTTCCACTTGTCGCAGACCGGCATCGCCATCTTTGCGCTGGTCGGCATGGCAGGCGCTGTGGCTTCGCCGGTGGCCGGCAAGCTGGCCGACAAAGGCTACACGCTGATCGCCACTGCCGCCGCGCTGTCGCTGGGTGTGATTGGATTTGCGTTGCCGCTGATTGTGCCGGGTTCGCGCGAGGTGGCGCTGGCAGTACTGGTGATCGCGTCGATCGTATTGGATATGGGCGTGGCCGCTAACCTGGTGCTGGGCCAGCGCGCCATCTTCACGCTGGGTGCTGAAGTGCGCAGCCGCTTGAACGGCGTCTACTTCGCGCTGTTCTTCGCAGGCGGTGCGCTGGGCTCCGCGCTGGGTGGCTGGATGTATGCCACCCACGGCTGGAACGCCGCGCTGTTGACCGGCATGGCCTTCAACGGCGCAGCGCTGCTGTACTGGGTGACCGAGTACATCGGCCACGCCAGCCAGAAAAAAGCAACTGCTTAGAGATTGGCTCAAAATGAGCGCAGCGCAGCGAGGCGCGGCGACGAAGACAGTGCGTTAGCACGGCGAGGAGCTGCAACGAAGCTGCGGTCTTTTTGAGTCGATCTCTTAGCCGCCGAAGTGGTAGTTCAGCTCTATCCAGCCTTGACGGCCAACCGGGCTGAAATTGCCAACCGGGTAGTAAGGCCAGCCGGCGCTGCTATCCGCTTTCACTTGATTGAACACGTTGTTCAGCGCCACCGACACGGTGGCGCGTTCGTTCAAGCGGTACACCACGCTGGCGTTGACCAAGGTGGTCGGCGTCTGGAAGGCGGTGCTGGCGGCGTTAGGTACTTTGCCGTAGCGCTGCACGAACAGAGTGTTCGACCATTTCGCGACGTTCCAGGTCACGCTGGCGTTCAGCTTATTGCGCCAGTCGTAGTTGGTCAGGTCTTGCAGGTCGTCGACCAGTTCATCGCCGGCGAACTGGCGCGAGTGCTTGTTCAGCGTCTTCGAGAAGTTAGCCTTGGTGATGAAGTTGCCGTAGTCCTTGGTGCGGAACACGTACTTACCCGAGATGTCGATGCCGTCCACGCTGGTCGATGCCGCGTTGATCGGGTTGACCAGGATCTGCTTGATCTCGCCCGGCTTGTTCAGCGCATTGTCGGCGTAGCGCACCACGCGCGAAATCGCATCGGCGCACGTTGGCGAAGTCAGGTCGCCCTTGACGCGGCAAGCCGCTTCGTCGCGCAGCAGATTATCGGCGCTCAGGTTGGTGACCAGGTCGCTGATCTTGACGTTCCAGTAATCGACCGTCACATCGAAGTCCGCGCTAGGCGACCATACGATACCGAGACCGCTCGAACGGCCCTTCTCGGAACGCAGATCCTTGCTGCCGGTCTGCACATAGTCGGCGCCCGGCGAGTAGTTGGCGAACTCGCAGGTGGAGATCGGCTGGCCGGACTTGGCGCAGCGGTAGTAGTCGGTGGTCGACGAGTAGTAACCGGTGCCGCGTGCCTTGTAGATGTAGTTCATATCCGGCGCGCGGAAGCTGGTGCCGTAGGTACCGCGTACCAGCAGTTGCTGGACTGGGCGCCATTCCACGCCGCCGTTGTAAGTGAACTTGCCGTCGTTGCGGCCGGCGAAGCTGTAACGGTCGTAGCGGCCGGCCAGCGTGGTGTTTACACTTTGCAGCACAGGGATGCTGAACTCCGCACCAGCGGCATAACGCTTGCGCGTACCGGCAGTAACGTCAGCGCCGGTCGCGGCGTTGAAGTAGCCTTGGTTGATGCGCGCATCCGGCTCATTCGAGAAGCCTTGCTTACCCAATTCCGCCACCGTCGCCAGTTTCACCGGGCCGGCTGGCAGCGAGAACAGATCGCCGTTGGCGGTCAGGCTCAGGGTGTTGGTCCACGACTTGTCATTGCTGACCGAGTTATCGGTGATGCTGTCGAATTCCTGCGCAGTCAGACGCTTGGTCAGACGGGCCGGATCCGGTGCGTAAATCGCCACGCCGTTCTTGTCCACGCCCAGTTGCGGGCCGAGGAAGAAGCTGTCGATATTCGCGCGTGCGCGTGGACGATGGTCTTCGCTCTTGTACAGCGAAGCGGTGTAGCCGGCTTCATAGTTCCAGGTAGTGCCCGGGATGACGCCGCGCGCACCGAACGACACCGAGCTGGCTTGGTCGTCCCAGTAGCGGTTGTAGCGATCCACGCCGCCCATTTCTTCCGGCGAGATGTAGCGGTTCCATGCCTCGTAGGCATTGGTATTCTGATTCCAGAAGTAGGAATCGGTCAGCGAGCGCGAAGTCCACGATGGGCCGCGCGTGTTGTTGGTGCTGCGGTTCTGGCCATACAGGGCTTCCGCGTACAGCGTGGTTTCAGGCGACAGCTCATAATTGGCGCTGCCGAACAGATTCTGGCTGCTGTTCTTGGTCTGCGTGGTCCAGTAGGTCGGGCCGACTTTCGGGCTGGCGCAGTAGCTGCCTGCTTTCGCCGTGTACTTGACGGTGCTTCCGCCAAACAGATCGCCCAGCGACGAGCAAGCGTCGCCCAGGTCGACATACTTGCCGGTGCTGACGTTCTTGCGGCCGAGGATAGAGGTCGGCGCCACGCCGGTTTTCGAGGCCATGAAATCACGGTCGGCGCTCCACAGCGGATCGCGTTCCAGCAGCTCTACGCTGAACAGGGTGTTGAGCTTATCGAAGCTCTTGCCGCCGGTGACCTGCAAGCGCTTGTCGCCCGCACCGCCGCGCGACGAGGTGCCGGCTTTGACGTTGACATCCACGCCTTCGGCTTGTTTTTTCAAGATGATGTTGACCACACCCGCCACCGCGTCCGAGCCGTAGACGGCCGAGGCGCCGCCGCTCAGGATCTCAATGCGATCCACCACGCTCGATGGAATATTGGCCAGATTGGTGAAATTGACCGTGCCTTCATACGCGATCGGAAAATCGGCCATGCGGCGGCCGTTCAGCAGCACCAGCGTGTGATTCGGGCCGAGGCCGCGCAGGCTGATGGCGTTGGCCGATGGCGTAAAGGTATTGCCGTAATCGGCGCCCTGCACAAAGCCGCTGTTCTGGGTTTGATTGGACAGCGCATCGAAAACGTTGCGGTAGCCTTGCTTGGTAATGTCGTCGCCGGTGATGACGGTAACGGCCGATGGGCCTTCGGTGCCGGCGCGCGGAATGCGCGAACCGGTGATGACAACAGCGGGCGGCGTGGTCGCCGCCACCGAGTCCTGCGCCAGTACCGAGGTCGGGCCGGCAGCGCCGCACAGCAGCGCGATAGCGCCTGCCGCCAGCGGGTTCAATTTAAATGTTGTTCTCATTGAAGTGGTCCTGATTTGAAAAGGCTGCCACCTTAACAAGTCCGGCCACAATACTGAACGAATGATTTCTTACTAGCTTATTCATTTATGCACTATTTAGGTGCAAAACAAAAAGACATGGGATTACCCCAGTCATAGTCAAGAATGGACGCGACTACTTCGGAGAGTCCGGAGACCTACTCGCCATCGCCGACACCGGTTCTCATTGGCCAGCGATAACCACCCGTTAGGACTGCTGCCAACAACCTAAGGGCGAAAGACCGTTTCCGCCCCACAGCGGACGGAAGTTTTAAAAGAGCGCTAGCGCTTTCTTGCATGTCCCACTAATTCCAGTCTTAGCTTTCCAAGAACCATCCGCATTATTGATTCGTTGTGTGAGCGTGAGAGCGCCACTATAGCGATTCAGAAAACCTTCATAATCACTGTTTGTTGCAGCTTGAAAGCCGATGCCAATCTCGCTGGTATTGGTAACGTTATAGGTAGTATCGAATCCTGGTGCACCGAAAATTTTTACTTTTTTCTCTGTTACTTCAATGTACATTCCTCTCGTTGGCACATCCCGCAAATCAGCCGATGTATAGTCAGTGTAAGCTCCATCACACTGAAGCTTAATTACGCTTGGATTTTGTCCAAATCCGGCCAGCGGGAAAATCAGAATAGAAAACGCGAATATTCTCTTGATAGCCATATTGCTCAGTAGTTTCGATTAGGAACGTAACTGTCCATTATTGGCCGGTTGCTATCTAAAGGATATCGTCGGAATGATTTTTTAGATAGCCCCGAACCCGTTCTAACAGCAGCGTACAGCGTAGTATCGTTGCTTCGCTATCATTCAATTCTTCGCGCTTGACGACCTTGAATTCTTGAACGATTGAGCCGGCCGCAAACTGCTGCCAAGTTAGATCAATATGGTACCAGTCCTCTCCGATAAGAAGTCCATTCCAGAAATGGGTCTCTAGTGCTTCTCCAGTCCATACATTCCCCTTAGGATCTCTGTCTTGGGATAATAATGCTGCACCACCTTTGACGTAGGATAGCATTGGCCTAAGGCGGGATTGCCCAACTGTTCCGCTTCAAAATAAGCGGTTTGCCTGTCCCAGGAAGCAGCGAGCGCATCTCTAAGGCGAAGCATAAAATCTTGAGAATGACGTTCCATTGTCCGCTCGATCTATAGTCTCTTATCGCACAGGGCAGCTATTCGCCGTTAGCGAACAACTAACGGCTGGTTGCTCCAATCGCTTTCGAAATAAGGACGACAGCTTTAAAGTTGCTGGGAGGCATCAAGCATCCCGTCCACGGCCCAGCCGCTGAAGGGGTCTTCACCGAATACTTCAACACGTTGTCTTCGCCTGGCCATTGCTTTCAAGAACTGGTGGCCGGCGGAACTGGGATTGATAGAACTGCACAACTTCACTGACTCCTTCATTGACGCCAAACGCTTGCCAGTCGATATGCAGAGGCTTGCCAGAAGCTTCGCCTATAACATGTTCATCACACATTAGCACAGCACTAGGTGGTATTTCCTTCCCGCCGACTCTATCCAATGTCTCGGCAATAGCTATGCAGCTTATATGAACTGCAACCAGTAGGAGGAACAATTTCTTATTCATTCTGAAAGCTCAGTTTTCATCTCGAGCGGCGGCGGTGAGTCTGCGATCTTCCCACACGAGGTATGATAGATTATCCACTGCCTCGGGTACCTTTGCGTAACGCCTTCTTTTCGTAGTTGGGGTCGATTTCAGATATGGGACGCAGCTTCAAATCAAATGGTTTGAACTTCCCTTCAAATTGAGCCTCGCCAGGTACTCGCGCCATATCACGCCAATAGCTTGGCTCAAGTTTTTCATCATTCGATCGGGGCCTGATCACGCACCTTGCAATTACTTCTTTGCAGGTCTTATCAAGGAGGTTTACGCTCTTGAATTTGGTTGCGCACGCAGATAACAGATGGAACATAGCCGAAAGAGCCGCCGTCACCTCATCAAGGTCAGGCTGATCACCTCGATGAATAAACTCATTACGTGCCTTTCGAGCCTCATTTAAATAACGGTACGTTTCAACTCTCAAAATCTCCTTTTGAAATAAAAGCTCGATCCGTGCAGAGGTGGTCCAAACCCTGTAATCCTTCAAAAAGCTACTACGATTTGGAATCGAGTCGCCGTGAGCTTTGGCTTCCACCTCATCCCGCCAAATCTTACTGACCAACTGCTCAACGCACGTCCACAAACAGGTCAGCGCCTCTGCAAGCGCGCCCGCAACGTAATGGGTTGTACCCGCAAGTGCCACCTCGTGACTTATAGGCTCACTCTTAGAAAGGATATTTCTCCCACGTTTGATTGCCCTTTCGAGAGCCGCGAGAGTAATAGGCTTCCGATCGAGAAGCACGATATTATCGCTGATGCTTGCCGTCTTATCTCTGAGCGCAAAGTGTAATGCTGTATTTCTGCTCCGACCACCATGCAGCCGGGTATATCCCGTATTAAACAACCAGCCGGAACATATATCAGACGGAGCCGCTCCTTCAGTGTAGATGCCGCCAAGGAGCATCTCGAAGAAAACGCGATTGAATATCTTGAGCGCCTTTCCTGGTTCTGCGAACTCAGGAAGAGCTGGCATTGCCAAGCTCCCATCAAAGCCTACCAACATCATGTATGGGGCGACATTTCCATCAATGAACCCACTAGCCCTATTGAGCTTCAGATAATCGTACGTTCGGCGATTTATGTCTTCTAGCGTTGGCCGCCATGTGTCACGACCATCCTTTCCTATTAGCTTCAGCGGCCCGCTTACTGCCATAATCAAGGGTACTCCCTCGGGATTTGAAGATTTGTTCATGGGGGCCTATTGCCGATCTACAAGGTGTCGATCTAAAAGAATACTGGGGCAGAAATCAAGCCACTTTGGGCGCTCGCCTAATCACCTTAAAAAATTGTGACCGTCGGCTACTGGCCGTTAGCACTACTTCCACATATAGGAAGCACCACGCACTAAATTACTAATCGCGGCTTCACTAAGCCAAGAATATCGTGCCCTCAATGCAGCGTTTGCCAATTCTGCGCCGGACTCAAAGCTCGGCTGAATCCAATGGGTAGAAGAGTTGGCCTCCTGCCAAACTTCCTCAACAAGAGCGGCATTTTGTACCGTAAGCCCTTTTGCAGCTAACGTTTCAAGAACATAAGTCCATGGTCTGGCCCACTCGGAGAACTGTTCAAGCGCCTCATTGACTAGCTGATTGCTGCTCATGTTTTCTTTCAAACGTTTCACGTCCGTCGGCTTCTGGCCGCTAGCGAACGATTTTGATATCGGATGAATCCCAGTCTTCCATGACCATGAAGCCTTGGACTATTCCCGCAGCCTCATAGATATTTGACGCAGCGTCGAGAGCAAAAGACAGCGGAAAGATTTCATCCGCGCTTTTTCCTAGCACGGCATATGACGACTCAATGTAAGTCCGTGGCGGCTCTAAACAACCAAACCAGAATGACACTTGTCCGTTATCCGTAACTATAGCTGGCTGAATGCTCCCCAGGTCACAGCTGCCAAATGATCCTGGTGAGAGATACCCATACATTCTCGTGCCATCTGCTAACGTAAATCTCGCTGCTGCGACGAATTGCCCGGCTAAAGCGTCATCCAGAATGCTTGGACTTGCGGGCCTAACCGTAGCTTCATCTTGGCCTTCGATGCCTTCCTCATCAGACGCATACTCCCAAATGGGAGAAAGCTCTAGATCAGAAAGCGTAAGGTCATAGACTTGTTTTCGCATCGAATAAAGCCCTATTGTAAAGTGGCTGCTTCTGGCCGAATTCAGCCGTGTTCACATCTGCCAACCTAAAAAGGCAAAGCCGAAAAAGAAGTACATCTGGCCTGCAATTATCGGTGCAATTAGCGCAGTGATGCACGCTCCCAGATAAAGACTGCGTTTGGAACTGGCTGCGTTACGAGCCAGCAGCACATACATCCCGAACGAAAGCAGCACAGGAGACCAGACCACTGCTAAATGCCCTGATAAGTGCGGGGCGTTCGACATATCCAGAGCAAGCAAAATTAAGCTTATGACCCCCATCATCGTGAGAGTCGTCACGATGAGGGCGGATACAGCACTCATTTCACTGAATTTCAATGTCGTCTTTCGATATTATGTGGCCGCTCTTGACCGATACCGTCAACCACGATCAACCCATGAGTCTTCGCAGCGAGCATAAACGATCACTGGAAAGTGCTCCATCGATCCGGGCTCGGGAACGACAAGGTATTCCTCATCAACCCTAAAGCCCAAGGTAGCTTCAATTTCCGTCACGGCGCAGCTTAAAGCCTCCAAGGCAGATTCAGATAAAACCCCGTCGGTATAAACGCGAAAACAAATTTTCCGCTCAGATGACTCAAGGTCCAGAGAAATGCTCCTGACCCGTGGCGTAATGTGCGTCAAAAGCGCCACTTGCGCAACCGTTCTAAGTTGAGATATTTCTGATGACATATTCCTCTTCTTTGTTTGGGGCGATGTCTGCTGCTGGCCGAACTCAGCCACGTCTTTTTGCAAATCAAAATTTACTTTGCGGGAGTGTCACCAACCATCGAGATGCGATAAAGCGTATCGCTGTAGGGTAGGCGCGCGATGATTTTCGCTTTCGCGGCAACGGCGCCAAGGGTAACTCCACGGCACAGCAAATTGACGTGACCCATTTCACGTTCGCATATTGCGTCGGGGCTATCGATAAAACTGGTTTTACTGAGCCGAGGAAAAACAATCGTCATCCCGGTAGGCAAGCTACCGATGGGTGGAACAATAAAAATCGTGAATTGGGTGTAGATAACTGCAAGGATCGCCACTAAAGCGAGTAGCGGGAGAACTGTGCGTTTGCGCATTGTGATTGTGCTGGAGCATTGAAGTAATTGCCCATGGTACAACAATTATCAATAGAAATACTCTCCCTTTATCACAGCGGATTGAATGAAAAATGGCCCCGAAGGGCCATTTGGTGGGATGCCTACACGATCAGGCGGCGTGCGGCGCGCTTGCCTCGACCGGCTTGCCGAAGTTCGCCAGCAACATGGCTTCTTTCTGCTTGGCGGCTTTCAGATGGCGCTCTTTGACGTGGCCGTAGCCGCGGATGTCTTCCGGGATGCTGGCGATGGCTACCGCTTGCGACAGGTTTTCTGCCGTTAGTTTAGGCAGCAGGCCAGTCACGGTTTGGCGGTATTCGCCGATCAAGGCGCGTTCCGTCTTGCGTTCTGCCGTGTAGCCGAAGACGTCCAGCGCGGTGCCGCGCAGGCCTTTGAACTTGGCCAGCACGCCGAAGGCTTTCATCACCCATGGGCCGAATTCCTGCTTGATCAAATGGCCCTGCGCGTCGTGCTTGGCCATCAGCGGTGGTGCGAGGTGGAATTTCAGCTTGATCTCACCGTCGAACATGCCGGCTACTTTCTGCTGGAAGGCGCCGTCGGTGTACAGGCGCGCGACTTCGTATTCGTCCTTGTAGGCCATCAGCTTGTAGTAGTAGCGTGCCACGGCTTCGGTCAGGCGGGTGGTTTTACCCAGCTTAGCCTCTTCCGCTCGGACCTGGTCAACAAACGATTTATACTGTTTAGCATAATTCGCGTCCTGGTAAGCAGTCAGCAACTCCACGCGCTTGGCGATCAAGTCGTCCAGCGTTTGGATGCGTTTGAACTCGATCACTTTCGCTGGCGTGGTCAGCTTGGTCACCGAGCCCAGATCGTGCGCCGCCGTGCGGCCCCAGTGGAACGCGGCCTTGTTGAAGGCCACCGACACGCCGTTCAGTTCAATCGCCTTGATCAGCGCAGCTTCGCTCAGCGGCACATGGCCTTTCTGGAAAGCGTAGCCCAGCATGAACATATTGGTGGCGATGGAGTCGCCCATCAGCGCGGTGGCGATTTGGCCGGCATCCACGAAGTCCACGTTGTCGTTACCGCAGGCGCGGATGATTTCACCACGCGAACCGGCATCCGGGAACTGCCAGTCCGGGTTCTTCACAAAAGCCGCCGTCGAGGAACCGGTCGAGTTGATCATCGCGTGCGTGCGGCCTTCGCCCATGCGCGACAAGGCGTCACGCGAGGCAGTCACGATCAGATCACAGCCGATGACCAGATCAGCGCTGCCAGTGCCAACACGGGTCGAGTGCAAATCGCTTTGCTTGTCCGCCAAGCGCACGTGCGACATCACCGGGCCGCCCTTCTGCGCCAGGCCACTCATATCCAGCACAATCGCGCCCTTGTTTTCCACGTGCGCAGCCATCGCCAGAATTTGGCCGACCGTCACCACGCCAGTGCCGCCGATACCGGTGATCAGGATGCCGAACGGCGTCGCGGTCGATGGCAATACCGGCGTAGGCAGCACCACTTGCGGGCCATCGCCAACAGCGGCCTTCTTCGGCTTCTTCAGGGCGCCGCCTTCCACCGTCACAAAGCTCGGGCAGAAACCGGTGGTGCAGGAGAAGTCCTTGTTGCACGACGATTGGTTGATCTGGCGCTTGCGGCCCAGTTCCGTCTCCAGCGGCTCCACGGACAGGCAGTTCGATTGCACCGAGCAGTCGCCGCAGCCTTCGCACACGGCTTCGTTGATCACGGCGCGCTTGGCTGGATCCGGGTACTCGTTGCGTTTCCGGCGGCGGCGTTTTTCGGACGCACAGGTTTGATCGTAGATCATGGCCGACACGCCCGGCTGGTCACGCAGTTCGCGCTGCACGTCCATCAATTCGCTGCGATGGCGCACGGTGACGCCCGGCGCCCAGTTGTAATCGGCCGGGTATTTATCCGGTTCGTCGGTGACGACGATAATCGGCGTGACGCCTTCCGCCGCGATCTGGCGCGAGATCATGCCGGGATCGAGCGGGCCGTCAAACGTTTGGCCGCCGGTCATTGCTACCGCGTCGTTGAACAAAATCTTGTAAGTGATGTTGACCTTGGCCGCAACCGCTGCGCGTATCGCCAAGATCCCCGAGTGGAAGTAAGTGCCGTCACCTAGGTTGGTGAACACGTGCTTCTCGTTGGTGAACGGTGCCTGCCCCACCCACGTCACGCCTTCCGCGCCCATATGGGTAAAGGTGGAGGTCTCGCGATCCATCCACAGCACCATGTAGTGGCAGCCGATACCTGCCAGCGCGCGCGAACCTTCAGGCACCTTGGTCGAAGAATTGTGCGGGCAGCCGGAGCAGAAGAACGGCGTACGGTCGGTCTGCGGATTGGCCTTGGTCGGCAGCGTTTTCAACGCCGCTTCTTTCGCTTCCAGGTAAGCCACGCGTTCCTGCACGCGCTTGGCGACAGGATGGCCGTCGCAGTAGTGCGCGATGCGCGACGCGATGGCGCGCGCGATCTGCGCTGGATTCAGTTCGTAGGTTGCAGGCAGCAGCCAATCACCGTGGCCGGTCTTGCCCTTGTTGCTCCATTCGCCGGTATCATCGAACTTGCCAACCACGCGTGGACGCTGGCCGTCCGGCAGGTTGTACAACTCTTCCTTCAGCGCGTATTCGAGAATCTGGCGCTTCTCTTCCACCACCAGGATTTCATCGAGACCCTTGGCAAATTCGTGCACGCCGTCCGCTTCCAGCGGCCACGTCATGCCGATCTTGTACAGGCGGATGCCGATATCGGCAGCGGCTTGTTCGTCAATGCCCAAGTCGGCCAGCGCCTGGCGCGTATCGAGATACGATTTGCCGGCGGTGATGATGCCGATCTTCGGCTTCGGCGAATCCCAGATAATTTTGTTCAGCTTATTGGCGCGGCAGTAGGCCAGTGCGGCGTACCACTTGTAGCTGTTCATGCGGACTTCCATATCCAGCACGGTGTCCGGCCAGCGGATATTCAGGCCGCCTTCAGGCAGTTCGAAATCGGTCGGCAGTTCGATCTGCACGCGGTCTGGATCGAAGTCCACCACGGCGCCCGATTCGATAATGTCGGTCACGCACTTCATCGACACCCACAAGCCGGTGTAGCGGCTCATCGCCCACGCGTGCAGGCCGTAATCGATGTATTCCTGCACCGAGGCTGGGTACAGCACCGGGATGCCGCAGGCGTTCAGGATGTGATCCGACTGGTGCGCGGTGGACGACGATTTGGCCGCGTGGTCGTCACCAGCCAATACCAGCACGCCGCCGTGTTTCGCGGAGCCGGCGTTGTTGGCATGTTTGAATACGTCGCCGCAGCGGTCTACGCCCGGGCCCTTGCCGTACCACATGGAGAAGACGCCGTCGTATTTAGCGTCTTTGAAAAGATTGGTTTGCTGCGTGCCCCAGACGGCGGTCGCCGCGAGGTCTTCATTCATCCCTGGATGGAATTTGACGTGATGTTCGTCGAGGTACTTCTTGGCCTTCATGGCCGTCATATCGACGCTGGTCACCGGCGAACCGCGATAACCGGTGATGTAGCCGGCCGTGTTCAAACCTGCTTTCAGGTCGCGCTCGCGCTGCATCATCGGCAGGCGAATCAGCGCCTGCGTACCGGTCATAAAAGCGCGGCCGCGTTCCAGCGTCCACTTGTCGTCCAGCGTGATCTCTTCCGGGTTGATAGCCGGATCTAGCTGCATACCCTTGTGAGGTGCATTCATGTTGTCTCCAATATTCTCAAACACAAACCGCCACAGTGCCGGGTAGGCTCTGCGGCGTTGGCGCCGGTGCTCGGTCTATGTGCTTTGCTACCGGCTTTGGTATTACTCTACTCCGAATCTACAACTTAGGCAGTCGCTTTGCTCGGATCTTGCAGCACGCCGCGTTTGATCTGATCCAGTTCGATCGATTCAAACAGCGCGCGGAAGTTGCCTTCGCCGAAACCTTGGTCGCCTTTGCGCTGGATGATCTCGAAGAAGATTGGGCCAATCACGTTCTGGGTGAAGATTTGCAGCAGCAGTTCACGCTCGTTCTCGTTGCTGTGGCCATCGATCAGGATGCGCAGGCGGCGCAGGTCTTCCAGGCGCTCGCCGTGGTTAGGCAGGCGGCGGTTCACCAGCTCGTAGTAGGTCTCGATGGTGTCCTGGAAGTTGATCTCGGCCTTCTTCATGGCTTCAATCGACGAGTAGATATCGTCGGTGCCCAGCGCGATGTGCTGGATGCCTTCGCCGTGGTACTCGTCCAGATATTCTGCGATCTGCGATTTATCGTCCGACGACTCATTGATCGGAATGCGTACCTTGCCGCATGGGGAAGTCATGGCTTTCGACTTCAGGCCGGTCAGCTTGCCCTCGATGTCGAAGTAGCGCACTTCGCGGAAGTTGAACATCTTCTCGTAGAAGTCTGCCCATTCCTTCATGCGGCCACGGTGCACGTTGTTGGTCAGGTGGTCGATGTAGGTCAGGCCGTGGCCAACCGGGTTGGCTTCCGCGCCCGGAATAGCGACGAAGTCCACGTCGTAGATGCTGATGTCGCCGATCGCGCCTTGCGCGCCGCCGTTCTTGCCGCGCCAGCGGTCAACCAGATAAATCAGCGAATCGCCCACGCCTTTAATCGCAGGGATGTTCAGCTCCATCGGGCCGGTCTTGTTATCGAAGCCCCAGGCGCCCTTCTCCAGCGCCGATTTGTAGGCGAACGCCGAATCCTGCACGCGGATGCCGATCGCGCACACGGACGGGCCGTGGTGACGGGCGAAACGCTGGGCGAAGGAGTCCTTCTCGGCATTGATGATGAAGTTAATGTCGCCTTGACGGTACAGGGTCACGTCCTTGTGGCGATGGCGGGCGATGGCGGTAAAGCCCATGCTCTCGAACAGCGCGCCGAGGGCTTTGGGATCAGGTGCGGCGTACTCGACGAACTCAAAACCGTCGGTGCCCATTGGGTTATCCCATGGCTGGAATTTCATGCAGGTCTCCTTATCGAATAGCGCACAGTATAGACCCGCCTTGGCAGCATTAAATTGCAAACCATTCCCACGCTCAGCCATTTTGAGCAATAATATTGCCTTAGTTCCGAATTTCCGAGGTATTTATGACCAAAATCGCGCTAGATAAAACCGACCGTAAAATTTTGTCCATTTTGCAGTCGGATGGGCGGCTGTCGAATCAGGACGTGGCCGAGCTGGTCGCGCTGTCGCCGTCGCCGTGCCTGCGCCGCATCAAGCGGCTGGAAGAAGCGGGCGTGATCCGCCAGTACGTGGCGCTGCTGGACCCAGACAAGATCGGCCTGGGCCTGCTGGCCTATGTGAACGTGCGGCTGGAAAAGCACAGCGAAGCGGCGGCGCACAGCAACGCGCGCGCGCTTGGTGCGGCCAACGCGCCGCCATCGCCACGCCAGGATTTCGCCGAAGCGGTGGCGCAGTGGCCGGAAGTAGTGGCCTGCTACGCCATGACCGGCGAGATGGACTACCTGCTGCGCGTGCACGTGGAAGATATGGATCACTTCTCGCGCTTCATGATGGCAACCCTGCTGCGCCATCCGGCGGTGTTGGACGTGAAGTCCTCGTTCGCTCTCCAGCGCGTCAAGGACACCACGGCCCTGCCGCTGGTTTAAGAAGAGATATGCCGCGCCAGGTGCTGCACGAACGGCGCCGGCGCGAGGAAGCCGATCACGCGGCTGTTAGGGATTTCTTTGCCGCCGTTGAACAGGATAATGCCCGGTGGCCCGAATAGGCCGAAGCGTTTCATCAGTTCTTTGTCATCGGCGTTGTTGGCAGTGACGTCGACTTGCAGCAGCCGCACTTGTTTCAGCTTGCCCGCTACTTCTGTCTTGGAGAAGGTGAAGCGTTCCATCTCTTTGCAAGAGACACACCAGTCGGCGTAGAAGTCCAGCATCACAGGGGTGGTGCTGGAAGCGAGGATGTGGTCCAGTTCTGCAGCGGTCTTGATGCGGTTGAAACGCACTTCCCCCGCCGGCTGTTCAACATGCGCGACGCTCAGGTGGCCCAACGGTTGCAGCACGTCGCGGCCTGCACTCGCAGCCCCTGCCAATTCAAACAGGCCGCCAATCAGGAAAACGATACCTAGCGTTTTGCCTACATAGGCACGCAGTTGAGCGCCGGATTGCAGCGGTTCAAATACGTGCAGGAATACCGCACACAACAACGCGAACACGCCCCACAGCAGCATGTTGACGGTGACCGGGAACACCGGCGACACCATCCAGATGGCGACTGCAATCAGCAGCAAGCCGAAGACTTTTTTCACGCCGTTCATCCATGCGCCGGCACGCGGCAGCAGGCTACCTGCCGAGACGCCGGTCAGCAGCAGCGGCACGCTCATGCCGGCCGCCATCGAGAACAAGGCCCAGCCGCCAGTCCACACATTGCGCGTTTGACTGATGTAGAGCAGTGCACCGGCCAGCGGACCTGCGACACACGGGCCGACGATCAGTGCCGACAAAGCGCCCATCACGAATACGCCGGCGAATTTGCCGCCACTCATGCCGCTGCTTTTTTCACTGAGGCGGGATTGCAGGCCGCTAGGAAGTTGTAGCTGATAGACGTCGAACATGGAGAGCGCCAGCACCACCAGCAACGCACCAAATGTCAGCAGCACCCAGGGCTTTTGCAGCGCGCCGGCGAGGCCTTCGCCAGCCAAACCCGCCGCTACGCCCAGCGAGGTATAGACCAGCGCCATGCTGAGCGAGTACGCAGCCGCCAATGCGAAGCCGCGTCCACGCGACACGCTGCCTTCGCCGACGATGATCGAGGACAGAATAGGCACCATCGGCAGCACGCACGGCGTGAACGACAGCAGCAGGCCGAAAGCGAGGAAGGCCAGCCCGATACGCCACGCGCTGCCGCTTTGCAGCGTGCGCTGGGCCAGCGAGCTGTCGTCTTCCGGCGCCGCGGCAGCCGGCGCGGTGAGCGCAGCTGGCGTTGCGGCCGCCGCGTCAGCGAGTGCAGGCGCGGCCGCCGCATCGTCGATAGCAGCAAGCCTACCCGGTGCGGCTGGATCGACACGATATCGTTGCGTCGCCGGCGAGTAGCACAGGCCAGCATCCGCACAGCCCTGATAGCCCACTGTCAGCGTAAACAGCACACTGCCCTTCACCGGCAGATCAACCACCAGCTTATCCTGATACGTCTCCATCTCCTTGTTGAAATTCTCATCGAACTTGCGCAGCCCTGCCGGCAGCGCAGGCGCCTCCACACTGCCATCGAAACTCAAACGATCCCGATACAAGTGATAGCCCGGCGCGATCACCCACGTCAGCCGCAGCGTGCGCGCATCGCGCAACTCGCCCTGTAACTGGAACGCCTGCTGCGGCTCCAGAAAGTCTCCAGCCCTCGCCCACGCGCAGCACAACATCACCAAAGCCAACAAGGCCCGCATCCATTTTTGCATGTTCATGTCAGATCCCTATACAACATCTTCCCTTCATCATCGACAGCCAGATAAGCCATCCCCGACGCATCCAGAAAATCCAATCCATCCCGCTGCTTCAACATCGCGATCGTCGAACAACTTCCCGCTGCCGCAGCCACCGGCGCAAGCACGCTCACCGAACGCCAATACCGCACCGGCATGCCATCGCGCGGATCGAGAATGTGGCAATAGCGCTGTCCATCCAATTCAAAGTACCGCTCGTAATCGCCACTGGTCGCCAGCGCGCCCTCGCTGATCGGAATCGTCGCCAGCACACCATCCGCCTCACGCGGATGCTGAATCCCGATAGTCCACGGCTGCCCATCCTCATGCGGCCCGATGAAACGCATATCGCCGCCGAGATTCACGTAGCCATGCCGCACACCCGCATCAGCCAGCAACGCCGCTGCGCGATCCGCCGCGTACTCCTTGCCAAAACCGCCGAAATCAATCTCCATTCCGGCCAGCGGCAAATACACACCGTTCTCACCGTGCTCTACACGATGCCAGCCGACCAGCTCCAGCAAGGGCTCCAGCTGCGCCGCCGATGGCACGCGCGGCTGGCGAAAATCCCAGGCCCGCCGCAGCACGCCGGACGTAATGTCGAACAAACCGCTGCTTGCACCGAACAGCACATCGGCATAGACCAGCAAATCACTGGTCTCACGATCACACGCCACCGCTTTGCGGCCAGCCGCCCCGTTGATGCGCGAAACGATGCTGTCCGACTGGTAGCGCGAATACTTGCGCTCAATCCGTCGCACCTCATTCACCGCCATCTGCACCAGTTGCTGCGCGCGCGCTCCGTCCGATGTGGACAGCCGAACCTCGCAGCGGCCGCCCATCGCGTTAAACGAAGTACGCGCTTCTACCATGATCGATTGACGGAGATTTGCAGCGTCTGCGCGCGCAACGCATCGAGTCCCGGACTACCCGCATGGAACAAACGCCAACTACCGCGCTGCTGATACGCCGACACCTTGGCGTCCACAGACCACAGCTTGTCAATCTGCTTGCTAACCTTCAGCGCCGCCGTCACCGCGCCAAATCCCGACAAACGCTGATCGGCCGACGTATAGCCGCTGCCGTTGTACCCTGGCGGGAATGGCGCGCCTAACCTGCTGTCGTAAACCGGATCGTAGTAAAAGCTGGCCGCGCTCTGCGTGTACAAGCGCAGCTCCGGCGTCACCGTCCAACCGTCCGCCAACGGCTGCACATACTCGCCGCCCAGCGTGTGCCCACGCACGCCGAAGCTGTCGCGGTAATAGCGGTAGGACAGCCGGCTGGTGCCGCCAGTCGATGCAATGTGATGATTCCAGCGCGCCAGCAGCGTGCTTTCGGAACGGTCACGCGGACGATTATCAAATGCCTTGTACGGATCGGAGAAATAGCCGCTGCCGCTGTCGTGGCTCAACGTCAGCTGCGCCACGTCGTTCACCGTCAGCACCTGCGTTACGCCGAGCAGGAAGTTAGTCGTGCGCTTACGCTCATTGCTGACGATGTGATTGACCGGATCGATACGGTCGTCGGAATGGCCGATACCGGCGCTCCACGTAGTGTTGCGGTCTTCGCTCTCATAACTGCCTTGCAGCGACAGTGCGCGCGACACGTAATCATGCTCAGTCGAGTAAGCGGCACCCAACGTCACGCTGCCGCGCTCCAGATAGCGCGTAACGGAAGCATCGCCAGCCTTGCGGTCATCGCTCATGCGCGACGCGCCCGACACCGCCGTGTGATAGCGCGGCGAAGCTCCCGACACATCATCCGCCACCACCGAGCCGCTGATGCTCCACACACCAGCCACCGGCGCCATCACAGAAACCGACGGCGCATGTACGCGGATGCGATCCAATCCCGATTGGCTATCACGGTAATCGAGATAGCCCACGCTGATAACGCCATTGGTCGGCGGTGCTTCGGCGTGCGCCTGCACGCCCGGCAGCATCAGCGCCGCCGCAAGGATCGATGCGGCCTTGCCGCTGTCTTGGTTGATTGTCATAGAATCGCTTTCAATTGCAGCCGCAGCCACCGCCGCCGACGCCCGCACCGCCGGAAGACGCCTCGCGGCTGGTGTAGATATGGTCGTCGTAACGGTTAAAGGCATGACCGTCCTTGAAGGTCATCTCGCTGCGCGCCAGCGTGCCCTTCTCCCATGGCTGCACATTACCGAGAGAAGCGCAGCCGCCCAGCGCTGCCGCCAGTATCAATGCTAAGCAGATCTTCATTTGACGGCTCCCAGCGCAGCCTGGATTTTGCTTTCCAATTCGGCGCGGTCAGCTTCGCGGAAACCGGAATGCTCCAACAACACCTTGCCGTCCGGGCCAATCAGCACGCTGCTCGGCATGCCCTTGATGCCGTAGCTGCGCGGCGTAGCGCCTTGCGGATCGAAACCGATAGTGAAGCGGGCCGGCGTCGCCGCAAGGAACTGGCGCGCGTCCGCGCTGTTGGCGTCCACATTCACGCCGACGATCTGCAAACCGCGCGCGCCATACTTGGCCTGCATCTCATTCATCCAGGGGAAGGACTGGCGGCATGGGCCGCACCACGAGGCCCAGAAGTCCACGTACACCAGCTTCCCCTGCAACTTGGCCAGCTTCACCGCGCCGTCCAATCCCTGCAACTCAAACTGCGGCGCGGGCGCGCCCTTCTCAAGCGCTTGTGCCGACGCGGCACACAACGCCAATACCATGACGAGCCATTTCATTTTTCACCTCCACGATTACGACGACGCCAGCCGATGACGATCAACGACAGCACCAGCAAGGCAGCCAGGGTTGGATCAGTCACGTCCTGCGAAGCAGAGCAACCGCCGCCACCACGATTGGACGGTGCGACTTCCGGCGCAGCCGCAGCGCCTTGTCCACTCAGCGCGATGCTCCAGCTGCTGCTGCCCGACTGGATCGTCGCATTACCGTTGCTGACGCCAGCGCTGGCCGGCGTGTAACGCACCACCAGGTCGCACGAGGCGCCTGCTTGCAGCGTGAATGGGAAGGCAGCACAGCCGGTGCTGTCGCTCACCGCTGCGAACGGGCCGCTGAAGGTGGCGCTCGACAACGCCAACGCGGAGGAACCCGTGTTGGTCAGTGTGAAGCGTCGGGTTGGCGCAGTGCCGCCGATGGTCACCGTGCCGTAATCGAAGCTCTGCGGATTGATGCCGAGCGACGGCGTGCCGACGGCTACCGCCACGCCGTTGCCGTTCAAGGTGAGGTGGAACTGTGCGCCGCCATCCGTCACCAGCAGCAGGTCTGCGCTGCGCGCGCCAGCCGCCACCGGCTTGAAGGCAGTGGTGATGGTGCAGCTTGCGCCGGAGCTGAGCGAAGCATTGGCCACGCAATTGCCGCCCACCACGAAGTCGCCCGGCTGGTTGCCGCCCAAAGTCAGCGTGGAGATTTTCAAGGCAGCATTGCCGCTATTGCTCAAGGTTGTGGTGTGCGCGGTGGCGCTGCTGCCGACTTGCGTATCGGCGAATACAATTGGGCCAGTCTCAGACAACGCTGGTTTGGCCGTCGCTTGCGAAGTGCCGGTACCAGTCACGCCGACTTGCAGCGCCGGTGCATTCGATGCGACAGCTAGCGTAGCGCTCACCGCGCCTTCCGCCGTTGGTGCGAAACGCAAGGTCGCTACGCAGTTTGTGCCTACCGCCAGCGTCGTGCCGCAGGTATTGGCGCTCAGCGTCACGGCGCTGGAGCCGGTTACACCGATGCTGCTGAAAGTGATCGCCACGTTGCCGGTGTTGACCAGCGTGACGGATTGCGTCACCGCTGCCGCGCCCACGGTTTGCGCGCCGAATGCTACTGCGGATGGCGTGGCAGTCAACGCCGGTGCGGGCGCTGCGGCAGTACCGCCCAAACTCACCGCCACCGACGCACCGTTGGATGCGTTAGACGCCAAGGTCAGGCTGGCGGCAACCGCACCGGCGCTGGCCGGCGTAGCTTGCACGGTGACCGTACAATTGGCGCCCGCCGCCACTGGCGTACCGACTGCGCAGCTGCCGCCACGCGTAATGATGGCAGCACTCGCACCGCCTATCGTAATGCCGCTGAAGTTCAGCGCCGCCTGTCCACTATTGCTGACAGTGATGGTCGATACTGCCGACGGCGTGCCAATCAACAGCGTACCGAAATCCACGCTGGTCGCAGACAAAGCGATGGTCGCTTGCGGCGTGGCGTTGCCGGTGCCGTTGAGCGCTACCGCGCTGCTGCCGCCCGTCGCGTTGTGCGTGATGGTCAGCGTAGCCGCGCGCGCGCCGGCGGCAGTCGGTGTGAAGCTGGCCTGCACGGTGCAGCTAGCGCCAGCCGCAATCGATGCGCCGTTAGCACAGCTGCCGCCCGAGCGCGCAAAGTCGGCTGCCGCCGCACCGCCGATGGAGATGGTGCCGATATTCAGCGCAGCGTTGCCGGTGTTGGTCAGCGTGGCTGCCAGCGGTGCGCTGGTGACGCCGATATTCGCGCCGTTAAAGGTCAGCGTGGCTGGCGCCAGCGATGCTGCCGGCGCTGCCGTCACGTTAGGATTGCCGATGAAAGCAGCCAGGTCGGCCAACTCCGCCGCCGAGAATTTGCCGTTGAATAAGCTGCCCATGCCGCCGCGATTGGCGGCAAATGCACTGGAGATGACCGACGGCTGATTGGCCGCCGCAAGAATGCCGTTGACGTTATTGGCCGGCGTAGGGCCATGGCAGGAAGCGCAACTTGCGCCGCCGCTCACCGGCCCGTTCAGGTACAGGCTCTTGCCGTTCAAGGCATCCGCCGCGTGCGCCGTCGGCCACGCAAAGCCCAGCCACAGAACGGCTGCCGCCGCCCGCGCTATCAATCGATTCATGCCACTCTCCTGTTGAAGTTATAGACCGCAGACAGAGATGGCAAAGGCATTCATGGCGCTGTGCACGCAAGCGCACCAGCGCCAGCTACGCGTGCGTTGATAAAGCAGTGCCAACGCCAGTCCGGGCACGGTGACCGCCAGCGCGTGCGGCAAACCGGAGCGCAAATGCAGCAGGCCGAAGGCCAGCGCAGACACCGGCATCGGCCACGCCGTATCCGGTGCGGCGCGCCGCATCAGCCACTCCTGCAAACCGGCGCGCACCACCAGCTCCTCCAGCACGGGAGAGAGCACCAGCAATAGCAGGAGCTGCGACAACTGCGGAATCAATGTAGAACCTTTGCGTGCACATCTCGTCTGGCCCGTGTATTCCGGCCAATATGGCAAAGGTTCTAAGGAGCGTTAAATTATTTTCGGCCGATCAAACGGCCCAGCCATTTAGCGGCGATGCGCTTGTTGGCCTTGAAGGTGTAGTCGAGCACTGCGAACTGTTCGTCCAGTGCTTCTTGCAGCACGCTGCCCGGATTGGCCGGTGGCAGTTTGAGGTAGGCGTCGGCCTCGCCGTAATCGCGATGGATTTCCATGCCTGCTTTTTTCGCGATGTGCATCATGGTCTTGTTGGACGACAGGCAGTGCATATACAGTGTGTCGACATCGTTGTTGCGGCAGTGGATGGCGGCGCGTTCGAACAAGCGCGAACCGATGCCGCGGCCACGCGCCGAGCGGCTGACCGACACGCCGAATTCCGCCACGCGCTCTTTCTCGGTGGCACTGTTCTTTTCATCGCGCGGCGCAAAGGCCAGATGGCCAACTGCCACGAGTCTGAACAAGCGGTTGTACACGCCGAACACCACATCGCGCGAGAAGTCGATGCGGTTGACGTAGTTGATTACTTGCTCGTCCGGCAGCACGGAGCCGAAGCGCAACAGGCGATCACTCTCTTCCAGTTCGATGAAGTGTTTGAGCATGCGGCGGCGGTCACGTTCGCGCAGCTCCTTCACCAGAACGAAGGAAGTCATTCCGCGTCCTCTTCTTCCTTCAGCACTTGCTTCACTGCGCGCACGCGCGCGGCGTGCACGCGCTCAGGAATGCGCTGCGGATTGTCGACGCACGATGCGGCGATCTCGCCGGCGTTGACGCCGCGCGCTGCGGCCAGTGCGTTTTCGAGATGCGCCAATTGCGGGAACGGTGCATCGGCATAGCTGGCGCCCGGGCCGATGCGGCCGCGCGAATCGCACTCGGTCGCCAGCAGCATTTGCGTAAAGCGCGCCGGCTTGCGGAAAGCGTCGCAGCGTTCGAACAGGGTAACGATGGTATTGGCGCGCAGTTGCAAAGCGCGGCCAACGTTGCCATGCTCGCGCGCCGTCATCACCGCCAGATCGCGGCACTCGGTCGGCACCTTGAGACGCTTGCTCACTTGCTCCACCAGCTTGACGCCGAGGCCTTCGTGGCCGTGATGCGCAGGCCAGTTGTCAGGCGGCGTAGCGGCCTTGCCCAGATCGTGCATCAGGCAGGCGAAGCGCGTCGGCAGATCGCGATCCAATCGCGCCGCGCAGTCGATCACTTGCAGCACGTGGATGCCGGTGTCGATTTCGGGATGCCATTTCTCCGGCTGCGGCACGCCCCACAAGGCGTCCAGCTCCGGCAAGATGCGCGCCAGTGCGCCGCAGTCGCGCAGCACTTCCAGCATGCGTGATGGCTTCTGCTCCATCAGCCCGCGCGACAATTCCTGCCACACGCGTTCCGGCACCAGCGCATCGACCTCGCCCTGATCCACCATCTGCTGCATTAGCGCGTTGGTTTCAGGCGCGACTCGGAAATCGGCAAAGCGCGCGGCAAAGCGCGCTACGCGCAGGATGCGTACCGGGTCTTCTGCAAACGCTTCCGAGACGTGGCGGAACACCCGCTGTTCGATGTCGCGCTGGCCGCCGTATGGGTCGGTCAGCGTACCGTCATCGGCGCGCGCAATCGCGTTGATGGTCAGGTCGCGGCGGATCAGATCATCTTCCAGCGTAACGTCCGGCGAGGTGTGGAACACGAAGCCTTTATAACCGGGCGCGGTTTTGCGCTCGGTGCGGGCCAGCGCGTATTCTTCCTGCGTTTTCGGATGCAGGAACACCGGAAAGTCTTTGCCGACCGGGCGGAAGCCCTTGGCGATCATCTCGTCCGGCGTGGCGCCGACCACCACGTGGTCGTGATCCTTGACCGGCAATCCAAGCAGCGCATCGCGTACCGCGCCGCCAACTACGTAAGTTTGCATGATTTAATCCGGCATTTCCGCGTCGTGCTTGGGCGCCATCTCGGTTTCGGCCATCGCCTCGTCGATCCAGCGCGCTACCGCAGGGTGGGCCAGCACGCGCTGGCAGTACGCATCGAGCGCCGGCGCCAGCGACACGCCGTAGGTGCGGAAGCGGCACACCACCGGCGCGTAGTAAGCGTCGGCTATCGAGAATTCGCCGAACAGGAATTGGTGATGGCCAAATCGCGACAGGCACTCTTCCCAGATTTCGCTGATGCGGCCAATGTCGGCCTGCGTGCCCGGCGTGCGGCCTTTGCCCGGGTAGTTACCGCGAATGTTCATTGACATCGCGTTGCGCAAGTCGCTGAAGCCGGCGTGCATCTCGGCGCACACCGAACGCGCCATCGCGCGCGCCGCCACGTCCTGCGGCCACAAATGCAGTTCGGGGAACTGCTCGGCCAAATATTCGCAAATCGCCAGGCTGTCCCAGATGGTCATCTCATCGCCCGCCAGCAGCACCGGCACGCGGCCGGAAGCCGAGTAGCTGCAAATGCGGTTGGCGGTGTCGTCGCGATCGAGCAGCACGCGCACTTCCTGGAACGGGATGCCGAAAGCGACCATCGCCACCCACGGCCGCATCGACCACGACGAGTAGTTCTTGTTGCCGATGACGAGGGTCAGGCCGGGCGAGCGCGCGGCAGCCAGGGTTTGCGACAAGCTTGGATCAAGTTGGGTAGTCTGCATGATGGTACGTGTCCTGTATGGAGAGATCAGCGCGGAACGAAGCTGGTTTCCTGTTCCTCGGCTTCGGTATAGCCTTTCGGCGCCACGTTGCCCAAGCGCGCCTTCAGCGATTGCGGGCGCCCTTCAAACAGCGCCGCGTAGTAGGTGGCGTTCGACATCACGTTCTTGACGTAGGTGCGGGTCTCGACGTACGGAATCGATTCAATGAATACGGTGCTGTCCATCGGCCTGGTCAGCGTGGAACGCCACGTGCGCAAGCGTCCCGGCCCGGCGTTGTAGGCGGCGGTAGCCAGTACCTGGGAGCCGTCCATATTCCCCAGCACCATATTCAGGTAGTTGGTGCCCAGCAGGATGTTGGTGCGCACATCACTCAACATGTCTTGCGCAAAATCGGCCAGGCCGATTTTCTTGGCGATCCAGCGGCCGGTCGACGGCATCACCTGCATCAGGCCCGAAGCGCCGGCGTGCGACTGCGCGTCCATGATGAAGCGCGACTCTTGGCGTATCAAGCCGTACACCCATGCCTTATCAAGGCCCAGCGTTTGCGTGGTCGGGTGCATGATGTCGTTGTGCGGCGACGGGAAGCGCTGCGTGTAGTCGACCTGGATGCGCGTGCGCTCCGAGGTGTTGACCATGCGGTCGAGGATATTGTTCTGGCGCGCGTATTCGGCGGCGGCCAGGTGTTCGCGCTCGTTCAAGCCGCGCAAGCCCCAGTTCCATTCGCGCGTGCCCTCAAAGCGCAGGCGCATGCTGAAGAACTTCAGCGCGCGCTGGAAGTTCGGGTTCGCCGCAATCGGCGCGATTTCCGCCTGCGAGATCGGCGCACCTGCAGCTGGAATGGTAATCAGCTTGCCGGTTTCTTCCAGCGCCAGTTGGCCGTAGTAATTCGACTGATCGGCAATGCTGCGGAACAGTTGCGCCGCTTCGCCAGTCGGATGGCTGGCGACGCCGTCGCGCGCCATCAGCGCGCGTCCCAGCCAATACACCCATGTCGGCTCGTTGCGCAGCGCGGCCGGCATGGCGCGGATATTGTTCTCGACCTGGCGCCAATCGCCGTTGCGCAGCGCGATGCGGGTTTTCCACTGTGCCTGGTCAATGGACAAAGGCGCGCCGTTGGAGCGCTTCCAGTAGTCGGTGGTCTCAGGCGCCAGCGTGTACGACGATGCCAGCGCAATCGCCGCCCATGCTTGCTGCTGCTCGTGCGCCGTCATTTTCGGCGTAGCCTTGTTCAGCGCCAGCACTGCCAGCTTGATGCTGGTTTTGGCGAGGCGGCCGATGGCGACGATGTAGATTTGATGTTCGACCTTGCTCGGGCCCATGCCCTTGGCCACTGCCACCGTTGGCAAATCAACCGCTTGCACGGCTTTCTTTTCCGGGCCGTCCAGCAGCGCGACGATGCGGCGCGCCTGGCCGGTGGCGTTGTACTCGCCGGACAGGCGCAGTTGCGCGTACAAGTCTTCGGTGTTGAATTGGCCGCCTTGATACAAGGTCGCGATCAGGTTCGCACACGGCTCGCCGTAGACATTCGGCGCGGTCAGCAAGGCGCGTGCTTCATCGGCGACCTTCTGGCCTTTCAATGCGCGCGATGTCAGCGCGTAGCATTTGACCTGGGTGTCGTCATTGAGCACGAACAGCGGCAGCTGCTCGTCGAAGGTGGCCCAATCGCGCTTGCGGCCCAGATCCAGCAGCCAGTCGTTGCGCAGGCGGTCGACAATGGCCTGGCCTTCGTAGCGCTTGAAGAAATCGCGGATTTCGGACGGCGGGACATCCTTCAGGTGGGATTTCAGCCGATAATAATCGACGTAAGAAGGAATGGAGTAGTTACTCAGCCGCGCGGCGTAGAAGTCGGCCTTGGATGCGTCGTCTTGGCGTACAGCGTCCCGCAGCAGCAGGAAGGAATCGTCTTCCCTGCGGCTATCAGCGTCGTCGGCGTGGGCAAACGAGGATAAGGCTACGACGAGGGCGCCGGCAATCCATTTCGAAGCAGAAATCAATGTGCAACTCTCTTAAGACTTGAATCAATTATGACCAGCATTCCTAGAATACCACGCAGCGATGCCGAATCACCAGTCCAGAAGGCGGATTTAAGGAAGCAGCTGCTGGCCGCGCGGCGCACCATCGATAGCGCCACGCGCGCGCAGTGGGATCGCGCCATCGGCGAACAGGTGATCGCCTGGTGGCAGGCCGCGCAACCTGCCGCGCTGGGGGTGTATTGGCCGCTGCGCGACGAGCCGGATCTGCATGCCGCCTACGTAGAGCTGGAGCGCCTTGGCGCGCGCTTGCTGCTGCCAGTGGTGGTGCAAAAAGATGCGGCGCTGGAGTTTGCCGATTGGCGCATCGGCGAGGCGATGGTGAAGGATAAGATGGGCGTCGCCGTGCCGGCCGATCTGCGCTTGCAGGCCGCTTATCCGCCGGCGCTGCTGGTGCCTTGCCTCGGCTTCAATCCGCAGGGATATCGCTTGGGATATGGCGGCGGCTTTTATGACCGCACGCTGGCGCGGGAACCCCGCCCGCGCACGGTGGGTATCGCATACGACTGCCTTGAAGTGCAGTTTCCCGGAGACGCACACGATGTGGCGCTGGACTGCATACTTACCGAGTCCCGCGGCCTCCAACCCGCACTGCGGCCAGCAGGGGTCTGACCCCGTACGGGGTCAGACCCCACGTCTCCGGTTTGCGGGGTGGCTGCGCGAGTTGGCGCTACATCAGGGGGTAAGGCTTGGGGGTTAGACTAACCGTTGCCACAGCGCGGTGGTGGCCGCAGCCTGGTTCATGCTGTAGAAATGCAGGCCCGGTGCGCCGCCCTTGAGCAGGCGCTCGCACAAGCCGCTCACCACATCGAGGCCAAAGGCCTTGATCGATGCGCTGTCGTCGCCAAAGCTGGCCAGCTTGAGTCGTACCCAGCGCGGAATCTCGGCGCCGCACATATCCGAGAAGCGCATCAGCTGCGTGTAGTTCGTGATCGGCATGATGCCGGCCACGATAGGCACGTTGATGCCCAGCTTCTGCGTTTGCTCGACGAACTGGAAGTAGGCGTCGGCGTTGTAGAAGTACTGGGTGATGGCGGCATTGGCGCCGGCCTTCACCTTGCGTTCAAACGCCAGCAGGTCGTCTTGCGGCGACTTCGCTTGCGGGTGCACTTCCGGGTAGGCCGCCACTTCGATGTGGAACCAGTCGCCGGTTTCCTGGCGGATGAATTCCACCAGCTCATTCGCATAACGGAATTCGCCGGCCGCGCCATAGCCGCTCGGCAGGTCGCCGCGCAGCGCCACGATGCGCTTGATGTTGTGCGACTTGAACTCGGTGAGGATCTCGCGGATCGACTCGCGGGTGCCGCCCACGCAGGACAGGTGCGGCGCGGCGTCTTCGCCGGCGTTGAGGATTTCGACCACGGTGTCCAGCGTACCGCGCTGCGTGCTGCCGCCGGCGCCGAAGGTCACCGAAAAATATTTAGGTTTGAGTTCGGACAGCTTGGCGCGCGTGGCGCGCAGCTTCTCCGCACCCTCCGCCGTTTTTGGCGGGAAGAATTCGATACTGAAGTTAGGATTGTCCATCTGGGTTCTTCAAAAGTAAGGTCGACAAAGCCCAGGAAATCACGCTATACAACACGGCGCCGCCGACGGCCGACAGGAAGCTGTCGACGTGGAAGCCGTCCACCCATTGCGCCACCAGCCAAAACATGAAGCCGTTGACGATGAAGATGAACAGGCCCAGTGACACCAAGGTCACGGGTAAAGTCAGCAACAGCAGCACGGGACGTATCAGCGTATTCACCAAGCCTAGTACAAGAGCCGCGACGAGGGCTGCGCCTATGCTTGTGACATCGACGGAATGCATGAGGTAAGGCACTGCCAGCAAGGCAACTGCATTGATTAACCAGGTAAGGACCAAACGCATAAGAAGTTCTCGCTGCAAAAAAACAGGGCCAATGATCAGCATCGGCCCCGTTTTTAGTGGTGATTAATAACGGTAGTGATCTGGCTTGTACGGGCCTTCTTGCGTCACGCCGATGTAGGCCGCTTGCTCTTCGGTCAGCACGGTCAGTTGCGCGTTCAGTTTTTTCAGCTGCAGGCGCGCGACTTTTTCGTCCAGGTGCTTAGGCAGCACGTACACGCCGACCGGGTACTTGGCGGTGTTGGCGAACAGTTCGATCTGCGCGATGGTCTGGTTGGCGAACGACGACGACATCACGTACGAAGGGTGGCCAGTGCCGCAGCCCAGGTTCACCAGGCGGCCTTCGGCCAGCAGGATGATGCGCTTACCCGATGGGAAGATCACGTGGTCAACTTGTGGCTTGATGTTCTCCCAGGTGTACTTCTTCAGCGCGGCGACGTCGATCTCGTTGTCGAAGTGGCCGATGTTGCAGACGATGGCTTGATCCTTCATCTTCAGCATGTGCTCTTCGGTCAGGATGTGGTAGTTGCCGGTGCAGGTGACGAAGATGTCGCCGTGTTCCGCGGCGTAGTCCATGGTCACCACGCGGTAGCCTTCCATCGCAGCTTGCAGGGCGCAGATCGGATCGATCTCGGTCACCCACACTTGTGCCGACAGGGCGCGCATCGCCTGGGCCGAGCCCTTGCCGACGTCACCGTAGCCGGCGATGACGGCGATCTTACCGGCGATCATCACGTCGGTCGCGCGCTTGATGCCGTCGACCAGCGATTCGCGGCAGCCGTACAGGTTGTCGAACTTCGACTTGGTGACGGAGTCGTTGACGTTAATTGCCGGGAAGGCCAGCTTGCCTTCCTTGTGCATCTGGTACAGGCGGTGCACGCCGGTGGTGGTTTCCTCGGTCACGCCGAGGATGTGCGGCAGGCGCTTGGAGTACCACGACGGGTCTTTGGCCAAGTGGGCCTTGATGGCGTTGAACAGGCAGATTTCTTCTTCCGAGCCAGGTGCGGCCAGGACCGAGATATCTTTTTCAGCGCGCGCGCCGAGGTGCAGCAGCAGGGTTGCGTCGCCGCCGTCGTCCAGGATCATGTTGGAGTAGACCGGGTTGCCGGCTGCGTCGTTCGGCCATTCGAAGATGCGGTGGGTGTAGTCCCAGTATTCGTCCAGGGTTTCGCCTTTGATCGCGAACACTGGGGTGCCGTTGGCGGCGATAGCGGCTGCGGCGTGGTCTTGGGTCGAGTAGATATTGCACGACGCCCAGCGCACGTCGGCCCCCAGCGCTTCCAGCGTCTGGATCAGCACAGCGGTCTGGATGGTCATGTGCAGCGAACCGGTGATGCGGGCGCCTTTCAGCGGCTGGGCGGCGGCGAATTCTTCGCGGATCGCCATCAGGCCCGGCATTTCGGTTTCAGCAATCTTGATTTCTTTGTTACCCCAAGGCGCCAGCGAGATGTCGGCGACCAGGTAGTCTTGAGCGGATTTGAGTACGGCGTTCATCACGCCCTCCTTTCATGAGTTGAAAAAAGTAACGTGAGCGCGGTTGGGGATCTCCGAGCCTGGCGAATCAAGTTCGTCGCAGCGCTCCTCGGAGCGAGGATTTTAACAAAAAAAAACGCCCCGCAGGGCGTTTTTTACTGAACAGGCAGGCTTACTTCAGGCCGGCGGCGGCGCGCAGGATGGCGGCTTTGTCGGTGCGTTCCCAGGTGAATTCTGGTTCTTCGCGGCCGAAGTGGCCATACGCTGCGGTCTTGGCGTAGATAGGACGCAGCAGATCCAGCATCTGCACGATGCCTTTCGGACGCAGGTCGAAGTGCTCCATCACCAGCTGGGCGATTTTCTCGTCGGAGATCACGCCGGTGCCTTCGGTGTACACGGTGATGTTGATCGGACGCGCCACGCCGATCGCGTACGATACCTGCACCTGGCACTGGCGCGCCAGGCCGGCTGCCACCACGTTCTTGGCCACGTAGCGCGCTGCGTACGCTGCCGAGCGGTCGACCTTGGATGGATCCTTGCCCGAGAACGCGCCGCCGCCGTGCGGCGAGGCGCCGCCGTAGGTGTCAACGATGATCTTGCGGCCGGTCAGGCCGCAGTCGCCCTGCGGGCCGCCGATGACGAAACGGCCGGTCGGGTTGACCAGGTACTTGGTGTCCTGCAGCCACTCTTTCGGCAGCACCGGCTTGATGATTTCCTCGATCACCGCTTCTTCGATCTGCTTGTGCTGCATTTCCGGCGCGTGCTGGGTCGACAGCACCACGGTGTCTACCGCTACCGGGCGGCCGTTCACGTAGCGCAGGGTCACTTGCGACTTCGCATCTGGACGCAGCCATGGCAGGCGGCCGTCCTTGCGCAGCTGCGACTGGCGCTCGACCAGACGGTGCGAGTAGTGAATCGCGGCCGGCATCAGCTCGGCGGTTTCATCGCAAGCGTAGCCGAACATCAGGCCCTGGTCGCCCGCGCCCTGATCCAGGTCGATACCGGCGCCTTCGTCCACGCCCTGGGCGATGTCCGGCGATTGCTTGTCGTAAGCCACCAGCACCGCGCAGCCGCGGTAGTCGATACCGTAGTCGGTATTGTCGTAACCGATGCGCTTGATGGTTTCACGCGCGACTTGAATATAATCGACGTTGGCGTGGGTGGTGATTTCACCGGCCAGCACGACCAGACCGGTGTTGCACAGCGTTTCAGCGGCAACACGGGCTTTCGGGTCCTGGGCCAGAATCGCGTCGAGGATGGCGTCGGAAATTTGGTCAGCTACCTTGTCTGGGTGACCTTCCGAGACGGATTCCGAGGTGAAAAGATAATCATTAGACATCGCAAGCTCCTGATATGGTGTAAAAATTTTGTCGCATACCAACACGGCTTGCGACGCTTTAGCGATATTTATATCCCGCATCGCAAGTTGTCATTAACTCAGCGGTACTACGAACTACTCCTACTTAACGTGGTATTTTACGCTTTTTTAAAAAAACTTGCTCCTAACACAGGCTGAACACACCCCATGCTGGTACCGATTTTCCGTTTTTTGTCGATTTTCCCCCTGCCCGTACTGCACGCGGCCGGCGCCGCGCTGGGCTGGCTGGTGTACTGGGCCTCGCCATCTTACCGCCGCCGCATGCGCGACAATATGCGCCAGGCCGGCATGGCGCAGCACTTGCACGCCGCCGTCGCCGAGGCCGGTAAAAGCATCATCGAGCTGCCTTTCATCTGGTGCGCCGACCCGGCGCGCGTGTCGCGCCACGCCACCCTGGAAAACTGGGAACTGGTGCAAACCGAGCTCGACGCCGGCAAGGGCATTGTGTTCATGACGCCACACCTGGGCTGCTTTGAAATCGTGGCGCAGGAAATCGCGCTGCGCACCGAGCTGATGGTGATGTACCGCCCGCCTAAAAAAGCAGCACTGAAACCGCTGATCGAGGGCGCGCGCGCGCGCAAGAACCTGCTGCTGGCGCCGGCCAATATGTCGGGCGTGCGCATGCTGGCCAAGTTCCTCAAGAAGGGCCAGCCGGTTGGCGTGCTGCCCGACCAGGTGCCGCAGGAAGGCGAAGGCGTGTGGGCCACCTTCTTCGGCCGCGACGCCTACACCATGACGCTGCCGGCCAAATTGGCCCAGCTCGGCGATGCCACCATCATCATCACCTACGCCGAACGCCTCCCGGGCGGACGCGGCTATGTGGTACGCTTCGTGCCCTTTGACGGGACGCTGGACGGCGATAGCGCCGCCCAGGCGCAGGCCATCAACCACGCCATGGAGCGCCTGATCGTCCGCAGCCCGTCGCAATATTACTGGAGCTATAACCGCTACAAGGTGCCGAACGGCATTCAGGCGCCGTCGGCGGCCAAGGCGAAGGATCAAGCATGAAATTGATGTTGGGAATAATGTGGCTGCTGCACTGGCTGCCGCTACCGCTGCTGGGCCGCTTTGGCGACGCCATCGGCAGCTTGCTGTTCATGGTGCTGCGCTCGCGCCGCCATATCGCGCTGACCAATCTGCGCCTGTGCATGCCGGAGCTGACCGAGGCGCAGCGCGTCGATATCGCGCACCGCCACTTCCAGGCCTACTCGCGCAGCGTGTGGGAACGCGCGGTGCTGTGGTGGGCGCCGGAGTCGCGCCTGAAGCGCCTGATCACCATCGACCCGGACGGCGTGATCCCGGTGGCCGAGATGACCGAAAAGCCGACCATCCTGCTGTGCCCGCACTTCGTCTGCCTCGACGTGGCCGGCGCCTCGATCGCCATGGAAGCCAGCGCTTCCTCGATGTACGTGACGCAGAAGAACGCCGCCTTCGACAAGGTGCTGCGCGCCGGCCGTGCGCGCTTCAAGCCGGTGAAACTGTTCACGCGCCAGGACGGCATCAAGCCCATCCTGCGCGCGCTGCGCGACAAGCTGCCCTACTTCATGCTGCCGGACATGGATTTCGGCGAGAAGGACGCCGAGTTCGTGCCCTTCTTCGGCATCGATGCGGCCACCCTGACCGCCACCGCCCGCATCGCCGCCACCACCGGCGCGCAAGTGATGCCGGTGATTGCCACCTTCCTGCCGAATTACCAGGGATGGCGTGTGAAATTCTACCCAGTGTGGGACAATTATCCCGGTGAGGATATTGTGGCCGCCACCCGCCGCATGAACCAGTTCATCGAGGAACGCGTGCGCGAAGCCCCGGCCGAATATTTCTGGACCCACAAACGCTTCAAGACGCGCCCGAATGGCGAGCCTTCGCTGTACAGCAAACACTAAACCGCCCATGAAACTGAAATTCACCAAAATGCACGGCGCCGGCAATGACTTCGTGGTCATCGACGGCGTCAACCAGCACATCGATTTCACGCCTGCGCAGTGGAAGCTGCTGGGCGACCGCCGTTTCGGCGTAGGCGCCGACCAGATCCTGCTGGTGGAAAAGCCAACCGAGGCCGGCTGCGATTTCCGCTACCGCATCTTCAACGCCGACGGCGGCGAGGTCGAACAATGCGGCAACGGCTCGCGCGCCTTCGTCAAGTTCGTGTCGGAAAAAGGCTTGACCGACAAGCGCAGCATCAGCGTGCAGACCAAGGCCGGCGTGATTGCGCCGCGCCTGGAAGCCAACGGCAGCATCACGGTCGACATGGGCGCGCCGATCCTGGAACCGGGCCGGGTGCCGTTTGAAACCGAAGGCTTGCACGGCGAGCAGCAAGGCAGCGACACGCTGTGGCCGCTGGTGCTGGAACTGGGCGGCGCGCGCGAAAGCGTGCTGATTTCGGTGGTGTCGATGGGCAATCCGCACGCGGTGCAGATTGTCGACGATGTCGAGACCGCGCCGGTAGAGCTGACCGGCCCGCTGATCGAACATCACCCGCGCTTCCCCAAGCGCGTCAACGCCGGCTTCATGCAAATTCTTAACCGCCAGCACGTGAAATTGCGCGTGTTCGAGCGCGGCGTCGGCGAAACGCTGGCCTGCGGCACCGGCGCCTGCGCGGCGGCCGTGGCCGGCATTCGCCGCGGCCTGCTGGACAGCCCGGTGCGCATCGACGCGCGCGGCGGCCAGCTGTCGATTGCATGGGATGGCGAAGGCACGCCGGTATGGCTGACCGGGCCTGCCGTGACCGTGTTTGAAGGCGAGATCGAAATCTAAGCCGCCAGCAAATCGTCCGGCAGCCAGGTTTTGAGCCGGTACAGGCGCTGGCGGTAGTTGCCTTCCAGCCCGTCCGGGCCGCTGTCGATCGATTCAAACAGGCGCACGATGCGGTCGAGCGCCTGCCGTTCGCGCGCCGTGCGCAGCAGCACCAGCCGGCGCTTGCTGCGGCCGTAGCTGGCGCGGATATCGACCACCAGGCAATGGCCCTGGTCGGCCGCTTTCACATCGAGCAGCAATGCTTCCGCCCGGCTCAGGCCGAACAGCGCGGCCAGCTCCAGCCGCGCCGCCAGCAAGGGCTGGCTTTCCAATAATTCCCGCGTCAGGCAGGTGACGATATCGGTCATCCAGTCGGCCTCCTTGGGCGAGGCGACGATGCGCGCCAACGCCGTTTCCGCCTCCTTGCAGCCCTGCGCTGCGGCTTTTTGCAGCCAGTACGCGGCGCGTATGTCGCTGTGCTCGTCGGTGCGGCGGTTGCGCCACGCGTACATGCCGCACTCCAGCTGAGCGCCGCTGTGGCCCATTTCCGCCGCGCGTTCGAGATAGCTTTGCGCCTCGGCCACGCAGCGCTGCGAGAACTCCGGTTTCAAATAAATCCGCGACAGCGCAAACCACGCTTCCGCCAAGCCCTGTTCGCCGGCCAAGGTCAGCCAGCGGATCGCGCGCTTGAAGTTGACGGCGGCAATGCCGTGGCTCTGGCGCTTGCCGTCGCCATCCATGCGCGCAAACCACAGGCCCAGCGCCAGCTGGGCATTGCGGTCGCCGCCGTAGGCCGCCAGCTCGCGGCACTGCTGCAATTCAGCGTCGGGCTCGGCCGCGGCCAGCAGTTCGGCGCAGCGCGCCAGCAGCAGCACTTGCGGCGGCCCCGGTAGCCAATCGCCGTTGCGGGCGGCCTCGGCGTCGGCGGGGGCGCCGGCGAGCAGGCGGCGCAGCAAAGGCCGCGCCTGCGCCAAAAACGCGGTGTGGTCTTGCTGCCACAGTTGTTCCAGCCGCGCCTCGTCTTCCGATGAAATAACGTTGTCGGCGCGCCACGCTTGCTGCGCCGGGCGGCGCGCGGCCAGCGGACGCGCACTGCGCTGCACCGGCGGCGGTGCGCTCAGCGGCAGGCCGCCGGCGCGGTTGGCCAACAGCCATTGCGCCTCCGGCAAGCCGGCGCGCGCGGCGGCCTCCAGTGCTTGCTGCGCCTTCGGCCGCAGGGCGGTGCTCTCCGGCGAAGCTGGGCCTTGCAGCACCAGTTGCGCCAGCACCAGTCCGGCCTGGGCGATGCCGGCATCGTAGGCGCGCTGGTACCAGCGCAGCGCGTCGGGCAGGCTGTGTTGGGCAATTTCAAATGGAATGTGGCTGCCGATCAGCTGCCACGCCTCGTCTTGCTCTTGCTGGGCGGCGCGGCTGAGCCAATGCAGGGCGGTCGGTACGTTGAGCGGCAACCCAGCGCCGCCGAACAAGTACAACTTGCCCAGTGCCAGTTGGCAGCCTGCGTCTCCCGCGCGGGCGCCCCGGATGATCCCTAACTCTTCTCGATTAGCCATCGTCTCTGTGTTATTTTTTGGACCCTTATGCCCCCAGTGTAGCGTGCGATCTGCGCCACACACTAAACAATTAGCGCGCCGGCTTGATCTGGCACAAGCGCTGCCCCCCTGTTCCGCCTGTACGCTAGAGCTGTTTTGATGCCCGTATGAAAGCAATTCACGCAAAAAACGCGCGAAATGACGGGGCTGACAAGCGTTTCAAAAATACAACAAGAAGCCCGGGTTCTGCGGCTTTCGACCAAAACAAGCCGTCACAATCGACCATTCCGGCACAAACCGGGCAGCGACCAATTAAGGTTCTAGCAACCGGCGGTCACGCAGCGGTGGGGATGAGAATTACACTTATAAAGGAATAACAAATGAAGAAATCTTTGTTGGCTCTGGCACTCATGGGCGTATTCTCCGTCGCCCACGCGCAATCGTCCGTGACCATTTATGGTACGCTGGACGCGGGTGTTTCACGGCGCACGGATACCGACCTGACCGCGGTCGGCAAACGCGACAACAACAAACTGGGCTTCCGCGGCGTGGAAGATCTGGGCAGCGGCTTGAAAGCCCTGTTCCAACTGGAAATCCGCTACGAGCCGGACACCGGCGTGATTGAAAGCACCGTGCGTCCGCTGTTCCAGGGCCAGAGCCGGGTCGGCCTGCAAGGCGACTTCGGTACTGTCCGCCTCGGTCGCGGCCTGACGGCCTTCCAGGAAACCAGCACCGCCTACGAACCATGGTCGGGCATGCCTGCGGTGGCCGGCTACCAGACCGACCTGCAAGTGGCCGGCTACACCTCCGACCCGCTGAGCGTGGCCGGCAACTCGCTGAACCGCTTCTCCAACGCGGTGTTCTACAACAGCCCGGTGATCGGCGGCATCTTCCAGCTGAACGTGACGGTGGCCACCAAGGAAGCCAACGGCAACCCGGTCATCATCGGCCGCGGCACGGCTGCCGCACCGCAATTCCCGGCCAACACCATGGCCAAGACCAACCCTTACTCGGTCAGTGCCACCGTGACCCAGGGCCCGTTCTCGGCCTATGGCGCCTACGAGCGCAACGCCGTGGAAACCAAGCTGTGGTCGGTCGGCGCCTCGTTCAAAGCCACCAAGGACTTGAAACTGATGGGCTCCTACCAGCGCCAGGACCAGGACAACAGCGTGCCGATCAACCCGATCACCAAGGCCTGGCTGGTGGGCGCCAACTACAACGTCGGCGCCGGCCTGATCCGTGCCGGTATCGGCCGCAAGACCCCGGACAACGTGCTGAACTCGGCGGCCATCGCCAAGACCAAGCAATTCTCGCTCGGCTACGACTACAACCTGTCGCCGCGCACCTACCTGTATGTGGACGGCACCCGCAAGAAAATCACGCCGGCCACCACCTTCAATTTCTACTCTGTCGGTATCCACCACAACTTCTAAACGGCGCAGTCGGCAAGAACTGCCAGCGTGAGTTGGGGAATGACGGGCATGGGACACCATGTCCGTTTTTTTTCGTTTAAAATTGCACACCACTTACGCCTAGACCAAGTACCTCGATGACCGCCCCACTGGATTCCACCCTTGTTGCACAATTCCTCTCCGATAATCCGCAGTTCTTTGAAGAGCACGCTGATTTGCTGGGAGAGATCAAACTGTCCAGCCCGCTGACCGGCCGCGCCGTCTCGCTGCAGGAACGCCAGATGGAAGTGTTGCGCGACAAATACAAAACGCTGGAACTGCGCATGAGCAACCTGATGCGCCTGGCCTCGGAAAACGAAGCCATCGCCAACAAGTTCCACCGCTGGACGCAGATCCTGTTGCAATCGGAAGACGTCGGCTCCATGCCGCACGCGGTTGCCGGCGGCTTGAAAACCGCGTTCGAGGTACCGCAAGCCACCGTGCGCATCTGGGGCACCGCGCCCGACTACTTGGACGAGTGGTTCGTCAAGGGCGTGTCGGAAGACGCGCGCATCTTTGCCAACAGCCTGCTGGCCCCATACTGCGGCGCCAACAAGGACTTCGAGGCGGTGCGCTGGCTCGATGATCCAAGCGCCGTGGTATCGACCGTCATCATCCCGCTGCGCAAGCCGGGCGACAAGCAAGCCTTCGGCCTGCTGATCATGGGCTCGCAAGACGCCAACCGCTTCACCTCGCTGATGGCGACCGATTTCCTGGTCCACATCGGCGAAACCTCCAGCACCGCGCTGGCCTGGCTGCTGGCCTGAGCGCCATGAGCGACGCTCCAGACAGCAAGCTGGCCTGGATCGACGCCTACCTCGCCCACCTGAAAGGCGTGCGCCAGCTGTCG
Source organism: Duganella rivi (assembly GCF_009857435.1). GTDB lineage: Bacteria > Pseudomonadota > Gammaproteobacteria > Burkholderiales > Burkholderiaceae_D > Rugamonas > Rugamonas rivi. The sequence continues at coordinate 215,956 of NZ_WWCK01000006.1, forward strand.
GCGCACACCGTTGCCGCCTACGCCCGCGATTTGCACGAATTGGCGGCGCTGTCCGGCGCGGTTGACTGGTCGCGCATCGACCAGCACGCCATCCGCCGCCTGACCGCCAAGCTGCACGCGCGGCAACTCGATCCCCGTTCGATCGCCCGCAAGCTGTCCAGCTGGCGCGGCTTTTTCAATTGGCTCAGCGAGCAGACGCCGCTGGCCGCCAACCCGGTGCAAGGCGTGCGCGCGCCGAAACGTGCCAAGACCCTGCCGCGCGCGCTGTCGGTGGATGACGCCGTGCAGCTGGTGGCGCCGTCGCGCCCCACAGCCGGCGCCTCGCCCGAACCGGCCGAGCTGTGCAACCGCGCCATGTTCGAATTGCTGTACTCGAGCGGCTTGCGGGTCTCCGAACTGGCCGGGCTGGACGTGACGCCCGCCAAGGACAGCCTCGGCTGGGTGGAAGCCGGCAACCAGGAAGTGACCGTCACCGGCAAGGGCAACAAGCGCCGTACCGTGCCAGTCGGCAAGGAAGCGCTGGCGGCGCTGCAAGCGTGGCTGGCGGTGCGCCCAGCGCCCGCCGACGGCAGCAACGCCCTGTTCCTCAGTACGCGCGGCACCCGCGTGTCGCCGCGGGTGATCCAGCAGCGCTTGCAGCAGCATGGCGTGACCAGCGGCGCGCCGGTGCACGTGCACCCGCACATGCTGCGCCACTCGTTTGCCTCGCACGTGCTGCAATCGTCGGGCGATTTGCGGGCGGTGCAGGAAATGCTGGGCCACTCGAGCATCAGCTCAACGCAGGTCTACACGGCGCTGGACTTCCAGCACCTGGCCGAGGTCTACGACAAAGCCCATCCACGCGCTAAACTGAAGTAGATTCCCGGCGACGCGTGCTGATATTGCTCAATCAGGCGAATTGCTAGTGCCGGAAAAATTCCGGCATAATCAGCCGATTGCATTTGTGCATTTTGAAAAGACTGACAAGACCCATGGCTATGATTCCTACCACCATCCTCACCGGCTTCCTCGGCGCCGGCAAGACCACGCTGCTCAACCGCATCCTGCAGGAAGACCACGGCATGCGGATTGCCGTCATCGAGAACGAATTCGGCCAGGAAAACATCGACAATGAAATCCTGGTGCAGGACACCGGCGAACAAATTGTGGAAATGAACAACGGCTGCATCTGCTGCACCGTGCGCGGCGACTTGATCGTGGCCTTGAGCAACCTGGCGCAAAAGCGCGAAGCCGGCGAGATCCAGTTCGACCGCGTGGTGATCGAGACCACCGGCCTGGCCAATCCGGGCCCGGTGGCGCAGACCTTCTTCGTCGACGAGGAAGTAGGCACTCACTACATGCTGGACGCCGTGGTGACCGTGGTCGACGCCCGCCATGCCATGGATCAGCTGGATCAGCACGAAGAAGCCCAGCGCCAGGTCGGTTTTGCCGACAAGCTGCTGCTGTCCAAGACCGACCTGGTGAGCGAGGAACAGCTGGCCACGCTGACCGCCCGCCTGGCCCGCATCAACCCGCGCGCGCCGGTCAGCAAGTCCGATTTCGGCCGTGCCCCGATCAGCGAGGTGCTGGATCTGAAAGGCTTCAACCTCAACGACAAGCTGGAACTCGATCCCGACTTCCTGCTGACCGAGCAAGCGCACGAGGAAGGCCATGTGCACGACGAACACTGCGGCCATGACCATCACCACCACCATGATCATCACGATCACCACGATCACCACCACGGCCACCACACCGACGACATCGCGGCCTTCGTGTTCAAGAGCAACCGCCCGTTCGACACGGCCAAGCTGGACGAGTTCCTCGGCGGCCTGGTCAATGTGTACGGGCCTCGCATGCTGCGCTACAAAGGCGTATTGTTCATGCAGGACGCTGATCGCAAGGTAGTATTCCAGGGCGTGCACCAGATCATGGGCAGCGACCTCGGCGCAAAATGGGGAGAAAACGACGTTCGTGGCAGCAAAATGGTATTTATTGGTAAAAATCTGCCCAAAGACATCTTTATTAGCGGTTTGGAACAATGTCTGGTATAAACTATCCGGGTTTTGTATGTTGATGACAACTCTGTCGTATCGAAGGTAAGCGAAGTTATGACCAAAACTAATAAATCGACCCCCGCAGCCCCTGAGCGCATCCTGACCGAAGAAGAAATTCTGGCGATGGATGACAAGGATTATATGAATCCTGCTCAAATGGCTTTCTTCAAGGCGAAACTGCAAGCCTTGGAAAAAGAGCTGCTGAAAAATGCCGGCGAAACCACCGAACACCTGCGCGAAACCGTGCTGGTACCGGATCCGGCTGACCGCGCCACCATCGAGGAAGAACACGCGTTGGAACTGCGTACCCGTGACCGCGAGCGCAAGCTGCTGAAAAAAGTCCAGCAATCGATCGTTGCCATCGACGGCGGCGACTACGGCTGGTGCGAGGAAACCGGCGAACCGATCGGCATTCCACGCCTGATCGCGCGTCCCACCGCCACCCTGTCGCTGGAAGCGCAGCAGCGCCGCGAACTAAAGCAAAAGCTGTACGGCGACTAATCCCGCCCGCAGCATCCAAAAAGCACGCGCTTAACCCCGCGTGCTTTTTTTACGGCTACACTATGCTGCTATGGGATTGTTCTCTCTCTTCAAGAAAACCGATGCGCTGCCGCCGCTGACCGACGACGAGCAGGCGCGGCTGGCCGCCAATAGCGAGGCCGAACGCCAGAGCCAGGCCGCGCGCCAGCGCGAGATCGCCCGCGCCACCGCCATGAAGATAGACGCGATTGAATCGGCCATGGCGGCCGATATTTTCAACTTGCCGGAACCGGCGTGGGGCAGCCAGCGCCCGCCACGTCCGCTGCGCGCCGCCGACGCGGACGACGACTTCAGCGGCATCCCCACCACCCTGCTGCTGACCGACGAACTGCCGCTGGCCAGCGCCGACGACAGCACGCCGGTGGTGGAAGAAATCGCCATCCTGTACGCCAACGGCCAGACCGCCGTGGCGCAGCAAATGCTGACCGCCGCCGTGGCTGAGACCGCCGGCCAGAACAGCGACCGCGCCGCATGGTGGATGCTGTTCGATCTGTACCAGGTGAGCGGCCAGCAAGACGCCTTCGACAACCTGTCGATCGACTACGCCAGCACCTTTGAAACCTCGCCGCCGCCATGGCAGGCGATGGCCGCGCCATCGGCCACGTCGCCGGACTGGGCCGGGCTGACCCCGACCGAGTCCTTCAGCGGCGCGCTGGGCCCGCACATTGCGCCGCAGCTCGATCGCTTGCGCAGCCTGGCCGGCGCCAACCCGGTGCTGCGGCTGGAGTTCACCCGCGTGGCGGCCGTCAACGCCGACGGCGCGGCGCTGCTGCTGGGCACCCTGCGCCAGCTGCAACAACAGCAGCGCGAACTGATCCTGGTCGGCGCGGCTGCCCTCACCACCCATCTGCGCAGCAACCTCGCCATCGGTCGCCGCGACGAGGGCGAAGCCGTCTGGCTGCTGTTGCTGGAACTGCTGCAACTGCAAAACCGCGAAAAAGAATTCGAGCAGGTCGGCATGGATTACTGCGTGACGTTTGAAGTCTCGCCGCCCTCGTTCACGCCGCCGCACAAGGTCGCCATGGCGCCGGCGCAACACGTGTCGGCCTCGCCCGACCGTTTCATGTTGCCGCCGATCATAGAACAGCAACTTGGCGCTTTACTACCGGCCATCCAGCAGTATGCTGAACAGTACCCGGCGCTGGTGTTCGACTGCTCGCGGCTGGCCCGCATCGACTACGCCTGCGCGATCCAGCTGCACAGCGCGCTGCAAGAGCTGGCCGCTGCGCAGGAAGGCCGCAAAATCGCCTTCCGCGACGTCAACCACCTGGTCACCGCGCTGTTAAGATTGCTAGGCTACGCCAACCTGGCGCGCATATATCCCCACAAGTACTGACTTGCATTTTTAGTTTCCAGCCCCACTTTTCAGCCTTGAGGCAGTCTGCATCATTACTTTGAGGTAACTATGGAACAATTTCACGGCACTACCATTCTGTGCGTGCGTCGCGGCAAGCAAGTCGCGCTCGGCGGCGATGGCCAAGTCACGCTCGGCAACATCGTCATGAAGGGCACGGCCCGCAAGGTGCGCAAGGTCTACCAAGGCAAGGTCCTGGTCGGTTTTGCCGGCGGCACCGCCGACGCCTTCACCCTGCTCGACCGCTTTGAGGGCAAGCTGGAAAAGCACCAGGGCAATCTGCTGCGCGCCTCCGTTGAGCTGGCCAAGGATTGGCGCACCGACCGCGTGCTGCGCCGCCTGGAAGCGATGCTGCTGGTGGCCGATGCCGAGTCGACGCTGGTAATCACCGGTAACGGCGACGTGCTGGAACCCGAAGACGGCGTCGGCGCCATCGGCTCGGGCGGCACCTACGCCCAGTCGGCCGCCAAGGCGCTGGTGGAGAACACGGAACTGTCGCCGGCGGAGGTGGTCAAAAAATCGCTGACCATCGCCGGTGAACTGTGCATCTACACCAATCTGAACCACATCATTGAGACACTGGATCCAGCATGAACATGACCCCGCAGGAAATCGTCGGCGAACTCGACAAACACGTGGTGGGCCAAGGCAAGGCCAAGAAGGCCGTTGCCATCGCGCTGCGCAACCGCTGGCGCCGTCAGCAAGTTGAGGAGCCGCTGCGCCACGAAATCACGCCGAAAAACATCCTGATGATCGGGCCTACCGGTGTCGGCAAGACCGAGATCGCGCGCCGCCTGGCCAAGCTGGCCGATGCGCCGTTCATCAAGATTGAAGCGACCAAATTCACCGAAGTCGGCTACGTCGGCCGCGACGTGGACACCATCATCCGCGACCTGATCGATATCGGCGTCAAGCAAACGCGCCAGTCGGAAATGGCGAAGGTGCGCACCCGCGCCGAAGATGCGGCTGAAGACCGCGTGCTCGACATCCTGCTGCCGCCGGCGCGCGATTTCGGCTTCACGCCGGCGGGCTCGGAAGCGCCCAAGGATGACGCTACCCGTCAAACCTTCCGCAAGCGTCTGCGCGAACACGAATTGGACGACAAGGAAATCGAGATCGAGCTGGCCGACGCCGGCCCGCAAATGGAAATCATGGCGCCGCCCGGCATGGAAGAAATGACCGAGCAGATCAAGTCCATGTTCTCCGGCATCGGCTCGCAGCGCAAGAAAGCGCGCAAGGTCAAGATCAAGGAAGCCATGAAGTTCCTGATCGACGAGGAAGCCGCCAAGCTCATCAACGAAGACGAGATGAAGCAGAAGGCCATCCAGAACGTCGAGCAAAACGGCATCGTGTTCCTCGACGAGATCGACAAGATTGCTTCGCGTTCGGAAGTGGGCGGCGCCGATGTGTCGCGCGCCGGCGTGCAGCGCGACTTGCTGCCGCTGGTGGAAGGCACCACCGTCAACACCAAGTACGGCATGATCAAGACCGATCACATCTTGTTCATCGCTTCGGGCGCCTTCCATCTGGCCAAGCCGTCGGATCTGATTCCCGAGCTGCAAGGCCGCTTCCCGATCCGGGTGGAACTGGAGTCGCTATCGATAGCCGATTTCGAACGCATCCTGACCAGCACCGACGCTTGCCTGACCAAGCAGTACGAGGCCTTGCTGGCAACCGAGGACGTCAAGCTGGAGTTCTCGCCGGAAGGCATCAACCGCCTGGCGGAGATTGCCTACTCGGTCAATGAGCGTACCGAAAACATCGGCGCGCGCCGTCTGTACACGGTGATGGAAAAGCTGCTGGAAGAGTTGTCGTTCACGGCCACCGAAGACACCGGCAAAACCATCGTGATCGATGCGGCCTACGTGAATGCCCGTCTGGACGCGCTGGCGGTCAACGAAGACCTGTCGCGGTATGTGCTGTAAGTTCGTGCCGTAAGAGGATCACCTTCGGCGGGGGCCGGTCATGGCTCCCGCTCCCGGTGTATGCCTACAGTGTGCCTCATGCGCGCGCGATGTACTAACAGATTATTCCGCGAACTAGTTTCCAAGCCTAAAGGTATCGTGTTACGATACCTTTTTGTTTTTCTAGCCAGGCGAAAGATGAGCTCACCGGAATTGCTGCTGCAAGTGCTGCGCACCCAGATGCGGGCTGCGGGCGTGACCTACAAAATGCTGGCCGAACGCATTTCGATGAGCGAGTCGAGCGTCAAGCGCATGTTCGGGCAGCAGGACATGTCCTTGTCGCGGCTGGCGCAAATCTGCAAGGCAGCCGGCGTGCCGATGGAAGACGTGCTGCGCGGCGCCGCCGACGCCACGCCGCAAGCGGATCGCCTGACGCTGACGCAGGAAAAATCGCTGCTGGCCAATCCCAAGCTGCTGCTGATGGCCATTAGCTGCCTCGGCCATTGGACGGTAGAGCAAGTGCTGGAAACCTACGACCTCACCGAGCCGGAATGCATCGTCCTGCTGGCCGAACTCGATCGTTTGGGATTGATTGAGTTGAAGCCGCTGAACCGCTACCGCCTGCGCGTCTCCAACGCTTTCCGCTGGCTGCCGGACGGCCCGGTGCAGCAATTCTTCCGCGAGCATGTGGTGGACGACTACTTCGGCGGCAGCTTCAACGGCGATGGTGAAACCTTGCTGTGCCTGCCGGCGCGCCTGTCGCAGCCGAGCGCGCAAGAACTGGTCGGCCGCATCCAGCAACTGGCCGGCGAACTAGCCCGGCTGCACCAAGGCGACCGCCGCCTGACACCGCAAGACCGCGACGGCTTCACCCTCCTAATCGGCTTCCGCTCCTGGGAATTCGCCGCCTTCACCGCCCTGCGCCGCAGCGCCTCTACCAGATAGGGCCGAGGAACAGGTAGCCGCTGCTTTTGCCGCCTTTGGTGGTGCCGGTGCCGAGGTAGAGCGGGCCGAAGCGGGTGTCGACCGAGATGAAGGCGCTGGCTGCTTGCTTCAGCTTGCCCCAGCGTAGCGGGTCGGCCGGACTGTAGGCGCCGCCGGCTTCCAGCGAAAAGCCGAGGCGGACGTCGCCGCCCAGCGCGGCCGGCATGGCGCCGATGCTGCGCGCCATCACCACCCGGCCCAGCACCGTGCGGCTGCCCACCACCGACTCCGGCGTGGTGCCGGACAAGCGCAGGAAGCCGCCCAGATTATTGTCGGTCGCGCCGCCTTGGCTGCGCGCCCATTCCGCATACACATGGCCTGCCCAGCGGCCGGTGTGGAAGGCTTCCAGCGCTTGCAACCGCTGCCGTGTCGGCACCGGCGCTTCGTTGCGTGATTTTTCCACGGCGCGTTGCCACTCCAGGCTGAACAACGTGCCGCGCGTTGGGAAGGCGATGGTGTCCAGCGTATCGACGTTGAAGCTCAGCTCTTGCACGGTCTGGAGCGCACGCTGATTGGTCAAGTCTTCCGGGATCGCCAGATGGGCATTGCTGACCTGCCGCGCCACGGTGTAGCGCAAGTCGCCCCAGCGTCCCAACTGCCGGCCCAGCGATAACTGAGCCACGCTCACATCGTAGGAGTAGCGCGCCTGGCGGAAGCCATTGGAGTTGAAGATGTCGGCCGCGCCCGAGCCATATTGCAGCGCCGGCGCCACGTACCATTGCGAACCGGCGCCCAGCGGTTGCCAGAACTGCGTTCCCAGCACGCGCTCGGTGCCGACGCTGGCGATGGTGCGCAGCTCCGCGCCCCAGTCGTTGAGCGACGACAGCACATGCATAGCCTTGAACTGGAACGCGCTGTTCTCGCTGAAGTCACTATTCAGCTCAAGTCCGACGCGCAAGCGGCTGTGCGCCCAATCGGCCTCGGTTGGTTTGATGAGCACACTGCGACCGCTTTCATCATCGCGCACCTCGGTTTCCACGCGCGCGAGGTCGCCGCGGCCAAACAGCAGATTGCCTGCTTGCGTAGCCTGCTCGCTGGTCACCATCTGGCCCAGTTGCAGGCCCGTTTGCACTTCCAGTTCTTTTGGATTGATGCGGCCACTGGCCGCCACTTCCAATTTAGTCAGCTTGACCGGCTGGTCGATGGCGATCGGCGCCGACGAGCGATTCACTTCGTACGCCGCATACTGCGCTTCCGGCAAAGCCAGCGCCACCAGCTTGGCGCTCATGGCGCGCACCGCCGCTTCGCCCTCTTTCATCGCACGGTCATGACGCGCAAAATCAAGGAAGCCAATGCCGCCAAGGTCTGGTTGCAAAAGGATGTCATTTGGACGCAGCTCCTTCAGCGAGCGCTGAACGTTTTGCTCGGTCAGAATTTGCAGCATCTGCTGGGCCACGCTGACCGCGCTGACCAACTCCTTCTCCTGCGCCAGCGGCGTGCCGACGTTGACCGCGATGATGATGTCCGCGCCCATCTCGCGCGCCACATCGACCGGCAGATTGCGCACCAAGCCGCCATCCACCAGCAAGCGCTGATTGACGCGCACCGGCGCAAACACGCCCGGCACCGCCAGCGAAGCACGCATGGCGAGGAATAGCGGCGTATCGTTCAACTCCACCAACTCACCCGTGACCAAATCCGAAGCGACGGAACGGAATGGCAATTGCAGCAGATTGGCCGGCTTGTCGCGCGCACCAGGCGGCAGCACGCGGGTCAGCGCCAGTTCCAGCGCCTCGTTACCGGCAGCGGCAGGCGGCAGCGACACGCCGTCCAAGTGTGCGCCGAATTCAATCCGCGACGGCAGCAGCAAGTCCTCTTCGCGGCGGCGATACACCAGTTCATCGCGCGGCGGGCGATCCGCCACCACCGCATTCCAGTCGGTGCGGCGCACCAGCTGCTCCAGCTGATCGACCGAACTGCCGGCAGCATACGCGCCGCCAACCACGCTGCCCATGCTGGTGCCAACCACCATATCAACCGGGATGCGCAATTCCTGCAAGGCGCGCAGCACGCCGATGTGCGCGAAGCCGCGCGCACCGCCGCCGGACAGCACCAAGGCTACTTTAGGACGCGGCTTGATCGATGCATCCGGCGCGACCGAAGTGGCGTTGGGCTGCACCGCCGCCGGCGCAGGTGCAGCCAAGGCGGTGGACAAGAAAAAGCCGCAGCATAAAGCTGCGGCCAGGGTTCGGAAATAAGCCATGGGCTATCCTACTGACGATCGTTGGTGGGGATGGGCTGTATGCCGCGCTGCGGCGTGGTCTGGGCGTTCTGCTGCGGGATGGCCGGCGGCTGGCCCGGGGTTTGCTGTGTCGATGAAGGTGGCGGAACTGGAGCAGGCGCCGGCGCCGCAGGCTGCACCACCGGCGGCGGCACGGTTGCCGGCAGCGGCCCCATGGCGCCCGGCAGCATCGCCGGCCCGCTCGACACGCCGGCGTCGCTCGGCAAATCAACACGCTTCATCACGCCGCCTTCGGACAAGATCACGTGGCGCGCGTGCACCTCTTTCACAATCACGCCCGGCAGCACTTCTTTGCCGACCGCCAGCGCCACGGCCGGCTTGCTATCGACCGAGATGATGGCTGCGCTATCTTCGCCGCGCGCAGCAACCACGCCTTTCAGCTGGTAATTGCTGACCGCGGCCACGCTGACCTGTCCACCGAACAGGCCTTTGGCCGCATCAAGATTCACGCCCATCGGCGGCGGCGCGGGCGGCGCGGCAATCGCGCGCTGCTGCGGCTTGAACAACTGCAGTCCCCAATACGCCAGCGATGCCGACAACAGCACCACGGCGAGAACAGTAAGGATTAAAGGCAAACGCTTCATGGTGTCCTTTATCAGCGTACCAGCTGATTAATTTCGATAATAGGCATCAGCACCGCCAGCACGATCAGCAGCACCACGATACCCATGGCCAGGATCAGGGCCGGCTCCAGCAGACCGGCAATGGTCAGCGTGCGGCGTTCAAGGTCTGATTCCTGCGCGGCGGCGGCGCGATCCAGCATGGCCGGCAGTTCGCCGGTGATTTCACCGGCGCGGATCATGTGCACCAGCATCGGCGGGAAGTGCTTCTGCGCCGACAGCGCGCGCGCCAGGCTCACGCCTTCGCGCACGGCGTCGCTGGCCTCTTCCACCAGCTCGCGCATGGCGACGTTGTTGAGCGTATCGCGGCTGGTTTCCAGCGCGCGCAGAATCGGCACGCCGGAGCCGGTGGTAATCGCCAAGGTGCTGGCGAAACGCGCCGTGTTCAAGCTGCGCTCAAATTTTCCGTACAGCGGTGCGGTCAGCAGCCAGGTATGCCAGCGCCGTTTCAGCGCGATGTTTTGCAGCGCGCGCCGCCAGGCGAACCAGGCGCCGATCAGCGCAATGCCAACCACGATGCCGTAGCTGCGCACGAAGTCCGACACCGCCAGCATCACGATGGTCAGGAACGGCAGCTTTTGCTTGGTGTTGGCGAACACCGAAACGATCTGCGGCACCACGTAGGTCAGCAGGAAGATCACGATGGAAAACGCCACCACCGTCACAATCGCCGGATAGGTAAAGGCCAAGCGCACCTTCTGGATCAATGCGTTGCGGCGTTCAATGTAGTCGGCAAGGCGCGACAGCACGCGCGACAACTGGCCGATCTGCTCACCGGACGCCACCAGCGCGCGGTAGATTTCAGCGAAGTCGCGCGGATGGCGGCCCAGCACCACCGACAGCGAATCGCCGCCGATCACTTCCGAACGCACCGAGGCAATCAGGTCGCGCAGGTACGGACGTTCCGCCTGTTCCAGCAAGGCGGTAAAGGCCTGTTCCAGCGGCAGGCCCGCTTCCAGCAGGCTTGCCAGCTGGCGCGTGAACAGCGCCAGCTCGGTCGAACTTAAAACCTCGCCAAAGCCACGGCGCTTGGCCGCGCCGGAAGAATCCACTTGTGCGGCGATCTGCTCGACCTTGAGCGGCACCAGTCCCTGCGTGCGCAACTCGGAACGCGCCGAGCGGGCGCTGTCCGAATTCAGGACGCCTTTCTTGGTGGCGCCGCCGGCATCAACGGCTTCATAACGGAATGCTGGCATGCCTAGTCCTTAGTCACGCGCATCAACTCGGCCTGCGTGGTGGTGCCGCTGGCCAGCCAACGTTCGCCGTCTTCGCGCATGGTCTGCATGCCGTCGCCTATCGCAGCGGCCTTGATTTCCGCTTCCGATGCGCGGTTGTGGATTTGCGCGCGGATTTGCTCCGTGGTTTCCAGGAATTCGTAGACGCCCACGCGGCCTTGGTAGCCGGTGTGGCCGCAGTGTTCGCAGCCGACCGCATGCCACAACTTGCCGTCGTAGGTTTTGCAGCTCGGGCACAGCTTGCGCACGAGGCGCTGCGCCAGCACGCCCAGCAAAGTGGACGACAGCAGGAACGGTTCAATGCCCATATCCAGCAAACGGGTTACCGCAGCAGCAGCGTCGTTGGTGTGCAGCGTCGCCAATACCAAGTGACCGGTCAGCGAGGCTTGCACCGCAATCTGCGCAGTTTCAAGGTCGCGGATCTCACCAATCATGATCACGTCCGGGTCTTGGCGCAGAATCGCGCGCAAGGCTTTGGCGAAGGTCATGTCGATACGCGGGTTGACCTGCGTCTGGCCAACGCCCGGCAAGTCATACTCGATAGGATCTTCCACCGTCATGATGTTGGTGGTGGTGGCGTTCAGCAGCGACAGCGCGGCGTACAGCGTGGTGGTTTTACCGGAGCCGGTAGGGCCGGTCACCAGCACGATGCCGTGCGGCTGGTTAATCAGCGAATCGAACTTCGGCAGCATGGTTTCACTCATGCCGAGGTGATTCAAATCGAGGCGGCCCGCTTCCTTGTCCAGCAAACGCAATACAGCGCGTTCGCCGTGGCCGGTCGGCAGCGTCGAGACACGCACGTCCACCGGCTTGCCGCCGATGCGCAGCGTGATGCGGCCGTCCTGCGGCAGGCGCTTTTCGGCGATGTCCAGCTGCGCCATGATTTTGATACGCGAAATCAGCGAACCGTGAATCGCCTTGCGCGGACGAACCACGTCGCGCAGCGTGCCGTCGACTCGGAAGCGCACCACGGACGTTTGCTCAAACGGCTCGATGTGGATATCGGAAGCGCCGTCGCGCAGCGCCTGCGTCAGCAGCGCGTTGATCATGCGGATCACCGGCGCATCGTCGGACGATTCCAGCAGGTCTTCAATCGCCGGCACGTCTTGCAGCAGCTTGGTCAAATCCAGGTCGGCGTCGAATTCTTCCGCCACCATGGAGGCGTTGGCGCCCGAGCTGGCGTAAGCGGCAGCGATCGCGCTTTCCAAATCGGCGCGCGTCATGTGCTTGAGCTGAATGCGGCCGAAGCGGCGCGACACCTCGGCAATCGCCGCCGGCGCGGTAGCGCCGCACATCAGCACATCGACCGTGTGTTCCGCATCTTCGCTGTGCTGGGCCAGCACCACGAAATCGCGGGCGAAGGCGTAAGGGAGAAGGTTGCTCATATCACTGCTGCGGCTTGACGTTTTCGGCGGCGCCCGGCGCGCGGACGGGGACAGGCGCCGGCGGCACAGGTGCGGCAACCGCGCCGCCGCTGACCGGCGCGCCGTTTTGCAGCTTAGGGAGCACTGGCTGGCCGAGATCCTGCACCAGGATGCTGTCCGGCGGTTTGATCGCTTCCTGCTGGCTGCGCATGTAGTCGTAACGGTCGGTGGCGAGGCTGGTGCTCTGCTCCTTGTTGCGGATCACGACCGGGCGCAGGAACACCATCAGGTTGGTCTTCTTGCGGGTGCGCGACTGCGACTTGAACAGGTTGCCCAGCACAGGGATATCACCGAGGCCGCGCACCTTGTCGGTGCCGTCGCCTTCCGTATCTTCAATCAGGCCACCCAGCACGATGATCTGGCCGTCATCGGCGATCACGTTATTTTCGATCACGCGGTTGTTCAGCGTAATGCCCGATTGCGCGGTCAGGGTCGACTTATCCACGCTCGACGTCTCGTGGTAAATCGCCAGCTTGATGGTGCCGCCTTCGGAAATCTGCGGGCGTACTTTCAGCGTCAGGCCGACGTCCTTGCGGTCGATGGTCTGGAATGGATTGCTGTTGGTGCCCGACGTGGTGGTGAACTGGCCGGTCAGGATAGGCACGTTCTGGCCAACGCGGATGGTGGCCAGTTCGTTATCCAGCGTGACCATGTTTGGCGTCGACAGAATGTTGGCGTTGCCGTCCGATTCCAGCGAGTGCGCCAGCGCGCCCAGTCCCAGCGCGCCGCCGATCTGCTTGAAGACCCCAATCGACAGGCCGTTGTTCGGAATGCCGGCGCCCTTGTTGGCGTAGATCGAGGTCAGCGCGCTATCGGTGCCGCCAGTGGTGAACGATTGCAGGCCGCCGATGCGGTAGGTGCTGTTCGCGTTGCCGCTGGCGCCGACCCACTGCACGCCGAACTCGGACGCCTTGTCGGACGTGACTTCGACGATCAGCGACTCGATGTAGACCTGCGCGCGGCGCACGTCCAGCTGGTCGATCACGGCGCGCAGGTTGCGGTACACCGATTCCGGCGCGGTGATGATCAGGGTGTTGGTGCTGGCGTCGGCCTGAATGAAACCGGCCGAACCGCCGCCGCTGCCCTGCTGCTGGTTGCTGCCCGAGCCGCTCAGCAGCGGATTGCTTGGGCCGGTGCTGCCGCCGCCGGACGTGTTGCTGCTGCCGGTGCTGTTGTTGTTATTGCTGCCGAAGCCACCGCTATTGTTGTTGCCAGTCTGCGAGTTGGTGCTGCCGCTGGCGCTCTGCTGCGACACTTCGCCCGACACCACCGAGCGCAAAGTCTGCGCCAGCTTGGTGGCTTCCGCATTCTTCAGGTAGACCACGTGCACATTGCCCAATTCCTGCGTCGGCTGATCGAGTTTGGCGATCAGCGACTTGGCCAGGTTGGCGCGCGCCGCCGACGGTGCGCGCAGCACCAGCGAGTTGGTGCGCGGGTCAGCCAGCACCGAGGTCTTGCCGCCATCGGCAGCGCCGCCGGAAGAATCCAGCAGCTTGTTCATCATGGCCGCGAGGTCGCTGGCGATGGCGTAGCGCACCGGGATCACGTCCAGGTCTGCCACCGCCGGCGCATCCAGCGCAGCGACGATTTTAGCCAGGCGTTTGACGTTGTCGGCGTAGTCGGTCACCACCACGCTGTTGTTGCCAGGGTTGGCGTTGATGGTGTTATTCGGCGAAATCAAGGGACGCAGCACCGTCACCACGTTGTTGGCCGACTCGTAATTCAAGCGGAAAATCTGGCTGACGATTTGATCGCCCTTGGCCTGCGTGCCGTCGACCTGCGTCGGGCCGGCTTGCAGCTTGGCGTCCGCTTCCGGCACCACCTTGGCGTAGCCGTCGCCGCTGACCACCGCGTAGCCTTGCAGGCGCAGCGCGGAGGTCAACAGGCTAAAGGCCTGCGACTTGGTCACCGGCTTTTCCGAGACCACGGTCAGCGTGCCTTTCACGCGTGGATCGATCACGAAGGTGATGTTGGTGTAGTGGCCCACTGCCTTGATGACCGACTCGATGTCGGCGCCGACAAAGTTCAGCGCAGCGTCGTCGGCCGCAGCATGCGCCACCACGGGCAGCAACAGCGCGGCGGTCGGCGCGGCGCTGATCGCGCAGCACAGCATCGCACCTGCGCTCAAACGGCGCAGCGCAGGAAGATTGGGTTTGCTCACGAACTGGTTTTTCATAGTCTGAACTTTATCTTTAGTGGAACTCTAATGCGATGACGTTGCGGTCAAAACCTGGCTTACGCTGGCCCAGCAAATTCAATAGATTGGCCAGCGTCTCTTCGTATCCTTGTGCTGCCTCGGCCTGCCCGGAAAACTGTAAGCGGCCGTTATTCAAGCTTCCCCGGCCGCTCAGCAACAGCGGCCCTTTCACGGAACTGAGCGTCAACTGCGCCTGCTGGCCGTGCCAGTCCAGCGCCATGGCGTAACTGCCCAGCGGCCGGATCGACGACAGGCGCGACGCCATGTCGGTCATCTCCAGCGTGGTGCGGCCTTCAACGCTCAACTGGCGATTGGCCAGCACCAGCTCCAAGCCGGTCCACGACAAGCGCATGGTGCCGCTCGGCGCCATGGTGTTGAGCGGCGCGCCCAAACCAGCCAAGCCCTCGGCCGGCAGCAGCAGCGCCGATGGGCTCAACTGCCATTGCGACCAGCCGCCGTGGAAGGTCACCGGCTGCAATAGCGCTTCCGGGTTCTCCAGTTGGAGTTCCACCATGCCGACCAGCGCCAGCGGCGAAATCTTCCAGCTGAAACGCCCCGGCAGCAGCGGTGTGACCGGGCTGTTATTGCCTGCCGCGCCGCCGATAAAGGCGGAACCGCGCCACAGCGTACCTTGCGCATCCCCCAGCGTCAAACGGCCGCCGGTGCGCTGCTCAACAATGGAACCCAGCCACGCGGCCGGGAAAAACACCAGCAGCGTCACCACGACCGTCAGCACCACGGTCAGCAACCATAGCATGGCGCGCTTCATCGGACTCCCTGGCGCAGCGTCAGGCTGGCGTTGACCACGCCCGGCGCGTCTTGCGCGGTAAAGCTGGCGTCCACCACGTTGATGCGGCTCTCGATGCGGATGGCGTCCAGCCAGGCCACCACGCCGGCGTACTGCGCGCCGTTGAACTGCACCTTGGCGTATTCGCCGGTGACGTTGAGCGATTGCGGATTGAGGCCACGCGCGGCCAGGCCGGCGTTGAGGTTATCGCGCGTCATCGGCGTTGGCGCGATGGTGTTTTGGCTTTGCAGCGCTTGCGCTTCGCGCGCCATGTTCTGCATCTCGGCCGCTTGCTGGTGCATCTGCGGCAGCGATTTATGCAGCGCCGCGCGGCCGCTCAGCGCCGGGTCTATCAGCACGGAGTAGAACAGGCCCAGTCCCAGCACGATGCCGCCGATGCGCAGCAGCTTGCGTTCCTGGTCGGTGCGCTCCTGCCAGAAGGTGTCGGCGCGGGTGCGCAGTTCCTGGAATTGATTCGGCTTGCTCATGATTTTCCTCCCGCCGCCGGCACGATCTTCCATGAACCGGGCGTCGGCTCTTGCAGATCCAGCTTGCGGCCGGTCAGCGCGGAGCGCAGCTGTGCTACGGCGGCTGCGTCCACGGTGTTTGGTTTGACCTTGACCACCAGCGCGTGATCCTTGTATTCCAGCGTGGCGATGATGTCGCGGCGCGGCAGTACGCTCAGCGCTTCGCCGAAGCCGGCGCTCAGGTTCACAAATTCATCCGCGCCGACTTCGCCGCTATTGGCTTTGGCGAGGCGGATGTTGCGGTTCATCTGATCCAGCGGCGCGGCGATCAGCGGCTCTTTCGGATAGACCGATTTGAAGGTCTGCTTCATCGCCTGATCTACGGCCTTGGCCTCGTTCTTGAGGCGCATCCATTCGATGTTCAGGCCAACCACGTTGACCAGCAGCGCCGCCACGGCGATGCGCAGCGGCCAGCGCCAGCGCTGCCATGCGCGCGCCGAGCTGCCGCTGGCGCCCAATGCCGGCGCCAAGTCCAGCCCTGCGCTGCGCGCTGCGGCGACCCAGTGCTGCCATTGGTCTTCTTCCAGCGTCAGGTGCGGGATCTCGGCGGCCAGCGATTCAAAATGTGCTTTCTGCGCTTGGTTCAGGTACAGCGTCACCGGCTGGTCGCCGGCCAGTGCGCGCAGGGTTTGCAGCGCGGCTTGCGGTTGCGCCGGCAGCGTCAGGCCGAGGCCTTCGAATTGCGATTGGCGCAGGATCAGGTCAAAGCCTGCATCGCCTTGCAGCAGGGTGGCCGAAACGGCGCCCGGCTGGAACGGCAGGCACAGTTGCGACGGCACCACCGACACCGAATGCGCGCCTTGCGCCAGCAGTGCCTTGACCAGCACTTCCAGCCACGCGCGCTGCACTACGGCCACGGTGCGCAGGCCTTCGCTGTCTTCAGCGGTGGCGGCCAGCACGCAATCAGCCGGATCGCCCAGCACTTGTTCTTCCACCAGCGCCGGCAGCGCGGCCTTCAGCTTGGCGGCCGACAGCGGCGGCGCTTTCACGCGCAGCAGGGTGGTGTCCGGCGCGGCCAGCAGCAGCACTACGCGGCGCGAAGAGGCCACCAGGTCTGCCAGATTGCCCAGCGGCGCCGAACCTTGTTGCAGCAGGTTGCCGCCGTCGCCCACCAGCGCGAACGGGCAGGTCTGGGCCGCGCCGCTGTCGACGCTGGCCTTGGCCGGATAGCGAATAAATAATGTCGTCAAAGGATCTCGCTTTCGTTCATCGCTGTTCTAGTATTCCCGTATCCATTCCACCGTGGTGTAGCCTCTTGCACGCTTCAGCAGCGACTGCGTTTCCAGCGTGGCGCGGTCCAGTTTCACGCGGCTGTAGGCCAGGAAGTAGTCGCTGCGCACACTGAAACTCACACCGGCCTTCTTGCCCTGCATCTGCGACACCCCCGTGAATGACCCCGTGTTCAGGTAGTACACGGTCTTGCGTGTGCTGACCATGGCCGCAGCATCCGACAGCGACAGTCCAGGCACCAGTGCCGACAACAACTCTGCCGGTGCAGTATTCACGTTCAGCGGCGTGGCGCTGGGCAGTATGATGACATAGTCGCGCAGCTGTTCAACGGCTTGCGGCGTAAAGCCCGCCACCGCCAGCAGATCTTCCACCCGCACCAGTCCAACCGGCTGGGTGGTCGTGGTGGTTTGCTGCGCGGGTGTGGGCTGAGCATTGGTCACCAAATCCGCCACGCCGCGCGCCAAGCTGGAATCCAGCCGCAAATTGTTCAGCAGGCGCTCGAAAACCTCTATCTCAGCAGTGTTGGGCTGCTTGCCGGCACCGGCAAGATTCGCCAGATTGTAGCGCGACTGCGCATCGATCATGCGGCCGGACAGGGTGGCGTTGAAGTTCTCGCCCTGCTGGCGCTCACGCTCGACGTAATCATCGAGCCGCGTCTCTTCCAGCGGCGTGGCCCAAATGCCGTTCAGTTGCGTGACAAGTGGCGAGTCGTTAAAGTCCTGATTCAAGATCAAGCGGCTCAAATCCAGCGCACCGCGCAAAATCCAGCGCGTTTGCAGTTGCAGGCGCTGATTTTCCATCGAGCGCACCTGCACCTGCTGCAACCAGAACAAGCTAGTGACGATGGTCACCGCCAGCGTGGTAAGCAGCAGCGCCGTGATGACGGCCACGCCTCGTTGCCGCTGTCGTTGCAAATGCGGCTTCATAGAGCCCCCAACAGGAAGGACTTCACCATCGGGATTTCCTGGCCCTGCTGCGTCATCGACACTTCCAGTCCGGTCGGGAGATTGGCGCTGCCAGCGGCGCCCGCAGTCGACACGCCGGCCGCGGCACGCCAGCCTGCATTGCCGGTACTCGCGCCGGGAATCCAGAAGCGCGTCGCCATGCCTTGCACGCCCGATTGCAGCGCCACGGCAGCCATGCTGGAATCGGTATCGGCCAGCGCGGCCTGCCACAGATTGTCGAGTTGCGTCAGTTCGCGGGTAGCCAGCGACTCGCGCCGCGTCAGCACGCCGCCCACAACGCGGTACGACACCACCTGCAAGCGCGTTGGCTGATTTTCGCCCATCACCATGCGCACCAACGTGATGCGGTCATTCTCTGCCTGCATAAAGGCGCGGCTTTGCAGCAGCGCGCTATCGGCCAGATTCTCGCAATCGCTCTGCATCTGCGCGAACGCCAGTTGCAGGCCGCGCGTCTGCTCCATGCCGGCGGTCAGCGTGGAGCGCGAGCGGATGATGCTATCGAGCCCGCGCCAGCCCAGCACCGCGATGATGGCGAGGATGGAAATCGCCAGCAGCAGTTCAATCAGCGTGAAACCAGGCTGTCGATGAACGCGTTTCATCATCATGGGCTCAGCACCAGTTGCACCAGCTTGATGATGCGGCGCTCAGGATGTGCGGCTTCAAACACGCTCACCTCCACGCGGCGGAAGCGCGGGTTCGGGCTGGCGATGACTTCTTCCTCGCACATCAGCAGCAGGTCGCCCTGCGGGCATTCGTAGGTTTGCTTGCCGATCGGCGGGAAGGACTTGGACAAGCGCATTTGCACCAGCCGGTTCTCGGCCGACCACGTGGCCATCATATTGGCGCGCAGGCCATCGCTGTTGGAGGTAAGGCTGCCGACCGCGCGCAGCGACGCAATCAGCGCGGTGGCGACGATCATCAGTGCGACCAGCACTTCCAGCATGGTGAATCCGCGATGAGACGATGGCCGGCGCATATCAATCCACCGTGAAATGGCCGATGCCGTCGGCGCGGATGGCGATGCTGGCGCCGTCGCTGGACACCATATTCAGCACAAAGGGTTTGTCGACCGGCTCGCGGCCGAAGATGATGCGCAGCGTGGGTTCCGGCAGCGGCGGCGCCGGGTCGAGCAGCAGCGTGACCGGCGCGTTCTTGAATTCGCGCTCGCGCAGCAGGTCGTCGTTAACCACCTGCTCCCATTGCTTGTTGTCGTTGCGGATCATGAAGCGGTAGTTTTCCGGGCCTGCTTCAAAGGCGATCTGGCGGTTGCGCACGATGGCTTCATCGCGCGCCAGTTGCAGCAGCAGCGCGATGCGCTTGGCGTCCTGCTGCATCGACTGCTTCTGGCCCGGCAGCGCGTTGAGCGACACCAGCCCCAGGATGATGCCCAAGATGACCATCACCACCAGCAGTTCAATCAGCGTGAAGCCACGCTCGCGGCGCATGATCAGCGATCAGTAATCAGTTATCCCAGGAGCCGATATCGGCGTCGTCGCCGGTGCCGCCAGGTTGACCATCAGCGCCGTAGGAGAAGATATCGATCTCGCCCTTGATGCCCGGCGACAGATACTGATACTGATTGCCCCATGGGTCTTTCGGCATCTTCTCAACGTAGCCGCCGGCCTTCCAGCCGTTAGCCGCTGGGCCGCCGGTTGGCTTTTCGATCAGGGCTTGCAGGCCTTGCTCGGTGGTCGGGTAGCGCTGGTTATCCAGCTTGTACAGTTTCAGCGCCTGCATCAGGGTCGCGATATCGACCTTGGCGGCGGCGATCTTGGATTCGCCGGTGCGGCTCAGCAGCTTAGGCACCACCAGCGCGGCCAGCACGCCCATGATCACCACGACCACCATGATTTCGATCAGCGTAAAGCCGCGTTGCGCGCGGCTGCGAAGGTTCAGCTTTTTCATAGTATGACAACACAAATAAAAATGAGTGCAGAGTATAAGGCGGAATCAGGGCCCTTGCGACTTTTGGCCCTAATTTATCCGTTTTAGCGCTTAACGCGCCCTTAATATGACAGTTTCTTTACAAGACCTTACGCTTTAGTCGTGTTTACGGGCGCTCGCTTCCACCCGGGCGCGGGCGCCTTCGTTGCCGCCGCCATAACTTACCTTGGCCGGCGCCGTGCCCTTGCTCACTTGCGGCGCATCGCTCACGAACGGCGCGATGCCCAGCGCCGCGTCAATCTCCTGCGGGTAAATCAGGTAGCCGCGCGTGATGACTGCCGATACCTTGCGCACGTCTTCAATGTTCTTGGTCGGATCGCCGTCCACCAGCACGATGTCGGCCAGCTTGCCCGCTGCGATGCTGCCGCGGTCATTGCTGGTGCGGGTGTAGCGCGCGCCGTTGCGGGTTGCCACTTGCAGCGCCTGCGCCGGCGTCAGGCCGGCTTTGACCAGCATCGCCAGTTCGGAGTGCAGCGTGAAGCCGGCGATATCGTCGGTACCGGCCACGATAGGCACACCGGCCTTGTACATGAGGCCGACGAATTCCACCATCTTGGCGTAGGACTTCTCGTAGCGCTTGAGCTGCGCGTCGCCATCGATCTTCATGGTGCCGACCTTGAAGCCGCGCGCCACGTCCGGCGGCATGTTCGCCGCCAGCGCCGCATACGGCTCGTTCATATCGCCGTCGCGCTGCTTGAGGAAGGCGAAGGTGGCCATGGTTGGATCGATCGAAATCTGCTTCTTGGCCAGCAAGGCGACGAAGTCCTTCACCGGCTTGGAGTTGAAGTCGAGATCCGCTACTTTTTCAGCAGGCAGCACAAAGCGGTTCAGGTTACGCGTTTCGGTATCCGGCTTGACGAGGAAGTTCAGCAGCACTTGGTTGATGTGCTGGATTTCGTCGTAGCCCGCGTCCAGCGCTTCCTGCGCGCGCAGGCCGGCCGGGATGTGGCCGGACACGCGCATGCCGCGGCTGTGCGCATAGGCGATGGTGTCCTTCAGGATGGCTTTCGGGAAGGAGTTGTAAATCTTCAGCTGCGGATAGCCGCGCTGCGCGTACCAGTCGATCGCGTCCTTGGCTTGCTGCAGGTCTTTGATGACGTAACCGAGATTGGCGCTGTATGGGCTCTCGCCTTCGAGGAAGCCGGCCGGCACCACCTGCGGCGCCAGCAGCTTGCCGGCAGCCGTTTCATCGAGCATGGCTTGCAGCTGCTTGTTGTCGTTGCCCATGTCACGCACGCTGGTGACGCCGGTCGACATATTCAGCGCGCCAGACCAGCGGTCGACGTGGCCGTGCAGGTCGAACAGGCCAGGCAGCACGATGCGGCCGGCGGCGTCGATCACGTTGTCGGCGTTGCGCGTTGGCGAACCGGCTGGCTGGATGGAGGTGATGCGGCCGCGCAGCACATAAATGTCGGACGGCTGGCCGACAGTGGCTTTCTCGCTATCGAAGATGCGCGCGTTGCGCACCACGGTCAGGCCGTCGAGCGGGTGCTGCAACTTGGCGGCGGCGTCGGTCAGCATCTGCTGCTCGGCGGCTTTCTGGCGCTGGCCCAGCACCGGCGCGGCAGACTGCCAACCCTCTTCCAGCACGTTGCCGAAGCCCGGCATGATCACGCCGAACAGGCGTGGTTGCGCGCCGGCGGTGGCCCAGTAGAACGACGGCGACAGGCCGATGCCGGTTTGCGCCAGCAAATTCACGGTTTGTTTCTGGCCGGTGGCGCTGGTGACTTCCACGCTATCGAGCACGCGCTGCGACAGGGTGCCCGATGGCAGCAGCGGCAGTTTGCCGTCCGGCGTTTTCGCTACCGCACTAATGGCCACCGATGCTACTTCAAACGAGGAATTCAGCGGCAGGTAGGCGGCCGCGCCGCTGACGGTTTTGGCGCCCTGCTCGGAGGTCGACTTCCACGTGGCCTGATCGCCCTTGCGGCTGAACTGCTCGTTCACCACCGCGCCAAAGGTCGAATTGCCTTTGACGGCGTACTCGGTCATGGTGCCGTCCGCGCCAACGCGGAATTGTTCCTCCAGATCCGGGCCGCGGCCGTTATCCTTGTATCCGAAAATGACTTTGGTCAGGCCGTCGTCATGACGCTCGACGATCTGCTGGCCGATTTGCTTGTTGGCGTTTTCGGAGATGATCAGGTACTTGGTGGTGGTCGTGGCGGCGTGCGCGCTAAAGGCAGCGGCCAGTGCGAGAGGCAGTACGGCGAGGCGTTTGTTCAGCAAGTTCAATCTCCTTTTGTTTGAGCGGCGCACACCGGGCAAGCGCCATTGCGCCCGACGATGATGCTCGTCCATTCCATGTGTAATCCGTCTAACATCATCAAGCGTCCGGCCAGCGAGCCGCCCACGCCCATCAGCAGCTTGAGCGCTTCGGCCGCCTGCATGGCGCCAACCACGCCCACCAGCGGCGCGAACACGCCCATGGTGGAACAGGCCACGTCTTCAAATTGCTGATCCTGCGGGAACAGGCAGGAGTAGCAAGGCTGCTCACCGCTGCGGGGATCGAAAACGCTGATCTGGCCATCGAAGCGGATCACCGCGCCCGACACCAGCGGTTTATTCGCGGCCACGCAAGCGCGGTTCACGGCGTGGCGGGTGGCGAAGTTGTCGGTGCAGTCGAGTACCACGTCGGCGTCGGCGACCAACTCGGCGAGGCGCGCATCATCTACGCGCTCGTTCAGCGCGGTGACGATGATTTCAGGGTTGATTTGCTGGAGCGTGAGGCGCGCCGATTCGGCCTTGGACTGGCCGACGCGCTCCGTGGTGTGGGCGATCTGGCGCTGCAAGTTGGTCAGATCGACCGTATCGTTATCGACCAGCGTGATATGGCCAACGCCGGCCGACGCCAAATACATGGCGGCCGGCGAACCGAGGCCGCCGGCGCCGATCACCAGCGCGTGCGCGTCCAGCAGATTTTGCTGGCCTTCGATGCCGATTTCGTCGAGCA
The DNA here is from genome assembly GCF_009857435.1 of Duganella rivi. Lineage (GTDB taxonomy): Bacteria > Pseudomonadota > Gammaproteobacteria > Burkholderiales > Burkholderiaceae_D > Rugamonas > Rugamonas rivi. The sequence goes on from NZ_WWCK01000006.1 coordinate 238,895, forward strand.
GGATATGGCGCGAGTAGCGCAGCAATTGTAAGTCGTTCATCGTCGCTCTGCGGCGGTGGCGCGCAGCGGTTTATTTGGACAGTTTGACCGGCAAGCCTTTGAAGTGATTCAGCGCCTGCTCCAGCTGGAAGTCTTCCTTGGAGCCGAATTCCACCGGCTTGGCTTTCTTGGCCAAGGCAGCGATGGCTTGTTCCTCTTCCTGCGGATCGCGCTTGGCCGCTTCCGCTTGCGGATCCTTGTCGTTGCCGAGGTGTTTTTGCAGGTCGGCTTCGCGCACGCGCAAGCGGTTCAGGCCATCGCCTTCCGCCGTTTCATCGACTTTCAAATCCGGCGTGATGCCCAGTGCCTGGATGGCGCGGTTCTTCGGCGTGTAGTAGCGGGCGGTGGTCAGCTTGACGGCGGTATCGGCGGTCAATTGGCGCAGGGTTTGCACCGAGCCTTTGCCAAAGGTCTGCTGGCCGATGATGGTGGCGCGCTTGTAGTCTTGCAGCGCGCCAGCCACGATTTCGGACGCCGAGGCGGAGCCGCCGTTCACCAGCACCACCATCGGCACGTCTTTCAGTGCGGCCGGCAGCTTGGCCAGCGGGTCGGTCTTGGCGCGCGGCGCGTAGAATTCCTGGCGGCCGTAGAAGGTCTCCTTGGAGCTGACCAGTTGGCCGTTGGTGGAGACGATCACCGAGTCTTTCGGCAGGAAGGCGGCCGACACGCCGATCGCGCCCGGCACCACGCCGCCCGGATCGTTGCGCAGGTCGAGCACCAGTCCCTTGATGTTCGGGTCTTGGTGGTACAGGGCGGTGATTTTCTTCGCCATGTCTTCCACCGTCGGTTCCTGGAATTGCGAGATGCGCACCCACGCGTAGCCCGGTTCCACGATCTTGGCCTTCACGCTTTGCACGCGGATTTCTTCGCGCACGATGTTGAACACCAGCGGCTTGTCTTCGTCCTTGCGGCTGATGGTGATGCTCACTTTGGAGCGCGGTTCGCCGCGCATCTTTTTCACCGATTCATCCAGCGACACGCCTTTAATCAGGGAGCCGTCGATGCGGGTGATAACGTCGCCAGCCTTGATGCCGGCCTTGAACGCGGGCGTATCTTCAATCGGCGAGACCACTTTGATGTAGCCGTCTTCCAGCGCCACTTCGACGCCAACGCCGACGAATTTACCGGCCACGGTCTCGCGCATTTCGCGGAAGGCTTTTTTATCCAGGTAGACCGAGTGCGGATCGAGCGAGGACACCATGCCGGAAATGGCTTCGGTCAGCAGCTTTTTGTCGTCGACGTTTTCGACGTAATCGCTCTTGATCAGGCCAAACACGTCGGATAGCTGGCGCAGTTCCTCAATCGGCAGCGGACTGCCGGTAACTTTTTGCGCAATGGCGGAAAACTGGAACGAGGCGGCAACACCAGCCACCATACCGAGGCCGATCAGGCCGATGCTCTTGACTTTGTTGCCCATTTTTCCCGCGAACCTTAAAACTTGACCCAGCCAGCCGGATCGAATGCTGCGCCCTGATGGCGAAGTTCAAAGTATAGCCCCGATTCCTCGTTACCGCCGCTGTTACCTGCGCTGGCAATGGGGTCGCCGCCTTTGACGATGTCGCCGACCCGTTTGAGCAGCGATTGGTTATTGCCGTAAATACTCATGTATTGGCCGCCGTGATCGACGATGATCAGGTTGCCGAAACCGCGCAGCCAGTCGGCGAACACGACACGGCCGCCGGCCACCGAGTGCACGTCGGCGCCCTCGGAAGTGCGGATGAAGACGCCCTTCCAGCTTGGGCCGTCGCCGCGCTTGGAACCGAATTTGGCGGCCACCTTGCCCGCCACCGGGGCACGCAGCTGGCCTTTTAAGCTGGCGAAGGCGCCGGCCGGCATGGCTGGCGCCAGCGCGATGTCGGCCGGCTTGGCCGGCGGCGTGTTTTCTACCGAGGCGGCCGCGCCGGCGCCACTACCGGCAGCGCCGGATCCGCTCCCGCCCTGGCCAGCGGCGGCGGCGCCACTGCTGCCGCCTGCCCCGCCGACACCCGGACGCGTAGCGGCCACTTTCGGCTCGTCGGCGTCGATTGCATCGGCTGGGTTCGGGGTGGCCGGCTTGATGGTGCCGGACTTGGTATTGCTGTTGGCCTTGGCAAGGCGCTGGCGCTCCGCCTCGGCGGCCTTGGCCTTGGCCAGCGCCCGGGCGTCGGCTTCCGCCTTGGCTTTGGCGGCGGCGCGGGCGGCGGCCAGTTGTTCCTGGCGTTTCTTCTCGGCGGCAGCGGCGATGGCTTGCTCGGCGATCAGCTTGTTCAGCTTGTCGACCAGCCCGGTCATGCGCTGCTCGTCGCGTTCGAGGTTGCCGGCTTCTTTGCGCTGGGCCACCAGTTTCTTCGACAAGGTGGTCAGCAAGGCGGCGCGGCGCGCCTTCTCCTGCTCCAGCTTGGCTTTTTGCTGTAATTGCTCCTGAGCGATTTCTTCCAGCTCGTCCTTGGCGTTCTGCGCCTCTTCCTGGTTGACCTCGACGGCCTTCAGGTTGGCGCGCAGCGAGTCCAGCAAGCGCGCCTGCGCCTGCGAGACGTAGGCCATCATCTGCAAATCGCGGTTAATCCGATTGGGATTGTCGCCCGACAGCAGCAACTTGATGCGGTCTTCGTTCCCGGCCACGTACTGCTCGCGCAGCAGCTTGGCCAGCTGCTGCTTTTGACTGGCGACCGTGGCCGCCAGCTTGTCATGCACGGCCGACAACTGCACCAGCTTGACGTTGGTATCGGCCTGCTCTTGCTGCAGGTCGCGCAGCGAGCGGTTGGCGTCCGAAATCGCCTGTTCGGACTCGGCCAGCGTATCGGCCGCGTCGTCCTTGGCGGATTCAGTCTTGCTGATGTCTTTCTTGAGCGCAGACAGCTTCTGCTGCACGCCGGCGCGTTCAGCCTCGGCGGCAGCTTTTTGCTTGCTGCGCTCGGTTGCCTTGCCGAAGGGAGCGGCTTGCGCTCCCAGCGACGATAACATCAGCAGCAGGAGCGCTGCTTTACGGAACGAAGGAGACGACAAATTACTTGGCCTTACCCTGGTTAGCCACCGCAGCCTGAGCGGCGGCAATCGCGTCGGCATCACCGAGGTAGTAGTGACGGATCGGTTTCAGCTCAGCGTCCAGCTCGTACACCAGCGGGGTGCCGTTAGGGATGTTCAGGCCAACGATATCGCTGTCGCTGATGCCGTCCAGCATCTTGATCAGGGCGCGCAGGCTGTTGCCGTGGGCCGAGATGATGATTTTCTTGCCGGCCTTGATGGCTGGAGCGATTTCCTCATCCCACACCGGTACCACGCGGGCCACGGTGTCTTTCAGGCACTCGGTCAGCGGAATTTGTTCTTTCGACAAGCCGGCGTAGCGCGGATCGTTGAACGAAGCGCGGTCGTCGCCCGCTTCCAGCGCCGGCGGCGGCGTGTCATAGCTGCGGCGCCAAACGAGCACTTGCTCGTCGCCGTACTTGGCGGCGGTCTCGCCCTTGTCCAGGCCTTGGAGCGCGCCGTAGTGACGCTCGTTCAAACGCCAGTCGTTCTTGATCGGCAGGTACATCATGTCCATTTCGTCCAGCGCCAGCCACAGCGTGCGCACTGCGCGCTTCAGCACCGAGGTATAAGCCAGGTCGAAGGTGTAGCCGCCGTCCTTCAGCAGCTTGCCGGCCTGCTTGGCCTCATTGATGCCTTTTTCGGTCAGATCAACGTCGGTCCAGCCGGTGAAGCGGTTCGACAGGTTCCAGGTGGATTCGCCGTGGCGCATGAAAACGATTTTGTACATGTGGACTATCTTTTCAAGAAAAGTTGGAAAACCGGTGCTTTGAGAACTCTTACAGCTTCTATTTTATAATGCGCAGATTGAGTTCAACCATTGGATTACTGTGAAATTCTTCATTGACAATATTTTTCTGATCGCCATCGTGCTGGTTTCCGGCGGCGCCCTGCTGTGGCCGTCCTTAACCGTGCGCGGCAAGCGCGGCAGCCCGCAAGACATTACTATGTTGATTAACCGCGGCAAAGCCACCATTTTAGATGTGCGCGACGCCAAGGATTACGCCGACGGCCACTTGCCTGACGCCAAGAATATCCCGCTGGCCGAGCTGGACAAGCGCCTGCCGGAGCTGGACAAGTTCAAGAGCCGTAGCCTGATCGTGGTCGGCAAGAGCGACGCCCGTGGTTCGGCCGCCGCCGCCAAGCTGGGCAAAGCCGGCTTCGGCGACGTGGTTAACCTGGAAGGTGGCGTTGCCGCATGGCAAAAAGCCGGCCTGCCGCTGGCTAAGTAATTGGAGGAAAGCAAGATGACTGCCGAAGTGATTATGTACACCACCGCCGTGTGCCCGTACTGCATCCGCGCTGAGCGCCTGCTGGAATCCAAGGGTGTGACCGGCCTGAAGAAGATCCGCGTGGATCTTGACCCTGAGCAACGTATTTCGATGATGCAAAAGACCGGTCGCCGCACCGTGCCGCAAATCTATATCGGCGAGACCCACGTCGGTGGTTTCGACGATTTGTATGCGCTCGATCAAGCTGGCGGCTTGTCGCCCTTGTTAAATGGCTAATAGCCACCAAATACAACGTACGTCGGGCGGAAAGCCTTTAAAACCATAATGGTTTTGATACAATTGCCCTCGCGTTTGATTTGAGCTGTCTTCTAGCCATACCAAGCAAACATCATCCGGGCGGCCGGTGCCGCTCGATTTACTATAACGAAAGCGTTCCATGTCTGAAGAAAATCTGCAACCAGTATTCCAAATCCAACGCGTCTACCTGAAAGACCTGTCGCTGGAACAACCTAATTCGCCGGCTATCTTCCTGGAACAGGAAGCACCGACCATCGAAGTCGCGCTGGACGTCGGCGCCGAGCCGCTGGCTGACGGCATCTTCGAATCGACCGTGACCATCACCGTGACCGCTAAAGTCAAAGACAAAGTGGCATTCCTGGTTGAAGGCAAACAAGCTGGTATCTTCGAAGCCCGCAACATTCCAGCAGAACAGCTGGATCCACTGCTGGGCATCGGCTGCCCGAACATCGTGTACCCATACCTGCGCGCCAACATTGCTGACGTGATCACCCGTGCCGGTTTCCCACCAGTGCACCTGGCCGAGATCAACTTCGAAGTGTTCTACCAGCAGCGTCAACAAGCGATCGCTGAAGCAGCCGCTGCTGCCCCAGCCGCTGACGCGACCCACTAAGTAATTCCCCCGCCGCCGGACGCTCGTCCGGCGGCAGTTTTCCCCATCCCAAGGTAAGCCATGACATTTCCCCGTTTAATCGCTGCTCTGACCATGACGCTGGCTGCTGCCGCGAGTCAGGCATATGATTTCAAAACGGTAGGCGCTGCGCCCGTGATCTTGTACGACGCGCCGTCGACCAAGGGGGGCAAACTGTTTGTCGTACCGCGCGGCGCCCCGCTGGAAGTGGTGCTGGCCTACGGCGAATGGCTGAAAGTCCGTGACGTCAACGGCGAGCTGGCGTGGACCGAGGCTAAAGGCCTGAGCACCAAGCGCAACGTCATCGTCAAAACCCCGAATCTGAAAATCCGCTCCACGCCGGATGATGCGGCCAGCGCCGTGTTCACCGCCGACAAGGGCGTGCTGCTGGAACTGAGCGAAAGCGTGGCCGGCGGCTGGATCAAGGTGCGTCATCGCGACGGCCTGGTCGGTTACGTCAAAAATTCCGAAGTCTGGGGCATATAATTGCCGTAGCGGCGCACTCCCACGCGCCGAATGAGATCCCATGCAAGATAAGAACAAACAGGCGGGCATCGCTCGCAAGGTGAGCGTGCTCGGCGCAGGCGCCTGGGGCACGGCCGTGGCCATGGCGCTGGCCCAGCGTCACGACGTGCTGCTGTGGGGCCGCAATGCTGCTGCCCTGCAGGCGATGGCGCTTGCCCGCGAAAATCCCTACCTGCCCGGTTATGCTTTCCCTGAGCGTCTGCAAGTGGCGGCCGATTTCGATGCGGCGCTGGCCCATGTGGCCGAGCACGGCAGCCTGCTGATTGCGGCCTGTCCAGTAGCTGGCTTGCGGCCGCTGCTGCAATCGCTCAAGGGTCGTTCCATTCCCAACGTGGTGTGGCTGTGCAAGGGCTTTGAATACGACACCGGCCTGCTGCCGCACCAGATTGTGCGTGAAGTGCTGGGCGATACGGTGCCCGGTGGTGCGCTGTCGGGGCCGTCGTTTGCGCAGGAAGTGGCCAAGGGCTTGCCGTGTGCGCTGACCATTGCGTCGGACTCGGCGGCATTGCGCGCCAGCGTGGTGGAGACTGCGCACGGCGGCAATATGCGCGTGTATTCGAGCGAGGATCTGGTCGGCGTGGAAGTCGGCGGCGCGGTCAAGAATATTTTGGCAATTGCTACCGGTGCGGCTGATGGTCTGGGCCTGGGGTTGAATGCGCGCGCGGCGCTGATTACGCGTGGCCTGGCGGAGATCACCCGCCTCGGCGTGGCGCTGGGTGGCCAGACTGAGACCTTCATGGGTTTGACCGGCATGGGCGACTTGATTTTGACCTGCACCGGCGACCTGTCGCGCAACCGCCGCGTCGGCCTCGGGCTGGCGCAGGGCAAGGCGCTGGATGTGATCGTGCAGGAGTTGGGGCATGTAGCCGAAGGCGTGCCGTGCGCCAAGGCCGTGCGCGAACTGTCGGCCAAGCTTGGTGTTGAGATGCCGATCACCAATGCGGTGGCTGGGGTGCTGTTTGACGGCGACCAACCCCAAACCATGGTCGCCCGCTTGCTTTCCCGCGACCCCAAGGACGAGTAAACGGGTTAAAACGCTCTTCCCCCCGCCCCAAGACACCGCCAACAATCGGCCACGACAGTGGCGTGGGGTCTGACCCCGTACGGGGTCAGACCCCTGGAGCTTTAGGGGTTATTCCTCTTCCACGTCAGACTTCGCCTCACGCATCCACGCGACCAGCGGGTAAGCGTCTTTGAGGCCGGCCGCCAGCGTCGGCACCAGCAGCTCCGGCTTGTTCAGCTGCAAATCAATCTCCGTCCACACAAAGAAACTCTTCAGCTTGATGTACTCAATGTGCTCATGCTCTGGATCGAAGCCTTTCGGCGGACGCTGCAACTTGCCTTCGTTCTGAATATCGCCATACGTCGCCACCAGCTTCTTGTTCTTCAACACTTTGCGGAAACCCGCCGCATCCTCAACCATGTGCTGGCGCAGCGCTTTCAAACGGTGCGGCGGCGGCATGTACTCGCCGGCGCCGAACAGCAGCTTGCCGCTGCCATCAATCTGCATGTAGTAAGTCGGCCCGCCAGCCTTGCTTGGACGGCGCATATCATTCGGCGCCACCGCCGCCGAGAAGCGCGTCTTGTACGGGCTCTTGTCATGCGCAAAGCGCACGTCGCGGTTGATGCGGAACATGGCTTTCTTCGGATTGCTGAACTTGACCTGCGCATCAAACTTGCCCAGTTCGGCAATCATCTCGGTCACCACTTGCAGGAATTCTTCGCGCAAGATGTCGTAACGCGGCTTGTTCATGATGAACCACGGGCGGTTGTTGTTGGCTTCCAGTTCGCGCAGGTATTGGGTCAGGTCTCGCAGATGCATGGTGTCCTTATTTCGCATTGGCCGGCCGCTTGCCGACCGTGATATCCAGCGTGGTTTCGCGGTTTTTCCGCAAGACCGTCATTTTAGCTTTTCCGCCGGGAGCGAGTTGGGCGATGAGATTGAGCATGCTGGTGGTGTCCTTGACCGGCTTGCCATCGACCGACAGCAAGATGTCACCCGGCTTGATGCCGCCCTTGTCGGCCGGGCCGTTGCGCACCACGCCGGCAATGATGGCGCCGCTCTCGCGCGTCAGGTCGAAGCTGGCGGCCAGCTCGGGCGTGATTTCCTGCGTTTCCACCCCGATCCAGCCGCGCACCACGTGGCCCGACTTGATAATGGCCTCCATCACCGACTTGGCGGTGGTGACCGGGATCGCAAAGCCGATCCCGACCGAGCCGCCGGTCTGCGAGTAAATTGCCGAGTTGATGCCCAGCAGGTTGCCGCTGGAATCAACCAGCGCCCCGCCCGAGTTGCCGAAGTTAATCGCCGCGTCGGTCTGTATGAAGTTCTCGAAATGGTTGATGTGCAGGTTGTTGCGCCCCAGCGCAGAGATGATGCCCATGGTCACGGTCTGGCCGACGCCAAACGGGTTGCCGATGGCCAGCACCACGTCGCCCACTTGCGCCTGCTCGGCCTGCCCCAGCACGATCACCGGCAATTTCTCCAGCGCGATCTTGATCACGGCCAGATCGGTCTCCGGGTCGGTGCCGACCAGCTTGGCGGCAGCTTTGCGGCCGTCGGCCAGCACCACCTCGATTTCATCGGCCGCTTCCACCACGTGGTTGTTGGTCAGGATGTAGCCCTGCGCCGAGACGATCACGCCCGAGCCGAGGCTGGATTCGTCGTCGCTATCCTCGTCGCGCTCGCCGAAGAATTTTTTAAAGAAGGGATCGCGCAGCAGCGGATGCTTGCCGCGCTTGGGTTTCTTGCTGGTGATGATGTTGACCACGGCCGGCATGGCGCGCGCCGCCGCCGCCCGGTAAGAGCCGCCAGCCGACTGCGGCGGCTTGGATGGGCCCGCCTCCAGCATCGCCGCCGGATGCTCGACGCTGCCCATTTGCTGCACGCGCACCGGCGCCGGCTGCTCGCGCCGGCCCACCGCCGTGTAGACGAAATACAGTGCCAATACGACGGTCACCGTTTGCGCAAACAATAACCAAAGTCGTCGCATCGCAGTCCAGCCTGCCGCCTTGGCGGCGGCCTTGAATTATTTTTTGAGAGAGTCGCGGATTTCGCGCAGCAGCACAATATCTTCCGGGGTCGGTGGCGGCGGTTCTGCCGCAGCGGCGGCCGCTTCCTGCTTTTGGCCCAGGTTGCGCGCCTTGTTCATCAGGCGCACCATCTGGAAGATCACAAACGCCAGAATGATAAAGTTCAGCAAGATGGTAGCAAAATTCCCGTAAGCGAACACGGCGCCCAGTTTCTTCGCTTCCGCCAGGCTCAGATTCGCGGCTTGGCCGTTCAGCGGAATGTAGTAGTTGGCAAAGTCCAGGCCGCCAAACAGCTTGCCGATCGGCGGCATGATGATGTCGGCCACCAGCGAATCGACGATCTTGCCGAAGGCGCCGCCGATGATCACACCGACCGCCAAATCGACCACATTGCCCTTCATCGCGAACTCTTTAAATTCCTGCATCATTGCCATATTTTTATCCTCGCTGTGTGGTCAATTGTGAACAAAACTGCGCTTGGATCATACTATTTTTTCAATTGGATTCCAAACACGCTTGCTGTTTACGCATTTACAAGCCGAATTACGCTATAAATTGACCTACATCAATTTCTGCTCATGGCCCAAGCTCCTATCATCGCTGCGGGAGCCGTGTACGGCTGACTAAAATCTTGGGGAACGAGCAACGTTGGTGCTAGAGTTGCATCATGCATACTTTATAATGTAGTGTTGCTGGATTTCGTACCTTGGTTTCAGTTTTTCAGTTTGTACACAGTTCTCAAGATTTTGTTCGCACTTTGACTGATTGGGGTTTGTATGAGTAACGAAAAGCAGGTCGATTCAGGCCGTCGCGGATTGCTGGTCGCGACTGGCGCTGCCGGCGGGGTCGTAGGTCTGTCCACCGCGGGCGCATTAGTAAGCACCTTCCAGCCGTCCGAGCGCGCGAAAGCGGCCGGTGCGCCGGTCGAAGTAGATATCTCCACGCTCAACCCCGGCGAGATGAAGACCGTGGAATGGCGCGGCAAGCCCGTCTGGATCATCAAGCGCACCCCGGAAATGGTGGCGTCGCTGAAAAAAACCGACGGCAAAGTGGCGGACGCCGAGTCCAAGCGCAATCCCGAAGAATTCACCCCTGAATACGCCCGCAACGAGTGGCGCTCGCGCAAACCGGAATTACTGGTCGCGGTCGGCATCTGTACTCACCTGGGCTGCTCACCTTCCTCCAAATTTACCCCCGGCCCGCAGCCTTCGCTGCCGGATGACTGGGAGGGCGGCTTCCTCTGCCCTTGCCACGGCTCGACCTTTGACATGGCCGGCCGCGTGTTCAAGAACAAGCCGGCGCCGGACAACCTGCAAGTCCCGCGCCATATGTATCTGAGCGACACCAAGCTGGTTATCGGTAAAGACGAGAAAGGCGAGGCATAAGATGGGTGCATTCAAGGAGACAAAATTCCCGGCCGATGCACCGGCCGCACAAAAAGCCTTGGGCTGGGTGGATGACCGCTTCCCACTCACCAAGCTGTGGAATGATCAATGGGGCAAATACTACGCCCCGAAAAACTTCAATTTCTGGTACATCTTCGGTTCGCTCGCCATGCTGGTGCTGGTGCTGCAAATCGTTACCGGCATCTTCCTGACCATGCACTACAAGCCGGACGCCAACCTGGCCTTCGGTTCGGTCGAATACATTATGCGCGAAGTACCGTGGGGCTGGCTGGTGCGCTATATGCACTCGACCGGCGCCTCGGCCTTCTTCATCATCGTCTACCTGCACATGACGCGCGGCCTGCTGTACGGCTCGTATCGCAAACCACGCGAACTGATCTGGCTGTTCGGCTTTGCCATCTTCCTGTGCCTGATGGCCGAAGCGTTCTTCGGCTACCTGCTGCCTTGGGGCCAGATGTCGTACTGGGGCGCGCAGGTGATCGTCAACCTGTTTGGCGCGATTCCGCTGATCGGCCCTGACCTGTCGCTGTGGATCCGCGGCGACTACGTGGTGTCGGACGCCACCCTGAACCGCTTCTTCGCCTTCCACGTGATCGCGATTCCGCTGGTGCTGCTGGGCCTGGTGGCTGCGCACCTGATCGCGCTGCACGAAGTTGGTTCGAGCAACCCGGACGGCATCGAAGTCAAGGAAAACCTGGGCCCGGACGGCCACCCGGTCGACTCCATCCCATCGCATCCGTACTACACGGTGCACGACCTGTTTGGCGTGTCGGTATTCCTGACCATCTTCAGCGCGGTGGTGTTCTTCGCGCCGGAAATGGGCGGCTACTTCCTCGAGTACAACAACTTCCTGCCGGGCGACTCGCTGAAGACCCCGCTGCACATTGCGCCGACCTGGTACTTCACCGCGTTCTACTCGGTGCTGCGCGCCACCACCGCCGACTTCATGTGGGTGCTGATGTTCTTCGTGGCCGCCTACGTGGTGTTCATCTGGCTGAAATCGCGCCTGGCGACCGGCGTCAAGACCGTGATTGCCGTGATTGCGCTGGTGGCCATCGTCGGCATGCTGCCGCAGGTGCTGGATGCGAAATTCTGGGGCGTGGTGTTCTTCGGCTCCTCGGTGGTGATCCTGGCCTTCCTGCCTTGGCTCGATAAATCGCCGGTGAAATCGATCCGCTACCGCCCGGACTGGCACAAATACGTGTACGCCGTGTTCTTCATCTCGTTCCTGACCCTTGGTTACCTCGGCACCTTGCCGCCGACCGAAGGCCGCACCATCGTGTCGCAAGTGTGCACCCTGCTGTACTTTAGCTTCTTCCTGTTCATGCCATGGTGGAGCGCCATGGGCACGTTCAAGAAGGTTCCAGACCGCGTGGTCTACCACGGCCACTGATAAAGTACACAAAGGACAACACATGAACTTCCCGAAACGATTGCTTGCTATTTTGGCATTGTTACCCGGCCTGGCCTTGGCCAACGAGGGCGGAATCACCCTCGACAAGGCGCCGGATCGCTCAAATAACCTCGCAGCATTGCAGCATGGCGCCAAACTGTTCGTAAATTACTGCCTGAACTGTCATAATGCGTCCTCCATGCGCTACAACCGCCTGAAAGACCTGGGCTTGAGCGAGGAGCAGATCAAGGCCAACTTGCTGTTTACCGGTGATAAGGTCGGTGAAATGATGACCACCACCATGAATCCGAAAGATGCGAAAGCATGGTTCGGCGTGGTGCCGCCGGACTTGTCGGTGATCCAGCGCGCGAAAGCGTCTGGCGCCGGCAGCGGCAGTGATTACCTGTACACCTACCTGCGCAGCTTCTACAAGGACGACACCCGCCCAACCGGCTGGAATAATCGCCTGGTAGAAAACGTGGCCATGCCGCACGTGCTGTGGGAATTGCAAGGTGTACAACAAATCACCACCGAGGAAGTCGCCGATCCGCACGAGCACGGCAAAATGACGCATCAATTTGCTGGCTATAAGCAAGTGTCGGCAGGTAAACTAGACAAATTGGAATATGACACTGCCGTGGCCGACCTGGTCGGCTACATGGAGTGGATGGCGGAGCCTGCAGCGCAGACCCGCAAAAAACTGGGTGTCGCGGTGGTGCTGTTTATGACGCTGTTTGCCCTGCTGGCATGGCGCTTGAATGCGTCGTTCTGGAAAGAAGTGAAATAGTCGAGAGCGCCGGTTTGGCCGGCGCTTGTTTTGCGATGCCCGCGTTTGGCGGGCGATCGATCCGGGTGAGCCGTTCGCGGTCTCGCCCTGTTTGTTCTTCTAAGGAACTAGAAAAATGATGGTTCTCTACTCGGGTACGACCTGCCCATTCTCGCAACGCTGCCGTCTGGTCCTGTTTGAAAAAGGCATGGACTTTGAAGTGCGCGATGTCGACTTGTTCAACAAGCCGGAAGATATCTCGACCATGAATCCGTATGGTCAGGTGCCGATCCTGGTGGAACGCGAATTGATCTTGTACGAATCGAACATCATCAATGAATACATCGACGAACGTTTCCCGCATCCGCAACTGATGCCGGCCGACCCGCTGATGCGCGCCCGCGCGCGCCTGATGCTGTTCAACTTTGAAAAAGAGCTGTTCGTCCACGTGCACACGCTGGAAAGCGAACGCGCCAAGGGCAACGACAAGAGCCACGACAAGGCCCGCGCAGAAATCCGCGACCGCCTGACCACGCTGGCGCCGCTGTTCCTGAAAAACAAATACATGCTGGGCGACGAGTTCTCGATGCTGGACGTGGCGGTAGCGCCGCTGCTGTGGCGTCTGGATCACTACGGCATCGAACTGTCGAAGACCGCCGCGCCGCTGATGAAGTACGCCGAGCGTATCTTCTCGCGTCCTGCGTACATCGAAGCGCTGACGCCGTCGGAAAAGGTGATGCGCCGTTAATGGTTCATTGAAGCACTACGGCGCGCTGGCTGGCACTTGCTGGCGGCGCGCCGTGTTTTACCGCAGTCTGGAAGACCCATGTCTGAAATCTCAACCAAGCCCTACCTGCTGCGCGCCATCTACGAGTGGTGCACGGACAGCGGCTACACTCCCTACCTCGCGGTCAAAGTCGACGCCAGCACCACGGTGCCGATGGAATACGTGAAAAAGGGCGAAATCGTGCTCAACATCAGCTTCGGCGCCACCTCGGGCCTGAAGATGGACAACGACAGCATCCGCTTCCACGCCCGCTTCGGCGGCGTTTCGCGCGAAATCTACATCCCGGTCAACAACGTGATGGCGATTTACGCCAATGAAAACGGCCAAGGCATGGCGTTTGAACCGCAGCTGGGCCAGCAGTCGGCGCCAGCGGAAGACGTGGTGGAAGACGCGCCAGCAGCACCGGTGTTGTCGGCCGTGCCGCCAGCGGTGAGCGAAGCCAAAACCGAAGCGCCGATTGTGCCGGGTGACGACACCGATCCCCCGAAAAAGGGCGGCCGCCCTACGCTGACCCGTATCAAATAGCGTATAATTCGCCCCGTACAAGTTACGCCGACTTAGCTCATTTGGTAGAGCAGTTGATTTGTAATCATCAGGTGGCCAGTTCGAAACCGGCAGTCGGCACCAGTAAAATCAAGCACTTAGCCCAGCCCTCACCGGCTGGGCTTTTTGTTATCTAACGCCATGTAGGCACTGTGTAGGCATTTTGCTTCGCTATAGGTGTCGCGTTCCGTACACTTGATTAAACTTGATTTGACAATCGAATTAGCGTACCCTAACACGCTATGCAAAAGACCTTACACAGCTCCACTATTAAAACTGCCCTTGCTGAGCTCGGATGGTCACAAAAAGAGCTGGCGGAACAGGTAGGGGTCACGGCTCAAGCAGTGACCAACTGGCTGAAGGGCAGTGACTTCCCTCGTCCGGACAAACTACTCAAGTTGGCAATGTTGCTCAAGCTTAGCTTCGCCGAGCTGGTTGCCCCGGAGGCAAACGCGCCTGTTGTGGCCTTTCGAAAAAAAGCCGGGGCCAAAACGACAGATGCACATCGCCTAAAAGCTATGGCAATGGGCACAATGCTGAAGCCGCTTGTTGAGTATCTGCCAAAGCTAAGAGCTCTGCGCACAAAGATTAATAATCCTTCCTTAGAGTACCGTTCGCTGCAGAATGCCGTTAAAGCGGTCAGAGAAAAGCTTGGTATTGGAATGCAGGCGCCATTGCGCTATCAACACATAATCGGCGAATTTGCAGCAAACGATGCGATTCTTGTGCCTGTACTTTGGGGCCAAAAATTGCGGCATGAAAATGCTTTGCACATCCTCCTGCCTGAAGAGCAGGTGACATTTATATTTTTGAATCTCGATACGCATATTGAGGATTTCAAATTCTGGATGTCTCATGAATTGGCTCACGTCTACACTCCGGAACTTGCTGGCACGGATGCGGGAGAGGATTTTGCCGATGCTTTCTCCGCAGCGTTTCTCTTCCCGGAAGACGTCGCAAGTATTGCGTACAGCGACGCTATAAAAAAGCAGACTCAACACAGCGAACTTGGTGTGCTGCAGCGATATGCAGCAGAGCATTCAATCTCAATATTTACTGTTTATTGTGAGATTGAAAAATACGCTGTAGCAAAAGGTCTACCAAAGTTAAGGACTCAAGAGCAGCAATTACACGCTGTACGGACAGTAACGCGGGGCGAGCTCGTTAGTGAAATCTTATTTAAACCACTCCCTCCTGAGCCAAGCGCATTAATTGCTTCCGCGCATTCTGTTTTCCAATCGCAATTCTTTGACGCGATGCGTCGTATGTTGCGGGAAAAAGGAACCGGTCCCGGCTATCTCCAGCAAGTCCTAGATGTAAGTATTCATGATGGGGCGGCACTTCATTCAGAGTTGCTCCATTGACACTTGTTCTGTTAGATACGAACGCTTATCTCCGCCTAGCCAAACGAGTGGTTCCGATGCTGGGAGTGCCGTTTGGTCAGAAAAAATATGTCCTTACGATTCTGAAGGACGTGGAAGACGAAGTGCACCGCAGCGCCACCTTACGGGCCAAATTCCCTTGGTTTGATGGGGATAATTTCTCAGCCGAGCGTTTGGCCAAGCAGGTGCGTCTTAAGCCGGAAGAACGTGCTCAACTTAATTCGGCTTCCAGTGTCTTACACGGGTGGGTTTTAAGAGATATCCAGAGCTACATGACCAATGGGCGCTCCCCACCGTCTGAAACGGATTGCTTTATATTGGCTTTCGGGCAAGTACGAGCTGCAATAGTCGTCACAGATGACTTAGGGATGCATAAGCTTGCAAGCGATTTCGGAATCGATGTGTGGCATGGTTATGAACTTGTTTCCAAAATGTTAAGCGCAAAAATGCTGACGAAGGAACAGGTTCGTGAAATAGTCGAGGCGATTGAGCGAAATGGCGATGCAACTGCAACGTGGATTGCGTCCAAACATACGACTTTCGTCAAGATTTTCGGTGTAAAAGAATAACAGGCCGGAAATGGCATCACTGGCTAGGCGCTTTGCAAAACACTCAATACGCTTGCGCGCGATATTCCAAACTGACGCCCCAAAGCGCTGACACTTTCGCCAGTCGCGTACTTTGCTACAATTTCCACGCGCTGCTCGGCCGTCGTCTTAGCCGGGCGGCCCAGCGTTTTGCCTTCGCTCTTAGCGCGAGC
Organism: Duganella rivi; assembly: GCF_009857435.1. GTDB lineage: Bacteria > Pseudomonadota > Gammaproteobacteria > Burkholderiales > Burkholderiaceae_D > Rugamonas > Rugamonas rivi. The sequence continues at coordinate 254,692 of NZ_WWCK01000006.1, forward strand.
GAGACCAGCTTGCGTCCGTTCCACCAACAAATCACGCTCCATCTCTGCCACAGCAGCCAGCATGGTCAGCATCATCTTGCCGGCCGGCGAGGTCAGGTCTAGTTTGCCCAGCTGGAGCACGATGACGGCAATCTTGCGGCTCGCCAGCAGCTTCACCGTGGCGCCGACGTCCTGCGCATCGCGACCCAGACGATCCAGCTTCGCCACCACCAGCGTTTCCCCATTCCGAATCTGACCGAGCAGCGCGGCGAACTGCGGGCGCTGCGTCGCACTGGTCTTGCCGCTGATGGTGTCGGAAAACCAGAAGTCCACCTGATGGCCGGCCGCTTGAATCTCAATGCGCTGATTGTCAGCGCTCTGTTCGGTAGTGCTGACGCGGCCGTATGCAAAGGTTGCCATGGTGTCTCTCCGGTTAAGACTGTTAGAAAACACTGTTAGAATATATTCACCTGTTAGGAATTGCAAGGGATATATTTCCAACATGGCGAATGCTTCCCTTTCATGGATGTTAGAAATCGTTCGTTTTCTAACACCGGTGATATTGCAGAAAAAATCATGTATGCTGGAAACACCAAACGCATTGAAACTTCGACGTTATAACCAGCACAGGAGGCAACTATGGGTGGTGCGAAACGGATGATGGAGGAAGAAGAGTCAAAGCGCCAAGTCGCTTTGGGAATTGCTATCGAAGCCGGCGTTTTAGAGCAATGCCCTAGTCACGACGACTGCGTGTATCTCGGTGGTGAGGAAATCGAAAGCGCTTATAAGCTTGCGAATTACAAAGTTTCGCATGGTGAGCTCGCAGACGTCTTCGACGACCGGCGAGAGATGACAGACATCATCAAGGCAGTAGTCGACGATAACTCTGCCGATGAATGTTACGCGTGCACGAAGAATTGGAAAGAATAGAAGGGCTACGCGTTTCGAAGGGGATAGCGTTTCGCCCCCCTTGTCAGAACAATAAGGGAGTGCTCTTTTGCCACCCCCTTTGTCTTCCAGCGCCAGCACTATGCTGGCACCGCCGCGTGCGGGAACCACCGCGCGATGTTCGCCCGCTCGGCGGTCACCACTTTTTCCAGCATCTGCTGCAGCCGGTCTAGCTGGCCCACCATGTCTACGAGGCAGGCGGCCGGGTCGTGCAGTACCAGCCAGATTTCCGGGTCTGCTACGTTGAACTCCAGCTGCAGGCCGACTGGTGACGCCAACGGCGGCCGGTCAGGTTCACGCGCGGCGGCGATGCGGGCTGCCTGTTCCAGCTCGGGCCGCACCTGGTCGAACAGTTCCACCACCGTGGCGCCGCTGGCCAGCAGATGGCGCACATGGCACCACACCTTCAACCGGTCGCCCGCCCGCGCAATGCTCGTGCGCCACTCCAGCACCGGCGCGTCACTCTTCCGCGCGCGGCTCACTTCACACCTCCGTGGTCGCTCACAAGCTTTATGCGGCCAGGCGACGTCGGCGCGCTCTCGAGCGGGAACATCTTGGCGACCATGTTGGCGAAGTCAATGATGTCGGAGCGCCAGTAAGGCGCCGTGGCACGGTAGCGTTGCAACAGCTTGTTCTCGTCGGCGGTCAGCGTGAGCGGCACCAGTGCGAGGGCGGCGGCCTCTTCCTTCGATGGCGGTTTCATACGGCAACTGCGCTTTCTGCCTGCGCGCGGCGCCAGATGGCGTGGCCTTCCGCTTGGCCGGCATAGTAGGCGTCATCCTCGGCGGTGGCCGGGTCGTACAGCTTGGGAATGCGGCGGCCCTCGATGCGGAACTTCAGCGCCGCCAGCACGCCGTGCTTGTACGCCGGGCTGCGCGGGTCGCGCGGCACACAAAAGGCGGCGGCGAACAGTTCGTCAGCAGTGGCGCTGGCGGCTGGCGCGGACAGTGAGTTAATGGTGGGGAATTGCGATTGCGCCGTGCTGGCGCTGGGCGTGGTGGTGCCTGGCATGTTGTAGCCTCCAATGTCGGTGATGAACCGCATCCCACGCTCTCAAACGTGGGGGAGCAGCAAGTGACAGGGTTGAGAGACCGGTGACATAGGAAACCGGCAGGCCGAAGCCTCCCTGCCACCGCTTGCTCATTGAAGGGCGAACGGAGGCACACGCGAAAAAAAAACGGCTTGCGCCGTCTGTGCGCCCATGTCTTTTCTGGCTCTCACCCCAGACACCGTCTTTGTCCGGTGCTTTTTTAGAATAGGCCAGTGCAACCGTTTGCGTCAAGAGGTTTTACGTTTGTAAGGTGTTGCGCTTGGGGTTTGTGCACTCGCCATTCGTTGAGGGTTGAAGCTCAATACAGACTGTTTATCTTGGAATTTTCCTCGCACCGCAAAACGATTCGGCTCTCTGCTGCTATCTTCGTAAGAAAGGATTTTTTTCGGAGGGTTTTGGAGATGTCTAGCCACCATATCTTCGAAAGCTTTCTTGCATACAGCTTCGACCGATGGCATTAGCTGAATGGCAGAAATGCCCATCAAACTTAATTCCCGCATCACCACTGGCCGAAGCTCGGAGGGGATTTCGTATTTGGTTAAATACTTTGTAGCGTCAGTTTCGTTAGCTCGGATATGCGCCTCGATGTCTACTACATTTGACCAAGTGAAACAGCCCTGCTGTGCAGCTAGCTTGTGATTGCCGATTATTCGGGGGCGAAGCATCGATACGTTAGGTCTTTCATCTGCGACGTCCTTGCTTTGCGGCTTATCGCGTACCCAAGCCTCCTCGTCAAAACAGTAAATCGCGACGTTCTCGCTCTGGACGGAAAAACTATCTACCCCCTCAAAGGCGAAATACGCAGCGATGAAGGGGGACGAACTCCAATCCAAAATTGGTGTGGGGAACCCATTGTGCTGAAGGAAAGCCAGAAATTCCGCTAAGCCTAATTCGCTGGATAGATCCCAACTTTTCCCAGTCCATGCCTCGACCGCCTCTTGTACTTGAGGTAAGACTTGGTTGATATAGACCAGCATGTCGCCGACATTCCGAACGAAAGGGGTTCGGTGTAGCGCTGATGTTAAGGACCAAGTTGCGTTTCTCTGTCCGCGATAGACCATATTGCGTCGCGTGCGAATGTGCTCGCCTACCAGCGCCTTGTACTGTTCCCAAGAAATTAGATTCATACCCACTCGCCTAGTTTTTCGTCAGTATGTCCATATAGTGGAGCTCAAGCAAGTGGGGCAGACTGGGCGAGTGACGCCCCGAAAATTTGGGCCATGCCGCTGACGCCGGAAAAATTTCCGGGGTCGTCGGCGGGTGTCGTTCCTCCGAACGATACCGATATCCCGGTTTGCACCATACCCAAGGTAAGTCGCAGATTTGCAAGGGACGAATAGTCCCCTACAAGCTGCCCACTTTCCGGGTTATTACCAACGCACGCTCAACACCTGTTGAGCAGCCGTTCAACGCTCGTTGCCACTTGCTTGATATCGGATAGGAACCGGCTGGGTTTCCGTTGGAGCTCCCACGCCTTACCAGATGAGCAATTAATGGCGGAGTTCATGTGTTGCGCACTGCCGAAATTTTTCAATCAAAATCAAGTTTTGCAGTTATGTCAACTAATGTTGTTTTACATTAGTCTCACTACTACTCAAGGAGCTAAATCATGAAGATTAAATTTTTTATGCAAGCCGATGCTGGTCATGGAAAGTACCCAAGTCCAGTGATGACATGCATCTATCCCGACGGTGCGGCGCACGCATTGGAGGACGCAATCCGTCAGATAAGTGAGTTTTGGGGGAGTGACTGGTACAAGCAAGGCGTGCAGTACGCAGTGAATTAGATGCAGCGAAGGCCCATCGAAGGGGCTTGCAAGGGGGCTTCGAAGCCCTTCGGGCGCCATGACCTGCAACGCGTTGCAGGCGTTGCAGGCGCATTTCAGGTGCGTGTCGTCGGGACAGGCGCGACTTGTCCTGAGGGACAGCGCGGGAAAGGTATGGGGACGGGCGGCGATGATGCTCCTGAAAATTTAGGAGCGCGCCGCCGGCGTCGATATGGGATTTTCCATATCGGGATTTCTTCTCTAATTCGGGGCGATGCAGGATTTCCCGCATCGGTAGCGAGCATGTGACGGAGGCAACCAGCGCCAGCTATTCGTCCCAGTTCAGCGGCCCAGGCGGCCGATACAGCATCGGGGGCTCGTTGCCACCACAGAAATACCGCTGCTTGGTACCGGCATTGGCCGGACGCATGACGGCCACGCCGCGAGAACGGGTGATGGCGAGTGGCAGCAGTGGCGCATCGGTGAAAAAATCATCGGTGAGAAGGTGCGGGAGTTGGGCGGCGGCAGCAGTCATGGCCTCTAATCTTAGCACGCTCAGCTGCGTACCTTGATGCGTACCTACTACGGATAAGAATGATCAATTTCTTCGGGAAATCAAGGCATTAACTGCGCACAAATAGGTGAATCTCCCTGTGAAATAAGGGTAAACACGATTGGTACTCAGCAGGAGTTGTGAAGCGATATAAACGGATAACGCTATATCCAAGTATCGGCCCCTGCGGCCTTCACCTAGGAGTTTCTTATGCGTTCTATCATTCGTGTCGTTTCTATCTTGTTCTTGGTCCGTGTTCTGGTGGGTAGCGTCACCATGCCCGGCCTGCACGGCTCGCAGACCATCGCGCCGTGTTACGCTCGCCCGGAGCATACCGTCAATGCTCACTGGTCTCGCGCGCCGCTTGCTCCAGCACCTTGATGGCCAGCGGTAGGTTGCCGGCCGCCTCGGCGCGGTCGGCCATGCGCTGCAGCAGTATCAGGCGGTAAGAGCGGCAGGCGATGGGGATGTTCTCCATTTCGGCCAGTAGTTTGGCTCGCGTCTCGTAGAACATCTCCCGCCAGTGCGCGCCCAGCTTGGCGCCGGCCCGGCGCTCAGGGTGCCACGCCTCGATGCGCTGGCGCGTCAGCACCAAGCCAAAATTTACTTTGACGGAGGCGGCCACCTGCTCAGGGGTGTCAAAGCACGCGAGCCCTTGCAGGATATGGATTGCGACGGGGGTAGGTAAGTGAGCCATGGTGTCGTTTTTGTCAAACCAGGTAAAGGCTCAGGGCGCGGACGAGCGCTCATCGCCAGCAGTCAGCAGCATGCCGTCCAGCTCGATGATGTCGGCGGCCTGCAGGTGGCCGCGCTGCTTGGCGCAGGCCTTGGCCAGTTCGCGCAGGGCGGCCAACTCCTTGCGCTTGAGCTCGGTCAGCTGGCGGCCGGCCTCGTTCTGCTGGATGACGCGCTGCAAGCACCAGCCGTCATCGCCACCCGCGCGCAGCTGGGCATCGATGCGGCGCTTTTCCTTGCCCACGGCCAGGCGGCGGGCGTGGGCGGTGTGCCAGCGCAATGCGGCGGCGGTCAGTTCTTTGTCGTTCATGTTCACCTCCGTTTACCCAGCAAGGCCCGAAACTGCGCCGTGGTGACGCGATTAGGCCTCGTCTAGTGGGGTAGCCTAGCCAAGCAGCGCCAGCCGCTCAGTGGGCCGATTTCTCAATCCTTGATGGTGCCGCCGGTTTTGAAGTAGGCGGCGCGGTCGGGGTGCGGCATCTGCTCCAGCTGGGCTCGGGTGATGACCTTGGCGCCTGCGTTTTGCGCGGTCGGTGCAGGTGCGGGCTTGCTGGCGCCATCAATGACCGTGCCGCCGCTGCGGACGTGCTGGGCGCGTTCTTGTGGACTCATCGCATCAAACTGCTGACGGGTTGCCGTGCGGCCGGCGCCGGGCTGGCCGGCGGGCGACGCGGCCCCTGCTTTCTTCGTAATCATGTCGCGGTTGGGGTATGCCGCCACCAGCTGTTCAATCGCTTCATCCAGATTCGCCAGTTCACCAGGACGGCGATGGCTGTACATCGGCACGCCTCCGGCGCCGTACGCCACCAACTGGCCTTTTTCCAAACGCAGCCCACCGCCAAACGCCGAGGCGGCCACCTCGGATGGGATGTTGAGGTTGTCGGCGACATACTTCGATGCGGCAAAGGCCTGATTGCGCACCATCGTCATGGCGGCGCCGGCGTCGAATGCGATTTCAGTGCCGTCGTCCAGCTTGTACAGGGGATGGCCGTTTTTCAGGATCACATTGCCATTGGAGTCGAGTTTGATCTTCATGGGGTCTTGCCTTTCAGTTCAGGTTCCGGGTACCGCCCGGCCGGTTGTTTGGTCTTCGGTGGCGCACTACCGACGAAAAACGTCGTCAGTCAGCGGCGGAGGTGGCACGCGCTGGGGCGGGCCGGTGGCGGGCACGAACTCGCCGCGGTCGCTGCACCAGGTCGCGGCCGGGAGGTCGTTGTCTCGCTGACGCTGGTAGTCGCCGGCAAAGGCCTGGCGGGCAGGCTTGCCGACGGGCTGGTGGCGGCGCGCGCCATTCCCCACTGGGGGATGGGCCGAGGTGTCGGAAAGATTTCCGGCACCTGCCGGTGTCGAATTGGCGCGCGAGCACTGAGCCGAGTTTTTGGCCGAGTGCTGGTGCGGGTCGGTGCGCGGGGTGTCCAAAATATTTTGGATGCCCTGCGCTATGCCAGACGCCACATGCGCGTGCCGAAGCCGGAATGCTGGTGCTCACCGAACACGCGGTCAACCAGCAGGCCCTTGCGCACCAACGCGGAGAGGCAGGCATTCGCGCCGCCGGCGGCGCAGATCCCGCGCGCGGTGTTCCAGCCGCCCAGTTCTTTGACGGCACCGAGGGTACGGATTTGCGCGGCGGTCAGGGGCAAATTTTTATCCTCGGTCAGCGGTTGTCCAATCCCGTCCGTGTGAAATACTGGTTTCGTGTTCATTGCATGGTGGCTTTCTGCCCTTCGGGCGTTTGTGATTAAGGTCGGGTTCGGCGTTGCCGTCGGCGTGAAAACTGCGCATGCAGATGGCTTCTCTAGATGGTCACCGTGAGACGGTGTAGAGAGATGGGTAAAAACAGGCCTGATTGCACCGTGAGACGGTGTAGTGGGCGAGGTCTCTACACCGTGAGACGGTGCAATAGGAGGCCTCTCTACACCGTGAGACGGTCTAAGGACGTTAATTTTTCCTGAGCTGTTTTTGAAGGTAGGCGCCGCGCTCGAAAGCCGCTGCTACGCCGGCGTCGTAGCCGTCGATTTTGTCCAGCGTGCGCCAGGTGACCGCGTACCAGCCGGCCTTGTTCGGGCGTTGGCCCTTCGCTGTCTCGAAGATAAATCCGGCTTCCAGCAGCTCCCGCTTCGCTCGGGTGATGACATCGTTGCTAGTCCAGCCTCGTGATGCGAGGTAGGCGGCCGAAGCGAGCAAACGGCCGTTGTTGTCGCGCACGAACTGACGAGCGAACTCCATCAGTAGGCTGCGCGCTGGATGCGAAAGACGGGCATAGGCGGGGCAGTCGAGAACAGACCAAGGCAACGCTACGAAGCCGCCGCCGTCGCGCCCTGAGTCGCCTTTCTTGCGGTTGCTGCGGTCAATACCCATTCAGCCTCCGCATCCTTTCAGGCAAGCGGAAACCAGCACCAGCACAGCGGGAGATGGCGGCGGTACCTGGCGCAGCGTGGCCGCGCGCAGGCTATGGATGGTCATCATTCGCCGTCCTTTCGCTCGCGCATGCGAAGCCACCCCATCACAGCGCGGCGGCCGGCCTCGGTCAGACTGTAAATGCCGCGTTTGATTCTGCGGCCGTCGCGGTCGGTATCATCGATCATCGTGCAAGGCAGGCCACTCTTGCCGAGGCCGAGCTCGCGAATGTTCAGAATCGCATCTGGTGTATTGGCGCAGCCGATGGTGTCGTCGAGGTGCTTGCGCGACATTGGGCGAATTAACAGCGCGTGGAGGGCGCGCAAATAGCGCGGATTGGCAGTGCCGAAAAATCGAGCAACAGTTGATGTAGAATCTGGAATTGGAACTGTGTTGCCGAAGAGGTCTGGGATTGCTTGGTCGCGCCCGGGCCCTTTCTTTTTTTGGGGCTTCCTTATCGGCCGCTTCATTACGCACCTCCGACCATCGCTTCTGCAGTAGCCATCACCGGCCACAGCAAAAACTTGCCGCGCTTGATTGGGCGCACCCCGCAGCACTCCCCCTTCAGGCAGTGATTCTTGCGTACCGTTTGCGGCGCCAGGCACCACGCACGTGCAAATTCGTCGGTGGTGATGTGGTCGCGTCCTTGGGCCACAGCGGCCAGAGCCGCAGGCACGTGGACATTGTTGGCATTCATATGCATATCGTTCTTTCATAAAAAAAGCCCGCCTCCAGGTCATGGATAGCGGGCTTGGTAGTGACGAAAAAAAACCAGCGGGATGCGCTGGTCGGTGTGCATTACGGATTATTGAGACGAAAAAAAACCCGCATTGGCGGGCTGAACTGAGATTACTTTGGACGAGCGAAGCTTACGCGGCGGTAAGGCCCTCTCGCGGATGTTCTGCTTCGGGCGTGCTTCCTAGTCCTTCCTAGCGGTGAGGCTCGAGGCCTGCATTACGACACGGAGAACAAATGTGGGTGAAACCGTTATTGCCTTTTACTGGGCGAGCAAATCCCGCCTGTGTGCGTAATGTACTGCACCGCAAAGGAATTTGTCCACCCCTTTATCTACGTATCGCAATCGATGAGGTCAAGTGGCAGGCACCAGACGCAGCACCGCTGGCGTTGGCTGAAACTGAATGCCCGCTTGTTCAAGCATCCAACTCTCAATCTGAACATGCCACTTCCGCAGCAAGTCCAGTGGCCGCTTGATGTAGTTCTGCTCGCGGACGCCCTGCGGCGCATGGCCTTGGATCTGAGCAGCTATACCGGCCGGCATCTCCACCCACTCGCTCAACGTTGCGAAGCTGCGGCGCAGTCCGTGCAAGGTAAGATGCGGCAGGCCGGCGGCGGCAACCGCTTCGTTATGGGCGATGCGCGGCTCGGCTAATTTTCCTGAATCGGCGCTGGGACTGCTGAAAACCCACTCATTGCGACGTGGAAGCCCAGCCAGCAGGTGGGACACGAACGGCGTCAATGGCACCATTCGGAAATCTTCCATCTTGTCCTTCAGTTTGAGACTGCCCCACTGAAAATCGACATCAGCCCAGCGCAGTCCGGCGACCTCTTCGCGGCGTGCACCAATCATTAGCAGCGTCTGAAGATATGCGGCGATGACCGGGTTACCTATCTTGCGCACCTCACCGAACCAAGCTGCCAGCTGCTCGCGCTGCAGCAGGTCATGTTTGACCTTCGGTTTGCCCAGAATTTCACGCGCCCTGCTGCTCTTTGCAGCATTCACCGTGACAACCGCAGCATAAGCAGGATGCCTAGAGCACCAGTTCAAAAAGGCTTTGAGCAGCCGCATGGCCAGCCGCGCACTGGACGGGCGCAATGCCGCTTCAATCTTGGCCCAAGCCTCTATCCTCGCATCGGTCAAGTCCACCAGGCGCTCGCCGGCCAGCGCAGACAGTGGCCCAGCCTTGGTCAGCTTCGGACTGCGCTTTCGCTTTTCGCCGCCGGTCTGGATGATTTTTCTATGCGCAGAAATTTGATGTTCGCCCCAGTGCGGTGTGCGCTCAGCCACGTAGACCGGCCAGGCGTCGCCCAGCGTTATCGAATTGCGCACCGCAGCGGCAGCAGTCTCTGCCCTCACCGCTTCCTGCGCCGCTTGCTGCTCAGCGCGCAACTGGCGCGGGTCGATGCCTTGGTCAGTCTGTGCCTTATGGCGGGTCGCCTCAGCTTGGGCTTTCGCTACCGTCCACGTCCGAGTGTCGCCAATGGTGATGCGGATGGTTTTGCCCTGCAGGCGGGTTTCGAAGATGTACGAGCGCGCGCCGGCGGCGGTGACACGCAAGCCCAAGCCCGGCGTCTTCGCATCCCACATAATGCTCTGCTGCTTGCCGGACTCGCATTGAAATGCGGCCACCCGGTCGGCCGTGAAATTCACCTTCGCCACCTGTCTGCTCTCCCCATGTAGGCGCCATGTAGGCACTGTGTAGGCAGATTCTAGCAAACTAAGGGAAAGAATCGGCAAGTTTCGCCAGTACCAAAATGGCAAAAATAGTGGATTTCCCCTATGAGAATGGCATTTTTCGGCACCGAAGGGAAACTATCGAAAACCAAAATCCCAGCGATTTGTAATCATCAGGTGGCCAGTTCGAAACCGGCAGTCGGCACCAAATCAAAAAGCCCAGCCCTCACCGGCTGGGCTTTTTTGCTTTCCCCCGTCTGATTTTCAGCAAAGCCCCCAGCTGCAACCTTCGATACGCTGCGTTATGGCTGATCGAAAAATCATCGACAAATCGTCACCCATTCCGAAAAAGCGCGGGAACGGTCTTGTTCGTTGCGAGGTGTGGGTCGATTCGAATGGGACGGTCACTCGCTACAAACGGTCGGGCCGTTTATGACAACCACCATCATGTCCACCATCGCCATTACATGGGTAAGGTCGAGCTCGTTACTTATACGAATTTTGACGATATCCAGACACGCTTCGACCACGACTGGACCTCACTTCTGAGGCAAACATGAAAACTACCGTCATCAACAACGCGACCGTCGAAGAGTTCCTTGAGCAAGGCCGCATGATCGCCAAGCTGATCGATCAAGGACAGCCGCTACCGAAATCGAGCACCATCAGTTTCGAAGATCCCGAAGACTTGCTGAAACTGCTGCGCAGCGACACTCTTGCTCTGTTCCGTGCGATCAAAGAACGGCCTGATTCCGTTACCACGATCGCAGCACGCTTGCAGCGTGAGCGTGACGCTGTCCAGCGCGACATTCTGGAACTGGAAAGACTGGGAATCGTGAAGATCAAGCGGCACCACACAGGTGCGGAACATGTCCAGCTCACCGCACAAAAATTCAAGCTGGACGCCGATATCATTTAATTTCACGCAGGCGCGGCTTGGGCTGGGCTACACTTGGCGCTTCACCCTATACCAAGGAGCCGAGACATGACCCGCAAGACCGCCGCTGATTTTGACCCGGAAGTTCTGAAGCTGTTCGATCAATACGTTCACGGCGGTATCAGCCGGCGCGATTTCTTGTCGTCGGCGGCGCGCTATGCGGTCGGTGGCGCCACAGCCGCCAGCTTGCTTACGGCGCTGAGCCCTAGCTTTGCCGCACCGCTGGTCACGCCGGACGATAAGCGGCTCAACGCCCGCTTCGTCGAACTGCCTTCGCCTGACGGCAACGGCACCGTGCGCGGCTATCTGGTCTCGCCGAAAGATGCCAAGGGCAAGCTGCCGCTGGTGTTGGTCGTGCACGAAAACCGCGGCCTCAATCCGCACATTGAAGACATCACGCGCCGCCTCGCGCTGGATGGCTTCCTCGCTTTCGCACCGGACGCGCTGCACACACTGGGCGGCTATCCCGGCGATGAGGACAAGGCCCGCGCCCTGTTCGGCAAGCTGGATCAGACCAAGACCCGCGCCGATTTCGTCACCGCCGCGCGCTGGCTGCAGCAGCAGCCTGAAGGCAACGGCAAGCTGGGCGTGGTCGGCTTCTGCTACGGTGGCGGCATCTCCAATTATCTGGCGACGCAGCTGCCCGACCTGCTGGCGGCCGTCCCGTTCTACGGCTCGCAGCCGAAGCCCGAAGACGTCGCCCGCATCAAGGCGCACCTGCTGATCCACGACGCTGAAAAAGACGAACGCATCCGCGCAGGCTGGCCGGCTTACGAAAAAGCGCTTAAGGAAGCCGGCGTGAATTTCCAGTACCACGTCTATCCCGGCACCGAGCATGGCTTCAACAACGACACCACGCCGCGCTACGACGCCGCCGCTGCCAAGCTGGCATGGCAGCGCACCACCGACTTCTTCCGCGCCCGCTTGGCCTAGGGAGATGCCGCGTAACGGCGCGTCAAGGCATCGACCTCTTGCGCGCCGTGCGCGCCCAGCCAGTTCCACACGGCCTCCATCTGCTGGCGATGCTGCTGGTAGTACGCGCGATTCGCGCCCAGCCACATGAACGACGTGCGCACCGGCTTATCGAGCCGCGCCAATTGCTGGCCGTAGCGCGCCGTCAGGTAGCTATCGAGTGCGGTCGGCGTCAGCAGCGCCAGCGTGAAGCCGTCCACGCGCTTCATGCGCACTTTGTCGAAGTTGTTCCACGAGCTGAAGCTGCCGTCGTCGATCTGCAGGCCGGCCGCCTTCAGCTGCGCCGCCAGCATGGTGCCTTGGTTGGCGGCGAGGATACGCGTTTTAAAGTATTGCAAGGGATCGGTACTGGATGGCAGCTTGTCCGCCGTCCGCACGAACACATAAGATGCGGTGCGCAGGCCGCGCTTGCGGTCTGGCTCGCCAGTGGCGGTGGTGGCGATCACGTAGCCGGCATCGGGTTCGTCGGGCGCGTCGGCCGGCGCGATATCGACCGCGCCGCTCACCAGCGCGATGCGCACCCGCGCCACCGGCAGCCGCACCAGCACCACCGGGCAGCCCACGGCACGCAGCGCGTCGCGGAACAGTTCCACCAGCACGCCCGGCTGCTCCGGCACCTCGGCGCCATTGCCCATGAAGTAAGGCACGCGCTCGCGGTCGGAATAGCCCACGCGTACCGGCGCGCACGGCTCAGCGGCATGCGCTCCAATACCAACTAGCAGTAACAGGCTCACCCAGTGTTTCATTTTTGACCTTATGAATACGTCGAGTGTATAACGCGACTTATTCATAACGCAACATTGAACGTTGCCATTCGGGATCGTCTTTTGCCTTGCGCAGCACCGGCGCGGTCTTGTCATAGACCGGCGCCAGCCCATGCGGCGCTCAGGATTTTGCGAAGGCCAGGAAGTCGGCGTTGAACTGATCCTTGTGGGTATCGGTCAGGCCGTGCGGTGCGCCGGCGTAGACGATCAGCTTGGCGTCCTTGACGAACTTGGCGGAGGCCAGTGCGGCAGCCTTGATCGGCACGATCTGGTCGTCATCGCCGTGGATGATCAGGGTCGGCTTGTCGAACTTTTTCAGGTCTTCGCGGAAGTCGGTTTCCGAGAAGGCCTTGATCGAGTCGTAGGTGTTTTTAAAGCCGCCCTGCATGCCCTGCGAGTACCACGCCTGGATGATGCCTTGCGATGGCTTGGCGCCCGGACGGTTGTAGTTGTAGAACGGGCCCGAAGCGATATCGAGATACAGCTGGCCGCGATCGGCCAACTGGCCGTTGCGGATACCGTCGAACACTTCGATCGGCAAGCCGTCCGGGTTGCTCTCGGTTTTCAGCATCAGCGGCGGCACGGCCGAAATCAAGCCCAGCTTGGCGATGCGCTTGGTGCCGTGACGGCCGACGTAGCGCGCCACTTCGCCGCCGCCAGTCGAGAAGCCGGCCAGGATGATGTTGTTCAAGTCCAGCGCTTCGATCACTTGCGCCAGGTCGTCGGCGTAGTGATCCATGTCGTTGCCTTCCCAAGGCTGGCTCGAGCGGCCGTGGCCGCGGCGGTCATGGGTAATCACGCGGAAACCGTTATTGGCGAGGAAGAACGCAGCCGATTCCCAGCTGTCCGAGCTGAGCGGCCAGCCGTGGCTCAGGATGACTGGCTGGCCGGTGCGTGGGCCCCAGTCCTTGTAGTAGATCTGTACGCCGTCGCGGGTGGTGATGGTGGAGCTAGTGTTCATGATCTTCTTCCTTTTAGTCGATGTATGGATAATCAGTGTTGTGCTACAGTCATTACGTTCTGCAGCTGCGATGGAATGAATCTTAGACCGCGCAAAACGTTTGCGGAACAGACAACACTGCAAGGCCACTTTGCAAAAACGCAGACCCCATACATGGCAACAAGCAACGACTTCGACTGGAACGACATCCCGCTGATTCTCGCGCTGGCCCGCAGCGGCAGCATGAGTGCGACCGGTCGCCAGTTGGGTGTGGACGCATCGACCATCAGCCGTCGCATTGCCGCCGCCGAGAAGGCGCTCAAGCTGCGCCTGTTCATCCGCGATAACACCGGCTACCAGCTGACCGACGCCGGCCAGGTGTTCGTCGAACACGGCGAAGCGGTGTACGGCAATGTGCAAAGCATGTTGCAAGCGTCATCGCAGGAGGCGGACGCCACCGCCGGCCCGGTCAACATCACCTCCATCGATTTCCTGTTTGACTACTGGCTGCTGGAACACGTTCCCGCCTTGCACGCGCAGCACCCGCAGCTGCAACTGACGCTGCAAGCGGAAAATCAAAACCTCTCCTTCACCCGCCGCGAAGCCGACTTCGCGCTGCGCCTCGGCAAGCCCAGCGAAGATGCCGCGCTGGTGATGCGCAAACTGGGCGATCTCGGTTTCGCCGTCTACGGCCACGCCAAGTTTGCCGACACGCCGCGCGGCTGCTGGGGCGCGCAACCGTGGATCGCCTATGACGACACGCTGGCCGGCACCGCCGAAATGCAATGGCTGGCCGCGATGGAACCGCAGCCGCGCAAGGTACTCAAGGTGAATAGCCTGAGCACCATGGTGCGCGCCTGCCGCGCCGGCGTCGGCATGGCGCTCCTGCCCTGCATCATGGGCCAGCAGGAAGGCTTGCAGCGCATCGGCGCGGGCGTGGAGGTACAGCGCGACATCTGGCTACTGAGCCATCGCGACGCCGGTTCAATCGCGCGCTTTAAAAGCGTCTCCGCATGGCTGTCCCACCTTTACGCCGCCAATGAACACCTGCTGTGCGGCGCGGCTTTAAACCCCTAAACCGCATTCTGTCCCCCGTTTTTTGCAGTTCGTCACATCCCGGTGGATGGACGGATAGCCCTTGTCTATAGTTCACTCAACGCAACGAACTATTCAACCCCAAGGAGCTCAAAATGAACATCGCAAAAAACATGGAAGCCATCTTCGTCGCAGCAGCTGTTATCGCTAGCGCCACCACCTTCGCCACCGCCGCTGTCAGCGAGCCAGTCGTCGCAACGGCCGCTGTCGTGAAAGCCGAAGCCACCGTGATGCCGACCGTAACGGTCACCGCAAAACGCCTGACCGCTGCTGAAAAAGCAGCCCTGTAATTCACTCGATAACGACGGAGCGCATGATGAAAAAATTGATGAAAGTTGCGATGCTGGCGGCGGTTCTTGGTAGCGGCGCACACGCCGCGCTGGCCGCCGATGTGATCAGCGAAAACCGCACCATCGATGCCCGCGCCGTCAAGGTCGAGTTGGATGGCGTCATCAGCCTGAAGGTGAAACAAGGCGCAGCAGCAGCGCTGACCATCTACGGCGAAGCAGACGACATCAAGAAAGTGGTAGTCGAGCAAAGCGGCGAGACGCTGCACATCGGCACCGAGAAAATGAACAATATCCACTTCGGCAGCAAGCGCGCGCTGCGCGCCGAACTGACGCTGCCCAATCTGCGCCAGTTGACCTCCGGCGGCGTGGGCGCCACTGAAGTGAGCGGATTTAACGGCGACAATCTGCGCCTGGCCTTGGACGGAGCAGGCTCCGTCAAGGTCGACTCGCAGTATCGCAATATCGACGTGCGTCTCGGCGGCGTGGGCGGCATGACCGTCAACGGCGGCAGCAGCGACAACGTCGAACTGCATCTGAATGGTGCTGGCCGCATTGAGATGGCAGGCCAGACCAAACAGTTACACGCCAGCCTGGGCGGCGTTGGCAGCCTCGATGCGCAGCAACTGCGCGCCGAAAATATCGACGTCAACATGAGCGGCCTCGGTAGCGCCGCGGTCTACGCCAAGACCAGCGCCAATCTGAAACTGACGGGCATGGGTTCGGCCAAGGTGTACGGCAACCCAACCAATCGTAACGCCAGCGCACGCGGCATGGGCAGCATCAGCTGGCAGTAAAGAATGCGCCGGCCTGCGGGGCCGGGCACCAGAAACACATGGGTGTGTTTTTTACCGTCCAAGAGGAAGATCTCCTCTCGGACGGTTTTTTTATTTGAGGTAGCGCGCGTCGTGACCGAGCACAATGCGCATGTCGGCGTAAGCAGTGGCGCCGCGTGCTGCTTGCAGCGGCAGGTTGAGGCGGCGACCCAATGTCTGTGCGGCTTCCTTTTGTTCGCGTTGATATTCGATGCGGCTTTGCGGCTCCACGAAAGGCCGCATGTTTGACAGGCGCACGGTCTTCACGCCATCCACATTCAAGGAACGCGCAAGCCGCGCGGCTGCGCCGGTGACGCCGTTGCCGTTGCTGATTTCCAGCCGAACCGGCACCACTACCGCTGCGCCGCCGATACGCAGCACCTCCACCAAGCCGGCAGCAATCTGACGCACCTGCGTGCGCGGCATGGCGGTGCTGTCGTCGAGCGCCTGTTTGAGCGTTCTGTAATCCTGCTGCACATCATGCGCGCGCAGCGACGCCGCCTGCAGGTACATGGCTGCTGCGCGCTCGCGTTCTCCGGCTATCGCCAATGCCGCCGCCAGTTGCTCCCATTTGACCGGATCGAGCGGATCGCGCAAGCAGGCTTGCTCCAGTGGCGTGATATTGTCTGCGGCAGGTTCCTCGACCGTCACGCTGCAGCACGCGGCCAGCAGCAGGCACGCCGCAGCGAGTGGCTTCATCATCATCGCCTCCTAGTGAGTGACCTGCATCATGCGATAAACCTGTATGCCGGCTGGGCCGATCAGCACCAGCATCAGGGTCGGAAAAATACAGAAGATCAGCGGGAACAGCAGCTTGAGTGCGATCTTGGCGGCGGCTTCTTCGGCCATCACGCTACGCTTGCTGCGCAGGTTATCGGAGTGGATACGCAAGGAATCGCCCATGCTGGTGCCGAAGCGCTCCGATTGAATCAGCATCGCCACCAGCGTATCGACGTCTTCCACGCCGCTGCGCAAGGCGAGATTGCGCAACGCGCGCTCCTTGGTAAAGCCGGCGCGCATTTCCATCAGCGCCAGTTGCAGCTCCTGCGCCAGCGCCACGCTCTTGATGTGGATTTCGCCGGCCACCTTGGCCAGCGCGCGTTCAAGACTGAGGCCCGCTTCCACGCATACGGTAAGCAGATCCAGCGCATCTGGAAAAGTTTCGAAGATGTCGCGGCAACGGGCTGTCGCCCTGTGCGACAGCACTGCATTCGGCAAGTAGTAGCCGACAGCAGCCACCAGCAACAGCAGATACATGAAGCCCTTCTGCGGCCCGTTCAATGCAAACGCGCCGCATAGCGCGAGAATGGCCGGCAGGCCGAGCGCCAGCAGCGTCTTGGCGGCGAAGTACAGCGAGGGCGCCGAAGCGCCGCGCCAGCCGGCATTCATGAAGCGCGTGCGCAGCGGCGAGCGCTCCCACCCCTCCTCCGGCAGCGACATGCGCGAGAACGGCTGCGCAGCCTGCGCCACTTTCTCCACCCAGCCGCTGCCGACCGGCTCCGGCGCCACTTCGCCCGGTTCCACCACTTCGGTCAAGCGTTCGCGCAAGGCCACCGGCGAAAACACCAGCAAGGCCGCTACCGCCAAGCCGGCAGACACCAGGAACACCAGGGCCAGAAATACGATTTGCGATCCGTTCATGCGAGCCTCCTTTCAAACGCGGATGCGTATCAGCTTGCGCATCCACAGAACACCGCCCACGCCCACCGCCAGCGCGTACCACATCAGATGCACGCCGATGGGGTCGCTCCACAACACCCGTATGTATGCGGGATTGGACACCATCATCAACAGCATGACGCCGAGCGGCAGCAAGCCAAGCACCCAGGCCGACATGCGGCCTTCGGCAGACATCACCCTTACCTGCGCCATCAACTTCAAACGCGCGCGGATCAAGCGGCTGATATTGCTGAATACCTCGGCCAGATTGCCGCCTGATTCGCGCTGGATCAGCACCGCGATCACGAGGTAGCGCAGATCCGTCAGCGGCACGCGCAGGGCCAAGTTGTGCAAGGCCTCGTTCATCGGCACGCCGTAGTTGATTTCTTCGTAGGCGAACTTGAATTCACCGGCGATAGGCTCCGGCATCTCCTCGCCCACCATTTGCATCACGTTGGCGAAGGAATGGCCGGCCCGCAGCGCGCGGCCGAGAAAATCCGCTGCTTCCGGCAGCTGTTCTTCCAGCTTGCGCAGGCGCGCGCCGCGTACCTTCATCAGCAGCAGCCAAGGCATGGCAATCGACAGCATCAACGCACCGATGGCTGGAAGCAGCGGTACATGCAGCATCTTCGGCAGCAGCAGGCCAAGCACGATCGTCACCAGCGAGCCGCCGATAAACTGCGCCACCGACCAGTGCACACCCGCTTGCAGCAACAGGCGATCCAGCAAGGCGAGCCGGCCGATACGGCGCAACTGCTTTTCCAGCGCGGGATAGCCGCTGTAGCTGCGGCGCTTAAGAATGTCGACGCGTTCACTGCCGCCATCGCTGCTGGCCGCCATCATGCGCAAGCGTTTGGAGATGCGCCGCGCCGCGCTGCCGTGCGCGCCCGACCACCACAGCCAAGCACCCTCGATCATCAGGATCACGGCGGCAAACAGCAACACGGCAAAGGCGGAGAAGATGGCGTCCATGGCGCTTACTCGTAGACTTTGTCCGGGTCGAACACTGTGTCCGGCACCGCCACGCCGAACATGCGCAAGCGGTCGGCAAAGCGCGGCCGCACGCCGGTGGCGTAGAAACTGCCCTGCACCTTGCCCTGAGCATCCACGCTTTTTTGCTCGAAGCGGAATATCTCGTGCATGGCAATCACCTCGCCTTCCATGCCGGTGACTTCCTGAAGGCTAATCAGCTTGCGCGTGCCATCGGTCAGGCGCGAGACCTGCATCACGACCGTAACGGCGGAACAAATCTGCTGCCGCGTCGCGCGCGGCGTCAGGTTCACGCCGGCCATGCCGACCATATTCTCCAGCCTCGCCAGCGCATCGCGCGGGGTGTTGGAGTGGATGGTGGCGAGCGAACCTTCGTGGCCGGTGTTCATCGCTTGCAGCATGTCCAGTGCTTCCGGCCCGCGCACTTCGCCCAGGATGATGCGGTCGGGCCGCATGCGCAGCGCATTGCGCACCAGCGAGCGCTGATTGACCTCGCCCTTGCCTTCGATATTCGGCGGACGCGTTTCCAGCCGCACCACATGCGGCTGGCGCAGCGCTAGTTCGGCCGCATCCTCGATGGTGACGATGCGCTCATGCGGCGGAATAAAGCCGGACAGCACGTTCAGCATGGTGGTCTTGCCGGAGCCGGTGCCGCCGGAGATCAAAATATTGATCTTGGCCTGTCCCAGCGCTTGCAGCACTTGCACCATGGGCGGCGTCAGGCTGCGGTAGTCGAGCAATTTCTCGATACTGAGCGGGTTGACCGCAAAGCGCCGTATCGACAAGATCGGCCCATCAATCGCCAGCGGCGGAATGATGGCGTTCACGCGCGAGCCGTCCGGCAGCCGCGCGTCGACCATCGGGCTCGATTCGTCCACGCGCCGCCCAACGCGCGAGACGATCTTCTCGATGATCTTCATCAGGTGGGCGTTGTCGTTGAAGGTGGTCTCGGTCAGTTCCAGCTTGCCGGCGCGCTCCACGTAGACCTTGGCGGCGGTATTGACCAGGATATCGGACACGCCGGGATCGGCCAGCAGCGGCTCCAGCGGGCCAAAGCCCAGCATCTCGTGCTGAATATCCAGCACGAGGTTGTGCCGCTCATGCTGATTCAGCACGATGCGCTCTTCCTCGATGATGCGCTGAACCAGCAGCGCCAGCTCGTGCTTGAACTGCTCCGGCGTCAGGCGCTTCAGGCGCTCAAGGTCGATGCGATCCAGGATGGTTTGGTGCATGCTCTTTTTCAGCTCCTGGTAGGCCGCAGCGGCCAGGCCCGGCGGGCCAAAATCGCCAAGGGGACCATCTCCTGCATGCGACAGGCGTTCGCGTAAGCTCATCTCACCCTCCATCATTGCGACCGAAGATGCGGTCAAATAGTCCTTTGCTTTCCGATACGCGGCGTGCCGCCACCAGCTCCACCAGCTCGGCCAGGCTGCGCGCCACGGCGCTGCTGCGCGACAGCTGCAGCACCGGTATGCCCTGGTTGACCGAATCGGTCGCGGACAGGTAATCGTTGGGCACTGTGTGCAGCACATCCGCCCCCAGCGCCTGTTCGAGATCCATCAGGCGCAGCTTGCCGCCCTTCTCGTAGCGGTTGACGATGAGGCGCGTGCGTTCATTGGGGTAGCCGAGCGAGCGGAAGATATCGAGCAGGCGGCGGCCGTCGCGGATATCGGGCAGCGCCAGTTGCAGCACCGGGTAAATGGTGTCGGCCTGATCGAGCGCGCGCAAAGATATGGCGTCGATCTGGCGGCCCACGTCCAGCACCACGAAGTCGTAGTGCTGGCGCGCCACGCGCAGGATGATGTCCATGTGTTCCGGCTTCATGTCCACGGTGTGGTTGGGATCATCGGCCGCCGCCAGCACGCCGAAGTTGGAGGCCACGTGCACCAGGCAGGAGTCCAGAAAGGCGCCGTCCATGCGGCTGATCTGCGCGCAGATGTCGGACAGCGTCATGGCCGGCTTTTGATCGGAGACGTACAGCGTGGCGTCGCCGAACTGGCCGTGCAAATCGATCAGCAGCACTTTGCGGTCGGCCAGCGCAGCCAGTGCGTAGCCGAAATTGGTCGATAAAAAAGTCGCGCCGCTGCCGCCTTTGCAGGAGATGAAGGCCAGCACCTTGCCTTCGCGGACAGGACTCAGGCCCGCCGCTACTTCGATGCGATCCATGGCTTCGTGGAAGGCCCGATGCACCAGCGGCAGTTGCAGCACCTCGCGCATGCCGGCGCGCATGGCGCGGATCAGCAAATCCTGCTGCGGATCGCGCGTCAGCAGCATGAAGGAGGCGGTCGGATACTGCTTGCTCAAGCGATCCACCAATTCGCCCTCTTCGGCGCCGATGCCGCTGGAGTCCAGTATCACCAGCTCCGGCGTCTCCGGCAGCTGGCGTTCCACCGCATCGCGCAGGCCATTGCGCGATGCGATCAGCTGCACCGCCGGCATGCGCGCCGAACCTTGCGCCGCAATCTCCGCGTGCAGCAGGCTGTCCTTGCTGATCATGAGCGCTCTCATTTGGCACCATTCATCAACGTGGCTTGCTGCGGTTCGCCGCCGGTTTTTTGATAGCGTTCGTAGGCGGCGCGCGCGCTGCGGCCATCCATGCCGGAGACGGGATCGGTGTTGCGGCCCGCCGCCGGGTTGATCACCTGTTGCGCCAATACGAGGCGCGTATCAACACCAAAGCGGGCGTCCCACTGGGGCGTAGTCTGGGCACAGGCGGAGATCAGGCCCGCCAACAGGATCGGTAAATATCGCATGATTACTCCTTGGTGCCTTCCATTTGGCCGCCGAGGAATAGCTTGGCGCGGCTGGGCGCGGTGACGCTGTCGGTCGGCAGTTTGTAGTTGGGAGGTAGCGGCTGCACCAAGTGGGGCGTGACGACGAACAGCAACTCGGTGCGGTCTTGCTGGAAGTCGGTGCTGCGGAATAGCGCCCCCAATACCGGCAGTTCGCCGAGGATGGGCAGGCCGTTGATGGTGGTGTTCTGGCTGTTTTTTATCAGTCCGCCGATGGCGAAGCTTTGGCCGTCGTACAGTTCCACGGTGGTGGAGGCGCGGCGCGTGGTGATCAGCGGCAGCACGGAGGCGCCACTGAAACCTGCTGCCGAGATGCCGATGCCTTCGCGCGAAATCTCGGAGACCTCGGGCGCCACGCGCAGGTTGATGCGGCCGCCCGCCAGCACGGTCGGCGTGAAGCGCAGGCCGACGCCGAATTCTTTTTCTTCCAGCGTGACCTTGTTGTTGTCCTGCGCGACCGGCACGAAGATGCGGCCACCGGCCAGGAAGCTGCCTTCCTGGCCGCTGATCGCCATCACGGTGGGTTCGGCGAGCATGCGCACCAGGCCATCTTGTTTGTCGGCGGAGAGGCGGGCGCGGTTGCCGATACTGAGCAGGCTTTTCAAGGTGCCGCTGACGAAGTTGGACGAAAGGGTGCTGGCCCAGCTGCCGCCGCCGAAGTTGACGGTGACGCCGGCTTCCAGCTTGTCCAGCAGGGACTTGGAGACTTCCGCGATTTTCACTTCCAGCATCACCTGCTGCGGCGCGCCGATGTTGAGGAAGTTGACGATGCGGGCGCTGGCCTGCGCTGCCTGGGCCGCGCTGTTGCTGGCGGCGGCGCCTGCGGCGCCCGCTACGGCTGCGCCCTTGCCGCCGGCGTCTAGCGGCTGCGCGGGACGGCGCACGAAGGCGGCGGCCAGTTCCAGCACGCGCGCGGCGGTCGGTGCATCGTCGACGATGCCGCTGATGACCAGGGTGTCGCCGGCGGCGCTGACCTCGATGTTTTTCTGCTCAGGCATCAATGCGGCCAATGACTGCTGCAAGGCGGAGGGATCAATGCCGACGACCACTTCCACCACGTTGCACAAGCCGCTGCGGCCTTGCACGATCATGTTGCTGGTGCCGATATCGACACCGACCACGTACAGCGTGTCCGGCGCAACCAGCATCGCTTGCAGCACCGAGGGATTGCCGACGCTGCGCGCCTGCACCGCTTCCGGCATGCGCATGAGGGTGGACTTCCCCAGTTGCAGCTGCATGCTGCCCGGCTGCGCGGCTTGCCCGCTGCAGCGTAGCGCGGCGCCGTCACCGGACGATGGCGATGGCGCGGCGACCGGCGCGGCAGCCCACGCGGGCACGGCCAGCGTCAGCGCTGCCAGCAGCGCAGGGAGGTGCAGTCGCGCCGCTTGGCGGATCGGCTCCATGGCGCGCTCACAGGCATTCTTGCGTGCGCTGCACGCCTGCGATGACGCCGATGCAGGATCGCGCGCGTAAGACCGCAGCGGCTACCTGCACGCGTGGGCGCGACGGCGGCGCGGCCACCGGCGGCGTCACAGGCTGCGCGGGCGATGCAGGCGGCAGCTCATGGGCGCCAAGCAGCGTGCCCTTGGTCGCGCCTTCCGTCGTTCCCGGCCGCGGGTCAACCTGGTTGCGCAGCACCAGCGACAAGGTGCCGACGCTGCGCGCCAAATCCAGATTCTCGGCCTGCGCCGGCGTCACCTCCAGCGTGACCGCATTCACCACGCGCGGCTTGGTCTCATCGCGTCCCACTTCCTGCGCCACGGCCAGCACCAATATGCGCTCCAGCACAATCTTGGAGATGGCCCGCTCATTCGACTGCGTGTTGACGATGATGTCGACAAAATTCCCCGGCAGCGCAAATCCGGCCACGCCCACCACGTCGTTGACGCGCACCGTGATCGCCCGCTTGCCCTCGGCGATCAAGGCCGACAATCCGCCCAGCGTGCCGGCCGGCGCCAGCTTGGCCTCACTCAGGGGTTCATCGCGCAAGACGCTGGTTTTCAGCACCCGGCCAACCAGCTTGCTGCCGTCGCGCAGTGCACCGCGCGGCAGGCTCTCGGCCGGCCAGTCGATCTGGCGCAGCATCTCCGGCGTCAAGCGCTGACCGAGATTGACGTCCTGCGCCGCCACCACAATCTTGTTCGATGCGCCGGGCGCCTGCCGCAGCAGCCAGCGCGAGGCCAGCACCACGGCCCCCAGTCCGAACACGATGGCCAACGCCATCATCAACAGTGCGCGCCGATTTTTCATGCTATCCGCGTCTCCACACCGTCGCCCGCCGCGCGCAACTCGCCGCCTGCGAACATGCTGATCCAAGCTTGATCGAGCGTTGCGATCGACATGCGCGCCGGCTCGCCCATGAAGCCGGCGAAATCCGCCACGCGGCCAATGATCTCGCGCGGATAGCAAGCCAGCAGCGGCAAGCCGCGCCCCGCATGCAGCTCATCGAGCAGATAGCGCTGCGCCGCTTCGTCATACGCCACCCCCATGCTCAAGCACTGCTGGCGCAACAGCGTGCGGTAGTTGGCGGCGCTCAGCGCACCGATGGGAATCTTGTAGCCGACGCGGCGCAGCGATGCATCGTCCAGCAGCGACGACGGCGGCAGACTGGCGACAAACACCAGCCGCATGCGGCACGGCACATGGAAGTGATAGCTGCCGGCCAGCGACAACACGCTGCGCTCCAGCTCCTGCGCCTGGGCAAAGCGGTTCAGCAATTCGGCAGCGGGTAGGCGCTGGCGGCCCAAATCATCGACGATCAGCAAGCCGTTGTTGGCCTTCAGCTGCGGCGGCGCGCGATAGCAGCCGCTGGCCGCATCGGGTTGCAGGTCGAGCATGTCCGCATCAAACGATGCGTCGAGCGCCACCACCGGACGCTGGCACAGCACCCAGCGCGGATCGCTGCTGCGGCGCTCCGGCTGCTGGGCGAGGCGCGCCTGGCGCGGCAAGGGTGCGCGGTGGATCGCCGGATCGTACACCTGCACGATGTCCTGCCCCACCACGATCGCATGCGGCACTGCCACCAGTCCTTGCAGCAGCGCGCCCAAGCGGCGCGCCAGCACCGACTTGCCGCTGCCGGAAGGCCCGTACAGCAGCATGCTGCGGCCCGCGTACATGGCCGCGCCCAGCATGCGCTGCACCGGCGGCGCCAGAAAATCGTCGGTGAATTCCGCCGCCAGTTCATCGGCGCAGGCCTGCGGCGCTTGCGCGGCCTGCCGCTCGACCATGGCGCGATATGCTTCCAGCGTGACTGGCGCCGGCCCGGCGTAAGGACAGCGCTCAAGCCACGCGCTGGCGCGCTGCTTGCCAGCGCTGGTGAGCTGGTATTGCACGTCGAGGTCGGAGTCGCCGCGCCACGCCACTTCCGCCACCTGCTCGGCCACCATGAAGTCGAGCACCTCGCGCAGCACGTTGATCGACAGATGCAGCTTGGTGGTCAGCACCGGCAGATGGCTCTTGCCGCCGAGGTAGAGCGCCTTGGCGATCAATTCGACAATCAGCTGCTGCGGCAAGCCGCTGTCGCGCACCGATTTCGGCTGCGGCGGCAGCACCGCTTCCGGCTCGGCGTCCAGCAACTGGGTATAGGGGGATGGCGGTTCAAGGGCTAGCATGGTTATCTCCGCAAGGAAACTTGTTTCGGTATGGAATCAAGTTTATCGGGCCATGCTTTGTGGACATTGACGTGCAGCAAGCTCAGCTCAATGATGCCGCCAGGCGACAACGCCGACCGTGCCCAGCGCGATAGCCACGCCGTAGGGAATGCCGACGCTGACCTTGGACGAGTAGCGCCACCACATCCACAGCGCCATCGCGCCGCCCAGCTGTGCCGATAGCGCGGCAATCTGCACCGCTTGCCACGGGCCGACAAACGCGCCGACCATGGCCATCAGCTTGACGTCGCCGGCGGCCATGCCGCGCAGCAAGTACAAGGGCAGGAATAAAAAAAAGCCGGCGCATCCGCCGGCCAGCCACTGCGACAGCGGCGCTCCCGGCTGTCCACTCAGCAGGTGCAGGATCAGCGCCAGCAGCAAACCGCTGAGGATCAATACATTGGGAATCTTGCGCAAGGCCAAGTCGGTGAGCGCTGCTTGCGCCACCAGGCAGATCAGAATCATTTCAATCGCGTTGAGCATGACGGTGTCTCCGAAAGGAGCTTTCCGGCCCGGGCCGGAAAGCTCCGGCTAGTGCTTAGCCCGTGATTTTGGTGGCGATCGCCGTAAAGGCCGTATTCAGCGCCGGCCCCAGCAGCCCGAAGGCAGCCGAAACCGCCGTCGCCATCACCGCCGCGATCAGGCCGTATTCAATGGCCGTAATCCCGTCTTCGTCGCGCGCAAACTCCTTCGCTACTGCGATAATTGCGTTCATGTCGTTCTCCTTTGGTTAGTCCATCAAGAAAGCCTCTGGCGCCTGCTTGCTGCGCCATTGGGTTCACTATACGGACACCAGTTTTTGGAGAGTTGACGTGACGCAAGTTTTCCGTGCGGAATCTTTTTTAGTCTATGATAAACAGGAGTGTCGGAAAAAGGTCGCATTCTTCAGCAATGTAAGTTTTTTTTCGCACACAAGAATTGCCTCGATTGCAAAAAGCTATTATCCTGCTTAGCTGTTCTTTGGAAAGGCAAATGGACTCCCTACTGAAACACATGGTGGACATGACCGGTCACCGCGATCACACGATGCTCGACATCTCGGTGATTTCGGCGGTGCAGGAGCTTGCCCGCGCCGATCAGGTACGTGTGTTGACCCTGGCCACCGTCCGAGGAAAGATTTTCGTCCGGCCGCGCGCCGTCATCAACGCCGGCGAAGCCGCGCGCATGGTCGATACCTCCGACCAGCACAACCCGGGCGAGCCGATTTCCAGCTACCCGGCGCTGGCGCAGTGCATCGCCCGCCACGAGTCGAGCGCCGACCTGGCCAACGAGGCCGACGAGCACACCCTGTGGCTGCCGATCTGGCTCGGCGACAAGGCCGATACCTGCCTGGAAGTGGTCAATCCGACGCCGTACACCACGGAAACCGTCCACGTCATCCGCGCCATCGTCAGCGTCTACCGCAATTTCCAGAACTTGCTGGACTACAGCGAGCGCGACTCGCTGACCGGCCTGCTCAACCGCAAGACTTTCGACGACCAGCTGTCCAAGATGCTGGCCGCCAGCACTGAGCAAGATTCCGTGATCCTGCCGGGCGAGGCCGAACGCCGCCATCACAACGAGCAGGAAAAGCAGTGGCTGGCGGTGGTGGACGTCGACCATTTCAAGCACGTTAACGACCGTTTCGGGCACTTGTACGGCGACGAGGTGCTGATCCTGATCGCCAACCTGCTGACTTCGTCATTCCGCGCGCAAGACCGCGTGTTCCGCTTCGGCGGCGAGGAGTTCGTGGTGCTGCTGCGTTCCGCCACGCTGGATAACGCCAAGAAAATCATCGAGCGCTTCCGCCAAAACGTGGCGGCGCACGACTTCCCGCAGGTGGGTAAAGTGACGGTGAGTGTGGGCTTTGTCAGTATCAGCGCCCTTGAAGCGCCGGTGATCATTCTCGGACACGCCGACCAGGCCCTGTACTACGCCAAGAGCCATGGCCGCAACCTGGTCTGCCACTACGACGAACTGGTCAGCGGCGGCCTGCTGCAAACCATCGAATCCAACGATACCGCCGAGTTCTTCTAAGCGGTAGCAGCCACGGTCAGGAAACGCATCGGATCGACGTTCCACTTGGCCGGCGATTCGTGGCCGACGATCTTGTCGCCGCCGCCAAAGCCGACTGCGCGCGACAAATCCACCGTTTCCGGCTTGATGTAGACGTTCTTCTTGGTGTGGAAGAACACGTTGACCTTGGGCGCCAGCAGATTGGTCTCGTGTGGTTCCACAACCACACCCAGGCGGCCCGACTCCAGCAGCACCATGGTGCCGACCGGGTAAATCCCGACGCAGCGCATGAATTCCTGCGCGTACTGCGGGTTGAAGTGGAATTTGCTCCACTCGTAAATCTTGCGCAGCGCCTGCGCCGCGGACATGCCCTTGTGGTAGCAGCGATCGGCGGTAATGGCGTCGTACACGTCGACAATGGCTGCCATCTGCGCCAATTCGCTGATTTCATCGTTGGCCTGCTTGCTCGGATAGCCGCTGCCGTCGCGGCGCTCGTGGTGGTGCAGCGTGATATCGAGCGGAATCGGGCCGATCTCCGGCGTTTGGCGCAGAATGTTGTAGCCATCTTCCGGGTGCTTTTTGATGATGGCAAATTCTTCGTCGGTCAGCGGGCCTGGTTTATTCAGGATTTTGTCCGGCACCAGCGCCTTGCCGGTGTCATGCAGCAGGCCGCCGAGGCCGGCCTGGTGAGTGATGTCGGCCGGGATATTGCGCGAACGGCAGAACGCCACCAGCAGCGTGCACACGCTGACCGAGTGCAGGAAGGTGTAATCGTCCTTGGTTTTAATCCGCAGCAGGCCTACCAGCGCGCCAGGATTGCGCAGGATCGACTCGGTAATGTTTTGCACCACCGGCTGCACTTGATCGAGCTCAATGGCCTTGCCGAGACGCGCATCCTGCATCACACTGCGCACCACGGTCGAGGCTTGGTGGCGGATTTGCACCGCGCGCTGCATTTCCTCGCCCAGCGAAACGCGGGTCTGCACCGGCGCCTTGGCAACGATTTCGACAATTTCACGCTCGGTCGCCGCTTGCGCTTCGGCCAGCGTGGGCGCATCTTGCACGTCCAGGCCCTTCGAGCTGTCTATGACAACGTCGTGGATGCCGGCGTTGATGATTTTGCGGATTTCCTCGCCGCTGGAGATCAGAAAACGGTTGCGAACGAACGGATGGGTCATCCAGTCGCAGCTCAGGTCATGAATATACATGCCTACTTTAAGCTGGGAGGAGTCGACTTTCTTTAACATACGGATACCCATCAAAAGAGGAAGCTGACGCAGAACTGCGCTAGCATAAGTATAACAAACTGTTTCCCAACGGGATTAAATTTACACCTGCAACTTCCTGTTTGCCAGTGTTACCGCTTTGCTGATTGGATATGGAACTACGTCAACTACGCTATTTTGTTGCAATCGTCGACCACGGCTCGCTGTCACGCGCGGCAGTGATCTTGCATGTTGCACAACCCGCGCTGACCCAGCAATTGCGCCAGCTGGAGGAAGAATTGGGCGTGCAATTGCTGCACCGTAGCGCCCAAGGCGTACTCAGCACGGACGCCGGCAAGGTGTTCTACGAGCATGCCCAAGCCATCCTCAAGCAGGTAGCGGACGCCCGCTCCGCCGTGGCGCAGTCGGCCGAACGGCCGAGCGGCGCCGTTACGCTAGGCCTGCCGCATAGCATCTCCGGCGCACTGGCGCTGCCGCTGCTGACCGCTACCCGCGCCCAGTATCCTGAAATCACCCTGCAACTGACCGAGGAGCTGACCGGCAACCTGAGCGACCAGCTCAAGTCCGGCCGCGTCAACTTGGCCGTGCTGTTTGACGATGGCCAGCTCAGCCAGTTTGCCACCACTGCGCTGGCCGAGGAGGAATTGCACTTTATTTGTCGCGCCGATGCCACTTTTGCAAAAGGCGAGCACTCACTTACATTGCAGCAGGCCTTGGGCACCACGCTGATCCTGCCCGGCTTGCAGCACGGCGTGCGCCCGCGCATCGAGAGCGTGGCGCGCGAGGCCGGCCTCAATGTCGGCAATGTCATCGAGATTAACTCCATCGCCATCCTCAAATCCGCCCTGCTGGCCGACATGGGCGCGACCATCTTGCCGTCCGCGCCAGTCCTGGACGAGTTGCAGCGCGGCACCCTGCGCGCCCAGCGCATCCACAGCCCGGCAATCTCGCGCACGGTGGTGCTGTGCGCTTCCCGCAACATTCCGCTGACTAACGCGGCGGCGGCCATCAGCCGCTTGGTGCGGCAAGTGAGCGACCGCCTGTGCGCCGAGGGCGCGTGGCCAGGCGCCACGCCACTATAAGTTTTCCTTATACCCCTATCGTCAAACGGTATTTCCGTATACGTCAAGTAGCGCCCATACTGGTCATAGAACCGCCAACAACGCGGTCAAATGGCTTGATCTTGGCTTGCCCACCCGGCATTCCCCAGTTCGAGCGCGATCTGATACCAAAAACGGAGACACCGCCATGCCAGACGGCACTAGCTCGCTCACGTCCGTGAGTCTCGACGACAAATACACTTCCACCAAGGGCACCATTTTCCTGTCCGGCATCCAGGCGCTGGTGCGCCTGCCGATGATGCAGCAGGTGCGCGACAAGATGGCCGGCTTGAACACGGCCGGCTTCATTTCCGGCTACCGCGGCTCGCCGCTGGGCGGCCTCGATGAAAACCTGTGGAAGGCCAAGCCGCACCTCGAAAATCACAACGTGCAGTTTGTGCCGGGCGTGAACGAAGATTTGGCGGCAACCGCCGTCTGGGGCTCGCAGCAGGTCGACCTGATCGGCGAAGCCAAGTACGACGGCGTGTTCGCCATGTGGTACGGCAAAGGCCCGGGCGTGGATCGCTGCGGCGACGTGTTCAAGCACATGAACCACGCCGGCACCTCCAAACACGGCGGCGTGCTGCTGGTGGCCGGCGACGACCACGGCGCGTATTCGTCCACGCTGCCGCACCAGTCGGATCACATCTTCTCGGCGTGCATGGTGCCGGTGCTCTACCCTTGCAACGTGCAGGAGTATCTGGATCTCGGCATCCACGGCTGGGCGATGTCGCGCTTTTCCGGCTGCGCGGTGGCGTTCAAGGCGCTGGCCGATACGGTGGAGTCGTCGGCCTCGGTCGATGCCGATCCGTTCCGCGTGCAGGTCAAGATTCCGAAAGACTTCGTGATGCCGGAAGGCGGCTTGAATGCGCGCCTGTCCAGCATCCCGTTGGGCCAGCAGGCGCGCAATCAGGAAGCGCTGATGCAGGACTACAAAATCTACGCCGCGCTGGCCTACGCGCGCGAGAACAAACTCAATCACACCACCATCACCAGCCCGGATGCAAAGCTGGGCATCATCGCCTCCGGCAAATCATATCTGGACGTGCTGGAAGCGCTGGAAGAATTGGGTATCGATGAAGCGATGGCCGCCAAAGTTGGCCTGCGCCTGTTCAAGGTCGCCATGCCTTGGCCGCTGGAGCCGGACAGCGTGCGCGAATTCGCGCAAGGCCTGGACGAGATCCTGGTGGTGGAAGAGAAGCGCCAGATCGTTGAGTACCAACTCAAGGAACAGCTGTACAACTGGCGCGACGATGTGCGTCCACGCGTAATTGGCAAGTTCGATGAAAAAGGCGAATGGGTTGCGCCGCGCGGCGAATGGCTGCTGACGTCCAAGGCCGACTTCTCGGTATCGCAAGTGGCGCGCGTGATCGCCTCGCGCGTCAAGCGCCTGATCTCCGATCCGGTCACCTGCGAACATATCAAGCAGCGCCTGGACTTCCTCGATGAGAAGGATGCCGTGCTGAAGAAAGCTATCAGCACGCCATTCCGCCCGGCCTTCTACTGCTCCGGGTGCCCGCACAACACCTCGACCAAAGTGCCGGAAGGCTCGCTCGCGCTGGCAGGCATCGGCTGCCACGTGATGGCGACGTCGATCTACCCTGAATTCAACAAGCTGACCACTCACATGGGCGGCGAAGGCGCGCCGTGGATCGGCCAAGCCGCGTTCTCCAAGATTCCGCACGTGTTCCAGAATCTGGGCGACGGCACCTACTTCCATTCCGGTTACCTGGCGATACGCGCAGCAGTGGCGGCGCGCGTCAACATGACCTACAAGATTTTGTACAACGATGCAGTCGCCATGACCGGCGGCCAGCCGGTGGATGGCCAGACCTCGGTGCCGATGATCGCCCAGCAGATGGCGGCCGAAGGCGTGAAGCGCATCGCGCTGGTGACGGAAGATCTGTCGCGCTACACCGACCGCACTGCCCTGCCATCGATCGTGTCGCTGCACGACCGTAAAGATATGGACGCGGTGCAGCGCGAGCTGCGCGAAGTGGGCGGCGTATCGGTACTGATCTACGATCAAACCTGTGCGGCCGAAAAGCGACGCCGCCGTAAGAAAGGCGAATACCCGGACATCGCCAAGCGCATGGTCATCAACGAAGCCGTGTGCGAAGGCTGCGGCGATTGCGGCATTCAATCGAACTGCGTGTCGATTCTGCCGAAGGAAACCGAGTTTGGCCGCAAGCGCACCATCGACCAATCGTCGTGCAACAAGGACTACTCGTGCACCAAGGGCTTCTGCCCTAGCTTCGTCACGGTGGAAGGCGGCGCGCTGAAAAAATCCAAGGCCGGCGCTACGCAAGGCGATGACGGCTGGGATGAATTGTCCTCACCGGCGCTGCCATCATGCGAGCAGCCGTACAACATTCTGATCAACGGCATCGGCGGCACCGGCGTGATTACCGTCGGCGCGCTAATGGGCATGGCCGCGCACATCGAAGGCAAAGGCGCTTCGGTGCTGGACATGACCGGTATGTCGCAGAAAAACGGATCGGTTACTTCGCACGTAAAGATCGCCCGCACGCCAGAACACCTGCGCGCGCAGCGCATCGCCACCGGCGAAGCAGACGTCATCCTCGGCTGCGATATGCTGACCGCCGGCGCCGCCGATGCGGTATCGAAAATGCGCCCGGGCCGCACGCTGGCCATCGTCAATCTGCACGAACAGCCGCCGGGCACCTTCGCGCAAAACGCCGACTGGCAGTACCCAACGGAAGACGTGCGCGCGCTGATTGAAGAATCGGTCGGCGCCGGCGCAGCGGACTTCATCGACGCCACCAAGCTGGCCACCGCCCTGATGGGCGATTCGATTGCCGCCAACCTGTTCATGCTCGGTTACGCATGGCAGCGCGGCCGCATTCCGCTGAAAGAAGAATCGCTGCTGCGCGCGATTGAATTGAACGGCGTGGCTGTCGGCTCGAACAAAAAGAGCTTCCTGTGGGGCCGCCGTGCCGCCGTCGATCTGAAACGCGTCGAGCGCACCGCCACGCCAGCGCAGCCTATTCTGATGCAGATGCCGCAAAGCCTGGACACCATCGTCGCCAAGCGCATGGAGTTCCTCACCGCTTATCAAAACGCCGCCTACGCCAACACCTACTCGGATCTGGTGGCGCAAGTGCGCGCGCGCGAAACGGCGCTGGGCCTCGGCAACAAGCTGTCCACCGCCGTCGCCAAGTACTACTTCAAGCTGATGGCCTACAAGGATGAATACGAAGTGGCGCGCCTGTACACCGATGGCCGCTTTGTCGAACAACTGCAACAGCAGTTCGAAGGTAACTTCAGCGTGAAGTTCAATCTCGCGCCGCCGATGTTCGCCAAGAAGGATGCTAAAGGCCACTTGGTAAAAGCGGAATTCGGTTCGTGGATGTGGAGCGCGTTCAAGCTGCTGGCCAAGTTTAAAGGTCTGCGCGGCGGCGCCTTCGACATCTTCGGCTACACCGAGGAGCGCAAGATGGAACGCGCGCTGATCGTGGAATACCGCGAAATGGTGCAGTCGCTGATCGCCAAGCTGAACGCGGATAACTACGCGACGGCCACCGATCTGGCCGCGCTGCCGGAGAAAGTGCGCGGCTTCGGTCACGTGAAGGAAAAGGCGGTCGCCACCTTCCGCACCGAAAAAGCCCGCCTGCTGGCGCAATGCATATAATGATTAAAAAAATATAAGGGACACCAATGAACGATCTCTCGAATCCGAAGCTCGCGGCTGTGGACGACCAGCCGCGTGCTCAAAACAAGGTGCGCTTCGTGACAGCGGCTTCGCTGTTCGACGGCCACGACGCATCGATCAACATCATGCGCCGCATCCTGCAATCGAACGGCGTGGAAGTGGTTCACCTCGGCCATAACCGTTCGGTCGATGAAGTGGTGACCGCCGCGCTGGCGGAAGACGTGCAAGGCATCGCCATCTCCAGCTACCAGGGCGGCCACGTTGAATATTTCAAGTACATGATCGACCTGCTGCGCCAGCGGGGCGGTGCGCACATCAAAGTGTTTGGCGGCGGTGGCGGCGTGATCGTGCCGCACGAAATCGAAGAACTGCACGCGTACGGCGTGACCAAGATTTTCAGCCCGGAAGACGGCCAGCGCATGGGCCTCGTCGGCATGATCCAGTGGATGGTGCAGCAGTGCGATATCGACCTGTCACAGTACTCGCCTACGTCGCTGGCGCCGCTGCGTGAAGGTGAGGATGTCGCCGCGCGTCATCGCCCGTTGGCGCAGCTGATCACCGCGCTGGAGAACGACAAGGCCGCACCGTCACTGCGCGCCGAATTGCTGGCCGCTGCGGAAGACCTGCCGGTGCCTACACTGGGCATTACCGGCACCGGCGGCGCCGGCAAATCCTCGCTGACCGATGAACTGATCCGCCGCATCCGTCTCGATCAAGGCGATGCGCTGAACATTGCCGTAATCTCGATTGATCCATCGCGCCGCAAATCCGGTGGTGCGCTGCTGGGCGACCGCATCCGCATGAACGCCATCAATCCGTGGGCAGGCCAGGCGCGCGTGTTTATGCGTTCGCTGGCCACGCGCGAAGCCGGCTCCGAGATTTCGCAAGCACTGCCGGACGTCATCGCCGCCTGCAAAGTCGCGGGCTTTGATCTAGTCATCGTTGAAACCTCCGGCATCGGTCAAGGCGATGCCGCCATCGTGCCGCACGTGGACGTATCGATGTACGTGATGACACCAGAATTCGGCGCTGCCTCGCAGCTGGAAAAAATCGACATGCTCGATTTCGCCGACTTCATCGCCATCAACAAGTTTGACCGCAAAGGCGCGCAAGACGCGCTGCGCGACGTCGCCAAGCAGTACCAGCGCAACCGCGAACTGTGGAGCAAGCGCCCGGAAGAAATGCCAGTCTACGGCACGCAAGCCTCGCGCTTCAATGACGACGGCGTGACGGCGCTGTACCAAGGCCTGCTGCCTCGCTTGACACACCTGGGCCTGCGCGTACAAGCGGGGAAACTGATCGCCATCAACGACGTCCGCCACTCCAGCGGCAAGAACGTCATCGTGCCGCCGGCCCGCGCGCGCTACCTCGCGGAGATTGCCGACACCGTGCGCGGCTACCACCGCTTCACGCGCAAGCAAGTGACGCTGGCGCGCGAACGCCAGCAACTGAGCGAATCCAAGCGCATGCTGGCCATCGCCCACAAGACCGCCGACTTCGACGACCTGATCGCCGAACGCGATGCCGAGATGGATGGCGGTGCCAAGAAGCTGCTGGCGCAATGGCCCGACATGCAGGCCGCCTACGCCGGCGATGACTACGTGGTAAAAATCCGCGACAAGGAAATCCGCACGCGCCTCGTGCAGCATACGCTGTCGGGCACGCGCATCCGCAAAGTATCGCTGCCGCGTTATGAAGACCACGGCGAAATCCTGCGCTTCCTGATGCTGGAAAACGTGCCGGGCTCCTTCCCGTTCACTGCCGGCGTGTTTGCGTTTAAACGCGAAGGTGAAGATCCGACCCGCATGTTCGCCGGCGAAGGCGACGCCTTCCGCACCAATCGCCGCTTCAAACTGGTCTCCACCGGCATGGACGCCAAGCGTCTGTCCACAGCATTTGACTCGGTGACCTTGTACGGCGCCGATCCTGCGCTGCGTCCCGACATCTACGGCAAGGTTGGTAACTCGGGCGTCTCCATCGCCACGCTGGACGATATGAAAGTGCTGTACGACGGCTTCAACCTGTGCAGCCCAAGCACCTCGGTATCGATGACCATCAACGGCCCTGCGCCGACGATACTGGCGATGTTCATGAACACCGCCATCGACCAGCAGATCGACAAGTTCGTTGAAGAGAACAAGCGCCAACCTAGCGCCGACGAAGCGTCCAAGATCAAAGCGTGGGTACTGCAAAACGTGCGCGGCACCGTGCAGGCAGACATTCTGAAAGAAGACCAGGGCCAGAACACCTGCATCTTCTCGACCGAGTTCTCGCTGAAGGTGATGGGCGATATTCAGGAATACTTCGTGCACCACCAGGTACGCAACTTCTACTCGGTGTCGATCTCCGGCTACCACATCGCGGAGGCGGGTGCGAATCCGATTTCGCAGCTGGCGTTTACGCTGTCGAACGGCTTCACGTTTGTGGAGGCGTATCTGGCGCGCGGCATGCACATTGACGACTTCGCGCCTAACCTGTCGTTCTTCTTCTCGAACGGCATGGATCCGGAGTACACGGTACTGGGCCGCGTGGCACGCCGCATCTGGGCGGTGGCAATGCGCGACAAATACGGCGCCAACGACCGCTCGCAAAAACTCAAGTACCACGTGCAAACCTCGGGCCGTTCGCTGCACGCGCAGGAGATCGACTTCAACGACATCCGCACCACGCTGCAAGCGCTGATCGCCATCTACGACAACTGCAACTCGTTGCACACCAACGCCTACGACGAAGCCATCACCACGCCGACCGACGAATCGGTGCGCAGGGCTTTGGCAATTCAATTGATCATCAACCGCGAGTGGGGCCTGGCCAAGAACGAGAATCCAAACCAGGGCTCGTTCATCATGGACGAGTTGACGGATCTGGTGGAAGAAGCGGTGCTGCAAGAGTTTGAGCGCATCGCGGAACGCGGCGGCGTGCTAGGTGCGATGGAAACCGGCTACCAGCGCGGCAAGATCCAGGAAGAGTCGATGCTGTACGAGCACCAGAAGCACGACGGCACCCTGCCCATCATCGGCGTCAACACCTTCCGCAATCCGAAAGGCGTGGAAGCACCGCAGCAGATCGAATTGGCGCGTTCCACCGACGATGAAAAGCAATCGCAGCTCAAGCGCCTGGAAGACTTCCACGCTCGCAATGCAGACAGCGCGCCGCAAGCGCTGGCCGCATTACAGCAAGCCGCCATCGACAACGCCAACGTGTTCGAGAAACTGATGGACGCCGTGCGCGTCTGCTCCCTCGGCCAGATCACCACCGCCCTGTTCGAAGTCGGTGGCCAGTACCGCCGCAATATGTAAGGACTGACGACAGGGAGGTCACGAAGAGGTGATGCAAGAGACGTGTTATATTGCCATTTAAGCAAACATGTTCAGGAGCATCCTCTTTGAAAAAAATCCTCCCTGTGGCCGCTGCACTGGCACTTTCCGCATGCGGCGGCGGTGGTGCCCCGGCCGTACCAACGCTGGCAGTACAGTTGAACGCCGCCGGCGCCACACAGCAAGTGGTGGAAGGCACCACCGAAGTCGATCTGACCGTCACCGCCACCTACAGCGGCAGTAGCAACAAGGCCATCGTCCCGGAGTTTCAGTTCGATGCCAGCCTATTCGCACAACAGGGCGAGGTGGCGGTTCCTCAAACCGGCACCTATGTGCTGCGCTTGCGTACTCGCCCCAACTTGGCGGTCAACAACTACAGCGGCCAGATCGGAATCCGGCTATGCCAGGAAAGCGCGTGCGCAACGGTGTATCCGGGCTCCACGCAAAAAGTCAGCTATGCGGTAAAGGTGGCACTGGCGGACTGGAACACCTTCCAGCGCAACAGCGCTCACAACGCTTACGTGCACGTGACGCTCGACCCGTCGAAATTCAGCAAGGCGTGGACTTGGTCGCGCCCGTCGGGAGACTCGGAGCCGGTGGGCGGCATCAATACCGTGTCCACTGGCCAGGGCATGGTGTTCGTCTCCAAGGACATCTACTTTGGCCAAGCCGAGGTGTTCGCGCTGAAGGAATCCGACGGCGGCCAAGTGTGGCATTACGCTTCCGGCTACTCGGCGTCCGAAGGCCCGCCTGCTTATGCCGACGGCAGCGTGTATTTTGGCACGACCACGTCCAGTCAGGCCTCGCGCGTGACGGCACTCGATGCCGCCACCGGCACCTTCAAATTCAACATGCCGTTCAGCGCCCAATGGCCCGGCTATTTTGCGCCAACCATTTACGGCGGTGCGGTGCTGAACACATCGGGTTCCTTAACCAGTTATTCCGTGCAGGACGGCAAGCAGAACTGGCGTAGCGGCACGCTGGGCACGTACGATTTCACTTCGCCGGCGGCCGATAGCAAGTATGTCTACCAGTATGGCAGCTCCAGCGGCAAAATGTCGGTACTCGACCGCGCGACCGGGACGACCATTGCATCCATCACCGATCCGTTTAATCCGGGCTCGAGCGGCTACTCAGAGTTCTCCGCGCCCATGCTGGGCAGCGTCCAGAATGTGATTGCCTTCAGCGGCGGCGGTTTCAGCGGCCGCGCCGCCAGCAACAGCGAACAGTACGAAAGCCGGGTGCTGGTCAACTACGACGTGAACAAGCAGGCGGTTGCCTGGCGTACCCAAGGCACCTACCTCACTCATCCGGCACTGGGCAATGGTGTCATTTACGCCGCTAGCAGTACGCAGCTGGATGCAATCAGCGAGGTGGACGGCAAGGTGCAATGGTCATGGCCGCTGCCTGCCGGCGACGCTAGCTTCCATCGCAATGGGGTGGTGACGGACAACCTGATATTCGTCAGCACCGACACCACGGTCTATGCGATCGATCTGAAAACACATCAGTCGGTATGGAAGTATCCTGCACCCGGCAACTTGGCGATTTCGGGTGGCGGCATCCTGTATATCACCACCGGTGCACGAGAGAGCGACGGCAAACTGGTGGCGATCAAGCTCATGTAGTTAGGCCGCGGCGGGGCCAATGGTTGCGCCTTCTTGTAACACGGGCTGCCAGAGTTCCTGCAGTTCGCTGGCGGGGGCGCCCTCGACCAGCGATTGCAGCATGGCGACCATGCGAGCGCCGGCTTTGCGGGGGTCGGGCTGGTCGATGGTGGTAACGTTGGCGCCCGCCAGCGTGTCGGCCATGCTGCCCCAGACGATCATCGACATTTCTTTGCCCAGTTCAACGCCCGCATCTAGCAATGCACGCACCGCTCCCACGCCAGAGAGATGGTTGTCGACGATGACCGCAGTTGGCCGCGGTGAGCAGGCTAGCAGCTGTTGCATGGCCTGATAGCCGCTGCGGCGATCCAGAGTGTTATCGATCAGGTAGCGCGGGTCGGCCTGCAGGCCGGCCGCCGACATCGACGCCATGAAGCTGTCTTTGCGCTGCCTTGCAAAGTTCAATTCCAGTGGCGCGCTAATCAAGGCCACGCGCTGGTGGCCCAGTCCAAGCAAACGCTCCATCGCCATGCGGATGCCGGCTTCGTTGTCGTAGTCGAACCACGCATACGGCGCATTGAGCTCGGTACGTCCATGCGCCACAAAGGGAAACTTGGCTTTGCTGAGGAAGGCGATGCGCTCGTCGTGCACCAGCGTGCGTCCCACCACCAAGCCATCAACGCGCCGTCCGCGCACAATCTGCTGATAGGAACGCTGCTCCACCGTCGGCGACACCGGTGCGATGATCAAACTCTTGGAAACCTCTTCCAGCGCGGCCGACATACCAGCCATCACCTCAAGGAACATCGGATCGCCAA
Organism: Duganella rivi; assembly: GCF_009857435.1. Classification (GTDB taxonomy): domain Bacteria; phylum Pseudomonadota; class Gammaproteobacteria; order Burkholderiales; family Burkholderiaceae_D; genus Rugamonas; species Rugamonas rivi. The sequence goes on from NZ_WWCK01000006.1 coordinate 293,170, forward strand.
GATCCGCCGGTTGCAGCGGGTAGATGATGCCGAACACATTGGTGCGTCCCAGCGCCAGCGAGCGCGCCATCGGATTGGGCTGGTAGCCGACCTCCTTGGCCGCCTTCAGCACCCGCTCCCGGGTGCGCACATTGACTTCAGGGTAACCGTTTAACGCGCGGCTCACCGTGGTCTTGGACATGCCAAGGTGATTTGCAAGATGCGCGAGGTTCATAGACAGTTGTTCAATGTTGACCGCTGATTATAGCGGTGGCATCGAATCCCCCGCCACCGTCATCGACCGCTTTTTTGAAGAAATACAACATCACCAGCACTATCGTGATCGGCACCAGCGTCAGGTAGAACGCGAAGTGACCGCTGAAGTTACCAAACACGTAACCAGTAATTAACGAGCCGGTGGTGCCGCCCAGTGCTGAAAAAATCACCAGCAAGCCGGTCATGGCCGAATGCTGGTTCTTCGGCAGAGAACTTAGCATGACCGAGTTGATGCCGGGGTAGATCGGCGCCATGAACAGCCCAATCAGGGGAAACAGGAAGGTCGCCAGCGGCGCCGTGGCCCACGTGATATGCGGGTCGGCCACCACATCGTGCGTCAGCGGCAACGCCAGTAGCACCATGGCCGCCATGCCGACCACGCAGGCATTCATCACCGGATACCAATTCAATTTGCGCATCAATACACCCGCCGACAAGCGACCCACTGCGAGGCAAGCGGCAAAGATGCTGGTTACTTCCACGCTCATCGCTGCCGGCAGCTTGAGGATTTCGTTGTTAAAGGTCGGCAGCCAGGTGCCCACGCTTTGCTCGATCAGCACATACAGGAAGGCGGTAATCACAAACACGCACACCAGCGGCTTGAAGAACAGCTTGAGCATGGCGGCGAAATCCTGCGCGATGCCGCGGCCTTCAGGCAGCGCGGCCAGCGATTCGTTGAACGGCGTCGACAAGATCAGCACAAAGGTCAGCGCGCACAATACGGCCAGCACCCAATACACATGCAGCCAGCTTTGCGACAACGGATCGTGCGAATCGATGAAGTAGCCGAACACCCAGTAGGCGCTCAACACGCCCAGCATGAAGAAGCCTTCCAGCAGATTCATGGTGCTGGCGTGCTGCTTGCGATCCGATGCGATCAGGCCAAGCGTGGAGTACACCGACACTTTCACCAGCGCGAACGATACGCCGACGCAGAAGAACAAGGCTTTGGTCGTAGCAAACGACGGCAGCACCGGCATCGCCACGCAAGCCGCAGTAACGATAGCGAGGCCGATCAGCATGGCCTTCTTGTAGCCGACGCGCGGCAGGAACGACGCCACCAGAAACGACACCACCGCAATCGGCAAGTCCTTGAAGCCTTCCAGCACGCTGGCGGCGGATTTGCTCACGCCGTAGTTGCCGATCACTTGCAGGATCACCGTGCCTACGCTGTTCAGCAGAATGGCGAATACAAAATAAATCAGGAATAGTGCGAATAGAATCTTATTGTTCTTCATGCTGCCTGTCTCCGTTATTGGTTTTAGTAAGCGGCGAGGTTGAATTCTTTTAGACTTGTAATCACCACGTCCGCTTGCGTCAGCACGAAGGGATGTCCTATCCCCAGCGCGAACATACCGGCTGACTTAATCGACGCCACGCCGGCCACCGCATCCTCCACGCCGAGGCAATCGGCAGGCGCCACGCCCAGCTCACTGGCCGCGCGCAGGAAAATCTCTGGATCAGGCTTGCCGCGCGCGATGGTCGCAGCATCCACCACATAATCGAATTTGTCGGTGATGCCCAAGCGGCCCAGCACCGTAAAGGCGTTCTTGCTGACCGACGCCAGGCCGATACGCAAACCGGCAGCACGCACCGCATCCAGCGCCTCCACTGCACCGGGCAGCAGATCCGCCGACGACATGGTGGCAATCAGCTCTTGGTAGTGGCGATTCTTCACATCCGCCAGCGCCAGCTTTTCTTCCGGCGTGTACGAGCGCGTGGCCGACGCAAGGATCAAATCCAATGACCCCATGCGGTCAATGCCCTTCAAACCTTCATTGAACTCATGATCAAAGTGCACACCCTGCGATTCCGCCAACTGCTTCCACGCCAGATAGTGATAATGCGCGGTATCCGTAATCACACCATCCAAATCAAAAATCACTGCCTTGAAGCGGCTCATACGAAACTCCTCGTTTGCTTAGGTTGCGACAGCGTCAGCGCCACCACTTCGCCACCGTGCGTAAATTCCAGCGCATCGCCTTGCAGCAGGCGATACTCAACGCGGCCCGGTTCTACATGCACTTCCAGCAGCGCGCCACGGAAGTGAATCTTGAACGTATAGTGCTGCCACTGTTTCGGCAGCGTCGGCGCGAAGTGCAGCGCACCGCCTACCACGCGCATGCCGCCGAAACCGAAGGCCACGCCCAGCCACGTGCCGGCCATCGCCGCCGTGTGCACACCGTAATGCGTGTTGCCGTGCGTGTCGTCCAGATCGAGACGCGCGGTCTCCATGAAGTAGTGGTAAGCCTTGTCCTGATAGCCCACCTCCGCTGCGATGATCCCGAAGATGCAGGACGACAGCGACGAATCGTGCGTGGTCACCGCCTCGTAGTAATCAAAGTCGCGGCGTTTGTCTTCCAGCGAGAACTGATCGCTCAATAACAGCAGCGCCAGCACCACGTCTGCCTGCTTGCACACTTGATGGCGGTAGATCACCATCGGGTGATAGTTGAGCAGCAGCGGGTAGTTCTCTTTCGGCGTGTTGGCGAAGTCCCACACTTTCTTCGACAAGAAGCTATCGTCCTGCGCGTGGATTTGCAGCGCATCGTCGTACGGGAGATTCATCAGCGATGCGGCGCGGCGCCACTCGGCCGGCTCGCCTGCATCCAAAGCCATGGCGGCGGCAATGCGCGCGAACTCGGATGGAGCCTGTACCTGCAACTGCTCCGCGATGGACGCCGCAAAGTTCAAGTGCATCTGCGCCATGGCGTTGGTGTAGTAGTTGTTGTTCACCAGCGCCGTGTATTCATCAGGGCCGGTGACCTGGTTGATGCAGAAGCGGCCCGCGCGGTCGTACGAACCGATGCCGGCCCAAATACGCGCCGTCTCCATCACGATTTCCGCGCCGGCCTTGATCAGATATTCCTGATCGTCGGTCGCCTCCATGTACATCTTGATCGAGTAAGCGATATCGGCATTGATGTGGTACTGCGCCGTACCGGCCGGGTAGTAGGCCGAGCATTCATCGCCAGCGATGGTGCGCCACGGGTACAGCGCGCCTTTATCGTGGGACATCTGGCGCGCACGCTCGCGCGCCTTCGGCAAACCGGCGTAGCGGTATTCCAGCAGCTTGCGCGCGATCTCCGGTTTCGAATACAGGAAGAACGGGAAGATGTAGATTTCCGTGTCCCAGAAATAGTGGCCCTCGTAGCCCTCACCCGTGACGCCCTTGGCAGAGATATTGGTCTTGCCATCACGGCCCACCGATTGCAGCAAGTGGAACTGGTTGAAGTGCATACCTTGCTGGAGCGCGTCGTCGCCGGCGATCTGCACGTCGGCCTGCTGCCAGAAGTCGGCGAGGTACTGCTCCTGCGCCAGGCGCAAATCTTCAAAGCCCGCAGCAGCGGCGCTGGACAAGGTGTCCTTGCTGCGCCACATCAGCTCTTTCGCATCGTAGTCGCGCGACGAGTAGTAGCTGCCGTACTTATTCAGCGTCAGCGACTGGCCCGCGCTCACCGCCACTTCCCACGTTTGCGTGAGACGCTGGCCATCCTGCGCAAGCACCGGCGGCAAGCCTGCGCTCAGCACCGACTCGGTCGCGCTCACCAGCGTAAAGCCGCTGTTATGCGTCTTCTGCACCAGCGCCGAGAAGCCGCCCGCCTGCTCGCTGTCGATCATGTGCAGCGTCGGGCCGGAGATGGCCGAGCCGACGCGCGGATCATCGCCCGCCTCCAGGTTCTTCACCGCGCCATCCAGCGCCGACACCAGGCGCAGATGCCCCTCAAAATTCAGCGACGTCACCTCGAACGCAATCGCAAACAAATGCTTGTTCTCGAAGCTGACCAGGCGGCGGCTGCGCACGCGCACGCTGCGGCCTTGCGGCGAGGTCCACTCCACCACGCGCGTCAGCACGCCGGTGCGGAAGTCCAACACCCGCTCATACGACTGGATCGAGCCGGCCAGCAAATCAAACTTCTCATCGCCCAGCCACAGCTCAATGCCCTTCGCGTTCGGCACATTCAGCATGAACTGGTTGACCTTGGCCAGCCCGTACGCCGTCTCCGGGTAGACAATCGGCTCCGACTCGTAAAAGCCATTCAGATACGTGCCATCCAGCGAGGTGCCGGCCGGGCCGCTGTAGCCCTCCTCGCCGGTGCCGCGCAGGCCGATGTAGCCGTTCCCCAGCGCGAACAGCGTCTCATCGAGGAAGTGGGAGTCGATATCAAAGCTGGTCTCGCGGATGCACCAGGCGTCGAGCGGATAAGTGTGTTGTTGCACAGCGAATTCCTTAGAAAATGCAATTCAAAGCGGTTTGAATTCCGAAAAACACCGGTTTTTGCATGTTTTTGGTGTTTTCAGAAAAACAGGAAACTAGGTCTGGCGTACCATCAGGGTGGTCGGCAGCATTTCAGAAGCGACCGGCTGGCCTTCGATCAGGCCCAACATTTTTTTGGCCAACAACACGCCACCATCACGCAGGTACTGGTGCACGCTGGTCAGCGGCGGCACGAAACTGGCGGCGCCGGGCGTATCGTCGTAACCGATGACGGAGACATTCTCCGGCACCCGCAAATTCTTCTCGGCCAGCGCGCGGATCGCGCCCATGGCCAGCAAGTCGCTGGCGGCAAACACGCCGTCGAACGAGGCGCCCTTTTTCTTCAGCAGCGCCGAGATGCTGTCAAAGCCCGCCTCGAACGTGAACGCTTTCGGACGGATGATGTGCACCGAAGCCGCGCCGCCCATCGCATCGATAAAACCGGCGCAGCGTTCCTGCACCTCGGCGTGATCGACATCGCCCAGGAACACCAGCTTTTGCCGGCCCTGCGCGATGAAGCGCTCGGCCACGCTGATGCCGCCCTTGCGGTTGTCCGAGCCGACCACGATGTAATCCGTGTCCGCCTCCGGCGCGCCCCACACCACCAGCGGCATGCCGGTCTGCTGCAAAGTGCGCACCGCCTCGCCGTGCGAGCCCTGGCCCAGCAAGATCAGGCCGTCCGCGCCCATCACCGGCGCGGTGTTCATCAACTGTTTGGAGGTCAGCACCACGCTGTAGCCGGCCGTGGTCAGCTCTTGCGTAATGCCGCCCAACAGCTCCAGCGGGTACGGATCCGACATCGGCCGGCCACGCACGGGTGTCATTTCTACAACAACCGCCACCGAATAACTGCGGCCCATGCGCAAATTGCGCGCACTGACGTTCAAGCGGTAGCCCTGCTGCTCTGCCAGCGCGCGGATTTTCTCGCGCGTTTCCGGCGTCACCAGAGGACTGTCGCGCAGTGCGCGTGACACCGTGATCTTGGAAACACCGGCCAATTGGGCGAGGTCTTCCATGGTCAAGGCGGTAGCTACAGTCTTCTTTGCGGGCATGTTGTTTGAGGGTAAAAAAGCAAGGGCGCGGACGCATTATGACAGAGTTTTGAAATTTGTCGCGGAAAATGACATCGATAACATTTCAATTGACATCGATAACATTTCTTGTTTCAATGGCCGAACTAACACCTAATAAGAAAGAAGAGACACGATGAAAAACCCGTTCCTGCCTTCGGCCATTGCGGCCGCCGTCCTCGTTCTAGTCAACCAAGCTGCCGCCCAAGCCCAAACGGCCGAAGCCCCGGCAGCCGAGCCCTCCAAGGAAGTTGCGAAAGAAATCCAGCAAGTGGTCGTGACCGGCGTGGCTTCCGCGCGCGGCGTGCGTAAGGTCGACTCGGCCTTCTCCATCACCACCGCCAACGAAGAGCAGCTCAAGCAAGCTGCGCCGTCCAGCACCGCCGACATCATGAAAATCGTGCCAGGGGTGTACGCGGAATCGACCGGCGGCCAGTCCGGCGCCAACATCGAGGTGCGCGGCTTCCCGTCCGGCTCCGACTCGCCGTTCGTGTCGGTGCAAATGATGGGCAACCCGATCTTCCCGCCGCCGACCCTGTCGTTCTTTGAAGGCTCGTCGGCGTTCCGCCTTGACGATACGGTCGAGCGCGTGGAAGTGCTGCGCGGCGGCCCATCGACCATCTGGTCTAACGCCCAGCCTGGCGCGACCATGAACTTCATCCTGAAAGAAGGCACCGACACGCCGGAAGGCACGGTGCGCTTCACCACCGGCACCGGCAGCCTGCGCCGCGTGGACATGTACTACGGCGGCAAGATCAGCGATGGCTGGTACGGCTCGGTCGGCGGCTTCTACCGCAAGACCGACGGCGTGCGCGACGCTGGCTTCCCAGCCGACGACGGCCACCAGATCACCGCCACCCTGACCCGCAACCTGGATCAAGGCAAGCTGACCCTGTATGCCCGCACTACCGACGACAAGAACGCTTTCTACACCGGCGTACCGCTGATTTCGAGCAACGGCGGCCGCACCATCACCGCCTTCCCCGGCTTCGATCCGCTGACCGGCACCCTGATGAGCGGCGAAATGCGCAACTTCACTATTGAAGCCGCACCGGGCAAGACCCTGACCAAGGACCTGGGCGACGGCCGCGGCCTGAAAGCCACCGTGTTCGGCGCCAACTTCGACCAGCGCATCGGTGACTGGAGCATCTCCAACAAGTTCAACCGTTTTGACGGCGACCTCAACACCATCGCCATGTTCACCGGTAACAACCCGCTGTCGATGAACGATTACATCAATGCGGCGATTGCCTCGGCCAACAGCAATGCTGCCGTAGTTGCAGCCGCAGGCAAGCCGGCAACGGCCGGCACCGCCACCTTCGTCAAAGGCGGCGCAGTCAGCGGCAGCCAGCAAGTGGTGCAGGCGGGCCTGTGGGCGGTGGAGAAGAAACTGAAATCCTTCACCGACGAACTGCGCGTCAGCAAAGAAATCTTCAAGGACAACACGCTGACCGTGGGCGGCTACTTTGCCGACTACTCGTCGCACGACGTCTGGTACTTGGGTAACAGCCACCTGATGACGGCCGTGCCGCAAGCCAGCCTGATCAACGTCACCCTGAACAACGGCGTGGTGGTGTCGAAGAACGGCACTGACGGCAACGTGTTCTACGCGCCGGTCGCCTCGTACGACGGCCGCAACACCGCCGGTTTCATTTCGGACGAGTGGAAGGTCAACGACAAGATCAAGGTCGACTTCGGCATGCGCCACGAGCAGCAGAAGATCAGCGGCACCATCTCCAACCTGGACTCGGTCGACACCGACAACAATCCGCTGACCGTCTACAACAACGGCACCTCGGTGCCGAACGGCTCCAACACTTACCTGAGCCGTACCGACAGCGCCAACTCCTTCACCATCGGCGGCAACTACAAGCTGGCACGCGATACCTCGGTGTTCGTGCGCGCCAACCGTGGCCACACCTTCATCTCGTTTGACGATCTGCGCGGCGCCGGCAACCAGAAGGACGCCAATGACAGCAATCTGCTGCCAACGCCGAAGATCACCCAGTACGAGATCGGCTTCAAGACCGCGTCGCAGCTGTACACGGCTTACATCAACGCCTTCCATACCGAGTTTGACGGCATCGCGTTCACGCAAATCCTGTCCAACGGCCAGGAACTGCGTTCGATCAGCGGTTCGAAAGGCAACGGCGTGGAATTCGAACTGGCCGTGCGTCCGCTGGAAAACCTGCAACTGCAACTGACCGGCGACTATCAAAAGTCCGAGTACCGCGACAATCCGGCCACCGACGGCAAAACCGTGCAGCGCCAGCCGAAGCTGCAATTCCGCTTCACGCCGACCTACCGTATCCCGTTCGGCGAGGGCAACGCGGCCAAGCTGTACGCGACCTACACCTCGATCGGCGAGCGCTGGGCTGACCAGGCCAACCAGCAGTACCTGCCGTCCTACCGCACCATCGACGCCGGCGTGCTGTTCTCGTTCGGCGACAAGGTCGAGCTGCGCCTGGCAGGCACCAACCTCAACAACGAGCTGGGCCTGACCGAGGGTAACTCGCGACTGACCACCGGCAACGTCGGCCCGATCAATGCGCGTCCGCTGTTTGGCCGCACTTGGGAAGCATCACTGCTGTACCGCTTCTAAGGTAGTACTCTCCCTCTTTGGGCAAGGCGCAGTTGGCCTTGCCTTTTTTGTTTTTATGGCCTAATCTGCAATAGATCGTATGGCACGATCCTGCCTTGCCTTGTCCAGAATTTTGCATCAGGGAAAGAACTGTGGCCTCGCTCTCATCCATCAACGCGCTGCAAGCATCGGTTGCACAAGCTGAAAGGCAGGTGCAAAAGGATCAGGTGCGTGTGAATCAGGATGCGGATCGCCTGGAGGCCAGCCGCGCGCAGCTGGTGAAGGACAAGCAAACCCTCGCCGACAATCAGCGCGAGAGCAATCAAGCCCAGGCAACGCAGGCGGCAGAGAACCCGACGCCCGCCATCAATTTGAATAGCGCGATCGAGAATCCTCCGCGCTCAGCCCAGCAACTTCCAGCCGACTTGCAGCCGCCCAAGCCGCAAGTCAACACGCTCGGCCAGACCATCGGTCAATACATCAACGTGACGGCGTAGTCACCAGCGCTTCCCACCACTTGGTTTCAGCATGCGGCTGGCGGATATCCATGGGCAGGCCGATGGCCGGCGTGGCGATCGGCAGGCGGCGCTCCTCGGCCAGCTGCGTGATGCGGTCAAACGGATCATGCCAGGCGTGCAGCGACAAATCGAATGTCCCGTTATGAATCGGCAGCAGCACTTTGCCGCGCAGGTCGATGTGAGCCTGCAAGGATTCTTCCGGCTGCATGTGCACGTCCGGCCATTGCGGATCGTAGGCGCCGGTTTCCACCATGGTCAGATCGAACGGGCCGTAGCGGCGGCCAATTTCCTTGAAGCCGTCGAAATAGCCGCTGTCGCCGCTGAAAAACACGCGCACGTCGCGGTCTTCAATCACGAACGACGCCCACAAAGTCTTGTTGCGATCGCCCAGGCCGCGGCCCGAGAAGTGCTGCGCCGGCGTTGCCACCAGCTTCAACCCTGCCACAAAAGTGGCCTGCCACCAGCTCAACTGCTGCACTTTGCTGGCCGGGATGCCCCACGAAATCAAGCGGTCGCCCACGCCCAGCGGCGTGATGAAATGATCGGTCTTGCTGGCCAGCTTGAGCACGGCGTCGCGGTCGAGGTGGTCGTAGTGATCGTGCGACAGGATGATGCCCTTAATCGGCGGCAGGTCGTCAATGCTGATCGGCGGCGCGTGGAAGCGCTGCGGCCCGGCCCACTGCACCGGCGAGGCGCGCTCGGAAAACACCGGGTCGGTCAGCCAGAACTGACCGTTGAGCTTGAGCAGCACGGTCGAGTGGCCAAGCCGGAACAGGCTGCGATCCGAAGCATCCATTAGTTGCTGCTGCGTGATCGCGTGAACGGGAATCGGCAGCGAGGGCACCGTGTCTTTCGGCTTGTCGAAAGCGAAACGCAGCATGATGCCCAGCGTTTTGAACAAGCCCATCTTGTGCATCTTGACCGGATTGCGGAAACGGCCGTCGCGCGAGCGCGGCACGCTCGGCACGGACAAGCTGTCCAGGCTGTCGGCAGCGGATGGATAAGTCATGGTGAAACTCCTGCGATAAGGTGGTCTTGCTGTGTAGACGAACCACGCAGGCAAATATTGTGGACTTTTTTTAGGCGAAGGCCACGGCGTAAATCGGCGGCAATGTTGTCGAAATGGTTTGCCACTGGCCGCCCCCATCTTCCGACAGCCACGCGCCGCCCGTGGTCGAGCCCATCAGCAAAATCTGGCCGCAATCGCTGACCGCCAAGCCGTGGCGGTACACCAGGTCATAGCAATGCTGATGCGGCAGGCCGCCGCGCCATGCGACAAAATTCTGGCCGCCGTCATTGGTGCGCGTGACCGCCAGCGAGGCATGCGGCGGAATCCGCTTGCTGTCGGCCTCGGCCGGCACGAACCACGCCGTCTCGCCATCTTGCGGGTGCACCGCCGTGACGAAGCCGAAATTCGAAATCGATCCAGTCGGCTTGACCTCGGTCCAGTTAGCGCCGTTGTCCACGCTGCGCCAGATACCGTTGTGATGCTGGCACCACAGCTTGTCCGGCTCGCCCGCGCAGCGCACGATGCGGTGCGGATCCTGTACCTGCTCCACCTCCACCAGCTCGGGCGGCATGTAATTGGCCTTCATGCCCTTGGCGCGCAGCTTCCACGTGGCGCCGCCATCCTCGGTCAGCCAGGCGCCGCCGCAGGAAATCCCCACCAGCACCGACTTGCTGTCGCGCGGATCGACGCAAATACTGTGAATGCCCGGCACATCGTAGCCGCCGCCCATCCATTGCGCGCGCTCCGGCACATTCCACAAGCCGTCCACCAATTGCCAGCTCGCGCCGCGATCCGCCGACCGGAACAAGCCGCCCGGCAAGGTGCCGGCCCACAGCACGCCCGGCTCATCCGGCCCGCCCGCCGCCATTGACCAAATTTGCTTGACCGTCCATTCCACCGGATCGGTGCTGTCGGCCGGCTTGGCCGGGAAAGCCGGCGCAGCCACTTCCACCCAGTCATTGCTGCCCGCATCGCGCCGGTGCAGCTTGGCGCCGAAGTGGCCAAGGTTGAGCGCCGCGTACAGCGTGCCGTCGCGCCGATCCGGCAGGATCATCGACACCGGATCCCCCAGAAAATGCTGTTGATCGAGCAGCCACGCCTCATGCGTGCGATAGACTTCGAACAAACCTTTGCGGGTCGCGATGTAGGCGCGATCGGACATATCAGCCTCCTGACAGTGCTTGCAAAATATAGACTTGGGAATGGGGCGCGAGCGCGTCGTCTAGCCGCTTGGGATCGCGGGCGCGCTGGCCGTCGATGAAAACCACCACGTTCTCGCGCAAGCCACCCTGCTCGTCGAGCACGTAGCCGCGCAGCCGGGGATGATCGGCAAAGCAGGCATCAAGAGCACTGCGTAGATCGGCCGCCTGGGTCTCCACTTGCGGCACGGTCATGAAGCGTCCTAATTGTTGTGTAAATATCAGATGCGCCATCTAATCGATTCTATGCCGATTACGGCTAAAATGAAATCGCCGCAACCACCGGAGCTCTGCATGTCGATTACGCCGCAAGAACTGGAATTACTGATGCAGGAAGTGGAGAAGGAAGACCCGATCGATTTCGCCGATCTGCCGTTTGAAGAGGAAGACTTGCGCGGCCTGATCGCCAGCCACCTGTGCGAGATGGCCGATGCGATGGAGACCTTCAGCGATGAAGACAAGCACCTGACGCTGCTGGCCGTCGCCGCCAAGCTGGTGCTGGAAAACCTGGTGCTCAATGTGCAACTGCTGAGACGGCACGGCGTGCCGCTCAGCGATACCACCGAGGCGCTATTGCAGCGCCTGCGCAAGCGCGATTAATCAGCGGCAGGGAAATCCAGCTTGGTCACATTCACGCGGTTGAACAGATTGGTGAAGGTGATCGACGCCACTGCCAGCAAGGTGTCAACGATTTGCGCATCGCTGTAGCCGGCTTGTTTCACTGCCAGCAGCACGTTTGCCGGCACGTCGCCGCTGGTGCTGACCACAGTGTGGACAAACGTCGCCAGCGCATCGATGCGGGCATCGCCAACGGCCTGGCCGTGACGCACGCCCTTGATGGCGTCTTTGCTGAGGCCGGCTTTACCGCCCATCAGGGTATGTGCGGCGAGGCAGTAATCGCAACCGGCATCCTGGCTGACGGCCAGTTTAATCACCTCAATTTCCTTCGCGCTCAAGCTGCTTTTACCGAGCGCGGCGTCCAAATTCAAGGCGGCTTCCAGCGCGACCGGGCTGTTATTGCCGATGGCGGCGTAAGCATTCGGCACCATGCCGATTGCACCTTTGATGGCGCCGAACAGTTGGGCAGCGTGGCCGGTGGCTTCCGAAACGGGTTGGTTGAACAAGCGGGACATGATCTGTTTCCTTTCAAGGGTGAGTTGGTATGGAAGACAGTGTAGGCCGATCGCCTGCACAGATGAATGCCTGAAATGCTCTATAATTTGCTCTATCGTCTCATTGGCAAACTATGGATTCCCTCAGTCACCTGCTTTCGCTCTACCCCGTGCGCGCCGCGCTGGACGTGCGCTGCCGCTTTGGCGCGCCGTGGGTACTCGATCACGACGGCGCGCCGCGCGGCGTTGCGCCCTACCATCTAATCGTGCACGGCGAGGCGCTGTGCGGCGATTTGGCGCTGCAAACCGGCGACATCATCGTCTTTCCGCACGGCAGCGCGCATCGTTTGCACATGGGCGATCCAGCCTTGGCCACGCCGCTCCATGGCGAGCCGGGCCTGCTGCGCTTTGAACGCAACGACGGCGACGGCCCGCAAACCGACATCCTGTGCGGCGAATTCCATTTCGACAGCGACGGCAGCGACGGCTTGCTGGCCGCCCTGCCCGCCATGCTGGTGGTGCACACCGCCGGCCGGCCCGGCGCGCAAAGCCTGCGCCACCTGATGCGCATGCTGCAAGAAGAAGCCGAAACGCCGCGTGCCGGTTCCGAAGCCATCATTCGCCAACTGGCGTCGGCGCTGTTCGCGCTGCTGATCCGCACGTGGCTGGAACAGGCGCTGGCAACGCCCGGGCTGTTCGGCGTCATGGCTGAGCGTCGTCTGCAAGCGGCGCTCAACGGCATGCTGGCCGCACCGGAAAAGCCGTGGACTTTGGAAGAATTGGCCAACGCCAGCCATATGTCGCGCGCTACCTTCGCCCGCCTGTTCAAGCAAGCGGCCAACGCCACCCCGGCCGAGGTGCTGACGCAGCTGCGCATGGCGCGCGCCGCCCGCCTGCTGGACGAAGGCCGCTCCGCCGGCGTTGTGGGCGAAGCGGTCGGCTACCAGTCCGAAGCCGCCTTCAACCGCGCCTTCAAGCGGCAATACGGCGTCGGCCCGGGCGCGTACCGCAAAGGCGGCAACCGCACGGTCGCGTGACAATTGGTGATTTTTCAAAGTTCTGTTTATGTAAAAATTTAACCTCTACCCAACTATGCAACAAGGTAAACATGGCAACCATTAACATCAACCTGCGCTCCAACATCACCACACCCTTCGCCAATGCCGGCGCAGGAATCGACAAGTTCATCAGCACCCGTTACGCTTTTGATGTGGCGCATGCCAGCTACACTACCGGCGTTCTGGATGGCAGCACCATGACCATCAGCTATCCCGACGGCGCCATCAACAAATTCAGCGGCGTAACGTTGGCCAATCCCAATGCCTTCAGCGGCTCGGCCAGCGCCACGCAGCAAACCATTCAGCAAGCCAGCGGCGCGATCACGATTCAGGGCACGCTCAACTACCACTACGACTATGGCGCCAACGGCGTGGTCTTGGCCGGCATCGGGGAAAGCATCCAGAGCGCCAGCTACCACACCAAGCTCGCCGATGGACAGGACTACACGGTCACGCTGCAAGGCGCAGTCTCGGTGCCGCAGAGCGGCAACTACTCCGGCACTCTCACCTCGATGACAGCCAGCAGCCAAGGCGCCAGCAGCACGCTGTCCGGCAATTTCAGCGTGCAGGGCAACGCCGCCAGTGTCGGCCCGGGCTTGAGCAGCACCGTGCTGTCCGGCAAGCTGGATTCGATCTCCGAAACCTATGGCGACGGCAGCAGCTTCTCTGCCACCGGCCTCGGCCTGCAAATCAGCGGCAGCACCGTTCTCGGCAAGGCCCTGTTGGAAAACGGCAACAATTTCTCTGGCGATGACACTATCAATGTGACGCTGCCCGCCACCTTGTCCACGCCATGGAAACTGGCCAGCGGCGCGGGCAACGACAAGATCGTGATCAAAGGCGGCGGCAATGGCTTATCGGTCGATGCCGGCATCGGCAATGACGTCATCACGCTGAGCGACAGCAACCACACCGTGGACGGCGGCGCCGGCATCGATACCGCCGTATTCGGCGGCGCGCGCGCAGCCTATACCATCGCCAAGACTGCCGACGGCTACAGCGTGAAAAGCAGCGCCGGCACCGATACGCTGGTAGGCGTAGAGCGCGTGCAATTCAGCGACAGCACCATGGCGCTGGACATCAGCGGCAACGGCGGCCAGGTCTACCGCCTGTACCAAGCCGCGTTCAACCGCGTGCCCGATGCCGGTGGCCTCGGCTACTGGATCAAGTCGATGGACAGCGGCATGTCGCTGGACAGCATCGCCGGCCAGTTTACCCAGAGCGGCGAGTTCCAGGCCATGTATGGCGCCACGCCAAGCAACGGCGACTTCCTGGACAAGCTGTATCACAACGTGCTGCACCGCGGCGGCGATGCAGGCGGCACCAAATATTGGCTCGACATACTGGACACCCACGCCCTGACGCAAGCGCAAGTGCTGGCCTTCTTTGGCGAGAGCCCCGAAAACCAGGCCGCGCTGATCGGCAGCATCGGCAACGGCTTCACCTTCACGCCGTTCGGCTAAAAGGTGCTGGCGGCCGGTGCTTCGATCACGAGGTCGGAAGTGGCGATGGCGACGCAAGGCAGAATATAGCCCTCGCGCTTTTCATCGAGGCTGAGGCCCGGCCACGCAATCTTGTAGCGCACCGCGCCGCTGGTGGACAGGCAGATGCAGGTACGGCAGGTGCCGTTGCGGCAGGAACTGGGCAGGCGGATACCGGCCTGCTCGGCCGCTTCCAGCACCGTGTCCGGTGCGTCCGCGTCAAACTGCCATCCCTGCCCTGCCAGCGTAATCTTCATGTGCCACGTCGCTTCATCAAAAGCGACATGGTATCAGCCATGCAGTTGCAGCCGCTTTTTCTCGGCGACCGGTGGCGTTGAACGCGGCGGTGGCGGGCGCTTGAGTCCCGCGCTGGCCGCATGCTGCAACTTGAATACCGCCATCGCCTGCGACACGCAGCGCGTCTGCTGCGCCAGATTGCCGGCTGCCGCAGCCGCCTGCTCCACCAGTGCCGCATTCTGCTGAGTGATGTCGTCAATATTGATGACGGCTTGATTCACCTGCCCGATGCCGTTGCTCTGTTCACGAGTGGAGTCGGAAATCTCTCCCATTACTTTCGACACGCGGCACACGGACTCAATCACTTCGTTCATGGTGACGCCGGCGCTGTTGGTCAGCAGCGTACCTGCCTGCACCTTCTCGATCGAGGTATCGATCAAAGCCTTGATCTCCTTGGCAGCTGTGGCCGAGCGCTGCGCCAGTCCGCGCACCTCGGTTGCCACCACCGCAAAGCCGCGGCCCTGCTCGCCGGCGCGCGCCGCTTCCACTGCCGCGTTCAAAGCCAGAATATTGGTCTGGAAAGCGATACCGTCGATCAAGCCGATAATGTCCAGGATCTTGTTGGACGAGGCGCTGATATCGCCCATAGTGGTCACCACTTGCGACACGATGCTGCCGCCCTGCGTCGCCACTTCGCGCGCGCGTTCGGCCAGCTCGTTGGCGCTGGCGACGTTGGATGCGCTCTGCTGTACCGTCGCCGTCAATTGCTCCATGCTGGACGCGGTCTGCTGCAAGCTCGATGCCTGCGATTCCGTGCGGCCCGACAAATCCATATTCCCATCCGCGATTTCATCGGTGGCCACCGAAATCTCATCGAAGTTGGCGCGCACATCGCCAATGATGCTATGCAGGTTGATATTGGTCTGCCGCAGCGCCGCCAATAACTGGCCAACTTCATCCTCTCGCTGAATATCAATCGTCGAGGTGAGATCGCCGCCCGCCATCATGCGCGCGCAGCGCGTCGCTTGCCGCAACGGCAGCGCCACGTTCACGTACAGGTTGCGGCCAAATGCCAGCATGCCGGCCATGGCGATAATCGCCGCGCCACCGAGCCAGTTATGCGCCTTGGCGATCGACTCGCTATCCATCGCCAGCAGTGTCACCGCGAGGATCGCCAGCACGCCGAACAGCAGCGTGGTGGCGGCGGCAATCTGCGCCGGCAGCGACGCGCGGGTTAGCTGGCGCAAGCGTGCCGCGATACCGGTCGATACCGCGCGCCCATTCACGATGCGCAGATTGCGTGGATTGCCGGCTTTGAATTCGCGGTACAGCGCATCCGCCGCGCGCACCTGCTCGCGCGACGGCTTGGTGCGCACCGACAGGAAGCCGACCTGCTTGCCGTTCTCGATCACCGGCGTGACATTCGCCAGCACCCAATAGAAGTCGCCGTTCTTGCAGCGGTTCTTCACCAGCCCAGTCCACGGCATGCCGCCCTTGATGGTGCTCCACAAATCCGCAAACGCTTCCACCGGCATGTCGGGATGGCGCACGATGTTTTGCGGTGCGCCCATCAACTCTTCTTCCGTGAATCCGCTGACTTCAATGAAGTAAGGATTGGCGTAGTTGATATTGCCCTGTAAGTCAGTGCTGGAGACGATGGTCTTGCCGTCCTCCATCACATATTCGTTTTGGGTGACTGGTGAATTCAAGCGCATGACTGCTCCTTTGGAAGAGAGATCTCTGCGCAGAATAAAATTATTTTCGATGCTACAAATTCACCAATTGTCGCAATTTGCGGCGAATACAACAAATATTAATCTGGTTTGAAGTTCTGGCCCAAAGACATTGGTTTATTCAACAAGATTGTTTGCGGATTGCGGCAGATCAGCACTAGCACCACGATAGTGGCAACATACGGCAGCATCGATAAAAACTCCGATGGAATCGCCAGCCCCATACCCTGACCGTGGAACTGCAACACCGTCACGCCGCCGAACAAGTAAGCGCCGATCAACACGCCGCGCGGCTTCCACGTTGCGAACACCACTTGCGCCAATGCGATCCAGCCGCGTCCTGCGGTCATGCCTTCGACCCACATCGGCGTCAGCGCCAGCGATAAGTAAGCACCGCCCAAGCCGGCCATGGCGCCGCCAAACAGCACCGTGCCGTAGCGCAGGCCGATCACCGGGAAGCCAATCGCATGCGCACTATGCGGCGACTCACCGACCGCGCGGATGATGAGGCCAAGCCGCGTGCGCGCCAGCATCCAGCCGATCAGCACTACCAGCGCAATCGAGAAATACACCATGCCGTCAAAGCCGAACAGGATAGGCATGCGCTCCACGGTCTGTCCAACGTAGCTGCGGCCGAGGAAGGCCGACACGCCGATACCGAACAAGGTCAGTGCAAGGCCGGTGGCAACCTGATTGGTTTGCAGCGTCAGCACCAGGAAGCCAAACACCAACGCCATCAACATACCCGCCGCCATGGCCGCCATCAAGCCAATGGCCATGCTGCCGGTGCTCAGCGTTGCGCCGAAGCCGACTACTGCGCCGACCAGCATCATGCCTTCTAGTCCCAGATTGAGAACGCCGGAACGCTCGGTCACCAGCTCGCCCATCGAGGCCACCACCAGAGGCGTGGCCGCACCTGCGGTACTGGCGAGGAAGGCGATCAACAATTCATTGGTCATCATGCGTATACCTCCCGCTTGTGCGGCTTGAAGCGATAGTGGATGAACAGGTCAGCAGCCAGCAGGTAAAACAGCAGCAAGCCCTGGAAGATGCCGGTAATGGCGGACGGCGCTTGCAATTCAATCTGCGCGGTCTCGCCGCCGATATAAAGCAGCGACATCAGAATCGCCGACAGCACTACGCCCAGCGGATGCAAGCGCCCGACGTAAGCCACGATGATCGCCGCGAAGCCATAGCCCGGCGAGACAGACGGCTGCAACTGTCCCAGCGGCCCCGCCACTTCGCCCACGCCGGCAATGCCGGACAGCGCACCGCTGACCATAAACGCCAGCCACACGTTGCGCGGCTCACTAAAGCCCGCATACAGCGCGGCAGCAGGCGCCATGCCGCTAACCTGCATGCGATAGCCGGCAAACGTATGCTTGCAGAAGAACCACGCCGCACCAGCCGCCAGCAGCGACAAGATGAAAGCCGCGTTCACGCGCAGGCCTTCCACCAGCAGCGGCAGCGTGGCCGAATCGCTGAACATTTTCGATTGCGGGAAATTGAAACCGGCCGGATCGCGCATCGGCCCGTGCACCAGGTAGCTCAGCAAGTGATACGCCACGTACACCAGCATCAGGCTGACGAGAATCTCGCTGGTGTTGAAGCGCGTGCGCAGCACCGCCGGTATCGCCGCCCACAGCATGCCGCCGATGGCGCCGGCCAGCACCATCAAGGGCAGGACCCACCACGCTTGCACTTCATCGAAGTACAGCGCCACCGCGCCGGCGGTGATCGCGCCGATGGTCAGCTGGCCGTCCGCGCCGATGTTGTTGACGTTGGCGCGGAAGCCGATCGCCAGGCCAACGCCGCACAGGATCAGCGGGGTGGCCTTGAGCAGCAGCTCGCCCACGCCATACGCAGTCGTCCATGGCTTGACGAAGTAGACGTAGAAAGCATGCACCGGCTCCTGCCCGATGAAGAAGAACAGCATGGAGCCGGTAATCAGCATCGCCATCGCCGCAATCAAGGGCGATGCCAGCATCATGCGGCGCGAGGGTTCGGGACGTCGTTCAAGCCGAGACATATTCTGGAGCTCCTTTAAAATCGAAATCGCCGCTCATCCACACGCCGATCTGGTTGATGCTGGTGGATGCCGCCGGCACCGCCTGCGACAGGCGGCCATCTGCCAGCACGGCGATGCGGTCGCTCATCGTGAATAACTCGTCCAGTTCCTCGGACAGCACCAGCACCGCCACACCTTGATCTCGCATGTCGATGATGGCCTGCCGTATCAGCATGGCCGCGCCGATGTCCACGCCCCACGTGGGCTGGGCGAACACCATCACCTTTGGCGCCAGCATGATCTCGCGGCCGACGATGAACTTTTGCAGGTTGCCGCCAGAGAGCGAGGCTGCCGCCGACAGCTCGCCGCCGCACTTCACTTTGAAGCGGTCAATCACCTTGTGCGCAAACACCGCAATCGCGGCGCGCTGGATCAAGCCTTTCTTCACCATACCGGTGTTGGCGGCGGGGACGTAGCCGGTTAGCAGCGCGTTATCAGCCAGCGTCAGATCAGGCACTGCACCGCGACCAAGACGCTCTTCCGGCACAAAGCCGAGTCCCAGCTGGCGGCGCTGCGCAGCATCGAACGCGCCCACATCCTGCTGGCCAAGCTTGATCGTCCCCTCGCGGGCCGACAGCGGGCGTTCGCCGGAAATGGCTTTCAATAGCTCCTGCTGGCCGTTGCCGGAAATGCCGGCAATGCCAACAATCTCGCCGCTGCGCAGCGACAGCGAGATATCCTTCAAGCGCGTGCCGAATGGATCGTCGCTCTGCACATTCAGTTTGTCCAGTGACAGCAATATGTTGCCAGGCGTACGCGGTTTGTGTACACAAACCGGCAGCTCGCGGCCGATCATCAACTCCGCCAGCGACTTGGCGCTTTCCTGTTTTGGCAGCGCCGTGCCGGACACCCGCCCGCCGCGCAGCACCGTGGCCTTGTCGCACAGCGACTGGATTTCATCAAGCTTGTGACTGATATAGAGGATGCTAACACCCTCCGCCGCCAGGCACCGCAGCGACTCAAACAGCTTAAGCACCGCATCCGGCGTCAGCACAGAGGTCGGCTCGTCCATGATCAGCAGCTTGGGCGATTGCAGCAAACAACGCACAATTTCGACGCGCTGGCGCTCGCCAACGGACATGCTGTGCACCAAACGCGCCGGGTCGAGCGGCAAGCCGTATTGCTCCGACACGGCCCGGATGCGCGGCGCCAGCGCCGCCGGCGACACCTTGTCGTCCAGGGCCAGCGCAATATTCTCCGCTACGGTCAGCGTCTCAAACAGGGCGAAATGCTGGAACACCATGCCGATGCCCAGCTTGCGCGCATCGTGCGGCGAGTGGATGTGGACTTGCTTCCCTTCCCACATGATTTGTCCCTCGTCGGGCTTGACCACGCCGTAGATGATCTTCATCAGCGTGCTCTTGCCGGCGCCGTTCTCGCCCAGCACGGCATGGATTTCGCCCGGCATCACGGTCAGATCGACCTTGTCATTGGCCACCACCGAGGGATAGATCTTGGAGATGCCGAGCATCTGCAAGCGCGGTTCAGTCATCGGCATTCTCCTCATCGTATACAAAGTCGGATAGGAAGACAGACGCAATTAGCATGCCACACCCATGCACCAAATCATGCGCCGTTTTGGTATTTTGTTCCCCAAAAACGTGCGCAGCTGCGACAAACAAAGTCATTTCGTACACAATTGGGGCAGCGGATTTGTACACGAGTTAGCACGCTTCCTGCTTAACAGGAGCACGCATCACTCACATGGAGAATCCAGCAATGCCCGACAAGCGCAAAGCCGACAACGCAGTCAAACGCGGTACCACCGCCGTCGACATGCGTATCTACAAGGCGGTGGTTAACGCCGTCATGAGCCACCGCCTGCCCCCAGGCACCCACCTCGGAGAGGCGGATTTCTGCGAGCTGTATCAAGTCAGCCGCACCACTGTGCGCAAGGCGCTGCAACGCCTCGCGCACGACCACATCATAGAGCTGCGGCCCAATCGCGGCGCGGTGATTGCCTCGCCCACGCCACAGGAAGCGCGCGATATTTTCGCCGCGCGGCGCGCCATCGAGCGCGAGATCGTACCGCTGGTAATTCAGAACGCCACGCCGGAATCGCTCAAGCAAATCCGCGCCGCCCTGGCCGCCGAAGATGCGGCCCGCCGCAGTGGCGACCGCGCAGGTTGGATACGATTGGGCGGCGAGTTCCACCTGCTGCTGGCGCAGTTGGCCGGCAACCACGTACTGCAGCGCTTCATGGCCGAACTGGTGTCGCGCTGCTCGCTGATTATCGCCCTCTACGAATCGCCCGGCAGCACCATGTGCGAGAACGACGAACACCAGGATCTGGCCACGCTGATCGAGCAGCGCAAGGTCAAGGAAGCCACCCATTTGATCGAGCATCATTTGCTGGAAATCGAGACGCGCCTGCGGCTGGCGGAGCAGGACAAGAAAGTTAATCTAGCTGAAGCGTTGTCGGGTTTGTAAATATCTGGCCCGCTAATTGCTAGAGATGTGGACGAGATTGAATCCAATCCATAAAACGATTGGATACAAAAAAAGTGCTTTCAAACCCTCACTACAACAACTTGAATGGAGCTCGTCATGTCACATCTCGTCCGCCGCACCGCCGCCTTCGCCACCCTCGCACTCATCGCCACTTGCTCCGCGCAAGCGGCCGAGTGGAGTGATACTTCGCTGGGCTACCGCTACGGGACTAAATTCGCCGAGCCATTCAACAACCAGGACATCACCAAGACCATCGTCAACCTGAGCCACGTATCCGGCTACAAGCTGGGCAAGAACTTCTTCAGCGCAGACTTGCTGATGTCGTCCGAGAAGGATCCATCGGCGGCCGGCTCCAACGTCGGCGCGCACGAAGCCTATGTGGTGTACCGCAACACGCTGGACTTCGGCAAAATCACCGGCAACAGCTACGCCTTCGGGCCGGTGCGCGGCGTCGGCGCCACCGTCGGTTTCGACTTCAACAGCAAGACCGACGCCGGCTACAACTCCAAGAAGCGCATGGTGGTCGCCGGCCCGACCCTGATGCTGGACGTGCCGGGCTTCCTCGACATCAGCGCGCTGGTGATCTGGGAATCGAACGCGCCGTACAGCACCTTCACCAAGACCGCGACGCCGCGCTATGCCTACAAAACCCACGCCATGCTGACCGGCGCCTGGGGCATCCCGTTCACCGTCGGCATCCCGCTGCAGTTCAACGGCTACGCCAACTTCATCACCGCCAAGGGCACCAATGAATTCGGCGGCGGCACTGCGCCGGAAACCAATATCGACGCCCAGATCATGTACGACATCAGCGAAACCATCGGCACGCCGAAGAACACCTTCAAGGTCGGCGTGGCTTACCAATACTGGCGCAACAAGTTCGGCAACCCAAGCAAGAACAATCCGGGCGCCACGGCTCGAACCCCAATGGTTCGTGCGGAATACCACTTCTAACCAGCTTCTCAACGCAAAGGAAAACGTATGATGAATCGTCGCAAAGTACTGGCTACGCTGGCTGCCGCCACCGCGCTGGCCGCAGCACCTTCGTTTGCAGCAGACCCGTTGAAGATCGGCTTCGTCTATGTCGGCCCGGTCGGCGACGCCGGCTGGACTTACGCTCACGATCAAGCCCGCCTCGCACTGGAGAAGGAACTGGGCGCGCAAGTGAAAACCAGCTACGTCGAAAACGTGCCGGAAGGCGCGGACGCCGAGCGCGTGATCCGCAAGCTGGTGGCGGAAGGGAACAAGCTGATTTTCACCACCTCCTTCGGCTACATGAACGCCACCGAAAAAGTCGCGAAGACCACGCCCGGCGTGACCTTCCTGCACGCCACCGGCTTCAAGAGCGGCAAGAACTACGGCACCTACGAGTCGCGCTTGTATGAAGGCGCTTACCTGAACGGCATCCTGGCCGGCAAGATGACCAAGTCGAATACGCTCGGCTTCATCGCCTCCTTCCCGGTGCCGGAAGTGATCCGCAACATCAACGCCTACACCCTCGGCGCACAAAGCGTGAATCCAAAGATCAAGACCAAGGTGATCTGGGTGAACTCGTGGTACGACCCGGCCAAGGAACGCCAAGCCGCAGAAACGCTGGTAGCGCAAGGCGCGGACGTGATGGCGCAGAACACCGACTCGCCGGCCACGCTGCAAGTGGCGCAGGAAAAAGGCGTGTACGCCTTCGGCTGGGATTCGGACATGGTCAAGTTCGCGCCGAAAGCGCACCTGACTGCGGCAACCAACGACTGGTCGGGCTACTACATCAGCACCGCCAAAGCCGTATTGGCGGGCAGCTGGAAAACCGGCGCGTATCGCGGCGGCCTGAAAGAAGGCATGGTCAAGATGTCTAAGCTGAACGCCGTGGTGCCTGCCGACGCAGCCAAAATCTTCGAGGAAAAAAAGGCCGCGATGACTGCCGGTACCTTCGATCCGTTCACCGGCCCGATCAAGGATCAATCGGGCGCCATCAAAGTGGCGGCCGGCGTGAAGATGCCTGAGAAGGATCTGCTGTCGATTAACTTCTACGTCCAGGGCGTGGAAGGCACGATTCCGAAGTAAGCATGGATCCAGTCCTGTACAACGACTGGCATCCGGTCGCACTCTCCACGCAGATCGCGGCCGGCGCCATGCTGGCCACCGACCTGCTGGAGACGCGCCTGGTGTTGTGGCGCGATAGCGAAGGCGTGCTGCATGCATGGGAAGACCGCTGTCCGCATCGCGGCACGCGGCTTTCCATGGGCAGCTTGCAGAACGACTCGCTGACCTGTCCTTATCACGGCTGGCGCTTCGGCAAGGAGGGCCGCTGCATCCACATCCCCGCCCTGCCGCAAGCGCCGCTAAAGGCGCAGGTGGCGACGTATCAGGTACAGGAGCAGTACGGCATGGCGTGGGTGTGTCTCGGCACGCCTGCGCATGCCGGCCCTCCGGCTTTTCCTGAATTTGCCGACGATAAGCTGCGCAAGGTCTGGTGCGGCCATTACGACGTGCAGGCCAGCGCGCCGCGCATCGTCGAGAACTTCCTCGACATGGCGCATTTCGCCTTTGTGCACGAGGGGATTTTGGGCGACAAGGATCAGCCCACAGTGCCCGACTACACGGTCGAAACGTTTGACGATCCTGAATACGGCAGCGGCGTGTGGGCCAGGCAGTGCTACGCATGGCAGCCGCAAGCCAGCCGCTCCGCCACCGGCGGCAGCGATATCGAATACACCTACCGCGTGGTGCGTCCACTGACCACCATCTTGACCAAGCATCCGCCGGGCGCGATCCGCGAAGCGATTGCGTTGTTCTCGCAGCCGCTGACCGAGACCAGCACGCGCGTGTGGATCATCATGGCGCTCAACGATTTCGTCTCCAGCTACGAATCGATGCGCGAATTCCAGGACACCATCTTCTTGCAGGATAAGCCGATCCTGGAGAGCCAGTATCCAGCGCGCCTGCCTTTGACGCCCGGCGCGGAAGTATCAGTGCTGTGCGACCGCATGTCGCTGGCCTACCGCAGCTACCTGAAACAGCAAGACCTGCAATACGGAGTCATCAGATGAACCCAACACCGCAAGACCACGAATTCCTCACCCGCGTACTGGCGCTGGCGCAGCGCTCGCGCGACGAAGGCCATCATCCCTTTGCCGCCATGGTGGTGGCAGCCGATGGCACCGTGATTTCACAAGCGATGAACGCATCGAGCAGCGACCGCACCGCGCACGCGGAAATGAACGCGCTGCGCATCGCCTCGCAGCAGTACAGCCCTGCGAAATTGGCCGGCGCCACGCTGTACGCCAACGCCGAACCATGCGCCATGTGCAGCGGCGGCACGTATTGGAGCGGCGTCGGGCGCGTGGTGTATGCAATGTCGGAAGCGAGCCTGCTGGAGCTGACCGGCAGCGATCCCGAAAACCCGACGCTGTCGCTGCCCTGCCGCACCGTGTTCGCCGCCGGCCAGCGTCCGACCGAGGTAATCGGGCCGCTGCGCGAGGACGAAGCCCGCATCGCGCACAAGGATTTCTGGCACAAATAAGTCCTGAATTGGGCGTATGATTCACGATACATCTCGACGGGAGGTATCGTGGCGATTTGCACAAGATTGCAATGGCGGCGGACTGCGGCGGTGGCGTGGGCCGCTATTCTCGTTGGCTGCGGCGGCGGTGGAGGCGGCGGTAGCGGCGCTACCAACACGGTGCCCACGCCGCCCGTCACCACGCCCCCCGTTCCTGGCGCCTTTGCCGATGCTGCCGTCTACTCCAGCGCAGCCAATGCCTCGCTGGCTGCGCCAAATGAAAAAGCCGCCGTCATCGCCAGCCGCATCCAGCTCAATGGCGCGCAGCTCAACTACACCGCCACCAGCGGCCACCTAACCGCCGTCGAAGTCAAAACCGGCAAGGCCAGCGTCTCCTTCTTCTATGTGGCGTACACCGTGGCGGCCAGCGATGCCGCCAAGCGGCCGGTGATCTTCTTCTACAACGGCGGCCCCGGTTCGGCATCGACCTATCTGCACCTGGGCTCGTTTGGCCCGCGGCGCATGGTCAGCACCATCCCCACCGCCACCATCCCGCCGGTACAGCTGGTGGACAACCAGGAAACCCTGCTGGCGGTTGCCGATCTGGTGTTTGTAGACGCGGTCGGCACCGGCTACACGCAAGCCGTCGCGCCCAACACCAACGCCGACTTCTGGGGCGTGGACAAGGATGCCGCCGCCTTCCGCGATTTTGTGCAGCGCTACGTCGCCGTCAACAAGCGCGAGGCATCGCCCAAATTCCTGTTCGGCGAATCCTACGGCGCGCCGCGCACGGCGGTGCTGGCCAACCTGCTGGAGACAGCCGGCGTGCAGATCGACGGCTTGATCCTGCAATCGGCCATCATGGATTACAACAGCAACTGCGGCGTGCTCGATCCGAATGCCATCAGCTGCGAGGGCTATATCCCGACCTACGCCATGACCAGCAGCTACCACCAGCGCGCACCGGCCATTTCGGCAGAGGCGGCGCGCAGCTTTGCCACCGGCGCTTACCGCAACGCGATCAGCGCCTACCTCGCCAACAACGTCGCGCCGCCGGCCGCCGTGCTTGGCCAGCTTTCCACGCTGACCGGCATGAGCACGCTGATGTGGCAGCAGAACTTCGACATGCAGCCCGGCTACTACCAGCAGAACGCCGTGCCCGGCCAACTGGTGGGCCGCTACGATGCCCGCGTGACTGCGCCCGTTGGCAGCGCCTTGACCCGCGACGGCGATCCTTCGCTCACGGTGGTCAACGCCAGCTTCTCCAGCAGCATCGTCAGCTACCTCGCCAACGAGCTGCACTACACGGCCGGCTCGGCCTACGCGCCGTTTATCGACATCATCAACCGCTGGAATTTCAGCCACGACGGCAAGCAGTTGCCGGACACCATCCCCGACCTGGCCGCCGCCATGACGCTGAACCCGGCCATGAAGATCCTTGCCGTCAGCGGCTACCACGACCTCGCCACGCCGCACCACCAGACCGAACTGGACTTGGCGCGGCTCGGTGAAAACCAGTCAATAGTGCTGAAATACTATGCTAGCGGTCACATGACGTATCTAGACGACACCGCGCGCCGCGCACAGCAACAAGATTTGATTAATTTCCTGAACAGCGTCACAGTGTCACACTAAGCCAGGCATCTACAGATGCGGGGGAGACAACCATGAAGCTTTTGCAACTAGCCATGTTGACCGCCACGATGGCCATGTCGCATGCCGGCGCGCAGACGCCGACCACGGAACCGGCAGCACCGGCGCCTACCGCCGTGCGCTCATCCCCAGCCTATCCCGAACCCTACATTCCGCCGGCGCTGCGCAAGCCGCTGCGCGATTACTCGTCCGGCCCTATCCTGCTGCGCTACCAGGCCATGCAGAAGCTGAAGAAGCGCTTTGATGAAGCCGACCAGGACGGCAGCGGCATGCTGACCCGCGACGAGGCGCGCAAGGCCGGCCTCGGCTTCGTGGACAAAAACTTTGAACACATCGATACCGGCCAAAAAGGCAAAGTCAGCTTTGATGACTTGAAAGCCTATTTGATCCAGCGGCGCGAGGAAGCGCGCTCGCGCTAGGCCTTATTCCGCCGCCGGCGGTTCGGTGCGCGGCAGCGTCAAGCTGAACACCGCCCCTTCGCCGGGTACGCTGCTCAGCGTCAGGCTGCCGTTGTGCGCCTCGGCCAGCTGGCGCGAGATGTACAAGCCCAGTCCCAGGCCGGCCGGCGCTTCGCTGCCGACGCCGCGCTCATACGGTTCGAAAATCTTGGCCTGATGTTCCGGCTTCACGCCGGGGCCGCTATCGCGCACGTCGATGCGCACGCTATCGGCTAGCACCGCCAGCGTCACCACCACCGGCTGGCTGCCGCCGTAGCGCAGCGCATTGGTCAGCAAATTCATCACAATCTGCTCGATGCGGAAATCGTCCCACCAGCCGCGCACCGGCACCGGCGCGTCGAGCACGATGCTGGTGCCGGCCGTCGCCGCTTGCGGCGTCAAATCCTGCACCACGCGGCCCAGCATGCCGGCCAGTTCCACCGAGCCCAGCCGCAACGACAGCTTGCCGCTGCGGATGCGCGACACGTCCAGCATATCGTCGATCAGGCGCACGATGTTCTGGATCTGGCGGTCGTCGCGCGAGACCATGCGCCGCAACTGATCGGGGCCGAAGGCCGCCATATTGCCGCGCTCCAGCTGCATCTTGCGCAGCTGGGTTTCGAGATACAGCGTATTGAGCGGCGTGCGCATCTCGTGCGACACCATCGACATGAACTCGTCGCGCATGCGCAGCGCGTGCTGCAACTGGGCCTGGGTTTCTTCCTGCTGGCGGCGCGCCGCTTCCAGCGCCTCGACCTGCTTGCGCATGGCGTCGCGCTGCTGGTACAGCGCCACGAACACTTCCACCTTGCTCTTCACCGCGAATGAATCGAGCGGCTTGTACAGCACGTCCACCGCGCCCGCCTCGTAGCCCTTGAACGAGTAGTTCAACTCCTTGCCGGCCGCCGTCACAAAGACGATGGGGATGGAGCGGGTTTTCTCGGTGCCACGCATCAGCTCGGCCAGCTCGAAGCCGTCCATGCCCGGCATTTGCACGTCGAGGATGGCCAGCGCGAAGTCGTGCTGCAACAGCAGGGCCAAGGCTTGCTCGCCCGAGCCGGCCTGGTACACCGTGCGGCCGTCGCCGCGTATCAGCGCTTCCAGCGCCTGCAGGTTTTCCGGCAAGTCGTCAACGATGAGCAACTTGGTGGGCGTGGCGTCGTGCATTACTTCGTCTCCAGCATCAGCAGCAGTGAGTGAATATCATCCAAGGGCAAAATCAAGTCCGGCACGCGCAGGCGGATGGCTTCCAGCGGCATGATGGGCTGCTCGGCCTCCGCCGGCAACTGTACCACCGTCAAGCCGCCGGCCATGCCGATCGCGGCCAGCCCAGCCGCGCCGTCCTGGTTGGCGCCGGTCAGCAAGATGCCCAGCAGCGCCGGCCCGTAGGCATCGGCCGCCGATTCCATCAAGTAATCAATCGCAGGGCGCGAGAAGTGCACGCGCTCCTCACAGCTCAGCGAAAAACTGCGATCGCACTCAACAGATAAATGGTAGCCGGAACCGGCAAAATACAGCGTCCCGGAGGAAATTTCTTCTTTATCGCGCGCCTCGCGCACGGGCAAGCGCATGCGCGTCTGGAACACCCCGGCCAGATTGCTTTGCCGGCCTTCCGGCACATGCAGCACCACCATGATGGCGCAGCCGTAGCCGGCCGGCAGGCCGGGCAGCAAGCGCAGCAGAGCGCCAACGCCGCCGGCCGAGGCGCCGATCACCACCGCCTCCACCGAGCGGCCGGCTAGCGCGGCAGCGATTGCGGGCGTCATCATGGTCAGCGCTTGCGGAACAGCCGCTCGCGCTTGAGCACCGGCTCAAAGTGCGGGGCATAGGCGGAGAAGTCGATGCTTTCCTTGCTGCCCAGCCCGAGGAAACCGCGGTGGCACAGCGATTCGTGGAACAGGCCGAAGGCGCGCTCCTGCAACTTCTTCTTAAAATAGATCATCACGTTGCGGCAGCTGATCAACTGCGTTTCCGCGAACACGGCGTCGGTGGCGAGGCTGTGATCGGCGAAGGTGACGTTTTCACACAACGACGGCTCGAACAGCGCGGCGTTGTAGGCCGCCGTGTAGTAATCGGAAAAGCTGCGCGTGCCGCCCGCAGCTTGATAGTTGGCGGTGTACTCGCGCACCGCCTCCAGCGGGAACACGCCCTTGCGCGCCTTCTCCAGCGATTGCGGGTTGATGTCGGTGGCGTAGATCATGCTGCGTTCCAGCAGGCCTTCTTCCTTGAGCAGGATGGCCATCGAATACACTTCCTCGCCGGTGCTGCAGCCGGCGATCCAGATTTTCAGCGACGGGTAGGTGCGCAGCACCGGGATCACGTGTTCGCGCAGGCCGGCGAAGTAGCCGGGGTCGCGGAACATGGTGGTGACGGGAATGGTCAGGTATTGCAGCAACTGGCTGAAGGCGGCCGGCTCGTGGATGATGCGCGCTTGCAGCGCCGAGATGTTGTCGCAGCCCATCTCGCGCACGGCGTGCAGCACGCGGCGCTTTTGCGAAGCGCCGGTGTAGTCGCGGAAATCGTAGCTGTACTTCATGTAGATGGACTCCATCAACATCTTCAGCTCGATCTCGGTGTCGCTGTGCTGCATGACTAGCTCCGTTCCGCGTTCGGCATCCATACCCGTAGCAGCGAGTATAAGCGAGAAAGATCAATCGGCTTCGCCAAATAGTCGCTGGCGCCGGCGGCCAGGCATTGCTCCTGGTCGTCCTTCATGGCCTTGGCGGTGATGGCGATGATGGGCAGGCGGGCGAAGCGGGCGTCGGCGCGGATGCGGCGCGTGGCTTCCAGGCCGTCCATCACCGGCATCATCACGTCCATCAGCACCAGGTCGATGTCAGGGACGGTATCGAGTTTTTCCAGGGCTTCGTGACCGTTGCGGCCGACTTCCACCAGTGCGCCTTTTTGTTCCAGCGCGCTGGTGAGGGCGAAGATGTTGCGCACGTCGTCGTCCACCAGCAGGATGCGGCGGCCTTCGAACACGCGGTCGCGCGAACGCACGGTTTTCAGCATGCGCTGGCGCTCGCTCGATAGCTGGGCTTCCACCTTGTGCAGGAACAGCGTCACTTCATCGAGCAGGCGTTCCGGCGAGCGCGCGCCCTTGATGATGATGGAGCGCGAATACTTGTGCAGGTCGGCTTCTTCCTCGCGCGACAGGTTGCGGCCGGTGTACACGATCACCGGCGGGAACGCCGCCAGCGACTCGCTGGACATCCGTTGCAGCAGCTCGTTGCCTTGCATGTCGGGCAGCTTGAGGTCGATGATCATGCAGTCGTAAATGGTGGTGCGCAGCAGTTCCAGCGCTTCCGCGCCGCTGCCGACGGCGGTGATGTCGACATCGTCATCGGTGATCAGCTGCACCACGCTATCGCGCTGGCGGTCGTCGTCTTCCACCAGCAGCACGCGCTTGATTTTTTGCGTGAGCTTGGTTTCGATGCGGCGGAACACTTCCATCAGCTGATCGCGCGTGGCTGGCTTGATGGCGTAGCCGATCGCGCCAAGGTGCAGCGCCGCCTCGCCGTTGTCGGAAGCCGAGACCACGTGAACCGGGATGTGGCGGGTGTGGGCGTCGTCTTTCAGCAGTTGCAGCACCGACAGGCCGGAGCGGTCGGGCAGGCGGATGTCGAGCAGCACGGCGTCCGGTGAATACTGGCGCGCCAGGCCGAGGCCTTCGTCGGCGTTGAAGGCGACCAGGCAGTGGTATTGCTGCTCGTGCGCGAGGTCATACAGGATGCGGGCGAACGGCGCGTCATCTTCCACCACCAGCACCAGCCGGCCGCGCGCTTCGCCGGCGGCATCGATCAGCGCGCGGTCATCGTCAAAGGCGCGCGCTACCGGCTCGGCCGGCGCCTGTTCCACGGCAGGCGGGCCGGCGGCAGGCCGCTCGGCGCCGTCGTGCGGAGCCGGCGCGCCCGCGCCCGCGTCGGCCGACGCCAAGCGCGGCCCCGGCTCGGGCGCTGTCCACGCCACCGGCAAGGTCAGCGTGAAACAGCTTCCCTTGCCCGGCTCGCTCACCAGCGTAATCGCGCCGCCCAGCAGCTTGGCCAGGTCGCGCGAGATCGACAGCCCGAGGCCGGTGCCGCCGTACTTGCGGCTGGTGGTGCCATCGGCCTGCTGGAAGGCGTTGAAGATGCTTTGCTGATCCTCGGCGCGGATGCCGATGCCGGTGTCTTGCACCGAAAACGCCACCGCATCGCCGTTTGCCTTCACCGACAAGGTAATCTGCCCGGTGCTGGTGAACTTGAGCGCGTTGGACAGCAGGTTCTTGAGAATCTGCTCCAGGCGCTGGCGATCGGTCACCATCTGCGCGGCCACGTCATCGGCCACGGCCAACCGGAACGCCAGCTTCTTCTGGTGCGCCAGCGGCTCGAACACCATCGCCATGCCCTCCACCACGTGGCGCGCCGACAGCGACTCCGGCACCAAATCCAGCTTGCCGGCCTCCACCTTGGAGATATCGAGAATGTCGTTAATCAAATTGAGCAAGTCGTTGCCGGCCGAATAAATCGTATTGGCAAAGCGCACCTGCTCGTCGTTCAGGTTGCCGAGGGCGTTTTCGGACAACAGCTTGGCCAGGATCAGCGAACTATTCAGGGGCGTACGCAACTCATGCGACATATTCGCGAGGAATTGCGACTTGTACTGGCTGGCGCGTTCCAGGTCGCGCGCGCGCTCTTCCAGGTCTTGCTGCGCCTTCAGCAACTCCGCATTCTTCTGATCGAGCGCCTGGCTTTGCTCGGCCAGCTGCTCGTTGGTTTGCTCCAGCTCGGCCTTTTGATTTTCCAGGCTCGCTTGCGATGCTTCCAGCACGCGCGACTGCTCTTCCAATTCTTCGTTGGCGGTGCGCAGTTCCTCCTGCTGCACTTGCAATTCTTCGTTCAACTGCTGAGTTTCAGACAGCACCTCCTGCAAACGCTGGCGCGACACACTCGCTTCAATCGCGCTGCCGATATTGCCCTTCACCAGCGTCAGCAAATCAAGATCGCGCTCGGTGATAGGGCGCAGCAGGCCTAGTTCGACCACGCCGTTGATATCGCCATCGCTATCGACCGGCGCCAGCAGCACGCCGGCCGGCGCGGCGGCGCCCAGGCCGGAACTGACTTGAACATAGTTGGCCGGCAGCGGCTCGAGACGGATAATGCGGCGCTCCAGCGCCGCTTGCGCCACCAGGCTTTCTTCCGGCTTGAATTGCTGGCCGCGCTGCTCCCATTTATCGCTGAAACCGTACGACGCGACGCGGCGGAAACTGCCATCCGGCGCGCGCAGATATAGCGCGCCGACCACCACGCCCATATAGCGCGCCAGGAATTGCAGCAAGGCCGCCGACAGCTGCGGCAAGGCCAGCTGGCCGATGCCCTGCTGCGCCAGTTCGCTCTGGCCGGTGCGCAGCCACGCCTGCTGCTGCAATAGCTCGGCGTGCTCGGCGTGCTCGTTCAATGCCTTGGTGTAGACGC
The DNA here is from genome assembly GCF_009857435.1 of Duganella rivi. GTDB lineage: Bacteria > Pseudomonadota > Gammaproteobacteria > Burkholderiales > Burkholderiaceae_D > Rugamonas > Rugamonas rivi. Next base: position 325,239 of record NZ_WWCK01000006.1, read on the forward strand.
GCGACAGCCCGGTCAACTCACGCTTGCCGAACCAGGCGAGGATGCCGCCCACGCCCAGCGTCAGCAGCAAGTAAATTGCCGCCACCCAGATCGTGACGGCGCGCGCCTGGTCGTTGCGTTCCTGGCGCATGCGCAGCTCGGCGCTGACGAAAGCATCGAGCTGGCGGCGGATCTCGTCGAACTGCGCCTTGCCGCGTCCGGTCTTCATGGGGCCGGTGACATCGCCGTTGGCGGCGCGCAGCCGGATCATCTCCTGCGCGTATTGATCCCACTGCTGTTGCTGGAACTGGATGGTGCGCAGGCGATCGACCTGCGCCGGGTTATCCTCCACCATTTTCGCCAAGCCGGCCAGATTGGCGGCGGCGCGCGGCTTGGACAGGATGTACGGCTGTAAAAAAGCCTCATCGCCGGCCAGCAGGTAGCCGCGCATGCCGGTCTCCATGTCGACCATTTCCTTGCCGATTTGATTGGCGTTGCCGATCACGCGTTCGCTGTGCTCGACCCAGTTCATGGTGGTGATCAAGTACACCAGCAACACCACGAACACCCCGGCACTGACCACGCCGGCAGCAAGCGGCAGGGTCACATTACGTACAAGAATCCGACGGAAACCGCGTTCGTCCAACGTGGTGGTATTGGGCATAGTAAGAGCCAAAGTAGCATGAGAAGCAACGAGTTTATCTCAAATACAAGTTTAGCTCAGCCCCCATTTCAACCGTGCGCAAGCATGCCACCACAATCACTATCGACCACCTGCTCATGCTGCGTAAAAACCACCATCCAGGCATCCTCCGCCATCCGCCCCGGAACCATCGCATCCACCAGCACCGCCAGCCTCTCGCCCAGCGATTCATCAGCCGGCCCCTCAATGTCAATCAACAAGAACTTGCCATCCTCTTGAATTTCAAAGGACATCGTTGGCATCCCGACTCAAGGGGCATTCGGCCAAGATATCGCTGTTCTGCAGGCGCGACTGTGATCTGCGTAAATGAAAATGGCCGCGCGGAGGGGCAACCCTCGGCGCGGCCAGCAGTGTTGCTGTTACTTAGTGTTGTACTTCGGCTTCGGCATCCACTTGTTTGCGGATTTTGGCGACCTGGCCGGCGTCGGGTGCGGAGGCTTGGTTGCCCCAGCTTTGGCGCACGAAGGTGACCAGCTGCGCGGCTTCCTCGTCCGACAAACGCCATGCGAAGCCCGGCATGCCGAGAGCCGACGGCGCCCCCTTGGTCGACGGCAGCTTGCTGCCCGCCAGCACCAGGCGAATCAGCGAGGTCGGATCGTCCGACAGCACCGATGGATTGCCCGCCAGCGCCGGGAATACTTTGGCGTTGGAGGTCGCATCCGTGCGGTGGCACGCGGCGCAGTTGTCGAGATAAAGCTGCGCCCCGCGATTCTCTTCGCGCCCGGCCTTGAGCGCCTTGGCAGTGGCATCGCTTGCCGCATAGCGCGCCTTCTCATCCGGCCCCGGCGTCAGCGACTTCAGGTAGACGGCGATGGACTTCAAATCCTCCGGCGACATTTCCTGCGTGCTGTGCGACACCACGTCCGCCATCGGCGAGCCAACCACCGCCGAATGCGCATTGCGCGCCTTGCTCAGCGTATCGATGATGTCTTGCTCAGTCCAGCGGCCCAGGCCACCGGCCGGATTGCTGCGCAAGTTCACCGCCAGCCAGCCGTCAATCACCGGGCCGCCAGCCAGGTAGGCGGGATTCGACTCATCCTGCGCCAACTCCTGCATGGTCGCAGCACGCGGCGTATGGCAAGCGCCGCAGTGACCCAGCGATTGCACCAGGTAGGCGCCACGCGCCAGCGCATCGCTCTGGTATTTGCTCAACACCAGCGGCTCCACCGCAGGCGCGTAAGTCTTGCGCCAGATCGCCAGCGGCCAGTTCATCGATAGCGGCCAGTGAATGTCTGGCCCACGATTCGCCTGCGTCACCGGCTGCACGCCATGCATGAAGTAGGCATATAGCGCGCGCATATCGTCATCCGTCACCTTGGCATAGGACGGATACGGCATGGCCGGATACAGCGTGGCGCCCGACGGCGCAATACCGTGGCGCACGGCGCGGTCGAAGTCATTCAAGCTGTAGTTGCCGATGCCGGTGGTTTTGTCCGGCGTGATGTTGGAGCTGTAGATCGCACCAATCGGCGTCGCCATCGACAGGCCACCTGCGAACGGCTGGCCCTTCGGCGCCGTGTGGCAAGCCACGCAGTCCGCCGCCACGGCCAGATAGCGGCCCTTCTCGATCAGCTGCGCGCTCGGCGCCGCCAGATTGAACGCCCCCGGCCCGATGTCCTTGGTCGCGGTAGCCTGCGAGCCATAGGCAAACGCGCCCACTACGCCCACTACCACCACGCCAGCGACGACCAGGATTGCTTTTTTCAGATTGCTCATGTCGTCGTCTCCTTAAGCCTGGACCAGCGGGCCTGGGTTCTTCAGATACAGCTCGCGGACCGCCTTGGCACACCAGTAGGTCAGCGCGCCCACCATGCCGGTCGGGTTGTAGCCGTTGTTCTGGGGGAAGGCATTCGCGCCTGGCGCAAACACGTTCGACACATCCCACGATTGCAGGTAGCGGTTCAGCGCCGAGGTCTTCGGATCGCTGCCCATGATGGCGCCGCCGCAGGTGTGGGTCGATTGGTACTGCGTCACGTTGTAGTGATCGCCGTCTTTCTTGGCATCGCCCTTGGTCGCTTTCGGGCCCAGCACTTTGCACATATCGGTGGCTTTCTCCACCAGGTATTGCGAAGCCTTGACCTCGTTGTCATGCCAGTCGAAGGTCATGCGCAGCAGTGGACGGCCGAAGGCGTCCTTGTAAGTCGGATCCAGGCTCAGGTAAGCATCCTGGTAGGACATGCACGAACCCTGCACCTCGTAATAGAACGAGTGACGGAACGCTTCTTTCACGCCCTTCTTCCAGTTGCTGCCCCAGTTCGGTACCCCCGGCGCAGTGGCGATGCCGCGCACCGGGCCACCGCCCGGCTGGCGCGCCCAGACGATGCCGCCGCCGATGAAGCCGGACTTGGCGCTGTCGTTGCGGTTGCCGTTCAAGTCGTCGATGGTGGTGCCGCCGCCGCCGATGCCCATGAATTGGTTGGCGTTCACGGTGTCATCAAAGAACAGCGAGACGCGGTTCAAGTTCTGGTACGAGTAGTTGCGGCCAATGGTGCCGGTGTTGCTGACCGGGTCATACGGCACGCCGATGCCCGACAACAGCATCAAGTGCACATTGAACAGCGAGAACGCACACAGCAGCACGATGTCCGCAGGCTGCTCGGTCTCGCGGCCCTGCGCGTCGAGATAGGTGACGCCGGTGGCTTTCTTCTTGTCGGCGGTCAGGTTGACCTTCAACACTTGCGCCAGCGTGCGCAGCTCAAAGCCCTTGCGGCCGCGCAGCACCGGCATGATGCAGGCGTTCGGGCTAGCCTTGGAGTAATTCAGGCAGCCGTAGTCCGAGCAGAAACCGCAGAAATTACACGGGCCCATCTGGCAGCCATACGGATTCACATAGGGGCCGGAGGCGTTCGAGGCGGGAATCGGATACGGGTGATAGCCCATCTCGCGCGCAGCTTTGTAGAACAACTCGCCGCCGAGGTAATTCGGATTCGGCGGCAGCGCAAATTCACGCGAGCGCGAACCTTCAAACGGATTACCGCCTTCAACAACCTGGCCATTGATGACGCCGGCCTTGCCCGAGGTGCCGCACACGTATTCGAAGTGATCGAAATGCGGCTCCAGATCTTCGTACGAGATAGGGAAGTCTTGAATGGTCATGCCTTGCGGGATGAATTTTTTGCCGTAGCGCTGCTCAATATTGCTGCGCACCTTGAAGTCCTCCGGCAGCGCGCGGAAGTGACAGCCCGACCAGTGGCTGCCGGCGCCGCCCACGCCGGTGCCCGGCTTGAACGACCCCATTTGGCGATACGGCACCGCCGTGTCGTTGACGCCGTGGCGGATGGTGACGGTTTCCTTGTTTAACGATTGCAGATATTTGCGGTGTACCGAGCCTTCCAGTTCATCCACCACGCGCGGATACGCGAAGTCCGGCTGCGTGTCGCGATCCGGGCCGCGTTCCAGGCACACCACGTTGAGGCCGGCGTCGGTCAATTCCTTGGCCATAATCGCGCCAGTCCAGCCCATGCCGACAATCACGGCGTCTACTTTATTTTTTACGATAGTCATCTTGATTAACCCCTGCGTCCAGCCAGATCGACCGGGCCGATCGGATACGGTTTGTCGCGGACTTCCACCCAGTCCAGATAGTCGGCGCGCATGCCGGGATAGCCGATCATCTTCCACGATCCCATGCCCTTGTTGCCGCCGTGCTTAGGATCGGCAAAGTAGCCGTTGCGCACTTCGTTCAGCAGATTGGTGAAGAACAGCTTGGCCGAGATTTCTTCCAGCTTGAGCTTGCCGCCTTCGCAGCCTTTCAGAATTTCTTCCTGCTGCTTGCGATCCAGATCGGCAAACGCCTTGCCGCCGAATTGCGAGGCACAATAGCCGTCCACATTCTTGATGCCGACGCGGATGATGTCGCGCAGCGCCAGCTTGCCCTGGTAGCCGAACTCCGGCGCGGCCTGCACGAACGGGCCTTGCATGTACCAGATATCGCCGGCGGCGAACGGCGTTTGCATGTGGCGGTCAAGGAACTCCAGCACGCCCAGCTCAATGGCGCCGGGGCCGTGCTCGTCGTGCGGGATCAGGCGATCCACGGCGGCGCCGAGGAACGTCCATTCGACCTGGTTAAAGAAAGTGGGCGTGTAAGCATTTGGCTTGCCTTCCGGTGCGTTGGCATCGGCGGCGGTGGCCGTCGACAGCGCGCGCACTGCACCGGTCGCGGCAACCGCGCCGATCGGCACAAACACCATGCTCTTGATAAGGTTGCGCCGCGACGGCGACTGCGTGTCGTCAGACATTTTATTTCTCCTCTGTGTGAGACGTCAGGGTTGCTGCGCGCTGCGCGCTTCCCATCGATAGCCGACCCCATAGACCGCCGAAATGGCTTCGGCGAGACCGGCTTCTTCCAGTTTCCGGCGCAGGTTTTTCACATGCGTATCGATCGTGCGGTCATGCACGATGCGCCGGTCCTCGTACACCCCGGTGCGCAAGTCATCGCGTGACAAGGCGTTGCCGGGGGCGGCGCGCAGCATCTTCAGCAAGCGGAATTCCACCGGCGTCAGAGCCAGCTCCTTGCCGTGGACAAATGCGCGCATGCCCTGTTCATCGATCTGCAGGCCCGGCTGCGGCGTGCCGGACGGGCGGCGGCGCAGCACCGCGCGCACCCTCGCCACCACTTCGCGCGGGCTGAAGGGCTTGCAGATGTAATCGTCGGCGCCGCTATCGAGGCCGTCGAGGCGGTCCTCCTCTTGCGCGCGCGCCGTCATCATGATGATCGGGATGTCGCTGCTGGCGCGCAGGGCGCGGCACAGCGATAAGCCGTCCATGCCGGGCAGCATCCAGTCGAGCAGGATCAGATCGATATCGCCGGCGGCCACCGTGGCCTGCACCGCCAAGCCGTCATGCTGGGCGCTGGCGCGGTAGCCGGCCGCTTGCAAATAGCTGACCAGCAGGCGCGCGAGGCGCTGTTCATCTTCGACCACCAGGACGTGCGGGGCGTTCATGCCATTTCTCCCGGCAGCGGCAGGGTGATGCGGATGGCGAGGCCATGCGGTGGCATCGCATGGGCGTGCGAGGCGCTGATGGCGCCGCCATGCGCTTCCACGATGCTGCGGCAAATCGACAGGCCGAGGCCGCTGCCGCCAGTGGTGCGGCTGCGTGCACGGTCGCCGCGCCAGAAGCGTTCAAACAGCATGGGCAGGCCGGCATCAGCGACACCCGCGCCGTTGTCGGCCAAGGTCAGCACCGCTTGATCGCGCAGAATGTGCAGGCCGATGCGCAATTGCGTCGCGCCTTCCGCGTGGCGCAGCGTGTTGTTGAACAGATTGCGCAGCAGCTGGCGTAGGCGCACCGTATCGCCTTCGATGGTCATTGCGGCAGGCGTGTCGGTGATGATTTCCATACCGGCCAGCGCCATCGGTTCGCGCCACTTGTGCACTTCGCTGGCCAGCAGCGTCACCAGATCCAGCGCCTCGCGCCGATAATCGAAGGCGCCTACTTCCGACAGCGTGATCTGGCGCATGTCTTCCACCAGGCGGGTCAGCGTCGCCACCTCGTCCATCAACGCCCGCAGGCTGTTGACGTCGATCGGCTCGATACCGTCTTCCATCGCTTCCAGCTGCGCTTGCAGTACCGACAGCGGCGTGCGCAGCTCGTGCGAGATATCGGCCATGAAGTGGCGGCGCAGCGCTTCGTTGCTTTCCAGCGTGGCGACCATGATGTTGAAATTGCGCGCCAGCGTGCCCAGTTCATCGCGCTGCGCATGCGGCACGCGCACGCCGTAATCGCCGGCAGCGACCTTGGATGCCGCCGCAATCAAGCGCCGCGTCGGCGCCACAAAGCTGCGCGCCAGCAGGATCGCCGCCAGCGCGGCCAGCACCAGCGTCAGCAAGCCGATAAACAAGCTGTCGCGCTGCTGCTGCATCTGGAAAGTCTGCTCGGCCTCTTCCTGCAAGCCGCGCAAAGGCGCACCGGCCAGCGTGCCGACTGCGACGCCGTTGACCAGCACCGGCTGGTAGCGCAAGTCATCGCCAGTCTGCAAATTGCCTGCGAGGTGATTGCCCTGTTGATCGTACAGGCCGAGACGGCGCGGCGCCTTGTCGGGCACCGCGTAGTAAATGGAGTCGCCGCCGGGGCGCGGAGAAGTGGCGCGCTCGCGGCCGATGGCGCCGGTATAGCGCTCCCAGGCCTCGCGGTTATTGCGGATAAAGTCCCAGTTGCCGTGCTCCTGGTAGGCACGCGAGAACTCGAAGGCCATCGCCTCCATGCGGCGCGCCTCGACTTCATTCAGATAGCCCTGGAAGCCGCGCTTAAAACTCCAGCGCGTGCCCAAGCCAACGCCCACCGCTGTCAGCATGCTGACGATCAGCAGTGAAAGAAACAAGCGGGCAGTGATACCGATCTTGACCATCAGGCCATTAAGCCACGATGCCCAAAGCGGTTCAAGCGTGCAACTTAAAACTGCCGGGATTCTTCACAGAAACTCCACATTTGCATGTGTAATCTTGTTAGTCCGGCATAGGTTCTTGCTGCGGTTTCATAGCGGCCGGCGCAAACAATGCGCCGGCCTTCTTCACACTTACAGCTTGTAGTTCAGACCCAGCAGAATCTGACGGCCGTAAGTGGTGTAGCGCTCAGGCGCGTAGGAGCCGCCCGAGAATGGATCGCCCTGGCGGGTTTGGTACGGCGAGTTGTTCAGGTTGTTCACCTGGAACAGGAACGACAAGCCTTTGTACGTACCCTCCTCGATCGCATAGCCCAGCTGCAGGTCGATCTGGCGCTCGGCCAGAATCTCGCTGAAGGCGCGCTGTGCAAACAGGCCGGTCACCTCGCCGCGATACGCCGAACGGTAGCGGCGGCTGGCGCGCGCCGAGTAGCCGTCCTTCTCGTAGTACACGGTGAAGTTGGAGACCACGCCCGACAGGCCAGGCAGCTTTTCCTTGGTGCCGGGGCCATTCGGATGGATCGAGCTCTCGGTGCCGGACATGCTGCCGGTCACGCCAAAGCCATCCAGCGGCGCCCACAGCAAGCCCGCATCGATCGCGCCCGACAGCTCAACGCCTTTCACCAGGCCGCCGGTGCCGTTGGCTGGGCGGTTCAGGGTGCCGATATCCTGGATCGGAATCACCGCCGATGGATTAGGGAAGCCGGCAAAGCTGAACGCGGTCTGCTGGTTGTAGATGTAGCTTTGCAGTTTCTTGTACCACAGCGCGCCGGCGATGTAGCTGCGCTTGCCGATGTACTTCTCCATCGACAGATCGTAGGAATTGGCGCGCCATGGTTCCAGATTCGGATTGCCGCCGCTGCCGTTCCACATGCGGGTGGTGGCGTCGACACCGCCCGAGATACCGGCACGCATGTCCGACATCTGCGGACGCGCCACGGTCTTGGCGGCGCCGAAGCGCAGGTTGGTGGTGGACAGGTACTTGTCGAGGTCGAAGTTCAGATTCAAGCTCGGCAGCACGTCGGTGTAGTTGGAACCACCGCTGATGGTGCCCAGCTTGCCCGCGTTGACGGTGGCGCCGCGCGATTTCTGATCGACATTGACCGCTTGCAGGCCCAGCGCGCCGCGCACCGGCACCGGGCCGAGATCGGCGTCGATGCCCAGTTTGGCATAGGCGGTGGCGATCTTTTCGGTCACGCCCCAGTCTTGCAATGCCTGGTCGTCAGGACGGTCAGGCTGCTTGTCGTAGTACTTGTTGAGCACGCCCAGCACGTCGTAGCTCATCACCGCAGGGATGCCGGCAAACGCCAGCGAGGTCGATGGTTGCAGCAAGTCCGACGACACGGTAGCCGGCGCGCGGCCGTTTTTCAGGAACCAGTAGTTGTTGGTGTCGGCGTGGGTTTTCTCGCGCTTGCTGAAGTTGACGCCGCCTTCGAGGCTGCGGAACATGCCGTCCAGCTCTTTCTTGGCCGAGAACTTGGCCGAGCTCAGCGTGTCTTCCACGATAGGGTGGTGCATGTCTGCATCTTTGCCCCAGCCGCCGACGTCGGTCAGCTTGACGATCTTCGGATCGGTGTAGTTGAAGCTCGGCGTAAAGGTCGGCAAGCCGCTGCCAGTCGGAATGTTGAACTGGAAGGCGTTGTCGGTGATGTGCGAACCAGCTGGGCCGAGGCCGGCGTAGGTTTCCAGCACTTCTTCGCGGCGCTTGGCGGTCGAGTGCGACAGGTCGCCGATCAAGGTCCAGCCATCTTTCTTGAAGGTGTTGTTCCAGCCCAGTGCGCCCAGCTTGTCCTTGCGCTGGTTGTAGTCGTTACGCACAATCGGTTCGAGATTGACCAGCTTGCCGCCCACCAGCAGGCGCGTGCCACCGATGGTTTGCACTACTGGGTCGCTGTAGGTGACGTCGCTCCACTGGTGCGAGTTCCACATCATGCCGCGCATGGTGGTGTTCTGCTTGAACTCGGAGTAGTACAGGTCGACCGTACTGCGGAATTCTTTCGATGGTCGGTATTCGATCACACCCATCAGGCCGTCGCGCTTTTGCTCGCGCGAGGAGGCGGTGACTTCGGCGCCTTTCAACGCCACCACGTCTTCCATGCCGGCCGGCAGCTTGTTGTCGCGGCCCCACCACCATGATTTGTATTCTTTCTGCTGGCCCGGCGAGTCAAGGTGAGCATAGCCCACTGCCACACCCAGCGTGTTGTTGAGGAACTGATCCACGTACGAGGCGCTCAAACGGTTGCCATTGGCCGAGGTGTTGGAGTTCAGTTTGCCGTTGGAGTTGTGCTCGCCGCGCACGTTCAGCACCACGGTGCGCTGGCGAACGTCAAGCGGACGCACGGTTTGCAGATCCACGGTGCCCGACAGGCCGCCCGACACCAGCGAGGCGTCCGGCGTTTTATAAACGGTGACGCCGTTGATCAGTTCCGACGGATACTGGTCATATTCCGCGCCACGGTTGTTGCTGGTCGAGACTTGCTCGCGGCCGTTCAGCAGCGTGGTGGAAAAGTCAGGTGCCAGGCCGCGAATCGAAATCACCTGCGCGCGGCCTTCAACGCGCTGCGCGGTCAAGCCAGCCAGGCGGGCGATCGATTCCGCAATCGATACGTCAGGCAGCTTGCCGATGTCTTCGGCGGTGACGGCTTCCACAATGGAGTCAGCATCGCGCTTGATCGCCATCGAGGTTTCGATACTGCGGCGGATACCGGTTACCACCACTTCCTGTACCGCGCCGTCTTCGGCCTTCGTCGCGGCGGCCTGCTGCGCGTGGGCCGGGCTGCTGGCGGCAAACGCCAGTGCGGCGCAAGCGGCAGCGATGGGTGTCATCCTGATTGCATAGTTCTGATTGTTCATTGTCATCTCACTCTTATAGTTTTAACGGAAAGGCTGTGGTGCGGTGCTGCTGGTCATCCAGTCCTGCAACGGCTGGTGCACTTCGTACTGCTGGCTGCCGAAGGACTTGAAAAGGGTTTCGATATCGCTTAGCGACGCGGTGGTGAAATCGAGCTTGAATACGGGCGCGGTCCTTGTAGCGGGGTCAAGGCCAAGAAGGCCAAACTCAAAATCGCGCGAAAAACCATCCCCTGACCTCCTCAATATGGAAGCGCTTCCAAGCACAAGGTGAAAAAAAGCTGCCCCAGGCAGCACCGGTTATTTCCAGGTAAATGTGGCGACGCTGGCCGCCGGCAAGGTGTAATCGAAACTGCGCTGACCGACGCGCACCGCGAAACTGCGCGGCTCTTTGGCCGAGTTCACTACCAGCAGTGCCACCGAACCATCGTCGGCGTTGCGGAAGGCCACCGTGTCGAGCTGGTCGTAGCCGCTGGTAGAGGCGATGCGGCGCGCACCTTGGCGCACGAAGCGGCTGGCGTGGGCCAGGGCGTAGTACTCCTCGTTGCGGGTGATCTTGCCGTCGCGCGAGTCGATGGTGACCACGCCGCGGCAATCGTTGCAGCCGCCGAGGTGCGGGCCGTCGTTTTCATCGAGCGCGAGGTTCCACAGCAGCACGCCCTTGGCCCAGCCGCGCGTGGTGCCGATCACCAGCACCTTGGCGAAGTGCTGCAAATTGTCGGACCACTTCGGCGCCCATTTGCCGCCCGAGCATTCGGTGAAGAAGGTTTCCTTGTCCGGCCAGCGGTCGTGCAATGCCGACTGCACGCGCACGTCGCCGCCGTAGCAGTGCCATGCGACACCTGCGACGTACTTGTTGGCGACAGGATCTTTCAGCACATCGGCCGGCGAGCCGGGTTCATCCCAGTTGTGATCCCAATCGAGGATCTTGGTTTGCGGATGCTCTTTCGCCAGCACCGGGCCGAGATGGCCGCCGATGAACGCGGCGCGCTTGGCAGGATCAACGCGCATGCCCGGATAATCTTTCGGCTCGAAGTGCGGTTCGTTTTGCAGGGTCAGTGCATAGATCGGTACGCCTTCCTTTTTATACGCGCTGACGTAGCGCGACAGGTAGTTGGCGAACGGTACGAAGGCTTCCGGCTTCAGCGTGCCTTGGATCAAACTATCGGTAGACTTCATCCAGCCCGGTGCGCTCCATGGCGAGGCCATCACGCGCAGCTTGGGATTGATGGCCAGCGCGGCCTTGGTAATCGGCAGTACATCGGCGCGGTTGGCGTCGATGGAGAAGTGCTTGAGTTCCGAGTCGGTCTGGCCCGGCGGCATATCGTCAAAGCTGTAGTGGTGGCGCGAGAAATCGGATGCGCCGATAGTCAGGCGCGTGAAGCTGAAACCGGCGCCGGGCGCTTTGCCGAACAGATCGTTGAGCAAGGCGCTGCGCTGCTGCTCGTTCAGTTTGTTCTGCATCAGCCAAGCGGAAGCATCGGTGATGGCGGCGCCGAAGCCGACCATTTCCTGGAAACGCTGCTTCGGATCGACTTCGATAATCGTGGCGGCCTTGGCGCTGGTCTTGAAGCTGGCGTCGGCGTTACGCGCCAGCAGTTGGGACTGGTCGCCAGTGGTAATCCACGCCTGCACGGTCTGCGCCTGCACCGCACCGGCGCAGGCGAACAGCAGCGCTGCGAGCAGCTGGGAGAGGGGCTTGAAAGACGACGGGCGCAACGCTCCATCGCCCCGCGTTACTGGGCTGGCTGTCAACATGCTGTCTCCTCGTGCAGACGGATCGTGGTCCGCCTATCTATCATTTGCTTCACTTGTGAAGTAAGTGGAAGCGTTTCCATTTGTTGAAAGAACTATAGCACCGGCAAATATTTGATGTCAACGAATGCGCCACGGGTGTGGTTGATGTGTGGGATTTTTGTCGGCGCAGCTCAACGCCATTGCAGTGGTTGATGAATTGAGGTGCACGGAATTTTTTCAGGCAACTGTGCATTCATAAGATGCACAGGACTCAGCAACTTAAACCAATGCGCTTGCTCAACAAGTTCACGTCCTGCGCGGCGATGGTCAGTACCAGGAATCGGCACTACCAAGCCAAGCCGCACATCAGGACAATGCTTTCTCACCGCAGCCATCGCCGGGGCAAGATCGCGATCATTGGTACATATGACAGCCTGCTCGCACTGTCCAATGAAAGCCCCGCAGATCAAATCGCTGGCGAGGTTCACATCGGATTTCCGCTCTGTCAGTTTATAAACCAAAGCAACACGCTCATCGTCGGATGGGGGATGTACCAATCGAAGGTAAGACTTCGATAACTCCAACGCCCCCTCAATGACGCTCACCTTTTGCGGCGGCATCTTCCGTAAGGCTTGAAGATATTTGCGTTGTCGACTTGGGGAGTCTCCATCATCACAAACGCGAACGAGTACAGGTGCGGTGTAGTACCGCACATCAACCACTTCAGCATCGGAACTCAGTACATGATTCTGAAAGAGCGCAAACAAATCCAGCCACTTGTATGGGGATTTTCTGAGCAAACCGTAGTAAAGATTGAAGCCGTCCACATAGACAATTGTCTTCATGCCACTCTCCAGAAATGACAAAGCCGCCTTACGGCGGCCTGTCGCTCGAAGAGCATCACGGCTAAACCGGACGGTCAGAGAGTGAGTGGTAAATCATAGTAGGTCTGGCCAGCAGCGATGTCAAGCCGGCCCATCAAACGTGTGCGGCTTAGCGTGAGATGGTTTCCCAGTCGAGTTGGAAGCGGGCTAGGTATTTTTTTAGACGGTCCGCATCGTTCGGTTTGGCTTTAGCGTCGCGCGAGACGGCGTAGAGTTTGCGCCCGGCGTCGGACATTGATTTCGAGGCGCGGCAGACTTGGATTACTGAACGCAGTTGCAGCGCGTCGAATAGGTCCAGCCCTGCCACCGCTTCTGAGGACAGCACGCTTTCTAAATCAAACTCCGCCGTTTCTTCTTGATGGCGCCACTGCCGCTGCAGGCGTGCCAGCTCGCCTTCCACCACTTCATCGTTGATGCGCCCTGCTTCCGCCAGCGTCGCCATGCGCGTGACCGATGCCGACAAATCGCGGAAATTGCCGCTCCACGCCGCCTGCGGCGACGCCGCGTAACGCATGTAGCGCTCGCGGGCCTCTTTGTTGAAGCGCGCAATCTGCCCCTGCTCCACGCCCACTTGCGTCAACAGATAATCGATGTTCGGCTCGATGTCTTCTGGCCTATCCACCAAGCCCGGCAACTCGTAAGTCCACAAATTGATCCGTGCGAACAAATCTTCGCGGAAACGACCGGCCGCGACCTCGCGCGCCAAGTCACGATTGGTGCCGGCAATTAGTTGGAAATCGCTTTGCACTTCATTGTCGCCGCCCACCGGCAAGAAGCGTTTTTCTTCGACCGCCTTGAGCAGCATGGCTTGCTCATCCAAGCCCAGCTCGCCGATTTCATCAAGGAACAGCAAGCCCTTGTGCGCGGCCCGCAGCAAGCCCGGACGATCCGCCGACGCGCCCGTGAACGAACCTTTGATGTGGCCAAACAAGGTTGATCCAGCACCATCGCCATGCAAGGTCGCGCAGTTGATTTCTACGAAACGGCCGTCGATCTGGTGCCGCGCTTTTTTCAGTTCATACACGCGGCGCGCGAGGAAGGACTTACCCGCGCCGGTTGGCCCCATCAACAGCATCGGCGCTTTTGAACGAACCGCCACGCGCTCAATCTCATCAATCATCGCGTTGAAACGCGGGTTGCGCGTGGCGATGCCGGACTTGAGGAAGGCCACGCCCGCCTCCTGCTCGCGCGAGAAGCGCTGCGCAATGCGGTCGTACTTGGACAAGTCCAAGTCAATCAACACCTGCGTGCCCGGCTCGCCCGGCCCCTGCCGGCGCGGCGGCGAGGTTTGCAGTAGGCGGCCGGGGAAGTAAAACGCTTCCGTCATCAGGAACAGGCAGATCTGCACTACGTGCGTGCCGGTGGTGATGTGGATCCAGTATTCCTCGTTCTCGGTATCGAAGCGGTAGGACTGGGCGAAGTCATACAGCGCGCTGTAAACCTGCTCGAAGTCCCACGGATCGTCCATCGGCACATCGCGCAGTACCACCTTGGTTTCCGGCGACACCGTGCCGATATCGGCGGCCACCGAGTGCGCCAGCTGACCAAACCGGCCGCTGTACAGCAACTCAAAGCGATCCACCACGATGTCCGGGTGCTGCGTGATGGCTACCGACGGACGCCAGCGCTCCCAGCGCGCAGCCGCCTTCCCTGCATCCAATTGCGTACCCACAAAGCCTATGACAACGATCTTCTTTTTCATATAAATATTTATCCTTTAGGATAATTTATCATGAAATGCAAACGTAAGCCATTCTTAACATTCCTTTTAAATCAACGACATACATTGCTGGCACACCGCTTGCAATAGAAGAGATAAAAATCGAAAACAAGGAAATGAAAATGGCAAACGTCCAGTTGTTCCAGTCGCTGAAAAACAAGTTCCTGCCGGCCGCCACCGCGATCAACCAAGCCGGTGCACCAGCCTACGTGCTGACGCCCAAGCACCAGTTGGCGCAATACGCCGCCACCGGCTGCCTGAACGCGACCTACTACGCCAGCGCAGAAGCGCAACTGGCCAAGGTGCTGGAGCTGTGCCAAGGCATCGATCCACAGTTCATCGCGCAGACCGCCGTGTACTGCCGCGAGCGCGGCTACATGAAGGACATGCCGGTACTGCTGACCGCCATTCTGGCGGCGCAAGGCCGGCCGCAACTGGGCGCCGTCTTCAACCGCGTGATCGACAACGGCAAGATGCTGCGTACCTTCGTGCAGATCGTGCGTTCCGGCGCCACCGGCCGCAAATCGCTGGGTTCGCGTCCAAAGAAGCTGGTGCAAGCATGGCTGAACAACGCCAGCGAGCAAGCGCTACTGGCTGGCTCCGTGGGCGCCTCGCCGTCGCTGGCTGACGTGGTGAAAATGGTTCACCCAAAGCCATCCGAAGCATGGCGCGAAGCCTTCTTCGCCTGGCTGCTGAACAAGCCGTACAAGGCAGAAGCGCTGCCGCCGCAATTGGCCGCGTTCAAAGCCTACCAGCAGGACCAGGCGCAGTCGGTGCCGCAAGTGCCGTTCCAGATGCTGACCGCACTGCAACTGTCGCAGCAAGCCTGGGCGCAGATTGCACTGCAAGGCGGCTGGCACATGGTGCGCATGAACTTAAACACCTTTGCGCGCCACGGCGTGTACGAAATGCCGGACGTAGTGGAAGCCATTGCCGCCAAACTACGCAACGCCGAGCTGATCGCCAAGGCCAAGGTATTTCCATACCAGTTGCTGGCCGCGTACAAGGCCACCGGTAGCGATACGCCGCTGGCCATCCGCGACGCTTTGCAGGATGCACTGGAAATCTCGCTGGCCAACGTGCCGCAGATCGAAGGCAAGGTTGTGGTCTGCCCGGATGTATCCGGCTCGATGTCGTCGCCAGTCACTGGCTACCGCGTTGGCGCGACTTCTACCGTGCGCTGCATCGATGTGGCGGCCTTGGTCGCCGCCGCCGTGCTGCGCAAGAACCGTGACGCCACGGTGCTGCCGTTCGCGGTCAACGTGGTGAAGTGCGATCTGAACCATCGCGACACGGTGATGACGAATGCCGGCAAGCTGGCAGCCATCGGTGGCGGCGGCACTAATTGCAGCACGCCGCTGGCGCACATGAATGCGAAGAAGGTGCAGGCTGACTTGGTGGTGTACGTGTCGGATAACGAGTCGTGGCTCGATGTGCGCCGCAACTCGGCAACGCTGACGATGCAACAGTGGGAGGTGTTTAAGGCATGCCAAGCTGGTGTGCATCGACTTAACGCCGAACGCCACCACCCAGGCCAGCGAGCGCGCCGACGTGCTGAACATCGGCGGCTTTTCAGATGACGTATTCAAGATCATCGCAGCCTTTGCCGCCGGACAGTTGAGCGCCGCGCACTGGCTGGGAGAGATTGAAGCAGTAACGCTATAGGAGGCCATCATGGGATGGACGCTTAGAGTCAGTAGCACAGGTTTTGAGTCCAGCAAGAATGCGGATGCGATTACATCCTCCAAACGTAAGATCGCATCTATTACTTGTCTCGCAGGCACTCAATGGCGGTTTACCCCGAATGCAGACAGAACTACATCTGGTGACGCCGGTTCGATTCCGGCCTGGCAGGCACAGCGTGTTTGTCAGAACGTCCTGTCGATCCTTGTCGGGTTTGATTGAATTTAGATACTATGGAAAACATTATGCAAAACCAAGACTACGACGTATTGAATATCGAAGGCGGTAAGCCGGTCAAAATGTGGACTCGCGGCGTGCCGGTGGAAGCGGAGGCCAAGGAACAATTGGCCAAGACCGCGAAGATGCCTTTCATCTACAAGCACATGGCTGTGATGCCGGACGTGCACGTGGGTAAAGGCTCGACCATCGGTAGCGTGATCCCGACGCTGGGTGCGATTATTCCGGCCGCGGTCGGTGTGGATATCGGCTGCGGCATGATGGCCGCCAAGACGACGCTGACCGCAAACGATCTGCCCGACAATCTGGGCCCGTTGCGCGCGGCGATTGAAAAAGCCGTGCCGCACGGTTCCTCGCCGGTGCAAAAGCGCCGCGGCGGCCGCGATGTTGGTTCGTGGAATACGCCGCCGCAACCGGTGGACGTGGCATGGGCCGCGCTCAAGCCGGAGTTCGATGCAATTTGCGAGAAGAATCCGCGCTTGAAGAACACCAACAACTACAAGCACCTGGGGACGCTGGGTAGCGGTAACCACTTTATCGAGATCTGCCTGGATGAAGCCGGTGCGGTGTGGTTCATGCTGCACTCCGGTTCGCGCGGGGTGGGGAATGCCATCGGCACCTACTTTATCGAACTGGCGAAGAAGGATATGCGTACTCACTTCATTAACCTGCCGGACCAGGACTTGGCTTACCTGTCGGAAGGTACGCAGCACTACGATGATTACATCGAGGCGGTTGGCTGGGCACAGAAATTCGCCCGCACCAACCGCGAGGTGATGATGCATAACCTAATCGCTGCGGTGCGTACCGTGATCAGCAAGCCGTTCGAGACGCATGTGGAAGCGGTCAACTGTCACCACAACTATGTGCAGCAAGAGCGCCACTTCGGTAAGGATGTGCTGGTAACCCGCAAAGGTGCAGTGTCGGCGCGCGAAGGTGAGCTGGGGATTATTCCCGGTTCGATGGGTGCCAAGAGCTTCATCGTGCGCGGCCGTGGCAATCCAGAGAGCTTCAATAGCTGCAGCCACGGCGCCGGTCGCACCATGAGCCGTACCGCCGCCAAGAAGCGCTACTCGCTGGAGGACCAGATCAAGGCCACCGAGGGCGTCGAATGCCGCAAGGACGAAGACGTGATCGACGAAATCCCGATGGCCTACAAGGACATCGATGCCGTGATGCTGGCGCAGCGTGAGCTGGTGGACGTGGTGCACGTGCTGAAGCAGGTCGTCTGCGTGAAAGGTTGAGCACGATGATAGAACTAGATGGAGCACAAGGGGAAGGCGGTGGCCAAATCCTGCGCAGCGCATTGACGCTGTCCATGATTACCGGCCAGCCATTCCGCATGATTAATATCCGCGCCAAGCGCCCTAAGCCGGGATTGATGCGCCAGCACTTGGCAGCGGTGCAGGCGTCGGCCAGCGTGTGCGGCGCAGAAGTCAACGGCGCGGAAGCAGGTTCGCAGACGCTGCAATTTGTGCCGGATGCGATACGCGGCGGCGATTACGCCTTTGCCATCGGCACGGCCGGCAGCTGCACGCTGGTTTTGCAAACGCTGCTGCCGGCCTTGTTGGCGGCGGACGCGCCATCGAGCGTCAAGGTCACTGGCGGTACGCACAATGCGATGGCGCCACCGGTGCATTTCCTGCAGCGCGCTTACGGCCGCGTGTTGGCGCAGATGGGCGCGGAGATTGATATCGAGCTGAAGCGCTTCGGCTTTTATCCCGCCGGCGGCGGCGAGGTATCGGCGACGGTACAGCCCTGCGCGCAACTACGTCCGCTGGAATTGCTGGAACGCGGTGCACGCCAGCACGGCTATGCCGAAAGCTTTATTGCCGGTGTGCCGTCGAACGTGGCAGTACGCGAATTGGCGACCATCGGCTCCGGCATGGGCTGGGCGGAGGAGCAACTGCTGCATCGTGGCTTGCCCGGCGAGCAAGGGCCGGGCAATGTGCTGTTGATGACGCTGGAGCATGATCACGTTACCGAAGTCTTCGCCGGCTTCGGCGAGAAGGCCGTGCGCGCAGAGACCGTCGCCAAGCACGTATTGCAGGAAGCACGCGCCTACCTGGTGTCTGGCGCCGCCGTGGGCGAACATCTCGCAGATCAGTTGATGCTGCCGATGGCGCTGGCCGGTAGTGGCAGCTTCAGCACCAATGTGATCTCGCAGCACGCCATCACGAATGCCGAGGTTATTGAACGCTTCCTGCCGGTGTCGTTCTCTTTCGACTACGGGCCGGAGCGGCATATCTGCCGGCTACGGAGCTAATGCCAACAGTTCGAGGTTGTAGCGCTTGCCGGCGATGAGGACGTTCGATAGTTTTAGGCCTTGGATGTTGTGGATGAACCATGGCTGGTTGCTGTTGAACGGTGCGCCGAAGTCGCTGTCGCTGATGGTGACGTTGGTGATTGGTTGGATCGTCGGCTGGCCGGGTCCGTTGTAGCTGCTGGCTAACGGGCCTAGCAGCACAAAGGCTTGGTAGCACGAGTGATGAGTACTGCCGACCTCTACATTGCCGGCACGGATGCCGCTGATGTGCACGTCCGAGACTTGCGGTGGACGGACGCGCATGACGTCGTCTTGCGGCGCGTAGTCGCAATCGAACACGATGACTGCGCCGCCGCCGGATGAGGCGATGTCCGGTGCTACCTCGGCGTCCGGCAGGCGCTTGCTGAACATGGGCTGTGTTTTTACGCCGTTCGGCAAATTCAAATTGCGCGCGTAGAAGTGGCGCAGGTAGCCGCCGCGGTTCATATTGGTTTTCAAGCGGATCGCTGTCCACAAGGGATTGCTGGCCCAGTGGATGTTGCGGAACTCGATGTTCTGCACGTAGACGTTTTCTATCCCCGCCGCCATCTCGCTGCCCAACGTCACACCGCCATGGCCGCTGTTCATCACACAGTTTTGAATCACGATGTTGCGGCTGGCGCCGAACTGGGTGTCGCGGTTTTTTCCGGATTTGATGGCGATGCAGTCGTCGCCGGTGTTGAAGGTGCAGCCTTCGATCAGTACATGATCGCAGCCATCAGGATCGAATCCGTCGCTGTTGGGACCGAGGCTGTTCATCTGCACGTTGCGGATGCGGACGTTGCGGCAGTTGACCGGATGGTGCAGCCAGAACGGTGCGCCTTGGACTTGGTAGCCTTCCATCAGCACGTTGGTGCAGCCAATGAATTGAATCATGCATGGCCGCAGGAAGTGGCCGATGCCAAATACGCGCTTCGCCAGTGGCACACCGGCTTCCGACAGCGCTGGCAGGAAGTAATGGTCGGAGCGCCACGTGTCGCGGCCGCCTTCGATTTGGCGGCGCAATGCAGGATCGAGCGAGGGGGCCAATGCGTCCAAGGTGGCTGGGTTGCGTGGATTGATGACGCCTTGGTGGTCTTCGGCCGATGCGCCTTCTGGCTTGCGTCCAGTCCATCCCCACCAGCAGTCCTTGCTGTTCTTGAAGGGAACGCCACCCATGCCGTCCAATACGCTGCCCTTTTCGCCGGTGAGGGCGATGTTGTCTTGGCCGTAGGCGTAGATCATGGGCGAGTAGTTGAGGCAATCGTTGCTTTGCCAGCGCGAGATCACGAGCTTGCCGTTGGGGCCGCAATCGATGTCGCCATCGCGCGCGTAGTCGGCTGGGTTGTTGTTGAAGTAGAGGTGTGCACCGGCCGATAGATGCACGTGGACGTTGGAGCGCAGCACGATCGGGCCGCAGCATAGCCAGTTACCGCGTGGGATGACGACGCGGCCGCCGCCCGCTGCGTAGCAGGCGGTAATGGCGGCTTTGATGGCGGCGTAGCAGTCGGCCGCGCCGGGCAATGGTGCGCTGACTGCCCCGGGTTTTTGGTAGCCGATAAAACCGTCTACCAGAGCAACGTCGCAAGCACGCGCGCCGTATGCGGTGATGATGAAGTCGCGAGGTTGGAATGCGATCGGACGCGAGCAGCGGGCGACGATGGCCGCAGCAGCAGCCCATGGGTCGCTTGACGCAGCGGCGGATGCTGGCAATCCAACGCTTGCAATCATGGCTGCTCCCGCGCGCACCACGTCGCGGCGGCGGGCGTTGGGAACTGGTTCACGCATGGGACTCCTCATGGCAGCGGTTGAAATCCTTCCGCGCGCACGACCCAGCGGCCGTCTTGCGGGAAGCCAGGTGCAGGACGCGATGGTGCGCCGTCCCAGCCGCCCGCCATCATGGCGACTGCCGCCAGCAGCGAGCTATTGCCCGGCAGGTAAACGGGCAAATCGGTATTTGGATTATGCCCGGCCGCCGTGTAGCTGTTGTTCGGGCCATCGGCCTTGAGCAGCACATCCACCGCCTGCTGCGGTGCATCCAACCGTGCAGCCGTCATGGCGATCATCGGATAATCCCAGCCCCAGATCTTGGTCTCGAAATCCCACTGACTCAACACCGCATCCAGCGTGCGGCGCATCACCGCGCGATCCACGCCCGCTCCCGGCAACTGCCCCAGCGACATCAGGAACGATGGATGATCATGCCGGCTCGCAGCGTTATCCCACGTATCCGGCATGGATTCCAGCGCCACGTACTTGCCATCCTTCTGCGGCAAGGCTGACAGCTGCAAGCGCTTCTTCTCCCAATCCGCATCCGGCGGCAGACCAAGCCGTGCGCGCCATTGCTGCGCCAACGCCAGGCCGGTAGCCCAGTAACTCAACTCGTAGCCGGGATTCATGCTGGTACTTTGATCGTAGATTTCCTGCGCAATCCACAGCGGCGGCCCCAGCACATAACGCTGGCCGTCCCAGTGCAGCATGGAGGCCATCGCATCGGCGGTGGAAAACACCATCTCGCGGTAGCGCTCCAGCGTTTGCGGCGTCGGTGCGCTACGGTATAGCAGCTCGGCCAGATGAATCACATGCGGCTGGTTCCACACGATCAGCGGATTACCGCCCGGGCTTTCGCGTCCCTGCGGACTGGTCATCTTCGGCCAACGCGCACCTTTCAAGCCGCGTGATTCCGCGATCTGGCGCGCCACAGGCAAAGTCTTCTGATACCAGCGCAGTGCATTCTCCAAGTATTGCGGACGCCCCCACAGCGCAAAGTGCGCCGTGTGCCACCAGATCATTTCCGTGTGATTCTTGCCGTACCACGTGGTGGTGGTGAGGCCGCTTTCCTGCGGCGGAAAGTCTCCGCCGAATTGAATTGCCGTCAGATACTGCGACAGTACCACGCGCCGCTCCAACTCCGCTGCACGCGGATCGATGCTGCCGCTGAAATCTATCGCCGCGCCGCTGCGCCAGAACGTTTGCCAGTGGGCCGCGCTCTGCGCCAGAACAGCAGCGGTATCGGCGGTCTTGCCGATGCGTCCCGGTGCGTAGCTCAAGGTGAAGTCCAGCGTGGCACCCTTGGCCGGGGCGATATGGAAGGCGTGCGGCTCCGGCGTCGTCACCACCATCCCTGCCCCGCTGTACAGCACGGCGCTGTAGCGCGCCGCATCGCGTACGTGCTCCAGCGCCAGCGTGTGCGGGTTCTGCACCGTCACGCGCGTGGTGTGCGACTCCGGCGAACTCCAGTCCAGCGGCGGATTGTATTTGACGCTCATATCGTAGCCGCGCGGCAGCGCCAGCCGCACCAGCAGCTTGCCGTTCGCCAGCAGGGGTGAACTGATGCGCACGGCCAGCGTATCTTGCGATGGACTCACCGCCGTCATCACGGTCACCTGCTGGCCGTCGATGGTGTAGCGGCTAGTGAGCACGCCCTTCCACATATCCAGCTTCTGGTCGACGTTATTAATGTCTTCCAGCGCCAGCAGCGAACCATCGCCGCGCCGCAAGCCGAGCTGGCCCAGTGGCCAGACGTGCGGATTAGTGCGCAGCCACGTGGCTGCCGGCGTATCTATAATGGTCGGATAGCCCACCGTCTGCCCATGCGCCGTGTAGTCGCGATTGGCGTCGCTCAATTGGTAGCCGTTTGGATTTGGATCCTCGTGCCATGACCAGCGCGCCTGTGTTTCCAGCGCGATGCCCTTGCTGCCGTAATGGCCAGGGAAGGTTTGCAGCCCCGTCACATCGGCCGTAAAACAGAACTGGCCGTTGCCCACGCTGAGCGGCGCCCACGGATCAACCGCACTCAATTTCGGATTGTGCCGCTCGACCAGCGCCTGCCGATCAATAGGCGCGGGCGAGGAGGCGGCCCACGCCACGCTGCTTGCCACCACCAATACCAGCGCCAAAGCGCGCTTCATTCCAGTCTGCATATTGCTCACCAATCGCTCACGAGCGCTGATCATACCCACCAAATGCAACAGTTTTCGGGCCCAAACAATCAACTTGATGACTATAGCTGAATTAGTCAAATGGTTGACCGAATGTGGATTGACGCTCTCCCCTGTCGCTACCTACCATCGGTTGACCGCATGTCGGTGCTAAACCAAAAGAGGAGACACCATAATGAAAACCAAGACCACCGCGATTACTAACGCCGTGCTGTTGCTCGTGGCCGGCATCACCGGCGCCGCGAGCGCGCAAGAGGAAGCAGCGGCGCCGTCCAAACCTGAAGAGAATCAAGTCGTTATCACCGGCTCGCGCCTTGCCAACCGCGGCTTCCTTGCGCCGACGCCGGTCACCGTGGTCGACGCCACCGAACTCAAGGTCAGCGGCACGCAAAACCTTGAGAACCTGCTCAACGACACGCCGCAATTCACCGCCAACCAGCTCAATAGCCCGACCGCCAACACCGTGCAGGCCGGCCAGCCATCCGGCACCTCGACGCTGAACCTGCGCAACCTTGGCCCAACGCGCAACCTGGTGCTGGTCAACGGCCGCCGCTACGCCATCACCGGCCCGGACTTCACCACCGACATCAACACCATCCCTACCGCGCTGGTGAAGCGGATTGAAACCGTGACCGGCGGCTCGTCCGCCGTGTACGGTTCAGATGCGATCTCGGGCGTGGTCAACTTCATCCTGCGCGACAATTACGAGGGCGCGGAAGTCAACGTGCAGGGCAACTGGGACCAGCCGACCCACACGCCAACCAAGAGCATCGACCTGACCGTCGGCGGCAATTTCGACAACAAGAAGGGCAACGCCGTCCTGTCGATCAACTTCCAGGACCGCCAGGGCATGACGCGCGGCGATGTTGGCGGCTATGCCGTGCCGTCGCTGGGCGATGGCTGCGTGACGGCGGCCTCATGGTCGGCCACCGGCCCGGGCACGCCGCTGAGCGTGCCTTCCGGCCAGACCTGCTTGTCGGCCGGCGGCCGTCCGGGCCTGGTGTACAGCGGTTCCTCCACCGTGCCGACCGGCCGCATCGGCAACCTGCCGCTGTATGGTTCCACCAGCTCCAACGCCGCGCTCGATGCAGCGATGGCGGCAGCCGGCTTGCAGAATATGAGCTCGCTCGGCGCGATCTTTGATTCGACCGGCAAGGTGGTGCGTCCTTACACCACGGCCGATGCTTACGATCTCGGCCCGGTCTCCTACGTGGTCACGCCACAGAAACGCTGGGTAGCTAACGCCTTTGCCCACTACGACATCAACGAGTACGCGACCGGCTACACCGAGATCCACTTCAGCAATAACACGGCCAACGTGCAGATCGCTCCGGCCGGCGCGGGCGCCAACTTCCTGGTCAACACCAACAACCCTTACCTCAGCCCGCAGATGCAGGAAGTGCTGCGCCAGCTGGACTTGAAGGAAAGCGGCACCACCCGCGTCACCAACGGCTCGCAAACCTTGTCGACCACGCCGGGCGACGGGCTCGCCATACTCAATCTGAATCGCCGCCTGAATGACATCGGCCCCCGCTTTGCCTCGACCGACCACTCGACCTTCCGCATCGCGCTGGGCCTGAAGGGCAAGCTGAACGACGTGTCGGAGAACTACCTCACCGACCTCAAGTACGATATGTACTACACCAACAGCCGCACCACGGAATCGCAGTACCAGACCGGCTCGATCTCGCTGAGCCGCTACCAGAACGCGATTCTGTCGCAGAATGGCGCAGCACCGGTGCTCAATCCTTTCGGCCAGAACATCACCTCGGCGGCAGCCAGCGCCGTGGCGATTTCGTCCAACTCGACCATCACCGCCGAACAGCAAGGCGCGGCCGCCAACCTGACCGGCAAGCTGCTGGAATTGCCGGCCGGCCCGGTTGACTTCTCCACCGGCGTCGAGCGCCGCCATGCGTACAGCCGCTACACACCGGATGCCTACCTGTCCTCGGGCGACGTATCGGGCTGGAACGCGGCACGCGCCACCCAAGGCGAATCAACCGTGAAAGAAATCTTTGGCGAAGTGCGCGTGCCGCTGCTGTCGGACAAGCCATTTGCCAAGAACCTGAGCGTAAGCGGCGCATTCCGCCGTTCCGACTATGACGTGGAATCGGTCGGCACGGTGTGGACCAACTCGGTCGGCACCGAGTGGACGCCGATCGAGAGCCTGACCTTCCGCGCACAGAAACAGAAGTCGATCCGCGCACCGAACGTGGGCGAACTATTCGGCGGCCAAGGCACCAACGGCCCAACCGCAACCGATCCATGCTCGAGCCGCCAGCCGACTGCGCAGCAAACCGGCGCCGTCCGTGCAGTGTGCGTGGCAACCGGCGTGCCGGCCAACTTGGTGTTCGATCAATCGGTACAACCGACCAACTTCCTGACGCAAATCGTCGGCGGCAATCCGAATCTGAAAGCCGAGACTTCGCACACCACCACCTTCGGCGCAGTGTTTGCCCCGAAAGCAGTCCCCGGCCTGCAACTGAGCGTGGACTACTACAAGATCACGCTGGACGATGCGATCTCGACGCTGGGCGGCGGCGGCATCCAGTCGGTGCTGAACCTGTGCTACAACACCATCCAGAACGCCAACAGCGTGTACTGCAAGGCCATCAACCGCGATCCAATCACTGGCCAGATCGCCGCGCCGACCTACGTGATGACCACGGCGGCCAACATCGGCGGCATCAAGACCGAGGGCTACGACTTGGCCGGCCACTACGGCTTCCGCACCGGCTGGGGCTTGATGGGCGCCGATACGCGCTGGAATATCGACACCAACTGGACCTACGTGAAAGAGCTGACCTTCACGCCGATTCAAGATCTGCCGAACATCACCAACCAGTGCGTCGGCAGCTTCGGCCAGACCTGCGGCCAGCCGCTGCCGAAGTGGAAAGGCACGGCGCGCCTGACCATGAACTCGGGCAAGCTGATGCTGTCGGCACGCGCGCGCTACATCGGCAAGGTGACGGTGGATACCTATGTGCTGCCAGCCACCTCGGGCGGCACGCCGCCAGCGCTAGACTCGCTGACCAATCCGAAGATCAAGGCTTACACCTACCTTGACTTGACGGCGGGCTACGACTTCACCAAGTCGGTCAGCGTGACGGCCGGTATTCGCAACGTGCTGGATAAAGATCCGCCAGTGCTGGGTTCGTCGCAGCTGCCGGCGAATAACACCATCGCGGCGACTTATGATCCGCTGGGCCGTAACCTGTTCTTCAGCTTGAACGTCAAACTGTGAGCGGCCACAACCTGCAACGCCGGCGCTTGACGCTGGCATTGGGCGGCGGCCTCGCCAGCGGCTTGCTGTTGCCGCTGGCCTCGGCGGCCGCAAGCTGCGCAGCCGGCTCCGATTGGGCCGCCCCGCTGCGGCGTGATTTGGATGCGATGGCTGCACAACTGACGCGTACCTTGAAGCCGTGGTCCGTCCCTGCCCGCGTGTTCACGCCGGAGGAACACGGTCTGGCGGCTGGCACCGGCGTGCTGGCCACACCAGCCATCCAACGCGCTGTAGACGCTTGTGCAATGGCTGGTGGCGGCACGGTACGGCTATCACAAGGCGACTACCTGAGCGGCACCATCGTGCTGCGCTCCGGCGTCATGCTGGAAGTCGCTGCCGGTGCGCGCCTGCTGGCCAGCACCAACCTCCAAGACTATCCCGAGCACCGTGCACAACGCCCCACCGTCCAAGACAGCAACATGGGCATGAACCAATCGCTGATCTTCGCGGAAGGCTGCGAACGCATCGGCATCAACGGCAAAGGCCTGATCGACGGGCGCGGCACCAAGGACAACTTCCCCGGCGAGGAAACCATCGGCGCCACGCCGGGCCGGCCGTTCATCATCCGCATCATCGACTGCAAGCAGGTAGTCGTGCGCGACATCCACCTCAAAGACTCGCCGTGCTGGATGCAAAACTACCTCAACTGCGAAGACCTGCTAATCGACGGCATCCGCGTTGAAAACCAGGCCAACCACAACAACGACGGCCTCGACATCGACAGCTGCCGCCGCGTCATCGTGCGCAACAGTTTCATCAACGCGCAAGACGACGCGATGTGCTTCAAAGGCGCGGGCCAGCGCACCGCCGAAAACATCCTGATCGAAAACTGCCAGTTCTACAGTACCTGCAACGCGCTCAAGTTCGGCACCGATTCTCAGGGCGATTTCCGCAATGTACTGGTGCGCAACGTGGTGCTAGGCGGGCCGGCCAGCGACATGCGGGCGATCAACCGGCGCAAGGCTGACGGTGGCATCTCGTGGGAAATTGTCGATGGCGGCACGCTGGAACGCGTACTGGTGCACGACGCGCGCATCGTCCGTGCCGAGAGTCCACTATTCCTGCGATTGGGCGACCGTGGCCGTGTACGTCCCGAACAGAAACGGCCGGGGCCGGGCGTACTGCGCTACATCGTCTACGACCGCATCAGCGGCGATGACAACGGCATGCGTGGCTCGTTCTTCACCGGCGTTAGCAATGCGCAGATCGAGCACGTGCTACTGCGCGATGTGGATCTGACCATGGCTGCGGCAACCGCTCCCGCCGCCGTTGCAGTCGACATCCCCGAAGCACCGGCCGAGTATCCCGATCCGCATATGTTCTCCACCGTGATGCCGGCTTACGGCTTGTGGGCGCGCCACATCAAGCACCTGACCTTGCAGCGGGTACGCTTCCGCGTTGTTGGCAAGGACGCGCGGCCGGAAGTGCTGGCCGATGCCTGCCGTCAGTGAGCGACGCGGAACCAGTCGACGTCGATGTAGCCGGCCTTGTCGCCTTTCACGTACGTGAAGACGGCAGGCCGGCTGCCCTTCCACCATGAAAACTTCGCCAACTGCGTGACCGGGCCGACATTCGTGTACGGCCCTTTTTCATTGAGTGCGTAGGAGAACTGCACGGTTTGATCTTCTTTCACCACAGCGCGCAGGATCACCGCGCTGGCGTCGATCTTGGCGATGCGGGTTTCCTCTCCGGCGTTGGAATAGGTGAGATAGTTCACGCCCTCTTCCCGCACGATGCCGGCCCATGGCACCTTCACGCCGAACAGGCTGAGGCCAGCGCGTTGCGTGTCGGCCAAGCCACCCAATTCCATGCGCGTGGTGATCTCTGACTGCGGGCCTTGCAAAATCTGCGTCAGCGTATTGCGCGCACCGACCAAGTACGTGGATTGGCTTGCTTCAATCCGCATGAAGCCGGGGCGCTTGCTCAGGCTCCAGCGCGTGTTGTCCGGGTTGTGATTCCACGACCATTGCAGGCCTAGCGTGGTGGATGAAAACTCGTCGCTGTCTTGTAGCTTGTAGTCGCTAGCTTGCACGTCCGGCGCTGCGTGCTTTAGCACCGGCGTGCCATTGTCGCCCATGATAGGCCAATCATCCTTCCACACCACCGGCTGCAAGTGCGCGATGCGGCCGAATGCACCAGTGCTGTTGAAGTGGATGAACCAGCCCTGCCCCGAAGGCGTCTCAACGTAGCCGCCTTGGTGCGGGCCCTTCAAGCCGTTGCCCGGCTTGAGCGCGAGATGCGTTTCATACGGCCCATCGATAGTCTTAGAGCGCAGCACCGCTTGCGGCCCCGTCTCCACGCCACCAATCGGCGCGAAGATGTAGTAGTAGCCGTTGCGCTTGTAGACCTTGGGGCCTTCGAAGATCGGCAGATTAACCTTGTCCTCAATGATGGTCTTGCCCGCGTCATACAGCGTCTTACCGTCCGGACTCATGGCGTGCAGGATGCCGGGGCCGGCGCCGACCTTGGAGTGCACCAGGTAAGCCTTGCCATCGTCATCCCAGAACGGACACGGATCTTCATAACCCGCACCGGCCAGCACCAAGGTCGGCTCCGACCAGGCACCGGCCGGATCCTTGGCCGTGCTCATGAAAATCCCCTCGCCCGGCGTGGCCCAGTACACGTAAAACAGACCGTTATGAAAACGTATCGAAGGCGCCCAAACACCGCCGGCATAGCGCAGCCCGTCGCCAACCGGTTTGGAGACCGCATCGGTCAACGGAAACGGCGGCACCATGTCGTAGGAAGGATGGAAATTCAGCCTGGGCAGCACATGGCCGGCGATCTTCCAGTGCACCAGATCCCTGGACGTCAACACCGGAATCCCCGGTGAGAAGTGGAAGCTCGATGCGACAAGGTAATAGTCGCTACCGACGCGGATCACATCTGGATCAGAGTAATCCGCATAAATCACCGGATTCGCATACTCCGCCGCTCCTGCAACCGACCAAGCCAAAGCCAACGCCCCAACCAAATTCCGCATTTTCACAAGCCATCTCCATCATTGCGATAGCTAGGCAGTAGACCATGCGTCCGGCCGGAGCAGCAATCAACATTGTGATTTTCAATATCGAAGATTTTTTTGACAATTTTGATTCAAATCAAAATTGTTGCAGAAAGTTCTCACCCGCTTTTTACGCTGCAATGCAGCATGAGAATTTTTGCAAGGTATTGATTTTTATGGGGAATTTGGTGCGGCTGGCGGGGATCGAACCCACGACCCTTGGCTTCGGAGGCCAATACTCTATCCACTGAGCTACAGCCGCGACAGGGGGATACACGAAGGTGTGCCGTAGGATACCGTTTTTATCGCACCCCGTCCATGGGGGCGTGTCGTTTTCAACAAGTTTGCGTTTCCCTCGGGGCATTCTTGTGTCTATAATCAGCCGTTTGGTGAATGTTTTACAAGGCAGCTGCTGATCCACTCTTCGCGCCACCCGGCTTGAAATTTGTCTGTTAAGGAAATCATGAGCGACGCACACAACGAACACGAATCCGCCATCAAAACGCCTAAGCAACTGGTTGCAGCCGTTGTCGGCGTCTTCGCAATAACCATTTTCGGCATCATCCTGCTAGTCCAGTTTGTGACGACCAATAAGCTGACCGGCGCCGGCTCCAACAGCCAGTCGCCGGAAGAGATCGCCACCCGCATCGCTCCTGTCGCCGACCAAGGCTACACCCTGAAAGACGCCAACGCGCCGAAAGTGCTGCAAACCGGCGAAGCCATCTACACTGCCACCTGCGCAGCCTGCCACGGCGCCGGCGTTGCGGGCGCACCGAAGTTCGGCGATGCCGGCTCGTGGGGCGCGCGCATTGCGCAGGGTTACGACACCGTGGTGAAGCACGCAATCGAAGGCTTGCGCGCCATGCCTGCCAAAGGCGGCAATCCTGACCTGGATGACGTGGAAGTCGCGCGCGCCGTGGTCTACATGGCCAACGCTTCGGGCGGCAAGTTCAAGGAACCGGCTGCTCCGGCGCCAGCCGCCGCACCGGCCGCTGCTGAACCGCAAAAGTAAGCGGCTACCGCCTCAACGAGAAACCGGCCTGCGCGGCCGGTTTTTTTATTTGCACAGGCCGAATGCCTTGCGATCCGCGAAGTAGCGGTAAGTGAAGGTACGCATCGGATACTTGGTGAGTGCGATTTCAAATGCCGGCGGTGTGATGTCAAAGCGCTCCGGCAGTTTCTCACTCACGCGCAGACGCACGCGCCAGATGGTTTCGTCGCCGGTAGCGCCGGCGATCAGCATATCCGGCACCTTGGGAATCTCTTCCACAATTTCCGGGCGCGACGTAGTGGTGCGCTGATAGAAGCTCACCAGTTTCGCCTGAGCCAGCACCGGCCCTTTCGGCGCAGTGACGTTGTAATCGCGGCTAGTGAACAGCGCCCGCTGGCCACGCGGCACAATGTAGACAAAGGTGAACTCAGCCCCGCCATCCGGCAGCGTCACCGGCGGCGTGGTCGACACGCTGATCCCGCGCGGCAGTTCAAAGCGCGAACCGTCCTGCCAACTGGCGCACTCCGGCGTCGCCGCCATGTACACATCAACCGGCGTATAAGATTCGCCGCAAGCACTCAGCAGCAGCGGCAAGGCAAGAGAGGATGCGATGTAGCGCAAACGCATGATGTTGAACTTCTTGAAATTGGAAGCCGCTAGTTTACTCTGAAATGGTAGAAGGTCTTACCGTTTTGAGGAGAATCACTATGTCTATCCCACTTATCGACGACGATGTAAAACTGGAGCAGGCAGCGCAATTTCTTAATGTGTCACAGCCGTATCTGCTCCAGCTACTTGAACAAGGTGCTGTTGATCTAAACAACTTGGCAGCGTACAAGGCTGAACGAAAGAAGATTTCTCAACAAGCGCTCCAACAACTTGTAGATCAAGCGCAGGAGCTAGACATGGGGTACTGATGGCTGCGAATGTCGACAGAGTCGTGCTGGACGCTTGCGTACTCTACCCCGCACCACTACGCGACTTGCTGCTGAGTTTGGCTTCGGCTGGTTTGTTTCAAGCGAGATGGACAAGGATGATTGAGGCTGAGTGGATTACAAGCCTACTCGAAAATCGCACAGATCTCCGTCCTGAAGCCTTGGCCCGCACCGCAGAACTGATGAATCAAGCTATCGATGGCAGTTTGGTCGAACACTTCGAGCACCTGATTGATTCAATAACGCTTCCCGATCCCGACGATAGGCATGTTTTGGCGGCTGCCATAGCCTGCCAAGCAACGACTATCGTCACCTTCAATATAAGAGACTTTGGGCAGCCGCCAGCGATCACCATCTTGCATCCCGATGATTTCTGTACGGGTCTGTATGCAAGGGAGCCAGAAATCGCCGTAGCGGCTATCCAAGCGCTACGGCGGCGACTACGTCGGCCATCCAAAACCGCGCAGCAACTCATCGAAACCTACGAGCGCCACGGCTTGCCAAAGACGAGCCGCATTCTGCGAGCTAATACTGCCCTGCTCTGAAATGAAAAAAGACCGCATTGCTGCGGCCTTTGCTTGCATTATCGTGGAATTACCACATGATCACGCGGTCTTTCGGGGCGAGGTACATCTTGTCGCCCGGTTTGATGCCGAAGGCGTCGTAGAAGCCCGGCTGGTTGCGCATGGTGCCGTTGGCGCGGAACTGGCCTGGCGAGTGCGGGTCGGTCTTGATCTGCTGGATCTGTGCCGCTTCACGCATCTTCATGCGCCACACTTGCGCGAAGCCCATGTAGAAGCGCTGGTCGCCGGTCAGGCCGTCGATCACCGGTGCTTTCTTGCCTTTCAGCGACAGCTTGTAGGCTTTGTACGCAATTGCTACGCCGCTGTTGTCGGCAATGTTCTCGCCCAGGGTCAGCTCGCCGTTGACGTGGTAGCCAGGCAGCGGGCTGAACTGGTTGTACTGCTCCACCAGCATCTTGGTCTTGGCTGCGAAGTTCTTGTGATCCTCGGCGCTCCACCAGTCGCGCAGGTTGCCGTCGCCGTCGTACTGGGCGCCTTGGTCGTCGAAGCCGTGCGAGATTTCGTGGCCGATCACGCCGCCGATGGCGCCGTAGTTGACCGCGTCATCCGCGTCCGCGTTGAAGAACGGCGCCTGCAAGATCGCTGCCGGGAACACGATTTCGTTCATCTCCGGGTTGTAGTAGGCGTTGACGGTTTGCGGCGTCATGCCCCACTCGTCGCGGTCGATAGGCTTGCCCAGCTTGTTCAGCTCTTTGTTGTAGTCGAACTGGCGCGAGCGCATCACGTTGCCCACCAGATCATCCTTGCGGATTTCCAATGCGCTGTAGTCGCGCCACTTGTTCGGGTAGCCGATTTTGTAGGTGAACTTGGCCAGCTTGGCTTGCGCCTGCTTTTTGGTGACCGGGGTCATCCAGTCCAGCTTGTCGATCGAGGTCTTGTACGACGCCAGCAGGTTTTTCACCAGCTGTTCCATACGCGCCTTGCGCTCGGCCGGGAAGTGTTCGCCAACATACAGCTTGCCGACGGCTTCGCCCAGCGCGCCTTCGGTCACGGACACGCCGCGTTTCCAGCGTGGACGCTGCTCGGTCACGCCGCTCAGCACGGTGCCGTAGAAAGCGAAGTTTTCATCGACGAAGGCCTTGCTCAGGTACGGCGCGTGCGCGCGCACCACTTGCCATTGGAAGTAGGCTTTCAGGGTTTCCAGCGGGGTGCTTTCCAGCAGCGCGGTCATGCCTTTCAGGTAGCTCGGCTGGCTGACGATCACGTAGCTGACTTTGCCTGCAACGCCGGCATCGGCCAGGTAGGCGTTCCAGTCGTAGCCCGGCGCTACTTCGCCCAGCTTGGCGATGTCGACCTTGTTGTAGGCTTTGACCGGGTCGCGCAGTTCCACCTTAGTCCATTGCAGCTTGGCCAGTTCGGTTTCAAACGCAACGATGGAGCGCGCGGTGGCGGCGGCATTGGCGTCGCCTGCCAGCGTCAGCATCTTGGCGATGTGCTTCTCGTACTTGGCCAGCGTGTCGGCCAGCTTGGCGTCGTCGGCTTTCAGGTAGTAGTCGCGATCCGGCAGGCCCAAGCCGTCCTGGTACAGGTCGGCCACGTATTTGGTCGAATCCTTGTTGTCCTGGTGGACGCCGTAGGTGTACGGTGCGCTCACGCCGATCTGGTTGAAGTGCGAGATCAGGGCCGGCAGTTGTTTTTTGTCGCTCAGCGCGGCAACCTTGGCCAGTTCCGCGTTCAGCGGCGTCAGGCCCAGTTGTTCCAGCTTGGCTTCATCCATGAAGCTGGCGTAGAAGTCGCCGATGCGCTGTGCTTCCGGGCCGCCGGCCTTGTTGCCAGCAGCGCCTTCGATAATCGCGCGCAGTTGCGGCTGGATGTCATCGCGCAGCTTGGCAAAGCTGCCCCAGCTCGACTTGTCGGCCGGGATCTCGGTCGTGGCCAGCCACTTGCCGTTCATGTGGGTGAACAGGTCGTCCTGCACGCGCACGGCCGGATCGATGTATTCGACGGCGATGCCGGAGGCCGGCTTGCTTGCTACTTTGGCGCTGGCAGGGGCGGCGCTTTTGGCGCTGTCTGCGGCGCCGGCCAAACCTGCGATCAGGCTCAGCATCAATGCACTTACGAGATGACGTTTCACGAGGATTTCCTTCTAGATTTTAATAAGAAGGCCCATTGCTCAGGATGGGCCAGACTGCGTTTATAACACATCACCACATGATGACGCGGTCTTTGGGCGCCAGGTACATCTTGTCGCCCGGCTTCACGCCGAAGGCTTCATAGAAGCCCGGCTGGTTGCGCACCGTGCCATTGGCGCGGAACTGATCCGGCGAGTGCGGATCGGTTTTCAAAGAGACGATTTGCTGCGCATCGCGCATCTTGGCGCGCCACACCTGGCCGAAGCCCATGTAGAAGCGCTGCTCGCCAGTCAAGCCGTCGATCACCGGCGCCGGCTTGCCGCCCAGCGACAGCAAGTAAGCCTTGTGGGCAATGGCTGCGCCGCTGTTGTCGGCAATGTTCTCGCCCAAGGTCAGCTCGCCATTGACGTGGTAGCCCTTCACCGGACTGTAAGCGCTGTACTGCTTGACCAGCATCTTGGTCTTGGCGGCAAAATTTTTATGATCGGCCTTTGTCCACCAGTCGCGCAGATTGCCGTCGCCGTCGTACTGCGCGCCTTGGTCGTCAAAGCCGTGGCTGATTTCGTGGCCGATCACCGCGCCGATGCCGCCGTAGTTGACTGCATCATCGGCTGCCGCGTCAAAGAACGGCGGCTGCAAAATCGCTGCCGGGAATACGATCTCGTTAAGCTCAGGGTTGTAGTAGGCGTTGACGGTTTGCGGCGTCATGCCCCACTCATCGCGGTCAATCGGCTTGCCCAGCTTGTTGACTTCCTTGGCGTACTCGAACGCG
This sequence comes from Duganella rivi, assembly GCF_009857435.1. GTDB lineage: Bacteria > Pseudomonadota > Gammaproteobacteria > Burkholderiales > Burkholderiaceae_D > Rugamonas > Rugamonas rivi. The sequence goes on from NZ_WWCK01000006.1 coordinate 359,280, forward strand.
CGCGAGCGCATGCGGTTGCCGACCAGGTCATCCTTGACCACCACCAGCGACGAATAGTCGCGCCACTTGTTCGGATAGCCGATCTTGATGGTGAACTTGGCCAGCTTGGCTTGCGCCTGCTTCTTGGTTTCCGGGCCCATCCAGTCCAGCGTTTCGATGCTCTGGCCGAACGCGATCAGCAGGTTCTTCACCAGTTCTTCCATGCGCGCCTTGCGCTCGGCCGGGAAGTGCTGCTCGACGTACAGCTTGCCCAGCGCCTCGCCCAGCGCGCTATCGGTGAAGTTGACGGCGCGTTTCCAGCGCGGCTCCTGCTCGTTCACGCCGCTCAGCACCTTGCCGTAGAAGGCGAAGTTCTCTTCCGCGAAGTCCTTGGACAGGTAGGCGGCGTTGCCGTGCAAGACATGCCACTGGAAGTACACCTTCCACGTCGCCAGCGGCACCTTGTTGAGCACCTTGTTGAAGCCGGTGATGTAGCTCGGCTGGCTGACGATCACATAATCGACCTTGCCGGCGATGCCGGTATCGTTGAGCCAGGTAGTCCAGTCGTAGCCGGGCGCCAGCTTGGACAGCTGATCGAGCGGCACCTTGTTGTAGGCCTTGATCGGATCGCGCAATTGCACCTGCGTCCACTGCACCTTGGCCAGCTCGGTTTCCAGCGCGACGATGGCTTTCGCATCGGCCGCCGGATTGGCGTTGCCGGCCATGCCCAGCATCTTGGCGACGTGCAGCTCGAACTTGGCCAGCGCGTCGGCCATCTTCTTGTCCGACTTCTTCAGGTAGTAATCGCGGTCAGGCAGGCTCAGGCCTTCCTGCACGATATCGGCCACGTACTTGGTCGAATCCTTGTTGTCCTGGTGGATGGTGAAGGCGTACGGCGCGATGTAGTAGCGGTTGAAGTGGGCGATCAGCGCCGGGATTTGCTTCTTGTCGGTCAGCGCTGCCACGCGGTCAAAATCGGCTTTCAGCGGCGTCAGGCGCAGCTGTTCCAGCTTGGCCTCGTCCATGTAGCTGGCGAAGAAATCGCCGATGCGCTGGGCATCCGTGCCCGGCTGCTTGTTCGGATCGGCGGCGGCCGCTTCGATGATGGCGCGCAGCTGCGGCTTGGTGTCGTCATCCAGCTTTTCAAACGAGCCCCAGCTCGACTTGTCCGACGGGATTTCCGTGTTGGCTAGCCACTTGCCGTTCAGATTGAGGAAAAAATTATCCTGCGGGCGCACGCTGTTATCGATGTTACCGATATCAACGCCCGAGGTTTTAGGTTCAGCATGTACGCCGGCCGAGGCCAGCAGCCCCAGCATCAGCGCGCTTACGAGAGTGGTCTTCAAGTCTATATCTCCGAATGTATAGGCGAGTCTCGGAACAATAGCAAAAATACCACTCCCGGTCATCTTTACCAGATGCTCACGCGCTGTTCCGGCGCAACATACAGCTTGTCGCCGGGCTTGACACCAAAGGCTTCATAGAATCCCGGCTGGTTCACCACCGGGCCGTTGACGCGGAACTGGCCCGGCGAATGCGGGTCGGTCTTCACTTGCAGGATTTGCTGGTCTTCGCGCATCTTCACGCGCCACAGCTGGCCCCAGCCCATGAAGAAGCGCTGCTCGCCGGTGAAGCCATCGATCACCGGCGCCGTCTTGCCGGCCAGCGACAGCTTATAAGCCTTGTAGGCAATCGCCATGCCGCTGTTGTCGCCGATGTTCTCGCCCAGGGTCAGCGCGCCGTTGACCTTGTAGCCCGGCAGCGGGCTGTAGCCGCTGTACTGCTTGACCAGCGCGTCGGCCTTGGCGCGGAAGTTGGCGCGGTCTTCCTTGGTCCACCAGTCGCGCAGATTGCCATCGCCGTCCGACTGGCTGCCGCCGTCGTCGAAGCCGTGGCCGATTTCGTGGCCGATCACCGAGCCGATGGCGCCGTAGTTGACCGCATCGTCAGCGCGCGCATCAAAGAACGGCGGTTGCAGGATGGCGGCCGGGAACACGATCTCGTTCATGGTCGAGTTGTAGTAGGCGTTGATGGTTTGCGGCGTCATGCCCCACTCTTCGCGGTCGATCGGCTTGCCCAGCTTGGCGATCATGCGTTGGTGGCGGAAGTACTCGGCACGCAGCACGTTGCCCATCAAATCATTCTTCACCACCGACAGCGCGCTGTAATCGCGCCACTTGTTCGGGTAGCCGATCTTCGGCGTGAACTTGGCCAGCTTGGCTTGCGCCTCCAGCTTGGTGGCCGGGCTCATCCAGTCGAGGCCGTCGATGCTTTGCTTGTAGGCGGTCAGCAGGTTCTTCACCAATTCATCCATGCGCGCCTTGCGCTCGGGCGGGAAATATTCCGCCACGTACAGCTTGCCCAAGGCTTCGCCGAGGCTGCCTTCCACCAGCGCCACCGCCGACTTCCAGCGCGGCGGCTTGACGGCCACGCCGGTCAGCACGGTGCTGTAGAAATCGAAATGGGCGTCGGCAAATTCTTTCGACAAATACGGCGAGGCTTCGCGCAGCAACTGCCACTCAAAGTAGGACTTCCACGTGGCGAGGTCGGTCTTTTCCAGCACGGCGTTGAAGCCGGTCAGATAGCTCGGCTGCTGCACGATCACGTAGCTGACCTTGTTGGCGACGCCGCTGGCGGCCAGTGCGTGGCCCCAGTCGAAACCGGGCGCCAGCTCGGACAGCTCTTTCACCGTCATCTTGTTGTAGCGCTTGACCGGATCACGGTTCTCTACCTTCGTCCACTGCGCCTCGGCCAGCGCGGTCTCCAGCGCAACGATTTTCTTGGCGTTGGCGTAAGCGTTACGGTCGCCGGACAGGCTCAGGATTTTGCCGATGTGCAGTTCGTACTTGGCCAAAGCGCTGGCCATCTTGGCATCGTCTTTTTTCAGGTAGTAGTCGCGGTCAGGCAAGCCAAGACCGCTCTGGCCGATATAGACCGCATACTTGGTCGATTCCCGCGCATCCTGGCGCACGCTCAGGCCGTACGGCGTGCTGACGCCGATCTGGGTCAGGTGCGCAAACAGCAGCGGCAAGCCCTTCTTGTCCTTGAGCGCGCGGATGCGGTTCAGTTCGCCGGTCAGCGGGCGGATGCCCAACTCGTTGAGCTTGTCTTCATCCATGAAGCTGGCGTACAGGTCGGCAATTTTTTGCGGCTCGGTGCCGGTCTTGGCTTTTTCAGCGGCGGCCTTTTCGATCAAACCGCGCAGCTGCGGCAGCGTATCGTCGCGCAGCTTGGCGAAGGTGCCCCAGCTGGATTTCTCGCCCGGGATCTCGGTGGTCTTCAGCCAGCTACCGTTGAGGTAGGTGAAGAAATCATCTTGCGGACGCACGCTGGTGTCCATGTTGGGAATTTCGATGCCGGAGATCGGCTCCGCTGCGGTGGCGAAGGCGGTCATCAGGCTCAGGGTCAGTGCGGTCAGCAAGCGTGGTTTCACAGCGTGTCCTTATGGTTAGAACTTCATTTCGTACTTGATGCTCCAGACCGTGTAAGTCTGGTTGACGGTGTTGGCCATTTGGGTCAGGCCGTTGGTGGTGACGGTATTCGTGCCGATGGCGTCCTCGGCCGCCAGATTGTTGGCCGAGATGCGCACCTGGTTGCGCGGGTTGAACTTCCACAGCGCGTACGCATCAAACGAGCGCTTGCGGCTAGTGTAGACCAGCTGCGACAAGCTGCTTTGGATCAGCGTTTCCGGCGTCCAGTTCAGGCTGCCACCTAGCGTGAGCGGCGCCTCCTTCATGCGGTAGTCCATGCCGAGGTTGGCGGTTTGCTTGGGCTGTGCATCGAGGCGGTTGTTCGGGCCGGGAATGTCATCCACGCTCGACCAGAAGCGGCTGTAGTTGCTGCGGAAATCAATTGCCGGCGCATCGGCCATCAACTCCTGCAACTGGAACTTGGCTTCGAGCTCGATGCCCTTGGTGCGCGCGTGGCCGATATTGCGCGGCGTCGACACCCAGCGCGGGCCGGTGCTGGTGTTTTGCAGCGTGATGTCGCGGCGGATCAAGTCGTCGATATCGCGGATGAAGCCGCTGGCGCTCAAGATGCCAGCGCGGCCAAGGTAGTGCTCGTAGGCGACGTCGAGGCCGGTCGCCAATTCCGGCTTCAGGTTCGGATTGCCGGTGCGGTCAGGACGCGTAGCGCTGTTCAGGCGCGACAAGGCTGGCAAGGCAATCAGATCTTGAATATTGGCGGCCTTGTAGCTCTTGGTCAGGCTGGCGCGGATTTGATCTTTCTCGTGGCCGGGAATGCGGTACACCGCGTGCAGCAATGGGCTGAGTACGCTGCTGGTATTGCTGATCTCGCCCTTGGCGCTGCTGCTGGTGGTGCGGATGCCTTCCCAGCGCACACCGGCGTAGCCCGACCATTGCGAGGAAATATCCCACTCGTCCTGCACAAACACGGCAAGGCGGCGCGTGTCGGCGGTGAGGTTGTCGCCGGAATCTTCAAACTGGGCGTTGCCGTCCTTATCGACCGAGGTCTTGGTTTCTTCGCGGTGGCCCAGCTCGATATCCCAACCGGCCGCCAAGCCGTGCTGCTTGCCGATCGGCGTGCTGTACTTGCCGCCAGTGCTGGCGCTGCGGTCGCGCACGGTGGCGGTGTCGGTGAAGCGATCCAGTAATATGCCAGCGTTGTCGTACTGGTAGCGCAGCGAGTCGTTGTCGCTATGGCCGCTGCCAAAGCCGAACTTCACGTCCAGCTTGGCCGCGCCTTCCAGCTTGTGCACCCAGTTGCCGAAGCCACGGAAGAAAGTGGCCTCGCTGTGCGCGTTGGTCTGCGCGAGGTTGTACTCGGGCGGCTGCAGCAGCGATGCGGGCACGAGGCCGCTGTTTTGCGTGAGGTCGCTGCGCGCGTCGCTGTCGCTGCGGTTGACCATCAGGAAGGGCTGGAAGTTCAGCGTATCGCCGCCGTCAAACTTGTAGGATAGGCGCGGCGTCAAATGCAGGCTACGCGTTTCGCGCTGAGTTTGATCGAGAACGTTCTCGTCCTTGCTGACCTGGCCGTCGCTGCGGGTGTCGAGATTGTGCGTCTCGGTTTGATCGTGCTGGTGGTTTCCCGAAATGGTGCCGGTCAACAGCCACGTCAGGCTACCGGTCTTGCCCGGTACGGTCAGCGAAATATTCGGCGCGTGGCGGCCCTGCTCGATGGTGTCGGTAATCTTGAGCTGGTTGTCGCGCTGCTGGTAGCCGTCGCGCAGAATGATGTTGATGGTGCCGGCAATCGCCCGCGTGCTGTGCTCAGCCACCGGGCCGCGCATGATTTCGATCCGCTCCACCTGATCCGGCGACAGCGACTCCATCGAGAAGCCGGCCGGCGGACGCTCGCCGTTCAGCAGGATCTGCGTGTAGCCGCTGCCCATGCCGCGCATGCGCACGTCGCCTCCGCGGCCGGGACGGCCACCGAGCGTCACGCCCGGCAAGCGCTTGAGCACATCGCCGAGATTGCTATCGCCATTGCGATCCAGCTCCTCGCGGCCGTAGATCTGCTTGCCCGCCACCGAATTACGCCGCTCGGCCATATCGTCGGCGCGGCCGCCGCTGATGGTGACCTGCTGCATCTGCTTGTCCACAGCGGCCTTGACCGTGGGCTGCGGCGCGGCATCAGCCGGTGCGCTGTCGGTCTGGGCGCTGGCGTTGGCCGCGCCTAGCAAAGTCAGCCAGGCAAGCGGTAATAATTTGCTCATGATCGTAGTCGTTAGAATTCTTGCGGAGGAATTCTACCGTCATGACTGGCTGCCAAGCCGCTTGCCGCCTGCTTTTTACTTTTCGATACACGGCCTAGGGGGAACCCTTATCAGCCGCCGCCCGGCAAGCTGATGTTGGCGCCGCCCGGGCCGCCGCTGACGCCCATGCCACCGCCGCCGCCACGCCGGCCGCCACCGCGATGCTCGCCGCCCTCTTCCTTGCGTTCCGGGCGCGGTGCGGCGCCGCCCTCGGGCGCCACGCGCTGCAATTGCTCGCTCAGCATCTGCGCCACGGTTTGGCGCTGGCTTTCACTCAGGGCATCATTGACAGTCAGCCACCATTCGCGCAGCTGCTTTTCCTCGGCCGCGCTGATATTGGTTTCCTCGTCCATCGCCTTGCCCAGATCGCGCAGCTCGACATTGGCGCCCTGCGCACCGGCCAGCGTAGCCGCTTGCAGGCGTTCGCGGCGGGCCTTGCGCTCGCTGAGCAGCTTGCGGGTCTTGGATTCCGTCTGCGCCCACAAGGTTTGCTGATTGGCGTTCAAGCTCAGCGATTTTTTCAGCTCCGACGCCATCGGCAGGTAATCCTCGGCGCGCATCTCCGCCACCGGCAGCGCAAAGGCCGGGGACAGCAGCGCGGACAAGATCAACGCAGCACTCAAGCGGCGAACAGGAAATGGCAGAAATCGCATGTAAGCTCCGTAGATAAAAAAAAACCAGCGCTTGGGGCGCTGGCAAAAACCACTTCAGGGTAGAGAGAAATACGAGTTCAGTGTAGGACGCGAAATTCGCTGTTACAGTCCTTCTTACAAATACTTACTGTCGTGAACGCGAGGGATACACTGCATACAAAACAGCAAACTTGGCGTTTCACCAAGCGGGCATTGGTGTACTTTAAATGTCAACGCGAACCGTTGTAAAACCTCGTAAAGGTATAAATCATTTCGTGACGGCTACTACGTTTGCCGGGAATCAGGTTTATACTCAAACTCAGGCAGGCTGCGGGGCCGCAGTGGCCATCAGAAATCGTTTCGACAGGTGAAACATGGGCAAGAAATTAAAGAATTCCGGTCTGGTAGGACTGGGCGTGGTTGCCGGCGTTGCCATCTCGCTGCAATTCTCCGCCATGGCGCAAAAGCCGATGGATCCGCCGCTGCCGCTGGAAGAGCTGCGCCAGCTGGCCGATGTGTTCGGCCTGATCAAATCCGATTACGTGGAACCGGTGGAAGACAAGAAGCTGCTGACCGAGGCGATTTCGGGCATGGTGGCCTCGCTCGATCCGCATTCGGCCTATCTGGACAAGAAAGCCTATGCTGAACTGCGCGAAGGGTCGCAGGGCAAGTTCGTCGGCCTGGGCATTGAAATCGGCCAGAGCGAAGATGGCTACATCAAGATCGTGGCGCCGATTGAAGATTCGCCTGCATGGCGCGCCGGCATCAAGCCGGGCGACCTGATCAGCCGTCTCGACAACACGCCAGTCAAAGGCATGACGCTGGACGACTCGATCAAGAAAATGCGCGGCGAACCAAACAGCAAGGTCAGCCTGACCGTGCTGCGCAAGGGCGAGGCCGAGCCGCTGGTGTTCAACATCACGCGCGAAGAAATCCACCAGAAAAGCGTTAAGGGCAAGCTGGTTGAGCCCGGCTATGCATGGCTGCGCATCTCGCAATTCCAGGAGCCGACCGTGGATGACATGGCGGCCAAGATTATCGAGCTGTACAAGCAAGACCCGAACATCAAGGGCTTGGTGCTGGATCTGCGCAACGATCCGGGCGGCGTGCTGCAAGGCGCGATTGGTGTGGCGGCGGCCTTCCTGCCGAAAGATTCGCCGATCGTGTCGACCAACGGCCAGCTGCCGGATCAAAAGCAAATCTTCTACGGCCGTCCTGAATACTACGCGCTGCGCAACGACAGCGATGCGCTGGCCAAGCTGCCGGCCGCCGTCAAGCGGGTGCCGATGGTGGTGCTGGTGAATACCGGATCGGCCTCGGCCTCGGAAATCGTCGCCGGCGCGCTGCAGGATTACAAGCGGGCCGAGATCATCGGTACGCAGACCTTCGGCAAGGGCTCGGTGCAGACCATCCGCCAGCTGACCGCCGACACCGCTGTTAAACTGACCACGGCGCGCTACTACACGCCGAATGGCCGCTCGATCCAGGCCAAAGGCATCACGCCGGACGTGCCGGTGGATGAATACGCCGACGGCGACGGCCTGAACGCCCTGCGCACCCGCGAAGCCGACCTCGACAAGCACTTGGCCAACGACCGCGAGCAAGAAGGCGAAAAATCCAAGCGCGACGAACTGGAAGAACAGCTGCGCATCGTGGCGCTGGAGAAAAAACGCAAGCCGCTGGAATATGGCAGCGGCGAAGACTTCCAGCTGCAACAGGCGCTGAACCACCTGAAAGGCTTGCCGGTACAAACCGCCAAGCCAGCCACGACCGTGGTGTCGGTGGATGCATCGCTCAAAAAGGATTTGGCCAAGAAATAAAAACCGGGGTCAGTTCTGCCAATCGCACACGGGCTCTGCCGTACTGGCTGTTACGGCAGAGCCCGTGTGCGATTGGCAGAACTGACCCCGAAGTTTTTATTTTCCGGTAACGTGCAGGCATATTGTGTAGAATTTGCCTCATTATTGGCGTTAGCCATTTGCTTAATTTGAAAGTTTAATCATGAAACAAGCCGTCATCAGCGGTACCGGCCTCTACACGCCCGCGCAGTCGATCAGCAACGAAGAACTGGTCGAGTGCTTCAATACCTACGTTGAACAGTTCAACGCCGACAACGCCGCCGCCATTGCGGACGGCACGGTGACGGCATTGGAACCGTCGAGCGTGGCCTTCATCGAGAAAGCCTCCGGCATCAAGTCGCGCTACGTGATGGAAAAAGCCGGCATCCTCGATCCGAAACGCATGGTGTCGCATATCCCTGAGCGCGCCGACGACGAACTGTCGCTGCAAGCGGAAATCTGCGTGGCCGCCGCCCAGCAAGCCATGGATCGCGCCGGCAAAACCGCCGCCGATATCGACATGGTGCTGGTCGCTTGCTCGAATATGCAACGCGGCTACCCGGCGATGGCCGTGGAAGTGCAAGAAGCGCTGGGCATCAACGGCTACGGCTTCGATATGAACGTGGCCTGCTCGTCGGCTACCTTCGGCATCCAGCAGGCAGTCGCAGCAGTGCAAAGCGGCCAGGCGCGCGCGGTGCTGGTGCTGAACCCGGAAATCACCTCGGGCCACCTGAACTGGCGCGACCGCGACAGCCACTTCATCTTCGGCGACGCCTGCACCGCCATCATCGTTGAAGCAGCCGAGACCGCCAAGGGCGCGCACCGCTGGGCGATTCTGGACACCAAGCTGAAAACCAGCTTCTCCAACAATATCCGCAACAACTTCGGCTTCCTGAACCGCTTCGATGAAAACGGCGTTGGCCAGCCGGACAAACTGTTCCGCCAGCAAGGCCGCAAAGTGTTCAAGGACGTGTGCCCGATGGCCGCCGAGATGATCAAAGACACCGTGGCCAACGCCGGTCTGGAAATCCCGCAGGTCAAGCGCTTCTGGCTGCACCAGGCCAACCTGAACATGAACCTGCTGATCAGCCGCATGGTGCTGGGCCGCGACGCCGAGCCGGGCGAAGCGCCGGTGATTCTGGACGAATACGCCAACACCTCGTCGGCCGGTTCCGTAATCGCCTTCCACAAACACTCGGACGACATGGCCGCAGGTGAGCTGGGCGTCATCTGCTCGTTCGGCGCCGGCTACTCGATCGGCTGCGTGGTGGTGAAGCGCATCTAATCGACGAAGCGCAAGTCCTTTAACCCTATCGTCGGCAGGATGGCGCGGAGGTAGGGTTCCAGGAAGTCGGGCTGGCGGTCGCGGGGGCCGCCGCGGCTGATGGCGATGTAGACGGGACGGTCGGGCAGCGTGCCGATTTTGCCTTCGGACGTGGAGTTGAAGGTGACGCCGATGCGGACTACGTGATCCAGCCACGCTTTCAGCGACGATGGCACGGTGAAGTTGTGCATCGGCGTGGCGATCACCAAGGCATCCGCCGCTTTCAGTTCTTCGATCAGCAAATCCGACCAAGCCAGCGATGAGCGGCCTACTGCGTGCGCCGCGCCGCCCTGGTAGCGCGCCAGCGTGTTGGAGTACAGGCTGTCCACGTGTGGCAGCGGCTCGGCGCACAAGTCGCGCAGTACGACACGCGCATCGGGATGCTGCTCGCGCAACTGCGCTATCGCTTTCAATGATAAGCCATAGCTCACCGATTCCTCACCACGCGCACTCGCGCTGATGTGCAGTATCTTCTTCATGCGAACACCTTCCCAAATCGCAGTGCACCGGGCAGCAGGCCTTCGCGGAAGTAGAAGCGCTGCGCCAGCACGTTGCTTAATCCCGTATCAAGCACCAGCCGCGCACATTGAGATTCCTGCGCAAACACGGTCAGCTTCTCCAGCAGCAGCGCGCCCCAGCGGCGGCTGCGGTGCTTTTCCGCCGCGATCAAATCATCGACGTACAAGAAACGGCCGTACACCGTGTTCTCCTGATAGCGATAACCGGCCAGCGCCACCACTTCCCCCTCATCCCACACCGCCAGTATGCGGTAGTTCTGCTCGTGCTGACGCATGACCTGCGCCACGAACGCATCTTCCGATACGAGATGCGGACGCAGCTCCTTCATCACCGCGTAGCAGGCGCGCAGCTCCTGCTCTGTTTCTACGATTTTCATGGCTTATCCTTTCAAAACGCCATCGTAGGCCGTCAATGGCATAATCCCCAGAGCCATGAAATAACATTTGGAGTAGGCCATGGATTTCCTCCAGCTAGACACCAACGCCGCCGAACCGCTCTACCGCCAGATCTACACCCGCTTCCGCAGCGCCATCGCCGACGGCTTGCTGCAACCGGGTGATCGCATTCCCGCCGCGCGCGCCCTGGCTGCGGAACTAGGCCTGGCACGCGGCACCGTGGAATCGGCCTATGCGCTGCTGACGGCGGAAGGCTACGTCGAAGCACGCGGCCAAGCCGGCACCGTGGTCACGCCAGCACTGGCGCGCCACGCGCCGCTATCGCCAACGCCACGCCCGGCCGCCGCCCGCGACAACCTCGGCGACGCGGCCTCCTCCACCAAGCCGTTCCAGATGGGCATACCGGCGCTGGACGTCTTCCCGCGCAAGGTGTGGGCGCGCCTCGCCGCGCGCGCAGTGCGCGCCACCGGGCCGCAAGACATGATCTATCCGCCGTGGGCCGGTCTGCCGGAACTGCGCATCGCCATCGCCGCCTACCTGCAACTGTCGCGCGGGATCGACTGCACGCCGTCGCAAATCTTCATCACCAACGGCTATCGCAACAGCATGGAACTCGTCATGCGCGCCCTGCTCCAACCGGGCGACGGCGTATGGGTCGAAGATCCCGGCTATCCGCCCACCAGCGACTTGCTGCGCGCAGCAGGCATGCAGCCCACGCCGGTATCGGTGGATGCCGAAGGCTTGATGGTGTCGCACGGCGTAGCCACCGCGCCCAAGGCCCGCGCCGCCATCGTCACGCCCGCGCATCAAAGCCCGCTGTGCGTCTCGCTATCGCTGCCGCGCCGACTGGCGCTGCTCGATTGGGCAGCGCAGTCGAAAGCATGGATCGTGGAAGACGATTACGACGGCGAGTACCGCTACGTCAGCCGCCCGCTGCCGGCGCTGCAAAGCCTCGACCGCAACGGCCGCGTGCTGTACTCCGGCACCTTCAGCAAGGTGCTGTTCCCGGCCATCCGATTGGCCTACCTCGTGGTGCCGCCGGCGCAAGTGCAGCGCTTTGAAGAGATCAGCCGCACCTTTGCCGCCAGTGGGCCGACGCTGATGCAGCACATCGTGGCCGACTTCATGAACGAAGGCCACTTCGCCCGCCATATCCAGCGCATGCGGCGCCTGTACGCGGAGCGCCGCCAGATCACCGCAGATGGCTTGTCGTCGGTACTGGGCAAGCATATGCAGGTCGATCCGCAGCCGGGCGGCATGCATCTCGTGCTGCGCATGAAAGGCCATCACACCGATCGCGCACTGGCGGCGCGCATGCGCGAACACGGGATGTCGGCGCTGGCCCTATCGGAACGCGGCGTGCTGCCGCATGGCGCATCGGCGCTGCTGCTGGCCTTTACCAACATTGACACCAAAACAAGGGCGCAGGAACTGGGCAAGCGCATACTGAAAATCATGGCCTAGTGCGATAGGCTATTCATGGCCCTTCTTTGATAGTCCATGCGGGCGCACAATGATTCCATCGTAACTAACCAACTGAAGGAAATCATCATGAGCAAACGCCTCGAAGTATTCAAATTTGCACCAGCAGCCTACAAAGGACTCAGCGCTGTCAAAGAATACGTGTCGTCGGCCCTGCCGGCCGAACTGCTGGAACTGGTCAACCTGCGCGTATCGCAGATCAACGGCTGCGCCTTCTGCATCGACATGCATACCCGCGACCTGCTGAAACAAGGCGTCAAGATTGACAAGATCGCCCTGCTGCCGGTGTGGGACGAAGCGGCCGCCCTGTTCAGCGCCAAGGAGCAAGCCGCACTGGCCTGGGCCGAAACCGTCACCCGCGTCGAGCAAACCAAAGTGCCGGACGCCGACTACCAAAAAGCGCTGGCCGTACTGGGCGAACAAGAACTGGCCGACCTCACCGTCGCGGTGGCGCTGATGAATGCCTTCAACCGTTTCGGCGTCAGCATGCGCATGCAACCGGCCGCATTGGCCGCTTAAGTCAAATTGCAGGGCGAATGTGCTACGCTGAGGGTTTCCCGTAGATTTTTTGCCAAGGAGCCCCGCACGCATGCCCCACAATATCAGCCTGATTACCACCATCGCCGCCGCACTGGGAGCCGGTCTCCTGTTCGGCTATCTTGCAACGCGCCTGAAGCTGCCGGCGCTGGTGGGTTATCTCGCTGCGGGCATTATCATCGGCCCGGCCACGCCGGGCTTCGTCGCGGATACCGCATTGGCCGGCCAATTGGCCGAAATCGGCGTGATGCTGATGATGTTCGGCGTCGGCTTGCACTTCTCGCTCGATGATCTTTGGGCCGTGCGCAAAGTGGCGCTGCCCGGCGCGGTGCTGCAAATCGCCGTCGCCACGGCGCTTGGCATGGCACTCGCGCACTACTGGGGCTGGACGATCGGTGGCGGCCTGGTGTTTGGCCTTGCGCTATCAGTCGCCAGCACAGTGGTGCTGCTACGCGCCCTTGAGGAGCGCGGCATACTCGATAGCTTCAATGGCCGCATCGCAGTCGGCTGGCTGGTGGTGGAAGATTTAGTCACTGTACTGATGCTGGTGCTGCTGCCGGCGTTGGCCGGTTCGCTCGGCGGTGAAGTGGTTGACGCACATGGCGGCCATGGTGGTGGCGGTGGCGATCTGTGGACAACACTAGCCCTCACGCTAGGCCAGGTCGCCGCCTTCATCGTGCTGATGCTGGTGGTTGGCCGCAAACTGTTCCCCTGGATTCTGTGGCAAGTGGCGCGCACCAATTCGCGCGAGCTGTTCACGCTGTGCGTGATCGCGGCGGCTGTCGGTATCGCCTACGCATCCACCCACTACTTCGGCGTGTCGTTCGCGCTGGGCTCCTTCTTTGCCGGCATGGTGCTGCGTGAGTCGGCGCTGGCGCATCGTGCCGCTGAAGAATCGCTGCCGCTGCGCGATGCGTTCGCGGTGCTGTTCTTCGTTTCGGTCGGCATGCTGTTCGAGCCGTCGATTCTGATCGAGCAGCCGCTTAAGCTGCTGGCCGTGGTGCTGATTATCGTAGTCGGCAAATCGGTGGCCGCCTTCCTGCTGGTGATTGTGCTGCGCTACCCGGCCAAGACCGCGCTGATGGTCTCGGCCAGCCTCGCGCAGATCGGCGAATTCTCCTTCATCCTTGCTGCACTGGGCCTGTCGCTGAAGCTGATGCCGGTGGAAGGGCAAAGCCTGATCTTGGCCGGCGCCATCATCTCCATCGCCTTGAATCCGGTGGTGTTCCGCGTGACCAAGCCGCTGGAGCGCTGGTTCAGCACCAACCCTTCGCTGGCGGCGAAATTCGACCGCCCTGCCGACCCGCTGGCCGAGCTGCCGATGTCGGTGCCGCACGAGCATCTGCGCGGGCAAGTGGTGCTGGTTGGTTATGGCCGCGTAGGCCGCCGCATCGCCGCAGCGCTGAAAGAAAAAGGCATCGCCTTCGTGGTCGCGGAGCAGAACCGCGAGGTAGTCGATCAACTGCGTAAAGAAGGCATCCACGCCGTGGCTGGCAACGCAGGCGAGCCGGCAGTGCTGATCCAGGCCCACATCGCGCACGCATCGATGCTGGTGATCGCCACGCCGGACACCTTCCACGTCCGCACCATGATTGAGACTGCGCGCGCGCTCAATCCCAACATCAAAACCGTGGTTCGCACCCACAGCGACGAAGAGGCCGACCTGCTGCGCAACGAGCGTGCCGGCGAAATCTTCATGGGCGAACAAGAACTAGCCAAAGGCATGACCGCACACGTGCTGGCAAGCCTGAGCCAATCTAACAAAGGTCACGCACACTGATGATGAAACGCGTTTTTGCGCCTTGCGCGCTTGCTGTTCTTTTGCATGCGGCACCTGCCCAAGCTATCGACAAGACCAAGGAAATTCCAGTCCTCATCGCCGAATCGATCGACCCGCGCGGCGCGCCGCTACCGACGCCGCCCATCATCTCCGCCGTCGTCAACCTGCTGGCGGAGGAGACCGGACTGAACCTCGTGATCCGCGCCTACCCATGGCGGCGCGCGCAAGTGATGGCGGAGCAAGGCGAAGGCCTGCTGTACGGCGCCGCCAGCACGCCGGAGCGGCTGCGCGTATTCAAATTCACCAAGCCGGTGTACGACGCCAATCAATGGCTGGTATCGTCGGCGCAAGCGCCGCTGATCTTCCACCGCTGGGACGACCTGCGCGACAAAGTAATCTCGATCGGCGTGGGCGGCAAGTACGGCCCGGAGTTTGAAGCGCGGCGCGAAAAACTGTTCAAGATCGAGCAGGATGCAGCTTCTACTGAAAATCGCCTGAAGATGCTGAGCACTCACCGCGTGGACGCGGTGCTGCTCGACAGCTTCCGCAATCCGGCGCAACTGAGCGCCAGCCTGAATTGCCGCTTCCCAGGCGACCACTGGGTGGTGTCGGAAAAATCGGTCGGCTTTGAACCGCTGCTGATCGCCGTCCCGAAAAGCAATCAGCTAAGCAAACTGCTGCCGAAGCTAAACAGCGCCATCACGCGTCTGCACAACAACGGCAGCATGCAAAAAGCCGTCGACAGCGTCGCCAACATCACTGGCTGCTGACACTTAAAGCCGCGGCCACGAGACGCTCCATGCTGGGGTCTGCGGCCGGGCAATTGGCCAGTTGGATAATCGACATGCGCAGTTGCGGCAAGCGCACGATCAGGGTGCGGAAGCCCCACAGGGCGCCGCCGTGGAATACCACGCCTTGGCCGCTTCTTTGCACGATCTCCAGCCCAAAACGGTAATCGGGAATCGTCCCGTTCAGGAAAGGCGATGGCGCCAGCATCGCGTGCAGGAGGCTCGATTTATCGGCCCACTGGCGATGCCATTCCACTTCCCACTTCGTCAATTCCGCGATGCTTCCATAAACGCCACCATCGCCAACCGTGTTGGCGTTGCCGAGGTGCTGCTTGTATCCAAGCGGGCGCGCTGGATCGGCCTCGTAGCTGAAAACGCGATTCGGGATCAAGTTAAAGCGATCATCGTCAAAGGTCATGTGGTGCATGCCTAGCGGCTCAAACAGCACCTGCTTCGCGTAGCGCGCCATTGGCATGCCGCTTAAGCGCTCCATCAGCGCGGCCAGCAAGATGTAGTTGCTATTGCTGTAGCGATGCTCGCTCAGCGTGGTGCACTCCACCGTGTCGAGCGTGGCGATGATGTTGAGGAGCAGCCGGTTGTTGAAGTAGTCCGCCTCGTGCCGTCCCAGCTGGCAATGCAGGAATTGGAAATAGTCGGGAATGCCGCTGCTATGATTCAGCAAACTGCGCAAAGGGAAAGGCTGCTCAAACTGCGCCAACTCCGGCAAGTGCACGCAGACATCATCATCAAGGCCGATGCGCCCCTGACGCACCAGCGACAGCACGCAGGCCGCCGTGAACTGCTTCGACTCCGACGCCAGGTAGTATGCCGAATCGCGAGTCAGCGGCACCTGGTGTTCCAGCGACGCCATACCGTGATGAAGCTCGAACTCTGTCTTCCCATCACGGATGACCGCAGCACTAAAACCGGGGCCAGAAGGCGGCAGGCTGGCCTGAATTTGCTCGAAGTAGTCCCGAAGTTTTTGCACGCTATATTTACCTATTCAATTTCTGCAGTATGGCATCATAAGCAATGATGAAAAAAGTTTTCCGACAATCTGCACTGTGCGTCTATCTGCTGCAAGCCGCATCGGCCATGGCTGCCGATCTTCCTGCTGAAATCCCGGTCCTGATCCAGGAAGATCCCGGCTCGCCCAACAAGGGCCTGCCGCCGTCGCCCATCATCCCGGGCATTATCAGCCTGCTGACAGCTGAATCAGGACTCAATCTAGTCATCCATCCCTATCCGTGGCGGCGCGCGCAGTTGATGGCGGAGAATGGCGAGGGCTTGCTGTATGGCGCGGCCATCACGCCGGAGCGCAGCCGCGTCTTCCACTTCACTAAACCGCTGGATACCATCAACCAGTGGCTGGTGTCGTCCGAGCAGGCGCCGCTCGTGTTCCGTCAATGGGAAGATTTGCGCGGCAAGACCATCTCGATCATCAGCGGGGGCAAGTACAGCGCGGAGTTCGAGGAGCGCCGCGACAAGCTGTTCGCCGTCGAGCAGAACGCAAGCACGCTGGCGAATCGCTTGAAGATGCTGGCGGCAAAACGGGTAGACGCAGTGCTGGTGCCCAGCTATCTCGGTGCGTCTCAGTTTGAGGCGAGGCTGAACTGCATGTTCCCGGATAGCCTCAAGTGGGTAGTGGCCGGGAAGCCCATCGATGCGGAACCGATGATGATCGCCGTGCCGAAGTCGGCGCCGTTCAACAGCACCCTGCCCGTGCTGAACGATGCGATTGACCGTCTAGTCAAATCGCGCGGCCTTCAAAAATTCCATGAAATGAAGGCCGCAGGCTCCAGCTGCTAAGGCCTACAGATTGGCCGCCAGCTCCGCGCCTTCCTTGATGGCGCGCTTGGCGTCCAGTTCTGCTGCCAGTGCGGCGCCGCCGATTTTGTGGAAGCGCGGCCAGCTTACATTGGCCTTGACTTCTTCCTCGCTCGGCATCAGTTCCGCAAGGCTGTCCTGTCCCGCGCAGATCACCACGTTATCAACCGACAGCAAGCGCTGTTCGCCACCGACGGTGATGTGCAGGCCTTGATCGTCAATGCGGTCATACTGCACGCCGGCTATCATGACCACGCCATTTCGCGCCAGCACCGCGCGGTGCACCCAGCCCGAGGTCTTGCCCAAGCCAGCACCGAGGCGCGAGGCCTTGCGCTGCAACAGGTAGAGCTGGCGCACCGGCTCTGGATTCTCGGCCGGCACCAGGCCGCCCGGCGTATCGCCTTTAAAGCTCACGCCCCATTCGCGCGCCCAGACATCCAGCGCCAGCGGCAATGGATGCCTGGTATCGTGCAGCAGGAATTCGCCCATATCGAAACCGATACCGCCCGCACCGATAATCGCCACACGCTTGCCGACCGGCGCTTTGTCGCGCAGGACGTCCACGTACGACAGCACCTTCGGATGATTGATGCCTTCAATCGGCGGCTTGCGCACCTTGATGCCGGTAGCGACGATCACGTCGTCGTAACCCTCGGCCAGCAACTGCTCGCGCGTCACGCGCACGCCTAGCCGAAGCTTCACGCCGGTCAGTTCAATCTTGCGGCCGAAGTAGCGGATAGTCTCGGCAAATTCTTCCTTGCCCGGCACCTGCATCGCGATCTTGAATTGTCCGCCGATGCTGTCGGCCGAATCGAACAAGGTGACATCGTGGCCGCATTCTGCTGCCACGGTGGATGCCGACAAGCCAGCCGGCCCTGCGCCCACCACCGCCACACGGCGCTTGCGAGCGGCAGGCGCATACACCAGCTCCGTCTCGTGGCACGCACGCGGATTCACCAGGCAGCTGGCGGTCTTGCGCGAGAAGGTGTGATCGAGGCAGGCCTGATTACAGCCGATGCAGGTATTGATTTCGTCGGCACGGCCCTCGGCCGCTTTCACCACAAAGTGCGAATCGGCCAGGAACGGACGCGCCATCGAAATCATGTCGGCATCGCCGCGCTGCAAAATGCCTTCCGCTTCCGCCGGCATGTTGATGCGGTTGGACGCCACCACCGGTATCGTCACCTCCAGGCGCAAGCGGCCCGCCAGCGAAGTGAAAGCGCCGCGCGGCACCGAGGTCACGATGGTCGGCACACGCGCCTCGTGCCAGCCGTAGCCGGTATTCAAAATCGTCACGCCGGCATGCTGCATAGCCTTGGCAACCGTCACCACGTCTTCCCAGGTATTGCCGCCTTCAACGAGATCGAGCAGCGAGTGACGATACATGATGATGAAATCATTGCCCACTTCCGCGCGGATGCGCTTCACAATCTCCACGGCCAGGCGCATGCGGTTCTCAATGCTGCCGCCCCATTTATCGGTACGCAGATTGGTGCGCGCGCACAGGAATTGATTCAGCAGATAGCCCTCGCTACCCATCACCTCCACGCCATCGTAACCGGCGTCGCGCGCCAGCTTGGCGCAGCGCGCGTAATCACGGATGGTGGTCTCGATGCCAGCCTCGGTCAGCGCGCGCGGCTTGAACGGCGAGATCGGCGATTTCTTCTCCGACGCCGACACCACGAACGGCTGATAACCATAGCGGCCGGAGTGCAAAATTTGCATCAGGATCTTGCCGCCTTCCTCGTGCACCGCCTTGGTCACGCGGCGATGGTTGATCACGTCGCCCTTGAAGTTGAGCGTACCTCCAAAGGGTAGCAGCCATCCAGACCGGTTAGGAGAAATGCCGCCTGTAACAATTAAACCTACGCCGCCGCGCGCGCGTTCACGATAGAATGCGGCGAGTTTGCCGTAGTTGTAAAAGCGGTCTTCAAGGCCGGTATGCATCGATCCCATGATGACGCGGTTGCGCAGCGTGGTGAATCCCAGGTCGAGTGGGGCCAGCAAGTGAGGGTAGTTTATAGTTTTCATAATGCCCGCATTAAATCCCAATTCTCTAGATATGGGCTTCTAAAGTCCGTGCGTGCTGCGCTTGTATTCTGCCACCCTTTACCGTACGCTGGTCAAATGATGCGATTCCTTGTGTTTTTGTTGTTAGGTGTGACCGCCCAGCTGGGGATGGCGCAAGCACCTAAGCTTGAATTGCCTAAGCTGGAAGTGTCGGTCAACCGCGTCGAGCAAGACGCCCAACATATGTACGAAGTGGACGCCACCGGCACCGTGGCGGCGCCACTGCCGAAGGTATGGCGCATCCTCACCGGCTATGAACGCATGGCCGAATTCGTGCCCGACATGGAGTCGTGCAAAGTCCTGTCCCGCAATGGCAATGAAGTCATCATCGAACAATTCGGCGTGGCCCGCTTCCTGTTCATGTCCAAAACCATCCACCTGATCGTGCGCGCGGTGGAGCAGCCGATGTCGTCGATCGACATCTCGCTGATCTCGGGCGATATGAAGCACTATGAGTCGCACTGGGAATTGGTGCCAGTGCCGGAAACCGGCGGCACCAAGGTGATTTACAAGGGACGCATGATGCCGAACTTTTACGTGCCCGGCATCCTCGGCTCCAAGATGATACGCAGCGATATCGAGCGCATGATGAGCGCCGTGCTGGCGCGTCTGGATCGGCGCGATGCGCCGAGGGTGGAAGCTATCCCGCAGTCTTAATTATGCGAGTAGGCGTCTTTCGAACGCAGCTCGGCAAAGTTTTCCAGGCTGCCGATTTTGATCAGCACCGGATTCAAACTCAATTGCGCCTGCATGGCGCGCCATGCAAACTGCCATTCCTGTTCCTGCGCTTCGGCCACGGTCTTGGTGAAGGCTGCGCCCAGCGCGGCGCGGGTGCCGTATTCAATTGCGCCGTCGATCCCCGCCCAGCTAGGCAAAGTGCGCTGCACCGCGCGGTGAACGCGCTCGCCGAATTCCTCGGTGTTGTGGATGATCAGGCAGGCGTCCGACGAGAACAGCTCGAACAGCTTGGGATCCCACGCCTGGGAAAAACTCAGGGTCAGGCAGTTGGCGGCCGGACGCAGGATGAACTGGCCCTGGCTCAGCGCCAGTTCCAGGTCTTCGCGCACGCCGTAGCGGTACAGGGTAGGCGGGCGTTGGTAGTCGTGCATGATGGTCTCACATAAAAAAAGGTTATCGCTTGCGGCGGACGTGGCGCTGGGAGCGCATCCACGCCGACGCAATGAAAATTTCGCGCAGCAGCGATATAAAGCTGCCGACCAGGCAAAGCACCGACACCACAAAGGTGCCGGCAATGTATTTATCGAGTCCGAGGTTGGTGATATCCCCAAGGAACAGCATGGCCACGATCACGCACACAAACAGCCCGCAGGCAGTCGACAGCGCGATCGACATATTGATCAGGTGCGAACGGCGATACAGCACGTCGAGTTCATTCAGGTACGGATCGCTGTAGGCAACGTCAAGCCGGTCTTCCAGCACGCGCGAGCGGTCGATGATGCGCGCCAGCCGGTTGGTCAGCACGATCAAATTGGTACACACGCCCGACAGCAGGAACACCGGCGCAATCGCCAGCTGGATGATGTGACCGATATCCCCGGTCTGGATGTTCATAATTGCCATGTGTTTTGTTCTTATCGTTCTTATCGATTAGTTCACAGTGTAGCAGCCCGCGTCTCCCCGGGCCGATTTTCAGCCGAAGCGGCGGGTGCGCTTGAACTGCTCGGTGGCCGCCACCAGCGCGCGCGAGATGCCTTGTTCCATGGCGCCGTGGCCGGCGTCGGGAATCATCGCCATGACCGATCCCGGCCATGCCTGATGCAAGCGCCATGCCGATACCGGCGGGCAGATCACGTCATAGCGGCCCTGCACAATCACGGCCGGCAAGTGGGCGATGCGGTGCACATTGCGCAGCAGCTGGTCGTCGCTGAAGAAGCCGAGATTGGCCATGTAGTACGATTCCAGGCGGCCGACGCCGAGATCGAGCGCATCCGATGGCTCATCGTCCGGCTGCGGCAGCAGGAACACGCGGCGGCCTTCGAAGCGGCTCCACGCGCGCACGGCCGGCATGTGCACGGCCGGGTCGTCGCTCATGATGCGCTTGACGTAGGCTTGCAGCAGGTCGCTGCGCTCGGCTTCGGGAATCGGTGCGATGAATTCGGCATGCACCTCGGGGTGGAACCACTGTGCACCGTCGAGGAACCAGTCGATCTCCGTCTTGGTGCACAGGAAAATCCCGCGCAGCACGAAACCGAGGCAGCGCTGCGGATGGGCCTGGCCGTAAGCCAGCGCCAGCGTCGAGCCCCACGAGCCGCCAAACACCAGCCACTGCTCGATCTCGAACTGCACGCGCAGCCGCTCGATGTCCTCGATCAGCAGCTGGGTGGTGTTGCGGCGGCACTCGCCCAGCGGGGTCGACTTGCCGGCGCCGCGCTGGTCGAACAGGATCACGCGGTACTGTTCCGGGTCGAAGAAGCGGCGGTGCTGCGGCGACAGGCCAGCGCCCGGGCCGCCATGCAGGAAAATCACCGGGATGCCGTTCGGATTGCCGACTTCTTCCCAGTAAATAGTGTGCAAATCGTCAACCGCCAGCATGCCGGAGCGGTTCGGCGTAATGGGCGGGAACAGGGCGGAAGTAGGGTCGAACATGGCTATCCTTTGAGCATCGATAGCAGATTGTACGAAAAAAAAGCCGGGATCGCGAACGAACCCGGCTCTTGTCGTATCGTGGTGCTACGGCTTAGGACATGTGCTGGCCGCCGTTGATGGCGATGTTGGAGCCAGTCACGAAGGCTGCCTCGTCCGAGGACAGGTAAGCCACCAGGCCCGCCACTTCTTCCGGTTTGCCGAGGCGGCCCATCGGAATTTGCGGCACGATTTTGGTGTCCAGCACTTCTTGCGGGATTTCCATCACCATCTTGGTGCCGATGTAGCCTGGCGAGATGGTATTGACGGTAACGCCCTTCTTGGCCACTTCCAGCGCCAGCGCCTTGGTAAAGCCGTGCATGCCGGCCTTGGCTGCCGAGTAGTTGGTCTGGCCGAACGCGCCCTTCTGGCCGTTCACCGACGAGATGTTGATGATGCGGCCCCAGCCACGCTCCACCATGCCGTCGCACACCGGCTTGGTCAGATTGAACACCGAATCCAGATTGGTACGGATCACTGCATCCCAATTGACCTTGTCCATTTTCTTGAAGGTCATATCGCGCGTGATACCGGCGTTGTTGACCAGCACGTCTACTGGGCCGATGTCTTTTTCGATCGCAGCGATGCACGCCTGAGCCGAATCATAATCAGCCACGTCGCAAGGATAAGCGCGGAAGTTGTAGCCTTGGTCGCGGGTGGTAGCCAGCCATTGCTCAACTTTAGGATTGCCAGGGGAATACGTGGTGACGACGCAATAGCCTAGCGCTGACAGCTTGAAACAAATCGCTTCGCCCAGACCACCCATGCCACCGGTTACTAATGCAACTCTTGCCATTTTCGTCCCCTCTTGATTAACACTAAAAATCGGAATCACGGCCCGATCTTGCGCCGGGCCGCCTTGGTCTTGCTGTTGCTTACGGACGCTCGATGGCCAGCGCCACGCCCATGCCGCCGCCGATGCACAGCGAGGCCAGGCCTTTTTTCGCGTCGCGACGGATCATTTCGTGGATCAGCGTGACCAGCACGCGCGCGCCGGACGCACCGATCGGGTGGCCGATGGCGATGGCGCCGCCGTTGACGTTGATCTTGCTGGTATCCCAGCCCATTTCCTTGTTGACCGCGACTGCCTGGGCGGCGAAGGCTTCGTTAATTTCCAGCAGATCCAGGTCGTCCGGCGTCCAGCCGGCTTTTTTCAGGCACAGCTTGGTGGCCGAGACCGGGCCCATGCCCATGAACGCCGGATCCAGGCCGGACGAGGCGTAGGCCTTGATCTTGGCCAGCACCGGCAGGCCGAGTTCCTTGGCGCGGGTGGCCGAGGTCATGATCACGGCGGCAGCGCCGTCGTTCAGGCCGGAGGCGTTACCGGCGGTGACGGTGCCATCCTTGGCGAAGGCAGGACGCAGGCCGGCCAGGCCTTCCAGGGTCGAACCGGGCTTGATGTATTCATCGCTGTCGAACACGATGCTGCCCTTCTTCTGCACGATTTCCAGCGGCAGGATCTCGTCCTTGAACTTGCCGGCCTTTTGCGCGGCTTCGGCTTTCAGCTGCGATTGCAGGGCGAACTCGTCTTGCTCGGCGCGCGAAATCTCGTATTTCTTGGCGACGTTTTCGGCGGTGGTGCCCATGTGGTACTGGTTGTAGGCGTCCCACAGGCCATCAACGATCATGCTGTCGGTCATCTTGACGTCACCCATGCGGAAGCCGTCGCGCGAGCCGTTCAGCACGTGCGGTGCGGCGCTCATGTTTTCCTGGCCGCCGGCAATGACGATTTGCGCGTCGCCGGCCTTGATGGCTTGCGCCGCCAGGTGGGTCGCTTTGAGGCCGGAACCGCAAACATGGTTGATGGTGAAACCGGGAATAGTGTTCGGCAGGCCGGACTTGATCACGGCTTGGCGCGCCGGGTTTTGGCCGACGCCGGCCGTCAGCACCTGGCCGAGAATCGCTTCGCTGATCAGATTAGGGTCGATGCCGGTCTTGGCCAGCAGGCCCTTGATTACGTGTGCACCGAGCTCGGACGCAGGGGTCTTCGCCAGGCTGCCGCCAAATTTACCCACACCAGTACGGCCAGCGGCCACGATAACTACATCATCCATTTGATTCTCCAATGCGCCGGCCGGAACCGGCTAAGTTGAGCAACAACGCGGATTTTTATCATACGCCGTCCACGCACAAGGCGTAGCAGGTTTCGATGGTGCGTCGCCGCGAGGAATCGCAAGGATTTGTAGCAGCATCCATGCCAGACGCGCAACCGTCGGACACTAATGTTATGCGCAGGATTCTGCGCTCACCTTGATGCGCATCAAATCCTTTCATCTATATTTTGCAGAAACAATAACTATTTGTCACGATAATAATTTGATACCATCCAGCGCGGCGGCGCACTGTTCGCGTATCACGTTGACAAAGTCGAGCACGTAGGCCCGCTGTTTCTGCGCCTCGGGGACTGAAACGTAGAGGTCGCTCCACAGGCCTTGCTCGCCGATCGGGCGTGCGATCACGTAGTCGTAATCGACGTAATTCTTGATCGCCCAGTTCGGCAGGGCGGCGATGCCGCGCCGGCTGGCCACCAATTGCAGCACCGCCACCGTCAATTCGGCGGTTCGGCGCTGGAAGCCGACCCCGGCCGGCCGCAGCACTTCGCGGATCAGGTCGATGCGTTCTTCCGGCACCGGGTAGGTGATCAGGGTTTCGCCCTCGAAGTCGGCCGCCTGCAGGCGGCGCTGGGCAGCCAGGCGGTGCTTCTGCGCCATCACCGTCAGGATTTCAAAGCGGAATAGCGGGAAGGTGGCGAATTCGGGGCCGTAAGGCGAGCCTATCACCAGATCGGCCTCGCCGCTGCGCAGCAAATCGGCCGGCTCGCTGTGGAAGCCGGACACGAGGTCGATCTCCACTTCCGGCCAGCGCTTGCGGAATTCATCCATCACCGGCATCAGCCAGTCGAAGCAGGTGTGGCATTCGAGCGCCACCCGCAACTGGCCGCTATCTCCCTGCATCAGGCGCGCAACTTCGCGCTCGGCAGTTTCAATTTCCGGCAGCAGCAAGTCGGCCAGCTTGAGCAAGCGGGAGCCAGTGGCAGTGAAGCCAATTGGTACCGATTTGCGCTCAAAAAGCGGCCCGCCGTAGCGATCTTCTAGCAACTTGATTTGATGGGAGAGGGCTGACTGCGTCAGGTTGAGCAGTTGGGCAGCACGCACGAGACTGCCAGCCGAGCGCAGCGCGCTCAAGGTGCGTAGGTGGCGTATCTCTAGCATGGTCTATTAGTTTTTTTCATGTGAACACGCAAAATCTTTCGTTTTGATTATAGACCGGTTTGCCGCACACTTTATAGCACCAATATTAAATGCGGATGACAGGCATCATGACGAACACTAATAAAGCAATTCACACCCACATTCCCGGCTTCCCGCGCATCGGCGCACAGCGCGAACTGAAGTTTGCACTTGAAAAAAATTGGCGCGGTGAGCTCAGCGACGCCGAACTGGAAACTGTCGGCCGCGAGCTGCGCGCGCGCCACTGGGCCTTGCAGCGCGACGCCGGTCTCGACTTCGTGACGGCCGGCGATTTCGCGTTTTACGATCAGGTCGCCAACCACATCCAGCTGCTGGGCTGCGAACCGGCGCGCTACGGTTTCAGCGCCGAACAGTCGCAACTGGACCGCTACTTCACCATGGCGCGCGGCCGCAGCGGCGACGCAGCACCAGCCGAATGCGGCCACGGCTGCACCCACGATCACGCCCACGGCGCCACCGGCCTGCACGCCGCCGCCGCGCTGGAAATGACCAAGTGGTTCGACACCAACTACCACTACCTCGTCCCGGAATTCACGCCCGAAACCAGCTTCGCCCTGTCCTGCGAGCGCCTGTTCGAGGAAGTGGCGGAAGCCCAGGCGCTCGGCCACGCCGTCAAGGCCGCGCTGATCGGCCCGCTCACCTTCCTGTGGCTCGGCAAGGCGCGCGGCGCGGAAGGCTTCGACCGCCTCAGCCTGCTCGACAAGCTGCTGCCGATCTACAGCCAGGTGCTGGAACGACTGAAAGCGCAAGGCGTGCAGTGGGTGCAAATCGACGAGCCCATCCTCGGCCTCGACCTGCCGTCCGCATGGCGCAACGCGTTTGAAAATACCTACTGGCAGCTGAACCAGGCCGGCGTGCCGCTGCTGCTGGCGACCTACTTCTCGCCACTGGAAGAAAACCTGAGCCTCGCCTGCCGCCTGCCGGTGGGCGGCCTGCACGTCGACGGCATCCGCGCCCCGCACGAACTGACCAGCATTGCCGACTGGCTGCCGGTGCACAAAGTACTGTCGGTCGGCATTGTCGACGGCCGCAACATCTGGCGCACCGACCTCGACGCGGCGCTGGCGATTCTTGCGCCCATCGTCGATAAACGTGCCGGCAAACTGTGGCTATCGTCTTCCTGCTCGCTGCTGCACGTACCGTTCACCTTGGCCGCCGAGACTGCGCTGGGCAACGAAATCCGCTCTTGGCTGGCCTTCGCCACCGAAAAACTCGATGAACTCTACGTGCTGAAGCGCGCGGTACAAGGGGAATATGACGCCGGCACCACCGAAGCGCTGGCCGTCTCGCGCGCCGCCATCGCCAGCCGCCGCGCCAGCCCGCGCGTGCATCAGGACGCTGTGCGCACCCGCTTGCAAGCCCTGCCGGATGACGCCGACCAGCGCCGCTCCGGCTTCGCCCAGCGCCAGGCCGAACAGCGCGCCCGCTTCAAACTGCCGTCCTTCCCGACCACCACCATCGGCTCCTTCCCGCAAACGCAGGCCATCCGCAGCGCCCGCGCCAGCTTCAAACGCGGCGAACTCAGCGTGGCCGAATACGAGACCAGGATGCGCGAAGAAATCGCCTATGCCGTGCAGCAGCAGGAAGCCCTCGGCCTCGACGTGCTGGTTCACGGCGAAGCCGAGCGCAACGACATGGTCGAATATTTCGGCGAACAGCTGGACGGCTTCGTCTTCACGCAGCTAGGCTGGGTGCAATCCTACGGCTCGCGCTGCGTTAAACCGCCGATCATTTACGGCGACGTCAGCCGCCCGAAAGCCATGACCGTGGACTGGACTGTGCACGCGCAAAGCCTGACCGGCAAGCCGATGAAAGGCATGCTGACCGGCCCGATCACCATCCTGCAATGGTCGTTCGTGCGCGACGACCAGCCGCGCGCCCGCACCGCGCTGCAAATCGCGCTGGCCATCCGCGACGAGGTGGCCGACCTGGAGCAGGCCGGCATCGGCATCATCCAGATCGACGAGCCGGCCGTGCGCGAAGGCTTGCCGTTGCGCCGCAGCCGCTGGGACGAATACCTGAACTGGGCCACCCGCGCCTTCCGCGTCTCGGCCAGCGCGGTGGCGGACGGCACCCAAATTCACACCCATATGTGCTACGCCGAGTTCAACGACATCCTGCCGCAGATTGCCGCCATGGATGCCGACGTCATCACCATCGAGACCAGCCGCTCGGACATGGAACTGCTGAACGGCTTCGGCCAGTTCCGCTACCCGAACGAAATCGGCCCCGGCGTGTACGACATCCACTCGCCGCGCGTGCCGGCGCAAGCCGAGATGGTGCGCCTGCTGCAAAAGGCCAGCGCGGTGATCCCGCCGGCCAACTTATGGGTCAACCCGGACTGCGGCTTGAAGACGCGCGGCTGGGCGGAAACGGAAACTGCCTTGCGTAATATGGTGGCAGCAGCCAAGCAGCTGCGCGCAATTTACTAAAAGCCCGCATATTTACAGGCCCGCACGCGTAGCGGGCCTCCCTTTTCCGCACTTTCCACAGTAGAATGCTGGTGCCTGCGCATGCGCGCGAGGATAACCACTGATACTGTCGCCCATGTCCAAGAGCCTGTTTCAAAAGCCCATAGAAATTAAGATTTCCACCGTCGTCGCCGTCTCCGCCATCCTGGCGACCGCAGACAGCATCGCTCTCGACGCCGCGCTGGCCGAAATGACCGGCGGCACCGCCGACTTTTTCGAAGACGACCTGACCGTGATCGACGTCGCCGCCCTGCCGGCCGGCTGCGATCCGATCGACTGGGGCAGCCTGATCGCCCTGCTGAAAAAATACCGCCTGAATCCAGTAGCCGTGCGCAACGCGCCGCCGGAAATGGCTGCCGAAATCGCCGCCCACGGCCTGACGCTGGAACCAGCCAACGCCAAGCGCGAAGAGGAACCGGCGCCAAAGCCGGCCCCGGCCCCAGCGCCGGTGGCCGTGGCCGCCGCCCAAGCCCAGCCGCCAGCACCGGCCAGCAACGGCACCGACGTCATGATCATCGACACGCCAGTGCGTGCCGGCCAGCGCATTTACGCGCGCGGCTGCGACCTGGTGGTCACCGCCGTGGTCAACAACGGCGCCGAAATCATCGCCGACGGCAGCATCCACGTCTACAACACGCTGAACGGCCGCGCGCTGGCCGGCGCTTCGGGCAACGCCCAGGCCCGCATCTTTGCGCTGAATATGGCGCCGGAACTGGTGTCCATCGCCGGCGTCTACCGCACGTTTGAAGACGGATTCCCAACGGAATATGCACGTTCGCCGACGCAAATTCGCTTGGTCGGCGACCGAATCGATATACTATCTGTCAATACTGCCAATCGAGCATAAGCACACCACTCTGAAAAGGATTACTTGTGGCAAGAATTATTGTTGTAACGTCCGGCAAGGGCGGTGTAGGTAAAACGACGTCCAGCGCCAGCTTCTCCACCGGCCTGGCCATGCGCGGTCACAAGACCGCCGTCATCGACTTCGACGTCGGCCTGCGTAACCTCGACCTGATCATGGGCTGCGAACGCCGCGTGGTGTACGACCTGATCAATGTCATCAACAAAGAAGCGACCCTGACCCAGGCGCTGATCAAGGACAAGCACTGCGACAACCTGTTCATCCTGCCGGCCTCGCAGACGCGCGACAAAGACGCGCTGTCGGAAGACGGCGTGGAAGCCGTGCTGCACGAGCTGATCAACATGGGCTTTGAGTACATCATCTGCGATTCGCCGGCCGGTATCGAGCACGGCGCGCTGATGGCGCTGACCTTTGCCGATGAAGCCATCATCGTCACCAACCCGGAAGTGTCGTCGGTGCGTGACTCCGACCGCATCCTTGGCATCATTCAAGCCAAGTCGCGCCGCGCCCAGACCGGCGGCGAGCCTGTGAAAGAACACCTGTTGATCACCCGCTACTCGCCAAAGCGCGTGGAAGCGGACGAAATGCTGTCCTACGAAGATGTGCAAGAGATTTTGCGCATTCCTCTGATCGGCATCATCCCGGAATCGGAATCGGTGCTGCATGCTTCGAACCAAGGTAACCCGGCCATTCACTTCAAGGGCACTGATGTCGCCGAAGCCTACGAAGACGTGGTCTCGCGTTTCCTCGGCCAAGAAATGCCGCTGCGCTTTACCAATTATGAAAAGCCGGGCCTGCTGCAGCGTATCTTTGGGAGCAAGTAATCATGGCACTGCTTTCTTTCCTGTTTCCGCCTAAGCCGAAGACCGCGACCGCGGCCAAGGAGCGGCTGCAGATCATCATCGCGCGCGAGCGCAGCGGCCGCGCCGGCCCGGACTTCCTGCCGGCCCTGCACAAGGAATTGATCGAGGTGATCTCCAAGTACACCAAGGTCAACGCCGACGACATCAAGATTTCGCTGGATCGCCAGGGCAACCTGGAAGTCCTCGACGTCAACGTGGTCCTGCCGGACGCGTAATTACGCCGGCGGCTGGTGCACGCCGGCCGCCAACAATTCCTGCGCCACCTTGGCGCAGGCTTCCACGTGCTGGTAGCCAATCTGACGGAAGGCGAAAAAGCCGATACCGGCCGAAGCCAGCTGCCCCGCCAGCGGCACCAATTTGCCGGCCTGCCTGGCCGCCACCTTGAAACCCGTGCGCCGCAACACCTGCATCACCACTTCCCGCGTCACCAGTTTTCCCACCAACATGCCGCCGACGCCGAGCGCCGCTTCGTAGGCCAGCATGCGGAATTTTGGCTGCATGCGCCCGATCTGTTGCTCGGATAAACCAAACTCTTGGTTAATATCGTCGATCAGCATGGCGAACAAGCGCAGATCGGTCACCACGTCCAGTCCCGGAATCGGCACCGCCGCCACGCCGGCCGACAGCATGGCGCGGCGCCGCACCAACTGGCGGCAACGTTCGCGCACGGCAGCGATGCCGGTCTCGGAAACCGGCAAGACGGTGGAATTTGTGTCTTTTTTGCTGCGCATACGCCCTCCCGGCCCTCACTGGGCGTTCTTGCCATTTTTCAACTTCTACATTGAATTCGGTGTTTTTCCAGTGTACCGTGTAATCAATGTGCGGGCGCGCACAGTGGAAACAAGCATTGCTAGAAAATTAATGATAGTATCCTTGAAAAAATAAATTGGCCGTTTTGCTAATAATTTTGTAAATCTCTGTTATATTCGGAGTGACTTCTCCTTAACATTTTCCAGCAGGCAGCAGTATGAGAATTGCCGTACTCGACAACGACCGCAGCCAAGCCGAACTGATCTGCCAAGTACTGACTTCGGCCGGTCACATCTGCCATAGTTTCCAGACCGCCAAAGACGTGCTGGCGCAGCTGCGCAAAGACAGTTACGACATGCTGATCCTGGACTGGCAAGTAGTCGACCTGAGCGGCTCCGAAGTCCTGCGCCGCGCCAAGGAAAAGCTGCCGGACAACGCGCCCGTGCTGTTCCTGACCACCAGTTCCGGTGAAGACGACATCGTGGCCGGCCTCGCGGCAGGCGCCGACGATTACATGATCAAGCCGCTGCGCCGCAGTGAAATGGTGGCCCGCGTACAAGCCCTGCTGCGCCGCGCCTACCCGGCCCAGAACGGCGCCGAATCCTTGCAATTCGGTCAATACATTTTCGAAACGCGCCCCGGCCGCCTGCTGATGGATGGCATCGTGCTGGACGTCACCCACAAAGAGTTCTACCTTGCACTGTTATTTTTCCGCAACATCGGCCGTCCGCTGTCGCGCGCCTACATTCACGAAGCAGTGTGGATCCGCGAAACCGCCGTGCCGTCGCGCACCATGGACACCCATGTTTCCCGCGTCCGCAACAAATTGCAATTAAAGCCAGAAAATGGCTTCCGCCTGGTGCCGGTCTATAGCTACGGCTACCGCCTGGAAAAGCTTGGCGCTTAAATAACGCTGCTATAGCTTTAGGCAGTCCACACGGCAACACCGAAGCAGTCACGGTATAATGTCCGCATAATTATCGTCTGGATCCGCAATGCAGCTGCTTGCCGTCGGCCTCAATCACACTACCGCCCCGGTCTCGCTTCGCGAGCAGCTGGCGTTCGCGCCTGACCAGCTGGGGCAGGCGGTGGTGGCGGCGCGCTCGTGGTTTGAACGCATCGACCATCGCGGTTCCGACGAAGCGGCCATCCTCTCGACCTGCAACCGCACCGAGTTGTACGCCGCCAGCACCGTGCCCGATCCATTGGACGCCGGCGCCCACTTCCTCGCCGATTTCCACAAGCTCAATTACGCCGAACTGCGCCCGCACCTGTACATGCTGCCGCAGCACGACGCCGTGCGCCACACCTTCCGCGTCGCCTCCGGGCTCGACTCGATGGTGCTGGGCGAAACGCAGATTCTCGGCCAGATCAAGGACGCCATCCGCACCGCCGATGAAGCGGGCGGCTTGGGCACCTATCTGCACCAGCTGTTCCAGCGCTCGTTCTCGGTCGCCAAGGAAGTGCGCAGCACCACCGAGATCGGCGCCCACAGCGTGTCGATGGCGGCTGCCGCCGTGCGCCTGTCGCAGCGCATCTTCGACAAGATCTCCGAGCAAAACGTGCTGTTCATCGGCGCCGGCGAGATGATCGAATTGTGCGCGACCCACTTCGCCGCGCAGAATCCGAAAACCATCACCATCGCCAACCGCACGCTGGAACGCGGCGAAGTGCTGGCCCACCGCTTCGGCGGACGCGCCATCCGCCTCGCCGATTTGCAGGACAAGCTGCACCAGTACGACATCGTCATTTCCTGCACCGCTTCCTCGCTGCCGCTGATCGGTCTCGGGATGGTGGAACGCGCCATCAAGGCACGACGCCACAAGCCAATGTTCATGGTCGATCTGGCCGTGCCGCGCGATATCGAACCGGAAGTGGCGCGCCTCAACGACGCCTTCCTCTACACGGTCGATGACTTGGGCAAGGTAGTGCAAACGGGGATCGAGAACCGCCAGGCCGCCGTCGCGCAGGCCGAGGCCATTATCGAAACCCGCGTGCAATCGTTCATGCACTGGATCGACGACCGCGCCGTGGTGCCGGTGATCCAGCATCTGCAAGAAAACGGCGAAGCGCTGCGCCAGATGGAACTCGAACGCGCCCGCAAGATGCTGGCCAAGGGCGAAGATATCGACGCCGTGCTGGAAGCCCTGTCCAAGGGCCTGACCGCGAAATTCATGCACGGCCCGCAGCAAGCGCTGCATCGTGCCCAGGGCGAGGAACGCGCCCAACTCGCAGAACTGCTGCCGCAGATGTTCCGCGGCCGCCGTTAGCGCCGCCTTTCTCCGCACTCCCCTCGTCTCTCAGTCGCCACTCGCGTGGCGCCCCGTCACCTTTTAAGAACACGCTATGAAACCATCCATGCTGGCCAAGCTCGATCAACTGGCAAACCGCCTGGTCGAACTCGATGAATTACTGATGTCCGAAGGCGCCACCGATAACATGGACAGCTACCGCAAGATGACCCGCGAGCACGCCGAAATCGGCCCGCTGGTGGCGGTCTACAAGTCCTATCAGGAAGCGCTGGGCGACATCGCCGCCGCCGAAGAAATGCTGTCCGACCCGGACATGAAAGACTTCGCGCAAGAAGAAATCGAAGCCGCCAAGACCCGCACCGCCGAACTGGATCTCGAGCTGCAAAAAATGCTGCTGCCGAAGGACGCCAACGACGAGCGCAACATCTTCCTCGAAATCCGCGCCGGCACCGGCGGCGACGAATCCGCCTTGTTCGCGGGCGACCTGCTGCGCATGTACACCCGCTACGCCGAGCGCAATCGCTGGCAGGTGGAGATGGTGTCGGAGTCCGCATCGGATCTGGGCGGCTACCGCGAAGTGATCGTGCGCCTGGTCGGCAACGGCGTGTACTCGAAACTGAAATTTGAATCGGGCGGCCACCGCGTGCAGCGCGTGCCTGCCACCGAAACGCAGGGCCGCATCCACACCTCCGCCTGCACCGTGGCGGTGATGCCGGAAGCCGATGAAGTGGAAGACGTGAACATCAATCCGTCCGAGCTGCGCATCGACACCTACCGCGCCTCGGGCGCCGGCGGCCAGCATATTAACAAGACCGATTCCGCCGTGCGTATCACCCACCTCCCGACCGGCATCGTGGTCGAGTGCCAGGACGACCGCTCGCAGCACAAGAACAAGGCGCAGGCAATGAAGGTGCTGGCGACCCGCATCAAGGACGTGCAGCTGCGCGAGCAGCAGGCCAAGGAAGCGGCAACGCGTAAGAGCCTGATCGGCTCGGGCGACCGCAGTGAACGCATCCGCACCTACAACTACCCGCAAGGCCGCATGACCGATCACCGCATCAACCTGACCTTGTACAAGCTCGATTTCATCATGGACGGCGACCTCACCGAGTTGACCAACGCGCTGACTACCGAGCACCAGGCCGAGTTGCTGGCGGCGCTGGGTGACTAAGCGGTTAATCAGGCTCTAAGGCTGAAATAACAACTTTGTGCGAGAATCTTCCGATTCTTCCAAGGACACTTACATGATACATACCCGCTCCCTGCTGCTCTCCATCGCTGTCGCCGCGTTTGGCCTGATCGGCGTCGCCCTGTATTTGCAGCACGGATTGGACATGCTGCCATGCCCATTGTGCGTGATCCAGCGCTACCTGTTCATCGCCATCGGTGTGTGCGCGCTGATCGGCGCCTACACCAGCAAGCCGAAAGCGCTGGCCAGTGTTGGCCTGCTGGCGGCGCTGGGTGGCCTCGGCACCGCCGGCAAACACCTGTGGGTGCTGGCGCATCCGGGCCTGTCCTGCGGCATCGATCCGATGGAGACCTTCCTCAACAAAATCCCGACCGCCGAGTACCTGCCCTTCCTGTTCAAGGCCGACGGTCTGTGCGAAGACGCGCTGGCGCCGTGGTTTGGCCTGTCGATTCCGCAGTGGTCGTTCCTGTGGTTTGGCCTGTTCACGCTGTCGCTGGGCTGGGCGCTGATCCGCCGCGCAAAATGACCGACACCATCGCCGCCCTGCAAAAGCAATCGAAGCTCGATGCGCTGGATAACCGCGTGCTGCTGTGCCACGCGCTGGGCGTCAACCGCATCGCCCTGATCACGCAATCGGAACGCGTGCTGACTGCGGAAGAGTCGCAACGTTTCAACGCAATGGTGCAGCGCCGCCTCGATGGCGAGCCGATTGCCTACATCGTCGGCCAGCGCGAATTCTTTGGCCTGCCGTTTGCAGTCAACGAGGCCGTGCTGATTCCGCGTCCCGACACCGAGCTGCTGGTCGAACTGACCGTGGACCGCGTGCCGCCGCAAGGCCGCGTGCTGGACATGGGCACCGGCAGCGGCGCCATCGCCGTCTCGGTCGCACACACGCGCAAAGATGCCGACGTCACCGCGCTCGATGTCAGCCCAGATGCACTGGCAGTCGCCCAACGCAACGCCGCCAGCAACGGCGCCCGCGTCACCTTCCTGCAAAGCGATTGGTACAGCGCGCTGCAAGGCGCAGCACCGTTCGACGTGATCGCATCCAACCCGCCCTACATCGCCAGCGGCGACCGCCATTTGTCGGAAGGCGATTTGCGCTTTGAACCGGTGGGCGCACTGACCGACCATGCGGACGGCTTGTCCGCACTGCGCATCATCATCGCCGGCGCGCCGCAGCACCTCAAGCCGCAAGGCTGGCTGCTGATGGAACACGGCTACGATCAATCGGCGGCAGTACGCGCACTGCTCACCGATGCAGGCTACACCGAAGTGCAAAGCTGGCAGGACTTGGCCGGTATTGAGCGCGTGACCGGCGGCCGCCGTCCTTAAATCCTGATCTCAAGCCGGCGGCGCAAGGCCGACAGCAGCATCGCCGCTGGTGCAGGCTTGTACATCACCTCAATGAAATCGCTGGGCCGCTCGGGCGGCAGCAGCGTATGCAGCAGCACCGGCGGCGCTTCCTCGCGCGGCCAGATATCCCACACGCTTTCGTCGGCGCACAGAATCAGCGAAGGATCGCGGTCGCCCGGTTCGTACTGCACGTCGAATTCCGCGCTCTCCAGAATCTCGCTCAGATAATCCTGCATCGGCTGGTGCGGCTCCAGCAACAGGATCGCGTGGCCGCTGCCGAACGGCTCCGGCCAATCGAAATGCGGCGTCGGCGGCATCGCGTCTTCTTCCTCCGCCAGCGGCGCGCGGATATCGAAACGCAAAGCATCGCCGCTTTGCTGTAAAACGCCGCCCATGGCGCGCACCAGGTGCGCCGCCACCATCACCCCCGGCAGGATGCGATCGTCGGCCAGCGAGGCTGTCACGTCGCGCCAGGGCCCATCCGCTACGCCGGCTTGAAACGACAGCGCCACCTCGCCGTCGCCCTGCGCCAGTTGCTGCGCTTGCAGCGACAACTGGCCGCCAACATGCTCGCGCACCCGCGCCAGTACCTGTGCCAAGCGGCGCGCATCAAGCATCGCCAGCGCTGGCAAGCCAATACCGTCGTGCGTCACGTGCCGCATCAAGGCATGCAGATAGGTCGGCGCCAGCGCCAGTTCCGGCGCCTGCAATTCAAAGCGCGCGCACTCCTGCAAATCGGACAGCCACTCCAGCTGCCGCCGCGCCTCGTGCTCCATCACGCCAAGATCGGCCCAGCCGGCGCCGGCGCTGCTGGCAATGCGCGCCAGCGGTGCGCGCAAGTCGTGGTTCAAGGCCGCCAGCAAACGGGCGCGGATGCGGATGGCGTCGTCGTCGTGGCGGCTCACGGGCGAACCGCCTGCTGGCGTATCGCCTGCCGGTAAGCGGTCGGCGTCACCTCGACGTGTTCGCGGAACGCGGTGGCAAAATTGGCGGCGCTGCGGAAGCCGGTCTGCTCGGCGATCTGCTGCACGCTCATATCGGTGTCGGCCAGTAGATGGCGTCCAAGCCGGATGCGCGCAGCGCCAAGATAGCCGAACACCGTCATGCCAACATAGCGGCGGAACACTTGCGACAAGCGCTTCTCGTGCGTGCCGAGCGAACGCGCAATGCCGGCCAGCGTCAGCGCAGCACTGAGGTTATCGTCAATCAGGCGCATGGCGGCAGCAGCCACCACTTCATCCGGGTCATGCGGCGATGGCGCGGCGGCAGTGGCCGGCGCAGCGGCAGCGGCACGCCGCAAGCCCGCCAGTTCAAGATGGATGCGTACGCGGGCAAACACCTCGGCCGGGTGATACGGCTTGGCGACAAAATCCACCCCGCCCATTGCCAGTCCGGCCACGCGTTCATCCGGCTCGTCCAGGGAACTGAGGAAGATGATGGGTATCGCCCGTGTGGCGGGATTGGCCTTGAGCAGGCGGCAAGCCGCAAAGCCGTCCAGGCCCGGCATGCGCACGTCCAGCAGGATCAGATCGGGCGGTGAGGCTAAAGCGGCCTGGTAGCCTGCCATGCCGTCGCTGGCGCTGCGCACGTGATACAGCTGGCGCCGCAGCAAATCGGTCAGAAAGCGCAGTTCCTCCCGCTCGTCATCGACGATCAGGATACCGGGCCTAACTTGTTCAGTTGTAGTCAGGGCGAGTATGACGCACTCCTTTTCACAAATGAAAAGAGCTACGCGCCGACTATACCTGCATTTTTTCGCCTGTTGTCTACTCCCGCTTGCAGCAAAACCGCTTTCACTTGCGCCAGAATGGCAATCTACAAGCTACCAATCAAACTCATGCCGTTCGCGCCGTACTGGCTGCCGACCAAGGTGGCGTCGCTGGTAAGCAGACTCACGAGATCGGAGCGGCTATGGCTATCGAGGTAGACATCCCACTGGTTCAAGATATCGGCCGGGGCGCCCTGCTGCAAGGTGTTCAAATACAGCTGGTTGATGAAGCTGGCGTCGCTCATACCGCCGTAGGTGGCCACAAACTCGGTCGAATTCACAAACGCGGCCGCCAGCGCGCTGCCATGCAAGCCGCTATCGGCCCAGAATTTAAAGCCCGAGAAATCGCCGGCGCGGCCCAGCGTCAGGTGATACAGCATGCCGATTTCCTGCAGCGAGGCCGCACTGGCCTGCGTAAAGCTGAGATCCAGGGTAGCGTCCTTGAATTCGCCGCGCTCGATTTGCAGGACGGTGTCCTGCGCGCCGCCGGACTCCCCGAGCAGCACCTCCCCAACGCGATTCAGCGCCAGGTTGTAGCTGGCGGCCGCGCCGCTGTACACCACGGTGTCGGTGCCGTCGCCACCCACCAGGCGGTCGGCGCCGGCGCCGCCTTGCAGCCGGTCGTCGCCGGAATTGGCGATCCAGCCCTGCTCCTGGGCCAGCAACTGGCCGCCCAGCGCAAAGCCGTCGGCACTGAGCCACGCGGCTTGGTGTGCGGCGCTCAGCGCGATATCGGCCAGCACACCGGCGCGCACTGAGGCATCGCCGGGCGCCGCATCCAGCTTGGCGATCCACGGCGCCAGCGCTGCCGCATCGGGCGGCGTGCCCAGCGTGTTCTCCAGCAGCAGCGCAACGAAGTCGTGATTGCTCAGCGTCGCCAGGCCGTGCTGATCGGCCTCGGTCTGCGCAATAAACGCTTGCGCCAGCTGCTTCGCATCGGCAATACCATGCAGCGCCCAGAAGTTCAGGCCCGGCAAATCCGGCGCGCGGTCAAAAGCGGCGTGGTACAGCAAGGACAGCGTCTGCAGGTGCGATGCGGACGCGCCGGCGAAGGCCAGCGCGGCGACGCTGCCATTCAACTCGGCTGCAGTGACGGTCTCCATCACGGTAGCGCCGGCCAGCGCCAGCTGGTGCTGGCCCACCACCTTGCCGTCCTTCAGATAGAACTGCCACTGGCCGGCGTCGCTGCGGCCGCCCTGCAAGACGTCGTTATCGGCGCCGCCGTTCAGCACATCGTTGCCGGCGCCGCCGGCCATGGTGTCGCGGCCGTCACCGCCGTCGAGATAGTCGTTGCCGGCCGCCGTCGCCAGCACGTCGTCGCCGCCGTTGCCGTACAAGGTGTCATTGTCGGCGCCGGTGCCCAGCACCATGCGCTGCGCCTCGCCGTCGCCGATGAAGAAGTTCTTGCCGGCGCCGCCCTGCACCGTGGCCGCGCCGATGATGGCGGCAAAGTCCAAATCATCGAGCTGCAAGCCTATGCCCTGCGGCAGCGCACGCGCATCGATCACCAGTGCGACGGCGGTATCGTCGCTGCCTTGCTGCGCGTCGTGCTGGACGTTGCTGCCACCGGTGGCGGCGACCTCGCCGCCGTTGACCATCACCCATGCAGCGGCAGCCGCGCCGTCGGCCGACATCGTCAGCGTGGCGTGTTGCAGCCCGGTGCCGGGATCGAGGCTGTCGAGGAACTGCCTGGCCTGCGCTTCCATCGCGGCGCGCGTGGCTTGGCCAGAGGCGGTATGGTCGTCGATGCGGCCGATCAAATCGGTCAGCGCCGTCTCGCCGCTGAGCAGCACCGATGGACCGCTGGCTTCAAAGCCCACGCCCACCGGCAGGCTCACCACCAGGCTGGTACCGCGCCCCTGCGCGTTGGGCGCCAAGCCAATAGGAATGTCCGCTAGCAGCGCGTGCGAGGTGCTGGTGTCTTCCGGCCGGCTGGCCGTAATGATCGGCACCGTCACCAGGCGCGTGGCCAGGCCGGTGGCGGGATCAACCGAATCGAAGGTGTGAATCTGTACCCCGTCCACGGTCGACGGCGTACCCGGCGTGACCGGAGTATTGGTATTGACCTGCACCACCAGCGGCGCAGCGGCCGCGCTGCCATTGCCCGCCGTGTCGGTGAACACGCCGCCGCCAATGTTGACGGTTATCGGCGTGGTGCTGTTGGCCGGCGGCGTGATGGTCACCGTGTAGGTGGTGCCGCTGCCGCTGAAGCCGGTGATCGTGCCGCCGGTGACGACCAGATCCGACGCGTGCAAGGTGGCCGCATCGCTCAGCGTCAGCGTGATCACCGCGCTGCTGCCCTGTCCCACGGTGCCGCCGCTGCTGCTCATGGTGACGGTAGGCGCGCTGGTGTCGATGGTGTAAGGCGCTGTGTAAGCGGTGCTGAAATTGCCGGCTGCATCGAGCACCCGCACGTGCAGCGTGCTGCTGCCGGACAGGGTCTTGGCGATGCTCCAGCTGGTGTCGCCGATCGAGGTCGCCACCGTCTCCCAGCTTACGCCGTTGTCCAGCGAGATCTGCACGATGTCGCCAGCCGCCAGCGGCGCGCTCAAATTGCCGCTCAGGGTTTGCGTCGCCACATTGGTAATCAAGTCGCCGCCGACGCCGGTGTCGGTGGTAAAGCCCACCCCGCCCGCAGTGGCGGTCGGCGCCACGGTGTCGATCTGCAGCGACGGTATGCTGGCCGACGATCCATTGTTGCCGGCTGCGTCCGTGTAAGGGCCGCTGACCGTGACGGTGGCCGAGCCGCTGGCCACGCCTCCACTCGGTGCAAAGGTAATCGTGTACACCTTGGGATCGCTGGTCGGCGTCAGCGTGCCCAGCGTACCGCCGGTGACGTGGATCATGCTGGCATCAAAGCCGACCGGCGGCTCGCTGAACACCAGCGTCAGTACCGCAGGCGTCACACCGTTGGCCGTTGCCATATTGCTGGTAATGGTCACGGTTGGTACCGACTGATCAAGCACGTAGGCATGAACACTGTCTGCACTGTGATTACCGGCCGCATCGACCACGCGCACGCGCAGCACGCCACTGCCAGTGAGTATATGCGCAATGTTCCAATCGATGCCGCTGACGGCAGCAGGATTCCAGGTCGCGCCGTCGTCAAACGACACCTGCACCGACTCGCCGGCTGCCAGGCTCTGCGACAGCCTGCCCGTCACGGTTTGCGACGCGGCCGTGGTAATCAGATCCGTGCCACTGCTGCCGGTGTCGCTGGAGAACGCCGGCACGCCGATGGCGGCCGCCAGCGGCGCCAGTGTATCGAAACTAATCGACGGCGGCGTGGCGCCAAGGCCGCCGTTGCCGGCAGCGTCGCTGTAGACATTCGGCGCAATGCTGATCGCCGCGCTGGCGCCAGCCACGCCCGGCGTCGGCGTAAACACTGCGGAGTACACCAGCGGGCTGACCATGGTGAAGCCGCTCAGCGTGCCGCCGCCGACAGTGATGTCGCCCACCGCAAAGCCTAGCGGTGCTTCGGTAAAGTTGAAGGTGATCAGCGCCGTTTCGCCGATCTTCAGCGTGTTGCTGCTGCTGGTGATAACGACCGACGGCGGCGCGGTGTCGACATTGATGGTGGGGCCGGTCAGGCCCAGGCCCAGGTTGCCGGCCAGGTCGGTATAGCTGCCGGCCAGCACGCTCACCGTGGTCGCCGAGGACTGGTTGATATTGGGCGTGAAGACGGCGGTGTAGACCAGCGGATTGGCGGTTGCCACGGGCGTGCTCAGGGTGCCGGCGCTGCCAACCACCGCCAGTGATGTGAGATCGAAGTTTTTCGGCGCTTCGGTAAAGGTGAAGGTCAGCGTGGCGCTCTCGCCGGATTTCAGGTTGGCGACGTTGGAGCTGACCGAAACGCCGGTGTTGGTGGTATCGAGCACATACGGTGTCGAGGTGGCGGCGCCGTGGTTGCCGGCAGTGTCAGTCACGCGCACTTGCAAGATGCCGCTGCCGCTCAGCACCGTCACGCCGGGCAGCGCCCACGCGGTACCGGCGCTGGTGGTCGGCAGCCAGGTCGCACCGTTATCGAGCGACACCTCCACGCTCTCGCCGCTGAGCAGCGCCGCGTTCAGCGTGCCGGAGATCGATTGTCCTGCAAAATTGGTCACGAGGTCGGTGCCGCTGGTGCCGGTATCGACACTGAACACCACGCCGTTGCCAACCGTGGTCGGCGCCAGCGTGCTGTAATTGATGGTTGCGCCGGAGGCCAGCTGGCCCGCGTTGCCGGCCGCATCGGCAAAGCTGCCCGCAGCCGCGCCGACGGTGGCAACGCCCGAGCCCACCCCTGCCGTCGGCGTAAACAGCGCGGTGTACACCAGCGGATTGGCGGTTTGTCCAAAGCCGCTCAGGCTGCCGCCGGCGACGTTGATGTCGCCCAGCGTGAAGCCCAGCGGCAGTTCGCTGAAGGTGAAGGTGATGACGGCCGATTCGCCGATCTTCAAATTGGCGCTGCTGCTGGCAATGGTCAGCTGCGGCTGCGTCATATCGATGGAGATCAGCGGCGATGCGGCCGCCGCGCCGGCATTGCCCGCCAGGTCGGTGTACAAGCCCGCCGCCAGCGTCACCCCGGCCGTGCCGCTGCCCAGCGATGACGACGGCGTGAACTGTGCGGTATACACCAGCGGGTTGGAAGTCACGCCAAAGCTGCTGATCGTGCCGTTGATTTCCACCAGGTCGCTTTGCTGGAAGCCGGTCGGCGCTTCACTGAAGGTGAAGGTCAGCGTGGCTGATTCGCCGGCCTTGAGCGCACTGGCGCTGCTGGTGACGACCATGGTCGGCGCGACCAGATCCAGCACATAGCCGGCCGAGAACACCGGGCCAGCATTGCCGGCGGCATCCACCACGCGCACCTGCAAGGCGCCGCTGCCGCTCAGCGACTGCGGCGTGAGCGCCCAGCTGGTGGTGCTGGTCGACACCGCGTTCAGCCACGTGCTGCCGTTATTCAGCGAGACCTGCACCTGTTCACCGCTCACCAGCGCCATATCCAGCGTGCCGGTAATGATTTGCGTGGTCGCGTTGGTTACCAGGTCGCTAGAACTGAAGCCGTGGTCGGCCGAGAAGCTCACTGCATTGCCGGAGACCAGCGGGGCCAGCGTATCGACTGCGATCGGCGCGCTACTGACATTGGCGCCGTTGTTGCCGGCAGCATCCGCATACACGCTGCCGAGCACACTGATCACGGCGTTGCCGCTGGCCGTGCCGGCGGTTGGCGTGAAGGTGGCGGTGTACACCAGCGGATTGGCGGTCGGTGTCAATGCGCTTAGCGTGCCATTGGTGGCGCCGATATCGCCCAGCGCGAACGATGCCGGTGCATCGCTGAAGGTGAACGTAATGGTGGCGGTCTCGCCGGCCTTGAGCGCGCTGGCGTTGCTGGTGATAGACAGCGTGGGCGCCAGCGTATCGATGCTGATGCCCGGCGCGCTAGCGCCGCTGCCGTTATTGCCGGCTGCATCCTGGTACAGGCCATTCCCCAGCGTGACGCTGGCGCTGCCGTTGAAACCCGGCGTCGGCGTGAATACCACCGTGAACACCGATGGATTGCCGGTGGCGGTAATCGCGCCCAGCGTGCCGCCGGTGGCAATCAAGTCGCCGAACGCGAAGCCGGCCGGCGGCTCGCTGAAAGTAAAGGTGAGGGTCGCGCTTTGTCCGCCCTTGAGCGAGGCGGTATCGCTGCTGATGCTGACCGTCGGCGCAGTGGTGTCGAGTACATAGTTGTAGGTGCTGACCGTGCCCTGGTTGCCGTTGCTGTCGGTGACGCGCACCAGCAGCGTGCCGGTGCTGGTCAGGGTTTGCCCGGACAGCGACCACGCGCTGCCGCCGGCCGGCGCGTTGGCGTTCACCCAGGTGCTGCCGTTGTTGAACGAGACTTGCACCACGTCGCCCGCCGCCAGCACGCCGCCGCCCAGCGTGCCGACGATGTTCTGCGCCGCGGTGCGGGTAATCAAATCGGTATTCGAACTGCCGGTATCGGCCGAGAAGGTCACGCCGCTGCCGGCCAGTGCGGGAGCCAGCGTATCGACGCTGATCGCCGGCGAATTGCTGCCGCCGCCGCTATTGCCGGCCAGGTCGGCGTAAGCGCCGGCCGCCACGCTGACCACCGCACTGCCGGACGCCACGCCTTGCGCCGGCGTCAGCACCGCCGTGTACACCAGCGGATTGGCAGTTTGCACCAAGCCGCTCAAGGTGCCGTTGGTGGCGCTAATGTCGCCAAGGCTGAAGGCCGCCGGCGCCTCGCTGAAGGTGAAGGTAATCAGCGCGGTGCCGGTGCTGTTGAGCGAGCTGACGTTGCTGGTGATGCTCAGCGTCGGCGCCAGCGTATCGATGCTGAGCGCCGCCATCACGCCGCCCACGCCGGGATTGCCGAGGCTATCGGTAAACGTGCCGCTGGCAACGCTGATGGTGCCGGAGCCATTGGCGACGCCAGTGCTGGCCGTGAACACCGCCGTGTAAATCAATGGATCGCTGGTGGCGGTAAAGTTGCTAAGCGCACCACCGCCCACCACCACGTCGCCCAGCGCGAAGCCGGTCGGCGCGGTGCTGAACTTGAAGGTAATGTTGGCGGTATCGCCCGCCTTGAGCGCGGTGACATCGCTGAGGATGGACACGCCCGGCGCCACCGTGGCGTAAGTAATGGCCGCCACGGCCGCGCCAAAGCCGGCATTGGCCGCCGTATCGGTGTAGGCGCCGGGCGAAACCGAGATAGCGGCCACGCCGGCCACCTGTCCCGCGATCGGCGTGAACACCGCCGTGTACACCAGCGGGTTGGTCAAACTTTGCACCAGGGGGCTGAGCGTGCCGCCGCTGACATTGACGCTGGCGTCGCTAAAGCCGACCGGCGCTTCGCTGAAGGTGAAGGTGATAGTCGGCGTGTCGGCGCTGTTCAGCACCGACTTGCTGGAACTGATCACCAGCGTCGGCGCCGTGGTATCCAGCGTGTAGCCGGCGCTGAAGGCGGCGCCGTGGTTGCCGGCGGCATCGCTGACGCGCACCTGCACCGTGCGGCCGGCGCCGCTGCTCAGGGTCTGGCCATTCAAGCTCCAGTCGTCGGTGCCGACCGTGCCGCTGGCGGTAATCCACGTGCTGCCGTTGTTGAGCGAGATTTCCACCGTCTCGCCGGTTTGCAGTACGGCGCTGAGCTTGCCGGATAGGTCTTGCGCGGCGGCGTTGGTGATCAAGTCCGTCGCGCCGCTGTCGTTGGAGAACACCACGCTTGCGCCGGTGGTTGACGGCGCCACCGTATCCACCGAGATGCCAGGCGACGAGCCGCCCGCGCCGGCATTGCCTGCCTTGTCGGTATAGCTGCCGGCGGCGACCGCCACGGTATCGGTAACGCCGTTCTGGCCGGCCAGCGGCGTGTAAGTGGCGGTGTACACCAGCGGGTTGGCGGTGGCGGCCAGGTTGCTCACGGTGCCGTTGGCAGCGCTGATGTCGCCCAGCGTGAAGTCAGCCGGCGCTTCGCTGAAGGTGAAGGTAATGGTGGCCGTCTCGCCGGCCTTGACCGCGCTGACGTTGCTGCTGATGCTGACCGTCGGCGCCGTCGTATCGAACACGTAGCTGACCGAATAGGCCGTGCCGTGGTTGCCGGCGCCATCGCTCACGCGTACCTTGAGCGTATCGCTGCCGGAAAGCGATTGGCCGCTCAAGCTCCAAGCGCCTGCGCCGCTGGTGGCGGTGTTCCAGCTAACGCCGTTGTCCAGCGAGACTTCCACGTACTCGCCCGCCCCCAGCACGCCGGCCAGCGTGCCGCTGATGGTCTGCCCGCTGGCATTGGTCACCAGGTCGGTGCTGCTGCTGCCGTTATCGGCCGAGAAAATTACCGAGTTGGCGACAGCCACCGGCGGCAGCGTATCGATGCTGATCGGCGGCGTGAGCGCCGCAGTCGCCGCGTTACCGGCGGCATCGGTGAATGCGCCGCTGGCGACGGTAATGCTGGCCGAGGTGTTCTGGATGCCGGCGGTTGGCGTGAACGTCGCCGTGTACACCAGCGGATTGCCGGCGCTGACAGTCAGCCCGCTCAGCACACCGCCGGTGGTGACCACGTCGGCAGCGGTAAAGCCCAGCGGCACCTCGCTGAACGTGAACGTGACACTGGCCGTTTCGCCGGCCTTGACCGCACTGACGTTGCTGGTGATGGTGACCGTCGGCGCCAGCGTATCGATGCTGATGGCTGGCGCACTCGCGCCGCCGCCGCTGTTGCCGAAAGCGTCCGTGTAAGTACCGGCGCCAACGCT
This sequence comes from Duganella rivi, assembly GCF_009857435.1. Lineage (GTDB taxonomy): Bacteria > Pseudomonadota > Gammaproteobacteria > Burkholderiales > Burkholderiaceae_D > Rugamonas > Rugamonas rivi. The sequence continues at coordinate 403,803 of NZ_WWCK01000006.1, forward strand.
GATGTTCGCCGCGCCGGAGGACAGGTTGGCGTCCGGCGTGAACACCGCCGTGTACACCAGCGGATTGGCGGTGGCGGTAAAGCCGCTTAGCGTGCCATTGCTGTAATTGATGTCGGCGGCGGCAAAGCCGGTCGGCGGCGTGCTGAAGGTGAAGGTCAGCGTGGCCGTTTCACCGGCCTTGAGCGCGACGTCGTTGCTGGTGATGAGCAGCGTGGGCAGGGTGGTGTTGATGGTGATCGGCACCACCGCGCTGGCCTGGCCGCTGTTGCCGGCCGCGTCGATATAGCCGTTGGCCTTGACCTGCGCAGTGGCGGTGACACCGGACTGGCTCGCGCTGGGGGTGAAGATAGCCGTGTAAATCTTCGGATCGGCGGTGGCGGCCAGCCCGCTGACCGTGCCGCCGCTCACCGTCAGCGAAGAGGCGCTGAAGTTGTACGGCGCTTCGCTAAAGCTGAAGGTCAGCGTGGCAGTCTGGCCGGCGCGCAGCGCGCCAAGGTCGCTCGTCACCGTGACCGTCGGCGCGGTGTTGTCGAAGGTATAGGCCGTGCTGAAGACCGTGCCGTGATTGCCGGCAGCGTCGTTGACGCGCACCTGCACCGTGTCGCTGGCGGTCAGCGTGCGGCCGCTCAAGCTCCACGTGTTGGCGCTGGCGCCGCTGCCCGCCGTCGCATTCACCCAGGTGGTGCCATGGTCCAGCGACACTTGCACAACTTCGCCCGCCAGCAGCGAAGCGCTCAGCGTACCGGTCAAGGTTTGCGAGGCGGTGCGGGTAACCAGGTCCGAGTTGCTGATGCCGGTGTCGTTGGAGAAGCTGACGCCGGTGCCGGTGGTGGCCGGCGCCAGCGTGTCGATGCTGATCGATGGCGACGTGCCCGCCGTGCCGTTATTCCCGGCCAGGTCGGTGTAGGCGCCGCTGGCCACCGTGATGCTGGCCGTGCCGCTGGCAACGCCGCTGTTCGGCGTGAACTGCGCCGTGTACACCAGCGGATTGGCGGTGACGGTAAGGCCGCTTAGCGTGCCGCCGCTGGTGCTGACATCGCCCGCCACAAAACCAATCGGCGCTTCGCTGAAGGTAAAAGTGATGGTGGCGGTGTCGCCATCCTTGACCGCCGACATATTGCTGGTAATTGCCAGCGTCGGTGCGCGGGTATCGACCAGAATCACCGGCGTCACGCCGCTGCCGCCCTGGTTGCCGAAGCTGTCGGTATAGCTGCCGCCGGTCACGGTGATCGACGCCGCCGCGCTGACGTTGGTTCCCGGCGTGAACAGCGCGCTGTAAACGCCGCCGCCCAGATTGGTCAAGCTGCTGATGGTGCCGCCGGTGGCGACGATGTCGCCGGCCGCAAAGCCGCTCGGCGGCGAGCTGAAGGTAAAGGTGATGTTGGCCGTCTCGCCGGTTTTCAGGGTGGCGGCGTCACTGGTAATCAGTACACTTGGCCCCAGCGTGTTGATGGTGATGACGCCAGAGGTGGCACCGCCGCCGTTATTGCCGGCCAGGTCGGTGTAGCTGCCGGCCGCCAGCGACACGCTGCCCAGCAAGCCGCTCACGCCGGCGTTCGGCGTGAACTCCACCGTGAACACGCGCGGATTGGCGGTGGCGTTGATGGTGGCGCCCAGTGTGCCGCCGGTGGCGGTGAAGTCGCTTATGCTCAGGGTCGAGGTGTCCGGTATCTCGCTGAAGGTCAGCGTGATGATCGCTGCCTCGCCGCTCTTCAAGGCGCTGACATTGCTGCTCAGCGAGACCGTCGGCGCGGTGGTGTCCAGCACATAAGCGGTGCCGGTGGAGGCGCCGATATTGCCGGCCGCATCCACCACCCGCACTTGCAGCGTGTTGCTGCTGCTGAGGGTTTGATTCGACAAAGTCCACGTCGTGCCGCTCGCGCTGGCCGTGACCCAGGTGGTGCCGTTGTTGAGCGAGACTTCCACATGCTCGTCCGGCAGCAAGGCGGTGCTGAGCGAGCCGGTGATGGTGCTTTGCGCTGCCGTCTTGGTAATCAAGTCGCCGGCCACGCCGGTGTCGGCAGAGAAGGTGACGCCGGTGCCGGTGGTAGTCGGTGCGGTAGTGTCAAAGGTGTAAGCGGTGCTCAGTGGCGTGCTGCTGCCGCCGGCGTTGGTCACGCGCACTTGCAAGGTGCCGGAGCCACTCAAGGTCTGGCCGCTCAAGGACCACGAGGTGCTGCCGACGCTGGCGTTGGCGGTGGTCCACGTGCTGCCGTTGTCGAGCGAGACTTCCACCGACTCGCCGCTGGCCAGGCCTGCGCTCAGCGCGCCGCTGATGGTTTGCGCGGCGGTCTTGGTAATCAGGTCGCTATTGCTGATGCCGGTGTCGGCCGAGAAGCTGACCGAGGTGGCAACCGTGCCGCTAGGCGTGGCCGAGACCACGGTGGTGGCGCTATTGCTGACAATGACGCTGCCGTCGTTGATCGATACCGTGAAGGTGGTGGTGGCGCTCAGGCCCGCCGTGCTTTGGAACACCAGCGCCTGCAAGGCCGCTTGCGCCGCCCCCGGCGCCACCGACGACAAGGTGTAGCTCACGCCGCCGTCGCTGGTCACGAAGCCGGAAGCACTGAGCGAGGCCGGCGTGAACGCGCCCTTGGCCGCGCTATCGGGCGTGATGGTGACGATGACTGCCGCGCCGACATCGGGATCGCTCAGCGTCACGCTGGAGAATGGATGCAGCGTGGCGCCTGCCGTCATGGTCTGCGCCGCCGCGGTGCCGCTCAGCACCGGCGCATCGTTGACCGAGGTGGAGGTGATGACAGTGGAGCTGTTGGCCGTGCTGGCCAAGCCGTTGCTATCGGTGGCCGTCAGCGTGAAGGTGGTGGAGATGCCGACGCCCACCGCAGCCTGATTGGCGGTCGGCGTAAAGGTCAGCGCTTTCAATTGCGCGGTCAGCGCTGCCGGCGTGGCCGCGCTCAAGGTGTAGCTGCCGTTGCTGCCGGAGAGGCCGGTGCCGCTCAAAGTGCCGTTAGCGCCGTTGAAGCTGATCGCCATGCTGACGTTATCGCCATTGACGTCGGCCACCGCCACGCCGCTGAACGGCTTGATGGTGGCGTTGTCATTGACTGCACCCGCCGCTGCGCCGGTAATGGTCGGCGCACTGTTGGCTGTGTTGGTGACCGCCACACTGACGCCGCTGACCGCCGTGTTGGTATTGCCGATGACGCTATTCCAATCGTCGGCCGCCGACAACTGGTAGGTCGCGCCGCCAGCCGCCGTGGTGCCGTTCTTATTCAGCAGCGCCTCGACGGCGGCAATATCCGCACCTGACAGCGTCACCGAGAACGAAGTGGCGCTGGTGACGTCCACATTGCCGCTGGTGCTGAGCACGCGCGTAGCGTTGCCCTCGCCCTTGATGGTCAGCTTGGCGACCGTGATGTCATTGCTGCTGCCGCCGATGCCCACCAGGTTGGTGCCGGTGACGGTCAGCACATGGGTGGCGGCGTTGTAGCTGGCCGAGGTAATCGCCGGCAGCTGCACGCTGGAGACGGTGATGGCGTTGCCGGTCAGGTCGGCGCCGTTACTGAGATTGCTGTCCCAGTTGGCCGCCGCCGCGATGTTGAAGGTGGTGCCGTCCACGCTGCTGCTGCCGTTGTTGTTCAGCAGACCGTTGATGGCCAGCTTGTCGGCCGCGTTCAGCGTGATCGAGGCGGCGGTGGTGCTGGAGGCGCTCACCACCGGTGACGTCAGTGTGTAAGTGCCGCCGTTGGCGCCGGTGATAGTCAGCTTGCTCGGGTCGATGGCGTCGCCGGCGCGGATGCCGACTGCCGTTAAATTCAGCACGCCGGTGTTGGCGTTGTAGGCGGCCGAGGTGATGGTGTTGGCCACGCGCGAATTGGCCACCGTCACATCATCAATAGCGATTTCGAAACCGAGCGGATTGACGATGCGCACACCGTAGATACCCTTGAAATCCGCCATCGAAGCGAAGTTCAGCAGGCCATACTCATTAATCACCAGCCCCACCAGCGACACACCAACACCAGTCGGCTGGTAGTTGGAGTCCAGCGCATACACCGTGAACACGGTGGTGCCGAGCAGATTGCCGACCAGGTTGCCGCTACCCAGATTCATGCTGACCATGTCGAACACGCCGCTATTGGCGCGCAGGTCAACGTAGCTGGCAGGCGACAGGAACGAGCCGTTGATGGTCAGCCGGTCGTCCGTCAGCGGCAGGCCGATCAGACTATTGCCGTTGGCATTAACGATGGTGATGCCGCCGCCGTTGGAGCTTTGCGCGTAGATGTCGAAGCCGGTGCCGAGGATATTGTTGGCGTGGACCACCGCGCCGGCCGCCAGGCCGGTGGAATTGAGCAGGGTGACGTTGCTGCTGGTGTTAAAGGTGAGCGTGCCGTTGGCGCCGCCGTTAACCAGCGCCAAATCGGCGCCATAGGCCTGTTGTGCAGCCGCGCTGATGGCCGATGCCGCTTCCACCGTGCCGTGGCTGTATTCGAGATCCCAATCGCCGTGCAGGCCGGTGATGTCGGTGGAAGCCGCGACATCGGCTCCGCTGAGCGCAGACAGCGCATCCACAAAGGCCGCACCGGTCTCGCCCTCGGCCACGTCGCAGCCGTACAACAGCAGATCGCCGCCGGGACGCAGGGCCGCGCCCCACTCCTGTAAGGCCGCCGTGTAATCCTGCAAGTGCGCGCTATCGAGCACCGCCTTGCCCAGCTGAAGCTGGCCGGCGGCGCCGTGGGACACAATCTGGATGCTATCGAGGCCTTGGTAATTGCGCAGCACGCCGGCAATCTGCTCCACGCCGTCGCGCCATGAAACTAGTTTAACCACAAGTACATCGTCCGCGACGCCAGCCGTCAATGCCGCGGCATCCGCCACACCAGCATCGATGAAAAGTACAGAACGATAAATGGGGTTTTGCTTACTCATATTGCCTCTCCGCATCATTAGTGCAGATAACCGATTATGAGTAGCTCGAAAGGGATTACAAAATTTTCCTGTTTGCCAAACGTTCTGTCCGGTGTGGCAAAAGCCGGCGTTGGCAGGCGCACCAAGTGTTGCCCCTGCTTTTGTTAAAATGCTCTTTTTGCCGCCGCCCGGCGAGTTCGGCCAATTTCGGTTACTCTCAGCACCAATAATTTATTTGCTGCACCAGAAAGGATTTCAAATTGCCAACTCTTTTGACACGACGCCTGGCCCTGCTGGCCGATGAAAAGCACCGCGGCGTGCTGGCTGGCGGTTTGCGCGGCATCGAACGGGAGACCTTGCGCGTGGATCGCGCCGGCCATCTCGCGCGCACGCCGCATCCCGTGGCCATGGGTTCGGCCCTGACGCATCCGCAAATCACCACCGATTACGCCGAGACCCTGCTGGAGTTCATCACGCCGGCCGAAAAAGATATCGCCGACACCATCGCCAAGCTGGACGGCATCCACCGTTACGCCTACAGCAAGCTGGGCGACGAGCTGCTGTGGAGCCAGTCGATGCCGTGCCAGTTGCCGGCTGAAGAAGAGATTGAAATCGCCTGGTACGGCACGTCCAACCTCGGCACGCTCAAGCATGTGTACCGCCGCGGCCTGGCGCTGCGCTACGGTAAAGCGATGCAGTGCATTGCCGGCATCCACTACAACTACTCGCTGGACGAACGCCTGTGGCGCGTGCTGGCCGAGAATGAAGTGAGCGGCAAGCGTCTGACGCCACGCTCCTTCCAGTCCGAGGCCTACCTTGCCACCATCCGCAACTTCCGCCGCTATAGCTGGCTGCTGATGTATTTGTTCGGCGCCTCGCCGGTGCTGTCGTCCGGCTTCCTGCGCGGCCGCCCGCACAAGCTGGAAACGCTGTCCGACGACACGCTGTACTTGCCGTATGCGACCAGCCTGCGCATGAGCGACCTCGGTTACCAGAACGATGCGCAATCCGGTTTGCGCCCGCATGAAAACTGCCTGGACAGTTATGTGGCGGCGATGACCAAGGCTGTCAACCAGCCGTACGAGCCGTACGCAAAGCTGGGCACCAAGCGCGATGGCGAGTGGATTCAGCTCAGTACCAACGTACTGCAAATCGAGAACGAGTACTACTCGACCATCCGTCCCAAGCGCGTGATTCAAACCGGCGAACGTCCGATCCAGGCACTGTGCTCGCGCGGCGTGCAGTACATTGAAGTGCGCTGCATGGATGTCGATCCATTTGAACCAGTCGGCGTCAGCGTGGCGACGGGCCGCTTCCTCGACGCCTTCCTGCTGTTCTGCGCACTGGAAGAAAGCCCGACCATCACACCGGAACAAGGCGCGGTCTACACCGAGAACTTTGCCCGCACCGTCAAAGAAGGCCGCCGTCCGGGCCTGACGCTGAATAACGGCGACGCTGAAGTAGCGCTGCCGGTATGGGGCGCGGAGCTGCTGGAGCGCATCCGCCCAGTCGCTGCCTTGCTCGATTCACTGCGCGGCGATACGGCACACGGCGATGCACTGGCGGCGCAGGCGGCCAAGCTGGCAGATCCTGAATTGACGCCATCGGCCAAGGTGCTGGCAGCCTTGCGCGCCAACGGCAAATCGTTCGGCGCGTTCGCACTGGCGCAAAGCGAGAAGCACGCGGCCTACTTCCGCAGCCATCCGCCGACGGCCGAGGAGACGGCCTACTTCGATAATTTGGCTGGCGTATCGCTGGCCGAGCAAGCCGAGATGGAAGCCGCACCGCAAACCAACTTTGACGATTACGTTGCGGCCTACCGCGCTAGTAACCTGTGCCAGTCGCGCCAGGACTGTGACTGATCTCAATGCTCACCTTCTACAACGAACAGCACGCACAGCACCGTGGCCGCTACGAGATTTTTCGCGGCGAGATGGTGCCCTGCTTTGAAAAGCCGGAGCGTGCCGATTCGGTGCTGGCAGAGTTAGGCCGGCGCGGCTTGGGCCGCATCGTTACGCCGCATGGCGTGCCTTTGATGTCACTGGAACGCATTCATACACCACGCTATTTGCACTTCCTGCGTACCGCATGGAGCGAGTGGCTGGCACTCGATCCAGCCAATGCGCAGAAGGATGCGTTTCCCGCCGTGTGGCCGGTGCGCACGCTGCGCGACGACATCGAGCCGGATAATTTCTGCGCCAAGATGGGACTCTACTCGATGGACAGCGGCACGCCGCTGACCGCCGGTACGTGGGTCGCCGCCAAGACCGGCGCCGACTGCGCAGTGAACGCGGCGCACGCGCTGCGGCTCGGTGAGCGCGGCACGTTCGTGTTGAGCCGTCCGCCGGGCCACCACGCCGGCGCGGACTTCTTCGGCGGCTACTGCTTCCTGAATAACGCCGCGCTGGCGGCGCAGCACCTGCTTGATGACGGCGCGCGCAAAGTCGCCATCATCGACATCGACTACCACCACGGCAACGGCACCCAGAGCATTTTCTACCACCGCGATGATGTGCTGTTCATCTCGATCCATGCCGACCCGCGCAACGAGTACCCGTTTTATCTCGGCCATGCCGACGAACGCGGCGAAGGCGCAGGCCTGGGCTATAACCTGAATATCCCGCTGGCTGCGGGCAGCAGCACGCAAGCATGGTTCGCGGCGCTGGAAACGGCCTGCGTCCGCATCGGCAGCTTTGCGCCGGACGCGCTGGTGGTGTCGCTGGGCGTGGATACCTTCGCCGGCGATCCTTTATCGCGCTTCAATCTGCAAAGCGCCGACTACCTCAAAATCGGCGAACGCCTGGCGTGGCTAGGCAAACCCACCGCCTTCATCTTCGAAGGCGGCTACGCGGTGAAAGAGCTGGGCGTCAACGTCGTCAACGTGCTGGAAGGCTACGAGACAGCGCTATAATTTGTTATTAGGTCGGCTACTCTTGACCAGCATGGCCGGCTGGCCTATCATTGCCAGCAATATGCCCGACGCCTCTGCACTCTGTGTACGCGTCGGTTTTCATTTGTGCTGCGGCCATAGTGCCCATCCTTTCCATCCCGGAAACGCTCCCAGCTCCTGCGGTGAAATCTGCTGACTAGCAACCACCGGCAAATCATTCTCCAGCAAGCCCTTGAAGCGCAGCCCCCAGCTAGAATTCGGACAAATAACACTCAACAGTTGCTGCATTAGACAAAAATAGAAAAACGGCCGGGCATTGTCTAGTTGAGTGGGCCAATCAGCAGGAACATCCGAACGCTCCAACACATTAATGTTCCATAGGCGGCTGTGGTGCGCCGACACATTACGGATGAAATTCAAGCTGCGTAACCATTGAGCAAAGGCCAAACCAGTCGGTGCGCCGTACAGAGTTGCAATCGTCTGCTGGTCGGCATGCTGCATACCGGCGAAGAGCTTAGACAGCAAACCAAAATCCCACACTTCAACTGCTACCCAAATTGGCATGGCGCCATACTGCTGCTGATGGTGAGCGACAAAAGGCTCTTTACGAGCGCGGTGTAGCATCGAATAGTACTTGGTCAGCCAAACTTGGTGCTGCGTCTTGCCCGCATCTGGCCCTTTAGCGATCACCTTCTTGGTGAAGTTACCATGTAAGCATGCCGGGTTTTCATGAGCCTCCGGGTCGCGCTGCCCCAGTAAATGTGCAACATCCACCCGCACCGCCATTTCAATGCGCTCCAGTGCATCGAGTGCCAGCAATCGCAATCGCTTATCGAATACGTATAGCCGCACCACATCCTCAAGCCGACTACCCGACACGAAACTATCCAGACGAACAGCCTTCCCCTGTGCCGTGGATGCGGCCGTGTCTATGGCCCGCAGGGGATACCAGTAGCCACTCAGGCGGTAGTAGCCGAGGCGTTCAAGGTAGTCGAGCGCAGCACCAGGGTTATCTACCTCTAGCCCACGATCCTGCAGTTGCTGCAATTGGTCGGCGAATGAGCGCCAAGGCTTGAGGTTCTTCACGGGGCATAGTCTCCTTAACTCAACGTGCTGGAAGGCTACGAGACAGCGCTGTGAAGACGTAATCCGTCAGCAGCTTCTCGCTGACGGCGTGCGGCTGGCGTACCTGGAAGTTGGTGGTGGTGATGACCACCACCGCACGCTGTTCCGGGATGATCACTACTTTGTTGCCGCCGCTGCCCGACATCATGGCGGTGCGGTAGCTCTTGCCGTCCTGCGTGAAGGTCTTGAGCCACCAGAGGTAGCCGTAGTCGGTGTTGTCATCGACTTGCGAATGCGGCGATAGCGATTGCTTGACCCACTCGGCGGAGAGGATGCGCTTGCCCTGCCATGTGCCGCCGTTCAAATACAGCTCCCCTAATTTCAACAGATCGAGACTGCGCAGGCCCAAGCCGCCGCCGGTCATGACCGGGCCGGCCGGTGTCGATTGCCACTTCAGTTTGGTAATGCCCAGTGGCCCAAACAAGGTGCGTGCCGCAAATTGATCGGTTTTTTCGCCGGTGGCTTTTTCCAGCACCGGGCCAAGCATGGTGGGGCCGGCGGTACAGTAGGAGAAGCTGCGGCCATGCGGCGAGTCCTGCGGCTTGGTCACCCAGTCAGGGAAGCCGCGTATCGGCAGATCCATCGTGAACTGCGTCCAGTCCTCCAGCAAGTACATGGCTTCCTCGTTCCCGCGCGAGAACTGGTTTTGGTCGTCGCACTCCAGCAGGGAACTCATGCTGAGGAGGTCTTCGACCGTGATTTTATCCTTGCGTGGATCGGGATAGCGCACTGGCTTCTTCTCGGGGAAGAAGCCGAACACCGGCGTGGTGAGTTTCAGCTTGCCTTGATCGATGGCGATCCCCACCAGCATATCGGTCACGCTCTTGGTGACCGAGCGCGTGTTGCGCAGGCCTTCGGCGCCGTCTTTATCGAAGTAGGATTCGTGTACCAGCTTGCCGTCTTGCGAGATCAAGACGCTGGTGATTTGTTTGAAGTCGCCCTTGCGGATGGCAGCGTCCATGTCCGCCAGGGGCTCGGCCGCCGCAGCGGTCATGCTCAGTAAAACCAGGGGCAAGAGTTTTCGTAACATGACCGCTCCAATCAGTTAGACCGAATCAGTATACATCGCGGCGGTAGCGACCTTCCTCCGCCAGTTTTTCCAATTGTTCGCGGCCAATGATGTCGGCCAGCGCCTGGTCTACGCCGCCGGCCATGCCTTGCAGGCTGCCGCAGACGTAGACGACTGCGCCATCATTGATCCATGCGCGCAGCAGGTCGGCGCGTTCGCGCATGCAGTCTTGCACGTAGCCGCCGCCAGTGACGTCACGCGAATACACAAGATCCAGCTCCGGCAGGAAGCCTTGGGCGCGCCAGCCTTGGATCTCGTCCGCGCAAACCGCATCGTGTTCTTGCTGGCGCTCACCGAAGATCAGCCAGTTTTTCTGCGCACCTTCCAGTACGCGTGCGCGCAGGTGCGAACGCAGGCCGGCAATGCCGGAGCCGTTGCCGATGTAGATGGACGGTGCAGGCGTCGGATACGCATCGAACGATGGATTGGCAATCAGGCGCACGCGCACTTCATCACCGATGGCCGCTTGCGCGGTCAGCCATCCCGACGCCAAGCCCAGCCCCTGCTCGTTCTGTACCTGGCGCACCACCAGCTGCATGCTGCCGTCTTGCGGCACCGAGGCCAGCGAATAGCGGCGTGGCGCTACGTCCTTGCCGCCGTAGTGGCCCGGCCAGATATCGACCAGCGCACCGGGACGCCAACCGTCGCCAATTGCGCCGCTCAGCGTGATCTCGTACAACGGGAAGCCGATGCTGCCGGGGTTGAGCAGCGTGCGTCCGCTCAAGCGCCAGCTGGCGTAATCGCTGTCATCGGCGGCGGTCAACGTAACCTCGTTAGTCGTGCTCTCGCCCATCAAGCCACGCAGTGCGTTGCCCCAGCGCGCTAATGCTCCGGCGTCGCCGTTGTCCACTTCAATCATCGGATGCAACGGCTGCGCGCCCATGAACGCCAGACGCTGATCCAGCGTGCGTCCAAAGCCGCAGAACTCCGCGTAGTTGCGGTCACCCAGTGCCAGCACCGCGTACTGCATGTGCTTCAACTCCTGCGCCGCTGCACCGAGCAAGCGGCTGAAACGGCGCGCGCTATCCGGCGGTTCGCCCTCGCCAAAGCTGCTGGCGACAAATAACGCGCGGCGATATTGGCCCAGCTGCGGCGGCGTCAGTTTTTCCAGCGACTGCACGTGCACCGCTACCCCGGCCTTTTGCAAGGCCGCCGCGCTTTGCAGCGCAAGGCGTTCCGCTTGGCCGGTCTGGCTGGCGTAGGCCATCAGTACCGGATCATCCGTATTGCCGCCGGCCGTCGATGCTTTGAATTGCGCGCGCTCGGCCATCGCAATGCGTTTCTGCTTGCGGCGGTTGAGGTACAGCATCCAGCCAGTGATGCCAAAGCCCGGCAACGCCAGCGCCGCAATGAACACGATGATCTGGCCGATCACGCCGAAGTAAGTCCCCAAGTGCAGCGGATAAATGGTGGACTGGAAGCGCGCGCCAACCGGTTTGTCCGCATACAGCTCGTTCTTCAACAACGCGCCGGTTTGCTGATTGATCGACATGCTGCTGCGCGCCCGCACGTGCGGCGCATCTTTGGCCACCCACAGAATTTGCAGCGGCTGCGTAGCGCGCTCCGGCGGACGCAGGAAAGCCATTTGCCAGTTGGGGGCGTTCTTCTGGAAGGTCTCCCAGCTGATCGACAGATCAGGCGCTTCGCCTTTCAGCGGCTTCGGTGCTTTCGGCTTGGCCGCAGCGGCTTCGCGCGGCGGGCGCAAGGTGCCCATCCAGCCATCCGCCATATCGCGGATCGGATCAAAGGCCCAGTACACGCCGGATGCGGTGAACATCAAGAACACCACCATCACCCACGTGCCGGCCACCGAGTGCAAACCCCACAAGAAGGAGCGGCCCTTCATGCGCGTATCGAAGGTCAGCCACGTACGCCAGTCCCACACGCGGCGCGGCCAGCGCAAATACAAGCCGGTCAGCGCAAGGCCCATCAGGCAAAACGCCAGCGTGCCGCTGACCATCTTGCCCGGATCGCGTGGCAGCAGCAGGAAACGGTGCAGCTGCTCGACCCATTCAAAGAAATCTTCGCCGTCCAGCTCCGCCAGTAGCGCGCCGGTGTAGGGATTGAGGTAAATCGTTTCGCCCTTGCGCTGGCCCGGCGGCGGCGCAAGGCCGACGCGCGCGCTGGAACCCGGCGTGTCGTAGAAAATGATGCTGGTCACGCGCTCGTGCGGCTTGGCTGCTTTCGCCGCCAGCATGATCTGCTGCGGCCCAAGCACCGCCGCGCTTTGCACAGCTACGTTGCGCACGCCGGGATTGAGCGCGTCAAGAATCTGCTCGCGGAAAGCGAGGATGGCGCCGGTCAAGCCGATCACCATCAAGACCGTGCCGGCCGTGATGCCGACAAACCAATGCAGCTGGAACCAAAGCTTTTTCACAGGTCGACCTTCACACTCAGTTTAATCAAACGCGGTGCACCGGACGCAAGGCGCGTGCCTGCGCCAGCCCAGTAATGTTTGTCCGCCGCGTTGTCGACGTTCAGTTGCCACACCATGTTGTTGACGGCGTAGCGGCCGCCCACGCTGAACAGCGTTACGCCGCCGAGGAAGGCTTGATTCAAATCGTTGACCGGACGGCGGCCGGTGTAATACGCGCCGCCATTGAGCGACAAGCCAGGAGTCAGCTCATACGACAGGAAGGCGCTGCCGGTTTGCCTGGACGCGTTCTCCGGCAGCTTGCCGTTGTAGTCCGCATTGATGTGGCGGAATTCAGGATCGAGGAACTGCGCCGAGGTTTGCCACGACAATTGGCGCGTCAGCTTGCCTTGCGCCGACAATTCAAGACCGCGATAACGCTGCTCGCCATCGGCGGTAAAGACGTTGGCGGTGTTGGTGTAGTAGCCCGGACGGCTGATATCAAACAGCGCCGCTTGCACCAGCGTGCCGCCCTGCTCGCGCCAGCGCGCACCGAGTTCCTTCTGGCGGCTGACGCCCGGCGCCATGCGCACGCCGACGTTGGCGCTGCCGGTCGGCGCGGTCTCGCCCTCTTCCAAGCCTTGCGAGGATGAAGCGTAGAACGACAGGTCTTGATTCAGCTTGTAGATCAGCGCCGCCATCGGAGTGGTCTTGCTGACGTCATAGTGATTCGTGCCTTGGTCGCTGCGATACTGCACGCTGCGCACGCCGGCCACCGCTTGCCACTGCGGCGAGAAGGTCAGACGGTCGATGGCATACACGCCGCTGTCGCGCGAGTCCAAGGCCGCCGTGGTAGGCGCAGACGGATATGCACCAACCGTATAGCTCGTGATCGGCGTAGGGTTGTACAGGTTCTGCGACGCGATGGTGTAGTTGGCTTGGTAGATCGGGTCTTGTCCCTTGTCGGTGCGCGTGGCGCCGAAGGTGAGGTCATGCTGCACTGGCCCAGTCGCCACCGTGCCAGCCAGTTCGGCGCGCAGCATGTCGGAGTCGACCAGGCTGTGTTGCAGGTTGCCGGTGATGCGGCCAGCGCCGGTGGCCAATGCCGCCGCATTGGTCAAGCGGAAGATGGCCAGTGCGCGGTCGCGCGCCGTTTCGGAGTGGCCTGCTTCCACCGTCAGCGCCCAGTTGTCGCTCAGCGCGTAATCGGCGCGCAGCATGGCGTTCCTGGTCTCGGCGTCGAACTTGGCCCAGTCCGGGCCGATCAAGCGTTTCGGATCCAGCGCGGCGGGCAGCGTGATGACGCCATTCACGGCGGCCGGCAGCGCGATGCCCGCTTGCTCGGTGACGCGGCGTTTGTCGTATTCCAGATCCGCCTTCAGCAGCAGGCGTGCATTGACGCGCCAGTCCAGCGCCGCCGAGACGAATTTGCGGTTGCCGTTGCCGACGTTGTCCAGGTAGGAACCTAGCGTGCCGCCCGCCGCGTTAATCCGCACACCCACTTGCTGCTGCTCGCCAAAGCGGCGCGCCACGTCGGCAGTCGCCACCGCGCTGCCATTCTGATCGACCATCAAGCCGACCGTGCTGACCGGCTTCGCGCCGGCGCGCTTGGTGACGAAATTGACCACGCCGGCCGGCGAGGTGAAGCCGTAGTACAAGGCGGTGGCGCCTTTCAGCACCTCCACGCGCTCCTTGTCCTCCATTGGCACCTGCGAGAAGTTCATGATCGGCAGCGTGCCGTTCAAGCGGTAGTTGGTGCGGTTCTCCACCGCGATGCCGCGGATGACCAGTTGATCCCAGGTCTCGCCGCCATTCTGCTGGCGCGTAACCCCGGCGGTGTTGCGCAGCGCGTCGTACAAGCCGCCGGCCGCCTGCAATTCCAGCACTTCGCGCGTGATCACGTTGACGGTGGACGGCACATCCATGATGTCGGCGCCACGGAAGCTGCCTGCTTCCACCGTTGTCGGCGCAAAGCCGTCGGCGCGCGCCGCCGTCACCTTCACGGCATGCAGGACTTGCTCGCCGGCCTCCTGTGCAGACACGGGGAACACTGCCGAAACGGCGAGGCAAACGGGGAGCAGACGGAGCGACATGGATGGGCACGAACAAAGAGGAGATGCCCGTCATTTTACCGATAATGCGAATCATTATCAATTACTACTCTTCAACCATCCCAATACGGCGGATCGCCGAAGGCCTCTTTCAGCCAGGCCGCCAGGGCGCGCAGCTTGGCCGACGGCTTGCGGCCGTGCGGATGGCCGATGTAGAGGAATTCCGGCTCGGCCTGCATGCCGACATCAATCCTGGTCAGCTTGCCGTCCCGCAGCGCCTGGCCGACGATGAAGGCCGGCAATAGCGAAATGCCCAGCCCTGCTATGGCGGCGTCCAGCATCATGTCGCCGTTATTGAGCACCAGGTCGCCATCGCCCTGCACCACGTAGGCTTGGTCGCCATCGACAAAGCGCCAGTCGGCCGTGCCGCGATTGGTGTAAAAAATACCACGATGCTCGGCCAGCTCCTCCAGGTTGGCGGGCGTGCCATGGCGCGCGAGGTAGCCTGGCGACGCTACCAGGTAGCGCGGACTGGGCGCCAGCTGCCACGCCACAAGGAAGGAATCGACGATGGGGCCGTTGCGGATGACGGCGTCGAAGCCGTCCGAGGTGGCGTCCACGCGGCGGTCGTTCAAGTCCAGCGTCAGCTGGATATCGGGGTATTTTTGGAGGAATCCGTACAGTGCCGGCCCGAGGTGCATGCGGCCAAAAGTGACCGGCGCCGAGATGCGCAGCGGCCCGGTCAGCTCGCCGCGCCGTTCGGCCAAATCGGCCTGGGCTTGCCGCACCTCGCACACGATGCGGCGCGCGCGCTCAAGAAACGCCGAACCATCCTCCGTGACGGACAGTTTTCGGGTACTTCGTTGCAAAAGTGTTGCGCCAAGTGAACGCTCCAGCTCCGCCAGGCGCTCGCTCACCACCGATCGCGAGATGCGTAGGTGGCGCGCTGCCTCGCTCAGAGACCCACTATCTACAACCTGTACAAAGGTAAAGATGCCTTCTAGTTTCATGATTGTTCTGCTTTTCCGAATTCCTGTTGCGGGAATTGGCAACTATTCCATTAAAAGATACTCAACCATACTGGACTTGATCCCAGCTCGCCAAGGCCGTCAAGCGGGCCAGAAGGGGGAGTGAAATCATAAAAACAGGAAAAACGTTGATGATGAAAGCCACCATGCTGCCGCCCGAGATAGCGCTACCATCCAGCGCTTGGAAGTGACCGGCTCGTCGAGCAAGTGCATTGCGCTAGAAGAAGCAAGTTGGACTACATCAAGAACCTGACGCTGACCGCAGCCTACAAGTTTTAAATTTTTTTACCGCACGGGAGTTTGAGAATTATGAAAGAACGAGTTTTATCGAATTCAATCCGCCTGATTTTTTCGGGTGGCATCGCCCTGGGCGTGGGCTTGGCCAGCCAGCCGGCCTGGGCGCAGGAATCCGGCAGCGACGCGATCCAGCGCGTGGAAATTACCGGTTCGTCGATCAAGCGCATTAGCAAGGAAGGCTCGGTGCCGGTTCAGGTCATCAGCAGCGCCGACATCGCAAAAAGCGGCGCCCAGAACGTGGAAGATCTGGTGCAAGCCTTGCCGGCCATGCAGGGCTTCCTCACCTCTTCCGTGTCGGTCAACGGCGGCGGCGGCGGCGTGCAGAACGCCTCGATCCACGGCATCGGCGCCGGCTATACCTTGGTGCTGCTGAACGGCCGCCGCATGGCGCCTTACAGCGCCGGCAGCGCCGTCAATTTGTCCAGCATCCCATTGGCGGCGGTGGAGCGCGTGGAAGTGCTGACCGACGGCGCCTCGGCGCTGTACGGCGCCGACGCCATCGCCGGCGTGGTCAACTTCGTGCTGAAGAAAAACCAGCAAGACTTCACCATCGAAGGTTCGTACACCTCGCCGGAAAAATCGGGCGGCCGCAGCAACACCGTCGGCCTCTCCAAGGGCTTCGGCGACCTGGAAACGGACGGCTACAACATCCTGGCTTCGTACAGCCATGACGGCCAACAAGAACTGAACGCGTCGCAGCGCGATTTCGCCAAGAGCGGCCTGGTACGCTTCAGCGAGAACGGCAAGCAGTACTCGCTGTACCAGCTGGCGGTCAACACCGCGCCGGCCTCGGTCACGCTGAACTTCAAGGACGGCAAGTCGCCGCTGACCTTCTCGCCCAACTACCTGAAGGATGGCAAGTGCGCGCCGAACACCGCCTACATCGGCACCGCCACCGACAAGTCGTGCTGGTTTGACTACTCGGGCACGGTGCAGCTGATCCCGAAATCCAAGCGCGACAGCGTGTTCCTGTCGGGCCGCGCCAAGGTCAATGCCGACACCAGCGTGTTTGCCGAGGTGGTGGCGTCGCGCTTCGCGCAGACCGGCCGCTTTGCGCCAGCCGCGCAAGCGCTGGCGCTGCCGCTGTCCGATCCTAAGTACGCCGCCAACGTTGCGCCATACCTGGCACAGCTGGGCGTCAGCCCGGCCAACGTCAGCAAGGCCACCATGAACTTGCGCCTGGTCGATGCCGGCGGCCGCGCGGAAGAGTATATTTCCGACGCCCGCCACTTTGCCGGCGGTGTCGAAGGCAGCTTCAAGTCGTTCGACTACACCGCGTCCTACGTGCACTCGGAAAACAAGCGCACCGCCAATTACGTCGGTGGCTTCCTGAGCCGCGACCGCTACAAGACGCTGGCGTTCGACCCGTTTGGCGCAGCAGGCGCCTCGGCAGCCGTGCTGGCGCCGGCCGTGCTGAATGAACTGGATACGGAAACCAAGACCGTGCTGGACATCCTGAGCGTGCGCGCTTCGGGCGAACTGTACCAATTGCCGGCTGGCCCGCTGCAAATCGGCGTGGGCGCGGACACCACCCGCCAGAAATACAGCAGCTTGCCGAGCTCGATCACCCAGGGTCCGAACCCTCAACAGCCGAACTGGACCGATACGGTGCTGGGCAGTGCCCCGGGCGCCCTGCCGGTTGAAGGTTCGCGCAAGAGCTGGGGCGCGTTTGCCGAGTTGCTGGTGCCGGTGCTCAAGAACCTGGACGTGACGGCAGCGCTGCGCCACGACAGCTACGACGCCATCAAGAGCGACCGCATCTACGATCTGGACTCGAAGCTGATCGGCTCGGGCACGCAAGGCAACGATGCGTCGAAATCGACCTACAAGCTGTCGCTGCGCTACAACCCGCTGGACACCGTGCTGCTGCGCGGCTCCTACGGCACCGGCTTCAAAGTGGCCGATCTGGATAGCGTGATCTCGCCGATCACCGACGCTGGCGTTACCTCGGGCAAATATGCTTGCCCGGTGAAGGCGCCAGATCCACGCGCGGCAGACTGCGCAGGTACGACCCAGTACGCCCTGATCAGCGGCGGCAACAACCTGAGCGGCGCCAACGGCTTGAAGCCAGAGGAATCGAAGCAATACACGGTGGGTATGCGCATCGAGCCGTTCAATTCGCTGTCCTTGGGCTTCGATCTGTGGAACGTCAAGATGACCAACCAGATCTCGCAGTTGCCGGAAGGCTTGGTGTTCTCGAATCCGGGCGCCTTCAACAGTCTGTTCTCGACCGTCTATGACGCCGGGATTGGCTCCAACAAGCTGGTGACCTTGCTGCCGTACTTCAACCTGGGCAGCTCGCACTACAAGGGCGTCGACTGGGACCACTCCTACCGCACCAAGCTGGGCATCGGTAACCTGTCGTTTAACTGGACCGGTACGTACTTGCTGAAGTCCGAGCAAACGCTGCCGGATACCGACGACAGCGGCAAGCAAGTCAGCAGCACCGAGAGCAACCTGGGCCGCTTCGACAGCTTTAACACGGTCGCCTC
Source organism: Duganella rivi (assembly GCF_009857435.1). Lineage (GTDB taxonomy): Bacteria > Pseudomonadota > Gammaproteobacteria > Burkholderiales > Burkholderiaceae_D > Rugamonas > Rugamonas rivi. The sequence goes on from NZ_WWCK01000006.1 coordinate 421,977, forward strand.
GCGCGTCATCAGCCGCCTGGCCGTCAGCCTGAAAACGCCTGGCATGTACACCCACACCCTGACCATGAACTACCGCTCCGGCTACCACGACCAAGTGCTGACCGCCGGCGCCAGCGTGGTCAAGGAAGTGCTGCCTGACGGCTCGCTGGCTCCTGGTTTCGTCGGCATGAAGCGCGATGTGTCGTCGTACACCACGGTTGACTGGCAAACCCGCGTCGACCTGAACAAGACCTACGCCTTCACCGGCGGCATCAAGAACTTGTTGGATCGCGATCCACCGTTCTCGAACCGCACGGCCGGCGGCGGTAACCAGGTTGGCTACGACGGCCGTTACGCCAACCCGCTGGGACGTACCTTCTACCTGAGCGCTTCTGCCAAGTTTTAAGAATCGGTAACACCGTGGGGGGCCGGTAGCCCATGACTGGCCTTTTGCCGGGAACTGCTTGCAGTTCCCGGTTTTTTTTTATTCCCGTAAAAATATTTTAAAAAATAGCTTGCTATTAGATCGCACACTATGTATAGTTCATACATCGGCGCTGCAAACACAGCGCAGGTTAGAGTAAATTAGCAAGCTGATGCCTCTTACGGTAGATAGCAAGCGATTGAATAGCCAACTAAACTAATGCTGTACTTCGTTGTACCTCACTCACTGAAAGGAAACATCATGTCGATCGAAAAAGTTCTCTACACCGCACACGCTAAAACCACCGGCGGCCGCGAAGGCCAATCCGCTTCGTCGGACGGCAAACTGACCGTGAAGCTGAGCACCCCGAAAGAACTGGGCGGCGCCGGCGGCGACGGCACCAACCCTGAACAACTGTTCGCATCGGGCTACGCAGCTTGCTTCATCGGCGCGATGAAATTCGTTGGCGGCCGCGACAAGATCGCCGTGCCTGCGGACCTGTCGGTAGAAACCTCGGTCGGCATCGGCCAGATCCCAACCGGCTTCGGCATCGAAGTGGAACACAAAATCTCGCTGCCAGGCATGGACCGCGCAACCGCCGAGAAACTGGTGGCCGCAGCCCACATCGTCTGCCCTTACTCGAACGCCACCCGTGGCAACATCGACGTCAAGCTGACCATTTTGTAATTTCACATACAATCATTGCTTTGATCACTAACGAGAGAAGCAATGATTGAGTGGCACTGGCTGGCATTTGATGATATTCCGCGCGCTGACTGGTACGAAGTACTGCGTCAGCGCCAAGCGGTTTTCATTCTCGAACAAACCTGTTTGTATCCCGATATCGACGGCGCCGATCCGCTGTGCCATCACTTGATGGGCTGGCGCGAGATCGACGGCGAGCGCACGCTGGTGACTTACCTGCGCGTGGTGCCGCCGGGCGTGAAATTCGATGAGATGTCGCTGGGCCGCGTGCTGACCACGCAGGCCGGACGCGGCACCGGCGTTGGCCGCGAACTGCTGGCCAAGGCGATTCCTCTGGCCGAAAAACTGCATCCCGGTTGGGATATCCGCATCGGCGCACAAGCCCACCTTGAAAAATTCTACGGCAGCTTTGGCTTCCAGACCGTGACCGATCCGTACGATGAAGACGGCATCATGCACGTCGATATGGTGCGGGTTAAAACGTCAGTATAAAAAGCGCCCCGGCGCCCACTGCGCGCGCGTAGCGCACGGTGCCGCCGTTGCCGTGCACGAGGTGGCGCACCATGGCGAGTCCGATGCCCTTGCCCTGCTTCTTGGTTGAGAAGAAGGGTGTGAAGATATGCCCGGCCAGCGCGTCGGGTACGCCGGGGCCATCGTCGGCGACTTCGATGCGTAGGCGGCCGCCACGGCTCAGACGCGCGTTCACTTGGGCGTGGGTTGCGGCTTCGGCGGCGTTTTTTAGTAGGTTGATCAGCGCTTGTTCCAGCTGGCCGGGATCGATCATCACTTCCAGCGATGCTGGTTCGACCGAGAAGGTGAGCCGGCCTTGCCACTGCGGTTCCAGCAGGGCTCTCAGGCGCTCAAACAATTCTTCCAACAGCACACGCTGCGGCTGCGCTTGCGGCACGGTAGAGAGGCTGCGGTAGCTGCTGACGAAATCCGCCAGGCTGGCGGCGCGCCTTGCAATGGCGTCTAGCGCGGTATTGAGATCTGCGTGAATATCTTGCGGTAGCTGCTCGCTTGCTTCCTCCAACAGCGAGCAAGCGGTGCGCGAGAGTGAGGCTACCGGCGTTAGGGAATTCATGATTTCGTGCGTGAGCACTTGTACTAGCTCGCGCCATGCATTCAGGGCTTCGGCCTCCAACTCGCTTTCCACCGGCATCAGCGCAGCGAGACGCTGGGCTGAGCCTTGCATGGTCAGCGCGGAGATGGCGACCAGTGCGCGCTCGGCGCCGCGTTCGGTGTCGAAGCTGATTAGCTGGCGTTGGCCTGTGGGCTGCGCGGCCAGCAAGGCGTGCAGCTCTTGCGGCGCGATGGCGCGGCCGGGAGCCAGCAATCGGCGCGCACTGGAATTCAGCGGTGCGACGGCGCCGACGCCGCTCGCATGCTCGATGCGGAACAATGCAATCGGCGCGTGTTCAAGGCGGGCTTCCAGCGCGAGCATCGCATCGGCGATTTCGTCCAGTGCGGGAGGAGCGCCATCACTACTTTCCATGCGCGGAGTGCGCGGCGCGAGGCGGCGTAGGCATTGCCACAGCAGTCCGGCCGGCGCGAGAGCGAGCAGGCCGCAAAGGATAATGCGGCGCGGTTCGGGCGTCGGCGACAGCACATCGGCTGCGATGGACAGCGCCATCAAGCCGGCCGCGCCAGCCGCCACGCCCCACTTGAGCGCGCGCTCAGATGCCATGCTTGCCCAGCTTGCGGTACAAGGCCGCGCGGCTGATGCCCAAGGTCTTGGCCGCGTGGCTGATATTGCCGTTGAACTGCGCCAGCGTCGCCGCGATCGCTGCGCGCTCGATCGCATCCAGCGTCAGGTCACCGCCTGCGTCAGTTGCCCTGCTTTCCACGCCCACGCCCGCACTGGCAAGGCCCGCCGCAGCCGCCGGCACTGCGGCTGCGGCGCGCGGCATGTCTGCCACCGCTGCTGCTGCGAGACCGAAATCATTGATGGCGTACTCCGCACCCTGCCCTAAGATCACCGCGCGCTCGCACGCATGGCGCAAAGCCCGCACGTTGCCCGGCCAATCATGGCGCAGCAGTGCATCCATTGCCGACGCGCTCAAGCTTCGCACCGGCCGCTCATACTGCGCCTCGTACAGCTTGAGATAGTGCTGTAACAGCAGCGGCACATCCTCACGCCGCTCGCGCAACGGCGGCACGCGAATCACGATCGTATTCAAGCGAAATAGCAAATCCGCCCGAAACACCGACGGATCAAACAAGCGCGCCTCTTCCAAATTGGTCGCGCTGATAATCCGCACATCAATCGACTCCGGCTTATCCGCGCCGATCGGCGTCACCTCGCGCCGCTCCAGCGCCGTCAACAACTTGGCCTGCGCCGCCAATGGCATATTGCCGATTTCATCAAGGAACAACGAACCACCACGCGCCGCCTGAAAGCGCCCCGCCCGATCCGCCTTGGCATCCGTGAACGATCCTTTGCGATGGCCAAACAGCTCGCTCTCAAAAGTCGACTCGGGCAAAGCTCCCATATCGACGGCCAGCAAAGTGCCGGCCGCGCGCCGCGACGCTGCATGAATCGCGCGCGCCACCAATTCCTTACCGACACCGTTCTCGCCAAGCACCATCACATTGGCCTCGGTCGGCGCGACGCTGGCAATCAAGGCCTTCAACTCGCGCATGGCGCGCGACTCGCCCATCAACTCCGGCGAACCGCCCGCACCGCCGCGCACCGCTTCGCGCCGCGCCAAGGCCTGATCCACCGCCGCAATAAGGCGCGCGTTATCCCAAGGCTTGGTGATGAAATCTCCGGCACCGCGCTTGAGCGCCTCCACCGCCAGCGGCACATCGGCATACGCCGTCATCGCAATCACTGCCGGCGGGTTGGCCTGCGCGCGCAGCACATCCAATAACGCCAGACCTTCCGCACCGTTGATGCAGCCAGGCGTAAAGTTCAAATCCAGCAGCACCACCTCCGGCACCCCGCGCGCCAACAGCGCCGGCAAGCCAGCCGGGTCGTTCAGCGTAGCCACGTGACCATAGCGTCGCCGCAGCAGCAATTGCGCGGCGGTGGCGACATCAGCATCATCATCAAGGATCAGGACATAGGCAGACATGCGGCCATTCTAGCAGCCGCGCAAACGCTGTAAACGCCCACTTCCGGTGGCTGTTCACTAGCGAACAGCGCACAGTGTTCGGAAATGAACACTCCCCGCTGAAAAACCCCGTTTTCCACCATGGCACAGGGTTTGCAGTAAGGCTGATATGCACATCAAAAAAAATTTTGAAGCTGCCCCGCCGCACACCGGCGCCACCATGGATACGGTAGTGCCGCGCCGCCGCGGCAAGCGCATTGCCATCATTGCCGCCATGATGATCGGTTTGATCGCCGTAGCATACGCGCTGTGGTCATGGATGCCGCGCGGCCTGCAAATCGATGGCGCCGATCTGCGCACCGGCATCGCCACGCGTGGCGTATTCGTCGATGAAGTGATCGTGCGCGCCAGCGCCGAGCCACTGAGCTCCGTCATCCTCGATGCGGTGGAATCGGGCCGCGTGGAAGAAGTCTTTGCTACCGACGGCGCCCTGGTGAAGAAAGGCCAACTGCTGTTCCGCATCTCCAACCCGCAACGCAACCTCGAACTGCTGGCGCGCCAGTCGGAGCATGCGGTCAGCATCTTCAATCTATCCAACCTGCGCGTGTCGCAGGAGGCCAGCGCCAGCGAGCATCAACGCCGCCTGGACGACCTCCAATTCGCGCTAGACCAAGCCAGCAAGCAGCACACGCGCAACGTCAAGCTGGCGGCACAAGGTTATATCTCCGCCGTGGCACTGGAAGAATCGGCAGATCGCCTCGCGCAGCAGCAACGCGCCTTCAAACAGGAACAACAAGCCGCCGCCGCCGAATCACGCGTGCGCGATCACGCCGAGCAGCAACTGGAAAGCGCCATTCACGGCTTGAACTCAGGCCTGAAACTGGTCTCCGCCACGGTGGACGCACTCGCCGTGCGCGCGCCGGTGGAAGGACGGCTGACCAACTTCCGCCTGCAAGTGGGCGAGTCCATCGCCACCGGCAAGAACATCGGCCGCATTGACGATCCGGCGCGCTTCAAACTGTCCGCGCGCGTGGACGAGTACTACCTCAATCGCATGGCGGTCGGACGCCACGCCGCCGTGCAGCAGGATGGCCGCAACTACGCGGCCGATCTCTCCGCCATCTACCCGCAGATCAAGGATGGCCGCTTCACCGTAGAACTGATGTTCACGGCGGGACAGCCGCCGGTGCTCAATCCCGGCCAAAGCCTCGACGCCCGCATCACGCTGGGCGAACCCGCCACCGCGCTGCTGCTGCCCAACGGCGCCTTCCTCAACGACAGCGGCGGCGCATGGGTCTACGTGCTGGACGCCGCCGGCCGCAACGCCGAGCGCCGCAGCGTGCGCATCGGCCGCCGCAGCAACAGCCAAGTGGAAGTGCTGAATGGCTTGAACGCGGGCGAAAAAGTAATCCTGTCCGGCTACGCGGCCTACGGAAATTCACCACGGCTGCAAATATCGCAGTAACCTCTCACTACATCACACAAAGGCACACGCACATGCTCAAACTCGTCGGCGTCAGCAAAATTCACCAAGCGGGAGAAATCCAGACCACGGCGCTGGATCGCATCGACCTGCATATCGAAGCGGGCGAATACGTCGCCATTACCGGGCCGTCCGGCTGCGGCAAATCGACCATGCTCGGTATCCTTGGCCTGCTGGATGTGCCGACACGCGGCGAGTACTGGTTCGAAGGCCAGAACGTGGCCGGCTGGAGCGAAGCACAATTGAACAAACTGCGGCGCGGGCGCATCGGCTTCATTTTCCAGAGCTTTAACCTGATCGAAGAACTGACCGTATTTGAGAACGTCGAACTGGCGCTCGAATACAACGGCACACCAGCACGCGAACGGCGTGAGCGCGTGACGGCGATGCTGAATAAACTCGGCGTCGGCCACCGCGCCGGCCATCGTCCCTCGCAACTGTCCGGCGGCCAGCAGCAGCGCGTGGCGATTGCGCGCGCGCTGGTGTCCGGCCCCGCCGTGCTGCTGGCCGACGAACCAACCGGTAACCTCGACAGCGCGCACGGCGACGAAGTCATGCGCCTGCTGCGCCAGATCAACGCCGACGGCACGACCGTGGTGATGGTCACCCACTCGCCCGACCACGCCGCCCAAGCCTCGCGTACCCTCAACCTGCTGGATGGCCGCGTGATGGTCGACGCGCTGCAAGCTGCGTGATGCTGCGCGACTTCCGCATCGGCTGGCGTTTGCTGCTGCGCCATCCGCTGCATACCGCTGTTGAATTGCTGGGCCTCGCGGCCGGCTTTGCGGTGTGCTTCGTGCTGCTGGCGTTTGTGCAGTACTCGTTCAGCTACGACCGCGACGTGCCGCAGCGTGAACAAGTGTACGTCATCAAGCATCGCCTGAATTTCATCCCGCAGCCGCAGTGGATGGAGTACACGCCGTTCGCCATGCGTGGCGTAGCGCTGCAAAGCGGCCTGCCGCTGCTAGTGAGCGCATGGTGGCCCAGCCAAGTGACACTGAACCGGGATGGCGCGATACGCATGGTCGATATCACGGCGGTGGATCCGGCGTTTGAGCAAATCACCGGACTGCACGCGGTGGAAGGCGACCTGCATCAAGCGCTCACGCGGCCTGACGGTCTGGCGCTGACGCGGCAAACGGCGTTGCAATGGTTCGGCAGCTCCGGCGCGTTGGGACGCAGCGCCGTGGTCAATGGACAAACGCTGCAAGTGCGCGCCATCCTGCCCGATCGACCATCCAACACTACCATGCCATTCGGCGCGCTGGTCGGCGTCGGCAGCGCGGTGTGGAACGAACAGGAGCGGCAGCGAGTACTGTCCAACTGGACAGGCATCAACGGCCGCATTTACGTCAAGACCAGCGTTGCTCCGCAAACGCTGCAAGCCGCGTTGCAAAGCGTGATCGACACCTCGCCGTGGGACAGTTTCGCCACGCCGGAAATGAAGGCCGCGCTGGCCGAACGCAAGATGGTCGATGTGGCCCTCGGCTCGCTGGCCGATGCCTATTTCGACCGCACTGTCGCCAACACGATGGGTTCCGGCCCGCGCGGCGACATGCGCATGGTGTTGGCGCTCGGCGCAGCGGGCTTGCTGATCCTGTTGCTGGCGGTGGTCAACTACATCAACCTGGCGACGGTGCGCGCAATGCGCCGCCAGCGCGAGATCGCGGTGCGCCGCGTGATGGGCGCCACCACGCATCAGTTGCTGGTGCAGTTCACGGCCGAAGCGATGCTGCTGTCTACCGCTGCCGCTGCACTGGGCGTGCTGTTGGCGTGGCTGCTGTTGCCGCTGGCGTCCGAGCTGCTGCAACGGCAGCTGGAAGACACGTTCACGCCGGCGGCAGTTGGCGGCGGCCTGGCTTTCGGCGCGCTGGTGGGCGCGATGGCGGGACTGTATCCGGGCTGGCTGGCGCGCGGCGTCGACATGCGCGCCACACTGGCGCAGCGCAGCGGCGAAACGCCCGGCGGCGCGTGGCTGCGACGGGCGTTGACCGCAGTGCAATTCAGCGCCGCCATCGGCATGGGCAGCGTAGCGCTGGCGATACAGTGGCAGACGCAGTTCGCCGCCGCCGCATCGCCCGGCTTCGACCCATCGCCGCTGCTGGTAATCGATATGCGCATCGGTATTGACCAGCCATCCGGCCGTGCAATACGCGACGCGCTGGCGCAGCTGCCCGGCGTTGCCGCCATCACCGACAGCAGCAACGTACCAGGCCGCGACGACCATACCGGTACGCGCGGCAGCCAGACCGTCAGGCATGTAGACGGCAGCAATGTGGCGATGCCGGTGCAATTTGTCGGTGTGGATTTCTTCAAGGTCTACGGCATGCCAGCGCTGGCTGGCCGCGCTTTCGACGCGCGCGAAAAACAGCCGGCAGCAGATGGCGATGAAAGCGTGGTGCTCAATCCGGCCGCAGTGCAGGCGCTGGGCTTTGCCTCCATCCAGCAGGCGGTGGGGCAGCGCATCAACGGCACGCGGCAGCGCGTGATCGGGGTGGTGCCGGATCTGCGCTGGGAAACGCTGCGCGATCCGGTGCGGCCACTGATGTACCTGCCGACGAACGACAGCGGCTTGTTCACGCTGCGCCTGAGCGGCACGCGCGCCGATGTGGAGCCCGCCATCGCCGCAATCTGGCAGCGCTACTTCCCGGCACAGCCGGCGGTGATACGCGGCGCGGCCAGCTTCTACGCGTTGGCCTATGCCGACGACGTGCGGCTGGCGCGCATGCTGGCCTGCGCCACGGCGGTGGTGCTGGTGCTGGCGGCGTTCGGCATGTACGTGCTGGCGGCACACAGCGTGCAACGTCGCGCGCGCGAGATTGTGCTGCGCAAGCTGCATGGCGCAGGCCGAGCGGCCATTGCTGCCTTGGTCGGACGCGAGTTCGTGTTGCTGATCGCAGCGGCGGCCTTGATTGCATTGCCGCCGGCATGGCTGGCCATTGCCCGCTACCTCGCGCCGTTTGCCGAGCGCTCGCCGCTGGGGGCTTGGGCGCCGTTGGCGGCATTGGCGCTGGCGCTGCTAGTGGTGCTGGCGGCGACCGCGCGCCACACCTGGTCTGCCATGCGCATCGCGCCGGCGCAAGCGCTGCGGGCGTAAAAAAAGGCAGCCGAAGCTGCCTTTTTTATCTGCCGTCCGCTTACTTCACGGTCAGCAGTTCGACTTCGAAGAGCAGGGTCGCATTGCCCGGGATCTTGTCGCCGCTGCCGGCATAGCCATAGCCTTCGCCCGGCGGGATGACGATGCTGCGCTTGCCGCCCACCTTCATGCCATTAACGCCTTTGCCAAAACCGGTCACGACTTGGGTGCTGCCGACGACGAAGGCCAAGGCCGTGCCGCCGACATTGGTGTCGAACTGGGTGCCTTTATGCGTCGCGGAGTTAGGGTCGTACAGCCAGCCGGTGTAGGTTACGGTTACCGTGCTGCCGACAACGGCGGTCGCGCCGGTGCCCACCACCATGTCGGTGAAGGTGGTTCCTGGCAGGAACACGGCCTTGCTGACGGTGACCATGGTGAAGTCAAACACCATCGGCGTATTGGCCGCGATCGGTGCAGTGACAGCGCCCGAGGTATTCGTGGTATTGAGCACGTTGGCGCCGTAGGCCAGGTTGGCCGGCAACACCGCAGTGCGCTTACCACCCGGCTGCATGCCCAGCAGTGCGAGATCAAAACCGGCCGCTACCGGCAAGGTGCCAGCCGGCAGAGCGCCTACGCCCACGGTGCCGGTCTTCGGCACACCGGCATCGACCGTGCTTTGCACCTTGGCGCCTTTGCCGTCGGTCTTGGTCGAGTCGTACAGATAGCCTTCGTAGTGGAAGGTCACGGTATCGCCCGCCTCTGCGGTCAGGCCGCTGCCGGTCACGGTGGTGGTCAGCTTGTAATCCGGCTGGGCTACTACCGGCGTGGTAGGGATGGTCTTGGTGCCGCCGCCGCAGGCGGTCAGCGCCGCCACGCAGGCTGCAGCAGCGAACAATTGCAACATCGATTTCATTAATTTACCTTTGATGAGTATTCGTATTCGGTAGTCCCGGCGCAGAAGTTTAGCAGACCGCGCCAATTCCACTCCGGGCACTACATTCAGTTACATTATTTTGTCTTCAAATTTCCACTTGCGTGCCAAGTTCAATCACGCGGTTCGGTGGAATCTGGTAGTAGTCGGCGGCGCCGCGCGCATTGCGTGACATCGCCACAAACAGGTGCTCGCGCCAGGTCGCCATGCCGGAGCCCGGCGACGAAATCACGGTCTGGCGGGCAATAAAGAAGGAGGTCTCCATCATCTCAAACGGCAGGCCGAGGCATTCGCACAGTTGCAGCCCGCGCGGAATATCCGGTTCATCCTTGAAGCCGTAGTAGACGCTGACCTGGTAGCACTGGTGCCCCAGGTCGGTGACTTTGACCTGCTCCGCTTCCGCAACATACGGTTCCTCGATGATGTGCACGGTCAGGAATACCACGCGCTCGTGCAGCACCTTGTTGTGCGACAGGTTGTGCAGCAGCGCGTGCGGCACGCCGTCGCTCTCGCCGCGCATGAAGATGGCGGTGCCGTAGACGCGGGTCGGCGGCGCGACAAACAGCGAGGACAGGAATTCTTCCAGCGGAATCGCGTGCTTTTGCAGATTTTCGAACACCAGCTCACGGCCGCGCTTCCAGGTCAGCATCACGGTGAACAGCACCACGCCCAGCAGCAGCGGGAACCAGCCGCCGTGGAACAGTTTCAGGGTGCTGGCCGAGAACAGTGCAATGTCCAGCGCGAGGAAGAAGCCGGTCGCGCCGAAGCACAGCGCCAGCGGCAGGTGCCAGCGGTAGCGGATCACAAAGAAGGTCAGCACGGTGGTGGCCAGCATAGTGGCGGTCACAGCGATGCCGTAGGCGCCGGCCAGCTTGTCGGAGGAACCGAAACCGATCACCGCCAGCAGCACCACGCCCAGTTGCAGCCAATTGACGGCCGGGATGTAGATCTGGCCGATTTCGCTAGCCGAGGTGTGCAGGATGCGCATGCGCGGCAGCAGGCCCAGCGCGATGGCTTGCTTGGTCATCGAGAAGGTGCCGGAAATGGTCGCCTGCGAGGCGATCACCGCGGCCGCCGTCGACAGCACCACCAGCGGGTACACGGCCCATTCGCCGAGCTGGTGGAAGAAGGGATTGTCCACCGTCTCCGGGCGCGTCATTAGCAGCGCGCCCTGGCCCAGGTAGTTCAGCGCCAGCGCCGGGAACACAATCAGGAACCACGCCACGCGGATCGGCCGCTTGCCGAAGTGGCCCATGTCGGCGTACAGCGCCTCGGCGCCGGTCAGCGCCAGCACCACCGCGCCCAGCGCGACGAAGGCGATCATGCGGTTTTCGTACATGAAGGTCAGCGCGCGGAACGGGTTCAGCGCGAACAGGATTTGCGGCGCTTCGGCGATGTTGATTACGCCCATCACGGCCAGCGCGGCAAACCATACCACCATGATCGGGCCGAAGAAGCGGCCGATGCCGGCAGTACCGTGGCGCTGCATGGCGTACAGGGTGATCAGCACGATGATGGTCAGCGGCACGATGTACTGTTCCAGCCCTGGCGCGGCCACTTCCAGACCTTCGATCGCGCCCAGCACCGAGATGGCCGGGGTGATCACGCTGTCGCCGTAGAACATGGTGGCGCCGAACACGCCGAGCAGCATCAGCGGGTAGTGCCACTTCGGCGCGGCCTTGGTGACGGAATTCAGCGCCAAGGCCATCAGCGCCATGATGCCGCCCTCGCCGCGGTTATCGGCACGCAGCACCAGGCTCACGTACTTGAGCGAGACAATGATGGTCAGCCCCCAGAAAATCAGGGAAATGATGCCCAGCAGGTTGGCTTCGCTCAGCGCAAGGCCATGCTCGGGATCGAAGACGGTTTTGAGGGTGTAGAGGGGGCTGGTACCGATGTCGCCATAGACAATGCCGACAGCCGCCAGCGTGAGTGCCGCGAGACTGCTTTTCTTGTGTTGCTCGGTCAAGATTGCACCTGTTGTTGTTTTGGTGCATTGCACAATAGGCGAGGAATACGTAAAAGGCAAGTAGATTTTGGCATGCGCGCACGTTCCAAATGATCAATACCGAGAGTGTACGCCGCTGCGGGCGAGAGCGCGAGTGCCGCGCCTGCGGCGCGCGCACGGATGAGCGATAATGGCAGACCGCCTCCCACTTTTTGCAGTTAATCCACATGAACACAGGTATTTTGTACGCCACCTCGGCTTTTCTCTGCTGGGGTTTGTTCCCGCTGTACTTCCACGCCCTCGACGAAGTGCCGCCGATGCAAATCCTTGCCCATCGCATGCTGTGGTCGCTGCTATTCCTGGTAGTCGTGCTGAGCGCGCGCCAGCAGTGGAAATGGCTGCCGAAGGTGCTGCAACAGCCGCGCGTGCTGCTCAGTTTTGTGGCCAGCGCATTGCTGCTGACGGCCAACTGGGGCGTGTATATCTGGTCGGTGAACAATGGCCATGTGATTGACGCCAGCCTCGGCTACTTCATCAATCCGCTGGTCAACGTGCTGCTGGGGCTGATCGCTCTGAAAGAGCATCTGCGGCGCGGCCAGTGGATCGCCATCGCGGTGGCGGCCGGCGGCGTGGCGTGGCTGACGTGGCAATCGGGCCAGTTGCCGTGGATTGCCTTAATTTTAGGCATCACCTTCGGCGGCTACGGCTTGCTGCGCAAAACGGCGGCACTGGCGGCGCTGGAGGGCTTGTCGCTGGAAACCATGATCCTGTTCCCGCTGGCGTTGGCGTACGTGCTGTGGCTGAGCTTCCATGGCCAGAACACCTTCATCAACACGCCGCACGACAGCACCCGCTGGCTGCTGGCGGCGGCCGGGCCGATCACCGCGATTCCGCTGCTGCTGTTTGCGGCCGGCGCGCGCAAGATTCCGATGGCGGTGCTGGGGCTGATTCAATACGTTTCGCCGACCATGCAGGCGCTGCTGGGTGTGTGGGTATTCCATGAAGCCTTCACGGCCGACCGCGCGATCGGCTTCCTGATCATCTGGGCGGCGCTGGCGCTGTACGTGGCCGAGGGGCTGTGGACGAGCAAACGCGCTAAATAGTGGGAAGATGGCGGGATTTATCGTATCCTGTCGTCCTTCCCTGCATTTCTACCAATTCTTCATCGAGATTCTCAATGGCAAATTACGTCTATACCATGAACCGCGTGGGCAAAATCGTCCCGCCCAAGCGCCAGATCCTGAAAGATATTTCGCTGTCCTTCTTCCCGGGCGCAAAGATCGGCGTGCTGGGCCTGAACGGCTCCGGTAAGTCGACCTTGCTGAAAATTATGGCAGGCATCGATACCGACATCCAGGGCGAAGCGCGCCCGATGCCGGGCCTGAACATCGGCTACCTGCCGCAGGAACCGCAGCTGGATCCAGAAAAAACCGTGCGCCAGGAAGTGGAATCGGGCCTGGGCGAAGCGTTTGAAGCGCAAGCCAAGCTGGACGCCGTGTACGCCGCCTACGCCGAAGAAGACGCTGACTTCGACGCGCTGGCCGCTGAGCAAGCGCGCCTGGAAGCGATCATCTCGTCGTCCGATGGCGGCAACCTGAACCTGCAACTGGAAATGGCCGCCGACGCGCTGCGCCTGCCGCCTTGGGACGCCAAGATCGGCGTGCTGTCCGGTGGCGAGAAGCGCCGCGTGGCGCTGTGCAAACTGCTGCTGTCCAAGCCGGACATGCTGCTGCTCGACGAACCGACCAACCACCTGGACGCCGAGTCCGTCGAATGGCTCGAACAATTCCTGCTGCGCTTCCCGGGCACCGTGGTCGGCATCACCCACGATCGCTACTTCCTCGACAACGCTGCTGAGTGGATTCTGGAACTGGATCGCGGCCATGGCATCCCATGGAAGGGTAACTACTCGTCGTGGCTGGATCAGAAACAAGACCGCCTGAAGCAAGAAGAAGCCACCGAATCGGCCCGCCAGCGCGCGCTGCAAAAAGAACTCGAATGGTCGCGCCAGAATCCGAAAGCGCGCCAGGCCAAGTCGAAAGCCCGTCTGGCCCGCTTCAACGAGCTGAGCGAGTACGAATACCAGAAGCGCAACGAGACGCAGGAGATCTTCATCCCTGTGGCCGAGCGTCTGGGTAATGAAGTGATCGAGTTCAAGAACGTGTCGAAAGGCTTCGGCGACCGTCTGCTGTTGGACAATGTGTCCTTCACGATTCCGCCGGGCGCGATCGTCGGCATTATCGGCCCGAACGGCGCCGGTAAATCGACCCTGTTCAAGATGATCGCCGGCATCGACCAGCCGGACAGCGGCGAAGTGGTGATCGGCAAGACCGCGAAAATCTCGCTGGTCGACCAGAGCCGCGACAAGCTGTCGGACGCCAAGACCGTGTTCGAAGACGTGTCGGGCGGTGCGGACGTGCTGAGCGTGGGCCGCTTTGAAATGCCATCGCGCGCCTACCTGGGCCGCTTCAACTTCAAGGGCGGTGATCAGCAGAAGATCGTCGGCAATCTGTCCGGTGGTGAGCGCGGCCGTCTGCACCTGGCCAAGACCCTGCTCAAGGGCGGCAACGTCCTGCTGCTGGATGAACCGTCGAATGACCTGGACGTGGAAACCCTGCGCGCGCTGGAAGATGCGCTGCTGGAGTTCGCTGGTTCGGTAATGGTGATCTCGCACGATCGCTGGTTCCTGGATCGTATCGCCACCCACATCCTGGCGTTTGAAGGCAACTCCCAAGTTACCTTCTTCGATGGCAACTACCAAGAATACGAAGCCGACAAGAAGAAACGCCTGGGCGAAGAAGGCGCCAAGCCAAAACGCATCCGCTACAAGCCGCTGACGAACTAATTAATCAGCCATAAAAAAAGCCTGCTTACGCAGGCTTTTTAGTTCACGTCATGCGCTTAGAAGTTGTAGCGCAGGCCGGCGGTGATGGCGCCAGCTTTGCGGCCGGTGTCGATATCATTCTTGCCATAGTTTTCGTACTCCAGCGAGACTTTGACGTTTTTGTTGATGGCGTACTCACCACCAACCGAGGCGTACAGCGCGGTCTTGTTATCGCTGCCGCTGACCGAGGCGATGCCGGTGGTGGTCACTTCATTGTGGTTGCGCGCCACGCCCAGCTTGCCGAACACGGCAAAGTCACGCGCCACTGGCCAAGTACCTTTACCGGCCACGTAGTAAGAGTGTGCATCGGTGTTCAGGCCGCCGGCAGCGTTGCCCACGGTGTAGTTGTAGCTGCGCTTGCCGAAGTCCGTGTAGCCGGCTTCCACTGCCCAGGTGCTGTCGATGTTGTAGCCACCGTAGATTTTGCCACCGGCTTTGGTGCCGCTGTGGTTGTCGCCGCTGACAGCGCCAGCGCCGGCACTGTCGAAGTCATAACGGCTGCCAACAACACCAGTACCGATGTAAGCGGTGCCAGCGGCGTCTTGCGTGTTGGATTGAGCGTAAGCGGCAGAGCCACCCAGGGCGGCGGCGGAAGCGACTAAAGCGAACAGAATTTTTTTCATGATTTTGATCTTTCAGCAAAATGGTTGAGACGGACTTGCTTGGGATCGCAGTTGCTATGAATTGCGATGTGTCCAAGATAGCACTCCAACCAACACCTGTGGTCACCGAATTAGTAAGAAGTGTGACGAGATGTAAGCCAAACGATCATTGGTAAATTTCAAGATGCGCCAAACTTAAAACGAGCTTAAAATTCCTCCCAATCCGTTGCCGATTCTTTAACGGTTGACCGCGACGGCGCCGGCCGGGCCAGCCTGGCCACCGGTTTCGCCGCCACGCGCGGTGCCGGACGCGGCCGGGACGGCGCCGCCAGCGCCGGTCCCGACTGCTCCACCCGGAACACACTGACCAGCTCGGCCAGCTTGCGCGCCTGGTCCTGCATCGCTTCCGAGGCCGCCGCCGATTCCTCCACCAGCGCGGCATTCTGCTGCGTCACCTGGTCCATCTGCACGATGGCCTGATTGATCTGCTCGATGCCGGTGGTTTGTTCGCTGCTGGCGGCCTGGATGTCGGCCATGATGTCGGTCACACGCTGGATACTGGAGACGATCTCGCGCATGGTCACGCCCGCCTTGTCCACCTGCCGCGCGCCGTCTCCGACCTTGCTGACCGACTCGTCGATGAGCTGCTTGATCTCCTTGGCGGCCGTGGCCGAGCGGTGTGCCAGCGTCCGCACTTCCGACGCCACCACCGCGAAGCCGCGCCCTTGCTCGCCGGCGCGCGCCGCTTCCACTGCCGCGTTCAGGGCCAGGATGTTGGTCTGGAAGGCGATGCTGTCGATTACGCCGATGATGTCGGCGATTTTGCCGGACGACTGGTTGATGGCATCCATGGTGCCGATGACCTCGTCCACCACGACACCGCCTTTTTGCGCCACGCTGGACGCCGAGCGCGCCAGTTCATTGGCCTGGCGCGCGTTGTCGGCGTTCGCCTTGACGGTGGAGGTCAGTTCCTCCATGGAGGACGCAGTTTCCTCCAACGCTCCGGCCTGCTCCTCGGTGCGCGCCGACAGGTCCTGCGTGCCGCTGGCAATCTGCGCCGAAGCTGTGGCGATCATATCCGTGCCAACGCGGACCTGGCCTACAATGCCGCCCAGGCTGTCACGCATGTGTTTCATGGCGAACAGCACGCTGGCTTGATCATTATGTTTGAGCGCGACATCGACCGTGAGGTCGCCGTCGGCAATCTTGCTAGCCACTTCAGCGGCGTAGGCCGGCTCGCCACCCAGCTGGCGGGTCAGGCTGCGCGCGATCAGCGCCCCAAGCCCCAGGCCCAGTGCCAGGCTGCCGATCACCAGGCCGAACATGACCATCATGCTCGATTGATACAGGGACGCAGTTTCGGCCGCCTTGTCGTTGGCGCGTACTTCCTTAAGCTTGGTCATTGCGGTCAGCATATCGTCCAGCACGTTGGCCTGGCTGCGCGCGCTGGTCAGCAACTGCGTCAGCTCGGCGTTACGCTCATGCAGCGGTTCGGCTTGCGCGCGGTCGAGCGCGGCATTCAGCAAGCGCCGGTAGACCTGCGCCTCGCGCGCATAATCCGCCAGCAACTTCTTGCCCTCCGGCGCGACGAACAGGGGCGCCGCCTTGGCCAGGTAATCATCGATGACCACCAGATAGTTCTCAATGTCCTTGCGGTGGCCAGCGCGTTCCTGCTCCGATGTCGCCAGCAAGAAGTTGCCACGGGAGCGGCCGGCGTAAATCAGGTTGATGTTGGCTTCCTTGATGTACGACAGACCCATCAAGTCTTCCTGGTACATGGTGGCGGCCATGCCGTTAATACGGCTCATGTTGAAAATGCCGATGCAGGCGACGATGGCGCCCAGCACCGCAACGCACGCAAATCCTGCTATCAGTTTGGTACCGACTTTCATATCTTTGAACATAATGCGCTCCTTGGCGAAAGCTGCGACGGGCAGGTCGATGCAACATATCAGCTAGTGAAGCGCTTGTGTCACCCGCGCGTGCGCCGCCTACGCCACGCTTGCGGCGGTTTCAGCGCATCGTTCTGAACAAACGCTTGCGCGGTGGTCGTAGCGACAGCAGGTTCACCGTTTGTTCAGCACAATTGGCGCCCGGCGCCAGGAAAATTTTTTACCGGATTTCGCAAACTGTTACGCCGATCCAACAGATCATCGGGGCGCCCGAGGCTTGCACGGCGCAGTACACTGGTGGCATCAGGGAGACAGCATGATGACATTGATGCCCATCGGAGATGTCGAAAGACACACTGGCATTCCACAAGCGACACAGCGCATGTGGGAGCGCCGCTACGGCTTTCCGCGACCGCTGCGCGACGAGTTCGGCCACCGCGTGTACCCCGCCCATCAGATTGAGCGGCTGCTGAAGATCCGGCGCTTGCTGGGGCAAGGCTACCGCGCGGGCAAACTGCTCAGCGGCGGCGCCGACCTGACCGAACTGGTCGAGGCCGCACGCGCGCCAGAGCGGCCACAGCATGCGGCAATCCAGCTACTGCGCCAATACCGCTTCGACGAGTTCCGCAATCTGCTGCAGCAGCGCCTGATGGCGCTGGGCTTGCGCCGCTTCATCATCGATATCCTGGCGCCGCTGAACGCCGAAGTGGGCGACGCATGGCAGCAAGGTTGGCTGCCGGTACGCTGTGAACACGCATACGGCGTGCAGGTGTCCATGCTGATTCACAACGCCCTGTCCACCATGCATTCGGCGTCCGGCCGGCCGCGGGTAATGCTGGCGACGCTCCACGGCGAACAGCACGGGCTCGGTAACCTGATGGTGGAAGCCGTCCTGGCCACATTGGCCGCGCCATGCGTTCAGATGGGCACCGGGCTGCCGATGAACGAGATCATCGAAGCTGCGCGCGAAGCGGACGCCGACATCGTCGGGTTGTCGTTCAGTTCCTTCAGCTCGCGCAAGCAGGTCACGCAGATGCTGCACGACATCCGCACTGCACTGCCGCCCACAGTAACGTTGTGGGCCGGGGGTGGCGGCGTGCCAGGCGATCTGCCGCAGCAAAACGGCGTGCTGCTGTTCCGTGAACTGGAGCGGATCGAATCGGCGGTGGCAGAGTGGCGCAGCCACCACAACGCAGAGCCGCTGCCATTCAGGCAATCAGGCGGAAGGTCAAATTGACGCGCGGCCCGCGCGGTGTGCGTTCCTTGTTGATGCCATGCAGCCAGTGCTGCTGCAGCGCGCCCGCCATCAGCAGCAGGCAGCCGTCGCCCAGCGCCAGCTTGACCGTTTTCGGCAGCGTGCGGTGCTTGAGGATGAACGTGCGCGGCGCGCCGAAGCTGACCGAGGCGATGGCCGGCTCGGGGCCCAGCTCGCGCTCATCGTCGGCATGGAAGCCCATGCTGTCGCGCTCGTCGCGGTAGTAGTTGAGCAGCACGCTGTTGAAGCGCCGTCCGGTCGCGCGTTCGACGGCTTGCTTGATGTGCAGCTGCAGCGCGGTGAACGGCTGCGGATGGAAGGTCTTGCCGGAATAGCGGTAGCTGGCCTCGCCGTGCCACGCCGACAGGCGCGGCTGCATGTGCAATTTACCCCAGACCTGGATCTGTTCTTCGCGCCAGTCGGTCTCGGCCAGCAGGCGGCGCATCACCTCGTCCGGCGCCAGGTCCAGCGCCAGCCGCTGCTGGAACCACAGTTCGCCATCGTCGATGGGAATCGGCGTGAGCTGGGCGTCGTCGGCAAATAAGTCCATGCGCGGTATGATACCGGCACTACGCATACTAGGAGTGATTGCATGAAGAAACGCCAGTTCCTGGGCACGGCCGCATTGGCCGGCTTGTCTGCCGCCATTGCCGCGCCGGCGCATGCCGCCGCCGCCAGCGGCCCCGTCCTGCTGACCGTCACCGGCGCCATCGGCGCGGGCAACCGCGGCAAGCTCGACCCGGTGCGGGATCAGATGATGGTCAAGCAAAAGCTCAGCTTCGACAAGGCGCACACCTTCGACTACGCGGCGCTGACCGCGCTGCCCGCCGTCACCATCAAGCCGACGCTGGAATACGATGGCAAGCAGCACACGCTGCGCGGTCCGCTGCTGCTGGATGTGATGAAGGCGGCTGGCGCCAGGATGAACGACAACAGCAAACTGGTGCTGCGCGCGATTGATGGTTTCGCCGCCGTCGTGACGGTGGCGCAAGCGAAAGCGCAGCGCTACATCGTGGCCACCCATCTGGATGGCGCACCGATGGCGCTGGGCGGCCTGGGGCCGCTGTGGGCCGTGTACGACGCAGACAAAGTCCCCGACATGGCGGCCAAGCCGGTCTCTGACCGCTTCGGCCTATGCCCCTGGGGCTTGTATCACATCGACGTACAGGCTTAGTGCAAATTAAGCGTAAGCTTCAGCCAAGCTCATCACGCGTGGCGTGATGGTGATGCCGACGCCGTTGAACAGCGCGTTGATGGCAGCCATATTGGCTTCCAGTTCTTCGGCTTTCCAGCCTTCGAACAGGTCGGTACCGGCTTTTTGGAAGTGCAGATCCAGCACCTTGCCGCGGTCTTTGTGGGTGTAGCCGCCGCTGTAGGTCTGTTTGAATCCCAGCGCGGCCAGTTGCGCCAGCACTTCCGCCGGAGGATTGTCCGGGTCGGTGGCGATGAACACGCCGAAGGTTTTGCCAGGCGGCTTGGCAGCGACATCAACGTCGTAAATCCCAGGCGCTTTCGTTACGGTCGTACTTTTCAGAAATAACATGTTCTTACCCCTACTATCCAGATTTGGCGCCGGTTAAGCTTGCAGCTTGATTCTTGTAGAAAAGATTCCAAGAATCAAGCTTATTGCTAATTCAGAGGTTTGTCGACACATCCCGGTACTTATTTTGTGAATTCGTAGCAATACAACTGCAAACAACTGTCCTTGACAAAGGTTACACCTACTTAAAATATAGTTGTTAAGTAGTAATTTGCAAGGAGTTACGTACTTATATGCTATTTCTGCTGTTTTCTCCGGGCTAAGTCTGTGGTCGGAGCAATAAGAGACCGATACAACGCTCCGGTTTCCTCATCCCACGCGCTAACCGCTGCTTGCTGGCGCGCCACGGTGGCCAGGTCGCCGCGCGCGATGGGCCCGCTGAGTGCGGCGGCGGCGCCAAGGCGGAACACATTCGCCATCGATTCGCTGGCCAGTGGCTGCGCCAACTGGCGCGCCACCGGCTCGGGAATGCCTGCTGCCTGGTAGGCGCGCAGCGCGGCGTCCAGCACCGTCACGAGGTAGTTACTGGCGAACACGGCGGCCGCGTGGTACACCGTCTTGGCGGCGGCGTTGATAGTCACCGGCTGCGCGCCGATGGCCTGCAAGGCCGGCGTCAGCACCGCCAGCGCGCCTTCATCCCCCTCAATGCCGCAGAACGTGCCTGAAAATTGTGCAACCACCGCCGCCGGATCGGCAAAACTGCGGATCGGGTGCACGCTGGCGACCAGCGCACCGGCGTCGCGCGCGGCCTGCAAGCGATCCGACGCCAGCGCGCCGCTGCAATGAAACACTATGCTGCCGTGCAAGGGCACTGCGCGCGCCAAGGCCTCGCTGGCCGGCACGATCTGGTCGTCGCCCACCGCCAGTACATGGATGGCCGCCGGCTGCAGCTGGTCATATGCAGTCGCGACGCTGCCCGCGCCGATAAAGTCCACCGCGTGCTGCGCCGAGGCCGGCGAACGCGTCAGCACTCGCTGAATGCGGAAGCCTTGCGCCGCCAGCAGTTTGCCCAGCACGCGGCCGACATGGCCAGCGCCGATCAGATTGACCGTCTGTCCCATTAGAACCCCGATCCCGGCTGCTTGAGGAAGGCCAACTCGGCCGGCGTCGATGGCCGGTCAAGAATGGCGTTGCGATGCGGGAAGCGACCGAAGCGGTGTATCACCTCGCGATGGCGCTTGGCAAAGTCGAGCATGCCGGCCAAGCCCTGATTGCCGGCCCCGGTCTCGGCCAGCCCCGTGAACAAGGCGACGGCCTGCTCCTGCATCGCCATGTCTTCCGCATGCTCCAGCGGCAGGTAGACAAAGGCGCGCTGCAAAGGCGGCAACAACTGGTCGTCGCCGGCCTCGATCATATCGAGCGCGGCCTGCAGGGCCAGGTGGTCGCCGGCAAACGCCAGCGGCGTGCCGCGATGCACGTTGCGGCAAAACTGGTCGAGCAGCAGGATGCGCGCCAGCGCGGCTTGCGGGCCTTCGGCATCCCACTGGCGCAGACCGCCTTCCAGCGCCTGCGCAATCTCGTCGCCGAAGCGTTGCTCGATCTCGCGGTCGAAGGCGTCGTCCTTTTGGAACCATACGCGCCGCTGCGCGTCCGTGCCCGCAAACCAGAAATCAAAGACTGCCTGCGCTTGTGCGTTCATATTCAGTTGCGTGCGTGGGTGAGCTGGAAGCTGTGAATGCCATCAAATTCGGCTAACTCCGCCGATAATACCGCCATCGTCGCGCCACTGCGCTTACTGAGGGCGATCGCCACGAAGCGCCATTCCTGCATGCCGCCCTCGCTGCCTATCATCATCGAGCCGCCGGCGATTTCATAGCCGCGCTGCAAGGCCATCTCCCTCAGCGCCGGCTCCTGCGGCTTATAGCCAGCCTTGAAGCGCATGGTAATCGCAATCGCATGGCGCGATGGCAGCCACGCTTCCACCCGGGTCAGGAAAATCATCGAGCCAGCGCACAAGATAGCCAGCCCGATGGCGCCGAGGTAAAAGCCCACGCCGACCATCACGCCGATGACTGACGAGGCCCAGATCGAGGCCGCCGTAGTCAGCCCACTAATATTAAAGCCTTCGCGCATGATGACGCCGGCGCCGAGGAAGCCGATGCCGGTGACGATGCCTTGAATGACGCGGGTCGGATCGGAATTCACCAGGTACTGCGACACATGGCCGCCAAACCAATGTCCCGGATAGCCGCCGATCACAGTCAGTGCAGCCGAAGCCATGCACACCAGGCCGTAGGTGCGCATGCCGGCGGCGCGCCCATGGTAAGAGCGCTCATAGCCCACCAGCAAGCCCAGCGCCAAGGCGCCCAGCAAGTTCAACAGGATCACCGCGTTGGTGGCGATCTCGGCATGAGACCAATAGGCTTGCAGGAATTCGATGGCGGGCATGGTGCGCCTCTTTCTTATTTTTTAAGCTGTTTTTCGAACGCGATATCGAGCTTGCTCACGCGCTTGGGCGCTTCCGGTGCAATGGTTTTAACGAAGGCGACGAAATCATCGAGCTCCATCGGCGGGCACAGCGGCGGATTGCCGGCGCCGTCGGACAGGAAGAAGTGACCGCTGCCGGTCACCGACATCGAATATTTTTCGTTGCCGCTGCGGCGTTTCAGGCGGTCGACCGCCGTGGTGGCCTTGGTTGCGCGTCCGCTCATGCCAGCACCTCCGTGCGTTGTTCCAGCCATGCCAGCGCATCGCCCGACAGCAGCGGCGACAGGCGCTTGCGCACCGTGGCGTGGTAATCGTTGAGCCAGCGTTTCTCATCGTCGCGCAGCAGCGTTGGTTCAATGCAGCGGGTGTCGATCGGGCACAGGGTCAGCGTTTCAAAGTTGAGGAATTCGCCAAACTCGGTCTGCCCGGCGGCGCGGTTCAGCACCAGGTTCTCGATGCGGATGCCCCAGCGGCCGGGACGGTACAAGCCCGGTTCAATGGAAGTAATCATGCCCGGCTCCATCGCCGTGTGCGCTTCCGGCATGGTGGATGGCGAAATCGACTGCGGGCCTTCGTGCACATTCAGGAAGTAGCCGACGCCGTGGCCGGTGCCGTGGCCGAAGTCCAGTCCCTCGGCCCACAGCGGCGCGCGGGCGATGGCGTCCAGCATTGGCGACTTGGCGCCGCGCGGGAAGCGGGCGGCGGACAAGGCGATCATGCCTTTCAGTACCAGCGTGAAATCGCGGCGGTGCTCGTCGGTGATGCGGCCTACCGCCACCACGCGGGTGATGTCGGTGGTGCCGCCCAGGTATTGGCCGCCGGAATCGATCAGCAGCAGGTTGTTGCCCTCGATGGTGGCGTGGCGCGCCTCAGTGGCGCGGTAATGCATGATCGCGCCGTTGGGGCCAAAGCCGGCGATGGTCGCAAAGCTTGGGCTGATGAAGCCGGGACGGCGCGCGCGGGCGGCGGTGATTTGCTTGTCGATCTCCAGCTCGGTCAGTGGATCGCGCTGGGGATTGGCCAGGGTTTGTTCCAGCCAAGTGAAGAATTCGCACAGGGCGGCGCCGTCCTGTTCCATGGTGGCGCGCACATGGATGGCGTCCTGCTCGCTCTTGCGCGACTTGGCCAGCGTGGTCGGGTTGATCGATTCAATGACCTTCACCTTGGCCGGGATCCACTGGCGGGTGCCGTAAGTGATGCGGCGCGGGTCGAGCAGTACGGCGGCGTCGGCAGGCAAGGCGGCCAGCGCGGCGGCGGCCGAGGCGTAGGGGGCGACGTCGATGCCTTCGTCGGCCAGCGCGGTGCGCAATTCCGGTGAAATCTTGCCATCAGCCACGTATAACGTGGCGCGGGTGGCTGTGATCAGGGCGTGCGACAGGAAGATCGGGTTGAAATTGACGTCAGCGCCGCGCAGGTTGAACAGGTAGGCGATATCGTCCAGCGTCGAAATCAGATGACGGTTGGCGCCGGCTTGCTGCATGGCGGCGCGCAGGTCGGCCAGCTTGCCGCTGCGGCTTTTCGAGGCGTAGGGCGGCAGATGCTCGTATATCGACGCGGCCGGCAACGCTGGACGGTCTGGCCAGACTTGTTCCAGCAAGTCGAGTTCGGTACGCAGCTTGACGTCTTTGGCGTCCAGCGCGGTTTGCAGCAGGCGAGCGATGGCGAGGCCGAGCACGGTGCCATCGACAGCCAGCGTTTGGCCGGACTTCAGGTGGCTTGCCAGCCAGTCAACATATTGCACGCTGGCGCCGGAGGTCAGCTTCATCAGCTGAATGCCCGTTTCAGCCAATTGCTGTTCGGCTTGCGTCCAATAGCGGGCATCAGTCCAGATACCGGCGAATTCCGGCGTGATGATCAGGGTGCCGACCGAGCCGGTAAAACCGGACGCCCATTCGCGGCCTTGCCAGCGTTCGGGCAAATATTCGGACAGGTGGGGATCGGCGGACGGAATCATCAGCGCATCAATATGCTGCTGGCGCATGGCCGCCCGCAACAGCGCGAGGCGCTCGGCGACTTGGGAAGGGTCTGGAGTATTCATGGGGAAAGCTCAAAATATCTTGCCCCTATGATACCGCGATTACTTGATCTGCCGCTAAACGGCTGTGTAGGCGAATGATTTAATGGCTCAGCTTGTTGTGTTAACAACCAAGGGCTATATTGATCATGATTGTCTCATTTCGCCACAAGGGATTAGGCCTGTTTTTTGAGTCCGGTAGCCTGAGAGGAATACAACCTCATCATGCGATGCGCCTAAAAAATTTACTAGCGGCATTGGATACGGCTGGAGCCGCAGAGGATATGGATCAGACCGGTTTAAATTTCCACTTACTGAAAGAAGTGAAAAAACCGCGTTGGTCTATAAAGGTAAATGAAAACTGGCGACTGACATTCGAATTGGAAAGCAGCAATGCTTATGTGATTGACTATGAGGATTATCAGTAATGAAAATGTACAATCCGCCGACCTACCGGCGAATTTATTGCTGAATTATACCTAAAGCCAAATGAAGTTAGTGCTCGCCAATTTGCTGGACAATTAGGCGTATCTCCGTCGACAGTGCATCGGCTTTTAAATGGCCAATCAAGGATCAGTCCGGCCATGGCGGAGCGTCTTTCAAAGGCTACAGGCCGGTCTGTGGGAAGCTGGATTCGGCTACAAGAGATGCAGGATCGCTGGCGGGAGCGGCTGCGTAATGCCGCTTAGTATGCCGAATTTTGGCAGATTCGTGCCAATAATTGGCATGGATTGGGCGAAAATATAGGCGCTATGCCTCGTAGCGCCGTAATCCGTCCAAATCGAGGATGCGGATGCCGCCGTAATCCAAACTCAGCAATCCCTGTTTCTCCAAAAGCTGCAGCGCCTGATTCGCGCGCTGGCGCGAGGCGCCGGATAATAATCCCAATTCTTCCTGCGAGATATGTACGATCTTGTCCAAGCCCGGATATAAATGCGAATGAAATAACGATGCCAAACAGCGCGCCACCCGCGTATCAGGATTTAATAAGCGGTCATTCTCTACCATCCCGATAAACTGCCCCAAACGCTCATTTAATTGCATCAACAAAAACCGCGTAAAAGGCAAGCTGCTATCCAATAGCCACATAAAAGTAGCTGCCGGCATGCGCGCAATCCGGCTGTCGCGCAAGGCCATCGCATCGTATTTGAGTATTTCGTTTTTTAAAACCGTGCCCTCGCCAAACCAGCCGCCGGGAGGCACGCCGGTAAATGTCACGCTTTTACCATCGGAAGAGAAATTATTCATCTTCACCATGCCGTCGATAATGCCGAGCCAATTCTCCACCATGTCGCCCTTACGGCAGACATAACCGCCCTTGGGCACAAAAGTTTCAAACGTATCGGCTTCGACCCGCGCCATTTGTTCCGGCGTCAAGTCTTTCGCCCAGATCGCCGAACGCAACGCTTCCTGCAAAGTGATTTGGTTTCGATCAGACATTTTTTTGCAATGCACCATAGAAAGTCGGCCAATTGTCGTCGAAAAGACAACCTGCCTTCTCGCGGCACGCTAATATCATCACACAAAAAGAAACAGCAACAGGAGACACTGGTGCAAACAGCTTACGAGACTTTTCCTCGCCGCTTGCTCGCCCATGGCCAAGTCCGGCCGGGGAAACCCGCGTTTCGAGAAAAATACCTGGGCATCTGGCAAAGCTGGAACTGGGCCCAGGTCAACGACGAAGTGCGCGCCCTCGCCTGCGGACTGGCCGCGCTCGGCTTCGAACGGGGCATGAATCTCGCCATCATCGGCGACAACCGTCCGCGCCTGTACTGGTCGATGCTGGCCGCCCAATGCCTCGGTGGCGTGCCGGTGCCGCTGTACCAGGACGCGCCCGCCGCCGACATGGCCTACGTACTGGAAAACGCCGAAATCCATTACGCCATTGTCGAAGACCAGGAGCAAGTCGACAAGTTGCTCGAATTGCAAACGTTGTATCCGCACATACGCCATATCGCCTACGACGACGAGCGCGGCATGCGCCACTACCGCCAGCCCAGCCTGATCTCTTTCGCCCGCCTTCAGGACATGGGGCGCGCCTGGGACAAAGCTCATCCCGGTTTCTTTGATGCGCAAGTGGCCGAAGGCCGCGCCAGCGACAATGCCATCATCCTGTACACCTCCGGCACCACCGGCAAGCCCAAGGGCGTGTGCCAAACCCACGCCGCACTGCTGGCGGCGGGCGATGGCGGCGTCGGTTTCGAGAAGCTAACTGATGAGGAAGACATCCTCTCCTACCTGCCAATGGCGTGGGTGGGCGACTGCCTGTTCTCCTTCGCGCAGGCAATGACTGCCGGTTTCACGGTCAATTGCCCGGAATCCGGCGAAACCGTCATGACCGATATGCGCGAAATCGGCCCGACTTATTACTTCGCCCCGCCGCGCGTGTTCGAAAACATGCTGACCACGGTGATGATCCGCATGGAAGACGCCGGCGCCATCAAACGCCGCATGTTCCATTACTTCATGGGTGTGGCGCGCCGCTGCGGTGCTCAAATTTTAGACAGCAAGCCGGTGGCACTGGGCGAACGCCTGCGCTACGCCGTCGGCAAGATGCTGGTCTACGGCCCGCTGAAGAACGTGCTTGGGATGTCACGCATCCGCGTCGCCTACACGGCAGGCGCCGCGATCGGCCCCGATTTATTCCGCTTTTATCGCTCAATTGGCGTCAACTTGAAGCAATTTTACGGATCGACCGAAACCTGCGCCTACATCTGTTTGCAACCGGACGGCCAGATCAAGTTCGACAGCGTTGGCCTGCCTGCCCCAGGCGTGGAGGTGAAGCTGGCCGATAACGGCGAAGTTCTCGTCAAATCGCCGACGTTAATGGACTGTTACTACAAGCGCCCGGACGCCACCGCCGAAGCGATCGATGAACATGGCTATTTCCACACCGGCGACGCCGGCCTGTTCGACCACGAAGGCCATCTCAAAATCATCGACCGTGCGGCCGACGTCGGCCGCATGAACAGCGGCGCCATTTTCGCGCCCAACTACGTCGAAAACAAGCTCAAGTTCTTCCCCTTCATCAAGGAAGCGGTGGTGTTTGGCCACCAGCGCGACGAGGTGTGCGCTTTCATCAACATTGATATGGAAGCGGTGGGCAACTGGGCCGAACGGCGCAGCATTGCCTATTCCGGCTACACGGATCTGGCCGCGCATCCGGCCGTGTACGGGCTGGTGCGCGACTGCATCGAACAAGTCAACGCCGACCTCGCCGCCGAGCCGGCCATGAGCGACACGCAAATCCACCGCTTCCTCGTCTTGCACAAGGAGCTCGATCCCGATGATGACGAGCTGACCCGCACGCGCAAAGTGCGCCGCAAATTCATCGCTGAAAAATACGCGGTGCTGATCATCGCGCTTTACGGCGGCAAGACCTCGCAATACATCGAGACGCAAGTCAAGTTTGAGGATGGCCGCAGCGGCGTGGTGGCGGCCGATCTCAAAATCGACAGCTGCAAAACCTATCCTGCCGTGCAGGCAGCGGCATGACGGAGGAGGCGCATATGCAGATGAATGAACCAGACGCCCACTTTGTCACCACCAAGCGCGAAATCGGCCCGGTCATCCTCGACCTGAAAAACATCTCGCTGTCGTTCGGCGGCGTGAAGGCGCTGACCGACATTTCCTTCGACGTGCGCCAGCACGAGATCCGCGCCATCATCGGCCCAAATGGCGCCGGCAAAAGCTCGATGCTGAACGTGATCAACGGCGTGTACCGCCCGCAGCAAGGCCAGATCGTCTATCGCGGCGAGGTACGCAAGAATATGGATTGCTACGCCGCCGCCAAATCCGGCATCGCCCGCACCTTCCAGAATATCGCCCTGTTCAAGGGTATGACAGTGCTGGACAACATCATGACCGGCCGTAACCTGAAGATGAAATCCAACTTCCTGATGCAGGCCTTGTATTGGGGCCCGGCGCGGCGCGAGGAAATCGCCCACCGCATCAAGGCGGAAGAAATCATCGATTTTTTAGAGATTCAAGCCATCCGCAAAACGCCGGTGGGCCGCCTGCCCTACGGCTTGCAAAAGCGCGTGGAGCTAGGCCGCGCGCTGGCCGCCGAGCCGGAAATCCTGCTGCTCGACGAACCCATGGCCGGCATGAACGTCGAAGAAAAGCAGGACATGTGCCGCTTCATACTCGACGTGAACGACCAATTCGGCACCACCATTGTGCTGATCGAGCATGACATGGGCGTGGTGATGGATATCTCGGATCGCGTGGTGGTGCTCGACTACGGCAAAAAAATCGGCGACGGCACGCCGGACGAAGTACGCAGCAATCAGAATGTGATCAACGCTTACCTTGGGGTGGGCTGCTAATGAATCTCAACTTCTTCTTTGAAGTGCTGATCGGCGGCCTGCTATCCGGCGTGATGTATGCGCTGGTGGCGATTGGCTTTGTGCTGATCTACAAGGCCTCCGGCGTATTCAATTTTGCGCAAGGTGCGATGGTGTACTTCGCCGCGCTGACCTGCGTCGGCGTGATGGACAAGCTAGGCGTGTCGCTGTGGATCGCGCTGCCGATCACTGTCGCGGTCATGATTCTGCTCGGCCTATCAATTGAACGCGTGGTGCTGCGGCCCTTGGTCAATCAGCCGGAGATCACACTATTCATGGCGACCATCGGACTGGCGTTTTTCATCGAAGGCTTGGCGCAGCTGGTGTTCGGCGCCCAAGTGCGCAAGCTGGAACTGCCGATTGAAGACGTGCCGTCGCAGTACCTGATGGACAACTACAACATCCTCGTCTCGCAATTCGACATCATGGCGGCGCTGGTGTGCGGCTTGTTGGTCACCTCGCTGGCCCTGCTGTTCTCGAAAACCAAGGTAGGCCGCGCCTTGCGCGCCGTGGCCGACGATCACCAAGCCGCACTAGCCGTCGGCATTCCGCTGCAACGCATCTGGGCCGTGCTGTGGGCCGTGGCGGGCCTGGTGGCGCTGGTGGCGGGCATGCTGTGGGGCGCGCGCAATGGCGTGCAGTTCGCGCTGACCTTCGTGGCGCTGAAGGCACTGCCGGTGCTGATCCTCGGCGGCTTCACTTCCATGCCGGGCGCGATTGTCGGCGGCCTGATTATCGGCGCGTCGGAAAAACTGGCCGAGGTGTACATCGGCCCGATGGTCGGCGGCGGCATCGAGGGATGGTTCCCTTACGTGCTGGCCCTGTTGTTCCTGCTGGTGCGGCCCGAAGGGCTGTTCGGCGAAAAAATCATCCGAAGGATCTGAGCCATGCTCTATCGCGAAGCAGGACAATTCAAAACCAGCTATCAAGCCGACGGCCAGATTTTCCCGATCCTGCAAGACCGCCTTGCGCTGCTTGCCTTGCTGGTGATCGCCATCGTGGTGGTGCCGCTGGTCGCATCGCCGTACGCACTGTCGGCGATTCTGATTCCGTTCCTGATCTTTTCGCTGGCGGCGCTTGGACTGAACATCCTGACCGGCTACGCAGGCCAGCTATCGCTAGGCACGGCGGCCTTCATGGCAGTCGGCGCGTTTGCATCGTATAACTTCATCCTGCGCATACCGGGCCTGCCAGTGCTGCTGGCGTTTGTGCTGGGCGGCTTGAGCGCGGCGCTGGTCGGCATTGCGTTTGGCTTGCCGTCGTTGCGTATCCGCGGTTTTTACTTGGCCGCTGCCACGCTGGCCACGCAGTTCTTCGTGGTCTGGTGCCTGACCAAGATTCCTTACCTGACCAACTACAGCAGCTCCGGCGTGATTACCGCGCAGCCCATCGTCATCCTCGGCTACGCCTTTGATACGCCGGATCGCAAGTACCTGCTGGTGCTGGCCGTGGTGGCCGTGATGGCGCTGCTGGCCAAGAACATGATCCGCTCCAACGTCGGCCGTTCATGGATGGCGGTGCGCGATATGGACGTGGCGGCCGAAGTGATAGGCTTCCGCCTGATGCGCACCAAGCTGCTGGCGTTTGCCGTTAGTTCCTTTTACTGCGGCGTAGCCGGCGCGCTGTACGCATACGCCTACCTCGGCACCGTGGAGCCGGAAGCGTACAACCTCGATCTGTCGTTCCGTATTCTGTTCATGATTATCATCGGCGGCGTCGGTTCGGTACTGGGTTCTTTCCTCGGCGCGGCCTTTATTGTGCTGCTGCCGGTGCTGTTGAATGTCGTTGCGCATAGCCTTGCGCTGCCGACCAGCGTCGCCTCCAACCTGGAGCTGATGGTGTTCGGCGCGTTGATTATATTTTTCCTGATCGTCGAGCCTCACGGCCTTGCGCGCCTGTGGCAAATAGGTAAAGAGAAGTTGCGTCTGTGGCCGTTCCCCCATTAAAAAATCAGAGGAGACACACTATGAAACGCTTTTCATCCATCGTCGCCGGAATCACACTCGCTGCCAGCGGCACCGCCATCGCGCAGCCTGCGGAACAGTACATCGCCCTTCCCTCGTATCGCGTCGGCCCTTATGCGGCGGGCGGTTCGGGCTTTTATGGCGGCATCATCGACTACTTCAACCTGGTGAATTTGTCAGGCGGCGTGAATGGCGTGAAGATTTCGTGGGAAGAGTGCGAGACCGAATACAACCCATCGCGCGGCGTGGAGTGCTACGAGCGTTTGAAAACCAAGAACGGCGGCGCAACTTTGGTGGAGCCTTTGTCCACCGGCGTGGCTTACGGAATTCTCGATCGCCTCGCTGTCGATAAAATTCCAATGACGATGATCGGCTACGGCCGTTCGGATGCCGCCAACGGCAAAGTGTTCCCCTACGTGTTCCCGCTGATTACCAGCTACTGGAATCAGGCTGCGGCCATGATCAAGTACCTCGGCGATAAAGAAGGCGGCATCGATAAACTGAAAGGCAAGAAGATCGTGCACCTGTATCACGACTCGGCATTCGGCAAAGAACCCTTACCGGTGCTGGAGGCGTTGAGCAAGCAGCACGGTTTTGAACTGATCAAGATTCCGGTCACACCGCCAGGCAGCGAGCAGCAATCGCAATGGCTGCAAATTCGCCAGGCGCGCCCCGATCACGTGATTCTGTGGGGCTGGGGCTCGATGAATGCGGTCGCCATCAAGACCGCGCAGCGCAACGGCTTCCCGCGCGAGAAAATTCTCGGCGTGTGGTGGGCCGGCTCGGAAGAAGATACCGTACCTACCGGCGATGCGGCCAAGGGCTATAGCGCGATGACCTTCAACACGCCAGGCAATTACCCGGTGATGGACGAGATCCGCAAAAAACTCTATGCCGACGGCAAGGGCAACCTGGCCGACGCATCGCGCATCGGCAGCGTGTACCACATGCGCGGTGTGAGCGCGGGCATTCTGTGGGTAGAGGCGATCCGCGCCGCGCAGGAGAAGTTCGGCAAAGGTAAGCGCATAACTGGCGAGCAAATGCGCTGGGGGCTGGAAAACCTCAATGTGGATGAAGCGCGCTTGAAAGCCGTCGGTGCATTTGGCATGCTGCCATCGGTGAAAACCAGTTGCGACGATCATGAAGGCTCGGGCGCGGTAAAAGTCCAGCAATGGGACGGCAAGAAGTGGAACGCCATCACGCCAAACTGGATCGTTGGCGACAAGGCCTTGACCCGCAAGCTGCTGGAGGAAAGCTCCGCTGCCTACGCGGCCGAGAAAAAAATCACGCCGGCATGCATGAAATGACCACCACTCCGTACCTGTCTGTGAATAACGTGGAAGTTATCTACGACCACGTTATCCTCGTGCTGAAAGGCGTCTCTTTGCAAGTCCCGCAGGGGAAGATCGTGGCCCTGCTGGGCGCTAACGGCGCGGGTAAATCGACCACGCTGAAAACCATCTCCACCCTGCTGCGCGGCGAACGCGGCGACGTCACCAAGGGCGAGGTCCAGTTCAAGGGCGAACGCATCGACCATCTCACGCCGAATGAACTGGTCAAGCGCGGCCTGTCGCAAGTGATGGAAGGCCGCCACTGCTTCGGCCACCTGACCATCGAAGAAAACCTGCTGACCGGCGCCTACACCCGCACCGACTCGCGCGCAGAACTCAAGCAATCGCTGGAAAAGGTCTACCACTACTTCCCGCGCTTGAAAGAACGCCGCAGCAGCCAAGCAGGCTACACCTCGGGCGGCGAACAACAAATGTGCGCCATCGGCCGCGCGCTGATGGCCAAGCCTTCCATGATTCTGCTCGATGAGCCATCAATGGGCATCGCGCCGCAAATCGTTGAGGAGATCTTCGGCATCGTCAAGGACTTGAACAGCAAGGAGAACGTGTCCTTCCTGCTGGCCGAGCAAAACACCAGCATCGCGCTGCGCTACGCGGACTTCGGCTACATCCTCGAAAACGGCCGCGTGGTGATGGAAGGCGCGGCGGCCGACTTGTCCTGCAACGAGGACGTGAAAGAGTTCTACCTCGGCGTCTCCGGTGCGGGCCGCAAGAGCTTCCGCGACATGAAATTCTACCGGCGCCGCAAGCGCTGGCTGGCATAAGGAACACGATGAATCTGACGAAGGCCAAGGCTTACTGCCGCAAACTACCCGGCGCCACAGAAGACATCAAGTGGGAAACCAATCTGGTGTTCTCCATCGGCGAAAAAATGTTCGCCGTGACCGGCGCCGATGGCAGCGAGCGTGGCATCAGCTTCAAGGTCGACGACGACCGCTTCCTGGAACTGACCGACCGCCCCGGCATCATTCCGGCCCCCTACCTGGCGCGCGCCAAGTGGGTCTACATCGAAGATCCGAAAGCGATCAGCGATACGGAAGTGGCCGAGCTGCTGCAGCGATCCTACGAGCTGGTATTCGCCAAACTGACCAAGAAGCTGCAACGCGAAATTCAAGGAATATAAACATGGCCGACACTTTCGATAGCCTGGAAGCCCGCCCGCCGGAACAGCGCGAACGCGAGTTGATGGCGCGCCTGCCACAGCTGGTGGCACGCGCCAAGGCGGCGGCAGGATGGTCGCGCATTCTGAAGGACGTCAACGCCGCCGACATCAGCAGCCGCGCCGCGCTGGCGACGCTGCCGGTGACGCGCAAGTCCGACCTGCACGCGCTGCAAGAGCTGCAAGCACCGTTCGGCGGCTTGAACACCACGCCGGTCGGCCAATTGGCACGCGTGTTCATGTCGCCCGGCCCAATCTTTGATCCTGAAGGCCGCAGCGCTGACTGGTGGCGTTTCGCTCGTCCACTGTACGCGGCGGGCGTGCGCCCCGGCAGCCTGCTGCAAAACTGTTTCTCGTATCACTTCACGCCGGCCGCCTTCATGGTGGACGGCGGTGCAGCGCGCCTGGGCTGTGCAGTGATCCCGGCCGGCAGCGGCCAAACCGAAATGCAGGTACAAGCCATCCATGCGCTGCGGCCGGACACCTACGTCGGCACGCCGTCCTTCCTGAAGATCATCATCGAGAAAGCGCAGGAGCTGGGCACGGACATCAGCAGCATCAGGCGCGCCTTGGTCAGCGCCGAAGCGCTGCCGGAGTCCTTGCGCACATGGCTGGCCGAACATGGCGTGCCGCAGGTGCTGCAATCCTATGCTTCCGCCGATATCGGCAGCATCGCCTACGAAACGCGCAGCGGCGACATGCGCGATCCCGGCATGGTGCTGGATGAAGACGTGATCCTCGAAATCGTTCGCCCCGGCAGCGGCGAGCCCGTACCTGCGGGAGAAGTAGGCGAAGTGGTCGTCACCGTGTTCAACCCGGACTACCCGCTGATCCGCTTCGCCACCGGCGACCTGTCAGCGATTATGGCCGACGCGCCACCATCGGACTGCGGCCGCACCAACACCCGCATCAAGGGCTGGCTGGGACGCGCCGACCAAACCACCAAAATCCGTGGCATGTTCGTTCATCCGTCGCAGGTGCACGACATTGCGCGCCGCCACCCGGAGATTGTGAAAGCGCGCCTCGTGGTATCAGGCCAGATCGCGCAGGAGGCGATGACGCTGCATTGCGAAGTGGCCGATCCTGCCAGCGCCAGCGACGCCGCCATTGTTGAATCAATCCGCACCCTGACCAAGCTACGCGGCGAAGTGCAGTTTGTCGCCGTGGGCAGTCTGCCCAATGACGGCAAGGTGATAGCCGACATACGCGACTATACGTAATTGAGGGATAATATCGGTCTTCATTCGTTTTTAAATTCGTTTTTAACAAAAAGATCATGCAAGACTTCCACCACAACCGCGCCCGCGCCCTGCTGGAGAGCGCCGAAGAACTGTTCACCAAGCAGGACGTCGACAACGCTGTCAGCGCCATGGCCGACACGCTCAATGCCCGCTACAACCAGCCCGATGCCGAAGAGTTCCCGCTGGTGCTGGGCGTGATGGGCGGCGCCGTGGTCTTCACCGGCAACCTGCTGCCGCAGCTGACCTTCCCGCTGGAATTCGACTACATCCACGTCAGCCGCTACGGCGACGAGGACAAGGGCGGCGAGGTAGTGTGGAAAGTGGTGCCGCGCTCGAACGTCAGCGGCCGCACCGTGATCGTGCTCGATGATATCCTGGACGAAGGCGAAACGCTGGCCCACGTCAAGCAGCGCTTGCTGGACATGGGCGCGAAGGAAGTGATCCTCGCCGTGTTCGCGGACAAGGCGATCGGCAAGGTCAAGCCGGTGAAGGCGGACATCGTCGGCATCACCATCCCGAACCGCTTCGTGGTCGGTTTCGGCATGGACGCTTACGGCTACTGGCGCAACCTGCCGGGCCTGTGGGCGATTAACAATCCTGACGCCAAGGGTTAAGGGCGCAGCTGATAGGCGTCGATGAATTTGCGCACGCCTTCCGGGTGTGCCGTCTTCCACGTTTCAAACTCGGCGCGCCACGATTCCTTGTACTGCAACAGCAGCAGCGCAGCTTCTAGCTGATCGGCCTTGGCCAGCTGCTGCATGGTTTTCAGCGCCGGATCCTGCAACTCGCCGCCGCCCTTGGCCGACAGCTGGTCGGCAATCGCCAGCGCCTTGCGCCATGCTTCGGCCTCCGTGGCAAACGGCGTAACGCTGGCCTTGCCCTCGCGCGCGGCCTTGTCTTCAACCGCCCGCTGCGTTGCCAGCGACATCCAGAATCCGGCGTCCGGCTGCTTGGCCGGATCTAGCGATTTTAGCGATGGATCAATCTGCAAATGCAAGGTGCGCGTGGCAGGGTCGAGCTCAGCGCTCGCCTTGCGCACCAGGTTCAGGGACGTCAGCGGGAAGCCGCTCATGCTGCGCAGCTGATTAAGCTTGATCCAGTTCGGCATCTGGCTCGGCTGCGCGGCGATACCGCTCATCAGCGCGCCCTCGGCGGGACCAGGCTTGTCCTGCGACACCAGCGCATCGGCGAGGAAGCGCCAGCCCTGCGAATTGAGCGGCTCGGCCTCCACGCCCTTGCGGAAGCGCTGCTCGGCCTCGGCGTATTTTTTCTGGAAGTAGAAACAGTCGCCGGCGTAAATCCACGCCACCGAATACTTGGGATCGAGCGCCGCGGCGCGCTCGTAGTGCACCAGCGCTTCATCGAGCTTGCGCTGGTTGAACAACAATTCGCCCTCGTGCAGCGCGGCTGCCGCTTCCGGTGTTGGCTCGTGCAGCGGCAGCGGCTTGTCATCGCTGAGTTCACGCAGCACTTCCTGCGCCACCGCATCGCTGGCATGCATTTGCAGCGCCTGCCGCGCCAGACCTTCCGATTGCTGCCGCAGCTTGGCCGCGTCGTCCCCCTGCATCTGCTGCGACATCCGCAACAGCATGCCGGCAAGACTCGACAGCGGCAGGGATGAAACTGGATCGGCCTGCGCCGCCGCCGAGAACTTCTCGAACGCATCCTTGTACTTGCCCTGCGCCTGGAACAAATGCCCTTGGTGGATCAGCGCCTCCGCCTCGGCGTTAATCGGCACCAGCCCCTGCGCACGGCCCACCGTACATGCCAGCGCCAGCAACAGCGCTATGAGTTTCTTCATGATTCCGTCCAGTTGTTATCTGAACGGACATCTTATCTGAAAAATATTACAGTGCCAGACGGGCGCGGGCGGCGTCGTATTCGCGCTTGAGGCGTTCGACCATTTCGCCGGCCGATGGGATGTCGTCCATCAAGCCCACGCCTTGGCCGGCGCCCCAGATGTCGCGCCATGCCTTGGCGCTGCTGGAACCAAAGTTCATGGCGGTCTTGTCGGCGGTCGGCAGCGCGTCCGGGTCGAGGCCGGCGGCGACGATGGATTTTTTCAGGTAATTGCCGTGCACGCCGGTGAACAGGTTGGAGTAGACGATATCGGCGGCGGTCGATTCGACGATGGCCTCACGGTAGCCGTCGCTGACGTTGGATTCCTTGGTCGCCAGCCAGCGCGAGCCGATGTACGCGAAATCCGCGCCCATGGCCTGCGCCGCCAGGATGGCATCGCCGGTGGCAATCGAACCGGACAGGGCGATCGGGCCTTTGAAGAACTTGCGCACTTCACCGACCAGCGCGAACGGCGACAGCGTACCGG
Source organism: Duganella rivi (assembly GCF_009857435.1). Taxonomy (GTDB): domain Bacteria; phylum Pseudomonadota; class Gammaproteobacteria; order Burkholderiales; family Burkholderiaceae_D; genus Rugamonas; species Rugamonas rivi. The sequence goes on from NZ_WWCK01000006.1 coordinate 458,578, forward strand.
CGTGGCCGCCGGCGCCGCTGGCCACCAGGATCAGGCCATCGACGCCCGCTTCCAGCGCTTTTTCCGCGTGACGGATCGAGATCACATCGTGCAGCACGATGCCGCCGTAACTGTGGATGGCGTCCAGCATCTCTTTCGGCGGCGCCCGCAGCGAGGAAATGATGATCGGGATCTGGTGCTTCACGCACACTTCCACGTCATGCGCGAGGCGGTCGTTGGACTGGTGCACGATCTGGTTGACGGCGATCGGGCCGACGCGCTTGTCCGGGTTGGCGGCCTGGAATTCCGCCAGTTCTTTTTGCAGATCGGTCAGCCACACGTCCAGCAGCTCGGCCGGGCGCGCGTTCAGCGCCGGGAAGGAGCCGACGATGCCGGCCTTGCATTGTGCCGCCACCAGCGCAGGGCCGCTGGCAATGAACATCGGGGAAGCGATGACAGGGAGGGAGAGGTTTTGCAAGACTGCAGGCAGGGTCATGGCGTGCTCGCTGACGTGAGTTAATCGGTTCAAACGATTATAGATCGAAAATAGTACGACCGTGCAGAAACTGGAGAGCTTACTCTAGTTTATTCGTTGAGTAAGTACTCACCCTCGACGCGGGCCGCAGCCCCGCGCACCAACTGCGCCACCGCCCACTTGCCCAAGTCGTCCGGCGACTGCTGGAGGAAGTTGCTATTGGCCGCCGCGAACACCGGCATTGAGGTCAGCAGCACCGGCACATCAGCCAGCGGAATGCGCTGGCGCTCCAGCAGCAGGAACTTGAGCAGCACCTTCAGCGCGTTCTGCGCGTTGCGCAGCGGGTCGGCGGCAAGGTAGTCCAGCCGCGAGCGGGCGCGCGCCACGGCGCCGGCCACATCGGTGAACGGCGCGCCGTGGCCGGGGATGACCGCGTTCACATCGAGGCCGGCGATCAGATCCAGCGTGGCGCGCTCCTCGGCAAAGCCGGACTTGCCGTCCAGCTCGGGGAAGATCACGCCGAAGCCGTTTTCCCACAGTGCGTCGGCCGAGACCAATACTTTCTCTTGCGGGCAGTAGAAGATCAGCGAGTGCGGATCGTGGCCGGGTGCGGCCAGCGCTTGCCATTCCATGTCCGCCAATGTCAGCACCTCGCCAGGGGCGATGGTGGCGTCGAAAGTGAAGCGGTCGCAGCGCTGGCCGGTGGCCTTGAAGCTCAGTGCTTCGACGTCCCAGTGCCGGACTTTTTCCGCCTCCGCCACCGGGATCGAGGTCTTGCAGCCGAAATGGGCTTGCAAGATGGCGTTGCCGCCGCAGTGATCCGAATGCAGATGGGTGTTGAGGATTTGATCGAGATGGCGGCCATGCAGCGCGTGCCGTACCAGCTCCAGCGTTTGTTGCGCGTGGCTGACGTAGCCGGTATCGATAATCGCCGTGTCGTGCCGGCCCAGCAGCATGATGTTGTTGGACGAGAGCCAACCGCGCTCAAACACCTGTATCGAATCCGGCAGGGCGTTCATTCTTCCTCGTCGAAATGGACGGTGGCGCGCCGCTCGGGCAATTCGGCCCAGACCGCGCGTTTGAAATCGTCATCGGCCTTGCCCCATGCCACGATTTCAGGAATGGTGCGCAAGCACCCCATGCAATAGCGGCGCTCGCTGTCCATTTTGCACAGGCTGACGCAAGGCGACGGCACCGGGGAGGGGATTGTGTTGGTTACTTCACTCATGGCGACATTATGCCGTGAAGCCGCTTGACTTGGGGCGGTTGCGGCGTAGACTACCATCCATATAGATGGCGATTAGATGGAGACAATAATGGCCTTGCAAGAAATAAAGCTGAAGACCGCAGAATCAGAAAAAATCACCATTAATCTGGGCCCGATCGACTTAGGCCAGATTGACCTGCTGGTGCAGGAAGGGTTTTACTCGAACCGCACCGACCTGATTCGTACTGCGATCCGCAACCAGCTGAACCAGCACGCCGAGGTGGTCAAGCAGACCGTGGCGCGTAAAAGCCTGGTACTGGGCATGCAGCATTACTCGCGCGCCGACCTGGAAGCGATCCAGGCGGCCGGCCAGCGGCTGCAAATACAGGTACTGGGCTTGGCCAGCATTGCCAGCGACGTTTCGGTCGAATTGGCGCTGGCGACGATTGAATCCATTTTTGTCCTCGGTTCGCTGCATGCCAGCGCTGTCCTCAAGACTGCACTGGCGCCGCGCATCCACTAAGGAGTGCCATGAAACTCAATTTCCTCACCCAAATGCGCGAAGCTGCGCAACAATTAATCAACAAGGGCATCCCTTTGCAGCGCGCTTTCGAACGGCCGTCCATGCGCGATATTAATCCGCCGCCGCCAAATGCCGCGCCACGCACGCCTGAGCCGGCGCCAAGCACGGCGCCGGAGCCCGCGCCAAGCACGGCGCCGGAGCCCGCGCACACGCCGAATCCGGCCACTCATCCGGCCGAATATGCGCAAGATATTCTCAACCGCATGGGCATCAACATTGATTTGCAGGCGAATCTGGGCCACGCCATCGATTTGGGTTCGCTGCTGCATCCGTCGCCGGCACAGCCCGTCACGGAAGGGGCGCAATTTATTAGTGGCAGCTACACCAATCACGCCGGCACCCGCAATTACAAGCTGTACATTCCAGCCAGCTACCACGGCCAAGCCATGCCGCTGCTGGTGATGCTGCACGGCTGCACGCAGAACCCGGATGATTTCGCCGCCGGCACGCAGATGAATCAGCTGGCCGAGGAGATGGGCTGCCTGGTGGTCTACCCGGAGCAAAACGCCCAGGCCAATCATTCCAAGTGCTGGAACTGGTTCAACGCGATCGACCAGCAGCGCGGGCAAGGCGAGCCGTCCATCATTGCCGGGATTGCGCAGCAGATTATTGAGGAATATCCGGTCAACGAGCGGCAGGTGTATGTGGCCGGCTTGTCGGCAGGCGGCGCGATGGCGGTGATCGCGGGCACCCTGTACCCGGAGCTGTTTGCGGCGGTGGGCGTGCATTCAGGCTTGCCGTTTGCATCGGCGCAGGATTTGCCGTCGGCGCTGACGGCGATGAAGCGCGGCGTGCATCGGGCGGCCAAGGCCGGGAATCCAGCGCAGCCGATTATCGTGTTCCATGGCGATAATGACACCACGGTGAACCCGGTGAACGGCGAGCAGGTGATGGCGCAGCGGCTGCACCACCACCGCGGCGCGCGGCCGTCGGTGCAATCGGGAACGGTGCCGGATGGCTACAGCTACACGCAAACCACGCACCTCAAGGCGGATGGCACGCCGGTGGGCGAGCACTGGGTAGTCCACGGTGCCGGCCACGCATGGTCAGGCGGCAGCGCCTCCGGCAGCTACACTGACGCCAAGGGCCCCAACGCCAGCCGCGAAATGCTGCGCTTTTTCCGTACGGTGAGTTGATCAGCCGGTAACCAAGCGAACCACAATGCCGAGCAGCGCTACAACATTAGTCACGGTGAATCCCACCATCCAGTAGTACACCCGGTCTATCCGGTTGGTGAGGCGAGCGTCGAGCTGATCCATCCTCTCGATGGTGTAGCGTTGGACATAATCGATCTTGTCACGCAAGGCGTCAAATTGCGCCATTACGGCTAGGTGGTTTTGTTCTTGCGTACGCTGCAGGGTGGCAAGAATGCTGGTGACATTGTCCATTTGGGTCTCCAGCCGCACGATGCGGACGATGTGAGTATCGTCTGCCGCGCCACTTTGATTGTCAAGCGAGGTCGGGCTTGGGATGATCAATGATGTGCTGCTTCAGGCAGTCCGGGCACCAGCAGCTGGCGCCGGGGGCGGAAGGGACGGCCACCGCTGGCGGCAAGGTGGTGCACCAGCAGGGCAGCGCCGGTGCCGCTGGATCGGCGTCCTTCATGGCGCAGGAGAATTGCGCGCCGCAGCGCGAACAAGTACTCATGTTATTTCCAAGGCAATCATCACCGGCCAGCGTAGCCGAGCTTCCAAGAAAATACAACCAGATGGCCCTATAATGCGTACTTGACGCGCCATCTGGCTGTAAAATTGCGCCCAAAATCTTTTACCGGACTCGCCATGACCCAACTGACCAACTTGAACTTAGGCATGAATGACGATTTGACCGCGGTTGCTCCGCAGATCAAGGCGCAGATTTTGGCTGAGGCTCTTCCTTACATCCGTAATTACCACGGCAAAACCATCGTCATCAAATACGGCGGCAACGCCATGACCGACGAACGCCTGAAACACGGCTTCGCGCGCGATGTCATTTTGCTCAAACTGGTCGGCATGAACCCGGTCGTGGTGCACGGCGGCGGTCCGCAAATCGACAACGCCCTGAAAAAAATCGGCAAGCAAGGCACTTTCGTGCAAGGCATGCGCATCACCGACGAAGAAACCATGGAAGTGGTGGAGTGGGTGCTGGGCGGCGAAGTCCAGCAAGATATCGTAATGCTGATTAACCACTACGGCGGCCAGGCCGTCGGCCTGACCGGCAAGGACGGCGGCCTGATCCGCGCTCGCAAGATGGCCATGCCGGACAAGGACAATCCGGGCCAGACGCTGGACATCGGCTTCGTCGGCGAAATCGAGGCGATCAACCCGGCCGTGGTGAAAGCGCTGCAAGACGACGCCTTCATTCCGATCATCTCGCCGATCGGCTTCGGCCAGGATGGCCAGGCTTACAACATCAACGCCGACGTTGTCGCCGGCAAGATCGCCGAAATCCTGAAAGCCGAAAAGCTGATCATGATGACCAACATCGCCGGCGTGCAAGACAAGCAAGGCAACCTGGTGACCGACCTGTCGGCGCGCGAGATCGACGAGATGTTCGCCGACGGTACGATTTCGGGCGGCATGCTGCCTAAAATTTCATCAGCCCTGGACGCTGCCAAGTCCGGCGTGAACACCGTCCACATCATTGATGGACGAATTGAGCATTCTTTATTGCTTGAAGTCTTGACCGAACAGGCATTTGGCACTATGATCCGGTCTCACTGAAAAAAAGGCGGTCTCGCCGAAGTTCGGTGAAACCGCCACATTTTCAAAATGCCCTTGTAGCTCAGTGGTAGAGCACTCCCTTGGTAAGGGAGAGGCCACGTGTTCAATCCACGTCAAGGGCACCACTCCTCGCAGCACCCTCCCCGCTTAGTAGATACGTTCCACCGACAGCCCGCGCTTGCGCAGCAATTCCGGCACGCTCGTTTTGCCGACCAGGTGCAGCACGCCGATTGCCGCCACGCTGTTGTTCTCACGCGCCATCAACTTGATCATGCCGTCGGCCAGCGCCGGATTGCGGCCATCGAGCAGCACCTGCTGCACGAAGCGGCCGGAGAAGGTGTCGTCCTGCTCCGCCTTCAGCGCCAGCGCGTCCAGCGCCTGCACGTCGGCGTTGCGCCACGCGTCGGCGATCTCGCGCGCCTGCGCGGCCTGCTCCTTGTCCTCGATGCCGGCGATGGCCTCTTGCAGGAACAGCAGCTGCTCGGCGGGCGTCATCTTGTCGAACAGCGCCATCTGGCTATCGGCCGTTTCCAGCTCGACGATTTTCTGGCCGGCGGCATGCGCCTGTTTCGACAAATGCGCATCGACTGCCAACGAGGCGTCGTAGCCCTGCGCCGCAAACTCGCTCACCGTCAGCAGGCTGGCGAGCAGCCAGGGCTTCATGGCGGCCACCGATTCGGGCTCGATGTTGTACTGCTTGAGCAAGCGGTCAAGACGCTGGCGCCAGGCCGGCGTCATGCCCACCAAGCCCTTGTTGCTTAAGCCATGCTGCTGCACCGCGCGCGCCAGCTTTTGCGGATCGCCGAGCGGGTCGATTTCCAGCGCCAGCACCGGCGCTTTTTTCAGCAGGCCGGCAAGGCGCGGCTCCAGCGGGTAAAAATCTTTCGAGCCAACGTGGATGGTGCCGAACAAATACAGCGTGTGCGCGCCCTGCTGCACCTTGAACAACGCGCCGCGATTTTGCACTGCTGCCGGATCGGCCGCCCAAGATGGGCCGAGCACAAAAAAGAACAAACTACAGAACATCACTATAATTTGGCGCTGCATGGTTTCCTTTATTGTTAGGTCTGACGTGAATATTACTCGCTCCAAGCCCGTATGGCTGTTTGATCTCGATAACACGCTGCACAACGCGTCGCACGCCATCTTCCCCGCGATCATGGCCGGCATGAACAGCTACCTTGCGCGCTTGCTGGGCGACGGCGTCACGCCTGCCAGCGACGATGTCGTCAACGCCACCCGCACCATGTACTGGCAGCGCTACGGCGCCACCACGCTGGGCGTCGTCAAGCACCACGGCGTCAAGGCCGAGCACTTTTTGGATGCCACCCACCGCTTCGACAATCTGGAATCCATGATCCGCGCCGAACGCGGATTGCGGCAGCTGCTGCGCCGCCTGCCCGGCCGCAAAATCCTGCTGACCAATGCGCCGCACCGCTACTCGTCGCAAGTGCTGCGCCACCTCGGCTTGCAGCGCCAGTTCCAGCACCACGTGGCGGTGGAAGCGATGACCGTGCATCGCCACATGCGCCCCAAGCCGTCCAAGCTGATGCTGCATAAACTGATGCGCCATCACCGCCTGACGCCGGGCCGCTGCATTCTCGTGGAAGACACGCTGGCCAACCTGCGCAGCGCGCGCGAAATCGGCATGCGCACCGCGTGGGTCACGCAATACCTGACCATTGGCGACACGGCCGGCCTGGCCCATCCTCAAAAAAGGTTAATTCGCCCCGCTTATGTCGATGTCAAAGTAAAATCTGTCAGGAACCTGCCGGCGCGTATGCACCGCCTGCGCTGACAAACACTGTTTTATTTAACCTGCGAGATCATATGGCAAGCACACCGCCAGGCCAGCGCCGTTTGCAAATCCTGCAGGCGCTGGCAGAGATGCTGGAACAACCCAAGGGCGACAAGATCACCACCGCTGCGCTGGCGCGCAAGCTGGAATTTTCCGAGGCCGCGCTGTATCGGCATTTCGCTAGTAAAGCGCAGATGTTTGAGGGGCTGATCGAGTTTATCGAGTCCAGCGTATTCGGCCTGATTAACCAGATCGCCGACCGCCAGGAGGACGGCCTTGCGCAGGCGCGCGACATCGTCGCCATGCTGCTCAACTTCGCCAGCCAGAATCCCGGCATGACGCGGGTGCTGATCGGCGATGCGCTGGTCAATGAAGACGAGCGCCTGCAACTGCGCATGAACCAGTTCTACGACCGCGTGGAGCTGGCGCTGAAACAAGCGCTGCGCGTGGCCGCCAGCGAAGGCACGGCGCACGAGGCCGATGTGACGGCGCGCGCCGGTATGCTGACCAGTTTCGTCATCGGCCGCTGGCACCGTTACGCCAAGAGCGGCTTCAAACACAATCCGTCGCAGGACGCGGCGGTGCAAATCACCCTGCTGCTATCGTAACAATGAACACCGAAGTATTCGCCCTGCTGGACGACGCCAGCCCGGAAGCCACACAGACCGGCAGCCGTTCCCGCCTCTACACCGGCCACACCGGCACGCTGCGCTGCGACGACATCGCACAATGGCCGCAGGTGCTGGAGCAGATGCAGGTGGCGCTCGCGCGCGGCGAGTACGCGGTGACAGTGTGCGCGTATGAGTTGGGCGAAGAACTGCTGGCGCTCGATGCGCCGCGCCGTGCGCGCCATGCCAATGCGCCTCTTGCGCAAGTGCTGCTGTTTAACGACTGCGCGCTGCTGTCGCCGTCCGAGGTAGGCGACTGGCTGGCCGCGCGTTCCTTCCCGATCGAACGGCCAGCAGGCATTGCAGGCATCCGTCCCAACATCGACCAGGACGCGTTTAGCGCGGCGCTGGCGCGCATTCACGACTACATTGCGGCCGGCGACACCTACCAGGTCAACTACACCTACAGGCTGCGTTTTGATGCGTTCGGCGGTATCCATGCCTTGTACGCGCGTTTGCGCGGCCGCCAGCCCGTCCCATACGGCGCCTTGATCGCACTGGATGACGGCACCGCCGTGCTGTCGCTGTCGCCGGAACTGTTCGTGCGCCACACCGATGGCGTGCTGACCGCGCGTCCGATGAAAGGCACGGCGCCTGCTGCACCGCCGGCGCAGCAGGCAGAAAACATCCTGCGCGCCACCAACCTCGCCGCCGATCCAAAGAACCGCGCCGAGAACCTGATGATCGTCGACCTGCTGCGCAACGACATCGCGCGCGTGGCCACGACAGGCAGCGTGGAAGTACCGGCACTGTTCGAGGTGCACCGCTATGCCAGCGTGCTGCAGATGACCTCCACCATCACCGCGCAGCTGCGCGGCGACGCCACACTGAACGACATCTTCGATGCGCTCTACCCTTGCGGCTCCATCACCGGCGCGCCGAAACGCCGCACCATGGAAATCATCCGCGAGCTGGAGCCGGATGCGCGCGGCATCTACACCGGCGCCATCGGCTGGTTCGATCCGCGTGATGACGGCAAGGTGGGCGACTTCTGCATGTCGGTTCCGATCCGCACCCTGACGCTGCAAGCAGAAGGTGCGGACGGCGTGCGCAAAGGTGAAATGGGCGTCGGCGCCGGCATCGTCTTCGACAGCAACGCGCTGGAAGAATACGCCGAGTGCAAACTCAAGGCGCGCTTCCTCACCGGCCTGCAAAACGACTTCGATATTTTTGAGACCATGTACGCTACGCCGGCCGGCGGCATCCGCCACCGCGAGCGCCATCTCAAGCGCTTGGCTGCATCGGCCGTCTACTTCGGTTTCCCGTGGGATGAGAAAGCGGCCAACGCCTACATGGACGCGGCCAGCGCCATGCTGGAGCCGGAACACGCAGCCTACCGCGTGCGGCTGGCGATCAGTCCATCGGGCGCGTTCTCGGTGCAGCATGCGCCGCTGGCCACACTCGCCGGGCCAGTCCGCGTGCTGCTGGCCGACGACGCCAGTGATTTTACAAACAGCGAAGACCTATTCCTGCGCCACAAAACCAGCATCCGCGCGCGCTACGACGCCGCCTGGCGCGACGCCGAAGCACAAGGCGCCTTCGACACCCTGTTCTTCAACGAACGCGGGGAATTAACCGAAGGGGGCCGCAGCAACGTGTTGGTACGGGTGAATGGCCGCTGGCTCACGCCACCGTTAAGCAGCGGCGTGCTGCCGGGCGTAATGCGCAGCGTGTTGCTGGACGATCCAGACTGGAGCGCCAGCGAAGCCGTGATCACCCGTGCCATGCTGGAAGCGGCAGACGACATCGTCATCTGCAACGCCCTGCGCGGCGCCGTGCACGCCATCGTTAAATGAGGCTGGTGTTGGGTTACGTCTGATGCAGCATAGTTGATACCCAACAGGTGTGCTGGTATTAGTACCCCGAACGGAAGGGTCAGACCCCGTACGGGGTCTGACCCTGAGCTTAGCGGTGTGCGGGTTGGGCCGGTGCCGCGCGCTTTTAAGGCGACAGGCAGCGTCAACCCCGCTGCTACAAATCGATCATCGTCTCAAAGCCGCCGTAAATCATGCGCTTGCCGTCGAACGGCATGTTGGCCGGATCCATATAACTGGCGATGCGCGGGTCTTTCATCACCTTCTCGTTGATCTCGTCGCGGCGGGCGCGCGATTCGTAGGTGATCCACGAGAACACCACCACCTCGCCCTCCTCCAAAATGACGCTTTGCGGGAAGGACGTGAGCTTGCCGACCGGCGCGTCGTCGGCCACGTTTTCGCGGAATGACAGCGCGCCGTATTCTTTCCACACCGCGCCGCACTCGAGCGCCATTTTCTTGTACGCCTCAAGCTTGTCCTTGGGCACTGGAATCACGAAACCGTCTACGTAGGCCATGGCTGTCTCCTTGGAGTTGGGACGTTCAGCGTAGCACGAAGCGCTTGCGGTAAGCGCCCGGTGTCGTGGCGGCAAGACGGCGGAAATGATGGCGCAGCGATTCCTCCGAGCCGAAGCCGGCGCGCTCGGCAATTTGCGTCAGCGGCACATCCGGCTCCTCCAGCATTTCCTTGACGATGGCCACGCGCTCGCGGATCAGCCACTCGATCGGCCCAAAGCCGGTAGTCTGCTGAAACTGGCGCTGCAAAGTACGCGGGCTCATGGCCGCGCGCTCGGCCATGCTGGCCACGGTGTGCGGCTTGGCCGGATGCGTGCGCAGCCAATCCATCAGCTTGGACAACCTGCCCTGCTCGCCCTGCGCCATCGGACGCGGCAGGAATTGCGCCTGCCCGCCCTCGCGATGCGGCGCCACCACCAGTCGCTGCGCCACCATATTGCCGACCTTGGCGCCATGATCGCGCCGCACCAGGTGCAGCAGCATGTCCAGGCCGGCAGCCGAACCGGCGGCGGTGATAACTTGGCCGTTATCCACATACAAATCGTCGGGCTGGACTTGGATTTGTGGATAACGCCGCGCCAGGCGCTCGGCGTAGCGCCAGTGCGTGGTGGCGCGCTGGCCGTCCAGCACGCCGGCGGCGGCCAGCACGAACACGCCCGAGCAGATCGAGCACAGGCGCGTGCCGCGCGCGTGGGCGGCGCGTATCCACTCCAGCAATTGCGGCGGCGGCAACTCGTCGGCATCGCGCCAGCCGGGAATGACGATGGTGTCGGCCAGCGCCAGCAGCTCCGGCGCGTACGGCGCTTGCACGGTGATGCCGCCGGCGGCGCGGATCGGCCCCTGCTCCACTGCGCAGACAGCAAAGTCGTACCAGTCCACGCCCAGTTCCGGGCGATCCAAGGCAAACAGTTCGACCGTGCAGCCGAACTCGAAAGTACACAGCCGGTCGTAAGCCAGCGCCACCACGCGATGTTTTTTCATGGCGTAATCTTACCGCAGAATGGCATGTGCGCCACTTCTGGCCGTGACGCGGCGACCGCACAATGAGGCCATCGCTTACCACTACAGGAGATTCAGCATGTCCCTCGTTACCGCCATCCCCGCCGCCGACAGCGCCGCCGCCCTCGCCCACTTCGAAGCCAGCTTCAGCTTCGAGACCGATTGCTGGGACGTGCACGATGCGCTCGCCAGCGGCAAGCAGGACTTTGTTTTACTGGATGTGCGCGGCACGGAGAAGTACGCGGCCGGCCACGTACCGGGGGCACTCGATCTGGCGCACCGCAAGATCATCGGCTCGAAGATTGCCGAGTTCCCGGCCGAGACGCTGTTCGTGGTGTATTGCGCCGGCCCGCACTGCAACGGCGCGGCCCGTGCCGCCGTGCGGCTGGCGCAGTTGGGCCGCCCGGTCAAGGTGATGCCGGGCGGGATTACCGGTTGGCTGGATGAGGGCTTTGCCCTGGCCACCGTGGCAAACGGGCGCGACCATCCGCCAGCGGCGCTATAAACTGTGGCTGTTTGCAACTGAAGGGAAGGATGAGTAATGTACAAGACAAGCAGCCGATGGGCCACATTTTCAGTGCTGATAGCGATCGCAGGAGCGGCGTCGGCCAGCGCAGACACGACGCCGAAACCGGGCGGCGTGTATCGCCTGAAGCCGGGTATCTATGTTGCGGAAGGCTCCGAATGCAGCACGCCGCCCAATGCCGCCATCCGTCAATATGACGGCAAGGGCATTTCCACCGCACATACCCGATCCTGCAAGGCCACGGTAATTAAGCGGCAAGGCAGGAAATATACGGTGAAACAGTCGTGCATCGACGCCGGCGACGGGTCAGCGCCGCGTAGTATCCAGCGTCAGCAGGTGACGGTCGACAATGCACTGACCTTCCAGCAGAATATCGCCGGCAACATCACCAACTATCGCTACTGCCCGGTCAGCGAGTTACCGGCCGACCTGCGCAAAGCGGCCAATGCCAAGCGCTGATCAGGAACCCAGCGCTTTTTCCACGGCGCTGACCAGTTGCTTGTCGTTCGGCGTGGTCTTGCTGCCGAAGTTGGTCACGACGTTGCCGTGGCGGTCGATCAGGTATTTGTGGAAGTTCCACGCCGGGGCTTTGCCGGTGATCTTGATCAGGTTGGCAAACAGCGGGTTAGGTTCCTTGCCCGACACCACCGACTTGGCAAACATCGGGAATTTCACGCCGTAGGTGTTGTAGCAGAAATCGGCGATTTCCTTGCTGGAGCCCGGCTCTTGCTGGCCAAAATCGTTCGATGGGAAGCCCAGTACCACCAGGCCCTTGCTGCCGTATTTGGCGTACAGGCCTTCCAGGCCTTCGTACTGGTTGGTAAAGCCGCAGTAGCTGGCGGTGTTGACCACCAGAATCACCTTGCCCGCGTACTGGCACAGGTCTTGAGGGCTGTCGTCTTGCAGGCGCTTGAAGGTTTGCTTGAGGATGGCTGGGCAGCTGCCCGGCGCCACAGTCGCAGCCGGAGCGGCCGAGGTGGCGGCCGGCGCTTGCGCAAAGGCGGAGGCGCTGGCCAGCACGGTCAGCGAGGAAACGAGGCACAGCTGGGCGATGGTCTTGGACATGGTGGTCGGAAGGAAAGAATGAAAGAAAATTCATTCTAGTCCAAATTAGTGCCCCTCGCACGATTGACCCAGATTAAGCAAAGTAAGCGCCCCGGAGTTACCGTCATCGCACAGCGACGGAGGTGGCTATGCGAATTCTGTGGATATTGTTGCTTTGGCTTTGGGCAAGCGCCGTGCAGGCGCAGGTGGCATCGCTGCCCGCCATGCGTGCCGGGCAAGTCAGCGTGTCCGGCCTGTCGTCCGGCGCATTCATGGCGGTGCAGTTCGAGGTAGCCTACTCGCGCACGGTGATCGGCGCTGGCGTCGTCGCCGGCGGCCCCTACTTCTGCTCGCAAGGCAGCGTGTTCACCGCCACCACCCGTTGCAGCTGCACCAGCGACTTGTTCACTTGCCGCGTGCGTCCCGGCGGCACCCGCGTCAGCGAACTGATCGCCATCACCGACTGGTTCGCCGCCTCGCAAACCATCGACCCGACCAGCGCCATGGCCAGCCACCGGATCTGGCTATTCTCCGGCACGGCCGACTCGGTCGTCCCGCAGCCGGTAATGAATGACCTGCAAACCTACTACCGCCACTACATCGACGCCAACCGCATCGCCTACAAGCGCAATCTCAACGCCGAACACGCGATGCCGACCGACGCCTACGGCAACAACTGCCTCACACTCGGCACGCCCTATATCAACGACTGCAATTACGACGCAGCCGGCGAGCTTTTAAACTGGATCTACGGCCCGCTTTCCGCGCGCAACAGCGGTACGCTGAACGGCCGCTTCCTCACCTTCAACCAATCGGAATTCATCGCACTGCCAACGTGGCACGGCATGGCGGATACCGGCTACCTGTACATTCCATCCGCCTGCGATGGCAACAGCGGCGGCCAAGGCTGCAAGCTGCACGTGGTCTTCCACGGCTGCCAGCAAGACCCGGACAGCATTGGCGCCACCTTCGTGCGTCATGCCGGCTACAACGCGTGGGCCGACACCAATCGGATACTGATACTTTATCCACAGGCCAGCGCCACTTACACCAATCCCAACGCGTGCTGGGATTGGTTCGCCTATGACGACACGCGCTACGCGCAAAAAACCGGCCGCCAGATGCTGGCCGTGAAGCGCATGATCAACCGGCTGACCGGACTCACTCCACCGTGAACGAAGACAGGTCGGGATGCGGCGGTGGATAACTGAGATCCATGCCTTCCAGCGTTTCCAGCAGCAGGCTGGCGATCACCAAATTACGATGCGTTTTGGAGTTGGCCGGCACGATGTACCAAGGCGCATGCGGCGCATCGGTTTCGCGGATGGCTTTTTCATAGGCGCGCTGATAGTCATCCCACTTGGCGCGCTGCTTGATGTCTTCCGGGTTGAATTTCCACTGCTTGTCCGGGTCATCCAAACGCTCTTGCAAGCGCTCGCGCTGCTCTTCCTTCGAAATGTGCAGGAAGACCTTGACGATCACGGTGCCGGTTTCCGCCAGCATGCGCTCGAAATCGCGGATTTGCGCGTAGCGGCGCTTGCACTCGGCGTCATTGATCCACCCTTGCACGCGGGTGATCAGCACATCTTCGTAATGACTGCGGTTGAAGATGGCGATTTCGCCCAGCATCGGCACATGCTGGTGCACGCGCCACAGGTAATCATGCGCCAGCTCCGTGTCGGTCGGCGCTTTGAAGCCTACCGCGCGCAAGCCCATGGGACTAATTCCGCTGAACATGGCGCGCACCGTGCCGTCTTTGCCGGAGGTGTCCATGCCCTGCAAAATCAGCAGCACTTTTTGCTTGCGCTGCGCGTACAGCTTGTCCTGCAAGGCGGCGATGCGGTCGATCAGCGCGGCCGTACGTTCATGATCGAGCGCCTTGCCGCGCGACTTGCCGAGTTTGGGATTGGCGGCGCGGCTGGAAAAGGTCGCGTCGTCCGCGTCCTCGTCGCGCAGCTTGAGTTTTGTGGGTGCGCGGAAGCGCTGGCGGGCATTGTGTGTCATCGGTTTAGCATATCACTTAGCCGCCAGCTGTGCTGCGCGATAGCCCCACCATGCCGCTTCCTCGAATACCGAGAAGCCGGATAAATCGGCGTGGGCAAACAGGATCGGCCCATCGACCTCACGCAGCGCCTTCATGCCGGCGTTGCTGCGGAAGTTAGGCCAAGGAACCGCCATCGCGTGGCCGCGCAAGGTGATGTCGACCCGCTCCACGCACGACGCGAACTGCGCGCCGTAGGCGGTTTTCAAATCCGCGCTGGCCAGCGCCAGCAACTCCTCCGGCTTGGCCGACGCCATCCAGCCGCGCGCGCTGCTGGCCTTGCGGTCGGACAGCGCGACGTAGGCGCTGAACACCGTTTTCTCTGGCGGCTGCACGCGGATGTCCTGGTGCGTCGAGACCACGAAGCCCAGTCCTGGCTCGCCGTACACCACGTTATCCCACGACAGCGGTTGGCTCGGCAGCTCGTCCGGGAAGCGCTTGAGCAGGAAGTTCGCCACCATCCACGGCGCATATTCCGGCGCATGCCTGGCGGCGTCAAAGCCATAGTCACCAATATTTTCCACCACGCGCGCCGCGACGTAGGTCGGCATCGCACAAATGGCCTTGCGGGCGCGCACCAGGTAACTGGCCGGCTTGCCGTTTTCGAGTTTGAAGCACAGGGCTTCCACGCCATCTGCTGTTTTTTTCAGCGACACCGCGGTGCCGGCCATGCGCTTGACGGCGGCCGCACGCTCCATGCCGGAAGCCAGCGGCTGCAAGCCTCCCGGCCACGTAAGCCATGCACCGTTGCCGGCGTTGGCGGCCTGGCCCCAGCGGCTGCAGTAGTAATGCAGCCCTGCCCACGCCGAGACCTTGTCGTAACGGGTGCCGTAATCGTCGCGGCAGCAGTAGTTCAAGTACCAGTGCAGCGTCGGCGACTTGTAGCCATTTTGATCCATCCACTGTTTCAGTGTGATGCGATCCAGCGCCTGCCATTGCGGGTCTTCCGACGACATCACGGTTGGGAACACAAACACGCGGCGGCCGTCCGCGCCATGCAGTTGGCGCAGGCGGTGCACCTCGTCGAAGAAGCGCTGGTGTTCATCGAGCTCCCACTGCGGCACGCCGTCCGTCGGGATGAAGCCTTCCTGCCAATGTCCGTTGAACAGCAGGCGTTCTTCCGGTGCGTGCAGGATAAAGCGCTCGTCGTAGTAAGGCTTCTCGGCCATCGCATCTTTTTGGATGATGCCGAGATCCGCGAGAATTTCGCGCACGTGCGTCGATTCCGGCGATGGCAGCGGCAGGTAGTGCGCGCCGGTCGGATATTCGTACTCGCCAAAGGCGCCGCCGGCCGCGTTACCGTAAGGCTGCGGGCCGTCGATCATCAGCACATCGGTCTTGCCGAGTTTTTTCAGCTTCCACGCAGCGGTAAGGCCGGATACGCCCGAGCCAAGAATCGCAATATCGGTGTGGATAACCTGCGATGGCGGCGGCAGCGCGCGGCGGTCGCGCAGGAAGTGGCCTTCGTCGCGGCCGACATAATGCAGCGTCGGCGTAATCTCCTGCCAGCGCTGGAAAGCGAGACCGCTACCGGCCGCAGTCAGCCCGGTAGCGCCAGCCCACACGAGAAAGGATCGGCGCAGCATCAGCGGATCACCCGGCGCCAGTCCTGCTCGAATTCATGCACGAGCGACTGCGTGTTGAGGCGATTCGGCTCCATCGCCATCGGCTTCATATCGGGCGGGAAGATGAACATCTCGCGCGTGGTGTCGGCGTTCAGGTAGCGCATCGGCAGGCGATAACTGGTCGGCGGCGTGTAGTCCGCTTGCGGCGTGGCGAGAATGAAGCCCCACTCGCCAAACGACGGCACATAGGCGTGATACGGATGCGTTTTCAAACCAACCTCCCGCAAGGTGGCGTCGATCGTCCAGTAAGCATGTGGCGCAAAGAACGGCGACGTCGATTGCACCACCATCAAGCCATTCGCCGACAAGTGTTTGCGCACCATGCCGTAGAACGGCACCGAGTACAGCTTGCCAAGCGCGAAGCTGGAAGGATCGGGGAAGTCCACAATCACCGCATCAAACATATCGTCGTTGTGCTGCAACCAGATGGCTGCATCGGCATTCACTACGCGCACGCGCTTGTCGCTGAAGGAGCCGTGATTGAGTTTGACCAGTTCTTCGCGCTGCGTGAAGGCGTTCGTCATGGCCGGATCCAAATCCACCAGCGTCACGTGCTCGATATTCGGATAGCGCAGAATCTCGCGCAGCGCGAGGCCATCGCCGCCGCCCAGCACCAGCACGCGCTTCGCCCACGGCAAAGGTTGCAGCACCGGATGCACCAGCGCCTCGTGATAACGGTATTCGTCGCGCGAAGAGAATTGCAGATTGCCGTTGATGTAGAGGCGCGTATCGTCCTTCCACTTGGTGATCACCAGGCGCTGATAGGGCGTAGTGGTGGCGTAGACGATTTCGTCACCGAACAAACCATGCTCGCCCCAGTAAGTGAGCTTGTCGGCAAAGGCGAAACCGAATACCAACGCGCACATCACCGCGCAAGCGCGCAGCATGCGGCCGGTGACATTTTTCAGCTCTGTGGAAAAAGCCTTGATTGTCCACAGGGCCACGCCGACGTTCAGCATCCCGAACAAAAATCCGGTGCGCACCAAACCAAGATAAGGCGCCAGCACCAGCGGGAATAACAGCGACACCGCCAGCGCCCCAAGATAATCAAACGTCAGCACCCTGCTGACCAATTCATTGAACTCCGTCTTGCGCTCATTCAGCGCCCGCATCACCAGCGGCACCTCCATGCCGACAAACGCGCCGACCAAAAACACCATAGTGTACAACAGCGTGCGGAATGGCGCCGGCATCCACGAGAAAGTCAGGAACAACACCGCCGCCGACAAGCCGCCGACCAAGCCTACCGCCAGTTCGATATCGACAAAGCGCGACAGCACATCCTCATCGCGCACGTACTTAGAGAAATGCGCGCCGACGCCCATGGCAAACAGGTAGCATCCGATAATGGTAGAAAATTGCAGCACCGAGTCGCCCAGCAAATAGCTCGACAGCGCGCCGGCGATCAGCTCATACGCCAATCCGCAGGAGGCCACCACGAAGACAGACAGGATCAGAATCTTTTTGGTCATTTAGCTCGTTTGCTTTATTATCAACGAATTGTCAATTCGCCACTTTACCTGAAGGTGCGCCGTGCCCGCCATCCTAAACTATCTGATCCATCTGCTGCTGGCCGCCGTGCTGCTGGCGGTGTTCTTCAAAGCCTATAGCTGGATGACGCCTTTTGACGAGATCACCCTGATCCGCCA
Source organism: Duganella rivi (assembly GCF_009857435.1). GTDB lineage: Bacteria > Pseudomonadota > Gammaproteobacteria > Burkholderiales > Burkholderiaceae_D > Rugamonas > Rugamonas rivi. The sequence continues at coordinate 476,206 of NZ_WWCK01000006.1, forward strand.
AGGCAACCAAGCAGCAGCACTATCGCTGGGCGGGGCGCTGATAGGTTTTTCCATCACCATCGGTTCGGCGCTGATGCATACTGCCGATTACCGCGAATTCTTCGCATGGGCCTTCGGCGCCATGGTGGTGCAGATGCTGGCCTACGCCATCACCACCCGCGTGCTGAATATGTCGAAAGACCAGATCGAAGCCAATAACACTGCGTTTGGCGGCCTGCTGTCCGCCATCTCCATTTCCATCGGCGTTATCAACGGCGCCTGCATTTCGTAAGCGAGGTTCATCATGGGTATCGGCAGCTTTATCAAGAAGCAGTTTATCGATGTACTGCAATGGAACGAAGACACCGACGGCGTGCTGGCGTGGCGCTATCCGATGGCCGATCAAGAGATTCAGAACGGCGGCCAGCTGGTGGTGCGCGAATCGCAGGTAGCGGTGTTCGTCAACGAAGGCCAGATCGCCGACGTCTTCGGCCCCGGCACCCACACGCTCACCACGCAGACCTTGCCGGTGCTGACCAACTTGAAAAACTGGGACAAGCTGTTTGCATCGCCGTTTAAATCGGACGTGTACTTCTTCAGCACCCGCGTGCAGACTGGCCGCAAGTGGGGCACGGCGCAGCCGATCACTATCCGCGATAAAGATTTCGACATGGTGCGCGTGCGCGCGTTCGGCATGTACTCGTACCGCGTGACCAATGCGCGCGCCTTCTTCACGGAGATCAGCGGCACGCGCGAGAGCTACACCCGCGACGAGGTGGAAGAACAGCTGCGCGGCATTCTGCTGGCGACCATGGCCAATTCGCTCGGCGCATCGCAAGTGCCGTTCCTCGATATGGCGGCCAATCAGGCCTTGATGGCGCAGCAGGTGAAAGGCGATTTGACCACCGCGTTTGCGCGTTACGGCATCGCGCTGGACGAATTCAATGTGGCCAGCGTCAGCCTGCCCGAGGAATTGCAGGCGGCGCTTGATGAGCGCATCTCCGCCGGCATGAAGGGCGGCATGAGCGCTGACAAAATGGCCGGCTTCACCAAGTACCAGGTCGCCAGTTCAATTCCGCTGGCGGCGGGGAATGAAGGCGGCTTGGCCGGCATTGGCGCGGGGCTGGGCGCTGGGCTGTCGGTCGGTCAGGTGATTGGTCAAAGTATGGGCGCGGCACTGGCGCCGCAGCCTGCCGCTGCGCCGGCTGAAGACTCCGTCGAAGCGCGCCTTGAAAAACTCAAAGGGCTGCTCGACAAAGGCCTGATCTCGGCCGCCGACTACGACAGCGCCAAGGCCGAACTGTTGAAAAAACTGATCGGCTAATCGCGTGCAAGTCGTTTCCTGCCCCAGCTGCGGCGCGGAGGTCAAATTCCGCTCGCATGCCTCGGTCATGGCGGTCTGCGAGTATTGCAGCACGCGCGTGCTCAAGGATGCGGATGCGGTCAAGGATCTGGGCAAGATGTCGTCCGTGCTGGAGGACTATTCGCCAATCCAGATCGGCACTTCCGGCGTGCTCGGTGGGCGGCCGTTCACGGTGGTCGGCCGCATCCAGCTACGCTACTCGGCCGGCATGTGGAACGAGTGGTATCTGTTTTTCGACGACGGCAAAACTTCCTGGCTCGGCGATTCGTCCGGCATGTACACCATCACCGCCGAGTTTCAAGGCGATGTGCAGCTGCCGGAATTTGAGCAACTAGTCCCCGGACAAAATTATCCGATCAACGGCGCGCCTTATCTGGCGGCCGAAGTGCGCTTGGCCGATTGCGTCGGCGGCCAAGGCGAATTGCCGTTCAAAGTGGGCGATGGCTATCAGGCGCGCGTGGCAGATTTCCGGCGCGGCGTGGAATTCATCACGCTCGATTACTCGGATGGACCGCGTCCCGTAGTCTATACCGGCATCGCGGTCACGCTCGACAGCCTACAATGCCAGCTGCTGCGCGATGATGATGCGATCCAGCGCGCCGCTGGCCGGTATCGCGGCAAACTCGATGCGCTGGATTGTCCTTCGTGCGGTAGCCCGATCAAGTACCTGCCCGGCGTGACGGCCAATCTGATATGCCCATCTTGCGCAACGCAAATCGACGCGGCCAGCCCCGAGGCGCAAGTGATTGCGGCCGGTGAGCGCGTGGCCGCGGTGCCGCTGACGCTGGAGCTGGGCGCAACGGCAAAAATCAACAATCAGGAATTCACCATCATCGGCATGATGCGGCGCGCCGACGATGAAGGCGCGCAGTGGAACGAGTACCTGATGTACGGCCCGCGCGCCGGCTTCTCGTGGCTGGTGGAGACCGACGAAGGCTGGTCTGGCGCCAACGTGCTGCCGGCGTGGCCGATGTCGTACACGCGTGGCTGGCCGGAAGTGGTTGTGGATAAGGTCAAATTTATCCGCCTGTACGATTACGGTTCGGTGGTGACTTACGCGGTGGGCGCTTTCAATTGGCGCGTGTCGGTCGGCGATCGCACGCAGGTGACGGAGTTCGAGGCAGGCCAGTTGCGGCTGGCGGCCGAGACCACCGCGCAGGAAATGACGTGGTCGCGCTCCTCGCCGGTGTCGGCCGACCAGTTGAAAGCGTGGTTCGGCAGCGCCTTCAAAGGCCGCGTGAAAGCGCCGTCCAGATCGCAGCCGTTCGCCAACAACCGCTATCGCAAAACCGCCAAGTACCTGATCTGGTTCATGCTGGCTTTGAACGCGATCCCGCTGATGGCGAATTTTTCCGGCACGTGGTTCTTGAGCGCAGTCGGCGCGCTGGCCATCTACCTGCCGGCGATCTTCTTGGATAACAACGACCAGGCATGAGTAAATTTTTCATCTACGCGATCATCGTCACGGTGATTACTTCGGGCAGCAGCTGGATCCGCATGGCCGGCGGCAGCAGTTCGGGCAGCGGCTATCGCGGCAGCACCTGGAGTTCGAACACCGGCGGTGGCGGCGGCAGCTGGGGCGGCGGTTCCGGCGGCGGAGGCCACAAATGAAGCGCGAACAGCTCCCCGGCGGCGCGCCGGCGCCGGTAGTCCACGCGCCATCCGGCATCCACGTGCTGGCTGACCTGAGCGGCATCGCTGCCGAAAAATTGAGCAACTGCGCGGCGCTGGAACAGCTGCTGCGCGATGCCGCCGACGCCGCAAAAGCGCGCGTGCTGTTCAGCCATTTCCATGGTTTTGGCGAAGGCCAAGGCGTGACCGGCGTGGTGCTGCTGGCCGAATCGCACATCACCATTCACACCTGGCCGGAATGCGGTTTCGCTGCCGCTGACATCTTCATGTGCGGCAGCGCCCAGCCGGAGTTAGCACTTGCTCTCATCAAGAAGGCCTTGCAGCCTAGGGCCGCACACGTCCACACCTCGCGGCGCGGGCCGCCATAAGGAGCTACCATGGGATTGTCAACGCTGGGCCAGATCGCCCTCCCCGTCACCAACGCCGACCGCGCCGAGCAGTTTTACGGCGATGCGCTGGGCTTGCCCAAGCTGTTCCGCTTCGGCGACCTGGTGTTCTTCAACTGCGGCGGCGTGCGCCTGATGCTGGAAGGCGGCAAGGACAAGATCGACGCCGGCACCGGCGTTTGCCACTACTTCAAAGTCGAACAGATCGAGGCCGTGGCCGCCGGCCTGCAAGCCAAAGGCGTGGCCTTTGAGCGCGAGCCGCACCTGGTCGCCAAGATGCCCGACCACGCATTGTGGATGGCCTTCTTCCGCGATCCCGACGGCCACCTGCTGGCGGTGATGGAAGAAAAACGCTGAGCGCGCGTTAAGCAATCGCCTGTTCTGCGGCCAGCGCGTCGTCTTTTTCACGGGCAGCGATGGCGGCTGGACGGCCTTGAACGCGGGCCACGTATTGCTCGATCACGGGCAGCTTGGGCAGCAGGCCGAACCGGGTCATCCAGCCGAACGCGGTGCTCCACAGGATGTCCAGCGCAGTGAACTGTTCGCCCAGCAGGTAGGGCCCCTTGGACAGCTGCTCGATCATGGTGTTGAACATGGTGTCGAAATCGCCGTAGTGGCAGGCCATTTTGTTGGAGGGCGGATTCTTCATCCACTGGTCGATCATGGCCGGCTCGAAGCAGCTGCCGTAAAACGCCATCCAGCGCAGGTAGGGACCGCGCTGCGGGTCGCCCAGCGGCGGCGCAAGCTTGGCTTCCGGGAACAGGTCGGCGAGGTAGAGGTAAATCGCCACTTGCTCGGTCACCACGGCATCGCCGTGGCGGATGGCCGGCACCTTGCCCATGGGATTGACGGTCAGGTAGGCGGCCTCGCGGTTCTCGCCCTTTTTCATATTCATCACGTGCAGCTCGTAGGGAGCGTGCAGTTCTTCCAGCAAGGTCAGCACGCCCGACGAGCGCGAGTGCGGGCAGTGGTACAAGGTCAGTTGCGGCGCCATAAATTTCTCCTGTAAGTGGGTGAAAAACGCACGATAACTCTTGCTAAGATGTGGGTCTTGTAAAAACGCGTATACCTCATGACAACACTGCAAAGTGTACCGCGTCCGACCCGCGGCGTGGTGAACCCGGCCGCCGGCGAGAAGGTCTTTCGGCTGGAACTCTACATGCCGCCATCCACGTCGTCTTCGACGAGGGCCGCACCGCCGTGTTTGGTGTAATGACGGGCGGCTTTGAGTACACGCTGCGCGGCGCCGGACGATGCCGCCATGGTGACTGCCGCCAGCGCCATCTTGCGCACCGCACTGCCCGCCACGGTCGATCCCGAAATCGCCTGCTGGACGCCGCCGACCAACTCGCCACCGGCAGCGAGATCGACCTCGCCGCGCTCGCCCAGCAACTGGGCTGCTACGACCAATCCCACTTCACCACCGATTTCGAAAAACTCATCGGCAAGCCGCCCGCCGACTACCGCCGCAGTTGCGCGGTGAGCTGAAGCGTTAGGCGGCCGCGGCAGGGCTTGGTTTGCGGATCAAGACCGGCAGGCAGAGCAGGTACAGGCTGGCGCCGATCAGCCACACCAAGCCGGGGAAGCTGCCGCGCGACGAAAAGTAGATGGTACTGATGCCGACCGGCCCAATGACCGATGCGAGGCTGGCGGTACTGGCCAGCACGCCTTGCAGTTTGCCTTGCTGATCCGAGCCGACGCTGCCGGACACCAGCGACTGCAACGCCGGTGCACCGATGCCGCCTAAACAGAACAGCGGCATCAACGCAAATGCCACCCAGCCGTGCGTGGTCAGTGCCAGAATCACATACGCCGAGCCATCGGACACAATCCCGATCAGCAGAGCAGCGCGCTCGCCCCAGCGTTCGGCAATCGGGCCGGCGATGAAGGCTTGCGCTACTGCGTGGAAAGCGCCAAAGCCGGCCAGCGACAGGCCGATGGTTAACGCATCCCAGGCAAATTTGTCCTCGCCGTACAGCACCCAGATCGTGCCGCCGATTTCGCCCACCAACACCAGCACCACGTATGCGCCAATCAGCGGCAGCAGTGCTTTAAAACTGGCAGCCCAGCGCAAGTTAGCCAATGGATTGAAGCTGATGCGTTCAGCCGGCGCGGCATCGTCCTTGCGGGTGTGCGATTCCTTGACCAGCCACAAGGTCAGCAGCAGATTGAGCGCATTCATGGCGGCCGCCGCGAGGAACGGCGCCCGCACCCAGTAAGCGCCTAGCAGGCCGCCGATCACCGGGCCGATGATGAAGCCGATGCCGAAGCACGCGCCCAACTGGCCATAACGGCGCGAACGCTGATCTTCCGGCGTCACGTCAGCAATATAGGCCGAGGTCACCGCCATGCTGGCGCCAGTAATGCCGGCAATCGCGCGGCCAACAAACAGCAGCGACAGCGACGGCGCGATCGCCATGAAAATATAATCGACCACCGCACCGGCCAGCGACAGCAGCAAGATCGGCCGGCGGCCGTAGCAGTCGCTGAGCATGCCGAGGATGGGCGAGAAAATAAACTGCATCAGCGCGTACAAACCGGTGAACGCACCGAAGCGCCAACCGAGCTCCGAGGTATGGCCGACATCGCGCATCAACTGCGGAATAATCGGCATGGTCAGCCCAATACCAATCGCGCTCAGCACGACGGTGGAAAGAATAGTCAGCAGCGCACGGTTCATCTTGTTATTTTTTGATTAAACGGACGCCGATTATAGGCCCGCCCTTTTTCTCCAGCTGTGGCCGCTGTCACAATCAAATAAAGGAGTAATATTTCAGCAGGGAGGGCATATGGAAGAGAAAACAGTCCACAGCGATCCAGAGATCATGGGCGGTACACCAGTCTTTGTAAGTACTCGTGTACCCGTGTCCTATCTATTCGACTACTTGGGCGCAGGCGAGACCATCGAGGTTTTCCTCGACCACTACCCGACAGTTTCACGCCAAAAGGTCTTGGCGACGCTAAAAGCAGCCGCACTGATGGTCAGCAGAGATGCGCATCTTGCTTGATGAATCCATGCCAAGCCCGTTTGCTCATAACTTGGTCGGACACCAAGTAAGCACGGTAGGTCAATGCGGCTGGGCTGGTATCAAAAATGGCAAATTATTGGCGCTAGCAGCAGGCAGCTTTGATGATAATGCATAAAAAAAGGCAGCCTAGGCTGCCTTTTTTGTGGGTGCTGCTTGCGTTGCTTAGTGCTTGGCGCGCAGTTTGGCGATCGCTGCCAGCTGGCCGATGGCCGCTGCCAGTTCGGCTTGCGCTTTGGCGTAGTCGATGCCGGAGCTGTTGTTGGCCAGCGTTTCTTCAGCACGTTTCTTGGCCGCGACCGCTTTGGCCTCGTCCAGATCCTTGCCGCGAATCGCGGTATCCGCCAGCACCGTCACCGCGCCTGGCTGCACTTCCAGCAGACCGCCGGCGACGAAGACGAACTCTTCTTCAGCTTGGCCTGGAACCTGGATGCGCACTGCGCCCGGACGAATGCGGGTAATCAGCGGCGTGTGCTTCGGGTAGATACCCAGCTCGCCCTGCTCACCCGGCAACGCGACGAATTCAGCTTCGCCAGAGTAGATCAACTCCTCTGCCGAAACCACGTCAACGTGAATAGTGTTTGCCATGTGTGTCCTATCGGGTGGAACGCCCCCACCTTGCGGCGGGGGCGAACAACGCAACTAATTAGTTGAGTTTCTTGGCTTTTTCGATGGCTTCTTCGATCGTGCCAACCATGTAGAACGCTTGCTCTGGCAGGTGATCCAGTTCGCCCGAGGCGATCATCTTGAAGCCCTTGATGGTGTCTTTCAGCGACACGTATTTACCAGGCGCGCCGGTGAACACTTCAGCAACGTGGAATGGCTGCGACAGGAAACGCTGCATCTTACGTGCGCGCGCTACCAGCAGTTTGTCTTCCGGTGCCAGTTCGTCCATACCCAGAATTGCGATGATGTCACGCAGTTCTTTGTAGCGCTGCAGGGTGCCCTGAACAGCACGAGCGGTGTCGTAGTGTTCCTGGCCAACCACCAGCGGGTCCAGCTGACGCGAGGTCGAATCCAGTGGGTCAACCGCAGGGTAGATACCCAGCGAAGCGATGTCACGCGACAGCACCACGGTCGAGTCCAAGTGACCGAAGGTGGTCGCTGGCGACGGGTCAGTCAAGTCATCCGCTGGAACGTACACGGCCTGGATCGAGGTGATCGAACCGGTTTTGGTCGAGGTAATACGCTCTTGCAGACGGCCCATTTCTTCGGCCAGGGTAGGCTGGTAACCCACTGCGGAAGGCATACGGCCCAGCAGTGCGGAAACTTCGGTACCGGCCAGGGTGAAGCGGTAGATGTTGTCGACGAAGAACAGAACGTCTTTGCCTTCATCACGGAACGCTTCCGCCATGGTCAGACCGGTCAGCGCCACGCGCAGACGGTTGCCTGGTGGTTCATTCATCTGGCCGTAAACCATCGCCACTTTCGAGTTGGCTGGGTTTTCCAGGTCAACCACTTTGGCGTCAGCCATTTCGTGGTAGAAGTCGTTACCTTCACGGGTACGCTCACCAACACCAGCAAACACGGACAGACCCGAGTGCGCTTTAGCGATGTTGTTGATCAGTTCCATCATGTTCACGGTCTTGCCTACACCTGCACCGCCGAACAGACCGACTTTACCGCCTTTAGCGAACGGGCAAACCAGGTCAATAACCTTGATACCGGTTTCCAGCAGATCCTGCGATGGCGACAGTTCGTCGTATGCAGGCGGAGCGCGGTGGATCGAAGCGATCTGGTCGTGAGCGACCGGGCCGCATTCGTCGATTGGGTTACCCAGCACGTCCATAATACGGCCCAGGGTTGCTTTGCCCACTGGCACCATGATTGGTTTGCCGGTGTTCTGGATTTGCATGCCGCGACGCAGACCGTCGGACGAACCCAGTGCAATGGTACGGACAATGCCGTCACCCAATTGTTGTTGTACTTCCAGCGTCAGCTCGGAGCCTTCCATCTTCAAGGCATCAAATACCTTAGGCATCGCGTTGCGTGGAAACTCAACGTCAACCACCGCGCCGATACACTGAACGATTTTGCCATCAGCCATGTTCGTTCCTTCAAATATAGTTAAATTCGTTTAAACCGCTGCCGCACCGGCGACGATTTCGGAGAGTTCTTTGGTAATCGCGGCTTGGCGGGTCTTGTTGTAGATCAGTTTCAATTCACCGATCACATTACCTGCGTTGTCGCTTGCCGCCTTCATCGCCACCATACGCGCCGATTGTTCCGACGCTAGGTTTTCCGCGACCGACTGGTACACCAGCGCTTCTACATAGCGCTCCAGCAGTTCATCGATGACAGTTGCCGCGTCTGGCTCGTAGATGTAATCCCAGTTGTGATTACCTGCGTCAGCCTGTTTCTTCGCAGCTGGCAGCGGCAGCAATTGCTCCACTACCGGTTCCTGTTTCATCGTGTTGATGAACTTGGTGTAGCACAGGTAGACCGCGTCAACTTCGCCGTTCTGGAACTTTTCCAGCATGACTTTGACGGGGCCAATCAGTTTTTCCAAGTGCGGGGTGTCGCCGATCTGGGTTACTTGCGCAACCACAGGAACGCCGACGCGATTCAGGAAACCCAAACCTTTATTACCAATCGCCACTGCAGCAATCTTATTGCCAGCGGCTTCCAGCTCACGCGTTTTGTTCGTCACCAGACGCAGCACGTTGGTGTTCATGCCGCCGCACAGACCCTTGTCGGTCGTAACGACGATGAAACCCAGCGCCTTTGCCTCGCTCTTGGCTTCGTCAGCCAGGAACGGGTGCGTGTATTCTGGATTTGCGTTAGCCAGATTAGCAGCGATGTTACGAATCTTCTCACTGTAGGGACGGGCGGCGCGCATGCGATCCTGCGCTTTGCGCATTTTCGATGCGGCGACCATTTCCATCGCCTTGGTGATCTTCTTCGTATTTTCTACGCTCTTGATCTTGCCACGTATCTCTTTGCCTACTGCCATGAGTCCTTACTCCTTCTGCGCTGAAGGCGCTCCAGTTTAAAAACCGGAGCGCCAAGCTAACTTAAAATGCGCCGGATTTCTTGAAGTCGGCGATGGCAGCGGACAGGGCGGCTTCGCCGTCTTTGTCCAGTTGCTTCGACGATTCAATCTTCGACAGCAGGTCAGCTTGTTTGGTCTTCAGGTACGCATGCAGGCCGGCTTCGAACGACAGTACTTTCTTGACTTCGACGTCGTCCAGGTAGCCCTTGTTCACTGCGAACAGCGAAGCGGCCATCAGCGAGATCGACAGAGGCGAGTACTGCTTCTGTTTCAGCAGTTCGGTCACGCGGGCACCGCGGTCCAGCTGCTTACGGGTCGATTCGTCCAGGTCCGAAGCGAACTGCGCGAACGCAGCCAGTTCACGGTACTGTGCCAAGTCGGTACGGATACCGCCCGACAGATTTTTGATGACCTTGGTCTGAGCAGCACCACCCACGCGCGATACCGAAATACCGGCGTTAATCGCAGGACGGATACCAGCGTTGAACAGCGAGGTTTCCAGGAAGATCTGGCCGTCGGTAATCGAAATCACGTTGGTTGGAACGAACGCCGAAACGTCGCCAGCCTGGGTTTCAATGATCGGCAGCGCGGTCAGGGAACCGGTTTTACCTTTGACTTCACCTTTGGTGAAAGCTTCAACGTAGTCGGCGTTCACGCGAGCTGCGCGTTCCAGCAGACGGCTGTGCAGGTAGAACACGTCACCTGGGTATGCTTCGCGGCCTGGTGGGCGGCGCAGCAGCAGGGAGATCTGACGGTAAGCAACTGCTTGTTTCGACAGGTCATCGTAGACGATCAGCGCATCTTCACCGCGGTCGCGGAAGTATTCGCCCATGGTGCAACCCGAGTAGGCCGAAATGTACTGCATCGCAGCCGATTCCGAAGCCGATGCGGCCACAACGATGGTGTACTCCAGCGCGCCGTGCTCTTCCAGCGAGCGCACGATGTTCTTGATGGTCGAAGCTTTTTGGCCGATTGCAACGTAGATGCAAGTCATGCCCTGGCCTTTTTGGTTGATGATCGCATCAACCGCAACAGCCGATTTACCGGTTTGACGGTCGCCAATGATCAGCTCACGCTGGCCACGGCCGATTGGTACCATCGCGTCGATCGATTTCAGACCGGTCTGCATAGGCTGCGAGACGGACTCACGGGCGATAACGCCTGGAGCGATCTTTTCGATAGGCGAGGTCAGCGAGGTCGCGATCGCGCCCTTGCCGTCGATTGGTTGACCCAGAGCGTTGACCACGCGGCCACGCAGTTCAGGACCGACTGGCACTTCCAGGATGCGGCCGGTGGTCTTGACGGTGTCGCCTTCCGAGATGTGCTCGTAAGCACCCAGAATAACGGCGCCGACCGAGTCGCGCTCCAGGTTCATGGCCAGGCCGAAGGTGTTGCCTGGGAATTCCAACATCTCGCCTTGCATCACGTCCGACAGGCCGTGGATGCGGACGATACCGTCGGCGACGGAAATCACCGTGCCTTGGTTACGTACTTCAGCGCCACCATCAAGGCCTTCGATACGGCTCTTGATCAGCTCGCTGATTTCAGATGGGTTGAGTTGCATACTAACTCCTAAAAGTGTTTCTCTCAGCTTGCGCGAGATGAAGAATCTGTTCTAAGCCGGCCGCAGATTAAGCGACCAGTGCAACACGCATTTGCTGCAGCTTGGCGCGCACCGAAGTGTCCAGCACTTCGTCACCGACCACCACGCGCACACCACCGATCAGGGCTGGGTCCACGGTCACTACCGGGTTCAGCTTGCGGCTGAATTTCTTTTCCAGCGTGGCGATCAGCGTGCTAACTTGCGCAGCGTCCAGTTCAAAGGCGCTGGTGATTTCCGCGTCTGCCGCACCTTCCGCGGCGTTTTTCAACGCCAGGAATTGCGCGCCGATTTCCGGCAGCAGACTGATACGGCCATTTTCCACCAGCATGGTCAGGAAGTTATTGGCTTCCGTGTTGACTGGGGTTTTCACCAGGGCCTTGAAGGCGGCGACGATATCGCTGGCCGACGCTTTCGGGTTGCGGGCAAATGCTTGCACCTCCGGGTGGGAACCGATCTGGGCCAATTCAGACACCAGTTCGGACCACGCCGCGAGGTTGAACGATTCCTTACCTGCTTGGGCTACGCGGAACAAAGCTTCCGCGTAGGGACGGGCGACGGTTGCGTTTTCTGCCATGATTACAGCTCGACAGACAGGCGCGACAACAGATCGGCGTGGGCCGAGGCGTTGACTTCGCGCTTGAGGATTTGCTCGGCGCCCTTCACAGCCAGGTCAGCCACCTGAGCGCGCAGCGCTTCACGCGCCTTGGCCAGTTGCTGCTCGGCTTCGGCTTTAGCTTGCGCAATGATGCGGTCGGCTTCAGCTTGTGCATTCGCTTTGATTTCTTCGGCGACCAGTTGCGCGCGCTTTTCGGCGTCAGCAACACGTTGCGAAGCTTCTTCGCGTGCACCGGCCAGTGCTTCGCTGGCGCGCTTTTCAGCCACTACCATTGCTTGCTGGCCTTGGTCGGCCGCAGCCAGACCATCAGCGATACGCTTGGCACGCTCATCCAACGCTGCATTCAGCGAAGGAAATACGAACTTCATCGAGACCCAGACCAACACCGCGAAGGTGATCATCTGGCCGATGAGAGACATATTGATGTCCATACCTTTGCTCCTAACTAAAAGTTTCTCCTAGGGTGGAGCAAATTACTGAGCAGCAGCCAGAACAGCGGCCAGGAATGGGTTGCTGAAGGTGTACAGCAGAGCAACACCAACGCCGATCATCGAGATCGCGTCCAGCAGACCAGCGATAACGAACAGTTTGGTTTGCAGTTGTGGCATCAGTTCTGGTTGACGAGCCGAAGCTTCCAGGAATTTACCGCCCAGAATGGCGAAACCCAGAGCGGTACCGATAGCGGCCAGGCCGATGATGATAGCGGCTGCCAGAACGGTCATGCTTTGTACTTGTGCGATCAGAGCTTGCATTGAAATTTCTCCTAAGATTTAAAAAAGACTACAGATACTAAAAGATTAAAAACGAATTTAGTGCTTCTCAACCGCAATGGCCAGATACACAACCGTCAGCGCCATGAATACAAACGCTTGCAGGGTCACTACCAGGATGTGGAAGATTACCCACGGACCACCGAGCAGCCACTGTGCCCACCATGGCAGCAGAGCGATCAGGATGAACAGCAGTTCGCCGGCGTACATATTGCCGAACAAACGCAGCGACAGCGACAGTGGCTTAGCCAGCAACTCGATCATCTGGAAGATGAAGTTGACCGGAGCCAGCACGATGGCCATGAAGCCATGCGCGTGGAATGGTGCGGTCAGCAGCTCTTTACCCCAGCCGCCGAGACCTTTGGCTTTGATCGAGAAACCAATAATGCACAGCATGACGCCAAACGACATGCCGAAAGTGTGGTTGACGTCGGCGGTCGGCACGACACGCAGCTTGTGGACGCCAAAGAAGCTCAGGATTTTAGGCAGCAGGTCGACCGGCAGGAAGTCCATGGCGTTCATCAGCCAGACCCAGCAGAAGATGGTGATGGCCAGCGGCGCGATCACCTTGCTCTTGGCGTGGAAAGCCGAGTTGACCACGTCGTTGACCAGTTCCATGACGGCTTCGACGAAGTTTTGCAGCTTGCCTGGCACGCCGGCGGTGGCGCGGCGGGCGGCAAGGTAGAAAACGCCGAGGAAAATCAGGCCCAGAATGGCCGAAACCCAGAACGTGTCCAGGTTAAACATGCCGTCGGCCGACTTCAGGTGGCTCAAGTGGTGCTGAATGTACTCGATATTTGTGGGCGCTTCGTGCCCGACGTGTTCAGTGGTCATAAAAGTAATAGATTTTGGTGATTAAATTGCGAGCAGTGAAAACCAGTAAGCCAAGGTTGCCACCGCGAAACCCAAGATCAGCCATAACCATGAGGCCGACTGAAACAACACCAGTGCCAACACGAACAGCACCAGCGTGATAAAAATCTTTGTCACCTCGGCGCGCACATGCGCGCGGAAGGCTATTTTGGCGTCGTTTGAACCGCGCGCAACAATTATCGCGTACATCAGACTCCCGATGACTGCGATTGCTCCGCCATAGGCGGCCGACCAAGCTTTGTTTACTCCGCCTATATTCCAGGCGAGCAAGGCGAATCCAGTCACGATGGCGAACTGGAGGGCGACGACTCGGAACACCGGTTTCGAAATGCTCGTCGAACTACTCACTGCGAGCCTCCTTAAAAACCGATTAAACTCCAAAGACGCGTGATTATATGTGTCTTTCATGTATCGCGTCAAACATGCTGCACCGCAGCAGAGCATTTAGTGCACGAATGAGACGCTTTTAGAAACATTTCCGATGGCTTTGCACCAAGTTGGAATCAGTTAGACGTTTTCCAACTTGGCGCCAACTCCGGGGTCAGGTCCCCCATTTCTACACGAGCTCGACCATAACTTCGATTATGGTCGAGCTCGTGTAGAAATGGGGGACCTGACCCCGGAGTTGTTTTATGCACGCAGGCGGGCGAGGACGCCGTCGAGGATGTCGAGGTCGGCAAAGTCGATGATCATTTGACCACGGCCCTTCGGCCCCATCTTGAACACCACTGGCGTGGCCAGGGTGTCGGACAGTTCTTCTTCCAGCCGGACGATATCGCCCGACTTTTCCTTGACCCGCGCTTCCTTCGGCGAGGACTTCAGTTCTTCCACGGTTTTGGCGACCAGCTTCTCGGTCTCGCGTACCGATAGTCTTTTAGCAACCACCATGTTGGCGAGGTTGATCTGGGTCGCGGCGTCGACCGCCAGCAGCGCGCGGGCGTGGCCCATGTCGATATCGCCGGCCATCAGCATGGTTTGCACCGGCGCCGCCAAGTTCATCAGGCGCAGCAGGTTGGACACGGCGCTGCGCGAACGGCCGACCGCGTTGGCGGCTTGCTCGTGGGTGAAGCTGAAATCGGTGATCAGGCGATGGATGCCCTGCGCCTCTTCCAGCGGATTCAGATCCTCGCGCTGCATGTTCTCGATCAGCGCCATGGCGGCGGCGGCTTGATCGTCTACGTCGCGCACCAAAACCGGGAGCACTTCCAGGCCAGCCAGTTGCGCAGCGCGGAAACGGCGCTCACCGGCGATGATCTCGTATTTGTCCTTGCCGATCGGGCGCACCAGGATAGGCTGCATGATGCCCTGGGTTTTGATCGATGCGGCCAGCTCTTGCAGGCCGCCCTCGTCCATGCGGGTACGCGGCTGGTATTTACCGGCTTGCATCTGGGTGACGTTCAGTTCCGACGGCGTGTTGGCGTCCGCAGTGTTGAGGTCGCCGTCGCCACCAAGCAGCGCGTCGAGGCCGCGACCCAGGCCTTTGAGTTTTTTAGTTGCCATGTATGTGCCTACCTATGCCTTACATTTTCTTGATGCGCTTGACCATCTCGGCGCCGAAGGCGATGTACGCCTGCGCGCCCTTGGAGGTCGGATCGAAGGTGACGCCCGGTACGCCGTACGACGGCGCTTCCGCCAGGCGCACGTTGCGCGGGATGATGGTCTTGAATACCTTGTCGCCGAAGTGCTGCTCCAGCTGGGCCGATACTTGCTGCGACAGCGTCATGCGCGGATCGAACATCACGCGCAGCAAGCCGATGATCTTCAAGTCCGGGTTCAGGTTAGCGTGTACCTTCTTGATGGTGTTGACCAGGTCCGACAAACCTTCCAGCGCGTAGTACTCGCACTGCATTGGAATGATCACGCCGTGCGCAGCGCACAGGCCGTTCAGGGTCAGCATCGACAGCGCCGGCGGGCAGTCGATCAAAATGAAATCGTACTCTTTATCCACCAGCGCCAGCGCTTCCTTCAGGCGGCGCTCACGGTTGTCCAGTTCTACCATCTCGACTTCTGCGCCGGCCAGTTCGCGGTTCGATGGCAATACGTCGAAGTGGCCAGGCTCGGAACGCTGGCGTGCAGCAGCTACGTCTGCCGTGCCCAGCATCACCTCGTAGGTCGATGCTTTCAGTCCTGCCTTGTTGATGCCCGCACCCATGGTGGCATTGCCCTGCGGGTCCAGGTCGACCAGCAAGACGCGCTGGTCCAGTTTTGCCAAACCGGCGGCGAGGTTAACAGTCGTGGTAGTCTTGCCTACGCCACCCTTTTGATTTGCTACGCAAAAAATTTTTGCCATGTATTTCTTATGTGTGTTGATGCTTTTGATTTATACGGTATAAACGATATAAACGATTTATATTATCTATACTGTATAAATGATATAAACCATTTATACCGTATAAACCGTTTACTCAGTTTCGGCTTTGATGAAAACCAGATGACGCTCTGCGTCCAGCCCCGGCACTGCCAAAGGCTCTAAATTCTGCACTTTCCATGGTGCCGGCAGCCGCTCTCGCTCCGCTGCCGGCGCCGTCCCTTTCAAGGCGATGAATTGACCGCCCTCTTGCAGCAGGTGCCCGGACCAGTTAACGAAGTCCGATAGGTCTGCGAATGCCCGCGAGGTGATGACGTCGAATTTCGTCTTCACTTCCAGCTCCTGCACCTTCTTCGTGTACACCGTGACGTTGCCCAGTTCCAGCTCCGCCTTCACCTGGTTGAGGAAGGCGGTCTTCTTGTGCACCGTGTCTATCATCGACACTTTCATGTCCGGGCGGCTAATGGCCAGTACCATGCCCGGCAACCCGCCCCCTGCTCCCACGTCCAGCACGTTGGCCGCATCCTTGAATGCGGCCACGGCTGTCAGCGAATCCAGCAAGTGCAGCTTCACCATTTCCAATGGATCGCGCACCGAGGTCAGGTTGTACACCGAGTTCCACTTGTTCAGCAGGTGCAGGTAGTCGAGCAATTTTTCTACCTGCGCTTCGCTCAGCTCCAGCGGCAGCTGTTTGATGCCTTGTTTCAGAACATCCGCTACTACTTCGCGGTTGAATACCTTCATGCTGCCTCTTCTTTATTCACGAAACCACCGAAACCGGCCTTCTTCAAATGCACCAGCAGCAGCGAAATTGCTGCCGGCGTGACGCCCGAGATGCGTGATGCCTGACCCAGGGTTTCCGGGCGCTGCGCGTGCAGCTTCTGGCGTACCTCCACCGACAGCGCGGTGATGTCGAGGTAGTTGTAGTTCTCCGGCAGTTTCAGGTTTTCGTAGTGCTCGTGACGCTCGACTTCCTTGGTCTGGCGATCGATATAGCCCGAATATTTGAGCTGGATTTCGATCTGTTCTTTGACCGCTGCATCGCTTTCGCCTGGGCCGGCGAGCTCGCGGCCATCCGCGCCTTTCAGCGTCATCAGCTTGTCGTACGCCACGCCCGGACGGCGCAGCAGGTCGGCCAGCGAGTACTCGCGCTCGATGGCTTGGCCGATAACGCGCTCGGATTCAGCGGCTTCGAGGATGCGCGGGTTCACCCATGTGGAGCGCAAACGCTCCAGTTCCTTGGCCACCGACTCGCGTTTGCGATCGAAGGATGCCCACTGCGCATCGCCCACCACGCCCAGTTTGCGGCCGATTTCGGTCAGGCGCATATCGGCATTGTCTTCGCGCAGGCTCAGGCGATACTCGGCGCGGCTGGTGAACATGCGGTATGGCTCCATCACGCCCTGCGTAACGAGGTCGTCCACCATCACGCCCAGATAGGCTTCCGAACGTGCCGGCGTCCAGGCTTCCTTGCCCTGCGTTTGCAGCGCGGCGTTGACGCCAGCCAGCAAACCTTGGGCTGCCGCTTCTTCGTAACCCGTGGTGCCGTTGATCTGGCCGGCGAAGAACAGGCCGTTGATGGCCTTGGTTTCCAGCGATGCTTTCAGGCCGCGCGGGTCGAAATAATCGTACTCAATGGCATAGCCCGGGCGCATGATGTGGGCGTTTTCCAGCCCCTTCATCGAACGCACCAGCTCGATCTGCACGTCAAATGGCAGGCTGGTCGAGATGCCGTTTGGATAGAATTCGTGGGTGGTCAGGCCTTCGGGTTCCAGGAAAATCTGGTGCGATTCCTTGGACGAGAAGCGATGAATCTTGTCTTCAATCGACGGGCAATAGCGCGGGCCGACGCCTTCGATCACGCCGGTGTACATCGGGCTGCGGTCCAGGCCACCACGGATAATGTCGTGGGTTTTCTGGTTGGTGTGGGTTACCCAGCATGGCATTTGCTCAGGGTGCATGGACGTATTGCCCATCACCGAGAACACTGGCACTGGATCGAGGTCGCCCGGCTGCTCGGTCATTTGCGCGAAGTCGATGCTGCGGCCATCGATGCGCGGCGGCGTGCCGGTCTTCAGGCGGCCTTGCGGCAGCTTCAATTCTTTCAGGCGGGCCGACAGCGAAACGGCTGGCGGATCACCGGCGCGGCCGCCCGAGTAGTTGTTCAGGCCGACGTGGATTTTACCGTCGAGGAAAGTACCAGCGGTCAGCACCACGGCTTGCGCGGCAAACTTCAGGCCGATCTGGGTGACGGCGCCGACTACACGGTCGCCCTCCACCATCAGGTCGTCCACGGCCTGCTGGAACAGCCACAGATTCGGCTGGTTTTCCAGACGCGAACGGATCGCGGCCTTGTATAGAATACGGTCGGCTTGGGCGCGGGTAGCGCGCACGGCAGGGCCTTTGGAGGAATTCAGGATGCGGAACTGGATGCCCGATTCATCGGTGGCGATCGCCATGGCGCCGCCCAGCGCATCGACTTCTTTGACCAAATGGCCTTTGCCGATACCGCCGATGGATGGATTGCACGACATCTGGCCTAGCGTCTCAATGTTGTGGGTGAGCAGCAGCGTCTTCTGTCCCATACGGGCAGAAGCAAGGGCGGCCTCAGTACCGGCGTGTCCACCGCCGACAACGATGACGTCGAAATTCGTAGGAAATAACATGGTGGAAAAGTTTAAAGCGAAGGGATCAAGTACAGATTATAGAGTTTTTTTGATGCTGCGACTTTTTTAGGCAAAAATATAGTTGTCGTTGTGGCGTAGTGTTCCACGTGAAACAATAAAAAAAGGACACCGAAGTGTCCCTTTACCAATGTTCCACGTGAAACATCACCATCGCAACCACGCGTCGTGGCCTGTCTTAACAATAAGTACAGACACGACCACCAGGAACAGCTTACGCACAAAGCCGCTGCCGTGCTTCATCGCCATGCGCGAGCCGATCAAGGAGCCGGCGATTTGGCAAACGGCCATGGTCAGGCCAAGTTGCCAGATCAGGTGGCCGCTGTAGCCGAACCACACCAGCGCCGCAAAGTTGCACGCCACGTTGACGATCTTGGCCACAGCTGATGCACCGAGGAAGTCAAAGCCAAAGATGCGCACGAACAGGAATACCAGAAAGCTACCGGTACCGGGGCCGAAGAAGCCGTCGTAAAAACCGATGCCTGCGCCGGTCAGCAGCGCCAGCGTCTGCTCCTTGGCGCCCGAGTGGATCGGTGCGTGGACGCTACCGAAGTCCTTCTTGGCGAAGGTATAGATCGCCACCGCCAGCAACACCACCGGCAGCGCGATACGCATGAAGTCGGCCGAAACCTTGGTCACCGTGTAAGCACCGAGGAAGGCGAACAGCAGCGCCGCCAGTGCGGCGGGCGTCGCCACCGTCCAGGCAATCGCCACCCTGCGCGCGTAGCTGACCGCCGCCACACTGGTGCCAAAGATGCTGGCCAGCTTGTTGGTGCCGATCAGCGTGGCCGGCGCCATGTTGGGAAAGACCGTGAACATGGTCGGTAGCTGGATCAGCCCTCCTCCGCCCACCACCGCATCGACCAAACCTGCGCCGAACGCGGCCGCACCTAACACCCAAAAGTCCACCATGATTCCGTCTTTCTCAGCTTGCAAAGGCTCTATTGTACGGAAGAAATCTGCGGCGGCTGATGCCGATCCGGTATGGCTTGGGGTAAGCTAGGCGTTGAAATCAACCACTGAACGGATGCCGTCATGAACGATTTTGCTTTCAGTACCGTAGCCCACGTCGTCTCCGAAACGGGCGCGGCGGGGCGCTTGGGCCAGCACATTCAATCACGCTTTCCGAACGTCCGGCGCGCCTTGCTGGTCACCGATCCGGGCTTCCTGAAGACCGGGCTGGTGGATGCACCGGCGGCCAGCTTGCGGTCGGCGGGACTGGCTGTGGAAATCTATTCACAGGTGGTGGCCGATCCGCCGGAGGTGGTGGTGCTGGAGGCGGTGGGCGCGGCTCGGGCGTTCCGGGCCGATATCGTGATCGGGCTCGGCGGCGGTAGTTCGATGGATGTGGCCAAGCTGATTGCCGTGCTGGCGGATAGCGACCAGCCGATCAGCGGCATTTACGGCATCGGCAATGTGAAGGGTGCGCGGCTGCCTCTGGTGCAGATTCCGACCACGGCCGGCACCGGTTCAGAGGTGACCAACATCGCCATCGTGACGACTGGTGCTACCACGAAGATGGGCGTCGTGGCGCCGCAACTCTATGCCGATTTGGTATTGCTGGATGCGGAGCTGACCATCGGCTTGCCGCCAGCCGTGACAGCGGCCACCGGGATTGATGCGATGGTGCATGCGATTGAGGCCTACACCAGCAAGCATAAAAAGAATCCGCTGTCCGATATCCTGGCGCGCAAGGCGCTGGGCTTGTTGTCGGCGAATCTGATTACGGTGTGTGAGAATGGCCGGGATCTGGCGGCGAGGCAGGCCATGCTGTTGGGTGCGATGCTGGCCGGGCAGGCGTTTTCCAACGCGCCGGTGGCGGCGGTGCATGCGCTGGCGTATCCGATCGGCGGGATATTTCACGTGCCACATGGGCTGTCGAATTCGCTGGTGCTGCCGCATGTGTTGCGCTTCAATGCGCCGGAGGCGGCGGGATTGTATGCCGAGTTGGCGGAGATCGTAGTGCCGGCAGCGACAGGCAGCGCCGAGGCGAGGGCGGAGGCGCTGGCTGTTGCCATGCAGCAAATCGCTACGGTGACGGGGATAGAGAGGACGTTGCAGCAGGTGGGCATCGTGGAAGCGGATCTGGATCGGCTGGCGGATGACGCCATGCTCCAGACCCGCTTACTCGGCAACAACCCGCGCCTCGTGACCCGGGAAGATGCTCGTGCGATCTATGCGGCTGCGCTTTAATTTGTACCCCGCACTGCGCTCAGCAGGGGTCTGACCCCGTACGGGGTCAGACCCCGACTTGCCGGGTTCGGCTGCACCGCTCAATCAGGCACTGTAATCGTGGTACCACTGAGGGTAATGACGTTCGCCGCCGTTGGGCTTGTGGCGAACGCGGGTAAATTAGCGCTGGTGACGAGCGTGGTGTTATCGGCCCGCGTTACTGTCCTCACTACCTGCGACGGCGGCAGCGCGGTCGAGCTGCGCAGGTTGGCCAGCATCGCATCCAGCGCCCGGAACAGGTAGACGTGCAGCGGCACGATGCTCCCCGGCAGCGCGTTGCTGAATGAATCGAAGTGGTTGGCATTGGTCACCTCGATGTAGCGCAGCTTGCTCGCACTGCCCTCCACCGCCGCATTCAATCCCACGTATGCACGCGAAGCAAAGTTCACCGGGATCAAGGTATCGCTGCGGCCATGCACGATGATGGCCGGCTTGCCCTTTAAATTCCCCGTCGCCGCCACCTCCGCCATTCCCGCTTTCACCCGCGCACTTTGCGCCGCCAGCGTGCCCGTCAACGCAAAACCGGTCACGGTATCCACGCCGGTCGCCAACGAGCGCAAGCACAGGAATCCGTCCAGCGACTGATCCGCTACGCCGCTGCTGGCCGACACGCCAACGTTGTACGCCTTGGCGCCACCGACCGAATCCTCATACACCACGCTGCCGATAATCCCGTTCTGCGTGGCAAAGCTGGACGCCTTCTGCGCCGCTGTGAACGCCAGCGGCACGCCAGTCGCATCGGTCTGCGCAAACGTGAAACCGCACACTTTGTCGGTCACGGAGAATTTGCCGTAAGCGTAGGCATAGGTCACGGCAACCAGAATATTCGTGCCCGCATGCGCGCCTTGCAATACGTCCGAATCCGCCAGCCAGCCGTAGGCTTTCAATTTGGCCTTGGCGTCCGCCTGCTGCGCCGCCAGATCGCCGCCGCTCAGCAAGCCCTTGGCGACCAGCGCCGTGCAGCGCCCGGGCGTGGCCGCCGTCGCCGCGATGCACGGCTGGTACAGCGCCGCGTAGGTCGAGTAATCGAACAGCGCCTTGCCCTGCCCGCTTGCCGTCACTGCGCCCTGCTTCACCGTGTAGCCAGTCGCGAGCTTCGGCTGGATCTGCGGCTCGCTCGCCGCCACGCCGGAGATCAGCCCCTTGCTATCCTGCTCGGCCGCCAGCAAGGCCGAACCGGCGCCGTTGGAAATGCTGGACGCTATCGTGATGGTGTTCTTGGGCGTCAGCGCGACGACGTGGCTCTTGTTGTCCTTGGCCAGGGTGCCGTACTTTTCGTTCAGCACGTAGAAGGCAAACTCGACCGCTTGCAAGGTCATCTTGCCCCAGTCCTTCTCCGGGTTCTGCTGCGAGTGCGCGTGCTTGAACGCGATGCGGCCCGGATACGCCGCCGCAAACGCAGAGCGCTCGGCATCCGTCAGCACCGGCGTGAAGACGCTGCTCTTGCCGGCCGCCGCGCGCGACGAACGCAAGCCGCTTTGCAAGTTCACGCTGTCATCATCGAACGCGTACAGCCCGGTGCCGCTGCCCTTGTCGGCATACGCCACCGCGCAATTGTTTTTCAAGCCCCACTCGCCGGCGCTGCCGATGGCGCCGTAAATCCCGCGCGATCCGCTGGAGGTGCCAGTAACGATGCACGGATTTTTCACGTCGAACCCGGCCGGCACTTGCACCATCAAGGTCACGTTCTGGTTGCCGCTGCCATCGTCGGCGTAGGCGATGTGCTCGCTACCGGCGATCTTGCCCTCGCCTGCTCCCGCCACGCCCTTGGCGTCCACATTGGGCCCATACAGCGTGCCGTAGCCGCTGTTGGCGGAGATATCCAGCACCGCGCGGTAGTTGCCGTGGATGGCGTTACGGCGCAGTTCTGCGGCAGTGGGATTGGCGGGATCGGCAAAGGCCGGGGCGGCGGCCGCCAGTCCGGTCTTGCCCAGGCCGGCGGTCAGCAAATCATCGCTGGCGCCGTCATAAGATTTACTGCTGATGTCGCCGAGGAAGCTCGGCTTGAGATTCAAGTCTTCGCGTTCGTCGTGCTCGTTCGAGCCGCAGGCGGCGATTGCGATGCTGGCCAGCGCCAGCACAACGGTTTTAATTTGCATAAGTTCCTCACACTGGTTTTTTCTTTCCGGCCAGAGCAATGAACTCGCCAATAATGCCGCGCCGGAACAACAGCACACAAATAATGAAGATCAGGCCAACCACCATGTTGACCGCTTCGCCTATGGTGTTAAACCATTCAATGCCGGAGACGTGAGCCAACAACGTGCCCCAATCGCCGAGCTTGTTTTCCAACGCAATAATGATGATGGCGCCCAGCATCGGCCCAGCCAACGTGCCCATGCCGCCCACCAGCGTCATCAGGATAACCAGGCCAGACATCGTCCAATGGACATCGGTCAAGGTTTCGAAACCTAGCACCAAGGTTTTGCTGGCGCCGGCCAACGCCGCCAGCGCGGCCGACAGCACGAAGGCCAGCAGCTTGTATTTGTCGACGTCGTAGCCGAGCGAGATGGCGCGCGGCTCGTTTTCCTTGATCGCCTTCAGCACCTGGCCGAACGGCGAATGCACGGTGCGCACGATCAGCATGAAGGCCAGCACGCAGATGCCGAGGATCACAAAGTATAAAGTGGTGTCGTTGGCAAGGTCGACCACGCCCAGCAGTTTTCCACGTGGAACGCCTTGCAAGCCATCCTCGCCGCCGGTGAACTCGCCTGCCCGCAGCGCGCCGAAGTAGACCATCTGCGCCAGCGCCAAGGTGATCATCGAGAAGTAGATGCCCTGCCGGCGGATCGCCAGCGCGCCCATCACCAGTCCGATAGCCGCGCCAGCGACCACGCCGGCCAGCAAGCCCAGCTCCACCGGCCAGCCCCAGTTTTTCATCGCATTGCCGGCCACGTAGCCGGCCATGCCGAAGAAGGCCGCGTGGCCGAACGACAGCAAACCGGTAAAGCCGATCAGCAAGTTGAACGCGCAGGCAAACAGCGCAAAGCACAGCAGCTTGGACAGGAACACCGGGTAGCCGACAAACGGCGCGGCCAGTGCAACGGCAAAAGCAAGCAGGTAGCCGATTTTCTTGTTCATCATTTTTCCTTACCAAACAGGCCAGCCGGACGCAGCAAGAGCACCACCACCATCACCAGGAACACCACGGTCGACGAAAATTCCGGGTAGAACACCTTGGTCAGGCCTTCGATCACGCCCAGCGCCAGGCCGGTCAGGATCGAGCCCATGATCGACCCCATGCCGCCGATCACTACAACGGCGAATACGACGATAATCAGGTTCTGCCCCATCAGGGGCTGCACCTGGATGATTGGGGCCGCCAAAACGCCTGCAAAGCCCGCCAAAGCGACGCCGAAGCCGTAGGTCAGGGTCACCATCAGCGGCACGTTGATGCCGAACGCTTCGACCAGCTTGGGATTCTCGGTGCCGGCGCGCAGGTAGGCGCCCAGTTTGGTCTTCTCGATCACGAACCAGGTCGACAAGCACACCGCCAGCGACGCGATCACCACCCACGCACGGTAGTTCGGCATCACCATGAAGCCGAGGTCGGTGGCGCCGGCCAGTGCTTCCGGCACCTGGAACGGCTGGCCGGAAACGCCGTAGAACGAACGCAGCACGCCTTCCACCAGCAGCGTGATGCCAAAGGTCAGCAGCAGGCCGTACAGATGATCCAGCTTGTACAGGTGGCGCAGCATGGTCTTCTCGATGATCACGCCAAACGCGCCCACCAGCAGCGGCGCGATGACCAGCATGGCCCAGTAGTTGAGGCCGAAATACTCGATGCCCATCCACGCCAGGAAAGCGCCCAGCATGTACAGCGCGCCGTGGGAAAAGTTAATCACGTTGAGCAGGCCGAAGATGACGGCCAGGCCGAGCGACAGCATCGCGTAGAACGAGCCGTTGACCAGCCCCAGCAGCAGCTGGCTCAACATCGCGGGCAAAGGAACGCCGAAGATTTCCATGGGAATCCGTAATTCAGTGGTCGGAAAAGCCGTCATTCCGGCGCAGGCCGGAATCCATGCTGAGCGTCATGGCCAGCGTTCTATGGATTCCGGCTTCCGCCGGAATGGCGGACGGGGGATAACTCAGCTTATTTCCACAGGCTGCACTTGGTTTCCGCCTTGGTGGCGTACGCCTGATCGCCGGGGATGGTGGCGACGATCTTGTAGTAGTCCCATGGATATTTCGACTCGGACTGCTTCTTCACTTCCATCAGGTACATATCGTGCACCATGCGGCCGTCCGGGCGGATCACGCCGTTCTTGGCGAACATATCGTTGATCTTGTTGGCCTTGAGGTAGGCGATCACCTTGTCGGCGTCATCCGTGCCGACGGCTTTCACCGCTTTCAGGTAATTGCTGGCGGCCGAGAAGTCAGCGGCCTGCAGCATCGACGGCTCTTTCTTCATCTTGGAGAAATAGCGCTTCGACCACTCGCGGGTTTCAGGATTGGCGTCCCAGTACCAGCCGTCGGTCAGGTACATGCCCTGCGTCAGGTTCAGGCCCAGCGAGTGCACGTCGTTGATGAAGATCAGCAGGCCGGCCAGCTTCATCTTCTTGGTGATGCCGAACTCGTTGGCGGCCTTGATCGAGTTGATCGCATCGCCGCCGGCATTGGCCAGACCGAGAATCTGCGCGCCCGACGATTGCGCCTGCAACAGGAAGGACGAGAAGTCCGACGCCGACAGCGGGTGCTTGACCGCGCCCAGCACCTTGCCGCCGCCCGATTTCACCACTTCCGCCGTGTCCTTTTCCAGCGACTGGCCGAAGGCGTAGTCGGCGGTCATGAAGTACCAGTTCTTGCCGCCCTGCTTGACGATCGCGCCGCCGGTGCCGCGCGCCAGCGCGATGGTGTCGTAGGCGTAGTGAATCGTGTACGGCGTGCACTCTTCGTTGGTCAAACGGGCCGAGCCGGCGCCGATCGAGATGAAGACTTTTTTCTTCTCGGCGGCAATCTTGGCCATGGCCAGATTGGCGCCCGAGTTGGTGCCGCCGATCAGCATGTCCACGCCCTGCTGGTCGAACCATTCGCGCGCCTTGGAGGCGGCAATGTCGGCCTTGTTCTGGTGGTCGGCGGAAATGAATTCGATCTTCTTGCCGTTGATGGCGCCGCCGGCATCGGCAATCGCCATCTTGATGGCTTCGGCGCCGCCGGCGCCATCGATGTCCGTGTACAGGCCCGACATGTCGGTAATGAAGCCGATTTTCACGGTGTCATTGGAAATCTGTGCTTGGGCCGAGAACGATGCGCAAGCGGCTACTGCGAGGGTGATGGCTTTGATTTTCATTATCTGTCTCCCTACCAAGGTTTAAACACCCAATAGCTCGGTCAACACCGGCATCTTGGCGCTCAACTCAGATGCAACAAAGGTCTCCACGATTTGACCGTGTTCCATCACATAAAACCGGTCCGCCAGCGGGGCGGCAAACCGGAAATTCTGTTCCACCATGACGATGGTGTAGCCCTTGGATTTGAGCGTGGTAATCATGCGCGCCAAACCCTGCACGATGACCGGCGCCAGCCCCTCGGAAATTTCATCCAGCAACAGCAGGCGCGCGCCGGTGCGCAGGATGCGCGCCACCGCCAGCATTTGCTGCTCGCCGCCGGACAGGCGCGTGCCTTGGCTGTGCTTGCGTTCTTCCAGATTCGGGAACATGGCGTAGATTTCCGCCACCGTCATGCCCTTGTCCGCGCCGTTCAAATGCGGCGGCAGCATCAGGTTTTCTTCCGTGGACAGCGAGGAAAAAATGCCGCGTTCTTCAGGGCAGTAACCAATGCCCAGGTGGGCGATTTTGTGGGTCTGCAAGCCGATCGCTTCCTGGCCGTTGACCTTGATCGAGCCCTTGCGCGCGCCGGTCAAGCCCATGATGGCGCGCAGCGTGGTGGTGCGGCCGGCGCCGTTACGGCCGAGCAGCGTCACCACTTCGCCCGGCTGCACCGTCATGTTGACGTTGTGCAGAATGTGCGATTCGCCATACCACGCTTGCAGATTCGAGATTTCCAGAGCGGCCGTCATCAGTGCGCTCCTTCCAGCACAGCGGCTTCCGTGCCCATGTAGGCTTCCATCACTTGCGGGTTGGTCGAGACCTCGGCGTAGCTGCCTTCGGCCAGCATGGCGCCGCGCTGCAGCACGGAGATTTTGTCGCAGATGCCGGACACCACTTTCATGTTGTGCTCGACCATCAGGATGGTGCGGCCGGCCGAGACCTTTTTGATCAGCTCGGTGACGCGGTGCACGTCCTCGTGGCCCATGCCCTGCGTCGGTTCGTCGAGCAGCATCAGCTCCGGTTCCATCGCCAGGGTGGTGGCGATTTCCAGCGCGCGCTTGCGGCCGTAAGGCATATCGACGGTGATGGTGTCGGCAAATTCAGTCAGATCGACTTCCGCCAGCAGCTGCATGGCGCGCTCGTTGAGCTTGTCCAGCGCGCGCTCGCTTTGCCAGAAAAAGAAACTGGTGCCGAGCTGGCGCTGCAAGCCTATGCGGACATTTTGCAGCACCGTCAGGTGCGGGAACACGGCCGAGATCTGGAATGAGCGGATCACGCCCATGCGAGCGATCTGCGCCGGCTTGGCGGACGTGATGTCATTGCCGTTGAACAGGATCTGGCCGGATGTCGGCACCAGGAACTTGGTCAACAAATTGAAGCATGTGGTTTTACCGGCCCCATTGGGGCCGATCAGCGCATGGATGTGACCACGCTGTACTTTCAAATTGACGTCATTGACCGCGGTAAAACCCTTGAATTCCTTGGTCAAGTGCTTCGTTTCCAAGATAACGTCGGACATCCTGTCTCCTTGTTATTCTTTTCAAAGTACTAAATTTTTCTAGATCATACACAGTAACAAATTAGCTAACAATACAGTATAACTACGGTTGATTTTTGATCTAAATTCAAACGCTGCGGATTAGATGTGCTGCTTTTTCCGCGATCATGATGGTCGGGGAGTTGGTGTTTCCCGAGGTGATGAAAGGCATGACAGACGCGTCCACAACGCGCAAACCGGCCACGCCTTTCACGCGCAATTGGCCATCCACCACGGCCATGGGATCGTCGGCGCGGCCCATCTTGCAGGTGCCCACTGGATGGAAAATCGTGGTGCCGATGGCGCCTGCCGCGTCGGCTAATTCTTCCTCAGTACGATAGTGCACGCCGGGCTTGTACTCTTCCGGCGCGTAGCGTTGCAGCGCCGGTGCGGCGACGATGTTGCGCGTGAGTGCCAGTGCTTGCGCCGCCACTTTGCGGTCTTCCGGCGTACTCAAATACATCGGTGAGATTTTCGGGGGCGCGTACGGATCGGTGCTGGCGATGCGCACATGGCCGCGCGAAGTGGGCCGCAGATTGCACACGCTGGCCGTGAAGGCAGGGAAGGTGTGCAACGGGTCGCCGAATTTTTCCAGCGACAGCGGTTGCACGTGATACTGCAAGTTCGGCGTCTGCTCGCTGGCGCTGGAACGCGCAAACGCGCCCAGCTGCGACGGCGCCATCGACATCGGCCCGCTTTGCAACAACGCATACTCAAGGCCGATGCGGGCCTTGCCGAACCAGCTGGAAGCCATGGTATTCAAGGTGCGGGCGTTGTTGCCGAGCTTGTAAATCATGCGCAGTTGCAGGTGGTCTTGCAGATTTTCACCAACGCCAGGAAGGTCGACTAGCGGCGTAATGCCAAGCTCGTGCAAGCGAGCCGCCGGCCCGATGCCGGAGCACTGCAAAATCTGCGGACTTCCAACCGCGCCTGCTGCCAGCAGGGTTTCTTTGTGTGCGGTTGCAGTGAATTGGGTGCCGCCGCCGGTGAAAATCACGCCCGTGCAAACGCCGTTTTCGATCTGCAAACGTTCCACGTGGCACCCGGTCATGATGGTCAGATTCGGTCGCCGCGCTGCCGGTTTCAAAAACGCTTTGGCCGTGTTCCAGCGGATGCCGCGTTTTTGATTCACTTCGAAATAGCCGCAACCGGCGTTGTCGCCGCGGTTGAAATCGTCCACTTTGGGGAGGCCCACCTGCTCGGCGGCGTCGCGGAAAGCATCAAGAATTTGCCACGACAAGCGTTGTTTTTCCACCCGCCATAGCCCGCCTTCGCCATGGAATTCCGATGCGCCGCCGTGGTAATCCTCGCTTTTTTTGAACAGCGGCAGCACCGCCTCCCAGCGCCAGCTATCGTCGCCGGTGAGGGCGGCCCAGCGATCGTAATCGCCGGCTTGGCCGCGCATATAGATCATGCCGTTGATCGAAGAACTGCCACCGAGTACTTTGCCGCGCGGGTACAACAGGCTGCGGCCGCCGAGTCCGGGATCGGCCTCGGTGCGGAATTTCCAATCGGTGCGGGGATTGTCGATGCAATGCAAATAGCCGACGGGAATGTGGATCCACACATAATCGTCGCGGCCGCCGGCTTCGATAAGCAGGACTTCTTTATCCTTGTCGGCACTGAGCCGGTTAGCCAAAACGCAGCCAGCCGAGCCTGCGCCTATGATGATGTAATCGTAGCTGCCTGCTGATTCCAAACCGCCTCCTTTATTGTGCGCTGATCTCCGCCAGCAACGTCTCCACCAGTTTTGCCGCCGCCATCGGCCGCGCGCGCGCCACGCCGGTGCCGCACCACAACGACATCAGTTCGGTCTCGCCGCGTTTCGACGCTTCCGCACGAATGGGCGACGTTAGTGCATTTTGAATAGGATATGACGGAAGTTGCCGCTCAATAGCGGCCATTTCGCGCATAAAGCGATTTTCCAGGCCGCGAGCATAACGGCCGGAAAAAGTCCGCGTCAGCCGGGTAGGCTGATCGCCCGCCGTTAGCAGGCGCTGCTTGTAGGCGGGATTGATGCTCGATTCGTCGGTGACCAAAAACGCCGTGCCCATCTGCACCGCCTGGGCGCCGCCGTCCAGCGCCCGCTTGATATCGGCGCCGTTCATGATGCCGCCGGCAGCAATCACGGGAATATTCACGGCCGCCACCACGGTCGGCAGCAGCTCAAAAGTCGTCAACTTCGCATCTTCCTGCGCGCCGATGAAAGTGCCGCGATGTCCGCCCGACTCCACGCCGGAAGCAATGACCGCGTCGGCGCCCCTGCTTTCCCACGCGCGTGCTTCTTCCGCATGGGTAATCGTGCCGATCACGAAAATGCCAGCGTCATGCAAACGCTGAATTTGCTGCGCGCTGAGGATGCCGAAAGTAAAACTCGCCACGGCCGGCCGCAATTCCAGCAGCGTTTCAAACTGGGCGGAGAAATCTTCGCACCATTTAGCAGGCGTTGGCAGCTCGTTCCAGCCAAATGAAGACCAATATGGCTTGAGCCATTCTTTGGCTTGCGCCACCTCGGCAGCCGACGGCTGCGGCGTTTCCAGCACGAAGAAATTCAGGCAAAACGGCTTCTGGGTAAGTTCCCGGATTTGGCCAGTGTGCGCGCGGATCGCATCCGGCGATAACAGGGAGCAGGCCAGCGAACCGAGCGCACCGGCATTCGACACCGCCGCCACTTGCGCAGGCGTGTTATTGCCACCAGCCATAGGGCCCTGGATGATGGGATGCGGAAAAATGGCTGCTAAGGTCATTAAATCCCCTGTTCGGGCTTGTGGATAACCATATGGATATCCACAGGTGCCAAATGTGAGTAAACAAACGGTTTTTGCGGACGGCTTTTTTTATCCCAAAACAGTTCTTTGCTCATACAAGGTTTACGAGCCGGTTTATAAAGCGCGTAAACGACTGATTCTAATCCAAAATGGTGACTTATCCACAGAAACATGTCGATGTTAACAACTATCACTATTTTTATATCTACCTTCTTAGAGTAAACCGATATACTGACTTTGCAAACAAACAGCCTCTGCTGGAGTCGTTTTGCCTTCCCATCGCAAAAATCTCCGGTCGCCTGCCTATCTGCGGTTTCGGCGACGTTTGATGACAGGCCTTTTTTTGATGGCATCCCTTGCCATTGCCGTCGTCGTCAGCCAATTCCGAACTTCCTACATCGAACGCGAACTGTCCGTTCAGTCCCAAACCGAGCACTACGTAAAAGCGATGGAAGCGCATGTGCTTTACTCGATTCAGTCGGTGGATTTATCGCTGATTGGGTTTGCCAACGCCATCAAGATGCTGCCTGCCAAGCAAAGTCATTCGCCGGAAACCATGTCCGACGTGCTTTCTTCGCGTGGTTCCAGCTTCAACAGCGATTACTGGATCTCGTTCATCGATCCCAAAGGCAACGCGGTTGCCACATCGACCGGCACCAACATCTTCGGCACCTCGTACGCCGATCGCGACTACTTCAAAGTTCATCTCGACAACAGCCACAAGGGCAAGCTGTACATTGGCGAACCTGCCATCGGTAAAGTCAGCAAAAAACGGCTGTTTTACCTGAGCCGGCGAGTGGAAACAGCGAAAGGCGAGTTCCTTGGCGTGGTGGTTGCACCGCTCAGTGTCGACCGCTACGTCAAAGTATTTGAAAATTCGCGTTTCAACTCGGACATCTCGATCACGCTGGTGCACGGTGGCGGCAAAATCATTGCTCGCGTGCCCAATTTCGAACTAGCTTTTGCCCGCGATCTTGGCCCTACCGCCCTGTTCGACAATGTGCGCCGCGCCAGTTCCGGTACCTACAAAACCGTCAGTGTGATCGACGGCTTGACGCGGATTTTCAGTTACCGCGTGATTGAAGGCTTGCCGTTGATCATCGTGGTTGGCAGCAATGACACCGAATCGGCCCGTTTGCTGCAACAAAATTACCTGATCGCCGGCGCCGGCTTGACCATCTTGCTGTTGCTGATGCTGGGTGCCGGCCATTTTTCGCTGCGCACTTACACCAGGCAGGAAGAACGGGAATTACGCTACCGCACGCTGTACACCGCCAGCCGCGAAATGGAACGGCAGCTGCTGGCCAACGAAGAATCGCTGAAATTGACCGGCTTATTATTCGAAAACAGCGGCGAAGGCATGATGGTGACTGATCATGACGGCAAAATCCTGACGGTAAATCCGGCGTTTTCCGTTCTCAGCGGCTACACCGAAAAAGAATTGATCGGCCACCGCGCCTACGAGCTGGCCTCCGGCCGCAACGACGAGGAATTTTTCGACCGCATGTTCGAGTGCGTCACCAACACCGGCTACTGGAAGGGCGAACTGTGGCAACGCAACCGCGACGGCGAGGAGGTGTTGGTCTCGATGCTGGTCAACACCGTCTACGATGAGGTGGGAAATCCCTACCGCTACGTTGCTTTGCTCAGCGATATCACGAAAAAGAAAGCGTCCGAAGAACTGATTTGGCGCCAGGCCAACTTCGACGCCCTCACCGGCCTGCCCAACCGGCGCATGTTTCACGAGCATCTGCGGCAGGAAATGAAGAAAACCGACCGCTCGCAGTTGCCGATGGCGCTGGTTTTCGTCGACCTGGACTACTTCAAGGAAATCAACGACACGTTGGGCCACGACAAGGGCGACATCTTGCTGAAAGAAGTGGCAACTCGGCTCTCCAGTTCGGTTCGCAGCACCGATACCGTAGCCCGTCTTGGCGGCGACGAGTTCACCGTGATCTTGAGCGAGTTGCACAATGCCGGCGACGTCGTCCGCACGGCGCAAGAAATCCTCAAGAAAATGAGCACACCGTTCCAGCTGGGAGAGAATCTCGCCCACATTTCGAGCAGCATCGGCATCACTTTGTACCCGGAAGACGGCAAGGATGCTGAAACTTTGATCAAAAACGCCGACCAGGCCATGTACGCGGCCAAGCAACAGGGCCGTAACCGCTTCAACTACTTCGCGCCCTTCATGCAGGAAGCCACGCGCGTGCGCATGAATTTGGTTAACGAACTGCGCGAAGCCGTGCAGCGCGATCAACTCCGCATCATGTACCAGCCGATTATCGACTTGGCCAACGGCGCCATCGTCAAGGCCGAAGCGCTGGTTCGGTGGCAACATCCGACCCGCGGACTGCTGAATCCGGCCGAATTTATTGCGGTGGCTGAAAGCAGCGGCATGATTACCGGCATCGGCGACTGGGTTTTCCGCCAAGCAGCGCGCGAAGTGCAGAAATTGCAGGCGCTGAGTTCGCCGGCCTTCCAGGTTGGCGTGAATAAATCGGCTTGGCAGTTCCATGACGACGGCAGCAACTACCAGGAATGGCTGGATTTTCTGCAAGAACTGAAGCTCAGTCCTCACAGCATCATCATCGAAGTGACGGAAAACCTGCTGTTAGAGACGGCCAACAACAATTCCGACCGCGTTTTGGCGTTTCAACATGCTCACATGCAGCTTTCTTTGGATGATTTTGGCTCCGGCCACTGCTCGGTGGCGTTTTTGAAGCGCTTTGCCATCGATTACATCAAGATCGATCCGGCATTCATCCACCAAGGCAACGACGGCATGCTGATTTGTGAGGCAATTATTGCGATGGCGCACAAGCTGGGCATCAAAGTCATCGCGGAAGGCATCGAAACACCGCAGCAATTGACCGCTTTGACCGCTGCTGGATGCGATTTTGGGCAGGGATACCTGTTCTCCAAGCCCATTTCGGGTGAAGAATTGGAAAAACAACTACAAAAACAGTGCTCGCCTGTGTATAAGTAACTGGATATCCACAGGATGAGATGTGACCAAGCATCTCTTTTGACCACAGGCACTGATTTTATCCAGAATTTGTTCCTGAACTGATACAGCGCTTATGCAGCATGTTGTTTACGCCGTAAACAGATGATTCGTAAACGTATACATGAGTTATCCACAGCAATTTGTACGTTTACTATTACCACTATTTTTATATAAACCTTTTGTAAACAACTAAAACCACGACTTCGAAGAAGCCGCAGGCGGAATAGCGCGGCTGTTCGCGTTTTGAAAGCCATCTACACAGCAAAAAACGTCTTAAAATCCACTTTTTTTCGCTACGCGCTGTGGAAAAAGCCGTTGATCTCCACAGACGACAATTCAAAATCCAAGGAAAAACATGCGTCTAGGCATCATTAGTGCGTTGGCTGAAGAACAGCAGGGGCTGATAGAAGCCCTTGAGAGCCCTTCTAAGCACTTTCACGGCATGCGTGAGTACACGAGCGGAAAACTCTGGGAAATCGACGCTGTGTGCGTTTTATCGCGTATAGGCAAGGTTGCTGCAGCCATGACAGCTGCCATCCTTGTGGAGAAGTTCGAAGTTACCCACATCATCTTTACCGGCGTTGCCGGTAGCGGGGATAAAAACGTCAACGTTGGCGATATCGTGGTCGCGGAATCGTTGATTCAGCATGACTTCGATGCCAGCCCGCTGTTTCCAAGATTTGAAATTCCGCTGACCAGCTTGTCGCGCTTTGCTACCGACGTCGCGTTGACGGAAAGATTGGCTGGCGCTGCTGGACAAATTACGCGCGTGCATCGCGGTTTGATCGCCAGCGGTGATCAATTTATCGGCAAATTGACGCAAATTCAGGCGTTAAAAGCCGATTTGCCCGATTTATTGGCAGTGGAAATGGAAGGCGCAGCGGTTGCGCAAGTGTGTTTCGAACTGGGCATCCCGTTTGCCGTGATCAGGACGATCTCAGACAACGCCAACGACGATGCAGCGGTGGATTTCATGCATTTCATCAAAGGCGTAGCCTCACGCTACGCCTTTGATGTGATTCAAAACTTCTGCAAGGCGTAAAAAAAGCCGGGCGAACCCGGCTTTTTGCTGTTTTACGTCGATTTAGGACGCTTGCAGCGTCATCAGGCTGGCGTTGCCGCCTGCTGCGGTCGTATTCACGCACAGAGCGCGCTCAGCAAGCAAACGCCACAGGGGGATGGCTGCGTCCTCGTTGGTGCTGATCAAGCCCACCAGGGCGCCTTTACGGGCCGCCAGCGGGGCGTGCAAGCTTGCTGCCAGCATCGATTCCACCAAAGCAATCTGGAATTCGCAGCTGTCGAGGCTGGAAACGGTCTGAATGCGGTCTTTCACGGCCGCAGGCAGGTCGGCCGGCAGCAACTTGGCCGCTTCGCCGCTCACGATCGCGGTGTTGCCGGTCGCCAGCGTTGCCGCCAGCTGATTCAGCAGGCCGCCCAGCGTGCCGGCTGCACAGACGATGCCGCCACGGGCCACCAGCGCCAGCGTGTTGCGCTCGCCGGTTGGGCCCGGCAGCGTGGTCAGGCTACCGAGCTGGGTCGAGCGGCTGTATTGCTCGGCCAGGCTGGCCACGCGCTCGTGGCCGTGCATTTTCGACCAGACCACCAGCGCATCCAGCGCCGGGGTGCTGACGCGCTCGTGTGCAGGCGCCGTCACGGCGCCGCGTTGCAGGCGTTTCAGGTACAGCGGGCCGCCGGCTTTCGGGCCGGTGCCGGATTTGCCTTCGCCGCCGAACGGCTGCACGCCCACCACCGCGCCCACGATGTTGCGGTTGATGTAGATGTTGCCGACGTGCGCGCTGCTGGCGATGTAGTCGATGGTTTCATCGATGCGCGAGTGCACGCCCAAGGTCAGGCCGAAGCCGCTGGCGTTGATTTGCTCGACCACTTTCGGCAGGTCGGCGCGCTTGTAGCGGATCACGTGCATCACCGGGCCGAACACTTCTTGCGTCAGCTCGGCCAGCGAGCGGATTTCCAGCACGGTCGGCGGCACGAAGGTGCCGGCGCTGGTCACGCTCGATGGCAAGTCCAGCGAGAAGTAAT
This sequence comes from Duganella rivi, assembly GCF_009857435.1. Taxonomy (GTDB): domain Bacteria; phylum Pseudomonadota; class Gammaproteobacteria; order Burkholderiales; family Burkholderiaceae_D; genus Rugamonas; species Rugamonas rivi. The sequence continues at coordinate 511,295 of NZ_WWCK01000006.1, forward strand.
CGACCGCCGTCGCTTTCAGTTTGTTGATGTGGGCCAGCAGGTTTTGCTGCGCTTCGGCGTCGATCACCGGGCCGATGTCGGTTACCAGGCGATCCGGCGTGCCGACGTTCAGTTCCAGCATCGCGCCTTTCAGCATTTTGATGGTTTTTTCAGCGATATCTTCCTGCAGGAACAGCACGCGCAGGGCCGAGCAACGCTGGCCGGCGCTGTCGAAGGCCGACGAAATCGCATCCTGCACCACTTGCTCAGGCAGCGCCGACGAGTCGACGATCATGGCGTTCTGGCCGCCGGTTTCCGCGATCAGCGGAATGTCGGCGTTTTCCGCCACGGCGCGCTTGGCCAGCGTGCGGTTGATCAGTTGCGCCACTTCGGTCGAGCCGGTGAAGATCACGCCCTTGACGCGGCTATCGGCGGTCAGCGCGGCGCCAACCACTTCGCCACGGCCCGGCAGGAATTGCAACGCGGCGCGCGGAACGCCCGCTTCGTGCAGCAATTCCACCGCGCGGTGAGCGATCAGCGGCGTTTGCTCGGCTGGCTTGGCCAGCACCACGTTACCGGCTGCCAGCGAAGCGGCTACCTGGCCGGTGAAAATCGCCAGCGGGAAGTTCCACGGGCTGATGCAAGTCACCGGACCCAGCGCCAAGGTGTTGGTCGCACCGCTGACTTCGGCCGCGTAGTAGCGCAGGAAGTCGACCGCTTCGCGCAGTTCGGCGACCGCGTTCGGCAGCGATTTGCCGGCTTCGCGGATGGCCAAGGTCATCAGTTCCATGGCGTTGGCTTCGAACAAGTCGGCAGCCTTGGTCAGGGCGGCGGCGCGTTGCGACGGTTCGGTGGTTTGCCAGTCCATGGCGAAATTGCTGGCGCTGGTCAGCGCGGTTTCCACGTCGGCGGCAGTGGCTTCCACCAGTTGGCCGACGATATCGCTGCGTTGCGCCGGGTTGGTGACGTTCAGCACCGGCTGGCCGACGCTCACGCCGCCTGCCAGCAGCGGTGCGGCGTGCCAGTTGCGCGGCGTTGCCAGTGCGGCGGAAATCTCGCGCAGCACGTTTTCGTTGGCGAGGTCGAAACCGGCCGAGTTTTTGCGCTCCGAACCAAACATATCCAGCGGCAGGGCGATGCCGGCGTGCGGCTTGCCGCCCTGCTCGCGCGCGCTTTCAACCGGGTCTTTCAGCAGCGACTCGATAGGAATTGCTTCGTCGACGATCTGGTTCACGAACGACGAGTTGGCGCCGTTTTCCAGCAGGCGGCGCACCAGGTAGGCCAGCAGCGTTTCGTGGGTGCCGACCGGCGCGTAGATGCGGCACGCCTTGTCGAGGTTGTCCTTGCCCACCACTTGGTCGTACAGCGACTCGCCCATGCCGTGCAGGCACTGGAATTCGTAGTCGGTGATGCCGTCGCGCTTGGCCCAGGTGTAGATGGTCGACAAGGTTTGCGCGTTGTGCGTGGCAAATTGTGGATAAATCAGGCCTTGTGCACCGAGCAGTTTCTGCGCGCACACGAGGTAGGACACGTCGGTGTAGACCTTGCGCGTGTAGACCGGGTAGCCGCTCATGCCGTCCACCTGGGCGCGCTTGATTTCGGCATCCCAGTAAGCGCCTTTGACGAGGCGAACCATGAATTTGCGGCCGCTGCGCTTGGCCAGATCGATCAGGTAATCAATCACGAACGGGCAGCGTTTCTGGTAAGCCTGCACCACGAAGCCGATGCCTTCGAAACCTTCCAACGCAGGATCAGCGGCCAGTGCTTCCATCAAATCCAGCGACAGTTCCAGGCGATCCGCCTCTTCCGCATCGATGTTCAGGCCGATGTTGTAGTGCTTGGCCAGCAGCACCAGTTCCCGCACGCGCGGCAGCAGCTGTTCCATCACGCGGGCGCGCTGGGCGCGGCTGTAGCGCGGGTGCAGCGCCGACAATTTCACCGAGATGCCCGGGCCGTTGCGGATGCCGCGGCCGTTCGAGGCCTTGCCGATGGCGTGGATCGCGGTTTCGTACGAAGCGTAGTAATTCTTGGCATCGGCCTCGGTCAGCGCGGCCTCGCCCAGCATGTCGTAGGAGTAGCGATAGCCGCGCGCCTCGTTGGCCTGGCCGTTCTTGATCGCTTCATCGATGGTTTGGCCGGTGACGAACTGGTTGCCCAGCATGCGCATCGCCAGATCCACGCCCTTGCGGATCAGCGGCTCGCCGCCCTTGGCGATCAGCTTGGTCAGCGCCGAGCCGAGGCCCGCTTCGCTGCTGGTGCCGACCAGCTTGCCGGTGATCAGCAGACCCCAGGTGGCGGCATTCACGAACAGCGATGGCGATTCGCCCAGGTGCTTGCGCCAGTCGCCCTTGCTGATTTTGTCGGCAATCAGGCGGTCGGCGGTGGCGTTGTCGGGAATACGCAACAGTGCCTCGGCCAGGCACATCAGCGCCACACCCTCGTCCGAAGACAGCGAAAACTCATGCATCAGCGCATCAACACCCGAGGCGCGGGTACGCTCCGCGCGCACCGAGCTGACCAGTTTATGGGCCAGTTGCTGGGCCTGCTGGATGCTGGCGGCGTCGTGGTTTTTCAGCTCGCCGAGCAGCCATTGGACGGCGCTGACTTCGTCTTTGCGATAGGCTGCGGTGACTGTTGCGCGCAGGGGAATTGGGTCGCGCAGGACTTCAGCCTGTAGGGCGGCGAACGGGGTGAAACCGGAGGTGCTTGCTGCTTGCATGGAGGTACTCTCAGAAGAAAAATTGGGGAGCCGGCCCACGTACAAAAACACGCCCGGTCAGCGTGGCTGGCGAGCGTGAAATGAGGTGAACTGCTTATGATTCGATTGTAGTGGGATTTCTTCTGGATTAATTCTGGTAATGCGAGGGGCTAGCAATAGATAGTTTTTGGTGAGACAATTTAACCAAATAATATTTATTTGGGAGTTCCCGGAAATGTTAGACAAGATCAGCAAAAAAATCTTGATGGAATTGCAGAGCGATGGCCGTATCTCCAACGTGGAGCTGGCCGCGCGGGTGAATTTGTCGCCCGCCGCTTGCCTGGAACGCGTGCGCAAGTTGCACGAATCCGGGTATATCATGGGTTACACGGCGCAACTGAATCCGCAGCTGCTGGACGTGTCCCTGCTTGTCTTTATCGAGGTTGTGCTTGATCGCACCACGCCCGAAGTGTTCGACGCCTTCAAGCACAGCGTGCAGGTGATCCCGGAAGTGCTGGAGTGCCACATGGTTGCCGGCGGCTTCGACTACCTGGTCAAAGCGCGCGTCAAGGACATGGCCGCCTATCGCGAATTCCTCGGTAAAACCCTGCTGCAGAAAGGCGTGCGCGAGACGCACACCTACGCTGTCATGGAAGAAGTGAAGAATACCACCAAGTTACCGATAAAGTAGCATCACAGAAATAAAATTAGTGGAGACGCCCAAGGCGCCTGTTGTTTAGACGGGGGACAGATGAAGCTTTTGCAGCATAAGTTGGTGCAACGTGGATTGTGGATTTTGGGTGCGACGGCAGGCGGTACTTGCCTCGCTTACTTGGTTAACTTGATGGGCGCCGGCCCGGTCACGTCGGCGATTCCGGCCGCATTGGGCGGGGCGGCCGTGACGTGGTGGGCAGCGCGCCAGAACAGCGACGAGGGCGGCGTGCGCCACTTTGCCCACACCGTGGGCGCGGAAATCGACGCCATCATGATCGGCGCGGCGGAAACGTCCTACTTTGTCGACTCGGTGAAGAAGAAAATCGAGCTCGACGTCAGCACCGCCGGCAATATTGTCCACAGCTCCAGCCAAAACGCCGACACCACCGAACGCATCGCCGCCAATGCCGAGCGCGCCGCCAAGATTGCAGCGCAAGTGCGCGGCGAAACCGTCGCTGGCCGCACCGAGGCCGACAGCGGCCTGCAACGCATCCGCACCGCGCGCGAAGACGCGCAGACTGCCGCTGCCGTCATGGCCGCGCTGCAAACCAACTCCCGCAAGATTTACGGCTTCACCGAGGCCATCAGCGAAATTTCCGCCCGCACCAACCTGCTGGCGCTGAATGCCGCCATCGAGGCCGCGCGCGCCGGAGAACAGGGCCGTGGTTTTGCCGTGGTCGCCAGCGAGGTGCGCCAGCTGGCGCTGCGCACCAAGGAAGCCACCGACGAAATCAGCACCATGGTGCGCGAGATTAATCAGCAAGCCGAGAAGGCGGCCAACGGCATGACCTCATTGGCGGTGAAAGTGAGCGAGGCCGCTGGCAACGTGGAAACCGTGCACGGGCTGCTGGGCAATATCGAGCGTTCGTCGGGCGTCTCGGAAGAAGAGATCGGCGAGATCGCGCGGGCGTCGCGCGAGCACGTCGCCACCACTGAGGAAATCGCCCACGCCATCGCCAGCATTCGCGACAGCCTGCTGTCGACCGAGAAGGAGCTGCCGCGCGCGGCCAGCTCGGCCATGGCGCTGGCGGAACGGGCCGAGGTCATCACCGGCGCGCTGGGCGATTCGGATATCGAGAGTTCGCATGACGAGATCCGCATGGCGGCGCAGCGCGCGGCGGCTGAGGTGGGCAAGATTTTCGAACAAGCCATCGCCTCCGGCAAGATCACGCGCGAGGCGCTGTGGGATCGTCATTACACGCCGATTCCAAATACCGATCCGCCCAAGCACAAAACCAAGTTCGACGATTTCACCGACCGCGTGCTGCCGCCGCTGCAGGAAGGCTTGCTGCAAGCCATGCCGCAGCTGGCTTATGCGGGCGCTGTGGATAACAATGGCTATTTCCCCACCCACAACAAGAAGTTTTCCCAGCCGCTGACCGGCAACTACGACGTCGACATCGTCAACAACCGCACCAAGCGGATTTTCAGCGATCGCACGGGCAAGCGCTGCGGCTCGAACACCAAGCCGTTCCTGCTACAGACGTACAAGCGCGATACCGGCGAGGTGATGCATGACTTGTCGGCGCCGATTTACGTGGATGGCAAGCACTGGGGCGGTTTCCGTATCGGCTACCGCTCCAGCAGCAAGCATTAGCGATTAACGAGATGAGGCCGGCGGCGTCGGAGGATTGGCGACGCGGCTCTGGGTGACGGTATTCATTTTTTCGAGGTGCATGCGCAGCCACTTGTGGGCCGGGCTGCGCGCATCGCGCTCGTGCCACAGCATGTCCAGGTGCACCGCCGGCAGCGGGAATGGCAATTCCTTGTGCACCAGCGCGTCGGTCATGCCGGTTGCTGCGATCAAGTGGCGCGGCAGCACGGTAATCAAGTCCGAGTTGGCGACCACGCGGCCGGCGGTGAAGAACTGGTTCACCGTCAGCAAAATGCGGCGTTCGCGTTGCAGCTGGGCCAGCGCCTCATCGACCAGGCCGTGGGCGCGGCCGGAGAAGCTGACCAGCAAGTGGTTGGCGTCGCAGTAATTCTCCAGGGTCAGCTCAACCTTGGACAGCGGATGATCGCGCCGCATCACGCATACATACTTCCCTGAATACAAGCGCTCGTGGCGGATCGGCGAACCGGTCTCGTACGACAGCTGCGCCGCCACGCCGGGGAAAAAGCCGACCGCGAGGTCGATATCGCCGCGCAGCAGCATCGGACGCGGTTCGCGCGTGGTGAGCGGCACCATGCGCACATTGACGCCCGGCGCCTCGCTCTCGATCGAGCGCATCAGCGACGGCAGCCACATGGCGGCGGTCGCATCGGCCATCGCCATACGGAAGGTGGCGTGAGCGGCCGACACGTCAAAGGTTTCCGGCGCCACCGCCGCTTCCAGGCTGGCCAGCGCGCTGCGCACGGACGGCCACAGCGATTCGGCGCGCGGGGTCGGCTTGACGCCGTAGGCAGTGCGGATCAGCAGTTCATCGCCGAGGCTTTCGCGCAAGCGTTTGATGGCGTTGGAAACGGCGGGCTGGGTCATGGCCAGGTGGCCGGCGGCGCGGGTCAGATTTTGCTCTGTCATCACGGCGTCGAATACGCGCAGCAAGTTCAAGTCCAGCGTCAGGAAGCTCATAGCGGCTCAGGGGAAGAGGTGTTGGAGAAATAACGATAGCACAGTCCATTCACCAAACGAATAATTGTTATCGAGAAAGGAAATTGGATAGTTATGTTGCGCCGCACTATAGTTACGTCAGATTCTAAAGCTACGCTTAAACTATGTCCACCGCAATTTCTTTCATGCAAGATTTTTCATGGTTCGCCGCTATCAAGCTGGCGCTGCTGATCGCTGTGAGCGGCGGTTTGCTGGTGCTGTTCCAGCCGCTGCTGCGCGGTTGCGCGCGCGCTGCCGTGCTTGTGGTTAAGCCAAAATTGAGCAAAGAGGAACGTTTGCAGCGCCGCCAGATGCGCGACGCCATGCTGCTCAAGCGCATGCTGAACCGCAGCGAATGCGACCCGAGCCACGCCGCCGAACTGCGCGCCATGGCTTCGCGGGCCTAAAATTTAAGCGCGGCAGCAACTGCCGCGTTGCAGCATCATTTTTCCCCGAGCAAGGCCGGCTTCAAGGAACTATCGACCGGCTTATCACCGAGCCAAATACGCAGCACGGCGTTGTAGAACGCCACGTCCGGCATCAATTCCCCGAGTTTTTTACCATTCAGATAGCACTGGGTGCCCTCGCTCGGCGTCCAATCCAGCGACAGCTGGTCGCCCTTCTTCAGCGCCGGCGTCTGCGCGAACACTTCACCGAACTTGGTGATTTGCGGCAGGATCTTGTTGCGCTCTTCCTTGCTGGTGTTGGCGTTGAGGCCGTCCAGGAAGGCCTTGCCGAAGTCGTCCGAACTCACTTCGCGCAGCATGGTGATGGCGACGCGGCGCGGGCCGGCCACCGCCAGCACGTCCGGCACCGTGGTTTTCTTTTCGGTCAGGTAGAGACCGGCCGCGTAGACCTTGAAGATCATCTTGGTGCGCACGCCGGCGCCGTTCAGCTTGAGCGGCTGGCCGGCCAGGGTGATGCTGTCGTCGAATTTGACGCCGGCCACCTCAACGGCGGCAAAGGCAGGCATGGCGGCCAGCAAAGCGGCGGCCACGAGGGTACGCAGGGTAGTTCTACGGTTCATGAATGTCTCCGAGGTGGTATGTGAACGGACTATACCACCGTGGAGACGCAGCGGCGCAGTTGGCCGCACGGTCATGCTTTTTTGCCAGTTTTGGCTCGTCAGGCCTTGGCGGCCTGCAGCAGTTCGAACTTGGCGAACAGCTGTTCCTTGGTTTCGCGGTGCTCGGGATGGAAGGGAATGCAGCTGACCGGGCACACTTGCTGGCACTGCGGCTCGTCGAAGTGGCCGACGCACTCGGTGCATTTATCCGGGTTGATTTCGTAAATTTCGGCGCCCATGTAGATCGCGTCGTTCGGGCACTCGGGCTCGCAAACGTCGCAATTGATACAGTCGTCGGTGATCATTAAGGCCATGGTGGTACTCGCTTACTCGGTTTTATTCGCGGCAATCTTCTTTTGCAGCCAACGGTCAACCGATGGGAACACAAACTTGGAAACATCCCCGCCCAGCATGGCGATTTCACGCACGATGGTGCCGGAGATGAATTGGTACTGGTCGGACGGCGTCAGGAACATGGTTTCGACGTCCGGTAGCAGGTAGCGGTTCATGCCCGCCATTTGGAACTCGTATTCAAAGTCGGACACGGCGCGCAGGCCGCGCACGATCACGCGCGCATCATGCTCGCGCACGAAGTCTTTGAGCAGGCCGGAGAAGCTCTCCACCCGCACGTTCGGATAGTGGCCGAGCACTTCGTTGGCAATTTCCAGCCGTTCATCAAGCGAGAAGAACGGTTTCTTGTTCTTGCTGTCGGCAACGCCAACCACCAGCGTGTCGAACAGGCCCGATGCGCGACGCACCAAGTCCTCGTGACCACGGGTCAGCGGATCGAAAGTTCCCGGATAAACAGCTACTACCATTGCGGCTCCCTGCAGTGCACCAATATAGAACGCGCATTATGCCCTAAAAAAGCCATTTGCCTTCATTTGGGGCTGTTTTAACGACAATTAGCCTTGGTATTTTAATAAATGATAGAACACCATCCCGGCCTTGTCAGCCCGGATGATTTCCCAGTTTGCCATCCATTCCGGCGCTTCGCCCTCGGCGAACTCCAGCGCCAGCCCGGATTCTGCGTACACGAGTCCGCCCTCTTTCAGCAGTTTGCTGCACAGCGGTAAGGTACGCTCCAGCAAACCTTGCTGGTAAGGTGGGTCGAGGAAAATCAGGTCGAACTTTTGGCCGCGCGCCGCCGCCGATTGCGCCGTCGCCAGCGCGTCGCCGCGCGTGACGGTGACGTTATCGGCTTTCAGTTTAGTCTTGATCTCGTCCAGTTGGCGGATCACTTGCGTGTTGCTGTCCACCATGACGACCGATTGCGCGCCACGGCTGGCAGCTTCGAAACCGAGCGCACCGCTGCCGGCAAACATATCGAGTACTTGCGCGTCGGCCCAATAGCCGTCGCGCTGGTGGTTGATCCAGTTGAACACCGTTTCGCGCACGCGGTCGGGCGTTGGACGCAGGCCGAGCGCAGTCAGCACTGGCAGCGGCGTACGCTTCCATTGGCCGCCGATGATCCGCACCTGGTTGGCGTGCTGGGGGCCATGGACTGGAACTTTGGCTGCTTTTGCGGGCTTGCTGACGGGCTTCTTCGGCATGTGGCTGTGATCTAAGTCATTGATTCAATGAGCAATCATACCACAGCGGCGTTTATCGCTGGTCGGCCGCCAAGCTGTTGAAGTCGTCGATCCAGCCCTGCATGCGCTTGTTGGCGTGGGCTTTCTGGGCCGGCGTGGCGATGTGGATGACCGTCAAGATCAGCTGGATATTGGCCGCCTCGGCAGCATCGAAAAAGGCTTTACGGTCGGAAGGCTGCTCCATGCGATCGAAGTTGTCCTTGATCAGCGTGTGCAGCACGGCCATCGTGGCTTCCTTGTTCAGCTTGTCGTGCTGAATCTTGCGCACCGCCGCCAGGATGGCTTTTTGGCGGCGCTGGCGTTCGTCCAGCCACAGCTCGTTGTCCAGCGGACGGGCATCGGAAGCCTTGCGGATCTGCGCTTCCTGTTCGGAAGTGAAATTGCCGAACCACAGCTCGAACTGCTCCATCGATTTTTGATAGCGGAACTTTTGCTGCGCTTCGCGGTCGCCTTTCATATTCTTTTTGCGGAACTCCGCGTTGTTGGCGGCGAACTTGCGTTCCAGCGTGGCGATTTGCTCCGGCTGCAGCGAGCGCGCCAGATCGGCCAGTTCGGGCAGTGCTTTGAACAGCAGCAACTGGGTGCGGTTCTTGATGTCGTCGTAATCGTTTTGTAGATCGGCGGCAGTGGGGCCGGCGGCCAGCTGGCGCTGCGCGCTTTGCAGGATTTGCGTGTAGTCATGCAGCTGGGTCTTGCGGTGCCAGCGGAATAGTTCGTCGATGTCTTTCTTGACCCAGCCTTTTTGCTCGCTGGTCAGATCGATATAGCCGTCGATCCACCAGTACAGCAAGGCGTCGCCGTGGTTGTAGGCCATGCGCAGGGAACTGCACGCGGCCAGCAGCACCATGAGCACAATCAGGAACAGGCCGGATAGCGTCCGGCGGCCGGCTGGGGGCATGTTAGACTTTTGCATTTACACACTCACTCGATTTGGCACCTCTATGAACGTCGTTATCCTCGCCGCCGGCATGGGCAAGCGCATGCAATCCGCGCTGCCGAAAGTTCTACACCCACTGGCGGGTAAGCCGCTGCTGCAACACGTGCTGGACACGGCGCGTAGCCTGTCCGCCAGCCGATTATGCGTGATTTACGGCCACGGAGGTGCGGCGGTTCAGGCCTTGCTGGCGCAACAGCCTGAGAAGGTGGCTGCCGTGCTGCAAGAACAGCAACTGGGCACCGGCCACGCCGTGATCCAGGCGCTGCCGGAGCTGGACGACAACGTCCCTACCCTGATCCTGTACGGCGACGTGCCGCTCACTACCGCCGCCTCTTTGCAGGCGCTGGTGGACGCCGCCGGCAACGACAAACTCGGCATTTTGACTGTCGAACAAGACGATCCTACCGGGTTGGGAAGAATCGTCCGTGAGAACGGCCACATTGTGCGCATCGTCGAGCAAAAAGATGCCAATGAGGCCGAGCGCGCCATCAAGGAAATCAACAGCGGCATCATGGTGGCGCCGACCAAGCTGCTCAAGCAATGGCTGGCCGCCGTCAAAAATGAAAACGCGCAGGGCGAGTACTACCTGACCGACATCGTCGCGCTGGCCGTGGCGGATGGCGTGCCGGTAGTGTCGGCCCAGCCGTCGGCGCAATGGGAAGTGGCTGGCGTCAACAGCAAAGTGCAGCTGGCCGAGCTGGAACGCATCCACCAGCGCAACATCGCCAACCGCCTGCTGGAGCAAGGCGTGACCCTGATGGATCCGTCCCGCATTGATGTGCGTGGCGAATTGATTTGCGGCCGCGATGTCACCATCGACGTCGGCTGCGTATTTGAAGGCAAGGTTGAGCTGGGTGACGGCGTGCGGGTGGCAGCCCACAGCGTGATCGTCAACGCCCGCATCCTGGCTGGCGCGCAGATCAAGCCGTTCTGCCACATCGAAGAAGCGGTGGTCGGCGAAGCTTCGCTGATCGGCCCGTACGCGCGCCTGCGTCCCGGCACCGTGCTGGCTGAGGATGTGCATGTGGGTAACTTCGTTGAAATCAAAAACGGCCAAGTGGCCGCGCACAGCAAGGCCAATCACCTGGCGTACATCGGCGATGCGACGATAGGATCGCGCGTCAACGTCGGCGCCGGCGTTATAACCTGCAACTACGACGGCGCCAACAAGTTCCGCACCGTGATCGAGGACGACGCCTTCATCGGCAGCGACAGCCAGCTGGTGGCCCCGGTCACCGTCGGCGCAGGCGCGACCATCGGCGCTGGCACCACGCTGACCAAGGATGCGCCGGCCGGCAAGCTGACGGTATCGCGTCCACGCCAGGTCACCATCGACAACTGGACTCGCCCGGTAAAGATCAAAAAGTAAGTTCAGAGTTTTCCACTGAGGTGGCGCCTGCGGGCGCCATTTTTTTTGTGGATAAACTTGTGTGCAAGCCTTGAGCAAGCCGAGGAAAACGATTGGACAAGTAAAACATACAGGTATGAAGCATTTGGCTTGCTGTCATTCAGCCACTCGGCGCTACCTATTTCAGCAAATGTGCATAACTTTGTGGGTAAGTGCCTGAGTAAGTGCTGGATAAGGCTGAATAAGTGGCGGATAACTCTTTCTGCGTCGCAATGCTTGTGCATAAAGCTGTGGGGAAGCATTGGAATAGCGGCAGGATAACCATGGGATAAGTTATCCTAAACAGGTTTTTCCAAATGGTCTAAAACTGCTTGTGGAAAAACCTGTGACTAAGCCTGTGAAAACCGGGGGGGATAAGCTTGGAGTAAGCCTGTATAAGCTTTGAATAACTTCGCTTACACCGCAATGCGCGTCTCGAACTTGCTGCGGAAAGTCGAGAAATACGCCTTCACATTGCGCACATTGGCGTGGCTGGTGAATACCCGGTGCGCCAGCGCGTGGTACGCCGGCATGTCCGCCACCTGCACCACCAGCACAAAATCCGGCCCCGGCGCCACGCGGTAGCATTGCAGCACTGCCGCCTCGCTGGCGACCAACGCTTCAAACTCGGCCATGCGCTCGGCGGCCTGGATATCTAGCGAGATTTCCACAAGCGCCGTCAAACTTGGCCCGACCTTTTCCGGCGCGACGATGGCAACTTGCCGCTGAATCACGCCGCTTTCGCGCAACTGCTTGACCCGGCGCAAGCAAGTTGGCGGTGAAACGTGCACGGCAGCGGCCAACTCGGCGTTGGTTTGAGATGCATCAACTTGCAGCGCGTTGAGAATGCGACGATCTATTTCATCCATGAGTCATTTAAGAAATAATATTTCATAAGGTGGGTATGGTGAAATTTTATGCCAAATATGGCTAAATTCAGAAAGCTTATTTCACCCCCGCTGCTCTACGATGGCTTCCTGACTTAATTGAAGAGGTTCCCCATGTGCGGCATCGTCGGCGCGGTAGCGCAACGCAACATCACTCCCATTCTGCTGGAAGGTCTGAAACGGCTGGAATACCGTGGCTACGACTCTTGCGGCGTCGCCCTGCACGTGGATGGCCAGTTGCAACGCTCGCGCAGCACCTCGCGCGTGGCTGACCTCGAACAGCAGATTCAGGAAGCACACCTGCAAGGTTTCACCGGCATCGCCCACACCCGCTGGGCTACCCACGGCGCGCCGGCTTCGCACAATGCCCACCCGCACTTCTCGCCGACCACCGAGCAAGCCCGTATCGCGCTGGTGCACAACGGCATCATCGAAAACCACGACGAACTGCGCGCCGAACTGACCGCGCTCGGCTACGTATTCCAGAGCCAGACCGACACCGAAGTGATCGCCCACCTGGTCGACCACATGTACAACGGCGACCTGTTCGACACCGTCCAGCAAGCCGTCAAGCGCCTGACCGGCGCCTACGCGATTGCCGTGTTCTGCCGCGAAGAACCGCACCGCGTGGTGGCTGCGCGCCAAGGTTCGCCGCTGATCGTTGGCATCGGCCAAGGCGAAAACTTCGTCGCCTCGGACGCCATGGCGCTGGCCGGCACCACCGACCAAATCATCTACCTTGAAGAAGGCGACGTGGTTGACCTGCAACTGGGCCGCGTGTGGATCGTCGACAGCAACGGCAAGCAAGTGCAGCGCGACGTCAAAACCGTGCAGGCGCACACCGGCGCGGCCGAGCTGGGCCCGTACCGCCACTACATGCAGAAAGAAATCTTCGAGCAGCCGCGCGTGATTGGCGACACCCTGGAAGGCGTCACCGGCATTATGCCCGAGCTGTTTGGCGATGGCGCGTACAACGTCTTCAAGCAAATCGACCGCGTGCTGATTTTGGCTTGCGGCACCAGCTACTACTCGGGCCTGACCGCCAAGTACTGGATTGAATCGGTGGCCAAGATTCCGGTCAACGTTGAAATCGCCTCCGAATACCGCTACCGCGACAGCGTGCCGCACCCGAACACGCTGGTGGTCACCATCTCGCAAAGCGGCGAAACGGCCGACACCTTGGCCGCATTGAAACATGCGCGCTCGCTGGGCATGGAACACACCCTGACCATCTGCAATGTCGCCACCAGCGCAATGGTGCGCGAATGCAAACTGGCCTACATCACCCGCGCCGGCGTGGAAGTGGGCGTGGCCTCGACCAAGGCCTTCACCACCCAGCTGGCCGGCCTGTTCCTGCTGACCTTGTCGCTGGCGCAAGTCAACGGCCGCCTGACCGACGCCGAAGAAACCGAGCACCTGAAAGCCATGCGCCACCTGCCCGTGGCGATTTCGGCGGTGCTGGCGCTGGAGCCGCAAATCATCGCTTGGGCGGAAGATTTCGCGCGCAAGGAAAACGCCCTGTTCCTTGGCCGCGGCATGCACTACCCGATCGCACTGGAAGGCGCGCTCAAGCTCAAAGAGATTTCCTATATCCACGCTGAAGCTTACCCTGCGGGCGAACTGAAGCACGGCCCGCTGGCGCTGGTGACGGAAGAAATGCCGGTGGTCACGGTGGCGCCGAACGACGCGCTGATCGAGAAGCTGAAATCGAATATGCAGGAAGTGCGTGCGCGCGGCGGCCAGCTGTACGTATTTGCCGACGTCGACTCGCGCATCACCTCGGGCGAAGGTGTGCACGTGATCCGCCTGCCGGAACACTACGGCTTGCTGTCGCCGATCCTGCACGTGGTCTCGCTGCAACTGCTGGCCTACCACGCCGCCGTCGCCCGCGGCACCGACGTCGACAAGCCGCGCAATTTGGCCAAGTCGGTGACGGTGGAGTAATTGCCCAAGCTCGCCCATCACCAGTTGTCGTCAAATAATAAAGTCTGACACTAAATAATAAAGTTTGACACCGGCCTGCGGGGCTGGCTCCAAGTGGGGGGACCAGCCTGCGTCTAATTTGAGAGCATCGCATTCCGTTACAGCAATTCATCCAAACGAAAACGTATCATGTAGGTGCCAGAGCAGGGCATATGCGGGCTCCGTTCTCTGCCGATATCGATGAGATCGGGAGTCCTGCCTTTGTGCGCTTGCAGGATATCCATCAATGGATGGTTGCATAGGCGCCGTCCACTTCGGGTGGAGACGTGGGTACAAGTGATTGGGGAGCGGTGCCGTTTCCTAGGTCTTCGAAATCATAAGGCTGGGGCAAGCGATTTTGCCAGCGACTTCATCCGCGAACAATTTCATAAGACTTGGCTCCGCAAACACCGTCCACAAATTCTAGACACAAAACCTCATGCGTACCTCGGTAAAATTGATGGAGTTTGCGCAGGAACTCACGACTTTTACCCAGCCTTGACGTGCGCAGCGATTCTTGTTGTTACCTATAATTCAGCAAAGGAAGCCTTGGCAGCATTGGATGAAACAGATAGTCGTATAAGCTTAGAGAGGCGACATGAGCGTCCGGCAGGAGAACTCTTTTCAGCTTTTTTCGGCGGCCTAATACCTAAAGATTTGTATGTGTCGGCGCAACGTAAAGTTGACTGATGCCGGCAGCACTACATGGGTGGTGGGATAAAGTCCTGTGCCGCTGGTGGGCGTATCTTGCACATCTCAAAAATTCCCTATCATAGGAATTGATGTAAAAGCTGCCATGCTCCCGTCGCATATTTGCCGGCCCACCAAATGCTCGCGGCCAGAGGCGGAAACCAACGTAGTTTTATGCTGAATTTTTTCAGATTTTTTATGACATTCATTGACGATTGCTCTTAAGTTTTGGGCAGGTATTTTTCGATGCGTAAATTCGAAAATCCGACTTCAGTGCATCTAATTGATATCGTAAAACGAAATGAATAAAAACTTAGAATTTCGTGGCAGTGTTCGCGGCGAGCACACTTGGCAAACTGACATCGGGACCCCGTACCCCTTCTAATTTGGATTTCAGCACTAACCTCATTTGCTGTAAAAGCACAATGGAGCTTTTTGTCAGTCGCACCATTTCGGCTTCGGTATCTGAACTGTCTTCACCATCGAGGCGTTGTTCACGAAGACGACAACAAACTAGTATGCCTTCAGCGCTGAGGCTGCTTAAAGTCCAGGCAAGATCTGCCGCGCTGTACTCGGATGGAGGAATTGGTGAGAGATGAATAATCGCGTGCTTTTGACCATTGGCCAACAACGCAATTAGCACTGGATCCTGAAATAATTTCAGCATTTCAACAAAGTCGTCGGTGTTTAAAACATATCGGCCGATGCGCTCAATTTTTCCTTGCCACACTTTTGCTCCGTGGCTCGTCAATTTTTTCGCAAGCGCGCTATAGCCCCCGATCGCTTCTATATTCTCAACAAGACGCGCGTGGATGGCATCCATAGATGCCATGTGGGCCAGATGGGGCGGTATCTTTACAGGATCAAAATTCAGTTTAGATGCAATCGCGGCGATATCTGATTTCACGGCGTTAATAGACATGTTATCCCTCAGAAACGTAGGAGATGAAATTCTAGGAGATAGTTTGGAGTCAATCTACATTTGCTCCGGGCGAATTCGTATGAATTCCTATGGTTGTAATTTTCCTCAATTTATGTATTTATCCACGTACGACAATGTATGCGACGATTGTGCAGATGCCTTGTCCCGTCAGCAACTGTTTTCGGTGATGTCGGCCATTCTGGTCGCGCCCTGGCGAGTCCCCGAGACTGTTGTCTGATTAATCCTTGACTCCCCCTTGACCTGTTCTGCTTACGGCGTTTGACTGCTTTCTTTGTGCCGGCGCTTGCACCGCATGCGACCCTGCCTTTGCGCCGCAGTCGCTAGCGGTTTGCCTCGTCCTCCTAAGTTCGTCTTGCTACATGCTATGTTCATCAGACATAAATGGGTTCATTTGTCATAACAGTCACTTTTGGCGAGCATTTCTTTGAGCTTTTCACTTCCTGACGCCGTAGGGTACTGAAGCTTGGTTGCTAAGAGCAGCTCGTTGGGATATTTGAAGCTACCCTGTGTATAGGCATTGCCTTGCCCATAGGCCAATCTCCATAATTGAGTAGCTGAGCGCGGTGAGAGGGACCAGCCGAGAGCTGGGGCACGCTCAAGACGTGCCATTTCGTCTTCAGGTGGCGATAGCTCCCGCAACGCGTCCATCGCTGTGTCTTGGTGTAAGCGACTATCTGACTCCGGTAGACGAGGGTTAAGTGACCTTGTTCCCATTGACCAATGAATAACATGGCAGTCTTGCAGATTGCGTCCAAGTTCATTGAGAGCGATCGCTGTACGCCCTTCGCGAACTCCAATGATTGAGCGGAGTGGGACAGCAAGCTGTACCAGCCAACTGGAAGCCGCATAGTCCGGTACCGTTTTACTGACGCTTCCCTCTTCTGGATCGGAGCTGATCAGCACAACGAATAGGCGGGAAGCAGGGATTTTATTTTTTTCCAACGCACTGATTATGTCGAGTAGTGTTTGACTTCCCGAATTGTCGAAATATCCGCCATCAACGATGGATCGCTCGCTTGCTGCCATTTCATGCGACCAAGGGTTCCAATGAAATGCATTACGCGCCCTTGGCGGACTCACAAGAGGAAACCGGGCACTGTCGGTTGCGTTCGTAAATAGGCCTGCGCGTTGGGCACACCAGCCATCCCGTGGACATAGCAAAGGGGAGCTGAGCAATACTCGGTGTCCGTCTTGGACGCTAGTGGCGTTCGAGATCAGAAATGGCTGCGCGTCGTCTTCTATCAGCTCTTGACCTAATAAAGCGCCACCATTTCCAGCTTTGCCGTGCGATTTCAACAGCTTCGTGTAAGCTGCTATCCAACTCATTTGCAACGGCCCAGCTCTGGTCGAAAAATCGTTCCATTCCGCAGAGTTATTTGGCCGCGAAGTGTTAGAAGTACCGTTAAGTAGATCGTGACCTACTGCACGCAGGACAACTGGGCTGAGGTGATCTTCAGTGGCTGCCGCAACTAATCCGAGCGCCAGCGGATAACCACGGGAATCCGGCGAATTTAATCGGCAATGCTCACGCTGGGCAGGATCCGCCAGGTCGTGCCTGCTTGCTGCGTATAGAGCGCTGCCGATTGCTCCTCCTGACACGCTGCTGATCGCAAAAATATGATCGCCGAAAGCACCGCAGGTAGCGGCATCGACGGCTGCTAGTACAGAAGCGGTGTGAGCCGCAGCGCGGCTCCCACCGCCTGCAGCAGCGACAAGGATTATGGGTGTATCGTCGCCTCGTCCCGGAAAACGGGACCACCGTTGATAGCGATCCCAAATGCGCATTTCCATGGGGCAGACCGCGTTAGCATCCGAGCAGTCACCAAAGTGGAATCCGCGTTCCGCGGTAGTTATTGGAGCAGGCGGTATGCCTTGCACGTATAAGCCCAGTCCGGCCGCCGCTACACAACAAATACAGACGGCGCGCCCAAGCAGAGCGCTTGCCAACTCATATACATTGCCGGCCGTCGCCAAGACCAGAACTAGCGCCGCTGGGGTGATAACCCATGCAGCTAATGTCTGCGGTGTGTGAATGTCATTTGTAACTGCGAAGAGGCCGCAAGTCGCAATAATCCCAACGCAGGTCACGGTGACTGTCGCGGCCGAAAACCCGGTGAGCTTACGACGAATGCCACGCCGATAGACCGCAAGAAATTCTCTATTCTCACCTTCTAGCTGTCTCCCTTTGAATACTGGCCAATTCCACGGCATCCACAGCAGAAGACAAGGAAAGAAAAACGCGAAGGGCAGCATGAATGCTCGTGATGCAGGCGCAACGCTTAAGCTGACCACCATAATCCTCAAAATGATCCACGTAACCGCTAAGATCATTAATAACGCCGCCAGTAACATGCGCCCGTTGCGCCAGCCTGCAGAACGGATTGCTCCAAATATGGTGATGAAGACCACTACGTATCCAAGTATCCAATTCCAGTGGTGGAGCTGCGAGTTGAATGGCCCAACGATAGCGAGCGTTACTGCTGCAAAGACTGCCCACCCCGCACTTATCCGGACCACTCTATTTGACCGGCGGGTAATGGCCTTCATGAGTACTATCAAAGTAAAGAGGCCAAGTAATGCGACGAAAACCGATTCGCTACGTCCTTGCCCAGCGCCGTGGAGCAGCCGATAAGACAGCATGAAAAGTGGCACACTACCGAGCAGCGTTGCGACCAAATGAATGTGATCTGCGGATAGGACATGCCGCAAACCCCATTTCGTGAGGGCTCGCGTAGTGCTTGTGCGCACAGCGAAACCGTACCAAAGCACGCTTAACGTAAGTACCAACATTTGAGCAATAGTGGCCTGAAACCCCATTCGATGACCACAAGCGCTTGCGAAGGAGCCGCACAAAAACAGAAGGTCTTCAAAATACTCTTCGATTTGATCCATGCTCCAGGCAGCCTCGAGCAAGAGTAAGGCAGTAATTGGGCGTCGCAAACACCAAATAAAGTTGCAGGCTAGACGAAGTGCTTCCATCGTCTTCTGCCCTCGTTTCAACAGCTCGTTTTCGATCTCTCGGAGAGCGTTTCGATCATTTAGCATATACATAACCTTAAAAATATTTCCATATGGAAATTTCGCATGATGAAGGTTATTTGTCTATGTCAGACATCGAAAATTGTATTTTTGGTTATGTGCTGCTCAAATTAAAGGATAATTGCCTCTCCAACTTGGGAGGATCTATGCCGAATCTTTCTCTTAGCGACCTGATCGACGTCGTGTCCAAGTCAGGGACGCCCAAAGCAACGAAGGTTCGCCAGATTAAGAACCGTCCTGCATATCAGCCTGCCATAGATTTTTATAAGCCCCTGCGAGACGCCTTCGTCAAGATCCACACAGAAGGTGCGGATCGCTCCTCGCTGGACGGCATCGTGCCCAAGTTGACTGACGTAAAGAAAATCACCAGTTATCCTGAGCTTGTGGAAGGCTATAAGAAATGGTGGGGTAAGAAGAAGATTGGCTGGTTTGTTCCGCCGCGCGGGACATATAGCCATGCGGGGATAGACATAAGCGTTAACCCAGAATTAGGCTTGGTGATTGATGGTGCGAGAGTTGTAATCAAGCTATACATGAAAGCCGACCCGATATCACAGTACCGGGTTGACCTGATCCCGCTCCTCTTAGAATTGGTGTTGCGCGACAAGTGCCAAGCAGGAGACGCCGTAGGACTGTTGGATGCCCGAAAGGGCAAGCTGCATTATTTGACTGTCAATCCGGGCACGTCGAAGCCGATTTTAGACGCTGAACTAGCATACGTCGCAGCTTTGTGGCCACATGTATGACTGTTTCAGAGTAAGGCCGCTTGTTGGCCTTCGACTCCAAACTGAAGCCGCTTGGCCTCTATACGGCTCACCAAAGAGCCCCCCGTAGGTCAAATAGATTTACGACGAACAACGCATGTACCTTTCAGCAAGCATCCCGACGACGGCTCGACCAACTATATTTCTACACTACCTTTTTGTTCATGCAAATTTGCCGACCCCGACCAACTCTGCCTGAAGCAGCTACCTTAGTAAAATTAAGCACTTAACGTTAGGCAGCCCGACCAACTTTATTTGCTCTCATCAGCTCACCCAAGCCGATGCCGGCACGTTTGAATAGTCCAGTCCACGGTGGACTGGTCGATGGCCGCGTGCACGGGCGAGCCGGACAGCTCGGTCATGATGCCGGCGGCCGCGCGCTTGCCATCGCGCGCCGACTTCCACAGCAGCATATCGATGACCCAGCCATCGCTGCCTTCACAGATGCGCCGCAAGATGAAGCCCGGCTGCTTTTGCAGCCATGCATCAACATCGGCGTTCGCTGCGATGAAGTCCTTGATCGTCATGCCCTTCACCAGCTGAAAGGTGGTGATTTCCATTGCTTCATTCATGATGCTCTCCTTCGTGAATAGACAATTAGATGACGTAGCCGCCGGACACTTCGATGTCTTGCGCGTTGACCCAGCCGCTGTCGTAAGTGAGCAGCGAGGTGATGGCACGGGCGACTTCCTCCGGCTCGCCGACGCGGCCCAGAGCCGTTTGCGATGACAGCAGCGCTTCGAATTCGTCATTGAGGCCACCGCCCAGCTCGGTGCGGATCGGGCCCGGTGACACCGAGTTGACGCGGATGCCTTGTTCACCGAACTCCTTGGCCATGTAGCGCGTGAGCACTTGCAGGCCGCCCTTGAACGAGGCGTAGGGCGCCACGCCGGCGGTGGCGACGCGGGTGGTGGCACTGGTGAGATTCACGATGCTGGCGCCTTTGCGCATCAGCGGCAGCAGCGCCTGCGTCAGGAAGAATGGACCTTTGAGATGCACGTTGAAGAGGCCATCGAACTGCTCCTCGGTGACGGCGGTGATGGGCTGGAACAAGCCGTATCCCGCATTGTTCACCAGACCCGCCAGATGCGTGGTGCTCCAGGTGGACGCCAGCGCTTTTTCGACATCTACGCGGAAAGCGGCAAAGCTGGCAGCGACGGCGACGTCCAGTTGCAGTGCGACTGCCTTGCCGCCGCGTGCTTTGATCTCGCGCACCACGGCATGTGCTGCCTCCGGGTTGGCGTTGTAGGTGAGGATAACGCCGAGGCCGCGACGGGCCGCTTCCAAGGCCGTTTTGGCGCCAATGCCGCGGCTGCCGCCGGTGATCACGATGACTTTGCTGTGGTTCATTTCAGGCTCCTAAAGTTCAGTGGTTGGGATGACTCAACTATAGGGACGCTGCCGTTTTCAGTCGCAGCGGTTCCTGTTCGATTCTTGCCTATTCCTGGCTATGCTTGTTCGGGCTATGGGAATGGGTTAGAGTGCCTCGATGCAACAGCAACTGAACGAACTCCGGGCCTTGGCTAGCCGTGCGCAGAACCGTCCGACCGAGACGGGGATTCCGCGTGTATTCATGGTTCAGGGCAGCATTCCAGAGCACGAGTTAGCCGCTGTGTACGATCCGATGGTCAACCTCATCCTGCAGGGCGGAAAAACGCTGACGGTGGGCGATCAGGCGCTGGACTATGATCCCGCCACGTATTTTGTGATGTCGGTGGATTTGCCGGCCGCCGGGACGGTGAGGCCGGCTGCAGATGGTTCGCCGTATTTGGCGGTCGCACTGACGCTGAATGCTGCCGTGCTGGCAGATTTCTTTTCGGTGTTGCCTGATCCTGCTACGCAGGCCACGGCCGAACAAGGTTTCTCAGTTGCGCCGGTGACGCCCGAGCTACTGGACGCCTGGGTACGCATGCTGCGGCTGATGGATCAGCCTGCTGATATTCCAGCGCTGGCGCCAGCCTTTGAGCGCGAGATCCTGTACCGCGTGTTGCAGGGGCCGATGGGATGGATGCTGCGCGATATTGCAACGCCTGATACGGCGCTCGCCCGCGTCAATAAAGTCATTCAGCGTATTCGCCGCGAATTTGCCCAGCCGCTGGCGGTGGAAGACTTGGCCGAAGAAGCCGCGATGAGCGCGTCAGCCTTTCACCGGCACTTCAAAGCAATCACCTCACTGAGCCCGTTGCAGTATCAGAAGCAGCTGCGCTTACTGCAGGCGCGCAAGCTGCTGGTGACTGCCGGGCAGAACGTCACCGCAGTGGCATACGAGGTGGGCTATGAAAGCCCGACCCAGTTCAGCCGGGAGTATGGCCGTGCGTTTGGACTCTCTCCGGCCAAGGACGCCTTGCGGCTCGCGGCCGCCATCAAGATGCGCTTAATTATTCAGGAATAGGTCGCGTCACGAGGAAGTGATACGCCAGCGCACCGGCGAAGGCGATACCAGCGCCGGTCAGCAGGGCCGGCACGAACGACCAGCCTTGGGCGATGTAGCCGGTCAGAATCGGCGCCAGCGCGCCGCCGAGGAAGCCGCCGAAGTTTTGGATCGCGCCCAGCGAGGCGATGCGGCTGGCTGGGGCCGCTACCGTCGCCAGCGACCACGCGCAGGCCGAGGCCGCGTTGGCCAAGAAAATCACCATGGCAATGCAGGCCACGGCCAGCACATTGCTCTCCACCAGCGCCGCCGGAATGGTGAACGCCACCATGCCCAGCGTGGTCAGCACCACGGCGTTGCGGCGGCCGGCAATCGGCGAGTCCGAACGGCGGACGATGCGGTCGGAAGCCCAGCCCGCCACCAGCGCGCCGGCAAAGCCGCACAGGAAGGGAATTGCCGCCGCCACACCGGCGTAGGCCAGATCCATGTGGCGCTCGGCACGCAGATAGCCGGGCAGCCACGTAAGGTAGACCCAATTCAAATACACCGAGCCGAAGAAGCCTAGCATCATGCCCCACGTGGTGCGATGGCGGAACAAGGCGCACCATGCGGCAAAGCTGGTTTGCGGCGCGGCCGCGCCGGCCTCTCCCACTTCGAGATAGGCGCGTTCGTCGGCGCTCATTTGTTCGCGCGCCGGATCGCGGTACACCGATATCCACACCAGCGCCGCCACAATGCCCAGTGCGCCCGTCACGAAGAAGGCCCAGTGCCAGCTAGTGGCCAGAATCAGCGGCGGCAGGCACAGCGGCGCCAGCGCCATGCCCAATGGCGAGGCCGAGTTGAAAATGCCGGTCGGCGTACCGCGTGCGCGCGGCGGGAACCAGTTGCTTACTGCTCGTGCCGCCGATGGGAAGTGCGGCGCTTCGCCGATCCCCAGCGCAATACGCGCCAGCACGAAATAGCCGAAGGTCGACGCCAGTCCACCGGCAGCCTGTGCCAGCGACCACACCACCAGCCCGGCGCCAAGCAGCCAGCGCGGCCCGATCTTGTCGACCAGCGCGCCCACCGGCAACTGGCACAGCGCGTAACTCCACGAAAACGCCGACAGCAGCAAGCCCATTTCGCCCAGCGACAAGCCGAGATCAGCGCGGATGAATTCATTCGCCACCGCCAAGGTAGCGCGGTCGAGGTAGTTGATGACGCCGCACACCACCAGCAGCACCAGCGTCAAAACTTGGCGGCGGCGAATCGAGGAAGGTGGGGCGAGTTGAGCAGGAAGAGAGTACATGCGGCCAGCAGAATAGGGAAAATGCTGGCGAGTATAAACAAGTCCACCGCGCGGCTGGGAAATTGCTAAGGCGCTTGTTGTTGAATCAGCTCACGAAATTTCTCGTTGAAGATTTTTTCGCGCTCTGCTGCGGTAGCTTGTTTTTTGACGAGAAACTTTATGGCGTGCCTTTGATCGTCTGAAAGCGTATAGGCATTGCTATCGTCCGGGATTTTGAAATGGCGATCCATGAGCCAAGTGACAACTAACATGAAAGGGGCAATGCCGAGCAAAATCAACAGTTCTTGCAGGTCTTTCATATATGCTCCTTCCATTCCGTTAAGGTCAAAGCGGCGCCATAGAGCACGACGCTGATCCAAAGTTTCTGATCCATATTCGCGCCTATCCAATCAGCAGGCCATTTGCCGCCGATACTGAGATAGACCGTCGCTAACCATAAAAAAGTTCCCAAAAAAAGTATAACCGCGCCTGCTCGCCGCACAGTGCCTTAGACCTCACTCCACTGCCGCAGCAGGTTGTGGTAGTGGCCGGTGAGGCCGACCATTTCCGGGCTGTCGCCGAGGCGGGCGCGCAGGCTCTGGATGTTTTGATCGAGTTCCAGCAGCATGCCGCGCCGCATGTCGTCGCGCACCATGCTTTGCGTCCAGAAGAACGAGCACACGCGTGCTCCGCGCGTCACCGGCTCCACCCGGTGGATGCTGGTCGACGGATATAGGATCAAGTCGCCAGCCGGCAGTTTGACCTCGTGCTCGCCGTACTGGTCGGTGACGATCAGCTCGCCGCCGTCGTACTCGTCCGGCTCGCTCAGGAACAAGGTCGACGACACATCGGTGCGCAGCCACTGGCTGCTGCCGGGAATGCGGCGCATCGAACCGTCCACATGCGCGCCGTAGTGCTCGCCGCCGGCGTAGCAGTTGAACAGCGGCGGAATGGTGCGCAGCGGCAGCGCGGCGGCAAAGAACAGCGGGTTGCTGGCCAGCGCCTGCAAGATGATCTGGCCCAGCTCCAGGCCCAGCGGCGAAGTCTCCGGCAACTGGCGGTTCTGCTTGACCTTGGCGCCCTGCATGCCGACCGTGGCGCGGCCGTCCACCCATTGCGATTCATCGAGGCGGCGGCGCATATCGGCCACTTGCTCGCGCGTCAGTACGCCGGGAATGTGCAGCATCATGATGTAATCCTCCTGAAAACAAAAAGCCCCGCCGGTAAGGGCGGGGCCAGCATACCGGAATCGGGAACCGGTGCTTAGAACTTGAAGTTGGCGGTCAGGCTGCCCGAACGCGGTGCGCCCGGGGTGTAGCGGTAGCCCGACTTGTTGATCGCTTGCACGTACTCTTTGTCAGCCAGGTTGTACACGTTCAGACGCAGGTCGATGTGCTTGTTGATCGGGTACGAAGCCATGGCGTCGAACACCCAGTACGAGTTGGCGTAAGCCGGGGTGCCAACAGCGCCGTCGGTGCCGCGTGCCAGCTTGTCGCTGAAGCGCGCGCCGCCGCCTACTTGCAGGCCGAACGGCAGGGTGTACGAAGTCCACAGCGTCAACGATTGCTTAGGCGTGTAGGTCAGCTGGTTGTCGCCGCTGGCGGTCACGACTTTACCCGACTCGACCTTGGTTTTCTGATGCACATAGCCGGCGCTGACCAGCCACTTCGGCAGGATCTCGCCGGTCAAGCCCAGCTCGATACCTTCCACGCGTTTCTTACCGGTCTGGTAGTACTGCGAGTCGACCGGATCTTGCTCCACTTCGTTTTTCACTTCGGTGCGGAACAGGGCCGCCGACAGCGCCAGTTTCTGGCCCAGCAGATCCCACTTGGTGCCCAGCTCGTAGTTGGTGGTCTCCTGTGGATCGAACTTCGGATTGGCCGCGCTGCTGGCCGAGGTGCTCAGGGCGAAGTTGGTGCCGCCAGGAGGCGCTTTCGACGACGCGACCAGCGCGTACACGCTGCTGTTGGCGGTTGGCTTGTACAGTGCCGACAGCTTGCCGTTGACCAGGTTGTCCGACGCTTCGATCGAGCTGGCAACCAGCGTGCCGATCGGGATCAGCTGCGGCTGGCCGGCGGCAGCTGCGGCTTGCACCGTGGTCGCGTTGTAGGTGGTGTTGTAGTGGTCAACGCGCACGCCGCCGTTGAAGATCCACTGCTCGCCGACCTTGATGGTGTCGAACACGTACAGGCTCTGGGTGTTGGTGGTGCCGTCGCTGCGGCCGCCGTTACGCTTCAGGTTGACCTGCGCCGAGGTGATCGGGGTGTTCGGGTTCGGGTGGTAGATACTGGTCGGTGGCAGGCCGGCAGTCGCTGCCGGGGCCGTGTTGGCATACGTGAAGTTGGTCTGCTTCTCGTTGGTCAGCTCGACGCCGCCCACCACGGTGTGCTTGAGCGCGCCAGTGGCGAAGTCAGCGGTCAGGGTGGTCTGGTTGGTCAGGATTTCGTTCAGCTGATCCTTGGTGGTCAGGTTGGTACGCGCCATGACCCAGTTGTCGGCGCCGGTGGCCGCGGTGTTCGCGTTCAGGTTGGTGTTGGTGGCCATGAACGAGGTCAGCAGGTAATCCTGCTTGGTCTTGCCGTAGCGGCTGGTGTTGACCAGCTTGGCGCCGTTGGCGAAGTCGTGCTCAACCTTCACGGTGGCCATGTCGGCCTTGACGTTGTCGTGATCCAGCACCGAGCCGTAGAAGTTCTTCGGATCGACCGGAGCGGCGCCGGCCATGAACGAGAAGCTCTTGGCTGGACGGGCCGGCGCGGTTGGGGTGGCAGCCACGGCAGCGATGTCCGGTGGTGGCGTCCATCCCGGCAGGCCGATGGTCAGCACGCCGCCGTCAGGAATGTTGTTTTGCTTGACGTGGAAGTAGTTCAGGTAGACGCGTGTCGGCGAGTTCAGGCCGAAGGCGACCGATGGCGCCACGCCCCAGCGCTTGGCTTTGACGAAATCGCGGCCTGGGTTTTCGCTGTCTTGATCCAGCAGGTTCAGGCGGAAAGCGATGCCCGAATCAGCATCGATCACGGTGTTGATGTCGGCGGTAGCGCGGCGTTGCTTGCCGCTGCCCACGGTGGCCGAACCGCTGTAGGCGTTTTCCAGCTGTGGCTGTTTGCTGACCAGGTTGATCGAGCCGGTTGGCGAGGAGCGGCCGTTGTCGGTGCCGGCTGGGCCTTTCAGCACGTCGATTTGTTCGATGTTGAAGGTGTCGCGCGAGATCGAACCGATGTCGCGCACGCCGTCGACGTAGATGCTGCTCGAGGCGTCGAAGCCGCGCATGTAGATGGCGTCGCCGGTGTTGGTATTGCCGTTTTCACCGAGGAAGAACGCGCCCACGCCCGGGGTGTTGCGCAGCGCTTCGGTCAGGGTGGTGGCGCCTTGCTGCTCGATCAGTTCTTTCTTGATGACGGTCAGGGTCTGGGCGGTGTCGACCAGTTTTTCGGTGTACTTGGCGGAAGAAGCACGTTCGGCTTTGAAATCATTCTCGCGGCTGCCGTTGACCTGGACTTCTTGCAAAGTCTTGGTTTTCTCGGCGGCGTCCGGCGCGGTAACAGTGTCGGCAGCGTGGGCGGCCACTGGCAGCAACATTGCAGCCAATGCTGCGCTCATGTGTTGGTTAAAGCGCGTCTGCGCATGTTTGCGACTCTTGATCATTGCCATTTGCTTCTTTCCGTTCGTAAATGTGAGTAAAAGAATAGGAAAGATTGTAACAATAAAATGCCGTAACGTAAATGCGAATTATTATCAATATGATTCAGAGGCGCGCGACGGCAAGGAAAAGCGTTGTAGAAACGCTAAAAAGCTACTCAGGATTGCTCGCGTGCCAGCCAGGCGCGGGCTTGGGCGAGGGTTTGTTCGAGCTCGGTGCGGACTTCGCG
Source organism: Duganella rivi (assembly GCF_009857435.1). Lineage (GTDB taxonomy): Bacteria > Pseudomonadota > Gammaproteobacteria > Burkholderiales > Burkholderiaceae_D > Rugamonas > Rugamonas rivi. The sequence continues at coordinate 538,047 of NZ_WWCK01000006.1, forward strand.
GTAGCGTTCGTCGAGTTCCTCGTCGCGCTGGCCGTTGATGGCGTCCTCGGCGGCCATGGTGGCCTTGATCAGGCGCTTGGCGCCCAGCACGCCAACCGCGCCGCGCAGGCTGTGGAAGGCGCGGGCAGCATCGCGCAGCCGGCCCTCTTGCAGGGCCAGCGCGGCTTGGTCTAGCGGCTCCATGCCACTGTCGATAGCGCCGCGCACCATCTTGAAGATGGCGGCGCGCCCCTTGGCGTCCTTGCCCATCACCCGCATCATGCCGTCCATATTGAAGATGGCGGCCTCGCCGGCGGGCATCGGCGAGGTGACCAGCTTGGGTGGTGGCGCGGCGATGGCCGAGGCCGGTATCGGCAGCGGCCCGCCCAGCGGCACGGCTTCGCGCGGGGCGAATACCGGTGCCGGAGCCGGAGCGGGCGCGGACGCAGCAGGGGCTGGCGGTGCGGCAGCAGGCAGTCTCGCTGCGGCTTCCATCGCGGCCAGCAAATCGTCTTCGGCCGGCGGCGGGGCCGGGATCGGCGGGCTGGCGACCGGCAGCACCGGCTTGGGCAAGTGCTTGCGCAGCACTGCCAGCATTTCGTCCACTTCGATCGGCTTGGGGATGAAATCGGTAATGCCCGCTTCGCGGCTGCGCTCGCGCTCGGACTCCAGCACGCCAGCCGTCATGGCGATGATCGGCAGCACCAGCTTCAACTCCTGGCGCAGCAGGCGGGTGGCGGTGAAACCATCCATCACCGGCATTTGCATGTCCATCAGCACCATGTCGTACTCGGCGGCGCGGTTGCGCATCATCTCCACCGCTTGCCGGCCGTCGCCGGCAATGTCGAGCGTGGCGCCGGCGTGTTCGAGAATGCCGCGCGCCACCGCCTGGTTCAGCAAATTATCTTCCACCAGCAGGAAGTGGATGTCGGCCAGCGAGCCGACGATGCCCTGCTCGGTGACCGCCTGCGGATCGGCCTCGCCCTGCGTGACCAGCGCCTGATGCAGCGCGTCGAACAGGTTGGAACTGGTGATGGGCTTGACCAGCACCACGTCGGCCTCCGGCGCGTGCGAGATTTCTTCGATACGGTCGCGGGCAAAAGCGTTCAGCATCACCACAATCGGTTGCGGCTGGCCGGCTGCTGCAGCGCGGATGCCCTTGGCCGTGGCCAAGCCATCCATGCCGGGCATGTGCCAGTCGGCCAGCACCACATCGTAGGGCTGCTGCTGGTCGCGGCTTTGCCGGTAGCGCCGCAGCGCGGCCTCGCCGGAATCGACCTCGTCGGCTTGCCAGCCCCACGCGCGGATCAGGCGCGCCACCAGCTCGCGGCTGGTGCGGTTGTCGTCGGCCACCAGCAGGCGCAACTGGCCCAGCGCCGGCTTGCGGCGCTCGTCGGTTTGGTCGGCCTGGATGTCAAACGGCAGGCTGAACCAGAAAGTCGAGCCCTGCCCCGGCCGGCTGTTGACGGAAATTTGCCCACCCATCAGTTCGATCAAGCGCTTGGTGATGGCGAGGCCCAGCCCGGTGCCGCCGAAGCGCCGGGTGATGCTTTGGTCCCCCTGCGAGAAGGCATTGAACAGCTGGCCCAGCTGGGCCTCGGTCATGCCCATGCCGGTGTCACGCACTTCGAAGCGCAGCAGCGCGCTGTGTTCATCGCGCGCGCTCAATTGCACGCTGACCACCACCTCGCCCTGTTCGGTGAACTTGATGGCGTTGCCGGCGAGGTTGATCAGGATTTGCTGCAGCCGCATGGAGTCGCCACGCAGCCGATTCGGCACGGCGGCATCGACGCTGATCGCCAGCTCCAGCTCCTTGTCGCCGGCATTCATGGTCATCATGGTGGCCAGTGAATCCATGGTGTCGTTGAGCGCAAAGTCGACCGGCGACAGCTCCAGCTTGCGCGCCTCGATCTTGGAAAAGTCCAGCACGTCGTTGAGAATGCCCAGCAGCGACTGGCCGGACACCCGCACCATGTTCAGATACTTGCGCTGCTGCTGTGTCAGCTGCGTATTGCCGAGCAGGTAGACCATGCCCAGCACTGCGTTCATCGGCGTGCGGATTTCGTGGCTCATATTTGCCACGAAATCGCTCTTGGCGCGGTTGGCGGCTTGCGCGCGGTCGCGCTCGCGTTCGAGATCGAGCGCGCGCTCTTCCACTTCCTGTTGCAGGCGGTGGCGTTCGGTAATGTCGGAAATCACCGCCAGCACCTTAGTGCCCTGGTCGGTGCGCACTGCGCTCAGGTTGACCTCGACCGGGAACTCGCTGCCGTCGCGGCGGCGGCCGTGCAGCACCTTGCCCTGCCCCATGCGCACCGGCTCGGCGCTCAGGCGATCGGCAAAGAAACGGTGGCGATGGGTGGCGTGCTGGCTGCGCAAACGTTCCGGCACCAGGATTTCCAGCGGCTGTCCCAGCACCTCGTCGCGCTCGTAGCCGAAGCAGCGTTCGCCTTCGCGGTTGAAGGTTTCGATGCGGCCGTCCACACCCACCACCACGATGGTGTTCGGTGCGAACTCGACCAGGCTTTGCAGGCGCGCGTCGGCGGCCAGGCGTTCGTGCATCAAATCATTGAAGGCCGAGGTCAGCTGGCCGACTTCATCGCGCGCGTGCACCGGCAGCGGCGTGAAGCGGGCCGGATGGGCGCGCAGCGCGACGATGGCGTTGCGTAGCTTGATCAGCGGCGCCATCAGACGCAAGGTCAGCACGCTGATCAGCAAGGCCGTCAGCACGGCCGCCAAGCCGCTCCAGATCAGCACGCGCTTGATCACGCCGTCGAACGGTTCCAGCGCTTCTTCCGCCGGCAGCGAGGTGGCCAGCAGCCAGTCGACCGATTTCAGCTGCTTGTAGCTGTTGAGCGTGGGGCGGCCCTCGCCCATGCCCATTACCGTGCCTTCGAAGCCTTCTTCCAGCGCGCGGGTGGTGGCCGGATTGGCGTTGGCGGCGCGCGGCTTGAGCAAGCGGGTGATGTCGGGATGCAGCACATACACCGGCGTCTCGCTGCGGGTCAGCGCGAAGTAATAGCCGGTGCTGCCGACCTTGGCAGTGCGCAAATGGCCCAGCAGATTGTCCTTGTACAGGCGCAGCACGCCGATCAGCACGCATACCACCTCGCCCTTATCGTTGAGCACCGGCGCCACCATCTGCACGATGGGCTGCTTGTTGGCGCGGCCGATCAGCGGCTCCGTGATCATCGGCTTGCGGGTGCGCATCACGGTCTTGAAGTAGGCGCGGTCGGAAGCGTCGATGCCGACCCGGCCCGGCACCAGCGGCAAATCGGAAATCACCTTGCCCTGCGCGTTCATCACCAGCAAATCATCGAACAGGGCCAGCACGGCGCGGTTCTGGTAATACTCGCGCAGCTTTTCGGCGGAGGTGTCGAGGCCCGGCGGCTGGTTGCGCGCGGATAGCGCGATGATATCGAGCAGCATGGCCAGCTTGTCGTCGAGCTCCTGCGCGGTGCGGTTGATCAGCGCGGTCTGTTGCGTGAACAGCACGCGCGTGTAGTCTTCCTGCATGCGCTGGGTCTGTACCAGCGTGACTAGTCCGATCATCAGGACCGAGGTGATGCTAGTAGCGAGAGCGACTTTAGCCTTGATGCCGAGTGGCTTCATATCATCCTTGATGTATGCGGGGCTGGGTCGATTCTCCTATCAATGGCTTACCTTGGCAAGAAAGAAAAAGCCAGCGTGCACAAGGCGCGCTGGCTTGCTTGCTACATGAAACTGTATTAACGCTGTGCTGCGGCGATGATCACTTCAGCCACCTTGGCCGGCTGCGATACCATCGGCACGTGGCTGGTTGCCAGCGTGGTGGTGGTGGCGTTGATCTTCTTCGCAAACGCTTGTTGCAGTTCCGGCGCGATCATACGGTCTTTGCTGGCAGCGATGTAGTAGCTCGGTTTGTTTTTCCATGCTGCCACGGTGGTGGTCTCGCCGAAAGCCTTGAGTGCGATTGGGCCTTGGGTGGCGTAGATCAGCGAGGCGGTCGCTGGCGATACGTCTTGCGCAAAGTTTTTAGCGACCGAGTCAGCTGGCAGCCAGGCGTAGCCGGTAGCATCGACTTGCAGGGTAGCGATGCCAGGTGGCACAGCGTAGTCTTTGCCGAGGTTGCCGGTAGCTTCGCCTTCCGACGGAGCGAAGGCTGCCACGTAGACCAGCGCCTTGATCTTGTCGCTGGTGCCGGCTTGGGTAATCACGGTGCCGCCCCACGAGTGGCCGACCAGAACGACCTTGCCGGTTTGTGCGTCAACTACGCGCTGGGTAGCGGTCACGTCGTCAGCCAGCGAGCTCAGCGGGTTCTGCACGGCGACCACTTTGTAGCCTTTAGCGTGCAGCAGAGGAATCACCTTTTCCCAGCTGGAGCCGTCAGCAAACGCGCCGTGCACCAGCACGATGGTGGTGTCGTTAGCAGGAGCAGCAGCGTGAGCGAAAGCGGTGGCGGCCAGCAGAGCGGAAGCGATCAGAGTGCGTTTCATGGTAATTCCTTTCAAGGTTACACGCTATTAGTTAGCGCGCTAAGTGTTTGTCTTTAAAAAACGCGCCTTGTTTAAGCCGCGTCCATGAACCGTAATATAGTGCACAAATAATTAGTGCGCAAGTTAATTTTAAAATTTTTTTGAGTCTGTTGTTTTTGACGGGGTTGACGCTGCATGTTGCTTTAAAAGTTCGCGGCACCACCCTAACCCGCACACCGCTGCAGCCAGGGTCTGACCCCGTACGGGGTCAGACCCTTTCGTTCGGGGTGCTTTTCAAGCTAGTAGTTGAAGGCCCACCAGGACTCATTATGGTACCCCGCCATTCAAGGGCCGAGGTTTTGGTTGAGTTTGCCCAGGTTGCGCATCAGGGAGGCGACTTCTTCGTTCTCGATCGAGCACTGGGCGGCGAAGTCCTGGCTGACCTTGAGGGCGGCGGCGCGCAGGGCCTGGCCGGCCGGGGTCAAGGTCAGGACGCGGTTGCGCTCGTCGCGCGGGTCGCGGCTACGGATCAAATAGCCCTCCGCTTCCAGCCGCTTGACCACCGGCGTGACCGAACCGGAATCCTGCTGCAGGCGCTGCGCCACGTCTTTCAGGCCCAGTCCGTCCTGCTCCCACAGCACCACCATCACCAGGTATTGTGGATAAGTCAGGTTGAGGGCGGTCAGCAGCGGCTTGTAGGTTTGGGTCATCTTCAGCGAGGTGCTGTAGATTAAAAAACACAAGTGCTGATCCAGTGTGGGTGGCTTGGGCAGGGTCATGACCGCTAGCCTAACAAAATATTTTTCTGCGCGCGAATCCAAATGCGATTTCCCCGCCTCTTAGTAGCCGAGGGACTTCCTCGATCACACTTTGGAGAGCAAAATGTTCTACGTTAAAAATGTACCAACCTGGGAACGCGCGCTGCGCATCGTGCTGGGCCTGATCGCTATCTACGCCGGTTTCACTCTGCTGGGCGGCATCTGGGGTACGGTGGTGGCGTTGTCGGCCGCTGGTATCGTGGCGTCCGGCCTGTTCGGTTTTTGCCCGATGTGCGCCATGGTCGGCCGTCGCCTCGATAAGGCGGCCAAACAAGGAAAACTATGAGTCTGGCGGAACAGCATTTACCGGTATTGAACGCCGCCCACAGCGGCGACCCAGCGGCGCTGGCCCAGCTGTTGCGGCTATGCCAGCCCGATATCCGCCGCTACGCCCAGCGCAATTGCCTGATCGGCGACGTCGACGACGCGGTGCAGGAAGCGCTGCTGGTGTTGTCGCGCCGGCTGTCGTCAGTGCGCATGTTGGCGGCATTCTCCGGTTGGCTGTTCCAGGTTGTGAAGCGCGAGTGCCACCGTCTCGGCCGCGCCGCCCTCGGCCACGATCCGTGGGACGATGAACGCGCCGAGCAATGGCTGGCCAGCCAGGACACGGCCGGCTTGCGCGTCGAACTGATCCGCGCGCTGGAATCCCTTCCTGCGGACTATCTAAAAGTCGTACTGTTGCGGGACTTTGCAGAGATGTCGATTGCTGAAATCGCCGAGGAAACCGGCGAATCCGTGGCTGCCGTGAAGAGCCGCTTGCACCGCGCAAGGCAGATGGCGCGCGAATACCTGATTGGATGACTGCGGAATCGGCACGCAATCGCGGTTGATGGGCTACACTAGCCGCATGATACGAGAACTTCCTTCGCTGGTACTGCCCGGCGCGACGATCGAGATCCTCAAGGCCAGCTGTGCCTCGTGCAGCATGCACCAGCTTTGCCTGCCGATGGGGTTGGACAACAACGACATGGAGCGGCTCGACGAGATCATCGGCCGCCGCCGCAAGGTGCCGCGCGGCGGGACGCTGTTCCGCATTGGCGACACTTTCCAGAATTTGTACGCGATTCGTCTCGGCCATTTCAAAACCTACCAGGTGAACCGCGAAGGCGCGGAGCAAATCACCGGCTTCCAGATGGCCGGCGAGCTGCTGGGCATGGACGCCATCAGCGCCGACGAGCACCATTGCACCGCCGTCGCGCTGGAAGACAGCGAAGTGTGCGAGATTCCTTTCGCCACGCTGCAGCAGCTACTGGCCGAAATGCCAACCTTGCTGCGCCACTTCCACCGCATGATGAGCCAGGAAATCACGCGCGAGCAAAGCGTGATGCTGTTGCTGGGGAATATGCAGGCGACCCAGCGCTTTGCCGCGTTCCTGGTCAACCTGTCGTCGCGCTACGAGGCGCGCGGCTATTCGCCGAACACCTTCCAGCTGCGCATGTCGCGCGAGGAAATCGGCAACTACCTCGGCTTGACTATTGAGAGTATCAGCCGCTTGCTGTCCAAGTTTAAGAAAGAAGGCTTGGTACGCGTCAGCAACCGCGAGATCGAGCTGCTCGATCCGCGTATGCTGAAGGCGATTACGGCAGGTACCGAAACCTGCGGCTAATCCATCGACGGGGTACGGAAGATGAGTAGCCTTTGGCACCTCATTGCTATCCTAAAAAGTACCCCGAACGAAAGGGTCAGACCCCGTACGGGGTCTGACCCTGGCCGCAGCGGTGTGCGGGTTGGGTTGGTGCCGCAGACTTTTAAAGCGGCATGCAACGTCAACCCCATCTCAATCAGGCAGCAGCGCAACGCCGCGCTGCGCCGGCCAGCTCCATGATCCGGCCAAGCGCCACTCGCGCTTCGGCCCTTCCACCAGCACGATCCAGCGGCTGCGTTCCAGCAGCGGCAAGCTGGCGCTGAACGTCCCGTTCTCATCGGGCACCAGCACCAGCTTGATATCCTTCTCCGGCAGCGTCGCATGCGAGAGATGCAGCAGCAGCGTGCCGCTATCCTTGCGGTTGATACGCCCGCTTAAAGTACCGGTGACTGCGTCGTAGCCGAGAGCCACCGACAAGCCCAACTGGGCCGCTACGTGATCGCGCCGCAAGTCTTGGTTGATAGCCTTGCCCTGCTTGTAGTAATCGCCAACCACCAGCGCGTCCGGTGCGGAGACCGCCAAATAGCCGGTGTAAATGCTGGCCACCGCCACCAGCGCCGGCCCGGCCATCAACAGCCACGGCCAGCGTTGCTTCCACCACGGCGTAACCGGAAAAGTCAGTGTACTCATGAAAACACTCCTTAGCGCGGCACAATGAAGACCGCGGATTCTTTCACGTGCAGCGACGGATCGTCGGCTGCGCTCAGTGTCACTTCAATCTTGTTCGAGCCGGGATGGCCGGCGCCGTGCGCTGTGCGCAGACGGATCGGATAGCTGCGGGTTTCGGTCGCGCCAACCATGACGTGGTCGGCAGTCACTTGCGCCACCGTGTCGATGCCACTGACTTCAATCTTGTACAGGTGCGCCTTCTCGGACGTGTTCATGATCTGCAAGCGGTAGACGTTTTCGATCATGCCGTCCTCCACCTCGCGCCCCATCGAGCCACGGTCGCGGATCACGTCCAGCTTGAGCGGCGTGCGCAGGAATAGCGCGGTGCAGGTCGCCAGCACGATCAAGCCCAGCACGGCGGTGTAAATCTTCACGCGCGGGCGGAAGGCGCGCAAGCGGATCTCGGTCGGCGTTAAATGATCTTCCATCGCGCGTTCAGTGCTGTAGCGGATCAAGCCGCGCGCTTGACCTGTTTTGTCCATCACGCCGTTGCAAGCATCCACACAAGCAGCACAGCCGATGCACTCGTATTGCAGGCCATGGCGAATATCGATGCCGGTCGGGCACACCTGCACGCACAGCGAGCAATCGATGCATGAACCGCCATTGCCATGCGCGTTCTTGGACAGCGGACCACGCGGTTCGCCGCGCTTGGCGTCGTAGGTGATGATCAGCGTATCGCGGTCAAACATCGAGCTCTGGAAGCGCGCATACGGACACATGTACTTGCACACTTGCTCGCGCATCCAGCCGGCGTTGCCGTACGTGGCAAAGCTGTAGAACACCACCCAGAACCATTCCCACGGGCCGAAGTTGAGCGTCGCCACTTCGCCCATCAACTGCGTAATCGGCGTGAAGTAGCCGACGAAGGTAAAGCCAGTCCACAACGCCACCGCGCCCCACGCCAAATGCTTGGCAGTCTTCTTGCTGAATTTTCGCAGCGACGGCGGCTGCCGATCCAACGCAATGCGCGCGCTGCGCTTGCCTTCAATCTGGCGTTCTATCCACAGGAAGATTTCGGTGTACACCGTTTGCGGACAAGCGAAACCGCACCACACGCGCCCCGCCACCGCCGTCGCCAGGAACAGCAAGTAGGCGCTGATAATCAGCAGCGCCGCGAGGTAGATAAAGTCCTGCGGCCACAGCACCAGTCCAAAGATGTAGAACTTGCGCGCACCCAGATCGAACAGCAGCGCTTGCCGGCCGTTCCACTGCAACCAAGGCGTGCAGTAGAACGCCAGCTGCGTCAGCCAGACGAACAGCCAGCGCAGGCGCGCGTAGCGGCCATCTGTCTCGCGAGGATAAATCTCCTCGCGCGCGGCGTACATCTTGATGACTTGTGGCTGCGGGGCGTTCATTTTGCAGCGGCCGGTTCAGAAACGGGGGCCGGTGGTGGCACATTCACGTCGTTCGACAAGCTCCACACGTAGGCGGCCAGCACGTGTACCTTGGCGTCGCCGAGGAAATCCTCGAATGCCGGCATGGTGGCGGTACGGCCCTTGCGGATGGTTTCCATGATGGTCTCGGCGCTGCCGCCGAACAGCCAGATCTTGTCGGTCAGGTTAGGTGCGCCCATAGCTTGATTACCTTTCGCATCGGCGCCGTGGCAGGCCATGCAAGCACCGAACTTGCTCTTGCCGAACACCGCCTTGATCGGATCGTGGGTCGACTCGGACAAGCTCAGCACGTAGTGCGCAACGCTCTCCACGGCTTTATCGTCTCCGAGCGCAGCACCCATTGGCGGCATCGCGCCTACGCGGCCGTGCAAGATGGTTTCCTTGATGGTTTCCGGCGCGCCGCCGAACAGCCAATCCTTGTCGGTCAGGTTAGGGAAGCCCTTGTTGCCGCGCGCGTCCGAACCGTGGCATTGCGCGCAGTAGGTCAGGAACAAACGTTCGCCGATGGCGCGTGCTTGCGGATTGGACGCCACTGCTTTCAAATCCTGCTTCTGGTACTGGGCAAACAGCGGGCCGAATTCGCTATCGGCCTTTTTCAGCTCGCCCTTGTACTCGGTGTTTGAAGTCCAGCCGAGCTTGCCTGCGTAAGTGCCCAGGCCTGGATACAGGAAGAAGTAAGCGAGGCCGAACACGATGGTCAGGTAGAACAGCCACATCCACCAGCGCGGCATCGGCGTATTCAGTTCGGTGAGGTCTTCATCCCAGACGTGGCCGGTGGTGCCGGTCTTGCCGTCGGCGGTCTTGGCCAGCTTGACCTTCGATTGCGAGTACAGCAGCACACCGCAGCCGAACACGCCCAGCAAGGTCAAAACGACGATGTACCAGTCCCAAAAACCGTTGGTGAAATCAGCCATGGCGCTTCTCCTCGTCGTCCGCGAATGGCAGCGCGGCTGCCACGGCGAAATCGGCTTCCTTATGGCGCACGTAAGCCCACCACAGGATGCCGGCGAAGGTGATGAACGAGATCACGGTCATCACGCTGCTGGCGCTGTCAAACACAGTTTCGATAGCCATCTCAGTTCCTCGTTTTAATCAGGGTGCCCAGGCCTTGCAGGTAAGCGACGAGGGCGTCTTCTTCGGTTTTATCCTTGAGTTCCTCCGGCGCGGCGGCGATCTCGGCGTCGGTGTAAGGCACACCGGTCACGCGCAGCGCTTTCATCTTCGGCACCACCTCGGCGGGCACCAGCGTGGTCTTGGCCAGCCACGGATAGTTCGGCATATTCGATTCCGGCACCACGTCGCGTGGATTGTTCAAGTGCGTGCGGTGCCACTCATCGCTGTAGCGGCCGCCCACGCGCGCGAGATCCGGGCCGGTGCGCTTGGAACCCCACTGGAACGGGTGGTCGTAGACGAACTCACCCGCCACCGAGTAGTGGCCGTAGCGCTCAGTCTCGGCGCGGAACGGCCGGATCATTTGCGAGTGGCAGTTGTAGCAGCCTTCGCGGATGTAGATATCGCGGCCAACCAGGCGCAGCGGCGAGTACGGCTTCAGTCCGGCGATCGGCTCGGTGGTCGACTTTTGGAAGAACAGTGGCGCAATCTCCACCGCACCGCCGACGCTGACCACCAGCGTCACCAGCGCGATCAGCAGCCACGGATTTTTTTCGATCCATTCATGTGAAAATTTCATACGAGCTCCGGTTCAAGCATGGGCGGCGTTCACCGCCGGGATGCGGGCGACAGCGGTGTCGCGGTTACGCAAGGTCATCCACGTGTTGTAGGCCATCACGCACATGCCGCTCAGGTACAGGAAGCCGCCGGTGAAGCGCACCACGTAGTACGGGTAGGTGGCTTTCACGCTTTCCGCAAAGGTGTAGGTCAGCGTGCCGTCGGGATTCACCGCGCGCCACATCAGGCCTTGCATCACGCCGGCAATCCACATCGCGGCGATGTACAAGACGATGCCGATGGTGGCAACCCAGAAGTGCAGGTCGATCAAACGGGTGCTGTACATCTTCTGTTCACCGGCCAGGCGCGGCAGCAGGTAGTAGATCGAGCCCATGGTGATGAAGCCAACCCAGCCCAGCGCACCGCCGTGCACGTGGGCGATCGTCCAGTCGGTGTAGTGCGACAGCGCGTTGATGGTCTTGATCGACATCATCGGGCCTTCAAAGGTGGCGATGCCGTAGAACGACAGCGAGACGATCATGAATTTCAAGATCGGATCGGTGCGCAGCTTGTGCCATGCGCCCGACAAGGTCATCATGCCGTTGATCATGCCGCCCCAGCTTGGCGCCAGCAGCACCAGCGAGAACACCATGCCGATCGATTGCGTCCAGTCCGGCAGTGCGGTGTAGTGCAGGTGGTGCGGGCCGGCCCACATGTAGGTGAAGATCAGCGCCCAGAAGTGCACGATCGACAGACGATATGAGTACACCGGACGTTCCGCTTGCTTGGGAATGAAGTAGTACACCATGCCAAGGTAGCCGGCGGTGAGGATGAAGCCGACCGCATTGTGGCCGTACCACCATTGAATCATCGCGTCCTGCACGCCCGCGTACACCGAGTACGATTTAAATGCGGAGGCCGGCATGCTCATGCCGTTAACCACGTGCAGAATCGTCACGGCAATGATGTAGGCGGCGAAGAACCAGTTGGCCACGTAGATGTGCTTCACGCGGCGCTTGATGATGGTGCCGAAGAACACCACCGCGTAGGCGATCCACACCACGGCGATGAGTATCGAAATCGGCCATTCCAGCTCGGCGTATTCCTTGCCGCGCGTGAGGCCCATCGGCAGCGTGACCACCGCGCTCAGGATTACCGCTTGCCAGCCCCAGAAAGTGAAGGCGGCCAGCTTGTCCGAGAACAGCCGCACCTGGCAGGTGCGCTGCACCACGTAGTAGGAGGTGGCAAACAGGCCGCAAATGCCGAACGCGAAAATCACCGCGTTGGTGTGCAGCGGGCGCAGGCGGCCGTACGTCAGCCACGGTATGTCGAGATTGAGCGCCGGCCACGCCAGCTGGGCGGCGATAATCACGCCCACCAGCATGCCGATGACGCCCCAGACTACCGTCGCCACAGCGAACTGTTTGACGACCTTGTAGTTGTAGTGTTGATCCAATTGAGTTCTCCCCAGAACACTTTGATGATGTAGGTCAAAGGTTACTTAGGAGCACCTTAAAATTCTTTGATGTGGATCAAAACTTTCCAGATCACTTCTGATCCATTGGAGGGAGGTCGTCGTCTTTCAAGATGCGGTAGGCGGGGCCGACCAGGTCATCGAACTGGCCGTCGTCGGAGGCACGGAAGAATATCCACAGCGCGGCAAACACCAGCGCCACACTGAGCGGAATCAGCAAAAAAAGTGCTTCCATCATGGGCCTCGTCTTAGGCGTAGCGCGTTGAGCACCACCACGGCGGAACTGAGCGCCATGCCGACGCCGGACAGCCATGGATTGAGCAAGCCGAAAGCAGCGGCCGGTATCGCCACCACGTTGTACAGGGTGGCCCAGCACAGGTTTTGGCGGATGATTTGCATGGTGCGCTCTGCTGTGCGCGCGCTGTCGGCAACGGCGCTGAGGCGGCCGTTGAACAACACCGCATCGGCATGCGCTTGCGCCAGCGCTGCGCCACCGCCCATGGCGAAGGACACATCGGCAGCGCCCATCACGGCAGCGTCGTTGATGCCGTCGCCGATCATCGCCACCACGCAGCCGCGCCGTTGCAGCTGCTGGACGAAATTGAGTTTATCGGCAGGCAGGTAGCCGCCCACCGTGGTGTCGATGCCGAGTTGATCGCCGACGCGGCGTGCCAACATGTCATCGTCACCGCTGACCAGCACCATGGTTTTGCCGCGCTGGCGGAAGTAATCGACCGTATCTTGCGCGTCGGGGCGCAGGCCGTCATGCAGGTGGAAGCAGGCTAGCCACTGGCCTTCCACGCCGAGATAGACCGGCGTGACGCCATCGGCCACTTCGCGCTCTGGCGGCAAGCCGCTGATGCCGGCCACGAATTGCAGGCTGCCCAAGCGGTAGCGGCGGTTGTGCACCACGCCTTCCAGGCCGCTGCCCGGTGTTTCGATTAGCGTAGTGGCGTGCCAGTTCTGCCGCCATCCTTCGTCGGCGGCGTTGATGATGGCGCGCGCCAGCGGATGCGCGCTGCCCGCTTCCAGCGCGGCAGCGATTTGCAGGCAGAAGTCAGGACGCATCGAGCCTAGTGCCAGGGTCTTTTGCAGCACCGGCCGGCCCCACGTCAGCGTGCCGGTTTTATCGAGCACGATGTGGGTGGCGCGGTGCAGCGTTTCAAGTGTTTGCGGGCCGGTGATTAGCACGCCTTGCCGCAGCAGGCGGGCGGTGGCGGCGGCCAGCGCGGTCGGCGTCGCCAGAGAAAGCGCGCATGGGCAGGATACTACCAGCACCGCAATCGCAATTGGCCACGCGCGCGTAGCGTCACCGTCCAGCATGAACCAGAAGCCGAAGGTGGCCAGCGCAAACAGCAGCAGCCCGGCCACGAACCAAGCGGCCACGCGGTCGGCCCATTGCGAGATGCGCGGCTTCTCCCCGCCGGCGCGGTGGATCAGCTTAATCAAGTCGGACAAGGTGCTGTCCTGCGCCCGCCTGGTGACGCGGGCGAGGATCACGCTACCGGCGTTGATTGCGCCGCCGGGAATAGAGTCGCCTACATTTTTCGCCTGTGGCGCGCTTTCGCCGCTGAGTAGCGACAAGTCGAGCGAAGTACGGCCTTCGATGATGATGCTATCGGCGGCTACCGCTTCACCGGGCTTGATAACTATGACGTTATCCACAGCCAGTGCGGCAGCGCGCACGATGGTGGCGGCGCGGCTGGCCGGATAATTTTCCAGCAGCGCGGCTGATGCGGGCAGCGCGTGCTGTAAGCGCTCCAGCGCGGCACCGGCTTTTTGGCGCGCGCGCAGTTCGAGATAGCGGCTGCACAGCAGCAGGAAGATGAACATGGTGACCGAGTCATACCAGGTATCGCCCTTGCCGCTGATGGTGGCAATTACGCTCGCGCCAAAAGCGGCGGCGATACCGAGTGCCACCGGCACATCCATGCCGAGCGCCTTTGCACGTAAGCTGGCCCACGCGCCGCGCCAGAACGGCAACGCTGAATAGCAGATGGCAGGCAGCGTTAAGAGCAAGCTTGCCCAGCGCATCAAGGAGGCCATGCTGTCGTCCAGCGTGCCGTCTTCCGCGAGGTAGGCGGGAGCGACGTACATCATCACCTGCATCATCGACAGACCGGCCACGAACAGCTGGCGGCCCAATGACTTGGCGGCGCGGCGCTGCTGGTTGGCGTGGCGGCCAGCGTCATACGGATAGGCGGTGTAGCCGATGGTGTGCAGCGCGCCGAGTATGTCGCCCGGCTTGCAGGCGTCGCTGCGCCAGCGCACGTAGAGTTTTTCGGTGGCGACGTTGAGCTGCGCGCTCTCCACGCCGGGCAAGCGCATCAAGCGCTGCTCGATCAGCCACACGCAGGCGGCGCAGCGGATGCCTTCTACCGTGAAGGTGGATTCGCGGCTGTCTTCATCGAGAGCGAAGCGCGGATCGGCGTTGTCGTACAGTTGCAGTTCCGGCGGCAGTTGCTGTGCGCCGTCGGCGCTGGCGGCATAGGCAGTGCGCTCGCGGTAGTAGGTTTCCTGTCCGAGATCGACGATGGTTTGCGCGACGGCGGCGCAGCCGGGGCAGCACATGGTGTGTTCAACGTGCTCGATCAAGACTGTCCATGCGGCGTCGCCTGGCAAAGGCTGGCCGCAGTGGTAGCAGATCGCGGGTGCGGTGCTTATTGATGTGGTGTGAGACATAGCATATCCATCCAGTCGGGCGTGACGCCGCCGGCCGCACGGGCCAGTCCGATCACGCCAAAGCCCAGCACCAGCAGTCCGCAGGCGATGCGCAAGGAACGGCGCCGCATTGCTTGCTGCAAGTGCGCGCCCAGCAGGCCGAGGCTAATAAGCATCGGCAGGGTGCCGAGGCCGAAGGCCAGCATCATGGCGGCGCCGTTGAGGGCCGAGCCGCTGAGCAAGGCGGTGGTGAGGGCGCTGTAGACCATGCCGCACGGGAGCCAGCCCCATAGCGCGCCGAGGGTGAAGGCTTTGCGCGGCGTGTCAGCGGGCATGAAGGTTTTGGTGATGGGCGCGATGCGGCGCCATATTACGCGGCCGCCTTGTTCCAACACGGCGAGGCCGCGCCATGCGTTCATCAGGTAGAGGCCAAGGGCGATCAGCATGGCGTTGGCGAGCCAGTAGAAATTAAGCTGCATGCCGGCCAATGTCGCCATGCTGCGCGCACCGCCAGCGAGACCGCCTGCCAGTGCGCCCGCCATCATGTAACTGCTAATGCGGCCGGCGTTATAAGCCACCACGTACCCCACGTCATTCCGGCGAACGCCGGAATCCATGCTGAGTATGCGCACCGGCGTTCTATGGACTCCGGCGTGCGCCGGAGCGACGGCGATAGCGGTCACGATCCCGCCGCACATGCCCGCACAATGAATGCTGCCGGCCAGGCCGACCACAAACACTGGCAGTAGCTGCGCGCCGTTCATGGCATCCTCAAATCGTTTTCGAATAACGCAGTGGTTGCGGCGTGCCGAGATAGCGGTCGAATACCATGCAGATATTGCGGATCAACAGTCGGCCTTTCGGCGTGACCGAAATCCACTCATCATCAATCGTCAGCAACCCGTCTTCTTCAAACGCTTTTAGCTTTGCCAGTTCGGTCGCAAAGTACTGGCGGAACTTGACCGGAAAGCCCTGCTCAATCGACGACATCGACAACTCAAAATTGCACATCAATTTTTGAATCACAATCCGGCGCAGCAAATCATCGTTATCGAGCTTGATGCCGCGCGTGACCGGCAGCACGCCGTGTTCCAGCTTGTCGTAATAAGCGTCCAGCGTCTTCTCGTTCTGGCTGTAAGTCGCACCTACCGCGCTGATGGCTGACACGCCGCACGAAATCAACTCCGACTCCGCGCGCGTGGAATAGCCTTGGAAGTTGCGCTGCAGACGGCCCTGCCGCTGGGCCACCGCCAGCTCGTCGTCCGGCTTCGCGAAATGATCCATGCCGATGTAGATGTAGCCCGCGTCGCACAAGCGCTGAATGCACATTGCCAGCAATTCCAGCTTCACCGCAGGCGACGGCATATCCGCCTCCGAGATCCGGCGTTGTGGTTTGAAGATGTGCGGCAGGTGCGCGTAGTTGTACAGCGCAATCCGGTCTGGATTCGCGTCGATCACCTTGTCCAGCGTCTGCATCATGCTGGCCATGGTCTGCTTGGGCAGGCCGTAAATCAAATCGATGCTGATCGAACGGAAGCCGGCAGCACGCGCCGCATCCATCACCGCGCGCGTCTCGGCTTCCGGCTGGATACGATTGACGGCCTTCTGCACTTCAGGATCGAAATCCTGCACGCCAAGGCTGATGCGGTTGAAACCCTGCGCGCGCAAGCTATGCACGCGTTCCACGCTCACCGTGCGCGGATCGATCTCAATCGAATACTCGCCTTGCGCATCGGAGGCGAAATCGAAGTTCGCGTGCAGATGCGTCATCAGGTCGCCCATCTGCTTATCGCTCAAATAGGTCGGCGTGCCGCCGCCAAAGTGCAGCTGCTCGATCTGGCCCATGCCGTCGAACAGGCGGCCTTGCATATCGATCTCCTGCTTCAGGTAGCCGAGATAGACGGCGGCCTTGCTGTGATCCTTGGTGACGATCTTGTTGCAGCCGCAGTAGTAGCAGACCGTGTCGCAGAACGGAATATGTATGTAAAGCGATAAGGGCCGGCGACTGCGACGCATGCGCAGGCCGGCCACCGCCTCCAGGAACTGGCCGTAGCCAAAGTCTTCCTGGAAGCGATCCGCAGTGGGATAGGAGGTATAGCGTGGTCCCGACTGACTGAGTTTGCCGATAATCCCGGCATCAAATTCAACGGGTGGGAAGGGCGTGTTCATGATGTTTTAGGCGGCGAGACGTTTCACATTCTGTGTGGCTGCACCACTGGCACGGTTAGTACGATTAGCGCGGGAGGTGCGCGGTGGGCCGAATTTGAACAAGCTCACAGCTTGCGTCAGACCGCCCGCTTCGATGGCCAGGCTGGCGGTGGCTGCTGCCGCTTCTTCCACCAGCGCGGCGTTTTGCTGCGTCACCTGATCCATGTGGGCGATGGCCGAATTCACTTGATCCACGCCGATGCTTTGTTCGTGCGAAGCCACCGAGATTTCTTTCATGATGGCGGTCACTTGCTGTACCGAGGCCACCACTTCCTTCATGGTGGCGCCGGCGCGATCCACTTGCACCATGCCGGCGCTGACTTTGCCGACCGAGACGTCGATCAGGTTCTTGATGTCCTTGGCGGCGGTAGCGCTGCGCTGGGCGAGGTTGCGTACTTCACCTGCCACCACGGCGAAGCCGCGGCCTTGTTCACCGGCGCGTGCTGCTTCTACTGCGGCGTTCAGCGCGAGGATATTGGTCTGGAAGGCGATGCCTTCGATTAGGCCAATGATGTCCACAATCTTGCGCGAGGAGTTGTTGATCTCGTCCATGGTAGCGATGACGTCGGCCACAATGACGCCGCCCTGCACTGCCACCTCGGACGCGCTTTGCGCCAGCTTGTTGGCTTGCTCGGAGTTGTCGGCGTTTTGCTTGACGGTCGAGGAGAACTGCTCGACGCTCGATGCGGTTTCTTCCAGGCTGGCCGCTTGCGCCTCGGTGCGGCCGGACAGGTCTGCGTTACCAGCAGCGATCTGGCGGGTGGCGACAGCCATGGTCTCCACGTTGACGCGCACATCGCGGATGGTGGCGATCAAGTTGCTGTTCATTTGCTGGAGGGCGCGCAGCAGCTGGCCCACTTCGTCGGTGGCCTCGGTATCGAACGACGACGACAGGTCGCCGGCCGCGATGGCGCGCGCGCCTTGCAGTGCGCGATCCAGCGGTTGCAGCACCGAGACGCGCAGCGTGTACCACAGGAAGACGTTGATCAGCAGGCCGACAAAGGTGGCGGCAAAGATGCCGTAGTTATTCGCGCTGGTGCCGTTCAGCAGGGCCGCGCCGCAGACAATCACTTGCAGCACGTTGACGGTGCTGGTGGCCAGCCAGATGCGCATGCCGAGCGACACGTGGCTTAAGCGCGACAGCAGCGAGCCGACGCCGGGTTCGATCACTTGGCCGTTCTTGATGCGGATGCCGTGATTGGCCTCGGTGCGGATGGTGCGGTAAACCTGTTCAGCCTTGGCCACTTGCTGGCGCTCCGGGCGCGTGCGCACCGACATATAGCCGATGGTGCGGCCGTTTTCGCGGATCGGGGTGATGTTGGCGCGCACCCAGTAGTAGTCGCCGTTTTTGCAGCGGTTCTTGACGATGCCAGTCCACGGCGTGCCGGACTTGATCGAGGCCCACAGGTCGGCAAACGCTTCGGCCGGCATATCCGGGTGGCGCAGGATGTTTTGCGGAGCGCCGAGCAACTCTTGTTCGCTGAAACCACTGATCTCCGTGAAATACGGATTCACATACGTGATATTGCCGTCCAGATCAGTTTTCGAAACGATGGCTTGATCGTCGAGGACTTCTACTTCGCGGTTGGTGACAGGTTGATTGTTGCGCATGGGTCGTACTCCGGCTGGTTTTATTGCTGTATCGCAATACATATAGCCAGTTTACGTAGTCACCCCGCCGATTTTATTGATGTAGATCAAATTTACCCGGATTGGGCCGGTGTATGGCCCTTCCGGGAGAAGCAAGCTTGTCCGCTTAGCCAGACTTCTTAATCAAGCTGACAATCTTGCTGCCGATGGTGACCACCACCAGCGCCAATGCGCCGGCGATGACGCCGGTGACGGCGTCCAGCACGGTTGGGACGATGGCGCCAAGGATCGGGCCGGAGGCTTCGGCGGCGTGGTGGATGATGTCGTGCGCGAACGGCAGGCCGTGGGTCAGGATGCCGCCGCCGACCATGAACATGGCGACCGTGCCGACCACGCCCAGCAGCTTCATCAGCTTGGGGGCGGCGGTCAGCAGCATGCGGCCTAGCGCGCGCACGGCGGCGCCGCCACGCTGACTCAGGTAGAGGCCGGCGTCGTCCATCTTGACGATGGCTGCCACCAGGCCATACACGCCGACCGTCATCACCAGCGCGATGCTGACCACCACGGTCACCTGCTTGCTGAACGCCGCCTCCGCCACCGTGCCCAGCGCGATCACGATGATTTCGGCCGAGAGGATGAAGTCGGTGCGGATCGCGCCTTTGATTTTGTCTTTTTCCAGCGCCACCAGGTCGACTTCCGGGTTGGCCAGCGCTTGGTGCAGTTCGTTTTTGTGGTGCTCGCCCTCTTCCTTGTGCAGCAGGTTGTGGGCGATTTTCTCGAAGCCCTCAAAGCACAGATACAGGCCGCCGATCATCAGCAGCGGCGTAATCGCCCACGGCGCAAACGCGCTGATCGCCAGCGCCGCCGGCACCAGGATGGCCTTATTTTTGAGCGAACCGACGCCCACCGCCCACACCACCGGCAACTCGCGCTCGGCGCGCACGCCGGCCACTTGCTGGGCGTTCAGCGCAAGGTCGTCGCCGAGCACGCCGGCAGTTTTCTTGGCCGCCACTTTGCTCATCGCGGCGACGTCGTCGAGGATGGTGGCGATATCGTCGATCAGGGCTAACAGGCTGGAACCGGCCATTTGGGGAAACTCCGTGTGTGGTTTGATCAGCAATATTAACCCAAGCGGGATAGGCAGCGATACCGCTACAATGGAGATCGCTTATTTGAATGGAAACGCCATGAGCTTTGCCACCTGGATCACTTTCTTTGTCGCCGCCTGCATTATTGCCGTTTCGCCCGGATCGGGCGCCGTGTTGTCGATGTCGCACGGGCTGTCGTACGGCGTGCGCCGCGCCAGCGCCACCATCTTTGGTTTGCAGACTGGCTTGCTGCTGGTGTTCTTTATCGCTGGTGCGGGCGTGGGTTCGCTGCTGCTGGCGTCGGAAGTGGCGTTCAATATCGTGAAGACCGTCGGCGCACTGTACCTGATTTACCTCGGCTTGAGCCAGTGGCGCGCCAAGGTCAGCATCAGCGAGCAGAAGCAGGCGGAAGTGGTGGTGCCAACTATCAAAAAACGCTTCCTGACCGGTTTCCTGACCAATGCCACCAATCCCAAGGGCATCATCTTCATGGTGGCGGTGCTGCCGCAATTCATCACGCACGATGCGCCGCTGCTGCCGCAGTTGCTGATTCTGGCCGTAACCATGTGCTGCATCGACCTGGTGGTGATGCACAGTTATGCGTTCCTGGCCTCGTCGATGCAGCGCTTCTTCCGCGACGCCGGCGCAGTGAAAAAGCAAAACCGCGTGTTCGGCGGCCTGCTGATGGCGGTCGGCGCGGCGCTGTTCTTCGTCAAGCGCGGCGCTGCGGCTGCTTAAATCGCAACGCATTTTGTAACCTCGTGTAACCCGTGTAGTCGAACCGTGGCGGTCGGCGTTAAATCAACAATATCCACAGGAGACGCTGCCATGAGCCGCAAACTTATCCACACCGTCGTGCTGGCCGCTTTGGCCAGCTTTAGTGCTTTGGCGCTGGCCGACGATCCGCCGGCCATGGTCGGCCGCATTTCTGCCGTGCAGGGCCAAGTGACGCTGGTGGGTGATGGCGAGCCGGTTGGTGCGTCGCTCAACTGGCCGGTGACGGCGTTCAATCACATCAATACCGCCAGCGGTGCGCGCACCGAATTCCGCGTCGGCTCGACGGCAGTGCGCGTGGATAGCGATTCCGATCTCGAAATCACCGGCATGGATGACGATTTGCTGCGTTTGCGCTTGAACTACGGCAGCGTCAGCATCCGCGTGCGCAGCCCCGAGATGCTGCGCGATTTTGAACTGAGCACGCCGCAGGCGCGCATCACCATGATCGAGCCGGGTGTGCTGCGGGTGGACGTGGATCGCGTGCCCGACACCAGCCAGATCAGCGTGTTGAGCGGTTCGGCGCGGGTGGATGGCGCCGGTTCGTCGGTGGTGGTCAACAATGGCCGCCATGTGGATGTCAGCATGGAAGACGTGCGTACCAGTGTGGCGCGGCGCGACGGCTTTGATGTATGGGCCGAGGATCGCGACCGCTTGGACAGCGCCACCACCACCACCCGCTTCGTCTCCAGCGGCATGACCGGTTACGAGGAGCTGGATCGCAACGGCAGCTGGACTGAGAGTGCCGAATACGGCCCGCTGTGGACGCCGCGCAATGTGGCCATCGACTGGGCGCCGTACCGCGACGGCCGCTGGACTTGGCTGGCGCCATGGGGCTGGACGTGGATCGATAACGCGCCATGGGGTTATGCGCCGTCGCACTATGGGCGCTGGGTGATGGTCAATCGCCGCTGGTGCTGGGCGCCGGGGCGTCCCGTGGGACGGCCGGTGTGGGCGCCGGCGCTGGTTGGCTGGGTGGGCGGCAATGGCGGCGGCCATCATCCGGGGCCGGGCTTGGGCTGGTATCCGCTGTCGCCGCGTGACCGGTTTGTGCCGGGTTACCGCGTGTCGTCGGATTACGAACGCCGCGTGACGTGGACGCACAATGGCAAGCCGTTCACGCCGCGCAATGATTGGAACGGCCCGCGTGACGGCATGACGGTGCTGCCGCGCGATCAGTTTGAAGGTCGCCGCAATGTGGTGGTGAACCGTGGTGCGTCGATTATTCCGCCGACCACGTTTGTGCGGGGCGTGACGCCGGTGACGCCGCCGCAACCGCCGGGCCGTCCGTTGACCACCAACCGCGGCGGCATGGGCGACCGTGATCACGACGGCATCCCAGATCGCTACGACCGCAACGATGGGCGCAACGACCGGAATGACCGGTTTGATCGCAATGACCGCAATGATCGGAATGACCGCAACGACCGCAATGATCGCAACGACCGTCCGGGCCGCGTGATTACCGCGCCGTCGCAGCCGGTGAACGTGCCGGCGCAGCAGCCGCGCGGGCAGACCAGCACCTTGGCGCCGGGCCAGTTCGGCCAGCCGGATTCACGTCCGCAGACTATCGACCCCAACGATGTGCGGATCGATGTGCGGCCGCGCTTCAATCCGCAGCAGCAACCGCAGACGCCGCCGAACATTTCCATCACGCCGCAGCAACCGGGGCGGGATCGTTTCGACCGTGGCGGCGATGAAGGCCGGCGTTTCCGTCCGCATGACGAGCAGCGCCCTGAGCCGCGCCCACAGCCGCAGATGCAACCGCAGCAGCAAGCGCAGCCGCAGGTTCAGCAGCAGCCGCGCCAGTTCACGCCGCCGCCGATGCAGCAAGTGCAGCCGCAGGCTCAACCGCAGCCACGCCAGTTCACGCCGCCGCAGCAGCAGCCCCAAGCTCAGCCGCCCCAGCGCGAAAACCGCGAACCGCGTCACGAGCCGGAACGCCGCAGCGAAGAAAAAGGCGACCGCCGCAACCGCCAAAACGACAAATAAGCCTTGCCAGGCGGGACTACTGCTGCGCCTTCAACCGCAGCCGTGCCCGCCACTCTCCCAGCGCGGACAGCGCGCCCTGGAATTCCCGCTCGATCAAATCCGCTTCCGCAGCGGTGACCTTGCCATCCAT
Organism: Duganella rivi; assembly: GCF_009857435.1. Classification (GTDB taxonomy): domain Bacteria; phylum Pseudomonadota; class Gammaproteobacteria; order Burkholderiales; family Burkholderiaceae_D; genus Rugamonas; species Rugamonas rivi. Next base: position 560,591 of record NZ_WWCK01000006.1, read on the forward strand.
CAGCGCAGTCGACACCGCCTCCGCCACCGCGCCCACCTGGCTCATCACCTTGCACACCGTCTGCGATAAATCGTCGTCGCCGATGGTGTCCGGCGTCGGCACCACGAAGGCGGCCATGCCGTGCCGCGTCAGCAACGCGTGCAGCGGCAGGTGGGCTTCGTTCACCCCTGCCTTGTGGCACAAGTCCACCACCGTCGACACCTCTTCAAACGACGGATAGTGCGACGCGATCGTCGGCGCCAGCTTGTTGCGCAGGACGTTGACCGAAATCCCCATTGCCTGCGCCAAGGCGTCGATGCCGCCGGGATACGCGCGCGCCACCTTGTAGAGCGCGTCGTGCTGATTCATGTCCAAGTATTTGCGAGTCATGGTGAAGCGTGCCTTTTATTACCGATGCAAGCGACTTTGCGCGGCGCTATGCTGTTTTTCATTCAACTTCTTTGTGAAATGACATCATGAAGTCACTCAGATCTGCGCTGCTTTTGATGGTTTGCCTTGCCTTTCTGGGCAATGTGCCGGCAGAAGCGCGGCCGGCCTCACATTCTGGCACATCAAAGTCGTTTAAAAGCGGATTTTCTTCACAAAAGAACAACTCCGCTGCGCACAGCCGCCAAGCGCCGCCCGCCAACCGCCAGAGCGGCCCCGGCGCGTTTGGCAAGCAAGCCGGGTCGCCGGCCCAGCAGCGCAACACCTCGGCAATGTCGCGCGATGTCGACCAGGGCGCCAGCCGCGAGCGCGCGCTGCGGACGCTGGACGAGCGCCGCGCCGCCGCCAATGCGCCGCAACCGCTGCCGCCGCTGAATGACACGCTGCGCCAACCGCAGCAGCCCGCGCCGCAGCGGCCGGCCCCAGCCTACGGCGCGCCGCCCTACGCCGGCCCGTCGCCGGTCTATGCGCCGCCCGCCCAGCCATCCAACGGCCTGATGGCCGGCGTGCTGGGCTTCATGCTGGGCCGGGCAATGAGCCAGAGCAACCAGCCGGTCGCCTACCCGACCACCAGCGGCAACCAGCCCGTACCGGCCGCGAGCGCCCCTGCCGCGACCGGTGCGACCGCGGCCCCGGGCCCGGAAGGTGCGGGCATGGTGGCTGGCATGCCGGGCTTGGGCGCGCCGTCACCAGCGGCGGCTCCAGCGCCTGCGCCATCGTTCATGAGCAGCGTCCTGCGCCTGTTCGCTTGGCTGTCGGTGATCAGCTTGCTGGGTTGGGCCGCCGTGTACTCGGTGCGCAAGTTCCGCCGCCTGCGCGCCGCGCCGAATTATTCGTTTGAAAGGAATTGAGATGGGCTGGAGTGATGCATACAACTACCTGCGCACCGGCGCGGCCAAGCTGTCCGCCAACGACACGCCGCGCACTGACAGCGACCTCCCGCTGGGCGCGCGCATCGGCAGCGTGGTCGGCATCCAGCAATCGCCGCTGCTGCGCGCCGTGGCCGACGGCTCGCTGATCGCCTTGCCGGACGCCGACGACACACGCATCGTGGCGGTCTCGCAGATCAAGCTCAAGCAAGCGGGCGGCCTGTACCGTTACTACCTCGAAACCGGCGACCGCGACGACAAGGAGAAATTCCTGCAGGTCTACCAAAACGCCAGCGGCAAGGTCAGCGAGATCATGTACTGCACCCAGCTGGCGCGCGTGATTCCTGAAACGGCGGAAGACCAGGAAGCCTACACCGGCCAATCCGGCTCCGGCCTCGGCGACCGCAGCTACACCCTGTGGCGCGAGCAGCTGGACGATGCCGGCCTCGACCTGGAACTGATTTTCGGCGCCAGCGTTGGCCTCGACTACTGGCGCGACGCTGGCGATCAGCAAGCGCAGTTCGTGCCGCCGTTCACTGGCACGGAAACGCGGCTGGACGACGCCGGCGGCCACACCGGCTTGCGCCAGGAAATGTATTTCATGCCGTATGTGCGCCAGTTGCGCGGCGGCGGCCACGAGTACCTGCTGATCACGACGGAAATACTCCACAGCGTGAACGGCGACCGTAGCAAACGCGGGATCCATGTCGACTTCGTCATTGGCATCCCGGTGGAGCAGCAACGCATCGTTATCCAATGATGCGCAACCTTGATTGAGGAAGACTGACATGAGCAACTTGAATGGCTGGGGCTTGACCGCGCGACTGATCACCAAGCATTTCGGCGCGCTGGGCAATCGCGTGTCCGAAGCGATCGCCAACTTTGACCCGGAAACCGCCACCGAGGCCGACCGCGACCGTCTGGCCGACAATTTGCGCAGCGCCGCCCAAAAGCTGGCCGCCGCGCGTGCCGCGTTCGACAAGGAAGCGGACGACGTGGTCAAGCTGCGCCAGTTGATCGCCACCGACGAGCAGGCCGCTGGCACCTTGGCCGAGCGCCTCGCCGCCGGCAAGATCTCCGAATCGACCATCACCCTGCTCTGCGACGAGCTGGAAGGCAACAAGGCGCGTCTGCCGCAGGAAATACAAGAGGAAGCCGACGCCAGGCAGTACATGAGCGAACTGCAAACCATCGTCGATGCGCTGTCGAAACAGCTGTCCGAATTCGACGCACAGGCCAAGAAGGCGATGCAAGCCCTGGCCTCGGCCCGCGCCCAGCAGGATTTGCAGCAATTGCGCGCTGATCGCCAGGCCCAGCTGGCCGGCCTGCAAGGCATGCGCGGCCAGTCGAGCGCGCTGTCGGCCCTGACCCGCCGCGCCGAGGCCATCCGCAACGACGCCGAGGGCCTGCGCATCGTCACCGACATCGGCCAGAAGCCGCTGGATCAGGCCGCCGAACTGGAGGCGATCCGCAAATCGGTGAGCCAGCCGGCGCTCGGCAACGAGTCGGCGCTGGCGCGCTTGCAACGGCTGTCTGCACCGCCAGCGGCCGAGCCATTGGCGCTTGCAAAGTCCTGATCGGGCTACAATATAGGCTGGTGACGCCATTTGGCGTCGCCGGTCTTTATTGAAATGGAACAAGAATATGCAAGCGATCCCACCATCAGAGTCCCTCATCGAGTACCCGAGCGACTTCCCGATCAAGGTCATGGGGCCGACTCATATCGATTTCGCCCCGACCATCATCTTGGTCGTGCAAAAGCATGACGCGGATTTCCACGAGGGCAAAATGGAAGTGCGTCCGTCGGCCAAGGGCAATTACACCGGCCTGACCTGCACCGTGCGCGCCACCAGCCGCGAGCAGCTGGATGCGCTGTACACCGAGCTGTCGGCGCACCCGATGGTCAAGATTGTCATGTGATTAAGAACGCCGGTCAGGCAGCAGCCAGCAGTTGCTGCAGGATCGGCAGCATGCTGTCCGGTTCCGGGCGGCGGGTGTAGTCGGGATTGACCTCGGCGTACGCAATGACCGCGTCCTGGCCGATCACGTAGCGGGCCGGCATCGGCAGCGTCCAGGCCGGATCGTCATTGAAGGCTGGCAGGTCGTTCTTCAGTCGCTGGTACAGGTCTATCAGGTAATCCGGCAATGCAAAGCGCAGACCGAAAGCGGCGGCGACGTCGTTGTGCGTGTCGCTCAGGATCGGAAACGCCAGCTTGTTCTGGCGCTGCGCCTTGCGGCTATTGGCGGCAGTTTGCGGCGATATCGCGACCAGGTTTGCGCCAAGCGCCTGGAATTGCGGCAGCGTTTCCTGCAGGGCCTGCAGCTCCAGGTTGCAGTACGGGCACCATACCCCTCGGTAAAAGCTAATGATGAGTGGCCCTTGGGAAAGCAAGTCGTCCGACGATACCGGCTTGCCTTCGGGGTCGTTCAGGATAAAGGCCGGCGCGCGGTCGCCTGCCTTGAGCGCGCGGCCAGCCTGGCCGGAGGCGACCAGTTCCGCAGTAGCGCGTTCCATGATCGGATGGATTTCCGGCGGCGCGAAGTAAGGGGCTTTACCGCCCCTGAAGTCGGCCTTGAATGCGTCGAGTTTGCTTTGCAGCGTCATGATGTGATGCTCCTTGGGACGTTTTACAGGGCCGGCGCGGCAGGGAAGTCGACTGGAACCTGTGTCAGCGCATGCAGATAGTTGGTGATGATCTTGTCGCCGATGACCATGACCGTGTCGGCCAGCTGGCCTTCGGTATAGCCTGCCGCGAAGAACCCGTCGACCAGCGCCGGCGTGGCGTGGCCGCGGCGCTCGGTAGCGCTCTTGACCAGGCGCGCCAGGGCGTCGAGCTTGGTATCGAAAGGCGCGCTGCCCTTGCGGATCGAGATGATCTGTTCCGGGGTGAAGCCAACCATGCCGCCCAGCGCCGTGTGCGCCGCCAGGCAGTAGGCGCATTCGTTGACCTGGCTGACTACCAGGTTGATGACTTCGCGTTCTTTCGGGCTCAGCGAGCTCTTGCCGTTCTGCAGGGTCAGATAGTTGCCGAGTGCGTGCTCGGAGTGCGCCAGGGTAGCGTACAGGTTGGGCACCATCCCCAGGCCTTGCTGGAGTTTTTCGAAGATGGCCTGGTTGGCGGGGGAGACAGTGGCTGCGGTCGGGATGGTGAAGTTTTTCATGATTCGTCCTTTGTGGTTGCTGTCGTTGAGGTGTTGCGACAGGACGAACTATGAAGTTTTTGAGCTGGTCAGAGTAGCCAGCCTGGCGGCATAAGCTTTATTCCTTGCGGAGTAGAACCGCCGTCTTGGAAGCAGCTCCAGCCATGATCTCTTGCACGAAGGCCGTAAATGCCCGGGCCTTAGCGCTAGCCAGCCGCCCGGACGGATAGACTGCCCACAAATCGATGGTCGGCAATGACCACTCGGGCAGCAACTGCTCCACCGCGCCGTTTGCCAGCTCCGGGGCAAACATCCACTCTGATGCGATGGCCACCCCAACACCGCTGCAGACCGCAGCGCGTACGCCTTCCGCCGCGTTCACCCGCAAATGCCCGTGCACGGTGACAGAAACCTTGGTGCTGCCGCGTTCGAAAGACCATGTCGCCGCGCCGCCTGCATCGGCCAGGTAGACCACCGCTTCGTGCTGCGCCAGGTCGGCCGGAATCTCAGGCACACTGTGCTCGGCCAGGTAGGCCGGTGCGGCGACGACCAGGCGGCGCGCAGTGGCGATTTTCCGCGCCGTCATCGAAGAATCGTCCAGGTTGCCCATGCGCAGAGCCACGTCGATACCGTGCTCCAGCAGGTCAATCTGGCGGTCGTCGAGCATGACCTCGACTTCCAGCATGGGATGCTGCGCGAGAAACTGCTTGATGTGCGGGATGATATGCAAACGCGCGAAGGTGACCGCCGCACATACGCGGAGCTTGCCCACGAGCTCAGCACTGACCCCACGCGCTGCGTCATCGGCTTGGTTGACTATGCCAATCGCCCGTTTCGCGGATTCGTAATAGGCCTGTCCCGCCTCGGTCGTGGTCAAGCCGCGCGTTGAGCGCAGCAGGAGACGGGTCTGCAGCCGCTCTTCCAGCTGAGCAATCGCCTTGGATACGGCTGGCTGGCCGACATTGAGGAGACGTGCCGCGGCCGAAAAGGAGCCGGTCTCCACGGTGCACACGAACGTTTCCATCAAGGTAAGTCGATCCATCGTATTCCTTTCAAGCGCCCTGCCCCCGGGTTTTGCATTCCGCGCAGGAATGAATTATAGGGGCTTAGCCCATGCATTAGCGGAACTGCGCTGGAAGGCTTCGATCTCTTCCAGCAGCCACGCGCGGAACGCCAGCACCTGCGGCTTGTTTGCCGAATTGGGCGGTGTGACAAAGAAGTACTCATCCGGGCTGGGCGTGGCGATGTTGAACAGCCGCAGCAGCTGCCCGGAGGCGATTTCCTGCATCGCCACCACGTGCCGCACCAGCGCCACGCCGTTGCCGTCGGCAGCGCAACGGATCAGCATCGATAAATCCTCGAACAGCAGCCCGCCGGACGGCTCCGGCATATCGACGCCGGCCGCGTGCAGCCAAGGCGTCCAGTGCTCGACCGAGCGCAGCAGCGTGTGCCGCGCCAGATCGGCTGGCGTCGATGGAAGCTTTCCACCGCGATAGTGGGGACTTACTACGGGATAGTACACGTCTCCCATCAGCCGAAACACCACCATTCCCGGATAATTGCCGCGCCCAAAGCGGATGCCCACGTCCACGCCTTCCCGCGCCAGATCCTGCATGTGGCCGCTCGATTGCAGCACCACCTCGATATCCGGGTGCAGCTCGATGAATTTACCCAGACGCGGCGCCAGCCAGCGCGCCGCAAACGAGGGGATCGAGGTAATCGTCAGCCGCTGGTTGATGCTGGTGGCGCGCATGGCGTCGGTAGCGGCGGCGATATCGGCAAAGGCCTTGCCGAGGAACTGGGCGAACTTCAGCCCGTCGTTAGTTATTTTCACCTGCCGGCCGTTGCGCACGAACAGCGCCCGTCCCAATTCCTCTTCCAGGCCGCGAACCTGATGGCTGATGGCGCCGTGCGTCAGATGCAATTCTTCCGCCGCGCGCGAGAAATTCTCGTGGCGGGCCGCCGCCTCGAAGGCGCGCAATGCGGAAAAATTAGGCAGCCTGCGGGCCATTCTGTGGATAACTTTGTAAATAAAACTAACAAGAATTGCGAAAATATACCGTTATACAGGGACTTAGACAAGGTTTACTATGTGAATAAATCTACCTAAGCCGGAGTTGCCATGCCTTTTGAACTGTACGTTGATAGCCTCTATACCAGCCCTTATGCCCTGTCGGCCTTCGTGGCCTTGACCGAGAAAGGCTTGCCGTTCACGGTCAAGACCGTGGATCTGGGCAGTGGCGAGCAGCGCCTGGCCGCCTACGCCGGCCGCGCGCTGACCGGCCGCGTGCCGGCCTTGGTCGAGGGCGACTTTGTGCTGACCGAGTCGACCGCCATCACCGAATATCTGGAAGAGACCTTCCCGGCGCCGGAATACGCGCGGCTGTATCCGCACGACCGCCGCCAGCGCGCGCAAGCACGTCAAATCCAGGCATGGGTGCGCAGCGATCTGGTGCCGGTGCGCGTGGAGCGCGACACGGAAACCGTGTTTTTCAAAAAGCCGTGCTCGCCGCTGACCGAGACCGCGCAGCAAGCCGCCGCCAAGCTAGTGCACTTGGCCGAGCGCTTCGTGCAGGGGCCGCAGCACCTGTTCGGCGAGTGGTCGCTGGCCGATACCGACCTCGCCATCATGCTCAGCCGCCTGGTGCGCAACGGCGACGAGGTGCCAGCCAAGCTGCGTGACTACGTCGAATTCCAATGGCAGCGGCCGTCCGTGCAGCAATGGCTGGCAAGGCACCAGCCGGGCTGAAAATAGCCGCCGGGGTATAATGGCGGCATGACGTCTCCTACCTCTCCCGAGATCAAGCATCTCGGCAAAGCCGATTACGACAGCACTTTCGCCGCCATGCGGGCCTTCACCGACGCCCGCACGCCGGACAGCCGCGACGAACTGTGGATCGTCGAGCACCCGCCTGTCTACACGCTGGGCCTGGGTGCGGATCGCGGCCACCTGTTGGCTGGCGCGTCCGAAATCCCGGTAGTGCAGACCGACCGCGGCGGTGAAGTCACCTACCACGGCCCCGGCCAGGTGGTGATTTACCTGCTGATGGACCTGCGCCGCAACAAGCCGGGCGGCAAGCTGTATGCGCGCCAGTTCGTGCATAAAATCGAGCAGGCGATCATCAATGTTCTACAAGCGTATAATCTCGCCGGTGAGCGCGTTGAAGGCGCGCCGGGCATCTACATGGCCGGCGGCGACCACAAAGGCGCCAAGATTGCCGCGCTGGGCTTGAAGGTACGCGGCAATGGCTGCACCTACCATGGGCTGTCGCTGAATGTGGCGATGGATCTGGCCCCGTTTTCATGGATCAATCCTTGCGGCTATGCCGGACTGGAAACAGTCGATATGCGCACCGTTGGCGCGCAGGCAATGCTGTCGGACGTACAACAGCAACTGGCCGAGGAACTGATCCGCGTCTTGGCGACAAACGAATAAATTACTTATGACCACCGAAACTACTCCAGCTTACAACCCGAGCGAAAAGCAAAAAGGCGCCAGCAAAACCTCGCGCATTCCGATCAAGATCGTGCCGGTCGAGCAGGTCGAGCGCTTGAAAAAGCCGGATTGGATTCGCGTCAAGGCCGGTTCGCCGAACACCCGTTTCTACGAAATCAAGGAAACGCTGCGCGAGAACAAGCTGGTGACCGTGTGCGAAGAAGCGAGCTGCCCGAACATCGGCGAATGCTTCGGCAAGGGCACGGCCACCTTCATGATCATGGGCGACAAGTGCACCCGCCGCTGCCCGTTCTGCGACGTCGGCCACGGCCGCCCGGATCCGCTGGACAAGGACGAGCCGACCAACCTGTCGCACACCATCGCCAAGCTGCGCCTGAGCTACGTGGTGATCACCTCGGTCGACCGTGATGACTTGCGCGACGGCGGCGCCCAGCACTTCGTCGAGTGCATCTCCAACACCCGCGCGCTGTCGCCGAAGACCCAGATCGAAGTGCTGGTGCCGGACTTCCGCGGCCGCCTGGAAAAAGCGCTGGCCATCTTCGCCGACGGCCTGCCGGACGTGATGAACCACAACCTGGAAACCGTGCCGCGCCTGTACAAGGAAGCGCGTCCGGGTTCGGACTACATGCACTCGCTGAAGCTGCTGAAAGACTTCAAGGCCATGTATCCGAACGTGAAAACCAAGTCGGGCATCATGGTCGGCCTGGGCGAGACCGACGAAGAAATCCTGCAAGTGATGCGCGACATGCGCGAGCACGACATCGACATGCTGACCATCGGCCAATACCTGGCGCCGTCGAACAGCCACCTGCCGGTGCGCCGCTACGTGCACCCGGACGTGTTCAAGATGTTTGAAGAAGAAGCCTACAAGATGGGCTTCAAGCACGCCGCCGTCGGCGCCATGGTGCGCTCCTCGTACCACGCGGACGAGCAAGCACACAACGTACTGGCCGCAGGCTAAACAACAAAGGGCTCCTCACGGAGCCCTTTGTTTTGATCTGGGTCAGATGGCGCAGCTTGCGTTGGCGGATCGCATTCTTGCAGACTACCGATTTAGTGGAGCTGATCTGAGTGCTCTACCTTAGACAAAACTATTGACCATAGATCTCGTTTGACGGACTATTCCCAGCTGATAATAGCTCGGGTCGGGGTTTGAATGAGTATACGCATTGAGGAATCGTGGAAACAGCAGCTGCAAGCAGAGTTTGAGCAGCCTTACTGGGAATCCCTGACCTCCTTCGTGCGCGCCGAGTATGCCGCTACTCAGTGCTGCCCTGCCGGTAAAAATATCTTCCGCGCTTTCGATCTCACGCCGTTTGAGCAAGTGAAGGTAGTGATCCTCGGCCAAGATCCGTATCACACACCCGGTGCTGCAATGGGATTTTGCTTCTCCGTCCCGGATGGCAATCGCCCGCAGCCTAGCTTGCAAAACATTTTCCAGGAACTCCGCAACGATCTCGGCCTTGATCGGCGACACACCGATCTCAGCGACTGGGCGCAGCAAGGCGTTTTCCTGCTGAACAGTGTACTGACCGTGCGTGCACGCGAAGCCGGATCGCACGCCAATAAGGGCTGGGAGACGTTCACTGACAGCGCCATCCGCGCCCTCTCGCAGCAGCGCGAGAACATCGTGTTTATTTTGTGGGGCAGCTACGCCATCGCCAAGCGCGCGCTGATCGACAGCCGCAAGCACCTGGTGATTACTTCGCCGCACCCATCGCCCTTCTCCGCGCACAAGGGCTTCTTTGGCAGCAAGCCATTTTCGCGCGCGAATGAGTACTTAGCCGCCCAAGGTCACAGCCCTATCGATTGGGCTTGAACATCAAACGCGCGTTCCACGAACCATACCACCGCGATCAACGCAATCAAGGCCGAGCCGACGGTTAGCAGCCGGCGATAGCACCAAGTATGGCGCAGCCAATATGCCAGCGGCAGGAACACTGCGACGATGCATAGCTGTCCTATCTCAACGCCGAGATTGAAGCCGAACAGGCTGGCCAGCAGCGCACCTTGCGGCAGGCCGAGATCGATCAACACGCTGGCAAAACCGAAACCGTGAATCAGCCCGAAACCAAACGCCGCCCAAGGTCGCCGTCCGCGAAACAGCGGATACAGGTTGTTCAGCGCAGCCAGCACCACCGAGGCGGCAATCGCGGATTCGACCAGCCGCGAAGGCAGCGACACCAGCGACAGGCTCGCTAGCGTCAGCGTGAGCGAGTGCGCCAGCGTGAATGCGGTCACCACTTTCAGCACATCGACCAACGCGCCGCGCAGATTGTCGGCCGGTGCGGCCAGCAGCACCGCCGGCAGCAGCAGCGACAGCAGGAACAGGATGTGGTCGTAGCCGATCCAGATATGCCATACGCCGTCCTTGACGTAGGCGGCGAACTGCTGCAGCCGGTTCGGCGCCGTCAGCGACAGGCGCTGCTCCGCATGCGCTGGGTCGAAGATGGCGGTGGAGGTCATGCCGTGGTGGCTTAATCGCAGCAAGCCCTTGTGCTGCGGATCTAGGTCGGCAAACAGGTGATAGCTGATGGCCAGCGTGGCGACCGGCGCCGCACACAGCGCCTCAAAGCGCAGCACGCTGTAAGCGCCGTCGGTGTGCTGATCGATCAGCTGCGCACCGGGCTTAATGCTACAGGCTGCGCCCTCTGCCGCAATGTGCAAGCGCTCCAGCGCGTACGCTGCAATGGCGGCGTGGCGGGCGCGGATTTCATCCCACGTCAGTTGGCCGTCGCCATTCTGATCGAGGCCAATGGCGTAATCAAGATCGCGCAGCGCGATGTCCCACTGGCCGCTCACGCGCTGCTCGCGGACGTCGAGCGATAGATAGCTGTCGCTGGGTTTGTGCGCTTGCGCGGGCAGCAGGGCACAGCACAGCAGCAACGCCAGGAGTAGCCGCTTCATCATATGCCCGCCCGCAGTTGACGCATCAGCCGCGTCACCATCACGTCTTCCGTGTGATGGCTGGCGACCCAGTCGATCACCGGTTTGGCGGCGCCGGCATCCTGCGCTTGCAGCGCCGCTTCCAGATAGATGCGGATATCCGCCGGCTCTTTCTGGACTTCCCAATTCTTGCGCGCCAGCGCCAGTGCGGCGCGGCTGTCATGGCGCAGCAGCAGTTCAAAGCGCGCTTGCTCGCGCTGGTGCACGGTGTCGCCGCGCTGCGCGGCGGCGTCGAAGCGGGCCGCCAGTTCTTTGACGTCGGCCTGCATGGCGCGCTGCTGACCGGACTGCTGTAGCGCCAATGCCCGGCGCAGCAGCAGCGCGTCGATGCGTTCCTGATCGCGCAGCAGTGTCAACACTTCGGCGTGACGGCCTTGTTCGAGCAGGAAATCGGCGTACGCGCCTTGCAGGTAGCTGTTGCGCGGGCTGAGCGCCAGCGCCTGGCGAAAGCGTGCCTCCGCCGCCGCACCATCAGCGCGGCGCTGTGCCATTTCGGCCAGCAGCGTCAGCGCCCACACTTGCAGTTCCGGCGGCGCGTTGGCGCTGCGCGTCAGCGTTAGGTCGAGTAGCTGTTCGCTGCGCTCTGCTTTGCCGGTCAGTGCGCCGACATTGGCAATGCAGGTAATGGCGATCAGGTCGATCGACAAGCGCGACACGCGGGCGCAACTGGCGGTGGCGTCGGCATAATCGCCCCGCACGGTTTGCACGGTCGCGAGTGTCAGCCAGGCTTGCGTGCTGCCGGGATCGGCGGCCAGCACCGCTTTCAGATCGGCCAGCGCAGGCGCAAACTGGTGCGTGCTTTGCAGTAGCGTGGCGCGCAGCAGCCGCACTTCCGGCGGCGGCGCCGCTTGCTGCCACCACGGCGCCAGCGCCGCTTGCGCATAGCCCAGGTAGCGTGGATCGGTTTCGCTGCGGCCCAGCGCAATGTAACGGCGCGCCACCGTGGTGGCCAGCGCGACATCGTTGGGACTGGCATTCAACTGGCTGCGCAGGCGGCGCAATTCCTGCTGTAGAGGATCACCCCGGCGCGGCACGCTTGCCACCACTTGTTGTCCGCTGGCCGGAATGTAAGGCGCTGCCTGCACCAGCGCAGCGCCGCAGCAGGCCAGCATCAAAATCAGTTTGTGCATGATGAACTCTCAAAGCGGCGGGCACGATCGCGCCCGCCACGGGCTTACTTCAAGATGACCGGCTCGGTATCGTCAGGCGCGGTGGCGACGACGGTGTCAGTCGCTTGCGGCTCGGTCGTGGTTTCACTGCCATCGCCGATGATGGCCAGCACGGCGCTGAAAAACGCGTCCGTCATGGTCACCGGCGGCGTGGTGGTGGTGGGCGGCCCGGAGGTGTCGCCATGGTGGTGGCTGCCTCCGCACGCGCTCAGGACTAGCAAGGCGCCCAGGCCCAGCGTCAGGCGTCGATAGCTCATGGCGCCCCCCGCATGGCTTGTGCTGTGGCGGCGCTTTGCGGCGAGCCCGGCAGCGGCGTTTTCAGGTAAGGGAAGGCTGCCGTGAAGAAGCTGTCGTCAAGGTAGGCGCCATCGGTGAAGTGCAGGCCACCGGCCGGTGCGTCGGCCGGAGCGCAGCCCAGGTTCAAGGTGCACAGATTGCCCATCACTACGCGCAGTGCGATATCGACCACGTCGTCGCCGGGACGGCGGCCGTTCGGGAAGCCGGCATTGTCGCCGCCGATCACGCCGAGACGATTCTGCTTGCCCATCGCCGTCGCCGGCGTGGAGGTGTTCAGGCGCAGCATTTCGGACGCGGTGACCGTGGCAGGCTGGTTCAAGCCTTTCACGCCGGTGAGGAAGGCGGCGACCAGGTCGTTGCGCGGGAAGTTGGTCGGCGCCTTGGCGCCGGCGCTGCCGTACAGGATTTCAATCAGCGCCGGCAGCGTTGGATTGGTCACGTAGGTGGCAAACTGGGCGTCGCCGGACGGCTTGCTGGCGTTGAAAGTGTCCTTGTCTTTCAGGCCGATCACCACTTCGTTCACCAGCGGCATGCCGAGGCGCGATACCTGCGTCCAGGCGCCGCCTTCTTTCGATGGTGTGCTGCTGTTCGGGGTCGGATTCAGCAAGCGCGCCTGGCGCACGCTGGCGGTCGTCCAGCCGCCGATGACTGGATCGCTGCTGCCCGATGCAGTCAGGCAGGACGCCGCCACTTCCAGTTCAATCGCGGTGACGTTCTTGCCGGCCAGGTCGTCGTGCGCGGCTTTCTCGGCATTGGCGGCAAACTCGGTGGCCGGCGCCTTGATGTTGACCAGGTCAAACGTCTCGCCCAAGTTCACCACGAACGGATCTTTGCGCTGGCCGACGAACACCCGCGCCGGCGTCGCGCAGCCGGGAATATTGACGTTGTAGACGTGGGCTGCCGCATAGCTGGCGTAGTTCGGTATCGACTTGTTGCCGATGTTGTCGAGCGGCTTGTCGAAGCTGGTGCTGCCATCGGCCGCGTTGGTGACGGCAGACTTGGCGCCGGTGCGGCGGTCGCCGCGCACCACGCTGATGGTGTAGCTTTCGCGCACATTGGCGCCGGCGGCATTCGGTGCGGCGATGGCGCCGCCATTGATGACCAACGGTATCGATACTTGCTTGCCGCCCACGGTCAACTTGGTGTCCTTGTTGGTATTGGTGAAGCGGAACTGGAAGGTCAGGTCTTCCTTGGCATCGCCATTGTTATCGATGTGGATCTCGTACAGCGCGTTGGGATCCATCGCAAAATAGTTCGGGCCGCCGTACGGGTCTTGCAGCGGCACGTAGTCGGCAATCAAGGTGACGAAGTTGGCGCGGCCCGCTTCGTAGCTGCGGAACATATAGAAATCGGTGCCGTCGACCTTGGGGCTTTGTGTGACGAACGGCGCCTCGCGGTGGCTGGACGCCAGCGCTGCCGGCAAACAGGCGCCGGCCAGCGCGCTTGCAACGGCAAGGCGTACTGCATGGTGGATAATGGATTGCATCTCGCTTCCTCCGAATGAGTTGACCTTCTGTGGGTACTGCAAGGCTGGTATACGCGACCCGTGATGCGTCAGATTCAGAATATTTAATATTTATTTTTTAAAAATTGTGCGTGAGCGTCAGGCGCAATGTGCGCGGCTCGACCGGGTGGAAATGCACGTCGTCGACGCCGCCCTCCGGCTCGCCTTGCAAGCGCGAGCGGTAGTAGTAGTCGATGTCGCTGGCGCGGCGGTTGAGCAAGTTGAAGCCGTCCAGCGTGAGCCTGGTGTTACGGCTGAGCTGATAGCCGATGCGGCCATAGGCCAGCGTGGTGGCTGCCGAGCGCACGCTGTTGTCTTCCACCAGCGGACGCTGGCCGAAGTAGCGCACTTCAAGGCCGCCAAACCAGCGGCCAAGATCTTTCACGGTCACGCCAAACGCGGCCACTTTGTTCAGTGCCTCCGGCACGTAGTTGCCCGCTGGATCGTTGTCGCGGTAGCGCGCGCGCGCGGCCGACAAGTCGAGATCAAACAGCAGCCACGGCGCGGCGATGTAGTGGTTGCTCCATTCAACGCCGTGGCGGCGGCTGGCGCGGCTGGTCTCGGTCTGGCCGCTGTCGCCTGCATACACCAGTTCCGAATCGATATCGAGCGTCCACAGCGCCAGCGAGCTTTGCAGGCCGGGCAGCCACGCGCTGCGTACGCCCAGTTCGGCGCCGCGCGTGGCCGCCAGCGGCGGCGCCGGCGCCGGCCCGGTCACGCCGCGCGCGTCATTGCTGTGAAAGCCGGCGCCGTAGTTGATGAAGTATTCGGTGTCGCGCCACGGCCCCAAAATCAGCGCTAGCTTGGGGGAGAATTTGTGCGCGTTGGCGCGCTCGTCGTTCACTGTAAAACGGTAGGCGTCGTAGCGCAGGCCGGCGATGCTGCGCAAAGACGGCGTCCAATAGCTGGTGTTTTCCGCAGACAGTCCGAGACTGGCTTCGTTGATGCGATCTTCGCGCACGGTGCCGAGGCGCTGGCGTGCCGCGGTGGCGTACAGGCCGATGGGGGCGATATGGTCGTAGCGCGTTTGCGCGCCCAGCTTGTTGCGCATGCCGATGCCGCCGATGTTGCTGAGCCATGTCTGGCTGATGCTGGCGCCGCCCATGGTGCGGCGTTCGCTTTGCTGGAACTGGTCGCCCTGCACCGGGTCATTGAGCCAGTAGGTAAAGTTGCTGTACAAGTCGAGACTCGATCGCACCAGATAGGCCGACGCTTCAGTCAAGCGGTCGCTGTCGCGACGGTGCAGATTCCACGCCACGCTGGTGCGCGCGGTATCGCCGCCGTCGCTGGGATCGATGCTGCCGTAGCGGTCGATCATGCCCGACTGCACGGCGCGCAACGGCACTTGGTCAGTGGCGTTCCAGCGGTTGCGGTAGGCCATGGCGGCGATGCTGTAGCCATCTTGCGCGTCGCCGTGGCTATAGCGCAGCGTGGCGCTGAACTTGCGCACCTGCTCCGGCGCTTGCCACGGCCCGTCGTTGCGGCTCAGTTCCAAGCCATACAGCAGCGTGCCATTCGCTGCTGCAAACGAGTCCGCCACCACGCCGCGTTGATAGCCATAGCTGCCGATGGTCAGGCTGGCGAGGCCTTGCTTGAGCCGGTCGCTGAGCCGGATGTGGGCCGCGCCGGCGGAAGAAAAATCGCCTTCGTCGGCAAAGTAGCTGCCCTTTTTGTAATCGATGCGCTGCACCAGTTCCGGGATCAGGAAGTTGAGGTCGGAATAGCCCTGGCCGTGCGCGTTGCTGCGCATATTGACCGGCACGCCATCGACCCAGGTGGCGAAATCGGTGCCGTGGTCAAGATTGAAGCCGCGCAGGAAGTATTGATTGGCCTTGCCGTCGCCGCTGTGCTGCGTGACGATCATGCCGGGCACGAATTCCAGTAGCTCGCCGGTGCGCAGCGCGGGACGGTTGGCGATCAGGTTGGCGGTGACGCTGCCCTGGCTGGCGGCGTCGCTGGCGCCGATGGCGTTGTCATAATGTCCCATCACAATCACGCTGGTTAGCGCGGCCTCGCCGTCATTGGCGGCAGCGAGGCCATGAACGGCGAGCGCCAGCATCGTCGCGAGCTTGCAGTTGCTTGTCATAGAGTCTCCCAGCCAGTCTTGCCGTTTACTTCACGTTGTCAGGCATATACGCAGTGGGCACGTTCGCGGATTCATATTTCTTTTTGTGTGCGAACTGGAATGTGATAATTTGCTCACGCTTGAGAGGTTTAATTTCCATTATTGATAAGGCAATCAGTGTCCGACGCTCATACTCTCGATCCACAGCAACTCCGCATCTGGCTGCAAGGCGCCGCGCAACGCGACGCAAGCGCCTTCCGTTCACTGTATGACGCTACCTCAGCGAAACTGTTTGGCTTTGCGCTGCGTATATTGGTTAAGCGCGAACTGGCCGAAGAGGTGCTGCAAGAAAGTTTCGTCGCGATCTGGCACAACGCGGCCAGCTATCAGAGCCATCTGGCCGCACCGATGACGTGGATGACCACCATCGTGCGCAACAAGGCCTTCGATGTGCTGCGCCGTACCGATGATGCCGCCGAAATCGATGGAGACCAGTTTGACGCCGAAGTCATGAACGCCCTACACGACCCTGCCGCCACGCCGATCGAGGCCTTGACCATGAGCCGCGACGCCAAGGCGCTGGCCTATTGCATGTCCGCGCTGGAAGGGCTGCATCGCCAAGTATTGGGCTTGGCCTTCTTCCACGACTTGTCGCACAGCGAAGTGGCGCAGCAAATGGCGCTGCCGATCGGCACCGTCAAGACGTGGATACGGCGCAGCCTTGAACGCTTGAAGGCTTGTTTGTCGAAAGGAGACCGCGCATGAATATCCGCGACAACGCTCCCCTGCGCGACAAGCTGGCCGCTGAATACGTGCTTGGCACGCTGAAAGGCGGCGCGCGCCGCCGCTTCGAAGGCTATCTGCACAACGACGCCGCGCTGCGCCACCTCACCATCGAATGGCAAGACCGCCTGGCGCCGATGGCCGAATTCGCCACCGCGCAGCAACCGCGCAAGCAAGTCTGGGGCAATATCGAACGGCGCCTGAATCTGCGCCCTGCGCGCGCCGGCTGGCTGGAATCGCTGAACTTCTGGCGCTCGCTGGGCGTGCTGTCGACCGCGGTGGCGGCGCTGCTGGTGGTGGTGATCGGCCTGCGCGTGCTCGATACGCCGCGGCTTGACTACGTCGCCACGCTGACCGACGACAAAGCCCAAACCGCGCTGCTGCTGACCGGCGACACCGCGCACAAAGCGCTGACCGTGCGCCTGGTCGGCAACGCGCCGGTGGCCAGCGACAAGACGCTGCAATTGTGGGCCGTGCCTAAGCAGGGCAATCCGCGTTCGCTGGGTCTGCTGGCTGATAAAGGCGAAGTCAAGCTGGCGCTGACCAGCAACGCCGTCGGCGACGACGTCGCGGTGCTGGCCGTATCGCTTGAACCGAAAGGCGGTTCGCCCGATCCTAACGGCCCGACCGGCCCTATCCTGTACAAGGGCGCGTGGGTACGCGTAATGTAAAGAGAGCACACCATGGATGCAGAAAAATTCAACGTCGACTATTTCAACAACTTCGGCAAGGGCACCTTGCCGGATCACCTGGGCATCGTCATCACCTCGGTGAAGGAAAACGAGATCGTGGCGGAGTTCACGGTCACGAACAATCACCTGGCGCCGAATGGCTTTCTGCACGCCGGCAGTGTGGTCACGCTGGCCGATACCGCCTGCGGCTACGCCTGTTTCTCGCACCTGCCGGACGATGCACAAAACTTCACCACCATCGAATTGAAGTCGAATCACCTCGGCACCGCGCGCGAAGGCACGGTGGTGGCGACGGCGACGGCAGTGCACCTTGGCCGCACCACGCAAGTGTGGGACGCCACTGTGACGAACAAGGCCACTGGCAAAACAATAGCGTTGTTCAGATGCACGCAAATGGTTTTGTATCCCAAGAATAGCTGATAAATTGGCAGCTAGACCGACCACTCATGAGGATGAACATGCTTAAACGCTCCCGAATGGCCGCTATTGGCCTGCTGCTGGCTTCCTCACTGGCAATGGCCCAAACTCCTTACACCGAAGACTCCACTTACCAAGGCCTGGGCGGCAAGGAGGGTATCAAGAAGATCGTCGATACCTTCCTCGTGATCGTGCTGGCCGATCCGCGCATCAAGGATAGCTTCGCCGACTTCGATATCCCGCAGGTCAACCAGCGCTTGCAGGAGCAGTTCTGCGAATTCGCCGGCGGCCCGTGCAAGTACACCGGCAAGTACCGCGACAAGACCATGGACGGCGTCGGCACCGTGCGCGATATGAAGACCGTGCACCAGGACTTACAGATCACCAACGCCATGTTCAATGCGCTGACCGAGGATTTGCAGATCGCGATGGAACAGCACAATGTGCCAAGCAGCGTTGCGCTCAAGCTGGTCGCCAAGCTGGCGCCGATGCAGCGCGATATCGTGACGAAATAAGCGGAGCACAATCATGAAAAAACTCATTCCAGCATTGATGGCGGTATGCGCGTGCGCCGGCGCCGGCGCGCAGGACTTGGGCAAGCTGCTTGCCACCGGCGGCGTCTCGCAAGTGGAAGGCGCGGGCGGCGGCGGCATTACGCCGTGGGCGCTGATCACCAGCTACGGCTCGCGCGACTCGTGGGGCGCCAATGCGCACTACACCTACGTCGGCACGCAGGACTACAAGCTCAATTCTTACGGCGTGGCGGTCGGTATTCAAGATCGTCTTGAATTGTCGTTCGCGAATCAGGAATTCAAGGGCGAACTGGCGCCGCTCGATAAGCTGAACATCAAGCAGGATATCGTCGGCCTTAAATTCAAAGTGCTGGGCGATGCGGTGTACGAGCAGGATACCTGGGTGCCGCAAGTCGCAGTCGGCGCGATGTACAAGAAGAACAAGGGCATACGCGGCCTGGAGGCGCTGGGTGTCACCAACGTCAAGCAGCTCGGCGCCAAGGATGATAGCGGCTACGACTACTACGTCTCCGCCACCAAGATCTACCTCGAACAAAGCTTGCTGCTGAACGCCACGCTGCGCGCCACGCGCGCCAACCAAATGGGCCTGCTGGGCTTCGGCGGCGACAAGAACGACGATACGCGCCTGATGCCGGAATTCTCGGCCGCCTACCTGATCAACCGCAAGCTGGTGCTAGGCGCCGAGTATCGCCGCAAGCCGCACAACCTCGGCGTCGATGATGAGAAGGCGTACTACGACGCCTTCATCGCATGGTTCCCGACCAAGCACTGCTCGGTGACGGCGGCCTATGCCAATCTGGGCGACATCACCATCTTCAATCCGAAGAAGCAGAAGGGCTTGTACCTGTCCTTGCAGGCCGGCTTCTAGTAGCTCTTGTACGGCAGGAATTTGCCGCTGAGGACGACCTGGACGCGGTCGCCCTTGGGATCGGCTTCGCGCTGGATATTCATCGAGAAGTCGATCGCGCTCATGATGCCGTCGCCGAATTCTTCGTGGATCAACTCCTTGATGGTGGTGCCGTAGACGCTGACGATTTCGTACCAGCGGTAGATCAGCGGATCGGTCGGCACGGCGGTCGGCAGCGAACCTTTGTACGGCACGATCTGCAGCCATGCGGCTTCTTCATCGGTGAGGTCGAAGATTTCCTGCGCCTTGTCGGCTTGCGCGCGCGAGAAGGTCATCTGGCCGAGCAGCGCGGCCGTCGTCCATTCCTTGCTCTGGCCGAACTGCGTGGCGAGATCAGCCCAGCGCAGCTGCTTGGCGACCTTGGTGGAGATGATTTTTTGCGTGACTTGGTTGCGATCCATGGCAGCTTTCCTTAAGGGTTGAGGAGAGCTGTACGCCATGCAAACCGCGTGCCAGTTGTGGGGTACCCAGATGAGTGCCCGTAGGCGTCCACATACTGGCTTAAAGAGCACCCCGACCGGAAGGGTCTGACCCCGTACGGGGTCAGACCCTGAGCTTGGCGGTGTGCGGGTTGGGTTGGTGCCGCGCGCTTTTAAAGCGGCGTGCAACGTCAACCCCTTCTAGCCGCGTAGCGCCTGCTCCAGCAGCTTGTGTAGGGCCGGGAAGTCCGGCTCGCCGAGGTAGCGCTTGAGGATTTTGCCGTCCTTGCCGATGACGAAGGTGGTCGGCGTCATCGAGACATTGCCGTAGGCTTTGGCCGCCGAGCCGTCCGCATCCAGCGCTACCTTGAACGGCAGCTGGCGCGTTTCGGCGTAATTGATCACGTAGTTGGCCGGATCGTAGTTCATCGCCACCGCCACAAACTCCAGGCCTTCGGCCTTGAACTTGTTGTAGGTGTCGACCATCTTGGGCATCTCGGCCACGCAGGTGGTGCACGAGGTGGCCCAGAAATTCACCATCACTACCTTGCCCTTCAGGCTGGCCGGCGTGATTTTCTCGCCCTTGATGCTGACGAACGTCAGCTCGGGCGCCACCTCGCGCTTGTTCAGCACAGTGTAGCCGCCGAAGCCGATAACGGCAATCGCCACGGCGGCAATCACCGGTTTGATCCAGGCGCGGGAGGTGTCGCTCATGATTAGCTCTGCGCGTTGGCGTTGGCCGTGTTGGCCGGTTTAGGCTGGTAGGTTTTCCACTCCTCCTCGGAGATGTACTCAAATACCTTCACCACCTTGGTCACGCCGTTGACGCCGCGCGCGATGTCGGCGCCGATCTGGCCTTCGCGCTGGGTCACGCGGCCTTGCAGGTAGACCACGCCGCGCTCGGTCACCACCTGGTAGGAATTGGCCGAGATATCCTTGGCGTCAACCAGGCTGGCCTTTACCTTGGTGGTGATGATGGTGTCGCTGGAGCGCGAGGTGTAGCTCGACGGGCCGGCGATTTCCAATTCGTTGATCACATCGACCACGCCCTCGATGCCGCGGATTTCGCGCTCGATGGCCGCCTTCATGGCCTCATCGCGCACTTCGCCGGTCAGCAGGGCGCGGCGGTTGAAGCTGTTGATGTTGACGTGCGCAGCATCGCCGCCCACGTTGTTGGCCTTGATGCCGCCTTTGACTTCAATCGCGCGGTCTTCCGTCTGCGCGCCGAAGGTGCGGCGGTCGGAGGCCGCCAGCGTACCGGAAATCGCACCGCCCGCGACCAGCGCCACGCAGCCCGACAAGGATGCCAGCATGGCGCCGCACAGCACGCTCATGGCCAGCGGACGTTGTACCTTTTTCCAGATAGCGCTGGAATTACTCATTCACATCTCCTCCGAACAGGGCGACGTCGATGCCGTCGCAAATGCAATGGATAGTTACCAAATGGACTTCTTGAATACGGGCAGTACGGTCGTGCGGTACGCAGATATGGACGTCGGCGTCGGTCAGCATCTTGCCGATGGCACCGCCGCCTTTGCCGGTCAGGGCCACCACCCGCATCTCGCGCTCCAGCGCCGCTTCAATTGCCGCCATCACGTTGCCCGAGTTGCCCGAGGTCGAGAACGCCAGCAGGATGTCGCCGGCCTGGCCGAACGCTTGCACCTGCTTGGAGAAAATCTCGCGGTAGCTGTAATCGTTGGCCACGGCGGTCAGGATCGAGGTGTCGGTGGTCAGGGCGATGGCCGGCAGCGGGAAGCGCTCGCGCTCGAAACGGCCCACCAGCTCGGCGGCAAAGTGCTGCGAGTCGGCGGCCGAACCGCCGTTGCCGCACACCAGGATCTTGTTGCCGTTGGACAGCGCCGAGAACATCATCTCGATCGCCTGCGCAATGTGCGGGGCGAGGACGGTGGCGGATTGGATTTTGAGTTCGGCACTTTCGTGGAAGTGCGAGAGGATGCGTTGATTAGTCATAGTGTGCTGATTATAGTGCAGTCGTCCTGTTGACCGGACAAGCGCTGTTAAAAATGCTTACATCTCCAGGACGTTTTGTATCCAGGACAACTTATCGTTGTCGATGGCAATGAGGTCGAAGCGGCAGGGCGGTGGGATTTTATGGCGTAAAAGATAATGTTGTGCTGCGCGTAACAAGCGCTGCTGCTTGGCCGGCGTGACGCTGTAGGCCGCACCGCCGAATTTGCTGCTGGCGCGCTGGCGCACTTCCACGAACACCAGGGTCGGGCCTTCCAGCATGATGAGGTCCAGCTCGCCTGCCTTGCACAGGAAATTGCGTGCCTCCAGCGTCAGGCCTTGGGTGAGGAGGTAGGCCAGCGCCCTATCCTCACCCTGCCGGCCCAGCCGCTGCTGTGGGGTGCGCGGCATATCATCCTCATGGGTTGGCCGGCTTGGCGGTGCCGTTTTGGTAGACAGCCGATTGCTCGATGCGTTCGAACTGCGCCGGGCCTTGGCCGAAATCGACGGTCAGCTTGCCGGTCACGCCATCCAGCTGGAAGCGGCCGACCGGATGGCGGCCGATTTCACGCGCTACGCGGTAGGCGTCGATGCCGAGCGCGTACAAGCGGGCCATGTCAGCGCTGCCGACGCCGGTTTGCAGCGGACGCGGGTAGACCATCACCGCTGGATGGTCGCGCTGCACTTGCCATGGCAGGTCGAGCAGGCGTACGCCGTCCAGGTCGCGGCCGGGGAAACCGGCGCTGCCGCCGGGATTGAGCGCCGAGGTGCCGTAGATTGGCAGGCTGGCGAATTGCTCGGTTGGCACAGGCGGTGGCGGCGGCAGCTTGTCGGCGGTGCTGAAAATCGGGTTGTCCGGCTCGGTGGTGAGCACGCTGCCGAGGGCGATGCGCAGCTGGCGGGTCTGGTCCGCGCCCATGGCCGAGAACAGCACGGTGGGCATGTCCTGGCGCAGGCGGGCGCGCAATTGCACCAGTTCTGGATCGCTGAGGTAGCCGTCCGGCGCGCTTAGTTCGACGGTGCGCACCGGGCGGCCGAGGCGGCCTTCCCACTGGCTGGTGAAGGCGGCGGCCACCCGGCGTTGCCACGCAGAATTGGTGGTGAGCACCAGCGCGCTGCCGCCAGCCTGCTCGGACGCCGCCCACTGGGCCGCTTGCCGCGCTTCTTCCTCGATCGACAGGCCGATGGCCAGCATTTGCGGCGGCAGCGGCATGGCGCCGGGCTGGCCGTGGCCTTCCGGGTAATTCAGGGCGATGGTCGGCTTGCTGACCAGTGGGCTGCCGGCGATGGTTGCCACAGCCGCGCGCGACAGCGGGCCGACCACGATATCTTCGTTTTGCAGGGCACGTGCGTAGGCGGCAAGGATGTCTTGCGGCACATCGCCGGTTTCCAGCACGGTGATGGTGATATTGTCGCGGTCGCGTTCCCAGCCTGCCATGAAGCCTGCCCGGACGGATTCGGCGGCGGCGCCCAGCGAGTCCGAGCGCAGCGGCAGCAGCAGGCCGATGCGGATCGGCGTGCCGGATGGCTGCGCGCTTTCGTTGACGAAGCGGGCGCCGAGATCGGCTTGGCGCATGGCTGGCTGGCCCGGATTCTCGGCTTGGCTCTGGCTGCCGGTGTCCGGTGCGACCGTGGCGCCGGCCTCGGTAACGGCAAATACCTCGGCCGCAGGCAGCTCCGGCCCCGGCGGCGCCTTGAGCGGCAGCGGTTTCGGCGCGGGCGCAGGCGCGGGCGCGGCAATCACCGGCGGCGGGCTTGTTTTTGCCGGCTGGGGCGAGCACAATCCTCCCGGCGCGTCGCAAAACGGCGTGCTGCATGCACTCAGCACTGCGGCAGCCATGCACAGCAGCGTCAACCTCACACTTTTCATCCTTATCCCCAATGAGCGACCACGACTCCAGTTCCATTGCCAGCCTGCCCGTCCTGGGCGAAACGGCACACCAAGCCTATCCTAGCGCAACCTTGTACGTCGTGGCGACCCCGATCGGCAATGTGACGGATATTAGCCTGCGCGCGCTGCACGTTTTGAGCTTGGTCAATGCTGTGGCATGCGAAGACACGCGAAATACCGCGACTTTGATGAACCGCTTCGGCTTGCACAAGCCATTAATTGCCGCGCACCAGCACAACGAGCGTGAGGCGGCCGAGACTTTGATCGCCCGCTTGCAAGCCGGCGAGCGCATTGCGCTGGTGTCGGATGCCGGTACGCCGGCGGTGTCCGATCCGGGCGCGCGCATCGTCGATGCGGTGCGGGCGGCTGGTTTGCGCGTGTTGCCGCTGCCGGGCGCTTCGGCGGCCGTAACGGCTTTGTCGGCCAGCGGCCTGGTGAATGACCAGTTTTATTTTGTCGGTTTCCTGCCGGCCAAGGCCAAGCAGCGCGAAAACTTCCTCGGCACCCTGCGTTCGGTGACCGCGACCATGGTGTTTTATGAAGCGCCGCACCGGATCCTGGACTGCGCCGCCGCCCTCGCCTCGGTGTTTGAACCGACCCGCCAAGTGGTGTTTGCGCGTGAACTGACCAAGATGTTCGAAGAAATTCACCGCTGCCCGCTGTCCGAGGCGGAAGCGTGGATCAAGGCCGATGCGCACCGGGAAAAGGGCGAATTCGTGGTGTTGCTGGAAGGCGCACCCCCGGCCGACGATGAAAATGACGTTGAAACGGATCGCCTGTTGAATATCCTGCTGGCGGAACTGCCTGTTAAACAGGCAGCCGGGCTGGCCGCGCAAATCACCGGCCGCAAGAAAAACGCCCTGTACGACCGCGCCCTGCAATTGAAGGACGAGGCTTAAAACTTACAGTGCTTGTCCAGCGCCCAGAATAGCGGGGCGAGCAAGCCGGCGCCGGAGGCCGATTTCAAGCAATCGGTTTTCTTGGCGGCGGCCATCTTGGTCGCCAGCTCATTGGCGACCGGTTCGGTATTGATCGGATGGGCTTCCAGCTGCGCTGCCAGCGTGCCGGGCGGCGCTTTCTCCTTGGCCACCTTGCGGGCGGTCTTCAGTGCCTCGTTCATATCGAATTGCTTGGGCTGCTGGTCCGGGTACAGCGGATCGGGCGGCAGCGTGACGGCTTGCGACTCGGCCGGGGTTGCTGCCGGCGCTGGCGGGATGATGCCCGGTGTGGCCTCGGCGGCGATGACGCGCTGTGGTGCACGGTTGGGGACAGGCTCGCGCTTGCGCGGTTTTTCCGGCGGCGGCGCCGCCCGGGCAACAACTTGCGGCGGCTTCGGCGGCTGCAGCCAAACCGTCATCGCGCGGGCCGGCTGCTGCGGTGTTTCCGTCGGCAAGCGATAGCCAAAGATCAACACGGCGTGCAGCAGCAGCGAGACGGCGATCCCTGCCGCAATGCCTGCCCGCCGCAGCCGCACGGGTTGATCGAATGAAATTGTGGCATCCATGATCAGTCGATCATAGCACCGAAGTTACACAAGCACTTGACGACCTGCCCGGCAGACTGTATTATCTTGCTTCTTCGGAGTGTAGCGCAGCCCGGTAGCGCATCTGGTTTGGGACCAGAGGGTCCAAGGTTCGAATCCTTGTACTCCGACCAAAATCTAAAAACCCTGTTTGATGGCAACGTCAAACAGGGTTTTTTCCTTTATGGATCAAGGCCTCGACCAGCAACGCCGCGCGGCGGGTGACGGTGAATCCGGGGTCAGTTCTGCCAATCGCACACGAGCTCATGTACCAATGGCAGAACTGACCCCGGTTTTCATCAACCGGCGCGCTTGGCGGCGATGGCGTTGCCGGCGCGGCTGGCGCCCTTGCGGTTGAGGAATTGCGAGATGAACTGGCCCGCGTCCACCACGATATCGAGGTCGATGCCGGTCTCGATGCCCAAGCCCTGCATCATGTACAGCACGTCCTCGGTGGCGACGTTGCCGGTTGCGCCTTTCGCATACGGGCAGCCGCCCAGTCCCGATACCGACGAGTGGTAGATCGCAATGCCCACTTCCAGGCTGGCGTAAATATTGGCCAGCGCCTGGCCGTAGGTATCGTGGAAGTGGCCGGACAAGCCGTCCACGCGGAATTCGCGGATGGCGCGTTCCATCACCGCTTGCGTCTTGCGCGGCGTCGCTACGCCGATGGTGTCGGCGATGTCGATTTCATCGCAGCCCAGATCGCGCATGCGGCCTACCACGTCGGCCACCGCGTCCAGCGGCACTTCGCCCTGGTACGGGCAGCCGAAGGCGCAGCTGATGCTGCCGCGCAGGCGGATGCCCTGCTCTTTCGCCGCTTTCGCCACGCCTTCAAAGCGCGCAATCGATTCCGCGATCGAGCAGTTGATGTTCTTTTGCGAGAAGGCTTCCGAGGCCGAGCCGAAGATCACCACTTCGTCGGCCTTCGCCGCCAGCGCCGCTTCAAAGCCCTGCATGTTCGGCGTCAGCGCCGAGTAGATCACGCCCGGCTTGCGATTGATGGCGGCCATCACGTCG
Source organism: Duganella rivi (assembly GCF_009857435.1). GTDB lineage: Bacteria > Pseudomonadota > Gammaproteobacteria > Burkholderiales > Burkholderiaceae_D > Rugamonas > Rugamonas rivi. The sequence continues at coordinate 586,617 of NZ_WWCK01000006.1, forward strand.
GCACTGGTCGCCATTTGCGGCACCCATTTTGGCGACACGAAGGCTGCCGCTTCAATGTTCTGGAAGCCGGCGCTGGTAAGACGGTTCACCAGTTCGATCTTGATCTCGGCCGGGACGTTTTCCTTCTCATTTTGCAGGCCGTCGCGCGGGCCGACTTCAACGATTTTGACTTGTTTCGGTAAGCTGCTCATTTCAATATCCCAGTATGCGGTCAACCACGCCGGCGACTTGTTCGCCAGTTTCGGTCTTGCGGATGTTAGCGGCAATCTGCTGCACGCTCTCGCGGCGCAAGGTCAGCGCGGAGATGTGCGGCGTGATGGTGATGCGCGGCTCCTGCCAGAACGGATGCTGCGCCGGTAGCGGCTCGTTGCGGAACACGTCCAGCGTGGCGGCGGCGATGTGGCCGGATTTAATCAGCGTAAGCAGATCCGGCTCGGCGATGTGCGCGCCGCGCGCGACGTTGATGATGTAAGAGCCGGCCGGCAGCTTGCTCATGTTGGTGCGATCCATGATGTTGCTGGTATCCGGCGTCAGCGGCAGCATGCAGACCAATACGCGCGAACCGCGCAGGAAGGTATCGAGACCATCGGCGCCGCGGAAGCACTGCACGCCCGGCATATTCTTCTCGGTGCGGCTCCAGCCGCGCAGCGGAAAGCCGAACGGCGCCAGTGCTTCCAGCACGCGCGTTCCCAGCACGCCCATGCCGAGCACACCGACGGCGAAATCTTCCTTGTGATGCTGCGGTAGCGGCGCCCACTGGCCGGCGCGTGCCTGCGCTTCGTATTCGTCGAAGCGGCGGAAGTAGCGCAGCACGGAGTGCGTGACGTATTCTGCCATCTGTATCGCCATGCCTGCATCTTCCAGACGGATGATGGGAATGTGCGGCGGCAGTGCGTCGCCGAATTTGAGCAGCGCGTCGACGCCGGCGCCGGTGACGAAGATGGCTTTGACGGTGCTCAGCTCCGGCAGCATGGCTTCCGGCGGCGACCACACCACGGCGTAGTCGCAGGCCTGGTTTTTTTCACCGGCGTGCCAGATTTCGATCTCGGCTTCCGGCAGGTATTTGGCGAAGTCCTTGATCCACGGCTCGGTTTTGCCGTCGGCGCGGTGTAACAAGATGCGCATGGTGTTCTCCTTTACGCCGCCTTGAAGGCCAGCAGTGGCGCGCCGTCTGCGACCTGGTCGCCCACGCTGTAGAGAATGTCGTCGATCATGCCGTCGTGCGGGGCGGCGATGGTGTGCTCCATTTTCATGGCTTCCATGATGACTAGCGGTTCGCCTTTTTTGACTTCCTGGCCCTTGGCTGCGAGGACGGCGACGACTTTGCCTGGCATGGGCGCGGTGAGGCGGCCGCCTTCGGATTCGGTTTCGCCGGCGTGGGCCATGGGGTCGTTCCACGCGAACTGGTAGTGCGCGCCGTTGGCGAAGACGTGGAAGGTGTCGCCGTCGCGCAGCACGGTGCCGTGGGTGGCCTGGTCGCCTAGCTTGATGCTGTAGTCGTTGCCGGTATGCGATGTCAGTGACAGGGCTTGCGGTGCGGCGTTGCCGGCGCTGAACAGCCAGTCTTCAGTGCGATAGGTTACGTAGGTGTCGTAGGCTGCATGTTCGTCGGCGAACGACAGCTTGCGCGCGTAGGATTGGTTCATGCGCCAGCCGTTGGCCTGCGCCCACGGATCGGCTGCCGGCTTTTGCTCCGACGCCAGCAGCGCGACGGCAGCCAGTGCAAGTGGGCCTGCTGGCGCGGGCTGCGCGGCTGGGAACAGGCTGTCGTGATTGCGTTCGATGAGGCCAGTATCCAGATCGGCCAAGGAGAAAGCCTGGCCTTCAACGAGGCGTTTCAGGAACGCGATGTTGGTTGCCAGGCCGACGATTTGATACTGCGCCAGCGCTTGCGCCATGCGGGCCAAAGCCTGCTTACGATCCGCGCCCCAAACGATCAGCTTAGCGATCATCGGATCGTAGAACGGCGAGATGGCGTCGCCCTCGCGTACGCCGGAGTCGATGCGCACATCGCCCAGTTCAAACGACACTGCGCTTGGCGTTCCGAGATGGCGCAGGGTGCCGATCGATGGCAGGAAGCCCTTCTCAGGATTCTCCGCGTAGATACGCGCCTCGATGGCGTGGCCGTTGATCGCCAACTCGTGCTGCTGCTTCGGCAGCGGTTCGCCGGCCGCAACGCGCAACTGCCACTCAACCAAATCCGTCCCGGTAATCATCTCGGTCACCGGATGTTCTACCTGGAGGCGGGTGTTCATCTCCATGAAGTAGAAACTGCCATCCTGATTGGCGATGAACTCCACCGTGCCCGCGCCAACATAGCCGACGGCGCGTGCGGCTGCAACGGCGGCTTCGCCCATCGCCGCGCGGCGCTCCGCCGGCATACCCGGCGCCGGCGCTTCTTCCAGCACTTTCTGGTGGCGCCGCTGCACCGAGCAATCGCGCTCGAACAAATAGATGCAATTGCCGAGCGTATCGGCAAACACCTGAATTTCAATGTGACGCGGGCGTTGGAGGTACTTCTCCGCCAACACCTTGTCGTCACCAAAAGAACTGATCGCCTCGCGCTTGCACGACGCCAGCGCATCCTTGAACTGCGCCGAGTTTTCAATCACGCGCATGCCCTTGCCGCCGCCGCCGGCCGATGCCTTCAGCAGCACCGGATAGCCGATTTTGTCAGCCTGCGCATGCAGGAAATCCGCATCCTGCTGCTCGCCGTGATAGCCCGGCACCAGCGGCACATTGGCCTTCTCCATCAACTGCTTGGCAGCCGACTTGGAACCCATGGCGCGCATGGCCGATGCAGGCGGGCCAATAAACACGAGGCCCGCTTCCGCGCAGGCGTCCGCAAACTCCGCGTTCTCGGACAGGAAGCCATAGCCCGGATGAATCGCCTGCGCACCGGTCGCCTTGGCGACGGCGATGATTTTATCGCCGCACAGGTAGCTCTCCTTGGCGGCGGCAGGGCCGATCAGCACTGCCTCGTCGCACACGGCGACGTGCTTGGCGTTGGCATCCGCCTCGGAATACACGGCCACGGTCTTGATGCCCATACGGCGCGCGGTAGCGGCCACACGGCAAGCGATTTCACCACGGTTGGCGATCAGAATTTTTGTAAACATCGTCTCTCTCTTTGCGGCTTATGGCCGGAAGTTTTTTTATGGTGATGCTTCAGTGAGGCTTGCGATCAGCAGCCGCAGCTCTCTTTTTGTACCGATTCCAGCACCGCGCCGCGCGTACGCAAGCCCAGTTTCTCCAGCAGCGCGCGGTCATCGTTGGCTTCTGGATTATCGGTCGTCAGCAGCTTGTCGCCATAGAAGATCGAGTTCGCGCCGGCCATGAAGCACATTGCCTGCACCGCCTCGCCCAGCTCGCGGCGGCCGGCCGACAGGCGCACGCGCGCTTTCGGCATGGTGATACGCGCCACGGCGATGGTGCGCACGAATTCGAACGGATCCAGCGGCGGCAGGCCGTGCAGCGGCGTGCCTTCCACCTGCACCAGGTGATTGATCGGCACCGACTCAGGATACGGATTCAGATTCGCCAGCTGCGCAATCAGGCCAGCGCGCTGGTCGCGCGATTCGCCCATGCCGACGATGCCGCCGCAGCAAACCTTCAGGCCTGCTTCGCGCACGTGGCCCAGCGTATCCAAACGGTCTTGGTATTCGCGGGTCGAAATCACGTTGTCATAGAACTCGGGCGCGGTGTCCAGATTGTGGTTGTAGTAATCGAGGCCCGCATCCTTCAGGCGCTGCGCCTGGTGCTCTTCCAGCATGCCCAGCGTGGCGCAGGTTTCCAGACCCAGCGCCTTCACTTCACGCACCATGGTTTCGACTTTTTCCATATCGCGGTCTTTAGGGCTGCGCCATGCAGCGCCCATGCAGAAACGGGTCGCGCCGTTGTCCTTGGCCTGCTTGGCCGCATCCAGCACGGTTTCCAGATCGAGAATCTTCTTGGCTTCCACGCCGGTGTCGTAGCGTGCCGCTTGCGGGCAGTAGCCGCAGTCTTCCTCGCAGCCGCCGGTTTTAATCGACAGCAGCGTCGCCAGCTCCACGTCGCCGTCCGGGAAGTTGGCGCGGTGGACTTGCTGTGCCTTGAACAGCAGGTCGTTGAACGGCAGATCGAACAGCGCCAATACTTCTTCGCGCGGCCACGTGGTGGCGGCAGGCGTGATCGGCGCCGTTGGACGGTGCAGGGAAACGACCTTCGGTTCTTGCAGGATGTTCTGAGGCATACGGGTTCCTTCTTCGTTCAAATAGTGTGTGGCAGCGGCCAGTTAGGCAGCTGCGTAAAATCGATGTAGTCGGCGGCCGCTTCGGCGGTCGGTTCGGCCAGGCGCGGCACGCGGCCGAGGAAGGGCGCGGGGATGCGCTGCTCCAGCGCGATCACGTTTTCGTCGGCGAAAGCCATATCGGCCTGCGTCTCATTGGCGACCCAGCCGACCAGCTTCAAGCCGCGCGACAGGATGGCTTCCACCGTCAGCAGCGCGTGGCTGATGCAGCCGAGCCGCAGGCCCACCACCAGCACCACCGGCAGCGCCAATTGCTCGGCCAGGTCGGCGGTATCGAATTCGTCGTTGAGCGGCACCATGAAGCCGCCCACGCCTTCCACCACTACCGCATCCGATGCGGCGTTGATTTCAACGTAGGCCGCCAGGATCGGCACCGGCGAAATGGTGATGCCTTCCTGCTCGGCGGCGATGTGCGGCGCGGCCGGTTCTTTCAGCAGGAACGGCGTGGTAATTGACTGCAGCAGGTGGACATTGCCGGCGGCGGCCAGCTGGTCGCAATCGTCGTTGTGCCATTTGCCGTCTTCACCCAGCTCGGCGCCGGCGGCCACCGGTTTCATGCCGCAGGCGCGCACGCCGCTTTGCACCAGTGCGTGCAGCATGGCGGAAGAGACCAGCGTCTTGCCGATTTCAGTATCTGTGCCGGTAACGAAGCAGTTAAAGCGCGGCGGTATGCCGCTGCCTGCGCCGACCGGCTGCGTTTGTGGAGCGATAGCTAACACGGGATCGTCCAGACTCATTTCATATCCCTTTCCAAGGCATTGAGCGCGCCTATCAATTTTGCGACATCCATGCTGTTGTGGGCTGCCGACAGCGTGACGCGCAAGCGCGCAGTTCCGGGCGCCACGGTGGGCGGGCGGATGGCGCCGATCCACAGGCCCTGCTCGTACAAGGCCGCGCCGGCGCGCATGGTTTCAGCATTATCGCCGATCAGGATAGGCTGGATCGCAGTCTTCGAGGGCAGGCGCTGCCAGCGCTCAAGGCGCAGGCCATCGTCTAATTGTGCCACCAATGCCTGAAGCTGTGCGCGCCGTGTAGCGCCTTCCTCGCCTTCCAGCAGATCGAGGCTAGTCAGCAGGGCGTGCGCCAGCGCCGGCGGGGTGGCGGTGGTGAAGATGTACGGGCGTGCTTTTTGGATCAGCGTTTCAATTACCGTTTCATGTGCGGCGATGAAAGCGCCGCCCACGCCGGCCGCCTTGCCGAGGGTGCCCATGTAGACCAGATAGGGCGAGCGCAGATTGAAGTGTTCCAGCGCACCGTGGCCTTTGTCACCCAGCGTACCGAAGCCGTGGGCGTCGTCCACTACCAGCCATGCGTTGTGCTGTTCGCACAGGGCCAGCAGCTGTGGCAGCGGTGCAAGGTTGCCGTCCATGCTGAAGACACTGTCCGTTACTACGACCTTGGTAGCGGCATGGCTGGCTTTCAGCAGGACTTCCAGCGCTTGCAGGTCGGCGTGCGGGTAGACGTGGGCCTTGACGCGCGATAGGCGCACGCCGTCGATCAGCGAGGCGTGGTTCAGCTCTTCCGAGAAGATTTCCGCTTCCTTGTCGCCGGCGGTAAGGCCGGTGATGACGGCGAGATTGGCCATGTAGCCGGTGCAGAAGCTGATCGCGCGCGGCTTTTCGAGGTGCGCTCCGACGAATTCGGCCAGGCGCTCTTCCAGCATCGCATGCGCGCGCACATGGCCGCTGATCAGGTGCGAGGCGCCGCTACCAACGCCGTAGATCGCCGCGCCTTCCTGCAGCGCGAGCTTGATCTTGCGGTGGTTGGCCAGGCCGAGATAGTCGTTGCTGCAGAAGGCCAGCAGTTCGCGGCCATCCACGTTCACGCGCGCGCCGCACGGCGAATTGACGGTGCGGCGCTTGCGGATCAGCTGTTGGTCGTCCAGCGCTTGCAGCTGCTGGTTGAGGCGTTTAATCAGATCCATCGTCAGCCCGCCATGACTTTATTGAACACCGCCAGCGTGTTGGCGGCGAGGCCGTCGATCTCCTCGTCGCTGAGGATATACGGCGGCATCATGTAGACAGTAGAGCCGATAGGGCGCATCAGCAATTCGTGCTCGGTCGCGGTGGCGAAGAAGCGGCGCGAGAAGTCTTTCGGCGCGTCGATGGCGTCGAAGGCCCAGATCATGCCGCGCTGGCGGAAGTTGCGCACTTGTTCGTGCTGGGCCAGCGGTTGCAGGGCTTGCGTCAGCCGCGCGGCCTTTACCTTGTTGGTGTTGAGGACATCGTCCTGTTCGAAGATTTGCAGCGTCGCCAGGGCAGCGCGGCAGGCCAGCGGATTGCCGGTGTACGAATGCGAGTGCAGGAAGCCGCGCGTGACGTCGCTGCTGTAGAAGGCTTGGTAGATTTCGTCGCGCGTCATCACCAGCGATAGCGGCAGGTAGCCGCCGCTGATGCCCTTCGACAGGCACAGGAAGTCCGGCCACACGCCGGCTTGTTCGCAAGCGAAGAAAGTGCCGGTGCGGCCGCAGCCGACGGCGATTTCGTCGAGGATCAGGTGGACGTTGTGCTGATCGCACAGGGCGCGCACCAGTTGCAGGTAGAGCGGATCGTGCATCGCCATGCCGGTGGCGCATTGCACCAGCGGCTCGATGATGATGGCGGCGATCTTGTCGCCACGTTCGATGAAAAGGCGTTCGACATCGGCGGCAGCGCGGCGCGCCACGTCTTGCGCCGTTTCACCTTCAGCAGCAAGGCGCGCATCCGGCGACATCACGGTTTGCGAAGCGCGCAGCAGCGGGCCGTAAGCGTCCTTGAACAGCGCAACATCGGTCACGGCCAGCGCGCCGATAGTCTCGCCGTGGTAGCTGCCTTTAAGGCAGACGAATTCCTGCTTGTCTGCATGGCCGTTATTGCGCCATGAGTGAAAGCTCATCTTGAGCGCGATTTCAACGGCGGATGCACCGTCGCTGGCGTAGAAGCTGTGGCCCAGCACATGGCCGGTCAGCGCCGACAGCTTCTCGGACAATTCAATCACCGGCTCGTGCGTAAAGCCTGCGAGCATGGCGTGTTCCAGCGTATCCAGCTGGTCTTTCAGCGCCGCGTTGATGCGCGGGTTGGCATGGCCGAACAGATTCACCCACCACGAGCTGATTGCGTCGAGATAGCGGCGGCCTTCATGGTCGTACAGCCATGCGCCTTTGCCCCGGCTGACAGGAATCAGCGGGACGGTTTCGTGATGCTGCATCTGGGTGCACGGATGCCATACGCTACGCAGGCTACGCGCGACCCAGTCGCTTTGTTTATTCAATTCCAAAAACTGCTCCTAGCTTAACCAGGCGGGCTTTCGCTTCTCGAGGAAGGAAGCCACGCCTTCGCGTCCCTGGTCGGAGGCGCGGATATGCGCGATGCGTTCGGCCGTATCGGCCAGCAGCGCATCGTTGACTTCTTGCCCGGCCACTTTGCGCACCAGCACTTTGGCTTGCTGCACGGCGTTCGGGCTGTTGTTGACCAGCGCTTTGACGATTTCCGCGACCTTGGCATCCAAGGTGCCAGCGGAAACCACTTCGTGCACAAAGCCGATGCGCAGCGCTTCCTGTGCACCGAAACGTTCGGCGGTGAGGAAGTAGCGGCGCGAGGCGTTTTCGCCCATGGCCTTGATCACGTACGGCGAAATGGTGGCCGGGATGAGACCCAGCTTCACTTCACTCAGGCAGAAATTGGCCTCTTCCACCGCGACGATGATGTCGCACGCGGCCACGAGGCCCATGCCGCCCGCGTAGCAATCGCCCTGCACCTTGGCCACTACCGGCTTTGGGCACAGGTAAATCGTACGCAGCATCTCCGCCAGGTGCAGGGCGTCGGCATGGTTTTCGGCGTGCGTGTAGCCCGCCATTTTTTTCATCCAGTTCAAATCGGCGCCGGCGCAGAAGGCCGGGCCGTTCGCCGCCAGCACGATGGCGCGCAGCGCGGCATCATCGCCTAATTCGCTGAAGGCTTGCTTAATTTCGGCGATGGCCTTTTCGTTGAAGGCGTTGCGCACGTCCGGGCGGTTCAGCGTGACGGTGGCGATGCGGCCTTCGCGTTCGATGGTGAGCGTGGTGTAGGTCATCTTCATCGCTCCTTACATGCGGAAGACGCCGAACTTGGTGTCTTCAATTTCCGCATTCAGCGCGGCGGACAGGCCGAGGCCCAGCACCATGCGGGTGTCTGCCGGATCGATCACGCCGTCGTCCCACAGGCGCGCGGTGGCGTAGTACGGGTGGCCTTGATGTTCGTATTGCTCTTTGATCGGCTGCTTGAATGCGGCTTCCTCTTCGGCGGACCATGCGCCGCCTTTGGCTTCGATGCCGTCGCGCTTGACGGTGGCCAGCACGGATGCGGCCTGGTCGCCGCCCATCACCGAGATGCGCGCGTTAGGCCACATCCACATGAAGCGCGGCGAGAAGGCGCGGCCGCACATGCCGTAGTTACCAGCGCCGAAGCTGCCGCCGATGATGACGGTGAACTTGGGTACGGCGGCGGTGGCGACAGCGGTCACCATCTTGGCGCCATTGCGGGCGATACCTTCATTCTCGTACTTGCGGCCGACCATGAAGCCGGTGATATTTTGCAGGAACACCAGCGGGATTTTGCGCTGTGCGCAAAGCTCGATGAAGTGCGCGCCTTTCAGTGCGGACTCGGAGAACAAGATGCCGTTGTTGGCGATGATGCCGACCTTCATGCCGAAGATGTGGGCGAAGCCGCACACCAGCGTGGTGCCGTAGCGCGCTTTGAATTCATCGAACTCGCTGCCGTCAACGATGCGGGCGATCACTTCGCGTACATCGAAAGGCTTGCGGGTGTCGACCGGGATCACGCCGTACAATTCCTTGGCGGCGTAAGATGGCTCCACGGCCTCGCGCAACGCGCCCTGCTGCGGCTTGGTGCGGTTCAAATTCGAGACGATGGTGCGGGCCAGCGACAGCGCGTGCAAATCGTTCTGCGCCAGGTGATCGGCCACGCCGGACAGGCGCGTATGCACATCGCCACCGCCCAAATCTTCTGCGGTGACGACTTCGCCGGTAGCCGCCTTCACCAGCGGCGGGCCGCCGAGGAAGATAGTGCCTTGCTCTTTGACGATGATGGATTCGTCGCTCATCGCCGGCACGTAAGCGCCGCCGGCGGTGCAGGAACCCATCACCACAGCGATCTGCGGAATGCCCTTGGCCGAAAGGTTGGCCTGATTGTAGAAAATGCGGCCGAAGTGGTCGCGGTCCGGGAACACATCGTCCTGGTTCGGCAGGTTGGCGCCGCCGGAGTCCACGAGGTAGATGCACGGCAGGTTGTTCTGGTCAGCGATTTCCTGCGCGCGCAGGTGCTTTTTGACCGTCATCGGGTAGTAAGTGCCGCCCTTGACGGTGGCGTCGTTACAGACGATCACGCACTCCTGGCCGGCAACGCGGCCGATGCCGGTGATGATGCCGGCGGCTGGGGCGGCATCGTCGTACATGCCGTAGGCCGCCATCTGCGACAGTTCAAGGAAAGGCGTGCCGGGATCGAGCAGCATCTGGACGCGGTCGCGTGGCAGCAGCTTGCCGCGGGCGACGTGCTTGGCCGAAGCCGCCTCGCCGCCGCCCAGCGCGATCTTGGCGACTTTGGCGTGCAAATCGTCGACGACGACCTGCATGGCGGCCGCGTTGGCCTTGAAATCCTCGCTGCGAGGGTTAAGTTTGCTTTCGATCTGCGGCATTGCTTTTCCTTTTCTAGCGGGGTCAGGTCCTCCATTTCTACACGGTCTCTACAGTAGGCGCGCCTACTGTAGAGACCGTGTAGAAATGGAGGACCTGACCCCGGAGTCTCATATTTATTCTGGAAAACTACCGTCAACGTAAAACCAGCGCAGGTCTCCTCCTTCTGCCGGTTCGCGTACAAAGTTGCTGATCTCGTGCAGGCGCTGGGCCCGGCCATTGATCTTGAACCGGGCCACAAACTCCACCGTATCCTTGGTCAGGCCGGGCTCTTCTGCTTTACGTTGACGTAAACGTAAAGCAGATTTTACCTCAAGTCCCAGCCATTGCACCTTTTCCTCTTCGCTCATGATGGGCTCGGTCGGGCGGGTGCTGGCGTGCCACGTGGCCAGCAGGTAGGGCTCGTTGCGCTGGCCGTAGGCGGTATAGCGCGAGCGCATCAGTGCCTCGGCGGTCGGCGCGATGGCGCTACCATCGATGTACGGGCCGCAGCAGGTGGCTAGCGAGGGGCCGCCGCAAGGGCAGCCGGCGGGCGCGGTGGACTTCTTGGACATGGTCGGAACAGCCGGGGCTGGTGATGCAAACCCCGCATTATCCGCCAAATATGCGCATTCTGCCGTCCCGCGAGTTACGCTAGATGTAGAAAAATTGTTGGTTCTTCCGCATCGCTATTACACTAGAGGCGTGAGGAGAAATGAATGAGCGATACCAGTTTTGAATTCAAGGCGGATGCCAACGACAGTTCGCCGTTGTACATGCAAATTGCCCGCAAATTGAGCGACGATGTGCTCAACGGCCGCTACCAGGTGGATCAGGCACTGCCGTCTGAACGCACTTTGTCGGAGCTGTTGAACGTGTCGCGGGTCACCGCGCGCAAGGCTATCGACCAGCTGGTGGATCAGGGATTGGTGGTGCGCCGTCGCGGATCGGGCAATTATATTGCGCCGCGCATCGAGCAGCCTTTGTCCAACCTCACCAGTTTTTCGGAACAATTGCAGCAGCGCGGCCATATTCCCGGCTCGCGCTGGCTCAAGCGCGCGGTGGTGACGCCAACGCCGGAAGAACAACTGAGTCTCGGTTTGTCGCCGTATTCCAAGGTGGCGCGGCTGGAACGCCTGCGCCTTGCGGATGATGTGGTGATGGCCTACGAAGTGTCGGTACTGCCGCAGACCGTGCTCAACGACCCGAACGCGGTCGGGAACTCGCTCTACCAATACCTGGAAAGCATCAACAAGGCGCCGGCACGCGCCCTGCAGCACATCCGCGCCATGAATGCGTCGGCCGAGCTGGCCAAGCAGCTGGGCGTGCCGGAGGGACAGGCAGTGCTGTACATCACCCGTATCGCCTATCTGGACTCGGGCGAGGCGATGGAGTTGACGCACTCGTATTGCCACAGCGATCACTACGACTTCGTGGCGGAGATGCGCCGCGCAACCTGACACCATGCTGAAAACCGAGACGCCGAGTACGCAGCACACCGAACTGGACTTGTACCCGGTGCAGGATCTGGTCGACGCTCTGATCGACGACCAGGCGCAGGCGGCGCAGGCCGTGAAAGCGGCCTCGGCCAGCATCAGCGCGGCGGTGGAGGCGATGGCGCCGCGCGTGGCGGCAGGCGGGCGCTTGATTTACGTTGGCGCCGGCACGTCGGGGCGGCTGGGCATCCTGGACAGCGTGGAGCTATTCCCCACTTTCTCATGGCCGCATGAGCGGGCGGTGCCGCTATTGGCAGGCGGCCTCGGCGCGATGTTCGAGGCGGTCGAAGGCGCGGAAGATGACCGTCAAAAAGGCGCGGCCGACTTGCGGCTGCTCTATCCCACTTACAACGATGTGATCTTGCTGATGGCCGCATCCGGCACCACGCCCTACGTGCTGGGCGCGCTGCAAGCGGCACGCACGGTCGGATCGCTGAGCGTGGGCATCGCCAACAACGCCGGCACGCCCCTGCTGACCGGCTGCGACGCGGGTATCTTGCTGGATACCGGCCCGGAACTGATTTCCGGCAGCACGCGGCTGAAGGCGGGCACGGCGCAGAAAATCGTCCTCAACACCTTATCGACCGCGCTGATGGTGCGGCTCAACAAAGTCTACGGCAACTTGATGGTCGACCTGCACCCGACCAACGTCAAACTCACCGAGCGCACCGTCAGCCTCACCATGCACGCCACCGGCGCGGATGCCGACACCGCCCGCGCCGCGCTGGAGCAATGCCAATACCAGGTCAAAGTCGCCATCGTCATGCTACTCAAAAAACAAACCGCCGAGCAGGCGCTGGCCCTGCTCGACCAAACCAAGGGCAATGTCCGCGAGGCGTTGAAATAGATGGCGCAACAGCGTAGTGCATGGGCTTGGGTGCCTAGTGTGTCGTTTGGGCAGGGCGTGCCGTACGTGGCGGTGATGATGCTGTCCACGGTGATGTACAAGAATCTCGGGATCTCGAATGCCGATCTGGCGTTTTACACGGCATGGCTGTATTTGCCTTGGGTGGTTAAGCCGCTGTGGTCGCCTATCGTGGAGATGTTCGGCACCAAGCGGCACTGGACGGTGTTGATGCAGCTGGTCGGCGGCGCAGGCCTAGCGGCGGTGGCGCTGACTTTGCATGCGCCGGATTTCTTCCGCTGGACGCTGGTGATTTTCTGGCTGATGGCGTTTAGCTCGGCCACGCACGATATTGCGTCTGACGGGTTTTATATGCTCGGCCTGCCCACGCAGCATCAGCAGGCCGCCTTTGTCGGCGTGCGCAGTGCGTTTTATAAGCTGGCGATGATCGGCGGCCAGGGCGGCTTGGTCTATCTCGCCGGCGAGTTGATCAAGTCAACCGGCGACCCGGCGCATGCCTGGTCGATGGTGTTTGCTTTGATGGCGGCGCTGTATCTTGCGCTGTGCGCATATCACCAGTTTGTGCTGCCGCGTCCGGCATCCGACCACAGCCACAGCACCGGCGGCGCGCTGTGGCAGGATTTTGTCCACACTTTCCGCAGTTTTTTCCAGAAGCCGGGCATAGGCGTGACGCTGGGCTTCCTGCTGCTGTACCGCCTCGGCGAGGCGCAGCTGCTGAAGATGGCCGCACCCTTCCTGCTCGATCCGCGCGACAAGGGCGGTCTCGGCCTCACCACCTCGGACTTTGGACTGGTCTACGGCACCATCGGCGTGTGCGCGCTGGTGATCGGCGGCTTGGCTGGCGGCGTGACCGTGTCGCGCTTCGGCCTCAAGCGCGCGCTGTTGCCGATGGTGTTCATCATGCACGTGCCGGACTTGGTGTTTGTCTACCTCGCCACCGCACTGCCGAGCGACCTCACACTGATTTCCATCTGCCTAGCGATTGAGCAGTTCGGCTACGGTTTCGGCTTTGCCGCCTTCATGCTGTACATGGTGCTGGTGGCCGATGGCGAGCACAAAACCGCCCACTACGCCATCTGCACCGGCTTTATGGCCCTCGGCATGATGTTGCCGGGCATGGTGAGCGGCTGGATCCAGCAGCAGCTCGGCTATCAGCACTTTTTCATCTGGGCCTGCATTTCCACCCTGCCCGCGTTTGTCATGACGTTGTTAGTGCGCATTCCCGCCGGGTTTGGCCGGGAATAGCCATTACAATACGGTCTCAACTGATTCGGAGAGTGGTCTTGGTTTTTAATGCGAAGAAGCGGCTGACTTTGTCGGCCGGCGTGGCGGCTGGTCTGGCGGCGCTGCTTGAAGGATGTTCCAGCACGCCGATGGCGCCGATGCCGGAGCCCGGCAGCACGCCGGGTGGGCCGGTTCCGCCTGCGGGTGCGCCGGGCGCCTCGCCTTCGGCCACGCCGCCGGTGCAGGCTGCTGTCAGCGCCACCGTGCCGCCGCCTGCGCCGCGTGAATTCCGCGCCGCGTGGGTGTCTACCGTCGCCAACATCGATTGGCCGAGCCGCAGCAATCTCACGCAGGCCAAGCAGCAAACCGAAGCCCTCGCCATTCTGGACCGCGCCAAGGCCCTGAATTTGAACGCCATCGTGCTGCAAGTGCGTCCTAGCGCTGATGCGATTTATCCGTCCGAGCTGGAGCCGTGGTCGGAGTTCCTCACCGGCCAGCAGGGCCGCCCACCGGCGCAGCCGTGGGATCCGCTGCAATTCTGGATCGAGCAGGCGCACGCGCGCGGCATGGAACTGCATGCGTGGTTCAATCCCTACCGCGCGCGCCATGCTACCGCCAAGTCGCCGCTGGCCGCGAACCACATCGGCCGCAAGCAGCCGGACGTGGTCAAATCGTATGGCCGTTATCTGTGGATGGATCCGGGCGAAGCCGCCGCCTCGCAGCACACGCTGGACGTGGTGCTGGACGTGGTGCGCCGCTACGATATCGACGGCGTGCACATTGACGATTACTTCTACCCGTATCCGATCGATACGCCGAATGCGGCCGGGCCGGAAGGCGTGGCGCTCGATGGTGGCGTCGGCGGCAAGCAGGAACTGGAATTCCCGGATCAGGCTTCGTGGCAGCGCTACTTGCTGGCCGGCGGCACGCTGGATCGCCCGCATTGGCGGCGCCAGAACGTGAATTCGCTGATCGAAGCGATGTACCTCGGCATCCGCAAGGAAAAAAGCTGGGTACGATTCGGCATCAGCCCATTCGGCATCGGCCGCCCGGACAAGCGCCCGGCCGGCATCATCGGCTTTAGCCAGTACGACAAGCTGTATGCGGATGCGGAACTGTGGCTGGCCAACGGCTGGCTCGATTACCTTGCGCCGCAGCTGTATTGGCCGGTGTCGCAAGCGCCGCAAGCGTTCGACGTGCTGCTCGATTACTGGCTGGCGCAGAATACCCGCGCGCGCCACGTGTGGCCTGGGCTTTACACCAGCCGCATCGACAACAGCGCCAAGGCGTTCGCGCCGGAGGAAATCGTCAAGCAGATCGGCGTGACGCGCAGCCGCAGCGGCGTGCGCGGACATTTGCACTTCTCGATTGCGGCGCTGATGGAAAACCGCAAGGGCATCGCCGATCAATTGAAAGCGCAAGCCTATCAATCGGCAGCGCTGACACCGGCCACGCCGTGGCTGGGCGCCGATGCGCCGGCGGCGCCGCAAGCAGCGGCGCGGCGCGAGAGCAATGGCGTGGCGCTGAAGCTATCCGCCGGCGCCGGCAAGCCGGTGGCGCGGTACGCGATCTGGTCGCGCTACGGCACTGAATGGCGCTTCGCGGTGGCTCCGGCTTCGCGCCCGGTGCTGCTGCTGGCCGACGATGCGGCAGGCGGCTCGGCGCAAGCCGTAGTGGTCAGCGCGGTCGACCGCCTTGGCAATGAAAGTGAACGTATCAACGTCTACAACCAACGGAGCTGATGATGAGTGAACTCGGTCTGGGCATCGATGCAGGAGGCACGCAAACCCGCTGGGCGCTGGCTGATGCAGCCGGTGCTATCGTGGCCGAGGGCAGCGTGGGCGGCATGTCGGCCACGCAGATGAACAGCACCGCTGGCCGCGACGCGGTGCGCGGCATCTTCGCCATGCTGGCGACGCAGGTGCTGGCTGCGGCGCAGCCGGTGCGCGTGTGCGCTGGCTTGACCGGCTTCGATGGCGTCAGCACGCAGGCCGCGCAAATGCTGGCCGAGGTGCTGAACCTCGCCCCAGCTGCCGTCGGCATCCGCAACGACGTGGAGATTGCGTATCTCGACAGCTTTGCGCCGGGCGAAGGTTATCTGGTGTACGCGGGCACCGGCTCCATCGCCGCGTGGATCGATGCCGACGGCCAGTTCCACCGCGCCGGTGGGCGCGGCGTCACGCTCGATGACGGCGGCGGCGGTTTCTGGATCGCGCGCGAAGCCATGCGCCACATCTGGCGCCTGGAGGATGAACAACCGGGCGTGTGGCAGCAATCGGCCATGGCGCGCGCGGTGTTTGCGCACATCGGCGGCAGCGATTGGTCGGTGTCGCGCCAATTCATTTACGGGCAGGATCGCGGCGCGATCGGAAGGCTGGCGCTGGCCGTCGCTGCCAGTGCGGATGCCGATCCGGTGGCGCGCAACATCCTCGAACGGGCCGGATCGGAGCTGGCGCGCATTGCGCTGGCGCTGGTGGGCCGCTACGGTGAGCGTCCGATTGCGCTGGGCGGACGCGCTGCGCATCTGCATCCGTTGATCGCGCAGAGCATGCGGGCGACGCTGCCGGTCGAGTTGTCGCTGACGCCGCGCCATACGCTGGCGCACCACGCCGCGGCGCGGATTGCTCTACACTCCCATCCTTGAATCGCTACCGATACCGACTATGAAGATTGTTCCCCTACTCGCCATGGCTGCCGTGCTGGCAGGTTGCGCCACGGTGCCGTCACCGGAGGCGCCGCGCCTGGATCGTTCGCTGTCGGCGCGCGGGCAGAGTGACCGCATCAAGTACGTGATCCTGCATTACACGGTGAGTGACACGCCACGCTCGATCAAGACGCTGACCACCACCGACGTTAGCGCACACTATTTGCTGACGGATACGGAGCAGCCATTCTTCTACGCGCTGGTGGACGAGTCGCGTCAATCCAATCATGCTGGTCTGAGTAGCTGGAAGATTTATAACCAGCTCAATTCAGCGTCCATCGGGATTGAGATTGTGAATCCAGGCTTCAAGGAGACGGCGCAGGGACGCGTGTATGCGCCGTTCTCGCAAGCGCAGATTGATCAGCTGATTTTGCTGTTGAAGGATATCGTCAAGCGCCACAACATCGCGCCGGGGAATATCCTCGGGCATAACGATATCGCGCCGCAGCGCAAGCAGGATCCGGGGCCGCTGTTCCCGTGGAAGCAGTTGGCCGATGCGGGACTGATTACGTGGCCGGAACCGAGCCGCGTGCTGGCGCGCGTGCCGGGCTACGTGCAGCAGTTGCCGGAGGTGGCGTGGTTCCAGCGCAAGCTGGCGGAAGTGGGTTATGCAGTGCCGCAAAACGGCGAGCTGGATCAGGCCACGCGCAACGTGGTGTCGGTGTTCCAGACCAAGTACCGGCCATCGCAATACGACGGCACGCCGGATGCGGAAACGGCGGCGATGCTGGATGTGTTGACTAGCCCTCTGCCCGTTGTCCCGCCAGCGTCTTCCGAAGGCCGATGAGCGCGCCGACCGTCCCTTGCGAAGCCATCCCCGGCCATCCTGATTTCCGCCGGCTGGACAGCATCGCAGGCATCGCGGTCGATCTGCGCTACGCCACGGCCGACAACTTCGTCGGCCGTGATCTCTACTCGCCGCTCGATTGCTGCTGGCTGCACAAGGACGCGGCCTTCGCGCTGGAGCAAGCGGTCAACTGGCTGGCCGACCGCAAACCTGAATACAAGCTGCTGGTACTGGATGCCTTGCGTCCGCAACGGGTGCAAGAACAACTCTGGGCCGCGCTGCAAGGTACCGATCTGCTGACTTACATCGCTGATCCGGTACGCGGCTCGATCCACTCCTTCGGCATGGCGCTCGACCTCACGCTGCTGGACGCGCAAGGCCAGGAACTTGATATGGGCACCGGCTTCGACGACCTCACCGAGCGCTCGCATCCGGCGTTGGAAGAAGGTCTGCTCGCCATCGGCTCCCTCAGCGCGCAGCAGATCGAAAACCGTCGTTGGTTGCGTGACGCCATGCTGCAAAACGGCTGGCACGGCATCAACACCGAGTGGTGGCACTTCGATTGCGGCGACCGCCAACACGTTCGCCAGCACTACACGCGCGTGCTTTGATGGATGGGGTTGACGTTGCTTGCCGCTTTAAAAGCGCGCGGCACTAACCCAACCCGCACACCGCAGCGCTCGGGGTCTGACCCCGTACGGGGTCAGACCCCTTCGTTTGGGGTACTAATAGCAGCACACCATCAAGCGCCAACTATCTGCGGTTCGTTGTACCCCTTTTAATTCTCCAGCTGCGCCAGGATCGCATGCGCCGCTCTTACGCGTGCTGGGATCGGATAGTTTTTATTCGCCAGAATGACGATGCCGATTTTCTTCTCCGGTACAAACAGCACGTAAGCGCCGAAGCCGCGGGTTGAGCCGGTCTTGTCGTACAAGCCCGATTCCGGCTGCGGCGCAATGCGCTTGGTGGAGTTGGCTTTCGAGAGCATATCGACGGAGTTCCCGCTCAGCAGATTCTCCAGCGAGGTCGGATACGCAAACTGCTCCCAGCCCAAACCCTGCGTCATCACGCCGGTGCGGAAGTAGCCGATATGGGTGCTGGCCACCGCCGGCCGCAGCGTCGCATCCAGCTTGCCCGGTTCGATATTGGCCTGCACGTAGCGGATCATATCGGCGCTGGCGGAACGCACGCCGTAGGTCTCTTGCGAGAACAGGTCGGGCCGCATGCGCACCGGTTTGTCCTTGTCGTAGCCCCACGCGTAGTTCGGCATCGCGCTTTCCGGTATGCGGATGTAGGTATTGGCCAAGCCTAGCGGCGAGAACACCCGCTGCTGCATGGCGTCTGCAAAATCCTCTTTCAACGCCAGCGCGGTCAGATGGCCGAACATGCCAAGACTCGGGTTGGAATACTCGCGCAGCTTGCCCGGCTTGGCTTTCGGCTTCCAGTTGCGGAAGTAGGCCAGCATGCTGGCTTCGTCGTTGGTCACCGCATCCGGGAACTGCTGCGGGAAGCCGCCTGCGGTGTAGGTGCCGAAATGAAGCACCGTGGCCTTGTCGACAGCACGGCCTTTCAATTGCGGCATGTAGCGGCTCGGATGATCGTCCAGCGACAGCTTGCCCTCGGCTACCGCGACCGCCGCCAGCGTGGCGGTAAAGGTCTTGCTGACGGAGCCCAATTCAAACAGCGTGTTTTCGCTGACCGGCGTGTTGCTCTCTTTCGAGGCGATGCCGTAATTGTAAAAGCTGGCCTTGCCGTTCACCGTGACGGCGACGGCAATGCCGGGAATATCGTATTCCGCCATCACCGGCTGAATGGCTTGATCGATGGCGCTGCGCAGGTCTGTGGCGTGAGCGGAGAGGCTGAGGCTAATTGCAATTGCCAGGGTGAGACGTTTCAAATCTAATCCTTATCGGTCAACGGTGGCCATGCGTTCGGCGCTGTAGCGCGGGCCGGCCACTTGTTTTAATGCGTCTTCCAGCGCGGCCTTGTCGGCGGCGCTCAGTTGAATATCGGCTGCTGCCGCATTTTGTTCGAGATTGCTGCGGCGGCGCGTGCCGGGAATCGGTACGATGTCGTCGCCCTGCTGCATCACCCACGCCAGCGCGATCTGGCCGGGAGCGACGCCGCGTGCTGCGGCCAGATCGCGCACCGCTTGCGCGGCCTGCATATTGGCGTCGAAGTTCGCGCCTTGCATGCGCGGGTCGAGGTGGCGGAAGTCGGTCGGCGGATATTCTTCCGCGCGCTTGGCGGTGCCGGCCAGGAAGCCGCGTCCCAGCGGGCTGAATGGCACCAGGCCTATGCCCAGTTCACGCAGCACCGGAATGATGTCGTCTTCCAGGTTGCGTTCCCACAGCGAGTACTCGCTTTGCAAGGCGCTGATCGGATGCACAGCGTGCGCTCGGCGGATGTTGGCGACGCCGGCCTCGGACAAGCCGAGATAGCGTACTTTCCCTTCGCGCACCAGGTCGGCCATCACGCCCACCACCTCTTCAATCGGCACCTGCGGATCGATGCGGTGCTGGTAGAGCAGATCGATGTAATCGGTATCGAGGCGGCGCAGCGAGCCTTCTACCTTGGCGCGGATTTGCGACGGATCGCTGGTAACGCCGACATTGGCGCCATCGCGGATATCGAAACCGAACTTGGTGGCGATAATCGCCTCGCTGCGGCGGCCCTTGAATGCACGGCCCAGCAATTCCTCGTTGGTGTACGGGCCGTAGACTTCGGCCGTATCGAAGAAATTCACGCCCAGATCAAGCGCCCGGTGCAGCGTGGCGATCGATTCGGCTTCGTCAGCCTCGCCGTACGCGAAACTCATGCCCATGCAGCCCAAGCCTTGGGCGGAGACGATCAATCCTTGCTTACCTAGTGCGCGTTGTTTCATGTTGGCTCCTGTTAGTTGCGGGCCACCCAGTCGACTAGCGCGTCCAGCACGGCGCGGCCGGCGCCATTGGCGACGTGGGAGTCGTTCAGGATGGCGACAACGATGCAAGGCTGGTTGCTGGCGTCCGGGACGTAGCCGGCGATGGCAATCACTCCTGACAGGCTACCAGTTTTCAGCCGCGCGCGCTGAGCGGCTGGACTTTCCTTCAGGCGGCGGCGCATAGTGCCGTCGGTGGCTGCAATGGGCAGGCTGGCGAGGAACTCGGGCATCCACAGGCTTTTCAGGCCTGCCTGCAGCACGCCTGCCAGTTGTGCGGGCGTCGCGCGTTCGCTGCGAGAGAGGCCGGAGCCGTTGTCCAGTACCAGGCCGTTGCCGTCGATGTTGTGCTGCTGGAGCCAGGCGCGGATCGCGCTTTCAGCGCGCATGGCGGTGCTGGTTTGTGCGGCGTCGGCGGGCAGCGGGCGGCTGCCCAGCGTGGCGTCGGCTTCGAGGCTGCCCAGGCTGAGGAAGACGGTGCGGGCCAGCGTGTTGTCGGATTGTTTGTTGGTGTCGCGCAGGACTTCGGGCAGCGTACGCGAGACGTGTTCGGCGAGTAGACGCGTGGCTGGCATGGCGACGCCCGCTGCGGGCGCTGCGGCCTCGCGCACCTCGCCGGTCAGCGAACCGCCTTGCTTGCGCCATTCGTTCAGCAGCAGGCGCGCCAGGTAGTCCTGGCTATCGAGGACGTTGATGCTGGTCGATTTGACGCAGTCTTTCGGGAAGCTGCCGTGCAGGACGACTTCGATGCGGTCGCCTTTGCGGCTATAGTCCGGCGAGCGCCAGCCGTTTTCCCATGCGCTGCAGGCGGCATCGCTGAGTTTCATCTCGGAGCGGATGCTGACTTTGTCCAGCTCCGGCGTCATCACCAGCGACAGCTTGTCGGCCGTCGAACGCATCTCCACTTTCAACAGGTTGGTATTGACCAGCGCCGCGTTGGGGATGACGTTGTAGTAGGCCCATGGATATTCATCAAACGGCGGCTGGCCAGCATCCGGGCGCGATGGCTGGAACAACAGGCGATCCACCACGATGTCGCCTTTGATCTTGCGGATGCCTTGGTTGCGCAGCGCTTGCACCATGTGCACCAGCGCGTCCTCGTTGAAGTCCGCGTCGGCCCCGCCGCGCAGGATCAAATCGCCCTGCAAAACGCCGTTGACCACATCTGCGTTGGTGCGGAATTCGGTGCGGCCCCGGAATACCGGGCCAAGCTGCTCCAGCGCCGTCATGGCAGTGAACAGCTTCATGGTCGATGCAGGCTGCATGCTCTGCGTCGCGTTGTGCGAGATCAGCGTGGTATCGCCGCGCATGACGACGATGCCGGCTGCTTCCAGCGGAATATTCGAAGACTGCATCAGCCGCGCCACTGGCTCCGGCAGATCCGCCGCTTGCACCGCACCGGCCGCAAACAGCGCGGCGATAAAAACCTTAATGGAAGAAGACATAAGCCACCGCAATCGCAGCAATGACGCCGGCCAGATCGGCGATCAGACCGCAGGAGATCGCGTAGCGCGTCTTGCGGATGCCGACCGAGCCGAAATACAGCGCGACGATGTAGAAGGTGGTATCGGCCGAGCCTTGGAACACGCAGGCAAGACGGCCGACGAAGGAATCAACGCCATAGGTTTGCATGGTGTCGATCATCATGGCCTTGGCGGCGCTGCCGCTCAGTGGCTTCATCAGCGCGGTCGGCAGGGCCGGCACGAAATCGGTGTTGATACCGAGATGGCTGAACACCCAGCTGAAGCCCTGCACCACAAAGCCCAGCAAGCCAGCGTTGCGAATCACGCTGATCGCCACCAGCATGCCGACCAAGTACGGAATCACGGTCAGCGAAGTTTGAATGCCGCCTTTCGCGCCTTCGATAAAGGCCTCGTAGACATTCACCTTCTTGCGCAGCGCGCCGATGATAAAGCCGCCTATCACCGCCATCAGCACAAAATTGCTGAAGACTTTAGATGCCACTTCGATTTCGGCCTTGGTCAGGTAGTTGGTGAAGTACCAGACCGTCGCCACGATGAAGGCGGTGATGCCGCCCAGCCAGCCCACCACCACGCGGTTGAACAGGTTGATGCGCTGGCGGATCGCCACGGCGATGATGCCGGTCATGGTCGCCACGTAGGTCGCCACCATGCAGGGGATGAAGATGTCGGACGGATCGGCCGCGCCGAGGATGGAGCGCTGCGCCATGATGGCCAGCGGGATCAAGGTCAGGCCCGAGGTGTGCAGCACCAGGAACATGATCTGCGCGTCGGTCGGCTCGTCCTTGTTGGGATTGAGCGTTTGCAGGCTTTCCATGGCCTTCAGGCCGAACGGCGTGGCGGCGTTGTCGAGGCCCAGCAGGTTGGCCGAGAAGTTCATCACCATGTGGCCGGTGGCCGGATGGTTGGACGGCACGCCGGGGAAGATGCGCGAGAAGAACGGCGCAATCAGTTTCGCCAGCAGATCGATGGCGCCGGCTTTCTCGCCGATGTTCATGATGCCGAGCCATAGCGTCATCACGCCGGCCAGCGGCAGGGCGATGTCCATCACGCCGGTGCGCGCGGAATCGAAGGTGCCGTCGATGATGCGCTTGAAAATCTCGGTGTCGCCCAAGAAGAGGAACTGCGCCAGCGCGGCCAAAAAGCCCACGAGGAAGAATCCAGACCAGATGTAATTGAGCGACATTTTTTTGTTGGACAGTAGGTGATCTGCAAAGTATAGCGGGTAAGCAAGCCAAAAAAGTTATAAGCTGCCGCTTTACCGTGCGAGGCGCCATGAGAGGGATGCTGAAAATTTGTGCAGCCGTAGTGCTGGCGATGAGCTGCGCCACAGCGCTGGCCGAAACGAAGGTGCTGCACGCCTTCCTCAGCACCGGCGAAACCGCCCTCGATCCGGCCGTGGCCTCGGACGTCGCCACCCTTAGCCTGCTCGAAAACCTGTTCGATCCCCTGCTGCGCTACGACTACAAAGCCCGTCCGGTCAAGCTGATTCCCAACACGCTGGCCGCCATGCCCGAAGTGACGGACGGCGGCAAAACCTACACCTTCCGCCTGCGGCCGGACGTCTACTTCACGCCGGATGCTGCCTTCAAGGGCGCAAAACGGCAGGTGACGGCGGCCGATTACGTCTACAGCTTCAAGCGCTTGTACGATCCGGCGCTGAAATCGCCGTGGCTCTACCTGTTCGACGGCGTGGCCGACATGCAGGCGGTGGACGCACAAACCCTGCGCATCCGCCTGAAAGCGCCCGATCCCAACTTCCTGTTCTACCTCGCCATGCCGGCCACCGGCGTGGTGGCGCGCGAAGTGGTGGAGGCTTATGGCGCGCAGGTCGGCAATCATCCGGTCGGCACCGGCCCATTCAAAATCGGTACCTGGAAGCGCAGCGATCAAATCATTCTGCTGGCCAACCGCGACTTCCGGCCGACGGAATTTGAAGGCAAGCGCTTGCCGCTGCTGGATCGCATCGACATCAAAATCGTCGAGGAATACCAGTCGCGCGTGCTGGGTTTCCTCAACGGCGAATTCGACTTCCTCGAACAACTGCCGGAATCGATGAAAGAAATGGTGCTGACCGACGACGCCAAGCTCAAGCCCGAACTGGCGCGCAGGGGCATCGTGCTCGCGCCGTTCCCCGTGCTGCAAACCTACTATATGTGGATGAACATGGACGATCCGTTGATCGGCGGCTATAGCAAGGAGAAAGTGGCGCTGCGCCGTGCCATCGCGCTGGCCTACAACCGCGCCGAGGATGTCAGCACCATGAAGAAAGGCCTCGCCCTGCCCGCCATCACGCCGCTGCCGCCGAATGTGCTGGGCTACGATCCGCAGTACCGCAGCCCGGTCGCCTACGACCCGGCGCTGGCCAACGCGCTGCTGGAACGCTACGGCTACCGCAAGGGCGCAGATGGCTTCCGCAGCCAGCCGGACGGCAAGCCGCTGACGCTGGTGATGCACAGCGAAGCCTCCACCGTCGGCCGCCTGCGCGATGAGCTGTGGCGCAAGAACCTGAACGCCATCGGCCTCAAGGTCGTCTTCAAGAGCGACAAGAAAACCGAGATCATCAAAGCCTCGCGCCTCGGCTCGGTGATGATGTTTGAAACCAACTGGGTGGCCGACTTCCCGGATGGGGACAACTTCTACCAGCTGCTGTACGGCCCCAACGCCGGGCGCGCCAATTACGCGCGTTTCAATCTTCCGGCATACAATCAACGCTACGAGCAAGCCCGCTTGATGGGGGAGTCGCCGCAGCGCACGGCCCTGTATGATGAGATGGCGAACATCATCCACGCTTACACGCCGTGGGTGCTGCTGACGCATCCCATTTCCGCCGACTTACAGCAGCCGTGGTTGGAAAATTACCGTCGCCATCCGGTGGAGTTCACCAACTGGCGTTATTTGGACGTCGACGCACATACCGCACACTGAGCTGTGCCTAGAATGACAGCATGAATCTACTCAACCGCAGGGCGCTGGCCTATGTGGGGCGCCATCCCATGGATTTCACGGTGCAATGCCTGCAAGGCTTCCGCGCCAATCAAGGCTTGCTGCTGGCAGGCGCGGTGGCGTATTACTCGCTGCTGTCGATCTTGCCGCTGCTGCTGCTGGTCGTGGTGGCGCTGTCGCACGTGATCGCGGAGGAGGAGCTGCTGTTCACGGTCGGGCGCTATCTGAACTGGCTGGTGCCGGGGCAGTCCAAGCCGATCGTGGCGGAGGTGGCGCAGTTCCTCGAGCATCGCGACGTGGTCGGCGGCGTGCTGCTGGTTAGCATGCTGTTCTTCAGCTCGCTCGCGTTCACGGTGCTGGAAAACGCCATGTGTGTGATTTTTAAGCACCGGGTGGCGATACGGCGGCGGCATTTCATGGTGTCGGCCATCATGCCCTATTGCTATATCCTCTCGCTGGGCGCCGGCATGCTGCTGGTGACCTTGGTGGCCGGCAGCTTGCAGGTGCTGGGCGAGGAGAGCGTGCAGTTGCTGGGCCGCAGCTGGTCGCTGCATGGCGTGTCGGGCATGCTGCTGTACTTGCTGGGGCTGGCCGGCGAGGTGCTGGTGCTGTCGTCGATTTACCTGGTGATGCCGGTTGGGCGCTTGTCCCTGTCGCACGCACTGATCGGCGGCGTGACGGCGGCGCTGCTGTGGGAAGTGGCGCGGCGGATCCTGGTCTGGTATTTCTCCACCCTGTCGCAGGTGAGCGTGGTGTATGGTTCGATGACCACTGCCATCATCATTATGTTCAGCCTTGAGATCGGCGCGACCTTGCTGCTGTTTGGCGCCCAGGTCATTTCCGAGTTCGAGCGCGTGGGGCGCGGCCACCAGCAGCGCGCGCCGCAGCCAATGACTACATAAATAAAATAATTTGTGCGTTGCACAAAGAACTGTGGTACACTACGTTCAGTGGTTGAGGTTTGCAAGCAAACAGTCCCACATCCGGCCGATGCGCCGCGCCCAGAGTTGTGTAAGTTCGATGGCGCAGGTGACGCAAAAGCCGGAGTTGTAATTCCGAATACGTTGGTCGATTTACACGTCAAGGGCACCATGCAGATAGCATGGGCGCTTGAGACGCCGCCTCACTTGGCAGATAGCCCTGGAGCCCGGTACGATTGAAGAATAGGTAATACATTGGAACAAAGCCCGCAGCGATGCGGGCTTTTTTTTCGTCCATCGCTTGCGCTGGCCCAAATGGGGCAGGCGGCGTCAGCCCTATTCTGAAGGACTGACGGAGGTGGATGATGGAGTTTGCTTTTACTCTCAGGTATCGTTTGGACGAGCGCGATTGCAATTATGAGGAGCTGGCCGAGCGGCTGGCGGGCTCGAATTGTGCCGACGCGCTGGCCGGCGTTGGGCGTTCTGGCTACCTCGCGCTGGATTTTCTGCGCAAGGCGGAAAGTGCCGGCGCAGCGCTGTCGCGCGCCATCGCTGACGTGGCGTGCGCCATTCCCTCGGCGGAATTGGTCGATATTCGCTCGGATTTCAAGCCGACCTGACTTTTCATCTTCATTTCAATATTATTTGAAATGTCGAATCGTTTGCTGTAGCATGTTTCGCATGAATACTAAGCAAACTTTGGCCGCGCTGTCGGCGCTGGCGCAGGACAGCCGGCTGGCGGTGTTCCGGCTACTGGTGCAGACCGGGCCGGATGGCCTGGCTGCCAGCAAGATCGGCGAGAAGCTCGATATTGCGCCGTCTTCCCTGTCCTTCCACCTCAAGGAGTTGTCGCATGCAGGCTTGATCGCGTCGCGCCAGGACGGGCGTTTCGTCATCTATTCGGCCGATATCGCGGCCATGAATGGGCTGATAGGATTTTTAACTGAAAACTGCTGCGGCGGTGTCTCGTGCAAACCATGAACATACTTTTTCTGTGTACCGGTAATTCCTGTCGCTCGGTGTTGAGCGAGGCGACTTTCAATCACCTTGCGCCGCCGGAGTGGCGGGCGATTAGCGCCGGCAGCCAGCCCGCCGGCAAGCTGCATCCGCGCGCAGTGGCGCTGTTGCAGCGCAAGGGCATTTCGACCGAGGGCTATTTCAGCAAGTCGTGGAATGATTTGCCGGTGACGCCCGATATCGTCATCACGGTGTGCGGCAGCGCGGCGGGCGAGACTTGTCCTGCTTATCTCGCACCGGTGCTGCGCGCGCATTGGGGCGTGGACGATCCTGGCCACGTGGTGGGCACGGAGGAGGAAATCGAGGCGGCGTTTGAAGAGACTTATCGCATCATCCGCGCGCGCATCGAGGCGTTTTTGGCGCTACCCGCCATCACCAAAGAAGCATTGGATCGCATCGGATGCTGAACGCACTGTTAATTTTTATCGCCACGCTGGTGCTGGTGATTTGGCAGCCGCGCGGCTTGGGCATCGGCTGGAGCGCGTCTTTGGGGGCGGCGGTGGCGCTGCTGGCGGGCGTGATTCATGTCGGCGATATTCCGGTGGTGTGGCACATCATCTGGAATGCAACGGCGACGCTGGTATGCATCATCATCACCAGTCTGCTGCTCGACAAGGCCGGCTTCTTTGAATGGGCCGCGCTGCACGTGGCGCGTTGGGGCGGCGGCAGCGGCAAGCGTTTGTTTGTGCTGCTGGTGCTGCTGGGTGCTGTTGTATCAGGGCTGTTCGCCAACGATAGCGCGGCGCTGATCCTGACGCCGATCGTGATCGCCATGCTGCACTCGCTGCGTTTCTCGGCGCGCGCCACGCTGGCGTTTGTGATGGCGGCGGGCTTTGTTTCGGATACGGCGAGTTTGCCGCTGATCGTGTCGAATCTGGTCAACATCGTCTCGGCCGATTATTTCGGCATCAGCTTTGCGCGCTATGCAGCGGTGATGGTGCCGGTGAATTTTGTCGCCGTGGCGGCCACGCTGGCGGTGCTGATGTGGTTCTTCCGGCGCGATATCCCGGCCGATTACGACGTCACGCAGATCAAGGATCCGGCGCTGGCGATTCACGACCGTCCGACCTTTATCGCGGGATGGTGGGTGCTGGCGCTGCTGCTGATTGGCTTTTTTGTGATCGAACCTTTGGGCGTGCCGATTTGCGCCGTGGCGGCGTTTGGATCGCTGGTGCTGCTGGTGGTCGCGGCGCGCGGCCATCGCATCTCCACGCGCGAGGTGCTGCTGCATGCGCCGTGGCAGATCGTGATCTTCTCGCTGGGGATGTACCTGGTGGTGTACGGTTTGCGCAACGCCGGCCTGACGGCCTACCTGACCGCGGCGCTGGACTGGTGCGCGCAATATGGCGTGTGGGGCGCAGCCATGGGTACCGGCTTCCTGACGGCCATCCTGTCCTCGATAATGAACAACCTGCCGACGGTGCTCGTCGGCGCGTTGTCGGTCGATGCGACCACCACGCAAGGCGCGGTGCGCGAAGCGATGATTTATGCGAACGTGATCGGCAGCGATCTCGGGCCGAAAATCACGCCGATTGGCAGCCTGGCCACGCTGTTATGGCTGCACGTGCTGGCTAACAAGGGCACGCGCATTTCGTGGGGCTACTATTTCCGCGTGGGGATAGTCTTGACCCTGCCGGTACTGTTTATAACGTTGGCGGCGCTCGCCGTAAGGATTTAAAAATGGATCAGCATATCAAGCCGGTGGAGCTGGCGAAGGCGTATCGTTTGTTGAATCATGGGCCGACAGTGCTGGTGTCGGCGGCGCATGGCGGTGTTGAGAATGTGATGTCGGCGGCGTGGTCGTGTGCCTTGGATTTCTCGCCGCCCAAGGTGACGGTGGTGCTGGATAAGGCGACGGCCACGCGTCCGCTGGTGGAGCAGAGCGGCTACTTTGTGCTGCAAGTGCCGAATGTGTCGCAGGTGCAGTTGACCTACGATGTCGGCCACGCCAGCGCGAACGATACGCCGGACAAGCTGGCCAAGGCCGGCGTGCAGCTGTTCCGCGTGGCCGGCTACGATACGCCGCTGGTCGCCGGTTCGTCGGCTTGGATGATCTGCAAAGTGACTCCTGAGCCGCGCAATGAGCAGGTCTACGATTTGTTCATCGGCGAGATCGTCGCCGCGTATGCCGATGACCGTGTGTTCAGCAACGGCCACTGGCACTTCGAAACCGCCGATCCAAGCCTGCGTAGCCTGCACTACATCGCCGGCGGCACGTTCTACGCCATCGGCGACGAAGTGCACGCCAAGACTTAAAGCGCGCGGGCGATCAGGATTTTCTGGATGTCGCTCGTGCCTTCGTAGATTTGGCAGACGCGCGCGTCGCGGTAGATGCGTTCTACCGGGAAGTCGCTGACGTAGCCGTAGCCGCCGTGGATCTGGATGGCGTCGGAGCAGACTTTCTCGGCCATCTCGGAGGCGAACAGCTTGGCCATCGCGGCTTCTTTCAGGCACGGCAGGCCGGCGTCTTTCATCGATGCGGCGTGCAGGATCAGTTGGCGCGCGGCTTCGATCTGCATCGCCATCTCGGCCAGTTTGAATTGCACCGATTGATGCTCGAAGATTGGCTTGCCGAAGCTTTCGCGTTCCTTCGCGTAATTCAAGGCTGCTTCGTACGCGGAGCGCGCCATGCCGACCGATTGCGAGGCGATGCCGATGCGGCCGCCCTCCAGCCCGGACAAGGCGATCTTGTAGCCTTGGCCTTCTTCGCCAATCAGATTCTCGGCCGGTACGCGGCAGTTTTCAAACAGGATTTGCGCGGTGTCCGACGAGTGCTGGCCCATCTTCTGCTCGATGCCGGCGACGATGTAGCCGGGCGTCGACGTCGGCACCCAGAATGCGCTGATGCCTTTTTTGCCGGCGGCTTTGTCGGTCACCGCCATCACGATTGCCACGTCGGCGTGCTTGCCGCTGGTGATGAACTGCTTCACGCCGTTCAGCACATAGTGCTCGCCATCGCGCGTGGCGGTGGTGCGCAGTGCGGCGGCGTCGCTGCCGGTGTGCGGTTCGGTGAGGCAGAAGGCGCCCAGCATCTCGCCTTGCGCCAAGGGCCGCAGCCATTGTTCTTTCTGCTGCGCGTTCGCATACATCATGCCGATGCTGCATACCGGGCAGTTGTTGACGGAGATGATGGTGGACGTGCCGCCATCACCTGCCGCGATCTCCTCCAATACCAAAGCCAGAGACACGTAATCCATGCCCGCGCCGCCCAGTTCCTCGGGCACGGCGACGCCAAACGCGCCCAACGCCGCCAGTTCCTTCAGTTCTTCTTTTGGGAAGTGGTGCTCTTTATCCCAGCGTGCCGCGTTAGGGGCCAGACGCTCTTGCGCAAAAGCGCGCAAGGCGTCGCGGATCATCTCGTGTTCCTGACTCAGTATCATGTTGTCTCTTCTATTCTTTACCAGCCGATGGTTGTGCCATCGTAGTTCAGGTATGCCGCCTTGTCCGACGCGGGTAGCGTCGCCAGCGTGTTGCGGATGCCTGCCGCGCTCTCTTCTACCGAGAGATGTGCGTCGGCGCCACCCATGTCAGTGCGCACCCAGCCCGGATGCAGGGCCACGCAGGTGGCGCCTTGTTTGCCGAACACCAGCGCCGTATCGAGCAGCACGGAATTCAGCGCCGCCTTGCTGGCGCGGTACAGCGAACCACCGGGCGAATTGCGCTCGCTCAGTGATCCCATGCGCGACGACAGCACCGCTAACTTGCCATTCCCACGCGACGCGCACACCAGCGGCGCGAGGATCGGCAGCAGCCGCATCGCCGCCAGCACGTTGGTGTGCATGACGGCGTTGAAGTCGGTCTCCATCGGGAAGCCGTCGTGACGCGGGCCGTACACGCCGGCGTTCAGGATGGCGACGTCCAACTCTTCGCCATCGAGTTTCCAGCCGATGCCTGCCACCGCTTCAACGTTGGTCACATCGAGCTTGTGCGGTTCGGCGCCAAGCGCCAACAGCGCGTCGCAGTCTTCCTGCTTGCGCGCCGTGGCGATCACGCGCCAGCCGTCGGCCCGGTACTGCTTGACCAGTTCCAGGCCGATGCCGCGCGAGGCGCCGACGACGAGTGCAGTCGCCATGCTTACACCAGTTCCACTGCTACCGCAGTCGCTTCGCCGCCGCCGATGCACAGCGCCGCTACGCCTTTCTTGCCGCCGGTGCGTTTCAGTGCGCCCAGCAGCGTCACGATGATGCGCGCGCCCGATGCGCCGATAGGGTGGCCCAGTGCGCAAGCGCCGCCGTGGATGTTGACCTTCTCGTGCGGGATGTCGAGGTCGCGCATGGCGGCCATCGGCACGGCGGCGAAGGCTTCGTTGATCTCGAACAGGTCAACGTCCTTGGTGCCCCAGCCGATTTTCTTGTACAGCTTTTCAATCGCGCCAATCGGTGCGGTGGTGAACCAGTTTGGTTCCTGCGCGAAGGTGGCGTGGCCCAGCAGGCGGGCGATCGGCGCCAGGCCCAGTTCCTTGGCTTTCGATTCGCGCATCAGCACCAGCGCCGCAGCGCCGTCGTTGATCGACGACGACGAGGCGGCGGTGATGGTGCCGTCTTTCTTGAACGCGGCGCGCAGCGTAGGGATTTTTTCGACTTTGGCTTTCAGCGGGCCTTCGTCCTTGTCGATCACGGTGTCGCCGGCGCGCGAGGTCACGGTCACTGGCGCGATCTCCCACTTGAAGTAGCCTTCGCTGGTGGCGACTTGCGCGCGCTTCACCGATTCGATGGCGAAGTTGTCCTGCGCCTCGCGGGTGAATTCGTACTTGGCCGAGCACTCTTCGGCGAAGGTGCCCATCGAACGGCCTTCGCCGGTTTTCTCGTTGCGCGAGTAGGCGTCTTCCAGGCCGTCGTACATCATGTGGTCGAACATCATGCCGTGGCCGATGCGGTAGCCGCCGCGTGCTTTTGGAATCAGGTAGGGCGCGTTGGTCATGGACTCCATGCCGCCGGCGATGACGACGTCGGCGCTGCCGGCCACCAGCTGGTCGTGCGCGAAGATGGTGGCCTGCATGGCCGAGCCGCACATCTTGGACAGGGTGACGGCGCCGGTGGACGTCGGCAGGCCGGCTTTCAGCAAGGCTTGGCGCGCAGGCGCCTGGCCCTGGCCCGCCATCAGGCAGTTGCCGAAGTAGACGTGTTCGACCAGCTTGCCGTCGATGCCGGAGCGCTCAACGGCGGCTTGAATCGCCACAGCGCCCAGATCGTGCGCGGACTTGGCGGAGAAGTCGCCCTGGAAGGCGCCCATGGGGGTGCGGGCTGCACCGACGATTACGATAGGATCGTTCATTTTCCTGTCCTTCTAAAATTATTTGGTTTCGGCGAACAATTCGCGGCCGATCAGCATGCGGCGGATTTCGCTGGTGCCGGCGCCGATTTCGTACAGCTTGGCGTCGCGCCACAGGCGGCCGACCGGGTATTCATTGATGTAGCCGTTGCCGCCCAAGGTTTGGATCGCTTCGCCGGCCATCCACGTGGCTTTTTCGGCGCTGTACAGGATCGCGCCGGCGGCGTCCTTGCGCAGGTTGCGTACTTGCTCCGGCGTGGTGGCGCGGTCGCAGGCCTGGCCGACGGCGTAGACGTAGGCTTTGCACGCCATCATGGTCGAGTACATATCGGCGATTTTGCCTTGCATCAGCTGGAACTCGCCGATCGGCTGGCCGAACTGCTTGCGGTCGTGGATGTACGGCACCACCACGTCCATGCAGGCCTGCATGATGCCCAGCGGTCCGCCGGACAGCACGGTGCGCTCGAAGTCGAGGCCCGACATCAGCACGTTGACGCCCTTGCCCAGGCCGCCCAGCACGTTCTCGGCCGGCACTTCGCAATCTTCAAACACCAGCTCGCCGGTGTGCGAGCCGCGCATGCCCAGCTTGTCCAGTTTCTGCGCGATGGAGAAGCCTTTGAAGCCTTTTTCGATCAGGAAGGCGGTCATGCCTTTCGGGCCGGCTTCGAGGTCGTTCTTGGCGTACACCACCAGCACGTCGGCGTCCGGGCCGTTGGTGATCCACATCTTGGTGCCGTTCAGCACCCAGCGGTCGCCTTTGAAATCGGCGCGCAGCTTCATGCTGACCACGTCGGAACCGGCGTTCGGCTCGGACATGGCCAACGCGCCGATGTACTCGCCCGAAATCAGCTTTGGCAGGTATTTTTTCTTCTGTTCTTCGGTGCCGTTGCGCTTGATCTGGTTGACGCACAGGTTCGAGTGCGCGCCATAGGACAGGCCGACCGAGGCCGAGGCACGCGAGATTTCTTCCATCGCTACGATGTGGGCCAGGTAGCCCATGTTGGCGCCGCCGTACTCTTCCGGCACGGTGATGCCCAGCACGCCCAGTTCGCCCATCTTGCGCCACAGATCCATCGGGAACTGGTCGCTGCGGTCGATGTCGGCCGCGCGCGGGGCGATTTCGGCGGCGGCGAACTGCTGCACGGCTTCGCGCAGCGCGGCGATGTCCTCGCCGTGGTCAAAAGTCAGGCCTGGGAGATGGAGCATGTCTTCCTCTATTCGTTATTGGTTTGAAGCGGCCATGATACGCCGATGTGACGTTAACGTAAACGTCAAGCAGCGGCCTGCGCGGCCAGCAGACGCTTGCACTCGTCCTCGTGGGCCTGGATTTCGGCCAGCGACATTTCAATGTCCTCGCGCTGCTGTTCCAGCGTTTCGCGGTGCTGGGCCAGCACGCCGAGGAAGCGGTGCATCTGGGCCACCGAGTCCTTTGGCGTTTCGTACATATCGACCAGGCTCTTGATCTCGGCCAGCGACAGGCCGAGGCGCTTGCCGCGCAGGGTCAGCTTGAGGCGGGTGCGGTCGCGCGGCGTATAGACGCGGTTGCGGCCGCCGGCGCCTTCGCGCGATGGGCTGAGCAAGCCTTGGTCTTCGTAAAAACGGATCGCGCGCGCCGTGATGTCGAATTCGCGCGCCAGTTCGGTGATAGTGTAGGTGGACATTTTTCTCGTTAGATTGCCGTTTACGTCAACGTCAAACCATTGTAGCGCGAGTTAGTGGTATCGTGCGACGTGAAACATCGCGCGGCAGCATGATGGCCGACCGCCTGCGCGAGCCAAATAAAATTTGCCGAACATTTGCGCTCACTTTAGCCTCTTCAAATGATAAAATGTTAATTATCGAATCCTGTAAAGTCACAGTTGAGGCAGCCCTCGAAGAGACTGACTTTCATGACGCAACGTGAAATAGTTCAATTATGAATTCTTCTAATGAACGCGAAAGCTTTAGCCAGCGCCTGCAACAGGCTCTTAAAAACGCCCACTATTCGCCCGACAGCCCGACCCGGTTGGCGCGCGAATTCAATATCCGGTTCGACGGACGGCCAATTACCGTCCATGCGGCCCGGAAATGGCTGGTAGGCGAGGCGATTCCGACGCAGGAGAAGCTGCGCATGATCGCCCAGTGGCTGGGCGTACCGGCCGAGTGGCTGCGCTTTGGCGGCCCGGAAGAAGGCGCGCCGCCCGGTGACGGCGGCAATGGCTTGTCGCGTTTTGAGTCGGCCGACGTCAAGCTGATCGCGGATTTGCAGCGTTTGGACGAGCATCACCGCCAGATCGCGCGTGAATTTATCCGCATGCTGGTACGGGTGAACTACCAAAAGTAGTTATTTTTACGTAGTACTACGGAGAGATGTTGACCGCACCGGGATGTGCTTCAACCATATATTCATGAAACTGGGTTCAGGATAGACCGGTTTTTGTTCGGAATTAGGGCGCACCTGCGGGAGCGCCCTTTTTATTTTCGCTATCTTTGCGATTTGTCATGGTTTCATCGCCGATTTCAGGCACAATAGGTCAGAACCTACTTTTCGGGGAGTCACGCTTTGAGCCGTTTGATGAAAAGCAATTACAGCAACGCCGCCCAGCTGAAAGATTTGATGACCGCCCCGCCCATGAGCGCCGCCCAGCACGCTGAAGTGATGCGCAAGCGCATTGCCCAGCGCCGCATGGTGGAAGAAGCCCGTGAACTGAAGCGCGCCAGCAGTTCTTACTACGACAAGCGTTAAGTCTGTCCCGTGTCGCCGCCGGCGGCGCCCTTGAGGCCCGCCCAGCGTGGCGCCAGTGCGTGCTCTATCCCAAATAAATCAATGACGCGGGCCACCGTGTGGTCGACCATTTCCGCAATTGTCTGCGGGTTGTGATAGAAGCTAGGTAGCGGGGGGAAGATGATGCCGCCCATTTCCGTGACCGCCGTCATATTGCGCAGGTGCGCGAGGTTGAACGGGGTTTCCCGTACCATCAGCACCAGGCGGCGGCGCTCCTTGAGCACCACGTCGGCGGCGCGCGCGATCAGGTTGTCAGACAAGCCGTGGGCGACTGAAGCCAGCGTTTTCATCGAGCAGGGGGCGATAATCATGCCCTCGCTCTGGAACGAGCCGCTGGCAATGGCTGCGCCAACATCGCGCACCTTGTGCACCACGTGGGCATAGGATTCAACTTCGCGCCGCTGCAAGCCGGTTTCCTGGTGCAGGGTGAGAACCGCGGCGTCCGAGATCACGAGGTGGGTCTCGACGCCTGCGATATGTTGTAAAACTTGCAGCAGACGCACGCCATACACCGCACCGGTGGCGCCGGTGATGGCAATGACAATCCGCTGAGGCCGATCAGGCATCCAGCAGGGCTTTCAGTTCGCCCGACTCAAACATCTCGTTCATGATGTCCGAACCGCCGATGAATTCACCCTTGATGTACAGCTGGGGAATGGTCGGCCAGTTCGAGTAGTCCTTGATGCCTTGGCGCACTTCCGGGTCTTCCAGCACGTTCACGGTGGCAATGTTTTCAACGCCGCACGCTTTCAGGATCTGGATAGCACGGCCGGAGAAGCCGCATTGTGGGAACTGGGCGGTGCCCTTCATGAACAGCACCACCGGGGTGTTGGTCACGGTTTCTTTGATCCAAGTTTGTACGTCGCTCATAGCTGCCTCTAGGGTGTAAAGATGTCGAATACCGGCATTTTATAAGAAAATGCCGGCGCCCGTGATTTTACCCCCGCAGCTTGGCGAAGGCGGCGGCCATGCTGCCGCCCATCGCCGGCTCGCGGGTTTGCGACTTTTGCTGCTGGCCCATGGCGCGGCGGTCGTTGCGGTCGCCGCGCTGCTGCGGCTGCGAACCGGCTTGCGGCGCGCTGTCGGAGAGGCGCATGGTCAGGGCGATGCGCTTGCGCTTTTCGTCCACTTCCAGCACTTTCACTTTCACCACCTGGCCGGCTTTCACCACCGTGTGCGGATCTTTGACGAAGGTGTTGGACAGCGCCGAGATGTGCACCAGGCCGTCCTGATGCACGCCGATGTCGACAAACGCGCCGAAGGCGGCCACGTTAGTCACCACGCCTTCCAGGATCATATCCGGGCGCAAGTCCTTGATTTCTTCCACGCCTTCTTTAAAGGTGGCGGTGGTGAATTCAGGGCGTGGGTCGCGGCCTGGCTTTTCCAGCTCCTTCAGGATGTCGGTGATGGTCGGTACGCCGAACTTGTCGTCGGCGTACTTGGCCGGTTGCAGGCGCTTGATCAGGGCGGTATCGCCGATCACGCCTTTGATGTCCTTCTGGATGTCGCTCAGGATTTTTTCCACCAGCGGGTAGGATTCCGGGTGGACTGCCGAGGCGTCCAGCGGGTTCTCGCCGTTCATCACGCGCAGGAAGCCGGCCGCCTGTTCGAAGGTCTTGTCGCCCAGGCGCGGCACGGATTTCAGGGCTGCACGCGAAGTGAACGCTCCCTTCAGGTCGCGGTAGGCGACAATCGCCTGCGCCACCGAGGACGACAAGCCCGACACCCGTGCCAGCAGCGGCGCCGAGGCGGTGTTCACATCCACGCCGACCGCGTTCACGCAATCCTCGACCACGGCGTCCAGCGTGCGCGCCAGCTGGGTCTGCGACACGTCGTGCTGGTACTGGCCGACGCCGATCGATTTCGGATCGATCTTGACCAGCTCAGCCAGCGGATCTTGCAGGCGGCGCGCAATCGACACCGCGCCGCGCAGCGACACGTCCATGTCCGGCAGCTCTTTCGAGGCGTACTCCGACGCCGAGTACACCGACGCACCCGCCTCGGACACCACGATTTTGCTCATTTTTTGCTCAGGGAAACGCTTGAGCAGGTCTTGCGCCAGCTTGTCGGTCTCGCGCGAAGCGGTGCCGTTGCCGATCGAAATCAGCGATACATTGTGCTTCATGGCCAGCTTGCCCAGGGTGTGCAGCGAGCCTTCCCAGTCATTTTTCGGCTGGTGTGGATAAATCACGGCGGTATCCACAACCTTGCCGGTGGCGTCCACCACCGCCACTTTGACGCCGGTGCGCAGGCCAGGATCGAGGCCCATGGTGGCGCGCTGGCCGGCCGGGGCTGCCAGCAGCAAGGCTTTCAAGTTGGTAGCGAATACGTTGATGGCTTCCAGCTCGGATTTCTCGCGCAGTGCGCCCATCAATTCTGTATCCAAATGCATGAAGCTTTTCACACGCCAAGTCCAGCGCGCGGTGTCTGACAGCCACTTGTCGGCCGGGCGGCCGGCGTTCTTGATGCCGAAACGGGCGGCAATGCGGCTCTCGCACGGATTGTGCGGCGCGTCCCACTTTGGTTTTTCCGGCTCGGAATCGAGGCGCAGGGCCACATCCAGCACGCCTTCACGGCGGCCGCGCATCAGCGCCAGGGCGCGGTGCGACGGCACGCTGGCCAGCGGCTCGGAATAATCGAAATAATCGGCGAATTTTTCGCCCTCTTCTTGCTTACCTTCAATAACTTTCGACTCAACAATGCCATGCTCTTGCACATATTCGCGCAAGGATTGCAGCAAGGTAGCGTCTTCGGCAAAGCGTTCCATCAGGATCTGGCGCGCGCCGTCGAGGGCGGCTTTGGTGTCGGCCACGCCCGGATTGTTGCCGTCGGCGGTGGTGAAGGCTTCGCGCAGGTACTTGCCGGCTTCCGTCTCAGGATTCAGTTCTGGATTGTCGAGCAAGCCGTCCGCCAGCGGCGCCAGGCCCGCTTCGATGGCGATTTGCGCCTTGGTGCGGCGTTTTTGTTTGTACGGAAGATATAAGTCTTCCAGACGGGTCTTGTCTTCTGCGTGCATGACAGCATCTAGCAACTCTGGTGTCATCTTGTTTTGCTCGGTAATCGATGCCACGATACTGGCGCGGCGATCTTCCAGCTCGCGCAGGTAGCGCAGGCGTTCTTCGAGCAGGCGCAGCTGGGTGTCATCGAGCCCCCCGGTCGCCTCTTTACGATAGCGGGCGATGAAAGGAACGGTGGCGCCCTCGTCCAACAGGGCGATGGCGGCGGCAACTTGGGCCGGCTTGGCGGCCAGTTCGAGGGCAAGACGTTGTTCGATAGAAGGCAACATGGTGATGATTCCTAGACAGACAAGCCCGGAATAATACGCCATCAGCCGTCTGAAAGGAGGGCGAACGTGGGGAAGCCCACGCTATCGAACAGGTTTTACAAGAATTACGTGAACACGAACGCTTCAATGGCGGATAATATTGCCTGTTGCTGTTTTTGAACTATCTTTGACCAACAATGCGACCTATGGATCTTACCCGCGACGACGCCCCTGCCGCCCCTGCTGCTCCAGCACCGGCTACCACACGCCCAGCGCCGCCTGCGAATCAATTGTCGTACGCCGTAGCCACCTGGCTGCAGCGTGTGGATGCGGCAGCGCATCCCAAGGCCAAGCTCACTCCGCCGCCGGTCGATAACGACCCCAAGCAAACCCAATACAAACTGATCTACGTGATGGCGCCCACCAGCGGCGGCCGCCACGTAGCGCTGTGCCTGTACAAGGCCCGCCTGCGCCCGAACGGCGACGTGGCGGCGGCCAGTCCGGTCAGCGAGGTATTTTCGCTGCTGTCGACGCCACCGACTTTCATGACGCAAGCCGACGAAGACCTGATCCGTTTCTTTGTCGCAATGCGCAGCGGCCAGAATTCGCAGACCGGTTCGGCTACCGAGCCGCGCGGCAAGATCGGCGCGGCGCTGCTGAATATGCTGGCCGAGCAGGACAAATTGTTGTGGGCAAACTCGTGGGCCGACGTCGGCAATGGTCTGGTCTATCCGCTCAAGGGCGGCGTGTTGCGCGAAGCGAATCTGGCGTGGCGCGAAGAGGGCAAGGGTTTGCGCTTGGGCTGGCAGGTCGCGCCGCCGCCGGGCGCCAAGCATGTCGGCGCCGACCAGGTCGACTACATGCTGCCGACCGATCCGCCGTGGTACATCGATAACCTGTCGTGCGGCGTGCTGCAATTGAACCAGGGCGGCACCGAGATCCCGCTGGCCGACCTGCAAGCGCTGGTGGCGCAAGCGCCGCTGCTGACCAATAACGACAAGATGCGCGTGTCGCAGCTGCTGCTGGCGCACGGCCTGCAAGGCTTGATGCCGCTGCCGCAACCGCTGCCGCAGCGCATGCGCGACGACGTCAAGCCGCGTCCGGTGCTGACGCTGGATGCGGCCATGCTGGCCGATGGTTCGCTGCAACGCTGGAACGACTTTGCCGTGCTGTCCTTCGATTACGACGGCGAGCGCGTGTCGTTCGATCCATCGCAGCGCGTGGTGCGCCAAAAAGGCGACGTTACCGAAATCATCCAGCGCGACAGCAGCGCTGAGGACGACGCGCTGGCCGCATTGACCGAGCGCCATTTCGTTGCGCCTAGCACTCTGCCGCTGAGCAGCGTCAAGGGCGGCCTGTTGCTGCCTAGCCAAGCCGAGTGGATACGCTTTGCCCGCGACGGCATCTCCGCGCTGAAAGAAGCTGGCTGGAAAATCGAAAAAACCGTCAAGTATCGCTACGACACGCAAGAAGTCGGCGACTGGTACGCGGAAGTAGTGGAAGACGAGGCTGATGGTGGCCGTGCATGGTTCGATCTCGAACTCGGCATCATGGTCAACCAGGAGCGCGTGCCGTTGCTGCCGGTGCTGGTGCAACTGATCCGCAATGCGCCCAACGATTTCAATCCGAAAGTCATCGCCAACCACGGCGAGGAAGACCAGATGCTGGCTACGCTGGCGGATGGCTCGCGCGTTGCCCTGCCATGGGGCCGCGTCCGTCCGATCTTGAACACGCTGGGCGAGTTGTATTTCAGCGACAAGATCAAGAACTCGCTGCACATGGCCACGCTGGATGCTGCGCGCCTGGACGAACTGGCCCGCAACGTGGAACTGGAATGGACCGGCGGCGCCGAGCTGCGTGAAATGGGGGCGCGCCTGAACCAGTTTGGCGCGGTGAAACGTGTCGCCACACCGGCCGGTTTGCAAGCCACCTTGCGTGACTACCAGACCGACGGCCTGTCGTGGATGCAATTCCTGCGCGAGTACGGCTTCGCCGGCATCCTGGCCGATGACATGGGCCTCGGTAAAACCGTGCAAACGCTGGCACACATCCTCGTGGAAAAAGAAGCCGGCCGCCTGACCGCGCCGGCGCTGGTGATCGCGCCAACCAGCCTGATGGGCAACTGGCAGGAAGAAGCTGCGCGCTTCGCTCCCGGCCTGAAAGTGCTGCTGCTGCAAGGCAAAGATCGCATGGGCCAGTTCGACCAGATCGATGAAGCCGATCTGGTGCTGACCACCTACGCCCTGCTGCCGCGCGACGAGGAAAAGCTGCGCGAGCACGATTTCCATCTGGTCATTCTCGACGAGTCGCACTACATCAAGAACACCCGTTCCAAGGCGGCCCAGAGCGCCGGCCTGCTGCGTGCGCGCCATCGCCTGTGCCTGTCGGGTACGCCGCTGGAAAACCACCTTGGCGAGCTGTGGTCGCAATTCCACTTCCTGTTGCCGGGCTTGCTTGGCGACGAGAAGGGCTTCAACACCGTGTTCCGCCATCCGATCGAACGGCAAGATGATCCGCTGCGCCGCGCGCTGCTGAACCGCCGCATCAAGCCCTTCCTGCTGCGCCGTACCAAGGACAGCGTGGCGAAAGAGCTGCCGCCGAAAACCGAGATGGTGCGCAAGGTCGAACTGACCGGCGCCCAGCGCGACCTGTACGAAACTGTGCGTCTCGCCATGGATCAAAAAGTGCGCGAGGAAATCGACCGCAAGGGTGTGGCGCGCAGCCAGATCGTGATTCTGGAAGCGCTGCTCAAGCTGCGCCAAGTGTGCTGCGATCCACGCCTGGTCAAGTCCACCACCAAGAAACAGCAAGCAGCCGGTTCGGCCAAGCTGGCCGACCTGATGCAGATGGTCGAAGACTTGCTGGAAGAGAAGCGCAAGATCCTGGTGTTCTCGCAGTTCACCAGCATGCTGGAGCTGATCGAGGAAGAACTGGAAGCGCGCGATATTCCCTATGCCTTGCTGACCGGCGACACCAAAGACCGCAGCGCCCAAGTGGCGGCCTTCCAGCAGGGCGCCGTGCCTATCTTCCTGATATCGCTGAAGGCAGGCGGTGTCGGACTCAACCTGACGGCGGCCGACACGGTTATCCACTACGATCCATGGTGGAATCCGGCTGCGGAAAACCAGGCCACCGACCGCGCGTGGCGTATCGGACAAGACAAGCCGGTGTTCGTGTACAAGCTGATCGCCAAAGGCACGCTGGAAGAAAAAATCCAAGTCCTGCAACAGAAGAAATCCGACTTGGCGCAATCGATCCTGGCCGAAGGCGAATCGCAGAAGATGGCGCTGACGCAGGAAGACCTGCAGCAGATCTTTGCACCGCTGGTTGAATAGGAGACGGCGATGACGCAGACGATAGCGGAACTCCAGGCGGCCCTCAAGCAGTCGCAAGCGAACGAGGCCCGCTACCGGCTGCTGCTTGATCACAGCAGCGAAATCAGCTGGATGGCCGACTGCGCCAGTCTCCAGCTGACGTGGCTGAGTCCGGCGGCCGAGCGGCAATTCGGCTACACCCTGGAAACCGCGCAGGCGCTGGCTGCCGGCCTGCTCAAGGATTTGCAGGCGCGGCTGTCGCGCTACGCCGAGGGCGACCTGAGCCGTCGTCGCTTGCTGCGTGAAACCGAGTTGGCGCACAGCGATGGCCACGCGGTGCCGGTGGAAATCGAATCGACCCTCATCCTGGACGAGCATGGCACGCCGTCCACCGTGGTCGGCGTGGTGCGCGACCTCACCGCGCGGCGCGAGCTGGCCGTGCAGCAAAAAAAATTCGCCTCCATGCTGTCGCATGAATTCCGCACACCGCTATCGACCATCGACGGCGCCGTGCAGCGGCTGGAAATGACCGGCAGCCATCACGACGAAGGCACCCGCAAGCGCTACCGCAAAATCCAGACGGCCGTAGACCGCATGCTCGCCATGCTGGATGAATATCTGTCGCCGGAGCGCATGGCCAGCATTGGCCGCGAGCGCCAACCCAACGAAATCAACCCGTCCATGCTGTTGCAATCTGCGGCCGAGCAAGCCCAGCGCCGTCGCAAAACGGTCACGGTGCAGACCCAGGAGCTGCCGCAGTGGATGCGCTGCGACCCTTCCGGCATGCGTTTGTGTCTCGAAATCCTGCTCGACAATGCAATAAAGTACACAAGCGATAATATTCCGATAGAATTGGTGGGGAGAATTGCAACAGAAGGTGGCGTCGAATTTTTAGTGCGCGATCATGGCGCCGGCATCCCGGAAGCGGAATTGCCGCATGTTTTCGACAAAGCCTATCGCGGCAGTAACGCTGCAAGCGTGGCGGGATCAGGGCTGGGCCTGTACATGGCACGCTCGATAGTCGATGTCCACGGCGGCACGGTGACGGCCCGGAATGTTTCTGAAAGCGGCACGGAATTTCGGATTTGGTTGCCCGTGGCGGCCAATGCCGGGAAAAGCCTTGCGCCTGCCGATGCCAGCAGTGATAATTCCTTGGACGCAAGCTGATTGTCCCAGGTCTGGGCACAATTGCCCAACAATTGAACGAATGGCGCATCAATGACGCAAATACTCATCGTGGAAGACAATCTCGACTACGCCGAAGAAATGGCGGAGTTCCTGACTGAACTTGAACACGAAGTACACATCACCAACAACGCCAGCGATATGTGGTCGGCCCTCAGCCAGGGCAATGTGGGCGTGGTCGTACTCGACCTCGGCCTACCGGACGAGGACGGCTTCAATGTGATTCCGCGCATGCGCCAGCTTTATCCGCAAATCGGCTTGCTGGTGCTGACTGGCCGCGTGGCTTTCGACAATCGCATCCTGGGTTTGCGCCTTGGCGCGGACCATTACTTGACCAAGCCTATCAAATTCCCGGAATTGGCGGCGCACATTGAAGCGCTGGACCGCCGCGTCGGCCCGCAAGAGACGATTCCGGCGCCAAGCAAGTGGACGCTCAAGGTCAGCGCCCGCCAGCTGGAACTGCAAGGCATGGCGATTACGCTGACCGAGAAAGAGTGCAATTTCCTGCACCTGCTGACCATCAACACGCGGCCGGTGCCGCGCCAGGTGATCGTGGCGGGCATTGGTGGTGACGACCCGGATGCGGGCCGCCGCGTGGACATGCTGGTGTACCGCCTGCGCAAAAAAGCGCGTACCGGTCTCGGCCAAGACCTGCCGCTGCGCAGCGCGTACGGCGAGGGCTATAGCCTGTCGGCCAGCTTTAATTTATCCTAAAACCCAAACCGATAGAGGGGTCTGACCCCGTACGGGGTCAGACCCCGCAGCGGACCGCAGTGCGGGGTACAAATAGGGACGGAGTCACGCCGTTTTGCACAGGCGCTGAATCTAATGGGGACGGAGTCATATTAAGGGGGTAGAATTTGGGTTTTATCACCCCCTTTTTATTATTTGTATGGCACGCCTGCCCCGTTTAATCGTTCCCCACCAGCCGCATCACGTCATCCAGACCGGCGCCAACAATCAAGACGTGTTCCTTGACGCTGAAGATTACCAAACCTTCCTCGGCTGGCTGCGTACCGCCGCCAAAACCTACAAAGTGGCAGTCCACTGCTACGTTTTGATGCCAAATCACCTGCATTTGCTGGTCACGCCCTCCGATGACACCGGCTTGGGCCAGATGATGCAATGGGTGGGCCGCTATTACGTGCCTTATTTCAACCAAAAGTATTCCCGCAGTGGAACTTTGTGGAACGGGCGCTACAAAACCTCGCTGATCGACGCTGACGCCTACTTTATGTTGTGCAGCCGTTACATCGAGTTCAATCCTGTACGCAACGGCATGGTGGCGCGGGCCGAGGACTATCCGTGGTCGAGCTACTGCCACCATGCCGGCATCCGCCCGGACGGCCTGGTGACCGACCACGCCAAGGTGTGGGAACTCGGTAACACGCCATTCCAGCGCGAGGCCGCCTACAGCGCGCTGTCCCAGCCGGCGCTGACTGCTGACGAAATCACTTTAATTGGCAAATCGCTACTCAAAGGCTGGCCGCTGGGCTCGCAGCAGTTCCAGACCGCTCTGCAAGCCAAGGTAAAACGGCAGGTATTGCCGGCAAAACGCGGCCGGCCGTTCAAAATAAAGCCTGCCACCGAATAAGGCTTCACTCTGTCCCCAATTAAAAAAATAAGCTTCTGAGGAAAATTTAATTCGACTCCGACCCTAATTTTTCTTGTTGAGGTTTACGCTGCATTGCACTAACCTTGCGTTTCGAGCCACAGTCCCTGGAGTTTAGCCATGAAAGCGCAAGGTCTTTACGATCCGTCCAATGAACATGATGCCTGCGGCGTCGGGTTCGTCGCCCACATCAAGGGCAACAAGAGTCACTCGATTGTGGAACAGGGTCTGCTGATCTTGAAGAACCTCGATCACCGCGGCGCGGTGGGCGCCGATCCGCTGATGGGCGACGGCGCCGGTATCCTGATCCAGATCCCGGATCAGTACTACCGCGACGAAATGGCTAAGCAAGGCGTGGAACTGCCGCCACCGGGCGAATACGGCGTCGGCATGGTATTCCTGCCGAAAGAAAACGCCTCGCGCATCGCCTGCGAACAGGAAATCGAGCGCG
Source organism: Duganella rivi (assembly GCF_009857435.1). GTDB lineage: Bacteria > Pseudomonadota > Gammaproteobacteria > Burkholderiales > Burkholderiaceae_D > Rugamonas > Rugamonas rivi. Next base: position 630,774 of record NZ_WWCK01000006.1, read on the forward strand.
CCGTGCGTGCCGAAGGCCAGGTGGTGCTGGGCTGGCGCAATGTGCCGGTGGACGTCGATATGCCGATGTCGCCGACCGTGCGCACCAAGGAACCGGTCATTCGCCAGATCTTCATCGGTCGCGGCGCCGACATCATGGTCACCGACGCGCTCGAGCGTAAGCTGTACGTGATCCGCAAATCGTCGGGCCACGCGATCCAGGCGCTGAAACTGATCCACGGCAAAGAATTCTTCGTGGCCTCGATGTCGGCCCGTACCATCGTCTACAAGGGCTTGCTGCTGGCTGACCAGGTGGGCGTGTACTACAAAGACCTGCAAGACGCGCGCTGCGTGTCGGCGCTGGCGCTGGTGCACCAACGCTTCTCAACCAACACCTTCCCGGAATGGCCGCTGGCCCACCCGTACCGCCTGATCGCCCACAACGGCGAGATCAACACCGTTAAAGGCAACTTCAACTGGATGCGCGCCCGCGAAGGCGTGATGAAGTCGGCTGTGCTGGGCGAAGACCTGCAAAAGCTGTTCCCGCTGATCTACGAAGGCCAGTCGGACACCGCCTGCTTCGACAACGCGCTGGAACTGCTGCTGATGGCAGGCTACCCGCTGGCCCAGGCGATGATGATGATGATCCCGGAAGCCTGGGAAAATCACGGCACGATGGACGACAATCGCCGCGCGTTCTACGAATATCACGCCGCCATGATGGAACCGTGGGACGGCCCGGCCGCTATGGCCTTCACCGACGGCCGCTACATCGGCGGCACGCTGGATCGTAACGGCCTGCGTCCCGCACGTTACATCGTGACCGACGACGATCTGGTGGTGATGGCGTCGGAATCAGGTGTGTTGCCGATTCCTGAGTCGAAAATCATCCAGAAATGGCGTCTGCAGCCGGGCAAGATGTTCCTGATCGACCTGGAAGCTGGTCGCATCGTTGACGACAAAGAACTGAAAGACACCTACGCCAACGCCAAGCCGTACAAGGCATGGATTAACGCGGTGCGCATCAAGCTCAACGAAATCAAGCTGAGCGAAAGCCAGCTGGCGCACAACCGCGCCAAGGACAAGCCTGCCGCCGGCGAAAAAGCCGTGCCATCGCTGCTGGATCGCCAGCAAGCTTTCGGCTACACCCAGGAAGACCTGAAATTCCTGATGGCGCCGATGGCCGCCGCCGGCGAAGAAGCGACCGGCTCGATGGGCAATGACTCGCCGCTGGCCGTCATGTCCAACAAGCTGAAGCCGCTGTACTCCTACTTCAAGCAGCTGTTCGCGCAGGTGACCAACCCGCCGATCGACCCGATCCGCGAAGCGATGGTGATGTCGCTGGTATCGTTCATCGGCCCCAAGCCTAACCTGCTGGATACCAACAACGTCAACCCACCGATGCGCCTCGAAGTGTCGCAGCCGATCCTGGGCTTCGACGATATGGAACGCCTGCGCAACATCAGCCAGCACACCGGCGGCAAGTTCAAGTCGTACGAGCTGGGCATTTGCTACCCGCTGGCCTGGGGCAAGGAAGGCGTGGAAGCCTGCCTCGCTTCGCTGTGCGCGGAAGCCGTGGACGCCGTTAAATCGGGCCACAACATCCTGGTCGTGTCCGACCGCAGCATCGGCCCAGACCGCGTGGCGATCCCTGCGCTGCTGGCCACCTCGACCATTCACCAGCACCTGGTCAGCAAAGGCCTGCGCGCCTCGACCGGCCTGGTGGTGGAAACCGGCTCGGCCCGCGAGACCCATCACTTCGCCCTGCTGGCCGGCTATGGCGCGGAAGCGATCCACCCGTACCTGGCGATGGAAACCCTGGCCGAGATGGCACACGGCATGCCGGGCGATATGTCGGCTGAAAAAGCCATCTACAACTTCACCAAGGCCATCGGCAAAGGCCTGATGAAGGTGATGTCGAAGATGGGCATCTCGACCTATATGTCCTACTGCGGCGCGCAAATCTTTGAAGCTGTCGGCCTGAACAAGTCGCTGGTCGATAAGTATTTCCGTGGCACCGCCTCCAACGTGGAAGGCATCGGCGTGTTTGAAGTGGCGGAAGAAGCGCTGCGCCTGCACAACCTGGCTTTCGGCGACGACCCAGTGCTGGCCAACCACCTGGACGCCGGCGGTGAGTACGCCTTCCGCATCCGCGGTGAAGACCACCTGTGGACGCCGGACGCCATCGCCAAGCTGCAACACTCGACCCGCTCGAACAACTATTCGAGCTATAAAGAGTACGCCCAAATCATCAACGACCAGAGCAAGCGCCACCTGACCCTGCGCGGCCTGTTCGAGTTCAAGATCGATCCAAGCAAGGCGATTCCGCTGGATGAAGTGGAGCCAGCCAAGGAAATCGTCAAGCGTTTCGCCACCGGCGCCATGTCGATGGGTTCGATCTCGACCGAGGCGCACGCCACGCTGGCCGTGGCCATGAACCGCATCGGCGGCAAGTCCAACACCGGTGAAGGCGGCGAAGATCCATCGCGCTACACCATGGAGTTGAAAGGCATCAAGATCAAGCAGGGCGAGACCATGGCCTCGGTCATGGGCAAAGAGCAGATGGTGGTCGATATTCCGCTGCAAGAAGGCGACTCGCTGCGTTCGCGCATCAAGCAGGTGGCGTCGGGCCGTTTCGGCGTGACCGCTGCTTACCTCAACTCGGCTGACCAGATTCAGATCAAGATGGCGCAGGGTGCAAAACCGGGCGAAGGCGGCCAGCTGCCGGGCCACAAGGTGTCGGAATACATTGCAACGCTGCGCTTCTCGGTGCCGGGCGTGGGCCTGATTTCGCCTCCTCCGCACCATGATATCTACTCGATTGAAGACTTGGCGCAGCTGATTCACGATCTGAAAAACGCCAATCCGCGCGCTTCGATCTCGGTCAAGCTGGTGTCGGAAGTGGGTATCGGCACCGTGGCTGCGGGCGTGACCAAGGCCAAGGCTGATCACGTGGTGGTAGCAGGCCATGACGGCGGCACCGGCGCTTCGCCGCTGTCCTCGGTCAAGCACGCCGGCACGCCGTGGGAGCTGGGCCTGGCTGAAACGCAGCAGACCCTGGTACTGAACGGCCTGCGTAGCCGTATCCGTGTACAGGCCGACGGCCAGATGCGTACCGGCCGCGACGTCGTCATCGCCGCGCTGCTGGGCGCCGACGAAATCGGCTTCGCTACCGCACCGCTGGTGGTGGAAGGCTGCATCATGATGCGCAAGTGCCACCTGAACACCTGCCCGGTCGGCGTTGCGACCCAGGATCCGGTGCTGCGCGCCAAGTTCTCGGGCAAGCCTGAGTACGTTGTGAACTACTTCTTCTTCGTCGCCGAAGAAGCCCGCCAGCTGATGGCGCAACTGGGCATCCGCACCTACGACGAGCTGATCGGCCGCGTCGACCTGCTGGACAAATCCAAGGCGATCTCGCACTGGAAAGCCAAGGGCCTCGACTTCAGCAACATCTTCTACGCGCCGGAAGTGCCGAATGGCGATTCCGTCTACCACACGATGGAGCAGGATCACGGCCTCGACAAGGCGCTCGATCACAAGCTGATCGCGCAAGCCAAGGCGGCGCTGGAAAAAGGCGAGCGCGTGTCCTTCATCTCGCCGGTGAAGAACTTGAACCGCACTGTGGGCACCATGCTGTCGGGCGAAGTGGCCAAGCGCTACGGCCACGCCGGCCTGCCGGACGACACCATCCACATCCAGCTGCAAGGCACGGCCGGCCAGTCGGCATGCGCCTTCCTCGCGCACGGCATCACCATCGACCTGGTGGGCGAAGGCAACGACTACGTCGGCAAGGGCTTGTCGGGCGGCCGCATCATCGTGCGTCCGAACACCGAGTTCCGTGGCTGGGCCGTGAACAACATCATCATCGGCAACACCGTGCTGTACGGTGCGATTGCCGGTGAAGCCTTCTTCAACGGCGTGGCCGGCGAGCGCTTCGCGGTGCGTAACTCGGGCGCCACCGCCATCGTCGAGGGCACCGGCGACCACGGTTGCGAATACATGACCGGCGGCACGGTCGTGGTGCTGGGCAACACCGGCCGTAACTTCGCGGCAGGCATGTCGGGCGGCATCGCCTACGTGTACAACCCGGACGGCGATTTCGAATCGCGCTGCAACACTGCCATGGTGTCGCTGGAGCCGGTGCTGACCACCAAGGAGCAGGAAGCACAGAGCGAAACCTGGCACATCCAGCACAAGGACATCGGCCGCGAGTCGGACGAGGTGATCCTGAAGCGCTTGATCGAGCGTCACTTCAAGCACACCGGCAGCACCCGTGCCCGCCTGTTGCTCGATAACTGGGCCGAGAGCCGCGGCAAGTTCGTCAAAGTATTCCCAAGCGAATACAAGCGCGCGCTGGCCGAGATGGCCGAAGACGTGGCAAACGAAGCCGCATCCGCTCAACCGATCGCTGCCTAATACAACGCCACGTTGTCCCGGCCTACGCCGGGACGACGGCTCAAAAGATTACGAAGGAAAAATATCGTGGGTAAAATCACCGGCTTCATGGAATTCCAGCGTCAGGAAGAAGGCTATCTGCCGCCAGCGACGCGCCTGAAAAACTACGCGGAATTCGTCATTCCGCTGACCAACGAGCAAGCCAAGGTACAGGGCGCGCGCTGCATGGACTGCGGCATCCCGTTCTGCAACAACGGCTGCCCGGTCAACAACATCATCCCGGACTGGAACGACCTGGTTTATCGCGGCAACTACCGCGAGGCACTGGACACCCTGCACTCGACCAACAACTTCCCGGAATTCACCGGCCGCATCTGCCCGGCCCCGTGCGAGGCTGCCTGTACCCTGGGTATCCACGAACTGCCGGTCGGCATCAAGTCGATCGAGCACAAAATCATCGACGAAGGCTGGGAACACGGCTGGGTGGTGCCGCAGCCTGCGGCCAAGCAAACCGGCAAGAAAGTCGCCGTGGTCGGTTCCGGCCCAGCCGGCCTGGCCGCTGCCCAGCAGCTGGCGCGCGCCGGCCACGCTGTGACCGTATTTGAAAAATCCGACCGCATCGGCGGCCTGCTGCGCTACGGCATTCCAGACTTCAAGATGGAAAAGTCGCACATCGACCGCCGCATCAAGCAGATGGAAGCCGAAGGCGTGGTATTCCGCACCAGCGTGTTGATCGGCAAGGACTTCCCGGCCAACGTCAACAACTGGGCCAAGGAAACCATCTTCCCTGAAGATCTGCAAAAAGACTTCGACGCCGTGGTGCTGGCCGGTGGTTCCGAATCGCCGCGCGACTTGCCGGTGCCGGGCCGTGAGCTCAAAGGCGTGCACTTCGCCATGGACTTCCTGCCGCAGCAAAACAAGGTCAACGCCGGCGACAAGCTGAAAGACCAGATCAAGGCCACCGGCAAGCACGTGGTGGTGATCGGCGGCGGCGACACCGGTTCCGACTGCGTCGGCACCTCGAATCGCCACGGCGCCGCCTCGGTGACCCAGTTTGAACTGATGCCTATGCCGCCGGAGCAAGAGAACAAGCCGCTGGTGTGGCCATACTGGCCGACCAAGCTGCGCACCTCGTCGTCGCACGAGGAAGGCTGCGAGCGCGACTGGGCCGTGGCCACCAAGCGCCTGGAAGGCAAGGGCGGCAAGGTTGAGAAGCTGATCGCCTGCCGCGTCGAGTGGAAAGACGGCAAGATGACCGAAGTGCCGAACTCGGAATTCGAAATGAAAGCCGACCTGGTGTTCCTGGCCATGGGCTTCGTCTCGCCGGTCGCCAACATCCTCGACGCTTTCGCAGTTGAAAAAGATGCACGCGGCAACGCCAAGGCCACCACCGATGGCGAAGGCTGCTACAAGACTTCCGCAGCCAAGGTATTTGCTGCCGGCGACATGCGCCGCGGCCAATCCCTGGTGGTGTGGGCGATCCGCGAAGGCCGCCAATGCGCGCGCGCGGTCGACGAGTTCCTGATGGGCAGTTCCGAGTTGCCGCGCTAAACTCAAAACACGGCAATCAGGCTCCGCCTGACTCCCTGCCGGGTACGGATGGGCGATCCCCAGCCGTACCCGGTTTTTTTTGAAAGTATCGCCTGCTGCACTGCATGAATGTAACAATTGGTGCCCGGTGTAAATTGCTGACTTTGGATTCAGTAGTGTTGTATTATCTGCCATTCGCCACCGCCAAAAGAGGTGGTCTCCAGCAGAGATTGTGCTTTCTGCACTACAATACGGCATTCCAAAAAATGAGTTCAGTCGTGGCTAATCTAGTCGAAATCCGTGATTTACACTTCACCTATGGCAAGCGGGCGATCCTGTCGGGCTTGAACATGGACTTCCCACGCGGGAAGGTGATTGCGATCATGGGCGGCTCCGGCAGTGGCAAGACCACCGTGTTGCGCCTGATCGGCGGCCAGTTGCGTCCGCAGAAGGGCCACGTTAAAGTGCAAGGCCAGGTGGTGCATAAATTGAATACCGCCGGCCTGTATCTGCTGCGTCGCAAGATGGGCATGCTGTTCCAGCACGGCGCCTTGTTCACCGACCTGACCGTGTTTGAAAACGTCGCCTTCCCGCTGCGCGAGCACACCGATTTGCCGGAAGAATTGATCCGCAACCTTGTGCTGATGAAGCTGCAGGCGGTGGGCCTGCGCAACGCCGCCAAGCTGAAGCCCGGAGAAATCTCCGGCGGCATGGCGCGCCGCGTGGCGCTGGCGCGCTCGATCGCGCTCGACCCGGAATTGATTATGTATGACGAGCCGTTCGCCGGCCTCGATCCGATCTCGATGGGCGTTACCGCCAACCTGATCCGCAACCTGAATTCGGCGCTCGGTTCGACCACGGTGCTGGTGTCGCACGATGTCAAAGAGAGCTTCGCCATCGCCGACTATGTTTATTTCCTGTCGCAAGGCAAGATCGTTGCCAGCGGCACGCCGGCCGAGATGCTGGTGTCCACCGATCCGTACGTGAAGCAGTTCGTCAACGCGGAAGCGGACGGCCCGGTGCCGTTCCACTATCCAGGCAAGTCCCTGGCCGACGACCTGGGCCTGGGAGTGAAAGTATGAGTTTGAAGAATTGGTTGTCCCGGCTGGGCGCGCCGCTGCGCGATTACATTGAAAGCATCGGTTTCGGCGCGCGCACGTTCGGCGCCATGCTGGGCTTGTCGCCGGGGCTGCTGAAACGCCCGCGCCTGGTGGTCGAGCAGCTGCATTTCATCGGTAACTATTCGATGCTGATCATCACCCTGTCCGGTCTGTTCGTTGGCATGGTGCTGGGCTTGCAGGGTTACTACACCTTGAACAAATACGGCGCCGAGCAATCGCTGGGCCTGCTGGTGGCGCTGGGCCTGACCCGCGAACTGGGCCCGGTGATCACCGCGCTGCTGTTTGCCGGCCGCGCCGGCACTTCGCTGACCGCAGAAATCGGCCTGATGAAGGCCGGCGAGCAGCTGTCCGCCATGGAAATGATGGCCGTCAACCCGATCCAGCGCGTGCTGGCGCCGCGTTTCTGGGCCGGCGCCCTGTCGGTGCCGCTGCTGGCCTCGGTGTTCAGCGCCGTTGGCGTGTTGGGCGGCTGGCTGGTCGGCGTGCAGCTGATCGGCGTGGACGACGGCGCGTTCTGGTCGCAGATGCAAGGCGGCGTCGATATCTACAAGGACATTTTCAACGGCTTCGCCAAGAGCGTGGTGTTTGGCATTGCCATCACCTTCATCGCCCTGTACCAGGGCTATGAAGCCCAGCCGACCCCGGAAGACGTGGCCCGCGCCACCACCCGCACGGTCGTGATCTCATCGCTGATGATCTGGTGGCTGGACTTCATGATGACGGCGTTGATGTTCAGCAAATAAGCAGCAAATAAGCAGCAAATAAGCAGCAAACTGCAAAGATTAAGAAACTGAGGAAGAATAATATGCAACGCAAATCTCTGGATGTCTGGGTCGGTCTGTTCATCGTTGTCGGCGTGGCTGCGCTGATGTTCCTGGCGCTCAAGGCCGGCAACATGGGTTCGCTGTCCTTCGCCAAGTCCTACGCCGTGACCGCCAAGTTCGACAACATCGGCAGCCTGCGCCCGCAAGCGGCGGTCAAGGCCTCCGGCGTGGTAGTCGGCCGTGTGGGAGAGATCAAGTTTGATGACAAGAGCTATCAGGCACTGGTAACCTTGAACATGGAAGAGGGCTATAAGTTCCCGAAAGATAGCTCGGCCAAAATCCTGACCGCAGGCCTGCTCGGCGAACAATACGTCGGCATCGAGGCCGGCGGCGACACCAACAACTTGGCGGCCGGCGATAAAATCGCCCGCACCCAATCGGCAGCCGTGCTGGAAGACCTGATTAATCAGTTCATCTACAGCAAGGCCGCAGAAGGAAAGGACGATAAATGATCCGTACCACCAAATTCCGCCAGGCCGCGCTGGCGCTGGGCGTCACCGTGATGCTGGCTGGCTGCGCCGGCCCCAACCCGCGCGACCCGTACGAAGGCTTCAACCGCGCCATGTTCGAGTTCAACGACACGGTAGACACCTACGCCCTGAAACCGGTGGCCACTGCCTACAAGACCGTGACCCCGGGCTTCGTCCAGACCGGCGTCGGCAACTTCTTCGGCAACCTGAGCGACGCCTGGAGCTCGATCAACAACTTGCTGCAAGGCAAAGGTGAAGACGGTATGTCGGACTTCGCCCGCTTCGCGCTGAACTCGACGCTCGGTATCGTTGGCCTGTTCGACATCGCCTCGGAAGCCGGCCTGCCCAAGCACAAGGAAGACTTCGGCCAGACCCTCGGCGTGTGGGGCGTGCCATCCGGCCCGTACGTGATGCTGCCGCTGCTCGGCCCATCGACCGTGCGCGACACCGCCGCCCTGCCGGCAGATATCGCCGGCGACATCTGGCGCTACAAGGATCCGACCAATGTGCGCAACATCGGCACCGCGTTGCGCGTGGTCGACACCCGCGCCGGCCTGCTGGACGCGTCCACCTTGCTGGAAGACGCTGCGCTTGATCGCTACGAATTCATCCGCGACGGCTACCTGCAGCGCCGCGAAAGCCAGATCCACCCGGACGGCGACGGCCCATCGAGCAAGCGTAAAAAAGATGACGACGCGGAAACTTCCGCACCCGTGTCATCCGAATCGGCCCCAAAAGAGTTAAACTCCGGCACACCGGCTGCAAAACCTGACAGCCAGTGACCCGAAGAACCACTCATAAGGCATACACAAGATGAACTTCATTAAAAAATTTATCGCTTTAGCAACTGTTGCCGTGGCCGTCAACGCCCACGCCGCTGTGCCGGCCAATGAGGCGCCGGACGCGCTGGTCAAGCGCATCAGCCAGGAAGTGATCGATACCGCCAAGACCGACAAGGCGATCCAGGCCGGCGACACCAAGAAGGTAATGGAGCTGGTGGAAACCAAGATCTTGCCGTACGTCGACTTCCAGCGCATGACCGCGCTGGCCGCCGGCCGTTTCTGGCGCGACGCTACCCCTGATCAGCAAAAAGCCCTGACCGAGCAATTCCGCTCGCTGCTGGTGTTCACCTACTCGGGCGCGCTGTCGCAGATCAAGAACGAAACCGTGGAATTCAAGCCACTGCGCGCTGACCCGGCCGACACCGAAGTCGAAGTCCGTTCGCAAGTGAACATGACCCGCGGCGAGCCGATTCCGCTGAACTACCGTGTTGCCAAGGGCCCGCAAGGCTGGAAAATCTACGACATCAACGTGCTGGGCGCGTGGCTGGTCGAGACCTATAAAGGCACCTTCGCTTCGGAAATCTCGAAAGGCGGCATGGACGGCCTGATCAAGGCGCTGACCGAGAAAAACAAAAAACTCGCCAGCAAACCGCTGAAAACCAACGCACCAAAGTAATCTACGCCATGAACGCCGTTACCGAACCCATCGACAACCTGCAGTCGCTCACGTCCCTGACCGTGGAAAACGCCACGGCGGCACTGGAGCGTGGTTTTGCCGCCCTCAAGGCCGGCCAGACCGCGTTTGACTTGCGCCATGTGTTGACGGTGGATTCGGTGGCGGTGTCGGTCATGCTGGCGTGGCAGCGCGCCGCGCAGCAGGCCGGCGTGCAGCTGCAACTGAACAACCTGCCGCCGGCGCTGCAAAGCCTGACCAAGCTGTACGGCGTGTGCTCGCTGCTGTTCCCGACCGACGTCAAGCTCGACACCGATGGCGTTGCTTACCGCAACCCGGCGCTCGACGAATTCTCCCCGGTCAAAGCACCGGAATCGGTCTTCTCCAAGAAGACCCAGGTTGGCGACGACTCCGCCCACCATCACCATTGACCTCCGCCCCACCCCGCCGCCCGCAGTAATAACTGCAAAATCCCCGGTTCGGCTCGAACCGATTGAATTTCCAATATAATTGAACGTTGCCACAGCCCTAGAGCCGTGGCGTTCCGCAGCATCTTCCCGCGCGCCGGCCCTGCCGCCGCAACCTTATAGATAAGTCAAGAATGACAGCGATCCAAATTAGCAATGTCGAGAAGCGCTACAAGTCGCTCCAGGCACTGGGGGGCGTGTCCCTCACCATTGAAGAGGGAGAGTTTTTCGGCCTGCTCGGCCCGAACGGCGCCGGCAAGACCACCCTGATTTCCATCATCGCCGGTTTGATCCGCCCGGATGCCGGCTCGGTCAAGATCCACGGCCACGATGTGGTCAGCGATTTCCGCGCCGCCCGCAAGGCGCTGGGCGTGGTGCCGCAGGAACTGGTGTTCGACCCGTTCTTCACCGTGCGCGAAACGCTGCGCTTGCAATCGGGCTACTTTGGCCTGAAAAACAACGACGCGTGGATCGACGAAGTAATGCACAACCTCGACCTCACCAACAAGGCCGACGTCAATATGCGCGCCCTGTCCGGCGGCATGAAGCGCCGCGTGCTGGTGGCGCAGGCGCTGGTGCACAAGCCGCCCGTGATCGTGCTCGATGAGCCGACCGCCGGTGTCGACGTCGAACTGCGCCAAACGCTGTGGAAATTCATCTCGCGCCTGAACCGCGAAGGCCACACCGTGGTGCTGACCACCCACTACCTGGAAGAAGCGCAAGCCATGTGCAAGCGTGTCGCCATGCTCAAGCTGGGCAAGGTGGTGGCGCTTGATTCCATGGCTTCGCTGATCCGCCGCATCTCCGGCTCGCAGCTGATCGTCAACCTGACGCACGGCGATATCTCGGATGACCTGCGTCACTTGGTCACCCACCCGGAAGCGACTGAGCACGGCAAGAAGTACAGCCTGCGCATCAACGAATACGCTGAAGTCGAACAGATCTTGAAACGCCTGCGCGAATCGGGCGCCGTCATCGACGAAATGCAACTGCAACAAGCTGACCTGGAAGATATCTTCTTGCAGATCATGGACAAGGGTACTGTATGAACTTTATCTCCGCCGGATTCCGTACACTGGTCTTCAAGGAGACCCTGCGCTTCTGGAAAGTGGCTACGCAAACCATCGCCGCGCCGATTCTGACCGCCATGCTGTATCTGCTGATCTTCGGCCACGTGCTGGAAGGCCGCGTCAATGTCTACGATGGCGTCAACTACACCTCGTTCCTGATTCCGGGGCTGGTGATGATGAGCGTATTGCAGAACTCTTTCGCCAACTCGTCGTCGTCGCTGATTCAATCGAAGATCACCGGTAACCTGGTGTTCGTGCTGCTGACGCCCTTGTCGCACTGGGAAATCTTCTCGGCCTACGTGATTGCCGCCATGGTGCGTGGCATCGTGGTGGGTCTGGGCGTGTTCCTCGTGACCGCGTGGTTTGCCCATCTGTCGTTTGCCGCGCCGCTGTGGATCCTGGTGTTTGCGCTGCTGGGCGCCGCCATCCTCGGCACCATGGGGCTGATCGCCGGTATCTGGGCCGAGAAATTCGACCAGCTGGCCGCGTTCCAGAACTTTCTGATCGTGCCGCTGACCTTCCTGGCCGGCGTGTTCTACTCGATCCATTCGCTGCCGCCGGTATGGCAGGCGGTGTCGCATTTGAATCCGTTCTTCTACATGATCGACGGCTTCCGTTACGGCTTCTTCGGCCAGTCCGACGTCAACCCGCTGGCGAGTGTGGCCATTGTTTCGGCCTTCCTCGTGGTGCTGGCGTTCCTGGCGATTCGTTTGCTGCGCAGCGGCTATCGCTTGCGCCACTAATTCTAAGGATTCATCATGGTCACTACTCCAGAACTCATCCACGGCTACATCTCGGCCGGTCTCGAATGCACCCACCTCGAAGTGGAAGGCGACGGCCAGCACTTCCAGGCCATCATTGTGTCGCCTGCATTTGCAGGCAAGCGCCTGATCCAGCGCCACCAGCTGGTGTACGCCGCACTGGGCGACCGCATGCGCGAAGAAATCCACGCGCTGTCGATGAAAACCCTCACCCCTGACGAATACCAAGGATAAGCATGGACAAGCTTCTGATTCAAGGCGGTAACCGCCTGCAAGGCGACATCACCATCTCCGGCGCGAAGAACGCGGCACTGCCTATCCTGTGCGCGGGCTTGCTGACTTCCGACGACGTCGAGCTGTCCAATGTGCCGCACCTGCATGACGTGTCCACCATCCTCAAGCTGTTGAGCGAGACCGGCCTGAAAGTCACCCAGGACGGCGACAAAGTCACCCTGAACGGCAGCGCCATCACCAAGCTGGAAGCGCCGTACGACCTGGTGAAAACCATGCGCGCGTCGATCCTGGTACTGGGCCCACTGCTGGCGCGCTTCGGCGAAGCCAAGGTCTCGCTGCCGGGCGGCTGCGCGATTGGTTCGCGTCCTGTCGACCAGCACATCAAAGGCCTGCAAGCGCTGGGCGCCGACATCACCGTTGAAGGCGGCTACATCTACGCCAAGTGCGCCAAGCTGAAAGGCGCGCGCATCGTCACCGACATGATCACCGTGACCGGCACCGAGAACCTGCTGATGGCCGCTACGCTGGCTGAAGGCGAAACCATTCTGGAAAACGCCGCCTGCGAACCGGAAGTGACCGACCTCGCCAACCTGCTGGTGGCGATGGGCGCGAAGATCGAAGGTATCGGCACCAACCGCCTGGTGATCCAGGGCGTGAAGGAACTGACTGGCGCCAAGCACGCCGTGATCTCGGATCGCATCGAAGCGGCGACCTTCCTGTGCGCCGTGGCGGCCACCGGCGGCGACATCACCATCCGCAACACCCGCGTCGACATCATGGATGCGGCGCTGGACAAGCTGCGCGAGATCGGCCTGCAACTGACCATCGGCGACAACTGGATCCGCGCGCAGATGGACAAGCGTCCGACCGCCGTGACCTTCCGCACCACCGAATACCCTGGCTTCCCGACCGACATGCAAGCGCAATTCATGGCGGTGAACACCATCGCCAACGGCGCCAGCCGCGTGACGGAAACCATTTTTGAAAACCGCTTCATGCACGTCCAGGAGATGAACCGCCTGGGCGCGCAAATTGAAACCGATGGCAACACCGCCTTTATCAAAGGCGTGGAACAGCTGGTTGGCGCGCCTGTGATGGCGACCGACTTGCGTGCATCTGCTTCGCTGGTGATCGCCGGCCTGGCTGCGCGCGGTGAAACGCTGATCGACCGCATCTATCACCTGGATCGCGGCTACGATCAGATGGAAGTCAAACTCTCCGCCGTAGGCGCTAACATCAAGCGAATCAAATAATCACCATGAGTGCATTCCAAGCCGACTCCCAGCAGCTGATTCTTGCGCTGTCGAAGGGCCGCATTTTCGAGGACACCTTGCCGCTGCTGGAAGCAGCCGGCATCACCGTCACCGAGAACCCGGAGACTTCGCGCAAGCTGATCCTGCCGACCAACGATCCTAATGTGCGCGTGCTGATCGTGCGCGCCACCGACGTGCCGACCTATGTGCAGCATGGTGCGGCGGACTTCGGCGTGGCCGGCAAGGATGTGCTGCTGGAGCACGGCGGCGAAGGTTTGTATCAGCCTATCGATCTGCATATCGCCGAGTGCCGCATGTCGGTCGCGGTGCGCAACGGTTTCGATTACGAGACCGCCGTGCGCCAAGGCGCGCGCCTGCGCGTAGCCACCAAGTTCGTCGAGACCGCGCGCGCGCACTTCGCCAAGAAGGGAGTGCACGTTGACCTGATCAAGCTGTATGGCTCGATGGAGCTGGCGCCGCTGGTTGGCCTGTCGGACGCGATTGTCGACGTGGTCAGCACCGGCGGCACGCTGCGCGCCAACGACCTGAAAGAAGTCGAGGCCATCATGGATATTTCGTCGCGCCTGATCGTGAATCAAGCAGCACTGAAGATGAAGCGCGAGCGCCTGCAACCGATTATCGAAGCATTTGAACGCGCATCCAAAAAATGATTACCAAGCTCGATTCCAGCCAGGCCGATTTCAAACAGCGTCTGGACACCCTGCTGGCGTTTGAAGCCAGCACCGATGACGCCATCGAATCCGCCGTCGGCAAGATCCTCGCCGATGTGAAAGCACGCGGCGATGCCGCTGTCCTCGAATACACCAACAAGTTTGATCGCCTGCCCAACGGCGGCGCCACCAGCATGGCGGCGCTGGACGTCTCGCAGGAAGAACTGCAAGCTGCCCTCGCAGCCATCCCTGCGGCCCAGCGCGCAGCACTGGAAATCGCCGCGCAACGCGTGCGCGTCTTCCACGAACGCCAGAAGCAGGAACTGAACGGCTTCACCTACACCGAGGCTGACGGCACGGTGCTGGGCCAGCGCGTCACGCCGCTGGACCGAGTCGGCATCTACGTCCCGGGCGGCAAGGCTGCCTACCCATCGTCGGTGCTGATGAACGCGATTCCCGCGCACGTCGCCGGCGTCGAAGAAATCATCATGGTGGTGCCAACGCCGGACGGCGTGAAGAACCAGATGGTGCTGGCCGCCGCCGCGATTGCCGGCGTGACCCGCGTCATCACCATCGGCGGCGCGCAAGCCGTGGCTGCACTGGCCTACGGTACCGAAAGCATTCAAGCGGTCGACAAGATCGTCGGCCCCGGCAACGCTTACGTGGCGTCTGCCAAGCGCCGCGTGTTCGGCGTGGTGGGCATCGACATGATCGCCGGCCCGTCGGAAATCCTGATCGTTGCCGACGGCACCACCGATCCTGACTGGATCGCGATGGACCTGTTCTCGCAAGCGGAGCACGACGAACTCGCGCAAGCCATTCTGCTGTGCCCAGACGCCGACTACATCGCCAAAGTGGAAGCCAGCATCGCCAAGCTGCTGCCGACCATGCCGCGCCAGGAAGTCATCAAGACCTCGCTGGGCGACCGCGGTGCGCTGATCAAAGTGCGCGATATGGACGAAGCCTGCGCCATCGCCAACAGCATCGCCGCCGAGCACCTGGAAATCTCCGCCGTCGAGCCGCAGCAATGGGCCGACAAGATCCGCCACGCGGGCGCCATGTTCCTCGGCCGCTTCTCGTCCGAGTCGCTGGGCGATTACTGCTGCGGCCCGAATCACGTGCTGCCGACGTCGCGCACCGCGCGCTTCTCGTCGCCGCTGGGCGTGTACGATTTCCAGAAACGTTCGTCCATCATTCACGTCAGTGAAGCCGGCGCGCAAACGCTGGGCAAGGTTGCGGCGGAACTGGCTTACGGTGAGGGCCTGCAGGCACACGCCCGCAGCGCGGAGCTGCGCCTCAAATGAGTGATTGGCTCAATCAGGTCTTCTGTGAGGATGCGCTGGCCGGTTTGGCGCGCATCCCGGATGGTTCTATCGACCTGATTTTGACCGACCCGCCGTACAACCTCGGCAAGGACTACGGCAATGCCTCGGACCAGAAGTCGGTAGACGACTACCTGCTCTGGACTGAGCAGTGGATCGACGCCGCCCTGCCCAAGCTGAAGCCCAACGGCAGCTTGTACATTTTCCTGACCTGGCGTTTTTCGCCGGAGATTTTCGTCATGCTGAAAAAGCGCATGACGATGATGAACGAAATTATCTGGGACCGCCGCGTGCCGTCGATGGGCGGCAGCGTGCGCAGCTTCTCGTCGGTGCATGACACCATCGGCTTCTTCGTCGGCCGCAAGGACTACTACTTCGATCTGGACGCCGTGCGCATTCCGTACGACGCCGAGACCAAGAAAGCCCGCACGCGCTCGATCTTCGTCGGCGCGAAATGGCTGGAAGTCGGCTACAACCCGAAAGATTTGTGGAGCGTATCGCGCCTGCATCGCGAGCATCCCGAGCGCGCCGATCATCCCACGCAAAAGCCGCTGGAGATTATCGAGCGCATGGTCAAGGCCTCGTGCCCGCCGGACGGCGTGGTGCTCGACCTGTTCATGGGCAGCGGTACGACAGCGGTGGCAGCCCAGCGTTGCGGCCGCAATTTTGTCGGCTTTGAATTGAACCCTGAATACTGCAGCATTATCGCGGAACGCCTCTCAGCACCAGAGGTGCCCATTAAGAAGTCTCGAAGTTTAGTCAACTCATAGGAGCCCAAGTAAGATGTCCCCCATCGATACGCTGATCAACAGCACCATCCGCCCCGACGTAAGAGCTGTAGCCAGCTACCACGTTGCCGATGCGAGTGGTTTCATCAAATTGGATGCGATGGAGAACCCTTACCACCTGCCGCATCATCTGCGGGAGGACTTGGCCCAGCGCCTGGCCGACGTGGCGCTGAACCGCTACCCGGCGGCCGCCTACAGCACCATCAAGCAGCGCATCAAGGACAAGCTGGGCGTACCGGCCGGCTATGACGTCATCCTCGGCAACGGCTCGGATGAGCTGATTTCGATCCTGTGCATGGCCTGCGCCATGCAGGATCGCCGCGCCACCGTGGTCGCGCCGACGCCGTCGTTCGTGATGTATCAGCGCTCGGCGCAATTCGCCGGCATGGATTACGTCGGCGTGCCGTTGAAAGCCGACCTCACGCTCGACCTGCCGGCCATGCTGGCCGCGATTGCAGAGCACAAGCCTGCCCTGGTATTTTTGTCTTACCCGAATAATCCAACCGGCAACCTGTTTGCGGAAGAGGACATCGTCGCCATCATCAAGGCGCTGGACGGTTTCGGCCTCGCCATCGTCGATGAGGCTTACGAGCCGTTTGCCCAGCAAACCTTTATGAATCGCTTGCCTGAATTTCCGAATCTGGTGGTGATGCGCACCGTGTCGAAGCTGGGACTGGCCGGCATCCGCCTCGGCTACATGTCAGCCGCGCCGCAATTGCTGACGGAATTCGACAAAGTGCGGCCTCCTTACAACATCAACGTGCTGACCCAGGTTGCAGCCGAATTCGCGCTTGACCACGTGGAGGTGCTGAACCAGCAGGCAGCCGCGTTGCGCGCCGCACGCGCCGATCTGACGGCGGCATTGGCCGCCACGCCGGGTGTCGAGGTATTTCCATCGGCGGCGAATTTTATCTTGATTCGCGTGCCCGATTCCGACGCCATCCACGCAAAACTGCTGTCTCACAAGGTATTAATTAAAAATGTGAGTAAAATGCATAGTGTGCTGGCCAATTGTTTACGTATCACCGTTAGCACCCCGGAAGAAAATTCCACCTTCCTCGATGCCTTCGCCGCATCGCAGGCAGCCTGACACCATCGCGAGCTTTTCATGAACCGCACCGCAGAAATCATCCGCAACACCAACGAGACGCAAGTCCGCGTATCCATCAACCTGGACGGCACCGGCAAACAGAAACTGAACACCGGCGTGCCTTTCCTCGACCATATGCTGGATCAGATCGCGCGCCACGGCCTGTTCGATCTGGAAGTCGAAGCCACTGGCGATATCCATATCGACAACCACCACACGGTGGAAGACGTCGGCATCACGCTGGGCATGGCGGTGGCCAAAGCCATCGGCGACCGCAAGGGCATCGTCCGTTACGGTCATTCTTACGTCCCGCTGGACGAAGCGCTGTCGCGCGTGGTGCTGGATTTCTCCGGCCGCCCAGGCATCGAATACCACATCCCGTTCACGCGCGCGATGATCGGCACCTTTGACGTCGACCTGACCCTGGAATTCTTCCGCGGCTTCGTCAACCACGCGCTGGTCACCCTGCACATCGATAATCTGCGCGGCACCAACGCTCACCACCAGTGCGAGACCGTGTTCAAGGCCTTTGGCCGCGCGCTGCGCATGGCGTCCGAGCTGGATCCGCGCGCTGCCGGCACCATCCCGTCGACCAAGGGCACCCTGTAACGGGTTGATAAATACGTCATGAAAAAAATCGTAGTAGTTGATTACGGCATGGGTAATCTGCGTTCGGTTGCGCAGGCGCTGCGCGCCGTGGCGCCGGAAGCCAACGTGCTGATTTCGGGCGAAGTGGCCGACATTCAATCGGCCGACCGCATCGTGCTGCCGGGCCAGGGCGCCATGCCGGACTGCATGCGCAGCTTGCGCGAATCCGGCGTGCAGGAGGCACTGCTGGAAGCGTCGCGCAGCAAACCTCTCATGGGAGTGTGCATCGGCGAGCAAATGCTGTTTGATGTGAGCGAGGAAGGCAATGCCGCCGGCCTGGGCCTGCTGCCGGGCAAGGTGGTGCGTTTCCAGCTCGATGGCCAAGTGCAGGAAGACGGTTCGCGCTTCAAGGTTCCGCAAATGGGCTGGAACCAAGTCAAGCAAACGGCGTCTCATCCGATGTGGCAGGATATTGCGGACAACGCCTACTTCTACTTCGTGCACAGCTATTTTGCCCAGCCGGAACAGGCGGCGCACACCGTCGGTCAAACCGTGTACGGTGCGCCGTTCAGTTGCGCTGTCGCCCGTGATAATATTTTTGCGACCCAGTTCCACCCGGAGAAAAGCGCCGCGGCCGGACTGCAGCTATACAAAAACTTTGTTCACTGGAACCCTTGATTCTCTTTTTTAATTTAACTTAAACCATCATGCTGCTCATTCCTGCCATCGACCTCAAAGACGGTCACTGCGTTCGCTTGAAACAAGGCGATATGGAACTCGCCACCGTATTCTCCGAAGATCCGGCCGAGATGGCCCTGCATTGGCTGAAGCAAGGCGCGCGCCGCCTGCACCTGGTTGACTTGAACGGCGCCTTTGCCGGCAAGCCGAAGAACGAGGGCGCGGTCAAAGCCATCCTGAAAGTGGTGCAAGACTACGCGGAAGAAAACGATCTCGATGAAATCCCGGTACAGCTGGGTGGCGGTATCCGCGACCTCGACACCATCGAGCGCTATCTGGACGCCGGCATCAGCTATGTCATCATCGGCACCGCCGCCGTGAAAGAGCCGGGCTTCCTGCACGATGCGTGCGGCGCTTTCCCTGGCCACATCATCGTTGGCCTGGATGCCAAGGACGGCAAGGTAGCGACCGACGGCTGGAGCAAGATGTCCGGCCACGAAGTGATTGACCTCGCCAAGAAATTTGAAGCCTACGGCGTGGAATCCATCATCTACACCGACATCGGCCGCGACGGCATGATGGGCGGCGTGAATATCGAAGCCACCGTCAAGCTGGCGCAAGCCGTCAAGATCCCGGTGATTGCCTCCGGCGGCCTGCATAACCTGGCCGACGTAGAAGCCCTGTGCGCAGTGCAGGACGAAGGCATCGAAGGCGTGATCTGCGGCCGTTCGATTTACGAAGGCACCATCGATCTGGCCTCGGCACAGGAACGTGCTGACGAACTGAGCGGTGACTTGCTCGAAGAAGATACGGAAGAATAATGCTGGCTAAACGCATCATCCCCTGCCTCGACGTGACCGATGGCCGTGTCGTTAAAGGCGTCAACTTCACCGAGCTGCGCGACGCCGGCGACCCGGTGGAAATCGCCCGCCGCTACGACGAGCAGGGCGCCGATGAGCTGACCTTCCTCGACATCACCGCCACCAGCGATAACCGCGGCCTGATTCTCGACATCATCGAGGCGGTGGCGTCGCAAGTGTTCATCCCGCTGACCGTAGGCGGCGGCGTGCGCGAGGTGGCCGATGTACGCCGCCTGCTCAACGCCGGCGCGGACAAGGTCAGCATGAATTCGTCGGCAGTGTCGAATCCGCAGCTGGTGTACGACGCCTCGCAAAAGCACGGTTCGCAGTGCATCGTGGTGGCGATCGACGCCAAGCAGGTATCGCCGGGCAAGTGGGAAGTATTCACCCACGGCGGCCGCAAAGCCACCGGCATCGACGCCATCGAGTGGGCCAAGAAGATGGAACAGCTGGGCGCCGGTGAAATCCTGCTGACCAGCATGGATAAAGACGGCACCAAGTCCGGCTTCGACCTGGGCCTGACGCGCGGCGTGTCGGATGCCATCAGCATTCCGGTGATCGCTTCCGGCGGCGTCGGTGGTTTGCAAGACTTGGCCGACGGCGTCAAGCTGGGCAAGGCCGATGCGGTGCTGGCCGCCAGCATCTTCCACTACGGTCAACACACGGTGCAGGAAGCCAAGCGCTTCATGGCACAACAGGGCATCCCGATGCGCCTGGTTTAAGAGAATTAAAAATGAGTACTCCAAGCATCCAGCCGAAGGCGGCCTGGTTGAAAAAAATTAAGTGGGACGAACACGGCCTGGTGCCGGTGATCGCCCAGGAAGCGGGCAGCAACGACGTGCTGATGTTCGCCTGGATGAACCGCGAGGCCTTGGCCAAGACCGTGGAGCTGGGTGAGGCCGTCTACTGGAGCCGTTCGCGCAAGAAGCTGTGGCACAAGGGCGAAGAGTCCGGCCACACGCAGAAAGTGCTGGAAATCCGCCTTGATTGCGATGAAGACGTGGTACTGCTGAAAATCGAGCAGGCCGGCGGCATCGCTTGCCACACCGGTCGCCACTCCTGCTTCTTCCAGAAGTTTGAAGGCGATGAGCACGAAGGCGACTGGCAGAACACCGAGCCGGTGCTGAAAGATCCTAACGATATTTACAAGGCAGGCAAATGAGCACCATTCTTGACCGCTTGGCCGACGTGATCGAATCGCGCAAGCCGGCCAATGGCGGCGACCCCGCCACCTCCTACACTTCCAAGCTGTTTGCCAAGGGCGACGACGCCATCCTGAAGAAGATCGGCGAAGAAGCCACCGAGACCGTGATGGCCGCCAAGGACGCGCGCGCCGGCGGCGACAGCGGCAAGGTGCTGTACGAAGTGGCCGACTTGTGGTTCCATACGCTGGTGCTGCTGGCCCAGTTCGACCTGAAACCGCAACAAGTGCTCGATGAACTGGCGCGCCGCGAGGGCGTGTCCGGCATCGAGGAAAAAGCATCCCGTAAAGAATAATCGGAGCCTTCGAGTGGAAAACTGCATCTTTTGCAAAATAGCCGAAAAGAAAATCCCTTCGACCACCGTGTATGAAGATGATGACCTGCTGGCGTTCAAGGACATCAACCCAGCCGCCCCGGTGCACTTGCTGGTGATTCCAAAGAAACATTTCGCCACGCTGCAAGATGCGGCCGCCGAGCCTGCACTGCTGGGCAAAATGCTGGCGCTGGCCCCTCGCTTGGCGGAGGAAAACGGCTGTGCAGTAAGCTATGATGCCGACGGCGCGCCACAGCGCGGCTACAAGACGCTAATCAACAGTGGGCCGGATGGCGGACAGGAGGTGTACCATTTACACCTGCACGTCATCGGCGGCGCGCATCCGTGGCGCGGCCAGCGTTAATTGCTGCTGAGCGACTACATTTACCGCAGCGACTGCGCTTCGCTTATACTGTCGCAGCAGTTCTGGGAATCAACGAATTTAGGGGAATATGATGGGTTCTTTTAGTATTTGGCATTGGCTGATCGTTCTGGTCATCGTGATGCTGGTTTTCGGCACCAAGAAACTGGGTAACATGGGTTCGGACATCGGCAAAGCCGTCAAGGGCTTTAAAGATGGCGTGAAGGGCGCGGACGAAGACAAGCCAGCCGCTCCAGCACCGGGCACCATCGACGTCGATACGAAAGAGAAGAAGTAAGCATTCGCTTACGTAATCACTTCTTATGATCGATCTCGGTCTTACCAAACTTGCTGTCATCGGCGTGGTTGCGCTGGTCGTCATCGGCCCTGAAAAGCTGCCCAAGGTGGCGCGCATGGCCGGGACGCTGTATGGCCGCGCCCAGCGCTATCTGAACGAAGTGAAATCCGAGGTCTCGCGCGAAATCGAGCTGGAAGAACTGCGCAACATGAAGAAGGAAGTGCAGGACGCTGCCCAGAATATCAAGTCGGATGTGGAAAATTCGATCTCGCAGAATATGGCTGAGGTGGAAAACGCGTTCAGCGAAACGCCGGCTGCCGATCCGTATTCGTACGAGCCGGCTTCGTTCAGCAACGTCACCACGGAAGATTTGTCGCGCAAGGCGCGCGAGTTCCGCCGCAAGAAGCTGGTGCGCAACTCAGCCATTCCCAACTGGTATAAGCAGCGCCACGGCGGCAAGCTGCATGTGACCTCGGGCGCGGCGCGGGTGGCCCGCTTCCGTCCCCGCGGCCCTACCCATAGCTCTTTCTTTTAAATGACCACTCCTAATCCGGGCGAAGAGACCTTTATCTCTCACCTGATCGAACTGCGCGACCGCTTGGTCAAGGCTTCGATCGGCATTGCGCTGATGTGCATCGGCCTGATGATTTGGCCGGGGCCTTCGCACATCTACGACATCATTGCCGAGCCGATGATCCGTTCGCTGCCGGTCGGCTCCAAGATGATCGCCACCGGCGTGATTTCGCCGTTCCTGGTGCCGATGAAGGTGACCTTGGTGCTGTCGATTATCTTGGCTTTGCCGTGGGTGCTGTACCAGCTGTGGGCGTTCGTGGCGCCGGGCCTGTATGCCCACGAGAAGCGCCTGATTGCGCCGCTGGTGATTTCGTCGTCGGTGCTGTTCATGGCCGGCGTGGCGTTCTGCTACTTCTTCGTGTTTGGCCGGGTGTTCCAGTTCATTGCCGAGTTTTCGCCGCAGTCGATTGCGGTGACGCCGGATATCGAGAACTATCTCGATTTCGTCATGTCGATGTGTCTGGCGTTTGGCGCGACCTTTGAGGTGCCGGTGGTGGTGGTGATCCTGGTGCGCATGGGCTTGGTGAGTGTGGCCAAGCTGAAAGAGATTCGTCCTTACGCGATTGTCGGCGCCTTCGTGATTGCCGCGATCGTGACGCCGCCTGATGCCGTCTCGATGTTTTCGCTGGCCATCCCAATGTGCCTGCTGTTCGAACTGGGCCTGCTAGTCGCCCCCCTATTCGTCCGCATCTCCACCGCCCCAGAAGAAAAAGCCTGAGCTAGGGCAGTCGGTCCATTATTCTCAGCAGCATGCCGATCGTAACCGCATGCAAGGCAAACGACACGCCAAGCATCCAATATACCGTGGTGAACTTGCGGTCCACATAGGCCCGCATGCTCTGTTCAAGCGCTTCAAGCTTAGCGTTGAAGCGATCCTCCAGTGCCTCCAGCTTGGCGCTAATGCCCGCCGCCAATGCATCGAGCTTGGCGCTAATGCCCGCCGCCAATGCATCGAGCTTGGCGCTAATGCCCACCGCCAATGCATCGAGCTTGGCGTAGATATCCGCCCGCAACATTTCTATGCGTGCCGTCATATCTGTGCGAAGCAGCACCAGCTCGCTTGGCGCCACTGTGGCCTCGGCCATCGCATGGCTTAGTGCCAGCGCCTGCGCTTCCGCCTGATCTGCCGGAATGCCGGCTTCAATCAAGCTCCTGATGTACTGATGGGTGTCGAATTTGATAGGCATGTCCATGCTACCTCCCCGATTTGATCGTAGCAGAAAACGGCTGAACTACAGCCGTTCTCCATCGTATCGAATCACATGCCCATCACTTTGAGCGAGCGCAGGATTACTGCGTCATCAGGCCTTTGATCACGCGGACCGGGGCGCTACCGTAGCTGAGGAATTGTTCGTGGAATTCCTTCAGGTTGAACTTGGCGCCCAACTGCTGCTTGCGCTGCTCGCGCAATTCCATGATCTCACTGTAGCCGCTGAAGTAGCTGGTCAGCTGCACCGAGGATACCTGCACCCGGTGCCACTTTTCCACCGCTTCGCTGCGCGTCTGGAACGCTTGGCGGGTCAGCAGATCAATCGCCTGTTCTTCCGTCATGCCCAGCACGTGCACGCTGTAGTCGAGGATGGTGTTGGTCACGCTGCGCAGGTTCCACTTGGAGTACATCAGCCACATCTCCGGCGCGTTATCGCCATAGCCGGACTCCAGCATCATGCGCTCGCCGTACACCGCCCAGCCTTCCACCATCGCGCCATTGCCGAAGATCGACTTCACAATCGACGGCGAACGGTTGGCGTAGACCAGTTGCGCGTAGTGGCCCGGAATCGCTTCGTGGATATTCAGGATCTGCAAGATCCAGTAGTTGTACTCGCGCAGGCTGCTTTCGGCCGCTTCCGCCGTGGCGCCATCGAGCGGCGTCACGTTGTAGAAGGTGCGGTCTTGTGGACGATACGGGCCCGGCGCATCAATGCTGGCGCCTGCTACACCAGCCGCGTAGGCCGGCGTTGCACGCACTTCCAGCGGCTTGTTCGGATCCAGGGTCAGCAGGTTTTTGCTGATCACCCAGTCTTGCAGCACCGGGATCTGGCGCTTGATCTCGTTGACGAAATCTTCGCGCGCCACGTGGCGCGCCGACAGCTTATCGATCACCATGCCGATCTTGGCAAAGCGATCGGTCGGCTTGGCGGTGCTGCCCATGGTCTTATCCCACAGCTCGTCGGACAGCTTGTCCATATTGGACAGCAGTTCCTCGCGCGTGGCCAAGGCCTTCTGGTAAGTTTGCTCCGCAGTGCTGGCCGACTGGATATCGAATGCAAACTTCTGCTCGTACAAGTCTTTACCAAGGCGGAACGTGCGGCGGCCCTTGGTGTCCATTTGCTTGTCCATCTCGGTCAGGAAGGCGACGTAGCCATCGACCGCGTTCAGCGCCGCATTTACGCGCTGGGTGAACATTTGCTTCTCCACCGGCGTCAGGATCGACGCTTGCGCCGCCTTGTCCACCTCGGTCAGCAAATGCTGCACGCCGGGCGCCTGTTTGATTGCCAGGCGGGTGTGCTCGCGCGTTGGATTGACGATGTTGGCGCGCGCCGCCTCGTAGTAAGCCGGGATGCTGGAAATGCGCTTGAGCAGCGTGCGCAGGCGCTGTGGCTGTGCCGCGTACTCGGTGTTCAGAATCAGGTCGATCGGGCCGGCCACGTTGTAGCTGGCCGGATTCCATTCCCACTCGCGCAAGGTGGTCAGGCGGAAGCGGTCGCTATCGAGCTTGTTGATCAGCAGCCCCAGGTCGGTGCGCTGCTTGGACGACAGCTTGCTCGCGTTGACGGCGGTGAACTTGCCCTTCCATTCATCGATGAAGGCCAGTTCCTTGTCTTGCTCGGCCTTGTCGAACACGGTCAGGGTGGCGGCGGTGTCGTACTTGCCGGCGTAGATCGCGCTTTCCGAATCGATGCGCCACAGCGCGTTGAGGAACTGGTTGCTCAGGTTGTCGAACTGGCGGTCTTGCCAGCGCTCCGACGCTACCTTCAATGCAGGCACGGCGGCCGCAGCAGCTACCGCCTTGGTCTTGCCGGAAGCCTTGGTGGTGGTCTTACCCTTGCTCTTGCTTGGCTTGCTGCTCTTGGCCTTGCTCGACGTGGTCGCCTTGGCGCTGCTCTTTTTGTGGTGCTGCGTTGCCGCACCGGCAGGCGCGGCTGCGAGGGCCGCCATCAGCGCAGCCACTGCAAATTTTGTCTTAATCATCATATACAGCCTTGTATCAGAAGCGGAGGAGATTATCACTAATCGGCTCGCTTGAGAGCGTTCGATACAAGCCGACTTATTCTGGTTTTATTTTTTCAAGCCCTCTTGCAGCATCGCTAACATTTCGCTGGCCGACATGCGGCCGCTGACATCGCTGCCTTCCAGCAGGCTGTCGGCCAGGTCGCGCTTGTGCTGGTGCAGATCGACGATGCCTTCCTCGATGGTGTGGCGCGCCACGAGGCGGTAAATCGTCACCGGCCGCAACTGGCCCATGCGGTGGGCGCGGTCAGAGGCCTGGTCTTCCACCGCCGGATTCCACCACGGATCCATGTGGATCACGTAATCGGCCGCAGTCAGGTTGATGCCGACGCCGCCCGCTTTCAGCGAGATCAGGAACACATCGCCCTCGCCGGCCTGGAAGGCGTCCACGCGCTTCTTGCGGTCGGCCATGGAGGTCGAGCCGTCCAGGTATTGGTAGCTGACGCCCTGCTCGTCCAAGTGCGCGCGGATCAAGGACAGGTGATCGACAAACTGGCTGAACACCAGCACCTTGTGCTTGTTGTCCAACAGGTTTTCCAGCAAGTGCGCGAAAGCCGCGAGCTTGCTGCTGGTGAGTTGGAGCTCCGGTGCAATCAGGTTCGGATTGCAGCAGGCGCGGCGCAGTTTCATGATCTCGGCCAGTATCTGGATCGATTTTTTCTCGGCCGGGCCTTCGACCTTCTCCAGATTTTCCAGCGCGGCGCGGCGCAGCGATTCGTACAGCGCCGTTTCGTCGGCCGACAAATCCACTTCCAGCGTGATCTCGGTACGCGACGGCAGCTCGGTCAACACCTGCGATTTGGTACGGCGCAGGATGAATGGATGGATCAAACGGCGCAGACGCTTGCGCGCGCCAAGTTCGGCACGGTGATCCTGCGGCTTTTCAATCGGCGCGGCAAAGCGCAGGTTGAATTGCTCGATGCTGCCCAACAGGCCCGGATTGATGAAGCGGAACAGGTTCCACAATTCGCCGAGGTGATTTTCCAGCGGCGTGCCGGTGACGGCGATGCGGAACTCGCCCTTTAGCGCCATCACGGCGGCCGAGCGCTTGGTGGCGCTGTTCTTGATGGCCTGCGCTTCATCCAGCACGATGGTATTCCACTGCACTTTGGAGAACAGCTCGGACTCCAATTGCAGCAGGCCGTAGCTGGTCACCACCACATCGAAGGCGTGCAGATTGCCGAGCATCGCGGCACGGTCACCGGCGCCGAACAGCTGCATATTGAGCGTCGGTGCGAAGCGCGCCGCTTCGCTCATCCAGTTCATGCACACCGAGGTTGGCGCGATTACCAGCGTTGGCCCTTTCGGTGCGCGAGATAGCATCAGCGCTAACGTTTGCAAGGTTTTACCGAGACCCATATCGTCGGCCAGGCACGCGCCCACGCCCCAATGCGCAAGGCGCGACAGCCAGTTGTAGCCTTCCACTTGGTAGTCGCGCAGTTCCGCTTGCAGGGTGCTTGGCAGTTCAGGCGTGAAGGTTTCCTGCTCCTGCATGCGCGACAAGTGTTCCTTCCACAGCTTGTCCGATTTCAGGCCGCCGACATCGTCGGCCAGTTCTTCCAGCGCGAACGAAGCCAGTGGATGCAGGCGGATGCCGTCGGCGGTGATCTCGCCATAAGCTGATACTTCCTGCAGGCGGCGATACAGTTCCTCGGTCAGCGCCATGTAGCGGTTCTCGCCCAGCTCTACGAAGCGGCCGTGGCTCTTTTCCATCATTTCGAGCAGTGTGCGCAGGTCGATGACCTTGCCCTCGTCCACTTGCAGTTCGCCGCTGGCGGCAAACCAGTCTTTGTTGCTCTTGATGGCGAGGCGCAGCTGCTTGGTCTCGACCTTGTTCGTGACGCGGAAGCTCTCGCCCTCCGGCCACGCGATGACGATGCTGGCCGGATCCAGCTCCTGCAACTCCACCAGCAGTTGCAGGCATAGTGCCGGTTGGCCCATCAGCCATTCGCCGTGATCTTGTTCGGCCGATTCCAGCACCGGGCACTTGGCGATCAGATCGCGCTCCGCATCGCGTTCGTCAATCAGCTTGCGGCGCGCCTGTACCGGCTTGCCGCCGATGTCGGCGATTACGCTATCGGCGCCGTCGCCCGGCTTGTAGTAAGCGCCGTTGACCAGCGGGCGTACCAGGATTTGCATCTTCAGGCCGTGCTGGTAAGGCAGCAGGTGCAGGTGCAAGCGCATATCGGCTTCCATTTGCTCCATGTCCGGCGCGGCGCCGCCGATATCCGACTGCACCGTCACCATCGAGGAGATAGCGCTGATGGCCGATAGCACTTGCTGCTCCGCGTGCGACGGCACATTGAGCGCATCGCCAACGATGGCGGCGATCTTGCGGTGTTCTTCCAGGATGTTCACCACGCGCAGGCGCGTCGGCGTCTCCTTGGTGATGACCACCGAGGAGTTATCGTCCGGGATCGGCGGCTGCAAGCGCAGTTCGAGGTTGCCGGGGCTGCGCTTGACCAGCAGTTCCGGCTCGCCGGACAGCATCTCCACGCGCATATCCGGCAGATCAGACCAGAACAGCAGCGGGTGGCCGACCAGGGCCGGTGCGGCGCGCTGCGGATCGATCTCGTAAGTGAGACCGGTGGACTGATAGCCGCGATGCGCCACAGTGATCGCTTCCGCCGCGCGGATATCCTGCGGCGTGAGGAAGTTGAATTGTTCGGACTCGAATCGCAAGCGCTTCAAGCCCACCGCGCGGCCCTTGCTCCACAAGCCGCGCGCATCGCGCTTCTGCTCTACCGGCGAAATGTCGGTCAGGCCGTTGCGATTATCGTAGGTCAGTAGCCACACGAGGCGCGTGCTGCCCGCCGTATCAGCGGTTGCCGGCTGCTGCAAGTTGATGAGGGCCGTGAGCTGGCGCTGCCAGCCTTCCTGCCGCTCGAACCACGTCGTCATATCCGGGAAGCCGAGACGCGAGCGCAGTGCTTGCGCGTGGATCTGCATTTCGCTGTCGCCCAATTGGCCCAGCAGCGCTGCGGCCTGGCCGGCGATGAATAGATAACCTGCGCGCTCGGCATTCTTCACCAAGTCCTGCAACTGTTCCTTGCGCTCCTGCAGTTCCGGCAGCGAGAGCCAGAAGTACAGCAGGAACTGGAACATCTGCGTTTGCAGGCCCGGCTCCCACGGCAGCGCCGACACGGTATCGACCTGCATCACACCGGCGCGGATCTGGCGCAGCAGATCAATCATCTGATGCACCGAGCTGTCGTGATTCTTCGGCAGCTTGACGGCGATTTCCAAGTACGCTTCGGCCGATTTCAAATGGCGCGGATCGCCGCTGCGCAGCGCCGACAGCAGATACAGATTGCCGCCCATGCCGGTGAATAGCTGCTTGCGTTTGCCGGTATCGCGGCGCAGCGTTTTCAGCGCCACGTCAAAGCCGACGATGGCGGCACTGGCCGCGCCGCGCAGCAGCACCACGATGCTGGCGAGGTACTGGCTTTGCGCGCCGGTGGTGCGTTCCAGATAGCGCTTGGCGTCATCAAGGCGGCCGCACAGCAGCGCGTCTTCAGCCATTGCCATGCGTAGTTCGGAGTTGATGTCGCCGTGGCGGCGCTGCATGTGCATCTCGCAGTATTCGCGCAACACCGGTGCGGTGTGCGGTTCTTGCTCGGAGTGATGCATCAGCACTGCCAGCACGTCGTCTTGCAGCAGTGGACTCACTAGCGCGATCATCCCCGGCTCGAACGGGCGGCCAAAGATGTCAACGATAGGATGCAGCTGCGCCGCCTCGTAGCTGCCAAGGCAGAATGCCAGCACCGACTGGATCTGCTGCGGATTATGGCCGCGCAAGAGGCCCATCCGCAGGCGCGCCATGCCGGCGCGGTAGCTGCGTGGCTCCATGCTGTTCCACGTCTGGCGCATTGGCACCAGTTCGGCGTAGGCCGCGCACAGGTCTTCCATTGCGTGGGTGCCGATAGCGGAGCGGATCGCTGGCCAGCGCAATTTCGGATTGCAGATAAAACCGCGTCCGGTCACCACGCTGATGAAGGCCAGCCGTTCCAGCTTGGCCATCGCGTCGTCCAGTGTGGCGACCGTGTACTGCTTGCCGTCGTCGTTGTATTCGATGCGGGCGTGGTTCAGGTGATCGAGGATGGCGGTACGGCCCATAGGCTCGCCGACCAGCGCAAGCAGCGCCAGTATCGCTTTTTCGTTAAAGGGCAGCGCGTCGAATTCAGCGAGCAGCTTGGGATCGGTCATGCGTGGTTCAGCTTAAAGATATTTTGGTAGAAGTTCAGTTCCGCTTCCAGTGTGCGGATGATGTTTTCGGCCTTGCGGAAGCCGTGGCCTTCGCCTTCCAGTTCCACGTATTCGACCGGGATGCCGCGCTTCTTCAGCGCATCGACCATCATTTGCGATTGCTGCGGCGGCACTACCTTGTCGTCCAGGCCTTGGAAGAAGATCATGGGGCGCGACAGTTTATCAGTGTGGTTGATTGGCGAGCGTTGTGCGTAGACGGCGTCCGCTTGCGCTTTCGGCGCGATCAGGTATTCGTTGTAGTGGGACTCGAATTTGTGCGAGTCTTGATCGAGACCTTTCAGGTCGGAGACGCCGTAGTAGCTGGCGCCGGCCTTGAAGACATCGTGGAAGGTCAGCGCGCACAGGGTGGTGAGGCCGCCGGCGCTGCTGCCGCGAATGATCAGGCGATCGCCGTCGGCGAGGCCGCGTTCGACCAGCGCCTTGGCGCCTTCCACACAGTCTTCCACGTCGACGATGCCCCATTGGCCTTTGAGCAGGTCGCGGTAGTCGCGGCCGAAACCGGTGCTGCCGCCGTAGTTCACGTCTAGCACACCGAAGCCGCGGCTGGTCCAGTACTGGGTCTTCAGGTTGAGCGTGTTGACGGTCATGCCGGTGGGGCCGCCGTGGCCGATGACGATCACCGGCGGCCTGCTGCCTTGCGGTGCTTGCACGTCCTTGTTGCGCGGCGGGTAGTAGAAGGCGTGCGAGGTGCGGCCGTTGGCGCTGCTGTAGCTGATGCTGGTCGGGATCGAGAGATTGGCTTCATCCGGCAGGTCTTCAATCGATTGCGCGAGGATTTCGACGCCTTCCTCGGTGAAGTCGATGCGCGCCAGTTCCATCGGGATGGTTGGGCCGCCGGCCAGCATGGCGATGTAGCCGTTGCCGACGCGCAGTTCGCGGATTTCTTCGTATGGATTGGCGATGCATTCCAGCTTGCCGCTGCCCGGCAGCAGGCGTGCGAGGCGGCTCACGCCCTTGTCGATATAAGTGCAGATGATTTCGCTGGCCGAGCGGAAGCCGTACATGCTGTTGCCGAATGTCCAGTGCGGCGTGGCGAATTCGGCTTGCATCGGGCACAGGCCTTCGGTGCGCTGGCGGTCGCGGCACAGGCGGTACAGATTCCACCAGCCGCTGCGGTCGGAGACGAAGTGCAGCAGATTGTCGGGCGACCATTCGGGCTGGCAGATCGATTCGTCGGCGCCGCCGGCGATGCGGACTGGCGTGGCCAGAGTGCCGTCGTCGTTAAAATCGGCCAGCCACAGCGTGGTGCCTTGCCATGGCATGCGTGGATGATCCCAGCTCAGCCAGGCCAGCGAACGGCCATCCGGCGAGACGCGCGGCGACGAATAAAAGTCAGCCCCCTGCACCAACACCGTCTCGGCACCGTCGCCTAGCGCGATCGCGCAGATCGTGTTGGTTGGCTGAGCGTGCTCGTCGCCGCCATGCAGCTCGCGCACAGCGATCAGCCGCTGGCGGTCGCGGTTCACGGCAAAATCAGCGAAGCGCTGCTTGCCGGCCTGCGTCACCCGTATTGGCTCCTCGCCAGCAACCATCTGGTAGACGCAGTTGTCCTTAAAGTGGGTGAAATACACCGTCTCGCCATCAACGGTATAAGCGCCGCCGCCATACTCATGTACCCGCGAACGTACATTGAATGGCGCCGCCGTCAATTCCTCGGTATTCACCCCGTGGTAGCGCAGCAGCGTATTCCGCCCCGCCTCCGCCGCCCGGCCGGCCAGCCAGAAAATATCACTGCCATCGGCCCCGCCCAGCATCAGCGACGACAAAGGCGTCGCCCCGGCCGCCACGCGCGCAGCGCTGATGGTCGAAGGCCAAGCGCCGTACGGAGCGATAGTGGCAGAAGCTTGAGAGGTCATGAAAGCGGCTCCAGAAATGGTCGTTGCGCAGTGCTAGGCATGATAGAGAAAGGCCAGCGAAAAAAAAAGCAGCAATTCAGGGTCAGCTCTGTCATTTGGACACGCAGAACGCACTTTTGATCTTTCTCAATGCTGCCGTGCTTTCCGACCAAACAAAAGATTTTCAACGGGGACTTGGCTGGCAGGCATTTAGTGGAGCATATTGATATTTCTCAAACTTCGCGTCTGGATGTCCAAATGACAGAGCTGACCCTGAATTGTTACGCCGGAAAAAAACCGCGCGGGATGCGATAATAGCTCCTTTGAACGTCATTGATTGCCTTCCATGCCACAATTTGCTCCGCTCAAGAACGACACCTTCCTGCGCGCGTTGTTGCGCCAGCCCACCGACTACACCCCTGTGTGGCTGATGCGCCAGGCTGGAAGGTATCTGCCGGAATACCGCGCTACCCGCGCCAAGGCCGGCTCCTTCATGGGCCTGGCCACCAACCCGGACTACGCCACCGAAGTCACGATCCAGCCGCTGGATCGCTTTCCGCTGGACGCCGCCATCCTGTTCTCCGACATCCTGACCGTGCCGGACGCCATGGGCCTCGGCCTGCATTTCGTGGAAGGCGAAGGCCCGAAATTCGAGCGCCCTCTGAAAACCGAAGCCGATGTGCTGGCCCTGCGCGCGCCAGAAGCCGGTTCGCTCGACTATGTATTCAACGCCGTCACCCAGATCCGCACCGAACTTAACGGCCGCGTGCCGCTGATCGGCTTCTCCGGCAGCCCGTGGACGCTGGCCTGCTACATGGTGGAAGGCGAGGGTTCGCGCGAGTTCCACACCATCAAGAAGATGCTGTACAACCGCCCTGACCTGATGCACCGCATCTTGGACATCAACGCCAGGTCGGTGGCCGACTACCTGAACGCCCAGATCGACGCCGGCGCGCAAGCCGTGATGATCTTCGATTCGTGGGGCGGCGCGCTGGCCGATGGTGCGTACCAGCAGTTCTCCTTGAAATACATGCAGCAAGTGATTTCCCTGCTGAAGCGCGAAAAAGACGGCGTGAAAATCCCGGCCATCGTGTTCACCAAGGGCGGCGGCCACTGGGTCGAGGAAATCGCCGCTATCGGCGCCGACGCGCTGGGGCTGGACTGGACCGCCAACTTGACCAAGGCGCGCGCCCTGGTGGGCGATAAAGTGGCTCTGCAAGGCAATCTGGATCCGGCGATTCTGTTCGCCAGCCCGGAACAGATCACAGCCGAAGTCCACAAGGTGCTGGATGCGTTTGGCAAAGGCAATGGCCACGTATTCAACCTCGGCCACGGCATTTCGCAGTTTACTCCGCCAGAAAACGTGGCGGCCATGGTGGAGGCGGTGCACAGCTACAGCAAGGCGCAGCGCGCTTAAGCTAATCCGGCGTTGATAGGGCACGCTGCAGTACCGGGCGTGCCCTTTTTCATTGGTGCGAACGGACTAGTCATGGCGACTTATGCACAAATTTTTTTGCTGCGGAAATAATAGGCAGCAGCTTTTGGCTAGCCCGTGAGCATGTACTAAGTGCTTGATTATTAAGGTCTAATTTCGTGGCTCATCATGCAACATTTAGTAAGCCGTAAACACCGAAACTAAGCTTCGTGTAGTTTATTTCTTCATTTTCCACAAAGTTATCCACAAAAACTGTGGATAAAAAATAAAATGACTTAGTAAACCGTGACTTAGCCATAATATTGCTGTTTTGCCTGAGATTCATGTTGCGTTGCACGATTTTTAGGCAAAAATAGCAGGCTTGCCAAGCTAGTTATCAAAGCACAAAGCTTGGTCTGCGCATAAGTATAAAATTTGGTGTTCTTGTGCTGTGCAATATGGTGAATCAGCCCCCAAAAAGTGCTTGATTTCGCCAAAAAAAGCATCCTAAATACTTCACTTATGCACAGCCAGGGTCGAGCGACAGCGTTTTTGGCTCTCCTATGAAGCATTTTTCAAGTGACTGATTTTAAAGAGAAAAAATTTTGAATTTTCGCCCGGTTTCCAATGATATCCACATGCATGTCAGTGCTTTCCGGGCATTAAGTTTCCATTGTCCACAAAGTTATCCACAGAAACTGTGGATACATACAGCATCAGGATTTTCGCAAGGTGCAGCATGAATAATCCACGCCCTTGCTACCTGCAAATTGCGATTGATACGCCCCTCAACGCCGTCTTTGACTATCGCTGGCAGTGCGAGGCCGGCCAGCGGCCGCAAATTGGCCAGCTGGCGCTGGTGTCTTTTGCGCGGCGCGAGGTGGTCGGCCTGATCGTCGGCGTGGCCGATCACACCGACGTGCCGGTGGATAAGTTGAAAGATGCGCTGGCGGTGCGCAGCCAGCTGTCGCCGCTGTCGGCCAAGTGGCTGGCGCTGGCCGGCTTTGCCGCCGATTACTATCAGCGTCCGCTGGGCGAGGTGGCGCTGCCCGGCCTGCCCAAGAATCTGCGCGTGCTGACCACGGTGGCGCTGGATCGCGCCATCAAGAAGCTGGCCAAGCTGGAGGTGCCGCACGATCCGACGCCGGCCAACCCGCCGTCGTTGAACGCCTCGCAGCAGGAGGCGGCGGACGCCATCGGCGGTGCGCAGGGCTTCAAGCCTTCGCTGCTGTACGGTGTAACCGGCAGCGGCAAGACTGAGGTCTACCTGCAAGCCTGCGCCCAGGTGCTGGCGCGTGAGCCGGACGGCCAAATCCTGATCCTTGTGCCCGAGATTAACCTGACGCCGCAGTTAGAGGGCAATATCCGCGCGCGCTTCCCCGGCGTGATGCTGGCCACTTTGCACAGCAGCCTGTCCGAAGGCGAGCGCATGCTGCACTGGCTGGCCGCGCACGAGGGCAAGGCGCGCATCGTGCTGGGCACGCGCCTGGCGATCTTGTCGTCGCTGCCGCATTTGAAGCTGATCGTCATCGACGAGGAGCACGATCCGTCGTACAAGCAGCAGGAAGGCCTGCGCTATTCGGCGCGCGACCTGGCCGTGTGGCGCGCATGGCAGTTGCAGATTCCGATCGTGCTGGGCTCCGCCACGCCGTCGCTGGAAAGCTGGCACCACGCGCAATCGGGCCGCTACCGCAAGCTGGAGCTGCGTGAACGCGCGGTGAAGAATGCCGTGCTGCCGACAGTGAAGCTGATCGACATGGAACGCGACAAGCCGAGCGACGGCCTGACCTCGCAATTGGTGGCTGCCATCAAGCAGCGCATGGAACGCGGCGAGCAATCGCTGCTGTTCCTCAATCGCCGCGGCTATGCGCCGGTGATTTGCTGCGAGTCTTGCGGCTGGATCAGCGAGTGCACGCGCTGCACCTCGTTCATGGTGCTGCATCGTCCCGAGCATCGGCTGCGCTGCCACCATTGCAGCCTTGAGATGCGCATCCCGCGCCATTGCCCGACCTGCGGCAACGTCGACCTGCAGCCGCTGGGGCGCGGCACGCAACGCGTGGAAGAAGGCTTGCAAGCCATGTTCCCGGAAGCGCGCGTGCTGCGCATCGACGCCGACTCCACGCGCAAGAAGGGCAGCGCGCAGGAGGCGTTCGACACCGTACACCGGGGCGAGGTCGATATCCTGATCGGCACGCAGATGGTCGCCAAGGGCCACGACTTCAAGAAGCTGACGCTGGTCGGCATTTTGAATCCCGACACCGCGCTGTTCTCGCAAGACTACCGCGCCAGCGAGCGCCTGTTCGCGCAGCTGATGCAGGTGGCCGGCCGCGCCGGACGGGCGGGCATTCCGAGCGAGGTGCTGATTCAAACGCGCTATCCGCAGCATCCGCTGTACGGCGCGGTGGTGCATCACGATTACGATCACTTTGCCTCGGCCTTGCTGGAGGAGCGCGAGCAGGCCGCCTTGCCGCCCTATCTGTTCCAGGCCTTGCTGCGGGCCGAGGCGCGCGAGCTGGCGACGGCCATCGAGTTCCTCAACATGGCGCGCGATTGCGTTGAGCATCCAGGCATCACCATCAACGATCCGATTCCGATGACCATGACGCGCGTGCATAACGTCGACCGCGCGCAGTTGTTGGTGGAGTCGCCGTCACGCCCGGCCTTGCAGGCGTTCTTGAAAGAGTGGATGCACGCGCTGCGCGAAATGAAGAGCCGCGTGAAGTGGTCGCTGGAAGTCGACCCGCTCGATATTTAAGCAGGCAGCAGATAACGCCGCGCTGTTGCGACGATTTGTTCAGACAGCGCGCGCGTGAATGGCGTATCCAAATTCCACGCATGCCAGTTCAGCGCTACATCAACGTAATGATCAGGCGCCAGATCGACCAGCTTTTCCACCGCCAGCGCCGCCGATACCTGCTGCAAGGGCATCAAGCCATACGCCAGGCTGCCGAACACGCACTCGCTGGTAGCCGCCGACAGCGGCAGCGTGTGATGCGGATAGGCGCCGCGCCAGCCCAGCACCTGGTGCAGGAATCCGCCCATCATGTCGCGGTCGCTGACCACGGCCGGCGCCAATTGCGC
Source organism: Duganella rivi (assembly GCF_009857435.1). Taxonomy (GTDB): domain Bacteria; phylum Pseudomonadota; class Gammaproteobacteria; order Burkholderiales; family Burkholderiaceae_D; genus Rugamonas; species Rugamonas rivi. The sequence continues at coordinate 666,903 of NZ_WWCK01000006.1, forward strand.
CGCCTCCGCCGAAAAGCCATCGCCAAACCAGTGCCCGGCAAACGCCTTGGTTGCCACGCACACGTAGCGCATGCGGCCCAGCGGCGTGACCTGCGGCCCGTTGGCCTGCGCTTCCTGCGATCCAGCCGCCACGCAAGCAAACACGCTGCCCTCGCGCACCAGGTGCAAGGCCATCTCGGTGGTCGCCAACTGCACATTCAATTGGCAGCGCGGCGGCGACAGCAACGGCTGCAAGCCCAGCGGCAGCCACGTGGCCAGGCTGGCCGCATCCACCGCCAGCGAAATCTCCGGCATGCTGATCTTGTTGCCCAAATCGATATCGAGCGACGCTTCCATCAGCTTGACGTTGCGGTGGTGGGACACCAGCCGCTGGCCCAGTCCGGTCGGCACGGCCGGCTGGCCGCGCACGATCAGCAGGCGGCCGGCCGCATCTTCCAGCGCCTTGATGCGCTGCGACACCGCCGATTGGCTGATGCCGAGCGCGAGCGCCGCCTTCTCAAAACTGCCTTGGCTGACCACGGCATCCAGCACGGCCAAGGCCCGGTAATCCAGATTATCCATAAGTCAAGCTTATAAAATTTGAAAACGATAAGCCATACTAATACCGTTTTGTTGCAAAGTAAAACGTAAAACGCAGTTAGGAGTAGACTAGTTCCCCATGAAAACGCTACGCACAGAAGTCGCCGTCATCGGCGCAGGCACCGCCGGCATGACCGGCTATCGCGCCGCCAAGGCCGGCGGCAAGCGCACCTTGCTCATCGAGAGCAATGTCTACGGCACCACCTGCGCGCGGGTCGGCTGTATGCCCAGCAAGCTTCTCATTTCTGCGGCCGACGCGGCGCACACGCTGCACGCGGCGTCCGGCTTCGGCGTGCACGCGGGCGAGGTGCGTATCGACGGCAAAGCGGTGATGGCGCGCGTGCGCAGTGAGCGCGACCGTTTTGTCGGCTTCGTGGTGGAAAGCGTGGAAGGCTACCCGGCCGAGGACAAAATCCATGGCCACGCCCGCTTCCTCAGCCCGACCCGGTTGCAGATCGATGACCACACCGTGGTGGAGGCGGAGCGCTTCGTCATCGCCACCGGCTCCACGCCGATTGTCCCGGACGAATGGCGTGCCGCCGGCCCGCGCGTGATTACCAGCGACGAGGTGTTTTACTGGGACGACTTGCCGGAATCGGTGGCCGTGGCCGGCACCGGCGTGATCGGGCTGGAACTGGGCCAGGCGCTGCACCGGCTCGGCGTGCGCGTGACCATCTTCGGTCGTGGCGGCAGCGTGGCGCAGATCAGCGACCCGGACTTGCTGGACGTGGCGCGCCGCGCCATGACCGATGAACTGGACGTGCGTTTCCAAACCAAGGTCGTCAAGGTGGAGCAGCAAGGCGAAGGCCTGCTGGTCACCAGCGAAGATGCCGACGGCAACCTGCGCAGCGAGCAGTTTGCCTACCTGCTGTCGGCCATCGGCCGCCGCCCGAACGTGCACAAGCTGGGGCTGGAACACACCGGCCTGGAACGCGATCACCACGGCATTCCTGTCTACGACAAACAAACGATGCAATGCGGCGACAGCGCCATCTTCATCGCCGGCGACGCCAACGATGAGCGTCCGCAATTGCCGGAAGCCGCCGACCACGGCCGCATCGCCGGCGACAACGCGGCGCGCTTCCCGGATGTCAAGCCGGGCCTGCGTCGCACGCCGCTGGCGATTACCTTCACCGAGCCGCAGATCGTCACCATGGGCGCCAGTTTTGCCGAGCTGTGCGTGACGCACACCGGCTGTTTCGCCATCGGCCGGGTGTCGTTTGAAAACCAGGGCCGCAGCCGCGTGATGTTGCAGAACAAGGGCATGCTGCGTGTCTACGCCGAGTATCACAGCGGCCGCTTCCTCGGCGCCGAGATGATCGGCCCGCGCGCGGAAAACATCGGCCACTTGCTGGCGTGGGCGGTGCAAGCGCGGCTGACGGTGGGGGAGATGCTGGACATGCCGTTCTACCACCCAGTGGTGGAGGAAGGCGTGCGCACCGCGCTGCGCGACCTCGCAGTGCAGCTGGAAAAGCCGCCTGCGCACGACTGTCCTTGCGTCGATTGCACGCCTGCGCCATGAATTTTGGTTGTTCAGGCAAAGATACAAAATAGTCGCACATTCTCAAGCGAAAAGCCTTATCCTGCGCCCATGAATATACGCAAAGTGACAGCAGCCGATTTAAAGTTGGGCATGCTGCTGCCGTGGGATGTCTACGGCGAAAATGGCGCTTTGCTGGTTCGCAAGGGACACATGATTGCCAGCGCCAATCAGATCGAGTATCTGGTTGAACGCGGCGTGTTTGAAGACGGCCAGCCGAGTTCGATACTGTCCGAGCCGCCGTCCGTGCTGCGTAAGCTGAACGCCGCCTATCTCGAATTGCACACGCTGCTGCTGGCGGCGTCGCAGGGCGCTGCGCCGCCGGATTTCCGCCGCAGGCTGGACGACATTGCGCTGATGGTGCAAGCGGCCGTCGACTTGAACGTGGACATCGCCACTGCCAGCATCCTGCACAATCAGGAGCAGGCGCCGTATGCGGCGCGGCATAGCGTCAACACCGCCATCATTGCGATGCTGCTGGCGCGCGCCCGCCAGCGCTCGCGCAACGACGTCATGACCGTCACCCTGGCGGCGCTGACCATGAATACCGGCATGCTCGAACATCACCAGCGCTGGCATGACAGCAGCGCGGTGCTGGACTCGGCCGACCATGCGCGCAAGCTGGCGCACCCGGAACTCAGCGTGCAATTGCTGCGCGCGGCCGGCGTCAACGACGAGGCGTGGCTGCACTGCGTGCTCCATCATCACGAAAATGAAGACGGCACCGGCTACCCGCACGCCAAGGTGGGCGCGCAGATTCCTCTGCTGTCCAAGCTGGTGGCGCTGGCCGACCGTTATTGCGCCCGTGTGTCGGAACGCAGCTACCGTCCGACCATGACGGCGCACGGCGCCTTGCGCGATATGCTGATGGAGGCGCGCACCACGCTTGACACCAATCTGGTGTCGCTGGTGATCCGCGAACTCGGCATCTACCCGATCGGCAGCTACGTGCGCATGATTAACGGCGAGGTGGGCGTGGTGGCGCGGCGCGGCCTGCAATCGACCACGCCGCACGTGGAATCGGTGATCGGCCCACGCGGCGCGCCGCTGGAGGTGTTCTTGCAGCGCGATACCCGCAATGAGCTGCACACCATCCGCGATGTGCTGAGCAATGCGCAGGTGGCCGCGCTGGATGCCCCGCCGCTGCGCATGGCGCAGGTGTGGGGGCGGGCGGCGGTCGCTTAATTTAAGAGCGCGTCCAGGCGGCCTTGCTGCGCCAGCTCGCGCAGCATGCCGATGGTGTCGATGTCCGATTCCACGTAGGCCGAGCGGCGGAACTCATCGTACATGGCGTTGGCCTCGTCGGTAGCCGCGTCGTGGCTGTCCTCGTACTGGAAGCGCACGAACAGCGTGTCCTCGGTCGGCTGCTCAATGGTCATGGTCAGGCTGGACTCGGCGATGTCCTGCTGCGCGGCCACGCGATAGCGCACGCTGCGCATCGGCTCCAGTTCGACCTGGTCTTCCACCACCAGCTCGCCGTAGCGCAGGCGGCGGCGGAAGCCGCTGTCGGTGCGCTGGTCGATGGTGCTTTCGTCCAGATGCGGCACGAACAGCTTGGGCGACTCGGCGCGCAGCACCAGGCCGCGCCAGACTTGCTGCACGGTGAGAGCGTCAATCAGCGGATTGAGCGGGTCGTTAACTTCGATTAAATGTTCAAATTTCATGATTGCAACCAATGTAAGGTTAGGCGTGGCGCCCCGAATCTCCGCATGGTAACGCAAATGACACAAACGCTTCATGCGGCAGGTCAGTAGCAGCCCCTGCGACTGATACAATGTGGGGCTATGTCCACCAAAGTTCCAGTATTCGGCCTAAATTTGCCGCAAAGTCAGGCCGTCACCTACCTCGATGGCCCATGCCTGGTGCTGGCCGGCGCCGGCTCGGGCAAAACGCGCGTGATTACGCAGAAAATCGCCCACCTGATCGAGGATCGCGGCTACGACCCGCGCACCATCGCCGCGCTGACCTTCACCAACAAGGCGGCGCTGGAGATGCAGGAACGGATTGCCAAGCTGCTCAAGCAGCCGAAACAGGCCAAGCAGCTGACCGTCTCCACCTTCCACTCGCTGGGCGTGAAGATTTTGCGGCAGGAGTGCAATGAACTGGGCTTGAAAGATCGTTTCTCCATCATGGACAGCGACGATTGCGGCTCGCTGATCCAGGACATGGCGCTGACCACCGACAAGCAGGTGGTACGGCGCATTCAGACCGATATCTCGCTGTGGAAGAACGGCTTGATCGATCCTGTCAAGGCGCTGAGCCTCGCCAAGGATGAAGACGAGGCGCAATCGGCGCGCGTCTACGCCAGCTACGTGGCGACGCTGTCTGCTTATCAAGCGGTGGACTTCGATGACTTGATCCGCCTGCCGGTGGAGCTGTTCCGCGACCACGAAAAGGTGCGCGACAAGTGGCAGCGCCGCCTGCGTTACCTGCTGATGGACGAATACCAGGACACCAACACCTGCCAGTACGAGCTGGTCAAGCTGCTGGTAACCGGCATCGGCAAGAAGCCGATGTTCACCGCCGTGGGCGACGACGACCAGGCGATTTACGCGTGGCGCGGCGCGTCGGTGGAAAACCTGAAAACCCTGCAGACCGACTTCCCCGACCTGGAAGTCATCAAGCTGGAGCAGAACTACCGCTCCACCACCCGCATCCTGCAAGCGGCCAATGCGGTGATCGGCAACAATCCCAAGCTGTTCGAGAAGTCGCTGTGGTCGGAGCACGGCCTTGGCGAGCCTATCCAGGTGACCTCGATGCCGACCGACGATGCGGAAGCCGACCAGGTAGCCATGCTGATCTCGGTCGACCATTTCACGCGCAAGAACAAGTGGTCGGACTATGCGATCCTGTATCGCGGCAACCACCAGGCGCGGATTATCGAGCAGGCCTTGCGCAAGGAGCGCATTCCTTACACGATTTCGGGCGGCCAGTCCTTCTTCGACAAGGCGGAGATCAAGGACATCATCAGCTACCTGCGCTTGCTGGCGAATACCGACGACGATCCGGCGTTTATCCGTGCCGTGACCACGCCGCGCCGCGGCGTCGGCCAGTCGACGCTGGAAACGCTGGGCACCTTCTCGGCGCAGTGGAATTGCTCGCTGTTCGAGGCCGTGTTCAAAGGCGGCATCGAGGCCTTGCTGCAAGACCGCCAGCTGACGCCGCTGCGCGACTTCTGCAACTTCATCAACAACCTGGAATCGCGCGCCAGCCGCCCCGGCCCTTCGGGCAGCGGCGACAATGCGGCGCAGGTGCTCGATGATCTGCTGGAAGCGATCAACTATGAAAACTATTTATACGATATGTTTGACGAGCGCGCGGCCCAGAGCAAGTGGCAGAACGTACTGGAATTCGTCAACTGGCTGAAGGATCGCGGGCGCGGCGGCAAGGATCGCGACGGCGAAGAAAAGAACGTGCTGGAACTGACCCAGATGGTGGCCTTGATGTCCATGCTGGAAGGCCAGGACGAAGACCCGGACGCGGTGCGCATGTCAACGCTGCACGCATCGAAAGGGCTGGAGTATCCGCACGTGTTCCTGGTCGGCTGCGAGGAAGGCATCTTGCCGCACAAGGGCGACGCCGACGCGCCTGCCGAATCGATTGCGGCGCGGGTGCAGGAAGAGCGGCGCCTGATGTACGTCGGTATCACGCGGGCGCAGCGCACGCTGCACATCACGTGGTGCAAGAAACGCAAGCGCGCAGGGGAGCAGGTGCACTGCGATCCATCGCGCTTTATCAAAGAAATGAAGTTGGACGAGGGCACTGCGCCGCCGATGGAATCCGAAGTGCTGACGCCGAAAGAACGCCTGGCGCGCATGAAGGAACTGCTGGCCACGCCCAAGCCCGACAAGGAACAACCATGACTACCGAAGACCGCTTCATCGACATCGAAATCAAGCTCGCCTACGCCGAGGACATGGTGGACTCGCTGAGCCAGCGCATCCACGAGCAGCAACAGCAGATCGACAAGCTGGAACAAATGTGCGCGGCGCTAGTCCAGCACATGCGCAACGCCGCCCAGAACAACGGCGGCCAACTCCCCCACGAGCGCCCGCCGCATTACTAAAAAGCGCTGCGCCTGACATAGCGCAAACGTGTTCCGATTGCGATCCGGTAGGTTTAGATCTAACCTACCGAGGTGGTATCGTGATCGTCTCATTCAAACACAAAGGATTGCATAGATTCTTTGCACACGCAGACCTGCGTGGTATTCCTGCCGCATTTGCACCCCGGATCGAGCGCATGCTGGATCGCTTGGACAGCAGTCACAATCCTGATGATATGGATTTGCCCGGCTATAAGTTCCATGCGCTTAAGGGGGCGCGGCTGGGAATCTACAGCGTGCATGTGTCAGGTAACTGGCGCATCACATTTGGCTTTGATAACCATGATGCGGTTGCCGTTAATTTGGAGGATTATCACTGATGAACTCGCTACGTGATCCCTATCGGCGTCCAACGCATCCCGGCGCTATCTTGCGTGAAGACGTCCTGCCAGCATTGGCGTTATCGCCAGTAGAATTTGCTGAGCGTATCGGTGTGAGCCAGCGGACTATGGCCGAAGTTCTCCATGAAAAAAGCCCGCTTACGCCTGATATGGCGTACCGCCTTGCAGTTTTTCTCAGGACGACTCCAAGCAGCTGGCTAGGCATGCAGGAGGCGTGGGACAACTGGGCTGGTTAAGCCAGTACTGAGCGCAGGGCTTCGACGGCGAGGGCGTGGTCTTCGGCCTGGCGCAGGCCGGAGACGGTGACGGTGCCGATGATGCCGGTGTCCTTGATGGTGATCGGGAAAGCGCCGCCGTTGGCCGCGTGGTCTTGCGGGTCGAGATACTTGATGTCCTCAAACACCACGCCGCGGTGCTTGTGGTCGATGCCGACGTAGAACGAGCAGCGGCCGAAGCGCGCCACCACATTGTTCTTGCGGCGGATCCAGTCGGCTTGGTCGGCCGACGCGCCCTGCATGGCATGGTGGAACAGCACCTTGCCGTTGATGGTGATGTTGATCGTGATGATCTTGCCGCCGGCCTTGGCCAGCTCCACCAGCTTCAAGCCCAGCGCCAGCGCGGTATCGCTGCTGAAGGCGGTAAATTGCAATTCCTTTTCCTGCTGCGTGATCGTGTCCAGCAGGTCCGCGTAGTTTTCCATGCTTGCTTTCTGAGTTAGTTGCCAGGCTAGAGTGTAGCCGAGATATACTGTTTGCTCCTGGTCCCGCTCGCTATCCCATGTATATCGACGTCGCTTCCTTGCTGATTGCCATGACACTCAACCTGCTGACCATGGCAGTGGCGCTGCTGGCTGTCATGGGCAGGGTGAATCAAGCCGCGCGCCGGGCACAGATCGGTATCGTGTTGCAAGCGGCAGGCTGGGTGTTGCTGCTGGGTTCCGGGCTGGTTGCGGCCGGTACGTGGAGCGACCGCTTGCTGTCGACACTGGCCATGGCCGGCATCGCCAGCGGATTGGCTTACAGCGCCATGGCCTTCGACCTGTGGTGCGGCCGGGTAGCGATGGCGCGCGCGCCGGGCGTGATCGCGCTGGTGATGACGGCCGGCTACTGCATCGGCTTCGACCACTACGCGTTCCGCGTCGGCTGGGCCAATGGCTTGCTGGCCTTGCAGCTGGCGCTGGTGGCCTTGACGCTATGCCGCCGGCCCGTGTTGCCGGTGGGGCGCTGGCGTTGGCTGCTGGTAGTGTCGCTGCTGGTGCAACTGGTGGTGACTGCCTCGCGCGGCGTGCTGGGCGCCTTGTACACCGGGCAGTTCCCCAACTTCTTTGCGCCGCACCCGGCCAATATGCTGTTTGCGCTGGCCGCGAACGTGACGGTGGTGATGTCGATGGTGGCCATCTTGCTGGCGCACCGCGAGGAAGCCGCGCGCGAGCTGGAGCGGCTGGCCAGCACCGATGGCCTGACCGGCGCGCTGAACCGGCGCGCATGGGAGGCGCAAGCAACCGCGTTCGTCGCCGAGGCCCAGCGCCTGCAGCAGCCGCTGTGCGTGATGCTGTTTGAGCTCGACCACTTCAAGGACATCAACGACACCCACGGCCACGAGACCGGCGACAAGGCGCTGCAATTGCTGGTGCAAGGCATGCAGGCGGTGAGCCGCGAGCAGAACCTGGTGTGCCGCTACGGTGGCGTCGAGTTCTGCGTGCTGAAGCGCGGTGCCGGTCTGGATCTGATCCGCGCCTACGATGCACGGCTGCGCGCGTGGCTGGAGGAGGCGGGGCCGCGCGAGCTGGGGGTGCCGCTCAGTTACAGCGCCGGCATCGCCATCCTGCTGGATCCGCAAGACACGGTGAAATCCATGCTGCGCCGTGCCGACTCCCTGCTCTACAGCGCCAAGATGCTGGGCCGGAACATGACGCTGGACGAACAGGCGCTGGAAATCGGCTAGCGCCGGGTGTCGATTTCCGCTACCCTCGTTCGTCGTGGCTTGTAGAGGGCTGTCCTCTGACTTCTTTTGAGGGAATCGATCATGACTACCAATACCGTACAACTGCACCGCGTGTTCAAGTCAACGGCGGACCGCGTCTACCGGGCGTTTGTGCATCCCGACGCGCTGGCCAAGTGGCTGCCGCCGCACGGCTTTTTCGGCACTGTGCACGAGATGGACGCCAAGGTGGGCGGCAAGTACCGGATGTCGTTCACCAACCTGACCACCGGCGGCAGCCATTCGTTTGGCGGCGAATACCTGGAACTGGTGCCGGGCCAAAAGCTGCGCTACACCGCGCAATTCGACGATCCCAACCTGCCGGGTCAAATGCAAACTACGGTCACTTTGCGCGAAGTGTTTTGCGGCGTCGAGATGAAGGTGGTACAGGAAGGCATCCCCGCCGTCATCCCGGCCGAGGCCTGCTACCTCGGCTGGCAAGAATCGCTGATCCTGCTGGCCCAGCTGGTGGAGCCGGAAATCCGCGAGTAGACAAATGTCATAGTCATTTTGCCTCCCGGTGCTAAGCTCAAAAGACCGTGGAGGACATCATGAAAACAGTGACCATAGCCGAAGCCCAAGAACAACTAGACCGCCTGATCGCGCTCGTTGAGGCCGGGGAAGAAGTGACGATCATCAAGGATGGCGTGGCAGTTGCCTGCGTCGTCGCCAGCGCATCACGACTTCAGCGGTTGCCCAGTTTGGCCGAGTTTCGTGCACAGCAGCCATGGCAAAGTGAATCAGCCGGCGATTTCATTCGTAAGTTGCGCGATACGGATCGCTACTGATGCGTTACATCGACACCAGCGTGTTGGTGGCTTATCTCACGCGTGAGGCCCACAGCGTGGAGGCAGAAGCATTTATGCTGAGTCAAGGCACACCGTTGGTCATGAGCACTTGGACCGAAGTCGAGTTTTTATCTGCCCTCGGTAAGAAACTGCGAACCAAGCAGTTGACGAAGTCTTTAGCCGACAGCATTGTTCATCAGTACAGGCAATCGATATCGTCGCACGTACGTCTCATCCCGGTTACAGATGCAGACCTCAAGAGGGCTGCGATGCTTTTGGACGGTTGGAAAACTAGCGTGCGTGCTGCAGACTCTTTGCACTTGGCGATATCTAGCGGCCATGGCGCGACAACATACACACTTGATCGAGGTATGGCGCTAGCTGGAGCAACCCTAGGGGTTGCTGTCACCTTGCTTTGACTAGGAATAAATCTTGGCTACCAGAACCAAGGTACCGATGGCCGAAAAGAGATTGACGCCTACGAGAATGCGGAAATCTACGGTACGAATCTTCTCCTACTTTACGCGCGCGGGCTGCGTAGCGCGCACGATTGAGGCAGGTCAGCGGCTTTGAGCAAAATGCACTGGCCTTGGCGTTGGCGGATCGCGTAAAGTGCTGGTCATCACAACCTCGGGTAGATACACATGGGCAAAGGCCGCTTGGAAGCATTTAGCGATGGCGTGATCGCCATCATTATCACCATCATGGTGCTGGAGTTGAAGGTGCCGCATGGCGCCGATTGGGATGCGTTGCAGCCGCTGTGGCCGGTGTTCCTCAGTTACGTGCTGAGCTTTATTTACGTCGGGATTTATTGGAATAACCATCACCACTTGATCCACGCCGTCACCAAGACCACCGGCGGCGTGCTGTGGGCCAATTTGCACTTGCTGTTCTGGCTGTCGCTGATCCCGTTCGTGACCGGCTGGGTCGGTGAGCACCATTTTTCGGCGGTGCCGCTGGCGGCGTATGGCTTCGTGCTGTTCATGTCCAGCTTTGCCTACCTGCTGCTGGTGCGCTGCCTCGAATCGCACAACGAGGCGTTGAAGGATGCACTCGGCAGCGACCGCAAGGGCAAGATTTCGATGCTGCTGTACGCAGTTGGCATCGGCGCCGCCTGCATCACGCCGCTGCTCGGCTTTGCCGTCTACGTGCTGGTGGCCATCATCTGGTTCCTCCCCGACCGCCGGATCGAATCACGATACAAGTCGTGAGTGAGTTGTTGCTAGAAAGTCGCATAGAAATTATCACTTAGACTTTCAATAGCGATACTCACACAATCTATCTGTTTCAGTGGGAAAAAAATAATTCCAATAAAGGGGATCTACCATGAAGCAGATATACCAGCGCCCAATGCTGGCGGCCTCGCTCGCCCTCGCCTTTCTCGCACCTTCCGCGCACGCCCTGACCTTTGTCCTGCATGACGTTTCTGCCGGCGGCATGAGCGCCCAGCAATTGGCGGCGTTCCAGACCGCCGCCAATTACTGGTCGGGCAAGCTCAGCGATCCTGTCACGATCTACCTCGACATAGGTTTTAACAATCTTGGCCAGAACATCCTGGGCAGTACCAGCTCCACTTTTGCGATCACGGATTACAACAACATCCATAACGCACTGCTGGCTGACGCCAGCTCGGCGCTGGACAACACCGCGATGGCGCACATGCAGAGCGGCCCGGCGCTGAAATTCTGGGCCACACAGGGCGACGGAAGCTCGCGTTTTGACAACGACGGCTCGGCCAACAACATCTATCTCGGCATGACCACCGCCAACGCCAAGGCCATGGGCTTCGGTATCGGCACCAGTATCGCGTCGCCGGACGCCAGCATCGTATTTGCCAATGCCTACGCCGGTGATTTCGTCTACACCCGCGCCGGCGGCATCCCCAGCGACAAGGTCGACTTCATCACCGTGGCCCAGCATGAAATCGGCCACGCGCTGGGCTTCACCTCGGGCGTGGACGACATCGATTACTGCATGGCGCCGCGCAACGGCGCGGCTTGCGGCATCAGTAACACCGCCGACCGCTTCGAGGGCGACTGGTGGTACGAGCCGCTCGACCTGTTCCGCTATTCCGCCGCCGGCGTGGCCGATGTGCGCGTGGGCGGCACGCCCTACTTCTCGGTCGACGGCGGCGTCACCAGCATCGCGCCGTTCTCCACCGGCACCGAGCACGGCAACGGCTGGCAGGCCAGCCATTTCGGCCCCAACCAGGTCAACCTGATGCGTCCCTTTGTTGGCGATGGCGAATGGTATGACGCCAGCAACAAGGATTTGGCCGCCATGGACGCCATCGGCTGGGACTTGACCAGCCCCGTGCCGGAACCCGGCACATGGGCCATGCTGCTGGCCGGCCTAGGCCTGCTGGGCTGGACTAGCCGCCGTCGCCGCCATACCTCACACCCCGCCTGAAGCACTTGCGCCGCCGGCTACGGCCGGCGGGTTTCCTGCATCCATCGCCTAAATTCCTGTTTTGCCAAGCAATGTTTGGAAAACGACAGCGCTTTCCAACCAATTGCAGTGCAGCACGTTTTACGGGTGACGCGTGCGTAACTCCCCTGATATGATCATCGGCTTCTATGCTGCGCCTTGTTGCGTGCCAGCATTTTTCCTGCACCTCAGAGAAAGAAGCCCATGACCCGTCCTCACATGCTTGTCATTGCCGCTGCGCTTGGCGTGGCGTTTTCGCAAACCGTTCTGGCGGCTCCTGCTGCCGTGTTGGCCGGTAACCCGCTGGCGACCGCCAGCAGCTTGCCATTCCACTATCCAGCGTTCGACAAGATCAAGGACGAGCACTTCATCCCAGCCTTCAACGAAGGCATGCGCCAGCAACTGAAGGAAGTGGACGCCATCGTCAACACCAAGGCTGCGCCGACTTTCGCCAACACCATCGTGGCGATGGAAAAATCGGGCGCGCTGCTGATCCGTGTGCAGACCGTGTTCTACAACCTGCAAGGCGCCAACACCAACGACAAGCTGGATGCGATCGACAGCGAAATGTCGCCCAAACTGGCCGCGCACAATGACGCCATCTTCCTGAATCCGAAACTGTGGGCGCGCGTGAAGTCGCTGTACGAAAAACGCGACTCGCTCAAACTGGATGCTGAATCCAGGCACCTGCTGGAACGCTATCACACCGACTTCGTGCGCTCCGGCGCCAACCTGTCGGCCGCCGACAAGGACAAGCTGAAAGTCATCAACGGCGACATCGCCAAGCTGCAAACCGCGTTCACCCAGAACGTACTGAAAGAAACCAACGCATCGTCGCTGGTGGTGGACAGCCGCGCCGAACTGGCCGGCATGAGCGACGCCGCCATCGATGCTGCCGCTGCTGCCGCCAAGGCCAAAGGCATGGACGGTAAATTCCTGGTCGCCGTAGTCAACACCAGCGGCCAGCCGCCGCTGGCCGAGTTGACCAACCGCGCCACCCGCGAAAAGCTGATGGCCTTGTCGCTGGCGCGCGGCAGCCATGGCGGTGAATTCGACAGCCGCGAGCTGGTGCTGAAAATCGCCAAGGCGCGCGCCGACAAAGCCGCGCTGCTGGGCTATGCCAACTTCGCCGCCTACTCGCTGGAAGACCAGACCGCGCACGACACCGCATCGGTCAACAAGCTGCTGGGCGAACTGGCCAAGCCGGCCGTCAACAACGCCAAGAAAGAAGCGGCCGACCTGCAAGCCGTGGTCGATGCGGAAAAAGGCGGCTTCCAGATCGGCGCCGCCGACTGGGCCTACTACACCGACAAGGTGCGCGCACAGCGCTTCGCTTTCGACGAGAATCAGCTCAAGCCTTACTTCGAATTGAACAATGTGCTGACCAACGGCGTGTTCTATGCAGCGAACAAGCTGTATGGCCTGTCGTTCAAGGAGCGCAAGGATCTGCCGGTGTACAACCCGGACGTGCGTGTGTTCGACGTGTTCGACGCCGACGGCAAGCAACTGGCTATCTTCATCGCCGACATGTACGCGCGCTCGAACAAGCAAGGCGGTGCATGGATGAACGAGTACGTATCGCAATCGTCGCTGAACGGCACGCATTCGGTGGTGGCGAATCATCTCAACATTCCTAAGCCGCCGGCCGGCGAGCCTACGCTGCTGACTTACGATGAAGTGAAGACTGCCTTCCATGAATTCGGCCACGCGCTGCATGGCATGTTCTCGAACGTGAAGTATCCGCGCTTCTCCGGCACCAGCGTGCCGCGCGATTTCGTCGAGTATCCGTCGCAAGTGAACGAGATGTGGGCCGTGTGGCCTGAGGTGCTGTCCAACTACGCCAAGCATTACAAGACCGGCGCACCAATGCCGAAAGAGCTGCTGGACAAGGTGATCGCGTCGAAGAAATTCAACCAGGGCTTCATGACCACCGAGTATCTGGCAGCATCGCTGCTGGATCAGCGCTGGCACCAGCTGACCCCTGCACAAATCCCAACCGACGTTTTGGGCTTTGAAGCGCAGTCGCTGAAAGAGATGGGCGTGGACTTCGCGCCGGTGCCGCCGCGCTACCGCACCACCTACTTCTCGCATAGCTTCTCGGGCGGCTACTCGGCCGGCTATTACGCCTACCTGTGGTCGGAAAAACTCGATGCCGACACCGTCGAATGGTTCAAGGAAAACGGCGGCCTGCAACGCAAGAACGGCGACTGGTTCCGCGCCAAGCTGCTGTCGCGCGGCGGCACCGACGACGCCATGAATTTGTTCCGCAATTTCCGCGGCCGCGATCCAGTGATCGAACCGCTGCTGGAACGCCGCGGCCTGAAATAATTGTATAAATAGTTTATAAGGATACTCAATGAATCGCACCAACGTCATTATCGCCGCCAGCGTAGCGGCAGTTTTCAGCGTCGCTCACGCAGCGGAACCGGCATCGCTGCTGGCTGCATCGAATCCATTCGCCAAAGCCAGCACCCTGCCGTTCGGCTACCCGGCTTTTGACAAGATCAAGAACGAAGACTACGCACCGGCGTTTGAAGAAGGCATGCGCCAGCAAGCCGCTGAAATCGACGCCATCGCCAACAACAAGAAGCCAGCGACCTTCGAGAACACCATCGTGGCGATGGAAAAAGGCGGCCAGCTGCTGAACCGTGTATCGACCGTGTTTTACAGCCTGTCCGGCGCCAACACCAACGACACTTTCAAGGCGCTGGAGCGTGAGTTGGGCCCGAAACTGGCCGCGCACAACGACGCTATCCGTTTGAACGGCAAGCTGTACGCCCGCATCAAATCGCTGTACGACAAGCGCGACAAGCTGCACCTCGATGCAGAATCCAAGTACCTGCTGGAACGCTACCACACCGACTTCGTGCGCGCCGGTGCGCAGCTGTCTGACGCCGACAAAACCAAGCTGAAAGCCATGAACGGCGAACTGGCCAAGCTGCAAACCACCTTCGCGCAAAACGTGCTGGAAGAAGCCAACGCCTCGGCGCTGGTGGTCGATACGCGCGAAGAACTGGCCGGCATGTCGGACAAGGCGATCGACGCCGCTGCCGCCGCTGCCAAAGCCAAGGGCCAGGAAGGTAAATTCCTGATCCCGGTAGTGAATACCACCGGCCAGGCCAGCCTGTCCGTGCTGACCAACCGCGCCGTGCGCGAAAAGCTGATGGCATTGTCGCTGGCGCGCGGCAGTCATGGCGGCAAGTTCGATAACACCCAAGTGGTGCTGTCGCTGGTCAAGCTGCGCGCCGAGAAGGCCGCGCTGATGGGCTATCCTAACTTCGCCGCCTACGCGCTGGCCGACCAAACCGCGCATGACACCGACGCCGTCAACAAAATCCTGGCCGAGCTGACCCGCCCTGCCGTTGCCAACGCCAAGAAAGAAGGCGCCGAGATCCAGCAAGTCATCGACAAGGAAAAAGGCGGCTTCGAGCTGGCCTCGTACGACTGGTCGCTGTACAGCGACAAGGTCAAGGCCGAGCGCTTCAACTTCGACGCCAACGAACTGCGTCCTTATTTTGAACTCAACAACGTGCTGACCAACGGCGTGTTCTTCGCCGCCAACAAGGTGTACGGCCTGTCGTTCAAGGAGCGCAAGGATCTGCCGGTGTACAACCCGGACGTGCGCGTGTTCGACGTGTTCGACGCCGACGGCAAGCAGCTGGCCATCTTCATCGCCGACTTCTACGCCCGCTCCAACAAGCGCGGCGGCGCCTGGATGAATGCCTACGTGTCGCAATCGTCGCTGATGGGCACCCGCCCGGTGGTGGCGAATCACCTCAATATTCCTAAGCCGAACGAGGGCGAGCCGACCCTGCTCACCTACGACGAACTGCGCACCATGTTCCACGAGTTCGGCCACGCGCTGCACGGCATGTTCTCCAACGTGAAGTACCCGCGCTTCTCCGGCACCCGCGTGCCGCGCGATTACGTCGAGTTCCCATCGCAAGTGAACGAGATGTGGTCGGTGTGGCCTGAAGTGCTGGCCAACTACGCCAAGCACTACCAGACCGGCGCGCCGATGCCGAAAGAACTGCTGGACAAGGTGATCGCGTCGAAGAAATTCAATGAAGGCTTCCGCACCACCGAGTACCTGGCCGCCTCGATCCTGGACCAGAAATGGCACCAGCTGGGCGTGAACCAGATCCCAACCGACGTACTGGGCTTTGAAGCCGCCGCGCTGAAGGAAGCCGGCATCAACTACGCGCCGGTGCCGCCGCGCTACCGCACCACCTACTTCTCGCATACTTTCGCAGGCGGCTACTCGGCCGGCTATTACGGCTACGTATGGGCCGAGAAACTGGACGCCGATGCGGTGGAGTGGTTCATCGAAAACGGCGGCATGCAGCGCAAGAACGGCGACTACTTCCGCAAGATGCTGCTGTCGAAAGGCGGCACGCTGGATGCGATGCAGATGTACCGCAACTTCCGCGGCCACGACGCCACCATCCAACCGCTGCTGGAACGCCGTGGCTTGACCGAAAAGTAATCTTGCGTTAAACACCACACCGCAAGGCCGGATCTGATTTTGCTAGAATCAGATCCGGCCTTTTGATTTTTGAGTAAGATATGAATAAGCAATTACACGGCCTGACGCTGGAAGTGATTTTGACCCGTTTGCAGGAGTACTATGGCTGGGAGCAGCTGGCTCAGCGGATCAATATCAACTGTTTCAGCAATGATCCCAGCATCAAATCCAGCCTGAAGTTCCTGCGCAAGACGCCGTGGGCCAGGGCACAGGTAGAAGAACTTTATCTGGCGACCAAATTCTAAACAGGGGACGCATATGGACAGCAATCTGAAAACCTCGCTCAAGAGCCTGCACGCCAATTTGGCCCATGCCGGCCCGGTCGATGAGGAATTGCTGGAGCTGCTAAAACAGCTGGACGGCGATATCAAAACCCTGCTGGAACGCGGCGCCGACCCGCTGCCGGGCGAGACCACCACCTTTGGATTGGCCGAGCGAACCCAGGAGCTGTCGGCCAAGTTTGCCGTCAAGCACCCGCAGCTGGAGCCGGCCCTGCGCGAGCTGGGCACCATCCTGTCGAATATGGGTATTTGAAACGCCCATAAAAAACCCGGGGAATCCAAGTCCCCGGGCGGCCAGCGTTACTCAAACACCGGCGGTTGCTGGCAGAAGTGTCCTGCCGCATCTCCGTTATAGCAAAGTTCGGGGCCAATTCAATGCGAGACTGACATCATTTCTTGCAAGTGATTGAATACTAAAAGAAAATTTATTTCGGCGTGAGCGTAGCGGAACTCTTTCCGGTACAATACCGCCCCATGAATCCCCCAACCAATTTATTTGCGGCCGTCCCGAAACGGTCTGCACGCGCTCCCGTTGCGCCTTTCCTGCCGATGTCCCGTGAAGAGATGGACGCGCTCGGCTGGGACGAGTGCGATGTCATCCTGGTGACCGGCGACGCTTACATCGACCATCCTAGCTTTGGCATGGCCCTGGTCGGCCGCCTGCTGGAAGCGAACGGCTACCGCGTCGGCATCATCGCCCAGCCGGACTGGCAGTCGGCTGACGCCTTCCGCGCGCTGGGCAAGCCGCGCCTGTACTACGGCGTCACCGCCGGCAATATGGACTCGATGGTGAACCGCTACACGGCCGACCGCAAGCCGCGCTCGGACGATGCGTACACGCCTAACGGCGAGCCGAACAAGCGCCCGGATCGCGCCGTGTCGGTGTACGCCCAGCGCTGCCGCGAAGCCTTCCCTGGCACGCCGGTGGTGATCGGCTCGATCGAAGCGTCGCTGCGCCGCATCGCCCACTACGATTACTGGTCGGACAAGGTGCGCCGCTCGGTGCTGTTCGAGTCCAAGGCCGACATGCTGATCTTCGGTAACGCCGAGCGCGCGCTGGTCGACCTGACCAGGCGCATGGCCGACGGCGAGAACATCAAGACCATCCGCGATCTGCGCGGTACGGCCTTCCTGGTGCCGTCCGGCTGGATGCCAAGCGAAGAATGGGGCGTGCACAACTCCACCCGCGTGGACACCCCGGGCAAGATCGACAAGCACGTCGACCCTTACCTGATGGTGAACCCAAGCTCGCCGACCTGCGCCACCGACACCGCCGCCGGCAAGCCGGCCGATGAAGTCAATCCGGCCATGGTTGAGCCGACCAAGATGGCTGCGCCTCCACCGCCGCCGGCGGAAGTAGTCAAGCCTATCCGCATCATGAGCCGCGAAGAACGCCGCGCCATGGAGCTGGAAAAGCACCACAAGACCGTGGTGCGCCTGCCGTCCTACGAGACCGTCGCCAACGACCCGGTGATGTATGCGCACGCCTCGCGCGTATTCCACCTCGAGTCCAATCCTGGCAACGCGCGCGCGCTGGTGCAAGGCCACGGCGACCGCGACGTGTGGATGAATCCGCCGCCGCTGCCGCTGGCCATGGACGAGATGGACAACGTCTATGACATGAACTACGCCCGCGGCCCGCACCCGAGCTACGGCAACGCCAATATACCGGCGTGGGAAATGATCCGCTTCTCGGTCAACATCATGCGCGGCTGCTTCGGCGGTTGCACCTTCTGCTCGATTACCGAGCACGAGGGCCGCATTATTCAAAGCCGTTCCGAGCCGTCGATCCTGCGCGAGATCGAGCACATCCGCGACAAGACCAAGGGCTTCACCGGCATCATCTCCGACCTCGGCGGCCCGACCGCGAATATGTATCGCCTGTCGTGCAAAGATAAAGAGATTGAGACCACCTGCCGCCGCCTGTCGTGCGTGTACCCGTCGATCTGCGTGAACCTGGGCACCAACCACAATCCGCTGATCAAGCTGTACCGCCGCGCGCGCGAAATCCCGGGCGTGAAAAAGATCCTGATCCAGTCGGGCCTGCGCTACGACCTGGCCGTGCGTTCGCCGGAATACGTCAAGGAACTGGTGACCCACCACGTGGGCGGCCTGCTGAAAATCGCGCCTGAGCACACCGAATCCAATGTGCTGAGCAAGATGATGAAGCCGGGCATTGGCGCTTACGACGAGTTCAAGGCGCTGTTCGAGAAATACTCGCTGGAAGCGGGCAAGAAGCAGTACCTGATCCCCTACTTCATCGCCGCCCACCCGGGCGCGACCGACGAGGACATGCTGAATCTGGCCCTGTGGCTGAAGAAGAACAACTTCCGCCTCGACCAGGTGCAGACCTTCATGCCGACGCCGATGGCCATGGCCAGCGCCATGTACCACTCGCGCCGCAATCCGCTGCACAAGGTGACCGAGGATTCGGAAGAAGTGTTCACGCCGCGTTCGCTCAAGCAGCGCCAGGCGCACAAAGCGTTCTTGCGCTACTACGATCCGAAGAACTGGCCGATCCTGCGCGATGCATTGCGCAACATGGGCCGGGGCGACCTGATCGGCACCGGCGAGCGTCACCTGATCCCGCCGTACACGCCGGGCGAGGAAAACTTCAAGGCCTCGCAAGGCAAGCGCGCAATGCCGATGCTGGCGCCGGGCGCTGACAAGCGCGGCGGCCGTGGTGCGCCGGTAGTTGGCGGCCGCGGCAAGCCGAACGCCCTGACCGGCTCGCTGACCGCGCGCCAGACAGTGGAAACCAAGGCCAAGCCGTCGATCCTGGACACCATCAAGGTCAAGAAAGCGGCACCGGCGCCGGCCAAGGGCGGCAATCCGGGACGCGCGGCAGCCAGTGGCGCCCCGCGCGGCCGTAAGTAAGAGGAAAGTAAGAAAGTTTAGATCGACGTTCTCAGGGGAAATGTTGTAAATTTCCTTATCGGCGCAAATGCGTGGATAATTCAGGTCTGCTCGTGCGATGCGCGGCAAGCGCGCAGGGTTACACTGCTCGCACCGCAGACCTCATTCTGTGAACTGGAAGATCATGAAAAACTTTAAATTCTCCTCCCTGCTGCTGGCCCCGTTGTTTGCCGTGCTGGCCGCGTGCGGCGGCGGTGGCGACGACAAGGGCAGCGGCTCGACCACCACCACGCCTACGCTGAAAAGCATCGCTCTCGTCATCCCGAGCAGCACCATTCCTATCGGCTCCAGCCAAACCATTACTGCCACCGGCACCTACTCGGACGGCAGCACCAAGGCGCTGAGCTCGACCACCGGCCTGGCCTGGACGACCAAGAGCGGCGGCGCCAGCATCGCGCAGGTGTTCAGCAGCGGCAAAGTGACCGGCGTGGCGGTGGGCACGGAAACCATCAACGCCACCCAGGAAAACGTGGTTGGCAGCATCACCCTGACGATTACCGCGCCGTGGACGATGGTCTCGGCCGGCGGCTTCCAGACCATCGCCCGCAAGGCCGACGGTTTCCTGTACTCGTGGGGCCAGAATAACTGGGGCCAGCTGGGCGACAGCAGCACCACCCCGCGCAATGCGCCGGTGCTGGTCAATGCCGGCGCCGCCACCACGCCGTGGAAGCAAGTCGCTGTAGGCGACCAGTTTGCAGTCGGCATTCGCGCCGCCGCCGGCGCCACCGCCGGCACGCTGTGGGCATGGGGCTACAACCAGAACGGCCAGCTGGGCGTGGACGCTACGCAACTGGTCAGCCGCTCGACCCCGACCATTATCGGCAAGGATACCGACTGGGCTTACGTGGTGGCAGGCAAGGGCCACGTGCTGGCGCTGAAGACCAATGGCTTGCTGTATGCATGGGGCCGCAATGCGAACGGCCAGCTGGGCGACGGCACCATCATCGGCAAATCGACCCCGACCAAGATCGGCACCGCCACCTGGATCGCTATCGCCGCCGGCGGCAGCCACTCGCTGGGCATCCAGAAGGATGGCTCGCTGTGGACGTGGGGCGGCAACTCGGACGGCCAGCTCGGCAATGCCTCCTCCGGCTCCGACGTCACCGCGCCGGTCAAGATCGGCAGCCTGACTTACACCTCGGTATCGGCCGGCGCCAGCCACTCGATGGCCATCGACGCCAATGGCTTCCTGTATGCATGGGGCTTGAACAGCTCGGGCCAGCTGGGCAACAACGGTTCGACTTCGGTGAGCGCACCGACCAAGATCGGCACCGATAACAACTGGGCAGTCGTTTCGGCCGGCGCCATCCATACCATGGGCGTGCGCACCGACGGCACGCTGTGGGGCTGGGGCTCCAACGCCGAGGGCCAGCTCGGCGACGGCCTGGGCGACACCACCTCGCCGGTGCAGATCGGCACGGCCAACAACTGGGTCACGGTCAGCGTCGGTACCGGCCACAGCTTCGCGCTGAAGACCGACAACACGCTGTGGGGCTGGGGCCGCAATCAGGAAGGCCAGCTCGGCAACGGTAAAAACGTGCTGTCGCCGATCCCGGTGAACGTGCCGAACTAAGTTACCTAAGTTACACTAGGGGGCATGCGCCCCCGCTTCTCCGCCCTTGCCAAGCTGTGCGTCGCCGCTGCCATCGTGCTGGCTGCGGCGCCCGCCATGGCGCTGGAAAAAGTCACCCTCCAACTGAAGCATGCGCACCAGTTCCAGTTTGCCGGCTACTACGCCGCGCAGGAACTGGGCTATTACCGCGACGCCGGGCTGGACGTGCGCATCCTCGAAGGGCAGGACGGCAATGCGCCCGAGCGCGACGTCCTCAGCGGCAAGGCCGAATACGGCACCGGCAGCAGCAGCCTGCTGCTGGCGCGGCTGGCCGGCAAGCCGGTGGTGGTGCTGGGCGTGGTGTTCCAGCATTCGCCGTACGCGCTGGCCATGCGCCAGACCGGCGGCGATCCCGATATTCGCCGGCTGGTCGGCAAGCGCGCCATGATAGGCTCGTTCACAGACGAACTCGGCAACGCCGACGAACTGCTGGCTTTCCTCGCCAAGGAAGGCGTGCCGCCCAAGAGTTTCCAACGGCTGACCCACAGCTTCAATCCCGAGGATTTGGTCAGCGGCAAGGTGGACGCGATGGCGATCTACACCACCAACGAGCCGGACACTTTCGACCGCCTTGGCTTCCCCTATGATATTTACAGCCCGCGCGCGGTCGGCATCGATTTTTACGGCGACAACCTGTTCACCAGCGAGCAGGAAATCGCCAATCACCCGGCGCGGGTGCGCGCCTTCCGCGCCGCCAGCATGCGCGGCTGGCAGTGGGCCATGAGCCACCAGGAGGAAGCGGCCGACCTGATCCTCAACAAGTACTCGCGCCGCGCCGACCGCCAGCACTTGCTGTACGAGGCGCGCCAGATGGTGCCGCTGGTGCAGCCGGTGCTGGTCGAAATCGGCTACATGAACCCGGATCGCTGGCAGCATATTGCCGAGGTCTACGCCAGCCTCGGCATCATTGCCAAGAACGCCAGCTTTGATGGCTTTATGTACCGCGTCGATACCAATCGCGGCAACCTGGTCTGGCTATACCGCGTGCTGGGCGTGGCGGCGCTGCTGCTGGTGCTGGGCGCGGCGATTCACTTCAGCTTGCTGGCACGCGAGCGCAAGCGCGCGCTGGAAACCATCCGCAAGGGCGAGCAGCGCTTCCGCACCATGTTCGAGGCCTCGCCGCTGGGCATTGCGCTGATTGACTCGATCAGCTACGAGTACCGCGACATCAACGCGCGCTACCAGGAAATCCTCGGCCGCTCGCAGCACGAATTGCGCGCGCTGCGCTGGCTGGATGTGGGCCACCCGGACGACGTGGCCGGCATCAAGGCGCAAATGGCGCTGCTGACCTCGCAGCAGATCAGCAGCTTCAAGGCGCTGAGCCGCCTGTTCCGGCCCGATGGCAGCGTGGCGTGGATCGATGTGTCGGTCAACGCCATCGATACCGAGGCCGGCAGCCATCCGCATCATCTGTGCATGATCGAGGATGTGACCGCCAAGAAGCAAAGCGAGGCGCTGATCTGGCAGCAGGCCAATTTCGATACGCTGACCCACTTGCCGAACCGCCGCATGTTCCTCGACCGGCTGGCGCATGACATGCTCAAGAGCCAGCGCGACAAGTCGCGCATTGCCGTGCTGTTTATCGACCTCGACCATTTCAAGGAAGTCAACGACACGCTGGGCCACCAGCAGGGCGACGTCTTGCTGGTGGACGCGGCGCGCCGCATCAGCGCCTGCGTGCGCAAGTCCGACACCGTGGCGCGGCTGGGCGGCGATGAATTTACCGTCATCCTGTGCGAGCTGGAGACGCCCGATCAAGTCGAGCGCATCGCGCAGGACATCCTGGCCCGCATGCTGCAACCGTTTGTGCTGGGGCAGGAACAGGCGTTTGTCTCGGCCAGCATCGGCATCACGCTGTACCCGGACGACGCACTCGACATCGACAGCCTGCTCAAGCACGCCGACCAGGCCATGTACGCGGCCAAGGGCGCGGGCCGCAACCGCTACAGCTATTTCACGCCGACCCTGCAAGTGGCGGCGCTGAGCCGCATGCGCCTGACCAACGACTTGCGCGGCGCGCTCAAGGGCGAGCAGTTCGAGCTGTACTTCCAGCCCATCGTGCACCTGGCCAGCGGCGCCATCCACAAGGCCGAGGCGCTGATCCGCTGGAACCACCCGCAGCGCGGCGTGGTGAGCCCGCTGGAGTTCATCCCGCTGGCCGAGTCGAGCGGCTTGATCGTCGAGATCGGCGAGTGGGTGTTCCGCGAGGCGGCACGCTGGGTGCAACAGTGGCGGCGCGAATGCCACCCGGAGTTCCAGGTCAGCCTCAACCAGTCGCCGCTGGAATTCCAGCGCGAAGGCAGCTCCTACGACAGCTGGCTGGCGCATTTGCAATCGCTGGCGCTGCCCGGCCAGTCGCTGGTGGTGGAGATCACCGAGGGCTTGCTGCTGGACGCCAGCAACACGGTCAGCAACCGCCTGCTGCAATTGCGCGACGCCGGCATCCAGGTGGCGCTGGACGATTTCGGCACCGGCTATTCCTCGCTGTCCTACCTGAAGAAGTTTGACATCGACTACCTGAAAATCGACCGCTCCTTCACCCGCAACCTGTCACCCGACTCGAGCGACATGGCCTTGTCGGAAGCGATCATCGTCATGGCCCACAAGCTGGACTTGAAAGTGATCGCCGAGGGCGTGGAAACCCCCGAGCAGCGCGACCTGCTGGCGGCGGCCGGCTGCGACTACGGCCAAGGCTATTTATTCGCCAAGCCGATGCCGGCCGCGCAGTTCGACGCCTTCCTGCGCGCCGCGCCCGCCTTGCAAGCGGCGCAAGGCTGACTACAATCAAGAGGTTGGCGGCATTGCCGCAGGGGAGAGCATCATGCTGAACGCATTCTATGCGTGGGCCCGGTTGACCTTGGATCACGTGCCCGAAGCCATCAACGCCCAGCTGACCATGGCCCAGAGCGCGCACAACCCGAGCATCCGGGTGGAATTCGCCTCGGACAACTGGCATGCCAGCGTCACCTGCTGGGAGAACTGCAACTATCACGCCGTCATCACCGACGGCGTGAGCCGCCAGCACCGCTACGCCCACCACGGTCGCCTCGACCCGGCGGAGCCGCTGGGCCCGCAACTGCACAGCTTCCTCGCCCAGCTCGGCATTGCCGATTACGCCAGCGCCACCCAACACTAATCCCGCCGGGGCAGAGATAATAGCTATCCCGTTTGCCGTCTTAATAGCTAAATCCAATTGAAACTATTGGAACAATCAATTTTGCAAATGGGGCAAAAGCCCTTAAACTGGCGTCTCAATGATTCACAACCCAACGAGGAAACCACAATGTCCCTGATCAATACCCAAATCAAACCTTTCCAGGCCACCGCATACCACGCAGGTAAGTTCATCGACGTGAGCGACGAGTCGTTGAAAGGCAAGTGGTCCGTTCTGATGTTCTACCCAGCCGACTTCACCTTCGTGTGCCCAACCGAACTGGAAGACCTGGCCGACTTCCAACCAGAATTCGCCAAGCTGGGCGTAGAAGTGTACGGCGTGTCGACCGACACCCACTTCGCGCACAAAGCATGGCACGACACTTCGGACGCGATCAAGAAAGTGAACTACCCGCTGATCGGCGACCCAACCGGCAAACTGTCGCGTAACTTTGAAGTGATGATCGAAGAAGAAGGCCTGGCACTGCGCGGCACCTTCGTGATCAATCCAGAAGGCTTCATCAAAGTGATGGAAGTACACGACAACGGCATCGGCCGCGACGCTTCGGAACTGCTGCGCAAAGTTAAAGCCGCCAAGTACGTTGCTGAGCACCCAGGCCAGGTTTGCCCAGCTAAATGGACCGAGGGTGCAGCTACCCTGACCCCATCGCTGGACCTGGTTGGCAAGATCTAAGGCTTGAACCAGTCTTGAAAAAGACAGCAGCAAACAAGTAGTTACCGCGATGCCGGACCGGGCGTCCGGCCCGGCATACGCCTAAATATTTGTGAATAAAGGAAGAACATCATGTTGGACGCTAGCCTCAAAACCCAGTTAAAAGCCTACCTCGAGAAAGTGGTGCATCCACTGGAACTGGTCGCCGCTCTTGACGACAGCGCCAAGGCCCGTGAAATGAAAGAACTGCTCCTCGAGATTGCCGAGTTGAGCGACAAGATTTCGCTGGTCGAGCGCATTGATGCAGGCGTGCGTACGCCATCGTTCAGCATCAACCGTGCTGGCACCGAGATCGGCGTGCGTTTCGCCGCGATCCCGATGGGCCACGAATTCACTTCGCTGGTGCTGGCGCTGCTGCAAGTGGGCGGCCACACCATCAAATTTGACGAAGCCGTCATTGAACAAATCCGCAATCTCGAAGGCGACTTCGAGTTTGAAACCTTCATGTCGCTGACCTGCCACAATTGCCCGGACGTGGTGCAGGCCCTGAACGCGATGTCGGTGATTAACCCACGCATCAAGGTCACCACCATCGACGGCGGCCTGTTTGCGAAAGAAGTCGAAGAGCGCCAGATCCTGGCCGTGCCGATGATGTTCCTGAACGGCCAGCATTTCGGCCAAGGCCGTACTTCGGTCGAGGAAATCCTCGCCAAGCTGGACACCAACGCCGGCATGCGCCAGGCCGCTGAGATCAGCAAGAAAGACGTGTTCGACGTGCTGGTGGTCGGCGGTGGCCCTGCTGGCGCGGCTGCGGCGATTTACGCTGCCCGTAAAGGCATCCGCACCGGTGTGCTGGCCGAGCGTTTCGGCGGCCAGGTGCTGGACACCCTGGCGATTGAAAACTTCATTTCGGTGAAAGAGACCGAGGGCCCGAAATTTGCCGTCGCACTGGAACAGCACGTTAAAGAATACGACGTCGACATCATGAACACCCAGCGCGCCAGCAAGCTGGTGCCGCTCGGTAAAGTGGTGGAAGTGCAGACCGCTTCCGGCGCGGTGCTGAAAGCCAAGTCGGTGATCCTGGCGACCGGCGCCCGCTGGCGCGAAATCAACGTGCCGGGCGAGAAGGAATACCGCAACCACGGTGTGGCCTACTGCCCGCACTGCGACGGCCCGCTGTTCAAGGGCAAGCGCGTGTCGGTGATCGGCGGCGGCAACTCCGGCGTGGAAGCGGCGATCGACCTGGCCGGCCTGGTCAAGCACGTGACCCTGATCGAGTTCGGCGCGGAACTGCGCGCTGACGCGGTGTTGCAGCGCAAGCTGCGCAGCCTGCCGAATGTTACCGTGATCACCTCGGCGCAAACCACCGAGATCCACGGCGACGGCAAGATCGTCAACGGCTTGAGCTACACCGACCGCAACACCAACGTGTCGCACAAAGTGGAGCTGGAAGGCGTGTTCGTGCAGATCGGCCTGGTGCCGAACACCGAGTGGCTGAAAGGCACGGTAGCCCTGTCGCGCCACGGCGAGATTGAAGTGGATGCACGCGGCCAGACTTCGCTGCCGGGCGTGTTTGCCGCCGGTGACGTGACCACCGTGCCGTACAAGCAAATCATCATCGCCACCGGCGAAGGTGCGAAAGCGGCCCTGTCCGCCTTCGACCACCTGATCCGCTCGGACGACGACGAAGCGGTCGCCGAATCGGCCGGCAAGCAAGCCTTGACGGCATAATGTGAAACGGGAGCCTCGGCTCCCGTTTTTACTTGTGCAGTACGCCTGAGTGCTGTCCAAATTCGGTGAGCATCTGATCCAATCCTCGAAAGCCAAACAGCAGTGCAGCAATAACGAGGATGGTCACAAAGTTCACCGCCAAATTCCCACTCACATCCGCTGCCCAGCCTTTCCACGTCCGTTTTTGTTGCTGATTGGTGTGGATTACCTCTAGCTTTTCCCCTACCTTCGTCGCTAAAAAATCCTGCTCCAGCTCACGTTTACGTAGCTCCAGAGTCTTCCCAACCAATTGCTGCATTAATTCTTCGGCTTGTTGCACGTACATCTTGCGCATGCTTGGCGTGCAGCAGGAGAGATAAAAGGTTTCTAGCTCGTCTTGTGTAGCCTCTGTGCCGTTCTTTTCTCGAATCGCCCGCAGCGCCTCAGCTTTATGCTGTTTATAGACGGTGTAGGCAAAGATGGCCAGGACTTCACTGCTGCATTCCTGCGCCAGCAATTGATACATGGCGGGCATGATGAGGGCTCATTTAATTTTGAACGTCTCTTTCCAAGCTGCGTCTAGTGCGGCCCGAATCTGTTCGCTAGTGAACTGCGCACTGGGCCAATCGTCGAAGAATCTCTTGGGCCTTGGCTTACCGGCACGTTCGTTGCGCATGTCTTCTTCGACGGCATGGCAAATTTCGCGGATTTCTGCTGAGGTAAGATTGTCGAATCTCATGATGACCTCCTTCGGGGACGTTCATCGAGTGTACGCCGCGTGAGGCGGCGCACGGTTGATGCGAGTTTGATGTAGATCTAGACGCTCAAGTCGTAGCTGGCTTGCTTGGCGCGCAGTTCCATGGCGTTGCGGTGGCGGGCGCGCAGGCGCGGGTCGGTGATCAGGCGGCCCAGCGTTTCGCCGATCACCATGACTACGCCCAGCAGCGGCAGCACCAGCATCAGGCCCGCCACGCCGGCCACCGAGCCGCCGATGAAGATCATCAGCACGGTAATCAAGGGATGGATGTGCAGGCTGCGCCCCAGGGTCAGCGGCATGAACACGAAGTCGTCCAGCAGGCGCACCAGGATGAACACGCCGATCGCCAGGTAGGCCACCGAGGGATTGGCCGGCGCATCGGTCGAGGCCACCATCACCACCAGCACGCAGCCGACGATGGAACCGACGTACGGCACCCACGCCAGCACCGCCGCAATCAAGCCCAGCACCAGCGGCGAGGACACGCCGATCACCCATAGCCCGAACGCCAGCACCGCCGTGTCGAGAATGGTCAGGCGGATCAAGCCCTGGAAGTAGCGGTGCGCGGTCTGGTCGACCTCGTGCAGCAGGCACAGGGTGCGTTCGAAGAAGGCGTTCGGCACGGCGCGCGCGAGGAATTTTTTGAAGCGCAGGCCGTCGCGCAAAAAGAAGAAGGTCAGGAACGGCGCCAGCAGCAGGGACGGCAGCCACGCCGCGGCCGACACCAGGATGTCGGTCAGGTGCGACTGGATGAAGTCGCCGGTGAATTCGCTCATGCGCTGGTTGATGGTCTCGGCCAGGTTCACTTGCTTGAGGATGGGGAATTGCTGCTCCAGCGCCACCATGGTATGGCGCACGAATTCCAGCCCGCCGGCAAGGTAGATGCCCAGCATGTCTTGCCACGAGGTGGCCGGCGCCGAGTTCCAGAAGATTGCCGTGAGGATGGCCAGCGTGACCAGCAGCAGGAATACCGCGCCCACCACCAGGGTGGCGCCGTTCTGGCTGAAGCCCATGCGGATCAGGCGCTGCGTCGGCGGTTGCAGTATGTAGTACAGCACGATGCCGAGCAAGAACGGAATCGCCAGAAACAGCATCTGCTGCAACAGGAACAGCAGCACGCAGGTGGCGGCGATGATGCCGCTCCACACCACCGGCCCGCCGCGCTTTTGGGTCGGCAGTAAATTCATAGCGCCTCGATTTGCGGCTTGCCGGTCATCCAGTCGCGCAGGCGGCGGCCGATGTGGCGCGCCAGGGCCAGCGAGATCTTGTAGCCGATCACGGCGTCGGTTTCCATCAGGCCCATGAAGTCGGCGCGGAAGAACACCGCCAGCTCGCAGTTGTCGAGCGCCCGCGTTTGCGCGTTGCGCGGCGAGTTGTCGAGCAAGGCGAGGTCGCCGAAGAAGGAGCCGGCCGACAGTTCGGCCACCACCTCGCGCCCGGCGCCGAGCTGGCGGCTGATGATGACCCGGCCCGACATGACGAGGTACAGCGCCTGCCCTTCCTCGCCCTCGTCGAAGATGATTTCGTCGGCCAGGTAGCGGCGCTCGTGCATCAGGCCGTCCACGATTTTCAGTTCGAGCGGCGTCAGCGACGAGAACAGGGCCGATTCTTTCAGGCGCAGCAGGCGCGGCGACAGTTCGGGCGATTTGAGGAAGCCGAAAATCAAGGGGAACTCCGGGACAGGAAGGGTGTGCCTGATATTGTCGCCGGTTTTGCCCTCTCGCTGCGTGTTTGTTGTTAAGAAATCACAGTTGCAAGGTGCTTACCAGCGGCAGCGCCGGTTCCAGGTGGCTGGTCAGCAGGATGCATTGACGCGCTAGCCGTTCCGGGGCGCTGAGCTGCTGGCGCAGGTAGGCTACCGCATCGACATCGAGGCCGTTGAAGGGCTCGTCGATCAGCAGCAGGCTTACCGGCAGCGAAAGGGCCAGCGCCAACTGCATTTTCTTGTGCTGGCCAAGCGAGAGTGTCGTGATCGGCTGATCCAGTGCCGGCAGCAGGTGGAATGCGGCCAGCTCGGCGTTGAGCAGTTCGGGATCGGCGCCGGCGTACAGCGAGACGTGCATGTCGAGCACTTCGCGCACGGTCAGCCATGGCAGTTGCGGGGTGTCGCCGCCGCAGTAATAGCAGTGCAGGCGGTAGGTCAGGGGCTGGGCGTGGATTTCGATATCGTCCAGCCAGATGCGGCCGGCGTGCGGCGCGAGGGCGCCGCCGATCAGTTTCAGCAAGGTGGTTTTGCCGGCGCCGTTTTCGCCGCGCAGCCAGGTGATGCCGGCGCCCAGTTGCAGGTTGAAGTCGCGGAACAGCGGGTGGCTGGTGTATTCAAAGTTGAGCTGTTCGATTCTTAATTCCATAGTTCGCTTCCAATGGCGGTCAGGATGAGGATGGCGCCGAGCACCAGGCCGACGCGGCCGCGCGTGCTGAGTTTGCGCAGTGCGACGATGGCGATTTGGGCGGTAGCGGCAAAGCATAGCCAGACCACGGCCACGGTGTGGCTGTAGCCCTCAGCTGGGCGGCCCAGTGTCAGTGCGGCAAACCACGCGAGCACGGTGGCGCCGGGCAGCAGGGCGAGCAGGATGGCGAGGCGGTACAGGCGTTCGGCGTTAAGCGGCCATTGTGTGGCGATGGGGCGCAGCACGGCGATTTGTTCGGCCACGGCTTTGTCGCCGCGGTCGGTCAGCAGCATGGTCATCAGCGCGGCGCAGGCGCCCCACAGCGCCGGTGGGATCAGCGGCGGATGCCACAGCCAGGCGGCGATGCTGGCCAGAGCGCCCATCAGCAGCAGCGTTTGCTGGATGCCGATCACGTTCTCGGCGCGCCAGAAGGGTAGCCAGAACAGCTGTTTCCAGTAATAGGCCAGCGCGAGACCGCCACGCGCGGCCGCGCAGGGAATGTATGCGGCTGGGGCGGGGCGAGTGCGGCCGGGCTTGCGAGCCGTGGGCAGGCGGTTGCGCTGGGCCAGCGTCAGCGTTGACAGCAGCCATGCCGCCAGCACGGAGGCGAATGTCAGCAGCAGTGCTTGCGGCGCGACGGGCCGCAGCCAGTCCGGCCACTGGTACAGCCAGATGCCAACCGAGACGGCGTACGCCGCCCCCACCGGGCCGACCATCAAGGCAGCCACCGCCGCATCGGCCAGCCAGCGGCTGCGCGCTGGAATCGGCAGCGTCTGGCTCCAGGCATGCACGGCGGCCGGGTGCAGGCGCTTGCGCAGCAGCCATGCCGGTGCGCTGATCAGCACGACCTGTCCCGCCACCAGGCCCAGCGCCTCCGGCCATGGCTGGGTCGCGGCAAACATGCCGGGCAAGGCGATCACGGCCAGCAGGCCGATCAGCACCGGGCCAAAGCCAAGCAAAATATATTCGAGGGAACTGGTGAGGCTGGCGGCAAATTGCAGCAGCGCGTGCCGTGCCAGCCGAAGGCGGAAGCGGAGATACATCGTACTCCTTGGACGGAAATGAAAAAGGCCCGATGCGAACATCGGGCCTTTCTCTGAATATTGGCGGAGCGGACGGGGCTCGAACCCGCGACCCCCGGCGTGACAGGCCGGTATTCTAACCAACTGAACTACCGCTCCAATTCGTTTTTATAAGTTCAACTGGTGGGTGCTGAGAGGGTCGAACTCCCGACCTACGCCTTGTAAGGGCGCCGCTCTACCAACTGAGCTAAGCACCCAGTGAACTTATCAGCGTTTGTCACAACTGCTGAACGAGGCCGTATTCTATAGGAGCCTGATTCACTTCCGCAAGGGTTTTTGAAAATTATTTAGAAAATTGTTTCCGCACACAGGGTGGAGGCCCCTAGCGTGCCGGCGGCAGGGCGGCGAGAATGTCGCGCGTGCCATCATGGTACAGGTTGCGCGTGATCTCGGCGCCGAGGTAGCGCTCATGGAATTTTTGCATGGTGCCATCGATCACGATGGAGCGCAGCGCGTCCGCGTAGCGCTGCAGCACCTCGGGCGCGACTTTCTTCGAGACGTACAGGCCGACCATGGTGCGCGGCGACTCCGCCACGGTGCTCGCACTCATCTTGCCGATCATGCCGAACTGGCGCTGGTTGATCAGGTGGATGGTGGCCGGCGCGAACGTGCCCTCGGCGCGCCCGGCCAGAATCTTGCGGAACACCACGCTGTAATCGTTGACGTATTCCAGCCGTCCCAGCTGCTGCAGGCGATCCAGCTGCCGCTGCGTCTCCGGCGCGTAGAGGATGCCGCGCGTGATGTTGAGCCGCGCGCTGCTGCGTTCGACGAACTCGGCCAGGCTGCGGAACTTGCCCGCATCCTTGTTCAACAGCACCAGTTCGAAATGGGTATAGGTGTAAGGCAGCCAGGTGCCATAGCGGTCGCGCTCGGCCGTGCGCAGCGAGGCGCCGGTCATGTCCAGCTGCTGGCTGAAAAACTGGGCGTACAGGCGGCTGCGCGGATACCAGCGCACGATCAGCTGGCAGCCGCTGCGCCGCTGGATTTCTTCCAGCAGATCGATATTGCTGCCCCGAACCTTGGCGCCGTCGAGGTAGGAGGAATAACCGAGGTCGCTGACGCCAACGGTGGACGGCGGGCAAGCGGCATCCAGCGCCGCGGCCTGCGTGCAAGCAAGCGGTAGCAACGAGGCCAACAAAACGGCGGACAAGCGCTGGGTCATGCCAAGAGTGTAACACTGGCAACTTGCACGATGGCGGCTTTCGGTGGATACTGTGTTTATCCACAGTATTGTTTTTGCACCATGGTTGACGCCGCGCGCCGCATTGCCCACCTCGATATGGATGCGTTCTACGCTTCCGTCGAGCTGCTGCGCTACCCGGAACTGCGCGGTTTGCCGGTGGTGATCGGCGGCCGCGAGCGCCAGCCGGTCAAGCAAGCCGACGGTAGCCACGTGTTCGCCCGCCTGCGCGATTATGTCGGCCGTGGCGTGATTACCACGGCCACCTACGAGGCGCGCGCGCTCGGCGTCGGCTCGGCCATGGGTATGATGAAGGCAGCCAAGCTGGCGCCCGACGCCATCCTGCTGCCGGTTACCTTCGACGCTTACCGCCACTACTCGCGCCTGTTCAAGGAGGCGGTGGCCAGCATTGCGCCCGATATCGAAGACCGCGGCATCGATGAAATCTACATTGACCTCAGCCGGGTGGAGGGCGAGACCCGCGAGCTGGCCATGCGCATCAAGCAAGCCGTGCACGCGGCCACCGGGCTGACCTGTTCGATCGGCGTCACGCCCAACAAGCTGCTGTCGAAAATCTGTTCCGATCTGGAAAAGCCCAACGGCCTGACCGTGCTTGGTTTTGAAGACATCCCGGCCCGCATCTGGCCGCTGGGCGTGCGCAAGATCAACGGCATCGGCCCCAAGGCCACCGAAAAGCTGGCCTCGCTGGGCATCGAGACCATCGGCCAGCTGGCGCAGGCCGACGCCGGCCTGCTGCAAGATTATTTCGGCGCCCATTACGCGGCATGGCTGGCACGCGCCGCGCGCGGCATTGATGAGCGCGAGATTTCCACCAGCTCGGAAAGCAAGTCCATGTCGCGCGAGACCACCTTCGAACGCGACCTGCACGCGCGCCAGGATCGCGACACCTTGTCCGCCATCCTGACCACGCTGTGCGAGCGCCTGGCGGACGACCTCAAGCGCAAGGGCTACGTCAGCCGCACCATCAGCATCAAGCTGCGCTACGACGATTTCCAGATCGTCAGCCGCAACGTCACCTTGCCGCTGCCGGTGGCCGATGCCGCCGGCATCTTGCAGGCCGCGCGCGAGTGCCTGAAGCGGGTGCCGCTGCAACGCAAATTGCGCCTGCTCGGCGTGCGCGCCAGCACCCTGGAAGCGCCCGGCGCAACAGTGGTGCGGCGGCTGCCGGTGCAGGGAGATTTATTCGCCTGAAACCGGTATATTTGGCATTAGCCTTGTTTGCCGGGAGTCATGGATATGCTGGAGCACCTGAGTATCCAACAGCGGTTCCGCTTGCTGTTGGTGGTTTCGCTAGCCTGCTTCGCCCTGTGCGGAGTGATTGTCTACCGCACGCTGGCCGAGATCCGCGTCAACGGCCCCATCTATGAACGCATCATGCAAGGGCAGGACTTGGTGGCCGATATTTTGCCGCCGCCGGCCTACCTCGTCGAATCCTACCTCGTGGCGCTGCAACTGGCCGACGCCGACGCCGAGCACGCGCGGCCCCTGATCAAGCGCATGCAGGCTGCCGAGCTGACCTATCAGCAGCGCCACAGCTACTGGCTGGCGCAAGGCCTGAGCGGCGAACTCGGAGAAAAATTCCTCAAGCAATCGCACGCGCTGGCGCTGGAGTTCTACGCCGCAGCGTTTGGCCAATTGATACCGGCGCTGCAAGCGGGCGACGACGTGCTGGCGCGCCGCACGCTGGCCCGGCTGGGCGCGACCTACGAGCAGCAGCGGCAAGTGATCGGGCACGTGGTCGCACTGGCGCGCCAGCGCAACGCCGCCGACGAACTGGCCGCGCGCGAGCGGGTGCAGATGATGGCGTGGTCGCTGGGCGCTGTGTTCGTGCTGATCGTCGGCGTGTTTGTGCTGATCTTCAACACGGTGCGCCGCAGCATTGCCGATCCCATCCTCGACGCGCTGAAAATCACCCAGAGCGTGGCCGGCGGCAACTGGAGCCAGCACATCCACGCCGACGCGCGCGGCGAAGCGGGCCGCTTGCTGCAAGCGATCCGCGACATCGTCAAGAACACCCAGACCGAAATCGTCAAGGCGGAAAAAATGGCGGCGCTCGGTTCGCTGGTGGCCGGCGTCTCGCACGAGCTGAACACGCCGGTCGGCAACGGCCTGATGGCGGTCAGCACGCTGAGCGAAGACTTGCGCACCTTCCGCAGCAAAATGCAGGACGGCCTCAAGCGCTCGATGCTGGACGACTTCCTGCACTCGGTGGAAGTGGGCGCCGACCTGGCCATGCGCAACCTGCAGCGCGCGGCCGAGCTGATGAGCAGCTTCAAGCAAGTGGCGGCCGATCGCGCCAGTTCGCAGCGGCGCCGCTTCCTGCTGCACCAGGTGGTGCACGAAACCCAGATGACCTTGCAGCCGATGCTCAAGCGCGCCAACTGCCAGGTGGTGCTGGACGTGCCGGCCGCGCTGCAGCTGGACAGCTTCCCCGGCCCGCTGGGGCAGGTCATCACCAACCTGATCGAGAACGCCGCCAAGCACGGGCTCGATGGTTGCGGCGGCGTGATTACCCTGAACGCGTGGCCGGTGGGCGAGAGCTTAGTGACGATCTCGGTGTCCGACTGCGGCAAGGGCATCGCGCCGGAATTGCACAGCCATGTGTTCGAACCGTTCTACACCACGCGGCTGGGACAGGGCGGCAGCGGGCTGGGCTTGCATATTGCCCACAACATCGTCTACCAAATCCTGGGCGGCACCGTGGAGTTGACCAGCTCGGTCGGCAATGGCGCGCGTTTTGACGTCACGATCCCGCTGGTTGCGCCTTGATTAGCGTGTAAAATGGCGCTCCTTTGCCATTTCCGAAACAAGGCCTGTCAACTTTATGTGGTTCAAGAATCTACAGATTTATCGTCTGCCGGCCCCTTGGGCCTATACCCCCGAACAACTGGAAGAAGCGCTCGCTAGTTCGTCCTTCACCCCGGCCAGCAGCAATGAATTGCTGCGCCAGGGCTGGGATAAGCCGCGTCCTAACGGCGGCTTGGTGCACGTGGTCAACAAGCAAATGTTGATCGTGCTGGGCACCGAGAAAAAGCTGCTGCCAAACAGCGTGATCAACCAGGTCGCCAAGGCGCGCGCCGCCGAGATGGAAGAAGCCCAAGGCTTCGCTCCCGGCAAAAAAGCCATGAAGGAATTGAAGGAACGCGTGGCCGACGAGCTGCTGCCGCGCGCCTTCTCGATCCGTTCCAACGTCTGGACGTGGATCGACCCGGTCAACGGCTGGCTGGTGGTCGATGCCGCCAGCCCGGCCAAGGCCGACGAAGTCATCAAGCTGCTGCTGAAGGCGGTCGACAAGCTGCCGCTGGAAAGCCTGCGCGTGCAGCGCTCGCCGGTCGGCGTGATGACCGAGTGGCTGCAAACCGATGAAGCGCCAGCCGGCTTCACGGTCGACATGGACACCGAGCTGCGCGCCACTGGCGAGAGCAAGGCGGCCGTGCGCTACGTCAAGCACTCGCTGGATCCAGAAGAAGTGCGCCGCCACATCGCCGCCGGCAAGCAGTGCACTCGCCTGGCCATGACCTGGGACAGCAAGATTTCCTTCGTGCTGACCGAGTCGCTGGCGATCAAGAGCATCAAGCCGCTGGACGTGCTGGACGAAAAAGACGCCGGCATCCGTAACGACGACGAACGCTTCGACGGCGATTTCATGCTGATGACCGGCGAACTGGCCAAGATGATGGCCGACGTGGTGGAAGCATTGGGCGGCGAAGCCAAGGCTTAACCCCCGTCCTTGCTCTGCAATTAAAAATGCCGCGAAGTCATTGATTTCGCGGCATTTTCTTTGTGGCTCAGCGGTAAAAAATTCGTGGTTGCCTTGTGGAAATTAAAGCAATTTCTGCTATAGTGAAAAGTCTTAGCAAAAGAGGAATTGTCCATGAGCAGTCCGATCGGTCTAACCACGCAGCAAATTGCCAATTTGTCGGTCGCGGCCGTTGCGGCATGGACGACTGCGGACATCGTGGACTTGACCGACGAGCAGGTGCCAGCGCTGCGCCCGGATCACTTGGCCGCGTTCACCAGCTTGCAGCTCTCGGTGCTGGCGCCGAACAATTTCTCGGTGCTGACCACCCAGGCCATTGCCGCGCTCAAGCCCGCCGTGCTGAATGCCGCTGGCGCCGCTGCACCCGCGTTGATGGGCGCGCTGACCACCGGCCAGGTGGTGGCGCTGACCACGGCACAAGTGGCGGCGCTGGGCACGCGCGCGTTTACCAGCCTCGCGTTTGACGCCATCGTGGCGTTTGAAACGGCCGACATCGCCGCCCTGAGTTCGGCTAACATCGCCGCGCTGGACGTGTCGCAAATCGCCAGCCTGCTGAGCCAGCAGTTTGCCGCGCTCGGCAGCCGCCAGACCGTGGCGCTGTCCACCGACGATATCCAGGCCATCAGCAACGACGGCTTTGCCGCCCTGAATACGCAAGTGATCGCGTCGCTATCGAGCAAGCAGATCGCCGCCCTGACCGCCGACCAGACCGTGGCGCTGACCACGCGCCAGGCCGCCGCGCTAAGCTCGGCGCAGTTGGCCGCCCTGAGCTCGGACAATTTCACCGCGCTGGAAGCCGAAGATATCGGCGCCATGAAGACCGCCACCATTGCCGGCCTGTCGACGCGCCAGATTTCGCTGTTGAGCGCCGACCAGCTGGCCGGCTTCACCACCGCCCAGTTTGCCGCGCTGAGCACGCGCCAAGTGGCAGCCCTGAACAGCGATGCGCTGCCCGGCTTGCCGACCGCCGACATCGCCGCCCTCAGCACCGGCGCCATTGCGCAGCTGTCCACCGCCGTGCTGGCGCAACTGAGCACCGACCAGATCCGCGCCCTGACCACGCAGCAAATCAGCGTCATGAGCAGCGCCCAGTTCGCCGGCTTGAGCAGCGACCAGATCACCAATCTGCGCAGCGCGCAGTTGGCCGCGCTCGGTTCGCGCCAGATCGCCGGCCTGTCCACCGAGGACATCCTCGCGCTGGATGGCGGCGATCTGCCTTACCTCAGCACGGCCGCGATTGCCGCGCTCAGTTCGAAGCAATTCAGCGTGCTGGGCGGTGATGACTACAGCGCCATCGCCAGCCTCACCACGGCGCAGATCGCCGCGCTGCGCACCGCCACCCTGGCCGCGCTGAACGGCGACCAGGCGGCGCTGCTGACCAGCCGCCAAGCGGCCGCCCTCAGCAGCGAGCAAATCGGCGCGCTGTCCACCGCCGTGATACAAGCGCTGCCCGCCGCCGACATCGCGGCCTTGAAAACCTATGCGATTGCCGCGCTATCGACCAAGCAGATGGCGGTGCTGAGCAGCGCGCAACTGGCCGCCTTCACCACCGCCCAGTTCTCGGTGCTGAATAGCCGCCAGCTGGCGGCTTTGCACAGCGATACCTTGGCCGGCCTGTCGAGCGCTGACCTCGCCTCCCTGACCACCAGCGCCGTGCCGCTGCTGAACAACCAGTTGCTGTCGCTGCTGAGTACGGCGCAAGTGGCCGGCCTTGGTTCGCGCCACCTGGCTGTGATGAGCAGCGGCCAGATCAATGCGCTGACCACCACCCAGATCGCCTCGCTGAGTACCAGGCAAATCGTCGGCCTCGGCTCGCAGCAAGTGGCGGCGCTGAGCACCGATGATGTGACGGTGCTTGCCAGCGCCGCTGTGCGCGCGCTCAGCACCGGCGCCATCTCGGCGTTCAATTCGAGCCAGTTGGCGGCGCTGGACGACGATGGCAGCGGCAGCCTGATTGCCGCGCTCAGCACCGCGCAAATCGCCGCGCTGCGCCCCACCGCGTGGGCCGGCGTCAGCACCGATCAGATCGTTGCCTTGACCACGGCGCAAGCCGCAGCCCTGAGCAGCAGTCAAATCGCCGCCATCGGCCTGAAGCTGGTGCCGGCGCTGGAGACGGGGGACTTTGCCGCGCTGAGCACCAACGTCATCGCCAGCCTGAGCGCCGCGCAAGTGGCGCTGCTGGAGGCCGATCAAGTCACCGCGCTGACCACCGCGCAAGCGAGCGTGTTGAGCAGCAAGCAGTTTGCAGCGCTCAGCTACACGGCGCTGATGGGCATGCAAAGCAGCGACTTTGGCGCGCTGGCTACCAACACCATCGCCGCGATCGCCACTGATACCTTGATCGTGCTTGGCACCAATCAGCTGGTGGGCCTGTCCACCGCGCAAGTGAACGCCTTTGGCGCGGGCCAGTGGAATTCGCTGACCTCGGATCAAGTGAACAGTTTGCGCTCGGCGCAGATCGGCGCGCTGAATTCGCGCCAGATCGCCGGCCTCAGCACCGATACCGTGGCCGCCTTCAGCAGCGCCGGTGTGGCCGCACTGAGCACCAACGCGATT
This sequence comes from Duganella rivi, assembly GCF_009857435.1. Lineage (GTDB taxonomy): Bacteria > Pseudomonadota > Gammaproteobacteria > Burkholderiales > Burkholderiaceae_D > Rugamonas > Rugamonas rivi. The sequence goes on from NZ_WWCK01000006.1 coordinate 705,279, forward strand.
GCCGCGCTGAACTCGGCGCAGCTGGGCGCGCTGGACATGGATATCCAGGCGCTGAGCACGCGCCAGATCGCTGCCCTGACCACCAAGGCGCTGGCCGGCCTGACCTCGGACGAAGTCGTCGCCCTGAGCACCAGCCAGGTCGCCACGCTGAGCAGCGACCAGGTACGCGGCTTGCGCACCGAGGCGCTGGCCGCCATGGAAGCGGTCGATTTTGCTGCCCTGCGCACCGCCGCCATCGCCGCGCTGAGCACGCAGCAAATCGCCTCCCTGACCAGCGACCAGCTGGCGGCCATGACGCCGGCCCAGTTCAACGCCCTCAACACGCGCCAGCTTGGCGCGCTGCCGAGCGACGCGATTGCCGGCTTCTCCAGCGATAGTCTGGCCGCGCTGGGCCCGGCGTTTATCGCCACGCTGTCGGCGGACATGATTGCCGGCCTGACCTCGGACCAATTGAACAGCCTGAGCTCGCAACAATTCGCGGTGTTCAGCAGCAAGCAGCTGCAAGCGCTGAGCCCGGAACAAGTGGCAACGCTGGGCAGCCGCCAGATCATCGGCCTCAGCACGCGCAACTTGCCGGGCCTGAGCAGCGACGACATTGCCGCCATTGGCAGCGACGGCATGCGCGCACTGAGCACTGCCATGCTGCTGGCGCTGAGCCCGTCGCAACTGGCGGCGCTGGGCGCCGATCCGGCAGGCAACCTGTTCGGCAGCCTGACCACCGCGCAGTTCGGCGCGCTGGGCACCCGTTCGATTGCGGTGCTGACCACCGACCAGATCGTTGCCTTGAGCACCGCGCAGGCGGCAGTGATGAGCAGCTTGCAGTTGAGTGCGCTAACCACCAATGACATCGTGGCCCTGGAAACCGCCGACCTGGCCGCCTTGCGCATCGCGGCTTTGGCCGCTTTGAGCACGCGCCAGGCCGCCGCGCTGAGCAGTGACCAGGTGACGGCCTTGACCAGCGCCCAGATTGCCGCGCTGACGGCCGCCCAATTCTCCGCGCTGAGCTCGGATGGCTTGCAGGGCTTGGAGTTGAACGACATTCCGGTGCTGAACACCGGCGTGATTGCCGGCCTGTCCAACCGTTTGCTGGCCGCGCTAACCACCGACCAGGTGGCCGCACTGTCGACCCGCCAGATCGCCGCGCTGGGCACCAGCCAATTGAATGCGCTGAACAGCGACCAGGTGTTCAACCTGCAATCGGTGCAAATCGCCGCGCTGAGCTCGGCGCAACTGGCGGGGCTGTCGCCGGCCAAGCTTGCCGTCCTCAACACCGATAACCTTGCCGCCTTGAAGCCGGCCGCGCTGGCGGGATTGAGCGCCGCGCAGCTGTCCGTGCTGGGCAACGATCCGTATGGCAGCGGCGAGAGCGCGATCTGGTCGCTGAGCACGGCACAGATCGCCGCGCTGCGCACCAACGCGCTGGCCGGCCTGCGTACCCAGCAGGCGCAGGCGCTGACCTCGGACCAGGTGGCGGCGCTCAGCAGCGCCCAGCTGGCGGCCTTGCCGAATGCCGACCTGCGCGCGTTCGATCTGGAAGACATCGCCGCGCTGAAAGTCAACACCATTCGCGGCCTGTCCTCGGGCCAGTTGGCCAGCCTCAGCGTTGATCAATTCAGCGTGCTGGACACGGCCCAGTTTGCCGCGCTGGGCAGCGGCGCGCTCAGTGGATTGACGGCGGCGCAAGCGGTCGCCATCAGCCTCGACCAAGCCGCTGTGATGAACAGCAGCCAGCTCGGCGCGCTGTCCCTGTCGGCCATCGCCAACCTGGAAGAAGAGGATGTGGCCGCGCTGCAAACCCGCGCCATCGTCGGCCTGGGCACGGCGCAAATGGCGGCGCTGACCGCCGGCCAGCTGGCCACGCTGAGCACGGCGCAGATTACCGTGCTGAACAGCCGCCAGATCAATGCGCTGAGCGACGCCAAGATTGCCGCCTTCAGCGGCGACAATCTCGCCGCGCTGAACACGCAGGCGATTGCCGCGCTCAGCAACGGCGCCTTGACCCGCTTCAACGCCGACCAGATGCAGAGTTTGACCACGCGCCAAATCGTCACGCTGGCTTCGCAGCAATTGGCTGCGCTGCGCACGGCGCAGGTCAATGCGCTGAGCGAGGAACAGGTGGCCGTGCTGGGCTCGCGTCAGCTGGCCGGCCTGTCGCTGGCGGCCATCAGCGCGCTCGATACCGACGTGGCTGTGCTGAGCACGCAAGCGGTGGCTGGCTTGTCCGGTGCGCAGATTGCCGCGCTGGGCGTCAGTCTGGCGGGGCAGGCCGTGAATTTTGACTTGTTGAGTTCGGCGCAAATTGCCGCCATCAACACCAGCGCCTTGCAATTCCTGAGCAATGTGCAGATCAAGGCCTTCGGCAGCGACCAGATCGCCGCGCTCAGCATCAAGCAATTGAACTCGCTGTCGCCGGCCTTCCTGCGCGCGCTGAGCGGCGGCCAGATCGCTGGCCTCGGCACGGCACAAGTGGCGGCGCTCAGCACCTTGCAGCTGAGCGGCTTGAGCATCGCCCAGTTCGGCATGCTGAGTTCGGATCAAGTGCACGCGCTGACGGCGCTGCAGTTCGGCAGCCTGACTGCCGCCAATATTGGCGCGCTCAGCCTGGATGCGCTGGCGGCGGTCAGCGTGGCGGCGATTGCCGGCCTGACCTCCGAACAATTGAACGTGCTCGGTGGTAAAGGCATGGGCATCTCCGCCCTGAGTACGGCGCAGATCGCGGCGCTCAGCACCAAGGCCTTTGCTGGCCTGAGCTCGGCGCAAGCAGCGGCGCTGACGGTGGAGCAGGCAGCGGCCTTGAGCGGCGGCCAGTTGGCGTCTCTGCCCTTGAGCGTGGTTGGCGCCATGCAGGCGGAAGATATCGCGGCCTTGAAACTGTCGGCGGTGGCAGCGCTGAAGACCCAGCAATTGCTGGCGCTGAAAGGCAGCCAGATTGCCGCGCTGAGTGCCGACCAGGTGGCGGCGCTGGGCAGTGCGCAACTGGCCGCGCTGTCGGCCGCGCAAGTGGCTTACCTCGACCTGGAAGACATCTCGGTGATCAGCCCGGCGCTGCTGAACGCGGCCGCCAAGGACGGCAACCTGCTGGCGGCAATGAGCGCTGCACAGTTGCGCGGCCTGAGCGAAACGCAGGTGGCCGCCTTGAACTCGACGGCAATCTCACGCCTGCGCCCGGCCCAGCTGGCGGCGCTGGAAGCAGTCGACATCGCCGTGCTTGGTACCAGCGTGATCCGCGCGCTGACCGATGAGCAATTGCTGGGGCTGACGGTGCCGCAAGTGCAGGCACTGACCTTGGCGCAAATGGCGGCGCTGAAGCCGAGTGACAGCGCCAACCAATTCACGGCGGCACAGATGGCCGGCTTCTCCGGCGCGCAATTGGCGGCAATGAGCACCGCCATGATTGCCGACCTCAGCCCATCTAATTTGCAAGCAATCGAGGTGGACGATATCGCCAGCCTCGGCACGCAGCAAATCCGCGCGCTGACGCCGTTCCAGATGGCGTCCTTGAGCAATGCGCAGCTGGCGCAGCTGACCACCACGCAGACCCACGTGATGACCTCGACGCAATTCCATGCGCTGACGGCGTCGCAGCAGGCGGCATTTAGCGCCGACCAGAAGGCGGCCATGCCGTTCGTGACGCCGCTGGTGCTGGACCTGGACGGCAACGGCGTGCGCACGCTGGGGCTGGAAGCGGGCGTGCAATTCGACCTCGCGGCCAGCGGCAGCAAGCGCGCGACCGGCTGGGTGGGATCGGGTGACGGCTTGCTGGCGCTGGACCGCAATGGCGACGGCATCATCAACGACGGCAGCGAGTTGTTCGGTTCGGCCACGCGCCTGGCCGACGGCCGCACTGCCAGCAACGGCTACGAGGCGTTGGCCGCACTGGATAGCAACGGCGACGGCGTCATCAACGCCAAGGATGCGCGCTACGGCCAGCTGCGCGTGTGGATCGACGCCGATGCAGACGGCATCAGCCAGGCGAGCGAATTGCAGACCTTGGACCAGCTGCACATCACCAGCCTGAACCTGGATGTGCAGGCCAGCGATGCCGTCGATCATGGCAACCTGGTCGGCCTGACCTCGACTTACACCACGGCCGATGGCCAGTCGCATGCGGCGGCCGACGTGTGGTTCGCGCAGGGCTTGAGCAGCAAGGTCAGCGGCTTGACGCAGGCCTTGTCCAACTTCGACAGCGGCGCATCCACGCCGCCTGCCGGCGGCGGCCAATTGACGGCGCACGCAGCGCAGCTTGGCGAGGCCTTGCAGCAGTATGCGGCCGCACCGGCCAGCATCGCCGCGCATACCGAGCACGAGCAATTGCGCCTGAAAGCGCTGCAAGCACCACAAGGCCTGCTGGCTTTGCCGCGTTAATTTCCTTGTCCCCCGGCTTGCCGCGTATGCGGCGGCCGGTTTCGTCCGCCGATCCACTTCAGCGCACGATAAAAAGGAAACCCTATGAGCTTTAATTCCAATATGACGACCGCGCAATTCGCGGCCGGCGGTACGCGCTTGATCGCCACCCTGACCACCACCGATCTAGCCAAGCTGTCCACCGATTTTGTGCAGGCCATGACCACCGCGCAAGCGCGCTTCCTCAGCGCCAAGCAACTGGCAGCGCTGCCGATGAGCAGCGTTGCGGCACTTGAAGCCGAGGATTTTGCGGCACTCGGCTTGTCCCAGCTGACCACTTCCTCGCAATCGACCAGCTTCATGGCGGCGCTCACTGCCGAGCAACTGGCCGCTCTGACTACGCCGCAAGCCCTGGTGCTCAACGCCAAGGGCATCAGCGCGCTGCGCCCCGAGGTGCTGGCTGCATTACAGACCCAGCAATTGACCGCGCTGCGCGAAATGCAGCTGCGCGGCCTCACCGCTAAACAGATGCACGCGCTCACCACCGACCAGATTGCCGCGCTGACGATGATCCAATTGCCGTTCCTGCCGACCAAGCGCGATACTGGCAGCGATATGTTCCGCACCGATCAGATTGCCGCTTTCAGCACGCGCCAGATTGCGGCGCTGGGCACGGCGGTGGTGGCGCAGTTGAGTGCGACCGAGATCGGCGCGATTGAAACGCAGGACATCGCCGCGCTCAGCACGCGTCAAATCGGCGTACTGAATGTGAACCAGGTGCTGGCGCTGACCGAGGATCAGCTGGGCGCGATTGGCAGCCATCAGCTTGCGGCACTGGGTACGCGGCAAGTGCAGGCGCTCGATGTCGGCCGCTGGCAAGCGTTTAGCACGGCGGCTTTCGCTGCGCTGAGTAGCCGCCAGGTCAACTTACTGTCCAACGACACTTTTGCCGGACTGGGCACTGATAGGCTGGCGGCGCTGGGCGCTGCTGCGATCGGTGGCTTGTCCACCCGCCTGCTGGCCTTGCTCGATGGCGATAAGCTGGCGGCGCTGACGCCGCGTCAAATGGCGGCTTTGTCCTCGTCCAGCTTGAATGCGCTGCGCAGCGATCAGTTCCTCGCGCTAAGTACGGCGCAAGTGGCGGGCTTGAGCGCGGCGCAGCTGGGTGGCCTATCAACGCGCAATCTGGCCGCGCTGCAAGCGGAGAAACTCGGCGCGCTGCCGGCGGCGTTTATCGCGGCGCTCAACTCGGCGCAGTTTGCCGCGCTGGGCGGCGTCAATCACGATATCAGCTACTTGAGCACCAACCAGATCGGGCAATTGCGCACGGCGGCGCTGGCCGGCATGACGACCGCACAGGCGGTGGCGCTCACTACCGATCAAGTTGCCCGCCTGAGCGCGGCGCAGGTGGCGGCCTTGTCCACCAAGGTGATTGCAGCGCTGGAAGCGGAGGACTTTGCGTCGCTGAGCGGCGCGGCCATTAGCGGCCTGAGTCTGGGACAACTGAAGGTGCTGCGCAGCGACCAGGTGCTGGGGCTAACCACGGCGCAAGCGAGCGGACTGGGCAGCCATCACATCGCTGCCTTGTCGAGCGCGCTGGTGGCGCAACTGCTGCCGGAACAAATCGCCGCGCTGAAACCGGCCGCGATGGCTGGCTGGCGCTACGATCAAGTGCGGGCGCTGTCCAGCGACCAGCTGCGGGCGCTGACAGTGTGGCAATCGGCCGCGCTGAGCAGTGCGCAATTCCGCGCGCTCGATCCGACCATGGTGGCCAGCATGGAGGCCGAGGATGTGGGCGCCTTGAATACCGGCGTGATCGCGTCGCTGTCGACGGCCACCGTGGCGGCGCTGGATACCGATCAAATCGCAGCGCTGAATGCGCGGCAAGTGGCGGTGCTGTCGACGGCGGCGCTGCGCGCCTTGAGCGACGAGCAGTTTGCCGCGCTCGGTTCTCAGCAATTGGCGGGCCTGAGTTCGCGCCAGTACCAATCGCTGTCGAGCAGCGAGATGGTGGCGCTCAGCAGCGATCAATTTGGCGGGCTGTCGACGCAGATCATCGCCACGCTGAGCAGTGCGCAGGTGGTGGCCCTGACGACGGATCAGATCGTGGGACTGACTGCATCGCAAGTACGCGCACTCAGCAAAACGGCCTTGGTGGCCTTGGAGCAGGAAGATTTGGCGGCGATGGAGACGGCCGATTTGCGCGTCCTGAGCAGCGCGCAGTTGAAGGTATTGTCGACCGCGCAGATCAGCGCCTTCAGCGCCACGCAAGCCAACGTCTTCACCACCGCGCAGACGGCGGGCCTGAGCAGCGCGCAGCTGGCGGCCCTGAATGCCGCCAAAAACCCGCCGCTGGCGACGATGGCCATGAGCGAGCGCGTGCAAGGGCTGGTGCAGGCGCTAGCCGCGTACCCGGTGCTTAGCGCTTCATTGGAACCGCAGCGCGCCCAGGCCGCCACGCACTTGCAGATGAACTTATACGCCCCCGACACGCCGCCGCCGTTGCTGGCGCCGCGCAAATAAAACCGGGGTCAGTTCTGCCAACCGCACACGAGCTCATGTACCAATGGCAGAACTGACCCCGGATTTGGGGTTACAGCGGCTGGAACACGCCGGCCGCTTTGTTTTTCTGCACGTTGTCCCACGCGAAGATTTTGCCGTTCATGGCGACGTACACGCCCGGCGGCAAGGTCTGCGCCACGCCGGCGGCAAAGCCGAGGTTGAACATGGCGTCGGAATTGGCGATCTCGTACGGGATCATGGCGCCGGTCAGCACGATGGTCTTGCCGAGGTTGGCCGGGCCCAGCACCTGCGCCGTCTGCGGCATGGTGTCGGTGCCGTGGATGATGACGATGGCTTTCTCGCTGGCGGCGCGGCACGAGGCCAGGATGCGCGCACGGTCGGCATCGACCATGTCCAGCGAATCCATCAGCGGCAGCTGCTCCAGCGCCACTTCGATCGTCAGGCGGCAGCGTTTGAGCAGATCCGGCACATGGCTATCGGCAAAGCCAAGGGTGCCGTTCAGTTCGTTGTAGTGTTTGTCGAAAGTGCCGCCGGTGGCCAGGATGCGCAGGGTCATGATAAAAGCTCAAGCTAAAAGAAAATGATGTGCATGATAACCCATGCGCGGGACTGGAAACTTGGGCGTACTATGTCTACACTGGTTTCTTTGTTCGTCTGCACACTATGAAAGCGCTCGCTCCCGGCACTGTTATTTTCCACCGCCACCGTGGCTATGGCGTCATCACGACGGTCAATTTGCTGACCGGCTGGATTTCCGCCCGCTTCGGCAGCGAGTCGCGCACGCTCGATTTGAATCTGTCCACCGACGAGGTGCAGTTTGCCGATGGCGAGGCCATCCTGTTCCGCCGCGCCCCGCCCGACCGCATGCCGCACGCGCGCCTGATGGCCGTGGTGCGCGAGCTGCACAAGGCTGGTTATCAAAAACTCTACTTGTATTCGTGGCCCAAGCCGTCCGGGCTGCATTGGCGCTGGCATTTGTTTACCGGCCCGCGCGACTGGATGCAGCGTTCGTGGCGCGAGGGCTGGTATGGCTCGGGCGCCGATTACAACAGCAATCCGGTAATGGGCTGGGGCGATTTGCCGGGCGCCAGCACCGAGGAGCTGATCCACGCGCTGGCCAAGTTCGATCCGCAAGGGCTGGCGCAGGCGCTGGGGCGCGACGAGGATCACGCGGCATGGTTTGCCGCCGTCTGCGATGCGCTGCTGCCGGGCTATATGTACAGCCTCGACATGCAGCGTAGCGATGGCGGCCCGCTGATCGATATGCCGCCGGTGCCGGTGATTCCGGTGCGCGCCTCGTTGCCGCCTTACTCGGGCCCGGATATTCCGTGGCCGCCCGGCTGGGCCGGCTTGTGGAGCAAGGTGCACGTCATGCCGACCCCGCGCATCAATCTCACCGGCTTGCCGGAAGTGCCGGAGCAGGCCGACTAGCCTTTGACGTGGGCGGCGTAGTCCGGGTTGTTGATGTTGGCCGGCGTGCCGTTGGCAAACTCCACCACGTTCTGGAACGCATGCTGGAAATACACTTCGTAGCTATCCTGCTCGACGTAGCCCAGGTGTGGCGTCGCCAGCACGGTTGGTATCTTTAACAGCGGCGAATCTGCTGCCAACGGCTCGGAATTGTAGACATCTACCGCGGCGTAGCCCGGCCGGCCCTTGGCCAGCGCCTGTTCCAGCGCGTCCGTTTGCACCAGCTCGGCGCGGCTGGTATTCACGAACAGCGCGCTTGGCTGCATGCGCGCCAGGTCTTCCGCCGTGACGATGCCGCGCGTCGCCTCGTTCAAGCGCAAGTGCAGGCTCAGCACATCGGACTGCCCGAAAAACGCCTCGCGCGACGCCGCTGCCGTGTGGCCATCGGCCACCGCCTTGCCTCGGCTGGATTCGCTGCCCCACACCATCACCTGCATGCCGAAAGCGCGGCCATAACCAGCCACGGTCTGGCCGATCTTGCCATAGCCCCACAAGCCCAGCGTGCGGCCCTTGAGCACAAAGCCCAGCCCGTTCAATTGCGGGTTGATGGATGCCGTCTGCCACAGCCCATCCTTCAAATTGTTGGCATAAGGGACGATCTTGCGCGCAGCTGCCATGATCAGCGCCCAAGTCAGTTCGGCCGGCGCGGTCGGCGAGCCCACGCCTTCGGCAATCGCAATCCCCAATTCGGTCGCTGCCGCGACATCAATGTGGCCGGAAAGCCGTCCGGTTTGCGAAATCAGCTTCAAATTCGGCAATTTAGACAGCAGCGCGCGGTTGAAGGCGGTGCGTTCGCGGATCAAGACCAGCGCATCGAACGGCGCTAGCCGGATGGCCAGCTGACCGAGCCCGCGAGTAGTGCTGTTGAACACTTTTACTTCGTGGTTTGCCAACAACTCAAAGCATTTCAAACTTTGAGTTGCATTCTGGTAATCATCGAGGATGGCGATTTTCATGAAAGATAAGCGATGTTTTGATTGATTTCGTAGGGAAATAACATGTTCCAAGTTAACCCAAATAGCTTACTACTTTACTCAACTAATTCTCCTACATTTTTGTATGGAACGCCTGTTGAGGGGTGTACAATCGGCCCAAAACCAAGGCCCGACGACCAGATCCGGGCCGCGCACGACCGCCGTACACCCGCCGATCCATTTCGAATGGAACTCTGAGCGCAAGCCAAAAGCTGACGACGATCCTGCCACCACAGAATTTTAATTAGCATTGGAGAAGTACCATGAACCAGCCTGTAATGGGTGGCGTCGCACCATTGAACGCCCCAGCTTACATCAAACAGCAAAAGCTCATCAATTGGGTCGCCGAGATCGCCGCCCTGACCAAGCCAGACCGTATTTACTGGTGCGATGGCTCGCAGGAAGAGTACGACCGCCTGTGCGCTGAGATGGTTGCCGCCGGCACCATGAAAAAGCTGAACCAGGAAAAGCGTCCTAACTCCTACCTCGCTTGCTCGGATCCAACCGACGTGGCGCGCGTGGAAGACCGTACCTTTATCTGCTCGAAAACCAAAGAAGAAGCCGGCCCGACCAATAACTGGATGGACCCGGCCGAAATGCGCGCCACCCTGCATCCACTGTTCGACGGTTGCATGACCGGCCGTACCATGTACGTGGTGCCGTTCTCGATGGGCCCGCTGGGTTCGCCGATCGCCCACATCGGCGTCGAACTGTCGGACTCGCCATACGTGGCCGTCAATATGCGCACCATGACCCGCATGGGCAAAGCCGTCTACGACGTGCTGGGCACCGACGGCGAATTCGTGCCATGCGTGCACACCGTGGGCGCGCCGCTGAAAGCCGGCCAGAAAGATGTGGCATGGCCGTGCAACGCCACGAAATACATCGTGCATTATCCTGAGACCCGCGAAATCTGGTCGTTCGGTTCCGGCTACGGCGGCAACGCGCTGCTGGGCAAAAAGTGCTTCGCGCTGCGTATTGCTTCGAACATGGGCCACCAGGACGCGCAAAACGGCGGCACTGGCTGGCTGGCTGAACACATGCTGATCCTCGGCGTGGAATCGCCGGAAGGCAAGAAACACTATGTGGCAGCGGCCTTCCCATCGGCTTGCGGCAAGACCAACTTCGCCATGCTGATTCCGCCAACTTCGTTCAAAGGCTGGAAAATCACCACTATCGGCGACGATATTGCCTGGATCAAGCCGGGCGCCGACGGCCGTCTGTACGCCATCAACCCGGAAGCCGGCTACTTCGGCGTAGCGCCGGGCACCAACGAAAAAACCAATTACAACTGCATGGCCTCGTTGCGCGAGAACGCCATCTTCACCAACGTGGCGCTGACCGATGACGGCGACGTGTGGTGGGAAGGCTTGAGCAAGCCGGCGCCACAGCACTTGATCGACTGGCAGGGCAACGATTGGACGCCGGAATCGACCGGCAAAGCCGCACACCCGAACGCCCGCTTCACCGTGCCTGCGACCCAGAATCCAGTGATCGATCCAGCGTGGGACGATCCGGCCGGCGTGCCGATCTCGGCCTTCATCTTCGGCGGCCGCCGTTCGACCACCGTGCCGTTGGTGACTGAAGCGCGCAACTGGGTGGAAGGCGTCTACATGGCCGCCACCATGGGCTCGGAAACCACTGCCGCCGCTGCCGGCCAGATGGGTGTGGTGCGCCGCGACCCGTTCGCGATGCTGCCGTTCATCGGCTACAACATGAGCGACTACTTCCAGCACTGGCTGAATCTGGGCGAAAAAGTAGGCAAGATCGACGGCGCCACCCTGCCGAAGATCTTCTGCGTCAACTGGTTCCGTACCGACGAGCAAGGCCACTTCGTCTGGCCTGGCTTCGGCGACAATATGCGCGTGCTGAAATGGATGCTGGAGCGTATCGAAGGCGAAGCCGGCGGTATCGAAAACATCTTTGGCACCACCCCGCGCTTTGGCGACCTGAACTGGGACGGTATCCCGTTCTCGCCGGAAGAGTTCGAGACCATCACCTCGATCGACAAGGACGCATGGCGCGAAGAACTGAAATTGCACGACGAACTGTTCACCAAGTTGGCTTACCACCTGCCTGAAGAACTGAAGGCCGTGAAAGCCGACCTCGAGAAGCGCCTGGCAAAATAAGCCAGCCCGGAGGAGACAGCGACGGCGCGTAGAAATACGCGCCGTTTTTTTGATTGCAGTTTCGCACAGGTGTGCTAAAGTTCAGCCCATGGATACGTTGACTGCAAAAAGCGAGGCCACTTACGCCACCATCATTAATGCCGCGTTGGAAATGGCGGCGGCCGAAGGTATCGGCAAGTTATCGCTCGGTGAATTAGCCAAGCGTACCGGCATTAGTAAAAGCGGAATATTTTCCCGCGTCGGTTCGCTCGAAGCTTTGCAGACGGCAGTGCTGGATGAATATGATCGCCGTTTCTCTGCCGATATATTCCTGCCATCGCTGCAATTGGAAAAAGGCTTGCCGCGATTAATTGCACAGGTTAATACATGGGCGCGCCGAATCTCGGATGAAGGTTTGCATAATTCGTGTTTATACAGCGCCGGCGCTTTTGAATTTGATGATTTAAATGGCCCGCTGCGTGATCGTTTGCAGCAAGGTGTCGAAGCATGGCGTGCTTCTTTGCGCCGAACTATTTTGCAGGCGATTGAATTAGGCCATTTAAAGCCGGATACCGATCCCGGCCAATTGGTGTACGAAATTTATAGTTTAATCGTCGGCTTGATTCACGATAGCCGTTTTCTGCGCGAAGAATCGGCTGGGCGCCATATGCTCAAGGCATTTGACCGGTTAATCGCGTCCTACCGTATTTCCTGATGCCGCAGATCCGTCTGGGGTTTTATTTAACTTAATTTCGCACACCTGTGCGAAATATGGGAGCGAAAATGATGAGCTTAATATTGATCGTACCGGTCGCGGTTTATCTGGTCATGCGCAGCAGGCTGTGGAACCTGCTGCGCTCGCTCCCGGACTGCAATGACGATCTCGTCTACTACTGAGCCTGTCATGCCGGATGTTGGCCTTTACGTGCTAATTTTTGGCATGAATTAGCGCGGATATTGCGCCTCTACCCCGAGAATTGCCTTCGGCTCGAGGTAGCTGTCCAATCCGTAGGGGCCAAACTCGCGGCCGATGCCGGATTGCTTGAAGCCGCCGAACGGCGCAATCAAGTCATCGTGGATGCCATTAATATGCACCCGGCCGGCGATGATCTCGCGGGCCATCCGGTTAGCGCGATCGAGATTGGTGGAGCTGATATACGCCTGCAAACCGTATGGCGTATCGTTGGCGATTTGAATTGCCTCTTCCTCGGTTTTATAGCTAATAATGGACAATACCGGGCCAAAAATTTCGTCGCGTGCAATCGTCATATCATTGCTAACGTTAATAAATGCGGTCGGCTTCACGAAATAACCGGCCTCCAGGCCAGCAGGTTTTCCCACGCCGCCCGCTAATAACTCCGCGCCTTCATCCAAACCAATTTGAATATATTTTTGAACGCGTTCAAATTGTTTTTGATTAACCAAAGGGCCGACGGAAAACTCCGCATGATGCGGATCGCCGACTTTCACGGCTTCCACCGCTGCCTTGGCTAATTGCTTGACCAATTCCAGTTTATTTTCCGGCACCAGCAAGCGGCTACCGGCGATGCACGCCTGGCCGTTATTCATAAAGCAGGCTTGAATCGCGGCTGGAATCGCTTTTTCAAAGTCCGCATCGTCGAGAATAATATTGGCGCTCTTGCCGCCCAATTCCAGCGTCACGCGCTTCATGGTATCCACACCCAAGCGGGCAATGCTCTTGCCGACTGGCGTAGACCCTGTGAACGAAATCTTTTGAATATCCGGGTGTACGCTCAGCGCCGCACCGACCACGTCGCCACGGCCATTGACGATATTTACCACGCCCGGCGGTAGTTGTGCTGCGTGGAAACATTCGGTCAGTATCTGGTTCTGGCGCGCGCTCAACTCGCTCGGTTTGACCACCACCGTGCAGCCGGCCGCAATTGCGGTGGCCACTTTATTGGCGATAAACCAGGCGCTGGAATTCCACGGCGTGATGATGCCGACCACGCCCACCGGCTCCAGCACCACCTTGGACTTGTTCATGGTTTTCACGAACTGGTGTTCGTCCATGACTTTTTTAACATCTAGGAACATCTGCGCCGTGTAGCGCGAACGGCCGACGCTGGTGTTCACCGGGCCGCCGTATTCCTCGACCAGCGCGGCGGCCGCGTCGTCGGCGCGCGCCAGTACCGCATCGTGCAATCGTTGCAATATTGCGCCGCGCTCAGCGAGCGACGAGCGCGAAAATGCCGGGAAGGCAGCCTTGGCGGCAGCCACGGCGCGCTGCACGTCTGCGGCGTCGCCCAGCCGTACTTGGCCGTCGATTTGGCCCGTGGTCGGATTGATAAGGTCGAACATCTCCTCGCCGTGCGGGGTGACGAACTGGCCGTTGATGTAAATCTGATCGATGGTGTGCATGACAGCTCCTTGCTAGGTTGATGGAGCCATTCTAGAAATCTGCGCGCCGCCGCATCAGTGGGATTCCTGCCGCAGGGTTGCCTGATTCTGCAATTCATGCCGTACTTTTGGCATTTCGTCATATTTTGCCCGCGCCCTGCCGCGCTCCTCGTTAAAGTGCAGCCTCACCACATTTTTTACGATAGGCCTCCATGACAACGACTACCCGTATCGGCGCAGCCAGCGCCTTGTTGTTCTCCCTGATCCTGGGCGCGGCCCATGCCGACACCGCCGCTCCCGACCTGGAAGCGCGCCGTGCGACTCTGAATAACCTGATTAAAGAGCAGTGGGACTACACCATGCGCAGCAGCCCGGAATGGGCCTCGCTGCTGGGCGATAAGCGCTACAACGACAAGTGGAGCGATTTCTCGCAAGCCGGCATCGATGCCGACATCAAGGTCAGCGCCGATTTCCTCAAGCGCTTTGAAGCCGTCGACACCACCGGCTTCCCGCTGCAAGAACAGCTGAACCGCGAGCTGATGCTGCGCCAGCTGCGTCAAAACGTCGACGGCGCGCGCTTCAAGGATTGGGAGATGCCGCTGGCGCAGAACTCCGGCGTTCACCTCGACATCCCGCAAGTCGTGGCCGCGCTGCCGTTTGAAACCGTGAAGGACTACGAGGACTACATCAAGCGCCTGCACGCGCTGCCCAAGCTGTTCGACCAGACCCGCGCGCAAATGGACAACGGCGTGAAGGACAAGCTGATGCCGCCGCAGTTCCTGATCCCGAAAATCGTCAAGCAGTGCGAAGACGTGGCGGCCATGAAGCCAGCCGATTCGCCATACGCCGAGCCGCTGAAGCGCTTCCCGAAAGACTTCTCGGCCGCCGACAAGGCGCGCTTGAGCAAGGAGATCCTGGCCGCGGTGAAGACCGACGTCGCACCGGCCTACAAAAAACTGGCGGTCTACACCAAGACCAAGTACCTGCCGCATGGCCGCAAGGACGTGGGCATGTGGTCGCTGCCGGACGGCGACGCGCGCTACACCTTCAAGGCCCGCAACTCGACCACCACAGATATGACGCCGGAGCAGATCCACCAACTGGGCCTGTCGGAAGTAGCGCGCATCGAAGGCCAGATGCTGGAAACCGCGAAGAAGCTGGGCTACAGCGATCTGAAAACCTTCAACAAGGCGGTAGCCGACAACCCGGCGCTGCATCCGAAATCGCGCCAGGAGATCATCGATCTCTATCAGAAGTACACCGATCAAATGTACCCACAGCTGCCTAACCAATTCGGCGTCCTGCCGAAGAACAAGGTGGAGATCAAGCCAGTGGAAGAATTCGCCGAGAAGGGCGCTTCCGGTGCGGCCTATATGCCGGGCTCCCCGGATGGCAAGCGTCCGGGCCGCGTGATGGTGAACACCGGCGACTTCGAACACCGCTCCACCATCGGTATCGAAACCACCGCGCTGCATGAAGGCGTGCCGGGCCACCACATGCAGCTGACCATCGCGCAGGAGATCAAGGGCCTGCCGGACTTCCGCCAGCAGGGCGGCTACACGGCCTACGTGGAAGGCTGGGCGCTGTATTCGGAACGTCTGGGTGAGGAGCTGGGCTTCTACAAAGACCCGTACAGCTACTACGGCCACTTGCAGGACGAGATGCTGCGCGCGATCCGCCTCGTAGTGGACACCGGCCTGCATTACAAGAAGTGGAACCGCCAGCAGGTGGTGGACTTCTTCCATGACCACTCGGGCATCGAGGAAGTGGAAGTGCAGAGCGAGACCGACCGCTACATCGTGTGGCCAGGCCAGGCGCTGGGCTACAAGATCGGCCAGCTGAAGATTCTGGAACTGCGCGACTACGCTCGCAAAGAACTGGGCGCCGGCTTCGACATCCGCAAATTCCACGACCAGGTGCTAGGTGCGGGCGCCCTGCCGATGGACGTGCTGGAAACCCACGTCAAGGATTGGGTCGCGGCAGAGAAGCAGCGCGTCGCAGGTCAATCTTCGTAACCCACCACGCCTTGTTCTGAAAGGTGAAGTCAAGGGCGTGCACTGCCACGACCTTGCCTTCACTGGCTGTTACGTCGCCGGGCTTGGGCACGAAGCTCATATCGGCGCCGTTGTCTGCCAGCGCGTCTAATGCTTGCAGCAGGCGCGGATCGTCGCGTTTCATGGCGGTGCAAATGCCGTATTGATCGCACACCTGCACCGGGAAGGCGATGAAGCGCACTGCGCGATCGAGCATGTCCTCATTCCCCAGATAGTTGAACACCCAGCCTGCCGCATCGGACAGCTCGCGTGCACGCGCCAGCACGGTCTCGTTTTCCTTCTGGAGTTCTTGACGCATCGAGCGTCCTTGCCCGAACAGCATATCGTTCACGCGCCAGCCGTTCTCCTCTTGCACCAGCACATAGCGGATTTGCCGTTCGTAGGCCGAGCCCATGTCGGGATAGACGTTGAATGAAGCATCGACCGTATCCTCGCCGGAGCGCGTGACGTTGAAGTGCGCGCGTTCGTAATCGAGGCTGGGCGAGACTTCCTGCGCGTCGAGGAATACATCGCCATCGGCGCCGTAGCCGCAGATATCGTCGCCGCGCGACAGGCTATCGCACAGTTGCAGGTTGGCGTCGACCAGCGCTTCCAGCTCCCTGGAATAAAAGGAGCCTGTTGGCAGCTGGCTCGCTTGCCGGGTCTCCGGCCGCGCGAGGTGATCTTTGTAGAAGTTGGTGATCAGGTCTAGCTGCTGCTGTTTCTCCGACCACGACTTATCGGCCAGCAGCGCGGCGATGGCAAACAAAAACAACACCATGCCCAATGGTAGTAAGCGCTTCTTGTTGATGTTCATGGCGTGATCCGAAGTTTTTTGATGTCCTGCATCGGTGGTGCGCCAAACAGGCGGCGGTATTCACGGCTGAATTGCGAGGCGCTTTCGTAGCCGACTTTATATGCGGCGGTGCTGGCGTCCACATCGCCGTTGAGCAGCAGGGTGCGCGCTTGCTGGAGCCGTAGCTGCTTTTGATACTGCATTGGCCCCATGGTGGTCACGGCCTTGAAGCGGTGGTGCAAGCTGGAGACGCTCATATTGGTGGCCTGCGCCAGGTCTTCCACCTTGATCGCCTGGTCGTAATGATCCTTGAGCCACGCGATGGCTTTGCTGATGCCGCGATCCTGCTGGTCCAGCACCACGTTCTGATATAGCTGGCGGCCGTAGGCGCCGGTCAGCATGCGGTAGATGATTTCTCGCTTTAAGCCGACGGCAAGGAAGGCCGCTTCCGCCGGCGGTGCTTGCAGCAAGCGCACCAGCTGGTACAAGGTCTCCTGCAAGGCGTCATCGGTTTGGCCGACGAAAGCGCCGCGCACCGGCTCCTGCGTATCGATATCGACCTTCGCTTCCAGCACGATGGCCGCAATCTCCTGCGGATCGAGTTCGATATTCAGCAGCAGGTAGGGCTTGTCCGCCGTGGCGCGCACGATGTGGCCGGAGGCCGGCATATCGACCGATACCACCAGGTATTCGCCGGGGCCATAATCGAGCACTTCGTCGGCCAGGTGCACGCGCTTGTGGCCCTGCAGGATCACGCAGCACGAAGGCTTCAACACGCCCTTGGTCACGGGCGTGGGATGCGAGGAACGCAGCAGCGATAAGAATGGAATGCTGGTCGCCACCCGCTGCTCGTCCAGCGCGTGCTGCTGGACGATGTCGATCATGTGATCGAGCCGCGTGGGGGCGAGGTCGCGCTTCATCTTATTTCAACAGCGGCACCAGGTATTTGCCGGTGACGCTGGCAGGGTTGGCCGCCACTTCTTCCGGCGAACCGCTGGCGATGATCTTGCCGCCGCCAGCGCCGCCTTCCGGGCCAAGGTCGACGATCCAGTCGGCGGTCTTGATCACGTCGAGATTGTGCTCGATGATGACCAGCGTATTGCCTTGGTCGCGCAGGCGGTGGATCACCTTCAGCAGCAGGTCGATATCGTGGAAATGCAGGCCGGTGGTCGGCTCGTCCAGGATGTACAGCGTGCGGCCGGTGTCGCGCTTGGACAGCTCCAGCGACAGCTTGACGCGCTGCGCCTCACCGCCCGACAGCGTGGTCGCGCTCTGTCCCAGCTTGATGTAGCCAAGGCCCACGTCAAGCAGCGTGTGCAGCTTGCGCGCGATCAGCGGCACCGGCTTGAAGAACTCGTGCGCATCTTCGACCGTCATGTCGAGGATCTCGGTGATGTTCTTGCCCTTGTACTGGACTTCCAGCGTTTCGCGGTTATAGCGCTTGCCGTGGCACACGTCGCACGGCACGTAGACGTCCGGCAGGAAGTGCATCTCGACCTTGATCACGCCGTCGCCCTGGCAGGCTTCGCAGCGGCCGCCCTTGACGTTGAACGAGAATCGGCCGGCACTGTAGCCGCGCTCTTTCGCGGTCGGCACGGTGGCGAACAAGTCGCGGATCGGCGTGAACAAACCGGTGTAGGTCGCAGGATTCGAACGCGGCGTGCGGCCGATCGGCGCCTGGTCGACCGAGATCACCTTGTCGAAGTGCTCCAGGCCGCTGATAGCGTCGTGCGGCGCAGGCTCGGTCTGCGAACCATACAGGTGGCGCGACAGGGCCGGGTACAGCGTGTCGTTAATCAGCGTCGATTTGCCGGAACCGGAAACGCCGGTCACGCAAGTCATCAGGCCGACCGGCAGCTTGAGGTTGACCTTCTTCAGGTTATTGCCGGTGGCGCCGGTGATGACCAGCTGCTTGTCTGGATCGGCCACGTGGCGCTTCTTCGGCACCTCGATTTTCAGCGAGCCGTTGAGGTACTGCGCGGTCAGCGATTTTTTGTTCTTCAGGATGTCCTTGAGCGAACCGGCTGCGATCACGTCGCCGCCGTGCACGCCCGCGCCCTGGCCCATGTCGACGATGTAGTCGGCGGTGCGGATCGCGTCTTCATCGTGCTCCACCACCAGCACGCTATTGCCGATGTCGCGCAGGTGCTTCAGCGTTTCGATCAAACGGTCGTTGTCGCGCTGGTGCAGGCCGATCGACGGTTCATCGAGCACGTACATCACGCCGGTCAGGCCGGAGCCGATCTGCGAGGCCAGGCGGATACGCTGCGCTTCGCCGCCCGACAGGGTGTCGGCGCTGCGGTCGAGCGACAAGTAATCGAGGCCGACGTTGTTCAGGAATTGCAGGCGCGAGATGATCTCTTTCACCACGCGGTCGGCGATCTCTTTTTTCGCGCCCTTGAGCTTCAGCTGTTCGAAGAAGGACAGCGTTTCGCGCAATGGCTTCTCGGCGATTTCATAGATGGCGCGTTCTTGCTTGCCGCTGCCGACCTTCACGTAGCGTGCTTCCACGCGCAGGCGCGCGCCTTCGCACGATGGGCACTTCTTCTCGTTGATGAACTTTGCCAGTTCCTCTTTTACCGCCATCGAATCGGTTTCGCGGTAACGGCGCGCGAGGTTGGTGACCACGCCTTCAAACGCGTGCTCCTTGACCACGGTGCGGCCGCGCTCATTGATGTAGGTGAACGGGATCTGCGTTTTGCCCGAGCCGTGCAGGATCACTTCCTGCGACGCCTTCGGCAGCTGCTCGAACGGCAGGTCCAGGTCGAACTCGTAGTAGGCCGCCAGGTTGGACAGCATCTGGAAGTAGAACTGGTTGCGGCGGTCCCACCCTTTCACCGCGCCGGAAGCCAGCGACAAGTTAGGGAAGGCGACGATGCGCTTCGGATCGAAGAACTCGATGTGACCGAGGCCGTCGCACTCAGGGCATGCGCCCATCGGGTTATTGAACGAGAACAGGCGCGGCTCCAGCTCTTGCAGCGAGTAGCCGCAGGTGTTGCAGGCGAACTTGTTGGAGTAGACGTGCTCCGCGCCGCTGTCCATTTCCAGCGCGACGGCGCGGCCATCGGCCAGGCGCAGCGCGGTTTCAAAGCTTTCGGCCAAGCGCTGCTTGATGTCGGCGTTGACCTTAACGCGGTCGATCACCACGTCGATGGTGTGCTTCTCGGTTTTCTTCAGCTTGGGCAGGTCGTCTACTTCGTAGATTTTTGCGTCATGCGTGCCGCTTTGCACGCGGAAGCGCACGAAGCCCTGCGCTTGCATCGATTCGAACAAATCGGAATGCTCGCCTTTGCGGTTGGCCACCACTGGTGCGAGGATCATCAGCTTGGTGTCCTGCGGCAGCGCCAGCACGGCGTCCACCATCTGCGACACGGTCTGCGCTGCCAGCGCCTGATCCGGGTGGTTGATGCAGTACGGCGTGCCGACGCGCGCGTACAACAGGCGCAGGTAGTCGTGGATCTCGGTCACGGTGCCGACCGTCGAACGCGGGTTGTGCGAGGTGGCTTTCTGCTCGATCGAGATGGCCGGCGACAGGCCTTCGATCAGATCGACATCCGGCTTCTCCATCAATTGCAGGAACTGGCGGGCGTATGCCGACAGCGATTCCACATAGCGGCGCTGGCCTTCGGCGTACAGCGTGTCAAACGCCAGCGAAGACTTGCCGGAGCCGGACAGGCCGGTGATCACGATCAGCTTATTGCGCGGCAGATCGAGATTGATGTTTTTCAGGTTGTGCGTGCGTGCGCCGCGGATGCGGATCTGTTCCATTGATTTGGCCTTTAGAGTCAACCCGTTACTATAGCCGGGTTTGGATATATGCGCCGACCTTGCGCTAGATCGAGCTGCGGCGGCGCGGCACTGTATATAATACCAGTATTTTCTTGCGCCGTTTCAACTTGCGGTGCACTATAATCCCCGTTTAGCTTTTAGATAAATAGGCCCGCCAGCACGGCGGCGGTCGTTACTCAGGAGTTTTAACAACATGGCATCAGTCAACAAAGTCATCATCGTCGGCAATCTGGGTCGCGATCCAGAAATTCGCTACATGCCTAGCGGTGACGCGATCGCCAACATTGCAGTGGCGACATCGTACAAATCGAAAGACCGCAACACCGGCGAGCAGAAAGAGCAAACCGAGTGGCACCGTATTTCGTTCTTCGGCCGTCTGGCGGAAATCGTCGGCCAGTACCTGAAAAAAGGTTCGTCGGTCTACGTCGAAGGCCGTCTGCAGACCCGCAAGTACACCGACAAAGACGGCGTCGAGAAATACGCAACCGACATCATTGCAGAAAACATGCAAATGCTGGGCGGCCGTGCCGGTATGGGCGGCGACAACATGGATGACGGCGGCGGTTACGGCGGCGGCGGCGGCTACGAAGCCCCACCACAGCGCCAAGCCCCGGCCCCGCGCCCACAAATGGCGCCACCAGCCCCGGCGCCGCGCCCGGCACCACGTCCAGCGCCGAACTTCTCGGACATGGATGACGACATCCCGTTCTAAAATTTAAATAGAACCAGCTGTTAAAAAAGCCCCGTAACTGTTTGAAGTGACGGGGCTTTTTCACGTTTATCGCTTCGCTGGCAGCAGCTCTTTGCGGAACCAGGTATCGAGCATTTGTTTCTCGTAGCCGTACAGCTCTTGCTGGTATCGATTGATGCCTTGCTGGTAGTTCGGATCGGACAGCTTGGCCTCGCCGCTGCGGATCAGCTTGCCGTCTTGCTCGATGCTGTAGCGCAGGTCGATGCGCGGCCAGTCGGCCTGGCCTTTGGTCACGCGGATGTCGCGCACCGGCATGCGCGGGAAGACGTCGCCGGCCAGGTCGATGTCCAGGAATTCCACCTTCAGCACCTGCCCCGCCGGAAGCTGCTCCGACAGTTGCTTCAGGTGCTCGGTGAACAGGTATTCCATGGCCTCCAGGTCTTTGTAATGCCGGGGCACGTCGGTCATTTTGTCCGTGTTCACGTACTTCGCCTCGGCCGTGCCAGCGGCAGCAGCAGCCGATGCGATCAGCAGGGTGATGGCGGCAGCGGATTTCAATGCCGGTATTTTCATGACTGGCCTCTCGTGCAAGATGTGACCTGCGGGACTATACGCCTTTTCTGGCACGCGGGCGCAGATGGTCTAGCCGGCGCTCGGCGTGTGCGGCAACGCTTGCTCCACATTCACCCGCGCCAGCGCGAAGGCTTGGCGCAGGACGTTGAGGTCGCCGATATGGTTCGCGAGCAGCAGCACCAACTGCGCATCCAGCATTTTGCTTTGGCCTTCGTCGAGGTCGTGGTGCGAGTCGGTGAGCATGTCGTAGAAATCGTCGTAGCTGTCGAGATTCTGGCTCAGGTTCAGTTGCATGTTCATGTGGATTCCTTGATTAAGCAGTTAAAAAGCGGCCAGTGCACAGGGCGTAGAGGGTGCGCAGTGCCAGCCCGAGAATCGCTACGGTCAGCAGCATCAGCAGCAGGAAGGCGATCAGGTGCAACACCACACCGCCCACCGCATCAGCGTAGATAAGCGCGGTGTTCGCTAGTGCCGCCAGCGGAAAGCCAATCGCCCACCATGCTGGCGAAAACGGCGCGGGCCGCGTTACCAAGCGCCACGCGATAATCACGAACAGGAACAGCCCGAAGTAGAACAGCAGTGCCGCAAACATATCCACCTTCTGCACCAGATTGACGTACGCGATAAAGCCCACCGCAAACGGCGCAACCAAGATCATTTTGGATGGCCGCATCGGCGCGGCCAAGGGCTCGTGATGAATCAGGCGTGAAAAGATCAGCACAAAGAAGACGATGGCACTGACGCCGCCAACGGCTGCTGCCAGCAGGTTGACCTCGTGAGTCCACTCCGCCTTCAGCGCGCCGCCAGTGACCACGATATCAAGGCTGCCGACACCGGCAATCAGCCAAGCCGGCACGACGCTGGTGGGCGCGGCGCTGCCATTGAGTAGGCGCGAAATCATGATCACACTGAGCGCCAAGGTAGCCACAGTGCCGATGCACCAAACCACCAGCTGCGCGTTCGCGCTATAACTACCGATCACACTCGACAGCAGCAAGACGCTGATGCCCACCGTACCGAAGAAACTGCCGATCACCGGATGCGAGAATTCCTGCCGCACCAGCTCTGGGTAGCGCAGCAGCTTGCTTAAATAAGAAATCGACAGCACGCCAAACAGCAGCAAGGCCAGCATGCCGATGCTGTCGGCCACTGCGGTATTCGCGCCGTAATATTTGCTGGCAAGACGCCACGCCAGTGCCAGGCCGGCCACGCTCATGACTGAGCCGAACAAGCTAACCGGCATGTACCGGGCTGAGGGTAAAGCGCGCGCAGGCAGCGCAGCGCTGGTAGAGGCAGATTCCATGATGACTCCTTGAAGGTCGATGCAGGAATTCTGCCGCAGCAGTTAAGTGCCGTGCGCGGCGTGGCCCAAAACCGCTACTGCTTGTCCCGAAACCGTTCCCGGTACAGTTTAGGCGTGGTTTGTAGCTGGCGCGAGAAGATCATGCGCATGCGTGTGGCGTTGTGAAAGCCGCAACGGAAGGCCACGGTTTTCAGCGGCACATCGGTTTCTTCCAGCAGCTTGCGGGCAAAATCAATCCGTACCTGGTCGACAAAGACCGATGGCGTCACATGCGCGTGCTTGGCAAAGGCGCGCGAGAAGGTGCGGCGGCTGATGCCCACCGCATCGGCGATCTCTTCGATGCTGAGGTCGTCGCTAATGTGGTCGGTCACGTATTTCAGCACGCGCGCCACCAGCGAATCTTCATCCGGCCCCACCGCGAGGTAAGGGCTATATTGCGATTGGCCGCCATCGCGGCGGATGTAGACGATTAACTGCTTGGCTACCTTGACTGCAAGGTCATGGCCCCAGTCCTCGGCAATCAGCGCGAGGCACAAGTCGATGCCGGCCGTGACGCCGCCGCAAGTGAACAGGTTGCCGTCGCGAACAAAGATTTTATCGGGCCGGACGTGCGTGCCGGGGAATTGGTCGGACAGGCGCTGCGCATGATCCCAGTGGGTAGTAATTTCACGTCCAGCCAGCAAGCCCGCATGCCCGAGCAGGAACACGCCATTGCACACCGCACCGACGCGGCGCGCGCCGTATGCGCGCTGGCTCAGCCACTGCACGAAGGCCGGCTCCGGCCGGTACTCCGGGTAGCGCGGGCCACCGGCCACCAGCAGCAGTTCGCCGTCGACCGCGTAGTTCAGGTAATCATGGTGCACCTTGAATTCCATGCCGCTGGAGCACATCACGCCGTCGGCGCGTCCGCCGACCAGCGTGATCTCGTAATGATCCTGCCTGGGCAGGAAGCGGTTGGCTTCCGCGAACACGTCGAGGGGGCCGGCCACATCCAGCGCCTGCACCCCATCCAGTACTACCAAGGTGAGCTTCATTGTTTCCCTGTCTCTGCATCTCAGGGCAACAAATTACCATACTCAACGCGGCTGCAGGATCTCCACTTGCCGCTCGGCCAGCAACGGCAGGGCTTTGCCGATGACCAGCGACTGGTAGTGCTCGGAGTGGCGATGCGCTTCCAGTGCCGCCTCGTCGAGGTAGTGTTCCAGCAGCAGCAAGGTGTGCGGCTTGTCGACGCCGCGGTACACCTCGTAGCCGAGGCAGCCCGCTTCGGCCAGCGACTTGGGACGCATTTCCGCCACCAGCGCGAGGACATCACCGAGCTTGCCCTCGACTGGCTGCCAGCGCGCCACCACCGTGATCACGCCGGCGGCGCTCATGCTGCTTCCCCTTGCAGGGCCTTGACGATTTCTTTGGCCAGCGGGCCGCCCGAGGCTGGGTTTTGGCCGGTCATCAGGCGGCCGTCGACCACCACTTTCTCTTGCCACACATCGGCCGAGGCGTATTCAGCACCTTCTGCACGCAGCGCGGTTTCCAGATTGAAGGACACGTCAGCCTGGGCGTAGCCGGCTTCTTCGTCATTCGAGAACGAGGTCAGCTTGCGGCCATGCACCAGCGGCGTGCCGTCTTCCAGCTTGACGCCAAGGAAAGCAGCCGGGCCGTGGCAGACGGCGGCAACAATCTTGCCCGCTTCCCATGCCGCCTGTACCGCGCGCTTGACGTCGGGATCGGTGGCGATATCGACCATCGGGCCGAGGCCACCAGGGAAGAAGATGGCGTCGTAGTCGCGCACATCGACTTCCGACAGCTTGCGGCTGCGGTTGAGGCGGCGGATCGCGGCGCTGTTGCGGAAAGCCAGCTGGGCCGGGTCGGTTTCGTCGTAGCCGTCTTCAGGGATGGCGCCGCCCAGCGGCGAAGCGTATTCCACCGCGATACCGGCGTGGTCGAACACTTCGTACGGGTGGGCGACTTCCGGGAAGAAATAGCCGGTGGCGCGTTTGTTAGGGCCGATTTCGGCTGCGTTTGTCAAAATAAACAGTACGTGTTTGACGCTCATGATAACCTCCAGTTTGATTAAGAATCCGCGCTACGTCTGCGGTTGATCTAACTATAGGAGCATGTGAGCGGTCGGAGTAGATAGCGCCAGCATGACGCAATGTCAAACAAAATCATACAATCATGAACGATCCATCCCCGATTCTTGACGAACTGCGCGCCATGGCGGTGTTTGCCACCGTGGTGCGCAGCGGCAGTTTCGCCGCCGCCGCGCGCTCGCTGGGGCTGACGCGGGCCGTGGTCAGCCACCACATCCGCGTGCTGGAAACCAAGCTCGGCGTGCCGCTGGCCCAGCGCAGCACCCGCAGCTTCAGCCTGACCCCGGCCGGCGAAGCCTTCCGCGTCCACTGCGAGCGCCTGCTGGACGAGGCCAACGACGGCATCCGCGGCATGGAGCTGCTGCGCGCCGAGCCGCGCGGCGAGGTGCGCATCACTTGCTCGCACCACTTCGGCAGCAAGCGCATCATGCCGGCGCTGCTGGAATTCCGCCGCCGCTACCCGGCCATCCGCGTGCACGTGGCGATGAATGATTCCAATGTCGACCTGGTCCAGCACGGCATCGAGCTGGCGGTGCGCGCCGGCCCGCTGGCCGATTCGTCGCTGGTGGCGCGCCGCCTGGTGCGCGAGCCAACCATGCTGTGCGCCGCACCGTCCTACCTGCGGCGCTACCGCGCGCCGGCCTCGGTGGACGAGCTGGAGCAGCACCGCTGGGTGCTGTACCCGCCGACCCAGCGCGCCGCCACCGTGCGCGTCGACGGCAAGGAAATCCAGATTCCGGTGAAAGGCGACGTGGTGACCGACAGCGCCGCCGCCCGCCTCGCCTTCGTGCTGGCCGGCGAGGGCATCGCCCGCCTGCCGGCCTACGACGCGGCGGCGCTGCTGGCCTCGGGCGAGCTGGTGCGGGTGGTGCCGGAAGCCGAGACCGCGCCGCTGGAAATTTTCTTGGTGCATTCACAACGCATCGGCCCCAGCGCGCGCTTATTGCGTGACTTTCTGCTTGACGCGGCCGCCGACTGACAGCGCTTCCAGCCGCGGATTTACGTGGATTTACGCGGTTTCCGGCCCAGTGTGACCGATCCGTAACAGATTTCCGTGTGGAAATTTGTTAGTATTTATTGGCCTCTTCCTCCCCCAATTCCCCGAGAGATTGCCATGCAATACTTTTCCCGCCCCGGCCGCTTGTTGGCGCTGCCACTGACCTGCATTGCCGCGCTGCTGAGCGCCTGCGGCGGCAGTAGCGAGAGCGCCGGCACGGCGTCTCCAATGGTCGCCGCCGCTCCGCTGGCGACCGCGTCCACCGTGCTGCAACTCGACGACGGCGCGCTGCCGGCGGCTGACGCCCAGCAATTCGCGCAGCCGTCCTACCACATGGCGCCGGTGCTGCTGGAGACCCCGGCCGACGCCGCGCCCGGCGCTGCCGCCAGCAGCGAAGTCCACACCCAGACCGTGCCGTCGCAATTCCGCCGCCTGGGCAGCAAGCGCCTGACGCTGGAAACCTTGCGCCAGGTGCAAGCCAACCGCAGCGCAGATGCCGACGCGGATACCAGCGGCAGCTCGTCGGCCGCGCCGCTGGCCGCCACCAGCACCGTGGTGACTTACACCCCGGCGCAGATCCGCGCCGCCTACGGTTTGCCGGCGCTGCCGGCCAGCTACACCGGCCTGAGCGCCGCCCAAGCCGCCCAGCTCGGCGCCGGCCAGACCATCTACATCGTCGACGCCCAGCACAACCCGAACATCGCCGCCGAGCTGGCCGCCTTCAACAGCAAGTTCGGCTTGCCGGCCTGCACCACCAAGGCCATCGCCACCACCGCCAGCCTGCCGCTGGCGGCCGCCTCGTCGAGCGCCTGCGAATTGTCGGTGGTGTACAACACGGCCAGCGGCGGCATGACTGCCACCGCGCCGGCCTACGATGCCGGCTGGGCCACCGAGATCGCGCTCGATGTGCAATGGGCCCACGCCACCGCGCCGCTGGCGCGCATCGTCGTGATCGAAGCGGCCAGCGCCAGTTACGACAATCTGCTGGGCGGCGTGCGCCTGGCCAACAAGATGGGCCCGGGCATCGTTTCGATGAGCTTTGGCGGCAGCGAGAGCAGCGGCCTGGGCAGCGCGGACAGCGTGTTCTCGGTGGCCAATATGAGCTACCTGGCGGCCACCGGCGACTCCGGCGCGGCCGTGTCGTGGCCGTCGTCGTCGGCCAAGGTGCTGGCCGTTGGCGGCACCACCTTGAGCTACAGCGGCGCGGGTGCGCGCTCGGAAGTGGTATGGGCTAGCACCGGCGGCGGCGTCAGCCAGTACGTGGCGACACCAAGCTACCAAAGCAGCGCCGTGCCCGGCATGGGCACGGCCACCCGCCGCACCGTGGCCGACGTGGCCTTCAACGCCGATCCGAACAGCGGCCAGTACGTGGCGGTGATTGCCGCCGGCAGCAGCACCGTCAAGTGGGCCAGCGTCGGCGGCACCAGCCTGTCGACGCCGCAATGGGCCGGCCTGATTGCGGTCGCCAACGCGCTGCGCGCCGTCAACGGCAAGGCCGCGCTGGCTGCGCCGCACGCCGCGCTGTACACCAATATCTCGACCGTGGCCGGCACTTATGCCAGCGTGTTCAGCGACATCACCAAGGGTAGCCACGGCACCTGCAGCGCCTGCAGCGGCGAGACCGGCTATGACCAGGCCACTGGCCTCGGCACGCCGAACGCCGCGTCGCTGCTGTCGACCCTGTCCGGCTTGACCGTGCAGGCCGCGCCGGTGGTCAGCGCCGCCACCATCAACGGCAAGGCCGGCACGGCGCTGAGCTTCACCGTCTCGGTCACGGCTAGCAACGCCGTCACCTACGCGCTGAGCGGCGCGCCATCCGGCATGGCCATCAGCAGCGCCGGCGTGGTCAGCTGGGCGGCGCCGGTGGCCGGCACGTATGCTGTCACCGTCACTGCCAAGGACAGCAAGACCGGCCTGAGCGGGCAGGGCGTGTACACCGTGGTGATTGCCGCTGCGAGCACCACGGCCACCACCACCAAGCCATCGGCCACGCCGCCGGTGATCACCGCCACCGCCCTGAGCGGCGTGGCCGGCAAGGCGCTGAGCGGCACCATCGGCGTCAAGGTCAGCAACAGCGGCGCGGTCAGTCTCGCCATCAGCGGTGCGCCGCTGGGCATGATGTTCACCGCCAGCGGCATGAATGTGGTGGTGAGCTGGGCTTCGCCGGTCACCGGCAGCTACACCCTCAAGCTGACCGCCACCGACAGCACCGGCGCCAGCGCCACGGCCAGCATCCCGGTCACCATCAAGGCCCGCTAAAACGTCGGGGTCAGTTCTGCCAATCAGACACGAGCACGGCCATAGCGATTCGCTACGGCTGGGGCCGTGTAGAAATGGGGGACCTGACCCCGGATTTGTTGCGGATGGCGGTGATTTGTTTGAGTTCTTTGTCGCTGGCGTTGGCCAGCAGCGCTTCGTGCGCCTTGCCCAGCTCGATGTAGTGGGCTTGCTCCGGCGTCAGCGCCTTGCCGCGCAGCGCCCAGCTGGTTAGCGCGCCGGTGGCCAGGCAGCACAGCAACACCAGCACGGTGTAGACGGCGATCCAGCCGCCGGTTTTGAATTGCAGCAGGTTCAGCGACAAGCTGGTCTTGCGCGCCGCCTCGGTGGCGGCCTGCAATTGCGCCACCATCTCTTGCACTGCCGCCTGGGTGGCGGCGGTCGCCGCCTGGCTCGCCTGCGCGCCGGCCG
The DNA here is from genome assembly GCF_009857435.1 of Duganella rivi. Taxonomy (GTDB): domain Bacteria; phylum Pseudomonadota; class Gammaproteobacteria; order Burkholderiales; family Burkholderiaceae_D; genus Rugamonas; species Rugamonas rivi. Next base: position 734,019 of record NZ_WWCK01000006.1, read on the forward strand.
CATCGGCCGCCAGCTGCGCCGCGGCGCCGACCCGCACCGCGTCGGCGATCTTGCCGTCAATCTGGCTCAGGCCGGCATTGGCGAGGCGCACCAGCTTGTCGCAGTTGGCGATCTGCCGCGTGACGTTGGCCACCTCGCCGTGAAAACGCTCGACTTCCTTGGCATGGGCGTCGAGCTTGTCGTGGAAGAGATCGAGTTCAGCTTGGTTCATGGCGCGGTCGGCAAATGGTCGATGCTGCCATCATACCGCGTGCCGCCGCGCTTGCGCCGCTTAGCCCAGCGTCAAGGTCAGGGTGGTGGCGCCGTAGTTGGGCGTCACCGTGCTGAAGCCGTCCACCGTGATGGTGTTGAACTTGCCCTTCAGGCTGCCGGCCGTGATCACGTTCAGCACCTCGCCCGCTTTCGGCTTGTAGCCGTTGGCGAACTTGATGCGCAAGGTGCCGCCGGCAATGGTGGCGGTGCCAGCCACGTTCAGGCTGCCGGGCGCGCCGGCCGCGGCGCCGCCGAGGTCGAGTTCCAGCGTGGTGCTGCCGCTGAGCTGGGTGTACTTGCCGGCCAGCTTGAGCGCGGCCGGGGCGTTGGCCACCAGGGTGCCGCCGCTGTTGTAGACGTCGCCCGCGCCCAGCGCTGCCACCGAGTCGCCCTGCACCGTGCCGGCCGTGATTTCGGTACCGCCGCTCCAGCTGTTGGCGCCGGCCAGCTTCAAGGTGCCCGTGCCCTGCTTGACCAGCTTGCCCGCGCCGCTGATGTCGTTGCGCCAGCGATCGACCGCGTGGAAGCCGCCCTTGCTAGCATCCATCACGATGGTGACGTTGCCGCTGAAGGCGGCGTAGCCGTCGGCGGCGGCAAACAGGTTCAAACGGCCCCAGCCCTCGGCGTCGTCCATCACCGGGTAGCCCGAGGCCAGCGCGGTGGTTTTCAGCACCACGCGGCGCTGCGCGTCGGACAAGTACGGTTGACGGGTTTCCAGCAGCACTTCGGCGCCTTTCGGCACCACGGCCGCCGCATTGGTGGCGGCGATTGGCGCGAAGCCAAAGGTGCTGCGGCGCAGGTAGTTGGCTTTGTTGGCGGCGTAGTCGGCAAAGCGGTCGTTGGCCACGGTGCCCGATTGCGCGTAGGCGGCAAAGGTGCCGGCCGTGGTGCCGGTGGCGGCCATCAGCGCGCTGTGCGCCTGGCTGACGGCGGCAGTTTTCTTGGCCGCGTTGGCCGGGTCGGCCAGGTTGGCGGCCGCGCTGGCGGTGCCCAGCATGCGCCCGCTCACCACGTCCAGCGGCGAGTGCATGCCGGCCAGGATGCGCGATTCGCCGAGCTCCAGCCCGCGGCTCAGCATTTCCTGGTAGCGCTCCGGCACCGCGTAGGCCATGGCGATGGCGTCGCGCACCGCCTCGGCCGTGTGGCCGCTGGTGTAGCCGCCGTCGGTGGCGGGCGTGCTGCTCTTGGCCGGCACCAGCGCCGGCAGCACCGCCACGCTGCTGCTCCAGCGGTACGGGCGGGCGTATTTGTAGAAGCGCTTGGCCGGCTCGGTCGAGGCGTTGTTGCCGACCAGGTTGACCAGGTCGACCACGGCGCCAAAGCTGGCGTTGGCGCTGCCGCCGACGCCGGTGTTGTTGCCGCCGTCGTTGTACAGCACGGTGGTGGCGTCGGCCGCCACGCTGGTGATGGTGGTGGTCTGCTGGGCCGCCGCGCGGTAGGCCGCGGTCAGCGGGCCCATGCCGTCGCTGACGCTGTAGCCCTTGCCGCGGCGGTCGTCCAGGTAGGCTTGCTGCGCCTGCTCGGGCGTGCGGTTGGCCGTGGCCTTGACCACGTAGTCGATATTGGCCTGGTGCACGGCGGCGTTCAGCACGGTGCCGTCCGGGCTGCCGTCGCCCGGCACGCCGGTCCACTTGGAGGCCGTCACGGCCGGGAAGCCGTCCACCGCCGGCGCGCTCTGGCCGGCGTCGACCAGCTCGGTCAGCGGTTTCCAGATGCTGAGGAAACCGCCCAGCACGCGCACGCCGGCGTTGGTGGCCAGGGTGGCGTAGCGGGCGTCGCCGCGCTGGTTGCTGGCGATGGTGTCGACAAACGCCGTGGCCGATGGCACGGCCACGGTTTCGGGCGCGCCCTGGTCGGCCGGCGCGGCCGGGATCACCAGCGGTGCGTCGGAATTGGAGCCGCCGCAGGCGCTTAGCGCGACGGCGATGCTCAGGGCCAGTACCAGGGGGCGGGCGGGAAGGAGGTGCATGGTGGTGTCCGTGGTCAGTTGGAAAAAGGCCACAGGGTAGAGAGGTCATATGACATGGCTGTTACGCCCATCGACTGGCAGCGCTTCCAGATGAAAATATTATCGCTGCTGCGAAAAATCGTCTGGATTTACAACTGATGGTTGTTTCTGTATCCCTTACGGCTAGTGTTATCTAGCGTACATATCTGGCTATAGTTGGGGTTTTGTCCATGGAGGCCGCACATGATCAAGCTCACCATCAATGGCCAGCCGCGCCAGTTCGATGTTCCCGGCGATATGCCGCTGCTGTGGCTGCTGCGCGACGAAGCGCACATGACCGGCACCAAGTTCGGCTGCGGCATGGCGCTGTGCGGCGCCTGCACCGTGCACGTCGACGGCGAGGCCACCCGCTCGTGCGTGCTGCCGGTATCGGCGGTGGCCGGCAAGCAGATCACCACCATTGAAGGCGTGGCGGCCACGCCGGCCGGCAAGGCGGCGCAAGTGGCGTGGCTCAAGGCCGAGGTGGTGCAATGCGGCTACTGTCAATCGGGGCAGATTATGTCGGCCGCAGCGCTGCTGGCGAAAAATAACAAGCCGACCGATGCCGAGATTGACGATGCGATGTCGGGCAATATCTGCCGCTGCGGCACCTACAGCCGCATTCGCGCCGCCATCAAGGACGCCGGCGCAACGCTGAAAGGAGCATGAGCATGCATACCCCCTACGCTCCGGGCGCCGTGTCGCGCCGTAGTTTCCTGAAAGTGGCGGCCGCTGCCGGCGGCAGTTTGATGGTCGGCTTCTGGCCCGGCGAGGGCGAGGCGGCGACTGCCATGGCCAGCGCGCCGGCCGACCTCAACGCCTTCATCGCCATTGGCGCCGACGACAGCATCGTGCTGACCATGCCGAAAGTGGAAATGGGCCAGGGCACGTACACCTCGATCCCGATGCTGATCGCGGAAGAGCTGGAAGTGGACATGGACAAGATCGCGCTGCGCCACGCGCCGCCCGACGCCAAGGTCTACGGCGCGCCGTTCGGCGACCAGTTCACCGGCGGCTCGCTGACCATCCGCACCATGTTCGAGCCGATGCGCCAGACCGGCGCCGCCGCGCGCATGGTGCTGGTGCAGGCCGCCGCCACGCAGTGGGGCGTGACGGCGGACAGCTGCCGCGCCGAGCACGGCGAAGTGATCCACGCGGCCAGCGGCCGCCGCCTCAAGTATGGCCAGCTGGCGGCAGCGGCGGCCAAGCTGCCCGCGCCGCAAAAGATCGCGCTCAAGGATGCCAAGGACTATAAGCTGATCGGCAAGCCGCTCAAGCGCCTCGACGCCAAGGGCAAGACCGACGGCACGGCGCAATTCGGCATCGACGCCCAGGTCAAGGGCTTGAAGGTGGCGGTGGTGGCGGCCAGCCCGGTGATCGGCGGCAAGCTCAAATCGGTCAACGACGCCAAGGCGCGCAAGCTGCGCGGCGTGCGCCAGGTGGTCAAGCTGGACAACGCGGTGGCGGTGGTGGCCGACAATTACTGGTACGCCAAGCAGGGCCTGGCCGCGCTCGATATCAAGTGGGACGAGGGCAAGTACGCCAAGCTGACCACCGACGAGGTGCGCACCACCATGGTGGCGGCGCTGGCCAAACCGGGCCACATTGCCCGCAACGACGGCGATGCCTTGAAGACGCTGGCGGCCGACAGCAAACGGGTGGAAGCGCAGTACATCAATCCGATGCTGGCCCACGCCACCATGGAGCCGATGAACTGCACCGTGCACGTCAAGGGCGACGGCACCGCCGAGATCTGGACCGGCTCGCAGGTGCCGGCCCGCGCGCGCGATGACGCCGCCAAGGTGCTGGGCCTGGCGCCGGACAAAGTCACGCTGCACAATCACCTGATCGGCGGCGGCTTCGGGCGCCGCCTGTACACCGACTACGTGGTGCAGGCGGCGGCCATAGCCAAGCAGGTCAAGTCGCCCGTCAAGCTGGTGTGGAGCCGCGAGGAAGATATCCAGCATTGCCTGTTCCGCGGCCTGTACGCGCATGCGGTGTCGGCCTCGCTGGGCGCCGACGGCAAGCCGGTGGCGTTCTCGCATAAGATTGCCGGGCCGTCCAACCTGGCCGCGTTTGCGCCGGGCTGGCTCAAGGACGGTCTCGATATCGACAACGTCGAGGGCTCGGATATCTTCTCCTACGATATCCCCAACATGCGCAGCGAGTACACGCAGGAAGACGGTCCGGTGCCGACCGCGTTCTGGCGCGGCGTCGGCCCGACCCGCAATATGACGGTGCTGGAAAGCTTCATGGACGAGCTGGCGCTCAAGGCCGGCCAGGATCCGCTGGCCTACCGCCTGGCGCTGCTCGACAAGCAGCCGCGCGCCGCCCACGTGCTGAAACAGGCGGCGCAGCTGGCCAACTGGGGCGAGCAGCTGCCGCCGCGCTCGGGCCGCGGCATTGCCTTGATGCGGGCCTGGGGCACCTACCTGGCGCAGGTGGTGGATGTGACGGTCAGCGATGACGGCGAGGTGGCGGTCAAGCGCGTGGTGTGCGCGGTCGACTGCGGCGTGGTGGTCAACCCGGACACGGTGGCGGCGCAAATCCAGAGCGGCATCAATTACGGTCTCACGGCCGGCCTGTTTGGCGCGATTACGCTCAAGGATGGGCGCGTGGAGCAAAGCAACTTCCACGATTACCCGATCCTGCGCATGAGCCAGGCGCCGCAGATCGACGTCCACATCGTGCACAGCAGCGAGGCGCCGGGCGGTATCGGCGAGCCGGGCACGGCCGGCGTGGGGGCGGCGCTCACCAACGCGGTGTTTGCGGCCACTGGCGTGCGGGTGCGCGAACTGCCGCTGCGGCCGGAGCTGCTCAAGAAGGCGTGAGCGGGCGGCGGCACGGTGCTACAATGGGCAGGTGAAAAAACTCCTGCTCATCCTGCTGCTGGCCGTGCTGCCGATCCAATACGCCTGGTCGATGGCGGCCGTGTATTGCCAGCATGAGCCGAGCAAGGTGTCGCACTTCGGCCACCACGGCCACCAGCACCAGGCGCAGTCGGATGACGACGGCGCCGGCAGCAGCAAGCTGTCCAAGCATGGCGATTGCGAGGTTTGCCACCATGCGCTGCAAGTCTCGCTGCCGGGCGCCGACGCCGTGCTGACGGCGGCGCCGGCCGCCGCCTACGCGCCGCCGGGCGCGCTGCACTATCACTCCTATATTGCCGACGGGCCGCCCCGGCCCAACTGGTCTCTCCTCGCCTGAGCGCGGCGAGGCCTGATCTTTTCTTCTTCCTTCATGTCTCGTCGAATATTCCTTTAACCGGAGCATTCGATGTACAAATTTATTTTGCCGCTATGGCTAGCGGCTTGGCCTGCGTACGCGCAGGCCGGTGTTGAGCCGTCCGTGCCCTTGACGCTGTCCGCAGCGCTGGCGCTGGCGGACGAGGGTAATCCGGCCTTGGCGGCGGCTCGGCATGAAGTGTCGGCGCAGGACGGCACAGTGCAGCAAGCCGGCTTGCTGCCCAATCCTTCTTTATCCATGGAGCGCGTCGATACCCGGCGCACTCCACCCGATAGCCGCGAGACCACCTTGCTGCTGAGCCAGCCGCTGGAGCTGGGCGGCAAGCGCGCGGCGCGCGTGCAGGCGGCACAGCGCGGGCGCGATGGCGCGGCGGCGCTGCTGCTGCAACGGCGCGCCGAGTTGCGCGCGGAGACGGCGGCCACGTGGTTTGCGGTGCTGGCGGCGCAGGAGCAGTTGCAGCTGGCGCAGCAGGCGGCCGCCCTGGCGCAGCGCGCAGCGGCGGCGACTGGACGGCGCGTGGTGGCCGGCAAGGTGTCGCCGGTGGAGGCGACGCGCGCGCAAGTGGCGGCGTCCACGGTCAGGCTGGACCTGATCCGCGCGCAGGCGGCGCTGGCGACGGCGCGCGCGCGGCTGGCGGCCTTGTGGGGCAATCCGGCACCGCGCTTTGAGCGCGTGGCCGGCGAGCTTGATGGTTTGTTCGCGGCGTTGCCCGAGCTGCCTTTGTTGGCCGAGCAGCGCGCCTTGCTGGCGCAGGCGCCGGCCATGCAGGTGGCGCAAGTGGAAGTCGCACGGCGCCAGGCCTTGGCGCAGCTTGAGCGCACCCGCCGTGTGCCGGATGTGGCGCTGACGGTCGGCAGCAAGCGCTCGGAGGAACTGGGGCGCACGCAGGCGGTGATCGGCCTGTCGGTGCCGCTGCCGTTCTTTGACCGCAATCAGGGCGCGGTGCTGGAGACGGCGCGCCGCGTTGACCAGGCGCGCGATGAAGTGGCGGCCACGGTGGCGCGCCTGGAGCTGGAGCTGGTGCAGGCGCGCGAAGAATATGCGTCGGCGCGGGCGCAGGCGCAGGCCTTGCGCGATGAGATCTTGCCCGGCGCGCGCAGCGCCTACGAGGCGGCCAGCACCGGCTTCGATTACGGCAAGTTCGGCTTCCTCGACGTGCTCGATGCGCAGCGCACGCTGTTGCAGGCGCAGTCCCACTACCTCACCACGCTGGCCGATGCGCACCGCGCGCAAGCGGCCATCATCCGTATTCTCGGAGTAGACCATGAATAAGAAGCAAACCATTACCATCGCTGCCATGGCAATCATCGCGCTGCTGCTGGCAGCGTTCATCCTCAAGCCGCGCAGCGAAAACCACGGCGAAGAAGGCCACGCGGACGAGGGCCATGCCGAGCAAACGCCCGCCGTTGGTGCGCCTGCGCTGGAAGCCATCACCTTGAGCGAAGCGCAAATCAAGGCTGCTGGCGTGGTGGTAGCCAGCGCCGCGCCGGCGCAGATCAGCACCATCCTCGCGCTGCCGGGCGAGATCCGCTTCAACGACGACCGCACCGCCCACGTGGTGCCCAAGCTGGCCGGCGTGGTCACCGCCGTGCATGCGCAGCTGGGCGAAACCGTGCAGCGCGGCCAGTTGCTGGCGGTGCTGGCCAGCAGCGCCTTGTCGGAACAGCGCAGCGAACTGCTGACCGCGCAAAAGCGGCTGGCGCTGGCCAGCACCACGCTGGAGCGCGAACGCAAGCTGTGGCAAGACCAGATCTCGGCCGAACAAGACTACCTGCACGCCAGGCAGGCCGCCGCCGAAGCTGAACTGGCCGTCCAAAACGCCAGGCAAAAACTCAGCGTCTTAGGCACCGGCGCCGCACCGGGTGCGCAACTGAACCAGCTGGAACTGCGCGCGCCGTTCACCGGCGTGGTGATGGAAAAACACCTCGCCCTGGGCGAGGCGATCAAGGAAGACGCCAACGTCTTCACCATCTCCGACCTGTCCACCGTGTGGGCCGATTTCGCCGTGCCGCCGCAAGACCTGAACCGCGTGCGCGTCGGCGACACCGTCACCGTGCGCGCCACCGCCTTTGCCGCCCAAGCCGAGGGCAAGATCAGCTATGTCGGCTCGCTGCTGGGCGAGCAAACCCGCACCGCCAATGCCCGCGTGGCCTTGACCAATCCCGAGCGCGCCTGGCGCCCCGGCCTGTTCGTCAACGTCGAGGTGCAGTCGGGCCGCAGCGCCGCCGCCGTTACCGTGGCGGCCGACGCGGTGCAAACCGTCGACGGCCAGCCGGCCGTCTTCGTGCGCAACGCCCAAGGCTTCCATGTGCAGCCGGTAGTGCTGGGCCGCAGCGACGGCCAGCGTACCGAGATCCTGCAAGGCCTTGCCGCCGGCGTGCAGTACGCCGCTGCCAACAGCTATGTGCTGAAGGCGGAGCTGGGCAAAGACAGCGCCGAACACGCGCACTAGGCCGGGAGAACGACCATGTTTGAACGCATCATCCGCGACGCCATCGCGCAGCGCTGGCTGGTCTTGCTGCTGGTGGCGGCGCTGGCTGCAGTAGGCGTGTACAGCTACCAGAAGCTGCCGATCGACGCCGTGCCCGATATCACCAACGTGCAGGTGCAGATCAACACCGCCGCGCCGGGCTACGCGCCGCTGGAAACCGAGCAGCGCGTCACCTACCCGCTGGAGAACGTGCTGGCCGGCCTGCCGCGCCTGGAGCAAACCCGCTCGCTGTCGCGCTACGGCCTGTCGCAGATTACCGTGGTGTTCAAGGACGGCACCGACATCTACTTTGCGCGCCAGCTGGTCAGCGAGCGCCTGCAGCAAGCGCGCGGCCAGCTGCCGGCCGGGATCACGCCGGTGCTGGGACCAATTTCCAGCGGCCTCGGGGAAATCTACCTGTGGACGGTGGAGGCCCAGCCCGGCGCCAAAAAGGCCGACGGCACGCCCTACACGCCGACCGACCTGCGCGAGATCCAGGACTGGATCGTCAAGCCACAGCTGCGCAACGTGCCCGGCGTCACCGAGATCAATTCCATCGGCGGCTACGCGCGCGAGTACCACGTGGCGCCGCAGCCGCAGCGCCTGGCCGGCTATGGCCTGACCTTGCAGGATGTGGTGACGGCGCTGGAACGCAACAACGGCAACGCCGGCGCCGGCTACATCGAGAAGCGCGGCGAGCAATTGCTGGTGCGCGCGCCGGGCCAGGTGCGCTCGCTGGACGACATCCGCAACATCATCCTGCGCAGCGCCGACGGCGTGCCGGTGCGCGTGCGCGACGTCGCCGATGTCGATCTCGGGCGCGAACTGCGCACCGGCGCCGCCACCGAGAACGGCCGCGAGGTGGTGCTGGGCACCGTGTTCATGCTGATCGGCCAGAATAGCCGCGCGGTGGCGCAGGCGGTCGACCAGCAGATGGCCGCCATCAACCGCAGCCTGCCGCCGGGCGTGGTGGCGATCACCGTGTACGACCGCACCGCGCTGGTGGACAAAGCCATAGGTACCGTCAAGAAAAACCTGCTGGAAGGCGCGGTGCTGGTGATTGCCGTGCTATTCCTCTTCCTCGGCAACCTGCGCGCAGCCCTGATTACCGCCATGGTGATTCCATTATCGATGCTGTTTACCTTCAGCGGCATGGTGGCCTACAAGGTCAGCGCCAATTTGCTGAGCCTGGGCGCGCTGGACTTCGGCATCATTGTCGACGGCGCGGTGGTCATCGTCGAGAATTGCGTGCGCCGCCTGGCGCTGGCGCAATCCACGCTGGGCCGGCCGCTGACGCGCACGGAAAAGTTTGCAGAGGTCTTCAGCGCCGCGCAGGAATCGCGCCGGCCGCTGTTGTTCGGCCAGTTGATCATCATGGTGGTCTACCTGCCGATCTTCGCACTGACCGGTGTGGAAGGCCGCATGTTCCACCCGATGGCGCTGACCGTGGTGATGGCGCTGGCCGGCGCCATGATTCTGTCGATAACCTTCATTCCGGCGGCGGTGGCGCTGTTCATCGGCGATAACGTGGTGGAGAAGCATACGCCGCGCATCACCGGCTGGTACGGCGCGCTGCTGGAGAAGGCGTTGGCCAACGTCCCGGTGGTGCTGAGCTTTGCCGGTATCGCCGTGGCCTTGTCGCTGCTGCTGGCGACGCGCATGGGCAGCGAATTCGTGCCCTCGCTGAACGAGGGCGACATCGCCATGCAAGCCTTGCGCATCCCTGGCACCAGCCTGACGCAATCGGTCGAGATGCAAAAGCAGATCGAGACCACCCTGATGCGCAAGTTCCCCGAGATCGAACGCGTGTTCGCGCGCATCGGTACGGCGGAAATTGCGTCCGATCCGATGCCACCGAATATCTCGGACGGCTACATCATGCTTAAACCGGAAGCGCAGTGGCCCAAGCCGAAAAAATCGCGCGATGAATTGCTGCAGGCGATACAAGCAACGGTGGCGCAACTGCCCGGCAATGCTTACGAGTTTTCGCAGCCTATCCAGCTGCGCTTCAACGAGCTGATATCAGGCGTGCGCAGTGACGTTGCAGTCAAGCTGTTTGGCGATGACGCGGAGGTGCTGGAATCGGTGGCGGCGCGCATCGCCGCTACCTTGAACAAGGTCGATGGCGCGCAGGAGGTAAAGGTTGAGCAGACCAGCGGCTTGCCGGTGCTGACCATCGACATCGACCGCAGCAAGACCGCGCGCTATGGCCTCAACGTCAGCGATGTGCAGGATGTGATTGCGACTGCGGTTGGCGGGCGGGAGGCCGGCACCATGTTTGAAGGCGACCGCCGCTTCGGCATCGTGGTGCGCTTGCCCGATGCTTTGCGCGGCGATGTCGATGCCATGCGGCGCTTGCCTTTGCCGCTGCCGGGTAGCAGTGGGAATTTTATTCCGCTCGGCGAGGTGGCGACGTTTAACGTTGCGCCGGGGCCGAACCAGATCAGCCGCGAGAACGGCAAGCGCCGTGTGGTCATCAGCGCTAATGTGCGTGGGCGCGATATTGGTTCCTTTGTTGAGGAGGCAGAACAGCGTCTTCAGGAAGTGAAGATTCCGGCCGGGTATTGGACCACGTGGGGCGGGCAGTTCGAGCAGCTGCAATCGGCCTCGCAGCGCTTGCAGATTGTGGTGCCGGCAGCGCTGGCGCTGGTGATGCTGCTGCTGTTTGCCATGTTCGGCAATCTGAAAGATGGGCTGCTGGTGTTTAGTGGTGTGCCGTTTGCGTTGACTGGCGGCTTGGCGGCGCTGGCCTTGCGCGGTATCCCGCTGTCGATATCGGCGGCGGTGGGCTTTATCGCGCTGTCCGGCGTGGCGGTGCTGAATGGCTTGGTGCTGATTTCCGCCATCCGCAAATTGCGCGAGGACGGGCGCAGCGTAGAGCAGGCCATCAGGGAAGGTGCGCTGGAGCGCTTGCGGCCTGTGTTGATGACGGCGCTGGTGGCGTCGCTGGGCTTCATACCGATGGCCATCGCTACCGGCACCGGCGCGGAAGTCCAGCGCCCACTGGCTACCGTGGTTATCGGCGGCATTTTGTCCTCTACGGCGCTCACGCTATTGGTTCTGCCGCTGCTCTATAGGGTGGTGTATTCCAGACGCCTCTAAAACGTCTAGAACGTCTAGAACGCTAGAAATCGAACTATTTCGCTAGAAAACGCTCTAAAACTAGGACGCAAACTAGAAAAAATAGAGCAAATAGACGAAATAGAGCGAGCAACACTCTATTTCTAGAGCGTTTTCTATCGTTTTCTAGCGATTTAGAGCGTTCTAGACGAAATAGACGTTTTAGAGGAGTGAATAAAATGGATGACCACCTAGTCCCTCTCGGCCTGCCGAGCAAAGTGCTGTGTGCACTAATTGACCACACGGGCGAAATCTATTTCGGTCCGAAATCCGAAGCCGCCCTCTGCGAAGCAATCAAACGCTGGATCGCCGGCACCGGAAACGCTGTAGCGGCACCCGCCGCCGCGCAACCCGCGGCACCGCAACCCGCCCCGCCGCCGGTGACTGCCACAGACAACACCAGCCGAGGCTATCAATGGAAGCAACTCTTCCTGCCAAACGGCACTGAACTGCGCACCATCTACTGCGGCCAATCCCTGTACGCGACAGTCGAAAACGAACAAATCCTCATCGACGGCGTGCCGACCACGCCCTCGCGCCTGGCCAACCGCCAGGGCTGCGGCTCGCGCAACGCATGGAAAACCATCTGGCTACGCCTACCCGGCAACAAGCGCTGGGAGCTCGCCGCCAGATGCCGGGGCGAACAACCTTAGCCAGCCACTGGCGACAGGCGAATAGCCTGCCCGCCGCCGGGAGCCAGTTTGAGCTGGAGAACGCTCTTGGAAGTGACGGTCTTCTTCTCGATCACGATATCAAAGCGGCGGATGGTACGGTAGTCAGCGTGGTCGCCGTCGCGGTAGATTTCGGCGACATAGCGCTTGCCCGGATCGAGAAAAGTCAGTGGCAGCGACAAGGTGCGCGCATTGCCGTCCGTGACCGAGCCGATGTACCAATCGTCCGAACGCCTATCCTTGCGGGCGATGGTCGCGTACTCGCCCAGTTCACCGTGCAGCACCCGCGTGTCGGCCCAATCCGTCGGCACGTCCTTGATGAACTTAAACGGCCCCGGATACTTCTCGTAATTCTCGATCAAATCCGCCGCCATCACAATCGGCGAGTAGATCAGCACAAAACTCGCCAGCTGCTTGGCCTGCGTCGAATTAATCGGCCGGCCCTTCACACCTTCCAGGCTCAGGATGCCCGGCGTGTAATCCATCGGCCCACTGAGCATGCGCGTAAACACCAGATTGACTTCATGATCAACGCTGTTAATCGGCGCGCCCCAGGCGTTGTACTCCATGCCGCGCGCACCTTCGCGCGAGACCCAGTTCGGGTAAGTGCGGCGCAAGCCGGTGTCCTTGATCGGCTCATGCGTATCAATCGCCAGCTTGTAGCGCGCCGCCTCGGTCACCGCCTTCAGGTAGTGGCGCGCCCCTTCCTGCGAATCGGTATAGCCAAAGTGCACCGCGCCATCGGCGCCGGGGAACAGCGCCGCGCCGGCGTCGGCCACATAGCCCGACTTGATGCTGTCGACTCCCAGCTTGGCGTACAGCTGGTAGCCCGCATCCATCTGCTCTTCGTAGCGCGCGATATTGCCGCCGGTCTCGTGGTGGCCAATCAGGCGCACGCCCTGCTGCTGCGCATATGCGCTGAGGCCGGCCAGATCGAAATCAGGATAGGCCTGCGTGAAGCTGAACGCCGAGCCGCTGCCCGACCAGTTGCCATCCCATCCGAGATTCCAGCCTTCCACCAGCACGCCGCGGAAGCCGTTACGTGCAGCGAAGTCGATATAGCGCTTGGTGTTGGCGGTGGTGGCGCCATGCTTGGCACCCGAGCCCCAGGTGCTGTGCTCCAGGTGCATCTCCCACCACACGCCGATAAATTTGGACGGATGCACCCACGACACGTCGCCGAGCTTATTCGGCTCATTCAAATTGAGCACCAGATCCGACATATACAAACCAGCCGCATTGTCGGCAATCTGCATGGTGCGCCACGGCGTGGTGAAGGCACCGCGCCGCTGCACCGCCGGCCCGAACGCCGACGGCGTCAAATGCGCGCGCAGCTTCTGGCCTTCCACCTTGCGCAGCCACATCGACGCATAATCGACCAGCGCCGCCTCATGAAACGCGATATGCGTGCCGTCCTTGGTGCGAATCGTCAACGGCGTATTCGCCATGCCGACTTCGCTGAGCGGCGACTTCTTGATCGCATACTCGAGCGCCGCCTGCTCGCCGGCCTGCTGCCACCATGCATACGCCGGCGGCGCCACCACGAACTCGGTCAGCTCGTCGCTGATGCGCGTCTCCGGCAATTGCTGCTGCTCGGGGAATTCATAGCGGAAGCCGACGCCGTCATCGAATACCCGGAACACCAGGGCCATGCGGCGGTTATCCAAGGCCTTCTGCACCAGTTCCAGGCGCAGCTCCTGGTAGTGATTGCGCACGTAGCGGCGCTCGCCCCACGGCTGCTCCCAGGTATCGTCATGCTCGGACATGGCCTGCGAGGCCAGGGTAAAGCCGTTGTCCATCTGCGGCGCGTTAGCGAGCAGGAAGCCGAGGCGCGAGGCGGCAATCAGCGGCTTGCCGTTGCGCTGCACCGTGTAGGTGATGCGGCCGCCGTCGCCCAGCTGCACCGCCACGCTGATGGCGCGGTTGGGCGACGCCACGGTGGCCAGCACCTCGGCCGCCGCGCCGGCATGCACGCCCAGCAGCACGCAGGCGGCGACCAGCCAGCGTGCGCAGCCGGTCATTACATTCTTGATGGTCTCCATCCATTCTGCCTTTTTATCAGTAGCTTGCGGCCCCGCTCGCCGGGGCGCCGCTTGCACTGTAGCGCATCGCGCCTGGGGAAGGCTAGTCGTTTGTGGCCGAGGGCGCGGCGGAGCGCCGTGCTACCCCGCGTGCTTTTGCCTCGACGCTAGCGTTACCGCTTAGGGGTCTGACCCGCAGGGTCAGACCCCGTGTGGCCGTGCGGGGTGGCGCCACTCGTATTCCATCTGCCGCGCGGTCAGCAGGGCGAGCTCGCGGCTGGCGAGGCGTTCGACCAGGTGCAGCGACATATCGATGCCGGCTGAGATGCCGCCCGAGGTGATGATCTTGCCGGTGTCGACCCAGCGGCGGTCGGTGCGCACTTGCACTTGCGGCCAGCCGGCTTGCAGCGCGGCGGCGTCTTCCCAGTGGGTGGTCGCTTCCAGTCCATCCAACAGGCCGGCTTGGGCCAGCAGCAGGGCGCCGGTACAGACCGAGGCGGCCAGCTCGCTGCTGCGCGCGCTGGCGGCAATCCACGCAATCACTTCCGGCCGCGCCAGCTCGGCATCCACCACGCCGCCGGGAATCATCAGCACATCGACCTGGCCGGCGTCGGCAAAGGTCGATTCCGGGTGCAGCACCAGTCCAGCGCGGGCGCGCACTGGTGCGCTGCTGGCGGCGATGGTTTGCACCCGGAACGGCGCGGCCATCCCTTTTCCGCCCGCCACCCGGCTGGCGCAGGTGAACACCTCATACGGCCCGGCGAAATCCAGCACCTCAACATTGTCGAATATATAAATCCCCACCGTGCGCGTCATGACCAGCTCCTTGTCAAAGGCTGACATCCTGGCGTATTTTTGATTGACACAAATGACAGCCATCGTTGAATATCTGCCACATGAAGCCCATCGATATCTGGCTACTGGTGTATCCCGGCTTCGTGCTGCTGGACGCCACCGGCCCGGCGCAGGTGTTTGCCACTGCCAATGACGAGGCGCGCGACGCCGGCCTGCCGCCGCCTTACCGCATCAACACCATCGCCATGGTGGGCGGCGCGGTCGCCTCCACCGCCGGGGTAGCGCTGCAAGCCGCGCCATTGCCGCCGCCGGCCGCGCTGGCCGGCGCCACCTTGCTGGTCTCGGGCGGGCGCGGGCTGGAAGACGGCAGCAGCC
>NZ_WWCK01000007.1 GCF_009857435.1 Duganella rivi
CAGGACGTTGATAGGTCAGGTGTGGAAGTGCAGTAATGCATTAAGCTAACTGATACTAATTGCCCGTACGGCTTGTCCCTATAACCTTGACGGTTATACGCATTTACTCTTGATGAGTTAATACCCCCAAACTTTACTTCTCCCAGATTCGCTGCGTAGCCCAATAAGGAGCTGCGCAGCATACAAGTCAAAGCTTGATGACTATAGTAAGTCGGTCCCACCCCTTCCCATCCCGAACAGGACCGTGAAACGACTCTACGCCGATGATAGTGCTGCAACCAGTGTGAAAGTAGGTTATCGTCAAGCTAGTTATTAAAAAAAGGCCCGCTCATTGAGCGGGCCTTTTTGCTTTGGCGCAACGAGATTACGCGGAGTTTTGATATGCGGAAATGAAAGGTGTACCATGTGGCCTTTCGCGTCTGCTTCAAACCTCAATGAAAAATAAGACAGCCCAAACAATGCTGTATTGCGCATTGGCCCTGTCGGCCTGGGCTCCTGCCCGCGCCGATGATTACGCCGATGTCAGCAAACTGGCCAAGGCCGGTAAGGTGGTCGAGGCACTCAACAAGACTAATGAATACCTGAGCAAACACCCGAGCGATCCGCAAATGCGGTTCATGAAAGGCGTGCTGCTGACGGAACAGAATAAGTCGGAAGAGGCAATCGCCGTCTTCACCAAGCTCACCGAGGATTACAAGGATCTGCCGGAGCCGTACAACAACCTGGCCGTGCTGTATGCGGCCAACGGCCAGTACGATAAGGCGCGCGTGGCGCTGGAAAAGGCGATCCGCACCAATCCGAGCTATCAGACTGCCTACGAAAATCTGGGCGATATTTACGGCAAGATGGCCAGTCAGGCTTACGACAAGGCCTTGGCGCTGGGTTCGACGACGGCGGTGCCGGCTAAGTCGAAGCTGACCATGCTGCGCACCTTCTCGACCAGCACAGGCGGCAAGATCGTTGGCGTGGAGACGGCAGTTGCACAAGCCCCGGCTCCTGCGCCTGCCCCTGCCCCTGCTGTTGTGCCGGCGCGTCCCGCTGCCGGCGCGCAGCCGCCTTTGATTTCGCAGTTGCCGCCGCAAAATGCTGCGCAGGCCAATGCACCACAACGGATTCCGGCATTGTCGGTATCGCCACCGCCGGCCAACGCGCCTAAAGTTGCGACGGCAGTGGGAGCGATTCCAGCGCCGGCGCCGGTGGCAGCGAAACCTGTGCCTGCACCAGTGCCAACGCCTGCGCCGATCAAGGTCGCTGCGGCGCCAGTGCCTGCACCTGCTCCAATTCCGGCGCCAGCGCCAGCCAAAGTAGCGCCTGTGCCGACGCCGGCCCCGGTAAAAGTGGCCGCAGCGCCTGTGCCAACTCCGGCACCAGCGCCGGCCCCGGCTCCCGCACCGGTCAAAATCGCCGCAGCGCCAACGCCGGCACCTGCGCCTGCACCTGCACCGGTCAAAGCCGAACCGCCGAAACCTGCCAAGCCTGAGCCGGAAAAAGTCGCCGCCAAACCGGATAACTCCGAGCGCGATGCGGTGATGGCGCAGGTGAATGGCTGGGCCAAGGCATGGGCTGCGCAAAACGTCGATTCCTACCTGGGCTACTATAGCCAGCAGTTCGAACCGCCAAAGGGCGTGACGCGCAAAGCGTGGGCCGACGAGCGCCGCGCCCGCATCGAGGGCAAGGGCCGCATCCGCGTGGAAGTCGCTTCGCCCGAGGTGAAAGTGGACGGCAACACCGCCAAGGTCACCTTCCGCCAGACCTACGAATCCGATCGCTTGACGGCGCGCAGCCGCAAGACGCTCATCATGGTCAAAAATGGTGGAAAATGGCAGATCAAGCAGGAAGTCTCGGGTAACTGATGTCACACTCATTTTTGCGTAAATGGCGCGCGGGCAGTGTGCTCGCCGTGGTTCTCCTCAGCCTGGTGGGAGGGGAGTTCAGTTACGCCGCAAAAAAGCCGGTGCGGGCGGCTGCCGCCCGTAAAGCTAATCCTGAAGAGCTGCTCAACGACATCTACAAGGATCTGGCAACGCATGACCTGAACTCGGCGCAGCAGAAAGCCGATGCGCTGGTCGAGGCTTATCCTAACTTCCGTCTTGGCCATCTGATCCGTGGCGATATCCTGTTGATGCATACCCGCGCCGTTGGCATACTTGGCGCCGCCGTGCCGCCCGGCTCGGAAGCCAAGCTGGCCGATCTGCGCCGCGAAGCTGCCGTGCGCTTGCAGGCCGAGCGTCCGGGGCCGGCGCTGCTGCCGCGCGCGCTGCTGCAAATGCGCAAGGATCAAAAGCACGCGCTGATCGTCGATGCCAAGCATTCCCGCCTCTACCTGTACGAGAACCGCAACGACGGCGTACGACTGCTGCAAGACTTTTACGTGAGCCAAGGCAAGCTGGGCATCAACAAGCTCAAGGAAGGCGATATGCGCACGCCGGTGGGCGTGTATTACCTGATCGGCCGCCTGCCCGGCGTGAAGCTGCCCGATATGTACGGCAAGGGCGCGCTGCCGCTCGATTATCCGAATGACTGGGACAAGGTGAACGGCCGCAGCGGCTCGGGCATCTGGGTGCACGGCACGCCGCCGGAGACCTTCAGCCGTCCGCCGCTGTCGACCGATGGCTGCGTGGTGGTCAGCAATGACGATTTGAATTTCCTGACTCGCACTGTGGAAATTGGCAAGACGCCGATTCTGATTGGCGACCAGGTGGAGTTCGTCAGCAAGGAGCAGCTGGACAAGGATCTGCGCCAAGCCGCTTCGCTGGTGGAGACATGGCGGCGCGATGTGGAGAATCGTGACGACGCGAGCTTGAAGGCGCTGTATTCGGCGCGCTTTAAATCGGCAGCGGACGAGGATATCAATGCTTGGCTGGACAAGAACCGCTACCTGCCGGGCGCGAAGAAAATTACCGTGACCGTTACCGATCCGAGCTACTTCCGTCAGCCTAGCCAGGAAGAGGTCATCGTCAGCAACTTCACGCAGCAAATTGTGATCGGCAAGTTCCGTCACGCGGTGCGCAAGAAGCAGTACTGGGCCAAGGAAGGCAAGAACTGGAAGATTGTCGCCGAATCCAATGTGTCATAAAAAAAGCCCCGTAAGGGGCTTTTGATTTTCTACACTTAGAAGTGGTACGCCGCTTTGAGTTCGACGAAGTTCACACCCGAGTTCGGCTTCTTGTAGCCGCCGTTCGAGAAGTGTTGCAGCTTCACACCCACTTCCCAGTTGTTGTCGAACACGTAACCGGCAGCGATGTGGTCGCCGAACTGGAAGTGCGTCGACAGGCGGTTGTCGCTGTTGTTGTACAGCTTGGAGAACATGTGCACGCCGATGCCGCCTTCGTAGTACATGCCCTTCTTGTTGTCATTCTGGAAGCGGAACACTGGGGTGAAACCGATATCCCACAGTTTTGCTTCCGCGCCGACCACATTCTTGGCACGGTTTTCTTGCCAGATGCCGGTGCTCAGTTCCCAGTAGCCGCCCAGGTGGGTGCCGTTCGATTGGAACCATTTATTGTCCCAGTCTTTGGCGGCGTTGAAACGCACCATTTGTACGTGCTCGCCGGCACCTACGTCGATCGACACGGAGTCGACCAGTTTGTCATCGGCAAACGCGCTTTGAGCGGCGACCAGTGCGGCAGCAACCGCGATCATTTTTTTGTTGAACATAGTATCCTTGCAATGTGAGTGCAGTATTTCTCGATTGTTATACGGCTAACCCGTGATTGTACCGGGGTTCGGAAAATAATTCAGGGAGCGGAATTGTCGACGCAAATTGCTTTTCTTGGCATCGGCTTGATGGGGGAGCCGATGGTGCGCCGCCTGCTGGCGGCTGGCCACAAGGTTACAGCATGGAACCGCACGCATGCAAAGGCGCAAGCGCTGGCTGAGGCAGGCGCGCAACCGGTGGCGGACTTGGGCGAGGCGGTGCGCGATGCGCAGATCGTGATCTCGATGCTGGAGGCCGGGCCGACGGTGCAGCTGGTGCTGCAAGCGGCCTTGCCGGCGCTGGCGAGCAAGGCGCTGTGGATCGACATGAGCTCGACCCAGCAGGCCGAGGCGCAGGCCTTCCACGCGCTGCTGAGCGCGCAAGGACGGCGTTTTATCGATGCGCCGGTGTCAGGCGGCGTCGGTGGCGCTGCGGCCGGCGCGCTGGCGATTATGGCCGGCGGCGCGGCCGAAGATTTTGCCGAGGCCGAACCGGTGCTGTCGGCCATGGGCCGCGCCACGCTGGTCGGCCCGGCCGGTAGCGGGCAGGTGGCCAAGCTGTGCAATCAGCTCATCGTTGGTGCAACCATCAACATTGTCGCGGAAGCCATGTTGCTGGCGCAGGCGGCCGGTGCCGATCCGGCAGCGATGCGCGCAGCGATACGCGGCGGCTTTGCCGAGTCGAAGATTTTGGAGGTGCACGGCCAGCGCATGCTGGAGCGGAATTTCGTCGCCGGCGGCAAGGTGACCACGCAGCTCAAGGATCAGCGCAATATCCTGGCGGCGGCGGAAGCGGCCGGCATCGTGCTGCCGCTGACGGAGTTGGTAACGGCGCGCTACATGACGCTGTCCAAAACCATACCGCAAGCCGATCACTCGGCCGCGCTGATCGGTCTGGAGCAGCTGAATCCGGGCCAGCGCGTGGGCACGGCCCCGGATCAAATTTAAGCGGCGGCCGGCAAGCTGGCCTCCACCAGCTTCACCCAGAAGCTGGCGCCGACCGGCAGCAGGTTGTCGTTGAAGTCGTAGCTGCCGTTGTGCAGCACGCACGGGCCGAGGCCGTGACCGCCTTCGCGATGGTCGCCCTCGCCGTTGCCGATGAAGATGTAGCAGCCCGGCTTGGCTTGCAGGAAGTAGGCGAAGTCTTCCGCCGCCATCGAGGGCTCCACTTTGTCGTCCACCTTGTCGGCGCCGATCACGGACTTCATCACCTCCACCGCAAAGCGCGTCGCTTCAGGATGATTGATCAGCGGCGGGTAGTTGCGGCGGAATTTGAATTCCACTTCCGCGCCAAATGCCGCAGCCGTATTCACAGCCACCACTTCCATTTGTTTTTCAATCATATCCAGCACGTCCCACGACAGGGTGCGCACGGTGCCGGACAGCTTGGCTTCATCGGGAATGACGTTGGTGGCAGTGCCGGCGTGGAATTGCGTCAGCGACAGCACGGCGGTATCGATAGGATTGGTACGGCGGCTGACGATGGTCTGCCAGCTCTGCGCAATTTGCACCGCCGCCATTACCGGGTCGATGCACTTGTGCGGCTGGGCTGCATGGCCGCCTTTGCCTTTAACGGTGAGGTAGAACTCGTTACTGGAGGCCATCAGCGCACCTTCGGTCACGCTCATGTGACCGGATGGAATGCCGGGCCAGTTGTGCATGCCGTAGATGGCGTCCATCGGGCAATGCTCGAACAGGCCGTCCTCGATCATGCGCTTGGCGCCGGCGCCGCCTTCTTCGGCCGGCTGGAACACGAGGTAGACGGTGCCGTCAAAGTTGCGATGCTCGGACAAGTGCTTGGCCGCACCCAGCAGCATGGCGGTGTGGCCGTCGTGGCCGCAGGCGTGCATTTTGCCGGGGTGCACCGAGGCGTGGGCGAAGGTGTTCACTTCCTGCATCGGCAGCGCGTCCATATCGGCGCGCAGGCCGATCGAGCGCGACGACGTGCCGTTCTTGATGATGCCGACCACGCCAGTGATGCCGAGGCCGCGAATCACGGGAATGCCCCATTCGGTCAGCTTGGCCGCCACCACGTCGGAGGTGCGTTGTTCTTCGTAGCAAAGTTCAGGGTGGGCGTGCAGGTCGCGCCGGATCTGCTGCAGTTCGGATTGAAATGCAATGATGGGATCTACCAGTTTCATGCTACTTCTCCACTTTCCACTATTTCCACTTTCCTAATTGTAGCCCTTGTCAGACGAGTTAAGCCAGTCCGCGCGCAATGGTTTACGATACTGCTTTGAGCCATTGCTTTTTGGATTCTGACATGACAACCACACAAGTCCGCGCAGCCTGCCCGCTCGACTGCCCCGACACCTGCGCGCTGCTGGTGACGGTGGAAGACGGCGTTGCCACCGCGGTCAAAGGCGACCCCGATCACCCTACCACGGCCGGTGTGCTGTGCACCAAGGTAGCGCGCTATACCGAGCGCACCTACCACGAAGAGCGCTTGCTGTACCCGCTGAAGCGCGTCGGCAAAAAGGGCGAGGGCAAGTTCGAGCGCATTAGCTGGGAAGAGGCGCTGGACACCATCGCAGCCAAACTGAAGCCGATCGCCGAGCGCGCGCCGGAGGCGATCCTGCCGTACAGCTATTGCGGCACCATGGGCTTGATCCAGGGCGAGTCGATGTCATCGCGCTTCTTCAACAAGATTGGAGCCTCCCTGCTGGATCGCACCATTTGCGCGACGGCCGGCTTCACCGGCTACAAGTACACCATCGGCGGCTCCATCGGCACCGACATGGAGCAGTTCCAGAACGCCAAGCTGCTGATTATCTGGGGCGGTAATCCGATCGCATCGAATCTGCACTTCTGGACGCGCGCGCAGGAAGCCAAGCGCAATGGCGCCAAGCTGATTGCCATCGATCCGTATCGCTCGCTGACGGCGGAGAAGTGCCACCAGCACATCGCGCTGCTGCCGGGCACCGACGCCGCGCTGGCTTTGGGACTGATGCATGTGCTGATCAAGGAAGACCTGCTCGATCACGACTACATCGCGCAATACACGCTGGGCTTTGAACAGCTGAAGCAGCGCGCCGCCGAGTGGACGCCGGAGCGCACGGCCGAAACCTGCGGCATCACGGTCGATGAAGTGGTCGATCTGGCGCGCCTGTACGGCGGCATGGCGAAGGCCGGCGAGCCGGTGGCGATCCGCACCAACTACGGCGTGCAGCGCGTGCGCGGCGGCGGCATGGCGGTGCGGAATATCGCGTGCTTGCCGGCGCTGGTGGGCGCGTGGCGTCATCCGGCCGGCGGCGTGCAGCTGTCGTCCAGCGGCTCGTTCCCGACCAACAAACCCAAGCTGCAACGCACGGATTTGTTGAAGAAAATCCCGCGCACCATCAACATGACCACTATCGGCGATGACCTGCTGCGGCCTGCCTCGCCTTCGTTTGGGCCGGCAGTGGAAGCGGTCATTGTCTACAACTCCAACCCGCTGGCGATTGCGCCGGATTCGGACAAGGTGATGCGCGGCTTCCTGCGCGAGGACTTGTTCACGGTGGTGCTGGAGCACTTCCAGACCGACACCGCCGATTACGCCGACATCGTACTGCCGGCCACCACGCAGCTGGAGCACATCGACGCCCACACGTCTTACGGCCACCTGTACATGATGGCGAATAACGCCGCCATCGCGCCGATGGGCGAGGCCAAGGCCAATACTGAAATCTTCCGCCTGCTGGCAGCCAAGATGGGCTTCGACGACGACTGCTTCAAGGAGAGCGACGACGAACTGGCGGCGCAAGCCTTCAACGCGCAAGATGTTCGCGCGATTGGCTTCGACTGGGACGCCTTGAAGCAAAAGGGCTGGCAGAAATTGAATATGCCGGATGCGCCGTTCGCGCAAGGCGGCTTCCCTACGCCGTCCGGCAAGTGCGAGTTCTATTCCGCGCAAATGGAGAAGGACGGACTCGATCCGCTGCCGTCCTACATACCGCCATACGAATCGGCGGCCAGCAATCCTGAACTGGCGGCGCGCTACCCGCTGGCGATGATTTCTCCGCCGGCGCGCAACTTCCTCAACTCCACCTTCGTCAACGTCAAGAGCCTGCGTTCGGCGGAGGGCGAGCCGCACCTGGACATCCACCCGGACGACAGCGCATCGCGCAGCATCGCCAACGGCGACATGGTTCGCATCTTCAACGACCGCGGCTCCTTTGTGGCCAAGGCGCGCGTGACGGACAAGGCGCGTGCCGGATTGGTTGTCGGCTTGTCAGTGTGGTGGAAAAAGCTAGCCTCCGATGGCAAAAATGCCAATGAGGTTACCAGCCAACAGTTGACCGATATGGGCCGCGCGCCGACGTTTTACGATACACTGGTACAGGTCGAGAGGCTCGCATCTTGAAGGTGATGTATGCGCAAAATTGCACGCCAAATGCTCCGCGCCAGATTCTGGCTGGCGCCGGCGTGCGCGGCGGCGATGCTGGCCGGTTGCGCGCAATTCAAGTACTACATGCAGGCTGCCCAAGGCCAGTATTCGCTGTGGTCGGACGCGCGTCCGATTGAAGACTGGCTGGGCGATCCCACCACCGATCCCCAGCTCAAGGCGCGCCTCGAAAAGGCGCTGCTGATCCGTAAATTCGCGGTCAAGGAATTGAGCCTGCCCGATAACGCAAGCTACAAAAACTACGCGGCCCTGTCGCGGCCCTTCGTGCTGTGGAACGTGGTGGCGACGCCGGAGCTGTCGCTGCGGCCTATCCAGTGGTGCTTCCCGATTGCGGGCTGCGTCAGTTATCGCGGCTACTACAGCAAGGAAGACGCCATGGCCTATGCCGATGAACTGCGCCAGGAGCGCAACGACGTGCAGGTGGGCGGTGTGCCGGCGTATTCCACGCTGGGCTGGTTCAGCGATCCGCTGCTATCGACCTTCATCAACTACTCGGACGCCGAACTGGCGCGCATGGTGTTCCACGAATTGGCGCACCAGGTGGCCTACGTGCAGGGCGATTCGCAATTCAACGAGGGCTTCGCCACGGCGGTGGAAGAAGCCGGCGTGGCGCGCTGGCTGGAGCTGTACGGCACCGATCCGATGCGCGAGGCTTACACCCGCTACAACAGCCGGCGCCAGGACTTTTTAGCGCTGTTGGTGCGGCACCGCAAAATGCTGGCCGACCTGTACGCGGGCAAGACCAGCACCCGCCACAAGCGCGCCGAGAAAGCCCGCATCTTCGCCCACCTGAAATCCGACTACGCCAAGCTCAAGGAAAGTTGGGGCGGCTATGCCGGTTACGACCGCTGGTTTGCCGAGCCGCTGACCAACGCCCACCTCAGCGCGGTGGGAACTTACCACGATTATCTGCCCGCCTTCCGCGCCTTGCTCAAGCAGGAACGAACGTTCGTGCGTTTTTATGGTGCGGTGCAACAAATAGCAACTCTTGATGCAGGCCAACGCCGACAGCAGTTGGATCTCTTGGGCCGCCCGCCAATGCTCAACGCCGAAGGGGGCAAGGAAGCGCTACCAAGCGGCGAAGGCGTGCATTGATGCGGCGTTGCAGCATAAAAAGCCGTTAGAACCTCCGTTCTAATTATGGTTAAATGCGCTTGCGTACGGGCGTGCTGCCCGATAGCATCGCATCATCAGCAAGCTCCCTGACCGGCTCTGTGCGCCGGCCTTACAACGATAAATAATATTCGAGACAAGAGGCACAGGATGGAGAAAATCTGGTTGAAATCGTATCCACCGGGCATGCAGACCGAGGTCGATACAAGTCAGTACCGTTCGCTGGTTCAATTGCTGGAAGAGTCGTTCCAGAAGTATGCGAGCCGCAACGCGTATGTCTGCATGGACAAGTTCCTCACCTATGCCGAAGTCGACGCGTATTCCAAGCGTCTCGGTGCCTGGCTGCAGAGCCGCGGCCTGAAGCCGGGCGCGCGCGTGGCCATCATGATGCCGAACGTGCTGCAGTACCCGATCGCGATTGCGGCGATCCTGCGCGCCGGCTACACGGTGGTCAACGTCAACCCGCTGTACACGCCGCGCGAGCTGGAGCACCAGCTCAACGACTCGGGCGCCGAGGCCATCATCATCCTCGAAAACTTTGCCACCACCCTGGAACAGGTGCTGGGCAAGACGCAGGTCAAGCATATCGTGGTGGCCAGCATGGGCGAGATGCTCGGCGGCCTGAAGGGCATGCTGGTGAACTTCGTGGTGCGCAGCGTGAAGAAAATGGTGCCGGCGTTTTCGCTGCCTAACGCGGTGCGCTTCAAGGATGCGCTGTCGCAGGGCGGCGGCATGAAGCTGACGCCGGTCGAACGCCAGTACAACGATCCGGCGTTCTTGCAGTACACGGGCGGCACCACCGGCGTGTCGAAAGGCGCGACGCTGACGCACCAGAATATCGTGGCCAACTTGCTGCAAAGCGAGGCATGGTCGCAACCGGCGCTGGGCGGTTCGGATGAGCAGGTCACCATTGTGTGTGCGCTGCCGCTGTACCACATCTTTGCGCTGACGGCTTGCGCCATGTGGGGCACCCGCGTGGGCGCGCTGAATATCTTGATTCCGAATCCGCGCGACATCGGCGGCTTCATCAAGGAACTGGCGAAGTACAAGTTCAACATGCTGCCGGCGGTGAACACGCTGTATAACGCGCTGCTGAACCACCCGGACTTTGCGAAGCTGGACTTCTCGGCGCTGAAGATTTGCAACGGCGGCGGCATGGCGGTGCAGCAGGCCGTCAACGACCGCTGGCTGGCGGTGACCGGCGTGTCCATCATCGAAGGCTATGGCTTGTCCGAGACTTCGCCTGTGGCCACCTGTAACCGTGCCGACAGCAAGGCATTTACCGCCACCATCGGCTTGCCGGTGCCATCGACCGATATCGCCATCCTCGATGACGATGGCAACGAAGTGGCGCTGGGCGTGGCCGGCGAGATCGCGATTCGCGGCCCGCAGGTGATGGCCGGCTATTGGAACCGCCCGGACGAAACGGCCAAGGTGATGACCGCCGACGGCTACTTCAAATCGGGCGACGTCGGCGTGATGGATGCCAATGGTTACGTGAAGATCGTGGATCGCAAGAAGGACATGATCCTGGTGTCCGGCTTCAACGTCTACCCGAACGAACTGGAAGGCGTGATTGCCGCGCACCCAGGCGTGCTGGAGTGCGCCGCGATCGGCGTGCCGGACGAGCATTCGGGCGAGGCGGTCAAGATCTTCGTCGTCCGCAAGGATCCGAACCTGACGCAAGAAGCCCTGATGGCCTACTGCAAAGAACAATTTACCGGCTATAAAAAGCCGAAATACATTGAGTTCCGCGAGGAGCTACCAAAAACCAATGTCGGGAAAATTCTGCGCCGCATGCTGCGCGACGAACCACCCGGCGATAAGAAAAAGGCTGCATAAAGATGGATAAGATTTGGCTGAAGTCGTACCCCGAAGGCGTACCAGCGGAGATTGATAACACCCAGTACCGCTCGGTCACCCATTTGCTGGAAGAAGCTTTCCGCAAGTACGCTGACCGCAACGCTTTCGTGTGCATGGACAAGTTCATGACCTACGGCGAGCTGGATCAACTGTCGCAAAAAATGGGCGCGTGGCTGCAGAGCAAGGGCCTGCAAGCTGGCGCGCGCGTGGCCATCATGATGCCGAACGTGCTGCAATATCCGGTGGCCATGGCTGCTGTGCTGCGCGCCGGCTACACGGTGGTCAACGTCAACCCGCTGTACACCCCGCGCGAGCTGCAGCACCAGCTGGTGGACTCGGGCGCCGAAGCCATCGTGGTGTTGGAAAACTTTGCCACCACCGTGCAGCAAGTGCTGGCGCAGACTCCGGTCAAGCACGTAATCGTTGCCAGCATGGGCGACCTGCTGGGCGGCCTGAAGGGCGCGCTGGTCAACTTCGTGGTGCGCAATGTGAAGAAGATGGTGCCGGCGTATTCGCTGCCGGGTTCGGTTTCGTTCAAGAAGGTGCTGGCTGAAGGCGCCGGCATGACGCTGCAACCGGTTAAGCTGGGCCATGACGATATCGCCTTCCTGCAGTACACCGGCGGCACCACCGGCGTGTCCAAGGGCGCCATCCTGCTGCACCGTAATATCATCTCCAACGTGCTGCAAAACGAAGCATGGCTGCAAATGAAAGGCGGCGGCGAGCAGATGGTGTTTGTCGGCGCGCTGCCGCTGTATCACATTTACTCGCTGACGATTAGCGCTTTGATGAGCATGCGTACCGGCGGCCTGAGCCTGCTGATTCCTAACCCGCGCGATATCCCGGGCTTCGTGAAAGAGCTGGCGAAGTACAAGGTGACCGTGCTGCCTGCGGTGAACACGCTGTACAACGCGCTGCTGAACAATCCTGATTTCGCCAAGCTGGACTTCTCGTCCTACAAGCTGTGCAACGGCGGCGGCATGGCTGTGCAAAAGAGCGTGGCCGAGCGCTGGCTGAAAGTGACCGGCACCGCCATCATCGAGGGCTATGGTCTGTCCGAGACTTCGCCGGTGGCGACGGTCAACCGCCTCGATATCAAGGAATTCACCGGCACCATCGGCCTGCCGATTCCATCGACCGAGGTAGCGATTCTGGATGACGACGGCAACAAGCTGCCGCTCGGTTCGACCGGCGAAATCGCGATTCGCGGCCCGCAGGTGATGGCCGGCTACTGGAACCGTCCAGATGAAACCGCCAAGTCGATGACCAGCGACGGCTTCTTCAAAACCGGTGACGTTGGCGTGATGAACGAAGAGGGCTTCACCCGCATCGTCGACCGCAAGAAGGACATGATTATCGTGTCGGGCTTCAACGTCTATCCGAACGAAGTGGAAGGCGTGGTGGCGGCCCATCCGGGCGTGCTGGAAGTGGCTTGCATCGGCGTACCTGATAAGAACTCGGGCGAAGCCGTGAAGCTGTTCATCGTGCGCAAAGATCCTAACCTGACCGCCGAGCAGGTGCTGGACTTCTGCAAGCATGAACTGACCGCTTACAAGAAGCCCAAGTACATCGAGTTCCGCGATGAACTGCCGAAGACCAACGTCGGCAAAATCCTGCGTCGCCAGCTGCGCGACGAAAAGGCTGCGGCTTAAGTTATTTCCGAATGCATGCGAGCCTGCGGGCTCGCATTGCTGACGCCAAACGGGTGCGTACCTCGTGCTCGTGATTGAGATACCCTTCCACGTTCGCCTTGCGGGCGGCCTCGGCAAAGTGCTGGGCGTCCACGTCCTGTAGCCGTTCGAATTCGGCTAGCGATAGCACGACCACCGATGCGTGGTCGGCCTTTTCCACTACCACGGTTTGCGACAGTGCTTGATGCAAGTAACGATCAAGCTCGTGCGCAATCTCGTCCTTCGATACTTTCAGCATACGCCACCCCCTGCCAGCCAGTATAGAACCTGGCCGCCGCGTTTCAAGCGCGGTTCAGGCCCGGCTGTCCGTTGCGAACCACGAAGCCGGCCGCGCGCACTATGGCGCTGGCGCTGTCTTGCACGTTGTCCAGTGCAAGAAAATTTGCGGTGGTGTCGTTGGGTGTGATGGTCAGCAGCATGTAGCCGCGCTTGTCACTGCGGCCATACTTGATGCCGTGGTTCATCGATACATACTGCTCGGTACGAGATTGCGCGCGCGATGGCGAGGTGATCGAGGTGCCGCAGAATTCGGTTGCCAGTACCTGGTTGGTGGGAGAGCGCGGCCGCGTCGGGTTATGCGCGAGTTCGCAGGCGAAGAAGCTGTGCACGTCGCCGGAGAGGACGAGTGGATTGCTGGCGCGGCTGGTGTGCAGCGTGTCCATCAATTGCTGGCGCGCCGTCGGGTAGCCATCCCAGCCATCAGTCCAGAAGCGGCCGTCGCCGTCTGTCTTGATCGGCAGCTGGCTGTTTTGCGCCATCAGGGTTTGCTGGGCGAGGATGTTCCAGCGCGCTTGCGAGGAGGCGAGGCCTTGCGCCAGCCATTGTTCTTGTTCTTTGCCGAGCATGCTGCGGCTGCGGTCTTTCAGGGCGGCGCATTCGCGCAGCAGCACCGAGCTGGAACCGCCGCGTCCTTGCGGCGGGCAGGCGTGGGTGGCGCGGTATTGGCGGTCGTCGAGGATGTGGAAGCGCGCCAGCTTGCCCCAGTCGTAGCGCTGGTAGATGCGCAGGTGGGCGAAGTCGCGCGGCGCCAGTCGCAGCGGCATGTGTTCGTAGAAGGCTTGGTAGGCGGCGGCGCGTCTTTGCAGAAAGCGCGGGTCGAGGCGTTCGTCGCGTTCGTTGGCGTAATCGTTGGCGACTTCGTGGTCGTCCCAGGTGACGATCCATGGCGCGGCTTCGTGCGCGGCTTGCAGGTGGCGGTCGGTCTTGTACTGGGCGTAGCGGGCGCGGTAATCGGCCAGCGTGAAGCTCTCAGCGGTTCTTAGTGCGGTTTTTGGATGGTGCAGCTGGTACGGGCCCCACTCGTAGATGTAATCGCCCAGGAAGGCCACCAGATCGGGCGCTGCGGCCGCGATGTGGCGGTGGGCCGCGTAGGTGCCGAATTCCCAGTGCTGGCAGGAGGCCACGGCCAGTTTGAGTTGCTGCGGCATGCTGGCGCTGGCGGGCGCGGTGCGCGTGCGGCCAATCGGGCTAACTGCGTCGCCCAGCATGAAGCGATACCAGTACCAGCGGCCGGGCTGCAGGCCGGTGACGTCGACGTGAACGCTGTGGGCGAGTTCGGGCGGCGCGTCAGCCGAGCCCTTGGCGATGATGCGGCGGAACCGATCGTCCTCCGCCATCTCCCAGCGCACGTTGAAGGCGATCGGCGGCGTGGCTGCGGCGTTGAGCGGATCGTGCAGGATGCGCGTCCAGATGATGACGGCGTCCGGCAGTGGTGAGCCGCTGGCGACGCCCAAGCTAAAGGGATAAGTCGAACCGGCGGCACTGACGATGTTGCTGGCGCTGGTCAGCGCTGCTGCGAGAAAGAGGCGGCGATGTTCGTCCATGCGGCGAGGCGCGGGCCGCTGTGGCTTACGAATGGATCAGCGTTTCAATCGACGGCACTTTGCGCGGCTTGCGGTCGGAGTCGGTGGCGACGTAGGTCAGGGTGGCCTCGGTCACTTTCACGGTATCGGCTTGCAGGCGATTGCGCTCTGCGTACACTTCCACTTGCACGGTAATGGACGTATTGCCAACCTTGACAATATCAGCATAGAACGACAGCAGGTCGCCCACGAACACCGGGTTCTTGAACACGAACGAGTTCACCGCAATCGTCGCTACACGGCCATTGGCGCGGCGCGTGGCCGGCAGCGAGCCGGCGATGTCCACCTGCGCCATGATCCAGCCGCCGAATACATCGCCGTAGACATTGGCATCGGACGGCGAAGGCATCATGCGCAGTTCCGGCATCTTCCCGGCTGGCAGGCCGCGATTGATGGTGTTGACGGTGGGGATTTGAGGCGTGGTCATCGTGATTTCTCTTCAGGGGCTACAATTATCGGGATTGAACCATAAAAAGCCAAGATCCGCCATGCGCCGTTACTCCGATTCCCAGCCAGCCCCCGCCAGCAAAGCCGCTCCTACCCGCAGCGATACTGCCACCATCAAAACCCTGATTCCCTACTTGTGGGTCTATAAATGGCGCGTGCTGCTGGCGCTGGGCTGCCTGGTCGGCGCCAAGCTGGCCAACGTCGGCGTGCCGGTGGTGATGAAGAAGCTGATCGATTCGCTGACCATCACGCCATCGCATCCGCAAGCGCTGCTGGTGCTGCCGCTTGGTGCGCTGGTGGCCTACGGCGTGCTGCGCGTATCGACCACGCTGTTCACCGAGCTGCGCGAGTTCCTGTTTGCGCGCGTGACGCAGCGCGCGGTGCGCACCATTGCGCTGCAAGTGTTCCGCCACCTGCACGCGCTGTCGCTGCGCTTTCACTTGAATCGCCAAACCGGCGGCATGACGCGCGATATCGAACGCGGTACGCGCGCCGTTGGCTCGCTGATTTCGTACACGCTGTTTAACATCCTGCCGACGCTGGTGGAGATCACGCTGGTGCTGGGCTACCTCGTCACGCATTACGATATCTGGTTCTCGGTGATTACCTTTGTAGCGCTGGCATCGTACATCACCTTCACCATCGTGATTACCAACTGGCGCACCCACTTCCGCCGCACCATGAATGACCTGGATTCGAAGGCCAACACCAAGGCCATCGACTCGCTGATCAACTACGAAACGGTGAAGTACTTTGGCAACGAGGAGTACGAAGCCAAGCGCTATGACGAAGGCTTGCAGCGCTATGAAAGCGCGGCGGTGAAATCGCAGACCTCCTTGTCGCTGCTGAACACCGGGCAGTCGATGATTATCGCGGTGGCGGTCACGCTGATTCTGTGGCGCGCGACCGTCGGCGTCATTGAAGGCAAGATGACGCTGGGCGATCTGGTGCTGGTCAACGCCTTCATGATTCAGCTGTACATTCCGCTGAACTTC
This sequence comes from Duganella rivi, assembly GCF_009857435.1. Taxonomy (GTDB): domain Bacteria; phylum Pseudomonadota; class Gammaproteobacteria; order Burkholderiales; family Burkholderiaceae_D; genus Rugamonas; species Rugamonas rivi. The sequence continues at coordinate 16,052 of NZ_WWCK01000007.1, forward strand.
CTCGGCGTGATTTACCGCGAGATCAAGCAAAGCCTGGCCGACATGGAAAAGCTGTTCTCGCTGCTGGATCAGAACAAGGAAATTGCTGATACGCCGGATGCGAAGCCGCTGGTCACGCACGGCGCGCAAGTGCGCTTCAACCACGTAGACTTTAGCTACGATCCCAAGCGCCAGATTTTGTTCGACGTGGACTTCACCATTGCGCCCGGCACCACCACGGCGGTGGTGGGCCACAGCGGTTCCGGCAAATCCACCTTATCGCGCTTGCTGTTCCGCTTCTACGAGGTGAATGCGGGCGGTATCGCCATTGACGGCCAAGACCTGCGCTCTCTGACGCAGGACTCGGTACGCCACGCCATCGGCATCGTGCCGCAGGATACGGTGCTGTTCAACGACACCATTGAATACAACATCGCTTACGGCAAGCCGGGGGCATCGCACGATGAGATTGTGGCGGCTGCGCGCGCCGCATCGATCCACGATTTCATCGACAGCCTGCCGGACGGCTACCAGACCATGGTCGGTGAGCGCGGCCTCAAACTCTCCGGCGGCGAGAAGCAGCGCGTGGCGATTGCACGCACGCTGTTGAAGAATCCTGCGATTCTGATTTTCGACGAGGCCACGTCGGCGCTGGACTCGAAAGCAGAGCAGGCGATCCAGGCGCAGTTGAAAGAAATCTCGCGCACCCGCACCACCATGGTGATCGCCCACCGCCTGTCCACGGTAGCGGATGCGCAGCAGATTATCGTGCTCGATCATGGCCGCATTGTTGAACGAGGTACGCATCAATCGCTATTGGCAGCGGACGGACTCTATGCTCAAATGTGGGAGCGCCAGCAGGCTAAGGCTGACGAAGAAGACACTGTGAACATAGTTTAATTAAAAGGGATCGACCATGAAGTCTCGTTTTGTTTTGGGTGCAGTAACCGCCATGCTGGCATGCGTACAAAGTGCTTACGCTGCCGATCCAACCGAACAGCAATTCCGCGCCCTGTACAAAGAGCTGGTCGAAACCAACACCACGCTGTCGTCGGGCAGCTGCACGCTGGCCGCTGAACGCATCGCGGCGCGCTTGAAGACGGCGGGCTTCCCGGAATCGGATCTGCACCTGTTTGCTGATCCGGCGCATCCGAAAGAAGGCGGCTTGGTGGCGGTGCTGCCGGGCCGTGATCCAAAGGCGAAAGCGATCCTGCTGCTGGCCCACATCGACGTGGTGGAAGCCAAGCGCGAAGACTGGACGCGCGATCCGTTCACCCTGATCGAAGAAGACGGCAAGTTCTACGCGCGCGGCGTGGTGGACGACAAGGCGCAAGCGGCTATCTGGGCCGATTCGCTGATCCGTTTTAAACAAGAAGGCTACAAGCCACGCCATACGCTGAAGATGGCGCTGACCTGCGGCGAAGAGACCGCAGGCGCGTTCAATGGCGCCGAGTGGCTGACCAAAAATCGCCGTGAGCTGATCGATGCTGGTTACGCGCTGAACGAAGGCGCAGGCGGTGAGCTGAACGCAGCCGGCAAGCGCATCACGATGACGGTGCAGGCGGGCGAGAAGGTGGCGCAGAACTATCGCTTGGAAGTGGTGAATCGCGGCGGCCATAGTTCGCGTCCGATGAAGGACAACGCGATCTATCATCTCGCTGGCGCACTGTCGAAAGTGCAGGGCTATGAATTCCCGATCCAGCTGACTGATGGCAGCAAAGGCTATCTGAATGCGATGGCAAAGATCCAGCTGGAAGCGGGCCACAAGGAAATCGCCGATGCGATGAAGGCGGTTGTGCAGAATCCGGGCGACGCCAAGGCGGTTGCTACTGTCTCGAATGCAGACGCCAGCTGGGCCGCCATGCTGCACACCACCTGCGTGGCGACCATGCTCGATGCAGGCCACGCTACCAATGCGCTGCCGCAGCGTGCACGCGCCAACGTCAACTGCCGCATCTTCCCGGGCGTGACGCAGGAAACCGTGCGCCAGGCGCTGGTTAGCGCGATTAACGACCCTGCCGTGAAAGTGGAAACGCTGGAAATCCGCGGCGAGAATTCAGCGCCGCCACCGCTGACGCGTGCCATCATGGAACCGGTTGAAAAGCTGACCGCGAAGATGTGGCCGGGCGTGCCGGTGATGCCGATCTTGCAGTCCGGCGCTACCGACGGCCAGTTCCTCAACGCGGCCGGCATTCCAACCTACGGCATCAGCGGCATCTTCCTGACGCCGGACTTGGGCAATATCCACGGCCTGAATGAGTACATCGGCGTGCAATCGCTGATGGAAGGCCGCGTGTTCCTGCACGAGCTGGTGAAGACCTACGCCGAGCAGATTTAAACGAGTGCGCGATATTTGAAATCGCGCAGCGTCACCACGCCTGCACCCGCACAGTACACGCCGGGTTGCAGGCTGAGGAAACCGCCAAACACATTGTCGTGCAAGCCGGAGACTTCCAGCTGCCACGAATGCTGTATCCAGTTCTTCCCGTCCAGCGAGTAATGGAACGTCACGATGTGGCGGTCGTTCTTCATGCGGATATGGACGGTGGAGACATCCATCTTTTCCCTCATCCAGCTTTGCTCTTGCGAGTGGGCGAAGGTTTTCATGTGCGTCTGCGTGAAGCCGATGCCGACACCGCGTCCCCATTTCGGTTCCGGCGCAGCAAGCGCCAACTGCGGCGCGACCGCCGCTCCCGCCAACAAAGTCTTCAACGCCGCGCGCCGCGTAGCAGTCATATCGTCCCCATCCAGTTATCGTTATCCCTCGATGGCGCATCACTCATACGCCCGTCGCAATTGCGAAAAACACCAAGCCAACTAACGATTCCGCACAACAGCCCCGCTTGCTTGCTATGAGCCGCCGCAAAGCGCATCATGATTTTGCAGACTACCCTCCGATGACACCTTTCACATTGGAGGACTTATGTCGGACTTTTACAAATACTTCAAAGAGAACATGGATGGATTGGGTTTGCCAACGCCCGAGAATTTGTTTGGCACGAGTCAGTCAGCTGTTTCAACTGCTTCGACGCTTCTGGGACTGATTGATCGATTCGGGAAAGATAAGAGTGTCGGAGAATTGCTCAGCACTGGTGTTAAAGGCGGAAAGTTGGCAGTCCTCAGTACGATAAACGCCTCTTTTTATGTGGGGGCTGTTATTGGCAGTATCGCTGTGGCTACTGGGCGCAATTTGGCGGGAGGGACTTCCCTCGCAGATGTGCTACGTGAGGCACAAATGAACCATTTGCATCGTCCTTGGTTGGCATCACTTCTAGTGCGGCATCCAAAGATTTTAAAGACGCGTAAAATTAAACAGGTCAGGAGGGCACCATGAAAGATGGATTGCTGTTATTGGTTACGGGAATAATCTGCTCGTTGGGAGCGTGGTTATTCTTTAAGTTTTTTGGAAGCGAGGCGTTCATTGTCATTATGATGATGACGATGGTCTCCGCCGTTCTTGATAATGTGCGGCTGCGGAGGAAGTTACGTGAGCTGACCGGAGAGCAGTAAAGAAAAACGCCACCGTGTAGGTGGCGTTTTGGTTTGACGTTTACGCCGCTTCGGCGGTTTTCGGCGGGTCCATCTCGCCTTCCCACTTGGCGACGACGGCGGTGGCGATGCCGTTGCCGATGACGTTGGTCGCGGAGCGCGCCATGTCGAGGAAGTGGTCGATGCCCAACAGCAGCAGCATGCCCGCTTCTGGAATGTTGAACTGGCCCAGCGTCGCGGCAATCACCACCAGCGAAGCGCGCGGCACGCCGGCCATGCCTTTCGAAGTCAGCATCAGCACGGCCATCATGGTCATCTGCTGGCCCAGCGACATTTCAATGCCATACGCCTGCGCGATGAACACGGTGGCAAAGGTGCAGTACATCATCGAGCCATCCAGATTGAACGAGTAGCCGATCGGCAGCACGAACGAGGCAATACGGTTGCGCACGCCGAAACGCTCCAGACCTTCCAGGGTTTTCGGATACGCCGCTTCGCTCGATGCAGTCGAGAAGGCCAGCAGCGCCGGGCTGCGCATTTCTTTCATCAGCGCGAACACGCGGCCTTTCAGGAACAGGAAGCCGATGAAGATCAGCAGCGCCCACAGCAGCACGATGCCGAAGTAGAACTCGGCCATGAACACACCGTAGGTCGACAGCACGCCCAGACCGCTCTTGGCGATGGTGCCGGCAACCGCAGCAAACACGGCAAACGGTGCAAACTTCATCACGTAGCCGGTAACCTTCAGCATCACGTGCGCGACACCGTCCAGCGCTTCGATCAGCGCGTTGGCTTTAGGGCCAACCGCCGCCGCAGCCGAACCGAAGAACAGCGAGAAGATCACGATTTGCAGGATTTCGTTCTTGGCCATGCCATCGACGATGGACGACGGCACCAGGTGGGTGACGAAGTCTTTCAAGGTCAGGCTGGAGGTGGCCAGGTCAGCCTTGGCGGCGGTAGCGGCCATGTGGCCCAGCAGCGCATCGCCCGGACGGAAGATGTTGACCAGCACCAGGCCCAGGCTCAGCGACATCACCGAGGCGATGAAGAACCAGCCCAGCGTTTTCACGCCGACGCGGCCGACCGCGGTCGCATCGCCCATCTTGGCAATGCCGCATACCAGCGTCGAGAACACCAGCGGCGCGATAATCATCTTGATCAGGCGCAGGAACAGCGTGGTGATCAGCGCCATGGTGTCGGCAAAGCCGGTTGGACTGGCCAGATTGTCGTGGGCGAAGTAACCGGTAATGATGCCTAGCACCAGTCCAATCAGGATGTACGTGGTCAATCGGCTTTGTTTGTTCATATTTTTGGGGTTCCTGTGGTAGTGTCTCTCTGAGCCTGCACAGCGGGCAGGATAGCCGCCGCTGCGGTCTTCTTTGTGATGGCGACAGCCGGTTTTGGGTGCGCCGGCTGCTGAAACTATTGGCAAGTTCCGCAGTATCCTTGTGGGCAGGGGCGCTGTCAAGCGCGCAGCCAGCCGCAAAATAATCTATTTTCTTATGATTGAAATCAAAAATATCAGCAAGTGGTATGGTCAGTTCCAAGTGCTCAAGGAATGCAGCACGCGGGTAGAAAAAGGCGATGTCATGGTGATTTGCGGGCCGTCCGGTTCCGGCAAGTCCACGCTGATTAAGACCGTCAATGGGCTGGAACCGTTCCAGCAAGGGCAAATTACGGTCGATGGCACCTCGGTAGGCGACAAGGGCACGGATTTGCCGGCGCTGCGGGCGCGTATCGGCATGGTGTTTCAGAATTTTGAGCTGTTTCCCCATTTATCCGTGCGCGACAACCTGACGCTGGGCCAGATCAAGGTGCTGGGCCGCAGCGTGGAGGAGGCGACCGCGCGCGGTTTGCAATATCTCGACCGGGTCGGCTTGCTGGCGCAGCAGGACAAGTTCCCCGGCCAGCTTTCCGGCGGCCAGCAGCAGCGGGTGGCCATCGCCCGCGCACTGGCGATGGATCCGATTGCCATGCTGTTTGACGAGCCCACCTCGGCGCTCGACCCGGAAATGATCAACGAGGTGCTGGACGTCATGGTCGGCCTCGCCCAGGAGGGCATGACCATGATGGTGGTCACCCACGAGATGGGTTTCGCCCGCAAGGTCGCCAACCGCGTGGTGTTCATGGATCAAGGCGCGATCCTGGAGGACAGCAGCAAGGACGACTTTTTCCATGCCCCGCAAACGGAACGCGCGCGCGACTTTTTAGCTCGTATAATTCACTAATGAATATTTCCATTAAGCAATTGAGTGGCGCGATGCTGGCGCTGGGACTGCTGAGCGCGGCTCATGCAGCGGATAAGATCGCCGCCGACCTGGTGTTGACCAAGGCGACGCTGATTGACGTCGCCGGCGGCAAAGCGGTGACCGGCAAGTCGGTGGTGCTCAAGGGCGACACCATCCTGGCGGTGGTGGACGACAAGCAGCTGTCGCAGTACGCGGCCAAGAAGACCATCAGCCTGCCGGGCAAATACGTGATGCCGGGCCTGTGGGACACCCATGTGCACTTCGGCGGCGGCCCGGCGCTGATTGATGAGAACAAGCACTTGCTGCAACTGTATCTGGCGTATGGCATCACCGCAGTTCGCGATTGCTCGGGCGATTTGCCCGATACCGTGTTGCAGTGGCGTGATGAGGTCAACCAGCGCAAGCTGGAAGGCCCGACCATCTTCACCTCGGCCGCCAAGCTGGAAGGCTACAAGCCGCTGTGGAAGGGCACGATTGAAGTCGGCACGCCGGAAGAGGTGAGCCGCGCGCTAGACAAGCTGCAAGGCCAGAAGGTGGACTTCGTGAAGATCACCGAAAACACGCTGAAGCCGGAGATTTATCTGGAAGCGCTGCGCCAGGCCAAAGAGCGCGGCATGCGCACCTCGGGCCACATCCCGGTGCAACTGACTTTGGCGACCATGTTTGATGCGGGCCTCGGCACGGTGGAGCACCAATCCTATCTGCTGCGCGCGTCCACGCCGAAAGAGAAAGAGCTGACGGCGCAAGTGGCGGCCGGCACGCTGACCGGCAAAGAAGCCGTCAAGCAAAGCCTCGCCACTTACGATGAAGCGACTGCGCGTGCATCGTTCCGCTACATGGCGTCCAAGGGAACTGCGGTGGTGCCGACGTTGTCGGTGTCGCGCGTAGTGGCGTATCTGGATCAGGACGATCACGCCCACGACGAAGCCTTGCAGTACATCGGCAAAGGCCTGCGTGCCACCTACGACTGGCGCGTGCAGCGCGCGGCGCAGGATGATGCGGCGGCGATTGCGCAGCGCAAGGCGGTGTTTGAGAAATCGGCGTCCTTGTTGCCGATCTTGCAGCAGGAAGGCGTGAGCATCATCGCCGGTACGGATGCGGGCTTCCTGAATTCGTACGACTACCCGGGGCAGGCGCTGCACGATGAAATCGGCCTGTACGTGAACTATGGCCTGACGCCGGCGCAAGCCTTGCAATCGGCCGTAATCAACGGCCCGCGCTTCCTGGGCAAGCTGGATCGCTACGGCGCGCTGGAAGCGGGCAAGTCGGCCGACGTGCTGGTGCTGGATGCAAATCCGCTGAAAGACATCAGCGCCACGCGCAAAATCCGCACCGTCATCAGCCACGGCACTGTCTACGACCGCGCCCGCCTCGACAAAATCCTCGCGGATACCAAGGCTTGGGCCGCGCAGACCAAGGCCCCGTCCGGCGGCTGATTTAGCCTGAAGGACTGGCAGCGGGTAAAATATCGGCTATTCGTATTTTGAGAGCCCGCTGCCATGTCCGACCTCGTTCAAACGCCTTCCAGCATCACCATCACCCGCCCAGACGACTGGCACCTGCATTTGCGCGATGGCGCGACGCTGGCCAGCGTGCTGCCGCATAGCGCCCGCCAGTTCGCCCGCGCGATTGTGATGCCGAATTTGAAACCTCCGGTCACGACCACCGCCGCCGCTGTCGCTTACCGCGAACGTATTCTGGCTGCGCTGCCGCAGGGCATGGACTTCGAGCCGTTGATGACGCTCTACCTCACCAACAATACCCAGCCGGACGAGATCGTGCGCGCGCAGGAAAGCGGCATTGTGCACGCGGTGAAGCTATACCCGGCCGGCGCCACCACCAACTCGGACGCCGGCGTGACCGATCTGTCCAACTGCTACAAGACGCTGGAGAAGATGCAGGAACTCGGCATGCCGTTCCTCGTCCACGGCGAAGTCACCGATCAAGATATCGATCTGTTCGACCGCGAAGCCGTGTTCATCGAACGCGTAATGCGCCCACTGCGCCGCGATTTCCCGGCGCTGAATATCGTGTTTGAACACATCACCACCAAGCACGCCGCGCAATACGTGGCGGAAGCAGAAGGCCCGATCGCCGCGACCATCACCGCGCATCACCTGCTGTACAACCGCAATGACATCTTCAAGGGCGGCATCCGTCCTCACTACTACTGCCTGCCGGTGCTGAAGCGCGAAGAGCACCGCCTGGCGCTGGTGACCGCAGCGACCAGCGGCGACGAGCGCTTCTTCCTCGGCACCGACTCCGCGCCGCACGCGCAGGGCGCCAAGGAAGCCGCTTGCGGTTGCGCCGGTTGCTACACAGCGCTGCACGCCATGGAGCTGTACGCCGAAGCCTTCGAACGTGCCGGCGCGCTGGATAAGCTGGAAGCCTTCGCATCGCTGAACGGCCCGGCCTTCTACAACCTGCCAGTCAACCAAGGCAAGATCACGCTCAAGCGCGAACAATGGACGCTGCCGGAAGCTCTGCCGCTGGCCGACCAGCAGGTGATCCCTCTCAACGCCGGCGAAACCATCAACTGGAAAATGGTGTAACGAGTGTTGGAAGTGCTGGATACAATCGACTGGTCGCGTCCCTGGTACGAATCGGTACGCGACGCGGCCGGCCTGTTGTCGAAAGACGCGCACTTCCGCGATGAGTTCTCCAGGCAGGCCGCCGCACTGGGCCTGCGCAATCACCTTGGGTTGCCGCTGTCCTTCGTGCCGCAAGAGGATCTGCCGGAAGGCACGGCCTACGAGCAGCACATCGGCGCCACTGGTTGCGTGCCGACGCGCGACAACCTGCATGACTTCTTCAACGGCCTTGTGTGGCTGACCTTCCCGCGCATCAAAGTCCAGCTGAACGCCTTGCAGGCAGCGCAGATTGCGCTCGACGGCGTCGGCAAATCGCGCGGCCCTGCGCGTGACGGCGCCACCATCTTCGACGAAAACGCCGCGCTGCTGGTGGTGCGCGATAACGCAGCAGGCCAAGCGCTGATTGACGCGCTGCGCGGGCATCGCTGGCATGAAGCCTTCGTTGAGCGCCGCGCGCAGTGGGGCGTGGATGCCGAGGCCTGGCTGTTCGGCCATGCGCTGATGGAAAAGCTGGTCGCGCCGCGCAAGGCGATCACCGCGCACACGCGCATCGTGCTGGCGGGTGAAGAATTCTTCACGCTGGATCACGCCGCGCGCCGCGCATGGATCGACGCCACGGTATCGCGGCAATTGGCCGGCGAAGGCTTGAGTACCGCCGGTTTCACGCCGATGCAAGCGCTGGGCGTGCCGGGCTGGTGGCCGGAGCAGGATGAGGCGTTTTATGCCGATACAACCGTGTTCCGTGCGAAGCGGGCAAGCAGCGGGCAAGCGCAGTAAAATAATCAATTCAATATCAACCAACTCGCCGCCGACGCGGCAGAAAGTGACGCCATGACGCAGGTAATTCGCTGGGGTATTTTGGGCACGGGCAAAATCGCCAAGGCCATGGCCACTGCTTTGCAGGACACGCCTGATGCAAAACTCGTCGCCGTCGCTTCGCGCTCCGTAGATAGCGCTACCACGTTCGGCCAGGAATACGGCGCCGAGCGTTTCCACGGCAGCTACCAGGCACTGGCCGATGATCCCAATGTGGACGTGATCTACATCGGCACGCCGCACCCTATGCACCACGAGAACGCGCTGATGTGCCTCAACGGCGGCAAGGCGGTGCTGGTGGAGAAATCGTTCACCATGAATCGCCGCCAGGCAGAAGACATCATCAACCTGGCGCGCGCAAAAAATCTGTTCGTGATGGAAGCGATGTGGACGCGCTTCATGCCGGCCATCGTGGAGGCCAAGCGCATTGTCGATAGCGGCGAGATCGGCAAGCCGGCCCACGTCGCCGCCGATTTCGGTTTCACCTCTGACGCAGGCCCGGAGCACCGCCTGTTTGCGCCGGAGCTGGGTGGCGGCGCGCTGCTGGATTTGGGCATCTACCCGCTGTCGATGTCGTCGTTCTTCCTCGGTGGCGTTACCGGCGTGAAGGCGCAGGCGGAGATGACTGCCACCGGCGTTGATATGCAAACTGCGTTCACCTTGTCGCATGAGGGCGGCGGCGTATCGTCCTGCGCATGCAGCTTGCGTTCGCGCACGCCGACCGAGTTGACCATCTCGGGCGAGAAGGGCTTCGTGCGGCTGCACGACCGCTTCCACAACACCGACAGCTTCACCGTGACGCTGGTGGACGGCGCCTCGCGCAGCGAACGCACCATCACGCTGCCTAAGAGCGGCAACGGCTACACCCACGAAGCGCAAGAAGTCGGCCGCTGCATCCGCGCAGGCCTGATCGAAAGCCCGGTAATGCCGCACGCCGAAACGCTGGCCATCATGGGCACCTTGGACGAAATCCGCGCGCAGATCGGCCTGCGCTATCCCGCCGACGAGTAAGCAGGTTTGACCTGAACTGGTTACAATCCCCTGATACGAATTGAATAACAGGGGATAGACCATGTTCACAGCAGACCGCCAACTCACACTCAAGAACGTGCTGCTCGCCACCGGCGTCGTGCTGACGCTGGCGATGGGCGTGCGGCACGGCTTCGGCTTCTGGATGCAGCCAATCTCCCAGGCCAACGGCTGGACGCGCGAGACCTACTCGCTGGCGCAGGCCATGCAAAACCTGATGTGGGGCGCCTTCGGCCCGTTCGCCGGCATGGCGGCCGACCGCTTCGGCACCATGCGCGTGGTGCTGGTCGGCGCCATTGCCTACATGCTTGGCCTGGTGTGGATGGCGACTGTCACGCATCCGACCCTGTTCGTGCTGGGCTCCGGCGTGTTGGTCGGCATCGGCTTGGCGTGTACTGCGTTCGGCGCGGTCAGCGGCATTATCGGCCGCGTGGCGCCGCCGGAAAAACGTTCGTGGGCGTTTGGCATTTCGGGCGCGGCCAGCTCCTTCGGCCAGTTCATGATGATGCCGATCGAGCAGCAGCTCATCTCCGCTGTCGGCTGGCAGAATGCCTTCTACATACTGGGCGCCTTGATCGTGCTGCTGATGATACCGATGGCCTTCTACCTGCGCGAGCCAGCGGTGGAGCATGCGCATGGCCCGCAGCAAAGCATCCGCGAGGCGGCCAGCGAGGCGCTGGGTAATCGCTCCTTCCTGTTCCTCGTCGCCGGCTATTTCGTGTGCGGCTTCCAGGTGGTGTTCATCGGCGTGCACTTGCCTGCGTACCTGAAGGATCAAGGCATCGGCAATCCTGGCGTGGCGGTATTGGCGCTGGCGCTGATTGGCTTGTTCAATATTTTTGGTTCCTACTACGCGGGCAAACTGGGTGGCCGCTTCCCCAAGCGCTACCTGCTGTCGACGATTTACTTCTCGCGTTCCGTGGTGATATCGCTGTTCCTGCTGGCGCCATTGATGCCGCTGACGGTGTACCTGTTCGCAGCGGCGATGGGCGTGTTGTGGCTTTCCACCGTGCCGCTCACGAACGGCATCATTGCCGGTGTGTTCGGCGTGAAGCATATGTCGATGCTGGCGGGGATCGTGTTCTTCTCGCACCAAGTAGGCAGCTTCCTCGGCGTGTGGCTTGGCGGCTACCTGTATTCGACGCAGGGCAATTACAACATGGTGTGGGGCATTGCGATTGCGCTGGGCGTGATGTCGGGCCTCATCAACCTGCCGATCAACGAGCGCCCCATCGTGCGCGCGCAGGCCGCATGATGAAGACCTGGCTGCTACGCGGCGCCGCCGCCATTGTGCTGGCGCTGGTGTTCGCGGCGTATTTGAGGCCGGACTTCGTGGTAGATATCGCGAACCGGATTTATCTCTGCTTCTAAAGACGATTCGCTACATTTTGAATCTTCGTCACAGTACTGTGAATCGACGGATCTAACATGATGCTTCTATCGTGATGAGGAGCTAATTATGGATGGCATCAATTCTCTCGGCACAATTTTTTCTGCGCTTCTGAAAGGAGGCGCAGGTTTTTCCGTGCTCATTCTTCTAGCCGCTGCTCTGATTTGGTGGCGTACGCGTTCTGGCCATACGATCCTGTCAAGGATATGGGCATTTTTTTCCTTGAATCGGGGCCGCAGTACATTAAAGTTTTTTGAGCAATTCCAAGAAAAACAAGCTGCGCTGTTGCAGTTCAGATTCAACACTGGATTGAACGTCCGCACCTTACGTCATATGAAGCGTGTCATCAAGTGGGGGAAAAAGAACGACGAAGATATCGGTGACATCAAGAGATGCGGTGGTTTCTTCGATCTTGAAAAGCCTGGATTAGCTGAGAGTGCTTCAAAGATAAAGTGGTGGTGGGGAGTTTTTCCTTTTTTATTGGCAGGTCTTTTCTTCAATGGCGCAGTGGCTGCGACAGTTATCGCAGTGTCAGAGCGTGCTCTAGTTCAATTAAATGAGACCAAGAAGTACATGCTGCTGAGCGTGACGGATGCAAAGCCATTTGGCGGATCTGGATTTAAGTTTGCCTCTTGTGCGCAGGCTACATCCCAAGACACAGGTTTCACTGCGAGGGAACGACAAGTTATTTGTGACGCTGTGAACTCATCCGATATCTCTAAAATAGTAAATAGAGGTGTTCAAGAGCAGAGGTGGGGCTTCGGTGTGCTCATAGCGATTTTCCTGTTTGCCATAGCCTTTTTTTGGCGGATGTACAGGGAAACCGAAAGCGCACGGCGGATGTACGAGCGGCAGGCTTGTCGCTACGCCAAGGCCGCTAAAAAAGTGGTAAAAGCAGCCCAGACCCGCGTGAATGAGCCGGAGTCTCCCTAGTCAGACTTTGAGGAATTCCTCGCGGCCGCCTAGCCAGCGGGCGAGGTGGGCTTCCACGGTGGCGGCTTTCTCGGGCGTGTTTGCGTGCAGCAGGTCGTGGGCGACGTCGCGGGCTTGATCGACCAGCCAGCCGTCGGTTTCCAGATCGGCGAAGCGCAGCATCGCTTGTCCCGATTGGCGGGCGCCGAGGAATTCACCGGGGCCGCGTATCTCCAGGTCGCGGCGGGCGATTTCGAATCCATCGGTGGTTTCGCGCATGGTCATCAGGCGCTGCTTGGCGACGTGGCCCAGCGGGCTTTGATACAGCAGCAGGCAGACCGACGCCGCTGAGCCTCGACCCACGCGGCCGCGCAGCTGGTGCAGCTGCGACAGGCCGAATCGCTCGGCATGTTCGATCACCATCAGCGAGGCATTCGGCACGTCCACGCCTACCTCGATCACGGTGGTGGCGACCAGCACTTGCATTTCGTTGGCGGTGAAGGCGTCCATTACCACCTGCTTTTCCGCTGGCTTCATGCGGCCGTGTACGAGGCCTACGTTCAGGTCGGGCAGGGCTTCGGCCAGCAGGGCGTGCGTCTCGGTGGCGGTTTGCAGTTGCAGCGCTTCCGACTCTTCGATCAGCGGGCAGACCCAGTAGATTTGACGGCCTTCCTGTGCGGCGGCGTGTACGCGTTCAATCACTTCATCGCGGCGATTCTGGTCGATGGCGCGCGTGACGATAGGGCTGCGGCCCGGCGGCAGTTCATCAATTACCGATACTTCCAGGTCGGCGTAGTAGGTCATGGCCAGCGTGCGCGGGATCGGCGTGGCGGACATCATCAGCTGGTGCGGCACTGCGCCTTCGTTGCCCTTGTTGCGCAAGGTCAGGCGCTGGCCGACGCCGAAGCGGTGCTGCTCGTCGACGATGGACAGGCCGAGGCTCTCAAATGTCACCACGTCCTGCAACAGCGCGTGCGTGCCCACTACAAGACGCGCCTCGCCGGATTCGATCATGTCGTAGGCGGCTTGCTTTTCTTTTTTCTTCAAGCTGCCGGTGAGCCATGCGACCTTCACGCCCAAAGGCTCCATCCACGCGGCGATCTTGCGGAAATGCTGCTCGGCCAAAATCTCGGTCGGTGCCATCAACGCGGCCTGGTATCCGCTATCGATGGCCTGCGCGGCGGCCAGCGCCGACACCACGGTCTTGCCGCTACCGACATCGCCTTGCAGCAGGCGCTGCATCGGATACGGCTGGCGCAGGTCGGCGCTGATCTCGGCCAGCACGCGTTGCTGCGCGCCGGTCAGCTTAAATGGCAGCACCGCCTGCAGATCGCGCGACAAGGCGCCAACCTTGGTCAGCGGCGGCGAACCCTTGGCGCGGCGCGCGCGCTGGGCGCGTTTCAGGGACAGCTGCTGCGCCAGCAGCTCATCGAACTTCACCCGCGTCCACGCAGGATGCGAGCGGTCAGCCAGCGCATAGTTATCGACGTTCTGCGGAGGGTAGTGCAGCAGCTTCACTGCCGGTTCAAGATCGGATAGCTGCAATTCGGCGCGCAGGGAGGCCGGCAGCGTGTCAGTCCAATCGACCCGTTTCATGGCCTCGCCGATGGCCTTGCGCAGCACCGGTTGCGACAGCCCCTCGCCGGACGGATAGACCGGCGTCAGGGAGGTTGGCAACGGTGCGCCCTCGTTCACGACCTTGTAAGCCGGGTGCACCATCTCGGCGCCGAAGAAGCCATGTTTCAACTCGCCCCGCGCGCGCACCCGCGTGCCCTCGGCCAGCTGTTTGACCTGGCTGCCGTAGAAATTCATGAAACGCAGCTGTAAATCGCCGGTGCCGTCGCTGATATGCACTAAAAGTTGTCGTCTAGGCTTGAAAGCGATCTCGTTTTTTGTCACAACGCCCTCAACTTGGGACGTGTCGCCGCCATGAAGCCGGGCTTCTTCGATGGTGATGACCTGCGTTTCGTCCTCGTAGCGCATGGGCAGGTGCAGCACCAGGTCCATATCGGTGTGCAAGCCCAATTTGGCCAGCTTGGCCTCCGCGCTGATGGTTTTTTTGGCAGTTTTCGACGGTGAAACAGGCATATGGCGTAAAATAGAGGGTTGGCCGCCAGTATTGTAAGGCCTACCGTATTTTTGTTAACAGAGTCCTCACATGTATTCGCTTTCCGATTTCGATTTTAACTTGCCGCAAGAGCGTATTGCGCAATTCCCGCTGCCAGACCGCAGCGCCTCCCGTCTGCTGCACCTGGACGGCGAGCAGATTATCGACCGCCAGTTCGCCGATATCGTCGATCTGCTGCAAGCGGGCGATCTGCTGGTGATGAACAATACCCGCGTGCTGAAAGCCCGTTTCTTCGGCACCAAGGAGAGCGGCGGCAAGGTCGAGGCGCTGGTGGAGCGCGTGCTGGATAACCGCACCGTGCTGGCACAGGTGCGCGCCTCGCGCTCGCCGCTGGCCGGCACCAAGATGCGTCTGGCAGATGCTTTCGACGTCACCGTCGGCGAGCGCGCCGGTGAATTCTTCACGCTGCACTTCGATGCCGACGTGTTCGACCTGATCGAAGCCCACGGCCGCCTGCCGCTGCCGCCGTACATCGAGCACGATGCCGATTCGTTTGACGAAAACCGCTACCAGACCGTGTTCAACAAGGTGCCGGGCGCTGTCGCCGCACCAACCGCCGGCCTGCACTTCGACGAGCCGCTGCTGGAGAAACTGAAGGCCAAGGGCGTCAACTTCGCCTATGTCACGCTGCACGTGGGCGCAGGCACCTTCCAGCCGGTGCGCAACGAGAACCTGTCCGAGCACCAGATGCACACCGAGTGGTACACCATGCCGCAGGAGACCGTGGACGCGGTGCTCGCGGCCCGTGCTGCCGGCCGCGATGTGGTGGCAGTGGGGACGACCTCGCTGCGCGCGCTGGAATCGGCCTCGCAGAGCGGCCAGCTGGAAGCCGGCAGCGCCGATACCGCGCTGTTCATCACGCCGGGCTACAAGTTCAAGACCGTGACCCGCCTGATCACCAATTTCCACCTGCCTAAGTCGACCCTGCTGATGCTGGTGTCGGCCTTCGCCGGTTTTGAAGAGATCCGCAAGGCCTACGCCCACGCGATCGCCAATGAATACCGCTTCTTCAGCTATGGCGACGCCATGCTGCTGACGACGCAGAACAAGGAATAAGAAATGCTCGAATTTAAACTGCATAAAACCGACACCACCGGCGTGACCAACGCCCGCCGTGGCGAGGTCAAGCTGAACCACGGCGTGGTGCAAACGCCGATCTTCATGCCGGTCGGCACCTACGGCTCGGTCAAGGCGATGTCGCCGCTGGAGCTGAAGGAAATCGGCGCCCAGATCATCCTGGGCAATACCTTCCACCTGTGGCTGCGTCCGGGCAATGACATCATGGCCAAGTTCGGCGGCCTGCACGACTTCATGGGCTGGGACAAGCCGATCCTGACCGACTCCGGCGGCTTCCAGGTGTTCTCACTGGGCGCGATGCGCAAGATTACCGAAGAAGGCGTGCACTTCAACTCGCCGATCAACGGCGACAAGCTGTTCCTGTCGCCAGAAATCTCGATGCAGATCCAGCGCGTGCTGAATTCGGACATCGTGATGCAGTTCGACGAATGCACTCCTTACGAAATCGACAACCGCCCAGCCACCTTGGACGAAGCGGCCAAGTCGATGCGCATGTCGCTGCGCTGGGCGCAACGCTCGCACGACGAATTCCACCGCGGCGAGAATCCGAACGCGCTGTTCGGCATCGTCCAGGGCGGCATGTTCGAAAAACTGCGTGACGAATCGCTGGAAGGCCTCGAAAAGATCGACTTCCCGGGCCTGGCCATCGGCGGCCTGTCGGTCGGCGAGCCGAAGGAAGACATGATGCGCATCATGCAACACATCGGCCCGAAACTGCCGGCCAACAAGCCGCATTACCTGATGGGCGTCGGTACGCCGGAAGATCTGGTGGCTGGCGTGTCCAACGGCGTCGATATGTTCGACTGCGTGATGCCTACTCGAAATGCCCGCAACGGCTGGATCTTCACCCGCTTCGGCGACATCAAGATCAAGAACGCCCGTTACAAGGATGACAAGGAGCCGTACGACAGCACCTGCTCGTGCTACGCCTGCAAAAACTTCTCGCGCGCCTACTTGCACCACCTGAACCGCACGCAGGAAATCCTCGGCGCACGCCTGAATACCATCCACAATCTGCACTACTACCTGGACATCATGCAGCAGATGCGCGACGCCCTGGATGCCGACCGTTTCCCGGCGTGGGTGCAGCAATTCCACGCCGATCGCGCGCGAGGGGTGTAAAAGTCCTAACGCCTTGCGGCCAGTGCTAGAATACAGCGCTGTTTTTTCAAACTATAGATATCGGAGTCACCAGTGTTCTTTATTTCCAATGCATATGCCCAATCCAACCCTGTCGAAGCCTTGGGCGCCGGCGGCTTCCTGGGCCAGTACGGTTTCCTGATTCTGATGTTCGTGGCCATGTACTTCCTGATGATCCGTCCTCAGCAGAAGCGCGCCAAAGAGCAAAAAGCCATGATGGAAGCGCTGGCCAAGGGGAACGAAGTCGTGACCGCCGGCGGCGTACTGGGCAAGATCACCAAGATCTCCGACCTGTACGTGACCCTGGAGATCTCCAGCGGCGCCGAACTGGTGGTGCAAAAGAACTCGATCACGATGGTGCTGCCAAACGGCACGCTGAAGAGCCTGTAATTCCCACTGGCCCGCGCCCTGCGCGGGCCTTTTGACGTCTACATTGAACGTTAGAGCTATATGAATCGTTATCCAGTCTGGAAATATATCCTTATTGCCGTGGCCATCCTGCTGGGCGCGCTGTACACGGTGCCTAACTACTTCGGCGAATCGCCGGCAGTGCAGGTTACCAGCGGCAAGTCGACCGTCAAGATGACGTCCGAGATGACCGCCAAGGTGGCCGACGTGCTGACCAAGGCCGGCATCGCCAATAACGGCATCGCTTTTGACGGCAGCGGCACGTACGCCTCGGTGCGGGTGCGCTTTGCCACCCCCGACATCCAGTTCCACGCCAAGTCGGTGCTGGAGCAAGGCCTGAACGCCGATCCTAGCGATCCAACCTATCTGGTGGCGCTGAACCTGCAAGCCGATACGCCGAAATGGATGCAAAGCCTGCACGCGCTGCCGATGTACCTCGGCCTCGACTTGCGCGGCGGTGTGCACTTCCTGATGCAGGTCGATACCAAGGCGGTGCTGAACAAGCGCATCCAGGGTTTGCAAGCAGCAGCGCGTAGCTCGCTGCGCGACAAGAACGTGCGTCACGCCGGCATCGACCGCGTGGGCGACACCATCGAAATCAAATTCCGCGACGACGCTACCCGCCAGAAAGCCAAGGACGTGCTGTCCGGCCAGCTGGCCGACCTGCTGTACGTCGATTCCGGCGAAGGCAGCGAGCTGAAAACCGTGGTAAGCCTGAAGCCAGCCGCGCTCAAGCAAACCATCGACGATGGCGTGAAGCAAAATATCTCGACCCTGTCCAAGCGCGTGAACGAGCTGGGCGTGGCTGAGCCTATCATCCAGCAGCAAGGCCCGGATCGTATCGTGGTTCAGTTGCCGGGCGTGCAGGACGTGGCGCGTGCGCGTGCCGTGATCGGCCGCACCGCAACGCTGGAAATCCGCATGGTCGACGAGTCGGTCACGCCGGGTACCGAACTGTCGGCGGCGATTCCGCTGAACTCCGAGCTGTTCACCGTGGGTAAAGGCGTGCCGGTGGTGCTGTACAAAGACGTGGTGCTGAGCGGTGATTACATCTCCAGCGCCGTGGCCAGCTACGACCAGAACCAGCAACCTGCCGTCAGCATCGACCTGAACGGCGACGGCGGCCGCCGCATGCGCGACGCCACCCGCGACCGCGTGGGCAAGAAAATGTCCATCGTGCTGTTCGAGAAGGGCAAGCCGGAAGTGCTGTCGGTGGCGACCATCCAGCAAGAACTGGGTAGCCGCTTCAACATCACCGGCATGGGCAACGCCGAGAACTCGGCCGAACTGGCACTGCTGCTGCGCTCCGGCGCGCTGTCGGCGCCGATGGAAGTGATCGAAGAACGCACCATCGGCCCTGCACTGGGCGCCGAGAACATCGACAAGGGCAAGCATTCGACCATGTACGGTTTCGCCGCCATCGCGGTGTTCATGATTGCCTACTACATGATGTTCGGTTTCTTCAGCGTGTTTGCGCTGGCGTGTAACCTGCTGTTCCTGCTGGCGATCCTGTCGCAGATGCAGGTGACCTTGACCCTGCCGGGCATCGCCGCTATCGCGCTGGCGCTGGGTATGGCGATTGACTCCAACGTGCTGATTAATGAGCGCGTGCGCGAAGAACTGCGTGCCGGCGCTTCGCCGCAGCAAGCGATTGCCGCCGGTTTCGACCGCGCATGGGCCACCATTATCGACTCCAACGTCACCACGCTGATCGTCGGTGTGGCGCTGTGGGTGTTCGGTTCCGGCCCGATCCGCGGCTTCGCCGTGGTGCACACGCTGGGTATTCTGACCTCGATGTTCTCCGCCGTATTTGTCTCGCGCGGTGTGGTCAACCTCTGGTATGGCCGCAAGAAGAAACTGCAATCGATCGCCATTGGTACCGTTTGGGTACCGGGTCAGAAATAATCAGGGGCACTGAAGATGGAATTTTTCCGCATTAAAAAAGACATCCCGTTCATGCGCCATGCGCTGGTGTTCAACGTCGTTTCGGCGTTGACCTTCGTCGCGGCCGTGTTCTTCCTGATCCACAAGGGCCTGCATTTCTCGGTGGAGTTCACCGGCGGCACCGTGATGGAACTGAAGTACCAGCAGCCGGCCAATCTGGAACGGATCCGCCACACGCTGGAAAGCATCGGCTACGAACAGCCGGAAGCCACCGGCTTCGGCACCGCGCACGACGTGATGCTGCGTTTGCCGGTGGTGAAGGGCATCACGCCAAAGGATGCATCGGCGCAGGTGTTCGACGCGCTGTGCAAGGCCGAAACCGGCAGCCTGAAGCAGATCGACACCGTGACCGCCAAGGGCGAGCACGTGGTCAAGCAATCTTGCGCCGGCGCGGGTGATGCTGAGCTGGTGGCGCTGCAAAAAGTGGAATTCGTCGGCCCGCAGGTCGGCGATGAGCTGGCGCAGAACGGCTTGAACGCACTGGTGATGGTGGTGATCGGCGTGATGATCTACCTCGCGGTTCGCTTCGAGTGGAAGTTTGCGGTGGCGGCGATTGTCGCTAACTTGCACGACGTGGTGATCATCCTGGGCTTCTTCGCGTTCTTCCAGTGGGAATTCTCGCTGACCGTGCTGGCCGGTATTCTGGCGGTGCTGGGCTACTCGGTGAATGAATCGGTGGTTATCTTCGACCGTATCCGCGAAAACTTCCGCAAGCAGCGCAAGGCGTCGGTGCATGAGGTGATCGACAACGCGATTACCTCGACCATCTCGCGTACCATCATCACCCACGGCTGCACGCAGATGATGGTGCTGTCGATGCTGTTCCTGGGCGGCCCAACGCTGCACTACTTCGCGATGGCGCTGACCATTGGTATTTGCTTCGGTATTTACTCGTCGGTGTTCGTTGCTGCCGCCGTGGCCATGTGGCTGGGCGTGAAGCGCGAAGATCTGATCAAGCCGATCAAGGAAAAAGACGAAACGGATGGCGCAGTAGTTTAAGCCTCGGTTTCCTCAGAAATCCCTCCCTCGTGGAGGGATTTTTTTTGTGCTTCTCGGGGGAGCAAGATGAGTACTCGTTGATGTTCAACAACGGTCTCAAAAAGCACCCCTACCGAAAGGGTCTGACCCCGTACGGGGTCAGACCCTGTGCGTAGCGGTGTGCGGGTTGTGTTGGTGCCGCGCGCTTTTAAAGCGGCCGGCAACGTCAACCCCGTTGCTCATCGACCGCTCCGCTTTGGTGCGTGGCGGCTGGCATAGGGCTTGCATGTTTGATCATCTCTCTAGGAGGCGACCATGCAAGCTACGTTACAGAAGACGCTGGGCACGTTTCAATTGTGGGGCATCGCCGTTGGGCTGGTGATCTCGGGCGAGTATTTCGGCTGGAGTTATGGCTGGGCGTCGGCCGGCACGCTGGGCTTCACGATCACTGCTTTGTTCATCGCGGCGATGTACACGGCGTTTATTTTCAGCTTTACGGAGTTGACTACTTCCATCCCTCATGCGGGCGGGCCGTTCGCTTATAGCAAGCGCGCTTTCGGGCCGTTGGGCGGCTATCTCGCTGGTGCGGCCACGCTGATTGAGTTTGTGTTTGCGCCGCCGGCTATCGCGCTGGCGATAGGTGCGTATCTCAATGTGCAGTTTCCTGCCATTGATCCAAAGACGGCGGCGGTGTGTGCGTACCTTGTCTTCATGGCGCTGAATATCGCCGGGGTGCAGATCGCGGCCAGCTTTGAATTATTCGTCACGCTGCTGGCGATCTTTGAGCTGCTGGTATTCATGGGCGTGGTGTCGCCCGGCTTTTCGATGGCGAATTTTGTGAAGGGCGGCTGGGCGGGCCAGGACACATTCAGCCTCGCGGCCATTCCCGGCATCTTCGCGGCGATTCCGTTTGCGATCTGGTTCTTCCTTGCGATTGAAGGCGTGGCGATGGCGGCGGAGGAAGCCAAGGATCCGCAGCGCTCCGTACCGATTGCCTACATCGCCGGGATTCTGACCTTGGTGCTGCTGGCGCTGGGCGTGATGATCTTCGCCGGCGGCGCTGGCGATTGGACTAAGCTTGCCAACATCAACGATCCACTGCCGCAGGCGATGAAGCTAATCGTCGGCGAGAACAGCGGCTGGTTGCACATGCTGGTGTGGCTTGGTTTGTTTGGATTGATTGCGTCCTTCCACGGCATCATCCTTGGCTACTCGCGGCAGATCTATGCACTGGCAAGGGAAGCTTATTTGCCATCGTATTTTGCGAAGATTCATCCGCGTTTTAAAACGCCGCATCGCGCGATTTTGGCTGGCGGCGTGGTCGGCATCGCGGCGATTTACAGCGATGAGCTGATCAAGTTCGGCGGACAAACGCTGACTGCGAATATCGTCACCATGTCGGTGTTCGGCGCGATTACGATGTACATCATCAGCATGCTGGCGCTGTTTAAATTGCGCCGCATGGAGCCTGAAATGGCGCGGCCGTTCCGCGCGCCGTTTTATCCCTTGTTCCCGGCGATCGCACTGGTGGGCGCGGTGATCTGCATGGCGACCATGATCTATTACAATTGGCTGATCTTCTGCGTATTTGTGGCGTTCCTGTTGCTGGGCTATGGCTGCTTCCTGGCGACGGCGCCGCAACGTAACCGAAAGGGCAGCGATGGGCAGCTATTGGCACCGGGTCGGCAGTAAGACCTACCAGTTCCGCGATCTCAAGGACTTGATGGCGAAAGCGACGCCTGCGCGTTCGGGCGATTACCTGGCCGGCGTGGCGGCGGGCAGCGCGGAGGAACGCGTGGCGGCGCAGATGGCATTGGCGGAATTGCCGCTGACGGTGTTTCTCAACGAAGCACTGGTGCCGTACGAGGATGACGAGGTCACGCGGCTGATTATTGATACGCACGACGCGGCGGCTTTTGCGCGCGTGGCGCATTTGAGCGTTGGCGATTTCCGTAATTGGCTGCTCGGCGATGATGCTGATACTGCGGCAATCACCGCGCTGGCCCCTGGCCTTACGCCGGAAATGGCGGCGGCGGTGTCCAAGATTATGCGCGTGCAGGACTTGGTGCTAGTGGCGCGCAAGTGCAGTGTCGTGACGCGCTTCCGCAATACCATCGGTTTGCCGGGACGGATGTCTACGCGCTTGCAACCCAATCATCCTACTGACGATTCCACCGGCATTGCAGCCAGCTTGCTGGATGGGCTGTTGTATGGAAGCGGCGATGCGGTCATCGGCATCAATCCTGCAACCGATAATGTGCCGCAGGTGATTAGCATCGTCTCGATGCTGGACGAGATCATTGCGCGCTATGCGATTCCTACGCAGTCGTGCGTGCTCACGCATGTGACCAACACCATCGCCGCCATCGAGCGCGGTGCGCCGGTGGATTTGGTATTTCAATCGATTGCGGGGACGCAGGCGGCGAATGCTGGTTTTGGTATTTCGCTGTCGCTGTTGGACGAGGCGCGGCAGGCGGCGTTGTCGCTGGGGCGCGGCACGGTCGGCAGCAATGTGATGTATTTTGAGACGGGGCAGGGCAGTGCGTTGTCATCCAATGGGCATCATGGTGTCGATCAGCAGACTTGTGAGGCGCGCGCGTATGCCGTGGCGCGGCGCTTTGAGCCACTGCTGGTGAATTCGGTGGTGGGCTTTATCGGGCCAGAGTATCTGTATGACGGCAAGCAGATTTTGCGCGCGGGCTTGGAAGATCATTTCTGCGCCAAGCTGCTTGGCCTGCCGATGGGCTGCGATGTTTGCTACACAAATCACGCCGAGGCGGATCAGGATGATATGGATGTGCTGCTGACGATGCTGGGCACCGCCGGTTGCACCTTCGTCATGGGCGTGCCGGGCGCGGATGACATCATGCTTAATTATCAGACTACGTCGTTCCATGATGCGCTGTATGTGCGGCGCGCGTTGGGACTAAAACCGTCGCCGGAGTTTGATGCGTGGTTGCAGGGCATGGGCATTGTGAGTGGCGATGAGCAGTTTACTTTGCAGGATGCGTTGCCTGCGGTTTTCCAGAAGGTGTTGCATGGATAAGCCGGTGACGATCAATCCGTGGCAATCGTTGCGGCGCTTCACGGCGGCGCGGATTGCGCTGGGCCGTAGCGGTGTGAGTCAGCCGACGGCGGAGCAGTTAGTGTTTCAATTGGCCCATGCGAGGGCGCGTGACGCGGTGCATCTCGCGTTAGACCAGGAGGCGTTGAGCGCAGCGCTGGTTGCAGCGTGTAGCGGCGTGCAGTGCGTGAGTGTGCAAAGCGCAGCGCGAGACCGCCACGTTTACCTCCAGCGTCCAGACCTCGGCCGCCGGCTTGACGCCGCCTCGCGCGACAAATTGGAGGCTCTGGCCGTCGACAGCAGCGCCGCACGCTACGATCTCGCCATCGTCATCGCAGACGGCTTGTCGGCGCTGGCGATTGAGCAGAACGCCGCGCCATTCTTGCGCTCCCTGATGGCGAAGTTAGAAGGCTGGCATCTCGCCCCCATCACCATCGTCCACCAGGGACGCGTGGCCATCGGCGACGAAATCGGCCACCTGCTGAACGCGCAAATCGTGGTGGTGCTGATTGGTGAACGTCCCGGCCTGAGTTCTCCCGACAGCATGGGGCTTTACCTTACCTACGCACCGCGCCCCGGTCTCACCGACGCCCATCGCAATTGCATCTCCAACGTCCGCACGGCAGGCTTGACCTACGAGGCCGCAGCGTTCAAGCTTCACTACCTGCTGTCCGAATCGCGGCGGCGCCAACTATCCGGCGTCGCGCTAAAAGATGAAACGGCGACCGAGAGCGCCAACATGGAGGCGCCACGGCGCAATTTCCTGTTGGAGTGAAATGCGAATGATGAAGAAATTGCTGGCCGGCGCAATGCTGTCGGTCATGGCGCTGTCCGTGCACGCCGCCACGGAAGCCGATTTGAAATGGGACTTGAGCTACCAAACCGCGCTGCGCGAACATCCGATCAATGCGCGCGAGTTCATGGCCTTCTGGCCGCAGCAACATCCGCAGCGTCCAATCCACGACCGTCTCGCGCAATATGACGGCGAACCTATCTCCGCCTCGCTGCTGATTGAACGACCGGACGGCCACACCGGCGATCCACACGCCACGTGGTTTATCCGCACGCGCAGCAGCGCCAAGATGTGCAGCTTCCATCCCAAGCTGTCATCAGCGCCGTGCACCGATGTTGATCTGGCCAAGACTGATCGCTTCATTCGCGAGGTGATGAACTTCCGCCAGTTGCCAGATCAAGCTAGCGAGGAAAACACCATCGACAGCGGCAAGGGACTGCTCAACTACATGGGCTACGTCAGCGTCTACGTGGACGGCAAATCCTTGCAGCGGCCGATTGCAGTGAGCGAATGGGTAGGCGTCGGCAATCCGCAGCAGGCGGCGAGCCCGGAGACCGGACGCCTGGAGCTGGCCGCGCAGCGCTTGATGCTGTCGGATGCAGAATTCGCCGCCGCGGAAGCCAAGCGCGATGCCAGAACGCGCCGTGCAGCTTTCGTGGAAGCGGTGCGCCGTGGCGATGTGAACGAAATGCAGCGTATCCTCGATCAATCATCGGATCGCGGTGCAGCGCTGATGGCGGAAGGCGAAAGTCCGCTCAGCGTTGCCGCAGCCAGCGGTCAAAAGTCCGCCATCGATTTTCTGTTGCGCCGGGGCCAAGCCATCAATGGCGGCGACAGTGCGGCGGTGCGCGCAGCCGTGCGCGCCGATAAAGCCGAGATGGTCGAGTATCTGCTGGCGAAAGGCGCGCGCGTCGATCCTCCTACCGATCCGCGTACGCCGAACGAACGTGTCTCCGCATCGCCGCTCAGCGAAGCAGTCGATGTCGGCAACGAGAAGATGGCGATCCTGCTGATCAAGCGCGGCGCCAAGCCGAATATCAACGTTAAGCCTAGCGTGTTGGCACGTGCAGCCGGCAGACTTGATTACGCACTGGTCGATCTGCTGTTGAAGAATGGCGCAGCGGCCGACAATCTCACCTCGGACGAAGGCCGTACCGCGCTGCATGCAGCAGTGCTAAGCGCCTATTCGCCAGAACGCGCCGCCGGCGTTGAGCAGATCGCTCGTCGCTTGGTGGCGGCTGGCGCCAACATCAACTACATGACCGCCAATTGCCGTACCGCGTACACGATTGCAGGAGAGGCAGGCCAGCCTGCCTTGCAAGCGGCCCTGCTGGATATGGGCGCGGATGCCAACATCGGCAAGCGCTGCTCCGAGCTGTCGCAGAAAGGCCGCGAAGGCTCGCGTGAAGGCGCAGAGGCCAAGGCACGCGCCGCCATCGCAGGCGATACCCGCCGCATGCTGCGTGAGCGCGATTACGCCGGTCTCGAAAAGCTGCACGACAAGCTGAATAGCGACAATGTGCGCACGCCAAGCGGCATCTGGGGATTGGCGGTGTTCTACAGCGAGATCAAAAACTACCCGATGCGCACTCGGGATCTTGAATACTGGAAGAAGGAAGAAGCCCGCGCCACGGAATGGGAAACCAAGTTCCCGAAATCGGCAGTCGCGCCGCAGTTCCACATCTATCTACTGTACAACCGTGCGCTGTCCTTCCGTGGCAATGGCAAGTATTCGGAGATCCGCAAGGAAGATATCGAGCCAATGAATCAGGCGGTGGAAGAAGCCTATCAGCGCATCGACAAGATGTCGTTGGCGGCTTATAAAAAGCGCGGCGGCACTGACGCCAACTGGTATCGTGTCCGTTTGGAGGTGCTGCCGTACTCGCGCAATTTCAATAGCCACTACCGCGCTTCGTGGGAAGGCGCGGCAATCGTAAATCCCGATTACCACGAGCAGTATTTTTCAGCAGCGTTCTACTCGTTGCCAATGTGGGGCGGCGCGCCGGACGGCGTGGAGCAGATCGCACGCTTGGCTGCCAAGGGCAAGGGTACGGATCGTGAGGCGATGTATGCGCGCGTGTATTGGAATCTGGACCAGATCTACTATTACGGCAAGCTGTTTGAAGACAGTGCGGTTGACTGGGATGATATGAAAACCAGCTTCGACGCCATGATCAAAGCCTATCCCGATCCGTGGAACTTGAACGCCTACGCTTACTTCGCCTGCAAGGCCGGTGATTACGGCGTGATGTCATCGCTGTTAAAACGCATCGACGAAGAACTGGTATTCAGCGTGTGGGGCAGCGGAGGTGAGACCGAGTATCGCAGCTGCGCAAGGAACATCGGCGCGGATACGCGCAACTTTAAAGCCGATCTGGCGGCGCGCAACAAGCGTTTTCAGGAAGCGCAGTATTCGCGTTTGATCAGTTACGCCATTGGTGAACGTGACCGGTGGCGCAACGAAGAAAGCCTGCGCGCGCTGAGTGCTGCCGGTGATCTGGGCGTCAAGCTGTGGGGGCGTGCAGGCATGCGCGTCAACTATCACTCGGCGCTGACCCTGCATAACCTTGGCCGCTATGACGAAGAACGAGCGGCCTTGCAGGAAGGCCTGAAATCACAGCCGGGCTATTCCAGCGCGTTGTTCCAAATGGGGATGGCGCTGGAGGGATTGAAGCGCCAGGACGAAGCGCGCACGCAGTTTGCCGCCGCAGCGGAGCAGGTGCGGATCGACGTGGAAAAACTCGGCGCCGAGCGTTCGGCCGATGTGCAAAAAGAGGCTGAGCGCATGCGTAAAAAATTCGGCGAATATGGCATAGTAGTGCCCGGACTTTAATCCTCACGAGATCACCGCCATGAGCCGTACCGGCCGCCTTTTCATGCTGATGGACGCCATGCGCGGCTATCGTCGTCCCGTTACTGCCGCCAAGCTGGCGGAGCAACTTGGCGTATCCGAGCGCACCATTTACCGCGACATTCAAACCTTGTCCGGCCTTGGTGCGCCGCTGGAAGGCGAGGCCGGTGTCGGCTACATGCTGAAGTCCGGCTTCTTCCTGCCGCCGTTGATGTTCGGTGCGGACGAATTGGAGGCTTTGGTGCTCGGCGCGCGCTGGGTGCGGCGGCAGGGCGACGAGGCACTGGCCGCAGCCGCTAACAACGCGCTTGCCAAGATCGCCGCCGCCACGCCGAAAGACCTGCGCGACGATATGGCCGAAACCAGTTTGTGGGTGCCGATCGGTCAAGACCAGCAAGACGCCAGCGACATCCACGTGCGCCCCGTGCGCGAGGCGATCCGCTACCAGCATCGCTTGCGCATGTCTTACCGAGACGAACACGGTTCGCCGTCTGACCGCATTGTGTGGCCGTTTGCGCTGGCCTTCTTTGATGGCAAGCGCCTGCTGGCCGCGTGGTGCGAGATGCGCATGGCCTTCCGCCATTTCCGCGTTGACCGCATCGCGGCGGTGGAGTCGCTGCAGCAGCGCTACCCGGCCCGCCGCCATGACCTGCTCAAGACCTGGCGCCTGGAACACAACATCCGCGACGACTCCTGACAAAAACTGTCGCAGTGCAGATCTACGATGAAGACCTCAACTCATCGGAGATCTCAAATGCGCCTCTACTATCATCCTGCCTCCTCCAGCTCGCGCCGCGTGATGCTGGCCGCCGTCCACATGGGCGCGTCGCTGGAGCTGACCGAAGTTAATCTGATGAGCGCGGAGGATCGCCGCCGCCTCGTCGCCCTCAATCCGAATAGCAAGGTGCCGGTGCTCCAAGACGGCGAGTTCACGCTGTGGGAATCGTGCGCCATCATGCAGTACCTGGCTGATCGTACTTTTGGGCAAAAACTGTATCCAGAAAACATACTCGTGCGTGCCGATATCAACCGCTGGATGTTGTGGTCGGCGCAGCACTTTGCGCCTCCGCTGGGCACCATCGTCTACGAGCACATCTGGAAAGGCCTGAGCGGTAACGGCGGCCCGGACTCAGTGGAGATCGACCGTGCCAGCCGCCTGGTGACGCAGTTTGCTGGCGTGCTGGAGCAGCACCTCGCCGGCCGCGACTGGATCGTTGGCGATACGCTGACGCTGGCCGACCTGGCCATTGCCCCATCACTGACTTACATCGAGCAAGCCAAGCTGCCGGTCACGCAGTATCCGAAGCTGATGGCGTGGCTGGCGCGCGTATCGCAACTCGATGCATGGAAACAAACCATGCCGGTCTGGTAAAACATGCTGCTTATGTGAACTGGCGCACAGAGCGGGAGAGGGCGAGGGGAGTATTCTGGTCTCGTCTCCTCTGGAGGAGATCCCTAGTTTTGGACTTCGCCCGCTGCCCAGCGGGCTTTTTTTTGTGCGCATCAGGGACGATGTTTTGCCTTTTCTCATAAGCCTCATTGGCGTATGACCGCAGACTGGGCGGATGTCTAATGCCACCGTATCCGCTCGCTACGACCTGCCTTGGAAAGTTGCATTGGCGCACGCTTTCCGTCCTTTCATGGACTTTTATTTTCCCGACTTCAGCGCTCACATTAATTGGAAACAGCGGCCGCGTTGCCGTGATAAAGAGCTGGCAGGATTCGGCATCGGCGCTGCGGCGGATGTGATGGTGGCTGACAAGCTGTTCGAAGTTTGCATGCGCGATGGTTGCGAGAGGCAGATATTGATTCACATTGAAATTCAGGCTCAACACGACGCTGGGCTGGCGCGGCGGGTACACGACTACAACTATCGCATTGGTAAGGCGCATAGCTGGCCTGTGGTCAGCTTTGTGGTGCTGGCTGATGCGGATCCTCGCTGGCGTCCGAGCCGCTTCCGCCAGCAATATCGAGGCATGGCAAGAGTGTTCTCTTTCACTACAGCGAAGCTGCTCGACTATGTCGCCGACCCAAACGTGTTGGCAGCCTCGCATAATCCGATTGCCTGGGTCACACTGGTTCATCTGTGCACCCTGCAGGCTCATCATGATCCGCACAGGCTCTACAAGGACAAGCTGCATTTGACTAGCTTACTGTTCCAGCATCGCTGGAGCCGCAGGCGCATAATGGTGTTATTCAATGTGATCAACTGGATGATGGTTTTGCCCGAGCAGTGTCAACGACGCTACTGGCAGGCTATCCGCTCACTGGGAAAGGAGCATGACATGAAATTGCTCAATCCATTGGAACAAATGTTCGTCAACGATGGCATGAAGAAAGGTCTGAAGTTAGGCAGGCGGGAAGGTAAGCAAGAGGGCCTGGAACAAGGGATGGAGCGTGGACTGAAACGCGGTCTGGAGCAAGGGTTGGAGCAAGGGTTGGAGCAAGGGCTGACGCAAGGGCGTAGAGAAGGGGCGGTCACGTTACTGGAACGACAGCTGGCACAGCGCTTTGGATCATTGCCGCAAACTGTTCGGAATAGGCTGACTAAAGCCTCAGAGGAACAAATAGAGGTTTGGAGCGATGCGCTGGCTGAAGCACAATCGCTGAAGCAAGTTTTTGCTACAGCATCAGCACCGCGTACAGCGATTGCACCTCGTGCGCGGATTCGGTCATGATGGCGTGCAGCGTGCCTTCGCCGACCACGAAGTCGATGGTGCGGGCGCCTTGCAGGGTGGTGGCGCCGGGGCGCTGATGCAGCGGTGAATGCACCGGCGACAGGTCATTGGCCAGCAGCAGCGTGTCGCCTAGCGTTTCCGGCGGCAGTGCGCGCAGGCCGATCCACATCGATTCAATCGCTTTGACCACGCCTTCCGGCACGCACAAGTGCTCCATCACGCCGCGGCCGATGTCGATCTCGCCGTGCTCAACCCAGTCTTCCGGCTCGCCGCTCATTACCTCGGGGAATTCGCTGGCGCTGGCCAGCATGTAGAAACCGGCCACCTCGTGCATGATGCCGGCAAACAGGGCGGTATCAGGATCGACGTGGGTAACGCGGCGCGCAATTACTTGCGACAGCGCCGCCACGTGCGCCGTGTGCTCCCACAATTGATTGATTTTGGCCGCCAGCGATGGCTCGGTGACCTCGCTGCCGATCTGGCGCACGATCAGCGCCGCCACCAGCGATTGCAAGGTGCGGATGCCGAGCCGCTGCACGGCCGCGCGCACGCTGGAAATTTCAGTCCCGGAACGGTTGTAGGCGACCGAGTTGGCAATGGCGACGCTACGCGCCGCCAGCAACGGGTCCGCCTGTATCAGCTTGGCAGCTGCTTCGATGTGACAGTCAGGATCGTTCAACGCCTGCTGCAAGCGCAGGGCGGCGTTGACGTTGGCCGGGAACGTGAGTTCGCCCCGGCTCGCTTGAGCAGCGATAGTCTTGAAGGCGTCGAGTCTGTCCATTGCAAAAAATTATACTCAAAATATTGCCGTGCGGCACTTTTCTTGAAAATACTTTTTGCGGCGTGGATTTCACCCAACACCTCATGTGAGTGGCCGCTTACTCTTCGCGGAAGATGGCGTCGCAACCTTCGACCGGATCGTCCACGTCTTCCAGTTCGTCGACCAGATCGAGGTCGAACAGTTCTTCCACCGCGTTCATGAAGCTGCGGTGGGTGCTGGCGCCGATCAGGCGGTAAATCTCGCCGTCTTCATTGCGCACGCCGACGATCAGCGCTTCCTGGCGCACTTCGTCCGCAGGCGCTACGTCCAGCAGCAGGTTGCCGATAATGTGTTTGTCGAATTTGGCCGGCTTTTTGCCGTCCAGCAGAGAAGTTTTCAAATCTGTATCCTTGGTTTTTTAATCGCATTCATGGGTGGACGAACTGCCCGTCTGCCCGGCCATGATGACAGTTTTAAGCGCCGACAGGGTTTTTTCAAGCTGCTCGAAATCGTCCTCGGTGTAATTGGCAAACGCCTTGCCGCTTTGCGAGATGACTTCCGGGAACACGGTGCAGAAGGTCTGCTCGCCGGCCGGGGTCAGTTTCACAAAGAAGGAACGCTTGTCGCAGTCGTTGCGCTGACGCTCCACCAGTCCTTTTTGTTCGAGCCGCTCGATCACCCCGGTCAGGGTGCCCTTGGTAATCAGCGTCTTGTCGCCCAGTTCTTTATAGGACATGCCGGGCGTATTGCCTAGCGTGGCGATGATGTCGAACTGGGCGTGCGTCAAGCCGCTCCGGCGCACGTGTTCGCCGGAGAGCCGTTCATAGCCTTGCATGCATTCGGCCAGCAGCCGGATGCTTTTCAAGTATCGTTCACCCATAGGACGTGATTATAGCTGCTTCGCATCGGGCTTTCCGGCGGGTACACTATGCGGACGCTAACCATAAGAATAACCATGCCTGTTCATCTGCGCGGCATTGCCGCCTTGCTGCTTGTCACCCTCGTCTGGGGCACCACCTTCCCTGCAATGAAAGACATGACCGGCTACCTGTCGGCCAGCTGGATCGTGCTGTGCCGCTTTGCGCTGGCCAGCGTGCTGCTGTTGCCCTTCCTGTGGGGCGTGCGCTGGCGCGACCTGCGCTGGGGCATTTTGGCGGGCGTGGTGTTGTTCCTATGCTACGTCTTCCAGATCGAGGGGCTGGCGCTGACCAGCTCCAACCGCAATGCCTTCATCACCGGCCTCAACGTGCTGGTGCCGCCGCTGATCGGCGTGGCGCTCGGGGCCAAGCTGGAGCGCCGCATCCTGTTTGCGCTGGTGCTGTCGGTGGCCGGCCTGTTCGCGCTGTGCTGGGAAGGCAGCTTCAGCTGGGGGCGTGGCGACACGCTGGCGCTGCTGTGCGCGTTGTTCTTCGGCATTTACGTCAAGCTGATGGAGACCACCACCCGCAAGGTGGAAAAGCTGATGGCGCTGACCGCTTCGCAAATCCTCACGGTGGCGGTGTGCGCGGCCGTTTGGCTGCTGATTACCGAGGTGCCGCTGGGCTGGGCCGAGCGCGCGCAGGATATGCCGGACTACATTGCCTACGTCAGCAAGGGTTTGCAGATGTACAGCGTCAACCTGATTTACCTCGGCGTCATCGCCACCGCCGCCATCATCTCGCTGCAAACCTGGGGCCAGAGCCACAGCAGCGCCAACGAGGCGGCCGTCATCTACGCGTTTGAGCCGGGCTGCGCCGCCATCTTCGCCTATTTCTGGCTCGGCGAGACGCTGGCATGGAACGGCTTGCTCGGCGCCGGATTGTTGATCTCCGGTATGATAGCGAGCCAATGGAGCAGCGAGCGTCCTGCCACCGCCCTTGCGCCGGAGTAGCCTGAATGTCTTTTGATACCCTTTCCCGTCTCGCCCAGCAGCAGCCTTTGCGCCTGTTGCTGGTCAACGCGGGCGAAGCGGACAGCATCACCTGGGCCGGACTGGTGCAGCCGCTGCGCTTGGCTGCCGCCGCGCTCGGCCGCGAGGTGCTGCAACTGGAAACCATGACCCCTGCGCAAGTAGTGCTGGCCCAGCCGGGCTGGCACATCGCCCTGCTGGTGGCCGACGAGCAGCAAGCGCCGCTGCCGCCCGAACAGGCGCGTGCCGTGATCGAGCGCTGCCGCTCGGCCGAGTACTGGGGAGGCGTCGGCGCCGGCGTGCTGTGGCTGGCCAAGGCCGGCTTGATGGCCGGCGTGCGCATCGCGCTGCCGTGGGCGCTGTATGCCGATACCGAGGACATCACTGAGCGCGCCATCCTCACGCCCCACCTGTTTGAACTGGACGGCCGCCACCTGAGCTGCTGCGGCGGCGCGGCGTCCATCGACTTTGCCCTGACGCTGGTAGAGCAGCTGTTCGGCGCCAATGTGCAGGCCAGCATCAAGGAAACGCTGTGCGTGGAGCGCGTGCGCGGGCCGGAAGAGCGCCAGCGCGTGGCCCTGCAAGCCCGCTTCGGCGCCTTGCAGCCGCGCCTGTCGGAAGCGGTGACGCTGATGGAAACCAATATCGAGGAACCGCTGTCCACCGACGACATCGCCAACCTGGTTGGCCTGTCGCGCCGCCAGCTGGAGCGCTTGTTCAAGCAATATCTTGGCAGTCTGCCATCCCGTTACTACCTCGAACTGCGCCTGCAACGGGCGCGCCAGCTGTTGCTGGAGACCAATCACTCGATCGTGCAGGTGGGGCTGATGTGCGGCTTCTCCTCCGGCTCCCACTTCTCCACCGCCTTTGGTGCTTTATTTGGCAACACGCCGCGCGAAGAGCGCCAGCGCAAGCTGATGCCGTCCGCCTGAACATTCTGACAAGCTTACTTTGCGGCCAAAAGTAAAAATTCTTGTCGCCATTTGAAAAGAGTTTTAGCATGCCGCTTTTTATAATGGGTCACCGCGGCGCTGTGCCGCACCGTACCCACCATTGATAGGGAATGCCATGAACGCCAAAGTAGAATCGACCGCTCTCAACCGTCCTGTGACTCGTCAGACTTTCGACGAGGTACTGGTGCCGACCTACGCACCGGCAGCGATGGTTCCGGTTCGAGGCGCGGGTCTGGATCTGTGGGATCAGAACGGCAAACACTATCTGGACTTCACCTCCGGCATCGCCGTGGCCGCGCTGGGCCACTGCAACCCTATCGTGGTGGAAGCGTTGACCCGCCAAGCCAACACCCTGTGGCACCTCGGCAATGGCTACACCAATGAGCCGGTGCTGCGTTTGGCACTGGCGCTGACCGAAGCGACCTTCGCTGATCGCGCCTTCTTCTGCAACTCCGGCGCGGAAGCCAACGAAGCGGCCCTGAAGCTGGCCCGCAAGCACGCGCACAGCAAATTCGGCGCGCACAAATCGCGCATCATTTCGTGCTACCAGTCGTTCCACGGCCGTACCCTGTTCACCGTGTCGGTGGGCGGCCAGTCGAAATACACCGAAGGCTTCGAGCCGCTGCCACCGTCGATCGACCACATCACCTACAACGACATCGAGTCGGCCCGCGCCGCCATCGGTGACGACGTTTGTGCCGTGATCGTTGAGCCGCTGCAAGGCGAAGGCGGTGTAGTGCCAGGCGATAAAGCCTTCCTGCAAGAGCTGCGCGACCTGTGCAACAAAACCGGCGCCCTGCTGATCTTCGACGAAGTGCAGTCCGGCATGGGCCGCACCGGCGAGCTGTTCCACTACATGAGCTACGGCATCACCCCGGACATCCTGACCTCGGCCAAGGCGCTGGGCAACGGCTTCCCGGTCGCAGCGATGCTGACCACCCACGAACTGGCTGCCACCCTGAGCGTCGGTTCGCACGGCACCACCTACGGCGGTAACCCGATGGCCGCTACCGTGGCGCTGACCGTGCTGGAAACCATCAACCAGCCAGCCTTCCTGGCGCGTGTGAAAGAAGCCGGCGCCAAGCTGCGCGCCACGCTGGAAAAAGTAGTGGCCGACTACCCGCAAGTGTTCTCGCAAGTGCGCGGCGCCGGCCTGCTGCTGGGCGTGGTGACCAGCGATGCGTGGAAGGGCCGCTCGAAGGACATCCAGAAAGCCGCTGAAGCCAACGGCATGATGGTGCTGATCGCCGGCATGGACGTGGTGCGCATGGCGCCAGCGCTGATCGTCTCGGACGAGCAGATCGCTGAAGCGGACCGCATCCTGCGCGTGTCGCTGGATGGCCTGCTGCAAGCAGCGTAAGTAACACCACGGCGGCGGATTTTGATCCGCCGCTTTACCTTTCGGCCCTGCGCGTTCTTTGCGCGCTGGGTCCGCACGCATTCTCTAAGGAGTTCTCATGTATGTAGTCCGTCCGGTTGAACTTGCGGATATTGCAGCCCTCGAAGCGCTGGCCGCAGTGCCCATGCCGGGAGTGCATACCTTGCCCAAGACGCGCGAGAAAATCCTCGCCATGATCGAACTGTCGATCGCGTCGTTTGCCGCGCATGTCGACATTCCTAGCGAAGAAGCCTACCTGCTGGTGCTGGAGTCCGAGGACAAATCCATCGTCGGCACCGCCGCCATGTTTGCGGCAGCGGGCTCCAACGGCACCTACTTCTCGTTCCGCAACGACGTGATCCAGCAGGTCTCGCGTGACCTCAACATCAGCCATAGCGTGCATGCCCTGACGCTGTGCTCCGAGCTGACCGGCTACTCGCAACTGTCGTCGTTCTACGTCGGCGAGCGTGAACACGGCACGCCGGAAGCAGCGCTGCTGTCACGCGCCCGCTTGATGTTTGCCGTGCTGGCGCCGCACCGTTTCGCCGACCGCTTCTTCGTGCCGCTGGCCGGCGTGACCGACAGTGAAGGCGGCTCGCCGTTCTGGGATGCGCTGGGCCGCAAATTCTTCCAGATGGATTTCCTCGACGCCGAGCGTACCATCGGCGGCGCGCGTAACCGCACCCTGATCGTCGAGCTGATGCCGCACTATCCAGTCTACGTGCCGCTGCTGCCGGGCGATGCGCAAGCGGCCATGGGCCAGATCCATCCATCGGGCGAACTGGCCTTCAACCTGCTGACCGCAGAAGGCTTTGAGGCCGACGACTACATCGACATCTTCGATGGTGGCCCGATCTTGCAGGCCCATAAAAATTCGCTGCGCACCTTTACCGGCGCGCTGCAACGCCGCGTATCCACCTCGGTCGAAATACCGGACCGTGGCCGCGAGCCGCAACTGCGCTATGCCGTGTCGTCCGGTTCGGAGCACAACTTCCGCGCCGTGATCACGCATTGCCCATCGCTCGAATCGCAACTCAGCGTGGCGCTGTCTGCAGAGGTGCAGGAAGCGCTTAACGTCGCTGAAGGCGACACCGTCATCTGCGTCAGAATATAAGAGACCACCTATGCTAGTAGTACGCGCAATTCAAGCCGACGATCTCGACGCCCTGTATGTCATGGCCACGCAGGTGGGCAGCGGCATGACCACGCTCAAGCCGGACATGAAAATGATGGGCGACCGCCTGAACATCGCCGTCGCCTCGTTTGCCGAAACCATCCCGCCCGAAGAACGTGATTACATGTTCGTGATGGAGGACACCGACACTGGCCGCCTGGCCGGCGTGTGCGCCATCAAAGGCTCGGTGGGTTTGACGGAGCCGTTCTACAACTACCGCATCGGCACCCTGGTGCACTCCAGCCGCGAGCTGAATGTGTTCACCCGCATGGACACGCTGTACCTGTCGAACGACCTGACCGGCAGCACCGAACTGTGCTCGCTGTTCCTGCACCCGGACTACCGCACGGGGAATAATGGCAAGCTGTTGTCCAAGTCGCGTTTCCTCTTCATCG
Organism: Duganella rivi; assembly: GCF_009857435.1. GTDB lineage: Bacteria > Pseudomonadota > Gammaproteobacteria > Burkholderiales > Burkholderiaceae_D > Rugamonas > Rugamonas rivi. The sequence goes on from NZ_WWCK01000007.1 coordinate 52,116, forward strand.
CGCAGTTTCCGCACCTGTTCACTGAAAAGCTGATCGCCGAAATGCGCGGCTACCAGGAGGAGAGCGGCCGTTCGCCGTTCTACGAGGGGCTGGGCCGCCACTTCTTCAAGATGGATTTCGACCACGTCGACGCGCTGACCGCGGTCGGCAAGAAGTCCTTCATCGCAGAACTGATGCCGCGCCAGCCGCTGTACGTGGCCTACCTGCCGGACGACGCGCAGGAAGTGATCGGCAAGGTGCACACCTCGACCGCGCCGGCGCGCCGCCTGCTGGAGCAGGAAGGCATGTACTTCGAAGGCTACGTCGATATCTTCGACGCCGGCCCGGTGCTGCAAGCGCGTGTGTCCGAACTGCGCGCCATGCGCGATAGCGCACTGGCTGAAATCGGCCCGACTACCGACTGGGATTCCGCCTGCGCGCCGGAGAGCGCAACGGCCGAACCGATGCTGGTGTCGAACACCACGCTCAAAGATTTCCGCATGATCTTGTCGCAGTCGGTGCCGGTCAACGGCGCTGTCGCTTTGCCGGAAGCAGAGCAGCAGCTCCTGCACTGCAAAACCGGCGACACCGTGCGCACCCTGACTCTCAATCCGAGGAAAAACAATGGCTAATTCTGCAGCAGACATCAGCAACTTCATTAACGGCGAATGGCTGCACGGCAGCGGCGCAGAACTGGTTACCATCAATCCGGCCACCGGCAAGCAAACGTGGAGCAGCAACGAGTCCACCGCGCAGGACGTGGCGCAAGCGACGACCGCCGCACGCGCCGCGTTTGAAGCATGGGCACTGACTCCGCTGGCCGAACGTATCGCCGTATGCACCCGTTTCCGTGATCTGCTCAAGCAAGATGCCGAGGAACTGGCGCTGCTGATCTCTGAAGAAGTGGGCAAGCCGCTGTGGGAAGCGCGCACTGAAGTGACCACCATGGCCAACAAGATCGACATCTCGGTGCAGTCCTACGGCGCGCGCACCGGTGAGTCCAGCAACAAGATCGCCGATGGCGAAGCCGTGCTGCGTCACCGTCCACACGGCGTGTTCGGCGTGTTCGGCCCTTACAACTTCCCCGGCCACCTGCCTAACGGCCATATCGTGCCTGCGCTGATCGCTGGTAACACCGTGGTATTCAAGCCGAGTGAATACGCGCCGCGCACCGCCGTCAAAACCGTGCAGCTGTGGGAACAAGCCGGCCTGCCGAAAGGCGTGATCAATCTGGTCAACGGCGGCCGCGAAACCGGCATCGCGCTGGGCCAGAGCAAGCTGCTGGACGGCGTGCTGTTCACCGGCAGCTGCCAGACCGGCACCGCGCTGCATAAACAATTCGGCGGCCAGCCGGGCAAGATGCTGGCGCTGGAAATGGGCGGTAACAATCCGCTGGTGATTTGGGATGCCAAGGAAGTTGATGCTGCCGTGTTCATGGCCGTGTCCTCGGCCTTCATCTCGGCTGGTCAACGCTGCACTTGCGCGCGCCGTTTGATTCTGCCTACCGGCGCGGCTGGTGATGCGATTGTCGCGCGCCTGGTGGACGTGGCGAGCCGCCTGACCATCGGCGGCCCTGCTGCCGAACCTGCGCCGTTCATGGGCCCAGTGGTGTCGGCCGCTGTCGCCAAGCGCCTGGTGCAAGCGCAGGCTGACCTGGTCGCCAAGGGCGGCAAGCTGCTGCTCGAAATGAAGCACCTGGACGCCAACACCGGCTTCGTCTCGGCAGGCATCGTCGACGTCACCGATGCGAAGGGCATACCGGACGAAGAGTGGTTCGGCCCTCTGCTGCAAATCATCCGCGTGGCCGATTTCGACAGCGCCATCAAGGCCGCCAACAACACCGAATTCGGCTTGGCTTCGGGCCTGATCTCCAACGACGAAAACCTGTGGAAGATTTTCCAAGTGCGCGCACGCGCCGGCATCGTCAACTGGAACCGTCCAACCACCGGCGCAGCAAGCAGCGCGCCGTTCGGCGGCGTGGGCCAGTCGGGCAATCACCGTCCTAGCGCTTACTACGCGGCGGACTACTGCGCCTACCCAGTTGCATCGATTGAAAACCCTGTCCTCGAGATGCCTGCGAAACTGTCGCCGGGCATGAACTTCTAAAAGGTAGCTTCAATGTCCGCACGCGAATTCAACTTCGACGGCCTGGTCGGCCCATCGCACAACTACGCCGGCCTGTCGTTCGGCAACGTGGCGTCGTTCAACAACGTCAAGAGCGCATCCAATCCCAAGCTGGCGGCGCTGCAAGGCCTGGCCAAGATGCGCGCGCTGGCTGCACGCGGCTTCGGCCAGGCGCTGCTGCCGCCCCAGGATCGTCCGAACTTCCGACTGCTGCGCAGCATCGGCTTTACCGGCACGGATGCGGAGGTGTTGTCCAAGGCCGCGAAAGAGTCGCCGGTGATTCTGGCGTGCGCATATTCGGCTTCGCCGATGTGGACTGCGAACGCGGCGACGGTCAGCCCATCGGCCGACAGCGCCGATGGCCGCCTGCACTTCACCGCTGCTAACCTGAACAACAAACTGCACCGCGCCTTCGAACACACACAGTCGGCCCGCGCGCTGCGCGCCATCTTCAAAGATGAAAAGCACTTCGCCGTGCACGATGCGCTGCCGGGCACCCCAGCCTTCGGCGATGAAGGCGCGGCCAATCACACCCGCCTGTGCAAAGACCACGGCAGCGCCGGCGTTGAGATGTTCGTCTACGGCCGCACCGAGTTTGATGCTTCCGCATCGGCGCCGAAAAAATTCCCGGCGCGTCAAACGCTGGAGGCTTCGCAGGCGGTGGCACGCTTGCACGGACTGTCGGCAGAACGCACCGTCTACATCCAGCAAAATCCTGACGTTATCGATCAAGGCGTGTTCCACAACGACGTGATCGCAGTGGGTAACGCCAATGCCCTGTTCTACCACGAGCAGGCATTCGCCGACGAAGCGGGCGCGCTCGACCAGCTGCGCCGTGCGATGGCCGGCGTGGGCGCAGACCTGAACGCGATCCGTGTCGATACCGCCAAGGTGCCGGTGGCCGATGCGGTGGCGAGCTATCTGTTCAACAGCCAGCTGCTAAGCAAAGACAATGGCAAAATGGCGCTGGTGATTCCGCAAGAGTGCCAGGAAGTCGCTTCCGTCGCTGCGTATCTGGAAGGCCTGGTTGCCAGCGGCAGCGCGATTGATGAATTGATTCACTTCGATCTGCGCCAGTCGATGCGCAACGGCGGCGGCCCTGCGTGCCTGCGTCTGCGCGTGGCGCTGACCGATGCCGAAGCGGCAGCCATGCATCAAGGCGTGTTCATGACCGAGGCGCTGTATCACACGCTGGTAGCATGGGTGGAAAAACACTACCGCGACCGCCTGGAACCTGCCGATTTGGCAGACCCGCAATTGGCGATTGAAGTGCATAATGCGCTGGAGGAGTTAAGCCGGATTCTGGGACTCCCCGGACTGTACGACTAAGGCACAGCGCAGCCACAAGCCGGCGCGGCCTTCTGCAACACAAGATACCTATAACGTATTGGAGAAGCAAGATGAAACAAGCACCACAAGACCTGCGCAAACAAACGCTGGATTTGGTCAATGCAAACAAGCCCGCCACCGAAGTCGCCGCGCTCATCAGCGCGTGGCTCGGTTCTCTCGACGATGAAGACCTTGCGGGCACGGCGCCCGATAGTCTCGCGCCGGTTTTGTGGGACGGTTTCACTCAAGCTTCCAAGCGCACCGGCAGCGGCGCGCAAATCGCCAAGCTGCGTTACGATGATGGCCGTGGTGGCAAGGCCACCGCGCTGTTGATCCTCAATGACGACGCGCCGTACCTGGTGGACTCCATCGTGATGGCGATGCGCAAACTGCGCGTGGCTGCCAACGGCGTGCTGAATGCGGTGCTGCCGGTGGCGCGCAACGCCGACGGCGCAGTCACCAGCGTCGGACAAGCCGGCGACAAGCTGGAATCGTATGTGCTGGTGCTGCTGTCGGAAGATCTGCCGGAGGCGGAACTCGGCATGCTGGTGGAGCGCATCGTCATGGTGTCGCGCGACGCCGCCGTGGTGCGCCGCGACCGCGCCGCCATGCTGGATCACTTCAGCCGCATCGGCGCCGAAGCCGCATCGCATAACGAAGAAGGCAAGGAAGTCGCCGCCTTCCTCGAATGGGCCAAGACCGAGGGCTTCGAGCCGTTCGGCTACGCTTACTACGCCGTCAAGCCGGGCGTGCGTGAACTCGAGCGCGATATCCCTAGCCGTATCGGCGTGCTGCAAGATACTTCTCACCCGGTGTACGGCACCTGCCTCGCCAACATCCCTGGCGATTTCGATACGCTGTCCAAGCGCGCGCACACCCTGTCCATCGTCAAGGCGGACGTGGAAGGCACGCTGCACCGCGACCAGCAGCTGGACTTCATCGGCATCCGCCACACCGACGCGCAAGGCGCGATCCTCGGTGAATACTGCTTCGTGGGCCTGTTCACCCGCGCCGCGACTTCGACCCCGCTGAACCGCCTGCCGTTCGCGCGTGGCCGCGTGGCGCGCGTGCTGAGCATCGCCGGTGTGCGCCAGGAAGGCTTCCGCGCTGAGAAATTCGTTGAAATCCTTGAGTCGCTGCCGCGTACCGAAGCGCTGGAAGCCGATCCTGAATGGCTGGCCGAAGTGTGCGGCGCCGTGGTGTCGCTGTACAAGCAGCCACGCGCCAAAGTGTTCGCCCGCCGCGACGTGTATGCGCGTCACCTGAACGTGTTGGTCTACCTGCCGCGTGAGCGTTACAGCGCAAGCGTCGCTTCGGCGCTGGCGAAAGCGCTGCAAGCCAGTTCCGGTGCTGGCCACGTCAGCTCGCAAACGCTGGTGGCCGATGGCCCGCTGGCCCGCGTCTACCTGATCGCGCACGGCGCGCGCTATCCGCTGGATCTGGAAACCGATATCCAGCAACCGCTGTTGGCGGTGATGGACGGCTGGCACGACCAGTTCTCCGTGCTGGCCGACGCCGTCACCGACGTGCCGCTGCGCGCCAGCATGCGCAAGATGTGCGCCACGCTGCCGCCGGATTACGTCGCTGCGACCACGCCATCCGCTGCCTTTCACGATCTGGGCGCGATTCTGCGCAACCCTGATCGATCGCGCGTTAGCGTGCGCGTGGAAGCGGACAACGGCCACACCACCATTCGCCTGTACTCGGTGGATCGCGTGCCATCGCTGTCGACCATCCTGCCAGCGCTGCATAACGCCGGCGTTGCCATCGACCGCGAACACGCACACTCGCTGCGCGTGAACGGCGAGCGCCACTTCGTCACCAGCCTGTCGGTAGATGCCGCCAGTGCGGCCAAGCTGGCGCACGCGGAAATCGTGCCGGTAGCGGAAGAACTGTTCGCTGCACTGTTCAACAACGAAGCGGAAGACGGCCGCCTGAATGGCCTCGTGGTCGAAGGCGGCTTGAGCGTGCGCGAAGTGCAGCTGGTGCGTGCTTACATGAGCTACTGGCGTCAAGCTAGCCCGCGCTTCTCGGTGCGCTACATGGCGGAGACGCTGCGCAAGCAGCCGGTGATCGTGAAAGAACTGGTAGACGTATTCCTGCAGCGCTTTAATCCTGCGCTGCCTGAAGCGACCCGCGTTGCGGCGCTGGACAAGCTGGCCGATATCAAGAGCCGCCTGCCAGCCATTAACCACGCCGACAGCGAAGAAGTGTTGGGAGCAATGGCAACGCTGATCGGCGCAACCCTGCGCACCAACTACTTCCAGAATGAGCAGAAGGGCGACAAGATCATCTTCAAATTCGACACCAGCAATTTGTCGCTGGTGCCGGAGCCGCGTCCATTCCGCGAAATCTTCGTGTTCTCGCGCCGCTTTGAAGGCGTGCACCTGCGCGGCGGCCCTGTGGCGCGCGGCGGTCTGCGCTGGTCGGATCGCATGGAAGACTACCGTACCGAAGTTCTCGGCCTGGTAAAAGCGCAGATGGTGAAGAACGCGGTGATCGTGCCGGCCGGCGCCAAGGGCGGCTTCGTTTGCAAGCAGATGCCGAAAGACGCCGCGCGCGAAACCATCGCGGCGGAAGGCGAAGCAGTGTATCGCCTGTTCATTTCCAGCCTGCTGGAAGTGACCGATAACCGCGTGCTGGGCAAAATCGTTTCGCCGACCGACACCGTTTGCTACGACGGCAACGACCCGTACCTGGTGGTGGCGGCAGACAAGGGCACCGCGACCTTCTCCGATATCGCTAACGGCATCGCCGTGCAGCGTGGCTTCTGGCTCGGCGACGCGTTTGCGTCGGGCGGCTCCAACGGCTATGACCACAAGAAGATGGGCATTACCGCCAAGGGCGCGTTTGAAGCGGTCAAGCGCCACTTCTACGAAATGGATCACGACATTCACGCAACGCCAGTCACCATGGTCGGCGTGGGCGATATGTCGGGCGACGTATTCGGCAACGGCGCGCTGTTGTCGCGCAAGCTGAAGATCGTGGCTGCATTCGATCACCGTCACATCTTCCTCGATCCGAACCCGGACATGGAAGTCTCGTTCAAGGAACGCGAGCGCATGTTCGCGCTGCCGCGCTCCTCGTGGGATGACTACAACAAGGAACTGATCTCGAAGGGCGGCGGCGTGTTCCCGCGTACCGCGCGCTCGATCGAACTGTCGCCGGAAATTCGTGCCGTGCTGGATATCGAAGAAACCGCGCTGCCACCGGAAGAACTGATGCACCGCATTCTGCTGGCGCCTGTTGATCTGTTCTACAACGGCGGTATCGGCACCTACATCAAATCGTCCACCGAGACCCACGCGCAAGTTAAAGATCGCGCCAACGACAACATCCGCGTCAACGGCAATGAGCTGCGCTGCAAAGTGGTTTCCGAAGGCGGTAACCTCGGCGCGACGCAAGCGGGCCGTATTGAGTTCGCGCTGTCGGGCGGCCGCATCTTCACCGATGCGATCGACAACTCGGCCGGCGTGGATTGCTCTGACCACGAAGTGAACGCGAAGATGTGGCTGGACGTGGAAATGAACGCCGGCCAGTTGAGCGAAGCAGACCGCAATCGCATCCTGAACGAAATGACGCAGGATATCGAGCGCCTGGTCTTGCGCGACAACACGCTGCAAACCCAGTTGCTGGTGCGCGAACTGCAAGCGCAGACCGACGCCGGTGTGCAAGATGGTTATGCAGCGTTGATCGCATCGCTGGAAGAAGAGGGCGCACTGTCGCGTGAACTGGAGCAGCTGCCGTCGGTGGCCGAACTGGCGCGCCGCAAGGCCGATGGCCGTGGCCTGACCACGCCGGAACTGGCAGTGGTCATCGCCAACGTGAAGAATCGCTACAAGCGCATTCTGTCGGCGCTGCCGCTGACCGATAACAGCTGGGCCGAGTCGGTGCTGAAGCCGTACTTCCCTGATCTGCTGGTAGCCACGCGTCCAGCGCTGGCACACCCGCTGGCGAATGCGATTCTGGCGACCGTGCTGGCAAATGAATCGGTGAACCGTTGCGGCCCACTGATGCTGCGCCAGCTGGCTGGCGAGCATGGCGTCGATGAAGCGGAAGTTATTTTGGCGTGGGGCCAAGCTTGGTCTGCGCTGAACCTGGCGCCGGTGTTCAATGCGCTGGATGCGGATGCTCTGAAAGTGCCGCGTGCTGTGTCGATCAAGGTTGATGCGCATACCCGCGTGCTGCAAAAAGCAGTGATTGAAGGCGCGCTGTCGGTGCCTGCCGATCAGCTGCGCAACGGTGTGGCCGAATTGACCGCCTTGTTCGCCAAGCCGGAAACGCTGGTGGCACTGTCGTCGACCGATGGCCAGTCCGAAGCGGAATTGACTGCCGGTCTGCGCGTGGAGTTTGTGCATGCGTGGAAGGCTGTCGATGCGATTGAGTCGGTGGCAGCGTTTGTGTTTGCGGCGTTGTCGGTATCGCGTCCTGCTGGCATGGACTTGCCGGCCTTCCTGCAAGTTGGCCTGGCGCTGCGCGCGCAAGTCGGCATCGATACGTTGGAGCGTGGCCTGAAGCTGCCTGCAGTCAGCCGTTCGCAAGAACAGCTGCGCAGCTATGCGCAGAACGCGCTGCGCCGCACGCAGCAACGCTTACTGTCGCAAGTGCTGAAGCAAGCGACCGGCGATCACACGGCGGCGGAGGCGGTGGAAGTCGTCGCCAACACGCTGGGCTTGTCCGGCTACGCTGCGGCGACGGATCTGGAGCAAGCCATGCTGGATGTGTGGGCATTGTCGGAGGCGGTCAACGCCAGCACCACGGCATTGGCGGCGTAATTCGATGAGTGATTCACCAGCAGCTTTGCCCGCGCAGTTGCCGCCAGCCGTACGCGCGCTGGCGGAGGCGGACTTCAGCGCCGTCGCGCAGCGTTTCACGGCGGCCGGTTTCTCGGTCGCCGAGCCGGCGGACGGCATCATCACGATCAAGGCTGCTGGCGGTGCGCGCGACGCGGCGCGGCCGGCGGTGCTGGTCTCTGTCGGCGTGCATGGCGACGAGACCGGCCCGATTGAAGTCGTGGCTTATCTGCTGGATGCCCTGTCGCACCAGCCTTCCGCGCTGGCTGTGGACTTGATGCTGTGTGTTGGCAGTATTGATGCTATCCGCGCCGGCAGGCGCTTCATCGATGCGGATTTGAACCGCATGTTCCGCGAACAGCGCGGCACCTTGGAAGGTACGGTGGAAGCCGCGCGTGCCGATGTGATGATCGCGGCCACTACTGCGTTCTTCAAGGATGCTGGGCCGGTGCGCTGGCATCTCGATTTGCACACTGCGATCCGTCCATCGGTGTATCCGACTTTCGCCATCGTGCCGGAGTTGATTCCCGATGCGGCGCGTGGCGCGCTGATTGATTGGCTGGGACTTGCGGGCATCGGCGCCATCATCATGAATCCGGCGTCGGTGGGCACCTATAGCTACTACTCGTCCGAGCATCACGCTGCGGCGGGAACCACGATTGAACTGGGCCGCATCGGCACGCTGGGTCAGAACGACCTTGCGCAGTTCAAGGACGCATCGCAAGCGCTGGATGATTTGCTGCGCGGTGCGCCCAAGCGCGAAGGTGCGCAGCGTCCGCATATTTTCAATACCGCGCGCCAGATCATCAAGTTGAGCGACCAATTCCAAATGGCGTTTGGCAAAGAGACGCATAACTTCACCGCCATGAAACAGGGCGAAGAGATTGCGCGTGATGGCGATACCATTTATACCGTTCAGTTCCCGGAAGAGCTGGTGGTGTTCCCGAATCCCGATGTACGCATTGGCTTGCGGGCGGGCTTGATGGTGGTGCGCGTCGGTTGATCTTTACCCGCCTTTACACTTGGTGGGGTCATAGATACATGGATTCTTTCGTTAATAGGAGCAGCATTGTCCTTAACTACGGAGTAAGAGCCATGACAGCAATCAGCAGCATTTCTAACAGCAGCACCAGCGCGCCCGCATTCGATCCAGCGAAAGGTGCAGCGCGCCTCGCATCCAAGGTCTTTAGCGATATGGATACCGACACCGATGGTTCGGTCACCAAGGACGAATTCGTGAAAGGCCTTGAGTCTAAAGGCGTCTCGGCCGACGACGCGACCAAGCAGTACGAGGCCATCGACAAAGAAGGGACGGGATCGATCACCAAAGATGATCTGGAGTCGGCCATCAAGAGCGGCGACTTCAAACCACCGCGCCCACAAGGCGGTGCACCGCAAGGCGGAGGAGGAGGTAGCGGCGGTGCAGGCGGCGTAAGCTCGAGCAGCGCTGCCAAGACCTACGAAGCGGCCGACAAAAACGAAGACGGCACCGTCACCCAGCAAGAGCAACTGGTCTACGACATGGCCCAAGCCGCCAAATCCGCCACTACCAGCAGCACGTCCAACCTGGGCAACAACATCGACGCCCTCGCTTAAGCAACTCCTTGCGGCCGCGCAAACCCACAGCGCGGCCCGCTTGATTGTCCCCACCATCAGCCTACAGTGAAAGCCTCACTAACATGAGGAGTTCATCATGGCTATGACAGTTTTCGCGGCTGACGGGACGATTAAGCTGCCGCGATCTATACAGAAAGCACTTGGTCTCAAGGATGGCGATCGCATTGAGCTTTTGAAGTATGAAGATGGGCAAGTCTTAATGATCGCCAAGAATCGATCAATTACTGAACTCAAGGGCATCTTGCCTAGGCTTGATCTAGACTGCTCCGTAGACGAGTTGCTGGAAATCGCGGTGAAACGGGCTGTGAGGGCAGGCAAGTGATTGGTCTGGATACCAACGTGCTGCTCAGGTACTTCATGCAAGATGATGCCCAGCAGTATGCACAAGCAGCGTCGTTGATCAATACGTTGTCACGAACTGAGCAAGGATTTGTCAGTCTCGTTGTCGTGGCAGAGTTAGTTTGGGTGTTGAGTTATAGCTTTCAACTCAGGAGAGTTGAGTTACACGCGGTATTAACCCGGCTTGTGAATATGCCTGAGCTGAAGGTTGAAAAGGCTGCGCACGTTTACAGGCGCTACGCCGGTTTAAATTATCGTCAGCGGATTTGGCAGACTGTTTGATTATCGGAATCGCGAGGCACGCCGGCTGCTCGCGCACGGCGACCTTTGATCGCAAGGCAGCCAAGCTGCCCGGCGCGTTCTATATCGGTTAAGCGCGGACGATCAGCGCGGTCAGGGTGATGGCCAGGCCGACCAGCATCACGGCGGCGCCGGTCAGGGCGGCGGGATGGAAGCGGCGGGATACGGTCGGGATTTTTTTGATCGGCATGGCTGGCTCCTTCTTGGCTTGGGGTAACACTTGCCTCAAGGGTAACCTGCCACTAGTTTCCAATCTATACATGGCGCTGTATCAAAAGTAAGCACTTGTAACGCCGAGGCGACGAGGGTTGCATTTCTGGCACAAAATACCTGTAGGGCCGCGCAGCGGAAAGCCCTATAATCGCTGTGTTTTTGCCCGAACATATACTCCCACAAGGAATTGCCTGTGAACCAAACGCTGGTCCAGAAACTGACCCGTACCAAGCCGGTCGACAATAAAAACACCGAACAAGCTTCCAGCAGCAATGGCCTGCACCGCTCCATAGGCCTGTTTCCCCTGACGATGATCGGCGTCGGCGCCACCATCGGCACCGGTATTTTCTTCACGATGGTGGAGGCCGTTCCCAAGGCCGGCCCTTCCGTGATTCTGTCCTTCCTGATCGCTGCGATTACCGCTGGCTTGACCGCGCTGTGCTACGCCGAGCTGTCGTTCCGCATTCCAGCCTCGGGCTCCTCGTATTCGTTTGCCTACGCCACCGTGGGCGAGTTCCTGGCCTTCATCATGGCCGCCTGCCTGCTGCTCGAATATGGTCTTGCGGCCAGCGCCACCGCGATCGGCTGGTCGGACTATCTGAACAACTTCCTCAACAACGCCTTCGGCTGGCACATCCCCGAGCTGCTGCGCACGCCGATGATCGTCTCGACCGCGCACGGCATCGAGATCCACACCGGCCACATCAACCTGCCGCCGATTATCCTGGTCTGCCTGTGCTGCGTGCTGCTGGTGCGCGGCGCCAAGGAATCGGCCACCACCAACGCCATCATGGTGCTGGTCAAGCTGGCCATCCTGATCTTCTTCGTCGTAATCGCGTTTAGCGGTTTTGACATCAACAACTTCCACCCGTTCTTCAGCCCGGACGGCGGCACCCACTTCACCGGCATGGCCGGCGTGACGGCGGCTGCGGCGACTGTGTTCTTTTCCTTCATCGGCCTGGACACCGTGGCCACTGCCGGCGAAGAAGTACGCAATCCAACCCGCAATGTGCCGATTGGTATCCTGGCCGCGCTGGGCATCGTTACCTTGTTCTACATGCTGGTGGCGGTGGCCGCGATGGGCGCGCAGCCTGCGGCTAAATTTGCCGGTCAAGAAGCCGGCCTGGCCGTGATCCTGCAAAACGTCACCGGTCAAACCTGGCCGGCGCTGGTGCTGGCGGCGGGCGCGGTGATCTCGGTGTTCAGCGTGACGCTGGTGACCATCTACGGCCAGACCCGCATCCTGTACGCGATTTCCAAGGACGGCCTGATTTCGCCGTCGTTCCGCAAGGTAAGCGCACGTACCGGTTCGCCGGTGCAGAACACGCTGATCGTCTGTATCGTGGTTGGCCTGGTGGCCGGCTTTGTTGACGCGACCTTCTTGTGGGACATGGTCAGCATGGGCACGCTGACGGCGTTTATCGTGGTGTCGCTGGCGGTGCCGGTGATGCGCCGCAAGGAAGGCCCGTCTGCAGTGAAGGGCTTCCGCGTGCCGGGCGGCCCTTACTTGGTGCCGGGCCTGAGTATTGCGGCTTGCTTGTATCTGATGTTCGGTTTGTCGATGACGACTTACACCGTGTTCGTGATCTGGATGAGCGCGGCGATTTTGACTTACTTCCTGTATGGGATGCGTAACTCGCGCTTGAACTAAGGCGTTAAAACTTAAAAAGCCCCCGTCAGCCTGAACGCGCTCAAGATCGCGCTCAGTGCCGACGGGGGCTTTTTGCCATTTTGCTCAGTAACTTTGCAGCTTATTCTGCCTTGGTTTCTGGTTTGCCGCCCAGGTAGAGGCGCAGTACCAGACCGGACAGGGCGATTGCAGCAGGCAGGTTTTCGATGATGGTCAGCATAGTATTCTCCTAAAAATAAATTCGTAAATTCGATTAGCCGCGGGAAGCGAAGTAACGCAGTTCAGCAGACAGGCTCGGGGAATGGCGCTCGCAGTCATTGGCCAAGCTGTTGAGCCACCAGATGGTTTCTTCTTTGTTGCGCTGCGACATAACCGGCTGTACAGCGAACACGGCGTCGAACAGTTGGCGCGCGGCATTGGCAATATTGGCGAAGTAGCCAGTCTCAGCGTAGTTGGTGTAGGTCGTAGTGCTCATCAGAAGCTCCGTAAATATTCGTTTGATGCGTTGCAGTATGCGCGCTCTCCAGTAATAAATAAACTTTTGATTTATGATACGAGTAATAAGTTATTCGTATAACTCCACGTTTCTCCTATGAAAAGGTGGTGCTTAAGAGCAACGCCAAGGCGCTGATTTTTTTGGCAGCCAAACTTCCTTGCGGTATGATTGCTGTCCTTTTGGCAATGTTCTAATGGGGTTGGGATGTCTCTGCGCACAAAATTCATGCTGGCCTTGTTGTTGACCGGACTGGCGGCGGTAGCGATGGTGGGCGGCCTGGCCTACGTCGGCATGACCAAGAAGGTGGATAGCATCCGGCGTGAGCAGGCAGCAGAGCATTTCCATGCGACCGTCACCGCGTATCTGCAACAGTACGGCAGCTGGCAGGCCAGCCCCGGCCGCGACGGTTTCGATGAGTACATGCGTTCCGGCGACCGTCCGCCGCCGCTGTCGGACGGCGCGCAAGGCGAGGAGCGCCGCCCGCCGCCACCGCCTCAGGGCGGCGAGGGCCGGCCTCGCGCTGGCGAGCCGCCATTCCGCTTCATCCTGGCCGATCAGGATTACCGCGTGCTGCTGGGCGCCGGCGTGTATCACCCCGGCGAGCCGCTGCCCGACGCGGCGCGCAAGGACGCGCGCGCCGTCACCGTCAATGGCAGCGTGGTGGCCTATGTGTCGCCGGAAGGCGTGATCACGCCGAGCAAGCAGGAACTCCAATACCTGGCGGCGATGCGCGACGCGCTGTGGTTCGGCGTCAGCGCCGCTGCGGTGCTGGCCGTGGCGCTTGGCCTGCTGTTGAGCCGCAGCTTGGGCCGCACGCTGGGCTGCCTGACCGACGCCGTGCGCGCCATGCATGGCGGCTCGCTGCTGCAGCGCGTGCCGGTGCAAGGCAAGGACGAAGTGGCCGAACTGGCCGCCGCCTTCAACGACATGAGCGAGAAGCTGGCGCGCAGCCACAAGGAACTACAGGATTCGCACCAGACCATCCTGCTGCAAGCGGAGCAAATGCGCGAGCTCAGTGTGCGCGATGCGCTGACCAAGCTGCACAACCGCCGCCACTTCGACGAGCAGGCTTCCACGCTGTTCAGCCACGCGGTGCGCCACAAGCGCCCACTGAGCGTGGTGATCGGCGATATCGATTACTTCAAGAAGATTAACGACCAGTTCTCGCACGCCACTGGCGACGCGGTGCTGCGCCAGGTCGGCGAAATCCTGCGCAGCCATATGCGCTTGAGCGACTTGGTGGCGCGCTACGGCGGCGAGGAGTTCGTGATCGCTTTCCCGGAGACTGAATTGCCGCAAGCGGCAGCGCTGTGCGACAAGCTGCGCGGGATGATCGAATCCTTCCCATGGCACCAGGTGCACCCGGAGTTGAAGGTCACCATGAGTATGGGCGTGTATGCCGATCTCGCGGCAGGCACGGCGGAGGCCATGCTGCAAAAGGCCGACGCGCTGCTGTACCGCGCCAAGGAGACGGGCCGCAACCGCGTCTGCTTCGCGGCTTGATCAGGCTTTGCGGTCTAGCCAGCGGCCGCCGAACATGGTGCAGACCAGCGCTGCGACAATCAGCGCGATGCCCGCCCACTGCCAGCCGGTGATAACGTCACCGAGGGCCAGCATGCCCGACGTGATGCCGACCACCGGCACGCCCAGGCTAAATGGCGCAACGCGATTGACCGGATGGCGCTTGAGCAGCCGTGTCCACAGCGCGTAGCCGACGATGGTGGACATCCAGCCGATGTAGGCCACCGCTATCCATGCGGAGAACGGCGCATCAACCCACTGCCAGCGCGTGGCCGGATCGTCAAAAGCCAGCGACAGCAGCACGAAGGGAATAATCGGCACCGCGCCGCACCACACGATAAAGCTGATCACGTCAAAGCCCGGCGAAGCTTTCTGCGCGCTGCGCACCACGATGTTGGAGACGGCCCACAAGGCGGCGCCGGTCAGGCATAGCGCAAAGCCGGCAGGCGTGATGTCGCTGGCGCTAACGGATTGCAGCGAGCTGGCAGCGAAGCACAGCAAGCCCAGTGCAGCCAGTGCAAGGCCAGCCAACAGTGCGCGGCTGGTGCGTTCTTTCAGCAGCATGAAGCTGAAGATGGCGGTGAAGAAAACCTGCGTTTGCAGGATCACCGACGCCAGCGAGGCGGACATGCCGACTTTCAGCGACAGGAAAAGGAAGCCGAATTGGCCCACGCCCTGACTCAGGCCGTAGGCGATCACCCACTTCGGCGCCAGCTTGGGCGGCTTGATGAAGAGGATCAGCGGCAGGATGGCGAACACATAGCGCGCCGCGCCCATTTGAAATGGCGTCAGGCTGCGCAAGCCGACTTTCATGGCGACGAAGTTGGTGCCCCAGATGATGACGACCAGCAGGGCGGACAGCAGGTCGCGGGTGGTGAAGGAGGACGATGAGGAGTTCATCGTCCTATCTTAGCTCACGTCGCGCAGGATTGCTTCGCTGTGGACGATAATCTTCACGGCATCCGCTTGCAGCAGGCGGATGCGGCGCTGAACCAGCGGCCAGCCAGACCACGGCACTTGCGCCGCTGCCGCAGCGGCGGTCTCCTGCGCCGACAAGGTCGATGGCGACATCAGCGCGTCTTCGCTCGCCTCAGCCGCATGCGGATCGAGCGCGTGTTCGAGAATCTGCACCACTTGATCGTGGCTCTCGCTCAGCATGGCGTTGACTGGGCCTGCCGGCAATTCCTTCGCATGGCGGCGCAGGATCGCGCGCAGCGCCGCTACGTGCGCCATCAGCAGGTAGTTCTGCACGATGAACAGGTTGATGTCTTCCACCGCGCGCTGCTTGCTGGTTGGCTCGTCGAGCATGCGCACCAGCGCGGAGCTGAGCGCTGCGAGAGAATCCATCAAGCGCTTGCGCTCAATGCGATAGGCGAAATCGTCCTTGCCCTTACCTTGCAGCAGATCGAAGCTGGCCTGCATGTAGCGCAGGTTCACATCCAGCACGCCGCGCACGAGGCGTGGCAAGGTTTGGTATTCCCAGTTCGCCAGTACGAAGCTGAACGCCGTCGCTACCGCTGCACCGACGATGGTATCGACCAGCCGCTCCATGATCAGGTTCTCGTTGCCCGGTGCGAGCAAATACATCTGCAAGAGGATCATCACGCTGACCGCCACCGCCGCGTAGCGATAGCGCAGGTAGACAAAGGTCGGCATGGCCACGGTGGACAGCACCAGCGCGCCGAGGATGAAGGCTGGGTAGTTGAGGAACTTGAGGATCAGCGCCGTGATGATGCAGCCGATCACCGTGCCGACGATCCGGTCGCGCCGGCGCTGCTTGGTCATGCTGAACGACGGCTTCAGGATAATCACGATGGTCAGCACGATCCAGTAGCTGTGCGCCGCATACGGCAGCCACGCGCCAACCAGCAGGCCGACCGAAATCGCCATCGCCACCCGCAGCGAGAAGCGGAAGATCGGCGAGTCCCAGCGCAGGTGCGAGAGGATCATGCGGAACTCGTACTTCTGCTGCGACAGGAACGGGCCCATATCAGCGTCGGCCCAGAACGGCGTGGTGTCGTAGGCCTTCTGGCTGGCTTGGTGCAGCTCGCCGATCATCTTGATGATGGCGCGGATCTTGTTGCGCTGGGCGCGCAGCACGGCCAACGCCTCTTGCTGCGGCTTGCCTTCGTCGATGCGCTTTTGGATGGCGGCCAGTTCGGCTTCAATCGCTTCCAGTTCCGGCTCGTAGGTAATCTCAGGATAGGACGATTTTTTGCGTGTCACATCGTAAGCCACCGATTCAATATCGCGCGCGGCCTTGTAGGCCAGGTCGTGCAGCGTCTTCATCACCGGCGAGTCAACGAGGTGTGCGCGCAGCAGAGCGTAGTCGGTGTGCGTGGACAGAATCAGCTCGTACAAATCCAGCATGCAGACGTGAACCTGCACCACGATCGCATCCTTGGCGTTGTTGTGCGAACGCAGGATCAGATCGCGCGATGCTTGCTGGCGGTCGGCCAGCAGGCTTTGATGGCGAATCAGCTTATTGAATTGTTCGGTGAGGTTGTAGCGCGTGTCGTAGAAGTCGGCCTTGATGTCGATGTATGCCGCCAGTTCAAACAGCGCCTCGGCCAGCACCTGCTGCTTGATGCGGTGGCGCAGTATCCACGAGATGCCCATCGCGTAGGCCAAATAAGCCACCGCGCCCAGCGTGAACAAGCCGGTATGGACGAAGGATTCGCGCACCGTCATCGAGTGCTCCATCGACATCGTCATGATGAACAGCGTGGCCAGTTGCAGCGGCATGGACTTGCGCCCGTAGACCACCATCATGCAGGCGGCAAAGCTGACCACCACCAGCATGGTCATGAGCAGCCAGTGATACGGTGCGCACAGGCTAATCAGCAAAGTGACGGCGCTGCACAGCAGCACCGAGGCGCTCATCTCGTTGAACTTGTGGCGCTGGGGACTGGGCATATCCATCAGCGCGGTGCAGAGCGCGCCGATGCAGACCGTCATGGCGACGGCCATGTCGGCAAATTGGAGCGTAATCAGCGTCACGCCCACCAGGCCGGCGGCGAAACGCAAGCCAAGCGAAAAGTAATGGCTATAGAAGAAGGTGCGCAGATTGAGTGCGTAATGCATGGCTATGGCCTTGTGGGCAGCTTGCATGCGCACCGCAGGATCGCCACGGTGCGCATGTTGTGTAACGCAGGGACTAAATTTTAGAAGACCGACAGCACCGGGTAGCGGCGCCATTCTGGTTCTTCGTGGCGCTTGCCGTTGGCGAAGATGAAGCCGAGGACTGCGTCCTGATCCGATAGCAGTGCCGGATTGGCGGCCTTCCATGCGTCGAATTTCGCTTTCAGTTCAGGCTCGGTTTCCAGCATCTCCAGCGCGAGGTCTTCGAACACGTAATCGGAGTAGTTTTCTTTTTTTTCCAGCATGCTGTTGAAGAAGCCCCAGCGGAAGAAGGAGTCGTGGGCTTGCGGTTCCAGCGTTTCGACGGCGTAGCGGGCGTTGGCCTGCTTGAGCGGCACGAAATAGTCGCCCGGCTGCACGGTGAAGCTGGCGGTGCGCGCTTCCAGTTGCACCTCGTCGTGGTACATATGGCCTTCGTAGGCGCTTGGGCGCGAGGTCACGGAGACGATGTGATAGTACTGCGCTTCCACGACCGAGGCTTCGTCGAAACGGGCCATGTCGACGCCGTTCCATTGCAGGCGCGCGATGGCTTCGCGCCATGCTTGCGGCACGATGTAGCCTTTCGGCGCGCGCACGGTGGCCGACGGCACGAAGCTGTTGTAGTAGGCGATGTCCTTTTCCCACGGCTTGCTGCGGTCGTAGGACAGGCGCTGGTAGTCGCCCAGCAGCGATGGGCTGCGCTTTGCTTCGTAGCCTTTGAAGCGGAAAGTCGATGGATGGTCTTCGTCCATCTTCCAGCTGACAGTCCACTCGGTGGCGTTGGCCGCTTGTTCGCGCGCATCGGCGCGCAGCTGCTTGATTTGTTCGCCGTACTGGATGGTGAAGTCCATGGTCACGTCCAGCAGGGCGCGCATCGAGTCGTAGCGATCCTTGAAGGGCTTGAGCATGTGCGTCTCCGGCATGAAGCCGATCACGTGGTGCAGGGCGGCGAAGCCGGTCGAGAAGCGCGGCACTTCGAGGAATTCGGCGATGCCGTCGTCCGGCGTGTCCTTGACCGGATTGACGTATGGGCAGGTCGGCCAGCCTTTCGCTTCCATCTCCTTGTAGATGTGCGGCAGCATGGTCTCGCGCAGGAAGGGGCCGAGGCCGTAGCCGAGCTTGTCCGCCTGCGTGTGGATCAGCGTCATGGTGTACGGGTAGTCGGCGCCGTTGGAGGTGTGGGTGTCCACCATCACGTCTGGATCCCAGCTGGTCAGCAGCTGGTTGAACAGACGGGCGTTGAGCGTATCGCACTTGACGAAGTCGCGGTTCAGGTCGAGGTGGCGGCTGTTACCGCGGAAGCCGAATTGTTCCGGGCCGTCCTGATTCACGCGCGAAGTGTTGGCGCGGTTCAGTGCACCATCGACGTTGTACAGCGGGACGAACAGCAGCACGGTCTTGCCGAGGGCGGCCAGCTTGGCCGGATCGAAGCACAGGTCGCGCACGATGGCCATGCAGGCGTCCACGCCTTCGGGTTCGCCGGGGTGGATGCCGTTGTTGTTGAAGAAGACGGTGCGGCCTTCCGCCTTGATCTGCGCGCGGTCGTGCACGCCGTCGGCGCTGACTACGCCCGCATGCACCGGGATGCCGCCGTCGGACACGCCGATCTGCTCAAATCGCAGCACTTGCGGGAAGCGTTGCGCCAGCTCTTCGTAAAAGGCGATGCATTCGCTCCACGTGGTGGTCTGGTTTTGATTGCCTTTTTCATAAGGCGTCGGCATGTCTGGGTGCATGGTCGTCTGGATCTCAGAGGGTGTTGTAGGGAGGTGGAGCAGGATAAGCCCGGGCCGCATTGTATCATTCGTGCCCGTTTTTTGAGCGCCCGCAGCCGGGGCTTGCGTTGCTTCAAGGCAAATTCAGGCGGGTGGTGGTCTACTGGCTGGGAGTCGATCAGTCGGGAGAACCGTATGAAAATGGTGATTGTGGTGGTGGTGGTGGTGGTGCTGGCGCTGGCGTGCAGCTGGGGCGTGGCGCAAATCGGGCCGCGTTATGCGATCGAGTTGCGCAGCGACGGCGGCAGCACGGCGGGGATGGCGCAGGGACGGGTGCAATTGGCGGGCAAGGGCATGGCGCTGGTGCGCTTTCAGGGACTAAGCCTGCTGGCGGTGGATGCGGACGGCGAGGCCTACAGCGAGGAGGCTGTGGCGGGCTGGCCGAAGGCCGACGTGCTGCTGGTGCTGCCGCCCGCTGCAGGCCGTTATGACGGGCTGGCGCCGTTGCGGACGCTGCGTAGCGGTGCGCCGGTCATCGTGGCCGAGAGCGAAGAAGAGCGTGACGCTGCGCTGGGGCGAGCGCGGCCGATGCCAGCGGCTGGCCGCGGTGCGCCGCAGCTGTATCCGATGAGGGTTTGGAGCACGCTCGAACTGCGCAAGCAAAACACGCGCTTGCGGGTGACTGCGATGGCGGGTGCGCCGGGTTCGCGGGGCGTGGCGGGCTTTATGCTGGAGCTGGGCAATAGCCGTTCGTCGTATCGGGTGTATGTCAGTTGCGAGGAGGACGAGGCGGCGACGCTGGCGCAGCGCTTGCCGGGGGCTGATCTGGCCTTGCTGCCGGCACGCGGCGCGCCCCGTTTGCTGGCGCTGAATCGTGGTGCGCCGGCGAAGGAGCCGCCGGCCGCGTTGACCACGGCCGGTTACGCCTTCACCGCCATCAAGCGCTGATTACTTCCTGGCGTTGGTCTCCACCCACGTGGCGTAGGTGTCGATGAATTTCTTGAGGAACTGCTTGGTGCTGTCGTTATTGATCTTGCCATCCGGGCCGAGCAGATTGCCGGCGCCGCCGATGTAGGCTTCCGGCTGCTGCAGCAGCGGCATATCGAGGAACACCATCGACTGGCGCAGGTGGTGATTGGCGCCGAAGCCGCCGGTCGCACCGGGCGACACGCTGACGATGGCCGCAGGCTTGCCGCTCCACGCGCTGGCGCCGTAAGGACGGGAGCCTACGTCGATGGCGTTCTTCAATGCCGCCGGAGTGGAACGGTTGTACTCCGGCGTAAAGAACAGCACGCCGTCGGCCTCCTTGATGCGCTGGCGGAACTGCGTCCACGCTTGCGGCGCGGTGGCGCCGTTCTCTTCCAGGTCTTGATTGTACATCGCCAGCTCGCCGATTTCGACGATCTCGAATGTCAGCGACGGCGGTGCGAGGGCGATGACCTCGTGGGCGAATTTCCGGTTAATCGAATCCTTGCGCAAGCTGCCGATCACAACGGCGATTTTCTTCGCGGGCATGACATCTCCTTCGGGCTGGTTGAGGGAACCGCTAATGTACCCGATTCTTCTTGCGCGGGGGATTCGGCAGGACTTTTTCTAATGGGGTACTGCGGATGAGTTTGAGCTATCGCGCGATTGGTTTGCTGCTGTTAGTACCCCAAAACGAAAGGGTCTGACCCCGTACGGGGTCAGACCCTGGCCGCAGCGGTGTGCGGGGTAGGTTGGTGCCGCGCACTTTTAAGGCGAACGGCAGCGTCAACCCCTTATTCGGCGTTCATTTCTTTCAGCAGGTTGTCGGCGTGGTCGACGTGTTTCATGTTCCACAGGATGTAGCGCAGGTCGACCTGGATGTCGCGGGTCATGGCCTTGTTGAAGTCCCAGTCGGAGATGATGGAATCCAGCGTGCCGTCAAACGCCAGGCCGATCCATTCGCCCTTGCTGTTCAGCGCGGCCGAGCCGGAGTTGCCGCCGGTGATGTCCAGCGTGGCCAGGTAGGCCACCGGCACCGATTTCAGCACTGGATCAACGTACTTGCCGTAATCCTTGGCCTTGATCGCTTTCAGCTGCGCAGCAGGCGCGTTGAATTCGCCTTGGCCGGTCGCTTTCGCTGCCACGCCTTCCACGGTGGTGAAGGCCTTCCAGTTGGTGCCGTCCGAACCCGGTTCGCGGCCGGCGATTTTGCCGAACGTTACGCGCAGGGTGCTGTTGGCGTCAGGATAAACGGCCTGGCCCTTGCTGTGCATGTAGGCGATCTTGGCCTTCATGTAGTTGGCGTAGGCCTGTTGCAGCTTGCCGCCCAGCTCTTCCTCTTCCGCTTCCGATTTCAGGTCCGGGCCATACAGCGCCACGGCGGCCTTGATGAAGGCATCGTCGCTGGCCTTGAATTGCTCAGGCTTGCGCTCCAGCCATGCTTTGCGCTCGGCTGCATCGCCCAGCTTGCTGCCGGCATACAGCTTGTCCAGCGCGGCTTGCAGCTCGGCTTTGCTCTGACCATCCTTGATGCCGATCACCGCATCAAACGCCGCATTGCGCTGCGCTGCCGGCTGGGCTGCGTACTTGACCAGGCTGTTCAGCACCAGCGCCTTGTCGACCTTCTCATCGTAGTTGCGCACCAGCGCGTCGACCGACGATTTGATCCGTGCCACGTCGCGCTGCTGGTAGCCCGACTTGCGCTCGACGTCCGGCTTGGCGCTCTCGTTCGCCAGGCGGTACAGCACGCGGGCGGTGTTCAGCAGGCGCGGCTTGGACGAGCTGAAGTAGTAGTCGCGCTTGTACTCGGCGTCGCGCTGGGCGATCAGTTTTTCCACCGCGTCGATATCGCTTGCGAACTCGGCCTTGCGCTTGGCATCGGCGTTAATCCACGTTTTCAGCGCTTCGTGCTCGGCGGTTTTACGCGCCAGCATGTCGCTGCCGGCGTAGGAATCCAGCATGCCCTGGCGGTTCTTGTAGTAGTTGTTGATGTTGGCCACTTGCGATGCGTATTTCAGCGCGGTGTCCTTGTTGTCCTTGGTGGTCTCGGCAATGATGGCCAGGTTTTCAGCCGAGGACTTCACAAACGCTGGATAGCTCCAGTCGAAGGTGAACGCCACTTCCGACGGCAGGCGGTGACGGTTGGTGCGGCCCGGATAGCCCAGCACCATGATGAAGTCGCCTTCTTTGCTGCCTTCTTTCGCCAGCTTCAGGAAGTGTTGCGGCAGGTAAGGCACGTTGTCCTTGCTGTAGTCGGCCGCCTTGCCGTCTTTGCTGACGTAGGCGCGATAGAAGCCGTAGTCGCCGGTGTGGCGCGGCCACATCCAGTTGTCGGTATCGCCGCCGAATTTGCCCACGCCTTCAGGCGGCGCGTGCACCAGGCGCACGTCGCGGATTTCCAGTTGCTTGATCAGGTAGAACTCCAGGCCGCCGTAGTAGGACGACACGGTGCAGCGGTGGCCGGCGTCTTTTTCGCACTCGGTTTGCAGGGCTTTCTGATTCTTCTCGATCGCATCGCTGCGCTTTTTGCCGCTCAGCTTGGCCACCGCCGGGGTGATGATCTGCTTGCTGACGTCGGTCACTTCCTTGGTCACGTAGACGCGGGTGCCCGGTGCGGCCGGCAGTTCTTCGCCGAAGTTGTGTGCCAGGAAGCCGTTGGCCAGCAGGTCGCGCTCCGGCGTCGAGTTGTGCGCCACGCTGCCGTACACGCAGTGGTGGTTGGTGGCAACCAGGCCTTGTGGCGACACGAACGAGGCCGAGCAGCCGCCCAGGCTGACGATGGCGCCCATCGGGAATTCGGTCAGCTTGGTCAGGTTGGCGGGATCGAGCTTGAGGCCGGCGGCTTCCAATTGCTTGGCTACTTGTGGCAGTTGCTGCGGCATCCACATGCCTTCGTCGGCATAGGCAGCGGTGCTCAGGATAGCGAGCACGAGAAGGGATTTTTTCATTTATATTCCAGAGAAGTTGTAGCGAGCAAAGTATCGTCATACCTTACGTACACGTCAACTGGAATTTTAGGGAGGCCTGGCAGGCCTCCCGCGGTACACCGTTAGTCGGCCTTGATGGCTTCGATCTGGATCGCCAGTTTTACTTCCGGCGAGAAGTTCGGCAGGCCGTAATTCAGGCCGAAGTCGCTGCGTTTGAATTCGGCAGTGGCGTCGGCGCCGCAGACTTCTTTCTTGTAGCGCGGGTGCATGATGCACTTGAACTTGTTCACTTTCAGCGCCACCGGCTTGGTCACGCCCAGCAGGGTCAGCTCGCCGTCCACCGCCACCAGCTTGTCGCCTTCAAACTTGAACGATTTGCTGGTGTAGGTGATGGTCGGGAACTTGGCGACGTTGAACATCGACTCATCCTTGGCGTGCTTGTTCATCGCCTCGAGACCGAAGTCGATCGACGACGCGTCGATTTTCACATCGAGCGAGCCGGTCTTGGCGGCAGCATCGAAGCTCACCGTGCCGCTGGTTTTGTCGAACTTGCCGCGCCATACCGACAAACCCATGTGGTCGGCCTCGAAGCTTGGATAGGTGTGCGTCGGGTCGAGGTTGTAGGTTGCGGCAATGGCGGACGTGGCCGAGGCGGCCAACAGCGTGGCGATTACGATCTGCAGTTTCATCTTCTAGGTCTCCGTTGGTGGTGGGGGATTATTGTGCGGCGACGACGTGGAACTTGATGGTAACGTCATCCGCCACCATGCCGGTGTCTTTCCACTCGCCTTCGCCGATGTTGTAGGCCAGGCGCTTGATCGGCACGGCGCCGTCAAACACCTGGGTCTTGCCGTCGGCTTTGACGGTCAGCGGGAAGCTGACGTCGGTGGTCTTGCCCTTGATGGTCAGCTTGCCGGTCACGGTCAGCTTGCCGGCGCCGGCTGGCTTGATCGAGGACGAGACGAAGGTCGCTTTCGGGAACTGGGCGGCGTTGAACCATTCTTTCTTGGCCACTTCCTTGTTGTAGTCGGCATCGCCCAGATCCATGCTGCCGGTTTCTACTTCAACGGTAGCTTTGGCGGCTTCAGGCTTGGCCGCATCGTAGTCGATGTTGGCGGTGAATTTTTTGAATTTGGCGTCGATCGGCACGTTCATTTGCTTGAAGGTGGCGGTCACGGTGCTCTTGGCCGGATCGGTTTTCAGGGCAGCGGCGCTGGCGGCAAAGGCGACGCCAAGCATAGCGACGAGGGCGATTTTTTTAAAGGTGTTCATGTGTAAGGCTCCAGTGTGTGAGGGATTACAGCGGCAGCATGCGTTTCAGCGTGACGTCGCGGTCGATAAAGTGATGCTTGAGTGCGGCCAGGGCGTGGGCCACTACAGCTGCGGCCATCGTCATGGTCAAAACATAATGAACAGTTTTTAAAGTTGCCTTAAGTTCAGGATTTGGATCGATCACGGCCGGCATTTGCCACAGGCCCAGATACACCACCGGCACGCCGGCGGCATACGAATACAGGTAGCCCGAAATCGGCACCGCGAAGATCAGCAGGTACAGCAGCACGTGCATGCCCTCGGCGATCATGTGCTGCCACGCCGGGATCGACGCCAGCGGTGGCGGCGGGCGGTTGGCCTTGCGCCACAGGATGCGGATCACGGCCAGGAACAGCACGGTGACGCCCATCCATTTGTGCCAGGAGAAGTACTTGAGCTTGGTTGGCGAAAAGCCCGGGATGGCAACCATCGACAGGCCGAGGAAGAAGGTGGCAATGATGAGCAAGGCGACTAGCCAATGCAGCAACATGGCGATTTTGGTATAGCGTGGCATAAAACAGCTCCGGGGAAATAGTACGTGTTAGGACTAAATATACCAAAGAATTGCATTGTGTGCTTGCGGCACCTTTGAAACCCGCAAACCGTTGGCGTCAGGGTCCGACCCCGTACGGGGTCAGACCCTTTTGTCCGGGGTAAAAAAAAGCCCCGAGGACGCGAGCGTCGTCGGGGCTAGTGTAAAGCAGTTTGCTTTTCTACATCAGATGGCTTTTGCCAGAGCTGCGGCGATGCCGGTGTAGTTGGCTGGGGTCATGGCCAGCATCAGATCCTTGGCTTCCTGCGGCACGGCCAGGTCGTTGATGAACTCTTGCAGCGCGACTTTGGAGATGCCTTTGCCGCGGGTCAGTTCTTTCAGCTGTTCGTACGGGTTCTCGATGCCGTAGCGGCGCATCACGGTCTGCACTGGCTCGGCCAGCACTTCCCAGTTGGCGTCCAGGTCGGCTTCCAGGCGGGCCGGGTTCACTTCCAGCTTGTTCAGGCCGCGCAGGCAGCTGTCGTAGGCCAGCAGGGCGTAGCCGAGGCCGACGCCGATGTTGCGCAGCACGGTCGAGTCGGTCAGGTCGCGTTGCAGGCGCGAGACCGGCAGTTTTTCCGACAGGTGTTTCAGCACGGCGTTAGCCAGGCCCAGGTTGCCTTCCGAGTTTTCGAAGTCGATCGGGTTGACCTTGTGCGGCATGGTCGAGGAACCGATTTCGCCGGCTTTCAGCTTCTGCTTGAAGTAGCCCAGCGAGACGTAGCTCCAGATGTCGCGGTTCAGATCCAGCAGGATGGTGTTGGCGCGCGCGAAGGCGTCGAACAGTTCGGCCATGTAGTCGTGCGGTTCGATCTGGATGGTGTACGGGTTGAACACCAGGCCCAGGCGCTGCTCGATCACGTTCTTCGAGAACGCAGGCCAGTCGAACGATGGGTAGGCCGACAGGTGGGCGTTGTAGTTGCCGACCGCGCCGTTCATCTTGCCCAGGATTTCAACCTGTTCGATGCGCTTGATGGCGCGCTGCAGGCGGGCCACCACGTTGGCCATTTCCTTGCCCAGGGTGGTCGGGCTGGCGGTCTGGCCGTGGGTGCGCGACAGCATCGGCAGTTCGGCGTTGGCGTGGGCGATTTCGGTCAGCTTGGCGATCACGTTGCGCAGCGATGGCAGCATGACGTTGTCGCGCGCGGCCTTCAGCATCATGCCGTGCGAGGTGTTGTTGATGTCTTCCGAGGTGCAGGCGAAGTGGATGAACTCCGACGCAGCCACCAGTTCCGGCACATCCTTGACTTGCTCCTTCAGCCAGTATTCCACGGCCTTGACGTCGTGGTTGGTAACGGCTTCGATTTCCTTGATGCGGGCGGCATCTTTTTCGGTGAATTCGTTGGCGATCTTGTCCAGCAGGGCGTTGCCTGCGGCCGAGAACGGCTTGATTTCATCGAAACCGGCCAGCGACAGCGCTTGCAGCCAGGAGATTTCTACTTTGACGCGGTGGTGCATGAAGCCGGATTCGGACAGGATAGGGCGCAGCAGATCGGTTTTACCGGCGTAGCGGCCGTCCAGCGGCGACAAGGCCGACAGCGTGGAGTAAGGAGTAGTGGTCATGATCGAAAGAACGGAAGTTGAAAGAGCAGACCGTGATTTTACCATTGGCCGGGGCCGAAGCCGCCGATGTTATACTGAGGCCTGTTCTCCCTCTATAAGCGTCTATGAAACTAATCGGTTCCCTCGCCAGTCCTTACGTCCGCAAAGTCCGCGTGGTTTTGGCGGAAAAAAAGCTCGATTACCAGTTTGAATTGGAAAATGTATGGGCGGCAGATACCACCATCAGCCAGCTCAACCCGCTCGGCAAAGTGCCTAGCCTGGTGATGGAAGATGGCACGGTGATGTTCGATTCCCGCGTCATGGTTGAGTACCTCGATACGCTGACGCCGGTCTGCAAGCTGCTGCCGCCGAATGGCCGCGACCGTGCTGACATCAAGTGCTGGGAAGCGCTGGCCGACGGCATGCTGGATGCCGCAGTGAGCGTGCGTCTGGAGCGCACCATGCGTCCGAAAGAGCTGCAAAGCGAAGAGTGGATGGCGCGCCAAATGCGCAAGGTCGATCTCGGCTTGAAGTCGCTGTCGGAGAAGCTGGGCGAGCAGGCTTATTGCGCCGGCATCCATTACTCGCTGGCTGATGTGGCGGTGGGTTGCACGCTGGGCTGGCTGTCGTTCCGCTTCCCGGAAATTACGTGGCGCGACGATTACGCCAATCTGGCCAAGCTGTACGACAAGCTGTCCGAGCGCCAGTCGTTCAAGGACACCGTGCCAGCCTAAGCCCATGCCGAAGACCACGCCGCCAGAAGCAGACAGCCGGCGCCTGCAAATGGCCGACATCGCGCGGCTGGCAGGCGTGTCGACGTCCACCGTCTCGCGCGCGCTGGCCGGCAGCAAGCTGATCAGCGAAGAGACGCGCACCCGCGTCATGGAGCTGGCGCGCTCGCTCAATTACAGCATCAACATCGGCGCGCAAAACCTGCGCATGAAGCAGAACCGCACCGTGGGCGTGGTGGTGCCGTACGACCCGGCCACCCGCCAGCACCTGTCCGATCCGTTTTTCCTGTCCATGCTGGGCAGCCTGGCCGATGCGCTGACCGAGCAGGGCTTCGACATGCTGGTGTCGCGCGTCGATGCCAGCGAACTCGACGCCGCCGCCGCGCCGTTCGATACCGGCCGTGTGATCGGCATTGTGCTGATCGGCCAATGGCGCCATCATGACCAGCTCAACCAATTGGCGGCGCGCCATGTGCCGATCGTGGTGTGGGGCGCGCAGTTGCCGCAGCAGCTGTACTGCACCGTCGGCGGCGACAACGTGGCCGGCGGCGCGCTGGCCGGCGCCCACCTGCTGGCGCAGGGCCGCCAGCGCATCGCCTTCTTTGGCGATATCAACCTGCCGGAAATCGGCCAGCGCTACCAGGGCTTGTGCCGCGCGCTGGCGCAGGCCGGCATGGCGGCCGATCCGGCGCTGCAGGTCCAGGCCTCGTTCGTGCCGGACGGCGGCCGCCTGGCGGTCGAGGAATTGCAACGCCGCGGCGTGGCGTACGACGCCGTGTTCGCCGGCAGCGACCTGATGGCCATGACCGCGATTAACAGCTTGCGCCAGCTGGGCATCGAGGTACCGCGGCAAGTGGCGGTGGTCGGCTATGACGATATCGAGCTGTCCAGCTATTTCCACCCGCCGCTGACCACGGTCCAGCAGCCGATCCAGGCAGCCGGCCGCGCGCTGGTGGCCTCGCTGCTGGAACTGACCGAAGGCCGTCCCGCGCCCTCGCTGCAACTACCTACCCAACTGATCGTCCGCGCCAGCACTGTCTGATTTGTGCAACCGATTGCATTGAGCTTGCACGGCTTGATGAAAAAGTCTTTTGCAATTCAATGCAATCGATTGCATAATGGGCTCATCTGCTCAATAAAGCAGCAACAACGACAATAACTGGAGACGACCATGCACCACAGCACCCTCAAACTGGGCGGCATCGCTGCCGCTGTCGCAACCGCAATCCTGCACATGGGCGGCGCCGCCGCGCAGGAAACCCCGGCCACGGATGGCCTGAACATGGAGCGCGTGGTCGTTACCGGCACCAGCGGCGCGTCGTCCAAGATGAAGACCAGCGTTTCGATCAGTACCCTCGAAAGCGACGCCATCAAGAACGCCGCGCCACTGAGCGCGGCCGAGGTGCTGCGCGCGGTGCCCGGCGTGCGTTCGGAATCCTCGGGCGGCGAGGGCAACGCCAACATCACGGTGCGCGGCGTGCCGATTTCGGCCGGCGGCGCGCGCTACGTGCAAATCCAGGAAGACGGCCTGCCGGTACTGCAGTCGGGCGACTTCAACTTCATCACGCCGGACAGCTACGTCAAGATCGACGGCACGCTGGATCACCTGGAAGTGGTGCGCGGCGGTTCGGCCTCGACGCTGGCGACCAATGCGCCGGGCGGCATCATCAACTTCATCACCAAGACCGGCGAAGAGAAGGGCGGCCACATCGCCATCAGCCGCGGCCTGGGCTACGATGAAACCCGCTACGACTTCGACTATGGCGCGCCGATCTCTGACAAGACCCGTTTCTTCATCGGCGGCAGCTACCGCACCGGTGAAGGCGTGCGCAACACCGGCATGAGCACCGAGGGCGGTGGCCAGATTCGCGGCAATATCACGCACCAGCTGGACAACGGCTGGATCCGCCTGTCGTTCAAACACCTCGACGACAAGGCGCCGACCGCGCTGCCGGTGCCGGTGCAAGTGGTGAACCAGCAGATCCAGGAAATCCCCGGCATCGATCCGCGCACGGTGAGCTTCTACTCGCCGTACTGGGTGCGTGACGTCGCCCTCAGCAAGAACAACACGCCGGTTTCGACCAACGTCAACGACGGCCTGAAAGTGAAGAGCGACTCCATCGGCCTCGAAGGCTCGTTCAATCTTGGCGATGGCTGGACCCTGAGCGACAAGTTCCGCACCTCCGATAACACGGGCCGCTTCGTCGGCGTATTCGCCGCCAACAACGGCACGGTCGGCAACTATACCTATGCCACCGGCCCGAACAAGGGCAAGGCGTATAACGGCCGCGCCTTCTCGGCGGTGGTGTTCAACACCTCGATCGACGACGCCGGCAATACGCTGAACGACACCAAGCTGGCCAAGACCTTTGCGCTGGCCGACGGCAGCAAGCTGACCACCACGGCCGGCCTGTACCTGTCGACCCAGAAGCTGGCCCTGACCTGGAATTTCAACGAGTACCTGATGCAGGCCACCGGCGACAAACCGGCGCTGCTGCAAACCGCCAGCGCCACGCCGGGACTGGTCGGCCCGGCCTTCGGCGGCTGCTGCTCGCGCGCGGTGGACATGGAGTACAAACTCACTTCGCCGTACCTGAACCTTGGCTATGAAACCGGCGCGCTGAATGTGGACGCCAGCATCCGCCAGGACCGCCAGCAGGCCAGCGGCACCGCCAACATCGCCACCATGAGCGGCGGCGCGCTGCGCTACGATCCGGCCACCCAGCAGTTTGTCGACTACAAGCTCAATCACAACTCGTACTCGGTGGGCGGCAACTACGCATTCACCAAAAACCTGTCGGCGTTTGCCCGCGTCAGTGACGGCGTGGCCTTCAATGCGGACCGCATCCTGTTCGGCACCCCGCTCGATGGCAGCGCGCCGATCAACATCAACACCGTCAAGCAAATTGAAGGCGGCGTGAAATGGCGCAGCGGCGGCATCAGCACCTTCGTCACCCTGTTCCAGGCCAAGACCGACGAGAGCAACTACGAAGCCACCACCCAGCGCAGCACCTCCAACAAGTACGACGCCAAGGGCGTGGAGCTGGAAGGCGCTTACAGCAACGGCGGCTTCCGCATCACCGGCGGCCTGACCTACACCGACGCCAAGATTACCGGCACCGCCGCAGCCGACGTGGCCAACATCGGCAATACGCCGCGCCGCCAGGCTAAATACATCTACCAGCTGGCGCCTTCGTACAGCTTTGGCGATGCGACCATCGGCGCCAGCGTGATCGGCACCGGCAAGTCGTGGGGCGATGATGCGCACACCATCGTGCTGCCGGCGTATGAAGTGGTCAACGCCTACCTCAATTACAACCTGACGCCGAAAACCGTGCTGTCGCTGAGCGTCAATAACCTGTTCAACAAGATCGGCTACACCGAAGTGGAAGGCGACGGTCACGCCGCCCGCTCCATCTCCGGCCGCGCCGCAAAAGTCAGCCTGTCCTATGCCTTCTAATGTCACCTCGGAGCGCATGCTCGCGGTCCTGCCCCATGATTTGCAAGCGCAGGCCGCGCAGCGTCTGGCCGTGTATGAACCAGTGCTGCGCCGGCTGCTGGCCGGCTTGTACGGCGGGCATGCGGGCTTCGATGCGTGGCTGGGCGAGTTGATGGCGTCGCTGGGCGCGCTGTACTCGGCGCGCCCGGCGGAACTGCGGGCGCTGGATGCACAGCGCGCGGCGCAGCCGGACTGGTTCCTCAGCCAGCGCATGCTGGGCTACTGCGCCTATGTGCAGAACTTCGGCGGCGATCTGAATGGCGTGGCGGCGCGCATCCCCTACCTGCAGGAGATCGGTGTCAGCTATCTGCACCTGCTGCCGTTCCTGCGCGCGCGCGCCGGCGAGAACGACGGCGGCTTTGCGGTATCGAGTTTCGACGACGTGGAGCCGGCGCTGGGCACCAACGCCGATCTCGATGCGCTGACCACGCAGCTGCGTGCGGCGGGCATCAGCCTGTGCTCGGACTTCATCTTGAACCACGTGGCGGACGACCATGCATGGGCGCTGGCTGCGAAGGGCGGCGATCCTGCGGCGCGCGCCATGTTCCTTACCTTCCCGGACCGTACCATGCCGGACCGCTACGAGGCGACGCTGGGGCAGGTGTTCCCGCAAGTAGCGCCCGGTAATTTCACCCACGTGGAAGCAATGGGCGGCTGGGTGTGGAGCACTTTCTATCCGTACCAGTGGGACCTGAACTACGCCAATCCGGCGGTGTTCGCCGAAATGGCGGCGGCCTTGCTGCGGCTGGCCAATCGCGGCATTGAAGTATTCCGCCTAGACTCCACCGCCTTCCTGTGGAAGCGCGAAGGCACCAACAGCATGAACCAGCCGGAGGCGCACCAGATCCTGCAAGCCTTGCGCGCGATTGTCGATATCGTGGCGCCGGGCGTGCTGCTGAAGGCCGAGGCCATCGTGCCGACGCGCGAACTGCCGGCCTACCTGGGCAGCGCCGGTGCGCGCGAGTGCCATATCGCCTATCACAGCAGCCTGATGGCGGCTGGCTGGCTGGCCTTGTCGGAGCAGGGCACCAGCGTGTTGCGGGAAGTGATCCGCAACACGCCCGATCTGCCGCAAGCCGCAACGTGGCTCAGCTACGTGCGCTGCCACGACGACATCGGCTGGAACGTGCTGCGTGCCGAAGCAGCGGCCGGCGGCCACGATGCCAAGGCCCGCCTGGCACGCGCTTCGCGCTTCTTCGCCGGTGCCGAGGGCAGCTACGCTGTCGGCGCGACCTTCCAGAGCAGCGACCCGAACGCGGCGCACGGCACCAACGGCATGGCGGCATCGCTGGCAGGGCTGCAAAGCGCTGCCACGGATGAAGAACGCATACTGGCATTGCGCCGCCTGTTGTTGTTGCATGGCCTGGCCTTGAGCTTTGGCGCGCTGCCGGTGCTGTACATGGGCGACGAGCTGGCGATGGAGAACGACGATAGCTATCTGCTGCGGCCGCAGCACGCCATGGACAGCCGCTGGCTGCAGCGTCCCGTGTTCGACCGCTCGCGCTGGAAGGGCCGCGACTACGCCGGCACCTGCGCCGGCAAGATGTACCAGTCCCTGATCCGCATGGTGCGGGTGCGTAGACAGCATGACGCATTGGCTGCCAACGCCGCGCGTACCCTGCTGGAGGAGGCGCCGGATGGCGTGCTGGCGCTGGCGCGCGGCGACCAGTTCCTGGCGGTGATGAATTTTTCCAGCCAGCCGCAAAGCATGGCCCTGCCGGGACGGTGGACTGATTGCCTGGACGGCGGCATACTGGATGGCGCGGTGACGCTGGAACCCTATGCAATGCATTGGCTGGAACGTGGAGCGGCAGCATGAGCAAACACACGGTCGCCGTCTTCGGCGAAGCACTGGTGGATGACTTCATCACCGAGCAGGTGGTGGGCGGCGCGCCGTTCAACGTGGCGCGCAACCTGGCGGCGTTCGGCGTCGCCACGCTGATGGTCACGCGCATCGGCAGCGACAAGAACGGCGCACGCATCGCCGATGAATTTGCGCGCTTCGGCATGAGCAAGGCGGCGCTGCAGGTCGACCCGCGCGAGGCCACCGGCCGCGTGGTGGTCGAGCGTGACGCGGGCGGACATCGCTTCATCATCCTGCCCGACCAGGCCTACGATTACGTGCAGACCGCAGCAGCGCTGCAAGCGCTGGCCGATGCGCAGCCACAGGTGATCTACTTCGGCACCATGGCCCAGCGCCACGAGCAGTCGCGCAGTACCTTGCGCGCGATGCTGGAGGCGACCAATGCCCAGCGCTACCTGGACCTGAACGTGCGCGAAGGACAAGTCACCGAGCGCATCGCGCACGAGTCGCTCAAACTGGCCGATATCGTCAAAGTCAACGAGGACGAACTGAAAGACCTGTTCCGCTGGTACACCCACACCGAGCCGGCCGACATGCAGGAGGCTTGCCAGACCCTGATGCGCACCTTCGGCCTGCAAGGCCTGATCGTCACGCTGGGCGAGCGCGGCGCCATGTACTTCGGCGCCGATGGCACGGTCATCGCCAACCACGAGAGCCACGCGCCCGAACGCATCGTCGACACTGTCGGCGCAGGCGACGCCTTCTCCGCCGTGTTCCTGTTCGGCCAGGCGCAAGGCTGGCCGCTGGCGCTCACGCTGGCGCGCGCCAACGCCTTTGCCGGCGCCATTTGCGGCATCTCCGGCGCGGTGCCGGCCGATATCAGCTTCTACACGCCGTGGATTCAAAGATGGGGAGCCGCGTCATGAAGGCGCGCCTGTCGTTCTGGCAGATCGTGAACATGAACATTGGATTCTTCGGCATCCAGTTCAGTTTCGGCCTGCAGCAGAGCAGCATGAGCCCCATCTACAAATACCTCGGCGCCGATGAAGCCAGCTTGCCGTATCTGTGGCTGGCCGGGCCGATGACCGGGCTGCTGGTGCAGCCGCTGATCGGCGCCATGAGCGACCGCACCATCACGCGCTGGGGACGGCGCACGCCGTACTTCCTGATTGGCGCCATCCTGTGCAGCCTTGGCCTGCTGGCGATGCCGTTCAGCCCCATGCTGTGGATGGCGGCCAGCCTGCTGTGGATACTGGACGCGGCCAACAACGTGACGATGGAGCCGTACCGCGCCTTCGTCAGCGACAAGCTGCAACCGGAGCAGCATTCGATCGGCTTCCTGACGCAAAGCGCGTTCACTGGTCTTGGACAAACACTGGCCTATCTGACGCCGTCGCTGCTGGTGTGGCTGGGCATGAACAAGGATGCCGTCAACGGCAGCCACATTCCGCACATCGTGATCGTCGCGTTCATGATCGGCGCGGTGTTTTCGATCAGCTCCGTGCTGTGGACTTTGAAGACCACCAAGGAAAATCCGCTGAGCGAGGAAGAACTGCGGGCCATGCGCGCCAGGCCGGCCGGCTGGCGCCACGCGCTGGGCGATATCGTCAGCGCGGTGCGCGAGATGCCGCACACCATGCGCCAGCTGGCGTGGGTCAAGCTGTTCCAGTGGTATGCGATGTTCTGCTATTGGCAGTACATTATGCTGTCCTTGTCGACCACCATCTACGGCACCACCGACCAGGCCTCGCAAGGCTTCCGTGATGCGGGGCTGTTGGCAGGGCAGGTGGGCGCGTTCTACAACTTCATCGCGTTCGTCGGTGCGCTGGCGCTGGTGCCGTTCACCCGGCGTT
Organism: Duganella rivi; assembly: GCF_009857435.1. GTDB lineage: Bacteria > Pseudomonadota > Gammaproteobacteria > Burkholderiales > Burkholderiaceae_D > Rugamonas > Rugamonas rivi. The sequence continues at coordinate 86,454 of NZ_WWCK01000007.1, forward strand.
ATGGACCGAAGATCACGCACAGTGTTTGCCTGGCGCTGGCCGGCGCCGCGATGTGGAGCATTCCGCAGATTCATACGCCGGCGCTGCTGTTCGTGCCGATGGTGGGCATCGGGCTGGCGTGGGCCAGCATCATGGGCAATCCGTATGTAATGCTGGCGGGTTGTATTCCGCCGGAGCGCACCGGCGTCTACATGGGCATCTTCAATATGTTCATCGTGATTCCGATGATCATCCAGATCTTCACGCTGCCGCTGTATTACCGCAGCCTGCTGGGTGGGAATCCGGAGAATGTGATCCGCCTGGCCGGCGTGTTGATGCTGTGCGGCGCAGTAGCTGTTTTGCTGGTGAAGATAAAAAAAACGCCGGCTTGATTGCCGGCGCTAGGTCTTACTCTTCGTTTTACTCTTCGTTCATCTGGCTTTGCAGGTAGTTCTGGATGCCGATCTTGGCGATCAGATCCAGCTGCGTTTCCAGCCAGTCGATGTGTTCTTCGGTGTCTTCGAGGATCATCAACAGCAGGTCGCGCGACACGTAGTCGGCGGCCTTCTCGGCGGCAGCGATGCCTTCCTTGACGGTGATCTGCGCGCCGCGTTCCAGTTTCAGGTCGCAGTTGATCATCTCTTCGGTGTTTTCGCCGATCATGATCTTGTGCATGGCTTGCAGGTTAGGCAGGCCGTCCAGCATCAGGATGCGGTCGATCAGTTTGTCGGCGTGCTTCATTTCGCCGATCGATTCTTCGTATTCTTTCTTGCCGATCTTTTCCAGACCCCAGTGCTTGTACATGCGTGCATGCAGGAAGTATTGGTTGATCGCGGTGAGTTCGTTGGTCAGCTGTGCGTTCAGCAAGCGGATGACTTCTTGGTCGCCCTTCATGGGAGGCTTTCTAAATAGTTGCAGGAATACCGGCATTTTGCCATGAACAAGCGGACAACGTGTAGGGATTGACTACGAATGGCCGCTAAAGTGTACCAATATCCCCGGCCTGAAAATATTGGAGCTAATGACAATTATTAGCATTCGCAGTGTGGTGCAACCCACTGAGCGTTATCGCTCGCGCCGTTACCATGCAAGTTCACTCAGGAGGACACCATGGACGCTATTCACCACCAAGATTTAATCGGCGAAGACGCCGTGCGCAAGATCCGCGATTTCGTCGAAAGTACACCCGGCTGCTTCTTTTGCACCAGCGACGCCAACGGCGGCCCCGGCGACGCGCGGCCGATGACAGCCTTGCAGGTCGACGAAGTCGGCAATCTCTGGTTCATCTCGGCCAGCGATAGTTTGAAGAACCTGGAGCTGGCGGCTGACCCGTCGGCCACGCTGTACTTCCAAGGTTCGGCGCATTCGGAATTCATGCACCTCGAAGGCATCGCCACCGTGACGCGCGATTCGCTCAAGCTCAAAGAGCTATGGAGCTTTACGATGAAGACCTGGTTCACGGAAGGCGAGGACGATCCGCGCATCACGCTGATCAAGTTTGCGCCGACCTATGGCTACTATTGGGACACCAAGCACGGCAAGGCCGTCGCCAGCGTCAAGATGCTGATCGGCGCCGTGATCGGCAAGACGATGGACGATTCTATCGAGGGACGGTTAGATCTTTAACCGAGCTGGAAGTTGATTGGCACCAGCGCGTAGACCGGGATGGCCTTGCCGTCCTCTACGTGCGGTTTAAACAGTGCGCGCAGCACGGCCTGGCGGCCGGCCTCATCGAGATTATTGAAGCCGGACGACTTCTGCACGGTCACTTGCTCGGCCGTGCCCTTCTCGCCGATCAGCACGCGCAGCGTCACCACGCCGGTCTCGCCCATGCGGCGCGACATGCTCGGGTAGGTTGGCTGCGGTGCGCGGATGTACTCCACGCCCGACACGGTTTTCGGTGCGGCCGGTTGCGGCGGCGCCGGCGGGGCGACTTGCGCGACCGCTGCCGCAACGGCAGTGGTCGGCTCAGCAGGACGCGGTTGCGGCGGCGGCAAAGTGATGGTCGGCTCGGTCTGCACGATGTTCAGCTGAGGCAGCGGCGGCACGAAGGTTTGCTTCGGCTGCACCAGCGGCACCATCTTCGGCGGCGGCGGCGCTTTCAGCGGTTCCGGCGCGGCCACGAAGGTGACGTTGACCACCTGCGGCAAAATGGCATGCGTCACGCTGCGCAGCATGCCCGAGTAAGCAAGATAAAACAGTACCACGTGACCTACAACGATTGCCGCCATCGGCGCCAGCTTGCGGCCGCGGCGCTGCCATTCCAGCGCCAGGCCGGCGTCATCACCGGACAGCGAGGCCGTCCGGTTGTAGGTCATGCTGTTCATTTAGTTGGCGAAGACCGGGCGCTTGAGCACGGTCTCTTTGAGTTCGGCCGCGGCTTGCGCAGCCAGGTGTTCGGTCAGGAGTTCTTCCGCGCAGGAAAAGCATTGACCGCAAACGGTCGCCACGCCCAGGGCGCCGCGCAGCTCTTCCATCGACGTGATACCCAATTCCATGGCTTGACGGATTTCGCGATCGGAGATGTTGTTGCACACACAAACAATCATTGATGCACCTTCTGGCTAGGCTGAATAAGTCTGGTTTAAGTTCTTCCTGACATGATTGCTTGTTACTTAATGCGAATCATTATCATTAATCGTATAGTGCCCGAAATTTCAGCGGTTTGCAAGCTAAATAGAAGTCATTCGCATTACCGTTTATAATGCTAGTATTAAATCCGGCTGGACTTGCTCATGACCAACGCTGTTCCCCTCATTACTCTGGACACCCTCAAGGTGGGCGCTAGCGCCACCGTGGTGCACGTTTCGCCCGGCCAGGGTGCCGATGACGGCGTTGGTTTGGCGCGTCGCCTGATGGAGCTGGGCTTCGTGCCGGGCGAGAAAATCCGCATGCTCAAGCGCGGCATGCCGGGCGGCGAACCGCTGGCCATCAAGGTCGGCAACTCCACTTTTGCGTTGCGCCGCTTTGAAGCGGCGCTGGTCTCGATTCAACCGGAATAAATCAATGGGTGCAGTAGAAAAACAGGCGCCGCCGGCGCCGGCCGTGTCCCGGACGCCAATGATGGCCTTGCTGGGCAATCCGAACTGCGGCAAGACCGCCTTGTTCAATCGCCTGACCGGCGCGCGCCAGAAAGTGGCGAACTACGCTGGCGTGACCATCGAGCGCAAAGAAGGTGCATTTACTACCAGCGGCGGCAACGGTTTCCGCGTGCTGGATTTGCCCGGTGCTTATAGTTTGACGGCCCACACGCCGGACGAGGAAATCACGCGCGACGTGGTGGCCGGCCTGCGCAAGGGCGAACCGGCGCCGGACGTGGTGGTGTGCGTGGTCAACGCCACCAATCTGCGCCTGAACCTGCGCCTGGTATTGGAAATTAAACGTCTCGGCTTGCCGATGATCCTGGCGCTGAACATGGTCGACGTGGCCAAGAAGCGCGGCATCACCATCGACGCTGACCGCTTGTCGCAAGAGTTGGGCATGCCGGTGGTGGAAACCGTGGCGGTGCAGGCCGGCGGCGAGAAGTCGCTGCTGCGCGCGCTGGACATGATGTGGCCGCTGCCGGTAAGCCAGCCGCACGCGCTGTCGGCCATCGACGCGGTCGGCGTGGAAGCAACCCAGCGCGAGGTGCGCCGCATTCTCGACCTGGTGGTCAGCAACCCGGCTTCGGGCGAGGATCGCTTGAGCGAGAAGGTCGACGATATTGTGCTGCACCCGGTGCTGGGCCCGATCATCCTGGCGGTGCTGATGTTCCTGGTCTTCCAGGCCGTGTTCAGCTGGGCCAACGTGCCGATGGATATGATCAAGGCTGGTGTGGACGGCGTCGGCGAGCTGATTAAGGGCGCGATGGCGGATGGCATCCTGCGCAGCCTGCTGGTGGAAGGTATCCTCGGCGGCGCCGGCAGCGTGCTGGTGTTCCTGCCGCAGATTCTGATCCTGTTCTTCTTCATCCTGGTGCTGGAAGATTGCGGCTACCTGCCGCGCGCGGCCTTCCTGCTGGACCGCCTGATGGGCGGCGTCGGCTTGTCGGGCCGCGCCTTCATTCCGCTGCTGTCCAGCTTTGCCTGCGCGATTCCGGGCGTGATGGCGGCGCGTACCATTCAAAATCCGCGCGACCGTCTGGTGACGATCATGATCGCGCCGCTGATGACGTGCTCGGCGCGCCTGCCGGTGTACGCGCTGATTATCGCGGCCTTTATTCCCGAGCGCGAAGTGTACGGCTTCCTGAGCCTGCAAGGGCTGGTGCTGTTTGCGCTGTACTTCGCCGGCATTTTCTCGGCGATGGCGGTGGCGTACTTCTTCAAGCGCGCGCTGGGCGCGAACCAGCAGCAGCCGCTGATGCTGGAACTGCCGGCCTACCACTGGCCGCACATGCAGAACCTGGCGCTGGGCCTGTGGGAGCGCTGCAAGATCTTCCTGTCGCGCGTCGGTACGATTATCTTGACGCTGATGATTTTGCTGTGGTTCCTGAGCTCCTTCCCGGGCGCACCGGAGGGCGCGACGCATCCGCCGATCTACTACAGCCTGGCTGGCATCCTGGGCCGCGGCCTCGAATACATCTTCGCGCCGATAGGCTTCAACTGGCAGATTTGCATTGCGCTGGTGCCGGGCCTGGCCGCGCGTGAAGTGGCGGTGGGCGCGCTGGGCACGGTGTATGCGCTGTCGCAGAGCGGTGACGAACTGGCGCAGTCGCTGGAGCCGATCATCGCTGCCTCGTGGACGTTGCCAACCGCCTTGTCGCTGCTGGCGTGGTATGTGTTTGCGCCGCAGTGCATGTCGACCTTGTCGGTGGTGCGCCGCGAAACCGGCGGCACGCGCTACGCGCTGCTGATGGCCGGCTATATGTTTGCGCTGGCGTACATTGCGTCGTTCCTGACCTACCGTATTTCGCTGGCCCTGATTGGAGGCTGATATGTGGCAGCAGATTATTGTCGCGCTGATCGTGCTGGTGGCCTTGGCGCACTTTTGCACCAAGTACCTGCCGGCGGCGCTGCGCCGTCAGATCGTGGCGGGCTTGAGCAAGCGCGGCTTCGATGAAGCGCGCATGGCCAAACTATTCAACATCAAATCCGGCTGCGGCGACGACAGCGGCTGCTCCAGCTGCGGCTCCTGCGACAGCGCACCGCCGGCCAAGTCCGATACCTCCGCCCCGCTAAAACGCGTCATCAAGCTGCACGTGCAGCGCTAATCAACCGCAGTAAGGATCGAAGGTCTCAGCCTGCGCCATCGGCCAGTAATGGCCGAAGACTGGCGGCAGGCGCGAGAGCTGGCTTGGATCGAGCAGTTCGCCCGGCTCCAGGAAAGGCAACAGCGTCGAGACCAGTTTCACCTGGTTGGACGAGATGCGCCGCACCAGGTGGCGCGGACGCAGCTGCGATGGGTGCGTCATGCCGGCGGCGGCAATCAGCTGCGCCAGCGCCTTCATCGTATTCTCATGGAAGTTGGCCACGCGCTGGATTTTGTCCGGCACCACCAGCGCCCGCTGGCGCGACGGATCTTGCGTGGCGACGCCGGTCGGGCAGCGGTCGGTGTGGCAGCTTTGCGACTGGATGCAGCCCAGCGCGAACATGAAGCCGCGCGCCGAATTGCACCAGTCCGCCCCCAGCGCCAAGGTGCGCGCAATATCAAACGCAGTGATGATTTTGCCCGAGGCGCCGATCTTGATCTTGTCGCGCAGGTTGGCGCCGACCAGCGTGTTATGCACCAGCAGCAGCGCCTCTTGCAGCGGCGTGCCGACGTGGTCGGTGAATTCCACCGGCGCGGCGCCGGTGCCGCCTTCGCCGCCATCGACCACGATGAAGTCCGGCACGATGCCGGTCGCCAGCATGGCTTTGACGATGCCGAAAAATTCCCACGGGTGGCCGATCGCCAGCTTGAAGCCGGTCGGCTTGCCGCCCGACAGATTGCGCAGGCGGTCAATAAATTCCAGCATTTCGATCGGCGTGCTGAACGCCGAGTGGCGCGACGGCGACACGCAATCGACCCCCATCGGCACGCCGCGCGTCAGTGCAATCTCCGGCGTGATCTTGGCCGCCGGCAGCACGCCGCCGTGGCCCGGCTTGGCGCCTTGCGACATCTTCAGCTCGATCATTTTGACCTGCGGCGAGGCCGCGTTGGCGGCGAACTTCGCTTCCGAGAAACTACCATCGTCGTTGCGGCAGCCGAAGTAGCCGGAGCCGATTTCCCAGACCAGGTCGCCGCCGTGTTGGCGATGGTGCGGGCTGATGCTGCCTTCGCCGGTGTCGTGCATGAAGCCGCCCTGTTTGGCGCCGCCGTTGAGCGCCAGGATGGCATTGGCCGACAGCGCGCCAAAGCTCATCGCCGAGATGTTGAACACGCTGGCCGAGTACGGCTGCGCGCGCGGGCAATCCGGGTGGTTGCCGATTTCGATGCGGAAGTCGTGATGCTGTTCCGGCGCCGGTGCGATCGAGTGGTTGATCCATTCGTAGCCTGGCGCGTAGACATCAAGCTGCGTGCCGAACGGGCGCTTGTCGGTGTCGAGCTTGGCGCGCTGGTAGACGATGCTGCGCTGGTTGCGCGAGAACGGCTCGGCCACGGTGTCGTCTTCAAGGAAGTACTGGCGAATCTCGGGACGGATCGATTCGAAGAAGAAGCGGAAGTGGGCCAGGATCGGATAGTTGCGGCGCAGCGCGCGCTTGGTCTGCAGCAGGTCGCTGATGCCGACGATGGTCAGCGCGGCGGCCACCGCCGGAATCTCCCACGGCGCCCCCAGCGCCAGTGAAACCAGCAGGGTGACGACAGCGGCATTGAGGGCGAGGTAACGCGGTGACAGCAAATTCATGGACACTCCGGCGACGGCTAGCGATCCGTCGAGTGTACTGCTGTTTCCCGGCGGAATCCACATCCAAACGGTAGGTGCAAGGCGTGCTAAGCTAGCGAGGTTGCGGCGCACGGCCGTTCTTTTTCAGGATATCCAACCATGATCGTAGTCCACCATCTCAACAATTCACGTTCGCAGCGGGTGCTGTGGTTGCTGGAAGAACTGGGCCTGGAATATGAGATCGTGCGCTATCAGCGTGATCCCAAGACCATGCTGGCGCCGCCGGAACTGCTGGCCGTGCACCCGCTGGGCAAGTCGCCGGTGATCAGCGATGGCGAGATTGTGGTGGCCGAATCGGGCGCGATTGTCGAGTACCTGATCGACACCTACGGCAATGGCCGCCTGGTGCCGCCGGCCGGCACGGCGGAGCGCCGCCGCTGGACCTACTTCCTGCACTACGCCGAAGGCTCGGCGATGGCGCCGTTGTTGATGAAACTGATCTTTGACCGTGTCGAAACCAGCCCGGCGCCATTCTTCGTCAAGCCGATCGCACGCGGTATTGCGCAGCGCGTAAAGGGCAGCTACATCCTGCCGCAGATCGAGCGCCACCTCGATTACCTCGAAGCCGAGCTGGGCAAGTCCAGCTGGTTTGCCGGCGACGAATTCAGCGCGGCCGATATCCAGATGAGCTTCCCGCTGGAAGCGGCGTCCGCGCGTGGCGGGCTGGACGAGAAGCGCCCGAACCTGAGCGCCTTCCTCAAGCGCATCCACAGCCGCCCGGCGTTCCAGCGCGCGCTCGAACGCGGCGGCCCCTACGAACTGCTGAAGTAAGTCGGTTAGAATGGCGGCTTGAACAAGCCCGGATGAAGTTGAACATGGGTAGACTCCTTGCCATCGACGGCCTCAATATTGTGCGCCGCGTCTACGAAGCCAGCCAAGAACCTGACAGTCCCGAGAAGGCCGAGATCGCGCTGCGCCATGCGCTGTCGTCCTTCCGCACGCTGCTGCACGACCACGACCCCACCCACGTGCTGCCGGCCTTTGATTTCGGCGGCCGCACCTGGCGCCATGATTTGTACGCCGGCTACCGCGAGGGCCGCGCGCCGATGCCGTCGCCGCTGCGCGATGCGCTGCCGGCGTTCTACGACAAGCTGCGCGGCTTCGGCATGCATGTGGTATCGCTGCCCGAGGTCGAGGCCGACGATGTGATCGGCACGGTGGTGATGCGCTGGCTGGCCGAGGGCCGTGGCGAGGCCACCATCGCTACCACCGACAAGGACTTGCACGGCCTGATCGCCAACGGCGCCCGCGTCTGGGATCACTTCAAGGGCGAGTGGCACGACCACGCGTGGGTCGAAAAGAAGTGGGGCGTGCCGCCCGAGCAGCTGCCCGACCTGCTGGCGCTGATGGGCGATGTCACCGATTCGATCCCCGGCGTGTCCAAGGTGGGCGTGAAAACCGCCGCCAAACTGTTGCGTACATACGGCACTCTGGACGCCATCATGGCTGGCGCCGGCATTCTGAAGGACACGCTGGGCGAAACACTACGAAAAGAACGCGAAATGCTGTATCTTTCTCGACAACTGGTAGCATTGAAAACAGATGTGCGGGTTGGCGTGAGCTGGAACATGCTGCTCTGGCCCCACTAATAACAAGGTTTGCAAGATGTTAAAAGCAGTCGTTATCGATTCTAGCGCCGTCGCCCGCGGCTTGCTCAACACCGTGCTGCTGGACGGCGGCTACGATGTGGTGGGCCTCACCCATACCACGGCCAGCGCCATGACGCTGCTGATCAAGCACCAGCCGCACATCGTCTGCATCGCCAAGGAGCAGATTGAAAGCGATACCGAATCGCTGCGCGAGATCCGCACCAATTGGCCGAAGACCTTGGTTTTCATGGTGTCCAGCGAACTTGACGCCGGCACGATTCAATCGGCGCATGCGATGGGCGTGAGCGGCTTTATCGTCAAGCCGTTCAAGGCCGACACGGTGCTGAATACGATTCGTAACGTGGTGATTGCGATGGTGAAGCGGCAGCGCGCGGCGATGGAGAAAGCTGCCGGCGAAACCCCGCCGGCAGAGGGTGAGGGACCAGCCGCCCCTTAACCCGCACGGCGGCCCCAAGGGGTCTGACCCCGTACGGGGTCAGACCCCGGCATGCGGTGTGCGGGTCAGGAGATGATCCCGCCACCCAGGCAAACATCACCGTCGTACAGCACAGCCGACTGGCCGGGGGTAACGGCCCACTGCGCATCCATGAATTTCAACGCAAAGTCAGACTCGCCTTCCGGCGCGATCTCGCACGCCACATCGGCTTGACGATAGCGGGTCTTGGCCGCCATCGCACGCGCCTCCGGCGCCTCGCCGGCAATCCAGCTAGCCTGATCAGCGCGCAGCGTCGACGACAGCAGCCACGGATGGTCATGCCCCTGCACGATGTACAGCACGTTGTTGGCCACATCCTTCTTGGCCACATACCACGCGTCGTTGCTGCCGTCAGCATTCTTGTACGCCTTCAAGCCACCCACGCCAATGCCCTTGCGCTGGCCCAGCGTGTAGAACGACAGGCCCACGTGCTCGCCCACCACCTTGCCGTCCGGCGTCATCATCGGGCCCGGCTTGTACGACAGGTAGCGGTTCAAAAACTCGCGGAACGGGCGCTCGCCGATGAAGCAGATGCCGGTCGAATCCTTCTTGGCCGCATTCGGCAGTTTCAGCTTCTCGGCAATCTTGCGCACTTCGGTTTTCGGAATCTCTCCCAGCGGGAACAAGGTGCGCGACAGCTGCGCCTGATTCAAGCGGTGCAGGAAGTAGCTCTGGTCCTTGGTATGGTCGACGGCTTTCAGCAGCTCGCTCTTGCCATTGTGCTGGCGCACGCGCGCGTAGTGGCCGGTGGCGATCAAGTCGGCGCCCAGCGACATCGCGTGGTCAAGGAAGGCCTTGAATTTGATCTCGGCATTGCACAGCACATCCGGGTTCGGCGTACGGCCCGCCTGGTACTCGCGCAGGAAATCGGCAAACACGCGGTCCTTGTATTCGCTGGCGAAGTTGACCGCTTCAATGTCGACGCCCACCACGTCGGCCACCGAGGCCGCGTCGATCCAGTCCTGGCGCGTGGAGCAGTACTCGGAGTCGTCGTCGTCTTCCCAGTTCTTCATGAACAGGCCGATGACTTCATAGCCTTGTTCCTTGAGCAGCCACGCCGAGACCGAGGAGTCCACCCCGCCCGACATGCCGATTACGACCCTTTTTTTGCCCGACCCGTTACTCATTACCTATCCATTCGCAGTGCTAAGCGCTTCCTTGAACACGGAAGCGTGTGTTTGTATCAGTTCCAGCGGCGCGCGGTGGCCCGCCAGGTATTCGTCCACGCATTGCAGCACGGTGGGGCTGCGGTGACGGTCGGCGCAAGCGGCCAGTTCGTCGCGCGTCAGCCACATGGTGCGCAAAATGCCTTCGTCCAGCGGACGGTCATGCTTCTCGCCCGGATAGCCGCAGAAGGTGAAACGCAAGTACGTCACTTCTTCGCCGGTGCGGTTGGAGGTGTAGCGCGACATATACATGCCCACCAGCGCGGTCGGCGTGAAGTCGTATGCAGTTTCCTCCAGTGTTTCGCGGATGACCGCATCCTGCAGTGACTCATACGGGTCGAGATGGCCGGCGGGCTGGTTAATGCGGATGCCGTCGCTGGTTTCTTCTTCGATCAGCAAAAACTTGCCATCTTTTTCGACGATGGCGGCAACAGTAACAGAGGGTTTCCAGATACGCGGCATGAGTCATCCTTGAAAGAGCCGATATTTTAGCCTGTTCCGGCCATTTGGTTTGCGCCGCCGCAGATTTGGCAGCGAATTAATGACAAATAGTCACACTTGATGTGATGAAACCAGTGGCTATAGTCAATTAAGTATTAAGTATCATGGTCTAAAAATCCATGATAGATTCTAGTCAGTTTATTAATCATTTGGAGGCACCATGAGAATAAGCGTACCGGCCGAGACTCGGCCGGGTGAGACCCGGGTGGCGGCCACGCCGGAGACCGTCAAGAAACTGGCCGCCAAGCACCAGGTGCTGGTGCAGTCCGGTGCAGGCGTGGCGGCTTCCGTCACCGACGAAGCCTATGTTGCAGCTGGTGCACAAATCGTGCCCGCCAGCGAGGTCTGGGCCGCCGATGTGATCCTCAAAGTACGTGCCCCCAATGCAGACGAGCGCGCCCAGATCAAGCCGGGGACGGTGGTGATCGGCATGCTCAATCCCTTCGATACAGACAACAACGCCGCGATGGCGTCAGCCGGCTTGCAGGCGTTTGCGCTGGAAGCCGTGCCGCGCATCACGCGCGCGCAGTCGATGGACGTGTTGTCGTCGCAAGCCAACATCGCCGGCTACAAGGCGGTGATGGTGGCGGCCAACACCTACCAGCGCTTCATGCCGATGCTGATGACGGCGGCCGGCACGGTGAAGGCGGCGCGTGTCCTGATCATGGGCGTCGGCGTGGCCGGCTTGCAGGCGATTGCCACCGCCAAGCGCCTCGGCGCCGTGATCGAAGCGTCGGACGTGCGCCCGCCGGTGAAAGAGCAGGTCGAGTCGCTGGGCGCCAAGTTCATCGACGTGCCTTATCTGACCGATGAAGAAAAGGAAATCGCGCAGGGCGTCGGCGGCTATGCGCGTCCGATGCCGGCCGACTGGATGCGCCGCCAAGCCGAATTGGTGCACGAGCGCGCCAAGCTTGCCGACGTCATCATCACCACCGCGCTGATCCCTGGCCGTCCTGCGCCGGTGCTGATTTCCGAAGAAACCGTGAAGGCCATGAAGCCCGGTTCCGTGATCGTCGACCTAGCGGTGTCGCAGGGCGGCAACTGCCCGCTGTCGGAGTTGAACAAAACGGTGGTCAAGCACGGCGTGCACATCGTGGGCGAACCGGATCTGGCCACGCACGTGGCGGCCGACGCCTCGGCGCTGTACGCGCGCAATGTGCTGGACTTCCTCAAGCTGATCATCGACAAGGAAGACAAGCTGGTGATCGACCGCGAAGATGAAATCATCAAGGCCACGCTGCTGTGCACCGGCGGCGAACTGCTGCGCAAATAAGGAGACTGACATGGAAATCAGCCACACCATCATTAATCTGATTATTTTTGTACTCGCCATTTACGTCGGCTACCACGTGGTCTGGACGGTTACGCCGGCGCTGCATACGCCGCTGATGGCGGTCACTAACGCGGTATCGGCGATCATCATTGTCGGCGCCATGCTGGCGGCGTCGCTGACCGAGGGCATCGTCGGGCAGGTGGCCGGCACGGTGGCGGTGGCGCTGGCGGCGGTCAATGTGTTCGGCGGCTTCCTGGTCACGCAGCGCATGCTGGAGATGTTCAAGAAGAAGGAACCTAAGACCAAGGGAGATAAGCAATGAACTTCATCTCCATGAACTTGGTGACGATGCTGTATTTGATTGCATCGGTGTGCTTCATTCAAGCGCTGAAGGGATTGTCGTCGCCGGCGACCGCGCGCCAAGGCAATGCGTTTGGCATGACCGGGATGGCGATTGCGTTTGTGACGACGATAGCGCTGATTCTGAAGCTGCAATCGGAAGCTGCTGCCGCAGCGGCGGCCGGCACGGGGAGCGGCTTGGGCCTCGGGCTGGTGGCGCTGGGCGTGATTGTCGGCGGCGGCATCGGCGCGGTGCTGGCGAAGAAGGTCGAGATGACCAAGATGCCGGAACTGGTGGCGGCTATGCACTCGCTGATTGGTCTCGCCGCTGTGTGTATCGCGGTGGCGGCCGTGTCGGAGCCGCACGCGTTTGGCATTGCAGCGGTTGGCGAAGCGCTGCCGACCGGGAATCGCATCGAGCTGTTTATCGGTACCTTTGTTGGTGCGATTACTTTCTCCGGTTCGGTGATCGCGTTCGGCAAGCTGTCGGGCAAATACAAGTTCCGCCTGTTCCAGGGCGCGCCGGTCAGCTTCGCGGGCCAGCACTTGCTGAATCTGATCCTGGCGATTGTGATGGTTGGCCTGGGCCTGACCTTCGTGGTGGCTGGCGGCACGGAGCCTGCGTGGACGCCATTCCTGATCATGACCGCGATTGCGTTTGTGCTGGGCGTGCTCATCATCATTCCTATCGGCGGCGCGGATATGCCGGTGGTGGTGTCGATGCTGAACTCCTACTCCGGCTGGGCGGCGGCGGGGATTGGCTTCTCGCTCAATAACTCGATGCTGATCATTGCCGGCTCGCTGGTGGGTTCGTCGGGCGCCATCCTGTCGTACATCATGTGCAAGGCGATGAACCGTTCGTTCTTCAACGTGATTCTCGGCGGCTTTGGCGGTGCGCCTTCGGATGCCGGTGGTGGTGGTGCGAAGGAACAGCGCCCGGTCAAATCCGGTTCGGCCGATGACGCCTCGTTCATCATGGCGAATGCGGAGAGCGTGATCATTGTGCCGGGCTACGGTCTGGCTGTGGCGCGCGCGCAGCACTCGCTGAAGGAGCTGGTGGAAAAGCTGACGCACAAGGGCGTGACCGTGAAGTACGCGATCCACCCGGTGGCAGGCCGCATGCCTGGCCACATGAACGTGCTGCTGGCGGAGGCTGAGGTGCCTTACGATCAGGTGTTCGAGATGGAGGACATCAATGGCGAGTTTGGGCAGACCGACGTGGTGCTGATTTTGGGCGCGAATGACGTGGTTAACCCGGCCGCCAAGGATCCGAAATCGCCGATCGCAGGCATGCCGATTCTGGAGGCGTACAAGGCCAAGAGCATCATCGTCAACAAGCGCTCGATGGCTTCCGGCTACGCAGGCCTGGACAATGAGCTGTTCTACCAGGCCAACACCATGATGGTCTTCGGCGACGCCAAGAAGGTCATCGAAGATATGGTCAAGGCGGTGGAGTAAATTCACTTTTTGTGAATGATTGATTCATTTTGAGCCGATTGATGGTGGGTTTGGTGAAGCCTAAGATGGCTACATCAACCCACTTCAAGGAGTTCCAACATGAATCGTCTGCAAAACAAAGTTGCCATCGTTACTGGCGCATCCTCCGGCATCGGCCGCGCAACTGCCAAGCTGTTCGCCGCCGAAGGCGCCAAGGTGGTGGTGGCCGCCCGCCGTCAAGCGGAACTCGATAGCCTGGTCGCTGAGATCAAGGCTGATGGTGGTCAAGCCATTGCGCTGGCTGGTGACGTGACTTCTGAAGCGTTCAATGCACAGCTGGTTGCGACCGCTGTTGAGGCGTATGGGCGGCTGGATATCGCCTATAACAACGCGGGTACGCTGGGTGAGATGGGCGAGACCAGTGGTGTTTCGGAGCAGGGTTGGAACGACACGCTGGCAGCTAATCTGACCAGTGCTTTCCTTGGCGCGAAATACCAGGTGCCTGCCATGGCCAAAAATGGCGGCGGTTCGGTGATTTTCACTTCGACGTTTGTTGGCTATAGCTTTGCTTTCCCGGGTGTGGCGGCTTATGCGGCTAGCAAGGCGGGCTTGATTGGCTTGACCCAGGCACTGGCGGCGGAATACGGCCCGCAGGGTGTGCGGGTGAATGCGGTGCTGCCGGGTGCTGTGGATACGCAGATGTACCGCGAGATGAATAACACGCCGGAGTCGACTTCGTTTGTCACCAACCTGCATGCGCTGAAGCGCGTGGCGCAGCCGGAGGAGTTGGCGCGTTCGGTGCTGTATCTGGCTTCGGATGATTCTTCGTTTGTGACTGGCACGGCGTCGCTGGTGGATGGTGGTGCTTCGATTACTCGCACCTGATTAACCCGCACGGCCACGCGGGGTCTGACCCCGTACGGGGTCAGACCCCTAAGTGGTGATTCCAGCGTATCGCTAAAAGCGTGCGGGGTAGTGGTTAGCGGCGGCCGTACATCATGAGTTCCGCTAGTACCCCGCGTGCCGGACCTATCATGTCGATTGCGGCCAGCGACAATCCCAGCAGGGCTTGGGTCGGGTTGTCGTTGGCGAAGATGCGCGCCATGGTATCGGTGATGCGCACGGTGGTGCTGCGGTCGCGCTGGCGCTGCTCGGTAAATTTCGCCAGTGTCCCTGGCGTTGCACTTTGCGCCAACAGGCGCGCCAGCACGGTCACATCGCGCAGCCCCAGATTAAGACCTTGACCTGCGACCGGGTGCAACGTCTGCGCTGCATTGCCAATAGCGACGGTGCGCGCAGTGCTGCGCGGCGCAGCATTCAATCCCAACGCGAAGGCCAAACGCGGCGTGGTGTGCGTGAATGCGCCCACGCGTTCGCCGAAGGCAGTGCCTAGCGCTTTCAGGAAGTCCCTGTCGTCCAACGCCTGCAGCTCGGCCGCAGTCTCAGGACGCACGCACCATACCAGCGAGTACTCGCCATCTTGCGGCAGCAGCGCCAGCGGGCCTTGCTCCGTAAAGCGTTCGTAGGCGCGGTGCGGTGGCGGCGTGGTGCTGCGCACTTGCGCGATGATGGCGGTTTGTTCGTAATCGCGGTTGGTGGCGCGGGTTTGCTGTTCGTTGAACAGCCCACCCTCGGCCTGCACCACGATTGCCGCGCGCAGTGTCTGAGGCGTACCCTCGGCGTCAATCGTTAGCGTAACTGCGTCGTCGCTTTCGTCCAGTGCGATCACGCGGGCAGGGCGCAGTGAGGCGATGCCTGCGTGTGCGCAGACCGCGCCCAGTGCGTTCACCAGATGTCCGTAGCGGCTCACGTAGCCCAATGCCGGCAAGCCGTAATCCTTGCGGTCGATCAGGCTGCGGCCAAACTGCCCGCGGCGCGAAACGTGAATCTGTTCGATGGCCGTCGCCGCAGCAGGCCAGCCGCCAATTTCTTCCAGTATCTGCCGGCTGCCCCACGACAGCGCCAGCGAACGCGGGTCTTTGCCGGCTTGCTCCAGCGTCTTCGCATCGATCAGCGCGATGCGGCCCGCAGGCACGCCGCGCTTCACCAGCAGCGCCGCCAGCGCCATGCCGGCCGGGCCCGCGCCGCAGATGGCGATGTCGTAATCAAGTTCAGTCATGCTGCATCAGTTCTTCAATTTCGGCCACGGTCTTTGGCGCAGCGGCGCTGAGGATGGTGTAGCCGTCGGCGGTCACCAGCACGTCGTCTTCGATGCGGATGCCGATGTTCCAGTACTCTTCCGGCACGTCTTCGGCCGGACGCACGTAGATGCCCGGCTCCACCGTCACCACCATGCCCGGCTTGAGCGCGCGCGATGGCTTGTCGGCTTGCGTCACGTCGCGGTATTGGCCGACGTCGTGCACGTCCATGCCGAGCCAGTGGCCGGTGCCGTGCATGTAGAACTGGAGGTAGCTCTTGCCGGCGATGATTTCTTCCAGCGTGCCTTTCAGCAGGCCGAGATCGAGCATGCCTTGCGCCAGCACCTTGACCGCCGCTTCGTGCGCACCGGAGTAGGGCAGGCCGGGGGCGATGGCGTTCAATGCGGCGGCTTGCGCGGACAGCACCAGTTCATACAGGCGTTTTTGCGGTGCGCTGAAGCGGCCATTCACAGGGAAGGTGCGCGTGATGTCGGAGGCGTAGCCATCGAGTTCGCAGCCGGCGTCGATCAGCACCAGGTCGCCGTCTTTCGACTGCGCGTTGTTGGCGCTGTAGTGCAGCACGCAGGCATTCGCTCCCGCTGCGACGATGGAGGTGTAGGCTGGCGCTTGTGCGCCGTTGCGGCGGAATTCGTACAGCAGTTCCGCTTCCAGTTCGTATTCGTAGACGCCCACGCGAGCGGCGCGCATGGCGCGGATGTGCGCTTGGGCCGAGATGGTGGCGGCGCGCAGCATGGTGGCTTGTTCGCTGTCGTCTTTCAGCAGGCGCATTTCGTCCAGCAGCGGCAGCAGGTCGACCGTGGATGCGGGCGGCGTGACGCCGGTGCGGGATTTGGCGCGCACGGCGGACAGCCAGTCTGCAACGCGCACATCGAGCTTGCTGCCCAGAGGGTAGTACAGCGATGGCGCGTTGGACAGCAGCGTTGCCATTTGTTCGTCCAGCGTTTCGATGGCGTGCGCCTGGTCGAAGCCGAAGGCGGCGCGTGCGCCTTCAGGGCCGTAGCGGTAGCCGTCCCAGATTTCGCGGTCGATGTTTTTCGGACGGCAGAACAGGATGGCGCGGGCCGGCGTTTCGCCTTGCGCGGCGACCAGCACGACCACGGCTTCCGGCTCGGTGAAGCCGGTCAGGTAGTAGAAGTAGCTGTCGTGGCGGTAGGGGTAGTCGCTGTCGCTGTTGCGCGCGACTTCCGGTGCGGTCGGCAGCACGGCCACCGCGCCTGCGGGCATCTGCGCCAGCAGGCGCGCGCGGCGGGCGACATAGTCGGCGACAGCGGCCGTCATCACTGCACGCCCTTGCTGGCCGGCGCCAGCGCTGCGAGCGGGGCGTTCAGCAGGTCGAGCTGCGTGACGGTGCCGACGTTGTGCCATTCGCCTTCGTACACTTCGCCGCCGACCTGTTTCTTGTCCGCGTATTCGCGCAGCAGCGGGCCAAGCTTGGCGTATTCGCCGGCGGTGATGCGGTCGAACATCTCCATGCGATACACGCCGATGTTCCCGAAGGTCCATTTTGGCGAACCGTCGTTGGTCAGCGTATACATGTTCATGCCGAAGTCGCCCTCCGGGTGCCAATCAGGATTCGGCACCATGTACAGCCAGCAGATGTCGCGCTTGTCGGCCGGGTAGGGATTGCCCCACATGTCCTTGTCGTGCAAGACGTCCTTGACCTGCTCGAAGTCGAAATAAGGCGTGTAGATATCGCCCGAAATCGCCACGAACGGTTCTTCGCCCAGCAGCTCGCGGGCCTTGGCGATGCCGCCCGCCGTTTCCAGCGCTTTCTCTTCGCGCGAGTACAGCAGCTTGGCGCCGAACTGGCTGCCGTCGCCGAGCGTCTGTTCGATCTGATCGCCCAGATGCGCGTGGTTGATGACGATCTCGGTAATCCCGGCCTTCACCAGGTTCAGGATGTGCCAGACGATCAGCGGACGGCCGCGCACTTTCAGCAGCGGCTTTGGCGTGGTATCGGTCAAGGGACGCATGCGCTCACCGCGGCCGGCGGCGAAAATCATCGCTTTCATGCGCGGGCCTTTAGAAGGTGTAGCCGACTTGCGGCTTGGTGTCTTCCAGCAGATCGAGCAAACGCACCAGCGGCTTCAGATCCTTGTAGCGGCCGGCCGTCTTGCGCACGTATTCCATCACGGTCGGCAGGTCTTCCAGGTACTGGGCCTTGCCGTCGCGGTAGTTCAGGCGGCAGAACAGGCCGAGGATTTTCAGGTGGCGTTGCAGCGCCATGTACTCGAAGTCCTTGTAGAAGGCGTCGATGTCGGCGTTGACCGGCAGGCCCAGCGCCTTGGCGTGCTGCCAGTAGCGGATGGCCCAGTCCAGCACCAGTTCTTCGTCCCACGACACGTAGGCGTCGCGCAGCAGCGAGGCCAGGTCGTAGGTCATGGGGCCGTACAGCGCATCCTGGAAATCGAGCACGCCCGGATTGCCGGCATCGACCACCATCAGGTTGCGCGAGTGGTAGTCGCGGTGCACGTAGACCTGCGCCTGCGCGGTGACATTGGCCAGGATGGCATCGAACACGCCTTGCAGTTCGGCGGTCTGCTTGTCGGTCAGGGTGGCATTCAGGTGCTTGCCGATGTACCACTCGGGGAACAGGTTCATCTCGCGCAGCAGGAAGGCGCGGTCGTATTCCGGCAGCACGTCCGGGCGGCTGGTGATCTGGAACCTGACCAGCGCTTCCAGCGCTTCGGCGTACATGGTCGAGGCGTTGTCGTGGTTCAGCGCGGCCAGGTAGGTGGTGGTGCCCAGATCCGACAACAGCATCAGGCCGGCTTCGTAATCGGTAGCGATGATGCGCGGCACGGTCACGCCCGCGTGCGTGAGCATTTCGTCAACTTTGACAAAGCCAAGCACGTTTTCGCGCTCCGGCGGCGCGTCCATGGCGATCAGGGTCGCGCCCAGCGCGGCTTGCTGTTCCGGCAAGACGTCGAGGCGGAAGTAGCGGCGGAAGCTGGCGTCGGCCGAGGCCGGGCGTATGCTGTCCACGTCGACAACGTTCAGGCCGCGCAGCCAGGTCACCAGCAGTTGCAGGCGTGTATCGGAGGTTAAATTCTGTAATAAAGACATTGAAGCATGCCGAGGAAACCGGCGTCAGGTGAAGATTCCCATATAATAAGGGATTCAACTTAAAAAATCGCCTTTCATGGTGCTTGGTTCCTTCTTTTCATGAGTCGCATGCCCAAACCGCATCGCTTGGCGTATGCCCTGTCCGCCATCTTCACTGTCACGGCGCTGCCGTCGTTCGCCTATGCCCAGGCCGGGCCGCCGAAGCAGCGCGCGCCGCGCGTGGAAGACAAGAACGCCGTCACAGTCATCAAGGCCGAGGATATCGGCGGCCGCCCGGAGCGCGAAGTCACGCTGGAGCGCGACGCGGAGCTGGTCAAGGACAAGACCAGGGTCAAGGCCGATAGCGCCTGCTATCGCCAGGTCGAAGACGAAATCGAGGCCACCGGCAACGTGAAAATCTGGCGCTTCGGCGACTATTTCACCGGCGACGAGTTGAAGCTGAACATGGACACCGGCAAGGGCTATATGCTCAACCCGACCTATAAGCTGGAAGCCAACCATGCGCAGGGCAAGGCCGAGCGCCTCAACTTCATCAACGAAGACGAGGCGCAGGTGGTCAACGGCACCTACAGCACCTGCCAGAGCGCGGATCCAGACTGGTATCTGAAGTCGGACACGCTGAACCTGGACTCGGGCCGCGACGTCGGCACCGCCGGCAAGACACTGATTTATTTCAAGGACGTGCCCATCATCGGCACGCCGGCGCTGTCGTTCTCGCTGTCGGGCGCGCGCCGTTCCGGCTGGCTGTCGCCGACGCCGGGCTTCGGCTCCAAGAACGGCGCCGAGCTGGTGGTGCCGTACTACTTCAACATCGCGCCGAACCGCGATTTGACGGTGTACCCCAAGCTGATCGGCAACCGCGGCCTCCAGCTCGGCGCGCTGGGCCGCTACCTGGGCGAGACCGACAGCGGCTTGTACCACGGCGAGACCTACATCGAGTACCTGCCGCACGACCGCGCATATGGCAAGGCCAACCCGGACGTGCAGAGCGACCGCTGGATGATCCGCTCGACCCACACCCAGGACTTGAGCAAGGACTGGGAGTACAGCTGGAACTTCCGCGCCGCCTCGGATAACAACTATCCGAACGATTTCTCCAAGACGGTATCGAGCTCGACTGAGCGCCAATTGCTGCGCGAACTGCGCACCGATTACCACGGCGAGTTCTGGACGCTGACCGCGCGCGTGCAAAAGTACCAGGTGCTGCAAGATCCAGAGTCGATCGTCGATCCATCGCTGACGGTGACGCGGCCGTACGACCGCCTGCCGGCAGTCAACCTGCACGCGGCGCAGTACGACGTGGCGGGCGGCTTCGACTGGGCCTTCGACTCCGAGCTGACCCGCTTCTACCACCCGACCCTGATCAACGGCACCCGCCTGGTGGCGATCCCGCAAGTCAGCTACCCGATCATCGGACCGAGCTACTTCATCACGCCCAAGCTGATGGTGAATATGGCCAGCTACCAGCTGGACTCGTTCGGCACGCAGAAGGCCGAGAACCTGTCGCGCAATGTGCCGACCTTCTCGCTCGACTCCGGCCTGGTGTTTGAGCGCGACGTCAAATTCGGCGGCAAAGAGATGACGCAGACGCTGGAGCCGCGCCTGTTCTACGTGAACACGCCGTACCGCGACCAGAGCAAGTTCCCGACCTTCGATACCGACGCGGCCACCTTCAACTTCAGCCAGATCTTCAGCGAGAACCGTTTCGTCGGCTCGGACCGCATCGGCGACGCCAACCAGCTGACCGCCGCGCTGACCTCGCGCTTCCTCGACGCCAACGGCGCCGAGGCGCTGCGCCTGGCGTTCGGCCAGCGCTTCTACTTCCGCGACCAGAAGGTGCAGCTGGCGTCGGGCACGCCGGTGGTCGACGCCCACTCCGACATCCTGCTGGCCGCCACCGGTCGCATCTCGGAAACCTGGGCCTTCGACAGCGCCGTGCAGTACAACCCGAGCCAGAGCCGCATCGTCTCGGAAAGCTACACCGCGCAGTGGATACCGGGCCAGAAGAAGGTGCTGAACCTGGGCTACCGCTACCTGCGCGACAGCTTCAAGAATATCGAGCTGTCGAGCCAGTGGCCGATTTTCCAGCGCTGGTATGGCGTGGGCCGCATCAGCTACTCGGTGCAGGATAAAAAAATCCTCGAAAGCCTGGTCGGTCTCGAGTACAACGCCGATTGCTGGGTATTCCGCACCGGCGCCCAGCGCTTCGTGACCACCTCGACCAAGGCCTCGACCCAGATCTTCTTCCAGCTCGAGCTGAACGGCCTGTCGCATCTCGGCGTCGGCAGCCCGCTGGAAGCGATGAAGAGCAGCATCCCCGGCTACCAGCGCCTGAATGAAGGCTATGGCCGCTAACTCCATGTACACTTCGGTTTGATTTTTTCTTACACCTCTTGAGCGTTCTTAACATGCGTAATGCCAGTAAGTACCAGATGAAACTCCTCGCAGTCCTGTTGTGCACGGCCGCGCTCAGCGGTTGTAGCCTGTTCTCTTCGAAGAAGAAAGCTGAGCCAGCGGCCGCACCGGCTGTCGCGCCTGCCGCTGCTGCGGCCCCGGCTGCGGCACCCGCCGCAGCGGCTCCCAAGAAAGACAGCGCCGGCTTCATCCCGCCGGGCGAATCGGGCAACGTCGCGATCGACTCGATCGTGGTGGTGGTCAATGACGACGTCATCACCCAGCGCGAGCTGGCCAACCGCATCAAGACCGTGACCGCGCGCATGAAGGCGCAGAACGTGCAGATGCCATCGGCCGCCGACCTGCGCCGCCAGATGCTGGAGCGCATGATCGTCGAGCGTTCGCAGCTGCAAATGGCCAAGGAAATGGGCGTGCGCGTGGACGACCTGCAATTGGACCGCGCCATCGGCCGTATCGCCGAAGCGCAAAAACTGAGCGTGCAGCAGCTGCGCGACCAAATGGAAAAAGACGGCACGCCGTACGCCGCTTTCCGCGAAGAGATTCGTGAAGAGATCATCATGCAGCGCCTGCGCGAGCATGAAGTCGACGCCAAGATCCAGATTTCCGATGCTGAAGTGGACAGCTTTGTGGCCGCTGAAAAAGCCGCCGCCGCCGAGCAGTTCGAGATCAACATCTCGCAGATCATGATCCGCATCCCGGACAACGCCACCGCGGAAGTGATCGCCCAGCGCCGCGCGCGTGCCGAGGAAGTCATGCGCCAGCTGCGCACCGGCGCCGACTTTGCCAAGATGGCCGCCACCTACTCGGACGCCAGCGACGCGCTGCAAGGCGGTGCGGTCGGCTGGCGCCAGCCTGAGCGCCTGCCGCCGATCTTCGCCGAGGCGCTGACCAAGCTGAAGCCAGGCCAGGTGACGCCTATCATCAAGAGCACCGGCGCCTTCCACATTCTGAAGGCGGTGGACCGCCGCAGCCTGGCCGAGGCGCAAGCCGTGGCCGCCGTGCAGCAAACCCACGCGCGCCACATCCTGATCAAGGTCACGCCGACCATGAGCGCGGCCGACGCCAAGCGCAAGCTGCTGGAGCTCAAAGAGCGCCTCGACAACAACGCCGCCAAGTTTGAAGACCTGGCGCGCCTGGTGTCGAACGACGGCTCGGCCTCCAAGGGCGGTGACCTGGGCTGGCTGTATCCGGGCGACACCATGCCGGAATTCGAGGCGGCCATGAATAACCTGAAGATCGGCGAAGTCAGCGAGCCGGTGGAAACCAGCTTCGGCCTGCACCTGATCCAGGTGCTGGAGCGCAAGAGCGACGACGTTTCGAAAGAGCGCGAACGCAACAACGCCCGCCAGGCACTGCGCGACCGCAAGCTGGAAGAAGCGACCGAGAGCTGGCAGCGCGAAGTGCGCGACCGCGCTTATGTCGAGTACCGCAACGACGACGACAAAGCCGCCAACGCTGCGAACAAGTAAGACGAAAGGGGAGCACGCATGAGCGCCACTCTATCCAAACGGCGCCCGGGAGTGCGCCCCGCCATTGCCGTGACGGTTGGTGAACCGGCCGGCATCGGTCCAGAAATTTCTATCCGCGCAGCGTGGGCGCGGCGGCACGAGGTCAACTGCGTGCTGCTGGGCGACGCTGCTTTCCTGGCCATGACGGCCAACGATATCGATCCCGGGATTAAAGTGTCCGCGCTGTCGCTGATGGCGGTGCGCAATGGCGGCTTGCCGCATTTCGGCCCGGATCGGATCAGCGTGATCGACGTGCCCTTGAGCGCGCACGTGGTGCCCGGCAAGCTGGACAAGGACAACGGCCGCGCCGTGCTCGCTACGCTCGATGCCGCGATCGAGGGCGTGCAGGCCGGCTGGTTTGAAGCCGTGGTCACCGCGCCGCTGCAAAAGAGCACCATCAACGACGCCGGCGTGAAGTTCTCCGGCCACACCGAGTATTTCGCCGAGAAGACCAATACGCCGCAGGTGGTGATGATGCTCGCCGGGCCGCAGGCCGTGGGGGGAGAACAACTGCGCGTGGCGCTGGCCACCACCCACCTGCCGCTGAAGGACGTGGCGGCAGCGCTCACGCAAGACGGCCTGGCGCGCATCCTGGACATCCTCGACGCCGATCTGCGCAACAAGTTCGGCATCGCCGCGCCGCGCATCCTGGTGTGCGGCCTGAACCCACATGCGGGCGAGGGCGGCTACCTGGGGCGCGAGGAGATCGAGACCATCACCCCGGCGCTGGCCGCGGCGCAGGCGCGCGGCATCGACGCGCGCGGCCCATATCCGGCCGATACGCTGTTCCAGCCGAAATACCTGCAAGACGCCGACTGCGTGTTGGCGATGTATCACGACCAAGGCCTGCCGGTACTGAAATACGCGACCTTTGGAAAAGGCGTCAACATCACGCTCGGCCTGCCGCTGATCCGCACCTCGGTCGATCACGGCACCGCGCTGGACCTGGCGGCGCAAGGCCTCGGCAAGGCCGACGCCGGCAGCATGGAGCACGCCATCAGCGCCGCGCTGGCCATGGTCAACAATTCTTTGGACAATCAAAAATGAAACAACACGTAGCCCGCAAACGCTTCGGCCAAAACTTCCTGCATGACCAGCACGTGCTGGGCAGCATCACCGAATCCATCGACCCGGCGCCGGACGACGCCATGGTTGAAATCGGCCCCGGCCTGGCCGCCATGACCGACCAGTTGCTGCGCACCCTCAAGCACATGCACGTGGTCGAGCTGGACCGCGACCTGGTGGCGCGGCTGGAGAAGGCCTATCCGCCGAACAAGCTGACCGTGCACTCGGGCGATGCGCTGAAATTCGACTTTGCCAGCATTCCTGTCCCGGAGGGGCAAAAGCTGCGCATCGTCGGCAACCTGCCGTACAACATTTCCAGCCCGCTGCTGTTCCACCTGGCGACCTTCGCGCCGCTGGTGCAGGATCAGCACTTCATGCTGCAAAAAGAGGTGGTAGAGCGCATGGTGGCCGAGCCGGGCAGCAAGGTCTATGGCCGCCTGTCGGTGATGCTGCAATGGCGCTACGATATGTCGCTGCTGTTCGTGGTGCCGCCGGAAGCGTTCGACCCGCCGCCGAAGGTCGATTCTGCCATCGTGCGCATGATCCCGATCGCCAAGCCGCTCGAGTGCGATGGCGAAGTGCTGGAGGCCGTGGTGCAGAAAGCCTTCTCCCAGCGCCGCAAGGTGATCCGCAACTGCCTGAGCGGCATGTTCACGGAAGAGCAGATCATCGCCGCCGGCATCAACCCCACCGACCGCCCGGAAGCCGTCGGCCTGGCCCAGTACGTCGCGCTGGCCAAGCTGCTCAAGTAATCAGGCAAAAAAAAAAGCCCGCTAAAGCTAGCGGGCTAAATCCATTTCCTTTGCAAGAAGTGGAGGAGACAAGTGCAGTATGCTGCGTGACAGCATATCAATCCACTTTATTTTCCCAATATCAATTATTCCGATACTGAATATCTCCTCCTGTCCTGCTTATTTCGGTACGCAGGTCAGCTGCAGGTTGGTCACGGCGATCTCGTGCATGACGCCGGTGCCATTGGCCAGCGTGCAGCTCAGGCCGTTGTTCGGATCAACCACGGTCACACCGTAGGCTTGGCCGTCGTACACCGCGCCGCTGAGCACAAAGGTGCCGGCGCCGTTGGTGGCGTTGGCGCTGCTGATGGTGACGGAGCCGCCGGTCGAGCCGTTAATCAGGGTCACGGTACGGGCGGTTTTGCCGTCGGCAGCCACGGTCACGCCGGTGTAGTTGCCGCTGATGGTGTAGCTGTTCTGGATGCATTGCACCACCGCTTGAATGCTGACGTTATGGCCGGCCGAGCCGCTGCCGCCGGTGACGCCGCAGCCCATGTGGTCGGCGCTTTTAACGACGAGGATGTTGTAATCGGTGCCGTAATCGATCTTGGTCGGGAAGCTGAAGCTGGTGGCGCCCGCCGGCACGGTAATGGTCTCGTTGCCATTGCTCAGGATCAAGCCGCCATTGGGCAGGCTGACGTAGTTGTTTTGACCATCGATAAAACGGCCTTGTACCGTGAACTGCGCCTTGCCGCCGCAACCTGCCAGCGCGGCCACTACGGCCAGCGCTGCGACAGCGCTTACAAACGAAAATTTCATGTATTTCTCCAAAGTTTAAACGGCCGGCGGCTTAGTTGTTGGTGCAGTTGACGATCAGACCTTTTTGGTCGGCAAACGGCATGGTGCCCGGATTCAGGCCCGGGTCGAAGGTGCAGGTTTGGCCCGCAGGCTGGGTCAGCACGGTGCCGCCGTACAGGGCGCCATTGGGTACCTTGGACGGGAAGGTGAAGGCCACGTCGGCGCCAGCGGCGGCCGGTGGCGTCACGCCGACGGTATCGGCGCCGTTAGCCAGCACCAGGCCGGTGCCCTTCAGGCCCTTGATGGTGCCGCCCAGCGTGAATGGGGTGGCGGTGCAGGTGACTACGGTGCGGCCCACGGTGTAGTAGTTGGCCGTGCCTTTGTTGTTGACGATGTCGCAATTGGCGCCGGCCGGCTGGGTCAGGATGCCGATGTCGAAGCCCTCGTCGGTGCCCAGCAGCTTGGTAAAGTAGAAGGCGGTAGCGCCAGTCTCGATGGTCAGCTTTTCGCCGTTGCTGTTATTGATCAGCACCAAGCCGGCCTTGGCCGGGCCAACGTAGCTGATGCCGCCGGACAGTTGCAGGCTACCGCCATTGCCGCCGCAGGCGCTCAGGATGGCGGCACACAGCAGGGCGAAACCCGCACGCAGATACGAACTTTTCATAAAACTCTCTCTCCAAAACGAATAAGGCCCGGCAGCGCGCACGGGAGGCAGCATATTACACTCGTGGGCCGTATTTTAGTGCATTTGATACTGCCGGCCCTGCAAATCGATGTAACAGCGTGTGACGCCGGCTTACTTCACCTGCGCCACGTCGCACTCGGATTTGCGCCCGTCGATGCGGCAGCGGTTGCGGATTTTTCCTTGTAAATCATGCACTTCCACATCCCACTGGGCGGCGCTGCGGCGTTCCATGGTCATGAAGCCGAAGCCGTCCACCCACGAGCTGAAGTGCTCGACCACGGCGCCCGGGGCCGGCGTGACGCCGGCCGGCAAGCGCTCCGGCAGCGGCACGATGTCTTCCGAGGTGCCGGCAAAGCCGGCAATGAACTGGCTCGGGTGGGCGCTGCCGAAGCTGGCCTGCTGCCACAGGTGCACGTGGCCGGAGAGCATGGTTTGTATCGCCGGCGGGAACAACAGCGGGTTGAGCGAGCCGAAACTCGCTTGCAGGCCGGCGTCGCCCGGCAGCAGCACGATGCTGCCGTCGGCCTTGCGGTCGGCGCCCATGCCCAGCAGCGGGTGGTGCATGATGCCGATGTTGCGCGGCGCCTGCTGCGACAGCGCGTCCAGCTTGCGGTACAGGTCGCGGTATTTGGCGTAGCCGGTGTCGCCCGGCTTCAAGCCTTTCCAGGTGGTGTTGGCGGTGTCCAGCACCAGCAGCTGGGTGGACAGGCCGATCGGCACGGCGTAGGGATCGCTGTAGTTGCCAACGTCGTCATCGGCGGCGGCGTTGCAGTCGCGGCCCTTGAGCAGCGGGCGCGGATCGAGGAAGCGCCAGTAGCCCTGGCCGCCGCGCAGGCAGTTTTCGTGATTGCCGCGCGCCATGATCCACGGCGCTGCGTCCAGCAGCCGGGCGCCGGGCGCGAAGAAATCTTCGTCCCACGCATCCCAGCCGTAGCCCCACGGGCTGCCGGCGCAACCGGCGTTGCCTTCGGGGCAGGCGTTCTCCCGGTAGTGGTAGTCGCCAACGTGGATCACGAGGTCGGGCTTCCACGCGGCGGCCTGCGCGGCCACGGTGGCAAATGGATACTGCGCGAGGTCGTTGCAGGCTTGGTAGCTATTGCTGCTCTTTTGCAGGCGGCAGCCGGTGTCGCCGATGACCACGATGCGCTGCGGCTCGGCTTTCGGCAGCGGCAGCGGGCGGCCCAGCACGGTGGCGCTGGCAGCGCCGGACGGCAGCGTGGCCTCGCAGGTCAGCAGCGGGAATTCGGCCGGCTTGGAATCGGCCGGGGCAAACGGCGTGGTTCGCAGCGCGATGGTCTGGGCCGGCGCGCGCAGCGTCATGGGCTGGCTGCGCTGGTCGATGACGATCGCGGGGCAGGCCGGTGCATCGATCAGCACGCGGGCCACGGCGGCGCCGTATTCGCCCAGCACGACGTAGGAGGTAAAGTCAGTCGGCGGTAGTGAATTGATGGCGGCGCAGCCGGTCAGCAGCATGGCCGGGGCCAGGCGTTTCAGGATGGGTAACAGCACGGGATCTCCAGCGGAATAATGCTGATGTTACCATGGTGTTTATTTGCCTATATCGCCATGACTGCACGCCGCCCCCTCGCCCTGCTGTTTGACCTCGACGACACCTTGTGGCCGATCGGCCCGGTGATTGCCGCCGCCGAGACCAGCTGGCACGCCTGGCTGGCTCAGCACGCGCCCAAGGTGGCGCAGGCCTTTAGCGTGGCCGAGCTGCGGGTGCGCCGCATGGCGCTGCTCGAGCGCCGTCCCGAGCTGATCGCCGACCTGTACCAGCTGCGGCGCGAGGCGCTGGAAGAAGTTTTTGCCGAGACCGGCGAGGACCGCGCCCACATCGAGGGCGCCATGCAGCATTTTGCCTTCAAGCGCAACCTGGTGGTGCCGTTTGCCGATGTGATGCCGGTGCTGCCGCTGCTGCAAGGCATGCTGCGCCTTGGCGTGATCACCAACGGCAACGCCGATCTTGAAGTGATCGGCATGGATCACCACTTTGAGTACAAGCTGTCCTCGTCGCAGTTCGGCAGCGCCAAGCCCGATCCGGCGATTTTCCAGACCGCCTGCGCGGCCATGGGCGTGGCGCCGCAGGACGCGGTGTATGTCGGCGACGACCTGCGGCTGGACGTGCAGGGCGCGCAAGCGGCTGGCCTGCGCGCGGTGTGGATGAACCGCAGCGGCAGCAGCGCCCATCTGGAAGCGGGCGTCACGCCGGACGCCATTTGCAGCACTTTCGACGAACTCCTCGCATGGATACGTGGGCAGATGCAGGATAGCCGTGCATAATAAGCAGAACATCTATACCGTTATTTCGTATGCAACTCGATAATCGTGCACAAACTTTGCTCAAGGCGCTGGTCGAACGCTATATCGCGGACGGCCAGCCGGTGGGCTCGCGCGCGCTGTCCAAGATTTCCGGGCTGGACTTGTCGCCGGCCACCATCCGCAACATCATGGCCGACCTGGAAGAGCTGGGCTACGTGGCCAGCCCGCACACCTCGGCCGGCCGGGTGCCGACGCCGCGCGGCTATCGCATCTTTGTCGATACCTTGCTGACGGTGCAGCACATCGATGAGCAGACGGTGGGCGCGCAATTGCGCCTGCAATCGCCGCAGCCGCAAAAGATGATTACCAGCGCGGCGCAGATGCTGTCCTCGCTGTCGCAGTTTGCCGGCGTGGTGTCGAGCCCGCGCCGCGAGTCGGTGTTCCAGCAGATCGAGTTCTTGCGTTTGGGCGAGAAGCGCATCCTGCTGGTGATCGTGGCGCCGAATGGCGACGTGCAGAACCGCCTGCTGCTGACCGAGGTGGACTACACGCCGGTGCAGCTGGTGCAATCGGCCAATTACATCAACCAGAATTACGGCGGACTGGCGTTTGACGAAGTGCACGCGCGCCTGCAAAACGAGGTGCGCCAGCTGCGCGACGACATGGGCCGATTAATGCAGGTGGCGGTGGAGGCGGGCAGCGAGGCCATGGCCGATGATTCGGACAATATGGTGATCGCGGGCGAGCGCAACCTGCTGTCGGTCAGCGACCTGTCGTCCAACATGACGTCGCTGCGCCAGATGTTCGATATGTTCGAGCAGAAAACCGGCCTGATGCAGCTGCTGGACGTGTCGTCCAAGGCCAGCGGGGTGCAGATCTACATCGGCGGCGAATCGAGCCTGGTGCCGATGGACGAGATGAGCGTGGTGACCGCGCCGTACACCGCCAACGGCAAGATTGTCGGCACGCTGGGCGTGATCGGCCCGACGCGGATGGCCTATGAGCGGGTGATACCGATCGTCGATATCACCGCGAAATTACTCTCAAATGCCTTGAGCCACAATTAAACCGGGGTCAGTTCTGCCAATCGGACACGAGCCCTACCGTAGCGACCGCTACGGTAGGGCTCGTGTCCGATTGGCAGAACTGACCCCGAATTTTACGGGCGGTGCGGGCAGGCGGTCTTGGTGCAGTTGCCGTAGATCGCCAGCGCGTGCTCGGCAATCTTGAAGCCGCGCTCTTCGGCGATGGCGTGCTGGCGCTCTTCAATCGCCTCGTCGTAAAACTCTTCCACGCGGCCGCAGTCGACGCACACCAGGTGGTCGTGGTGCGAGCCGGCGTTCAGCTCGAAGATGGCCTTGCCAGTTTCGAAGTGGTTGCGGTTCAGCAGGCCGGCCTGCTCGAACTGGGTCAGCACGCGGTACACGGTGGCCAAACCAACGTCCATGTTGTCTGCCAGCAAGATTTTGTAGACATCCTCGGCGGTCAGGTGGCGCACTTCGCTGTTCTGGAAGATATCCAGGATTTTGATGCGTGGCAGCGTGGCTTTCAGGCCGCTGGCCTTCAGATCGGTAGGATTGTTACCCATGTTGGTGACTCATAGTGTGGTTGGCGATAGCTAGGCGATAGTTTAGCGTACTCCGACTAATCCGGTTACAAAGATTTGCCCCGTCCCGTGCCGGGTGCTTTATGATATAGCGTTTTTCAGCACATCCGCTCGACCAGATTGAGGACTTTTATGCGCGTCACCCAGGCTTTTTCGCAGTCTTTGTTGCACCGTTTTACTCCTGTTGCCGCTACCGTATGCGTAGCGCTGGCGCTGGGCGGCTGCGCGACCAAAACCACGCTGGGCGAGAAATCGACGGAAGTGAAGGATAGCGAGCCAACGCTGGACGCCAGCAAGGGCGCGCAAACCACCACCATCACGCGCTTGCAGCGCTTCATGTGGTTCTTCTCGCCGTACCGCCCGGACATCCAGCAGGGTAACTTCGTGTCGGAAGAGATGCTGGCGCAGCTCAAGGTCGGCATGACGCAAGACCAGGTGCGCTTCATCTTCGGCACCGCGCTGCTGACCGACCCGTTCCACGGCAACCGCTGGGATTACGCCTTCCGCCTGGCCAAGGGCAGCGGCGAGATCACCACCAGCCGCGTGATCGTGTTCTTCGACAAGGACGGCAAGGTGGCGCGCTGGGAAGGCGGCAATCTGCCGACCGAGAAAGAATACATCGCCCGCATCGCCGGCCCGGCGCCGAACGCCAAGAAGGCTGCCGAGACCGAGGCGGTGCTGGCCAAGCCGGCGCCGACCGCGCCGCTGCCGGCCGGTACCGACAATCCGGCCGCCAACAACCCGGTGGGCGCGACGATCAGCAACGACAAGAAATAACAAGGATTTGACAGCATGACCCACATGAACATCGCCATCGCCGGCGCCGGCGGCCGCATGGGCCGCATCCTGATCGAGGCCGTGCAGAACGCCGACGACGCGCGTTTGTCGGGCGCGCTGGATCGCGCCGGCTCGGAGCAAGCCGACGCTGCCGCCTTCCTGGGCAAGCCGGCCGGCGTGCCGGTGGAATCGGCGTTCGACAAGGGCTTGGCTGGCGCCGAGTACCTGATCGACTTCACCCGCCCGGAAGCGACGCTCGAACATTTGAAATACTGCGCTGAGCACGGCATCAAGCTGGTGATCGGCACCACCGGTTTTGACGATGCCGGCAAAGCCGCCATCGCTGAAGCGGCCAAGAAAACCGCCATCGTGTTTTCGCCTAACTTCTCGGTTGGCGTGAACGTGACCATGAAGCTGCTGGAGCAGGCCGCCAAGGCGCTGTCGACCGGCTACGATATCGAGATTGTTGAAGCGCATCACCGCTTCAAGGTGGACGCGCCATCCGGCACCGCGCTGAAAATGGGCGAGGTGATTGCCGATGCGCTGGGCCGCGACCTGAAAGAACACGGCGTGTTCGCGCGCGAAGGCGTGACCGGCGAGCGCGATCCATCGTCGATCGGCTTTGCCACCATCCGCGGCGGCGACATCGTTGGCGACCACACGGTGCTGTTTGCCGGCATCGGCGAGCGCATTGAGATCAGCCACAAGTCCAGCAGCCGTGTGACGTATGCACATGGTGCATTGCGCGCCTGCCGCTACCTGGCCGACAAGCCGACCGGCCTGTTCGATATGTACGACGTGCTGGGACTGAACGACAAATGAATCCCGCCGCCAGCCAATTCACACTGACCCGCTTCTGGGAGCAGGGTGACGCCATCAGCCACGCGGTTGCGTTTGTGCTGCTGGCGATGTCGCTGGTGAGCTGGTTCTTCATTCTGGCCAAGGCCTACGCCGCATGGCGCATCCGCCGCAGCGCGCCAGCGGTGCAGGCGTTCTGGGATGCGCCCAGCATGCAGGATGGCGTCAACGCGC
Organism: Duganella rivi; assembly: GCF_009857435.1. Classification (GTDB taxonomy): domain Bacteria; phylum Pseudomonadota; class Gammaproteobacteria; order Burkholderiales; family Burkholderiaceae_D; genus Rugamonas; species Rugamonas rivi. The sequence continues at coordinate 118,179 of NZ_WWCK01000007.1, forward strand.
TGGCGCTGGCCGATCCTGAAAAAATCTTTTTGCCGCTGGCGCAGCAGGGCGCGACCCAGCTGAAAACGCCGGATCGTCCGTCGCTGGGCGGCGAGATGGATCGCGCCGCACAAATCACGCGCGTGCTGCGGGCGGCGATTCAAACCTCCACCAACCGCCTGGAAAGCGGCTTGACGCTGCTGGCGTCCATCGGCGCCACCGCGCCGTTTGTCGGCCTGCTGGGCACGGTGTGGGGCATTTACCATGCGCTGGCCAATGTGTCCTCACACGGCACGGTGCAGATCGACAAAGTGGCCGGCCCGGTGGGCGAAGCGCTGGTCATGACCGCCATCGGCCTGACGGTGGCGATTCCCGCCGTATTGGCGTATAACGGATTCAACCGCGTCAATCGCCTGACGCTGGCCGAACTCGATGCTTTTGCCCACGACTTGCACGCCTACTTGAGCAAGAAGTAAATCATGGCCTTTGGCGCTTTCAATCACCACCGCAATCCCGGCCCGATGGCCGACATCAATGTCACGCCCATGGTGGATGTGATGTTGGTGCTGCTGGTGATTTTCATCCTGGCGGCGCCGATGTTTACCGGCTCGGTACAGCTGGAACTGCCGAAGGCGCAAGCGCCGACCGCGCCATCGGCGCCGGCGGCCACGGTCACGCTGTCGATCGACGGCAAGGGCAAAATTTTCTGGAATAACGACCCGGTGGAGCGGGAGGCTCTGGAATCGCGTTTGATCGACGCGGCCAAGCTGGACCCGCAACCGGAACTGCAACTGCGCGCCGACAAGGACACCCGCTATGAGGTGGTGGCCCAAGTGATGGCCGCAGCGCAGAGCAATGGATTAACGAAATTGGGCTTCGTCACGGACCCCAAGGAGAAAAAATAATGGCTACCGCAGAACTGAACGGCGCAGCGATCAAGGATTTCGACAGCTTCCACGCCGAGTGCAAGGCCGCAATGGGTTTCCCTGATTCTTACGGCAATACCATGGATGCGTGGGTGGATTGCCTGAGCTACTTGCGCGATGACGACAGCATGAGCAAGTTCAAGCTCAAGCCGAATGAAGTGCTGGAGATCGTCATCAAGGATGCCGAGGCGATGAAGGCCGCGGTGCCGGACATCCTCGAAGAAATCACCTACTGCGTGGCCGGCCTCAACGAGCGCTACGAAGACTACGGCGAGAAGCCGGCCCTCAAGCTTACGCTGCGCTAGGCGCGGCTGGCGGCTCGACACCGGCCGGAATCGCGTTCGGGATGTTGGCCTTGGCGCCGGTTTCTCCCGGCGCCAGCGTCAATACCTCGAAGCCGGTTTCGGTCACGTGCACCATGTGTTCCCACTGTGCCGACAAGGATTTGTCGCGTGTCTCGACGGTCCAGCCGTCGCTCAATTCTTTGGTGGCCGCCTTGCCGGCGTTGATCATCGGCTCGATGGTGAACAGCATGCCCGGCTTGAGCACCAGGCCCTGGCCCGGACGGCCGTAGTGCGTCACTTGCGGATCTTCGTGATAGACCATGCCGATGCCGTGGCCGCAGTAATCGAGCACCACGCTGTAGCCGGCCTTTTCGGCCACGGTCTGGATCGCGAAGCCGACATCGCCCAAGGTGGCCTTCGGCTTCACCGCGCGGATGCCGGCCCACATCGCCGCGTAAGTGGTTTCCACCAGTTTGCGCGTTGGCTTGCTTGGCTCGCCGACGTAGTACATGCGGCTGGTGTCGCCGTGCCAGCCATCCTTGATCACGGCCACGTCGATGTTGATGATGTCGCCGTTTTTCAGCACCTGCGTTTCCGAAGGAATGCCGTGGCACACCACGTGGTTGACCGAGCTGCACACGGTGGCCGGGAAGCCGCCGTAGCCGACGTTGGCCGGAATCGCCTGCTGTACGTTGACGATGTAGTCGTTGCACAGCTTGTCGAGGTAGGCCGTGGTCACGCCCGGCTTGACGTGTGGAGCGATCATGGTCAGCACGTCGGCCGCCAGCTGGGCGGCGACGCGGGCCTGAACTATTTGCTCGGGCGTTTTGATGAGATTGGCGTTACGGCGGTTGGACGACATGGGGACTACCTCGTTATTTACTGAGGCGGTATTGTCCCACAATCGTTAACGTACCGCTTTCAAATCGAAGTGCGGGTTGAGGATCAGGCACAGCGTGTTACCGAAAGGATCGGCCAATTCCACAGTGCGGATGCCTTCGCCGACGTCCTGAATGTCGTGATGGATGGTAGCGCCGAGAGCAGTGATGCGGGCGACTTCCGCTTCAATATCATCGACGCCCCAATAGACCGCGCTGCCGGCGGTGCCGGGCGTGCCGTCCGGGATTAGGCCCAGCTCAAAGCCGCCGATGTTGAAGCCGACGTAGAACGGCTGGTCGAAGTAGGGGGCGGTGTCGAATACCTTGCTATACCACTCCTTGGCGGCGGCCAGATCGGCCACCGGGTAGGCTACCGTGCGCAATCCCTTGATCATTGTTGTCTCCAGATAGTCAAAACGCCATCATGGCACATCAGGCAATGCTTTGATTGGAAAAATGGAATCGCTCTGGCGTGGTGGCGGCCAGTTCCTGGAAGTCGTGGATCAGGTGGGATTGGTCGAAGTAGCCGCAGTCGAGCGCAAGCTGCGCCCACTCTGGCGCGGGCGTGGTGCGGATGGCGGCGGTGGCCTGCCGAAAGCGGCAAATCCGCGCAAACAGCTTGGGCGGCAGCCCGACATGCTGGCGGAACTGCGCCGCCAAGTGCTGGCGCGAGACGCGCAATTGCGCCGCCAAATCCTCCACGCGCAGCACGCCGCCGCTGCCCTCCAGTGCCCGCAGCGCTGTTTGGGCCAGTGCCTCGCCGGCCGGCCGCGCGGCGCCGCCGCCAGCTTGCAAGCGCCGCAGCAATTCCCGCTCAATCAACGCCAATCGCGCGCGTTCTGGCGCATCGCCATCCCACAGCGCATCGGCCAGCCGGTCGGCATCGCTGCGGCCCCACAACAGGTCGATATCCGCCCGCTGATCGGTCATCGCGTGCATCGGTGTGGCAAGGAACAATCCTGCCATGCCCGGCTTGAAGCGCACCGCCAACGTCCGTACTGGCCGCTCGCTGGCGACCAGAATGGCCGACGACATCATCCCAACCGCAAACCCCGGTTGCCCGCCATCCTGCCAAAGAATATCCACACAATTATCCGGCAACACCCGATGCGCATGCGCCGAAGCCGGCGCCTGCGCCGCCCAAACGCATTGCACGTACGGGGCCAGGGTTGGATGGGGTAAGTATTCGCAGTAATACATGGCAGAAGCATATCATTTGTATAACCCCGCAGGGCCACAAAGGGGTCTGACCCCGTACGGGGTCAGACCCCGGCAGCGACTCACCGGTTTGGGGTTCAAGCATATGCCCGCAGATTTATAGAATCAGCGCGCCGCCACCCCGATGAATCGCCCAGCCTCAAGGTATAATGTAAGGTTCAATATTCACTCATGGCCCTGTACCAATCATGCAAGATAAATATAGTCCCGCCGACGTAGAAAAAGCCGCTCAATCCCACTGGAAGGCGATCGACGCCTACAAAGCCGTCGAGAACGATCCGCGCTTCCCGAAAGGTAAATACTACGCTTGCTCCATGCTGCCTTACCCATCGGGTAAGCTGCACATGGGCCACGTCCGCAACTATACGATCAATGACGTGATGTACCGCTACCTGCGCATGAACGGCTACAACGTCCTCATGCCGATGGGCTGGGACGCGTTCGGCATGCCGGCCGAAAACGCCGCAATGGCCAACAACGTGCCGCCAGCGCAGTGGACTTACTCCAACATCGCCCACATGCGCTCGCAGATGGAGCTGATGGGCCTGGCCATCGACTGGTCGCGCGAAATGACCGCGTGCAAGCCGGAATACTACAAGTGGAACCAGTGGATGTTCCTGAAGATGCTGGAAAAAGGCATCATCTACAAAAAGACCGGCACCGTGAACTGGGATCCGATCGACCAGACCGTGCTGGCCAACGAGCAAGTCATCGACGGCAAGGGCTGGCGCTCGGGTGCGGTGATCGAGAAGCGCGAGATCCCGATGTACTACGCGCGCATCACCGACTACGCCGAAGAACTGCTGGAACACGTCGACAGCAAGCTGCCAGGCTGGCCTGAGCGCGTGCGCATCATGCAGTCGAACTGGATCGGCAAATCGACCGGCGTGCGCTTCGCTTTCCCGCACGAGATCAAGGACGCCGATGGCAACCTGATCACCGACGGCAAAATGTACGTGTTCACCACCCGTCCAGACACCGTGATGGGCGTGACCTTCTGCGCCGTCGCCGCCGAACACCCGCTGGCCGTGCTGGCTGCGCAAACCAATCCTGAACTGGCCGCGTTCAACGCCGAGTGCAAACTGGGTTCGGTGATCGAGGCTGATATGGCAACGATGGAGAAGAAGGGCATGCCGACCGGCCTGTTCGTCACCCATCCAATCACCGGCGATAAAGTCGAAGTCTGGGTCGGCAACTATGTGCTGATGACCTACGGCGACGGCGCCGTGATGGGCGTGCCTGCGCACGACGAGCGCGATTTCGCCTTCGCCAAAAAATACAATCTGCCGATCAAGCAAGTCATCACCACCGCCGAGAACCCAGAGTACTCGACCGAAGCCTGGCAAGAGTGGTACGGTGACAAGGAAGTTTCGATCGTCACCAACTCCGGCAAGTACGACGGCCTGCGCTACGCAGAAGCCGTGGATGCCGTCGCCGCCGACATGGCCGCCAAAGGCCTGGGCGAGAAGAAGATCACCTTCCGCCTGCGCGACTGGGGCATCTCGCGCCAGCGCTACTGGGGCACGCCTATCCCAATGATTAACTGCGCCGATTGCGGCTCGGTGCCGGTGCCTGAAAAAGATCTGCCGGTAGTGCTGCCGGAAGACTGCGTACCAGACGGCAGCGGCAACCCGCTGAACAAGTACGAAGCCTTCCTGACCTGCGATTGCCCGCAGTGCGGCAAGCCAGCGCGCCGCGAAACCGACACCATGGATACCTTCGTCGATTCGTCGTGGTACTACATGCGCTATACCTCGCCAGGCGCGGACTCGATGGTCGATGCACGCAACGATTACTGGATGCCGATGGATCAGTACATCGGCGGTATCGAGCACGCCGTGCTGCACTTGCTGTACGCGCGCTTCTGGACCAAAGTCATGCGCGACTTCGGCCTGGTGAAATTCGACGAGCCGTTCACCAACCTGCTGACCCAGGGCATGGTGCTGAACGAGACCTACTACCGCGAAGACGCCGCCGGCAAGAAGACCTGGTTCAATCCAGCCGACGTTGACTTGACCGTGGACGACAAAGGCCGCCCACAAGGCGCGATCCTGAAGGACGACGGCCAGGCCGTGCAAATCGGCGGCACCGAGAAGATGTCGAAGTCGAAGAACAACGGCATCGATCCGCAAGCGCAAATCGAACAATACGGCGCCGACACCGCGCGCCTGTTCACCATGTTCGCCTCGCCACCAGAGCAAACGCTGGAATGGTCGGGCAGTGGTGTGGAAGGCGCCAACCGCTTCCTGAAGCGCGTGTGGAACTTCGGCTACGCGCAGCGTGAAAGCATCGCCGCCGCTGGCGCGCCGCTGAGCGCCGCCGCCACCACCGACGTCGGCAAAGCCCTGCGCCGCGAAGTGCACAAGGTGCTGCAACAAGCCGACTATGACGTTAAGCGCATCCAGTACAACACCGTGGTCTCGGCCTGCATGAAGATGCTGAACACGCTGGAATCGGCCAAGGACGTGGAAGCGGCCGTGCTGTCGGAAGGCTACGCCATCTTCCTGCGCCTGCTGAACCCAGTGGCACCGCACATCACCCACGTGCTGTGGAAAGAGCTGGGCTACGCCGGCGACATCCTCGACGCCGCATGGCCGCAAGTTGATCCAGCAGCGCTGGAACAGTCGGAAATCGAGATGATGATTCAGGTGAACGGCAAACTGCGCGGCAGCGTGGTGGTCGCGAAGGGCGCCGACAAGGCCGCCATCGAAGCCGCCGCACTGGCTAACGAAGCGGTGCAGAAGTTCATCGAAGGCACGCCGAAGAAGGTGATCGTGGTGCCGGGCAAACTGGTCAACATCGTGGTGTAAGGCAGATTATGGCGACGACTACTTCGAAGTTCTTGGGCGCGGCAGTGCTGGCATCCGCGCTGGCGCTGTCGGGCTGCGGCTTCCACCTGCGCGGCGACAGCGGCCATTACACGCTGCCGTTCCCGACGCTGTACGTGGGACTGCCGGAGTCGTCGCCATTGGCGATCGATTTGAAGCGCAACATCCGCGCCAACGGCGGCACCACGGTGGTCAACGCCGCCAAGGATGCCGACGGCGTGATTGAAGTGCTGACCAATCCTGAAAAGACCAAGACCAAAACCATTCTGTCGCTGAACAGCAATGGCCGCGTGCGTCAGTATCTGCTGACCTACAACATCGTGTTCCGCGTGCTGGACAAGCAAGGCAACGAGTTGCTGGCGCCGACCGCGATCACGCTGACGCGTCCTATCGACTTTAATGAGACGCAGCTGCTGGCAAAAGAGCAGGAAGAAGCGCTGCTGTACAAGGACATGCAGACCGACTTGGTGCAGCAGATGATGCGCCGTATCGCTGCCGTGAAAACGGCAGGTATGTCGCTGCCGCCGCCAGGTCCTGCACCGACCGGCAAACAGCCTTCGGGCCAGCCGTCGACGATCCCGCCGGCCGTGCCGGTTCAGTAAAGGCGCAGCATGCAATTACGGTTGGAGGCGCTCGACGGCCATTTAAGCAAATCGCTGTCGCAGCTGTACGTGATCACCAGCGACGAGCATTTGCTGGCGCTGGAAGCCGCAGACAAAATCCGCAAGGCGGCGCGCGCGCAAGGCTATTCCGAGCGCGATGTGCTGACCGTGGAGCGCAGCTTCAAGTGGGGCGAACTGCTGGCGGCCAATCAGGCTTTGTCGCTGTTTGGCGATAAGAAGCTGATCGAGCTGCGCATCCCAACCGGCAAGCCGGGCAAGGATGGCGGCGCGGCGCTGCAAAATTATGTAAAGGATCTGAGTCCAGATAATCTGACTCTGATCACGCTGCCGAAATTGGATTGGCAGACGCAGAAGGCAGCGTGGGTGACCGCGCTGCAGCAGGCGGCGGTGTATATCGACATCCCGCAGGTGGAACGGGCGCATTTGCCCAATTGGATAGGCCAGCGCCTTGCCCAACAAGGGCAGAGCGCAGACCGGCAGAGCATTGATTTCATCGCAGACCGCGTGGAAGGCAATCTGCTTGCGGCCCATCAGGAGATTCAAAAACTGGCCTTGCTGCACGAGCCGGGCAAGCTCACTTACGAGCAGGTACACGAGGCGGTGCTGAATGTGGCGCGCTACGATGTGTTCAAGCTGAGTGAAGCGATGCTGGCAGGCGATCCGGCGCGGTTGATCCGCATGCTCGATGGCTTGAAAGGCGAGGGCGAAGCTTTGCCGTTGGTGCTGTGGGCGGTGTCGGATGAAATCCGCACGCTGCTCAAGCTGAAGGCGGGCATGGCGCAAGGCCGTTCTCTGAGCGCGCTGCTGAAAGAGCATCGCATCTGGGGGCCGAAAGAACGCATGATGGATCCAGCGCTGCGCCGCATTTCGCTGCCGACGCTGGAAGCGGCAATGAAGGACGCCGCGCAAGTGGACAAGATGATCAAGGGTCTGCGCGCAAAAGCGCATGCAGGCGACGCATGGGACGCCATGCTCCAATTGGCGTTGAAGGTCGCCCGCGGCTGACCCGCTCGAACGGGACAACGATGGACACCAAGCACTACATGGAACAACTGGGCCAGCAGGCGCGCAAGGCTTCGCGCGCCATGGCCCGCGCCGACAGCGCCGCGCGCAACCGCGCCTTGACGCTGATCGCCGATGCAATTGAACGCGACGCCGACGCGCTGCGCGCCGCCAATAAGCTGGATATGGACGCAGCTGCCGCCAATGGCCTGGAGCCGGCCATGCTTGATCGTCTGGCCTTGTCGGACAAGGCGATTGCCACGATGGTGGAAGGCCTGCGCCAGATCGTCGCACTGCCCGATCCTATCGGAGAAATCTCCGGCCTGAAATTCCGCCCGACCGGTATCCAGGTCGGCCAGATGCGCGTGCCGCTGGGCGTGATCGGCATCATTTACGAATCGCGTCCCAACGTGACGGTGGATGCGGCGGGCCTGTGCATCAAGAGCGGCAACGCCACCATCCTGCGCGGCGGCTCGGAAGCGATCCACTGCAACCGCGCGCTGGCGAAGCTGGTCAAGGAAGGTTTGCAAGGCGCAGGCCTGCCGGCCGATGGCGTGCAAGTGGTGGAGACCACCGACCGCGCCGCCGTTGGTGCGCTGATCACCATGCCGCAGTACGTGGACGTGATCGTGCCGCGCGGCGGCAAGGGCTTGATCGCGCGCTTGATGGAAGAAGCCACGGTGCCGATGATTAAGCACCTGGACGGCATCTGCCACGTCTACATCGACGGCAAGGCCGATATGAAGAAGGCGATAGACATCGGCTTCAACGCCAAGTGCCATCGCTACGGCACCTGCAACACGATGGAGACGCTGTTGGTAGCGCGTTCAATCGCACCGGCCGTGCTGCCGGAACTGGCGAAACTGTACGCGACCAAGGAAGTCGAGTTGCGCGCCGACGCCGAAGCGAAAGCGATCCTTGGCGCGGCTGGCTATCCGCACCTGGTGGACGCCACCGAAGAGGATTGGTCGACCGAATATCTGGCCGCGATTTTGTCGGTCAAGGTAGTCGCGGATATGGACGAGGCGATGGATCACATCAATACCTACTCGTCCAAGCATACGGAGTCCATCATCACCGAAGACCATTCGGCAGCGATGCGCTTCTTGCGCGAAGTGGATTCGGCCTCGGTGATGATCAACGCTTCGACGCGATTTGCAGACGGCTTTGAATATGGCCTCGGCGCGGAAATTGGCATCTCGAACGACAAGCTGCACGCGCGCGGCCCGGTCGGACTGGAAGGTTTGACCTCGCTGAAATACGTGGTATTCGGCCACGGTGAAATTCGACAATAAGGAATCACATGCTCTGGATTAAAGCACTGCACATTTTCTTCGTCATCGCATGGATGGCCGGCGTGTTCTACCTGCCGCGCATCTTCGTCAACCTGGCGATGGAGACCGACAAAAACACCACCGCGCGCCTGCTGCTGATGGCGCGTAAGCTGTACCGCTTCTCAATGTGGTTGTCGGTGTTTGCAGTGATCTTCGGAGCGATCCTGGTGTACATGCAGTACGGCGTGCACATGCCGGGCTGGCTGCACGCCAAGTTGACGCTGGTGGTGCTGGTGATCGGCTATCACCACGCCTGCGGCCCGATTCTGAAAAAGTTTGAACGCGGTGAGAACAAGCGTAGCCACAAGTGGTTCCGCGTATTTAACGAGCTGCCAGTGTTCATCATGCTGGCGATCGTGATTTTGGTAGTAGTGAAGCCGTTTTAATCGTAAAACGGCAGTTTTTTTTAACGGACAAAAGGTACACCTATGGCATCCTTCTTTTGCCCATGCCCACGCGGCATGGAAGCGGCGTTAGCCGAAGAACTGCGCGAGATCGCGCAACAAAGCACCACCATGAAGGTGCACAACGAAGTCCCGGGCGGCGTGCACGCTTCCGGCGACCTTGAAGATTCGTATCGCATCAACCTGCACTCGCGCATTGCCTCGCGCGTGTTGATGCGCATGGCCGCTGGCGGCTACAAAAACGAGAACGATATCTATGACCTGACCTTGGCGCAGCCTTGGGAGGAGTGGTTCGGTTACGACCACACCATCCGCGTTGATCTGACGGCGGTGAAGTCGCCGCTGAAAAGCCTGGAGTTCACCACGCTGAAAATCAAGGATGCGATCTGCGACCGCTTCCTCGATCAATACAAGAAGCGTCCTTCGGTGGACACCAAGGAGCCGGATATGCGCATCTTCGGCTTCGTCGATGCGCACCAGTTTATCGTGTATCTCGATACTTCTGGCGAAGCGTTGTTTAAACGTGGCTGGCGTACTGAAACCGGCGACGCACCGCTGCGCGAGAACCTGGCCGCAGGCCTGCTGCGCGTGTCGGGCTGGAAGCCGGGCATGCCGCTGTTCGACCCTATGTGCGGCTCCGGCACCATCCTGTGCGAAGCAGCGCAGATGGTGCAGGGCGTGCCGCCGGGTGCGCGCCGCCGTTTCGCGTTCGAGAAGTTCCATGACTTCGATCCGCAGCCTTGGCTGGATATGAAGACGTCGATCAAGCCGAATCCGCTGCCGGCCGAGCCGACCATTTTTGGTTCCGATATTTCGGGCGATATGGTGGCGATGGCGCGGCACAATCTGCGTAGTGCAGGCATTTTGTTTGATGTGCCGCTGAAGCAGATCGAGGCGCAGCAGGTGCAGGCGCCGACCGCGCAGCCGGGCATTTTGCTGACCAATCCTCCGTACGGCGAGCGTATCGGCGTGCGTGGCGATAGCTCGCTGGCGCAGGACGAGCTGGCCAACAGCTTCTATGCGGATTTCAGCAGCACCTTGAAGCAGCGCTTTGCTGGTTGGACGGTGTTCTTGTTCACCGCGGATCTGGGTGTGCCTAAGCTGCTGCGTTTGAAAGAAGCGCGCAAGACGCCGTTCTTCAACGGCGCGCTGGAATGCCGTTTGTTCCGCTTCGATATGGTGGCGGGCTTCAACCGCCGTGAAGCCGCAAAACCAAAAGACGCTTAACCCCGCAGGGCCACACGGGGTCTGACCCTACGGGTCAGACCCCAACCTATGCGCACCGGTGTGGGGTGAAAGCACGCGCAACAAGGAAAACGTTTATGTTCCCGACTCCGTCCGACGACGTACCCCAAGACACCATCGAGGACATTCCTCCGCCCGAGCCATCGCACCGCAAGCCGCTCACTGCCACCGCGCTTGCCGTCATGCTGGCCGGCCTGTCGATGATCGGCCCATTCTCGATCGACGCCTACCTGCCTGCCTTCCCGAATATTCAAGCGACCTTGCACGCCACGCCGCTGGAAGTGCAGCAAAGCCTGACCTTCTACATGCTGGCCTTCGCCGGCATGGTGCTGTGGCACGGCGCGCTGTCCGACGCCTTCGGCCGCCGCAACGTCATCCTCGTCTCGCTGGCCATGTTCTCCATCGGTACGCTGGGCTGCGCTGCCGCCCACACTGTCCATTACTTGTGGGTGTTCCGCATCATGCAGGGTGTCTCGGCCGGCGCCGGCGTGGTGGTCGGCCGCGCCATCATCCGCGATCTGTATGAAGACGCCGCCGCCGCGCGCCTGCTGTCGCTGGTGACCATGATCTTTTCCATCGCCCCGGCCGTGGCGCCGATCCTGGGCGGGTGGATCGTCACCCTGTTCGACTGGCGCGCCATCTTCCTGTCGCTGCTGGCTTACAGCCTGCTGCTGTTCATCTACTGCTACCGCCGCCTGCCGGAGACGCTGCCGCCTGAAAAACGCCATCCATTCAACCCGCGTTTCCTGGTGCGCAACTACGGCGAGATTCTGCGCTCGCCGCTGTTCCACCTGAAGACCGGCGTGGTGGCGCTGAACTTCGCCGGCCTGTTTATCTATATCACCGGCGCACCGGTATTTCTGCCGCAAGAGCTGCACCTCGGCGCGGAGCAATTCGGCTGGCTGTTCATTCCATCGGTGGGCGGGATCTTCCTCGGCGCGCTGGCGGCCAACCGCATTGCCGGAAAAATGACATTTTCGCGACAGATTGGGATCGGCTTCTGCTTCCTGCTGTCGGCCTCCACGCTGAACGTGATTTACCACCTGTTCCTGCCGCCGGCGCTGCCGTGGACGGTGCTGCCGATGCTGTTTTATACCTTCGGGATGTCGGTGGTGGCGCCGGGGGCGACCTTGCTGGCATTGGATCTGTTTCCGCACATCCGCGGCACGGTCGCATCCTGCCAATCGTTCGCGGTGACCCTGCTGGGCGCCATCGTGGCGGGCGTCATTGCGCCGGTTCTATCACATTCGGCGCTGTGGTTAGCCGCAGGACAGATGGCCTTTAGTGCCTCTGCTCTCGTTTTGTGGTTGACGTCGCGCTATTACCGGAGCATATTACTGCGCTATCCAGAGCGATAATCATTAACGGCAGGAAATTGGCTTAGTTTAGAAAGAAATTTTGCTTGCTGTTAAGTTATTATCAGACTTTATGATAATATAATTTTTTAAGGCAATGTTTCCCGGCCCAGAAAACGCCGGGAGACCGCATAAAGCCTAACGTTTGCGGAATTTAGCCGTTGAGTTCCGCCCCCTGATCGATGTCTATTGGCGGCAATGTTTGATACGATGCATCAACAATCTGACCATGATATTCGCAATCGACTGCTGATTGCCCGTCTGCCGGCCATGCCGCAGATACTCATCAAGTTGATTGAGCACTTGCAGGCTGATGACGCCGGCATGCCGGAACTCGCCGCGCTGATCGCCAAGGACGCGGCGATGACCAGCAAGATCCTGACCGTCGCCAATAGCTCGGCCTACCACCGCAATCCGCGCACCGTGGGCCTCGAACAATCGCTGGTGTCGCTCGGCACCGATATGATCAAGACGCTGGTGATCAGCGAATCGGTATTCCAGACCTTTAACAGCTTCCCGCACTCGGGCAGCACCGACCTGCGCGGCTTCTGGAAAGGCTCGCTCACCACGGCCGTCATCGCGCGCGATATCGCCAAGCAGATGGAATACCCACACGTCGAGGAAGCTTACCTCGCCGGCTTGCTGCACAACGTCGGCCGCCTTGCCTTGCTGGCGACTGCGCCGAAAGAATACGCTTTCAACTTCACCGCACGCGATGACGAGGACCTGTGCGCGGTTGAACAGCGCACGCTGCAAATCACCCACTCGGAGGCCGGCGCATGGCTGATCGAGCGCTGGAACCTCGATTCCTTCCTGGCCGACAGCGTGCTGTATCACCACGAGCCGATTACCCGCCTGGAAGCCGCACACCCGCTGATCCGCATGGTGCGCCTGGCGCACCTGCTGTGCTGCCACGACGACCAGGAGCAGGCGATTGCCGAATCAGCGCGCCTGTGCAATCTGGATAGCGCGCAGCTGGAGCTGATTATCAAGAACGCCGCGCGCCAGGTGGAGAAGTCGGCCAACTACCTCGGCATCGACCTGACCGGCGCCGACGACATCGTGGCGCCGGCCGCGTACGCGCCGCCGCTGGTGGATCCGGTGCAGCAACGCTTGTCGGAAGAAGTGCGCAACATCATGCTGGTGTCCGAGATGGGCCAGACCTTCGCGCGCCAGCATGGCGAAGCCGGTCTGCTGGAGGCTATCACGCGTTCGGCACGCATTCTGTTCGATTTTGAAAACGCCGTGCTGCTGCTGGAGAATCCAACCGGCCATGCGCTGCACGGCATGGCGACCGGCGAAGGCCAGCAACGGCTGGCGGAATTTGTCATCCCATTGAACAAGGGCGGCCCGGTGGCGCAGTCCGCACTGGAACGCAAGCTGGCTTATGTCAAGCGCGAAGGCCAGGTGCTCAACGTGTCGGAAGAACAGCTGTTCCGCATTCTCGGCAGCGAGAGCATGGTGTGCCTGCCGCTGGTGGCGAACCAGCGCTGCCTCGGGGTGCTGATCGGCGGCCTGCCGGCGTGGCAGATGCCGCACGTGCAAAAGCGCGAGCGCTTCCTGCAATCGTTCGGCACGCAGGCTGCGGCTTCGCTGGAAACGGCGATCAGCGAACGCGGTCACGCCAAGCGCCAGATCGCGCATGTGGCGGAAGAATACCGCGAGGCCTCGCGCCGTGTGGTGCATGAGGTGAACAACCCGCTGTCGATTATCAAGAACTATCTGTCTGTCCTCGACGGCAAGCTGGCCAAGCGCGAGCCTGTGGTCGGCGAGATGTCGATCCTGAACGAAGAGATCGACCGCGTCGGCCAGCTGATTAACGGCTTGGCCGATTTGCAGCCGACCGAGACGGCGCGCACCACCGACGTGGGCAAGGTGGTGGACGATGTGCTGCGATTGTTCCGCGCCACGGAATTTGTCCCGGCCTCGGTGCAGATCGTGGTGCGCATGCAGGAGGAGCCGGCCGAAATCGACGGCGACGCCGACCTGCTCAAACAAATCCTGGTGAACCTGATCAAGAACGCCGTTGAAGCCCTGGCCGACGGCGGCAAGATCGAGATTTCGAATCGCGGTCATGTGAATCGTGAACGCAAGCTGTATCTGGAACTGGTGGTCAGCGACACCGGCCCAGGTCTGTCGGCCGACGTGCTGGCCAACCTGTTCTCTCCTGTGCGCAGCAGTAAGGAGGGGGCCAATCACGGACTGGGACTGTCCATCGTCCATAGTCTGGTCAAGAAAATGCAAGGCCTGATTACCTGCCGCTCCGGCAAAACGGGTACTACCTTTGAAATCCTGCTGCCCGCCAAGGGCAGTACCAGCCAAGTCGCCAGCGTGCCATCGCGGGTGATGGATTCCGTTTAAGGCCATGATGAACCTGAACCCTGTCGACCTCGCCCCCGTCGAACCTTTGTCCAACGATAACCGTCCACGCCTGCTGCTGGTAGATGACGAGCCCCGATTGCTCTCGTCGCTCTACGAACTGCTGCGCGACCGTGATTACCACCTGGTGACCGCCACCTGCGGCAGCGAAGCGCTGGCCCAGCTGACCAAGCTGAAATTCGACTTGATCCTGCTTGATCTGCGCCTGCCCGATATGAGCGGCCACGAGATCATGGACTACATCAACGCCCGCGAGATCGACGGCGACGTGATCGTGATGAGCGGCGACGTCGGCATCGAAGCGGCCATCGGCGCGCTGAAACGCGGCGCCTACGATTACCTGCGCAAGCCTTACAGCCGTGAGGAGCTGCTCAAGACGGTGGAGAACGCGCTGCAAAAACGCCGCCTCGCCATCGACAATGAGCGCATCGCCTCCAAGCTGGAGAACTCGGAAAAGATGTACCGCTATCTGGTGGACTCGTCGCCGGACATCATCTACACCTTGAACCACGAGGGCAAGTTCACCTTCGTGAACGACCGCGTGACGCAGCTGCTGGGCTTTACCCGCGAAGAGCTGATCGGCAAGCACTACTCGGTGCTCGTGCACGACGAAGACCAGGAGCGCGCGCGCTACGCCTTCAACGAACGCCGCGTCGACGAACGCGCTTCGCGCAACGTCGAGCTGCGCCTGAAGTGCAATACCGGCGGCGGTGTCGAGCGCACCTTCAACAACACGCTGATGACGATTTCGCTGAACGCGATCGGCATGCACATCCCGGATCACGAAGTGAAGACGCGCGAGTTCTTCGGCACCTACGGTGTGGCGCGCGACATCACGGATCGCAAGCGCGCCGAGGAAGTGATTTCATACCAGGCTTACCACGATATCCTGACCGACCTGCCGAACCGCATGCTGTTCAAAGATCGTCTGGGCCTGGCGGTGATTCAGGCCAAGCGCAAGCTGACTGAGTTGGCGGTGATGTTTGTCGACCTGGATCGCTTCAAGCTGGTCAACGATACGCTGGGCCACGTCAAGGGCGACGAGCTGCTGCAACAGGCGGCGCAACGCCTGAAGGACTGCCTGCGCCGTGGCGATACGCTGGCGCGCCAGGGCGGCGACGAATTCACCATCGTGCTGCCGGAGCTGCGCGACCGTCAGGACGCCAAGGCCATCGCCGATAAATTCCTCGAAAGCCTGCAACGTCCGTTCGATCTGGACGGCCACCAGGTGCACATCTCGGCCTCGATCGGCATCGCCATCTATCCTGGCGACGGCGAGACCATCGATGAACTGCTGCGCCACGCGGACATCGCCATGTATCAGGTGAAGGCGCTGGGCAAAAATGGCCACAGCTTCTATCACAACTCGATGCTGGACGTATCGCACCAGAAGATCGCGCTGGAGCAGGCGCTGCGCAAGGCGCTGGAGCACAACGAACTGGAAATGTACTACCAGCCGCAAGTCGACGTCTCCACCGGCCGCATCATCGGCGCGGAAGGACTGATGCGCTGGAACCACCCGCAGCGCGGCTTGCTCTCGGCCGGCGAATTCCTGCCGTTCGCTGAAGAGAATGGCCTGATGCTGCCGATCTCCGACTGGATGCTGGGCGCCTTGTGCCGCGATCTGCTGCACTGGAATGCGCACGGCGGCGAGGCGCTGCGCCTGTCGCTGAATCTGTCGCCGCAATATCTGGATCGCGGCGACTTCTTCGAGAAGATGCGCGGCGCGCTGACGCGCTACGGCATTTCGCCGGCGCAGATCGAAGTCGAGATCACCGAGAACATCTGCATCCGCAATCCGCAGTATGCGATTGAACAGCTGAACAAGTTGTGCCAGTTGGGCGTGTCGGTGGCGATTGACGATTTCGGCACCGGCTATTCGTCGCTGGCGTACTTGCACCGCTTCCCGATCCACACCATCAAGATCGACCAGTCCTTCGTCAAGGAGATCCACGACGAGAACGGCCACTATCCAGTGATTCTGGCGATCATCTCGATCGCGCGCGGCCTGGGTCTGCACCTGGTGGCGGAAGGCGTGGAAACCGAAGTCCAGTCGCGCTACCTGGAAGCCAATGGCTGCACCACGATGCAGGGCTATCTGTACCATCGCCCGATTTCGCTGGCGAGCTTTATCGATGTATTGCAAGAGCAGAACCGCCGGTCGTCGCCATCGGTCGCTATGCTGCACGCGGTGCCGAGCACCGTCGACGAACAACCGGCGATGATTGCGATCCAAGCCTGATAAGAAAGCATGACGAAATACAGTCCCAACGAAGCCGACGCGAACAACGGCAGCACCTACACAGCTGAATTCCTACGCGTCAAGGGACTGGCAGAACGCGGCGTCGCCAATGCCCAGCATAGTCTGGGCTTTATGTATTTCAATGGGCAGGGCGTGGCGCAGAGTTTTGAACTGGCGGTGGTCTGGTATCGCCAGGCCGCGCAGGCGGGACTCGAACACGCGCAGTACAACCTCGGCGTGATGTATCAAAAGGGCCAGGGCGTCGAGCAGAATTTCGAAGAGGCGGCCGGCTGGTATCGCCTCGCGGCGGAGCAGGGCTATGCAGCCGCGCAGTACAACCTTGGCTGGCTGTACGCCAAGGGACAGGGCGTTCCTAACGATACGCAGCAGGCCATGTACTGGTTCAGCAAGGCCGCCGAACAAGGCGACGCCGGCGCGCAAAATAATCTCGGCATGATGTACGACACCGGCAAAGGCGTGCCGCAGGACTTCAAGCAGGCTATCTTCTGGTATCGCAAGGCGGCGGAGCAGGGCTACGCGCGCGCGCAGTTCAATCTCGGCCTGCGTTATGACAACGGGCAGGGCGTGCCGCAGGATGTGGGGCAAGCCATGTCGTGGTATCGCAAGGCCGCCGATCAAGGCTATGCACCGGCGCAGTTCAACCTCGCGCTGCGCTTCGACAAGGGCGACGGCATTGCGCAGGATTCGCAGAAGGCCATCCTGTGGTATCGCCGCGCGGCGGAGCAGGATCACGCCAGCTCGCAATTCAACCTGGGGCTGATCTACGATAACGGCCAGGGCGTGCCGCGCGATGAGCAGAAGGCGCTGGACTGGTATCGCAAGGCGGCCGAACAAGGCCACGCGGCGGCGCAGAATAATCTCGGCTTGCGGTATGACCACGGGCAGGGCGTTGAGCAGGATTACGAGCAGGCGCATTTCTGGTATCGCAAGGCGGCGGAGCAGGGCTTCCCCGGCGCGCAGTATCACCTAGGCTTGCTGTATGACGCAGGCCATGGCGTGGTGGTCGATCACCAGGAAGCGATTTTCTGGTATCGCAAGGCGGCCGACCAGGGCCACTTGCGCGCGCAGTTCGATCTCGGCCTGCGCTATGAAACGGGACGCGGCGTACCGCAGGATTATCGCAAGGCCATGAGCTGGTATCGCCGCGCGGCCGAGCAGGATTATGTGGCGGCGCAGTATAGCCTTGGCCTCCTGTACGACAACGACGACGGCCCGCAGCCCGATTGCCGGCAGGCCAACCTGTGGTACCAGAAGGCGGCGGAGCAGGGGCACACGCAGGCGCAGTTTGCGCTCGGTCTGCGCTATGACAATGGCCTCGGTCTGCCGCAGGATTACGCGCAGGCGTATCACTGGTATTTGCAGGCGGCCTCGCAGGGACATACACGGGCGCAGTTCAATCTCGGTTTGATGTTCCTGGCCGGGCAAGGCGTGCGCTCGGACGCCGCGCAGGCGTGGATGTGGCTCACCATGGCGGAACGCGCCGGCTACAACGCCGCTGCGCGCTATCTGCCGAATGCCGCCAGCCGCATGGATCCGCTCCAGTTGGCGCAGGCGCGCGAGCGCATGGAAATGCTGCCGGGCTAAGTCCTGACTTCCTTTCAAGTTCCCCCCGCCGTAGCCGTTATTTAGACGACGAGCGCAATTCCGCGCTCGGGATGACGGCCGCCCATGCAGATCAACACTAACATCGCCTCTCTGAACGCCCAGCGCAGTCTTACGCGCTCGGGCGAGGATATGGCCGTGCGTCTGCAACGGCTGTCGAGCGGCCAGCGGATTAACTCCGCACGCGACGATGCTGCGGGGCAGGCAGTGAGTTCGCGTATGACGTCGCAGATTAATGGGCTGCGGCGGGCGAATCAAAATATCAATGATGGCATTTCGCTAGTGCAGGTGGCCGATGGCGCGGCGGGTGCACTGGCAGCGAACTACCAGCGCATGCGCGAGCTGGCGGTGCAGGCGGCCAATGATACGAACAGCAAGATTGACAGGGCAGCCATACAGCTGGAGGTGAATGCGCTGGTGGCGGCCAATGTCGATATTGTCGATGGCGCGCGCTTCAACAATCAGCGGCTGCTCGATGGTTCGTTCTCGCAGCAGTTGCAGGTGGGGGCGAACGGCGGCCAGACCATGCAGCTGGCGATCCCGCGCGCGATCATCACGGCCGGCTACACGACCGGGATGGTGGACATGGCGCCGCAGGAGGTGACCTCGGTGGGTTCGACGGTGCTGGGGGCGTTGAAGTTTGGCGACCTTGTGATCAATAACGCGGCGGTGAACGCCTCGGCGGCGGGTGCGCTGGCAGGGCAGGGCGCGGATAGCGCATACGCGGTGGCGGCGGCGATCAATGGCTCCAATGTCCGCAATGTGTCGGCAACGGCGACCACCACGGTGGAAGGCGCGGTTGGCGCTACTGGCGCGCTGGCGAATGCGTCGTTCTCGGTGAATGGCGTGAATGTGGGGCCGATAGCCGGCGCCACGGCGGCAGCGCGCGCGGCCAGTGCGGCGGGGGCGATCAGCGCGACTGCGGCGACCAGCGGCGTCACGGCCAGCGCCAATGGCGGCACGCTGACGCTGACGGCGGCCGATGGGCGCGACATTATTTTGTCGGAGGCGGCGGCGGGGGCGCTCGGCTCTTTGGGGCTGAATGGCGGCTCGTACAAGGGCGCAGTGACGGTCAATGAAGCACCGCGTCCGGGCGCGCACAGCATGCGCATTGGCGGCGCCAATCCGGCGCAGGCGGGATTGAGTGCCGGGGTGCAGGCATCGGTGCGCAACGGGCCGCCGGATTACCAGGAGATGTCGGTTTACACGGCAGGCGAGCCGGCCATGGATTTGTCGACCTTCAGCGGCGCAAGCGATGCCTTGGACTACCTCGATGGCAAGCTCGATGAGGTCAGCGATATACGCGGGCAGTTGGGCGCGATCAGCAATCGCCTGACGGCAGCGGCCAGCAACGCCGGCAACACCGCAGACAATCTATCGGCCGCCCGCTCGCGCATCCTCGATGCCGACTACGCCGACGAAGCCGCCCAACTAACGCGCAGCCAGATCCTGCGCCAAGCCGGCGCCTCCATCGTCGCCCAAGCCAACGCCATGCCCCAGCAAGCCTTGCTGCTCCTACGCTAGCGCGAATCCCGGCGCCGACATGTGGCCGACGTCGTAGCGCCGCTCGCCAGCCGCGTGGGCCGGCGCGTCGCGCCACAGGCATAGCCGCGTGATAGTCCAAGTCACCGGCTCGAAGCCGATCACCACCGCCAACGCGCCGCCCGCCAACGTCCGCTGCGCGGTCGCTTCTTCCTGTAGACGCAGTTCACTCAGCGAACTATAAGGCGCAATCACCACCTCCCCGCGCGTCGCAAACCGCGCCTGCCGCACGTCAGCACCAATGCTCGCATGCCAAGGCGTCCAAGTCTTCACCGAAGGCCAACCAAACGCCCGCGCCACCCCAGCAAACGCCGGCCCATTGAGAAAGCCGTGCATCGCCTCCTCATCGCGCCACAAATAAAACGGCGCATACGTCTGTTCCGGCTCCACCGCATGCAGATACGCCTTAAACACCAATCCCGGCAAATCATCGAGCAACGGCCCCTTCACCGCGATGCGCTCGCGCACCACGCCCATATCGTAATCCGCTGGCAGCACAAAGCTATACTGCATCGCGATCATGACCGCACTCCCATCAACGATGCAGCAGGACGCCCGCCGCCAAACGACCAATCATCGCCTTGGGAGGACGACACCACAATCATCACATCTTCCGGCCGCAAGCCCGGCGACTCCGCCAGCAACTCCACCAGCCGCCGATAAAACGCCTGCTTCAACTGCGTGCTGCGCGGCTTGCCGATGGTGATCGCAAACAGCACAAAATCGTCTGAACGCGGCCCGCCCTCGTAGGATCGATCAAACATCATCTCGTAAGGTTCATGCTGATGCACCAGCTGGAAGCGGTCATTCTTCGGCACATTGAACGACTCCTCCATCGCCCGCTGCAAACTATCGCCCAGCGCGCGGATGTACTCAGGCGACTTCCCCTTCAATAGCGAAATACGGCTCATCGGCATGATGACCCTCCTTTTTTGGTTGACATCCACACGATACCCGCCTAACTTGATCCTGAAAATCAGGAATATTTTGATCAACAGTTCGATAAATCAGGATGGTTATGCGCCGCATCACCTTTGACCTCGACGTCCTGCGCACCTTCGTCACCGGCGTCGATATGGGCAGCTTTGCCAAGGCCGCCGACCGGCTGGGCCGCTCCACCTCCGCCGTCAGCGCGCAGCTGAAAAAACTGGAAGACCAACTAGGCATGCCGGTACTGCGCAAGGAAGGCCGAGGCATGGCCACCACGCCAGCGGGCGAATCGCTGCTCGGCTACGCGCGCCGCCTGCTGGAGCTGAACGACGAAGCCGCAACCGCCGTGCGCGGCGCCGAACTGGCCGGCAGCGTGCGGCTCGGCATCCAGCAAGACTTCGGCGAACAAATGTTGACCGAGGTGCTGGGCCGCTTCACCCGCGTGCATCCGCAAGTGCGCATCGAGGCGCGGGTGGCGCGCAATTCGGAATTGATGGAGCTACTGGGCGGAGGAAAACTGGATCTGGCGCTGGCGTGGGATAACGGCGTCGCAGCGCCGCACGCAGTAGATGTGAACCGCCTGCCGATGCGCTGGATCGGCGCCACGGATGAAGCTCGGCTGGCGCTGGATGGCAATGCACGCGATGCGCATGAACCGCTGCCGCTGGTGATGATGGACGCGCCCTGCATCATGCGCAGTGCCGCCATCCGCGCGCTGGATCAAGCGGGCATCCCGTGGCGGATTGCCTTCACGAGTCCCGGCTTGTCCGGCGTGTGGGCCGCTGCGGCGGCAGGACTGGGCGTGACGGTGCGTACAGAGCTTGGCTTGCCGCCGTCGCTACGCGTGCTGGACACGCACGACGCACCATGGCTGCCGCCACTACCCGATGTCGGCCTGCGCCTGCATCGCGCCGAAGCGGAACTCAACCCGCCGGCGCAGCGCCTGCACGACATCGTGCTGCAAGCGCTTACTTCTTGATGCGCACACCGGCCAGCTGCGCCACGCCGGACAAGGTGGTCTGCGCGGCGTTCAGGCCAAGCAGGAAGTCCTTGTCGGAGTAGTTATCGTAGTTGTCGGTCGGCTGGTGCCAGTTCGGATTCCAACCTGCGCCGATTTGCTGTCCGCGCTCGTTCTCGCGCAGCGAGATCGATGGCACCAGATCCATGAACGGCGTCGAATCCGTGTTCGTCATGTGGAAGCCGACAGCGGCCGGGTAGTTGGTCGCGTACTTGTCATTCGCTGCGCGGAAGGCCCACGCCAGCTTGGCCGAACCCTCGGCCTGTTTCGACACCGACTGATACTCGATGTTGACGTCCGCCTCCAGGCGCTGCTCCGGCGGTGACACGTAGGTGACCTTGCCGTCCGCGCCCACTTTCGGAATCGGCATGCCATGGTCGTACATCATCATGTCGTGCTGGATCATGCCGAGCCACTTCGGTTCAGGATACTTGCCCGAGCCTTTCGGCGATTCGATGCCCTGCAAATTCTTGCGCTGCTCGACGTAGGCGGCCGCGCCATTCAAACCCGTCTCCTCGTTGTTCCACAAGATGAAGCGGATCGAGCGATCGGTTTCCACGCCCGGCATGCTGAAGATGCGCGCCAGTTCCATCACCAGCGCGGTGCCGGAGCCGTCGTCGTTGGCCGCTTCGCCAAAGCCGATGCCGTCCATGTGGGCGCTGACGATGTACATCTCTTCCGGGTGCGTGGTTCCGATCTTGGTGCAATAGACGTTCTCGCGCAGCGAGGTGCCGACCGGCGTTTGCTCGGCGTTCAATGCGCGCAGGCGTTCGTCCGGCTGGCGCATTGGATCGGTGTTCACGCCGGTTGGGATGCGATTACCGAACAAGGTGCTGCCGCCTTGGCCCGGTGGGCCGCCGGCGCCGCCGCTCGGAATACCGGGCGCGCGCTTCGGCGCAGGTTCGCCTGGCGCCGGCTGTGTAAATTGATATTGCAGGCGTTCGGTGTTGGTGCAGCCATAGGATTTGAGTTGCGCCTCGATCCAGTCAAGCGCTTGACGATTGCGCTCGGTGCCTTGGCGGCGGTCGCCGAATTTGGTCAGGCTCTTGATGGTGGCCTTGTACTTCTCCAGCTCCAGCTGGTTCACCAGCACCGAGATGGGATCAGCCGGCGCTTGCGCCGACGCCAGCGGCGCGGCGAATGCCAGCGCAATGCTCAAACCTAAAACTGCTTTCATGTTCCGTCCTTGTGGTCAAAAAGAGGCCCGGACATTGTGCATCAGTTAAGCGGCAATGCGAAGTAAATCTATGTAAGCGCTGCACAACACTACGATACAAAACCACCACGCGGCGCAACTTTGCAGACAAGTTGGATAGCGAAGATGGGGGCATGAACAACACACTCCGCTCACGCCTGCTGCGCAGCTGCCTGTACTTCCTGGCGATCTTCCTGTTTTGCTTTAGCTACTGGATCCATCGCTCATTCGGCCAGCCAGACTTGAACCAGATCGCCTATCACATGAACTTCGGCGTGGAGCTGATGGACACCGTCGATCCTGCCGTCACATGGCGCTTCGTGCGCTGGTGCGTGATAGCGCCGCTGGCGTTGCTGGCGCTGATGTTCTATGCCGAGTCCAAGCTGCGCGCGGTGATCGCGCGCGCGCCGCAACGCTGCCACGTGCTGTGCTACCGTATCCATCGCTGGTTTCCGCAGTTGCTGGTGTTTGGCGCGGCCACGTTCTGGATGTGCGACGTCTCGGCCTTTAAGTATGTAACAGCAGATTTCGGCCCCGATTATTTCGGCGCCAACTACGTTCGACCAGAAGAGGTGTCTGTGGTAGCGAGTAAGCCGAAGAACCTGGTGCTGATTTATGTCGAGAGCCTGGAGCAGGGCTACAGCACCAAAGCCACTTTCGGCAGCGATCTACTGGCGCCGCTGACGGCGTTGAACGGGACCACCTTCACCGATTACCAGCAAGTGCCGGGCACCGGCTGGACCATCGCGGCGATGGTGTCGACCCAGTGCGGCGTGCCGCTGGAGCGGATGACTATCTTCGACGGTAACACGCAAGGGCAGGTGATGAACTCCTTCCTCAAGAACGCGGTGTGCCTGACCGACTTGCTGGCGGCGCGCGGCTATCGCAATGTGTTCATGGGCGGCGCGTCGACCAGCTTTGCGGGCAAGGATAAATTCCTCAGCCAGCACCACTATCACGAGGTGTATGGCAAAGAGGAGTGGCTGAAGAGCGGCGTGGCACCGGCCGATATGAATGGCTGGGGCTTGTACGACGGCGACTTGTTCAGCCGCGCCAAGAGCAAGCTGCGCGAGCTGTCGGCGTCGAAGCAGAAATTCAATCTGACCTTGCTGACAGTGGATACGCACGAACCGGAAGGGCACTTGTCGGCAAGCTGCGCGCGGCGCGGCTACAGCGGCTTTGAAGGCGTGGTGTCGTGCACGGCGGCGGAGGTGGCGGACTTCGTGCGCTATGCGCGCGACAACGGCTACCTGGAGGACACCAACATCGTGATCCTGGGCGACCACCTGTCGCGCAAAAATCCACTTACGCCGAAACTGTCGCAACTGCCGGATCGCACCATCTTCAACAGCTTCATCTCGCAGGACACGCCGGCGCCCAACCGCAAGCAGTTACTGCACTTCGACCTGATGCCGACCATCCTCGAATTCACCGGCTACCAAGTCACCGGCGGCCGCATGGCGCTCGGCTACAGCGGCTTCAACCAGCATGCCGTCCAACCACCGAAAGACCGCCTGCCCGAGATGGACAAAAACCTGCTGAACCGCTCGGAGCTCTACATGGCGCTGTGGTCGGATCCAGAGGATCACTAATGATTTGCTTCTTACTTGATATAGCTCACAGTCAGGATGGGTAAAAATGGTATAAGCTGAAAACGTGCGTCTTTGGCGGCCAAATAAAATGAAAAACCATGAGCGCGAAAAATTGCTTAACGCAATCGTCTTTTTCGCAAAAAACACCCGCAACCTTGGCAAAGTAAAGCTTTGGAAGCTCCTCTATTTTCTGGATTTTCAACATTACCGAGATGTTGGCCGGCCGGTGACTGGCTTGCAGTACTTTGCTTGGCCCAAAGGGCCGGTTCCGGTCGAACTGCAAAACGAAGTTGAACAGCCTGCAGCCGATATGCAACAGAAGTTGGATCTCAAGCTGCAAGAGTTTGCTAAAGGCAAAGCCTTGAGCATCACTCCTAAAGCAGACTTCGACGCTGGGCTTTTCAGCAAGCGCGAGTTGAGGCTGTTGGAAAGTCTGGCGGCTGAGTTCAAGGATTCTTCTGCTGACGAGATGATTGAGGCTACGCATCTAGAGAACCAGCCGTGGCATAAAATCTTCAACGTGCAGGGTAAAAAGCAAGCCTACATTCCTTACGAATTGGCCAGTCGTGCAGCCGAGGCGGAGCAGATTGAAGCGCTGAGTATCGAGCACGCCGAGATGAAGAATAACTTCTCTCGCATATGACGCCGGGCACGGTTATCTACTTCCCCAACTTTGTTTTTCACGACGGCTCAGTTCGTGATAAATACCTCATTTCGCTAGGCCGCGCCCTTGGCACTACCGTGTTCGTAAAGACGACATCAAAAGGATGGCGCTATCTGCTGACGTACGGCTGCCAAAACCGGCACAGATATCCGTGTTTTCACTTGGTGCAGAACTGCTGCCAATTTCCTAAGCCAACATGGGTTTGCTTAATCGAGTACTACGAATTCGATGATGCCGAGTTGGCGCAACGGGGGCAGGCCGGGGCCTTCCGCGTTGCTCATTCCTTGCCGCCAAACATAGCGGCAGAATTAGCCCAGTGTGCAGTTGATAGCGACGACATTTCAGGCCGCCACGAACTCATTGTCCGCGCCGCAAATGGGCTTTAGTAACGCACAACGTTGTCAGTAGCATCCGAAGTCCGTAGAATGCGTGGCACGCGGGTGTAGTTCAATGGTAGAACGGCAGCTTCCCAAGCTTCATACGAGGGTTCGATTCCCTTCACCCGCTCCAGTCTCTTATCCCTCCATCCCCCTCCTTGGTTCATTCCTTTTGGAAACGTTTGTATTTGTTTTTGCAAAAAATTAATTGCAATAATGAATATAACTGTTGCGATTGTTATA
This sequence comes from Duganella rivi, assembly GCF_009857435.1. GTDB lineage: Bacteria > Pseudomonadota > Gammaproteobacteria > Burkholderiales > Burkholderiaceae_D > Rugamonas > Rugamonas rivi. The sequence continues at coordinate 144,060 of NZ_WWCK01000007.1, forward strand.
TACTTCACGACTCCAAAAACAATACCACTTTAATACCATGAAAAAAGCTACTTTGATCGGCTGCCTGATCGCGGCAAGTCTCAGCGTTGGCGTCATGAGCGTCGTGCAAGCCGCAGTGCCGAGTTTCGACTTTGGCGTCGCTTCCGGTTACAGCGGCTTTTTCTACGGCAATGTGAGCAAGGTGACTGATGTTGAAGGCCGGCTGGCTGTGGGCGGTGACTTGGCGAGTTCAGGTTTCTCTATCGGTTATCGCACCCAAGTGTCGACCAGCCTGCCATCGGTGGTGGTGCGTGGCAATGTGGCGCTGGGCGACGGGACGATTTATGCGTCGCCGGGCGCCGGCATCAACACTAACGCCAGCATCGGCCCGATTACCGAATATACGAAGAATTGGAATGGTTTTGGTATCTATGGCGGCGCGAATAGTTCGAAGGACTATCTGACGCTGAACAAGAGCAGCAATATCGCCGACGTGCTGGACTTCGACGCTGCCCGTAGCAGCTTCACCACCCTGTCCAGCACGCTGGGCAGCGCCGCCGGCAACGGCAGCGTGACCATCGATGGCAGCGGCACCTACCTGAAGGGCGATAACACCTCCAACCTGCAGGTATTCAACCTGAGCGGCGGCGAGGTGAAAAATCTGGTGCTGAGCGATATCAAGGCCGGTTCGACGGTGGTGATCAATGTCATCGGCACCGACGTCACCTTCAGCGGCGGCCAGGATGGCCAGCTGGCGGCGCTGCGGGCCAACGTGATCTACAACCTGGTCGATGCCGACGTGGTCAACATCAATACCTTCGTGTACGGCTCGGTACTGGCCAACAAGGCCGAGCTGCGCGGCGCCGGCCACCTGGAAGGCAATATCATCGCCAAGTCGATGGACGGCACGGTGGAAATCGGCTACGAGCCATTCCACGGCTACGTCACGGCGGCGGTGCCGGAGCCGAGCACCCACGCCATGCTGCTTGGCGGTCTCGGTCTGATGGGCTTAGCGGCGCGCCGCCGCAAGCACGCTTAAGCTCTAACCCTTACCCGGCGCCGCCTTCACGAGATTGTTGCGCAGCTTGACGACGGCTTTTTGCAGCACCGGGAATTCTTCCGGTGTCAGGCCGGTGGCGCCTCGCAGGTTCATTTGCAGCGCGCTTTCACGCAGGGCGCGGCCTTCCGGCGTCAGGCCCACGCGTACCACGCGCTCGTCGGCGGCATCGCGGGCGCGGTGGACGTAGCCCATCGCTTCCAGTTTCTTCAGGATCGGCGTCAGCGTGTTCGATTCCAGGAACAGCTTCTCGCCCAGCCCGCTCACGGTCTGCTTGTCTTCTTCCCACAGCGCGATGATGGCGATGTACTGCGTGTATGTCAGGCCCAGCTTGTCAAGGATCGGTTTGTACGCCTTGCCGAAGGCCAGGTTGGCCGAGTAGACGGCAAAGCACAAGAAGTCCGACAGCTGCGGCGTGTTCGGTTTGCTCATGGTGCACCTCCCCAATTAGATGGTCTTATTATACATCGTATCCGATTTAATCGGAATTGCTTGACACGGCAAAAAATGCTGGTAATATGCAACGCATACGCTTCAATCGGATGCGATATAAAACAACCTCACCCAAGGAGTTCACCATGAGCAAAGTTCTGTACACCGGCAAGACCCACACCACCGGCGGCCGCGAAGGCGCCGCCCGCAGCAGCGATGGCCGCCTCGACGTGCAACTGTCGTCGCCGGGCAGCAGCGCGCCGGGCACCAACCCGGAGCAGCTGTTCGCGGCCGGCTGGTCGGCTTGCTTCATCGGCGCCATGGGCCTGGCGGCCGGCCAGTTGAAGGTGCAGCTCCCTGCCCAAACGGCAGTCGACGCTGAAGTCGACCTCGTCAACAATGACAGCGGCTATTTCCTGCAAGCGCGCTTGAACGTGAGCCTGCCGGGTCTCGACCGCGAAACCGCGCAAGCCATCGTCGACGGCGCACACCAGACCTGCCCGTACTCGAAACTCTCGCGCGGCAATATCGACGTCGAGATCAAGCTGGTTTAACCGGGGAGAGCGCACCATGTCCAACGATCTGCACCACGGCTCCTGCCACTGCGGCGCCGTCAAGTTCGAAGTGCGCACCGCGCTGTCGCCTGCCGCGCGCTGCAATTGCAGCCTGTGCCGCCGCAAGGGCGCGCTGATGTCGCCGCCGTTTGCTGCGGCCGAGTTGAAGATCGTGCAGGGCGAGGAGGCGCTCACCCTCTACCAGTTCAACACCAAGGTGGCGCGGCATTACTTCTGCAAGCATTGCGGGATTTATCCGTTCCACCAGACGCGCAAAGATCCTTTGCTGTGGCGCGTCAATATCGGCTGCCTTGATGGTGTCGATCCGTATTCTTTCGCTGCCGGCGTCAATGATGGCGCCAGCCTTTCAACCGTCAACCTGGAGGACGCATAATGATCACCAAGCATCGCCAAGTAGTTGCCGCCGCTGCATTCACCGTTGCCGCTTTGTTCGGCGCCAGTCATGCGCAAGCTGCCGCATCAGTTGCACCTGCGGCCTTCACCGCCATCAAGCAGATTCACGCCGGCGACCTCGATGTCGGCTACGTCGATCAAGGCCCGGCCGATGGCCCGGCGGTGATTTTGCTGCACGGCTGGCCATACGATATAAACAGTTTTACCGAAGTGGCGCCCAAGCTGACCGCGCAAGGCTACCGCGTGATCATTCCGCACTTGCGCGGCTACGGCACCACGCGCTTCCTCGATGCGAATGCGCCGCGCAACGGCGAACCGGCCGCACTGGCGGCCGACGTGATCGCGCTGATGGACGCGCTGAAAATCGACAAGGCCACGCTGGCCGGCTACGACTGGGGCGCGCGCACCGCCGACATCGTGGCGGCGCTGTGGCCCGAACGCGTCAAAGGGCTGGTCTCGGTGAGCGGCTATTTGATCGGCAGCCAGGAAGCGGGCAAGCAGCCGTTGCCGCCGGCAGCAGAACTGCAATGGTGGTACCAGTTCTATTTCGCCACGGAGCGTGGCCGCATCGGCTACGAGAAGAATCACCGCGACTTTGCCAAGCTGATCTGGAAGCTGGCGTCGCCGCAGTGGAATTTTGACGACGCCACCTACGAGCGCAGCGCGGTGGCACTGGATAACCCGGATCACGCCGCGGTCACCGTATCGAACTACCGCTGGCGTCTCGGCCTCGAAAAGAGCGAGGCCAAATATGAAGCGCTGGAAGCCAAGCTGGCGACCTTCCCCAGCATCAGCGTGCCGACCATCACCATGGAAGGCGATGCCAACGGCGCGCCGCACCCGGAACCAGCCGCCTACGCCAAGCGCTTCACCGGCAAGTACAAGCACGAGCTGATCACCGGCGGCATCGGCCACAATCTGCCGCAGGAAGCGCCGGAAGCGTTTGCCAAGGCGGTGATCGAAGTCGGTAAGCTCTAACGGATCAAGGCGATCAGGATGATGATGGGCAGCGGTACGCCTAGCATCCAGAGTAGTATGGAACGCATCTTGTTCTCCTTGTTTTAAATGGTGCGCTGCGTGACCAGCACGCGCGCGTGATCGCGATTGCGGCCACCGATGATGGCGCTCACCGCAGCAACGAAAGCACCAAGCAGCAGGGCGACAAACATCCACAGCGCCGAACGGGCCGCCGCCTGGCGTGCTTGTTCGGCAGCGGCGGCAGCCTTGGTTTTGGCCTCGGCTGCCGCTTGCGTGGCTTGGGCGTAAATCAGGTCGACGCGCTGTTCGGCCTCAGCTTGCGTTACGCCGGTGCGCCTGGCGATCAGTTGTGCGAGGTAGTTGCGGTCGTCGCCGCTGATTTTGCCGGACGCCAGGTCGGTCATCAGGATGCGGTTGATTTCACTGCGCTGCGATTCGCTGGCCACTTCGCCGTTCGGCGAGCGCAAGACCATGTCGGCAAAGTAGGTGTTGCCACGGCCGCCGCTGTTGGCGGCAGCGGTGACGCCGGCGGCCGCGGCGACTGGCGCCACGGCGGCGCCGGTATCGATTGCACCACTGAGCGCGGCGCGCGCGCCGCCGGCCAGCACTGCTACCGTCAGCAATGTAGCGACAGCCCAGGTCAGCAGGCCGTGCGCGGTGTCGCGGAAATACACTTCATCGCCATGCACGGCGGCCCATTTCACGCGCAGGCGGCCGGCCATGTAGCCGCCGATGCCGGAAGCGGCCAGCTGCATAAAGGCGATCCACGCCACGCTGGCGGCGGCCAGCGGCTTGTCGTTGTACTGGTAGGGCGAGACCGAGGACAAGCCCAGGCCGGCCCCCAGTATCAAAAGGATGAACGATAGTGCCGCCGCCGCAGCAGCGCCGGCCAGGATCGCGCCCCATGAGACGCCGGAAGTGTGGCCGTCGCCGTCCGGCGTGCTGACCGCGGCTGCGGATAAAGTTTGTGTTTGCATGATGGCTCCTTTTTTGGTTGTAGCCCATCATGCGCCGCGTTGTGTGCGCGGTATGTTCGTGCGCCCACATATGACAACTGGGCGCTGCGATCAAGCGATCAGGCGATCTTGAGTTCGCCGCGCCGTGCCAGGTGCTCTACCATGGCGCGGTGCGTCGGCAGGTCGGCCAAGGCGCGCTGCGAGACTTGCTGGATCATCGCAAACTCGTGGCGCGCTTCTTCCGTGCGCGGCAGCGTTTTGGCGTTGGCGTACAACTCGGTCGGATACTCCATCCCGTACAACACGTACTGCCAGCTCGATGGCGGGTACATTTCGTAATCCACCACGAAGTCCATGCGATGCGGCGCGCGCTTGCGCCACATCGCCAGCTTGTCTTGCAGCGATGGCGGCACGCTGGCCATGTCGGCGTTATCGATCCAGAACGGGTGGTCGTTGCGCTGCGTGAGGCAGTAGTGCAGCTTGACGAAATCGACGATGCGCTCGTAGCGCGCCTTCATCATTTCGTTGAAGGTCTTGGCCACCGGTTCGAAATCGCCGTCGTGCGGGAACAGATAGCTGACCAGGTAAGCCGCCGTTTCAATCAGGCCGATGCCCGACGATTCCAGCGGCTCCAGGAAGCCGCCCGACAAGCCGACCGCCACGCAGTTCTTCACCCAGTGCTGCTCGCGGTAGCCGACGTTCAGTTTGAGCTGGCGCGGATTGAGGCCGTCGGCCGCCTTGCCGATGTAGCCGCGCAGCACTTCCTCGGCGCGCGTGTCGTCGGTGTAGCGGCTCGAATACACGTAGCCGACGCCGCGCCGCTCGTGCAGGCCGATGTCCCACGTCCATCCCGCTTCGTGCGCGGTGGCGATGGTGTAGGACGCGATCGGCGCATCCGGGCGCTCGTACGGCACCTGGATCGCCAGCGCGCGGTCGACAAACAGCACGTCGTTGATGTTGCGGAAGGTGGTGCCGAGCGCCTCGCCGATCAGCGCCGCGCGGAAGCCGGTGCAGTCGATGTACAGGTCGGCCGTCAGCACGCCCGCTTCCTTGGTGTGCACCGCGCCGATCGCGCCGTCGTCATCGAGCGCCACCCGTTCCACCGTGGCCTGCACGTGCTTTACGCCCAGCGATTGCGCGTGGGTGGAGAGCAGGGCGGCGAACTTGCCGGCGTCGAAGTGGTAGGCGTAGTTGAGCGGGCCCATAAAATCGGCATCGCCCGGACGCTTCGGCGCGTGCGCGGCGTCGGCCACGCGTTTTTGCATGGTGGTGGCGGCGGCAAACGCTACGTCCTTGCCGGCCACGCCCTGCAGCCAGTAGGGCAGCAGATCCGGGCCGCCGGGCCGCTGGCTCGGCAGGCTGAATGGATGGAAGTAGTGATCCGCGCCCGGCGCGCCCGGTTCGCGCACCCAGTGGTTGAAGCGGATGCCTTGCTTGAAGGTGCCGTTGCACTCGCGGATGAAGCGCGCCTCGTCGATGCCGATGGTGGCCAGGGTGCCGCGGATCGACGGGAAGGTGCCTTCGCCGACGCCGATGATGCCGATTTCCTTCGATTCGACCAGCGTGATCTGCACTGCGCCGTCCGCGCCGGCGCCCAGTTGCTTGGCTAAAAAGCACGCGGTGAGCCAGCCGGCGGTGCCGCCGCCGACGATCAAGACGTTCTTCACGCCGTTTTTTGGTAACGTTTTCATAAGCGTCCCGTCTCCTGTTTTTCCTATGAGAAGCAGCCGTCCGGCGCAAGGGCAAGGCCGGTGATACAACGCTGCTACAATTTTTAATTTGACATCGGTGATCTAGATTATGTACCATGAAATCGATTTCACAAATACAGAAAACGATTTCATCACGACTGAAAACGTTTTCAATGTAGATGAAATCGTTTTCTAAGATAAATGGTAGCACCGCCCCTCCCCCTCGGCGATCGCTACGCAAAGGAGACTTATGAACGTCCACGTACCGCACTCCGGGAAGCGCTTGCTGCTGTCCCCAATCTCGATGGCCATCTTTGCCCTGATGGCCGGCACCAATGTAGCCTATGCAGCTGACGCCGCCGCAGAGCAGCAAGCCGCACCCGCAGCGGAACAAGCTGCACCAGCCGATACCGGCAAAATTACGGAAGTTTACGTTACCGCTACCAAACGCTCCACCTCGCTGCAAAAAACCCCGGTGGCCGTGACCGCGCTGAACGCGGCCGCGCTTGACGACAACCACGTGCAAACCATCCAGGACGTGGTTAACCTGGTGCCGGGCTTCTCGGCCACCGGCCAGGGCGACCACGGCGTCATCACCATGACCCTGCGCGGCATCGGCAACGACTCGGCCAAGACCGAGTACGCCGACCCGGAAGTGGCGTCGTTCGTGGACGGCGTCTACTCGCCGCGTCCTGAAGGCGCCACCGCGCTGCTGTTCGACCTCGACGCGATTGAAGTCCTGCGCGGCCCGCAAGGCACGCTGTGGGGCCGTAACTCGACCGTCGGCGCCGTCAACATGCAGACCGTCAAGCCTGAAATCGGCAGCAACGCCGGCAACTTCGAAATCGGCTACGGCAACTACTCGCGCCTCGGCGCACGCGGCGCGTTCAACATCCCGCTGAGCAACACCATGGCGATGCGCATTTCGGCGGTGCACGAGCAGCACGACGGTTACGTCGACTACCAGGCGCCGGTGATTCCTTCGCTGGCCGCCCAGCAAGCTGCGGCTGCACCGGCCATCGCTGCGTGGAACGCTGCACACCCGCAGTACCCGCTCGCCTTCAAGCCGATCAACGAGAACAACTACATCCGCAACGGCCAGAAGTACAACGCCCAGGACCAGAGCGCGGTGCGCCTGAGCTTCCTGTGGCAGCCATCGGCCGACCTGAAGTGGAATATCGCCTACGAGCACTACGTCGACCGCGGCACGCCGAACATGAACCTGCTGCAGCAGCAGCGCCCAGGCCAGGAATTCTGGTCGGCCCTGATCGACACCGCGCCTAACGTCAACCGCGACTCGAACTCGGTGCGCAGCCGCGTCGACTACCAGATCAACCCGGATGTGGCCCTGGCCTACATCGCCGGCTACGCGCGCTTCAACGGTTCCTCGACCTTCGACCAGGACGGCGGCGCCAATCCGGCCACCAGCTTCACCACGGCCGCCAACAGCGGCGGCAGCGCGGGCTATCAGGCCAACAACACCGTCTGGTCCAAGTACAAGAACTACAGCCATGAGCTGGAGATCATGTCGACCGGCAAGCGCGACGTTGATTGGCTGCTGGGCCTGTACTACGCCAACGAAGACAACGGCATCCGCTTCGACATCCCGATCATGAACGGCACCGAGAACGGCACCGTGAGCTGGCAAGGTTCCTTCATCCAGCCGAAAGAAACCGTGGATTCGAAAGCGGCCTTCGGCCAGGCTACCTGGAACGTCAGCGACCAGTGGCACCTGACCGGCGGCTTCCGCTACACCTCGGACAAGCGCGAGAATATCGGTGGCCTCGGCAACGGCTGGAGCAACTACGACACCGTGCCGCAAGTGCCGGTGAGCCCGTCGATGAATCCGCTGGTCCCTGGCGGCAACAACGGCTTCACCCCGTACTCGTTCAACAGCGGCAGCTACAGCGACAACAAGCTGACCGGCCTGGCCCGTGTGACCTACGACATCGACAAGAACAATATGGTGTTCGCGTCGGTATCGACCGGCTACAAGTCGGGCGGTCTGCAAGACGGTGGCCGTCCGTACGGCGCCGAGACGCTGACCAACTACGAGATCGGCTCGAAGTCGACCTTCCTGGGCGGCAAAGTCCGCATGAACAATTCGGCTTACTACTCGAAGTTCAAGGACTTCCAGTTCAGCGCGCCGGTCACCAATCCTGACGGCACCCGCGGCCTGGCCACCAACAACGCCGAAGGCGCGAACGTGTGGGGCATAGAAACCGAGATCGCCGCCAAGATCACGCCGGAAGACCGCGTGCAGTTCACCGCCGCCTACACCCACGCCACGCTGAAGCACCTGATCGGCGGCTCCAACGACTACGCGCTGCCAGCCTGCCCGATCAAGGAAATCGCTACCTGCCTCGACGTGACCGGCAACACCATGCCGCACGCGCCGAAGTTCAGCGCCCAGCTGCAGTACCAGCACAGCTTCGCGCTGGAGAACGGCACGCTGATCCCGCGCATCAGCACCCACTACGAAACCGCCAGCTGGCTGAGCGTGTTCAACCTGGGTGACCCGGATCGCCAGAAAGCGTACAACCGTACCGACCTCGGTCTGCGTTACGACGCCAACTCGAAATGGTACTTCGACGCCTTCGTCCGCAACGTTGAAGACGGCAAGATCAAGACCAGCGCCATGAACGCCAACGGCCCATGGCAAGCGCAGTATCTGCCACCGCGCACCTTCGGCATCAACGTGGGTCGCAGCTTCTAAGAGTTTTTCATGTAGTCCAGTGTTGTCTGTGGTCTTAGTGCCCCTCGCGCCGTCCCCCGGCCGAGGGGCTTTTTTTTATGCCATACTCGCAGCGTGTGTATTTTGCAGAGGCCTGCATGCCCGCTTTGAGTGCCGTTCTTGCCGCCGCCGCGCTAACCTGCGTGGCGCCGCCGCCCGATCCTTCCAATACCTACGATGCGCCGCATACCTACGCCAAGCTGGCGGCCGGGTATCCGCAAATTCAGATCGCCTCCGACGCGCTGCCGGCCGGCGTCACCAAACTGGCCGAGCTAACTTACGCGCAGTACGGTGCGCGCTGCCTGCAGCTCGACGCCTATCTGCCGGCCGGCCAGCGCTTGCCGGCGGTGGTGTTCGTCCATGGCGGCGGCTGGAAGTCCGGCTACCGCTCGGAGTTCGTGCCGATGGCGCTGCGGCTGGCGCAGCATGGCTACGCGGCGGTGACGGTCAGCTATCGCTTGTCCGGCGAAGCGCGCTACCCGGCGGCGGTGCAGGACGTGCAGGCGGCGGTGCGCTGGGTGCGCGCGCATGCCGGTGAACTGCGCATCGATCCGCAGCGGATTGCCTTGGCCGGCGGCTCGGCCGGTGGGCAGATCGCCAGTCTTGCCGGCCTGGGGCCAGGCAGCGGCGGCGAGGTCAAAGCCATCATCAACATCGACGGCCTGTCCGACTTCACTCATCCGCTGGCGCTGCGCTACGAGGACGATCCCAAGAAAAATCCGTCATCGGCCGGCGCGTGGTTTGGCGGCCGCTATGCCGAGCGCGAGGCCTTGTGGCGCGAAGCCTCGCCGATCCAGTACGTCCGTCCCGGCATGCCGCCGATGCTGTTCATCAGCAGCGCGCAGCCGCGCTTCTCGGCCGGCCGCGATGAGATGATGGCCAGGATGGCGCAAGCGGGCGTCGCCAGCGACCAGCTGCTACTGCCCGATACGCCGCACTCATTCTGGCTATTCGATCCATGGCTGGAGCCGACGGTGGCGGCCAGCCTCAACTTCCTGAAGCGGCACATGCCCTAGCTCATGCTAGTATCTCAGCAATATGCGAACGACCATCTCTCTTCTGCTGGCACTGGTTTTAGGCGCAAGCGCGCCGGTGGCCTGTCACGCAGCGCAGCGGGTGGCGGTGGGCGCGACTTTTAGCCGCATCTTCGAGCAGGACGCCAACGGGCAGTGGCAAGGACTGGGCGTGGACGTGCTGCGCGTGCTGGCGGCGCGCGCCGGCGACACCGTGGTGTTCCGGCTGTACCCGTGGCCGCGCGCGCAAGCGATGGTGGAGCGGGCGCAGGCCGACATCCTGATCGGCCCTTACAAATCGCCGGATCGCCTCAAGCGCTTTGCTTTCATCGATCACCCGTTTTACCGCGACCGCATGGTGTTCTATGCGCGCCGCGATACCGCACCGGCGTGGCGCGGCGACCTGTCCACGCTCAGGCGCAGCAAAATCGCCGCCGTGCGCGGCTGGCATTACGGCGCGCAGTTCGACCTCGCGCGCCCGCAGCTCGACATCAGCGAGGTGCCGCAGCTGGAAAACGGCTTGCAGATGCTGGCCCTGGGCCGCGTTGAGCTGATGGCATCCAATGAACGCAACAGCACCGGCTTGATCGACGCCCTGCACCTGGGCCAATCGCTGATCGTGCTGTGTCCCGACATTACGCAGCTGGATGGCTATCTGGCCTTCCCGCGCGATCCTCAATTCAGCGCGGTACGCGATCGTTACAGCGCTTTGTTCACGGAGATGGTACGCTCGGGGGAATTGGCGCGTCTCGGTGCGCGCAACGGCGTGCTGGTGCCCTCGGGCGACGGCGCGCCCCGGCAGTCCTCGACGTGTTCCGACCCACACAGGCCATGACCATGATGAAGACGCTCTATTTCAGCTTATCCTTGCTGGCCGCCGGCTTCAGTCCGGCGCTGGCGCAGACCACCAAATTCGCGCCGATCCCGGTGATGTCGATCTACCGCCCGGTGCAGCTCAACGGCACCGCCGATGATGCGCTGGCCAGCGGCCGCGTGGTGCAGGGAAGCTATGCGCCGGCGGCCCATGCGGGCAAGCGCTGGCGCATCGCCTTCCTGTTCCCGCACATGAAAGACCCTTACTGGAGCGGCTGCGCGTATGGCGTCATCAGCGAGGCGAAGCGGCTCGGCGTCGTGGCTGACATTTTGCCGGCTACCGGCTACGACGACCTGCAAGGGCAGGTGCAAAAGATGGACGAGGCGATCGCTGCCGGATACGACGCCATCGTGATCTCGCCGATCAGCATGACGGCCAATAATCCCTCGATCGCGCGCGCGCGCGCGGCCGGCATCCCGGTGCTGGAGCTGGCCAACGATAGCCGCAGCGATGATCTCAACCTGAAGGTCACCACCTCGCTGCGGGCAATGGGCATGGAAGCGACGCGCTGGGTGATCCGCGACGCGCAGCAGCGCGGCCTGAAGTCGATCAACATCGCCCTGCTGCCAGGGCCGATGGGCGCCGGCTGGGTGAAAGGGGAGGTCGACGGCACCCGCATCGCCGCGCAGGAAGCGCCGATCGAGGTGAATATTCTCGACATCCGCTATGGCGACAGTGAGCGCGGGCTGCAATCGCAGCTGACCGGACGCATTTTGTCCAAGCATGGCCGCCGTCTCGATTATCTGCTCGGCTGCACCGGCTGCGCACCGGCGGCATTGGCGCCGTTGAAGACGGCGGGGCTCAGTGACAAGATCCGCGTGGTGGCCTACGATTTAACCGGCGAAATCGCGCACCTGATCCGCACCAAGGCAATCTACGCCGCCGCCGACACCAAGGGCGTGAGCCAGGCGCGCGTGGCGATCAACGCCGCCGTCAACCTGCTGGAAGGGCGCAGCAAGGAGCTGCCGCACACGATACTGATCAAGCTTGGCATGCTCGATCAGCAGAACCTCGGCAGCTATCCGTTTGATACCTCCATCGCGCCGGACGGCCATAAAGTGGTGCTGTCCTACGACCCGGCCAAGGAGTAGGCGTACTGTACGCCGCTCCGGCGCCATCTTGCGTTACCCTAGCGCCTGCAATGCAAAGATGAGGAGGTCGTCATGATCCCAGACCACGACCGGCGCCAGCGCGCGCCGCAAACATCGGACACCGCCGGCTGGCACTCGTACGATTTCATCGTGCGTCAGGCGCTGCAAGTGCAGCAAGAAGTCGGCACCCCCGGCGCGGTGGAGCTGCTGCAGAATATGGGCTTGAACCCGCAAGTCATCGCCCGCGTGCTGGGGCCGGAGCGCCGCGTGCGCGAGGAAGATTTGCGTTCGCTGGCCGGTGGCGCTTGACGCGGCTACAGGCAGGCTTTGAGTTCATTTACATGGCGCTCGCTGACGGCCAGCTGCGCGCCGCAGGCCAGCGCCAGTTCGTAGCGGCCGTCGCCGATCACCGACAAGCGCTTGATTTGGCTGCGCCGCACGATGGCGGTGCGGTGCACGCGCAGGAAATCATCGGGCCGCAGCAATTGTTCCAATCGGCTTAAGGGCACGCGGTGCAGCACCGTGCGCGCGGCCAGGTGCAGCTCGACGTAGTTGCCGGCCGATTGCAGCCACAAAATCTCTTCCACCTTGATTTGTTCGATATGCCCGACCGAGCGCACGCTGAGCGCCTCGGCGTAGCGTGCTTGCGCACCGTCGGTGTAGTTGCGCAGGGCGTTGCGGTAGCCGTCCTGCTGGCGGTAGCCGAGCATTGCGGCGGCGCGTTCCAGCGCTTGCGCCAAGCGCTGGTCGTCGATGGGCTTGAGCAGGTAGTCGAGCGCGTGAACTTCAAACGCATCCAGCGCGTGCGTGTTGTAGGCGGTGACGAAGATGATCAGCGGCGGCGCCGGCAGCCGGCTTAACTCTCGCGCTAGCGCGAGACCGCTTTCGTGCGGCATCTGGATATCGAGGAAGATCACATCGGCTGGCGCATGCGCCAACGCGTTGCGGGCTGCCGCTGCGCTGTCGCATTCGGCCAGCATCCGCCAGCCCGGATGCGCCGCCAGCGCCAGGCGCAGGTTGGTGCGGCCCGGCGCCTCGTCGTCGATGATGATGTAATCGATCAATCGCATGGCAGCTGCACCTCGGCGTAGAAACGATCGCCGCGCCGCTCGGCGAGCAGCGTGGCGGCCGGATTGAATAGCGCCAGCCGCTCGCGCGTGTTCTTCAATCCCAGCCCGGTGCCGGGATTGGCCGGCGCCTGCGAGTTGACGGGATTGGAGACCGTGAGCAGCAGCACCTCGGCCTGCCGCGCAATCTGCACGCGGATATCGCTGCGGCCCTGATGGCAATCGAGATCGTGGCGCAGCGCGTTTTCGATCAGCGGTTGCAGCAACAGCGGCGGGCACAAAACGTCGTGCAGTTGCGGATCGCCGCAATCGATGGCGATGTGTAGGCGCTCGCCGTAGCGCAGGCGTTGCAGGCCGGTGTAGTCGTGGACGAATTGCAGTTCCTCGCCGAGGCGCACGGCGTCGCGCAGGCTGGCCGACAGCGCGTAGCGCAGCAAGTCGCTCAAGCGGCTGATGCCCTGCAGCGAAACCGCCTTGTCGCCCTCGCGCACCAAGGCGCTGATGGCATTGAGCGCGTTGAAGATAAAGTGCGGTTCCAGCTGCGCGCGCAAGGCCAGCATGCGTTGCTGTTCGAGCGCCAGCTCGCGTGCCCGCGCCAGCCGCCAATTGCCGATGGCGACGATGATGGCGAAGGTGGCCCCGGTCACGAACCAGCTGAAGCGCCGCATGCGCAGGCGCGCCTGGTAGACGCTTTGCAGGCTGATGGCGTCGCTGTTGCGCACCCAGTCCAGATACAGCCATTGCAAAGGCGGGAACAGCACGATCACCACGATGAACAAGCCGATCACGTTGCGGCGCGACGCGAACAGCGTGGGCCAGCGCAGCAGCGCGAGGCACAGGACGGAACTGAGCATCATCATCGGCACGTAGTCGATGCACCACTGCTGCCACAGGCGCAGAAAGCCGTTGGCAGTGGCCGCGCCGTATGCGCCGACGGCGCTGATCACAATCCACGCCAGCACGTTTAGCACCAGCATTTTGATCGCGGCGAGGGCAGGGGAAGTATTCATCGGCAGCGAGTATAGCAGGGGCATGCCGGGGCTAACCGGGCCGCTGCGGCGCTCCGTCACGCGGAATCCGGGCTTCGTCCCAGAGCGGATGCGGGCGCCGCGCGGCAGCGGCAGAATCGCGGTTCCCACGCACACGGAAAGGAAAACGATGACTGCCCGGATTCACGGCTTGGACACCTTGCGCGCCACGGCGATTCTGCTGGTGCTGATGTATCACTACGGCGTGGTGGCCGGCGGCAGCGACTTCGGCGCGCTGGGCCGCATCGGCTGGGCCGGCGTTGATTTGTTCTTCGTGCTGAGCGGCTACTTGATCGGCAATCAGCTGCTGTCGCAGCAGATGCCATTGACTGCCTTCTTCGGCCGCCGCTTGCTGCGCACGCTGCCCAACTATTTCGTGGTGCTGGCGGCGTACTTCCTGTTTCCGGTGGCGCTGGGCGGCAGCGCGACTGCGCCGCTGTGGCGCTTCCTCACCTTCACGCAGAACTTTGGCCTGGAATATGGGCAGACCTTTACGCATTCATGGTCACTGTGCATCGAGGAGCAGTTTTACTTGATTCTGCCGCTGGCGCTTCTACTGCTGCGCGGCCCGCGTGCGCGGTGGTCGGCAATCGCTTTGGCGGTGGCCGGTGCGGTCACGTTCCGCGCGCTGGCGTGGAGCGATGGCCTCCAGCCGTTTTCGCAAGAGGTCTACTACTCCAGCTTTGCGCGCTTCGACGAACTGCTGCCTGGCGTGGCCATCGCCATGCTGAAGAATTTTCATCGCCCGCTGTACCAACGCATTCTGCGGCACGGCAACCTGCTGCTGGTGGCGGGATTGGCGCTGGCCATCGCGTTGCTGATGCGCTTTGAGGATGAATCGTTCTTCATCAGCGCCTTCGGCTTCACGCTGCTGGCGGTGGCGTTCAGCTTATTGCTGCTGGCGGCGTTGAGCGCGGGATCGGTGCTGGCGCGCGTGCGCGTGCCCGGTGCGGAGAGTTTGGCGCTGTGGTCTTACGCGATTTATCTCGCGCACAAGCCGCTATACAAGGTGGTGTCGGAAGGGATGGGAATCGACAAGCACGGCGCGCCGGGAATCGCGCTGGTCATGCTTGCCGGAGTGGCGGGAGGCTGGCTGCTCTATCAGGTGGTCGAGCAGCCCTTCATGCGCCGGCGGGCGGCGTGGTTCCCGCTTAGTCTTGATGGTGGAACGGTGCGAACCACGTAACGAGGAAAGATGGGATGGTTGCCGCCATCACCAGCCAGAAGTAGTGCACATAGCCGAGCATCTGCTGCAGGTGGCCGCTGACCACACCGGTCACCATCATGCACAGGCCCATCAGGCCGGTGCCGAAAGCGTAGTGGGTGGTGGTGTATTTGCCCGGCGCCAGTTGCTGCATCAGGTAGATCATGAAACCCACCGAGCCGAAGCCGAAGAAGAACTTCTCCACCGCCACGCCGGCGCAGATCATGATCAGGTTGTCCGGCTGGTAGATCGACATCAGCAGGAAGGTCACGTTCGGGATGTTGACCGCGCAGCACAGCGTGAACAAGGTTTTCTGCAAGCCGCGGCGCGCCACGAAGATGCCGCCCAGCAGGGAGCCAAGCAGCACGGCGATCAAGCCGTAGGTGCCGTAGATCAGGCCCAGCATTTCGTTCGACAGGCCCAAGCCGCCTTGCGCCACCGGGTCGACCATGAAGAACGGGCCGATTTTTTCCAGCAGGCCGATACTGAGGCGGAACACGAAGGCAAAGCCCACCATCAGCCAGACGTCGCGCTTCTGGAAGAAGGTGATGAAGGAGTCTTTCAGGATGAAGGCCGCTTCGGCCACCGACTTCGGCGCGTTTTCGGCCTTGGCGCCGTCCGGCATCACGCGCATATGCCACAGCGCGGTCAGGATGGTGATGCCGGCCACGATGAAGAAGATGATGCGCCACGAGTCGATCCACTCGGGGCCGAACACGCCGGCCTGGTGCTTGAAGTAGTGGGTGTGCAGCCAGCCGCTCAGGTACACCATGCCGCCCGAGGCGACGATCGGGCCGATGTTCCAGCTCAGGCTCTGGATGCCGCAGAACAGCGACTGCGTCTTGGTGTCCAAAGCGGTGACGTACACACCGTCCGAGGCGATATCCTGCGTGGCGCCGACCAGCGACAGCACGCCGAACAGGAACACCATGATGACCATGTAGTCGGGCAGCGACATCGCCAGCGCCACGCCGGCAAAGCCCAGGCCGACGATCAGCTGCGCGGCCAGCACGAAGAATTTCTTGGTGCGGTACATTTCGACGAAGGGCGCGAACAGCGGCTTGATGGTGTAAGCGAGGATCAAATAGCTTGCGTACTGCGCGGCCTGGCCGTTGTCCATGCCGAGGTTCTTGAACATGATGGAGGTCACGCTGGTGAGCATCATGTAGGTCAGCGCCATGGCGAAGTAGCCGCTCGGCACCCACAGCATCGGCGTGCCGCGCGCGAACATGGCGCGGAACAGGGAAGGCGGCGCGGCGGCCGGCGACGATTGCTGCTGCGGCTCGCGTGGCTCTTGCGGCACGGCGGATTGGGCGGTGGTCATGTTGTCGTCCTCGTTGTTCTCGGTGGGGAGTGTAGCACCGGCTCTGCGGCCAGCTTAAACGGAAGCCGCCGGCCCGAAGGCCGGCGGCGGTACTACTGTTGCGTTGCTCAGGCAGCGTGTGCGGTCTTTTGCGGACGCTGTTGAACCAGATAGTCGCGATACCACAGGGCGCTGTTTTTCAGCGTGCGCTTCTGGGTGGCATAGTCGACGTGGACGATGCCGAAACGCTTGGCATAGCCCGAGTTCCACTCGAAGTTATCGAGCAGCGACCACAGGAAGTAGCCCTGGATGTTCACGCCTTGCAGGCGGGCGTCGTTCAGGGCCTTCAGGTGGCGCTTGACGAAATCGATGCGCGCCTCGTCCGGCACCTCGCCGTTGACGACGCTGTCCGGGTTGGCCATGCCGTTCTCGGTGATGTAGATCGGCGGCAGTTCGTAGTCGGCATGCAGTTTCAGCAGCAGTTCGGTCAGGCCGTCCGGGTAGATTTCCCAGCCCATGTCGGTCTTGCCCAGCTTGCACTCAGGCTGGCGCGGCGGCGTTTCGGTCGAGCAGAAGGCGCGGAAGTAGTAGTTCACGCCGAGGAAGTCGATCTTCTGGTGGGCGATGGCCAGGTCGCCGTCCTGCACCACCGGCGCGTTGTCGCCGTGCACTTTCAGCGCCAGTTCCGGGTACTTGCCCTTGAAGATAGGATCCATGAACCATTCGACCGAGCGCGAATATTCAAACGCGGCGGCGGCCTTGTCGGCTTCGCTGTCGGTGGCCGGGTCGGCGGTCCACTGGTTCAGCACGATGCCGAGCTGGGCCGAGCTGCCGACTTTGCGCATCGCGCTCATCGCCAGGCCGTGCGACAGCACCAGGTGGTGCGACACCTGGATCGACTGTTTCAGATCAGCCACGCCCGGCGCAAATTGCGCGTTGCCGTAGCCGAGATTGGCCGTGCACCACGGTTCATTGTGCGTTGCAATCGTTTTCACGCGATTGCCGAAACGGCGCGCGACTTCGGCCGCGTACTCGGCGAAGTGGTAGGCGGTTTCGCGGTTGAGCCAGCCGCCTTCGTCTTGCAGGCCTTGCGGCAGATCCCAGTGGTACAGGGTGATGTGGGCGGCGATGCCCTTGCCTTCGAGTTCTTTCAGCAGGCGGTCGTAGAAGTCCCAGCCCGCTTCGTTCCATGCGCCCTTGCCCTGCGGCTGCACGCGCGCCCACGCCATCGAGAAGCGGTAGGCGTCCACGCCGAGGCCGGCCATGATGGCCACGTCTTCCGGGTAGCGGTTGTAGTGGTCGCAGGCGACGTCGCCGTTGGTGCCGTCGATGACTTTGCCCGGCGTGTGGCTGAAGGTGTCCCAGATCGATGGGCCTTTGCCGTCGGCGGTCGCGCCGCCTTCAATCTGGAAGGCGCTGGTGGCGACGCCCCAGGTAAACGAGGGTGGGAATTGCGTGAAATCGGTCATTTTTGAATAAGTTTGTCAGGATCGAAATGGAGGGCATAGCTACGTTTGAAAACGATTTCACGCCTCAGTCTCGATTAGACCCGAAGTCAATCCGGGTGTCAATCGATTTGAAAAAACCGGGGGCCAAGCCTGATATAATGCCGCCTCAAATAAATAACGCCGATTTCCACCATGTCTTCCGATACGCCTAAAGACGGCCCAGCGCGGCCGATGCTGTACGACCCGACCGAACACCGCATCCGCAGCTTCGTGACCCGCGCCGGCCGCCTGTCGACCGCGCAGGCGCGTTCGCTGGAGGAGCTGGGCCCGAAGTTCCTGATCGAGTACACCAAGGCGCCGCTCGACTACGAGCAGGCGTTTGGCCGCAAGGCGCCGGTGGTGCTGGAAATCGGCTTCGGCATGGGCGGCACCACCGCGCACATCGCCGGCGTGATGCCGGAGAAGGACTTCATCGGCGTGGAAGTGCACACCCCGGGCGTGGGCAGCCTGCTCAAGCTGATTAACGAACAGGGCCTGACCAACCTGAAGGCGATCCAGCACGATGCGGTGGAAGTGTTGAACTTCATGATCCCGGATGGTTCGCTGCACGGCGTGCATATCTACTTCCCGGATCCATGGCACAAGGCGCGCCACAACAAGCGCCGCCTGATTCAGTCGCCGTTCGTGAAGCATCTGGTGCAGAAGCTGGAAGTGGGCGGCTACATCCACCTCGCCACCGACTGGGAAGATTACGCGGTGCAGATGCTGGAAGTGATGAGCGCCGAAGAAGGCTTGCAGAACACTGCGGACGGCTACGCGCCGCAGCCGGCTTATCGCCCGCTGACCAAGTTTGAAAACCGCGGCCTCAAGCTGGGCCACGGCGTGTGGGATTTGGTCTTCACCAAGAAGTAATCACTTCGGCAGCGCTGCGTTGCGCAGTGCTGCATCGATGCGCTGGATCGTCTCATCCGGCGTCGCCCTGGTGCACCACAGGCGGCGCTCATCGTAGATTTTCTCCGACAGCTTGCCCTTGTCGTCGCGGCCCGGCAGATCGACCCACGCCAGCATGCAGGCCGGCGCCTCGTTCTTTTGCAGGATAATCAGCTGCTGCTTGGCCGGTGTGCTGCGCAACTGGTACGGAAGGCGCGCCGCATCAAGCGCGCGCTTCACCGTGGCGATAGCGTCGCCGGTCGGCCTGCCACGCTCGGTATAGTGATGCGGCGGGCGCTCGTTGTAGTGCACCACCAGCGGCTCGGCGACTGCTGCACCGCTGACGAGCATCGCGGCGATCAGCGTCTTCATTTTTCCAGCGGCTCCACGTCCAGCACCACCACGTATTGCAGGCGCTTGCCCTCCCACAGCGCGCCGCCGCGTACTTGCGCATCGCAGGTGCTTAGCTGGCCGGTGGCTTCCTTCTTGCGCAGCAGCTCACGGAACTTGACCGCCGCCTTCTGCGACAGATAGCCCACCATGCGGCCCTCGATAAACACCGCCACGGCTAAATTCTCGTAAGCGTTACGATCATCCGGCATCAGCGTCGCCACGAACTGCGCAGCGGCCGCACGCTCGCCATGTTCTCCTGCAAGCGCTTTGAGAGCAGGCTGATAACGCGACTCCGTCATCACCTCCACCATGAACCGCCCGCCATCCGACCAATGCAGCGCCGGCGCGCCATCCGGCAGCGTAGGCTCATACGGCACGCCGGTCGGCAGCGGCAATGGCTGCGGCTTGTTCGGATTAGTCTTGATAATCGCGTAGACCACCGCCGCAGTGGCAAAAATGATCAACAGGGAAATGGCGAAAGTCATGGCGCGTCAGTTTATGCAAAGGCCGCTATCTTAACTTACTTACCGCATGCCCTTGGACTGATAGACGATTTTCCCGCCTACCACCGTTTGCAGCACCTTGATGTTGGCGATGTCCTCCGCCGGTATCGTGAAGAAGTTACGATCGAGGACAATCAAGTCCGCCAGCTTGCCCACTTCCAGCGAACCGGTTTGCGTCTCCTGCCGCAAAGTGTAGGCCGCATTGAGCGTGATCGCCCGCAGCGCAGCGGCGCGTGGCAAACCCGGTTGCGCGGTCAGCGTGCCTGCGTACTCCTTGCCGGCATCCGGCGCAGCAGTGCGGGTCACGCCGACCTTCAGCGCGAACCATTCATCAAGCGGATCGACCGGCCAATCGCTGCCATACGCAATGCGCGCACCGGCATTGAGCAGCAGCGCTTGCGGCTCCACCAGCGCATAACGCTGCGGCCCCATGAAGTCCTTCAGCGCACCCACCGTGTCCGGCGCAGGCTTGGCCCACTGGAAGGACAGAACCGGCGTGACGTCCAATTGCGCAAAGCGCGGATAGTCTTCCGGCGCGACGATTTCATCATGCGCCAACGCCGGCCGCACGCGCTTACCCTCTGGCGTGTTGCGCAGGTCGGCGATCGCGTCCAGTGATTCGCGCACCGCGCGGTCGCCATCAACGTGTATGTGCGGATCGATATGCGCACGCGCCAGTTCCTTCAACGTAGCGCGCAGCGACTCCGGCGAGAAATAGCTGGCCGGCCCATTATGCGGGCCGGGCTGCCAATCCGGCTTCTCCGGCGTGCCCTTGTTGACGAGGTAAGGATCGATCATGGCGCCGGTGAAGGCCGGCGCGGAAATCACACCGTCCATGAACAGCTTGGCGTGCCGCACTTGCATCGACGGCGCAACCTTGGTCGGGCCTTGGTCGAACTGTTTCTGCTGCTTGACCAGCTCCGCCACCGCGCTTTGCGGCGTCGCGCCCTTATCGAGATCGATCAGCACCGCGAAGTGCGCGCGCGCCGTCAGCTTGCCTTGCTTCTGCAGATCGGCGAAGGCCGTCATGGTTTCGGGATCGGTGTAAGCGTCGAGGAAGGTGGTGATGCCTTGCTGGCGCATCGCCGCCAGCGCTGCCTTGGACGCGGCCAGATTCTCGGCCACCGTCAACGGCGGCAGTAGATTCATGGCCAAGTCCTGCGCCGCGTCTTCCAGCAGGCCGGTGGCGTTGCCTTTATCGTCGCGGGTGATCTTGCCGCCGGCCGGGTCTTGCGTATCGCGCGCTATCTTCGCCAGCTTGATGCCCTTGGAATTGAGCAGCGCCGAGTGGCCGAACGACGAGCGCACGATGATCGGCCGCTCGGTCTTCAGCGTATCGAGCATGGCGGCGGTGGTTTCCACGCCATCCGGCAGCATCCCTTGCTGGAACCAGTTGACCACGATGAGCCAGCGCTCAGGCCCGGACTTCTTATCGTTATCCAGGCAGGCTTGAATGCGCGACTGGAACTGCTGCACCGTCAGCGGCTCGTAATTGAGGCTGCAATTGAGCAGGCGGCTGCCGCCCGATTGCGGGTGCATGTGGGCGTCGATCAAACCGGGCATCAGCATGCGGCCTTGCAGATCAATGACTTCGGTCTTCTTGCCGGTCAGCGCTTGCACGCCGTCGTTATCGCCGACGTAGACAATGCGGCCGCCGCGCACGGCCAGCGCTTGCTGCACGCTGTCCTTGGCATCTACGGTGTAGATGTAGCCGTTGCGGTAGACCGTGTCGGCCGGCTTGGTGGCGGCGTGCGCGGTGACGGTCAGGCTCAGGGCCAGTGCGGCAAGAAGGCCGGTGCGGATCATGCAATCTCCAGTTCTATGCGGCTCCCATCAGCTTGGCGCGCAGGGACGGCGGCAGAAACGCCAGCAGATTCCCCGCCAGTACCAGCGCCAGCCCGCACAGGGCCAGCGGCGTCCAATGGTAGCCTTCGTAAAAAGTCGAAATAGTCAGCGCTACGATGGGGAATAATACCGTGGAATAGGCCGCGCGGTCAGGGCCGATGCGGCCAACCAGCATCAGGTAGGCGGTAAAGCCGATCACCGAGCCGGGAATGGCGAGATACAGCAGCGCGCCGAGGTAGCGCGGCGACTCGTCCAGCGTGAACGGCATGCCCATCGCCAGCGCCGCCACGCCCAGCGTGGTGGAGCCGATCAGCATCGCCCAGGTGTTGGTCAGCCACGGCGTCAGGCCGAGGCCCAGCGATTGCATGCGGCTGGAGAGCAGGTTCCCGCAAGAGAAGCACAGCGTGCCGCCCAGCGTCAGCGCGAGGCCGAACAGCGTGTGGCTGTCGTGCCAGTGGCCGGCCATCTGCGGCGCGAACAGCAGCACGATGCCACCAAGGCCGAGCAGGGCGCCGACCATCACCTGCGGCTTGATCGGACGGCCGAGGAAGATGCGGCCATTGATCGCGTTCCACAGCGGCGCTGTGGAGAACACCACTGCTTCGAGGCCGCTGGTGACCCATTGGCTGGCGTAGTAGAAGCACAGGAAGTTCACGCAAAACAGCGCAATCCCTTGCGCGAACAGGTAAGGCCACGCTTGCCGCGGCGGCCACCACTGGCGGCGCATGATCAGCAGTCCGGCCAGCAGCACGGCGGCGGCGATCCAGAAGCGGTAGGCGATCGACACCGGGGCCGGGACGACGCCCAGCTGGAAAGTGATGGCGATCCAGGTGGTGCCCCAGATGAGCACCGTGAGAAGGTAGAGGAAAGTATTCATGGCGCCAGCATGCCGTCCGCGCGGCGTGGCGACTTGTCTGAAATTGCGCATATCGGCTGGGGGCCGAGGCTGCGGCCTGCGCGGGCTGGCGCACCGTGCTAGACTTTATTCATGACCTCGCGCGCCCACAACCTGCCTGCTACCTTGCTGTCTGCCTTGCCGGACGGGCGGCTGTCGCATTCCGTCTTCAAGACCATGTCGGAAACCGATGCGCAGCTGGAGCGCTTTGCGTGGCTGGGCGATGAACTGGCGCTGGCGATCTGGCGGCGCGACACGCCGTGCGCGGAGACCAGCTACGACCATCCGGGCCACCACACGCTGTCCTACTACCTCGATGGTGGCCACCGCACCGAGCGCACCGAGTTACCGGGCTTGTACGGCGCACCGAAGCGATTGTGCACGCTGCCCGATTGGCACGAATCGTCGTGGACAGTGCGCGGGCAAATGCACTTCATGCACATCTACTTCCTGCCCGAGCATTTCACGCGCCGCGCGGTGGTGGAGCTGGATCGCGAGCCGCGCGAGCTGACCTTGGCCGACCGCACCTACTTCGAGCACGAGCGCATCGGCCACCTGTGCGCGGCGCTGGCCGAGATGCCGTGGGACGGCGCCGACGCCCAGCTGCGCGCCAACGAAGTCACGCACGAAACCCTGAGCCACCTGCTGCTGGCGCAATCGGTGCCGCAGCACCAAGCGCGCGTGCGAGGAGGCTTATCGCCGGCAGTGCGTCGGCGCTTGGCCGACTACATCGAAGCGAACCTCGCGCAAAACATCACGCTGGGTATGCTGGCGCAATTGGCCTGCCTGTCCGAGTACCACCTGCTGCGCATGTTCAAAGTCTCGTTCGGCATGCCGCCCTCCGCGTGGATCGCCGCGCGCCGCATCGACCACGCGCGCATGCTGCTGAAAACCACCGACCACTCGCTGCAGCAAATCGCCGACGCCTGCGGCTACGCCGACCTAAGCCACTTCAGCCACCGCTTCCGCACCGCCCTAGGCGCCCCACCAAGCCGCTACCGCAGCATCGTGCTGGCCTAATTCCTCTGCGTCTGAGGCTAATCAAATTCTCCTAGCGCTCAATGGGCGATAGTAAGCGTTCGGCTTATCAAAAGGAGATTCTCATGCCATACGTGTATTCCAAAGTCGATGCTCTTGAAGGCAGCGCTAAAGTGGGAACGCATCAATGTGTCGTTCTTATTCAGCATTACACCGATGCTGGTCCAGCTAGTGGTTGGCGCCAAGGCGAAGCGGCGTTCGGCAATCCAATGATTCGAAAAGGTACGGCGATAGCGACCTTCAAAGATGGTCGCTATCCGAATGCGAAGCACGGAAATCACGCAGCATTCTTCCTGCGCCAAGGGATCAATGGGATCTATGTGATGGATCAATGGAACAGCGAAAGAAAGCCGCACGTCTCGGAGCGCTTCCTTGAGTCGCTGGGCAAGAACAAAGATGGCAGTTTCAAAAAACCGAGCAACAATGCCGATGCGTTCTTCGTGATTGAGCACTGATTATGAAAAGTCTGCGCTATCTCCTACAAGCTTTGCTCGCAACCGCGCCTGCCTATGGATTTCCGGTCGAGCCTACACGTATCGCCTGTCCGACAGTCGTCCCGGCGGCCGCGATACAGGTCACTCAGTCCCCGGCTGGTTGGGTGGCCCGCCCTTCTTGGGACTTTAGATTGAGTTCAGCGGGCTTTAACAATGGCCCGCCAGAGAAGCTTGCCGACCTTAAGCCCGATACCGTTGTCGATAAAGGCAAACGATCAGTCGAGACATGGCAATTCGATAAAGACGAGTTTGCCGACGGTCTTTGGCTGGTGTGCGGCTACGGCGGCGCTGCAGGGGAGATCACGCTGGCAAAGAGAATGCAAGCTGGGTACTCATCGTGTTCCGTGAGCTATGGCCCCAGTCCCAAGGCGGGGTCGCGAACGATCGAAATCGCTTGTCGGTGACGGCACCTAGTCGTTCATCTCGCTGATCAGGGTGACGATTTCGTCGCCGTAGGAGGCGAGTTTTTTCTCGCCGACGCCGGAGATGCCGCGCAGGTCGTCCAGGGCCATCGGGCGGGCCTTGGCGATTTCGCGCAGGGTGGCGTCGTTGAAGATGATGTAGGCGGCGACGTTGTGCTCGCGCGCCGTGCCCATGCGCCACGAGCGCAGGCGGTCGAAGATTTTCTGCTCGTGCGCCGACAGGTCGCTCTCGACGTAGCCCTTGGCTGCGCGGCTCGGCTTCTGCTTGACCGGTTTCTGGTACTGGCGCAGCTGGACTTTCTGTCCGCCTTTCAGCACCGGGCGCGCAGCGTCGGTCAGCTTCAATGAACTGAATTGTTCGTGATCGACGGTCAGCAGGCCCAGCGCAATCACCTGGCGCAAAATCGCGCGCCATTCCTGCTCGCTGCGATCCGCGCCAATGCCAAACACCGACAGCGAATCGTGATGCCACGTCTTAATCCGCTCCGTCTCCTGCCCGCGCAGCACGTCGATCACGTGGCCGGCCGCGAAGCGCTGGTCGACGCGGTACACGGTCGACAACAGCTTCTGCACCGGCACCGTGCCGTCGAAGGACACTGGTGGAATCAAGCAGGTATCGCAATTGCCGCAAGGCCCGGCCTTCTCGCCGAAGTAGTCGAGCAGGCGCACGCGCCGGCAGCTCAGGGTCTCGCACAGACCAAGCATCGCATCGAGCTTGTTGCCCAGCACGCGCTTGAAGGTTTCGTCGGCTTCGGATTCGTCGATCATCCGCCGTTGCAGCACCACGTCCTGCAGGCCGTAGGCCATCCATGCGCTGGACGGCTCGCCGTCGCGGCCCGCGCGGCCGGTCTCCTGGTAGTAGCCTTCGATACTTTTCGGCAGATCCAGGTGGCAGACGAAGCGCACGTTCGGCTTGTCGATGCCCATGCCAAACGCGATGGTGGCGCACATGACGATGTTCTCTTCGCGCAGGAACTTGGCCTGGTTCGCCGCCCGCACCGCGTGATCCATGCCGGCGTGATAGGCCAGCGCGCGTACGCCGTTCTCGTTCAGGAATTCCGCCGTCTCCTCCACCTTCTTGCGCGACAGGCAGTAGACGATGCCGCAGTCGCCGCCATGCTCGGTGGTGATGAAGTCCAGCAGCTGCTTGCGGCCGTTGGCTTTCTCGACGATTTGATAGCGGATGTTGGGACGGTCGAACGAGGACACGAATTGCGCCGCATCCTCCAGCTGCAAGCGGTGCACGATTTCGGCGCGCGTTTGCGGATCGGCGGTTGCGGTCAGCGCAATGCGCGGCACGTTCGGGAACTGCTCGTGCAGCACCGACAGCTTGATGTACTCGGGCCGGAAGTCATGCCCCCATTGCGACACGCAGTGCGCCTCGTCAATCGCAAACAGCGAGATGTTCGAATTCTGGAACAGGTTCAGGCAGCGATCCGTCATCAGCCGCTCGGGCGCGACGTAGACCAGGTCAATCTCGCCGGTGCGCACCAAGCGTTCGATGCGGCTGGCTTCCTCGTACGACTGGGTAGAATTCAAAAACGCCGCGCGCACGCCGACCTCTTCCAGCGCGTCGACCTGATCCTGCATCAGCGCGATCAGCGGCGACACCACCACCCCAACGCCGTCGCGTAGCAAGGCTGGAATCTGGTAGCACAGCGACTTGCCACCGCCGGTTGGCATCAGAACCAGCGCGTCGCCGCCGCCCGCCACGTGGCCGACAATCTCCCCTTGCTGTCCGCGGAAGGCTGGGTAGCCGAACACGGTTTGCAGCAAGTGGAGCGCGCGTTCGTTGTTGTCCTGATGATTCATGATACTGCTACTGCTTTTCAAAAAATGTTAGTCGGCCCAGATAATAACGCCAGTGTAACCGGTCACCAGCACTAACAGGCCAAATGCGATGCGATACCACGCAAACACCGTGAAGGTATGGGACGCCACGTAGCGCAGCAGCCAGCGCACGCAGAAGAACGCCGAGATAAATGCGGACACCGTGCCGACGGTAAACATCGGCAGATCCGACACGGCCAGCAGGTCGCGCGCCTTGAACAGCGAGTAGGCCGAGGCGATCAGCAGCGTGGGTATCCCGAGCAGGAAGGAAAACTCGGTCGCAGCCTGGCGCGAGAAGCCGAACATCATGCCGCCGATGATGGTGGAGCCGGAGCGGCTGGTGCCGGGAATCAGCGCAAAAGCCTGGGCGATGCCCATTTTTAAGGCATCGAGCGGCGTCATGTCATCGACCGAGTGCACCCGCACGGAGACCGGGTTGGCGGCCACGTGGCGCTCGACCAGCAGGATGACGATGCCGCCGACGATCAGCGCCAGGGCCACCGGCACCGGCTTGAACAGGTGCTCCTTGAGGAAATTGCCCAGCGCCAGACCGAGCAGGGCCAGCGGCAGGAAGGCGATGGCGATATTCAGCGCAAAGCGTTGCTGCTTGCGGTCGGTGGTCAGCCCGGTGGTGACCTTGGCGATGCGGGCACGGTATTCCCAGCAGACGGCGAAGATGGCGCCGGCCTGGATCACGATCTCAAACACATTGATTTTTTCCTCCATGCCCTGGAAGCCCAGCAGATGCTCGGTGAGGATCAGGTGGCCGGTGGAAGAGATAGGCAAGAATTCCGTTAAACCTTCGACCAAGCCCATGATCAGGGCCTTCAGCGCGAGAACAATATCCATGAATTAAGTGGTTACACGTGGAAGTTGGAGAAAAAAGCAGCGGTGAGGAGGGCACCGGGGTCGAAGCTTACCACGGCAAAGTTAATCTTTTATGAATCTCACTCAACCGTAATGGGGTATGGGGGATGGGGTATTCAAAATCGCGAAAAAGGCTAAATCGGTCTAAATCGAGCAAAACCGGACTATTCAAGTCTAAAAAAGCTAAGGGCAAGTCTAAAACGGTCCCGAAATTCGGCACCGAAGTCTAAACCGGTCTCATTTTTTCAAGCGAAAGTCTAAAACGAACCAAATTTCCGATCCGCTGCCTAACTTTTAGACCTGCTTGGAGGAGAACATCATGGAATTCGTCGCGAAACGCTCCATCAACCTGCCCATTAGCGACTTAATGGATCTGGAATTTCACCTGTTTGAAACCCGGCCCGGCGTCAAACTCGATGCCTTCATCAACGACCTGCTCAAGCGCTGGTTGGCCGTCGAGAAAGAGCGACTGGCCCTGCTCAGAAACGGCCCGGCACTGCGCGGTTATCAGTGGAAGAATGTGTTCCTCCCCGAAGGCACCAACCTAAGAACCAGCTATCACCGCACCACGGAATTCGCCAAGGTGACAGGCGACCGCATCTTGTCCGATGACGGCGCGAGCTTGACCCCATCGCTATTCGCCAATCGCCACACCAAGGGCCGCAACGCATGGCGGTTTATCTGGCTACGGTTCCCCGGCGAAGAGTACTGGGTGCACGCTTTGGATTGCAGGGCAAATTCGGACCAACTACTGCAACGACGCACTGGGCGCATACTGCAATTCGATGCTGAAGCAGTCTAAAAGTTTTAGCTGAGAACAGATATATGGATCGTTTTAGACTTTCGAGTTGAAAAAAGCGACCGTTTTAGACCTTGGTGCCAATTTTTTAGACTGTTTTCGACGCGGTCTCGTGGGTTTTAGACTGGTTTAGTGTTAGGTCGCGCGGTTTAGACCTGTTTAGACTAAGTTGGGTTTTGGAATACCCAACGCCCCCATAGCGGTGGCCCATAAAAAAGCCCCCGCAGCGGGCTGCGGGGGCGCAAAGTGCGACTTTGGTGTGGCGTCGCGAGGGAGATGCTCTTTAGAACGTGACGTCGAGGCGGGCGCCGAAGTAGCGCTGGAAGTCGCGCGGCGGCATCCACTCGGTAGTGTTGACCGCGATCGGCGTGTTCGGCGCTTTCGGGCTCCAGGTGCCGTTGGCGATGGCGTTGTTCAAGCCGGTCGCGTAGCGCTTGTCGAACAGGTTGTTGACGAGGAAGGTCACTTTGTAGCGGTCTTGCTTGTCTTTGACGCCGAAGCTGACGTTGGTGATGGCGTACGCACCCTGGATGGTGTTCGGGTCTTGGTTCAGCGAGAACTGGGTGCGGCTCTGGTAGCGCGTGGAGCCGGCGATGAAGCCGTTGAAGCCGTACGATGGCAACATCAGGTCATATTGGCCGCCCAAGTTGACTTTGACCTTGGGCGCATTCGGCAGGGTCTTGCCGGCCAAGTTTTGCACGAAGGTGTTGTTGTACTTGGGATTCTGCGCGCAGCCCGGCCCCGGCGTGCCGGCCGTGCCCGCCGCGTTGATGACGTTGTAGCACGGGCCGTTTTCAAACTCTTGAATGGTGGCCTCGGTGTAGGCGAAGCTGCCGTTCAGTTGCAGCTCGCGCGTCACCCGCACATTGCCTTCCACTTCCAGGCCCTGCGTGCGCAGGCCGCCGATGCTGTTCAGGCCGGTGCGGAAGGTGCCGTCGTCGTCGAAGAAGCTGGACGATTGCTGGAAGTGGCGGAAGTTGGTGCGGAACAGGGCCACGCTGAACATGGCGCGGTTGTCCCACAGGCTTTGCTTCCAGCCCAGCTCGTAGCTGCGCGCGGTTTCCGGCGCCACCGCAGGCAGCTTGGCGGTCGCCGCCGTGAAGCCCGAGGTCAGGTCATAGGCCTTGCCCTTGTGGCCGGTGGAGGCCATGGCGTAGAACATCGCGTCCTTGTTCAGGCGGTGTTCCAGGCCCAGCTTGTAGGTGCTGCTCTTGTCGTTGTCGGACTTGGTGTAGAACTCGGTCAAGGCCTTGACTTGCGGCGGCACGGTGTAGCGGCGGAAGTTGTAGCCGGTGTCTTCGTCGTTGTAGCGGGCGCCGAGGATCAGGCTGGTGTTGGGACGGAAGTCCCACGAGCCTTGGCCGTAGATGGCTTTGCTGATGTTCCATGCGTCGGCGCCGTAGGCGGTGCCGTAGGCCTGGATCAGCGGCGCCTTGGTCAGCTCGCGCGTCAGCGCATTCTTGCCGTACCACAGCCCGGCCACGTAGCGCAGCGCGCCTTTGTCCGGCGAGGTCAGGCGCAGTTCCTGCGTGGTCGATTTGACGTCGAAGTAGCCGTACTGGTACAGGCCGCCATGCATGCCGGTCGGCTGGCCGTTGGGCAGCAGCAGGAAGGGCAGGATGTCGACGTCGGTGTTGTCGTTGTCCTGGTAGTCGTCCATGTGGTACTTGCTGTAGGACGAGATCGAGCTCAGGGTGTGGCCTTTGAGCGCGCTGTCCTCGTCAAACGCCCAGTCCAGCTTGACGCCGGTGCCGGCATCGTGGAACTTGCCGCCGGTTGGGTAGTCGTTGCGCACGTCGCGGTTGTCCGGGCTGATGTGGATGCCGGCCAGTACCACCGACGGCGGCAGCTGCGGCGCATTGCGGTACAGCGCGCCCGGAGACATCGAGGTGAAGGCGGTGGAGCAGCAGAATTTTTCGGTGCGGTTGTAGTGCGGCGTCAGCGTCAGGGTCAGCTGTTCCAGCGGTTGCCATTCGAGCTTGCCGCTGATGTTGTCGCCCTTGCTGCCATTGAGTTTCTTGCCGGTGGTGAGGTTGTTGAGCGTGCCGTCGAAGTTGGTCTTGCTGGCGGCGATGCGCAGGCGCAGGGTGTCCGAGACCGAGCCGCCGGTGCTGATGCCGACGCGCCACTCGTCGTCGTTGGTGACGTAGCTGGTGGCGTTGGTTTTCCACGGGCCGCCGATCGGCTTGGTGGTGATGTTGATCGCGCCCGCGATCGAGCTCTTGCCGAACAGCGTGCTTTGCGGGCCTTTCAGCACCTCGATGCGGCCGACGTCGGCCAAGTCCTTGAACGCGCCGGCCTGCATGCCGAGCGGCACGTCGTCAACGATCACGGCCACGTCGGCCTCCACGCCGATGCCGAGCGAGAAGGTGCCGATGCCGCGCATATTGATGCTGAAGTTGCCCGGCTGGGTGCCGTAGGACAGGGTCAGCGCCGGCGACAGGGCCGGCACGTCTTCGAGGTCGCGCACGTTGGCGCGTTGCAGGACGGCGTCGTTCAGCACGGTGATCGAGGCCGGCACGTCTTGCAGGTTCTGTGCGCGCTTGTTGGCGGTGACGATGACGGATTCCAGTCGGCCGTTGTCGGCATCCTGGGCGGCGGCAGCGCCGCTGAGTAAGGCGAGGGCGACCGCAGCTGTGATGAGCCGCAGTTGAGGTTGTTTCGGTTGCATGTGGTGTCTCCTGTTTTATTGGTTTTGGTGCTTCAACTAGATTGTGGTAGCGCTTCCATTTCGAGGTTGAAAAAAGCCGCCGTAGCTAACGGCGGCACGGTGCTTATTGGCTGCTGACTTTGAGCGGCGCCTTCAGCCTTTGCGCATAGCCGCGCACGTAGGCGTCCCATGCGGCGGCGTCGGCAAAGTCGCCGCTCTTGCTCCAGCCCGCGCCGAAGTAGTAGACGAAAGGCTGGCCCGGTTGCACGGTGCCCAGCGTGAGCTGCTGCTTGTCGATCACGTCGAACGCCTTGGTGCCGGCTGGAAGAATCACGCCGCAGCCGGTGCTGCCGTCGTCGCCGTGCGCCGGCTCCCAGTAACTGGTGAAGTTGTGCGGGCCGTCGGCGGTGTAGTGGCCTTCGCCGTCGCGCTGGACGATGCCGACACCGACCGTCAACGGCTCCTTGCGGTTGCTGGCGAACCTGGTTTCAACGCGGGTCATGTTGGAGCCGGCGTCAATCGAGAAGCGTTTCACTTCGGAGACGGTGCGGCCGCTGCCCGCGTCCCAATTGGCGTAGGTCAGCTCGAACACGGAGCGCAGCGGGCCGTCGGCCAGCACCTTGTACCTGGTGAAGTTGGACGAGCTATGCAGCTTGCCGTTGGCGACGATGGTGGTGCCGCCGCAGCCGCGGCTCTGGCCCACGCTGTAGTAGTCGAGGCCTTCGCCTTGGTCGTGGTGGTACTCGCCGCGCTTGTACCATTTATCGATGACCGGTGTGCGTACCTTCTTCACCCACACGTCCACGCCGCTGCTGATTAAATGCTCTTTCGGATCCTTGATGATGGCCGGGCCGTACACGCGGTGCGCGGTGCGGTCGCTCTCCCATGCGAAATCGTCGAGGCGTTCGGGCACGAAGCGCGCGTGGGTCTTAACGTCTGCCGGCGGCACGGCGGCCAGGCGCTCGGCCGGCAGTACCAGGTAGCGGCGCGTTTCGCCCGCGGCCAGGTTTACCGGAAACAGGATTTGTTTACCGATCACCTGTGAGTTGACGATGGCCGAGGTAGCGGCATCCATTACCACCGGCTTGCGCAGGCCTGCTGCCAGTGGCGCTTCCGCCAGTTCGTCGCCGCGCACGCCGGTGGTTGGATTGGTCACGCTCACCGTTTGCGGTTTGGCTTTCTCCAGCACCGCCATGCGATAGACCTCGCTGCCGGCCAGCAGGAAGCCGCCCACGCCATACACCTCGGTCAGATTGTCATCGAAGACTTTCGGTGCGAGGCCGATAGGCTGCACGTGGGTCAGTTTGCCGTCGGCCTGTACGTTGGCCACCAGCGCAGTCCATGCTTTCTGCACGGCGGGCTTGAAGGCATTGGCGTCGAGCAGGCCTTGGTTCACGCCCCATGCGAAGGCGTAGGTGTACAGCGCCGAGCCGCTCGATTCCTTCATCGGATAGGTGGCAGGATCGAGCAAGCTGGCGCGCCACAAACCATCAGGCTGTTGAAGTGTGAGCAGCTTGGCCGCCATGTCCTTGTACTGCTGGACGAAGCGCGGGCGCTCAGGATGATTCTCCGGCAGGTATTGCAGCACGCGCACCAAGCCGCCCATCACCCAGCCGTTACCACGGCTCCAGTAGACCTTCTTGCCATTGGCTTCGCGCTTGTCGAAGTAGTTGGAGTCGCGGAAGTACAGGTGTTCTTCCTTGTCGTACAGGTAGTCCGACGTCACCCACCACTCGCTGATGGCGAAATCGAGATAGCGCTGGTCGCCGGTGATGGCCCACAGGCGCAGCCACGCCGGCGGCGCCATGTACAGCGCGTCGCACCACGACCAGCGGTCTTGGTTGCCCTTGACAGTGAATTCCAGCGAGCCGGTACGGCGGTTGGCGAGGATATCGTCAAAGCTGGCGCGCAGCGGTGCGATCATTTTCGGATCGCGCGTTTGCAGATACAGTTCGGCGTAGGTTTGGCCGACGATGTGATCGTCCGCGTGGTAGTGATTGGGGCCGAGGTTCCAGTTGTTTTTCTCGCCCATGGCGATCATCGCATCGCGGTATTTGCTGCTGCCGGAGATATTCGCCAGCGCCATGATGCCGTTGTAGCCAACCGCTTGCGTCCAGTCGTCCGGGCGGTGCTTGCTCGGATTGGCCAGCTGCCAGTCTGCCACGCGCTCCATGGTGGACAGCACGGCCTTGGGATTGATGGCGGCCGACGGCGCCGCCGCTTGTGCGTTTGGCGCTTCGGCTGCAACGGCGGGAACGGCTTGGAACATGGCTGCCACGGCAGCCAAAACAGCAATGCGTAAATGCGATGATGTCATGTGGTTTTGTCTCAGGTTTATTTGTACATGGGGCCTGCCGTGACGAACGGTCCGCCCTGATAGATGGTTGGAGCATCGCCGGCCGCTGGATAGTCTGCGCTATCTGGGAAATTGCCGGCGAATTCTGCGGAGCTATGCTTGGGCACATAGCCCAGGTGCGAAGCGTGCTTGTTGTCCCACCACTTGGTGGCGTTGTCCGAGGTGCCGAAGGTGATGGTGTGGCCCACGCGCGGCGTGAACAGCGAGCAGCGGATCAGTTCCACCAGGTCGTCGTAGGCGAGGTAGGTGACCATCATGCGCGGGTTCTTCGGCTCCGGGAAGGAGGAGCCGATGCGCAGGCACACGGTCTCGGTGCCGAAGCGGTCGTAGTAGTAGCGCGACAGCGCCTCGCCGAAGGCTTTCGACACGCCGTAGAAACCATCGGGACGCAGCGGCATGTTGGCGTCCACCAGTTCGGTGGTCTTGTAGTAGCCGACCACGTGGCTGGAGCTGGCGTAGATCACGCGCTTCACGCCGCACTTGTGGATCGCTTCATACAGGTGATGCACGCCGAGGATGTTGGCGTTCATGATCGGCTCGAATTGATCTTCCACCGAGATGCCGCCGAAGTGCAGCACGGCGTCCACGCCTTCCATCATCTGCATGACCTTGTCGCGGTCGCCCAAATCGCCGATAACGATTTCCTCGCCCTCGCCGGCGGGGCCGAGATCCTTGACGTCATTCAGGCGGACGACATCCGCCCATGCCTTGGCGCGCTCGCGCAGGACAGTACCGAGGCCGCCGCCGGCGCCGGTCAAGAGGATGCGTTTGAATGGTTTAGTAGTGCTCATGGGTTGCTTTTATGGGATGGTGAAGGTATTGTAGTTAAACGTTTAATCGCCAGTATATCCAAATTCTTCCCGAGGTCAATCGATTCATGAAAAAGCCCGTACCCACCATCCGCGACGTGGCCGCCGGCGCCGGCGTGTCCACCGCCACCGTGTCCAAGTTCGTCAACGGCACGCAGCGCTTTTCGCCGGCGGTGGAAGAGGCGGTAACGCGGGTGATCGCGCAGCTGGGCTACCGTTCCAACCCGCTGGCGCGCTCGATGATCAGCGGCCGCACGCAGAGCATCGGGCTGTCGGTGCTGGATGTGGCAAATCCGCACTTCAGCAGCGTGGTAAAGGGCGCCAACCGCGTGGCGCAGGCGCACGGCTACAACCTGCTGCTGGTCGATACCGAGGAAAACCCGGATCGCGAACGCCCGCTGCTGGAGGCACTGAGCCGCCGTGTGGACGGCATGATCGTCACCTCGCGCATCGCGGAATCGGAGATGGGCTGGATGCTGGATCTGGGCAAGCCGCTGGTGTTCCTCGGCTGCCTGGCGCAGCACGAGATTCCGTGGGTGGCCGGCGACGATCGTCGCGGCGCGGCCATGCTGACGCGGCATCTGGTCACGCTGGGCCACAAGCACATTGCCTATCTGGGTTTCTCCAAGTCGCGCCGCGACGAGGAGCGCCTGGCCGGCATCCGCGACTGCATGTCGGCCATGGGACTGGAGCTGACGGTGTTCGACGGCAGTGCGCCGTCGGCGCAGGAAGGGGAGCGCATGAGTTCTTCCATCCTGCTGGGCGCCACCCATCCCGATGCGCTGATCTGCTACAACGACTTGATGGCGATGGGCTTCATGAAAGCAGCGCAGACGCTGGGCTTCCGCGTGCCGGAAGAAATCTCGGTGGCGGGCTTCGATAACATCGACTTCGCCAACTACACCTCGCCGCCTTTAACCACGGTCGATCTGCAAAGTGAGCGCATGGGCGCGGCGGCCATGGAGCAGTTGCTGGCGCAGATAGACGTCAAGCCGGCCACGCACTCCACCATCATCGAGCCGCAGCTGGTGCTGCGCCATTCGACCGCCAACCGCAACGTGTAAGTGTTTACCTTATCGGCAAAATCGCCTACTATTTGTAAAACGTTTTCCATAATAATCGAGACACCATGAAATTCCTTCCCCAGACTTCCGCCGCACTGGTGGTGATGATGGCCTGCGCGCCATCATTCGCCGCCGCTCCGATGAACCGCATCGTGCAAGACAACGCCTATCAACAGCTGGACTTCTTCTTCAAGAAGCTGGTGGCGGAACGGGAAGGCATGCTGCTCGACGGCGCCTCGCCGTTCAAGAGCGGCGACAAGTTCTTGCCGGGGAAAGTGGCGGCGGGCCTGGGCCACGTGCTGCTCAACACCGCCAAGGACGATCCATCGCTGGAGCAGAAGCTCAAGGACTACCGCGACATCGCCGATATGACGGTCGGCATGGATAACCACACCTGGGGCATCTACTACTACATCGGCACACTGGTGAAGCTGAAGGAGGCGGGCTTGCTGGAGCGCGCCGTCAGCCCGGCCACGCTGGAGAAGCTGCGCAAGCAACTGGACTGGCGCACCTTCGTCACGCCGCAGTGGGATCTGATCAACTTGCCGACTAATTACTACGGCGTGGCGTTCAGCATCGCGCGCTTGCGTATGATGATGGGTTGGGAAGACGACAGCGCAGGTAAAGTCCTGCTCGACAAGATGCTGACCCATTACAAAAAATATTCCGGTGCTTACGGCTTCTCCGACGAGACCGACGGCGAGGGACGCTTCGACCGTTACAGCATTCTGCTGATCGCGGAGATCTGCGAACGCTTCCTCGAAACCGGCTTGCAGCCGACCGAGGAATTGAAAGGCTTGCTGCGCAAGGCCGCCGACATCGCGCTCAATGTCGCCAACACCGAGGGACAGGGCTTTAGTTTCGGCCGCAGCCTCGGGCCGTACGGCGAAACGGCGCTGATCGAAATCCTGTCGGTGTCGGCCTACCTTGACGTACTGACTACGGAAGAGAAGCAGTATGCCTATGCCTTCTCCTCGCGCATCGCGGAGCGCTATATGAACTTCTGGTACGACCCGGCCATGCACTCGCTTGATATGTGGGGCAAGGGCCGCCGCACCGATACTTATCGCGGCAAGCACCGTATCCTCGGCGAGAATTTCTCGTTGCTGCACCAGCTGATCTATACCAACGAGACGTGGAACAAGGCCGGTTTCAAGGACGTACAGCCGAAGACCGATCTGCAAGCGTGGCTGGACAAGAACCGCCCGCAGTTCAGCACCACCACCTTCGCCAAGGGCGAATACGACCGCGCGCTGGCTATCTTCCGCGACGGCCCGCACGTGGTGAGCCTGAATATGATTAACGGCGGCGGCAGCCAGCATGACAACAGTCCTTACTACCCGCTGCCGTTTGCGCCGAATCTGATTTCCGGTGTGGCCGATAGCGGCGGCGCGCATCCGCAGCTGCTGCCGAAGTTCACCATGGCCGACGGCGCGCAGCTGATCGGCGCGGCGTGGATCAAGGACATCCAGACCGGTAAGGATGGCAAGCGCTATACCGTGTCATACCGTCAGGACGAGCTGGATCGCCTGGGCAAGAAAGGCCCGCAGAAGGACGCGCGCATAAAGCTGCGCACCACCTACACGCTGGAGCACGGCGTGATGACCCGCACCGATGTCTACACGCCGGTTGGCGCGCAAGAGGTGGAGAAGGTGACGCTGGAATTTGCCTCGTTCTCGGATCAGGCTACTATCAAGGGCAATACTGTCAGCTTCGCGCATGGCGCGGTGAAGGAGTACAGTGTCAGCGGCTTGCAGCAGTGCGCCGCGGCGCCGACCAGCGGTGACAAGGAATTCATGGCGCCCTACGGCCCGATGAAAACACTGGTCACCTGCAGCATCGGCAAGCTGACCATGAAGGAACCGTTGACGATCAAGTGGACTATTAAATATCAATAAAAGGAGACATGGATGCGACAAGTGTGGAAGCTGCTATTAGCAAGCTGCCTGGCCGCGAGCTTCGCGGCGACAGCGCAAGATGATGCACCGGGACAGGCGCAAGCCAACAAGGGCACCAGCCCGCGTGCCGAACTAGCCAAGCAGCCGCCCACGCTGCAAAACATCTATGGCCGCCAGCACTTGTCGCTGAACGGCCGCTGGCACTACATCATCGATCCTTACGAGACGGGCTTCTACAACTATCGCCGCCAGCCGTTCGATCAATCGCCGACCGGCGCGGGCGGCTACTACGATGACCGCCAGCCCAAAGATAAAGATGACGCGGTCGAATACAACTTCGACACCTCGCCGACCATGGCGATTCCCGGCGACTGGAACTCGCAGGGCGCGAAGCTGGAATTCTACGAAGGCACGGTGTGGATGCGCCAGAAGTTCAACGCTGCGCCCAAGGACGGCAAGCGCTACTTCCTCTACTTCGGCGCGGTCAATTACGAGTCGCACGTCTACTTGAACGGCAAGAAGCTCGGTAGCCACAAGGGCGGCTTCACGCCGTTCCAGTTCGAGGTGACGGGCCGCCTGCTGCAAGGCCAGAACACGGTCGTGGTCAAGGCCGACAACACGCGCCATCAAGACGATATCCCGACCGTGAATACCGACTGGTGGAATTACGGCGGCATCACGCGCGACGTGCTGCTGGCTGAAACGCCGGACACCTACATCGAGGACTATCAAATCCAGCTGGCCAAGGGCGATATGGGCCGCATTGAAGGTCACGTTCAATTGGCTGGCTCCAAGGGTAAAGGCGGCGCGCAGGAAGTCACCATCTCCATCGCGGAACTGGGCGTGAAGACCGTGGTGCGTACCGACGCCAATGGCCGCGCCGCCGTCAGCATCGCGCTGCCGAAGAATAAGGTGCGCTACTGGTCGCCGGAAGATCCCAAGCTGTACAACGTGACCATTGCCGGCGCGACCGACACGCTGAATGACCGCATCGGCCTGCGTACCATCGAAACGCGCGGCCACGATATTCTGCTGAACGGCAAATCCATCTTCATGCGCGGGATCTCAATACACGATGAGAATCCGCTGATCCCCGGCCGCCTGCGCGGCGAGGGCGATATGCGCATGATGCTGCAATGGGCCAAGGACATGAACTGCAACTACGTCCGCCTCGCGCACTATCCGCACAGCGAAGAGATGGTCAAGCTGGCCGACGAAATGGGCCTGCTGGTATGGGCCGAGGTGCCGGTGTACTGGACCATCTCGTGGGAGAAGCCGGAAGTCTACGCCAACGCGGCGAAGCAGCTGACCGACCTCGTAGTGCGCGATAAGAACCGCGCCAGCGTTGTGATCTGGTCGATCGGTAACGAGACCCCGGTAAGCCCGGTGCGCACGGAGTTCATGGGCAAGCTGGCCGATACCGTGCGTTCGCTGGACCGCACCCGCCTTGTCGGCGCGGCGCTGGAAGTGCATCGCACCGGCGACGCGGTGACGGTGGAAGACCCGTTGGCCGAGAAGCTCGACCTGGCCAGTTTCAATCAATACGCGGGCTGGTACTGGTCCAACAATAAGGAGATGATGAAGTTCTCCTTCAAGGTCAATTACAACAAGCCGGTGCTGGTGACCGAGTTTGGCGCTGATGCGCTGGGTGGTTACCACGCTGACACCGACACCAAGTGGAGCGAGGAGTATCAGGACCAGCTGTACAAGAACACCTTCAAACTGCTGGATGCGATTCCTGGCCTGCGCGGTATAACGCCGTGGATTCTGACGGACTTCCGTTCGCCGCGCCGTCCGAACCCTTATTTCCAGGACTACTGGAACCGCAAGGGCTTGATCTCGGAGACCGGCAAGAAGAAGCTAGCCTTCTACACGCTGAAGTCCTACTACGAACAAAAACAGCAGCAATATAAATGAAGACTAAATACATCGCTGCCGCCATCGGTGCGGCCTTCGCCCTGTGCGCGCAAGCGCAGGACACACAAATCGACCGCAAGGTCACGGACTTGATGAAGCAGATGACGGTGGCCGAGAAGGTCGGCCAACTGCACCAGCTGTCCGGCCGCCAGTTCACCGGCCCAACCAGCAGCGCCTATGCTGACAAGCTGGCCGACATCCGCGCCGGCAAGGTCGGTTCGATGCTGAATGTAATCGGCGTGGCCGACACGCGCGAGATCCAGGCGCTGGCGCTGCAATCGCGCTTGAAGATTCCGCTGCTGTTCAGTCTTGACGTGATCCACGGCTACAAGACCGTGTTCCCGGTGCCGCTGGGCGAAGCTGCGTCGTGGGATATGGATGCGATTGAGCTGTCGGCGCGCATCGCGGCGAAAGAAGCCGCTGCCGCCGGCATCCACTGGACTTTTGCACCGATGGTAGACGTGGCGCGCGATCCGCGCTGGGGCCGCGTGATGGAAGGCGCCGGCGAGGATACGTATCTTGGCTCGAAAATCGCCGCCGCGCGCGTGCACGGCTTCCAGGGCAAGAAGCTGGGCGCCACCGATTCCGTGATGGCGACTGCCAAGCACTTTGCCGCCTACGGCGCGGCGATTGCGGGCCGCGACTACAACGCAGTCGATATGAGCGAGCAGCAGTTGTACGAGGTGTATCTGCCGCCGTTCAAGGCCGCTGCCGATGCAGGCGCCGCTACCTTCATGAACTCTTTCAATACGCTGAACGGCGTGCCGGCCACCGGCAGCGCGTTCCTGCAACGCGATATCTTGAAGGGCGCCTGGAAGTACAAGGGTTTCGTGGTCAGCGACTGGGGCTCGGTGCGCGAGATGGTGCCGCATGGTTACGCGGCTGATTTGTCCGACGCTGCCGTCAAAGCGATCAATGCAGGCAGCGATATGGACATGGAGGGCTATGCCTACAGCCAGCATCTGGAAGCTGCCGTCAAGGCGGGCAAGGTGAAGATGTCGGTGCTGGATGACGCAGTGCGCCGCGTGCTGACCAAGAAGTTTGAACTGGGCTTGTTCGACGATCCGTACCGCTACTCCGACGCCGCGCGCGAAAAGGCTGTGCTGGGTGACGCATCGCATCGCGCCGCTGCGCTGGATGTGGCGCAGAAGTCGATGGTGCTGCTGAAGAATGAGGGCAAGCTGCTGCCGCTGTCGCGCGAGGCCAAGCGCATCGCGGTCATCGGCCCGCTGGCCGACTCGCAGCGCGACCTGGAAGGCGGCTGGGTGGTGCAGGGCGAGCGCGCCAAGGTGGTCAGCATCGTCGAAGGCATCCGCAACCACGCCGGCAAGGCGGAGATCAGCTACGCGCAGGCTTGCGCGCCGGGCTGCGCCAGCAGCGAAGGCTTTGCCGACGCTGTCGCCACCGCTTCGCGTTCGGACGTGATCGTGCTGGCCGTGGGCGAAACGTGGGACATGAGCGGCGAAGCCAAGTCGCGCACCGATATCACGCTGCCGGGCCAGCAGGAAGCGCTGTTCAACGCGCTGAAAGCCACCGGCAAGCCGATCGTGGTGGTGATGCTGTCGGGCCGTCCGCTGGTGTTCAACACCATCGCCGACAAGGCCGACGCCATCGTCTACGCTTGGTTCCCCGGCACCGAGGGCGGCAACGCGGTGGCCAATGTGCTGTTCGGCGATTACAACCCGTCCGGCAAGCTGCCGATCACCTTCCCGCGCAGCGTGGGGCAGATTCCGCTGTCATACGCGCAGTACAACACCGGCCGCCCGGTGGTCGATGAGAAGAACATCGTTTATCGCTCGGCCTACATCGATTCCGTGAACACGCCGCGCTACGCCTTCGGCCATGGTCTCAGCTACACCGACTTCAAATACAGCGGCCTGGCCTTGAGCAGCGCTACGCTGGCGGGCGCGCAGAAGGCGACGCTGTCGTTCGATCTGACCAACAGCGGCAAGGTGGAGGGCACGGAGATCGTGCAGATGTACTTGCGCGATATGGTGTCGTCGGTGGTGCGGCCGCTGAAGGAATTGAAGGGCTTCCAGAAAGTTCACCTGAAGCCGGGCGAAACGCGGCGGGTCAGCTTTACCATCGACCGCGATACGCTGTCCTTCTTCAACAGCCAGTTGAAGTGGAGCGCGGAAGCGGGCGAGTTCAAGCTGATGGTCGGCAGCGCGTCGGACGATCTTCGTCTTGAAGGCACGCTGCGGCTGACGCAGTAAGGTCAGCGCAGTTTCAGCATCTTCGGCAGCTCGCCGCTTTTCTCCAGCGCCTCAATAGCGCTGTTGAAAGTGGCGACGCCGATGTCGCTGGTGCGCGAGACGGCGCATTTAGTCTTCACTTCATACACCGTCAAGATGTGATAGCCCGGCGGGACTTTGCCGTTTGCGATCTGCTTGTCGATGAGGTTGCGCGGCAGCACCAGATAGTCGAAGCGTCCGGCCAGCCACTTGCGCATCGAGAGGTTGCTCGATGGCGCATCGTCGCGGATGTAGTCTTGCCCCAGTATCTTTTCCAGTTCCGGGTAGTGGAAGCCGAGCACTGTGCCGAGGCGCTTGCCGCGCAGGTCGGCCACCGTGGCCGGCGCCGGTACGCGCGGCGACGTGACCACCACTTCGCTGATCGGAATGAAGGCGCGAGTCCACTCGACATCGCCCGGCAGCCACTCGGGCAGGTAGCTGCACAGGATATCGCCATCGCCATTTTCCAAAGCGCCCATGATGCGGTTGCGCGGCAGGCGCACGTACTGCACCGGACGGCCTAGCTGGCGCGCCAGCGCCGCCCCTAGCGTATCTTGAAACGTGGTCGGCGGCTGCGGCGCGGCGGTCAGCAGGTTGTCGACTTTTTCGACGTAGCGCAGCGGCGGTTTATCGGCGGCTTGGGTGGTCAGGGTGGCCAGAGCGGTCATCAGCAGGGCGGTCGTACAAACAGTAAATCTCACAGCAAGCCTTTCTGCATATCGGCTACTTCCTCGTTCAGCCAGTCGCAAAAGTGCGTGATCTTGCTCATGCCTTGCTTGCTGCGGCTGATGATAATGCGGTAGCCACGGCGATACGGGGCACTCTCGCACTTCACCATTTTCAGCGCGCCGCTGCGCAGGTCTTCGCTGGCGATGGCGTGCGAGACCAGCGCAATGCCCTGTCCCGCCACCGCCGACTGCACCATCACCGCGAAGTTGGTGAACGCGCGCGAGAAGTTGTACTTGCCCTTGAGTGCATTGTTCTGGCGTAGCAGCGCGATCCAGGTGTCGGTGGTGAATTCGTGCAGCAGCGGGTAGTGGTGCAGGTCGGCCAGCGTGATCTCGGTGGCGCCGGGCGGCAGCAGCGACGGGCTGTAGACCGCCACCAGCCGGTCGTGGAACAGCAGGCCCGGATCGCCGGGCACCACGTCGTAGGTGCGCAGCGCGATGTCGGTGCTGCCGTCGTCCATGTTGACCAGTTGATCGCTGGAGTCGATGCGGATATCCAGGTCCGGGTACTGCTGGGTGAAGCGGGCAATCCGCGGCACCAGCCACTTGATCGCCAGCGAGTGCGTGGTCGAGATGCGCAAGATTTTTTCTTCGTCGCCGGTTTGCAGGGCGGCGACCTTGGTATTCAATTCGGCCAGCGTGCGGCGCACGGTGGCGGCCAGTTCCTGGCCTTTTTCGGTCAGCGCGATATGGCGCGGGTGGCGCACGAAAAGCTCGAAGCCAAGCGCCTCTTCCAGCTGTTTCACCTGCAAGCTGATGGCGGCCGGGGTCTTGTGCAACTCCTGCGCGGCCAACTTAAAACTCCCCCAGCGCGCCGCGCAATCGAAATCGAGCAGGCCGGACAAGGAACGCAGCGGTTTTGCCATGGGCAAGTTTTTCTTATTCAAATAGCGAAAATAACTCGTTTGATAACACCTCGAGACTGGCAGAAAATATAACCCATAAGCCGCCAAAACTCCAATGAACAAGTTTTTTTGAAGGAGATTGCCATGTACCAGACCGCCGCTCCCGCCTGCAAGCCCGCCTGCGTCCAGCCGCCCGCCGAGCCATTCGCGCCCAAATTTTCGGCAGAGCTAATGAAACTGCTGTCGCAACTGGTGATGCTGCGCTGAGTTAGTGCGGCGATAATTCCGGGCTGGTCAGCCGTTCGAGGTTGGCCAACCATTGGATGGCGTGGCTGCGGGTGTCGCCGCACATATCGGCGGCCGGTTGCAGGCCGGCGCAGACGGCGGGGCGTTCGGCGCGGCCGAAGATCAGGCAGCGGTTGTCGTCGTCCAATTGCACGCAGCGCACGCCCGCCGGTTTACCGTGCGGCATACCGGGGATGGGGCTGGTGATGGAGGGGGCCGTGCAGCAGGCGCCGCAGCTTGGCCGGCACTCCAGCGTGGCGGCGTTCGAATTCATAGGGGCGATATTTTACCGCGCTTCTACATCCGCCAGCCATTTTGCTACTTGCGCCGCCACCCAAGGGCCGTCGTCCAGCGGCAGGTCGTGACCTGCGTTCGGATGCACTTGATGCGGCGCTTGCCACGCACGCGCGAGCTTGGACGAGCAGCGCGGATCGACTAGCTGATCGCCTTCGCTGCTCAGGATCAGTACCGGCATGGCCGGCCGCGCGGATGGCGCGCGGAAGCGGGCGGCAGACCACAGTTGGCGCAGCGCGTTGGTGCGCGTGACGGGGAATTCGCGCTGGTAGTCCAGCCACTGCGCCAGCAGTTGCGCGCGCTGCGCAGCGTCGGCGCTGCGGCTGGTCAGGCGCAAGATCAGGCGCTCCTGGTTTTCTATGCCGCCTCGTACCATCAGCTTCAAGATAGCCGGGTAGTTCTGCCAGCGCAGCCTTTGGTGAAAGCGGCTATACGGCCGCATGCTGGTGTTGATTAACACGCAGCGCGCAATCTCCTGTGGATAGCGGCTGGCCCATTCCACCGCCACCATGCCGCCCAGCGACAACGCCAGCAGCGAGTAGGGTGCCGGCATGCCGCGCGCGCGCAAGTCTAGCCGGCAGAACTCCACCATCTGCGCCACTGTGGTCGCGCTGCGCATGGCGTGGCGCTGGCCGTTGCCCGGCAGGTCGGGCGTGATGATGCCGGCATCCGGCAGCACGCGCGCCAGTTCGGACGGAAAGCCACCCCAGTGGCGCTGCTCGCGCATCAAGCCGCGCAGCAGGATCCAACTACTCATGAGTGATACCACTGCGCCAGCGCGCGGCGGTGCTGTACCTTGCGCGCCATGCCTTCCGGCGTCCAGCGTCCGTGGCTGCTGGCGGCGCGCATCAGGAAATCGAACAGGATCAGGTGGCGCCGCAGCACGCGCTGCAAGCGATGGCGCGCGGTGGGGTTGAAGATGGCGATGCGGTCAAAAATCTGGCGCGGATTTTTCTTCACCCACAGCCACGAGCCCATCTCCAAGGTCAGTGGCAGGAACACGTGGTTGCTGTTCAGGTACAGGTAGTCCCACAGGTCGCCGTGGGTGCGGTACTGGCGGCTCTGCGGCTCGAACACGTAGTTGTGGTTCGGGTAGGCGGTGCTGAATAATTCTTCCAGCGCGCCGATGTCGGCCAGGTGCGCAATCGGCGTGGCGGTGTGCGCATGCGGGAACCAGATGCGGTCGCGCAGGCCGAAGCCGGAGTGGCAGTCGAGCGCCATGCTGAATCGGCGCGACACCAGTTCGCGCTGCACCACGTCGCACACGGCCTGGCTTTCCGGCTCCATCGGCGCGCCCTCGGCGCCGCGATACCACGGCAGGTGATGGCTGTAGCGCTGCCCGCCCAGCATGAACGGCACGCGCTCGACGGCGCTGAGCGGCGCATTGCGCATCAAGTCCACGCCTTGCGGATTGCAGCGCGTCGCCTGCCACATGCCGCCCGGGTTCACCAGCGGCATGAATACCAGCCGCATCGACTCCAGTTGCTGGTGCAAGGTGGCGTCCCAGCGCAGCCGCGCCAGCAGGCTTTCCATGAACGACAGCACCACCTGCGTGCCGATGCGCTCCAAGCCGTGAATGCCGCCGAAGAAGCCCAGCGCCGGCACGTCCGGGCTCGGATTGCCCAGCGCGATGGTGTAGACCGGGAACTGGCGGCCGTCCATGGCCACCGTGCAGGAAGTGCCAACTTCGAGATGCCGTCCGCCTTCGTCGATCAGGCGTTTCAGGGTAATGAGTTCGGGCAGATTCTTCTCGGGCATGGCGGGCAACGCAAAAAGATGTGACGCACAGTGTAGCCTATTGTGCGCCGCTAGTCCGCCGTCGCCGCCAATTCGAGCAGTGTTTCGCGGAAGGTGCCGACCAGCGGCCGCAGGTTGATGCGGTGCCACGCCGCCCACAGCGGCGCGC
Source organism: Duganella rivi (assembly GCF_009857435.1). Taxonomy (GTDB): domain Bacteria; phylum Pseudomonadota; class Gammaproteobacteria; order Burkholderiales; family Burkholderiaceae_D; genus Rugamonas; species Rugamonas rivi. Next base: position 188,885 of record NZ_WWCK01000007.1, read on the forward strand.
GGTAGCTAAACCACGGCAGCTCGCGCAGCACCACGCCCGGCGGCACTTGATGGCGCAGGCCTTGCTGCACCATCGCGATGCCCAATCCCGCCGCCACCAGACTGAGAGCGGTGACAGGCTCGCTGGCTTCCATCTTGATCAGCGGCGTGAAGCCGGAGCGCACGCAGGCCGAGACGAAGTTGTGGTGATGCTCGCCCGTTTCGTAATGGCGCACGGCGATCCATTCCTGCGTGGCGAGGTCGGTCGGCTGCAAATTCTCGTGCGCGCACAGCGGATGATCTTCGGGCAGGGCCAGCATCATCGGGTCGCTCAGCACGCGCACGCGTTCAAGGTCGGGATCATCTTCGGCCGGCGGATCGCACACCAGCGCGATATCGAGGCTGCGCTGGCGCAGGCCTTCCAGCTGCTCGGACGAGTACAGGCTATGCAAGGCGACGTGCACATTCGGCCGCTCGGCGCGCAGCGCGCGCAGGCCGGCCGGCAGCACGCCCGCGTGCATGGCGTTTTCCACGTAGCCGATGCACAGGCCACCCTCGTCGCCGCGCCCCAGGCGCTTGGCCAGCGCTTCCAGCCGCTTGGCATGGGTCAGGAAGGCCTGCGTCTCGGCGAGGAAGGTGCGGCCGTCGCGGGTCAGGCGGATGCGCTGCTGGCTGCGTTCAAACAGCGTCAATCCCAGCTTTTCCTCCAGCTGGGCGATCTGCCGGCTCAACGGCGATTGTGAGATGTGCAGCTTCTCGGCGGCGCGCCCCACGTGCTCCTCTTCGGCCACGGTGACGAAGTATTGAAGTTGGCGGATGTCTAACATGTTAGACCTTTCGTGTCTTAAGTTGTGCAAATTATGTCTTGGACAGTCTTATCTCGTCAATCTAAACTTCGATCCAAGTTCTTCATTTACCCTTTGAAAGGAATCGAAATGAGCATCCGTAACAAACTGAAAAGCAAGCTGGGCTTCGGCACCGCTCCCCTGGGCAATATGTTCCGCAACATCCCTGACGCCGAGGCGCTGGCTACCGTGCAAGCGGCCTGGGACAAGGGTGTGCGCTACTTCGACACCGCACCGCTGTACGGCGCCGGCCTGTCGGAAATCCGCCTCGGCGAGGCGCTGGCCGGTCACAAGCGCGACGAGTACATCTTGAGCAGCAAGGTTGGCCGCGTGATCCTCGATGAAGTGGAAGATCCGGCCGCCCGCCAGCTGGGCGAGAAGGGCGGCGTGTTCCAGTTTGGCCGTCCTAACAAGATTGTTAATGACTACAGTGCCGATGCTACCCTGCGCTCGATCGAGGACAGCCTGAAACGCCTGAAGACCGACCACCTGGACATCGTGTTCGTGCACGACGTGGCGCAGGACTTCTACGGCGATGAATGGCTGATCCAGTTCGAAGCCGCCCGCACCGGCGCCTTCCGCGCGCTGGATCGCCTGCGCGATGAAGGCGTGATCAAGGGCTGGGGCCTGGGCGTGAATCGCGTCGAAGCGGTGGAACTGCTGCTCGACTTGAACGAGCCGAAACCGGACGTGACCCTGCTGGCCGGCCGCTACACGCTGCTCGACCACGAACGCGCCTTGCAGCGCCTGATGCCTGCCGCGCTCCAGCAAGGCATGGACATCGTGGTCGGCGGCCCTTACAGCTCGGGCATCCTGGCCGGCGGCGCGCACTTCGAGTACCAGCAGGCGTCGCCGGAAATCATCGCCAAGGTGGAGCGCATCAAGGCCATCGCCCAGCGCCACAACGTCAGCGTGAAAGCAGCGGCTTTGCAGTTCGCGCTGGCCAATCCGGCCGTGGCAGCGGTCATCCCAGGCGCCAGCCGCCCGGAGCGCATCGAGGAAGATCACGCCGCGCTGAATGAAAAGCCATCGGCTGCCTTCTGGCAGGAGATGCGTGAACAAAAACTGGTGTCGGCCGCTGCGCCGCTGCCTGGCGACGCGAAGGAGTAAGAACATGGCCAGCACTATCGCAAGCATCCAGCTTCCCGTGAGTGCGGGCCGTGTGTGGCAACTGATCGGCGGCTTCAATGCGCTGCCCGATTGGCTGCCCTACATTCCGCACAGTGAATTGAGCGAAGGCGGCCGCGTACGCACGCTCGCCAACCCGGACGGCGACGCCATCGTCGAACGGCTGGAAGCCTACAACGACAAGGAGCGCTACTACAGCTACTCGATCCTGAAGGCGCCGTTCCCGTCGAAGGACTATTACGCGACGCTGCGCGTGAAGCCGGATGGCGAGTCGGCCTCCGTGGTCGAGTGGTCGGGCAGTTTTACGCCGGTGGGCGTCAGTGAACAGGAAGCGGTGCAGCTGTTCAACGGCATTTACACCGACGGCTTGCAGGCCTTGAAGGAAAACATCCTGCGCACGCCGCCCGGCGCAACCACCGCTTGACCAGCCCTGACGGCCTGGCGCCGGAATGGGGCTAAGCTTTACGGCGGCACACCAGCGCGATCTGCTCACGCAGCCAGCGCTGGGCCGGGTGAGCCTCATTGCGGCGATGCCAGTGCAGCACGAAGGGCACTGGCGCCAGCGCGATCTCCTTCGGCAGCGACAGCAGCGCAAGCTGGTCGCGCAATCCACTTCCATGCACCGCGCCTTCCATCATTGTTGCCAGCAAATCGCTGTTGGCGATGATGGCCGGCGCCGCGTACATCTGCGGCAGCGTGATGGCGATATCGCGCTTGCGCTCCAGTTGCGCCAGTACGGTGTCGACATGGCCGACGCCATCGCCCTCCGGCGATACCAGCAGGTGCTGGCAGGCGAGGAAGGCGTCCAGCGACATCTTCTTCTTGGTGAGCGGATGCTTCTTGCGCGCCACGCACACAAAGCGTTCTTCAAACAGCGGCATGGTGGGAATGCGTGGCGTACTACCACCCTGTACGCCGATGGCAGCATCGGCTGCCCCCGCGTCCAGCAGCGCCAGGGCGTCGTCGCGCGCGGTGAACGAGCGCACGCGCAGCGCAACATTTGGCGCCAGTTGCGACAGCCGTTTCTGCAACGCGGGCAGCACCGTGAACGCCGGATGATCCGACAGGCCGATAGTGAAGCGGATGGTGGAGCGGCGCGGGTCGAAGTCCTGCGTAAATTCCAGCGTGCGCTGAATGCTGGCCAGGGCTTCGGCCAGCGGCGCGGCCAGTTCCAGCGCGCGCGGCGTCGGCTGCAGGCCGCTGGCGCTGCGCACGAACAGCTCGTCCTTCAGCAGCAGGCGCAGTCGCGATAGCGCGGCGCTCATGGCGGGCTGGGTGCGGCCGATGCGCACGCCCGCGCGCGTGACGTTACGCTCGCACATGAGCGCATCGAAGGCCACCAGCAGGTTAAGGTCGATTCCATGAAGATCCATGAAATGGATGATACTGCATATCCATTATCGATTGGACTTGTGTGCGGCGGCGGCGCTACAGTGAGCGGGTCAACAACTCACTTGGGAACCGCAGCATGACTATGCAGGAAAATGGCCTGACCACGGCCCAGCAGCAAGCGATTGAAAACCTTTACCGCGCCTTCAACGAGCAGAATCCCGCCTTGCTCGATCTGGCGCTGACGCCGGGCTGGCATGACATTCCGCTCGGCCCCGGCCAGCAGCCAGGCCGGCAAGGCATGCGGCCGATTGTCGCCATGTTCACCGCCGCCTTCCCGGATGTGAAGATTACGATCCACGACATCTTTGGCCGCGATGGCCGCGCCGCGGTGCGGGCGGAGATCACCGGCACCCATCGTGGCGAGTTCTTTGGCATTCCCGCCACCGGCAAGCCGATTGCGATCGCCATCCACGAATTCCACCATTTGACGGCGGATCGCATCACCCACACCTGGCACCTGGAGGATTGGTTTGCGATGCTCAACCAGGTGGGCGCATGGCCTGCGCGCTGATCACCGCCACCGCGCCGCCGGACGGCGCCAGCTTCAGCGTGATGCTTTGGGCGGCGCTGACCTTGCTGGCGCTGGCCTTCAAGTGATTGGCATCGGCGCCATCTTGCAGCAGCTGCGCATTGAACGTGCCCTTGCCGAGGAAGGACAGCGGCACCTTCAGCGTGCGTCCGGCCTCATTGGTCATCGCGCCGATGTACCAGGTGTCGCCCTTGCGGCGCGCGGAGACGATGTACTGGCCAATGTCGCCGGCCAGGATGCGCGTTTCGTCCCAGGACGTCGGCACGGTTTGGATGAACTCCGCGCCGTCTGCCCATGAGCCGTCGGCATTCTTGTAGGCGGCCGGGCTGTCGGACACCATCTGGAACGGGCTGTCGTACACCACGTACATGGCAATCGCCTGGCCGCGCGTGGTCATCACCTGCGGTTCGTGATTGCGGTGAGCGAAGGAGGACGGCGTGGCGTTGCGGAAGCCGCCCGGCGTGTAATCCATCGGGCCGAGGATCATGCGCGTGAACGGCAGCGTGACATTGTGCGTTGCCGTGATACGCGCGCTCCACTTATTGTTCTCCGCTCCGAGTACGCCTTCCTGCGTGATGTAGTTGGGCCAGGTGCGGTTCAAACCATTGGGCGGATAGGCGCCGTGCAGATCCACCATCAGCTGATGTTCGGCGGCCTTGCTCAGCACCTTGTGATACCAATCGACCATCTCCTGGTCGTTGCGGTTCATGAAGTCCACCTTGATGCCCTTGACGCCCCATGCGGCGTATTGCCGGAAGGCGGCGTCCATCTGGTTGTCCAGCTGCTGCCACTGCACCCACAGCCACACGCCCACGCCTTGCGACCTGGCGTATTGGAGCAGGGCCGGCATGTCCAGCTGCGGCTTGGCGCGGGTGACGTCGGCTTGCGGATTGGGTTCGACGTCGCTGCCGACCGACCAGCCTTCATCGATCAGGATATCGTCCAGCTTCATCTCTTTTGAAAAATCGACGAAGGCCTTGTAGGTGGCGGTGTTCACACCTGCATTCGGCACGTTGATCGCCCAGTCGTTCCACCAGTCCCACGAGGTCTTGGAAGGCTTGATCCAGCTGGTGTCCTTGATTTGCGACGGCGCGGCCAGCGTTGGAATCAGCGACGACGCGGCGAGGTCGCCCGGCGCGTCACCCAGCATCACCACCCGCCACGGCGTCTGGAAGCCTTGCCCCTTCAATTGCACGTTGGCGGAGACGGATTTGCGGAAGCGGTAATCACGGTTGTTGTCGAAGCGCGGCGGCAGCGTGACCATCACGCCCAGGCCCGCGTCACCGCGGCCGGAGAGGTAGAAGCCGGGATAGTTCTTCACATCCGATTCGGCGATGGCGAAGGTGGTGCTGCCGGTCTTGCACACCAGCGGCGCGATGAAGTTGTGGAAGTTGCGGATGGCCGAGGCCTTGGTCTTATCGTATTCGGCCTCGAAGCTGGTGTCGAAGCGGCCCATATTGGCGCCCCAGCAGTCGTAATCCCTGGCGAAGTTGAACTGGGTGGCCTCGTTCATCACTTTGAAGGACGACAGGCCGGCCTGCTCCGGCACCGCGTAGCGCAGGGCCACGCCGTTGTCGTAGGCGCGCACCAGCAGCTCGAATTGCGGCGCCTTGCCGTTGGCGGCAAACGCCAGCGTCGATTCGTTGAAATGATCCGGCGCGCTGCGCGCCTTGCCGGCCACGATGTCGTAGGTGTCCTTCACCGAGCGCCCGGTGTGCCCGCTCAACTTGGCGCCGGCGCCGAGGGAGCCGATGTCGAGGTTGAGGCCCAACGGCGAGGCGCCGATGACCGGCTTGCCGTCGCGGCTGACGGCGTAGGTCAGCTTGTCGCTATCGATGGTGACGAGGTTGCGGCCATCGGGCGACTTGACCGTCACCGTGGCCGCACCGGCCGATGCGGCCACGGCGGAAAAAACCAGCAAGCTTGCAGCGCGGATGGGATCTACCATGGGGTGACGTCTCCTTTATTTGCATGGGCCAGGTCTTGGCCTTGGGCTGGAAAAATGTACAGTGCGCACGTTAATCTTTCAACCAGAGTTTGCGTTTGCGGCCGTGTTTAGTCGAGCGCGCGCAACGCGGCTGGCGTAGAATGGACGGATGCGCATTGTCCGATTCCTGCTGCTGGCACTGTTTATCCTGAGCTCCTCCGCGCAAGCGATGGCCTCGGTGCATCAGTGCTGCCCGGCGGCGGACTGCGGTATCGTCCAATGTCTCGACATGGGCTGCGCGCCAAGCGTGCCCGCCGTGGCTTTCAACCGCCCGGCGGCCGCGCAGCCGGTTGCCGTGGCGCCGGTGTACGCCGTCTACGTCACCACGCGCGAATCCGATCCCTATGAGGAAGTGTGGACGCCGCCTGATTGAAGCGCTTCAGGTACCAGACTATCCCATTCACTCAATAAGGAATCATTATGAAGATCACCAAATACGCAGTGGCCGTTGGCCTGCTGCTCAGTTCTGCCGCCGCATTGGCCGCTAACAGCGGCTGCTGCGGCAACGCGATTTGCTGCATCAAGATGCTGCTGTGCTGCTAATCGCCGTTGATTGACGAAATGGCCCGCCGTGAACCGGTGGGCCATTTTTTTGGAGAAACCATGCAAATTCGCGACGCCGTTGCCGACGACGCCAAGGCCATTGCCGCCATCTACAACCCGTTTATCGCCAACACCACCATCAGCTTTGAAGAAGAGCCGGTCACGAACGCCGCCATGGCGCAGCGTATCGCCGATGTGCAAGCGGCCGGCTTGCCGTGGCTAGTATTGGAAGTGGACGGCAAGGTGGTCGGCTATGCCTATGCCACCAAGTGGCGCGTGCGCCATGCCTATCGTTATTCAGTGGAAAGCTCGGTCTACCTCGCGCCCGAATGCGCGGGGCAGGGCGGCGGCACCGCGTTGTACACGGCCTTGCTGGAACGGTTGAGGGCGTGCGGCTGCCACCTGGTCATCGGCGGCATCGCACTGCCGAACGACGCCAGCATCGCCCTGCACGAGAAAATGGGCTACGAAAAAGTCGCCCATTTCCGCGAAGTCGGCTTCAAATTCGGCCGCTGGCTCGATGTCGGCTACTGGCAGGTCAAGCTGCCGGCGTGAGTCTTCACGGCGCCAGCGTTTCCATGCGCATGACTTGCACGCCGCCGGTGGCAAGTTCAGGCAGCTTGGCGAACCATTCCTTGACATAGGGCTGGGCGTTGTGCGCCTCAAAGTCTTCGCGCGATGCAAAAATCTCGTAGAAAATAAAATGCCCAGGCGCTTCGCGGTCTTCCTGCAAAAAATAGACCAGATTCTTGGGATCGCTGCGCACGTGCGCGATCAGCGGCAAAGTAATTTTGCGCAGCGCCGCTTCCTGCCCCGGCTTGGCGCGCACTTCCGCTACGATCGAGTATGCGCCCGGTGCGATATCGGCATAACGTATGCCTTCATGGGTTTGTGCTGCGGCCGGAGAAATCGCCGCCATGTTCAATAGCGCGCTGCTTAAAATTGTTCCCAGGAATAGAGACTTGATCGTATGTTTGAGTGTGTAGCGATTCATTGATGGTACTTTCGTTATCCAGTTGCTTGGAGCTTATGCCCGGCCGAAAATATAGTGCACAGGCTGCCGCGCTGATGGTTAAGAGTAGTTAAGTGTCGTAAATCCCCTGGGGCGGGAGCCGCTGCGCCGATCGCACCAGCTCGCTTGACGCCTCCCGCCCTTGCGTTTATATTAATGACTCACAAGTAAGTTACTTTCACCTACACCCATGCAAGCCCCTCAAGAGACGAAGCCACGCTGGGAACGGCGCAAGGATGCGCGGCCGCAGGAATTGCTGGCGGCGGCGCTGGATCAGTTCGTCGAGCGCGGTTACGCCGCCACCCGGCTGGAAGATGTCGCCAAGCACGCCGGCGTCTCCAAGGGCACGCTGTATTTATACTTCGATAACAAAGAAGAGCTGTTCAAGGCCGTGGTGCGCGCCAATATCGTCGCCACCATCGGCGAGGCCGAACAGGACGCCGACGCCTTTGCCGGCCCCAGCGGCGAGCTGCTGGGCACCCTGCTGATGAAATGGTGGGCCGAGATCTGCGCCACCAAGCTGGGCGGCATCACCAAGCTGATGTTGGCGGAAGGCAACAATTTCCCCGAGCTGGCGCAGTTTTACAATGAAGAAGTGGTGGCGCGCGGCAGCAACCTGTTCACCAAGGTGCTCGAGCGCGGCATCGCGCGCGGCGAATTCCGTCCGGTCGACCCAGTGGTGATGACGCAGGTGCTGATTGCTCCTGTGATCATGCTGATGATGTGGACGCACTCTTTTATGCCCACCTGCGACATGCCGCCGATTGCCCCGCAAGCGTTCATGGAGACCTTTATCAGCACCACCTTGCGCGGCTTGCAGGCCGATCCAGCGTGATGCAGGCCGCCCTATTTTTCCGTCCAGCTTGCCATTTTGGTAGGTTCACCCCCCTTAAACTGCAACCTGTCGCAATTTCCCGCGATGACGCCGTCGAATCGTTAATATGTGCCTCGATGCCAGTTCAACGATAAAATGACGGATTATTTAATCCCGACCCGAGTCATAAGATGAATATCGAACAAGCCCGCTTCAACATGATCGAACAGCAAATCCGTCCTTGGGACGTCCTCGACGCCGAGGTTCTGGAGCTGCTGCACGTGGTCAAACGTGAAAACTTCGTGCCGGCCGCGCACAAGGCCCTGGCCTTTGCCGACATCGAAATTCCGCTGCCAGGCGGCGAAAGCATGCTGGCGCCGAAGATCGAAGCGCGCCTGCTGCAAGACCTGCAGCTGAAAAAGCACGAGACCGTGCTGCAAATCGGCGCCGGTTCCGGCTACCTGGCCGCGCTGCTGGCGCACAAGGGCCGCCAGGTGACGGCGGTGGAAGTATCGCCGGAACTGAAGGCGCTGGCCGAGAAGAACCTGGCCGACAACGGCGTCACCAATGTGACCGTTGAACTGGGCAATGGCGCGCAAGGCTGGACCAGCGGCGCGCCGTTTGATGTGATCGTGGTATCGGGTTCGCTGCCGGTGCTGCCGGAAGCGCTGTTGCAGCAACTGAAAGTGGGCGGCCGCCTGGCGGTCATCATCGGCAACGCGCCGGCGATGAAGGCACAGCTGATCACCCGCACCGGCGAAGCCGGCTACGACACCCGCACCCTGTTCGAAACCAACGTGAAAGCGCTGGCGTCGGCAGTCGCGCCGTCGCAGTTCAAGTTTTAAGTCAGACGGAGCACACCATGCAGCAGATTACTGCGCTGGAGCTGGCCGACTGGCTGGCAGACGACGCACGCCCAAGCCCGATGTTGTTGGACGTGCGTGAAAACTGGGAATTTGAAACCTGCCGCATCGACGGCTCGGTGCAGATCCCGATGAATACCATCCCGGCGCGCATCGACGATCTCGATGAGGATGCAGCAATTGTCTGCATCTGCCATCACGGTGCGCGCAGTATGCAGGTGGCCGCCTTCCTGGAGCGTAACGGCTTCGGCAAGATGATCAACCTGACCGGCGGCATCCACGCCTGGGCGCTGCAAGTCGATAGCACGATGGCCAAGTATTAACCGGCCCGCGCCGTCGGTCGGCGCGGTGGGCAGGTGCGGTGCAGCTAGCAGTGTTTTTGATTTGTTCAACTTTTTTGATGACTCCAACGGAGATTGCAATGCAGAGACCCCTTATCGCCGTGCTGATCACCAGCGCCTTCTTGACGCTCAACGCACAGGCGGCCGACCTGCTCCAGGTGTACCAGCAAGCACTGGCCAACGATGCGACCTACGCCAGCGCCCGCTCTTCGCTTGCGGCCGGCCAGGAACGCATCACCCAGGGGCGCTCGGGCCTGCTGCCGACGGTGGCGGCCAGCGGCAGCAATACCCGCAACACCGGCGACGCCACCTCGGCCGAATTCTTGACCGGTAATATGATCAAGAACGATACCGAGTACCACACCAACACCTACAACGTGACGCTGTCGCAGCCGCTGTTCAACTGGGGCGCGTGGGAAACCTATCAGCAAAGCAAGCTGGCGCAAGCCACGGCCGAAGCCACTTTCTCGCAGGCCAAGCAAGATCTGATCGTGCGCGTGGCGCAGGCTTACTTTGACGTGCTGACCGCGCAAGACAACCTGACCTCGACGCAGGCGCAGAAAGTGGCCACCACCGAACAGCTGGCCTCGGCCAAGCGCAACTTCGAGGTCGGCACCCAGACCATCACCGATACCCACGAGGCGCAAGCGGCCTACGACCTGGTGGTGGCGCAGGAATTTGCCGCCATCAACGACCTGGACAACAAGCGCACCGCGTTGCAAGTGATCATCGGCCAGGTGCCGGGCGGCCTGGCGCCGCTGCGCACCGGCGTGACCATTGCGCCGCCGTCGCCGGCCGCGGTGGAACCGTGGGTCAGCTCGGCCGAGAGCCAGAACTACTCGGTGGTGGCTGCCGGCCTGAACGTGGAAATCGCCAAGCGCGAGATCTCGCGCAACCGCGCCAACCACCTGCCGACCGCCAACCTGATCGCCAGCACCTCGCATCAGCGCCAGACCGGCGGCGGCAGCACCGTCAACAACAACGCCATCGGCGTCAGCTGGAACATCCCGATCTTCAACGGCTTTGCCGTGACCAGCAAGGTGCGCGAGACCATCGCCCTGGAAGACAAGGCCCGCAACGATCTGGAAGCGACCAAGCGCGCCGCCTCGCAGACCGCGCGCCAAGCCTACCTCGGCATGACCAGCGGCCTGGCGCAAGTGAAGGCGCTGGAAGCGGCCGAAGTGTCGAGCAAGTCCTCGCTCGATTCGAACAAGCTGGGCTACCAGGTCGGCGTGCGCATCAACATCGACGTGCTGAATGCGCAAAAGCTGCTGTACTCGACCCAGAAGGATTTGTCGAAAGCGCGCTACGACACCATCATGAACGGCCTGCGCCTGAAATCGGCGGCTGGCTCGCTCAAGGAAGAGGATCTGGCGCCGATCAACGCGCTGCTGGCCCACTAAGCTAACCCCAGTTCTCCCAGATGCCGGCCTTGCGCCGGCATTTTTTTTTCCTGATTATTAGTTAAAACTGCATAGTCATAGCAAATTTAATGGCTTTATTCCATCGATGCGCAGGCGGATACTACATTCATCGCAACCCAACATCGAAGGAGCAAGACCATGAAACAAGTAGCCATCATCACCGGCGCATCGCGCGGCATCGGCGCCGCCATCGCCCAACGCCTGGCCAAGGACGGCTTTGCCGTGGTGGTCAATTACGCCGGCAACGTTGCCGAGGCCGATAAAGTGGTTGGCGCCGTCCGCGCGGATGGCGGCACCGCCATCGCCGTGCAAGCCGATGTCGCCAGCGCGGCCGACGTGCGCGCGCTGTTCGAGCGCACCATCGCCGAGCTGGGCCGGGTGGACGTGCTGGTCAACAACGCCGGCATCATGCCGCCCAACCTGCCGCAACTGGCCGCTACCGATGACGATATCTTTGACCGTCTGGTGGCCGTCAACCTCAAGGGCAGCTTCAACACCATGCGCGAGGCTGCGGCCAAGCTGGAGCAGGGCGGCCGCATCATCAACTTCTCGTCCAGCCTGGTAGGTACGCTGTTGCCGGGCTACTCGGCCTACGTGGCCACCAAAGCCGGCGTGGAAGCCATGACTTCGATCCTCGCCAAGGAACTGCGCGGCAAAAACATCACCGTCAACGCCGTTGCACCGGGCCCGACCGCCACCGCCTTGTTCCTCGACGGGAAAACGCCGGAGCTGATCGAGCGCCTCGCCAAAATGACGCCGCTGGAACGCCTCGGCCAGCCGGACGATATCGCCAGCGCCGTGTCCTTCCTCGCTGGCCCGGACGGTAGCTGGATCAACGGTCAAACGCTGCGCGCCAACGGCGGCATGGTTTAAGGAGAACCCATCATGAGCAAATCTATCGTTTTGGTGACCGGCGCCGGCACCGGTATCGGCCACCTGTCGGTCAAAGCGCTGGCGCTGGCTGGCCACACCGTGTACGCCTCGATGCGCGACATCGACGGCCGCAACGCCGCCAAAGTACGCGAACTGCGCGACTGGGCTTTCGCCAACGGCGCCGATGTGCGTGCAGTGGAATTGGATGTGCTGTCGCAGGCCTCGGCTGACGCGGCGGTCGCCACCATCGTGGCCGAGCGCGGCCGGCTGGACGTGGTGGTGCACAACGCCGGCCACCTCGTGATCGGCCCAACCGAGGCCTACACGCCGGAAGAAATCAGCAAGGTGTTCGACACCAACTTCCTTGGCACCCAGCGCGTCAACAAGGCGGTGCTGCCGGTGATGCGCGGGCAGCGGCAGGGGCTGGTGCTGTGGGTCAGCAGTTCGACCACGCGCGGCGGCTTCCCTCCTTTCCTCGGCCCGTACGCGGCGGCCAAGGCGGCGATGGATTCGATCGCCGTGACCATGGCTTACGAACTGGCGCGCTTCAACATCGAGACTTCGATTGTGGTGCCTGGCGCGTTCACGGCGGGCACCGACCACTTTGCCAACGCCGGCAAGCCGGCCGACGCAGCCACCAGCGCTGCCTACGCCGCCTACGACGGCTTAATGGATCAAGTCGGTGCGCGCCTGACTGAGCTGATGCCGCCCGAAGCCGATCCGGCAGCGGTGGCGGCCGACATCGCCCGCATCGTCGGCCTGCCGCACGGCACGCGGCCGTTCCGTTCGATCACCGACTTCGTCGACGACGGCGTCACGGCGGTGACCGAAGTGGCCGAGCGGGTGCGCGTGGAGTTTGCCGAGCGCATCGGCATCGCTGACCTGCTGCGTCCGTCCGGCGCGCGCGTGGACTAAATTGCGCGGAGGAGGTAGTATCCGGCCCTGTTATCAAATCACTAAAGCCGCATGACTACCTCCGACCGCCTGAGCAACAAGCAACTCCTCGTACTGATCGCCAGCTTCGCTGCGCTGGCGCTGCTGGTGATGATGTGGCGCTGGGGCGGCACGGTGGAAGATTCGCTGGCCTACTTCAACACCGCGCGCTACCTGCGCGGTGAAATTCCCGCCACTGAGTTGCGCGCGCCGTTCCCGTATCGCCTGCTGGCCCCGGCGCTGGCCGCCGCCATTCCCGGCGACACCCGCCAAAGCTTCGCCCTGCTGAATTGGCTGTGCACCAGCGCCACTGCTGTGATGATGGTGCTGGCCTTGCTGCGCATAGGCGCGGGCCGCAAGGCCGCCGTGATTGCCGGCCTGATGATGATCTTGTCGGTGCCCACCTTCTGGTACGCGCCTTACCTGCTGACCGATCCCGGCTCGATCTGCGCCCGCACTGCCTTCGTGCTGGCGGTCTTGAGCGGCCAGCCTTGGCTGGCCGCGCTGGCCGGCGTGCTTGGTTCCGCCGTGCGCGAAGAAAATATCCTGCTGCTGGTGTGGCTGCTGGCCATGCGCCGCATCGCTATCGTGCCGGGACTAGTCGCGCTGGCGGCGGCCGGTGCATGGATGGTGGCGGTGCGCTGGTGGCTGATTCCCGGCTTGCCGAGCTATGTGTGGGCGCCAAGCATCCACACCGTGCTCACCGCGCTGCAAGACGTGCGTTCGCTGGCCTCGCTGGTGACGGCCATCGGCGTGGTGCTGCCGCTGGCGCTGCTGGGCATGCGCATGCGCGCGTCGGCATCTGCGCCGGCCTTGGCGGCCCTGCGTCCATTGAAATCACTGCTGGTATTGATGATGTTGCCGCCGCTGTACGCAGCGCTGTGCGTGCGTATTGACGGCCGCGCGATCTGGGGCTTGTACCCGATGCTGGTGCCGTTTGCGGCGCTGTACTGCGCGGCGCGCTGGGAGCGCCGCGCCTAGGTGCTTACAGGCCGGCGCCTTGGCCGTCGAAGCTACGTTCGATCAATTCGATCTTGTAGCCGTCCGGGTCGGTCACGAAAGCGATCACGGTGCTGCCGCCCTTGACCGGGCCCGGTTCGCGCGTGACGTTGCCGCCGTTGGCTTTCACCGCGGCGGCGGTGCTGTAGATGTCTTCCGCCGAAATGGCGATGTGGCCGTAGGCCGTGCCCATATCGTAGCTGGTGGTGCCGTAGTTGTAGGTCAGCTCCAGTTCAGCGTGGTCCGGGTTGGAGCCGTAGCCGAGGAAGGCCAGCGTGTACTGGTACTCCGGGTTGTCGCTGGTGCGCAGCAGTTTCATGCCCAGCACCTTGGTGTAGAAATCGATAGAACGTTGCAGGTCGCCGACTCGCAGCATGGTGTGCAGAATGCGCATGGTAAATCCTTGTTGGTAATGAAGCGAAACAAGGATTTTATCAGCGGCTGGCCGATTGCGCCGACGCTGGCATGCTTGGCGTCACGCGCCACACGGCGTTCCCCACATCGTCCGCTACCAGCAGCGCGCCCTGGCGGTCGACCGCCACGCCCACCGGCCGGCCCTGCGCCTTGCCCTCGCTATTGAGGAAGCCGGACAGGAAATCCTGCGGCGGCCCGGACGGCTTGCCGCCGCTGAACGGGATGAACACCACCTTGTAGCCGCTGTGCGGCTTGCGGTTCCAGGAGCCATGCTGGCCGATGAAGACGCCGCCCTGGTACTGCGCCGGGAACAGCTTGGCCTCGTAGAACGTCAAGCCCAGCGAGGCAGTATGCCCGCCCAGCGCGTAATCGGGCGGAATCGCCTTGGCCACCAGTTCCGGTTTTTGCGGCGACACCCGCGTGTCCACATGCTGGCCGTAGTAACTGTAAGGCCAGCCATAGAAGCCGCCTTCCTTCACCGAAGTCATGTAGTCCGGCACCAGGTCGTTGCCCAGTTCATCGCGTTCGTTGACGGTCGTCCACAGGGCCTTGGTCTGCGGCTCCCAGCCCATGCCGTTGGCATTGCGCAGGCCGGTGGCGAACAGGCGCGACTTGTTGGTGGCCAGATCCAGCTGCCAGATGGCGGCGCGGCCGGTTTCCGCCTCGATGCCGTTTTCGCCGACATTGCTATTCGAGCCCACCGTCACATACAGGAACTTGCCATCCGGGCTGGCGATGATGTTCTTAGTCCAGTGATGGTTGAGCGTGCCGGCCGGCAGATCCATCACCTTGACGCCCGGCGTATCGATGCTGGCCGCGCCTTCCTGGTACGGGAAGCGCAGCACGGCGTCGGTATCGGCCACGTACAAGTCCTTGCCAACCAAGGCCATGCCGAACGGCGAGTTCAGGCCCTTGATATAAACGCTGCGTTTCTGCGCCTCGCCCTTGCTATCGAGCCCGCGCAGCAGCGTGATGCGGTTGGCCGATTCGCCCGCCGAGCCGGCCTTCTTCATTTGCTGCTTCATCACCATGCCCTTGATGCCCTTGCCATCGTCCGGCTTGGGCGGGGCGTTGGTTTCGGCCACCAGCACGTCGCCATTGGGCAGCGTGTACAGCCAGCGCGGATGATCGAGGCCGCGCGCATAGGCCGTGACGGTGAAGCCCGCTGCTGCGACCGGCCGCTGCTGTTCTGTAAATGGCGCGGTGGGCGCCACGTTGAGCGTCGGGATCAGCTTGCGCTGCGGCTCGGGCAATTGCGGGTTGGGGCCGTAACCGGGCGCGTAGCTCTGCGCCGCCGCCCATGGCGACGCGGCGGCGAGGAGTAGCAGGACGGGCGTGTGGCGCATGGTGGTCTCCGTTGTTAATCGCGCTTGGTGTGCGGTTGCGGCTGTGCCTTGGCATCGCTGCGCGGTTTTTCCACGCCGCGCTGGTTGTGCAGGTCGGTATCGACCATGCCGCTGTCGACGTCGGCGGCGGCCTGGCGGATGATGCTGCGCGGCTTGGCGCCGTTGCCGTCGGGCGATTCGTCGCGTTCGTGCGGCATGCGCTTGACGCCGTCGTTGCGCACCTTGGCATCGGTGTTGATATGCTGGTCTTTCATGGCGGCCTCCGTCCTCATTGGTTGAGGCCATCTTAGCCAGTTGGTTTTGTGTCAGGCGCTAGATTGAATTCTGACAACTACCGGGAAAGTCGTTTATCATTTAGACCACACTTGCTTCCTCGGGACTTTTTGCATGAGCAACGCTGCAACGCCGGACAACTGCGCCAACTGCGAAACGCCGCTGAGCGGCCACTTCTGCTCCAACTGCGGACAGGAGGCGGTGCTGCATGCCGCCAGCACGCGCGAGTTCCTGCATGAGTTCGTCGGCCACTACGTGGCGCTGGAGGGCAAGCTGTGGGGCTCGCTCAAGCGTTTGATTTTCCAGCCGGGCGAACTGACCAATGAATACATCCGCGGCCGCCGCGTGCGCTACGTGCAGCCGCTGCGCATGTACCTGACTTTCAGCGTGCTGTTCTTCGCGCTGCTGAAGCTGACCGGCGGCGCCAGCGGCGACGTTGAGGCCAAGGTGGACGGCCATACCACCGCCGCCAAGGTGGTGGCGCCGGCGCGCGTGCTGGCCGACACGGTGGCCAAGGGCCAGACCAAGATCGATAAGGCAGCCGGCCCGGAGGCCGAGCAAAGCAGGTCGGCCGCGCGCGAAGCGGTGGGCGACATGATGAGCGAGATGGCGGCCGAGGACGCCAAGTCCGAGATCCGCGCCGCCAAGGCCATGGAGCACGACAGCGCCAAGGAAGACGGCGTCGATCAAAACATCAACGAGCAATACATCGACGGCAAGCTGGCCGACTGGCCGCTGCTGCGCCGCCAGTGGCACGCGTTGAACCAGCTGCCGCCGGACGAGCAGGCCAAAGTCTTCAAGAACGGCATGAGCCACTACGCGCCGTACGCGATCTTCTGCATGATGCCGGTGTTCGCGCTGCTGCTGAAGGTGCTGTACCTCGGCTCCGGCCGCCGCTTCGGCGAGCATATGCTGTTTGCGCTGCACACCAACGCCTTTGCCTTCCTGATGTTTAGCGTCATCCTGCTGGCGCATTTCGGGCTGGCGCAGTTTGCGCTGTGGTGCTGGCTGATCGCCTACCTGCCGTGGGCCATGCGGCGCGTGTATCACAGCAGCCGCCTTGGCACCTTCGTGCGCTGGTCGGTGCTGATGCTGTTCTACATGATCGGGCTGCTGTTCGCGGTGCTGATCTCGGGCGGCATGGGCATCCTGTCGGTCGGCCATTAAACTTGCACATGGCACTGTTTAAATGTACAGTGACGACGCTATAGCCCAAAGCCGAGATTTTTTATGACCACCACGTCCACTGATTTTAAAACTATCGCACTGGTCGTGCGCCCGAATACCGATGGCATTGCCGAGTCGGTGGGCAGCGTGGTCGAGTTCCTGGAGCAGGGCGGCTACGAGGTGGTGTTCGAAGAACACACCGCTTCCCACCTTGGCCTGCAACTGGACGACCGCCGCGTGATGAACGCGGCCGGCATCGGCGCCGATTGCGACGCCGCCATCGTGATGGGCGGCGACGGTACCATGCTGGGCATCGCGCGCCAGCTGGCGCCGTTCAACGTGCCGCTGATCGGCATCAACCAGGGCCGCCTGGGCTTCATGACCGACATTCCGCTGGAAGGCATGCACGATGCGCTGGCGCGGATCCTCAGCGGCAGCTACAAGGCCGAGCGCCGCACCTTGCTGGAAGGCCGCGTCACGCGCGGCGGCGACGTGATCCACGTTGGCATGGCGGTCAACGACGTGGTGGTCTCGCGCGGCACCGGCGCCGGCATGGCCGAGCTGCGGGTGGACGTGGATGGGCAGTTCATGTACAACCAGCGTTCCGACGGCCTGATTATCTCGACGCCGACCGGCTCCACCGCCTACGCGCTGTCGGCCGGCGGCCCGCTGCTGCATCCTGCGCTGGGCGGCATCGTGCTGGTGCCGATTGCGCCGCATGCGCTGTCGAACCGTCCCATCGTGCTGCCGGAATCGAGCGAGATCGTGGTCGAAATCGTGCGCGGGCGCGACATCAGCGTCAACTTCGACATGCAAACCTTCGCCAGCCTGCAATCGCAGGATCGGATTGTGATCCAGCGTTCGCCGCACGCGATCACCTTCCTGCACCCGGACGGCTGGAGCTACTACAACACCCTGCGCGAGAAGCTGCACTGGAACGAGTATCCGTCCGGTGAAGGCAAACTCGCTTAACTCCACTTACAGTTCTCCATGCTGCGTACCCTGTCCATCCGTGATTTCGTTATCGTCGATACGATAGAACTGGAATTCTCCGCCGGCTTTACGGTGTTCACCGGCGAGACCGGGGCTGGCAAATCGATCTTGATCGATGCGCTGACCCTGGCGCTGGGCGGGCGCGGCGACGCCAGCGTGGTGCGCGAGGGCGCGGCCAAGGCTGATATCACCGCCGATTTCGCGGTCAGCGAGCAGGCGCGCGCGTGGCTGGTGGCGAACGAGTTCGCGGTGGAAGAGGGCGGCGCGCTGCTGCGCCGCGTGATCGATAACGCCGGCCGCAGCAAGGCTTATATCAACGGCGTGGCGGCAACGGCGGCGCAGTTGCGCGAGTTGGGCGATCTGCTGGTGGACATTCACGGCCAGCACGCGCACCAGTCGCTGATGAAGACCGAGGCGCAGCGCGATCTGCTCGACGGTCAAGCCGGCGCCGGCGGCGAGGCGCGTTCGGTGGCCGCTGCGTATAAAGCCTGGCGTGCCTTGTCGCGCCAACTGGAAGAATTTGAAACCAATGCCGCCAACGTGCTGTATGAGCGCGAGCGGCTGGAATGGCAGGTCAATGAATTGGAAAAGCTGGCGGTCAAGCCGGGCGAATGGACGGAGGTCAGCAATGAGCAAAGCCGCCTGTCGCACGCGGCCAGCTTGATGGAAGGCGCGCAGGAAGCGCTGGCCGCGATCTCCGAGGCCGAGGATCATCCCATCCTGTCGCAGCTGTCGTCGCTGCACCAGAAGCTGGGCAAGCTGGCCGGCATCGACAGCGGCTTGCAGCCTATCGTGGACTTGATCGAGCCGGCGCGCATTCAATTGCAGGAAGCCGTGTATGCGCTGAACGATTATCTGGACCGCGTGGATCTGGATCCAGCGCGTTTGCGCACGGTGGAAGCGCGCATGGATGCGATTCATTCGGCCGCGCGCAAGTTCCGCGTATTGGAAGACGAGCTGCCGGAAGAGCACACCAAGCTGGCCACGCGCCTGTCGCAACTGGCCGACGCCACCGACCTGGATGGCTTGCGCAAGCAGGAAGAAAAGCTCAAGGCCGCGTACATGGCGGAGGCGCAAAAGCTGTCGGCCACGCGCCTGCGCGCCGGGCAGAAGCTGGGCGAAGCCGTCACCAAGGCCATGCAGGAATTGAACATGACCGGCGGCCGTTTCGAAGTCGCGCTGAATGCGTGCGAGCCGGCGGCGTATGGCTTGGAGCAGGTGGAATTCCTGGTGGCCGGTCACGCCGGCGTGGCGGCGCGGCCGCTGGCGAAAGTGGCGTCGGGCGGTGAGCTGGCGCGTATCTCGCTGGCGATTTCCGTGATCACCTCCAACGCCACCACGGTGCCGACCTTGATCTTCGATGAAGTGGATAGCGGCATCGGCGGCGGCGTGGCGGAAGTGGTGGGGCGCTTGCTGCGCCGCTTGGGGCAGGAACGCCAAGTGCTGTGCGTGACGCACTTGCCGCAAGTGGCGAGCCAGGCCGGCCAGCACTTCCAGGTGGCCAAGGGCACGCTGGACAACGGCAAGACCGCCTCGCGCATCGACGTGCTGGATTCCAAGTCGCGCGTGGAAGAAATCGCCCGCATGCTGGGCGGCCTGGAAATCACCGCCACCACCCGCAAACACGCCCGCGAACTATTGGCATCCTGACTTATGACCTTCCAAAAAGAACCTCCTCACAAGCACGGCACTGTTGGCCGTAGCGCCATCGTCCTGGTGAATCTCGGTACGCCGGATGCGCCGACCCGCTCTGCGGTGCGCCGCTACCTCAAGCAGTTCCTGTCCGATCCGCGCGTGGTCGAGATCCCGAAGGCGGTGTGGTGGTTCATCCTCAACCTGATCATCCTGCCGTTCCGCTCCGGCCAGTCGGCCAAGAAGTATGAATCGATCTGGACGCGCGAAGGCTCGCCGCTGCGCACGCACACGGCCGCGCAAGCGCAGTACCTGCGCGGCGCGCTTGGCGAACGCGGTCACCAAGACCTCACCGTCGCCATGGCCATGCGCTACGGCTCGCCCTCGCTGCCGGAAGTGCTGACCAAGCTGAAACAAGACGGCGCTGACCGCATCCTGCTGCTGCCGGCCTACCCGCAATACTCGGGCACCACCACCGGCTCCATCTACGACGCCGTGTTCCAGCACTACGGCAGCGTGCGCAACATCCCGGAATTGCGTTTCGTGCGCAACTATCACGACCATGACGGCTACATCCGCGCCCTCCAGCAGTCCGTGCTCAGCCACTGGGAGCAGCACGGCAAGCCGGAACAGCTGGTGATGAGCTTCCACGGCGTGCCCAAACGCACCCTGATGCTGGGCGACCCCTACCACTGCGAATGCCTGAAAACCGCGCGCCTGCTGGCCGCCGCCCTCAAGCTGACGCCTGACCAGTACGTGGTCACCTTCCAGTCGCGCTTCGGCAAGGCCGAGTGGCTGCAGCCGTACACCGCGCCCACCGTTGCCCAATTAGCACGCGACGGCGTCAAGCGCGTGGACGTGATCTGCCCCGGCTTCATCAGCGACTGCCTGGAAACGCTGGAAGAAATCGCCATGGAAGTACGCCACGACTTCGAAGCCAACGGCGGCCGTGAATTCCACTACATCCCGTGCCTGAACGAATCCCCGGCGTGGATCGCCGCGCTGGCCGAGATCGCCGAGCAGCACATCATCGGCTGGCCGACCCAGCTGGCCCCATCCCAGCGCGAGGCGCTGAAAAAAGAGGCAGAAGCCGGTCGCGCCGCCGCCCTGCAACGCGGCGCAGCCGACTGAAAAGCAACATTCCCGCCACAATCACACCGTCACCCGATAATCAGCACTTGCGGGTGACGAGTGCCAGCCTGTTAAAATAGCCGCCTGATACAAGCTCGTGTTGTCGAAATGGCAGGCAAAATAAACCCTTGAAATCGTAGGTTATTGCCCCATTTGCTGCCACAGCGGTAACAAAAGTAATGTCAAACAAATACGATTGTAGGAGTCTTTAGATGCAAGATCAGGAAAACCAAGCCGTACCACCTAATCCAGAGGCGGCCGAAGCCGCTGCGTCGGCCCCACCATCGACCCCGGAAGCTGGCCTGCCATCGCTGGAAGAACAGCTGGCCGCAACCGAAGCCAAGCTGGCTGAAATGCACGACGCCTTCATGCGCGCCAAAGCCGACGGTGAGAACATCCGCCGCCGCGCCCAGGAAGACGTGGCCAAGGCACACAAATTTGCTGTTGAAAGCTTTGCCGAAGCCATGGTGCCGGTCAAGGACAGCCTGGAAATGGCCTTGAAAGTGGAAGCGCCTACCGTCGAATCGCTGAAAGAAGGCGTGGAAATGACGCTGAAACAGCTGTCCTCGGCCTTCGAGCGCAACCGCCTGATCGCCATCGAACCGGCGCAAGGCGAGAAACTGGACCCAAACAAGCACCAGGCCGTTGCCGTGGTGCCTGCCGACCAGGAAGCCAATACCGTTGTTGCTGTGCTGCAAAAAGGTTATATGATCGCCGACCGCCTGCTGCGTCCGGCCATCGTCACCGCAGCGCAACCAAAGTAACTAAAGCTCTTGAAACGATAGAGTTTTTCCACATATTAGTACCATCTGAACTTTAGCAAATAAGGAAGAAAAATCATGGGTCGTATTATCGGTATCGATTTGGGAACCACCAACTCGTGCGTTTCCGTCATGGAAAACGGTCAGCCTAAGGTAATCGAGAACGCTGAAGGCGCACGTACGACGCCATCTATCATTGCTTATCAAGAAGATGGTGAAATTCTGGTCGGCGCGCCGGCAAAACGCCAGGCCGTTACCAATCCAAAGAACACCCTGTTCGCGGTCAAACGCCTGATCGGTCGTAAATTCGACGAGAAGGAAGTGCAGAAGGACATCGGCCTGATGCCTTACTCGATCACCAAAGCCGACAACGGCGATGCATGGATCGGCGTACGCGACAAGAAACTGGCCCCGCCACAAATCTCGGCGGAAGTGCTGCGCAAGATGAAGAAAACCGCGGAAGACTACCTGGGTGAAGAAGTCACCGAGGCCGTCATCACCGTACCTGCGTACTTTAACGACTCGCAGCGCCAGGCAACCAAAGACGCCGGCCGTATCGCAGGCCTGGACGTCAAGCGCATCATCAACGAACCAACCGCAGCGGCACTGGCATTCGGCCTGGACAAGACCGAAAAAGGCGACCGTAAAATCGCCGTGTACGACTTGGGCGGCGGTACCTTCGACGTATCGATCATTGAAATCGCGGACGTGGACGGCGAGAAGCAGTTCGAAGTGCTGTCGACCAACGGCGACACCTTCCTGGGCGGCGAAGACTTCGACCAGCGCGTGATCGACTACATCATCGAAGAGTTCAAGAAGATCAACGGCCTGGATCTGAAAAAAGATCCGATCGCTCTGCAGCGTATCAAGGCTTCGGCCGAGCGCGCGAAGATCGAACTGTCGTCGTCGCAGCAAACCGAGATCAACGAGCCGTACATCGCCATGGCGAACGGCGCGCCGGTGCACTTGACCCTGAAGATGACCCGCGCCAAGCTGGAGTCGCTGGTGGAAGAGCTGATCAACGCCACCATCGAGCCATGCAAAACCGCGATCAAGGACGCGGGCGTTAAAGTGTCGGACATCGACGACATCATCCTGGTCGGCGGTATGACCCGTATGCCGAAGGTACAGGAAAAGGTCAAAGAGTTCTTCGGCAAAGATCCACGCAAGGACGTGAATCCAGACGAAGCCGTGGCCGTCGGTGCTGCGATCCAAGGTTCGGTGCTGTCGGGCGAGCGCAAAGACTTGCTGCTGCTGGACGTGACCCCGCTGTCGCTGGGTATCGAAACCCTGGGCGGCGTGATGACCAAGATGATTCACAAGAACACCACGATTCCGACCAAGTTCTCGCAAGTGTTCTCGACCGCTGACGACAACCAGCCAGCCGTGACCATCAAGGTCTACCAAGGCGAGCGCGAAATCGCAGCCGGTAACAAAGGCCTGGGCGAATTCAACCTGGAAGGCATCCCGCCAGCAGCACGCGGCACGCCACAGATCGAAGTGACCTTCGACATCGACGCCAACGGCATCCTGCACGTCGGCGCCAAAGACAAGGCCACCGGCAAAGAGAACAAGATCACGATCAAGGCTAACTCCGGCCTGACCGAAGCTGAAATCCAGAAAATGGTGAAAGACGCTGAAGTCAACGCTGAAGAAGACAAGAAAGTGAAAGAACTGGCTGAGTCGCGCAACCAAGCCGACGCACTGGTGCACTCGACCCGCAAATCGCTGACCGAATACGGCGACAAGCTGGAAGCCGGTGAGAAAGAGAAGATCGAAGCTGCGATCGGCGATCTGGAAGCCTCGATCAAATCGGGCGACAAGGCCGAGATCGACGCCAAGGTAGCTGCCCTGTCGACCGCTTCGCAGAAGCTGGGCGAGAAGATGTACGCCGACATGCAAGCGCAGCAAGCTGCCGGCGGTGCTGAAGGCGCAGCGCCTGGCGCCGAGCAAGCCAAGCCACAAGACGACGTGGTTGACGCTGACTTCAAAGAAGTTAAAGACAGCAAGTAATCGTCACTCCCGTCATTCCCGCTGCGGCGGGAATGACAAGCCGAGTCGCGTGGCAGTGCCGCCGGCTCGGCTTTTTCGCATAAATCAGCACAGAATATAAGCAAGGTTACGACAATATGGCAAAGCGTGATTTCTACGAGGTACTCGGTGTCGCAAAGAGCGCAACCGAAGACGAGATCAAGAAGGCCTATCGCAAACTGGCTATGAAGTACCACCCGGATCGCAACCCGGACAGCAAGGACGCGGAAGAGAAGTTCAAGGAAGTCAAAGAAGCCTACGAAATGCTGACCAACCCGGAGAAGCGCGAGGCGTATGACCGCTACGGTCACGCCGGCGTTGACCCGAACATGGGCGGCGGCGGTTTCGGCGGCGGCGCCGGCGGTTTCGGCGATGCGTTTGGCGACATCTTCGGCGATATCTTCGGCGGCGGCCGCGGCCGCAGCCAAGGCCCGCAGGTGTACCGCGGCGCCGACCTGCGCTACAACCTCGAGATCACGCTGGAACAAGCAGCGCACGGCTTCGACACCACCATCCGCGTGCCGTCGTGGGACAAGTGCGACACCTGCCACGGCTCCGGCGCCAAGCCGGGCACTTCGCCGGTGACTTGCTCGACCTGCGCCGGCCACGGTCAGGTGCGCATGCAGCAGGGCTTCTTCAGCATCCAGCAGACCTGCCCGAAATGCCACGGCACCGGCAAGATCATTCCAGAGCCATGCGCCGCATGCTCGGGCCAGGGCCGCATCAAGCGCAACAAAACGCTGGAAGTGAAAATCCCGGTCGGTATCGACAACGGCATGCGCATCCGCTCGTCGGGCAACGGCGAACCGGGCACCAACGGCGGGCCGTCGGGCGACTTGTACGTGGAAATCCACATCAAGCCGCACAGCGTGTTCCAGCGCGAGGGCGACGACCTGCACTGCGAAATGCCGATCTCCTTCGCCAAGGCGGCGCTGGGCGGCGAAATCGAGGTGCCGACGTTGTCTGGTAAAGTATCGTTTACGATCCCTGAAGGCACCCAGTCGGGCAAGACCTTCCGCCTCAAAGGCAAGGGCATCAAGGGCGTGCGTTCCGGCTTCGCGGGCGACCTGTTCTGCCACGTGGCAGTTGAGACGCCGGTCAAGCTGACCGACAAGCAGAAGGAACTGCTGCGCGAGTTTGAAAAATCCACCACTGAGGGCGGCGCCAAGCACAGCCCGCAGACGAAGACCTGGCGTGACAAGGTAAAAGACTTTTTTGAGTAATTCTTTGTCGCGTTAAATCGGTAATATCCAGACCGCCGCGCTGCTGATTTTGCAGACCGGCGGTCTTCTTATGTACGAGAGGAGCATCATGGAAACCCTGAAAAACAGCACATCCCCCCTGCGTCACCTGCTGGAGAACAACCGCAAATGGGCCGCATCGGAAGTTGAGCGCGACCCGGACTTCTTCAACCGCCTGGCCACGCAAGCCGCGCCGGAATACCTGTGGATCGGTTGCTCCGACAGCCGCGTGCCGGCAAATGAGCTGCTGGGCCTGGCCCCGGGCGACGTGTTCGTGCACCGTAACATCGCCAACGTGGTGGTGCATTCGGACCTGAACTGCCTGTCGGTGCTGCAGTTCGCGGTGGAAGTGCTGAAGGTCAAGCACGTGATCGTGGTCGGCCACTACGGCTGCAAAGGCGTGCACGCCGCCATGACCGGCACCCGCGTCGGCCTGGTCGACAACTGGCTGCGCCACGTCTACGACGTCACCCAGAAGCACGAGCGCTACCTCGGCGCCGTGGTCAACGAGCAAAAGCGCTCGGAGCGCCTGGTGGAACTGAACGTGGTGGAGCAAGTCAACAAC
The DNA here is from genome assembly GCF_009857435.1 of Duganella rivi. Classification (GTDB taxonomy): domain Bacteria; phylum Pseudomonadota; class Gammaproteobacteria; order Burkholderiales; family Burkholderiaceae_D; genus Rugamonas; species Rugamonas rivi. Next base: position 214,100 of record NZ_WWCK01000007.1, read on the forward strand.
GTGGTGCAAACCACCATCGTGCGCGACGCCTGGGACCGCGGCCAGGAACTGACCGTGCACGGCTGGGTCTACGGCATCAACGACGGCAAGCTGCAAGACATGGGCATCGCCGTCAGCGCGCTGGATCAGCTGGCCCCAGCAGTGCAGCAGCGTTTGGCGAAGTACGAAGCCGCTTAAAATCCGCATAACGATATCAGATAAGCTTCGTTTTCTAAATAAGGACGGCGGCATAGACTGTATGGCACTACTTTCACGAGGTGGGTGCCATGGCTGCCGTTCTTCAGGATTCTTTCCAGGTTGAGTTGTTCGACGCGCCGCTGGGCGCGGAGGTTATCGGGCTTGACCTGAATCGCCCGCTGCCGCAGCGGGATTTTCAACGCATTCATAAAGCGCACCTGGATCACCACTTGCTGGTGTTCCGCGACCAGCGCATCACGCCGCAGCAGCAAGTTGATTTCAGCCGCCGGTTCGGCCCGCTGCAAATCCATGTGCTGCGCAATTTCCAGCTGCCCTCGCATCCCGAGGTGCTGATCATTTCCAACATCATCGAGAACGGCAAGCCGCTCGGCCTTGGCGACGCCGGCCATTTTTGGCATTCGGATCTGTCGTACAAGGAGACGCCGAGTCTCGGCTCGATGCTGCATGCGCAGGAACTGCCGCTCGAAGGCGGCGATACGCTGTTCGCCAATATGCATCTTGCCTACGACACGCTGCCGGCCGCGCTGCGCCACGCGGTGCAAGGCGCGCGCGCTGAGCATAGCTATCTCGCGCAGTATGAAGAGCTGCGCCGCCGCAGCCCATTCCGCCCGGCGCTGACGCAGGCGCAGATCGATGAGGTTAAGCCGGTCGAACATCCGGTGGTGCGCACGCACCCGGAGACGGGCCGCAAGGCGCTGTTCGTCAGCGAGCATTTCACCACCCGCATCGTCGGCATTCCCGAAGACGAGAGCCGCGCGCTGCTGGCCGAGTTGTTCGCGCACAGCGTGAAGCCGGAGCATGTGTACCGCCATCGCTGGGCGCCGCATGACCTGGTGTTCTGGGATAACCGTTCGCTGATGCACCTTGCCGGCGGCACGCCCGACCATCTGCGCCGCAAGCTGTATCGCACCACCATTGAAGGCGACGTGCCTTTCTAATTCTTCGAAGAGGATCACCATGTTGAGATTGACCGCCGCCGTTCTCGCCTTGTCGCTCGCTGCCGCCGCACCGGCGCAGGCAGAAGGACGCATTCGTATCGCCGAGCAGTTCGGCGTGGTGTACCTGCTGCTGAACGTGGCGCAGGATCAGCAGCTGATTGAGAAGCAGGGCAAGAAGCTCGGCGTCGATATCACGGTGGAGCGCCTGCAGTTGTCGGGCGGTTCGGCGGTGAATGATGCCCTGCTGTCGGGCGCTATCGATATCGCCGGCGCCGGCGTTGGCCCGCTACTGACGATTTGGGATCGCACCAACGGCAAGCAGAATGTGAAAGGTGTGGCCTCGCTGGGCAGTTTCCCTTACTACCTCGTGAGCACCAATCCCAAGGTGAAGACTATCGCGGACTTGAGCGAGAAAGATCGCATCGCGCTGCCTGCGGTGACGGTGTCGGTGCAGTCGCGCATCTTGCAATACGCGGCGGCCAAGCAGTGGGGCGACAAGGAGTTTGCGCGTCTCGATAAATTCACGCAGACGCTCCCGCATCCTGATGCAGCAGCAGCCGTGATTGCGGGCGGCACGGAGATCAACGGCCACTTTGGCAATCCGCCATTCCAGGAGCAGGAACTGGCCGCCAATCCGAATGCGCGCATCATTCTGAATTCCTACGATGTGCTGGGCGGCCCCAGCTCCGCCACGGTGCTGTACGCAACCGAGAAATTCCGCAACGAGAATCCGAAAACCTATCGCGCCTTCACCGCTGCACTGGCGGAAGCGGCGCAGTACATCACCAAGAATCCTGAAGGCGCGGCCGATACTTATCTGCGCGTCAGCAAAGCCAAGGTGGATCGTGATCTGCTGCTGAAGATCATCAAGAACCCGCAAGTGAACTTCAGCGTCGCGCCGCAGAATACTTACGGCCTGGCGCAGTTCCTGTACCGCGTCGGCGCGATCAAGAAGCAGCCGGCTAGCTGGCGCGATTACTTCTTTGAAGATCCTGTGATTGCGGCCGGGTCATGAGTCTGCAAATCGTCAGCCCAACCGGCGGCATCGCGCCGCTGCTGCGTGCCGATGGCGTGAGCCTTGAATACGGCGGCACGCGCGCCACGCACGACGTCAGCTTCGATGTGTATCGCGGCGATCGCTTTGTGCTGCTTGGGCCTTCGGGTTGCGGCAAGTCGTCGCTGTTGAAGGCGGCGGCGGGCTTCATCAAGCCGGCGGCGGGCAGCATCACGATTAACGGTGCGGAGGTCAGCGGGCCGGGGCCGGATCGCATCGTGGTGTTCCAGGAGTTCGACCAGCTGCCGCCCTGGAAGACGGTGAAGGAGAACGTGATGTTCCCGCTGCTGATGACCAAGCGCGTGAGCCGCCATGAAGCGGCCGAGCGGGCCATGCACTGGATAGCCAAGGTGGGCTTGAGTGGATTTGAGCATGCGCATCCGCACACGCTGTCCGGCGGCATGAAGCAGCGCGTGGCGATTGCGCGCGCGCTGGCGATGCAGCCGGAGGTGCTGCTGATGGACGAACCGTTCGCCGCGCTCGATGCGCTCACGCGGCGCAAGATGCAGGAGGAACTTGGCCGCTTGTGGGAAGAGCTGCGCTTTACGCTGCTGTTTGTCACGCATTCGATTGAGGAGGCGCTGGTGGTGGGGAATCGGATCTTGCTGCTGTCGCCGCATCCGGGGCAGGTAAGGGCGGAGTTGAATAGCCATCAGTTTGATTTGGTGAGCGCGGGCAGTGCGGAGTTTCAAGCGGCGTCTCAGCGCATTCATGGATTGCTGTTTGGCGTGGACGACACGGCCACCGTCGCACCGGCGCACGCCGGTGCCCATGCTGAGCATGCGGGCGGGCGAGGGACTGCGCCATGAGCCTCGTCCTCGATCCGCCGATCCGCCAAGAGCGCGAATACAGCGTCACACCGCCGGCGTTGCGGCCTGCCGCTCCGGCGCTGCCTCTTGCGCGCAGCTTGTGGCAGCGAGGCTGGCTGCGCAAATCCGTTATCCTGGTGCTGCTGGCCGCCTTGTGGGAAACCATCGCGCGCTGGCAAAACAACGACCTGCTGCTGCCGACCTTCCTGCAAACCGCGCAAGCCTTCGCTGAAGGCATCGCCAGTGGTGAGCTGCTCGACCGCGTGCGCGTCTCGCTCAGCGTCCTGCTGCAAGGCTATGTGATCGGCATCCTCGCCGCCTTCGCCCTGACCGCGCTGGCCGCGTCAACGCGCATCGGCCGCGACCTGCTGGAAACCCTGACCGCCATGTTCAACCCGCTGCCCGCCATCGCGCTGCTGCCGTTGGCATTGCTGTGGTTCGGCCTGGGCAAAGCCAGCCTGCTGTTCGTGATCGTACACGCCGTGCTGTGGCCGCTGGCGCTGGGTGCCTACGCCGGCTTCCAGTCCGTGCCCGAGACCCTGCGCATGGCCGGCCGCAACTACGGCCTCAGCGGCCTGCGCTTCGTGCTGCACATCCTGGTGCCGGCCGCGCTGCCGTCCATCGTCTCCGGCCTGAAAATCGGCTGGGCCTTCGCCTGGCGCACCCTGATCGCCGCCGAGCTGGTATTCGGCACCACCGCCGGACAAGGCGGCCTGGGCTGGTACATCTTCCAAAACCGTAACGAGCTCTACACCGACAAAGTGTTCGCCGGGTTGGCTGCCGTCATCCTGATCGGACTGCTCGTCGATAACGTGGTTTTCCGTCCACTGGAAACCTTAACCATCCGCCGCTGGGGCATGCAAAGGTAGGTTCGCGCAGGGCGAGTGCTGGCAGAATTTGTGCGTTGTGCCGTAGAATCTGCAAATGCACATCAAAATTACTGGTTTGATTCTTGCTTGCCGCAGGGTCATTACCCACTCCCATGCGTAAGCCGGCCATGCCCAATTTGCGTATTGTCGTCGTCAACACCGTCATCCATGACGAGGGTGACGAGTCGCTGCATGCGCAGGCCGAACGCGCGCGGGTGCTGCGCATCGGCCTGCTGGAAGCGGGCTACGACATCATCGCCTCGCTGCCGCCGGATATGTACCTGCCCGAGCGCATCGCCCAGCTGCAGCCCGACATGATCATCGTCGACGCCGAATCGGACGCGCGCGACGTGCTGGAGCACGTGGTCATCGCCACCCGCGACGAACGCCGCCCCATCGTCATGTTCACCGAAGACCAGGATCCCGAAAGCATGGAAGCGGCGGTGGAGGCGGGCGTCTCGGCCTACATCGTGGCCGGTTTGCAGAGCGAGCGCATCAAGCCGGTGCTGCAAGTGGCCCTGGCCCAGTTTAAACGCGAGCAAAAGCTGCTGGACGAGCTCAGCGACACCAAGAGCAAGCTGGCCGAGCGCAAGGTGATCGAGCGCGCCAAGGGCTTACTGATGGAGCGCCAGCGCTTCACCGAGGAACAGGCCTACCAAAAGCTGCGTTCCATGGCCATGAGCAAGAACCTCAAACTGTCCGAGGTGGCCCAGCGCATTTTGGACGTGGAAGACCTGCTGGGCTAAAAACGCCCACCCAAAATGATGCACCGCGCAAAAGCGGTGCATTTTTTTTCGCCTGAAAACTCCCTTTCCCTCTGTAAACCCGCTGGCACGGACATTGCATAGCTAACGGCAAGCGCAATGCTGCGCGGCTGCGTCCCGCCAACGGCGGTGGGGCCCACCAGACAATGACGTCTACCAATCATGAATTCGTTTCGTGAGGGTAGGCGTTTTTTTTGGCTCATAGTTATCGACGACTACAAAAAGGGAATCACCATGAACTATAAGAAGCTAGGTACGCCACCGAAGACGGATGCAGTCAACGCAACACGCAGAAAAATCATTCATGGTGCAGGTCTGGTAGCGGGAGGAAGTATGTTGGGTTTGTCGACGGGTGGCGTATGGGCAGCAGGTTCGGATAAGCCGGAAAAAGAAGAAATCAAGATCGGCTTCATCCCGCTGACCGACTGCGCCTCCGTGGTCATGGCCTCGGTGCTGGGCTTCGATAAAAAATACGGCGTCAAATTCGTACTGAGTAAAGAAGCCTCGTGGGCCGGCGTGCGCGACAAACTGTCCAACGGCGATCTCGATGCAGCCCATGTGCTGTATGGCTTGCTTTACGGCGTACAGATGGGCATCGGCGGCCAGAAGAAAGACATGGCCGTGCTGATGAGCCTCAATAACAACGGCCAGGCGATCACGCTGTCGAAGAAAGTCGCCGACAAGGGTGGCGTCGATGGCGCCTCGCTGGCCAAGCTGATGAACACCGATAAGCGCGAATACACCTTCGCGCAAACCTTCCCGACCGGTACCCACGCCATGTGGCTGTACTATTGGCTGGCGGCCAACGGCATCAATCCAATGAAGGATGCGAAGGTCATCACCGTGCCGCCGCCTCAGATGGTGGCCAATATGCGGGTCGGGAATATGGACGGCTTCTGCGTGGGCGAACCGTGGGGCCACCGCGCCATCATGGACGGCGTGGGCATCACCGCCACCACCACGCAGGATATCTGGAAGGATCACCCGGAGAAGGTGCTGGGCTGCACGCTGGAATTCGCCAAGAAGTATCCAAACACCTGCCGCGCCATGATGGCGGCGATTCTCGAAGCCGGCAAGTGGATCGACTCTTCTCTGGCCAACAAGAACAAGATGGCCGAGATCATCGCCGATAAGTCCTACGTCAACACCAGCAAAGATGCGATCGACCAGCGCATCATGGGCCGCTACCAGAATGGCCTCGGTAAAACGTGGGACGACCCGAATCACATGAAGTTCTACAACGAAGGCGCGGTCAACTTCCCGTATCTGTCGGACGGCATGTGGTTCATGACCCAGCACCGCCGCTGGGGTTTGCTGAAAGATGATCCTGATTATCTGGCCGTGGCCACTGCGGTCAACCAGATCGACTTGTACAAGGATGCTGCCACCATGACCAAAACGCCTTTACCTAAGAGCCCTCTGCGTACGTCGAAACTGATGGATGGTTCCGTGTGGGACGGCAAGAACCCGAAAGCGTTCGCCGCCTCGTTCAAGATCAAAGCCTGATGACAGGAGTACGCCATGAACGCCATGCTACAACCCGATAGCGCTGAACCGGTTGCCGGTGCAGTCGCCGCCGCCGGCACCGAGGCCGCGGCGCCGGCCGCATCGTCCACGCCCGCTGCACCGGCGCGCCGCCCACGCCGCCCGCTGGCCGCCAATTCGACGGCGCGTGCACGCCAGCAGGTCTCGGCCACCGCGCTGAAAATCATCGCGCCGCTGATAGGCGCTGCCTTGCTGGTGCTGGTCTGGCAGATCATCACCGTGAAGAACACTGCCTTCCCAACGCCGGCCGCCACGCTGGAAGAGGCGATCAAGCTGTTCTCCGATCCGTTCTACCGCAACAGCCCTAACGATCAAGGCATCGGCTGGAACCTGCTGGCGTCCTTGCAGCGTGTGGGCGTGGGCTTTGGCCTGGCCGCGCTGGTCGGCATTCCGCTCGGCTTCCTGATCGGCCGCGTGCAGTTTGTCAGCGCCATGTTCAGTCCCATTATCAGCTTGCTGAAACCGGTGTCGCCGCTAGCGTGGTTGCCGATTGGCCTGCTGGTGTTCAAATCGGCCAACCCTGCTGCAATCTGGTCGATCTTTATCTGCTCGATCTGGCCGATGATCATCAATACCGCCATCGGCGTGCAGCGCGTGCCGCAGGATTACATGAACGTGGCGCGCGTTTTGAATCTCTCCGAATGGAAGATCCTGACCAAGATCCTGCTGCCATCGGCGCTGCCGTTCGTGCTGACCGGCGTGCGCCTGTCGATCGGCACCGCGTGGCTGGTGATCGTCGCGGCCGAGATGCTGACCGGCGGCGTGGGCATCGGCTTCTGGGTCTGGGATGAATGGAATAACCTGAACGTCCCGCACATTATCATCGCCATCGGCGCGATTGGTTTGGTTGGCCTGCTGCTGGAGCAGGCGCTGATGGCGCTGGCCCGTGCCTTCACCTACGAACAAGTATCCAACTAAGGAGCGGCGATCATGGAAGATAAATTCATCGATATCGAAGGCGTGGAGATGGTGTTCCACACTAAGAAGGGTGTATTCCACGCGCTGCGTGAGATAGACCTGAAAGTCGCCAAGGGCGAGTTCATTACGCTAATTGGCCATTCGGGCTGCGGCAAGTCCACCTTGCTCAATCTGATCGCCGGCCTGCTGAAGCCTAGCGACGGCGTGCTGCTGTGTGCTAACCGTGAGATCGCCGGCCCATCGCCGGAGCGTTCGGTGGTGTTCCAGAACCACTCGCTGCTGCCTTGGTTGACCTGCTACGAAAATATCTACCTCGGCGTGGAGCGCGTGTTCAGCGCGACGGAAACCAAGGCGCAGCTGCGTGAGCGCACCTTGGCGGCGCTGGCGCTGGTTGGCCTGACGCATGCAGAAACCAAGCGCCCGCATGAAATATCGGGCGGCATGAAGCAGCGCGTCGGTATCGCCCGCGCGCTGGCGATGGAGCCGAAAGTGCTGCTGATGGATGAACCGTTCGGCGCACTGGATGCACTGACCCGCGCTCACTTGCAGGATGAATTGCTGAAGATCGTCGCCGCCACCAAGTCCACGGTGGTGATGGTGACGCACGATGTCGACGAAGCGGTGCTGCTGTCCGACCGCATCGTCATGATGACCAATGGCCCGGCAGCCACCATCGGCGAAATCGTCGATGTACAGCTGGAGCGTCCGCGCGACCGCGTGGTGCTGGCGTCGGATGCGAAGTACATGGAATACCGTACGGCGGTGCTGGAGTTCCTGTACCGGAAGCAGGCGCACCCCGCCAAGGAAGCTGCTTAACTCAAGGAGATTAAACGATGCACATGCACGCGCCTATACCACCCGCCTCCGGTTCGCGCGGCGGCAAGCCTCTGCCGGGAGAAGTCTTCGGCGCCCTGATTAATTTGTCTGGGCGTCGCCGCTTTACCTCGCAGCGGCTGGTGTTATACGCCGTGCTGGCATCGCAGCAGCAGGACGGTGCGGCGACTATCGCTGCGGAAGCACTGGCGCTGTTCCGCAGCGCGCACAAGTCGCTGCTGACCGATGGCGATGGTTTGCCGGGCGTGTTCTGCCCGGAGCTGGAGCAGGCTTACTTTGGCAAGCTGCAAGGCGATCGCGAGATCACGGCTTTTGGCGATCTTGCCGAGCGCACGCTGAAAGCAATTGCGCATAATGCCAGCGACAGCGCCGAGCTGCTGGCGGAACTGGTGCGCATCACCACGCCGACGCTGGCGATTCTGAATCAAATCACCACCATCTACGAGGAGCAGGCCAAGTCGAACGCACGCCTGGTGAAGAAGCAGCTGCGCGGCGTAATCACGGATATCGAAACCATCAACCGCCAAGCGCGCATGGTGGCGTTCAACGCGCGCATTGTCGCGGCGCGGGCAGGGCAGGCGGGCAAAGAGTTCTCGGTGGTGGCGGGCGTACTGTCCAACATCAGCGGCGAGATTGATGAAATGGTGGCGGCGGCACTGGCCGCAGCGGGGTAAATCATGGGCAGCGTAACCTTGGTCGGCGCCGGTCCCGGCGATCCAGAACTCCTGACGTTGAAAGCCGTGCGCGCCATCGAGCGCGCGGACGTGGTGCTGATCGATGACTTGGTGAATCCGGCGGTGCTGGAGTACGCACCGGCTTCGGCGCGCGTGGTCCACGTCGGCAAGCGTGGCGGCTGCGCTTCCACGCCGCAGGAATTCATCGAGCGCTTGATGATCGCCGAAGCGAAAGCCGGCCACCGCGTGGTGCGCCTGAAAGGCGGCGATCCTTATATGTTTGGCCGTGGCGGCGAGGAGCGCACTTCCTTGCGCGCGCATGGTATCGAGGTAGACGTGGTGCCCGGCATCAGCAGCGGCCTCGCCGCGCCAACCAGCATCGGCATCCCGGTCACGCACCGCGCGTGGAGCCAGGGGGCGACCTTCGTTACGGGCCACGGCAAAGACGAGGCCTCGGAGCCCAACTGGCGCGCCCTTGCGCAAAGCAAGCTGACACTGGTGATCTACATGGGCGTAGCCCGCGTGGACACCATCCAGGCCGGCCTGCTGGAAGGCGGTGCTGCCGCAGGCACGCCAGTCGCCGTCGTCCAATCAGCAACGCGTGACAACCAGCAGCAGCTGATCACCACACTGGGCCAACTGCCGCAAGCCCTGCGCGACAGCGGCCTGGGTAGCCCAAGCATCATCATCGTCGGCGACGTAGTCCGCTGCGCCGATGCATGGCAAGAGCTAGCCGCCCCGATTCAGCTCCGCCAATCTGGCGCTTACTAGGTCTCGCACCAGATCCTTATCGATCTCCCAATCGACCGGGATCTGGAAGCAGTTCTTAAACACGACCAGCGGCGCAAGTCGATCCTTGAAGTCCTCCATGACAAACACGCTCCATGGCGCAAACGTCAGATGCTTCTTATAGGCGGCCAGCCCCACTACGTATTTGCCATCGAGATGAATATGTGGAACGTTCCAGGCCATCTTGACGCTCAGCGCCGGAAACTCGGCAATGACGAAATCAATAATCGACCGCAGCGTCCCGGCCTTGGTCTCATCCACAGACGCGAGATAGGCGTCCACCGTCTCAAATTTAGTAGCACTCATTCCTTGAGAATAGCACCATCTTGTTGCACCGATAGCGTGCGCTGTGCACCGCAACATCGCATGGCGGCGCGGCCTGCGCCGCCTCTCAAGCGCGCTTTCCCTCTGTAGCGCTGCATTTCAGCCGCTGGCACAGCTCTTGCAATGCATAGGGCAAGGGATCAACGGCGATCTCCCCGCAGTACACGAATTCATAGCTGGTCCAAGGACGGACTGGCAGGACAACGGCGTCCGCCCAACCCGGTCTTTGCGACTGCGGTTGTGCGGACGCCTTTTTGTTTTCTGAACGGGATAAACAATGGCCAGCAAAGCTACCAGCATCAAGCTCTTCTCGATTTCAACGCCTCAGATGCGGGCGTTCCACTTGACCTGGATGGCATTCTTCGTCTGCTTCTTCGCGTGGTTCGCCTGCGCGCCGCTGATGCCGGTGATTAAAGGCGAATTCGGTTTGACCGTCGCGCAGATCGCCAATATCAATATTGCCGCCGTTGCCGTCACCATCGTAGTGCGACTGATTATCGGCCCGCTGTGCGATCACTTCGGCCCGCGCAAGGCCTATACCGGCTTGCTGCTACTCGGTTCCATCCCGGTGATCGGCGTGGCTTTCGCGCAGAGTTACGAGAGCTTCCTGTTCTTCCGCCTCGCCATCGGCGCGGCCGGCGCAAGCTTCGTCATCACGCAGTACCACACCTCGGTGATGTTCGCGCCGAAAGTGGTGGGCACCGCCAACGCGGCCGCCGCAGGCTGGGGCAACGCCGGCGGCGGCGCAGCACAAGCGGCCATGCCGCTGCTGATGGCCGCCATGGTGATGCTGGGCGTAGGCGAGGGCTTCGGCTGGCGCGCCGCGCTGATCGTGCCGGGCGTCCTGATGATTATCATGGCCGGTGTCTACTACCGTTACACGCAAGACTGCCCGCAAGGGAATTTCAGCGACCTGCGCGCGGCAGGCATTGCGATTGAAGGTGGCAAGAAAGGCGGCTGGGATTCGTTCAAGCTGGCCGCATCTAACTACCGCGTGTGGCTACTGTTCATCACCTACGGTGCCTGCTTCGGTATCGAGATCTTCATTCACAACATCGCCGCCACCTACTACGTTGACCACTTCAAACTGACGCTGGCGCAAGCCGGCATGGCTGCGGGCAGCTTTGGCTTGCTGGCGCTGTTCGCCCGCGCACTGGGTGGCTGGGTATCGGACAAATTCGCCGCCAACGGCAACCTGAATAACCGCGTCACCCTGCTGTTCGTACTGATGCTGGGCGAAGGCGCTGGCTTGCTGATGTTCGCTCACGCAGGCAACGCCGCACTGGCCATCGCCGCCATGCTGTTCTTCGGCCTGTTCACCCACATGGCTTGCGGCGCGACCTACGCCGTGGTGCCTTTCGTTGACAAGCGCGCCCTCGGCGGCGTGGCCGGCATCATCGGCGCAGGCGGCAATGTAGGCGCTGTCGCCGCAGGCTTCCTGATGAAAGGCACCGGCGACGTGCAGCAGACGCTCAGCATCCTCGGCGTGCTGGTCGCCATCTCCGCCTTGTGCGCACTGGCCGCGCGCTTCAGCAGCGCCGCCGTCGAAGAAACCGCAATCGCTACCGCTTAAGGAATAGAACTATGAAAATTATCGTCATCGGCCACGGCATGGTAGGCCACAAATTCCTCGAAAGCCTGGCCAACAGTGGCACGCCTGACTTGCAAGTGACGGTGCTGTGCGAAGAGCCGCGTCCTGCTTACGACCGCGTGCACCTGTCCGAATTCTTCTCCGGTAAATCGGCCGAAGACCTGTCGCTGGTGAAGCCAGGCTTCTTTGAACAGAATAGCGATATGGTGCTGCGCCTGAACACCCGCGCCACCGCCATCGACACCAAGGCGAAAACCGTCACCATCGCCGATGGCAATGTGCTGGCCTACGACAAGCTGGTAATCGCCACCGGCTCCTTCCCATTCGTGCCGCCACTGCCGGGCAAGGAGCGCAAGGACTGCTTCGTTTACCGCACCATCGAAGATTTGGAAGCGATGCTGGAATGCGGCAAGCGCTCCAAGACCGGCGTGGTGATCGGCGGCGGCCTGCTGGGCCTCGAATGCGCCAAGGCGCTGCGCGATATGAATCTCGAAACCCACGTGGTCGAATTCTCGCCGCGCCTGATGGCGGTGCAGGTGGATGATGGCGGCGGCCGTGTGCTGCGCCGTAAAATCGAAGAACTGGGCGTGACCGTCCACACCGGCAAAAACACCACCGCGATTGTTGACGGCGTAGATGGCACTCATCGCATGGAGTTCGCCGACGGCGGCCATCTGGATGCCGACATGATCGTGTTCTCGGCCGGTATCCGTCCACGCGACATGCTGGCGAAAGAAGCCGGCCTGACTATTGGCCCACGCGGTGGCATTGAAATCAACAACAACTGCGTCACCTCCGACCCGCACGTGTACGCGATTGGCGAATGCGCGCTGTGGGGCGGCATGATCTTCGGCCTGGTCGCACCGGGCTACGAAATGGCGCGCGTCGCCGTCAAGCACATGCTGGGCGAAGCGGCGGAATTCGCTGGCGCCGATATGAGCACCAAGCTGAAACTGATGGGCGTGGACGTGGCCTCGATCGGCGACCCGCACGGCAAGGAAGAAGGCAGCCACTCCTACCAGTTCATCGATGAGCGCAAGCAGATCTACAAAAAAATCGTGGTATCCAGCTGCGGCAAGTACCTGCTGGGCGGCGTGATGGTGGGCGACGCCAGCGAGTACGGCACGCTGCTGCAAATGATGCTGAACAAAATCGAACTGCCGGAATCGCCGGAGTTCCTGATCCTGCCGCAATCGGATGGCGCAGCCAAGCCCGCGTTGGGCGTGGATGCGCTGCCGGATAGCGCGCAAATCTGCTCCTGCAACGACGTCTCGAAAGGCACGCTGTGCGCAGCCGTCGCCAACGGCGCGTGCACCATCGGTGAGCTAAAAAGCTGCACCGGCGCCGGCACTGCATGCGGCGGCTGCGTTCCGCTGGTCACGCAAGTGATGAAGGCCGAGATGAAGAAGCAGGGCATGGAGGTGAACAACCATGTATGCGAACACTTCGCCTACTCGCGCCAGGAGTTGTTCCACCTGATTAAAGTCGGCCAGATCAAGACCTTCAACGACCTGCTGCACAAGCATGGCAAGGGCTTGGGCTGCGACGTCTGCAAACCGCTGGCCGCCAGCATTCTCGCCACCGTCTACAACGACTTCGTGCTGAAGAAAGAGCACGCCAGCCTGCAAGACACCAATGACTACTTCCTCGGTAACATCCAGAAGGACGGCACCTATTCGGTGGTGCCGCGCATGCCGGGCGGCGAAGTGACGGCAGATGGCCTGATCGCAGTCGGCATGGTCGCCAAGAAGTATGGCTTGTACACCAAGATCACCGGTGGTGCGCGTGTCGATATGTTCGGCGCCCGCGTTGAACAGCTGCCGTTGATCTGGGAGGAACTGATCGCAGCCGGTTTTGAATCTGGCCACGCTTACGGCAAGTCGCTGCGCACCGTGAAGTCCTGCGTCGGTTCGACCTGGTGCCGCTACGGCGTGGATGACTCCATCGGCCTCGCAGTGGAACTGGAGAACCGCTACAAAGGTCTGCGCACGCCGCACAAGATCAAGTTCGGCGTGTCCGGCTGCACCCGAGAGTGCGCGGAAGCACAGGGCAAGGACGTCGGCGTGATCGCTACCGAAAAAGGCTGGAATCTGTACGTGGCCGGTAACGGCGGCATGAAGCCGCGCCACGCCGAACTGCTGGCGACTGAACTCGATAAAGCAACGCTGATCAAGTACATCGACCGCTTCCTGATGTTCTACAGCCGCACCGGCGACCGTCTGCAACGCACCAGCACCTGGCGCGAAAACCTGGAAGGCGGTCTTGATTACCTGAAGGACGTCATCGTCAAGGACAAGCTGGGCATCGGCGCCGAGCTGGAAGCCGATATGCAGCACGTGGTCGACACCTACGCCTGCGAGTGGAAAGAAGCGGTCGAGAATCCAGAGACCCGCAAGCGCTTCCGCCACTTCGTCAACAGCGACAAAGCTGATCAGAACGTGCTGTTCATGGAAGAACGCGGCCAGATTCGTCCGGCCACCATTGAAGAACGCAAGCGCGTTATCCCTATCGCAGTCAAGGCAGCTTAAGGAGATTGATATGCACCGTGATATCCAAACCGATAACTGGATCGCCGTCTGCAATCTGGACGACATCGTGCCTAACACCGGCGTGTGTGCGCTGCTGAACAACGAACAGGTGGCCGTGTTCCACGTTGATGACGGCAGCCCGCGCGTGTTCGCCATCGATAACTACGACCCGAATTCGGAAGCCTCCGTGCTGTCGCGCGGCTTGGTTGGTTCGCTCGGTGAGCGCATCGTGGTCGCCTCGCCGATCTACAAGCAGCACTTCGACCTGCAAACCGGCGAATGCCTCGAAGCGCCTGAGAACTCGGTCGGCACCTACCCAACCCGCATCGATGGCGGAAAGGTCTGGGTAGGTTTATGAAACCGGCGCTGGTCGTCATTGGTAACGGCATGGCCGGCATGCGTACGGTGGAAGAACTGTACAAGCTGGCGCCGGACATGTACGACATTACCGTGTTCGGCGCCGAGCCGCACGGTAACTACAACCGCATCTTGCTGTCGCCGGTGCTGGCGGGCGAGAAGAGCATAGACGACATCATGCTCAACACGCGCGAGTGGTACGTCCAGCACAACATCACGCTGCACGCGGGCGACCCGGTGGTGCACATTGACCGCCGCAAGCGCATCGTGCGCGCCAAGTCTGGCCTCGAGGTGCGCTACGACCGTCTGCTGATTGCGACCGGCTCCAAGCCTTTCATCATCCCCGTGCCGGGCCACCAGTTGAGTGGAGTGCTGGCCTTCCGCGATATTCAAGACGTGGAAACCATGCTGGCCATGGCGCGCAATCACCGTCACGCAGTGGTGATCGGCGGCGGTTTGCTGGGTCTGGAGGCGGCTAACGGCCTGCAGCGCCAAGGCATGTCTGTGACCGTGGTGCACGTGACCGACGCGCTGATGAACCAGCAGCTCGACAAACCAGCCGCGCTGCTGCTGCAAAAAGCGCTGGAAGCGAAAGGCCTCAAATTCATGATGGGCGCGCAGACCGAAGAAATCCTCGGCCCTGAGCGCGTGACCGGCGTGCGCTTCAAGGACGGCACCGTGATTCCAGCCGACTTGGTGGTGATGACCGCCGGCGTGCGTCCGAATATCGAGCTGGCCAAATCGGCGGGCCTGCATTGCGAGCGCGCGATTGTGGTTGACGATACTTTGCAAACTTACGATCCGCGCGTCTACGCGGTTGGCGAATGCGTGCAGCACCGCAGCGCCACCTTCGGCCTCGTAGCGCCGATCTGGGATCAAGCCCGCGTGTGCGGCGCGCACTTGGCCGGCGCTGGCGTGCGCCGTTATGTGCAATCGACTTCGCCAACGCGCCTGAAGGTGACGGGCGTTGATCTGTACTCGGTCGGTGATTTCATCGGCGGCGAGGGCAGCGAAGACCTGGTGCTGCGCGATGCGCGCCGCGGCGTCTACAAGCGCCTCGTATTGAAAGACAACCGCGTCACCGGCGCCGTGCTGTATGGCGACGTGAAAGACGGTCCGTGGTACTTCGGCTTGATCCAGAACCGCGCCGACATCACGCCAATCCGGCAAACCCTGTTATTTGGCGAAGCCCTGTCCAACCGGGCCGCCTGAAGGAATATCTTGAACCTGTCCACCGACCATCTGGCTGTTCGTACCACTTGTGCTTACTGCGGCGTGGGCTGCGGCGTGCAGGCCACGCCGCTGGCCGACGGCACGATTGCCATCGCCGGCGACAAACAGCACCCGGCCAACAAGGGCCGCTTGTGCGTGAAAGGTTCTGCACTGGGCGAAACCGTGGGGCTGGAGGGCCGCTTGCTGTATCCGCAAATCCGCGAAGCCGACGGTGGTGGCCTGCGCCGTGCTTCGTGGGATGAAGCGCTGGACAAAGTAGCCGGCGCCTGGAAGAACATCATCGCCGAACACGGCCCGGATGCAGTGGCGCTGTACGTCTCCGGCCAATTGCTGACCGAGGACTACTACGTCGCCAATAAGCTGATGAAAGGCTACGTCGGCAGCGCCAACATCGACACCAACTCGCGCCTGTGCATGTCGTCCGCCGTGGCGGGCTACAAGCGCGCCTTTGGCGAGGACCTGGTGCCGGTCTGCTACGACGATCTCGAACTGGCCGATATGATTGTGCTGGTCGGCTCCAACACCGCGTGGTGCCACCCGATCCTGTTCCAGCGCATTCTGAAAGCCAAGGAAGCGCGGCCTGAAATGAAGCTGGTGGTCATCGATCCACGCCGCACCGCTACCTGCGAACTGGCCGACCTGCACCTGCCGGTCAAAGCCGGCACCGACGTTTGGCTGTTCAATGGTTTGCTGAGCTATCTGTCGCGCATCGGCGCAGTCGATCCGCGCTTCATCGAGAACCACACCAACGGCTTTGAAACCGCGCTGGGTGTGGCGCATGCCGATTGCGCCGATCCAGCCGTCGTCGCTAAAATCTGCCGTATCGAACTGCCGGTATTGATGGAGTTCTACGAACTGTTTGCCGCCACCCGCAAGACCATCACCGCTTATTCGATGGGCGTGAACCAGTCGTCGGCGGGTACTGACAAGGCCAACGCCATCATCAACTGCCACTTGATCGGCGGCCGTATCGGCAAGCCGGGCATGGGCCCGTTCTCGATCACCGGCCAGCCGAATGCGATGGGCGGACGTGAAGTGGGCGGCCTTGCCAACATGCTGGCCGCGCACATGGACTTGGAACGCGCCGAGCATCGCGATGTGGTGCAGACCTTCTGGGAATCGCCGGCCATGGCCGACAAAGGCGGCCTGAAAGCGGTGGATCTGTTCAAAGCCATCGAAGAAGGCAAGGTGAAATCGGTATGGGTGATCGCCACTAATCCAGTCGTCAGCTTGCCGGATGCCGATCAAGTGCGTCGCGCTCTGGACAAGTGCGAGCTGGTGATCTCCTCCGACATCATGCAAAACACCGACACCACCGCCTACGCCGACGTGCTGCTGCCGGCGCTCGGCTGGGGCGAGAAGGATGGCACGGTCACCAACTCCGAGCGCCGCATCTCGCGCCAGCGCGCCTTCCTGCCTGCTCCGGGCGAAGCGCTGCCGGATTGGAAAATCCTGTCGCTGTTTGGGCAGCGCATGGGCTACAGCGGTTTCGATTTCGGCGGCGTGCACAAGGTGTTCGATGAACACGCGCGCTTGAGCGGCTTCCGCAACGCCATCGGCGATGTGCCGCGCGCCTTCGATATGTCCGGCCTTGCAGGCCTCAGGCAGCGCGAGTACGACGAGCTTGAACCGACCCAGTGGCCAGTGCGCCGCACCGCATCCGGCGAGCTGCAGGTGGAGATGCGCCTGTTCAAGGACAACGTGTACGCCCACGCCGATGGCAAGGCGCGCTTTATCGCCACCGCGCCGCGTGCACCGCTGCACGCCGTCAGCGAAGATTATCCACTGTCGCTGAACACCGGCCGCGTGCGCGATCAATGGCATACCATGACCCGCACCGGCAAGTCGGCCACGCTGGCCGACCACATTGCCGAATCGTTTGTCGATATGCACCCGCAGGACGCGCTGCTCTGCGGCGTGAAGGAAGGCGAGTTGGCGCGCATTACTTCCGAGTGGGGCGCGATGGTGGCGCGCGTACAGCATGGCGGCGGCATTCCGCGCGGCGCTGTATTCGTGCCGATCCACTGGAACGGCCAGACCGCATCCGATGCACGCGTGGGCGCGGTGGTGAATCCAGTGGTGGATCCAGTCTCCGGCGAACCAGAGTTCAAGCACACGCCGGTGCGCATCGAACAATTCCGCGTCAATTGGCATGGCTTTATCCTGAGCCGCGCAGAAGTGAATCTGGACAGCGTGGCGCATTGGACTCGCATCCAGGGCCGCGAATTCGCGCGCTATGAACTGGCCGGCCGCAACACCATCACGGACTACCCGGCATGGGCGCGCGCGCTGCTCGGCGTGACCGATCTCGATGCCGACTGGCTCGAATACGAAGACCGTACCGCCGGCGTGTACCGCGCCGTGCATGTAGTGGACGACCGCATCGACCAATGCATCTTCGTCTCGCCGCGCCAGGACATGCCGTCGCGCGCCTGGCTGGCCAGCCTGTTCGTCAAGGAGCAGCTCAGTGAAATCGACCGCGTCGGCCTGCTGGTCGGCATGCCGGTGGAGAAGGGCGCAGACACCGGGCCTACCGTGTGCTCGTGCTTTGGCGTCGGCCGCAACACCATCTGCAACGCCATCATCGAAAAGGATTTGAAGACGGTGCCGGAAGTGACAGCCTGCCTGAAAGCGGGCGGCAACTGCGGCTCCTGCGTCCCGGAGATCAAGAAGATCCTTGTGCAAACACGCGTGGAAGCAGCTGAGGCCCAGTAAACAAGGTTGTGATTATGGTAAGCTAGACTTGTCGATCGCAACAAAGAGCGCGTCATGTCTATCCGTGAAAACTTCTCCGATGCTGATATGGATCTGTGGCTCAATGAAAATCGAGTCACTGAAATTGAATGCCTGGTGCCCGACCTGACCGGCGTGGCGCGCGGGAAGATTCTGCCGCGCGCCAAGTTCACGCAGGAACGCGGCATGCGCATCCCGGAAGCGGTGCTGGGCATGACCGTCACCGGCAACTACCCTACCGAGGACGTGGCTTACGACCGCGCCATCTCCAACACTGACCGCGACATGATTCTGCGCGCGGATCCCGGCAGTATTACCACCGTCCCCTGGGCCATCGACCCGACCGCGCAGGTGATCCACGATTGCTATTTTGCCGACGGCACGCTGGTCGATTTCGCGCCGCGCACGGTGCTGCGCCGCGTGCTTAAACTGTATGCGGACAAGGGCTGGAAGCCGGTGGTGGGCCCGGAGCTGGAGTTCTACCTCACCGAAAAAAATATCGATCCAGACCTGCCCTTGAAAGCGCCGGTAGGCCGCAGCGGCCGTTCCGAGACCACGCGGCAGGTCTACAGCATCGACGCCGTCAACGAATTCGATCCGCTGTTTGAAGATATCTACGATTACTGCGCGCTGATGAATCTCGACGTGGATACGCTGATTCACGAAACCGGCGCCGGCCAAATGGGCCTCAACTTCCAGCATGGCGATGCGATGGCGCTGGCCGACAACGTGTTCTACTTCAAGCGCACCTTGCGCGAGGCTGCGCTCAAGCACTCGATGTACGCCACCTTCATGGCCAAGCCGATGGCGGGCGAGCCGGGATCGGCGATGCATGTGCATCAAAGCGTGAGCGATGCCGCCACTGGCCGTAACATCTTTAATTTACCTGACGGCTCGCCGTCGCCGCACTTCCGCCACTACATCGGCGGCTTGCAGCGCTACACGCCGGCGGCGATGGCGATTCTTGCGCCGTATGTGAACTCGTATCGGCGCATCGTGCGCCACACGGCGGCGCCGATCAACATTCAGTGGGGCATGGACAACCGTACCGTGGGCTTCCGCATTCCCATCTCCGGCGTGGAGCAGCGGCGCGTGGAGAACCGCATCATCGGCGCGGACGCCAATCCATATCTGGCGATGGCGGTGACGCTGGCCTGCGGCTACCTGGGCTTGATCGACCAGCTGGAGCCAACGCCCATGTACACCGGCAGCGCCTACGACCACACTTACGAGCTGCCGCAAGGCCTGCCGCAGGCCTTAACCCTGCTGCGGCAGGAAGACCGCCTGCGCGAAGTGCTGGGCGAGCGCTTCATCGACGTCTACACCGCTATCAAAGAGCTGGAGCACCAGGAATTCATGACCGTCATCAGCCCATGGGAGAGGGAACACTTATTGCTCCATGTTTGAGCACTGCCTTTATAATCACAGGTTTGGCTAATATTCTTTTACTTTTCTAACAACATGACCATAGAGCGAGCTGCTGAACCTTTCCTCCTGATCAATAAGCTGGTGAAGGAATTCGATGGCGTCCGTGCCGTCAATGACGTATCGGTGACGATCAACAAGGGCGAAATCTTCGCACTGCTGGGCAGCTCGGGCTGCGGCAAGTCGACCCTGTTGCGCATGCTGGCCGGCTTTGAAACGCCGACCTCCGGCACCATCACGCTGGCCGGAAAAGACATCGTCAGCGTGCCGCCTTACCAGCGCCCGATCAACATGATGTTCCAGTCGTACGCGCTGTTCCCGCACCTGTCGGTCTGGGACAATATCGCCTTCGGCCTGCGCCGCGACGGCCTGCCGAAAGACGAAATCGCATCGCGCGTGGAAAAGATGCTGTCGCTGGTGCAGTTGACCGATTACGCCAAACGCAAACCGCACCAACTGTCCGGCGGCCAGCAGCAGCGCGTGGCGCTGGCGCGTTCGCTGGCCAAGCGTCCGCAGTTGCTGCTGCTGGACGAGCCGCTCGGCGCGCTGGATAAGAAGCTGCGCGAGCGCACCCAGATGGAACTGGTCAGCATTATCGAAGAAGTGGGCGTGACCTGCGTGATGGTCACCCACGACCAGGATGAAGCCATGAGCATGGCCACCCGCATCGCCGTCATGAGCGCCGGCCGCATCCTGCAAGTGGGCGCGCCGGATGAAATTTACGAGACCCCGAACTGCCGCTTCGTCGCCGACTTTATCGGCAGCGTGAACCTGTTCAACGGCAGCGTGGCCGTGGACGAACCAGACCACGTCATCATCGAAACGCCGGAAGGCAAGCATTACGTCACGCACGGCATTACCGGCACCATGGGCATGCCGGTGTCGGTGGCGGTGCGTCCTGAGAAGATCGCGCTGCAAGCGGATGAACCGGCGCAGGAGCAGCGCGCCAAGGCCGAGGAGCATGGCTACAACTGCGTGCAGGGTACGATCACCGGCATCTCCTACTTCGGCAACGAGACCAGCTACCACGTCACGCTCGATAGCGGCATGGTGCTGAAAGTCTCGCGCACCAACGTAGCGCGTCACGATGAATCGGCGCTCAAGCGCGATCAGCGCGTGTACGCTTGGTGGGACGGCGCCGACGTCGTCGTGCTGACCAGCTAAGGCAGGACGGATATGAACTTCCTCAAGAACCTGTTCAAGCATCCGGGACGCAGCACGGTCATCGCCGTGCCGTTCCTTTGGCTGACGTTTGCTTTCCTGATTCCGTTCCTGATTGTTTTGCGCATCAGCTTTACCGATCTGGATTCCGGCGACGGCAGCCCGTTCGGCACCTTGATGACGATGGTCGACGGCGTGATTACGCTGAAGGTCAAAATCGCCAACTACCTGTTCATCGCGGAAGATGAACTGTATGCGCTGACTTATCTTAACTCGATCAAGTTCGCGGCGATTACGGCGGCGCTGTGCCTGGCCATCGGCTATCCGTTCGCCTACTTCATGGCGCGCGCCAAGCCGGCCATCCGCCCGGTGCTGCTGATGCTGGTGATGATGCCGTTCTGGACTTCCTTCCTGCTGCGTATCTACGCATGGAAGGGCATCCTCGCCAACAACGGTATCCTGAATAGCTTCCTGCTCAATCTGGGCGTGATCTCCGAGCCGCTGCACTTGATGAACACGCAGTTCTCGCTGATCATCGGCATGGTGTATGCCTATTTGCCGTTCATGATCCTGCCGCTGTACGCGAACCTGGTGAAGATGGACGTGCGCTTCATCGAAGCTGCCGCCGACTTGGGCGCCACGCCGTGGCAGACTTTCTGGCGCGTGACCGTGCCGCTGTCGAAGTCCGGCATCATCGCCGGCACCATGCTGGTGTTTATCCCGGCGGTGGGCGAGTACGTGATTCCTGAGCTGCTGGGCGGCCCGGAAACGCTGATGATCGGCCGCCAGCTGTGGGACGAATTCTTTACCAATAACGATTGGCCGCTGGCGTCTTCGGTGACGGTAGTGGTGATCCTGCTGATTCTTGTGCCGATGGCGATCTTCAATAAATATCAGGCGGAACAGGGAGGCCGTAAATGACCCAGTTCCTGCATCGCTGGTTCGGGCGCGGCTGGCTGTCGCTCGGCTACCTGTTCCTGTACATCCCGATCGTGGTATTGGTGGTGTTCTCGTTTAATAGCTCGCGCCAGGACATGGTGTGGAGCGGCTTCTCGCTGCAATGGTATGCAGCGCTGCTGAACGACCAAGAGATCATCAGCGGCTTCGGGCTGTCGCTGCGCATTGCGCTGCTGACGGCTTGCGGTTCGGTGATCCTCGGTACGTTTGCGGCGTTTGTGCTGGATCGCTACCAGCGCTTCACCGGCCGCACGCTGTTCACCGGCATGGTGAGCGCGCCGCTGGTGATGCCGGAGGTGATTATCGGCTTGTCGCTGCTGCTGATGCTGGTGTCGGTGCAGAAGATGTTCGGTTTCCCGGAGCGCGGCCTCGTGACCATCTGGCTCGGCCACACCTTGCTGGGCATGGCCTATGCGACGGTGGTGGTGCAATCGCGCTTGCAGGAGATGAACAAGTCGCTGGAAGAAGCAGCGATGGATTTGGGCTGCCGTCCGTTTCAGGTGTTCTTCCTGGTGACGCTGCCGAACATCAAGCAGGCATTGGGTTCGGCGTGGTTGTTGACCTTTACGCTGTCGCTGGATGATGTGGTGCTGTCTGCCTTCCTGTCGGGCCCTGGCTCGTCGACCATGCCGATTGTGATCTTCTCGCGCGCGCGCCTGGGTCTTGATCCGCGTGTGAATGCGGTGGCGGCGCTGACCATTCTGGTGGTGTCGATTGGCGTGATCGCATCGAGTTTGTATATCGCCCGCGCCGAGCGGCTGCGTTCCAAGCAGCTGGCCGCAGCGGCAAAGGGGTAAATAAACAGGGGTGCTGCTGTTAGTACCCCTAACGAAAGGGTCTGACCCCGTACGGGGTCAGACCCTGGCCGCAGTGGTGTGCGGGTTGGGTTAGTGCCGCATATTTTACGTCAACCCCTTCAATTTCTATCCCAAGCGGCGCTGGCGATGAAGATCGCCGCGCCGACCCACAGAACGGCCGGCAGTGCATTCACGCCGGCCGTTTGCATGAGAACCCCCGTCACCAACGGCCCGCTTGCGCTGGTAATACCCCAGCTGGCGTTGACCACTGCGCTGGCCGCGACCAGCGACTGGCCTTGGAAGCGCTCGCCGCACGCTACCAAGGACAACATGTAGATTGCGCCGGCCACCGCGCCCAGCACCAGCAGCAGCGTCCACCACAGCCACGGCGTGCCCGCCGCGAAAGGCAGCATGGGCATCAGCACGCACACCGCCACGCCGCAGCCAATGTGCACTTTGCGCCGCCCCACGTGATCGGCCAGCCAGCCGAAGGCGAATTGCAGCGCAGTGTCGCCGACCAGCACCACGGTGGCCGACAGCACCGCCAGCTCGGTCGCTATGCCATGACGCATGGCGTACAGCGGCAGCAGGCTCAATGCCACGGTATCAAACATCGCAAAGAAGGCCGCGCCGATGGCGATCATCCACATGCGCGGCAGGATGCGTTGCCATGCGACCGATGGTTCGTCTTCGTGTCCATGTGCGCCGCCGCCAATCAGCAGCATGCCGGGCAACGCAAGCAGGAACAGCGCGCCGCAGGAAGCGAAGGGCAGTGCGACCTTGCCTGAGAACGCCGCCACCAGCGCAGGGCCGATTAGCTGGAATAGCGTGAACGCAGTGGTGTAAATCGCTACCACGCGCCCGCGAGAATTCTCCGGCGCGAGCTTGTTGACCCATGCCTCTCCAATGGTGAACAAGACGCCCATCGACGCGCCAAACGCAAAACGCAGCAAGCCCCATGCAAGCAGGCTATCCGTGGTTTCCATCAGCGCTGTGGACAGTGCCGCCGCGAGAATCGCGCCGATCATGCAGCCGCGCGGCCCATGGCCAGCCACCCAGCGCGAGACGAAAGGCGCAGCAGCCAGGATGCCGAACGCGCTGATGGCAGTAATGATGCCAATGATGCCGGAGCCGATGCCGCGCTGATCCAGCGTCAGCGCGGTTAAAGGAATCGTCGCGCCCAGCCCGAGGCCGACCACGCCGATACTGGCGACGAGCGCGGTGAAATCGCGCCAAGGCATGTTCTTCAAGCTTGCACCTCCGCCGCGATGAGGGCGCCCAGCTGAAGTCCGTAGTCGGTAATCTGCTCGGGCGTGCAGTAAGCATAGCCAACCAGCAGGCCACGCCGCACTTGCGGCTTGAGGTAGTAAGTGGATAGCGCCTTCACCGAGATGTCCAGCGCCGCTGCACGCTGCGCTAACGCCACGTCGTCTACGCTGTCCGGCAGTTCGACTACCAGGTGCAGGCCGGATTCCTCTTTGGAGATGCTCACGTTTGAAGGCAGGGCCTGCGTCAGCATGCGGCGCAGTAGTTCGCGCCGTGCGCCGTAGGTCTGGCGTATCTTGCGCACGTGGGTGGTGAAGTGGCCGAGCGTGATGAAATCGGTGAGTGTCGCTTGCACCGTCAATTGGCCGGGGCGCTGCAAGTCATATAGCGCGCTGCGGAAGGCCGGAATCAGCGCTGGCGGCACCACCAGGTAGCCGACTTTGATGCCGGGGTAGAGTACCTTGGAGAAGGTGCCCATGTACAGCACGCGGTCGTCGTTATCGAGGCCTTGCAGCGCGGCCAGCGGGCGGCCGGTGTAGCGGAATTCGGAGTCGTAGTCGTCTTCCAGTATCCACGCTTCCTTGCGCACGGCGACGTCCAGCAATTCGCGGCGGCGCGCGAGGCTCATCACCGCGCCGGTTGGATATTGGTGCGATGGCGTCACGTAGATCAGGCGCGGCTTGGTGGCGAGGTCGGATTCATCGAGCGCCATGCCGTCGCTATCGACGGTGATGGGGCGCAGTTTCAATTCGCGCGCCTGGAACACGCGGCGCGCGCCCCAGTAGCATGGATCTTCCACCCATGCGGTGTCGCCGGCATCGGCCAGCAGTTGGGCGCACAGGTCTAGCGATTGCTGCGTGCCCGCCGTGATCATTACCTGTTCAACGTCCACCTTGACGGAGCGCGAAATCCGCAGGTATTCGGTGATGGCCTGGCGCAGCGGCAGGTGGCCGCCGGACTGGCCATAGTCGAGTAAATCATTACGCGCCTCGCGCCACACGCGGTTTTGCAGCCGTTGCCACAGCTTGAATGGGAAAGACGAGAAATCAGGATCGCCCGGCGCAAAAGGCTGTATCTCGAATTGCGGCCCGGCCGCGTAGCTGGTCAGCTCCTGCCCGCGCCGCGACAGCTTTGCGGAGCGTGGCGTGACCTGCGTCTGTGGCGCGGCGCCAACACCGCGCATCGACGCGCTATGCGCTTGTAGGTCGGCCACGTAAGTGCCGCTGCCCTTGGCGCTAATGACATAACCCTCGGCCGCCAATTGCTCAAACGCCGCGATTACCGTATTGCGCGCAATGCCCAAGTCCCGCGCCAAATCACGGCTGGACGGCAGTTTGCTGCCCGCGCCAAGCCGCTGCTGGTGGATCGCGGCCTTGGCGGCTTCGTAAAGCCGGCGTTGCTGGGAGAGGCGCGGATGGAAGCCGGTGTGCGCCAGCGCGGTGGCCAGCAGGTCGGAAGTCGGGGACATCTACGAAGTGGTTCTATCAAATATCAAAAAGTGGCACTCAACATAATACCAAAATAGGCATATCATTTAGTCAAATCAAATAGATGAAAGCTTCTATGCTCAGCCCCGTCGTCTTGGTTCCTGCGTGCGTCAACCAGATAGGCGCACATCCGTATCACACCGCGCAGCTTAAGTACGTGGCCGCCGTGGCCGACGGCGCGCACTGCACGCCGCTGATCGTGCCGGCGCTCGGTGCAGCTACCGACTTTGAAGCGCTGCTGGCATTGGCCGACGGTGTGATGCTGACCGGCTCACCATCTAATGTCCACGCCAGTTTGTATGGCGAAGAAGTGCTCGATCCATCGCTGCCGCAGGACGCAGCGCGCGACGCCACCACGCTGCCGCTGATCCGCGCCGCCATCAAGCGCGGCATCCCGCTGCTGGCGATCTGCCGCGGCTTCCAGGAAGTGAATGTGGCGCTGGGCGGCACGCTGCATCAAGCGGTGCATGTGGTGCCCGGCATGGCCGATCATCGCGAGAACAAGGAACACACGCTAGACCAGCAATACGCGCCGTCGCACCGCGTGCTGCTGGATCCCGGAGGGCGCATGGCGCAGATACTGGATGGAGCCGCCGAGATCAAAGTCAACTCGCTGCACGGACAAGGCATCAACCAGCTGGCGCCCGGCCTCACCGCAGAAGCGCGTGCCGACGATGGACTGGTCGAAGCCTACCGCGTAGCGGACGCCAAGGGATTCACGCTGGCGGTACAGTGGCACCCTGAGTGGCGCTTTTCCGAGAACCCGGACTCCGTCAAATTATTCAGAGCCTTTGGCGACGCCTGCCGCGCCTACAAGGCCACCCGATAACAACAACGAGAGAAGCAAATGGCAATTCGCGAAAACTTTACCTACACCGATATGGATCTGTGGCTCAACGAGAAGCGCGTCACAGAGATTGAATGCCTGGTGCCCGACTTGACCGGCGTGGCACGCGGGAAGATTCTCCCTCGCGGCAAATTCACGCAGGAGCGTGGCATGCGCATCCCGGAAGCGGTGCTGGGCATGACCGTGACCGGCAACTATCCAACCGAGGACGCGGGCTACGACCGCGCCATCTCCACCACCGACCGCGATATGATTTTGAAGGCTGACCCCACCACCATCACCATGGTGCCGTGGGCCACCGATCCGACCGCGCAAGTGATCCACGACTGCTACTTCGCCGATGGCCGCCTGGTCGATTTCGCGCCGCGCTCGGTGCTGCGCCGCGTGCTCAAACTTTATGCGGATAAAGGCTGGAAGCCAGTGGTGGCGCCGGAACTGGAGTTCTACCTCACGGCAAAAAACAGCGATCCCGATCTGCCTTTGAAACCGCCGATTGGCCGCAGCGGCCGCGCTGAAACCAGCCGCCAGGTCTATAGCATCGACGCGGTGAATGAATTCGATCCGCTGTTTGAAGACATCTACGATTACTGCGACTTGATGGGATTGGACGTCGACACGCTGATTCACGAAATCGGCGCGGGCCAGATGGAGATTAACTTCCTGCATGGCGAGCCGCTGGGCCTTGCCGATAAAGTGTTCTTCTTTAAGCGCACCTTGCGCGAAGCGGCGCTCAAGCACGATATGTATGCGACCTTCATGGCCAAGCCAATGGCCGGCGAGCCGGGATCGGCGATGCATGTGCACCAGAGCGTGGTCGATATCAAGACTGGCAAGAACATCTTCAGCTCCGAGGATGGCTCGGCCTCGCCGCTGTTCAAGCACTACATCGGCGGCTTGCAGCGCTATATGCCGTCGGCGATGGCGATTGTGGCGCCGTATGTGAATTCATATCGCCGCATCGTGCGCCACACGGCGGCGCCGATCAATATCCAGTGGGGCATGGACAACCGCACCGTGGGCTTCCGCGTGCCGGAATCGGGCGTGCAGGATAGACGCGTGGAGAACCGCATCATTGGCGCGGACGCCAATCCGTACCTTGCCTTGGCGGTGACGCTGGCTTGCGGCTATCTCGGCATGATCGATCAACTGGAGCCGACGCCGATGACGGTGGATAGCGCCTACGATTTGAAAGTCGAGCTGCCGCAAGGCTTGCCGGAAGCGCTGCAATTGCTGCGCGCAGAGGACAAGCTGCGCACGGTGCTTGGCGATCGCTTCATCGACGTCTACGCGGCGATCAAGGACTTGGAGCACCAGGAATTCATGACCGTTATCAGCCCGTGGGAGCGCGAGCACCTGCTGCTGCACGTTTAAGGAGCCGCACCATGAGCAACTACGATACCAACGAAATTCAGAAGCTCGATACCGCGCACTACATGCACCCGTTCACCGACCACAAGGCGCTTGGTGAAAAGGGCGTGCGCGTGATGGTGCGCGGCGAGGGCATCTATCTGTGGGATTCGGAAGGCAAGAAGATCATCGACGGCATGTCCGGCTTGTGGTGCGTGAACGTGGGCTATGGCCGCACCAGCATTTCGGAGGCGGTGTACCAGCAGATGGAGACGCTGCCGTTTTATAACAGCTTCTTCAACACCACCAATGTACCGGCGGTGCAGTTGGCCACCAAGCTGGCGCAGATTTCGCCGCCGCAGTTCAAGCACGTGTACTTCACAGGCTCCGGCTCAGAAGGCAACGACACCAATGTGCGCATGGTGCGCCGTTATTGGGACGTGTTGGGCTACAAGGATAGGCATACTATCATCAGCCGTCACAACGCTTACCACGGCAGCACCATGGCCGGCGCGTCGCTGGGCGGTATGTCGGGCATGCACGAGCAAGGCGGCTTGCCGATTCCGGGCATTGTGCATATCGGCCAGCCGAATTATCTGGAATCCGGCAAGGGCATGACGGAAGAGGAATTCGGCATCGAGGCTGCGTCTTGGCTGGAGAAGAAGATTCTGGAAGTCGGCGCGGAGAAGGTGGCGGCGTTTATCGGCGAGCCGATTCAAGGCGCGGGCGGCGTGATTATTCCGCCTTCCACTTACTGGCCGGAGATCCAGCGCATTTGCGACAAGTACGGCATCCTGCTGATTGCGGATGAAGTGATCTGCGGCTTTGGCCGCGTGGGCCGCTGGTTTGCGTCCGAACTGTTTGGCATCAAGCCGGATTTGATTACGTTCGCCAAGGGCGTGACTTCGGGCTATGTACCGCTGGGCGGCGTGCTGGTTGGCGACCGCGTGGCCAAGGTGCTGATCGAGCAGGGTGGCGAATTCAATCACGGCTTCACGTATTCCGGCCATCCGGTGGCGTGTGCGGCGGCGCTGGAAAATATCCGCATCATCGAAGATGAAAAACTGATCCAGCGCGTGGCCGAGGAAACCGGGCCTTATCTGAAAAAGCGCTTTGCCGAACTGGCGGATCATCCGCTGGTTGGCTACGCCAATAGCTGCGGCTTTGTGGCCGGCCTCAATCTGGTGCGCAGCAAGGGCGCGACGGTGCACGATAACGTGGCCTTTGATGAATCGCTGGCGGTTGGCATGGTCTGCCGCGGCTATATGTTCAACAACGGGATGATTATGCGCGCCGTTGGCGACCGCATGATTATCGCGCCGCCGCTGGTGCTGACCACGGCGCAGATTGACGAGATGCTGGCGCTGATCCGTCACTGCCTTGATCTGACGTACGCCGATGTAAAAGAACGCGGCTGGGTGTAAGGAGAATCCAAATGGCGACATGGCATGAGAAAGCGGCCGCGCTCAAACCGGACGGCCGCGCCTTCATCGGCGGTGAGCGGGTGTGGGCGAAGTCGGAGCAGCAGTTTGAGAATCTTTCGCCCATCGATGGGCGCAAGCTTGGCATGGTGGCGCGCTGCGATAGCGTGGACGTGGACATCGCGGTAGCTGCGGCGCGCGCGGCGTTTGAAGATGGCCGCTGGTCGGGAAAGTCGCCGGCGCAGCGCAAGCGCGTGCTGATCAAGTTCGCGGACTTGATGCAGAATTACGGGCAGGAACTGGCGCTGCTGGAAACGCTGGATATGGGTAAGCCGATCAAATACAGTCAGGCGGTGGATGTTGGCGGCGCGGCCAACTGCATCCGCTGGTACGGCGAGGCTATCGACAAGATTTACGATGAAATCGCGCCGACGCCAGCCAACAGCCTTGCACTGATTACGCGCGAACCGGTGGGCGTGGTGGCGGCCATCGTGCCGTGGAATTATCCGATGCTGATGGCGTCCTGGAAGATCGCGCCGGCGCTGGCGGCGGGGAATAGCGTGGTGCTCAAACCATCCGAGAAATCGCCGCTGACGGCGCTGCGGCTGGCGGAGATCGCGCTGGAAGCAGGCGTGCCGCCGGGCGTGTTCAATGTGTTGCCAGGTTACGGCGCGGAGGCTGGCGCCGCGCTGGCGCTGCACATGGACGTCGATTGCATTGGCTTTACCGGCTCCACGCGCGTCGGCAAGCAGATCATGCAGATGGCGGGGCAGTCCAATCTCAAGCGCGCGTGGACGGAGTTGGGCGGCAAGTCGGCCAACATCGTGTGCGCGGATTGCCCGGACTTGGATGCGGCGGTGGAGGCGGCGATAGGCTCCATCTTTTTCAATCAGGGCGAGAGCTGCAATGCGCCTTCGCGCTTGTTCGTGGAAGCGTCGATCAAGGATCGCTTTATCGAGAAGGCGCTAGCCAAGGTGCCGGACTACGCTCCCGGCGATCCGCTGGATAGCAATACGGTGATGGGCGCGATTGTCGATGCCACGCAGTTGAAGACGGTGATGGGCTACATCGAATCCGGCCATGTAGACGGCGCGCGCTTGCTGGCGGGCGGTAAGCAGGTGCGTACTGAAACCGGCGGCTACTACGTTGAGCCGACCGTGTTCGATCAGGTCAACAGCAGCATGACGATTGCGCGCGAAGAGATCTTCGGGCCGGTGCTGTCGGTGTTGAGTTTCACCGATGTGCAGGACGCGGTGCGGCAAGCGAACGATACGCCTTATGGCCTGCATGCCGCCGTGTGGACGGCGGATTTGAGCAAAGCGATTCAGACCTCGCGTGCTTTGCGCGCTGGGACTGTGCATGTGAACCAGTACGATGGCGACGACATCACGGTGCCGTTTGGCGGCTACAAGCAGTCCGGCAATGGCCGCGACAAGTCGCTGCACGCATTCGACAAATACACGGAATTGAAAACCACATGGATACAGGTAGGTTAGAAGAGTTACAGGGCGAGCTGGCGGCACAAGGCGTGCGTTACGTGTTTGCGCAGTTCACCGACATCCATGGCGCGGCCAAGGGCAAGCTGGTACCGCTGGCGCATCTCGGCGACATCGTGGCGCCGGGTGCGGGATTTTCCGGGCCGTCGATTTGGGGCACGGGCCTGCCGCGCAATGGCCCGCGCTCGGAGTACTACGGCCGTGCCGATTTGACGACCTTGCAGCCGATGCCTTGGCTGCCTGGCTATGCGCGCGTGGTGCTGGATGGCCATGTGGCCGGTGTGCCGTTCGAGGCTTGCCCACGCCAGGTGCTGCGCACGCAGGTCGCTCGCCTCGCTGCACGCGGCTGGACTTTGCATGCCGGCCTTGAGCCCGAATTCTTTTTGCTGCAAAAAGGCGTTAATGGCTACGATGCAGAAGCGGCTGATACGCTGGAGAAGCCGTCCTACGATACAAGAAGCCTGCTGCGCCGCCGTTCCTTCCTCGACAAGCTGACTACCTCGCTCAACGAGTGCGGCCTTGGCGTCTACCAAATCGACCACGAAGATGCGACCGGCCAGTTTGAAGTGAACTACCACTACGCCGATGCCTTGCGCGCGGCGGATAACTTCATGCTGTTCAAGATGGCAGCGCATCACATTGCGGAAGAGGAGGGCATGCTGTTCTCGATGATGCCGAAGCCGTTCGCGGAGCGGCCGGGCAGCGGCTTGCATTTTCATTTGTCGCTGTCGGATTCGAATGGCAATGCGGTGGCGGCGATTGGTGAGCATTTCCTCGGCGGCTTGCTGCACCATGCGCCTGCGCTGACGGCGCTGTGCGCGCCGACCGTCAATTCGTACAAGCGCTTGATGTGCGGCGAGGCGTTGTCTGGCACTAGCTGGGCGCCGGCGTTTATCGGTCATGGCGATAACAATCGCACCGTGGTCGCGCGTACCGTGCACCAGCGGGTTGAGTGGCGCTTGCCGGATAGTTCGGCTAATCCCTACCTGGCGCTGGCAGGCGTGATTGCAGCGGGCTTGGATGGTGTTGATCGTCAGCTCGATCCCGGCAAGCCGGTGAATCAAGATGTCTACGAAATGAGCGCCGCAGAACGCGCGGCGCTAGGACTGAAGCTGCTGCCGCAAAATCTAGGCGCAGCGGCAGAGGCACTAAGGGAAGACACCGTGCTGGCCGAAGCACTAGGCAGCGCCATCGTCGAAGAATTCGTCGCACTAAAAAGCGCCGAATGGATCGAATACAGCCAGCACGTCAGCGCATGGGAAACCACGCGCTATCTGCAGCGTTTCTGATTGCGATGGCCGCTTCGTGGAGTTGACGTTGCCTGGATTTGAAAGCATGCGGCACTACCCCAACCCGCACACCGCTGCGGCCAGGGTCTGACCCCGTACGGGGTCAGACCCTTTCGTTCGGGGTGCTTTTAAAGGTACGTTGTGGAACGCTGGTGGCTGGGATACGCCACCCCTTAGAAGCAGTGCTCCAGCGCCGGGAAGCTGCCATTCTTGACTGCAGTGACGTAGGCGGTGATGGCGGCGTCGATGCTGGTTTGGCCTTCCATGAAGTTTTTCACGAAGCGCGCTTTGCGGCCCGGGAAGACGCCCAGCAGGTCGTGCATCACCAGCACCTGGCCGGAGCAGTCCGGGCCTGCGCCGATGCCAATCGTCGGTATCGACAGCATGTCGGTCACTTCTTTACCCAAGGCCGAAGGAATCGCCTCCAGCACCACCAGCGAGGCGCCGGCGGCTTGGACTTTCAGTGCGTCTGCTTTCAGCAGGTCGGCGCTTTCGGTGGTTTTGCCCTGCACCTTGTAGCCGCCCAGCTGGTGCACCGATTGCGGCGTCAGGCCCAAGTGCGCGCACACTGGCACGCCGCGCTCGGTCAGGAATTTGATGGTGTCGGCCAGCCATGCTCCGCCCTCGATCTTGACCATGTGCGCGCCCGCTTGCATCGCCAGCACGGCGTTGGCATAGGCGGTTTCCGGCGTGCCGTAGGCGCCGAACGGCAGGTCGGCTACGATCATCGCGTTCTTCGTTCCACGCGCCACGGAGGCGGTGTGGTAGACGATGTCGTTGACGGTGACCGGCAGCGTCGATTGATGGCCGGCGCATACCATGCCCAGCGAATCGCCGATCAGCAGGATCTCAACGCCGCAGCGATCCATCAGCGAGGCGAAGCTGGCGTCGTAGCAGGTCAGCATGGTGATTTTTTCGCCGGCGTTGCGCAGCGTCGCCAGGGTGTTGACGGTGACGGCTTTCGATACGACCGCTTTGGCCGGTGCAGGTGCGTTGGCGTCGGCGGGCTTTTGGCCCGCGGCCAGTTCGTTGCCTTGCAGGTATCCAGACATGGTAAATCCTTTGCTTATTAAATCGGGCTGATGCCCTGGTCGGCCACTCCGGCGGCATATTGCGCCGCCGCTCCGTGGCCGGGGATATGAATCGATGGCGCCAGTTCCAGCAGCGGCACCAGCACGAACGCGCGTTCGGTCATGCGCGGGTGCGGCACGCTCAGCGTGGGGCTGTTGATGGTGGCGTCGCCATACAGTAGCAGATCGAGATCGAGCGTGCGCGGGGCGTTGCGATACGGCCGTTCGCGACCATGCGCCTGCTCGATCGCTTGCAGCGCTTGCAGCAGCGCTTCCGCATCCAGGGTGGTGGCGATGCGGGCGACGGCGTTGATGTAGTCGTCGCCGCTGGAGTCGATCGGCGCGGTGCGGTACAGGCTTGATGCGGCCATCAGAGTGCAGGCGGGCTGGCGCTGCAGGCGTTCCAGTGCGTCCAGCACATTGGCGCGCGCGTCGCCCAAGTTGGCGCCGATGCCGATGTAGGCGATGGTGAAGGCAAATGGCGCCCGCTCATCCTGCGGCGTTGCGGGCGCGAGGCCCGCTGTTATTGCGGTGTTCATGATGCGATCAGGCGTGCTTAGTCGCCGCCGCCGTCGTGCGATGGCGCGGAGCCGCCGGCATCGGAGCCGCCGCCTTCACCGCCACGGCCACCGCCGCTGCGATTACGGCCGCCGCGACGCGGGCCGCGCTTGCGTTTCGTACCGCCGCCATTGCCGCCGCCCGATGGCTGGCTGGCCGAGGAAATCAGATCTTCGCGCGAGGCTTCGTCACTCTCGTAGAAGGCGGTCCACCATTCGCCGATTTCGGCGTCAATCTCGCCCGAGGCGCAGCGCAGCAGCAGGAAGTCGTAGCCGGCGCGGAAGCGCTGGTGTTCCAGCAGCTTGTGCGGCGCCTTGCCGGTGCGGCGCTCGAAGCGCGGCTGCATGGCCCAGATGTCGCGCATGTCGGAGCCGATCTTGCGCTGCAAGGCCAGCTTCTCGGTCTGCGAGTCGAGTACGTCGTCGGCGGCCAGGTGCAGCGCCGGGATGGTTTGCTCGCCCGCAGCGCGGTAGGCTTCCCACTTCTCCAGCACTTGATGCCACAGCAGCGACGCAAACAGGAAGCCAGGCGAGACGGTCTTGCCAGCATGGATGCGGGCATCGGTCGATTCCAGCGCCAGCGTCACGAACTTGAAGCCCAGCGGCTGTTCCAGCACCACGTCCAGCAGCGGCAGCAGGCCGTGATGCAGGCCTTCCTTGCGCAGTTGCTGCAAGCAGGCCAGCGCGTGGCCGCTCATCAGGAGCTTGAGCATTTCGTCGAACACGCGCGCGGCCGGTACGTTGTTGATCAGCGGCGCCATCACCTTGATCGGCGCGCCGGTTTCCGGCTCGATCGAGAATTTCAGCTTGGCGGCAAAGCGCACCACGCGCAGCATGCGCACCGGGTCTTCGCGGTAGCGTGCTTCCGGCACGCCGATGATGCGCAGCGTCTTGGCGCGGATGTCTTCAATACCGCCGTGGTAGTCCAGCACCTGCTGGTTGGCAGGGTTGTAGTACATGGCGTTGATGGTGAAGTCGCGGCGCTCCGCGTCTTCCGCCTGCGAACCGAAGGTGTTGTCGCGCAGGACGCGGCCATGTTCATCTTTCGGCGCGTTGGCCGAGGTGGTGCCGCGGAAGGTGGTCACTTCCAGCAGGTCGTTGCCGAACATGACGTGCACGATCTGGAAGCGCTTGCCGATGATGAAGGCGCGGCGGAACAGGCGCTTCACTTGTTCCGGCGTGGCGTTGGTGGCGATGTCGAAGTCTTTCGGCTTCACGCCCAGCAGCAGGTCGCGCACGGCGCCGCCGACCACGAAGGCTTCGTAGCCGGCTTCCTGCAAGGTGCTGGTGACGCGGACGGCGTTATTCGACAGCAGGCGCGGATCGATGCCGTGGGCTTCAGGGCCCAGCACCACCGGCGTGTTCGCGTCGCGGGCCGCTTTACTCTTGGTGCCGAGGATTTTGCGGATCAGTTTCTTAATCATTGAATAGGTCAATCAAAGGCCAGCCATGTGCGGCGGCGTGCGTTTTCAGTTTCTCATTGGGGTTGGTCGCCACCGGATGGCTGACGATGGACATCAGCGGCAGGTCGTTGTGCGAGTCGCTGTAGAAGTGGACGGTGCCAAAGTCTTCCAGCGTTTTCCCCATTTTTTCCAGCCACGCCTTGGTGTGGACGATTTTACCCGGGCCCTGGGTCGGCGTGCCTAGCAGCTTGCCGGTCAGGTTGCCCTCGGCGTCGACTTCCGGCATCGCCGCGATCAGGTGCTCCACGCCCAGCGCTTTGGCAATCGGCGCGGTCACGAAGTGGTTGGTGGCGGTGACGATGGCAACCAGGTCGCCGGCGTCAAAGTGCTTTTGCAGCAGGGCGCGCGCCGATGGGCGCAGCGCCGGAACCACCACTTCGGCCATGTACTGCGCGTGCATTTCATCCAGCTTGGCGCGCGGGAAAGCGGCCAAGGTACCCAGCGTGAACTCGAGGTATTCTACCGGATCGAGCGTGCCGGCCTGGTATTGGGCGAAGAATTCGCGGTTGCGGCGGTCGTATTCGACGGCGTCGACGGCGCCGATACGTACCAGGAACTGGCCCCATTCGAAGTCGGAGTCGATCGGCAGCAGGGTGTGGTCAAGGTCAAAAAGCGCCAGGTTCATTCGATTCATCATTCTTTCGCTTCCGCCTGCAGCCACTCGCGCAGCAGCGGCAGAGTGATAGGGCGTTGGGTTTCAAGGGAATACTGGTCCAGCGAATCGAGGATGGTCGATAGCGACCGCATGTCGCGCTGGAAGTGGGACAGCAGGTAGGGTATCACGCCTGCCGACAGCGTCAAACCGCGTGCCGCTGCGGCGGCGGCCAGGGCGGCGCTCTTTTCGTCGTCGGTCAGGCCGTGGATCTGGTAGATCAAGCCCCAGCCCATGCGCGTGCGCAGGTCTTCGCGCACTGGCAGCACGGCCGGCGCCACGTTGCCGCTGCAAACCATGAAGGCATTGTTGGCGCGGATTTCGTTAAACAGGGCGAAGGCGTCGATCTGCGCCAGCGGCGACAGCTTCTCGCAGTCGTCCAGCAGGTACAGGTCCACCTCCGGCGAATACACGAACTCGGATTCGATCGAGAACGGCGAGATATAGCGCGCGCGCAGCTGCTCTTCCTCGCTGCCGGCGCTGGCCAGCGCCTTGAGCAAGTGCGATTTGCCGACGCCGACCGCGCCCCACAGGTAGGCGAAATGTTCGCGCGACGTGCGGCTGGCGAATTGCTTCATCAGCGCTGCCGCTTCGGCATTCTGGCCTACCTCGAAGGATGCGAGGCTGTGCGTGGGTTCCGCGCCTAAATCGAGCACCAGCTGCTTCATGGCGTTCGTCCTGTAGTCTTTTGCATAACGTTTTTGTGTTTCACATCATGCATTATAAAAGCTGCTGCTTAGATAGTGGCGGCGCAGGTGTTTAAAGGCCACCATCAGCACCGCCGACGCGGGCAATGCCAGCAGCACGCCGACAAAGCCGAACAGCTGGCCGAAGGCCAATAAGGCGAAGATCACGGCCAGCGGATTGAGGCCGATGCGCTCGCCAACGAGGCGCGGCGTCAGGAAGAAGCCTTCCAGCACCTGGCCGAAACCGTAGATCACGGCTACCGCGATCAAGCCGCTAAAGTCGGTAAATTGCAGCACCGCCGAAATCAGCGCCAGCACCAGCCCCAGGCCGAAGCCCAGGTAGGGAATGAACACCAGCAGGCCGGTGATGATCCCGACCGGCAGCGCCACGTCGAAACCGGCAATCGCCAGCGCCGCCGAGTAGTAGATCGCCAGCACCAGCATCACCAGCAGCTGGCCGCGCAGGTACTGGGCCAGCAGGGTGTCGACCTCGTTGGCCATGCCCATCGTCGCTTCGATGTAGCGGCGCGGGATGGCGCCGGCGATGCGGGCCAGCATGGCGTGCCAGTCCAGCAGCAGATAGAACAGCACCACCGGGATCAGTACCACGGTGGCCAGCCAGCCCAGCACCGCGGTGCCGCCGATACGGGCGGAATTGAGCACGGCCGACCAGATGGCGTCGCCGGAAGCGGCCATCTGTTCCGAGGCCAACTGCTTGATGCCGGCGCTGTCGATGCGCACTTTGACGCCCAGCTCTTGCAGCTTGGGGCCGAGCAGGTCGTTGGCCTTGGCCAGGAAGGCCGGGATTTGCGCTTGCAGCAGCGGGATTTCCTTTTGCAGCACCGGCACCACGATCAGCACCAGCGCGGTAATCGCGCTGAAGAACAGCGTCACCACGATCAGCACCGACAGCGCGCGCGGCATGCCGAAGCGGCGGCCGAAGCGGATGCGGTCGAGCCGGTCAACGCCGGGATTGAGCGCGTAGGCGAAGATGGCGGCGGCCAGGAACGGCGTCAGCACCGGGCCCAGCGTCACCAGCAGGAAGAAGAATGCCGCCCACACCGCCAACCAGAATGCCGTTTGCTTTTGCTCTACCGTGAGGGGAAATGGCATGGAGGATGTATTTGATGGTTAAAAAGGCGGTTGGACGGGGCAATTTTGATAAAATAGCGGATTGACCGGGTTTTATTGCATATTTTCGTGCGATTTTGTCACGAAATCGGTCTCCGCCTTCTATTTTACCGCCTCCGCTGCGAAATACACCATGAGCCAAACTACTAATGTTTCCCTGTCCTACCGTGACGCCGGCGTCGATATCGACGCAGGTGATGCTTTAGTCGAAGCAATCAAGCCGTACGCCAAGCGCACCATGCGCGAAGGCGTGCTGGCTGGCTTGGGCGGTTTCGGTGCGATGTTCGAGATCAGCAAAAAGTACAAGGAGCCGGTACTGGTGTCCGGCACCGACGGCGTGGGTACCAAGCTGAAGCTGGCGTTTGAGCTGAACCGCCACGACACCGTCGGTATCGACCTGGTGGCGATGAGCGTGAACGACATCCTGGTGCAGGGCGCCGAGCCGCTGTTCTTCCTCGACTACTTCGCTTGCGGCAAGCTGGACGTGGCGACCGCCTCGAACGTGATCAAGGGCATCGCCCAGGGCTGCGAGCAAGCCGGCTGCGCGCTGATCGGCGGCGAAACCGCTGAAATGCCATCGATGTACCCGGACGGCGAGTACGACCTGGCCGGTTTCGCGGTGGGCGCGGTGGAAAAATCGAAAATCATCGACGGCACCAAGATTGCGCCGGGCGACGTGATCCTGGGCCTGGCCTCGTCGGGCGTGCACTCGAACGGCTACTCGCTGGTGCGCAAGATCATTGAAGTGTCGAAGCCGGATCTGGAAGGCGACTTCCACGGCCGCAAGCTGTCGGACGTGCTGATGGCGCCAACCCGCATCTACGTCAAGCCGCTGCTGGCGCTGATGGAAGCGATCGAAGTCAAAGGCATGGTGCACATCACCGGCGGCGGCCTGGTGGAAAACATCCCGCGCGTATTGCAGCCTGGCCTGGTGGCCGAGCTGGACTCGAAGTCGTGGACGCTGCCACCGCTGTTCCAGTGGCTGCAACAGCACGGCGGCGTGGCCGACGCTGAAATGCACCGCGTGTTCAACTGCGGCATCGGCATGACCGTGATCGTGTCGGCGGAAAACGCTGCCGCCGCCAAGGCCCAGCTGGAAGCGGCCGGCGAAACCGTCTACACCATCGGCAAAATCCGCGCCCGCGTGGGTGACGAGCACCAGACCATCGTCGTGTAACCGTCTTGTAACTTAGCGCGGCGTAAAAGAAAAGCGGACTAGATAGTCCGCTTTTTTTATTTGCGATCAGCAGGAGGAGGTGGTGGTGGGCCGCCTTCCGGCCATGCCGCCAGCACGTCGCCCATTTTCTTGCAGGTGCCTTTGACGGTTTCGTCGCGGCGGCCTTTGAATTCGACTTTGGCGCCTTCGGCTTTGCCTTTGCAGGCGGCGACGGCTTCCGGTGGTGGGCCCGGCGGCGGGCCGTCAGGACGCGAACCATTTTGCGCCGAGGCGCTCAAGGTGCAGCCAGCCAGCGCCGCACCCACCATCCAATGCTTGAATACCTTCATGAAAACTCCCGATCACAATGAGCTGTCATTATCATGCGGGAGTCTGTTAGCTACGGTCAAGGCGCTGTAAAGGCCGGTAAATTAGCGCTTGAGGATTTTTTCGACTGGGGCCGGGCGCAGGCGGAAGGCGTCGGGGAGGCCGGAGCCGAGCAGGGGCCGTAGGTACATGCGGAAGGCGTCGGTGACGTCGGTGCCGTTGGCGCTGATGAACTCGTCTTCCATGACGCGGGTTTTGCCGGCCACGGCGCTCAAGGGCAGTAGCTCGTAATCAACCGAGTAGAAGCCGGTGCGCTTGATGGCGACCGAGCCGTCTTTGCCTCCCCACATGGCGAACTGCACCGCCTTCTCGCCAACCTCGCGCGCCTCACGCTGGTCGACGTCCGACACGCAGCCGATGAAGGAGCGCTGCAAATAGCCAAAGGTATCGCCGCGCACGCGCTTGATGCCAAGCTTGGCCTTGATTTCATCGCACAGCAAATCAGCCAGCGCGCCGGTGCCCGACAGTTGCACGTTGCCGTGGGCGTCGCGCTCAACTTCTTTCGCCAGCAGCGAGGCAATCGCTGCGCCGTTCGCATCGTGGATGCCTTCCGAGACGGCAATCACGCAGCGGCCGTAGCGCTCGTACGTGGCCTTGACGTCGGCCAGGAATTGTTCAAGCGAGAACACGCGCTCGGGCAGATAGATCAGGTGCGGGCCGTCGTCCGGGAATTTCTTGCCCAGCGCGGCGGCGGCCGTCAGGAAGCCGGCGTGCCGGCCCATCACCACGCCCACGTACACGCCCGGCAGCGAGGCGTTGTCGAGGTTGGCGCCGGCAAACGCTTGCGCCACGAAACGCGCGGCCGAGGGGAAGCCCGGCGTGTGGTCGTTGCCGACCAGGTCGTTATCGATGGTCTTGGGAATGTGCATGCAGCGCAGCGCGTAGCTGGCCGCCTGCGCCTGCTCGCTGACGATGCGCACGGTGTCCGAGGAGTCGTTGCCGCCGATGTAGTAGAACTGCTCGATCTGGTGCGCTTGCAGCACTTTGAAGATTTCCTTGCAGTAGGCTTCGTCGGGCTTGTCGCGGGTCGAACCGAGCGCCGAGGAGGGCGTGGCCGCCACCAGTTCGAGGTTGTGGCTGGTCTCGCGCGTGAGGTCGACCAAGTCTTCGTTGACGATGCCGCGCACGCCGTGCAGCGCGCCGTACACCCGCGTCACCTCGCGGAAGCGGCGCGCCTCCAGCACCACGCCCGCCAGCGACTGGTTGATGACGGCGGTCGGCCCGCCTCCCTGTGCGACCAGAATTTTTCCCGACGACATGCTCGCTCCTCCGTGTAGTTTTTAGAAAGGCTTGCTGCACCGAGACTATAGCGCGAACTTCAGGGCGTGCCGATATTCTTCTGCAGGAAGCGCTCGACCCGGCCCCAGAAGTCGATGCGGTTTTCCGGCAGGCGCCAGCCGTGGCCTTCTTTCTCGTAGACGATCCACTCGACGTTCGGGTTGACGGCCTTGACCGCGCTGAGGAATTTTTCGCCGTGATAGATCGGCACCCGCTGGTCGTCGCCGCCGTAGGCCATCAGCAGCGGCTGCTTTATGCGGGCCGCCTGTTCCAGCGGCGAGGTGGCCTTCAACTGTGCCGCATCCTTCACCGGGTCGCCGATCATCACCGGCATGCCCATGGCTTTCCAGCGGTCGCTGAGGTCGGATTTGGCGCTCCACGCGCCGGTGTACATCAGGTTGATGTCGGTGACACCGACCCAGTTGATGCCGCACTTGTACAGGTCGGGATCGTTCACCAGGCCCATCAAGGTGGCATAGCCGCCGTAGCTGGCGCCGGCAATGCAGATGCGCTTGCTGTCGGCATAGCCCTGCGCGATGGCCCAGCGGGCGCCGTCGGCAATATCGTCCTGCATCTTCAGGCCCCACTGCTTCCAGCCGGCGCGGAAGTGCTTCCAGCCATAGCCGGTGCTGCCGCGATAAGCCGGTTCCAGCACCATGTAGCCGCGCGAGGCGAGGAATTGGGCGTCGGCGTTCCAGCCCCAGTCAGTGCCGTGGACGTAGGGGCCGCCGTGCACCAGCACCACCAACGGCAGGTTTTTCCTCGGCGCACCGCGCGGGTAGGTGATCACAGCCGGGATGCTTAAACCGTCGCGCGCCTTGTACCGCACCAGTTCCTGCCGGCCCATTTGCGCGGACTGGATGGCGTTGCGGCTCGCGCTGACTTTGGTCAGCTTGCCGTTCTCGGTGTTGTACAACAGGTGCACCAGCGGCTGCACGTCGGAGTAGCTGCTGACCAGCACCCACGGCACTGCCGGCCGGCGCGGCAGGGTGATCACGTTGACCAGCCCCGGCAGCAGCTGGTCGACCTTGTCTTGCAGCGCCTTGCTCTTGGCGTCCAGCCAGGCCACGCCATGTACATCGGCGCTATAGCGCACGCCCACCAGCTTGTTGTCGCGCACGATCAGGCTGTCGTCGTCGCCGCCGCCGAAGTCCGGCAGGAAATCGTAGTCATCCATGCCGACCAGCGGCTCGGCGGCGGTCTGCTGCTTGGCCGTGTCATAGCGGTACAGCGCGGTCTTGTCGCTGTGACGGCGTGCCGACACGTATAGCGTGCCATCCGGGCCGAAGCCGACCGGATTAAAGGTGGTGGTGCCGTAGAGTTCGCTTTCGAGCAGCTTGTTCCAGCTCTCGCCCTCGCGCAGGTAGACCACGTGGCGGTTGCCGATATCGTTGTAGGCCAGGCGCGGCTCGCCCTCCTGATCCAGCAGGAAGCCGCTGGCTTGGCCGGGACTGCTGGCGGTGACGGCGCGGCCGGTCACGGTGTTCAGGCGCAGCAGCACGTGGTTGGTGACTTCCGTGTAGGCGGCGTTGTACATGGTCTTGACCACGTAGACCTCGTCGCTATCCTGCTTGCCCGGCTGGCCGAGCAGGAAGTGGTTCCAGTCCAGCACGCGGTCATTATGGTAGAAGCCGACATTGGTGAGTTGGCGGTAGCCGGTGCCGTCGCGGTTGACGGCGTACAGGCCCGGCGCCAGGCGCTCGTCGCTGAAGCTCACCTTGCTGTCAGTGGTATTGAACACCAGCCGCTGGTCGTTGACCCAGTCGAAGTAGCCGACGTCGGCATCTTCGAACATGGCCACCACCTTCACGCTCATGTCCTCAAGGTTGACCACGGACAGCCGGTAGCGCTGGCCCGGCTGGGACACCAGGGTGGCGAGGTAGCGGCCGCTCGGCGACAGCTTGGGCGTGCTGAAGCTGCTGTTTTCAAAGAAGGCGCTGGCCGGCGGCAGGGCGGCCGCCCGCACGGCCGCCAGCGGCCATGCGCAAGCCAGTAATAGCGCGCCGGTGCGCAGCAGGCGGGAAGGCATCATGGCGCGGACGCTCCGATATTTTTATCGAGGAATTTTTCCACCTTGCCCCAGAAGTCGATGCGGTTTTGCGGCAAGTACCAGCCGTGGCCTTCGTCGGCATAGAAGATCCATTCCACCGCCGCATTATTTTTGCTGACCGCATCTTTGAAGGCCGTGCCGTGGATGATGGGCACGGTCTGGTCGGCGCCGCCGTGCGCCAGCAGCAGCGGCTGCTTGATGCGGGCGGCCTGCTGCAGCGGCGAGGTGGCTGCCAGCTGCGCTGCGTCGCCGCCGATCAGCACCGGGAAGCCGTAGCGCTGGTAGGTGCCGCCGCTCGACCAGGTCGACTCCGCGCTCCAATGGCCGTTCTTCAGGATATTCAGGTCGGTCACGCCGGCCCAGGCCACGCCGCATTTGTACAGGTCGGGATCGTTCACCAGGCCCATCAGCGTGGCATAGCCGCCGTAGCTGGCGCCGGCGATGCAGATGCGCTTGCTGTCTGCAATGCCCTGGCCGATGGCCCAGCGCGTGCCGTCGGCGACATCGTCCTGCATCTTCAAGCCCCATTGCTTCCAGCCGGCGCGGAACAGCTGGCTGCCATAGCCGGTGCTGCCGCGGAATTCCGGCTGCAGCACGGCATAGCCGCGCGAGGCCAGGAACTGGCGCTGCGCTTCCCAGTCCCAGCCCACCCCGCGCACCCACGGGCCGCCGTGGACCAGCACCACCATCGGCAGCTTCTTGCCGTTGCCGGCTTTGGGCGTGGTCAGGTAGGCCGGGATCTCCATGCCGTCGCGCGCCTTGTAGCGCACCATGGTGGTCGACGACATGCTCTCCGGCGCAATTGCCGGGTGCGAGGCGCCCAGCATGCTCAGGCTGCGCGTTTCGGTGTTGTAGATGCGGTAGATGGCCGGCTGCACATCCGAGCTGGAGGTCACCAGCACATAGGGCGCGGTCGGCCGCAGCGCGGTGCTGATGATATTGTTGGTGGCCGGCAGCAGCGCATCGACCGCCTGCTGCACTTCCTTCATTTTGGCGTCCACCCACCAGCTGCCTTTGGCGTCGACCTCGTAGTGATAGCCCTGTACCTTGTTCTGGTCGTACTCTATGCTGCCACGGAAGTCATAGCCTGGCAGGCTGATGGCCGGCTTCTCGCTGAGCTTGCGGTTGGCGATGTCGTAGGTGTACAGCGCATCGGCGCCTTGCAGGTTGGCGCGCACATACAGCGTGCCATCCGGGCTGAAGGTCACCGGATCAAATGCTTCCTTGGTGCTGGGATACAAGGCAAAGCTGGCCAGCTGGGTCCAGGGCTGGTCTTCCTGCTGGCGGTGGAAAATGACTTGCTGGTTATCGCGGTACGCCACCGTGATGCGCGGCGTGCCCTGGCGGTCCACCACCCAGTCGAAAGTATCGGCCGGATGGCCATAGGTCTTGTACTTGCCGGTGACCGTGTTCAGGCGCAGCAGGGCGATCTGGTTCATCCAGCCGGTGCCGCCGTACTCGTATTGCGTGACCAGGACGTCGTCGCTGTCGAGGTTGCCGATGCCCTCATGGATGAAGGTATTCCACGGCAGCAGCTTGTCGTTGAATTTGGTGATGCCGTCATTGTAGTTGCTGTCGCGCCGCACCAGCTGGCGCAGGCCGCTGCCGTCGCTGTTGACCGCCCACAGGCCGCCGCCCCAGCGGGTGTCGCCTTGCGGCGTGCCAAGGTCGGCCACGTCGAACACCAGGCGATGGTCGTTGACCCAGTGATAGCTGCTGATGTCGGCGTCGTCGAACGCGGCCACCACCTTGGTCTTGCGGCTGGC
Organism: Duganella rivi; assembly: GCF_009857435.1. Lineage (GTDB taxonomy): Bacteria > Pseudomonadota > Gammaproteobacteria > Burkholderiales > Burkholderiaceae_D > Rugamonas > Rugamonas rivi. The sequence goes on from NZ_WWCK01000007.1 coordinate 257,947, forward strand.
CGCATCGGTCACGGCCAGCCGCACGCGCCCGGTCTTGCCGGCTACTTTGATGGCGATCTGCCTGGCGTCCGGGGACAGACGCGGGGTGCTGAAGCTGGCGTTCTCAAAAAATGCGGCCACCGGAATGGCGCCGGGCGCGGTCACGGCAGTTTGTGCGGCGGCCGGCAATGCTGCCAGCGCGCCCAGTACGGCAATGGTAATGCTCAGTTTCATTTTGGAGATCCTATGTTTTTATCCAGGAATTTTTCAACGCGGCCCCAGAAGTCGATGCGATTTTTCGGCAAGGCCCAGCCGTGGCCTTCCTCGCTGTACTCGATCCACTCGACTTTGGGATTGCTGGTTTTGACGGCGTCATACAGCTTGAGGCCGTGGTTGATCGGCACCCGCATGTCGGCGCCGCCGTAGGCCAGCAGCAGCGGCTGCGTGATGCGGTTGGCCTGCAGCAGCGGCGAGGTGGCTTTCAATTGCTCGGCGTCCTTGACCTGGTCGCCGATCAGCACCGGCATGCCGTACTGTTTCCAGTCGCTCGACAAATCCGAGCTGTAGAACCAGCCACCGTCGTACATCAGGTTGATGTCGCTGACGCCGACCCAGTTGATGCCGCATTTGTACAAGTCCGGGTCTTTGATCAAGCCCATCAGCGTGGCATAGCCGCCGTAGCTGGCGCCGGCAATGCAGATGCGCTGGCTGTCGGCGTAGCCCTGGGCGATGGCCCAGCGCGCGCCGTCGGCGATGTCGTCCTGCATTTTCAAGCCCCATTGCTTCCAGCCGGCGCGGAACAGCTGCCAGCCGTAGCCGGTGCTGCCGCGGAATTCCGGCTCCAGCACGGCGTAGCCGCGCGAGGCAAGGAACTCGGCGTCGGGGCGCCAGTCCCAGCTGCCGCCGCGCACCCACGGGCCGCCGTGCACCAGTACCACCAGCGGCAGGTTTTTCTGTGCGCCGTCTGGCGGCAAGGTCAGCCAGGCAGGAATTTGCAAGCCGTCGCGCGCCTTGTAGTAGTACAGCTCGCACGGGCCCATGTCGGCCGCCTTGATTTGCGCGGCAACCCGGCCCACCTCGCTCAGGCGCTTGGTTTCGGTGTTGTAGACCAGGTAGCGGCGCGGCTGTTTGTCGGAATACGATTCCACCAGCACCCACGCGCTTTCCGGTCGGGTGGGCGGGGTGATCAGGTTGGCCGTGCCCGGCAGGCGGCCATCGATCAGCTTTTGCAGTGCTTGCATGGCCGGATCGAACCAGACCGTGCCCTCGGCGTCGCTATGGATGCGCACGCCCAGCAGGCGCTGCTTGCTGATGATCAGCTTGCCCCGGAAGTCGAAGCCGTCCAGCTCCACCATGTGCTGCTTGGGCAGCTGGTTGTTTTTCAAGTCGTAGCGGTACAGCGCGCTCTGGTCGCGGCCGGCGTTGCTGATCACGTACAGCGCGCCGTCCGGGCCAAACGCCAGCGGCGAGAAACTGTTGGCGCTGCCTTTGTAGGCGTCAAAGCTGATCAGCGTGCGCCATTGCTGGGTGGCGGGATCGAGGTAGAGCAGGCTCTCGATATTCTTGTCCAGTGTCGTGATCAGGCGCGGCTCGCCGTTTTGATCGAGCAGCCACGAGCGCGCCGTGCCGGGATGGTCCACCGGCACCGCCTTGCCGTTGCGGGTGTTCAGGCGCAGCAGGTCTTCGCTGTTGCCGGACTCCTTGCTGTAGCCGGCATCGGCCACGTAGACGTAGTCGCTGTCCTGGGCGCCGGCTTGATCCAGCATGAAGGTGTGCCACGGCAGCAGGTCGCGGTTGTCGTCGCTGGAGCGCAGGAATTCGTTGCGGCGCAGCGCCAGTTGACGGTAGTGCTTGCCGTCGCGGTCGACCACGTACAGGCCGGGTGCGTAGCGCAGGTCGCGCTGGCCGCGCGTCTTGTCGGTGGTGCTGAACATCAGGCGCTCGTTGTTGACCCACTGCGCGCGGCCGATGTCGGTATCGGAAAACTGCGCCACCATGGTGGCTTTCAGGGTGTCCAGCTCGACCACGGCGAGGCCGTCGCGCTTGTCGTTGGCGCCGATGAAGGCGGCCAGGTAGCGGCCATCCGGCGACAGCATGGCGCCGTTAAACGGGGAGTTATCAAAGAAGGCGGAAATCGGCGGCGCTGCGGCATGGACTGGCGCAGCGGCCGCCGCCAGCAGCAGGGCTGCCAGCAGCGTACGGCTAAAACTCAATGTGTTGCTCCGATATTTTTATCCAGGAATTTTTCAACCCGGCCCCACCAGTCGATGCGGTTTTTCGGCAGTTTCCAGCCGTGGCCTTCTTCCTCGTACTCCACCCACTCGACGTTCGGGTTGGTTTGCTTGACGGCCTTGTAGAACTTGGTGCCGTGCGGCAGCGGCACGCGCATGTCGGCGGTGCCGTAGGCCATCAGCAGCGGCTGCCTGATGCGGGCTGCTTGTTCCAGCGGCGAGGTGGCTTTCAATTGCGCCGCGTCCTTGACCTGGTCGCCCACCAGCTGCGGCATGCCGAATTGCTTGTAGCCGTCCGGCATGTCGGACAGGAAGTTCCAGCTGCCGTCGTACATCAGGTTGATGTCGGTGACGCCGGCCCACTCGATGCCGCATTTGTACAGATCGGGATCGTTGATCAGGCCCATCAGCGTGGCGTAGCCGCCGTAGCTGGCGCCGGCAATGCAGATGCGCTTGGCGTCGGCATAGCCCTGGGCGATGGCCCAGCGCGTGCCGTCGGCAATATCGTCCTGCATCTTCAAGCCCCATTGCTTCCAGCCGGCGACGAAATGCCTGGCGCCGAAGCCGGTGCTGCCGCGGAATTCCGGTTCCAGCACCGCGTAGCCGCGCGAGGCGAGGAACTGTGCCTGCGCATCCCAGCCCCAGCTGCTGCCGCGCAGGTACGGGCCGCCATGCACCAGCACCACCATCGGCAAGTTCTTGCTGCCGTTGCGCGGCAGGGTCAGCCATGCTGGAATGCTGAGGCCGTCGCGCGCCTTGTAGCGCACCATATTGGTTTGCGCCATGGCGTTGGGCGAGATGGCCGGATGCGATTCGCCAACCACGGTCAGCTTCCTGGTCTCGCTGTTGTACAGCATGATGCGCTTGGGCCAGATGTCGGCGTAGGCCGTCACCAGCACCCACGGCGACTCGCGCCGCTTCGGCAAGGTTAGCAAGTTGACCGTATTGGGCAGCATCTTGTCGATCTCGTTCTGCATGGCTTGCATGGCCGGATCAAGCCAGGTGGTGGACAGTGCATCGGTCAGGTGGCGTATGCCGATCAGCTTGTGCTGATCCATGATCAGCTGGCCGCTGAAGTCAAAGCCGTCCAGCTTGACCAGCGGCTTGTCGGACAGCTTGCCGCTGTTGATATCGTAGGTGTAGACCGCCGACACGTCGCTGTGATGCCAGGACACCACGTACAGCGTGCCGTCCGGGCCGAAGGCCAGCGGGCGGAAGCTGGCGCCCTTGCCGGTATAGCTGTCGAAGTCGCCCAGCTTGCGCCATTCCTTGCTGGCCGGGTCGCGGTAGTACATGCTGCTGGTGCCCTTGTCCCTGACGATGGTGAGGCGCGGCTCGCCCTTGAAGTCCAGCATCCAGAAGGTGCTGTCGCCGGGACGGTCGATGACGCCGGCGGTGCGGCCAGTGACGGTATTCAGGCGCACCAGGTTGATGTGGTTCAGTTGGCCCGGGCCGCTGAGGTCGCGGTCTTGCACGTAGATGTAATCGGAATCCTGCGCGCCTTCCTCGTCCATCAGGTAGGTGTGCCACGGCAGCAGTTCGCGCACGCCGAGGGTGCTGCCGCTGGTGATGAAGGGCTTGCCGTTGCGCATGGCCAGCTGGCGGAAGCCGGTGCCGTCGCGGTTGATCGCGTACAGGCCGGGCGCATAGCGCATGTCGCCCTGCGCCAAGTCCTTGTCGGTGGCGGTGAACACCAGGCGGTTATCGTTGACCCAGGCGTATTTGCCTATGTCGGCGTCGGAGAAATTGCCGACCACCTTGACCGCGTTGGTGTCCAGCTCAACCACGCCCAGCATGTCGCGCTTGTCCTTGCGGCCCAGCCGCACGGCCAGGTACTTGCCGCTGGGCGAGAGCAAGGCGTCGCTGAATTCCGGGTTGTTGAAGAAGTCGGCAATGGTCGGCCGGGGCGGTGCGGGCTCGGCGGCCAATGCGTGGCCGCCAAGGAAGGCGCCGGCCAATGCCGCGGCGCGCAGGAAAGGAGTGAAGCGCATATGCATGGTTGCGAAATCGGTAACCAATGCACAATAGCATCAAGTTATCAAATCCGCCACAAGCAAAGTGTATTTTATCGTTCTGGTGCGCGGATGTAATCGACCAGAGCCACAGTCTGCCGGCCGGGGGGCGGCGTCAGCAGGCTGACGGCGATGATGGTCAGCAGGCCGGCCGGCACGCCGAAGATGCCGGCCGAAATCGGCGCGATGTGGAACCACTGGTTGGCCGCGCTGCCGCCCAGGATGGGATTGGTGTGCAGCATGTAGTACAGGCAAACCAGGAAGCCAACCGTCATGCCGGCAATCGCACCCTGGTGGTTGGCGCGCTTCCAGAAAACGCCCAGCACCAGCGCCGGGAACAGCGTCGAGCCGGCCAGCGAGAAGGCCGCACCGACCAGCGACAGGATGTCGCCCGGCTTGGTGGAGGCTGCGTAGGCGGCAATGAAGGCCACCGCCAGCAACAGCAGCTTGGAAATGGTCACGCGCTTTTGCGTGGAAGCGCTGCGGTCGACCAGCTTGTAGTAGACGTCGTGCGACAGCGCGTTGGAGATAGCCAGCAGCAGGCCGTCCGCCGTCGACAGCGCCGCAGCCAGGCCGCCGGCCGCCACCAGCCCGGAGATCACGTAAGGCAGGCCGGCAATTTCCGGCGTGGCCAGCACCAGCACGTCGGCGTCGATGGTGATTTCGGCCAGCTGCACCACGCCGTCGCGGTTGATGTCGCTGATGCTGAACAGCGGGTTGAGCTTGTCGACATTGGCCCAGTACGAGACCCAGTTCGGTAAGTGAGTGTAGTCGAGGCCGACCAGCGAGTTGTAGATGTCGTACTTGACCAGCACCGCCAGCGCCGGGATGGTCAGGTAGATCAGCAGGATGAAGAACAGCGTCCAGAACACCGACACCCGCGTCTCATGCACGGACGGTGTGGTATAGGAGCGCATCAGGATGTGCGGCAGCGCGGCTGTGCCCAGCATCAGGCAAAACACCAGCGCCAGGAAGTTGTTGCGCTTGGTGTCCGAGGTTGCCTTGTCGCCGGGGTAGGGCGTGGCGTGCGGCGTGATCGGTTCGGCGTGCAGCAGGTTTTGCTCGCGCGCCTCGGTCCACATGCGCTCGGCCTCATCGGCGTTTTTGGGATAGGCCACCAGCTCGCGCTCGGCGCTGCGGATTTCCAGCAGCGAGGCGTTGCGGGCCTTGACGCTGTCCAGCTTGCGCTGGGCGTCGGTGCGGCCGGCTTCCCACGAGGCCGGCAGGGTCTTGAGGCGCGCTTCGTAATCGGCGGCGCGCTGGCGGTAGATGGCGCGTACCTCGGCTTCTTTAGGATCTTCTTGCAGCACGTGTTCGCGCGCGCTCAGTTTGGGCAGCAGCTTGCCGTAGGCAACTTGCGGAATCGGGTTGTCCGAGTGCTTGGCCGACAGCCACATGGCTGGAATCAGGAACGCCACCAGGATGATGATGTACTGCGCCACCTGCGTCCAGGTAATGGCGCGCATGCCGCCGAGGAAGGAGCACACCAGGATACTGGCCAGGCCGAGGAAGATGCCGACCGAGAAATCTACGCCGGTAAAGCGCGAGGCGATCAGGCCCACGGCGTAAATCTGCGCCACCACGTAGATGAAGGAGACGGTGATGGTGGCCGCCACCGCGAGGATGCGCACGGCGCGGCCGCCGCCGTGGTCGGCCTGCTCGGCGCCGCCGTAGCGCTCGGCCAGGAAGTCGGGGATGGTGTACTGGGCGAACTTGCGCAAGTAGGGCGCGATCAGCAGCGCGACCAGGCAGTAGCCGCCGGTCCAGCCCATGATGTAGGCGAGGCCATCAAAGCCGTGCAGGTACAGCCCGCCCGCCAGGCTGATGAAGCTGGCGGCCGAGATCCAGTCGGCCGCCGTGGCCATGCCATTGAACATGGCCGGCACGCGCCGCCCGGCCACATAGTATTCCAGCACGTTGGAAGTACGGCTGATGACGCCGATCAGCGCGTACAGCACGATGGTGGCAAACATGAACAGGTAGCCGATCCATACGCGCGGCATGCCTTCCTGCTCCAGCGCGGCCAGCGCGATCAGGAAACAGGCGAAGCCGGCGGCGAACAGGCTGTAGTAATAGCGCAGGCGCTGGAAGAAGGTGCGGGCGGGCTTCAAGCGGATTCCTTGTCGAGCTTGCGCATGCGCCACGCGTAGAAGGCCAGGATGGCGAGGTAGACCAGCGATGCGCCCTGCGCCGCCAGGTAGAAGGACAGCGGCCAGCCGAATACGCTGAGGCCGGCCAGCTCGCGCGCGAAGAAGGCGGCGCAGAAGCCGGTGAGCAGCCACAGCGTCAGCAGCAGCGCGGTCAGGCGGCGTGCGCGTTGCCAGTGCGCGGTGCGTGACAGGCGCTGCGAGGGCACGGCGCTGGCCTGGTTGCTGGCCGTCGCGGGCCCGGCAATGGGGGGCGTGGCGGCGGCGCCCGGGCCGTGCGGCGTGACACCGGCGCTAGTGGGCGGAGTGGGCTTATCCATAGTGCGGTGGTTCTTCGTTTTCTTCCGGCGGTGCGGGCGGCAGCGGGAAGGTCAGGCGGAACAGCGCGCCCGGCAGTTTGGGCTGGGTGGCGCGCGGGTTGTTGAAGATGTCGACCTCGGCGCCGTGCTGCTGCGCGATTTCGCGCACGATGGCGAGGCCGAGGCCGCTGCCCTCGGCGGTATTGCCGAGGATGCGGTAGAAGCGCTCGAATACGCGCTCGCGCTCGGCCGTCGCGATGCCGGGGCCGGTGTCTTCGACTTCCAAATAAGCGTGTTCCAGTTCATCGCTGCGCACGCGCACGGTGACGCTGCCGCCGGCCGGCGTGTAGCGCATGGCGTTGTCGATCAGGTTGGACAGCAGCTCGCGCAGCATGGTCGGATTACCGGTGATGGACAGCGGCGCCGGCGGCGCTTCAAAGCCGAGGTCGATGCGATGCGCAAACGAGGCTTGTACCCAGTCCTGCACCACGGTACGCGCCAGGTCACCGAGGTCGAGCGGCTGCATGGCGCTGCCGCTTTGCGGCTGATTCTCGGCGCGGGCCAGTGCCAGCAATTGATTGACCAGGCGCGTGGCCGCCTCCGAACTCTTGGCCAGCTGCTCCAGCGAGCGGTGGATTTCGCCCTTGTCGGTTTGGCGCAGGGCCAGCTCGGACTGCATGCGCATGCCGGCCAGCGGCGTGCGCATCTGGTGCGCGGCGTCGGCAATGAAGCGCTTTTGCATGTCGATATTCAGCGACAACCGCGCCAGCATCTCGTTGAGCGACCGCACCAGCGGCGAGATTTCCTCCGGCACCTGGTTGGAGGCGATCGGACTCAAGTCTTCCGAACTGCGCGCGCGTATGCGTTCCTGCAATTGCGCCAGCGGCGACAGGCCGCGCGCCAGGGCAAACCAAACTAAAGCCAGCACAATCGGCAGCACGATGAACTGCGGCAGGATCACGCCCTTGATGATGGCGTTGGCGAGCTGGGCGCGCTTTTCCAGCGTTTCCGCCACCTGCACCAGCGCCAGCTGCGGCGTGCTGCCGTCGCTGCGCTCGAGCTGCACGTAGGCGAAAGCGATACGCACCGGCGTGCCGTGCATATTGTCGTTGCGGAAACGCACGCCGCCGGAGCTGGTCTTGTCTTCATCATCGAGCACCGGCTGCGGCATGTCGCGGTCGCCGTCGATGTGCTCGCCGCGCGGGCCCTGGATCTGGAAGTAGACGTTGTCGATATCGTCGGCCCGCAGGATATCGCGCGCCGAGCCGGACAGGCTCTTGATGACCTTGCCGTCCACCGAGCGCACTTGCTGCGCCAGCACGGTGACGCTGTCTTCCAGCGCGTGGTCGAAGGGCTGGTTGGCAATCGACTTGGCAACCAGGTAGGTGATGGCAATGCTCATCGGCCACAGCAGCAGCAGCGGGGCCAGCATCCAGTCGAGGATTTCGCCGAACAGGGAGTGTTGTATGTCTTCGTCCGCCTCGGGTGGCGGCGGTTGGTACTCCAGTTCGGCGGCTTCCGGCGACTGGTTCACTTGTGGCCGTCCCCGGCTTCCGCGTTGGCGGGGTTGAATTTCTCGAGGCAGTAGCCGAGGCCGCGCACGGTGGCGATGCGCACGCCGCCGAGCTCGATCTTCTTGCGCAGGCGGTGCACATAGACTTCGATGGCGTTGTTGCTCACTTCCTCGCCCCATTCGCACAGGTGGTCGACCAGTTGCTCTTTCGAGACCAGGCGGCCGGTGCGGGCCAGCAGGATTTCCAGCAAGCCCAGCTCGCGCGCCGACAAGTCCAGCATCTGCTCGTTGATGTAGGCGCTGCGGCCGACCTGGTCGTAGCTGAGCGGGCCGTGCTTGATGACGGTGGCGCCGCCGCCGGCGCCGCGCCGGGTCAGGGCGCGCACCCGCGCTTCCAGCTCGGACAGGGCGAACGGCTTGGCCATGTAGTCGTCGGCGCCGAGGTCGAGGCCGTTGACGCGCTGCTCGATCGAATCGGCGGCGGTGAGGATCAGCACCGGCAGCAGCGAGCCGCGCGAACGCAGGCGGCGCAGCACTTCCAGCCCGGACAGCTTGGGCAGGCCCAGGTCCAGGATCAGCAGGTCGAACTCCTGGGTGGACAGGGCGGTATCGGCCTCCTGCCCATTTCTTACGCAATCGATGGCATAGCCCGACTGGCGCAGCGAGCGGGTCAGACCGTCGGCCAGTACGCTATCGTCCTCGGCAAGTAAAATACGCATGTAAAACACTCCGGCTGCACAAGCCCCTATTTTGGCGACTTTTTGTGCTTTCGCAAAGAAATACAAAATCGCGCTTGCATTAAGCACTGTTTTTTTATACAGTGCTACCTGAATTGAACAACCCCACTGGCGGAAAGCACATCATGGACGATAAAAAAGGCGTAGTACCTGCATCTGAAAAAGCCAAGGCGCTGGCAGCGGCGCTGGCCCAGATCGAGAAGCAATTCGGTAAAGGCTCCGTCATGCGCATGGACGCCAGTGCCCCGATCGAGGAAGTCCAGGTCGTGTCGACCGGCTCGCTGGGCCTGGACGTGGCGCTGGGCGTCGGCGGCCTGCCGCGCGGCCGCGTGGTGGAAATCTACGGCCCGGAATCGTCGGGTAAAACCACGCTGACCCTGCAAACCATCGCGGAAATGCAAAAACTGGGCGGCACCTGCGCCTTTATCGACGCCGAACACGCGCTGGACGTGGGCTATGCGCAAAAACTGGGCGTCAACCTGCACGAGCTGCTGATCTCGCAGCCGGACACCGGCGAGCAAGCGCTGGAAATCTGCGATGCGCTGGTGCGCTCCGGTTCGGTGGACCTGGTGGTGGTCGACTCGGTCGCCGCCCTGACCCCGCGCGCCGAGATTGAAGGCGATATGGGCGATTCGCTGCCCGGCCTGCAAGCACGCCTGATGTCGCAAGCGCTGCGCAAGCTGACCGGTTCGATCAACCGCACCAATACCCTGGTGATCTTCATTAACCAGATCCGTATGAAGATCGGCGTGATGTTTGGTTCGCCAGAGACCACCACCGGCGGTAACGCGCTGAAGTTCTACGCCTCGGTGCGCCTGGACATCCGCCGTACCGGCTCGATCAAATCGGGCGACGAGGTGATCGGTAACGAAACCAAAGTTAAAGTCGTGAAGAACAAGATTGCGCCACCGTTCAAGGAAGCGCACTTCGACATCCTGTACGGCGCAGGCACCTCGCGCGAAGGCGAGATCCTGGATCTGGGCGTGGAAGCCAAGATCGTCGAGAAGTCGGGCTCGTGGTACAGCTACAACGGCGAGCGCGTCGGCCAAGGCAAGGACAATGCACGCCTGTTCCTGCAAGAGCGTCCGGAGCTGGCATGGGAAATCGAAAACAAGGTGCGTGAATCGCTGGGCGTGCGCGCACTGCCGCCACTGTCGACCGACAACACCGTGGTCAAGCTGAAGCCGGCCAAGCCTGAAGCCGACGCAGCGTAACCCATCATGGCTGCGCCACAACTGAGTTTGAAAGCGCGGGCGCTGCGCTTTCTCTCGCTGCGTGAGCACAGCCGTCTGGAGCTGGGCCGCAAGCTGTCCAAGTATGCCGAGGAGGGCGACGATGTCGAAGCCCTGCTCGACCTGCTGGAAAAGAACAACTGGCTGTCGCAGGAACGCTTTTCCGAATCGCTGATCCACCGCCGCGCCGCGCGCTATGGCAACAGCCGCATCGTGGCTGAGCTGCAAAGCCACGGCGTCAACGGCGAGGCGCTGCAAGAACTCAAATCCAATCTGGCGGACACCGAAATCGAACGCGCCAGCGAAGTGTGGCAGCGCAAATTCGGCACCGTCGCCACCGACCCGCAAGAACGCAACAAACAAATGCGCTTCCTGCTGCAACGCGGCTTCTCCCAGCGCGCCGTCATCAAGGCGCTCAAGGGCGTCGACTTTGACGACTAGTCGCCAGCGCGATTTATTCATAACGCTGGCATTGGCAGCGTGGCTGTGGCTGCCCACGCTGGCCGTTCTCAATACCGATCACCTGCACAACGGCAGCGAAGTATGCGCGCTGCTGCTGTTTTCTTTGGCCTTGCTGGCCGCGCCCCTGGTCATCGTGCCGCGCTTGCGCATTTACTTCCTGTGCGGTTCGCCGCTGGCGCTGCTAGTCCTGCCGTACGTCTATCTGACGCTGCTCTACGGCAGCGTGCCGGGCGACGCCTTGCTGGTCTCCGCGCTGCACACCGATGCCGCTCTCAGCTGGCAAGTGCTAGCCGCGTTCGGCTGGCGCGTGGCGCTGGTTCCGCTGAGCTTGCTTATATATGTGCTGCTGGCGCGCAGCCTGCCGCTCGACTGGTCGCTCACTGCTGCGGCACGCAAGCGCCTGCTGGCCGCTGTGCTGATGCTGGTGATGCTGGCGCTGGTCGGCCGGCAAACGCTGGCTCAGCGGCTGCGCTTGCCGCCGCTGCTGGAACAATCGACTGTGAACCTGGCCTTCCCGAGCGGATTGGCGATGTCGCTGCTGCGGTTGGCGCACCACGAGCAGGGCGCGGATCAATTCACCAGTGTGCATGGCCACGCCGCCACGGCAGAACCTTTGCTCGTGGTGCTGGTGATCGGCGAGAGCCTGCGCAGCGACCATCTCGGCCTCAACGGCTACGCGCGCAACACCACGTCGCGCCTTGCCGCGCTGGGCGATGAAGTACTGTCGTTCCCGGACGTCGCGTCCACCGCCAACTGGACGCATCAAGCCGTGCCTGGCATCGTTGGTGCGCGCGGCGCCAGCTTGCCGCACACTTTTGCCGAAGCCGGCTTCCGCACCGCATGGCTGTCCAACCAGGAACCGCTGCCGTACAGCCGCAGGCTGGATGTGGTTGAGCACGCGACCAGCTCGCAGGACACGCACCTGCGCACCGATGTCAATCTGCTGCCGCTATTCACCTCCTTCGTACGGCAGGCCGGCCCGCGTCAATTCGTAGTGCTGCACATGATCGGCAGCCACATTCCATACGAGGAACGCTATACCGCTGCCTCGCGTACCTACACGCCGACCTTGCGCGACCTCGGCGTTGAGCAGCCGCTGCCGCAGCACAAGCAGGCCGCCATCAATTCCTACGACAACACGGTGATCGAGACTGATCAGTTCCTCGCCCGCGTGATCGCGGTGCTGCGCGCCGAGCAGCGCCCGGCCATCGTGCTGTTCACTTCAGACCACGGCGAAAATCTGTTCGACGACGAGCGCCGCTTATTTATGCACGCCCAAGCCGGCCCCACGCGGCACGATATCCAGGTGCCGCTGCTGGTGTGGATGAACACGCCTTACCGCGCCGCCTACCCCGCCGTGGCGCAGGCGTTGCGCGCCAACCACCTGAAAAAAATCAGCCACGTGAATATCTTCCCGTCACTGCTGGAAGCCGGCGGCGTGCAGTGGAGCGGCCGCGATGCGCGCCGCAGTTTTGCCTCATCCTCCTATGAAGAACAGCCGCGCGCGGTGATGGTCGACCTGCGCCACAGCGCGCCGTACGATAGCTTGCGATAGCCATCTGATGCATATGCTTATGCCGAGTTGACACAGGGCACATGCCAACTCGTGCCGGGGTGTGCTACACTTTATGGGTTTTTGCAGCACCGCGGGTGCGGTGGTTGTCCGTAGAAGCTGCGGCAACGTGCGTTTTTAATAAGAGAAATGCGCCAGGCTGCTAACTAATAGAAATGCCGTGAGAACGGTATCGATCTTATGTCCCTGCTAACTCCAGTTATCCGACGTGCGCTGCGGCTCACGCGCGCAAGTGCTATCCATAGCAAGGATGGCGCGCGGGATATTGGCGGCCCTCTCTGCATCAAGCACCCCAAATTTCCAGCCCTGAGCCCGAATCGTGGCGCAGCGGCCCAGTTGTACCCGCGCTGGGTGGACAAAGCAGCACCGGGTAGCGCGTAGCTCAAACTTATCTGCTTAATCATTCAACCGATTTATACACATCAGCATCAGAAGGGAAGCCAGCATGAAAATCCATGAGTATCAAGGCAAAGAAATCCTCCGAAAATTCGGAGTGACGGTACCGCGCGGCATTCCGTGCATGACCGTAGAAGAGGCAGTGAAAGCTGCTGAAACCTTGGGCGGCCCAGTCTGGGTTGTGAAAGCACAGATCCACGCCGGTGGCCGTGGTAAAGGCGGCGGCGTGAAAGTTGCCAAATCGCTGGAACAAGTCAAAGAATACGCTGACCAAATCATGGGCATGCAGCTGGTTACCCACCAGACCGGCCCAGAAGGTCAAAAAGTACGCCGCCTGCTGATCGAAGAAGGCGCGGACATCAAGAAAGAACTGTACGTATCGCTGGTGACCGACCGCGTGACCCAGCGCGTTGTGCTGATGGCCTCGTCGGAAGGCGGCATGGACATCGAAGAAGTTGCTGAGTCCCACCCAGAAAAAATCCACTCGATCGCTATCGATCCAGCCGTGGGCCTGACCGACGCTGAAGCCGCTGGCATCGCCGCGAAAATCGGCGTACCGGAAGGTTCGATCGCTGACGCCGTCGCCAACCTGCAAGGCCTGTACAAAGCCTACTGGGAAACCGACGCCTCGCTGGCCGAAATCAACCCACTGATCCTGACCGGTTCGGGCAAAGTCATCGCTCTGGACGCCAAGTTCAACTTCGACGCCAACGCACTGTTCCGTCAACCAGAAATCGTCGCTTACCGCGATCTGGACGAAGAAGATCCAGCCGAAGTTGAAGCATCGAAATTCGACCTGGCCTACATCTCGCTGGACGGCAACATCGGCTGCCTGGTGAACGGCGCCGGCCTGGCCATGGCAACCATGGACACCATCAAGCTGTTCGGCGGCGAGCCAGCCAACTTCCTGGACGTAGGCGGTGGCGCTACGGCTGAGAAAGTAACCGAAGCCTTCAAGATCATGCTGAAGAACCCAGGCCTGAAAGCCATCCTGGTCAACATCTTCGGCGGCATCATGCGTTGCGACGTGATCGCCGAAGGCGTGATCACCGCATCGAAAGCCGTTTCCCTGCAAGTACCGCTGGTGGTCCGCATGAAGGGCACCAACGAAGACCTGGGCAAGAAGATGCTGGCTGACTCCGGCCTGCCGATCATCTCGGCTGACACCATGGAAGACGCAGCGAAGAGCGTTGTTGCAGCCGCTGCTGGTAAATAATTAAGGAACCGATATGTCTATTCTGATCAACAAAGACACCAAAGTCATCACCCAGGGTATCACCGGTAAAACCGGCCAGTTCCATACCCGCATGTGCCGCGAATACGCGAACGGCAAAAACGCCTTCGTAGCAGGCGTGAACCCGAAGAAAGCCGGCGAAGACTTCGAAGGCATTCCAATTTTCGGTTCGGTGAAAGAAGCCGCATCGAACACCGGCGCCACCGTGTCGGTGATCTACGTGCCGCCAGCAGGCGCCGCTGCCGCCATCTGGGAAGCTGTTGAAGCTGAACTGGAACTGGCAATTTGCATCACCGAAGGCATTCCTGTCCGTGACATGATGGCCCTGAAAGATCGCATGGCCAAAGCCGGTTCGAAAACCCTGCTGCTGGGCCCTAACTGCCCAGGCCTGATCACCCCAGACGAAATCAAGATCGGCATCATGCCAGGCCACATCCACAAGAAAGGCCGTATCGGCGTGGTGTCGCGTTCGGGTACCCTGACCTATGAAGCAGTGGGTCAGCTGACCGCACTGGGCCTGGGCCAATCGTCGGCAGTTGGTATCGGCGGCGACCCAATCAACGGTCTGAAGCACATCGACGTAATGCGCATGTTCAACGAAGATCCTGATACCGACGCGGTCATCATGATCGGCGAAATCGGCGGCCCGGATGAAGCCAATGCGGCGCGTTGGGTCAAAGACAACATGAAGAAACCGGTCGTTGGCTTCATCGCCGGCGTTACCGCTCCTCCAGGCAAGCGCATGGGCCACGCCGGCGCGCTGATCTCGGGCGGCGCTGACACCGCGCAAGCCAAGCTGGACATCATGGAAGAGTGCGGCATCAAAGCCACCAAGAATCCATCGGAAATGGCACGCCTGCTGAAAGCAATGCTGTAATTTCGGTTGTGGAATAATAAAGGGGAGCCTCGTGCTCCCCTTTATTTTTTGGAGATTGCGGTTTGGCCAAGCTCATCATCTCGCGCAACGGACAAGTAGAACAGCAAATTCAACTGAGCAAAGAGCGCATGACGCTGGGCCGTCACCCGCGCAACGACATCGTGCTGCCGCATCCGGCCGTGAGCGGCGAGCATGGCGTGATCGTCACCATCCTTGACGATTCCTTCCTGGAAGACCTGCACAGCACCAATGGCACCTTCGTGAACGGCCACCGCATCGGCAAGCACTTCTTGCAGCATCAGGATGTGATCAAGATGGCCAAGTTCGAGCTGGCCTTTGTGGCCGACGGCATCCGCCCGCTGGCGGCGGCGCAGCCGGTGCTGGCCGAGATTTCTATCCTGAATGGCAACAACGCCGGCAAGCACGTGGCGCTGACCAAGCCGCAGACCACGCTGGGGCGGGCCGGCGTGCAGGTGGTGGTGATCCACCGCCAGCCGGACTTTTATACCATCACCCACACCGAGGGCGACCTGGCGCCGCTGCTAAACGGCGTCGCGCTCGATCCGCAGCGGGCCGAACGGCTGAGCCACGGTGACGTGATTGACCTCGGCGGCACGCAGATGGCCTTCCGCATCGCCTGACAATAATTGTCAGTCGCGGCCGGCGTGACAAATTGTGGCGGTCGGGACTGACAAAAAACGGCACTTTTGGACACGTTTTGCTGAAATTTTGGGCAAAAAGCGGCTGGCACACCAATTGCACTAGAGAAGGTGTACCACCCAACAACGTGTTTAACCCCGAAGGAGTCGCAAAATGAAATCCATGCAAATGATGAAGAAGCAGGCACAGTCCGGCTTTACCCTGATCGAACTGATGATCGTTGTGGCGATTATCGGCATTCTGGCTGCCGTCGCAATCCCTGCATATAGCGACTACACCGCTAAAGCCAAAGTGGCTAACGCGATGTCGGCGGTTGACTCGCTGAAAACCGCCGTCGCCCTGTGCGCACAGGAAGCCGGCGGCGACGCCAGCGCTTGCGCAGGCGGCGCCGGTGGCATCCCGGCTGACAACGCCTTTACCGCGACCAAGGAAGTGGCCTCGGCGAAAACTGTGGCTGGCGGCATCATCACCCTGACCTTCGCAGCCTCCGGCGTGGGCTCGGGCGTGGACGGCAAGACCATCACCTTCACTCCAGCGGTTGCGCCTGGTGCATCGGCGATTACCTGGAAGATCGATACCACGGTCACCAATACTGCTGCTGCTGCCGCCATCACCAAGAACAGTGTGACCCCTTAACGATAGCGCGCAGTCAGCGTAGCAAAAACCCGGCAACTGCCGGGTTTTTTTCATTGGATCAGACGATTTTCTGGCGATCGGCGATCAGCGCCTCGTAGGTCAGATTTTGCAGCATGGTGTAGTGCACCGGGTCGAGGTCAATGAACTGCACGCCGTAGGTGAACACCTCCGGCTTGTCGCCGGCGGCCGGCTTGACCACATTGATATTGCGGATGGTGGCGTTGGGATTGATGCGCACCTGCCGGTTGCCGGGCTGGGCAATCAGGTAGAACGACAGCGCCACCTGCGCCTCGCTTTCCGACAGCTGCTTGGGCGACTCAATCAGGGCGCCCGAGACGCTGAGGTTGACCAGGAACACCGAAGTGCTGGCGCCGGACGGCGTGGTCACTTGTGCCGGGATATCGACCTTGACCCGCATCGCCGCGCGCAGGCTGGTGCCCTGGATCGACACCGGAAAGCTCAGGTGGACGTAAAACAGCGGCCGTGGGAACACGCGTTGCACCACGCAAGAGAACGAGCAAACGTTCACGCCGGAGAACACGCGGATAGTCAGCTTGTCGCCATCGTTAAGCGAGATCGGCGCGCCGTTCTCAAACGGCACCTTGACGATCATGTACTCATCCTTGACCCAGCCGATCAGGGTCGAGAAGTGTTGGATGGGCTTGATGGTGCGATGGGTGATGAACTGGATCCTGCCGCCTACTTGCAGGTTCATTTGCTCGAACTCGTACTCCTGAGTCTTGGCTTCGCTTGGCGGAGGGTTGCTACTCATTCAGCTCTTTCTCGTGAAAAATTGTCCCTGCGACATTAATTATATACCCGCCAAGTTTGGGTAACAATCAGACAATACAACACATTGCCAATTGGTCATTATCAGAAACTGTTGAATGAGTTTTGGCTAGCTTAGCTGGTAGCGCTCCAGTCGCCAGATTTGCCGCCGTGTTTTTCCATCACGCGGATGTTGGACATCACCATGCCGCGGTCGACTGCTTTCACCATGTCGTAAATCGTCAGCAGGCCGACTTGGACGGCGGTCAGGGCTTCCATTTCGACGCCGGTTTTGCCGTAGGTTTCGACTTGGGCCTTGCAGTGGACGCTGGAATTCTCGACATCGGTTTCGAAATCCACCGTCACGCGGGTCAGGGCCAGCGGATGGCACAGGGGAATCAGGTCGCTGGTGCGCTTGGAGGCCATGATGGCGGCGATGCGGGCGATGCCCAGCACGTCGCCTTTTTTGGCGGTGCCGCTCAGGATCAGGGCCAGGATCTCCGGTTTCATGCGGATTGAGCCGGTCGCAACGGCAATGCGGTGGGTCTCCGCCTTGGCGCCGACGTCCACCATGTGGGCTTGGCCGGTGGCGTCAAAGTGGGTCAGGTGTTCGGTAGTCATGGCGGATACGGTAGTGATTTTGCGGGTATCATATCACCGTGAAAGCAAAATCTTCTTACCCATTCCGCCTGCGCGCGGTCGCCGCCGCCCTGCTGGTCGCCATGCCGATGGCAATGGCGCAGAGCGTGCTCGCGCCTGCCAAGATCCCCAACCTGCCCGCGCTTGGCGGCACCGAGAACCAAGACCTCTCGCCGCTGATGGAACGCAAGCTCGGCGAGGAGATCATGCGCGATATCCGCCGCGACCGCGACTATCTCGACGATGGCCCCATCCTCGAGTACATGAATACCTTCGGCAACGCGCTGGTCGAAGCCCGTCCCGGCGCGCGCGGCGAAGCCAATTACGATTATTTCTTCTTCGTAGTGCGCGATCCGCAACTGAATGCGTTCGCGTTGCCGGGCGGTTTCATCGCTGTGCACTCGGCGCTGCTGTTGCAGGCGCAGACTGAATCCGAACTGGCCTCGGTGCTGGGCCACGAGATCGGCCACGTGGTGCAGCGGCACATTGCCCGCTCGATCGGTCAGCAGAAGCAGGACGCCTTGATCCCGTTGGCCGCCATGATTCTGGCCGCGCTGGCTTCGCGCCAAGGCGGCGATGCGGCCATGGGCGTGTTCCTCGGCGGCCAAGGGCTCGCCATCCAGCGTCAACTCAACTTCGGCCGCGACGCCGAACGCGAAGCTGACCGCATCGGCTTTCAGATCATGGGCGAGGCCGGTTTCGACACCTCGGGCATGGTGGCCTTCTTCCAGCAAATGCAGAATTCGACGCGCAACTACAGCGACCTCGTGCCCGCCTGGCTGCTGACCCACCCGCTGACCACGGAGCGCATCGCCGACATCCAGGCCCGCATCCGCGAACAGCCGTACAAGCAGCGCGCCGATAGCCTCGACTTTTACCTGGTGCGCTCGCGCGCCCGCGTGTTGCAAGACCAGAGTACTAATGGCTACAACGAAGCCAAGCAGTTCTTCCAGGCGCAGATTCAGCAGGAAAGCTGGCAGCAGCGCGCCGCCGGCCAATACGGCATGGCCTTCCTGACCATGAAGCAGGGCGACACCGCCGCCGCGCAAACCTGGCTGGACAAGGCCTACGACACGGTCAACCGTCCGCCGCCGCCGGGCGTGCTGGCGGTGGCGCCGCGCAGCAAGGCGGAAACGATTTTTGCCGCGACCTCGATCGAGATCAAGCTGGCGCAGCCGGATAACCAGGCGGTGCTGGCCAAGGCGGTGAAGGAGGCGGAAGCGGCGCACCTGAAGTTCCCGCTGTCGCGCGGCATTGCCCATCAGTACGGCGAAGCCATGCTGGCGGCCGGCCAGCTGGAAGAGGCCGCCGTCTACCTGCGCGACCAAGCGCAGCTGTATCGCAGCGATATCGAGATCTTTGACATCCTGGCGCGCGTGTATTCCAAGCAGGGCAAGCTGGCCTTGCAGCACATCGCGCTGGCGGAATCGTATGCCTTGCAGGGCGGCACCTTGTCGGCGCTGGATCAGTTGAATTACGCGCGCAAGGCGCCCGATGCCTCGTTCTACGACCAATCGCTGATCGATGCACGCGAGCGCGAGTGGCAAGCGCGCCGCCGCGAAGAGATGGGTGACAAGGGCAAGAAGGACATGGCCGAATCACGCCCAGCCTTCAAGGCCGAGCTGAAGTCCGGCAGCGAGAACAAGAACAACAACCTCAACAATCCGTTCGCCAGCCCGCTAGACCGTTACCGTCAAGGCGGCGTTGGCGCCGACGGCATGCTGACGAAGCCGTAACGCGCCGCCAGCTGGTCGGCGCCGATGCGCTCGACGGCCACGCCGTCCAGCGTCAGCGCGCCGCCGCTGCGGCCTTCCATCCATTCCAGCAGGACTTCATCGGCCACCGGTGCGCCGTCCATCAGCAGGCGCGGCAGCACATGGGCGAAATCCCGGTCGTCGAGTTGCGCAACCACCTCGCCGCGTTGCAGGATCAGCGCGCCGGCATCGGTCAGCGCCGCCGCTTCGGGCGGGCCCAGCGGCGCACCGGTGTGCAGCAGCCAGCCGGCCGACGGATCGGTGCGCACGATGTAGGGCGTGGCTTCCAGCTGCACATACACGCGCTGCGGGCCATTTTGAAAATACCAGCAGCCGCGCTCATCCACCGCGTAATTGCGCGTGATGAAGCCGACCAGCGCCGCGTTGGTCAGCTTGTCGCCGGGCAGGTTGAAGTGCTGGGCGCGCTCGTCGCGCATGCGCCAGTTGCCGCGCGCGTCGAGCGCCAGCCAGCCGTAGCAGTGCGGCACGTTAGGCCACTTGGCCAGCGCTTGTTTGACGATGTCATCCATGTTGTTCGAGGAAGGTGATCAGCTTCTTGGGCAGCCAGTTGATGCGGCCCGGCGGCCCACCCACGGCAAAGCCCACGTGGCCGCCATGTTCAGGATAATCCAACACCACGCGCGACGACGCACGTTGCGGCAGGTGGCGGCCCGGCAGGAAGGGATCGTTCCTGGCGTTCAGCACTAAAGTGGGCACGGTAATGTCGGTCAGCACGTGCTTGGCGCTGGCGCGGTGCCAGTAGTCGTCGGTGTCGCGGTAGCCGTGCAGCGGTGCCGTGACCACGTTGTCGAAGGCATACAGGTCGCGTGCCGCATGCAGGGCGTCCAGATCGAACAGGCCGGGGAATTGCTGTAGTTTGGCTACGCACTTCGGTTTCAGCGTTTGCAGGAACATGCGTGTGTAGAGCATGTTGAAGCCGCTCGACAGCGACACGCCGCCTTGCGCCAGATCGAGTGGCGCGGACACGGCACAGGCCGCATTCACGAAGTCGGCGCGGTGCTGCGATTCGCCGAGCCAGCGCAGCAGGGCGTTGCCGCCGAGCGAGACGCCGGTGGCGTAGAACTTGCCGCCGCCGCCCGTACGCTTGGCATGCAGGCGGCGGATGATCCAGTCGATCTCGGCCGCATCACCGGAGTGATAGAAACGCGGCGCGCGATTCGCCTCGCCCGAGCAGCCACGGAAGTGCGGCACCGCGCCTGACCAGCCGCGCGCCTGCACATCGGCCATCAAAGCGCGCGCGTAGTGGCTATCGGAGGAGCCTTCCAATCCATGGAACAGCACCACGAAGGGCTTGCCCGGCTGGCCGTCGACAAAATCAACATCGATGAAATCGCCATCGGGCGTATCCCAGCGCTCGCGGCGGAAATGCACCGCAGGCTTGCTGATGGCAATCGCCGGATAAATGGTTTGCAAATGGCCGCTAGGCAGCCAGAACGGTGCTTTGTACTTCACGGCAGCAATCAGTGCAGGATCTGGGCGTTGGTATCGACCGGGGCCGGGCCGGGAGCAATCGACACGTGGTGCAGCACGATGCGCCAGCCGCGCGGCGTCTTGGCGTAGACATTGGTGGCTACGAGATGCGCAGGCTCGCCGGTCGCAGCGGTGCCGCCTTCGATCACCGTGTGAACCGAACTCATCAAGGTATGGGTTTCGTGCAGCTGCGACGGCATGATGTGCAGGCCGCCGTGCTCAAGGATGGCGGCCCACGAGGCGCGGATCGCCGCGTGGCCGATCAGGCGCGGGCCGCCCGGATGCACGCAGACGATCTCGTCGTCTTCGGCCCACAGGGCCATCAGCGCCTCCAGGTCAGCGCGGTTAAGTGCATCGTAGAAAGCCGCCTCGGTTTCGGCGGCGCTGCCGTTGTGCGCTTTCTTGGCTGACATGGTGGGCGCGAACTGCTTAGTGGTGGCCGACGACCGTGCCTGGCTTCAGGCGGTAGGCGGTGCCGCAGTATGGGCACTTGGCTTCGCCGTGAATGAATTCGAGGAACACGCGCGGATGCGACGACCACAGTGGCATGGCTGGGTTAGGGCAGTGAGCCGGCAGGTCTTTGCCATCGAGTTCTACAGCGGCGGCGGTGTTAGGGGTGGTCATTTCTGGTGGCTCCGAATGGCTAAGAGAAAAGCACGATTTTAACGGATTCGCGCATAGAGCAAAAATCGTCGGTAAAATAGCGCCTCTACAACCCCGGCAACGCCCGTCCTGTGGCAGGAAAGCCACAACCATCTCATGACTGAATCGAGCAGCACAGCCAGCGTGCCCTGCGTCGCGGCACACCACGAACCCTCCTGGCGCGAAGGCCTGAAAACTGGCATGCCGTCGCTGTTTGGCATTGGCGCGTGGGGCTTGGTGGTTGGCATCGCCATGATCAAATCCGGCCTGACCATCCCGCAGGCGCTGGGCATGACCTTGGTGGTGTTTGCCGGCTCCGCCCAGCTGGCCGCCTTGCCGCTGATCGCCGCCGATGCGCCGATTTGGGTGATTTTCGCTACCGCCTTGGTGGTGAACCTGCGTTTCGTGATCTTTTCCGCCTTGTTGGCGCCGCACTTTTCCCATCTGCCATGGCGCCAGCGCTTGATGCTGGGTTACGTGGCCGGCGACATGACGGTGGCCTTATTCCTGCAAAAATACCCGTCCGAGGCGCCGCAAGTCGGCAAACTGTCGTACCTGAAGGGCTTGCTGTACCCGAACTGGGCCTCGTGGCAGATCGGCTCGATCGCCGGCATCTTCCTTGGCAGCACCGTGCCGCCGGAGTGGGGACTAAGTTTTGCCGGCACGTTAGCGATTATTTGCGTGATGATCCCGCTGATGATCGGCCGTCCGGCCCTGTGCGGCGTGCTGGTGGCGGGCGCCATCTCGGTGCTGGCGGCCGGCTTGCCGTACAAGCTGGGCCTGCTGCTGGCAGTGCTGGTCGGCATGCTCACCGCCATGCTGATCGAGGAAACCGCGGAAAAATGGAGAAGCAAGCGTGGCTGATTGGGAAATCTGGTTGGTAATCTTCGTGCTGGCGCTGGCAACCGCCTGCACCCGCAGCTCGTTCTGGCTGGTCGGCCAGCACATCACCATTCCAAAACGGGTGCAGGAAATGCTGCGCTACGCGCCGGCCTGCGCACTGGCCGCCATTGTTGCGCCAGACCTGATTTTGGCCGCAGACGGCCAGCCGGTGTTGGATGCCAGCAACTTGAAACTGGTGTCCGGCATTGTCGCCACGATCTATTATTTGCTGCGTCGCAATATGTTGGAAACCATTGTGTTTGGCATGGTGTTCTTTACGCTTCTGCGCTTGGCACATGTAACTTAATAACAGAAAAATCACAGCGGGCTTGCGGTAAAATAGCGCTCTTCCTACAACTCGACCTTGGGTAGCCATGTCCGCTGTTCTGAACTTCATCCGTCTGCAAGACCTCATCGATCAAAACGCACTGCAAGGCAAACGCGTTTTCATCCGCGCCGACCTGAACGTGCCGCAGGATGATGATGGCAATATCACCGAAGATACGCGCATTCGCGCTTCCGTTCCAGCTATTAAGGCAGCAGTTGCTGCTGGCGCCAAGGTCATGGTCACGTCCCACCTGGGCCGTCCGACCGAGGGCGAGTTCAAGCCGGAAGACAGCCTGGCGCCGGTCGCCAAGCGCCTGTCCGAGCTGCTGGGCCAGCCGGTTGAACTGAAGCAGAACTGGGTAGACGGCGCTGGCCTCGAAGGCCTGCAAACCGGTCAGGTGGTACTGCTGGAAAACGTCCGCGTGAACAAGGGCGAGAAGAAAAACAGCGACGAACTGGCGCAGAAAATGGCCGCTTTGTGCGACATCTACGTCAATGACGCCTTCGGCACCGCGCACCGCGCAGAAGCTTCGACCCACGGCATCGCCAAGTTCGCGCCGGTCGCCGCTGCCGGCCCGCTGCTGGCTGCCGAACTGGACGCACTGGGCAAAGCGCTGGGCGCGCCAGCCCGTCCGCTGCTGGCTATCGTGGCCGGCTCGAAAGTTTCCTCGAAGCTGTCGATCCTGAAAGCACTGGCTGACAAGGTGGACAACCTGATCGTCGGCGGCGGCATTGCCAACACCTTCATGAAGGCCGTCGGCCTGAACATCGGCAAGTCGCTGGTGGAAAACGACCTGGTCGATGAAGCCAAGGCCATCATCGACATCATGGCCAAGCGCGGCGCACAAGTGCCTATTCCAGTCGACGTGGTGTGCGCAAAAGAATTCTCGCCGACCGCTGCTGCGACTGTAAAAGACGTCAAAGATGTCGCAGATGACGACATGATCCTCGATATCGGCCCTAAAACCGCCGCTCTGCTGGCTGCGCAAATCGCCGCCGCAGGCACCGTGGTGTGGAACGGCCCGGTCGGCGTGTTCGAGTTCGACCAGTTCGGCGAAGGCACCAAGGCGCTGGCGCTGGCCATCGCTGAATCGAAGGCGTTCTCGATCGCCGGCGGCGGCGACACGCTGGCCGCCATCGCCAAGTACAACATCAGCGAGCAGGTCGGCTACATCTCCACCGGCGGCGGCGCTTTCCTGGAATTCCTGGAAGGCAAAATCCTGCCGGCAGTGGAGATCCTGACCCAGCGCGCTGCAGCAAAGTAAAGGCCAGTAAATAGCACGGTCGTGCTTTGTAGCAAATTAACAGTAGAATCCGGGTAATGCCTGAGAAGGGCGTCAAAAGTGTAGCAAAGCTACAGTTTTGATGCTCCGATCACAACAAAGTGCAGCTATCTGGTTTTCGCGCCGCGCGGAAACTGTTCGCATGACCTACCGCTAAGGAATACTATGTCTCGTAGCACCAAAATTGTCGCCACGATCGGCCCAGCCTCCACCGACTTCAACGTACTGGTCAAAATGATCCGTGCCGGTGTCGATGTTGTGCGCCTGAACTTCTCGCATGGCAAGGCGCAGGATCACATCGACCGCGCCAAGCTGGTGCGCGACGCCGCTGCCGAATGCGGCCGCGAAGTGGCGATCATGGCGGACATGCAGGGCCCGAAAATCCGCGTCGGCAAATTCGAGAATGGTAAGATCGAGCTGACCAAGGGCGACAAGTTCATCCTGGACGCCAAGTGGGGCGAGAACGGCGAACTGGGCAACCAGGAACGCGTCGGCCTCGACTACAAGGCACTGCCGCAAGACGTGCGCCCGGACGACCAGCTGCTGCTGAACGACGGCCTGATCGTGCTGGTGGTGGAAAAAGTAGTCGGCCACGAGATTTACACCGTCGTGAAAATCGGCGGCGAACTGTCCAACAACAAGGGCATCAATCGCCTCGGTGGCGGCCTGACCGCGCCGGCGCTGACCGCCAAGGACATGGAAGACATCAAGACGGCAATGAGTTTCCAGTGCGATTACCTGGCAATCTCGTTCCCGAAAAGCGCAACCGATATGGAAATGGCGCGCCAGCTGGCCAACATCGCCGGCGAGCCGTTCGGCCACAAGCCGCTGATGATCGCCAAGATCGAGCGTGCCGAAGCGATCCCGCTGCTGCAGGAGATCCTCGACGCGTCCGACGGCATCATGGTAGCCCGTGGCGACCTGGCAGTGGAAGTCGGTAACGCCGCCGTGCCGGCGCTGCAGAAGCGCATGATCCGCATGGCGCGCGAGTCGAACAAGCTGGCGATCACCGCGACCCAGATGATGGAGTCGATGATCTTCAACGCCGTGCCGACCCGCGCCGAGGTATCGGACGTGGCCAACGCCGTGCTGGACGGCACCGACGCCGTGATGACGTCGGCCGAAACGGCATCGGGCCGCTACCCGATTGAAACTGTAGAAATGATGGCCGCCATTTGCGTGGAAGCCGAGCAGTCCGAGTACAACAAGCTCGACGCCGACTTCGTGAATGCGACCTTCACCCGTATCGACCAGTCGATCGCCTACGCTGCGCTGTTCACCGCGCACCACCTGGACGTGAAGGCGATCGTGGCGTTGACCGAGTCCGGCTCGACCGCACTCTGGATGAGCCGCCACAACATCGATACGCCGATTTACGCGCTGACGCCGTCGACCACGACCCTGCGCAAGGTCGCGCTGTACCGCAACGTCAAGGGCTACAATCTGGCGCAGGAAGGCGGCAGTACCGCTGTGCTGAAGAAGGCCGAGCAATTGCTGGAAGCCCATGGCATCGTCAAGAAGGGCGATACCATTGTGGTGACCTGGGGCTCGCCGATGGGCCAGGTGGGCGGCACCAACGCGCTGCGTATCGTCAAGGTCGGCGAATTTAGTTAAGTCGTCGTCGTTCCGGCGGAAGCCGGAATCCATGCTGCGCCTGAACGGCAGCTGAAGTATGGGCCCCGGCGTGCGCCGGGGCGACGGCGTGACAGGTTTTTTTATTGTTTGGAGTATTACCATGTCCCTCGTATCCATGCGCCAACTGCTGGACCATGCTGCTGAAAACGGCTATGGCATCCCTGCGTTCAACGTCAACAACCTGGAACAAGTGCAGGCCATCATGGCTGCCGCCGACGCGCTCAACGCGCCGGTGATCATGCAAGCTTCGGCCGGCGCCCGCAAGTATGCCGGCGAAGCCTTCCTGCGCCACCTGATCGACGCCGCCGTCGAAGCCTACCCGCACATCCCGGTCGTGATGCACCAGGATCACGGCCAGTCGCCGGCCGTCTGCCAGGCGGCGATCCGCTCGGGCTTCACCTCGGTGATGATGGACGGCTCGCTGGAAGCCGACGGCAAATCGGTGGCTT
This sequence comes from Duganella rivi, assembly GCF_009857435.1. Taxonomy (GTDB): domain Bacteria; phylum Pseudomonadota; class Gammaproteobacteria; order Burkholderiales; family Burkholderiaceae_D; genus Rugamonas; species Rugamonas rivi. The sequence continues at coordinate 283,805 of NZ_WWCK01000007.1, forward strand.
CCTACGAGTACAACGTTGAAGTATCGAAAGAAGTGGTCAAGTTCTCGCACGCCATCGGCGTGACGGTGGAAGCCGAACTGGGCGTGCTCGGTTCGCTGGAAACCATGAAGGGCGACAAGGAAGACGGCCACGGCGCCGACGGCACCATGACCCGCGAACAACTGCTGACCGATGTCGCGCAAGCGGCCGACTTCGTGCAGCGCACCCAGTGCGACGCGCTGGCCATCGCCATCGGCACCTCGCACGGCGCTTACAAGTTCACCCGCAAGCCAACCGGCGACATCCTGGCCATCGACCGCATCAAGGAAATCCACGCCCGCATCCCGAACACCCACCTGGTGATGCACGGTTCGTCGTCGGTGCCGCAAGAACTGCTGGCCATCATCCGCGAATTCGGCGGCGACATGAAGGAAACCTACGGCGTGCCAGTCGAAGAAATCCAGGAAGGCATCCGTCACGGCGTGCGCAAGATCAACATCGACACCGACATCCGCCTGGCGATGACCGCGGCCACCCGTAAATTCCTGTTCGAAAACCCATCGAAGTTCGACCCGCGCGACTTCCTGAAGCCAGCGCGCGCTGCTGCCGAGCAAATCGTGCGCGCCCGCTTCCAGGCGTTCGGCTGCGAAGGCCAGGCGTCGAAAATCAAGGTCATTCCACTGGAAAAAATGGCCGAGCGCTACAAGGCCGGCGAGTTGGCCCAGATTGTGAAGTAAAATAACGGGTTAGTCCCTTCGGATTAACCTCGACTCTTCAACCGGCGAACGAGGGATTGACCTCACCGCCGGTTTTTTGCTTTTTCATTACATTCCTTGCTATGAACAGCCTCTACCAGTCTTCCATCAAGTCCCTGCCACTCCTCGGCCACGGCAAAGTCCGCGACAACTACGCTGTTGGCGATGACAAAATCCTCATCGTTACCTCCGACCGCCTGTCGGCTTTTGATGTTGTCATGAATGAACCGATTCCCGGCAAGGGCAAGGTACTGAACCAGATGACCGATTTCTGGTTCTCGAAGCTGGGCCACATCGTCCCTAACCACCTGACCGGCGTTGCGCCAGAGTCCGTGGTCGCAGCCGACGAAGTGGAGCAAGTCAAAGGCCGCGCCGTGGTGGCCAAGCGCCTGAAGCCGATCATGGTGGAAGCCGTGGTACGTGGCTACATCATCGGCTCGGGCTGGAAAGACTACCAGGACACCGGCTCGATCTGCGGCATCAAGCTGCCGGAAGGCCTGAAGCAAGCTGAAAAGCTGCCGCAGCCGATCTTCACCCCGGCTGCCAAGGCCGACCTGGGCGAACACGACGAAAACATCAGCTTCGCTGAAATGGAAAGCCGCATCGGCGCCGAGCTGGCCGCCAAGATGCGCGACGTTGCCATCAAGCTGTACACCGAAGCCTCGGAATTCGCTGCCACCAAGGGCATCATCATCGCCGACACCAAGTTCGAATTCGGCCTGGACGAAAACGGCGTCATGCACCTGATGGACGAAGTGCTGACCGCCGACTCGTCGCGCTTCTGGCCGGCTGACTCGTACGCTACCGGCATCTCGCCGCCATCGTTCGACAAGCAATTCGTGCGCGACTACCTGGAAACCCTGGACTGGGGCAAGACTGCACCGGCGCCTGCGCTGCCAGCCGAAGTCATCGAAAAAACCCAGGCCAAGTACTTCGAAGCCATCGAACGCCTGACCGGCGAAAAGCTGAAGGTTTAAGCGATGAGCGATCAGAACAAGCCATTGGTCGGCGTCATCATGGGCTCGTCCTCGGACTGGGACGTGATGCAGAACGCGGTCAACATTCTCAAACAATTCGGCGTGCCGTTTGAAGCGCAAGTGATCTCGGCCCACCGCATGCCGGACGAAATGTACGCCTACGCCAAGAGCGCCCGCGCGCGCGGCCTGCGCGCCATCATCGCCGGCGCCGGCGGTGCGGCGCACTTGCCGGGCATGGTGGCTGCCATGACCATCGTGCCGGTGCTGGGCGTGCCGGTGCCGTCCAAGTACCTGCGCGGCGAAGACTCGATGCTGTCCATCCTGCAAATGCCGAAAGGCGTGCCGGTCTCGACCTTCGCCATCGGCGAAGCGGGCGCGGCCAATGCAGCGCTGACCGCCGTGGCCATGATCGCCTCCACCGACGACGCACTGGCCGACAAGCTGGAAGCCTTCCGCGTATCGCAAACCGAGGCCGCCAAGGCCATGAAACTGCCGCTGGAATAAGATGACCGATCCGAAGTACACGCCCATCCTGCCACAAGCCAATCCACCAGCCTGGCTGGGCGTGATGGGCGGCGGCCAGCTGGGCCGCATGTTTGCCCAAGCCGCACAAGCCATGGGCTACCAAGTTGCCGTGCTGGAGCCAGCTGATGCTTGCCCCGCCGGGCAAGTCGCGCAACGCCTGATCAACGCCGGCTACAGCGATGCCGCCGGCCTCGACGCACTGGCCGCGCAATGCGCCGCCGTCACCACCGAGTTTGAAAACGTCCCGGCCGACAGCTTGTCGCGTCTGGCCCAGTCGGTGTTCGTGGCGCCGAATGCGCATGGCGTTTCCGTCGCGCAGGATCGCATTGCCGAGAAGCGTTTCTTCGTCGGCTGCGCGGAAAAATCCGGCGTGCTGCCGGCGCCGCACAAGGTGATCGCCTCGCAGGAAGACATCGACGCTATCGATGACCATCTGCTGCCGGGCATCCTGAAAACCGTGCGCATGGGCTACGACGGCAAGGGACAGGTGCGCGTGAAATCGCGTGCCGACGTGCAAGCCGCATTTGAATCCATGGGCAAGGTCACCTGCCTGCTGGAGAAAATGCTGCCGCTGGCCTACGAGGTGTCCGTCCTGACCGCGCGCGGCCACGACGGCGAATCGGTGGTCTACCCGATCGCTGAAAACGTCCACCGCGACGGCATCCTGTTCACTACCACCGTGCCGGGCCCGAACGTGTCGGACGAGAGCGCCCTGAAAGCGCAAAAGGCGGCGCAAGCCATCGTGGCCGAACTCGGCTACGTCGGCGTGCTGTGCATCGAATTCTTCGTGCTGACCGACGGTTCGCTGGTGGTCAACGAAATGGCGCCGCGCCCGCACAACAGCGGTCACTACACCATGGACGCTTGCGTCACCAGTCAGTTCGCGCAGCAAGTGCGTGCCATGGCGCGCCTGCCGCTGGGCGATGTGCGCCAGCATTCGCCGGCCGTCATGCTCAACATTCTGGGTGACGTCTGGTTTGAAGGCGATAGCGAAACTCCGCGTGAACCGGCATGGGATCAAGTGCTGGCGCTGCCAGGCGCGAATCTGCACCTGTACGGCAAGGACGATCCACGCCGCGCCCGCAAGATGGGCCACCTGACCCTGATCGCGCCAACCTTGGAACAAGCGCAGCAGCAGCTCAACGCCGCCTGCGTGATTCTGGGAATCGAACCGTGAAGCAAGCACCCGCAACCGTAGCCGATCAAGCTGCGATCGCCGAAGCTGCTGCCGTGCTGGAAGAGGGCGGCCTGGTCGCTTTCCCGACCGAGACCGTCTACGGCCTTGGCGCGGATGCGGAAAACCCGGCTGCCGTCGCGCGCATCTACGAAGCCAAGGGCCGTCCGCACGACCACCCGGTGATCGTCCACCTCGCGCCCGGCGCCGACCTCGATTACTGGGTCACCGAGGTGCCGGAAGAAGCACGCAAGCTGGTGCAAGCCTTCTGGCCCGGCCCGCTGACCTTGATCCTGAAACGCCATCCGCAAATTTCTGACGCCGTTTCGGCAGGGCAGGACTCGGTCGGCATCCGCTGCCCGTCGCACCCGGTGGCGATCGCCTTGCTGAGCGCCTTCAAGGGCGGCAAGGGCGGCGTGGCCGCACCGTCGGCCAACAAGTTTGGCAACGTCAGCCCGACCTCCGCACAGCACGTGCGTGACGAATTCGGCATGGACGAGCACGACGACGGCGCCCTCAACGGCGACGCCGCCTGTTCGGCCTCCGCGCTGGGCGTGGTGCTGGAAGGCGGCTCGAGCGAAGTGGGCATCGAGTCCACCATCGTCGATATGTCGCGCCTGGCGACGCACGGCCCGGTGCTGCTGCGTCCCGGCCACATCAGCGCACAACAGATTGCCGACGTGATTGGCATGCTGCCGGCTGCACCGGATCAAGCCGCACCGCGCGCTTCGGGCACACTGGAATCGCACTACGCGCCGCGCACACCGGTCACCATGCTGGCGGCCGATGCGTTGACGGATGCGCTGGCCAAGCTGCAAGCCAAGGGCGTCAAGGTTGCGCTGATCAGCCACGCGCTGAACACGCCGGCCGCCGCCCACCGCCAGCTGCCGGCCGATCCGGCTGGCTACGCCTACGGCCTGTACGCGGCGCTGCGCGACATGGATCAAACCGGCTGCGACCTGATCCTGGTCGAAACGCCGCCGCAAGACAACGACTGGCTGGGCGTCAACGACCGCCTGCGCCGTTCCGTGTTCGGCTCGGCCGGCATCATCGATACCTTGCTGCAAAAATAGGCGTTGATTGTTGCAGTGCGAGCTGTCGTTCGCGCATTGCTTTCCTGCTAAGATGAACTGGTTGCCGGCCGAAAATCTCGCCCGGCCATCTTGCAAGGATGGATTATGCGTAACGCTCGTTTGGCTGTGATTTCTTTGGCGGTGCTGTTGGCTTCCTGTGGCGGCGGAGGCGGCAGCTCCGGCACCGGTGGCGAGGTCTTCGTCCCGCCACCGCCGCCGGTATCGCTACGCGGGCAAATGATCGGCAGCGCCACCGTGGCCCCGGTCACAGTAAGCGCCGGCGTTACCGTCAACACGGTAGAGCCGGCCGTGCTCAAGACGCTGGTCGATGCGGGAACCGACTTCGGCAGCGCCGTCACCGGCAACCCGACCTGCGCGATTACCGTCTACTCGATCAAATACCACACCATCGATTCCAGCACCGCCGATACCCCGGCGGGCGCCGCCATCTACGTGCCGTCCGGCAGCAATGCCGTCTGCCAGGGCGGCCGCCCGGTGCTGCTGTACGCGCACGGCACCTCGGTACAAAAAAGCACCGATATGGCCAACCTCGGATCGAACGAGCCGCGCCTGATCGCGGCCATGTTCGCGGCGCAGGGCTACATCGTGGTCGCGCCGAATTACGTCGGCTATGCCGGTTCCACCGTTGGCTATCACCCCTACCTGGACGCCGAGCAGCAGTCGGCCGATATGATCGACGCCTTGCGCGCCGCCCGCAGCGTGTTCAGCAGCATCAACGCCAGCGCTTCATCGCGCCTGATGATTTCCGGCTACTCGCAAGGCGGCTTCGTGGCGCTGGCGACGCAGCGTGCGATGCAGACCAAGCACGCCAGCGAATTCTCGGTGACGGCCGCGGCGCCGCTGTCCGGCCCGTACGCGCTGACCTTGTTTGGCGACGGCATTTTCAACGGCGCGCCGACTACCGGCTCGGCCGGTTTCATTCCCATGCTGATCAATGCCGGCCAGCGCGCCGGCGCGGCGCTGTACAGCAGCACCGCCGATATCTACGAACCCAAGTACGCTAGCGGCATCGAGAACCTGCTGCCGGGCACGCAAAGTCTCGGCGACCTGGTGGCGGCCGGCAAGCTGCCAAACGACGTGCTGTTTGCCGCCGATTCGCTGCCGCAGACTTCGGGCTACGGCAGCTTCTTCGGCGCCGACCACTTGATCAAGACCAGCTACCGCGACAGCTACCTGGCCGATCTCAAGGCCAACCCGTGCAACGCCAGTAGCGCCTCGCCGCTGGCTTGCACGCCGGCGCAATCGCTGCGCAAGTGGCTGCTGAAGAATGATTTGCGCACTTACACGCCGGCGGTGCCGCTGTTCCTGTGCGGCGGCGATGCCGATCCGCTGGTTCCGTACAGCAATACCATCTACACCTCAGCCTATTTCCGCGCGCAAAACAGCGCCAGCCTGAAGCTGACGGTGCTCAACGTGGACGACACCGCGCTGACCGGGCCGTCGCTGGCCACGCGGGCGGAATTTGCCGCCGCCAAGGCGCTGGTGCGGCGCGCGGCGCTGGATCAAACCGGCAGCGCGGCTGCTGCCGACCAGGCCGTCAAAGATGCGTATCACGCCGGCCTGGTCGCGCCATTTTGCCTGCGAGAAGCACGTGCCTTCCTCGATTCTGCACCATCGCGGTGAGAGGGGATTTGATCTGGCTTAACTCTCACCGAGCAAGCGTTCTTTTTTGCTCACAAACCCCTGTTTTTAGGGAATCTCCTCTATACAAGCGTTGTCAACGCTGGCATATTAGTTGGGTTGCGAATAGCACGGCCGTTCGCAACTCAAGCCAAAAAAATATCATGAGGAGACAAAATGCGTCACACCAAATTTGCACTTGCTGCAATGGCCTTGGCCGTCCTTGCGGGTTGCGGCGGCACCGATCCAGCACCCGGCGCCCAAACCGTCAAAGTCAAATACAGCGCACAGGTATCGTTTGGCGATAGCCTGTCCGACGTCGGCTCGTATGCCGTCGGAACCGTTGCCGCACTGAAGGGCGGCAAGTTCACCATCAACGGCGACAACACCGCCATCAACCCGACGTTCACCGGTAAAAACTGGACTGAGCTGCTGGCCGCCCAGATCGGCGTGGCCGCACCTTGCGCCGCCGTTACCGGCCTCGATGGCGACGCGTCCAAAGGTTTTTCGGTACCGGCCAAGGCCAACACCGGCTGCTACGGCTACGCCATGGGCGGTTCGCGCATCACCAACCCGGTCGGCTCCGGCCACAAGCTGACCGGCAGCCCGGTCGGCGCGCTGACCTATCCGCTAGTCACGCAAGTTGCCAACCACTTGAAAGCCGTCGGCGGCAAATTCAAGGGCGATGAGCTGGTGCTGGTGATGGGCGGCGGCGGCGAGATCCTGGCCCAGCTGGGCGCGCTGAATGCGGCTGCCACCGCAGCCGGTACTGCTGCCGGCAACACCGCTTACGTCACCAGCCTGGTCGGCCAGCTGGCTGCAGGCGCGACCAACCCGCTGACTGCGGCGCAAGCCATCGGCGCAGCTGCGCAAACCGCTGCCGCTCAGACCGGCGCGACCCAAACCACCATCACCCAGGCGGCAATCGGCGCTGCTGCCGTGCAGCCAGGTAACTCGGCCGTGGCTTCGCCGGCCGTGTATGGCCCGATGGTGACCAAGGCTACTGCCGACGCCACCGCTGCCGGCGCCAAAGCTGGCGCTGACTATGCTGCCGCCAACGGCCCGGCACTGGTGACCTCGATGGGTCAAGCTGCAACCGAACTGGTAGCGCTGGTGAAAACCCAGATCCTCGCCAACGGCGCCAACTACGTAGTGGTGAACAATCTGCCTGACGTTGCCACCACGCCATCCGGCCGCAGCCAGGCCGCTTCGACCCAGGCGCTGATCAACGCTGCCGTTACCGCCTTCAACACCGTGCTGACCAATGGCCTGGCTGGTGAATCGAAAGTGGTGCTGGTCGACGTGTTTGCCGTCAGCCACGACCAGGCGACCAATCCGGGCCCGTACGGCCTGACCAACGTCACCGATACCGCTTGCGACCTGAGCGTTGCCAAGAATCCGCTGACTAGCTCGCTGGGCTGCAACGGCAGCAACCTGAAATCGGGCGATGTCAGCCACTGGTCGTTCGCGGACGATGTGCACCCAACCCCATACAACAACCTGCTGCTGGCACGTTACGTGTCCATGGCGCTGGTGACCAAGGGCTGGCTGTAATCACACATCAACATTCGGAGACACTATGAAGAACACGGTAAAACTGCTGGCGCTGGCCGCCGCAATGACGGTAGCTTCGGCTGCTTCGGCACAACAGGAAAAAGGCACCTGGCTGGGCACCCTGGGCGCCAACAAGATCACCCCGAAAGTGGACTCGGGCAACGTGTCGGCGCCTGCGCTGCCGAACACCAAGACCGACGTGGGCACCGACACCAAGCCACGCTTCACCATCGGCTACATGCTGACCGATAACGTGTCGGCTGAGCTGGATCTGGGCCTGCCATACAAGCACGATCTGTACGGCGCCGGCTCGATCAACGGCACCGGCAAGCTGGCGACCTCGGAAGTGCTGCCGCCGACCGCTTTTATCCAGTACCGCTTCCTGAAGCCGGACGCGATGGTGCGTCCGTATGTTGGCCTGGGTCTGACCTACGCCATGTTCCAGAAAGAACGTGGCTCGGCCCAGCTGACCGCGGTGCTGAACACCGGCGGCCAGCCGGCCACCTTCAAGCTCGACGACAAGCTCACCGGCAGCGTTCAGATCGGCGGCACGGTGAAGATCAACGAGAAATGGTTCCTGGACGCCTCGGTCATCAAGACCAAGCTGAAGACCAAGGCGCATTACTCGACCGGTCAGACGCAGGATGTGAGGCTGGACCCGCTGGCAGTCAACGTCAGCGTCGGCTACGCCTTCAAGGGCTGGTAAAAGTAAAAACCGCTGCCTCGGCAGCGGTTTTTTTTATCACTGAAACGCTTGAATCCCGGTCTGTGCCCGGCCGAGGATCAGCGCATGGATATCGTGGGTGCCTTCATAGGTATTCACGACTTCCAGGTTTACCATGTGACGGATGATGCCAAACTCATCCGAAATACCGTTCCCGCCCAGCATGTCACGCGCCATGCGCGCCACGTCCAGCGACTTGCCGCACGAGTTACGCTTCATCATCGAGGTAATTTCCACCGCAGCCGTGCCTTCATCCTTCATGCGGCCCAGGCGCAGGCAGCCCTGCAAGCCCATGGTGATCTCGGTCTGCATATCCGCCAGCTTCTTCTGGATCAGCTGATTCGCAGCCAGCGGACGGCCGAACTGCTCGCGATCCATCACATACTGGCGCGCCGTGTGCCAGCACGATTCGGCCGCGCCCAGCGCGCCCCAGGCGATGCCGTAGCGCGCCGAGTTCAGGCAAGTGAACGGGCCTTTCAAGCCGCGCACGTCCGGGAAGGCATTCTCTTCCGGCACAAACACGTTATCCATGACGATTTCGCCGGTGATCGAGGCACGCAGGCCGAACTTGCCGTGAATCGCAGGCGCGCTCAAGCCGGCCATGCCTTTTTCCAGCACGAAGCCGCGAATCGCGCCTTCATCATCCTTGGCCCACACCACGAACACATCCGCCACCGGCGAATTGGTGATCCACATCTTGGCGCCGCTCAGCGCGTAGCCGCCCGCCACTTTCTTGGCGCGGGTAATCATCGAGCCCGGATCGGAGCCGTGGTTAGGCTCGGTCAGGCCGAAGCAGCCGATCCACTCGCCGGTGGCCAGTTTCGGCAGGTATTTCTGTTTTTGCGCCTCGGTGCCGAATTCATAAATCGGTACCATCACCAGCGACGACTGCACGCTCATCATCGAGCGGTAGCCGGAGTCGACGCGCTCGACTTCGCGCGCGATCAGGCCGTAGGCCACGTAATTGAGGCCGGGGCCGCCGTATTGTTCAGGAATGGTCGGGCCCAGCAGGCCCAGTTCGCCCATCTCGCGGAAGATGGAAGTGTCCATCTGCTCGTGGCGGAAGGCTTCAAGAATGCGCGGTTGCAGCTTGTCCTGGCAGTAGGCGGCTGCGGCGTCGCGCACCATGCGCTCATCGTCGGTCAGTTGCTGGTCTAGCAGCAGAGGGTCATCCCAGTGGAATTGGGCGCGGGCTTGGCTCATAGATAGTCTCTCATTATGATGATGAATGCTGCCAGCATTCTATGCCGCCGCCCCGGTGCCGGCTTTTCAAAGAGCGACACCAATTTGTGTTTTTAGCCCAGGCCGGCGAACTGGCCGCTGTGGAAAATCAGGGGGGGGCAGGGCGAAAACTCGCAGAATTCCACTTCGCCGACGAAAATCACGTGGTCGCCCTCGGGGTAGCGGCTGCGGTTATGGCATTCAAACCACGCCGACACGCCCTTGATAATCGGCTGGCCGGTGCGCGATAGCTCGTATTCCAGTCCTTCCCACGGGTCGATGCCACGGGTGGCAAAGCGCTTGGCCAAATGGGCCTGCTCGGCGTTGAGCACATTGATCACGTAGTGCGAGTTGCCGGTGAAGATAGGCATGCTGTTGGCGCCGTTGGACAGGCTCCACAGCACCAGCGGCGGCTCCAGCGACACCGAGTTGAACGAGCTGGCCGTCAGGCCGCGAAACGTCCCATCTGCAAGGCGGGTGGTGATAATGGTCACGCCCGTGGCGAACTGGCCCAGCGCCTGGCGGAAATGGGCGGTGTCGAAGCTGCGCTCTTCGGCGCGTGGGGAAGTGATGTTCATGGTCTGTCATTATGCCAAAGTTTGTGCCGCCATAGCGAATTGCCCACGTTTGCGTTACAGTGAGGCCATGGGTGAGTCTTCTTACCAAAGGGGGAGTCATGACGGAAACGGCGATACTGGGCGGCGGCTGCTTCTGGTGCACCGAGGCGGTGTACATGGAGGTGAAAGGCGTTACGTCGGTCGAATCCGGCTACACCGGAGGCCAGAGCGAGCATCCGACCTATGAGCAAGTGTGCGCCGGCGATACCGGCCACGCGGAAGTGGTCAAGCTGGAGTTTGATCCATCGGTCATCAGCTACCGCGACTTGCTGGAAATTTTCTTCACCATCCACGACCCGACCACCCTCAACCGGCAGGGCAACGACATCGGCACCCAGTACCGCTCGGTCATCTACTACCAGTCGCCGCAGCAAGAGGCCATGGCGCGCCAGGTCATCAGCGAGATGGCGCACGTGTGGGACGCGCCCATCGTTACCGAACTGGCCCCGGCCCAGCCGTTCTACAAGGCCGAGGACTACCACCAGGACTACTTCCGCCAGCATCCCATGCAGGGCTACTGCGCCTTCGTGGTGGCGCCCAAGCTGGACAAGTTCAGGAAGACCTACGCCAGCCGCCTCAAGTAGCGGCGGGATACATGTGCTTGCGCGACCACGGCAGCGCCGCCGAGCGCTGGCCCGCCTTGCGGCCGACGATCTGGTACAGGCTGATCCAATCCTGCTCGAACGCGTAGGCGCAGCCGGCCAGGTACACATGCCAGATGCGGTAGCGCTTGTCGCCGGCCAGTTCGCGCACCTTGTCGCCGTGCGCCTCGAAATTATCCGTCCAGATGGCGCAGGTACGGGCGTAGTGGCGGCGCAGGTTTTCCACGTCGCTCACTTCCAGCGCGCCTTGCTGCATGGCCTTCAGCACATTGCCGATGTGCGCCAGCTCGCCGTGCGGAAACACGTATTTCTCGATGAACTCGCCGCCGCCGTACGGCGTTTCGCCGTTGTCGGTATCGGTGGTGGTGATGCCGTGATTCATCACCACGCCATCGGGCGCCAGCAACTGGTTGATGGCGCCGAAATACTCGGGCAAGTGGCGCAGGCCCACATGCTCGAACATGCCGACGCTGGTGATGCGGTCGAACTGGCCGCGCACGTCGCGGTAATCTTGCAGGCGGATTTCAATCAAATGCTCGAGCCCGGCCTCGCGCACGCGCTGTTTGGCCAGCGCACACTGATTCTCCGACAGCGTGACGCCGACGCAGCGCGCCTTGTACTGCTGGGCCGCGCGGATCACCAGCGCGCCCCAGCCGCAGCCGATGTCGAGCAGGGTTTGATTTGGCTGCAGCTCGATCTTGCGCAGGATGTGGTCGATCTTCTTGAGCTGCGCCTCGGCCAGATCCTCGTCGCCGTCCTCGAAGTAGGCGCAGGAATAGACCATGCGCGGATCGAGAAACTGCTGGTAGAAATCGTTGGAAACGTCGTAGTGATAGCGGATCGCTTCCGCGTCTTTCTGCTTGCTGTGGCTGATGCTGCGCACCAGCCGCGAGAACTTGCCCTCGGCCTTGAGCGAGGTGCGCGCCAGCGCATTGACCACGGCAATCATATCCTTGGCCTTGCCCTTGACCTCGATTGCGCCCTCCACGTAGGCGGCGCCGAGATTGGACAGCGACGGCGTGAGCAGATAGCGCGCCGCCGCCACATTCGGCAGCTTGATGGTCACGCGCGGCGCCTCGCTCGACAGATCGACCTGCTGGCCGTTCCACAATTCGATGCGTAGTGGCAGCGTGAGCTGCGCACGCATGCCGTCGATCCAGTTGCTGAGTTGATTCTGTAAGAACAAGATATCCTCCTCGGGAAAGGAGGCGTCTTGCTTAAGGCTGCAAACGCTCCTTGATCCAGCTGCCATCTGCTTGCTTGACATACACAATCCGGTCATGGAACCGCGAGCGGCGTCCCTGCCAGAACTCAATACGCTCCGGGTCGAGGCGGTAACCGCCCCAGTGCGCCGGCCTTACCGGATGATCGCCGCTGGCGGCAGCGGCGGCATCGTAATTGGTTTCCATCAGCTCGCGGCTGGCGATGGGCGCGCTCTGCTGCGAAGCGATCGCAGCGATCTGGCTCTTCACCGGGCGGCTGTAAAAATACTTGTCGCTTTCCTCGGCGGCGGTCTGCACCACCTTGCCTTCGATCCGTACCTGGCGTTCCAGTTCACTCCAAAAGAATAGCAACGCGGCGTGCGGGTTGGCGCGCAATTGCTGGCCTTTCTGGCTCTCGTAATTGGTGTACCAAGTGAAGCCGCGCGAGTCGTATTGCTTGATCAGGACAATCCGCGAACTGGGCTTGCCGTCGGCGTCCACCGTGGCCACGCTCATCGCGTTCGGTTCATTGACCTTGGCATGCAGGGCTTCTTCAAACCACTTGCCGAACTGGGCGATAGGATCGTCCAGCACGTCGTGTTCCGTCAGGCTGGCGCGGCCGTAATCGAGGCGCAGATCCGCCAGTACCACGCCGTCGGCCACCGTGTTGTTGACCGGGGCCGCTTGTTGTTCGGGCACTTGGCTCGATGGCAGGTCGGGGGTAATCCCGCGCCGCACCTGCATCGCGCTGCCCAGTTGCGCCATTTGCTCGGCGCTGAACAGGCGCTTGGCCATCGGTGCGATATGGGTTTCCTCCACCACCATGTGGGCCGCGTAGGCGTCGCAAAAGCGCGCCACGTCGCCGGCCGAGAGGGAAGAACTTGCACCGTTGGCAATCTGCTCAAGTTGCGATTTGATTATAGACCAGTCTCTATCCATCTGCTCGTGACCTGCCAAAATGCCGGGCACCAGCTCTGCCAAAAGAACTGCATCGGCGTCGCGCGCGGTTGCTTGCAGCATCGGGATCAGGTTGTTTTCCTCATCCAGATGGTGGAGGTGAGCTGCGTTGTTGAAATACTTGAGCACCGCCTGTGCCGCCTTCTGCGCATCGGCATCGGCGCCATGCTTGGGCAAGTGGGCCAGCAGCTTTTCCATCGTGGCCAGCTGCTTGCGGATACGGTCGTGGCAATGCTTCAGCACAGCGATCGGCTGGTTGAAATCAGGGGCGGTGTCGAACAAAGTAGTGCTCATGGCGTGGGACTCTGGCTGGTAACAACCGTATTCTAGGATATCGGCAGCCGAATTCGTCTAGTAGAATGACAGGAGGCGTTCTTTTTGGAAGTAAATCCCGTCATGACCTGTTCCCGTCCCATCCGCATCCTGTTGGCAGATGATCATCATCTGATGCGGGAAGGCGTGCGGTTTATGCTGGAGACCAGCCCGGACATGCAGCTGGTTGCCAGCGTCAACGACGGCATTGCGGCGGTCGAAACCTTCAAGCAGATGATTCCCGACGTCACGCTGATGGATTTGCGCATGCCCGGCGGCGACGGCTTGTCGGCGATTGCCGCCATCCGCGCCTATGCGCCGTGCGCCAAGGTGATTGCCCTGAGCACCTACAGCGGCGACGCCCTGATCAAGCAAGCGCGCAAAATGGGCGCCTCGGCCTACTTGCTGAAAAGCATGCTGTCGGAAAACATGCTGGAGGTGATCCGCACTGTCCACGCCGGCCAGCAATACTGGCCGGCCGAGCTGGAAGCCCACGCCACCTGTGTGAAAGATGACCTCACCCCGCGCGAGCGCGACATCATGCATCTGGTGGCGCGCGGCGGCTCCAACCGCGAAATCGCCGTTGACCTGGGCATCGGCGAGGAAACCGTCAAGACCTATATGCGCTCGATCTTGCCCAAGCTGGGCGCCAACGACCGCGCGCACGCGGTAGCCATCTGCATGCGCCGTGGCTACCTCGATCTTTCCGATCTCCCCTGAACTGCGCCTAGCGCTGCTTGAGGAACTTGATGAGCGCGCTGAAGTACTCGGCCTGCGCATCCCACATCGCCAGGTGGCTGCCGTTCTCGAAAATCACCGAGCGGGCATTCGGCATCATGGTGGCCATGCGCTTGATGTCTTCTGGATCCATCTCGTCGTATTTGGCGCCCATGGTCAGGGTGCGCACCTTGATATTTTTGAGCTGATCCCAGCGTTCCCAGTCTTTCAAATTACCGGTGACCATGAACTCGCTCTTGCCCTGCATCTGGTTGTAGATTTTCAGGTTGGCGTGGCGGATCGCGCGGCCCACCGCGTCCGGCCACGGTTGCAGGCGGCACAGCATCACCGGATACAGTTCTTCCATCATGATGCGCTCGTATTCCGGCGAGTCGTAGTCTCCCTTCGCCTCGATTTCCTTGAGCGTGGCCAGCGTTTTTGGCGGCAGCGTGTTCTTGATCACCTCGAGGTGGCGCAGCAGCGATTCAATGCCGGCCGTCATGTTCGAGATCACCAGCCCGCTCAGGTGCTGCTGATACTTCAGCGAATACTCGATGCCCAGCAAACCGCCCCACGAGTGGCCGTACAGGACGAACTTGTCGAGGCCCAGTCCCTTGCGCACTTCTTCCACTTCCTCCACGTAGCGCGGCAGCGTCCACAGGCTCGGATCGTCGGGCTGATCCGAATTGCCGCAGCCCAGCTGGTCGTAGTAGTACATCTCAATCCCGGCCTGCGGCAGGAAGGACTCCATCGCCTCCAGGTATTCGTGCGTGAAGCCGGGGCCGCCGTGCAGCAGCAACACCTTGATTGGGCCATGGCCCACTTTCTTGGTCCAGACTTTGTATTTGCCGCCGACCACCGGCACCATGCGCACGCCGCCGGTGCGCACGCCCGGAGGATTGATGCCGTCGGGCTTGGTGATGGTGGCCTCCGATACGGTGGCGGCGAGAGCGGAAGTAGACAGGGTGGCAACAGCAGTGCTGGCCAAAAATGCGCGGCGGTTAATCATGTCGGGATAAATTTTCTGTAAGTTGAGGCGGGCGCCATTCTCGGGCCACTGTACCGCTTTGGCATCCCTAGTTGTAGGTAGGCGAGCGCCACTTTCGCCAGGCTGTGCCCGAGCTACGGTATAGTTGTTCGATAAAATGCGGGAGTTTCCCTTGCCGCCGCTTACCGTGAGCAATTGCCGTTCTATCCTCCGCGCCCTGGCCCTTGGCCTGTTGCTGCTGTCCCCCGTGGACAGCCGGGCTGCCACGCCTGCGCCCTTGCTGTCCGACTTCACGCACACCGCCTGGAACCGCCTGCAGGATGCGCCGGTCGATGTGCTGAAAATTACCCAGACCACCGATGGCTGGCTGTGGGTGGCCACGGCCACCGGGCTGTATCGCTTTGACGGCGTGCACTTTGAAAAAGTCGACAGCGTGTACGGCCAGCGGCTCGATTCCAGCAACGTCATCGGCCTGACGGCGGACAGCAAGCAGGGGCTATGGGTCGGCTATCGGCTGGGCGGCGTGACCTTGTTTCGTCCCGGCGGCAGCCGTTCCTTCGGCGAGGCGGAGGGCTTGCCTACCGGCGGCGTGATTCACATCGAGGCGGCCAGCGAGGGCGAGGTGTGGGTCGGCACGCGCGACGGCGTCGCCTGGCTGGCGCCGGGCGCCAAGCGTTTCAAGGTGCTGGGCAACGAAGTCGGCTTGCCGGAAAAGTTTGTCTACCAAATCCTGCTGGCGCGCGACGGCACGCAGTGGGTCGCCTCGCTGCAAGGGCTGTTCTTCCGCAAGCCGGGACAGCAGCGCTTCACGCAGGCATGGCCGCGCGTGACCTTGCTGGCCGTGGCCGAGGCGCCGGACGGCACCATCTGGGCGCGGGACAAGCAGTACCAGTACCTGCGGGTGCGCACCAGCGCGCCGCCGGACGGCCAGCCGGTCAAGCCCGATTTTCCGGGCATGGGCATGCGCTTCGGCAGCGACCACACCATGTGGGTGCTGCACCCTGACGGCGTCGAGCGCCGCTTCGGCAACAACGGCGTCGGCTACCCGAATCAGCGGCTGACGCAAAACCTCGGCATGAGCGGCCCGCAGGCGCAGTGCTTCTTTGAAGACCGCGAGGGCGATATCTGGATCGGCACCGCGCTGGGCATCGACCGCATCCGCAGCAACCGCTTGCGTCCGCTGGTGCTGGACAAGCCGCTGGAAGCGCCGGGCATCGCACTGGCGCCAAACGCCTCCATGCTGGTCGGCGACCGCGCCAATGAGCAGATCTTTCGCTATGCCGAGCAGGGCATCAGCCGCTTGGGTGTGAAAGGCGCGATCACGGCCAGCTATCGCAGCGCCGAGGACACGCTGTATTTCGGCACCGATAGCGCGGTCTATGAACTCAAGCCGGATGGCAGGTTGCTGACCACGCCCGCGCCGGCCGAGGTGCACAGCTTTTATCCGCAAGCGATGCTGCGTGACCGGCGCGGCGTGCTGTGGGTGTCGTTTTCCAGCGGCCCCCTGTTCCGCCTGGTCGGCAAGCAGTGGAGCCGCGCTGACGACGTGGCCCGCTACACCAGCGCATTGACGCTGGCCATGGCCAGTGACGACACCGGCGCGATCTGGCTGGCGCATGCCAACAACACGGTCACCATCACGGACGACGCGGGCAAACCGGCACGCCAGCTGAACGCATCGAACGGCTTGGACATGGGGGCCGTGCTGCAATTAACGCCGGATCACGAGCGCATGTGGCTGGGCGGCGAGCGCGGCGTGATGCTTTACCGCGATGGGCGCTTGTGGCCGCTGCAAGGCCAGGGCGGGGAATTGTTCAAGGGCGTCTCCGGCCTGGTGAGAACTTCCGGCGGCGACTTGTGGATGCATGGCGCGGACGGCGTCTACCATATTGCATCGGAGCAGATTGCCGAGTGGCTGGCACATCCTGCGCACACGCCGGCGTTTGAACGTTTCGATGCGCACGACGGCCTGGCCGGCCACGCCATGCAGCTGCGGCCGATTCCTTCCCTGCTGCGTGCCGATGACGGCCGCTTGTGGTTCACCACCAGCAGCGCGGTGTTTGTGCTGGATCCGGCACGCATTCCGCGCAGCCGCATGGCGCCGCCGGTGCTGGTGCGCAGCGTCTCCAGCAACGGCAACAAGCTGCCGGTTTCCGAGCGCGGCCAGGTCAGCTTGCCCAAGGGCGCCGATGACTTGCACATCGAATTTACCGCGCTGGCAATGCGCATGCCCGAGCGCATCCGCTTCCGCTACCGGCTGGCGGGCGTGGATGCCAACTGGCAGGGGCCGACCGAGCGGCGCGAAGCGTTCTACACCAATCTGCAGCCGGGCAGCTATCGTTTCGACGTCAGCGCCGCCAATGAGGACGGCGTGTGGCAGCCCAGCGTGGTCTCGGTGGCGGTGGAGTTGCCGCCGACCTTTGTGCAGTCCATCTGGTTCAAGATCTTGCTGGCAGCGGCCGCGCTGGCGCTGCTGTACGCCGGCCACGTGCTGCGCATCCGCGTACTCACGCAGCGCATGCAGGAGCGGCTGGCCGAGCGCACGCGCATCGCCCGCACCTTGCACGACACGCTGCTGCAAAGCGTACAGGGCCTGATCCTGTCGTTCCGCGCCCACTTCGAGCTGCTGCCCAAGGATGCCAAGGGCCGCGAGCGCCTCAACCACACGCTGAAAATGGCCGAGCAGTTGCTGGTGGAAGGACGCAACGAAATCATGGATCTGCGTTCGCCGGCCAGCAGCAGCGCGCTGTTCGATGTGCTGTCGGAATTCGGCCACACGCTGACGGCGATGGGCACGCACAAGTTCGAAGCCCGCTTGGCCGGCACCGCGCGGCCGCTGCGCGAAGGCGTCTATGACGAGGCCTACGCGATAGGCCGCGAGTCGCTGTTCAACGCGGTGCGCTATGCGCAGGCGGATATGATCTCGCTGTCGGTTGAATACGGCCGCAAGGACTTCAATCTCACCATCCGCGACAACGGCCGCGGCCTGATCGGCGGCGAGGCGGTGCCGGATGACGCGGCTGGGCACTGGGGGCTGAAAGGCATCCTCGAACGCGCCAAGCTGATCGGCGCGGACCTGCAAGTCACCAGTGAAGCGGGACGCGGCACCAGCATCTCGCTGCGCATCAGGAAGCACCTCGCTTACGCGTAGTGCTCAAGTCCCGGCGCTTGTATCGTATGCTGACCGGTGATGACTCATACCACGCGCATTGCTCAATGTGACGTCAGCGTCACGGCTGGAAGCCGGGCTTGCTTGCCATTGAGTTCCACATCTGGCAGTTGCAGCACCAGGCCGCCAGCTGTCGCCCCTGCAAGGTGGACGATAAAGTTCTGGCGCTTGCCGGGACGCGGGGTTTTGGCTTGCAGTGACCAGCCGCTGGATTGGCTATTGCCGTCGCTGGAGAGGTCGATCTCGGAATCTGAAGCATCCACCATCAGGCTGGTTCGCGGCTTGTGCTGGAGATCGGTCACTGACACCATCGGATGTACGAAGCGGAAGCTGGCGCCTGGCGCGATGACCACGGTGCCGCATACATCGCTTGCACACGGCGCGAGGTAGATGCTGATCGCCTTGCTTTCGATGTTCAGCTTGGATGAGTCGCTGCTGGTGTTGAATTGCTCGCTGGAGCTGGCGCTCAGCTTGGCGACAGGAGGGGCTGCGCAAGCGCTGAGGGCCAGCAGTATGAGGAGGCTGAGACCGCGCATGCAGCTTAACCCTGCTTAGCCCAGCGCTGGCAGCCTTCGAGGCTGCGCTGCGGGTTCGGGCCCCACGAGGCGGGTGCGACCTTGTCGCCGAGCAGATCGAGCTGGGCCAGCAAGGTCGGCTTGTCCTTGGCCAGGCAGGCCATGTAGGCGTAGCGGTTGCGGCGGCCGTCGCTGGGGTAGCGCGCCAGCATATCCTCGTAGCCTTGCTTCAAGGTCGGCCAGTCGGCGTGGCTGTTCTGGAACAGCGCGTGGCCGAATTCTTCCTCGGCAGCGGCCGAGTACAAGCGGGCATACATGCCGCTGCCGAATTGCGCCCTGGTTTGCTCGGTGGCCTTGCGGATGAACTTGTCCAGGCGCTTCACGTCGCCGCCCCACTTGGGCAGGATGGCGGTGAGCGCGGTGAAGTACAGGCTGGCATCGTCCGGGTTGCGCTGCAAGCCGTCGTTGACGATGTCCCACAGCTGCTTGTCGTCCCAGTCGGTCGCCTTGGCGATCACCAGCAAGGTGTAGTGGCCATAGCTGTCGCTTAACGCTACCTCGGCATGATCGAGCAAGTACTGGGTGGCGCGCTGTAGATAGGTTTGAAAATCCTTCCATGCTTCCGGCGGCACGTCCTTGGCAAAGCCGCCGCCACGGTAGGCCCACGCGTGCGCCACCAGCACCCGTGCATACAGCACGTGGGCCAGCGCCGATTTGGGATAGTCCCTGGCCCATTGCAGTGTCAGCTTCTCAAGCTCTTGCAGGTAGGCCTCCTGGTTGACGGCTTCCTCGTTGATGACCTCGGTCAGGCCGGTGCGGAACCAGTCGATCTCCGGCACGCCGTCGCTGCCGACGTGGCCGGGCTGGCGCAGCGTGGCGTTCTGCTGTTCCAGCGCGGCAAAGTCGCCCCACCAAAACGCTTGCGTCGCTTGCTTGCTGATCGGCGATTCGTCGGCGGCGCCCGCCGCGCCGGTCGCGCACAGGAGCAGTGCCGGCAACAGGTGGCGGAATTTCATGGCTGCGTGTCCTCCAGTTTCCAGACCAGTTGAACCTTGAACGTTGGATCGGTGGGCAGCCTGCCGTCCATGGCGTACTTCAGTGTGGCCGCATCGAACAGCGTTTCAAAGGCCACCGGCCGTGCGCCGCGAATGCCGGGCACGGTCACGGTGCGGCCGACCACGCTGGCTTGCTGCGGCTTGCCATTCGCATTCAGCTTGAGCTGCACGACGGTGGCGCCGACGGCGTGGAAGCGGCTGGCGATCGGCGGATAGGGAAGCTTGCCATCGGCCGGGGCGGGAGCCGGCTTGCCGTTGGTGGTGCCGGATTCGAACATGCCGGCGAAGCGCATCTCGGCGCTAATCATGGTGCCGTAGCGGAACGCGCTCAGCGCGACGGCGGGCGCCACGCCCTGTTGCAGATTGCGCTTGAACCACCACAGGTGCAGCAGGCATTGATCTTCGCGCGCCATGGCGGCGTAGTCTTTCCCCTCGCTCAGCAGTTGAACCGCGAGTGTGGGCGGCAAGGGCGGCCGGTCTTGCTGCCTGGACGAGAGCAAGGCGAGCGCCGCCTCCTGCGGCAGCGGCTCGGGCCACGCGGCCGGGGCGGGGCGCGGCTGGCCCCAGTGCGCCAGCAGTTCGCGCTCGGTGGCCAGCATGGCGGGGCGCTGCGCCGCCGGCAATTGCTGGATGCGGGCAATGCGGGCGGCATAGTCGGTAAAGTGGCTGTCGCCGTGCAGCTTGCATTGCAGCGGCGAGCCTTTAAGCGCGGCTAGCGTGGCTTGCTCGTAGGCGGCGTCGCCCGGCTCCAGCTGCCACAAGGCCAACTCGTTCAGCAGCCGTGCCCATAGCGCGAAGAACACCGACCATCGCTCGGCCTGCTTGCCCCCTGTGCTTTGCAGCGTGCGTTCCTCCTCCATCCACAATGGCAGCAGGGCGTTGATGCGTTCCAGATGGGCGGCGCTGAGCTGGCCGGCGCGGGCGCGCAGGTCGTCGTCCAGCGGCAGCTCCGGCGCCAGCTCGAACGAGCGGGCCAGGTGGTTGCGCAGGTTTTGCAGCGCGTCCTGGTCTTGCTTATCCGGCGCGGCCGCGACGGCCGAGGCACAACAGAACAGAAGCGGCAAGCACCAGCGCATGGCGAACCTTTCTTGTTAGGAATGTTATCAAATTTGATATTAACATTGTTTTTGCCGCCGTCCGTTAAAATGACGGGATGAACAGTATCTCTACCCCAGAATTCGACGATGTCGACTTTGAACGACGCTTCGGCGGCATCGCGCGCCTGTACGGCGCGCACGCGCTGGCGCGCTTCCGCACGGCGCACGTGTGCGTGGTGGGCGTGGGCGGCGTCGGCTCGTGGATCGTCGAGGCGCTGGCCCGCAGCGCCATCGGCCAGCTCACCTTGATCGACCTCGACAACGTGGCCGAGTCCAACATCAACCGCCAGATCCAGGCCCTGAGCAGCACCGTCGGCATGGCCAAGATTGCCGCGCTGGCCGAGCGCATTGCCCAGATCAACCCATTCTGCAAGGTCAACCAGGTCGAAGAATTTGTCGAGCCGGACAACCTCGAGCAGATGCTGGGCGCCGGCAACTACGACTACCTGATCGACGCCACCGATTCCGTGAAAGCCAAGGCCGCCATGCTGGCCTGGGCGCGCCGCCACGACATGCCGGTGATCACCATCGGCAGCGCCGGCGGCAAGACCGACGCCGCGCAAATCTCGGTGCGCGACCTGGCCAAGACCGAGCAGGAGCCGCTGCTGAAGAAGGTGCGCAAAATCATGCGCGCCCAGTACGGATTCCCGCGCGGCGAGAAAACCAAGTTTCACATCGACGCCGTGTTCTCGATGGAGCCGCTGAAATTCCCGGAAACTGGCGAGGTCTGCACGGTCGACGGCGACGACCGCAGCGGCGGCGTGACCGGCCTCAATTGCGCCGGTTTCGGCTCGGCCATGGTGGTCACCGCCACCTTCGGCATGGTGGCGGCCGGCCACGCGCTGCGCCGTCTGGCCGACGATGCACTGCCGACAGCGGCCCCGGACGCCGCCTAGTTTGCTATCATTCCGAGCTGTCTACAGAACCGATCGAGAGAAACCACATGAAGCGTAGTTCCGTTTTCGTTGCAATGTTGTTGGCTGCCGCCGTTGCGCAAGCCCAGACTGCGGCGCCGCAAGCGCCAGCCGAAGCTGCGCCTGCCGCTGCTCCTGCGGCTGCGCCCGTTGTCGTTGGTTCGGCTACGCCGGGCCCGGCGGCTGAGCAACTGATCGTCACCGACACCGTGGTCGGCACCGGCAAGGAAGCCACCGTCGGCGCCACCGTCTACATGCACTACACGGGCTGGCTGTACCGTCCGCTGGCCAAGCACATGCACGGCAAAATGTTCGACACCTCGATCGCGCGCGGCGAGCCGCTCGACTTCGTGCTGGGCGCCGGCCGCGTGATCAAGGGCTGGGATCAGGGCATCAAGGGCATGAAAGTGGGCGGCAAGCGCACCCTGATTATCCCGGCCGACCTCGCGTATGGCTCGCGCCCCACACCGGGCGGCAACATCCCGCCAAATTCGGCCCTGATCTTCGACGTAGAACTGGTGGACGTCAAATAAAGGCGTAGACTGGAACCTCCGTCCCGAACTCGGAGGTTCTCCATGAAGATTGCCAACGACGTTACCGCGCTGATCGGCCGCACGCCCCTGGTGCGGCTGAATCGCTTGAACCAGGGCAGCACGGCCCAAATCCTCGCCAAGCTCGAATACTGCAATCCAGCCCATAGCGTGAAAGACCGCATCGGCCTGTCCATGATCGAAGCGGCCGAAGCGGCCGGGCAGATCCGTCCCGACACCATCATCCTCGAACCGACCAGCGGCAATACCGGCATCGCGCTGGCGATGGTGTGCGCGGCGCGCGGCTACCGCTGCACCTTGGTCATGCCGGACACCATGAGCCGCGAGCGGCGCATGTTGCTGCGCGCCTATGGCGCCGAGCTGGTGCTGACGCCGGGCAGCGAAGGCATGATGGGCGCGATCCGCCGCGCCGACGAACTGGCCGCGTCCGACTCGCGCTACCTGATGCCGCAGCAATTCAACAACCCCGCCAACCCGGACGTGCACCGGCGCACCACGGCGGAAGAAATCTGGAACGACACCGATGGCCGCGTCGATATCCTGGTGGCCGGCATTGGCACCGGCGGCACCATTACCGGCGTGGGCGAAGTGATCAAGTCGCGCAAGCCGGAATTCCGCTGCGTGGCGGTAGAGCCGGAAGCGTCGCCGATTTTATCGAAAGGCACCAAGGGGCCGCACCCGATCCAGGGCATAGGCGCGGGCTTCGTGCCGGGCGTGCTGAATACCAAAATCTATGACGAGATCGTGTGCGTGTCGAACGACGATGCGTTTGAGACGGCACGCCGGGCGGCGCGCGAGGAAGGGCTGCTGGTGGGGATATCGTCCGGCGCCGCGCTGTGGGCGGCGCTGCAAGTGGCGCTGCGGCCGGAGAATGCCAACAAAATCATCGTGACGGTGATCCCGTCGTTTGGCGAGCGGTATCTGAGTACCGCCCTGTATGCCAACCTGGCGGATTAGTGCGCGTGGGCGTGGCCGTGATCATGATCGTGGCCATGATCATCGGCTGGCGCTTTTAAACAGCACTCTTGCGCGCTGGCGCCGAGGCGGATTTGCAAGGTGCTGTGCTGGATCGAGAACCCCTCGCGCAGCTCCTTGCTGATGGCGTCGATCACCTCATCGCCCGGATAGCCGGACGGCGTGACCAGCTGCGCCGTCAGCGCGTTCTCGGTGGTGCTCATGGCCCAGATGTGCAGATCGCAGACCTTGCTCACGCCTGGCTGTTTGCTCAGGAACTGTTCGATCCCGGCGCGGTCGACGTTGTCCGGCACGGCGGCCAGCATCATGCGCAGCGACTGCTTGAGCAGCGACCACGTGCTGGCCACGATAAAGGCCACGATAATCATGCTGACCAGTGGATCCAGCCAATTCCACGCGGTGTAGCGCACGATCACGCCGGCCACCAGCACGCCCAGCGAGATCGCGGCGTCGGCCGCCATGTGCAGGTAGGCGCCGCGGATATTGATATCGTCCTTGCTGCCCGACATAAACAGCCACGCCGAGAAACCGTTAATCAGGATGCCGACGCCGGCCACCACGGACACCGTCAAGCCGGCCACCGGATCCGGGTGCAGCAACTGCTGCACGGCTTCAAAAGCGATGCCGCCGCAAGCAGCCATCAGCAGCATGGCGTTGAACAGCGCGGCCAGCATCGAGGTGCTGCGCAAGCCGTAGGTGTATTGATTGTTCGGCGCGCGCTTGGCGAGAATGGCGGCGCCCCAGGCCAGCATCAGGCCCAGCACGTCGGACAGATTGTGGCCGGCATCGGCCATCAGCGCGGTGGAGTTGGCGAGGAAGCCGTAGAAAAACTCGATCGCCACAAATGCCGTGTTGAGCACGATGGCGATGGCGAAAGCGCGGCCCATGGTGTTGGGATCGCCGTGGTGGTGATGGTGTCCGTGGGCATGGCTGTGGCCATGATCGTGCCCGTGATCGTGGTCATGGTGGTGATGATCGTGGTGCTTGCTCATGCTTCGGTTCCGGTGGAAGGTTCGGCGATATGTTCGAGCATATCGTTAAGAACGCCGCTGATATGGGCATCGGCGGCGGAGTAGAAAACCTGCTTGCCTTGGCGCTCGGACTTGACGATGCGGGCGGCGCGCAGCAGGCGCAGGTGGTGGCTGACCAGCGAGCCGCTCAATTCCAGTGTAGCGGCGATCTCGCTAACGGCAATCGGCGCCGGCATACAGGCGAGCACAATCCGCAAGCGGGTAGGATCGCCCAGCAAATGAAACAGGTCAGCCAATTGAGCGATCTGCGGATCGCAATTGGAATAATCGTGTTGGCAGCTCATTATCACTAACAAATGAATAGGTGTTCATATGTTAGCACAAACTCCGGGGTCACAAACTCCGGGGTCAGGTCCTCCATTTCTACACGAGCTCTGCCGTAGCAGGCGCTACGGCGGAGCTCGTGTAGAAATGGAGGACCTGACCCCGGATTATTTTTGCAGTTCGGCGGGGAGTTGGGCGCGGAGTTTGGGGTCGAGTTTTTGCAGCGCTTGCTCCAGCTTTTCGGCTTTTTGCAGCGCTTGCGCTTGTTCGGGCGTGAGGCCGGATTTGTGGAAGGCGGCTTGGCCGCCCAGCACGATCAGCGCGCTGGCAAGGGCAATGCCTGCCGCCGCACCGAGCAGCCGCAGTTCGCGCGGCGTGATCGGCGAGGTTTGCGTGGCGATCGGCCGCACCACGCCCGCCGACGGCGTCGGCACGTAGCCCGGCGGGTGCGATTCGTGGCCGTGATGGTGCGACGGACCCGCATGGACGGCGTGCTCCACCAGCGTTTGCGAGGCGGCGTCGATGCGGGCGATGTGGCGCTCCACCGCTTCTTCCAGCACCGCCTCGTTCAGCGCCACCAGCGCGAACACGGGGTCGTCAACGTCGATCTTGACGCCGGTTTTTTCAAATACCAGCGCGCGCAGCTTTTGCTGATCCATGGCCGCTTACCACTGTACTTTGTCGAGTTGCTCGAACAGGTCGCGGAACACGACCTTGATGCGCTGCTTTTCCATCACGTTGAACTTGTCGCTCTCTTTCACCTCGGCCGCCGTCAGGCGCGCCGTGTTCATTTTCTTGATGTCGGCGCCAAAGGTGTCGGCATTGCGCGCCGACAGCACCACCCGGCCCACCACGCGCGACGAATTGTCGGCATAGGTCTGCGACTCGATGAATTGCTTGCCGGCCGCCGATTGCAGCAGGCCGAAGTGTTCGTTCTCCCACAGCACCAGCGGCACCGAGGTGGCCTTGGCGGTTGAGACAAAGCCCATGGCGGTATCGTGCAGCGTGTCGCCGCCGCCCACAATGGTGTGGATGTAGACTTTGCGGCCCGATTCCTGCAACAAGGCAAAGCAGTCGTTCTCGATCAGGTAGCCCATCAGCGGCGAGAAGGTGTTGGCGCCGTTGTCGATCACGCAGTTGCCTTCTTCTTCCAGCAGGTCGATCATCAGCGCGTCGAAGCGCTTGTTGTCGATGGTGCGGCTGTCGGTCATCACCGGTACGTGCTTGACGTTCATCGCCTTGTAGCGCGAGAAGGTCGCATTCTCCTGGTCGGTGTCGTAGCAGCGCAGCGGTTGCTGTCCCTCAGCCACATCCTTGCTGGCGATCCATTGCGCAAGAATGGTCGAGACCAGCGTCTTGCCGATGCCGCCTTTACCCTGGAGAATAAAATGTACCGTGTTTTGCATCAACTACTCCCGAAACGCATTTGAATGCGTCGAGAGTAATTGTTTTGCCGCGCGAAGGCAACCGGCTGGCTTAATTTATGAAGCGCAGCAGCCCTTGCAGCGCGTGGATCACGGTTTGCTCGCGCACCGCGCGGCGGTCGCCGGAAAACACCAGGCGCTCGGTGTGGACGGTATCGGCATTGGCCCAGCCGAAGCAGACGGTGCCCACCGGCTTGCCCGGCACCGCCCCGGTCGGGCCGGCGATGCCGGTGGTGGATACCGCGATGTGCGCATTGCTGGAACCGAGCGCGCCAGAAGCCATGGCCGCCGCTACTTCTTCCGACACGCTGCCCATCTGCGCGATCAGCGAGGGGGACACCTCCAGCATTTCGGTCTTGGAGGCATTCGAGTAGGTGACGAAGCCGCAGTCGAACCAGCCGGTCGAGCCGGCGATTTCCGTGATGGCCTGCGCCACGCCGCCGCCCGTGCAGGACTCGGCCGTGGCCAGTATCAAGCCCTTGTCTTGTAACGCTTTGCCGACTTGCGCGGCGAGATCGAGGATGGTGTCGCTGTTGCTCATGGCTACTCCTTCTCTGGTCGTGGGGCTGGCTATCACTGTACCATGCACGCCGTAATCGATGCCAGTGGTGCACGGAAATTTGTTATAGTGGCAACCGTGCGCCACTCTTGGTACAGGCTGCTACAGTAACTGATGAGTTCGTTTCTCCCGGAGGCGCAATGATCAGTCCGACCGACATCTATCACGCCCGCATCTTGATCGTTGACGACCAGCCGGTCAACGTGGAATTGCTGGAATACCTGCTCACTTCCACCGGCTACAAGGCCGTCAGCTCGACGACTGACCCGCGCGTGGTCGCCAGCCGCCACGCCGAGCAAGCCTTCGACCTGATCATCCTCGACCTGCAAATGCCCGGCATGAGCGGCTTCGACGTGATGGACGCGCTCCAGCCGCTGGAGCCGGACGGCTGGCTGCCGGTGCTGGTAGTCACCGCCCAGCCCGACCACAAACTGCGCGCTTTCGAGTCCGGCGCGCGCGATTTCATCAGCAAGCCTTTCGATCCGATAGAGACGTTGACGCGCATCCGCAACATGCTGGAGATGCGCTTGCTGCACAAGCGCGAGCGCAGCTACAACGCCCGCCTCGAACAAACCGTGCGCGAGCGAACCGCCGAATTGCAGCGCTTCCGCTCCGCCATGGACGCCACCGCCGACGCGATTTTCCTGCTCGATCCCGACAGCGCCGAGCTGGTCGACATCAACGACGGTGCCTGCCGCATGCTGGCCTATCCGCGTGGCGAGATGCTGGGCCAGAGCGCCAGCCGCATCGGCCTCGGCACGCCGGACTCGCTGCGCAAGCAGGCCGAGCGGCTAGCCGCGTACGCGGTGGCGCTCGGGCAGGCGCGCTCGCCGGAACTGGCCGAGCTGGAGTTGATGCGCAGCGACCTGATCGCGGTGCCGGTCGAGCTGTACTGGCAGTTGCTGCAACGCCCCGGCCAGCCCTCGGTGCTGCTGGGCGTGGCGCGCGACATCAGCGAGCGCCGCCAGTCGGAAGAGCTGTTGCAGCGCATGGCCCATTACGACAGCCTGACCGGCCTGCCCAACCGCACGCTGTTTTTCAAGACGCTGGCCGATTCCATCGCGCTGGCGCAGGACAAGGCGTGGCGCATCGCCGTGCTGTTCATCGGGCTCGATCGCTTCAAGGCCATCAACGATTCGCTCGGCACCGCGCGCGGCGACGACTTGCTGCGCCAGTTCAGTAACCGGCTGGTGCAGTGCGTGCGCATCCGCGACACCGCCGGCCGGCTCGGCGGCGACGAGTTCGCGCTGATCATGACCATGAACCGCGACCAGCAAGACGCCGTCAACGCCGCCAACGAGGTGCGCGACGCGCTGCGCCAGCCGTTTGAGCTGGATGGCCAGTTGGCCGTGCTCAGCGCCAGCATCGGCATCGCCATGTACCCGGACGACGCCACTGATCCCGAAACGCTGGTCAAGTATGCCGACACCGCGATGTCGCGCGCCAAGCAGGCCGGGCGCGACGGCTACCGTTTCTTCACCGCCGGCATGAATGTGCAAGTGCTGGCGCGCCTCGACATGGAACTGGCGCTGCGCCGCGCGTTCGACAACCAGGAATTGCGCCTGCACTACCAGCCCAAGGTCAACCTGCATACCGGCGCGATTGCCGGCGTGGAGTCGCTGCTGCGCTGGCAGCGGCCGGGCTTCGGCCTGGTGTATCCGGCCGAGTTTGTGCCGGTGCTGGAAGACACCGGACTGGTGGTGCGCGTCGGTAACTGGATCATTGACGCCGCCTGCCGCCAGATCGCCGCCTGGCTGCAACAGGGCGTGGGGCCGGTGCGGGTGGCGGTCAACGTCGCCAGCCGCCAATTCGTCGAAGGCGACCTAGAGCAAGTGGTGCGCGAGGCGCTGTCGAACCACAAGGTGCCGCCAGAATTGCTGGAGCTGGAACTCACGGAAACCGCGCTGATGTCCAACGCCGACCGCACCATTACCGTGCTGAAGAATTTGAAAGCACTCGGCATCAAGGTGGCGATTGACGATTTCGGCACCGGCTATTCCTCGCTGGCCTACTTGCAGCGCTTCCCGATCGACAAGCTGAAAATCGACATCGCTTTCGTGCGCGAGATCACCACCAATCCCAACGACGCGGCAATTGCGATGGCCATCATCAGCATGGCGCACAGCCTCAAGTTGCAGGTGATCGCGGAAGGCGTGGAAACGCGCGCGCAACTCGAGTATTTACGCCGCAGCCGCTGCGATGAAATTCAAGGCTATTTCTTCAGCCGGCCATTGCCGCCGGACGAACTGGGCCAACTGGTGCAATCGGCCCGCAGCCTGCCGCCGGCGCCGGGCACGGCCAGCCATCCTGCGCAGACCTTGCTGATCGTCGATGACGACGTGAATGTGCTGGCCTCGCTGCACCGGTTGTTCCGGCGCGACGGCTACCAGATCCTGACCGCCGCCACGCCGGTCGAAGCTTTCGAGCTGCTGGCGCTGCACGAAGTGCAAGTGGTGGTGTGCGACCAGCGCATGCCGGTGATGAGCGGCACCGAGTTTCTCAGCAAGGTCAAGGAGATGTACCCGCAGACCATCCGCATCATCCTGTCCGGCTACACCGGGCTGGAAGCGGTGCTGGACTCGATCAACCGCGGCGCGATCTACCGCTTCTACACCAAGCCGTGGGACGACACCCAGCTGCGCGACAACATCCGCCTGGCCTTCCACCATTACTGGCTGATGCACGGCAGCGGCAAGCTGGCCGGCGAGCCGGGCGAGGACGTCACCGCGCTGCCGGCGCTTCAGGATGTGAAGTGATCGAAGCTGGAGAGCTTGAGATCGAGCGCAGCACCGTTGGCATCAATCAGGCGTAAGCCGCTTTCCGCGGTGATGCTGCCGACGCGCGTGACCTGCGTGCCCACGCTGTCTGCCACTGCCAGGATCGCTTCGCGCGATGCAATCGGCGCGGTAAAGCACAACTCGTAATCATCGCCACCGGCGGCCGTGTAGGCGCGGCGCAGGCCGATGCCTTGCGTGGCGAGGACGTCGCCGGCCGGCAGTGCATCCACGTTCAGCGTGGCGCCGACTTTGGATAATTTCAAAATGTGGCCGAGGTCGCCAATCAAGCCATCCGAGATATCGATGGCTGCGTGGGCGAGGCCTTGCTCGGCCAGCAGCACGCCCAATTCCACGCGTGGCGTCGGCGTGTGCATGCGCACGGCGGCGGCGCGCTGGTCTGCCGCTTCCAGCGGCTGCGGCAGCTCCAGGCGATAACCAGCCAACGCCAGGCGCGCATCGCCTAGCGTGCCGGAAATCCAGATGTCATCGCCGGCTCGCGCGGCACTGCGCCGCAGCGCCTGGCCCGGACGCAGTTCGCCAAACACGGTGATGCAGATGTTGAGCGGCCCCTTGGTGGTATCGCCGCCGATCAGTTCGATGTTGAAGGCGTCGGCCAGCGCAAACAGGCCTTGCGAAAAGCCTTGCAGCCACGCGCGGTTGGCTTCCGGCAGCGCCAGCGCCAGCGTGAAGCCGACCGGGCGCGCGCCCATGGCGGCAAGGTCGGACAAGTTAACGGCTAACGCCTTGTGGCCCAGCCGCAGCGGGTCTTCCCCGGCGAAGAAGTGGCGGCCTTCCACCAGCATGTCGGAGGAAATAGCGGTCTGCATGCCGGGCGTGGGCGCGATCAGGGCGCAATCGTCCCCGATGCCGAGCGCAGCGCGCGTGGCGTGGTGGGGACGCTGGAAATATTCTTTGATGAGGTCGAATTCGGAGAGCATGGCGGTATTGTACCGCTACGGCTCCAGCCGCTTTTGCAGGTTTTCCATGCCGATCGCCGGCAGTGACTCGTCGGACAGGAATAGCCAGTCGTGATTGGCCAGTCGCACCGCCACGCCATTGACGTGGAAGCGGCTCAGCAAGTTCGGCGTGAAGAACAGCTGCGGCCCGGCCTCGTAAGTGGCGCCGGCCAGCACGATGTAGAGCTTGCTGGCGCCGGCCTCGATGGTGGCGGCATCCAGGGTCAGTTGATCGAGCTTGCCTTGGCCAGTATGAATCAGCCCGCCCAGCGAGCGGGTGTAGACGAACGCCAGTTGCTGGCCGTTTTCCTGCCAGTGCAGCAGCTGTTGCCACGCCGCGCCCTGGGACGAGGCGCCGGCCGGTTCGGGCAATCGCTTGGAAACAATCAGGGCGGACATGGACTTCTCCTTTGAACGGCTGATTCTTTTAGCTTAGCCGAATTGCAGACTGCTACGGTTCACATGGTGAAAAATCAGTAATTTCAATCAAATTTCATCAATCGATAGTAAAACGCAATTAGATCGGAAAATTGATTATGTTGTGCCTATCCATGGGGTATTGCCGCAAAAATTCGGCTAACGTCCGGGATGCTCATAAAAAATGCTGATAACGCTGCTTGCCGTTGGTGAAAATACCTACTAAATGGCAAGAACTGGTCTGATAAAATCATAGGCCTTCGATCGCAAAAATATGGGAAGGCTGTAAAGCATGGATTCGTCACCTGAGAAAAAAGAAGCAATTCGTCAACAATTACGCGCTTCGGCGCTGGAATACCACGAGTTTCCGACACCAGGCAAAATCAGCGTTACGCCGACCAAGCAACTGACCAACCAGCGCGACCTGGCGCTGGCGTACTCCCCGGGCGTGGCAGCGCCATGCGAAGAAATCGTCATCGACCCGGCCAACGCCTATAAATACACGGCGCGCGGCAACCTGGTGGCGGTGATCACCAACGGCACCGCCGTGCTGGGTCTGGGCAATATCGGCCCGCTGGCGGCCAAGCCGGTAATGGAAGGCAAGGGCGTACTGTTCAAGAAATTCGCCGGCATCGATGTGTTCGACATCGAAATCAACGAGCAGGATCCAGACAAGCTGGTGGAAGTGATCGCCGCGCTGGAACCGACCTTCGGTGGCATCAACCTGGAAGACATCAAGGCGCCGGAATGCTTCACCATCGAGCGCAAGCTGCGCGAGCGCATGAAGATTCCAGTCTTCCACGACGACCAGCACGGCACCGCGATCATCGTGGGCGCGGCCATCCTGAACGGCATCTCGCTGGTCGGCAAAGACATCAAGAAATGCAAGCTGGTGGTCTCCGGCGCCGGCGCGGCAGCGCTGGCCTGCCTGGATCTGATCGTCGACCTCGGCTTCCCGCTGGAAAACATCTACGTAACCGACCTGGCCGGCGTGGTCTACAAGGGCCGCACCGAGCTGATGGACCCGGACAAGGAACGCTTCGCCCGCGAAACCGACGCCCGCACCCTGGCCGAGGTGATCCCGGACGCTGACATCTTCCTCGGCGTATCGGCCGGCGGCGTGCTGAAGCAAGACATGGTGAAAGCCATGGCGCCTAACCCGATCATCCTGGCGCTGGCCAATCCGAACCCGGAAATCCTGCCGGAAGAGGTCAAGGCCGTGCGCGGCGACGCCATCATGTGCACCGGCCGCTCGGACTACCCGAACCAGGTCAACAACGTGCTGTGCTTCCCGTACATCTTCCGCGGTGCGCTCGATTGCGGCGCCACCACCATCACCCGCGAGATGGAAATCGCCGTGGTGCACGCGATTGCCGAGCTGGCGCACGCCGAGCAGTCGGACATCGTGGCCACCACCTACGGCTTCACCAACCTGTCGTTCGGCCCGGACTACCTGATCCCGATGCCGTTCGATCCTCGCCTGCTGACCAAGATCGCGCCGGCCGTGGCCAAGGCTGCCGAAGATTCCGGCGTGGCGACCCGTCCGATCAAGGATCTGCAAGCCTACGAAGAAAGCCTGCAACAGTTCGTCTACCGCTCGGGCACCTTCATGAAGCCGCTGTTCGCGGTGGCCAAGAAAGCACCGCTGGACTACAAGCGCATCGTCTACGCCGAGGGCGAAGAAGAACGCGTGCTGCGCGCGGTGCAAGTGGTGGTTGATGAAAAACTGGCACGCCCGATCCTGGTCGGCCGTCCGGCTGTGCTGGAATCGCGCATCACCAAATTTGGCCTGCGCCTGAAGCAGGGCGTCGACTTCGACGTCATCAATCCAGACCACGACGAGCGCTATCGCGACTACTGGCAAGCCTACTACGAGCTGACCGCGCGCAAGGGCGTGACGCAAGAGTACGCCAAGCTGGAAATGCGCCGCCGCCATAGCCTGATCGGCGCCATGATGATCAAGAAGGGCGATGCGGACGGCATGATCTGCGGCACCTTCGGCACCACCCAGCTGCACCTGCACTACATCGACCAGGTGCTGGGCCGCCGCGAAGGCGCATGCGTGTACGCCGCCATGAACGTGCTGGTGCTGCCGCAGCGCCAGCTGGTGATGGTCGACACCCACGTCAACGAAAACCCGGACGCCAACGAACTGGCCGCGATCACTGTCATGGCTGCGGAAGAAATGCGCCGCTTCGGCCTGTCGCCGCGCGCCGCGCTGCTGTCGCACTCCAACTTCGGTTCGTCGGACAGCGCCTCGGCGCTGAAGATGCGCGCCGCGCTGGAACTGGTCAAGCAGCGCGACCCGTCGCTGGAAGTGGACGGCGAGATGCACGGCGACACCGCGCTGGACTCGAAACTGCGCAACCAGATCATGCCGGGTTCGACCCTGACCGGCGACGCCAACCTGCTGGTGATGCCGAACATCGAATCGGCCAACATCGCCTACAACCTGGTGAAAACGGCGGCCGGCAACGGCATCGCGGTCGGCCCGATCCTGCTCGGCTGCGCCAAGCCGGTGCACATCCTGACGCCGTCGGCCACCGTGCGCCGCATCGTCAACATGACCGCGCTGTGCGTGGTCGACGCCGTCGCCCAGCGCAAGGCTTAAGCTAGTTTCAGAGGGCCGGTTGCCGCCTTTCGGTGGGTAACCGGCTTTTTTATTTCCCCTGTAACAAGATGTAAGTGATGTAAAACGAGGGTTTTCGTTAGAAATGCTCATGTAGCGCTCTGTTACAATATCGGGCTACGTATAGATTACCCACGATTTGGACTTGTCATTCACCATGCAGAACACAAAAAAAGCCCTGGTTACGGGCATTACCGGCCAAGACGGCGCCTACCTGGCAGAACTGCTGCTGGAAAAAGGCTATGAAGTCACCGGCACCTACCGCCGTACCAGCTCGGTCAATTTCTGGCGCATCGAGGAACTGGGCATCCAGTCGCATCCGAACCTGAAACTGGTCGAGTACGACCTGACCGACCTCAGCTCCAGCATCCGACTGATCCAGACCGCGCAGCCGGACGAGGTGTACAACCTGGCCGCGCAGAGCTTTGTCGGCGTGTCGTTCGAGCAGCCGGTCACCACTGCGGAGATCACCGGCGTCGGCCCTGTGAACCTGTTGGAAGCGATCCGTATCGTGAATCCGAAGATCCGCTTCTACCAAGCGTCGACCTCGGAAATGTTCGGCAAGGTGCAAGCCGTGCCGCAGAAAGAAGATACGCCGTTCTACCCGCGCAGCCCGTACGGCGTGGCCAAGCTGTATGCCCACTGGATGACCGTGAACTACCGCGAGTCCTACGGCATCTTCGGCTCGTCCGGCATTCTGTTCAACCACGAGTCGCCACTGCGCGGCCGCGAGTTCGTCACCCGCAAGATCACCGACTCGGTCGCCAAGATCCACCTCGGCAAGCTGGACGTGCTGGAACTCGGCAACCTCGACGCCAAGCGCGACTGGGGCTTTGCCAAGGAATACGTGGAAGGCATGTGGCGCATTCTGCAAGCCGACCAGCCGGACACCTACGTGCTGGCCACCAACCGTACCGAAACCGTGCGCGACTTCGTCAGCATGGCCTTCAAGGCCGTTGATGTCTCGCTGGAGTGGAGCGGTTCGGCCGACAACGAAATCGGCACCTGCAAGAAAACCGGTAAAGTACTGGTGCGCGTCAATCCGAAGTTCTACCGCCCTGCGGAAGTGGAACTGCTGATCGGCGACCCGGCCAAGGCCACCAAGGAATTGGGCTGGAAGCCTTCGACCACGCTGGAACAACTGTGCCAGATGATGGTGGAAGCTGACCTGCGCCGCAATAAAGCCGGCTTCTCGTTCTAATCCAAGGAGACCTTATGGCTGCTGAAGGTGCGGGCAAACGCGCCCTGATTACCGGTTTGTCCGGCTTCACCGGCCACTACGTCGCGCAGGAATTGCGCGACGCAGGCTATGAGGTCTTCGGCACCATCACGCCCGGCCACGCGCCGGGCGCGAACGAATACGCAGTTGACCTGAATGACCGCGCCGGCCTTGCCGCCGTGGTGCAGGAAGTGCAGCCCGACGTGGTGGCCCACCTTGCGGCCATCGCCTTCGTGGCGCACGGCGACGTCGATCAAATCTATCGCGTCAATGTGGTCGGCACCCGCAATCTGCTGGAAGCGCTGGCCGCACTGGCGAAGAAGCCGTCGGCCGTGCTGTTGGCCTCCAGCGCCAATATCTACGGTAACAGCGACGCCGGCGTGATCGGCGAAGAGGTGCCGCCAGCACCGGCCAACGATTACGCGGTCAGCAAGCTGTCCATGGAATACATGGCGCGCCTGTGGCAGGACAAGCTGCCGCTGATTATCGTCCGTCCTTTCAACTACACCGGCGTCGGCCAGCACGAGAATTTTCTGCTGCCGAAAATCGTCTCGCATTTCCGCCGCAAGGCTGCCGATATTGAACTCGGCAATCTGCATGTGTGGCGCGATTTTTCCGACGTGCGCATGGTCGCAGCCAGCTACCGCAAGCTGCTGGCCGCTCCTGCTGCCATTGGAGGCGCCTTCAACATCTGCTCCGGCCACGCCTACTCGCTGGGCGAGGCGCTGGACATGATGGCCGATATCGCCGGCTACAAGATCAACGTCCACGTTAATCCTGCTTTCGTGCGCGCCAATGAAGTGGTGCGCCTGGTGGGCAGCAACCGCCGTCTGGTGGCGGCGACCGGCCCGCTGTCGGTGGTGCCGTTGGCCGACACCCTGCGCTGGATGTATTCAGCGTGAACACCCAGGCTACCGTGCGCGTTGGCCTGTCGGTAACGACGGCCGAACCGCTGCTGACCGGCGGCCGCCTTGATGGCCTGGGCGTGTATAGCCGTGCCCTGCTTGAACATCTGCCGCATGCCGGCGTGGACGTGCTGCCGCTGTCGTTCGCGCCGCACGGCGACGCGCGCAAGCTGCAACTGGGCCGCGCGCTGCCGCTGTCCTTTCCGCTGGCGACGCTCGGCGATTTGATCCTGCCGTCGTCGGTGCACCTGAGCACCCGCGTGGCGCTGGGCAAAGGCGCTGCACCGATCGATATTTTCCACGCCACCGATTACCGCATCGTGCGCATGGACTGCCCGGTGGTCGCCACGCTGCACGACGCGCTGCCGATTTCGCATCCCGAATGGGCCAGCCCGAAGATGCGCAAATTGAAGAACTGGCTGCAGGCCAAGGCCGCGCGCAAGGCGCAGCATGTGATCACCGGGTCGCACTATTCGATCCGCGAACTGGTCGAGTATTTCGGCGTCGACGAGAAAAAAATCAGCGTGGTGCATCACGGCGTGGCCGCGCACTGGTTCGATCAGCCGTCGGCCGAAGAGCGCGACATCACGCTAGGCCTGCATGGCCTTCGCGAAGGTTACTTCCTGTTCGTCGGCACGCTACAGCCGCGCAAGAACGTTGAGCGCCTGCTGGAAGCCTATCTGGCGCTGCCGCCGGTGCTGCGTTCGGCGCGCCAACTGGTGATCGTCGGCCAGGCCGGCTGGCGCAGCGAGGAGCTGGTCAAGCGCATCAAGGATGCGCAGCAGCGCGGCGAGAACGTGATCTGGCTCGACAAGCTGACCGACGACCGCCAGCTGCGCCACCTGTACGCCGGCGCCGGCGCGTTCATCTTCCCATCGCTGCACGAGGGCTTCGGCCTGCCGCTGGTGGAAGCCTTTGCCAGCGGCGTGCCGGTGGCCTGTTCCAACACCACCTCGCTGCCGGAAGTGGCGAATGGCGCGGCAGTGGAATTCGATCCGCTGTCGGTCGGCGATATCACCGCCGCCATGACCACGCTGGCGCGCGACGACGCTGTCCGCGCACGCTGCATCGCCGCCGGCCATCGCCGCGCGCTGGAACTGACCTGGGATGAAGCGGCACGCCGCACCGTCGCCGTTTATCACGAAGTACTGAAAAAGTAAGCATCATGCGTGTCCTCCATTTTTACAAGACCTACTATCCCGACACGTGGGGCGGTATCGAACAAGTGATCCGCCAGCTGTGCGTGGGCACGGGCCGCCTTGGTGTGACCAACGAAGTGCTGACGCTGAGCCGCAGCGGCCCATCCGAGATTGAATTCGAAGGCCACATCGTGCACCGCGTGCCGCTGGATTTTGAAGTCGCTTCGACCGGTTTTTCGTTTGCTGCGATCCGCAAGCTGGCGCGCCTGGCGCGCAAGGCGGATGTGATCCACTACCACTTCCCGTGGCCGTTCATGGACCTGGCGCACTTCATGGCGCGCATTAACAAGCCTAGCGTGGTGACCTACCATTCGGACATCGTGCGCCAGAAAAACCTGCTGCGCGTGTATAGCCCGCTCAAGCGCCGCTTCCTGCGCAGCGTGGACACGGTGGTGGCGACGTCGCCCAACTACCTGGCTTCGTCGCCGGTGCTGAAGCGCTTTGCGCACAAGACCCGCACCATCACCTACGGCTTGGACAAGTCGATCTATCCGGTGGCGTCGGAACAACTGAAAGCCAAGTGGCGCGCGCAAGTCGGCGAGCGCTTCTTCCTGTTCGTCGGCGTGCTGCGCTACTACAAAGGGCTGCACATCCTGCTGGATGCGATGGCCAATGTCGATTACCCGGTGGTGATCGTCGGCGCCGGCCCGATCGAGCAGGAACTGAAGGAACACGCGCAGCGTCTCGGCCTGACCCACGTGCAGTTCATCGGCGCGGTGGAAGAGGAAGACAAGGCGGCGCTGCTGGAACTGAGCTACGCCATGGTGTTCCCATCGCATCTGCGCTCGGAAGCTTTCGGCATCTCGCTGCTGGAAGGCGCGATGTACGGCAAGCCGATGATCTCCAGCGAGATCGGCACCGGCACCACCTACATTAATATCGACAACGATACCGGCCTGGTAGTGCCGCCCGACGATCCTGCATCGCTGGGCGCGGCCATGCGCAAGCTGTGGGAGACCCCGGAACTGGCGGCAGAAATGGGCCGCCGCGCCGAAGCGCGTTACTGGGAACTGTTCACCGCCGAGACCATGGCCCAGAACTACCATGCGCTGTACCGCGAGCTGGCCGCCAAGCCAAGGTAAAATACCGTCTCACCACTGAATCCCGGAGAATCGCGTGCGCTGCTTAGTGATTGAAGACGAAGCCGAAACCTCCAACTACATCTGCAAGGGCTTGCGCGAGGCCGGCTACATCGTGACCGCCGCCGCCACCGGCCCGGACGGACTCGATTACGCCACCAGCGAGGACTGGGACATCATCATCCTTGACCGCATGCTGCCGGGCCGTATCGACGGCCTGTCCATTGTCGACAAGCTGCGCGCGCTGGGCAAGCAGACCCCGGTCATCATCGTCAGCGCCATGACCACCATCGACGCCCGCGTGACCGGCTTGCGCGGCGGCGCCGACGACTATCTATCGAAACCATTTGCCTTCTCCGAACTGCTGGCGCGCGTGGAAGCGCTGCTGCGCCGTAGCGCGCCCGGCGCCGACAGCACGCAGCTGCAAGTGGCCGATCTGCGGCTCGACCTGCGCACGCTGCGTGTCACGCGTGGTAACAAGGTGATCACGCTGCAACCGCGCGAGTACCGCCTGCTCGAATACCTGATGCGCAACGAGAACCAGGTGGTGACCCGCACCATGCTGCTGGAATCGGTGTGGGACTATCACTTCGATCCGCAGACCAATGTGATCGACGTGCAGATATCGCGCCTGCGCGCCAAGGTGGACAAGGACTTCCCGGTAATGCTGATCCACACCCTGCGCGGCGTCGGCTACCGCATGGGCGTGACGCCGCCGGACGAGGCGGAGCAGGCGGGTGTTTAAACTCCGCACCTCGATTGCCGCCAAGCTGGTGCTAGGCTACGGCCTGCTGGGCATTGCGTCGATCGTGGCGGTGTCGCTGGTGTTCTACAGCGGCACCATCGGCGTGATCGATCAAAACATCGACGGCAAAATCGAGGCGCAAACCGAGCGCCTGCTGGCGAATATCGGCGGCGGCCACCGCGCCGCCTTGCTGGCCGAGGTGCACCGCCAACTGGGCGACGGCATCGATAGCGACCGCGAAATTTTCCAGATCCTCAATGCCGATGGCACGCCGGCCGGCGGCAATCTCGGTTCCTGGCCCAGCGTGGAAGACGCCGACGATTTCGTCACCACCACCGTGCTGCGCAACGGCCGCAGCTCGCCGGCGCGCCTGTACATACGGCCTTTGGATGATGGCGGCACGCTGATTGTCGGCCGTGATTTAAGCGAAGAAGAAGCGGTGCGCGAGGTGATTTGGCGCGCGCTGGCGGCCGGCGCCTGCGTGTCGCTGATGCTGACTATCGCCGGTGCGCTGCTGTTCCGCCGCTCGATTGAAGCGCGGCTGGGAGAGATACGCCGCACGGCGGCGCAGATCGAGGCTGGCGATTTGAGTCCGCGCATTCCCGTCACCGGCAACGACGAATTCGCGCTGCTTAACCGCGACATCAACCGCATGCTCGATCGCATCGAGTTGCTGATGGAAGGCATACGCCACGTCTCCAATGCCATCGCCCACGACTTGCGCACGCCGCTGGGCCGTATCCGCGGCCGCCTGGACGACGCGCTGCGTCATGAAATGACAGTGCCAGCGTTGTCCACTGCATCGCAAGACGCGATTGACGATATCGATGATCTCATCCGTTTATTTGAGCGCCTGCTGCAAATCGCCGAAGCCGAATCGGGCATGCGCGGCCGCTTGTTCGAGCGCCTGGATCTGGGCCGCGTGGTGGCAGACATCGGCGAGATGTACGAAGCCATTGCGGAAGACAGCAACATCAAGCTGACTGTCGATGCGCCGGATTCGCTGTACGTGGACGGCGACCGCAATCTGCTGGCCAGCGCCGTCGCCAGCTTGCTGGACAACGCCATCAAGTACGCCGGCCCCGGCGCCATCATCCACGTGCGCGCCGGCCTGTATCTTGGCGACGCGTCGATCGCGGTGCACGACAATGGCCCCGGCATCCCGGAAGGCGAGCGCGATAAAGTCACCCAGCGCTTCTATCGTCTCGATAAAAGCCGCCACATGCCAGGCAATGGCCTGGGCCTGTCCATCGTCAGCGCCACCGCCACCTCGCACGGCGGCAAGCTGGTATTGGAAGACGGCGCACCGGGACTGGTGGCGCGCATCGTGCTGCCCCTGGCGCCGGCCGGCTAACCAATTCGTAATGTGACCGCAAGCTTGTGGAAAGCCGCCCAGTCCTATGATGGACTGATTATCTTCGGCTCTCCACATCATGCACG
Organism: Duganella rivi; assembly: GCF_009857435.1. GTDB lineage: Bacteria > Pseudomonadota > Gammaproteobacteria > Burkholderiales > Burkholderiaceae_D > Rugamonas > Rugamonas rivi. The sequence goes on from NZ_WWCK01000007.1 coordinate 323,743, forward strand.
ACTTAAGCGATATCGCCAGCTGGCTACAGCACCATCCCATCTACCACGACTCGTCGGTGCACAGCACGCTGCCCGATCCAACCTTCGTTACCGAGGGCGAGACGGTGGTTTCGTTCAGCACCAATAACTACCTGGCGCTGGCGAATCACCCGCGGCTGGTGGCTGCAGCCAAGCAGGGACTGGAGCGCTACGGCGTGGGTAATTGCGAATCGCGTTTGCTGGGCGGCGATCTGGAGGTCTACCGCGAGCTGGAACGGCGCCTCGGCGCCTTGAAGCACAAGAGCGATGCGGTGCTGTTCGTGACCGGCTATATGGCCAACATCGGCGTGCTGTCGTCGATCGTGAAGGCGGCCACGCTGGCGCGCCTGCACGGCTTCCGTCCGAAGAAGCGCCACAAGTACGCTTACTACTCGGACGAGTACAACCACATCTCGATCCGCGAAGGCATCCAGATGTCGGGCGCACTGCGCTACAACTACCGCCATTGCGATATGAATCATCTCGAATCGCTGCTGCAAGCCGGCGCCGCCGACGGCACCACGCCGATCATCGTCAGCGATGGTGTGTTCAGCATGGAGGGTACGATAGCGCCGCTGCCGCAGCTGGTGGCGCTGGCCGAACGTTACGGCGCGCTGCTGTACATCGACGACGCGCACGCCACCGGCATCCTCGGCGCTAATGGCGGCGGCACCTCGGAGCACTTCAACTGCTATAGCTCTAACATCATGCAGATGGGGACATTGAGCAAGGCGCTCGGCTCCATCGGCGGTTTTGTCGCGGTGGAGAAGGAAGTAGGGGACGTGATCCGCCTGACCAGTTCCGCTTACGGTTTCACCTGCCCGCCGCCGCCGGACCAAGCGGCAGCGCTGCTGGCTGCACTGGATATTCTGGAAGAGGAACCGCAGCGCCGCCAGCGGCTATGGGACAACCAGCGCTACTTCATCGAGCGCATGGAGCCGCTGGGCTACACGATTATTTCGACCGCCACGCCGATTCTGCCGGTGCTGATTGGCGATGCCGAGACCTGCCAGCGCTACGCAGTGGAGCTGCGCGCCGAGGGCGTGCATGTGGACTCGATCCAGTTCCCGGCGGCGCCGGTAGGACAGGCGCGCTTGCGCTTCATGATGAACGCCGGCCACACCAAGGCGCAGATCGATCACGCGGTGAGCGTGATGGCGCGCCTTGCGGGACGCGGCGAACGCCTGAACTAATGCTCTGCCCAGCGTTCCTTGATCTCAAGCAGCGCGGGCATCTGTTTAAAGAAGAGGTCTACCAGCCGGCCTTCGAAATGCTTGTCGCGCTGTGCTTCCATGTGCTCGACGGCTTTCTCCACCGGCCATGCCTCCTTGTAAGGGCGCGCGGAAGTCAGCGCGTCAAACACGTCGGCAATCGCGACGATGCGGCCGACCAGCGGGATTTCTTCGCCGGTCAAACCATTCGGGTAGCCGCTGCCATCCCACTTTTCGTGGTGGGTAACGGCGACATCGTAGGCCATCGCCAGCATGCCGTGTTGATGCTTGCCGATGATGTCGCCGCCGATGGTGGCGTGCGACTGCATGATCTTCCATTCATCTGGGTCCAGCGCTGCGGGCTTACGCAAGATGCTGTCCGGGATACCAATCTTGCCGACATCGTGCATTGGCGCTGCGTGCAGCAGGTCTTCCGCTTCCGCCTCCGTCATGCCGACCGCGAGGCCGAGGATGCGCGCGTAGTGGCTCATGCGGATCACGTGCAGGCCGGTCTCGTTGTCCTTGTACTCGGCGGCGAGGCCGAGGCGCTGGACGATTTCCAGCCGCGTCTTCTTCAATTCATCCACGCCGACCAGCGACAGGTGGTTGCGCACGCGCGCGCGCACGATGGGCGGGCTGACCGGCTTGGTGATGTAATCGACTGCACCGGCGTCGAAGCCGATGACTTCATCGTCGGTGTCGCTTAGCGCGGTAACGAAGATGACCGGGATGGCAGCGGTGGCAGGATCGGCTTTCAGCAGCTTGCAGGTTTCGTAGCCGGTCATGCCCGGCATCATGACGTCCAGCAGGATCAATTGCGGTTGTTCGGTGCGGGCCAGTTCCAGCGCGCGCGGGCCATCCTTGGCAAACAGCAGGCGGTATTGGTCTTGCAGGATGTGGCGCAGCAGTTGCAGGTTGCTCGCTTCATCGTCAACGACGAGGATTTGCGGCTGGTTGGGTTGATGTGTGGTTCTCATGGGTACTCCGTGGTCAGGCTGGCCAGCAGTGCTTCTAGTGCGGCTTGCGCCTGCGGGAAGTCGAAATCGTTTAATGCGTCTTGCACGGCGCTCAGCTGCTGCGCCAGCGCGGCCGGAGCGCCGGTGAGGGCGGCCGTCAGTGCGGTCAGGGCGGCGTCATTCAGCGCGCCGCGTTGCAGGAATGGTAGCAGAGCTGTGGATTTCTGGCGCGCGATGGCCGGATCGAACACCGCTGCCGGCGGCGGCGGCTCCAGGCGCGAGCCGCGCGGCGGGGCGAGGGCGTGGATAGCACTCAGTGCTGCATCCAGCTGCGCCGCCAGCGTGCGCTGCGCCTGCGCCAACTCCGTTTGCAGCGAGACCGGAATACCGGCCGCCTCGCCACCGTCGTGCTGCGGCGAGCCGCACAGCTTTTCCAGCTGCGCCAGCGTGGCGTTCAGTTGTTCCAGCCCGATGTTGGCGGCCACGCCGCGCACCTTGTGGCACCATGCCTGCGCTTCGGCCAGCCGCACTTCGCTGGTGTTGGACAGCAGCTTGGCCAGCGTCGCCGCCGACGTGCTGTAGTCGGCCACAAAGCGGTGCAGCGCCTGATGATAGGCCGCTTCGTTGTCGGCCCAGCGTTGCAAGCCCGCTTTCTGATTGAGCACGCGATGGCGCGGCGCTTCCGCCGGCGGCGGTGCAGACGGCAGCGGCGGCAACTTGAGCACCTTCGCAATCTCGTGCGACAGCGCGTGCCAATCCACCGGCTTGGACGCAAAACCGTCCATGCCGGCCGCCGCACTGGCTTCGCGGTGCGCCGCCAGCACGCTGGCCGTCATCGCCACGATCGGCAAGGCAGGCGTCCCGGCGACGCCGGCTTGCTGCATGATCTCACGCTGCCGGATCGCGCGCGTGGCGGCCAAGCCGTCCATGTGCGGCATCTGCATATCCATCAACACCACGTCGTAACGCTTGGCGGCGGTCATCTCCAGGGCTTGCGCGCCATCCTGCGCCTTGTCCAGCGTGTGCCCGCGCTTGGCCAGCAGCAGCGACAGCAACTCCAGGTTCTGCGGCACGTCGTCCGCCGCCAGTATGTGCAGCGGCGGTAGCGGATAGTCGCTGCGCTCATTGCTCTGCGACTGGCCATTGCGCGCCGGCTCCAGCGGCAGCAGCACATGGAAGGTGGTGCCCACGCCCGGCGTGCTCTCCGCCCAGATCTTGCCGCCCATGAGTCCCACCAGCTGGCGGCTGATGGTGGTGCCCAAGCCGGTGCCGCCGAAACGGCGCGTCATCGAAGCATCGGCCTGCGTGAACGGATCGAAGATGGCGTTGATGCGTTCCGGCGCAATGCCGATGCCGGTATCCTGCACCGCGATGTGCAACTGCCCCTGCTTCTCGCACGCGCGCAGGCTGACCGTGCCGGCCGAGGTGAACTTGATGGCGTTATCCAGCAGGTTGCCGAGAATCTGGCGCATGCGCAGTTCATCGCCATGCAGCCATGCCGGCAGCGCGGCGTCGTAATTGATATCGATGACCAGCCCCTTGCTGCGCGCATTGCTGCCGAAGGTGGACGCCAGCTCGTCGATCAAACCAAGCAAGCTGTAATCATCAAGCTCCAATTCCACCGCGCCCTTATCCAGCTTGGCGGTATCGAGAATTTCATTCAGCAGGCGTAGCAGCGAACGGCCTTCCTTGCGTACCGTATCGAGGTGGCGGCGCTGCTCGGTGCTCAGCTCCGTATCCAGCAGCACGTCGGTGAAACCGAGAATAGCGTTCATCGGCGTGCGGATTTCGTGACTCATATTGGCGACGAAGCTGGCGCGTGCCGCCGCCGCTTGCTCCGCCGTCTCCTTTGCTGCGCGCAGTTGCTGCTCCATCTCGCGCCGTTCGCTGATGTCGAGGATCACGCCGTCGATCCAGCGGATCTCTGGATGCGTTTCATCCTGCGTGACCGCGCCGTGCTCCCACATAAAGCGCTTGCCGCCGTCGGCATGAAGCAGGCAGTACTCAATCTGGTAGGTTTCGAGATTCTCGATGCTGCGCGAGATTTCGGCCGCGACGCGCTCGCGGTCTTCCTCGCAGATCAGGGAGGACAGCGTGCGGGTGCGGTTGGCGCCGACGAAATCGCTGGCCGGGTAGCCCGCCAGGCGCCACACGTTCTCGCTGATGAACAGCGGCGGCGCATCGAAGGCCATGCTGCTGCGGAAGGAGATGCCGGGAATATTCCCGATCAGCGAACGGAATTGCTGCTCGCTGTCGCGCAGCGCCTGCATGATGGCGCGGCGCTCGGTGATGTCGGTAATGAACAGCACAAACAGATCGCGCTCCGCCATGCGCGCGTGTCCCAGCGCGCGGCGTATCGGCACGCTGCTACCGTCCTTGCGCAGGGCGACCACTTCGCTGCCGCTGCTGGTGACGCTGGCGTCGCCGGTGCGCAGGTAGTTGAGCAGGCCGTCGCGTTCCGAACGTTCTTCATCGGCCATCAGCACGCGGATATTGCGGCCGACGATTTCATCGCGCTGCCAGCCGAAGATGCGTTCGGCCGAGGCGTTGAACTCATGGATTACGCCGGCGCGATCCACGGTAATCACGCCGTCGACGGTGGTGGTCAGCAGGGCGCGCATCCACGCTTCGCTCTCGGCCTGCTGGCGATACATTTCGCGGTAGCGCAGCAAGCCGTTGGCCGCCATCACGAAGATGGTAAAGGCCACGGTAATCAGCGTGATCGCCAGCGCGAGGAAGGTGGAGTTCTGCTGCGGTGCTGCGTCGATTGGCAGCGTGCCGACGAAGCGCGCTGCGGCCATGCCGGTATAGTGCATGCCGGCGATGGCGCAGCCCATCACGGTGGCGCTGACGCCGCCCAGCACCGCGCGCGGCAGGCGCAGGCCGCGCAGGCCGAAGCGGATCCACAAGGCCAGCGTCGCCAGCACCACGGCCACCACGATGGAGAGGCCGAACATAAACGGATCGTAGTGCTGCGCCAGTTCCATCTGCATCGCCGCCATGCCGGTGTAGTGCATGGCGCCGATGCCCGCGCCTACCAGCACGCCGCCGCTGATCAGCGATACCTTGGTCAGGCGCCGGCGGCTAATCAGCGTCAGGGCGACGTAGGAAGCGGCAAGGCTGGGCAGCACGGAGATCAGCGTCAGGCCATGATCGTAATCGACGGCGATGCACAGGTCGAAGGCCAGCATGCCGATGAAGTGCATGGCCCACACGCCGCAGCCCAGCGCCAGGCTGCCGGTAGCCAGCATCATGGCGCGTAGGCCGCGCGTGCCGCCCAGGCGCGCTTGCGCGGCGACTTGTAATCCCATCCATGATGAGAATATGGCAACGAGGATCGAGAGAATCACCAGCAACGGCGAGTAGTTACCGTAGTGGAGCAGGGACGGATCGGTAGGCGGTGAAAAGATTTCCATCATAGTGAGGGAAACCTTATCACAGAAAAATACCGCCCGGAGGCGGTATTTGTTTTTACGACTTTTTACGACTTGGCGAAGGCCAGGAAGTCGGCGTTGAACTTGTCCTTGTGGGTGTCGGTCAAGCCGTGCGGCGCGCCTGGATAAGTAATCAGCTTGGCGCCTTTGACGATTTTGGCCGAGGCGATGCCAGCGGCTTTGATCGGCACGATTTGGTCATCTTCACCGTGGATGATCAGGGTCGGCTTGTCGAACTTTTTCAGGTCTTCGCGGAAGTCGGTTTCCGAGAAGGCTTTGATCGAGTCGTAGGTGTTTTTGAAACCACCTTGCATGCCTTGTGCGTACCACGCCTGGATGATGCCTTGCGATGGCTTTGCGCCCGGACGGTTGTAGTTGTAGAACGGGCCCGATGCGATATCGAGATACAGCTGGCCGCGATCCTTGATCGAGCCGGCGCGGATGCCATCGAATACTTCGATCGGCAGGCCGTCCGGGTTGGTGTCGGTCTTCAGCATCAGCGGCGGCACTGCGGAGATCAGGCCCAGTTTGGCGATGCGCTTGGTGCCGTGACGGCCCACATAGCGCGCTACTTCGCCGCCGCCGGTGGAGAAGCCGGCCAGGATGATGTTCTTCAGATCCAGCGCTTCGATCACTTGCGCCAGGTCGTCGGCGTAGTGATCCATGTCGTTGCCGTCCCAAGGCTGGCTCGAACGGCCATGGCCGCGGCGGTCGTGGGTGATGACGCGGAAGCCGTTATTCGCCAGGAAGAAGGCTGCCGATTCCCAGCTGTCTGCATTCAGCGGCCAGCCGTGGCTCAGGACTACCGGTTGGCCGGTGCGTGGGCCCCAGTCTTTGTAGTAAATCTCAACGCCGTCGCGGGTGGTGACGACGCTGGCGGTCTTGGTCACTTTGCCCGCTGGTGCGGCAACGGCTTCGGTGGCGACGGCGCTCAGCGCGGTGGCGGCGACGGCAACGGCGCTGCCGACCATGGCGTTACGGCGGGATTGGTTGGTTTGGTCAGTCATGATTTTCTCCTTGGTTTAAGACAGGTGTTGTTTAAAGAAAGCGTCGGTGCGGGCGTTGGCCAGCGTGGCTGCAGCAGTGTCGTAGTGATTGCCGCCCGGCCGCGCAAAAGCGTGGTTGCAACCGGGGTAGCTGTGCAGCTCAATTTTGGGATTGGTCTTGAACGCGGCGGTGATGATGGCTTGCGCGTCCTTGCCGATGTATTCATCTTCTTCGGCCAAGTGGTACAGCAGCGGCTTGGCGACGTTGCCCGCTTCGGCTGCGTACTTCTCGGTGCCGCCGCCGTAGTAGGACACGAAGGCGTCGGCATCGGCGCGCGCTGCGGTCAGGTAGGTCATCAGGCCGCCCAGGCAGTAGCCGGTGACGCCGACTTTGCCGGAGGCGCCTTGCAGCGTGCGCGCCGCGGCCACGGTGGCGGCGATGTCGCCCACGCCGCCGTCGAAATCGTAGGCGCTGTACAGCGCGAAGCCGCGCGCCCAGTCACCGGGTTCGGCTTCCGACATATCGAGGCCGGGATCGGCGCGCCAGAACAAGTCCGGTGCGACGGCGATGTAGCCCTTGGCGGCGTAATCGTCGGCGATGCTGCGGATGCCGGCGTTGACGCCGAAGATCTCCTGCAGCACAACGATCACCGGAGCGCTGGCGGCGTTGGCCGGACGCGCTACGTAGGCAGCGAAACTGCCGTCGGCGACTTTGATGGTGAGGGTTTCTGACATGGTGTCCTCCGTTGATTGGAGTGGCCATCTTAGGCAGGAAAGGCGCGCTTGAGAACGGACATTCCTGCAAAGCCGATTTGCAAATTTGCATATCCCACAACGCAGGTATGCAGGTCTACGCCATATGGGAGGGAAAATGGCCATGTTGCTTTAATAATAAAACTATCTGATACTGGCCGGGCTGACCCGCATATCGCCGGGTCTCACAACGGGACACACTGAAAACAATGGCTTTCCTTACGAAAAAGAAGTTGGGGCTGGCTATCGGCCTGCTCGTGATCGGCGGCGCTGCGGCCGCCTTCTATTCCAAAAGTAAGACCCCTGTGGTGGAAGCGCCACGTTTCCGCACTGCGCCGGTTGATACCGGCAATATCACGCAGTCGGTGACGGCGACTGGCACCATTAATCCGGTGGCGCTGATCAATATCGGCTCGCAGGTTTCCGGCACGGTGAGCGAATTGAAGGCGGACTTCAACGACCACGTGACCAAGGGACAGGTGCTGCTGAAACTCGACCCGACCATCTTCAATGCGCAGATACGCCAGGCCGAGGCGCAGCTGGCGTCGGCGCGCGCGTCGCTGCGGCTGGCGCAGGCCACGCACTCGCGCAATCAAACGCTGGTGACGCAGAGTTTTATCTCGCCGCTGGCGCTGGATCAGTCCAAGCGCGAGGTCGACGTGGCGCTGGCGAATATCCAGCTGGCCGAGGCGCAGCTGGCGCGGGCGCAGGCGGACTTGAATAACTCCGTGATCCGCGCGCCGATTGATGGCGTGATTATCAAGCGCACCGTGGATCTGGGGCAGACGGTGGCGGCGTCGTTCACCACGCCGCAGCTGTTCCAGATCGCGCGTGATCTGACCAAGATGCAGATCGACACCAGCGTCTCCGAGGCCGATGTCGGTTCGCTCAAGGAAGGGCAGGAAGCGCGCTTCGTGGTCGATGCCTACCCGGACAAGGAATTCAGCGCGCGCATGCGCCAGTTCCGCCTCGCCGCCAACGTGGTGCAGAACGTGGTGACCTACAACGTGGTGCTGGACGTGGATAACCAGGAGGAGCTGCTCAAGCCCGGCATGACGGCGCAGGTGCGTCTGCTGGTCGGCAATCGCCAGCAGGTGCTGCGCATCCCAACCGCTGCGCTGCGCTTCCGCTTGAGCGATGAAGAGATTGAGAGGCAGAAGAAGCTTGCTGCGTCGGCCTCCGCTTCCGCATCGGCGTCCGCAAGCGCAACTGCCAATGCCGCCGCGCCGCAGGACGACGATGCTGGCTTCCGCAGCAAGTCCGACCTGGCGCGCCTGTTCCGCATCTACACGCTGGACGCGCACAATCAGCCCAAGCCGATGGAAGTGAAGATTGGCCTGTCCAACTTCCGCTACACCGAAATCGTCGGCGGCGATTTGAAGAAGGGCGATCAGGTCATCACGCGCGCCATCGTCAATGAGAAAGAGGGCGGGCTGTGAGCGAGCTGCTGATCGATATCCGTCAAGTTACCAAGAGCTACTTCTCGGGCAGCGTGGAAACGCAGGTGCTGTTTGGCGTCGACCTTGCCGTGCCGCGCGGCGATTTCCTCGCGGTGATGGGGCAATCCGGCTCGGGCAAATCGACGCTGATGAATATCTTCGGCTGCCTCGATCAAGCGACCGGCGGCAGCTACTTCCTCAACGGCGTCGACACGCTGACGCTGTCGCGCAACGAGCTGGCGAGCATCCGCAACCGCACCATCGGCTTCGTGTTCCAGAGCTTTAACCTGATCAAGCGCATGAGTGTGGCGGAGAACGTGGCGCTGCCGCTGATCTACGCCGGCGTATCGCGCTCCAGGGCGCACGCCAAGGCCTTGCTGGAACTGGAGCGCGTGGGCTTGAAGGAGATGGCCAAGCGCACGCCGAACCAGCTATCCGGCGGCCAGCAGCAGCGCGTGGCGATTGCGCGCGCGCTGGTCGGCGATCCGCCGCTGATCCTGGCCGACGAACCGACCGGCAATCTCGATACGCAAACCAGCGAAGAGATCATGCGCTCGTTCCAGCAGTTGAACGAGGAGCGCGGCATCACCATTCTGCTGGTGACGCACGAGCCGGATATCGCCGCTTACAGCAAGCGCCTGGTGCGCCTCAAGGACGGCCGCGTGCTGTACGACGGCCCTTCCGCTGAGGGCTTGCAGCAAATGAACGCCATAACGGTATAACGAAGATTAAACGCATATGAACTTTTTACAGATCGTCGTAGAGGCGTTTCGCTCGATGATGGCGAACCGCCTGCGCACGCTGTTGACCATGTTGGGCATCATCATCGGCATTACGTCGGTGGTGCTGCTGCTGGCGGTGGGCGACAGCATGAAGCGCTTTATCGCCAAGGAACTGGAACAGCTGGGCACCAATATGCTGTTCATTTCACCGGGCGGCGATCGCGCGCAGCAGCAGCGCATGCGCAGTGGCGCGCAGCCGGCGTTGACCATCCGCGATGCGGCGGCGCTGGATCAACTGCCATCGCTGGCCGGCGCGGCGCCGGTGCTGCAAGGCGGCTTCAATCTCGCCGTCGGCAACGAGAACGCGGTGAAGACGATACATGGCGTGACGCCGGCCATGTTCAAGATACGCGGCTGGAAGGTCGACAAGGGCAGCGCCTTCAGCGACGCCGACGTGCGCTCGGCCGCGCGCATGGTGGTCATCGGCCGCAAGATCGCCGACCAGTTCTTCTACAAGCAAGATCCGCTGGGCAAATACATCCGCATCGAGAACGTGTCATTCCAGGTGGTGGGCGTGTTGTACGGCGAGGGCAAGCAGGTGGACGGCGGCGACTTGAGCGAGTACGTGATCGTGCCCATTACGGCGGCATCGGCCAACCTGGTGAAGGTGCAGTTCCCCGGCAATGTGCATTACGTGGTGGCGCAAGGTAAGTCCGGCGGCAATTTGCAGGACGCGATCCAGGACATCAACGAAACGCTGCGCGACCGCCACCACATCAAGATCGATCAGCCGGATGACTTCCGCATCGATAACCTGGCGTCGTTCGCGGAGACGGCGCAGAAGATCAGCGCCGGCATTGCGCTGCTGCTTGGCTTGATCGGCGCGATCTCGCTGGTGGTGGGCGGCATCGGCATCATGAACATCATGCTGGTGTCGGTGACGGAGCGCACGCGCGAAATCGGCATCCGCATGGCGATCGGCGCCAAGCCGCGCGACGTGCTGCTGCAGTTTTTGACCGAGGCGGTGGTGATCTGTTTAGTTGGCGGGATTTTCGGCATCCTGCTCGCCAGCGGCGCGGCGGCGGGGATTACGGCGACCGGCAAGTTCGACGTCATCATCACCTTGCGCGCGGTGATCGTGGCTTGCGGTTTTTCCAGCTTGGTGGGCGTGTTCTTCGGCTTCTATCCGGCGCGCAGGGCATCGCGCCTGCTGCCGGTGGATTGCCTGCGCTACGAGTGAATCAGTAATCGAACTTGGTGCTGCGGCCGCCGGCCTTGTGGTAGATGGTGTGCTCGGCACGTTCCTGGCGCAGCTGCTCGCGGCGTTCGCGGGTGGCTTGCGCGCGCTCTTCGCGGCGGGCGTTTTGCTCGTCGATACGGTGCTGCATGGCCAGCCCTTGCTTGCTGTTGTGGAGCAGGCCGAATTTCTGGCGCAGCGCCGCCGTCCACAGCAGGAAGATCAAAATCAACGCCAGCAGGTAGACGGTTTGCCAGATGCCGTAGTTTTGGCTGATGAAGGGGAATAGCGGCGCGGCGTGTTCCAGCCAGCCCTGTCCCAGCACTCCGAGTCCGCCCGCCAGCAGGCCGATACCGAAGGTCTTGGTAATCATCCAGCGGCTGGCCTTGATGCGCGACTCCCAGAAGGTGTGCGGATCGTCGTTCAGCTGGTCGAGATAGCGGGTGTGGTCGTGTTGGGTGGTCATAGCGACAATGTTTTAGGGCGCTGATAGTGCGGCAGCGATTATCGCATATTTTTCCACAGGGAAATTATGTTGGCTTTGATCTATGCCAGATTTTTTGCTCTATCATGGCCGGATGATAAAACGTTTAATCTCGGCGGCCTTGCTGGTCGCGTCACTGAATGCTGAGGCCGTGCCAGTGCTGTCCGTCGTGGGCGAGGGTTGGGCGAATAATTCGGTCAACGCGGTGGTGTTCCGCAAAAATTCGCTGGTCACGCATGGCGATGCGCAGTACGTGGCTTACTACGACGCGGATCGTTACCTGGTACTGGGCAAGCGCGCGCTGGGCAGCACGCGGTGGATCACGCGGCGCACGGCGTGGCAGGGCAATGCGGCCGATGCACATAACGCCATCAGCATCATGGTCGATGGCGCGGGCTACTTGCACGTGTCGTGGGATCATCACAATAATCCGCTGCGTTACGCGCGCAGTGCGGCGCCGGGATCGCTGGAGCTGGGGCCTAAGCAGGCCATGACCGGCATCGATGAAGGCGAGGTGTCGTATCCCGAATTTCACCGGCTGCCGGATGGGAACCTGCTGTTTTTCTATCGGCTCGGCGGATCGGGGCGCGGTGATCTGATCATCAACCGCTACGACGTGAGCACGCAGAGCTGGAAGCGGCTGCACACCAATCTGATTTCCGGCGAAGGCAAACGCAATGCTTATTGGCAGGCCTTCCTCGATCATCGGGGCACGCTGCATGTGTCGTGGGTATGGCGCGAGTCGCCGGACGTGGCGAGTAATCACGATATGGCATATGCGCGCTCGCGCGATGGCGGCGTGACGTGGGAGCGGTCGGACGGCACGCCGTACACGCTGCCGATCAACGCGGCCAGCGCCGAGTATGCGCTGCGCATTCCGCAGAATTCCGAGTTGATTAATCAGACCTCGATGGCGGCCGATGGTGAAGGCCGTCCTTACATCGCCAGCTATTGGCGCGATGCCGGCTCCTCGGTGCCGCAGTATCACGTGGTGTATCACACGGGATCGGCGTGGCAGGTGCGCGCGCTGGATTTTCGCAAGACGCCATTCACGCTGGGCGGGCAGGGCACCAAGCGGATTCCGATTGCGCGTCCGCAGATCATGGTCGGCAAGGCCGGTACGCTGCTGGTGTTCCGCGACGAGGAGCGCGGCAGCAAGGTCTCGGTGGCCATGCTGCATGGCGACTCGTGGAAGGTGCAGGATTTGACCACATCATCGGTCGGCGCGTGGGAGCCTAGCTACGATACCGAGTTGTGGCGGCGCAGCGGCACGCTGAGTTTATTTGTCCAAAATGTTCAACAAGTTGATGGTGAAGGACATGCTTTTGTGCCGCCTTCCGCCGTTACAGTTCTGGACTGGACGCCATAGCACTTCCTCACTAACATAGCTTCCTTTCAACCTTGAGAGATGCCATGAAATCCAAGCTTGCCGTATTGATGTTGGCCGCCGCCACCAGCGTCGCCTTCGCACAAGATGCCGACAAGGCGCCAGCCCTCAGCAAAGAACGCGCCGCAGAACTGCAGGCCAGCGAGCGTTTGCTGAAAGCAGATTCGCAGGTGAGCAAGACCGGGCAAGTGACCATCAAGGGCAAGGTTGTGCCGTACAAAGTCACCGCAGGCACGCAGCCGGTGTGGGATAAGGATGGCAAGGTGTCGGCGTCGCTGTTCTACACCTACTACCAGCGCAGCGATGTGAGCGACAAGAGCAAGCGTCCGCTGGTGATTTCGTTTAACGGCGGCCCTGGTTCGGCGTCGGTGTGGATGCACGTTGCGTACACCGGCCCTAAAGTATTGAATCTGGATGCGGAAGGTTATCCGGTGCAGCCTTACGGCGTGAAGGACAATCCGCACTCCATCCTCGACGTGGCCGATATTATTTATATCGATCCGGTCAACACCGGCTTCTCGCGCGTGCTGGATGGGAAGGCTGACCGCGCGCGCTTCTTCGGCGTGAATGCGGACATCCAGTATCTGGCGGAGTGGGTGAGCACCTTCGTGTCGCGCGAAGGCCGCTGGACTTCGCCGAAGTATCTGATCGGCGAAAGCTACGGCACCTCGCGCGTGGCGGGCCTGGCGCTGGAATTGCAAAATGCGCAGTGGATGTATTTGAACGGCGTGGTGCTGGTGTCGCCGACGGAGCTGGGCCTGAAGCGTGACGGCGTGGTGGATGATGCGCTGAAGCTGCCGTACTACGCGGCCACCGCGTGGTATCAGAAAGTGCTACCAGCCGATCTGCAGGCGAAAGACTTGAAAGACGTGCTGCCGGAAGTGGAAGCCTTCACCACCGATGAACTGCTGCCGGCGCTGGCCAAGGGCGGCTTCCTCGACGTGACCAAGCGAGCGGAGATCGCAGCCAAGGTGGCGCGCTATTCCGGCTTGTCGGCAGAGTACGTGGTGCAGAATAATCTGGCGGTGCAGCCGGAGCAGTTCTGGAAAGAGCTGTTGCGCAAGCGCGGCAAGACCGTGGGCCGCCTGGACTCGCGCTACCTGGGCATCGACAAGACTGATTCCGGCGACAAGGTGGACTACAACGCCGAGCTGACCTCGTGGCTGCACTCGTTCACGCCGGCCATCAACCAGTACCTGCGCAATGACCTCGGCTACAAGACCGACATCAAGTACAACCTGTTCGGCGACGTGCATCCGTGGGACTTCAAGAACGAGAAGACCGGTGAGAACCTGCGCCTGGCGATGGCCGCCAATCCGTATCTGAAAGTGCTGATTCAGTCCGGCTACTACGACGGCGCCTGCACCTACTTCGACGCCAAGTACACCATGTGGCAACTGGACCCAAGCGGCAAGATGAAAGACCGCCTGTCGTTCGAAGGCTACCGCAGCGGCCACATGATGTATCTGCGTTCGGAAGACCTGGCCACGGCCAACGACGACCTGCGCAACTTCATCAAATCCGCAACGCCAGCGCCTAACGCGCCGGCGAAATACTAAAGAGCTAAGCCCGGTTTTTACACCGGGCTTTTTTTATTGCTGCGGTTGCTGATTGCGCTTGGCGATCTCGTTACCGACGTAACCGCCGCCGACCGCACCGGCAATGGTCGCCAGCTTGCGGCCGTTGCCGCTACCCACTTGATTCCCCAGCAAGCCACCGACCACTGCGCCGATACCGATGCCGACCGCGCTGTTTTGTGGCGCCGGTGCAGGGGCTGGCGCTGGCGCTTGCGCTTGCGCTACTTGAGGCTGGGGCTGTGGCGCATTCACGTGATGCACCACGGTTTTGTGTTCAACCACGCGGCGCGGTTCAGGTGTCGGCACTGGCGCTGGCGCAGCAACGGGAGCCGCAGTGGAGACCACCGGCATAGGTTCTGTGGCAGGTGCAGTAGTCGCCTTCGAGTCCGGCAGCAGACCGGCAATCGAGGCGGCGCCAACGAGGCTCACCAAAGTCACCGAAGCGGCGGCAACAGCCATCATAGGATGAATGCGGGTGCGTGCGATCTGTTCCATTTGTTCTCTCCTGAATATCGCCATCAGCGGCGCTTGCTCATACAACGAGCCAGAGAGAACAGCCGGTGACGCAAAAAGTGTATCCCGCGTAAGCAATTGTTACGCAATCACAATTCCCATAATCAGTAACGCGGCCTGGGCGACTCCAAAGACGATGATCCATCGCCTGACCTCGGTGGTGAGGTCTTCGACTGCGGCCGCAATGCGCATTTCAAATTGGTCAATCACCATTCACCCTCCTTGCAGTAAGACTTAGCGGGATGGAAAAAGTTCTATTCGGCTTATCTGATACTAATGGTTGAAACTGTAGGCGATGATTGCTGGCTAGCGGAGATGTAATCGGGAGGCCATACTGCGTTCATCAACCCTTACTTGAGGAGCACAAAATGAACAAGGCAATCAAAGGTTTCCGTCAATTGGTACTGGCTGCAACGCTGGCTGGCGCATCGTTGGCACAGGCGGCTGCACCTACTGGCTACACCGACAAAGTCGCACAGGTGAACGGCACCCAGATCCACTACCAAGTCGGCGGCAAAGGCACGCCAGTGGTTCTGCTGCACGGCTACACCCAAACCGGCCACATGTGGACTCCGATCATGGCGGAACTGGCCAAGACCCACACCGTGATCGTGCCTGACCTGCGCGGCGCCGGCGCCTCGGCCAAAGCCCCAGAGGGTTACGAAAAAGCCGATATGGCCAAAGACATCCACGAACTGGTGAAAACCGTCAGCACCGAACCAGCCACCGTGGTCGGTCATGACATCGGCATGATGGTCGCTTACGCCTACGCCGCCCAATATCCGCAAGACACCCAAAAGCTGGCGCTGATGGACGCCTTCCTGCCCGGCATCGGCAACTGGAAAGATATGTTCCTGCTGCGCGACCTGTGGCACTTCCACTTCTACGGCGAAACGCCGGAGCAATTGGTGAAAGGCCGCGAGCGCACCTACTTCGAACATTTCTGGAATGATTTTGCCGCCGACCGCAACCACTCGATCCCGGAAGCAGACCGCAAGCTGTACGCCAAAGCCTATGCCCAACCGGGCGCGATCCACTCCGGCTTCGAATACTTCAAAGCCTTCCCGCGTGACGCAGAACGTTTTGCCGAACTGGGCAAAACCAAGCTGACCATGCCGGTACTGGTGATCGCCGGTGAAAAATCGGGCGGCGAGTTCCTGGTCAACCAAGTCAAACTGGTGGCTGACAATGTGGAAAGCAACGTCGTCCAAGGTTCCGGCCACTGGCTGATGGAAGAAGCGCCACAACAAACCATCCCAGCGCTGATTGGCTTCATCAAGTAAGCCCTAGGCGACAAAAAGCCCGCGAAGATGTGTAGCTTCGCGGGCTTTTCTGCTTACATTGTTGACGATCAAAGATTACTAAGTAGCCCTCTGAATAATGACCGGTATCGCCCATTTGCGGCGGCCGGATTTCCAATCTTGAGGGGGTGCTCATGCAAGTTCATCTACGTCAGCTTTTGGGCAGGTTTCATACCGGCTATGCGCTCGACAAACATACCCTCCAAAGTATTCCAATTGGAGCAAACGAGCAGGGCCACATGCAGTTCGACACCAAACGGACTGACGTCGGGGAGGCGCTATTTCAGCTGAAGTATCGTGGCGACCAAGCGCAGGCCAAGACACTGGCCCAAGCCGTGGCTGACAACATCGTGCCTCAACTGCCTTACTTCAGCTTGATCGTGCCGATGGCTGCGAGCCAAATGCGTTGGGCGCAGCCGGTGAAGCTGGTTGCGAACGAGCTCGGCGCGATGCTCAACAAACCAGTGTTCGAGTTGCTGAGTAGGGGGCCTGGCGGCGCTAAATTAAAGGATCTGGTCTCGCGGGAAGAGAAGGAGCGGGTGCTAGCCGGGACTATCACTCTGAATCCTGTCATTGCTAATGATGGTCGATGGGATGCTCTGCTGATTGATGACCTGTTCCAGAGCGGCGCCTCGGTAGACGCTGCGGCTGATGTACTGCGAACCTATGAGAAAATAGGTGAAATATTTGTGGCGACGCTGACGTGGAGGTAGCAAATGACGACGGTTTTTATTGCTGGCTCTATCACTATCAAACAGCTGGATTTCAAGGTGCAGGAACGCATCATGAACATCCTGCATCAAGGCTTTGATGTAATCGTTGGCGATGCTGACGGCGTTGATGCATCCATCCAGCGGTTCTTGGTGAATGAGCAGTACCAGCAGGTCACGGTATTCTGCTCCGGCGACAAGCCTCGCAACAACGTCGGCGGCTGGGCCATACATCCGGTCACGACTTATCACAAGCCCGGCTCCCGCGCCTACTTTACGGCCAAAGATATTGCCATGGCTGAAGCTGCCGATACCGGTCTCATGATCTGGGACGCCAAAAGTACGGGCACACTCAGCAACGTTATAGAGTTACTTAGCCGCAAGAAGGCGGCTTGGGTATTCGTCAATCAGGACAAGGAATTCCAAGCCGTTAAAAATGTACAAGGATTGGAATTGCTTTTGGAGCGCATGAACCCATCCGATCGATTGATGGCAGACAGCAAGATTGGCCTGACCGAGAAGCTGAATACGCTCCGCTCGCGGGAGGCGCAGGCCATGCTCTTAGCCGCGAGCTCACAGCCCCAAGAAGAAGCACCCGCTTGCTGATAAAGTGCAGGCAATAAAAAACCCGCCGTCATAGCTGATGGGCGGGTTCTAGACTGTTGCTGATGCGATTGAATACAAGCTGTTGGTGCCCCGGGCCGGAATCGAACCGGCACGCCTTGCGGCGGCGGATTTTGAGTCCGCTGCGTCTACCAATTCCACCACCGAGGCAGGTGTATTGCAATGCGACCCGCATTATCTCCGATTTGCCCATAGCCTGCAACCCTCTGTTCAATTTTTACAATTTCACAAGGTTTCCGACGCGCCGAAGCAGGTATCATCACGCTTACCGCCAGACTTTGCCGGTTCCCGCCGGCCCTGAGACGCATGAAAAATAATAAGATCCGCGAGATTATCCTTGGAAAACCGCTCGACCCGATGAAGAGCGAGACGCGCCATTCGATGGCGCTGGTGGCCTTTTTGGCATGGGTCGGCCTAGGCGCCGACGGCCTGTCCTCCTCTGCCTACGGCCCCGAAGAAACCTTCCGCGCCCTCGGTGGCCACACCCATCTCGGCTTGTATATGGCGATTGCCACCGCCGTCACGGTGTTCATCATCGCACTGGCCTACAACCAGGTGATCGAGCTGTTCCCGACCGGTGGCGGCGGCTACCGCGTGGCGAGCAAGCTGGTGGGGCCGTACATGGGCTTGATCTCGGGCTGTGCGCTGATTCTCGACTACGTGCTGACGATTGCGATTTCCATCGCCTCCGGCGTCGATGCCCTGGCGTCGTTCCTGCCGCTCGGCTTCCAGCCCTACAAGCTATGGGCCGAGATGTTTTTCATCGGCTTGCTGATTGTGATGAATCTGCGCGGGTTGAAAGAGGCGATTCAGATTCTGCTGCCGATTTTCCTCGGCTTCGTGGTCACGCACTTGGTGCTGATTGTGTACGGCATCTTCGCCCACGCCTCGCACTTGCCGGAGCTGATTCCGAGCACTGTGGCTGAGACCACGGACCTTGCCAGCCATATCGGCTGGGCCGGCGTGGCTGGCATGCTGTTGCTGGCCTATTCGCAGGGCGGCGGCACCTACACTGGCCTGGAGGCGGTATCCAATAATGTCAATCTGCTGGCCGAGCCACGCGTGCGTACCGGCAAGGTGACGATGCTGTACATGGCCTTGTCGCTGGCGTTCACGGCCGGCGGCATCATCTTGCTGTACCTGCTCTGGGATGCGCAGCCGGTGCCAGGCGAGACCTTGAATGCTTCTACCTTTAAAACCATCATCGCCAGCATGGGTCTTGGCGGCGAGGTGGTGAACCAGGTGCTGCTGGTGATCGTGCTGGCGTTTGAGGCCGGCCTGCTGTTTGTGGCAGCGAATACCGGTTTCCTCGGTGGCCCGTCCGTGCTGGCGAATATGGCCGGCGATTCGTGGGTGCCGCACAAGTTCCGCTACCTGTCGACGCGGCTGGTAACGCAGAACGGTATCCTGGTGATGGGCATCGCCGCGCTGGCGATCTTGTGGTGGACGGGCGGTAGCGTGACCTTGCTGGTGGTGCTGTATTCGATTTCGGTGTTTCTGACGTTTGCGATTTCTTTGTTCGGGCTGGTGTTGTACTGGTCGCGCAATCGCAAGAAGGGGACGCAGTGGAAACGGCGCTGGCTGCTGTCGGCGCTGGGCTTTGTGATTTGCGCAGGTATTTTGATCGTGCTGCTGATCGAGAAATTTGCCGAGGGCGGCTGGGCGACCGCCGCCATCATTGCCGCGATGGCGGCGTTTTGCTACTACATCCGCAAGCATTACCGCGAGACCAAGCAGGCGATTCATTCGGTGGATGAGGTGTTTGCATCGCAGCCGTTCGGCTCGAACGCGGAGCCGATTGAGCCGCATCAGGAAGACCAGACGGCGGTGTTCATTGTCGGCACCTCGCGCGGCGGCGGTTTGCATGCGCTGCTGTGGGTGCAGCGCATGTTCCCCGGGCACTTCAAGAATTTCCTGTTCGTGAATGCGCGCACGGTAGACTCGCACGCTTACGGCGGCGAGGGCGCGCTGGAGCAGATGCGTGAAGAGGCGGCGGAGACGCTGGAGTTTTTCGTCGATTTCTGTCACAGCCACGGCATGGCAGCTTCGTCGTATCTCGGCTTTGGCACGGATGCGGTGGAGGAGGTGACGCGCTTGTGTGAAGAAATCAACCGCGAGTTCCCGCATTCGATTTTCTTCACGAGCAAGCTGATCTTCGCCTCCGACAACTGGTTCACGCGCCTGCTGCACAATCAGGCGGCGCTAGCCGCGCAGCGCCGCCTGCACTTGGAAGGTTTGCAGATGGTGATCCTGCCGATGAAAGTGTAAGTTTGTCTTCTAACAGCGCGAAGATGGCGTCCTTGGAGAGGACATATTGTTCCATGAGGACGTCCTTCAGTTCGGTCATCGGTTCGCGGTAGTCGGCGATGGCGGTCAGGGTGTAGCTGTAGAGCTCGTCGGCTTTGGCTTGAACTTGGTCGAGGCCGCCTTCTTTGTTTTTGAATTGGCTGAGGTCGATCTTCGAGCGCGAGTACATCGACAGTTTGTTGACCATCAGATCCAGCATCGAGGTGGCTTTCTCGATGTCGTTCTGGCTGCCGACCGAGATGCCGCGCGCGCCGTAGAACAACTCTTCCGCCGCCACGCCGCCGTACAGCTGGATCACGTCGCGCTCCAGTTCTTCCAGTGTCTTCAGGGCCACGTCATCCGAGGCCGACAGCACATAGCCCAAGGCGCCCAGCTTGGAGACCGATTCAGTCGAAATCTTCAGCAGCGGCGAGCGTTCTTTCACTTCAGCCAGCGACAGGCCTTCGCGCAGCCATGGATCGATTTGCATGAAGAAGTGGCCCAGCTCGTGCAAGGCGACACGCTCGCGCTGGCGCGTTTTCTCGGCCGTGGTAGCGCGGTCAGTCAGGCCGATGGTGGCGCGCTCAAAGGCACGGAACATCAGTTCGGTGTTGATGATTTTGTTCTCCTGGATCGACAGCATGCTGGCCCGTTCCACCACGGTTTGCAGCACCGCCGGACTCAGGTTGGCAGTAATCTCGGCCACATGATCCAGCTGCAAATCTTCCCAGTCGACACAGCCCTCGGCCTTGCGCGCGAGGAAGGAGTGCAGCAGCTCGCGCCGCTCGGCCTTGTTCGGCAAGCGGAAGTTGATCTTCACCGAGAAGCGCCGCAGCATTGCTTCATCCATGCGCGACGAGGCGTCGTCAAAGTTGGAGGCCACCACCCAGATCACGCCGTCCGCCTTGTCGCTGCGCACGCCGTCGAGCAAGCCCAGCAGCGTATTCGCGGTATCGTCTTCCCATTTCTTTTCACCGCGGCCGCGCGGCATGAACAAGCCCTGCGCTTCGTCGAGGAAGATGATGCACTTGCCGCGCGCGCAGGCCTTGCGGTGCAGCGCATGCAGCGCTTTCGAGCCGCCGCCGACATAGCCCGATTCCAGCGCTGAAGCAGACGCCTGAATCAACGGAATATCCAGCCGCTTGGCCAGGTAGCCGGCCAGCTTGGTCTTGCCGGTGCCCGCCGGCCCGGTCAGCATGACGTTGAACGGCTTGTCGATATCGTGCTCTTTATACAGGGCGCGGTTGCGGATCATGTCTTCCAGGTGCAGCACTTCCTGCTTGATGTCTTCCATGCCGATCAAATCGTCCATGCTGCCGCCCAGCTGATCCGGCGTCATGACATTGGCGTTCGTGCCCATGCCGGGCAGGGCATGGCGCAGCAGGAACAGCGCCACTACCAGCAACAGAATATCCACGACGTGACGGCCAAGGAAAGCGCCCACGCGCCCCAGCTTGCTGTCATCTTCATCGCGCATCACTGCCTTGTGCGAAGCGAGGTAATCTTCGCGCGCAATGGCGTAAGGGATGTTGTTGCGCAGCAGGACTTCGCGCTCCAGGCTCAGGTGGGTCGTGCCCGGCACTTTGACCACCACCAGCTTGGCGTCGTTCTTCATCTTGATGATGTAGCGCGGCGCGTCCGATTGCGGCGCCGCCACCAGCAGGTATTCGAGCTGGGCACGTTGCGCCGGCAGCGCCGTGATCTGGGCGATGTCTTGCGTGTGCAGCACCGGGCTGCCGTCCTGCGGCACTTCGGCGCGCAGGCCCAGCACGATGACCAGTGTGACCGTCACCGCCAGCAGGGCGGCACGGATGTAGTTGTTACGCAGGGCAGATTGAAGTTTGTGCAAGGTAAACATGTTGCCATCCAAGGCATGGGCATGCTGCCGGGGCCGGGCGCGAGGATAGGGCGCAGCAGCCGGGGCCGCCGTAACCGGCTGCGCAGAGCGGGGCGCGGCCGGAAGGGGTTGAATGCTGCCGTACGGCAATGCATTCAATGCGCAACTATAGCCCCGTTGACGGGTTTTGTATCAGATGGCCCCCACAAAAAGCCGCAACGCGCAACACCTGCGCTTGCGCCACCGTCTATGCCGGTTTTTTTGCAGTTGGTGCGCGTGCTTTTACCGCTCGTCGCATCCGCCAGATCTTTGACAAGGGCTTTGTTAATCTGCTCACGTCTACCGCTGAATTACAGATTGCAGCGGTGGCTCCCGGAAGTAAATCAACGTACAACTTAATGGAGCACACCAATGAAAACGATCCTTGCCGGCATCGCGGCCTCGCTCGCCCTGACCTCGCTGTCCATCGCCCACGCTGACGATATGAGCGTGCAAATCAAATCCAAATCGCCGCAGCGTTATCACATGGTCGAACAGGATTTCTTCAATTTCAATAATGTCTACCTGCTGGAAAACGGCCAGCGCATTGCCTTCACCGCCCGCATGAGCATGTTCTACACCCAGCTCGCTGATGGCGCCAGGGTGCGGATCTACCCGATCTCGTCACGTGCTTTTGTCACCGAAAACGGTGCCCGCATCGAGTTCCGCGAACAAGGCGAAACCGTGGGCATCGCCAATTTTGAAAAATTGTCGCCGGCCAGCCAGTTGGCCGCCAACACCACCATGACCGCGCGCCGCTAAGCAACGCGCCCTTTACATCTAGGAGAGTTACCATGAAAACCACCCTGCTGAGCGTGGCCGTTGCCGCCGCATTGTCGATCACTACGCTGGCCCATGCCGCCGGCCCGGACAACGAGAGCGTGAAGATCAGCGCGCCGGTCGCGACCGACTTCAAATTCAAGCCGCAAGAGTTTTCGGACTACCTGTATTCCTACCAGTTGAGCAACGGCGAGCGCCTGCGCTTCACGCAGAAAGTGGCGCACTACTACGCCCAGCTCGACGGCCAGAAAAAAGTGGAAATCTTCCCGGTGGCACCAGGCGAGTTCGTCACCCACGCCGGCACCCGCATCAGCTTTGCCGATGCCGGCTTCGAGCTGACCATCGACAACTACGAGCGTTTGCCGATGTCGGCGCAGCGCGCCGCGCAACTGCCGGCCGGCACCACGGTGGTGGCGACGCGCTAAGCGCGCTCACTTCCCGGCTTGATCGTATTTGCGCTCGAGCCGGGTGAAGCTGCCGTCGCGCCGCATGTCGGCCAGGGCGGCGTTGAGCTTGTCGATCAGCTCATCGGGGACGGAGGGATTGCAGGCAAGGTAGACCTTCACGCGATGGAACACCAGCAGCGGCACCACCTGGTCCGACCAGTCGGGATGGCCGGGTACGGCGGCGCCGTTGCGGATCGCCACCGCCCACAGGTCGATGCGGTTGAGCAGTAGCTTTTGCGGATTGACCAGGTCGTTGCTGACGGCGTCGACATTGAAGCCGCGGCTGCGCAGGTACTCGTCGCGGGCGTCGCCGATGTAGGTGCCGATGCGCAGCTTGCGCGCATCGTCGATGCTGTTGAGCGGGAAGGCGTGATCGGCGCGGCCCCAGAACTGCCACTCGGCCTCGTCGGTCGGCCCCACCCATTTGAACAGCGATTCGCGCTCCGGCGTGCGCGAGGTCGAATACACGCAGGTCTGCCCCTGCGTTTGCGCCATCATGAAGGCGCGCTTCCACGGCAGCATCTCGATTTTGTAATCGGTGCCGGTGCGGCTCATCAGTTCGCGGATTTTATCGGTGGCGCGGCCGGTGATCACGCCGTCGGCGCCGCGCATGCTCGATGGCGGCGAGTGCTCGGTGGTGATGTTGAGGGACGCGGCTACGGCCGCATCCGTGCAAGTCGCCAGCAGGAATAATGTCGTGATGATAAGTCGCATGGGCTGGCCGCTTTCTGCTGAAAAGCATAGCAGCAATGCCAGCCGTGCGGCAACACTTAGTCCGCGCGGCGGAACAGGCGGAAACGTTCCTCGCGGTCGGCCGGACGGCGGCCTTCCCACAGCAGGATCCAATGCTTGCCGCGGTGCTGCGGCGCGATCTCGCGGTCGTCGCGCAGCTTGATGCTATCTTGCAACAGCAGCAGGTCGCAGCGGCCGCCCTCGACGCCGGCAAACGGCAGCTGGGCATAGTAGGCAAACGAGGCGCGCTGGGCGGGGCCGACGTTGGTTTCGATGCAGCCGGCGTTGGCCGGCAGCTTGTCGGCGATCTGGCGCGCCACGCTGGCGTAGCTCTTGCTGTAATTGACGTCCGGCAGGAACAGGGTCATCAGCAGGATCCAGATCAGGATCAGGCCGCCCGAGGACAGCACCACGGCGCGCCACAGCACCGCCGGCTGGCGCGAGATGCGCCAGTACACCAGCACAAACCAGCCCAGGGTGGCGGCCAGCGCCACGAAGAAGGCGACCCAGCTCAGTTCCGGGTGGAAGCCTGGCACCAGCTTGAGCGCGTTCCTGGCCGCTTGCGCCGGCCAGCCGGTCAGCTTGGCGAACCAGAATACCCAGATCACGGCCGCGCACAGGGTCAGCGCCATCACCGAGAACCAGTCGATGGCGTTGATCGCGCCGCGCTTGACGGTCAGCAGGCCAAACGCGGCCATGACGGCCAGCGGCGGCAGCAGCACCAGCAGGTTGCCCTGTTCCGGCTGCGGGTGGCACAGGGTCAGCAGCACGCCCATCGCCACGAAGGACAGCGGCACCACAATGTGCAGCACGCCGCGCTGGCGGCGCCAGGCCCACACGGCCCACGCCGCGAACGGCCACGCCGGCCAGAAGAACCAGACGCCGACGCGGAAGAAGAATTTGATGGTCGGCCAGCTCGGCACGTCCAGTTGCAGCCAGTTCCAGCCCAGCCACGCGTTCAGCGGCTGCTGGTGGTAAGGCGTCAGCAGCTGGGCCGGGATCAGCCACAGGGCGGTAATGGCGCCGCCGACGGCAATCATGGCGCCGAGGTCGCGCACCGCGCGGATGGCCGGCTGGGCCAGGAAGCGGGTGCAGGCAAACAGGGCCAGCATCAGGCACACCGGCGTGATCCAGCCGCGCGTCAGGGTCAGCAGGCCGATGGCCAGGCCGCTCAGGGCGGCGTTGCGCAGCGACGGCTTTTCCACGTAGCGCACGGTGCGGTACAGCAGGAAGGCGGTCATTGACACCTGCATCGCTTCCGGCGTGGTCTCGTGGCTGTGCAGCAGCAGGCCGAGGCAGCCGAGGTAGATCAGGACGGCGGCGTCGGCCAGCGTGCGGCCGAAGTCGTCCGGCTCGGGCTGGCCGCCGAAGGCCAGGCGCAGCGGCTGTGCATCCTGGCGGCGGCCCAGCTGGTAGGTGGCGTACCACAGCGACAGCACGCCGGCCAGGAACACAACCACGGTGCCGACGCGCGCCGCCAGCACATCGCCCAGCAGCCAGCCGAACAGCTTGATGCCGGCCGCGCCGAGCCAGAACGCCAGCGGGCCTTCGTCGGGCCACGACAGGCCGGCAATATTCGGCCACAGCCAGTCTTGCCAGCTGCCGTGCGCCATCGTCCACATGATGCCGAAGCTGGCGGCGTCGTCGTTCTTCCAGGGATCGCGGCCGATCAGGCCGGGCAGGATGTACAGCAGGCCGAGGGCGAACAGCGCCCAGCGCGGCAGGGCCAGGGTGGCGGCGGCAGGAAGACGGACTGGCTTCATCGTGGTGTGTTGTTATGAGTAGAACCGGAGTATGCAGGAAAACTGCACGGCAAACAAAAAAAGCAGCCAGAGGCTGCTTTTTTTATCGAAGCGGCTGAAATTAGCCTGCAGCGACGGCGGTTTTCGAACCAACCGAACCGAACTTCTGGCGGAATTTCTCAACGCGGCCAGCGGTGTCGACGATTTTGTGTTTGCCGGTGTAGAACGGGTGCGATTCAGCCGAAACCTCGATCTTCACCAGTGGGTATTCTTTACCTTCGTGGGTGATGGTTTCGCGGGTGCCGATGGTCGAACGGGTGATGAATTTGAAGTCGCACGACAGGTCGTGGAAAACAACTTCGCGGTATTCTGGGTGACCTTCTGGTTTCATTTTGTAGCCTCGGTTAGTTTGGTAGCCAAACAGCACTTCGTCGATCTGTACTACATCCTGATCCGATTGCCGCTCACTTGCCAGTGTTTAAATTAATGCGATCGAGGATTATACCGGCGTAAACGCAAACTGGCAACCAATGGTTGCCAGTTTGTTAAGGCGCGCTGTAACTTAGCCGCCTCTGCGCATCATATCAAAGAACTCAGTATTGTTCTTCGTCGCGCGCATCTTGTCGAGGATGAACTCCATCGCCTCGATCTCGTCCATCGAGTACAGCAGCTTGCGCAGGATCCAGATCTTCTGCAGCTGGTCTGGCTTGATCAGCAGTTCCTCGCGGCGGGTGCCCGATTTGTTCAGGTTGATTGCCGGGTAGACGCGTTTCTCGGCCAGGCGGCGCTCCAGGTGCACCTCCATATTGCCGGTACCCTTGAATTCTTCGTAGATCACGTCGTCCATGCGCGAACCGGTTTCGATCAGCGCGGTCGCGACGATGGTCAGCGAGCCGCCTTCTTCGACGTTACGGGCAGCACCGAAGAAGCGCTTCGGACGCTGCAGCGCGTTGGCGTCCACACCACCGGTCAGCACCTTGCCCGAGGCAGGGATCACGGTGTTGTAGGCACGGGCCAGACGGGTGATCGAATCCAGCAGGATGACCACGTCTTTTTTCATCTCGACCAGACGCTTGGCTTTTTCCAGCACCATCTCGGCCACTTGCACGTGGCGGGTGGCCGGTTCGTCGAAGGTCGAGGCAACCACTTCGCCGCGCACCGAGCGCTGCATCTCGGTAACCTCTTCAGGACGTTCGTCGATCAGCAGCACGATCAGGGTCACGTCCGGGTGGTTCGAGGTGATCGCGTGGGCGATGTGTTGCAGCATGACCGATTTACCGGACTTCGGCGACGCCACCAGCAGGCCGCGCTGGCCTTTGCCGATCGGCGAAATCAAATCGATGATACGGCCGGTGATGTTTTC
The DNA here is from genome assembly GCF_009857435.1 of Duganella rivi. Lineage (GTDB taxonomy): Bacteria > Pseudomonadota > Gammaproteobacteria > Burkholderiales > Burkholderiaceae_D > Rugamonas > Rugamonas rivi. The sequence goes on from NZ_WWCK01000007.1 coordinate 350,320, forward strand.
CGTGCCGTTGATGTCACGTTCCAGGCGCAGCGGCTCGTTCGGGTGCAGCGGCGTCAAGTTCTCAAACAAAATGCGGTGCTTCGAGGCTTCCGGCGATTCGCCGTTGACCTTGTCGACCTTGACCAGCGCGAAATAGCGCTCGCCATCTTTCGGGGTACGCACTTCGCCCTCGATCGAGTCGCCGGTGTGCAGGTTGAAGCGGCGGATCTGCGAAGGGGAAATGTAGATATCGTCGGTGGACGCCATGTAGCTGGCGTCCGGCGAGCGCAGGAAGCCGAAGCCGTCCGGCAGCACTTCCAGGGCGCCGTCGCCGAAGATTTGCTCGCCCGATTTGGCGCGTTTTTTCAGGATTGCGAACATCAACTCTTGCTTGCGCAGGCGCGCCGCATTGTCGATATCCAGTCCGATGGCCATTTCCAACAACGCCGAGACGTGTAAGGCCTTTAGTTCAGATAGATGCATATTGTTTGAGTATCCCGTGACGGGAAAGTAAAGGTAGGGGCGGGGACTACGTGGGTTGTCTCATTTTATACGGTGGCGCCGCGGGCGCGGCGCCACCGGTACAACTGGCGATATCTTATCTTAGATATTGCTGTCGATGAAGGAGGTCAGCTGGCCTTTTGCCATTGCGCCAACCTTTTGAGCGGCGGCTACGCCGTTCTTGAACAAGATCAGGGTCGGGATGCCGCGGATGCCGAACTTGGCCGGGATGGCCTGGTTCGAATCAACGTCCAGCTTGGCGATCTGGATCTTGCCTTCGTATTCTTTTGCTACTTCTTCCAGAATCGGGGCGATGCTCTTGCAAGGGCCGCACCATTCGGCCCAGAAGTCGACCAGTACTGGACGGTCGGATTTCAGCACGTCAGCGTCAAAAGAAGCGTCGGTAATGTGTTTGATATTTTCGCTCATAATTTCCTCAATCGAGGTCAGTGTCAGTAATAACGCCTGGGGACGGTTGCCGCAAACGCTGCCATGAAGCAGCAAATGGTGGCCGATTGCACGATTTCAATGTCTCGGAGGGGATGGCAACAAGGTCGGCAGGCGAGGGATGGCGTAAATAATAACCCATTTTTTAGAAATGTGCGGTTGTTTGTCGCAACCCTCTAAACTATTTACCAAGATTGCCGGTTGCTGCTGCGGCGCGGGCCAGCAAAGCCTCCAGCGCCTCGATGCTCATCGGCTTGGCGCAGGCGTCCAGAATCGCCAGTCCCTGCGCCTCGGCCAGCCGGGCGGCGGTCTTCAGCACGGCGTTGTCGACCCCGGACAACAGCACCACGCTGCCGCGATATTGCTGCGCCGCCGCAAGGCGCAGGAAGTCGATGCCGTCCATCACCGGCATCGACAAGTCGCAGATCACCAGCTGCGGCGGCCGCAGGCGCAATTCGATCAGGGCGCGGCGGCCATCGGTTTCGCGGACTACCGTATGCTCGCCCAGCGCGGCAACCATATCGGCCAGGAGTTCCAGCATGAAGGCATCGTCATCCAGCAGCAGTATCCGCATCTCAGTTATCGTCGGCGAAGGTGGTATTGGTCATGATTTGTTCGGTGATCTGTTCCAGCAGCGGCCACAGTTTTTGCAGCAGCGCTTGCGCGTGCTGCTGGTTGTCGGCGTCGCTGACGGTGACGGGCAGCTGCTCCAGTTCCAGCAGCAGCTCGCCCATGCCCAGCGCGCCGACCGTGCGTGCTGGTGATTTTAAGCGATGACCGAGTTCACGCAGCGCCACCAAGTCGCCGCGCTGCAGCGCCGCTTCCATCAGATTTAAACCATCTTGCGTGTTCTGCAAAAACTTGAAGGCAAATTTGCGCACCTTGTGCGGATGATAGCCGAGCAGCTTGGCCAGTATCGATAAATCGATCACCGCCGGATCGCCGCCCAGCGTGGTCTTGAAGGCAGGGCGCGCCGGCTTGGACGGCGAGGCTTCGCGTACATCCTGCGCATCGCGCTCCGGCAGCCAGTTGGCGATGGTCTGGTACATCAGCGCCGGCTGGATCGGCTTGGAGATGAAATCGTCCATGCCGGCCTCGATGCAGCGCACCCGGTCTTCGCTGGTGGCGGTGGCGGTCATGGCCAGCACCCGCATGTCGGCCAGGCGCGGATCGGCGCGGATGCGGCGCGTCGCTTCCAGGCCGTCCATCAGCGGCATCTGCACGTCCATCAGCACGCAGTCGAAGGCGGTCTGGCGCAGCAGCTCCAGTGCCTCCATGCCGTTGGCGGCCAGGCATACCGAGGAGCCCACGTCTTCCAGCATCTCCAGCGCGATCTGCTGGTTGAAGGTGTTGTCTTCCACCAGCAGGATGCGGGCATTCTTCAAAGCCGACATCACGGCGGCGCTGCGCGATGAAGCCAGCAGCTCGGCGGCAGCGTCTTTCACGCGGTCGATCAGGGCCGGCACGGTGGCGCTGCTGATGCCCAGGCGCGCGGTGAACCAGAAGGTGCTGCCCTTGCCCGGCCGGCTGCGCACGCCCACCTCGCCGCCCATCAGCTGCGCCAGCTGTTTGCAGATCGCGAGGCCAAGGCCGGTGCCGCCGTATTCGCGCGTGGTGGAGGTGTCGGCTTGCTGGAATTGCTGGAACAGTTTTTCGATCTCGCTTTCGGACAGGCCGATGCCGCAATCGCTCACTTCAAAGCGTAGCAGGCAGCCGTGGGCGTCGCCGACTACCTGCCGTACGCGCACTTCGATGCGGCCTTTTTCGCTGAACTTGATGGCGTTGTTGGCGTAGTTGATCAGCACTTGGCCGAGGCGCAGCGGGTCGCCGCGCAGCACTTTCGGCAGCGTGGGATCGAGGTCGTACACCAGTTCCAGTTCGCGGCTGGCGGCCTTCGGCGCCACCACGGTGTTCAGGGTCTGGATCACGTGGTCGAGCGCAAAATCGACTTGTTCGATTTCCAGCTTGCCCGCCTCGATTTTCGAGATGTCGAGGATATCGTCGATGATGCCCAGCAGATGCTCGCCGGCGAAGCGGATCTTCTCGAGGTAGTCGCGCTGGCGCGGATCGAGTTCTGTCTTCAGCGCGAGGTAGGCCATGCCGATCACGCCATTCATCGGCGTGCGGATTTCGTGGCTCATATTGGCGAGGAACTGGCCCTTGGTTTGACTGGCCTCCTCGGCCACCATGCGCGCTTGATCGAGTTCGCGGGTGCGAATCTGCACACGCTCCTCCAGATGTTCATTGAGCTCGCGTAGTGCATCCTCGCCGCGTTTGCGGTCGGTGATTTCGGTCAAGCTGACCACCACCAGGTGCACCGCGCCGTTCTCGTCCGGGATAGGCTCGGCGTTGACCGACAGCCAGCAGCGCGCGCCGTCGTGCTGGTTCAAGCCCATCACCACGTCGCGCACCGGGATGCCGGTGACCAGCGCCAGTTGCACCGGGTGGTTGCCGGCGTCGTAGGGCGTGCCATCCTCGCGCACGCCGGCCCACAGGCCGCCCACGCTCAGTTCCTCGGTATGCGCCAGCATGCGCGCGGCGGCAGCATTGCGCTCGATGATCAGGCCATTCACATCCACCATCACCAGCCCGTTGGTAACGGCGTTGAAGATGGAAGCCAGGCGCTGGCTGGATTCGTGCAGCGCGCCTTCAGCCAGGCGGCGCGCGGTGATATCGGTCAGCATGGCCAGCATGCCGGCGTAGTGGCCGGAATCGGCGTTCATCACGGTGGTCGAGAGCAGGCACCAGACCGTGCTGCCGTCGCTGCGCAGGAAGCAGACATCGCTCTGGCGCGCCCCGCCCGACAGGCTGCGCTGCAAGTGCTGCTTGAGCAGGGCCTGGCCGTTATCGTCCATGAAGTCGGTCATGGCGCGGCCCATCATCAACTCGATGTCGTAGTCCAGCATGTGGGCCAGCGTCGGATTGACGAAGGTGGTGCGGTCGTCGGCGTTGGTCATCCAAATGCCTTCGGCCGCAGTCTGCACGATCTGGCGATAGCGTTCCGACGATGCGTGCAGCGCTTCCTCGGCGCGCTGGCGCTGGGTCATATCGCGCAGCGCCATGATCACCAGTTCCTGGCCGCCCAGTTCCATCGGCGACATATGCACCATGGCCGGGAAGCTGCTGCCATCGGCACGCAATGCGCACAGCACGCGGCCCGGCAGGTTCGGGCGCGAGAACAGTTCGCGCACGCGGCCGTTGCTGCGCATGGCTTCCGGCGCCAGCTGCTCGACCGAGCGCCCGGCCATGCTGCCGTCGTAGCCGAAGCTGCGCGCGCAAGCCGGATTGGCGTGGCGCACGCGCCCATTTTTTTCCGCGATCAGCACTGCGCCGGGTGTGGCGTTCAGCAGTGTCCACATGCGGGCTTCTTCGGCGGCGGCACGCTCGCCGATGTCGGCCAGCGTGCCGGCCGCGCACAACGGCAAGCCCAGTTCATCGCGTTCGAGGATCATGCCGCGCGCCAGCACCCAGCGCCAGTCGCCGTCCTTGGTGCGCATGCGGTGCTCGCTGCGGATCTGGCCGGTGGCGTCGCTGGTGCTGGACAGGTATTCCTGGATCTCGCGCTCCAGCCGTGGGCGGTCGTCCGGGTGCACGTAGTCCAGCCACTCGGCCAGCGTGGGATGGAACTCGTCGGCACTGTAGCCGAGCAGTTCGCAATAGCGCGGCGACAGCGTCAGCTTGCCGGTATCGAGCCGCCATTCCCAGCTGCCTTCGCCCGAGCCTTCCAGCGCAAAGCTGGCCAGGCGCGCCGCGCTGCCCAGTTCCGCGCGGGCGGCGCGCAGCGCGCGGCCTTGCACGCGCAAGCGCCATGCGCCGGCCAGCGTCACCAGCAGCAGCGCCACGGCGATCAGCGCGCCGCCGAAGCGCAGCAGCGGATTGCCGTCCGGCGGCTGGTACAAGAAGCCGTCGATATTGAAGCCGGCCGGCAGCATGCCCTGCGCAATGTACTCCTGGGCGATGGCGCGCCAGCGTTCGGGATTGCTGTAGCCGAGTTCAATCAGCGGCTGCTCCAGCAAGGGCGCGATGCGCTGGGCTTCGAACATCAGATGCTCGCGGCTGTGGCGTTCCGGGTAGCGGGCGCGGATCAAGTCGGCAATCTCACCCGGATGCTGCATGGCGTAGACCCAGCCGCGCAGCGTGGCTTCGCGCAGCGCCTGCGCGCGCGCCGGGTGCTCGCGCAATTCGCTCTCGGTGGTGTACAGCACGTCGCCGTAGAAATCCAGGCCCTGGCTACGCGGCGACACCAGCTCGTAGCGCAGATTGAGGCGATCCAGCACGTACGGCGCCTCGGTCAGGTAGACCGACATGGCGTCGATCCGGCCCTCGGCCAAATCGTCGAAGTTGTAGCTGTGCGGGATCTGGTAGATGCTATCCATGTGCACGCCGGTCTTCTTCAGGAACACCGTCAGTTCCTCGTTGTTCGGCGCGATCATCAAGCGGCTGCCGGGCCATGGACGCGGCTGGCCGCTGGCGTCGAGGCGGCGCAGCAGGGTGGCGCCGGAGTGCTGGAAGATCGACGCCAGCACCACCACCGGCTGGCCGATATTGCGCGCCAGGAGCAGGGTGGTGTTGCCGACGCCGTACTGGGCTTGCCCCTGCATCACGGTTTGCAGCGGATCGTTGCCGGGACGCGCCTCCAGCAGGGTGACATCGAGGCCGGCCTCGCGGTAGTAGCCTTGGTCTTGCGCGGCGTAGTAGCCGGCGAACTGGAATTGGTGCAGCCACTTGAGCTGGATGGTGACTTTCTCTGCCGCGCCGGCCGGCGCCAGCGCCAGCATGCAGGCCGCCCAAGCGCACGCCGCCAGCTTGTGCGACAAGCGTTGCCAAGGGGTCGGGCGCAAGCGCGAACGGCAGTGAAACAAGAGCTTCCCTTTCGGTGGTCTGAGCGTGCTGTATCCGGGAAAACTATAGCATCGAAGCCGAGGCCGTTGGCGCAGACCTCGCAAGAAAACGATTGCATACGGATTGAGGGCAAAACGACCACAAATTTAACAATTCAGGCCTGTTTTCGTGACAATCGGTGAGAATGCGGCGGGGAGGCGCGGCGCGCAGTTGCTTGCGCCGTGCTAGCAAGTGGGTTTGCTGGCCTTACTGGCTGAAACTGCCGGCGAACTGGTAGCGGTGGCCTGGATGCCACATGGTCACCAGCGAGGCAATCAGGCCGCCGGAGCGTGTCTGGCGCTTGAGCACGAGGCAGGCTTGTTTGGTGTCGATCGCCAGCATGTCGGCGATGTCGCGCGGCGAGGCCAGCGCCTCGATGCTGTAGGTGGCGTCTTGCAGCGGCGCGGCCTGCACCAGATATTCGTTGGGCGTGATGTGGGCGAAGTCCTGCTCCATGTAGTCGGGCGCGCATTGCGGATTGACCCAGCGGTCTTCGACCTGGATCGGCACGCCGTTTTCAAAATGGACGATCACCGAGTGGAACAGCGGGTGGCCGGGCGGCAGGTCGAACTGCTTGGCCATCAAGTCGCTGGCCTTGACGCGTTCCAGCTGCTGCAGGCTGCTGCGGTGGGCGTGGCCGCGCGCGCGCACTTCGTCGGCGATGGACTTAATCTCCAGCAGGGTGGCTTGGTACTTTTGCTGGGCCACGTAAGTGCCCGAGCCTTGGCGGCGCGTGAGTACCTGTTCCGAGGTGAGTTCGCGCACGGCGCGGTTGACGGTCATGCGCGAGACGCCGAATTGCTTGACCAGCGCCTGCTCGGACGGGATCACGTCGCCTTCCTTCCACGTGCCGGCGGCGATTTCCGCCAGCAGGTAGTCCTTGATGCGCTGGAAAATAGGTGTGCTGTCCTGAGTAACTTGATCGTCCAAACCGCCGTCTCCTGTAAGAGTAGTCATTCTAGCATCGCATGCTTGTACAATTCAAAAGCAAGAGGCGGAGTGCGGCGTATTTTTGCACTGGATAGGATGGCTGCATTCCACCAATGACGGAGTCTGAAATGGGCAATTACGGTAACGAAGAAGGGCGCTGGGCCGCCGTGCAGCAGCGCGATGCCGGCGCCGACGATGTGTTCTGGTACTCGGTGCGCAGCACCGGCGTGTACTGCCGGCCGTCGTGCGGTGCGCGTCCGGCCTTGCGCAAGAACGTGGCGTTTCATGACAGTCGCGCAGAGGCGGAGGCGGCGGGCTTCCGGCCTTGCCTGCGCTGCAAACCGGATCAGCCGCCGCTGGCCGAGCGCCAGGCGGCGATTGTGGCGCAAGCTTGCCGCCTGATCGATGAGGCGGAGGAGACGCCGGACTTGGACAGCCTGGCGGAGGCGGTGGGCGTAAGCCGTTTTTATTTTCATCGCATGTTCAAGGCGGTGACGGGGATAACGCCGAAGGCCTACGCCAATGCGGCGCGGGCGCGGCGCGTGCAGGCCGGGTTGGCCGGGCAGCCCAACGTGACGGATGTGATTTACGCGGCCGGCTTTAATTCGAGCGGGCGCTTTTATGCGCAGTCGTCCTCGGTGCTGGGCATGACGCCATCGGCCTTCCGTTCCGGCGGCAAGGGCGAGCAGATCAAGTTTGCAATTGCCGAGTGTTCGCTGGGGCCGATCCTGGTGGCCAGCACGGAGCGCGGCATTTGCGCGATCCTGATCGATGACGATCCTGATTTTTTGGTGAAGGATTTGCAGGATCGCTTTCCGAAGGCGGAGTTGATCGGCGCGGAGCCGGCGTACGAGCAAGTGGTCTCGCGCGTGATCGGCATGGTCGAGCAGCCGTCGGTTGGCCTGGACTTGCCGCTCGATGTGCGCGGCACGGCGTTCCAGCAGCGCGTGTGGCAAGTGCTGCGGGCGATACCTGCCGGGAAGCGCGTGACGTATGCGGAACTGGCCGAATTGGCCAATGTGCCGCGCGGCGCGCGCGCGGTGGCGTCGGCGTGCGCGGCAAATGCGATTGCGGTGGCGATACCGTGTCACCGCGTGGTGCGCAATGATGGATCGATCTCCGGCTATCGCTGGGGCGTGGATCGCAAGGCGGAATTGTTGAACAGGGAGACGGTCAGTGAGTAGTGCAGGAAATGGCGAACTGGATTTCGGCGATCCGCAGGACGAACGCAAGCCGCGCGTGGTGCCGCCCATGGCTGCCGCGCCGAAGCCCGCAGACGCTGCGGCCGCGCGCAGGGCGGTCGGCGCGGCGGCCGGCATCGCGGTGCATGTGGCGGCGCTGGACTGGCAGGGCATCGCCGACCAGCTTAACGCCCACGGCTACGCCATCATCCCCGGCCTGCTGACCGCCGACGAATGCCAGGACATGGCCGCGCACTACGCCCACGCCAACCTGTTCCGCAGCCGCGTGGTGATGTCGCAGCACGGTTTCGGCAGCGGCGAGTATCAATACTTCCGCTACCCGCTGCCGTCGATGGTGTCGGCCTTGCGCCAGGCGCTGTATGGCCCGCTGGCCGTCATCGCCAACCGCTGGCACGAGTTGATGGAGTTGCCGGATCGTTTCCCCGTCGATCATGCCGACTTCCTCGCCCGTTGCCACGCCGCCGGCCAGCAGCGTCCGACGCCGCTGCTGCTCGAATACAAAGCCGGCGACTACAACTGCCTGCACCAAGACCTGTACGGCGAGCATGTTTTCCCCCTGCAAGCGGCGGTGCTGCTGAACCAGCCGGGCAAGGATTTCGAAGGAGGGGAGTTTGTGCTGACCGAGCAGCGCCCGCGCATGCAGTCGCGGGTCGAAGTGGTGCCACTGAAACGCGGCGACATGGTAATCTTCGCCGTCAACCACCGTCCCGTGCAGGGCACGCGTGGCATCTACCGCGTCAACCTGCGGCACGGCGTGAGCCGGCTGCGGTCGGGATCACGCCATACACTGGGCATCATCTTCCACGACGCGACTTGAGTGAAAAGCGCGCGGCACCAACCCAACCCGCACACCGCTGCGGCCAGGGTCTGACCCCGTACGGGGTCAGACCCTTTCGTTAGGGGTGCTTTTTAGGACTGAAGATGAGACGTCAACCGCTGCGCGTCCATCACCCCTCGACCGCAACGCTTTTCTGCGTTTGATACAAGCGGGCGTAGATGCCGTTCTGCGCCAGCAGCGCCTCGTGCGGGCCCGATTCGGCAATGCGGCCGCGATCGAGCACCACGATGCGATCCGCCTTCTCAATGGTCGACAGGCGGTGCGCGATGACTACCGTGGTGCGGCCTTTCATCAGCACTTCCAGGGCCTGCTGCACCAGGCGCTCCGATTCGGTATCGAGCGCGCTGGTGGCTTCGTCGAGGATCAAGATCGGCGCGTTCTTGTACAGCGCGCGCGCAATCGCCAGGCGCTGGCGCTGGCCGCCTGACAGGCGCAAACCATTTTCACCGACCGGCGAGTGATAGCCTTCCGGCTGGCGCACGATGAATTCATGCGCGTGCGCTGCCTTCGCCGCAGCTTCAATGCGCTCCATCGACGGCGCCGGATCGCCATAAGCGATGTTGGCTGCCAGCGTATCGTTGAACAGCACCACGTCCTGCGACACCAGCGCAATCTGCTGGCGCAGCGAGGCCATGGTGTAGTCGCGCAGATCGACGCCGTCCAGCTGGATGCTGCCGCCGCTCACGTCATAGAAGCGCGGCAGCAAACCGGCCAGCGTGGTCTTGCCGCTGCCCGAACTGCCCACCAGCGCAACCGTCTCTCCGGCGGCGATATCAAGCGACACGTGATCCAATGCCGGGCGCGCATCGGGATCCAGCGGTTTGCCATCCGCGCCGCGATAGTGGAAGCTCACATCCTGCACCGACAAGCGGCCTTCGGCGCGCGCGATGGTCTTGGTGCCCTTATCCGCTTCCGACTCCAGGTCGATCAGTCCAAACACCGAGCTTGCAGCCGCCAGGCCGCGCTGCATCGGTTCATTAATCTTGGTCAGGTTCTTGATTGGCGACTGCATCGCCATCAGCGCCGTCAGGAAGGCGACGAAGCCGCCGGCCGACAGCGCGCCGGCCTGGGCGCGGATCAGCGCGAAATAAATCACCGACGACAGCGTGATCCCGATCAGCAGCATGATCAGGCCGGAGTTGAAGGCCGAGGTGGCGGCGTGCTTGACGGCCAGCTGGCGGTTCAGCTTGACCACTTCGCCGAAGCGCTTCTGCTCATACTGCTGGCCGCCGAAAATCTTCACCACGCGCTGGCCGCTGATGCTCTCGTCGAGCACATTGGTCAGGTCGCCCATGGCGGTTTGGGCGCTGTTGCTGAGCGTGCGCATGCGGCGGCCGGCGAAGATCACCACCGTGGCCACCAGCGGCAGCAGGGCGAGGCAGAACAGCGCCAGTTGCCAGTCCACCACGAACAGCGTGATCAGGTAGCCGGTGGTGGCCACCGAATCGCGCACCGCCACGTTGACCACGGTCAGGCCGGCCTGCGCCACCTGGGCGGCGTCGAACGCCACCCGCGACAGCGTGGTGCCGGTCGACGACTGGTCGAAATAACCATTCGGCAGCCGCATGATGCGGGCAAACATGGTTTCGCGCAGATTGGCCTGAACCCGGCTGTTGAGCCAGGCCGCGCCGTATTCGCCGGCAAAGCTGGACACCATGCGCAGCAGGGCCAGCGCGAAGATCACGGCCGGGATAGTCCACAGCGCGGCAGCGGACGGATCGCGCGGCAGCAAGTCGCCCAGCGCCTGCTTCATGGCCGCCATCATGCCGGTGGACGGGGTCTTGATCACGCCCAGCGTATTGGCCGGCGTCAGCGCATCGACCACGTTTTGCAACTGGCCCAGCAGCAGCACGTCGGTGGCGGCGGCCACGCCGACCGCCAGCAGCGTGACGAGCATGATCCAGCCGTACGGCAGGAATTCCTTGATGAGGCGAAGGTAGAGTTGGCGGCTGGACACTGGCTATTCACGCGAAAGAAATACGGGAAGCCAGCATTGTACCCGTCCTGCCACTGGCCCCGCCCAGTTGTGCACGGTTTGGTTGACCAAAACGCAAACTTCGCTACACTCTGAATCTTGCAGCCGAATGGAGAACCCGATGCGCACCACCCTTTTGTTTGCCGCCGTCCTGGCGGCCCTGCCAGCCCACGCCGACACCATCATCGACCGCGCCAATGGCTACACGCTGAACGCGGCCGGCCAGCTACAGCGCTTTTCCTCGCTGGCGTTCGATGACCTGGGCCGCATCGTGGCGGTGGGCAGCGAGGCGCAAACCGCAGCCGCGCTGCCGAAAGCGGAGCACATCGACGCGCAGGGCAAGACCCTGCTGCCGGGCCTGATCGACGCCCACGGTCACGTATTTGAACTGGGCGAGATTGCTTCCGGCGTGGAGCTGTACAGCCCAACTTCGCTCAACGCGGCGGTAAAAGCGGTGGCAGACTTCGCCCGCTCGCATCCGAAAAAGGCCTGGATTATCGGCTTCGGCTGGAACCAGGAGATCTGGAAACTGGGGCGCTTCCCAACCGCCGCCGAGCTGGATGCGGTGGTCAGCGACCGCCCGGTGCTGCTGCATCGCGTGGATGGCCACGCGGTCTGGGTCAACACCAAGGCGCTGGAAATGGCCGGTATCAGCAAGGAGACGGCCGACCCATCGGGCGGCAAGATCGAGCGCGACGCCGCTGGCCGCCCGACCGGAGTGCTGGTGGACGCCGCCATGGAGCTGGTCAACCGCGTGGTGCCGCTGCCCACGCCCGTTGAAGCGCGCGCCACGCTGGACGTGGCGCTGCAATCGCTGGCCAAGGTCGGCCTGACCAGCGTGCACGATGCCGGCATCAAGGTGGTGCAGGACGATATCTACCGCGACTACGCCGATCACGGCAAGCTGACTACCCGCGTCTACGCGATGATCGGCGACACCGCCGCCGATTTCGATGAACTGTCCAAGGATGGCCCGCTGAAGTCCTACGCCAACGACGTGTACGCGCTGGCCGCCGTCAAGCTGTACTCGGACGGCGCCCTGGGCAGCCGTGGCGCGGCGCTGCTGGCGCCTTACTCCGATATGCCGTCGACCAAGGGCTTGCTGTTCTACCCGGACGCCGAGATGCGCGCCAAGATGAACAAGGCGATGAAGGCCGGCTACCAGGTCAACATCCACGCGATTGGCGACGCCGGCAACCGCCAGATCCTCGACGCCTACGCGCAGCTGATCCCGCAATATAACAACGTCGCCCTGCGCCACCGCGTCGAACACGCGCAGGTGGTGACGCTGGACGATATCCCGCGCTTCAAGCAGCTCGGCATCATCCCGTCGATGCAGCCGACCCACGCTACCTCGGACCAGAACATGGCCGAGCAGCGCGTCGGCCATGAGCGCATCAAGGGCGCGTATGCGTGGCGCAGCTTCCTCGATCAAGGTTCGAAGATCGCTTGCGGCTCGGACTTCCCGATTGAGTCGCCCAATCCGTTTGAAGGCCTGCACGCCGCCGTCACGCGCCAGAACAACGCCGGCGTGCCGCTGGGCGGCTGGTACAAGAACCAGGCGATGACGCTGACCGAAGCGTTCCGCTGCTTCACGCTGGACGCGGCTTACGCGGCGCACCAGGAAAACGTGATTGGCTCGCTGGAGCCGGGCAAGTGGGCCGACTTTATCTTGATCGACCGCGACATCTTCAAGATCGCGCCCGAGCAGCTGGGCAAAACCCAGGTGCTGCAAACGTGGATGGGCGGGCGGCGCATCTACAACCGCAAATAAAAAAAAGGGAATCCAGTGGATTCCCTTTTTTGTTGGCCGTCGATCGCCTGTTGCGCTTATTGTTTGCGGCGGCGGGCCAGCATGGCGAGGATGCCGAGGCCGGCGATCATCATGCCGTAGGTTTCAGGCTCTGGGATAGGCGCCATCAGGACGTTGATGTCGCCGCCATAGCTACCGCCGTTGCTGGTGCCATGAATCGTCAGCGTCAGCGGGCCGGTTACCGAGGAGGGCAGCAGCGTCGCAACGTTGAAGGTCATCGGGCCGGCGGGAATGGCGCCGGTCAGCAGGGAAATACCATTCAGGTCGGCGGCGAGGAAGGTCACATTGCTCCAGCCGGAGAAGCTGGTGTTGACCAAGGTGCCGTAGGCCGTGGAACCGGCCGTGACCGGATTGGTAAAGGTGAAGATGTCGGTGAACATGCCCAGAACCGGCGTATTGCCGATCGAAGCAGTCCAGAGGTTACCTGCCGTATTGGTCAGAGTAACCGCCCCCGGTCCCTGTGGTGCAGTGGCCGATGCCATGGACGAGGCCGCGAGCATCACGGCCAGTGCCAACGTTTGCAGGTGCAATTTGTTTTTATTCATTTCTAACCCCCACTTGAATTGAACGAAACCCAAAATAAAACGTGTACAGCAAGAATGAAGATAGGAGGCTTGCATCTTGATGTCACTGAGGATTTCTATATGAAAGTAAGTGAGTGAATAGCAAAAACTAATGCAGGGGCAAAAATTTTATTTGTTGTTTGCTCGGATGATTTCGTATTGCAAGTGTGTTGTTTATTCACAAATCGAAGTTAATGCAGTGTAATTTAAAAATCGATTGACTTACTTGTCTATACAACTTATGCTGCGAGCATATTCCCTCAAACCGCCGCAGGAGCCTCCCATGACCACCCATTTAGACAGCGATCCACGTTACGACGCCAGCCGCGAGATCCGCGCGCCGCGCGGCCCTGAGCGCACCTGCAAGAGCTGGGGCGCGGAGGCGGCTTACCGCATGATCCAGAACAATCTGGATAAGGAAGTGGCGGAAAATCCCAAGCATCTGGTGGTCTACGGCGGCATCGGCCGCGCGGCCCGCAACTGGGAGTGCTACGACCAGATCCTGGCCTCGCTGCGCGAGCTGGAAGACAATCAAACCTTGCTGATCCAGTCGGGCAAGCCGGTGGGCGTGTTCCAGACCCACGAAGATGCGCCGCGCGTGCTGATCGCCAATTCGAACCTGGTGCCGAAGTGGGCCAACTGGGAGCACTTCAACGAATTGGATCGCAAGGGCCTGTTCATGTACGGCCAGATGACGGCCGGTTCGTGGATTTACATCGGCACGCAGGGCATCGTGCAGGGCACGTTTGAGACCTTTGCGGAAGCCGGCCGCCAGCATTTCGGCGGCGACCTGAAAGGCCGCTGGGTGTTAACCGCAGGCCTGGGCGGCATGGGCGGCGCGCAGCCGCTGGCCGCGACCATGGCCGGCGCAGTGTCGCTGACCATCGAGTGCCAGCAGAGCAGCATCGACTTCCGCCTGCGTACCCGCTATCTGGACAAGCAAGCCGCTTCCATCGATGAAGCGCTGGAGATGATTAAGCTGCACAAGGCGAATGGCGACGCGATTTCCATCGGCTTGCTGGGCAACGCGGCTGACGTGCTGCCGGAGCTGGTGCGCCGCGCCAAAGCCGGCGGCATCGTGCCGGATGTGGTCACCGACCAAACTTCGGCGCATGACCTGATCAACGGCTACCTGCCGCAGGGCTGGACGGTGGAGCAGTGGAAGGCCGCGCAGCAGGACGCAGCGCGCCATCCAGAATTGAAAGCTGCCGCCACCGCCGGTTGCGCCGTGCACGTGCAGGCGATGCTGGACTTCCAGGCGCTGGGCGCCAAGGTGGTCGATTACGGCAACAACATCCGCCAGGTGGCGTTTGACCATGGCGTGAAGAACGCGTTTGATTTCCCGGGCTTTGTACCGGCTTACATTCGTCCGCAGTTCTGCGAAGGCCGCGGCCCGTTCCGCTGGGTGGCGCTGTCCGGCGACCCGGAAGATATCTACAAGACCGACGCCAAGATCAAGGAGCTGTTCCCGCATCACGCAAACGTGCACCGCTGGCTGGATATGGCGCGTGAGCGCATCGCTTTCCAAGGCCTGCCGGCGCGTATCTGCTGGCTGGGCTTGGGCGAGCGCCACATCGCCGGCCTGGCTTTCAATGAGATGGTGCGCAACGGCGAACTGAAAGCGCCGATCGTGATCGGCCGTGATCACCTGGATACCGGCTCGGTCGCCAGCCCTAACCGCGAAACCGAGGCAATGAAGGACGGCACCGACGCCGTCTCCGACTGGCCGCTGCTGAATGCACTGCTGAATACCGCTGGCGGCGCGACCTGGGTGTCGCTGCACCACGGCGGCGGCGTGGGCATGGGATACTCGCAGCATTCCGGCGTGGTGATCGTGGCCGATGGCACCGATGCCGCAGCCAAGCGCCTCGCGCGCGTGCTGGTGAACGACAGCGGCTCGGGCGTGATGCGTCACGCCGATGCGGGCTATGAAAGCGCCATCGCCTGCGCCAAGCGCAATGGCCTCAACCTTCCAATGATTAAATGAGCTTTACTATGACTTTGACTTTGAAACCGGGCGCATTGACGCTCTCCGAACTGCGCTCCGTGTGGAACGCAGCAGGCCCGCTGGCGCTGGCCGCTGAAGCCTATCCCGTGATTGAAGCATCGGCAGCCGCCGTGCAGGCCATCGTCGCCAAAGGCGATGCCGCCTATGGCATCAACACTGGTTTCGGCTTGCTGGCCAAGACCCGCATCCCGGACGACAAGCTGGAACAACTGCAACGCAACCTGATCCTGTCGCACTCGGTGGGCACCGGTGAGCTGGTATCGGACGCGGTGTGCCGCTTGATTCTGCTGATGAAGATCGGCAGCCTGGCGCGCGGCTTCTCGGGCGTGCGCCCGCTGATTATCGATACGCTGATCGCAATCTACAACGCGGGCATCATGCCTGCGATTCCGGCCAAGGGTTCGGTCGGCGCGTCGGGCGATTTGGCGCCGCTGTCGCACATGACGCTGGCCATCATGGGCGTGGGCCAAGTGCGCGTCAACGGTGAGCTGATGGAAGCGACCGATGCGCTGAAAGCCGCAGGCATCGAGCCGGTAGTGCTGGCCGCGAAAGAAGGCCTGGCGCTGATCAACGGCACGCAGGTGTCGGCCGCGCTGGCGCTGCATGGCCTGTTCATGGCCGAGCGTTTGCTGGAAGCGGGCATGGTGTCCGGCGCGCTGTCGCTGGATGCGGCCAAGGGTTCGGATTCGCCGTTCGACGCGCGCGTGCACGAAGTGCGCGGCCAGCCGGGCCAGATTGCTGCTGCTGCGATTTACCGCCAGTTGGTGTCGAACAGCGCGATCCGCGCTTCGCACCTGGTGGGCGATGAGCGCGTGCAGGATCCTTACTGCCTGCGCTGCCAGCCGCAAGTCATGGGCGCCTGCTGGGACATCATCAACAACGCCGCGCGCACGCTGCTGATTGAAGCGAATGCGGTGACCGACAATCCGCTGCTGTTCAAGGATGGCGAGCTGTCGGTGGTGGTTTCGGGCGGTAACTTCCACGCCGAGCCGGTGGCCTTTGCCGCCGACACGCTGGCGCTGGCGATTGCGGAAATCGGTTCGATTTCGGAGCGCCGCATTTCGCTGCTGATCGACGCGACCTTGTCCGGCCTGCCGCCGTTCCTGGTGCGCGATCCGGGCGTGAACTCTGGCTTCATGATTGCCCACGTTACCGCTGCGGCGCTGGCGTCGGAGAACAAGTCGATTGCGCACCCGGGCAGCGTCGACACGATTCCGACTTCGGCGAATCAGGAAGACCACGTCAGCATGGCGACTTACGCTGCGCGCCGTCTGGACGATATGGCGCAGAATACGGCAGTCATTATCGGTATCGAGTTGCTGGCCGCTGCGCAGGGTATCGACTTCCACCGTCCGCTGAAAACGTCGCCGCACCTCGAGCACGTGCATGAGCAGTTGCGCCAAAAGGTGCCGTTCTTCGATCAGGATCGCTTCTTTGCGCCGGATATCGAGGCAGCCAAGGGCATGGTGATGCGCGGTGAGTTGAGCGCATCGTGCAAAGAGCTGTTCACCTCTTTGCATCCATAAGGGAGTCAGGCATGGACTATCAGTTCAAAGCAGGCAGTATTCCCTTGCTGGTGTCCATGCCGCACGTGGGCACCGAGATTCCCGACGACGTGCTGGCGGCGATGACGCCGGCCGCCGTCGATAAGCAGGACACGGACTGGCATCTGGTTCGTTTGTACGAGTTTTTAAGCGAAATGGGCGCGTCGGTGCTGTCGGCGCGCTGGTCGCGCTATGTGATTGATTTGAATCGTCCGCCGGAGAACACCAATCTGTATCCGGGGCAGGATACGACAGGTTTGTGCCCGGTCGATACATTCCATCGCGAGCCGCTGTACTTGCCCGGCCGCGCGCCGGATGAAGCAGAAGTGCAGCGCCGCTTGCAGGCGTATTGGAGGCCATATCACGATCAGCTGCGCGCAGAGCTGGATCGCTTGCTGGCGCTGCATGGGCGCGTGGTGCTGTGGGATGCGCATTCGATTGCGTCGCATGTGCCGCGCTTCTTTGAGGGCAAGCTGCCGGATCTGAATTTTGGCACGGCGGATGGCAAGAGCTGCGACGCTGGTTTGAGCGAGGCGATTGTGGCTAAGGCGCAGGGCGGCAGCTACACCGTTGCCGTCAATGGCCGCTTCAAGGGCGGGCATATCACGCGCTTTTACGGCGAGCCGGCAAAGGGCGTCCATGCGATTCAGCTGGAGATGTGCCAGTCGACTTATATGGATGAAGATGCACCGTATGGCTATCGTCCTGATTTGGCGGAGCAGGTGCAGCCGCCGTTGCGCGCCATGATGCAGGCCGCTGCCGACTGGGTGCGCGCATGAGCAAGCTGTTTGCGCGCCATGCGCTACTGCCTGATGGCTGGGCAAAGGATGTGCTGATTGCGTGGGACGCGGCAGGGAGCATCGTCGCGGTGACGGCGGGGGCGCCCGACGCGGGCGTGGAGCGCGTGGAGTACGCGCTGCCGGGCATGATCAATCTGCACTCGCACAGCTTCCAGCGCGCGCTGGGCGGCCGTACCGAGAAGGCCGGCGATAGCAAGGACAGTTTCTGGACGTGGCGCGAACTGATGTATCGCTTCGCGCGCAACATCACGCCGGAGCATATCGAAGCCATCGCCGCGCAGCTGTTTTCCGAGTGTCTGCGCCACGGCTATACCTCGCTGTGCGAATTTCATTACGTCCAGCGCGCGCCGGATGGCGCCATGTATCCGCGTCCGGCGGAAACGGCGGAACGTGTCATTGCCGCCGCACGGTTGACCGGAATCGGCATGACCATGCTGCCGGTGTTGTATAGTTATTCCGGCTTCGGCGAAATGCCGCTGAAACCGGAGCAGCAGCGTTTCCGCACCGATGCGCAAGATGTATTGCGCATCGTGGAAGCGCTGGAGCCGCTGCGCGATGCGCAGACCGAAGTTGGCGTGGCGCCGCATTCGCTGCGCGCGGCGTCGGTAGAGCAGATCACGGAAGTGCTGGCGACGCTGCCAAAAGCGCGTCCGGTGCACATCCACATCGCCGAGCAGATGGCGGAAGTACAGCAATCGCTGGACTGGAGCGGGCGCCGTCCGGTGCAGTGGTTGCTGGAGAATTTGAATGTAGACCAGCGCTGGTGCCTGATTCACGCTACGCATTTGACGGACGCTGAAGTCAGCGGCATCGCGCGTAGCGGTGCGGTGGCGGGCCTGTGCCCGACTACGGAAGCGAATCTCGGCGACGGCCTGTTCCCGCTGGAGAGCTTCCTGGCGCAGGACGGCGTGTTTGGCATCGGCAGCGATAGCCATGTGTCGCAAAGCGCGGTGGAAGAACTGCGCTGGCTGGAATATGGACAGCGCTTGCAGCACCAGCGCCGCAATATCGCGGTGTCCGATGCGCAGCGCAATGTTGGTGATTTCCTGTGGCAGGGCGCGCTGCGCGGCGGCGCGCAAGCAGCAGGACGGCCGGTAGGCGCGTTGGCGCCGGGCCTGCGCGCGGACATCGTGGTATTGGATGACGCGCATCCGAATATGTTTGGGTTGGCGCTGGACGAAGTACTCGGCAGCTTGGTCTTCAGCGGCAACGACAATCTGGTCAAAGACGTGATGGTCGGCGGCCAGTGGGTAGTGCGCAATCAGCAGCACGTGGCGCAGCAGGCGATCGCTGCGCGCTTCAAGCAGACCTTGGCCGAACTGAGGGAGTTCCGATGACCCAGCTAATCCAGTATGCAAACCTGCGCTCCGCGCCGTGGAAAAACGGCGGCGGCAGCACGACGGAAATCGCTATTTCGCCGGCTGGCGCGCACCTCGATGATTTCGAGTGGCGCGTCAGCCTTGCGACGATTGCGCAAGACGGCCCGTTTTCTTCTTTCCCCGGTATCGACCGCTCGCTGGCGCTGGTGGACGGCGACGGCGTGCTGCTCGATTTCGGCGACGAGCGTTTTGTGCTCAGCCCCGCCGAGCCGCTGATCGAATTCGCCGGCGAAGACGCGGTGCACGCCACCGTGACCGGCCAGCACACCACCGATTTCAATGTCATGACGCGGCGCGGCCTATGCCGTCACCGGCTGGAAGTGTGCGTAGTGCGCGGCACGGAAGCGCTCAAGCGCCGCGCCGGCACCACCTTGCTGTTCCTGGCCGAGGGCGAGAGCCTGACCCTGAGCAGCGCGCGCGAACGCATCGCCATGGTGCGTTACGATACGGTGGTGATCGAAGCCGACGATGACTGGACTATGGAAGCGCAGCAGGCCACGGTGCTGGTGGCCGATATCATCCGCAATTAAGGAAAAGCGAAGTATGTGGGACGTGTTGTTTACCAATGTGCACTTGGCCACCATGGTGGAAGGTTATGGCGAGATCCGCGACGCCGCCATTGCAGTAAAAGACGGCCGCATTGCGTGGCTGGGGCCACAGGCGGAGATGCCGGCCATGCAGGCCGTCACGGTGCACGATGGCGGCGGCAGCTGGCTCACGCCCGGTTTGATCGACTGCCACACCCACATCGTCCACGCGGGCAATCGCAGCGATGAATTCGAGGCGCGCTTGAACGGCGCCACATATGAAGACATCGCCCGTGCCGGCGGCGGCATCATGTCCACCGTGCGCGCCACGCGCGCGGCATCGGAAGAAGAACTGCTGCGCCAAAGTTTGCCGCGCGTGCTTAGCCTTTTGGCAGAAGGCGTAACCACCATCGAAATCAAATCCGGCTACGGCCTGACACTGGAATCGGAGGCCGCCATGTTGCGCGCCGCGCGCCGCATCGGCCGTGAGTTGCCGGTCAATGTGGCCACTACCTTCCTCGGTGCGCACGCGCTGCCGCTGGAGTTTAACGGCTGCGCCGACGATTATGTCGATGAGGTCTGCAAGATGATCGCGCCGTTGGCCGCCGAAGGATTGGTCGATGCGGTTGACGCCTTCTGCGAGCGGATCGGCTTTTCGCATGAACAAACGGAGCGCGTATTCAAGGTCGCGCAGGCGCACGGCTTGCCGGTCAAGCTGCATGCTGAGCAGCTGTCCGACCAGCGCGGCGCGGAACTGACGGCGCGCTACAAGGGCTTGTCGGCCGATCACCTCGAGCACTTGAGCGCCGACGGCATCGCTGCGATGGCCGCTGCCGGCACGGTGGCGGTGCTGCTGCCCGGCGCTTACTACTTCCTGCGCGACACCACGCCGCCGCCGGTAGCGGCCTTGCGCGCAGCCGGCGTGCCGATGGCGGTGGCGACCGACTGCAATCCCGGCACCTCGCCGATGACCTCTTTGCTGCTGGCGATGAATATGGTCTGCACTTTGTGGCGCTTGACGCCGCAGGAAGCGCTGGCCGGCTGCACGCTGCACGCAGCGCGGGCGCTGGGGATGCAGGACGACATCGGCAGCCTCGAAATAGGCAAGCGCGCCGACTTCGCGCTGTGGCGCATCGCGCGCCCGGCCGATCTGTCTTACGCTATCGGTTTGAATCCGTGCCGTGGCGTCGTCAACGCAGGCAAATTGCGCTCCCCGGCCATGTAAAAATCCGTTCGTTAAATTGTGCTTTCGGTTACATTATCCGAATGCCATACAACGAAGCAGGATATCCATGTTTGTCTTGAATTCCGTACGCGCCGCCGTGCTGGCGGCGCTGAGCGCCCACGCCCTGGCGCAAGAGCCTACGCCGACCCCACCCGTTCCGCATGCGCCGGAAGCGCCAGCCGCCGCCGCCGCGCCGCAGCCGGCAGCCGCCGCGCCGGCGCCGGTGGTCGCTGCACCAGCTGTCGCACTGCGTCCTTTCGTCGACATCGTGCGCGGCGCTTCGCACCTGCCGGGCTTTTTAAGCCTGTTCCAAAAAGAAGAAAAAGTGTGGATCGAGCTGCGGCCCGACCAGTTTGACCGGCCGCTGTTCATGTCGGTGAATATGCCGAACGGGATCGGCGAGCGCGGTATCTACGGCAGCCAGATGGGATTGAGCCAGGTGGTGGTGTTCCACCGCGTCGGTAACCTGGTGCAGATGATCGCCAAGAATACGGACTTCGGCGCCAGGGGTGGCACGCCGCAAGCGCTGGCGGTGCAGCAGGCTTTCTCCGATAGTTTGCTGGCGGTGGCGCCGGTGGTCAGCGGCCCGCACCCGCAATCGAAGTCGATACTGGTGGAGGCGAATGCGCTGCTGCTTGGCGATATTCCGTCGATGACGACGCGGCTGGAGGCTGCCTTCCGCATGACTTATGTGATGGATGCGCGGAACAGCAGCTTCCTCACCATTCGCTCGGAAGAGGGCATGACCGGATTCCAGGTCAACGCGCATTACTTCACGCCGCGCATTCCTGCGCCGCCCGCAGTGATGCCGCCGGTGCCGGCCGCCGTGCCGCATCCGCCATCGACGCTGCCCGACCCGCGCAGTATGTTCCTCGGTTATTACTACAGCTTTATGCCGCTGCCGGCGCAGGCCATGCATGGCCGCCGCGCGGATGACCGTATCGGCCACTTCGTCAGCACCAGCCAGGATTTTTCGGACGACGTGACGCCGACGACGGCGGTGCACCTGGTGGAGCGCTGGCGTTTGGAGAAGCAGGAGCCGGAGGCGGAATTGTCGGGGCCTAAGCAGCCTATCGTTTATTGGATCGATGCCAACGTGCCGGAAAAGTACCGCGAGTCGGTGCGGCAGGGCGTGCTGGCGTGGAACGCTGCGTTTGAACGCATCGGCTTCAAGGACGCCATCGTGGTCAAGCAGCAGACTGCCGCCGATAAATTCGACACCATGGACGCGCGGCACGCGTCGATCCGCTGGTTCGTCGGTGCGGACGTGGGCTTTGCCATCGGGCCTAGCCAGGTCGATCCGCGCAGCGGCGAGATTCTGGATGCGGATATCGGCATGTCCGATGTATTTGCACGCGGTGCGCGGCGCGTGATAGGCGAGGATAGTTTTGATCTCTCGTTGCCGCAGCCATCGGAGACGCGCTGTGACTACATGCACGAATCTGCAACGGAGATGGGCTTTGCGATGGATGTGCTGGAAGCGCGCGGCCTGCAGGATATGAACGGGCCGGAAGCGGATGCGATGGCGCAGGCTTATGTGAAGTCGGTGATCATGCACGAAGTTGGGCACACGCTGGGACTGCGGCATAACTTCCGCGCTTCCACCATCTATTCGTTGAAGCAGTTGCAGGATCCCGAGTTCACCAGGAAGAACAGCATGACGGGATCGGTGATGGATTACACGCCGTTCAACCTGTCGCTCAAGGGCGAGAAGCAGGGCGAGTATGTAGCATCTACACTCGGGCCTTACGATTACTGGGCCATCGAGTACGCCTACAAGCCGATCGAAGCGGCGCAAGAGAAGGAAGAGCTGGCGAAGATTGCGTCGCGCTCCAGCGAGCCGCAGCTGGCATTCGGCACCGATCAGGATGCGAGCGGTTTCAATCTCGACCCGGATGTGAATCTGTACGACTTGGGCAGCGATCCGCTGGCGTATTTCGAACGCCGCCTGGCGATTTCGCGCGAGCTGTGGGATCGCGTTCAGCGGCGCACGCTCAAGCCGGGCGAGAGTTACGAGGTGCTGCGCCGCAGTTTCGATTATGGCTTCCAGCAGTTTGCACGTACTTTGCCGGTGGTGGTGAAGTATGTCGGCGGCGTGACCTATCTGCGCGATCACGCGGGGACGGGGCGCGCTACCTTTACGCCGGTGCCGTTGCCGCGCCAGCGCGCGGCGTTGCAGATGCTGACCGATAGCTTGTTCAAGGTGGATAGCTTCAAGTTTTCGCCGGAGACCATCAGCCGTCTGGCGGCGGATCATTTCAGCGTGCGCGGGCGGCCGGATGTATCGGTCGGCGGACGCGTGCTGTCCTTGCAGTCGGCGGCGCTGGATCAGTTGATGTCGGACGGCGTGGCGATCCGCTTGCTGGATTCGCAGGAGAAGCTGGAGGATCGCAAGCAGGTGCTGAGCCTCGCGGAGCTGTACGGCAGCGTGCAGAACGCGGTGTGGAGCGAGCTTAAATCGGGCAAGGATGTCAGCGGCATGCGGCGCAATTTGCAGCGCGAGCATTTGAAGCGTTTGGTGGCGGCCCTGTTGCGCGTGTCGGCCGGAACGCCGGCCGATGTGCGCAGTCTTCAGCGCGAGAATGCCTTGCAGTTGCAGCGTGAGTTGCGTACCGCGATAGCGCGGCCGATTAGCCGCGAAGCCAAGGCGCACTTGTCGGAGAGCGCTGAGACGCTGGGGCAAGCGCTGAAAGCATCCATGCTGCGTGCGGGCGCTTGATGATGGCGGTGCGACGATGGCTACGCAGCGCTGCCGCCTGCGTGTTGCTGCTAACCGGTCACGGTACGGCGGTAGCGGCGGATGACACGCTGCATATCGGCTCCAAGCGATTCCCGGAGTCTTACATTCTTGGCGAGATGCTGGCGCAGGTGGCGGCGCCGCATGCGAAGGTCGAGCATTTGCAGGGACTGGGCAATACGGCGATTGTGCTGGCGGCGTTGCAGGCGGGGCGGATTGACGTCTACCCGGAGTACGTGGGGACGATCGATCTGGAGATCCTCAAGCACAAGCAGCCTTCAACGATGGAACAGATGCGCAAGGAGCTTGCTGCCATGGGCCTTGGCGTGGCGGTGCCGCTGGGCTTTAACAATACCTATGCGCTGGCGATGCGCGGCGAGGCTGATGCGCCGCGCAAGTTAAGCGAGCTGGCGGGGCGCGGGCAGTTGCGGTTTGGTTTGTCGCACGAGTTTATCGGACGCGCGGATGGCTGGCAGGGATTGGCGGCGCGTTATGGTTTGTCGCAGCGGCCGGAGGGGCTGGATCACGGGCTGGCGTACGAGGCGTTGAAGGGCAGGCAGGTGGATGTCATCGACATCTATTCGACCGAGGCGCGCATAGGGCAGTATGGCTTGCGGGTGCTGGAGGATGATCGCGGCTACTTCCCTCGCTACGACGCGGTGCTGCTGTACCGGCTCGATGCGGCCAAGCGGTTTGCGGCGGCGTGGCAGGCGATAGTCAAGCTGGAAGGGCGCATCAGCGAGGCCGATATGATCGCCATGAATGCGGCGGCGGAAATCGAAGGGAAAAGCTTCACGCGTGTGGCGAGCGACTGGCTGGCCGCGCATCCGCTGCAAGGCGCCGCCGCGACTGCGCCCGCTGCCGCCGCGCGCGATGGCCTGCTGTCGAAAATCTTCGCGAATGATCTCTGGCGGTTGACGCAGCAGCATCTCACGCTGGTGCTGCTGGCGGTTGCGGCGGCGTGCTTGATCGGCGTGCCGCTGGGCGTGCTGGCCGCGTTCATGCCGCGCTTGCGGCAAGTGGTGCTGGGCCTGACCGGCGTGCTGCAAACCGTGCCGTCGCTGGCCTTGCTGGCGCTGTTGATTCCTTTGCTAGGCAGCATCGGCACCGCCCCCGCTTTGGTAGCGCTGGTGGTGTATGCGCTGCTGCCCATCGTGCGCAATACCTGCACCGGCTTGCTGCAGGTGCCGCCCGGCTTAACGCTGGCAGCCAAGGCGCTTGGCCTGCGGCCGATGCAACGGCTGATCCACATCGAACTGCCGCTGGCGCTGCCGGTCATTCTCGCCGGCGTAAAAACCGCCGCCGTGCTGAGCGTGGGCACCGCCACCATCGCTGCCTTCATCGGCGCGGGCGGCTACGGCGAACGCATCACCATCGGCCTGGCACTCAACGATAACGACATGCTGCTGGCCGGCGCTATCCCCGCAGCAATATTGGCATTGCTGACACAAGGCGTGTTCGAGCTGGTCGAGCGCGCCGTAACTAACAGGCATCACGTTTCTGTAAAGTCGCCGTAATGATTTGTAATGCGTGCGGCGTCCAATTGAAGAGATAGATATAGTGAACCCGTTGATTCAATCTCCCTCCCACTGACAACGGGTTCTGCCCATCCAGCGCTGGCCGCTGGGTGGGATTTTTTTAGGCCTGCGCCGACAGCTGGGCCAGCGCGTCGCCGGTAACGCGGCAGATGCGCCAGTCCGGCATCACCGTCGCGCCCATGCCTTCGTAGAATTTGATGGCGTTCGCGTTCCAATCCAGCACCGACCATTCGAAGCGGCCGCAATCGCGCTCCACCGCCAGCTGTGCCAGCGCCACCACCATTTGCTTGCCGTAGCCTTTGCCGCGATGCGCTTGCTGCACGTACAGGTCTTCGAGATACAGACCTTTCTTGCACAGGAAAGTGGAGAAGTTGTGGAAGAACAGCGCGAAGGTGACCACCTCGCCGCCCGCTTCGCCGACCAGCGCTTCGCACACCGGCTTGTCGCAGAACAGGCTGTCGTGCAGGGCGGCTTCGTTGGCGACCACCATGTGCTCCAGCTTTTCAAACACCGCCAGCTCGAAGATCATGCTGAAGATGGCGGGGATGTCGGCCGGCGTGGCCGGGCGGATGGTCAATTCGGAAGTACTCATTAGGTTTTTGCAGTAGTAGAAGAAGTCGGTTTCAACGCCCACGCCACGCTGGACAGGCACAACACCATGCCGATCCATTCCAGGGCGCCGGGACGGTAGTGCTCAAGCTGGATCGACAGCAGCACCGAGATCACCGGCGTCACCACGCCGATGTAGACGGCCTTGTCGGAGCCGATGCGGTGGATCAGGGTGAAATAGGCGGCAAACGCGATCACCGAACCCAGCAGCGACAGGTAGAGCAGGCCGCCCCAGTATTTGGCGGTGCTCGGCATGACGAACGACTGGCCGCTGACCAGCACCCATAGCGCCACCAGCAAGCTGCCCCACAGCATAGACCACGCCATGGTGAGCAGCACGTTGTCGGATTGCTCGCGCACTTTGACCACCAGCACGTTGCCGACCGAGCTGGCGATGGTAGCGCATACCGCCAGCACCAAGCCGAGCAGGAAATGACGATTCGGCCCATTGCCGCCGTTCAAAATCTCGTTCCACGCGCCAAAGATGGAGTGGTAGAACAGCAGGGTGATGCCGGCAATGGCGACGCCGCCGGCCGCCCAGGTGCGCATGCTGAGTGCGCTGCCAAAAGCAAAGTGGTTGAGGATAGGATTCCAGAACACCATCAGCGCGAACAGCACCGCCACCAGCCCGGACACCAGGTATTGCTCCGAGGTATAGGTGCAGATGTAGCTGACGGCGAAAGTCGCGCAGCCTTGCAGGATCATCCAGCGCTGGGCGCGCCACGGCAGCAGCAGTTTGTGGCTGCGCGCGGCGCACCATGCAAACAGCACGGCTGAGGCCAGCGCAAAGCGATAAACCACGGAAACGGCAGGCGGAACTTCACCTAGTTGCAGCGTGATGGCGAAAAATGTGGAGCCCCAGATCAAACAGGCGATAGTGAATAGCAATGGAGAAGACATCAAACCAGTATAGCTGGCTAGCCCACTTCTTGCCTAGCAGTTAGCTTTTTGTTGCGACGCAACAGATTGATGATTATGTTGTAACGGAAATGTAAATTCAGCGGTGCGAGGCGGAAGACCAAGTATAGTGAAATCACAAGTCTTTATTCTCATTCTCATCCCCGGGAGAGCGCCATGAGCACCGCGCTGCAAATCAAGGTCGTCACGCTGTTGGGCTATGTGGCCCTGAGCACCGCGCTGGTGCTGATGCTGGCCGACGATGAGATGCAGGGCGCCGCGCAGGCGCTGTTCGCCCACGCGTGGTTCCGCTGATTTAGTAAGCCCAGTGCAGGCGGCGGTACAGGAAGCCCAGCACGAACAGCGGACCAATCAACAGGAAGCGCAGGTCGTCGAAGAAGGACGGCTTCTTGCCTTCGATCTTGTGGCCGATGAATTGGCCGATCCACGCCAGCACAAAAATCGTCATCGACAGCGGCAGCACAGTGGCTGGCGGCAGCGCGGCCAGGATCGACAGCATGACGGCGGCCATCAGCAGCATCCCCAGCGCGAACGGCCTGGACAGCTTGAAGTAGTACACCATGGCGGCCGCGCTAAAGGCCAGCGCCACCAGCGGGTGCAGCGACCATAGCAGGCCCAGCAAGGTGAACATGATGACTGGCACGCAGACGAAGTGGATCAGCTCGTTGGTGTGGTTCAGATGGCTTTCGCTGTACTGTGCCAGCAGTGTGTCGATGGTGCGGTTTTCCGCCATGGTTGTCTCCTGCAAGTTTATAGTTATTTGCTGCGAGTTATCGACTGCGAAATAATTCTACACCTACAATGGCGCATGGATAATGATTTGCGCAAGCGCTGCTTCGATCCCGTCGTTGATGAGCGCACCGAGTTGCTAGTGCTAGGCAGCCTGCCCGGCGAGAAGTCGCTGGCGGTTCAGCAATACTATGCCCACCGGCAGAACAAATTCTGGCTGCTGATGTCGGAAGTGATCGGCGCCGAGCTGGTGGCACTCGACTACGGTGCGCGGTTGGCGACCTTGCTGGCGCATGGCGTCGGCCTGTGGGACGTGGTGGCCGAAGCCCACCGCCCCGGCAGCCTCGACAGCGCCATCCGCAACCGCGACGACAACGACTTGCCGGCCCTGCTGGCGCGCTATCCGGGCATCACAACGCTGGCCTTCAACGGCGGCACCGCCGCCAAGCTCGGCTTGAAAGTGCTGGGCGAACAAGCCGCCCGCTACCGCATCCACAACCTTCCCTCGAGCAGCCCGGCCTACACGTTGCCTTACGCCGACAAGCTGGCCAGCTGGATCGCCTTGCGCCGCCAGTGATTTCCTTATGGTAATATTTTCATTTTTGATATGAATGGGGTTTGCGATGTGGAACGTGGCGATTTCGTATGATGATCCCAGTAACTTCATGGCCGACAAGGCACTGTTTAATGCGGCGATTAATGCGGCGGTGACGTATCTGAATGAATTTGTCGTCGGCAGCACCACGCTCAATGTGCTGGTGTCGGTCAGTGCCACCGCCACCGGCCGCTTTGCCGGCAATGGCGCGATTACCATCGATCACGTTGCCAATGGCCTCACCTACATGAGCGCGGAGGCGGCCAAGGAGTTGGCGGCCGGGACTAATCTCAACGGCAATGAGGCCGACTTGATGATTTTCGTCGATCCCACCAGCGACTATTTCAAGGGTCTGTATTTCGACGGCGGCGCGTACAACAGCCCGCGCGTGGTGCCGAACAATATGACCGATGGGCTGTCGGTGGTGCTGCACGAGCTGATCCACGGCATGGGCATCACCTCCTACCGCGATACCGCCACCTCGCAATACCACGGCACCGCCCGCACCATCTGGGACAAGTACGTGACCGAGTCCAACGGCAAGCTGTATCTCGATATGCCGGGCTTTGCTTCGCACGGCATCGATCCGGTCGAGGTCAGCAGCACTTCGGTGTCGCAGAATAATTCGCACATCGGCGACGCCTCCAATTTGAACGAGGGCTATCTGGACGATGTGATGAACGGCCTGTTTTTCTACGGCGGCCATCACTATCAGATGAGCCAGCTCGATGTGCTGATTCTGCAGGGACTGGGCTACAACGTCACCATGCCCGACAACTTGCAGGTATCGGACGGCAGCTTGACCGGCAAGGGCTTGATCAAGCCGCAGATCGTGGCCGGCACCAGCGCCACGGCCATGACCAGCAACATCATGCACCTGAGCGGCACGGCGCAAGCCGGCTCCACGACCAGCATCCTTGAACACAACACGCTGCTGGCGCAGAGCAAGGCCGATGCCAATGGCAACTGGTCGCTCGATATCGTCATCGATCCATCGCTGAACGCCAGTTCGCTGGTGGTGCGCGACGGCAGCCACGTGATCGACAGCGCGCCGCTGAGCGTCACCCGCAGCACGGCCGCCGGCTTGCACCTGTATGGTTCGGCCCAGTTCAACAAGCTGGTGGGCGGCAGCCACGATGATGTGTTCACCGCAGGGCCGCGCGGCGCCGCCATGAGCGGCGGCGCGGGACTGGACAAGGTGGAGTACCAGGGCGAGACGCGCGCCGCCAACATCATCCTCAGGCAGGGCGACGGCAGCTACAACGTGACCGGCGCGACCGGTTCGGATTTCCTCAGCGGCGTGGAACGCTTGCAGTTTAGCGACGCCGCCGTGGCGCTTGACACCGGCGTCAACGAGATCGCCGGGCAGGCGTACCGGATTTACCAGGCCGCCTTTAACCGCACGCCCGACGCGGGCGGCCTCGGCTTCTGGATCAATGGCATGGACCACGGCGCCAGCTTGCTGGACGTGGCCAGGAATTTCGTCGCCTCGGACGAGTACAAGGCGCTGTACGGCGCGCAGCCGACCAACGCCGAGATTGTCACGCGCTACTATCAGAACGTGCTGCACCGCGCACCCGACCAGGGAGGCTTTAATTACTGGACCGACCTGATGGACCACAAGGGCAGCAGCGCTGCCGAGGTGCTGGCCAACTTCGCCCAGAGTGCGGAAAATGTCGCCGCGCTGGTGGGCGTGATGCAGAACGGCGTCAGCTACACGCCTTACGGCTGATCACGCGGCCACGATCACCCGCACCGTCGATTCCAGATAGTCCTTGAAGCCCATGCCGAGGTAAAGCTGGTGCGCCGGGTTGGTGCGCATCACGTGCAGGAAGGACTGCTCGCCGCGCGCGGCATGGCGCAGCAGCAGTTTGGCGATCAGTTGTTGCGCCAGCCCGCGTCCTTGATAGTCGGGATGGGTGCAAACGCCGCTGATTTCGCGCAGCCCCGGCGCGCACAGGCGCTCGCCGGCCATGGCCATCAAGCGTTCGCCATCGAAGTAGCCGAAGTAGTCGCCCAGCTCGATGGTGCGGATGCCGAACGGGCCCGGCTTGCACAGCGTCGCCAGTTCCAGCGCTTGCGGCGCGTGCCCGGCGCGCAGCGGCAGCGCGTCCGGCGCCGGGTCGGCAGCAGGCAGTTGGCCATCCCACAGCATGCGGAACATGGTGCTTTCGACCTCGATGCGCCAGCCCGGCGGCGCTGCGCCGCTCCAGCCATCGCAGTAAAAATGCTCGCCGCTGGCGCACCATGGCGCTAGCGCGGCCAGGTGCGGCTGCGCCGGATCGGCAAACGCGATGATGGGCGAGAAGCCCTGCGTGTAGCGCCGCACCTGCGCCGTGCCGTCCGACCAGTGGCGGTGCGCGCCGTTCAAGGAATGCCAGAAGATGTTGTCCAACAGGGGATTGCGATCCATGCTTGTTGCCTTGTGGGAGCGTTCGTGGGATGCTTGCTTTTCGATCGCAGTGTAGCTAAAAACGGGGGACAAGTGGAAACTCAAAAAATCGCTATCGTTGGACTGGGACGTATCGGCTCGGCTTTCTTGCGCAATATGCTGGCGCGCCGCGGACGCGGGGTCGAGCTGGTGGGCGTGGCGGAAACCGGCGACACGCCGGGCCGCCAGCAGGCGCTGGACGCCGGCCTGAATATCACTTCGCTGGATGAGATTATCGCGCTGGGCAACGGCGTCGATATCTTGTTCGACCTCACCGGCATTGCCGCCGTGCGCAGGGAAATCCGCGAGAAGCTGATGGCGCAGGGGAATCATCACACGGTGGTGGCGTCCGAGACCATTGCCCGCCTGATCTGGGCGCTTACCTCCGATGATGATTTGCCGGTGATTGCAGGGCGCAGCACCGGCTATTGAAGCGTCAAGGGCCGATCGGCAGGAAGGTCACCACGCCATCGTCGGTGATGGCGGTCATCATCCAGCCCTCGCCCGACAGCACCATCTGGCGCGGCAGCAATTGCTTGCCGGTGGTGCTCAGCTTGTATTGCTGAAGGACGCGGGCGCCGGTGCTGTCGTACATATAAATATCGTTGTTGGTGGACTTGGCCGCGCCGCCGCAGAAGATGCGGCCGTCCTGCGCCACCTTGATATTGTTCGGCGCCGCGTCGCCGATCGCCAGGTAGCCAAGGATGCCGAGGTCGGTCGCATTCATCACCACGCACGATTTCGGTGTTGCCGCTGCGCTGTAGACGCGCATGTTTTTGAGATTATCATCAGGCTCGCTGGTGCCGGTTACCCACAGATCCTGTCCTTGCGTACTGGGGCTGTTATGGCTGGCCGGCGTCTGTTTGGCGGCAAACAGGGTGCCGCCGCTGAGGGCGGCGTAATCGACGCTGACGCTGGTGTGCTGCACGGTGCCGCTGGCTTCGCCTTGCTGCACCACGCGCTTGCCATCGCTGCTGGCTGCCAGTGCGCCGCCGCTGGTCAGTGGCAGTACGCCGATGCGCTGGAAGGTCGAGGTCAGGAACAGCTGGCCATCGCTAAGCAGCAGCATTTCCACGCCGTTCGGGCGGATCAGCTTGACGCGGGTGGCCTGGGTGCCGGGCGCCGCCAGTATCAGCTGCTTGCTGATGCTGCGGGTGGCGAGGTTGACTGCGGTCAGGCGGGCGTTATCGATATCGACCACGTACAGCGTGTCGCCGTTCGGCGTGACCGCCATATCGCCGAGGTGGGCCGAGAAGCCGGTGATGCTGGCTTCCTTGGCGCCGGTGAAGACGTTGTAGACGTCGATCACGGCGCCGCCGTTGTGCAGGTAGGCATACGGGCGGGCCGGGTCGGCCGCCACGTTGGTGTATGGCAGGCTGGCCTTGACCTGGGCCGACGGTGCGGCCGAGCCCTTCCACAGCGCCACGCGGATCACTTCCGGCGCACTGGCGTCCGGGTCGGAGGCGCTGACGGTGATGGTGGCGGTGTTGACGGTGTCGCTCAGCAGCTGGCTCGGGTCGGCGGTCAGGATCAGCTTGTCGTTGCTGACGCCTACCACCAGCCACGACTGGTCGCTGCTGGCTGTCATGCCGCCGAAGCTGCTGGCCCCGTAGTTGTCGCTGACGGTAATGGTACGGGTCAGGCGGCTCCAGCCCGGCATGCTGACGAAAGCGACGGCGGTTTCGGCTGGGATCAGCTTGTGCTGGTCTTTATTCAGCGACACCAGCACGGCGTTGCTGATGACGTCACCGTTGACTTTGGCCGTGGCCGTGATGAGGGCCGGGGTAATGCCGGTCAAGGCATTGGCTGGCTTGGCCTTGAAGGTGACGGTGGCGCCGGCTGCGTTGACGGTGCCGGCGGTGGCGGTCACGGTGGCCCAGCCCGGCACGCCAGTGAGTTGCCATGGCCAGTTGATGGTGCCGGTGTTCAAGCCCAGCGTGAAATTCTGTCCGGCGCTGAAGGAGCGTCCCAGCGTGCCGCCCAGCGTGACGCTGGTCAGCGAGGTGGACAAGGTGGCCGGGCTCAGGTTGAGCGTCACCGGCAGGCTGCGCACCGGCAGGCCTTGCGGCGTGATGGTGATATTGCCTCGGTAGGTGCCGCTGGCCAGCGTGCCGATGGTCGAGTCGACGGTCAGCACGGTGGTGGCCGGGGTCGCGCCGGCGGGGGGCGAGACGGCCAGCCATGGCGCGTCGCTACTGGCGGTCCAGTTGGTCGTGATCTTGTTGTCGGTGTCGAGGCTGACGATCTGGGTGGGAATAGCGGCGCCGTTGATGGCGTTGAAGGTCACGCTATTGTTGCCCAAGACCAGGCCGGGCGGCAGCACCGTCAGCGCCACCGGCAGCGTCACGACCTGGTTGTCGTTGGAGCTGATGGTCAGGTTGGTGCTGTACTGTCCTTGCGCCAGGCCGGTGGCGTCGTAGCTGACCGACAGGCTGCTGTCGCCAGTGCCGCTGGTGGCGCTGAGCTTGAGCCAGGCCGCGCCGCCGTTGCTGGCAGTCCAACTGCGGCCGGTGGCGCCGATGGCCACCGTGACGGCGGCCGGTGCGGCGCCGCCCGCCTGGGCGCTGGCCGTTAGCGGCATGGCTGGCACCGCCGTGAATGGATTGGCGCCGGCCGGCGCCACGGTAATGTCGTACGGCAGGGCTACCGGCGAGCCGGGGAACTGGCTGGCGCAGGCGCTGTCGCGGCACAGGCGCACGCTGAAGCTGCCCTTGTAGTTGTTGGCGGCCAAGGTTGGCGAAGTCAGCAAGACGGCGTGGTACTGGCTGTCGCTGTCGCGCACCACGCTCGAGCCAGGGAGGATGACGCCGTTGGTGTCGGCCACGCTGGCAAACACGGTAGCACCGCTGAAGTCGCTTGGGCGGGCCACGGCGGCCATCACGTTGATGGTCAGCGAGGTGCCGGCATTGGCGGTGGCGGTGACGGTAGCCGGGCTGAAGGTGAGGGCGGGACTGGCAGGCGGCGCGGTGGTGCCGCCGCCACTGCCGCCACCGCCACCACCGCCGCCGCAACCGGCTAACAATGCGGCAATGAATAAGGGGACGGCGGCGTGGGCGGGCCAGAGTCTCAGCATGACGGAATCCTTGTGGTATGCAGCTACAGAAGGTGCAGCTTAATTTACTTGCAATTGTTGCGTGTCCGCAACTAGGTGTCAAGCTTAAGCCAGTTTCAGCATACCACCGGATTGTTACTGTTTTGTGCGCGACTGGGCCTCGTATGCACGGATACGGTCGAGTTTGGCTGCATACAGGTCGTGGTCGCCGCGGGTGGTGCTGTTGTTGACGGCCAGCGCCATGTGCTTGTCGGCCGCGCGCAGATTGCCCAACTGATAGTTGGCGACTGCCAGCCAGAAGTGGAATTCGTGGTAATCGGGCACCCGCTCCAGTTCGCGCTCAAACAGCGTGCGCGCACGCGCATAGTCGCCCAGCTTCATGGCTTCCTGGCCCTGGTGGAAGAAGTGGAACGGCGGGTACGGTTCCAGCTGGGCCAGCCGGGCGCGCAGCACGGCCGCTTCGTCCAGCTTGTTCTCGGCTTCCAGCGTTTGCGCCAGGTTGGCCAGGAAGATGGTGTTGTCGGGCGCTTGCGAGTGGGCGTAGCGCAGCGCCTGCTCGGCCGCGTCCTGGTTGCCGTGGTGCTGGTAGATCACGCCCAGGGTGTTGTAGGCGTTCAGGAACAGCGGGTCGACCTCGGCGGCCTTGCGCGCGGCCCAGTAGGCATCATCGACGTGGCCGGTGGACAGCAGCTCGGCCGCGCGGTTGTTGAGGAACATGGCAATGATGGTGGTTTCGGACAGCGGCCGCGCTGCTTCGCGGGCCTTGGGCGGCACCGGGATGAAGTCTACCGTCAGCGAGTTGGCGGTATCGGCGGCGTAGGTCATGTAGGGATTGCTGCGCTCGCTGCGCGGCCGGCCCAGCGCCAGGTTGACGTGGTTGCTGGCGAAATAGAGGTTGCCGGAGCGGCTCCACACCTCGTCGACCTCGATTTGCTGGAATTGCACCGGCAAGCTGAGCTCGCGCGCGAGGGCGGCCGTCATGATGGCCAGCGACAGGCAGTTGCCGGCGCGCGCCTCAAAGGTCTGGGCGGCGTTGCGGGTGGTGGCGGAATCGTATTCGAGTTGCAGCTTGTCGCGCCGGTACAGCGCGTCAAACAGCATGCGGCGCACGTCCTTGCCGGGGCCGGGCGTGCCAAGCTCGTGCTGCACGTACTCGCGCATGGCCGGCGTGGTGGCGAACACGTGGCTGGTGTCGATCGGCGCGCCAGGCGGCTGGAACAGCTGGTCGTGGAATAGCTGGAGCCGGGGGGCTTGTACTACCACCGGCTTGCTGGCGCAGCCGCCGAGGAATGCAGCAGCGCCTAGCACCGTGCACATGATGCGGGCCCATGATGTCATGACGTGTCTCCCTTTGCTGCGGAGCACAAGGCCTGCACCGCACCAGGCGGCGGGATCTGCGTCCCGCGTTCAGGAAAGTATCCTCGGCTCGCGGGAGACTGTCAAACAGGAAATCGCTTTCAGGCCAATGGGTCTTCCGAGACCGAAATATCGGTCACACCGAGGCTGGCCAGGGCGTCGGCCAGGTCTTCCAATGCGAGCTCGAGGTCGGCTGCCGGGTCATGCGGCTTGGCGGCCGAGGCGATCACCGCGCCGCCGTGCGACAGTTCGACCAGCAGCACCGGCTCGTCGTCGTCCTCGGACGGCGCGATCACCGCTTGCAGCTGGGCCGGGTCGTGGCCTTCCAGGGCCTGGTTCAGTTTGGACAGCAGATGCAGCATGTCGTACTCGGACTGGGCCTGCGCGCGGGCGCCGAAGAACAAGTCCTGGTACAGGAAGTTCAGGGTCAGTGCCGGCGTGGCGCCGCGCGCGCGGCCGAGGCAGCGCGCTACCAGCGGCGCGTATTGTTCCGTCCACTTTTGATAGGCCTCGGCGCGCTTGGCGAAGTAGGCGTCGGCCGCTTTTTCGCTGGCCGGCACTTTGTAGAACGGGTCGTCGGCGCGCTTGAGGGCAAAGCCGAGCAGGTAGCGCAGTTCGACCGCACTGTCTTCCGGGCCGAAGGCGGTGGCCGACCAGCCGTGTTTCATGCTGCGCTCCAGCGCTGGCGCGGCGGCGATTTTTTTCTCGGTCAGCGAGTGCGCCGCTTCGCGCAGCATGGCGTGCAGCTGGCCGTAGCTGATGCGTTCAATTTCGCTGGCGTCGTAGGCGTGGCTGACCAGCACCACCTTGGCCTTGGCGCTTTCCAGGCCGGCATCGGTGAAGCTGTTCAGCAGGGCCTCGTAGGCTTCGGCGTCCTGGAAATCGGCCGCTGGATCGAGGCCGCCCTGGCTGTGCACGAATACCGGAATCGCAAACGCGTCGATTTCCATTTCCGGCGCGTCTACACGGCGCAGCAGCAGGTTGGCCGCGCCTTCCTCGATGGCGCTGCGCAGGTAGCGGTAGCCGTCGAGCGATTCTTCGCGCGCCAGTTCGACCGCGCCGTACAGCACTTCATCCTTGCCTTGGGCCAGCAGGCGGCGCAGCAGGCGCTGGAAGTCGACGTGTTTTTGCGCCAGTTCCTCGCGCGTGCTGGCGGCAACGATGTCGGCGCCGGCCGATTCGTCGGCCAGTTCCAGCGCCAGCGTGAACAGCTCCTGGGTGTTTTGTTCGTCTTTGACTTCGGGCGAGTTGGCGGATTTGCGCGCGACTGGGCGCTTATTTTTCGGCATGCTTCTTATCGTTCGGTGTGGAAGGTTTCGTTGAGTTCTTCGAGCAGGTCTTCGGTCTCGTCTTCAGTGAGGCCGAGATGGCGGCAGGCAGCGTCGCCGCCCTTGTCCCATTCGTAGGAGGTGTTGCGGCCTTGCAGGCGCTGGATGCCTTTTTCGGCCAATACCGATAGCGCTACCAGCGAGCGGATGGCGTCGTCGGTGGACGGGTCGTCCAGCACACGGTAGTCGTGGTGCAGCAGGATGGCCCACGAGACGTCCGGCGACAAGCCCCAGTTGCGCGCCAGCAGGCAGCCGATGGCGGCGTGGTTGGTGCTGTAGCGCTGGTCTTCGATGGCGGTGAAGAGGTTGTCGGCGTCGTTGCAGGCGAGGTCGTAGGTGTCGGCGTAGTCGGCAAAGCGGTTCATCAGCAGCGGTACGCCGATGTCGCAGAACAGGCCGAAGGTGTGGGCAATGTCGGGCGGGGCGATGCGCAGCTTGCGCGAGGTGAACACCAGCGCCTGGGCGCGGCGCGCCGAGATTTCCCAGAAAGCGTTAAGGTCGGTTTCCTTGCCTTCGATCGCCTGGCGCGCCAGCAGGCCGGTCAGCAGCGCCGCGCACTGGTTGATGCCGAGGAAGTTGATCGCCTGCTCGACCGACTTGGCCTTGCGCGCGGCGCCGAAGAACGGCGAGTTGGCCAGCTTGAGCAGGGCGCCGGACATGCCGACGTCGTTGCCGATGATGCGGGCGATATTGCGCGGCGACGGATCTTCCTTGGCCAGTTCGCGCTGCAAGTCGACGAGCAGGCTAGGCCGCGGCGGAATACGGATGGAACGCATCAAGGCGTCTTCCACCGCATTTTCGGTTGGCAAGGCTGGGGCAGCTACTGTCGTCATTATGAATTCGTGGGCAAGGGCAATCGTACCCTCGATTATCGCCGCTTCCGGCAGGTGATTGCGCGAATTTGTGGCGATTTTCTGCGCAGCGCACCATATTTTGTCGGTTATTGCCG
The DNA here is from genome assembly GCF_009857435.1 of Duganella rivi. GTDB lineage: Bacteria > Pseudomonadota > Gammaproteobacteria > Burkholderiales > Burkholderiaceae_D > Rugamonas > Rugamonas rivi. The sequence continues at coordinate 387,174 of NZ_WWCK01000007.1, forward strand.
GGATTCGATATTCATTTGTTACGATTTGGGCGGTTAAAAGAGAGACATGGTTATGGATCTGGCAGGAATTGATTTTAGCGCGCCCTCGCCCGAGGTGGCGCGCCGGCTAATCGGCGTGACGCTGCTGGTCGATGGCGTGGGCGGCCGCATCGTCGAAACGGAGGCCTACGACGCGAGCGAGCCGGCGTCGCATTGCTACGCCGGCCTGACCGAGCGCAATTTCTCGATGTTCGGGCAGCCGGGGCGCAGCTATGTGTACCGCTCGCACGGGCTGCACTGGTGCTTGAATTTTGTCTGCCGCGAGCCGGATCATGGCGCCGGTGTGCTGATCCGGGCGCTGGAGCCGCTGGACGATGCGGCGGGGCTGGCGCTGATGCGCGAACGGCGCGGCTTGGACGATGTGCGCTTGCTGTGCTCTGGGCCGGGACGGCTGGCGCAGGCGCTGGGTGTGACGCGCGCGCATAACAATCTGCCGCTTGATGCGCCGCCGTTGGTGCTGCTGCCGCGCCGGCGCGAGGTCGAGGTGCTAGCCGGCATGCGCATCGGCATCTCGAAGGCGGTGGAGCTGCCGTGGCGTTTCGTGGAAGCCGGCTCGCGGTTTTTGAGCAAGCCCCATCGCGGGTGAGGATTCCAGTTTGAATACCGACACCGCCTGCGACAGCTGGCCGGCTTGCTCTTGCAGACTGGCCGCAGCGGCGGCGGCCTGTTCGACCAGCGCCGCATTCTGCTGCGTCACATCGTCCATTTGACCCACCGCTTGATTGACTTCGGCGATGCCTTGCGCCTGTTCGGCGCTGGCGGCGCTGATGCGGGCGATGATGTCGTTCACCTGCTGCACGGCGGCGACGATGCCGCCCATGCGCTCGCCCGCTTGCTGCACAGTGGCGCTGCCGCAATCGATGGTGGCGACCGAGGCGGCGATCAAGGCTTTGATTTCCTTGGCGGCGGCGGCCGAGCGCTGCGCCAGCGTGCGCACTTCCGACGCCACCACCGCAAAGCCGCGTCCCTGTTCGCCAGCGCGCGCCGCTTCAACGGCGGCGTTGAGCGCGAGGATGTTGGTCTGGAACGAGATACCGTCGATGACGGCGATGATGTCAACGATCTGGCGCGAGCTGGCGCGGATCGAGGCCATGGTTTGCACCGCGTCTTCCATCGCCGCGCCGCCGTGCTGTGCGAGATCGCTGGCGCCGGCCGCCAGCTGGCAAGCCTGGCGCGCGTTGGCGGCGTTGGCTTGCACTGCTTGCGTCAGCGAGTTCATGGCGCTGGCGGTTTGTTCCAGCGAGCTGGCCTGGATCTCGGTGCGGTTCGACAGATCGAGATTGCCGGTGGCGATTTCGCGCGCGGCGACATCAATCGAGTGCACCGCGCCGAGGATGGTGGTCAGCGTGTGCGTGAGGTTGGCCATGGTCTGATCGAGCATGCGCGCGGTGTCGGCGATTTCATCGCGCCCATGATTGCTGCGGCCTGCGGCAAGGCGGCCTGCGGCCAGCGCGATCACCACGTCGGCGATGGCGCGGATGTCGCGCAGCATGGCGCCGCGCACCGCCATGGTCACGCCCAGCGACAGCGCAATCGACAGCAGCACCATCACCGCCATGGTGGTGTTGAGGGCGCGGAAGTCGGCCTTGGCGAGCGCGTGGGCTTGTTCGCTCAGGTGTTTTTCCAGTGCCGACAATTGCGCCAGCTGCTCGTTCAGCAGCAGGAATTGTTTTTCGGCGATGGCCATGGAGTTGGTGGCGATGCTTTGATCCATCTGCGCCATGTCCATGGTTTGCAGCACCGCCTTGCGGTAGGCGGCTAGCGCTTGCAGCGACAGGGCGACGATCTTGCGTTCGCTGTCGTCGGCCAGCGCGTCAAGATCGCGCAGCTGGGTGTCGATGGCGGCGTGGCGCTGCTTGATGTCGCGCGACAGCGCATCAAGCCGCGCTTGAGCGAAGCTGCCGTTGACCCACGCCAGCAGTTGGTAGATGTGGGCGTGGGCGTAGCGCGCTTCGCCGCTCACGTCGGCGGCGATTTTCAGGCGCGCCGCGCGCACCTGCACCAGGTGTTCGAGCGAGGCGTTCTGGCGCACCATGCCGAGATAGGCCGCGCCGGCGGTGGCAATCAACAACACCAGCACCAGCATGGGCGCCAGCAGCAGCTTGGGGCCGATACGCAGTTGGTTCAGCATGATGCGCCTCCTCGCTTATTTTTTGTAAATGCCGGCTTCCAGCACCACATCGCCGACGCGCAAGATGTAGGTGGTCTTGGGTTCGATCTTGCCGGTGGTGGGATTTTTGTATTGGTAGTCGACCCAGCCGTGGCCTTTTTTCGCGGCCAGTTCGATGATCTCGCGGCGGTATTTTTTGCCGCTGGCGTCGGGGATGTCGGTCAAGTCCTTGCCGACGATGGACGGGTTGACCGGGTGCGCCAGCACGATGCCGGTCTTGATGTCGCGGATGTCGACATACAGCGAGCCTTGCAAATACTCGGGATCTTTGTTGGCGATTTTTTTGATGAAGGCATCGAGGCTATTGGCCTTGATGTAGGCCGCGCCTTTTTCGGCCATGGCGATGGCGTCTTTCTCGGTGGGCTCGTTGGCAAAGGCCGGCACGGCGGCGGCCAGCAGTACAGCGGCGATCAGGGTTTTCATGAGCAGCTCCTTGAGTGAGTGGGCGCTATGAACTGTACGTGGCTCAGGAATTCGGGAATTGCGCTGGCGCAAGCCCTGCAATATTTCCGTTAGTCAGTTGACGATTGGCAATTTGCTCGCCGGTGCGCGGCCTAGCATGGAGTTTTCTGACCCACTGAAGGAAACCCGTGATGGATACGCCCAAATTCAAACCGTTTATACGACAGACTATTTCGCACTCGCGCCAATGGGAGTGGATACCGCCTGATTTGCAGGAGGCGGTGCAGGTGGTGTCGCACGTGCTGCCGTTTCGCACCAATGAGTACGTGCTTGATCAGCTGATCGACTGGAACAATATTCCCGATGATCCGATTTACCGTTTGACCTTTCCGCACCGGGACATGCTGGCGCCGGACGACTATGCGCGCTTGAAGGAGCTGGTGATGGGCAAGGCTGATCAGCCGGCGCTGGTGGAACTGGTGCGGCGCATCCGCATGCGCATGAATCCTCATCCGGCGGGGCAGATGACGCACAATGTGCCGCGCGTGAATGACGCGCCTTTGAAGGGCTTGCAGCATAAGTACAAGGAGACGGTGTTGTTCTTTCCCAGCTCCGGGCAGACCTGCCACGCGTATTGCACGTTCTGCTTCCGCTGGCCGCAGTTCGTCGGCATGGAGGATATGAAGTTTGATGCGAAGGAGTCGCACGAGCTGGCGTCGTATCTGCGCATGCACCCGGAGGTGACCGATGTCTTGATCACCGGCGGCGATCCCTTGATTATGAATACGCGTTCGCTGGAGGCGTACATCGAGCCGCTGCTGGCGCCGGACCTGGCGCATATCCAGAACATCCGCATCGGCACCAAGTCGGTGGCGTATTGGCCGCAGCGCTTTGTGACGGATCGCGATGCCGATGATTTGCTGCGGCTATTCGAGCGCGTGGTCGCCAGCGGCAAGAATATGGCGATCATGGGCCATTACAACCACGCGGTGGAGCTGCGGCCGGCGATTGCGCAGCAGGCGGTCAAGCGCATCGTCGGCACCGGCGCGACTTTGCGCATGCAGGGGCCGTTGATCCGGCATATCAATGAAGACCCGGCGTCGTGGGCGGAGTTGTGGCAGACCGGCGTGCGGCTGGGGGCGATCCCGTATTACATGTTCGTCGAGCGCGATACCGGGCCGCGCGAGTATTTCCAGTTGCCGCTGGCGCGGGCGCATGAGATTTTCCAGGCGGCGTACCAGATGGTGTCGGGCTTGTCGCGCACCGTGCGCGGGCCGTCGATGAGCGCTTTTCCCGGCAAGGTGGTGATCGATGGGATTGCGCAGGTCGGCGGCGAGAAGGTGTTTGCCTTGCAGTTCCTGCAGGCGCGCAATGCGGATTGGGTGCGCAAGCCGTTTTATGCGAAGTTTGATCCGCATGCGACGTGGATGGATGAGTTGAAACCGGCGTTTGGCAAGGAGAAGTTTTTCTTCGAGGAGGAGGGCGGGGCGCGCAGCGAATTCGGCGCCGAGCCACCGGGAGCGCGCAAAGTGATTCCGCTGCTTTCGGCGCGGCAGGAGGGCGGCGGCGCGGCGCCGGCCAGCGCGGGCTGCGACTCGCACAGCGCAGCATAGGTGGGCGTCATGCGCGATCCAACCGCGCCCACCGCGCCCACCGCGCCCCCGCGCGGCGCTGATCCGACGCCGATCGTCGCATCAGCGCGTGCCGCCGCCGCATCGCTCGCCGATTGCGCACCGGGCGGCGGGACGCTGGCGGCAGCTGCGCCACTCTCTGGCCGCGCGGTGTTTGTGCTGGTGTTTTTGCCGTTCGCGCTCGGGCACTTTTTATCGAGCTTGATGCGGACGGTGAATGCGACGCTGGCGCCGCAGCTAGTGGCGGCGCTGGCGCTCACGCCCGGCCAGCTTGGCTTGCTGACCAGCGCTTTCTTCCTCGCCTTCGCGCTGGCGCAGCTGCCGGTCGGGATCGCGCTCGATCGCTGGGGGCCGGCCAAGGTGCAGTTGCCGATGCTGATGCTGGCCGGCGTCGGCGCGCTGGCGTTTGCCGGCGGCCAGACGTTTGCGCAATTGCTGATGGCGCGCGCGCTGGTCGGGCTTGGTCTCGGCGGCTGCTTCATGTCGGCGGTAAAGGCCATCTCGACGTGGATCGCGCCGGCGCGGCTGCCGTCGGTGCAAGGCTATTTGATTGCGGTCGGCGGCCTTGGCGCGGCATCGGCCACGCTGCCGGTGCGCCTGGCGCTGCATTACATGGATTGGCGCGGCTTGTTTCTCTGGCTGGCGTTGGCGGCCGCGCTGACCGGCATCCTGATCCGCGCGCTGTCGCCGCCGCAGCCGGCCAGCGGCCGCAAGACCGCCTTGCTGGAGGCGATGCGCGCGGTGTACCGCCATCCTGCCTTCCGCGAGACGGCGGCGCTGGTGCTGATTCCGCACACGGTGTTCTTCGGCATACAAGGCTTGTGGATTTCGCGCTGGCTGACCGACGTGGCGCGCTACACGGAGGAAGCGGTCGGCTACCTGCTGTACCTCGGCATGGCGGCGGTGATTTTCGGCGCGATTGCGGTCGGCATGCTGACCGAGTGGGCCGGCCGGCGCGGCGTGGCGCCGATCCGCGTGGCGGCCATCGGCGTCGCGCTGTTCATCTGCGTGCAGCTGGGCTTTGTGTTTGATTGGCGGCCCAGCTATCAATTGCTGGCGGTGCTGTTCACGCTGGTCGGCACGGTGACCGGCATCGAGTACACCATCGTCGCCCAAAGCCTGCCCGGCGCGTTGACGGGGCGGGCGGCCACCTGTCTCAATTTGCTGATCTTCCTCGGCGCGTTCGCGGTGCAGGCGGGTTTCGGGCTGGTGGTCGGCTGCTGGCGGCCGGATTTGTTCGGGCATTACCCGGCCATCGCCTACCAGACAGCGTTTGCGGCGCTGGTGTTGCTGCAGCTGCCCGGATTGGCGTGGTTTGTGCGGCGCCGCGCGCGCAATCCGTTAGAATGGGTTTCCCATCCGACCCGCCCTTGAAGACGCGATGACGCAATTCGACCCTGCTTTCGCCGACCTGCCGCAGATCTGGCAGGACTGGATCATGGATAACCTGGCGCGCGGCTGCCGTCCGCGCGATGTCGCCGATGTGATGGTGAGCACCGGCCAATACGGCATGGACGCCGCGCGCGCCACGATCGATCAAGCAGTGCGCCTGCGCGGCGCCGCCACCGAGCGGGATGCAAGCGAGTCGCCGCGCGCACCAGCCGCGCTGCACGCAGTTCCCACGCCGGCCATGCCCTACATCGACACCAGCAGCAACCGTATCGCCTTGCCCGACCGCGAGGTCGAACTGCTGTTCGTGCTGAAAAAGCCGCAGGTGATCTTGCTCGGCAATGTGCTGAGCGGCGAGGAGTGCGACGCCATCATCGCCCACTGCGGCGCGCGCTACACCCGCTCCACGGTGGCGGCGGAATCGGACGGCGCCAGCGTGGTGCACGAGGGCCGCACCAGCGAGATGGCGTTCATCCAGCGCGGCGAGGCCGAGGTGGCCGAGCGCATCGACCGGCGCCTGGCGGCGCTCGCGCACTGGTCGCCCGACTGCACCGAACCGTTCCAGCTGCAAAAATACGGCAAGACGCAAGAGTACCGTCCGCACTACGACTGGCTCGATCCCGACAGCGCCGGCCATCGCGCCCATCTCGCGCGCGGCGGCCAGCGCCTGGCGACTTTCGTGCTGTACCTGTGCGACGTGGCGCAGGGCGGCGGCACGGTGTTCCCGCATCTTGGGCTGGAGGTGTTCCCGAAGAAGGGCAACGCGCTGTGGTTCCTCAACACCGACGGCCGCTATCAGCCCGACCCGCAAACGCTGCATGGCGGCGCGCCGGTGGTCAGCGGCACCAAGATCATCGCCAACAAATGGCTGCGGCAGGAGCGCTACGGGTAAAATGTCGCCAACTTTTAGATTGAGGTGAAGTATGCGACTCGTACGTTATGGCCGTCCCGGCAAAGAAAAACCAGGTTTGATCGATGATGAGGGCAAGCTGCGATCCCTGTCCGGCGTGATCGATGATATCGACTCGGCGGCGCTGGCGCCGAAATCGTTGCGCAAGCTGGAGAAGATTGCGCACGCCTCGCTGCCGCTGGTACGCGGCACGCCGCGCTACGGCGTGCCGGTGGCGAAGGTGGGCAAGTTCATTTGCATCGGTTTGAATTACGCTGATCACGCGGCCGAAGCGGGCCTGCCGGCGCCGAAGGAGCCGATTGTGTTCATGAAGGCGATCAGCGCGCTGAATGGCCCGGACGATCCGATCATGCTGCCGCAAGGTTCGAAGAAGACCGATTGGGAGGTGGAGCTGGGGATTGTGATCGGCACCCGCGCGCAGTATGTGAGCGAGGCTGATGCGCACAAGTATATCGCCGGCTACACGGTGGTGAATGATGTGTCGGAGCGCGAGTATCAGCTGGAGCGCGGCGGCCAGTGGGACAAGGGCAAGGGCTGCGATACTTTCGGCCCGGTCGGCCCGTGGCTGGTGACGCCGGAGGATATCTATGACGTGCAGGATCTGGATCTGTACCTGGAAGTGAACGGCAAGCGTATGCAGACCGGGAATACCTCGACCATGATTTTCACGGTGGCGCAGATTGTCAGCTATCTGTCGAAGTTCATGACCCTGGAGCCGGGCGACGTGATTGCGACCGGCACGCCGCCGGGTGTGGGCATGGGCCGCAAGCCGCAGCGCTTCCTGAAGAAGGGCGACACGCTGCGCCTGGGGATTGCGGGCCTCGGCGAGCAGCAGGCGGAAGTCATCGCTTGGAAAGCACAGAAGTAAGCGTGTCCTTGAGGCGGCTGGTGATTTCCGCCAGCTCCGCCTCGCTGGCGATGAACGGCGGCGCCAGCAGCACGTGGTCGCCGCGCCGGCCGTCGATGGTGCCGCCCATCGGGTAGACCATCAGGCCGCGCGCCATCGCTTCTTCTTTGATGGCCGCGTGCAGCCGCCGCGCCGGATCGAACGGCGCTTTGCTGTCGCGGTCTGCCACCAATTCCATTCCTGTCAATAGTCCGCGCCCACGGATGTCGCCCACGTGCGGATGGTTGCCGAACGCTTCGCGCAGCATGCGCCTGAGCGCCGCGCCGCGTACCGTCACGGCGCCCAGCAGGTTGTCGCGCTGGATGACCTTTTGCACCGCCAGCGCCGCCGCTGCCGCCACCGGATGGCCCATGTAGGTGTGCCCGTGCTGGAAGGCGCCGCTGCCGTCGCGCAGCCGCTGCACGATGGGCGTGCGCGCCAGCACCGCGCCGATCGGCTGGTAGCCCGCGCCCAGGCCTTTGCCCAGCACCACCAGGTCGGGCAGCACGCCTTCCTGCTCGAACGCGTACAAGGTGCCGCAGCGGCCCATGCCGCACATGACTTCATCGAGGATCAACAACACGCCGTATTGGTCGCACAGCTTGCGCACGCCACGGAAGTAGCCGGGCGTCGGCGGCACTGCGCCGGCGGTCGCGCCGACCACGGTCTCGGCGACGAAGCCGATCACGTTGTCCGGGCCGGCGGCGAGGATGGCGTCTTCCAGTTCGCGCAGCAGCGCGGCGGTGTAGTCTTCTGTCGTCTGGCCGTCGGCGCGTTCGCGGTACTCGTAGCAGGGCGAGACGCGCGGCACATCGATCAGCAAGGGCGCGAACGGCGCGCGCCGCCACTCGTTGCCGCCGACCGCCAGCGCGCCCAGCGTGTTGCCATGGTAGCTCTGGCGGCGCGCGATGAATACGCTGCGCTGCGGCTGGCCGGCCTCCAGCCAGTACTGGCGCGCCAGCTTGAGCGCGGTCTCCATCGCTTCCGAACCGCCGGAGACGAGGTAGACGTGATCGAGGTCGCCCGGCGCGTCGGCGGCCAGCCGCGCCGCCAGTTCCTCGGCCGCCTCGCAGGTAAAGAAGGCGGTGTGGGCGTAGACATTGCGGTCGATCTGGGCGTGCATGGCGGCCAACACCTCCGGGTGGGCGTGGCCGAGCGAGGAAACGGCGGCGCCGCCGCTGGCGTCGAGGTATGCGCGGCCGGCGCTGTCGGTGACGGTGATGCCGGCGGCGCGCACGGCGACGGGCGGCGCGCGGCGCAGGTTGCGGTGGATGATGTGGCTCATGACGCGTCCTTTCGTGGGAGGGCAGACTGTCCACGATAGCCGCGATCGGCTTGCGTGCTTTTGATTTATGCCGGAACATGGCCGAATAAATTCAGGAGGCAGCATGGAAGATCGTTTGGGGCCGATTCCGTTTGCGGAGATGAGCGCGGCGCAGCAGGTGGCGGCGCAGGTGGTGATCGACGGCCCGCGCGGGGCGCTGTATGGGCCGTTCGTGCCGTTGATCCGCAGCCCGGAGCTGATGAGCGCCGCGCAGCAGATGGGCGAGTATCTGCGCTACCGCAGCGCCATCGGCACCCGCTTGACCGAGCTGGCGATTCTGGTGACGGCGCGCCATTGGAGCCAGCAAGTGGAATGGGCGATCCACGCGCCGATCGCGCGCGAGTATGGGATTGCGGAGGAGGCGATTGCAGCCATCGCGGCGCGCGCGCGGCCGACGGCATTATTGGCCGATGAGGCGCTGGTGTATGAGTTTTGCGTGCAGCTGCATCAGCAGCAGCGGGTCGATGACGCCACCTACGCAGCAGCGCTGGCGGCGTTCGGCGAGCAAGGCGTGGTAGACCTGATGGGCATCAACGGCTACTACACTTTTCTGGCGATGGTGATGAACGCGGCGCAGACGCCGGCCCCGCCGACCTCCGCGCCGCCGCTACCTTAGAGGACTTTTTTCAGCCAGGCGCTGATGTGGCCTACTTCTTCGGCGCACACCGAGTGCGGCATGTGGTACTCGTGCCATTCGACCTGGTAGCCCCACTGTTGCAGCAGGTCGCGCGAGGCGGTGGCGCGGGCCAGCGGGATCACCGGATCCATGCGGCCGTGCACGAGGAAGATTGGGGTTTGCTTGCTTTCCGGCGTGTGCTCGGTGGCCGACTTGTCGGCGATTGGCACGTAGCCGGACAGGCACATCAAGCCTGCCAGCGGCTTGGTTTGACGCAGGCCGGTTTGCAGGGTCATGGCGCAGCCTTGCGAGAAGCCGGCCAGGATGATGCGCTCGTTCGGGATGCCGCGCGCGTTTTCGCGGGCGATCAGCGCTTCGACTTTGAGTTGCGAGGCGCGCAGGCCGGTTTCGTCTTCCTGGCGACCCAAGTCGGTGGCGACGATGTCGTACCATGCGCGCATCACGTAGCCGCCGTTGATGGTGACCGGCATGGTCTCGGCGTTCGGGAAGATGAAGCGGATGGCCGGCAGGCCGGCCAGATCCAGCTCGGGGATCATCGGCACGAAGTCGTTGGCGTCGGCGCCGAGGCCGTGCATCCAGATCACGGCGACGGTTGGATTAGGGCCGGTTTCTTTTTCGATGGTTTGCAGCAGCGTCATGCTTTTCCTTGCGGGCGAATAGCGGATTTGGGACGGAAGGCTTTGCTCACGGCCGGATCGGTTTCCATGTAGGGGCCGCCGATCAGGTCGATGCAGTAGGGGATGGCGGCAAAGATGCCGCCCACCAGCGTGTTGCCGTCGGCGTCTTTCAGGCCGCCCAGCGTTTCGGCGATGGCTTTCGGCTGGCCGGGCAGGTTGAGGATCAGGGCCGCGTGGTCGGCGCTTTCGCGGATCACGGCGGTCTGGCGCGACAAAATCGCGGTCGGCACGAAGTGCAGGCTGATCTGGCGCATTTGTTCGCCGAAGCCCGGCATTTCCCTGGTGCCCACGGATAAAGTCGCTTCCGGCGTAACATCGCGCCGCGCCGGGCCGGTGCCGCCGGTGGTCAGGATCAGGTGGCAGCGGGCTGTGTCGGCCAGCTCGGTGAGCGTGGCTTCGATGTGCGGGCGCTCGTCGGCGATCAGGCGCGTTTCGACGCGGAATGGCGTGGTCAGCGCGCGCGTCAGCCAGTCTTGCAGCGCCGGGATGCCCTGGTCGGCGTAGACGCCGCCACTGGCGCGGTCGGAGACCGAGACCAGGCCGATGACCAGCGTGTCGTCCGTATTACTCGTCATCGGCGTCGATGTCGTCGGTTGCGTCGTCATCGCCATCATCGCCCTTGGCGGCCTTGCGCTTGTCGGCTTCCAGCTGTTTCAGGATCTGGAAGATTTCGCGGTAGGCTTTTGGCGGCTTGTTCTCTGCTTGCTCTTTGCGGGCGTTGCGGATCAGGGTGCGCAGGTGCTGCACGTCCAGGTGCGGCGCTTCGCTCAGCAGGGCGGTCAGGGCGTTGTCGTCGCTCAGCAGCTTCTCGCGGCGGCGCTCGAGTGCGTGCATGGCCGCGGTTTCGGCCTTGGAGGCGCCTTTCCAGCTATCGATGGCTTTTTGGATGACCGACACTTCTTCGGCATCGAGGGTACGCATTTTCTTGCCGATGAATTGCATCTGGCGGCGGCGGCCCTCGTGGTTGGTGATGCCCTGGCATTCGAGGATGGCGTCCAGCACGTCTTCCGGCATCGGCACCTTCTTGACGCGGTCGCGTGGCGCTTCGACCAGCACTTGGCCCATTTTCTGCAGCGCGTCGGATTGACGCTTCATTTCGGACTTGGACGGACGCTCGTATTCGTCTTCGAATTCGGACGAGCTGAAGCCGACGCCGCCGCCGCTGCGATTAGGATTTACCATAATATTAACTTTCCTGCGGGCGCGAGGCTGCGCCCTTAAACTGTAAACGACTGCTATGATAACTGTTTTAGCGGCCACCCGAAGAAAACAGCCCATGAGCGATACCCATTTTACCCACACCCAAGACCAGTTAAAGCAGCTCGCACGCGACGTGCTGGGCTACGCCAAAGCCCAAGGCGGCACCGATTGCGCCGTTGAAATCAGCGAGGGCAGCGGCTTGTCGGTGTCGGTACGCAAGAGCCAGATCGAGACCATCGAGCAAAACAAGGACAAGGGCATGGGGGTGACGGTGTTCATCGGCCAGCGCCGCGGCAACGCCTCGACCTCGGACTTTTCGCCGGCCGCCCTGAAGGCGACGGTGGAGGCGGCCTACAACATCGCGCGCTTCACGGCCGACGACGATTGCGCCGGTCTGGCCGATGAGGATCAGCTGGAATTGAACCCACGCGACCTGGAATTGTTCTATCCATGGCCGATTTCGACTGAAGAGGCGGTGAAGCTGGCGCAGCGCGCCGAGGCGGCCGCGTTTGCGGTCGATCCGCGCGTGACCAACTCGGAAGGCGCGGGCGTGCACGTGCAGCAATCGCACTTTGTGGCGGCCAATTCGCGCGGCTTTATCGGCGGCTATCCGTACTCGCGCCACACTTTGTCGGTGGCGCCGATTGCCGGCAAGGGCAAGCATATGCAGCGCGACGACTGGTATTCGTCGGTGCGCGATGCGGCCAAGATGTCGTCGCCGGAAGCGATCGGCCGGTATGCGGCGGAGCGCGCGCTGGCGCGTTTGAATGCGCGCAGCATTGATACGCGCACTTGCCCGGTGCTGTTCGAGGCGCCGCTGGCGGCCGGTTTGCTGGGCGCGTTTGTACAGGCCACGTCGGGCGGCGCGCTGTATCGCAAGTCGTCGTTCCTGCTCGATTCCTTGGGCAAGCAGGTGCTGCCCAAGCATGTGCAGATTCATGAAGATCCGCATGTGATCGGCGGCGTCGGTTCGGCGCCGTTCGATGAAGAGGGCGTGCGCACGGTGAAGCGCGATGTGGTCAAGAATGGCGTGGTGCAGGGTTATTTCCTGTCGACCTATTCGGCGCGCAAGCTGGGCATGAAGACGACCGGCAATGCTGGCGGTTCGCATAATTTGTCGCTGACTTCGTCGCTGACCACGGCGGCCGATGACTTCGCCGGCATGCTGCGCAAGATGGGCACCGGCTTGCTGGTCACCGAGCTGATGGGGCAGGGCACCAATTATGTGACCGGCGATTATTCGCGCGGCGCGGCCGGTTACTGGGTGGAAAATGGCGTGATCCAGTATCCGGTGGAGGAGATCACCATCGCCGGCAATATGAAGGATATGCTGGCGCAGATCGTTGCGGTTGGTAACGATGTGCTGGTGCGCGGCACCAAGTCCACCGGTTCGATCCTGATCGAAAATATGGTGGTGGCCGGCGCTTAAGCCGGACTGTGTTTAGTCGGTAATGCGGCGGGCGCGGCGGCGGCGGTTGATGCCGGGCTGCTTGGGCCGCTCGCCGGCGGCGGCGCGCCAGGAGCTGGCGTGCGTCCAGCCTTCGCGGTAGTTGCGGCGGATGTAGATGTCGCGCCATGCATTGCGCACGCTGCCGCATACCTCCTCGGCCCAAGAGTTGGGCGTGACGATTTTTCCGTCGGCTATCAGCAGGTCGCCTTCCACTTCCGCAAAGTAGCACATGCCGCGATGGCAGATGCGTAGGCTGGTGCCGTGGGGCAGGAACAAGTCTTTCCATTGGTAGCCATGGCTGGTCGGCTGCCCGTAGTTGCGGGCCATCCATTCTTGTAGCGCGATGAGCGTGATTTCCTCCTCTGAACGCAGGTCTTCGCGCTTGCGCATCTGGTAATTTAGTTCCAGATATACACGGTGGGTATGTTTCATAATGGTCGCCTGATTTTGTCTGAAACTGCCTGTGAAATGCCTGCCTTTGTAACAGTTAGACAGCGCCCCTCAGAGGGAAGTTCCGCAAAATGCCTTAAACGCTCAGGCATTCTTCAGGCGATTTCAGACAAAATCAGGCAAGAGGTTTAGGTACTAAACCCTGTGTGTATATCCTCACTTGCAGAGTTTGCTTGTGGGTTGGCCGCAGGCGATCAGGCGGCCGATGTCGGGATTGCCGAGGTAATCCAGGTGCGCGCCGCTTGCGCAGCAGGCGTTGCAGGCTGTCGGGCGGTGGCGAGGGCATGGCGCCAGCGGCCGGCAGCGTTTGGTCGGCCAGCGATAGCAAGGGAATCTGATTGGCTGCCATCACGAGGTAGCGCATGCGTGCTACTGGTCAGTGGCGACCAGATCAAGACTTCGTTGATCCAGCCGGCGTCATGCGTGCAGATGCCATGCACCAGCAGCACGTCGGCGGCATGGCCGTTGGACTGCGCGGCCAGATCGATCAGGCCGGGAAATTGCGCGGGTGGCGCAGCGGGCAACAAAGGCGGGTGATACGGCGTGCTGCACGCTGGCAGCAGGAGCATCAAGGGGAGTGTGAAGCGGAGCAGGCTGCGTGGCATGATGAACCTCCGAACGCGGCGCGCGAATGCGCCGCCCGGAGTCCAGTGTAAAGATCCCCGCCGCGCCCGCCTTGTGGCGCCGCAGGGCTTGCTGTTTTACTGTTGCGCCAACAGCGATTGCAGCACCGGCTGCAAGATCGCCTTGCCCAGCTCGGCGCTGCGGGCGCCGTTCCAGCCGGTGTCTGGATCGGGATCGTTGGCGTTGTCCTTGAACGGCATCTCCAGGGTCAGCGACAGGCAGCCGAAAGCGTGGGTGATGTGCGGCGAACCCATGGTCAGCGTTTCCGGCGTGTACGGTGTTTCGCCGTAGCCAAATTCGTCCTGGAAGTCCGGGCTGGCGATCAGGAAGTTATCGATGAAGTATTGCTGCGCTTCGGCCTGATCCGGCGTGAAGGTCGGCAACGATTCGCTGCCGGCCACGAATACATAAGGCAAGCCTTCGTCGCCGTGGATGTCCAGGCACAGGTCGACGCCGATCTCGTGCATCTTCTGCTTGACCAGGAACACTTCCGGGCTGCGCTCCATGGTTGGATTCAGCCACTCGCGGTTCAGGTTGGCGCCGGCCGCGTTGGTACGCAGATTGCCGCGCACCGAGCCGTCCGGGTTCATATTCGGCACCACGTAGAACACCGCTTCCTTCAGGCACTGGCGGCCGAACGGATTGGCCGGATCGAGCAGCGCTTCAACGAAGCCTTCGACAAACCATTCAGCCATGGTTTCGCCCGGGTGCTGGCGCGCGATCACCCATACTTTTTGCTCTGCTTCCGGGTCGCCGATCACCAGCATGTTCAGATCGCGGCCATCGATGGTGCTGCCGAGGTCTTCCAGCTTGACCAGCGGCGACAGCTGGGCGCTGTCGAGCAGGGCCAGGTGGCGTTCCCACGAGTACGGCTCGAAGTAGGCGTAGTAGACGCTGTCGTATTCCGGCGTGTGCTCGATGGTCATGGTCTGGCCGTCGTAGCTGGTCGGCACGCGGAACCACGAGTCGCGGTCGTAGCTGGCCACGGCCTGGTAGTCTTTCCAGCCGTCCGGGTAGGCGGCCTTGCCGGCGTTGAGGAAGTTCATGGTCAGCGGCGTGCCCTGCGCGCCCTGCACGCGGTAGTAGAACCACTGGATGATGTCGGCGTGGGAATCCTTGCGGATGTTGAGGTCGATCGCGGCCGGATCGTCGGCGCGAACCACTTCGATAGCGCCGGCGTCGAACTGCTGGCTGATTTTGATAGGCATGGCGGAATCCTGATGAATTCTATAGTGATAGTCGACCGCGCTTGTGGCGCAGAGCCGACATGATACAGGCTCCCGCGCCGCGCCGCGCGGAATTCCGCTGGATTGCCGCCGCCGGCGCCGTGGCAGGTCTAGGCCAGCCCGCCGAAGCGGTCGAAAAAGGCGGGCTCGGCGGCCGGGGCGGCGGCGTCTTCGCGGCGCAGGGCGAGCTCGATGTGCTGCTCGGCGGCGGCGTAGACTTCAAGGTAGATTTGCCGCGCCAGCTCGTAGGCCAAGGCGCCCGGCCATGGCGTCGGCAGCAGTTCGACCGGCAGCTGCGGGTCGTGCAGCTGCACCCGGCGGTAGGCGTGCACCAGCAGCGTGCGCACCACGAAAGCCTTCTCCGGCGTCAGCGGCTGGTCGCAGGCCTCCACGCCGGTGGCGCCGTCCATGCCGGCGCTGCCCGGCGGCAGGCCGGCGGCCGCGTCGTTGGTGGCGCGAATGGCCGCCAGCAGCGGCTCGAACTGGGCGAGGAACTTGCTGTAGCCGGCCGCCACCGCCGCCACGTCCCAGCCCTCGGCCACCAGGTCGCTCAATGGCCGCGCGCTCACCTGCCGCATCGACTTGCCCTGCACCACAAACAGCTTGCCGGCTACGCCGAGGCGCTTCAGCAATTCATCGAGCGCCGGGCCGTCGGCCGCCGGATGCCCCATGATGCCGGGCGCGATCACGCTATAGCCCTCCCACAGCAATTCCTTGCGCACCGCCGCCCGCTCGGCCGCGTTAAGCGCGCCGTCGCCGTTGAGCACCAGCGTCCAGCTGCCGTCCCAGTGCACATTGGGCGGCGCATAAATGCGGCGGTAGGCGTGCACGAAGCGCGCCATCGCGTCCGGCGTGATCGCGTAGGAGGCGCGGCGGCCGTCGCGCTGGGCGCCCAGCCAGCCTTCCTGCGCCAGCCGGAACACCGAGGTGCGCAGCAGGCGGTCGTTGACGCCGAACGGCGCCAGCAGCTCGATCAGGCTGCCCAGCCACACCATGCCGCCGTGCGGCACGATGGCGTCGCCAAAAATGGTCACCACCAGCGATTTCGAGCGCGGCGGGTCGGTGGCCAGAAAGCCGGCGATCCATTCGTTGCAATTCATAGGCAGCCAATTAACCTGTACATGGAAACAATAGTTTACTTGCCCCGGCGCGCCGCCGCAAAGCATTAACGTAATGCAATTCCATGACGTGAGTCAAAAAATGCGTAGACAAAGGTAAAGCTGTATCGTATTCTGTGCTGAAGGAGGAGACAGCCATGTACGCACAACTGGTAGAGACCGGCCTCAAGCAGGTTCGCACGGCGGCCGAGATGGGCGCCGAGGAGCAGGCGTTCCAGGCCCGCATCGACGCCGGCGTCAAGATCGAAGCCAAGGACTGGATGCCGGACGCTTACCGCAAAACGCTGGTGCGGCAGATCTCGCAGCACGCCCACTCGGAAATCGTCGGCCAGCTGCCGGAGGGGAACTGGGTGACGCGCGCGCCCACGCTCAAGCGCAAGTCCATCCTGCTGGCCAAGATCCAGGACGAGGCCGGCCACGGCCTGTACCTGTACAGCGCCGCCGAAACCTTGGGCGTGTCGCGCGACGAGCTGCTGGCGGCGCTGCACAGCGGCAAAGCCAAGTACTCGAGCATCTTCAATTACCCAACGCTGTCGTGGGCCGACATGGGGGCGATCGGCTGGCTGGTGGACGGCTCGGCCATCATCAACCAGATCCCGCTGTGCCGCTGCTCGTACGGCCCGTATGCGCGCGCCATGATCCGCGTGTGCAAGGAAGAATCGTTCCACGCGCGCCAGGGCTACGACATCATGCTGGCGCTGTGCCGCGGCACGCCGGCGCAGAAGGCCATGGCGCAGGACGCGCTGAACCGCTGGTGGTGGCCGTCGCTGATGATGTTCGGCCCCTCGGACGCGGAGTCGGTCAACAGCGCGCAATCGGCGCAGTGGCGCATCAAGCTGTTCTCCAACGACGAACTGCGCCAGCGCATGGTCGATCAAACCGTGCCGCAGGCCGAGTACCTTGGCCTGACCATTCCCGATCCCGACCTGCGCTGGAACGCCGATACCGGCCACTACGACTTCGGCGCCATCGACTGGGCCGAATTCCAGGAAGTCTTGAAAGGCAACGGCCCGTGCAACCGCGAGCGCCTGCGCACCCGCGTCAAGGCCTGGGACGACGGCGAATGGTTCCGCGACGCGCTGGTCGCCCACGCCGACAAACAAGCAGCGCGCGCCGCCGCATAAAGGAGACAGCAATGAGCAAGGAATGGCCTCTGTGGGAAGTGTTCATCCGCAGCCAGCACGGGCTGGCGCACAAGCACGTGGGCAGCCTGCACGCGCCGGACGCGGAGATGGCGGTGAATAACGCGCGCGATGTCTACACGCGCCGCAATGAAGGCGTCAGCATCTGGGTGGTGCGCGCGGCCGATATCGTCGCCAGTAGCCCGGCCGACAAGGGCGCGCTGTTCGAGCCGTCCAACAGCAAGGTGTATCGCCATCCGACCTTCTTCCCGATGCCGGAAGAAGTCAAGAACTTGTAAGGCGGCCGCCATGGATCACAAAGTCAACTACCTGCTGCGCCTTGGCGACAACGCCTTGATCTTGAGCCAGCAATTGTCGCAGTGGTGCGGCAAGGGGCCGGCGCTGGAAGAGGACATGGCGCTGACCAACGTGGCGCTCGACCTGCTGGGCCAGACGCGCATGTGGTACGAGTACGCCGCCGAACTGGAAGGCGCGGGCCGCGACGAAGATGCGCTGGCTTACCTGCGCGATGCGCATGAGTTCAAAAACTGCCTGCTGCTGGAACAGCCGAACGGGAATTATGCCGACACGCTGGTGCGGCAGTTCTTCTTCGATGCGTGGCACTACTTCTTGATCGAAGGACTGACGCGCAGCAGCGATGCGCGCATGGCGGCGATTGCGGAGAAGGCGCTGAAAGAGGTGACTTACCATCTGCGCCGCAGCGGCGATTTGATGGTGCGGCTGGGCGATGGCACGGAGCTCAGTCACGCCAAAACCCAAAGCGCCGTCAATGAATTGTGGATGTATAGCGGCGAGGTGTTTGCCTACGACGCGGTGGACGAGGCGATGGTCGCCGCCGGCGTCGCGCCGCCCGCAGACGAACTGCGCGCGCACTGGTTGGCGCACGTGGCCGAGATTCTGGCCGAGGCCACGCTGACCATGCCGCCGGCCGACGCCTGGATGCAGCGCGGCGGCAAGCAAGGCCGCCACAGCGAGCACCTCGGCTACATCCTGGCCGAGATGCAGTTCCTGCAGCGCGCCTATCCCGGCGCCACGTGGTAACAGCGAGCCAGCAATGAAAGCCGCCGCCACTGCCATCGCCGCCGCAGCACCCGCTGTCCGCAGCGCCGCCGACGCGGCCCGAGTGCATGCCCCCGGCGCCGTCGCCCCGGCGAAGGCCGGGGCCCATGCTGAGCAAATTTTTGCGTGGCTCGGCGAAGTGCCCGATCCCGAAATCCCGGTCATCAGCATTGTCGACTTGGGCATCGTGCGCGACGTGCGCGTGGCGGACGACGGCGCGTGCGACGTCACCATCACGCCAACCTACTCCGGCTGCCCGGCCATGCAAGTGATCGCCGACGCCATCATCGAAGCGCTGCATGCGCGCGGCGTGGCGACGGTGCGGCTGCACAACCAGCTCTCGCCCGCATGGACGACCGACTGGATGAGCGATGCCGGCAAAGCGGCCCTGCGCGGCTACGGCATTGCGCCCCCTGCGCAGCAAGTGATCGACATCAGCGGCCTGCGCGCAGGCCGCACCGCGCTGGCGGCAGTGTCGCGCCGGGCCGTGATCGCGCCTTCGGTCGCCTGCCCGCATTGCGGCGCCACGCACACCGAAATCACCAGCCAATTCGGTTCCACGCCCTGCAAGGCGCTGTACAAATGCCTGGCCTGCCGCGAGCCTTTCGACTACTTCAAGTGCCACTAACGATCATGAGCAAATTCCACCCGCTGACCATCGCCCAAGTGCGCAACGAAACGCGCGACACCATCGCCGTCACCTTTGCCGTGCCGCCCGAGCTGCAGGACAGCTTCAAGTTCCAGCAAGGCCAGCACCTCACCCTGCGCGCCAGGATCGGCGACGACGACGTGCGCCGCTCCTACTCGATCTGCTCCGCCGTGCAGGACGGCGCGCTGCGCGTGGCCATCAAGCGCACGCAGGGCGGCCTGTTTTCCAGCTGGGCCAACGACACCCTGCAAGCCGGCCAAACGCTGGACGTGATGCCGCCCATGGGCCACTTCAACGTGCCGCTGGACGCCGCCAACCGCAAGCACTACCTCGCCTTCGCGGCCGGCAGCGGCATCACGCCCATCCTGTCGATCATCAAGACCACGCTGGCGGCCGAACCGCACAGCCGCTTCACGCTCTTCTACGGCAACCGCGCTTCCTCGTCCGTCATCTTTAAAGACGAACTGTCCGACCTCAAAGACAGCTACATGGAACGCCTCAAGCTGGCCTATGTGATGAGCCGCGAGCAGCAGGACATCGAACTATTCAACGGCCGCATCACGCAGGAGAAAGCCGCGCAGTTCCTCCGGCACTGGGTGTGCGCCGACGACATCGACGTCGCCTTCATCTGCGGCCCGGAAGACATGATGCACGGCGTCTCGGCCGCGCTGCAGGACGCCGGCATGCCGAAGTCGAACATCAAGATCGAACTGTTCGCCGCCAGCATTCCCAGGCACGCGCATCAGCCGCGCGCCGCCGGCGCAGCGGCCGCCGTCCACCAGCATACCGAGGTCACCGTCATCATGGACGGCAATGCCGCCAGCTTCACCATGGAGCAGGACAAGGAATCGCTGCTCGACGCCGGCCTGCGCGCGGGCCTCGACATGCGCTACTCTTGCAAAGGCGGCGTGTGCTCGACCTGCCGTTGCAAAGTCATCGAGGGCAAAGTCGACATGGACGCCAACTACGCGCTGGAAGACTACGAAATCGCGCGCGGCTACGTATTGAGCTGCCAGAGCTTCCCCACCACCGCCAAAGTCGTCATCGACTTCGACCAAGCCGAATAAAAACGGAGACCCCCCATGGACTACCAGAACATCCTGTTCGACATCAGCGACGGCGTCGCCACGCTGACCTTGAACCGCCCGGACAAGCTGAATAGCTTCACGCAGGCCATGCACGACGAAGTGCGCCACGCGATCAAGCGTGTCGCCAGCGAGGTCGCCAGCGGCAGCGCGCGGGTGCTGGTGCTGACCGGCGCGGGGCGCGGCTTCTGCGCCGGCCAGGACTTGTCGGATCGCGCCGTGGAGCCGGGCGCGCGCGCCGTCGATCTGGGCGACTCGGTGGAACAGAACTACGCGCCGCTGGTGCAATCGCTGCGCAACCTGCCGCTGCCGGTGATCTGCGCCGTCAACGGCGTGGCGGCTGGCGCCGGCGCCAATATCGCGCTGGCGTGCGACATCGTGCTGGCGACGCAGTCGGCCTCCTTCGTCGAAGTGTTCTGCAAACTGGGTTTGATTCCCGATACCGGCGGCACCTACTTCCTGCCGCGCCTTGTCGGCAGCGCGCGCGCCATGGGCCTTGCCATGCTGGGAGAAAAACTCAGCGCCGAGAAGGCCGAGGCATGGGGCTTGATCTGGAAAGCGATTCCCGACGCCGACTTCGCCGCCGAGGTGCAGGCGATGGCGCGCCACTTCGCCAGCGCGCCGACCAAGGGACTGGCCTTCACCAAGCAAGCCTTGCACGCCAGTGCGCACAACAGCTTGCAGCAGCAGTTGTCGATGGAGTGCGGCATGATGAGCGAATTGGGACGCAGCGACGATTACCGCGAGGGCGTGGCCGCCTTCATGGAAAAGCGCGCACCGCAATTCAA
Source organism: Duganella rivi (assembly GCF_009857435.1). Taxonomy (GTDB): domain Bacteria; phylum Pseudomonadota; class Gammaproteobacteria; order Burkholderiales; family Burkholderiaceae_D; genus Rugamonas; species Rugamonas rivi. Next base: position 408,030 of record NZ_WWCK01000007.1, read on the forward strand.
GGGGCGCTGAGATGGCGGCCCTGGATAGCGGCCGCGCGGTCGCGGTAATCGGCAGCGGCGCCATGGGCGCGGGCATTGCGCAGGTGGCAGCGGAGGCCGGCTACACGGTGCGCTTGTACGACACGCGTCCCGAAGCGGTGCAGAAGGCGATTGCCGGCATCGCGTCGGCGCTGGAAAAGCTGGTCGCCAAGGAGCGCATCAGCGCTGCCGATTGCACGGCGGCCGTGGCGCGCTTGCACGCTGCTGCTGCGCTGTCCGACGTGGCCGATGCGGGCATGGTGGTGGAGGCCATCGTTGAAAACCTCGACGCCAAGCGCGAACTGTTTGCGCAACTGGAAGGCATCGTCGCTGACGACTGCATCCTGGCGACCAATACCTCGTCGATTTCCGTGACCGCGATTGCGGCGGGCGTGCGGCTGCCGGGCCGTGTCGCGGGCATGCACTTCTTTAATCCGGTGCCGTTGATGGCGCTGTGCGAGGTGGTGAGCGGGCTGGCCACCGACGCTGCCGTCGCGCAGACGGTATACGACACGGCGGCGGCATGGGGCAAGAACCCGGTGCACGCCAAGTCAACGCCGGGCTTTATCGTCAACCGCGTGGCGCGGCCGTTTTACGCCGAGGGCTGGCGCTTGCTGAATGAGCAGGCGGCCGATGCGGCCACCATCGACGCGGTGATGCGCGAGGCCGGCGGCTTCCGCATGGGGCCATTTGAGTTGATGGACTTGATCGGGCACGACGTGAATTTCTCGGTCACGCAGTCGGTCTTTAACGCGTATTTTTGCGATCCGCGCTTTACGCCGTCGGTGCTGCAGCAGGAGATGGTGAATGCCGGCTTCCTCGGCCGCAAGACGGGCCGTGGCTTTTACCAGTACGGCGATGGCGCCGCCGCGCCGCAGGCGCAGGCCGAAGCGCCGCAGCCGAAGCCGGAGTATGTGAGCTACACGGTGGAGCAGGGCGCGGCTTTGCACGCGGTGGGCGGCGCGGTAGTCGATGCGCTGGCGGCGCGGTTGCGCGCGGCGGGCATCGAGATCGCGCAGCGCCGCACGCCGGAGACCATCCGCTCCGCCGGCCCGCACGACGATGCGCCGGCTTTCCACTGCAACGGCGCTGCGGTGTATCTGACCGATGGCCGCAGCGCGACGCAGCGCGCCTGCGACAACCATCATCCAGATACGGTGCTGTTCGACCTCGCGCTGGACTACGGCAGCGCCAAGCGGATTGCCGTCGCGTGTGCCGACCAGTGCGCGCCGGCGGCGTATCACGCAGTGGTGGGCTTGCTGCAAGCGGCCGGTTTCATCGTCACGCGCCTGGACGACGTGCCCGGCATGGCGGTGATGCGCACCGTCGCCATGCTGGCCAATGAGGCGGCGGATGCGGTCAACCAGGGCGTCTGCAACGCCGCCGCTGCCGACACCGCGATGCAGAAGGGCGTCAACTACCCGCGCGGCCCGCTGGCGTGGGCGGATGCCGTCGGCATAGAACACATCGTGCGCGTGCTGGCCCATTTGGCGGGCAGCTATGGCGAGGATCGCTACCGCGTCTCGCCGCTGCTGCGCCGCAAGCAGGCGAGCGGAGGGCGCTTCCATGAATAATCTGAACGACGCACGCGCGGAAGCACAGGCACTTGCGGAGGCGGTGGCGGCGGCGATGTTTGCGCGCGATCCGGCCTCGCAGGCGCTGGGCATGGTGATTGACGCCGTGGCGCCGGGCTACGCACGGATGTCGATGCCGGTGCGCGCCGATATGCTGAACGGCCACCAGACCTGCCACGGCGGCTTTATCTTCACGCTGGCTGACAGCGCCTTTGCCTTCGCCTGCAACAGCCGTAACCACGTCACCGTGGGCGCTGGCTGCAGCATCGACTACCTCGCGCCCGGCCACGAGGGCGACGTTTTGAGCGCCACCGCCGTCGAGCAATCGCTGGCCGGCAAGAGCGGCATCTACGACGTCAAGGTCAGCAACCAGGAGGGCCGCACGATAGCGCTGTTCCGCGGCAAATCGCACCGCATCAGCGGCAGCGTGATCTAACAAGGAGACACCGATGGTCCAACGCACTCCCGCGCCGTCCGACCTGGAGCCGATCGAGCGCGCCAGCCGCGACGAGCTGCAAGCGCTGCAACTGCAACGCATGCAATGGTCGCTCAAGCACGCCTATGACAACGTGCCGCACTACCGCGCCGCCTTCGACAAGGCCGGCGTCCACCCCGACGATCTGAAAACACTGGCCGATATCGCCAAGTTCCCGTTCACCACCAAGAAGGACTTGCGCGACAACTACCCATTTGGCCTGTTCGCCGTGCCGCAAGAGCGTGTGGTGCGCGTGCATGCGTCGAGCGGCACCACCGGCAAGCCGACCGTGGTGGGCTACACGCAGAACGACATCGACACCTGGGCCAATGTGGTGGCGCGTTCGATCCGCGCCGCCGGCGGGCGCCGTGGCGACATGGTGCACATCTCCTACGGCTACGGCCTGTTCACCGGCGGCCTCGGTGCGCATTATGGCGCCGAGCGGCTAGGCTGCACGGTGATCCCGATGTCCGGCGGCCAGACCGAAAAGCAGGTGCAGCTGATACAGGACTTCAAGCCCGCCATCATCATGGTGACGCCGTCGTATATGCTGAACATCATCGAGGAATTCCAGCGCCAGGGACTGGACGCTGCCGCCAGTTCGCTCAAGGTCGGCATCTTCGGCGCCGAGCCGTGGACGGATGCGATGCGCGCCGAGATTGAGCAGCGTGCCGGCATCGATGCGGTGGACATCTACGGCTTGTCGGAAGTGATGGGCCCCGGCGTCGCCAGCGAATGCATCGAGAGAAAGGATGGCCCGGTGATCTGGGAAGACCACTTCTACCCGGAGATCATCGATCCAGAAACCGGCGAGGTGCTGCCGGATGGCGAAGAGGGCGAGCTGGTATTCACCTCGCTCAGCAAGGAGGCGCTGCCCATCATCCGCTACCGCACGCGCGACCTCACGCGATTGCTGCGGCCGACTTCGCGCAGCATGCGCCGCATCGGCAAAATCACCGGGCGCTCGGACGACATGCTGATTATCCGCGGCGTCAACGTGTTCCCGTCGCAGATTGAAGAACTGATTTGCAAGATGCCGAAACTGGCGCCGCAATACCAGCTGGTGGTGAGCCGCGAGGGGCATCTCGATAAGCTCGACGTGCTGGCCGAGCTGCGGCCCGAGGTGGCGAGCGGGGAAATCGATGCGCTGTCGCGCGAGCTGGAGCAGCGCATCAAGACCAACGTCGGCGTTAGCACCAAGGTCAAGCTGCTGCCGCCCAATGGCATCGAACGCACGCTGACCGGCAAGGCGCGCCGCGTGGTTGATATGCGCCCGAAGAATTAAAACGGGGTTGACGGTGCTGGTCGCTTTAAAAGTGTGCGGCACCAACCCAACCCGCACACCGCTGCGGCCAGGGTCAGACCCCGTACGGGGTCTGACCCTTTCGTTCGGGGTGCTTTTTAAGATAGCAGTCCCGCGCCAACGACTACGCGCCTGTTGTACCCCGTCGAATGATAGATTGAGGAGACATTGTGAACGAAGCTTACATCTGTGACGCCATCCGCACCCCCTTCGGCCGCTACGGCGGCGCGCTGGCCGGCGTGCGCACCGACGACCTGGCTGCGCTGCCGATTGCCGCGCTGATCGCCCGCAACCCCGGCGTCGACTGGGCGCGCGTCGACGACGTCTACTACGGCTGCGCCAACCAGGCCGGCGAGGATAACCGCAACGTGGCGCGCATGGCGGCGCTGCTGGCCGGCTTGCCGGTCGATGTCCCGGCCAGCACCATCAACCGCTTGTGCGGCTCGTCGCTGGACGCGGTCGGCATGGCCGCGCGCGCGATCAAGTCGGGCGAGGCGCAGCTGGTGATCGCGGGCGGCGTGGAGAGCATGACGCGCGCGCCGTTCGTGATGGCCAAGGCCGATAGCGCGTTTTCGCGCGCGGCCAAGATCGAGGACACCACCATCGGCTGGCGCTTCGTCAACCCGCTGATGAAGGCCGCACATGGCATTGACTCGATGCCGGAGACGGCGGAGAACGTGGCGCTGGAGTTTGGCGTCAGCCGCGCCGACCAGGATGCGTTTGCGCTGCGCAGCCAGCAGCGCTGGGCCGCCGCCCATGCAGCGGGCGTGTTCCGCGACCAGATCGTGCCGGTGACGCTGGCGCAGCGCAAGGGCGAGCCCAAGGTGTTCGACACCGACGAGCATCCGCGCCCGGACACCACGCTGGAGATGCTGGCCAAGCTGAAAGGCGTGGTGCGGCCCGACGGCACGGTCACGGCGGGCAATGCATCGGGCGTGAACGATGGCGCGTGCGCGATCCTGCTGGCGTCTGCGGCGGCGGCCGGACAGTATGGCTTGCGCAAGCGCGCGCGCGTGCTCGGCATGGCGACGGCGGGACTGGCCCCGCGCATCATGGGCTTCGGGCCGTCGCCGGCGTCGAAGAAGGTGTTGGCGCAGGTGGGCTTGTCGATTGCCGACATGGACGTGATTGAGTTGAACGAGGCGTTTGCCGCGCAGGGCCTGGCGGTGACGCGCGATCTTGGCCTGGCCGACGATGCGCCGCACGTGAATCCGAATGGCGGCGCGATTGCGATCGGCCATCCGCTGGGCGCATCGGGTGCGCGGATGGTGCTGGCGGCGCTGCATCAACTGGAGCGCACCGGCGGCCGCTATGCGCTGTGCACCATGTGCATCGGCGTCGGGCAGGGCATTGCGCTGGTGATCGAGCGCGTTTGAACGGAGGCCGGCATGGTCAAGGTTTATGAGATTAACGGCGTGACGCCGGTCGTGCATCCGACGGCATATGTGCATCCCAGCGCGGTGCTGATCGGCGATGTGATCGTCGGGCCGCGCTGCTATATCGGCCCGCTGGCGGCGCTGCGCGGCGACTTCGGGCGGCTGATTCTGGAGGAAGGCGCGAACTTGCAGGATACCTGCGTGATGCACGGCTTCCCCGGCTGCGATACGGTGGTTGAGCAGGATGGGCATATCGGTCATGGCGCGGTGCTGCACGGCTGCCGCATCGGGCGCAACGCGCTGGTGGGTATGAACAGCGTCATCATGGATAACGCGGTGGTGGGCGCCGACAGCATCGTTGCGGCGATGAGCTTTGTGCGGGCGGGCATGGAGATCCCGCCGCGCAGCATGGCGGTCGGCTCGCCGGCCAGGGTGCTGCGCGAATTAAGCGACGACGAGATCAAATGGAAGTCTGGCGGTACCGCGCAGTATCAAGAGCTGGCGGTTCGCAGCATGCAAACCATGCGCGAGACCGAAGCCTTGACCGCGCCGGAGCCAGACCGCAAACGTATCGAATGGGACAGCGCGCTGCCGCTGCATCTGCACAAAAACGCTTCAGCATAATTATCGGAGACCGCACCATGCCACAAACACTGCAAAGCTTTATCGCCGGACGCTGGATCGGCAGCGAGGCGGCGACGCCGCTGCATAGCGCGCTGACCAACGCCGTCATCTATCACACCCACGCCGACCGCATCGACTTCGACGAAGCCGTTACCTACGCCCGCAAGCGAGGCGTGCCGGCGCTGATGCAGATGAATTTCCAGCAGCGCGCCGCGCGCCTGAAGGCGCTGGCCTTGTATCTGCTAAGCCGCAAGGAAGAACTCTACGCCATCTCGCACCAGACCGGCGCCACCCGCGCCGATAGCTGGGTCGATATCGAAGGCGGCACCGGCACGCTGTTCGCCTACGCCAGCATGGGCAGCCGCGAGCTGCCGTCGTCGAATGTGCTGCATGAAGGCCCGGCCATGGCGCTGGGGAAGAACGGCGGCTTTGCCGGCACCCACATTCTGGTGCCGCGCGGCGGCTTGGCGGTGCACATCAACGCCTTCAACTTCCCGATCTGGGGCCTGCTGGAAAAGTTCGCGCCGAGCTTTTTGGCGGCCATGCCCTGCATCGGCAAACCTGCCAGCGCGACCAGCTACTTGACCGAAGCGCTGGTGCGCATGATGCACGAATCCGGCCTGCTGCCGGAAGGCGCGCTGCAACTGGTGATCGGCAGCACCGGCGACTTGCTGGATCGCCTTGGCGGCGCCGACGTGGTGACCTTCACCGGCTCGGCCGACACGGCGGCCAGGCTGCGCACCAACCGCAACCTGATCGCCAATTCGGTGCCGTTTACTGCCGAAGCGGACTCGCTCAACTGCGCCATCCTGGCGCCGGATGTGACGCCGGACGACGCGGAGTTCGACCTGTTCGTCAAGGAAGTGGCGCGCGAGATGACCGGCAAGGCGGGGCAGAAGTGCACCGCGATCCGCCGCATCATCGTGCCGGAAAATATGGTCGATGCAGTCGGCACGCGCCTGCGCGAGCGCCTGGCGAAGGTCAGCGTCGGCGATCCTTCGGTGGAGGGCGTGCGCATGGGCGCACTGGCGTCGCGCGACCAGCAGCGCGATGTGACGGAGCGCGTCGAGCTGCTGGCGCGCGGCAACGAGGTGCTGTTCAGCGCGCGCGATGGCTTCAAGCCGGTCGGCGAGGGCGTGGGCGAAGGCGCGTTCTTCGCGCCGACCCTGCTGCTGTGCCGCGACGGCATGCGCAACGAGGCGGTGCACGACGTGGAAGCGTTTGGCCCGGTCAGCACCATCATCAGCTACAACGGCATCGAGGAAGCGCTGGCGCTGGCGGCGCGCGGCAAGGGTTCGCTGGTGTCGACGCTGGTGACCAAAGATCCGGCGACGGCGGCTTACGCTGTGCCTATGGCGGCGGCGTCGCATGGGCGCGTGCTGGTGCTGGATCGCGAGGCGGCGGTGGACTCCACCGGCCACGGCTCGCCGCTGCCGCAGCTGAAGCATGGCGGGCCGGGACGCGCCGGCGGCGGCGAGGAACTGGGCGGCATCCGCGCGGTGCGCCACTTCCTGCAGCGGGCGGCGGTGCAAGGCTCGCCGACCATGCTGGCGGCGGTGACGGGCGAGTATGTGCGCGGCGCCAAAGTGCAGGAAGATGCCGTGCATCCGTTCCGCAAGCACTTCGAAGATCTGGCGATCGGCGATTCGCTGCTGACCCATCGCCGCACGGTGGGCGAGGCGGACATCGTCAACTTCGGCGGCGTTTCGGGCGACTACTTCTACATGCACTTCGACGAAGTGGCGGCGAAAGATACGCAATTCGGCCAGCGCATCGCGCACGGCTACTTCGTGCTGTCGGCGGCGGCGGGCTTGTTCGTGTCGCCGGCGCCGGGCCCGGTGCTGGCCAACTACGGCCTGGATAATCTGCGCTTCGTGGCGCCGGTGGCGATAGGCGATACCATCCGCGCGCGCCTGACCTGCAAGCGCAAGGTGGATCGCAACCGCACCGACGACAAGGGCGTGGGGCAGGGCGTGGTGGCGTGGGATGTGCAGGTGACCAACCAGCGCGACGAGCTGGTGGCCAGCTACGACATCCTCACGCTGGTGATGAAGCGCGCGTGATTACTGGCCGGGCGGCGGTTGCCACAGCTCGGCCTTGTTGCCTTCCGGGTCGATGACCCAGCCGAACTTGCCGAATTCCGATTCATCGGTTTTATCGAGCACGTTGCAGCCCTCGGCGCGCAGCGCTTGCAGCAGCGCGTCGAGATCGGCCACGCGGTAGTTGACCACAAACGGCGCGGCGCTGGGCGCGAACGAGCCGCTGTCGGCGGACGAGATGCACCACGCGGTGGTGCCGCCGGTCGGCTTGCCGTCGTCGTCCTTCCACTCAAACGCGGCGCCGCCCCACGACTGCACGTCGATGCCGAGGTGGCGCTTGTACCACTCGCCCAGCGCCTTGGGATCCTTCGCGTAAAAGAAGATGCCGCCGATACCAGTCACTCGTTTCATGTGAGCCTCCTATGGTTGATTACGGGGTACAGCGAATGCGTTGTGGTTGGCGCTGAACAGGTGTGCTGCTTGCAGTACCCCTAACGAAAGGGTCTGACCCCGTACGGGGTCAGACCCTGACGCCAGCGGTGTGCGGGTTGGGCTGGTGCCGCGCGTCAAACCCCTAACCCAAATGGGTCGTCGATGCTGTGGGCTGGCTCGGTGAACCATTTCGGGCCGCTGGCGGTCATGTAGAAGTGGTCTTCGTGGCGCACGCCGAATTCACCGGGGATGCAGATCATTGGCTCGTTGGAGAAGCACATGCCGACGTCCAGCGCGGTCTTGTCGCCGCCGACCAGGTAGGGCCACTCGTGGATGTCGAGGCCGATGCCGTGGCCGGTGCGGTGCGGCAGTCCGGGCAGCTTGTAGCCGGGGCCGAAGCCGTCGGCTTCCAGCGCGCGGCGCGCGGCGGCGTCCACTTCCTCGCACGGCACGCCCAGCTGGGCGGCGGCAAACGCGGCGGCCTGCGCTTTTTTCTCGCTGTTCCACACCGAACGCTGGCGCTCGCTGATCGGGCCGTACACGTAGGTGCGGGTGATGTCGGAAATGTAGTTGTGCAGCTTGCAGCCGGTGTCGATCAACACGGTGTCGCCGGACTTCAAGGTTTGCACGTAGCTGACGCCGTGCGGGTAGGCGGTCGCTTCGCCGAACAGCACGATCACGAAGTAGGAGCCGGAGGCGCCGACCTTGCGGTGCGCGCGGTCAATGAATTCTTCCACTTCCTTGGTGGTGATGCCTACACGCAGGATGCTGGCGGCGGCGATGTGCACGGCCAGGGTCATGTCTTTGGCGCGCTGCATCAGAGCGATTTCGGCGGCCGATTTGCGGGTGCGGCAGTGGGCGGTGACGGCGCGCGCGTTTTCCAGCGCGTAGCCCTCGGCCAGCGGGCGGATGCCGTCATAGATGAAGAAGGCGGCGCTCTCGCAGATGCCGACGCGCGGCGGCTGTGCCGAATTCGGCGCGATGCCCATGCGTTTCAGCACAGCGATGAACAGCGCGTACGGGCTTTCGTGTTCGTGCCAGCAGTTGACCGGGCCGTCGACCAGCATGAAGTCTTTCAGCGTGCTTTCTTCGAACGCCGGGGCGATGTATTCCACCGCGCCTTGCGCCGGCAAAATCGCGCCGACCATGCGCTCGCTGGCGTACCACTTGGTGCCGGTGAAGTAGGTCAGGTTGGCGCCGGCGTTGATGTAGATGGCGGCGATGCCCTGCGCCTGCATGTAGGCTTGCGCGCGCGCGATGCGCTGCAGGTGTTCGTCTTTGCCAATCGGGATCGCGCCCGCCGTCATGTCCGACAGCGAGGCCAGCGCCTCGTCGATGCTCTTGCCGCCTATGCCTATAGTCATTTTTATATCCTGATGTTGTGCGCGGGGATGGCCCGCCTGAGCACACGATGATAGCAGGTCACGCGGCCGTCATACACCAATGTTATGGTGCCCGCTCCTCCGTTTCACACTTCAGGATGTTCTCCATGCCGTACAAAAAACTGCTGCTCCCTTCCGCCATTGCCACCGTGCTGACCATCGCTGCCTGCGGCGGCGACAACGATCCGCAAAGCGCCGTGCCGCCGCTGCCGGCTGGCCGCTGGATCGCCGGCGATCTGCACACCCACACCACGCAGTCGGCCGACGCTGACGTCAGCCAGACGCTGGAAAAGATTCTGGGCAAGGCGTTCACCAGCTATGGCCTGGACTGGATGGCGGTGTCGAATCACTTGCGCGTCTCGACCCGCGACGAGAAGGGCGCGGCGCTGGCGGCGTCGATTCCGATGTCGCTCGGCGCCGAGCGCTATGAGATCCCGCGCGTGAAGGCGCTGCAGGCGGCCGGCACCTACGCCGACAAGCTGATTTTCTCCGGCTTTGAATGGGACATGCCGACCCACGATCATATCGGCATCGGCCTGTTCGACGGCGCCGCCGCCAGCACCAAGGGCATGAAGGAGTTCGAGTACCTGTTCACCACGCGCGACGCGGCCATGTTCGACGCGGCCGACGTGGCGGCGTGGAAGGCCAGGTACGGCGAGACGCGCTACAACAAGAGCGCCGACGATGCGCTGCAGGCGATCAACTGGCTCAAACAGAATTACCCCGACAGCAGCTACGCGGTGATCAATCACCCGTCGCGCAACAAGGGCAGCTACACGATCGCCGATTTCCGCGCCTTCAACGACGCCGCGCCGAACATCATGTTTGCCATCGAGGGCATGGTCGGCAATCAGATGGAGCCAGATCGCGGCGGCTACACGGCGGCCTACACCGACGACAATGCGCTGCTGCGCGTGTATGGCGGCGTCGATTATGTGGTGGCCAAACTGGGCGGGCCGTGGGACGCGCTGCTGGGCGAGGGCCGCCGCATCTGGAACCTGACCGACTCGGACACCCACTTCAAGATCGTCGGCGGCAATAGCAGCGGCTATTTCCCCGGCGAGTATGCGAAGAACTATGTGTTCAACAGCGCCACCGGCGCGCCGGCGCTCAAGGATTTGCTGGCCGGTCTGCGCTCGGGCAAGATGTTCTCGGTGTACGGGGATTTGATCAATGCGCTGGACTTCAACCTGGCCAGCAAGGATGACCGCAAGGAGATGGGCGGTGAACTGAAGGTGGCCAGCGGCGACAAGGTGACGATCACGATCCGCTTCAAGTCGCCGGCGAAAAATAATTACGAGAAGCCGGTCGACAGCGGCACGCCGGCCAACGTCAAGCCGGTGGTCGATCACGTCGACCTGATCGCCGGCGACGTCGGCGCCAAGGCCACGCCGGGCAGCGCCGCCTATAGCGTGGCGGCCAACGCCAGCACGCGCGTGGTCAAGCGCTTCACGGCGGCCGACTGGAAGCTCGATGCGGACGGCTACTACAGCGTGACCTATGAGACCACCGCCAGCAAGAACCAGTACTTTCGCCTGCGCGGCACCAACCTGGGCGTGGATGTCGCCGGCCTGACGGCGGGCGGCGAGCCGCTGGCCGACCAGCGCACCGGCGCCACCGACAACACCCAGCGCTTCAACGATATCAACGACCGTAACTACCGCAGTCTGTGGTTCTATTCGAACCCGGTGTTCGTGTCGCTGCGCTGATCATTTCATTTGGTCAGCAGGCTGACCTTGTCGAGCACGAAGGAGGTCTGCTTGCTGCGGTCTTCGCGCATGGCAAACGACAAGGTCACGTTCTGCCCTTTGAACGGCAGCAGGTCGAAGCTGCGGATCTGGTAGCCGCCGGCCGGCGTCAGGTTGGTGTAGGTGGCCAGCGTGGCCAGCACGGTGCCGCCGCCGGCGTTGCGCACGGTGACGGTCAGGGTGTCGTACACGGTGTTGCTGGTTTCGGCGGTGTCGATGTGCAGCGCGAAGCTCAACTGCGCGCTGGTGGCGGCAGCCGGGATGGCGACTTGCTGGCGCAGCGTTTCGGTGGCGCGCCGGCCGTTGCCGCCCAGCCAGGCGTAGCGCGCGCCTTCGTACGGCGGCTGCGCGGGGTTGGCGCCGATCACGCCAGTGCTGCCGCTCCAGCCGGTGGCGCCGTTTTCAAAGCCGCCGTTGACGATGCGCTCGACGGCCTCGCCGCCGCCATCCGCTTCATCGATGTCGGCGCCGACGTTGATGGCGGCGTAGGCGCGCTGCACGGCGATCGCTTCCTTTGAGGTGGTGCCGTACAGTTCCTGCGCGGCCAGCAGCACTTTGTTGCGGGCGTCGGCGTAGTTGGTGGACGAGGTGAACTTGGTGGTCAGCGCCTTGAACCAGATGCGGTAGGCCTTGTCGCTGCCGATGCCGCTCATGGCGGCCGGCGCGCGCACCAGGAAGGGGCTGTGGTAGTCGCTGGCCGGGTCGGCGCTGGAACCCTGCGCCAGGAAGTAGAACATGCGGTTGTTCGGGCCGCTTGAATAATGCACGTCGAGGTTTTTCAGCGCGCTGCTCCACGCGTCGGGACTGCGGCCGTCCTTGCTCGGCTTGTACATCCAGCGCAGCGGCTGGCCGCTCTTGCTGATTTCCTTGCCCATCATCCAGTCGTTGCCGGCGGCGGGCACGCTGTTGCCGGTGCCGCCGTTGCGCGCGTACGCTTCCACCACTTCGCCGCCGATGTCGGAGTTCGATTCGTTGAGGCCGCCCGATTCGCCGGCGTAGATCAGGTCGGCCGTGGCGGCGGTCACGCCGTGCGACATTTCATGGCCGATCACGTCGATCGCACCCAGGCTGGTGAAGCTGTTGCCGTCGCCGATGTACATGCATTTGCAGCGGTCGTCGTAGAAGGCGTTGTCGTAGGCGGTGCCGACATGGGCGGCAATGTAGGTGGCGGTGTTGTTGCCGTCCAGCGATTGCCAGCCCAGCACATTTTTGTTGGTGTCGTAGGTGTTCATCAGGCCCCACAGCGCGTTGACGGCGGCGGTCTGGCCGTTGGCATTGGTGGTGCTGCCGCCGTTGTATTGCAGGCCGTCGCCCCAGGTATTCGTGGCGTTGCTGTAGACGCTGCCGGGATCCGGGTTGTTGGGCGAGCTGTGGTTGGCGTTGGTGATGGCCATGGCGCCGAACTTGCCGCCGCTGCCGCGCGCGCTGTCGAGCATCTGGAAGCCGCCCGCGGTGGCGCTGGTGCTGATCGGCACCTGGCCGTTGTACTGGCTGTGGCCGATGCCGGTCACCGTCTGCAGCGCCGGCCACTTGGCGATGATGGCGCCGTTGCGGGCGCTGACTACCACGTCGTAGTAGACCAGCTTGCCGTCCTGCGCCATGCGCAGCTGCACCAGATAGGCCAGCTCGTAGCGCTCCACCACTTCCTGCAGGTCGAGCGCGTTGAGCTGGTCGTCGGGCTTGTTGCTGGCGGCGCTGCTGCGCACGTTTTTCATCAGCGGATAGATGAGCAGTTCGGCGCTCGGCGGCCAGCGGTGCGTGCCGGCCGGCGCGATGGCTTGCACGGCGGCGCGGATGGCGTCGTCGGCGCTGAGGACGGGCGTGAGTTCGGCTGGCGTTGGCAGCGGCGCGGCTGGGGACGGTGGCGGGGCCACACCGCCCGGTGTGGTGGCTTGTGGCTGCAGGCCCGGGCGGCGGTCGGAGGCGGCAACGCTGACGATGTCGCCGCGCGCGTTGGTGACCACCACCGATTCCGAGCCGAACACGCGCAAGCCCTTGTAGGTGTGCTGGGCACGGGTGATTTTCTGGCCGACCACGCCCGGGTGCTGGCTGCTGATGCGGAAGCTGTAGTCGGCGCTCAGGCCGGGGCGGGCGTCAAGCGCGGTCAGCTTGGCGACCAGGCTGGCGCTTTCCTGCGGGGTGGCGACGCTGATGGGGGCCGACATCAGCTGGGCGGCGGGGGCGTGCAGCGGCAGGGCGATGCAGGCGGCAAGCAAAAGTGTGCGTGGTTTCATGTCATCCTCCGTGGTAGATGACTTCACGCTAGAACGATGGCGGGGAGCGGTACTGTGCCAGATCAAACAGCAGGCAGATCGGCGCCGCGCGGACGGCGGCGCCGGGGAGATTTACTGCAGTTGCTCGCGCACGCGGGCGATGGCCTTGCGCACCTGGTGCGGCGCGGTGCCGCCAACGTGGTCGCGCGCGGCCACCGAGCCTTCCAGCGTCAGCACGGCAAACACGTCGTCCTCGATCAGGGTCGAGAAGGCGCGCAGCTGTTCCAGCGACATGTCGGCCAGGTCGATTTTCAGGTCGTCGCAGGCGCGCACGGCGTGCGCCACGGCTTCGTGGGCGTCGCGGAACGGCAGGCCTTTCTTGACCAGGTAGTCGGCCAGGTCGGTGGCGGTGGCGTAGCCTTGCAGGGCGGCGGCGCGCATGTTCTCCGGCTTGACGCTGATGCCGCCGGCCATGTCGGCAAAGATGCGCAGGGTGTCGACCAGGGTGTCGACGGTGTCGAACAGCGGTTCCTTGTCTTCCTGGTTGTCCTTGTTGTAGGCCAGCGGCTGGCCTTTCATCAGGGTCAAGAGGCCCATCAGGTGGCCGAACACGCGGCCGGTCTTGCCGCGCGCCAGTTCCGGCACGTCCGGGTTTTTCTTTTGCGGCATGATCGACGAGCCGGTGCAGAAGCGGTCGGCAATGTCGATGAAGCCGACGCGCGGGCTCATCCAGATGATCAGCTCTTCCGACATGCGCGACACGTGCATCATGATCAGCGAGGCGGCGGCGGTGAACTCGATCGCGAAGTCGCGGTCGGAGACGGCGTCCAGCGAGTTGTGGCAGACGTCGTCGAAGCCCAGCGTCTTGGCCACGCGCACGCGGTCGATCGGGAAGGTGGTGCCGGCCAGTGCGGCCGCACCCAGCGGCAGGCGGTTGACGCGCTTGCGGGCGTCGGCCATGCGCTCGGCGTCGCGGCCGAACATTTCCACGTAGGCCAGCATGTGGTGGCCGAAGGTGATCGGCTGTGCCACTTGCATGTGGGTGAAGCCGGGCAGGATGGTGTCGGCGTTCTTTTCGGCCAGGTCGGTCAGGGCGCTGCGCAGCGCGTGCAGCAGGGCCAGCACGTCGTCGATGGCCGAGCGCACATACAGGCGAATGTCGGTGGCCACCTGGTCGTTGCGCGAGCGGCCGGTGTGCAGGCGCTTGCCGGCGTCGCCGACCAGTTCGGTCAGGCGCTTTTCGATGTTGAGGTGGACGTCTTCCAGGTCGAGCAGCCACTCGAAGCTGCCGGCGTCGATTTCGGCGCTGATCTGCGCCATGCCGCGCTCGATCTCGGCGCGGTCCTGGGCGCTGATGATGCCCTGGGCGGCCAGCATTTCAGCGTGGGCCAGCGAGCCCTGGATGTCGGCCTTGGCCAGGCGCTTGTCGAAGAACACCGAGGCGGTGTAGCGTTTGACCAGGTCGGAAACCGGTTCGTTGAAGCGGGCCGACCAGGCTTCGGCCTTTTTGGAAAGTTGTGCAGTCATAGTCAAAAGTAGGAAGTGCGCGTAGGATCAACAGCGATTATAAACCGCAAGCTGCACTAAAATACGTCAACCTTGTCACTTTGATCACGGAAAACATGACGACACTGCACATCAGCACCGATAAAGCCTTACTCGACGTGCCCCTGATCCACCAGTTCCTGAGCGAGCGCTCGACCTGGGCTATCGGCATCCCGCTGGCGGTGGTGGAGCGGGCGATCGACAATTCGCTGTGTTTTGGCGCGTACGTGGCGGGCAAGCAGGTGGGTTTTGCCAGGGTGACCACCGATTGCGCCACCTTCGCTTATCTGGCCGATGTGTTTGTGGTGGAGGAGCAGCGCGGGCGCGGCATCAGCAAGGCGCTGGTGCAGTCGGTGCTCGAGCATCCCGACCTGCAGGGCCTGCGCCGCTTCATGCTGGCCACCAGCGACGCCCACGAACTATACGCCCGCTACGGCTTCACTCCGCCAACCCGCCCGGCGACGCTGATGGAGCGCTACTTTCCCAGCATCTACGCCAACTGATTCCGGGTATATATGCATGGTTTCTCTTCCCGACTCATTGCCTCGTTTTGTCTCGTTTTGCCTCGTCTAGTGCCTCGTTTTTTTACATGGCCGTTGAACTTCTCTAGGGAGAGGGCGGTCTAACAATAAAGAACGAGGCATGGGAGAAGGCAAAATGAGACAAAACGAGGCAGTCACTGTGGAAGTAAACCCCAAGGTATATGGAGCCCTGTGCGACGCGCTGTGGAAACAACGCGACCTGCGCAATCCCGGCGACATTGCCACCGTCGCCATCAAGGAATGGCTGGCGCGCAACCGTGGCCGGCCGGTCGAACGCGGCTACCAGTGGAAAAACCTGTTTCTGCCGCACGGTACGCTGTTGCGCATCAACCATTGCTACACCAGCCACTTGGCCCAAGTGGAAGGCGACTTGTTGATCGCTGAAGGAAAAATCGTCACGCCGCGCGGCTGGGCCAACGAAGTTTGCGGCTGCGTGCGCAATGCGTGGCGCGACATCTGGATCCAGCGCAGCCACAACGAGGGCTGGATGCGCGCCAGCGACTGGCGCACCGGCGAAGCGGCCAACCCGCGCCGCGCCGCAATCGAACGGCGCCGCCGCGCGCGGCGCCAACTTGACTGAACTTACTGCCAGTTCATCAGGCAGGGCGGCACCAGCAGGGCGAGGGCGAGGACGGCGTAGATCAGTTGCAGCGGGATCATCCACTTGGCCCAGGTGATCCACGGGATGCGCGCCAGGGCCAGCACGCCGACGGTGATGCCGGAAGTCGGGATCATCGGCGTGGTGAATTCGCCGAACTGGAACGCCAGGATTGCGGTCTGGCGCGTCACGCCGACCAGGTCCGCCAGCGGCGCCATGATCGGCATGGTCAGCGCGGCCTGCCCGCTGCCGGAGTGGATGAAGAAATTAATCACGGTCTGGATGCCGAACATCTTCCATGCCGCGAAAATCGGATGCGCCGACTGCACCAGCGGCATCAAGGCATGCAGCATGGTGTCGATGATGTGCGCATCGCGCGCCAGCACCAGCGTGCCGCGCGCCAGCGCGATCACCAGCGCCGTGCCGACCAGGTCGCGCGCGCCCTGCATGAAGCCTTCGACGATCTGCGTCGAATCGAGCTTGCCGACCAGGCCGATCACGATGGCCATCGACAGGAACAGCGCCGCAATCTCGTCGATATACCAGTCGTAGTGCACCACGCCAAACACCATGGCCGCCAGCGAGCCGGCGAAGATCCACAGCACCGCCTTGTGGCGCGCGGTCATGCCGTGGAATTCGCCGACGCCGCCTTCCGGCAGCTCCTTGCGCTTGTCCAGGTCGAGCGCGTAGGTCGGGCTCAGTTGCGGATTGCGCTTGACGCGGGCCGCGTACCACATCAGGAACAGCACCGTCACCGTGGTGGCAATCGCCCACACGATCAGGCGGTAGCCCCAGCCGGAAAACACCGGCACGCCGGCGATGCCCTGGGCGATGCCGACGTTGAACGGGTTCAGAAACGCCGCCGAAAAACCCACCTGCGAACCTAGGAAGGGAATCGATACGCCGACCACCGTGTCATAGCCCAGCGCCAAAGCCAACGGCACGAAGATCAGGATAAACGGTATCGCCTCCTCGTTCATGCCAAAGGTGGCGCCGCCGATCGAGAACATGGTGACAAACACCGGGATCAGCGCCTTCTGGATAAACACCGAACTCTCGTGCGCCTTGGCCAGCGATTTGATCATCGAGTCGATCGCCTCGGTCTTCTGCAGCACCGCGAACGCGCCGCCGACGATCAGCACGAAGCCGATGATCTGGCCGGCCTCGACGAAGCCCTTGATCGGCGCCTTCATCAGCGCCACCAGGCCTTGCGGCGCGCTCTCGATGTAGTGGAAGCTGTCCGGGTTGATCAGCTGCTTGCCGTTCACCATGTGCGTGTCGTACTTGCCGCCGGGGACTAGCCAGGTCGCGGCCGCAATCAGCGCCAGGATGATGAACAGCAGGACGAAGGTATGCGGGAGTTTGAATTTTTTGGTCGTCATCATACGCTCAGCAGGTCGCCTTCACGATAAGCCTTGGCGCCGGCGACTTTGCCGACGTTCATGCCGCGGATCACATGGCGGTGCGCGCTGCGCGCAAAGAACACGCCGTCCACCGTGGCGCGCAACACCGTGGTCGCGCCGCTGACCGGATCGATCAAGTCGGCAATCGCGTCACCGGCAGCGACGCGCGTGCCCATCTCGCGGGTGTAGACCAGGATGCCGGAGTGCGGCGCGTACAGCGGCTCCACGCCTTCCAGCGGCGTCGCCTCGCAGAGCGGCGCCGGCAGCACGGCCGCCGCGGCTTGCGCGGCCGCGTCGCCGGCGTGCAGCACGCCTTGCAGGGTCAGGAATTGCAGCAGGCCGGCGGCATCCTTGCGCGCCAGCACGTAGCTGACTTCCTGCTCGCCGCGCAGTTCGACCGTGGTGGCCAGGCAGGCGGCCGGGATCGGGAACTGGTGTTCGAAGTGTTTGTCGAGATCCCACCACAGGCGGCTGCACGCCTCGTCGAACGGTTCGCCGCCGGCCTCGTAGGCCAACAGCGTGGCGTGCGAGCCGAGGATGGCCGACAGCGGCGCAATCGCCTCGGCCAGCGGCGTGCCGGCGTAGATGTGCAGCACCGCCTCGTTGTCGCAATGCAGGTCGAGCACGATGTCGGCGTCGATGGCCAGGGTCATCAAGGTTTTCTTGAGCGTCTCGGCGTCGGTGGCCGGCGTCCAGTCGGCAATCGCGGCGCGCGCGTGCTCGCGGATCAGCGCCACGTTGGCGGCGGCGTCCTGCCCCAGCTTGCCGGCCAGCGATTTTTTCAAGTCATTCGCCACGTGCTTGTAGGCGCGGTTGAAGTTGACGCCGGTGGTCAGGTCAAAGCGCCCGAACGCCGCGCCGTGGATGGCCTGCGCCAGCCCGATCGGGTTGGCGGCCGGCACCAGGACGATCTCGCCGCTGATTTTGCCGGCCGCTTCCAGCGCGGCCAGCTCGGTGCGCAGGAATTGCGCCACCAGCATGCCCGGCACCTCGTCGGCGTGCAGCGAACCCTGGATGTACACCTTCTTGCCGCTGCCCGGCGTGCCGAAGTGGAAACTGGTCAGCGCATACGCGGCGTTAGCGTGCGGAGCGGAAAGGGGATGAGTGATAGCGTGCATGGCCTGCCCTGCGGAATTCGTAAAGCATTGAGTATGTAGCACTATTTTCACAAAGTAAATCGCGTACCGGAGAAACGCGGCCGGCTTTCTTGAGTTTTTGGCTACATGTGCGTACAGTTAGTTTAAATGAATTATTTACATATCGAACAACGGGGAGAGAATATGCGGAATACCATGATGACGCGCGCCGTGCGGCTGGCGCTGGGCGTGGGGGCGGCGGCCGGCCTGCTCGGCAACGCGGTGGCGCAGGACGCCGCCGCGCCGGCATCGGCGCCGCTGCCGAAAGTGGAAATCACCGGCTCGGCCATCAAGCGCATCGAATCGGAAACCGCGCTGCCGGTGCAGGTGATCACCCGTGAAGAAATCGATAAAGTCGGCGTCACCACCGCCAGCGAAATCCTGGCGCGGCTGTCGGCCAACGTCGGCGGCCTGACCGACGGCGTCTCGATCACCGACGGCAAGGATCAGCGCGGCTTCAACAGCGCCAACCTGCGCGGCATCGGCACCTCTTCCACCCTGGTGCTGTTGAACGGCCGCCGCATGGCCAATTTCGCCTCGCCCGGCGACGATACCGGCGTTGACCTCAACAACATCCCGGCCGCCGCCATCGCCCGCGTGGAAGTGCTGCTCGACGGCGCCTCGGCGCTGTACGGCACCGACGCCATCGGCGGCGTGATCAACTTCATCACCCGCAAGGATTTCCAGGGCGTGGAGCTGAACGCCTACGGCCTGAAAACCAAGGAAGGCGGCGCCGGCAAGCGCACCGCCAGCATCACCGCCGGCTATGGCGACCTGGCCCAGCACGGCTTCAATGTGTTTGCCGTGGCCGACTTCCAGCGCACCGACGCGCTGTCGACCTCGCAGCGCGGCTTCATCAACGACCTGCATATCGCCGAGCGCCTGCCGCACCTGCTGTCGGGCTACACCTCGCCGGCCAATATCCGCCTGACCGGCGCCCAGCGCGACTACCTCAACGACCAGGGCTTCACCATCAACGGCAAGCCGCTGACCAACCGCACCATCAACCCGGCGGTGCCGAACTGCAACCCGCCGGCCAATCTGTACCTGCCCGACGGCACCGGCGGCGTCGACGCCTGCACCTACAACTACATGGGCGACACCGAGCTGTACCCGAAATCGGAGAAGGCCAACTTCCTGTCGCGCGGCGTGGTGCAGATCAACCCGGAAAACCAGCTGTACGCCGAGGTGGCGCTGAGCCGCGCCAAGACCTATTACGCGGCCTCGTCGGCGCGCGTGACCGGCTATATCGACTACCGCCTGGTGCCGGCGCTGGCCAAGTACAACCTGCTGTCGGACGAGGCCAGCGCCGACGACGACGTGCCCGGCGAAGTGCAGCTGAACATGCGCCTGTTCGAGGCTGGCCGCCGCACCTCGGAGCTGACCAGCGAGAGCCAGCGCTACGTGGTCGGCTGGACCGGCAGCCACAACGGCTGGGACTACGACTTCGGCTTCAATCACAGCGTCAACGTGGTCAAGGACCGCGACACCCACGGCTACCTGCTGTACGACAAGCTGATGCAGGGCATTGCCGACGGCCTGGTCAACCCGTTCGGCCCGTCCAGCGCCGAGGGCATCAAGCTGCTCAACAGCATCCAGGTCAACGACGAGGTGCGCCACGCGCGCGGCACCATGGACTCGCTCGATTTCAAGCTGTCGCACCCGGTCGGCGAACTGGCCGGCGGCGAGGCCGCGCTGGCCGTGGGCGGCGAGGTGCGCCGTGAGAAGACCGCCTACCGGCCGTCGGCGCTGCTGCTGAGCGACAACATCAACAACGACTTCGCGCCGGTCGGCGGCGAGGCCACCAGCTATGCGCGCAACATCAAGGCGGTGTACGGCGAGCTGCTGCTGCCGCTCACCAAGCAGCTCGAGGCGCAGCTGTCGGCGCGCTACGACCACTACCAGGTGGTCGGCGGCGCGGCCAGCCCGAAGGTCGGCCTCAGCTACATGCCGGCCAAGAGCATGCTGTTCCGCGCCTCGGCCGGGCGCGGCTTCCGCGCGCCGTCGATGACCGACCTGTACCGTCCGATGCAGGTCAGCCACATGGCCACCCTGCCGGATCCCACCTATTGCGCCACCGTCGACAACAGCTATGCCGACTGCGCCAACGCCTGGGAAACCCACCGCTACGCGAATCCAAACCTGAAACCGGAGCGCAGCCGCCAGTTCTCGGCCGGCATGGTGCTGCAGCCGAGCAAGCAGGTGCTGCTGTCGATCGACTACTGGAACATCAAGCGCACCGACCTGATCGCCGAAATCGGCGACGACGTGCTGCTGGCCAACTCGACCAAGTACGCCAGCCTGATCCACCGCGATGAAGACCAGTACATCGAATACGTCGACCTGTACAAGGAAAACCGCGGCGCCCAGAAAGCGGCTGGCATTGACCTGACCATCGACTACAAGGGCGTGAAGACCTGGGCCGGCAACTTCGGCGGCCGCCTGAGCGGCACCTATGTGACCGACTCCAAGATCCAGAACGAAAAGGACAGCCCTTACGTCAGCAATCTGGGCCGCTTTGTCACCGACGGCGTGGTGCAGCGCTGGCGCCATACCATCACCCTGGACTGGGACAGCGGCCCGTTCGCGGCCAGCCTGTCGAACACCTTCAGCAGCGGCTATGAAGACCAGAACTCGGCCATCAACACCGACGACGGCAGCGTGGTCAAGGCCAACCGCGTCAAGTCCTACTCGCTGTGGGATCTGACCGGCGCCTGGCAGGCCACCAAGGCGATCAAGGTGCGGGCCGGCATCCAGAATCTGGCCGATACCGCGCCGCCGTTCTCGAACCAGGCTTACCACTTCATTTCCGGCTACGACCCGACCTACACCGACGTCCGCGGCCGCCGCTTCTATGCCAGTGTAAATTACGCATTCAAGTAATGCGTTTTTAAGCAATTGCTTGGTATCATCTGGCACTGGACGGGATCGGAAGGGGAACATGAAAGTAACTGGTTTGAGGCTGCAGCACCTGTGCATGCGTTTCTGCATGCTCTGGCTGCTGGTGTGGGCGGGCGCCGCGCAGGCGGCGGCCACCACGCCGGTGCCCAAGGTACAGGTGCCGGGCAAGAGCAGCAAGCCAGCCAAGGCGGTGCCGCCGCCCAAGCCGGTGCTGGCGCCGCCGGCGGGCAACCTGGTGATCATCGGCGGCGGCCTGCGCACCGAGAATGCCGAGGTGTGGCAGCGCATCGTCCAGCTGGCCGGCGGCAAGGGCGCGCGCATCGGCGTGTTCGGCTCGGCCTCGATCAACCCGGAAAACGCCGCGCAGGCCACGGTCAACAAGCTCAATCAGTACGGCGCCCAGGCGTTTGCGATTCCGCTGGGCGTGACCTGGCCCAACAGCGATTACCGCAAGGCCGCCGAAGACCCGGAAGTGATTGCCATGATTCACTCGGCCACCGGGATTTATTTCACCGGCGGCGACCAGGCCCGCATCTCGCGCGCGCTGGTGCGCCCGGACGGCACGCACACGGCGGCGCTGGACGCGGTGTGGGACGTGTACCGCGACGGCGGCGTGATTGCCGGCTCCAGCGCCGGCGCCGCCATCATGAGCACCACCATGTTTTACGACGCCAAGTCGACCCTTGATATGCTCAAGCAGGGCGTCAACGACGGCCATGAGATATCGGCCGGCCTCGGCTTCATCGGCGACGATGTGTTTGTCGACCAGCACCTGCTGGTGCGCGGCCGCTTTGCGCGCATGATCCCGGTGATGCTGAAGAAGGGCTATCAGATCGGCCTCGGCATCGACGAGAACACCGCCATGGTGGTCAACGCCAAGCGCGATGTGGAAATCATCGGCTACAGCGGCGCGCTGCTGCTCGACTTGTCGGCGGCGATTACCGACCGCGGCATCAAGGGCTTTAATATTTCCAACGCGACGATCAGCTATCTGGATCGCGGCGACAAGTTTAATTTGGTGACGCGCGAGTTTACGCCGTCGCCGGACAAGGCCGACAACAAGCTCGATCCGAACCAGCCGGACACGCGCGAGCCGGTCTATACCAACGATATCCTGGGCAATAACGCGGTGCTGGACTTGATGGTCAACCTGATCGACAACGCCCAGCAGGAAGCCATCGGCATCGCTTTTGGCAATCCGCGCGACTTCAACCCCGAGCTGGGCTTCGAGTTCAGGTTCAGCAAGACCATCAACAGCGTCGGCTACAGCTCCACCGAGGTGGAGGCCTACTCGGTGCTCAAGCTGCGCCTGGACATCCGGCCGATCCAGCTGCAGCAGCCGCTGTACCGCTACCGCTGACGCGCATTCAGGTATATTAATGGGGTTAAGAGCGCGCGCGGCACCACCCCAACCCGCACACCGTTTGCTTCAGGGTCTGACCCCGTACGGGGTCAGACCCTTTCGTTCGGGGTGCAATCGCGCAGCACTGCCAACCCGTCTAGCCCCTTTGTCGGAGCCTGTATGCGCATGGTTCTCAAATTCCTGTTACACGCGGCGCTGATGCTGGCCGTGCCGGCGTCGGCCGCGCCCGCCGCGCCATCGGCCAAGGGCGCGCTGGTCATCATCGGCGGCGGCCTGAAACCCGATAACGACGCGGTCTGGCAGCGCATCGTCGCGCTGGCCGGCGGCAAGGGCGCGCGCATCGCGGTATTCGCCTCGGCCGCCGCCGACCCGGCCCCGGTGGCGGCCGCCATCGTCGACTACCTGAACCGCTACGGCGCCGACGCTTTCCAGGTTCCCTTGGCCGTCAAGCTGGCCGACAGCGACTACCGCAAGGCCGCCGACGACCCGCTGCTGGCCGACGCCGTGCGCGGCGCCGGCGGCGTGTTTTTCTCCGGCGGCGACCAGGCCCGCATCACCCAGGCGCTGGTGCGCCCGGACGGCACCCGCAGCGCGGTGCTGGAGGCGGTATGGGAGGTGTACCGCAACGGCGGCGTGGTGGCCGGCAACAGCGCCGGCGCGGCCGTGATGAGCAGTACCATGTTTTATGCGCCCAAGACCGTGTTTGCCACCCTGCGCGGCGGCGTCACCGAGGGCCAGGAAATCGCTCCCGGCCTCGGCTTCATCGGCGACGATGTGTTTGTCGACCAGCACTTTCTGGTGCGCGGCCGCTTTGCGCGCATGATCCCGGCCATGCTGAAGAAGGGCTACAAGTACGGCCTCGGCATCGATGAGAACACCGCCATGGTGGTCGATGCGCAGCGCCGCGTGGAAATCGTCGGCAGCAAGGGCGCGCTGCTGGTCGACCTGACGCGCGCCACCACCGATGCCGCCAGCGCCGGCTTCAACGTCAGCAACGCCGTGATCAGCTACCTCGACCGCGGCGACCTGTACGACCTGGCCAGCCACACTTTCACGCCGTCCGAGGCCAAGGCCGGCGGCAAGCTGACGGCGCGGCGCGACCTGCTGGCCGAGCCGGTGTTCTCGCCCGATATCCTGGGCCGCAACGCGCTGGTCGAGCTGATGGAAAACCTGGTCAACAGCCGCCGCACCGAGGCCATCGGCATTGCCACCAGCGGCCGCAACACGGCGCTGCCGGAGCTGGGCTTCCAGTTCACGCTCAGCAAGACCCGCGACAGCGCCGGCTACGCCTCGGCCGCGCCGCACAGCTACTCCATCCTGCGCCTGCGCCTCGACATCCGCCCGCTCGACATCGGCCAGTCGCTCGGCGCGCAATAGCCCGGGGCGGGCTCGCCGCCGTGCCGGCCGCGGGCTTACAATGGCGGTCACGTTTTCAACTGACCGCCAAGGACTCCCATGATCCGCTACCTCACCTCCGTGCTGGCGCTGTGCGCCTCGGCCGCCTTGCCGGCGCTGGCCGCGCAGCCGGCCACCGTGCGCCTCGACTACCTCCACAGCGGCAACGCGCTTGACGAGCACTACGCCGCCGAACGCGTGGTGATCGAGCCGCTGCCGTGGCCCGGCAGCATGGCGCAAACCATCGACAACACCAACCGCGGTAACAATATGGTGGAAGTAGTGGACGCCAAGACCGGCAAGCTGCTGTACTCGCGCGGCTTCTCCACCGTGTTTGCCGAGTGGCGCAGCACCGAAGAAGCAGCGCGCAGCAACCGCGGCTTCCAGGAGTCCGTGCGTTTCCCCAAGCCCGAGCAGCCGGTCAAGGTGCGCATCCTCAAGCGCGATGAACGCAATCTGTTCTCTGTGGTGTGGACCACCGAGGTCGACCCAAACGCCATGGACGTGATCCGCAAGCAGCCGCCGGCGCCGGCCAAGCCGATCGGCATCCGCGTCAACGGTCCCTCTGAAGACAAGGTCGACCTGCTGATCGTCGGCGACGGCTATACCAAGGCCGACATGAAGAAATTCGAGGCCGCCGCGCGCCGCCTGGCCGACCACCTGTTTGCCACCTCGCCGTTCAAGGAGCGCGCCCAGGATTTCAACGTCTGGGCCATCGCGCTGCCGACCAGCGAATCGGGCGTGTCGCGCCCCTCGACCGGCGTGCACAAGGAATCGCCGCTGGGCACGCGCTACGATATCTTCGGCAGCGAGCGCTATGTGCTGACCACCGACAACCGCGCCCTGCGCGAGCTGGCGCAGTACGCGCCGTATGAGTTCATCGAGATTCTGGTGAACAATGAGACCTACGGCGGCGGCGGCATCTTCGGCCAGTTCAGCACGGCGGCGGCCGACAATGACTGGGCCAACTACCTGTTCGTGCACGAATTCGGCCACCACTTTGCCGGCCTGGCCGACGAGTACTACACCTCGCCGGTGGCCTACGCCACCGGCGGCGAGCGCCGCGAACCGTGGGAGCCGAACGCCACCGCGCTGCAAGACCCGGCCAATCTCAAGTGGAAGAAGTTCGTGAAAGAGGGCACGCCGCTGCCGACGCCATGGCCGAAGCAGACCTACGAGACCGCCGCGCGCGCGTTCCAGAAAGAACGCGCCGCGCTGCGCGCCAACCAGCGCCCGGAGGCGGAAATGAGCGCGCTGTTCACCCGCGACCTCCAGCAAAGCACGGCGCTGTTCTCGGCCGATCCGCACCGCCACACGGTGGGTGCGTTCGAGGGCGCCAACTACGAGGCGACCGGCTATTACCGCCCCGAGATGCAATGCATCATGTTCGACCGCAGCGAGACCTTCTGCTCGGTGTGCGCGCAGGCGATCACCGCCATCATCGACCTGTACGCGGCGCCGAAACGGTAATTGTGTACGTCAGCGTACAGAGTGTGTATCGGAGTGAACATAAGATTTGTCTCACGCACTCCAACAACACCGAAAGGGATACACCATGAATAAGATTATCGCCACGCTGATCGCCGGCCTGTTTGCCACCGCCGCCTTTGCGCAATCGTCGGATGTCGTGAAAGCCCAGGCCGAAGCCAACAAGGATATCGCCAAGGCCGAACAGAAGGAAATGAAAGCCGACGCCAAGGCCGACAAGAAGGCCAACAAGGCCATTGCCAAGGCCGACAAGGTGCACGAAGAGCAGCAAGCCAAGGTTGCGGTAGAAGCGGCCAAGGCCAACGAGAAAGTGGCCAAGGCCGATCCTGAAGACAAGGCCAAGGCCGCCGCCAAGGGCGACAAGGCCATCGCGAAAGCCGAGGAAAAGGCCGACAAGAAAACCGTGAAGGCCGACGCCAAGGCGATCAAGGCCGCAGTGGACGCCACCGAAGACAAAGCGCTGGCCGCCAACAAGACCGCCGCTGTCAAGGCCAAGGCTGACGCCGAGGTGAAGGAAGCCGCCGCCAAGCACTAAGCACTAACCCAAAGCGATGCAGGGTCTGACCCCATGCGGGGTCAGACCCTACGTCTTAGGCATGAGCCGCAGCGTCATTAGCACCCGGGGTCGGACCCTACGGGTCCGACCCCACGCCCGCCGCAGTGCGGGTTAAACAATAGGCACCAAGCCGGTCGGCTTGATTTTGGTCGCCAGCTCTTTGCCCTTGCGCGCGCGCTTGCCGAAGTGCACCGCCAGCGCCGACGCCGACAGTTTCTCTTCCTGCGCCTTGCCGCCGCGCCCGGTGCCAAACACGGTCACGCCTTTCTGGCTGATCGGCTTGGCCGCCAGCAGGGTTTCCTTGTCGGCCAGCTCCATCAGGATCACGCCGCGCCCGCCATTGGTCAGCACTTTCATTTCGTCCATGCCAAACACCAGCACCCGCGCGCCCGACGACAGCACCGCTACCGCGCTGGCCGTATCCGGGATCACGGTCGGCGGCAGCGGCACGTCGCCATCGTCCAGCGTAATAAACGATTTGCCGCCCTTGATGCGGCTGACCATGTCGCCGGCCTTGGTCTCGAAGCCGAAACCGGCGCTGGTGGCCAGCAGCAAGCGGGTGGCGGCGGCGCCGGCAAAGTAGTGCAGGATGCGCGCGCCCGGCGCCAGGTCGATCAGGGTGGTGACCGGCACGCCGTCGCCGCGCGCGTTCGGCAAGGCCGCCACCGGCACCGAGTACACTTTGCCGTTGCTGCCGAACGCCAGCAGGTGGTCGACCGTGCGGCATTCGAACGCGCCATAAAGGCTGTCGCCGGCCTTGAAGGTGAATTGGGTCGCGTCGTGGCCGATGCCGGTGCGGGCGCGGATCCAGCCCTTCTCGGAAATGATCACGGTGACCGGCTCGTCCACCACTTTCTGCTCGACCACGGCTTTTTGCGCTTCTTCGATCAGGGTGCGGCGCGCGTCGCCATAGGTCTTGGCGTCGCTCTCGATTTCCTTGATGATGGCGCGCTTCATCGACGATGGATTGTCCAGCAGGTCTTGCAGCATCTGCTTTTCCTTGCGCAGCTCGGCCAGCTCTTGCTCGATCTTGATCGCTTCCAGCCGCGCCAGCTGGCGCAGGCGGATTTCCAGGATGTCTTCGGCCTGGATCTCGGACAGCTTGAAGCGCGCGATCAGCGCCGCTTTCGGTTCGTCCGAGTTGCGGATGATGTGGATCACTTCATCGATATTGAGCAGGATGGTCTGCCGGCCTTCCAGGATGTGGATGCGCGCGTCCACCTTGCCCAGCTTGTACTGGGTGCGGCGGGTGACGGTGGCGAAGCGGAAGCTGATCCATTCGCTCAGGATGTCGCTCAGGCCTTTCTGGCGCGGACGGCCGTCGCCGCCGATCATCACCAGGTTGATCGAGGCCGACGATTCCAGTGAGGTGTGCGCCAGCAGCAGCAGCATGAATTCGGTCTGATCCTGGTTTTTCGATTTCGGCTCGAACACCAGGCGCACCGGCGCCGCGCGGCCCGATTCGTCGCGGATGGTGTCGAGCGAATTGAGGATCAGCGATTTCAGCGCCAGCTGTTCCGGCGACAGGGCTTTCTTGCCCAGCTTGATCTTTGGATTGGTCAGTTCTTCGATTTCTTCCAGCACTTTTTGCGCCGAGGTGCCCGGCGGCAGTTCGGTCACCACCGCCTGCCACTGGCCGCGCGCCAGTTCTTCGATTTTCCAGCGCGCCCGCACTTTCATCGAGCCGCGCCCGCTCGCGTACATATCGGCGATCTGCGCCGGCGGCGTGATGATCTGGCCGCCGCCCGGGAAGTCGGGGCCCGGCACCAGCGCCATCAGCTCGCTGTGGGTGATCTTAGGATTGCGGATCATGGCGACGGCCGCCTGCGCCACTTCGCCCAGGTTGTGCGACGGGATTTCGGTGGCCAGGCCGACCGCGATGCCGGAGGCGCCGTTCAACAGCACCATCGGCAGGCGCGCCGGCAGCAGGCACGGTTCTTCGGTCGAGCCGTCGTAGTTGGCCTGGAAGTCGACGGTGCCGAGGTTGATTTCGTCCAGCAGCACTTTGGCGATCGGCGTCAGGCGCGCCTCGGTGTAGCGCATTGCCGCCGCGCCGTCGCCGTCGCGCGAGCCGAAGTTGCCCTGGCCGTCGATCAGCGGGTAGCGCAGCGAGAAGTCCTGCGCCATGCGCACCATGGCGTCGTACACCGACTGGTCGCCGTGCGGGTGCAGCTTGCCCAGCACGTCGCCGACCACGGTGGCCGATTTGCGCGGCTTGGCGGCGCTGTTCAGGCCCATTTCGTTCATCGCGTACAGGATGCGGCGCTGCACCGGCTTCTGGCCGTCGCAGACGTCGGGCAGGGCGCGGCCTTTGACCACCGAGATGGCGTAGTCGAGGTAGGCGCGCTCGGCAAACGTGGACAGGGTCAGCGCGTCGCCGCCGTCGCCATTGTCGCCGCCGCCGAACATGCCGTTGTCGTCGCCGCCGCCGCCGTTGCCGCCGTCGCCGTCGCCGCCATCGTCAGCGCCGCCATCGTCAGCGCCGCCATCGTCAGCGCCGCCATCGTCGGCGGCCGGCTGGATCTCGGCATGGATGGCTGCTGCCACTGCCGGCGCAGGCGCCGCTTGCACTTCGGCCGGCGTGTCGGCTGGCGCCTCGTCCGGCGCCGGTTCGTCAAAGAGATTTGCTTGAGTCATGGTGTGTTTGCTTGTGTAGTCTGTCCCGCGGCGTTCCGGCTTGCGCCGGAATGACGATGGTGCATCAAATATCTGCTTCGGCTTCGTTGCCGTGTTCCTCGATCCAGGCGCGGCGCGCGGCTGCTTCGCCTTTGCCCATCAGCATGTTGAAGCGGGCCGCCGCTTCGTGCAGGCCAAAGCCGCCCAGCGCCACCGGCAACAGGCGCCGGGTGTCCGGGTTCATGGTGGTTTCCCACAGCTGCTCGGCGTTCATCTCGCCCAGGCCCTTGAAGCGCGAGATCGACCACGCGCCTTCCTTCAGGCCGTCCTTGCGCAGCTTGTCCTCGATCGCCACCAGTTCGCCGTCGTCCAGCGCGTACAGCTTCTGGATCGGCTTTTTGCCGCGCGCCGGCGCGTCCACCCGGTACAGCGGCGGCCGGGCGATGCAGATGTGGCCTTTGGCGATCAGCGCCGGGAAGTGGCGGAAGAACAAGGTCAGCAGCAGCACCTGGATGTGCGAGCCGTCGACGTCGGCATCGGACAGGATGCAGATTTTGCCGTAGCGCAGGCCCGACAGGTCGGGCGTGTCGTTGGGCGTGTGCGGGTCGACGCCGATGGCCACCGAAATATCGTGGATCTCGTTGTTGGCAAACAGGCGGTCTTTATCGGTTTCCCACGAGTTCAAGACCTTGCCGCGCAATGGCAAAATGGCCTGGAATTCCTTGTCGCGGCCCATCTTGGCCGAGCCGCCGGCCGAGTCGCCCTCGACCAGGAACAGCTCGGTACGCTCGGTGTCGGTCGATTCGCAGTCGGTCAGCTTGCCCGGCAACACGGCCACGCCCGAGGATTTCTTTTTCTCGACTTTTTGCGCCGAGCGCAGCCGCGACTGCGCCTGCTTGATCACCAGCTCGGCCAGCTTCTTGCCGTAGTCGACGTGGTGGTTGAGCCACAGTTCCAGCGCCGGCTTGGAGAAGCTCGACACCAGGCGCACCGCGTCGCGCGAGTTCAGGCGCTCCTTGATCTGGCCCTGGAACTGCGGATCGAGCACCTTGGCCGACAGCACGAACGAGGCGCGCGCAAACACGTCTTCCGGCAGCAGCTTGACGCCTTTCGGCAGCAGCGAGTGCATTTCGACGAAGTTTTTGACGGCGCCGTACAGGCCGTCGCGCAAGCCCGATTCGTGGGTGCCGCCGTTCGGCGTCGGGATCAGGTTGACATACGATTCGCGCACGATGGCGCCTTGCTCGGTCCACGCCACCACCCACGAGGCGCCTTCGCCCTCGGCAAAGCCTTCGGCGTCGGGGCCGGCAAACTGCTCGCCCTCGAACAGCGGGATCAGGGTCTCGCCGTCGCTCGCTTGCGCCAGCGCCTCGGTCAGGTAGCCGCGCAGGCCGTCCTTGTACTGCCAGGTCTGCGATTCGCCGCTCTTGGCGTTGTTCAGCGTGACCGACACGCCCGGCAGCAGCACCGCTTTCGAGCGCAACAGGCGCTGCAGCTCGGTTTGCGAGATGGCGGCGGAGTCAAAATACTTGGCGTCCGGCCACACGGTAACGCGGGTGCCGGATTTCTTGGCGTCGCGCGGCGCCACCACCGAGCTCAATGGCTCGACCACGTCGCCGTGCTCGAATACCAGGTGGTGCAGGCCGGTGCCGTTCGGCTCCTTGCGCCACACCGTGATCTCCAGGCGCTTGGACAGCGCGTTGGTGACCGACACGCCGACGCCGTGCAGGCCGCCCGAGAAGGCGTAGGCGCCGCCCTTGCCCTTGTCGAACTTGCCGCCGGCGTGCAGCCGGGTAAACACGATTTCCACCGTCGGCACGCCTTCTTCCGGGTGCAGGCCGACCGGGATGCCGCGGCCGTCGTCCTCGACGGTCACGCTGCCGTCGGCGTTCTGGGTCACGATGATGGTGTTGCAATTGCCGCCCAGCGCCTCGTCGGCGGCATTGTCGATCACTTCCTGGATGATGTGCAGCGGGTTCTCGGTGCGGGTGTACATGCCCGGGCGTTGCTTGACGGGCTCCAGTCCCTTGAGGACGCGGATGGAGGATTCGCTGTAGTCGGAAACGGGTTTTTTAGTGGCCATACGGGCAAGCTTGTTTTCTTGATACTGGGTTTATGTACAGTTCGTGCATTGTTTTGCGTATTCTATCCTCAACTGCGCAGGCTGCGCGGCAAAAATTGCGCGCCGCGCAATTTATACACGATGTTTACAACGCTGCCCCGCCTTTTTAGACCGTTTTTACGCCGCGATCGATAAGCTTTCTCCCATCGAAACCAGTTCACGGAGGTCTGTCATGCACGCCTTTTTCCACACCCAGGCCGCCCAGCGCCGCGCCAAGCCGGCCCGTGCGGCCCGTGCCTGCCTGATGCAGCTGACCGTGGACGCGGCCGCCGTGACCGAACTGCGGGCGCTGGTGATGCGCACCTGCGGCGAGGCGATGCAGTTCATGCGGGTCGAGGCCTGCGACCACGGCACCCGCGTCAAGGTCTGGCTGTGCCTGTCGCGGGCGCTGGCCGGGCAGGTGATGGTGGCCGTGATGCGCGCCTTGCCGGGCGCCGAGTTTGGCCGCATGACGGCGCTGGCGCGGGGCACGGCGTGATAGTCACCATCGCCAGCCCGTGCGGCGGGGCCGACAAGGCCATCGTTGCCAACAACCTGGCGCTGCTGCGCGCGCGTGCCGGGCGGCGCGTGATGCTGGTCGATACCGACCCGAAAGCGCAGTCCTGCGCCTGGTGCAGCGAGATGGCGGCGGCCGGCGTGACGCCGCGCGTGGCCGCCCGCGTGATTACCGGGCGCGCCCTGCTGGGCGAGCTGGAACTGCTGCGCACCCGCTATAACGACATTGTGATCGACACCGAGGGCCGCGACACGGCCGAGAGCCGCGCCGCGCTGATCGCCGCGCGGCTGGCGGTGGTGCCGGTGACGCCGCAGCAAGTCGATCTGGGCAGCCAGTACAAGCTGATTGCCCGCCTGAATTCCGCGCGCATGTTCAATCCCGGCTTGCGCGTGCTGTTTGTACTGGTCGGCGTCGACGGCGCACCCAGCGACGAGGAGCGCGCCGCGGTGCGCGCCTACGTGGCGCGGGTGATGTCGGCCACGCTGGCCAGCACCATTATTCGCGGCGCCGCGCCGGCCGATATGGACGCGCTGTACCGCGAAGTTTTTAACCACTGATGTTAACCACTGATGCACTGATAGGAAGTAGAACATGAAGAAATTAGTACTTGCCGCAGCCGTCGTTGCTGCCTTTGCCGCCCACACCGCCCGCGCCGAAGACGCACCGGCGCCGGCCGCCGTGCCGGATAACGCGGTCAGCTTCAACGTGGCGGTGGCCAGCGACTACCGCTATCGCGGCATTTCGCAAACGCGCTTGCAGCCGGCTTTGCAGGGCGGCGCCGATTACGTGAACAATCCGACCGGCTTTTATGCCGGCGCGTGGGCCTCGACCATTACCTGGATCAAGGATGCGGGCGGCGATGGCAGCGTCGAGCTGGACCTGTATGCGGGCAAGCGCGGCCAAGTGAGCGAGGCGCTGTCGTATGACGTCGGCGTGCTGACTTATGTTTATGCTTCCAATGCGCTGCCGGTCAGCGCCAATACCACCGAGATTTACGGCCAGCTCGGTTACGGCCCGGCCTACGCTAAATATTCGCATTCGGTGACCAATCTGTTTGGCTTTGCAGACAGCAAAAACAGTGGCTACCTGGATCTGGGCGCCAACATCGATGCCGGCGATGGCTATACCATCAACCTGCACGCCGGCCGCCAGGAGGTGAAGCACAACGATGCTGCCTCGTACACCGACTGGAAGCTGGGCGTGACCAAGGACTTCGGCGTGGTGACCGGCGCGCTGGCCGTGATCGGCACCAACGCCCAGGAATCGGCCTACACCTCGGCCGCCAACAACAAGTTCCTCGGCAAAACCGCGCTGCAACTGATGATCAGCAAGGTTTTTTAAGCAGTGATTGAAGCGCGCGCCGCAGCATGCTTATGATGCTTGCGGCGCTTGCTTAAATAGTTGGGTGATTGCGGTATTTTGCTGCGCGCGGCAGGTGTCGGCTAGCACCCATTGTCCGCTGCCGGGAAAGCGCAGCCAAATGGCTTTCCAGGCATTGCGATTGCCGCTGCCTTGCAGGTTGGCAAAGTCCGATGGCGACAGCGATTGCTCGCCGCATTTAATTTCCGCATTCTGTACGGTGGCGAAGTAGGGCGCCCGGCCAAAGCGCGCGCGCAGCCTGGTGCCTTCAGGAAGAAAGACCTGTTTCCATTGATAGCCTGCGTCGCTTGCGGCAGGCTGCTGCGCTTGTGCTTGATCTGCCGGCGGCGGCTGCATGTAGGCACGGATCGCTTCGCAGATGATGGGTTCGAGCGCAATGTTGGACCACAGTATGCCGGTGAAGTCGCCGAGCTCTCGCAGTAGCTCGGCATCTATGCGGACGGGAATGTCGAGAGCAGACATGATGGGGGTCTCCGAAAATGGCGTTTTACTAAAACCTACTAATCCTTACTAATGCTTACTAGAGCGTGCTATTTCTTACTAAAGTGTTAGAGCGGCTGGGCGGCTGTTAGTTCCATTAGTACGAAATAGCAGGGATTAGTAAGGTCTAGTAAGGATTAGTAGGTTTTAGTAAAACGCCAAAAAAAGACACCCCACACACCTATGCCCTCCAGGCCGGGCGGAAAATTTCGCGGTAGAGGTGGCGGACTTCGGGGGCGCAGAGTTTGCGGTCGGCCTTGTAGGCGTGCAGTTCCAGTTCGCTGTGGCGCGAGTGGTAGGTATCGGCGCTGTCGTCGAGGACGAGGGTGTCGGCCAAGCGGGCTTGCGGCAGCTGGGCGACGAACACCAGCAGGCAGCCGGCCTGGTGCGCGGTGAGCGGGCGGCGGCCGTGCGCCACCGTGACCAGCACGCGCACGCCGGGATTGATGCGCTGCGCCACTTGCAAGCGGGCCAGCAGCGCAGCGTAGTCGTCCGGCTGCTCCAGCGATTCAGGATGCAGCAGCGCCAGAATCACGCTGGCCCGTTTCAGCGAGGCATCGGCCTTGATGGCGCCGTGCGGCGAGGCATCGACCACCAGATCATCATAAAGCTGCGCATCATAAGCGCCGGGATTGGGCGAGACCAGCAGCACGCGCTTGCCGGCGGCCACGCGCAGCATGGCCAGATCCTCGGCCAGATCGGAGACGGCGCTGTCGCCGTCGACACCAGTGAGCGCGACGATCATATGGCCGCCATGGCGTGCGCCAGCGAATAGCGCGCCGTGCCATCAGAGGCCGCAGCTGCGGCCGGCCCGGCGGCCCCCGCCGCCGTCGCATCGGCGCCGACGCCGGCATAGGCAGCGCCTGCGCCTGCGCCCGCGGCAGAGCGGTAGACCGGCATGCTGTCCAACGCTTCCAAGGCCGCTGCCAGCTTCTCCTTGCAAGCCAAGGTCGCCGGCACCATCGGCAAGCGCAATTCATCGCGCAGCAAGCCCTGCATGCTGAGCGCCGCCTTCAACGGCGCCGGATTCGGCTCCGAGAACAGCAGCTGCATCATCGGCAGCAGCGCCGCCGCCAGCGCGCGCGCCTCGCGCAAACGCTGCGCGCGCACCAGGTCATACAGCTGCACATACAAATCGGTACGGATATGCGCCGACGCCGAAATCGCCCCATGGCCGCCGCCGCACAGGGCCGAGAACAGCAGCACATCATCGCCGCACAGCATCGCCAGCGGCGTCTGCTGCACCAAGTCCAGCATCTGGCGCAGGCTGCCGCCGGCTTCCTTGATGGCGGCAAACTGCGGCCGCCTGGCCAGGCGCAAGGCCGTCGCCAGCTCCAGGTTGACGCCGGTGCGCGCCGGCACGTTGTACAGCACGATAGGCCGCGAAGTGGCATCGGCAATCGTCTCGAAGTGGCGCAGCAGACCCTCCTGCGACGGCCGCACATAGGCCGGCGTCGAGACCAGATAGCCGGCCAAGTCCGCGTCGTCAAACTCCAGCACCCGGCTGGCGGCGGCAAAAGTGTCGCTGCCGCCGATGCCCATCAGCACCGGGCAGCGCTTGTGCGCCACCTCCAGCACCGCCGCCAGCGCCGCGCTCTGCTCGGCCAGGTCCAGCTGCGGCGCTTCGCCGGTGGTGCCGCACACCACCAGGCCGTGCGCGCCGTCGCCGATCACGCGGTCGGCGAGGCGCTGCAGGCAGGCTAAATCCAGCTCGCCGTGCTGCATCGGCGTCACCAGCGGCACCCAGATGCCGTGTAAACAAGTGTCCATGATATTCACCAGTAGTTGCGATGGCTCCAGCCTAGCGAGACGGCCGTAAAAACGTTCTAAAGAATCCCGCGCCGGGCGTAAAGAAAACGTAAATTTTTACGCCTTGTTTACACCCCCTCGCCAAGTCTTTACAAAATCTTTAGACCCTTGTGGCTAAGCTTCCTCCTATCAAAACAAGACCTGTGAGGGTGTGATGGACTTAGTATTTATCGGAGCGCTGGTGCTCTTTTACGCAGCAGCCGTGGCCATGGCCGCCGGCTGCGACAAGCTGGGAGGCCAGCCATGAACACGTTCTACGTGATCGGCGCAATCGCGTCGGCCGGCCTGCTGGTGTACCTGGTGGTGGCCTTGCTGAAAGCGGAGGAGCTGTAATATGAGCATGCAATCTACCGTGCTGCTGATCGTGTTCCTGGCGGTGCTGCTGGCACTGGCCTACCCGCTCGGCATCCTCTTGACCCGCATCGGCGACGGCTCGGCCATCCCGGGCATGGGCTGGCTGGCCAAAGTCGAACACCTGATCTACCGCGCCGCCGGCGTCAATCCGAAAGAAGGCCAGGGCTGGAAATCCTACGCCGTCTCGCTGCTGCTGTTCAGCATCATCGGCGCACTGGTCACCTACGCGCTGCAACGGGTGCAAGCGTGGCTGCCCCTGAATCCGCAGGCGATGGCCAACGTCAGCCCGGACTCGGCCTTCGACACCGCCGTCAGCTTTGTTGCCAACACCAACTGGCAGGGTTATAGCGGCGAGCAGACCATGAGCTACCTGACCCAGATGCTGGTGCTGGCCGGCCAGAACTTCTTCTCGGCCGCCACCGGCATCGCCGTGGCCTACGCGCTGATCCGCGGCTTCGCCTCGCGCTCGGCCAAATCGATCGGCAACTTCTGGGTCGACATCGTGCGCTCGACCCTGTACCTGCTGCTGCCGCTGTCGCTGCTGTTTGCCGTGTTCCTGATGGGCCAAGGCGTGATCCAGAACTTCTCGGCGTATAAAGAAGTGCAATTGCTCGACCCGGTCACCTACAGCCAGCCGAAGGTCGGCGCCGACGGCCAGCCGCTGAAAGACGCCAACGGCGAAGTGGTCACCGAAAGCGTGACCGCCACCAGCCAGACCATCGCCATGGGCCCGGTCGCCTCGCAGGAAGCGATCAAGATGCTGGGCACCAACGGCGGCGGCTTCTTCAACGCCAACTCGGCCCACCCGTACGAGAATCCGACCGCATTGAGCAACTTCGTGCAAATGCTGGCCATCTTCCTGATCCCGGCCGGCCTGTGCTTCGCCTTTGGCCGCATGGTCGGCGACCAGCGCCAGGGCTGGGCGGTGCTGGGCGCGATGACGGTGCTGTTCGTACTCTGCACCTGCGTGGTGATGGGCGCCGAGCAAGCGGCCCACCCGGGCCTGCAAGCGCTGGGCGTCGACCAGAGCGCCGGCTATATGGAAGGCAAGGAAACCCGCTTCGGCGTCAGCGCCTCGGCCCTGTTCGCTGCGGTGACCACCGCCGCCTCCTGCGGCGCCGTCAATGCCATGCACGATTCATTCACCCCGATCGGCGGCATGATGCCGATGCTGCTGATCCAGTTCGGCGAAGTGATCTTCGGCGGCGTCGGTTCCGGCCTGTACGGCATGCTGATCTTCGCCATCATGGCGGTGTTCATTGCCGGCCTGATGATCGGCCGCACGCCGGAATACCTGGGCAAGAAAATCCAGTCGTATGAAATGAAAATGACCTCGATCGCGATCCTGGTCACGCCGACGCTGGTACTGGCCGGCACCGCGATTGCCGTGCTGTGCGAGGCCGGCAAGGCCGGCATCGCCAATCCCGGCGCGCACGGCTTCTCGGAAATCCTGTACGCGTTCAGCTCGGCGGCCAACAACAACGGCAGCGCGTTTGCCGGCCTGTCCGCCAACACGCCGTTCTACAACACCCTGCTGGCGATCGCCATGTGGTTTGGCCGCTTCGCCATGATCGTGCCGATCCTGGCGATTGCCGGTTCGCTGGCCGGCAAGCAGCGCCTGGAAGCCAACGCCGGCACCATGCCGACCCACGGCGCCATGTTCATCGGCCTGCTGTGCGGCGTGGTGGTGCTGGTCGGCGTGCTCAATTACGTGCCGGCGCTGGCGCTGGGCCCGGTCGTCGAACACCTGCAGCTGTTTGCAAAATAAGGAGTCACCATGTCACAAGCGAGTACTTTATTCACCAATCCACCGGCCAAGAAGCTGCGCATGTTCGACTCGCAGCTGGTCGTGCCGGCCATCGTTGATGCATTCCGCAAGCTGCACCCGCGCACCCAGCTGCGCAGCCCGGTGATGTTCGTGGTCTACATCGGCAGCATCATCACCACCTTGCTGGCCGTGCAGGCGCTGGGCGGGCAGGGCGAAGCGCCGTTCGGCTTCATTGCCGCCACCGCCGTGTGGCTGTGGTTCACGGTGTTGTTTGCCAACTTCGCCGAGGCGCTGGCCGAGGGCCGCAGCAAGGCGCAAGCGGCGTCGCTGCGCAGCCTGAAGCAAAGCGTGACCGCCAAGAAGCTGGCCACGCCCAAGCACGGCACCACCTGGCTGCCGGCGCCGGCGCTGGACCTGCGCAAGGGCCACTACATCCTGGTCGAAGCGGGCGACGTGATCCCGATCGACGGCGAAGTGATCGAAGGCGTGGCCTCGGTCGACGAGAGCGCCATTACCGGCGAATCGGCGCCGGTGATCCGCGAATCGGGCGGCGACTTCTCGTCCGTCACGGGCGGCACCCGGGTGCTGTCGGACTGGCTGGTGGTGCGCGTGACCGCCAATCCGGGCGAGACCTTCCTCGACCGCATGATCACCATGGTGGAAGGCGCCAAGCGCCAGAAAACGCCCAACGAGATCGCCCTGACCATCCTGCTGGTGGCGCTGACCATCGTATTTTTGGTCGTCACCGTGACCCTGCTGCCGTTCTCGCTGTTCTCGGTGTCGGCCGCCGGCGCCGGCACGCCGGTGACCATCACGGTGCTGATCGCGCTGCTGGTGTGCCTGATCCCGACCACCATCGGCGGCCTGCTGTCGGCCATCGGCGTGGCCGGCATGAGCCGCATGATGCAGGCCAACGTGATTGCCACCTCGGGCCGCGCGGTGGAAGCGGCCGGCGACGTCGACGTGCTGCTGCTCGATAAAACCGGCACCATCACCCTGGGCAACCGCCAGGCCGCGGCCTTCGTGCCGGCGCCGGGCGTGACCGAGCAGCAGCTGGCCGACGTGGCGCAACTGGCCTCGCTGGCCGACGACACGCCGGAAGGGCGCAGCATCGTGGTGCTGGCCAAGCAAAAGTTCAACATCCGCGAACGCGAGATGGCGGCGCTGAACGCGGTATTCGTGCCGTTCACCGCGCAGACCCGCATGAGCGGCGTGGACATCCCGGACGCCGTGCCCACCGCCAGCGGCGCCGCGCCTGCCATGCGCGCCATTCGCAAGGGCGCAGCCGACACCGTGCGTCACTACGTCGCGTCGCTGGGCCAACCGTATCCAGCCGACACCGCGCGCGCCGTGGACGACATCGCGCGCCGCGGCAGCACGCCGCTGGTGGTGGTCGATGGCGGCCGCGTGATGGGCGTGGTGGAACTGAAAGACATCGTCAAAGGCGGCATCAAGGAGCGCTTTGCCGAACTGCGCCGCATGGGCATCAAAACCGTGATGATCACCGGCGACAACAAGCTGACCGCCGCCGCGATAGCCGCCGAAGCGGGCGTCGACGACTTCCTGGCCGAAGCGACGCCGGAAGACAAGTTGAAACTGATCCGCAGCTACCAGTCCGAAGGCCGCTTGGTGGCCATGACCGGCGACGGCACCAACGACGCCCCGGCGCTGGCGCAGGCCGACGTGGCGGTGGCCATGAACTCCGGCACCCAGGCCGCCAAGGAAGCCGGCAATATGGTCGACCTGGATTCGAATCCGACCAAGCTGCTGGAGATCGTCGAAATCGGCAAGCAAATGCTGATGACGCGCGGCTCGCTGACCACCTTCTCGATTTCGAACGACATCGCCAAATACTTCGCCATCATCCCGGCGGCGTTTGTCGGCACCTTCCCGCAGCTGAAGGCGCTGGACGTGATGCAGTTGGCCAGCCCGGCCTCGGCCATCATGTCGGCGGTGATCTTCAACGCCCTGATCATCGTGGTGCTGATCCCGCTGGCGCTGAAAGGCGTGCAGTACCGCGCGATCGGCGCGGTGGCGCTGCTGCGCCGCAACCTGCTGCTGTACGGCGTGGGCGGCATCATCCTGCCGTTCCTCGGCATCAAGGCCATCGACCTGCTGCTGGTCGCCTTCAATCTGGTTTAAGGACTCATCATGACTAAGCAACTCCGTCCCGCCGTCACCGTGTTTGCCGCGCTGACCCTGATCTGCGGCGTACTGTACCCGCTGGCCGTCACCGGCATCGGCAGCGCCGCCTTCCCGGCGCAGGCGGCCGGCAGCATCGTCGAAGTGAACGGCAAGGCCATCGGCTCGTCGCTGATCGGCCAGGCCTTCAGTTCGCCGCAATACTTCTGGGGCCGGCCATCGGCCACCGCGCCGATGCCGAACAACGCGGCCGGCTCGGGCGGCGCCAACCAGGGCCCGACCAACCCGGCCCTGATCGACGCCGTCAAAGGCCGCATCGAGGCGCTGCGCGCGGCCGACCCGGCCAACACCGCCGCCATCCCGATCGAGCTGGTGACCGCCTCGGCCAGCGGCCTCGATCCCGAGATCAGCGTGGCCGGCGCGCGCTACCAGGCCGGCCGGATTGCCGTGGCGCGCAAAATCAGCGTCGAGCAAGTGTGGTCGCTGATCGACGCCCACCAGCAACGACAGTGGCTGGGCTTTTTCGGCGAGACGCGCGTCAACGTGCTGGCGCTGAATCTGGCGCTCGATCGCGCCAAGCCCTACGTGAAAGGGTAAAATCCGCGCATGGCCATGTTTCCCTCCGACTCCGTCCGCCCTGACCCTGATGCGCTGCTGGCGCAGGTGCAGGCGCAGGAGCGCAAGGCCGCGCGCGGCAAACTGCGTATCTACTTCGGCGCCTCGGCCGGCGTGGGCAAAACCTACGCCATGCTGGCCGCCGCGCGCAAGCTGCAGGCCGACGGCCAGCCGGTGCTGGTCGGCGTGGTGGAAACCCACGGCCGCGCCGACACCGCCGCCATGCTGGCCGG
The DNA here is from genome assembly GCF_009857435.1 of Duganella rivi. GTDB lineage: Bacteria > Pseudomonadota > Gammaproteobacteria > Burkholderiales > Burkholderiaceae_D > Rugamonas > Rugamonas rivi. The sequence goes on from NZ_WWCK01000007.1 coordinate 448,156, forward strand.
CTTGCCGCTGCTGCCGCCGCGCGCGGTGGCGTATCGCGGCAAACAGCTGGCCGAGTTTGACCTCGACGGCGCGCTGGCCCTGCAGCCGCCGCTGATCCTGATGGACGAACTGGCGCACTCCAACGCGCCCGGTTCGCGCCATCCGAAGCGCTGGCAAGACGTCGAGGAGCTGCTGGACGCCGGCATCGACGTGCTGAGCACCGTCAACGTCCAGCACCTGGAAAGCCTGAACGACGTGGTGGGCGGCATCACCGGCATCCGCGTGGCCGAGACCTTGCCCGACACCGTGTTCGACCAGGCCGACGAAGTGGTGCTGGTCGACGTGCCGGCCGACGAACTGCTGGCGCGCCTGCAGGGCGGCAAGGTGTACCCGGCGGCGCAGGCCGAACGGGCCTCGCGCAACTTCTTCCGCAAAGGCAACCTGATCGCCCTGCGCGAGCTGGCGCTGCGGCGCACCGCCGACCGCATCGAAGACGACGTGCGCGCCTACCGGGTGGAAAAATCGATCGCCGACATCTGGAAAACCGGCGCCGCGCTGCTGGCCTGCGTCGGCCCGCGCGCCGACGGCGAACACACCGTGCGCAGCACCGCGCGGCTGGCCAGCCAATTGGGCACCGGCTGGCACGCGGTGTACGTCGAGACGCCGGCCTTGCAGCGCCTGCCGGCCGCGCAGCGCGAGCAGATCCTGAAACACCTCAAGCTGGCCGAAGACCTGGGCGCCACCACCGCCGTGCTGTCCGGCCCCGACATCGCCCACGCGGCGCTCGACTACGCGCGCGGCCACAACCTGTCCAAGCTGGTGCTGGGCCGCGCCCACGGCGGCTGGCTGCGCTGGCCATGGCGCGCGCCGCCCATCAAGCGCCTGGCCGAATACGCGCCCGACCTCGACCTGATCGAAATCGGCGTGCCGCGCAACGAAGCGCCGGCCGCGGCGCCGGCCGTGGCCAGCGG
>NZ_WWCK01000008.1 GCF_009857435.1 Duganella rivi
GGCGCCCACGGCCGGTTGCCGCCGCGCCACTGCCGCCGGCGAGTGCCGGGCGCGGCTTGCCGGCGCCCATGTGGCTCAATATTTCCATGAGTTTCGCCATTACCCTGCTGGTGTCCTGCTTTGGCAAGGTAGCGCCGTTCTATGTCGCCTACACCCTGCACGCGGCCGAGTGGGGCGCGTACGTGCTGCCGTGCGCTGCGCTGGGCTCGGCCATTTCGCAGCCGGCCTGGACTTGGGTAGTGCTGCGCGCCGGCCGGACGGTGATGCTGGTGGCGGGGGCCGCCCTGCTCAGCGTGGCGGCGGTGTGCTTCTGGCGGTTCGGCGAGGTGCTGCAAGTGGCCGTGCTGGCCGCGTTCTTCATCGGCGCCAGCAGCAGCGGCATGGGCATGACCTTGTGGGCAGCGTTCGCCGGCATGGTGGCTAGCCACCCCGGCATGTCGGCCAGCAAGGCCTACGGCTGGCTGACGGCTGCGCTGAAAGTTGCGCTGGCCTGCGGTGGGTTGGGCATTGGTGCGGCGTTGACGCGGCTGGACTACCGCGCGGCGGCCGGCGGACTGGTTGAGCTGATGAGCTTGCCCTCCGCCGTGGCCGGCCTGCTCATCATGCTGGGCCTGTTGCTAGGCCGGGCCGGCCGCTTCCGGCACGGTTAGCCGAAGAACAGGCGCTGCATCGGCATGGCGGCCGCGCCGATGGCCACCGCGTGCTCGTCGACCTGGGCCAACACCAACCTCGGCTGCGGCGGGAACTGGCCCCAGCGCGAACCCGGCGAAGGAATGACCAGGCGCTCCAGCAGGGCCGTCCCGATTGATGGTGGCAACCTGCCGCCAAGGACGATGATCTCGGGGTCGATAATACTGGTGAGCAGGCCCGCCAGCATCGAGAACGGCTGGACTGCCTGCTCCAGCCAGCGATCCACGCCGGGCCAGCCGGCATCGATGACCTGAACCATATCCTCCACGGTTGCAAATACGTGGCCCTGTTCGGCCACGCAGGCGCGCAGCAAGTCCAGGTTGGGGTAGTCGGCGTTGGCCAGCGCCCACACCCCGCCGAATTCGCCCGCGTTGCCATGGTGGCCCCGGAACGGCTGGCCGTTGACAATGATGCCGCCGCCGAAGCCATTGGTCAGGTGCAGGTAGGCGAAATTGGCGCTGTTGCGGCCGATACCGAACAAGCTTTCGCCGATGGCCGCAGCGGTGGCGTCGTTGTCCAGCATGACCGGCAACCGCATCGCTTCTTCAATGATGGGCTCGATATCCACCAGCGCCCAGTCTTTCAGCGACTGCGGCGGATTGATCATGCCACCTTGGTTGACGAAAAAGCCGGAGATGCCCAGCCCGATGCCGGCCAGGCGGGTGGCTTGCGGTACCTCGTGCAACAACTCGGACTTGAACTGCACCAGCTTGTCGAGCACGGCCTGGCGCGACATGTCCGGCATGGCCGCGCTGCGCACGCCGCGCACGCGGCCGATAAAGTCCATCAGCACCAGCGATAGCACGTCGCCCAGCATGGCAATGCCGAATGAGAAGGTATAGTCGGGGTTCAGCGTGACATTGGCGCTGGGGTTGCCCGGGCCTTCTGCGGCACGGCTGCTGAGCACGACCATCCCTTCCTTCAGGAAGCTTTGCATCAGCCGCACCACGGTGGGCTGGGAAAAATCCGAATGGCGCACGATCGCAGCCTGGCTGATGCAGCCCGACTTGATCAGCAGCCGCAGCACGTGGCGGCCGTTGGCGCTGACACAAGGGAGCTGGAGCCGATCCAGCCATTGCGCGTATTCGGTTGGTCTTGACATTACTCGCCGGGTTAGCGGATGACCGATTCCAGCGCGTACAGGTCGGCCGGGTTTTCGCGTTTGCGTACCAAGTGGAGGACGTCGCCGTCGACAATCACTTCGGCGGCGCGGCCGCGGGTGTTGTAGTTGGAGGCCATGGTCATGCCGTAGGCGCCCGCCGTGTGCATGACCAGCAGGTCGCCGGCTTCGACTGCCAGCGTGCGGTCGCGTGCCAGCCAGTCGCCCGATTCGCAGATCGGGCCGACGATGTCGTAAGCCGCAGCAGTCGCCGAGCCTTGCACCACCGGCTGCATATCCATCCAGGCCTGATACAAGGCCGGACGCGCCATGTCGTTCATCGCCGCATCGACGATGCAGAAGTTTTTCTCTTCGCCGTGCTTGATGAATTCCACTTTGGTCAGCAGCACGCCGGTATCGCCCACGATCGAGCGGCCCGGCTCGAAGATCACTTTGATCGGCTTGCCGTTGTGACGCGCAGCGCGCCAGGCATCAATCTTGGCGAACAGGCGGCCCAGGTAGTCGCCCACCGGCACCGGCGCCGATTCGCCTGCCTCACGGTAATCGATACCAATGCCGCCGCCGATGTCCAGGTGGTGCAATTCGATGCCTTCCGCACCCAGCTGGTCGATCAGCTCGATCAGGCGGTCCAGCGCCTCCAGCAGCGGCGCATCGTCCAGTAGCTGCGAGCCGATGTGGCAGTCAATGCCCGACACTTCCAGGTGCGGCAGCTTGGCCGCAGTGCGGTAAGTCTCCAGCGCATCCGAGAACGCCACGCCGAACTTGTTGGCTTTCAGGCCAGTCGCAATGTACGGGTGGGTCTTGGCATCCACGTTCGGGTTCACGCGCAGCGAGATGCGCGCTTTTTTGCCCATCGAACCGGCCACTTCGTTCAGGCGATGCAGTTCAGGAATCGATTCAACGTTGAAGCACAGGATGTCGTGCGACAGCGCCAGACGCATTTCTTCCACGCTCTTGCCCACGCCCGAGAAGATCACCTTACGCGGATCGCCGCCCGCCGCCAGCACGCGCAGCAGTTCGCCGCCCGAGACGATGTCGAAACCGGCGCCCTGGCGCGCCAGCAAGTCGAGGATGGCCAGGTTCGAGTTGGCCTTCATGGCGTAGCACACCAGCGCGTCGCGGCCCTTGCAGGCGTCGGCGTAGGAGGCGAAGTTGTTCAGCAGCGCGGCCTTGGAGTAGACGTAGGTCGGCGTGCCGAATTGTTCAGCGATGGCGCTCAGCGAGGCGCCTTCGGCGTGCAGCACGCCGTCTTTGTACGAAAATTGGGACATGGATTAGTTATTGTTGAGGAGCAGCGGGTTCAGAAGTCGTAACAGGGGCCGGGCTGCTCTTGGCAGGCTTGGACACTGGTGGCTTGGGCAGGTACAGCGGGCCGGGTTGGCCGCAGCCGCTCAGCAATACGCCGAGGATAATCAAACGGATGGAGGACTTCACGATAAAATCACGGTTTATTTGAGATCAGATACTGGAGTGTAGCATGGGCGAATCAGAATTCTTGGCGCAGGCCGAAGCCGCATTGGATGCCATCGAGGCCGCGTTGGATCGTTTGAACGATGAAGACGTGGTCGACGTCGAGTGCAGCCGCAGCGGCAACGTGCTGGAAGTCGAGTTCCTCGACAACGGCAGCAAGATCATCATCAACAGCCAGGCGGCGATGAAGGAGCTGTGGGTAGCTTCCCGCTCGGGCGGCTACCACTACAAGCAAATCGACGGCCAATGGATCAACGGCCGAGACAACACCGAGTTGTACGCCTCGCTGTCCGAGATGGTCTCGGCGCAAGGCGGCGCCCCGGTGGTGCTCAAGCCTGCTTAAGGCCTAGAACAGCTCGTTCTTCACGGCGTCCTTGGCCTTTTCCTCGGCCGGGGTGCCGTGCCCCGGCGCGTCGAGGTTGTTGACCCCGGCGCCCGGCGGATTCTCCGCATAGAAGTACTCATCTCCCACCAGCATCACGCCTTCCGGCACCGCCCGTTCCTCGATCGGGATGTTTTTCAGCGCCTTTTGCATGTAGCCGATCCAGATCGGCAGCGCCAGGCCGCCGCCGGTTTCGCGGTTGCCGAGGTTCTTCGGCTGGTCGTAGCCGATCCACGCAATGCCCACCAGCTTGGCCTGGTAGCCGGCAAACCACGCGTCGATCGAATCATTGGTGGTGCCGGTCTTGCCGGCGATGTCGCGGCGGCCCAGCACATTGGCCTTGGCCGCCGTGCCGAAGCGCACCACGTCCTTGAGCATGGAGTCCATCAGGAAGGCGTTGCGCTCGTCGATCACGCGGTTTTTCTCGTCGCCGGCCAGGTCCGGGTGCGCCTGCGACAGGATCTTGCCGTCCGCATCGGTGACCTTGGAAATCAGGTAAGGGCTGACCTTGTAGCCGCCGTTGGCAAACACCGCGTAGGCGCCGGCCATTTGCAGCGGCGTCACGTTGCCCGCGCCCAGCGCCAGGGTCAGGTAGGGCGGATTCTTGTCGGCGTCAAAGCCGAAGCGGGTCGAGTATTCCTGTCCGTACTTGGCGCCGATGCGGTGCAGGATGCGGATCGAGATCATGTTCTTGGACTTGGTCAGGCCCTTGCGCATGGTCATCGGGCCTTCGTACTTGCCGTCGTAGTTCTTCGGTTCCCACGCCTGGCCACCGGTCTGGCCGGCGTCGAACGAGATCGGCGCGTCATTGATGACAGTGGCCGGCGACAGGCCGCGCTCCAGCGAGGCCGAGTAGATAAATGGCTTGAACGATGAGCCCGGCTGGCGCCACGCCTGCGTCACGTGGTTGAACTTGTTGCGGTTGTAGTCGAAGCCGCCGACCATGGCCTTGATCGCGCCGTCGGTGGTGCTGGCCGCCACGAAGGCCGATTCGATTTCCGGCATCTGCGCCACTTCCCAGTCTTTGCCTTCTTGCAGCACGCGGATCACCGCGCCGCGACGGATGCGCTTGTTCGGCGGATTTTTATCCGACAGCCACGAGCGGCCCATTTCCAGGCCGGCGCCGGCAATCTTGATTTCTTCGCCCGAGGCGGTCACGGCTGTAATCAGCTGCGGCGTGGCGCTCATGACCACGGCGGCGATGATGTCGTCGTTGTCCGGGTGCTCGGCCAGCACGGTCTCGATGGCGTCGTCCGCTTCTTCCTTGTTGGCCGGGATGTCGATGTAGGCTTCCGGGCCGCGATAGGCGTGGCGGCGCTCGTAGTCCATCACGCCCTTGCGCAAGGCGAGGTAGGCGGCGTCCTGGTCGGCCTTGGTGATGGTGGTGAATACGTTCAGGCCGCGGGTGTAGGTGTCTTCCTTGAATTGCTCGTACACCAGCTGGCGCGCCAGTTCGGCCACGTACTCGGCGTGCACGCCGAATTCGCTGCTGTCGGTTTTCACCTTGAGTTCTTCGGCCTTGGCGGTTTCAAACTGCTTGTCGCTGATGTAGCCCAGCTCATGCATGCGCTGCAGGATGTACTGCTGGCGTGTACGCGCGCGCTTTGGATTGACTACCGGGTTGTAGGCCGACGGCGCTTTCGGCAAGCCGGCCAGCATGGCCGCTTCGGCAATGCTAATGTCGCGCAGATTTTTGCCGAAATAAATTTGTGCGGCGGACGAGAAACCGTAAGCGCGCTGGCCCAGGTAAATCTGGTTCATGTAGACCTCGAGAATCTGGTCTTTGCTCAGGTTCTTTTCGATCTTCCACGCCAGCAGCATCTCGTAGACCTTGCGCTTGATGGTCTGTTCGCTGGACAGGAAGAAGTTGCGCGCCACCTGCTGGGTGATGGTCGAAGCACCCTGACGGCCGCCGCCACCGACCGCGTTGTGCACGGCCGCGCGCAGGATGCCGGTGTAGTCGACGCCGCCGTGTTCGTAGAAGCGGTCGTCCTCGATCGCCAGCACGGCTTTTTTCATCACATCAGGGATGTCCTTGATGCGCACCAGGTTGCGGCGCTCTTCGCCGAACTCGCCGATCAGCACGTTATCGGCGGAGAAGATCCGCAGCGGCATTTTCGGGCGGTAGTCGGTCAGCGTGTCGAGCTCGGGCAGGTTGGGGTAGGCCATCGCCAGCCCGAATACCACCAGCAGCACGCCGGTCAGGCCGAGGCCGGCAATGGAGAGGCCGGCCATCCAGAGAAAGCGGGAACCTTTGCCCGATTTTTTCTCGGGAGCAGTCGATGGTGGAGTCGTGTTATCGGAAGAGGCCATGCAGTGTGATCTTTTCGGTTAATTGTGCGAGCCATTATAAGCGAGCGCCGCACCGTACCCTACGGCAGGAATATTTCCGCGTGACCAACAAAACAACTCAGTTGTTTTGTTGCTTACGAATCAAAAAATAAGTGTGGCGAAACCCTCACACAAAGGCAATTGTGCACAGTAGAAATACCTTTACACTTAAATAGGGTCGATTTAATGTACAGGCTGATATAGGCCTTCTAACCGCTGGTTTTCAAACGAGTTTCCTTTTATGCAAACAGTTCGACAGCATGTTCGGATGTACTGCAGGGTGGGCGTCAGCCATGGCGCCGGAGGACTCGTATGATCGATATCAAGGCCCTGCTGGGCCAGGGCAGCCCGCCGCTGGTGGGCATCGACATCAGCACCTCAAGCGTGCGCTTGGTGGAATTGGCACAGGGCGCCAAGGGCGAGATCCGGCTGGAGCGCTACGCCGCCGAACCGCTGCCGCGCAACGCCGTCACCGACGGCAATATCGAAAACATGGATCAGGTGGTGGAAGCCGTACGCCGGGTCTGGAAGAAAAGCGGCACCCGTGCGCGCCATGCTGCGCTCGGCATGCCGCCTGCTTCCGTCATCACCAAGAAAATTATTTTGCCGGCCGGGCTGCCGGAAGACCAGCTGGAAGTGCAGGTCGAATCTGAAGCCAGCCAGTACATTCCGTTTGCGCTCGATGAAGTCAGCCTCGACTTCGACGTGATCGGCCCGGCCGCCAATTCGGCCGACGACATCGAAGTCATGCTGGCCGCCTCGCGCCGCGAGAAAGTCGAAGACCGGGTGGCGATTGCCGAAGCCTCGGGCCTTAAAGCGACCGTGATGGATATTGAATCCTACGCCGCCCGTTCTGCGCTGGATCGCGTCACCGCGCAGCTGCCGGAAGGCGGCGCCGGCCAAATCATCGCGCTGTTCCAGATCGGCGCACAGGTCACGCATATTTCCGTCATGCTGGATGGCGTTACCGTCTACGAGCGCGAGCAGCCGTTTGGCGGCAACACGCTGACGCAAGACATCGTGCGCAGCTACGGGCTGTCGTTCGACGAAGCCGAGGCGCGCAAGAAAACCGGCGACCTGCCCGATAACTACCACGCCGAACTGCTCACGCCTTTCCTCGAAAGCGCCGCGCTGGAAGTGACGCGCGCGATTCAATTCTTCTACACCTCCACGCCTTACACCCGCGTTGATCAGCTATTCCTGGCAGGCGGCTGCGCGTTGATTCCCGGCTTGCTGGAACTGGTGGCCAGCCGCACGCGCATTTCCAGCGCCGTGATTTCGCCGTTCAAGGGCATGCAGCTCGGGCCGTCGGTGCGCGAGTCGCAACTGCGGCTGGACGCGCCGGCCTACCTGGTCGCCTGCGGCCTCGCGCTGCGGAGGTTCGACTGATGATACGAATCAACCTGCTGCCCCACCGCGAGGAAAAGCGCAAGCAGAAGAAGGCCGCCTTCTTCGCCATGCTGGCGCTGGGCGGTGTGGTGGGCGTGGGCATTGTGCTGCTGGTCGGCGGCTACAACGCGCGCGCCATCTCGATACAGGATCAGCGCAATCAAGTGCTGAAGACAGCGATTGTCGGCCTCGATAAAAAGATCGCCGAGATCGCCACCCTGAAGCAGGAGATTGAAGCGCTGAAAGCGCGCCAGCAAGCAGTAGAGGATTTGCAGGGCGACCGTAACCAGCCGGTGTACTTGCTCGATGAATTGGTCAAGCAGACGCCGCCCGGCGTCTATCTGAAAGGCTTCAAGCAGGATGGCCAGCGGGTGTCGGTCAATGGTTACGCACAGTCGCAGGAGCGGGTGTCCGAGTTCTTGCGCAATCTGGCCGGCGAGTCGCCGTGGCTGGAGAAGCCTGATCTGGTCGAGGTGAAGTCCACCGGGCTGGGGCAGGGCAAGACCGCCAAGAAAGTGGTCGAGTTCAATCTCAACGTCAAGATCAAGCGCCCGCGCGACAAGGACAAGCCGGAAGAGGGCGCCAAGGGCAAAGCGCCGGCGGCGGGGGGGAAATAATGGCCAAGGCTAATATCAACCTCAACCTGCTGTTCGCGCAGTTCACCGACCAGTTCCGCGACCTCAATGGCCGCCATCCTGGTCAATGGCCGCTGGCGCCGCGCATCCTGTGCGCCGTGGGCGTGACGGCGGCCGTGTGCGTGGCCGGCTACTTCGGCTACTGGAGCTCGCAGTTCGAAGAACAGGAAGCCGGCGCGCAGATCGAAGCCAAGCTGCGCGACGAGTACAAATTCAAAACCGCGCAAGCGATCAACCTCGACGCGCTGCGCGCGCAAAAAGCGCAGGTCGACCAATACGTCGACCGCCTGCAGAAGCAGTTGCCGAGCAAGGCCGAGATGGCCGCGCTGCTGACCGACATCAACCAGGCCGGCTCCGGCCGCGGCCTGCAATTCGAGCTGTTCAAGCCGCAGCAGGAAGTCGTCAAGGACTACTACGCCGAGGTGCCGATCGACATCAAGATCACTGGCAACTACCATGACGTCGGCGCCTTCACCGGCGACATCGCCAACCTGCCGCGCATCGTCACGCTCAACAACCTCGCGCTGACCTCCGGCAAGGACGGCGTGCTGACGCTGGAAGCGGTGGCCAAGACCTTCCGCTACCTCGACCCGGACGAAGTGGCCGCGCAGCGCAAAGCCGCCGCTGAAAAGAAAAAGGCGGCGAAAAAATCATGAAGACGCTGACCATTTCCGTGCTGATGTCATGCCTCTTGCTGGCCGGCTGCGGCGACAGCGATGTGCAGGAAGTGCGCACCTGGATGAAGCAGGTCGACGCCCAAACCAAGGTGCAAGTGCCGCCGCTGGCCGAACCGAAAACCTTCATTCCCTACGCTTACGCTCGCAAAGACGAGCTCGATCCTTTCAATCCGAACAAGCTGCTGGCTGAACTGGCCAAGCAAGCCGCGCAGGGCGGCGCCAACGGTCTCAAGCCTGACACCGCGCGCCGCAAGGAACTGCTGGAAACCTACCCGCTCGACACCATCAAAATGGTCGGCACCATCGAGAAGAAAGGCGTGATCTACGCCGTGCTGCAAGTCGACCGCGCCGTGCACCAAGTGGTGGTGGGCCAGCACCTGGGCCAGAACTATGGCCGCATCACCAGCATTGACGAGAGCACCGTCAACCTCAAGGAAATCGTCCAGGACGCCACAGGCGACTGGGTCGAGCGCATGTCCAAGTTGGAACTGCAGGAAAGCAAGGAGAACACCAAATGATCGCTCATCACACGGCCTGGCGCGCCTTGGCCGCCGCCACTTGGGCGCTGGCCTTGCAATTCGCTTGCGTCGCCCACGCGCAGGAATCGGCTAACGCCATCGAATCGATTACCGCCAACCAGCAGGGCGCCAACGTCATCGTCAAGATCGCGCTGAAGAATGCGCCGGACAAGCTGCCGATTAACTTTGCCATCACCAACCCGCCGCGCATTGCGCTGGATTTCGGCGCCACCGTCAACGCCACCGGCAAGACCGTGCAGGAACTCAACCAGGGTGATCTGCGCGGTGTGAATGTGGTGCAGGCCGGCGAGCGCTCGCGCTTGGTCTTCAATCTGAAACGCACGCTCAACTACGCCACTGCGATTGACGGTAAATCGGTGATCCTGACCATCGACGGTTCCGGCGGTGTTGCCACGGCGGTGGATGCCACCGGCCTGCCAGCCGCCAAGCCCGCCGCACCAGCCGGCAAGCAAGTGTTGCGTGATCTCGACTTCCGCCGTGGCGCGAATGGCGAGGGCCGCATTGTGGTCGATCTGCCTAACAACCAAGTCGCCGTCGATGTGCGCCAGACGCCAACCGGCGTGGTGGTCGATTTCCTCAAAACCGGCGTGCCGGAAAATCTGCGCCGCCGTTTGGATGTGGGCGACTTCGGCACGCCAGTGTCGCTAGTCACCACCGTGCCGCAAGGCGAGAACACGCGCTTGACCATTGAGGCGCGCGGCCTGTGGGAGCAAACCGTTTACCAAAGCGATACCCAGCTGGTGGTGGACGTGAAGCCGATCAAGGAAGATCCAAACAAGCTGACTCAAGGATCGCAAGGCTATCGCGGCGAGAAGCTGTCCTTCAATTTCCAAAACGTGGAAGTGCGCGCCGCCCTGCAAGCGATTGCTGATATCTCCGGCCTCAACATCATCACCAGCGACAGCGTGGCAGGCAATCTGACCTTGCGTTTAAAAGAGGTGCCGTGGGATCAAGCGCTGGACGTGATCCTGCAAGCCAAGAGTCTCGACATGCGCAAGAACGGCTCGGTCATTTGGATCGCGCCGAAAGAGGAATTGCTGACCAAGGAAAAACTGGAGCTGGAGCAGAAAGCCCAGATCGCCGATCTGGAGCCGCTGAAATCTGAAATCTTCCAGCTCAACTATCAAAAGGCTGAAGCCTTTAAAAACGTCTTCGGACTCGAAGGCGGGGATACCAAGAACCGCATTCTGTCCAAACGCGGCAGCGCCATCATCGAGCCGCGCACCAACCAATTGTTCGTGACCGACATCGCCTCCAAGCTGGAAGACGTGCGCCGTTTGATCGCCAAGACTGACGTCGCCACCAAGCAAGTGTTGATTGAAGCCCGCATCGTTGAAGCCAGCGATACCTTCACCCGCAACCTCGGCGCCAAGCTCGGCTTTGCCGATATGCGCACCATCCGTGGCGGTGATTCCGGCTACCAGATCGGCAACAGCAACACCCGCATCGGCATCGGTGGCAATTTGACCGGCGTCGGCGAAACCACTGGCCAGGTCAAAATCACCGATAGCAGTTTCAACAACACCCAATTCATCAACCTGCCAGCCTCCAACATCAACGGCGCGCAGGCCGGCAGTTTGGCGGTGAGCTTGTTCTCGTCGGCCGCCAACCGCTTCCTCAACCTGGAACTGTCGGCGCTGGAAGAAGATGGCACCGGCAAAATCATCTCCAGCCCGCGCGTGATCACTGCCGATAAATCGGTGGCGCTGATCGAGCAAGGTATCGAACTCCCGTATCAAGTGGCGACCAGCAGCGGCGCTACCTCCATCATGTTCCGCAAGGCCAACCTGCGCCTCGAAGTGACGCCGCAGATCACGCCGGACGGCAATGTCGTTATCGACGTTGACGTCAACAAGGACAGCGTGGGTCAAGAGACCCGTTCCGGCTTCGCCATCGACACCAAGCACGTCAAGACCCAGGTCATGGTCGACAACGGCGGCACCGTGGTGTTGGGCGGCATCTACCAGCAAACCGAGCGCAGCACCACCGACAAGGTACCGCTGCTGGGCGACGTGCCTGTGCTGGGCTATCTGTTCCGCAGCAACACCCGCACCAACGACAAGACGGAGCTGCTGGTGTTTATCACGCCGAAGATTGTGGCCGAACGCCTGTCTTCAGCGCGATAGTTTGATTCACATAGAATGGGATGAATGTTTCATGAAAAAGTACACTGCATGGCTGAGTGCGCTGGTGTGTGCCGGCTTGTTATCCGCGTGCGGCGGCGGCGGCGGATCGCCCGGCACCAATAGTAACGGCGTGGCGCCGTCGAAAGCGGCCAGCGTCACGCTGACGGCGACCGCGACCACCATCGCCTCGTCCGGCCTCGACGGCACGGAAGTGACGCTGACGGCCATCGTCAAGGATTCCGGCGGCAATGCGCTGTCCAATGAAACGGTGAGCTTCAACGCCACCTCCGGCACCATCAGCAACACCAACCGCCTGACCAATACCTCGGGGCAGGTGGTGGAAAAGCTCAGCGTCAAGGGTGACTCCTCGCTGCGCACCATCACGATTACCGCCAGCGCCGGCTCGGCCACTTCGGCGCCGATCAAGATCGACGTGGTGAACGCGGTGCCGACCCTGACCCTGACCACCGATTCCGGCACCTTGGCCTCGGCCGGCACCGCCGGTAACGAAGTCATCGTCACCGCGCTGGTGCGCGACGCCAACAACAGCGTCATGCCGAACGTGAACGTGGATCTGAAAACCGATTCCGGCAGCCTGTCGCTGACCACCCGCACCACCAACGCGCAAGGTATCGTTACCGAGAAGCTCGGTACGGGCGGCGATTCGACCTCGCGCGCGATCAAGATCACGGCGACTGTGCCGGGCGCTACGCCGGCCACCGCGATCGTCAACGTGGTCGGCAACAGGCTGACCATCAATGCCGCGCCGACCATCAACGTTGGCTCGTCGGCGGACGTGACCGTCAAGCTGGTGGACTCGGCCGGCAACGCGCTGGTCGGCAAGCCGGTGACTTACACCTCCAACGCCAACACGCTGAGCGTCAAGGGCGGCGGCTCGGCGGTGACCAATGCCGGCGGCCAGCTGGTGCTGACCTACGCGGCCAGCGGCGGCACGGCCGACGTGATTACCGTGAAGTCGATGGGCGAACTGGCGTCGACCAGCATTGCCATCAATTCTTCCACCTTCGCGGTCAAGGCGCTGGACGGCGCCGGCAACGTGCAAAGCTCGGCCGCCATTGGCGGTTGCCAGCTGGTGGCGGTCACCAATGCACCGGGCAGCAGTGTGACCATCAGCAGCTCGCGCGGCACAGTCTACGGCGATGCCGCTTGCAGCACACCGCTGAGCGGGGCAGTGGCACTGTCCGGCGGTGCAGCCTCGGCCTACCTCAACGCCACCAGCCCGGGCGTGGCGACCATTACCGCCAACGCCGGCGGCCAGACTACCCAGACCGACCTCGAATTCACCGCACCGGTGACGGCGCTGACCACCATCTCCGTACAGGCCGACCCGGCCGTGGTGGGCGTCAACACGGCCGGCAGCACCAGCCAGCAAGCCACGCTGCGCGCCATCGTGCGCGACGGCACGGCGCAGAACAACCTGGTCAAGGGCGCCACCGTTGCCTTCTCCATCATCAGCGACCCGAGCGGCGGTTCGCTGACCCAGCCGGCGGTGGTTACCACCGGCGCGGACGGCACGGCCACTACCAGCTTCATCGCCGGCACCTCGGCCACCGCGCTGAACGGCGTGCAAATCCAGGCCAAGCTGATCGGCGGCTCCGGCCCGACCGCCATCGCCCGGCTGACGGTGTCGCAGAAATCGCTGTTCATCAGCGCCGGCACCGGCAACACGGTCGGCGTGCCGAGCAGCGCGACCTACCAGATGGATTACGCGGTGATCGTCACCGATGCCGCCGGCAATGCGGTGCCGGGCATCAAGCTGACCGCCTCGGTACTGCCGGTGGCGTACTTCAAGGGCGTGCTGCAATACACCGCGCCGACCGGCCCGTGGGAGCCGGCCACCCGTACCCAGTGCGCCAATGAGGATGTCAACAACAACGGCATCCTCGATGCCGGCGAGGACACCAACGCCAACGGCACGCTGGAACCGGGCATCCCGGTCACTGTCACGCCGAGCGTCACCACCGACGCTACCGGCCGCGCCACGGTGTCGCTGGTCTACCCGCGCGACCGCGTCTACTGGCTCGATGTGAACCTGACGATCCGCGGCCAGGCCAGCGGCACTGAGTCCAGCTACACCTCTCTGGTACACTTGATGGGATTAGGCACAGATTACGCTACCCAGACGATCAGCCCGCCGGGCCGCATCAGTCCTTACGGGTTCTCTACGCTGTGCAGCAACCCCTTATAAACCTTGGATGTTGAATGCAGAATGTGTTTCTAGTCGGCCTGATGGGGGCGGGGAAAACCACCATCGGCCGCATTTTGGCCCGCAAGCTGGGGCTGAAGTTTGTTGACTCAGACCATGAGATCGAGGCGCGCACCGGCGCCTCGATCCCATGGATCTTTGAAATCGAGGGCGAAGCAAGCTTCCGCCGCCGCGAGGCCGACGTCATCCGCGAGCTAACCGGCCAGTCCGGCCTGGTGCTGGCGACCGGCGGCGGCGCCATCCTCAACGCCGACAACCGCGCCTTCCTCAAGGCGCGCGGCACCGTGATCTACCTGCGCGCCTCGGTCAACAGCATCCTGCAGCGCACCGCGCACGACAAGAATCGCCCGCTGCTGCAAACCGCCGACCCGCGCAAAAAGCTGGAAGAGCTGATGCAGGTGCGTGATCCTTTGTACATGGAAATTGCCGATTTGGTCATCGATACCGGCCGTCCTAACGTACAATCGATGGTTCAGACTATTTTGACCCAGATGGACCAGCTCGCTTGCGAAGCCGCGCCCAACTGCGTCACTCACGCCGAACCATCGATGAACGAACAATCCAACATCCTGTTAAACGTAGATTTGGGCGAGCGCAGCTACCCGATTTCGATCGGCCCGTCGCTGCTCAACGACAGCGCGGCGCTGGCACGCCATGTGAATGGCAGCAAAGTTGCCATCGTCAGCAACGAGACCGTCGCGCCGCTGTACCTCGAACGCATCGAGAGTGGCCTGCGCGCCGCCGGCAAGCAAGTCACCACCGTGATCCTGCCGGATGGCGAGGAGCACAAGAACTGGTCTAGCCTGATGGCCATCTTCGACAAGCTGCTGGAAACCAAGGCCGACCGCAAGACCACGCTGATCGCTTTGGGCGGCGGCGTGATCGGCGATCTGACCGGCTACGCGGCGGCCAGCTACATGCGCGGCGTGGACTTCATCCAGGTGCCGACCACCTTGCTGTCGCAGGTCGACTCCTCGGTGGGCGGCAAGACCGGCATCAACCACCCGCTGGGCAAGAATATGATCGGCGCGTTCTACCAGCCGCGTGCGGTGATTGCCGATACCTCGACCCTGGAAACCCTGCCGGCGCGTGAGCTGTCGGCCGGCTTGGCCGAAGTGATCAAGTACGGCGCGGTGATTGACCTGCCGTTCTTCGAGTGGATCGAAGCGAATATCGAAAAGCTGATGGCGCGCGACAAGGGCGCCTTGGCTTACGCAATTGCGCGTTCCTGCGAAATCAAGGCCGACGTGGTGCGCCAAGACGAACGCGAAGGCGGTCTGCGCGCCATCCTGAATTTCGGCCATACCTTCGGCCACGCGATTGAAGCGGGCATGGGCTACGGCGCATGGCTGCACGGCGAGGCGGTCGGCTGCGGCATGGTGATGGCGGCCGATTTGTCGCAGCGCATGGGCCTGATCGATACTGCCACCGTGGAGCGCGTGCGCAAGCTGGTCGCTGCGGCCGGCCTGCCGGTCAAGGCGCCGGATCTCGGCGTGGACAAGTGGCTGGAAGCGATGGAAGTCGACAAGAAGAACGAGGGCGGCGCCATCAAGTTCATCCTGATGAATCCGCTGGGTTCGCCGAAGATCACCAACGCGCCGCGCGAGCTGTTGCTGGCGACGCTGGCCGCCTGCGTGTAAGTTTCTATGCTGCCGGAACAGTTCCTCGCTCCTTACGCTGCCCACTCGGAAGGCGGCGCGGGGCGCTTGTACCCGGAAACGGCGCATGCCTCGCGCAGCCAGTTCCAGCGCGACCGTGACCGCATCATTCACTCCTCGGCTTTCCGCCGCCTGGAGTACAAGACGCAGGTGTTCCTCAACCACGAGGGCGATTTGTTCCGCACCCGGCTGACGCACAGCCTGGAAGTGGCGCAGATCGGCCGTTCGCTGGCGCGCAACCTGCGCTTGAATGAGGACTTGGTCGAAGCGATTTCGCTGGCCCACGATCTCGGCCACACGCCGTTCGGACACGTTGGACAAGACGTGCTTAACGAGTGCATGAAGGATTACGGCGGCTTCGAGCACAACCTGCAAAGCCTGCGTGTGGTCGATGAGCTGGAAGAGCATTACGGCGCGTACAACGGCTTGAATCTGATGTTTGAGACGCGCGAGGGCATCCTCAAGCACTGCTCGCTGAACAATGCGAAGTTGCTGGGGCCGGTGGCGCAGCGCTTCATCGACCGCACCCAGCCGTCGCTGGAAGCGCAACTGACCAATCTCGCGGACGAGATCGCTTACAACAGCCATGACATTGATGACGGCTTGCGCTCGGGCCTGATTACCATTGAACAGCTGGAGCAGGTGGAGTTCTTTGCGCGCCTGTGGCGCGATGTGCAGCAGGCTTTCCCCGGCCTGTCGGGCCGCCGCGCGATTTACGAAACCTTGCGCCGCTTGATTACGGCGCTGGCCGACGATTTGATCGCCACGTCGAGCGCGCGCATTGCCGAGGCTGATCCTCAGCACATTGATGATGTGCGTGCAGCGCCGCCGCTGATCCGTTTCTCCGATGAGATGCGCAAGGACGCAACCGAGCTCAAGCGCTTCTTGTATGCCAATCTCTACCGCCACTACAAGGTTGGCCGCATGCGCGTCAAAGCCAGCCGCATCGTGCGCGAATTGTTCGAGGCCTTCATGGCCGAGCCTGCCTTGCTGCCGCCCGATTACCAGGACAAATCGGGCGACGTCAACAAGGTCGCGCGCAAGATCGCCGACTACATCGCCGGCATGACCGACCGCTACGCCATCCGCGAACACCGCCGCCTGTTCTCGCTAGACGAGCTTTGATCTGCCTCAAGCCATACCGTCATTGCTCAGCTTGACCCGCTCCAGTGCGCAGCGGATTGTGTTGAGCATCGGACTCATGGCTGTAGTGCTTGCGATGATAAGTTATGCGCACTAAGTCTTCAGAACATGCGCTGTTGGGCGGCGTTGCGGTTGCCCAGTAGTTCTAGCAGCAGTTTCTTGACCGGCGCGGGCAGGGCGGCGTTGGCGACGTCGGCGGCGTTGAGCCAGACGTGGCCGGATTCTGCGGCCAGCGTCAAGCGCCGCGACAGCGTGATCCGGTACGGCGCAATGTGCAGCTTGTAGTGCGTGAACACATGTGTCACCGTCGATAAGCGCTCACAGTTTTCCATCTCGCCGAATTTGCTTACCGCGAGCTTCAGCGTATCCTGATCAACTGGCTCCACCTCATCATCTTCCGCCGCCACGTGGCCGTCCAACTCCGGCAAAGACAGCAAGCCGCCCCAGATGCCAGAAGGCGGGCGCTGCTCCAGCAACACCTGATCGCCATCCACCAGCAGCAACATCACCGCGTGCTTCTCCGGCACCGCCTTCTTCGGCTTGCGCACCGGGAGATCCTTGGTGCGGCCGGTGTTAAACGCCACGCAGCGCGGCTGCATCGGACAACGCTCGCACGATGGGCTGCTGCGCGTGCACAGCGTCGCACCCATGTCCATCAGGCCCTGCGTGTAAGCCTCGATGCCTTCCTCCGGCAACAGCGCTTCCGCGCGCCGCCACATGGCTTCCTCGGTCTTCTTCTCGCCCGGATACGTGTCGATGCCAAACACCCGTGCAAACACGCGCTTCACATTGCCGTCCATGATGGCCGCGCGGCGGCCGCTGGAAAACGCCGCAATCGCTGCCGCCGTCGAACGTCCGATGCCCGGCAGCTCCGCTAGCAGCAAAGGATCGGAAGGAAACACGCCGTCATACTCCGCCACCACGCGTTGTGCGCACTTGTGCAGATTGCGCGCCCGCGTGTAGTAGCCCAGGCCGCTCCACTGCGCCATCACGTCCTCCACCGGCGCCGCCGCCAGGTCGCGCAGGGTAGGGAAGCGCTCCAAAAAGCGCGCGTAATAGCCGAGCACGGCCGAGACCTGCGTCTGCTGCAGCATGATCTCCGACAGCCAGACGAGATAGGCATCGCGGGTGTTCTGCCACGGCAGCGTGTGACGGCCATGGACTTTTTGCCAGCCAATCAGATCGGCAGAAAAACTGGGATCGACAAAATTCTCTACTTCTACAACCTTCATTCTTTTCCTAACTATGCCGCAGCGTCCAGCGCCACGAATTCCGCATTGATGGCGATGCTGATCGCACCGGCCAATTCATTAAGACGCGCCTTCTGCGCTTCCAGCTCTTGCTGGCTGCGTTCAAACGCGTCGATCTTCTGTTCCAGGCTGTCGGTCGCACCGTGGATGCGCTGGATCGACGCCAGCCGGTGTTTCAACTGATCCTTGTGCTGGCGGATCTGCGCCTCCAGCGGCGCCATAATCACCTTCAGCCACGCCTCCGCATCATTGTTGGCCGACTTGAAGCAGCCGCGCACGCGCGAAGCGATGGTGTCGAAAAACTTCTCCATCAAGGTCACGCGGCTGGTGGTCAGCAGCGTGGCCGTGCCAAAGGTCTTGGAGTAAATCGTTTCGATGCTGGCCAGCTCATCGCGGTACGGCTCCAGCGAAAACGGCATCGGCAGCGCCAAGGTCAAGCCGTGCTCGCTGGAGAAGCGGCGATACATCACACCCATCATTTCGGTGATTTCCACCGTCTTGAACTCGGCCGCATCCAGGTTGGCGCGCGTGCGTTCAAAGTATCCGCGCACCGCCTCGCGCACACCGGTAAAGAAGCGGCTGCGCTGCATCTCCTCGCGCACCAGCTCGATATCGTCGCGCACGATGTCCATGCCCATGCAGGTGTACAGCTCGGTCGACAGGCGCGTGAACACCGCGCGCGTCGCTTGCAGCTTGAACAGGCTGGCGTCGAATTCCTTCTTCTCGACGTCGATGCGGCGCATCATGTGCGCCACCACGCTCTGGTTCTTGCCGCGCAAGCTCTTCAACTCGTGCAGCTGCTCGACGATGCCGCGGATGCGTCCATTCAGCATGCCCAGCTGCGCCGTGTTCAGCGCCTGCAATTCGTCGCTCAACTGCTTGCGCACGATTTCCTTTTTGGCCGGAATCAGTTCGTTGAACAGCGCGCCTTCCAGTGCGTGCAAGCGGCTGCGCGCCTGCAACTCCACGTCGTGATTGATCTTGCCGACCAGCGCCTTCTGTGCCGACACCGGGAACACTTGCCCCGGCTCCAGCGACAGCACGTGCGCCACGTTGGCTTGCTGGCGTTCGATCTCGGCGTTGACGTCTTCCTCGCTGCGCAGCTCGTCCCACATGCTGTCGATTTTATTCAGCACCACCAGGCGGCCCGCGCCGGCGCCGATGTGATTGCGCCAGACTTCGATATCGCTCTTGGTTACGCCGGTATCGGCGGCCAGGATGAACAGCACTGCATGCGCATTCGGGATCAAATTCAGCGTCAGCTCCGGCTCGGTGCCTATCGCGTTCAAGCCCGGCGTATCGAGGATCACCAGGCCCTGCTTCAACAGCGGATGCGGGAAGTTGATGATGGCGTGCCGCCAGTGCGAAATCTCCACCTGCCCATGCTCGTCCAGCGTAGCCGGCATGTCGGGATCGTCTTCGTCATACAGGCCGTAGCGCTTGGCCTCTTCTACTGGCACGTAGCGCGTCTTGCTAACTTGTTTGAAAGCCTCCTGCATCTCCGCGCCGGCATCGAGATTCAGTGGCAGCACAGTCCACGCGGCCGGCTGTTCGCGGTAATCGCTGGTGGACAGATTATCGGCCCGCGTCTCGATCGGCAGCAAGCGGATCGATGGCGGGAAGGCAGGATCCCACAGCAGCTCGGTCGGGCACATGGTGGTGCGGCCGGCCGCCGACGGCAGGATGCGCTGGCCGTATTCGGCAAAGAAAATCGCGTTAATCAGCTCCGACTTCCCGCGTGAAAACTCGGCCACGAAGGCCACCGACAGCTTGTCGTCCTCCAGGCGCGCCAGGTTGCGCACGATGCGTTGCTCGGTGGCGGCATCGGTCAGGGATGCGCCGGCTACCCACGCCTGGTAGTTTTTCAGCGCGCTGACGACGCCTTGCCGCCACGCGCTGTACTGTTCAAAATCCCTGACCATCATCTGCCCTTCACAGCGGGTTACACCGGATAAATTGTAGTTGACGCTTACAAGGTGTGCTGCTTCCTTGCACCCCTAACGAAAGGGTCTGACCCCGTACGGGGTCAGACCCTGACGCCAACGGTGTGCGGGTCGGATTGGTGCCGCGCGCTTTTACGGCCATGCTCCGACAACTCATTTCTGACAATTGACGCAATAGAACGTGGAACGCTGGCCCTGCTTGATCTGGCGCACCGGCGCCGCGCACACGCGGCAAGGCACACCAGCCCGATCATAGACGAAATACGTCTGCTGGAAATATCCTGACTGCCCATTCACTGCAATAAAATCGCGCAGCGTACTGCCGCCCTGCACGATGGCCTCGGCCAAGATCTCGCGCACCGCCTGCGCCAGCTTCTCGTAGCGCGTCAGGCTGATGCGGCGCGCCGGCAGCTTGGGATTGATCCCGGCCCGGAACAAGCTTTCAGACGCGTAGATATTGCCCACGCCGACCACGATATCGCCCGCCAGCAGCACCTGCTTGACCGGCGCGCTGCGCTGCCGGGTTTGATCGTACAACAATTTGCCGCTGAAGCCCGATTCCAGCGGCTCCACGCCCAGCCCGCGCAGCAGCAGGTGGTGTTCCAGCTCGCCGTCGGCGGCGTCATGCCACAGCACCGCGCCAAAGCGGCGCGGGTCTTTCATGCGCAGTACGTGGCGGCCCTCTGGGCTTTCCACCTCGAGGTCGAAATGGTCGTGCTTTTCCGGCGCGATGCCGGGCGCCAGCACCCGCAAGTGACCGGACATGCCGAGATGGATAATCAGCGTGCCATGCTCGAAATGCACCAGCAAATACTTGCCGCGGCGGCCGGTGCTCAGCACCCGGCGGCCGATCAGCAGCTGCGGCAGATCAGGCGGGAAGGGCCAGCGCAGGCCGTCGCGGCGCAGCACCACGTCGCGCACGATACGGCCTTCGATATGGGGCGCAACGCCGCGCCGGGTGACTTCAACTTCTGGTAATTCAGGCATCGGTGTGGCTCTGACGGAATATTTGGTTACACTAGTCAAACTCCGCGCTTGATGCGAACGGCGTAAAATCTGACTGACTTTGTGACTTGCCAGGATTTCTCTTGAAAAACGCTTTCGCCATTGTAACTCTCTCTGCCTTGATGTCCGCTTGCGCCGTGGCGCCGCAGAAGCCGGCCGAGCCTGCCGCCCCAGCGCCTGCCGCCCCGGAGGAGGCAGCGCCGGCAGTGGCCGAAGCACCGGCCCCGGCGCCGGAAGTATTGCCAAATAACGAGCTGACCGGCGACCTGCTGTATCGCATTACCAAGGCGGAACTGGAATTCAAGTCAGGCCAGTGGCAAGGCCCGTACATCACCATGATGTCGCTGGCGCAGCAAACCCGCGATCCGCGCCTGGCGCGCCGCGCTGCTGAAATCGCCTTGACCGCCAAGCAGACCGGCGAGGCGCTGTCCGCCGTGCGCCTGTGGCGCACCCTGGCCCCGGATTCGGACGAGGCGACCCAGTACTTCCTCGGCTTTGCCGTGGTGGCCGACAATCTCGACGAGGCCGAAGCGGTGTTCGAGCAGCGCTTGAAAAACGCCAAACCGGAAGCGCGCCCGCTGCTGATGTTCCAGATGCAGCAATATCTGCTGCGCGCCAAGGATAAAGTAGCCGCCTACAAGCTGGAAGAACGGGTACTGATGCCGTACGACGGCATGCTGGAAACTCACCTGATCCTGGCGCAGGGCGCGTTCGCGCTCAACGACGTGGCGCGCGCCCGCGAAGAAGCCGGCAAGGCGCTGGCCATCAAGCCGGACTCCGAGCTGGCCATCCTGACCACGGCGCAAGTGTCGAACGATCTCGAGGCCGCCACCAAGCTGCTGACCGGCTTCCTGCAAAAGTACCCGAACGCGCGCGAAGTGCGCGCCGCCTACGCCCGCATCCTGGTCGACAACAAGCAATTCGACGAGGCCCGCAAACAATTCCTGCTGCTGTTGAAAGACCAGCCGGACAACATCGCCACACTGTACGCACTGGGCGTGATGGGCATGCAGAACAACGACCTGCCGGAAGCGGAAAAATATTTCAGCCGCTTTGTCGCCGCGCTGGAGGAACATCCGAACGACGAGCGCGATCCGTCCAAGGCCTTGCTGATCCTGTCGCAGATTGCCGAGCAGCGCAACGATCTGGACGCGGCTTACAACTGGCTGGAGAAGGTCGATGGCAGCGATGAAAAAGTCTACCTCGCGGCGCGCATGAAAATGGCGGTGCTGCTGGCGCGCAAGGGCCAGGTTGATCAAGGCCGCCAGTTGCTGGCCGAACTGAAACCGAGTGAAGCAGCCGACCAGGCGCAAGTATTCCAAACCGATGCGCAATTGCTGCGCGACGCCGGCGACCATCGCGCTGCCTACGTGGTGCTGAACAACGCCCTCAAGCGCTTCCCGGACAACCCCGACCTGATTTACGATTTCGCGCTGGTGGCGGAAAAAGTCGGCGAGGTGGAGTTGATGGAAAAGCTGCTGCGCCAAGTGATGATTGCCGCGCCCGACAACCAGCACGCCTACAACGCGCTGGGCTACTCGCTGGCCGAGCGCAACGAGCGCCTGCCGGAAGCCTACACGCTGATCGACAAGGCCATGCAGATGGCGCCGGGCGACCCGTTCATCATGGACAGCATGGGCTGGGTGCAGTTCCGCATGGGGAATTTGACCGAGGCGGAAGGCTTCCTGCGCCGCGCCTATGCCTTGCGCAGCGATCCCGAAATTGCCGTGCACCTGGGCGAGGTGCTGTTCGCCAAGGGCGACCTCGATGGTGCGCAAAAAATGTGGAAGGAAGCGCACAGCAAGGATCCGAAAAACGACGCGCTGCGCAGCACGCTGGCGCGCCTCAACCAAAGCCTGAAATGATGCGACCACTCTTGATAGCCCTGACCGCAGCCACGCTGGCTGGCTGCGCCGTCACGCCATCGGCGCCGCGCTCCACCGCCGCTGTGGCGCCGTACCGCGACAGCGTTGAACTGGCGGGACGTATCGCCATCAACTACAGCCGCGACGGCAAGAAAGAATCGCTGAACGGCAAGTTTGTTTGGCAGCAGAGCAAGGCCAATACCGACGTCAGCCTGATTTCGCCGACCGGCCAGACCGTGGCCGTCATCAACGTCACGCCGTCTTCGGCCACGCTGAAGGAAAGCGGCAAGCAAGCGCTGACCGCGCCAGACCTCGATACGCTGACTCAGAAAACGCTGGGCTGGACTTTGCCGGTGTCCGGCCTGCGCGACTGGCTGCAAGGCTACGCCACCGCCAGCGACGGCAAGCGCTTCGTCGCTACGCCGGCCAACGACAACGTCATCACGCGCGACGGCTGGAAGCTGGAGTACGTGAGCTGGCAGGATGAAAATGCGGCCGTGCCGCAGCCCAAGCGCATCGACGTCACCCGCATCGCCTTGGGGCAGGCGGTGGACGATATGGCGATCCGCATCGTCATTGATCCTGTTGCGCAGTAAAATGCGCGCATGACCGAACTCAAAAACTGCCCGGCTCCGGCCAAGCTCAATCTCTTCCTGCATGTGAATGGTCGCCGCGCGGACGGCTATCACCTGCTGCAAACCGTGTTCCAGCTGATCGACCACGGCGACACGCTGCACTTCACCCTGCGCGACGACACGGCGTTGCGCCGCCTGACCGACATGCCCGGTGTGCCGGAAGAGAGCGATCTCATGATCCGCGCCGCCAAGCTGCTGCAGGCAGAAGTGCTGCGCCGCACCGGCGCCTTGCCGCGCGGTGTGAATATCGAGATTGACAAGATTCTGCCGATGGGCGGCGGCGTTGGCGGCGGCTCGTCGGACGCCGCCACCACCTTGATGGCCTTGAACCAGCTGTGGAACGCCGGCCTCACCCGGCAAGAACTGATGGATCTCGGCCTGCCGCTGGGCGCCGACATCCCATTCTTCATCTTTGGCGAGACCGCGTTTGCCGAGGGCGTGGGCGAAGCCTTGCAGCCGGTGCAGGCGCCGGATTGTTGGTATGTCGTCATCGAACCGGGCGTGATGGTGCCGACTGCTGCAATTTTTGGTTCAGACCAATTGACAAGGAACACGCCGCTCGTTAATATAGCGGACTTTTCCAGCCACTCCAGCTTATCGGGGTTTGGAAAGAACGACTTGCAACAGGTAGCAACGAAGTTATTCCCGCCGGTAGCAGAAGCGGTAGAATGGCTAAGTGCTTACGGTGATGCCAGGATGACTGGCTCAGGTGCATGTGTGTTTAGTGCGGTAGCAACCGAGGCGGACGCCGACGCGGTACTTGCAAAAGTGCCAGCGCAGTGGACAGCCTGGAAAGCAAAAGCACTGCACCGCCATCCGATGTTCACCGCGAAGTTGTGAAGCGGCAAAAAAGATTTTGCGAAGCGTGAAAAAGGCTGTACAATATCGGCCTGTAACGACGAGCAGTCAGTTGCGTAGGGGAATCGCCAAGCTGGTTAAGGCACCGGATTTTGATTCCGGCATACCAAGGTTCGAATCCTTGTTCCCCTGCCATTCGTTTGTATCTGGAACCGTCGAGGCTTAAGTCTCCGGCCAGGTAGAGCAAAAAGTGAGGCGCACAAGGCGCCTCATTCTACTTAGTTTTCCGTGCCGCGCAGCAAGCGCTGGCCCTCAAGAATCTTCTACAACTTCTCTGGAATCCCAATGGCTTACGAAAACCTGATGGTTTTTACCGGCAACGCTAATCCTGCGTTGGCAGAGGGAGTCGCAAAAAATCTCGGCATCCCCCTCGGCAAAGCGAACGTTTCGAAATTCTCGGACGGCGAAGTCATGGTCGAAATCAACGAAAACGTCCGCGGTAAAGACGTGTTCGTGCTGCAATCGACCTGCGCGCCTACCAACGACAACCTGATGGAACTGATCCTGATGGTTGACGCACTGAAACGTGCATCGGCTGGCCGTATCACTGCGGCGATTCCTTACTTTGGTTATGCCCGTCAAGACCGCCGCCCACGTTCGGCGCGCGTTGCGATCTCGGCCAAAGTTGTCGCCAACATGCTGGAAGAAGCCGGCGTTGAACGCGTTCTGATTATGGATCTGCACGCAGACCAGATCCAGGGCTTCTTCGATATCCCGGTTGACAATATTTACGCTTCGCCAATTCTGCTGGGCGACCTGCAGAAAAAGCACAACGAAGACCTGCTGGTGGTATCGCCGGACGTCGGCGGCGTGGTCCGTGCCCGCGCCCTGGCAAAACGCCTCGGTTGCGACCTGGCCATCATCGACAAGCGCCGTCCAAAAGCCAACGTGTCCGAAGTGATGAACATCATCGGTGACGTTGAAGGCCGTAACTGCGTGATCATGGACGACATGGTTGACACCGCAGGCACCCTGGTCAAGGCAGCGGAAGTGCTGAAAGAGCGCGGCGCCAAAAAAGTGGTAGCATATTGCACCCACGCGGTTCTGTCGGGCCCGGCAATCGACCGCATCAACAGCTCGTCGCTGGACGAACTGGTGGTGACCGACACGATTCCGCTGTCGGAATCGGCGAAAAACTGCGCCAAGATCCGTCAACTGACCTGCGCACCGCTGCTGGCAGAGACCTTCAAACGCATCATCAAGGGCGATTCCGTGATCTCCCTGTTTGTTGATTAATTAACAAACGACAAGCTAAGTTTTCAGGCGGCGCGCCCGGTTTTTGACCGGGCGCGCCGTTTTTCCCGAAGCGCGCCTGGTCGCGGGGCGCTTCATCACACGGGGCGCAAGTCTCGTTATTTATTGGAGTTTCACATGAAAGTTGTTGCATTCAAACGCGAATTGCAAGGTTCCGGAGCGAGCCGCCGCCTGCGTAATTCGGGCCAAACCCCTGGCATCATCTACGGTGGCACCGAAGCCCCTGTAGCAGTTGCCCTGGACCACAACGCGCTGTACCACGCTCTGAAAAAAGAAGCGTTCCACTCGTCGATCCTGGATCTGGAAATTGATGGCAAAGCAGAAAAAGTCCTGCTGCGCGACTTCCAGATGCACGCATTCAAACAACTGGTTCTGCACGCTGACTTCCAGCGCGTTGACGCGAACAAAAAGATCCACGTGAAAGTGGCTCTGCACTTCGTGAACGCTGAAGTTTCGCCAGCTGTTAAGCTGCACGGCGCAACCATCAGCCACGTTGCTAACGAACTGGACATCGAGTGCCTGCCAGCTGACCTGCCAGAATTCATCACCGTTGACCTGACCAACGTGGACGTTGGCCACTCGGTTCACGTTGCTGACCTGACCCTGCCAAAAGGCGTGACCGCTGTTACCCACGGCAACAACCTGACCATCGCTACCGCATCGGTACCAGCTGGCCACGTTGCTGCTGAAGCAGCTGCTGTTGAAGAAAAGAAGTAATCTGACTTCGGTCTGATTTTAAAAACCCGCCTCTGGCGGGTTTTTTTTCGTCCATAATCACACATCAACAATATCGTTACCTCGTCATGCCTATCCGTCTCATCGTCGGCCTCGGTAATCCCGGCCCTGAATACGAACAAACCCGCCACAACGCCGGCTTCTGGCTGGTGGACAACCTCGCCAACGACAGCGGCGCGCGCCTGCAGCGCGAGACCAAGTACAACGCCATGTTTGCCAAGGCGAATATCGCCGGGCAGGAAGTCTACTTGCTGGAACCGCTGACCTATATGAACCGTTCCGGCCAATCGGTTGGCGCGCTGTGCCGCTTCTTTAAAATCACCGCCGACGAAGTGCTGGTGGTGCATGACGAACTGGATCTGATGCCTGGCATCGCCCGCCTGAAAAAAGGCGGCTCCTCGGGCGGCCACAACGGCCTCAAAGACATCACTGCCGCACTGGGCACGCAAGACTACTGGCGCCTGCGTCTCGGCATCGGCCATCCGCGCACGCTGAATCTGGCGCAGCAAGTGGCGGACTTCGTGCTGCACCGCCCACGCCGCGAAGACCAGGATTTGATCGAACGCTCGATTGAAAAATCGCTGCTGATCATGCCGCAAATCGTCAAAGGCGAATTCCCCGCCGCCACCACCAAGCTGCACACCGACTGAAAGGACTCACCACCGATGAAACTCTTACCGATCGTTGCATTGCTGGCCGCTACGGCTGCACAGGCGCAGGATCCGGCCACCGTCATCAACGGCATCTACCCGCAGCTGGATGCGATCTACAAGGACTTGCACGCGCATCCCGAGATCGCCTTCCAGGAGGTACGCACCGCCGCCACGCTGGCCGCTGAAATGCGCAAGATCGGTTTTGAGGTCACGGAAAAAGTCGGCAAGACCGGCATCGTCGCCATCTACAAGAACGGCCCCGGCCCGCTGGTGCTGGTGCGCACCGAGATGGATGCGCTGCCGATGGAAGAAAAATCCGGCCTGCCGTACGCGAGCAAGGTGCCGGCCGCCCACAGCTGCGGCCACGACGTGCACATGACCGCATGGCTGGGCGCCGCGCGCACGCTGGTCACGCTGAAATCGCAGTGGAAGGGTACGCTGATGTTCATCGGCCAGCCGGCCGAAGAAACCGTGTCCGGCGCGAAGGCCATGCTGGAAGACGGCTTGTTCAAGCGCTTCGGCAAACCGGACTACGCGTTTGCGCTGCACTCGTGGCCGCTGGCGTACGGCACCATCGGTTACAACAGCGGTGCGGTGTCGTCGAATTCCGATGCGATTGAAATTACCTTTAAAGGCCGCGGCGGCCACGGCTCGGCGCCGGACAAGGCGCTTGATCCGATTGCCATTGCGGCGCGCTTTGTGGTCGACGTGCAGACCGTGATCAGCCGCGAAAAAGATCCGAAGGAATTCGGCGTGGTGACCATCGGCGCCATCAACGGCGGCACGGTCGGCAACATCATCCCGGACACGGTGAAAGTGCGCGGCACCATCCGCACCTACAGCCCGGCGGTGCGCGAGAAGATTCTGGCCGGCGTGCGCCGCATCGCCAACGCCTCCGCCGCCATGGCCGATGCGCCTGCCCCGGACGTGGACTTGATCCCGGGCGGCGTTGCCATCGACAACAACGATGCGCTGGTGACGCGCACCGAAGGCGTGCTGAAAAAAGCCTTCGGCGACGCCAACGTGTCGCGCATGCCGGCCATGACGGCCAGCGAAGATTTCTCGCAATTCGTGAATCAAGGCGTGCCGGGCATGTTCTTCTTCACCGGCGTCTACGATCCGAAAGTGGTGGCGGAAGCGGACAAGGGCGGCAAGCCGGTCGCCTTCAACCACTCCCCGTACTATGCGCCGGTGCCAGAACCGTCGATCAAGACCGCCGCGCAGGCTATGACGCTGGCGGTGATGAACGTGATGAGCGGATCAAGCGCCAAACCATAAAGCCTAGTCCCGCCACGCCCAGCAGCAGCACTGCCCACAGCACGATCAGGCGGCGCTGGGCGGATGTGAGGGCTTCCAGTTCCGCTTCCCGATCGCGCGCGCCGCTACCGGCTTGCTGCTGTACCGGCCCAACGCTGGCGAACTCCAGTTTTTGCAGCTCGGCTTCCGAGAAGCCCGGCGCCACTTGCTCGATGCTGCTGGCCGCCGGCGTGGCGCGTTCGCGTCCCACTGCCAGCAGGTACGGCCCTTTGCCATTCCCCAGCAACACCACGGTGCCTGGCTGCCAGTTCAAGCGCAGCTGCGGCTTGATGGCGCTGGTCTTTGCTGTGCGCAGCACCCACTGCGGTGCATGCACCGGTGCCACGTCGAAATCGCCCGAGCTGCGCGCTTGCTCGCCCTGCGTGATGCGGTAGAAGGTGGAATTCAGCAGCGGATCAAAACGCCAGCCGGGTTGCCCCACGTGGCGCGGCGGCACATCGCGGTAGACGCCGATCTGGCCGGCCAGCACGGCGTTAGCCTCGCTGAACTGCAGACCGACCTTGTTCGGCGCAATGCCGACAGGGACGGTGTACACCAAGTCCTCGGGCTGCTTGCCGGCGGCCGGCGTCAGCAGCAGCTGTTCGCCGGCCGGCGCGCTGTCGGTGCGTACCGGCTGCTCGGCGGTGATGGCGGCAAATTGCAGCGGCGTGCCGGTGCGCCAGCTGAGCCGCGCGTAGCGGAAGGCGCGTGGTGCAAAGTCGAGCCGGTCGTTGACCAGCGTTTGTGCATCGCGGTTCACCAGCCAGTTGAGTTCTGCCGCGCCGATGGTTTCCCAGCGCTTCATATCGCTGCTGACTTCCAGCCATACTTGCGCGCTGTATTCCTTTTGGTCGGGCGGCAGGGCAAAGCGCAGCGCGCTGATTTGTGGGCGCTCGGCAGCGGCTTTGCCGAGATCCATGATCAGCGCCGACAAGCGCGGCGGGTGCGTCGGGTCTTCGCCTGCATCGGGCTTGACCTTGACTGACAGCAGGCGGCCATCGGTGCTGGCATTGACGTCCAAATCCAATTGCGATGCAGGGCCGCCACGGCTCATCAGCGGGAACACCGCGAGCGGAAAGTCTTGATGGCTAAGCTGCGCTTCAATGGGCGGCGAGCGCAGCGCGAACGGTAGCGCTATACCGTCGGCATCGAACACGCGCACGTCGTCCAGCATGGCCGAGCGCGAGTGCAGATAGACTTCGCGCGGCAGCTTCACTTGCAGCACGCCTTGTTTGGTGGCGGCCGTCAGTGGCATTACGTGGGTATAGTCTTGCGGCGCATCGCTGGCGGCGGCCAGTGTGGACACCAGCGATGCGGCGATCAATAAGTACTTCATGCATGCTCCGTTTGCGAAGGGTAGGGCGCGAGGTAGCCGATACCGACCATCAGCGCGCCGACGCCGAGGAAGGAGACGATGCGCTCCACGCCGCCGATGTTGGACAAATCAACCAGGAATAGCTTGGCAACCACCAGTGCCAGCAAGCACGCGCCGACGATCCATAGCCGCCGCAGCGTGTGGCGCGCGGCGTAGCGCATCAGCAGCAGCGCGGTCACGCTCCACACCAGCGACAGCATGGCTTGCACGAATTGCGAGGCGAACAGATCGTCGAAAGCATACGGAACGCTCAGGTAGTGCGACACGGTGCGCAGCAAGGCGAGGTTGAACCAGCAGTAGCCGAACAGCCCGATGAACCACAGCGGCGGCATGCGCGGCTGCAAACGCTGCATGGCGATCAATAGCAGCACGACGAAGCAGGTACTCAGGTCGAGCGGATTGAGGAGCGGCAGATAGGGCAGCGGCAGCATGGCGCCGTCTTGTGTGAGATTCCACGCGGCCACCAGCAGCGTCGCCCAGCCGCAGGCCAGCGGCAGCAGATAGCGTTGATACCATGCGGCCAGCGGTGCGGTGGGCCAAACGTCGCTGCGGCTGCGCTGCATCAGCCATGCGATGACGGCCATCATCAGCCACGACGGGATGAAGCGTGACCAGCTGGCACTGGTGCTCCAGTCGTCGGCTGCGTTGCCGCTTAGCCAGTGGGTGATCCAGTGGCCGGCGACTGGCCAGATCATCAGCCATGGGCCGAAGGTGCGGATGGCGTGCAGCAGGCGCAGCACGAAACCGCTGAGCGTCCAGCCTTGGGCCGGCCACGCGCGCAGCAGCCATTCGCTGCTGAACCAAAGGGCGGCGTAGGCGAGCCAGATTGGCGTATTGGGTAGCGGTTCGACATACAGTGCAATCAGGAGTGGTGGGCTAATCAGAACCAGCGCAACCCAGACCGTGGAAGCGAACCAGCGCAGGCCCGGCCAGTTCAGCGTTCGCGCGCCGATCACGCTGATGACAGCGGTGGCCGCCAGCAGCGCGGCGTAGGTGCAGCTCGTCCATGCGATTTCTTGCGACGCCAGCCACAGCGCCAAGTCGGACGCCGCGATGCCGAACCACCACAATGCAGTGCAGACCAGCATGAGACGATAGGCCACATAGGCGAGACTGCCACGTTCAGGTTGCTGCTGCTTCAGCGCCCAGCTGCTGAACAGCGCGGCGGCCACAATCATCAGCGCGCCTAGCAGCGGCCGCTCGAATACCGAGGAGGCGTTGCCGAACCAGTGATCGCCGGTGCCGATGAAGAAGGACACCCACGCGCCAACCTGCACCAGCAAGCCAAACGTCCAAGCCAGTTTGCGCTGCTGGCGTAAGCCCATCCAGACGATGCCGGCGCCTTCCAGCGCCCACGCAGCGGAAGTCCAGCGGCCGTCGAGCGCAAACGGAATCGCCAGCGTGCCGAACACGACGGCCAGTGCGAGGTAGGCATCCGACAGCAGCGCGTATTGTTGGCGTTTGCGCAGCGCGACGGCCAGCGTGATGTAGAGCAGGCCGAGTGCCAGCGCCGAGTAGGCGACCGCGAACGGAATGTCGCGCACCAGCGTGAATTGCAAGCCGAAGCCCAGCATCGGCGTGCCGAAGATCAGCGTGCCATCGACGTAATTTTTCAGTTGCACCACTTGGCGGCGCGCGTAGGCCAGCGGGATCGTCACGTAGAAAGCAAAGAACAGCAGCAGGAATAGCTGCACCGACAGGTAGTTCTCCGGCGCGTAACGCAGCACGCCCCACGCCGTGGCGATGGTGAAGGTGAACGTGAAGCCGAGCACGTTCAGCGGACGCCATGCGCGCAGCAGGGCGAGCGTGAACACGCCGGCGTTCAGCAGCGCGTAGTAGGTGAACAGCGCGATGTGGCTGCCACTGCCGCTCGACGCGAGAATCGGTGCAGCAAAGCCGCCGACGATGCCGAAGATCGCCAGCCACATAGCGTCTTGCAGCATGGCGAGCAGGCAGGTGAAAACGGTGAGTACCAGCAGCAGGCCGAAGGCCAGCGAGGATGGTATCAGGTGGTAGATGCGGAAAGCGCCGAAGGTGACCAGCATCAGCACCGCCAGCGCCGCGCCTTGCACAGGCAGGCTGATCGCGGGACGCGTGCTGCGGATGCGCCAGCCCCAAGCTAGCAGGGCAAGGTCGGCCAGCACGATGCCAGCCAGGCGGAATTCGATCGGCACGGCGACGCGGGCGGCGGTGTACCTGAGCAGGAAGCTCACGCCGATAAACAGGATCAGCAAGCCCAGCTTGGCAACCAGATTGCCGCCAAACAGCCAGGCCTTCGCCGCCAGCAGCCATTGCGGCGTGTCCGCCACCGGCTGTGGCCGCCGCGGCGGAATCTTGGGCGGTGCCGCCCGTGCCGCCTGCGTCGCCGCCGTCGCGCCCACGCCCTCGATGGACGCTGCCGTCGCCGTCACGCCCGCAGCCTTCGTAGCCGATGCGGTCGCCGGTTCCGTCGACGCAACCGGCGATGTGCTATGCGCCGTCGACATCTTCGACGTCGTCGGCGAGGCGCTTGAGGGCGCTGCCGCTGCGCGCGTTGCTGGCGCTTGGCTTTGCTGCGCGCCATGCCGCAAAGCGTTTAGTTCTCGTTGCAGCTCGATCGCAATCTGCCGCGCTTGCCGCGCCTCGTTACGCGCGCGCCAGGCGACGCCAAACGTGAACACGCCAAAAACAAACAAAAGGAATTCCATCAAACGGCTCCCCGGTGGCAATGCTGCAAGCTAGCATATTTGCAACATTGCCACAATCGGGGCGTCAACGATCCTTATTTTGCGCTGGCGATCCAGCGATCAACGCGCTGCTCCAGGATCGGCAATGGCAAGGTGCCGTCGCCTATCACCACCTCGTGGAATTTCTGATAGCTGAACTTATCACCCAGCGCCTGCTGCGCGCGCGCACGCAACTCCAAAATCTTCAGCGAGCCGATCTTGTAGCTTAGCGCCTGCGCCGGCAGCACCATGTAGCGCTCGATCTGATTACGCGCCCGCGCTTCGCTCCAGCCCAGCACATCGGCCAGATAGCTAATCGCCTGCTCGCGCGTCCAGCCCTTGGCGTGCATGCCGGTATCCACCACCAGGCGCGCAGCGCGCAGCATCTCGGCATTCAGGTGGCCGTAGTAAGCAACCGGATCCTCATACAAGCCCATCTCCTTACCCAGCGTTTCGGAGTACAGCGCCCAGCCCTCGGTATAAGCCGCGCTGTTTGGATTCTCGGTGCTGAACTTGCGGAAGTCCGGCAGATCGATTTCCTTCAACAGCGCCGCGTGCAAGTGGTGGCCCGGCACGCCCTCGTGCAGGAACAGGCTGACCATATCGACGCGGCTGTACTGCTTAGGATCATTTACCACTGGCCAGAATACGCCCGGATGCGAACCATCGGCTGCCGACGGCGTGTAGTGATCCGACGCCGTCGCGCGGGTCAGCTCCGGCTCAAGATGCAGTTCCAGCTTCGCCTTCGGAATCAGGCTGAAGTAGGCCGGCAGCTTGGCCTGCACCTGCGCGTAAATGGCGCGGTAAGCGTCCAGTACCTGCTCGTCGGTGGTGAAGATATTGAACTTGGTTTGCTCGCGCATCCACTGCGGCAGCTGCTTCTCCGGGCCGTCGTAGCCGAGCTTGGGGCCCAGTACCGTCAACTGCTGCTGAATGCGCGCCACTTCCTTCAAGCCCAGCGCGTGAATTTGTTCCGCCGGCAGCGGCAGATTAGTGCTGTCCTTGATGTGGGCCGCGTACCATGCCGCGCCGTTCGGCAACGCGCTCCAGCCGGTGGTGCTGCGGCTGGCCGGCAGGTATTCGTTTTCGAGGAAGCTGACCAGGCGGGTCAGCGCCGGCGCGACCTTGCTGTCTACCGTTTTCAGATAAGCGGCGGTGAGCTTCTGCTTGTCGGCCGCCGAGAACGAGGCTGGGAAGCGCGTCACCGGCGAGTAGAACACGCTGGCCTCGGGCGATGCGGCGCGCAGATTCTGCAACTGCGGCAGCATCGCCACCGTGATCGCCTTCGGCTGCACCACGCCGCTGCGCATGCCTTGCTTCATATTGGCGATAGCTTGATCGATCCATGCAGGCAGCTGGTTCAAGCGGTTCAAATAGGCTTGATACTGTTTGACTGTTTCCAGCGGCTGCGAACCGGTGCCGCCGGCGTAATTGGCCAGCGTGCTTGGCACGTTATCCATTTGATTGAGCGGCAGCAGGTGGTCGGGGAAGGACTCCAGCTGCATCGCGTTGTTCAGCTCGTAGGTGAGCAGATCGTAGGTCAGCTGATCCTGCGCGCCGAGTTGATTGCGCTGCACCGCCATCAACTGCTTTTGAAGCGAACGGTACAAGGTGAACTGCGCCGCCCGCACCTTCGGCGAAATAGCGAGGCCGAGTTGGTCGTCGTAGCGGCTATCGCCATTCGCGGTCGCAAACAGCAGCGGATCGAACTTGCAGCGCGCCGTGTGGAATGCCGCCGCCAGCTTCGCCAACTGTTTCTGCGCCTGCCCCGCCTTGGCCGCCGTCACCACCGGCTTGGCCTGCACCGGCAAACTATGAACACCCGCCAGCACCAGGCTGGCAATCAAAACAGACGCACGCAGACGAGACATAGACATGGCTTTCCGAAGAGTTGTGATAGCGAAAGAGTCTAGCACCAAACTAGCCGCATATTGCATCAGCTAGCTTGAGAGAGGGGAGACTCGGGCGTATGATGAAACCAACAATGTTGAGCGTAGAAGGAGCTAAGCATGGCTACCAACCTACTGATTAGCGACATCGAGCCGGACTTGGTCGCGGCACTCGCTGAGCGCGCAGCCCAACATGGCCGCAGTGCGGAAGAGGAGCACCGAGAAATCTTACGACTCGCCTTGCAACGGCAAGGTAGGCCGGATGCTCAAGTGCTGCTGGCGCGTGCCCGCGAGCTGCGAGCAATGCTATCGCCGCAGGTATTCTTTGCTCGTGAAATCGATGCAGCCAAACGCGCGGGCAGAAAATGATCGTGGTTGACTCCAATGTCATCGCCTATCTTTTTCTGCCGAGTGAACACACGGCGGCCGCTGAAGCGTTGCTTGCCGGGGCCGAATTTGAATTGGAATCGTCTTCAGTGCTAGGACTGGTTCGAGACAGTTCTTGCTCCGCTTACGATTGTGAATTCGTGGCCTTAGCTTTGATGCTTGGCACGAAGCTCGTCACGATGGACAAGAAATTGTCGCGCGCCTTCCCACAAGCTACGGTTTCGCTGTGTCAGTGGGTGAACTGATGAATTGCAGCACTTTGCGCACGGCTGCTTGAATCGGCACTGCACGGTTGCTGCTGCGTTCGACGTAGACGTGGACGAAGTGGCCGGCGGCGGCGGGCAGAGCGTCTTGGTTGCGGTACAGGGCGATTTCGTAGCGCACGCTGGAGTTGCCCAGCTTGGCCACGCGGATGCCGGCATGGACCACGTCCGGGAATGCAATCGGACTGAAGTAGGCGCAGCCGCTGTCGACCACGAAACCCACCACCTCGTCCTTGTGGATATCCAGCACCCCGGCCTCGATGAGGAACTGGTTCACCGCCGTATCAAAATACGAGTAGTAGACAACATTGTTAACATGGCCATAAATGTCATTATCCATCCACCGCGTGGGGATGGTGAGGAAGTGGCGGAACTGGTCTCGTCCGGCGTCGCGCATGCTCATGTCGTCTCCTGTTTTTTGAAGTGTGAGGCCAACAAAGGTACAATGGATCCCTTGAACGCTGTAAATAGCAAGCATATCCATAATGTAAAGGTTTTTCATGAGTCTCCAATGCGGCATCGTCGGCTTGCCTAACGTCGGCAAGTCCACCCTGTTCAACGCCCTGACCAAGGCCGGCATTCCGGCCGAGAATTATCCGTTCTGCACCATCGAGCCGAACGTCGGCGTGGTCGAAGTCCCGGATCCGCGCATGGCCGCGCTGGCCGACATCGTTAAGCCTGAGCGCCAAGTCAACGCCATCGTTGAATTCGTCGACATCGCCGGCCTGGTGGCGGGCGCCTCGCAGGGCGAAGGCCTGGGCAACCAGTTCCTGTCGCACATCCGCGAAACCGACGCCATCGTCAACGTGGTGCGCTGCTTTGAAGACGACAATGTGATCCACGTGGCCGGCAAAGTCAGCCCGCTGGACGACATCGAAGTGATTCAAACCGAACTGGCCCTGGCCGACCTCGGCACCGTGGAAAAAGCCATCCACCGCGAAAACAAGAAAGCCCGCTCGGGCGACAAGGAAGCCATCAAGCTGGTGGCCCTGCTGGAGCGCCTGGTGCCGCACCTGAACGAAGCCAAGCCAGTGCGCGCGCTGGGCCTGGACGCCGCTGAAATGCTGCTGATCAAGCCGCTGTGCCTGATCACCGCCAAGCCAGCCATGTACGTGGCCAACGTGTCCGATACCGGCTTCACCAACAACCCGCTGCTGGACCAGCTGACCGCCTACGCCGCCAGCCAGAACGCCCCTATCGTGGCCATCTGCGCCGCCATCGAAGCGGAAATCGCCGATCTGGACGATGCCGACAAAGCTGCCTTCCTGGCCGACATGGGCATGGAAGAGCCCGGCCTGGATCGTCTGATCCGCGCCGGCTACAAGCTGCTGGGCCTGCAAACCTACTTCACCGCCGGCGTGAAAGAAGTGCGCGCCTGGACCATCAAGATCGGCGACACCGCCCCGCAAGCGGCCGGTGTGATCCACACCGACTTCGAACGCGGCTTCATCCGCGCCCAGACCATCGCCTACGACGATTACATCCAGTACAAGGGTGAAGCCGGCGCCAAGGAAGCGGGCAAGATGCGCGCCGAGGGCAAGGAATATGTGGTGAAAGATGGCGACGTGCTGAACTTCCTGTTCAACGTCTAACCAGCTTTATTGCTTCACCCTCAAAAATCCGCGCCGCGAGCGCGGATTTTTTTCGCCTGTAAAGAATATCTCAACAGTTGCGTCAAATTGTTACTAACGGTGAGTTTTTCTGCTGGGCAACGTGATATTATTATTAATTGCTAAAAACATCAGAAAGAATTCCTGTGAGTACAGCCGTTGCGACCAGTTTTGCCAACACCATCCTCGGTAGCGATGGTAACGACACCTTGATCGGCACCGACCTTGATGATTTCATTACGGGGGGAAACGGCGCGGACTCGATTAACGGCGGCAAGGGCACCGACAGCCTGGACGGCGGCGATGGCAATGACACGCTGAGCGCCCAGGGCGATGCAACCATGATCGGCGGCAATGGCAACGATGCGCTATCGACCACGGGCGGGAATAAGCTGCTCGATGGCGGCGATGGCAATGACTCATTCCTCGTGCAAACCATCAGCGGCGGCAACGTCTTGGCGCTGGGCGGCGCGGGCGCCGACAAGTTCAACCTGCACACCTCGCAGCTGAGCGCGCAGGGCGCGATCCAGCTCGATGGCGGCGATGGCGATGACCTGTTCAACTTGAACCTGAGCGGCACTTCTCCCATCAGCTACAGCTTCACCGGCGGCGCCGGCGCAGACCTCTACAAGATCGTGAAGTACAGCGCCGGTGTCAGCTTCCGCATCGAGGACTTCCAGACGGGCTCGGGCGCTGATGCCGACCGTATCGATATCACCGAACTGGTACGCATCATGCTCTCCAGCGGCGGCTATCGCGGCGGCAATCCCTTCAGCGCGGACGTGGGCTACTTCCGCTTGGTGCAGGACGGCGCCGATACGCAATTGCAGTTCGACCAGGATGGCCCGGCGTCAAGCTATTATGGCTACCGCGTGCTGGCCACGTTCGCCAACGTGAAGGCCACCGATCTCACGTCCTATAACTTCACGCCCTATACGCTGCCCGACGGCGCAGCCGGTCCGG
This sequence comes from Duganella rivi, assembly GCF_009857435.1. GTDB lineage: Bacteria > Pseudomonadota > Gammaproteobacteria > Burkholderiales > Burkholderiaceae_D > Rugamonas > Rugamonas rivi. The sequence continues at coordinate 37,074 of NZ_WWCK01000008.1, forward strand.
GCCAACTGCTGGAGGGCACCGACGCGGCAGACCGGCTGAATGGCAGCTTGTTTGCCGACACCATCAACGGCGGCGCCGGCAACGATACGCTGTCGGGCGACTACGGTGACGACGTCCTCAGCGGCGGCGACGGTAACGACTACCTGTCCGACTATTCCGGCACCAGCACGCTCCATGGCGGCGCCGGCGCCGACAGCCTGCAAGGCTCTGGCCTGGTGTACGGCGAGGATGGCAACGACATCATCGATATCGGGACTGGCGTGTTTGATGGCGGCGCCGGTGACGACTGGTTTAAAGGGGGCGGCGGCGATGCCGTCACCCTGCTGGGCGGACTGGGTAACGATCGCTTTTCGCTCACCAGCTTTGGCTACACCGGCTTGGCCGCCGACGGCGGCGAGGGCGACGATGTGTTCATCATCGGGCAATCCGGCGGTAGCGGTGGCCGCGGCAGCCTGACCGGCGGGGCCGGCAGCGATACCTACCGGCTGGAGACGTCGACCATCTACGCCAGGCTGGAGGTGACCGATTTTACCGCCGGCGCCGGCGGCGATAGCATCGACCTTAGCTACTTGCTGGATCTCGCCACCAGCAACGGCGCTTACCACGGCGGCAATCCGTTTGCGGCCAACGGCGGCCTGTTCCGCCTGGAGCAAAGGGGCGCGGACACGGTGCTGCAATACACGGCGCAGAACAGCGTGCGTGATCTCATCACGCTGAAAAATGTTCTTGCCAGCCAGTTGACCGCCGATAACTTCACCGGCGGCCTGAGTCCCGACGGCTCCGCCATTGCGGGCGTAAAGCTGACCGGTACCAGCGGCAGCGACACCCTTGCCGGAACCAACTACGACGATAGGCTGGAAGGTGGCGCCGGCGCCGATAGCCTGAGCGGCAAGGCCGGCAACGATTTGCTGCTGGGCGGCGATGAGAGCGGGGCCGGCGACACGCTGGATGGCGGCGAGGGCGATGACACGCTTGACGGCGGCAACGGCGACGATAGCTTGCAAGGCGGCGCGGGCAATGACAGCGTGTCCGGTGGACTGGGCAACGATACGCTGGCCGATAGCGGCGGCAATGGCTTGCTCGACGGCGGTGCCGGCAACGACGTATTCGAGTTATTCGGCGGCCACGGCGCGCTCACGATAGCGGGCGGCAGCGGCGATGACCTGGTCATCATGGATAGAGCGGGATCGGCCTCTAGCGTGATCGCGGCCGGCGGCGAAGGCAGTGACACCTATCGCCTCGCCAGCTCGTACGGACTCAAGATCAGCGATTTCGCGACCGGCGCGGGCGGTGACCGCCTGGACCTCACGGCCTTGCTTGAAAATGCCGACTTCAACGGCTACCTCGGCGGCAACCCATTTGCCGCAGACCAGCCGCTGTTCCGCTTGGTGCAGTCCGGCGCCGATACGCTGGTGCAGTGCTGCGCGCTGTCCAATGGCGTGCCGAACACCAGCAGCTATTACACGGTGGCGACGCTCAGCAATGTGCGCGCCGCTAGCCTGACGGCAGATAACTTCGTTGGCCGCATTAATCCGAATGGCGCTTACACCCCTGGCACGCGCATCACCGGCGGCGCAGGGGATGACAACCTGGGCGGCACCCATTTCGACGACACGTTGGCCGGTGGCGCCGGCAATGACAGCTTAACTGCCTCCCGTGGCAGCGATGTGCTCGATGGCGGCGATGGAGACGACAACCTGAGGCTGGCGTCTCCCGGCGGCAAGCTGACCGCGACCGGCGGCGCGGGCAACGATTCTTTCTTGATTACCGACTCGAACGTCTACAACAGCAGCACGCGCACCTTGCTGGCCGATGGCGGCAGCGGCGATGATTACTTCAATCTGGACATGGGCGGCACGGGGAAATATGCGAGCACCTTGGTCGGCGGCGCCGGTCACGATTACTACCACCTCGACGGCGCACATTGGGGCGACAGTGCAACCGTGCGGGACAGCTACGTGGTGCAGGACTTTACTGCCGGGCCGGGCGGCGACCGCATCGACTTGAGCGAATTGCTGGCCCATTCCGCCAACATCTTCACTTACTTGGGCGGCAATCCGTTCGTCGATGGCACGCTGCAGTTAGTCCAGCAAGGCAAGGACACGCTGCTGCAAATGCACGCCGGCGGCGATCCCAAGGCGGCGTGGGTGACCTTGTTGCGCCTGCAAGGTGTGCAGGCCAGCAGCCTGACCGCCGATAACTTTGCCCAGGGCCTCGATCCGCGCGGCGGTTCCGTGGCCGGCTCCTTGATTGAGCAAGCCAACAACGGCCTGTGGCAAGGCGGGCTGTTCAACGACACGCTGCTGGGTTCGCAGTCGGTGGCGCGCATGAACGGCGGCGGCGGCGACGACTTGATCAAGGTGAGCGGGAATCTCCACGACGTCACCCTGAGCGGCGAGAATGGCAATGACACCTTGCTGGGCGATCTCGGCGGCGAGGTGTTCTGGGGCGGCGCCGGCCATGACTCGATGAACGGCGGCGCCGGCGACGACGTGTTCGTCGCCGGCAGCGGCAAGGACACTGTCGAGGGCGGCACAGGAAACGATGTGCTGCAAGTCTCGGCCAGCTTTGCCGGCTTTACCGTGACGCGCACCGACGCGGTGTACACCACGCTAACCGACGCCAGCGGTAACAGCATCAAATTTAACGGGATCGAAATGTTCAAATTCAACGGTGTGGAGATGACCTTGGCGCAGGTACTGTCGCAATTGCAGGCCAACAGCCCGAGCGCCAACAACGATTACATTGAGGGTGACAGCGGCAGCAACACCCTCAACGGTTTGGCCGGCAGCGACACCCTGGCCGGCGGCGCCGGCGACGACACTTACGTGATCGACACCCTGGGCGACACCATCATCGAGAATGCGGGCGAGGGCAGGGATTTGGTGCAAGTGGCGCTGGCATCGGCGGGCACCTATGTGCTGGCCGCCAACGTGGAAAACGCCACCGTGACGGCGGCGGCCAACATCGCCGTCAACCTGACCGGCAACGATCTTGATAACGCCCTGATCGGCAACGCCGCCGCCAACACGCTGACTGGCGGCGCCGGCAACGATACGCTCGACGGTGCTGCTGGCGCTGATAAGCTGATCGGCGGCGCGGGCGACGATACCTACGTGGTCGACAACGCGGGCGACGTCGTTACCGAGTTGGCGGGCGAGGGCGCGGACACCGTGCGCACCACGCTGTCCACCTTGACGCTGGCGGCCAACGTTGAACACCTGGTCTATACCGGCGCCGCCACGTTTGCCGGCACCGGCAACGCGCTCAACAATGTCATCAGCGGCGGCGACCAGGACGACAAGCTCGACGGCGGCGCCGGCAACGACAAATTGCTCGGCGGCCTAGGCAACGACAGCCTGGTTGGCGGCCTCGGCAACGATAGCTTCATCGGCGTCGTCGGCAAGGACACCATCGACGGCGGCGACGGCAACGACATGCTGCAAGGCCTCGACATTTTCGAGAACTACACCATCACCCGCCCGAACGCCACCGACACCGTGCTGACCGACAAGGCCGGTAATGTGACCACGGTGCGCAACGTCGAATTCTTTGAATTCATCAACATCAGCAAGAACCTGGCCGAGCTGCAATTCGGCGTCGTCAGTGTGGGCAACGACACCTTGGCTGGCGGCGACGGTAATGACAGCCTCGACGGCCTCGCCGGCGCCGACGTCATGATCGGCGGCAAGGGCGACGATATCTATGTGATCGACAACCCCGGCGACACCATCATCGAAAACGGCGACGAAGGCAACGATCTCGCGCAGGTGGCGCTGACCAGCGCCGGCACCTACGTGCTGGGTTCCAACGTTGAAAACGCCATCGTGACGGCGGTTGCCTCGGTTGCCGTCCACCTTACCGGCAACGGCATGAGCAATCAGCTGACCGGCAATGCGGCCGCCAACACGCTGATCGGCGGCGCCGGCGACGACACGCTGAACGGTGGCGCGGGCGCCGACAAATTGATCGGCGGCGCGGGCGACGACGCCTACGTGGTCGACAATAGCGGCGACACCATCACCGAAGCGGCCGGCGAAGGCACGGACAGCGTTAGCACTTCCTTGGCCAGCTACACGCTGGGCGCCAATCTTGAAACCCTGGCCTACACCGGCAGCGCAGCCTTCACCGGTACCGGCAATGCCTTGAACAACATCATCACGGGCGGTAGCGGCGACAAGGGCAACAAGCTTGATGGCGGCGCCGGCAATGACAAGCTGAGCGGCGGTATCGGCAACGACAGCCTGATTGGCGGCCTCGGCAACGACACCTTCGTCGGTGCGGCCGGCAAGGACACCATCGATGGCGGTGACGGCACTGACCTGCTGCAAGGCCTCGGCGACGTGCAGAACTACACCGTCTCGCGTCCAAACGCGACCGACACCGTGCTGACCGACAAGGCAGGCAATGTGATCACGGTGCGCAATGTGGAGTTCTTCGAGTTTGCCAACATCAGCAAGAACCTGGGCGAGCTGCAATTCAACATCGCCAGCGTTGGCAACGACACCTTGACCGGCGGCGACGGCAATGACAGCATCAACGGCCAGGCCGGCGCGGACGTCATGATCGGCGGCAAGGGCAATGATACCTACGTGATCGACAACGTCGGCGACACCATCGTCGAGAACGGCGACGAGGGCACCGACCTCGCGCAAGTGGCACTGGCCAGTGCCGGCACCTACGTGCTGGGCTCCAACGTTGAGAACGCGACCGTGACGGCGGCCGCCTCGGTTGCCGTCAGCCTCACCGGCAACAGCATGAGCAATCAGCTGACCGGCAATGCCGCCGCCAACACCCTGACCGGTGGCGCCGGCGACGATACGCTGGATGGCGGCGCCGGTGCGGACAAGCTGATCGGCGGCGTGGGCCATGACATCTACCTGGTCGACAACAGCGGCGACGTTGTCACCGAGGGCGCGAACGAGGGTTACGACACGGTGCGCACCACGCTGTCCAGCCTCACGCTGGCGGCCAACGTGGAATACATGGAGTACACCGGCAAGGGGGCATTTACCGGCACCGGCAATGCGCTCGACAACCTCATCACCGGCGGCGACGGCGACAACAAGCTCGATGGCGGCGCAGGCAACGATGCATTAACCGGCGGCCATGGCAATGACAGCTTGCTGGGTGGCCTCGGCGACGACCTGCTCGTGATCACTGACGGCAAGGATACCGCGGATGGTGGCGCGGGCACGGACAGGTTGATCCTGTCGTACCTGCAAGACGCTTACCAGGTCACGCGGCCGAGCTTGACCGACACGGTACTGACTGACCGCTACGGCAATTCTGTCACGGTGCGCAATGTCGAGAAAGTTCTGTTTGGTGATGGCTCGTCCGTGAGCATGGCGGATCTGCAGCAGAATATCGCCAGCCCAGGCAACGACTACCTGACTGGCACGACGGGCAAGGACACCATCAACGGCGGCGCCGGCGTCGATACGCTGGAAGGCTATGCCGGCGATGACCTTTACACCATCGGCGACAAGTCCAGCGTGATCATCGAGAAAGCCAACGAGGGCATCGATACGGTGCAGGTGGCGTTGAGCGCCGCCGGCACCTACCAGTTGGCGGCCAACGTGGAAAACGCCACGGTCACGGCAGCGGCCGGCATTGCCGTCAACCTGACCGGCAACGAACTGGCCAACCAGCTGACCGGCAACGCCGCCGCCAACATCCTGATCGGCGGCGCCGGTAACGACACGCTCGATGGCGGCGCAGGCGCCGACAAGATGAGCGGCGGCACCGGCGATGACGACTACTACGTTAGCGACGCCGGCGACGTGGTCACCGAACTGGCAGGCGAGGGCAAGGACTTCGTCTTCACCAGCTTGTCGACCTACGCGCTGACGCCTAATGTCGAGGTTTTGCTATACACCGGCAGCGGCGCTTTCACCGGCACCGGTAATGCCGAAAATAATGTGATCGTGGGCGGGAATGGCGGCGCCAAGCTGGATGGCCTTGCCGGCAATGACCTGCTGTCCGGCGGCTTGGGCAGCGATAGCTTGCAGGGTGGCTTGGGCGACGACACCATGCTGGCTTCGCTTGGCAAGGACACCATCGACGGCGGCGCCGGCGAGGACTTGCTGTCCCAGCTCGACTCCTTCGAAAATTACAAGGTGGTGCGCGTCAATGCGACCGACACCCTGCTCACGCACGTCTCCGGCGCCACCACGCTGGTGCGCAACGTGGAGAACTTCAATTTCAACGGCACCAGCATGACGCTGGCCGAGGTGCAGGACAACAGCGCCAGCGGCGGCGCCGACACCATCAACGGCACCGATGGCAACGACTTGCTGGACGGCGGCGCCGGCAACGACGTGCTGATCGGCGGCCTCGGCGACGACACCTATGTGCTGTCGGCCCCGGGCGACGTGGTGGCGGAGCTGGCAGGCGAGGGCTACGACGGCGTGCAACTGGCCTTCACCGCCGCCGGCACCTACAACCTGGCGGCCAACGTCGAATTTGCCACGGTGACGGCAGCGGCAGGCGTGGCGGTCAGCGTGACCGGTAATGCACTCGACAACTACCTGACCGGCAATGCTGCCGCCAACACCTTGAGCGGCGGCAGTGGCAACGATACGCTGAACGGCGGCGCCGGCAACGACACCCTGATCGGTGGCAGCGGCGACGATGAATACTCGGTCAGCGAGGCCGGTGACGTGGTCAAGGAAAACGCCAACGAGGGCTACGACAAGGTCTTCACCAGCACCGCCACCTACACCCTGTCGGCCAACGTCGAAGAGGTGGTGTTCGTCGGCAAGGGCGCGTTCAGCGGCATCGGCAATGACGGCAACAACCGCCTGTTCGCGGGCAGCAGCAGCGGCGCCAAGCTCGATGGCGGCGCCGGCAGCGATACGCTGATCGGCAACTCGGCCAACGACAGTTTGATCGGCGGCGCCGGCGACGACTGGTTCCAGGCCAGCGCCGGCAAGGACACCGTGGATGGCGGCGCCGGTATCGATGGCCTGTTCAACCTCGGCAAGTTCGAGGACTACACCATCAGCCGCCCGAACGCGACCGACACCGTGCTGACCGACAAGGCCGGCAATGTCTACTCCACGCGCGGGGTGGAGAACTTCTACTTTGCCAACGAGGTTGTGAAGACGCTGGCGCAGTTGCAAGAGAACGTCGCCACCATCGGCAACGACCTGCTGGGCGGCACCGATGGCAACGATACGCTGGACGGCGGCACCGGCGCTGATACGCTGGCCGGCGGCTTGGGCGACGACGTTTACATCATCGACAATGCGGGCGACGTGATTACCGAGGCCGTGGACGCGGGCTACGATATCGTCAATGTGGGCTTGGGCAGCGGCGCCTACGCGATGGCGGCGAATGTCGAAGAGGCCTACATCACCAGCGTGAGCGGCGCAGTCAATATCACCGGCAACAGCCTCGACAACTACATCACGGGCAATGCCGGCGCTAACAAGCTGTCCGGCGGCGACGGCGATGACACGCTGAATGGCGGCGCCGGCAACGATACCTTGAGCGGCGGCGCCGGCAACGATCACCTGGTCGGCGGCGTGGGGATTGACAACATGGCCGGCGGCATGGGCAACGACGTGTACTACGTGGACACGGTGGGCGACCTGGTGGTGGAAGCGGCCGGCGAGGGCATCGACCTCGTGTACCTGCTCCAAGACGCGGCCAAGCAAGCCTACACCCTTCCCGCCAACGTGGAAAACCTGCTGTTCAAGAGCTCTGGCGCCTTCCGCGCCACCGGCAACGCCTTGGACAATATCATCAACAGCCACACCAGTAGCGGCGCGGTCATCGACGGCGCTGCCGGCAATGACACGCTGTACGGTGGCGTCGGCAACGACAGCCTGCTTGGCGGTATCGGCGACGATGAGCTGCGCGGCGGCACGGGCATCGACATCATCGACGGCGGCGCGGGCAACGATAGCGCGTGGCTGACTGGCGCGCTGGGCGACTACATGATCGGCCGTCCCAACGCGACCGACCTGGTGCTGACCGACCGCAACGGCAACGTCACCACGGTGCGCAACGTCGAGTCGCTGCACTTCGCCGACACCACGCTGGCGCCAGGCGCGCTGACCGACAACGTCGCCACCACCGGCGCCGATGTGCTGCACGGCTCCGACGGCAACGACACCATCGACGGCCTGGCCGGCAATGACACCCTGAGCGGCGGCGACGGCAATGACCTGTACGTGGTCAACGCCGCCGGCGATGTGATTGTCGAGCTGTCCGGCCAGGGCGCCGACAAGGTTAACGTGGCGTTCACCGCCGCCGGCACCTACGTGCTGAGCGACAACGTGGAGAACGCCAGCGTGACGGCAGCGGCCAGCATTGCCGTCAATATCACCGGCAATGCGCTGGACAACCTGCTGGTCGGCAACGCCGCCGCCAACACCTTGCTGGGCGGCGACGGCAACGACACGCTCGACGGCGGCGCCGGCAGCGACAGCCTGGTGGGTGGCACCGGCGACGACCTGTACTGGTTGGACGCAGCCGGCGACAAGGTGGTGGAAGCCGCTGGCGCCGGCATCGACTGCATCAACACCTCGCTCGACAGCTACACACTCACCGCCAACGTGGAGAACCTGCTGTACACCAGTGTGAAGAACTTCACCGGTACCGGCAACGAGCTGGCCAACACCATCTGGGGCAATGTCGGTGCGGACGTGCTGAACGGCGCGGGCGGCAACGACACGCTGGTCGGCGGCAGCGGCAACGACAAGCTGACCGGCGGCGCCGGCGCCGGCGCCGACACTTTCGTGTTCAACAGCTTGCTCGGCAGCGACAGCGTCACCGACTTCACCACCGGCGTTGACGTGGTGCAGCTGGATCTGGAGATGCTGCGCATCGGCAACAACGACGCGGCGCTCGATGGCGCGGTGACCCGCAGTGCACCGGGCGGTTTCAACACCCATGCTGAACTGGTGCTGTTCACCCAGAAGATGGCGTCGGCCAGCACCGCCAATGCGGCCGCTGTGATCGGCTCGGCCAGCAGTGCCTACGCGGTTGGCGAGACGGCCTTGTTTGCCGTCCCGACCAGCACCGCGACCGTGCTGTACCGCTTCCAGTCGGCCAATAGCGACGCCGTGGTGTCGGCCAGCGAATTGACCGTGGTCGCCACCCTGACCGGCACGCCAACGACAGCCTTGAACGACTACGCACCGGCGAGTTCTTAATTTTTATGTAATTGTAAGGAATGGATAGCCTTTTCCTTTTGGCAATGTGGTAGCATCACGCGTTGACAAAAATGCAGGTAAATATTCTTTTGAGCAAGGTACTTACTGCAGCTTCTAACACTATCGAGAAACGACGGAATATCACATGACCATGAACATCACCAACGGCATCAACCTGGACGGCACTAGCGGCGACGACAGCCTGGTCGGCACCGACGGCAATGACACCTTGAACGGCTCGGACGGCAAGGACGTGCTGGAGGGCGGCGCCGGCGACGACCTGTTCGTTTCCAGCTCCAGCAATGTCTCGTACAACCAGGTGACGATGATCGGTGGCGAGGGTGATGACGTATTCCACGTGGTGCGGGTGGATAGCCCGGCCAACAGTGTCTACATCGAGGGCGGCGCCGGCAACGACTTGATCGATCTCGATATCAGCGGCGCCGGCGTGACGGTGGCCGTATTGAACGGCGGCGAGGGCCAGGACACCTACAAGCTGCACTACTACGCCGACCCGCAGTACGCCGATATCCGCGACTTCGAAGCTGGCGACGGCGGCGATCGCCTCGACATCACCGACCTGGTGCAGCACGCCGCCAGCGCCACCGGCTACTCGGCAAGTGAGCTGATCGAAAAAGGCTATGTGCGCTTTATCCAGAACGAGTTCACCGGCGACGCCACCAACGTTGTGTTCGACCCGGACGGCAATGCCGACGGTAGCAACGGCAGCATCTTTGCGGTGCTAGCCAACACCAAGGCCGGCGACCTGAGCGCGGCCAACCTGTACATCGCCGGCGAGTCCAAGACCGGCACCGCCGGCAGCGATACCCTGAGCGGCGGCGTCGGCGACGACACGCTGGACGGCGGTGCCGGCGCGGACAAGCTGTCCGGCGGCAAGGGCGACGATGTCTACTACGTGGACGCCACCGGCGACACGGTGGTCGAGCTGGCCAACGAAGGCAACGACACGGTCTACACCAGCTTGTCCAGCTACACGCTGGGCAACAACGTCGAGAACCTGCATTACACCGGCGAGTCCGCCTTCACCGGCAACGGCAATGCGCTGGCCAACGCCATCTACGGCGGCAATAGCGGCAACAAGATCGATGGCGGCGCGGGCAATGACCTGCTCAGCGGCGGCAACGGCAATGACAGCATGCAGGGCGGCGCCGGCGACGACGTCATCATCAACATCGGCCTGGGCAAGGACACCGTGGACGGCGGCGACGGCGCCGACGCGGTGTCGGTGAGCGGCCACTTTGCCGATTACACGGTAGTGCGCACCAACACCGGCGACACCACGCTGACCGACACCGACGGCAATATCATCACCCTGCGCAACATCGAGCAAGTGCAATTTGCCGGCGAGGTCGTCAAGACCATGTCGGCGCTGTGGGGCAACAAGGCCACTGCATTCAACGACGCGCTGGAAGGCACCGACGGCAACGACACGCTGGACGGCCTGGCCGGCGCCGATACCATGACCGGCGGCCTCGGCGACGATACCTACGTGGTGGACTCGGTGGGCGACAAGGTGGTCGAGGCGGCCAACGGCGGCACCGACACGGTCAAGGTCGCGCTGGCAGGCGCGGCCACCTACGTGATGGCCGACAACGTCGAGAACGCGGTCGTGGTACCGGGCGCTTCGTCCGCCGTGGCCGCGGTCAACGTCACCGGCAATGCCGGCAACAACAGCCTTACCGGCAACGGCGCCGCCAACATCCTGCTCGGCGGCGCCGGCAACGACACGCTGGACGGCGGCGCCGGCAACGACAAGCTGACCGGCGGCACCGGCAACGACACCTACGTGGTCGACGCGACGGGCGACGTCATCACCGAGCTGGCCAACGAGGGCACCGACACCGTGGTCACCACGCTGGCCACCTACACGCTGGCGGCCAACTTCGAGAACCTGGTCCACACCGGCAGCAGCAACTTTATCGGCCTCGGCAACGCGCTTGACAATGTCCTCACCGGCGGCAGCGGCAAGGACAGCCTGCAAGGCGGCCTCGGCAACGACACCCTGATCGGCGGCGGCGGCAGCGACACGCTGGACGGCGGCGCCGGCACCGACGTGATCCAGGGACTGGGCAATTTCAGCGAGTACGCAGTCACCCGCCCTAACCAGACCGATACCGTGCTGACCCACACCGACGGCACCGTGATCACCGTGCGCGGCGTGGAGAGCTTCGTGTTCGACGGCATCACCATGACGCTGGCACAGGTGCACGACAACGTCGGCAGCCCGGGCAACGACGCGCTGCACGGCGACGGCGGCAATAACCTGCTGGACGGCGGCGCTGGCGTCGATACCCTGAGCGGCGGCGCTGGCGACGACCGCTACGTGGTCGACAACGCCGGCGACGTGGTGGTGGAAGAAGCTGACGGCGGCACTGATACCGTGCAGGTGGCGTTGGCCTCGGCTGGCACCTACGTGTTGCCGGCCAATGTGGAAAACGCCACGGTGACGGCCGCAGCAGCAGTGGCCGCCAATATCACCGGCAATGAACTGGACAACAAGCTGACCGGCAACGCCGCCGCCAACACCTTGAGCGGCGGCGCCGGCAACGACACGCTGGACGGCGGCGCGGGCGCGGACAAGCTGGCCGGCGGTACCGGCAACGACACCTACTACGTTGACAACAGCAGCGACGTGGTAACCGAGCTGGCCGGCGAAGGCAGCGACACCGTGATCACCACGCTGGCCACCTACACGCTGGCCGCCAACGTGGAAAACCTGGTGTACAACGGCAGCGCCGCATTTACCGGCACCGGCAACGCGCTGGCCAATGATTTCACCCTGGGCAGCAAGGGCGGCAAGCTGGATGGCGGCGACGGCAACGACACGCTGCACGTCCTCGGCAACATCGCCGATTACACCATCAGCCGCAGCAGCGCGCTGGACACCGTGTTGACCGGCAAGGGCGACCAGGCCGGTATCGTCTACACCGTGCGCAGCGTGGAGAGCATCGTGTTTGCCAACGGCACCCGCACGCTGGACCAGTTGCTGGACAACCAGGCCACGCCGTTCAACGACAAGCTGCATGGCAGCGAAGGCAATGACCTGCTCAACGGCGGCGCGGGCAGCGACACCATGGCCGGCGGTGCCGGCGACGACACCTACGTGGTGGACGTGGCGGGCGATGTGATTACCGAGCTGGAGAATGAAGGCGTGGACACGGTGAACGTCGCGTTCAGCGCCGCCGGCACTTACGTGCTGGGCGATAACATCGAGCATGCCACCGTGACGGCGCCGTTCTCGGTGGCCGCCAACATCACCGGCAACGCGCTGGACAACAAGCTGACCGGCAACGCCGGCGTCAACACCCTGATCGGCGGCGCCGGCAACGACACGCTGGACGGCGGCATCGGTGCGGACAAGCTGGCCGGCGGCACTGGCAACGACACCTACGTGGTCGACAACAGCGGCGACGTGGTCACCGAGCTGGCGGGCGAGGGCACCGACCTCGTGAAAACTTCGCTGGCCAGCTACACGTTGAGCGCCAACGTCGAGAACCTGACCTACACCACTTCCGGCCCGACCGGCTTCACCGGCATCGGCAACGCGCTCGACAACGTGATCCGCGGCGGCGCCGGCTCGGACAGCCTGAGCGGTGGCCTCGGCAACGACACCTTCTACACCGGTGGCGGCGCCAAGGACACGGTCGACGGCGGTGACGGCACCGACATCCTGCAAGGCCTCGGCCAGTTCGGCGATTACACCATCTCGCGCCCGAACGCGCTGGACGTGGTGCTGACCGACAAGAGCGGCAACACCATCACTACCCGCAGCGTGGAAAGCTTCGTGTTCGCCGACGGCAGCAAGGCGTGGGACGTGGTGGTGGACAACATCACCAGCCCGGGCAACGACAAGCTGCACGGCGGCGACGGCAACGACAAGCTCGACGGCGGCCTCGGCATCGATACCCTGGCAGGCGGCTTGGGCGACGATACCTACGTCATCAGCAACGTCAGCAGCAGTGTGATCGAAGACGAGGACGCCGGCACCGACACGGTGCAAGTTGCCGTGACGGCCGCCGCGACCTACACGCTGGCCGACAACGTGGAAAACGCCACTGTCACGGCGGCGGCCGCCATCGCTGTCAACCTGGCCGGTAATGGGCTGGACAACAAACTGACCGGCAATGCGGCCGCCAACACCTTGAGTGGCGGCGCTGGCAACGACACGCTGGAGGGTGGCGCCGGCGCAGACAAGCTGGCCGGCGGCACCGGCAACGACAGCTATTACGTCGACAATAGCGGCGACGTGGTGACCGAGCTGGCCGGCGAGGGCAGCGACAGCGTGCTGACCTCGCTCACCAGCTACACACTCGGCGCCAACCTCGAGCACCTGTCCTACCTCGGCAAGGCCGCCTTCACCGGCACCGGCAATGGGCTGGACAACGCCATCGTTGCCAGCACTGCCGCCGGCGCCAAGCTGGACGGCGGCGCCGGCAACGACACGCTGACCGGCAGCGGCGGCAATGACAGCATCATTGGCGGACTGGGCGACGACAGCATCGCCGCGCTGGCCGGCAAGGACACCATCGATGGCGGCGACGGCAATGACAGCGTCTCGCTGCTGGGCACGCTCGCCAGCTATACCATCACCCGTCCTAACCTGATCGACACCGTGCTGACCGACGCCAGCGGCAACGTCACCACCGTGCGCAATGTCGAGACCTTCATCTTCAGCGGCGGCGTCACGCGCACGCTGGCCGCGCTGCAAGACGGCGTCGCCAGCCCCGGCAACGACAAGCTGTACGGCGGTGACGGCAACGACACCCTGAACGGTGGCGCCGGCATCGACACCATGGCCGGCGGCGACGGCAACGATACCTACGTGGTCGCCAACCTCAACAGCGTGGTGCTGGAAGACGTAGGCCAGGGCACGGATCTGGTGCAGGTCGCGCTGACTGCGGCCGGCACTTACGTGCTGGGCGATAACGTGGAAAACGCCACCGTCACGGCGGCGGCCTCGATTGCCGTCAACCTGACCGGCAACGCGCTGGACAACGCCCTGACCGGCAATGCTGCCGCCAACACCCTGAGCGGCGGCGACGGCAACGACACGCTGGACGGCGGCGCCGGCAGCGACAAGCTGGTGGGCGGCGAGGGCGACGACGTCTACGTGGTCGACGCCACCGGCGACGTGGTGACTGAGCTGGCAGGCCAGGGCACGGACCGGGTGGAAACCACGCTGGCCAGCTACACCCTGGCCGACAATCTCGAAGACCTGTCTTACCTCGGCAAGGCGGCCTTCACCGGCACCGGCAACGAAGTGGCCAACACCATCAGCGGCGGCAATGGCGGCGCCAAGCTGGACGGCCATGGCGGCGATGACGTGCTGGTCGGCGGCAGCGGCAACGACAGCATCCTGGGCGGCGCCGGCAGCGACACCATCACGGCCGGCCTCGGCAAGGACACCGTGGACGGCGGCGCCGACAGCGATGTGGTCAACCTGGGCGGCAACTTCGCGGCCTACAAGATCACCCGCCCGAGCGCCACCGACTTCGTCTTCACCGACACTGCGGGCAACGTCACGACCGTGCGCAACGTCGAGTCGTTCCACTTTGCCGACGGCGACAAGACGCTGGCGCAATTGCAAGGCATCGTCTCCAGCGCCGGCAACGACAAGCTGCTGGGCACCAGCGGCAATGACAAGCTGGACGGCGGTGCTGGCGCCGATACCATGATCGGCGGCCTGGGCAACGACACCTACTCGGTTGACAGCACGCTCGACGTGGTCACCGAGGATAGCAACGCCGGCACCGACACGGTGCTGGTCGGCTATGTCGGCACCTATGTGCTGGGCGCGAACCTGGAGCACGCCACGGCCACCGGCAGCGGCGCCACCAACTTGACCGGCAACGCGCTGGACAACCTGCTGACCGGCAACGGCGCCGCCAACACCCTGAGCGGCGGCGTGGGCGACGACACGCTGGACGGCGGTGCAGCAGCTGACAAGCTGATCGGCGGCACCGGCGACGATACCTACGTGGTCGACAATGCCGGCGACGTTGTCACCGAGCTGCTCGACGAGGGCAACGACAGCGTGCAAACCACGCTGTCCAGCTACACGCTGGGCAACAACGTCGAGAACCTGAAGTACACCGGCACGGCCGCCTTCACCGGCACGGGCAACGCGCTCGACAACGTCATCATCGGCGGCAACGCCGGCAACACGCTTAACGGCGGCGCCGGCAACGACACCCTGGCGGGTGGCAACGGCAACGACAGCTTGCAGGGCGGCGCGGGCGACGACCTCTTCCTCGGCTTGAGCAAGGGCAGCGACACCATCGACGGCGGCGCCGGCGACGACACCCTCAGCGTGACCGGCGACCGCGGCGACTACAAGGTGGTGCGCTTGAACGCCAGCGACATCCAGCTGACCGATAGCGCCGGCAACACCACCACGGTACGCAACGTCGAGAACTTCCACTTTGGCGACACCGACTTGACGTGGGCCGGCATGATCAGCGGCAGCGTCAGCACCGGCACTGACACCGTCAACGGCACCAGCGGTGACGACGTGCTCGACGGCGGCCCGGGCGCCGACAAGCTGATCGGCGGCGCTGGCGACGACACCTACGTGCTGTCGGAAGCCAACGACCAAGTGGTTGAACTGAGCAACGAGGGCACCGACACGGTGCAGCTGGCCTTTACCGTGGCGGCCAGCTACACCATGACTGCCAACGTCGAGAAGGCCGTGGTCACGGCGGCGGCCGCCGTGGCGGTCAACGTCACCGGCAACGAGCTGGACAACACCATCACCGGCAACGCTGCGGCCAACAAGCTTAGCGGCGGCGCCGGCAACGACACCATCGATGGCGGCCTCGGCGCCGACACCATGATCGGCGGCACCGGCAATGACTACTACGTGGTGCGCGATAGTGGCGACGTGGTCAGCGAGTCGGCCAACCAGGGCATCGACCGCATCGACACCGCGCTGGCCAACTACACGCTGGCGTCCAACGTCGAGCAACTGGTCTACACCGGCGCGGGCGCCTTCAAGACAGTCGCCAACCTGTCCGACAATGATATCGACGCCAGCAGCGCCACCAGCGCCGTGATCGATGGCGGCGAGGGCAACGACACCATCCACGGCAGCAGCACCAACAACACCCTGCAGGGCGGCCTCGGCGACGATGACTTCATGTTCGCTTCGTACGCCGGCCTGAAAGGAACCATCGATGGCGGCGACGGCAGCGACACCGTGCACCTGGACGTCAACTTCAACAGCTACGCCGTCACCTATGCCAACGGCGTCACCACCTTGACCTACAAGGACAGCGGCAACGCCATCAAGCTGCAAAATATCGAGACCGTGGTGTTTGCCGACGGTACGCGTACGCTGGCGCAGGTGCTGGAAGGCGTGGCTACCGACGGCAACGACCTGCTGACGGGCACCTCGGGCAACGACACCCTCAATGGCGGCCTTGGCAACGATACCCTGAGTGGTGGCGACGGCAACGATACCTACGTGATCGACAGCAATGGCGACCTGGTGCTGGAAGGTCAGGACAGCGGCCACGACCTGGTGAAGGTCAGCTTTGCCGAGGGCGGCACCTACCTGCTGGCAGCCAACGTGGAAGACGCGACTGTCACCACGGCTGCCGCCGTCAACCTGACCGGCAACGTGCTCGACAACGTCCTGACCGGCAATACCGGCAACAACATCTTGATCGGCGGCGCCGGCAACGACACCTTGCTCGGCGGCGCCGGCAATGACTCGCTGGTGGGCGGCGGCCAAGCGGACTACCTGGACGGCGGCACCGGTAACGACACCATGGTCGGCGGCGTGGGCAACAACACCTTCGTAGTGGACTCGACCGGCGACCTGATCGTCGACGGCTCGTGGACCGACGTCGATCAAGTGCTGACCTCGCTGACCAGCTACACGCTGGGCGCCGGCTTGAGCAACTTGAAATACACTGTCACCGGCGCCAGCGCCGCCGCCTTCAGCGGCACTGGCAACGCGATGGACAACCTGATCGAGGGCGGTGTCGGCAACGACGAGCTGAAAGGCCAGGCCGGCAACGACACGCTGGCCGGCGGCATCGGCAACGATACCCTGAGTGGCGGCGACGGCGCCGACTGGTTCGTGTTCGGCGCCGCCGGCGGCAGCGACACCGTGACCGACTTCGTCAGCGGCTCCGACCACGTGCTGGTGTCGCTGCCGATCGGCAATGGCGACAGCGTGATCGACGGCGGCGTCAAGCGCACGGCGCCGGGCGGCTTCTCGTCCGATGCCGAGCTGGTGCTGTTCACCCAGAAGATGGCGACCGCCTCGACCGACAAGGCGGCAGCGCTGATCGGCTCGGCCACCAGTGCCTACGCCATCGGCGATACCGCGCTGTTCGCGGTCGCGACGGTGAGCGGCGACACGGTGCTGTACCGCTTCCAGGCCAGCAACGCCGACGCCGTGGTCTCGGCCGGCGAGCTGACCGTGATTGCCACGCTGACCGGCACGCCAAGCACGGCGCTGGCGGATTACAGCGTGCTGGGCTCGTCGCTTGTCTAAAGCCTATTTGTGACTGATGTTCAATTGTTTGTCGCTAAACGTGACAAGAAGTGAGTATTTTGGAAAGGAGCCATGCTAGGATAGCGGCGTTAATAAAATAGCCAGAGATGACTACTATGAGCAACATTACGCCGCAATCCAATACCCGCATCATCAGCGCCTTGCAAGCGATCGGCAACAGCGGCGACGATACGCTCAACGGTAGCGCCTCAGCCGACACGCTCGATGGCGGCGCTGGCAATGACATCCTGGACGGCAAGGCCGGCGCCGACAAAATGCTCGGCGGCGCCGGCGACGACACCTACTACGTCGACAACAGCGGCGACGTGGTAACGGAGCTGGCCGACCAAGGGACGGACACGGTCTACACCTCGCTGGCCAGCTACACGCTGGCCGCCAATGTCGAAAACGCGCAATACACCGGCAGCGCCGCGTTCACCGGCGTCGGCAATGCACTCAATAACAGCATCGCCGGCAGCGTCAGCGCCGCCAACAAGCTCGACGGCGGCGCCGGCGACGATACGCTGGTGGGCGGCTCAGCGGCCGACAGCCTGCTCGGCGGCACGGGCGACGACGGCTTCTTCGCTACCTTCGGCAAGGACACCCTCGACGGCGGCGCCGGCAGCGACACGCTGGTGTCGTTCACCGCCCGCTTGGCCGACTTCAGCGTATTCCGCGCCAACGCCACCGACACCGTGCTGACTTTCCGTGGTGACGGCGTTGGCGCCGGCACGGTGTACACCGTGCGCAACATCGAGAATTTCGTTTTCCTCGACGGCATGTTCACGCTGGAGCAAGTGCAGGCCAATAGCGCTAGTCCCGGCAATGACAGCCTCGAAGGCGAGGCTGGCAATGACACGCTGGATGGCGCGGCCGGCGCCGACACCTTGGTCGGCTGGCTGGGCGACGATACCTATGTGGTCGACAGCGCCGGCGACGTCATCATCGAGGACGCCGACGAGGGCGACGACACGGTGCAAGTGGCGTACGCAGCGGCCGCTACGTACACGCTGGCCGCCAACCTGGAGCACGCGGCCGTGAAATCCGCTGCGGCTATCAATCTGACCGGCAATGCAGCTGACAATCGCCTGACCGGCAATGCCGCCGTCAACATCTTGATCGGCGGCGCCGGCAACGACACGCTGGACGGCGGCGCCGGCGCAGATAAGCTGAGCGGTGGCATTGGCAACGATGTGTACATCGTTGACGTGGCAACCGACGCCATCACCGAGGGCGTGGGCGAGGGTACGGACAGCGTGCAAACCGCGCTGGCCACTTACACGCTGGGCGCCAATATCGAGAATCTGACCTACACCGGCGCGCTCGCTTTTAGCGGCATCGGCAATGCGCTCGACAATTACATCGTCGGCGGCGACAAGGGCAACAAGCTCGACGGTGGCGCCGGCAACGACACGCTGGTCGGCGGCGACGCCAGCGATAGCTTGACTGGCGGGCTGGGCAACGATGTTTTCGAAGTGGGCGAAGGTAAGGACACCATCGACGGCGGTGACGGCAACGATACGGTGCAAGGTTTCTATGCCTTCCAGGACTACATCATCAGCCGTCCAAGCACCACCGAGACGGTACTGGTCGACAGCTACACCGGCAACTCCACCACCGTGCGCAACGTTGAAACGCTGGTGTTTGACGGCGTCTCCATGTCGCTGGCACAAGTGCAGCAGAATATTGCCAGCCCTGGCAACGACAGCATCAGCGGCGGCGAGAACGATGACACGCTGAATGGCGGCGTTGGCGCGGACACGCTGGCTGGCGGCGCAGGCAATGATACCTACGTGATCGATAACGCTGGCGACGTGGTGCAGGAAGGCGACGATGCCGGCACCGATCTGGTTCAAGTCGGGCTGGCGACCGCCATCACCTACACGCTGGGCAACAACCTGGAAAACGCCACCGTCACCAGTACCGCCGCCGTCAACCTCACCGGCAACGCGCTGGCCAACCAGTTGACCGGCAATGCCGCAGCCAACATCCTGATCGGCGGCGCCGGCAACGACACGCTGGACGGCGCTGCGGGCGCAGACAAGCTAACCGGCGGCACCGGCAACGATACCTACGTGGTCGATAACACCGGTGACGTCATCACCGAGCTGGCAGGCGAGGGCACGGATACCGTGCGCACCACGCTGACAACGTACACGCTGGGCCTCAACCTGGAGAATCTGAAGTACATCGGCGCGGCGGCCTTTACCGGCACCGGTAACGCGGCCGACAACGACATTGTCGGCGGCAATAACGGCAACAAGATTGACGGCGGTATCGGCAACGACACCATTACCGGCGGCAACGGCGCGGACAGCCTGACCGGTGGCGTGGGCGATGACAGCCTGATCGTTTATCCGTTCGGCAAAGACACGGTCGACGGCGGCGATGGCAATGATGTGCTGAGAGGTTTGCAGACCTTCGATAGCTACACCATCACCCGCGTCAGCGCCACCGAGACCTTGCTGACGCACGACAGCGGCAGCAGCGTCCTGGTGCGCAACGTCGAGAGTTTCGAGTTCGACGACGTGGTCAAGAACCTGAGCGAAATCCGCAGCAACACCGCCAGCGGCGGCAACGACAGCTTGCTCGGAACATCGAGTAGCGACACACTGGACGGCGGCGTCGGCGCCGATACCATGATCGGTTACGACGGCAACGATACCTACGTGGTTGACAACGCGCTGGACGTCATCGTGGAGACCTCGGAAGGCGGTGACGCGGATGTGGTGAACGTGGCGCTTGCTGCTGCCGGTACCTACGTCATGGCGGCCAACGTCGAGCAAGCCAAGATTACCTCGGTGGCCACGCTGGCAGTCAACGTCACCGGCAATGCGCTGGACAACACCATCACCGGCAACGCCGCCGCCAATGCGTTGATCGGCGGCGCCGGTAACGACACGTTGATCGGTGCGGCCGGTGCTGACAAACTGAGCGGCGGTGTCGGCGACGATACCTACTACATCCAAGACGCGGGCGACCTGGTTACCGAGCTGGCGGGCGAAGGCAAAGACACAGCACTGGTGTCGATTAACAGCTACACGCTGGCCGCCAATGTGGAGAACTTGAGCAGCACTGGTAGCCTTGCCTTTACCGGTATCGGCAACACGCTGAACAACGTAATGGAAGGCGGCGACTACAACGCCAAGTTGGACGGCGGCGCCGGCAACGATACGCTGATCGGCGGCGACGGCAGCGACAGCCTGACCGGCGGCCTCGGCGACGACCGCTTCGAGTCTGGCGGCGTCGGCAAAGACACCGTGGACGGCGGCGACGGCATCGACACACTGGTGCTGGAAAGCGGCTTTGACGACTACACCATCACCCGCCCAACCGCTACCGACACCGTGCTGACCGACGGTAGCGGCAACAGCATCACCGTGCGCGGCGTGGAGAACTTTAGTTTTGGCGGCGACATCAAGACGCTGATGCAAGTGCAGGACAACATCGCCAGCATCGGCAACGACAGCCTGTTCGGCGAAGCCGGCAATGACACGCTGAACGGCGGTGCCGGCGCCGACACGCTGACCGGCCGCGAGGGCGACGATACCTACGTGGTGGATGTGGCCGGCGACACGATCATCGAAAACGCGGAAGAAGGCATCGACCTCGTACAAGTCGCTTTCACCGCAGCCGGCACTTATGTGCTGGGCGCGAACGTGGAAAACGCTACGGTGACCGCAGCGGCAGCCATCGCCGCCAGCATCACCGGCAATGCGCTGAACAATGAACTGACTGGCAACGCCGCCATCAACACCCTGACTGGCGGCGCTGGCGACGATACGCTGGACGGTGGTGCCGGCGCGGACAAACTGATTGGCGGCACCGGTAATGACATCTACTACGCCGACAACAGCGCCGACTTGGTAACCGAAGCCGCGGGCGAAGGCTACGACATGGTGCGCACCACCGCCGCCAGCTACGTGCTGACCGCCAACGTGGAAGCGCTGAGCTACTCCGGCACGGCCGCCTTTACCGGCACCGGCAACGCCAGCAACAACACCATTGCGGGCGGCGAATTCAACGCCAAGCTCGACGGTGGCGCCGGCAACGACACGCTGCTGGGCGGCGCCGGCAACGACAGCCTGATGGGTGGCCTCGGCGACGACTACATTATCAGCACGGGTGGCAAAGACACCATCGATGGCGGCGACGGCAATGACGAACTGCATGGCCTGGATACCTTTGAGAGCTACACCATCACCCGTCCGACCGCGGCCGACACCGTGCTGACCGGCACTGACGGCAAGGTCGTCACCGTGCGCAACGTTGAGAAATTTGAATTTAGCGGCGTTACCATGACGCTGGCGCAGGTGCAGGACAACATCGTCAGCCCCGGCAACGATAGTCTGCATGGCGGCGAGGGCAGCGAGAACGACACCCTCGACGGCGGCGTCGGCGCCGATACGCTGAGCGGTGGCAAGGGCAATGACACCTACGTGGTCGACAACGTGGGCGACGTGGTCATCGAAGCAAACAACGCCGGCACGGATCTGGTGCAGGTGGCGTTTGCAGCAGCCGGCACTTACGTGCTGGGCGATAACGTTGAAAACGGCACGGTCACCGCAGCGGCAGCGATTGCCGCCAACATCACCGGCAACGCGCTGGACAACAAACTGACCGGCAACGCCGCCGCCAACACCTTGCTCGGCGGTGCAGGCAACGACACGCTGGACGGCGGCGCCGGTGCCGACAAGCTGACCGGCGGCACCGGCGATGACACTTACATTGTTGACCTGGCCGGCGACACCATCACCGAGCTGGCTGGCGAAGGCAACGACACGGTACAAACCACGCTGGCCACCTACCTCTTGGCTGCCAATGTGGAAGCGCTGGTCTACACCGGTTCGGCGCTGTTCACCGGCACCGGCAACCTGCTGGACAACACCATCACCGCCGGCAGCGGCGGCAGCAAGATCGATGGCGGCGCCGGCAACGACAAGCTGATCGGCGGCGCTGGCGCGGACAGCCTGATCGGCGGCCTCGGCAACGACACCTTGGTCAGCGCGGCAGGCAAGGACACCATCGACGGCGGCGACGGCACCGACGTGCTGCAAGGCCTGGGCGCCTATGCCAACTACACCATCACACGCCCAACGGCGCTCGATACGGTGCTGACCGACAAGAGCGGCAACGTCATCACTGTGCGCGGCGTGGAGAGCTTTGTGTTCGACGGCGTCACCAAGACGCTGGAGCAAGTGCAAGACAACATCAGCAGCCCCGGCAACGACAGCCTGCACGGTGGTAGCGGCAATGACACCATCAATGGCGGCCTCGGCAACGACACCATGGCCGGCGGCAAGGGCGATGACACCTACGTGGCCGAGAGCGTTGGCGACGTGGCGGTTGAAGCCAGCAACGAGGGTACGGACCTGGTGCAAGTCGCACTGACAGCGGCGGGCACCTACGTGCTGGGCGATAACCTTGAAAACGGCACCGTCACCGCTGCTGCAACGATAGCCGCCAACATTACCGGAAATGCACTAGACAACAAACTGATCGGCAATGCGGCCGCCAACACCTTGCTCGGCGGCGCAGGCAATGACACGCTGGACGGCGGTGCTGGCGCAGACAAGCTGACCGGCGGGGTAGGCGACGACACCTACATCGTTGACGTGGCTGGCGATACTGTTACCGAGCTGGCCGGCGAAGGCAACGACACTGTGCAGACTTCGCTGACCACTTACCTCTTGGCCGCCAATGTGGAAGCACTGGTCTACACCGGCTCGGCGCTGTTCACCGGTACCGGCAACGCGCTGGACAACACCATCACGGTCGGCAGCGGCGGCAGCAAGATCGATGGCGGCGCCGGCAACGACAAGCTGACCGGCGGCGCTGGTGCAGACAGCCTGATCGGCGGCTTGGGCCATGACACCTTGGTCAGCGCGGTAGGCAAGGACACCATCGACGGCGGCGACGGCATCGACGTGCTGCAAGGCCTGGGCGCCCTCGCCAACTACACCATCACGCGTCCAACGGCGGCCGACACCGTGCTGACCGACAAGAGCGGCAACGTCATCACCGTGCGCGGCGTGGAGAGCTTTGTGTTCAACGGCGTCACCAAGACGCTGGCCGAAGTGCAAGACAACATCAGCAGCCCGGGCAACGACAACCTGCACGGCGAAGATGGCGATGACCTGCTCAACGGCGGTCTCGGCAACGACACCATGGCCGGCGGCAAGGGCGACGATATTTACGTGGCCGAAAGCGTGGGCGACGTGGTGGTTGAAGCCAGCAACGAGGGCACGGACCTGGTGCAAGTTGCGCTGACGGCGGCGGGCACCTACGTGCTCGGTGATAACGTTGAAAACGGCACCGTCACCGCTGCTGCAACGATAGCCGCCAACATCACCGGTAATGCGCTCGACAACAAGCTGGTCGGCAACGCCGCCGCCAATGTTTTGATCGGCGGCGCCGGCAACGACACGCTGGACGGCGGCCTCGGCGTCGACAAGATGAGCGGCGGCACCGGCAACGACCTGTACTACGTGCGCGACGGCGGCGACGCGGTGGTTGAACTGGCGGGCGAAGGCAAGGACGTGGTGCAGACCACGGTGGCCGCGTACACGCTGACCGCCAACGTGGAAGAGTTGCGCTACACCGGCTCGGCCATCTTCACCGGCACCGGCAACGAGTTGGACAACACGCTTTACGGCGGCACCGGCAACAACAAGCTCGACGGCGGTGCCGGCAATGACACGCTGTACGGCGGCATCCTCAACGATGCCCTGATCGGCGGCGCCGGCGATGATGAATTCCATGCCGGTACCGGCACCGATGATGTGGACGGCGGCGCCGGCTACAACACCATCGTGCTGGACAAGGCTTACAGCAAGTACACGGTGTCGCGCCCGACCGCCAACGATACCGTGCTGACCGATGACGTCGGCAACCGTGTCACCGTGCGCAATGTGCAGAAGTTTATCTTCGCGGACGATGAGCGCGGACTCGAGGAACTGCAGTACAACATCGCCAGCCCCGGCAACGACTCGCTGACCGGCGACTCGGGCAATGACACCCTGGATGGCGCGGCTGGCGCCGATACGCTGGTGGGCAAGGGCGGCGACGATGTCTACTACATCGACAACGCCGGCGACGTGGTGGTCGAGGGCGAGGAGGGCGGCGACGATACGCTGCTGATCACCGCGCCGGGCAACTACGTGATGGCGGCCAACGTGGAGACTGCCATCGGCAATTCCACGCCAAGCGGCGTGGTCAACATCACCGGCAATGCGCTCAACAACAATATTCAGGGCAATAGCGCGGCCAACTTGCTGATCGGCGGCGCCGGCAATGACTCGCTGGTTGGCTACGCCGGCAACGATACCTTCAAGGGCGGCGCTGGCGACGATTTCTACTACGTCACCGACGGCGGCGATGTGGTGGTGGAGGATGCCAACGAGGGCTACGACTCCATCTCCACCACGCTGACCACTTACCTCATGACTGCCAACACCGAGCGGCTGCAAGCCAGCGGCACGGGAGTATTCACCGGCACTGGCAACGCTGGCGACAACTACATGCTGCTGGGATCGGGCGGCGGCAAGCTGGACGGCGCGGCAGGCAACGACACGCTGTATGGCAGCAGCACTGCTGACACGCTGCTCGGCGGCCTTGGCGACGATGAAATCCGAGGCAACGGCGGCAAGGACTCGGTGGACGGCGGCGACGGCAACGACGTGCTGGTCATGGCCGGCAGCTTGAGCGACTACGCCATCACCCGCGCCAATGCGACCGACTGGACCTTCACCGGCACCGGCGCGTTCGCCAGCATCGTGCTGAGCATGCGCAATGTGGAAGTGCTGAAGTTTGGCGACACCGAGGTTGCACTCGCCTCCCTGCAGCTCCTGTACGGCGCGCCAACCAATGACGTGGTCAACGGCACCGAGCTGAACGACACCATCAACGGCGGCCTCGGTAACGACACCATGAATGGCGGCGTGGGCGACGACACTTACATCCTTTCCGCCGCCACCGACGTGGTGGTGGAGCAGGCTGGCGCCGGTAATGACACGGCGCTGCTGGAGTTCACGGCGGCAGCCACCTACGTGATGGCGGCCAACCTGGAAAACGCCAAGGTCACGGCGGCCAATACGGTAGCGGTGAGCATCACCGGCAACGACCTCGACAACACACTGACCGGCAACGGCGCGGCCAATACTCTGCGCGGTGGGCTGGGCAACGATACGCTGGATGGCAACCTCGGCAACGACACCCTGATCGGTGGCGCGGGCGACGACCACTATACCGTCAGCAACGCCGGCGTGACCGTGACCGAGCTGGCCAACGAGGGCACGGACACGGTGCACACGACGCTGGCGGCCTACACGTTGGGCGCCAATATCGAGAAGCTGATTTACGAGGGAGAAGGCGCCTTCGCTGGCACAGGTAATGCCTTGAATAACGAGCTGCGTTACGAGGGCAGCGCCAATGTCGTTTTCGACGGCGGTGCCGGCAACGATACGCTGGTGGGCGGCTCCGGTAACGACCGCCTGGCGGGTGGCGCGGGCGATGACCGCATCAATATCGCCCTCGGCGGTGTCGATACGGTGGACGGCGGCGACGGCGCGGATGTGCTGGAGCTCGGCGGCGCCCTAGCCGGATACACCGTGGTGCTCCTCAACGCCACCGATGTGCTGCTGACGGCTGCCTACGGCGAAAGCGAAACGTCGGTCGTGGTGCGCAAGGTCGAAACCTTCAAGTTCGGCAATAGCGCGCCGCTGGATCTGGCCACGCTGACGGCCAACGCTTTCGGCCCGGGGGGCGACAGCGTGGAGGGTACGTCGGGCAACGACCTGCTCGACGGCGGTCCCGGCGCCGACACCCTCGCCGGTGGCGCCGGCTACGACATTTACTTTGTCGATAACGTGGACGATGTGGTGGTGGAGCTGGACAACCAGGGCTACGACACCATCCGCGTGAACCTGGCAGCAGGCAGCACTTATACCGTGCCGGCGCATATCGAAGACGCGAGACTGTCCGGCCACAACGCCGTCAACCTGCTGGTCGGCGCCGATAACACCGGCTGCACCCTGACCGGCAATGATGCTGCCAACCTGTTGACTGGTGGCAGCGCCGGCGATTACCTGCGGGGCGGCGGCGGCGCCGATACGCTGGACGGTGCGGGCGGCTTCGATATCGTGGGCGGGCTGGATAACGTTGGCGATTACACGATCGTGCAGGGCGAAGATGGTGCGTTCTTGCTGACCAGTGTGTTCAGTGGTGCGACCATTACGGCCCGCAATATCGAGAGCTTCCAGTTTAGCGATGCGACCTACCTGGCGGCAGACTTGGCAACAATGATTGGCGTGCAACTAAGCTGAATTTGGGGGCGCGCGGTGGTTGCGTAACTGCCGCGTTTGTAACGGCTTTTTAGCGAATTGTATCTAAATGTGACAGGAAGTGAATTTTTAGGATTGGCGCCATGATAGGATAATCCGTTATCAAAATTGCCAGAGGTGCCGATCATGAGCAACACTGTTGTTTCGACAAAAGCCCGCATCGTCAGCGCCCTGCAAGCCATCGGCAACGATGGCGATGACACGCTCAACGGCAGCACCACGGCCGATACGCTCGATGGCGGCCTCGGCAACGACACGCTGGATGGCAAGGCCGGCGCTGACAAAATGACCGGCGGCCTCGGCAACGACGTCTACTACGTCGACAACACCGGCGACCAGGTGATCGAGCTCGCCGACCAAGGCTCGGATACGGTCAACACCACGCTGGCCACCTACACGCTGGGCGCCAACGTCGAGAACCTGAAATACACCGGCACGGTGGCCTTCACCGGCACCGGCAACGCGCTCAACAACAAAATCACCGGCGGCAACGGCGGCGCCAACAAGCTCGACGGCGGCGCCGGCGACGACTTGCTGCAAGGCGGCTGGGGCGACGACAGCCTGCAAGGCGGGCTGGGCGATGACGGCTTCATTGTCACCGTCGGCAAGGACACCATCGACGGCGGCGCCGGCAACGACGGCGCGCTGATTCTCGGCCTGACCCGGGCCGCATTCAGCGTGCACCGCCCGAACGCGACCGACATCGTGCTGACCTACGTCGGCGGTGACACGGAAATCCCGCCCATCGTGACGACCTACCGCAACGTTGAGAGCATCACCTTTTCCGATGGCACCTACACGCTGGCCGAGTTGCAAGCCAAGAGCTCGACCACCGGCAACGACAGCCTGACCGGCAGCGACGGCAACGACATCCTGAACGGCTACGCCGGCGTCGACACCCTGGCCGGCGGCCTTGGCGACGACAGCTACGTGGTCGACGTGCCGACCGACGTGGTTACCGAGGCGGCCGATGAAGGCACGGATACAGTGCAGGTGGCGCTGGCGGCGGCCGGCACTTACACGCTGGGCGCCAACGTCGAAAACGGCACGGTCACGGCGGCCGCCGCGATTGCGGCCAACATCACCGGCAATGCGCTGGCCAACAAGCTGGTCGGCAACGCCGCCGCCAACACCCTGCTCGGCGGCGCAGGCAACGACACGCTGGACGGCGGCGCCGGCGCCGACAAGCTCAGCGGCGGCACCGGCGACGATACCTACATCGTGGACAACGCCACGGACGTGGTGACCGAGGCGGCGGGCGAGGGCACGGACACGGTGCTGACCGCGCTGGCCACCTACACGCTGGGCGCCAATCTCGAAGGCCTGACCTTTACCGGCACGGCCGCCGTGACCGGCACCGGCAATGCGCTGAACAACACCATCAAGGCCGGCAGCGGCGGCTCCAAGATCGACGGCGGCGCGGGCAATGACAGCCTGTACGGCGGTGCGGGGGCCGACAGCCTGGCCGGCGGCTTGGACAACGACACCGTCTACATCAGCGCCGGCAAGGACACGATCGACGGCGGCGCCGGCACCGATACCGTGACCGGCTTTAGCGCGTTCGAAAATTACACCGTCAGCCGCCCCAACGCGGCCGACACCGTGCTGACCGACAAGAGCGGCAACGTGACCACCGTGCGCAGCGTGGAAGCGCTGGTGTTCGACGGCGTTGAGCTGTCGCTGGAACAAGTGCAGGACAACGTCGCCAGTATCAGCAACGATAGCCTGATCGGCACGGATCTCAACGACACCATGAACGGCGGCCTCGGCGCCGACACCATGGCCGGCGGCCTCGGCAACGATACCTATGTGATCGACAATCTGCTGGACGTGGTGGTGGAGCAGGAAGGTTCAGGCACCGACTTGCTGCAAGTCGGGCTGACCGCAGCGGGCACTTACACGCTGGCCGCCAACGTGGAAAACGCCACCGTCACGGCGGCCGCCGCGATCGCCGTCAACCTGACCGGCAATGCGCTTGATAACAAGCTGGCCGGCAACGCCGCCGCCAACACGCTGCTGGGCGGCGCCGGCAACGACACGCTGGACGGCGGCGCCGGTGCGGACAAGCTGACCGGCGGCATGGGCAACGACACCTACATCGTGGACGTCGCCGGCGACGTGGTCACCGAGGCCGTAGGCGAGGGCACGGACAGCGTGGAAACCAGCGTCGCTACCTATGTGCTGGGCGCCAACGTCGAGAACCTGACCTACACCGGCGCGGCCGCTTTCACCGGCACCGGCAACACCGGCAATAACTACATCATCGGCGGCAACGGCGGCAACAAGATCGACGGCGGCGCCGGCAACGACACCGTCCTCGGCGGCAGCGGCGCCGACAGCCTGGCCGGCGGCGCCGGCGATGACTTTATCGGCGTCCAGCCGGGCGGTAAGGACACTATCGACGGCGGCGACGGCAACGACGTGCTGCAGCTGGCGGAGTCCTTCCTGTACGTCGCCACCCGCGTCAGCGCCACCGATACCTTGCTGACCCACATCGACGGCAAGAGCAGCATCCTGGTGCGCAACGTGGAGAGTTTTGCGTTTGACGACGGCACCAAGACCTTGGCCGAGGTGCGCGACAACACCGCCAGCGGCGGCAACGACAGCATCAGCGGCAGCGACAACGGCGACATGCTTGACGGCGGCGTCGGCGCCGATACGCTTTCCGGCGGCAAGGGCGACGATAGCTACATTCTGGACAATCCGCTGGACGTGGTGATCGAGGATGTAGACCAAGGCTACGACACGGCCATTATCAAGGGCGCAGGCACTTTCGTCATGGCGGCCAACCTGGAGCAGGCCGACGCCCGCGACAGCGGCTCGCTGGCCATCAACATCAGCGGCAATGCACTCGATAACACCATCTACGGCAACGCCGGCGCCAACACCATCATTGGCGGCGCTGGTGGCGATACGCTGATCGGCGGGGCCGGTGCCGACAAGCTCAGCGGGGGCGCCGGCGACGACTTCCTGTACGTACAAGACGCCGGCGACGTGCTCACCGAGGCGGTGGGCGAAGGCACGGACACGGCGATCTTGATGACCGCCACCTATACGCTGGCGGCCAACGTAGAAAATCTGCTGTACGCCGGCACGGTAGCCTTCACTGCTACCGGCAACGCCTTGAACAACAAGATGACTGCGGTGGACTTCGCCGGCAAGATGGATGGCGCGGCCGGCAATGACACGCTGATCGGCGGTAACGGCAACGACAGCCTGATCGGCGGCCTCGGCGACGACAGCTTCGAAACCCACAAGGGCAAGGACACCATCGAAGGCGGTGACGGTACTGACACGCTGACCGTGGACGGTACGTTCGCCGCCTACACCATCACCCGCCCAACCGCCACCGACACCGTGCTGACCGACGGCGCGGGCAATAGCTACACTGTGCGCGGCGTGGAGAACGTCGTCTTCAGCGACACCAGCAAGACGCTGTCGGAAGTACAGAACAATGTCGCCAGCATCGGCAACGACGTCATCAAAGGCGGTTCCAGCGCGGACACCTTGAACGGTGGAACCGGCGTGGACACCATGATAGGCGGCGATGGCAACGACACCTACGTGGTCGATGTCGCGGGCGACGTCATCACCGAGAACCCCGACGAAGGCACGGACCTTGCCCAAGTGGCCTTCACTGCGGCTGGCACCTATGTGCTGGGCGCGAACGTGGAGAACGGCACCGTCACGGCTGCCGCCGCCATTGCCGCCAACATCACCGGTAACGCGCTGGCGAACAAGCTGGTCGGCAATGCCGCCGCCAACACCTTGATTGGCGGCGCGGGCAATGACACGCTGGACGGTGGCGCAGGCGCAGATAAACTGACCGGCGGCACCGGCGACGATACCTACGTGGTCGACATCGCCACCGACGCGATCACCGAGGCGGCAGGCGAGGGCACGGACACGGTGCAAACCGCGCTGGCCACCTACCTGCTGGCGGCCAATGTGGAAGTGCTGGCCTACACCGGCAGCGCGGCGTTCACCGGCACCGGTAACGCGCTGGACAACACCATCACCGGCGGCAATGGCGGCAACAAGATCGATGGCGGCGCCGGCGCAGACAAGCTAACCGGCGGCACCGGCGCCGACAGCCTGATCGGCGGCCTCGGCAACGACACTTTAACGGCTGGCGGCGGCAAGGACACCATTGACGGCGGCGACGGCACCGACGTGCTGCAAGGATTGAGCACCTTCGACAGCTACACCATCACGCGCCCAACGGTGACCGATACCGTGCTGACCGACAAGAGCGGCAATATCATCACCGTGCGCGGCGTGGAGAGTTTTGTATTCGACGGTGTCACCAAAACGCTGGCCGAGGTGCAGGACAATGTCACCAGCCCCGGCAACGACAACCTGCACGGCGATACCGGCCCCGATACCCTGAACGGCGGCCTCGGTAGCGATACGCTGGCCGGCGGTGAAGGTGACGACACCTACGTGGTCGACGTTGCCGGCGACGTGATCACCGAGCTGGCCGATCAGGGAACCGACCTCGCGCAAGTAGCCTTCACTGCCGCCGGCACCTACGTGCTGGGCGATAACGTGGAAAACGGCACCGTCACCGCAGCGGCGATGATAGCCGCCAACATCACCGGCAATGCGCTGAGCAACAAGCTGGTCGGCAACGCCGCCGCGAACACGCTGATCGGCGGCGCCGGCGACGACACGCTGGATGGCGGCGCCGGCGCCGACAAACTCACCGGCGGCGCCGGCGACGACACCTACGTGGTCGACATCGCCACCGACGCGGTGACCGAGGCCATGGGCGAAGGCCTGGATACGGTACAGACCGCGCTGGCTACCTACGTGCTGGCCGCCAATGTGGAAGTGCTGAACTATACCGGCAGCGCTGCCTTCACCGGCACCGGCAATGCCGGCGACAACGTCATCACCGGCGGCAACGGCGGCAATAAGCTCGACGGCGGCGCCGGCAACGACTACCTGGCTGGCGGCAGCGGCGCGGACAGCCTGATCGGCGGCCTCGGCAACGACAGCTTCGCCGGTGGCGGCGGCAAGGACACCATCGACGGCGGCGACGGCGCCGACACGCTGGGCGGCCTCGACGCTTTCGAGAGCTATACCATTACCCGCCCGACTGCTACCGACACCGTGCTGACCGGCGCGGGCGGTGTAGTGATCACCGTGCGCGGCGTCGAGAGTTTTGATTTCGACGGTCAGATGTTCACGCTGGCGGAGTTGCAAGACAACATCGCCAGCCCCGGCAACGACAACCTGCACGGCGAGGAGGGCGACGTCAACGACACCATCAACGGCGGCCTCGGCAACGACACCATGGCTGGCGGGCTCGGCAACGATACCTACGTGGCCGAAAGTGTCGGCGATGTGGTGGTTGAGCTGGAGGACGAAGGCATCGACCTGGTACAGGTTGCGCTGACGGCGGCCGGCACCTACGTGCTGGGTGCGAACGTTGAGAACGGCACGGTCACGGCGGCGGCCGCGATCGCCGCCAACATCACCGGCAACGCACTCGATAACAAGCTGACCGGCAATGCCGCCGCCAACACGCTGACCG
This sequence comes from Duganella rivi, assembly GCF_009857435.1. GTDB lineage: Bacteria > Pseudomonadota > Gammaproteobacteria > Burkholderiales > Burkholderiaceae_D > Rugamonas > Rugamonas rivi. The sequence continues at coordinate 69,642 of NZ_WWCK01000008.1, forward strand.
GTGGCGCGGGCAACGACACGCTGGATGGCGGCGCCGGCGCGGACAAGCTCATTGGCGGTACCGGCAACGACACCTATTACATCGACGTGGCCGGCGACACCATCACCGAAGCCGCCGGCGAAGGCACGGATGTGGTGGTGACCACGGCCGCCACTTACACCCTGGCGGCCAACGTGGAAGGGTTGAACTTCATCGGCTCGGGGGCGTTCACCGGCATCGGTAACGCCCTCGACAACAGCCTCGACGGCGGCAACGGTGGCAGCAAGCTCGACGGCGCCGCCGGCAACGATTCGCTGCACGGCGGCGGCGGCACGGACAGCTTGACCGGTGGCGTAGGCGATGACATCGCCTACGGCTTTAAAGGCAAGGATACCTTCGACGGCGGCGACGGCACGGACGTGCTGGACGGGCTGGATAGCTTCGACCAGTACACCGTCACGCGCCCAACCGCTACCGACACCGTGCTGACCGACAAGAGCGGCAACTCGATCACCGTGCGCAACGTTGAGAACTTCAACTTTGACGGCGACCTCCTGTCGCTGGCCGAGGTGCAAGACAATATCGCCAGCCCCGGCAACGACAACCTGCATGGCAGTGACGACGGCGACACCCTCAACGGCGGACTTGGCGCCGACACCATGGCCGGCCGGCTCGGCGACGATACCTACGTGGCCGAGAACATCGGCGACGTGGCGGTCGAGCTCGAGAATGAAGGCCATGACGTGGTGCAAGTGGCGCTGACCGCCGCCGGCACCTACGTGCTGGGCGCGAATGTTGAGGACGGCGTGGTGACTGCCGCCGCCTCCATCGCCGCCAACATCACGGGCAACGCGCTCGACAACAAGCTGGTCGGCAACGCGGCCGTCAATACCCTGATCGGCGGTGCCGGCAACGACACGCTGGACGGCGGCGCCGGCGCGGACAAGCTCAGCGGCGGCCTTGGCGACGACACCTACATCGTCGACATCGCCACCGACACCATCACCGAGGCGGCGGACGAGGGCTATGACACGCTCAAGACCGGCCTGGCCACGCACACGCTGGGCGCCAACGTGGAAGAACTGCTGTACACCGGCAGCGCCGCATTCACCGGCATCGGCAATGCGCTGGACAACTTCATCGACGGCGGCAACGGCGGCAGCAAGCTCGATGGCGGCGCCGGCAGCGACACGCTGCAAGGCGGCACCGGCGCCGACAGCCTGGTAGGCGGCCTCGGCGACGATACCTTGGTCAACAGCGCCGGCAAGGACACCATTGACGGCGGCGCCGGCGACGATATCCTGGCGGCGCTCGATATCCGCGACAACTACACCGTCACCCGCCCGAACGCCACCGACGTGGTGCTGACCCACACCAGCGGCCAGGTTCTCACCGTGCGCAATGTCGAGGAATTCGGCTTCGATGACGGTCCGCTGTCGTTTGCCGAGGTGGTCGATAACATCGCCAGCACCGGCAACGATGTCTTGCACGGCGGCGATGGCGACGCGAACGACACCATCAACGGCGGCCTGGGCAACGACACCATGGACGGTGGCCTCGGCGACGACGTCTACGTGGTCGACAACCCCAACGACGTCATCATCGAGCTGCCGGATCAGGGCGACGACACGGTGCAAGTGGCGTTCACCGCTGCCGGCACTTTTGTGATGGCGGACAACCTGGACAACGCCGTCATCACGGCCGCCGCCACAGTGGCGGCCAACGTCACCGGCAATGAGCTCGACAACGCGATCACCGGCAACGCCGCCGCCAACACCCTGCTTGGCGGCGCGGGCAACGACAGCCTGAACGGCGGCGCCGGCGCCGACAAAATGAACGGCGGCGCCGGCGACGACCTCTACCTGGTCGACAATGCCGGCGACGCGGTCAACGAGCTGGAAGAGGACGGCATCGACAAGGTCGAGACCACGCTGGCCACTTATACGATGACGGCCAACGTGGAGCAGCTGACCTTCATAGGCTCGGCTGCCGTCACCGGCACCGGCAACGCGCTGGACAACGAAATCCACGGCGGCACCGGCGCCAACAAGCTTGACGGCGGGGCCGGCAACGACACGCTATACGGCGCCGACGGTGCGGACAGCCTGACCGGCGGGGCCGGCGATGACACCTTCTACGTTGCCGCCGGCAAGGACACGGTGGATGGCGGCGCGGGCCTCAACATCGTGGTGGTGGTCGGCGCGCTCGAGGACTACCAGGTCACGCGGCCAAACGCCACCGATACTGTCATCACCAACGGCAGCAATGTGGTCACCCTGCGCAGCGTCAGCGAGGTGCACTTTGATGGCGGCGACATCCAGACCATCGAGGAACTCCAGTACAACATCCGCAGCGACGGCAACGATCACCTGTTTGGCGACGACGGCAACAACACCATCGACGGCGGCCTCGGCGCCGACACCATGACCGGCAACGGCGGCGACGACACCTACGTGCTGGACAACGTGGGCGACGTGGTCATGGAGATCCCCGGCAATGGCCACGACCTGGTGCAGGTCACCAAGTCCGGTGCCTACGTGCTGGCCGATTTCGTCGAGGACGGCATCATCACCAGCACCGCCACCGCGCCGGTCAGCCTGACCGGCAACATGGAGGACAATCTGCTGACCGGCAACGCGCTGGCCAACACGCTGGCGGGCGGCGAGGGCAACGACACGCTGGTCGGCGGCGCCGGCAATGACACCCTGCGCGGCGGCATGGGCGACGATGTCTACAACGTGGATGTGTCTGCCGACAGCGTGGTTGAGCTGGAGGACGAGGGCATCGACACGGTCACCACCACGGCGGGCATTTACACGCTGGCCGCCAACGTCGAGAACCTGCACTTCATAGCCAGCACTGGCGCTTTCACCGGCACCGGCAATGCGCTCGATAACGCGATCACGGCCGCCAATGGCGGCAGCAAGCTCGATGGTGGCCTCGGCAACGACACGCTGACCGGCGGCAACGGCGCCGACAGCCTGATCGGCGGCGCGGGCGATGACTACCTGTCTGCCGGCGCGGGCAAGGATACGGTCGACGGCGGCGCCGGTGAAATGGATACCGTCGCCTTGAGCGGCGAGTTCTTCGATTACAGCATCGTGCGCGCCACGGCCACCGACTGGGTGTTTACCGATGCGGCGGGCGTCGTCACCACGGTGCGCAACGTCGAGCAGTTCGAGTTTGCCGGCATGCCGGTGTCGCTGGAAGAATTGCAGGAGTCGGTGGGTGGCAGCGGCGCGGACGAGCTATTCGGCACGCCGGGCGACGACAAGCTCGACGGCGGCCTCGGCAACGACACCATGACCGGCGACATGGGCGACGATACCTACGTCCTGTCCGCCATCGGCGACGTGGTGCACGAAGACCCGGGCGGCGGCGAGGATACCGTGTTGCTCAATTTCACCGCCGCCGCCGTCTACGTGATGGCGGACGAAGTGGAGAAAGCGGTGGTGACAGCAGCGAATACAGTCGCAGTCAGCGTCACCGGCAATGACAGCGACAACGAGATCATGGGCAACGGCGCCGCCAACACCCTGCGCGGCGGCGGCGGCAACGATAGCCTGTTCGGCACCGGCGGCAACGACACCATGTTCGGCGGCGATGGCGACGATTCCTACCAGGTCAGCGAGGCCGGCGACGTGGTCACCGAGCTGGCTGACGAAGGCATGATGGACCGGGTCTACGTGCAGGGCGTGCTGACCAGCTACACGCTGGGCGCCAATGTCGAGGAATTGTCCTTCGATGGTACGGTAGCCTTCACCGGCACCGGCAATGCGCTGAACAACTACCTGGGCACCGAGGGCGGAGTCAACGTCAAGTTCGACGGCGCAGCGGGCGATGACTTGCTGGTTGGCGGCTACGGCGACGATAGCCTGATTGGCGGCCTTGGCGACGATATGCTGGACGTCAGCCTGGGCGGCGTCGATACGGTGGACGGCGGCAGCGGCGAGGACGAACTCAGGCTGGGTCACGATTTCGGCCTGTACACCGTGGTACGCCTGAACAGCACCGACGTGATGCTGACGCTGGCCGTGTTCGAAGAAGAAACCAGCGTGGTGGTGCGCAATGTCGAGAGTTTCATGTTCTTCGACGGCACCACCAAGACGCTGGAAGAACTGACGACCGATATCCCCGGCGCCGGCGCCGACACTTTGACCGGCACGCCCGGCCCGGACTTCCTCAACGGCGGCCCTGGCGCCGACTCCATGACCGGCGGCGACGGCGACGATATCTACTTCGTCGACAATGCCGGCGACGTGGTGGTGGAGGCGGTGGAGGAGGGCGAGGACAAGGTCTACGTCACCTTGGCCAGCGGCACCTATACCGCGCCGGCCAACGTCGAGTATGTGCAGTTGCTGGGCCACGGCGCTGCCAGCCTGGTTGGCTCGGCGTTCGATGACAAGCTGGTCGGCAACGACGCGGCCAACAAGCTGACCGGCGGCGCCGGCAACGACACGCTGGACGGCGGCGGCGGGCTTGATACCTTGCTCGGCGGCGCCGGCAATGATCTCTACGAGATCAAGTCAGCCTTGGCCGTGGTCACCGAGGCGGTGGGCGAAGGGCATGACGTGATCGCCATCATGGACCTGGCCAGCTACACCCTGCCGACCAACGTCGAGGTGCTGGATTACACCGGCAACGGCGCCTTCAGCGGCACTGGCAACGCGCAGAATAACAATCTGGCGGCGATGTTTGCGAGCAGCAGTGTGCTCAACGGCGGCGCCGGCAACGACACCTTGCAGGGCGGCGACGGCGACGATTCGATACTGGGCGGCCTGGGCGACGACGAGCTGTGGGCCGGGGTGATGGGCACCGACGTGCTGGACGGCGGCGCCGGCACCGACTTGGCCATGCTGGGCATGCTCGGCGACTACGACATCAAGCAGGTCGGCACCGACCTGCAGTTCAAGCGCTTCATGGACGACTCGGTGATCACCGTGCGCAACGTCGAGAACTTTGATCTGGACGGCGAACTGTTCACGCTGGCGGAACTGATCGCGGTGATCACTCCGCCGATGTGAGCGGCTTAGGGCTCGACGAAGCGCAGCAGCGCCGGCATGCAGTGCTGCTGCATGTCGTAGCGGTCGATGATGGTCTGGCGGGCGGCGTCGCGCAGGTGTTGCAGGCTGGCGCGGCGCTCCAGCGCATCGGCCACCGTGGCCGCGAATGCTTGCGGGTCGAAGAAATCGACCAGCAGGCCGTTTTTGCCATGTTCGATCACTTCCTCCACCGGCGCGGTCTTCGAGGCCACGATCAGGCAGCCGGTGCTCATCGCCTCCATCAGCGACCATGACAGCACGAACGGGTAGGTCAGGTAGGTGTACACCGCCGATACCTGCATCAGCTGCGTCAGCACCGTGTGCGGCACCTTGCCGACGAAGTGGATGCGCTTCATGTCGATCCCGCCCTTGACCTCGTCGAGGAAGATCTGCTTCCAGCTCTTGCCGGCCGGCGGCGCCGCGCCGTAGCTGACGCCGTCGCCGCCGACGATCACCACGCGCGCATTGGGACGCTGCTTCATCAGCGCCGGCAGCGAGCGCATGAAGATGTGGTAGCCGCGATACGGCTCCAGCTGGCGCGCCACGAACACCACCACCTCGTCGCCGGGCCGCAGCGTGATGCCGGCCGTTTGCAGCTGCACATAGGCGGCCGGATCGGGACGGAAGCGCTGGGTGTCGATGCCGTCGTGGATGACGGTAATGCGGTCGCGGAACCATGCCGGATGGCGGTCGCGCTGGAATTCGGTCGGCGACAGTGCGCCGTCGGCTACCGACATCGCGTGCAGCAAGTGGGTGTTACGGATCCGCAGGCGCTGCAGGGCGGCGCTGCTGGGCTGGGAGAATTCCGGGTCGAAGAATGCATCGCCGCCTTCGCCGGCGTAGTAGTACTCGGCGTAAATCAGCAGCTTGGCCTTGGGGAACACGTCGCGCACGAACAGCGCCTCGCCCCAGCCGGGATGGACGAAGATCACGTCCGGCTCGAAACCCTGCGCCTTCAGCCATTCCATCCGTGCGGCCGCCGATTCGGCACGCAGCACCTTGCCGTACAAATCCTTGAGCTGGGCCGGCGGACGCGGGCCGTGCGGCATGGCGCCCACGTCGTGGCGGAAATAGCTCACGCCGGGCAGCGGCACGGTGGGCTGATTCATGCCCAGGCCGACCACCTCATGTCCCTGCGCCGCCAGCACCGGAGCGATGTGCTTGAATTGTCCAGGGAAGTTCTGGTGAATGAACAGGTATTTGGTGCGCGCGGTCAAGAAAACTCTCCATGTTGCTAAGAAAGTCATTGTGCCTCAAAAATACAACAGTCGGCAGGTAATTAGAGGGAATTTTCTTTTTGGCAATGTGATAGTATCGCGCATTGGTAAAAAACCATCCAAATATTCTTTCTGGCAACTGCCACCAGGATTCATACATGCCGACTACTGTCCAAGAAGTACAAAAACTCTACATTGAATATTTCGGCCGTCCAGCCGATCCTGCCGGCCTGGCCTTTTGGGCGGGCAAATTGGACAGTGGTACGGTGACAGTTGTCGCGATCCGGGCAGAACTTTCGGCGGCGGCGGAATTCACTTTCGCATTTGCCGGCCTGTCGGCCGAGGAAATGGTCGACAAAGTCTATTTGAGCTTATTCAACCGCCATGCCGACGATGCGGGGCGGATGTACTGGTCGACACAGCTTCAGGCCGGCACTATCACGCTGAACGACCTCGTCACCACTGTTGGCGGTGCCGCCCAAGGAAGCGACCACGCCGTGCTGTCGAATAAAATCGCGGCCGCGCAAGCGTTCACTGCCGCGCTGGACCGGGATGCTGAAATCCATGGCTACGGCAATGCGGAAACGGCCGGCCTGGCCAAGGCCTACATCGCAGCGATTTCGGACGATGCCTCCTTGGCTGCCGCGCTTGCGGCGCTGCCTGAAACCATCACGCAGATCACCGGCGTGCCTGCCGATCATGCGCCTACCGGGTCCGTCACCATCAGCGGCACGGCCGCTGAAGGCCAGGTGCTGAGTGCATCGAATACCCTCGCCGATGCCGACGGCACCGGCGTCATCACCTACCAGTGGCAGGCTGGCGGCGTCAACATCGCTGGCGCGACCGGCGCCACCTTCACGCTGACGGCGGCGCAGACCGGCAAGCCGATCACGGTGGTGGCCAGCTACGTCGACGGCTTCGGTGCGCACGAATCGTTTAGCAGCAATACCATTGCCTCCGGCAACGATACCCTCAAGGGCAGCGCCGGCGCCGACCAGCTGGCCGGCGGCACCGGCAACGACACCTACATCGTCAACGTGAGCGGCGACGTGGTCACCGAGAACGCGAACGAGGGCATCGATCAGGTCAATGTCGCTTACACGGTGGCTGGCAGCTACACGCTGACGGCCAACGTGGAAAACGCGACGGTAACGTCGGCGGCTGCCATCGCGGTCAACTTGACCGGCAACGAACTGGATAACGCGTTGACCGGCAACGGCGCAGCCAACATCCTGGCCGGCGCGGCAGGCAACGACACGCTGGACGGCGGCGCCGGCGCCGACAAGCTCGTCGGCGGAACGGGCAACGACACCTACGTGGTCGACCATGCTGGCGACGTGGTCACCGAGCTGCCCGGCGAGGGCACGGACACCGTGTTGACCTCGCTGGCCAAATACACCTTGGCCGATAACGTCGAGCAGCTGGTCTACACCGGCACGGTGCAATTTACCGGCACCGGCAATGCGCTGGCCAATAGCATCACCGGCGGCGCGGGCAACGACAGTCTTTCTGGTGGTCTGGGTAACGATACCCTTGCCGGAGGCTACGGCAAGGACACCATCGACGGCGGCGATGGCAGCGACGTGGTAAAGCTGGCTGGCAAGTTTTCCGACTACACGGTGACCCGCCTGAATGCGACCGACACGGTGCTGACAAGCCGGGCCGGACTGGACCTCAACGTCGTTACCGTGCGCAATGTTGAAAGCTTCGCCTTTGCCGATGGCGACAAGACGCTGGACCAGGTGCTGTACAACGTCATCAGCACCAGCAACGACAAGCTGTACGGTGGTGACGGCAACGATAGCCTGGATGGCGGCGCGGGCGCCGACACCATGGCCGGGGGCCTGGGTAATGATATCTACGTCATCGACAACGTGGGCGACACGATTGTTGAAAAGGCCGGCGAAGGCATCGACCTGGCGCAAGTCGGCCTGGCCGCCGCCAATGCCACCTACGTGCTGGCGGACAACGTCGAGAACGCGACGGTCACGTCCGCGGCCGCAGTCAACCTGACCGGCAACAGCATGGATAACACCTTGACTGGCAATGGCGCGGCCAACACGCTGACCGGCGGCGGCGGCAACGATACGCTGGATGGTGGCGCGGGCGCCGACAAGCTGGCCGGCGGCAGCGGCGATGACGTCTACTTCGTCGATAACTCGGGCGACACGGTGGGCGAGGCGCTGAACGAGGGCAATGACACGGTGAATACGTCGCTGTCCACCTACACGCTGGCAGCCAATGTCGAAACGCTGGTCTATACCGGCAAGGCCGCATTCGCCGGCACCGGCAATGCGCTGGGCAACGTCATCACCGGCGGTAGCCTCGGCAACAAGATCGACGGCGGCGCGGGCAATGACAGTATCACCGGCGGCAACGGCGCGGACAGCCTGATGGGCGGCCTCGGCAACGACACCATTGCGGCCGGCCCGGGCAAGGACAGCATTGACGGCGGCGACGGCAGCGACGTGCTGCAAGTAGTAGGCAAGTTCGGCGACTACACCATCACCCGTCCAAGCGTCACCGACACGGTGTTGACCGACAAGGCCGGCAACGTGCTTACCGTGCGCAACGTGGAGAGCTTCGTCTTCGCCGACGGTACGCAGTCGCTGGAAGCGGTGCAGTACAACATCGCCAGCGTGGGCAACGACAAGCTGTTCGGCGGTGACGGCAACGATACCTTGAATGGCGGCGCCGGTGCTGATACCTTGAGCGGCGGCCTGGGTAACGATACCTATGTGGTCGACAATGTCGGCGACACTATCATTGAAGGCAGCGGCGAGGGCGCGGATCTGGTGCAGGTAGCGCTGGCCACGGCCAACGCCACTTATGTGCTGGCCGATAACGTCGAGAACGCCACGGTGACTGCCTCGGTGGCGGTCAACGTCACCGGCAACGCCATGGCCAACACCTTGACCGGCAATGGCGCGGCCAACACGCTGACCGGCGGCGCCGGCAACGACACGCTGGATGGCGGCGCGGGCGCCGACAAGCTGGCCGGTGGCAGCGGCGATGACGTCTACTTCGTCGACAACTCGGGCGACACGGTGGGCGAGGCGCTGAACGAGGGCAATGACACGGTGAATACGTCGCTGTCCATCTACACGCTGGCAGCCAATGTCGAAACGCTGGTCTATACCGGCAAGGCCGCATTCGCCGGCACCGGCAATGCGCTGGATAACGTCATTACCGGCAGCATTGCCGGCAACAAGATCGACGGTGGCGCGGGCAATGACAGCATCACCGGCGGCGACGGCGCGGACAGCCTGTTGGGCGGCCTCGGCAACGACACCATTGTGGCCGGCCTGGGCAAGGACACCATCGACGGCGGCAATGGCATCGACGTGCTGCAATTAGCAGGCAAGTTCGGTGACTACACTATCACCCGTCCAAGCGTCACTGACACCGTGTTGAGCGACAAGGCCGGCAACGTGCTTACCGTGCGCAACGTGGAGAGTTTCGTCTTCGCCGGCGACACCTACTCGCTGGAGCAGGTGCAGTACAACATCGCCAGCGCGGGCAATGAACAATTATTTGGCGGCGACGGCAACGACACGCTGAACGGCGGCGCCGGCGCCGACACCTTGAGCGGCGGCCTCGGCAACGACACCTACGTAGTCGACAACGTCGGTGACGTTATCGTCGAGGGCGGCAACGAGGGCATGGACCAGGTGCAGGTGGCGCTGACCGTAGCCAACGCTACCTACACCCTGTCTGACAGCGTCGAGAATGCGACGGTAACGTCCACGGTGGCGGTCAACGTGACCGGCAACGATCAGGATAACGCATTGACCGGCAATGCCGCCGCCAACACGCTGACCGGTGGCGCAGGCAACGATACGCTGGATGGCGGCGCGGGTGGCGACAAGCTGATCGGCGGCAGCGGCGACGACGTCTACATCATCGACAGCGCCAGCGACGTGGTGGTCGAAGCGCTGAACGATGGCAGTGACACGGTGCGCACCTCGCTGGCCGCCTACACGCTGGCGGCCAACGTCGAAACGCTGGTCTACACCGGCAAGGCGGCCTTCACCGGCATAGGTAATGCGCTGGACAATGTCATCACCGGCGCTAACTTCGGCAACAAGATCGATGGTGGCGCAGGCAATGACAGCATCACCGGCGGCAACGGCGCGGACAGCCTGGTGGGCGGCCTCGGCGACGACACCATCGCGGCGGGCCTGGGCAAGGACACGATCGACGGCGGTAATGGCAACGACCTGCTGCAAGTGGTGGGTAAGTTTGGCGATTACGCTGTCACCCGCCCGAGCGCCACCGACACCGTGCTGACCGACAAGGCCGGCAACGTGCTCACCGTGCGCAACATCGAAAGCTTCGAGTTCGCCGATGGCACGCAGTCGCTGGAGGCAGTGCAGTACAACATTGCCAGCGCGGGCAACGACAAGCTGTTCGGCGGTGATAGCCATGACACGCTGAACGGCGGCGCCGGCGCCGATACCATGACCGGCGGACGCGGCAACGACACTTATGTGGTCGACAACGTCGGCGACACCGTCGTTGAGGGCTACGACGAGGGCGCCGACCTGGTGCAGGTGGCGTTGACCACCGCCAACGCCACCTACATGCTGGCCGACAACGTCGAGACCGCGACGGTAACGTCCGCGGCCGCAGTGAACGTGGCCGGCAACGATCTGGCTAACGCGCTGACCGGCAACGGTGCCGCCAACACGCTGACCGGCGGCGCCGGCAACGATACGCTGGACGGTGGCGCGGGCGCCGATAAACTGGCAGGCGGCAGTGGCAATGACATCTACTTCGTCGACAACACGGGCGACGTGGTAACCGAGGCGCTGAATGATGGCTACGATACCGTGTATACCTCGTTGGGCGCCTACACGCTGGCCCTCAACGTCGAGAGCGTGGAGTACACCGGCGTGTCGTCCTTCTCCGGTACCGGCAACGCGCTCGATAACCGCATCAACGGCGGCGTGGGCAACAATGTCCTGCTGGGCGGCGCCGGCAACGACACGCTGACCGGCCACGGCGGCAACGATAGCCTGAACGGCGGTGACGGCGATGACGTGCTCGCCGCTGGTAACGGCAGGGATACGGTCGACGGCGGCGCCGGCAGCGACGTGCTGATCGGGATGAGAAATTATGCCGACTACGTTATTACCCGCCCGAACGCGGTCGACACTGTCTTGACCGACAAATTCGGTAGCGTGATCACCGTGCGCAACGTTGAGTACATCAACTTTGCCGACGGCGCCAAGACGGCAGAAGAGTACCAGTCCAACATCCCGAGTGCCGGCAGCGACCACCTGTACGGCACCTCGAAGGCCGACGTGCTCGACGGCGGCGCCGGCATCGACACCATGGAAGGTGGATTGGGCAACGACGTGTATGTGCTGTCCAGCCCGGACGATGTGGTGATCGAGGGCGCCAATGCCGGCATGGACTCGGTCGGCCTGGGCTTTACCAAGGCCGGCACCTACATCATGCCCGACAACGTTGAAAACGCCGTCGTCGCGGCGGCCGACAGCATCGCGGTCAACATCACCGGCAACGAGCTGGCCAACTACTTCATCGGCAGCGGCGGCGCCAATATCATGAATGGCGCCGGCGGCAACGACACCTTGCAGGGCCTGGGCGGCGCCGACACGCTGATCGGCGGCTCGGGCGACGATGTCTACATCCTCGATGGCGCGGCCAGCAAGGCCGTGGTGATCGAAGACGCCGGCGCGGGCATCGACAGGGTCGTGACCGACTTGACATATTTCAAGCTGCCGGACAATGTCGAAAACCTGTTCGGTCGGAGCCAGACGGTCCCGATGACCTTCACCGGCGTCGGCAACGCGCTCGACAACGTGATCAACGCCTTCTTCAACGTTACCAGCGCCAAGCTGGATGGCGGCGCCGGCAACGACACGCTGATCAGCGCGAGCGGTAACGACACCTTGCTTGGCGGCGATGGCGACGACCGTATCGAAGCCAGCTATGGCAAGGACTATATCGACGGCGGCAATGGCTTTGATACGCTGGTCCTGGCCTACCCCCTGGGAGCGCTCTCGACTTTCAAAGTGAAGAAAATCAACGGCACCGATATTCAGCTCAGCGATACCAGCGGCTATTCGGCGACGGTGCGCGGCGTGGAAAGTTTTGTTTTCGCCGATGTCACGGTAACGTTGGAAAAGCTGATCCAGATCGCTACCTTGACGGGATCGCCAAGCATGGACGCCGCGGGCGAGCACTTCGCTGGTTGATGCAAGTCATTGTTTTTGCTTGATTATTTTCTGAGGCGGAAAGTTGGGCTCGGTGGCCGGGCAATATCACTGTTGGAAAATTAACAGTGATGTTGCTGGTATAATCGCCGGATTGCCTGCTTTACCCCTACACTAGAAAATACTCTTCATGGCTTCTTCCAACGAAAACGTCAGCATGGCGCTGTTCTGCGATTTTGAGAACGTGGCGCTCGGCGTGCGTGACGCTAACTACGAAAAATTCGATATCAAGCCGGTGCTGGAGCGCTTGCTGCTCAAAGGCAGCATTGTGGTCAAGAAGGCGTATTGCGATTGGGACCGTTACAAGTCGTTCAAGGCGCCGATGCATGAAGCGAACTTCGAGCTGATCGAAATTCCCCATGTGCGCCAGTCGGGCAAGAACTCGGCCGACATCCGCATGGTGGTCGATGCGCTGGACCTGTGCTACACCAAGTCCCATGTTGACACCTTCGTGATTATTTCGGGCGACTCCGATTTTTCGCCGCTGGTGTCCAAGCTGCGCGAGAACGCGAAGAAGGTGATCGGCGTGGGCGTCAAGCAGTCGACTTCCGATCTGCTGGTAGCCAACTGCGACGAGTTCATTTTCTACGATGACCTGGTGCGCGAGAGCCGCCGCGCGCGCCGCGAGGCAAGCAACGAGAAGCCGCAGGTGAAGCGTACCCCGGAAGAGGAACGCGCGCGCCGCGAGGAGATGGAGAAGCGCCGCAATCAGGCAGTGGAAATCGCCGTCAATACCTTCGAGGCGCTGGTGCTGGAGCGTGGCGATAGCGGCAAGATCTGGGCCTCGGTGTTGAAAGAGGCGATCAAGCGCCGCAAGCCGGACTTCAGCGAGTCGTACTACGGCTTCCGCACCTTCGGCAACTTGATCGAGGAATGCAAGGCGCGCGGCCACCTGGAGTTTGGCCGCGATGAGAAGTCGGGTGCGTATGTGTACCGTGGCAGCGGTGTGCCGTCGCCGGTGGTGCCGCAGGGCGAGAGCCTGGGCGCTGCTGAAGGCGCGGCTGTGCCGGCAGAAGGCGGCCAGCAGGAATCGCGCCGTAGCCGCAACCGTGGCCGTACTGCCGCCGAGCGTTTCGCCGAGCGCCAAGCCCAGCGCCTCGCGCAGCAACAGCGCGGCGCACAAGGCGGCTCCGGCGCCGATGCTGTTGGCGCTGACGCCTCGGATGCCGCCATCGTCGACGCCGGAACGGCCGCAGCCGATGCAGCGCTGCCAGCCGCCACCGAGTCCGCACCGGCCGCCGCATCGGGCGCATGGTGGGACGCCGCGCCATCCGAAACGAACGCAGGCGATGCTGCTGAAGCGGCACTAGCCGCTGCATCGGGCGAAGCGCCAGCCAAGAAGAAAAACGGCACCAAGCCGCCAGCACGCAAGCTGAAGGAGCAGGCCAAGAAAGGCAAGGCGCCAGAAGCTGCTGCCGCCGCGCCGGAAGCCGCTCCAGCCCCGGTTGAAGCGCCGGTCGCCGCACCGGTGGCGAGTGAGCCGGCCGTGGCAGCCGAGAGTGAGGCGGTCGCCAAGCCAGCCAAGGCCGCAAAAGGCAAGCCGCAAGGTAAGCCGAAAGCCAAGCCTGCCGCAGCCAAGCAAGCCGCCGATAAACCGGCGGCCGACAAGCCGGTTGATGCCAAGCCTGCTGCCGACAAGCCTGCGCGCAAGCCGCGTCCACCGAAAGCCAAAGCCGCAGCCGCCCCAACCGAGGAGTAACGATGCCCACCTTGTCCGCCATCACGCTGTACCCGATCAAATCCTGCGCCGGCCTGTCGCTGGAGGAAGCTACGCTGACTCCGCTCGGTCTGATGACCGCGCAGATTTATGATCGTGAATGGATGGTGGTGGACGAAAACGGCGTCGCACTGACCCAGCGCGAACATCCGCGCATGGCACTGATCAAGCCGACGCTGAAAGGCAGCACGCTGGAACTGCAAGCCCCCGGCATGCTGCGCCTCGAAATCCCGCTCGGCCTGCCGGATCCGCAAACTGCGCCAACGCTGCAAACCCAGGTCTGGGACGACAGCGTGCTGGCCTACGATTGCGACGCCCTGACCGCTGAATGGTTCACCAAGGCCATCGGCGTGCCATGCCGCCTCGCGCGCTTCCACGCCAACGCCGAACGGGCCGTCAGCACCACCTGGACTAAGGGCGTGCAAGCGACCACCATGTTCTCCGACGGCTATCCTATTCTGGTGGCCGGCAATGCCTCGCTGGACGACCTGAATCAGAAACTGGTCGCTGCCGGCCGTAGCGCCATCCCGATGAACCGCTTCCGCCCGAATCTCGTGATCGACGGCATCGAAGCTTTCGAGGAAGACTACGCCGAATCGTTCCAACTGGGCGACGCCGTGCTGCAGCCGGTCAAACCGTGCCCGCGCTGCCCAATGCCGTCGATCGACCAAGCCACTGGCGAATTCGGCCCGGATCCGCTCGACATCATGCAAAGCTACCGCGCCAAGCCGGAACTGGAAGGCGCGCTATGCTTCGGCATGAACAGCATCCTGGTTTCCGGCGCAGACCAGCGCGTGCGCGTAGGTCAAGAAATTGAAGTTGCATTGGCTTTTTAACACCGCCAAGCATTCACAACCGCCGCAACTTAGCGTAAGGTAAGCGTACGCAAGAAAGGGCCATCATGACGCAATCCGCAACCGGGAAACTTCCGCCTCAGACCGATCAACATGATCTGGCGGCCGAGAACCGGGCATTGCGCGCGCGCATGGCTTACCTGCTGGAGCAGGCCGAGCGCAATCACTCCATCATGACCCGCCACCAGGCGTTCGACCTGGAGATCGTCGGCGCCAGTAATTTCCCTGAATTGATCGGCACCATCTTCCGCGTGCTGCCGGTGATTTCCGAGCTCGATAGCGTGACGCTGACGCTGATCGACGAGGATGCCGATATCCGCACCGTCATGCTCAAGCTGGACGTGGTGTTTGAGGATTTCCCCGGCCTGATTTTCGTAGAAACGCTGGATGAACTGGGCTTCGACCTGGGCCGCCGCAACGTGTATTCGCCGACGCCCAAGCCGCTGCTGGGCATGTACGACAAGCAGCGTCACGCGGAATCGTTCCCGAATGCGCCGGCCGGTTTGCAGAGTGTGGCGCTGGTGCCGCTGCTGCGCAACAAGCGCATTATTGGCAGCTTGAATTTGGGCAGCTGCGATCCGACCCGTTTCACGCCTAGCCTGGGCACCGACTTTATCGAGCATATGGCGTCGATTATTGCCATCTGCCTGGAGAACGTAATTTCCAACGAGATGCTCAAGTACATTGGGCTGACTGATTCGCTGACCGGCGTGTATAACCGCCGCTACATCGACCGCCGCCTGCTGGAAGAAATTGCGCGGGCGCGCCGCCAGCAGTATCCGATTTCCTTCATGTACATCGACATTGACCACTTCAAGCGCGTCAATGACACGGTGGGCCATGGCGGCGGTGACGAAGTGCTGCGCGAGGTGGCGGGGCGCATCAAGAACGAGCTGCGGACGTCGGACGCGCTGGCGCGCTTTGGCGGCGAGGAATTCGTGGTGCTGCTGATTGATGCGAATCTGGAGAGTGCGGCGTTTGTGGCCGAGCGGATTCGCGCCAGTGTGGCGGGCAGCATGATTGCGTTGTCGCCGGAGTTGCAGTTGTCGGTGACGGTGTCGATTGGCGTGGCTTGCCTGGAGGTGGGCACGGCGGAAGGCGAGCCGGAAGCCATCGCCCGCGCGCTGATCGAGCGTGCTGACGATTTGTTGTACTACGCCAAGGAGCACGGACGTAATCGTGTGGTGAGCGTGGTTGAGGATTGATCTTGCGGGGTGAGTCGTCGCGTTGCCGCTGCGCTCGACTAATGCATCGCTATTAGTACCCCGAACGAAAGGGTCTGACCCCGTACAGGGTCAGACCCTGGCCGCAGCGGTGTGCGGGTTGGGTTGGTGCCGCGCATTTTTACGACGACACGCAGCGTCAAACCCGTTACCGCGTCAGGCGCTGCTCGGCGCGGTTGACGGCCTCGGCGCCGCCGCGCAAGACCACCACGTCGCCGGCCTGCAAGGTGGTATCCGGCGTCACTTCCACGCCGCCTTTGCCGCGGCGGATGCTGGCCACTTCGGCCCCCGATGCATTCACATCCAGCGACCCCAGCGAACGGCCCACGCACGGCGCGCTGCCATTCAGCGTGACCGAATGCAGGCGCTCCATGTCCGCTTCCTCCGCTGCATCGCTCATGCCGTGGAAGTAGCCGCGCAGCGAGGCATAACGCTCCTCGCGCGCTGCCTGTACCCGGTGCACCACGCGCCGCAGTGGCACGCCCAGCATCACCAAGGCGTGCGAGGCCAGCATCAGGCTGCCTTCCATCAATTCCGGCACCACTTCCGCCGCGCCGGCCTGCTTGAGGCGGTCCAGATCCGTATCGTCATGCGAGCGCACGATCACCGGCAGCGCCGGCGTCAGCTCGTGCACCAGGTGCAGCACGCGCAGGGCAGAGCGCGTGTCGGCATAGGTAATCACAACCGCACTGGCGCGGTAGATGCCGGCCGCCACCAAACTCTCGCGCCTTGCCGCGTCGCCGTAGGACACGCTGGCCCCGGCCAGTTGCGCTTCCTGCACGCGCTCCGGGTCGAGATCCAGCGCGTGGTAATCGATCTTTTCCTCGGCCAGCAAGGTGGCAAGACTTTGCCCGCTGCGGCCGAAACCGCATACGATGACGTGCTTGTTGGTGGCCATGGTGCGGCTGGCGATTTTGGTCAGCGCCAGCGACTGCATCATCCACTCGTTGCTGGAGACCTTCATCACGATCTTGTCCGACTGCGCGATGATGAACGGCGCCAGCAGCATCGACAGCACCATCGACGCCAGCACCACCTGCACCACGTAGGAATCCATCAGGTTGTGCCCGGCCGCGAGATTGAGCAGCACGAAGCCGAACTCGCCCGCCTGCGCCAGCGCCAGGCCGGTGCGCATCGACACGCCGTCCGAGGCGCCGAACAATTTCGCCAGGCCGGCAATCAGCGCAAACTTCATCAGTACCGGCGCGCACAGCAACAGCAGCACCAGCCACCAGTTGGCCGCCACCAGCTTCACATTGAGCAGCATGCCGATGGTGATGAAGAACAGCCCCAGCAGTACGTCGCGGAACGGCTTGATGTCTTCTTCCACCTGGTGCTTGTACTCGGTCTCGGAAATCAGCATGCCGGCCACGAAGGCGCCCAGGGCCAGCGACAGGCCGGCGCGCTCGGTGATCCAGGCCGCGCCCAGCGTAATCAGCAGCAGGTTCAGCATGAACAGCTCCTGCGAACGGCGCTTGACCACGATGGTGAACCAGGTACGCATCATTTTTTGGCCAAAGAACAGCAGCAGGGCCAGCACGATGACGGCCTTCAAACCGGCCCATGCCAGTGTCTCGACCAGCTTGTCCGGGCTCTCGCCCAGCGAAGGAATCAAGATCAGCAGCGGCACCACGGCCAAGTCCTGGAACAGCAGGATGCCGACAATTTTGCGGCCATGCTCGCTTTCGAGTTCCAGCCGTTCAGTGAGCATTTTGACCACGATGGCGGTCGAGGACATGGCCAGCGCGCCGCCCAAGGCAAATGCGGCTTGCCAGCTGATTTGCAGGTTGGCGGGCAGTTGGGTGGCGATCGTCCAGCCAAAGATCATGGTTGCGACGATAGTGAGCACTACCTGCGCCAGCCCCAGCCCGAACACGATGGCGCGCATGGCCTTGAGCTTGGCCAGCGAAAATTCCAGCCCGATGGAGAACATCAGGAACACTACGCCGAATTCGGCCAGGCCGTGGGTGGTCTCGCTTTGCTCGGCCATGCCCAGCGCATGAGGGCCGATCAGGATGCCGACCGCAAGGTAGCCCAGCATCGGCGGCAGATGCATCATGCGGAATGCAACCACGCCCAGCACGGCGCTGCCCAGTAGCAACAAGGTCAATTCGAGTGGGGAAAACGTCATTTTGTTGTGACTGGCAAGTTTTTTGCTTTCTTAATTCGGCTATACTTGGGCATGAGTGTAACCCATGAAAAAACAATGCTGAAAGCTTTTGATGCAAAAACGGCACTGCGTCTTGCCCAAGACACGCTGCAGAACGAAGCGGATGCCATCAATGCCCTGAACGCGCGTCTCGCCAATGACGATAGCGTGGTGCGGGCCATCTCCCTGCTGCTGAACTGCACGGGGCGCGTTGTCGTGTCCGGCATTGGCAAATCCGGTCACATCGGCCGCAAGATCGCTGCGACGCTGGCTTCGACCGGCACCCCGGCGCTGTTCGTGCACCCGGCCGAGGCCGCGCACGGCGACCTCGGCATGGTCACCGCCGATGATGCATTTATTGCTATTTCCTACTCCGGCGAAAGCTCGGAACTGATGACCATCCTGCCTGTGGTGAAACGCATGGGCAGCAAGGTGATCGCCATGACCGGCAAGCCGGGCTCCAGCCTGGCCACCATTGCCGACGTCCACCTGAACGTGGCCGTCGCCAAGGAAGCGTGCCCGATGAATCTGGCGCCGACCACCTCCACCACCGTCACCTTGGCCTTGGGCGATGCGCTGGCCGTGGCGCTGCTCGATCTGCGCGGTTTCAAGGAAGAAGACTTTGCCCGTTCGCACCCGGGCGGCGCGCTGGGCCGCCGTTTGCTGACCCACGTGAAAGACGTGATGCGCAGCGGCGCCGACGTACCGAGCGTGACCGCCGATGTGAAGCTGACCGATGCGCTGCTGGAAATTACGCAGAAGGGCATGGGCATGACCGCCATCGTCGATGCCGAGCACAAGCCAATCGGCGTGTTCACCGACGGCGACTTGCGCCGCATGATTGAAAAAGTGCAGGACTTCAGCAAGGTCGTGATCGGCGACGTGATGCACGCCAACCCGCGCACCATCTCGCCAGAAAAAATGGCGGTGGATGCGGTGGCGATCATGGAACACTTCCGCATCAACCAGATGCTGGTGACCGATGCCGGCGGCAAGCTGGTCGGCGCGCTGCACATCCACGATCTGACGCGCGCAAAAGTAATCTAATGAGTGATCTAATGAGCGAACTGACCTACGTGGAACGCGCCGCGCGCGTCAAGCTGATGATCTTCGACGTGGATGGCGTGCTGACCGACGGCAGCCTGCATTACGGCGCCGAGGGCGAAGCATTGAAAACCTTCAATGTGCAGGACGGCCTCGGCATCAAGCTGATCCAGGAAGCCGGCATCCAGACCGCCATCATCAGCGCGCGCACCTCGCCGCAGGTGATCAAGCGCGCGGCCGACCTCGGCATCAGCCATTTGCACCAGGGCGGCCACGACAAGCTGACGCCGTTCAACGCCCTGCTGGAAAAGACCGGCCTCACGGTGGATCAAGTTGGTTTCATCGGCGACGACGTGGTGGATTTGCCGATTCTGGCGCGCGTCGGTTTTGCCGTCGCCGTGCCGAACGGCCGCAAGGAAGTATTGGAGCGCGCCCATCACACCACGGTGGCCTTTGGCGGCCGCGGCGCGGTGCGCGAGGTCTGCGAGCTGGTGCTGCACGCGCAAGGCTTGTACGAGCGCGTGATGGCGCAATTCCTCGTTTGATGGGGATCAATCATGCGTAAAAGAACAGCACACCGTTGGCAGCTTACCCTGATCATGATGGTCGGCGTGTTCGTGGCCGTCGGCAGCTTCTGGCTGGTGCAGGTGGTCAATCAGGCCGGGCAGGAAGCCGAGGCGGATAAATTCCGCGAGGAGCCCGATTACATCATTGACCGCTTCAGCACCGTACGCATGAGCAAGGAAGGCCAGCCGGCTTACATTATTTCCGGCGACAAGCTGACGCACCATCCGGTTGAGGACACTTCGGTGATCGACAAGCCGTTTGTGCACGGCCTCGCCAGCGGCCAGCCGCCGATGAGTATCCACGCGCAGACCGCGTATGTCGATCAGGGCAATACGCGCGTCAGGCTCAGTGGTAATGTGGACGTGGTGCGACCCGCCACCAAGCAAGCGCAGGAATTGCGCCTGAAGACCAGTACGCTAACCGTGTACCCGGATGAAGAACGGATGGAGACCGACGCCAAGGTCGAGATGCTGGCTGGCCGCACGACCGCCACCGGCACCGGCATGAAGGCGAACAACGCCACCCGCCAGATCGAACTGGGCGGACGCGGAACGATTACGATGCCGCCGCGCGCGGCACACTGAAGGAACGAAACATGAAGATGACCAAACTGATTTTGTCGGCCGCACTGCTGCTGGCCGCCTGCGTGGCGCAAGCCGAGAAGGCCGATTCCAGCAAGCCGACCCAGATTACCTTCGATCAGCTGGAGTCCGACGACGTCAAGCAGATCAAGACCTTCACCGGCAACGTGGTGCTGACCCGCGGCACGCTGCTGATGAAGTCGCCGAAGGCGGTGGTGACGGAAGACCCGGAAGGCTACCAGTTCGTGGTGCTGAACAGCGCGCCGGGCGTGCAGGCGACCTTCCGCCAGAAGCTGGACGGCGCCGGCGACCAGTGGGTTGAAGGCCAGGCCGACCGCATCGAATACGATAACAAGACCGAGCTGGTGAAGCTGTATGCCAAGGCGCAGATCAAGCGCCTGGAAGGCGCCAAGGCCGCCAGCCAGGTCGATGGCGAATTCATTTCCTACGACAGCCGCAAGGAGTTCTTCGCCGTGAAGAACACGCCGAGCGGCGAGAGCAAGCCGGGCGCGGGCCGCAGCACCATGGTGATCCAGCCGTCGAGCAAGCTGGCCGTGCCGGCGCCTGCCACCCAACCAGCGCCGGGGAAATAAGATGGAATCATCCTGCGGTAGCACCCTGATCGTTAAAGGCCTGCAAAAGACTTACGGCAAGCGCCAGGTGGTGCATGACGTGTCGCTGCAAGTGGAATGCGGCGAAGTGGTCGGCTTGCTGGGCCCGAACGGCGCCGGCAAGACCACCTCGTTCTACATGATCGTCGGCCTGGTGCCGTCGGATGCGGGCAGCATCGATATCAGCGGCACCGATATCTCCTCGCTGCCGATCCACCGCCGCGCCACCATGGGCTTGTCCTACCTGCCGCAAGAAGCGTCGGTGTTCCGCAAGCTGACCGTGGAAGAAAATATACGCGCCGTCCTCGAAATCCAGAAAGTGGACGGCAAGCCTTTATCCAAGGCGGAAATTGATGAACGGCTCAATACCCTGCTGGCCGATTTGCAAATCGAAAAGCTGCGCGAGAACCAGGCGCTGTCGCTCTCGGGCGGCGAACGTCGCCGGGTCGAGATCGCGCGTGCACTGGCGACCAACCCGCGCTTCGTGCTGCTCGATGAACCATTCGCCGGGGTCGACCCGATTGCCGTGATTGAGATCCAGCGCATTGTGCGCTTCCTCAAGGAACGCGGCATCGGCGTCCTCATTACCGATCACAATGTGCGCGAGACGCTGGGCATTTGCGACCGCGCATATATCATCAACCAGGGGACGGTGCTCGCTTCCGGCCGTCCAGACGACATCATCGCCAATGAGTCGGTGCGTCGCGTCTATCTGGGTGAACACTTCCGTATGTAATCCCTAATGAAACAGTCTTTGCAACTGCGCACGTCGCAGCACCTCGCGTTGACGCCACAACTGCAACAGTCGATCCGCCTGTTGCAGCTGTCGACGCTGGAGCTGCATCAGGAATTGGAACAGCTGCTGACCGATAACCCGCTGCTGGAACGTTTGGACGATCCTTTGGATCACTCGCTGCGGCTGCTGGCCGATGGCGCCATCAGCCAGCAGGCACCGGCAGGGGAAGCGCCTGCAGAAGGCCCGCCGGGCGAGGCTCCGGCTGCCGAAGCCGACAACTACGAAGCGCCCGGCGCCGACACGGAAAGCACCACGCCCGATGCCGACATGGACTGGGGCGATTCGGGCCGCAGCAAGAACAATGACGACGAGGAATCGCGGCCGCAACTCGAAGCCCATCACTGCACGCTGCGCGAGCACTTGATGGAACAGATGCGCGTGACGGTGCTGGAGACGCGCGACCGCGCGCTGGTGGAACTGATCATCGACGCGCTCGATGAAAATGGCTACCTCGAAGAAGCGCTGGAAGAAATCCACGCGCGCTTGCCGGAAGAATTGGAAGTGGAAATCGAAGAGTTGCAGACGGCGCTGAAGCTGCTGCAAAGTTTCGATCCCATGGGCGTGGGCGCGCGCAATGCATCCGAGTGCCTGGCGATCCAGATTCGCCGCCTGCCCGGCGTGCCGATGGTGACGCGCCGCATGGCGCTGGCCATCGTTGAAAATCACCTGACGTGGTTCGCGCAGCGCGACTTCAACAAGCTCAAGAAAACCCTGCTGTGCGATGACGAAGATTTGCGTGAAGCGCAAGCGGTGATTCGCCAGTGCAATCCGCATCCGGGCGCCGCGTTTGCGTCGGACGTGTCGGACTACGTGGTGCCGGATGTGATCGTGAAAAAATCGCGCAACGGCTGGCAGGTCAGCCTCAACAACGACGTCATGCCGCGCCTGCGCGTGAACGCCATGTACGCCAACCTGCTCAAGCAGGGCAAGGGTGAAGGCGCCATGGGCGCGCAATTGCAAGAGGCCAAATGGCTGATTAAAAATATGCGCCAGCGCTTCGATACGATTCTCCGCGTGGCACAGGCGATAGTAGAAAGACAAAAGAACTTTTTCTCGCACGGCGCGGTTGCCATGCGCCCCCTTGTGCTTCGCGAAATTGCTGATACACTGGGACTACACGAGAGCACTATTTCTCGCGTAACAACTCAAAAATATATGCTGACCCCGCACGGCATGTTTGAGCTGAAATATTTCTTTGGTAGCCATGTCGCCACCGAAGCTGGCGGGGAAGCAAGTTCGACGGCGATACGCGCATTGATCGTGCAATTGACAGGAGCAGAAGACCCGAAAAATCCTTTATCCGATAGTAAGATTGCGGACATGCTGGGAGAACAAGGCATGGTGATTGCGCGGCGCACTGTTGCCAAGTATCGCGAGGCCTTAAAGATCCCACCAGTCAGTCTCCGCAAGTCTTTGTAGTTTGTTGGTTCCTGCGCGCTCGGCTGCAAGGAGCAGCGCACTAACCGGTAGAAGCGACATATCTTTAGGAGTGTGTATGAATCTGACCATCAGTGGACATCATCTCGAAGTGACCGCAGCGATTCGCGAGTACGTGCAGAATAAGCTGGAACGTGTCACCCGCCACTTTGATCAAGTGATTGATATTGCGGTCATCCTGACCGTGGATAACCTTAAAGAGAAAGATAAACGTCAAAAGGCTGAAATCAACCTGCGTATGTCCGGCAAGACCGTGTACGTGGAAAGCCTGTCGCAAGACTTGTACGCCGCTATCGATACCTTGATCGACAAGCTGGATCGTCAAGTCATGAAATACAAAGCCAAAGTCCAATCTTACGGGCACGATGCGATCAAGCATATCCCGGATAGCTACGAACCCGCTGCCGCCGCCCTATAACAACGGCGCCGGCACATCAAACTAAGGGCGCACGAGGGCGCCCTTTTTGAGGAGCATATGGTTAAACGTTTAACTTGTATTTTACTGGTGCTGGCGAGCAGCGCCTCCTACGCGTGTGACGCGCCGCCACCGGCCCGCAGCGATATCGATGCCAACAGCTACTACTCGGACAAGCACCACTCGGTGATCGACCCGGCGCTGCGGGCGCGCAATATCGCGAACACCAAACCGATTGAAGACTTCCTGTCGCAGGTGGCGCGGGACGCCAACGGGCAGGGCGATGCCGCCTGCGCGCTGACCTGGCTATCCAGCTGGGCCGAGCAGAAAGCCATGCTGGGCAAGATGTCGAGCGAGCAGGCTTACTACGTGCGCAAGTGGACGCTGGGCGGCATGGCCTTGAGCTATGCGCGCATACAGCAGCAGGCCACGCCCTCGCAGCGCGCATTGATCGAAGGCTGGTTCAAGGCGCTGGCCGACGCTACCATCGCGCACTCGGACGCCAAGCAGGGCGGGCGCAATAATCATTACTACTGGGAAGGCTTGGCGGTAACGGCAGTGGGCGGCGTCACCGGCGAAGCGCGCTACCTCGATTGGGGCCGCAAGGTGCTTTACCACGCACTGGGCCAGATGGAAGCCGACGGCGCGCTGCCGGCCGAGATGGAGCGTGCCGGCAAGGCGCTGCATTACCAGGTCTATGCGGCCACGCCGCTGGCGCTGATGGCCTCCATTCTCGACGTGCATGATGCCCGGCTTGATACGCTGGTGGCGTTCACCGTGGCCAGCTCGGCCGATCCGTCGGGCATTGCCAAGCGCACAGGCTTTGAACAGGAGCCGGTTGGCAGCCGCGAAGTGACCGTGGCCTACAACCGCCACGAGGGCAAGCCGCCGACGGTGGGCAAGGCGCTGTGGCAGCCGCGCCTGGGCGGTTCGCTCGATGTGCCGAATCCGCTCGAGCATCTGAAGTAGAATTGGAGGCATGAGCGAATACATCCACACCAGCGTAAGCAACGGCACCGGCTTGATCGTATTGGATCGGCCCAAGGCATTGAACTCCCTTTCCCTCGACATGGTGCGCGCGATTACGCAAGCGCTGCTGGCGTGGCGCGATGACGCGGCGGTCGGCGCTGTGGTCATCCGCAGCAGCAGCGAGAAAGCGTTCTGCGCCGGTGGCGACATCCGCTTCTTCTACGAAGCGGGCCGCACCACGCCGCAAAACGGCAGCGCGCTGGTGGAAGATTTCTTCACCGAGGAATATTCGCTAAATCATTTAGTTCATTTCTATCCCAAACCTTACATCGCGCTGATGGATGGCGTGGTGATGGGCGGCGGCATGGGCGTGGCGCAGGGTGGTGTGCGCATCGTTACCGATAAAACCAAGATGGCCATGCCCGAAGTGAACATCGGCTTGTTCCCGGATGTGGGCGGCAGCTACTTCCTGTCGCGCGCGCCTGGCGCATTGGGCTTTTACCTTGGTGTAACCGGCGTTACCATCAACGCTGCCGACGCGCTTTACACTGGCCTGGCCGATCACTACGCGCCGCTGTCAGATCGCACCGCCCTGGATGCCTTGCTGACCGCCACGCCGGGCGCTGGGCTGCCTGGCGCGCTGTCTGCCTACGCCGCAGGCCATAACGCCGGCGATAGCACGCTGGCCGCCAACCGCGCCGCCATCGACCGCCACTTCCGTGCCGGCTCCGTGCCCGCCATCGTCGCCTCGCTGAAAACCGATAGCAGCGACTTTGCTGTTAAAACGCTGGAAGTGATGGCGACCCGCTCGCCGTTGATGATGTGCGTCACCCACGAACTGATCAAGCGCGGCGCGGCACTGGACGTCGCCGACTGCCTGCGCATGGAACGCGCGCTAGTCCGCCGCAACTTCGAAAACGGCGAAGTCATCGAAGGCGTCCGCGCACTGGTGATCGACAAAGACAACCAGCCCAAGTGGAATCCCGCCACACTGGAAGCCGTCACCGAAGAAATGGTGCAGGCCATGTTCGCCCCGGTGTGGCCGGACTACGCCCATCCACTGCGCCACCTGGGGTGAGCGAGGGTAAAGCTTACTGCTCGCGGTGGCGCAGGACGACGCGTTCGTTGGCGTTGAAGTAGGCCGCGAGTTTTTCGGCCATGTAGACGGAGCGGTGCTGGCCGCCGGTGCAGCCCAGGGCCACGGTCAGGTAGCTGCGGTTGTCGCCCTTGAAGGACGGCAGCCATTTCTCCACGAAGGCGCGGATGTCGTTCAGCATTTCGCCGGCGCTCGGCTGGGCGTCGAGGAATTCGATTACCGGCGCGTCGCGGCCGGTCAGCGGCCGCAGGGTCAGATCGTAGTAGGGATTCGGCAGCGCCCGCACGTCGAACACGAAGTCCGCATCCATCGGCACGCCCAGCTTGAAGGCGAACGATTCAAAGAACAGCGTCAGCGGCGCATGTTCAGTTACCACCAAGTCCTTGACCCAGCAGCGCAGTTTATTGGCGCTTAGCTCGGAGGTGTCGATCACGTGGCCCAGCTGCTCAATTGCCGACAGCCGCTCGCGCTCTTCCATGATGCATTCGATCAGGGTGCGGCGCGCCGCTGGATTTTGCCCCGGACGCAATTCGTGCGACAGCGGATGGCTGCGGCGCGTTTCCGAAAAACGCGCCACCAGCGAGTGGGTATTGGCGGTCAGGAACATGACTTTCACGTCATGCCCCTCGGCGCGCAGGCGTTGCACGTCGGCCGGCAGCGTGGCCAGCGACTCGGCGCTGCGCGCATCGACGGCGACAGCCAAGGCCTGCAAGCCTTCCTCCGTCAAGGTCTTGACCAAGCTGGAGAGCAGGGCGGGCGGCAGATTGTCGACGCAGTAGTGGCCTGTGTCTTCAAGCACGTTGAGGGCGACGGATTTGCCGGAACCGGAGATGCCAGTAATGATTACGATGCGCATGACAGCGATGATACCATCGACAGATCAATCCCCGCTCATGGCTTGTCTTTGTCGCTCCATGAATTCTTGCAGGGTGTCGATGCCGCGCAGTTGGAGGATGGTGTTGCGCACGGCGGCTTCCAGCAGCACCGCGATGTTGCGGCCGGCGGCGACGGGGATCACGACTTTGCGGATCGGCAGGCCCAGCACGTCCTCGGTCGGGAACTGGAACGGCAGGCGCTCCACTTCCTCGTCAGCCGCGCCGCGGCGCACCAGGTGCACGATCAGTTTCAAGCGCATCTTGCGGCGCACTGCGGTCTCGCCGAAGATGGCCTTGATGTCCAGCAAGCCCAAGCCGCGCACTTCCAGCAGGTTTTGCAGCAGCGCCGGGCAGCGGCCCTCGATCATGTTCGGCGCGATGCGCGAAAACTCCACCGCATCGTCGGCCACCAAACCATGCGAACGCGAAATCAGTTCCAAGCCCAGCTCGCTCTTGCCTAGGCCGGAGTCGCCGGTAATCAGCACGCCCACGCCCAGCACGTCCATGAACACGCCGTGCATGATGATGCGCTGTGCCAGCTTCTTGGACAAATACACGCGCAAGAAGTCGATCACTTGCGCGGCGGGCAGCGGGGTGGAGAACAGCGGGATATTTTTCTCGTCGCAGATGGCGAGGATGTCGGGCGGCGTTTCCAGCCCCTGCGCAATGATCAGCGCTGGCGGGCCGCCGGCAATCAGCTCGCCGATCACATGCGCGCGGGTCAGCGACTTGAGGCGCTGGTAGTAGTTGATTTCCTGGTGGCCGAAGACCTGAATCCGGCCCGGGTGGATGGTGTTCAAGTGGCCGACCTGGTCGGCGGCCGATGCAACGTCGCCGGAAATCAGGCGCTCGCCGCCGGGAAAGCCGGCGAACCAGCCTAGCTGCAAACTTTCGCGATTGTCGTCGTAAAGCCTTTGTATCGTCAGCGGAGTTTGCAGCATGGAGCAGTTACCAGGTTAGTTGATCTAACCTTAGTGTAACTCCATCGCTGCCGCTCAGCCAGCAGCTTGCAGGCTAGGCAGCCAATTGATGATGCGTGTATGCACCGATTTCGGATCGGTGTCCGTGCTCAGCGCGGTGCGGAAAGCGTCGTCGGAGAACATCTCGGCGATTTCCGACAGGATTTCGAGGTGCTGCTGGGTGACATGATCCGGGATCAACAGGAAGAACAGCAGGTTCACCGGCTTGCCGTCCGGCGACTCGAACGGAATCGGCTCGGCCAGGCGCACGAAGGCGGCCAGCGGCGACTTCAGGCTCTTCATGCCCTTGATGCGGCCGTGCGGCACGGCGACGCCATGGCCCAAGCCGGTCGAACCGAGGCGCTCACGCGCGAACAGGTTGTCCGAGACGGTGGAGCGGGCGATGCCGCAGTTGTTTTCGAAGATCAGGCCAGCTTGCTCGAAAGCGCGCTTTTTACTGGAGACTTCCAGGTCGAGCAGCACGTTTTCCAGAGAGAGTATTTTGCTAAGGTTGTTCATAGTACGACGTCAAATGTTGCAACGCACAAGGGTGTCACGCGAGCAGAATTATAGGCTTGTTTCTGTGCCGTGTAACATGAAATCGCTATGCCACCGTTGTATTGGCGTTGGCCGGCGCAGCAGTAAAAATGCACTCCAGAAAGGAATCGCTATTTCTGCACCGTATTCGTCGAAAACACCGGTATTTGCTTGGAGACCGGGCCGTTTTTCCGTTTTTTTACGCGTTTCCGGCCGGGTGGGCCGTAGAGCGTGAGAATTCACGCTAGCCCGCCCATCATACGCCGGTTTTTTACTCTTTGATTGAAAAAA
Organism: Duganella rivi; assembly: GCF_009857435.1. Lineage (GTDB taxonomy): Bacteria > Pseudomonadota > Gammaproteobacteria > Burkholderiales > Burkholderiaceae_D > Rugamonas > Rugamonas rivi. The sequence continues at coordinate 98,243 of NZ_WWCK01000008.1, forward strand.
TTATTACGGTTATTGACGTGCGCCACGCAGGTTGGCCGGCTTCTGCGCGCTGCTGAAGTTGCTGCGCCATGGATTGATATCTAGGCCGCCGCGGCGGGTGTAGCGCGCGTACACGGCCAGCTGCTGCGGCTGGCACTGGCGCAGGATGTCAACGAAGATGCGCTCGACGCACTGCTCGTGGAATTCGTTGTGCTCGCGGAAACCAATCAGGTACTTGAGCAGGCTTTCCTGGTCGATTTGCGGGCCGCTGTAGTGGATTTGCACGCTGGCCCAGTCCGGCTGGCCGGTGACCAGGCAGTTGGATTTCAGCAGGTGCGAGATCAGTTTTTCTTCGACCGGTTCCTCGTCCAGCGCAGCCTTGAGGATGGAAGGCGACGGGCTGTAGTTGTCGACCTCGATATCGAGGCGATCCAGCAGCAGGCCGTCCAGCTCGCCCATCTCGACCATGCCGAATTCTTCCGGCTGGGTCAGGGTGACGTGGACGCTGCCGCCCGAGGCAGCCGACAGGTCTTGTTGCAGCAGCGTTTTCAGCGCGGCCACGTTGTCCAGCTTGGTCTGGTTGAACGAGTTCAGGTACAGCTTGAAGGACTTCGACTCGATGATGTTGGGCGTATCGGCCGGGAAGGTGATGCGGGCGATCGCCACCTGCGGCTTGCCGCGCTGGTTGAGCCACGAGATTTCGTAGGCGTTCCAGATATCGACGCCGAAGAAGGGCATGGTGCCCGACAAGCCCAGCTCGTCGCGCTTGCCCTGGCGCGGAATCGGGAACAGCAGTTCCGGCGCGTAATCGGTGCGGTAGGCGGAGGTTTTCCCGAGTGGGGACTGGTCGGCGGTGTTGGTGGTCATGGCGATATTTTACCCCAAAGCGACACAGGGTCTGACCCCTGCGGGGTCAGACCCTTAAGCGACGGAGCTGGATCTGTCACTTAAGGTTATGGGGTTAGCCTAGGAACAGTTTGTAGACTGGGTTCTGGCTTTCATCCCAGTAGCGGTAGCCCAGCGTCGCCAGGAATTGCGCGAAGTCGCTCATTTCCTCCGGCGGCACTTGCAGGCCGATCACGATGCGGCCGACGTCGCCGCCTTGGCTGCGATAGTGGCACAGAGAGATATTCCAGTTCGGCGCCATCGAGTCAAGGAAGCGCATCAGCGCGCCCGGACGCTCTGGGAACTCGAAGCGGTACAGCAACTCGTTGTCCGCCAGCGCGCTCTTGCCGCCCACCAGATGGCGCAAGTGGGTCTTGGCCAGTTCGTCGTGGGTCAGGTCGAGCGCCTTGAAACCGTGCTCCTCGAAGCGCCGCGCCAGCGCGCTCGACTCGCTGCGGTCGGCAATCTGCACGCCGCAGAATACGTGGGCATCGTCCTTGTCGCTGATGCGATAGGTGAACTCGGTGACGTTGCGCGCGCCGACCAGCTTGCACAGGCGCTTGAAGCTGCCGCGCTGCTCCGGCAAGGTGACGGCAAACAGCGCCTCGCGCGCTTCGCCCAGCTCGGCGCGTTCGGCCACAAAGCGCAGGCGGTCGAAGTTCATGTTGGCGCCGCAGGCGATGGTGATCAGGGTTTCGTTCTTGATCGGATCCTTGGTCAGCGCGGCGCGCTCGATGTACGCCTTGGCGCCGGCAATGGCCAGCGCGCCGGCCGGTTCCAGAATGCTGCGGGTATCGGTGAACACATCCTTGATGGCGGCGCTGATGGCGTCGGTATCGACGATGATGATGTCGTCTACGTATTGCTGCGTCAGGCGGAAGGTCTCCTCGCCCACCAGGCGCACTGCGGTGCCGTCCGAGAACAGGCCGACGTCGGTCAGCGTCACCCGTTCGCCAGCCTTGATGCTGCGCGCCATGGCGTCCGAATCGAGGGTTTGCACGCCGATGATCTTGATGTCGGGACGGATCGCCTTGACGTAGGCGGCCACGCCGGAGATCAGGCCGCCGCCGCCGATGGCGACAAAGATGGCGTGGATCGGGCCCGAGTGCTGGCGCAGGATTTCCATGCCGATGGTGCCCTGGCCGGCGATCACGTCCGGGTCGTCGAATGGGTGGACGAAAGTCAGCGCCTGTTCTTTTTCCAGAGTCAGGGCGTGGTTGTAGGCGTCGGTGTAGGACTCGCCGTGCAGCACCACCTCGACGTCGGCGCCGCCGCGCGCCTTGACGGCGTCGATCTTCACTTGCGGCGTGGTGGTCGGCATGACGATCAGCGCGCGGCAGCCGAGCTTGGCGGCGGACAGCGCCACGCCTTGCGCGTGGTTGCCGGCCGAGGCGCAAATCACGCCGCGCTTGCGTTGCGCGTCGCTCAAGTGGGCCATCTTGTTGTAGGCGCCGCGAATCTTGAAGCTGAACACGCTCTGCATGTCCTCGCGCTTGAAATAAATTCGGTTTTCGTAGCGCTGCGACAGGGTCGGCGCCAGTTCCAGCGGGGTTTCATCAGCCACGTCGTAGACGCGGGCGGTCAGTATTTTCTTCAGATAGTCGGTAGTCATAGTCTGCAAACAGGGTTACAAGGGGGAGTTGCGATGCTAACTAGCCGGCTGGTGACCGGGTGGAGCAGGGAGACACGGATTCAGGCGGGTGTGCCGGATCGGGCTGACTCATTATAATGGCAGCTTTCCTCCTGCGCCCACTAACAGATGATCGAATCTGCAATTACCTGGCTGCTGCACGTGCTGGCCGCGCCCAAGGTCGGTTTGACGTCGGTGTTTCTGATCAGCCTGGTGTCAGCCACCCTGGTGCCGCTCGGTTCGGAGCCGGCGGTGTTTGCCGTCATCAAGGCCAACCCGGCCATGTTCTGGAGCGCCATCTTCGTCGCCACCGTCGGCAACACGCTGGGCGGCGCCATCGATTACTACATCGGCTGGCAGGCCAAGCAGAGCTTTGCGAAGGAGCGCCAGAGCCGCTGGTTCCACTGGCTGGAACGCTACGGCGCCAAGACCATGCTGCTGGCCTGGCTGCCCGGCATCGGCGACCCGCTGTGCACCCTGGGCGGCTGGCTCAGGCTGCCGTTCTGGCCCAGCCTTGCCTACATGGCGGTCGGCAAGTTCCTGCGCTACCTCACCATGACCACGCTGCTGTTGTACGTCCCGGACGGAGTGTGGCATCGGATCGGACAAATGATGGGCTAGTTTGGTGCATCTAATCATATTGCCGCATAAGCTTATGCATAAATTTCATTCAGTTTGAAACAGCAGATTGGCATGAAATTGCTCGGCAGGCGGCCGAATTTCGAATTTTTAGGACGTTTTGCGCTTTCTGAGTATCCTTTGCTGCACTAAGGCTGTTCCCGCGTGGTGCGCCGCAATAGGCTAGAATGGCCCTCCCGGGTACTGTCTATAGTCTGAAACGCACAATGAACGCCCCTGCACAAATCCAAGCTTTGCTGGCGGAAACGCCCCACGGCCCCGAGGCTACGCGCCTGCGGGAAATTCCGTACAACTACACGTCGTTTTCTGATCGCGAGATCGTGATCCGGCTGCTAGGTGAGGAATCGTGGTCGCTGCTGGATGCACTGCGCGGCGCGCGTCAGACCGGCCGTTCGGCGCGCATGTTGTATGAAGTGCTGGGCGATATTTGGGCGGTGCGCCGCAATCCGTATCTGCAAGACGACTTGCTGGATAACCCGAAGCGCCGCCAGGAATTGATCAACGCGCTGCACCACCGCCTGGCCGAAGTCGACAAGCGCCGCCTCAGCGTGGACGAGGCCGAAAAAGATGACGCCTCGCGCCAGCGCAGCGCCAACGTGGTCAAGCTGCTGCAAGCGGCTGGCAAGGCCGTGGCTGATTTCGGCGAAGAATTTAAACAGGTTTACGATCTGCGCAAGCGCACCTACAAGGTGCTGGGCCGCTACACCGACAAGCACAATATCTGCTTCGACGGCATGAAGCGCATCAGCCACGTGACCGATGCGACCGACTGGCGCGTTGAGTATCCATTCGTGGTGCTGACCCCGGACAGCGAAGAGGAAATGGCCGGCCTGGTCAAGGGCTGTATCGAACTCGGCCTGACCATTATCCCGCGCGGCGGCGGCACCGGCTACACCGGCGGCGCAATTCCGCTGACGCCGATGTCGGCCGTTATCAACACCGAGAAACTGCTCAACATGGGCGCGGTGGAGATGAAGGTGTTGCCGGGCCTCGATAAAGAGTACGCCACCATCTACACCGGCGCCGGCGTCATCACCAACAAAGTTTCTGAGGCCGCTGAAAAAGCTGGCTTCGTGTTCGCGGTCGACCCGACCTCGGCCCACGCATCCTGCATCGGCGGCAATATCGCCATGAACGCGGGCGGCAAGAAGGCTGTGCTGTGGGGCACGGCGCTGGACAACCTGGCCTCGTGGCGCATGGTCGATCCGAACGGCGATTGGCTGGAAGTCACGCGCCTTGATCACAACCTGTCGAAAATCCACGATACGCCGCTGGCCCGCTTCAAGCTGGAGTGGACGCATCCGACTGCCAAGGGCGAAGCCAAGGGCGCGCCATTCAAGACCGAGATCCTGGAAATCGCCGGCCGCGTATTCCGCAAGGAAGGCCTGGGCAAGGATGTGACCGACAAATTCCTCGCCGGCCTGCCGGGCATTCAGAAAGAGGGCACCGACGGCCTGATTACGTCGTCGCGCTGGATTCTGCACAAAATGCCGAAGTTCACCCGCACCGTTTGCCTTGAATTCTTCGGCCAGGCGCGCGATGCGATTCCATCGATCGTGGAAATCAAGGATTACCTCGACGGCCTGCCAGCCAAGGGCGAACAATTCTCGACCCTGCGCCTCGCCGGCCTGGAGCACCTGGACGAGCGCTACCTGCGCGCAGTCGGCTATGCCACCAAATCGAAACGCGGCGTGCTGCCGAAGATGGCGCTGTTCGGCGACATCGTCGGCGATGATGAAAACGCCGTGGCGCAAGCCGCCTCGGAAGTGGTGCGCCTGGCGAACACCCGCGTCGGCGAAGGCTTTATTGCCGTCAGCCCGGAGACCCGCAAGAAATTCTGGCTGGATCGCGCCCGTACCGCCGCCATCGCCAAGCACACCAACGCCTTCAAGATCAACGAAGACGTGGTGATTCCGCTTAACCGCATGGGCGAGTATACCGACGGCATCGAGCGCATCAACATCGAACTGTCGATCAAGAACAAGCTGCAGCTGGTGGAAGAGTTGCAGGACTTCTTCGCCGCCGGCAATCTGCCGATCGGCAAGAGCGACGATGCCGATGACAGCGTCGGCGATGCCGAAATGCTGGGCGACCGCCAGCAGCAAGCCGAAACGCTGCTGTCGCAAGTGCACGCGCGCTGGACTTATCTGCTGGCCGAGCTGGACAAGCCGCTGGCCTCGATCACCGCGCAACTGTCCGAGCTGGGCCTTGAGCGTCTGCTGCCGGTATTTGAAGAACGCCTGAAAACCCAGCCGAACGCCACCCTGTTCGACGTAGTGCAAGACCGCACCATCCGCGTGACGTGGAAGCAGGAAATCCGCGCCCAGCTGCGCCAGATTTTCAACGGCGCCGCCTACAAGCTGATCCTCGACGAAAGCACCGCCATCCACAAGCGCGTGCTGCGTGGCCGCGTGTTCGTGGCGCTGCACATGCACGCAGGCGACGGCAATGTGCACACCAACTTGCCGGTCAACTCGGATCATTACGAGATGCTGCAATTGGCGCACCAAGCCGTGGCGCGCATTATGAAGCTGGCCCGTTCGCTAAACGGCGTAATCTCAGGCGAGCACGGCATCGGCATCACCAAGCTGGAGTTCTTGCAGGAAGACGAGATCGGCCCGTTCCGCGAATACAAGCTGCGCGTCGACCCGGAAGGCCGCTTCAACAAGGGCAAGTTGCTGAATCTGGACGGCATGGAAGCCGACCTGCGCAACGCCTACACGCCGTCGTTCGGCCTGATGGGCCACGAATCGCTGATCATGCAGCAGAGCGATATCGGCGCGATTGCCAACAGCGTCAAGGACTGCCTGCGCTGCGGCAAGTGCAAGCCGGTGTGCTCGACGCACGTGCCGCGCGCCAACCTGCTGTACTCGCCGCGCGACAAGATTCTGGCGACCTCGTCGCTGATCGAAGCGTTCCTGTACGAAGAGCAGACCCGCCGCGGCATCTCGATCAAGCACTGGGAAGAATTTGAGGACGTGGCGGATCACTGCACCGTCTGCCATAAATGCGTGACGCCCTGTCCGGTCAACATCGACTTCGGCGACGTGTCGATGAATATGCGCAACCTGCTGCGCAAGATGGACAAGAAGTCCTTCAATCCGGGCAAGGCGGCGGCCATGTTCTACCTGAACGCCACCGATCCGGCCACCATCAACGCCACCCGCGCGGCGATGATCGGCATCGGCTACAAGGCGCAGCGCCTCGGTAATGATTTGCTGAAGAAATTCGCCAAGAAGCAAACCAAGGCGCCGCCGCCGAGCGTCGGCAAGCCGGCTGTGCGCGAGCAGGTGATCCACTTCATCAACAAGAAAATGCCGGGCAACCTGCCGAAGAAAACCGCGCGCGCCTTGCTGGATATCGAGGACGACAAAGTCATCCCGATCATCCGCAATCCGAAGACCACCAATGCCGATACGGAAGCGGTGTTCTACTTCCCGGGCTGCGGTTCGGAGCGCCTGTTCTCGCAAGTGGGCCTGGCCACGCAGGCGATGCTGTGGGAAGTGGGCGTGCAGACCGTGCTGCCGCCGGGCTATCTGTGCTGCGGTTATCCGCAACGCGGCTCGGGCCAGTACGACAAGGCCGACAAGATGATGACCGATAACCGCGTGCTGTTCCACCGCATGGCCAACACGCTCAACTATCTGGACATCAAGACCGTGCTGGTATCGTGCGGTACGTGCTACGACCAGCTGGCGACCTATGAGTTCGAGAAGATCTTCCCGGGCTGCCGCATCATGGATATTCACGAATATCTGAATGAGAAGGGCGTCAAGCTGGAAGGCGTGACCGGTACCCGTTATATGTACCACGAGCCGTGCCACACGCCAATGAAGCTGCAAGAGGCGACCAAGACCGTCAACTCGCTGATCCAGACGCACGACAACGTCAAGATCGAGAAAAACGACCGCTGCTGCGGCGACTCGGGCACGCTGATGGTGGCGCGTCCAGACATCTCGACGCAGGTGCGCTTCCGCAAGGAAGAGGAGGTCATCAAGGGCGCCGACAAACTGCGCGCCGACGGCTTCGATGGCGAGGTCAAGATCCTGACCAGCTGCCCGGCCTGCCTGGGCGGCGTGTCGCGCTACAGCGAGGATGCCGGCACCACCGCCGATTACATCGTGGTGGAGATTGCCAAGCATCTGCTGGGCGAGAACTGGATGCCGGACTATGTGAAACGCGCCAATGACGGCGGCATTGAACGGGTGCTGGTGTAATTATGGCTTGCGATCTGTGTAACTTGCTCAGTGCGCCGGGTGCGGCCTTGGTCTGGGGTGATGACCGTGTGTCGGTGGTCGCCGTGGATGAGGCCGAGTATCCCGGCTTCACGCGCGTGGTGTGGAATGCCCACGTCAAGGAAATGACCGATCTGCCGGCCGAAGAGCGCGTGCGCGTGATGGACGTGGTGTGGGCGGTGGAATCCGCGCAGCGCGAAATTCTGGCGCCGGAAAAAATCAATCTCGCGAGTTTTGGTAATATGACGCCGCACGTGCATTGGCACGTTATCCCGCGTTACCGCGACGATGCGCATTTCCCCAACCCGACATGGGCTGTGGCGCAGCGTGCGTCGTCGGCGGAAGTGTTGGCGGCGCGCCGGGCGCTGCTGCCGGCGCTGCACGCAGCCATCGTTGAGAAAGTAAAAGCATTATGAGCAACAAACCTGTCCCTACCGGCCTGACCGTTCACAACAAATCGAAAGTGCTGGACGTTGAATTTAACGACGGTGCGTCGTTTTCGATCCCGTTTGAACTGCTGCGCGTGTATTCGCCGTCGGCGGAGGTGATGGGCCATGGCCCGGGGCAGGAAGTGCTGCAAGTCGGCAAACGTGAGGTAGGCATTGCCGGCATTGAGCCGGTCGGCAACTACGCCGTGCAGCCGACCTTCAGCGATGGCCACAACACCGGCATCTTCACCTGGGAATATCTGTACAAGCTGGGCAGCCAAAAAGACGCGCTGTGGGCGACCTACATGGATCGCCTCCACGCCTCCGGCTTCGAAGGCGACAGCGGCCGCGAAACCGGCGTCTCCTTGACGGGCCCATCAACCCACCAGCATGGCGGCGGCGGTTGCGGCAGCGGCGGCTGCAAGCACTAATCCGTCACCTGCTCACTGAAAGCATAAAGCACCTTTGCGCGAGCTAACGGATCCAGCTTGCGTAGTAGGCTGATGCTGATCTTTATTCGTTCGGAGCTAGGCATTGAGTCATGCATGCCGAACCCATGATCTTTGCGGAATCCTGCCTTTACCTCATTAATTTCCGCAATCGTTTCAGCGTTCAGTTTCGGTATATCGATGTCCTCAGGAATTTCGACGCCATTCAGTTTCATAGCTGCACTCCATTAGCTCAAAAGGTGTTATTAGTTCAGGTAGCACGTACTCGCCGTCATCCACTAACATACGCAGCAATTTGAGTTTTAGTGCATTTGCGATCTCGGCACAGTTCCATGTCAGCAAAATTTCGCAATGATTGAATGTTGCGCATGCAATATGCTCGGCAGCCCGACGTGCATTGGCATTTAGACCTCCTCCAAAGATTAAAAGTTCCCCCATACTTTCGATTCTCTCTTTTTTTGGATGCTGAACGAGGTCTTGGGTGACTCGCATACGGTGGATTGCTCGCAGCGGATCGCCATCGCGGATCTCATCGTTGACATATTTTGAAATGCACGTCTGCTCTAGATTGCAGCGTGTGTGCCACCACAACTGCGTTAATTGCTGGCAGGCGCGGGTGATGGGATTGGGGCTTGGCGGGTCTGTCAGGTGACAGATGATGGAGGTTTCCAGGTAGACGGTTGGCATGATGGCCTCGCTGGTTGAGCTGCCAGCGTAGGCGGCTCAGTTAACGAGGGCTTATGATGCATCAAACGTGTGCTACTTCGGTTGCCATGTCCACACGCGGCTGGCGATGTTGACGGACTTGGGGATCAGTTTTTGTTGGTAGAACAAGTCTGCCACGCGCTGCTGGTTGGCGATGATCTCTGGTGTGACCGGCGTCGCGCCGAAGCGGGAGCGTTGCATCCACGTCGCCACGATGTCGGCTGGCACGCCGGTCTGCTGCGTCAATACGGTGCTGACTTCTTTTTGATGCTCACTGGCCCACTTACCGGCCAGGCGCACTTGCTCCAACAGGGACGAAACCAAGGCCGGCGACTGCTCTACAAATTTGCGCGAGGCGAGGTAGAAGCCATTCGCCAGTGGCAGCCCGGTGTAGTCGCTCAACACGCGTACTTGATACGCTTTCTGCGCCGATGCGAAGTAGGGATCCCACACCACCCACGCATCAATGCCGCCGCTGACGAACGCCGCACGCGCATCCGATGGCGATAAATAAATCGGCGTAATGTCGCGGAACTTCAATCCCGCCTTCTGCAGTGCTGAAGCCAGCAGGAAGTGCGAGCCGGAGCCTTTTTGAAATGCCACGCGCTTGCCTTTTAAATCCGCCACCGTGCGGATCGGCGAATCCTTCGGCACGAACAGCGCTTCGCTATTCACCGGCGCAGGTTCCGCGCCCACGTACAGCAAATCCACGCCGCCTGCCTGCGCAAATACCGGCGGCGGTGCACCGGTGCTGCCAAAATCGATACTGCCTGCGTTGAGCGCCTCCAGCATCTGCGGGCCGGCTGGGAACTCAATCCATTTGATCTGATGGCCGGCCAGCGATTTCTCCAGCGTGCCCTGCGTCTTCATCATGCTGAGTAAGCCAGCGCTTTTTTGAAAACCAATTTTGATTTCGGCCGCCGACGACAGCAGCGGCGCCACGAGCAATAAGCAAATCCATTTCTTCATCATCTTCCTTACGCGCTTTCGCGCTCTATCAATTCGCAGGCCAGCAGGTTCAAACGCGAATCCTGTGCTGATGCGGGCAGTACGCCCAGTTGTTCAAGTATGCGTAGCGCGGCGATTTCGCCGATCTCGCGGCTGGGCGGACGGATCGTGGTGAGGCTAGGCATCAGCAGCGGCGAGAAGGCGTAGTCGCCAAAGCCTACGATGGCGCATTGCTGTGGGATCTTTAAGCCCGCGCGCTGGCCCGCCAGCAAAGCGCCTGCGGCCAAGTTATCGTTGGCGAAGATAATGGCCTCCACGGGCCGCGCGCGGCGGGCAGGGGATAGCGCCAGCGCTTCAATCGCCTGTTTGCCAGCATCGAACGGTGCTTCCGCTGTCGGCGCGTAGATGATCGGCTCAAGGCCATGTTCGCGCATGACGGCCTCGTAGCCGTCGCTGCGATCCACCGCGCTTAAGTCGCCCGCAAGGCTGTTCTGCACGAAGGCGATGCGGCGATAGCCCTTGCCGTACAAGTAGCGCGCCGCTTGCTCGCCGACTGAAGGGTTGGAGTAGCCGACTTGTATCGGTTTACGGCGCGGCTGATAGTCCCACGTCTCCACCACAGGAATGCCGGCAGTGGACAGCAGCTTCTCGGTAGCGCGATTGTGGAAGCGTCCCACCACCGCCAGCGCTGCTGGCTTCCAGCCGAGGAAAGCCCGCACTGCGCTTTCTTCCCGCTTGGCCGAGAAGTAGCTAGAGGCCAGCAACAACTGGTAGCCATAGCGGTTTAGCGTGTCGCTAAAAGTCTGAATCGTGTTGGCGAAAATCGGCCCGGAGATATTCGGGATCACCATGCCGACTACGCGGCCATGCGCGGAGGCGAGGCCGCTGGCGGCCAGATTCGGCACATAGCCCAACTCCTTCACCGCCGCCGCAATGCGCGCGCTGCGCTCCGCCGCCACCCGTCCCGGCTCGATGAAATAGCGCGATACGGTAATGGAGCCGACGCCGGCCAGCCGCGCCACATCGTGGACGGTGGCGCGGCCTGACCCTCTGCGTTTTCTTGGTGCTGCTGTTTCACTCATCTGCGCATATTCCGAAAAAACATATCGATGATTTTTTTAATTCTTTGACTTCAATCCGGCCCGCCGCGACACTAAAAAAAGGGTACCGGTACCACTTCATTGTAGCGAACGACCTGGCGAGCACTAAGCTGGTTCTTCGATGAAGAAAGCAGGTTTTCCGTATATCGCGCAAGGAGCGCTTTCAAATCAAGGGATCAGTAAATGAAGAGCAATGTGAGATTTTTCGGCGCACTGACCATCGGTGCTTTGCTGGTGAATACCGCCTACGCGGAGGCGGAATCGACGCCGATCAAGGAGCGTGACGATAGCGCCTCCGTGCCTAGCGTGACCGTTAGCGCCACGCGCCGCAACGCTTCGCTGCAATCGGTGCCAGTGGCGGTATCGGTGCTGGACGGCGACGCGCTGACGCAAGCCAACCGCACCAGCATCGACACCATCGTGCAGGAAGTGCCTAGCGTGACCTTCCGCCAGCAGGGCGGCAACAAGGACACCACCATCTTTGTACGCGGTATCGGTACCATCTCCACCTCGCCGGGTGTAGAGCCAACCGTATCGACCGTGATTGACGGCGTGGTGTACGCGCGTCCGGGCCAAGCTACGCTGGATCTGCTGGACATTGAACACATTGAAATCCTGCGCGGCCCGCAAGGTACGCTATTCGGCAAAAACGCTTCGTCGGGCGTGCTGAATGTGATCGGCCGCAAATCGTCGCAAGCGACCACAGGCTTCGTGGATGCGGCCTACTACGAAGGGAATGAGAAGCGTGTGCGTGCCGGCGTGTCGGGCGCAATCCAGCCGGGGGTTGTGGCGGCATCCGTCACCGGCCTGTATGCGGACTTCAACGGCAACGTCGATAACGTGCACGCTGGCGGCGGCAAGCTGAATGGCTACGACCGCAAAGGCGTGCGTGCCCGCGTCGACATCACACCGACCAAGGATTTGGATATCGCGCTGATCGCAGATTACGTGCGTTCCAAGTCTTCGCCTACCTTCACTGCCTATAAATCAACGGCGGCCACCTTTAACGCAGGCATCGCGCCAGTCGTGGCAGCCCCGGAGAACCGCCAGGTCAACGCGGATATCCCCGCCGATATCCGCGACAAGAACAAAGGCCTGTCGGCGCAAGTGGATTACCGCTTCAACGGCTACACGCTGACCTCCATCAGCGCCGTGCGCGATTGGGACAACACCCAGTACACCAGCACTTCGGCCATCGGCAACGCAGCGGAAGTAGCGCGCATCACGGCCGCTTTCCCGGCCACGCGCGATATCGGCACGGTGGAATTCAGTCAAGCCTCGCAAGAGCTGCGTCTCGCATCGCCGAAAGGTGAATTCGCAGACTATGTGGTCGGCGCCTACTATCTGCACGGCAAGGATCGCGAGACCTATCAGCGTATCGTCAACAACGGTGCGGCCATCAACTCCGGCCGCGCGGATTACGGCGTCAAGAGCGACAGCTACTCGCTGTTCGGTGAAAGCACTTTGAACTTCTCGCCAGTGTGGCGCGCCATTGCCGGGGCGCGCTGGACTAAGGACGAACTGTCTTACGACCACAAACGCACCTCGACGCAAACCGTGGCCTTCCCCGGTGTGCAACCTGGAGTACAGAACGCCGGTTCCACCAACGAAGACGGCTACTCGGGCCGCGTCGGTCTGCAATACGATATCTCGCGTGACGTAAGCACTTACGGTACCTACTCGCGCGGCTACAAAGGCCCGGCCTACAACGTTTTCTTCAACATGCTGAGCCGCGATACGCTGGCGCTGAAACCAGAGACCTCGGATTCGTTTGAACTGGGCCTGAAAGCCAGCGCTTTCGATCGCAAGCTGACCGCCAACCTGGCCGTGTTCAACACCAAGTACAAGAACTACCAAGCCAACTTCTACGACACCGTGGCTGGCGCCGTGGTTACGCGCCTGATTAACGCTGGCGATGTATCGACCAAGGGTGTGGAGCTGGATCTGAACGCCCGTCCAACCCGCGAACTGACCTTGAGCGCATCGCTGGCCTACACCGACGCCACCATCGACAATTTCAACTGCCCGCCGGCTGCTGCCGCATCGTGCAACCTGAATGGCAAGCCGCTGCCGTTCTCGCCGAAGTGGAAGTCCTTCACCCGCGCCAACTACGCGCTACCGCTGGAGAATGGTTTTATCGTCGATCTGTCGGCTGACTACAGCTGGCAGGCCAAGACCCAGTATGACTTGTTCCAATCGGCTGATGCGATTCAAGGTGCGTATGGCGTGATCAATGCCGGCATCGCGCTGTCGTCGCCGGTCGGTGGCTGGCGCATTGCGCTGGTGGGTAAGAACTTGGCGAACAAATCGTACGCCACCAACTTGGTCGCGTCCACCGGCTACGTCACCCGCGCCGTGCCGCGTGATGATGAGCGCTACTTCGGTATCACCGCGCGCAAGGAGTTTTGATGTCTAAGCAGTTGAGTATCGCTGCATTCATGATGCGCTACGGCCACCACGTTGCGGCCTGGCGGCACCCGGACACGGATCTGTTGTCGAACCCTTTCAAAGTGTTTCGCGATCAGGTACGCAGTGCGGAACGCGCGTGTCTGGATGCGGTGTTCTTTGCCGATAGCGTGGCGCTGACTGGTGCGCCTTCGCTGGAGCCTTTGACGTTATTGTCGGCGCTGGCCGCATCGACCGAGCGGATTGGCTTGATCGCTACCGCCACCACCACCTACAACGAGCCGTACACGGTGGCGCGCCAGTTTGCGTCGCTGGATTTGCTGTCGGATGGGCGGGCAGGGTGGAATCTGGTCACGTCGGATAACGCGGCGGAAGCGGCTAACTTCGGCCGCGAGCAGCATGTGGCACACGCCGACCGCTATGCGCGGGCGCGGGAATTTCATCAAGTTGTCACAGGACTGTGGAATAGTTGGGACGCCGGTGCGCTGCTCGACGATAAGAGCGGATCGCTGCCTTACGATCCGGCCAAGCTGCATAAGCTGAATCATCGCGGCGAGCATTTCGGCGTTGCTGGCCCGCTGAACGTGGTGCGCAGTCCGCAGGGCCGGCCGGTGGTGGTGCAGGCCGGCGGTTCGGAGACTGGCCGCGATCTGGCGGCAGGGACGGCGGAGGTAGTGTTCACCGCGCAGCCTACACTGGCCAAGGCCCAAGCCTTCTACAGCGATATCAAGCGGCGCGTGGTGGAGAAGGGCCGCAAGCCGGAATCGGTGAAGGTGATGCCTGGATTGTTTGCGGTGGTTGGCCGCACGCAGGAGGAGGCGGACAAGAAGTTCGCTGAACTGCAAGCGCTGATTGAGCCGAAGGCGGGCCTGGCGCTGTTGGGCCGCATGATCGGTAACTTTGATTTGTCAGGCTATCCATTGGATGGCCCGCTGCCCGAGCTGCCGCAAACGCAAGATGGCCAGCGTAGCCGCCAGCAGCTGTTGACCGATCTGGCGCAGGGCGAGAATTTGACGATACGCCAGCTGTACGAACGCATCGCCGGTGGCCGTGGTCATTTCACGGTGGTCGGCACGGCGGAGAAGGTGGCGGATCAAATGCAGGAATGGTTCGAGCAGGGCGCGGCCGATGGTTTCAATTTCATGGCGCCCGCGTTGCCGGGCGGTTTGGATGATTTCCTCGCGCTGGTGATTCCTGAGTTGCAGCGTCGCGGTTTATTCCGCACGTCGTATGAAGGGAGCACTTTGCGCGATCACTTGGGTTTATAGGAGAAGGCATGTTAGGCAGGATGTTGGTATTGGCCGTTGCGCTGGCAGCGGGGCAGGTGAGTGCGCAGGACTATTTTGGCGATGCGCGTCCCGATGCGCCGGAGCTGGCGGCGCGCGGTTCGCTGCAAGTGGGCGTGCGCACGCTGGCGGTGGAGAACAAAGACCAATTCGACATTCTGCGTTACAGCGCCGAGCAGCAGGATCCTCGCTACAGCCGCAAGCTGACGCTGGAAGTGTGGTATCCGGCGAAGCTGGCGGCGGGGCAAAAAGAACATACGGTTTATACCGATGTCCTAGGCTCGGGCCCGAACGATCCCAAGCGTCCCAACACGCCGTTCCAGTTCAACGGCCGCGCCGCGCGCGATGCGGCTCCGGTGGGGGAGCGCTACCCGCTCGTGATCGTCTCGCACGGCTATCCCGGTTCGCGGCTGCAAATGTCTTACCTGACCGAGAACCTGGCATCGAAAGGCTACGTCGTCGTCGCCATCGACCATCTTGAATCCACGCGCGCCGACAAGGCGGCCTTTCCCAGCACCTTGCTGAACCGCCGCTTTGACGACCTGTTCGTGCTGAACACCGTTGCCGCGTGGGCCAAGCCGGGCAGCGGCAACTTTCTGTCGGGCGTGGTGGACGCCGACAAAACCGCGCTGGTCGGCTACTCCATGGGCGGCTACGGCGCACTGAACACGGTTGGGGCAGGCATCAGCACATCGGCCGTCGCCTTCTTCCCCGGCGGCAAGCTTGCCGTCAACCAGCAAGGCAATCCGCAATACGAAGCCCAGCGCGACCCGCGCATCAAGGCCGTGGTGGCCTTCGCCCCATGGGGCGGTGCGCACAAGGTGTGGGACGACGCCGGCCTGGCCGGCGTGCGCACGCCGCTGCTGTTCATCACCGGCGACCAGGACGATGTGGCCGGCTACCAGGATGGCGTCAAGCAGCTATTCGAAAAAACCATCCACGCCGACCGCTACCTGCTGACCTACGTCGGCGGCCGCCACAATTCCGCACCGAATCCGCCATCGCCAGCCCACTGGAGCAACCCGGACGACTTCCAGTCCTACTCCGAGCCGGTATGGGACAGCCGCCGCATCAACAACATCAACCAGCACTATGTGACGGCCTTCCTTGGCATCCACCTGAAAGCCGCGCCGCTGCAAGATTATCTGAACGATAACTGGAAGGGTTTTCCCGCGCGCGCGCAGCTGGGATTAGAGTGGCGTCATCTTAAGGAACTATAAAGAGTGTCTTGTATAATGCTGGCAAATTAACAGGCCTGCATATCATGACCAACACCACTCACTTCGGTTACAAGACTGTCGCGGAAGAAGATAAAGTCCGCGAGGTTGCCAAGGTTTTCCACTCCGTCGCCGCCAAGTACGACATCATGAACGACGTCATGTCGGCTGGCCTGCACCGCCTGTGGAAGACCTTCACCATCGCCAATGCCGCTGTGCGTCCGGGTTTCAAGTGCCTCGACATCGCCGGCGGCACCGGTGACTTGGCCAAGGTGTTTGCCAAGCAGGCCGGCCCAACCGGCGAAGTCTGGCTGACCGACATCAATGAATCGATGCTGCGCGTGGGCCGTGACCGCCTCTTGAATCGCGGCCTGCTGACCCCCACCTTGTTGTGTGATGCAGAAAAGCTACCATTCCCGGACAATTATTTCGACCGCGTCAGTGTGGCCTTCGGCCTGCGCAACATGACCCACAAGGATCAGGCGCTGAAGGAAATGCGCCGCGTGCTGAAGCCGGGCGGCAAGCTGCTGGTGCTGGAATTCTCGAAAGTGGCGGCGCCGCTGCAAAAGCCGTACGATATTTATTCGTTCAAGATTCTGCCTTGGATGGGCGAGAAAATCGCCAACGACGCTGACAGCTATCGCTACCTCGCCGAATCCATTCGCATGCATCCAGACCAAGAGACGCTGAAGACGATGATGGAAGAAGCAGGCCTCGAGCGCGTAACGTATTACAACCTGACGGCAGGTGTGGCCGCTTTACACACTGGTATCAAAATGTGATGACTGGAATGACCATGAACCTGAAGAAAATCCTGATTGGCGCTGTAATTGCTGTCTCCGCCATGTCCATGCTGACGGAAGCCATCGCGCGTCCGGCCGGCGGTGGCCGTTCGATTGGCCGCCAGTCGCAAAACGTCAGCCGCATGCCGGCCCAGCCTGCGCCGCAGCCAGCGCCGCGCCAGGCGCAGCCTGCACCAGCTCCGGCACAGATGCCGCCGGCTGCTGCGCCGAAGAAACCTAGCATGTGGAAGGGCATTCTCGGCGGCGCGCTGCTGGGTCTGGGCCTGGGCGCACTGTTCTCGCACTTCGGTCTGGGTGGCGCACTGGGTGGCGCGATCGGCTCGATCATCATGCTGGCGCTGTTGGCTGGCGTGGTGTTCTTCATCTTCCGCCTGATCCGCAGCAAGTCGCAGCCAGCGGCCCAGCCTGCTGCGTTTGGCGGCAACCAGAACGTTTACTCGATGCCGCCGCAAGGTGGTTCGGCTACGCCGGAAATCGGCTCGCGCCTGCAGCCAGCTGCGGCTCCAGTGCAAGCGAAGCAGCCAGTGCACAACCAGTGGGGCGTGCCGGGTGACTTTGACCAGACCACCTTCCTGCGCGTTGCCAAGGGTAACTTCATCCGTCTGCAAGCTGCCTGGGATAAGGGCGACGTGGCCGATATCCGTGAATTCACCACGCCGGAAGTGTTTGCTGAGATGAAACTGCAAATCAGCGAGCGTACCGTGGCTGATTACACGGACGTGGTCAGCATCGACGCTGAACTGCTGGGCATTGAGACCAGCGACACCGAGTACCTGGCCAGCGTGAAGTTCACCGGCATGATCAAGCCGGCGCCGGATGCATTGGCTGAGCCGTTCCATGAAGTGTGGAATCTGGCCAAGCCGGTCAACGGTTCGAGCGGCTGGCTGTTGGCTGGTATCCAGCAACTCGCGTAAAACCCCGCAGGGCCACACTGGGTCTGACCCCGTACGGGGTCAGACCCTGCGACGACTCACCGGTTTGGGGTGAAAGCTGGTTAAACTGGTAAGATCAAAACCGCCCGCTTTTCCGGGCGGTTTTGTTTTGAACGACAGGAACATGATTTCATTTAATCCGAGCAGTTTCTCCGCGGCGCCGGCCAGCGCCGCCATCAATCACTTGCTGGCGCAGGAGCCGTGGGCGCGGCAGGAGTTGTTGCGCCATGCCGGCAAGATCGCCTGCATTGACGCCGGCTCGGCCGCGCTGCGCCTGCGCGTGACCGCCGACGGCTATCTCGAAGCCGCGCCGGCAGACGAAGAGGCGCGCGTCACCATCCGCGTCAAACTGTCGGACCTGCCGCTGATCGCGCAAAACCGCGAGCGCGCTTTCTCCTACGTGCAAATCGAGGGCGATGCGGAATTCGCCAATGCCATCTCCAACCTCAGCAAAACGCTGCGCTGGGAAGCCGAGCATGACCTCGAAAAAGTGATCGGCCCAATTGCCGCCGTGCGCGCCGTCTCCGGCGCCAAGGCCGCCTTCGACGCCATCAAGACCGGCCATCAGAAGCTGGCCGAGAACGTCGCCGAATTCCTGCTCGACGAGAAACAAGTGCTGGTGCGTCCGCAAACGGTAGAAGCGTACTCGGCCGAGGTCACACGCCTGCGCGACGACGTCGAGCGCGCCGCCAAGCGCCTCGCGAAGTTGGAACAAAAGCTGGAACAGAAACTGGGATCCCAATAATGCTGAAATTCTTGCGCCTGCTGAAAATCCTGCGGGTCTCGGTGCGCTACGGCCTCGACGAAATTGCCATCTCCGGCCTGAAGAAGCCGCGCATCGCCAAGCTGATCGACACGGTATTTTTCTGGCGCGACCTGTCCGCGCCGCGCGGCGTGCGCCTGCGCATGGCGCTGGAGGAGCTGGGGCCGATCTTCGTGAAATTCGGCCAGGTGCTGTCCACCCGCAGCGATCTGATCCCGGCCGACCTGGTGATCGAACTGGCGCGCCTGCAAGACCGCGTGCCGCCGTTTGACACCGAGCTGGCCATCAAGCAGATCCGCAAGTCGCTGGGCGCGCACCCGGACGAGCTGTTTGCGACCTTCGAGCGCACGCCGGTGGCCTCGGCCTCGATTGCGCAGGTGCACTTCGCCACGCTGCGCGACGGCCGCCAGGTGGCGGTCAAGGTGCTGCGTCCCGGCATGAAAAAATCCATCGACGACGACGTCGCGCTGATGCACGTTGCCGCCGAATGGATCGGCAACCTGTGGGCCGACAGCAA
Source organism: Duganella rivi (assembly GCF_009857435.1). GTDB lineage: Bacteria > Pseudomonadota > Gammaproteobacteria > Burkholderiales > Burkholderiaceae_D > Rugamonas > Rugamonas rivi. The sequence goes on from NZ_WWCK01000008.1 coordinate 117,165, forward strand.
GCGCCTCAAGCCAAAGGAGGTTGTCGCTGAGTTCGACAAGTACCTGCACGACGAACTGGACTTGATGCGCGAAGCCGCCAATGCCAGCCAGCTGCGCCGCAACTTCGCCGATTCGCAGCTGCTGCTGGTGCCGGAAATGTACTGGGATTACTGCTCGTCAAGCGTAATCGTCATGGAGCGCATGCACGGCATCCCGGTGTCGCAGATCGACCGCCTGGAGCAAGCGGGCGTGGACTTGAAAAAGCTGTCCAGCGACGGTGTGGAGATTTTCTTCACGCAGGTGTTCCGAGACGGTTTCTTCCACGCCGATATGCACCCGGGGAATATCCTGGTGTCGATCGAGCCGGAGACTTTTGGCCGCTACATCGCGCTGGACTTTGGCATCGTCGGCACGCTCAACGATTTCGACAAGGATTACCTGTCGCAGAACTTCCTGGCCTTCTTCCGCCGCGATTACAAGCGCGTGGCCGAAGCGCACATCGAATCCGGCTGGGCGCCGAAAGAGACCCGCGTCGACGAACTGGAATCGGCCGTGCGCGCTTGCTGCGAGCCGATCTTTGATCGCCCGCTGAAAGACATCTCGTTCGGCCAAATCCTGCTGCGCCTGTTCCAGACCTCGCGTCGCTTCAACGTGGAAGTGCAGCCGCAACTGGTGCTGTTGCAAAAGACGCTGCTCAATATCGAAGGCCTCGGCCGCCAGCTCGATCCTGATCTCGACCTGTGGAAGACCGCCAAGCCCTACCTGGAAAACTGGATGGCCGAGCAGGTCGGCGTGAAGGGATTCATGCAGCGCCTGAAAGCCGAGGCGCCGCGCTACGCCCACCTGTTCCCGCAACTGCCGCGTCTGGTGCATCAGGCGCTGGAGCGGCATGCTGAAAAGCCGGCCGACAACACCGAGCTCATCAAGGTGCTGATCAATGAACAGCAGCGCACCAATCGCTTACTCAGCTTGGTGATTTACTTTGCCGGCGCTTTCGGTCTCGGTATCGCCGGCTTCCAGCTGTATCTGCGCTGGCATCACCTGGGCTGAGCGCCGTGGCGGACTTCCAGCAGCGCGACCCAAGCTCGCCGGCGTTCTGGGATGAACGCTTCGAGCGCAACTTCACACCGTGGGACAAGGGTGGCGTGCCCCAAGCCCTGCGCGACTTCGCCGCCAACAGTGCGCCGCTGGTCACCCTGATTCCCGGCTGCGGCTCGGCTTACGAACTGGCCTTGCTGGCAGAACTGGGCTGGGATGCGACCGCCATCGACTTTTCCCCCGCCGCCGTGGCGCAGGGCAAGGCAGCGGCCGGCGCGCACGCGGCGCGCGTGGTCGAGGCGGATTTCTTCCAATGGCAACCGGCCGCGCCGCTGCAATTGATCTACGAGCGGGCGTTTTTGTGCGCCATGCCGCGCGCCATGTGGCCGCAAGTGGCGGCGCGCTGGGCGGCGCTGCTGGCCCCCGGCGCACTGCTGGCCGGCTACTTCTTCTTTGATGATGCGCCCAAGGGGCCGCCGTTCGGCATCGGCCGCGCGCAGCTCGACAGCCTGTTGGCGGCAAATTTCGTGTGCATCGCCGATGACGCCGTCAACGACTCCATCCCGGTGTTTGCCGGCAAGGAGCGCTGGATGGCGTGGCGCCGTTTATGAGTCGTCGCTTAGCGGCTTGGCCATCGCAGGCGTGATTCCTGCGTGATCGCGGCCCGAGGGCGCCAGCAACAGCAGCACCAGGCCGCAAGCGAGCAGGGCCAGCCCGGACGGTTCCGGCACCGAGCTCACCACCGGCGTCGCAGCGGTCGCCTTGGCGCGCTGTTCCGGCGTTGGCAACTGCGCTTCATCGGTATTGGACGCAGTCTCCAGCGCCGGCGCAATATTGATCGTTTGGGCGCGTTCAGCCGCCAAGGTGATGGCGGCGCGCTGGTCAGCGTCGATGTATTCGCGAGCCCGCATGGCGTAGGCCGGGCCCGCGCCCAGCAACGCACCCAGCAGGACAAGGGATATCAGCCGTTTCATGGCAGCCCCGCATGGTGAACGTTAGTTGTGATAAGTCGGCAACTCGTCGCGCTTGACGCGCGGACGGTGGCGATAGGCTTGCAGCCCGACCACTACCGCCATGCACACCAGGATGGCGCGACGATGCAACGGTTCTTCCGGCGATTGCGGTACAAACTTGGGAGCGGCGGCCAGCGCTGGGCCGGCGATGCTTACGGCCAAGAGGCCGGCGTAGAGGTATTTTTTCATGAGATTTCCCACTGAATCAAAGAGTTAGAGCGTCGTCGGTCGAGGACGGCAAACGAGGCGGCGATTCAGGGACTGGGAAATCTTCGCTTGGTAGGCAGTATTAAATCATGCTCCCGAACAATGCGCGAATAGATTTTTGCTATGAAATCCATAGGCGCCCAAAGCTTGGTGGCAGGAAACAGCCAAGTTAAGGGTAAAAGGCTTTATAATTCAGGGTTTTGATGATTTTTGCGGAGTAAGTAATGCCGATCTACGCGTACCGCTGCGAGGCTTGCGGTTTTGCCAAGGACGTCTTGCAGAAGATTTCCGACCCGCAGCTGACTGTTTGCCCGGAATGCGGCAAGGAGTCGTTTAAGAAGCAAGTAACTGCCGCCGGCTTCCAGCTGAAGGGCTCGGGCTGGTATGTCACCGATTTCCGTGGCGGCACGCCGCCGGCGACCGGCACCGCGACCGGCCCGGCCAAGACCGATTCTGCACCCGCTGCGGCGCCTGCACCGACGCCAACGCCAACGGGCGGCTCCAGCGACAACTGAAGCGCTCCATCCACCATCAAGGAATTCGATGCGTAAATACTTCATTACCGGCCTGCTGATTTTGGTGCCGCTGGCGATTACGGCCTGGGTACTGAACCTGGTGATCAGCACCATGGACCAGTCGCTGCTGTTCGTGCCTGAGCGCTGGCAGCCGCGGACCCTGATCGGTTTTGATATTCCCGGCCTGGGCACTTTGCTGACCATCGTCATCGTGTTCCTGACCGGCTTGCTGACCAACAACCTGGTCGGCAATTACGTGGTGAAGCTGTGGGAAAAACTGCTGACCCGCATCCCGGTGGTGAGCTCGCTGTATTCGAGCGTGAAGCAAGTGTCGGACACGCTGTTTTCGTCGTCCGGCAACGCCTTCCGCAAAGCGGTGCTGATCCCGTATCCGCACCAGAATTCGTGGACCATCGCCTTCCTGACTGGCACGCCGGGCGGGGACGTGAAAAACCACCTGGTCGGTGAGTATGTCAGCGTGTACATACCGACCACGCCGAATCCGACGTCGGGCTTTTTCCTGATGATGGCGAAGAAGGATGTGGTCGAGCTCGACATGTCGGTCGATGCCGCCCTGAAGTACATTGTTTCGATGGGGGTGGTGGCGCCGGAAGAAGCGCCTAAAGTCATCGTCGAAGACACCAAGCTGAACTAAGCAAGATTAACTGAGTAACCTAACCTGAACCGAGAAATAAACATGTCCTCAATGCGTACTCACTACTGCGGCCTCACCACTGAAGCGCTGCTTGGCCAAACCGTCAGCCTGTGCGGCTGGGTACATCGTCGCCGCGACCACGGCGGCGTGATCTTCATCGACCTGCGCGACCGCGAAGGCCTGGTGCAGATCGTTTGCAACCCGGAGCAGGCCGAGGTATTCAAGGCGGCTGAAGCCGTGCGTAATGAGTTCTGCCTGCGCGTGACCGGTGTGGTTAAAGACCGTCTGGCCGGCACCGTCAACGCCAACCTGAAATCGGGCAAGATCGAAGTGATCTGCTCGGAACTGGAAGTGCTGAACGCCTCCGTGGCCGTGCCGTTCCAGCTGGACGACGACAACCTGTCGGAAACCACCCGCCTGACCCACCGCGTGCTGGACCTGCGTCGTCCACAGATGCAAAACAACCTGCGCCTGCGTTACAAAGTGACGATGGAAGTGCGTAAGTACCTGGACGAACTGGGCTTCATCGACATCGAAACCCCGATGCTGACCAAGTCGACCCCGGAAGGCGCGCGCGACTACCTGGTGCCATCGCGTGTGAACGCCGGTAACTTCTTCGCGCTGCCGCAATCGCCACAGCTGTTCAAGCAGCTGCTGATGGTGGCGAACTTCGACCGCTACTACCAGATCACCAAGTGCTTCCGCGACGAAGACTTGCGCGCTGACCGCCAGCCGGAATTCACCCAGATCGACTGCGAAACCTCGTTCCTGAACGAACAAGAAATCCGCGACCTGTTCGAAGACATGATCCGCAAAACGTTCAAGAACACCATGGACGTTGACCTGCCTAACCCATTCCCGGTGATGGACTTCGCCGAAGCCATGGGCAGCTACGGTTCGGACAAGCCGGACATGCGCGTGAAACTGAAATTCACCGAACTGACCGAAGTCATGAAAGACGTCGACTTCAAAGTATTCTCTGGCGCTGCCAACATGCCTAACGGCCGTGTGGTAGGCCTGCGCGTACCGAAGGGCGCCGACATGCCGCGTTCGGAAATCGACGCCTACACCCAGTTCGTCGCCATCTACGGCGCCAAAGGCCTTGCTTACATCAAGGTCAACGAGAAGGCCAAAGGCCGTGACGGTCTGCAATCGCCGATCGTGAAAAACCTGCACGACGCCGCACTGGCCAAGGTGCTGGAGCTGACCGGCGCGGAAGACGGCGACCTGATCTTCTTCGGCGCGGACAAGGCCAAGGTAGTGAACGACGCCATCGGCGCGCTGCGCGTGAAGATCGGCCACTCGGAATTCGGCAAGGCCAACGGCCTGTTCGACGACGTCTGGTCGCCGCTGTGGGTGATCGACTTCCCGATGTTCGAATACGACGAAGAGTCGGATCGCTGGACTGCGACCCACCACCCGTTCACCGCGCCAAAAGACGGCCACGAAGACATGCTGGAAACCAATCCGGGCGCCTGCATTGCCAAGGCCTACGACATGGTGCTGAACGGCTGGGAACTGGGCGGCGGTTCGATCCGTATCCACCGCGAAGAAGTGCAGTCGAAAGTGTTCCGCGCGCTGAAGATCGACGCCGACGAAGCACGCCTGAAGTTCGGCTTCCTGCTGGACGCGCTGCAGTACGGCGCGCCTCCGCACGGCGGCCTGGCATTCGGTCTGGACCGTATCGTGACCCTGATGACCAAGTCCGATTCGATCCGCGACGTGATCGCCTTCCCGAAAACCCAGCGTGCACAAGATCTGCTGACCCACGCTCCTTCGGAAGTGGACGAGAAGCAGTTGAAAGAACTGCACATCCGTCTGCGCGCAGCCGAGCCAAAAGTGGCTGGCTAATTGATGGTGTAAAAGGGCGCTTCGGCGCCCTTTTTTTGTGCCTATGACGCCTTACAAGATTCCTGAATCAGTGCTGGTGGTGATCCACACGGCCGACCTGCAAGTGCTGCTGATCGAGCGCGCCGACAAGCCGGGCTTCTGGCAATCGGTGACCGGCTCGCTGGACGCGGCCGACGAACCGTTGCTGACCACCGCCACGCGCGAACTGTTCGAAGAAACCGGCATCGTCGCCGACGGCGAGAACATCGTGCTGCGCGACTGGCATCTCTCAAACATTTACACCATCTACCCAGTCTGGCGCCACCGCTACGCCCCCGGCGTAACGGAAAACACCGAGCACGTCTTCAGCGTCGAAGTCCCGCGCGACATCGCCATCACGCTGAGCCCACGCGAACACCTGAACCACGTCTGGCTGCCGCACCTGGAAGCCGCCGACAAATGCTTCTCCTCCTCCAACGCCGAAGCCATCCTCCAGCTTCCGAAGAAATTCGCTGGGCCAAAGAAATAGGCCAGAATCTAGTTGCCAACTTTTAGTAATTGCTATATTTTCACGTGATGCTTTAAGACCACATGTATTGCAACTAAAAAGACTAACTTTATGGAATTCGATAATAATTCGCTGATTGATGCTGCTCCTGAAAACAACTTTGAAGAACGTGCGGAGCGATTGTCTAAGGATGAGTTGACTCAGTGGACTGCGCAAAGTGAGTTTGATAGAAATATATTAGATAAAGTGAAAGGAAACGGAGTCAAGCTCCTGCTAGGGCCTCGAGGCTCAGGTAAGTCTACTTTGTTTCGGGTAGCGTACTTTGAGCTTTTGGCCCAAGAGAAATGCCTTCCGGTATATATTAATTATTCACAGTCATTGGCGCTTGAACCGCTATTTCATAATACGACTAATGCTACGAAAATTTTCAGACAATGGGTATTACATAAGGTAAGGGCGGCAGTCGGAGAGGCTCTAACTGAAAAGTATGTATCCGTTGATGATTTTAGTATTTCTGATTCATTGAGTGTAATTAGAGAGCTCGAGAAAGGAAATGCTCCGACCGAGGATATGCCAAGTATTGCCCCATCGGAATTGATCGAAGAGATTGAGGGTATTTTGAATGCGGGCGGACTTACTCGTGCCGTTTTGCTAATGGATGATGCTGCGCATGCATTTTCCGAGGAGCAGCAGCGTGAGTTTTTTGAGATATTTAGACAGCTCAAATCCCGTCGTATATCTGCTAAGGCTGCTGTTTACCCAGGTATCACTAGCTATTCGCACGGATTTAATGTTGGTCATGAAGCGGAAATTCTAGAAATTTGGTATCAGCCTACGCATGAGAATTATCTTCCATTTATGCGTGACATTGCTAATCGACGTTTGTCTGCTGAAATGAAATTGAAATTTGGGGATAATTACACTGATTATATTGACTTACTTGCACTAGCAGCCTTCGGACAACCGCGTGCTTTTTTAAATATGTTGTCTGATTGTCTGGATGCGAAGCGTACAGTATCAAGAAAAAATGTCCTAGACTCAATTGAAGAATGCGCTGCCTATGTTGATGGTGTTTTTTTGGCACTTGCAGATAAACTTCCGCGTTACTCAAGATTTATTGAGGAAGGTAAAAGTGTAAAATCAAACACGTTGTCTACTATAGCTTTTTACAATAGAAACAGGGACGGAAAATCAAAGACCACAACCATTGGTATTAAAGAACCTGTTCCTAGTTCACTTGATAAAATATTGCAGTTCTTCGAATATTCTGGTCTTTTTAGAAAAACAAAAAAACATTCTCGTGGCTCGCTAAGCTATGAGCGATATATGATTCACAATGCAGCGATAATTACATCAAATTCTCTTTCGTTAGGTCGATCGTTCTCAGTTAGAGATATTATCGACAGTCTACAGACTAATGATTCTCACATCTATGTACGAACGACTACCGAAAAAATTGTAGACGATGATTTTGCAAATCTTCGGCTTAATTTACCTCCTTGCGTGGCATGTGGTCATGAGAGAAGTGGGGAAAGCCAAAAATTTTGTGGTAATTGTGGAGCAAAGTTGAAGGATTCTTCTGTGTATATGGAACTGTTGCAGAAGCCGATTTCAGCTCTTCCACTGAGTGCCTCAAAATTAAAAGGAATCGATACAAAGACAAAGATAAAAACAATACAGGATCTTTTGCTGGATGAAAGTCAGTCGCTTTTGAAAGTCCCGCGGATTGGAAAGATTTGGGCGCGTCGTATTAAAACTATGGCCGAGGAGTTTATTAGTGTCTAAGCCTCCTCTGCCGCTGCCAAACGAACAGCCTAGTACATTGCAGATAAATATTACACAGTTTCTTCAATCTAAAGATTTTGAGGAGAAATCACCTTATAATGTCTTTTTGGAGGGGCAGAAGTTACTGATCGTAATCGCAAATCAAGACCCTACCGATGTCGCAAATATTCAACTTCTTACTTTAGGCCTTTCATCTTTAATTGAGCATTATTTTCGTTCGGTAATAAGTAAAGCATTATTGCTCTGTCCTCAATCGAAAGATGGGGCATTGCGCAATGCTCAAATTTCCCTGGCGGCTGCAAGTTATTATAAAAATGAAAATCTAGGTAGGGCGATTTTCGACAATGTTAATTTTTCAGATAGTAAGATCATCATGGAGCAAACTGATGATTTTCTCGGGATAAATTTGAAATCATCGTCGGATAATGTTAAGACAGCATTAAGTGACCTTCAGAAAATATTTATACTCAGGCATGCGGTAGTTCATGCTAACGGATTTTTAAGCCCTAAAAATTTAATGGAATTAAAATCGAATTATCAAACCATAACCGCTGTTTCAACGTCATATGCTTCTTTTGAAAACATGGTCGAGGTGGCTCTTAATTCCATTCAAACTTATAATTCTTTTATATTTTCATGTTTACTAAAGCGAGCATATCAAAAAGAATATATAAAATTTGATTCCGCAGAGGCCGATATTAAGGAATTCGAGAAATATTGGCTCTTGTTTCTTGGTGAAGATACGCCGGAAGCTGATGCAAGTATCTCTTCTAATTATCAAAAAGCGAAATTGCACTTTGCGAGTTAGTTTTCATGTAGTCACCGCTTCTTACAGGCGCAGCGATGAGATGCGAAGATTTTAGTGCAAGCAGAGTTGCATTGTTTTTACCATGATTTGACATGGAATTTTGCGTTGCTGAGCGTTTCTTAGATAACCCAGTTTGACGCAACTCAATCGGAGCATGGCGAACGCGGCCTAACATCAGGGTTCATTTCGACTCTGTGTGCCGCTTGCCATGCCTGTCATCTTGCGCTACAAAGGTTATGCGCTGTTTTTTTATTCCAGCGAGGGTTTTCCGCGCGAACCTATGCACATTCACGTCCGTGGCAACGGCGGTGACGCAAAGATCTGGTTGGAGCCGGAGATTATGGTGGCAAGCTCTGCCGCTATCCCGGCCAAAAAGCTGCGCGAGCTTATCAGCTTAGTGCGGGAGCAACGTGAGCTTTTTATTGAAGCTTGGAAGGGGTATTTCGATGAATAACGCTTTGGCATTGCGCTTGTCGTTCGACGATCAGACCATGTGGGTGCATCTTGTCGATGGGCGTACGCTGGGTGTGCCTCTGAGCTTTTTTCCTCGTCTCCAAAATGCGAATCCTGTACAGCGCTTGCAATATACTTTCAGCGGCAATGGCAAAGGCCTGCATTGGGATGCGCTCGATGAAGACATTAATGTTGAGCACTTGTTGATGGGGTATTGTGACACCACTAATGTGCGAAGCCGCACACCGGGAGGGGCGATCTCGGGAGTAAAATAGGGTTCATGAGACTCCGCGTTGCTACCTACAACATTCACAAGGGCGTTTCCGCCATCCGTGCCGAGCCGCGCGTGCTGGCGCTGAAGCAGGCTATCGGCATGTTTGATGCCGATGTGGTTTTTTTGCAAGAGGTGCAGGGCAAGCATGACCTCAAGGCCGCCAAGTATGGCGCCGAGCACCTCGGCCACAAGCATTGGCCCGCTGCAGCGCAGCATGAATTTTTTGCCGGCGAGTCGCGGCATTTGCACGCGGCTTACGGCATGAATGCGATCTACGATCACGGCCATCATGGCAACGCGCTGCTTAGCGCTTTCCCGATCGATAACCACGCTAATCATGATGTATCCGACCACGCGTATGAGCAGCGCGGGATTCTGCATTGTGTGCTCCGTACGCCGCAGGGGCCGGTGCATTGCTATGTGGTTCACCTTGGCTTGTTCGAGGGCAGCCGCAGGCGCCAGACGCAGGCCTTGATTTCGGCCGTGCGCGAGTCGGCGCCGAATGGCGAGCCGGTGGTGATTGCCGGCGATTTCAACGACTGGCGCAATACGCTCAGCGAGGAGCTGCGCAACGCGCTTGGCGTGGTGGAAGCCTTCGAAGAAATCGGCGGCAACTCGGCGCTGGATGACATCATGCGCAAGCTGCGCCGCAAGGCCGGCGTTGCCCCGGCCCGCACTTTCCCGGCCGGCCTGCCGTTCTTCCGTCTCGACCGCATTTACGTGCGCGGCTTCAAAGTGGAGACGGCAGAGGTAATGCATGGTAGTCTGTGGGCCAAGCTCTCAGACCACGCTCCCATCGTCGCCTCGCTGACGCTGGCTTGAGCACCGACTATGCGCCCAGTAAATTTTTTAGCCGATAACGAAGTCACGCTGCTGCACACCGGCACCGATTATTTCCCGGCGCTGATCAATGCTATCGACAACGCGCAGTACGAGGTGTATTTCGAAACCTACATCTTCGCCGGCGACGACACCGGCCAGAAGGTGCTGGCCGCGCTGATCAATGCCGCCCAGCGCGGCGTGCAGGTGCGCGTAATTACCGACTGGTGGGGCACCGGCCGTCGCCAAATCAACAGCATGCACCAGCAGTTCGCCGATGGCGGCGTCGAGCACCGCATGTTCAATCCCTGGTTCAAGCGCGGCATCACGCGCACCCATCGCAAGATTTGTGTGGTCGATCGCAAGGTGGCCTACGTCGGCGGCATCAATATCAACGACGATATGTTCTGCGATTACGATCACAGCAAGCCGCTGCCGGCGCCGCGCTGGGATTTCGCGGTGCAGGTGCGCGGGCCGCTGGTGGCCGATATCCAGCTGGAAGCGGTGACGCAGTGGCGCCGCCTCGGCAAGCTCAGCATCATTAAGCGGATCGGCCTGTACCGCGACATGCGCAAGGTGCAGAAGATCGCCGCCGAGCACGCCGTGCAAGCGGGCTTTGTGGTGCGCGATAATCTGCGCAATCGCCGCACCATCCAGCGCGCCTATTTGCAAGCACTGGGCCGCGCGCGCAAGACCGTGCTGCTGGCCAATCCTTACTTTGCACCGGGCCGCAAGTTCCGCCGCGCGCTGGCCGCCGCTGCCGAGCGCGGCGTTGAGGTGGTGCTGCTGATCGGCGTCGGCGAGATCTGGCTGCAGGACGCGGTCGCGCATTCCTTCTACCCCAAGCTGCTTGCAGCCGGCGTCAAAGTGGTGGAATATCACAAGACGCAATTGCACGCCAAGGTGGCGGTGATCGATGACGATTGGGCGACGGTCGGCTCCAGCAACGTGGACGGCCTGAGCCTGTTCCTCAACCAGGAAGCCAACGTGGTGATCAAGGACGCAGTGTTCGCGCAGAGCCTGCGCCGCCACATCGAGGAGGCGGTTGCCGACGGCAAGGTCATCACTTACGATGACTTCGAGCACGTCGGCCACGTGAAGCGCATCGGCTACGAGATCGCGTTCGTGTTTTACAAATTATTGATGCGGGTGTTCGCTGTGGAGAAATACGCGTGAGCGAAGGTGTACGACTGGATAAATGGCTGTGGGCAGCGCGCTTCTTTAAAACCCGTTCGCTGGCCACGGACGCGGTGGATCGCGGCAAGGTTACCGTCAATCGTGACCGCGTCAAGCCGGCGCGCACCGTCAAGATCGGCGATGTGCTGGAAATCGATAACGGCTCCGATCAATGGGAAGTGGACGTGATGGGCCTGTCCGATGTGCGCGCCGCGGCCCCGATTGCCCGCAATCTGTACGAAGAGACCGATGTCAGCGTTGCGCGCCGCGCTGCGGTCACGGAAAACCGCCGCCTGTTCCGCGAACCGAGCGCTGATTTCAAGGGCCGCCCGACCAAACGCGATCGCCGCTTGATAGGCAAACTCTAACTTAGTTTCCCTTCCGCATTGCTGCTATGCAGCAATAGAACGCCACCTCTAACGGTACTGTTTGACATTCACCTGTAAGTGGATAATAGTACGAGCGTTCGCAATTCTTTTCACACAGAGTAAATTTAACTGGAGCAGAATATTCCTTTCTCCTCTAATGACCTTTTACTCTGGGATGCAATCTTATTAATACCTCAACTAAATTTATGCGCAAAGGCGAGTTAACCCGCGCTGCAATCCTGGATGTGGCCCTCGATCTGGCCAGCCGCGATGGTCTGGAAGGTCTGACCATAGGATTGCTCGCGGATAAGATGAACATGAGCAAATCCGGCGTGTTCGCGCACTTCGGATCGCGTGAAGATTTGCAGTTGGAAGTACTGAAGCTGTATCACCACCGTTTCGAGCAGGAAGTGTTCTTCCCTAGCGTCAAAGAGCCGCGCGGCATTCAACGCCTCAAGGCCATGTTTGCGCGCTGGGTCAAGCGGGTCAGCGTGGAAGTGGCCTCGGGCTGCATCTACATCAGCGGCGCCGTGGAATACGACGACCGTCCCGGCCCGATCCGCGAAGAGCTGATGGCCATGGTCGGCGCGTGGCAAGGCGCACTGCTGCGCTGCGTGAAGCAGTCGGTCGAATGCGGCGATCTCAAAGCCGATACCGACCCGCAGCAGCTGGTGTACGAGATGTACGGCCTGATCCTCGCCCTGCACCACGATGCGCGCTTCCTGCGCATCCCAGGCAGCCTGGAGCGGGCCGGCAAGGGCTTTGAGCGCTTGATCGAAACGTATCGCAATCCGCAATCGCCGGCAGCGGTGGTCGCACAACTCAGTTAAGTTGCATTAATTAATTCAAACATTCAAAAGTAGTCATCAGGAGAAAATCATGGGTCAATACGTCGCGCCAATCCGGGATATGCAATTCGTTCTGCACGAGCTGTTGAAAGTGGAAGACGAACTGAAGGCGCTGCCGAAGCACGCGGAAATCGATGCCGACATCATCAATCAGGTGTTGGAAGAGGGCGGCAAGTTCACCTCGGAAGTGCTGTTCCCGCTGAACCACTCGGGCGACCGCGAAGGCTGCAAACACGACGCCGCCACCAGCACCGTGACCACTCCTAAAGGCTTCAAAGAAGCTTACAAGCAATACGTCGAAGGCGGCTGGGCTGCGCTGGCGTGCGATCCAGAATACGGCGGCCAAGGCCTGCCAGTGGTGATGAATAACTCGTTCTACGAGATGCTGAACTCGGCCAACCAGGCGTGGACCATGTACCCAGGCCTGTCGCACGGCGCCTACGAGTGCCTGAAAGAACACGGCACCGACGAACAGAAAAAACTGTACCTGCCGAAGCTGGTATCGGGCGAGTGGACTGGCACCATGTGCCTGACCGAGCCGCACTGCGGCACCGACCTGGGCATGCTGCGCTCGAAAGCCGTGCCACAGGCCGACGGCTCGTGGCTGATCACCGGCAACAAGATCTTCATCTCGGCCGGCGAACACGACATGTCGGAAAACATCCTGCACCTGGTGCTGGCACGCGTGCCTGACGCGCCGGAAGGCTCGAAAGGCATCTCGCTGTTCCTGGTGCCTAAATACCTGCCGAAAGAAGACGGCTCGATCGGCGAACGCAATCCAATCTTCTGCGGCGCCATCGAAGAAAAAATGGGCATCCACGGCAACTCGACCTGCCAGATGAACCTGGACGGCGCCAAGGGCTGGATTATCGGCCAGCCGAACAAAGGCCTGAACGCGATGTTCGTGTTCATGAACGCCGCCCGTCTGGGCGTTGGCATGCAGTCGCTGGGTCTGACAGAAGTCGCTTACCAGAACGCGCTGATCTACGCTAAAGACCGTATCCAGATGCGCTCGCTGACCGGCCCTAAAGCACCGGACAAGCCAGCCGACCCGATCATCGTTCACCCGGACGTACGCCGCATGCTGTTGACCGGCAAAGCCTACGCTGAAGGCGCGCGCGCATTCACCTCGTACGTCGCGCTGCAGATCGACCGCGAACTGAACCACCCGGACGAAGATGTGCGTAAAGAAGCCGCCGACGAAGTCGCGCTGCTGACCCCGATCATCAAGGCCTTCATCACCGACAACGCATGGATTGCCACCTCGGAAGCAATGCAAGTGTACGGCGGCCACGGCTACATCAGCGAGTGGGGCATGGAGCAGTACGTGCGCGACGCCCGTATCAACCTGATCTACGAAGGCACCAACACCGTGCAGTCGCTCGATTTGCTGGGTCGTAAGATCCTGGGCGACAACGGCGCCAAGCTGCGTAAATTCGGCGAGAAGATCAAGTCCTACGTGGAAGAGAACGGCCTGGACGAAAAAATGTCCGAGTTCATCACCCCGCTGGGCGACCTGGGCGACAAGGTCACCAAGCTGACCATGGAAATCGGCATGAAAGCTTTCCAGAACGCCGACGAAGTGGGCGCTGCCGCCGTGCCGTACCTGCGCGTTGTGGGCCACCTGGTGTACTCGTACTTCTTCGCTCGCATGGCACAGATCGCCCTGGAAAAAGAAGACAGCGGCGACACCTTCTACAAATCGAAACTGGCTACCGCGCGCTTCTACTTCGCCCGTCTGCAACCAGAAACCGCAACCCTGATCCGTCAGGCACGCTCGGGCTCCGCCAACCTGATGGCACTCGACGCCGACCTGTTCTAAGCAACCAGAGGAAACGACATGACCAATTTCATCGTTAAAAAAGTAGCCGTGCTGGGCGCCGGCGTAATGGGCGCGCAGATTGCGGCCCACTGCGTCAACGCCAAAGTGCCTGTGGTGCTGTTCGACCTGCCAGGTAAGGAAGGCACGCCTAAGAATGGCATCGTGCTGAAAGCCATCGAGAACCTGAAAAAACTGTCGCCTGCACCACTGGGCAACAAAGAACACGCAGCGCTGATCGAAGTCGCCAACTACGAAGACGACCTGGCCAAGCTGGCCGAGTGCGACCTGATCATCGAAGCCATCGCCGAGCGCATGGACTGGAAACACGACCTGTACAAAAAGGTCGCTCCACACATTTCGCCAAACGCGATCTTCGCCTCGAACACCTCGGGTCTGTCGATCACCAAGCTGTCGGAAGGCTTCGACGCGGATCTGAAATCGCGCTACTGCGGCGTACACTTCTTCAACCCACCGCGCTACATGCACCTGGTTGAAATCATCCCGACCGAGTTCACCAAGCCAGAAATCAGCGACCAGCTGGAAGGCTTCCTGACCTCGACCCTGGGCAAAGGCGTAGTCCGCGCCAAGGACACCCCGAACTTCATCGCTAACCGCGTTGGCGTGTTCGGCATCCTGGCCATCGTGCACGAAGCTGAAAAATTCGGCCTGTCGGTAGACGTGGTCGACGATCTGACCGGCGCCAAGCTGGGCCGCGCCAAGTCGGGTACCTTCCGTACCGCCGACGTGGTCGGCCTGGACACCATGGGTCACGTGATCAAGACCATGCAAGACTACCTGCCGAACGATCCGTTCGCAGCCGTCTACAAAACCCCTGCGGTGCTGGCCAAGCTGGTAGAGAAGGGCGCGCTGGGCCAGAAGACCGGCGCCGGCTTCTACAAAAAAGTAGGCAAGGAAATCCAGCGCCTGGACTTCGCTACCGGTGAATACGTCGCCGGCGGCGCCAAGGCAGCCGACATCGTGGCCCGCATCCTGAAAGAAAAGGATCCGGTCAAGAAGATGAAGGCCATGCGCGAATCGACCAACCCACAGGCGCAGTTCCTGTGGGCGATCTTCCGCGACGCTTTCCACTATATCGCCGTGCACCTCGACACCATCGCCGACAACGCGCGCGATGTTGACTTCGCCATGCGCTGGGGCTTCGGCTGGAACGTCGGCCCGTTCGAAACCTGGCAGGCATCCGGCTGGACTCAAGTGGCCCAGTGGGTGAAAGAAGACATCGACGCTGGCCACGCACTGTGCTCGGCACCGCTGCCGGCGTGGGTATTCGAAGGCCCGGTCGCTGAAAAAGGCGGCGTCCACACCCCTGAAGGTTCGTGGTCGGCTGTATCGAAATCGTTCGTGCCACGTTCGGAACTGGCCGTGTACAAGCGCCAGGAATTCCGCGCCCCAGTACTGGGCTCGGGCGAAGTGGACGGCCGCAAAGCCGGCACCACCGTGCACGAAGACGACGACGTGCGCATCTGGCACTCGGGCGACGACGTCCTGGTGATCTCGCTGAAGACCAAGATGCACGTGATCAGCCCAGGCGTGATCGCCGGCTTCCGTAAAGCACTGGCCGAAGCTGAGAAAAACTTCAAAGGCCTGGTGATCTGGAGCGCGGACGCAGCCGAAGGCGGCGCCTTCTCGGCCGGCGCCGACCTGCAATCGGCACTGCCAGCCTTCATGGCCGGCGGCGCCAAAGCAGTCGACCCGATCATCCGCGAACTGCAAGACACCTTCATGGCACTGAAGTACTCGAACGTGCCGGTGGTGGCTGCTGTTGCTGGCCTGGCGCTGGGCGGCGGCTGCGAAATGGCCCTGCACGCATCGAAGCGCGTAGCGTCGATCGAGTCCTACATCGGTCTGGTAGAAGTGGGCGTGGGCCTGATCCCTGCCGGCGGCGGCCTGAAAGAAGCGGCACAGCGTGCTTACAAAGAATCGAAGGGTAACGACATCCTGCAATTCCTGAAAACCGGCTTCACCAACGCGGCTACCGCGAACGTGTCGAAATCGGCCCTGGAAGCGCAAGCGATGGGTTACCTGAAAGAAGACGACGTGATCGTGTTCAACCCATACGAACTGCTGCACGTGGCTAAGGTTGAAGCGCGCGCCATGTTCGACCGCGGCTACCGCGCGCCACTGAAAGCACCAGTGCAAGTGACCGGCCGCTACGGCTGGGCCACCATCAAGGCGCAACTGGTCAATATGCGCGACGGCGGTTTCATCTCCGCACACGACTTCAAACTGGGCGACATGATCGCGCAGATCGTCAGCGGTGGTGATATCGACCAGGGTTCGTTCGTGAGCGAGCAGTGGCTGCTGGACATGGAGCGTAAAGCCTTCCTGGAGCTGCTGAACCATCCGAAAACCCAGGAACGCATCATGGGCATGCTGCAAACCGGTAAGCCAGTCCGCAACTAAGGAATAAGACAATGAGCAAACAAGTTCAAGACGCATACATCGTCGCCGCGACCCGCACCCCGATCGGTAAAGCACCGCGCGGCATGTTCAACAAAACCCGCCCGGACGACCTGCTGGTGCGCGTGATTCAATCGGCACTGGCACAGGCGCCTGGCCTGGATCCAGCGCTGATCACCGACGCCATCATCGGCTGCTCGTTCCCTGAAGCGGAACAGGGCTTCAACATCGCCCGTCAATCGGTACTGCTGGCAGGCCTGCCACGCACCGTCGGCGGCGTGACCATCAACCGCTACTGCGCATCGGGCATTACCGCGCTGGCCATGGCTGCTGACCGCATCCGCGTGGGCGAAGCCGACGTGATGCTGGCAGGCGGCGTCGAGTCGATGTCGATGGTGCCGATGATGGGCATCAAGCCGTCGATGAACATGAACATGTTCACCGACGACAACGTCGGCATGGCCTACGGCATGGGCCTGACCGCTGAGAAAGTGGCCGAGCAGTGGAAAGTGTCGCGCGAAGACCAGGATGCGTTCTCGGTTGAATCGCACCGCCGCGCGATCGCTGCACAGCAAGCTGGTTTCTTCAAGGACGAAACCACGCCAGTCGAGATCATCACCCGCACGCCAGACTTGGCCACCGGCGAGATCAAAGTAAAAACCCGCACCGTCGACACCGACGAAGGCGCGCGTCCAGAAACCTCGATGGAAACCCTGGGCAAGCTGAAGCCAGTGTTCGCCGCCAAAGGTTCGGTCACCGCAGGTAACAGCTCGCAGATGTCGGACGGCGCTGGCGCGCTGCTGGTTGTTTCGGAAAAGATCCTGAAACAACACAACCTGACTCCGCTGGCCAAGTTCTCGTCGTTCGCTGTGAAAGGCGTGCCACCAGAAATCATGGGTATCGGTCCTAAGTTCGCAATTCCAGATGCTTGCAAAGCTGCCGGCATCACCCAGGACCAGCTGGACTGGATCGAACTGAACGAAGCGTTTGCAGCGCAGGCGCTGGCCGTGGTGCGCGATCTGGGCCTGGACCCAGCCAAGGTCAACCCAATGGGCGGCGCAATCGCTCTGGGCCACCCGCTGGGCGCAACCGGTGCGATCCGCGCTGCGACCGTGGTGCACGCACTGCGCCGCAACAACCTGAAGTACGGCATGGTCACCATGTGCGTCGGCGCAGGTATGGGCGCAGCAGGCATCATCGAGCGCGTGTAATCACGACATCGCGATAAAAAAGGGCGCTGCGGCGCCCTTTCATTTTGGAGACACAAATGGATATTCTGAGCAGCATTAACGACGGCATCCTGACCCTGGAATTCAACCGTCCAGAACGCAAGAACGCGATCACCGCGGAGATGTACCAGCTGATGGCCGACGCCCTCAACGACGCCGAAGGCAACGCCGATGTACGCGCCATCCTGATCGTTGGCAAGCCGGAGATTTTCACCGCCGGTAACGACCTGGAAGACTTCATGAAAAACGCCCCATCGAGCGGCGCGATTGAAGACCGTTCGGTGTACAAATACATGATGGCCCTGAGTGGCTCGACCAAGCCTATCGTGGCGGCGGTCTCGGGCAACGCGGTCGGCATCGGCACTACGCTGCTGATGCACTGCGACCTGGTGTACGCAGCCGACAACGCCAAGTTCTCAATGCCGTTCGTGCAGCTGGGCTTGTGTCCTGAGTTTGGTTCCAGCCTGCTGCTGACCCAAATCGCCGGCTACCCGCGTGCAGCGGAAAAGCTGATGCTGGGTGAAGCGTTTGGCGCGCAAGAAGCGCTGGAGATGGGCCTGGTATCGAAAGTACTGCCAGTGGACGAACTGCGCGCCTTTGCAGAAGGCCAGGCCGCCAAACTGGTCGCCTTGCCAGCGAGCTCGATCCGCGTGACGAAAGAACTGATGAAAGCCGCCCGCAAAGCAACAGTGAGCGAAGCCATCGCCGCCGAAAACATCCACTTCGGAAAAATGCTCTCCTCCCCAGAAGCCCGCGAAGCCTTCATGGCCTTCTTCCAGAAGCGCAAGCCGGACTTCAAGCAGTTCTCGTAATCCTCAGTGAGGCAGGTAGCGCAGGGCAGCGATAATCAGGCTGCTTTGCGCTATCAAGCTTGCGACGAACCATTTCAGCATCTCAGCCTTAAGTCCCGCGATGTCAGCCCTGAGTCCCGCAATTTCGCCCGTGACTCCTGCTATTTGTTCTTTGATATAAAGCGCTACCCACTCTTTTAGTCTCACTTCGAGTTCCTTCAAGTCATCTTTGGTGGCGACTTGGCCCATCACCTCGGTCAATATCTGTGCGTGCACCTCCGCCTGCTCGCGCGGTACGCCGACCGCTTCAAGCCGTTTGCAATAACCGAGGGTGTCAAGTGAGTTCATTCGTTCAGTATGTGCTTTTCCTCGGCGATTGCAAGAGCGGCGCTATGAGCTGCGTCAATAACTAAATCTGAGACTCTGCCCAGACCAGATTCCATAGGTGGCCGTCGAGGTCTTCGAAGCCTTGGTCGTACATGAAGCCGTGGTCTTCGGGCGGGTGGGGGATGCGGGCGCCGGCGGCGGTGGCTTTGGCGATCAGGCTGTCGACTTCTGCGCGGCTTTCGCAGCTCAGGCAGATGATGACTTCGTTGGCTGCTTTGGCGTTCACTACCGGCTTGTTGATCAGGGAGTTGAAGAACGCTTCGGTCATCAGCATGGCGCGGATGTCGTTGCCGACGATTTCCATGAACGCCGCCTGGTCGTTGCTGAATTTGTCGCTGAAGGTGAAGCCCAGCGCGGTAAAGAAAGCCTTGGATTTTTCCAGGTCTTTGACCGGCAGGTTGAAGATGATCTGTTTGTGCATGACGCCTCCTCGGTTGAAAAGATAGGTATTACTATCTCACGACGAGCGGAGGCACACGACATCGACAAGCTTATTTCGAAGATTTTCGTTGCGACAAAATGAATTGCTCAAGATCCTTGCTGGCGTGCTCGATGTGTCGTTTCAGCAGGGCCGCTGCACTGCGCACATCGCCAGTCCGGCATAGCTGCACCAACTCTTCATGTTCCTGCTGCGCCTGGCGAATGCTGTCAGCGCTCAAGGACAACTGCATGCGCGTATAGCGATCGGTCTGCTGCAACAGCGTGGCCACGATCGCCGCCGTGCGCGGCTGTTCCGCGCGCGACAGCAGTACCTCGTGCAGGCGCGTGTTGAGCTCGCCCCAGCGGGTGGTGTGCTGGGCGTGCAGTTCCACCTTGTATTCGGCCAGGATGGCGTCGAGCTCGGCGTAGTCTTCGGCAGTCAGGCGCGGCGCGGATTTCTTCAACAGCACCGGCTCCAGCAAGCTGCGCAGCATGAACAGCTCGCTGATTTCTTCGATCGACAGGCCAGACACCACCGCGCCTTTGTGCGGGACGATTTTCACCAGTCCTTCGCCTTCCAGCTGCACCAGCGCTTCGCGCACCGGAATCCGGCTGATGCCGAACTCGGCCGCGAGCGCATCTTGCCGCAGCGAGACGCCTTCCGGCAACTCGCCCGACATGATCTTGCGGCGCAGGGCGTCCGCCGCCTGCTCCGCTACGGTGGTGACGGCAAATCCCTTCACGCCGACACTTCTTTCGACCAGCTGGCGTACCAGGTGCGGAACAGCGCGTATTGCGTTTCAGCGTAGCGGCGCTGGCTGGCGCTCAGTTCGTCGGTCTCGTTGAAGTGCAGGGTGTATTCCTTGTCGCCGTTCAGCACCATCAGGTACTTGTAGAACAGCACCAGGTCGGTGCCTTCGTCGAACGAGGACAGCACCAGCAGCGCGGCTTCCAGCTGGCGCGCCTGGCGGCGCGCCACCGCATCGCCGGCCGCCGCCTTGCGCGACAGCGCCACCAACTGCAGCACTTCGCGCGGCAGCGCATTGCCGATGCCGGTGATGGCGCCGGTCGCGCCGCAGTTGACGAAGCCATGGAACACCTGGGTATCCACGCCCACCATCAGGGTGACGTCGTTGTCCTGGCTGGTGATGTGTTCGGCTGCGTAGCGCAGGTCGGCGGCGCCGCCGAATTCCTTGAAACCGATCAGGTTAGGGTGCTTGGCGCGCAGTTCGAAGAACAGGTCGGCGCGTGTGGCGAAGCCGTAGTACGGGCTGTTGTAGATTACGGCCGGCAGTTTCGGCGCCGCTTCCAGCACGGCCGAGAAGTGGGCTTTCTGCGCCGCCGGCGACGAGCCGCGCGACAGTACCCGTGGAATCACCATCAAGCCGTGCGCGCCGACCTTGGCCGCGTGCGCCGCGTGCGATACCGCTTCCTTCGAGTTGACCGCGCCGGTGCCGACGATGGTCGGCACGCCGGCCGCGACCAGGCGGGCCACGCCTTCCTGGCGCTGTGCTTCGGTCAGCAGCGGCCAGTCGCCCATCGAGCCGCAATACACCACGGCGCTCATGCCGGCATCGATCAGTTCACGGCCTTTTTTGACCAGCGCGTCGAAGTCGGGCGTGCGGTCGGCTTTGCAAGGCGTCATCAGGGCCGGGATGGTGCCAGTGAAAATATTGTCGCTCATGGTGTTTCCTTCAGGCTGCGTTAGAGGGGTGCAGGCATCATACCTATTTTGGATATTTTATACAATCTGAAGTTTCGCTGGTTCCATTTCGCGTTACTGGGGTGATTGTTTTTGTTGTAATATTGACAGAATTTATTCCGCAAAAGCTTACGCATGCCTCTCTCTCATCCTGTTGTTCGCTCCCTCCGCGCCGGACTGTTGTTATTGGCAGTTGTTGGGTTGACCAGTCTTTATCTTGATCGCGTGTGGAGTGGCTCGGTTGACTTGGCCCACCATTACGCGCTGGTGGTGCGCTTAATGGAACATGGCCACGCGGCGTTTTCGTTTGATCCCAGCCTCAACGAGATGAACGTGTACCCGCGCCTCGCCCACCACGTGGCGGCGGGCATCGGCCGCTGGCTGGAGTCGCCTTTCATGGGCGTGCAGGTGCTGGCGGTGCTGAGCGTGGCGGCAGTGTGGGCTGCCCTGGCGTGGCTGCTGACCAGTTTGCCGCTGCGCGTCGCCGCCAAGGCGGTCGTGGTGCTGGCGGGCTTGCTGGCGCTGAACCGCTGGAGCATCCACATGCCGCTGCACGGCGATGAGGTGATAAATAATTTCTTCCTGCCGCAGTTGCTGGGCCAAGTGCTGTGCGTGGCGATCATGCTGCTCAGCCTCGAGTTGGAAAAGCGCGCCGTGGCGGCATGGCTGCGCTATGGCTTGCTGGCGCCGGCGATTTATTGGATGACCGGCTTGCACCTGCTGCCCGCGCTGACCCTGTTGCTGATGATGGGCGGCTTGATCGCGCTGGATTTACTGCAGCAGTGGCGCCGGCGGGATCCCAGCATCACGGTCAGCGCTGCGGTGGGCGTGGCTTGCTGGCTGGCGGCGCTCGGCGCCCTGATCAGCCATCCGGCGTTTGCCGCGATGCGCGAGATCAGCAAGGCCAACGGCTACTTGCCACTGCCCTACCTGGATAACGTGCCGGCATTGATGGGCTACAGCGTGGTGATCGTGCTGGTTTCGGTCGCGCTGCTGTTTTACTGGGCGCGCTTGCAGCAGGCGGTCGACTACCTGGCGTTGAAGTGGATCGGCTTGTATGGACTGGCCATCGCTGCAGGCTGCCTCGCGCAGGGCGTGGCGCTGTGGCTGGGCATGGGCTCGGACTACGCGATCCGCAAGTACGTGTACGCGCTCGATACCGCGCTGCTGCTGGAACTGGCACTGCTGCCGGCCTTGCTGTGGCGGCGCAAGGCTGCTGCTGCGCCGCAGGGCAAGCCGTGGGCGCTGGCGCAGTGCGTGCTGCCGGCGTTGCTGATGGTGCTGGCCTGCGCCGCCGTGGTGCCCGACCGCCAGGGTATGCATGCCCGCGACATCGTGGCACTGGAGCGCGCGGTAACGGCGCTGCGCGATCGCAGCCCAGCCATTAGCGGCAAGTCCGATTACGCTACAGGCTTGCCTGACGCTTCCGGCGTGATCGAGTACATGTTCTCCATCGGCCTGTTGCACGTGTCGCGCATGGATGATCCGAATTCCGTGAGCCTGCTCCACCAGCGCGACATCAATAGCTGGCACCGCGCCGGCCGCGTGATCGTGTCCGCGCACAGTTATTACGACCAGGCGCCGGCCTGCCGCCTCGGCGCGCCGCTGGGCGGGCTGGTGGCGCTGGACGCCGCCTGCGCCGGGCGGCACGTGGTGGTCGGCCGCCGCATTGAATTCTCCGGCATCGACCAGCGCGACCGCTGTATCCTCAGCGGCTTCAGCGTGCGCGAGCGCGACGGCACGTGGACCGATGCCGGGCAAGCCATCCTGCGCTGCCCGCGCGTGCCGGTCAGCGGCAAGGCGCCGGGCCATGTCGAGCTGACCGCCGCCGCCTTCCGTGGCGACCTCCGTCCGCAGCAGGTGCAATTGTCCGCCGATGGCCTGCCGCAGCAGCAGGCCGTGTATCGCAGCGGCGGTTACGAAAAAGTATTGCTGCCGCTGCGCGCCGACGCGTCGCCGGAAGTGGTGATCGTGTTGAATTTGCCGGACGCCGCCTCGCCCAAGCAACTGGGCTTGGGACAGGATGGGCGCCGGCTCGGCCTGTTCGTGCAATCCATCGAGTACAAGGAATAAATCATGCGCCGTGGCCTTCCATTGCTGGCGCTGGCGCATGCTGCTGGCCTGCGCCTGCCATGCCGCGCTGCTCCAGCAGCACCGACACGCCCAGCACCGCGATGCCGCCAACGGCCAGCAAGGCGCCCACCGGGCCGGTCGATTGCAAGCTCATGCCGTGCGCAATCGCCAGCCCACCGCACCACGCTCCGGCTGCATTGGCGCAGTTGAAGGCGGAGTGGTTGAGCGCCGCCGCCACGGTTTGCGCATCGCCTGCAACGTCCATCAGGCGCGTTTGCACCGCCGGGCACACGGCAATGCCGCAGCCGATGGCAAACAGGTTGAGCGCCACCGTCCACACGTTGGCGCTCGAATAATAAAACGCCGACAGCGCCAGCGCATTCCACACCAGCGCGCCGAAGATGGTCCACAGGCGCGAGCGGTCGGCAAACCAGCCGCCCACCAGATTCCCCACCGTCATGCCGACGCCCATCATGGCCAGCAGCACCGGCAGCGCGGCCGGCGACACCTTGGTCACTTCCAGCAAGGTTGGCGTGACGTAGGTGTAGACCGCGAACAAGCCGCCGAAACCGACCGACACCATCAGCAGCGTCACCCACACTTGCAGGCGGCGGAACACGCCCAGTTCGCGGCGCGGGCTGGCGTTGCCGGCGGCGATGAACGGCACGTAGCGGCTCACCATCAGCGCGGTGGTCACACCCAGCAGGCCGACCACGAGGAAGGTCGAGCGCCAGCCGAAGCCTTGGCTCAGCCAGGTCGCCAGCGGCACGCCGAACACGTTGGCAATGGTCAGCCCCAGCAGCACCCGCGATACCGCCTGCGCGCGCTTCTCCGGCACCGCCATGGCCGCTGCCACCAGCGCCGCCACGCCAAAGTAAGCGCCGTGCGGAATGCCGGCGATGAAGCGGGCCAAGATCAGCGCGCCGTAGCCGGGCGCTGCAGCACTGAGCAGGTTGCCGGCCGCGTACAGCGACATCAGCATGATCAGCATGGCGCGGCGCGGCATGCGCGCGAGGAAGATGGTAATCAGCGGCGCGCCAAACACCACGCCCAGCGCGTAGGCGCTGATCATGTGGCCCATGTCGGGCAGGCTGGTGTGCAGGTCGCTGGCCACCACGGGCAGGATGCTCATCGAGGCGAATTCGCCGGTGCCGATGGCCAGGCCGCCGATCGCCAAGGCCAGGTTGGCGAGGCCGGCGCCGCGCGGCGCAATGATGAGGGGAGTGTCGGAAATCTGTTCGTGCTGCATGGGGAGAGGCGCAAAACTGCGGGCAAAAAGGGTCAACCTTAGCACGTTTGGCCCGGCCCTGCAGGCGGCCGGCCGCTACGGTTCGCCGTAGCGGCTGCGTATCGCGCCCAGTACGCCTTGCTGTTCCAGCCGCGCGATGGCGGTGTTGATGCGGTCGAGGTCGGCCTGCGTGGTGCTGGTTTTGTTGAGCATCAGATGCACCGGCGCGCGCAGCGCCACCAGCGGCACCGGGCTGATGGCGACGCCCTGCGTTTTCGCTTCATGGCGCAGCGCCAGGCTGTCGCCCATGATCAGGTCGGCCCGGCCCGCATCGAGCATGCGCAAGCCCTGCTGGAAGCTGAGGAAAGTGCTGAGCTTGCCGGTGGCGGCCAGCGTCGGCTGCACCCGCGCGTAGGCGGCACCGTACCAGCCGACCTTGGGCGCGAGCAGCGCCACTTTATCGCCCAGCAGCGCGTCGAAGCTGGTGATGTGCTGCAAGTGCCGGCTGGCGCTGCTGCGTGCAAACACGCCCACCGTCTCATGGCGGTAAGCGATGCTGAAGCGCGCATAGCGGCGCCGCTCGGCAGTGTTGGAGGCGGACAGCGGCAGGTCCAGCTTGCCCTGCTCAAACAGGCGCTGGCGCCGCGCAGTCGGCAGTTCGGGCTGCACGTCCAGCTTGCAGCCGGCTTCCTTGAGGATGGCTTGCGCCAGATCCCAGTCCAGCCCGGTCGGGGCGGCATTGGGCGGACTGTACAAATAGGGCGGCCATTGTTCCAGCGCCATGCTGAGTTCACACGCGGGAGCCTGCGCGGCCACGCCCAGCAGCGCGATGGCGGCAATCACGTAACGCGCTTGCATGCTGCAACCCTTTCTTGTCCGATGGCTACAATTTGCCAGACTGGGCGCGAATGTCAAGCGTGCGGCGCGGCGGCATCAGTTGTCATAAAGAGTTGCAAATTTCGTAAATAGTGCACTAAAATAGCTTCAAGGAAACTTTTTATCGTGCCGGGAGCCGCATGAACCTGATTTACAAGAATGAAACAACGCTGTTCGGCATCATGCTGGCTGTATCGCTGCTGATCTGGGCGGCGCTGGTGATCGGCACGGTGGGCATGGCGCTGTTGTACCTGCTGCTGTTTTTTATCAGCTACTGCTTCGCGCAATCGGCGCTGGTGTCCTACCTGAAGGGCACGGCGGTGCAGATTACGCCGGCGCAGTTCCCCGACCTGCACCAGCGCATTGAAGCGTGTTGCCAGCGCCTCGCGCTGGACGAAGTGCCGGAAGCCTACCTGCTGCAAATGGGCGGCGCCTTCAACGCCTTTGCCACCCGCTTCCTTGGCAACAATTTCATCGTGCTGTACTCGGACGTGGTGGACGCGCTGGAAGACCGGCCGGACGCCATCAACTTCTACATCGGCCACGAGATCGGCCACATCAAGCGCAACCACCTGCGCTGGTCGGCGCTGCTGGCGCCAGCGGCGGTGCTGCCGCTGCTGGGGGCGGCCTATGCGCGCGCCCGCGAGTACACCTGCGACCGTCACGGCTTCCACGCCTGCGACGATTTGAAAAGCGCGCAAGTGGGGCTGGCGGCGCTGGCGGCCGGCGGCAAGCGCTGGCGCCAGCTCAGCGTTAGCAACTACACGGCGCAGGCGCAGCAGAGCAATGGCTTCTGGATGTCGTTCCACGAGCTGGTCGGCGATTACCCGTGGCTGGTCAAGCGCATGGCGGTGGTGCGCGGGCTGGCGCAGGGTAACGAGGTGGTGGCGCCGGGCCGCCACGGCCTGGCTTACCTGCTGGCGCTGTTCGTGCCGCGCTTGGGCGTCGGCGGCGCTGGTTCGGTGCTGGCGCTGATGGCCTTGATCGGCGTGCTGGCGGCGGTGGCGGTGCCGGCCTACAGCGATTACACGGCCAAGGCGCGCATGGCGCAAGCGGTGGTGGTCGGGCATGACGCCACGGCGGCGGTCGAGCGGTATTTCTACGCCAACGGCCGCGGCCCGGAAACCTTGGAGCAGGCCGGCTACGCCATGGCCGATCCCAACCACGCGGTGCAAGACATCACGGTCGATCCCGGCAACGGCATGGTGCGGGTGTTCCCGTCCGACCTGAACTACCGTGGCAAGGCTATTGCGTTCACGCCGCGCGTGGACGAGAATAAGCGCGTCGTCTGGCAATGCGCCAGCGAGGACATCCCGTCGCGCGTGTTGCCGGCGGAGTGCGTCCACTAACCAGGAGCGCCGTTGACTTCCCCGCTGGAACTTGCCGCCAATGCCGTCATGGCCGTTTCCATCGTGCTGTCGGGCCGCAATAGCATTCATTCGTGGTGGCTGGGCATTCTCGGCTGCGCCATGTTTGCCGCGCTGTTCTACAGCGTCAACCTGTACGCCGACGTGGCGCTGCAACTGTTCTTCATCGTCACTTGCGTGATCGGCTGGCTGCAATGGCTGCGCGGCGCCGGCGGGGCGCCGTTGCCGATCTCGCGGGCGCGCCTGCGCACGCTGTGGTGGATGGCCGGCATCGGCCTGTTAGCTACCGCTGGTTACGGCTTGATGCTGCAAATCTACACCAACGCCTACGCGCCGTTCATCGATTCCTCGGTGCTGATGTTTTCCATCGTGGCGCAATTGCTGCTGATGGGACGACGGCTCGAGACATGGCCGTTCTGGCTGCTGGTCAACACCATCTCGGTGCCGCTGTACGCCAGCCGCGGCCTGTACCTGACGGCGGTGCTGTACGCCGGCTACTGGATCAACGCGCTGGCCTCGTGGTACTTCTGGCGCCGGCAAATGCAGGCGCAGGCCGCCGCCTAGGGTTTTTTGTGGATCGCCTGCCGGTAGGCGGTGGGCGTGACGCCCATGCGCTCGCGGAAGGCGGTGGCAAAGTTGCCGGCGTTGTTAAAGCCGATCAGCAGGGCGATGTCCTGCACGTCGATATCGGTGTCCTTCAATAATTCCTCGCCGCGGCGGATGCGTTCCTCGCGGATGAAGCCGAACACCGTCATGCCGGTTTGCTCGCGGAATACCTGCGACAGCTTCTCGCGGTAGGTGCCGACGCTGCGGGCGATCTCGGCCAGTCCGGGCAGCGCCGCCAGGTTGTCGCTGATCAGCCGCTTGACGGCGTTGACCAGCACCGCGTCCGGGTCGCTCTCGGCTTCCATGTGTTCTTCATCCTCGGCCTCGGTCGGCGGCGCTTGCTGCTGGCGCTTGGCCAAATTCAGATGCACCTGGATGCGCGCCGCCAGCTCGCCCGGCGAGAACGGCTTGGAGACGTAATCGACGCCGCCGATCGACAGGCCGAGGATGCGGTCGTCGTCGGCATCGGCGCCGCTCAGGAAAATCACCGGGATGTCCTGCGTCACCGGGTTGGCCTTGAGCAGGCGGCAGGCGGTGTAGCCGTCCATATTCGGCATGCGCACGTCAAGCAGGATCAGGTCAGGGCGATTAGCGAGCGCTAGTTGGTAACCCTGCAGGCCATTGAAAGCCACCGAGACCTTGTACGGCATCTCGCTTAGCAAATCGGCCAGCATGCGCTGCTCAAACGCGGAGTCGTCCACGATGAGAATCTTAGAACGACTGCTTTCAAGGGTGGTCGGCATGGCGCCCCCGGCAATTTAATTGATAAAGTTTTATCACGGCCTGTTGCGTATTATGCCTATCTTTTAAATATTTTTGATAGTTTTCTACGCTTGCAAAATAGTTGTCGCTTCCGCCAAAAGCATAATTTTTTTAGATCATTAATAATGGAATCGAGTGTTGAGCGAAAGCAATGTTGGGGGCTGGATGACAGGCGTACGCGCACGAATCTTAGGGCTGATGACCGCAATCGGGCTGGCGTGGCCGGCCGTTGCCGCCAATTTGCAAATCTCGCCGGTGATGATCAACCTGCGCGCCGGCCAGGGGGCCACCGGCATCAATATGCAGAACCTGGGCGAGGCCCCGGTGTACGGCCAAGTCCGGGTCTACCAGTGGGAGCAGAAGGAGGGGGACGACGTGCTGACCCCCACCCAGGACGTGGTAGCCAGCCCGCCGATTATCCAGATCGAACCGAAGAGCAGCCAGATGATACGGCTGGTAAGGCGCAGTGACCAACTGCCGGTTAGCGAGCTGTGCTACCGCATCCTGATCGACGAGATACCGAAGGGCGACAGCGGCCCCGTCAGCGGCGTCGACATCCGCTTGCGCTACTCGGTGCCGCTGTTTGTGCTGCCGGCCGACGACCGCGCGGCGCCGTCGCTGGCGTGGGCGGTGTACAAAAAAGATGGTTTTTGGATGTTGCGAGTCCGCAACAGCGGCACCCAGCGCGCACAGATCGGCGCGCTGGAACTGAGCAACGGCGCCGGCCAGCAGTTTGTGATTGCGCCGGGCTTGTTCGGTTACGTGCTGGCAGGGAGGCTGCGCGAATGGCGCTTGCCCACGTCTGGCGACGCCGATCTGAACGGGACGTTGGCGGTGAAAGCCACGATCAATACCCGGCCTTTCAGCGCCAGTACAGTCGCTAAGGTGGACTAGCCCGGATGCGCCGGCGCTGGCTGTGGGCTTGGCTGTTGACATGGTGGGTCATGGGCAGTGTGCTTGCGCAAACGCCGCCGGCGCCGCCGCCGCAGGAAGAAGAGCTTTTTCTGGAGGTAATTGTGAACGGTGAAGCGACCGGCTTGGTAATGCGTTTTACCCGGGGCAAGACCTCGGGGCTGCGCAGTAGCGTGCAGAATCTGCGCGATATCGAGCTCGATCCCAAGCTGTTTGGCGTCGAGGGGAAGGAAGAGTTCGACCTCGACGACATCAAGGGGCTGGCCTACACCTACGATGCCGCGCGCCAGACCATTGCGCTGCGGGTCGACGATGCGCTGCGCGCGCCGCTGACCGTATCCAGCCGCACCGTGCGCAAGGCCGGCAAGGCCAGCGTGACGCCGGGCGTAGTGCTCAACTACGACGCCTTCAGCGTGCTGGGCCAGAACCGCAGCACCTCCATCACCAACGAAGTACGCTACTTCAACAGCGCCGGCGTGCTGACCAGCACCGGCATCATCAACTATAGCCCGCAGCTGCGCCAGTTCGTGCGCTTCGATACCGCCTGGGTGCATTCCGATCCCGACACCATGGAAACGTGGCAGGTGGGCGATTTCATCTCGTCCTCGCTGCCATGGTCGCGTTCGCTGCGCATGGGCGGGGTGCAGTGGAAGCGCAGCTTTGACCTGCGGCCCGACTTGCTGACCTTCCCGGCTGCCGCGCTGTCCGGCTCGGCGGTGGTGCCCAGCGCGGTCAGCCTGTACATCAACGGCGTGCGGCAAGTGGAGACGGCGGTGCCGTCCGGCCCCTTCGTGGTCAATCAGGTGGCCGGCATCAATGGCGCCGGGCAAGCCACGCTGGTCACGCGCGACGCGGCCGGGCGCGCCATCAGCACCACCTTGCCGCTGTATGTCGACACCCGCATGCTGGCCGAAGGCTTGACCGACTATTCGTACGAGCTGGGTGTGCTGCGCCGCCGCTACACCACCGATTCATTCGGCTATGCGCGCACGCCGGTGGCCAGCGCCTCGCTGCGGCGCGGCCTCAGCGACACGCTGACGCTGGAAGCGCACGGCGAGGGCGGCAGCGGCTTGCTCAATGGCGGCGCCGGCATGCTGTGGCGGCTGGGGCAGGCCGGCGTGGTCAGCGCCTCGCTGGCGGCCAGCGGCGGCAGCGGCGAGACCGCGCGGCGCGGCGCCCAGGCCACGCTGGGCTACCAGTACCTGAGCCCGCGCTTTAGCATCGACCTGCAATCGCAGCGCGCCAGCGCCAATTACAGCGATCTCGGCACGCTGGAAGGCGCGGCGGTGCTGCGCGCCAGCGACCGTATCAATTTCAACCTGTCGCTGTTTGCCGGGCAGGGACTGGGGCTGAGCGCGATCAGCGTGCGCTCGCCGGAGGCGCCGCCGGCGCGCGTGGTGGCGGCGTCGTACACGGCCACGCTGGGCCGGCGCCTGTTCTTGAGCGTGAGCGCTTTCCGCGACGCGCGCGACGCCAAGGCGCGCGGCGTGTTCTTCAGTGTCAGCGGCACTTTTGGCGACCGCATCTCGGCCAACGCCAGCCGCAGCCGCCAGGCCGATGCGCGCAGCACCACCGTCACGCTGGCGCGCTCGGCCGATTATGGCGGCGGCTTTGGCTGGGGGCTGCAAACGGTCAACACCAATGGCAGTGCGCTGCGGCAGGCGCAGGCGACTTATCTCGGCAACTACGGCCAGGTCACCGCCTACCTGCAAGACACCGGCAACCAGCGCACCAGCTCGGTGGACGTGGCCGGCGCGCTGGTGCTGATGGATGGCAGCGTGCACGCGGCGCGCCAAGTCGGCGCCGGTTTCGCGCTGGTCTCCACCGACGGCGTCGGCGGCGTGCCGGTGCTGCAAGAAAACCAGGTGATCGGCAAGACCGGGGCCTCCGGCTATCTGCTGGTGCCGAATTTGAATGCCTACGTGACCAACCAGGTCGACATCGATCCCTCCAGCTTGCCGCTGGACGCGCGCATCTCCAGCACCGGCCAGGGCGTGGTGCCGGCCCGGCTGTCCGGCGTGCTGGTGCGCTTCCCGGTCGAGACCTACGAAGCGGCCAGCGTGATCTTGCACGACGCCGGCGGCCAGCCGCTCGGCGCCGGCATCGAGGTGCTGCACGTGGAAAGCGGCGCCACCACCGTGGTCGGCTATGACGGCATGGCCTTCATCGACCACCTGCAGGCGCTCAACCACCTGCGCCTGACTATCGAGGGCAAGCCCTGCCTGATTGAGTTCCGCTATGAAGCGGTCAAGGGCAACGCCATGCCGGTGCTGGGCCCGTACCGCTGCCAGGGAGGGCAATGATGGCGCGCCGCTGGCTAATCCTGCTCGGTATGCTGCTGGCGCTGCTGGCCGGCCAGGCGCGCGCCGATAGCTGCGCGATCACGCCCAGCGATATCGTGTTCCCCAGCGTCAGCTCGATTTCCACCACCGACGTTTTTTCCGGGAGCGCCAATCTGACCGTGGTCTGCACCTGGACTAACATCCTCGGCACGCTGCTGACGCCCAACGTCTCGGTATGCCTGTATCTTGGCGCCGGCACCAATTCATCCTCCACGGTGACCGCGCCGCGCCAGATCGGCAACGGCAGCATCAAGGCCAACTACAACATTTACACCGACACCAGCTACGCCGCCTCCAAGATCTGGGGCGGCTGGGCCGGCACCAGCACCAGCAGCGCTTCGCAGGCCATCACCTTTACCATGACCAAGAGCGGCGGCGTCGGCACCATGTCGCAAGTGATCCCGCTGTACGGCAAATTGACGGCGGACGCCACCTTGTCTGCCAATGCGGTGGGTGCAGACGACCTCAGCGCGACCTCGGACTTTGGCAGCGGCAGCGCCCTGATGCAATACAGCTTCTTCCTCAGCCCGGCCCTGAGCTGCACGCTGGGGCCGGTCGTGGCCATTCCGTTCCAGGTGCGCGCGCCGATTATTAACGACTGCAATATCAGCATCGGCAATCTCGCCTTCCCGAACAGCAATTTATTGAGCAGCACCCTGCGCTCGACCGCCAACATGAGCGTCCGCTGCAGCAAGAGCACGCTGTACAGGATCTTGCTGTCGTACGGCAGCAATCCGGTATCGACCACCTCGCGCCGGATGAAAAAGCTGAGCGGCGCGGAGATGGTGTCCTACCAGCTATCCAACACCCTGGACGGCACCAATTGGGGGGACGGCGGCAACGGTACGGTGACGGTGAATGGTTCGGGAGACGGCAACAGCGCGACGGTGACAGTGTATGGGCGGGTACCGTCACAAACGACGCCGTCGCCGGGGGACTACAAGGACACGATCACGGCGACCGTGCAGTTTTGAGCGGAGTTTAGAAGTAGACAGTCCACTCGCCGGCGGCGGCTTCCTGGCGGATGGCGCTGGATTTGCTGTCGGCGCTGTTGGCGGCGGCAGGCTGGTTGGCGCGGGTCAGCTGGTAAGGCGTGTTGAGCTGGCAGGCGACGGCTGGCGCAGCCTTGGTGTCCGGGGTGGCAGTGGTAGCAGCAGCGCTGGTTTGCACCGTGCAGGATTCCTTGACTTCAAACGTCACCTGCATGGCGGCACTGGCGGTCTTACCGGCGGCATTCGACAGCAGTGGCAGGCTGAACAGGGTGATAGCAACGAGTTTGGCAAAAGTTTTCATTTTTTACACACGTTTTTGAGGTGCGCAGCAATCTTGTTCGACAGCTACGGATTCCTGGTAGCCATCAAGGCCGCGGAAGTTAATCTACAGGAAGAATTTTATCCTGAAGGAACAATCTCGCGAATGTTCACATTTTACACAGAAATTTACGTGTGGAAATAAAGTGATTTTTGGAGAGTTTTGGACGGGATTTTTTGTCCTATTTTTGAGGGTAAAAAACAGGCGACAAACAGCGGTTTTCATAGGAGAAATTTTCAAAAACGCAGGGCAAAAGAGGAGACGAAATTGGCACTTGAAAATACACACATTATCACCGACGTGGCATCACCTAAAAAAGTCACACTTTCTTGCATCAAACATGCAAGTAACCCGAGCTAAAGAGCATCCACCTTCAACTTTGAGGAGTAGAAAATGAAACATACCGACTTTGGCAGCATGCCGTGCCCGATCGCTCGCAGCCTGGGTAAAGTGGGCGAGTGGTGGAGCATCCTGATCCTGCGTGACGCCTTCTACGGCCTGACGCGTTTCGACGAGTTCGAAAAAAGCCTGAAGATCGCCCCGAATATGCTGACCCGGCGCCTGGCCGGGCTGGTCGAGGGCGGCCTGATGGAGCGCCGCCAGTACAGCGCGCGGCCGCCGCGCTATGAATACGTGCTGACCAAGGCCGGCCGCGACTTCAAGCCGGTGCTGCTGGCCTTTGTCGCCTGGGGCAACGACCACCTGGCGCCGGAAGGGGCCAGCCTGCTGGTGGTGAGCCGCGAAACCGGCAAGCCGGCCGACCAGGTGCTGGTGGACGCCAACAGCGGCCTGGCCATCAACGACGAGGACTATATGTTCGCGCCGGGCCCGGCCGCCACCGAGGGCATGCGCACGCGCCTGGTGCAAATTAATCAACCTGCGCGCGCTTAAGCGTCGCGTCTTCCCCGCGTTCAACGCAGCGCCGGCCGGCACGGCCGGCTTTTTTTTGTCCCAAAACGGTGTAACTCGCATCAAACTAGTTTCCATGTGGAACCAAAAAACCTTTGATATCAGTCACTTAAAAGGCCGATACAGGAGGGCCTGCAAACTGTGGAATAATGCGGTAGCAGCGCAACGGCGCGCTGCGGCGACACAGTAGAGGAAAGTCACTTGGTGGACATGTTTGCGCTCGACGATGAGCTGGCGCAGTGGGATGTAATATTGCATGAAGTGCAAGGCGCGGAGCGGCTCCGGCCGCTGACGGCGCTCGCTTGGCATTTGCGCCAGCGCGACCCTGCGCGCGCGCAGCAGTTAACAGTTGAAATTACCGCCTTGCTGGCCTTGTTGCCGCCGTCGGAGGCCGCCTTGCAGCGCGCCCGCCTGCAATTGATTGCCGCCGAGTCGGCATGGCTGCGCGGCGAACTCGACACCGCCCAATACCATCTGGAACAGGCTTTGCTGCTGTGCGAGCAGGCCGCGCCGGCGCTGCCGGCGGACGCCGCCGCCTGCCGCGCCGATGCCTGCTGGACGATGGCATGGGTGTCGAACGACCGCGGCGTCAGCGCCGCCGGTGACAGCTGGCTGCGCAAGGCCGCCGCCGCTGCCCGCCTGGCGCAAGATCCGCTGCGCATCGACGTGATCGACGCCGCCGCCGGCATCTGCGACGCTTTTGGCGACTGGCAGGCCGCGCAGCAGCGCTGGCAGGGCCGTTTCGGCGCCGACCTGAGCGGCGTGCCGCCGATTGCGGCCGGCTGGATCAGCGACTACTTCGGCACCTGCGCCTTCCAGCGCAGCGAGTACGGGCGCGCCATCGGCCACCTGATGCTGAGCTTTGAAACGGCGCTGGCCACCGGCCAGATCCGCCGCGCCATCATTGTCGCCACCAACATCGGCAACGGCTTCACCAGCTTGAACGCGCACGAGGCGGCGCTCGACTGGATGCAGCGCGGGCTCGATCTCGCGCGGCCAACCGGCTGGCCGCTCAGCATCGGCATGTGCTTGATGCAGACCGCCGAAACGCTGCGCCAGCTGGGCCAGCGCGACGCCGCGCAAAGCCTGCTGCGCGAGGCGCTCAACACACTGGCGCCGCTGTCCGGTTCGCGCGCTTACGCGGTGGCCCTGGAGTATCAGGGCGACCTGGCGCTGGATCTGGGCAACCACGCGGCGGCGCTGGACAGCTTCACCCGCCTGGCCGCGCGCGGCGACGCCTTGTGCCAGAACGATTTCCAGAGCAGCGCGCGGCGCGGACAGGCGCACGCGCTGTCGCACCTTGCGCGCCCCGAGGATGCGCTGGCCGCAGCACAAGCGGCGCTGGCGCTGGCGCGCGATCATGGCGATGCGTCGAGCCAGATCGCCGCCCTCAATGTGCTGGCCGATATCCACACGCGCCACGACTTGCCCGGCCCTGAATTGATGATGGCGCCGAACGCCGTGCTGCACTACTTGCAGCTGGCGCTGGAAATCGCCGCCACCATCGAAGGCTACACCGTGCCCGGCACGTTGCTCGATGCGGCGGCGCGCGAATACGCGGCCATCGGCGATTACGAACGTGCTTACACCATTTCGCTGCGCGCCAACGCCGCGCGCGATCAGACCCACAGCAAGGAAGCCACCAACCGCGCCATCGCGATGCAGGTGCAGTATCAAACCGAGCGCGCGCAGACCGAGGGCGAGCACCATCGTCAACTGGCCGCCGCCGAGGCGCAGCGCGCCGAAGTGCTGCAACAGACCAGCGCCACGCTGGAGCACTTGAGCGCGATCGGCCAGGAGATCACCGCGCACCTCGATGCGGCGGCGGTGTTCCGCGCGCTCGATCGCCACGTCCATGGCCTGCTCGACGCGACGCACTTCTCGATCTTCCTGCTGGAGCCGGATGGTGAAACGCTGGTGTGCACCTTCGGCATTGAAGCGGGAACGCCGCTGCCGCCGCTGCGCGTGCCGCTGTCCTCTGCTAGCGCTAACTCGGCGCGCTGCGTGCGCGAACGGCGCGAGATTTTGATCGAGCTGGATGAGGAGGGCGTGACGCCGCACCTGATTCCCGGCACCTTGCCGACTTTGAGCCTGCTGTTTGCACCGCTGCGCGTTGGCGACCGCGTGCTCGGCGCGATGACGGTGCAGTCGCTGCAAGCGCATTCTTACGGCGAGCGCGAACGCCTGATCTTCCGCACCTTGTGCGCGTACGGCGCCATTGCGCTCGATAACGCCAGCGCGTATCGCCAGGTGGCGGCGACGCAGGAGCAACTGCTGGAAAAAAACCTGGAACTGGAACAGGCTTACAAGGCGCTGGAGGAAGTCAGTCTGACCGACCAACTGACCGGCTTGCGCAACCGCCGCTTCTTCCTGCAAAACGTCGACGCCGATGTGGCGCTGTCCTTGCGCGGCTACGAAGCCGGCCAGCACCGCGAGTTGACCGAGTGCGATATTGCGGCGCCCAAGGACCTCGTGTTCTTCATGGTCGACCTGGATCACTTCAAGGAAGTGAACGACCGCTATGGCCACGGCGCCGGCGACTCGATCCTGGTGCAGATGCAGGAGCGCTTGCGCGAAGTGTTCCGCGAATCGGACTACGTGATTCGCTGGGGCGGCGAGGAATTCCTGGTGCTGGCGCGCGCCACCCAGCGCGATGAAGCGGCCGGCGTGGCAGAGCGCATGCGCCGCGCGGTGGCCGAGCGTGACTTTGAATTGCCGGACGGCGGCCGCTTGTCGCGCACTTGCTCGATCGGCTTTGCCTGCTTCCCATTCCTGCCGGATCAACCGCGCTTGCTATCATGGTCGCAGGTAGTGGAGTTGGCTGACCAAGGCCTGTACATCGCCAAGCGCTCCGGCCGCAATGCGTGGGCGGCTTTGTACAGCACCGAATCGACGCGCGCCGAGGGCGTGTTCCCGCGTTTGATGCAGCACTTGAGCGAAGCGGTGGCGGACGGCGAGGTACGACTGGTAAGCAATCTGACTGGCCCGCTGGTGCTGGGCGGCGAGCGTCGCCGCATCGGTTTGTCCAGCGACTTGGAACTCGGTTAAGTTCATGGAAAAGACACGCTGTAGCTGGGCTAATCCAGCGAACCCGGTGTACCTCGAATATCACGACACTGAGTGGGGCGTGCCTTGCCACGACGAGCGCCGCTTGTTCGAGATGCTGAATCTGGAGGGCGCGCAGGCTGGCTTGAGCTGGGAGACCATCCTCAATAAGCGCGAGAATTATCGCGCGGCGTTTGACCAGTGGGATGCGAAAAAAATTGCGGCCTATGGCCCGGACAAAGTGGCGGAGCTGCTGGCCAATCCGGGCATCGTGCGCAATCGCTTGAAGGTGGCGGCCGCGATTACCAATGCGCAGGCGTATTTGCGCCTGGTGGAGAGCGGCAGCAGCCTGGATAAGCTGTTGTGGTCTTATGTCGGCGGCAAACCGATGGTGCGCGGCAAGGAAGCGCGTCCGGCCAAGACCGAGCTGTCGGATCGGATCTCGAAGGATCTGGCAAAGCTGGGTTTCAAGTTTGTCGGCTCGACGATTATTTATGCGTACATGCAGGGCATCGGCATGGTGGACGACCATGCGCCGGATTGCTTTTGCAGGAAGGCGCGCAAGTGATGATGCGAGTCGCGCTCGACACGCAGTTCAGTGACGAGCGGTTTGCGGCAGCGCGCGCGCAGGGCGGGCGTTTGCATTACATTGCGATGGCAGCTGCGCTGCCTCCTGCGGCGCAGATTGCTGATGCCGAATTGCGCGCCGCGTGGCCGCTCAATGTGCCGGGCTTCCATCGCGTGATTCTCAATGATGACGTGACCTTGGATTTGCTGGTCGGCCCAGCGGATGCCGTGCTGCCGCAGATCCGCGCGCGCGTGAACGAGTTCCATCTCGCTTCCAACGCATCGCCGGCGTGGGGGCGCATGCTCGCCAAACTTGCAGTGCGGGGCGCGACGCTGCACGCACCCGCTGCCTGCGAGGCGCTCGTGTGGGCACTCACCGCTGCCGGTTTCGCATGCCGCCTGGCCGCTGCTGATTCGCTGGACATCGTGGCGGTTTATCGCAGCCTTCGGCCGCAGCTTGCGGCTGCGCCGGAGCCGGTGCGGCGGGCGGTGGTGATTGGCGCTGGACTGGCCGGTTCGTCGGCTGCGCATCGCTTGTGCGCGCGCGGCTGGCAGGTCACGCTGATCGAACGCCACGCCCACCCAGCGCAGGAGGCTTCCGGCAATCTGGCGGGCATCTTCATGCCGCTGCTTTCTAAAGACGACAACATCCCCACGCGCCTGAGCCGCGCAGCCTACCTGTTCGCGCTGCGAGAATGGCGCCGCCTCGGCGGCGTTGGCAGCGCCTTTGCAGGCGCCGATTGCGGCGTGCTGCAACTCGCGCGCGACGAGCGC
The DNA here is from genome assembly GCF_009857435.1 of Duganella rivi. Lineage (GTDB taxonomy): Bacteria > Pseudomonadota > Gammaproteobacteria > Burkholderiales > Burkholderiaceae_D > Rugamonas > Rugamonas rivi. The sequence continues at coordinate 154,983 of NZ_WWCK01000008.1, forward strand.
CACGCCACCGTGCAGCAAGAAGCGCTGGCGACATGGAACTATCCGCAAGCCTACGCCCGCTGGGCCGACGCCGACGAAGCCAGCTCCCTGATCGGCGCAAGCACGCCGCACGGCGGCTGGCTGTTCGAACAAGGCGGCTGGGCGCGGCCATCGTCGCTGTGCGAGGCCATGCTGGCCATTTGCGGCAACCGCCTGCAACGCGTGTTCTGCCACGAGGCCGTGAGCCTGCAACGCGTTGACGGCGAATGGCAAGTACGCGACGCCGGCGGCGCGCTGATCGCGCAAGCACCAACCGCCATCCTTGCCAGCGGCGCCAGCGCCAACGGCATCGAACAAGCCGCCGAACTGCCGCTATTCAAACTGCGCGGCCAAGTGACTCATCTTGCGCAAGAAGCCGGCCCGCCGCAACTGCCGCTGGTGGTATGCCGCGAAGCCTACGTCACGCCGCCCGCCAACGGCATCGTCTGCGCCGGCGCCACTTACGACAACGACGACGATCCCAAGCTGCGCACCAGCAGCCAGCTGGAAAACCTCACCCGCCTGGCCGAGATCATTCCCGGAGACGCCGTTGCGGCGCTGGCGCAGACCGCGCCACTGGAAGGCCGCGTAGGCTTCCGCTGCGCCGCGCCCGACCGCTTGCCATTGGCTGGTGCCTTGCCCGACTACCCCAACGCCGGCCGCCTGGAATTCCTGCCCGACGTGCCGCGCCACCAGGGCCTTTACTGCCTGCTGGGCTACGCCTCGCGCGGCCTGATCTGGGCGCCATTGATGGCCGAACTGCTGGTATCGCAACTTGAACACACACCACCGCCGCTGGAAGCCGCACTGGTAGACGCCCTGGATCCCGGCCGCTTCCTGCTCAAACAACGCCGCCGCAGCCAATAAATACAGCTTCGCGGGTTACTGCCGCAGAGTTATCGTTCAACTGAACTGACGGCTGTTGTTAGTACCCCGAGCGAAAGGGTCTGACCCCGTACGGGGTCAGACCCTGGCCGCAGCGGTGTGCGGGTTGGATTAGTGCCGCGCGCTTTAAGGCGAAACGCAACGTCAACCCCGCCATAATTGGCGGTCGCTGGGGCGACAGGCTATAATCTGGCACAGAACAACCATCCCGCGCCGTCCGTGGAGAATCACCGCAATGGATGACCAAGAAGAAGCGCTGCAGCACGAAGGCTCACCGGAGCTGTTCATGTTTTTGGCGTCCACCGTCCACGACATGAAAAACTCGATCAGCGTCCTCAGTGGCACGCTGGAGAACCTGCTCGCCGCCCATCCATCCAATAGCGCTCCCGAATATGGGCAAATGGCGCACATGCTGTACCAGACCAAGCGCCTGAACGATAACCTGATCCAGCTACTGGCCCTGTACAAGGACGTCGGCAAACCCGGCTACCCGTTCGATCCCGCTCCGCGCAGCGTGCGCGAACTGGTGGAGCAGGTCTGCGGCCAAGCCCACATGCTGCTGCAATCGCGCGGCATCACGCTCGATGTCGAATATCCGCAGCACGCCATCTGGACGCTGGATGAAGACCTGGTGATCGGTGTACTCGTCCACGCCATCAACAACGCCATCCGCTACACGCGCGACCGCGTGCGCCTTGCCATCAGTATCGACGGCGACTTCCTGGAACTGCGCGTGGAAGACAACGGCAGCGGCTTCCCCGCCAGCATGCTGGAAGCGGGCGTCAGCGCCATGGATCCTCAACGCGCGCGCATCGACTTCCTCAGCAACAGCAGCGGCTTGGGCCTGTACTTCTCCAGCGAAGTCGCCAAGATGCACAAGCACCGCCAGCGCAGCGGCAGCATCGCGCTGGAAAACGGCGGAACGCTGGGCGGCGGCTGCTTCGTTCTGCGGCTGCCATGACGATGAGCGACATCATGACCACCACCTCGAATCCTGCCGAAAGCGGCATCGACTGGGCGGAAAAGCGCTATCTGATCATCGACGATTTCGTCGGCATCCGCCAATTGCTGCGCGAGTCGCTGCGCAACCTCGGCGCCAAGCATATCGACCAGGCCTCCAGCGGCGGCGAGGCCATGGTGCTGCTGTCGAAAACCCGCTACGACGTGGTGCTGTGCGATTACAACCTGGGCGACGGCAAGAACGGCCAGCAAGTGCTGGAAGAAGCGCGCATCCGCAACCTGATGCTGCCATCTAGCGTATGGCTGATGGTCTCCGCCGAAAAGAGCGTGGAATCGGTGATGGGCGCGGCCGAGCACCAGCCGGACGCTTACATCATCAAGCCGATTACCGAGGGTGTGCTGCTCACGCGCCTGAACCGCGTCTGGCTGAAGAAGCAGATCTTCCGCGAAATCGACCAGGCCTTTGCGGACAAGGACTACTTGCGCGCAGCGCGCCTGTGCGAAGAACAAATCGCCCACCACCCGCTGCACGCCATCGACCTGCACCGCATGCGCGCCACGCTGCTGCTCAAGAGCGGCGACCCTGATCAGGCGGGCGCCGTCTACGAGCAAGTGCTGCAAGAGCGCGAGTACAACTGGGCGCGCTGCGGCCTCGGTAAAATCCGCATGGCGAACGGCGATGCCGATGCGGCGCGCATGATGTTCCAGGCCGTGATCACCGATAACCGCTTCTATATCGACGCCTTCGACCAGCTGGCCGAATCGTTCCAGCAGCAAGGCAAAACCGAAGAAGCGTTCGACGTGCTGCAAAAAGCCGCCAAGCTGTCGCCCAACTCGGTGCCGCGCCAGCGCGCGCTCGGCACCACGGCGCTCAAGCTGGGGAATATCCCGGTGGCGGAGAAGGCCTTCCGCAAGTGCATTGAGATCGGCGAGTTCTCGGTGCGTAAAACGGTGGACGCGTATCTGGGCTTGGCCCGTGTATGCGGCCAAAAGAACGACACCAAGGAAGCGATCCGCCTGCTCAACGCGGCGGTTCACCAATTCGGCGGCGACCAGGTCACGCTGCGCGCCAAGATCACCGAAGGCTTGGTCTACCACGAGAGCGGCGACTTCCGCCGCGCGCGCAAATCCGGCGACGAACTGGAAGTGATGCTGGCCGACGAAAACCGCCAGCGACCCGATACCGAAACCTGTCTCGATATGGCGACCCTGCTGTTTGCCGTCGGCGTGAAAGAAGCGCCGGTCAACCTGCTGTGCTACGTCACCCGCAATAACCACGACAACGCGCCGCTGCTGGACGACGTGCAGAAAATCTTCGACAAGGCGCGCATGGCCGACGAAGGGCAGGAGCTCATTAAATCCGCGCGCCAGGAAGCGGCAGACCTGATGAACAAAGGCGTGCTGCTGTGGAAGACCGGTAAACTCACCGAGGCGGTCGAATGGATGCGCGGGGCGCGCAAGCAGCTTCCGCACAACATGCGTGTGCTCTTCAATTCGGCGCAAATCCTGATCTCCCATTTGCAGGAAAACGGCTACCAGCGCGGGCTGGCCGACGAGGCCATCGGCGTGCTGATGCACGTCGACGCCATCGCGCCAGGCCAGCAGCGTTTTGCCCAGCTGATGGAGCAGTTGGCGCTCTTGGCGCCGGTGTCCGGCGTGGTGGCCGCAGCCGCTGCCAGCGAGTACGAAGCGGCCAATGGCCCGGTGCCGGAATCGACCCGCTGGAGCGGCGCCTGAGTGGCGGCCAAGCGTCCGCGCCGCGCAACAGCGTGCTTGTTTCAGTTCCGCCAAATGATTACACTGGGCTGAGCGCAGCCCGGTCTGCGCTTGATTCGCTGTCAATATTGAGGGCAAATTAAGGGCACAAAAATATGCGCGATCTGGCAAAAGAAGTGTACAAAAAAATGAAGGTCGGCAGCGTGGCGTGGATACGCCCAGTCGCTGCAAGGGGCGATACCCTCGATAGTTTTCAAGCCGCGCACGATAGCGCCAAGCTGCTTGAAGAAGAGGGCTTAATCGATATCGAGAAAGTGCAGCGTCAGGCCGATGGCTTGATCGACGCCATCCGCATTCAGCGGCTGGCGTAATTCCCGTTACGGTTTATCCGCAGCCGGTTTCGCAACCGGCTTGACGGCGGCTTTTTTCGCTGCCGGTTTTTTCGCGGCAGGCTTCTTGACAGCTGCCGGCGCTTTGTCTGGCGCCGCGGCCGATGCTGAAGCAGCAGGCGCCGAGGTAGGCTTGGCGGCGGCCGGCGGCGTACCGGCGCCCGCAGCGGCAGCGGCAAATTTGACGGCGGCGTCGGCCATCATCGTTTCGGACGCGATGGCGGTCGATACGGCTTGCTTGAATTGATCTTGCAGCAGGTTCCACCAGGCGTTGGGCTGCCCCGCGCCTGCGCCCAGTGTTGGGCCGGCGGACTTTGGCGCTTCCGGCGTCGGCGTCGGCGCGGCCTTGGCGTCCGCTTCAGCGGCGGCTGGAGCCGGCGTAGGCGTCGGTGCAGTTTGCGCCTTGTCGGCTTCGCGCGCGTGGTGGAAGAAGGCCGAGGCGTATGGATTGGAGTCGAAGATCGACTTGTCGTTCACGCCGGTGTTGACCGCAGAGGCCAAGCTGGCGCCGACCGATTTCAGGGTGGCGATGGTGCCGCGCTGGACTTCCAGCGCCTGTATGCTCCCGCGCAGCATGCTCATATTCAGATTGAGCCAGCTCTCAACGGCTTTGAGGTCGTTGATTTTCTTGTCCAGTTCTTCCACCGACAGGGTGGGGGCGGTCAGGCCCGGCACGCTCATGCTGCCCCACAGGTTTTTTACGAAATCCAGCGTGTCGTTCATTGGGTTATGCGCCATGAAATTCTCCTGTGGGATGTGCGGTTAGCGTAGCAGATATTTGTTTGTCATTCAAAAGGTTTTGACAACATTTCGGCGGCAGCCCCACTGTTCTTGCCGATCCCGTTTAAACTAGCGGCCATGACGATTGCTTCCTCCCTTGCCCGGCACCGGCGCGTACTGGTTTTGTGTGTCGCCACCGTGGCGCTGCACTATGCCGCCATTGACTGGGTGGGTGGGCGCTTGAGCGCGCAGACGCACCGGCCGTCGGAGCTGCCGCCATCGCTGATGACGGCGCAGCTCAGACTAGCCTTGCCGAAGCGGGTAGATAGCACGCCGCTGGCCGAGGTAGCGCCATTGGCGGCCGCGCCGCGCAGACCGGCGGCCAAGGCCAAGCCGGTGGTGGAGCCGGTGGCCGCGCCGGATGCGGGCAGTGGTGCCATGGCCGCGACAGCAGCGGTAACGTCGGAAATCGCGGCGGAAGCCGGCGCCGCGCTGGCCGGCGTGCAGCCAGGCGCTGAACAAGCCGGCGCCGCGCAAGCGCAGACCGGCACGCCGCCGCCCGCCGTGGCGCAAGGCGAGACGCCGGCGGTGGCCGTGCCGGACGCCGCGCCCAAGCAAGGCCTGCGCCGCTACAAGGTCAACCTGCCGCCATCGGCCACCTTCGACATGACGGTCGACCGCGTCGACGCCGACGGCACCAAGTGGACGGGCTCCGCGACCATGACGTGGCATACTGACGGTAGCCGTTACAAGGCCTCGGTGGAAGCGGGCGTGAGCCTGCTGGTCACGCGCATCAACCTGCTGGTACTGCGCAGCGAGGGAGAGATCGACGACTACGGCATCGCCCCGGTCACCGTCACCGAGAAGCGCGCGCGCCGTGCCGAAACCGCGACCCATTTCAATCGCGACGCCGGCACCATCAGCTTCTCGGCGTCCGAGCGTAGCTTCCCGCTGCTGGTGGGCGCGCAGGACAAGGCGACCGTGCCGTTCCAGCTGGGCGGCATCGGCCGCGCCGACCTGAATCAGTTCGGCGGCGATATCGACATCCAGGTCGGCGAGGAAAAGGACGCCACCATCTTCCGCTTCCAGCTGGTGGGCGAGGAGGAAATTGAAACGAAGCTGGGCAAGCTGGTGACATGGCACTTGAGCCGTCCGCCCAAGCCGGGCACTTACTCGTCCAAGCTGGATATCTGGCTGGCGCCGGGCGTGAATTGGTTCCCTGTCCAGATACGCAACACGGAGGCCAACGGTGCGCTGACGACGCAGACCGTCTCCAACATAAAGATGACAGACAAATGAAAAAACTCACTACCCTTTGCGCCGCCTTCATGTTAGCGGCTGCCGCAAATGCGGCCGAAGAACATCCAAGCGCCAAGCGCGCCACCAATCCGCCGCCATCGGCAGACCTGAGCTACAACTTGAAAATCAAGCAAAGCGGCTTGTCGCTGAACGGCGTGGCCACGGTGCAGTGGCGCGCTGGCGATGGCAAATATTCCATCGTCACCGAGAGCCGCGCCGCCATCTTCGGCAAGGTGGTGGAAAACCGCAGCGAAGGCGGGATCGATGATTTTGGCCTCGCGCCGGTGAGCTTCCACGAGAAGCGCCTCCGCAAGGAGCCGTACACCACCACCTTCAAGCGCGACGCCAAGACCATTGCATTTACCGAAAGCGACGTCACCTACCCGATCCTGGGGGGCGAGCAGGATCGCAGCAGCGCCCAGTGGCAGCTGGCCGCCATCGCACGCGCCGCGCCGGACAAGTTCAAGCCGGGCAGCGAGTGGCATTTGTTCGTGGCCGGCCGCCGCGACGCCGAGCCGTGGAGCTTCAAGGTCGAGAAGACCGAGAATATCGATATCGGCTCGGGCCAGATCAGCGCCGTCCACCTGGTCAAGGCGCCGCCGCCGGACGCCAAGGGCCAGCAGGTCGACCTGTGGCTGGCGCCGTCCATGGACTGGTATCCGGTGCGCGTGCGCTTTAACGACACCGACGGCGACTTCGTCGACCAGACACTGGAAAAAGTCGTGAAAAAGTAGGCTCCTGCTATACTGACGCCCCCGCAAAAAAATGACGAGTTGTTTCATTTTTTATAATTTTAGCGGAGTACAGAATGGCAAAGAATGATCGAACCTATAACTAGTGAAGCCGCACCGGATCCGCAGGTACAAGACAGCCTGCAGGCCCACTTCCAGCCGCACATATCCGCCGACGAGATCGAGCAGGTCTACCACCTGAAGCGCGCGCAGCCGCTGCTGCAGGTGTTCACGGCCCTGTTCCACGGCGGTTTCGACGGCGTGCTGGTACGCCTGCTGGTGCTGCGCGAGCTGGCCGGCGACACTTCCTCGACCAGTTTCACCCGCGCCGACATCAACACCCGCCTCGCGTACCTGCTGCCGGAATCGCTGGAGACGGTGCTGATGCGCCTGCGCTCCAACCAGCTGCTGGCATGGGATGCGCAGCAAGCCGTGTACCGCGTCACGCCGATGGCGCGCAACGTGCTGTCGGCTATCGACGCGCTGCTGGCACTGGGCAAAGAAGAAGACGACAACGCCGAAATGGGCTTCCTGCTGTCGCAGGTGGCCGGCGCCCAGGTGATGGGCGGCGTTACGGTCGACCAGCTGAATCACCTGCTGGGCCGACTGGTGGAATTGACCGAAGAATTCTCCGACGCGATTGCGTCCGGTTCCGAATTCCGCCTGCGCGCTTCCCAGGCCAAGTGGCATATGGCGTGCGACTGGGTGGAGAAGGGCTCGGAAATCCTGCGCGCCATCACCACCGACGAAAACGCCGACAGCGCCACGCACAAGGCGGCGCAAGCCATCGGCCGCGCGCAATCTGCGCTGCTCAATATGCAGGGCATGTTCTCGCGCGCGCTGAATCAGATTGAGCGCCAGCGCGTGCACCTTGGCCAGTCCGGCCTGTCCACCACGGACATCAAGCGCTGGCTGCTGGAACACGAAGACCTGGCCTCGCTGGCCACGGACGCCATCGACCAGCCGGTAGTCCCGCTGTTCATGACGCCCGCAGAAATGATAGACGTAGCAGAAACAGAATTAATGGCCGACCGCGTAAACACCATCGTATCCAACGGCCTGCCGGCCGGCACCGATGCACCAACCACCATCAGCGAAGGCCCTGCCATGCAGCAGGAGCTTGATGATTGGCTGGCGCGCCTGTCCGACTTCGCCGCGCTGGGGAATTTCCCGAGCATCGCGGAAGAAGCGCCGAAATCCATCCAGGCGCACGAATCGCTGCTGCCGGCTACCTTTGCCGTGGCCTCGTACCGCGCTTCGCTGCTGCCGCTGCTGGGCGACGCCGACGAGGCGCGCCTGCAAGGCGCTACCGCCGAACTGGCGCGCTTGCCGGTCAAGTTTGCGCCGCAAGATGAAATGGTTCAGCTGCCCGACCTCGAGGTCGCAGCGATGTCCCTAGCCTCCCTCTCACTGTCTTTGAACCCGGAAGGCGACAAGTCCGATGAATGACGATTCCCAAATCCTGATCGCGCGCCTGCTCACGCATCAAACCCTGCGCCGCGACGACAAACTCGTAAAGCGCGTGCTGTCGGACGAACAGTTCCGCGCCGAAGTCGACGCGCGCCTGCTGGCCACCGGCCTGAAACTGCTGGACAACGTGTATGCAGATCACGTGACGCTGGCCCTGCACCGCGCCATCGAACCGAAAGTGTTCGGCGCCAAGGACGTCTGGCAAAACAATAACTTCGGCCTGTCGCGCGACGGCGTGGCCTTGCTGGTGGTGCTGTGGGCGCAGATCATTCTGCCCAAGCGCGAACGCCAGGAGACCCACCAGCACGCGGAGGACAACCAAAACGATATGTTCGGCACCGAGAAGCCGCTGCCGCGCGCGGAAGACACTTCCATCGGCATCGCCTACAAGGCGCTGCTGGCGGACTTCGGCGATAAGCTGGGCAAGAAAACCCGTCTCGATATGAACCTCGGTATTTTGTCCAAGCTTGGTTTCATCGAGCGCCGCGGCGACGTGATCGTTGAAGGCCCGCTGCTCGACTTGCTGATGGATACCGACTTGCTGAAAGAGCGCATCGTCAACGGCGCGCTGGCCGACGTGTTCAAACGTTCGCCGCCGCAAATCGTCGCCGTGCCGCGCAGCGAGCCGCCGATCGAAGTGGAGACGCCGGTTGAAGCGGAAGAGGAAATCCTTCCTGCCTTCGACGCGCCGCCACCGGCCCCCATCGTCATCGACGAAGACACTCCAGCCAAGGACTAAGCCATGTTTCATATTAAATCGCTAGAACTAGTCCACTGGGATTACTGGCAACGCATCAAGAACATCCCGCTGGACGCCAAGATCATCACCATCGCGGGCCAGAACGGCTCCGGCAAGACCACCTTGCTGGACGCGCTGCGCACGCTGTTCGGTCTCGATTGCTCGATGGGCCGCACCTATAAACACTACGCGCGCCACAGCGGCCAGCAAACCGCTTGGCTGCGCGCCGTGGTCGATAACAAGCCGATGGGACGTCAGCTGTCCAACCGTCCGTTCCGCAGCTCCGGCTTCTTCGCGGAAGACGAGGTGACGCTGTTCTGCCAGATTCAAAAGAACGGCGGCGACTGGAAGCGCCAGTACCTTATGCGTCCCGGTAATGTGCAGATCGAGGAAATCGGTGAAGCCGGCAACGACTGGCTGGGCGTGGAAAACTATCGCAAGCGCCTGGCCAATGCCGGCCTGTCGCCGGCCATGGCCAAAGTGCTGGCGCTTGAGCAGGGCGAAACCGACAAGCTGTGCGAATACGCGCCGCGCCAGTTGCTGGATCTGGTGTTCCAGGTGTTCGGCGACAAGGAAGTGCTAGATGCGTACGACGAAGCGAAGCGCCACCAGCGCGACACCGAGACCGAACTGAAACGCTTTGAAGCGGAACTGGAAGCCTCCAAGACCAACCTGGAAGGCCTGCGCCTGCGCGTGGCCAACTACCACCAGTGGGAAGACCTGAACAAGGAACGCCGCAACCTGCAAGAGGAAGTGCTGCCGTCGCTGGAGTACCACGAAGCGCGCGAGAAACACGCCAACCTCAGTCGCCAGCTGCGCGAAGCGCGCAAGCCGCTGATGCAGGCCGACGCGCAACTGGCCGACAAGCGCGCCATGCTGGCTGCACAAGCCAAGGCGCTGTCGGACGCGCAAAGCCACGAGACCGTGCTGGAGCAGGAATCGACCTCGCTGCAAACCCGCCTGACGCACATCAACGGCAAACTGAAGCCGCTGGAAAGCCTGCTGGAACAAAAGGCGCGCCTGGAGAAGCTGGCCTCGGACTCCGGTTCGGATCTGGCCGAAGTGGCGAAGACGCTGCAAGAAAAAGAAATCGAACTGGCGCGCCAGCGCACCGCGCGCGACGCCATCGCGTCGAAAATCGCCAGCGAGTTGTCGACCATCTCGGCGCTGCAAGGCAAGACCGCGATGCCGGAACCGGAAGCGCAGCGCGCCATGCGCAAGGTGCTGAACGACGCCGGCATCGGCCACATGATGCTGTCGGACGTGGTCGAAGTCACCGATCCGAAATGGCAGGGCGCCGTGGAAGGCGTGCTGTCCGGCTATGCCTCCGTGGTGCTGCTGGATAAATCGTCCGACGCCGCTGCTGCTTACCGTTTGGCGGAGAAGGAGCGCTATCGCCACTTCATCGTGCCGGATCTGGTGAACGCGCCGTCGACCAAGGACGACACCCTGATGTCGGTGGTGAAGTTCTCGGCCAAGGTGCCGGCATGGCTGGTGGAGCAGCTGTCGCGCATCACCCGCGTGGACAGCGTGGATCAAGGCGCCAAGCTGGGTAGCCACGAAGAATGGATTACGCCGGAAGCCTACCACCGCGAACGCCGCGGCGGCCGCTCGCTGTTTGTGGAAGCCTCGCGCTACCGCTTCGGTTCCGCAGGCCGCACGCAGCGCGCGGAAGCAATTCAAAAATCGCTGCCGGCGCTGGAAGCGCAGGAAGATCAACTGACGCTGCAAGTATCCAAGCTGGCGACTGAAATCAGCTCGCTGAAAACCCGCCTGGCCGGTGTCGACGCCGCCAAGGAACTGGCGGCACGCGCAGAGGAATTCGACGAAGCCGCGCGCAACGCCGTACCGCTGCGCACCGAGCGTACCGAGGTTGGTGCGCGCCTGGGCGAACTGCAAAACCTGATCAAGACCGCCGTGGTCACGCGCACCCGCGCCGACACCACGTGGCAGAACGCGCGCTTCGCATTGTCGGAAGCGGAAGCCGGTATGCGCATGAATCACAAGCGGCAACTGGAGCAGCGCAGCGATCACGCCAAGGCCTTGCTGGCATTGCGTAAGAGCTGGCGTCACCTGCCGCAAGGCTGGCGCCGTCCTGCGCGCCGCGCCGCGCTGGTGAAAGAACACCAGAACGCGCACCAGGTGACGCTGCGCGTCCACAGCCTGGAAGCGAGCCTCGCGCGCAGCGACTGGGAGCTGGATGCCACCGTGATCGACCAGTACCAGCGCCTGAACGACCAGCTGCACGCGCGCCAGTCGGAAACCGAAGAGCGCCGCTACCAGAACAACCGCGCCATCGAAGCGACCGGCAATGCACGCGGCGCCTACATGGAGCGTTTGCGCTACACCATCAAGACCTACGCCGCCAACATCAAGGAGCTGGGCCAGCTGGCCGGCATCGAGGTGAGCGCGGATCCGGTGCGACTGGAGAACGACGATGTGCAGCTGGCGCAAGCCGGCCTGCACGTGCGCTTCAAGTTCGACGGCAAGGGCGTGATCGGCATGAACGACGGTGAAGCGTCGGGCGGCCAGCAGGTGATGAAATCGCTGGTGCTGCTGATTGGTTTGCTGAAGTCGGAAGATGGTTCCGGCGGCTTCGTGTTCATCGATGAACCGTTTGCCCACCTGGATATCCGTAACATCCAGCTGGTTGGCGAGTTCCTGAAGAACACCGATGCGCAGTACCTGATGACGACGCCGCTGACTCACAACACCGACGTCTACGATCCTTCCGAGCTGACGCTCATCACGAGCAAAAAGAAGAAGGACACGGAATGGGCGCAGCCGATCTTCGTGCTGCAGCGCCGCAAGCAGGAAGAGAAGGAAAAGGCCGCAGCTTAATCAGCCAATTAGTTGGCCAGCAGCTGATCCAATTGTTGGGCGAGGAGGGCCGCGGTATCGCGGCCCTTTGCTTTTTGCACTGCCTCCACGTAGGGATCGCGCAGCTGGCGCAGTTCGTCCACCGAGCCGGCTTTTTCGACTCTCAGTTGCAAGGTGAAACCGCGCAGGCCTATGGTGCTTTTGATGGTCTTGTTGTAGAAGTCGTAAACCGAGCGGAATTGTTGGACTTGATCCACGGTTGGCAGGACGGCAGTTTCAGGTTCCGGTTCGGGCTCCGGCAGCGACACGTAACTGGTCGCCAGCAAGATGTAATCCTCCGCCAGCAATTCCTGCAGCGCGCTCTCCGTCAGGCCCAGTCCTGCCACATTGCGCAGCAGTTCGTCCTCAGTCCTGTGGCCGTCCACCAACACCAGCAAGGCGCGCAAGCGCGACGCAAGCTGGTACTTGCGCGTCGCGATCTCCTCCCGGCCTTTATTGGTCTTATCGTAAATTGACGTATTCATAGCGTGCTATCAATGGCTACGTGTGGCCATGATAGCACCGCGATTTTACTTAATGTCGAAAATGTCAATCGGGCGCGGTACGGGTTTTTGCGTACGGCGCCACTGTATCAGCAGCCACGAATACACGCCGTAGAAACCGCCCAGGAGACCAAACAGCCAGGACGAAATCGGATTGCCAAGGAAGTCAGGATCGAGCGGCAGGCCGTTGTGCATGTGCAGGTAAGCCTCGAACAAGCGGTAGATCAGGCGGCTGATGAACAGCATGATGACCAGCAGGCCAAGCTTGCGGTTCTGCGTGTAGAAAAAACCGTCGGGACGATTCTCAAGCCGGCTCAACTTCATGCTGCGCTGGCCGAGCAGCGCGCCCACCACCACGCCGGCCAGCAGCGCCGCCAGCGCCACCCAGTTGCCGAGGATTTGTACCGCCACGGCCAGCACCATCACCACCATCACCGCCAGCGTGGCATAGTGGCGCCACAGTTCGGACTTGGTGCGGCCCAGGACGACTTTCAGTCGCGAATAAATGCGCCAAACGGCCAGGGGCACGAGCAGCAACAGTACGAGTGTGGTCATTTCCATAATCTGTCCGAATGCGAAAGCTTAAAACCGTGATTGTACGGCACTGATTGACAATCACGGTTAGCATGAGCAAACTGAACCGCAGCAGCCTTCGCTTCTGGACCGAAAGGATCTCCATGAACAAACCTTTATCTGTGCTGCCTCTGAATTTAGGCCTGATGGCCGCCTCGCCGCAAGCCGGCGCCCAGCAGGGCGGATATCGCCTGCCGCCGGCCGCCTTGCAAGCCATCGTTGATGCGGCGCGCGCGCCGGCACTGAGCTTGAGCCCTCAACGTAACATCGTCGCCGTGGTGCAAACGCCGCCGCTGCCCGGCATCGCCGAAGTGGCGCAGCCGGAATTGAAGCTGGCCGGCTTGCGCATCAATCCGCGCACCTGTTCTTCCTCGCGTTTTTCGTTTGGCACGGACTTGTCCTTGCTGGACGTGGGCACGCGCAAGGAGAGCCGCATCCGTGGTTTACCGCGCGGCTTGCGCCTGGCGGATTTGAGCTGGTCGCCCGATCAGCGCTACCTCGCTTTCTCGCACGTGGCGCTGCAGGGCGAACGCGGTGCGGTGGAGTTGTGGGTGCTCGATATCGCAGAACGCAAGGCGCGCAAGCTGTCGCCGCAGCCCCTGTCGGCGGTGCTGACGCGCGGCTTTAACTGGCTGCCCGATAGCAGCGGCTTGCTGGTGCATTGGCGGCCTGCGGGCATCGGCAAGCCGCCGGTGGCTAGCGGCATTCCATCCGGGCCGATAGAGCAGGACAGTACCTCGGACGGCCATGTGCGCCAGCTGCGCACCTATCAAGACCTGCTGAAGAACGAGGAAGACGCGCGCCTGTTCGAGTACTACATCACGGTGCAGATGGCGATTGTGGACTTGCACGGCAAGACGCGGCTGGTCGGCGCGCCGGGGCAGTTCTCGCGCACCTCGATCGCGCCGAGCGGCGAGTATCTGCTCACGCAGAGCATCACGCGGCCGTATTCCTACATCGTGCCGGCGTCGAGTTTCGGCGAGCGCCTGGAAGTGCGCGATATGCACGGCGACGTGGTGCACACGGTGGCCGATCTGCCGCTGGAAGAAGGCCTGCCGCCGGGGAATGATGCGGTGTCGGAAGGCGTGCGCCATGTGTCGTGGCGCGCCGATGCCCCGGCTTCGCTGGTGTGGGCCGAGGCGCAGGACGGTGGCGATCCAGTGCGCGAGGTGATCGACGGCATCCGCGACCTGGTGCTGCTGCATGCCGCGCCGTTCCGCGAACCGCCGCGCGTGCTGGCGCGCCTGACGATGCGCTATGCCGGTATTGCGTGGGGCCGTGATGATGTGGCGCTGATCAACGAACGTTGGCACAAGACGCGCGATTACAAGCAGTGGATGATACAGCCCGGCCATCTATCGACGCCGCCGGAATTGATTTATGCCGGTTCCTACGAGGATCGCTACAGCAGCCCCGGTTCGCCGGTGATGCGCGCGGACGCCAACGGCTTCCCGCGTTTGCTGATCGGCCCCGGTACCACGTTGCTGCTGGACGGTGCCGGTGCGACGCCGGAAGGCGACCGCCCCTTTATCGACCGTCTGAGCTTGACCACCAGGCACAAGGAACGCCTGTTCCAAAGCGCCGCGCCGTATTTTGAAAACGTGGCGGCGGTGCTGAATGATGACGGCACGCTGCTGCTCACCACGCGCGAGTCTCCGACCGAACGGCCCAATTACTACTTGCGTGATTTGACCAAGCCGGAAAACGAGCAGTTGACGGCGCTGACCAATTACCCGCATCCGACGCCGCAGCTAAAGGACGTGTTCAAGGAGCAGATTCGCTACTCCCGCAACGATGGCGTGGAGTTGACGGCGACGCTGATGCTGCCGCCGGGTTACGACGCGGCGCGCGATGGGCCGCTGCCGATGCTGATGTGGGCCTATCCGCAGGAGTTCAAATCTGCTGGTGCGGCCAGCCAGACTACCGGTTCGCCGTATCGTTTTAATTCGGTCAGCTATTGGGGGCCGGCGGTGTTTTTGGCGATGGGCTATGCGGTGCTGGATAACCCGTCGTTCCCGATTGTCGGCAGCGGCGACGATGAGCCTAACGATACTTACTTGCCGCAGCTGGTGGCGTCGGCCGAGGCGGCGGTGGAGGAGGTGGTGCGGCGCGGCGTGGCGGATCGCCATCGCATTGCAATTGGCGGGCATTCGTATGGCGCATTCATGACCGGGAATCTGCTGGCGCATACGCGCTTGTTCCGCGCCGGGATTGCGCGCAGCGGAGCGTACAACCGTACTTTGACGCCGTTTGGTTTTCAGTCCGAGGAGCGGCCATACTGGCAGGCGCCGGAGGTGTATCAGGCGATGTCGCCGTTCAATAACGCCGACAAGATCAAGGACGCCATGCTGCTGATACACGGCGCGGAGGATAGCAACTCCGGCACCTTCCCATTGCAGAGCGAGCGCATGTTCCAGGCGATTAAAGGCTTGGGTGGCACGGCGCGGCTGGTGATGCTGCCGAACGAATCGCACGCCTATCGCGCGCGCGAATCCATCATGCACATGCTGTACGAGACCAACGCATGGCTGGAGAAATACGTGAAACACGCCCAACCCTAGGCCAAAGGGCCAGACCCCGCAGGGGTCTGACCCATGAGCGGAGCCTCGGGGTAGAATGAAGCCATGTCCGCGCCCCCAAGGAGACGATCATGAAATTATTCCACCGCGCCCCCGATCCCGTCCCTGTGGATGATCCTGCGCCGCCGAATGCACCGCACCCGGCGCCGCAGGATGATCCTGTCCCGGATCACAATCCAAGTTAACTAATCAAACGCCCACGTGTAGAGTATGTCCAGCGCATTGTTGGTGCCGGTCTGGAATTGCAGCGTAATGCGTGGGTTCAGTTTGTATTTGAGCTTGACCAAACTGGTGGCGGTACTCGCGCCTTGTTCAAAGCTCAGGTAAGCGCGCGACGACAAGCGCTTGCCGACGGTGACCACCGTGTTCTGCAAACCGGTGGCCGCGCCTGCGGTGGCGGTGCCTGCTGCCTGGCCTACTCCCAATTCATCCACGCCCAGGGCGTTGGCCAGCTTGCCTTGGCCTGCGCCGCCAAACAGCGCGCCTGCTGCGGTGCTGAGCAGGGCCATATCGTTACCCGCCGTGTTGTCGATGCCGTGGCCGAGCACCAGCCACGCCAGCTTGTCGCTGTCCGAGACGGTCGGTGTGGACACTAGCTTGGCTTGCGGCGCCAGGGCGGTGCCGCGTACTTCCACGCCGGCTTCCACGTTGGTTTCGCTCAGCGCTTCGCCTTCCGGGCGGCGGCGCACGGCGAGAATATTCAGGCCCGGATTGTCGTATGCGCCGGTGAAGTTAATCACGCCGCGATCGATCGCCAGCTTTTGTCCGTAGGCCGCATACGTTCCGCTCACCACACGGATGCTGCCGTTGACGCGCGGCGGGCGGCGGTCGGCCACGCGGATGCGCAGCGTGCCTGCCAGTTCAGCTTCGAGGCCTTTGCCTTTGAGTTTGAAGTTGTTGCCGAGATCCGCTTCGAGGTCGATATTCAGCGGCATGCCTTGTGCTGCTTTGACTGGCGCTTTGCCTTTGCCGAGGATGACCACGTCGTCGCTTAGCGTTGGCGTATCGGCGCCGGCCAGTTCGATGTTGGCGCGGTCGGCGCGCAGTTTGCCGTCCAGCTGGAAGTGCCTGGCGTCGCGCGTCAGGCTGGTGGTGCCGCTGATGGTGAGGATGCGATCAGGGCGCGACAGTATTTCCAGCTTGTCGGCGCTCAGCTTGAGTTGCATCGTGGTTTCGTTATTGGCATAGCGTATCCAGCCATCGGCGAGGGCGCGGCCTTCGGCGCCGTCGAAGGCCAGTTTTTGCAATTGCAGCTGGTCGCCGGTGAGGTGGGCTTGCAGTTGGCCGTTGCGCAGCTTGATGCCTTGATCGAGCCAGTTGATGCTCAACTTGTCGCCGCTGATATCGCCGCTCAGTTGTGGCGCGGAGATGGTGCCGTTGCCGGCGATGGCCATCTTCAGCGTGCCGTCGATTTCGAGGCCCGGCTGGCCGGCCAGTGGCGCCAGCCAGGCGAGGGAGCCCATATTGGCGCTGCCGTTCAGGGTGAAGCTGCTGTTGTCGGCGAGGCGGCCTTCTTGCAACTGGGCGCTGCCATCGAGTTTCGCTTGGCCGGCGCGGGTGCCGTCGACATTGAGTTGGACGCGCAGCGTGCCGTCGGTGACGTCGGCACGGGCATCCAGCGTTTTCAGGCCGAGCGCTTGCGGCAGGTCTGCGCCGGTGATGGTGAGGTCGCCCTGTTCGCGGAACACGTGGACGCTGCCGGCCAGCGTGCGGGTGGCCGCTTGCAGGTTCAGGCCCCAGTCGGCGCCGATGGTCATGGTGCTGCGGACGTTGTCGCGCCATGCGTCTGAGAGCTGGGCGAGGTAGTTGACTGGCACGCCGGCGGCTTGGCCCTTGCTGCGCCATGTGGCGGCGTTCTTTTCGAGGTAATCGATGCGGATCGAGCCGGCGGGCAGGTTGATGGTGGCGTTGCCCAGCGCGATTTGCTCGGGCTTGAGCAGGCCGGCGACGCCAGTGTCGTTCGGTGCGACGAGTTTGAGCGGCGCTGGCGCGGCGAGAGTGAGGGCGAAGCGGCCACGGTTTTGCAGCGTGTCGATCGCGCCTGTCCAGGTGTCGTCGGCCCAGCTGCCCTTGACGCGCAGCGCGGCGTCGAAATCCGGGTTGGCGGCACTCAGTTGAATCACGTGCGCCGAGCGGGTGCCGCTGGTCTGCAAGCGCAGCTTGTCGAGCGAGATGGCGGGCGACACGTAGCGCGTGATCTCCACATCACTGACCAGCGGCACATCGGCGGTTCCAGTATTCGCCATCGCAATCGTATTGCCGAGCGTTGCGCTGCCTTTGATGGTGCCGATTTCTTGCTGGCCGGGGGCGCGCAGGTTGGCGCCGTTGAGGGTGAGCGCGAGGGCGGGGCGGGCGCTGGTGCCGGATACTGTGCCGTTGGCGTGCAGCGCGCCGCCGAACTGCGGCCCGAGCGCGCCAAGCTGCGGCGCGTCGAGCTTCCACTCCAGCTTATCGAGCGCGCTGCCAAAGCTGCCTTTGGCCTGCAAGCTATTGGACGCCAGATGCAAGTCTACATCTGCGCCGCTCACGCTGCCCTTGGCCGCCATCAGCTTGGCATAGCCCGACAACGGCGCATTGGCAAACGTCGACGGCTGCAGGGTCAGATTCACGCCTGCGCGCCAATCGCTGGCCAAGTGCGCATCCGCGCTGAAGACCGCATTCACCGATCCCGCCTGCGCCGCGCCAAACGACGCCGGATTCAAACGCTGCACGCTGCCGTTCATCTTCAACTCCGGCGTGCCTTTGACCACGACCACATCGCCGCCCGCGTGAATCAAGCTATCGGAAGGCCGCTTGGCGGAAGCAAAGCCCAAGCCTTTAGCGTCGGCCTCAAAGCTGCTGCGCGGTGCGTCCATGCTGCCGGTGACCACGCCGCTAGCCGTAATCGCACCGAGCAAATCGCTGCTCACTGCCGACAACTGGCGTGCATCGATCTTCCAGCGCAACTGTTCGCCCGGTGCGCCGAAACTGCCGCTGACGTCCACAGCGTTCTGCGCCAGCAACAGATGCGCGTCCACGCCGCTGATGTGCTTTGCGTCTGCATTCAGCTTGCCGTTGCCGGTTAATGCTTGGCCCATCAACTTGCTGGCCTTGACCTGGAAGCCTGCGGACACTTGCCACGCTGGCGCCAGCGCGCCGTTGGCGTTGACGTCTGCATTCAAGTCCGCAATCGGATAGCCGGTGCCCAGTGCGGACGGGTCGAAATGATCGGCGGTGAGTTTGGCGCTGAAGGCTTGCTTGTCTTTGAGTGCCAGCTGGCCGGTGGCGCTGATGCTGCCTTTCTTCGCTTGCAGGCGCGCTTGATGCAGTTGCAGCATGGCGTCGGCCAGCGTGGCTTTCAGGTCGAGGCGCAGGCCCTTGTCGGCTAGCGCGGCGCTGAGTTCCTGCTTCTTCGGCGTGCTGGTGAGGATGATGTCGCCGGCGATAGCGGTTTTGTTGATGCTGGTGTGGAGGTTCTTTAAATCGACACGGTCGGTGTGCAGCTTGAAGGTGGCGGCATCGATGCCGGCTTCCGGGCCGCTGCGCTGGACTTTGCCGCCGCCGGTGAATTTGCCGGCTGGGCCAAGATCGAGCAAAACGTTGTCCAGCAGGGAGACGGTAAGCGTGCCATCCAGGCGGCCGCTGAAGGCTTGCACCGGCAGGCCGTCGCGATCCAGCGGCGCAGCCTTGCCTTGGTTGAGCAGCGAGAATTGGCCGGAGAGTTTTTGGTCTTTCGCGATGGCGGCGGAGAGCTTGAGGCCGAACTTAGCCTGCGGCCAGCTGGCGTCAAAGCCGGCGGGATTAAGGTCGCGGCCAGTCAGGTCGATGGTGCGCAAGATGATCGGATCAAATGGCGCCAACGCCACCACGGCCTCGCCATTCGCGCCATGCGATGCGCCTTGCGCTTTTAACGTCAGCAGCGCCAGATCGCCGCTAGCCTGCACCGCCAGCCGCGCACCACCCGCAGCAGTTGCGTCGGGTGCGCCGTACACCAGCGTCGCCTTGCCTTGCAGCGCGAACGGTTTTGCGCCGGCGATGGAAGCGTCGGCCTTGATATCGCCAAACGCGGTATGCGCCGACGCTTCCTGCACGCGCCACGCCGTGCGGTCGCCATCCAGCTTGAAGCGCAAACGCTCGATCACATCGCTGCCAGTCTCGCTGGCCAGCGTCAGTTTATCGAGCCGCCCATCGGAGATACTGAGCTTGATCGGCGAGGCCAGCGAGTCAGGCATCTTCGACGGCGTAGACGGCCCGATACTCTGCACCAGCAAGCTGCGCGCATGCAGCTCGCTAATCGTCAGCCCATCCGAAAAATACTGCAGCGGCGACCAGTTGATATCAATCTGCTCCGCCGTCACCACCGTGCCTTCGCTGCGATACACCAGCTTATCGATGTGCATGCGGTGATACAGCGAGCCACTGACGCCGCTGACCGTAATCTGCCCGCCACTGGCATTGGAAATCCGCTGCACCAGCTGCTGCAAGGTCGACTCGCGTCCCAGCAGCCAGAATGCGCCCAACAACAGCGCGGCCAGCAGCGCAAAGCCGATCGCCACACGCCGCGGCCAACGCCGGACTGGCACAACTGGTTTGTCGTCTTGATCAGCCATCAGAAAGTGAATCCCAGCGAGAAGTGCAAACGATATTTTTGAACAGCATGTCCATACGCGACATCGACATTGATCGGCCCGACGGGACTCTTCCAGCGGCCACCGACGCCGTAGCCCGATTTCGGATGCAAAGCGTTTACCGTATCGCCCGCGTTACCGGCATCGTAAAACACCGCCACGCCGTACGCCGGCTTGAACCAGTACTGATACTCTGCGCTGGCCGTCGCCAGATAGCGTCCGCCGGTGGTCGCGCCGTTGACCGGCACGCCCAGCTCCTGGTACGCATAGCCGCGCACCGATTGATCGCCACCAGCGCGGAACAAGTACACCGCCGGCACGCCGCTCTTATCGCGCGACGCCAGCGCACCAACCTCGCCACGGAAAATCGCATTCGACTTGGAACCCAGCGGCAGATACGCCACGCCGCGCAGATAGCCGCGCACAAATGCTTCGTCGGTCAGCAGCGGCAGCAACGCGCCGCCCAGCTGCGCGTTCAAGGCATAGCCCTTGGTCGGGAACAGCAGGTTATCCAGCTTGCGCCACGTGACGCCGTAGGTCAGCGGCAAGCTCTTACTCTGGCTGGACGGCACGCCGCCCACCGTCTTGGTTTCGGTCAGCAGTTCCAGCGTCAGATTACGTTCCAGCAGCGGCGTGCCCCACGCGCGCTTGGCAGCGAGGCTGGCCACGCTGGTCACCTCGCCCGAAATATCGCTGCGCTCAAATGAGGCGCCGATGCTGTCGTTATAGCCTTCCGGCGTTACCGGGAAATAGAAATTGGTGTTGGCGGTTTGCTTCTTGGTTTCCAGCGTCAGCGCGCTTTTCATGCGCAGGCCGAATACCGACAAATCGTCATAAGTCAGCGAAGCGCGGTTACCGGTGTTGGTCGAATAACCGACACCGGCGCTGACGTTCTTGCGCTTGTTCTCCACCACGCGCACCAGCAGCGGCAGCGGCGCCATGACGGCGGCTGCATTCTGCTCCGGCGTCATCGCCGCCGCATCCAGCTGCTCGTTGAGAATCGCGCTCATGTCGCCGCTGACTTCCACGCTGGCGAAGTAGCCGGTGTCCTGCAAGCGCGATTGATACGATTGCAGCGCCGCCTCGCTGTAATAATCGCCCGGATGGATTTGATTCAGATTGCTGACCACCGAAGCAGGGTAGCGCTTCAAACCCTCGATGCGCAGCTCACCGAAACGCATTTCCGGGCCGCTGTCGATCACCACCCGCAGGTTGGCGAGATGCGCCTCCGGGTCGACCGTGGCCTGGCTCTCCACCAGTTGCGCGCGCGGATAGCGCGTCTGCACCACCGAGCGCAGAATCGCGCGCTTGGCGCTTTCCCAGTCCTCCTGCCGGAACACCGCGCCTTTTTTCAGCGACCATCCGGCCTTCAGCGCGGTGGTGTCGAATTGCTTGTCGGCCGGCTGATCAGGATTGGGCGCAAAGCCTTGCAGGGTTAAATCGATCTCGCCAACCCGCACAGGCTCGCCCGGCTCCACCTTCACTCGTACCACCGGCGTGCCGGATTCGCGGTCGACGCGCGCGCTTACAACCGGCGAGTAGTAGCCATCGGTCGCCACCAGCGTGCGGATCTGCTCCGGCGCCACCCGCACCAGCCTTTGCAGCTGTTCGCGGTCGATCCGGTCATTGCCGCGAAAGCGCACCAGGTCGAGGTTATGCTCGAGCAGTTCGCGCACCTCGCGCGGCGCGTCGATATGCACCTCGTATTTGAACCCTTCCGCCGCTTGCGCCGATACGGCCAGCATGGCCGCAACAAGGCCGCCGGATACTTTTGTCACAACTTGTGCCAAAATTCGTGATCCTGCCCATTTTTTTGCTGGCGGTGCCGGTAACATGAGACTCCATAAGGTGTACGCTAGTGAGTATGTTACCGGATCGCCCCAAAAGATGGCGTACTAATAATATTGCATCATCTGGAAAAACTATGCTGCCTACCGATTCCGCCCTCGTCCTGTTTAGCGGAGGTCAAGACTCCACCACCTGCCTGGCCTGGGCGCTGAAAAATTACGCGCGCGTTGAAACCATCGGTTTCGACTACGGCCAACGCCACGCCGTCGAACTGACGGTGCGTCCGCAACTGCTGCAAAGCCTGCGCGAACACTCGGCTGAGTGGAACGCCAAGCTGGGCGAAGATCACATGATCGACCTGTCGCTGATCTCGGCCATTTCGCAAACCGCGATGACCCACGATATCGCCATCGAAACCCAGGCCAACGGCCTGCCCAACACCTTTGTCCCCGGCCGCAATCTGCTGTTCATGACGGTGGCCGCCACGGTGGCGTATCGCCGCGGCCTGACGGTGCTGGTGGGCGGCATGTGCGAGACCGACTTCTCCGGTTACCCGGACTGCCGCGACGACACCATGAAGGCGCTGCAAGTGGCGCTCAATCTCGGCATGGACACCCGCATCAAGCTCGAAACGCCGCTGATGTGGCGCGATAAAAAGCAGACCTGGGAACTGGCGCAGGAACTGGGCGGCCAGCGCCTGGTGGATCTGATCCGCGACGGCACCCACACCTGCTACCTCGGCGAGCGCGGTGCGCTGCACGACTGGGGTTATGGCTGCGGCACCTGCCCGGCCTGCGCATTGCGCGCCCGCGGCTATCATCAGTTCGTGGGCACCGAGGTGTAAATGCCCACCGACACCCAGGCACGGCTGCGCCGCTTGCTGCAGGATCTGCTGTCGCCAGTGATCCTGCCGGCACTGGTGCTGACGGGATGCTTGGGTGTGACGGCGGCGCTGTGGCACAGTGCCAGCACCGATGCCGAACAAGACGCGCAGGCCGATTTCGACGGCCGCGTGCGGGAGCTGGTCAACAATCTCGATCAGCGCATGCAGACCTACGTGCAGGTGCTGTACGGCGTACAGGGCTTGTTCGCCAGCTCGCAGCATGTAGACCGCGACGAGTTCCAAACCTATCTCGCCGGCCAAGACCTGAACCACCACTTCCCCGGTTTGCACGGCGTCGGCTACATGCAGCTGGTGGGGCCGCGCCAGATCGAGGCGCATGAAGCGATCGTGCGGCGCAGCGGCTATCCAGGCTACCGCGTGTTCCCCGCCAGTGAGCGCGAGTGGCATGCGCCCATCGTCTATCTCGAACCGTTCAACGAAAATAACCGTCAGGCCTTTGGTTTTGATGCGGCCTCGGAACCGCGCCGCCGCGCCGCGCTGGAACAGGCGCGCGATTCCGGCCTGCCTGCCATGAGCGGCAAGATCCGGCTGGTGCAGGAAGCCGGCGTGCCGGCGCAGGCAGGCTTCCTGGTGGTGCTGCCGGTGTATAACCATCCGCAGCCGACCAATACGCTGGCCGCGCGCCGCGCCGCCATCAATGGCTGGGTGTATGCGCCATTCCGCGTCGGTGATCTGATGGCGGGGCTGGGCGGCCCGCGCGCTGCTGCGCTGGATGTGGAAATCTACGACGGCGACGCCATCATGCCGGAGGCGCTGATGTATGACAGCGCGCCCAACGCCGGCGACCAGCTGCGCGCCACGCGCCAGCAGATCAGCATCGCCAGCCATCGCTGGACGCTGCGCATCGCGATGCTGCCGGCGCCGGCGACGGCGCGCTACGACAAGGCGCAGCTGACGGGCGGCTTCGGCGTGGCGCTGAGCGTATTGCTGGCGTGGCTTACGTGGCTGCTGGCGCGCGGCCGGGTGCGCGCGCGCGAAGGCCTGGAGCGTAGCCGCGCGCTGGCGGAGGAATTGAAGGAGGGCCAATCGACGCTGATGGTATTGGCCGACAGCGCGCAGCGCAGCCAGGCGGTGTTGCGCAGCATTCTGGACTCCACCATCGACGGGATTTTGGTCGATAACCTGAAAGGCACGGTGCTGAATTCCAACCGCCGCTTCCGCGAGCTGTGGAATGTGCCGGAATACCTGGACTGGCAAAGCGACGGCGCGGTGCTGATGGCGCATATGTGCGCGCAGCTGCGCCATCCCGAATGCGGCTTGCGGCTGGACCAGCCGGCGCAACTGACGCTGCCCGGCGTGCAGCGCGGCACGCCGCTGCAAGAGGAGCACGAGGTGCTGCAATTGAAGGACGGCCGCGTGATCGAGAAGCACACGCGCGGCCTGCAGCTGGGCAGCGAGCCGGCGCGCATCTGGTCGTTCCGCGACATCACCGAGCGCACCCGCGTCGAGCAGCGCGAGCAAACCCGCCGCCACGTGCTGGAACTGCTGGCGACCGGCGCACCGCTGCAAACCATTCTGGAAAGCGTGGTGGCCGGCGTGGAAGCCGACAACGAGGATATGTTGTGCAGCATCCTGCTGCTCGACGAGCAGGGCGAGCATCTGCTGGTGGGCGCGGCGCCCAGCCTGCCGGCTTTCTTCAACGCGGCGGTGCATGGCAAGTCGATTCACAGCGGCTTGGGCGCGTGCGGACAGTCGGTGCTGACGCGCAGCCGCGTGATTGTGGAAGACATCCGCAGCGCGCCGTCATGGGCGGAGTATCGCGACCTGGCCGTGCAGGCGCGGCTCGGGTCGTGCTGGTCTGATCCTATTTTTAGCGCCAACGGCACGGTGCTGGGCACCTTCGCCATCTATCACCGCGAAGCGCGCTTGCCGAGCATTGCCAACAGCGCCTTGATCGAGCAGGGCGCGCGGCTGGCCGGCATCGCGATCGAGCAGGCGCAGGCCGCCGTGGCGCTGCGGGCCGGCGAGGCGCGCTTCCGCAGCCTGTACGACCACGCGCCGGTGGCGCTGTGGGAGCAGGACTGGTCGGCGGTGCGCAGCGCCTTGGCGGAATTTGAATTGTCCGGCATCGATGATTTGGCCGCGTACTTGCAAGCCAATCCTAGCCAGCTGCGGCGACTCGCTTCGCTGGTGCGCATCATGGACGTCAACGCGGCAGCGCTGGAGCAGGTGGCCGCGCCGCCGGGCCGTAAAGACCTGAAGGAATTGACGCTGGCGCAAAACTTCGATGCTGCCGCCATGCCTAATTTTGCGCGCGCGGTGACGGCGCTGGCGCAGGGCCAGCACTTCTTCGCCTGCGAGGGCAGCTTCGAGCGGCTGGACGGCGTGGCGCGTCTCAATGAACTGACCTTGCTGGTGATGCCGGGGCATACGCATAGCCTGGACTTTGTAATCGTCTCCACGCTCGACATCACCGAGCGCCGCCGCATGGACGACGAGCTGCGCGTGCTGGCCACGACCGACTTCCTCACCGGCTTGCCGAACCGGCGCGAGTTCATGGGCCGCTTGCAGGAAGAAGAGGGCCGCTTGCAGCGCGACATCGGCGCCTGCGCGGCGGTGCTGCTGCTGGACATCGATCACTTCAAGCGCATCAACGACGAACACGGTCACGCGGCCGGCGACGCGGTGCTGCGCCAGCTGGCCGACTTGATGCGCGAGTGCCAGCGCAAGATCGATATGCTGGGCCGCATTGGCGGCGAGGAGTTTGCAATCCTGCTGCCGGGTACCGATCTGGATGCGGCGGCGGTATTTGCCGAGCGCCTGCGCCAGCGGGTGGAGCAGACGCCGATGCAGCTCGATGACGGCATGGCACTGGACATCACGGTCAGCATCGGGATTGCGGCGATGGGCGGCAAGGCGCCCGGTGGCGACCCGGCCCTGATCCGTGCCGATCAGGCTTTGTACTGCGCCAAGCGTGGCGGGCGCAACCGGGTGGAATTGATGGACATCGAGGCGGATCGGCCGGGGCTCCCCGCCCCGGCCGCTTCCGGTTGAAACTTCAGACTGGTTGTTGCAGCGTGGCTTGCTGGCGTTGCTTGCGCGGGCGGCTGACGAAGATCCAGTACAGGCCGATCGGGATCAGCAGCGGCAGCAGCAGGGGCGAGACCGCCGCCACCGCCACCACGGCGGCCAGCGCCACACCGAACACGGCCAGGATGCCGAGGCTGGCGAACAGCACGCACAGGAAGATCGCCACGCACACCATGATCACGCCGGCCAGCAGCATCCCCGCGCCGCCGAACGTCATTGCCAGGATGGCGCCCAGCGGGCCGTCAATTTCATCGCCGTCGATGTTGACGGACATGCCGTCGCCAAACACCGACTGCCATGCAGCAATGGCCAGCAGGAAGATCACGGCGGCGAAGATCAGTTTTTTAGCGGTGGTGTTCATGGCGTTCCCCGATTCCTTATGTAGTTGATGCCGTTTGGCATGGTTGAACTGTAGCGAAGCACGGCCGCGCCAACCATCGGATTGCGACAGACCGGCAGATTTGAAGGATGGAACGCAGGTGGGCGGCGACGAGCCGCAGGAGTTGACCGATTGCACCTTGATTTAAAGTCATGGTGGTCTAAACTGATAATCTCACTTGCGATTGGAGGGCATTAACATGGCTTGGCTAGCAATGAGCGAGGGGCAATCGATCCCCTCGGTATGCAAACGTACGAGGCGCCAGCGCAGCGCCCAGCGCTTGTCCGGCGGAGGCCCGAAAGGCCCGCCATCGGCGCCCCCCACCATACCGCCTATCATCATCACGCCGTTCAGCTACCAGACGCCGGAGCCGGCCATCGATCCGCGCATCACGCCGCTGAAGCCGCCCATTACCGAGCGGCCACCTTGCATGACCTGCTGAGGTTGTCTTAGCGCCAAAAGAAAAGCCCGCATGCGTTGCGGGCGTTTGCGCTGGGGACAGCGTGCTTAGGACTGCTTGCGGCGGCGGGCCAGTGCGCCGACGAGGCCGAGGCCGGCCAGCATCATGGCGTAGGTTTCTGGTTCCGGCACGGCCGCGATGTAGGAGTGGTTGTCCGACTCGAACGCGTCCTGGCTGCTGGCGAAGGTCACCTTGGTGATGCCAATGCTGCTGGTGAAGTTCATGTAGAAACCGTTACCTTGGTTGCCGTCGCCCATCATGCTGGCGGCGGCTGCCATTTGCCCGCCGTCCAGCGTCAGCAACACGGTATTGCCGCTGTACAGGGTGACGGTGTTGTAGTTGTCCGGCGAGCCCATGTAGAAACCGAAGTAGCTCACGCCGTAGCCGCCAAAGTTGACGCTGGCCGATGACAACTGGCCGTGGGTGGTACCAACCGAGAAGAAGTCGGTGGGATCGTTGGGCGGCTGGGCCGCGTAGCTGCCGTCGCCCGGATGGGCAATCAGCACGGCCAGGTTGCTGCCATAGTCGGCAAAGCCGCTCGGCAGCACCATGCCGTCAAAGGTGTTGGTGACGAGGCCCGGGCCGGGATTGGATGAGTACGGGCCGCTGGTGGCGTCGTAGCTGACGACAGCGGCATTGGCGCCAAGGGCGGCGGCAGACAGCCCCAAGCCCAGTAAGATTTTTGCGATGGTCATGAACGCTCCTCTATTTTTCACATGGGAATTGGTAATTCCAAATTAATAATAGAAGTGTCCGAATGACAATACAAATTTCGTTTTAGAATGTTTCGTCGGTAAGTGTGTCTTTTAACACGAGACCGTGTCAGAAGTTGTGGCGTACACCCAGCACTACGCCCTTAAGCGTGGCGCCCGGCTGGGCCCCGAGGCTGTTGATGGCAAAGTCGACTACGCTGTTGCGCTGGTTCGACAGGTGGCTGTAGTAGGCGTACACGGCGCTGCGCTTGGAGAAGGTGTAGTCGTAGCCGGCAGTGACGTGGGTGGCGCCGCTATCCGTGCCCTTGCGGACGAAGCCGATGGTGGCGCCATCGCGCGCGCTGCCTCTGCCGTCACCGGCGTGGCCGACGCCGAGCTTGAAGCCGTGGCGACCCATCTGGTGCGTGAGCGACAGGTAGACGTCGTCGCGCTCCAGCGTGCCGGCGGCGGTTTCGTAGCGCAGTTGCTCGGCCGCCAGCGCCACGCGGGTGTCGCCCCAGCGGTAGGCGAGGCCGAGCTTGGCGGCGTGGTCATTGAGGCCGGGGCCCTGGTACTCGTGATGGCGCTCGTAGGCGGCGGTGGCGTACCACGCGCCCTGCTCGTAGACCAGCGCGCCCGAACTGAGCGAGGGCTTGGCGCCGCTGGCCGGGCGTTCTTCGCTGGCGCTCTGGGCCAGCCGCAGTTGCAGGCCGTGCCACACCGGCGTCCAGTAATGCACGCTGTTTTGCTGGCGGCGGTCGAAGGAAGAAACGTCGCTGGTGTTGCTGGCGGTGGCGGCGGCGCCGTTGCCCATGATGCTCATGTAGCCGGCCGTGGTCGGGTAGAACGGATCGAGGCCGGCGGTGGAACCGTTGTAGGGCGTTACCCAGTTGCCCGCGAACAGCGTGCCGGCCGCGCCGCTGATGCCGATGCGGGTGTCTCGCGCGGCCGGGCTGCCGGCGCCGGTATCGGGCGACAGCGTGCCTTCAATCTGGAACAGCACTTTGACGCCGCCGCCCACGTCTTCCTCGCCGCGAAAACCCAGCACCGAGCGGTTGTTGCTCAGCCGCGTGACACGGGCGCCGTCGTTCTGCAAGCTTTCCAGCCCGACGTTGAGGCGGCCATAAATCTGCACTGCCTCTTGGGCGTGCGCGCTGCCGCACAGCGCGGTCAGCAGAACGGGAAGAATCTTGCGCATGGTTGCCGGGTTCCTATTGTTGTTACGGGGCTGGCCCCGTATTATTCCACCCCGACCGATCTTTCGAAACGACCATAAGTATGAGCAACGATTACCCCGAATCAGACGACGCCGAACTGGTGCAGGAAGACCGCCTGTGGCAAGGCAATGGCTGGACTGCCCGCGTGATTAAAAACGAAGACGACGACGGCTGGGCGGTCGCCATGATCAAGGACGGCGAGCCGGAACCGGCGCTGGTCGGCCCATGGACGATGGGCCGCGACAAGAAAAATCCCAAGCCGCTGGATGTCAACGCCTTCAACACGCTGGTCAAGACCGCCAATGAAGTGATCCGCCGCCACGAGCAGCAATTGCACGCACAGTTGCATAAGAACGTCACTGTCGGCACCGACGAAGGTCCGGTCAAAGTTTGTCTCGACATCACGCCGGACGAAGACGACCCGTACGCCACGCTCACCGCGTTTGACTCGTACGGAGAGGAGCTGGCCAAGGTGCGCGTCGCACCGACTTTTAAACTGACAGCAACAAGCGCTTCCGCGTGGATAGAAAACGGCTTCCGTAGACCGTAGGAAACGTGTAAGCGGATGTAACATTCAATCGTGCGAGCCCTGTTTCACAGAGCTCGGCTGCTAAATTTGGATCTCCTTGCGGTGTAATTTTTACATCGTTTCTTTTAAATACAGGAGGTTTAATGAAAACAGCAAAACGCATAGTCAGTGCCGTCGCATTCGCCACGGCATCCCTGCTGGCACAGGGCGCCATGGCGGCCGACGTCAGCACTGAAACCGCGCTCAGCCTGCCCGGCGCTACCACCTACGGCCACGCCTTCAACATCGACAACGCCACCAACAGCTTTGCTGACCGCTACACCTTCTCGGTGGGCGCGGGCGGCATGGTGACCGCTGACGTGTTCTCGCTCGGCGGTACCGACCTGACCGGTCTCGACATTCTCGGCTTGTCCTTGTTCAACACCAGCACTGGTCTGGTATTGAAAGGCACCCAGCTGTCGACCGGCACCATCGATATCTGGAGCCTGAAATCGGCTGCGCTGGCCGCTGGCGACTATCTGTTGCTGGTAAGCGGCACCGTGCTGTCGAACGACCTGGCCGGTTACAGCGGCACAGCCACCGTGACGGCAGTACCGGAACCAGCCACCTACGGCATGCTGCTGGGCGGCCTGGGCTTGATCGGCGCGGTCGCTGCGCGTCGTCGCAAGGTCTAAGCAAACCCGCGTTGTACACCGGGCGGCGTTGCCTGCCCGGCTCCTGACTGCTAGTATTTCCTATGCGCATGCATTGCATGGACACACACATAGGAAAATTGATGGAAAGTCGACTCTCCCGGCTGGAAGCCGTTCAGAACGTGCTGCTCGAAATCGGGCAAAAATCCAGTAGCTGCACCGATATCAGTGAATTCCTGCAAGCCGTGCACGCAGCGCTGGGCCGCATCATGTATGCCGCCAACTTCTTTGTGGCGCTTAGCGATCACGAACGCCCAGCCAATATGGTGCGCTTCGTGTATTTCGTCGACGAGGTCGATGATCCGCCGAGCCGCGATGAGCTGTTCGAGCTGGAGGCCGGCGAATCGCCGACCGCCGCCGTCATCCTGAGCCGCGAAACCATCGTCATGACGGCCGCCGAGCACCACTCCAAGCGCGAAGACAACGCCGGCTTCGGCATCGGCACCGTGGCCGAGCACTGGATGGGCTGCCCGCTGCTCGATCAAAATCACCAGGTGCTAGGCGCAGTGGTGATCCAGAGCTACGACAAGGAACACACCTTTAGCGACGAAGACCAGGCGCTGTTTGCACTGATCGCCAACCACGTCTCCAGCGCCCTGCAAGGTTTGCAGAGCATGGACAGGCTGGAACGCGCCGTGCTCGAACGCACCGCCCAGTTGCAGCACGAAGTGGCCGAGCGCCGCCGCGCCGAAAATATCCAGCGCGGCTTGTACGAACTGGCCAACCTGTCGGCCACGGCCACCGGCGGCAGCCGCCTGAACATGCGCCTGCACCAGATCATCAGCGAGCTGGTGCCGGCCAAGAATTTCCTGATGGCGCTGTACCACCCGGACACGCAGGAAATCAGCATTCCGTATTTCGTCGACGAGAAGGACGAGCAGGCGCCGGTCAAGCGCTTCGATTACGGCGTCGGCATGTCCTCGTATATTTTGCAGCGCAAGCAAGCGATGCTGCTGGATCGCGAGGGCTTCCGCGCACTGATCGAAACCGGCGAGATGGAACACCCGTTGGGCAATGTCGATATTTGCAGCTGGATGGGCGCGCCGATGCTGCTGGGCGACCAGGCCTACGGCGTGATCATCGTGCAGAGCTACGACGACAGCGTGCAATACACGCAGGCCGACCTCGATATCCTTGCCTTCATGGCCAGCCACGTGGCGGTGGCGATTGCGCGCATGCAGGCCGACCGCCAGATCCGCCTGTCGAAAGAGCAGCTGGAAGAGCAAAACGCCGCGCTGGAAAGCGCGCTGACCTCGCTCAAGGACGCGCAGGGCGAACTGGTGCGGCAAGAGAAGCTGGCCTCGCTGGGCCGGCTGGTGGCGGGCGTGGCGCACGAGATCAACACCCCGCTCGGCATTTGCGTGACGGCCACCAGCCACCTGGTGGAAGAATTGAAGCTGACCCGCGAAGACCTCGCCAACGGCACGCTCGATGAGGACGGCTTGAACCAGTTCTTCGAAATCATCGATCAGTCGCTGAAAATCATGACCACCAACACCCAGCGCGCGGCCGCCCTGGTGCGCAGCTTCAAGCAGGTGGCGGTCGATCAATCGTCGGACGATATCCGCAGCTTCAACCTGCGCAAGTATCTGGACGAAGTGCTGCTGTCCTTGCAGCCCAAGCTCAAGGGCAAGCCGATCAACGTCGAGATCAATTGCGAAGACCAGATCAATATGGCCAGCTTCCCGGGGGCGATTTCGCAGATCGTTACCAATATGGTGGTCAACTCGCTGGTGCACGGCTTTGAAGAGGGCCAGTCGGGCAAGATCAAGATCACTGGCAAGGTGGATGGCGATTTTGTCGACTTCGAGTACAGCGACGACGGCGTCGGCATGGATAGCGGCACGCTGGCGCAACTGTTCGATCCCTTCTTCACCACCAAGCGCGGCTCGGGCGGTAGCGGCCTCGGCGCGCACATCCTGTACAACCTGGTGACCGGGGCGCTGGGCGGCACCGTCAAAGTGGCCAGCGCGCCGGGCATGGGCTTGCATTACAAGCTGCGCTTCCCCAAGGTCAAGCGCAAGTAAGTTTACCGAGGTAAGTTTAACGAAACGGCTGGTCTCGTCGCCTGTATGAAGTGACCAGCCTTTCGAGAGACTTACCATGTTCTCCATACCACCCATCAGTTCCACGTATTCCAGCGACGCCTTCCAGGACTTGCTGGATAAGCAACTTGAGCAGATCAAGAAGAACGCCGCCACCATCGACGGCCTGTCCGCGCGCATGGATCAGGACAAGAAAGCCCAGGCCCGCCAGCGCGTGGAAGAAATCAAGAAGGAAATCGAGGCGCTGCGCAAGATGCTGCTGCTGTATGGCGATTCGGACGCCAAGGCAGTGCTGCAGCAAATCAAGCAGTTGGCTAGCGAATTGAAACAGGCGGCCGGCGTGCTGAAGACCTCGTCGGAATCGGGCGTGCCCGATGTCACCACCACGCAGCCGGTGGACGGCTATGCGGCCTATGCGGAGCAGCAAGCGTCGGCGGATGCAGAAGCGGCGACCGCTGCCCCGGCGCCAATCGCCATCCCGGCGACGGATATGCAGCGCGCGAAGGATGACCAGCAGGTGGAATATGTCACCCAGTCGCTGAAGTCATTGAAAGCCATGACCGAGCGCATGGTGAAGAAGCACGAGGGCCGGCTGTAATTACTTCCTGGCCTTGCTGATTTCGACTTCCCAGTCTACGCCCGAGTCTATCTTGTACTTTGCGGCGTAATTGCCTTGGCTGATGGCCACGGCCACATCGAGCAAGCTGTTGAGATACACCAGCGGCTTGCCCTTTGCCACACCGCCAAAAGTGTGTTCAAACGGCGCCATCACCTTGTTGACCTCCTTGCCCTTATGCAGGATGCGCACTTGCACCTTGTCGTGCAGGCCGATGCCCAGTTCGGCAAACAGCGCTTTTGGCACATTCGTCCAAATATTGCCGTACTTGATGTCCAGCACCGGGATGATGCCTCGGATGGTGTCGCCGTTGCGCACCGCTTTTTGATACGGGATCTTGATCAAGGACTCGCTGGGCAGCAGCGGGCCTACTTGCTGGTAGCTGATTGCGCCCGAGGCCAGGCGCGCGCCCACGTAGGCGTACACGTCGCGGCCGTGGAAGGTGTAGGACTCGCCGGAGCCGGCCAGGCGATTGACGGATTCATCGATCTCGCGCAGCTCGGCCACGCCGTCGCGCTCGGCAATGAGGGTGAATTGGCCGTTGTTGGGGCCGACGAAGTAGCGGCCGGCCTTGGTTTTCAGTACCACCGACTTGCGCTCGGTGCCCACGCCCGGATCGATCACGGAGACGAACACCGTGCCTTCCGGCCAGTAGTTCGCGGTCTGGAACAGTCGGTAGCCGCCGACCCAGATGTCGTAGTCTGGAATCTCGTGAGTCAGGTCGGCCACAGTCAGGCTGGCGTCGACACCGTAGGCCACGCCGCGCATGGCGGAGACGGCGCCGTCGGCGGTGCCGAAGTCGGTTTGCAGCACCAGTGCGTTTTTAGCGGCGAAAGCCGGCGCGACCAGCGCGGCTCCCAGGAATAGGGCGGCGAACAGGGCGCGTGCGTGCATGGCGGAGTTAGTCCGGTAGGCGTTCGTTGATGGCTTGGGCTTTGTCGATGTTCTTGATCAGCAGGTCGACGTAGAACGGGTCGAGGTGGTGGCCCGACACTTCGCGCAGGTGTTCGATCACCTTGGCGATCGGCCACGCTTCCTTGTAGCAGCGCTTATGCATCAGCGCGTCGAACACGTCGGCCACGGCGACGATGCGCGCGTACAGGTGGATGTTCTCGCCCTTCAAGCCTTGCGGGTAGCCGCTGCCGTCGTATTTCTCGTGGTGCTGGTGGGCGATCACGGCCGCTGCTTTCAGGATCGGGCGCTGCGAGCCGTCGAGGATGGACAGGCCGACGGCCGGGTGCTGCTTCATGATTTCCCATTCGGCCGGATCGAGCTTGCCCGGCTTCAGCAGCACTGCGTCCGGGGTGGCGATCTTGCCGATGTCGTGCATCGGCGCGGCGTGGCGCAGCACCGCCACTTCGTCTTCCGGCAGGCCGGCCTCGTGCGCCAGCAGGTGGCACACTTCCGACATGCGGCGCACGTGGTTGCCCGCTTCGTTGGAGCGCGATTCGACCACGTCGCCCAAGCGCATGATCAGCTCGGCCTGGGTGTCGGTGATTTCCTGATTCAGCAAGATGTTGTCGAAGGCGATGGCCACGCCGGAGCAGAACACTTCCAGCAGCTTGGTGTCGATCTCGGAGATTTCTTCCACGCCCTTGAGGATCAGCACCGACGCCTTGCCGCTGCTGTTGGGGAAGTAGCCGATGTAAGTGTCGCCCTGCACGCGCGAGATTTTGTTGCTCTTGGCTTGGTCGAGCTGGGCCAGCACATCGTCCGACAGCAGGGTGCCGTCTTCATCGCCGATCTTGGCGAGGATTTCGTAATCGTTCTCGCCGCTGATGGCGGTAGCGCCGCGCAAGCGCAGCAGCATGCTGTGCTCAAGGCGCAGCAGCGCCACCACTTGCTGCAGCAGGCCGTTGGCGAAGTCTTTCAGGTTGCGCTGGCGGAAAATGTGCGAGGAGGCGGCAATCACACGCTCCAGGCCTTCGCGGTAATTGGCTTGCGCGCGGTGCGCTTCTTCCACCTTCATGATGTCGCGGTAGGCGCGCAGCGCGGCGAAAGTGGTGGTGAACAGCTTGGTGCGGTCGAGCTCGGTCTTTTCCTTGTAATCGTTAATGTCGTAATTAACAATCACTCGCTCTTCCGGGGCTTGTCCAGGCTGGCCGGTACGCAGCACGATGCGGGTGAACTGGTTGTCGAGGTCTTCGCGCATCCAGCGCGCGACTTCTAGGCCGCTGTCTTCCTTTTCCATCACCACGTCGAGGAACACCAGCGCGATATCGGTCTCGCGCGACAGCACTTCCTTGGCTTCGGCGCCGCTATACGCGTGCAGGAAAGTCAGGGCGCGGCCGTCGAGGCGGAAGCGGCTCAGCGTCAGCTTGGTGATGTCATGAATGTCCGGTTCGTCGTCGACCAACAGAACTTTCCATGGTGCTAACTTGGGCGAAGCAGAAGACAAAAAAGACATATGAACGAGTTCCGCAAAATGACACGACAGAGATGAATTTTCCGATTGTAGTCTGACCCACAGCCATTAACAACAGGCAATAAATGTTCCTGTTGCTGTGCACAACACTTATTGGGAATTATTGTACGTCGCGGTAATTTTCGACGGCGCGGCGTTAGTCTTCTGTAACGCTTATGTGCGCTCACAACAATACTTCGTTTTTGGCAATATTGCTATCGAAAAACAAAGATTTTTGTAAATATGGTTCACCCCTGTGGCTATCGCATCAGGGTGGTTTGAGCGGGGCATCGCATTGGTGACCGGTGAGTGCATTGTTCTCATAAGTGCGTACCACTACATTAGCGCAACCGAACGCCTTTGCCGTGGCCAGAAAGTAAATCTGTTGTGCGAAGCGTGCCTTGTCGGGAACGAAGGAGCGGGCGCTACCGCCGTCATCGTAGATATTCACGGCATAGCCGACCGCTAATGCATCTGGCTCGCCTGCCAGCTCTTTTTCAATTGTTCTTGTCCATGTCATCATGCATACCGGATGATCCCGCAACCGCATCCTGCCATCGGACATCTCGATCAGGTTTTCCGCCATGTCGACAGTTGCCAGTAGATCGGCGTCGTTGAAAAATCCACTGGCGACGTGGGACAACGGCTTCCCCAGCGGGTTCAAGCGTGCCTGGATCGCGGGCAAATTGCGGATCATATTGCGTACATGCGGCGGAAAGGTTTTAGCGATGTCCTCGGTACGCACTTTGCAGAAAGCGTCTTTTTCCCCTTGCAGCGCGCGTAACAGCATGGTGATAGCCAGCCGTTCAGCCGAGCTTAGCCCCGCTTCCTCCCCTGGGAGCGTGCTGCCCTTGTTACCGGTCCACGAGCGCGGTTCGCGCAGCGGCAGGGCAACACGCGTGAGCTTGGTTCCGGTTCCGGCGTAAATCAGCGTGCCCTGGGTGGTTGCCATTTCAAGCATGGCGAACGTGGGTTGCATAAACGGGTTGCCGGGGGCCGCGCGTTTCCATGCCAGTAGGGGGGCGGGCAAGAATTCATCGGCTAGGGCAATGGTTCGGCCCGAGTTGAAAAAACTCGCTTCAACAGACCGTTGCATCCACTCGAACGAGCGCTGTCCGGCCAGTTGTGGATTGACAGCGGGGTAAGACTTAAAGCGCTCGTAGGTCGGAACCGCCAGCACAATGGTGCCGCCGGCGACGCCAAGCAAGTTCAAACTCGTGTTGCTGTAGCGAATATCGGCGTGGGAGAACCAGGAGTTCATGGGATGGGTGTGAAACGTGCCAAGCGGCGACAAGGGCTGGTTCGCCGGGGCCGCTCGAATTGCCGCGTCCAGCTGGATCAAATTGCGCGACGCTCGCTTTTCCAGCCCCTTGGTCATCGGTAACAAGCGCTCGCGGCTCGGGTCGGCCACCAGCCAACTGCTGTACTCGCGATTTTCCCGCACTGATTTTTCGGTGATCGCGTGTATGCTATCGACCATCTCCGAGGGCAAAATGATTTCGTCGGGAGCCTCACCGGCATCAGCCAACTGGCGCCCCTCGCGGGTGCGTTGCGCCAACACGGAAAATGGTATTTGTTTTGGCGGATTGCGCCACACCGGATCGCGCAGCGCAACGTCCATCAATATGTAAGGCTGTTCCAGCAGGCCCCATGCCTCCGTATCAGGCTTGATTTTGCTGCCAGAGGTCATTGCCCGCAGTAAGCCATGCCGATCAAATAACCAAATGCCCGGTGCATCATAGCCAACGGGCGGGTAAGCTTCCAGGCCCTCGACTGCCCATACGGCCCGACCAGGATAGCGCGCGCGCAGCATTTGTAAATCGCGCAGCGCGCTCGCATCGTCCTGGTGGCGAAACAAAATCACCAGCTGCGTGTCATGGTGATCGGTGGCAGTAGGCCGGAACGAGCGCATCCCCTTGTGCAAATTGTCCAGCAAGTTTTCGCAGGCGGC
The DNA here is from genome assembly GCF_009857435.1 of Duganella rivi. Lineage (GTDB taxonomy): Bacteria > Pseudomonadota > Gammaproteobacteria > Burkholderiales > Burkholderiaceae_D > Rugamonas > Rugamonas rivi. The sequence continues at coordinate 191,738 of NZ_WWCK01000008.1, forward strand.
GCAATTGCTCCGCCACTCGACGGCAATCGCCGGGCGTCCGTCCATCACCCTGCGCAACGGGGTAGCCGGCACGCGCACATATTTGCCGCTAGCGTCAGTGATCAGGTTCCTCACTTGGAGGCGCATCAGGTCGGGAGCGGTAAATTCCAGGATTGGTTGTAACATCGCGGAAACGCTCTCGAAGCCGTTACTGTCACCCACTGCCGGCATCGAACTGGCCAACGTCGGCGCAGCTCCGCGCGACCACATGTCGCAGTGATCGTCGCGCGCTGAGGCGAACGAGGGCTGCGGCCAATCGGGAACGCTGGCGGTAGGGGTGACGCAGGCTAGCGATATTTGCGCCGCCATGCAGCGCAGCGATACGCTGCCATCAGCGTGATCAACGGTGACCGCTTTTACATCGCGCGACAGGAGTATTCCCGGCGGACAGAGCATTTTTGCTTCGACTTCGAATGCGCTGCTTTTGCCGATGCACTGCCATTGACGGCTTTCCTTTACAAATCCGGCCCGGTGCGCCTCTCCGCCGGTTTGACGAAACACCATGCAAGCGGCGTTCATTTCTGCAGCTGTGGGATCATGCTGCACGGCGTAATAGACCGGGTCGACCGCAGCCGCGGCGGCGGCCTGGAACCACCATACCAGAAATAGTAAAAAAGAGTCTAACTTTCGGGGTCTGAGCATACGCGCGCTTTCGAGGTATTTTGACAAGTATAAAGCGCCCGGTTCCTGGCGAGCATAGCCCCAATAAGATTTACAATGAGATATCACCATTTCGCGAGGCGCTTATGCTGTCCGAGGAAGAACTGGCTTTGATCGAGGCGATCCGCGAGTGCGGCAGCTTGTCGCGGGCGGCGACGCGGCTGGGCAAGGCGCCGTCGACGGTGTCGTACAGCGCGCGCCAGCTGGAGGAGCGCTTCGACGCGCTGCTGTTCGACCGGCGCCGCTACCGGCTGGAACTGACCCCGGCCGGCCGCGTGCTGGCCGAGGAGGCGGCGCGCATGATGCAGGAGTCTTGCCGCACCACGCAGCGGATCCGGCAAATCGCCAGCGGCTGGGAAGAGCGGCTGTGCATCGTCAGCGACGAACTGTTCGAGTTTGAAATCCTCGCGCCGCTGATTGCCGATTTCGACCAGCTGCAATCGGGCGTGTCGCTGCGGCTGACCACCGAGGTGCTGGGCGGCACCTGGGAAGCGCTGCGCACCGGCCGCGCCGGTTTGATCATCGGCGCCACCAACGAGCCGCCCGCCATTCAAGGCTTGCGCTGGTTCGAGCTGGGGCAGCTGGAGTGGGTGTTTGCGGTGTCGGCGCGCCACCCGCTGGCGCATGTGTGTGGCCCCTTGAGCCGCGAAACCATCCAGCAGCACCGCGCCGTGGTGGTGGCCGATTCCTCGCGCGAAGGGCAGGGCCGCGCTTACGGCATGCTGAATGGCCAGCCGGTGCTGGCGGTGGCCAGCATGCACGCCAAGATTCATGCCCAAAGTATCGGCCTTGGCGTCGGCTGGCTGCCGCGCAAGCGGGTGGCCAGCCTGCTGGCGCGCGGCGAACTGGTGGAGAAAAAAACCGTCGACCAGCGCGAGCCCAATGTCATGTACGTGGCTTGGCGCGGCGATCTAGAAGGCCGCGCGCTGTCGTGGTGGCTGCAACGCTTGCGAGAGCCGCGACTGGCTGCGGCGCTGCTTGCCGGTCGGGACGTGGGCATGCGCGATTGAGCTCGCCGCAGCTGGCGTAGCTGCGCTGCTGGCCGTAGTTTTGCGCGATGCGGTCAAAGGCGCCGTTGTCGTGCAGGGCGTTGCAGGCGTTCTGCCATTTCTGCGCTTCGTGGTCCGCCATACCGCGCGGCGCGGCCAGATATTGACTGACCGTCTGCACACCCGGGCCGATGCGCAAGTCTTCCACTTTGCCACCGATGCCGCGCTGTTCAAACTGGGCGATGCTGCGCGCCGTGAGCCAGGCATCGATGCGGCCGCTGGCCAGCTTGCGCGCGTTGCTGGCAGCCGAGCTCACGGTTTCAATTTTTTGCAGGCCGGCATGGCGTGCCGCCGATTCCGCCGGGCCGCCCAGCAGCACGCCGACGCGCAAGTGGCGGGCCGCTGCCAGCGAGTTGATGTCATGCGTGGCGCCGGCGCGGGTGACCAGTACCAGCTGGTCGTCGGCCAGCTTGCATAGCCAGCGGTAGCGGTGCTCTGTTTCAGCGAAGCGGGCCAGTGTGGCCAGCGCCTCGGGTTCGGTTTCCAGCATCACTTGGGCGCGGCGCAGCGGCACTGGACGGATCAGGTAATCGCCGCCCATGCGGGCACGCAGCGCCGCCAGCATGTCGTACAGCAGGCCGCGATAGCTGCCTTGCTCGTGGTAGGCAAACGGCGCCACGCCGTTGACGTAGATGTGCACCGGGCCGGACTGGCCGGGCGCTGCCGCGTGGGCCGCGCCGCCTGCCAGTAGCAGCAAGCCCATCGTGCCCAGCAGCGGCATCATCCATTGGTGGCTGTCCATGGCGTCACGCTGCGGCGAGGGCGAGGCGAGGGCTGCTGCTGGCGGTGTTGCTGGTGCGGCGCGCGGCGGCGGTTGCAGCGCGTGCCGGACGCTCGGCAGCAGCAGCCGGCGTATCGGCCGCCAGCTTGAATACGCTGACTGCGGCCACCAGCGCTTGCGCTTGATCCTTGAGGCTGCTTGCAGCGGCGGCGGCTTCCTCGACCAGCGCGGCGTTCTGCTGGGTCATATCGTCCATTGCCAGCACGGCGGTGTTGACCTGGTCGATGCCTTCGCTTTGCTCGCGGCTGGCGTCGGCGATTTCGTGCATGATGTCCGCCACCTGGCCGACGCTGCCGACCACCTCCTGCATGGTGCGGCCGGCGCGGTCGGCCAGTTCGCTGCCTTGTTCCACTTGCGTGACCGAGTCGGCGATCAACTGTTTGATTTCCTTGGCGGCGGCCGCGCTGCGATGGGCCAGGTTGCGCACTTCCGTCGCCACCACGGCAAAGCCGCGTCCCTGTTCACCAGCGCGGGCGGCTTCGACGGCGGCGTTCAGCGCGAGGATGTTGGTCTGGAAGGCGATGGCGTCGATCACGCCATTGATCTCGGCAATCTTGCACGAGCTTTGGCGTATGCCCGCCATGCGCTGCACCACGTCATGCACCACTTCGCCGCCACGGCTCGCGACGCTGCTGGCGGTGACGGCCAGTTCGTTGGCGCGGCGGGCGTGATCGGCGTTCTGGCGCACGGTGGCGGTCAGCTCTTCCATCGAGCTGGCGGTTTCTTCCAGCGCGCCGGCTTGGTGCTCGGTACGCACCGACAGGTCGGCGTTGCCGTTGGCGATTTCGCCCGATGCCACGCCGATGGTTTCGGAGGTGGTGCGCACGTGGCTGACCAGTTCGGCCAGGCGGCCGGTCATTTGTTCCAGCGCGGTCAGCAGCAGGCCGGTTTCATCCTTGGCGGTGGTCTTGGTGATCACGCTGAGGTCGCCGCCAGCTACGCGCTGCGCCATCTGCACGGCTTGCTGCAAAGGGCGGGTAATCGAGGTCGAGATCAGCCACGAGCAGACCGCCACGAACAGCACCATCAGCACGGTCAGCACGGTCATCAGGCTGCGGCTGCTGGCGTAGGTCTCCTCGATGCCGGCCGCCATCACCTGGATGTGGCGGCGCTGCTCGTCTTGCAGCGCTTGCAGGGTGTTGCCGTAGGCGATGGCGGCTGGCTTGAATTGCTGTTCCAGCACCTGATCCGCCTCGGCCGCCTTGCCGTCCTTCTTCAGTTGAATGGCCTGGTTGCGCAGGGCCATGTAGTTCTTGCGCACGGTCAGCAGTTGCTGCCACAGCTGCTTCTCTTCCGGGGTGTCGATGTGCTGCTCGATTTGCTGTTGCAGCGCGTTGGAGAGCCGCGTCGATTCGGCCACTTCGTCGGCAAAGAAGGCAGCCAGGCTGCTGTCGTTGTTCTTGACGATGGCGAGGTTGCGGCGGATGCCGGCGTAGACGATGCGGTTCCAGTCGCTGACCAGGCGCTCGGTAGCCAGCGGTTCGTCCAGCAGCTCGCGGCTGGCATCGGCCACCGCGCTCAGGCGCGACAGCGCCACGCCGACGGCCAGTAAGGCGCACAGCAGGAGTACAGCGAAACCCATCAGCAGGCGCTTGGCAATGCTCAGTTTGCTTAGTATCGACATCATATTCTCCTCAGAAGTGGGACAACCGTGGAGATCAGGCTAGCATCCTCGCCTGAGGCAAAAGATGGCCGAGTCGACAAGCTTTTTCGCTGCCCGCGCAATTTCCCTATGAAATCGCGCCGCACCCCGCCCAACCCGTTCGAATAGATCGAAGGGTTGCAGCGGATTAATGAAACGACGTCTCAGGGCAGGGGCAGGTCGAGCAGGCGGTCGTCATTGGGCTTGGGCGCACCGCGGCCGTCGGTGTTGTTGGTGAGGAGGTAGAGGCGGTTGCCAGGAGCCGCCACGACGTCGCGCAGGCGGCCGAATTCTTTGACGTAGAACTCGGTCGAGGTGCCGGTCGCGCTGAGCGGGATTTTGCGCAGGCGTTCGCCGCGCAGGTTGGCGATGTAGAGGTTGCCGCCGCTGATGGCAATGCCGCTCGGGCTGGCCTCCGAGGTCGGCCATTGCTGTAGCGGGTCGATGTACTTGGCGTTGTTGGCCTTGCCTTCCACTTCGGGCCAGCCGTAGTTGCCGCCGGCCTTGATGAGGTTGAGCTCGTCCCACGTGTTTTCGCCGAACTCGGATGCGTACATGCTGCCGTCCGCCGCCCACGCGATGCCCTGCACGTTGCGGTGGCCGTAGCTGTAGACATAGGAGCCACTGAATGGATTGTTGGACGGCACCTTGCCATCAGGCGTCATGCGCAGGATTTTGCCGGCCAGCGAGTTCAAGTCCTGCGAACGGCTGCCTACGCCCGCATCGCCGGTGCTGGCGTACAGCATGCCGTCCGGGCCGAAGGCGAGGCGGCCGCCGTTGTGGTTGCTGCGCGAGGGGATGCCGCCCAGTAGCAGCTGCGCCGCGCCCAGGCGCGCACTCGTGCCGGAGCCGGTCAGCGGATAGCGTTCGATGCGGTTCTCGGCGCCGGCAGTGAAGTAGGCGTACAAATAGCCGTCGCGCACGGCAATCCCGAGCAGGCCGCCTTCACTGCTGCCGTTGACGCCGGCAATGGTGGCGATGCTGCTGGTGCTGCCGTTGTCGCTCACGGCAAGGATGCGCGCCGTGCCGCGCTCGCTGATCAGCGGGGTAGTACCATGAAACGCAATCGACCACGGCGCTTGCAAGCCAGTAGCCACCACCAGCGGGCCGGACGGCGTGGGAATAATGGGCGGGATCGGCGAGCCGCCCCCTGCGGAACCCGAATCCGATCCCCCGCCGCAGCCGGCGAGGCTGAATAACAGCAACAAGCTTGCCTTGTTCAACATGATCGTTCTCCCTGCGTAATGGCTGCATTATCGGCCGCAGCGGCGGCGGACGCCGCACGGTAGGAGAATGCCTCAGCGCGTGGTCAGCGTCGGCCAGACCGCTTCCGGCACGCGCATGGCCTCGGCCAGATAGTTCACCATGGAGGCGACTTTGGCCGAAACGGTCGAATGCTGGTAGTACACCGCATGCACGGGCTTGTATTTTTCCACCGTCAGGTGCGGCAGCACTTCCACCAGCCGTCCCTCGGCCACGTCCACCGCCGTCATGAAGTCGGACATGCTCATGATGCCCATGCCTTGCAGCGCAAGCTGGCGCAAGGTTTCGCCGCTGGGCGAGGACACGGTCGGCGTGATCTGCACCGGCTTGCCGTCGGGATGCAGCAACGGCCATTGATTCAAAATTTCCGGCTCGCTGAAGCCCAGCAGCTCGTGCCGCGACAAGTCCGCCACGCTTTGCGGCACGCCGTAGCGGGCAAGGTAGCCTGGGCAGGCCGTCAGGCGGATGCGGGTGCGGCCCAGCAAGCGGCTGTACAGCGTGGAGTCTTTCAATTCGCCGATGCGGATCGCCATGTCCACGCGCCGTTCCAGCAAGTCGATAAAGCCCTCGTTGCTGCTGAGCTTGAGCTCGACCTTGGGATGCAGGCTGCGATAGCCGGGCATCAGGGGCACCATCACGTGCAGCATGAAAGGCGTGACCGCATCCACCCGCAGCGGCCCGGATAACTCGCCGCGCCGCTCCATCATGCGCTCCTCGGCGCTGCGCACCGATTCGACGATATGGCGGGCGTCCTTGATGAAGGCGTGGCCCTCGTCGGTCAGATCGAGCCGGCGCGTGGTTCGGCGCAGCAGCGAGGTTTGCAGTTTCTCCTCCAGCCGCGCCAGCAGGCGGCTGATGGACGACACCGGCTGCTCAAGGCGCTCGGCCGCCGCTGTCAGCGAACCGGTGTCCACCACCGCCAGGAATACCGAAAGCTCATCGAGGGCAAGTTTCATTTTTCCATTTCCGGCAAAAGTATTTTGAAGATTATGCGCTTTATTTGGGAAAGTTGCCGACCCATAATGCGTTCATCAGAACTCTCACTTGGCGAACAAAAATGAATACCGCTACTACCTCAGAACGCAGCGCCGCCTTGCCCTTGCTGGCATTGGCGATCGGCGCTTTCGGCATCGGCACCACCGAGTTTGGCCCGATGGGCATGTTGTTGTCCATTGCACAAGGCGTCAACGTTTCGATTCCCACCGCCGGCTTGCTGGTATCGGCTTACGCGATCGGCGTCACCATCGGTGCGCCGTTCATGACCCTGCTGCTGGCGCGCTGGCCGCGCCGTAAAGCGCTGATCGCCCTGATGGCGATTTTCACCGTTGGCAACCTGCTGTCGGCCTTTGCTCCCGGCTATGCCAGCCTGATGGCGGCGCGCGTCATCACCAGCCTGACCCACGGCGCCTTCTTCGGTATCGGCTCGGTGGTGGCGGCCAACCTGGTGCCGCGTGAAAAGCAAGCGAGCGCCGTCGCTGCCATGTTCCTCGGCCTGACCATCGCCAACATCGGCGGCGTGCCGGCCGCGACCTGGCTGAGCGACGCCATGGGCTGGCGCGAATCGTTCGGCGCCATCGGCGCGCTGGGCGTGCTGGCCATGGCCGCATTGCTGATGTTCCTGCCGCAAGGCAGCGCCGGCCAGGCGCCGAACGTGCGCAAGGAACTGAAAGTGCTGCTGCAACCGGTGGTGCTGCAAGGCTTGCTGACCACCGTGCTGGCTTCGGGCGCGACCTTTGCGCTGTACACCTACATCAATCCGGCGTTGCAAGCGTTCACCCACGCCACGCCGGGCTTCATCACCGCCATGCTGGCGCTGATCGGTATTGGTTTCACCATCGGTAACTCGGTGGGCGGCAAACTGGCGGATCGCTCGATCAATGCCACGCTGATCGGCTTCATGCTGCTGGAAGCGGTGGCGATGATCGCCTTCCCATGGCTGGCCAAAACGCCGGCCGGCGCCGCAGTTGGCTTGCTGGTGTGGGGCATTGCCGCCTTCGCGCTGGTGCCGCCGGTGCAGATGCGCGTGATGCGCGCCGCCACCGATGCGCCGGGCCTGGCTTCGTCGGTCAACATCGGCGCCTTCAATCTGGGTAACGCGATTGGTGCAGCGCTGGGTGCGGTGGTGCTGAATGCCCACCTCGGCTATGCGGCAGTGATGTATGCCGGCGCCGGCCTGACCGTGCTGGCCCTGGCGCTGGTGGTATGGGGCGCAATGCAAAAAAACCCGCGCAGAGCCGGGGCTCTGGCGGGCGAAATTACCTAAGGAGTAAAGCAGTTTAGAACGTCAGTGCCGGGAAGCCGGTGATGTAGCCGACTGCCGCGCCGTAACGGTCGCGGTAGTTGGCGCGAATCAGCGGATCGAGCGTGGCCTGCACCTTGCCGTGCAGCGCGGTTTCCCAATCGCCCGGGTGCTGGAAGTTGCTCATGATGTAGGCGAAGCCGTTGATGTCGTCTACCGCGTGCAAGCCGGTCGATTCGGCGCCCGACGGCGTCGACAAGATGCGGGTCAGCGCCTTGGTATCAACGTTGTAGGCCCACAGGAAGTTGTTGACGTGGGTGCCGCTGTCCTCGCCCACGAACAGGGTGCGCAGCTTTTCCGAGAACTTGATGTTGTCCGGGTTGGCCACCTTGTCCGGGTTGGCCAGGTTGCCCAGCGCATCGGCGGTTTTCAAGTCTTCGCTCAGCAGGGCAGGCACGGCGGCCATGTCGACCGGCACCCATTCGCTATTGATGGCGGCGCCGCTGTCGTCCACTTGGCCACCCTTCATATTCAGCGCATACACCGCGCCGGCGCTCGGGCCTTTGATCGAGATGCCGCCCGAACCGTTGGTCATGGCCGAACCGATGGCCGCAATCGCCGAGTAGGCAATCTTGTCCTTGGCGTTGACGGTGGTGCCTTCCATTTTGGTGAAGCCCATGCTGCCGCCTTTGAAGGCTGCGTAGCGGTGGGTTTCGAGGAAGGCCGCGGCCTTCTCCATGCCCGGCACGATCTTGATCCAGTTGAATTTGCCGTTGAACGGAATCTTGGTGTAAGACGCATCCGATGGATCGGCGGTCTTCACGTCCATGATGTCGGCGGCTTTCAGCTTGTCGGCCAGCGCCTTGATTTCAGCGGAGGTCGCGCTGCCCAGCTTGACCCACGACAGCGTGGCCGAGCCGCCGTTGTCGGTGGTTTTCTGATTCCATTTGGCGACGTACAAGGTGCCGCTCGACAGATCCTTGGCCTTGTCGGCCACGAACATGAACAGGCCGCCGTTGGTGGCGTCGTCGCCCATCAGGGTGGTGCGTTCGTCCGGCATCACTTGCACCAGTTCGTGCGAGATGCGGCCCAGGCAGTAGTGCTTCTTGCACGAGCCGGTGCCGTCCGGGTTGACGGTGATTTCCGGCAGGTGGCCGTAGTGGTAAGGGTTGGCCTTGGTGGCGTCGCCGTACAGATTGGTGCTGAAGTTGGCGAACTGGGTGTTGCTGGCGATGGTGGTCGCGTCCGGCTCGTACTCTTCGCTCGACAGGTGGGTATTCCACGGCGAGCGGCTGGCGCCGCAGGTGATCCACAGGCCGTTGGCCGGGCTGGTGTCGACGTTGTGGTACTTCACCAGGGTCAGCGCGCCGGTGGTCTTGTCCTGATCCAGCGTCAGGATGGCGATCGGCGACGGCAGCATGCCGTACACCGAGTCGCCCTTGACGTTGCGGGTGGTGTATTCGAATTGCACCACGGCGAACACGGCGTTGCCCTTGATGTTAGGCACGGTGGTCGAGGCCAGTTTCAGCAGCGAGGTGCCGTCCGGTGCGTCGGAGAAGAACTGGCGCTGGCCGGCATCGGTCTTGTCCAGGATCGGCTTGTTGTTGATGTCCCAGTAGCCGCCGGCCAGGATGGTGCCGCCGCTGCCGTTCGGCACTTGCGCGCCGGTGATGAAGAAGGTTTGGTAAGCGAGGTTGTACGGCACGCTCTTGCCGTCCGAGTACAGCGCCTGCATGGCCGAGGCCACGGTGGTGGTGGCCATTTGCGGCGCATTGGCCAGCGAAGGCGCGGCCATGCCGGAGAAGCTGACCGACATCAGCTGTGCGGCCGGCTGGGCGGTATCGCCGCCGCCGCAAGCGGCCAGCAGCGCGGCAGTAGCGCTGCCGCCGGCCAGCGGCAGCAATGGCGCGCCGGACAAGAATTTGAGGAGGCTGCGACGGGAGGAATCAAGTTGCTCGGTCATGTGTGGCTACCTTGTGATGGTTTGATGGCGGCCGCAATCTTATCGGGAAGGTATGACAGGGCTGTGACACGCTGATTGGTAACAAACTTATTCAGCGCGGGCGCAGGCCCGGGAAAAGGGCTATATTGTTCGCATCTACTATTGCGAAGGAGTCGCATCATGCGCCTGATGAAAAATACCGTGCTGGCGGCATTGCTGGCGTCCAGCGCCGCGTGGGCGCAAGTGTCGGTCACCTACGTCAAGCCGGACGATTACACCGACGTGCCGCGCAGCGTCATCGAGCGCGAGCGCACGCTCAAGGAATTCACCGAGTATTTCAAGACGCTCAATAAGAAGCTGCCCGCCGGGCAGGAGTTGAAGATCGAGGTGCTGGACATTGACCTCGCCGGCCGTCTGTACCCGCGCCGCGCCGGTGACGATATCCGCATCCTGAACGGCGGCGCCGACTGGCCGCACGTCCATCTCAAGTACACACTGGAGCAGGACGGCCAGGTGCTGCGCAGCGGCGACGAGCAATTGTCGAACATGATGTACCAAGGCCGCGTGGGCGGCTACTCGGACAGCGATCCGCTGCGCTATGAAAAGCAAATGCTGGACGACTGGTTCAACAAGGCCATCGTGCCGAAAGTGGCCAAGCGTTAATCGGCGCGGTTCACCTTCGGGAACTTGGCCAGGAACTCCGGCGGCATCGGGGTGACCTGGCTGCTCTTGTAGTTGAAGAAGACAAAGCCATACTTGGCCATCGCCACCAGCTTGCCGTCGCGCGGGCGGGTGATGCGGAAGATGATGTCGCCGCCGTACTGGTTGAAATCCATCACGCCCACTTCAAACACCAGCTGGTCGCGCGCATGCGCCTCGGCGCGGTAGGTGGTGGCCAGGTCGGTGATGATGATGCCGACGCCGTCCGCCCCGGTCTCCTGCACGCCGTAGTCGTACAAGAAGCGCGCCCGCGCTTCCGAGATCATGGAAATCATCGAGTCGTTGCCGAGGTGGTTGGCGCCATTGATATCGGTCACGCGCACCGTCAGCTGGGTGGAGAAAATAAACAACTCGTCGGGGAAATCCAGTTTCAAACGCGCCATGGTGCTGTTCCTGATGTGTGATCCCAACATTTTAACGCACCCGCAATAGCCCTTTAGTGGTACGACCGCGGCCTTGATACTGTGTAGTATCAAAGGTATCTACCATGAAAGGATGCGCGATGATCTACGGTCTTACCTATTTGGGCGTGATCCATACCCTCATCAGCCTGGTGGCGGTTGCTGCGGCAATCATCGCCTTCGTGCGCGATGGCGCCATCCATCCCCACAACACGCTGGGCAAGGTCTACATCTGGACGACGGTGCTGACTTGCCTGACCGGCTTCGGTATTTTTCAACATGGCGGTTTCGGCAAGCCGCACGCGCTGGGCATCATTACCTTGCTGGTGCTGCTGGCGGCGTGGAAAGTCAAGTCGGTCAAGGTCTCTACCGTTTTATATACGCTGACGTTTTTGTTCCACATGATCCCGGCCGTGACCGAGACCACCACCCGCCTGCCGCTGGGCGCGCCGCTGCTGGCAGATGCTGAAGCGCCCGAGTTGAAGGCCATTACCGGCGTGATGTTCCTGATCTTTTTGGCCGGCGTGACTTTGCAGCTACGGCGCTTGAAAGCGCAGGGAAAATAGATGCAATTGGTACATTTCTATGTCACCATGCATGCTAGCCTTTACAGGAGCGAGCATGGAAAGCAGCGCCTTACAGGAACCCGCAGCCGAGCAACGACGCTTGGACGAACTGTCTCGCTATGCCATCACACTGGATGAATCCGACCCCAAGCTGGACTTGATCACTACGCTGGCGATCAAGTCGGTCGGCGCCGATATCGGCGGCATCAGCATCGTCTACCAGTCGCAGATTTGGCTGCCGTCGCGGGTCGGCATGGAGGCGCGCCATGTGCCGCGTTCGGGCTCTTTCTGCACCTGGGTCGTCGGCGCCGCCACCGAGGCTGATTTCTTCGAGGTAGAAGACGCCACCAGCGATGCACGCTTCCGTCTCAATCCACTGGTCACCCACGCACCTTACTACCGCCATTACGCCGCCGTGCCGCTGCTCGGTGCGCGTGGCTATCTGCTTGGTACCTTGTGGGTGATGGGCGCGCGCTCGCGCCGGCTGGGGCTAGAGCAAGTGATGATGCTGCAAGGCATGGCGCGGCTGGTAGTCGATACGCTGGAACTGCGCTATTGCGACGAAGTGACCGGCATGTCCAACCGCCACGTGTTCCTGCATCACCTGCAACTGGGGCTGGAGCAGACGGCGCGCTCGCACGTGGTGGTGGGCTTTGTCGACCTGGCCGGCTTCCGCCGCTTGAACGACGTGTTTGGCCGTGCCCAGGGCGACCTCGTGCTGCGCGAAACCGGCGAGCGCTTGGCCAAGTGGGCCGGGCCGGAAAACCTGGTCGGCCACCTTGGCGGCGACCAGTTTGCGTTTGCCTTGTTCGGAGACCGCGATGAACACGCGGCCTTGCTGGAGCAGCTCAAGGACGTGATCAGCCGGCCGTTCGCGCTGGGGCAGGGCGGCGCCCACGTGCTGCACGGACGGGTCGGCATCGAGCATCACGACACGCCGTACGGCGGTTCGGCAGTGGCCTTGCTGGATGCGGCAGATACGGCGTCGTCGTCCATCGTTGGCCACTTGCAGCGCACCACGGTCAAGGAATACGGCGCGGAGCTGCTGACGCGCTCGCACATGGTGTTTGAATTGCAGGGCGCGCTTGACGGCGAGGCGCGTCACGGCGTGATGGTGGCGCACTACCAGCCACAAGTCGATTACACGCGCGGCGTGCTGATTGGTTTGGAAGCGCTGGTGCGCTGGCAGCATCCGGCGCGCGGCATGGTGTTCCCGAACAGCTTTATTCCGCTGGCCGAAAGCACCGACAAGATCTACCAGCTCGACATGCTGGTGCTGGCGCAAGTGTGCCGCGATATGCGCGCGTGGCTCGACGCGGGCTTGCCCGTGGTGCCGATCTCGCTGAACTTCTCGCGCCGCTCGCTGCTGCATCCGCAAGTGATCCCGGATTTGAAGCTGCTGTTGGCGCGCTACGATATTCCCGGCGAGATGCTGGAGTTCGAGGTGACCGAAAGCCAGCTGCTGGAAACGGTGGAACTGGTGGCGCCGCGCGTGGCGGAGTTCCGCGCGCTCGGTGCACGGATTGCGGTCGATGATTTCGGCACCGGCTATTCCAACCTCGATGCGATCAGCAGCTTCCCGTTCGACCGGCTCAAGGTGGATCGCCAATTCGTCAACGGCGTGGCGGCCAGCGAGAAGGTGGCCGGCTTGTTCCACCTGATTCAAGGCATTGCGGAATTGTTCAAGGCCGAGTTGCTGTGCGAGGGCCTGGAAGAGGAAGCCGACTTGCAATGGCTGGCGCAGCGCGGCGCCGACCGCGTGCAGGGCTGGTACTTCAGCGCGGCGCGCACGCCGGAAGCCATCGTGCGCATTCTGACGCAGCTGCGCGACCGCGCGGCCCATGCCGAGCCGCTCACGGTGGCGCAGCTGCGCGCCTTGCTGCAAGCTTAAATCTGCTCGCTCAGGAAGATCAGCGAATTGCCGCGTGCTTCGGCGGCGGCGCGCTGATTGTACGAGCCACGGTGATTGCAGTTGAAGCCGTGCTCGGCGCCGTCGTAGACGTGAATCTCCACTTGCTCGTTGTCGTCGAAGCGTTCGGCGATGCTCTTCACGGCGTCGAGCGGGATGTGGCTGTCGCTGCCGCCGAAGTGCATCAGTACCGGCACCTTGATTTCAGGCGCGCGATCTAGCGAATTCTGAATGCCGCCGCCGTAGTAGGCGATGGCCGCATCGACCAGGCCATTGGCCGCAGTGTGATAGGACAGGCGGCCGCCGAAGCAGTAGCCGATCGAGGCGACCTTGCTGTTGCCCACCGCGTCGAGGCCGCGCAGTACCTTGATGGTGGCGGCGACGTCTTGCTGTGCCTTGGTGAAATCGGTGGCTTGCATCAGGGCGACGGCGCGTTGCCAATCGTCGCCATCGTAGCCCAGTTCGATGCGCGCGCCCTGGCGCCAGAACAGATCCGGGGCCAGCACCACGTAGCCGTCGGCCGCGTACTGGTCGGCGACGTTGCGGATGTGCTGGTTGACGCCGAAGATTTCTTGCAGCAGCACGATGCCCGGGCCTTTGCCGCCGCGCGGCAGCGACAGGTAGGCGCCGAACTTGCCGTCGCTGGTTTCAATATCGATCCACTGGGAATTGGTTTCCATGGTGCTCCTTCTTGCTGGGTGGTTCAGAAAGCGGCCATCGTACCGTGTTTCGCGCCGGCGTGCTTAGTAGCGTTCGCGCATGTAAATCACCGGGCCGGAGCGGTAGACCCCGAAGGTTTCGCGTCCGCTGGTGCTGGGCAGGTAGATGATGATGCTGTTGCCGTTGGATTTTTTCAGCGTCACATCGACCGAGCCAACGCCGCTCATTGCCATCGCCGGCGGCTCCATGATGAAGGTGGCGATACCATTTTTGAGCGCCATGCCGTCGCCCGGATTGACCAGCTTGAAGGTGTTGGTGTTGGTTGCCGGGCAGACGTGGCCTTTCGGCGTGGTGGTGCTGATGTCGAGCGCCTGTTGGCAGTTGGTGTAGTTGAAGAAGCTGCCGATGCTGCCGTTGCCGCTGTCGTTCACCTGCGGGTTAAACACGTAGCCGCTGGGCATGAAGTACTGGGCATAGACCTTCACCGGCAGCCGCGCCTTCTGCGAGCCGTAGTTGTTACTGATCAGCATACGGCCGCTGACCACGGCCAGCGGCGCTTCCACCGAGCTGGCTGCCGGCGCGCGCTTGGAGCTGACGCCGTCGGTATCGACAGCGCGCAGATAAATGGTCGCAGGTAGGACGTCGGCATCAGGATAGGCTGAGGCGAACTTGAACGACGGCAGGTTGGCGCTGCTTGGCCCCGGATTGGTCAGCCGGCCGACGCCAATGACGTCGGTGCCGATGGCGGCGGCAGGGAAGGTGAAGCGGCCCGGCGTGGCGCCGTTGATCTCGCCGCTCCAGCTGACGGCATCGGCAGCAGGGTTGACCAGCGTGTCGCCGCCCCTGGCGCTCATGGCGCTGAGTGTGATGACCTTGGCCAGCGTGCCGTTGTAGTTCTTGACCAAGGCGTTATTGTTGTACGCTCCCACGGTCAGGAAGTAGAACTGTCTGGAGTGGATGAAGCTGGTGGCCTCGGTGTTGAGGCAGGGATTGGTGCTGTTCGACAGCGTGGCGCAGCTCATGGTGAGGCCGGTGGTGACGCCGGTTGGGAGATCGGCGTTGGCGACCAGCACGGTGTCGAAGTGATCCGGGATGAAGCGGCTCACGTATTGCAGGCCGGTGGTCTGGAAGCTGGCGATCTGCTGGCCAAGGTAGTAGGGATTCACATCCAGCGACGGCACGATCTTGAGGTAGCCCACATCGTCGAAGCTGGCGGTGGTGCTGCTGCTGCCCGATGCAAAGGCCGGGAAGGGCGTGTATGACAGGGCGCCGCCGGTATTGGTGCCGGTGAGGCCGCCGGGCACAGAGGCGGATTCGTTGATGGTGGCGGTCAGCTTCACCTTGGACGGCGTGCTCTCCTTGCCGAAGTTGGTGGTGGCGGCGTTGTTGCTGTTGACGGCGGTGACGGCCAGCGTAAAGGTCTCGCCGGCCTTGGCGAAGACCGTGGTCTGCGCGCTGGCCGCCGTTGCCGGGCCGATGGTAATGGCAGGGATGGCCGGCGGCGCAGCGGTAGGCGGTGTCGCCGCGCGGCTGGCAGTAACCCGCAGCGCGGCCGGCGCGGCAACGAAGCTGCCACTGCCGACCGCCTGGAAGCTGCCGGTGGTGATGCCGCCGGTAAGGCCTACCTGTCCCACCTCGGCATAGGACAGCGTCTGGGTGCCAAGGCCGGCGTTGTTGAAGGTGAACGGCACGCTAACGGCCGCACCGGCGACACCGGCGCCGCAGCTGAGATTCTTCGTTCCTATGGTCACCGGCACATTGGCTGCATTGACCGGATTGCTGAAACTGCACGCCAGATCGACATTGACCGTCTGACCCGTCACCAGCGGCACGCAGCTTTGGTTGCCGGCGGCCGCCGTCAGCGCCTCCACCGTCACCACCGCGCCCGAGACCAACGAAACGTGGTTGGTGGCGGTGACCTTCAAGCCCGAGGTCGCAAACGTCATATTGCAGGCCGCGCCGCTGTTGCTGGCGCCCGTGGTGGTGTTGACGCAGACGGTGGCATTGCCGACGCCGGGAGCGCTTGCGCCCAGCGCGAAAGTGCCGGGATCCTTGCTCTGCACGGTGGCCGCGTTGTTGACGCCGCCGCTGATGGTGAACACCTTGCCGCCCGGCGTGGTGGTCACATCGACGTTGCTGGTGAAATGCGGCGCCGTGCACGACGCATTCGAGCAGGCGGTCACGGTGACCGTCTGCGGCTGGCAGGTCAGCGCCGTGCCCGAGTGGCTGATCTGGAAGTGATGCGGCACGCTGGCCGGCGGCGCACCGCAGGTCGGCTGATAGTTGGGGTCAGCCTTGGTCACGCAGCTGCAACCGGACGCGCCGGAGCCGGTACAGGTGATGGTCTTGGTGACGTTGTTATTCCAGTCGATATAAATCGAATTGACCGCTGCATTGCCGTTGATGACGGCATTGCTGGCGTGGGTGGTGACATTGCGCGCCGACAGGTCGCCGTTGATGGTGGTGCCGGAGCGCATATCGACATCGCCGGTCATGGTGACGCTGCCGTTAATCACCGAGTTGGAAGCGCGCATGGTCAGCGAGCCGCCCGTGACGGTGCCGGTGACAGTGACGCCGCTGCCGATATCGAGCGAGGTGGTGGCGGTGATATTGCCGGTCACCGTGCTGTTGGACGGGCTCAGCGTGACCACCGGCGACGTGATGTTGCCGGTCACCGAGCTGCCCGAGGCCAGCGTGAACGAGGTGCTGGCGGTGACGTTGCCGTTGACCGTCACCGGCGAGGTGGAGGTAATCGTGGTGCCGCTGACATTGCCGCCGACGGTCAAGCCCGAACCCATGGCGATGGTGGTATTGGCGGTAATCGAGCCGCCGATGGTGCCGGGCGAATTGGTCTGCACCGAGCCGGCGCTGAGATTGCCGTTAATCTTGATGGCCGATCCTAAGTCGGCCAAGCCGGTCACGCTGACCGAACCGGTGATGGTGTCGCCGGAATTGGTGCTGATGCTGGCAGCCACCACCGAACCGTTGATGGTGGTGCCGGAACCGAGCGTGAAGCTGCCGCCTGCGGTGAGGGTAGAGCCGCCGGTGCTGACGTTGGCGGGATTGATGCTGGACAGGTTCAGGTTGCCGCTGGTTTGCAGCGCGCCGGTGCCGGCGATGGTCAGGCCCTGATTGTAGCTGGGCGAGAAGCTGGTCATCACCACCGTATAGCCGCTGGCAATGACGACAAAGTCGGTGGCGCCGATGCTGAATCCGTTAGCGCAGTTATAGGTGGTGCCGCTCAGCGTGCACGCAGGGATGCTGCTGCCATTAAAGTTGACGTTGGCCGCCGAGGCGGTTCCCATCAACATGGTCAAAACGATAAGCCACACGGAATAGAAGTTCATAGATCACCTGAGCATGCCTGCCTGAATTATAGGCGGGTATGCTCAGTTTCCGTGTGGCAGTTTTTTAACGTTTTACTTTACCGAAGGCGTCGCCGGCCTTCCACGTCTGCATTTTTGGGGCATTGGCCACTTCGTAGCCAAGATTCAGCGTGAACTGCGCCTGCTGCACCATGCCCGACAAATCCCAGTCGGCGTGGTATTCATCGCTAGGCTGGTGGTAGTCCTGCTTGAAGGCGACCAGGCGGGCGCGGTTTTTCTCTTGATCCGAAACGAAGTCGAAGTAGCCGTCGCCCGAGAACACTGCCGAGCCGACGTTAAACGCCGGCACGCCGGCCTTGGCAAAGCTGAAGTGGTCGGCGCGGAAGTAAGCGCCCGACAGGTCGGGGATGGCTGGCGCCAGCTTCAGACCCATCTTCTTGGCGACCACGGCGGCGGCGTCGTACAGGCTGCTGCGTTCGGCGCCGGCTACGCCGATGTCGCGCGTCTTGCCGACGAAGTTCATCGAATCGAGATTCAGGTCGGCCGTGGTCTTATCGAGCGGCCATGCCGGATTGCGCATGTAGGCGCTGCTGCCGAGGAAACCGGTCTCTTCGCCGGCCGGCCACAGGAAGACTTGCGCACGCTTGGCTGGATGCTGGACGGCGGCTTGCGCCATCGCCAGCAGGGCGGCCACGCCGGAGCCATTGTCGACGGCGCCGTTCCAGATATTGTCGCCTTGCTTGCTCTCGTCGATGCCGAGGTGATCCCAGTGGGCCGAGTAGACCACCGCTTCCGACTTCAGCCTGGCGTCGGTGCCGGGTACGATGCCGACCACGTTGTACTGCTCGATCTGGCGGATCTTGCTTTTGACTTCGGCGTGCATCTTGAGCTTGAGGTCGACCGGGCGGAAATCGCGGCGCTCGGCATCGGCACGCAGCTTATCGAGATCGAAGCCGCCGGCGGCGAACAGCGCGCGCGCCGTGTCTTCCTGCAGCCAGCCTTCCAGCGGATTGCCGCTACCGGCCAGGTGGAAGCGCTCGTGCGAGAAGCTGGTGGCCGGCACGCTCCAGCCGTAGGAGGCCGATGGCGTGGTGTGAATCAGCAGCGCGCCGGCGGCGCCCTGGCGCACCGCTTCTTCATACTTGTACATCCAGCGGCCGTAGTAGGTGTAAGCCTTGCCGCCGAAGCGGTTCGGTTCCTCGGCGGTCGGCTGCGGGTCGTTGACCATCATGACCAGGATCTTGCCCTTCATGTCGACGCCCTTGTAGTCGTCCCACTTTTCTTCGGGGGCGATGGCGCCGTAGCCGACGAACACCAGCGGCGCGTCGATGGTGATGTTTTCCTTGCCGCCCATGGTGCCGATCAGGATCTCGGTGCCGGTGGCCGGGGCCAGAACCTTGCCGTTGTCGGCGGTGAAGCGGGCGAAGCTGCCCGGCAGCAGCTTGCTGCCTTCGGCCTTGACCAGTTGGCGGTAGCTGCCGTCAGCCAGCGGCTTGAGGCCGAGCACGGCGGCTTGCGTCTCCAGGTAGCGCACGGTCAGATCGCCGCCGCGCTGGCCGGTGCCGCGGCCTTCAAACAAATCGTCGGCCAGCAGCGACAGGTGGGCGCGCAGTGGTGCTTCGGCGACGATCGGTTGCTGGGCGTGGGCTTGCAGGGACAAGCCGACGGCGAGGGCGAGAACTGGCAGACGCATATTTACTCCTTGGTGTGAGGCAGAAGGCGGTAATCTTACTGTAAATCCATAAAACAAAGGAGACCTATGAAAACCATCATCATCACTGGCGCATCGGACGGCATCGGTGCGGAAATCGCGCGGCAACTGGCGCGCAAGCACGGCGCGGGCGTGGCGCTGGTGCTGGCGGCGCGCAATGTGGCCATGCTGGAGCAGGTGGCGGCGCAGTGTGCGGCGCTCGGCGCGCAAACGCTGGTGGCGCCGACCGACGTATCGGTGCAGGCGCAGTGCGTGGCCTTGATCGAAGCGAGCGTGGCGCGCTTTGGGCGTATTGATGCGTTGATCAACAATGCGGGCCGCTCGGCGCATGCGCTGTTTTCGGAAGTGGAGAACCTGGCGTGGTACGAGGAACTGATGCGGATTAATTTATGGGGCAGCGTGTGGTGCACGCACGCGGCCTTGCCGCACTTGAAGCAAGCGCGCGGCAGCATTGTTGCGGTGTCCTCGCTGGCGGGGCTGGTAGGAGTGCCGGGGCGCACGGCCTACAGCGCCACCAAGTTTGCCATGAGCGGTTTCTTTGAAGCGCTACGCGCGGAATTGAAGCCGTTCAGCGTGAGCGTGACGACTGCCTATCCGGGCGTGGTAGCAACGCAGATACGCCACCGCGGCTTCAACGCCGCCGGCGGCGCTCTGGGCAGCAGCAGCCTCAAGGAAGACAAGGCCATGCCGGTGGAAGAATGCGCCGGCCTGATCGTCGCCGGCATGGAAGCGCGGCAGCGCGAAGTGGTGATGTCCGCCAAGGGCAAGCTAGGCCGCTGGATGAAACTGATCTCACCGGGGCTGGTGGAAAAAATGGCGCTGGCCGCGCTCAAGGACGACGTGAAGCCGTAGTTTCTTAGCCCCTGAATTTCCTGATTGTAAGCATTTGTAATTCCCGTCAACTGGGCTGTAGGCGGTCGCGTTTTTTGCTCATGCGACACGGGAATTGTCCCGATGCCGAAAACCCCGAAAAGGAAATTCATCATGACCAAAGTAATCGCTTCTCTGATCGCCGGCTTGTTCGCTACCGCAGCTTTCGCACAAACCCCTGCGACCACGCCTACCACGCCTGAAACCAAGCCGGCTGTGGCGGAAAAAACTGAAGCGAAACCTGTCGCTAAAAAGAAAGTCCATCACAAGGCCAAAGAATCCAAAACTGCGGAAGCCCCTGTCGCCGCAGCACCTGTAGCACCAGCCGCACCAGCCGTAGCAAGCAAGTAATTAACGATATAAACCGTATAAATTAAAAGAGGACTGAATCATGAAAAAAGTAATCGCCACCCTGATCGCCGGCCTGTTCGCTTCCGCTGCTTTCGCTCAAGCTCCAGCTGCTTCGGCTTCCGCCTCGGCTTCGGCCGCCGCTTCGACTCCTGCCGCCTCGGCGCCAGCCATGAAGAAGGCAACTCACAAGAAAGAACACAAGGCCAGCGCATCGGCTGCGGCTTCGGCAGCATCAGCAGCTTCGGCTTCCGCACCAGCAGCATCGGCCGCCGCTTCGACCCCGGCACCGGCAGCTTCGGCGCCAGCCGCCAGCAAGAAGTAAGCAGCGCTAGTGCTTGACGTGCCGCCCCGGACCCTCCGGGCTTGGGCGGCGCAAGAGAGAAGACGGATTCCAACTCCGTCTTTTCTGCTTTGGCGTTTACCGATTCAGTTCCTCTAACAGCGTGCGATGGAAGACCACTGGGTCTTCCATCTGTGGCGCGTGCCCCATCCCTTTGAATTCCACCAGCCGCGCTTGCGGTATCTTTTTCGCGGCTTCTTTGCCCAGCACATCGTAGCGGCCGATCCTGGCTTTCACTTCCGGCGGCGCGACGTCTTTGCCGATGGCGGTGGTGTCGGCATCGCCGATCAGCAGCGTGGTCGGTACTTTCAGCAGCGGGAATTCGTACACCACCGGCTGCGTGAAGATCATGTCGTAGATCAGCGCCGAGTTCCACGCCACCACTTTCTTGCCCGGGCCGTTGTTCAGGCCGGCCAGCATGTCGACCCATTTTTCGTACTCGGGCTTCCAGCTGCCGCCGTAGTAGGTGGCGCGTTCATAGGCGCGCACGCTGTCGGCCGACAGTTTCAGCTCGCGTGCATACCATTGATCGACGCTCGGGCCGGGCACGCCCAGCGCTTTCCAGTCTTCCAGCCCGATCGGATTGACCAGCACCAGCCGCGAGACGGCGTCGGGATACATTAGCGCATAGCGCGTCGCCAGCATGCCGCCGGTCGAGTGGCCGATGAACACGGCTTGCTGCACGCCGATGTTTTTCAGCAGGCCCGCCGTGTTGGCGGCCAGTTGCTGGAAGGTGTATTGGTAATGCTCCGGCTTGCTCGATGCGCAGAAGCCGATTTGATCCGGCGCCACCACGCGGTAGCCGGCCTTGCTCAGTTCGGTGATGGTTTGCTCCCATGTCGCACCGCAAAAATTTTTGCCATGCAGGAGGACGGCGGTCTTGCCGTTGGCCGTACCGGACGGCGCCACGTCCATGTAAGCCATTTGCAAGTTCAGCCCCTGCGAGGCAAAACTGTAGCGCTGAATCGTGTGCGGGTAGGCGAAACCTTCCAGCTGGGGGCCGTAGGTGGCGGCGGAGGCCGAGCCGGCCAGCAGGGCGGCGGTGAGCAGGATGCGCATGGTGTGTGACTCCAGTATCGACAAAGTCATTACTATAGGCTTTGCGCGAAAAGCGTGCAGTTTGGGCTTAATTCTTGCAAAAAACAGCCTGTTCCGCCCAGACAGAGTAAACTACGCACAAATTTCTTTCGCAATTCGGCGATTCGAACAATTTTTTGCGAGTGACGCCATGTCTGTATCTCCCGTTTCCCCTATTACTCTTTTCTCTGACCTGAATCTCGGCGCGCCGCTGCTCAAGGCGCTGAACGAAGTCGGCTATGAGTCGCCGTCGCCGATCCAGGCCGCGACCATCCCGCTGCTGCTCGATAACCGCGACGTGCTGGGCCAGGCCCAGACCGGCACCGGCAAGACCGCCGCTTTCGCGCTGCCGATCCTGGCCCGTATTGATATCAAACAGACCACGCCGCAGGCGCTGGTACTGGCCCCAACCCGCGAACTGGCGATCCAGGTCGCCGAGGCGTTCCAGACCTACGCCAAGCACATTCCGGGCTTCCACGTGCTGCCGATCTACGGCGGCCAGAGCTACGGCCCGCAGCTGTCGGCCCTGCGCCGCGGCGTGCACATTGTGGTTGGTACGCCCGGCCGCGTCATCGATCACCTCGATAAAGGCTCGCTCGACCTGTCCAGGCTGAAAACGCTGGTGCTGGACGAGGCCGACGAAATGCTGCGCATGGGCTTTATCGACGACGTCGAGCGCATCCTGCAAGAGACGCCTGAATCGCGCCAGACCGCGCTGTTCTCGGCCACCATGCCGTCGGCCATCCGCCGCATCGCCAACACTTACCTGAACCAGCCGAAGGAAGTCACCGTTGCCGCCAAGACCGGCACCAATGAAAACATCCGCCAGCGCTACTGGCTGGTGTCCGGCATGCACAAGCTGGACGCGCTGACCCGCATCCTGGAAGCCGAGAATTTCGACGGCATGATTATTTTCTCGCGCACCAAGCTCGGCACCGAGGAATTGGCGCAGAAGCTGCAAGCACGCGGCTTCTCGGCTGCCGCCATCAACGGCGATATTCAGCAGGCGCAGCGCGAGCGCACCGTGCAGATGCTGAAGGACGGCAAGATCGATATCCTCGTAGCAACCGACGTGGCAGCCCGCGGCCTCGACGTGGAGCGCATCTCGCACGTGGTCAATTACGACGTGCC
This sequence comes from Duganella rivi, assembly GCF_009857435.1. Taxonomy (GTDB): domain Bacteria; phylum Pseudomonadota; class Gammaproteobacteria; order Burkholderiales; family Burkholderiaceae_D; genus Rugamonas; species Rugamonas rivi. The sequence continues at coordinate 214,415 of NZ_WWCK01000008.1, forward strand.
GCACGATCCTGAGAGCTACACCCACCGTATCGGCCGTACCGGCCGCGCCGGCCGTAGCGGCGAAGCGATCCTGTTCATCACGCCGCGCGAAAAAGGCTTGCTGAAGATGATCGAGCGCGCCACCCGCCAGCCGATCGGCCAGCTGGAGCTGCCGACCATCCAGGCGGTCAACGATGTGCGTATCGCCAAGTTCAAGCAGCAGATCACCGACACGCTGGCCGAGGGCGGCCTGGAGCAGTTCCAGGCGCTGATCGAGGATTACGAGCAGGAGCACAACATCCCGGCGGTGGAGATTGCCGCCGCACTGGCCAAGCTGTCGCGCGGCGACGTGCCGCTGCTGCTGGATAAGAAGCAGCAGACCCAGTGGGAAGAGCGCCCAGCCCGCGCCGCCTCGTTCGACCGTCCAGAACGCGCCGACCGCTTCGACCGCGGCGACCGTCCAGAGCGTGGCGAACGCAGCGAGCGCTTCCCGAAAAAGGAACGCATCATGCGCGAGTCCGAGCCGGGCATGCGCACTTACCGCATTGAAGTCGGCTACCAGCACGGCGTTAAGCCGGGCAATATCGTCGGCGCGATTGCCAACGAGGGCGGCATCGATTCCAAGAACATCGGCCGCATCGAGATCTACGACGATTACGCCGTGCTCGACATGCCGGACTCGCTGAGCAAGGAAGCGCTGGAACTGATGGGCGGCATCCGCGTGGCCGGCCAAGCTATCCGTATCAGCGTGGACGGCGAGGGCGCACCAGCCCCAGCCGCTAGCCCGGCCCCGGCGCCAGCTCGTGCCGACAAGCCTGCCCGCGCCGAGAAACCGGCCAAGCCGGCCGCTTCGCCGCTGGACCGTACCGTGCGCGCCGCCGCTGACGAGCAGGATGAAGCGCCTGCCAAGAAGAAAAAGGAAAAGCCGGGCAAGCTGTCGGTGCCGATGTCGGCCTTCCGCGTGGAAGTCGGCCGCAACAACGAAATCAGCCCGGCCAACATCGTCGGCGCGATTGCCAACGAAACCGGGCTGGAAGCCAAGTACATCGGCCGCATCGAGATCTTTGACGACCACTCGATGCTGGAACTGCCGGACGGCATGCCGGACGATATGTTCCGCAGCCTGGGCAAGGTCTGGGTCGGCGGCGCGCAGCTGAAGATCAGCCACGCCGACCGCATGCCGCCGGAATCGGCCAAGCACACGCCGCCGAAGAAACCGGCGCCGGGCGCCAAGCCGAAGTCGAAGAAGTACTAATCTCCACGGGGCCGCAAGGCCCCGTTTTCATTCCGGCCACCGTGCACGCGCCCGGTGCGCATCCCTGCTGCATTGCACCAAAATAAAGCTTAACTCGCTTGAAACAGTGACGCGCGACTATTGTTGACATAGTAGAAGGCGGCTGGCCCGCTTATTGCATATGTGATAGCACAATCGTGATAAAAGGCGGCGGCAAAGCGCCTTCAGCCGGAGACTTAGGCATAGGAGTGGGGTAAATGACTTCGTTCAAAAAGCTGTGGACTACGTTTGTGGATGCGCTCAAGCCGGAAGCACTGCGCGAGCCGAATCCGACCGGACTGCATTCGATTTACATCGATACGCGGCCTTTCAACGTTGGTAACTTCTCGTCCCGGGAGCGCTAAAATGTTGCTGCGGAACGATCTGCTGCACTATACGCATCCGTCTCCGCGCACCGTCCGCATCCTCTGGATCGCACCGGGCCAAACCCACGCCTACGTGTTTGACGTGGCGGCCCGCTCGGCGGAAGTCGAGATGATCCAACTGTCGGCGGTGCAAGCCGACATTCGTGCCGGCCACGCCAGCGTGCTGCCGGCCGACCCATACCTGATGGTGGTCAGCCAGGAGCTGCTGCCCGCCAAACACCTGCAGCTGCGCGCCCGCGCCTGGGAAATCATCGAGGGGCTGGTGGCGCAGGAGCCGGAAATTTACGAGGCGCGCCAGCGCGGCCAGATGATCGCGCAGGCCACCGCCCAGCACGGCGTCTCGCATCCCACCATTTACCGCTATCTGCGGCGCTACTGGCAGCGCGGCCAGACGCCCAACGCGCTGCTGCCTGACTACAGCAACTCCGGCGGGCGCGGCAAGGTGCGCCAGTCCTCGGCCGGCGTCAAGCGCGGCCGGCCGCGCAAGAACGGCGCCGACACCGGCCCCGGCCTGAATGCGGATGAGGAGATCCGCCGCACCTTCCGCGTCGCCACGGCGCGCTACGCGGCCGCCAACGCCAAGTTCTCGCGCCTCGGCGCTTACCAGCAGATGCTGCGTGATTTCTTTGTCGATCGCCGCATCGACCCGGACTCGGGCCGCGTGCTGGGCGGCCACAACGGCATGCTGAAAGAAGTGCCGACCTTCGGCCAATTCAATTACTGGCTCGATCACGACGACGACCGCCCGCCGGAGGTGGCGCGCCGCGCTGCCGCCGTGGTGCCGGCCGCGCAGCAGGCCGCGCCGCAGCCGCTGTCGGTCGCCGCGCTGCCGCAAGGCCGTCCCGGCGCCGGCTTCTATCTCGACGCGGTGCGCGCCGAAGTGCAGCTGGTGTCGCGCGCCGACCGCCATCAAGCCATCGGCCGGCCGCTGGTGTACGTGGTGACGGACACCTTTAGCCACATGGTCTGCGGCATCTACATCGGCATGGGCGAAGTGCAGTGGTCGCAGGCCATGCTGGCCTTGGCCCACTGCGGCGCCGACAAGCAGCGCTACAGCCACCAGTTTGGCCGCCACATCGAGTCCGAGCAATGGCCGGTGCGCCACTTGCCGGAAGCGCTGTTCACCCACGCCAGCCTGACGCTGGGCTGGAACGGCGACACGCTGCTCAACAACTTCAACCTGCGCAGCGTGGCCGTGGACAGCGGCCCGGACGAATGGCGCGCGGTGCTGGAAAAACGCTTCCGCCTGCTGGCGCCGTCGATGGACGGCGCGCCATGCCGGCTGGACGGCGTGCTGGATATTGAACAGTTCACGCGCATCGTCATCGATTGCGTCCTGTATTACAACAGCCGGCAGCAGCTGGCCGGCGTCAACGCGAGCCCGCGCCAGTTATGGGATTGGGGCCGCGAACATCGCGGCGGTGGATTAAAGATTTATCCTGAACACTTGATCCATTGCAGCCTGATGCCGGTGGCGCAAGCCAGCGTCACCAGCGACGGCATCGCCCTGTTCAATAGCCTGTACACCTGCGCCCGCGCGGTCGGCGAGCGCTGGTTCGAACGGGCGCGCTTGCGCGGCGCGTGGCAAATCAAGGTGGCTTACGATCCGGCCAACCTGGACATGGTGTATTTGCTGGATCCGGCCGCACCGCTGCAATTCCACGCCTGCCACCTGGCTGACGCCAGCGCCGCCCACCTGCACTTGTCGGCAGCGGAAATCGCCCGCCTGCCGCGCGTGCAAACCTCGCCTGCGAATACGCCGCTACGTACCACTACGCAGCATTATCGCAGCTTCGTTAGCTGATCTCATTCTCCGATAGATAACGGCGCGATCCAGCGCCGTGCATACCACCAAGGCCCCGTGCATCGTTTAGGTGCGGGGCCTTTTTCTTTGGTGGAATCGTTTCTACGCAGCGGAGAAGCCCGATGAATAAAGTCTGTTCTCAAGCCGCGCCGCCGCAGGTGCATAGGCAAGGCCCAAGCCCTGCATGAACACACATTGTTTTATATCGTTTATGCCGTTTTGTAAGGGAGTCCCTGATATCCGAAACATGTTTATTTTTTGACTACGTTGTGGCACGCCGCTTGCTACAGAGGAACTATGGGTTAGCAAGTCGCCCAAGGATCTTTCAGCAGACTGGTGAGGAAGCAGATGGACAGTAAAACAGTAAAACCGTTTAAATCGTTTAGCTCATTTACAAGGAGAGATTTCTTATATCGTGCCGCAGCTGTCGGCGGCACCGGCTTGCTCTTGAACACCATGAACGCGTGGGGCATGGGCATCGCTTCCACCGCCTCTGCACCGCCGGCGCTGAGCGGCAGCGGCAAAGGCAAGAAGGTATTGATACTGGGCGCAGGCCTGGCCGGCATGACCGCCGCTTTCGAGCTGGAGAAGCTGGGCTACAAGGTGCAGATACTGGAAGCGCGCGCGTTTGCGGGCGGCCGTTGCCAGACTGCGCGCAAGGGTTTCAGCCTGACGGAGTTGGGCGGCGAGAAGCAAACCTGCGCTTTCGACGAGGGCCACTACATCAACCACGGCCCATGGCGCATCCCGATGCACCACCAGTCCACGCTGCACTACACCAGGCTGTTCGAGGTGCCGCTGGAGGTGATGATCAACGAAAACGACCACGCCTACGTTTACTCGGAAAACGCCGGCCCGTTTGCGGGCAAGCGCGTGCGCATCAAGGAAGTGAAAGCCGATATGCGCGGCCACGTATCGGAGCTGCTGGCCAAGTCGGTCAAGAACCACTCGCTGGATCAGGAACTGACCGCCGACGACCAGCGTCTGCTGCTCGACTATCTGGCGCGCGAAGGCGCACTGACGCCGGGCGACCTGCAATACAAGGGCCGCAGCGGCCGTGGCTACGCGGTCAATCCGGGCGCGGGCCTGAATCCGGGGCCGGGCACGCCGTCCGATCCGCTGGGTTTCAAGGATTTGCTGGCCTCGAAGCTGGGCCAGGTTTACAGCGCAGTACATGATTTCCCGATGCAGGCCACCATGTTCCAGCCGGTCGGCGGCATGGACGCCATCGCCAAGGCGTTTGAGAAACGCGTCGGCAAAAATATCCGCTACAAGGCGGAAGTACAAACCATCCGTCAAAACGACAAGGGTGTCACGGTGACCTACAAGGACACCGGCACCAACAAGGTCAGCGCCATCAGCGCCGACTACTGCCTGTGCGCGATTCCGCTGTCGGTGCTGCGCCAGATCGATACCGATTTTTCGGACAAATTCAAGAAGGCCGTCGCCGCCGTGGCGTACGCGCCGGTAGGCAAGATCGGCTTGCAGATGAAGCGCCGCTTCTGGGAAGAGGACGACCATATCTACGGCGGTCACATCATGACCGACCTGAAAGCCATCAACACCATTTCGGTGCCGTCGTACGGCTTCCAGAAGAAGAAGGGCGTGCTGCTCGGTTACTACCAATATCAAACGCAGGCAATCGAGATCAGCGCCCTGTCGCCGAAAGAGCGCGCCGAGTTTGCGCTGGCGGCCGGCCAGAAGATCTTCCCGCAATACACGGAGAACTTCGAGAACGCGTTCTCGGTGGCGTGGCACCGCGTGCAGTACAACCTGGGCGGCTGGGCCGAGTGGACGGAGAAGACCCGCGCCGCCGCCTATCCAACGCTGGTGGAGGGCGAGGGCCGCATTCTGCTGGCCGGCGAGCACCTGAGCTATCTGACCGGCTGGCAGGCCGGCGCGATTGAATCGGCATGGCAGCAGATCGCCAAGATCCATGAAAGGGCAAGCGCATGAAGGAGGCGTTGATCAAGGCCGCCATGGTGGTAGTGGCGGCGTTTGCAGCGGCGGCATCGTCGCCGTCGCGCGCGCAGGAGATGGATGGCAAGTCGCTGTTCCTGAAGAATTGCGCGGCCTGCCATCAGGCCAGCGGCAAGGGCATTCCCGGCGCCTTCCCGGCGCTGGCAGGCAGCAAATTCGTGCAGGGCAAGGGCAGCGAGGTGGCCACCGTGCTGTTGAAAGGACGCGGCGGCATGCCGGACTTCAGCGACTCGCTGAGCGATCGCGATATCGCCACTGTGCTGACTTTTGTGCGCTCCAACTGGGGCAATAAGGCCGAGGGCTTGAGCGAGGCCGATGTCGGCACGCTGCGCACCGCGCTCGGCGTCGACCCGTTTGGTAATTCCGTGATGTCAAACAAACACTGAGAGAGATGAAACCCATGAAAAAAGTACTCGCCACCTTGTTGATCGCTGCCGCCAGCGGCACTGCATTTGCCGCGCCGAAGGCCGACATCGTGCGCCACAAGATTCCGAATTCCGATTTTCCGATCGCGCTGGCGGTGACCATTCCGCCGACCGCCACCATCCACTTCATCAGCGGCCAGGTGCCGGCGGTGGTCAACAAGGATGTGGCGGGCGACACCATCGAGGCCTTTGGCGACACCAAGACCCAGTCCGAGACGGTGCTCAAGAAGATCAAGGAGATCCTGCAAGGGATGAAGCTGGAGATGTCCGACGTGGTGAAGATGCAGGTGTTCCTGGTCGGCGATCCAGCCAAGGGCGGCAAGGCCGACACCAAGGGCTTCATGGAAGCCTACACCCAGTTCTTCGGCGCCACGGCTCAGCCCAATCCTCAGCCTAACCTGCCGGCGCGCGCCGTGGTGCAAGTGGCAGGCCTGAGCAATCCGGGCTGGCTGGTGGAAATCGAAGTGGTCGCCGCCAAAAAATAAGAATTTTCAGAGTTGTTGTTTCGGGTCTTACTTTTCTTTTCATTCAAAAATGGGGATTTAAATATGCATAAGGCCACACTTAAGATCGGCGTAGCAGCCGTACTGTCGACGCTGGCGTTTGGTGTCTACGCAGCCGAAGAGGATGCAGCAGCTGCGGCCGATGCAGCCGCCTCGCCTAACGCCGGCTCGGTGATTGTGACGGGTACGCGCTCGAGCGGCATCAAGGTTGAAAACAGCGCATCGCCGATCCAGGTTCTCGACTCGGCCTCGCTGTCGCGTACCGGCCAGCCGGACTTGATCCAGGCGCTGGCGCAGAACCTGCCGTCGTTCACGGCGCAGGCCTTCGGCGGCGACACCGCCAACCTGACGCTGTCGGCCCGCCTGCGCGGCCTGAGCCCGAACAACACGCTGGTGCTGATTAACGGCAAGCGCCGTCATGGCACCTCCAACCTGGCCGTGCTGGGCGGCCCATACCAGGGTGGCGCTGCCGCCGACTTGAACTACATTCCGGTATCGGCGATTGACCACATCGAGGTGCTGCAAGACGGCGCCGCCGCGCAGTACGGCTCGGACGCGATTGCCGGCGTGGTCAACATCATCCTGAAATCGAATAACCACGGCGGCACCGCCACCGCCACCGGCGGCGGCTACGTCGACGGCGGCGGCCGCACCGCCGATGCCTCGGCCAACATCGGCCTGGAGCCGTTTGAAAATGCCTACCTGAGCCTGACCGCCGAATCGAAATATCACGGCTACAGCGACCGCGGCGGCCTCGATCCGCGCGTGATCAATCCAGCCAACATGGCGGCCTATCCGGGCATGTTCCAGCACCCTGACTACCCGCACGTCAACCACATCTCGGGCGACGCGCAGTACCACCTGAACGTGCTGGCCGCGAACTTCGGCTACGACATCGACGCCGACACCCAGTTCTACACCATCCTGACCGCCGGCCGCAAGGAAGCGCGCGCGTTCGAGAACTACCGCCTGCCGAGCCGCCTGCCGAAGATCTATCCGACCGGCTTCTCGCCGAAGGAAACCATGAAGCAGGAGGACTACGGCCTGACCGTCGGCATCAAGGGCAAGGTCGCCGGCTGGAACACGGATCTGAGCACCACCTATGGCCGCGACCGCGCGCAAATCGGCGTGGCCGATTCGGGCAACGTCTCGCTGTTCAACGACACCGGCTACACCCCGACCGTGTTCAAGGCCGGCGAATTCATCGCCAGCCAGCTGACCACCACGCTGGAAACCAGCAAGGAATTCGACATCGGCTGGGCCAAGCCGCTGAACGTGGCGGCCGGTATCGAGCACCGTATCGACAAGTATGAAATCGTCGCGGGCGACGAAGCGTCGCGCTACAAGGAAGGTTCGCAGTCGTATCCGGGCTTCTCGCTGACCGACGCCGGCAGCCACCGCCGCACCAACAAGGCCGCCTACATCGACATCGCCGGCAACCCGATCGCCGACCTGACGGTGGACGTCGCCGGCCGCTACGAGCACTTCAGCGACTTCGGCAACGCCAAGGTCGGCAAGCTGACCAGCCGCTACGACTTCTCGCCGGTGGTGGCCGCGCGCGGCACCTTCTCGAACGGTTTCCGCGCGCCGACCCTGGCCGAGGAATACTACTCTGCCACCAACGTCGGCCCGACCACCGCCTTCGTGCAGCTGGCGCCAAATTCGGCCGGCGCGAAGCTGGTGGGTGTGGACGGCTTGAAGCCTGAGCGTTCGACCAACTTGTCGCTGGGCCTGGTGCTGAATCCAGCCAAGGACGTGGCGATCACGCTGGACGTGTACCAGATCAAGATCCGCGACCGTATCGTCGGTTCGGGCTCGCTGTACGGTTCGGGCGGTTCGGTCAACTCGCCGGCGGTGGTGGCCGCGATCAAGGCCAACGGCAACGTGCTCGATAGCACCGTGAGCCAGACCGGTATCAACATCTTCTCGAATGCGGTGAACACCCGCAGCCGCGGCCTGGAGTTCGTGACCACGATTAACTCCAACTACGGCACCGCGGGCAAGGTGGATTGGTCGATCGCCGCCAACTACAACAAGGTGGAAGTCACCAAGATCAACCAGGCGCCGGCCCAGCTGCTGCCGCAAACGCTGCTGGACAAGACCGCGATCTCGGATCTGGAAACCGCATCGCCGAAAATGCGCGTGAACCTGGGTGCGCTGTGGAAGGTCGGTAACTGGACGGTCAACCTGCGCGAAGCGATCTACGGCAAGGCCTCGGAATACGGCACCGAGGACGGCGGCGTGTACCACCTGACCGAGATCAAGCCTAAGCTGATCACCGATCTGGAAGTGGGCTACAAGATCAACAACTCGTGGTCGGTGGCGGTGGGTGCGAACAATCTGTTCAACATCTATCCTAACGGCGTGAATCCGAACCTGCTGGCCGACCAGCGCGCGGCAGGCGACAACGCGGCAGTGACCATTCTGCCATCGTTCTCGCCGTTCGGCATCAACGGCGGCTACTACTACGCACGCGCCAACTACAAGTTCTAAGCGGGGGCTTAGTCTGTTTGGGGTCGTCCTTCGGGGCGGCCCTTTTTTTTGCTTTGAAAGCGCGCGGCACTAACCCAACCCGCACACCGCTGCGGCCAGGGTCAGACCCCTGCGGGGTCTGACCCTTTCGTTCGGGGTACTATTTTGGATAGCAGTCAGGCGCCAACGAGTATCTGTTGCGAGTCCCCCGTTCTGGCGAACTTTTTTTTCGTGTGGCTCGCGTGGCTCGTGTAGCATACGCGCATGCAGAAAAATATTCCGATGTCTTTGCAGGATTACCTTGCCCTCAGTGGGCCGGAGCCCACGCGCGTGGTGGCGTATGGCGATGCGCCGTCGCAGTTCGCGGAGCTGTTCGAGCCGGCCGGCCCGGGGCCGTTCCCGGTGGCGGTGATTATTCATGGCGGCTGCTGGACTAAGCATTTTGGCGGCATCACGCAGATGCGCAATATGGCCGGCGATCTGGCGCAGCAGGGCATCGCGGTGTGGAACGTCGAGTATCGCCGCTACGATGAAGAGGGCGGCGGTTATCCCGGCATGTATCTCGATGTGGCGACAGCCATGGATCGCTTGCGCATGCTGGCCAGCGAGCATCGGCTGGATTTGTCGCGTATTGTGCTGGTCGGCCATTCGGCCGGCGGGCACCTGGCGCAATGGGCGGCGGCGCGCGCCAGGCTGCCGCGCAGCAGTCCTCTGTACGTGGCCGATCCGCTGCCGGTGCCGGTGGTGATCAGCCTGGGCGGCCTGGCCGATTTGCGCAACGAGGCGGCGCTGATCAAGACCAGCTGCGACCGCGATATGGCGCAACTGGCCGGCGTGGCCAGCGCCGAGCGTCCCGATATTTTCAGCGATACTTCGCCGGCCGAAACGCTGCCGTCCGGCGTGCGCACGGTGCTGATCCACGGCGAGCACGATGACATCTCGCCGTTGCGCGTGGGGCAGGATTACGCGCGCCGCGCGCAGGCGGCCGGCGATGCAGCCGAGGTGCTGGTGCTGCCCGGCGGCAGCCATTACGACGAGGTGGCCGCTACCTCGCCGGCGTGGGCGATTGTCGGCGGCCAGATTCGCAAGGCGCTCAGCTTGGTTTAGACCACTGCTTGCGACGACTGGAGATAAAACATGTACTCTCTGCGTTGATTTACACGGCGTTTTGCTGCTAATAATTGTACGTTACAGTTTGCATAGCTCAAGTCCGCCTGTTGTGTTAGCCAAATGCCAGAGACATCTTTTGCAAAACGTGTGCCGTAGATGTGGAGTAATCAGATAGCTTTCGGGGAAGTTTAAGTTCTGTCTGACGGATCTGTCCCTGCTGAGAGGAGAAGCTGAGGCAGTTGTAGCGCTTATGATGTTAAGGGGACACACCGCAGCGATGTGTTTGCATGGCAGACGCATGCCGCTCGCAAGTAGTTAGTGAAGAGTTCTGCAAACCGTGTTCAGGACTTTAATATTCGTTGTACTTGCGGGCGTCACCGCGAACGAGCTGGACAGGGTATTTGATGCTATTAAGGTCAAGTTTTTCGAGTGCAGAATCATATAGTTCGATATCCATCTTATCGGCGAGTAGGACTAAATACAGAAGCACGTCAGCAAGCTCGTGACGGATGGCTTCTAGCTTCTTTGCGTCCTTTAGTTCATCAGCATTACCGGTATGTAACCACTGAAAATGCTCCGCCAGTTCAGCCGCTTCTACAACCAGCGCCATTGCCAGGTTTTTTGGCGTATGAAATTGTTGCCAGTCACGATCATAGGCAAATTGGCGCACACGCTGTTGCAAATCTGCCATTTTATCAATGGGAGGAGAGGTCATGATTTGCATACTAGCACGACAGCATAAATATTTCATTTTTTGTTGGCATATAAATCACCATGTGCGACAATTGTTTAATGTATATCATTTTTGATAACTCGCAACAAGTTTTCGATCCTATCATCTTCGTATATTTAATTCATTTTTTAAATATTATTTTTAATTTTGAAAATGCAAACGATAAATTTGGAAAATTTTCTCGATATTGATTTGGGTGACGGGTTTTTCGATACGCTTAAATTGGATTATGATGGGTTTGAAAACTGGTTTATTAAAAAGAGGAATAGCGATACTTTCGCATACACATTCCGAAGTCCTATTGATAATAGTTTGGATGGTTTTCTTTATCTAAAGGAAGAGCATGAATCAATAGTGGACGTTATTCCTATTCTAGCTCCTTCACGTAGGCTGAAATTGGAACTTTTAAGATAAATCCTCATGGCACCAAATTGGGTGAGAGGTTCATTAAAAGAGTCTTTGATATTGCCTTAGAGAGAAATTTAGATTCACTCTATGTTACGGTTTTTGAAAAACATGGTGCATTGATCGAACTTTTTGAGAGGTATGGATTTGATCGGGTTGGAATCAAAAAATCTTCTTCGGGGATGGAGATTGTGCTTGAGCGTCGGCTTGATAAAATTAAAAATGATGTTGTTTTAGATTATCCACGTATACCCATTGGCGCAAGAAGGCACTTTGTAATCTCAATCTATCCGCAGTGGCATAGTCGACTTTTGCCTGATTCCTTGTTAAAAACGGAGAATCCTAACATTCTTGAAGATGTTTCTCATTGCAATAGTATTCACAAAATATATTTGACTGCTATGACGGGAGTAAAAGATTTAGTGCGTGGAGACACATTATTGATTTATCGTACACAGGAAAATGGTTCTGCATACTTTACTTCAGTAATAACCTCACTTTGCGTAGTTGAGGAAAGTGTGCACATTTCCAGCTTTAAAAGTTGCGACGAATTTATAAAATTTTGCAATCCTTATAGTATATTTTCTGAAGATGAGTTAATAAAATTTTACATTCAAAAAAATATCCGTGGATAATTAAATTCATGTACAATATAGCTTTGAGAAAACGTATTAACAGAAAAACTCTTTTGGAGGAGGTCGGCCTCCCATCAGAAGTGTATTGGGGTTTTTTTCAGATTACCACATCTCAACTTAAAGCCATTTTGAAAAATTCGGGGGATTATGAAAAAGCGCGTTCTCTTGTCTATTCATCCTGAGTATGCTGAGGCGATTTTGTCAGGGCATAAGGAATTCGAGTTTCGGAAAGTTCTTTTTAAAGAAAAGGTAAGCGAGGTTGTAATCTATGCGACCGCCCCTGTGTCGCGTGTTATTGGCTCTTTCGAGGTGGAGGATATTTATTCTGCATCCCCTAATGAGATTTGGGAGCGGTCTAAAGATTTTTCTGGTGTAAGTCGTGAGTTGTTCAATAATTATTTTCATGGAAGAAATTTGGCACATGCAATAAAAATTGCAAAGCCTGTGAGATTTTCTAGACCTAAGCTCTTGTCTCACTACTTGAAATCTAACGTTCCACCTCAATCTTTTTGTTATATTTAAACTATGGCGACTGGTTCTGATCCATTTTATGGTTGTTTGTGTTTGGAGACTGCGAGTAATGTTAATGGCCCAATTCCTCCCATCCGATCGCGGCGGTCACTTGGTATTTTGCTGCCAGAGATTCATTTTAATATTTGGGAAAAAGATGCTGGGGATGGCCCTCTTCTTGACATTGGATTAATGCTATCTGTTGATGAACCTGCTGAGAGAATTGAAATATTTTTGCCGTGGGTATTAGACGTAGCCGAAATTGAAGATCTTTCTGCGAGGGTTCTGGCTCGAAATGGTGTTTCAGCAATTTTTAATGAGTCGTGGACTACGTCTTCTACGCCTAATAATCTTGGTGGATATGTCACCAGAGATGATGGTTCAATATTTACGATTGTTCCTTTTAGCCCGGTAGTTCTGCCGAGAAATCATAATTCTAATTTATTTAATTCGGTAATTGTTGATGTTGCGCAACTGAAGACGATACCATCAGTCTTTTCTACTAATCGAGCTTTAGATCAAATATATGTTCGATTTCGAGTAAAAAAAGTGCCCCCAGAGTTCTATCAGGTAGGTATTGATCAAGGGGATGTCTTCGGTGGTGGTGCGCTTAATCGAACAGATATAATCGATTTCAGAATGAATGTTCGTCGAGGTGTTCCTCCGGGTCTTGAGACACTTGTTAAAGGTAGATTTCTTGAATTTTCCAAGGTTCAACTTTTTTTGATGAAGCCGCGCGATCAAGACATAGTTTTCGAGGATAAGCTATTCAAAGCATGTCGTTCTTTGGAGGACGAAAAATTTTGGGCAGAATATATACTGCCTGCTGGTGCGACACAGTCTCAAATTAAAAAAAGTTTGAAGCAGGTTCAAGGTAGTCTTGGTTATCAGTGGAAAAAAAGTGCTCCCGCTTCTGTTTCTGAAATTTCCGAATTTGGCATGCTTGCACGGTTTAAGTCTTTTAAAATGAAAAAGCGTACTATTACGTTATTTTTGATTCTTGCTTTAGGTATTGGTGTATTAGGAAATCTTGTTTATGACTTCGGAAAATCGATGATTGAAGAGAAATCTGAAAGAGAAAATAATCCATAAATAATAATTTCTGATTTTTCGAACTGTTGAACAGCGCTAAAGAGGGTATAAAATGAAGATTATACTAAACCAAAAGAGTGTTTTGGCCTCGCCGAAATTAATGGAATCTTTTTTTCAGCTTGCCCAGGATGATATCGAATTCCTTAGGGGATCCTATCCGAATTTTGACAAATGGCTTTCCACAAAGGTCTTTCCAGGAATAATGAGCGGCGAAAGGACATTAGTTTTAGAGCAAAGAGGTAGCCATTCTGTCGGACTTTTGATAGTGAAGCATACTGCTAATGAGAAAAAGTTATGCACTTTGCGAGTCCGGCCCGAGTTCGAGTATAGTGGGATGGGGGTACGTTTATTTAATTCGGCTTTTGAAATTCTGGAGACATCTCATCCTTTATTGTCGGTTTCAGAAACTGCATTGCCGAAATTTTCTCGTATTTTTGAATATTTTGGCTTTTCTTGCGAAAAAGCCTATCGGAACCTTTATCTTCCAGGTGTTCAGGAGTTGTCGTATAACGGAATACTTAATAGTGAAGAAATTCAGGGTAAAGAGCGTGAGAGATGCCAACAATCTTTTGCGTCCAAAAGAGATGATTTGCTTATTTTAGTGTAACAAGGTAGCTGCATATCAGTTCCTCAAGGAATTTCATATGCCGCACTTCCAATTCATGTGTGTAACGGTGGTGAAGGTAGCACCGCCGTTTGCGCGTTTCATCCCCGTTTTTCTACCGTTTGTCGCACGGCGCGCGCGCGTGGCGGGGACGGTGGCTATAGTGGCGGCACTATAACTCACAGGACACGCCATCATGCGCCGCACTCTCATTGCCCTCGCCACGCTTTCCATTCTCGCCGGCTGCGCCGTTATCGTGGTGCCGGACGGCGACGGCAGCGTGCATTACAAGTCCGCTTTCAGCAGCGATGCGGTGCAGGGCAATGGCCAGAATCTGGTCGAGAGCCGCCAGGTCGCGACGCTGGACGGCATCGATATCAACGGCCCGATGGTGGTGGAGATCCGCGTCGGCCAGGCCACGTCGCTGCAAATTGAAGGCGACAGCAATATCGTGCCGCTGGTGCGCACCGACGCCAGCACCGGCACGCTGCGCGTTTGGGTGGACGGTAATATCCGCACCAGCAATCCGCTGCGCCTGACTTACACCACGCCGACTTTAAAGCAGTTGTCGGCCAACGGTTCCGGCGCGATGAATGTCTCCGGCCTCAATGGCGGCCCGCTGAATGTGTCGATGAACGGTTCGCGCTCGGTGCAGTTGAGCGGCTATGTCAGCCGTCTTGAGGCGCGCCTGAATGGCTCCGGCGGTTTGAATGCGTCCGGTCTCGATAGCCAGACCACCAGCGCGCGCCTGAGCGGCTCCGGCCGGCTGGCGCTGGGCCGTGTCAACGGCGACGCGCTGAATCTGGAGGTGCACGGCTCGGGCAGCGCTAGCGCCAGCGGCAATGTGCGCAATATGACGGTGCGCCTGAATGGCTCCGGCGGCGCCGACCTGGCCGGCCTGACCAGCCAGACCGCGGAACTGAACACCAACGGCTCCGGCAGCATTTCGGCCGCCGTCACGCAGTCGGTGGTGGCGTCGGCCAATGGCTCCGGCAGCGTGACCGTGTACGGCAATCCGGCGCAGCGCACGGTCAGCGGCAAGCACGTACGGATCGTGCAGTAATCAACGCACTTTAGCGCACTTTAAAGAACGCCATCGAGCTTTGTAGCTGCTCCGCCTGCGCGCTCATTTCTTCGGCGGTGGCGGCCAGCTGTTCGGAGCTGGAGGCGTTCATTTGGGTGGTCTGGCTCAGTTGGCTCATGGCCGAATTGATTTGGCCCGCGCCGGCCGATTGTTCTTCCGACGCCGCCGTGATCTCCTGCACCAAGTCCGAGGTGCGTTTGATATTCGGCAGCATGGTGTCGAGCAGGGCGCCGGCTTTCTCCGCCAGCGAGACGCTGCCCGACGCCACTTGTTCGATTTCCTGCGCCGCCACCTGGCTGCGTTCGGCCAGTTTGCGCACTTCGGCCGCCACCACGGCGAAGCCTTTGCCATGTTCGCCGGCGCGTGCCGCTTCGATGGCCGCGTTCAGCGCCAGCAGGTTGGTCTGGTAGGCGATATCGTCGATGATGCCGATCTTCTTGGCGATCTCGCGCATCGCCGTGACGGTGGAGCGTACTGCTTCGCCGCCTTCGCCCGCTTCCTGCGCGGCCTTGCCGGCCATGCTGTCGGTGACCTTGGCGTTCTCGGTGTTCTGCGAAATGGAGGCCGACATCTGCTCGATGGCGGCGCTTGATTCTTCCGCCGCCGCGGCCTGCTCGCTGGCGCCTTGCGACAGCGATTGCGCGGTGGCGCTGACTTGTTCCGAGGCGCTGGCCAAGGCCTCGGCGCCGTCGTTGACTTCGCCCACCACGCGCTGCAGGTTGCCGACCATGCTGTTCATCGCCGCCAGCAGGCTGGTGGTGTCGCCCGGCTTGACGCGTACTTGCAATGCCAGGTCGCCATTGGCCACGCGGTTGACGATGTCGGCGGCGTAATCGGGTTCGCCGCCCAGTTGCTTGAGCAGGGCGCGCGTGATGAAGGCGGCAATCAGCGCTACCGCCACCAGCGTGCACACGGCGATGATGATGGCGTTGCGCACTGCCGCCTGCTTGGCGGCCACCGCGCGCTCGGCGCCTTGCTTGCCCAGATTGACGTTGTAGTCGAAATGTTCGTCGATGCTGGCCTGGAAGGCCTGGATCGTCGGGAACGCCTGCTCTAGCAAGTCGCGCGCCTTGTCGTTGTGGTTGAGGCGCGACTGTTGCAGGGTCGCGTCGATTTGCGGTTGCACCTTGGCCCACGCGTCCTTTTCCCGCGCCAGCAAGCCCTTGTCGTTGTCGTCCGAGATCAGGCCTTCGTACTTCTTGATGTTGTCGTCGACCCGCACGCGCATTTCGTCGACCTCCTTGTCGAGCGCCGCGTTTTTTTTCTCGTCGGTGTTCAGCACGTGCTGCGTGACGCGGATACGCATGCGCAGGAAGCTTTCACGCAAGCGGTCCAGCGTGACGAGGCTGGGCACGGTGTTTTCGGTGGAATAGTTGGCGGCATCGTAGACTTCATCCATTTGGTACAAGCTGGTAGCCGCCAACAGCACGATGCCGGCCAGCGCGGCCCCCGCCAGTAATCCCATCTTCTGCGCAACGCTTAGTTTCATTGCTTTCCCTCCGGGTTGTAAGTGGCTTACGCGGCCGCCACTGCCGTACCTCCTTGTAACCTTTGGATCAGGGCCGGCAGCGGCACCGGCCGCGCGTACAGGTAGCCCTGCATGCTGCTGCAGTCGTGGGCGATCAGGAAGTCGGCCTGCGCCTGCGTCTCCACTCCTTCGGCCACCACGCGCAAGCCGAGATGGCCGGCCATGGCCAGGATCGATTGCACCAGCGCCTTGCTGCTGGCGTCTTCCGGCGTATCCATCACGAAGCTGCGGTCGATCTTCAATTCGTACAGCGGCATTTTCTTCAGGTAGGCCATGCTGGAATAGCCGGTGCCGAAATCGTCGATCGAGAAGCGCAGGCCCATCTCGGTCAGCTGGTGCATGCGGGCGATGGTGTCGTCCATCTTGTCGATCAACAGGCCTTCGGTCACTTCCAGCACCAGCAGGCGCGCCGGCGCGCCGGTGTCGGCCAGCACGCGCTGCACTTGTTCGACAAAGTCGTGCTGGCGGAACTGGGTCGGGCTGACGTTGACCGACAGCGGCATGGCCAGGCCGGCCGCCTGCAACCGCAGCACCGCTTCGCAGGCCTGGCGCAAGGCCCAGGCGCCCAGTTCGACGATCAGGCCCGATTCTTCCGCCACCGGGATGAAGACGTTCGGCGGCACCATGCCGCCGTCGGCTTGCGGCCAGCGCATCAGCAGTTCGCCGCCGATCACGCGGGCGTTGCGGTCGACCTGCGCCTGCACGTGCATTTGCAGTTCGTTGGCGGCCATGGCGGCGGCCAGGTCGCGTTCCAGGGTCAGGCGGCGCTCGACCTGCGCCTGCATCTCCGATTCGAAGAAGGCGATGCCGTTGCGGCCATCGGACTTGGCGCGGTACATGGCGGTATCGGCCTCGCGCAGCAGGTCGTGCGCGGTTTGCTGGCCGGCTTCGCCGCGCGGCAGCATGGTGACGCCGATGCTGGCGGTGGAGTTGTAGGTCTGGCCTTCGATGTCGAAATCCTGGCCGATGGCGCTGCGGATTTTTTCCGCCACCGTCAGCGCCGCGTGGGTGGCGCCGGCCAGCTCGTGCGACAGGTGGCCGAGCAGCACCACGAATTCGTCGCCGCCGATGCGCGCCACGGTGTCGGCCTTGCGCATCAGTTTGCTGAGGCGGGCGGCGGCGTTGCACAGCAGGGCGTCGCCGATGGCGTGGCCGCGCGCGTCGTTGATGGTCTTGAAGCGGTCAAGGTCGATGAACATGACGGCGCTGTAGGTGCCGCCGCGCTCGGAGCTGGCCAGCAGCTTGTCGATGCGATCCATCAGCAGGCGGCGGTTGGGCAGGCCGGTCAGCACGTCGAAGAAGGCCAGGCGGTGGATGTCGTCCTGCGATTTCTTGCGCTCGGTGATGTCGCGCTCGACCGCCACCCAGTGGGTATTGACGCCGCCCTCGTCGGCAAACGGCACCAGCTCGGTCTCGACCCAGTAGGCTTCGCCGCTCTTGGTGTAGTTGAGCAGCTCGGCACGCACCGGCTCGCTGCGCGCCATGTGGCGCTCGATTTCCTCGACCACCGACGGCTCGGTGCCGGGGCCGCGTAGCAGGCGCAGGTTTTGGCCGATCACCTCGTCGCGGCGGTAGCCGGTGCGGCGCTCGAAGGCCTCGTTGACGAAGATGATGTGCTGCGCGGTTGCCGGGTGGTCGGCGTTCTTGTCGACTTCGGCGATCAGCACCATGTCGTTCAGGCGCGCCACTGCGGCCGAGGTCAGGCGCAGCTCGGCATTGAGCAGGGACAGTTTATCGAGCGAGCGCTCGAGGTGCTGCAGCAGCACCGCGCACGACAGCGTCAGCACCGCTGTCATGAACATGAAGTTGATCGAGATGATGGCGGCCTTGAGGAAACCGTAATCGGGCAGGCCTTCGAGGTGCAGGTTGGCGTTGTCTTCAAAGCCCAGCACCATCACGGCCAGGCCGGCCATGACCAGCGTCCACAGCGCCGGGCGCAGGCCGAGCAGCAGCGCCGCCAGCACCGGCACCGCCATCAGGTAGATCTGGCTGACCGGGCCGACCTTGAGCAGCAGGGCAATGCCGAGCACGAAGGCCACCGCCAGGAAGTTGACCACGCGCGCGGTGTAGGCCAGGCTGCGCCAGCGCCAGATCACGCCGACCCAGACCAGCGCCACGCTGTCGACGATGGCAATCGACCACATGCCCTCGCTGACGGCCAGCAGCACGCTGGGCACAGCCGTGGCCAGCCCCAGGATGAACACGACCAGTAGCAGTTTCGCAAAGATTTGCGCGCGCCAGTGCGCTATGTCATTTGCCACGGCCACGGGGACCACCTCCAGGTGCGTTTGCGGTTCTTATCTGATGCAACCGATAGTACCCGCATTCGCACCTCGTGTCACCGTGGCAATTTATCAGTCGCCGGCCTTGACGCTGCCGATCCCGGCCACGTCCTTGTTGACGGTTTTCGGGTGGCCGTAGTAGGTCAGGCCGCCGATGCCTTTGGCCACGGCGTTCAGCAGTTCGGAGGCGTACACGCTGATATTGCCCACGCCTTCGAACTGGACGTCGACGCGCTCGGCCTGCAGCTTGCGGGTATCGACCTCGCCCACGCCCTTGGCGGCCAGGCGCAGGTACTTGACCTTGCCGTTGGCGGCCAGGTGGCCGGCGCCGAGGTAGCTGATGTCGAGGCGGTCGGTGTTGACGTTGTTGAGCAGGGTCTCGCCGGCGCCTTCCACCTTGACCCGGCTCAGCGAAGGCACGGTGATAGTGATGGTGGGCGCGCCCTTGGACGAGCTGAATTGCTTCTCCGGCAGCGAGATTTGCAGCTCGTTATCGATGACTTCGGTTTTCAGCAGGCTGACGAATTTGTCTTCGCCGCTGACCACCACCGACTGCTTCTTGCCCACTTCCACCTTCATGGCAAACGCGCCCTTGGCGTTGATGGCAATGAAGCCGGGCAGGGTGCGCGTGGCTTCGGCAGCGTGGGCGGCGGACAAGCCAGCAAACAAGGCGGGGATCAGGACGGCGACAGCGGTACGGCGCATGATAATTCCTCGGTAAAGTTAACAAATTCGACATGTTAATTTTACTGAAGTTTTATCCTGCGCCGCGAAGTTTGCGATGAACGGTCGAAATCGCGGCGTGTGTTGCGCTAGTGCTACGCTCGCAGGCGCGCGAACAGGCGTTCGATGTCGATTTCCTGGATCAGCAGGTTGCCCTGGTTGGCCTTGATCAGGCGCGGCGCCAGCGCGCTGTCGCCGCCGCCCAGCGGCGACTCGGTCATGTCGATGGTGTCGAACTGCTGCACCGAGTGCAGGTCGTCGACCAGCAGGCCGATGGTGCTGGCGCCCTGGTGCACCAGCATCACCTGGCTGTTGTCGGTGACCGTGCCCGGCTTGCCGGTGGCCAGCAGCGCCAGGTCGAACACCCAGACGAAGTGCTTCTGGCCGCCGGCCAGCGGCACGTCCAGCATGCCGAGGCGGGCCGGGTGGCCGGCGCTGGTGGTGCGCTGCACCTTGGCGAACGGCACCGCTTCCTGGATCTGCGCCGCGCGCAGCGCCATCAGGGTGCGGCCGGCGTAGAAGATGGCGAAGTCGGGGCCGGTGTCGCGCAGGCGCTCGATGCGCACGCTGGCGCGCTGCGGCAGCTCGTGGCGCACCGGCCCGAAGGCTTGCAGCAGCACCGCGATCACCGGCTGCTCGACGCCGTCCACGGCGCGGAATTCGCGGTAGCCGGCGGCGCGGGTGCAGGCGGCAATCACGTACTGGCCGTCATGCTGGAGGATGCGGGCCACGCTGGCCGCGCCCTCGGCCGCCTGGGCCAGCAGGCCGGTGTCGAATTGCAGCAGGTCGCCCGGCGCGCAGGCGGCGTCGGTGCTGGACAGCACGCGGCCTTCCGGCGTGACGAAGTAGGCGCGCATATTGGCGCGGCCGGCCACGCCGCTGTGCAGCATGTTGAGCAGCTCCGGCTTGGTGTCGAACACGATGCCGATGCCGCCGATCACGGTGGCGCTTTGCTCCGGGTGGCGGATCGCCGCGTGGTAAGTGTAGGCGTGCTCGCCGCCGTACAGCGCCGACGGCGCGAACGGTTCCGGGTAGTGATCGAGTTCGCTGCGCAGCGCGCACACGCGGCTCAGCGTGTCGCTGCCGATGCTGCTGCCGACCGCGTCCTGGTCGCCGGTGCTGGCGATGATGCGGCCGCTGCGGTCGTAGACGAACAGGCGCGCGTACACGGTGTACAGGCTGTTGATGTAGCGCAGCACTTCGCCGATGGCGGCGGTTTGCGCGGCCGAGGGTTCGGCCAGTCCGCGGCGCAGCTGGGCCGATAAGGCCCACCAGCGGCAATCGTTGGCGCGCTCGTACAGGTTGCGGTCGAGCATGTCGACCAGCAGCTGCGAGGTCAGCCCGGCCTCGCTGATGCTGGAGGCCAGCACGGTCTGGTACAGATCCTGGATCGAGTGCGAGAACAGCGCGTCGCTGCGCTCGCCGGTCTCGGTGATCTGGTCGAGTACGGTATTCAGCTTGTTGATGCCGCCGCTGTGGCTGCCATCGGCGTTGACCTGGTCGTTGGCGGCGCTGGTGACCTTGCCGTTCCAGACGATGCGCTCGATGGTGCGGGTGGTCTTGGTGACGGAACTCATCAGGTCGTGCAGCGAGGGGCTGAAGGCCTGCGCGTGCGACAGCAAGCCTTGCATCAGCGCCGGCTCGACCTCGGCCAGCGAGTTCACGCCGTGGTCGCGGAAGGCCAGGTCGACCGGGATCATCAGCTGCGCCTTCCAGCCGCTCGGGCCGGGATAGCCCTGGTAGCCGGCCGAGCAGAAGGTGCGCACCAGGTATTCGCGGCCGCCGAACATCAGCAGCTGCGGGTGGCCGTCGGCGTTGGTCGGCACGCGCACGCCGGCCGGGATCCACAGCGGGTCGGCGCTGCTGATCACGCGATCGTGGGCATCCAGCAGCAGCATGTTGGCGCGGTGCGAGGGGTCGCGGTAGGCGGCAAAGATGGCGTCCATCTCTTGCTCGAAGTTAAAGCACAGGCACAGCACGCCGGCCGGTTCGCCGGTCTCGGGATGCAGCATGCGGTGCGAGTAGACCAGCGCGCGCGATTTGCCGGGACGCAGGTCGGTGGCGCGGAAGGTTTCGAGGTAGCCGCTGGCATCCAGCGTGGCTTGCAGCAGCGGGTCGCGGCTGTAAGTCACGGGCGTGGCCGGATCGGCTTGCACCAGCACCCGGCCTTCGAGGTCGAGCAGCAGGATTTCGTCGTAGACGGTGTACTTGTCGCGGTAGTCGGACAGGCGCTGGCGCGCCTGCTCGCGGTCGTCGTCCAGACCGGCGACAAAGCGGCACAGCTCGACGTCGGTGGCGAGGAAGCCGACATCAGCGGTGCGCTCGAACAGATTGCGCACCAGGATGTCGATCGCGTAGCGCGCCTGGGTGCCGAGGTCGGCCAGCACGTGGCGCACCTTCTCTTGCACCAAATTGGCCACCAGCGCTTGCTCCAGGTGCGCAAACCCGGTGCGGGTGGCCACCATGGCCGGCAGCAGCAGGCGCGCCTCGGCCGGGCAATTCATCTTGGCGGACGACTCGATCAGCCGCCACATCTGGTTCAATTCCCGCAGGGAGAGTTCGCAGCGGGCAACGTCGGGCATATGGGGTAGGAAGCGGCCCGAATTAGCTTCATGGTAAATGGTCATTACGTTCAGCTAGACACAAAAAATAGTCTTAGAGCAATTAATGTGCCAAGGAAATATCTATGTTCCATGAAAAACGCCATCCGCTGGGGATGGCGTAGGCTGGGCGCTGCGGCTGAGGGCCGGCTTATTTGTTGCTCAGGCATTCTTTCATGAAGGCCTTGCGTTCATCGCCTTTTTTGCCGGTGGCGTCGGCATTACATTTTTTCATCTTGTCCTGCTGGGTCAGCTTGGGCGCTTCGGCGGCGGGCTTGGCGCTCAGGCACTCCTTCATGAAGGCCTTGCGTTCATCGCCCTTTTTGCCGGCGGCGTCGGCATTACAAGTTTTCATCTTGTTCTGCTGGGCGGTCGGCTCGGCCGCGTACACGGCGCCGCTGAGGGTAAGGATCAAGCTGGCTACGAACAGTTTTGTCATGGTCACTCCAGTGGTTGGACGGCAGCTTTACTATACGACAGCGTTGGCTAGCCGTCACTACCCGCCATACGGCGTGTACTCAAAACCGTTACCGATCACGCCGATCAGCGCGGCCTGGTTTTCGGCGCTTTCGCTGAACGAGACCAGCACTTCGGCGCGGGTGGCGTTGTTGTGTAGGGCATCGAACCAGTATTGCTGGCCGGCGACGTCCGGCGCGCGGTGCAGCACGTTGTTGTACAGCAGGGTGACAAAGCCGGCGTCGTCAACTGCCGCGCCGCCGTTGCGGGCAATGAATTCGGCGCTGGCGACGAATTGGCTGGCCACCTGTTTCAGGCTGCTGCCTTGATCGAGCGCCTTGATCCAGTAACCGAGTCCCGCTTGGTCGGGTGTGCGGCCAAAGGCGGCTTGGTACAGGCGGTAGGCCTGGCCGCCGTTGCCATCGATATCGAGCGCGATGGCCTTGGTGTTGAACAGCAGGCGTTCGACATCGACCAGCGTGTCGCTGGTGGTGGCGCCGAATTGGTAGTTCACCACGGCTTGGTTGCCATTGCGCGTGACGCGGAAGAACGAGTCGGCGTCGCTGTAGACCACGGTATCGATGCCGGCGCCGCCGTGCAGGGTGGCGCCGTTGTGCTGGCCTAGCAGCAGGTCGTCGCCACTACTGCCGCCGGCGGCGAACGGCGTGGTGGTGATGGTGTAATTTTGCAGGCCGTCGAAAGCGACTCCGGCGGCATTGACGAGGGCGCCGCTTTCGATGCTGAGCTTGTAGGTCATGCCCGGCTTCAGGTGCGGTATGGGCAACGGGAGTACCAGCGTGGTATTGAATCCCGCGCTAATCTTGTATTGGCTGATGGAGTAGGTATTGCCGGCCTCGTCGACGAGCTTGATCTTATTGTCGCCGATGAGGCGCAGCGCTTCGTTGAAGTTCAACACAATCTTGTCAGTGAGCTGGTGCAGGCCGGCTTCGCCGCTGGTAGAGGTCAGCAGCTGCGGCTTGGCCGGGATAGCCTGCGCCGAAAGCACATAACTGTCGGTGAAGGTCGTGCTGCTGCCCTTGTTTTGAACTTGCACGTAGTAATCACCGCTGCTCTTGACGGTATAGCCGAGCGTGGTGCTGGCGCGGATCGCGTTGCTGGTCGTCATAAGGTTATGCTTACTGTCAAACAGCATCAGCGGTGCGTCATAGACGGCGCTAGAGCCGTTGCTCTTGGCTGCGCCTTGCACGTCGAACTGATAGGTGACGCCTTCTTGCAGCGAGACCTTGAACCAGTCGCTGTCGTCGACGTAGTTAATGACGCCGCGCACCGATCCGCCCACAGCCAGCGCGCCGATGGTAGTGGAGGCGAGGCCGGCGCCGTAATCATCGGCGCCGAACTTGGTGCCTATCAACTGGTACGCAAGGACGGGCGCGCCGCTCTGGCCGCTGATTTTAAAGTAGATGTCGCCGCTGCTCGTCGCCGTGATTAAGGTGGTGTCGCCATTGCTGCGCACGTAAGCGCCTTGCTTGTCGGTGACGTCCAGGCTTAGCCGCCATGAGTCATTGGGCACCACGTCTTTGAGCTCGATGGCATAGGTCTCGCCGGCAGTGACGCTCATCTTGTAGTAGTCGATGTCGCTGGAGACTTCCAGCGCGCCATTGACGGTGGCGCCGGCCGGCATAACAGCGGCGCTGACCGGGGTATTGCCGACATCGTCGCTCTGAACCAGCGTAGCCCCAAGCGAGTAGGCACCGCCGCTGGTTCCGATCTCAACGTAGAACTTGCCGCTGGTGGCGGTGGTGTACGACAGTAGCGGCGCGCTGCTGTATTCGCTAGTCGTGCTTGCCAGAGTATTGCCTTGAGCATCGACGATCTTGACCGTGGCCGAGTAGTAGCCGAGGCCACTGTTGTTGTAGCCTGACGGGCGCTGCAGGATCACGCCATAGGTCTGTCCTGCCGTCATGTTGAGCGCAAACCAGTCGCGGTCAGCGTACGATTCCAACGTACCGAGCGTGGTGCCGTTGAGCGTGAGATTGCCGGCGCTGGTTGTATTCGCGCCGAAATCGTCTTTGGCGAGCGTGGCGTTCAACAGATAGGACGCCGGCGTGCTGCTGGCGCTATTGATGGTGATGTAGTAATCGCCATCGGCGGAGGGCGTGAAGGGGGTGGTGCCATACTGCCAGTTCAGGCTGGTGGCGATGTTGGGGCCTTGGATCTTAAGCCATGCAGAGGCGTTGGCGCTGCTGCTGGTATCGGGCGAGAGTTGCAGCTCATAGGTGACGCCGGCCTTGAGCGTCAGCTTGAACATATCGATATCGTTGGCGAACGCGCTCACTCCGCGCACTGGCGTGTTGAGGGCGATGGCGGTCGCGGTGGCCGCTGTGTCGCCGTAGTCGTCCAGCGTGCCGCCGCTGGCGGCCAGCGTATAGCTGCGTTGATAAGTCTGATCGGCATAGAGGTCGCTCACCTTGACGGCATAAGTGCCGCTGCTTTTGGCGATAAAGGTCAACTCGCGGGTGTTGGTGGTGGACGTGTCGGCGCCGACGCTGTCGACTAAATTGCCGGCCGTGTCATAGAGCTTGAGCACGAGTCCGTATGAGTTATTGACGCCCTTCAAGGTCACGGTGTAAGTGCTGCCGGCCTTCAGATCGAGATTGAAGCGGTCGGTGTCGCCAGCGTATTCAATCTTGCCACTGACTTCAGCACCCACTTGCAGCAGGCCGGGCTGGACGCCGTTGGCGGTGTAGTCATCGGTGCGCAGCAGCGAGTTGAGGTGGTACTCGCCGGCGAGGTTGCCACTGATGGCGATGAAATAGTCGGTCGCCACCGCCGTCTCCACCGGGTAGCTGTCCACTGGCTTGCCGTTGATGTCATAGATCGCAATGCTACTGGTTGCGATGTCGTCGCGCGACCAGCTGAATGCGTAGTGCTGGCCCGGCTCGGCGTGGAATCTGTACCAGTCGGTATCGCCTGCCACTTCACAGCTGCCTTGCACGCTGCTGCCGGCAGTGAGGACGGCAGTGGTGTGGATGTCGGCGCTAATCGCGTCGGGTGGCTTGATGGCGGCCGTCACTTTGTAGGGGCCAATGCTGTAGCCGACATCCAGATAATAGTCGCCGCTGCGGGTCGGGGTAAATTCAAAGGCAGGCCCGCTGATGTACTTGCGTCCACCGGCGCCGGCCAGCGGCGTGGTGCCATCGCCGATCGACAGGTACATGGTGCCGACGTCGCTGATGTCGAGTGGATTTCTCGCACCGAGTAGGCTGAAAACGTAGGTGGTGCCGGCCGTCAGCGTGGTCTTGAACCAGTCGGCATCGTAGAGGTAATCAAGGTTGCCGATGGCTGAACCGCCGATGGGAACCACGCCGGTGGTCTTGGTGTCGTTGCTGTACTCGTCGTCTTGATAGGCCATGGGTTGCGGTGATGATAGGAGAGTTGCATGTTAGCATCTTCGTAAGCTTGTAAATCTCTCACATCATCACCGCAGTTGGTTTAGTCGATGCCGCCCTCCACAAACACCACGGTGCTGCGCGGCGGGATGGTGAAGCTGCCGTTGCGGCTGTTGTAGACCGCGCCGTTGGCCGGACGCAGCAAGCGGTGCACGCGCAGGTAGCGGCCGGCCAGTTCCGGCACGTTCACGGTTTGCGCGCTCTTGGTGACGTTGAACACGGTGACCACCGACTGGTATTTGGCGCCCTCGTAGCGGCGGCCGTCAATGCTCATTACGATCACGCCCGCCGTTTGCGCCGGCCCGGTGTTGTGGAAGCGCAGGCGCTCCGACACGTCTTGCGCGCTGCGCAGGCGGAACAGGCTACTGTCTTGGCGGATCGCCAGCAAGTCGTTCATGGCGTTACGGGCGCTGATGATGGCTTGCGTGTCCGGCTTGATCAGCGGGTTGGCCAGGATCGGCGACATCAGATACCAGTTGCTCTGATTGACCGCTGCCAGCGGCAGGCCGACGCCGAAGTTGTTCGACTGGTAGCTGTAATCAAGCTGGTTGAACCAGTCGCCGGCGTCGTAGCTATCGCGATCCATTGACTTGGAGCGCAGGATTTCCTGACCGGCGTGCAGAAACGGTACGCCTTGCGACAGCACGGTGATAGCCGCGCCCAGATTCTGCGCGCGCACGCGGTCGGCCAAGCTGGTGTTCTGCGGCAGCTTGTAGGCGTTGAGGTCGAACAGGGTCTGGTTATCGTGCGCTTCGACGTAGTTGATGGTTTCCGCCGGTTGCGCGGCAAAGCCCGCCTGCTGGCCGAAGTAGTCGATCTCCGAGTTCTTGCGCACCACGCCATAGCGGTCGGTAAAGCGGTAGTCGCGCAGGGTGCCGGACAGCGCTACCTTGGCAAGGTCGCCCAGGCGCAGCAAGTCGTCCTTGGTTTGCGACGAGTGGCCGTTGTTGTCGTCGTAGACGCCGTTGATCAAGCCTTGCTGGCTGAGCAGGGCGTCGCCGCTGTCGCAGCAACCGCCGCCGCGCACGGTGTCGCGGATGCGGTCGTTGAACGAGCCGATGCCGCTGCCGTACATATTCGCTTGCCGTGCTTGCACGAAGCGGCTGTCGTTGGCGACCGTGCCGAAGTTCCAGGCCTCGCCGTACAGATAGATGTCGCGGCCGGCCGCCTGGTTGACGGCGGTTTGCAGCTGCTTCATCACGGCCAGCGGCGTGAAGCCCATGATGTCGAAGCGGAAGCCATCGACCTTGTAAGCGCGCGCCCAGGTAGCGGTGGAGTCGATCATCAGCTTGGCCATCATGGCGTTTTCCGAGGCGGTATCGGCGCAGCAGCTATCGTTGGTGATACCGCCGCCGGCATTCAGGCGGTAGTAATAGGTCGGGACGATTTTATCGAGCACCGACAGCGGGCCTTGCTGCGAAGCGCTGGTGTGGTTGTAGACCACGTCCATCACCACCCGCAAGCCTTGTTCGTGCAAGCCTTGCACCATGGCGCGGAATTCGCGCACACGCACCGCGCCGTCGTTGGCGTTGGACGAGTAGCTGCCTTCCGGTGCGCTGTAGTGGACAGGGTCATAGCCCCAGTTGAAGCAGTCGCTGCCGCGCGCCGCTTCTACTGCCGCTTGCTGTTCGGTGCCGTTGGCGGCGGCGTTGGGAATGCTCGGCGTGCTGCAACCAGTTTCGTTGACGCTGGCAATGTCAAACGTCGGCAGCAGGTGGATGTGGCTGAGGCCGGACTTCTGCATCTGGCGCAGGTGGCGCATGCCGTTCGATTGCTCGTCGGTGAAGGCCAGGTACTTGCCGCGGTGGGCGGCCGGCACGCTCTGATCGTTCACGCTGAAATCGCGAATGTGCAGTTCGTACAGCGAGATGTCGGTCGGGTAGGCCAGGCGCGGCGGGTGGTGGATATCCCAGCCGTCCGGCTTGAGCGCGCGGCTGCTGAGATCGGCGACAAAGCTGCGCTGGCTGTTGGCGTTCAGGCTGAACGAGTAGGGATCGGTCACGGTGTTGTTGACCAGCGTGTTGCCGGCCCAGCGCGACAGCACTTGCACGTTGTAGGTGTAGTAGTAGCGGTTGACCCAGCTAGTGTCCGGCGCGGTGTAGCTCCACACGCCGCTGGCAGCGTCGCGCACCATGGCGCGAGTAACAGTGGCGGCAGCGTTGGCGTCCGGGTACAGATTGAGGCTGACCGATTTAGCAGTCGGCGCCCAGACGCGGAAGGTCGGTGCACCGCCGTTGCGGGCATAGCTGACGCCCAGCGTGGTGTTGGTGGCAGCGCCGGCAAACACGCTGTCGAGCATGCCGCTCAATTGCAGCGAGGTCACTTGCACCAGCTTGCCAGCGCTGTCGAATTGGGCGATGGCGAATTGGTTGCTGGCCTTGGCTGCGATGGTGGCGGCATCGCTGGACGACATGCTCAGCGCGGTAGCGCTGGCGAGGTGCGGATACTTTTGCTGGAGCGCGCTTGGCAGACTGGCGGCGCTGGTCAGCACGATGCTGCCATCGGCGCCGCTGACGCCATCGACGCCCGAGCCGAGGCCGCCGTTAGCGGCGTAGTACAGCTTGTAGCTGGCGCCGCTGACGGGCACGCCGGGCCATGCGAGGGTAGAGGCGGTCAGCCAGTGCGCGTTGGCGCTGTTCAGGTTGCCGAAGCTAATGGCGGGCTGGCTGTTGTAGACGGTGCAGTCGCCTTCCAGCAGCCAGACTTCCTGACCGGCAGTGGCGATATTGCTGGTGAAGTTGGCTGATTGGTCGTTGCCGCAATTCTTGTTGCCGCTGCCGTCGGTGACCAGGAACCAGATCGCCGACTTGCCGGTGTTGACCGGAATATCGACGTAGCCGCCGAAGCTGTCGGACTGGTTCATCATGAAGCGGGTGGTGATCCAGGCCGAGCTCGGGTTGAGCGGGCCGTCCCACGAGTAGACGCCCCACTGGTCGGTATCGCCCTGCGTGCGGTGGAAGTGCATGCGGATATTGCCCGCTGCGACCGGGCTGGTGGTGATGGCAGCGGCGCCTTGCACCGTGCGGCTGCCGAGCGCCTTGGCGGCTGGCATAGGGGCATCAGCTTCGCCGCCACCGCCGCAAGCCGCCAGCGCCGTGAGCGTGCCCGTGGCAAGGGCGAGTTTCAGCCGTGAAACTAAACTACAGTTAAGTTTCATACATAGTCTCCATTGTTGTGTAGTGATCTAGCCTCCAATCTTCTATGGACTGGATGGGTTTGTAATATTACTACTTAAAAAATATGGAAATGATAAATATTTTTCAGGCGTGTGGTGTGGCCGGTACACGCGGGCTCGTCTACTTGCACTGGATTTGTATTTGATGCTGCCCGGCCTTCGTCCCCTTGCTGTAAGTGAACTTGCACTCCTGGGTATCGTCCGGCAGTTGCCGGGATAGCGTCACCTGGTTATGTTCGCCATAGGTGCATTGCAGCCATTTCCCTTCAGGGAAAGCGCCGTCCAGCGAGTAGGTGTACGACCACGTTCCCTTGCTCCGGGTCTCCTTGAAGTCCGCAAGATCTCCTTTCATTTCGGGCGGGCCGGCCATGGGCGCGGCGGCGTGAAGGTACATGGGGGAGGCGACGTAGGGGATCCAGCCGGGCTTGGCGTGGATCACTTGTAGTCCCTCGGCGGGAATGGCGTCCGGGCATTCAAACGATGTGGCGGGTGTTGCCAATAGTGGCGCGGGTACAGAGAGCGCTAAAGGCAACGCGCCGATCATCAATTTTCTGAGGTGCATAGGTCTTCCTTTCGTTACTCGATAACGAAGAAGGCGTCGGCGTTGTCGCTCGGACGTATATAGGCACCATTCCTGGTTTTGCCGCGACTAGGAATGAAGCGCGACGATATCTGCGTTTTCTTTTCGTTCTTCCACTGATCCATGATCCATATGCCGTTGGACGCGTGGCGGAGAAAAAAAGCGGCGTGATTGCCATGGGCTAAGCGCGGGTATCGGCCGTTGACGAACGTGGCGATTGCGGTTCCCTTTTTGAGATCTTTGCTGTCAAGGACATGCGCACCTTGCTGCCAAGCCGTAGTCACAGGTACTTTGGCGTAGTGCTGAACCAGCGCTACGCATTGATGTGAGCCGACAAGCGGCGCGCCTTCGAGCGCATCAACTTTTGAATACGTGTAAGACATTTTCGCCTCCTCATGTTGAAGTTAGGAAAAACTGTCTTTACTGTATTTCTGATTTCCTCTTGGGATATTGAACTGAAACAAGTTCCTCTTTGCTTGGATGAGGGCCGTCCGCTGCGCCACGCAGTACAACGCCCGGCGAGGGTTGGACCCTGCCGGAGCGTCGTAAATTCCGCTTCCGTCTTGAAGACGTGGCGTTTGATTGAGCTTAGAACTCTTGCACGGTTGGGCGCAGGACGATTTCGTTGATGTCGACGTCGGCCGGTTGTTCAATCGCGTAGGCGATGGCGCGGGCCACGGCGTCGGCTGGAATCGCCTGCTTGTAGAACTCCTTCACGAAATTCGAGCTGGCTTCGTGCGAGCTGCCCAGCTTCAGTTCGGAATCAACCGCGCCCGGTTCAATGGTGGTGGTGCGGATGCTGCCGCCCACCTCATGGCGCAAGCCTTCCGAGATCGCGCGCACGGCGAACTTGGTGCCGCTGTACACGGTGCCGCCCGGGCTGAACACTTTGATGCCTGCCACCGAGGCCACGTTGATGAAGTGGCCGCTGTTCTGCTTGCGAAACTGCGGCAGCGCGGCAGCGATCCCGTACAGCACGCCTTTAACGTTGATATCGATCATGCGATCCCACTCATCGACCTTTAGTTCGTCCATCGGCGCAATCGACATCAGGCCGGCGTTGTTGATCAACACGTCGACGCGGCCGTAGATGCGCACGGCGGTGTCGATCAGCGCTTGCACTTGCTGCTTGTTGGTGACGTCGGTGGACACCACTTCAGCCTTGCCGCCAGCAGCGCGGATTTCACCGGCGATCTGCTCCAGCTTGTCGGTACGGCGCGCACCGAGCACCACGGAAGCGCCGCGCGCGGCCAGGTAACGGGCGGTGGCTTCGCCAAGACCGCTGCTGGCGCCGGTAATCACAACGACTTTGTTTTCGATGTTGTTCATTTCAGGACTCCTTGTGGTTGGTTGATGAAGCAAGTATAGGGAGCCTGAGTATGGGAATAAATGGAAATGATATGATTTGAGAATTCCATTTTTTGGAACTATAAAATCATGCTGAACCGATTGGAAATGCTGCGCATCTTCGTGGCCGCCGCTGAAGCGCGCAACTTCAAGGAAGCCGCCACGCGGCTGGGGATTTCGCCGCAAGCCGTCACGCGCGCGGTGCAGGATCTGGAAGCGGCGCAAGGCGAGCTGCTCTTCCACCGCAACACGCGCGGCGTCCAGATCACCACCTACGGCGAGCATCTCGCCACGCAAGCGCGCGACAGCGTGCAGCGGGTGGACGCGTTATTCCAGTCGCAATCGGCGCAAGAGCCATCGGAAGGATTGGTGCGGCTCACCGCGCCGGTGGGATTGGGCCGGCGCCTGATGCTGCCGGTGCTGCTGGCGCTGGGCCGCGACTATCCGCTGCTGCGTTTCGATATCCAGTTCAGCGACACCCACTCGGACGTGGTCGATGAACGCATCGACATCGGCGTGCGCTTCGGCGCCATGCACGACAACCGCTACGTCGCGCGCCGCGTCGCGTCGCCGCCGTTCCGCACGGTCGGCACGCCGGAACTGATCGCGCAGCACGGCAAGCCGAAAAACCTCGAGCAACTGCACCAGCTGCCGACCACCTCGCTGCGCGACCTCAGCACCGGCCGGCCATGGCCGTGGTACTTCAGCGGCGGCCAGCACATCTCGCCGGTCAACCCGCGGTTTTTGAGCAGTGATTCGGAAGCGGAATTTGACGCCATCATGGCCGGTATCGGCTTTGGCCAATTACCCGGTTTTATGGCCGATGAACACATCGCCAGCGGCAAGCTGGTGCCGGTTCTGCAAAAATTGCAGCCGGAGGCGTGGGATATTTACGTCTACCGCCCCCAGCGCGGCCCGGTGCCGCCGCGCATCCGGCTGGTGTTCGACCAGCTGGTGGCGGGGCTGGGCGGCTAGAACTTACGCGGCGCGTGCACCCGCGTCCGGGCGGCCGCAGTAGCGCTCGACGTAGGCCTGGTGGGTCGGCAGCTGCACCACGGTACGGTCGATGCGGCCCTTGATGCTGCCGAGGAAGGCCTTGAGTTCTTCGTCGCCCATCAAGTCGGCGGTCTGGTGGTGCGACTTCGGCATGATGCCTTGGCCCAGCATCACCTGGATCCACGAGTTTTCCGCAAACAGCTCGTTCGGAATGCGGAACACGCGGCCGGTTTCCTTGAACAAGTCGATGCGGTGCTTGAGCGAATCAGGAATGCTCATCTCGCGCGCATCGATCCAGAACTGCGAATCGGTGCGGTTGTTGACGTGGTAGTGCAAGATGATGAAATCGCGGATGTGATCGATCTCGCGGTTGCACTGGGCGTTGTACTCATCGATATCGGCCTGCTGGATGCCGTCCGAAGGGAACGATTGCATCAGGCGAATCACGCTGCGCTGGATCAGGTGGATGCTGGTCGATTCAATCGGCTCCAGGAAGCCGCTCGACAGGCCGATGGCCACCACATTGCCCTTCCAGGTATTGCGGCGCTGGCAAGGCTGGAACTTGATCACGCGCGGCTCGATCAGCGTCTTGCCTTCCACATTGGCCAGCAGCTGCTTGCGCGCGGCGTCGTCGTCCAGGTAGCGGCTCGAATACACGATGCCGTTGCCGACGCGGTGCTGCAGCGGAATGCGCCACTGCCAGCCGGCCTGGTGCGCCATCGAACGGGTCAGCGGCACGGCGTCGCCGACCGAGGTGGTTTGCACCGCGATCGCGCGGTCGCAGAACAGCCATTGCGACCAGTCTTCCACGTCTTCCTGCATGGCCTCGCCGATCAGCAGGGCGCGGAAGCCGGTGCAGTCGATGAACAGATCGCCTTCAATTTCCTGGCCCGAGGCCAGCGTGACCGAGCGCACGTCGCCGTTCGGATGCTTGGCGTAGCTGACGATCTTGCCCTCGATGCGCTGCACGCCGCGCGGCTCGCTCAGGCGGCGCAGGTACTTGGCGTAGCGGCTGGCGTCGAGATGATAGGCGTAGTTCATGCCGTTGTTCGGCAGGTGGGCAAAGCGGTTTTCCATCGACGCTTTCAGTTCCAGGCAGTAGTCGCCGTAGTCGCTGGCGACGCCGCGCTCCACGCCCTTGTGCCAGAAGTGCTGGAAGCCGGCCGTCCAGTGGTCGGTGCCGGTGATGCCGAACGAGTGGATGTAGTCTTGCTTGACGTTGCGCCACGATTCGAAGCTGATGCCGAGCTTGAAGGTCGCCTGCGTCTCGGCCATGAATTCCTGCTCGTTGATTTCCAGTACGTTGTGGAAGTTCATCAGCGTTGGAATGGTGGCTTCGCCCACGCCCACGGTGCCGATTTCTTCCGACTCGATCAGCTTGATGTCGAGCAGCTTGCCCAGCACCTTGGAGATGCCGGCAGCGGCCATCCAGCCGGCGGTGCCGCCGCCGCAAATGACGACGCGGCGCACGGGTTGGCGATTGTTCGGGTCACGCATATTCAGGGTCTCCTTAGCGGTTTAGTCTTTTCAGTAATTGGGTGCGCAGGGCGCGCGCGCCGTCGGCGTTGAACGGCGCCAGCACGCCGCGTGCATGCGGCGGAATATGGGCGGCCGTTTCTTCGTCGGCCTCGAAAATGTAGTGGCGGAAGATTTCCTGCCACGCCTTGCGCTGCTCTGGCGGCAGGTCGCGCATGGTGAGGAAGGCCGCCATCAGGGCGTTGGTCGGCGTGTCCATGTAGTCGGGCGACTGGCGCCACCAGTAGTTGACCAGCACATTGAACGGCGACAGCGCCTCGATGTGATGCCACCACATGCTGGGAATGAACAGCGCATCGCCCGGCCCCAGTTCGGCCACCTGCGCGTGCTTGAGCGCTTCGGCAAACCTGGGAAACTTGTCGAAGTCCGGCTGCAGGAAATCGACCAGGCTGACGGCTTGCCCGGCCGGCGTGAAGTCGACCGGGCCGACGTACAGGTTCTCCAGCTGCTCCGGCGGGAACAAGGTGAAGCGGCGCTGGCCGGCCGCCACCACCGCCACATTGTCGGGCAAGTCGTAGTGGGCGGCGATGCGGCTGCGGTTGCCGATCCAGATGCTGGCCAGCGCATCACGGTGGCCCAGGTTCAGATCATTGAACTGGCGGAAGCCGGGCAGGCAGGTGTCGATGGTGGTGGAACCGACATACACGGTCGGCGCCGGATTCATGTGGCGCTTGTTTTCGATCTCATCGAGCACGCCATTCAGCTTGGCGTGGATGGGCTGGAAGTTAAAGCCGCTCAGATCGTCGTTGTAGAAAAAGCGCCCGGCCGCTTCCGGCGGGCCGAGCATGGCGCCCACGGTGGCGCCCTGGTAGTAGCGGCGCAGGTAGTCGCTGCCGGCGCGGTCGGATTCCAGCGCGGCGCGCACCATCGGCCAGCCCGACGCCAGGCCGCGCAGCACCACTGGCGTGGTGGCGGTGAGGATGGCGTCGGTCAGGTCGTTCGGCCCGAGGCCGCTGACTTCACGGATGGCTTCAGGCATGGAGGGTGGCGTTCTTGCGGTCGATCAGCATGCGGAAGTTGGACAGCGACGCCAGCACCATGTAGATCGGCGCCAGATAGCCGGCTTCGTGCAGCTTGCCGATGTGCTCGCCGCTGAGCGCTTGCAGGCGGTCTTCGTTGATGGTGTAGAAGCCGACCAGGCGGTTTTGCGAGCCGTCGTTCAGTTCCACGTCCAGCACAAAGCTTTCCAGCAGTTCGAATTGCAGCAGCGCGGCCAGGAAGCCGGCCGATCCCTGCAAGCCCTGGTGGATGCCAAACAGCAGCGAGTTGCTGCGTTCGAGGAACTCGGTGCTGCCGCCGTGCGGCTTGAAGATTTCCTCGCCCTCGGTCAGGCTGACGCGCGGGTGGTTGATGTCGATATTGACCATCAATTCGTCGCCGCTGATGCCGATCATGAACGGCTGGCGCTCGATCATCATCGGCAGGTAAGGCGCGTCCCAGCGGTCGCCTTGCAGGAACAGGTTCTCGCCTTCCTGGAAACCGAACAGCGCGACCGGCTCGAAGCCGAGGCCGTCGATGGTCTTGCGGAATACGATGGGGAAGCAGGCTTGCACGTCGCGGAACTCGGACGGGAAGGTAACGGCCGACATCACGTTGTCGCCGAATTCGGCGCCGCGGCGGGTAATCACGCGCACATCGCGGTGCTCCAGGTTGTTCAGTAAAACTGCTTTCGTCATAAAAATGTCTCTTTTCTAGATTTTTTGCAAGCCGTGACGCTTGATGTGGTTGATCAGCGCGCGGTTGTCAGGCAGCGCGCCCAGCATTTTCCCGGTCAGCTCGGCGGCCTCGTGGAAATAGTGATCGGCCATGGCGGCCTGGTGCGGCTTGGGGGCGCGGCTGAAATCGCTCTTGAAACCCATGCCGTACAAAATGTACTGGTAGCTCGCGGAAGGGAACACTTCCTCGATGCGGTAAAAGTCGCCGCGCGACGGCGCCCGGTGCTGCCACAGGCGCAGCAGGTCGGCCAGGCGCTCCGGCAGCCTGGCCGGATCGGTGTTGTCGCGCCAGTAGGGCGTGTCGCGCCGCTGGCTCAGCACGTAGTGCAGCTTGAGGAAATCGATCACCCGTTCCCAGCGGTAGGTGAAGGCTTCGTTGAAGCGTCTGGCAACAATGTCCATGGTCGCGCGCGTGGCCGGCAGCTCGTCGCTGACCATGGCGGCCGACATTTCCACGATCGCCAGTGCCGATGCTTCCAGCGGCTCGATAAAGCCGGCCGACAGGCCGATCGCCACGCAGTTGCGGTGCCAGAATTTTTCGCGGTAGCCGGGCGCGAAGCTGAGCTTGCGCGGTGGCGGGATCTCGCTCGGGCCGCCAGTGGCGGCGATGTAGGCGCACAGTTCGGCCTCGGCCTGCTCGTCGCTGATGTAGCTGCTGGCGTAGACGTGGCCGACGCCGCGCCGGCTCGGCAGGCCGATGTCCCAGATCCAGCCGGCGCTCTGCGCGGTGGAGCTGGTTTGCGACGCGATCGGGTAGTCCTCGCTGGCGTAGGGGATTTGCACCGCCAGCGCCGAGTCGTTGTACAGCACCTGGTGCTGCGGGATCAGCGGAATGCCGTAGTGCTGGCCCAGCAGCAGCGACTGCATGCCGGTGCAATCGATGAACAGGTCGCCTTCGAGCGCGCCGTGTTTCTGCGTTTGCAGCGAGGCGATGTCGCCGTTCTCATGCGAGTTGATGCCGACCACGTGATCGGGCACATAGTGCACGCCGAGCTTTTCCAGGCAGTGCTTGCGCAGGAAGACGCCGAACTTGCCGGCGTCCAGGTGGTAGCCGTAGTTGGCCACCGCCGCGTACTCGGGCGTGACCACCTGCTTGGGCGCGCGGCCCTGCACGCACAGGTGCGGCTGGAAGCTGACCAGGTCGGCAAACGGCACCTGGCCGTGCTGCGCCTGCCACTGCTGCGGCAGATCGACCTCGCCATAGCCCTGCGGCAGCACAAACGGATGGAAGTAGTAGTCTTGTTCGCCGCCGTTGACCCAGCGGTTGAAGCGCGAGCCCTGCTTAAAGGACGCATCGCACTCGCGGAAGAAATCGGATTCGGACACGCCGATGCGATGCAGCGTGTCGCGCATGCTCGGCCACGTGCCTTCGCCCACGCCGATCGGCGCGACGTCGGGAGATTCGATCAAGGTGACTTGCACGCCGGCAGCCGCGCCATGGTCAGCGGCAATCAGTCCTGCAGTCATCCAGCCGGCAGAGCCGCCGCCGACGATCACGATACGTTTCAGCATGCTTGCCTTATTACGTAATAGGTTACACAAAGTTTAACCGAAAAAAGGCCGCTGACGAAGCAGCGGCCTTTTCGTGGTATTAATGCAACGTTTAGAACTTGTAGCGGGCGCCTATCATGTAACGCGGGCCGCCTTGCGACACCGATTCCAGCTGCTGCTTGGTACGGCTATGCACCCGGGTGATCTCGTTGGTGACGTTGATGCCTTCCAGCTGGAAGCTCAGCTTGTCGTTGTAAGCGTAGCTGATGCTGATATCGAGCTGGCCGTACGGTTCCACGTACTGCGGATTCGGGCCCGAGCCGTCGAAGGTCGACGACAGGAACTCGCCGCGCCAGTTGTAGGCCACGCGGCTGGTCCACTTCTTGTCCTCGTAGATACCGATCACGTTGTACGAGTTCGACAGGCCGACCAGCGCGAACTGCTCGCCGAGCTTGTTGTTGTCGTAGCGCAGGCCCGAGTGCACATAGGTGTAGTTGGTCGATACGCCAAAGCCGCTGTCGCCGAACATATGCTGCAAGTTGATCTCGGCGCCGCTCAGATTGGCCTTCTTCTGGTTGGAGAAGGAGGTGATCTGGAACTGGGCCACCGGATCGCTCGGCTGGCCGATGATGGTGCCGGTGGCGTTGCCCAGTGCATCGTCCGGGCCGCGCGTCACGCCTGCGGCGGTCGGGTGGTTGCGGAAGATGTAGTTGCGGATGCAGGTGGTGTCGGTATTGGCGCAGCCCTTGCCCAGCGCCTCGTTCCACAGCGCGCCGCCGACCGGCGTGTGCAGGTTGAACGGGGTGGCGATGATGCGCGACTGGCCGGCGTAGTTCTCGAGGTTTTTCTTGAACAGGCCCAGCGAAACGAAGTTCTGCTTGCCGTAGTACCACTCGTAGGACAGATCGAGGTTTTTCGACTTGACCGGTTTCAGCGCTGGATTGCCTTGCGAGCCGGTGCCGCCGTCGGTGCGCACCAGCGAGTTCAGCGTGGTGCCGCCCTGGATCTGGTCGTAGCGCGGACGGCCGATGGTTTCACCGTAGCTGAAGCGCAGCTTCTGGTCCGGCGTCAGCTCGATGTCGGAGTCAAAGCTCGGCAGCACATTGTTGTACTTGCCGCCCAGCGTGGTGAAGGTCGGGTCGCCGAAGGTGATCGGCAGCTCGTTCTGCGATACCCAGCGGATGTCGACGGCGGCCGGCACCAGCGCGGTCGAGAGCACGTCGGTCTTCTCGTAGCGGACGCCAATCGAAGTGTGGATCGGCAGCGCGGTATCCCAGTCGGTGTTGAACTGCAGGTACAGCGCTTTCGATTTCTCCTCGGTGCGGGCATCGTTGTCGAAGTAAGTCTTGGGCAGGTACATGCCCGGCAGGCCGGACGCGGTGGCCGCCAGCTGGCGCACCTGGGCGAAGTTAAAGGTGTAGAAGTTGTTGAACAGGTTGGCGTTGTTGCTGCCGCCGATCTGGTCGAAGTACTGGCGCACGGTTTCCGGATGCCAGACACTGCTTGGGTAGTCGGATGGCTTGGTGGCGCCGCCCCAGGTATCGCGCTGGTTGTTGGAGAAGGCCGAACGGTTGTCCACCTTGGTGTAGTTGAGGCCGAACTTCAGCTCGGACGCGTCCAGCACTTTCCACGCGCCCTTGACCTGGGTTTGTTCCACTTCGCCGCGCATATAGGAGTTGGTGAACACCGAACCGGTCACTTGCTGGCCGGCCTTGACGAAGTCGGCGCCGTCGATGCTCAGCACCGGGAAGTCCTTGCTGAAGTCCACGGTGGTGTTGCCGCGGCTGAAGCTGGCGGTGCCCAGCGTGTTGCTGGAACCGAACGGGCTGTCGGCGCCCGAGGTGGCGGTCGAACGGTGGGTGTCGAGGTCGAAGCGCAGATCGCTGCTTGGCTTCCACACGGCGTTGAAGCCCACCGACTTGTTCTGCGTCTTGGTGGCAAAGTCGGCCGCGCCCATGGCGATGTCGCTATTGGCCACGAACTCCTTGTAAATCAGCGGGCTCGATGGCGAACCGGCAGTCCACGAGCTGCTCGACGGGCCGAAGTTGAACCAGGCCGACAAGTCGTTGCGCTTGGTCTGGATCTTGTTTTCCGAGTAGGTGTAGTCAAGCGTGGTGACCAGGGTGCTGCTAGGCTTGTATTGCAAGGTCAGCTGGGCGTTGGTACGCTGGCGCTTGACGCCGTTGAAGTTGTAGTTCAGGTTTTGCGGCACCGAGTACAGCTGGGCGCCGGTCGGACGGTTGGTGACGGTGCAGCCCGGGCAGTCGGCGCTTGGGCCGTTGGGGATGGTGCCCCAGTTGTTTTCGTCGCCGCGGAACGGGCCTTTCCAGCCATTGGAGACGGCGGCGGTGTTGTAGCCGAGGTTGCGTTCCTGGTAGCTACCGGTCAGCGCCACGCCGAAGGTGTTGTCGGCGAAGGTGTTGGAGTACAGGCCCGAGACTTCCGGCGTGGCCGAACGGCTGGCCTTGACGTCGCCCGGCAGGTTGTCGTTCGAGGTGTCGTACACGCCCTTGATGCCGACGCTCGAATGCAGGCCCGGACGCTCGAACGGACGCGCCGTCATCACGTTCAGGGTGGCGCCGATACCGCCGGTCGGCGACTCGGCACGGCTGGTCTTGTAGACCTGGATCTGCGAAATCGCTTCCGACGCCAGGTTGGCGAAGTCGAAAGCGCGGCCGTTCAAGTCGCCCAGGTTCGAGGTCGGCATCTGGCGGCCGTTCAACAGCACCATGTTGAAGTCGGGGCCGACGCCGCGCACGGTGATCTTGGAACCTTCGCCGATCGAACGGTCGATCGACACGCCCGAGATGCGCTGCAGCGACTCGGCCAGGTTGGTGTCCGGGAATTTACCGATATCTTCGGCCACAATGCCGTCGACGATACCGTCGGAATTGCGCTTCAGGTTCAGCGACGATTGCAGCGATGCGCGCAGGCCGGTAACGACCACGCTTTGCGGTTCCGCTTCAGCGGCTTTTACCGGTGCTTCCTGCGCGTGGGCGGCTGCTGCGCAGGCGCTGGCGACTGCCAGGCTCATTAATGTCTGTCGTGCCTTAGGATAATGCATAGTATCTCCTGTGTTTTTATAAACAACTACGGCTGCTCTACCACTTGGAAAGCTTTCCAATACCATGGCAAATATAGCATTCAACAAAAATCAAAGTCAATTCGCAGCGCAGCACCAGAGCGGTAAACTTGGCGTAAACCGGCCCAAGTGAGGCAAATTGGCAACGTTTCCAATTGTTGACATGAAAGAGGGTGAATGCGATTATCTGGGAGCGTTTCCACGAGAGAGACCCCCGGATGACACACCGCACCTGCTTGACCCTGGCAGCGCTGCTGCTGGCGGCCTATCCCGCCCACACGGCCGCCGCCGCGCCCCAGTTCGCGTGGCCGCACGGCGCCCGCGCCGCCGTCAGCCTGGCCTATGACGACGCGCTCGATTCGCAGCTCGACCACGCCATTCCCACCCTCGACCAGTACGGCCTGAAAGGCAGTTTCTACTTGCAGATGTCGAATCCGGCCGTCGACAAGCGCCTGGCCGACTGGCGCCGCGCGGCCGCCAACGGCCACGAGCTGGGCAACCACAGCCTGTTCCACCAATGCTCGCGCAAGGCGCCGGGCCACGACTGGGTACAGCCGCAGCGCGACCTCGACACCACCAGCGCAGCGCAGATGCAGGATCAAGTACTGCTGGCCAACACCATGCTGTACGCCATCGACGGCAAGCGCGAGCGCACCTACACCGTGCCGTGCGGCGACGTGCTGGCGGCGG
Source organism: Duganella rivi (assembly GCF_009857435.1). GTDB lineage: Bacteria > Pseudomonadota > Gammaproteobacteria > Burkholderiales > Burkholderiaceae_D > Rugamonas > Rugamonas rivi. The sequence continues at coordinate 255,021 of NZ_WWCK01000008.1, forward strand.
GCAGCGATTATTTGCCGGGGCTGCGCAGCGGCTTTGTGGCGATCAAGGTGAGCGGGGCGGCGGTGACGCCGTCGATGCAGGGACTCGATCCCTACGCGGTGGGCGTGGCCGCGCCGGAAGGCTGGACTGGGGCGCAATTGATAGCCGTGGTGGAGCAGGCGGCGGCGCGCGGCACCATGGTCAACTTCACCTTTCACGGCATCGGCGGCGACTACCTGAGCACCAGCGCGCAGGCGCATGAAGAACTGGTACGGTATCTGGCCGCGCATCGTCAGTTATACTGGACTGATACTTTCCTGAATATTATGACTTACGTGAAAAAACAAGAACGTGGCGACCATTAAAGACGTGGCCCGCCTTGCGGGCGTGGGACTGGGCACGGCATCGCGCGTGGTCAGCGGCAAGGGCTCGGTATCGCCGGCAACGCTGGCCAAGGTGCGGGCGGCGATTGACGAACTGGGCTTCCGGCCGTCGCACGCGGCGCGCACGCTGCTGTCCGGGAATAGCAAAATGATCGGGGTCTACATCCCGGTCTTGAGCGGCACCTTCTACACGCCGATTTTGCAAATCATCGACACCGAGCTGCGCGCAGCCGGGCTGCACATGGTGGTGGCCTTCGGCGCCGGCCTGGGCGGCGCGCGCCAGCAGGCGATCGAGGGCATGGCCTTCCTGGTCGAACGCGGCTGCGACGGCTTGATCCTGATGACCAACGTGCTGCAAGAAGAAGACATCAGCGCGCTGGGGCCGCGGCCGACGCCGATGGTGGTGCTCAACCACCACTTCGACAGCATCGCCGGGCAATGCTTCACGGTCGACCACACGCTGGGCGGCAAGCTGGCGGCGCGCACCTTGCTCGATCACGGCCATCGCGACATCGCGCTGGTGTCGGGGCCGGCCAGCCTGCCCGACAACGTGGTGCGGGTGGCGGCCTTCAAGCGCGAGCTGGCGGCGGCCGGCGTCGATACCGCCACGATCTGGATGGTGGAAAAAGACTTCTCTCCGGCCGGTGGCTGGTCGGCGGCCAAGGAACTGGTGGAATCGGGGCGGCGCTGCACGGCCATGTTCTGCGCCAACGACGAGATGGCGGCCGGCGCGCTGTCCTACTTCCAGGAAGCCGGCATCCGCGTGCCGCACGAGATCTCGGTGATCGGCTACGACGACACGCCCAGCGCCGAATTCTCGGCGCCGCGCCTGACCACGGTGCACATGCCGTGGCGCGAGATGACGCAAAACGGCGTCAGCGATCTGCTGAACCGCTGCTACGGCCTGCAGCGCCCGGTGACCCGCAACTACCCGGTCACCATGACCCTGCGCGCCTCGCTGGCCCGCGCTGGCGCTGCGCCGTCTTGAGATCGCCACGGGCGGGCAGTTTGATCCGGCCTGAATAATGCGGCGTCAACTATTGCTCTGAGGCAATCCGATGCGGTATTGTGTGGGCTCTTAACGATAGGAGCCCGCCATGACCGCAGCCAAACTCGAGATTCCTGACGCCATCGTTGCCGCCCTGGGCGACTGGGTACAGCAGCAGGCCGAGGCGGCGGGCGCGGGGCCGCGCGCCGCGCTGGCGCGCTCGGAGCAGGAACTGCAAGCGGCGCGCGACGAACTGGGCGCCGCCAGCGCCGCGCGCGAGGCCGCCCAGGCGCTGGCCGCCGAGCGCAACGAAGAAATCGAGCAATTGATGGCCGAGCTGCGCAATGCCCGCGCCATAGCCACCGACGCGCTGGTCGGCAAGGCCAAAGACCAACTGGCAATCGACGGCAAGGACGCCCAGCTGGCCGACTTGCGCGCGCAGATCGAGCGCAATGTGGCTGCGGCGGCGGCCCTGTCCGACGCCCGTCTGCAAGCCGAGATGGAACTGGTCGGCGCCGTCACCGCGCGCGACAACTACGCCGCCGAAATCAAAGACCTGCGCGCCCGCCTTGCGGCGCGCCAAACCGAGCGCGCATAATCCTATCGGCCAGGCAATAAGTGATATAAAAATGAAATGAAGATTTTTATTTTGGAAACGAATCTCACTGCTAATATGGCTGGACCATACACAATAAGAGGGGAGATAAAAAATGAAAGCCTTCGTACGAAAGACCATGCAGGCGGCCGTGCTGGCCACCACCATGCTGGGGGCGGCGGCCTTTGCCGCTCCGCCGCCTGGCCACGGCCCGGCCGATCCGCCGGACTGCAGCATTGCCTTCAACGGCGACCTCAAGGCCGTGGTGGTGAGCGATTGCAGCGGCTTTGTCGAGCACAACCAGATCAAGGGCTCGGCCGACGCCACCGCGGCCGGCATGCTGGCCGACCTGGGCGTGCTCTCCGACGGCCACTTCCTGGCGGCGGCCAGCGTGTCCGGCACCACGCTGACCTTTAGCCAGGCGCTGTACGGCGTGACCGTGATCGGCCTGCACATCGGCGGCGGCTCGGACGGCAACGTCAAGGAAAGCTCGGCCTTCTTCAAATTCGACGCCGGCACCACCGGCATCCACAGCGTGGACACCCGCTTCACCTCGCTCTCCAACGGCGGCTTGTACCTGACCAGCGCGGTGCCGGAGCCGGAAACCTACGGCATGCTGCTGGCCGGCATCGGCCTGATTGGCGTGCTGGCCCGGCGCCGCCGCAAGGCCTGATCAGCGCAGCTGCTTCAGCATGGCCAAGGCGACCGCCTTGGCCGACTGCGGATTCTGGCCCGAGATCAGCTCGCGGTCTTCCACCACGTTCTCGCTCCACGGCTTGGCTTCGACGAAATTCGCGCCGGCCGCCACCAGGCCGTCTTGCGGGAACAGCTTCATCTGGCCGCCGTTCAGGAAGCCCTTGGCTTGCTCTTCTTCCTCGTTGGTGAAGGCGGTCATCTTGTAGCCCTGGTAAATCCACTGCGCTGGCTGCGGACGCTGGCCGGCTTCCAGCTGCGCCACATAGCCGCGCGCATCGGGGATGGCTGACAGCAGGGCGATGGTGCCGTGGCAGGTCAGGCCGGTCACCTTGTTGGCATGGTGGAAGCTGGCCAGCAGCTCGCCCAGGTTCCTATCCTTGAGCAGGTCTTGCATCGGGATGTGGCCGCCCGGCACGAACACGGCGTCGAACTTGTCGTAGCCGATCTGCTTCACCTGCGCCAGGCTGATGGCGGGCGAATTGGTCTTCGAGGTCAGCTTGAGCGTGGCCAGCAGCGCCTTGCTCTCCTGGCGCGCCTGCTCGTTGCCGCCCCAGAAATTGACATCATCCGACTTCTGGTCAGCCGACGGCGCCTTGCCGCTCGGCGTGGCAAACACCACCGTGTGGCCGGCGGCGATGAAGGTTTGTACCGGCTCCATCAACTCATTGAGGAAGAAACCGGTCTGCATCACCTTGCCGTCCTTGAGATCGAGTTTGTCTTGATCGGACACCACCACCAGCACCGTGCCGGCGTTAGCGAAATGGGCGGAAGCGGCCAGCAGGCCGGCGAGTATCGTCTTAGTCATTTACAGCTCCTGGATTGAAGCGGGCGGGGCGCCCACCGATACCGGCAGGTTATTGCGCGCATCGGTGGCTGTAAATATGCTGGAATTTACTTCACTTGTTACATTGGGTAATTTGTTGCTGGCCTATCTACAGCTGGATGCATGATGCATCTCATGCTAGTCGCGACTCTGGTTTGGGTGAGGTGCAGATTGCACTACACTTTAAGCATCTGACTGCGAGGATCGCATCATGGCTATTTTGACCGTTACCACAGGTGGGCAAGTCACCTTGGAAAAAGAAGTGCTCCAGCACTTGGGCATCAAGCCCGGCGACAAGATCGAACTCGACCTGCTGCCAGATGCCAAGGGCATGCTGAAAGCTGCACAACCGGCGGGAACCATCAGCGACTTTATCGGCCTGCTGGCCGGCCGCAGCCAGAAAATTGCCACGCTGGAGGAGATCGAAGAAGCCGCTGCGCAGGGATGGGCGGGTGAAAAATGAAGATCACTGTTGACACTAACGTTCTCGTGCGTGCTGTCGTTCAAGACGATCCTGCACAAGCGCAGCGTGCAGCAGCCATCTTGTTAAATGCAGGATTGATTGCGGTGACCCTGCCTGCCTTATGCGAATTGGTCTGGGTGCTGCGCAAGGTCTATAGTTTCAAGCTGGCAGATTTGGAGCTGGCAGTACGTGCGCTAATCGCAGCGGCAAACGTTGAGATCAATCGGCCAGCTGTAGCAGCTGGATTGGCTATGTTAGACGCAGGAGGAGACTTCGCTGATGGCGTGATCGCCCATGAGGGTAACGGACTTGGCGGCGAGACCTTTGTTTCCTTTGATAAGAAGGCAATCAGCCTACTGGCCACGCAAGGTCAATCCGTTCGCCTGTTGTAGCAATGCGAAAAGAATCGAATTTCCGACATAAGGATATCAAGTCCGCAGCAGATAGCATAGAGCTATCTGCTCGGCGGGTACTTTGGAGTATCCAGAAATATTGAATAGTTTTCAGTATAGTATTTCTCGACACCGGCAAGAAATGATCGCGAAACGCTGGTGTTTTTGAGCGCACGGCGCGCCATTGGCTGCCACCATCCACTGTCGTTAAATGAAATGTACGCCGCGACCAGTCCCAGCGAATCGTGAGGACAGTTTGCGCTAAGTCGGCCGAAGCTTCGATCGATGAGATCAGCTGGCATCATATCTATCTGGATTGGGTATAAAGGCCCAATGCTTCCAGCATGAACATCAATCACATTAGCGGCGTGCATTCCTCTCCATTGATCCTCCGGGCTAGTGTCAGAAACTACTAAATGGACAACCGCTGAATAAGGAACTCCATGAGTGAAGATTGCGTTGGCCTGAGAAAATCCAAACTCATTTGGCGCCTTCCCTTGCCTTGCATATTTTGCGCGAACTACCTTGATTTCTATTGCAAGCGTGTCGGAGAGAATCAGGTTGTCATCAGCATATGGAATAATTAAGAGATCAATATCGCCGGGAAACGTCACATCAGGAGCGATGGCGGCTGTTGGGACAACCGGGGCGATCATAACTCCACTTCCTTTGCCCATTTTTCAAAATGGCGTGGCATTAGGCCTCGATAGCAAAGCCCGAAAAGACGACGATTGGCCATGAGCGCTAGTGTAACGGCAAGTTCGTCATTCTTTTCGACTAGCTTCTTAGGTATCCAGAATATTTCTTGTTGATCTTGAAAGAGGGGCGGGCGACGAATCAACTTAACGCAGTAGGTATCCATGATCAAACAGTTAATGCGTTTGAGATAGGGACAAGATACTCCGAGCTTGCTTTGGCGCGCGACAAAATACTGAACGATCTGGAATGTCGCGGTAAAAAATCATCCAAAAACAAAAACGCCACCCGAAGGTGGCGTTTTTGTTATGAATTCTTGGTGGCCCGGGGCGGAATCGAACCACCGACACAAGGATTTTCAATCCTCTGCTCTACCAACTGAGCTACCAGGCCAAGGGCACGCATTATAGCGACCGCCAAGCGGATTTGGCAAGTCCCTGAATCCATTTTGTTGACAGCCTTATGGTCGACGTATAAATTTGACCGATTAGGCAATCTTACCGAAACAGGGACACTATGAAGAAGGCAGCTTGGTTGATGGCAGGTTTGGCAATGGCCGGAGCAGCACAGGGCGCGCAACTGACGCCGGTGCAGCAGCAGATGCGCGCGATTTACCAAGAGCTGGTGGAGACCAATACCACCAACTCGGTGGGCTCCTGCACGCTGGCCGCGCAAAAGATGGCCAAGCGTCTGAAAGGCGGCGGCTTCAAGGATGCCGAACTGCAGCTCATCATCCCGCCCGGCGGCCCGAAAAAGGGCAACCTGGTGGCGCGCCTGAAGGGCGACGGCAGCAAGAAGCCGCTGCTCTTGCTGGCCCACATCGACGTGGTGGAAGCCAAGCGCGAAGACTGGGAGCGCGATCCGTTCAAGCTGGTCGAGGAAAACGGCATGTTCTACGCGCGCGGCGCCTCGGACGACAAGGCCATGGCCGCCTCCTTCGTCAACAATATGATCCTGTACAAAAAAGAAAAGCTGCCGCTCAAGCGCGACATCATCATGGCGCTGACCTGCGACGAGGAACTGGTGCCATCCGACTTTGACGGCGCCGAATACCTGGTCAAGCACCACCGCGCGCTGATCGACGCCGAGATCGCCCTCAACGAAGGCGGCGGCGGCCTGCTGGACAAGGACGGCAAGCCGGTGCGCCACGGCATCCAGGCCGGCGAGAAGATTTACCAGAGCTTCCAGCTGGAAGTGACCAATCCCGGCGGCCACAGCTCGGCGCCGTACAAGGACAACGCGATCTACCATCTGGCCGACGGCCTGTCGCGCCTCGGCCAGTTCTCGTTCCCGTTCAAGTTGTCGCCGGTCACGCGCGCTTACTACGAGCGCATGGCGCAGATCGAAAAAGGCCAAGTGGCCGAGGACATGAAGGCAATCCTGCAAGACCCGCCCGATCAAGCCGCGCTCGATCGCCTGTATGCGGTCAGCCCTGGGCACAATTCCACCGTGCGCACCACCTGCGTGGCGACCAAGGTCGAAGCGGGCCACGCCGACAACGCCTTGCCGCAGCGCGCCCGCGCCAATGTCAATTGCCGCATCCTGCCGGGCGAACCAATCGCGGAAGTGCAGGCGACTTTGCAGCGCGTGGTGGCCGACGACAAGATCAAGATCACCCGCATCGGCGATGGTGTCGACGGCCCGATGCCGCCGATGACGCCAACGCTGATGAAGGCCGTCGAAGAGATCAGCAACGATATGTGGCCGGGCGTGCCGGTGATTCCGACCATGTCGACCGGCGGCACCGATGGCCGCTACCTGAACAACGCCGGCATCTGGACTTACGGCGTGAGCGGCATGTTCCACGGCCCGGAAGGCAGCGGCGCGCACGGCTTGAATGAGCACATCCGCGTGAAGTCGCTGTACGACGGTCAGGAATATTTGTACCGTCTCGCCAAGCGCCTCGCCACGGAACAATAAAAAAAGCCGCCCAAGGGCGGCTTTGCTTATTCCGGCACGATGATGCGCCAGCGCCACGGCTTGAGGAATGCCGGGCCTTCATCGCCGGCCAGCTTGTACTTTTGCAGCTGGCCGGTGGTGTTGATGATCACGCGCACGTGATTCGCGCCTTGCTGGCGCTTGAAGGCAAACAGCTTGTCGTTGCCGACGTCCAGCAGCTGCACCGCGCCGCCGGCCGTGCCGTTCCACAGCGCCGGGTTCTGCTTCTTCAGCGCGTTGAGGCCCGCGAAGAACAATTCCAGCTCGATGTTGTTCCACTCGATAGTATCTTTTTCAAAGAACGCCAGCTTCTTGTCCAGCCGCGCTTCCTGGCCGTTGTAGACCAGCGGGATGCCGGGCAGGGTGTAGCTCAGCACCGCCATCGCGCCCCATGCCGGGCCATACAACTCCTTGTCCGTGCCTTCCCACGAGTTGAGATCGTGGTTGTTGGTGAACTGTAAGCGGTATGCGTCGCGCGGATAAGCCTTGGCGGCCGTGCTGACGTATGTACGCAGCTCGGCGGCGCCAGCTTCGCCTTTACCGATCTTCTTCATGATGGCGTTCAGCGGCCAGTCGTAGCTGGCGTCGAAGGCCTTGTCGTGCAGTCCGGCGTCGTCCCACTCGGCCAGCATGAACACCGGCTTGATCTTGTCCAGCTGCGCGCGCGCCTGGTTCCAGAATTCGGTCGGCACCAGGCCAGCGGCATCGGCGCGGAAGCCATCCACGCCCACGTCCTTGACCCAGAACGCCATGGCCGCCGTCATGGCCGGCCACAGTTCCTTGTTGCCGTAATCGAGGCCGATCACGTCCGTCCATTCCTCGGTTTCGCCGGCGATGTTTTTAAAACTGACCGAGGCGATTTCGCCCTTGTCGTTTTTCTTGTACCAGTCCGGGTGCTGCGTGGCCCATGGATGATCCCACGCCGTGTGGTTGCCCACCCAGTCGAGGATCACGTGCATGCCCAGCGCGTGCGCCTGCTTCACCAGCTTGCGCACGTCGTCGATGCTGCCGAATTCCGGGTTGACGGCGCTGTAGTCCTGCACCGCGTAGTAGCTGCCCAGCGTGCCCTTGCGGTTCTTCTGGCCGATAGGATGAATCGGCATCAGCCAGATGATGTCCACGCCCAGCTGCTTGAGGCGCGGCAGGTCGGCCGTGAACGCGTTCAGCGTGCCGTCCTTGCTGTACTGGCGCAGGTTGACTTCATACACGTTCGAGCTGCGCGTCCACGCCGGGTGTTTGACTTCGGCGTGGGCGGCGGTGAACAAGGTCGCCAGTATCAGCGAGGCGGCAAGCTTTTTCATAACTCTCCTGTTTATTGTTTCAGGGTGCGTTCAAACAGCTGGTAGATGCGGCGGTATTCGTCGTACCACGCTTCCGGGTGCACGAAGCCGTGACGCTCCAGCGGATACGAAGCCAATTCCCAGTTATCTTTTTTCAGTTCGATAAAGCGCTGGGCCATGCGCACCGAATCTTGGTAGAACACGTTATCGTCGATCATACCGTGAGCGATCAGGATGTGGCCTTTCAGTTTGTCGGCGTATTCAATCGGCGACGACACCTTGTACGCTTGCGGATCGAGTTCCGGCGTGTTCAGGATGTTGGCGGTGTACTCGTGGTTGTAGGTCGTCCAGTCGGTGACCGGGCGCAGCGCCGCGCCGGACTTGAATTGATCCGGTGCGCGCAGCAGCGCCATGAAGGTCATGAAGCCGCCGTAGCTGCCGCCGTAGATGCCGACGTTGGCGGCATCGCCCTGGTGCTTGGCCACCATCCAGTTCAGGCCATCGACGTAGTCTTCCAGTTCTGGATGGCCCATCTGGCGATAGATCGCGGTGCGCCAGTTGCGGCCATAGCCCAGCGAGGCGCGGTAGTCCATGTCCAGCACGATGTAACCCTTCTGCACCAGCAGGTTGTGGAACATCTGCTCGCGGAAGTAGACCGGGTAGCGCTTGGTGACGTTTTGCAGGTAACCCGCGCCGTGCACGAACATCACGACTGGATATTTTTTACCGGCTTCCAGGGTGGCAGGGCGATACAGCTTGGCCCATACCGGATCGGCGCCGTGGGTCGATGGCACGGCGACGATTTCCGGCTGAATCCACTCGCGCGCCTTGAACTCGGCGGTGCGGGTGTCGGTCAATTGCGTGATCGCGCCGCCGCTGCTGGCGACGGTGCCGATCTGGGTCGGCATGTAAGCGGTGGAGTAGCGCACCAGCAGCTTGCGGCCGTCCGGCGACAGCGAGAAGCTTTCAACGCCGCCCAGCGAGGTCAGTTCTTTCAGCGCGCCGTCCTTGGTGTTGGTGGAGCAGACTTCATAAGTGCCCGGCAGTTTAGGGTTGCACATGAAATAGGCGGTCTGGCCGTCGCTCGACCACGTCACGCTGGACTCTTCCCATTTGCCCGAGGTGATCGCGCGTGCCTTGCCGTCCGGGCCTTGCAGGTAGAGGTGCGAGTAGCCGCTTTCTTCCGACTCGTACCACAGCGTGCTGTTGTCGGGCTGCCAGCCAAAGTCGTTGCCGCGGTTGTTGACCCATGCGGCGTCGCTCAGGCGGTGCAGCGGTTTCAGTTTGGCTGCGGCCAAGTCCACGCCGGCGATCCAGCGATCCTTGTTGTCGATGGCTTGCGCCATCACGGCGACGCGCGCGCCGTTGGCGCTCCAGCGGATCGATTCTTCGCGGCCTTCGAAACGCACGCCGCGATTGCCTTTCAGCGCATCGAGTTTTTGCGCCGCGCGCATCTCGGCCAGCGGGTCGGTCTTGATGCCCGGCAGATCGTCCAGCGACAGCTCGGTGACCTTGCGCGTCGCCACGTCCACCAGTTTCAATTGGTGCTGCAGCGGGCCCACTTCGCTTACGCGCTTGCGTTCATCATCGGTTTCTTCGTAGCCCGATTCGGTGACGTAGCGCGGCATCTTGCCAACGCGGCGCTTGTCGCCATCCTTGACGGCGGTGACCACCAGCAGGTAGCGGCCGTCCGGCGACAGCGAGCTGGTTTCGATGGTGACCTTGTCTCCGAAGTAGATCGGCAGCGGCGCGCGGGTGGCGTCGGCGGCGCGGTCGGCGTTGCGCTGGTCGCGCGTTTCGTCTTTCTCTTGTTTGATGCGCGCCAGCGTGGACATCAGGCGCAGTTGCATGTCGCGGCGGAAGTCGGCGTCCGGTGCGGCTTCAGGATCTTTGGCGGTGCGCAGCAGCGCGACCGGCGACACTAGGCGCTCGGCGCGGCTCCAGCTGAACCAGTCGGCGCCCACGCGGAACTGCACGTGGTTGCCGTCGGCCGCGTATTGCGCGTCCGATGCCGGCGAGGTGCCGCGCACGATTTGCGTCAGCGCGCCGGTTTTCAGGTCGCGTTCAAACAGGTCGCCGTTGCGCAGCACGATGGCGCGGGTGCGTTCGCGGTTGTAGACCACGTCCGCGCTATCGAGGTTGGCCAGCTGTTTTTCTTCTACCAGTTTCACGCCGCCGGTGGCCTGGTAAGTGTCGCGCACAGCGGAGCCGGTGCGTTTTTGCTTGAAGTAGACCTGGCGGCTATCCCAGCCCCACCATGCCGATTCCACCGGATTGCCGATCCAGTCTGGATTGGCCATGGCTTGATCGAGGGTGATGGGAGTTGGTGCGGCATTCGCGCCGGCGGCGATGGCGGTCGCTAAGAGAGGCAATACAAAACGCATCGGTAGTTTCGCTTGTAGGTTGGGTAATCGGGAGCGCCGGATCGCGGCACGTCCACGATTCTAGCCCATGAACTAGCTGCGAGCCATCTTGTCGGTTTGGCCATGGCCGGCATCGGGGCCGCCACGGCGCGGCGCCAGCCGCAGTGCCCATAGCAGGATGGCGCCCGCCGCCAGATACAGCACGATCAGCGCGGCCAGCATGGCGGCGCTGCCGCCCCAGTGCAGCATGTGCTCACTGAGCATGGGGCCCAGCGCGCCGCCGAGCAAACCAATGCTGCCCACCAGCGCGATGCCGGCCGCGGAACGGCGGCGATTCAGCATGCCGGTGAGGATGGCGACCAGCAGCGGCGCCGCCGCAGCAATGCCCAAGGTGGCCAGCGTCAGCCCGGCCAGCGACCATGCGAGGCCGTTGTCGGCGGCGATGGCCAAGCCCAATCCACCAGCAGCCAGCACCATGCTGGCGACGAAATGGCCGCGCCGTTCACGGCGGCGGTCGGAGTCGTAGCCGATCAGGATCATGCCGGCGATGCCCGCCAGATTGGGCAGGGCGGTCAGCAGGCCAAGCTCCGTATGGCTTCCTGCGCCCCAGTGCTGCATCAGCATCGGAGACCAGAACAGCAGCGCATAGCTGGCGCCGATCAGCAGCAGGTTGGATAAGGCCAGCAAAACGATAGACGGTTCGCGCAGCAGCGACCAAATGGTGGCGAATGGCGAGGGCTCTTCTTCCTCGCCGTCTTCGGCGGCGCCGCCGTTCAGTGCATCCTCGTCGCGCTCCAGGTCTTGCGCGATCATCTGCTGTTCAAACGACGACAGCCAGTTGGCGTCCGCCGGTTTGTCATCGAGGTAGAAGTAGGCGACCACGCCAAGCAGCACGGCCGGCAAGCCTTGCGTCACCAGCATCCACTGCCACGCATCGAGCACGCCGTAATCGCGCAGATGCTTTAGCGTGACGGCGCACAGCGGCCCTGCCACCACGGCCGCCAGCAGCGCGGCGGAAGCGAAGATGGCAAACACGCGCGCGCGGCGCGAGGCCGGGAACCAGTAGGTCAGGTAGAGGATCACGCCGGGGAAGAAGCCCGCTTCCAGCACGCCGAGCAAAAAGCGCAGCACATAGAACTCGACCGGTTCGCGCACGAAGGCGACGGCGGCGGCGATCGCGCCCCAGCACAGCATCATGCGCAACAGGGTTTTGCGCGCGCCGACTTTTTCCAGCAGCAGATTGCCGGGCAGGCCGCACAGGCAGTAGCCGATGAAGAAGGCGGCCGCGCCGAAAGCATAGACTTGTTCACTGAAATCGAGACTGGCGCCCATTTGCAGCTTGGCGTAGCCGACGTTGACGCGGTCGAGATAAGCGACCAGGTAGCACAGCATCAGCAGCGGCAGCAAACGCCAGCTGATCTTGCGGTAGATGGCGGCCATGCCGGCCGCGCCGCGCAAGTGCAGGATACGGGCGCCGTGGTTCATGCTGGTAGCCATAATAGTTCCACGTCAGGCGATGCAAGGTCGGTGGCGGGATTGGTCTGCATATTGGCGATATTAGCTGCACGATATGGCATACGCAAGCTTTAGAATCGTACGCTGGAACTCAAAACAACAGTGCCCAAAATGGTGCGCTTTTAACGGGGAAAATGAATGATGCTGAAGCGGATCTTGTTGGCTGTATCGCTGGCGATAGCGGCCATCGTGGCGGTGGTGGGCTGGAATACCTTGCGTCTTACTTCACGCCAGATCGAGGTGAAGCCGCTGGCGCCGCTGGCGCTGGAGCGCGACGCCGTCGCAGCGCGGCTGGCCGGCGCGCTGAAGTTCCGCACCATCTCCGATGCGTCCAGTGCCGACATCAATGCCGACGAATTCACGCGCATGCAGGCTTACCTTGCGCAAGCCTTCCCGCGCTTGCACGCCACCCTCAAGCGCGAGATGGTCGGCCAGTCCATGTTGTACACGTGGCAGGGCAGCGATCCGCAAGCCAAGCCTGTCCTGTGGCTGGCGCACCAGGACGTGGTGCCCGTCGCTCCGGGCACGGAAGCCAATTGGCAGCAACCGCCGTTTGACGGCGTGGTGAAGGACGGCTTTGTCTGGGGCCGTGGTTCGTGGGACGACAAGGGCAGCCTGGTAGCGCAGATGGAAGCAGTGGAGACGCTGCTGGCTGCCGGCTATCAGCCGCGCGGCACCATCTACCTGGGCTACGGCGCGGATGAGGAAGTCGGCGGCCGTCGCGGCGCGGTGGAAATCGCCAAGCTGCTGAAGGCGCGCGGCATCAAGCTCGATTACATTCTGGATGAGGGCATGCTGGTCACGCAGGGCATCATGAGCGGCATCGCCAAGCCGGTGGCGCTGATCGGCGTGGCGGAGAAGGGCTACGCCAGCGTCAATCTGTCGGTGACGACCGCGCCGGGCCACTCGTCGATGCCGCCGCAGAAAACCGCGATCGGAGCCATGAGCGCGGCGCTCACTGACCTCGAACGCAAGCAGATGCCGGCCGAACTGACCGGCGTGGCGCGCGATATGTTCGACATCATCGCGCCGGAGATGCCGGGCTTGAACCGCGTGGTGCTGTCCAATCTGTGGCTGTTCGCGCCGGTGGTCAAGCAGCAGCTGGCGCAATCGGCCGGCACCAACGCCATGCTGCGCACCACCACCGCGCTGACCGTAATCCATGCCGGGAACAAGGACAACGTGCTGCCGGGCCGCGCCGATGCGGTGGTCAATTTCCGCGTGCGTCCGGGCGACACCGTGGCCGGCGTGATGGATCACGTCAAGCAAACGGTCAATAACGGGGAAGTGCACGCTGAGCTGGATGCGGGATCGTCGGAGCCGTCGCCGGTGTCGCCGGTGAATTCGGCGCAGTACACGCTGATCAACCGCACCATCCGCGAGGTGTTCAGCGATGCGGTGGTGGCGCCGGGAATCGTGATCGGCGCGACCGATGCGCGCCACTACCGCGAGGTCAGCGATCACGTGTACCGCTTCTCGCCGGTGCGCGCGGGCAAGGAGGATTTGCCGCGCTTCCACGGCACCAACGAGCGTATCGGCGTCGACAACTACCTGGAAGCGGTGCGCTTCTACGTGCAGTTGGCGCGCAACGGCGCGGCAGCTTAAGCGGCTGCGCCGTTGGCCACGTAGTGACGGGCCGGACGCAGTTCCGGCCGCGAGGCGGCATCGTCATCGTCCTGGGCGAGGAACTTGCTGCCGATTTCAAACCACTCTTCGCTGGAAATCACCTTCTGCGCCAGCGGCAGCAATTCCTGCTCTTCCTTGTCGAGCCGCTTGAGCAGATTCTGGCAGTACAGATCCACCGTCTTGCACAGGAACTTGCCCTGCGACGCGCTGCGGCGCATGGCGCGGCGCAGGCAGCGGTAGACGGCGTTGAGCATGGCGCTGCCGCGCTGGCTCAGGTTTTCAAGATCGTTGAGCAGGGGCGCGCAGGCTGGTTCGGCGGCGCGCACGGCCGGCATCAAACACGCTTCCACTTTGCGCTGGTGGCGCGCTTCGGCAAAGCTGGTCAATTGTTTGAGCTGCGATTCAATGAACACAGGATCGATTTCCTGCGGGCGGCGCGCGATCAACTGCACGTAGTGCAGCAGGCGCGAGATGAAGTGACGTTCTTTTTTTTGTTCGATAGACAGTGTCAGCAAGACATAGGTGGCAGTAAGCATAGCGTTTCCCGTATTTCGTGTGACTAGGCTGCGCGGGGCTGTCGCAGAGGGGCCTTTGAAGCTAATACCTTAGCTTGCATCACGGGCTCATACAACGCCGATTTACAATTGTTCACAACTAGTTGTGAGGCAATACAAAGCGAAGCATTACCGGCTGGGAAAACGAATTGCGCACACGTCATGCCGGCTGGATCGTGCGCTTTTTCACCTGACTGAGTACTCGATTATGCCTTGTTTTATTGCTTGAAAATACGCGATTTATTGCAGATTTCCGAAATTTTTTCTATCGGCGGCGGCCACTTTGGGCCGCCGTCTCAATGCTGCGCTGCGGCGTATTTACACAGCGCGCGGCTCGCCGAGGTAGGCGCTGCGCGGCGCGGTCAGGCCGGCCTTGACCTGGTGCGAGATGGCGTCGGTCAGCACTTCATCTTCGTTAGCTTGCAGTGCGGTGACGATGGCGGCGGCGATGTCGGCCGGGGCCGATTTTGGCGCGTCGATGCCGGCGGTCATGTCGGTGTCCATGTAACCCATGTGGGCGGCCAGCACGTGGGTGTTTTGCGCGCGCAGCTCGCCGCGCAGGCTGTTGGTCAGGCCCCAGGCCGCTGCCTTGGAGGCGCTGTAGGTGCCAGTGCCTGGGAAGCTCAGCCAGCTCAGCGCCGACAGAATGTTGATGATGGCGCCGCCGCCATTGCGGCCCAGTACCGGCGCAAACGCGTGGCTCAGGGCCAGCGGGGCGAAGAAGTTGACTTCCAGTTCGTCGCGCGCGGCTTGCAGGGCGTCGGGCGTAGTGGCGCCGCTGCCGGTGGAGATGCCGGCGTTGTTGATCAGGATGGTCAGGTCAGGGATGGCTTGCACGGCGGCGGCGATATCGGCGGCGTTGGTGACGTCCAGCTTGATCGGCGTGACGCCGGCGATGTCGACCGAAGCAGGATTGCGGGCAGCGGCATACACCTTGCGGGCGCCGGCAGCGACAGCGGCTTGCGCCAGGGCTTTGCCCAAACCACGGTTAGCGCCGGTAACGAGGACGACGGAGTCTTTGAAGTTCATGGTATTTCCTTTCGAGGTTAAGTAAAAAACTACAATATGACCGGTCGTCTTAAAAACGGCCGAAAAAAAATTTAACTCAAAATGCGGCCCAGCACCACGCGGGCGAAGCGTTCCAGCGGCTCGCGGCTTTGCTCGGCCTTGGCGCGCATGACGGCGCCTTGCCATGCATCGTTGACGAAACTGGCCAATTCCGTGGCTGGCGCATCGGACTTGATGCTGCCGTCTTGCTGGCCTTCGGCGATGACCGCCGCCAGCACCGCGCTGGAGCCGTCGAATGCTTCGCGCATGGCGCTGCGCATGGCCGGGATCTGGTTCGACAACTCGGTGCTGAAGTTGCCTAGCAGGCAGCCAAACTGGAACTCGTTGGCGGCGTTGCCTTCGATCATGCGCGCAAAATACTGCTGCAGGCGTTGCAGCGGCGGCAGCGAGCGGTCGCGCAGCAGGGCCGTCATCTGGCCCACGCCTTCCGTGTAGCGTTGCAATACTTCCAGCCCCAGCGCTTCCTTGCTGGTGAAGTGGTTGTAGAACGAGCCCTTCGGCACACCGGCAGCGTCGGTGATGTCTTGCACGCTGGTGGCGTTGAAGCCCTTGCTGTGCAGGAGTTGCAAGCTGGTGGTGACGATTTGCTCTTTAACGTTTGCTTTAGCCATGTCTGCAATATGACCGGTCGTCTTAAATAAGTCAAGAACTTTTTTCGATGGCGCGATAAGATATTCGTTGTCAACTTTGAAAGGAGGGAGCCGTGCGCAAGATAGTCATGACGCTGCTGCTGGGTTTGCCGCTTTGGGCGCAGGCCGGGCCGCTGGAATTGAAGATGTGCATCTTCGACCATCCGTTTCCTCCGATGACCTATCCCGATGGTTCCGGCCAGGCGCAGGAAGTGTTGCGGCGCGCTTCGCGCTTGCAGCCGGTGCAGATCAATACCGTGGTGGCGCCGCGCTTCCAGTGCATGGAGCAGCTGCGTACCGGGCAGGTGGACGCCATGCTGGCCGCCTTCATCGAGGAGCGCACCTCGTACAGCGCGTTCCCAATGAAAGATTCGCAGCCCGATGCCAGCCGCGCCGTGGGCGAGTTGAATTTCTCGGTATCGCGCCGGCGCGGCGGTTCGGTGGAGTGGGACGGCAAGCAATTCGTCAACCTCGGCCGCCAGCCGGTGGGCACGCAGCCGGGTTTGCTGCACGTGTCCTTGCTGCGCCAGTTGAACGTGGTGATCGATGACAGCGCGAGCAGCCCGGAACAAGCGTTTGCCATGCTGGCGCAAAACCGCGTAGCGGCGGTAGTCACCCAGCAAGGTGAAGGCGAAGCCATCATCTCCCGCAAATACAAAGGCGACATCGAAATGCTGGCCACGCCGCTGGTGACGACGCCGCTGTACCTGATCGTCAACAAGGTGTTCTACCAGAAGCACCAGGCGCAAGTGGATGGCTACTGGGATGCGGTGCGGCAGGTGCGCAGCATAAAATAGCTAGCCTGGCTTAAGCCGTTGACTAAGGCCCCAATGGGCCAAGCTTACTCCAGGGCCGCGGTCAGCACCTCGCTTAGCGGTCGCACCGGCGCATCGATCAGGTTTTTCAGTGCAGGGTCCGGTTGGTCGAACACGCCGGTCGCTGCCGCCGTCAGCCAGTCGCTGAACAGGTGGGCCGTGTGCAGCGGCAGGCCGTCGGCGACGCGCTCGGCGACATACTGCTCCGGCGTGATGGCGGTGTAGGTGATGGGCACTGCGAGCAATTCGGAGTAGAGCTCGGCCAACATGTGCATGGAGTAACAGGTTCCGGCATTCAAGCGGATGGTGCTGTTTTCGTGCCCGCCCAGGGCCAGGATTGCTGCGCAGGCGGCGGCCAGGTCTTCTCTGCCGGTTAGCGGGATTTTGCCTTCGCCCGCCGGTAGGCGCATGCCTTTGCGCACCACGCGGTCGCCGACCAGCGCCGGTATCCATTCCGCTGCCGGCGGATAATGGATGATGGTGTAGGCCATGCCGGACGCGCGCAGCAGCTGTTCAGTGGCGATATCACTCTCGGTCACGCCATCGATGTCCGCATGCACGCCCTCGCGCCGCTGCAGCGCCGGGTACACCACGTGGCGCACACCTACGGCCTGGGCAGCGCGGATCGCGTTATCGTGCAAGGCCAGGCGATCGCCTCCTGCCTTGGCGGATACCAGGAACAGCCTGTCGACGCCGCGCAATGCCGCCAGCATGCCGGCATGGTCGCCATAATCCGCCCCCCGGACTTCCAGACCCTGCGCCGCCAGGTTGGCCGCCCGCTGTGGATCGCGCGCGCCGGCGACGAGACGATCAACAGGCACTCTCTTCAACAACGCTTTAAGAATACTGTCCCCCAGGCGGCTCGTCGCTCCGGCAACCATTATTCGACCCATCATGATGCGAACAGCCCCTCAAATGAAAGAAAGCCCGAGGTTAGCAGCCCACTGTCGAGGCGGTGGTAAAGAGTTGTAATTTACGAAAATTTACCTTTTTGCAGGCGCTGGCTGGATTCCGGGGATATTGCGTAAAGTAACAATCTGACGCCGGGCGCGGCTCTCTTGGTATGATGTCCGATGCCCGGCCACAAGCCGGTATTTTTCTAATAACATCGGAGAATCCCGAATGAGAATTCCACTGCTGCTGTTGGGCGCCGCGATGGCGTCCAGCGCTGTGGCCGCGCCGCGCGGCTTTACTGTAGAAGACCTGGTCAAGATGGAGCGCGTCGGCAGCCCAGTGCTGTCGCCCGACGCCAGCCGGGTGGTCTACACCGTGCGCACCACCGATCTCGATAAGAACCGTGGCAACACGCAGCTGTGGCTGCTGGACTTGCGCAATCCGAAGGCCGCGCCGCAGCGCTTGACGCAAGCCGCCGCCAGCGCCACCGATCCAGAATGGTCGCCGAACGGCGACGCAATTTACTTCCTGTCGGGCCGCTCCGGTTCATCGCAGGTGTGGCGCTTGCCGCTGACCGGCGGCGAAGCCGCCAAGGTCACCGATCTGCCGCTCGACGTCGATAATTTCCGCCTGTCGCCGCAGGGCGATCGCCTGCTGTTCAGCATGGCCGTGTACCGTGATTGCGCCGACCTCGCTTGCAGCAAGAAGCGCGCCGATGAGCAAGCCAAGGTCAAGGCCAGCGGCAAGGTCTACGACAAGCTGTTCGTGCGCCACTGGGATACCTGGGCCGATGGCCGCAACAATGTGCTGTACTCGGCGCCGATCGACGCCAGCGGCAAGGTCAGCGCCGAGCCGGTCAGCCTGAGCGGCAAGCTCGACGGCGACGTGCCGTCCAAGCCATTCGGCGATCACGATGAATATCACTTCAGCCCAGACGGCAAGACCGTCGCCTTCTCGGCCCGCATCGCCGGCCGCACCGAGGCATGGTCGACCAACTTCGACGTCTACACCGTGCCGGCCACCGGCGGCGAGCCAACCAACCTGACCGCCGATAACAGGGCATGGGACACCAAGGCCATCTACTCGCCGGACGGCAAGACCTTGGCTTACGTCGCCATGGACAAGCCGACCTTCGAAGCCGACCGCTTCCACCTCGTACTGATCGACGTGGCAAGCGGCAAGAAGCGCACCATCGCCGACAACTGGGATCGCTCGATTGCGGACTTCCGCTGGACGCCAGACAGCAAAACCATCTTCGCCACTGCCGATGATGTCGGCCAGCACCGCCTGTTCGCTATCGACGCCGCCAGCGGCAAGGTCACGGCGCTGACCAACAAAGGCTACGTCAGCGGTTTCGACGTGGTGAAAGACACCGTGGTCATCGCGCAAGCGAATCTGTCCTCCGGCGCGCAGCTGTACAAATTCAAACTGGGCACGTCCGGCGAAAAGGCCGAGCAGCTGACCAAGCTGAATGAAGCGGCGCTGGCCGACGTCAAGTTCGGCGAGTACGAGCAGTTCTCCTTTGTCGGCGCCAATGGCGACACGGTCTACGGCCACGTCATGAAGCCATGGAACGCGCAGCCGGGCCAGAAATATCCGGTGGCGTTCCTGGTGCACGGCGGCCCGCAAGGCAGCTTCGGTAACTCGTGGAGCTATCGCTGGAATCCGCAGGTGTACGCGGGTGCCGGCTACGCCACTGTGTTCATCGACTTCCACGGTTCGACCGGCTACGGCCAGAAGTTCACCGATTCGATCAGCGGCGACTGGGGCGGCAAGCCGCTGGAAGACCTGCAAAAAGGCCTGGCCGCGGCAGTGCAGAAGTTCCCATGGCTGGATCGCCAGAACAGCTGCGCGCTGGGCGCATCGTACGGCGGCTTCATGATGAACTGGATCGCCGGTAACTGGTCGGATGGCTTCAAGTGCATCGTCAATCACGACGGCGTGTTCGACACCCGCGGCATGGCTTACTCGACCGAAGAGATTTGGTTCACCGAGTGGGAAAACGGCGGCCCTTACTACGACGTGCCGGAACTGCACGAGAAATTCAATCCAGCGCTGAAAGTGAAGAACTGGAAGACGCCGATGCTGGTAGTGCAGGGCGATCTGGACTTCCGCATTCCGACCGCGCAGGGCCTCGGTACGTTCACCGCCTTGCAGCGTCAAGGCATTCCGAGCAAGTTCCTGTTCTTCCCGGATGAGAATCACTGGGTACTGAAACCGGCCAACTCGGTGCTGTGGCATCACACCGTGATCGACTGGCTCGATACCTACATCAAGAAGTAAGCATTCCGCATAACGCCCGCAGTTGCGGGCGTTTCTACATTTTGGATCATCACATGAAAAAATATTTGATCGCAGCGGCGGTCGCGCTGGCCGTGAGCGGCGCGCATGCCGGCGCAACGGCGCCGCGCGCTGAAAATCCTTATCTGTCGCAGCAAGACGCCGCCGCCCGCGCGGCCCGCGTCAGCAACGTCGATTACACGCTGGACTTCACGCTGACCGGCAAAGAATCCTTCGCCGGCACCACCACCTTGAGCTTCGATTTGAGCGACGCCTCGCAGCCGCTGACCATCGATTTGGACAAGGCCACCATCACCAGCCTGACCGTCAACGGCAAGACCGTCGCGCCGCAATACAACCAGTGGTTCATCACGCTGGCGGCGCAAGACTTGGCGGCCGGCCGCAACACCGTCACCATCGCTTACACGCGCCTGCACAGCACCAACGGCGAAGGCCTGCACCGCATGGTCGATCCGGTCGATGGCCGCGTCTACACCTACTCGCACTTTGAACCAGCGGCGGCGCACCAGATGTTCCCGGTGTTCGATCAGCCGGATTTGAAAGGCACTTACCAAGTCACCGTCAGCACGCCGGCTGACTGGGTGGTGTCATCCACCATGCGCGAAAGCGGTGTGCAGGATGTCGACGGCGGGAAAAAATGGATCTTCCCGCGCTCGAAAAAACTGAGCCCGTATAACTTCGCCATGCACGCCGGCCCGTACAAAGTATGGGAAGACAATAGCGGCAAATATCCTATGCGTTTGTTCGCGCGCCAATCGGTTGCGGCGCAAGTGTCGCCGCAGGACTGGTTCAAGTACACCAGGCAGGGCCTGGGTTTCTTCGATCAGTACTTCGGCATCCCTTACCAGTTCGAGAAGTATGACCAACTGCTGGTGCCGGACTTCCTGTACGGCGCAATGGAAAACGCCGCCGCGATCACCTTTGCTGAAGGCAGCTTCCTGCACAAGGAAGAGATGACCACGGCGCAGAAGCAATCGCTGGCCAGCGTCATCATGCACGAGATGGCGCACCAGTGGTTCGGCGACCTGGTCACCATGAAGTGGTGGAACGGCTTGTGGCTGAACGAGAGCTTCGCGTCCTTCATGGGCACTTTGGCGACTGCCGAATCGACCGAGTTCACCAACGCGTGGCAGGCTTTCTACTCCAGCGGCAAGCAAGCCGCTTATGTGCAGGATCAGCGCGTGACCACGCACGCGATTGAAACGCCGGTGCCGTCGACTGCGAACGCCTTCGATAACATCGACGCCATCACCTATTCGAAAGGCGCGTCGACCTTGATGCAGCTGCGTCACTTGCTGGGCGCGGAAGTGTTCCGCCAAGGCGTGCACAATTATCTGGTCAAGTACCAATACCGCAACGCCACGCTCGATGATTTCATCGGCAGCCTCGGTGAAGCAGCGCAGCGCGACTTGAGCGGCTGGACTAAAGAGTGGCTGTACGAAGCGGGCGTGAACACCATCGCCGCGGACTTCAGCTGCAAGGCCGGCAAGGTGACGTCTTTCACGCTGAAACAAAGCGCGCCGAATGCGGCGCTGCCGACGCTGCGCGAACAGCGCGTGCAAGTGGCTTTGTTCCAGTTGGGCGCGCGAGGTCTGGCGCTGGGCAAGAACGTCGCCGTCACCTACAAGGGCGCGAATACCGAAGTGCCTGAACTGAAAGGCGCGGCGTGCCCGGATCTGGTCTATCCGAACTATCAGGACTGGGGCTTTGTGCAAGTGCAGCTGGATAAAAAATCCTTCGCCACCGCGCAGTCCAGCCTTGGCAAAGTAGAAGATCCGCTGCTGCGCTCCATGCTGTGGCAAAGCCTGTGGGACGGCGTGCGCGCCGCCAAGCTGCCGCTCAACGCCTTCCTCGACACGGTGCTGGTCAACGCGCCTGGCGAAAAGGATTACACGCTGCTGGGCGGGATCACGGAAAAGATCGCGGCATCCCAAAACTATCTGAATGCGATGGGCCCATCGGCTTACCGCAGCAAGGTTGGCCTGAAACTGGAGCAGATGGCATTCGCCGCCACGCGTGCCGCCACCGACAGCAACTTCCAGCGCCGCTGGTTCTCCACCTACCTGAACCTGGCCAGCAGCCCGGCCGCGCTCAAGCAGCTGGCGTCCATCCTTGACGGCACGCTGGTGGTGCCGGGCCTGAAGGTGAGCCAGGACGTGCGCTGGGATATCGTCACGCGCTTGAACCGCTACGCCTATCCGGGCAGCGCGGCGCTGCTGGCGGCCGAACAGGAACGCGACAAGTCCGACAGCGGCCAGCAAGCGGCCATCGGCGCCGCCGCGATCCGCCCGGACGCCAAGGTCAAGGCCGAATGGCTGGCGACGATCACCGATCTGCAAACCAAGCTGCCATTCTCGAAAGTGCGCACGGCGATGGGACACCTGTATCCGAGCGAGCAGGGCGCGCTCAACGAGCAAACTGCGGCGCAGCGCCTGGCTGATCTCGGCAAGGTGGATAAAGCCGCCGGCCCGGTGTTCATGCGAGCCTACGGCGCGGCCATGTTGCCGGCCACTTGCACCCCGGCCAGCGTGCAGCGCCTGGAGGCGGCAATTGTTAAATTGCCGGATTTGTCTGCGGGCATGAAGCGTTCCCTAATGGTAACAAAACAGGAGGATGAACGCTGTGTTGCCATCAAGGAAGCAATGACAATATTTTAATCGGAGACTTGTCAGACCACCAAAAGCCAGCCGCTCAGGCTGGCTTTTTTTACGTCTAAACGAAGAAATTTTTGCACATTTACAACGGAAATCGGGCAATTACAGCATATTTTCATGACAAGCCGATGACATTGCTTTCATAGTGCTAGCAAGATTTTATTTGGTTTTAATAAAGATAAATAAATAATAAACGTTAATATTTCATTACTTGGATCAAGGCCATTGTTTATATTGAATGTTACTTTTTAAAAAAAGTAATCAGGGCTTAGTTCGGCAACCGACCGGGCAGGCCGTGGCTCTACCACCTTCACCACAAGGCAAAGAAATATGAACAACTTCTTGCAGCTGAAAAAAACGGCGGCGCTTGCGATTGGCGCCTTGGCGCTGATGAGCGCCGCGCCGGCCATGGCCGACACCATCGATTTCGAATCCCTCGAATCCAACACCTACGACGGCCTCAACACCTTCGACGCCGGCGACTACCACTTCGCCGTGATCGACTCGCCGAAGTACGGTCCGAACGGCACCGGCTTTGCCGGCGCCATCGGCAACGGCAACGACCCTTACCTGTGCGCGATTGCCGCCTGCCCGTCCGGCAACACCGGCATGTACTACCTCGGCGTCAACGACGGCAGCGTGAACATTTCGCGCGGCGACAGCAAGACCTTCAGCCTCGGCACCATCGACTACGCTTTCCTGGCGCCGGTCGACAATCTGCCTGGCTACTCCTACGGCCAACTGACCGTAACCGGCATCACCACCGGCGGCGGCAAGGTCAGCTACTCCTTCGATTTCCCTGAACTGGTTGGCGGCAACTCGCCCTTCCTGACCGTGGATCTGGCCAGCAAATTTGGCAACGCCCAGTTCAGCAGCGTAACCATCGGCTCCTGCGTGTTCACCGCCACCGATTGCGTCAACCCATCCGACAACCAGGCCCAGTTCGCCTTCGACAACCTGACCTTGGCGCCGGTGCCGGAACCGCAAACCTACGCCATGCTGGGCCTGGGCCTGGCTGCGATGAGCTTGGTGTCGCGCCGCCGCGCCAAGCAACACAACCACGTTTAAGCAGGGGACTACCACCATGAAATTGAAACTTCGCCCTGTGACCACCGGCGTGCTGCTGATGCTGTCGGCGCTGGCCGCCAACGTCCACGCTGAAGCCGAGCGCAAATCCTACATCGTGCAACTGGTCGACAAGCCAGTCGCCACCTACACCGGCCAAGTGTCCGGCCTGGCCGCCACCATGCCGGTGCAAGGCCAGCGCCTGAACGTCGATGCGGCCGATGTGCAGGCTTACATCAGCTACCTCGAAACCAAACAGAACGACGTTATCAACACCGTCGCCAACGCCGAAGTGACCCACAAGTACGACGTGGTGTTCAACGGCTTTGCCGCGCTGCTGACCGACGATGAAGTGCGCGCGCTGAAGAAAAACAGCGGCGTGGCGGCGGTGACCGCCGACTCCGTGATGCAGCTCGACGACGCCTACGTCAACAGCTTCATCGGCATCGACAAGGCCGGCGGCCTGTGGGAGCAACTGGGCGGCAAGGGCGCGTCCGGCGAGGACATCATCATCGGCATCGTGGACGGCGGCATCTGGCCGGAAAACCCAAGCTATGCCGACCGCGTGGACGACAATGGCAACCCAAGCCACAGCGGCTCGACGCTGGTGTACAACGCACCGCCGGCCAGCTGGAAAGGCAGCTGCGATACCGGCGAGGGCTTCAGCGTGGCCAACTGCAACAACAAGCTGATCGGTGCGCGCTTCTACAAGCAAGCGTCGCAAACCCTGCACTGGACCGAGTTCAACTCGGCGCGTGACTCGGTGGCCGGCACCGAGGGTTCGGGCGGCCACGGCAGCCACACCTCGAGCACGGCGGGCGGCAACGACAACGTGTCGGTGCTGACCGGCGGCCTCAACCTCGGCAAGACTTCCGGCGTGGCGCCGCGCGCCCGCATCGCCGCCTACAAGGTTTGCTGGACCGACGGCGTGACCGCCAAGAACGGCTGCGCCACCGCCAACAGCGTGGCGGCCATCAACCAGGCGGTGAAAGACGGCGTCAACGTCATCAACTTCTCGATCGGCCCAAGCGCGGGCGGCGGCACCTTCAACGAAGCGACCGAGCAAGCCTTCCTCGGCGCGGCGGCGGCGGGCGTGTTTGTTGCGGCCTCGGCTGGTAACTCGGGCCCGACCGCAACCGCACCGGCGCCAGTGTCCCACATCAGCCCATGGCTGACCACGGTCGGCAACTCGACCCACGACCGCATCTACCTGGCCGACGCGGCACTGGGCAACGGCGCAGTCGTCACCGGCGCATCGAGCAACGCCAATACCAATGCTGCACCGCTGATCCTGGCCAAGGACGCCGGCTTGCCTAACGTCGACCCGCTGCAACTGTCGCAGTGCTTTGGCGCGACTGACGGCCTGACCTCGCCGCTGCTGGATCAAGCCAAGGTCACCGGCAAGATCCTGGTCTGCGACCGCGGCAACAACGTGCTGGTCAACAAGAGCGCCAACGCCAAGACCGCCGGCGCAGTCGGCGTGATCATCGCCAACGTGGAAGGCGGCAACGCCACCATCCTGAACCAGCCGCACACCGTGTCGACCATCCACATCACCAAGGAAAACGGCAAGATCGTCAAGGACTACGTGCTGGCGACCGGCGGTTCGGGCAGCAGCGCGCTGGGCAACCTGCGCGCCACCATCGACAACAGCGTCAAGGCGCCGATCATGAACGGTTCCTCGTCGCGTGGCCCGAACGTGGCTAACGCCAACATCATGAAACCGGACGTGACCGCACCGGGCACCGACATCCTGGCCGCCGTCACCGCCGGCCTGACCAAGGATCAGCGCAATGCCGTGGCCGCAGGCGGCGCCGCGCCGATCAGCGACTGGGCGTTCTACACCGGCACCTCGATGGCCTCGCCGCACGTGGCCGGCGTGGCAGCGCTGCTCAAGCAACGCCACCCTGACTGGACCCCGGCTGCCATCAAGTCGGCGCTGATGACCACCGCCTACAACACCTTCACCGACGGCTTGACCAGCGGCGTCGCGTGGGACGCGACCGCCAAGAACACCGGCACGCTGCCATGGGGCCAAGGCGCCGGCCACATCGCGCCTAACTCGGCGGCCGATCCTGGCCTGGTGTACGACATCGCGCCGGTGGACTACGCGCGCTTCCTGTGCGGCCAAGGCTTGATCTACAGCCCGGCACAGTGCACCGCGTTCGGCGGCTCGCTGGCGGCGCAAAACCTGAACCTGGCTTCGCTGACTGCCGGTAACGTGCTGGGTTCGATGACCCTGACCCGTACCGTCACCAACGTCGGCGAGACCGCCGCCACCTACAACGCCAGCGCTTCGGTGCCTGGCTATAAAGTAGAAGTGCAACCGTCGCAGCTGGTACTGGCCGCCGGCGCCAAGGCCACCTTCACCGTGAAAGTGACCCGCGTGGATGCGCCGATCGATACCTGGACCTACGGCAAGCTGGTCTGGAGCGACGGCACCCACACCGTGCGCAGCCCACTGACCGTGCGCGGCAGCGCGCTGGCGGCGCCAACCGGTGTCTACAGCGAAGCGGCCAGCGGCAGCAAGATCATCACCGTTGGCACCGGCTTTGCCGGCAGCATGAGCGCGGTCAAAGGCGGCCTGATTCCGGCGACCAAAGAAAGCCGCACCGTGGCGCAAGGCAGCAGCTTGTCGACCGCCAATGCGCAGTGCGCTGCCGGTGGTTCGGTGGGCGTCAACCTGCATAACGTCAGCATCCCGAGCGGCACCATTGCAGCACGCTTCTCGCTGTACGATGAAGAAGTGCAAGGCACCACCTCGGGCCTGAGCGACCTCGACCTGGTAGTCATCAAGGGCTCGACCATCGTCGGCAGCAGCGGTGGCGATACCGCCAACGAGTCGGTGCAGTTGCTGAACCCAGCGGCGGGCGACTACAAAGTGTGCGTGATCGGTTACGCGCCGCGCGGCGGTTCGGCCACCTACGCTCTGTCGAGCTGGCTGGTGCAATCGACCTCGACCGGCGGTAACTTCAAGGTCAACGTGCCAAGCTCGGCGACCATTGGCGGTACTGCCAGCGTGGGCATCAGCTGGTCGGGCCTGCCGGTTGGCAAGCGCTATGTTGGCGCGGTGAACTTCCTGTTGGGCGGCGTCAAGCAGGGCACTACCGTAGTGGACGTCGACACCACCGACCCGCTGCCGCTGTTCCAGAACTCCCGCGCGAAAGAATCGCTGGCGTTCTAACAGCGCAAGCTAGTCCCTCCCAAGCACGCGTGCAGTTTGACGCGGGCTTTTTTCATCTGGCGTCGGGACGGCCGCCGGGGCCGAAGGCAGGGCGTTCGTTGATCACGCACTGGCCGGCATTGCAGCGCGCGCCGGGATCGCTGACCACCGAGCAGGTCGACATCATGCCCAGCCGCTTGTCGTCGGCGCGGCGCGCCTCGGCGTGCTGCTGGACGCGGGCTTTGAGTTCGGCGCCGTCGCTGTTTTTGCTCGACCAGGCGAGGTAGTGTTCCGGCCCGCCGCAGGCCTTGGAGCCAACGCCGAGGCTGTGGCATTGGCTGTTGTCGTCGCAGCGCAAGTCGCTGTTGGCGGCCAGCACGCGCTGCCACAATTCCGGCGTCGTGGCCGAGCCAGGCGGCGCGGCCGAGGCCTTGAGCCGCAGATCGGGCTTGGCTTCCGGCTTGGCCGCGGGCGACTGCGCGCCGGCGCAGGCAGTGAGCAAAAGCAAGCTGGCCGCAGCCAGCCGCAGGGAGAGGGAGGAAGGTAGGATATTCATGCTTTCATCATGATCCAAGCCCGGGCTGATTGCAAGGAGGCTGCGCGGCAATCCAGCGTATCAGTTCGCGACCGAACACACGCGTGCGCGCGGTGTCGATCTGGCGTTTCTTGTAGGCGTCGTGGCTGGCCGGCCCGCTGAGGCTGCGCTGGTAGCTGGCCTCATCCATGAGCTGGATTTCGTACTCGAAGAAAAAGCCGACGTCGTAGTCCTGCTCCGGCGCGGCGTCCAGTTGCTGCACGTGGATCATCTTGCGCACCGTGACCTGGATGCTGTTGAAGCCGACACCGCTGTGCGGATTGTCGCAGCGGGTTTGCGGCTGGGCGATTGCGGCCAGTTCGGCGTCCATGGTGCGCAGCAGGTCTAGCGGGTACTCCTTGCTGTGCTCCAGCTGTGCGCGGTATTTGCAGAACACCTGTTTGGCGGCGTCCAGATCGAGCAGGGTGTTGCGGGTGCGTTCGGCGTCTACATTGGTCACCGACAGCAAGTGCGCGCGCTGCAAGGTACGCAGGGCCAGCAGGCATTCGCAGCGGGTGGCAAACACCAGCCGCACGCCAAGGTGGTCGAAGATATCGGCGGCAAGATAGGCGGCTTTTTGCAGCAGCTTGAGCAAGATGCTGTTGCGGCCCTTGTTGTCCTTGCGGTCGTAGTGCAGCAGCGGCAGGCAGACCTCGCCGTCGGTGAGGAAATGGCGGTCGCCGTCGTGGCGGATCACCTCGTCCAGCGTGCCGAACACCTGCGCGCGGATGGCGTGGAAGTGGCGCAGCTTGAGGTTGTTGTCGATGTAGAAAATGCCGTGCATGACTTTCAGCACCGCGCACGACCACATGCGCCGCGCATCCACCAGCTGGCCGCGCAGCGAGGCGTAGACCAGCAGTTGCAGCGGATCGTCCGGCTCGGCCACCTCGGGCGGGATCAGATGGGCCTGCGCCGGTTCGAGGAAGCTACAGCGGATGAAGGCCACCGCCTCCACATGGGCGCGGCGGATCAGCGCAATGGCGGCCGGCTGTTCAAGGTCGAAGCCATACTCGCGCACGAATTGGTGCGCATCGTGTAAATTGCGCAGGGCCAGCGCGCCAAGGTCTATCGCCGAGATGCCGTTGGCGATCGCGTTCAGATAAGTCCAGTTGAGCGATAACTTGCCTTCGCTCTTGAGCGAAGCTTGCAGTTCCGTCATGTCTCCTCCACCGCATTACTTTTATAATAAGAGGTTGTCGGTTGGAACTATAATAGCGCCTTTGCTTGCCACTATCAGTATCATGACACTACCCCGCACTGCGCGCATCGCCATTCTGGTGCCGTGTTACAACGAGGCGCTGACGATTGCGAGTATCGTGCGCGATTTCAATGCTTGTTTGCCACACGCACAAGTCTATGTCTTCGATAATAACTCCACCGACGGCACCGCTCAGGTCGCGCGCGAAGCGGGCGCCATCGTGCGCAACGTGCCGGCGCAGGGCAAGGGTAGCGTGGTGCGGCGCATGTTTGCCGACATCGAGGCGGATGCTTATGTGATGGTCGACGGCGACGATACGTATGACGCCAGCGTGGCGCCGCAGCTGGTCGAGCGCCTGCTGGCCGAGGGACTGGACATGGTGGTTGGCAACCGCGTCAGCACCGAGCAGGCGGCCTACCGCCCGGGCCACCGCTTCGGCAACGCCATGCTGACCGGCTTTGTGTCCTTTATTTTTGGCCGCACGTTTACCGACATCTTGTCCGGCTACCGCGTGTTTTCGCGCCGCTATGTGAAGTCGTTCGCGGCGCACTCGGCGGGTTTCGAGATCGAGACCGAGCTGACCGTGCACTCGCTGGAATTGCGCATGCCGGTGGCCGAGGTCTCGACCATTTACAAGTCGCGCCCGGAAGGCTCGGTCAGCAAGTTGAATACTTACCGCGACGGTTTCCGCATTCTCGGCACCATCTTCCGGCTGTTTAAGTCGGAGCGGCCGTTGGCGTTTTACTCGATCTTTGCGACGATCAGCGCCTTGCTGTCGGTGATCCTGGCTGAGCCTATCGTCAAGACTTACTTGCAGACCGGACTGGTGCCGCGCCTGCCGACCGCAACGCTGTGCGCGTCGCTGATGCTGTTTGGCGTGATTCTGCTGGTATGCGGCATCATTCTTGATGCGGTGACCAAGGGGCGTATCGAGCAGAAGCGCTTTGCCTACCTGGCGCAGCCCGGCCCGAGCCTGGATAGCGATGCGTAATTTCCTCGCGCGCCGGGCGCTGCTGCTGGTGCCTTTGCTGTTGGGTCTGTTGTCGCTGAGCAGCGGGCAGGACGACGGCTGGGACATGCGCAACTACCACCTGTACAACGTCCATGCGCTGCTCAACGGCCGTATTGGTTTTGATTTGTCGCCAGCCGGCTTCCAGAGCTATTTCAATCCGACGCTGGATCTGCCTTACTACTACCTGAACCAGTGGCTGCCGCCGCGCGCGGTTGGCTTCGTGCTGGGCGCGCTGCATGGACTGGCATTTGTGCTGCTGGTGGGCATTGCCCGCCAGTTGCTGGGCGCGGCGGCATCGCGCCGTTCGGTGTTGCTGCTGGCCTTGGCCGGCGTGTTTGCGCCGGGCTTCCTGAGCGAGTTGGGCAACACCATGGGCGACAACGTGAGCGCCTTGCCGGTGCTGCTGTCCGTCTACCTCGTGCTGCGCTATTGGGCGGCGCTGCCGCAGTGGAATGGCCGCGCCGTGCTGGCCTTGGTGGCCGCCGGTGCGGCGATGGGCCTGAGCGCCGGTCTCAAGCTGACCAATGCGACCTACGCCGTGGCCATGTGTGCAGCCTTGTTCGCAGCGGCGCCCGTGGCCGGTTTGCACTTGTGGCAGCGCGTGCGCCTGGCGTTCGTGTTTGGCGTTGGCGTGCTGGGCGGCGTGGCGACGACGGGCGGCTGGTGGTTCCTCAAGATGTGGCAGACCTTCGGCAACCCGGTCTTCCCGCAATTCAACAACGTTTTCCACAGCCCGCTGGCGCCGGAGAATGGCGTGATCGACGTGTTCTTCCGCCCGCAAGGCTGGCTGGAGAATGTGTTCTGGCCATTCATCTTTGCGTTCAACACGCGGCGCGTGTCGGAGATTCCGCTCAAGCTGGCCGTGTGGCCGGTGCTGTACGTGGTGCTGCTGGCCGTGCCGCTGGTGTGGCTGTGGCGCCGCCAGCGCCGCGCCGCAGCTACCGCCGCAAGCGGCATCACGTCGGCATCGCCGTCGCTGGCCCCGCGCAGCGTGTTCCTGCTGACCTTCATCGCATTGGCTTATCTGGTCTGGATGCGCATGTTCAGCATCTACCGCTACCTGGTGCCGCTGGAGTTGCTCGCGCCGTTGGCGATCTGGCTGGCATGGCAATACATCGCCCCGCGTGCGCAACGCTTGGCCGCAGTGGTGCTGGCCTTGCTGGCAGTTGGCGTTTTCCCCATCGCCAACTGGGGCCATGCCGAGTGGGGCGATACCGCCTTCAGCGCCGAGATCCCGGTTATCGACCAGCCTGCCGACAGCATCGTCTTCTTCGCCCAGCCAGATCCACCGTCTGGCTGGATGGCGACCTTCTTGCCGCAGCAAGTCCGCGTAATCGCCCTGGGCACCGGCCTGCCGGAGTCGCCGGCGTGGCGCGCCCGCCAACTGGCCGCCATCGCCGAACGCCCAGGGCCGCACTACCTGCTATTGAGCGCCGCCCGCAACGACCGCGACGGCACCCGCCTGCGCAAGCTGGCCGTTGCCCAATGGCTGGGCTGGACTGCCGACGCAGCCGGCTGCGGCAAGCTGGAAAAAGTCATGCAGCGCGTGCGCCTGCAAGTCGAACTGCGCCGCTTGTCCACCGGCGGCTGCACCTTCGACCTGTTGCCGCAACACGGCATCGATTTGGCTGCACTGGATCGCGCCACCATCGCGCAGGCTGCCGAGCGCTTGCAGCAATATGGCCTGCAACTGGATGCGGCCAGTTGCACCACGCACCGGGCGGCGGTCGGCGCCGAGCCGCGTCCTTTCCTCTGGTGCCGCGCTGGCGTGAAGGATCACGCTGCCGCGCGATAGTGTCTAAAATGGCAGCCAGTTCAACTTGTTTGCGGAGACTGCATGTCTTTTCTGATTGTTCTTGCTGCCCTGGTGTTCCTGATGCTGGCCGCGTATCGCGGCTACAGCGTGATTCTGTTTGCTCCCATTGCCGCGCTGGGCGCGGTGCTGCTGACCGACCCGGGCGCGGTGGCGCCGGTGTTCAGCGGCATTTTCATGGACAAGATGGTGGGCTTCGTCAAACTGTACTTCCCGGTGTTCCTGCTGGGCGCGGTGTTTGGCAAGCTGATCGAGCTATCCGGCTTTTCCGAATCGATTGTGGTGGCGGCCATCAAGTACATCGGCCGCACCCGCGCCAACGCGGTGATCGTGCTGGTGTGCGCGCTGCTGACGTATGGCGGAGTGTCGTTGTTCGTGGTGGTGTTTGCCGTCTATCCGTTCGCGGCTGAGCTTTACCGTCAAAGCAATATTCCCAAGCGCCTGATGCCGGGCGCAATCGCGCTGGGAGCGTTCTCGTTCACCATGGATACCTTGCCGGGCACGCCGCAGATCCAGAACATCATTCCGACCACCTTCTTCAAGACCACCGGCTGGGCGGCGCCGTGGCTGGGCGTGATCGGCTCCATTGCCACGCTGGCCGCCGGCCTGGCCTTCCTCGAGTGGCGCCGCCGCAGCGCGATGGCGAAGGGCGAGGGCTATGATAGCGCCGCCGCCCCGGCCGCTGCCGACCCGGCGCCGTCGGCGCCGGCACGGGCCGGCTTGCCGCATCCATTGCTGTCGCTGGCGCCGCTGGTGCTGGTTGGCGTCGCCAACTTTACGCTGACCAAGCTGATCCCCGGCTGGTACGGCGACAGCTACGCCCTCACGGCCGACGCCTTGCCCGGCCTGCACGCCACGGTCACTGTGCCGATCAAGTCGGTGATCGGCATCTGGGCGGTGGAGGGCGCGCTGCTGCTGGGCATCCTGCTGACCGTGGCCACCGCCTTCGGCCGCATTCGCCTCACCTTTGCCGACGGCACCAAGGCGGCGGTCGGCGGCGCGCTGCTGGCGGCCATGAACACCGCCTCCGAATACGGCTTTGGCGGCGTGATTGCCGCGCTGCCGGGCTTCCTGTCGGTGAGCGAAGCGCTGCGCAGCGTGCCCAATCCGCTGGTGAATGCGGCGGTATCGGTTACCTCGCTGGCCGGCATCACCGGCTCCGCCTCGGGCGGCATGAGCATCGCGCTGGCGGCCATGTCGGATCAGTTCATCCGCGCGGCGGAAGCGGCGCAGATTCCGCTGGAGGTGATGCACCGCGTGGTGGCCATGGCCAGCGGCGGCATGGACACGCTGCCGCACAACGGCGCGGTGATCACCCTGCTGGCGGTCACCGGACTGACGCACCGCCAGTCCTACCGCGATATCTTCGGCATCACCATCATCAAGACGCTGGCGGTGTTCTTTGTGATTGCCGTGTACTACCTGACCGGGCTGGTGTAAGCGCAGGCGGGTACTGCTTCTGGCATTTCACGCAAAAGAAGCTGCGGCGCTGGGTCTTGCCAAGGTGCGCCTTGTGAAACGGGATGTCGCAGCGCGGGCAGATGCGCTTGGTGTGCGCCAGCCAGTGCTGCTTGAGCACAAAGGCTTTTTTCCAGCGCAGGAAATCAAAGGCGTACACACGCATCTGCTCCACCAGTTCGCGCAGCTTGGCAGCGGACAGCGCGCCCACCGTCGACAGCGGATGCACGCGGATGCGGAACAGCACCTCGTTCTTGAAGATATTGCCGGCGCCGGAAAAAATCTCCTGATCCAGCGTGGCGTCGCACACCAGCATGTCCGGCTGCGCGCGC
Source organism: Duganella rivi (assembly GCF_009857435.1). Taxonomy (GTDB): domain Bacteria; phylum Pseudomonadota; class Gammaproteobacteria; order Burkholderiales; family Burkholderiaceae_D; genus Rugamonas; species Rugamonas rivi. Next base: position 288,288 of record NZ_WWCK01000008.1, read on the forward strand.
AGCTTTTTCAGCGCGGCCCTGGCGTCCCACTGATCTGACATCACGTCCGCACTCCAGTCGTATTGCACGTCGAGATCGGCGGGCAGGGTCTTCACCGAGCAGGTGTAGAAATTGAATTCCTCGCCGTCGTCAAAGCCCAGGCTTAGGCGCGGCTGCGCATCTTCCTTGCGCTCATTGATGCGGTAACTGCCAAACATCAGCAAATGAATCCGCAGCACGCGATCCGGCAGCTGGATCAGGAAATGCTTGCCCCAGCTGCGCAGGGCAACGATCGGCTGCCCTTCCAGCGCCGCATAGTCGACTTCCTTGCTGTTGCCGCTGGCGCGCGTGATGGTGCGGCCGACGAAACCCTCGGCCTGTTCACGCAAAATAACGATGGATGGTCCTTCCGGCATGGCCTGCCCCTCAAGCGTACAGGCTATCAGTGTGGGCGCGCTGCCGCGCCCTGACCGTACGCTAGCTCACCGAGCTGTCCAGCATGTTGTGTACTTATGGCATTGTCGTTACGATTGATTCGTGGCAGTATGTCCGGTCACGATTTATGTAACCCGAGGGAGACTAGCTTGAAAAAAACCATGCTCGTAATGTCGCTGATCGCGGCGTTTTCGACCGCCGCCGCGCAGGCAGCAAACGGCCCTGAGATCGACGCAAAACGTCTGTCGCAAGATGTCAAAGTATTGGCATCGGATGAATTCGAAGGCCGCGGCCCGAACACCGCCGGTGAAGTGAAAACCGTCGACTACCTGATCGCGCAATTCAAGGCCGCCGGCCTGCAGCCGGGCGGTGATCTGGTCAAAGGCCAGCGCGCGTGGACGCAAGACGTGCCGCTGGGCCGCTTTGAAATCAAGGGCCCGGTGAAGCTCAGCGTCAGCGACGGCAAGACCGTGCAGGAACTGAAGCAGGGCGACGATCTGGCCGTGCGCGCCGCCATGAACGGTTCCAAGCTGGTCGACTTCAAGAACGCACCGCTGGTATTCGTCGGTTACGGCGTCACCGCGCCTGAGCGCAAGTGGGACGACTTCAAAGGCCAGGATCTGAAAGGCAAGCTGGCCGTGGTACTGATCAACGACCCGGACTTCGAAACCGGCGCCGGCGATTTCGGCGGCAAGGCCATGACTTACTACGGCCGCTGGACTTACAAGTATGAAGAGATGGCGCGCCGCGGCGCGCTGGGCACCATCATCGTGCACGAAACCGCACCGGCATCGTACGGCTGGAACACGGTGAAGAACTCCAACACCAACGTCATGTACGACATCGTGCGCAAGAAACCATCGGAAGCGCACGCACCGATGGAAGCGTGGATTCAGCGCGATCTGGCAGTGGAACTGTTCAAGCGCGGCGGCCTTGATTTCGAAGCGCTGAAGAAGCAAGCGCAAACGCGCGACTTCAAACCGGCTGAATTGAAAGGCGTTACGCTGTCGGCTAACTACGCGGTGGATGCACAAGTCATCACCTCGAAGAACGTGGTCGCCCGCGTAGTCGGCGCCAAGAAGCCGAATGAAACCGTGATCTATAGCGGTCACTGGGATCACCTCGGCGTAGGCCTGCCTGACGCGAAAGGCGACAAGATCTACAACGGCGCCATCGACAACGGCACCGGCATCGCCGCGCTGCTGGAACTGGCGCGCGCTTACGGCAAAGCGCCTGCACCGGCACGTAGCGTGGTGTTCCTCGCGGTGACGGCTGAAGAAAAAGGCCTGCTGGGTTCCGAGTACTACTCGGCTAATCCGGTGTATCCACTGGCGACCACCGTCGGCGTGATCAACATGGACGCCCTGAGCCCGAACGGCCCGACCCGCAACTTCACCATCTCCGGCAGCGCCAAGCTGGATCTGCTGGATCAACTGATCGCCAAGGCCAAGCAGTACAACCTGGCTTACACGCCAGATCCGCTGCCGGAAGCTGGTCACTTCTTCCGTTCGGATCACTTCCCGTTCGCCAAGCGCGGCGTACCCGCCATCTCGTATGGTTCGGGTAATGATCTGGTGAACGGTGGCGTGGAAGCTGGCCGCAAGGAAGAAGAGGCCTACACCACCAACAACTACCACCAGCCGTCCGACGAGTGGAGCGCCGATTGGAGCTTCACCGGCATGGCGCACGATCTGGGCATGTTGTATTCGCTGGGCCGCGATCTGGCCGACTCGAAGGCTTGGCCTAACTGGTCTAAGGATGCCGAGTTCCGCGCTGCGCGCGACGCTAGCGCTGCTCAGCGCAAGTAAGCCGCGATGACGCTACAAGCCCTCGACCTTTGCTGCGTTCGCGGAGAACGCCGCTTGTTCAGGGGCTTGTCGTTATCGCTGGAAGCAGGGCAGGCGCTGCGCGTGCGCGGCGCCAATGGCAGCGGCAAGACCACTTTGCTGCGTACCTTGGCCGGTTTGACGCATGCTGAATCGGGTGAGGTGCGCTGGCGGGGACGCAGCATCGCCGCTTGCCGCGATACGTATCACAGCCAGATGATTTATCTGGGCCATGCGGCGGCCGTCAAAGACGATTTGCTGGCGTGGGAAAATTTGGTCTATGCAGCGCGTCTCAATGGCCGTGCGCTAGACCGCAGCGCAGCTGAACAGTCACTGGCTGCATTGGGCTTGGGCCGCGCGGCGCAACTGCCGGCGCGATCGCTGTCGCAAGGGCAGCGCAAGCGTTTGTCTTTAGCGCGCTTGCACGGCGCGGAAGGCGAGGCTGCGCCGCTGTGGATTTTGGACGAGCCATTCAACGCGCTCGATCAAGATGCCGTCGCAGCGCTGTGCAGCACACTCGATCAGCACTTCGCCAGCGGCGGCATGCTGGTCTACACCACGCACACTGACCTCGCGCTGCAACCGGCGCAGGCGCTGGAATTAAATTTGGATCGCAAGCCATGATGCGCGCCTTCCTTGGCGTGATCCGCCGCGACCTGCTGCTCGCGCTGCGCAACCGCGCGGACGTGCTGTCCTCGGTTTTCTTCTTCATCATCGTCGCCGCACTCGCGCCGCTGGGGCTGGGCCCTGAGCCGGCGATGCTGCGCACCATCGGCCCCGGCATGCTGTGGATCGCAGCGTTGCTAGCCTCCATGCTGGCGTTGCACCGCCTGTTCGCCCAAGACCATGCCGACGGCACTCTTGAACAACTCCTCCTGTCGCCGGAACCAGCCACCCTGCTGGTGGCCGGAAAAATCCTCGCACACTGGCTAACCACCGGCATCCCGCTCATCATCCTATCGCCGCTATTGGCGCTGCAATTCGGCCTGCCCGCCAAACAAGTCCTCATCCTGATGGCCAGCCTTTTACTCGGCACACCGATCCTCAGTTTGATCGGCGCCATCGGCGCAGCACTCACACTTGGAGTGCGCGGTGGCGGTGTCCTGATTGCGTTATTAGTTTTGCCACTCTACGTTCCGATCCTGATTTTCGGCGCCGGTGCAGCTGTGGCGTCAGATCCACAATCGCATTTATTTTTACTGGGAGGCCTGCTGGCAGCCGCATTAGCACTGGCTCCGTGGGCCACGGCGGCGGCTTTGCGCATTGCACAAGAGTGAACACTGTTGATACAATGTCCACAATGAAAACCAGCCTGCTTTATCGCTACGCCTCACCGCAGCAGTTCTATCCATTAGCGGGCAAATTGATCCCATGGCTGGCCGCACTTGCAGTCCTGCTGACCGCCGCCGGCTTATACGTCGGCCTCATACTCGCTCCCACCGACTGGCAACAAGGCGACTCCTACCGCATCATCTACGTTCACGTGCCGGCCGCATGGATGTCGATGGTGATCTATTTGGCGATGGCATTCTGGGCCGGCCTGGGTCTCATCATGAACACGCGATTGTCATCGATGATGGCCAGCGCGCTCGCACCAACAGGCGCCATGTTCACCGTACTGGCCCTGTGGACTGGCGCGCTGTGGGGCAAGCCGACGTGGGGCGCATGGTGGGTGTGGGACGCGCGCCTGACTTCCGAATTAATCCTGCTGTTCCTCTACATCGGTTTCATGACCCTGCAATCGGCTATCACCGACGCGCGCCGCGCCGACCGCGCAGGCGCCGTGCTGGCACTGGTCGGCGTGGTGAATATCCCGATCATCTACTTCTCGGTCAAATGGTGGAACACTTTGCACCAAGGCGCCTCCGTCAGCCTGACCGCCGCACCCAGCATGGCGACCGTGATGTTGACCGGGATGCTGCTGGTGACGCTGGGCGCATGGGCCTATGCCTTCGCCGCCGCACTGGCGCGCCTGCGCTGCATCATCCTCGAACGCGAGAAACGCAGCGCGTGGATCAAGGAGGCGGCATGAGCGAATGGCTGCACATGGGCGGATACGGCTTGTACGTGTGGGGCTCGATCGGCGCTTCGCTGCTGCTGCCGCTGTGCGAGTTCGCGGCCCTGCGCCTGCGCCGCCGCGCCGCGCTGGAACAACTGAAGCGTCAACAGGATCACGATGAAACCTAGACAAAAGCGCCTCGCGCTAGTGGCGGCGGGCCTGGCCCTGTTGGCGCTGGCGGCGTGGCTGATCTCGTCCGCCTTCCAGAAAAATCTCGTGTTCTCGGTGACGCCGAGCGAGGTGCTGGCTAGCCCGGATCGCGCGCGCAATCTGCGCATGGGCGGCTTGGTGGAGAAGGGCAGCTTGCGCCGCGAAGGCGATGGCGTGACGGTGGACTTCATCATCACCGACATGGTGCAGCGCGTGCCGGTGCGTTACAGCGGCATCCTGCCTGACCTGTTCAAGGAAGGCAAAGGCGCGGTCGTGCAGGGTAAGCTGGACGCAGACGGCGTCTTCACCGCCACCGAGGTGCTGGCCAAGCACGATGAAAACTATATGCCGCCGGACGCCGCGCGCGCACTGAAAGAGGCCGCCGAGGCCAAGGACAAGAAATGATTCCAGAACTAGGTTCCTTCGCGCTGATGCTGGCGTTTTGCGTCGCGCTGCTGCAAGGCGTGATGCCGCTGGCTGCATCGCTGCGCCAAGGCTCGGCCTCCGCGTCGCGCTGGATGGCCGTCGCGCGTCCTGCTGCTTATGCGCAAGCCTTGCTGGTGACCTTTGCCTTCGCCTGTCTGGTGCAAGCGTTCGTGGCGAATGACTTCACGGTGCTGTACGTAGCCTCGCATTCCAACACGCTGCTGCCGCTGCACTACCGCATCTCCGCCGTGTGGGGCGGGCACGAAGGCTCGCTGCTGTTATGGATTCAAATCCTCGTATTGTGGACTGCCGCCGTCGCCGCATTGAGCCGCCAACTGCCGGCCGAAGTGGTGGCCCGCGTGCTGGGCGTCATGGGCTTGATCAGCGTCGGCTTCCTGGCTTTCATCCTGTGGACTTCCAATCCATTCGAGCGCTTGCTGCCCGGCGCCGCAGAAGGACAAGACCTTAACCCGCTGCTGCAAGACATCGGCATGATCGCGCACCCGCCCTTGCTGTACATGGGCTACGTCGGCTTCTCGGTGGCGTTTGCATTTGCCATCGCCGCCTTGATCGGCGGCCAGCTGGACGCCGCGTGGGCGCGCTGGTCGCGTCCTTGGACGCTGGTGGCGTGGACCTTCATGACGCTGGGGATTTTCCTCGGCAGCTTCTGGGCCTACTATGAATTGGGCTGGGGCGGCTGGTGGTTCTGGGACGCGGTGGAAAACGCGTCCTTCATGCCATGGCTGGTCGGCACGGCGCTGATCCACTCGCTGTCCGTGACTGAAAAACGCGGCAGCTTCAAAAACTGGACGGTGCTGCTGGCGATCATGGCGTTCGCGCTGTCGCTACTGGGTACCTTCCTCGTGCGCTCCGGCGTGCTGACTTCCGTTCATGCTTTCGCCACCGATCCAAAGCGCGGCTTATTCGTGCTGGTGTTCCTGGCGCTGGTGGTAGGTTCCTCGCTGCTGCTGTACGCATGGCGCGCGCCGCAAGTGGGACTGGGCGGCCGCTTCGCCATGTTCTCGCGCGAGTCGCTGCTGCTGACGAATAACGTGCTGCTGGTGGCTGCTGCCGGCACGGTGTTGCTTGGCACCTTGTATCCGCTGTTCCTCGACGCGCTGGGCATGGGGAAAATCTCGGTTGGCCCGCCGTACTTCGAAACTGTGTTCGTGCCGCTGATGGCGCCGATGCTGCTGCTGTTGGCCGCCGGCCCATTCCTGCGCTGGAAGCAGGCCGGCTTTAAAGATGTGCGCAGTCTGCGCTGGGTTGGCGTAGCGGCAGTGCTGCTGGCGCTGGCCGCCGCTTTTGCAGTCGGCATGTCGCCGCTGCTAGTAATGGGCCTCGCGCTGGCCGCGTGGATTTTGCTGGGCAGCGTATGGCATCTGCTGCAACGCCTGCGCGTGTTTGAAGATAACCATACGCGCTTCAGCCATCGCCTGTCTACGCTGCCGGGCAGCTATTGGGGCATGCTGATTGCGCACGCCGGCATCGGCGTATTCGTGATCGGCGTGACCCTGGTGAAGGGGCGCGAGATTTCACACGATGTGCCGATGCAGAGCGGCGATATCCATCATGTGGGCGGCTACGATTTCCGCTTCGTCGGTTTGCAGAACGTGGAAGGCCCGAACTATTCTGCGGTGCGCGGCACGTTTGATGTCACGCGCGACGGTAAGCACATCACCACGCTGTTGCCGGAGAAGCGCCAGTTTGCATCCGGCGGCATGCCGATGACGGAAGCGGCGATTAACCGCGGCCCAACGCGCGACCTGTATCTGGCGCTCGGCGAAGAGGTCAAACCGGGTAGCTGGATCGTGCGTATTCAGCACAAGCCTTTCGTGGCGTGGATTTGGACAGGTGCGCTGTTGATCGCGTTCGGCGGCCTGTTGGCGGCGCTGGACAAGCGTTATCGTCTGAAGAAAGGCAAGGCATGAAGCGCTTTATTCTGCCGCTAGGCGTGTTCGTTGCGCTGCTGGGATTCTTGTGGGTAGGCTTGCGCCTCAATCCGCGCGAGGTGCCGTCGCCGTTGATCGATAAACCAGCGCCGGCGTTTGCGCTGGCCCAGTTGCATGTGCCTGAGCGTCAGATCGGCACGCGCGATATGGCGGGACAGGTGTGGATTTTGAATGTGTGGGCATCATGGTGCGTGGCTTGCCGTCAGGAGCATCCGGTGCTGATGGAGATGGCGCGCATGAAGCTCGCGCCTATCGTCGGCTTGAATTACAAGGACAATCGCGACGAAGGCATCGCCAATTTGCAGCGCGCGGGCGATCCGTATGTGGTGTCGGCATTTGACCAGGATGGCCGCGTGGGTATTGATTACGGCGTGTACGGCGTGCCGGAGACGTTTGTGATCGATAAGCGCGGCGTGATTCGCTATAAGCAGATTGGTATTATGACGCCGGAAGTGGTGAGCAGCACGCTGATTCCGCTGATCGAGAAGTTGAACAGGGAGAGCGCTCATGGTTAAGCTGATTGCGGCTTTGATGATGGCGCTGGCCTTGGCGGCGCAGGCTGAAACGGATTTGGATAAGCGCGCAGCGGCGCTGGAAGAAGAGCTGCGCTGCCTGGTTTGCCAGAACCAGACCATCGCGGATTCGCACGCCGGCTTGGCTGCGGACTTGCGGCGCGAGGTGCGCGAGCAGCTGGCGCAGGGCAAGTCGGAGCAGGAGGTGTTGGACTTCATGGTGCAGCGATATGGCGATTTTGTGCTGTATCGGCCGCCGGTGAAATCGACTACCTGGCTGTTGTGGTTTGGACCGTTCTTGTTATTGGCTGCGGGGGCGGTGCTGCTGGTATCGCGGCTGCGGGCTGCGCGATCGCGTGCGGCCGAGCCGTCGCCGTCGGAAGAGGAATTGGCGCGCGCTCGTGCGCTGCTGGATAACGACAAGGAGCAGCCATGAACGGCTTCGTATTCGTGGCCGCCGTGATGTGCGCGCTGGTGTTGTGGCTGATCTTGCGTCCCTTATTGTCGCGCCGTGATGCGGCGGTCGCGCCGCAAGCGGATCAACTGAACCTCGCCGTCCTGCGCGACCAGCTGCGTGAATTGGAAGCAGACCGTGAGCAAGGTAGCATCGACGCCGCCGCCTACGCCGCCGCCCGCCGCGAACTTGAACAGCGCGTCGCCGAGGACGTACACCTCGCGCCCCGCGCAGGTACGCCGCCCGCCGCCGCGCCAGCGCCACGCTGGCAGGCTGCCGTGCTGTCGCTCGCGCTGATTGCGGGGGCGGGAACGCTGTACGCCACGCTCGGCATGCCGCAGGCACTGACCGCGCCGGGAGCTGCGCCTGCCGTCGCTGGCGGCCAGGCGCTCGACCCACACACCAGCAACGAAGCCGAAGCCATGGTCGCCAAACTGGCCGAACGCATGGCGCGCGAGCCGCAAGACCCGAACGGCTGGGCGCTGCTGGCACGCTCGTACAGCGCCATGGGACGCTTCGTCGCCGCCAGCGGCGCCTACTCTCGCCTCATCGCTCTCATTCCCGACGACGCGCAAATTCTGTCCGACTACGCCGACGTCTTGGCCATGACGCAGAACCAAAAGCTGGCCGGTGAGCCGGAACGCCTGCTCAAACGCGCCCTCGCTGCCGATCCGAAAAACGTCAAAGCCCTGATCCTGTCAGGTGACGCCGCCTTCGAACGCACCGACCTCGCCGCCGCCGCCGTCCACTGGCAAGCCGCCTTGGCCAACGCCACGCCCAACTCCGAATTCGCCCAAATGGCCCGCGACAACCTCGCCCACATCGGCGCACCGGTTGGAGGCGCAGCCGCGACCCCGAGCGCCGCGCCGACGGCCGCACCAGCCGCCACCAGCATCAGCGGCGCCGTCGAACTGGATCCATCCCTGCGCGCACAAGTAGGCGATAACGACACCGTCTTCATCGTCGCAAAAGCTGCCGACGGCCCGCGCTTCCCGCTCGCCGTGCTGCGCAAGCAGGTGCGCGACCTGCCGCTGCAATTCACCCTCGACGACACCATGGGCATGATGCCCGGCGTGACCTTGTCCCAGTTCGACAAGCTAATCGTCACCGCCCGCATCTCCAAAACCGGCAACGCCATCGCTGCTCCCGGCGATTTGGAATCGACTCCACAGCCCGCAAAACCGGGCCAAGCGCGCATACAGTTGCGTATAAGCCCCAAATAAAAATATCGCCAAATTTCCCATGCCGGAAAGTGTTAGACTGCCAGCATATAGTTGACTATTTGCAATGATAGTTAAATAAACAGACACCAGCCCATCGCCAGAAGTCACCTTATGTTGCAAGACAATTTCATGTCGTTCCAGCGTTTTCGCTACGCCAAGTGGGCCATCGCCCTGCTGGCGCTGTGCATTGCGCTGTACGTTCTCGATAACCCGCCGCTGAAGCCCGGCGGCGGCACCATGTTGGGCTATGGCTTAGGCACGCTGGGTGCATTGCTGATCGTCTTCCTGCTGCTGCTCGGCGTGCGCAAACGCGCTTACGCTTCGCGCATGGGTACCCTGCGCGGCTGGCTGTCGGCCCACGTCTACCTTGGCCTCGCGCTGGCGGTGGTGGCGACGCTGCACTGCGGTTTTGAATTCGGCTGGAACGTTCACACCTTCGCTTACGCGCTGACCATGGCCGTCATCATCAGCGGCATTTGGGGCGTAGCGCTGTACCTGTACCATCCGTCGCTGATGGGCGATCTGCTCGACGGCCGCACGCTGGATCAAATCGCACAAGATTTGCGCGACCTCGATGACCGCTGCCGCATGCTGGCGCAAGGCCGTCCGCCGGCGCTGCTGGCGCTCATAGAAGAATCGGCCGCCGGCCAAATCTTCTCGAAACGCCGCCAGCGCCTGACAGGCCGTAACCGCAACTGCGCCACCGCGCGCGTGCTGGCGCGCTTGCGCGAAGTAGGCGACCAAGCCGATGCCAATGCCAACGAAATCTACACCTTGCAATTCCGCCGCCTGCAACAGCTCAAACGCATACGCTCGTTCGTGCGACTGCGCACGCTGACGGAAATCTGGCTGCTGTTCCATGTACCGATGTCGATTGCGCTGCTGGTCGCGCTGATTGCGCACATCGTCTCGGTATTCTTCTACTGGTAATCGCTTATGCAATCTCGTAACAACGATAAGCTCCAGAAGGAGATCGATGCGCTACAACGCCCGCTGGTCGGACGGCGGGCCATGTCGTGGCTGGCGTTTGTGCTGGTGCTGCTGGCTTGCCTGGTGCTGCCGGTGATGGCGTCGATATGGCCGTCCGTGTTCCACCCGGTGGAAGAGAAGACCGCCAAGCTGCGCCAGACGCCGCATGCCGCGCCGGTGCTGAATAGCGCCTACATGCGCGCTTCGCCGACGGCGCTGGGACTGGACGCGCAGTGGAATCCCGGCACGCTGTCGGCATCGCACCAGCCGTTTGGCTTGGACTGCAAGTCGTGCCACTCGAAGCCGTTCCAGCAGGTGCAGGACAAGGACTGTCTCGCATGCCATCGCGGCATCGGCAATCACGTGGCCGATAAGGTTGCATCCATGCCGGCGCTGCATGAGACGCGTTGCGCCACTTGCCACCGCGATCACCAAGGTGCGGAGGGGCTGGTATCGCAGAACCGCCGCTATATCGGCGCTGGCTGCGCGTCCTGTCACGGCGACTTGGTGAGCAAGCTGCCCGGCACCCAGGTCGCCAATGTGAAGGACTTTGCAAAAGCGCACCCGCAGTTCCGCGTGCAAGTGGCAGCATCGGAGACGACGTTCGTGCGCCTGCGTCAAGGCGGCGCGCCGATTGCGCAGACCAATACCCTCAAGTTCCCGCACGATATCCACGTGGCTGCAGGCGGCATCGCCGGCCCGAGTGGCAAGACCAAGCTGGAATGTGCGAGTTGCCATCGGCCGAATGCGAGCGGTAATGGCTTTGAACGCGTGAGCATGCAGCGTGACTGCCAGTCGTGTCACACGCTGGCGTTTGAGCCGGCGCTGTCGCAGCGTCAGGTGCCGCATGGTTCGGTGCCCGAGGTGTTGTCGACGCTGCGCGAATTCTATGGTTACGTCAGTGGCAGCAAGGTGGCGATTGATACGCCGCCGGTTAATGGGCCGGTGTTCACGGTGCGTCCGGGGATGCAGGAGCGTCCGGCAGCCAGCTTTGTGCAAGGCCCGGGCGATGCGCGTGCGCGCGCGGCGGCGGCTGCGACAGAGTTGTTTGAGAAAACTTCGTGCATTGTTTGCCATAGCGTGAGCCGCGTGCCGGGGCCGGGCAAGGCGGGGACGCCGGGAGCGGATCTGCCGCAGTGGAAAATCGCGCCGTTGACGCCATCGCATGCATGGCTGCCGAAGGCCGCCTTCAATCACGCCGCGCATCGTCAAGCGCCGTGTGGTGATTGCCACTTGGCCGCCAAGTCGAACAAGGCAAGCGATGTGCTGATGCCGACTATTAAAGAATGCCGCGATTGCCACACCGGCACCGAGCCGGCCGTCGGCAAAGTGAAGTCCGATTGCGCGATGTGTCACGGCTATCACATGCCCGACCTGCACACCGCCGCCCAGCCAGCGAAAGCGATGAAGCCATGAATGCGGGTTTGACGCTGCTTGCCGCTTTAAAAATGCGCGGCACCACTCCACCCCGCACACCGCAGCGCCCGGGGTCTGACCCCGTACGGGGTCAGACCCCTTCGTTCGGGGTGATAGCTTGCCTCGTGGCCGCGCTGACAGGATGCAGCGGTGGTGGTGGAGGAACTAGCGCCGTTGCACCCGGCGGCACCTCGACCAGCGGCAGCTGCTTCACCCCAGCCCCCACCCCGCAGTCCATCACCGCAGCGGAAGTAGAGCAGGTGCTAGCCCAAGGCGCGGAGGCTGCGTCCAAGCTAGGCGCCAAGGCCACTATCGCAGTGGTAGACCGCGTCGGCAACGTGCTCGCCGTGTACCGCATGACCGGTGCCGGCACGACGGTAAATATCCTCAGCGGCAGCGGCAAGAACAGCGCCGACAGCCCACAAGGTCTCGACGGCCTCAGTGGCCTGATCGGCTCCGATCTCGCTGCCGTGGCCAAAGCGCTGACCGGCGCCTACCTATCCTCATCCGGCAACGCCTTCAGCACCCGCACCGCCAGCTTTATCGTGCAAGATCACTTTGTACCGGAAATCGGCAACACCGCCGGCGGCCCTTTATTCGGCGTTCAGTTCAGCCAACTGCCTTGTGGCGACTTGGTGCAGCGTGGCGCTGGCATCGGCATTGGGCCCAAGCGTTCACCGCTGGGCCTCGCCGCTGATCCGGGCGGCTTCCCGCTTTATAAAAACGGTCGCGTAGTCGGCGGCATCGGTGTGATTGCCGACGGCGTGTACGGACTCGATCCCAGTCCAACCACCAGCGGCGCAGACTTGGACGAGCGCATCGCCTTGTCCGCGCAAAGCGGCTTCGCAGCACCGGATTGCATCCGCGCAGACCGCATCACCGCAGGCGGCGTAACGCTGACGTATGCAAATACGGCCTCGCAGCCGGTCGCGGTAACGGCCACGCGCATCAGCGGCATGGCTGGCGGCTTGCTGGCGGTAGATGGCTACTACGACGGCGCGGCCATCCTGGCCGGCACCGCATTTGGCGAAGCGGCATCGGGCTTTATCGCACAAGGCAGCACGCAGATTCTGGTGAACGCATCGCAAAGCAATCGCTATCCTGCCAGCGCCTCGCTTGCGCCTTTGCCGGCAGCGGCGGGCATGACCGCTGCTGAGGTGCAGGAAGTACTGTCGCAAGCATTGAGTGTGGCCGCACAGGCGCGCGCGCAGATTCGCATTCCGGTTGGTTCGGCGGCGGAGGTGACGGTGTCGGTGGTGGATGCGTCCGGCCACGTGCTGGGTCTTGTGCGCAGCGGCGACGGGCCGGTGTTCGGCGTAGACGTCTCCTTGCAGAAGGCCCGTACGGCGGCGTTCTTCTCGTCGCCCGGCGCGTCGGCGGCGATTTCCGCCTTGCCGCAGCTGGGTTACTTTAACGGCTCGCTCAAGCAGGGCGCACTATTCGGTGTGGATGGCTACATGGCGTCGTCGCGCAGCTTCTTTGCAAATTCGTCCGCGTTCAGCGACGGCACGGCGTTTTCGGCGCGGGCCATCGGCAACATCGCGCGGCCTATTTTCCCGGACGGGATCGATGGCAATCCGGCCGGGCCGCTGTCCAAGACTAAGGCGACCTGGAGTCCGTTCAACGTAGGCTTGCAGCTGGACTTGGTGTATCCATCGCTGGTCGGTGCGATCTTGTCGCCAGCAGCGGCTAACCGCAGTTGTACCGGTAACGCGATTGGCCTGGAAAACGGCATGCAGACTTTCCCCGGCGGCTTCCCGATTTATCGCGGAACCACGTTGATTGGCGCGATTGGCGTGTCCGGCGACGGCGTGGATCAGGATGACATGATCGGCATGCTGGGCGTGTCGCGTGCGGCAGCGGTACTCAAGACCGGCATCGGCCATGCACCGGCGTCGCGCCGCGCGGACACCTTGAAGCCGCAAGGCCGCAACCTGCGCTACGCCCAGTGCCCGCAAGCGCCGTTCAATAACAGTACTGAGCAGAGCGTGTGTGATGGGATTTAAAACTACGTTTTCGCTCTGCGTGTCATCGGCGCTGGTTGCCGCCACAGCGCAAGCGGCACCGCAGCAGCTGCAAGTGCTGGCCGTGACGGTTCCGGTGCGCGCCGAGCCGTCGGTTACTTCGCTGTCGCTGGCCGAGCTGTCGCGCGGCGCGGTGATCGGCATCCTTGAGCAGCGCGGCGACTGGTACAAGGTGCCGCTCGATGCGCAGCGCGCCGGCTGGGTGCAAATGGCTCCCGCGGAATATGGCGAAATGACGCTAGTTGTTTTTGACGCGCCGGCCGGTGTCGCCGCAGCCGATGGCGGCGCGGAAGGCAAGGCGGATGATGGCATCATCGCCGCGCGTCCTGGCGCCACGTCCGGCGTGCCGCAGGCCGCTGTCCTGCCGACCATCGATCCATCGCAAGTGCCGCCGCCGCAAGCCAACCTGCCGCGCGAGTCCTTGTCCGTACCGGATCGCTGGCGCTTGATGCAAACCTTGGGCTTTAAATTCCCATGGTACGACCCATACAATCAGAACGTCTTGAAGGCCGACCTACCAGTGCTCAAACAGTACGCGCCTGACCTGTTCTTCAACCTCGGCGTGGTCTCCGACTCGCTGCTGGAGCTGCGCCGCTTGCCGACGCCGGTGTCCGGCCAAATCGGCATCGCGCCCGGCGCGAATGACATCTTCGGCCGCGGCCAGCAAACCGTCATGGTGCAAAACCTGATTTTGAACCTGGGCCTGATCAAAGGCGACACCACCTTCCGCCCGCCTGACTACGAACTGCGCTTTGTCCCAGTCTTCAACTTCAACCGCGCCATGGTGCAGGAAGCGGGCGCGCTGCGCATCGATCCTTCGCAGGACAAGCGCCGTACCGATAACTTCGTCGGCATTCAGGAGATGTTCGCCGACGTCCACTTGCGTAACGTCTCCGACCGCTATGATTTTGACAGCCTGCGCGTCGGCATCCAGCCATTCACCAACGACTTCCGTGGCTTCCTGTTCCAGGATTCGCCGGTCGGCGTGCGCTTGTTCGGTAACCGCGACAACAACCGCTGGCAATACAACCTCGCCGCCTTCGCGCGCTTTGAGAAGGATAGCAACAGCGGCTTGAACGCCGTCGGCAAAGGCCTGCGCAAAGACCAAATCTATATCGCCAACTTGTATCGTCAAGACTGGCCGTGGGTCGGCTTTACTTCGCAAGCCAGCATTGTCCATAACCGCAATCAGGAAACCGAAAAGACCTACGACACCAACGGTTTCCTGGTGCGCCCGGCTTTCCTTGGTGACCTGCGTTCGCACCGCTACCACGTCACCTACCTTGGTTATAGCGGCGACGGGCATATCGGCGAATGGAACCTCGCCACCTCGACTTACTTCGCGCTAGGCCACAACGAACACGATCCGCTGGCGCACAGCGCGCAGAAGATCCGCGCCGGCTATCACGCCAGCGAACTATCGCGCGACTTCAGCTGGATACGCGCGCGCGCCTCGCTGGTGCTGGCCTCCGGCGACAAAGACCCGTACGACAACAAGTCCACCGGCTTTGACGCCATCATGGAAAACCCGCAGATCGCCGGCTCGGACACCAGCTTCTCGATCCGCCAAGGCTTGCCGCTGATCGGTGGCGGCGGCGTCGCACTGTCCGGCCGCAATGGCATCTTGCCGTCGCTGCGGTCATCCAAAGATGAAGGCCAATCCAACTTCGTCAATCCCGGCCTGGCGTTGATCGGTGTTGGCGCGGACATGGACTTGAAGCCGGAACTGCGCGTGTTCGGCAATGTCTCTTATCTGCGCTTCATGGACACGCGCGTGCTGGAAGTGCTGCGCGCGCAGTCGATACCGTCGAAAGAAATGGGTACCGATTTCTCGGTCGGCCTGCACTGGCGGCCGTTCTACAACCAGAACGTGATTATCAATAGCTCCGTTGCCGCACTGCGGCCCGGCAAAGCACTGAAAGCCCTGTACGGCGACAAACAGGGCACGCTGTATTCCGTTTTATTCAACATGGTACTGAGTTTCTAACATGAAGGCGTTTAAACACATCCTCGCACTGGCGCTGCTGCTGATGGCAGTAGCGGCGGTATCGCTGGTGAGTGCCAATTCATCGGCGGTGTTAACGCTGCGCGACTACATCATGGCGCCAGCCGCACCGGCTGCGCAAACGGAAAAACAGGCCGACGCCAAATCGTCCGGCTGCCTGAGCTGCCACACCGTCACCGACCGTCATACCATGCACGCCAATCCCGGCGTGGTGCTGGGCTGCACCGACTGCCACGGCGGCAATGCGTCCGTAGTCGGCGAAGGCAAGCCGGATAGCGCCGCATATCGCTCCGCGCTGGACGCGGCGCACATCCTGCCGCGCAACGAGAAGTATTGGCAGTATCCATCGTCCGCTAATCCGCAAGGCTCGTATGCCAAGCTGAATCAGGAACACCCGGCCTACATCCGCTTTATCAATCCCGGCGACTTGCGCGTGGCGCGCGATGCGTGCGGCGCTTGCCACCTGCCGATCATTCAAGCGCAGGAACGCAGCTTGATGGCGACATCCGCCATGCTGTGGGGCGGCGCGAGCTACAACAACGGCATCCTGCCGTACAAGCGCTACATCCTTGGCGAGTCCTACACGCCGGAAGGCGCTGCTGCGGCCATCGTCAATCCGCTCCGTGTGGATAACGAGCTGTTTGTCCACAAGGGGATTCTGGATCGCCTGTATCCGCTGCCAGCATGGGAGACAATTCCACCGGCCGACGTGTTCCGCGTGTTTGAGCGCGGCGGCCGCGTAATCAGCAGCGCGTTCCCGGAAGTCGGTTTGCCGAACAGCTCCGGCACGCTGCAAAAACTCGATGAACCGGGCCGCCCGGATATCCATCAGTCCAATCGTGGCCCCGGCACCGGCGGCCGCATCGCCGTCCCGGCCATCAACATCACCAAGACGCGCTTGAATGATCCGCACCTGTGGTTCCTCGGGACGAACGAGCAGCCGGGCGACTATCGTTCTTCCGGCTGCACCGCGTGCCACACCATCTACGCCAACGACCGCGATCCGCTGCACTCCGGGCCATACGCGTCGGCCGGTAACAGCGGCATGACCAAGACCGTTGATCCTACCATTCCGAAGAACCAGTCTGGCCACCCGATCAAACACGAATTCACGCGCGCGATTCCATCGTCGCAGTGCATGACCTGCCATATGCACCAGCCGAACATCTTCGTGAACTCGTTCTACGGCTACACCATGTGGGACTATGAGTCGGACGCGCCGGCCATGTGGCCGAAGAAGCAGAAGTACCCGACCGACGCAGAGATCCGCGCCATCCAGGCACGCAACCCGGAAGAAGCGGCCACGCGCGGCAACTGGAGCGATCCCGAATTCCTGAAGAACGTATCGAGCCTGAACCCAACCCTGAAAGACACGCAGTTCGCCGACTACCATGGCCACGGCTGGAACTTCCGCGCGATCTACAAGCGTGACCGCAAGGGCGCGCTGCTGGATGCCAAGGGCAACATCATTGATGACAAAGACCCCGATAAATTCAAGAAGACCGTGCATCTTGCCTCCATCCACATGGAGAAGGGCATGCAATGCGTGGACTGCCACTTCTCGCAGGATGCTCACAGCAACGGCCACATTTACGGCGAGGTGGCGGCGGCGATTGAAGTCGATTGCATCGATTGCCACGGCAGCGCCACGCGCTATCCAACGTTGCGCACCAGCGGCCCAGCGGCCAAGCCGGGCGGCATGGATATGTCGCTGCTGAAAACGCAGGATGGCCGCCAGCGCTTTGAATGGCGCGAAGGCCGCTTGTACCAGCGCGCCGCTACCGATCCGAAAAAGGAATGGGAAGTCAGTCTGGTGAAGGATTCGGTCAATCCGGCCAATCCGCACTACAACGAGAAAGCCGCGCGCGCCAAGTTGATGAGCGCAGGGCCAGAAGGCCAGCAAGGCAAGTGGGGGCCGGGCGTCGGCAAGCTGGCGCACGATAACGACAAGATGAGCTGCCATAGCTGCCATCTGTCGTGGACCACCAGCTGCGCCGGCTGCCATTTGCCGATTCAGGCCAACTGGAAAACCGAACGCCTGCACTACGAGGGCGGCGAAACGCGTAACTACGCTTCCTACAATCCGCAGGTGGCGCGCGACGATATGTTCCAGCTGGGTGTGGCCGGCCCGGTGAAAGGTTCGAAGATTACGCCGGTGCGTTCCAGCTCCGCGCTGGTGCTGTCGTCGGTGAACTCGAACCGCGAGAAGATCTATATCCAGCAGCCGCCGATTGCAGCAAGCGGCTTCTCATCGCAAGCGTTTGCGCCGCACTATCCGCACACGGAGCGCAAGGAAGAAACCAAGACGTGCAGCGATTGCCACGTCTCCAAGGCCAACGACAACAACGCCATCATGGCGCAGTTGCTGCTGCAAGGGACGAACTTCGTCAACTTTGTCGGCTACAACGCCTGGATCGGCGAAGCAGGCCACGTGGAAGCGGCCACCGTCACCGAGTGGGATGAACCGCAAGCGGTGAAGGGCAGCTACTTGCAGCGCTATGCCTACCCGGACTGGTACGAGCAGCACAAGGCTCGCAAGATGGAGTTGACCGAAACGCACTCGCATCCGACGCAGGGCGCGGCCAGCTGCCTGCAACTGCGCGGCGAGTACTTGTTCACGGCGGAAGGCAAGGGCGGCCTGCGCGTGTACGACGTCGCCAGCATCGCCAACAAGGGCGTATCGCAGCGCATTGTCACCGCGCCGTATTCTCCGCTGGGCCAGAACACGCAAGTGCCGTCGAAGAATGCCACCTGCATGGCGCTGCCGACCAATCAGCCGATCGCTCCGACCCGTAACCAGGGCGATTTGATGCGGGTGACGAATCAGGAGCAGGCCTTCCACCCGATTTATCACTACGCCGCAATCAGTGATTCGCAAGAGGGACTGATCTTGGTGAACGTGGACACGCTGGCCGACGGCGAGGCACGCAACAACTTCCTCAAGCGCGCGCTGACGTGGAATCCGAACGGCTTGCTGAACGGCGCGCAGCACATTGTGCTGGGTGGGCATATCGCCTACATCGCTGCGGATGCGGGCATGGTGATCGTTGATCTGAATGATCCGTTGAAGCCGCGCCACTTGGCGACGGTGCAGCTGGATGGTGCGCGCGCCTCGGCGCTGCAATTCCGCTACCTGTTCGTGACCGACAAGAGCGGTCTGCGCGTGATTGACGTAACGCTGTCGGCCAAGCCGGTGCTGCTGGCGGGCCGCGTGGCGCTGGCTGATGCGCGCAAGGTGTACGTGGCGCGGACTTACGCCTACGTGGCGGCAGGCCGCCAAGGCCTTGCCATCATCGATATTGAGAAACCGGCCGAGCCGAAGGTCTATCAGATGTTTGATGCGGACGGCCAGTTGAACGATGCGCGCGACGTTATCGTCGGCTCGACCAATGCTTCGCTGTTCGGCTACGTGGCCGACGGTGCGAACGGCTTGAAGGTATTGCAACTGACCGCACCCGATACCCAGCCGCGCTTCTACGGCTTCTCGCCTGAGCCTAAGCCGCAGCTGATCGCATGGAGCCGCACCCGCACGCCGGCGCTGGCTTTGTCGAAAGGGCTGGACCGCGACCGCGCGGTGGATGAAACGGGCGGCCAGATCGCGGTATTCGGCCGTATCGGTTCGCGTCCGTTCAATGCCGCAGAAATGGCTAAACTGTACTTAAGGCCTGACTCGCAAGTGTGGACTGTCAGCGATCAGGGCGTGCCCGGCGATTACGTGCCGCGCACGCAGAAAGGGAAGAAATGAAAAGGATGCTGTCCGCCTGCCTGATGCTGGTCTGCGGCCTGGTGTTGGCCGCTAGTTCCAGCACGTCGCCGGTGCTTCCTAACGCTTCGCCGCACCAGTCGGTGGGCACGGTTAATTGCGCCAGCAGCACTTGCCATGGCGCGGTTGCGCCGTGGACTGGCTCCAATGTGCAGCAGAACGAGTACACCACCTGGCTGCGCCTGGACAAGCATGCCAAGGCTTATGCGGTGCTGCTGAACGCGCAGTCGCGCTCCATCGCCGCCAAGCTGGGACTTAAGCAGGGCGCGGAGAATGCGCAGGAATGCCTGGACTGTCACGCGCACAATCCAGCGCCATCGCTGCGCGGCGAACGTCACATGATTTCTGATGGCGTGGGCTGCGAGGCCTGTCACGGCCCGGCCGACAAGTGGATACGTTCGCACACCGTGCCGGGCGCCACGCACGCGGACAATGTCGCCAAGGGCATGTACCCGACCGAAAAGCCGGTGGAGCAAGCCAAATTGTGCCTGTCCTGCCACGTGGGCGACAGTAGCCGTTTTGTCTCGCACCGCTTGATGGGTGCTGGCCATCCGCGTTTGAGCTTTGAGCTGGACACCTTCGCGCAACTCGCGCCGGCGCACTACAAGATTGATGACGACTGGCGGCAGCGCAAGGGCGATTACGACAGCGTGCGCTTGTGGGCTATCGGCCAGGCGCTGGCGTCCAAGAACCAGCTGGATGCGCTGACCGATCCAAAGCGCGGACGCGACGGCCTGTTCCCGGAACTGGCGCTGTTCGATTGCCACGCCTGCCACCACCCGATGAGCGAGAAGAAGTGGACGCCGCGCCTTGGCGTGGGCCCGGGCCGCATGCGTCTCAACGATAGCAATCTGCTGATGCTGCGCGCGATTGTGCGCGCGACTGATCCAGCCGGTGCGAATGCCTTCAGCGATCAAGTGACGCAGCTGCATCATGCGGTGGCGGGGAATAACGCCAGCGGCATGGCCGGCCGCAGCGCCGATCCGCTGGTGCTGGCTTCAGCCTTGTCGGCCACCATCCAGCGCGTCATCGTCAAGCTGGAACAGCAGCGCTTCACGCCGGCCGTGCAGCGCGCCGTGCTGGCTGGCTTGATCGATGAGGCCAAACGCCAGCAGTATTCCGACTACGCCGGCGCCGAGCAGGCCTACATGGCGATTTCGAGCCTGTCGTCGTCGTTGGCGAAGCAGGGCGCGCTTACCAATGTGGCGGAGATGAACCGCAAGCTGGCCGCGCTGCGCGTGTCGCTGGCGAATGAAGACGCGTTCAAGCCGGACGTCTTTGCGAACGGCCTGCAAGGGCTGTCGCGCACCATTTCACCGCAGGCGAATTAATCATGGACGCTACTGAACTGTACGAGATCGTTATCGTCGGCTCCGGGCCGGCCGGCTTGTCCGCCGCCGCCCGCGCCAAGGCGCTGGGCGTGCGTCACGTGCTGCTGGAATCGCAGCCGCACCTGTCGGACACCATCTACCAGTACCAGAAGGGCAAGCACGTGATGGCCGAACCGGGCATCCTGCCGCTGCGCAGCGACCTGAGTTTCAGCGCCGGCAAGCGCGAGGCGCTGCTGTCGGCGTGGAGTCAGGAGATGGGGCAGCAGAACGTCAACGTGGCGCACGGCCAGCGCGTGAGCGCCATCGTACGCGATGCTGACAGCGGCATCTTCACGCTGACCAGTGAAGGCGCAGGCGGCAAGAGTACGTGGCAATCGCGCACCGTGATTCTTGCCATTGGCCTGCAAGGGAATATCCGCAAGCTCGGCGTGCCCGGCGAAGACCTGCCGGGCGTGCAGTACACCCTTTCCGATCCTGACGAGTATTCCGGCGAGACCATCGTGGTAGTCGGCGCGGGCGATGCCGGCATCGAGAATGCGCTGGCGCTGGCCGAGAAGAATACGGTCTACATTCTGAATCGGCAGGAAGAATTCGCAACCTGTAAAGAAGGTAACCGCGTGCTGATTACGGCTGCGGAAAAGAGCGGCAAGATCAAGGTGCGCTACAGCGCTACGACTAAGCACATCGAGCGTGCCGACGACACACCGCTGCTGTTTGTCTTCACCGGTAAGCACGGTGAAGAATCGGTACACGCGCATCGCGTGATCGCCCGTCTCGGCGCAACGCCGCCGCGCAAACTGATTGAGAGTTTCGGCGTGGTGTTCCCGAATGCGAATCCGGCGTCCACGCCGGCGCTGTCGGATACCTACGAATCCAACGTGCCGGGCCTGTACATTGTTGGCGCGCTAGGGGGCTATCCGCTGATCAAGCAGGCCATGAACCAAGGCTATGAGGTGGTGCAGACCATTGTCGGCAAGCCGGTGCAGCCTGCCGATGAATCGCTGCTGCGCGAGAAGCTGCATCCTTGGCGTACCGGTATGCAGGTGTCGCAAGTGATCGAGGAAATCAAGGGCAGCGTGCCGCTGTTCGCCCAAGTGACTACCTTGCAGCTGCGCGAGTTCATGCTCGAATCGACTTTGCTCACGCCGCGCCAAGGCGACATCGTTTTCCGCAAGTTCGACTACACCAACACGTTCTATTCCATTTTGGAAGGCACGGTGGAGATTGAGTTGACCGGCAATGACGGCAAGGTGCGTAATATCAAACTCGATAAGGGCCAGTACTTTGGCGAGATGGGTTTGATTTCGGGCCGCCGCCGTACCGCCACCATTCGCGCCGGCGAGAACTGCGTGCTGATGGAAACGCCGCGCCGCACCATGCTGAAGCTGATCGCCTCGGTGGACGATGTGCGCAAGCGCATGGACATGGTCTTCGTGCGCAACGCAATCTACAACTACCTTGGCAATATGCTGTCGCGCACCGCCATCGATGCGCTGGTGGCGGGCGGCGTTACGGTCAAGCGCTATGAGGCCAAGCAGGCGCTGTTCAAGGAAGGCGATGAGCCGGACGGCATGTACCTGATTCGCCGTGGCTCGGTGACGGTGTCGCGCCGCGATGACTCGCGCGGTGGTGAGCGTATCTTGTCTTACGTCGCCGCCGGTAACTATGTCGGCGAGATGGCGCTGCTGCGCGATGCGCCGCGCAGCGCCACGGTGACGGCCACCGTGCTGACGGAAGCGCTAGTGCTGGACGCGCAAACCGTGCGCGATCAGCTGATCGCCAATCCTAGCTGGCGCAAGTCGGTCGAAGAGCAGGTGATTTCGCGCACCGAACAAAACGTGCTGCTGGAGCATACCAAGAGCCGCGACGGCGACTTGATGCAGTTCTTGCTGGGGCAGGGCGTAGGTGAAGCGTCGGACGTTTTGCTGATCAACGAGACCATGTGCATCCAGTGTAATAACTGCGAGACCGCGTGCGCCGAAACGCATAACGGCACCTCGCGATTGAAGCGCGCGCTGGGGCCGACCTTCGCCAACATCCACCTGCCGACTGCCTGCCGCCACTGCGAGAACCCGCACTGCATGAAGGACTGCCCGCCGGATGCCATCGGCCGTTCGCTGCAAGGGGAAGTGTTCATCAGCGACGCCTGCATCGGCTGCGGCAATTGCGAGCGAAACTGCCCATACGGTGTGATTCAGATGGCAGTGGACAAGCCGCCGAAGCGCGGCGGCGGCTTATCGTGGTTGCTGTTCGGCCTCGGCGCCACGCCGGGCGAGCGTCAGGCCGACTACGATCCGGCGGTGCAAAAGAAGGCCGTTAAATGCGATTTATGCAAGGATTTGAAGGGCGGGCCGTCGTGCGTACGCGCTTGTCCGACCGGCGCCGCCATCCGCATCTCGCCAGAAAAGTTCTTTAAAAACAGCGCTTAACGAGGTTTTTGAGCGCTGCTCTGCGCGGATTTTCGTTTGATGCTAATATTTAGCATCCTAAGTATATTCAAACGAGTCCGCGATGAGCAGCTACGACAAAACCCTGATGTCCCTGACCCACACGCTGATCCACGTGGCGCGCGCCTACAAGGCGGCTGCCGACGGGTTGACGGCGGATTTTGAATTGTCGCACGCCAGCGCGTGGCCGGTGCTGATGATTTCGCGCCTTGGCGACGGCGTGCGTCCGGGGCAGGTGGCGGACGCCGTTGGCATTGAGCCGCCGTCGCTGGTGCGCATCATCGATCAACTGGTGGCGGCGGGGCTGGTGCTGCGCCAGGATGATCCGAGCGACCGCCGCGCCAAGACCCTGACCTTAACCGCCGACGGCAAGCGTGTCGCCGAGCGCCTCGAAAAAGCGCTGGCCCCATTCCGCCGCGAGCTGTTTAAAGACATGCCGCAAGCGGACGTGGAAGCCACCGTCCGCGTATTGATCAGGCTTGACCAGGTACTGGCCGAGCGCAGCGCATCATGAACGCGCCGAAGATGAGCGAGATGCTGTTCTCGCTCAAGTGCTTTACCGCTTCCATGCTGGCGCTGTACGTGTCGCTGGCTGCTGGCCTGCCGCGTCCTTTCTGGGCCATGATGACGGCCTATATCGTCGCCAGCCCGTTCTCGGGCGCGGTGCGCTCCAAGGCGCTGTTCCGCGTGTGCGGTACGCTGATCGGCTGCACCGCCACCATCGTCATGGTGCCGCGCCTGGCCAACGCACCGGAGCTGCTGTCGCTGGCATTGGCGTGCTGGGTGGGGCTGTGCTTATACATCTCGCTGCTGGATCGCACGCCGCGTTCGTATATTTTCATGCTGGCCGGGTACACGGCAGGTTTGATCGGCTTCCCGGCGGTGACGGATCCTTCCACCATTTTCGATACCGGCTTGGCGCGCGTGGAAGAAATCACCATCGGCATTTTGTCGGCGACGGTGGTGCACTCGCTGGTGTTTCCGCAAGGCGTAGGCCCGGTGCTGCTGGGCCGCCTCGATCGCGCGATCGCGGATGCACAGCGCTGGATGGGCGACGCGCTCAAGCCCGGCGGCGACAAGGCACAAGCCTTGCACACGCGCCTTGCGCTGGCTGGAGAGATCAGCGAACTGCGCGTGATGTCGACCCATTTGCCATTCGATACCTCGCAACTGCGTTGGACGGCGGGTATGGTGCATGGCCTGCATGACCGCCTCACAGTCATGGTGCCGCTGTTGATGGCGGTGGAGGATCGCCTGAATACCCTGCGCGAAGCAGACCCTGAAAGCCTGAAGCCATGGACGACGCTGCTGGACGATATCGCCGCGTGGGTATGTGCTGGCCGTGACGCCGATCCCGCCCGCGCCGCGCAACTGCGCGCCCAATTGGCGCAGCTCACGCCGACGCTGTCCACCAACGCCGGCTGGAGCGAAATCCTGCGGTTGAATTTGGCCCAGCGATTGGACGCCTTGATTGAAGCCTGCGAAGACGGCCTTGAACTGCGCAGCAATGTCAGTAGCGTGATGGATGGCGGCGTGGCCCGCTACACGCCGCACCTGACGCCGGCCGTGCTGCATCGTGATCACGGCATGGCGTTCCGCTCGGCCTTGGCGGCGGTGGTCACTATCCTGCTGTGCTGCGCCTTTTGGATTTTCACCGCATGGCCGTCCGGCGCTGCTGCGCCGATGATGGCCGGTGTGCTGTGCTGCTTCTTCGCCACTCAGGACGACCCCGTGCCGGGCATCCGCATGTTCTTGAAATGGACGGTGATATCGATGCCGGTTGCGGCGTTCTACATCATGTTCGTACTGCCTGCCGTGCATAGCTACGAAATGCTGGTACTGGTGCTTGCACCGGTATTCCTGATCGGCGGCGTGTTCATGCCGCGTCCTGCCACGGCGGGTAGTGCGCTGGCGTTCTTGATCGGCGTGGCAGGCACCTTGTCGCTGCAGGATACCGGCACGCTGGATATCCCGAGCTTCTTGAACAGCATGATCGCGCAGCTGTTTGGCTTTATCGCGGCCGGTGTCATCACCAGTTTGATACGTACCGTGGGCGGCGACTGGATGGCGCGCCGCATGCTGCGCACTGCGCGCCGCGAAGTGGCGCAGATGACGCAAGCACCATCATCCGAGCCGCTGCTGAATATATCGGCGCGCATGCTGGATCGCATCGGCCTATTGATGCCGCGCCTCGCCGTCGCGCATCCGACGCCGGAAGCGCGCGCGGTGGCGGTGGATGGCTTGCGCGAGCTGCGCGCCGGCCTGCACACCGCGCAGCTGTGCGGCTTGCAGCAACCGCTGGAGCAGGCCGGCGTGGCATTGAAGCCGCTGCTGCAAAAGCTGGGCGCCTACTTTGGCGGCAGCGAGCATCGCCACGGCCAAGCGCCGGCATCCCTGCTGGAAAAGCTGGATAGCACACTGCGCGAAGTCTGCGCAGCGGCTGCCGAGACTAGCGCCGCGGTTGCAGATGCGCGTCCTAAAGCCGCCGCCGCTCTTGCCAGCATGCGCCGCGACCTGTTCCCGCGCGCGGCCGCCTATCAACCGGAGATTGCATCGTGACTGCTGAATTGAGCCTGTACGGGCTATACGTACCAACCTTGCTGCTGTTGTCTATCCTCGCGCTGATTTGCACGCGCGTACTCGGACGGCTGCTGATGCGCGTTGGCTTTTACCGCATGGTATGGCATCCAGCGCTATTTGAATTTGCGCTGTTCTTCATCTTCCTGGGCAGCTTCTCTACATTGATAACGAATCGGGGCTAAACATGAACCTCAAAAATCCTTTACTGGCCACTGGCCGATTTATCGTCACCATGGCGGCGGTGGCCGTCGCTGGTGTTCTCGCATGGCGCTTGTGGCAGCACTACGAAGTGGAACCATGGACGCGCGACGGCCGCGTGAAAGCGGACGTGGTGCAGGTAGCGCCGGATGTCACCGGCCAAGTGACGGCAGTGCTGGTACACGACAATCAACAGGTTAAAGTGGGGCAGGTGCTGTTTGAAGTTGACCGCGCGCGCTTTGAGCTGGCCTTGCGTCAAGCCGATGCCGCAGTGCAGGCGCAGCGCACCATGCTGGAACAGGCGCAGAAGGAATCGCGCCGTAATACCGATCTACGCGATCTGGTATCGGCTGAGACGCGCGAGCAAGGTTCGTCGCGCGTTGACCAACTGCGTGCCGCGCTGGCGCAAGCGGTAGTGGCGCGCGATGTCGCCAAGCTGAATCTAGACCGTACCCGCGTGGTGTCGCCGGTTAACGGCACTATCTCCAATTTAGATCTGCGCGCGGGTTCGTACGTTAGTGCCGGCCGCGCCGTGATGGCGCTAATCGACAGCGACTCTTATTACGTTGAAGGCTATTTCGAAGAGACCAAGCTGCCTGCGATTCAAGTGGGCGATGAAGTGGCAGTACTGCCGATGGGAGATTCGCTGCGCCTTAAGGGCCACGTTGAAAGCCTGTCTGGCGGCGTGGCAGACCGCGACCGCAGCACTTCGGCGAATCTGCTCTCCAGCGTGAACCCGACCTTCAACTGGGTGCGGCTGGCGCAGCGCATCCCGGTGCGCATCAAGCTGGACGCCTTGCCGGCCGGTGCGCGCTTGGTGGCCGGTCAGACCGTGACGGTTGATGTGCAGAGCAAGCACTCGTAAGACGGAGGATGCGATGAATTCTCTGAAAATACTCGGCAGCGCAGCGTTGCTAGCTTCCTTGGCCGCCTGCAGCACCGTCGGCCCCGATTACAAAGTGCCGGAGCAGGCCGTGGTCAAGCGCCCGGAAGCAGCTGCGCCATTCCTCGGTGCGGAGGAAGCCGCCTACAAGCCGGAGCCGTTGCCAGCGCACTGGTGGCGTCTATATGACGACCCCGTACTGGATAAATTAATCGAGCAAGCGCTGAAGGCCAACGCCGACTTGCGCGTGGCCGCCGCCAACCTGGCGCGCACCCGCGCCGTATTGAGCGAAGTGAAAGAGGGCGAGAAGCCGGTGGTCAGCGTCAGCGCAGCGCCGGGTGTGGGCCGTTCTTCTGGCGCGGCGAAAGGATCACCGACCGCGTTGCACGATATGTGGACTTATGACGCAGGTGTTAGCGTGTCCTACCAAGCCGACATGTTCGGCAAAATTGCGCGTGCCGTGGAAGCCGCCAGCGCCGACACGCAAGCAGCGCAAGCCGGCGTGGACGTGGTGCGCGTAACAGTGGCTGCCGACACGGCGCGCGCTTATGCCGACGCTTGCTCGGCGGTGCGCCAGATCGCCGTAGCCCAGCAATCCGTCGATTTGCAGCAGAAGTTCGTCGCGCTGACGGATGAACGCACCCGTGCCGGTCGCGGCACCGCCATTGACGATTCCCGTGCGCGCAGCCAGTTGGCGCAGTTGCAGGCGGCCTTGCCGCCGCTGCAAGCGCAGCACCGCACTGCATACTATCGACTTGCCGCCCTCACCGGCCAAACGCCGAACGAGATGAATCTGCACCTGCTGCAATGTGAAGCCGCGCCGCGCTTGACCACGCAAATTCCGGTGGGTGATGGCGCCGCGCTGCTGCGACGCCGCCCGGATATCCGTCAGGCCGAGCGTAATCTTGCTGGCGCTACTGCGCGCATTGGCGTGGCGACGGCCGATCTGTACCCAAGCATCAGCCTTGGCGCATCGATCGGCAGCACCGGCTTGCTCGATCATTTCGGTGCAGGTAACGCCTTCCGTTGGAGTCTTGGCCCGCTGATTTCGTGGACGCTGCCGGACACCGGCTCGGCCCACAGCCGCATCGCGCAAGCGGAAGCCGGCACCGACGGCGCGCTGGCGCGTTTCGACGGCGTGGTGCTCAACGCGCTGAAAGAAGTAGAAAGCGCGATGACGGTCTACGCGCGTGAGCTGGACCGCAATGCCGCGCTGAAGACGGCGCGCGATCAAAGCGCGTTGGCATCCGAACAATCGCACCGCCTGTACCAATATGGCCGCATTGATTTCCTCTCGGTGCTGGACGCAGACCGCACGCTGGCTGCTACCGACGCTGCATGGGCTGCCTCCGACGCGGCGCTGGCGTCCGACCAGATTGCGCTATTCCTCGCCCTCGGCGGCGGCTGGGAGCAGCAGTAAGAATGGTATGCTATCGCCTTCGATAATAAGGAGTAGCATCATGGGACTGGCAGACCAGTTATTAAAAGCCGGCTTGGTCGACAAGAAAAAAGCGAAAGTCGTCCATCAGAACAAGAGCAAGCAGCAGAAGGACGACCGCCGCGCCGGTGTAGAAACGGTGGACGAGGCCAAGCTGGCCGCGCAGGAACTACAACGCGCGAATGCCGAGAAAGCGCGTCTGGCCAACGCTGAGCGCGACGCAGCCGCTCAGCAAAAAGCCATTTCCGCGCAGATTACGCAGATGGTGCAGCAGAATAAACAGAGTAAAGGTAACAACGGCGACATCGCCTACAACTTCACCTTCGGCACCAAGATTGAGCGCATTTACGTAACCAACGCGGTGCGCGAGCACTTGGTTGCTGGCCGCTTGGTCATCGTGGGCGAAGGCGGCGGCTACGAGCTAGTGCCGCGCGTGATCGCCGATAAAATCGCCGAGCGCAACGCGGACATCGTCGTGCGCGTCAAGCAGGCCAGCACTGAAGTCGATGAGGATGATCCATACGCCGACTTCAAGATCCCTGATGATTTGATGTGGTAAGCCGCATCACTTTCATTACTTCCACTGAATGATGCCGGCCGCCTCCAGCCGCTCAAAGTGAGCGGCCACCAGCGCTTGCGGCGTTGGTGCGTAGCGGCCGCTGAGGATGTCGCGGATGTCGCTGACGGTACGGCGGCCGTCTGCCAGATTCATCGCTTCATATAGCAGCAGTTCTGCATCGCCTTCGAACTCCGGCAGTGCAGCGGTTTTCACTCCGCGTACTTTCTCCATTTCTCCCACATGATCGTAGTAGTACACACTCAGCGGACCCTTGATCGCTGGCGACGGCAGTGGCACGCGCTGGTCGCGCTGCTGCGCGGCCGGTAGCGTCAATGCCGCTTGCTGCATCTTGAGCTGTTCCGTTAGCGGACGCGCGGCGGTTGCAATGGCGGGCCAGCGCTGCACCAGCGATTGCAGACTGCTGGCGTTCATTGACAGCGTTTCGCGGATCGCTAGTGCACCGTCGCGAGGATTGTCGCCCAGGGCGGCGCGCAGGCGGGCTTGCGCCAACTGCTGGTCGCCGGTGTAGCGGTTGATTGCCAGCAGACGCGGGGCTTCTGCGTCTGGCAGCGCCGCCAGCGTGTAGGCGATGCCGGCGCCGAGGTAGGTCACGCGTCCTAGTTTGGTGGCGTCGAGATTCTCCGGCTGGTCTTTGCTGGTGTGGATGGTGACGTCCGGCCAGTCGTGGAAGTACAGCATCGGCACGCCCCAGGCGGAGGATTGGAACACGTCATGGTCGCTGCCTAGTTCCACGTTGCGCGCGTCGGCAAGGAATAGGTCGCGTGAGCCGCCCGGCGTGACGAAGCCTGCGTAGCTGTCGCCGCCGCGCTCTGCGTACTGCGCCGAAGCGGTGCTTACTTCATCAAGGAAGGCCCGCCCGATATCGTTAAGGACGTGTGGCAGCGTTTGCGCGGTGCGCGATAGGTGGAAAGTGCTGTGCGTGGTGCCCAGCAGCGCGCCGACCATGTCCATGTGGATGCCGCCGACGATACGGCCTTGCAGTTCCGGATGGCGCGTCAGCCACGCTTGTGCGCCGGTGATTTCCGGCGTCCACAAAAAGCGAATGGTGAGGCGCGGCCGCGCGATGGCGCCGGATTCAATAGCGCGGCTCAGCGTGCGCGCCACTTGCAGAATGGCGGCGCTGCCGGAGGCGTTGTCATTGGCGCCGGCCGATTGATGGCACAGGTGCGCGGTGAGGATTACTTCGCCTGCGCTTGGATCGGAGCCGGGAATGGTGGCGCTGACCACGTCGAAATTGGCAGGCGTCATGCGGGCGCGTACTTGCGCGTGCAAGGTGATGGTTTCGCCGGCGCTTAAGCGCGTGCGGTAGCCATTAGCCTGCCGCTTGGACAGCATGAAGGCGAAGCGGTTCTCGGTTTGATACGGCGACAAATGGCCCCAGCGTACTAGGTCGGTATCGTCGCCTGACCATGCCGTGGTTTGATTCGGATAATCGGACAGGATGCCGAGCGCGCCGCGTTCTTCCACCGCCAGCTTGTGCACCAGCGCTAGCGGGCCGGATGCCAATACCAGTTTGCCTTTGATGTCTTTACCGTCGTAGTCCGTGGCCGCTGCGCCAGCGCCCACGTTGATCAGTTGCGCTTTGACGTTGGCGTTTTGGCTGTAGTCGGCAAGTGCTACCGGCAGATCAGGGAAGCGGGCCACGGGGCGTGCTTGCGGCGATACTTCATCCAGTTGCGCATCCTGCGCATCCCAGCCAAGATAACTGCGGAAATGCGCGTACTGCGTTTTGCCGTCAGCGGGGAAGTGTTCTACTATGGCGTCGCGCAGGCCGGCGGCGCGGGCTTGATCTTGCACCCACTGTGCCGCAGCCGCATAGCCAGGCGAACCGTGCACGCGATGGAAGCGGCCCAGCACGCGCACGCTTTCCAGTGCGGCTTGTCCGTCGACTGCGGCATGAATGGCGTCCGGCACGGCGTTCGGCCAGAAGGGTATATTGCGCTCGGCCGCCGTTGCGGCAGCGGCGGCGAAGAGGGCGGCGATCAACAACGGCAGCTTGGACAAGGCGGCTCCTGTGTGTGGATGTGTATTTTTTAATCTTGTCATAAACGCGCGATGCCTACAATGTTATGATCGTTCGGACATCCCCAATCTACGGAGCCGTGAATGACGCCTGCGCAACGCCTTCTTCCCTTATTGACCGTATTGGCATGGAGCGGCGCGGCGGCTGCGCAGGAGGTGGTGAAGATCGGCGTGGCGGGGCCGCTGTCCGGCGAAATTGCGCACTTGGGCAAAGCGATGGAGAACGGCGTGGCGCTGGCCATCGAGGACTTGAACGCCAAGGGCGTCACCATCGGCGGCAAGAAGGTGCTGTTCAAGATGCAGAGCGAGGATGACGCGGCCGATCCCAAGCAAGGCACGGCGGTGGCGCAGAAGCTGGTCGATGCGCGTGTGGCGGCGGTGATCGGCCACGCCAACTCCGGCACCACGGTTCCTGCTTCGCGTATTTACAACGCAGCCGGAATTCCGCAGATTTCGCCGTCGGCCACCACGCCCGCTTACACCAAACAGAAATTCGCCGGCGCGATGCGGGTGGTTGCCAACGACAATATGCTTGGGAGTTCGCTGGGCCGCTATGCGGTCGAGCAGCTGGGGGCGCGCCGCATCGCCATCATTGATGACCGCTCGGCTTACGGGCAGGGCGTGGCCGATGAATTCGTCAAGAGCGCGCAGGCCCGCGTGCCGGGCATGAAAATGCTGGCGCGTGAATTTACCACGCCCAAGGCTACCGACTTTTCCACCATCCTGACCAGCATCCGCGCCAGGAAACCGGATTTGATTTTCTTCGGCGGCATGGACGCTACCGCCGGCGGCATCCTGCGCCAGATGAAGGCATTGGGCATCGAGGTGCGCTTGATGGGCGGCGATGGCATTTGCACCGAGGCCTTGCCGGCGCTGGCGGGGGAGGGCATGCGCGATGGCGCGGTGTTCTGCGCCGAAGCGGGCGGTGTCGATGCGGCGCATGAGAAAGCGGTCAACGACTTCATCGCGCGCTTCCACGCCAAATTCCACAGCGATATCCAGACTTACGCGCCGTATGCCTACGATGCGACCATGGCGGTGGCTGCGGCGATGCGTGCCGCCGGCTCCTACGATCCGGCCAAGTACCTGCCGGCACTGCGGCAGATTCAATATCCGGGCCTGACAGGCATCATCCAGTTCGACAGCAATGGCGATATCCGCGATGGCGCGATGACCGTCTCCACCTACAAGGGCGGCAAGAAGGCCAAGCTGGCCGTTCTGCGCTGATTAGCTGCCTTGCAGTTCGTGGTACAGCGCGAGGTATTCCTGGCTTAGTTTGTGGCTGCGGTCCAGGTGCACCATCGGCAGATTGCGCTCGTGCGATTCGCGGATGCGGATGGAACTCGATAGCTTGCTCGCGCAAACAGGCAGGCCTTCTTCCGTCAACTGCTCGACCATCCGCTGCGGCAGCAGGGCGCGCGGCTGGAATTGATTGACCACGATGCCTTCAATTTTCAGGTCGGCGTTGTGGTCGGCCTTAATTTCCTTGATGTTGTTAATCAGGGAGTAGAGGGCCTGGCGCGAGAAATCGTCGCAGTCGAAAGGAATCAGGCAGCTGTCGGCCGCAATCAGAGCGGACTGGCTGAAGAAGTTATAGGCGGGCGGCGTGTCGACGAAGATCTCGTCATATTCCTTGCTCAGATCCCGCAGCAAGTCGCGCAGCTTGTAGATCTTGTTGCGCGACTCCAGCTTCGATTGCAGATCACCGAGCTCGGAGTGGGCCACAATGATCGACAGGTTTTCAAACGGCGTCGGATGAACATAGTAGCCGGGCGCCTGTGCGAACATGCTGTAGCTGAGGACTTGTTCGAAATAGGCGCCAAGCGTGGGTACCGCCTCCTGCGCGGTCGCGCCCAGCACGTAGCGGCTGGAATTGCACTGAGGGTCGATATCGATCAAGAGCGTGCGCTTGCCTTGGCTCGCCGCGATGGCCGCCAGGTTCACCGCAATCGTCGATTTACCCACGCCACCTTTTTGATTGAAGATCACCCGTTTCATAGCGCGCCCATGTAATGATGAAATTACAACCATTCTAAAACAAACAGGGGCGAAGACGGCGCATTCATGAAACAAAATTCTTGGTAGATCTCGCTAGCGGACTACCTGCTGTGTTGTGGTGCGCCGTGAATGCGTCAGCCGACGTACGGCGTGTAGGCAAAGCCTTGACCGATGATGGTGGCCATCGCCGCCTGATTTTCCGCACTTTCGCTAATCTGCGCCAGCACCTCGGCTGCGGTGGAGGTGTGGTTGTTGAGCAGGCCGACCCAGAAATCGAAGCCGGATTTTTCCGGCGCGCGGTTCAGGATGTTCTCGTAGAATTTGTTGACCAGCTGCTCATTGGTCGGTGCGGCGCCGTAAGCCGCCAGGAACTCTTTTGAGGTCATGAAACCCTTGGCCGCATCAATCAGCGATGCGCCTTTGTCGAGAGCATTCATCCAGAAGCCCAGGCCACCGGCGTCGGGCGTGCGATGGAACGCGGCCTGATACAAACGGTAGGCCTGACCGCCGTTGCCATTGATATCGAGGGCAATGGCGCCATCCGAGAACGTCAGGCGCTCGAAGTGTTCGAGATAATTCACTCCTTCCGTGCCAGTTTTGTCGGTGACGATAGCGCTGGCGCCGGACAATGCGACGCTGAAGTCGGCCATTTTTCCGGTATAGCTGAGGGTATCGAGTCCGCTGCCGCCATCGGTGTGATAGCTGCCAGCACTGCTGTGGAAGGTGTCGTTGTTAGCGGTGCCTACCGGACTGACATTCACGGTAAGGGTTTTTTCTTTGCTGTCGAAGACGTCGGCCACTTTCAGCGTGAACGTGTCGGTGCCATAGAAGCCGGCGGCGGGCGTGTATTTCCATGCCGACGGATTGATGCTGTCGCCAAACACCACGCTGCCGTGCTGCGCGGCCGTCTTCAATGTGTAGGTCGGAGAAAAGAAGCTGTCCAGCGGATTGTAGGTGCCGGACGCGCTGCCGTCGGCCTGTAATGCCACGATTTCGCCTGGGGCGGCGATGATCGAAAAGTTATAGGCGGCGGGATCAGTGTAGGACTGCGCACTGCCGTTGATCTGAAGGCTAGTGATATCGGCGTTAAACGATCCTTTGCCGTTTGCATCGAACAGGAAGGTAGCGAACGGCTGGCTGGATGCCGGGAACAGACTGCCCGTGATTTTGACCGAACCGACTGAGCCGGCGTAGTCCGAGTTCAGGGTGGTGGAGGACGAACCGGAATAGCTGGCGCTGTTGAACTGTACGTTGGCGCCGGTGTAGTTGAATACCAGAGAGAAGGTAAAACTACCTGCCGGCAAATCCGTGCTGGAAAGGGCGAGGGCGATTTGACCGTTTGCAGTGGTCGATTGGGTGAACGAGATTGTTGCCATTAGTCTCTCAATGTTTCCTGTTTGAAAATATTGCATTGTAACAGCTAGCAATGTTTCAATATTCACCAATAATCACAGGGAACGCGTGAAAGGCGGGGAAAGGGCGGGATCGGGCACGAGGATTTTTTTACGCCGGAAAACAAAAAAGCCACCCGAAGGTGGCTTTTTCTGAATTCTTGGTGGCCCGGGGCGGAATCGAACCACCGACACAAGGATTTTCAATCCTCTGCTCTACCAACTGAGCTACCAGGCCAAGGAGCAGAATTATAGCATGTGGATTCCAAAGCGCAAGGGCCAATTTCCATTTCACACAAACGCTATAATGGCCGGATGAATAAGCCCACCTCTCCCGCAGCGCTGCGCGTGATCGAAAGTGATATTTGCATTGTTGGCAATGGCGCGATTGCCAAGACCGCTGCGCTGGGCCTCGCCCAAGCCGGCCTGAGTGTGACCCTGCTTGGCCCGCCGATGCCGCCGCCCGCGCCGGCCGCCGCCGATCCGGGCTGGGACGCACGCGTCTACGCACTGAATCACACCGCCTACAAACTGCTGTCCTCCCTCAAGGTGTGGGATGCACTCGATCACGCCCGCGTGGCGCCGGTCGATGCGATGATCGTGCAGGGCGACGGCCCTCACGCCGGCGGCTTGGCCTTCGACGCCTACGGCGCGCACGCCAACACACTGACGTGGATACTGGAAGACCGCAATCTCAATCAGGCGCTCGACGCCGCGCTGCGCTTCGCCCAGAACGTGAAGGTGGTCAGCGGCCGCGCCACCGGCTTGCTGCGCGCCCCCGATGGCGCCTCGGTGCATCTCGACGACGGTAGCGCCATCAAGGCCGCGCTGGTGGTCGGCGCCGACGGCGCGCAGTCGTGGGTGCGCGGCCAGTGCGATATCGGCCTCGATTACCGCAGCTATAACCAGCGCGCGGTGGTCTCCAATTTTGAATGCGAACTGCCGCACCACGGCGCGGCCTATCAATGGTTCACTGGCGCCGAAGGCATCGTGGCCTTGCTGCCGCTGCCAGGGAACAAGGTGTCGCTGGTGTGGTCGGCCCCTGAACAACTGGCCGACACGCTGCGCACCGAGTCGGCGCAGCAGATCGCCGAACGCCTGGCCGTCTACGCGCAAGAGAAGCTGGGCGCCTTGACGCCGCTGCAACCGGAGCTGGTGCGCGACTTCCCACTGCGCCTGATGCGCCCTCACACCATGATCGCGCCGCGCGTGGCGCTGATCGGCGACGCCGCCCACGTGGTGCACCCGCTGGCAGGCCATGGCATGAACCTTGGCTTTGCCGACGTGGCGCAATTGATCAAGACCCTGTCCGAACGCGAGTCCCATCGCGGCATCGGCGACGATCGCGTGCTGGCCCGCTACGAGCGCGCCCGCAAGGAAGATGTGCTTCTGATGCAGCTCACCACTGACGGTTTGGCGCGCCTGTTCGAGACCGATATTGAGCCGCTGCGCGTGGTTCGTAATTTCGGATTAAACTTGTTGGATAAATTACCTGTGCTGAAGCGCCGCCTTATCTCTCACGCGATGGGCAAGTAGTCAGCCGTTACCGGAGCAAAGTAGTTATGAGATTCAGTAAGTCCGTGTTGTTGTCCTTGTCCGTGCTGATGGCGTCCTGCGTCGGCGCAGAAAATCCACCTAGCACCGAGGCGATCAAGAAGCTGATCGAGCCGCGCCTGGGCGTTAACGTCAAGGTCGACTCGATCACCGAAACGCCGTACAAAGGCCTGTATGAAGTGCGCATTGGCACGGACATCCTGTACACCGACAAAACCGCCACGTATCTGCTCAACGGCCAGCTGTTTAATATCGTCACCAACACCAATCTGACCCGCGATCGCATCGACGAAATCACCAAGATCAAGTTCTCCGATCTGCCGCTGGATAAGGCGATCAAGACCGTCAAGGGCGACGGCTCGCGCGTGATCGCGGTGTTTGAAGATCCTAACTGCGGCTACTGCAAGCGCCTGCGCCAGACCACGCTGAAGGAAACCGATAACGTCACCATCTACACCTTCATGTACAACATCCTGTCGGATGATTCGTTTACCAAGTCGAAGAACATCTGGTGCTCGGCCGACCGCGGCAAGGCGTGGGATGACTGGATGATTAACGGTAAAGCCGCACCGGCTGCCGCCGAGTCCTGCGACTCGCCTAACGACGAAGTGCTGGCGCTGGGCCGCAAGCTGGGCGTGTCCGGCACGCCGGCCATCTTCTTTGCCGACGGTTCGCGTATTCCTGGCGCCATCGACACCAAGGCATTGGAAGCGAAGCTCAAAAAAGTAACGCAGTAATAACAACGCAGCGACAACAGGAGACTTGAATGATCACTTTGAACATCAACGGTAAAGATGTACAGGTAGACGCCGACCCTTCGACGCCCATCCTGTGGGCCTTGCGCGACAACCTGAATATGACCGGCACCAAATTCGGTTGCGGCATGGCGCTGTGCGGCGCCTGCACCGTGCACTTGGGTGGTCAGCCGATCCGCTCCTGCGTGACGCCGATTTCGGCCGCCGCCGGCCAGAAGATCACTACCATCGAAGCGATGGAGACCGACAAAGTCGGCAAGGCCGTGCAAGATGCGTGGGTCAAGATCGACGTACCGCAATGTGGCTACTGCCAGAGCGGCCAAATCATGAGCGCCACCGCGCTGCTGCGCACGAATAAAAATCCATCGGATGCCGATATCGACAACGCCATGAGCGGCAATATCTGCCGATGCGGCACGTATCAGCGCATCCGCGCCGCGATTAAAGACGCTGCTAAATCCATCGCCTGAGGAGGAGACCATTATGCGTATCGAATGGCTTAACCAAGGCATGATTGCCAGCGCTTCGGCATCGGGTATTTCGCGCCGCAGCTTTATGAAAGCGGGTGCCGCCGCAGCCGGTGGCTTTGTGCTGGGCTTCGTGGTGCCGGGCGCAGGACGCTTTGCGAATGCGCAGCAGCCGCCGGCCAAGGTGTATGAGCCGAACGCCTTCCTGCACATCGCGCCTGACAACCGCGTGACCGTGCAGGTCAACCGCCTGGAGTTCGGCCAAGGCGTGCAAACCGCGCTGCCGATGCTGATCGCGGAAGAGCTGGAGGCCGATTGGTCGCTGGTGAATGGCGCGCTGGCGCCGGCCGGTGACCAATACAAGGATCCGGCCTTTGGCATTCAAATCACCGGCGGCTCGGGCAGCGTGGCCCACTCGTTTATCCAGTACCGCGAAATCGGCGCCAAGGCGCGCGCGATGCTGATCGCCGCGGCAGCCGAGCAGTGGAAGGTGCCTGCCGATCAAATCAAAACCGTCAAAGGCACGCTGATTGGCCCGGCAGGCCAGAAGGCCACTTACGGTTCGCTGGCCGATGCGGCCATGAAGCAGCCGGTGCCCGCCACCGTCAAGCTCAAAGATCCGAAGGACTTCACCATCATCGGCAAGCCGGTCAAGCGCTTGGATGCAAAGGCCAAGTCGACCGGCAAGCAGCAATTCGGTATCGACTTCAAAGCGCCGGACAGCAAAGTCGCTGTGGTGGCGCGTCCACCGGTATTCGGCGCCAAGGTCGCCAAGTTCGACGCCAGCAAGGCCAAGGCCATCAAGGGCGTGATCGACGTGCTGGAAGTGAAAACGGATCGCGGCGGCAGCGGCGTGGTGGTGATTGCGGATGGCTACTGGCCAGCCAAATCTGGCCGCGAAGCGCTGGCTATCGATTGGGACACCAGCGGCGTCGAAAAAGTCAGCAGCGAGAAGCAGCTGGCCGAGTACAAGGCGCTGGCGCAAAAGCCCGGCAATCCGGTGCGCAAGGCCGATACCTCCAAGCTGGCCGGCGCGGCGAAGAAAATCTCCGCTGTCTATGAATTCCCGTATCTGGCGCACGCGCCGATGGAGCCACTGAACTGCGTGGTTGATCTGCGCAAGGACGGCTGCACCGTGTGGGCCGGCTCGCAATTCCAGACCGTCGATCAAGGCGCGATTGCCGCTACCGCCGGTTTGAAACCAGAGCAGGTAGTGTTGAACACCATGATGGCCGGTGGTGGCTTTGGCCGCCGCGCGGTGCCGACTTCCGACTATCTGGTTGAAGCGGTCAACATCGCCAAGGTGTGGCAGGCTGCAGGCCACAAGGAACCGGTCAAGGTAATCTGGAGCCGCGAGGACGATATCAAGGGCGGCTACTACCGTCCATCGCATGTGCACCGCGCCGATATCGGCGTCGATGCCAAGGGCGAGATCGTGGCGTGGGATCACGTGATTGTCGGCCAATCCATTGTCACCGGAACGCCGTTCGAGCCGATGATGGTGAAAGACGGTGTCGATGCGACCATGGTCGAAGGCATGGGCGAACCATATGAAGTGCCGCTAAACCTGAGCGCGCACTCCGTCAAGGCCAACGTGCCGGTGCTGTGGTGGCGTTCCGTCGGTTCAACCCACACCGCGTTTGTGATGGAAACCCTGATCGACGAAGCCGCGCATGCGGCCAAGATGGATCCGGTGGCTTATCGCAAAAAGCTGATGGGCGAGAAGGGCAAGCGCCACGTGGCAGCGCTGGATCTGGCGGTCGCCAAGTCGGGCTATGGCAAGAAGGCTTTGCCTAAAGGCCAAGCTTATGGTGTGGCGGTGCATGAATCGTTCAATACGGTGATCGCCTACGTAGTGGTAGCCTCGGTGAAGAACGGCCAGCCAAAACTGCACAAGGTCACGGCCGGCGTCCACTGCAACACGGCGGTTAATCCGCTGACCATCGAAGCGCAGATTCAAGGCGCGGCGCTGATGGGCCTCGGCATGACCTTGCCGGGTGCTGCCATCACGCTGAAAGACGGCGTGGTGGAGCAGCAGAACTTCAGTGACTATGTGGTGGCGCGCATGACCGATATGCCGAAGATTGACGTGCACATCGTGCCATCGAACGATCCGCCAACCGGCATGGGTGAACCTGGCCTGCCGCCATTGGCGCCGGCCTTCGCCAACGCGCTGTTCAAATTGACCGGCAAGCGCCTGCGCAAGCTGCCGTTCGATTTGGCTAGCGCCTGAGCGGGATGGCCTTAACCGGCATCCTGCTTGCAGCCGGACGTGGTCGACGTTTCGACCCGTCCGGCGTTCAAAACAAACTGCTACAACAAATGGCGGACGGCGAAATCGTCGTCGCCGCCAGCGCCAGGAACATGCTGGCCGCGCTGCCGCGTGTGCTGGCCGTGGTGCGCGAAGGCGACGACACGGTCGCCGCGCTGCTGGGCAGCCTCGGTTGCGAAGTGCGCGTCTGCGCCACCGCCGATCTAGGCATGGCCGAATCCCTCATCACTGCAATCGAATACACCAAGGGCGCCGAAGGGTGGCTGATCGGCTTGGGCGACATGCCCCACGTTCAGCCGGACACCATGCGCGCATTGGCCGCTACAATAGAGCGTGGCGCGCACATCGCGGCGCCCGTGTTTGAAGGGCGGCGCGGTAATCCGGTCGCCTTTAGTTCATATCACCTGCCGTTGCTGCTGGCGCTGGAAGGCGACCAAGGGGGGCGCGCAATCTTAAAAAGCCACGCGGTAAGCGAAGTGGTGGTCGATGATGAAGGCGTGGTGCGCGACATCGACACAAAACAGGATCTATGATGAAAAAAAACCAAGCAGCTATCGCCTATACCATCGTCGGCCATGATCTGGCCGCGCACTTGTTCCACGTCTCGGTGACGGTGGCCGCGCCGGCGGAAGGCGGCCAGATTTTCGCGCTGCCCGCGTGGATCCCCGGCAGCTACATGATCCGTGAATTTTCGCGCAATATTGTGCGCATCCGCGCCGAGTCCAAGGGCGAGCCGGTCGAGCTGACCAAGCTGGATAAGCACTCGTGGCAGGCCGCGCCGCTGGCCGACCGCCGCGCATCGCTGACCGTGCACTACGAGGTGTACGCGTGGGATTTGTCGGTGCGCGCCGCGCATCTGGATCAGAACCACGGCTTCTTCAACGGCACCAGCGTGTTCCTGCGCGTGCTTGGCCAGGAAGAGCAGCCGCATGTGGTGGACATCCAGCGCCCGGATCACGAAGCTGCGCAAAACTGGCGCGTCGCCACTTCGCTGCCGGAGCTGAAAGCGAAACGTTACGGTTTTGGCACCTACATCGCCTCCAATTACGATGAACTGATCGACCATCCGGTGGAGCAGGGCGACTTTGCGCTGGCGACGTTCAAGGCGCACGGCGTACCGCACGACATCGTGATCACGGGCCGCGTGCCGAATCTGGATCTGGCGCGCCTGAGCGCCGACCTGAAAAAAATCTGCGAAACCCAGATCGCCTTCTTTGAGCCGAAGACCAAAAAAGCGCCGATGGACCGCTATGTGTTCATGACCATGGCGGTGGGCGATGGCTACGGCGGCCTGGAACACCGTGCCTCGACCGCGCTGATTTGCAACCGCAATGACCTGCCGACCACCTCGGCCAAGAACAAGGACATCAGCGACGGCTACCTGCAATACCTCGGCCTGTGCAGCCACGAGTATTTCCATACGTGGAATGTAAAGCGCATCAAGCCGGCCGCATTTGCACCGTATAACTTGCAGGTTGAAAACTATTCTCCGCTGCTGTGGCTGTTTGAAGGTTTCACCAGTTATTACGACGACTTAATGCTGGTGCGCGCTGGTCTGATTGCGGAGCCGGCTTATTTCAAATTGCTCGGTAAAACCGTGGGCAGCGTATTGCGCGGCAGCGGCCGTACCAAGCAAAGCGTGGCTGATTCGAGTTTTGACGCATGGGGTAAATATTATCGCCAGGATGAAAATGCGCCGAATGCGATTATTAGCTATTACACCAAGGGCTCTTTAATCGGCTTGGCACTGGATTTAAGTATTCGCGCTAAAACCGGCGGTGAAAAGTCGCTGGATGATGTCATGCGCACCTTGTGGCAGCGTTATGGCCGCGATTTTTACACTGGCGGTGGCCGTGGTGTTACGCCGGCCGAAGCCGAAGCCTTGTTTGATGAAATCAGCGGCGGTCGTTTTAAAGCCTTCTTTGATAAATATATACGCGGCACCGAAGATTTGCCACTGGCGAAATTGCTGGTTCCGTTCGGCGTTAAATATAACGACGAGCGTAAATCGTCCAAGCCGAGTTTCGATGCAAATCTGGGCCGCGATGGCAATGATTGCAAACTCTCCGCTGTTCATGAAAATGGCGCTGCGCACCGGGCTGGATTATCGGCTGGGGATATCTTGATTGCCGTGGATGGTCTGCGCATTACTGCTACCAACCTGGATAATCTGCTGTCGCGTTATTCCGTGGGCGATACCGTGGAAGTCCACGCCTTCCGCCGCGACGAGTTAATGACCTTTAATTTGACTCTGCAAGGCGACCGCATACCCGGCATCACCCTCACCCTGGAGCAGGCCGGCAAGAAGACGACTGGGCCGCTGCGACCGAGCGCAAGCTGATAAAAAAGGCCGCATCCCACCGATGCGGCCTTTTTTTTGCCAGTTTCATGCCAGTTTTTGGCATGTACTCGCCAATTTCTAGTGTGCGTCCCGCTTTATTTCCTCATTCCGGTTTTGTGGTTTAGAATCGGCGCAGATGAATTTGCCCGATCCCTCCACCATATTGCTGATGGCGACCCTGATGGCTACTGCCATGAGTGTCGTTCTGTACTCAGCTTATCTGAACTTCCCGAAAGAAATCCGCGGCTTGCGCGAGTGGGCGCTGGCGCTGGTATTGCTCGTGGGCGGTGTCGTGATATTCGCCCTGCATGGGAAGTCGGATATCCTGCTCCTGTTTTCCAATGTCGTTATGACCTGGGGATTGGGATTAATGATGATTGGCACCGAAAGGTTTTATGAAATAAAGCCATCCTGGAAGCTATTCCATTTAAGCTGGATATTAATTGTTGTGCTGCTTGGCTACTGGTTGTGGATTACGCCAGATTTTCTTACCCGTGTCGCGGTTTCCTCAGTGGTGGTATTTATCCTTCACACGCGCGCAATAGTTGTTATATTAAAAAACGGCGACCGTCATTTCTCCACGCTGTTTTTCGTCACATTAATGCTGATCGAATCCATTATGGTTGCGGTGCGCGGTATATTGGCGGTGACGAGTGATAGCGATGTTAATCTGCTTGGCACCGGTACATTCGCCAGTTTGTACTTGGCTACCGCGCATTTTATGACGTTGATGATGACGGTGGGTTTCATGACTGTTTGCACGCGGCGCCTGCAGGTAACACTGGAACGCCGATCAACGCTGGATCCATTAACCGAGGTATTAAACCGCCGTGGTTTCGCCGACATTTACGCCAAAGAGCATGCCTTGATGCGTCGCGAAGGCACTCTCATGACGATGCTGAATATCGACATCGATTACTTTAAAAATATTAACGACTGCCACGGCCACGCTGTCGGCGACCGTGTATTAATCGATGTGGCGCAGGTGATTACCAAGACCTTGCGCGCCTCCGACCACCTGGCGCGATTTGGCGGCGAGGAGTTCGTGGTGCTGCTGCCGGCCACCGGGCTGGATCGGGCGCTGCACATCACTGAGCGCATTCAGGCCGCCTTGCGCGAGCCGCGCCCCGGCATTCCGCCGTACACCGTCAGTTTCGGCGTGGCGTGCCAGACCAGCGCGGACGAAAGCCTTGATGGCATTCTGATCCGCGCCGACAAGGCGTTGTATTGCGCTAAGGAAAGAGGGCGCGACCGTTACGAGATCGCGCCGGAAGCGTCGCTCAGTCGAACAGGCGAGCCAGTTCGGCGCCCGGATCAGGCGCGCGCATAAACGCTTCGCCAACCAGGAAGGCGTGTACGTTCGCATCGCGCATGGTTTTCACGTCGGCCGGAGTCAAAATGCCGGATTCGGT
Organism: Duganella rivi; assembly: GCF_009857435.1. Classification (GTDB taxonomy): domain Bacteria; phylum Pseudomonadota; class Gammaproteobacteria; order Burkholderiales; family Burkholderiaceae_D; genus Rugamonas; species Rugamonas rivi. The sequence continues at coordinate 331,150 of NZ_WWCK01000008.1, forward strand.
GATGACCAGTTTCTCCGGCGGCATGCGATCCAGCAGATCAAGGGTGTTTGTCAGCGATACCTCGAACGTGCGCAGATTGCGGTTGTTCACGCCGACCAGCCTGGTTTTCAGCTTGAAGGCGGCGGTCAGTTCGTCGCCGTCGTGAGTTTCCACCAGCACGTCCATGCCCAATTCGTGGGCCACGGCTTCCATTTCCGCCATCAGGCCGTGATCGAGCGCCGACACAATGAGCAAAATCGCATCGGCGCCCATCGCGCGCGCTTCGTAGATTTGGTAGATGTCGACCATGAAGTCCTTGCGCAGCACCGGCAGCGCGCAGGCGCCGCGCGCTTGCTGCAAATACGCGACCGAACCCTGGAAGAACTGTTCGTCGGTCAGCACCGACAGGCACGCGGAGCCATTGGCCTCGTAGCTGGCGGCGATGTCAGCAGGGCGGAAGTCGGCGCGCAGCACGCCTTTCGACGGCGAAGCCTTCTTGATTTCGGTGATAACGCCTGCTTTGCCGGCGCTGATCTTGGCGCGCAGGCTGGCTTCAAAGCCGCGCAGGCCGGCGCGCAGTTCAGTGTTCGATTCCACCTCGTCGCGCAGGCTGGCAAAGCTGCGGTACTTTTTAGCGGCGGCCACTTCATCGGCTTTCACCGCGAGGATTTTGTTCAGAATGTCAGACATGATTTAGTGTTGCTCCGAGAGGGCAAGACGCACGCCGAGGGCCAGAAACAGGCCGCCCATGGTGCGGCTTAGCCACAGCGATACCAGCGGCTTGATGTTCAAGCGCGCGCTGGCAAAGGCCGTGAATAAGGCGAGGCCGTGGCAATACAGCATGCCGTTGAAATTAAAAATCGTCCCGAGGAGGATGAAGGCCAGCGGCTTGCTGCTGGAATCGGCCGAAATAAACTGCGGCACAAACGCCAGGAAGAACAGCGCCACTTTGGGATTCAGCACATTGGTCAGAAAACCTTGGAAGTAGATTTTGCGCCAGGCCAGCGGCTGGGCGGCGCGCGTTACAACTTCGCTGTCGTCGTTCTGGCCGCGCAGCTTGGCGCGCAGCATGCCGATGCCCATGTAGACGATGTACGCGGCGCCGACCCATTTCACCACCGTGAACGCCGCAGCGGACGTCGACAGCACGGCAGATAAGCCCAGCGCCGCCGCCAGCACATGCACCATGGTGCCGGTGCCGATACCCAGCGCGGCGGCCGAACCGGCGCGCCAGCCCTGCGTCGCGCTGCGCGTCATGATCAGCAGATTATCGGGGCCGGGCATGATGTTCAGCAGCAGGCCCGAGATGATAAACAGCGTCAGGTCATGAATGCCGAACATGCTCAATTCCCCTTGCCGAGGATTTGCGTGACTTCGATGAACTGATCGATCTTGCGCAGCGCCGCGCCGGAAGTAATCGCCTCGCGTGCGCGCTTCAAGCCATCTTCAATCGAGCTGGCCACACCGGCCGCATACAGCGCGGTGCCGGCGTTGAGCGAGACGATATCGTAAGCCGCACCCGGCTCGCCGCGCAGCGCTTCCATCATGCGCTGCTTGGATTCTGCCGCATCGGCCACTTTCAGATTGCGGCTGGCGATCATCTGCATGCCGAAATCTTCCGGGTGAATTTCATACTCGCGGATTTCGCCGTTAATCAGCTCACCAACCATGGTCGATGCGCCCAACGACACTTCATCCATATTGTCTTTGCCGTACACCACGATGGCATGCTGCGCCCCCAAGCGCTGCAACACGCGCACTTGAATGCCGACCAAGTCGGCGTGGAATACGCCCATCAGAATATTCGGTGCGCCGGCCGGATTGGTCAGCGGCCCGAGAATATTGAAGATGGAGCGCACGCCCAGTTCCTTGCGCACCGGCGCCACGTGCTTCATGGCGGCGTGGTGGTTAGGTGCGAACATGAAGCCGATGCCGGTCTGCGCGATCGACTGCGCAATCTGTTCCGGCTTCAAATTGATGTTCGCGCCCAGCGACTCAATCACGTCCGCGCTGCCCGAGGACGACGACACGCTACGGCCGCCATGCTTGGCCACGCGCGCACCTGCCGCCGCAGCCACGAACATCGAGGTGGTGGAGATATTAAAAGTGTGCGCGCCGTCGCCGCCGGTGCCGACGATGTCGAGCAGGCCAGTGGTATCGGCCATCGGCACCTTGGTGGAGAACTCGCGCATCACCGTCGCGGCGGCGGCAATTTCGCCGATGGTTTCTTTTTTCACGCGCAGGCCCATGGTCAGGGCGGCCACCATGACCGGCGACATTTCACCGGACATGATCTGGCGGAACAGGTGCAGCATCTCGTCGTGGAAAATCTCGCGGTGCTCAATGCAGCGCAGCAGTGCTTCTTGATGGGTGATAGGCATGGCTTATCCTTCTTTAATCAGCGTACGAGGAAGTTCTTCAACAGTTGATGGCCGTGTTCCGACAGGATGGACTCAGGGTGGAACTGCACGCCCTCGATGTCGTATTCCTTGTGCCGCACGCCCATGATTTCACCGTCGTCAGTCCATGCCGTCACTTCGAGGCAGGACGGCAGCGAGCTACGCTCGATAGCCAACGAGTGATACCGGATCACTGTGAAGGGGGAAGGCAAGTCCTTGAAGACGCCCACGCCCGTATGCGCGATTAAAGAAGTTTTGCCATGCATGACCTGCTTGGCGCGAATGACTTTGCCGCCGAACGCTTCGCCGATGGCCTGGTGGCCAAGGCATACGCCCAGGATCGGCTTCTTGCCGGCGAAGTGCTTGAGCACCTCGATAGAGATGCCAGCTTGCGCCGGATCTTTCGGCCCCGGCGAAATGCAGATGTGGTCAGGATTCAGCGCCTCGATCTCCGCGATGGTGATTTCATCATTGCGGTAGACGCGCACGTCTTCACCCAGCTCGCCGAAGTACTGCACGATGTTGTAGGTGAAGGAGTCGTAGTTGTCGATCATCAGCAGCATATTAGAACTCCCCATCCAGGCCATCTTGCACTTGCTCGGCGGCGCGCAGCACAGCGCGCGCTTTGTGTTCAGTTTCTTGATATTCCATTTCGGCGATGGAGTCGGCGACGATGCCGGCGGCGGCCTGCACGTACAGGTTGCCATCCTTGATCACGCCGGTGCGGATCGCAATCGCCACGTCCATCTCGCCGCCGAACGACAGGTAGCCGCAGGCGCCGCCGTAGATGCCGCGCTTGGAGATTTCCAGTTCGTCGATGATTTCCATCGCGCGCACTTTCGGCGCGCCGGTCAGCGTCCCAGCCGGGAAGGTGGCTCGCAGCACGTCCAGGTTGGACAGGCCGTCTTTCAGCTTGCCCTCAACGTTGGAGACGATGTGCTGCACGTGCGAGTATTTTTCGATGACCAGGCGGTCGGTCACTTTGACGCTGCCGATTTCCGAAATGCGGCCCAGGTCATTGCGCGCCAGGTCGATCAGCATCACGTGTTCGGCGATTTCCTTCTGGTCGGCCAGCAGTTCTTTCGCCAGCTCGGCGTCGCGCTCCGGCGTCGAACCGCGCGGGCGGGTGCCGGCGATAGGGCGCAGCGTGACTTTCTTCTGGCCGTCCGGCGCGGTCTCATTGCGGACCAAGATTTCCGGCGAGGCGCCGACGATCTGCATGTCGCCGAAATTGTAGAAGTACATATACGGCGACGGGTTCAGCGAACGCAGTGCTCGGTACAGGCTCAGTGGCGAATCGACGTAAGGCTTGCGGATGCGTTGGCCGATCTGTACTTGCATCAAGTCGCCGGCCAGCACGTATTCGTGGGCGCGGGCGACTGCTTTCAAATAATCTTCCTTGGCGAATTCGCGTACTGCTTCGGTGCGCACCGAGGCGGTAGCCACCGGCACTTCAACACCGCGGCGCAGCATGATGCGCAGGTCTTTCAGGCGCTGCTTCGCTTTGGAGTAGGACTCGGGCTGGGTAGTGTCGGCGTAGACGATCAGATACAGCTTGCCGGACAGGTTGTCGATGACCGCCAGTTCCTCGGTCACCATCAGCTGGATATCGGGCAGGCCCAGATCATCCTTAGGCTGCGACTTAGCCAGCGTTTTCTCGATATGGCGTACGGTGTCGTAGCCGAAGTAGCCGGCCAGGCCGCCGCAGAAACGCGGCATGCCGGGACGCACGGCGACTTTAAAGCGCTTCTGGTAAGCCTCAATGAAATCGAGCGGATTGCCTTCGTGCGTTTCGATGACGGCGCCGTTTTTGACGATCTCGGTGCGGTTGCCGAAAGTGCGCAGCAGGGTGCTGGCCGGCAGGCCGATAAAGGAGAAACGGCCGAAACGCTCGCCGCCCACCACCGACTCCAGCAAGAAGGTGTTCTTGCCGGCGTTCTGGCTCTGGGCCAGTTTCAGGTACAGCGTGAGCGGGGTTTCGAGATCGGCGAATGCTTCCGCGATCAGGGGAATACGGTTGTAGCCATCCGTGGCCAACGATTTGAATTCGAGTTCGGTCATGTGTTCTCTCCATGCGCTGGCCGAGGTGTGCCAGCGTAGTGGTGCATCAAAAAACCTGTCGCGCGCAAGCGGGCGGACGACAGCAATCAATTCGGCTTAGTTATGCCAGGATTGCCAGCGTCGCCACAGCCAGGCCTCAATCGAGCCTGGTTGGTTGACGATGTGTTTTTTGGTGAGAGACGACATGTTGGTCAGTTGTTCAGCTATTGGTGTGATGTGAACGAATCAGGCTAGCCGCTTCTAGCAGCGTGCCTACTATACCATCGGAATCGGTTTCGTGTATAGACTCTCCGTGGTTATAACCATATGGCACCGTCAGCACCGGGCAACCCGCTGCCCGCGCGGCTTGCGCGTCATTCGAGGAGTCGCCGATGGCTACCACTTGCGACGGCGGCAGATCGAAATCGGCGCATACCGTTTGCAGGGGGAGCGGGTCTGGTTTTTTGCGCGGCAGCGAGTCGCCGCCGTAAACCACTTCAAAGAATTCGCTCAGGCCTTTCAGTTTCAGCAGCGGCGTGGTGAAGCTGATAGGCTTGTTGGTCACGCAGGCGAGGCGCAGGCCTTGCGCTTTCATCGCGCTCAGGCCTTCAATCACTTGCGGGAACAAGGTGCTGTAATTACCGTTGATGCTTAAATAGTGGCGCTGGTAGGCGTCCATCGCTTGCGCAAACGCGGCCTCGATGCGGCTTTCGTCCCAATCGAGCGCCAATACGGAGCGGATCAGGTTTTCCGAGCCTTTGCCGACCATCAGGGCGATTTGCTCCTGCGTGATCGGGCCCAGGCCCAGTTCCGCGCGCATGCCGTTGATCGCGACGTGGAAGTCGGGAATCGTGTCCAGCATGGTGCCGTCGAGGTCTATGATTGCGGCGCGTACGCCTGCCAGCACGCTCATCGCCTTAGACCTTGGCCAGGTTGGCGCGCATGGCGTCGATGACGGCCTTGTAATCTGGCTGGCCGAAGATAGCGGAGCCGGCGACGAAGGTGTCCGCGCCGGCTGCTGCGGCAGCGGCGATGTTCTCGATCTTGATGCCGCCGTCTACTTCCAGCAAGATGTCGCGGCCGGATTCATCGATCAGGCGGCGTGCTTCAGCGATTTTCTTCAGCGCTTGCGGGATGAAGGACTGGCCGCCGAAGCCTGGGTTGACCGACATAATCAGGATCATGTCGATCTTGTCCATTACGTGTTCCAGGTAGCTCAGCGGTGTGGCCGGGTTGAACACCAGGCCGGCCTTGCAGCCGTGGTCGCGGATCAGTTGCAGCGAGCGGTCGATGTGATCAGACGCTTCCGGGTGGAAGGTGATGATGTTGGCGCCGGCCTTGGCAAAGTCCGGGATGATGCGGTCTACCGGCTTGACCATCAGGTGCACATCGATCGGCACATCCACGTGCGGACGGATCGCCTGGCACACCAGCGGGCCGATGGTCAGGTTAGGAACATAATGGTTGTCCATTACGTCAAAGTGGATGATGTCGGCGCCGGCCGAGACGACATTGCGGACTTCTTCACCCAGGCGGGCGAAATCGGCGGACAGGATGCTGGGAGCGATGCGGTAGGTGGTCATGGCGTTGGGCTTGCAATAAAAAAGATGCGCTATTTTACGCTGCTACGGCCGGCTATGCCCGTTTTCACCCGCGCCGTCCTTGCATAGTGGGCCAAATTGCGGTGCAATGGACGTCTGGCGATATACAATCGCCAAGCTTGCATATTAGAGGAATGTTGATGTCGAATTATGAATTTACCGTGTCGGTCAGAACCCAGTACCTGCCGGATCAGTCAGACCCGGAACGCACGAACTTTGTGTTCACGTACTCGATTACGATCAAAAATACCGGCACGGTGGCCGCGCAGCTGATCTCGCGCCACTGGATCATCACCGACGCCAACAATCACGTGGAAGAAGTGCGCGGACTGGGCGTGGTTGGCCATCAGCCGCTGCTGCAGCCGGGCGAGCAGTTTGAATACACCAGCGGCGCGGCGCTGCAAACCCAGCAAGGGTCGATGGTCGGCGAGTACTTCTGCGTGGCCGAGGACGGCCATCAGTTTGAAGTGAAAATCCCGGAATTCGTGCTGTCGCTGCCGCGCACGCTGCACTGATTACTTCTTACCCTTCATCGTCCACCAGACGATGAATACGAGCAGGAAGAAGGCCACGCCTGCTTCTACCATCAATAGCCACATAGTTATCCTTTTATGTCTCTCACGTCCCGTAGTCTACTCGTTCCGCTGAGCGCCGTCGCGCTGGCGTTGGCCGCTTGTACTTCCACGCCGCTGCCGCCGGAGAAGCCGGTTGAACCGCCGCCGGTGCAGCCGCAGCCGCCAGTCCAGCCAACGCCTCCCGTGCAGCCGGCGCCGCCAGTGCCGCCCAAACCGGCCGCGCTGCAAATGGTGCCGGCCACCTTCGCGGCGCTGCCAGGCTGGGACAAGGATGATTTGCGCGCCGCGTGGCCGGCGTTCACGTCCTCGTGCACGGTGCTGGTCAAGCAAGCGCTTTGGAAAGAGGCCTGCACCATCGCCCGCACTGTCAACGGCAATGATGAAAAGGCGATTCGCACTTTCTTTGAAGCCTTCCTGGAGCCGAACCAGGTGATCGCACCGGACGGCGCTACCGACGGCCTGATTACCGGCTACTACGAGCCGCTGCTGCACGGTTCCCGCAAAAAGGGCGGCGTGTACCAGACGCCTCTGTATAAAGTACCGGACGACATGGTCACCATCGAGCTGGCCAGCGTCTACCCGGAGCTGAAAGGCATGCGCCTGCGCGGCAAGGTGGTCGGCAAGAAGGTGATCCCTTATTCGACCCGTGCCGATATCGAATCGGCCAACTTCAGCGGCAAGGAACTGCTGTGGGTGGACGATCCGGTCGAATCGTTCTTCCTGCAGGTGCAGGGTTCGGGCCGTGTGCAGCTGAGCGAATCCGGTGAAACCGTGCGCGTGGCGTACGCCGACCAGAACGGCCATCCTTACAAGTCGATTGGCAAGTACCTGGTGGAGAAGGGTGAACTGACCCTGGAGCAGGCGTCGGCGCAGGGCATCAAGGCGTGGATCGCTGGTCACCCGACCCGCATGCAGGAGCTGTTTAACGTCAATCCGAGCTATGTGTTCTTTAAAGAGGAAAAGCTGCCGGATCCGAAAGTGGGCCCGAAAGGCTCGCTGGGCGTGCCGCTGACGCCGCAGCGCTCGGTCGCCATCGACGCTACCCAGCTGCCGCAGGGCGCGCCGGTGTTCCTGTCCACCACCCAGCCGAATAGCGACATTCCGCTGCAGCGGCTGGTCATGGCGCAGGATACGGGCGGCGCGATTCGCGGCGCCATCCGCGTCGACTACTTCTTCGGCTTCGGCGTGGAGGCGGCGGAGAATGCGGGCCGCATGAAGCAACGAGGCGCCATCTGGGTGCTGCTGCCGAAGAAGTTTTAACGCAGGACTAGAACGGGCAGCGTGGTGTGGGACAGCACGCGCTGCGTCTCGCTGCCCAAAAACAGTTTGTTCAGGCCCGTGCGTCCGTGCGAGGCCATCATAATCAAATCGCAGCCGTACTTCTTGGCGCCTTCCACAATCTCCTCGTAGGGATTAGGCGACATCGCGATCACTCCCTGAAATGGAATGCCAGCCGCGTTGGCGGCCAACGCCACCTTGTCGATATGATGGCGGGCGGCGTCTTGCATCTGCGTTTCGTAAGCTTCGGCGGTGACCATTGCGCCGCTGTCGCCGAGCGAGGGCATCAGCATAGGCTGAATTACCGTGAGCGCGACGATGCGGGCCTGGTGCAGCTTGGCGAAATCGACTGCGATGGCGGTAGCCTTGTCCGACAGCTCGGAGCCGTCGGTGGGCAGCATGATGGATTTGAACATGGCGGACTCCGTTGATTAAGCACTGGAGCCAGCCTACTGGCTAGTCAGCTTTTCTGGCGCACGGATGGCGACAGGGCCAACAGCAGCATCAGCACCACGCTGCCGGCGGCCACGCAGGCCAGGCCGGTGCGCACGTTGAAGTGTTCGCCGAGGTAGCCGGCCGTCAGCGCGCCCAGCGGCGCAATCGCCACCGTCAGGAAGCGCATGGTGGAGACCATGCGGCCCAAATACTCGTCCGGCGTGACCTTTTGGCGCATGGTGGTGTAGGGCATGAGGAACAGCATCACGCCGCAATCGAGGAAGAAGGACAGGGCGGCGCAGGCAATCGCGCTGGCCAGCGGATAGCCGAACAGATTCGCCGGAATCAGCGGATTAATAATGTAGGCGAAGGTGCACAGGCCTACGCCGGTCAGCATGGCGCCGGTGGCGCCGAAGCGCTGGGTCAGCGGCTTGAGCATGAGCGAGCTGGCCAGCACGCCGACGCCACCGATCATCTGCGCCACGCCCAGCATGCCAGGGCTCATGCCCAGTTCGCGGGTGGCAAAAATCACGTGCAGCGCGGCGAAACCGTAGAACAGCATATGCCACAGGCCCGAGGCCCAGGCCAGCGTGCGCAGCAGTGGTTGGCTCCAGATGAAGCGGAAACCATCCTGAATGTCGCGCAGCGGATGCTTATTGGACGGCGGCGGCTTGGGATCGTTGGCCTGTACATTGCGCAGCAGGAGGATAGAGACCACGAAGCCGAGCGCATTGAGGATCACCGCGTACGGCGCGGTCAGCCATTGAATCAGCACGCCAGCCATGCCCGGCGCCAGCAGGCGCGAGGCGGAATCGGTGGCGGCAAACTTGGATTGGGCGTCGGTCAGCTTGTCGCGGCCGATGAGATTAGTCAGGAACACTTGCTCCGCGCCGCCGCCCACCACGCCGCAGGCGCCGCTGATAAAGGACACAGCGTACAGCCATTGCACCGTCAGCACGCCCAGCCACCACGCCAGCGGGATGCTGCCCAGCGCCGCCGCCTGAATCGCCTTGCTTGCCAATAGAATAGGCAGCTTGCGGTTGCGGTCGAGGAAAACACCAGCCGGCAAAGCCAGTAGCGCGAACGGCAACGCGGCCGCCGCGCCCATCATGCCCATCTGCGCGGGCGAGGCTTTTAATAGCAGCACCGCGCACAGCGGAATCGCGAGGGCGCTGACGTAACTGCCAAAGCCGTTGAGGATGGCTGCTGACCAATAGCGGCGGAAATCGCCGTTGCGAAGAAGCTCGTCGCTGCGAAGGAAGTTAAAAATGGGACACTCATCAGTGCTAATTGCCGAATTTCAATCATACCAGCGCCGGGGATAGACGCTACAATCGATTAGTCATATTCCACATTGGAGGAGCAACCCATGCAGTACCAAGACCTGATCGTAGAAGTGCACGACAAAGTAGCCCTGATCCGTCTGAACCGTCCGAAGGCGCTGAATGCGCTGAACGACAATATGATGAACGAGCTGGGTGAGGCCTTATATAAGTTCGACGCCGACCCGGCCATCGGCTGCATCGTGCTGACCGGCAGCGAGAAAGCCTTTGCCGCCGGCGCCGATATCGCGGCCATGGTGGACTACAGCTATCCAGATACCTATCGCGACAACTACATCGGCCGCAACTGGGAGCACATCCTGCGCGTGCGCAAGCCGGTGATCGGCGCCGTGGCCGGCTTTGCGCTGGGCGGCGGCTGCGAACTGGCCATGATGTGCGACTTCCTGGTCGCGGCGGACAGCGCCAAGTTCGGCCAGCCGGAAATCAAGGTCGGCGTGGTGCCGGGCGCAGGCGGTACGCAGCGCCTGCCGCGCGCGATTGGTAAAGCCAAGGCCATGGACATGCTGCTGACCGCGCGCACCATTGATGCGGCAGAGGCCGAGCGCATCGGCCTGGTGTCGCGCGTGATCCCGGCGGATAAGCTGATCGAGGAAGTGCTGGCGATTGCCAAGCAGATCTCCTCGATGTCGACTTCGGTGGCGATGCAGATTAAAGACTCGGTCAACCGCGCCTTTGAAACCACGCTGTCGGAAGGCGTTACTTATGAGCGTCGTTTGTTCCAGGCTGCGTTCGGCACGCCTGCCCAGAAAGAAGGCATGCAAGCATTCCTGGAAAAGCGCTTGCCAAACTTCGAAGGTCTTTGATATGATTCTGTCCCTCGCAAGACAACGCAGACGCTGCAAAGCGGAAACGAAGAAAAGCGAGGGGTTGACGAGATGTACGAAACACTTCATAATCTCATCTCTCTGCTGCGAACAAAACGCTTCGCAGTGCAAGACAAGATCTTTAAAAATCAACAGTCGATAAGTGTGGGCATTTGGTGCTGCAACAAAAAAGCATTAAATGCTCAACAAGAAATAATACAGTAGTAATACTGTCAGTATTTTGAGTGAGCGAACCATCTCGGTAAAACGAGATAAAACAGAGATTAAACTAAAGAGTTTGATCCTGGCTCAGATTGAACGCTGGCGGCATGCCTTACACATGCAAGTCGAACGGCAGCACGGAGCTTGCTCTGGTGGCGAGTGGCGAACGGGTGAGT
>NZ_WWCK01000009.1 GCF_009857435.1 Duganella rivi
ACAGTCTTACAAAACCGCCTGCGCACGCTTTACGCCCAGTAATTCCGATTAACGCTTGCACCCTACGTATTACCGCGGCTGCTGGCACGTAGTTAGCCGGTGCTTATTCTTCAGGTACCGTCATGAGCCGCGGATATTAGCCGCAACCTTTTCTTCCCTGACAAAAGAGCTTTACAACCCGAAGGCCTTCTTCACTCACGCGGCATTGCTGGATCAGGGTTGCCCCCATTGTCCAAAATTCCCCACTGCTGCCTCCCGTAGGAGTCTGGACCGTGTCTCAGTTCCAGTGTGGCTGGTCGTCCTCTCAGACCAGCTACTGATCGTTGCCTTGGTGGGCCTTTACCCCACCAACTAGCTAATCAGATATCGGCCGCTCCAGGAGCACAAGGTCTTGCGATCCCCTGCTTTCATCCTTAGATCGTATGCGGTATTAGCGTAACTTTCGCTACGTTATCCCCCACTCTTGGGTACGTTCCGATATATTACTCACCCGTTCGCCACTCGCCACCAGAGCAAGCTCCGTGCTGCCGTTCGACTTGCATGTGTAAGGCATGCCGCCAGCGTTCAATCTGAGCCAGGATCAAACTCTTTAGTTTAATCTCTGTTTTATCCGTTTTACCGGATGGTTCGCCCACTCAAAATACTGACAGTATTACTACTGTATTATTTCTTGTTGAGCATTTAATGCTTTTTGTTGCAGCATCAAACGCCCACATTTATCGACTGTAATTTTTTAAAGATCAGAATTTGGTACTGCATTTGCTGAAGAAGCGTTTTGTTCATCAGCGAAGAGGCAAGATTATGAGGCGTTTCGCACATCTCGTCAAGCTCTTCTTTTTTCTCGTTTCGCTCTGCATTTGCATGTAGTGTTTCGCGAGGGACAGAACTATAACAGCGGCCCGCCCTGCTGACAAGGGTAAAATACGCGGATGTCTATCTTACTTACCACGCTTAACGCCCGCTACACGCACGCCTCCCTTGGCCTGCGCTATTTGCTAGCCAATATGGGCGAGCTGCAGGAGCAAACGCGCCTGCAGGAATTTGTTATCGGCGCCAAGGCGACCGAGATTGTTGAACGCATCCTGTCTTACTCGCCGAAGATCGTCGGCTTCGGCATCTATATATGGAACGTCGAGGAAACCGCCAAGGTCGTGGCCATGCTCAAGCGCGTGGCGCCGCAGGTGGTCGTGGTGCTGGGCGGCCCGGAGGTTTCGCACGAGACCAATGAGCAGGAAATCGTCAAGCTGGCCGATTACGTGATTACCGGCTGGGGCGACGTCACCTTCCCGAAACTGTGCGGCGAAATCCTGCACGGTCCCAAGCCGCTGATGAAGGTGCACGCCGGCGTACAGCCGCCGATGGCCGAGATCAAGCTGCCCTACTCTTTATATAGCGATGACGACATCAAGAATCGCACTCTATATGTAGAGGCCTCGCGCGGCTGCCCGTTCAAGTGCGAGTTCTGCCTGTCGGCGCTGGATAAGACGGCATGGCCGTTCGCGCTCGATAACTTCCTGGCGGAGATGGAGTCGCTATACCAGCGCGGCGCGCGCCTGTTCAAGTTTGTCGACCGCACCTTCAATCTGAACATCAAGACCAGCCTGAAGATCATGCAGTTCTTCCTCGATAAGCTGGAAGCCAACCCGGACGATCCAGTCTACGCCCACTTCGAGCTGGTGCCAGACCATCTGCCGGATGCACTAAAAGAAGGCATCGCCAAATTCCCGCAGGGCGCGCTGCAATTCGAAATCGGCATCCAGAGCTTCAATCCCGAGGTGCAAATGCTGGTCAGCCGCAAGCAGGATAACCAAAAGGCCGCTGATAACATCCGCTGGCTGACCAAGCAATCGCACGCCCACATGCACGTCGACCTGATCGCCGGCCTGCCGGGTGAAACGGTGGACAGCTTTGCCGAAGGCTTCAACAAGCTGTGGGCGCTGGAGCCGCACGAGATCCAGTTCGGCATTCTGAAGCGCCTGCGCGGCACGCCGATCATTCGCCATACGCAGGAATTCGGCATGGTGTACGACCCGTACGCGCCGTACACCATCCTGGCCAATAAAGACATCGACTTCAGCACCATGCAGCGATTGGTGCGCTTTGCCCGCTACTGGGACTTGGTGGCCAACTCCGGCCGCTTCGCGCACACGCTGCCGGTGCTGCTGGGCGATGCGCCGTTCCAGCGTTTCATGGCCTTCTCCGACTGGCTGTATGCGAATACCGACGCCACCCACCGCATTGCGCTGGAGCGTTTGGTGGCCATGGTGGCGCGCTACCTGCAAACACAAGGCATGGGCAAAGAAGAAGCCGAAGCCCTGCTGGCCAGCGATTATGCGGGGGCGAAGCCTAAAGCCGCAGAAACGCCAGCGCCGAAGCGCCAGGCCCGAAGGCTGGCCGCTTGAGGCACTACCCCGCAAACCGGCACCAAGGGTCAGACCCCGAAGGGGTCTGACCCTGCTTGGCTGTGCGGGGGATAACTATAGCGCTTATGTTAGGTAGCCTCGGAAGCCAAACTCCCTTAAACTTGAGGTATGCCTACTGCCCAAGAGCCTACCCTGACCCTGAATGCTGGCGCCGTCGCCGCTACCGGCACGTGGCAAGTGCACGCACTGGCGCAGGGCAAGGCGATGGCCACCATTACCACCTTCCTGCAGTCGCTCAAGGGCGATCAGCTGAAATGGGACTTGTCGGCCATCGACAGCATGGACCACATCGGCGCCCAGCTGTTCTGGAATGCGTGGGGCAAGGCCCGCCCGGCCAATCTACAACTCGCGCCTGAGCTGGAAGAATTCTTCAAACGCCTTGAAACTACCGGCGCGCTGGAATTGCCACGCCCACGCCAGCATCGCCTGACCTTGGTGATGAAGCTGGGCTTTGCCATGCTGCTGTTCTTCGAGCACATGGCCGGCCTGATAAGGCTCATCGGGCAAGTGGTGCTGGACTGTTGGCGCTTCCTGCGCAATCCGCTGCGCGGGCCTTGGAAAGAAATCTCCGCCAACATCTATCACGCCGGCTTTCAAGCGCTGGGCATTACGGCGCTGGTGGGCTTCCTGATCGGCGTGGTGTTCTCGTATTTATCGGCGCAGCAGCTGCGTAACTTCGGCGGCGACGTCTTCCTGGTCAACCTGCTCGGCATGAGCATCATCCGCGAACTGGGGCCGCTGCTGGCGGCGATCCTGGTGGCCGGCCGCTCCGGTTCTTCCATCACCGCGCAATTGGGCGTGATGCGCGTGACCGAGGAACTGGACGCCATGCTGGTGATGGGCATCTCGCACGGCTTCCGCCTGATCATGCCGAAGGTGCTGGCACTGGCCATCGCCATGCCGCTGCTGGTGATCTGGACCGACACCATCGCGCTGATGGGCGGCATGCTGTCGGCCAAACTGGAACTGAACCTGTCGCCGCAATACTTCCTGCTTAAGCTGCCGGAAGCAGTGCCGCTGGCGAACTACATGATCGGCATCGGCAAGGGTGTGGTGTTCGGCATGCTGATTGCGCTGGTGTCCTGCCACTTTGGCCTGCGCATCAAGCCGAATACGGAAAGCCTCGGGCGCGGCACCACCACTTCCGTGGTGACGGCAATTACCGCCGTGATTCTGGCCGACGCAGTGTTTGCGATTGTCTTTAGCGGCGTGGGGTTCTCGGGATGAGCGATCAGGAAGCCAGCTGCGGCCCAGGCACCGGCGAACTGACACTCGATGGCAGCGTGCCGGTGGTCGAAATCACCGGCCTGTGGACGAAGTACGGCCGCACCGTGGTGCACCAGGATTTGAATCTCGAAATCGAACAGGGCGAAATCATGTCCATCGTCGGCGGCTCCGGCACCGGCAAGACCACGCTGCTGCGCCAGATGCTGGGCCTTGAACGCCCGGCGCGCGGCTGCGTGCGCGTGTTCGGTGAAGACATCAGCGAAATCGATTCCGACCAATTGCAGCAACTACGCAATCACTGGGGCATGCTGTTCCAGCAAGGCGCGCTGTATTCGGCGCTAACCGTGTTCGAGAATATCGCCCAGCCGATGCGCGAACTGCACGTACTGCCGGAAGATCTGGTGCACGACGCCGTGCTGCTGAAAATGAACATGGTCGGCCTCGGCCCCGAACACGCCAACAAGATGCCGTCCGATCTGTCAGGCGGGATGGTCAAGCGCGTGGCCTTGGCGCGTGCGTTGGCGCTGGAACCCAAGCTGCTGTTCCTCGACGAGCCCACCGCCGGTCTCGATCCCGATTTGTCGGAAGCCTTCGTGGCGCTGATTAAATCGCTGCACCGTGAACTTGGTTTAACGGTGGTGATGGTCACCCACGATCTGGATACGCTATTCGCCCTCTCCACCCGCATTGCCGTGCTGGCGGAAAAACACGTAATCGCGCTTGGCCCACTGGCCGATCTGCTGAAAGTCGACCACCCATTCATCAAGGAGTTCTTCCTTGGCGACCGTGGCCGCCGCGCACTGGAAGCGCTGGAAGAAAAAACATCAACGGAGCACTGATGGAAAACCGATCCCACGCCCTTACTACCGGCTTCTTCACGATCACGCTGCTGATAGCGGCGATCCTGTACGGCCTTTGGTTCAACCGCGACCGCGTCGAACGCGTGCCGTACATTATCGCTACGGCGCAGGCAATTCCCGGCCTGAATCCGCAAGCGCCGATCCGCTACCGAGGCCTGGAAGTGGGCCGGGTTGGCGGCATCGACTTCGATCCCAAGGTGGCCGGCCAGATTATCGTTACGCTCAATATCGACACCGATGCGCCAATCACCAACACCACTTTCGCTTCGCTCGGCTACCAGGGCGTGACCGGCATTGCCTTCATCGCGCTCGATGACGACAAGACTGGTTCGCCGCGCTTGCAGTCCAGTGCCGATCATCCAGCGCGCATTCCGCTGCGTGCTGGCTTGTTCGACCAGATCGACAAGCGGGGCCGCGAGATTCTGGCGCAGACCGAGGAAGTCACCCGCCGTTTGAACACGCTGCTCAATCCCGACAACCAAAAAGTCATCCTCGGCGCGTTTGCCGATGTGAGCGAGACCGCGCAGAAGTACCGAGAACTGCCGGAAAAACTGCAACCGACCATCGACAAGCTGCCGGCACTGGCCGACCAAACCCAGAAGACGCTGAACTCCGTGACCGCGCTGGCCACTGACGTCAACAATCTGACCACCAACTTGCAGGCGAAAGACGGCCCGATAGACCGCATTACCACCACGGTGGAGCGCATCGGCGGCTCGGTGGACGCAGTGGCCGGCGGGCTGGAACTGGACACGCTGCCGCAAGTGAATTCGCTGTCGGACGACACCCGCGCTTCCATGCGCGCGCTGCGCAAGACCATGAACAAGATTAACGACCGTCCGCAAAGCCTGATCTTCGGCGCGCCCGGCACGCCGCCCGGCCCCGGTGAAGAAGGCTTCTCCGCCCAGACCAAATAAGGAACACGAGATGATGACCACCACCATCCGTAACGCCCTGATGATCGCCGCCATGGCCGTGACGCTGGGCGCGTGCGCCAGCAAAGGCCAGCCGACCGCGCAGTATGATTTCGGCCCGCTGCCTGCGGCCACAAGCACCGCCTCAGAAGCCGCCAGCGCCAGCATCGGCGCCGTTATTGTGGCCGATGTCAGCGGCCCGGCCTCGCTGGACACGGAGCGCATGCATTACCGCCTGCTGTATTCCGATGCGCGTCAATCGCGCCCTTACGCCTACAACCAGTGGGTAAGCACGCCGGCGCAGCTGCTCACGCAGCGCATGAAGGCGCGCCTGTCGCAAGCCGGCGTGAAAGTGCTGTCCACCACCGATGCTGCGGCCAGCGCCACCGTGCTGCGCATGGAGGTGGAGGACTTTGCACAGAACTTCGACAGCGCCACCAGCAGCAAGGGCGTGGTGCGTTTGCGTGCCTCGGTGTTCCGCAATCACCGGCTGGTGGAGCAGAAAGCCTTTAGCAGCAGCGTTTCCGCGCCAAGCGCCGATGCCGCGGGCGGCGCCAGCGCGTTGGCCGACGCCAGCGACGCAGTCGCCGCTGAGCTGATCACGTGGCTGGCGGCGCTGCCGCCGTCGAAATGACAGAACACTCACAGGCCGCGCCGCCCGAGCCCACGCCGGCAGCGACGCCGGCCAAGCCGCCGCTCGCGCCGATGCAAAGAACCTCGCCGATCACGCGTGCGGCGCTGCTGGCCTACCTGCTGCTGATCGTCTACGCCAGCTGGTTCCCGTTCTCCGGCTGGCATAACCAAGGCTTGTCGCCGCTGATCTTCCTCGAGACGACCAGCATGCCGCGCTACTGGACCAAGTTCGACGCCATCATCAACGTGATCGGCTACATCCCGTTCGGCATCTTGATCGCCTATGCACTGTACCCGCGCGTCAAAGGCTTGTGGGCGCTGCTGATTGCCAGCGCCAGCGGCTTGCTGGTGTCCGGCACCATGGAAGCGGTGCAAACCTATTTGCCAAGCCGCGTGTCCTCCAATCTGGACTTCTACACTAACGCCGCCGGCTGCGCAGTGGGCGGCTTGATCGGCGTGCTGACCGTGCGCCGCCTGCTCGATCAAAGCCAGCTGCAGCGCCTGCGCCAAGCGTGGTTTGCGCCGCACGCCAGCCAAGGCTTTGTGCTGCTGGCCCTGTGGCCGCTGGCGCAGATTTATCCGCAAAACTTCCTGTACGGCCTGGGCCAGCTGCTGCCGATCTTGTCGGACTGGCTGTCGCAGCTGCTGGACATGGAAATCGACCTCGCCAGCCTGATTCGGCCAGATGTGGACTTGACGGTGGAGCAGTACTGGCTATCCGAAACCATCATCACCGCATGCGGCATGGTCGGCGCCGGCCTGACGCTGCTATGCCTGCTGCGCAAACCGTCGCCGCGCGGACTGCTGGTGACGGCCATGATCGCCAGCTCGGTGCTGGTCAAAGCACTGGCCTCGGCGCTGCTGTTCTCGCCGGAAAACGCCTTCGTCTGGGTCACGCCCGGCGCCGAGGGCGGCTTCCTGATCGGCGCCATCATGCTGGCCGGCCTCGCCTACGCCCCGCACGTGGCACAGCGGCGCCTGGCCGTGACCACCCTGCTGCTGGGACTGGTCATCATCAACACCACGCCCGCCAACCCATATTTCGTGGCAACTTTGCAAACATGGGTGCAGGGGAAATTCCTGAACTTCAACGGCGCGGCGCAGTTCTTATCGCTGCTGTGGCCATTCTTTGCGGTCTGGTTCCTCTGGCTGCCGGCCCACAAGCTAAACGCCGCCAAGGTATCATAGCGGCTACGACTTTAAAGAGGCACGGCCATGAGCGATACCCAATACTTCAAGCACCACGTCTTCTTCTGCATGAACAAGCGTGACGACGGCCGCAATAGCTGCGGCGACCACGGCGCCGAAACCGCGCAAAAGCACGCCAAGAAGCGCTGCAAGGAACTCAACCTGAACGGCGCGGGCAAGGTGCGCATCAACCAGGCCGGCTGCCTCGACCGCTGCGAGGAAGGCCCGGTGATGGTGGTCTACCCGGAAGGCACGTGGTACACCTACGTTGACACCAGCGATATCGATGAAATCATCGACTCCCACCTGGTCAACGGCCAAGTTGTTGAACGTCTCAAAATCTAAGGCATATGAACAAGAGCGAAAAATTCATGCTGGCTGGCGCCGCCGGCCAAATGGAAGGCGTGATCGACTATCCGGCGGATGACGCCGCACCGCGCGGCGTAGCGCTGGTGGCGCACCCGCATCCGCTGTACGGCGGCACCATGGACAACAAGGTGGCCGTGACCCTGATGCGCACCTTCGTCAACCTCGGCTACGTGGTGGCGCGCATCAACTTCCGCGGTGTCGGCAAGTCCGAAGGCGTGCACGACCATGGCCAAGGCGAGACCGACGACATGGCTATCCTGCATGCGTGGATGACCGAAAAATTCCCGGACTTGCCGGTAGCGCTGTCGGGCTTCTCCTTCGGCACCTACGTGCAAACGCATCTGGCCCAGCGCCTTGCCGCCGCCGGCAAGCCGGCCGAGCGTCTGGTGCTGGTCGGCGCGGCCGCCAAGAAATGGCAGATGGCCGACATCCCTGCGGACACCATCCTGATCCACGGCGAGCAAGACGAAACCATCCCCCTGATCGACGTGCTGGACTGGCTGCGTCCGCAAGAGATTCCAGTGATCGTCATCCCCGGCGCCGACCACTTCTTCCACCGCAAGCTCGGCCACATCAAGAGCTGGGTCACGCAGCTGTGGGGCCGCGGCGGCTTAACCGAGGCTGAAACGGACACCGCAAATGCGGATTAAGCAACTATAATCATCGGGCTTTTAACTTTTACACCAGATCACATGAAGAAAATTATCGCGGCACTGGCCACCAGTGTGATGTTGATGACCTCCGCCGTGGCGCAAACGCTGCCAGCCCCGAACATCGCCGCCAAGTCCTGGCTGCTGCTGGACGCGACCAGCGGCCAGATCATCGCCTCGCAAGATCCGAACGCCCGCATCGAGCCAGCTTCGCTGACCAAGATCATGACGGCTTACGTGACCTTCGGCGCGCTGCGCGACAAGAAGATTGCCCTGAACCAGATGGTCAATGTCTCGACCAAGGCATGGAAGGTTGATTCGAGCAGCTCGAAGATGTTCATCGACCCAGCCACCCCGGTCAGCATCAACGACCTGCTGTACGGTCTGATGGTGCAGTCGGGTAACGACGCTGCGGTGGCGCTGGCCGAAGCCGTTGCCGGCGACGAGTCCGCCTTTGTGGTGCTGATGAACAAGGAAGCCCAGCGCCTGGGCCTGACCTCGACCCACTTCGCCAATCCGCACGGCCTGCCGTCGCCGGAAAACTATTCGACCGCGCAAGACCTGTCGCAGTTGGCGCAGCACGTGATCAAGGACTTCCCGGAGTTCTACAAGATTGACTCGGTGAAGACCTTCACCTACAACAAGATCACCCAGCCGAACCGCAACCGCCTGCTGTGGCTGGATCCAACCGTGGACGGCATGAAAACCGGCCACACCGAAGCGGCCGGCTACTGCATGATCGCCTCGGCCAAGCGTCCGAACGGCACCGGCGAGCGCCGCCTGATCTCGGTGGTGCTGGGCACCTCGTCGGATCAAGTGCGTACGCAGGAAAGCCAGAAGCTGCTGAACTGGGGCTTCCAGAACTTCGATACGGTGAAGCTGTACTCGAAAGGCCAGCCTATCGCCACGCCGGAAATCTGGAAAGGTTCGAAGAACGCCGTGAAGATCGGCTTCGCGCAAGACGTGATGGTGACCGTGCCCAAGGGCGTGGCTGGCAAGATGAAACCGGCGCTGGAGCGTAAAGACCCGCTGGTCGCGCCGCTGGCCGAGAACAGCCGCGTCGGCACCCTGAAGATGGTGGTGGACGGCAAGCCGATGCTGGAACTCCCAGTCGTGGCGCTGGAGACCGTGGAACAAGCCTCGATCTTCGGCCGCGCCTGGGACTCGATCCGCCTCTGGCTGAAGTAACTTAGATCAGTCGGCGCCGGTCTGCTGCATCGATTCCTGCGCCCACTGGAAGGCGGCCTGTCCCACTAGCGGCAGGCCGTCGACATCTATCTCCAGCGTTTCCGCAATCTCCAGCGCACGCTCCACCTTGTTGCGCTCCAGCAGCAGCACCATCGTCAAGTACGGGCTGTAAGCGCCCTCCGTCCCCAGCAGCACATCGCGGATATCATCCGACAGGCGCATCTTGCTGACCAGGTTCGCCATCGGCACACCCAGCAGCACATCAAACAGCGACAGCAAGCCCACCAGGAACAATTCGTCGCGCTTGGCTTGCGGCAGCTTGCTGCACGTCTCCAGGAAACGCGCGCGGGTCAGCGCCACTTCCAGCAAAGATTCATCACGCTCCTTGTTGGCGCCGCCGCCGAGGCGGAACATCGACACCGTCAAGCCGCGATACAGCTGGTTCCGTCCCAGCACCATGAAGGCTTGCTGCAAGCTAGTGACCTTGGTGGTCTGGCCGCTGCCCGGCGCATTGGCCCATTGCAGCACCTGGTAAGTCATGCCGGGATCGCGCTTGGCGACTTCGATCATGGCCGGCAGTTCGGCATCGGTGCGCAGCAGGTTCAGCAGCTCGATCGAGGTCATGCGGCTTTGATCGATCTTGGCGTCCGGGTCCACCTTGTCGCTGGTGGTCAGGAAGTGGCCCATGAGGTAATTCGCGCCCCACGAAGCGCACATGCGCTGCTCATCCCACGACTCTACGCCGTCTACCAGCAGCTTCAATTCCGGGTAGCGCAGGCGCAGCTGCTTGGACAGGGTCTGGAATTCGGCCAGCGTGTGCTCCTGCAGGTGCAGCAGGACGATGTCGGCCGCTGCCAGCAGCGGGGCATCTTCGGCATCCAGCGACACGCCGCGCAGCGCGACCTTGGAGCCGGTCTCGCGCAGCGCCGCGATGCGGCCGGCAATCTGATCCGCCGGCAGGTTGGCGGCCTTGCGGTCGAGCAGGAACACGGTATTGGGAGCGGCCAGCGGCAGGTGGCGGTTGAATACCACCGCATCCATGGTGATTTGCACCAGCGCCAAGCGCCTCTGGGCAAAGTCAGGGAGGTGGGCAGCCACCAGCGCGCCGATCATCTCCGCTTCCGGCAGCGGCGCACTGAAGCGGTAGCCGCACAGGCGGTGACGTTCGTCGACAATCTCAGAACGGGTAACGATGGCATTGGCGTCCGGCGCCGCTGCGGCCGTCTGCGCTGGGGCCGGTGCAGGGGCTGCACCAGGGGCGCTGGCGGGTTTCGCTTCAGGTTCCGGTTTCGATTTCAGAAACGATAAAAGTCCCACGTCATCTCTCCATTCGGTCTGGCGTACGTCACGATCATACTATAATTCTTGCTCTCATTTAACTTGGAAAGTTTGCCGATGACCAACCTGACCTGCCCTTCCCTCGCGACCTACCAAGGCGGCCTGACGCTGTCGCGCATCGTTGCCGGCATGTGGCGTATGAATGAATGGAATCTGTCGCCGCAGCAGCGCGTCGAGTGGATCGAGCAGGCGCTGGCCATGGGCGTGACCAGCTTCGACCACGCCGATATCTACGGCGGCTATGGCGTGGAAGCCACGTTTGGCGAGGCGCTGGCGCTGCAACCGTCGCTGCGCGACCAGATGCAGATCGTCAGCAAGTGCGGCATCAAGCTGGTGAACGCGGCGCGCCCGGAGCACACCATCCAGCACTATGACACCAGCGCCAGCCACATCATTGCGTCGGCCGAGAACTCGCTGCGCCAGCTGGGCACCGACCACCTCGACCTGCTGCTGATCCACCGCCCGGATCCGCTGATGAACTTCGATGAAATCGCCGGCGCGTTCCAGAAATTGAAAGCTGATGGCAAGGTCAAGCACTTCGGCGTGTCCAACTTCACCCGCCACCAGTTTGAAAGCCTGAACCGCCGCATCCCGCTGGCGACCAACCAGGTGGAATTCTCGCCGCTGCACGTGGCGCCGATGTTCGACGAAACCTTCGACGGCCTGCAAGACCTCGGCGTGGCGCCGATGATCTGGTCGCCGCTGGCCGGCGGCCGCCTGTTCAGCAGCGACGATGCGGCAGGCCAGCGCGTGCGCACCGTGATCCAGAAAGTGGCCGACGAGCTGCAACGCCCATTCGGCGCGGTGGTGTTCGCGTGGATTATGCAGCTGCCGAGCCGCCCGGTGCCGTTGACCGGCTCGGGCCGCATTGCGGCAGTGAAGGAAGCGGTGGAAGCGACTCAGTTCAGCCTGAGCCGCAGCCAGTGGTTTGAGATCCTGCGCGCGGCCCGTGGCCACGAAGTTGCCTAACGGGCTTGCTTAACTAAGCGTCGTTGTACACGACCGGCGGGGCGACACCCGTCCAGCCGGTCTTCCACGCCGCGTTCAGCGCCAGCGTCAGCACGATGTAAAAGGCAAAGAACAGCACGAAGTACGCTGCCTGCAGCCACGCCAGCAGGCCGAGATTAATCAGCAGCACCACCAGCGCTGCCCAGCTTTTCTTTTGCTTGGAGCTAGGGAAGCGCACGGTCGACACCATCAGCGTGCCCACCACGAACAGCAGCGCCACCACCAGCGCGCCTTGCAGTGCCGAGGCGGCAGGATCGGGCCACGCTACCACTACCGAAGCGACACAGGCCGCGCCGGCCGTAATCGGCATGCCGACGAAATAACGCGGATCGGTACGGCCCACGTTCACATTAAAGCGCGCCAGACGCAGCGCGCCGCAGGCCACGAAGAAGAAGCTGGCCATGCCGCCCAGGCGCAGCAGGGTCGGATGATCGATGCCGAGTTTCTGGAAGCCCCAGCAGTACAACAGCAAGCCCGGCGCGCAGCCGAAATTCATCACGTCCGCGATCGAATCGAGCTGCATGCCAAAGTCGGACTGGGTGTTGGTGGCGCGCGCAACCATGCCGTCCAGCGCGTCGAACACGCCGGCCAGCACCAGCAGCACGGCCGCCAAGCGGTAATCCTGTGCCGAGCCGATCAGCGCGTTATCGACCGAAATGACGATGCTGCCGAAACCGCAGGCAATCGACATCAGGGTGACCATGCTGGGCAAGGCAAACTTGGCGCGCTGCATGCGCGGATGGTGTAAAGGCTTCAAAACGATGGCTATCCTAAAGAAACGGCAAGCTTACCATGTGTAACGGATGCGGCGGTTTCGAAATCAGGCATAGAATCGGCCCCATGGCATAGGAGTTCATCATGGAAAAATGGCGATTACCCCTTGCGGCGGCGCTGTACGCAGCATTGCTGGCAGCGTGCGGCGGCGGTGGCGGCGGCAATACCTCGGCAGTGACCGGCCCCAGCACCACGACCCCGCCCATCATGCAGGAACCGGGCATGCCCACGCTGACCGGCAACACCGCGACCGACGGCTATAACTGGATTAATTACCGGCGCGCGCAGCTCGGCCTGTCTACGCTCACGCGCAATAGCCGCATCGATGCGGCCGCACAGGGCCACTCCGACTACCAGCGCTTGAACCGCGTGATTACCCACGAGCAAACGCAGGGACAACCCGGCTTTACCGGTGTCACGTTCACCAACCGCCTGGCGGCGGCTGGCTACTCGTCCAACGGCGCCGCTTCGCTGTCCGGCGAGGTGATTTCCGCCACCACCAGCGGCTCCGGCTTTTATCAGGCCGAGGAATTAATTACCGCCATCTACCACCGCTTCGTGATCTTCGAGCCGGTGTTCCGCGAAATCGGCACCGGCGCTGCCACCATCAGCGGCAGCTACACCTATTTCACAGCCGACTTTGCGGTGGTAGGCAGCCTCAGCGGACTGGGGCGGGGCAGGATCGCGGTCTATCCTGCCGACCAGCAAGCCAATGTGCCGCGCAATTTCTTCAGCGACAGCGAATCGCCCGATCCGGTGCCCAACCAGAACGAAGTCGGCTATCCGATCAGCGTGCATGCTGACGCCGGCAACGGCAAGGTGGCGGTGCAGAGCTTCACGGTCACGCCGCGCGGCGGTGCGGCGCTGGCCACGCGCCTGCTCAGCATCGACGCCGGCACCAGCATGACCGCCACGGCGGCAGCCATCGTGCCGCTGGCGCCGCTCCAGGCGGCCACCACCTACGACGTCAGCTTCAGCGGCACGGTGGCCGGGACGGCAGTCACCCGCAACTGGAGCTTCACCACGAAATAAAAGCTGCAAATGTTGCACGATTTTAACTGTGACTGACGGCTGGGTCTGCTATCGTAGTGCTTCACACATCCGTTCAGGCGCATTATGACCTCAACCAGCATGCTCGCTCCCACCGGGGGCCACATCCTCCAGGTGGAGACCGGCTTGCAGCAGCTGATGGGTGACCGCGAGCTCTACCTGCAAATCCTGCGCCGCTTCCGCCAGCGCTACCCGGACAGCGGCTGCGAGGCGCGCAAGGCGCTCACCGGCGGCGAACCCGGCCACGCGCAGCGCATTGTTCACACGCTCAAAGGTGCGGCCGGCATGATAGGCGCGCAGCAGGTGTACCTGCTGGCCTCCCAGCTGGAACCGCTGTGCGCGGGGCCGGCGTCCGGCTGGTCGGGACTGCTGGCGCAGCTGGAGCAGGCACTGCGCAGCTTGATTACCGTCATCGACGGTGTGCTCGACGGCGATCCGCAGCAAATGCTGGCAGCGCAAGCCCATGCGGCGGACACGGCCGCGAAGATGCCGGAGACGCGCATGCTGTTGCAACACCTGGCGCGCTTGCTGGACGAGGGAGACGGAGCGGCAATCGATGTGCTGGAGCAATCGGCCACGGTGCTGGCGGCGAGCCTGGGAGTGGAAGTATTTCAGGAAGTGACGGAAGCGGCGCACCAGTTCGATTTTGAGGCGGCGCTGGCGACCTTGCAGGGAGCGATGGCGTAAGCCGGCCTAGCGGGTGTATTCCTTCTCTTCGTCAAACGCGTCGGCACATTCCTTGTCGCAGAAGCGGCGCACATTATCGAGCGGCTTTTCGCAATACCAGCAAGACCCCTTGGGCGGCAGCATTTGGCGCGTGCGCACCGGCGGCGCGCTCGTGGCCGAGCTCGGCGGTGGCATGGCGGGCCCGTCGTCCGGGACGCTCTCTTGTATCGGTTCCACGATCTACTCCTTTCCAAGCAAAGCCCAGGTCAGTTGCAAGATTACTTCAGCGGAATTGCCGCAGACATGAGAATTCTCAACGGTTGCATGAAACCGCACCGCCATTTGCGACGACCAATAATAGCAGGATAAACGCGACGCTCGCTGCGGCTAACGTGGGGGAAATATTTTTCAATGAAAAAGCTGGAAACGATAGTGCAGCAAGGCGCGCCGCTGCCCGTATAATCTGGACACGATTATTATTCCTTCAAGGAAAGCACGCATGGCTGAAACCGCCCCTGTCCCGCACCATTTGTCCGCGCGCGTGCTCGGACTGGCCCAGCTGGGCTTGATCGTTATTGACGCCGACATGCATATCGTCATGTGGAACCAGTGGATGGCCAGCCGTTCCGGCAAGTCCTCGCACCGGGTGATCGGGCAGGATCTGTTCGACCTGTATGGCGAATTGCGCGGGCAGCGGCTGGAGCAGGCGGTACTGAGCGCGCTGCAAAGCAATGTGCCGCAGACCGTGTCACCGTCCTTGAACCCGTCGCCGTTCCCGCTGTACCCGGCCGGTAGCTGGGGCGGCGAACGCGTTGAGCAAGCGGTGTCGGTGACGCCGTTCAATGAGGGCAAGGAGCGCTACTGCCTGATCGAAGTGAGCGACATCAGCACCATCGTCGGCCGCGAGCGCCAGCTGCGCAGCCAGGCCGAAGCGCTACGCGCGCAATCGTATGTGGACGGCCTGACCGGCATTGCCAACCGCCGCCACTTCGACGTCGCGCTCGACCGCGAATTGCGGCGCGCCCAGCGCAACGAAGGCCAACTGTCGCTGCTGCTGATGGACATCGACTCCTTCAAAGCCTACAACGACCACTTCGGCCACCAGCAGGGCGACGCTTGCCTGAGCATGGTGGCGGAAGCGTTTGCCTCCATGCTGCAACGGCCGGCCGACCTGGCGGCGCGCTACGGCGGCGAAGAATTTGCCGCCGTGCTGCCGGACACCAGCGCCGAGCAAGCGGCGCTGCACGCGGAAGCCATCCGCGCCAAGATCGCCTCGCTCAGCATCAACCACGCGCCGGCGGCAACGCGGCCGCACGTGACCATGAGCATCGGCGTGGCCACCTTCGACAAAGACCATTTGAATAACGCTGCCGCCATGCTGGCCGCAGCCGATAGCTGTTTGTATGCCGCCAAGCACGCAGGGCGCGACTGCGTGATCGTTCATCGACCACAGGAGAATGCAGCATGAAGTTACGCAGTACCTTGATTTGGGCAGCCATATTCGCTGCGCCGCTGGCCCAGTCCGCGACCGGCGTGTGCAGTGGTAAAGCACCGTCCGGCGAACTGAGCGCCACGCGCATCGCCGCCGCCAACACCACCCGTAGCGAGCCGGGCTTGTATGAAGGGCCGGTGTGGATCAAGGATGCGTTGTACTTCTCCGACTTCACGTTCGGCCCGGGCTTCCCGTCGCGCATCTTGAAGCTGGATGCGAGCGGCAAAGTCAGCACCGTGATCGAGGATAGCGGCAGCAATGGCCTGGCGACCGACGGCAAGGGCAACCTGATCGCCGGCACGCACAAGTACAAATCGGTATCGCGCTACTCGCTGGACGGCAAGCGCGCGGACGTGGTGAGCCAGTTCAACGGCAACGTCTTCAACTCGCCGAACGATCTGACGCTGGCTTCGGACGGCACCTTGTACTTCAGCGATCCCGACTTCCAGCGCGATGCGGCGCCGGGCGGACAAGACAAAACCCGCGTGTACCGCGTGGGCACCGATGGCAAAGTCACGGTGGTGGAAGACACGCTGAAAAATCCAAACGGCGTTTCGCTGTCGCCGAAGGGTGACGTGCTGTACGTGAACGGCATGCTGGGCGAGCACGGCGTGCTGCGCGCGTACCCGATCGTGAAAGGCGTGCCGCAGCAGGGCAAGACCTTGGTCGATAATCTGGGCATCCCGGACGGCATGGCGGTCGACTGCCACGGCAACATCTACGTGACCGAGCACACCGACAAGCGCATCCGCGTATTCACGCCGGCCGGCAAGCAAATCGCGACGATCAAGGTGGACGCCAACGTGACGAATGCCGCCTTCGGTGGCGCCGACGGCAAAACCCTCTACATCACCGGCGCCGGCGCCGTCTGGCAACTCAAGCTCGACGTGACTGGCTCGCCATATTGACCAATAACGGCGGCAGGTAAACATCTGCATCAATCTTAGGGAAATGCACGCCTAGGCCTGAGGGACTGATTTCTGCTTCAACCAGATCCTCGGGCAGCGCCTTCTCAAGCCCACGAATAGTCTGCGGGGCTACGATGAGCTGCTGACCGTTCGATAGCGCGATAACAAGCTGCTCAAGGCCACTGTCATAACGTACCGTTAGCGCCGCAGGAAACTTCGCCAACATCTCTCGGCCACGCCGGTTAGCTGCTTCAAATTCTCTTTTAGTAATGCCCATATAGCCCCTTCCATTTAGCGCACAACGTGGCCACATGAGTAGTCAGCGCATCGATGATTTTTCTAACTTCCTTGAGCGAGAAGCCATAGTTCTCGCGCATTTCTGGAGGTCCATCGGGACAATACAAGTCTAGCACCACTTCGCAGCCATGCGCGAAAACGTGCACGTGTGCGGGACTATGGTCGTTAAAGTAAATAACGAATTTGAGCCCGCTCAAAATTAATACAGTAGGCATATTAGTGACGACTAAAAGCCCGCAAAATTCGCGTAAGGCTTCTAGCTTGTCACTCAAGGGGCAAAGCGCCTTTGCGCAAGCTCAACGATTACTTGCCGATGCAGAAGCGGCTGAAGATGACGCCTAGCAGGTCGTCGGAGGAGAAGGCGCCGGTGATGCTGGAGAGTTGCACTTGCGCCAGGCGCAGTTCTTCGGCGAACAGGTCCAGCGACTGGTCGTTTTGGGCGGCGTGCTCGCCGGCGCGCGCCAAATGGGCGCCGGCGTTTTTCAGCGCGATCAGGTGACGCTCGCGGGCGAGGTACAGCGATTCGCCCGTTTGCTGCCAGCCAGCGATGCGCAGCAGTTCTTTGCGCAGCAGGTCGATGCCCACGTGCTCATGCGCCGACAGGTAGATGTGGGTCGCGTCTTCCATTTGATCCACCGCCGGCTTGTGGCCCGACAAATCAATTTTGTTCCAGATGCGCAGCACCGGCAAGCCTTCCGGGAAGGCGGCGGTGATGCTTTCATCCGAACGCGACGGGCCGTGATCTGCATCCAGCAGGTGCAGGATGACGTCGGCCTTGCCCACTTCGTTCCAGGTGCGCTCGATGCCAATGCGCTCCACCACGTCCACCGCCTCTTCCGGCGCGCGGATGCCGGCGGTGTCGATGATGTTCAGCGGGATGCCTTCGATCTGGATGGTCTCGGTCACTTTGTCGCGCGTGGTGCCGGCGATCGGCGTGACGATGGCCACGTCATTGCCCGCCAAGGAATTCAGCAGCGAGGATTTGCCCACGTTCGGCTGGCCCACCAGCACCACGTTCAGGCCTTCGCGCAGCAAGGCACCCTGCGCCGCTTGCTTGAAGACTTGCTCTAAAGCGTCGACGATGCCTTTCAGCTGCCCGCGCGCGTCGGATTTTTCGAGGAAGTCGATTTCTTCTTCCGGGAAGTCCAGCGTCGCTTCGACCAGCATGCGCAGGTTGGTCACGCTGCCGACCAAGGTGTTGACGGTTTTAGAGAACGCGCCCGACAAGGATTGCGAGGCCGACTTGGCCGCCGCTTCGGTCGATGCATCGATCAGGTCGGCTACCGCCTCGGCCTGCGCCAGGTCGAGCTTGTCATTGAGGTAGGCGCGGCGCGTGAATTCGCCCGGCTCGGCCAGGCGCAGGCCGCTCTCCTCGCCCGCTTCCAGCACGCGCGCCAGCAGCATTTGCAGCACGATCGGGCCGCCGTGGCCTTGCAGTTCCAGCACGTCTTCCCCGGTGTACGAGTTCGGGCCTTTGAACCAGATGGCAATGCCCTGGTCGATCACGCTGCCATCCGCTTGCTTGAACGGGATGTAGGTGGCGTGGCGCGGTTGCAGCTCGGTGTCGCCGAACAGGGCGGCGATCAGCGGCTTCAGGTTTTTGCCGGAAGCACGGACGACGCCGATGCCGCCGCGTCCCGGTGCAGTAGCGATGGCGGCGATTGGGGAAGAGTCGATATTCATAAGACGTATTGTATTCAATAAAAAAAGCCCGCGATCAACGCGGGCTTTAAAGCAACAGCTTTTCAGCGTTAGGCCTTAACAGGCTCTACTGCACCAAATTTTTTGGAGATCACGTACTGCTGCGCAATCGACAGCACGTTGTTCACTACCCAGTACAGCACCAGGCCGGACGGGAAGAAGAAGAACATCACCGAGAACGCCAGCGGCATGAACAGCATCATCTTCGCTTGCATCGGATCAGCCGGCGCAGGGTTCAGCTTGGTGGTGATGTACATCGAGATCGCGTACAGCACCGGCAGAATCGCATACGGGTCATGCTGCGCCAGGTCGGTAATCCAGCCCATCCACGGCGCGCCGCGGATTTCCACCGCCGATTGCAGCACGTAGTACAGCGCGATGAACACCGGCATCTGCACCAGGATCGGCAGGCAGCCGCCCAGCGGGTTGATCTTCTCGGCCTTGTACAGTTCCATGGTGGCCTGGTTCATCTTGGCCGGGTCGCCTTTGTAGCGCTCGCGGATGGCTTGCATCTTCGGCGTCACCAGCTTGACCTTGGCCATGCTGCGGTAACCAGCAGCCGACAGCGGGAAGAACAGCAGCTTGATCAGGATGGTGAAGGCGATAATCGTCCAGCCCCAGTTGCCCAGTACCGCGTGGATGTGCTCGATCACCCAGAACATCGGCTTGGCGATCATGGCCAGCCAGCCGTAGTCACGCACCAGCTCAAGGCCCGGCGACACCGGCTCCAGCAGCTTGGTTTCCTGCGGGCCCGAGAACAGCTTGGCGTCGTTCGACACCGAGGCGCCCGGCGCAATCGTGCCCAGCGGCTGCTTGATGCTGATGCCGTAGACGTTGTTGCTGATCTTCTCAGTGGTGATGTCGTGCATCAGCTTAGGCTGGGGCACAAAGGCCGACACGAAGAAGTGCTGCGAAATCGCGATCCAGCCGTTGTCGGCCTTGGTCGCGTGGTCTTGCAGCACCGGCTTGCCGGTTTTCTCGGCTTCCTGCGCGGCTTTTTCCAGCTTCTCGAATTGCAGCTTCTCGTAGTGCTTCTCGTCGGTGTACAGGGTCGGGCCGGTGTAGCTGCTGTTGAAGAACGAGTCGCCGGCCGGCTTGTTGCCGTCGTGCGCCAGTTGCAGGTACAGCTGCGGCGCGACCGGCGCGGTGCCGGTGTTGGTCACGTCGTGACGCACGTCGACCACGTAGTCGCCGCGCTTGAAGGTGAAGGTCTTGGTCAGCTTGACGCCGCCCGACTCCGCTTCCAGCACCAGTTGCACCTGGTTGGCGTCGTTCAGCATGCGCGGGCCTGGCTTGGCAACGAAACCGGTGGTGTGATTCGGCAGGTCCGGCGCGCCGATCAGGCCGGTGCGGCCCAGATAGGTCTTGCCAGTGCTGGCGTCGACGTCAAACAGCACCACGTTCTTGGCGTTGTCGCCCGGCTTGCACCAGTCGAACAGGCCGAAGCAGCCGCCGAACCAGCCTGGGTGGCTGTTTTCTTTGTACTTCAGCAGTTCCAGGCGGCGGATCACGCCGCCCTGGGTGTCGATATCGGCACGCACCACGTCGGTGGTGATGGTGATGCGCTCGGCCTTGAACGGCACGGCATCGGCAGCAGCGGCGGCGCCAGCTCCCGGCACGGCGGCAGCGCCAGCAACTACGGCGGCCGGCACGTCGGATTTCTTCGCCTCAGGCGCCTTGGCCGTCTGCGCCGGCGGCGGCGCAAACATCGATGGATGGCCGTTGGAGATCTGCCAGTTGTTCCACAGAACAAACAGCGACACCGCAAACACGATCCACAAGATGGTACGTTTATTGATATCCATTATTTCAATCAGGAGTGGTTGCAACCGCAAGCGGTCGTAGAGGAATTCGATTTGGCCGGCGGCACCGGATCATGCCCGCCCGCGTTCCACGGATGGCAGCGGCAGACGCGCTTGGCGGCCAGCCAGCTGCCTTTGGCGGCGCCGTGCACTTGCAGCGCTTCCAGTGCATAGTTCGAGCAGCTCGGATAAAAACGGCAGCTCGGCGTCATCATCGGGCTGATGGCCAGTTGATAAAAGCGCAGCAGGAAGCGGAGCACGGTTTTCATGGCGACCTAGGTGGAGGCGGCGACGAGGGAGGCAAGGCCGGCTTATTGGCTGCCACGGACAATTTGGCTTGCGCCGCGAACAGGCGTGCCAATTCCACCCGCAAGGCCGCTTTCAGCTTTGCAGTGGTGGCAGGGCCATCCTTGCTGTTGACCGGCTTGGCCAGGCGCACCACGCAATCGATGGCGGGCAGGCCGGTCACGCGGAACAGTTCGCGGGTGACGCGTTTGATCGTGTTGCGGGTGACGGCACGCGGCGCAAAGCGCTTGGCCACCACGACGCCCAGCCGCGCATGCGGCAGTTGATTCAGACGGGTGTACAGCACGAAGTGCGCGCTTTTTTGGCTAGGGCGCAAACGAAAAACGGATGAAAATTCATCCGTTTTAACGATACGCCGAGCGCGCGCGAAGTCGTGTGAACCTTCGCCTGTCGAGCCGCTGTTGATGCAGCTGTCCACGCGATCAGCTAACAAGTGACTAGCTTATACAGCCAGACGCTTGCGGCCTTTGGCGCGGCGTGCGTTCAGCACTTGGCGGCCACCACGGGTAGCCATACGTGCGCGGAAGCCGTGGGTACGCTTACGGCGTACAACGGAAGGTTGGTAAGTACGTTTCATGTTGGTCTCGCTTAAAGCAAAAAAAATGCAAAATCGGGTCAGACGGCCCGTCAGTTTTTGGTGCCAATGACACTTCGCGCACCTATGCCAACGCTATCCGGCACAAGCTGGGTCCATCTCATCGCCCGCTAAATCCTCGCTACTCCATATTAATATCCATGTGAAGAAACAAGGAATACGGGCGGGGAACCCTGAATTATCAGCATTTCGGCCCCGCTTGTCAACAACTGGCTGGCCCGGATCACCGCCTTGAACCGGCCCCGGCCGCGAAAAAATCCTGCCGCGCCTGTGGATAACTGTAGCGAGCGAGAGTAGAATAGCGCGTTACGTGTGAAAAACTTCAAAGTTGCCCACACCCTTATACAGTAAGAACACAGACAGTCGATTCATGGAAAATTTTTGGCAGACCTGCTCCGCCCAGCTGGAGCTGGAGCTGACGCCGCAACAATTCAGCGCCTGGATTAAGCCGCTTATCCCCCTCGATTACGAGGCGGGCAAGCTGCGCGTGGCCGCACCCAACCGCTTCAAGCTGGATTGGGTGAAGACCCAGTTCGCCAGCCGCATCACGGCGCTGGCCTGCCAGTACTGGGAACAGCCGACCGAAGTGCAGTTCGTGCTCGACCCGCGCCTGTCGGCGCCGAAGAAGGCCACGACCACCGCGCCGGTGCCGGACCACAATGGCGGCGCGCCTAGCAATAATGCCCGCATGGCCATGGCCGACCCGGTGCCGTCGGTGCCGGAACTGCCGGCCTCGGCGCCGCCGCGCCGCGAGCAAAGCCGCATCAACACCGACCTGACCTTCGACAGCTTCGTGACCGGTAAGGCCAACCAGCTGGCGCGCGCCGCCGCGATTCAAGTGGCCAACAATCCGGGCGTGTCGTACAACCCGCTGTTCTTCTACGGCGGCGTTGGTCTCGGTAAGACTCACTTGATTCACGCTATCGGCAACCAGGTGATGGCCGACCAGCCGGGCGCCAAGATCCGCTACATCCACGCCGAGCAGTACGTGCGCGACGTGGTGACCGCTTACCAGCGCAAGGGCTTCGACGATTTCAAGCATTACTACCACTCGCTGGACATGCTGCTGATCGACGATATTCAATTCTTCGGCGGCAAGAGCCGCACGCAGGAAGAATTCTTCTATGCGTTTGAAGCGCTGATCGCGGCCAAGAAGCAGATCATCATCACCTCGGATACTTATCCGAAAGAGATCACCGGCATGGATGACCGCCTGATCTCGCGCTTCGACTCCGGCCTGACGGTGGCGATCGAGCCGCCGGAGCTGGAAATGCGCGTGGCGATTCTGCTCAAGAAAGCCAAGCAGGAAGGCGTGACCTTCTCCGACGACGTTGCCTTCTTCGTGGCCAAGCACCTGCGCTCCAACGTGCGCGAGCTGGAAGGCGCGCTGCGCAAGATCCTGGCGTACTCGCGTTTCCACGGCAAAGACATCACGATCGACATCGTGAAAGAAGCGCTGAAGGATTTGCTGTCGGTGCAGAACCGCCAGATCTCGGTGGAAAACATCCAGAAAACCGTGGCCGACTTCTTCAACATCAAGGTCGCGGACATGTACTCGAAGCGCCGGCCGGCCAACATCGCCCGCCCGCGCCAGATCGCCATGTACCTGGCCAAGGAGTTGACGCAGAAGAGTCTGCCGGAAATCGGCGAGCTGTTCGGCGGCCGCGACCACACCACGGTGCTGCACGCCGTGCGCAAGATCGCGCTGGACCGCACCAAGAACCCGGAATGCAACCACGAGCTGCACGTGCTGGAACAGACGCTCAAGGGCTAGCCTGAGGCAGGCTTTGGCTTTATCATTTAGTCAAACCTGTCCGCCTGCTCACAAGGCAAAAAGTATTGAAACAACATTAAATTTTTACTTGAGGATAATCTATGCAATTGGTCAAAACCACCCGAGATACGCTACTCCGGCCACTGCAGATCGTGAGCGGTATTGTCGAGCGTCGGCACACTATGCCGATTCTGGCCAATATCCTCATCCGCAAAGAGGGCGAGAGCGTATCCTTCCTGTCGACTGACACGGAAGTTCAAATTACCACCAACGCCGAGATCGGCTCCGGCCCGGAAGTGACCGGCACCACCGTCGCCGCGCGCAAGCTGCTCGACATCCTGCGCGCGCTGCCGGAGTCGGGCGACGTCTCGATCACCCTGCAAAACAAGCGCCTGGCCGTGCAATCGGGTAAATCGCGCTTCGCACTGCAAACGCTGGCCGCCGAGGAGTTCCCGACCGTGCAGCAAGCCGACAGCTACAGCGCCTCGGTCACCCTGCCGCAAAAAACCCTGAAGCACCTGTTCAACATGGTGCACTTCTCGATGGCGCAGCAGGACATCCGCTACTACCTGAACGGCCTGCTGCTGGTCCTGGACGGCAACAACGTGATCGCCGTGGCGACCGACGGCCACCGCCTGGCGTTCTGCCAGGTCGAAACTGAGCAATCGTTCGCGCGCCAGGAAGTCATCATCCCGCGCAAGACCATCATCGAACTGCAGCGCCTGCTGGAAGAAAACGACGAGACCGTCCAGCTGGACATCGCCGCCAACCAGGTCAAGCTGACCTTTGCCGACATCGAGCTGATCTCGAAACTGGTGGAAGGCAAGTTCCCTGACTACACCCGCGTGATCCCGAAGGGCTACAAAAACGAATTCACCATCGGCCGCGATGAACTGCTGCGCTCGCTGCAACGCGCCGCCATCATGACCAGCGATAAATTCAAGGGCGTGCGCTGCATCATCACGCCTGGCAGCATGAAGATCAGCTCGACCAATGCCGACCAGGAAGAGGCAGTGGAAGAACTGGAAATCGATTACGGCGGCGATAGCGTCGACATCGGCTTCAACGTCACCTACCTGCTGGACGTGCTGAACAACCTGAAATGCGACCAGGTCAACGTCGCGCTCGGCGATTCGAATTCGTCGGCGCTGATCTCGATCCCGGACAATGCCGACTTCAAGTACGTCGTCATGCCGATGCGCATTTAAAAGCACCACCGTCGCCCCGGCGCAGGCCGGGGCCCATAGAACGCATGCTCAGCATGGATCCCGGCGTCCGCCGGGATGACGCCCCAAGTAATTCGTATATTCAGAAAGCAGCACATGTCCGCAGATAACGCAGCACCAGTACCAAAGAACGAAGAATACGGCGCTTCCTCGATCCAGATCCTCGAAGGCCTGGAAGCAGTCCGCAAACGTCCCGGCATGTACATCGGCGACACCTCGGACGGCACCGGCCTGCACCACCTGGTGTTTGAAGTGCTGGACAACTCGATCGACGAATCGCTGGCCGGCTACTGCACCGAGATCCACGTCACCATCCACTCGGACAACTCGATCTCGATCACCGACAACGGCCGCGGCATTCCGGTCGGCCTGAAGATGGACGACAAGCACGAGCCGAAACGCTCGGCGGCCGAAATCGTGCTGACCGAACTGCACGCCGGCGGCAAGTTCGACCAGAACTCCTACAAAGTCTCGGGCGGCCTGCACGGCGTTGGCGTGTCGTGCGTGAACGCGCTGTCCAAACTGCTGCGCGTGACCATCCGCCGCGACGGCAAAGTGCACCAGATGGAATTCCAGCGCGGCGTGGCGCAGAACCGTGAAATTGAAATGCGCGACGGCGTGGCCGTCTCGCCGATCAAAGTCATCGGCGAAACCGACAAGCGCGGCACCGACGTGCACTTCTGGGCCGACGAAGAAATCTTCACCCACGTCGAATTCCACTACGAAATCCTGGCCAAGCGTATCCGCGAACTGTCGTTCCTGAATAACGGCGTCAACATCAAGCTGACCGACCAGCGCACCGGCAAGGAAGAAATCTTCGCGTTCGAAGGTGGCACCCGCGGCTTCGTCGAGTACATCAACAAAGCCAAGACCGTGCTGCACCCGACCGTGTTCCAGGCCACCGGCGAGCGCCAGTCGGATCAAAACACCACCATTACCGTGGACGTCTCCATGCAATGGAACGACGCCTACAACGAACAGGTGCTGTGCTTCACCAACAACATCCCGCAGCGCGACGGCGGCACCCACCTGACCGGCCTGCGCGCGGCGATGACCCGCGTCATCAACAAATACATCGAAGAGAACGAATTCGCCAAGAAAGCCAAGGTCGAAGTCTCCGGCGACGACATGCGCGAAGGCCTGACCTGCGTGCTGTCGGTGAAAGTGCCTGAGCCGAAGTTCTCGTCGCAGACCAAGGACAAGCTGGTGTCGTCCGAAGT
Organism: Duganella rivi; assembly: GCF_009857435.1. Taxonomy (GTDB): domain Bacteria; phylum Pseudomonadota; class Gammaproteobacteria; order Burkholderiales; family Burkholderiaceae_D; genus Rugamonas; species Rugamonas rivi. Next base: position 25,610 of record NZ_WWCK01000009.1, read on the forward strand.
GCGCGGCCCGGTCGAAGAGATCGTCGCCAAGACGCTGTCCGACTACCTGATGGAAAAGCCGAACGACGCCAAAATCATCTGCGGCAAAATCGTCGAAGCGGCGCGCGCGCGCGAAGCGGCCCGCAAAGCCCGCGATCTGACCCGCCGCAAAGGCGTGATGGACGGCCTGGGCCTGTCGTCGAAACTGGCGGACTGCCAGGAACGCGACCCGGCGCTGTGCGAACTGTACATCGTCGAGGGTGACTCCGCAGGCGGCTCGGCCAAGCAAGGCCGCGACCGTAAGTTCCAGGCCATCTTGCCATTGCGCGGTAAAGTGCTGAACGTGGAAAAGGCGCGCTTCGAAAAGATGCTGTCGTCGGAACAGATCACCACCCTGATCGCCACGCTGGGAACCTCCATCGGCCCGGACGAATTCAACGTGGAAAAGCTGCGCTACCACCGCATCATCATCATGACCGATGCGGACGTCGACGGCGCCCACATCCGTACCCTGCTGCTGACCCTGTTCTATCGCCAGATGCCTGAGCTGGTGGAACGCGGCCACGTCTACATCGCCCAGCCGCCGCTGTACAAAGTGAAGGCCGGCCGCGACGAGCGCTACCTGAAAGACGACGCCGAAGAAGCCGGCTACATGATGAACGTGGCGCTGAACACCGCCGTGCTGACCCCGCGCGAAGGCGCCGAGCCGATCCAGGGCGAAGCACTGGGCGAACTGGTACGCCAATTCAACCTGGCCAACGTCATCATGACCCGCCTGACCCGCGTGATCGACCGCGCAGCACTGACCGCCATCATGACCGGCGTGCAGCTGAACCTGGACACGCTGGAAGCGGCCGAAGCATCGGCCCGCACCCTGGCGGCCGAGATCAACGACATCGCCGTGAAAGTATCGGTACGTTCGGATGAGCTGTCGGAGAAGCACATGCTGTGGATCGAGCGCATGCACCACGGTAACGTGAAAGTCAGCGCGATCGATGCGGACTTCGTGCAAGGCGCGGACTACAGCGTGCTGGCCAGCGCAGCCGCCACCTTCAAAGGCCTGATCGGCGAAGGCGCCTACGTGCGCCGCGGCGAAGGCGAGCGTACCAAAGAATCCGTGGTGACCGACTTCCACCAAGCCATGCAATGGCTGCGTGACGAAGCCGAACGCGTGGTATCGAAACAGCGCTACAAAGGTCTGGGCGAGATGAACCCGGAACAGCTGTGGGAAACCACCATGGACCCGACGGTACGCCGCCTGCTGAAAGTGCAGATCGAAGACGCGATTGCCGCGGACCAGATCTTCACTACGCTGATGGGGGATGATGTTGAGCCACGACGTGCGTTCATTGAAACTAACGCTCTGCGCGCAGGTAATATCGACGTTTAAAGCAACTGTAGGTTCTCAGAATAGTTGAGAAATATTTCAAATAGTTGACTCAAAACGCCCGCATTTCCGCGGGCGTTTTACTAATCAACCGCAGGCGTGTCTTTGCGTCTGCGGTCGGACGAGCGGCAAGGGGTACTGCTTAAGCGGAAGGTACTTGGTTAGCACGCCGTTCTCTTAATTCGGCCAACACGCGCAGTGGACGCCTTTCCAAGTTATAGGTGTCGACAGCAATCATGCCCTCATGGTAGTCGCTCCCTAAAATTTTTCTGAGTGCGTCGCCGTCCTTTCTCCACAGCGGGTGCACCACCACATAGCGCCAAGTTTCCTTATCGCTGCGTTCAACAATGCATGGCAATCCCGCATGCGGCAGGATCTCGGCACGCATGGCGCTGGGCCGCATGAACGCCACTTCAGCGGCGAGGGCGTGCGCGCGCTCGCGCCATCCGGCCAATTCAGGCAATTTCGCTTCGCCGAGATTGAGACCGCAGCCATAGCTAGGATTGTGCAACGCCCGTAAATACGCCAGGCCAAGGCGCCAATCCAGCAGACCGTGGTAGCTGCGGTTGCTGAAGCGCTGGACGCAGCGGTAGCAAGACGTCTTGCATTGATCTTGGTGATGAACAGCGTCTGAACGAGTTTCAACAAAGTCCTTGAGTGGCCAAACATCGTGGCGCGACAACATCTCCGCCACAATTTGCCCGATGTAAGCGGGGCCGCCAGGAACACTTGGCTCACCAAGACGACGACACAAGCCGGAACCATTGATTAAGGAGTCTGCGATTTGGAGCATCGGTCTTCCGTTTCTCAGCCGGGGCTCAAGCGCGTCAAATTCCTCCGGTGCTACGTCAAGCTCCAGCGCGGCGCGCTGCACCAAGATTTGTGTGGCGCTGATGGCCGCGGCGCGCGCGGCGATATCGGAATTGTGTCCTTTGCGTGCCACGCGATCCAGATTCAGACGTTCATCAAACCCCTGCAGTTCCAGATAAATCGCGTCCGTTTCTTTGCGGGCGATAAGTCCAAGCTGGACGTTGGATGAACCTTGGTCGGCAAGCGGCCACCGAAACGCGTTCTTTTGCCGTACGCTAGATTCAATAGCTTGCTGGCTGTCGAGACGCAAGGTTGTGCCGCCAGGCACAGTAACGCGATTATCGACTGCCTCGTCAACAACGAAGCGCATCGCTTGCCCGTCGGCGTCCATTGGCCCATCGTTCAGCTGCAAAATAGTCGCGCCGGCTCCACGCCAAATCCGCATGTTCGCATGATCCACAGGGACACCTTCCTTCAACACCGTCGCGACTGTGCGCTGCGAAAGCCTCGCAGTCGTTTCATCGTCACTGGAAGGGTTGAAGTCTGTGCGAAACGCCGCCGGCGTCACGTAGCGAGAAAAGGCGTCGATTGACATCGTCTGTCCACAGTCGTCGCACGACGCATCTTCGACAGGCGACTCTTCCATAAATTTCGCGGACCCGCAAGCGGCGCACAACGCGACATAAGACTGACTTTCACACCAACTCGATACAGCTTTGGCGGACAAGCCACCACGGCTAGGAATCGGATCAGTGAGGTTTCCTGTAAAGCCGACGACTTTATGCCGCAGCTTGTCTTTGACCAGCACATTGCCCGGGGCGTACTCAAGCACGGCCATGTCCAGATCGCGGTCCATGGTCGACCACGCGTACTCATACTTTTCGCCCCGCTCCGCGCGCAGCCCTAAATACAGATTTCTTACTCTAGTCGGCATGCCATACATCGGCAGAATCCCCCATTCAGCGAAGAATTTTGCTAGTCCAACGGCGGCGTCCGGCGCATGTTCGCGCAGAGATTCGATGTCTGCAATAAGTTTGTCTGCTGTCGCTTCGGTCAGTAGGCGGGCGCGCTGAGCGCCCCCGACGGCAGCGTCCAAAAATGCGTCGCGCGCGCTCTGTGTGGCCTCCAGCCCCGCCTTTAAACGCCCCACCCACTTCCGATCTGGATCGTGATAATAGTCACGTGTAGTGACGTACTCGCCGTGCACATCTGGCGGCGTCAGATCGTCGCCCGGGTAGGGCCGGCCAGCCTTGCTGCAGTCATTCCGCAATTTTTGGAACGCAGCGCGCAGCCAGGCTTTGCGAAGCAGCCGCATTGGAATGGGATCATGTTCGACCGCCAAAAACGGCGGGGGCGGTGCATCGCCTGTGATGGCGTGAGGATGTGCAAAGTAATACGCATCATGCGACCGCCCGCGACAGAAGGTGACGACAAATGAGAACGCTTGCGCGCGCCGTCCGGCGCGGCCAACACGCTGCTGGTAGTTGAAGCGCTGCGGCGGCATGTTCGCTTGATACACGCTTTGTAGCGCCCCGATGTCAATCCCGACTTCCATCGTAGTGGTTACTGATAGCATGTCGATGGCATGCGCGCGCTTTTCTGTCTCGCTTTCGCCGTTGACGAAGATCCCTTTAAACCTGCGCAATCTGTCGGCAAAGTCCTCCGTTTGTCCTGTCAACTCTTCGACCCGTAGACGGAAGCGCGGCACCCCATCCGCTGCGCCGCGAACAATTCGCTTGCCGAGGAAATTGGTGGTCCACAGGTCACCGGCGCGTCCGGCGTGCTCTTTGTCCAGCACTTCCCCGCAGCGCGTGCACAAGCCGAATCCAGTGTGCAAATGCACCCGCTCGCAATTACGGCAGCGCCAATAGGGATCGTCTTTCGCGGCCACCTTCAAATACAGGCTTTCGATGTGGAACAATCCGCTCGAGTGCCCGGCCTGCGAGAACCGCTGCAGCAAGTCCGACAAGCCGGCGATGGGGTCCGCTACGAACGCCTTGTTGGCGAGCTTTCTGACGCGATTTGTCGGCGGAATGTCACCACCGTTGACCCATTCCTTTACTTTGTCGTCATTCACGTACTGATTGTCCGCCACACGATAAGCTCCGGCGAACACGCGCAGCCAGGCGTCCATCACGTTTTGGCTTTCGTTAGGCAGGTCAGCTAAACAAGGGTAGCCCAACCCGGTCTCTTCCAGCGCGAAAAATGTGTTGGCGAAGATCACGTCGTCAGTTAGTTCATACTGCTGATTGAGAATCGTCGCAGTCAGCGTCGCTTGGTCTGCGCCGGTCAAGCTGCTTGCGTACTGAACCCCTTCGTCTGACTCACGGAACAACGCGTGCCAAGGTTGATCATTGAATGTTTCGCGTCCATTTTTATCGAACGGATGAATGCCCATTTTGACGAACTCAGCGACAATGTCGCCGACGCCCGCGCCATTCGTGCCGTTTAGCAAATCGCGCAACGCAACTTTACGAGAGACGCGATTTCGGTCGCCAGATTGTTGTGCCCCATACCTAGCGGATAGGGCTACCAGTCCATTAAGATCTCCCTCCTGTAGCAGGCGCGCGCTCATTTGTTGAAATTGCTCTGTGCTGAGCTCATCTTCCGCCGGCTTATCAACCCGAGAGCGCGCCGCAGCCACCAATACCTCACGCCGGAGATCGCGCAGATGCATGGTTTCAATGTTGAGTGCCTGGTTGGCGGCATCTTGGCGGCTGTCGGAGAAGCAGATGCCCTTAGGCTCAGCGCCAATCGCGTGTAGCAGCTCGAACAGTTCAGTGGCGACCAGTTGAGACGCTTTCGAGACACCGGTACGGAATGCGCGGATCGGCGAGCGCTGGCGGCTGGTCGACGGCCTACGCGAATAGTCCACACCGCATTTCGGACAGCAAAACGGCTGAGCAGTCTTGGCGCGCTTTGGGTCATTCTGCGTTTTCTTACCAGGGCGAACGCCGTCGACCGCTCCGTCTTTTTGAAAGTATAGATAGCCGCCTATGTTACCTGGCGGGATGTCCGTCCCGCATACAGCCACGCCGCTGTGGGGATCAAGATGCGCCGGATCCCAGGCGTCAAAGTCATATTCTGGAAGCATCGGCGTGGTGCGGCGCGGCCAAAACACTGCGAACTCGTCGAAAGTCATCCTGTCGTAGTAATCATTCGCCGCGCGCTCCGGCAGGTTTTCCAGATTTCCTGACGAAGGCAACAACTCGGTCGAAGTGGACATGAACCGACGCTCTCCCCGCTGACCACCGATCAACAAGTCGCCGCAAGCTTCGCAATACAGCAATTCAAACAGTCTTCGTCCCTTTTTTTGATCTCCGCGCGGGACCGCATGCGATAAGCCGCGCTCCACTGTGAGGTCTTCAAACACCGTGCCGCCGGGAGCCGCGGTCGGCGCGCCGAATAAGCCTTCAACATTTCGAATGAAGGTGTGCACGCGAAATGCCGGGGTGTCCAGGGCAACGCGGCCCTTCCAAATTTTCGATTCGGGCAAAGCACGCGTCAGCATCAAACCGCGCAGCGCAACCTCAAGTTCCTGTGCGCCCTCTTTGAAAACCCGCGCGCTGACGGCGGAGGATGAAGCAGCACGTACTTTATTTTGCTCACGGCACGCGTTGGTCAAGGCCGACGCCGCGGCCTCCGCCGCTTTAACGACGAGCTTGCTCTCGTCCGCATCGTGCACGCCAAGAGCAGCCGCGGCCGCCATCAGCGCGGAGGACAACTCAGGACTGCGCGTCAGTGTAGGAAGAAAATCCGCGCGCTCGCCCAGGGCGGCCTTAAACAGCGCGGCAAACGGTGCGGCGTCAAGCTTGCCTCGGTTCCAGTCCGGGATGTTGGGCTCGCCCTCGACCACGCAATCACGCCAAAAATCGGCGGCGTTGTTTCCCAAATCTCCAGCTGCACCGCTCGTGCCGTACGGCGCAAACATGTCGCGCAAATATTGCCGTGAGCGTTGTCCATCCTCGCCGTCCATCGGCATCGACGCTGACGAAGCTAAAATGCGAAGCTTATAGCGGTGCTTCGGATCAGCCAGCCCGAGCCTTTCAATGAGCGCCTTCGCCAAGAACGCGACCTCGGTGCCGGCGGAGCCGCGAACCAGGTGCAACTCATCGAACACTAGGTAAAAGTAGGCGTCGTCATTGCTCGTCAACCATTTACGAGTTTGTTCGAAGATCGGGTCTTCGACCTCGCGTGAGAGCATCGCGCCAAGCATCGACGCGTTGGTGATCAAGAGATCGGGGGGGGTGGCCTGCATGTCCCACCGCGACAACATTTCACCGCCGTCCAACGCTGGAAAGATATAGCGCGTGACTTCGGGATGAGCGGGCGGTTCGCGGCCCTCTTGTTCAGCGATACGGCGCTCCTCCTTCACGCGCTGCGTCTCGCGCGCATCATGCAGGCGCGCCGCCATTTGATCTTGGTCGGCACGCTGCAAGACTGCACGCAATTTGGCGACACGCCGTTTACGCCGCTTTTTTTCATCGGTGTCGCCGAACAACCTTGGATGCGCTTGGTGCCCCGTCACTTCAATGGCGCTAGTGTACTGACCGAAGAACACGCGGTTGCCTGCAAACCGCTCCGTCATGACAGCACGCGCGTCCTCCGAATCCAAGGTGCGGCGCAAGCGCACCATTTGGTCTTCGACCAACGCGTTCATCGGGTACAAAACCAACGCTCGGATTGCTGCAGGCCGTCGCTCGCCAGCGCGCATCAACGCCCAGTCGGCGCTGGGCTCGCGCCACCACTGGCTTTTGAGATAAGAGTCGTCAGGTTTTTGCCAATCTACTGCTTCGTTCGCGATTGCAGCAAGTACCGGCAACATAAAGCTTTCCGTCTTACCCGACCCGGTGCCTGATGTGACGACGCCAGGACGGCCAGGACGCACGCCGCGTGCCAGCATCTCGACTTGATGGCGATACGGCGCGTAACTGGAGACGCGGCGGATGTCTCCTTGGCTCGGCTTGCCTTCAAACAGACCGGACAGCGCGAGTTCGGCAAAGGCGCGGCGGCCCTCTGGAGACAACGGCGCAAGCGGGCCTCCATTCATCTGGACCAACTCCTCTAACTTCACGCCGTCAGACTTATAGCGCAGCACCGGTTCAATAAAAGGCTCGGTGGTGAACGCGCCAAGCCCATTTAACAACGTCCGGCGCGCCTTGGCAGCAGAGGAATCGGAAATGCGGAAACTGGTCTCCACATACGAAATGAAGAAGTCTTTGATGCGGTCAAAACCGCCGATTGGATCAAGCATGATGCAGGCTCCGTAGTGTGTTGTCAACGGCGTCACCGCCGGTCATAAAAAGTTTGATGAATGCAGCTGCCTGCGCACTGGCGTGAGTCTCGGTCGCCTGCGCATTGCTATGCATCTGACGCGCCTGCGCAAGGACGCGCAGCACGCGGGAGGTTCGGCACGCGCCCAGCGCGTCAGCGTGAGCGAGAACTTCATTTGCCCCCAGCGCGACGTCAGCGCATCCCGGTCCCGGGTCCAACTCCTCGGCAATGCCGGCCACCTTCGCCATGGCGAAGGCAACTCCCGCCTTAGGAGCTAACGCCCCATCGACGTCCAGGCGCACGGCATGAGCGAAGATCGCCGCTGCCTCCTCGCTCTCTGGATTTTCGATAGTGACGCACATCAGCAAGCGTTGAGGCACGTCTCCGCGCTGTGCAGCATGTAAAAGGGAGGGATACCAAAAGCGCGCTCCCGAGCGTTCCGCACGTTCTATGACGGCAAGGTTTGTCCGCGGTTGGCTGGCCGCACCAGCGGCGCTGCGCAGCGCATGTCCGAACGCGGTGGACAAACCGACGCCTGGACGGATCCATAAATCTTCAAATGTTATAATGGTTGGGTCCGCTTCCATCCTGACGGCGCGACCTGCTGCAAGCATAGTTTCAGCTGCAACCAGAAAATCGCTGACACCAGGTCCACATAGCGCAGGAACCTCGCCCGCCAGCACGAGCGCGGCGAATTGCATCATGAGTTTTTTGCCCTGCACCGATAACAGCTTGGACGATTCAATCTTTTTCGACAGTCCTACGGGCGAAACTGTTGGCGCGGAGACCGGCGCAGACGGCACCGGGCATTTCATTTGCAGCGTCGTCAAACTCGCCTGCTCCGCCAGTAAAGCAACATGAACGGCGTCAGCTTCGCTACGCGTGGCCTCAAGTCCCGCATTCGCTTCGCTGGCGGTGCTGAGCAGGGATGCCAATTCGCGTTGCGCTTCTTCGTTCGCGGCCTCTAGTTGCGCCGCCTGCTCTGTGAGCGTGGCGCGCCGGCTCTCGAGCTCTTGGACCCTGGACTCAATAGCGGCGCGGCGCGCTTCAACGCTACGGTTCAGCACTTCTTCTTCGGCCACGCGTTGGCGCTCAATATCTTCACTAAGCTGTTTCAAGCGCTGTACACGATCAGCGTCGAGCTCCACCATCCTTGCGCGTTCCATGCTGCGCATTTCGCTTTCTAGTTCGCGCAGTTTTTTTTCGCGGTGCACAGCGATCTCCTTGGCGAACGTGGTCTCGGCTCTGTTTCGAACAGCCTGCCGTTCTTGATCCGCCACTTTCACTGCGTATGCATTGATCACGTCGCCAATACGTTCATCGGTCGCGAACGCGTCAATGAATTTACGCAACAGCGTCTGATCGTCCGCGAGCTGCTTCGCCAGTCGACCGGCGCGAATAGAGTCGTGAGCTAAGGCGAGGTCAGACTGATCGACTAAAGACAGCCTTTGTCCTTGCTTTGAGAGCGCTTCAAGCCAAGGAATGAACTTGTTTGCCTCCACATCGCTGGCAGCGGCAGCAGCGCGGGCAAGGCGCAGCGCAAACGCATCGTCGCTAGTCCAGTCATACGTGGCCTGCACCGCCGCGTCGTTCAAATCGTAGAGCTGGATCTCGCCGTTTACGGTCGGCAGCGCTGCCACAGATGCAGGATTGAAACGATGCGCCGGCACTTTGCTGGTACCACAGGCCAAATAAGCGGTTCCGTCCTGTTGCTTCAAATCGACTACAAGCACTTCATCGTCCTTGCACCGGATAATCCATACGCCACTCGGTTGATGCGTGTTAAGGCCTTCCGCCAACAAGCGTCGATGCACGCGCTCTTGTCCGCCATCCGCAGAAAGATCGACATACCAGTACAGACGTCGATGCTGCGGGGCCTTCCATGTTTTCCCTCCAGGACCTATAGGGATCATAGTAAATGCGAACCACTCGCCCGCGCGCACCTGACGTGCGTCGGCAGTCCGCAATTCCAGGCGGTCAATATGTTTGAATAACGATTCGCGATTCGCAATCGGCTTCCATACGCCGTCTACTTGCTGTGCGGCTGCTTCAAGCAACGCCGGTTTGTCGTGCTCAGCGCGCTTAATGCAGTGCCCAGCATACCAAGCTAAATTCGATCCCATCGTTGTGTTTCGCTTTCCTCGCGCTAAAGAATCAATAGTCCATCTATCCACTGCGAGCGCAACGCACCGTTAGAGCGGCGTGCCCGAGACAGCGCAACGCCGGGGACAAGCTCAGTACCGGCGTGAAGTCCGGCAACGCATCTCGGCAACAATCCAGCGATCCAGCGCGCGTCTTCGGCCGTCGCTGGATAAGCGTATTCGTTGTCGGTAAAGCCACCATTCTCGATTCGTCGTCTGCGCAAGGCAGCGCATATGGCGTCGGGAAGCGTCCCGTCTCGTCCCATCGAAATAAGACGCTGCCCATCGAACACGAATAAAGGAACGGCAGCAATGGCGTAGGCGGCGACGATCGCCGCACAGCGAGATAAAAAGTGAGTGCGCGTGCCTTTTGCCTCGACTCTGTACACATCATGGTCGGTACCGGCAGGATGCGCCAGCAAGGTCAACCGAACTGTACCCTGGTTCGCGCCCGCTTTAACGAAACGCTGACTGCGCCAACACCATACGGCAGCGGCGAGATAGTGTTCCGCCTGCCGCTCAGTGATAGTCAACGCCAACGGGACATTCAGCGGAGCATCAGGATCGGCCAAGCACTCCCATTGCAGTACGCGGGCCAGTTTTTCTGGATCGGCACCGACTGCCCCCATCACCGGCACGGACCAGCGAGCAGCGCCAGGCAGCCTAAACGGCATCGCGCCCATACCTTTGGCGGCTACAGCGAAGGCCTCCTGCAACTGCGCGCAGAACGCGCCTTCCGCAAGTGCAAGTGGGCCTGTCGCGCTGTCGAGGGAGACGATCCGCGGCGCAGCTAAGGTCCACACTTTGCCCTTCCACCCTTGCCGCAGGCGGGGCTCGATCACGCCGCCATCTTGCAGCATCTTGAGCGTGCGCCACGGCGCCGCTGCCGTTTCCGCATCAGCGCACCTCAACAAGTCCACCAGATCACATTCATCCCAGCCGCTCCCTCCGCTGGCATAAATCGCTTCCAGCAGCCATTCCAGCGCATCGTCGGCGCGTCCCCATGCGATCGCCTTGGGTACCGCGTACGCTGCACGCTCGCCGTTTCCTGCACTCCAGTCGGTAAGCAACGGCTGACGCCGGCGCGCGCCGGCCAGGTCATAGTGTGGCGCGGCGCGATCGACGAACTGCAGCTTTAAGCGCCAATGTGGGCCGCGTTCGCTCGCAGCAGGCTTCGGTTCAATCACACAGGACCCGGTCACCGGACGTTCGGCAGCGAGCCGAAAACCATCCGCCATCGTTAGCCGCAGCCCTTCTACGCCAGAGTCGGCGATGATGCGCAAGTTAGGAGTGTCTGATGCGATCAGCGGCAGAAATCCCGGCAGTCCCAACCAAGTACCGTTGACCCTGACGCCGTCGGATGCGGCTGGGCGAAACAAACCGACGTCATTTAGTCCAAGTCCGCAACTAGCGAACTCAGCGGCAAGCTGGCCCACGTTGACGGGATCAACGCTCAAACGCCAATCATCATATCGAACAACTTTTCCCAAGCAATGTGCAATACGCGCCGCCGTCTTGTCATGGAAAGCGACCAGTACCCGCCCTCGACAATTGGTAAAGGCCGGCTCAGCAATCCAGCGTCCCATACCCATCTGTGTGAAAAACAGCACCCCCCTGGACACGCTTGCTCCAAGGCTTGCGCTGGTACGAATCGATTGATCGGCCAGTGCCCCCCCCAAGGTTTGGTATAGACGGGGCCCGTCGACGCCTTCCACAACGCGAAATTCTCGTTCATCGTCAAGATTAAGCGCGATCTCCAGCTGCGCGTACGGTGTGACCTTCGGGCTGGCCGCCGCGCGAACTTTATTGATCAGGATCCAGAAACGATGATCAGCAAGCGCTCTTCTCTGTGAATAGTAGGCTTGCTCAAAATCTTTGAACGCGTCGGTTAAGCCCGTCGACATGTGGATTCGATGCGGGCAATTCCAGAACGCATTGATGACCGCCGTTGGATTGGCCAGGTCTTGTTGCGGAGTAGATTGAAGCGCCCGCTCCACGGCCCTGACATCGGCGCGATTAGGAAACGACAGACGCCGCGTGTAACCGATGTGCACCCAATTCATAGGATGCTCTGGCAGCACCAGCCGCCTAAACGAGCGCCCCTCCGAGGCCTGCTCGTCCAGCCAGTCCGCCAGTTCTTCCCACATGAGCTTTACGCCAGCAAGATCATTGAAGTTACGATCGACGCCAAGCCAACTGGCGAGTTTGGCGCGAAACTGGTTGTTTTCGTACCCATCGCCGTCTAGCAGGCTATCAATCAGCAATGTCATCGCCAACGGGGCGAAGCAATTGGGCACATCTTTGCTTGGAAACCGGCTAGAACCCCGTTTCAATGCAGACCACAAATAGCATTGATCACGCAGCAAGGCGCTGCGGAAGGCATTCTCGGCTTGCTCAGGGGAAATGGCATCCGTGCCGCAGGCTAACGCCAAAGTCAGCGGACTTACCTCAAGGGTGCGAATGTCGCTAGCGTCGCCGCTTGGCCCGACGGCAAAAAAGTGTCGCACCAACATCGATTCCCACTCATCGATATTGATTACAATTCGCGGTTGGGGCGGTCTATCGTTTACGTTCGTCATTCTACGAATCCCGCTTCGCGTTATGCCTCAACATCGAGCGAGCTGCTATTTTCGAAGTGCGGGGTCTGCGACAACGTGAGGGGCAGCGCCACGTTCAGCAATTCGGCGACTAGGGAAGCATTAACAACCACGTTGCTACCTCGATGTTTGACGCTACCCCTATTTCCTTTCAGTAGCAGCATACTTATTGCATAAATTTATTCTAATAATACCAATTACCACCAAGAAATACAACATACTAGTAACCTCTGGTTCAGAGGTGTGTTTCAAATGACCATTTTTCGAATGATTGCCCGCTTGGCACGCTGGACTGTGTGCCGGTGCCGTTAATGCTGCGCAGTGACAACAGCCTGGTTTTCACCACCCGCAACTTCACTGTCTTGGTACGTGGATATGGCCTCAAGCAGGAGTTCATCAAGCCGCACTTCCCGCAGCAAAATGGCATGGTGGAGCGGGTAATCCGCACTTTGAAGAAACAATGCACGCACCGGCATCGTTTCGAGACTTTGCAGCACACCAGCCGCGTGATCGGCGACTGAATTCAGTTTTACAACCACAAGCGTCCACACCAGGCGCTACGGATGCAAACCCTGGCGGCTACTTTTGCATTAGCCGGGTAAGTTGAGCAGATTTCCCTGGGTCATTACATTCAACTCAACTTTATTTTTCTGCTTCATCAAATTTCGAGGCTTGTTGCCCACCAATTGTTAAATTTAATTGAAACAATTAACACTTATAACGCCTAAAATATTGTATATTGCTGAGAAGAATTGCTTTCTAGATAATTATATCAAGCCAATGTCATTACTCTCGTTGCCACAAGTACGAGCCCTTCCCCCAGATCACGTAGAAGCACTACGTTGGTTTGATGAACATCAGGGTCTCGAAGTTTCATGGCCAGCTCAAATGTCTAGCGGTATGTTTTTAGTGAACAAAGCAAAGGGAATCCATAAGCCAGCTGGTTCAGAATACGCACTAAGTATTCGTCAATCGCTTAACGGACCTTATGCCGATCGAGAGCCGATCGTTAATTCAGACGGATCGTGGATTTTTCAATATTTTCAAGAACAGGCAGATCCGCTAAAACGTGACAGTATGTATACAAACATCGCGCTGCTTGCTTGTCAGCGTGATGCGATTCCTATTGGCGTGGTGCGGAAGGTAAAAGACAAACCAAGTTCGCGTTACAAAGTTCTTGGTCTCGCACTCGTGAAGCAATGGGAAAATGGGTATTTTCTGCTAGAGGGCGCACCATCCGGTGATGTTAGCTCTACGTCAAGAGTTTCATTAGATAATAGGGAAGAGCTACAACTCGACTCTTTTGATCCAGAAAACATAGAAGATGCTCGCTTGCGAATTCAGACCGCTATTGTTCGCCGCCAGGGACAGAAGAAATTTCGTAATGATGTTTTATCTGCGTATAACAATAGTTGCGCTATTACTGGCTGTGATGTTGTAGAAGCTATCGAAGCGGCCCACATATATCCGTACCTCGGCCAGCAAACGAACATCGTCACTAACGGTCTGCCTCTGCGATCTGACCTACACACGCTTTACGACTTAGGCCTCATCACAATTCGCGCAGCCTCGATGACAGTTTTGATAAGACCTACGCTACTAGGCAGTATGTACGGCAGTTTTGCTAATACTGTTATACGTCCCCCTCGGGCTAAAGAACATCAGCCTAACCGCGTCGCGCTGAACTTGCATTTGGAATGGGCAATTAAAAAATGGGACACCTAAAATGCACTAGGAGTACGTCCTACACAAGGGAACAAACTTCCTCTACGCGTTTAAGTATGGCATCAGGCGATTTGATTTCGCATTCCCAAAGGACAAGCACTTTCCAGCCCAACTCAAGGAGCTTGTTTTGATTCGCAATATCACGCTCAATATTGCGATCCAGTTTCGCTTGCCAGTAGTCTTGCTTTGAGGTTGGCCTTGCGGCTGCTTTACAACTCACATGTTGGTGCCAGAAGCAGCCGTGCACGAAAACCACCGTTCTAAACTTCGGCAGTACTATATCTGGCTTACCGGGGAGGTCTTTTCGATGTAACCTAAAGCGATAGCCAGCCGCATGCAAGAGCCGGCGCACTGTAAGCTCTGGCTTTGTGTCCCGACTCTTCACAGCGGCCATAGTTTTACGCCGCTGCTCTGGCGTCAATACATCCATTTCAGTTGGCGCGACGAACAGTTGTCCATTTAGATTCGTGAAGAACATTAGCGCCGTTTCTGTAGCGGGTCAATCGCTGCACATCTACCCCCTCCATACGTGCTTCAATCTCCACACTGATAGCCTCATTCTCAGGCACTGGGAATGCCTGAGCAAGGATATCAAGGAAATGAACATCTTTTAATCCCCAAGGTCTAGGCTTAGGGTTATTCCTGGCGTCAGGAATACTGCGAGGAAACAAGTAGATGCATGGTGGAGGTAAATTTTTACCACCAACCTCAGTTACTCGTGTCGGGTCATTTATCACTTTTGGACACGGCCGCGCAGCAGTACCACACAACATATCCCAAATGACAAGACCATCTACACGCTCACGACGAGCTATAATTTCTGCACTCAGTCGTGTGTGTATTCCACTCCAAGCGTTGTGACGCGGATTCGCCCCAGGATTCTGGCACAACGACCAAATAATAAACTCATCAGCATTTGCCGGGCGCTTGAAGATGTTGGTGTTATTTCCGTCTAAACATCCTTTCGCTTCAATGCAGCAAATTCGTCCATCAGGGAGCGCGACCTCATAGTCATGGCGATCACCTGCTCCTGCGAACTGCCACGAAACGACACGCCCTTGATCTCTCAGAACGTCTAAAACGTTGGAGATAAACAGTTTCTTGACGCCCATTGAGGCAGCGCTTTGTCCACGCAAACGCTCAACCGCACTCTTAAACAACCCTGACTCCAAGAATTCCTCTTCATTCATACCGTGATTACCAACGGTATGCGCAGCGGCTTGCAACGCATCCGCGTAAGCAGCAACTACATCTTTCCAGCCATCTGTTTCTTTGCACGGGATGATTGGGTAATTAGCCATGCGCCACTTCCTCGATTGCTTGCGGCTTCTTGATTGTTTTTTGGGCCGACAATGCAAGTAATCGAATGATGTTTTTCTCAATCCATGCGACAGCAGGGACAACCACCCCGTCCCCTGTCAAATGATAAGTATCGTTATAACGCTCAGGTAAAACGTACGACTCAGGCAAGCCCATTAAACGCGCCGTCTCCCGTGGGGAAATGAGTCGCGAGCGCACTTTGTTACCCTCTACAATCATTACAATCTGGCGACTCGATCCTCCTGATGGTGTACGGAGGCAGCCACTTACACCGTCGAATCGTACCTCAGCACGTTGAACATTATTTCGAGTGCGCCGATACACAGTACCAACTTGGAACAGGCCAGACTTCTTAGCGTCTTCTACCTTGGCCAAATTACCTGGGGTCATCATCGACAACAATTTCTTCGTCTCCTGAGACGTATGCCATTGAACACCTTTCGGTTCACGTTCGATGATATCGATGAGGTGAGGAGCTTCAGTTTTCGGCAGAGGTAATTTCCACCACAACCAATTACGGCGCACTTCAGGTGACAGTGCGTCCACAACATCTTGCAGTGACTGCGGATGCCACACAGGGTTTGGGACCTTTGCAACCAACCCTTTAGGTATAGCAACCCCGCGTGCAACCGCTACTACAAATACACGTGGGCGAGACTGGGCAACAAAAAGCGCGCCATCGACAGCGACAAGGCCTACTCGATAACCCTCATCGGATAACGCACCGATAAGGCTAGTCAAGTCCTGACCGTTATGAGAGGTAAGAAGACCTGAGACGTTTTCGAGTGCAATAATTGGAGGGCGGCGGTCTTCTTTTTTGAGCTGCTGCATCAACTTAAAAAATGCCCAAAATACACCAGAGCGTTCGCCAGCCAAGCCTTTACCGTTACCAGCCAGACTCAAGTCTTGGCAAGGAAACGAAGCCCAAGCAAGCGTAGCGTGTTTAGGTAATTGCTCTGTCGTTACCTTTGTAACATCGCCGTGATGTAGCTCATCGGCTGGAGCAAAATTCGCTGTGTAGGCAGCGACCTTTTTAGCATCAAAATCGTTCGCAAATAAACATGACCAAGCAGCGCCTAGGCCCAATCGAGCCATGCCACCTCCAGCGAAGAACTCGTAAAAACCGAAGGGTTTGAGCGCATCTAAGTCAAGCGTGATCTCAGGTTGTATGGCCATGAATTGTGTAAAAAAAATCTATCTCGCAATTATAAGACGCCACTGTATATCTGGACAGTAATTTCTATGAAAAAAGCCCTGCAGTGGACTTTAAGTGTCCAGCATGTTAGCACACGCGAAATCTTTGCTATCACGTCAATTTGCTGAACAAACTAGACGACTCAGTCGCGAGATTGTCAGCAAGTGCACTGCCTCTACTGCGGAACTAACTTGAATAAGTAAGGTCTAACGAACTAGACAGCACGTGAGAGGGGCTGCCCTCTTCAAGAACGCATTAGGAGGAATATCATGCGCTACCAACAGCGTCGTTGCGATATTGAGTCACCGGAAAAAATACAACGAGTGCGAAGTATGATGCGAGCATTCGGCAGCTCAGCTGCGCAACGCTTAGGAGAAACGGACTTCTTAGATCCAGAGTTAGTGAGGGTTGCTTTAGCATGGAAACATGAGCGGCGCCAACGGTTACGTCGTGCAATGGACCGCCCAGAGGGATGCGACTCAATACCTCTTTACCGGTGAAGCGCTCAAGCACTCCTTTACCGAGAGGTATAACTATAAGGCACATGGTGCCGCACAATTACGCATCTGGTAATTCTTTATGCGGCATTTACTTCTAGGGCCCTCCCTATAGCGCACTCATCTCAGAGGCTATGCCTGCACTACACACTGCCTTCAATACAGCCGCGACTACCCCTCAGCAATCCGAAGATCATATGTTACTTGGAGAGCCAACCATCCGTTAGCCTCGCTCCCCCAATAGCGCTCCAACCGTAATGCGATATCGGCGGTGAATTTAGCTCGGCCCTCAATAAGCGCAACTAACTCAGAATGAGGCATATCCAAAGCAAGAGCGACGGCAGACAAGCTAACTCCGCTCGGCTTAATGTAATCCTCAAACAAAATTTCTCCCGGATGTACCGGACGCATACCATTCTTAAGCATCAGCATTCCTCATTCAGCTATTTTGCAATGCGCGCCCATCCATGCCTCACTGCTTCCTTGAACTTATCCCAGCTCGATTGCGGGTGGCGTTCTTGCCAGGTAACGCGCAGTTCGGATTCCACTTCGCCGAAGGGCTTATCCTTGTAGCCGGGGTTGCCCGCCATAGATTCGCCATAGCGGTAGGCCGGATCGTATTCCTGGTAAGTGCCACCGGTGTAGGTTTTTTCCCAGTGCGAGCGGAAGTAGTCGTCCTCCGCTTCCTCGTTCCCGCGCAGGATGTTGAGCGTATCCTGATTGGGCTCATTGCGCGGATAGATGCGCATGCCGCTGCGCTGGACGGTGCTCTGGATATCGGCCACGGCTTCCGCTGCGGCAGGTGGAATACCGGCCACATCGCCGCGCTGCTGGGCGCCCGGCGTGGCCACCTGCTCGACGCGCGCAAACACCACGGCGTCTTCGCGCTGGCGGATGCCATGCTGCTCGGGTGCGATCTGCTGTGCGCCGACGCTGGTCTGCGCTGCACCTCGGCCGCTTTGCAGCACGTCCGCTCCCCAGCCGCTGGCGCGCCACATGGTTTCGTGTTCGTCGATGTCGATCGGATTGAAGTCTTCGATGATGTCGGCGGCGCGTTCCGCTTCTTCCAGCGTAGCGGTGTCCACCGCCAGCACAGTGTGGCCGCGGTTCAGCGCTTCGGCGTAGACGTGGCGGTCGGCGTGGTCTGGCCCTATCAGTTGGCTGAACATTTGCTTGATATTGCCTAGAATGGAGGCGTCGTCGTTGATACGCGCGGTGCCGGCAACGCTGCCCGAATCGAGTATTTGGATGCTATCGCGATCGTAGCCACTGTTGACCAACTCGTCGCTGGCAAAGTTGGCTTCGGCGCGGGTTTCAAATACAGCCGTCAGAGTGTGTGTCATGATGATCTCCTTTTGAAAGACGCGTTCCAGTCTAAGGTGTCTGCGCCGAGGCCAGCGCCCGTTTGCCGTGAGGCAAGCTGATCGGAACGTATCTGTGGTGCACCGCATAGATTGCCGCTATCGTGCTCCAGCTATAATGGGCCATGCGCCCCTTCCTCCGCCATCTGCCATACGCCTTCTGCCTGACGGCCACTTGCGCGTTCGCCGGGCCCGGCGAGCTGGTGATGCTGGCGCCGCTCGATCAGGCGATGCCGATTGTGCGTTTTCAAAATGGCGCCATCAGCGGCGGCATCGTGAAGGATGTCGGCGATGCCTTGGCCCAGCGCCTCGGTCGGCGCGCGGTCTACATCAACGCCGATTCGCCGGAGGTCACGCCGGCACTCAGCAGCGGCCGCGCGGACGGCATGTGCTACCTGCTGCCGTTCTGGATCGACGGCGATTACAACTGGAGCCCACCCCTACTGCCGGACGCCGAGATGATCGCCGCCCGCAGCGATGCGCCGCACCTGCGCTCACTCAAGGATTTGAAGGACAAGCCGGTGGGTACGGTGGTCAGCTACCGCTATCCGCGCGTGGAGCTGGTGCTGGGCAAGCGCTTCAAGCGCGTGGATGCGGCCAATATGGAGAAGAATATCCAGCAGATGGTGGCCGGTAAGGTTCCTTACACGATGATTAGCGAGGCCACGCTTAATTATCAGCACCGCTTGAATCCGGGCCTGAAGGTACGGGCGGACTTGGTGTTCTCGTCGTACAAGGCGCAGTGCGCGTTCTCGCAAAAATCTGCGATTCCGTTCGATGAGGTCAGCAAGGCGATCGATGCGCTGATGAAGGATGGCAGCATCGATCAGATCATGGCGCGCTACCGCTAACCCAGCGTGTCGGCCCAGATGTTGCGGGCCCAGTTCATCGCGTACTCTCCTTCCAGCGCACTGGCGGCTGATGACACGCCGCCGGAGCCCGATACCACCAGCAGCGTTTTCTTTTCCGCGTCGTAGGCATGGACGGAGGCGACGTGGATCACGTCCTGATCGGAGACGAAGCTGTAGCAGGTGTTGGTCAGCATGGGATGGTCATACGGCGCTCGTCCGCTCAGCAGATCCACCACGGCGGCGGCGCACACCTTGGCGTGCTGGTTGGCCATGTGCGCGGATTTGGGCATCAACGGCGCTACGGCGATAGCGTCGCCTAGTACGTGGATGTTTTTCGCTTGCGTTGATTCAAAGCTGAGGAAGTCCACTGCGCACCAGCGCGCGTTGGCGTTGGCCAGGCCGCTTTGTACGGCGATGCTGCCGGCGCGCTGCGGCGGGATCACGTTAAGTACATCGGCTTGCACTTTGTCGCCTAGTTCGGAGATGGCGGTGCGCGTGCGGGCATCCACGTCGGCGGTGCGGAAAGATGGGCGGTATTCGATGATGCCGCTGTAGCGCTCTTTCCAGATTTTCTTGAACAGCGGGCCTTTGGAGACCACGTCGTCATTGGCGTCCAGGATCAGGACTTTGGATTTAGGCTTGTGGCGGCTGAAGTAGAAGGCGATCTGCGATGCGCGTTCGTACGGGCCGGGTGGGCAGCGGTATGGCGCGGGCGGGATGGTCATGGCATAGACGCCGCCGTCCGGCATGGCTTCCAGTTGGGCGCGCAGGGCGGTGGTTTGCGCGCCGGCTTTCCATGCGTGGAGGATGCTGTCTTGTGCGCCGGATTTGAGCATGCCGGGAAGTTGATCCCACATGAAGTCTACGCCGGGCGAGACGATCAGGCGGTCGTAGGATAGCGTTTGGCCGCCGGCCAGCGCCAGCGTGCGTTTGTCGGCGTTGATGCTGGTGACGGTGTCGCGCACGATACGTACGCCGTGTTTGTCGGCCAGCGCGTTGATGGACATGGTCAGGTCACTGATTTGACGCGAGCCGCCCAGTACGAGGTTGGAGAGTGGGCAGGAGATGAAGCTGGCGTTGGGTTCTATCAGCGTTACGGCTATGGTGTGGTCGCTCCACATACGCACGTAGCGGGCGGCGGTGGCGCCACCGTAGCCGCCGCCGATGACGACAACGTGCGGTTTGGCCTGGCCGGTGATGGTGGTGCAGCCGGCCAGCAGCGCGCTTGCGCCGGCGGCCTGGATGAATTGGCGGCGTTTCATTTGGCGGCCTCCGGTTTTTGCGCGGCGAAGTAGGCGGCTAGTTGTTCGATCTGTTCGTCAGTGTAGCCCTTGGCGATTTGCGTCATGATGGTGGAGGGGCGCTTGCCGGTTTTGAAGGCTTGCAGGTTGGCCGATAGGGCTTGCTGCGATTGGCCGGCGAGGCGTGGTAGCGTGCTTCCTTTGGTGTCGCCGGCGGTGCCATGGCAAGCGGCGCATGTCGCAGCGAGGCGCGCGCCAATGGAGGACTCGGACCGCGCAAAACCCGGCGCGGTGAGCAGCGTGATGACGAGCAGGCATCTAAACATAATCATTTCCTTCGTATGATTGAGACGTGGACCCGCAGCCCGGACGCGGGGGTCTGACCCCGTGGGGTCAGACCCCTATTTGCCGCAGTGCGGGGTGGCGGCGTGCTAGGGCCGCACCCCTGGTGATTCAAGTTTCATTCCGTTGTCGCGCACGGCGAGCCACGCTTCCAGATCCACCAGTTCTTTTGCGCCGAATTGGGGTATCTCGGCGCGGACTCCGCTCATGCAGTTGCGCAGGCGGCGTTGTAGTGATCCCATCGCTTGCCACTCCAATCGATAGATCGGATACGCATCGGCATGCGCTTGCGGAATGGTGCTGCTGGCTAGGCGCTTGCCCCATTGCTGGTCGTGGCACTGCGCGCATGACAAATTCAGTTGGCCGATGCGCTGGAAGTAGAACTGCTTGCCACGCGCGGCGGCGGCTTGCGTGCCGCTGTCCTGCGGTGGATTCACTGGCATGCCGCGCGATTGCATCGCTACGTAGGCTTCCATGCCTAGCAGTTCTTCGCTCTCCAGTTTCCACGGCGTGGCTTGCTGCTTGCGTTCGCGACAGATGTTGATGCGTTGACCGAGGTTGACCACCTTGCCGCTGTCGGCGTGGAAGGCCGGGAAGCGCGCTGCTACGCCGCGCATGCTGCTGGAGTCTCCATGACAGCTGGCGCAGGATTTTCCGCTACCGCCTGCGATCGTGTTCCATTGTGCTTCGCCGCTGCTGACCCACAGCATGGCGGGATTCTGTGCGTCGTCACGCTGCATGGCTTGCGTGGCAGGGCTGGTGAATTCCAGACCGGAGCGGCGCTCGTCGGCTGCCAGCGCGATGCCGGTGATGAGCAGGCAAGCCAGCAGCACGCGCTTCATGATGGGCTCACCGTCAGCGTCAGCTTCATTTTTTCGGTGTGCGTAAAGCCGTTGTCGCCATCCCATTGGAATTCCAGCGTGCCGCTTTCCGTCGCCAACGTGTAGAAGGCGATGTAGGGATTGGCCGATATGGCCTGGTGCAGTTCTGCGCCGAAGACTTGTTCGCCGTTGTAGCGGCAAACGAACTGGCGGATGATGTCGCGCGCCAGCAGCTTGCCCTCTGCACCAACGCGGTAGCCGGTTTCCATCGGGTGGCCGATCAGGGCGCGGATTTCGATTACCTCGCCGCGCTTGGCGGTGGCGGGCATGTGGATCAGGGCGCGGGCCATCAGGGAGCCTCGCCTTCGATGCAGGCTGCCAGCGCGACGATGACATCTACGCTGTGCGACCAATAGCTGCCATCGGCCATGCGCGCCACGGCCATCAGGCGTTGCGAGGTGGCGAGGCGGATGCGGGTGGAGACTTCGGCCTTGCCGGAACGTGGGCTGAGCGTGAATACGGCGACATCTGTTTGCGGATTGCGCTCGGTGAAGATGGCGATGGCGCGGACGTTTTCCACGGCGCTGTCCACCGAGACTGTGACGGGGACTGCGTTGCCGTTGTCGATCAGTTGAGCGATGTCGAATTTGACTTTGCCGGTTTGCGGCTTGGCGCCGCCGGTGAAGTGGTTGATGGCGGCGGCCATTTCCACCGGCGTGGCCGATGCCGGGCGCACCAGCGCCAGCATGGCGCCGGCGGCGAGCAGGTCGCGGCGCTTCATGGTACGGGCTCCTTCAGTGTTTGCAGCCATGCCACCACGTCTTCGATTTGCTGGGCGGTGAGGATGGTCTTGTCCTTGTAGTTTGCGGCTACGCGGTTTAAGCCTTCGGTCTTGTAGTACGAGGGCATGATGGTGGATGGATTGAAGCGGCTGGCGTCCATGATGCGTAGGCGTAGTTCGTCGGCGTTCCAGCGTTGTCCAGCGCCGCGCAGGTCTGGTGCGAGATTGCCTTGAAAGCGTTCTTCAGGAATGGGGCCGGTGTGGCACAGCAGGCAAAGGCTAAGCTGACGATTCGCCACGATGGCGCGGCCGCGCGCGGCGTCGCCCGTCGCTACGCCGGGAAGTTGGCCAGCGATGCCGTCGCCGCTGACCGCGATCGGCTCACTTGCGGCGGCGGCAGGCAGCAGCGCGGCGAGGGCGAGCGCGCTCGCTGCCCTGCCGCGCCGGTGCCAGCGCGCTGCCATCGCTAGGCCTTCTTCACCAGGCTGTGATTCTTCAGCGGCAGATCGCGCACGCGCTTGCCGGTGGCGGCGAAAATGGCGTTCAGTACCGCCGGTGCAGCCACCGCAATCGTCGGCTCACCCACGCCGCCCCAGAAGCCGCCGGATGGCATGATGATGGACTCCACCTTCGGCATCTCGTCCAGCTTCAGCATCTGGTAGGTGTCGAAGTTCTGCTGCTCCATCTGCCCATCCTTCAGCGTGCACTCGCCGTACAGCGCTGCGGACAAGCCATACACAAACGAGCCCTCCACCTGCGCCTCGATCTGCTGCGGATTCACCGCGTAGCCCGGATCGGTCGCCGCGACGATGCGGTGAATCTTCACCTTGCCGGTCTTGCGATCCACCGACACCTCGGCGCATGCCGCCACGTAGCTGCCAAAGCCCATGGTCTGCGCCAGCCCGCGATACACGCCCTTCGGCGCAGGCTTGCCCCAACCGGCCTTCTCCGCCACCGCATTCAGCACCGCCAGGTGCTTGGGATGGTCGGCCATCAGCTTGCGGCGGAAGGCCAGCGGGTCCTGCTTGGTCGCATGCGCCAATTCGTCCATGAAGCATTCGAGATAAATCGAATTCTGGTTAAGGTTCACGCCGCGCCAGAAGCCCGCAGGCACGGGCGGATTGCGCATCGCGTGATCAACCAGCAGATTCGGGAAGCTATAGCCGATGGACGCCTCCGGCCCCGGCGCATTCAAGCCCTGGAACACCACCGGGTCTTTGCCATCCTTCAGCGTAGAACCGAGCGACGCCAGAATCGATTGGCCCGCAATCCGCATGTGCAGCGCGGTGACGTTGCCCTTCGCATCCAGCCCCGCCGTCAGCTTGCACTGCGTGATCGGGTGATAGCGGCCATGCAGCATGTCTTCTTCGCGCGACCAGATCAACTTGACCGGCGTGCCCGGCATCTCCTTGGCGATCTTCACCACCTGCGTCACCCAGTCATGCGTGGCGCCGCGACGGCCAAAGCCGCCGCCCAGGTGCATCTTGTAGACATCGCACTTGGCTGCAGGCAGGCCCGATGCTTCGGCGGTGGCGGCCAGTGCCGCCTCGCCGTTTTGCGTCGGCGTCCAGACCTCACAGCGCTCCGGCGTCCAGATCGCGGTTGCGTTCATGGTTTCCATGGTGGCGTGATTCAGCCATGGGAAGGAATACACCGCTTCGACCTTGCGCACGGCGCCTTGCAGGGCCGCCTTGGCGTCGCCATTCGCATTGCCGACCACTGCTTCCGGCGCATCCAGCGCGGCCTTCAGCGTGGCGTTGATGTCCTTCTGCGACAGCTTGGCGTTTGGCCCCTTGTCCCATTCAATCGGCAGCGCGTCCAGTGCGGATTTGGCGCGCCACCACGTATCGGCCACCACCACTACGGCGCTGTCACCGAGCTTGAACACTTTCTTGATGCCGGGCCGCTTCTCAATTAGCGACGCGTCAAAACTCTTCACCGTGCCGCCGAATACCGGGCAATCCTTGATGGCTGCATTCAGCAATCCCGGCATCTTGATGTCCATACCGTAGACTTGCGCGCCGGTGGTTTTGTCGACCGTATCCAG
Source organism: Duganella rivi (assembly GCF_009857435.1). GTDB lineage: Bacteria > Pseudomonadota > Gammaproteobacteria > Burkholderiales > Burkholderiaceae_D > Rugamonas > Rugamonas rivi. The sequence goes on from NZ_WWCK01000009.1 coordinate 49,979, forward strand.
GCGCGCGAGGCGCTTGCCGGCCAGCTTCCAATCCTTCGGATCTTTGAGCGCCACCTCGGTTGGCGGCGTGAGCTTGGCGGCGGCGTCGGCCACCTTGCCGTAGCTGATGGTGCGGCCGGTCGGCTTGTGCGTAATCACGCTGGCTGCGGCCACGCATTCGGACGCAGGCACCTTCCAGGCATCGGCTGCGGCTTGAACCAGCATCGTGCGCGCAATCGCGCCGCCCTTGCGCACGTAGTCGTGCGACTCGCGCACGCCGCGGCTGCCGCCGGTGGAGAACGAACCCCACACGCGCTTGCGCGCCAGATTCTGTCCCGGCGATGGATATTCGGTGACGACCTTGCTCCAGTCGGCATCCAGCTCTTCCGCCACCAGCTGCGCGAGGCCGGTCAGCGTGCCCTGTCCCATCTCGGAACGGGCGATGCGGATCACGATGGTGTCGTCAGGCTTCACCACCACCCAGGCGTTGACTTCCGGCGTCGCGTCGGACGCGCCCTTGGCGATAGGCGGCTGTTCGCCGGCTGCAGCATCAAACGGAATATGGAAAGCGACAACGAGGCCGCCGGCGATCTTGAGGAAGCTGCGGCGCGAGTTCATGCCTTGCTCCCTTCAATGCGTTCAATCGCCAGGCCTGCGGTGGCAGGATCGCCGCCGCGCACTGCGACGTGGATCGCCTTGCGCACGCGGTTGTAGGTGCCGCATCGGCAGATATTGGTCATGGCCGCATCGATATCGGCGTCGGTACATTTCGGCTTCTCGCGCACCAGCGCGGCGGCAGCCATGATCATGCCGGACTGGCAGAAGCCGCACTGCGGCACATCCAGTGCGGCCCATGCTTTTTGAATGGGATGCGAGCCGTCCTTGGACAAGCCCTCGATGGTGGTGATCTTCTGCGTGCCGGTAACAGCGGCAGCCGGATACACACAGCTGCGCACCGCCTGGCCATCGATATGCACGGTGCACGCGCCACACTGCGCCATGCCGCAACCGTACTTGGTGCCGGTCAGTCCTAGCTGTTCGCGGATCACCCATAGCAGCGGCGTATCGTCCTCCGCCTCATATTCCCTAACGATGCCGTTGACGTTTAGCTTGGCCATGCGCGATCTCCTGTTCGTTGTTTGCCAAAATCGATCGCTGGTCATACTACCACTATTTAGGTTTTAGAAAATTTTGACTTGGATCAATGATTTTCACGCGCGCATGGCCGAGACTTCCCTTCGTACTGAACGATTATTTAACGACGACAAAGAGGAAGTGAAATGAGTAAGCATGTAGCAGCAGTAGCGGCATTAGTCCTGATCAGCGGCGGCGCCACGGCGCAAGAGACGCCGTGGCAAGTGCGCGTGCGCGCGGTGCACCTCGACCCAGCGAGCAAGTCCGATCCGGTAGCCGGCGTGGGCGCGGCCGACCGCATCAGCGTCAGCAGCAAGACCATCCCGGAACTGGACGTGTCCTATTTCTTCACCAAGAACATTGCAGCGGAGCTGGTGCTGACCTATCCGCAAAAACACGATGTGGCCCTGGATGGCGCCAAGATCGGCACCGTCAAGCACCTGCCGCCGACCTTGCTGGTGCAGTACCACTTCCTGCCGGACGCCACCGTCCGGCCATACGTGGGCGCGGGCGTGAACTACACCACCTTCTCCGGCAACAAGATGCTGAACGGCGCGGCCAGCCTTGAGCACGACAGTATCGGCCTGGCGCTGCAAGCGGGCGCCGATGTGGCGCTCGATAAAAACTGGTCGCTCAACTTCGATGTGAAGAAAGCGCAGATTCGCAGCGATGTGCTGATCGGCGGCGCCAAGGTCAGCCGCGTGAAGATTGATCCGCTGATGTTGGCAGTTGGGGTCGGCTACCGCTTTTAAGGCGCTATAATTGTTTCCAAATCGATAGCAACGAATTGGAAGCCCCATGCGCAAGATCCTGATAGTCCTGATGCCATTGCTGCTCGCCGCCTGCGTGGACGACACCGCGTCGTACTACGCGGACGGCCCGGTCGGCAACCATGCGCTGACCATCCATCGCGCGCAAAAGCATTTCTGGAGTAGCGAGAGCCGGGTCGAGCTGATCATGCAGCGCCTGCCCGAGTGCCTGCGCCGCATCGAGCTGACCGAGATGCCGGCGGAAGATGTGGAAATCGAATTGCTATCCGGCGGCGACAATGTCTGGACCCTGCGCGCAGGCCAGGAAATGTGGCAGGTCGAAACGCAGACCTGCACCCAGTATCCCGACGTGAAAGGCGACGGCGGTGAGCTGATGGGCGTGTTCCGCTCCGACGGCGACAAATTCGTCTACGAAGCCGCCGTGGTCGAAACCGTGCCCGCCGACGCTAAATAATTCGGGGTCAGTTCTGCCAATCGGACACGAGCCCTGCCGTAGCGGCTGCTACGGCAGGGCTCGTGTCCGATTGGCAGAACTGACCCCGGTTTTTAACGAACCAAAGCCACCTGGCGCGAGCTGGTACGCGCGCGCGGCGCCGCTTGCTGTTCGCCGCTGAGCTTGAAGCGCGCTACCAGCGAAGCCAGCATCGCCGCCTGTTCCTGCATGCTGCCGGCCGCTGCTGCGGCTTGCTCCACCAGCGCGGCATTTTGCTGCGTCACCGAATCCATCTCCGTGATCGCCATGTTGACGTGGCCGATGCCCGTGCTCTGCTCGCTCGACGCGTCGGTAATCGACGCCATGATCTGCGTTACCTTCGACACGCTGGCCACCACCTGATCCATGGTCGTGCCGGCCTCCGCCACTAGCGCGCTGCCGGCGCCGATGCTGTCCACCGAGGCGTTGATCAGCTCCTTGATTTCCTTGGCCGCCGCTGCCGAACGCTGTGCCAGATTCCGCACCTCGGACGCCACCACCGCAAAACCACGGCCCTGCTCACCGGCGCGCGCCGCTTCCACCGCCGCATTCAAGGCCAGAATATTGGTCTGGAACGCGATCCCGTCAATCACGCTGATGATGTCGACAATCCGCGTGGCCGAAGCATTGATGGTCTCCATGGTCTGCACCACCTGCGACACCACTTTGCCGCCGCGCTCGGCCACTTCCGAGGCCGACTGCACCAGCTTGTTGGCCTGCACGGCGTTGTCCGCATTCTGATTCACGGTCGAGGTCAACTCTTCCATCGACGCCGCCGTCTCTTCCAGCGAACTCGCCTGCGACTCGGTGCGCGCCGACAGGTCCATATTGCCGGTCGCGATTTCGCCTGATGCGGTGGCGATCGTTTCGGCACTGTTGCGGATTTCGCCGATGGTTTCAGCCAAGCGCTGCTGCATGGATTTCACCGAGTACAAGATGCTGCCGGTATCGGTGGCATGCGTGTTCACGCCCACGCTAAGATCACCGTCTGCAATGCGCTGCGTGATCTCGCCCACGTACTCAGGATCGCCGCCGATAGTGTGGCGCAAGTTCTTGTTGATCAGGCTGACGATCACCGACAGCACCACGCACACCACGACCAGCCAGCCAGCCGACTTCAGCAGCGAAGCGCGGAAAGCGTCGTCGATGTCATCGGTGTAGACGCCGGTGGTGATCCCCCAGTTCCACGGCTGATAAGCCACTACGCGGCTCAGCTTGGGCACCGGCTCGTTGGAACCGGGACGCGACCAGTAATAGCCGACGAAACCGCCGCCCTCGGGCAAGGCCGCCGTGGCCGCAATCGCGCGGTAGACGTAGGTGCCCTTGGGATCCTTGAGATCGGCCAGGTCCTTGCCATTGTTTTCCGGCTTAATCGGGTGCATCACCGACATGGTGCCGCTGCTGATGGTGAAGTAGCCGTCCTTGGCGTAGCGCAGGCCGCGGATCACGTCCATCGCCTGCTTTTGCGCCTCCTCCTTGGAGAGGGTGCCGGCCGCAGCCTTATCGCCAAATTGCTTGACGATGTTGAGCGCCAGATCGCCCATGTTGCGCAGATCGGCCTGCCGCTCCTCCATCCGCACATTGCGCGTCTGGATGGTTTCGAAGAGAAAAATCGCGGTGATGCACAGCAAGCTGCAAATCAACGGCACCCACAGCTTCTGCTGGAACGACAACTTGTTCATGGTATGAGTCTCCTATTGTCTTCTGGAAACCAGCATACCTCCAAAGGCTGGACAGGTGGTGTATGAAATGCAAGTCTGTGGTTTATGCGCCAAAGTGAAAGCGGGCGCGGCGATTAAATCGCGGCGCCCGCTGCGTGCAATCAGCCGAATGGCTTATTGCGCGGTCTTGTCTTTTTGCTGCTTGGCGGCCAGTTGCGCTTTCACCTCGGCGCTCTTGGCGCGCGGCGCCATGTAGGCGATGTCCTGGTAAGCCTCGTTGGTGTCCAGCTGGCCGGCGTCGCGGGCGGCGATGGTGGCGGCTTTCACTTCTTCGCGGGTCAGGGTGCTCTTGGCGCTGCTCAGGAAGGTTTGGTCGAAGGCGGCTTCGCTGGTGTCGGCGGCGAAGCTGCTGCCGGCGGCAATCATCAGGGTGGCGGCGGCGAGGATGGCTTTGGTGTTCATGATGTTGCTCCTAAGTGGGATTCGATGAGCTCATCTTAGTATCAAAAATAACGATAAAAAAGCGCGATTTTTCGCTTAAACCCATCTGTTTATCCGATTAATCTGGTTTACGTGGCAGTGTCTTTCGGCAAGAAAGTGTGTCAAAATGGTGGCTTCTTATTAACAATTCCTTGACCACATGAAACTGCTCCTGCCGAGTGCGCTGCTGGCCTGCGCCGCCCACGCGGCCGCGTCCCAGCCCGTCGACGGCGCGGCGCTGCTGGAGCATATCGGCACGCTGGCGTCGGATGAATTTGAAGGCCGCGCGCCCGCCACGCGGGGCGAGCAGCTGACCATCGACTACCTGCAACAGCAATTCAGGAAGCTGGGGCTGGAGCCGGGCAACCCGGACGGCACCTACATGCAGGCGGTGCCGATGGTCGGCATCTCCAGCCACCCGACCTTGGCTTACGGCGCCACCCAGCTCAAGTTCGGCGACGATTACGTGGCATGGACCACCCGCGCCACGCCGACAGTCGAGGTGAGCAATTCCGAACTGGTGTTTGTCGGCTACGGCGTGCGCGCGCCCGAGTTCAAGTGGGACGATTACAAGGACACCGACCTCAAGGGCAAAACGCTGGTCATGCTGATCAACGACCCGCAGCTGCCCGATCCCAAGCGCCCCAGGCAGCTGGATCCGCAAGTATTCGGCGGCAACGCCGTCACCTGGTACGGCCGCTGGAACTACAAGTTCGAGATGGCGGCCAAGCTGGGCGCTGCGGCAGCGCTGATCGTTCACGAGCCGAAGGCGGCCGGCCATCCGTACGAGGCGGTGCTGAACAGCTGGGGCCGCGAAAACTTCGCGCTGCAAGACGGCAAGGCCGATCCTTACCTGCCGCCGGTGGCCGGCTGGCTGCAGCAAGAGCGCGCCGGCGAGCTGTTCGAGGCGGCCGGACTGGATTTCAAGGAACTCAAGCAGCGCGCCCTGTCACGCGACTTCAAGCCCGTGCCGCTGGGCCTCAAGCTCAACGTCAACATGCTGAACGCGGTGCGCGACGTGGCCTCGCACAACGTAGTGGCGCGCATCCCTGGCTCCGATCCGGTGCTGAAGAACGAGGTCATCATCTATACCGCACACTGGGATCACTTCGGCATCGACGAAAACCTGCCGGGGCCGCGCACGCAGCAAATCTTCCACGGCGCGGTCGACAACGCCAGCGGCGTAGCGGCGCTGCTGCAAATCGCCCGCGCCTACAAGGCGCTGCCGGCCGCACCCAAGCGCTCCATCCTGTTCCTGGCGACCACAGCGGAAGAACGCGGCATGCAGGGCGCGCAATACTACCTGCGCCATCCGCTGTACCCGATCGGCAAGACCATCCTCAACATCAATATCGACGGCTTGAATATGTGGGGCCGCAGCCGCGATGTGGAACTGAGCGGCATGGGCAAATCAACGGCGGATGACCTGGTGGCGGCGCAAGCGGCCAAGCAAGGCCGCGTGCTCAAGCCCAGCTACGACAGCTACTACCGCGGCGATCAATTGGAATTTGCCCGCGCCGGCGTGCCGACGATTTATCTGCGCGGCAGCACGGGCAAGCTGTTGAGCTACATGGCGCACCAGTACCACACCGTCAACGATGTGGTGCAAGCCAGCTGGAACACCAGCGGCGCGGTGGAGGATATCAACCTACTGTTTCAAGCAGGCTACCAAGCTGCCCAGTCCAAGGACCATCCCAAGTGGAAGGCAGGCGCCGAATTCCAGCGCTGAGTTTTTGCAGTTGGGCCAGGTTGCGCTGCTGATGCGCATCGGCGCCCGCAGCCTGCACATCGGCCAGCACGCCTTGCGCTGCTTGTTCGATGCGCGCGGCGTCTTGCGGCGCCAGATCAATCAGGCTGCTGAGATAAGTCACGCCCCATTGCAGGCGCGTGGCCGGCCCGACCGATGCATGCCAGGCCTTGCCATACCAATCGAGCACGCCGGCCACATCATTGCGGCGCTTGGCTGCGGCGGCCAGGCTCAGCATGAAGTAGTAAGGCGAATGCGAGCGCGGCAATTCCGCCAGCAGCACTTGCTCGGCTTGCGCCGACAAGCCCGCGTCGTTGAGCGCGCTCACTGCGGTGTTGACCAGCATGTGGCGCTCGTAAGGATCGCTTGATTCCGCCAGCGCTGCTTCCACGCGCTCGCGCACCACGTCTTGCAAGCCGTGCGACGGCGCCAGCAAACGCGCCAGACGCATCTGCAAGCGCACGGCCATCAGGCGATCCGGCGCGCTGAGCCAGAAATCATCGGCCCACTGCGCCGCCACGCTGCCCAGTGCTGCCGCCAATTCTTCGCGGCGGCTGGCAATCTTGATGAGGTTGATGCCGCTGTTGTTGAAGATGTCCATATTGGAACGCGTCAGGCGCGCATCGGCCAACACGGCCAGCAAGGCTGCCGCATCGCCCGTGCCGGAAGCCAGCTGGGCATGCAGGTTCAAACGTACGGCGGCATCGGGATTGGTGCTAGCCGCAGCCAGCGCCGACAAGGTTGCCGCCGATGGGCGCGCGCCCAGCAGCTTGCCTTCGTCGGTATCCCAGGAATAATGGCTGAGCAGCGACCACTCGTCGGCACTCAAGGCACGCGAACCGGACAGGGCCGCATCCAGCGCAGCGGCAGCCGAGGAACCGGCCTTGTGCACCGCCAGCGCGCCATCAAACGCAGCAAGGAACAGCTCGCCGTCGAGCTCGCACGGCAGGCGCGTGATTTCAGCGCCATCGGGCGCGAACAGCACCAGCGTTGGATAGCTGCGCAGCTGGTACTGCGCCGCCAGGGTTTGCGCGCCGGCGCTGTCGCCATCGAGGTGATAGCACAGCACTGCCGAAGTCCGCGCCACGAACTCGTCGCGCGCAAAAATCTCCGACTTCACGCGATTGCACGGCGGGCACCACACGGCGCCCCAGTACAGGAACAGCGGACGCTGCTGCGCCCGCGCCAAAGCCTGCGCCTCTGCGAGACTACCGCCCAGCCATTCGATTGCCGCCATGTGGATTAGTCCTTGGCCAGCGCCAGGAACTCGGTGCGCGTGGCCAGATTAGTCTGTAGCCCGCCCAGCATGGCCGAGGTCACCGTCTCTTCGCCCGGCGTGCGGATGCCGCGGCTTTCCATGCACAGGTGGCGGCACTTGACCACCACGCCGACCGCCTTTGGCTCCAGCACTTCCATCAGTGCGTTGGCGATTTGCATGGTCATGCGTTCCTGCACTTGCAGGCGCTTGGAGAAGCAATCGACCAGGCGGGTGAGCTTGGACAGGCCGACGATTTTGCCATTCGGGATGTAGCCGATGGTGGCCTTGCCGAAGAACGGCGCGAGGTGATGCTCGCAGTGGCTGTACACCGGAATATTGCGCACGATGATGAATTCGTTGTACTGCTCGGCGCCGTCTTCAAACGCCTTCAGCAGCTCGGCCGGATTCTGCTCGTAGCCCGAAGTCCAGTGCTTCCACGCCTTGGCCACGCGGGCCGGGGTTTCCAGCAGGCCGGGACGGTCTGGGTCTTCGCCGATGCTGGCGATCAGTCGGCGCCAGTCGTTTTCCGTAAATTCTTGAGACATGATGAAACACCTTTTTTTAAATTTGCCCGACAGTATATCGGACAAGCGCCCCTATCGCTTGGGCCGGTGGGCGTCCACCAGCCGCGCCGCGATCGACACCTTGATCGGCAAATCGGGCCATTCATCATCCGCGCCAAACCAGCGCGCATCGGCAATTTCGCTCTGGTCGATGCGGATTTCGCCGTCCAGGTAGTCGGCCGTGTAGGCAATCATCAGCGAATGCGGGAACGGCCACGACTGGCTACCGAAATACTGCAGGTTGTGCACGCGCAGGCCGACCTCCTCAAACACCTCGCGGTGGATGGCCTCCTCCACCGATTCGCCGGCCTCCAGGAAACCGGCCAGCGCCGTATAGCGCTTGTACGGCGAGTTGGTGTGCATGGCCAGCAAGACCTGATCGCCCTTGCGCACCAGCACCATCATGGCCGGCGAGATGCGCGGATAGGCGCTGTGCCCGCAATTAGGGCACTTGTAGCAGCGCTCACCCTCGATCAATTGCAAGGGCGTGGCGCAAGCGCCGCAAAAGCGATGAGTGCGCGACCATTCGGTCAGCTGGTAAGCCCGCCCGGCCAGCCCGAGGAAGCTGTCGTCCAGCACGCCAAACAGCGAGCGCAGGCCGTGAAAACCGAAGTCCGGGCCCGGCGACACCGCCTCATCCAGCCACGCCGCCTGGTAGTAGCGCCCCTCCCACAGCCCCAGCGGATGGATGCGCTCGGGCGCCAAATTCAGCGCCGCCAGCTCGGCCGCGTCCAACAGGCCCAAAACACTGTTGCGCAAAAGCAACTCTCCGCGATGGAAGACAAATGTGAGCGGATTGTCATGCTGTTGCGGACGAATCAACGGGGTAAATGTGGCAGGAGTTTGCAGCATAGCCGGAGAAATAAAGGATGAGCACGAATCAGCATCTTACAGTGTTTCCAGATTACTTATTTTCGGCGCAAAAATGTCATTAAACCGTCATATTGAAATCAACGCTAAGTCATTGTTTTCAGACCAAGATTTAGAGTATTTTTGGGGCTTTTCTCTCTGGATGAACCTGTTTGGCGGTACTATATATTTCCGTCAGGAGAATATTAAACATGCCATCTATCATCCCCGGTTTATCCACTGCCGATATCGCCAGCCTGCAAAGCAAGCAGATCGCCTCTTTGACGACTGCTGACATGGGTTTCTTTTCGACCTTGCAAATGACTGCATTCAGCACGGAACAACTGGGTTATCTTGGCACCAGCCAGCTGCGGGCGCTCTCGATCCAGAACTTGCAAGCCCTCAGCACCGACCAGCTCGGCTACGGGCTGAGCACGCGCCAAATCCAGGCCCTGAGCAGCACGCAGATGGCGAACCTGAGCACCAACCAGCTGGTCGGCCTGCTCAGCGATCAATACGCCGCCCTGACCACCGCGCAACTGAACTCCCTGACGGCAGCCCAGTTCGCCATTATCGCCACCGATGACATCGCCGCCCTGCGCACCCAGCAAGTGGCGGCCATCAACACCGCCCTGCTGCGCACGCTGGTGAGCAATCAGATCGTCGCGCTGAGCTCGGATCAGCTGGTGGCGCTGCAAACCAGCCAGATCGCTTCGCTGACGACGCAGCAAGTGGCTGCCATTGAAACCGACGACATCAGCGCCCTGGGCACCAAGCAGCTGAACGCGCTGGCCGTGAGCCAGCTCGGCGCCTTGAGCACCAGCCAGATGGCTGCGCTCGGCACCAAGCAAACCGCTAATCTGTCCACCGCGCTGATCAACGCCCTCAGCACCGCGCAACTGGCGGCCATCGGCACCGATGGCCTGTCGACCTTGAAGACGCAGCAAATCGCCGCGCTCAGCACCAAACAATTCGCCGCGCTGACCAGCGACCAGATCATTTCCCTGAGCGCCGCGCAATCGGCGGCGCTGACCACGCTGCAACTGAGCCAGATGTCCAGCGCTCAATTGGCCGCGATGGAAACGCAAGACCTGGTCGCCCTCAAGAGCGTGCAACTGGGCGCACTTAGTACCACCGCCATTGCCGCGCTCGACACCGACCAGCTGGCTTCGCTGACCACCGCCCAGGTGGCGAGCCTGACCAGCGCCCAGGTGCGCAGCCTCAGCACCAACCAAGTCGTCGCCCTGACCACGGCCCAAACCGCCGCGCTGACCAGCGCGCAAGTGCAAGCCCTGAGCAACGCCCAAGTGGCAGCGATTGAAACGGCCGACGTGGCCGCCATGAAAACCGCGCAGCTGAACGCACTGGCCAGCGCCCAGCTGAACGCCCTCAACAGCGACCAGATCGCTGCATTGACCACCGCGCAAGCGAGCAGCCTCGCCACCCAGCAGATCGCTGCCTTGAGCACGGCGCAAATTGCCGCGCTGGAAACGCAGGATTTGGCCGCGCTGAAAACCCAGCAAGTTGCCGCCCTCACTACCGCCGGCGTCGGCGCGCTGACTACCGATCAAATCGTTGCCCTGAAGACTGCGCAAACCAATGCGCTGAGCTCGCAACAATTGGCCGCTCTCGACAGCGAACAAGTGCGCGCGCTGGAAACGCAAGACCTGGCCGCCATCCGCACCAGCCAGTTGGCCGGCCTGAGCACCGCCAACATCGCCGCGCTGGCCACCGAGCAAGTGGCGGCGCTGACCACGGCGCAAGTGTCGACCTTGAGCAGCGGCCAGTTGTCGGCCCTGAGCAGCGACCAGATCATCGGCCTCAGCACCGCTCAAGCCAGCGCGCTGACCAGCCAGCAAATCGCCGTCCTGAGCAGCGCGCAAATCGCCGCCATGGAAACCCGCGACCTGCGCGCGCTGAAGACCTCGCAAATCATCGCCCTGACCACGGCGCAGATTGCCGCGCTGGGCACCGACCAGATCATCGGCCTCAGCACGCAGCAAATCGCCGCACTGACCACGCGCCAGTTCGCCACCCTGAGCACCGACCAGATCGTTGCCCTGAGCACGCAGCAAGTGGTGGCGCTGACCACCCAGCAACTGAGCCAGATGAGCAGCACCCAGCTGGCCGCGATGGAAACGCAAGACTTCGCCGCGCTCAAGAGCCAGCAAGTGGCAGCGCTGAGCACCGCCACCACCGCCGTACTGAGCACCGACCAGCTGGCCGCCCTGAGCACCGCGCAGATCGTCGCCATGCCGACCGCGCAAGTGCGCGCGCTGAGCACGGATCAGATCGTCGCCCTCAACACCATGCAAATCGCCGCGCTGACCAGCGCGCAAGTGGCGGCCTTGAGCAGCACCCAGATCGCCGTCATCGAAACGCGCGATATTGCCGCCATGAAGACTGCGCAACTGGCCGTGCTGAGCACTGCGCAACTGGGCGCACTCGGTACCGACCAGATCGCTGCACTGACCACAGCCCAAGCATCCAACCTCGGCACCCAGCAAATCGCCGCGCTGAGCACTGCGCAACTGGCCGCTGTTGAAACGCAAGATTTGGCCGCCCTGCGCAGCCAGCAAGTGGCGTCCATCAGCACCGCCGGCATTGCGGCGCTTGGCACCGATCAAGTAAGCGCGCTGACCTCGGCGCAAATCAGCGCCCTGCAAACCAAACAGCTGGCCGCCCTGAGCACCGACCAGGTCGCCGTGCTGGGCACCACCCAAGCCACCGGCCTCGGCACCCAGCAAATCGCTGCGCTGTCGACGCAGCAAGCCGCGGCATTGAGCACCAGCACCCTGTCCAGCCTGAAATCGCAGCAGATTGCCGCCTTCAGCACTGGCGCGGTTGCCGCCCTGAGCACCGACCAGATCGTCGCCCTGAACACTGCCCAAGCCAATGCGCTGGGCTCGCAGCAATTGGCCGCGCTGACCACCGATCAGCTCGCAGCACTGGAAACCGCCGACCTCGCGGCCCTGCGCACCAGCCAGTTGAACGGCCTGACCACCGGCGGCATTGCCGCCCTCAGCACCAGGCAAGTAGCGGCGCTGACCACTGCGCAAATCGCGTCGCTGAGCACCAGGCAAATGGCCGCGCTCGACAGCGACCAGATCGTCAGCCTGACCACGGCCCAGGCCACCTCGCTGACCACGCAGCAAATTGCCGCCCTCAGCACCGCCCAAGTCGCCGCGCTGGAAACCCAAGATCTGGCCGCGCTGAAGACCGCGCAGATCGCCGCCCTCACCACCGCGCAGCTGGTGGCGCTCGGCACCGAACAAATCATCGGCCTGACCTCGCAGCAAGTATCGGTACTGACCACGCGCCAGGTGGCGGCGCTGTCGACCGACCAGATCAACGCCATGCAATCGTCGGCGCTGGCCGCGCTGCAATCGCAGCAAGTCGCCGCTCTGAGCAGCAATTCCGTGGCCGCACTGACCACCACGCAGATCGCCGCACTGAGCACCGCCGTGCTGAGCTCGTTCACCACCGGCCAGATCGCGCTGCTGAGCACCGATCAAATCATCGCCCTGACCACGCTGCAAGCGGGCGCCTTGACCACGCGTCAAGTCACCTCGCTGACCACCGATCAGATCAACGCGCTGGAAACGCAAGACGTGGCTGCCTTCACCACGGCCCAGATCGTCGCGCTGAACAGCAACCAGATCATCGCGCTCAACACCGCGCAAATCGCCGGCCTGCGCTCGCAGCAAGTCGCCGCGCTGAGTACCGCGCAAGTGGCCAAGCTCGGCACCGACCAGGTGGCCGCGCTGGAAACCCAAGACCTGGCCGCCCTGCAATCGCAGCAAGCGCTGGCCTTGAGCAGCAACGCGGTGGCCGCACTGACCACGGCCCAAGTTGCGGCCCTGACTTCGACCGTGCTGGCCGCCTTCAACACCGCCCAGATCGCCGCGCTGACCAGCGACCAGATCGTGGCCCTGACCACCGCCCAAAGCGCCGTGCTGACCACACGTCAAATTGCTGCGCTGTCGACCGCGCAACTGGCCGCGCTGGAAACGCAAGACGTGGCCGCGCTGAAAACCCAGCAGATCGCCGCCCTGACCACGGCCCATATCGCCGCGCTCGATAGCGCTCAAGCCGCCGCGCTGACCTCGCAGCACGTGGCCGCGCTGAGCTCGCAACAAATTGCCGCCTTGAGCAGCGACCAGATCGTCGTCATGTCCAGCGCCGACCTCGCCGCGCTGCAATCGAAGCAAGTGGGCGCCATCGGCACCGCTGCCGTGGCCGCGCTGACCACCGACCAAGTATCTGCGCTGACCTCGACCGTGCTGGCCGCGCTGACCACCGCGCAAGCCACCGCCCTGACCACCGACCAGATCGTCGCTTTGAACACCGTGCAGATCGGCGTGCTCAGCACCGCCGACCTGGCCGCCCTGTCGACCGACCAGATCAACGCGCTGGAAACGCGCGACTTCGCGGTTCTGAAAACCAGCCAGATCGTGGCCCTGACTTCGGATCAGATCGGTTCGCTGAACACCGCCCTGATCGTGGCCCTGACCACCGCCCAAGCCGCCGCTCTGACCTCGACCCAGCTGAACGCGCTGTCCACCGAGCAACTGGCCGCGATGGAAACGCAAGACTTTGCCGCACTGAAGACCAGCCAGTTGCTGGGCCTGGGCACCAAGGGCATCTCGACGCTGACGCCGGCCCAAATCGCCGCGCTGAAGACCGACCAGATCGTGCAACTGAGCTCGGATCAAGTCCAGATCCTGAGCAGCGCCCAGCTGGGCGCGCTGACCACGCTGCAAATCACCGCCTTCACCACCGCGCAGATCGGCTACCTGCTGACCAGCCAGGTGGCCGTGCTGACCACCGCCGACTGGGCCGCGCTGAAGACCAGCCAGCTCAACGCGCTGAGCACGAATCAGATCGCCGCCGTCACCACCGACCAAATCGTCGCGCTGACCTCGCAGCAAGCGGCGGCACTGGCCACCCGCCAAGTGGCCGCGCTGTCGACCGACCAGCTGAACGCCATGGAAACGCTGGATCTGGGCGCGTTGACCTCGGTACAAATCGCCGCCCTGACCACCACCGCAGTTGCTGCACTGGAACTGACGCAACTTGCCGCGCTGAAAACCCAGCAGACCGCGTCGCTGACCACGCAACAACTGCAAGCGCTGGGCACGGCTCAGATCGCTGGCCTGAGCACGCTGCAAGCGTCGACCCTGACCACGCAGCAAGTGGCTGCCCTCACCAGCGACCAGGTGCAGGCGCTGGAAACCGCCGACCTCAACGCGCTGAAGAGCGCGCAAATCGTCGCCCTCAGCAGCGATCAAATCGGCTACCTGACCACCGCGCAAGTGGTGGCGCTGAACTCGCAGCAAGTGGCGGCACTGACCACGCGCCAGCTGTCCGCGCTCGACAGCGCCCAGATTGCCGCGATTGAAACGCGCGACCTGATCGCCCTGCAAACCGCGCAAGTGGCCGGCCTTGGCACCGACGCATTGAACGCGCTGACCAGCAGCCAGGTAGGCGCACTGAGCACAGCCCAGTTGGCTGCCCTGAACACCAACCAGGTACGCAGCCTGTCCACCGACCAGATCGTTGCCCTGAGCACTCTGCAAATCAGCAACTTGCTGACCCAGCAGATCGCCGCCCTCAGCAGCGACCAGTTGGCCGCCTTCGGCACGCATGACGTGGCCGCGCTGAAAACCCAGCAAGTGGCAGCACTCGGCACCGCCCAGATCAACCTGCTGGGCACCGACCAGATCGTGGCGCTGAACTCGCAGCAAGTGGCCGCCTTGAGCAGCCGCCAGCTGAACGCGCTGGCCACCGATCAGATTGTCGCCATCGAAACCCGCGACCTGATCGCGCTGACCACCGCGCAAATGAGCGGCCTCAGCACCGACAACCTGAACGCACTGACCACTGCCCAAGTGCAAGCCCTGGGCACCGCCCAGCTTGGCGCCTTGAGCACCAACCAGCTGCGCGCACTGGACACGGCACAGATCGTCGCCCTGAGCACGCTGCAAGCGTCCAGCCTGAGCACCACCCACATTGCCGCGCTGACCAGCGACCAGCTGCAAGCGCTGGAAACGGCCGACCTCAACGCCCTGAAAACCGCGCAGATCGCCGCACTGGGCACGGCGCAAGTCAGCCTGCTCAGCACCGATCAAATCGTCGCGCTGAATTCGCAGCAAGTGGCCGCCCTGAGCAGCCGCCAGTTGAACGCGCTGACCAGCGACCAGATCGCCGCGCTGGAAACCCGCGACCTGATCGCGCTGACCACCCAGCAAGTCGCCGGCCTCAGCACCGACAGTCTGGGCGCACTGACCACGGCCCAAGTGCAAGCTCTGGGCACGGCCCAGATCAACGCCCTGAGCAGCAACCAGCTGCGCTCGTTGGACACCGCACAAATCGTCGCCCTGAGCACGCTGCAAGCGTCGACCCTGGGCACCCAGCAAGTGGCCGCCCTGACCAGCGCGCAATTGCAAGCACTGGAAACCGCCGACTTTGCCGCGCTGAAAACCGCGCAGCTGGCAGCTTTGTCTACCAGTCAGATCAACCTGCTGACCAGCGACCAGATCGTAGCGCTGACCACGCAGCAAATCGCCAGCCTGAGCACGCGCCAGCTGGGCGCGCTGGAAACCAATCAAGTAGTGGCGATTGAAACACGCGATCTGGCCGCCCTCACCAGCAGCCAGATCACCGGCCTCGGCACGGAAAATCTCAACATCCTGACCAGCGACCAAGTGCACGCCCTGACCACGGTACAGCTGAACGCGCTGACCAGCGCGCAACTGCAAGCGCTGGCGACCGCGCAAGTGGCGCTGCTGAGTACCGCGCAAGCGAGTTCACTCAGCACCGGCCAGGTGCAACTGCTGAGCAGCGACCAGCTGGTCGCGCTCGGCACCGACACCCTGTCCGTGCTGAAAACCCAGCAGATCGCGGCACTGAAAACCAGCCAGATCGCCAGCCTGAACAGCGCGCAGATCGTTGCCCTGAGCACGCTACAAGTGAGCAATCTCGGCACCCAGCAAGTGGCTGCGCTCGGTTCCGACCAGATCAACGCGCTGGAAACACAAGACCTGAACGTGCTGCGCACCCAACAGATCGCTGCGCTGACCACCAATCAGATCGCCGGCCTGAGCACCGAGCAAGCGGCTGCGTTGAACACGCTGCAAATCAGCAGCCTCTCCACCTCGCAACTGGTGGCACTGGGCAGCGCGCAGTTGCAAGCGTTCTCCACCGCCGACATCGTCGCGCTGAAGACCTCGCAAGTCGCGGCATTGACCACCGGCCAGCTGGACGCACTGTTGAGCGACCAGTTCCGCGCCCTGAGCACCGCACAGATCAACGCGCTGAGCACCGCGCAATTCCAGTCGCTGGCCAGCGAGCAAATCGTTGCGCTGACCACGCTGCAAGCATCCAACCTGTCCAGCGCCCAGCTGCAAGCACTGAGCGCCAGCCAGGTAGCGGCCTTGGAAACCGAAGACTTGGCCGCGCTGAAAACCGCGCAAGTCAACGCCCTCAAGACCAGCCAGATCGCGCTGCTGAACAGCGACCAGATCGCCGGCCTGAGCACGCTGCAAGTATCGACCCTGGCCACGCAACAAGTGGCCGCACTGGGCACCGCCCAGGTACAGGCGCTGGAAACGCAAGACCTCGCCGCGCTGAAATCGGCGCAACTGCAAGTGTTGAGCAGCAACCAGCTGGACGCCATCACCACCACCCAGCTGCAAGCCATGGGCACCGCCCAGCTGGCCGCGCTGACCACGGCGCAATTCCAGACCCTGCTGACGTCGCAAATTGCCGCGCTGACCACGCAACAAGTCGGCGGCCTCGCCACCGGCCAGATCGCCAGCATGAGCACCGGCCAACTGGCCGCACTGAGCACCGATGAAATGGTGGCGCTGAAATCGGCGCAAGTGGCTTCCCTGCTGACCGCGCAAGTGGTCTCGCTGAGCACCGATCAGGTATTTGCACTGACCAGCAACCAGGTTGCCGCGCTGACCACGGCCCAACTGGCCTCGATGAGCTCCGACCAGATCGGCGCTTTCGGCACCGAAGACTTTGCCGCCCTGAGCGCGGCGCAGCTGGCCGCACTCGGCTCGCTGGCCAACCTCAGCAGCGACCAAATCCAGGCGCTGACCACCCAGCAAATCGCCGGCCTCAGCACAGCCCAGATCGCCGCGCTGAAAACCAACCAGATCGTTGCCCTGAAAACCAACCAGATCGGCGCCCTCAGCACCGACGGCGTCGGCGTCCTCAGCAGCGACCAGTTGAAAGCGCTGGAACTGGAAGACTTGGCCGCAATGAAGACCTCGCAGATCAACGCGCTGAAAACCGCGCAAGTGGTCCTGCTGTCCACCGACCAGATCGCCGCCCTGACCACCCTGCAATTCGGCAATATGCTGACGCAGCAAGTGGCCGCGCTTGGCACCGCCCAGGTGCAAGCGCTGTCGGCTGACGACATCACCGCACTGAAAACCGCGCAAGTAAGCGTGCTGAACAGCGATCAGATCGGCGTGCTGTCCAACACCCAGGTGCAAGCGCTGACCGGCACCCAGCTGAACACCTTCAGCAGCGCCCAGGTACAGTCGCTCAACACCGACCAGATCGTTGCACTGACCACGCAGCAGTTCGCGCTGCTGGGCACCGCGCAAGTGGCGGCCCTGAGCACCAAGCAACTGAGCATCATCGAGCAGGACGACTTTGCCGCGCTGAAGACGCTGCAAGTGTCGGTGCTGAGCACCGCCCAGATCCAGGCGCTGGCGCCGGACCGCATCGCCGTGATGAACTCGGCCCAAGCGCAAGCGCTGAACAGCGCCCAGCTGCAAGCCCTGAACTCGGCACAGATCCAGGCCTTGAGCACGACCGACCTGTTCGCGCTGAAATCGCAGCAAGTGGCCGCGCTCAACACCAACCAGCTCAACAGCCTACTCGACTACCAGCTGCAAAGCCTCGGCCTGGTGCAACTGGGCGCACTGACCAGCGCGCAACTGCAAGCGCTGGGCAGCGACCAGATCATCCAGTTGACCACCGCCCAATACGGCCTGCTGAGCACGGCGCAAATCGCCCTGCTGACTACTGCCCAGCTCGGCGCCATCGAGCTGGAAGACGTGGCCACGCTGAAGACCTCGCAAATCCTCGCCTTGAGCAGCGACCAGATCCAGTCGCTGACCGTCGATCGCATCGCCGCCCTGACCACCCAGCAAGCGCAAGCGCTGGGCACCAACCAGCTGGCCGTACTGACTACCCAGCAAGTGCAAGCGCTGGAAACTGACGACCTGGCCGCGCTGAAATCGAACCAGCTGCAAGCGCTGAGCAGCCAGCAGCTGAACGCCCTGATTTACGACCAAGTGCAAGGCCTCGGCAGCGCCCAGCTGAACGCGCTGACCTCGGCGCAATTCCACGCGCTGGGCAGCGACCAGATCATCTTCCTGAGCACCGCGCAAGCAAGCCAGTTGTCCAGCGCGCAAATCGTCGCACTGGGTTCGGATCAACTGGCCGCCATGGAACTGGAAGATTTGGCCGCACTGGTCAGCAACCAGATCGCCGCCCTGACCACCCAGCAGATCAGCCAGCTTGACCTGGCCCACGTCGGCGCATTGACCACCGCGCAAGCCGTCGCCTTGGGCACGGCGCAGCTGGTGGCGCTGTCGACCAGCCAGTTCCAGGCGCTGACCACTGACGCCGTGATCGCGCTGAAGACCTCGCAGATCGCCGCGCTGACCACCAACCAGCTGATCACGCTGACGCAAGATCAGTTGCAAAACCTGACCACCGACCAGATCGACGCCCTGACCTCGGCCCAAGCATCGTCGCTGACCACCGACCAGATCGCCGCATTGACTTCGACCCAAATCGACAACCTCGGCACGCGCCAGTTGAACGCGCTGACCAGCAACCAGATTGCCGCCATCAGCACCGACAACTTCACCACCTTGTCCAGCAGCCAGATCGGCGCGCTGAATGCGGCCCAGTTCGGTGCGATTACCACCGATCAAATGGTGGCGCTGACCAGCGAACAAGCGGTGGCCCTGACCACCGCCCAAGTCGCCGCCCTCAGCAGCAACCAATTGGATGCGCTGGAAACCCGCGACTTCGTGCTACTGAAAACCGCGCAGATCGCCGCCATCACCACCGCCAACGTGGCGGCGCTGACCACCGACATCGTCAGCGTCCTGACCACCGCGCAAGTGGCCGGCCTCGGCAGCGACCAAGTGGCCGCACTGAAGACCGACCAGATCGTCGCGCTGACCACCGCGCAGATCACCACGCTGAACTCGGCGCAAATCGGCGCCATGACCACCGACCAGGTGAGCGCCCTCAGCACCGAGGACTTCGTCGCTCTGCGCAGCGCCCAGCTGGCTGCCTTCAACACCGCGCAGTTCGCGGCGCTGACCAGCGACCAGTTGAACGCCCTGTCCACCAGCGCCTTCACCGCGCTGACCACGGCCATGTTGAGCTCGCTGACGGCCAGCCAGTTCAGCCAGCTGAGCACCGCACAAGTCGGCGCGCTGACCACCAGCCAGGCTGTGTCGCTGAATACCGACCAGCTGAGCGCACTGACCACCGACCAGTTTGCCGTGCTGAGCACCAACGCCGTGCGCGTACTGCAATCCGACCAGTTCGGCGCCCTGACCACCGACCAGATCGTGGCACTGGTGACCCAGCAAGTGCGTGCCCTGAACAGCATGCAACTGGCCGGCCTGACCACCGACCAGGTGGCCGCGCTGGAAACGCGCGACCTCGCGGCGCTGAGCACGACGCAGTTCAACCTGCTCAACACCGACCAGCTGCAAGCGCTGCTGACCGACCAGTTCGCTACGCTGTCGACGGCGCAAGTCAGCACCTTGACCACCGACCAGATCAGCGCCGGCCTCAGCACCGCGCAAATCGTCGCGTTGACCACGCTGCAAGCATCGACCTTGGCTACCAAGCAAGTTGCTGCGCTGACCACCGACCAGATCGTGGCGCTGGAAACGCAAGACCTATCCTCGTTCACCACCCGTCAAATGGTGGCGCTGACCAGCGACCAGATCACCGTGCTGAGCAGCGACCAGCTGAACGGCCTGACCACGGCCGAGCTGACCGCGCTGACCACCCTGCAACTGATCAACGGTCTCACCACCGACCAGCTGACCGCGCTGGACACCGCCCACATCACGGCGCTGACCACCAATCAGCTGGCTTACGGCATCAGCACCGACGCCATCGCCACCTTGACCACCGACCAGCTGGCCGCCTTGCGCACCGCGCAAAGCGCCACCCTGACCACCGGCCAGGTAGCAGCGCTGACCACGGATCAAATCGTTGCCTTGAGCACCGCGCAGGCCACGACCCTGACCACGCAGCAAGTCACCTCGCTGACTACCGACCAGATCGTGGCGCTGGAAACGCAAGACCTGTCCTCGTTCACCACCCGCCAGATGGTAGCCCTGAACACTGACCAGGTTGCCGCCCTGCGCAGCGACCAGCTGAACAGCCTGACCACCACCGAGCTGGCCGCGCTGACCACCAACCAGATCGGCTACGGCTTGACCACCGACCAATTGGTGACGCTGGACAGCGCCCACATCAGCGCCTTGACCACCAACCAGCTGGCCTACGGCGTTGGCGTGGCCTCGATTGCCGCCTTGACCACCGATCAGATTGTTGCCCTGCGCACCGCGCAATCGGCCACCCTGACCACGGCGCAAGTGGCAACCCTGACCACCGACCAGATCATCGCGCTGACCACGTCGCAGGCGTCGACCCTGACTACCCAGCAAATCGCCTCGCTGACCAACGACCAGGTGATCGCACTGGAAACCGTCGACCTGAACGCCCTTGCCACGCGCCAGATCACTTCGCTGCAAGCAACGCAAGTAGCGGTGCTGACCAGCGACCAGCTGAACGCCCTGAGCACCACGCAACTGGTGGCCTTCACCACCAGCCAGTTGATCAACGGCCTCGCCAGCGAGCAAGTGGTGGCGCTGGACACCGCGCACATTGTTGCGCTGAGCACGCAGCAACTGGCCTACGGCTTCAGCATCGACAACCTGAACGCGCTGACCAGCGACCAGATCCAGTCGCTGCGCACGGCACAGATTGCCGGCCTGACCACGGTACAAACCGCCGGCCTCAACACCGACCAGCTGGTAGCGCTGAGCGCCAGCCAGATGACCGGTCTCAACACCGCGCAAATGCAGGCGCTGAGCGCCGACCAGATCGCCGCCTTCAGCACCGCGCAAATTGCCGCCATCGACACGCAAGACATGGCAGCCCTGAGCGCCGGCCAGTTCACCGGCCTGAGCAGCGACCAAACCGTGGCGCTGACCACGGCGCAGATTCGCGGCCTGAAAACCCTGCAAATCAACGCCATTGGCGCCAGCCAGATCGGTGTGTTCACCAGCGACCAGCTGCAAGCGCTGAGCACGCAGCAAGCGGCCGCATTGAGCGTGGACGCCGTCACCGGCCTGTCCACCGCGCAGCTGAACGTGCTGACCACGGCCGACATCGCCGCGCTGGGCACGCTGCCGATCTCCAGCATCGACACCGCCAAGCTGGTCGGCCTGAACACCGCCCAGATCCAGGCGCTGACCAGCGCGCAGCTAGGCGCGATGACGGTAGACCAGCTGGTCGCCTTCAGCACCGGCCAGATCGCAGCGCTGCGTACCGCGCAGATCGGCTACCTGAGCACCATCCAGCTGGGCGCGCTGTCCAACACCCAGGTGCAGGCGCTGACCACCGACCAAATCGCCTCGATCAAGCTGAGCCAGATCATTGCCCTGACCGTCGACCAGATGGGCGTGCTGCTGACCGACCAGCTGCAAGCCTTCGGCACGGCGCAAATCCAGGCCCTGTCGGCCAGCCAGCTAAACGCGCTGAGCAGCAGCCAGTCCGGCGCACTGACCACCACGCAAATGGCGGCGCTGAAAGTGGCGCAGATCAGCGCCCTCGACGCAGCCCAGATCAACGGCTTCAGCACCGACCAGCTCGGTGCATGGACTACCGTGCAGCTGGGCGCGCTGACCAATGCGCAGATCGGCTACCTGTCCACCGACCAGATTGCCGGTTTGACGACCGCGCAAGTGGCCGGCATCAAGACCAGCCAGCTGATCGTCTTCACCAACGCCCAGCTGCAAGCCTTCACCGCCACGCAAGTGCCGGCGCTGGCAACGGCGGGCCTGACCTCGCTGACCGTGTCGCAGGCGGACGCCTTCACCGGCGCCCAAGTGGCGGCCATGTCGGTCACCCAGACCATGGCGCTGCCATCGGGCTCGGTCAACTACGCCACGCCGCTGATCCTCGACCTGGACGGCAACGGCGTGCAAACCCTGAGCATCGCGGCGGGCGTGCAGTTCGACATCCGTGGTGAAGGCAAAGCCGTGCAAACCGGCTGGGTGGACGCCCACGACGGCCTGCTGGCTCTCGATCGCAATGGCGACGGCATCATCAACGACGGCGGCGAACTGTTCGGCAGCGGCACCACCTTGGCCAACGGCAGCAAAGCCGGCGACGGCTACGCCGCCCTGCAAGCGCTGGACAGCAACGGCGACGGCCAGCTCACCAGCGCCGACAGCGCCTACGCGGCCCTGCGCGTGTGGGTGGACAGCAACTCGGACGGCGTCAGCCAGGCCGATGAGCTGAAAACGCTGGCGCAGCTGAACATTGCCGCGATCAGCACCAAGGCCAACAGCACCTTGGTCCAGCAAAACGGCAACATCATCGGCCTGACCTCGAGCTACACCAGCACCGACGGCAGCACTCACGAAAGTGCCGACGCATGGTTCCTAGCGCAGAAACAGGCAGCAACATCCACTGCCAGCCTGCAACAGCAAGTGAGCGGCTTGAGCAATGCAATCGGCGGCTACGCGGCAGCGGGCGCGGCGCCTGCGGCGCAAACGCAACAGCTGGATGTGCTGAAACCGGCAGCCGATGCGGCCCTGGCCGATAGTAGCGCCCAAGCACTGAGCGACGCCCTCAAGCAATACAGCGCCGCCCAAGGCCTGCAAGGCTTTGCCGCCGCCATCAACGGCAAATCGCCGGTGCAGGAGCACACCACCAGCTGGTTCACCGTCCCTAACCGGTAATTAAAGTCGGGGTCAGTTCTGCCAATCGGACACGAGCCCTGCTGTAGCGCCCGCTACAGCAGGGCTCGTGTCCGATTGGCAGAACTGACCCCGGAGTTGCCTAAGGCTTGAGCAGCGGGCGTTTTACAGTCTTGCTCCAGAGCCAAAAGTTGCCCCTTACCTAGCTACAAAAAGGTATGATAGGGCTTACTTTTGTGGTTCAATCCGAAGCTCAGCTATGACCGTACAAGCACCTGCAGCACCAGCCCCTGTCGATACCAGCCCTCTGGGCACTGTCATGGGCATGGCCGCCCAAGGCGTCCTCTCCATCGGTGACCTGTTTGGCGCGGCGGCAGTCCTGCAAGAAAGCGGCCAATTGCCGGCCGCCATCGCCCTGTACCGCACCTGGATCGACCACACGCCGTCGCCGCTGGCCTACGCAGCCTGCTTCAATCTGGCCGTGGTGCTGTCCAATGCAGGCGACGATCCCGGCGCCGAACTGGTGCTGCGCCGCGCCATCGCGCAAAACCCGAACTTCGTTGAAGCACGCCTGAATCTCGGCACCCTGCTGGAACGCACCGGCCGCCCGAACGACGCGCTGGCCATGTGGAAGTCCATCCTGTCCGATCCGATCGAACCGGACATCAAGACCAACACCACGCTCTACATCCAAACGCTCAACAATCTCGGCCGCCTGCTGGAAATCCAGAAGCGCTACCCGGAAGCAGAAGCCATGCTGGCCGTCAGCCTCGGCGTCGATCCGCAGCAAGCCAATGTGATGACGCACTGGGTGCACCTGCGCCAGAAGCAGTGCGAGTGGCCGGTGTACGCCGGCCTCGAACACATCTCGGTCGCCACCATGATGGAAGGCACCTCGGCACTGGCCATGCTCAGCGCCTCCGCCGATCCAGCCATGCAGCTGGCCGCCGCCAAGCGTTTCGTCAACGAGAAGATCAACGCCGCCGTCGCGCCGCTGACCGGCGCCCATGGCTACGGCCACAACCGCCTGCGCATCGGCTACCTGTCGTCGGACTTTTGCTCGCACGCGGTGTCCATCCTGACCGCCGAGCTGTACGAACTGCACGACCGCAACAAGTTCGAGGTCTACGCCTTCAGCTGGAGCCGCGAGGACGGTTCGCCGATCCGCGCCCGCGTGGTCAAGGCCATGGATCACTACATCCGCATCGACAAGCTGAGCGACGAGCAAGCCGCGCGCACCATCCGTGCCCACGAAATCGACATCCTGGTCGACCTGCATGGCCTGACCCTCGGCGCCCGCCCGCAAATCCTGGCCTACCGTCCAGCGCCGGTGCAGCTGACCTACCTCGGCTTCCCAGGCAGCACCGGCCTGCCCGGCGTTGATTACGTGATTGCCGACGAGTTCCTGATCACGCCGGAAATGACCGAGCACTTCACCGAGAAGCCGCTGTACCTGCCGGACTGCTTCCAGATCAACGACCGCCAGCGCGCCATCGCCGCCAAGCCGACCCGCGCCTCGGTCAACCTGCCGGAAGACGCGTTTGTCTTCTGCTCGTTCAACAACAATTTCAAGTTCACGCCCGACCTGTTCGAGGTGTGGATGAACATCCTGCGCCGCGTGCCGAACTCGGTGCTGTGGCTGGTGGCCGATTACCCGGAAGTACGCGAGAACCTGTTCCGCTACGCCGAGCAAGCCGGCATCGACCGCAGCCGCATCATCTTCAACACCCGCGCTGTGCCCGCCGAATATCTGGCGCGCTACCAGTTGGCCGACCTGTTCCTCGACACCTTCCCGTTCAACGCCGGCACCACCGCCAGCGATGCACTGTGGGCCGGCCTGCCGCTGCTGACGTGCGCCGGCCAGACCTTCTCCTCGCGCATGGCCGGTAGCCTGCTGCGCGCAGTCGATCTGCCGCAGCTGATTACCCACAGTTTCGAAGACTACGAAGAGAAAGCCGTCGAACTGGCCAACAACCCGCAGCGCATCGCTTCGATGAAGCGCCAACTGCAAGCCAACCGCCTGACTTGCGCGCTATTCGACAGCCCGCGCTTCGTGCGCAATATGGAAACCGCGCTGCTGAAAGTTGCCAAGCCAGCCGCACCGCGTCTGGCAGCACCGGCGCACGCCGTGCATCCATCGGACGAAACGCCTGCCGCACCAGTGCGCATTGACCAGATCCCTATCGTGGCCGTCTCGTACAACGCGCCGGATTTGATTGAAGCGCTGCTGCGCACGCTGCGCCAGTTCTACACCAACCGCGTCTACATTATCGACGGCTCCAACCCTGACGTGGCCGAACAAATCCGCGCCATCACCGATGGCTACGAGAACGTCGAGTTCATCCCGTTCGGCTACAACATCCACCATGGCCCCGGCATGGCGTGGGCCATGGGCCACCTTGGCTTGTCGGGCGAAGTGCTGTTCCTCGATTCCGACGTAGAAATCCTCAAGCCGGGCTTCCTCGAATCGCTGCACAGCTATTTGAAACCGGAGATGTACGGCGTCGGCAATCTGCAGTGGGTCAACGAATCCGGCCACAGCCGCGATGCGTCCGCGCCAGATGCCATCCCATACCTGCACCCGGCCTGCATGCTGGTCAACATCGAAGTGATGCGCCAGTGGCCGCTGCCGATCAAGCACGGCGCGCCGCTGATTCCGGCCATGATCGCCCTGCATCAAGCAGGCGCGTCCAACCTGCTGTACGGCGTCGACTGGGTACGTGACGATTTCAGCCGCGAGCCTAGCCGCCAGTTCATCAAGCACGACTGGCAAGGCACGGTCATCCGCACCGGTGGCTACCACTATGACCTGCCGAGCAGCGGCGGCGAATTCAACGCCGACCTGCTCAACCTGGTACCAACCAACGCCCGCAAAGTAGTAGAGCTGGGCTGCCGCGACGGCGCTTTCGCCAAAGCCTACCGCGCGCGCAATCCGCTGGCCCACTACACCGGCATCGAAGCCGATCCTGCACCGGCCCAGGCCGCGCGTCCGCACTGTGATTTCGTCTTCAACGCCCACATCGAACAAGCCGGCGCCGACCTTTGGGATCACGTACGCGGCGCCGATTGCTGGGTGCTGGACGAAGCCCTGGAAAAGCTCGACGATCCGTGGAGCCTGCTGCAAAAGATCCGTACCAACATCGCACCGGGCGGCAAGATCGTCATCGCGCTGCGCAACTTCCAGCACTGGAGCATGCAAGCGCGCCTCAACGCCGGCGACCTTCGCTACGGCCCGGGCGGCATCGAAAAATCCCGCAAGCGCATCTTCACGCGCGGCGTGATGCTGGAGATGCTGCAACAGACCGGCTTCCAGATCAGCGGCGGCAGCGCCCGCATCGTGGACGAGCCGGCGCGCGAAAAATACCTGCCGGCGATCCGCATGATGGCCGGCGCCAGCGGCGTTGACCCGGTGGTGGCAGTCGAGGACGCGCTGCCGTGGCAGTACATAATGACCGCCGTTGCGGCCTAAGCCTTCAGGAGTCTTACATTTCATGAGTTTGCCATTAGTCAGCATCATCATCCCGTCGTACAAGACCGCGCACTTCGAGGCTTGCCTGCGTTCGGCCATCGGCCAGACCTATCCAAACATTGAGATCCTGGTCAGCGACAACTGCCCGACCGAGGAAATCAAGGAAATCTGCAAGCGCTACAGCCAGAACGTGATCTACCAGCGCAACACCGCGGTGCGCGAGCAGAACGTGCTGACCGCTTTCTTTAGCGCCAAGGGCCACCTGATCAAGCCGCTGTTCGACGACGATATCCTGCACCCGTTCTGCGTCGAGCGCATGGTGGCAGCCATGAATATGAACCCGGAAACGCAGCTGGTGTTCTCGGCCTCGCAAGTGATCAACACCGACAACGAGCGCACCGAGACCCGCCGCCCGTACGAAGCCAGCGGCGCCATGAGTGGCCGCGACATGCAGCGCTCGATGGTGCTGGGCATGCGCAACTTCGTCGGCGAATTCAGCTCCATCATGTTCCGCCGCGAACGCCTGTGGCAAGTTGGCACCAAGCTGTTCAGCTACGGCACCCACGACTGCGCGCTGGGTCTGGCCGACGTGGCCGCCTACTTCAACCTCGTGCGTGACGCGCAGGTGTTCTACATCGACGAAGAGCTGTCCTACTTCCGCCACGACCAGCGCCTGAATTCCAACTCCAACCCGAACAGCAATCCCAACTTCGGCTACTGCTTCTCCGACTACATCGACCTGCTGATCGAATCGGTCGACGCCGGCGTGGTCGCGCGCGAGGAACTGTTCGTGATGCTGCCGACGGTGGACGATGTTGCCGCCCGCCTGGGCCAGGTGTTCCCGATGGTGCTCACCTCCCAGCAGCGCTACCACGCTGTGCTGGCCAGCCAAAACTAAGGACATATTGCCATGATAGATCAATGCAAACTGATCGACCTGCCGAAACACCATGACCCGCGCGGCAACCTGTCCGTGATCGAAGGCGGCATCCACGTGCCGTTCGACATCAAGCGCGTCTATTACCTGTACGACGTGCCGGGCGGCTCCTCGCGTGCCGGTCACGGCCACATCGAGTTGCAGCAGCTGTTCATCGCCATGTCCGGCAGCTTTGACGTGATTGTCGATGACGGTTACGAGCGCAAACGCATCCACCTGAACCGCTCCTACTACGGCCTGTACGTGCCGGGCATGATGTGGCGCGAAGTGGAAAACTTCTCCTCGGGCGGCGTGTGCCTGGTGTTGGCCTCCACCCTGTACGACCCTGACGATTACTACCGCGAATACGACGGCTTCGTCGACGCAGTTCACAAGCAAAATAAGAAGGCGAAACCATGAGCATTCCTTTCCTCGACCTGAAAGCCATCAACCTCGCGCATGCCGACGAGATGGAAGCCGCGTTCAAGCGCGTGCTCAACTCGGGCTGGTTCATTCAAGGGCAGGAAGTGGCGCAGTTCGAGCGCAGCTTTGCCGCTTACTGCAACGCTGAGCACGCGATTGGCGTAGCCAACGGCCTCGACGCCATCTTCATGATTTTGAAAGCCTACGGCATCGGCCCCGGCGACGAAGTCATCGTGCCGAGCAACACCTTCATCGCCACCTGGCTGGCAGTGAGCCACTGCGGCGCCACGCCGATCCCGGTAGAGCCGGTGGAAGCCACTTACAACCTCGATCCGGCCAAGATTGCCGCCGCCATCACGCCGCGCACCAAGGCCATCATGCCGGTGCACCTGTACGGACAGCCGGCCGACATGCAGCCGATCATGGCCATCGCGCGCCAGCACGGCCTCAAGGTGATCGAGGACTCGGCGCAGGCGCACGGCGCGCGCTGCCACGGCCAGTTGGCCGGCCAGCTCGGCGACGCCGCCGCCTTCAGCTTCTATCCAGGTAAAAACCTCGGCGCGCTGGGCGACGGCGGCGCCGTCACCACCAACGATGCGACGCTGGCGCAAGCCATCCGCACGCTGGGCAACTACGGTTCGCGCGTGAAGTACTACAACGACGTCGCCGGCTACAACTCGCGCCTCGACGAACTGCAAGCAGCACTGCTGTCGGTCAAGCTGCCGTCGCTGGACGCCGGCAACACCCAGCGCAAGGCCATCGCCGCTTTCTACAGCGAGCAGCTGGCCGACCGCCCGGGCGGTATCGTGCTGCCGGTCGTACCTGAATGGGCCGATCCGGTCTGGCACTTGTATGTGATCCGTCACCCACAGCGCGACGCGCTGGCGAAAGCGCTGGCAGCGGCCGGCGTCGGCACCATCGTGCACTACCCGGTGCCGCCGCATCTGCAACCGGCGTATGCCGAACTGGGCTACAAGCAAGGCGACTTCCCGATTGCCGAAGCCATCCACCGCGAGGTGCTGAGCCTGCCAATGGGCCCGACCATGACGCTGGAACAAGCCGCCCAAGTGGTGGCCGCCCTGCGCACCGCTCTGGCTGGCCTGAACCAATAATCACCGAGTACGCACCATGATCCCTTCGCTAAGCAATTTCTACGACCGCTACACCAACGGCATGTACTACCTCGGCCACGCCTCCGCGCTGGCCGTACTGGACGGGAAAAAAATCCTGTTCGACCCGATTGTGCTGTCGCAGCCGTATGCCGATGCATGGGTGTTCTACCCGCCGCAGATCGTCGATCCGCGCTGGTATGAAGTCGATGCGGTGGTGGTGTCGCACATCCACCAGGATCACTACGACCTGCCCTTCCTGCGCGCGCTGCCGCCGCACGTGAAAGTCATCATCTCCGGCAACCGCCCGAGCTTTGAAGAAGACATCCAGCGCGCCGGCCGCGAGATCACCGTGCTGGAACCGGAAAAAGTGCACGAGATCCTGCCGGGCGTGAAGTTCTACGCGGTCAATCACGAAACCAACGGCATCGATTCCTCGGCCATCGTCTTCAACGACAAGTTCTGCCTGTACCACGGCAACGACAACTACTTGCAGCCGGCCTCGATGCGCAAGTTCCGCGAGATCAATCCGAAGATCGACGTGGCCTGCATCCCGTACGCTTACATCCACTGGTATCCATTCCTGATGGAATACGAGCCGCACGAGCTGGACGCCAAGGCCGCCGAAAGCGCGCGCCTCGTCAATGTCTACCTGGATGACTGCCTGAACAGCACCGAAATCCTGCAGCCGAAGATCACCGTGCCGTTCGGCGCCAACCTGTTGATCGACGACGGCAATATGCGCTCCGAGATCAATCTCGCCGTGCGCACGCCGGTGGAGTTTGCCGACTACGCGCGCCGCACCCGCCCCGACCTCGGCAACGTGGTGCAGCCGATGCTGGCCGGCGACTACGTCGGCGTCGGCGCCAACGGCGAGCTGGAAATGACGCAGGCGGCCAACTACGAGATCGAAGAGTACCGCGACGTCGCCCAAGCCTTCCTTGCAGCGCGCCCGCAAAAAGCGCCGCCGGCCGATGGCGCACCGGCCGACCTGGGACGCTTCATCGCCGACCTGAACGACCGCATCGCCGGCTGCAACGCGCCGATCGACAATATGCTGCGCATGGAACTCAGCTATCGCGGCGACAAGATACTGGTGGAAATCGATCTGATGACCTACCGCGCGCAACTGGTCACCGAGTTCACGCCGGGCCGTCCTTACCACCACTTCAAGGTAGACCCGGTGGCCTCCGCCGAATGGCTGAGCGGCAAGCGCTTTGAAGAAGTGATCGGCTCGCGCCGCTTCACCCTCAAGCGCGTGCCGAATCTGTACCTGCCGGATCTGCTGCGCCTGCTGAGCACCGTTATCTGATGCACACAAGATAAGCATAACAACAAGGAGACACCATGATCCATCCTAGCGCCATCGTATCCCCGAAAGCCAAGCTGGGCGCCAACGTCAAGATCGGCCCGTTCAGCATCGTGCATGACAACGTCGACATCGGCGACAACACCGTGATCGAGAGCCACTGCGAGATCGGCTATCCGAGCGCGCTGGCCGGCGACCGCCCGCTGGTGATCGGCGCCAACACGCTGATCCGTTCGCACTCGATCTTCTACGCCGGCTCCACCTTTGGCGAGCGCCTGATGACCGGCCACCGCGTCACCGTGCGCGAAGGCACTGTGGCCGGCGTCAACCTGCAACTGGGCACGCTGTGCGACCTGCAGGGCGATTGCACCATCGGCGACTACGTGCGTTTCCACTCCAACGTCCACATCGGCAAGATGTCCAAGGTCGGCAACTTCGTCTGGATCTTCCCGTATGTGGTGCTGACCAACGACCCGCATCCGCCTAGCTCGGTGCTGCAGGGCTGCGAGATCGGCGACTTTGCCGCCGTGGCCACCATGACCGTGGTGCTGCCGGGCGTGAAAGTCGGCGCGCACTCGCTGGTGGCGGCGCACAGCATGGTCGGCAAGGACGTGGCGCCATCGACCGTGGTCGGCGGCGCACCGGCCAAGTACCTGTGCGACACCGTCAAGATCAAATTAAAAGACGGCACCGACCGTCCAGCCTACCCGTGGACTACCCACTTCCGCCGCGGCTATCCAGACTCGGTAACGGCCGGCTGGGACGCGCCGGCGGAATAAATACTAGCGTATCCGGCCGCTGCGGCGGCCGCCCTGAACCACTGACCACCCGCCTCAATGACCGCCTCCTCCCACGCCCAATGGCTGAAACAAGCCGCACGCGGCAACATGACGATCCCGGAATTGTTCGATGCCGCCGCCGCCCTGACGCAACAGGGCCAGTCGCAACAGGCCATCGAGCTGTATCGCCACTGGATTGAACACACCAAGCGCTCGCCGCTGGCTTACGCCGCATGGTTCAACCTAGGCGCGCTGCTGGCCGCCGTCAACGACGATGCGGGCGCCGAGGCGGCCTACCGCAAGTGCATCGCGCTGCAAGCGCGCTTCATCGAAGGCCGGTTGAATCTGGGCACGCTGCTGGAGCGCCAGGGCAAGCCGCAAGAAGCGCTTGATATGTGGCGCACCATCCTCAGCCCCGCCGTCAAAATCGACAAGGTCACGCAGCGCGGCTTGTATCTGCAAACCTTGAACAATCTCGGACGCCTGCTGGAAATCCAGAAGCAGTACCCGGAAGCGGAAGAGATGCTGGCGCAAAGCCTGCGCGTCGATCCGTCGCAAGTGAACGTGATGACGCACTGGGTACACCTGCGCCAGAAGCAGTGCCACTGGCCGACGTGGGCCGGCCTCGATCACATCAGCCGCCAGCAAATGGAAGACGGCGCGTCGGCACTGGCGATGCTCAGCCTCACCGATAATCCAGACCTGCAAATGGCCGCCGCCCAGCGCTTCGTGCGTGACAAGATGACGGCCAACGTGCCGCCTATGACCGACGGCAAAGGCTACGGCCATTCACGCCTGCGCGTCGGCTACTTGTCGTCTGACCTGTGCTCGCACGCGGTATCGATCCTGACCGCCGAACTGTATGGCCTGCACGACCGCAGCCAGTTCGAAGTCTATGCCTTCAGCTGGAGCCGCGACGACGGCTCGCCGCTGCGCAAGCGCGTGGTAGCCGGCATGGATCACTACATCCCGATCCACACGCTGAGCGATGAGCAGGCGGCGCAGCTGATCCGCTCGCACGAAATCGACATCCTGGTCGACCTGCACGGCCTGACCTCCGGTGCGCGTCCGCAAATCCTGGCCTACCGTCCCGCCACCGTGCAGATGACGTGGCTGGGCTTCCCCGGCACCACCGGCTTGCCGGGCATCGACTACGTGATCGCCGACGACTTCCTGATCACGCCCGAGATGGAGAAGGACTTCACCGAAAAGCCACTGCGCCTGCCGGACACCTTCCAGATCAACGACCGCCAGCGCCTGGTCGGCAATACGCCGACGCGCGCCTCGGTCAGTCTGCCGGAAGATGCGTTTGTGTTCTGCTCCTTCAGCAACAGCTACAAGTACAAGCCGGAGCTGTTCGCGCACTGGATGAACATCCTGCGCCGCGTGCCGAATTCGGTCTTGTGGCTGGTGGCCGACACGCCGCTGGTGGGCGACAACCTGAAGCAGCACGCGCGGGAAGCTGGCATCGATCCTGAACGCCTGATCTTCGCCACCCGCGCGCTGCCTGCCGATTATCTGGCGCGCTACCGAATCGCCGATCTCTTCCTCGACACTTACCCGTTCAACGGCGGCACCACCGCCAGCGATGCGCTGTGGGCCGGCCTGCCGGTGCTGACTTGCTCCGGCCCGACCTTCGCCTCGCGCATGGCAGGCAGCTTGCTGCGCGCGGTTGATCTGCCGGAACTGATCACCACCAGCTTTAGCGAATACGAAGAGAAGGCCGTGGCGCTGGCCAACGACCCGGTACGCATCGCCGCCATGAAGCAGCAGCTCAACGCCAATCGCATGAGCTGCGCGCTGTTCGACACCCCGCGCCTCGTGCGCAACCTGGAAGCGGCCATGAAGCGCGTCTCCGCCCCTACTGTGAGCCTAGCCAATATGAATCCTATCGACCAGATCCCGATGATCGCGGTGTCGTACAACGCACCCGACCTGATTGCCTCACTGCTGTCGACCTTCCGCCAGCACTACCCGCACAACCCGGTCACCATCATTGACGGCTCGGCACCGGAGATTGCCGCGCAAATCGCGCCGATCTGCGCGCAGTACGCGGGCGTGACCTTCAAGCCGTTCGGCTACAACATTCACCACGGCCCGGGCATGGCGTGGGCGATTGAAAACCTTCCGCTGTCGGGCCGCGTGCTGTTCCTCGACTCCGACGTTGAAATCCTCAAGCGCGGCTTCCTGGAATCGCTGGACGAACACCTGAAGCCGGGCATGTACGGCGTTGGCAACGTTAGCCCGGTGGACGAAAACGGCCAGCCGCATGGCCCGAACAGCATGCCTTACCTGCACCCGGCCTGCATGCTGACCAATATCGACGTGGTGCGCGCTTGGCCGCTGCCGATCAAGCACGGTGCGCCAATGCTGCCGCCGATGATCGCGCTGGCGAAAGCCGGCAAGAGCGATTTACTCGGCAACGTCACTTGGGTGAACAACGACTTCGCCGAAAATCCGGCGCAGCGCATCTTCATCCGCCACGACTGGC
The DNA here is from genome assembly GCF_009857435.1 of Duganella rivi. Classification (GTDB taxonomy): domain Bacteria; phylum Pseudomonadota; class Gammaproteobacteria; order Burkholderiales; family Burkholderiaceae_D; genus Rugamonas; species Rugamonas rivi. The sequence goes on from NZ_WWCK01000009.1 coordinate 83,382, forward strand.
AAGGCACGGTGCGCCGCACCGGCGGCTACCACTACGACAAGCCGAGCGCCACGCAGATCAACACCGAGCTGCTGGCCTTTGTGCCGAAGGACGCGATCAAAGTGGTGCAGCTGGGCTGCGGCGATGGTGCGTTTGCCAAGGCCTACAAGCAGCTCAACGCGGTCTGCAACTACACCGGCATCGAGCGCGACGCCATCGTCGCCGAACAAGCGCGCGCGCACTGCGATTTCGTCTACAGCCAGGACTTTGAAGCGGCCGATGAGCAACGCGACCGCCAACTGGCGCAGGCCAATTGCTGGGTGCTGGATGGCGCGCTGGAACGCGTGCGCGATCCGTGGGCGGTGCTGCAAAAAATCCGCAGCAGCATGGCGGCTGACGGCACACTGGTGCTCTCGGTGCGCAACATCCAGCACTGGAGCGCGCAAGTGCGCTTGAACATGGGCGACTTCCGCTACCGCGCCGACGGCGTGCTGCAACAGGACGAACTGCGTCAATTCACGCGCGGCTCGCTGCTGGAACTGCTGGCGCAAACCGGCTTCCGCCTGACTGGCGGCGCACCGGTGATCCGCGAAGAAGCGGGCCGCGAAGTGTTCCTGCCTATCCTGCGTCAACTGGCCGTGGCGAGCGGCAGCGATCCAGAATTGTCGGTGCAGGACGCGCTGGCGCAACGCTACATCATCACCGCCGTACCGGCCTAACGCATATGCGCATCCTCATCATCGGCGGTTCCAACTCGCTGCTCAAGGGCGGCTATGTGCAAGGCCTTGCGCAAGCGCTGCAAGGCTATGTGGAAGCGGAGATCGTGCAGATTTCGGTTGGCGCCACCACCTCGCTGTCGGCCATCGGCCGCCTGCACGAAACCTTCAACGGCCAGCCGGCCGATGTGATCTTGTACGAATACGGCATCAACGATGCAGGCCACTTTGCGCCGCGCCCCGGTGGTGCGGAATCGTGGCTGATGTGCTTCCACCTGCTGGTGAAAACGGCAGCGCGCTTGTATCCATCGGCGGTGTTTGTGCCGCTGGTGCTGGCGCAGCACCAGCACTTCTCGATGATGGCGTCGAACCCGATCTACGATGCGCAGATCCGCGCCTACCAGGAACTGGCACTGCCGGTGATCGATATCCGCGCGTGGATGTCGGCGCTATTCCTCGGCCGCGCGCCAGAATGGATGTACCGCGATGCAGCCCACTACGACACGCCGCACGCCACCTCCATCATCGGCGCGCTGGTGGCGCAACGCCTGCTGACCTTGAAAGCGCACAACGCCGAACCTTTATCGGCGACGCTGGCGCGCCTGCTGCCGCTGTCACCGTTTGCGAAGACCGAAGCGATGTATATCCCGGCGCTGAACCTGCGCCAGTTCGCCAGCGGGCCGGTGGAGCCGGGCCACATCGGCAATCGCCTGATGCAGCTGGATTACTTGCGTATGCTGCCGGGCAGCCGTCTGGATTTGCATAGCGAGATGTTCCCGCTGGCGATCTTCCTCAAATCCGACCCGCAGCACGACGCGCTGCAACTGGAGCTGGAAACGCCGGAAGGCCTGTCGATCAACACGCGGGTCGTCACGCGCCACGCGGACACCGAGACGCTGCCGTTCATCTATTCGAGCATCCCGCTGCCGCTGCTGTGGAGCCATTCCCTGCTGATGCACTACGGCGCCAGCAAGCTAGGCGTCTCCGTGCCGCTGGAAGCCGGCGGCGGCCAAACCGGCTTCGACTGCTACGCCCCCGGCCTGCCCGGTGCAGCCGGCCGCCATCTCGACTTCGTCGGCCTGCTGATGCTGGTGCAGCAGTAATTCTCAATATTCGAAAATTTCGACAATAAAGCGGAAATTTTTCCGCTTTTTGTTTTTGGTTTGGACGCGCATACTTCATTCCATCGACGCAGCAACAACGGAAACAGCGTCAAACACCAAATCGAAATTATTGAATATTAAGGAGAATCACTATGCCTACCGCAATCGCCAAACCAGCCCAAAACCTGCTGAGCCCAAGCAACCACGCCCTGATCCTGATCGACCACCAATCGCAGATGGCGTTTGCTACCAAGTCGATTGACCCGGTCCAGCTGCGCAACAACGTGGCGCTGGTGTCGAAATCCGCGAAAGAATTCAAGGTGCCGACCATCCTGACCACCGTGGCAGAAAAATCGTTCTCCGGCCCGATCTTCAATGAAATCAAGGAAGTGTTCCCGAACGAAGTGGCAATCGACCGCACCACCATGAACACCTGGGAAGACCCACGCATCGCCGAGCGCGTGAATGCCATCGGCAAAGAGAAAATCGTGCTGGCCGGCCTGTGGACTTCGGTGTGCATCGTAGGCCCAGCACTGTCGGCCCTGGACCAAGGCTTTGAAGTCTACGTCATCACCGACGCCAGCGGTGACGTCTCCGACGAAGCCCACGAGCGCGCCGTGCAGCGCATGATCCAGGCCGGCGCCCGTCCGATGACCTCGCTGCAATACCTGCTCGAACTGCAACGCGACTGGGCCCGTGGCGAAACCTACGACGAAACCGTCGCCACCTCCATCGCCCACGGCGGCGGCTACGGTCTCGGCCTGATCTACGCCAAAACCATGTTCAACGCCAGCGAAGGCCACTAAAAAGTCGGGGTCAGTTCTGCCAATCGCACACGAGCTCATGTACCAATGGCAGAACTGACCCCGAATTTCAGCTACGCAAGCTGCGCAGGATGTCGCGCCAGCTGAGGATGCCGACCAGGCGGTCGTCGGCGCTCAGGATGGGGATGCAGGAGATGGCGTGTTCGTTGAACAGGTCGATCGCTGCATCCACCGTCGCATCCTCGCGCAGGATCTTCGGCTTGCGCGACATGACTTGGTGCACGCGCTTGTTCAGCGTGGCCGTATCTTTGTAGGTCTCGATGTTGGTGCCGATGTTTGGGCTCAAGGCTTTGAACAGGTCGCGATCCGAGACCACGCCCAGCAGCTCACCCTTCTCCATCGCCAGCAGGTGGTGGAACTTGCTGTGATCGAAGATCTCTTTGACCAAGGCAAGCGTGTCGTCCAGGCCCACCGTGACCACGTTGCGGCTCATGATGTCTTTTACCAGCATAATTTTTTACTCTGATCGTGCTCTGAAGATTGAATCCTAGACGGATTCAGCCGACAATACCAGCATGACTGCCAGCCTCCCCAGCGATGAATCGCAACTGCAGGAATTGAACCGGGCCCTTGCCGCCAACGAACTGACGCAAGCGGCCAAGGTCGCGTTTGTGCTGGCAAAGCGCGGCACCCTGCCCATCATGCAGTTGATTGGCCTCGCCGGACTAATGGGCCACGCCGGTCAGGCTGAGCGCGCCGCCGAGTTGTATCACCTGTGGCTGCGCTGCACCGAATCGCCGCTGCTGTTTGCCGCGTGGTACAACCTCGGCGTGCTGCAAATCCAGGCCAACGAGCAGCAAGAAGCCGAGCAGTCGCTGCGCGCCGCCCTCGCCATCAAGCCCGATTTCATCGACGCCCGCATGACGCTCGGCACGCTGCAAGAACGCCTGCGCCAGCACGAGGCCGCCCTCGCCACATGGCGCGCCGCCCTCGCCCAGATCGATCCCGACCATCCAGCCAGCCGCCCGCAGCAAATCCAGGCACTCAACAGCGTGGCCCGCGTGGCAGCCCTGCGCAAGCATTACCCGGAAGCCGAGGACGCCTGCGCGCGCAGCCTGCTGCTCGATCCCAAGCAGCCCGACATCGCCGCCCAATGGATCAATCTGCGCCAGCAGCAATGCGCTTGGCCGGTGTGCGCGCCCTTGCCCGGCTTGGCTGAGGCCGATCTGGGCCACAGCGCTTCGGCCGCTTCTACCCTGTGCATCAGCGACGATCCAGCCGAACAACTGGCCGCCGCCCAGCGCCACCCGGTCAACCGCGCCGCCGCGCCAACGCCGCTGGCAGATGAACAAGGCTATTTGCACCGCAAGCTGCGCATCGGCTATCTGTGTTCCGACTTCAGCAGCCACGCCGCAGCCCGCCTAACGGCCGAGCTGTACGGCCTGCACCAGCGCGATCAGTTTGAAATCTACGGCTTCAGCTGGAACGAGGAAGACCGCAGCGGCTTGCGCACCCGCATCGCGCCGCAGATGGATCACCACATCCGCCTCACCGTGATGAGCGACCTGCAAGCGGCGCAAACCATCCGCGCCCATGAGATCGACATCCTGGTCGACCTGCACGGCCTCGGCGCCGACGGCCGTCCCGGCATCCTGGCCCAGCGCGCCGCGCCGGTGCAGATCAGCTGGCTCGGCCATCCCGGCAGCAGCGCCATGCCTACCGTCGACTACGTGCTGGCCGACGCTTTCGTGCTGCCGCCGCAACTGCACGCCTCATTTACCGAGCGGCCGCTTTATTTGCCGGACTGCGTACAAATCCACGACCGCCGCCGCGCCATCGGCCCGGCGCCGAGCCGCGCCAGCTGCGGCCTGCCGGAGCAGGCTTTCGTGTTTTGCAGCTTCAACAGCAGCCGCAAGCTGACGCCGTCGCAATTCGCATCGTGGATGCGCATCCTCAAACGCGTGCCGGATAGCGTGCTGTGGCTGGCAGCCGACAGCGAACCGGTGCGCGACAACCTGCGCATCGCCGCGCTACGTCACGGCATCGCCAGCGAACGCCTTGTATTCGCGCCGCGCCTGGTGCAAGCCGACTACCTTGCGCGCCTGCAACTGGCCGACCTCTGCCTCGACACGCTGCCGTTCAGCGGCGGCGCAGCAGCAGCGGACGCCCTGTGGGCCGGTGTGCCGATGCTGACGCTGGCCGGCAACAGCTACGCGGCGCGTCTCGGCGGCAGCCTGCTGCACGCCATCGGGCTGCCGGAGCTGGTGATGCGCAGCGCCCGCACTTACGAAGACAAGGCCGTACGCCTGGCCGCCAAGCCGCAAGAACTGGCGCGCCTGCGCCGCCGCCTCGCCAAGAACCGCGACAAGACGCCATTGTTCGACACGCCAACGCTGGTGCGCCACCTCGAACAGCTGTACCTGCAAGTCGCGCGCGGCACGCTGCAAAGCGACCCAACCAACGAGCACACCGCCGACACCACCCTGCCGCTGGTCAGCATCCTGATCCCCACCGGCGACGGCGACAGCGCCGAGCTGCTGGAGCAAACCGTGCGCAGCGCGCTCGCCCAGCATTACGGCCGCTGCGAAATCATCGTCAGCGACAGCGGCAGCGGCGACACCCGCCAGCGCCGCCTCGCCAAACTGCTGGCCAAGCATCCGCAGCTGCGCTACAACCGCGCGCCGACACTGAATGCCGAGGACAATCTCGACCACTGCCTCGCGCTGGCACTCGGCGAATACATCGCAGTCGCTCCAGCCGGCGACCTGCTGCACGCTGACAAAATCAGCCGCATGATGCACTTCTACCAGCACTTCCCCGGCATCGGCCTGGTGGCCTGCTGGCGTCAGCCGCTGGCTGCCGACGGCACGCCGCTGCCCGGCGCGCCGCTGCTGCCGCAAGCCGCAGTAGGCGGCGCATCGCTGGCCAACGTGCTGCTGGCCCACGAAACCGCCGGCGACGCTCTGTGCCAGCCGGCCGGTCTGCTGCTGCGACGCGCCCAACTGGGCGCCAGTTTCGGCCACTACCAAGGCAAGCGCTACCGGCATCTGGGCGGCATCGCCACCGCACTGGCGGCGCTGGCCGGCCACGAATGCGCCTACCTGTCCGACCCGCTGTCGCAATACCATCCGGCCCCGGCGACCACCGGGCATGATGCGGTCACGCTGGATGACCAGCTCGCCCCAGCGCTCGAACGCCTGTATCTGTTGTATGAAGCCCACACCCGCCAGCACTTCCTCACCGACAGCACCCGCTTCAAAGCCCTGCTGGTGACGCGGCTGGAGGCGCTATCGGCGCTGCTGCACCGCCATCATGCCCAACTGGCAGCAGGAGACGCGCAACAAAACGAGGCCGTCCAGCAAGCGCTCAAGCAAGGCTACCAATTACTGCTCTCGCCATTCTGAATCCACGCCCCTAAACAAGGGGCGAAGGCCCCTAAATAGCCTCTACTTTTCGTTTAAAATACCTGCGGCATCGCGGATAATAGCCCTGCGCCTACGCATCACACACAACGGGGAACCCATGAAAGCAGTCATATTGGCAGGTGGTCTGGGCACACGGCTCAGCGAAGAGACCACGGTCAAGCCGAAGCCAATGGTTGAGGTCGGCGGTAAGCCCATCCTCTGGCACATCCTGAAAAGCTATTCCTGCCACGGCATCAACGATTTCGTGATCTGCTGCGGCTATCGCGGTTACGTTATCAAGGAATTTTTCGCCAACTACTTCCTGCACACGTCGGACGTCACGTTCGACTTGCAAAAGAACAGCATGGAAGTCCACGAACGCCACGCCGAACCATGGCGCGTCACCCTGATCGATACCGGCGCTGACACCATGACCGGCGGCCGCCTCAAGCGCGTGCGCGAACACGTGGCCAAGGATGAAGCGTTCTGCTTCACCTACGGCGACGGCGTCTCCGACATCGACATCGGCGCTTCCATCGCCTTCCACAAGCAGCACGGCAAGCTGGCCACCATGACTGCGGTGCAGCCGCCGGGCCGCTTCGGCGCGGTCGATATGGACGGCAGCAAGATCCTGAGCTTCAAGGAAAAACCGCAAGGCGACGGCAACTGGGTCAACGGCGGCTACTTCGTGCTGTCGCCAAAAGTCATCGACCTGATCGACGACGACAGCACCGTCTGGGAAAAGGGCCCGATGGAAGCGCTGGCCCAGCAAGGCGAAATGCACGCCTTCCACCACCACGGCTTCTGGCAGCCGATGGACACGCTGCGCGACAAGGTCTTGCTCGAAGGCCTGTGGGACGCTGGCCAAGCGCCATGGAAACGCTGGCCATGACGCCTTCGTTCTGGCAAGGCAAGCGGGTTTTCCTGACCGGCCATACAGGTTTCAAAGGCAGCTGGCTCAGTCTGTGGTTGCAGCAACTGGGCGCGCACGTCACTGGTTTCGCGCTGGAAGCGCCGAGCAAACCGAGCTTGTTCGACGTGGCGCAAGTCGGCAGCGGCATGACCTCCATCATCGGCGACATCCGCGACGGCGCGGCCTTGCAAAAGGCCATGCAGGTCGCCAAGCCGGAGATCGTCATCCACATGGCGGCGCAAGCGCTGGTGCGCTACTCCTACGCCAACCCGGTTGAAACGTATGCCACCAACGTCATGGGCCTGGTCAACTTCTTTGAAGCGGTGCGCAACACGCCCGGCATCAAGGCGGTGGTCAACGTCACCAGCGACAAGTGCTACGAGAACAAGGAATGGGCCTGGGGCTACCGCGAGAACGAGCCTTTCGGCGGCTACGACCCATACAGCAACAGCAAGGCCTGCGCCGAGCTGGTGACGGCCGGCTACCGCTCGTCCTTCTTCAATCCTGAAAAACATGCCGAGCACGGTGTGGCGCTGGCCTCTGGCCGCGCCGGCAATGTAATCGGTGGCGGCGATTGGGCCGAAGACCGCCTGATCCCCGACATGGTGCGCGCGATTGCCGCCGGCAAGCCGGTGCGCATCCGCAGCCCGCACGCGATCCGCCCGTGGCAGCACGTGCTGGAACCGCTGTCGGGATACCTGACCTTGGCCGAACACCTGTACCAGCACGGCCCGGCGTTTGCTGAAGGCTTCAACTTCGGCCCGCACGACATCGACGCCCGCCCGGTCGAATGGATCATCGAGCGCCTGTGCCAAAGCTGGGGCGACGGCGCTGCGTGGGAATTGGACTCCGCGCCGCAGCCACATGAGGCACACTATCTCAAGCTCGACTGTTCCAAGGCCCGCGCCCGCCTGCACTGGCAGCCGCGCTGGCACCTCGGCCATACCATCGACATGATCGTTGCATGGCACAAGGCACAGATGGCGGGCGACGATATGCGCGCGCTGACGCTGGCCCAAATTAATACCTATCAAAACACCCAGTACCTCTAAGACATCTAAGGCAGCAATCATGAGTGAAGCACAAAGCAAGGAACAACTCCGCGAACAGATCATCAAGCTGGTGGCCGAATACGGCGCACTGGCTAGCGTGCCGAAAGCCTTCGAGCCGGGCGTCACCGTGATTCCGCCGGCCGGCAAAGTGGTCGGCGCGCCGGAAATGGAATTGATGGTCCACGCTTCGCTGGATGCATGGCTGACCACCGGCCGCTTCAACGACCAGTTCGAAGCCAAGCTGGCCAAGCTGATCGGCGTGGATTACCTGATCACCGTGAACTCGGGCTCGTCCGCCAACCTGGTGGCCTTCAGCGCCCTGACCTCGCCTAAGCTGGGCCCGCGCGCGATCCAGCCGGGCGACGAAGTGATCGGCGTTGCCGCCGGTTTCCCAACCACCGTCAACCCGATCATCCAGTTCGGCGCGATTCCGGTATTCGTGGACGTGGAACTGGGCACCTACAACATCGACGTCACCAAGCTGGAAGCGGCGATCTCGCCGAAGACCAAGGCCATCATGCTGGCCCACACCCTGGGCAACCCGTACAACCTGGAAGTCATCACCGCCATCTGCAAGAAATACAATCTGTGGCTGGTGGAAGACTGCTGCGACGCGCTCGGTTCTACCTACAACGGCAAGATGGTCGGCACCTTTGGCGACATCGGCACCATGTCCTTCTATCCTGCGCACCACATCACCATGGGCGAAGGCGGCGCGGTGTTCACCAACAATGCCGAGCTGAAAATGATCGCCGAGTCGTTCCGCGACTGGGGCCGCGACTGCTACTGCCCACCGGGCAAGGACAATACCTGCGGCAAGCGCTTCTGCCAGTGCTTCGGCACGCTGCCGGCCGGCTACGATCACAAGTACACCTACAGCCACCTGGGCTACAACCTGAAGATCACCGACATGCAAGCTGCTTGCGGCCTGGCGCAGATCGACCGCGCACCGGATTTCATTCAAGCCCGTAAGGACAACTTCGCTTACCTGAAAGACCGTCTGCAATCGTGCGAGGAATTCCTGATCTTGCCGGAAGCCACCGAGAATTCCGACCCATCGTGGTTCGGCTTCCCGATGACCTTGAAGCCGGAAGCCAACGTCTCGCGCGTGGACTTGCTGACCTATCTGGATCAACACAAAATCGGCACCCGCCTGCTGTTCGCCGGTAACCTGACCCGCCAGCCGTATATGCAGGGCCGCAACTACCGCGTATCCGGCGATCTGACCAACACCGACCGCGTGATGAACGACACCTTCTGGATCGGCGTGTTCCCAGGCCTGACCCGCGAGATGCTGGACTTCACCGTGCTCAAACTGGAGCAGTTCTTCGGCGTCAACTTTGACTAAGGCTGCTATGTCGTCCGCTTACCGTCCCGGCGTTGATGCTGCTGATGCAGCACTGATGCTGGAACAAACGCCGCCGGCCGTGTGGGAAGCCCTGCGCGGCCAGCGTCTGTTCATCACCGGCGGCACCGGCTTCATCGGCTGCTGGCTGCTGGAAGCGCTGCTGTGGGGCCACGAGCAGCTGGGCCTCGGCTTGCACCTCACCGTGCTGAGCCGCCGTCCTGACGCGTTCCGCGCCAAGGCCCCGCATCTGGCCAACCACCCTGCCGTCACTTTGCTGGCGGGCGATAGTTCCGACCTGTCTTCAGTACAAGGTCAATACGACATCGTGCTGCACGCCGCCACCGACGTGGTCAGCCCTTCGGCCGACCCTTTGGCGGTCTACAACGATATCGTCAACGGCACGTCGCAAACGCTGAAGCTGGCCGAACGCAGCGGCGCCAAGCGCTACCTGCTGACCAGCTCCGGCGCGGTCTACGGCGCGCAGCCAGTCGGCCTGACCCACGTTGACGAAAGCTACACCGGCGCACCCGATCCGTCCGCGCCCAACAGCGCCTACGGCCAAGGCAAGCGCGTGGCCGAGTGGCTGGTCGCGTGCCAGCGTCAACGCCAGCCGGAATTGCAAACCCGCATCGCCCGCTGCTTCGCCTTCGTCGGCCCTTACATGGCGTTGGATGCGCAATTCGCCATCGGTAATTTCATCCGTGATGCACGCAATGGCGGCACCATCCGCATCGGCGGCGACGGCACGCCATACCGCACCTATTTGTATGCGGCCGACCTCGCAGTCTGGCTGCTGACCTTGCTTGTGCAGGGCGACCACAAACCGTACAACGTCGGCTCGGATGAAGAAATCAGCATTGCCGAGCTGGCGCACAAGGTTAACGCCGCACTGGGCGACCGTGCGACCGTCGAGATCGCCCGCGCGCCGTCCGGTGCGCCGCCGAGCTACTATGTCCCTGCCGTGCAGCGCGCCCGCGAACTGGGCCTGCGCCCGTACACCAGCCTGGCCGATGCGATCACCCGCACCGCCGGCTGGGCCGCACCACACACCGGAGTTCTCTGATGTCCAACATTCCCGAAACCAGCCAGGCGCTGGCCCTGCGCATTCGCCAGACCGCGCTGACCATGTGCTACAACAAGAAGGCCTCGCACCTGGGCGGTGCTTTCTCGGCCGCCGACATGCTGGCCGTGCTGTACCACGACGTGATGGCTTCGCGCCCGTCCGAGCCGCGCTGGGCCGAGCGTGACCGCCTGTACTACAGCAAAGGCCACGCCTGCACCGCGCTGTACGCCGTGCTGGCTGAACGCGGCTACTTCCCGCGCGAAGATCTCGACACCTTCACCGATAACGGCAGCCTGCTGACCTCGCACGTCAACCACAAGGTGGCCGGCGTAGAACTGTCTACCGGCAGCCTCGGCCACGCATTGTCGGTCGCTTGCGGCGTTGCACTGGCAGGCAAGCGCAAGGCCAGCAGCTGGCACAGCTACGTCATCGTCAGCGACGGCGAACTGGACGAGGGCTCCAACTGGGAAGCCATCCTGTTCGCGCCGCACCACGGCCTCGACAACCTGACCCTGGTGGTGGACTACAACAAGATCCAGAGCTTCGGCAGCACTGCCGAAGTGCTGAACCTCGACCCGCTGGCCGACAAGTTCAAGGCCTTCGGCTGGGACACCGTGGAAGTGGACGGCCACGACCACGCGGCGCTGGCTGCCGCGCTGAGCAAGCAAGGCCGCACCGCCAACAAGCCGCGCGCCGTCATCGCCCACACCATCAAGGGCAAGGGCGTGGACTTCATGGAAGGCCAACTGGCGTGGCACTACAAGTCGCCTAACAAAGATCAATACGAACAAGCCATGGCCCAACTACAGGTGCAAGCATGAGAACCACCTTCATCAACACCCTGCTGCAACTGGCGCGCAAGGATAGCTCGATCTTCCTGCTGTGCGGCGACCTCGGCTACTCCGTGCTGGAACCGTTCGCGCAGGAATTCCCGGATCGCTTCCTCAACGTCGGCATCGCCGAGCAAAACATGATGGGCCTGGCTGCCGGCCTGAGCATGGAAGGCTACACCGTCTTCACCTACTCGATCGGCAACTTCCCGACCCTGCGCTGCATGGAGCAAATCCGCTACGACGTCGCTTACCACGATGCCAACGTGAAAGTGATCGCAGTCGGCGGCGGCTATGCCTACGGCCCGCTGAGCACCTCGCACCACACCACGGAAGAACTGGGCATGCTGCGCACGATTCCGGGCATGGTGGTGACCGCGCCGGGCGATCCGTCGGAAGTGGAGAGCATGACTGCCTTCATCGCCAATCACAAAGGCCCGTGCTACATGCGCCTCAACAAGGCCGGCGAACCGCGCCTGCACGCCGAGCCTCCGGCATTGACTCTTGGCGGCAACGTGCCGGTGCTGCGCCGCGACGGCGCCAAGCACGCCGTGCTGGCGACTGGCGATATGGTCGGTGCCGCCGCGCGCCAGATCGAGCAGCAGCAGCTCGATTGCGATCTGTACAGCTTCCCCTTCGTCAGCCCGATCGACGCTGAACAGCTGCGCACTATCGCCGCAGCCTATCCGCGCCTGACCACGCTGGAAGAACACCAGGCCAATGGCGGCTTCGGCTCGGCCATTCTGGAAGGCCTGCACGACCTGCACTCGGCCGGCAAGCTCGATAAGCTGCCTACCGTGCGCCGCATCGCCATTCCAAATACTTTTGTCAGCGTGGCCGGCAGCCAGGATTACCTGCGCCAAGCCATGGGCCTGACCCTCTCCGCTTAAGGCCCCGCATGGACAACCCGCGCATCCTGCTGTCGATCTGCATCCCTACTTTCAATCGCGGCGCCTTGCTGCGCAACACGCTGGAAAGCATCGTCACCCAGGCCGAGTTCGCCGAGGGCGAGGCCGAGGTGGTGATCTCCGATAACTGCTCTACCGACGACACCGAGGCGCTGGTCGCGCCGTTCGTGCAAGCCTATCCGGGCAAGGTAATCTACCACCGCCACCCGGAGCCGATCTGGGCCGATTCTAATTTCGAAGCGGTGCTGAAGATGGGCCGTGGCGCCTTCATGAAGCTGCATAACGACAACCTGATGCTGATGAACGGCGCGCTGGGCGAGCTGCTCAAGGTAGTGCGCGTGACCGAGGCCGAGAAGCCGGTCATCTTCGTCACCAACGGCACCATGAACGCCGGCAATCCGATTGAAGCGCTGGCCAGCATGAACGACTTCGTGCGCCGCGTGTCCTTCATCTCGACCTGGATCGGCGGCTTCGGCATCTGGCGCGAGCAGTTCGAGGCCATGCCCGACTTCGCCCGCTACGCCAAGCTCAAGCTGGTGCAGACCGACGTGGTGCTGCGCCTCCTGGCACAAGGCCGCCGCGCCATCGTGCTGTACCAGCCGTACTTCGCGATCCAAGGCGTGGGCCGCAAGGGTGGCTACAACATTGCCGAGGTATTCGGCCAGAACTACCTGTACATCCTCAAGGCCCACCTGCTGACCGGCATGCTGGACAAGGACGTCTACGAGGCCGAGAAGAAAGCCATCCTGCTGCGCCACATCATCCCGTGCTACTTCGACGATAACAACGACTTCCACCGCACCGGCTTCTTCCCGTACCTGCAGGATTACCTGTACGACGATTACTTCCACCACGCGGTGGAAAACCTGATCGCCCATCCGCCGAAAGCCGCGGCTGCCGCTGCGGCACCGGCTCCTGCGCCAACGCCGCAAGAACAAATCGCCCAGTACTGGCGCAACATCAACCCGCACAACAGCACCAGCATGACGGCGGCCGGCCCGGTCAACCTGGCCAAGGTGACCTGCGGCCGCCGCACCTACGGCGACCTGCACGTGATCGGCTACGGCCGCGAGGCTGAAGGCCTGACCATCGGCAGCTTCTGCTCGATTGCCGGCTCGGTGAAATTCATGCTGGGTGGGAATCACCCGTACAAAGGCTTCTCCAGCTTCCCCTTCCTGGTGCACTACTTCGGCGTGCAGCTGGAGTCGGTGACCAAGGGCCCGATCGTGCTGGAAGACGACGTCTGGATCGGCTACGACACGCTGGTGCTGTCGGGCGTGACCATCGGCCGCGGTGCCGTCATTGCAGCCGGCAGCGTGGTGACGCGCGATATTCCGCCATACAGCATCGCCGGCGGCAACCCGGCGCGCGTGATCAAACAGCGCTTCCCGCAGGAAGTGATCGACAAACTGTGCAAGGTGGACTACTCGCGCCTGAGCGACGACGCCATCCTGCGCAACCGCGAGATTTTGTACCAAGAGCTCACTGCCGAGAACGCCGACGCCATCTTGGCCAAGCTGTTCGGTTAAGTCCCATCCATACCAGAAAGGACGTACCATGCATTTGTCGATAGAAGGCGGATTTGACGACCGTCGCGTAACTGCCGATCCGGCCATCATCGAGCGCGTGATGAAGGCGTACCAGCGATCCAAGGAAGTCCAGCAAGGCGCCGCCGAGGTCTACCAGGTAAGCCACATGTGGCTGCCGATCTACAGCGGCTACATGGGCGAAGTGATGGACGTCATGGCGCGCCGCGATGCCGAGGCGCTGGGCCGCATCTACGCCAACTTCTTCCGCGAGAGCTGCAGCGTGGGCATCCACGGCCTGCCGATCGACATGGCGGCCAACTTCTTCAACGTGCCGGTGATCAGCGATGAGAGCAAAGGCAAGTACGTCGAAGACATCATGCACCGCTTCAACATCTGGCTGAGCTCGATGGGCAAGGCCTTGCCGCTGGACGTGCTGGAAACGCCGGTAGTGGGCAATCCTTACGGCTTCTACATCGACGGCAAGTTCTACCGCCACGGCGTCGACTACCAGCACTACTACGCCACCGCGATCAGCCGCCTGACCCGTAGCAAATCGCACCGTACCGTGCTGGAACTGGGCGGCGGTTTCGGCGGCCTCGGCTACTTCCTGCTGCGCGACAACCCGGATCTGACTTACATCGACGTCGACCTGCCGGAAAACATGGCGCTGACCGCCTACTACCTGCTGAACGCTTGCCCGGATAAAAAAATCGCGCTGTACGGTGAAGTGGATTTGAAAACGGCCGACCTGAGCCAGTACGACGCCATCGTGCTGCCGAACTTCGCGATAGCCGAACTGCCGTCCGGCACGGTAGACCTGTGCTTCAACTCCTACAGCCTGGCGGAAATGTCGCTCGATACGGTGGACAACTACATCGCCCACTTCAACCGTTTGGCGACCAAGTACATCTACCACATCAACCACACCCGTATCCCGCCGGTGAAGGCTGATGAATTCCCGATCGACTACAGCAAGTTCGAACTGGTGTCGCGCGCGCCCGCCATGTGGAACATGGGCCGCAACAAAGAGATGGACGAGTTCGAGTACATCTACAAGGCCAAAGACCTCAGCTACGCCTGATTCGGGGTCAGCTCTGTCATTTGGACACGCGCGAGCGATATTTGAGAAATATCAATACGCTCGCGCTAATTTCACACTCGATTTTCGGGGCGAACAAATCCCCCGCCGAACTTAGACTCCACGAACATTTCGGAAGATATTGATATTTCTCAAACAAGGTTCACGCGTGTCCAAATGACAGAGCTGACCCTGAATTGGGGATTAGAAATACTCGAGGCCGAGGACGATGCCGGCGCTTGCCATCAGCGATTGGCGGGTGAGCCGGGTCTGCATGTTGGGCGCGGGATGCTTGCGGTACAGTTGCAGCATCACCTCGACAATCTTGTCGTCGCGTGAATTGCCGCGGCGCATATTCTCCGGCGCGGTCGCGGCGCTTTTGTGGATGACCACGCCGTCAGTGGCGTAGTGCACCAGCGAGCGGCCGTGCATGGCCGCCAGCAGGAAGTCCCAGTCTTCGTAGATGATCAGGTCGGTCTCGTTGCGCACGCCTTGCAGCACGTCGCTACGGTAGGCGATGCAGCTGTTCGGGATGCGGTTGCGCACGTACACGCTGTCGAAGGTTACGTCGGCGATCGACACGCTCTGGCCGCCCGGCAGCGGCGTCGGCGGGTACACGGTGCGGTCTTCGTTCTGGATCTGGAAATCGCAGAACAGCATCTCCGGCTTGTCTTTCAGCAGCCGCGCTTTCAACTTGGCGAGGTGATCCGGGCGGTAGGTGTCGTCATCGTCCAGGAACAAGATGTATTCCGAATCGGCAATCGCCAGCCCGAGGTTGCGGCTCGCCGCCGGGCCCGGCACGCCGGTGGCCCGCAGCACGTAGTCGAAGCGCTTGTCGAGCTGGGTCAGCTCCTGGTACGGCGGCAGGTAGCCCGGTGAGTCCGAGACGATCACCACCTTGAAATCCTGGCAGGTCTGCGCGATCAGCGAATCGAGCGTGCGCTTCAGCAGCAGCGGCCGCTCGTGGGTCGGGATGATGATGGTGAACACGGAGCTTCCTCGTTTATGGTTCGCGGATCGATTCGTCCAGCGCGCGCGTCAGCGGGAACAGCAAGTAGGACATCACGGTGCGATGGCCGACCACCACTTCCGCCGTCACGGTCATGCCCGGCATCAGCTGGGCGCCCTTGGTCAGCTTGCGCAGCTTGCCGGTGTAAGGGATGCGGCTCAGGTAGTACTGATCCAGACCGCCGCCGCCCTTGTCGGCACTGTCGCGCTTGAAGGAGTCTTGGCTGATGAAGCGCACTTTACCATCCAGCATGCCGTGTTCCTGGAAGTTGAAGGCGTCCACTTTCAGGTGCACCGCCGCACCCGGCTTGATGAAGCCGACATCCATGGAATCAATCTGCACTTCCGCTTCCAGTTCCGCGCCCAGCGGCACGATGGTAAACAGCGGCTCGGCTTCGCGCACGATCGAGCCGACCGACAGCTTGCCGATCTCCAGCACCACGCCGTCAGCCGGCGCCACCATTTGCACCGCCTTGTGGCGCTTGTCGGCCTTGGTCAGCTGCTCGTTGATGCCGTCGCGCTCGCGCGTGGCGTTCAGCAGGTCTTCCATCGACTTTTGACGCCAGCTTTTCTCGAACGCGGCGCGCTCGGATTCGGCCGAGGCCAGCTCGCGCGACATCTCGATCGATTTATTGCGCTGCAAGTCCATGTCGCGCTCGACTTCCAGGCGGCGATCGCGCGCTTCCAGCAAGTGCATCTTGGCGCCGAACTGCTCGGCCATCAGTTGCTCTTGCATGGCTTCCACTTCGCGCAGCGATTTCACGCGCTGGGCCAGGATCGATTGGTCGTGCTTGTTGGTCTCGAGGCCAGCTTTCAGGCGCGCGATGTTTTGATCCATCTTGTTCTTTTGCGCTTCGTAATTGGCCTTGCGCTCGCTCGACAGCTGGGCTTGCAGCACGGCGTCATCGCTCGAAGCTTTGCCGGTAACGGCGCCAGCTTTACCCGACAGTTCCGCGCGCAGGCCGGCCGCCTGCGTGTCGAGCGAGTCGAGGCGCACGCGCAGCTGGGTTTCATCGGCCGCGGTAAAGGTCGGATCCAGCGTCGCCAGTACCTGCCCTTTCTTGACGATCTGGCCGACGCGCACGTCGATGCTCTGGATGATGGAGGTATCGAGCGGCTGCACCACGATATTCGGCAACGGATTGACCAGCTTGCCGTGGGCAATCACGATCTTCTCCACCGGCGACACGCAGGCCCAGATGATAAAGCACACAAAGGCCAGCAGCATCGTGTGCAGCGTCAGGCGCACCGCTCTCGGCAGCGGGCCGCGCTCGATGGCGTCGGCGTCCGGCAGGAAGTCGATCTCAGTCTCGTCCTTCTTGCCGCGCTTGAGGAGTTTTAAAGGTGACTTGTTTGCTGGTTCCATAAGTGCTGGTAAGTTTCGCTACGGGTGAGCAGTTCTTCGTGGCGGCCGGAGTCAACCAGCGAGCCCTGGTGCATAACCATGATGCGGTCGGCGTCGACCAGCGTGGACAGGCGGTGCGAAATCATCACCACCGTGCGCCCCACGGCAATCTTGGACAGGTTGTTGATGAAGATGGCTTCCGATTCCGGGTCCAGCGCCGAAGCGGCTTCGTCCAGAATCAGAATGCGTGGACGCGACACCAGGGTACGCGCGATCGACAGGCGCTGCTTCTGGCCGCCGGACAAGTTGGTGGCGTTTTCTTCCAGCACCGTGTCGTAGCCTTGCGGCAGGCGCTCGATGAATTCGTCGGCGCCGGCCGCTTGCGCGGCGGCCACCAGTTCTTCAAAGGTGGCGTCCGGCTTGGTGACGGACAGGTTCTCGCGCACCGTGCCGCGGAACAGGAAATTCTCTTGCAGCACCACGCCGATCTGGCGGCGCAGGTGCGACAGTTCGATCTCGCGCGCATCGATGCCGTCAAAGCGCACCAGGCCTTCCTGCAACGGATACAGGCCCTGGATCAGCTTGGTCAGCGTGGTCTTGCCGGAACCGGAACGGCCAACGAT
Organism: Duganella rivi; assembly: GCF_009857435.1. Taxonomy (GTDB): domain Bacteria; phylum Pseudomonadota; class Gammaproteobacteria; order Burkholderiales; family Burkholderiaceae_D; genus Rugamonas; species Rugamonas rivi. The sequence continues at coordinate 101,045 of NZ_WWCK01000009.1, forward strand.
GCCGACCACCGTGCCTTCCTGGATCGTGAACGAAGCCTTGTTCAGCGCCAGGTTCTGCGCGCCCGGATAGCGGAACACCACGTTGTCGAATTTGATTTCGCCTTGCAGCACCGGGCGCAGGCCATTGCCGCCGGGACGGCCTTCCGGCGCGCGGTTCATCACCTCGCCCAGCATCTTCACCGACAGCGCGGTTTCCTGGTAGTCGTTGACCAGGCCGACGATGGAAATCAACGGCTGGGTCACGCGGCCGGACAGCATCTGGAAGCCGATCAGCGCGCCGACCGACAAGGTGCTGTCAAACACCTCGGCCGCACCGACGATGATGATCACCACCGGCAGCAGCTTGCCGAGGAAGTCGGTCACCGAGTTGCCGGCCATGGAAATCTGGCCGACGCGGAAGTGCATGGTAATCGCCTCGGCCGAACGCTGATCCCACACGCGGCGCTGGGTCGGCTCGATCGCCAGCGCTTTCACCGTGCGCATGCCGTGGATCACTTCCACCAGCATGCCCTGGCGCTGGCCTTCGGCCGCGTACAGCGCGTTGAGGCGGCGCTGGAAGGCCGGCACCATGGCCATCACGATGCCGCCGATCATCGCCGCAAACAGCAGCACGATCAGGGTCAGCTTGAACGAGTAGCTGAACAGGATAGGAATGAACACCACCAGCGCGATCAGGTCGAGGCCGGTCATGAACAGGCGGCCGGTCAGGAAGCTGCGGATTTTTTCCAGCTGCTGCATGTGGCGCGTGACCACGCCGGCGCTGGTGGTTTCAAAGAAGTCGATCGGCAGCGACAGCAGGTGCGCGAACACGCGCCGCGTCAGGCGCATGTCGATCTTGTTGGAGGCGGCCAGCGTCAGCGTCTGGCGCAGGAAGCCGAAGGTGGAGTCGAAGATCAGCGCCATCACGATACCGACGCCCAGCACTTGCAGGGTAGTCACGCTTTGGTGCGTCAGCACCTTGTCGATCACCAACTGGAAGAAGATCGGCGAGGCCAGTGCCAGCAGCTGCATGGCAATCGCGGCGATGAAGATGTCGCGGAACGCGGCTTTTTGTTTCAGGATTTCCGGGATAAACCAGCGCAGGCCGAACGGCTGATTCGGATCGGTGAGCTTGTGCTGACGTTTGACGAAGATCACATCGCCAAACCAGTGCTTTTCAAATTCGCTGCGCGCCACCAGCACCACTTGCGCATTGGCGGCGGCCGGGTTGAGCACGGCGGCCTGGTCTTCGGCGCCGTTCTCGCCGACCTTGACGCCCACCACGATGATCATGTTGCCGTTGTCCAGCTTGGCCATCAGCGGGAACACGCCGCCTTGCGCCATCAAGCGCGACCAGGTCAGCTTGTCGGCCTTGGCTTTCAAGCCGATATCCGAGGCGATCCGCAGCAGTGCACCGGTGGTCGGCTCCTCCGCACGCAACGCGTTTTCGTCGATGATGTGCTCAGGATTGATTTGCAGACCATGATGCTGCGCGATGGCAGTCAGACACTGAATCGCGGTATGGGGGAATTTATCTTGCATAGGCCCGAAAAGGTAAAAGCTTGCAGTAGCGCACTATTGTGCCAGCCTTGGGATTCTAACCCAGCACAACGGTTCCCGGCGCCTTTTCTGTTGCAGAAACACAGGCCTAATTACCGTCCTATTTCAGCTAAACACTTGCTTCAGCGATTGCGCCTGCGGTAGCGTATCGCTCCACTCACCGATCTGCGTCATAGTAGCCTTGGCCAGCTTGTGCCTTACGGCCTTGGGCAGGGGGCCGAAGCGCTGCGTGAGCAAACGCTCCAGCACGAAAGCAGCACCTTCCTTACGGCCTTGTTCCAGGCCTTGTTCCAGGCCTTGTTCCAGGCCTTGTTCCAGGCCTTGTTCTAGCCCTTGCTCCAGGCCCCTCTGAATGCCTTTGTCGATGAACGACTGCTCTAATGGACTGATCCACTTCATTTTGCGTTCCTCCTCCATCTGAACAATCGCTTGCCAGTAGCGTAGCTGATGCGGCTCAGGCAGGGCCATCATCCAGTTAATCACATCGAACATCATCATTATGCGCTGCTTACTCCAGCCATGTTGATACAGTAGCTCGGTCGACTCTAGTTTCGATGCAAAAAGCTGATCGGGATCACGGCCGGCCTGCTGCGTGCGCCAATGCGCCAGCGCGAGTAAAGCAAACGGGTTATCCGACGCCAGCAAGGCATCGCTGCGGCCGGCGTAATCAAGCAGCTTGGCCGTGGCAAAGGAGATACCCATCACCGTACCCAACAACTCGTTGTGGAAGGCGCACGGACGCCAATAGGGATCATCGTCGGCCAGCACGACCAAGCTGGCCACCGGCTGCCCATACTCTCTAAAAATGCGATAGTTGTAGTCCAGCACGCGCAAGGCCAGCGAGTTATCACGCTGTGCCTGCACTTCGATGTGAATCAGCACCCATCGCACGCTACCGTCATGCAGGCACACCTCGAACAGCTTGTCGCCCACCAAGCCGCTCGGGGCATCGCCGAAGCCTACCCTCACCAGTTCCTTGTCGCGGGAGCGCGGCCGCTTCTTCCAATTGATTTGACGGCTCATCTCGGGAAAAAAGAACGCCATGAAGTCATGGAAAGCGCGCGTTATTGCTGTTTTCCATGGCATATCGTAGCGGGCTGGTGGGCTGGTATTTGGCATATCCCAGTCTACGTCCGCCGCCTGCCTGGCCATTTTGACGAGTGACAAGATGCGGCCCATTGCTAGCGATTCGGGAAGCAAAAAAAAAACGGCAAGACCCGTAGGTCTTGCCGTTCCTGGTGCTAGCTGAGGCGGTGCTTACTTGGCAGCGAGGATGCCGTTGCTATGGCTGCCGGTCAGCAGTGCTTTCAGGCGCTGGGTTTCCTCGGTCGCTGCCGAGTTCGACGTTGCCGTCAACTTGGTGCTGTCGAAGTTGCCGATGGCGCTAGCCAGTGCCGTCACCGATGCGTTGGTGGCGCTAGGCAGATCCAGCTTGGTCGCGTTCTCGGTCGCTGCGGTGGCAGCGGCGTTGAAGCTCGACAGCGCGTTCGACAGGTTGCTGACCGAGCTGCTGACGCTGCTCGTGGCGCCCTGTGCGAACCAGACGTCGGCCGCGGTGTGGCTGGCGCCGTCAGCGGTCTCGTAGGTCGAGGTGATGCCGACCCAGTTGCCGTTGTTCTGCGACACGTTCTGCTTGGCATCGAGGTTCAGCTTGGTGATGCCCAGATCGGCCAGCGACTTCAGCTCGTCCGCCTGGCTGACGCCGTCGGCATTGCCGTCCACCCAGACGCGCAGGTTGGCAAACGCGCCGTCCTTGGCGTCGATGGTGCCGTCGCCGTTGGTGTCGAGTTCAGCCAGCGCCGCGTAGCCCTGGGTCGCTTTCGAACCGTTGGCCAGCGTGGTGCCCGAACCGAACAGCTCGCTACCGTCGTTGATCACGCCGTCGCCGTTGCGATCCAGTGCCAGCAGACCGTCGCCGCCGCCTACCCAGCCGGTGTTGCGCTTGGTGCCGGTGGCGTTGACGTCGAAGTTCACACCAGCCGACAGGCCCAGGGTGGTGATGCCGTCACCGTTCAGATCCAGCACGATTGGCGTGCCCAGTGGCGAAGGCAGTGCCGCCACTTGATCAGTGGTCAGCGCCTGGCCTTGGTCGCTGGTCAGGGCGCAGACTTGCTGGCTGGTCAGCGAGTGGATCTGGTCGGTGGTCATCGACATGATCTGCTGCGTGCTCAGGGCCGAGATCACCGAGGTGCGCAGGCCCACCAGGTCGGCGGTTTCAATCGCCACCAGCTGGTTGGTCGACAGCGCCTTGATTTGGCTGCTCGACAGCGCGCCTACTTGCTGGCTGCTCAGGGCCACGATCTGGTCGGTGGTCAGGGCCGCCACTTGCGCCGTTTGCAGGGCGCCCATGACCGAGGTCTTCAGCGCGCCGATGTCTTCGGTGCCCAATGCCGCAACCGCGTTGGTCGACAGTGCCGCCACTTGGGTCGAGCTCAGTGCACCCACTTGCGCGCTGGTCAGCGCCACGGCCTGGTCGGTGGTCAGCGAGTTGGCCAGCGCGGCGGTTGCCAGCGCCCCCACTTGCGAGCTGCTCAGGGCCACGATCTGGTCGGTGGTCAGGGCTGCCACTTGCGCGGTTTTCAGCGTGCTGATGACGTTGGTCTTCAGCGCGCCGATGTCAGCGGTTTCAATCGCCGCAATCGCGGTGGTGGTCAGCGCGTTGATCTGCGCCGTGCTCAGCGTGCCCAGTTGCAGCGAGGACAGTGCCACCACTTGGTCGGTGGTCAGCGCCGCAGCCAGGGCGGCGGTGCTCAGCGCGGAGATCTGCGCGGTGTTCAGCGCGGTGACCTGGTCGGTGGTGATCGCTGCCAGCTGGGCGGTGCGCAGCGCAGCGATGGCGGCGGTTTTCAGCGCGCCGATGTCAGCCGTTTCAATCGCGGCGGTCGCCGAGGTGCTCAGGCCAGCAACCTGGGTGCTGCTCAGGGCGCCGATCTGCTGCGACGTCAGTGCCACCACCTGGTCGGTGGTCAGCGCGTTCGCCTGGTTGGTGGTCAGGCCGGCGATGGCGGCGGTTTTCAGCGCGCCGATGTCAGCCGTTTCAATCGCGGCAATCGCGTTGGTGCCGAAGGCTGCCACTTGTGCCGAGCTCAGGGTGCCCACTTGCAGGGACGACAGCGCCACCACTTGATCGGTGGTCAGCACGCCGATGCTGGCCGAGGCCAACGCGGTCACTGCGCTGGTGCTCAGTGCGCCGATCTGGTCGGTGGTCAGCGCCACCACTTGCGCGGTTTTCAGCGTGGCGATGATGCTGGTCTTCAGGCTGCCGACGTCAGCGGTTTCGATGGCGGCCACGGCAGTGGTCGACAGCGCGTTGAACTGCGTGGTGCTGAAGGCGCCCAGCTGGTTCGACGACAGCGCCACCACCTGGTCGGTGGTCAGGCCGCTCGCCAGGGCTGCGGTGCTCAGCGAGGCCACTTGGGCGGTGCCCAGCGCGGTCACCTGGTCGGTGGTGATGGCGGCCAGTTGCGCGGTGCTCAGGGCGCCGATCGCGTTGGTTTTCAATGCGCCGATGTCAGCGGTTTCAATCGCGGCAATGGCGGCGGTACCCAGCGCGGTCACTTGCTGGCTCGACAGGGCGCCGACCTGGCCGCTGCTCAGGGCAACGATCTGGTCGGTGGTCAAGGCCTTGACCTGGTTGGTGCTCAGGGCCGAGACCGCTGCCGATTTCAGCGCGCCGATGTCGGCCGTTTCAATCGCGGCAATCGCGTTGGTGCTGAAGGCCGCCACTTGCTGGCTGCTCAGGGTGCCAACTTGCAGGGACGACAGGGCCACCACTTGGTCGGTGGTCAGGGCGCCGACGCTGCCGGTGGTCAGAGCGGCCACTTGCGCGGTGCCCAGAGCGCCGATCTGGTCGGTGGTCAGTGCGGCCAGCTGGTTGGTTTTCAGCGAACCGATGATGGCGGTTTTCAGGCCACCGATATCGGCGGTCTCAATCGCGGCCACCGCAGTGGTCGACAGCGCGGCGAATTGCGCGGTGCTGAAGGCGCCCAGCTGGTTCGACGACAAGGCCACCACTTGGTCGGTGGTCAGGCCGCTGGCCAGTGCTGCGGTGCTCAGCGCGCCGACTTGGGCGGTGCCCAAGGCGGTGATCTGGTCGGTGGTGATGGCTGCCAGTTGTGCGGTGCTCAGCGCACCGATAGCGTTGGTTTTCAACGCGCCGATGTCAGCGGTTTCAATCGCGGCAATCGCGGAAGTACCCAGTGCGGTCACTTGCTGGCTCGACAGCGCGCCGACCTGGCTGCTGTTCAGGGCAACCACCTGGTCGGTGGTCAGGGCCTTGACCTGGTTGGTGCTCAAGGCGGCGATGGCCGACGATTTCAGCGCGCCGATGTCGGCCGTTTCAATCGCGGCGATATCGTTGGTGCTGAAGGCGGCGATCTGGGCGGTGCTCAGGGCGCCGAACTGGTTCGACGACAGGGCTACCACTTGATCGGTGGTCAGCGCAGCGATGCTGCCGGTGGTCAGGGCCGCCACTTGGCCGGTGCTCAGCGCGCCGATCTGGTCGGTGGTCAGGGCAGCCAGTTGGTTGGTTTTCAGCGTGCCGATGATGGCGGTTTTCAGGCCGCCGATGTCGGCAGTCTCAATCGCGGCCACAGCGGTAGTCGACAGCGCGGCGAATTGCGCGGTGCTGAAGGCGCCCAGCTGGTTCGACGACAAGGCCACTACCTGGTCGGTGGTCAGGCCGCTGGCCAGCGCTGCGGTGCTCAGCGCGCCAACTTGGGCAGTGCCCAGTGCGGTGATCTGATCGGTGGTGATGGCCGCCAGTTGTGCGGTGCTCAGCGCGCCGACAGCGTTGGTTTTCAAGGCGCCGATGTCGGCGGTCTCGATCGCGGCAATCGCGGCCGTGCCCAGTGCCACCACTTGCTGGCTCGACAGCGCGCCAACTTGTTGCGAGGTCAGGGCCACCACTTGATCCGTGGTCAGTGCCTTGGTCTGGTTGGTGGTCAGCGCGGCAATCGCGTTGGTTTTTAGCGCGCCGATGTCGGCCGTTTCAATCGCGGCGATATCGTTGGTGCTGAAGGCGGCGATCTGGGTGCTGCTCAGGGCGCCGAATTGGTTCGACGACAGGGCCACCACCTGATCGGTGGTCAGCGCGGCGATGCTGCCGGTGGTCAACGCGGCAACCTGGCCGGTGCTCAGGGCCGTCAGCTGGTCAGTGGTCAGCGCGGCCAGCTGGTTGGTTTTCAGCGCAGCGATGATCGAGGTTTTCAGGCCGCCGATGTCGGCGGTCTCAATCGCGGCGATCGCGGTGGTCGACAGCGCGTTGAACTGCGCGGTGCTGAAGGCGCCCAGCTGGTTCGACGACAGCGCCACCACCTGGTCGGTGGTCAGGCCGTTGGCGATGGCGTTGGTGCTCAGCGCAGCCACTTGGCCGGTGCTCAGCGCGGTGACCTGGTCGGTGGTGATGGCTGCCAGCTGGCCAGTGGTCAGGGCGGCAATCACATTGGTTTTCAGCGCGCCGATGTCGCCGGTTTCAATCGCGGCCACGGCACTGGTGCTCAGCGCGGCAACTTGCTGGCTCGACAGCGCGCCAACTTGTTGCGACGACAGGGCCACCACTTGATCCGTGGTCAGTGCCTTGGTCTGATTGGTGGTCAGCGCGGCAATCGCGTTGGTTTTCAGCGCGCCGATGTCGGCCGTTTCAATCGCGGCGATATCGTTGGTGCTGAAGGCGGCGATCTGGGTGCTGCTCAGGGCGCCGAACTGGTTCGACGACAGGGCCACCACCTGGTCGGTGGTCAGCGCAGCGATGCTGCCAGTGGTCAGCGCGGCAACCTGGCCGGTGCTCAGGGCAGTCAGCTGGTCAGTGGTCAGCGCGGCCAGCTGGTTGGTTTTCAGCGCAGCGATGATCGAGGTTTTCAGGCCGCCGATGTCGGCGGTTTCGATGGCGGCAATCGCGGTGGTCGACAGCGCGTTGAATTGCGCGGTGCTGAAGGCGCCCAGCTGGTTCGACGACAGCGCAACCACCTGGTCGGTGGTCAGGCCGCTGGCGATGGCTGCAGTGCTCAGCGCAGCCACTTGGCCGGTGCTCAGCGCGGTCACCTGGTCGGTGGTGATGGCAGCCAGTTGACCAGTGGTCAGGGCGGCAATCACGTTGGTTTTCAGCGCGCCGATGTCGGCGGTTTCAATCGCAGCCACGGCGCTGGTGCTCAGCGCGGCAACTTGCTGCGACGACAGCGCGCCAACTTGTTGCGACGACAGCGCGACCACTTGATCCGTGGTCAGGGCCTTGGTCTGGTTGGTGGTCAGCGCGGCGATGGCGTTGGTTTTCAGCGCGCCGATGTCGGCCGTTTCAATCGCGGCGATGTCGTTGGTGCTAAAGGCGGAAATCTGCGAGCTGCTCAGGGCGCCGAACTGGTTCGACGACAGAGCCACCACCTGGTCGGTGGTCAGCGCGGCGATGCTGCCGGTGGTCAGCGCGGCAACCTGGTTGGTGCTCAGGGCCGACAGCTGGTCGGTGGTCAGGGCAGCCAGCTGGTTGGTCTTCAGCGCGGCGATGATCGAGGTTTTCAGGCCGCCGATGTCGGCGGTTTCGATCGCGGCAATCGCGGTGGTCGACAAGGCGTTGAATTGCGCGGTGCTGAAGGCGCCCAGCTGGTTCGACGACAGCGCCACCACCTGGTCGGTGGTCAGGCCGTTGGCGATAGCGTTGGTGCTCAGCGCGGCCACTTGACCGGTGCTCAGCACGGTCACCTGGTCGGTGGTGATAGCTGCCAGCTGGCCGGTGGTCAGGGCGGCAATCACGTTGGTTTTCAGCGCGCCGATGTCGGCCGTTTCAATCGCGGCAATTGCGCTGGTGCTCAGGGCGGCCACTTGCTGGCTCGACAGCGCGCCAACTTGTTGCGACGACAGGGCCACCACTTGATCCGTGGTCAGGGCCTTGGTCTGGTTGGTGGTCAGGGCAGCGATGGCCGCGGTTTTCAGCGCGCCGATGTCCGAGGTTTCAATCGCAGCGATATCGTTGGTGCTGAAGGCGGCGATCTGCGCGCTGCTCAGTGCGCCGAACTGGTTCGACGACAGGGCTACCACCTGGTCGGTGGTCAGCGCAGCGATGCTGCCGGTGGTCAGCGCTACAACCTGGTTGGTGCTCAGGTTCGACAGCTGGTCGGTGGTCAGCGCGGCCAACTGGTTGGTCTTCAGCGCGGCGATGATATTGGTTTTCAGGCCGCCGATGTCAGCGGTCTCGATCGCGGCAATCGCGGTGGTCGACAGCGCGTTAAATTGCGCGGTGCTGAAGGCGCCCAGCTGGTTCGACGACAGTGCCACCACTTGGTCCGTGGTCAGGCCATTGGCGATGGCGTTGGTGCTCAGCGCGGCTACTTGACCGGTGCTCAGCACGGTCACCTGATCGGTGGTGATGGCAGCTAGCTGGCCGGTGGTCAGGGCGGCAATGACGTTGGTTTTCAGGGCGCCGATGTCGGCCGTTTCAATCGCGGCAATCGCGCTGGTGCTCAGGGCGGCAACTTGCTGGCTGCTCAGGGCGCCGACTTGTTGCGACGACAGGGCGACTACCTGGTCGGTGGTCAGAGCCTTGGTCTGGTTGGTGGTCAGCGCGGCGATGGCGTTGGTTTTCAGCGCGCCGATGTCGGCGGTTTCAATCGCGGCGATGGCGTTGGTGCTCAGGGCCGCCACTTGCTGGCTGCTCAGGGTGCCAACTTGCAGCGACGACAGGGCTACCACCTGGTCGGTGGTCAGGCCGCCGACGCTGGCGGTGGTCAGCGCGCCCACCTGAGCGGTGCTCAGGGCGCCGATCTGGTCGGTGGTCAGGGCCGCCAGCTGGTTCGATTTCAGCGCGGCGATGACGCTGGTTTTCAGGCCGCCGATGTCGGCGGTCTCGATGGCAGCCACGGCGGTGGTCGACAGTGCGGCGAATTGCGCGGTGCTGAAGGCGCCCAGCTGGTTCGACGACAGGGCCACCACCTGGTCGGTGGTCAGGCCGTTGGCGATGGCGTTGGTGCTCAGCGCGGCCACTTGACCGGTGCTCAGCACGGTCACCTGGTCGGTGGTAATGGCAGCCAGCTGGCCAGTGGTCAGGGCGGCAATCACATTGGTTTTCAACGCGCCGATGTCGGCGGTTTCAATCGCGGCAATCGCGCTGGTGCTCAGGGCCGCAACTTGTTGCGACGACAGCGCGCCAACTTGTTGCGACGACAGGGCCACCACCTGGTCGGTGGTCAGAGCCTTGGTCTGGTTGGTGGTCAGCGCGGCGATGGCGTTGGTTTTCAGCGCGCCGATATCGGCGGTCTCGATCGCAGCGATGGCGTTGGTGCTCAGGGCTGCCACTTGCTGGCTGCTCAGGGTGCCAACCTGCAGCGACGACAGGGCCACCACCTGGTCGGTGGTCAGGCCGCCGACGCTGGCGGTGGTCAGCGCGCCCACCTGGGCGGTGCTCAGGGCGCCGATCTGGTCGGTGGTCAGGGCGGCCAGCTGGTTGCTCTTCAGCGCGGCGATGACGCTGGTTTTCAGGCCGCCGATGTCGGCGGTTTCGATGGCGGCAACGGCGTTGGTCGACAGCGCGCCGAACTGCGCGGTGCTCAGCGCGCCCAGCTGGTTCGACGACATGGCGACCACTTGGTCAGTGGTCAGGCCGTTGGCCAGTGCATTGGTGCTCAGCGCGGCGATTTGCGCGGTGCTCAGCGCGGTCACCTGGTCGGTGGTGACGGCAGCCAGTTGCGCGGTGCTCAGGCCGGCGATAGCGTTGGTTTTCAGCGCGCCGATGTCGGCCGTTTCAATCGCGGCGACGGCGGCGGTGCCCAGCGCGGACACTTGCGCGCTCGACAGCGCGCCCACTTGTTGCGACGACAGCGCCACCACCTGGTCGGAGGTCAGCGCCTTGGTCTGGTTGGTGGTCAGGGCGGCAATGGCGTTGGTTTTCAGCGCGCCGATGTCGGCCGTTTCAATCGCGGCGATGTCGTTGGTGCTCAGGGCCGCCACTTGCTGGCTGCTCAGGGCGCCGACTTGCTGCGACGACAGGGCTACCACCTGGTCGGTGGTCAGGGCGCCAATGCTGGCGGTGGTCAGGGCCACCACCTGCGCGGTGCCGAGGGCGCCGATCTGGTCGGTGGTCAGGGCGGCCAGCTGGTTGGTTTTCAGCGCGGCGATGACGTTGGTTTTCAGGCCGCCGATGTCGGCAGTCTCGATGGCGGCCACGTTGGTGGTCGACAGCGCGGCGAACTGCGCAGTGCTCAGCGCGCCCAGCTGGCTCGACGACAGCGCCACGACCTGGTCGGTGGTGAGGCCGTTGGCCAGGTTGGCGGTGGTCAGCGAAGCGATTTGCGCGGTGCCCAGGTTGCCAACTTGATCGGTGGTCAGCGCGGCGGTTTGCTGGCTGGTCAGGGCGGCAATGGCATTGGTTTTCAGGGCGCCGATGTCGTTGGTTTCAATCGCGGCAATCGCGCTGGTGCCGAACGCGGCAACTTGCTGGCTGCTCAGGGCGCCCACTTGTTGCGACGACAAGGCCACTACCTGGTCGGTGGTCAACGCCTTGACCTGATTGGTGGTCAGGGCGGCAATCACGTTGGTTTTCAGCGCGGCCAGGTCGGCGGTTTCAATCGCGGCCACCGCGTTGGTGCTCAGGGCGGCCACCTGGGCCGAGCTCAGTACAGCAGCCTGGGTGGCGGTCAGGGCCACCACCTGGTTGGTGCTCAGCGCAGCCATGCTGGCGGTGCTCAGCGCCACGACCTGAGCACTGGTCAGGCTGCTGACCTGGTCGGTGGTCAGGGCTGCCAGCTGCGCGGTTTTCAGCGAGGCGATGACGTTGGTTTTCAAGGCGACCAGGTCGGCGGTCTCGATGGCCGCCACGTTGTTGGTCGACAGCGCGCCAAACTGCGCGCTGCTCAAGGTGGCCAGTTGCAGGGAGCTCAGGGCCACCACCTGGTCGGTGGTCAGGCCGTTGGCGATGGCGTTGGTGCTCAGGGCCGCCACTTGGCCGGCGGTCATGACGCTGACCTGGTCAGTGGTCAGGGCTGCCACTTGCGAGGTGCCCAGGCCGCCGATGGCGGACGATTTCAGGGCAGCGAAGTCGCCGGTTTCAATCGCCACGATGGCGTTGGTGCTCAGGCCGACAACCTGCGCGCTGCTCAGGGCTGCCGCTTGCTGGGAGGTCAGGGCCACCACCTGGTCAGTGGTCAGCGCCGACAGCTGCGCCGTGCTCATGCCGGCAATCGCCGAGGTTTTCAGGTTGGCGAAGTCGCCGGTTTCAATTGCCGCCAGCGAGGTGGTCGACAGGGCATTGATCTGCGCCGAGTTGAACGCGCCCACCTGGTTGGACGTCAGGGCAACGATCTGGTCCGTGGTCAGGCCGTTGCTCAGTTGTTTGGTGGTCAGCACCGCAATATGGGTGGTGGTCAGGACACCGATCTGGTCGGTGGTGAAGGCCCGCGTTTGGGCGGAATTGAGCGCAACCAGGTCAGCCGTCGCGAGTGCTGCGATGGTGGTAGTCGACAGCGCGGCAATCTGTTCGGACTTCATTGTCGTGATGATGCTCATTTCCATTCTCCTTGGGGCACTACACAGTTCTATACGGACAGGTGATGGAGCCGACGGGGCAATTCCCGGCAGCTCCAGCTTGAATTGGGTGTTGCGGTAGTTCTTGCAGATACAGGTGCGTGCGGACTCCACACGCTTTAGTTCTTAACGTCAATCTTTGAAGCAACTTTAGGATTTCGCCGGTATGAATTTTCCTCTGGTTAACATTTAAATCGTTGCAGACCTTCACATAGATTCAGTTAATTGACCGCTGGAAAATTGCGGGGCTGTCCGGCCTGAACGTGTAAAGCGACCTTTTTCTCAACTGCATTAAGTTTTTTTATTTACGCACGGCAACGGAAAGCAACGCAAGAAGTGGGCCATGTTTTCTCAAAAGCAACCATCCAGACACAAACGGCAGAGCGTTTGCTCTGCCGTTCGTCACTTCAATCGCCGTGCTTACTTGCCAGGCACCGCAAGGAAGCCTTGCGATGCGCCGCCATGCAGCGCTTTCAGTTTCAGCTCCTCGCTGTTGGCCGAAGCCGCGTTCAAGGTCGGCTTGCCGTCAGCCTCGAACTGGTTCAGCGCGGCGGCCAAGTTGGCCACGTTGCCGCCCACGCCCTGCCCCGGCACTTCCAGCTTGGTCACGGCCGGTGCGCTGGCTGCGGTGTTGAAGCTGTTCAGTGCCTGCGACAGGCCGCTGACATTGTTGCTCAGCGGTTGCTGCGCGGCCGACACCGAGAACCAGACGTCGGCTACCGCGTGGCTGGCGCCGTCGGCAGTCTCGTAGGTCGAAGTGGCGCCGAGGATGTTGCCGTTGTTGCCGGTGGCGCCATCTTTCACGTCGAGGTTGAGCTTGGTGATGCCGAGGTCGGCCAGCGATTTCAGTTCGCTCGCCTGGCTGACGCCGTCCGCGTTGCCGTCGACCCAGACGCGCAGGTCGGCAAACTTGGCATCCTTGGCGTCGATGGTGCCGTCGCCGTTGGTGTCGAGTTCGGCCATGGCGGCGTAGCCGTCGGCGGCGCGCTTGCCGTTGGCCAGCGTGGTGCCGGAACCGAACAGTTCGCTACCGTCGTTGATGATGCCGTCGCCGTTGCGGTCCAGCGCCAGGAAGCCGTCGCCGCCGGCCAGCCAGCCGGTGTTGACCTTGTTGCCGCTGGCGGCCAGGTCGAACTGCACGCCGTTACCCAGTGCGGTGGTTTGCACGCCGTCGCCGTTCAGGTCGAGCGCGATCGGGGTCAGCGAGATCAGCGCGCTGATCTGGGCGCCGGTCAGCGAACCACGCTGGTCTGCGGACAGGGCATGGATCTGCTGGGTGGTCAGCGCGTGGATCTGGTTGGTGGTCAGCGACACGATCTCCTGGGTGGTCAGCGAGCGGATCTGTTTCGACGACAGCGCGCGGATGCCGTTGGTGGTGATCGCCACCAGGTCAGCCGTTTCGAACGCGGCCAGCGCGGTGGTCGACAGCGCCGCCACTTGCTGGGTGCTCAGGTTGGCCACTTGCGCGGTGGTCAGCGCCACGCCTTGTGCCGAGCTCAGTACCGACAGGTTGGCGGTGCTGACTGCCGCGATTTCCGACACGGTCAGCGCGGCAATCGCGCCGGTCGACAGGGCCGAGAAGTTACGGCTCGACAGGGCCGCCACTTGCGCGGTGGCCAGCGAGGCCGCTTGCGCGGTGGTCAGGGCGCCGATCTGGTTGGTGCTCAGGCCCACCGAGAAGGCTGCGGTGCCCAGCGCCGCCACTTGCGCGGTGCTCAGCGCCACCACCTGGGCGGTCGACAGACCGGTCAGTTGCAGCGTGCGCAGGGCCGCCACGTCAGCGGTGCTGAGACCGGCCAGGTCGGCGGTTTCAATCGCGCCGATGCTGTTGGTCGACAGCGCCACCACTTGCGCGGTGCTCAGCGCGGCGAACTGGCTGGAAGTCAGCGCCACGACCTGATCGGTGCTCAGCGTGCCGATAGCGGCGGTGCTCAGCGCAGCCAGGGTGGCGGTGCCCAGCGTGTTGATTTGCTGGGTGGTCAGCGCGTTGACCTGGGCGGTGCTCAGAATCGCGATGGCCTGGGTCTTGATCGCGGCCAGGTCAGCGGTTTCCAGCGCGGCCACCGAAGCGGTGGTCAGCGCTGCCACTTGCAGGGTGCTCAGGGCAGCGGCTTCGCCGGTGGTCAGCGCCACCACCTGGGCCGTGCCCAGCGCCTTGATCTGGGTGGCGCTCAGGGCGGCAATCGCAGCGGTCGACAGTGCGGCCAGATCAGCGGTTTCCAGTGCGGCGATGCCGTTGCTGGTCAGCGCTGCGGCCTGGGCGGCGGTCAGCGCCGACGCCTGGGCCGTGGTCAGCGCCACGATCTGGTTGGTGCTCAGCGAAGCGATGCCGGCGGTGCTGATGGCGGCCACTTGCGCGGTCGACAGCGTCGCCACTTGCTCGGTTTCGAGGCCGGCCAGCTGGTTGGTGCGCAGCACGCTGATGTCCAGCGTGCTCAGGCCGGCCAGGTCGGCGGTGTCCAGCGCACCGATGGTCTGGCTGCGCAGGGCGATTACCTGGTTGGTCGACAGCGACGCCAGTTGCGCCGAGGTCAGCGCCACAGCCTGGTCGGTGGTCAGCGCGCCGATGCCGGCGGTGCTGATGGCGGCCAGGGTGCTGGTGCCCAGCGTGTTGATCTGCAGCGTGCTCAGGGCGGCCACTTGCGCGGTGCTCAGGCCAGCCACGGCTTGGGTTTTGATCGCGGCCAGATCAGCGGTTTCCAGCGCAGCCACCGAGGCGGTGGTCAGGGCTGCCACCTGGGCGGTGCTCAGGGCGGCAGCTTCGTTGGTAGTCAGCGCCACCACTTGCGCGGTGCCCAGTGCCTTGATCTGGTTGGCGGTCAGCGCAGCGATTGCAGCGGTCGACAGCGCCGCCAGATCGGCGGTTTCCAGTGCGGCGATGCTGTTGGTGCTCAGGGCCGCAGCTTGCGCGCTACCCAGTACGCTTGCCTGCAGCGTGGTCAGCGCCACCACCTGGTTGGTGCTCAGCGAGGCGATGCCGGCGGTACTAATGGCGGCCACTTGCGCGGTCGACAGCGTAGCCACTTGCTCGGTCGCCAGACCGGCCAGCTGGTTGGTGCGCAGTACGGCCACGTTGGCAGCGCTCAGGCCGGCCAGGTCAGCCGTTTCAATCGCGCCGATGCTGTTGCTGGTCAGCGCCACCGCCTGGGCGGTGCCGAAGCTGGCGATCTGGGCCGAGGTCAGCGCCACCACTTGCGCGGTGGTCAGCGCGGCGATGCCGGCGGTGCTGATGGCGGCCAGCGAGGCGGTCGCCAGGGTGTTGATTTGCAGCGTGCTCAGGGCAGCCACTTGCGCGGTGCTCAGCGCGGTGATGGCTTGCGACTTGAGGGCCGACAGGTCAGCGGTTTCCAGCACGGCCACCGAGGCGGTCGGCAGGGCTGCCACCTGGGCGGTGCTCAGGGCCGCCGCTTGCGCGGTGGTCAGGGCGACCACCTGGGCGGTGCTCAGCGACTTGATCTGGTTGGCGCTCAGGCCGGCCACAGCGTTGGTCGACAGCGCAGCGAAGTCGGCGGTTTCAAGCGCGCCGATCACGGCGGTGCCCAGGGCAGCCACTTGGGCGCTGCTCAGTGCGGCCGCTTGCGCGGTGTTCAGTGCCACCAGCTGATCGGTGCTCAGCGAAGCGATGCCGGCGGTGCTCAGCGCAGCCACCTGGTTGCTGCCCAGTGCAGCCACCTGACTGGTGGTCAAGCCGTCCAGCTGGTTGCTGCGCAGCGCGGCCATGGCGGCGGTGCTCAGGCCGGCCAGGTCGGCGGTCTCGATCGCGCCGATGCTGTTGCTGCTCAGCGCCACGACTTGGGCGGTGGTCAGCGCGGCGATCTGGGCCGAGGTCAGTGCAACCACCTGCTCAGTGGTCAGCGCAGCGATGCCGGCGGTGCTGATGGCAGCCAGCGAAGCGGTTGCCAGGGTGTTGATCTGCAAGGTGCTCAGGGCCGCAACTTGACCGGTGGTCAGCGCTGCGATGGCCTGGGTCTTGAAGGCCGACAGGTCTGCGGTTTCCAGCGCGGCAATCGCGTTGGTGGTCAGCGCAGCCACTTGCGCGGTGCTCAGCGCGGCGGCTTCGGCGGTGCTCAGGGCAACGATCTGGCCGGTGGTCAGCGCTTTGATCTGGTTGATGGTCAGACCGGTGACCGCGTTGCTCGACAGTGCGGCGAAGTCAGCGGTTTCCAGCGCGGCAATCGCGTTGGTGCCCAGCGCGGCAACTTGCGCCGTGGTCAGGGCCGCCGCTTGCGCGGTGGTCAGGGCCACGATCTGGTTGGTGCTCAGCGAAGCCACGGCAGCGGTGCTCAGTGCAGCAACTTGGTTGGTGCCCAGTGCGGCCAGCTGGGTGGTCGACAGGCCCAGCAGCTGGCTGCTGCGCAGGGCAGCCACGGCGCTGGTGCTCAGGCCCACCAGGTCGGCGGTTTCAATCGCGCCGATGCTGTTGCTGCTCAGGGCGATGATTTGCGCGCTGGTCAGGGCCGACAGTTGTTGCGAGGTCAGCGCCACGATCTGGTTGGTGGTCAAGGCGGCGATGCCGGCGGTGCTGATCGCACCCAGCGAGGCGCTGCCCAAGGTGTTGATTTGCAGCGTGCTCAGGGCGGCCACTTGCGCGGTGCTCAGCGCGGCGATGGCGGCGGTCTTGATTGCCGACAGATCAGCGGTTTCCAGTGCGGAGATCGCGTCGGTGCTCAGCGCAGCCACTTGCGCGGTGCTCAGGGCGGCCGCTTCGGTGGTGGTCAGGGCGACGACTTGGCCGGTGGTCAGCGCCTTGATCTGGGTCACGGTCAGGCCGGTCACCGCGTTGCTCGACAGGGCTGCAAAGTCGGCGGTCTCGATGGCGGCAATCGCGTTGGTGCCCAGCGCGGCAACTTGCGCCGTGGTCAGGGCCGCCGCTTGCGCGGTGGTCAGGGCCACGATCTGGTTGGTGCTCAGCGAAGCCACGGCAGCGGTGCTCAGTGCAGCAATTTGGTTGGTGCCCAGTGCGGCCAGCTGGGTGGTCGACAGGCCCAGCAGCTGGCTGCTGCGCAATGCGGCCACGGCGCTGGTGCTCAGGCCCACCAGGTCGGCGGTTTCAATTGCGCCGATGCTGTTGCTGGTCAGGGCGACGATTTGCGCGCTGCTCAGGGCCGACAGTTGTTGCGAGGTCAACGCCACGATCTGGTTGGTGGTCAAGGCGGCGATGCCGGCGGTGCTGATCGCACCCAGCGAGGCGCTGCCCAGGGTGTTGATTTGCAGCGTGCTCAGGGCAGCTACTTGCGCGGTGGTCAGGGCGGCGATCGAGGCCGTCTTGATGGCCGACAGGTCGGCGGTTTCCAGCGCGGCAATCGCGTCGGTCGACAGCGCGGCCACTTGCGCGGTGCTCAGGGCAGCCGCTTCGGCGGTGCTCAGTGCCACCACCTGGCCGGTGGTCAGCGCCTTGATCTGGTTGACGCTCAGGCCGGCAACGGCGGCGGTCGACAGTGCTGCGAAGTCGGCGGTTTCCAGTGCGGCGATGGCATTGGTGCCCAGCGCAGCCACTTGCGCGGTGCTCAGTACCGACGCTTGCGCGGTGGTCAGGGCCACGATCTGGTTGGTGCTCAGCGAAGCGATGCCGGCAGTGCTCAGCGCAGCCACCTGGCCGGTGCTCAGGGCAGCCACCTGGGTGGTGCTCAGGCCCACCAGCTGGGCGCTGCGCAGGGCGGCGACGGCGCTGGTGCTCAGGCCAACCAGGTCGGCGGTTTCAATCGCGCCGATGCTGTTGCTGCTCAGGGCGACGATTTGCAGGCTGCTCAAGGCCGACAGTTGCTGCGAGGTCAGGGCCACGATCTGGTTGGTGGTCAGCGCCGCGATGCCGGCGGTGCTGATGGCGCCCAGCGAGGCAGTCGCCAGGGTGTTGATTTGCAGCGTGCTCAGGGCCGCCACTTGCGCGGTGGTCAGGGCAGCGATGGCAGCGGTCTTGATCGCCGACAGGTCGGCGGTTTCCAGCGCAGCAATCGCGTCGGTGCTCAGGGCCGCAACTTGCGCGGTGCTCAGGGCAGCCGCTTCGGTGGTGGTCAGGGCCACGACCTGGCCGGTGGTCAGCGCCTTGATCTGGTTGACGCTCAGGCCGGCCACAGCAGCGGTCGACAGAGCGGCAAAGTCAGCGGTTTCCAGCGCGGCAATCGCGTTGGTGCCGAGTGCCGCCACTTGCGCGGTGCTCAGTACCGAGGCTTGGGCGGTGGTCAGCGCGACGATTTGCGCGGTGCCCAGCGAAGCGATGCCGGCGGTGCTCAGGGCCGCCACTTGCGCGGTGCTCAGCGCGGCCACCTGGGCAGTGCTCAGGCCTACCAGCTGGGCGCTGCGCAGCGCAGCGACGGCGCTGGTCGACAGGCCCACCAGGTCGGCGGTTTCAATCGCACCGATGCTGTTGCTGCTCAGGGCCGCCACTTGCGCGGTGCCCAGTGCGGCGAACTGTGCCGAGGTCAGCGCCACCACTTGCTCGGTGCTCAGGGCAGCAATGCCGGCGGTGCTCAGGGCGGCCACCGAAGCGGTCGCCAGGGTGTTGATCTGGGTGGTGCCCAGCGCAGCCACTTGCGCGGTGCTCAGCGCGGCGATGGCGGCGGTTTTGATCGCGGCCAGGTCAGCGGTTTCCAGCGCGGCAATCGCGTTGGTCGACAGCGCGGCCACTTGCGCGGTGCCCAGTGCGGCAGCTTCGGTGGTGGTCAGTGCCACCACCTGGCCGGTGGTCAGCGCCTTGATCTGGTTGACGGTCAGGCCGGCCACAGCGTTGCTCGACAGCGCTGCAAAGTCGGCGGTCTCCAGCGCAGCGATGGCGTTGGTGCCCAGTGCTGCCACTTGCGCAGTGCTCAGTACCGAAGCTTGGGCGGTGGTCAGGGCGACGATCTGGTCGGTGCCCAGCGAGGCGATGCCGGCGGTGCTCAGGGCAGCCACTTGCGCGGTGCCCAGCGCGGCGACTTGACCGGTGGTCAGGCCTACCAGCTGGCTGCTGCGCAGTGCAGCAACGGCGCTGGTCGACAGACCCACCAGGTCGGCGGTTTCAATCGCGCCGATGCTGCTGCTGGTCAGCGCGCTCACTTGCGCGGTGCTCAGCGCGCCCAGTTGGGCCGAGGTCAGCGCCACCACCTGGGCGGTGGTCAGCGCGCCGATGCCGGCGGTGCTGATGGCGGCCAAGGTGCCGGTGCCCAGGGTGTTGATTTGCAGCGTGGTCAGGGCCGCCACTTGCGCGGTGGTCAGCGCGGCGATAGCGGCAGTCTTGATCGCAGCCAGATCGGCGGTTTCCAGCGCGGCGACGGCGTTGGCCGACAGCGCAGCCACTTGCGCGGTGCTCAGGGATGCGGCTTCACCGGTGGTCAGTGCCACGACTTGGGCGCTGGTCAGCGCTTTCACCTGCGCCACGCTCAGGGCGGCGACGGCACTGGTCGACAGTGCTGCAAAGTCAGCGGTTTCCAGCGCGGCAATCGCGTTGGTGCTCAGCGCCAGCACTTGCGCCGTGCTCAGCGCTGCGGCTTGGGCGGTGGTCAGGGCAACGATTTGATCGGTGCTCAGGCCGGCAACGGCGCCGGTGGTCAGGGCCGCGACTTGCGTGGTGCTCAGGGCGGCGACTTGGGCGGTGCTCAAGCCGGCCAGCTGGGCGCTGCGCAGCACAGCCACCTGGCTGGTGCTCAGGCCGGCCAGGTCGGCGGTTTCAATCGCGCCGATGCTGCTGCTGGTCAGGGCGCCTACCTGGGCGGTGCCCAGCGCGGCGATTTGCGCCGAGGTCAGCGCCACCACTTGGGCGGTGCCCAGCGCGGCGATGCCGGCGGTGCTCAGCGCGGCCAGCGAGGCGGTGGCCAGGTTGTTGATTTGCAGCGTGGTCAGCGCGGCGACTTGCGCGGTGCCCAGCGCGGCGATGGCGGCGGTTTTGATGGCGGCCAGGTCGGCGGTTTCCAGCGCTGCCACGGCGTTGCTCGACAGCGCGGCTACCTGGGCGGTGCTCAGGGCGGCCGCTTCGGTGGTGGTCAGCGCCACCACTTGCGCGGTGGTCAGGGCTTTAACCTGGTTGACGGTCAGCGCAGCCACCGCGTTGCTCGACAGTGCAGCAAAGTCGGCGGTCTCGATGGCGGCAATCGCGTTGGTGCCCAGCGCCACCACTTGGGCGGTGCTCAGCACCGAGGCTTGCGCGGTGGTCAGGGCGACGATTTGATCGGTACCCAGGCCGGCAACAGCGGCGGTGCTCAGCGCGGCCACTTGGCCGGTGCTCAGGGTTGCTACTTGCGCGGTGGTCAGGCCCAGCAGCTGGCTGCTGCGCAGGGCAGCAACCGCGTTGGTGGACAGGCCTACCAGATCGGCGGTTTCCAGTGCACCCAGCGCGCTCGAGCTCAGGGCTGCCACTTGGGCGGTACCCAGTGCGGCCAGTTGTGCCGAGGTCAGCGCCACAGCTTGGGCGGTGCTCAGTGCAGCGATACCGGCGGTGCTCAGCGCAGCGATCGAAGCGGTGGCCAGGGTGTTGATTTGCAGCGTGGTCAGGGCAGCCACTTGCGCGGTGCTCAGCGCAGCGATAGCGGCAGTCTTGATTGCCGACAGGTCGGCGGTTTCCAGTGCAGCGACAGCGGTGGCCGACAGCGCGGCCACTTGGGCGGTGCTCAGCGAAGCCGCTTCGCCGGTGGTCAGCGCCACGACCTGGTCGCTGGTCAGCGCTTTGACTTGCGCCACGCTCAGGGCGGCAACGGCGTTGGTCGACAGCGCTGCAAAGTCAGCGGTTTCCAGTGCGGCAATCGCGTTGGTGGTCAGTGCCGCCACTTGGGCGGTGCTCAGCACCGATGCCTGGGCGGTGGTCAGCGCGACGATTTGCGCGGTGCTCAGGCCGGCGATGGCGGCGGTTGCCAGCGCCGCCACTTGCGCGGTCGACAGGGCAGCCACCTGGCCGGTGCTCAAGCCAGCCAGTTGCGCGCTGCGCAGCAGGCCAACCTGGGTGGTGGTCAGGCCGGCCAGGTCGGCGGTTTCAATCGCGCCGATGCTGTTGCTGCTCAGCGCACCGATCTGGGCGCTGGCCAGCGCGCCGATTTGCGCCGAGGTCAGGGCCACGACTTGCGCGGTGGTCAGCGCGCCGATGCCGGCGGTGCTGATGGCCACCAGCGAAGCGGTGCCCAAGGTGTTGATTTGCAGCGTGGTCAGTGCCGCCACTTGCGCGGTGGTCAGCGCGGCGATGCCGGCGGTTTTGATCGCGGCCAGGTCGGCGGTTTCCAGTGCAGCGACGGCGGTGGCCGACAGCGCAGCCACTTGCGCGGTGCTCAGGGCGGCGGCTTCACCGGTGGTCAGCGCCACAACCTGGTCGCTGGTCAGCGCTTTGACTTGCGCCACGCTCAGGGCGGCAACAGCGTTGGTCGACAGCGCCGCGAAGTCAGCGGTTTCCAGTGCGGCGATGGCATTGCTGCTCAGCGCCAGCACTTGGGCGGTGCTCAGTACCGCCGCTTGCGCGGTGGTCAGTGCCACGATTTGAGCGGTGCTCAGGCCGGCAACGGCGCTGGTGGTCAGCGCCGATACCTGGGCGGTCGACAGGGCGGCAACCTGGCCGGTGGTCAGGCCTGCCAGCTGGGCGCTGCGCAGTACGGCGACTTGGCTGGTGGTCAGGCCGGCCAGGTCGGCGGTTTCAATTGCGCCGATGCTGTCGTCGGTCAGGGCAGCGATTTGCGCGGTGCCCAGCGAACCGATTTGCGCCGAGGTCAGCGCCACCACCTGGGCGGTGCCCAGGGCGGCGATGCCGGCGGTGCTCAGGGCAGCCAGCGACGCGGTGGCCAGGTTGTTGATTTGCAGCGTGGTCAGTGCCGAGACTTGCGCGGTGGTCAGCGCGGCGATGGCGGCGGTTTTCAGTGCGGCCAGGTCGGCGGTTTCCAGCGCAGCAACGGCGTTGGTCGACAGCGCTGCCACTTGCGCGGTGCTCAGGGCAGCCGCTTCGGCGGTGGTCAGGGCGACGACTTGCGCGGTGGTCAGCGCTTTGACCTGGTTGACGGTCAGCGCGGCAACAGCGGCGCTCGACAGTGCTGCGAAGTCGGCGGTTTCAATCGCGGCCACGGCGTTGGTGCCCAGCGCGGCCACCTGGGCGGCGCTCAGGGTGGCGGCTTGCGCGGTGGTCAGGGCAACGATTTGATCGGTGCTCAGGCCGGCGATGGCCGAGGTGGTCAGCGCGGCGACTTGGCCGGTGCTCAGGGTGGCCACTTGGGCGGTGGTCAGGCCGGCCAGCTGGCTGCTGCGCAGGGCGGCGATGTCGTTGGTCGACAGGCCCGCCAGGTCAGCGGTTTCCAGCGCGCCCAGCGCGCTCGAGCTCAGGGCCGCCACTTGCGCGGTGCCCAGTGCGGCCAGTTGCGCCGAGGTCAGCGCCACGGCTTGCGCGGTGCTCAGGGCAGCGATGCCGGCGGTGCTCAGCGCAGCGATCGAAGCGGTGGCCAGGGTGTTGATTTGCAGCGTGGTCAGGGCCGCCACTTGCGCGGTGCTCAGCGCAGCGATAGCGGCGGTCTTGATGGCCGACAGGTCGGCGGTTTCCAGCGCGGCAATCGCGGTGGACGACAGCGCCGCCACTTGGGCGGTGCTCAGGGTCGCGGCTTCGGCGGTGGTCAGGGCGATGATCTGCTCGCTGTCCAGTGCCTTGATCTGGTTGGCGCTCAGGGCGGCCACGGCAGCGGTCGACAGGGCAGCCAGATCGGCGGTTTCCAGTGCGCCGATGGCGTTGGTGCTCAGCGCGGCTGCTTGCGCGCTGCTCAGCACCGCTGCCTGGGCGGTGGTCAGCGCGACGACCTGGTTGGTGGTCAGCGCGGCAATCGCGCCGGTGGTCAGGGCCGCCACCTGGGTGGTCGACAAGGTCGCCACTTGCGCGGTGGTCAGGGCAGCAACCTGGGCGCTGCGCAGGGCAGCGATGTCGTTGGTCGACAGGCCGGCCAGGTCAGCGGTTTCCAGTGCGGCAATCGCGTTGGTCGACAGCGCAGCCACTTGCGCGGTGCTCAGCGCGGCCAGCTGGGCCGAGGTCAGCGCCACAGCCTGCTCGGTGCTCAGGGCGCCGACAGCAGCGGTGCTCAGCGCGGCCAGCGAAGCGGTCGGCAGCGAGTTGACTTGGGCGGTGGTCAGCGCCGCCACTTGCGCGGTGCTCAGGGCAGCGATGCTGGCGGTCTTGATAGCGGCCAGGTCGCCGGTTTCCAGCGCGGCAACCGCGTTGGCGGTCAGCGCGGCCACCTGGGCGCTGCTCAGGGTGGCGGCTTCGTTGGTGGTCAGGGCGACGACTTGATTGGTGGTCAACGCTTTGACCTGGGTCGCGCTCAGCGCGGCCACGGCGTTGGTCGACAGCGCGGCAAAGTCGGCGGTCTCAATCGCGGCAATCGCGTTGGTGCCCAGCGCTACCACTTGCGCGGTGCTCAGCGATGACGCTTGCGCGGTGGTCAGGGCGGCGATTTGTGCGGTGCTCAGGCCGGCGAAGGCCGAGGTGGTCAGCGCCACCACCTGGGCGGTCGACAGGGCGCCGATCTGGTCGGAGCTCAGCAGGCCCAGCTGGGCGCTGCGCAGCACGGCGATCTGGCTGGTGGTCAGGCCGGCCAGGTCGGCGGTTTCAATCGCGCCGATGCTGTCGTCGGTCAGGGCCGCGATCTGGGTGGTGGTCAGGCTGGCGATCTGACCCGAGGTCAGCGCCACCACTTGCGCGGTGGTCAGGCCGGCGATGCCGCCGGTGCTGATGTTGACCAGTTGCGCGGTGGCCAGGGTGTTGATTTGCAGGGTGGTCAGGGCGGCCACTTGTGCCGAGCTCAGGGCTGCGATCACATTGGTTTTCAGCGCGGCCAGATCGGCGGTTTCCAGTGCTGCTACCAGCGCGGTCGACAGCGCGGCCACTTGCAGGGTGCTCAGGGTGGCGGCATCGGCGGTGGTCAGGGCCACCACTTGGGCGCTGTCCAGTGCCTTGATTTGATTGGCGCTCAGCGCGGCAATGGCGGCGGTCGACAGTGCGGCGAAGTCGGCGGTTTCCAGCGCGCCGATGGCGTTGGTGCTCAGGGCGGCGGCTTGCGAGCTGCTCAGCACGCTGGCCTGGGCGGTGCTCAGGGCCACCACCTGGTTGGTGGTCAGGGCGGCCACGCCAGCGGTGGTCAGGGCGGCGATCTGGCCGGTCGACAGCGCGGTGATCTGGCCGGTGGTCAGGGCCGCCACTTGCACGGTGCGCAGGGCGCCGATGTCATTGCTCGACAGGCCCACCAGATCGGCGGTTTCCAGCGCGGCAATGGCGCTGGTCGACAGCGCGGCCACTTGCTGGGTGCTCAGGGCAGCCAGGTGGGCCGAGGTCAGCGCCACGGCTTGTTCGGTGCTCAGGGCGCCAACGGCAGCGGTGCTCAGCGCGGCCAGCGAAGCGGTCGGCAGCGAGTTGATCTGGGCGGTGGTCAGGGCCGCCACTTGCGCGGTGCTCAGCACGGCCAGCGAAGTGGCTTTGATGGCGGCCAGGTCGGCGGTTTCCAGCGCGGCGACCAGCGCGGTGGCCAACGCAGCGACCTGGGTGCTGCTCAGGGTCGCGGCTTGGGCGGTGGTCAGGGCGATCACTTGCGCGGTGTCCAGCGCCTTGATCTGGTTGGCGCTCAGGGCCGAC
This sequence comes from Duganella rivi, assembly GCF_009857435.1. Classification (GTDB taxonomy): domain Bacteria; phylum Pseudomonadota; class Gammaproteobacteria; order Burkholderiales; family Burkholderiaceae_D; genus Rugamonas; species Rugamonas rivi. The sequence continues at coordinate 125,640 of NZ_WWCK01000009.1, forward strand.
ACGGCAGCGGTCGACAGGGCGGCCAGATCGGCGGTTTCCAGGGCGCCGACGCCGTTGGTGCTCAGGGCGGCCGCTTGCGAGCTGCTCAGCACGCTGGCTTGCAGGGTGGTCAGGGCGATCACTTGATCGGTGGACAGCGCGGCCAGATCGGCGCTTTCCAGCGCGCTGATCTGGTTGGTCGACAGCGCCGCCACCTGGGCGGTGGTCAGGCCGACCAGCTGGTTGGTTTTCAGGGCAACAATGGCGTTGGTCGAGAAGCCGGCCAGGTCGGCGGTTTCAATCGCGCCCAGCGCGCGGCTCGACAGGGCGGCCACTTGCTGGGTGGTCAGGGCGGCGATTTCAGCCGAGGTCAGGGCCACGGCCTGGTCGGTGCTCAGCACCGAGATGGCGGCGGTGCTCAGGCCGGCCAGCGCGGCGGTCGGCAGCGCATTGATCTGGGCGGTGGTCAGAGCCGCCACCTGGGCGGTGCTCATCTGCACCAGCACGGCGGTGGAGATCGCCACCAGGTCGGCGGTTTCCAGCGCGGCAATGGTATTGGTGTTCAACGCCACCAGCTGGTTGCTGCTCAGCTGGGCGGCCTGGGCGGTGGTCAGCGCCACGGCCTGGCTGGTGGTCAGGGCCTTGATCTGGGCGGTGGTGATGCCGGCAATGGCGCCGGTCGACAGCGCCGCCACGTTCTGCGTGCTCAGCGCCGCCAGGGTGGCGGTCTGGAACACGGCCAACTGGCTCGATTGCAGCACCGACACCTGCAGCGTGTTGAGGTACTGAACCTGGCCGCTGGTCAGGCCGAGCGCCAGCTGCTGGGTGGTGAAGGCCGGCACCTGCATGGAGGTAAAGGCCCCCAGTTGATCCGAGGAGAAGCCCGCAATGTCTTCCGTGCCCAGCTGGACGATGGTGCTCGTGCCGAGTCCAGCGATGGTTTCGGTGTCAAAGCTCAGTGCGATGGTCATGCTATTTCTCCTGGAGGTGCTGCGATGTATTTTGTACAGAAAGCAACCCGGATGCCTCCCTGTGCGGCATCCGGGTTCTGCAATTAGTCTGAATCACTACGTACATAACGACTGCGATTCGACTTCCATTAAGTAAACTTTTTTTTCTTGAAAACTTTACGCCCGTTACCCTTTGTAACTGCCTCAAAACGCAGTCCGGGGGCAATTTTAGATCTTGAATTATAGCTGAGCTTATTGCCCAAAATTAACTTTTTAAGGCGCTTGTCTCGCCGGCGCAACCATAAAAAGGAATATTTATTTATTAAAAAAGTTGGAAATCGTCTAAGACTAGCTTAACGAATGTATCCACACGGACATTTTGCTATGGCTGTGTGACCGGCGGATGACGGAATAGCGGGGTTAACCGCTAGCAATTTGGCAATTTGCGGCGCGCCAGGGCGAAGATAGTGGCGGCCAGCAGGGCGGCCGCCACTATGTTGACGACTAGCACGGCGCTAGCCAGGTGGAAGATCAGGCCGATGCTGACGCCGGCCTTGACGCTGAATTGCCAGCCGCTATCGGCCGGGAAATAGCTGAACAGCTGCAAGGCGTAGTACAGGCCGCCGCCCCACAGGCCGAGCCGCCAGCGCTTGAGCGCGGCCACCGCCGACAGGAAGCCGAGCAAGGCGGCGCCAAACACCAGGTAGCGGTCGGCGCCGCTCAGCGGCCCGCCCAGCAGGCCAAGGCACACGCCCAGCGCCAGCGCGCTATTTAAGAGCAGCACCCGGGCCAGCCATTTTTCAAATTCCTGCATCTGCGTCCCATCCTCCGAAGCGGGCCTGGTAGGCGCTGGGCGCGACGCCCAGCTGCGCGGCAAACGCGCGCCGCAGATTGTACTCGCTGGCAAAGCCGGCCTGGTGGGCGGCGCGCTTGACGCTCATGCCGGGCCGCTCCAGCAGCGCGCAGGCGGCTTCCATGCGCAGCCGCAGCAGCAATTGCGCCGGCGACACCCCGGCTTCCTGCTGCAGGCGGCGGTGCAGGGTGCGCACCGAGATCGCCAATGCCGCGGCCATTTGCTCGACATCGAGCTGCTGCTGCAGGCGCGGGCGCAGCCAGCCGGCCAGGCGGCCATGCACGCCCTGCGGGTCGGCCTGCGCCAGCAATTCCGAGCTGAACTGGCGCTGGCCGCCGGGACGCTTGTAGAACACCACCAGCCGCTTGGCCGCCGCCAGCGCGGCGGCGCGGCCCTGGTCTTCTTCCACCAGCGCCAGCGCCAGGTCCATGCCGGCGGCAATCCCGGCCGAGGTGTAGTAGCGGCCGTCGCGCAGGTAGATGGCGTCGTCCTGCACCGCGACGGCCGGGTATTGGGCTTGCAGGGCGGCGGCATCGAGCCAGTGGGTGACGGCGCGGCGGCCGTCCAGCAAGCCGGCGCGCGCCAGCACGAAGGCGCCGGTGCAGACGGCGCAGCAGCGCGCCGCGTGGCGGGCGG